>CAWBDZ010000001.1:0-388082 GCA_963787665.1 uncultured Actinomycetota bacterium
GCGATGCATGACCGCCGCCCGCACCGCACAGGATGGACCGCCGGACGGCGACGGCCGGCCACCCGGCAGGTAATCTCACCCCCTCGGACGGAAGACGAATGGCGGTACAGGAGGGCCGACCCGGTTATCACCGCCACCGTGCTAGCGGCCGGACTGGCCGCCTGGCTCGGCTGCATTGCCGCTCGGCGGGCAAGCCGGCTGCGGTCAGGCTGACACCGGGCGGACAGCCAGAACCGACCGCTGGTCCCGTCGGTGACGAGCCGGTCAGGCGCTGACGGCTCCCGGCGCCGATGACACTCCGCCGAAGCTGCAGGCTAGCCAGCGGACTGCGCAACTCGGCGGACGGGTTTCTGCAGCGGCGGACAGGATGCCGGCGCAGGCGTGGCAGCCGGAACAGTGCGCTGGACCACGGGCACGGACGCCTTCAGCATTTCCAGTCCACGCAGACCCGGAATACGCGTTCCTGGCCTTGGCTGCTCGGGTGATCCGAAGGCGGGGAGTTGTCCAGGGAGGGGAATGGCCGGCTGGCAGAAATCCGCCCGGCGCGAAAGTCGAGATGATGCCCGGTGTCGGACACTTAGCCAACCTCGAAGATACGCCGCGGACCGCCGCGCACCTCCTGGCCTTCATCGCCAACCACAGGCAAGCGCGGCGGGCAAGCTCCTCACTGACGACATCCACCCGCAAGCAGGCGCGTTGCGCGAGTCGACCGAGCTGATCGGGCAGGTATCCAACGGCGGCGCGGTCATCGACAGCTTCGATCCCCGAATAGCCGTGCTGGACGGCTGACGACGGTCAGCTGAATCTGCCCAGCGGCGGCCATGCCGAGCTGGCGGCGCACCCGTAAAATTTGCCCGGCAACGGTTAGCACAGCCTGCGGCAGTTGCCCCCGGTGGGTCAGATGAGCCAGTTCGGGCGTACCAGGCCGGTTTCGTAGGCCAGGACGACCAGTTGCGCGCGGTCTCGTACGCCGAGTTTGGTCATGGCCCGGCTGACATGGGTGCGCGCGGTGGCCGGGCTCATGTATAGCTTCTGGGCGATCTCGTCATTGCTGAGGCCGTCAGCGACCAGCGCCATCACTTCACGCTCCCGCTGGGTGAGCCCATCGAGTACGGCCGCCGGGTGGGGCTGTTTGGCCCGGGTGGCGAACTCGGCGACAAGCCTGCGAGTCATGCTGGGTGAGATGAGCGAGTCACCTTGCGCCACTACCCGGACTGCCGCCGCGAGGTCGGCCGGCTCGGTGTCTTTCACGAGAAAGCCGCTCACGCCGAAGCGCAGGGCGTCGAAGAGGTACTCGTCGAGCCCGAACGTGGTGAGGATGACGATGCGCACGCTCGCGAGTTCCGGGTCGGCGGCGATCTGGCGGGTGGCTTCCAGCCCGTCGAGCCCGGGCATGCGGATGTCCATGAGGATCACGTCGGGCCGGAGCTTTCTGGCCAGGTCCACGGCCTCGGCCCCGTCAGACGCCTCACCTACGACCTCAATGCCGTCGCGGGCGTCGAGCAACGCCTTGAAACCGGCGCGGACCAGGCTTTGGTCATCGGCGAGCAGGACGCGGATCATGGCGAGGACCTGACTGGCAGGCGTGCGCTGACCCGGAACCCGGCGCCGTGGCGGAACCCGGCGGACAACTCACCGCCGAGGGCAGTGGCCCGTTCCCGCATGCCGGTGATCCCGCTGCCCGTCCCGATCGCAGAAGCCCCTTCGGAGCGGAGCGCTCCGTCGTCGTCGATCTCGATGTGGACGTCCGCGTCGTGGTAGGTCACTCGCACTGTGACCCGGGCCGGCCCGGCGTGGCGGGCAACGTTGGTCAGCGACTCCTGGATGATGCGGTACGCGGCCAGATCCACGGCGACCGGCAGCGGCTGCGCCTTCCCGGCGACTTCGACCTCGACGCTGAGGCCGGCGGCCCCGGTGAGCTCGATGAGCTCGGGGAGGCGGTCGAGCCCTGGGGCGGGCGACCGGGGCGCGGCGTCGTCGTCACGGCGCAGCGTGGTCAGCATCGTGCGCAGCTCCTCGAGCGCCTCCTTTGACGCCGACTTGATCGCGCTCAGCGCCGCGCGCGCCTGTTCGGGCTGGCTGTCGATGAGGTCGAACCCCATGCTGGCCTGGACGTTGATGAGCGAGATGTTGTGGCCGATCACGTCGTGGAGGTCCCTGGCCACCCGCAGCCGCTCCTCGCTCTGGTGGCGGCGCTGATCGATCTGACGGCTGGCCCTGGTCGCGGCTGCTCGCTCGGCCCGGATCCTGGTCGCCTCGGCCGCGATCACCAGCGCCAACAGCCACCCCGCGAGCAGCAGCGCGTCGTTAGCCGGCGGGACCGGGTATCCGTAAACGAGCGGGGCGAGCCACATCGTCCAGACGAGTGAGAGTGCCAGGACCAGCCAGGCCCAGTGGCGCTTCCCGGCGGTGGCCGCCACGAAGAACGCGACGATCAAGCTGCCATGAGCGAAACCAGAGGCCGCTGGCGTGAGCGTCGCGGCGAAGCACACCCACAGCACCGGCACCGGGTGCCGGCGCCGTGCGACAAGGGCCACCGGGCCGACCGCGAGCATGACCCAATCCACTGCCTCGAGGGGGCGCTGTGGATCGAAGAGATGGGCAGTCTTGCCGGCGATCGCGGTCCCGGCAAGTTGCACCACGAGCAACACCAGCGGCAGCGCGAGATCACGGCGAAAGCTCAGTGTCCGCGGCCACGACGGCGCGCGGGACACCCATCCGGCGAGGGCAGCGTCATGGGCTCTCATCTCGGTTCAAGCGTAACGAGCCGTCTGACCAGGCGCATCGCGTGACCGGCGAATCCTCGCCTGCACGCTGTGCGTACCCGCGGCCGCCTTTCTACGTTCGCTGACGTAGGCCGGAAACCGCTGCTGGCCCGACGACATCGGGGCGCCGTCCGCCCACCATGGCAATCATGCACGGGTCCATGAGCTGAGATACCCAGAGAGGACAAGACGTTGGCTGGCTTCGCGCGCTGGTGCTTCCTTCATCGAAGGGCCGTCCTAGCCCTATGGCTGGTAGCCCTGATCGGTATCTTCGGCCTCAGCCAGCTAACCGGATCGGCCTTCTCAAACAGCGCCTCGCTGCCTGGCACCGACTCGGCGAAGGCGCTGCAGGTGCTGACGACGGACTTCCCGGCCCAGGCAGGCGACGGCGACCAGATCGTCGTGCAGGCCAGGCACGGGACGCTGCGCTCTCCGGCCGTCCAGACCGCGGTCACGTCCATGCTTGCCCGGGTCGCCCGGCTTCCCGACGTGCGCTCGGTGGCCTCTCCTTACGGTCGGGGAGGCCAGATCAGCTCCGACGGCACGATCGGCCTGGCCACGGTGAACCTCGACGCCCAGGCTCAGAACATCCCGAACTCGGCCGTCAACACGCTGATATCCACCGCCAAGTCCGCCGACAGCTCGCTGCTGAACGTCCAGCTCGGCGGTGCGGCGATCGAGAACGTCGCGTCGGGGGGCACCGATTACACCAGCGTGCTGCTGGGGATCGTGCTCGCGCTGGTGGTCTTGTTCTTCGCGTTCCGCCGCTCGGTGTTCGGTGCCCTCCTTCCGGTGATCTCGGCCCTGGTGGGCATCGCAGCAGGCAGCTACATCGTCAACATCCTGACGCACGCCATCTCAGTAGCGAGCTGGGTGCCCGAGGTCGCCTTCCTCGTGGCGCTCGGCGTGGGCGTGGACTACGCGCTGTTCGTCGTCAGCCGGCACCGCAACGAGTTGCTCGCCGGACAGACACCCGAGGATGCCGCCGTCACCGCGCTCAACACCTCCGGCCGCGCTGTCCTGCTGGCCGGGCTGACCGTATGCGCCGCGCTGCTTGGGCTGTTCGCCCTACCGGACCCCACCCTGCCCGGCGTGGCCGTGAACGTCTCGCTCGTGGTCGGCCTGACCATGCTGGCGTCGCTGACCCTTCTGCCGGCGATGCTGGGCTTCCTCGGCCCGAAGGTGCTGCGGCGAGCCGAACGCACAAGGTTCGCAGAGGACGGGCGTCAGGTCGAGCAGGTAGGAGCCTTCTGGCTGCGCTGGGCCGAAGGGCTCGGCCGCAGGCCACTGATCCCCGCCGTCGCCGCGCTGGCGGTGATTGGCGTCATGGCCATCCCGTTCCTCAGCATGCGCGCCGGGCAGCCGGACGCCAGCACCGACCCGCCGTCATCGACCACCTACCAGGCCTACCAGCTGCTGGCGAAGGGGTTCGGCCCCGGGTTCAACGGACCGCTGGAGGTAGTCGGCCAGGTCAACAGCGCCGCCGACCGGGCACGCTTCGCCGCGTTCACCGCGTCGGCCCGCAGCCAGCCGGGTGTAGCCGGGATCGTGCCGCCGCAGCTCAGCCCGAACGGCAAGGCCGAGGTCGCCGAGGTGTTCCCGGCCACCGGGCCACAGGAGGCCGCCACCACCACCCTGCTCGACCGGCTGCGGGCCGACGTGCCCCGGGCGCAGGCGGGCAGCACGCTGGCGATCCACATCGGCGGCACCACTGCAGCCAACGAGGACTACTCCCAGGATCTGAGCGCCAAGCTGCCGCTGTTCGTAGCCATTGTCGTCGGACTGGCCTTCCTGCTGCTCTTCCTCGTCTTCCGCAGTCTGCTGATCCCGCTGGTCGCATCGATCATGAACCTGCTGTCCTTCGGCGTCGCGCTGGGCGTCATGACCGCCGCGTTCCAGTTCGGCTGGGGCAAGCCGGTGCTCGGGTTCAGCCAGGCAGGGCCGATCACGGCGTGGATCCCGGCGATAATGTTCGCCATCCTCTTCGGCCTGTCCACCGACTACGAGGTCTTCCTCATCAGCCGCATGCACGAAGAATGGACGCTCACCGGCGACAACAAGCGGGCGGTGATCCGGGGCCAGGCCGAGACCGGCCGCGTCATCACCGCCGCCTCCCTGATCATGATCCTGGTATTCGCCTCGTTCATCATCGGCGGCCAGATGCCCATCCAGCAGATCGGCCTCGGCTTTGCCGCCGCCATCTTCGTCGATGCCTATCTCATCCGCACCGTCCTGGTGCCGGCGGTGATGCACGTCCTGGGGCGGGCCAACTGGTGGGTGCCCGCGTGGCTGGACCGGATCCTGCCCCGCCTGCACGTGGAGCCCGTTGAGCTTCCAGCCGCCGGCCCGCTGCCGCGGTCGGCGGGTGTCGGGCCCAGCCAGCAATGAGCAACAGGCCGGGCTTGCCGGTCGCAGGTTGGCGAGTGGCGGGCGCTCCGGCCGGTTGCTATCCGGATCGCCTGCGGGCTGGGCGGTACCGGCGGCCGGGGCCGTTCTCATCGGCGGCGTGCTTGGGCTCACAGGGACAGTGGTGGAGACCGCCTCGCTCGACCTGCAGAACCTGCGTCATCGGTCGGCAACAGCTCGCTCGGCAACGCGTATCAGGGCAAGATTGACCAGGTCCGGTCCGAGAATGGCCGACTGCAGCAGGAGCTGGGGAGGGCCAGTCACCCCGGCTGACTAACGATCACAGCCGTCTCCTAGTTGTTGGCCGTGTCACAAGTCGCCGCTGTAATCGGTCTCACTTTCGGACCCGCGACGAAGGAGCAAACCCGCATGAACCTCGCGCTGTGGATCGTTGCCGGGCTGCTGGCCGTTGTTCTCCTGGTCAGCAGCACCACCAAGCTGTTCGTGCGCAAAGAGAGCCTCGATGCGTTCCTGCAACGCCTCGGCGGCACCGCCGAGGCCGCCGGAGATTGGACCCGAGACTTCAGCGCCGGTGCCCTCAAGGCCATCGGAGTCCTGGAGTTCCTGGGGGCGGTGGGCCTGATCCTGCCCGCCGCGCTCGACATCGCGCCGGTTCTGGTGCCGGTCGCCGCTTCGGGAGCGGTGTTGTTGTTTGTTGGCGCGGTGATCATGCGCCTCCGGCGTGGCGAGAGGACAACGATCGTGGTCGATCTGTTCTATCTCGCCCTGGCCGCCTTCGTGGCGTCGGGCCGCTTCGGCCCCTGGTCCTTCACCGGCTGACCTCGCTCATGCTGCCGCCCGGAAGTTGCCGGCCCCTTCAGCCTCGATGGTTCTCGACGGCGCTTCCCGGAAGGCGCTCGCAGCCCGCAACCCGGCTCAGACGGCAGCACTCTGGATGGTTCGGCACCGGCCAGCGTGGCACCCGTCCTCTACCGCCTCTGACCTGGCCTTTGGCACGCCCTAAATCCCGCACGTGGCGTTGCAACCTGAAGACCGTGCCTGGCCGCCAGCAAGGCTAGGCCCATGCGCTCGACGAGATGTGCTGGACGGCGTCAGCGCCAGCGTGCCGGGCGTCCCCAGTTCCACCGCTGCTCGTACCGTTGCCGCTGCTGACCAGTCCAGTGCCTGGCCATCTTCCGGATCAGCGCGTGGTCCCGCTGTGACCACGAAGTCTTCAGCTGCAGCAGGTGAACCTGCCAGACGTCGGCGGGGAGCCCGTCGAACATCTCCCCGGCGACGTCGGTGTGAGGCAACAACCTGCGCAGGCGAACCCAGTCGGTCCTCATGAGCCAGCTCCTGGTCTTCTCACCCGCTCCGGCGTGTGCGGTCCGGGCGCAAATAACACCCAAACACGCTAGCTCGCGAGGACGCTAACTGTCAGCCGCCTGCCGAGGCCGGTGCCAGCCGCAGTCTGACGAGGGGATCTCACAGGAACCTGCGGCGTGTTTGAATGGGCCGGGGGCCCTGCTGAGAGGCAACCATGCCCGTCATCGTCGTTACCCGGCTCCGCCTGCGGGATCCGGCGCTGTTCGATGAGTTTTTCGCCGCCGCCGTGGCAGCGACCGAGCAGGCACAGGGGTCAGACGGCAACCTCGGCGCCGACGTGCTAGCTGAGGCGAACAACACCTACTGGACGCGGACGTCGTGGCGTAACCGCGCCGCGATGGACGCGTTCGTCGGCTGTGAGCCGCACCTGTCCACCATGGGCCGGATAGGCGAGTGGTGCGACGAGGCCACGTTCACCGACTGGGAGCAGGCCAGCGGCGAGCTGCCGGACTGGCAGGACGGCCACGCCCGCATCGTCGCCAACGGCCAGTCTGCGGCTCTGACGAATGCGACAGACGCGCACCGCACCCGCGGTTTCCCCGCTCCGGTCGTGCGCTCCTAGCAGGCGGCCCCATGGCGATGCTCGCCGGCCGTACCACATGCGGTACGCGCAGCCCGGACGGCTAGCCCGCCGGGGCTGCCAGTGCTGGTTCACGGCGATACCCGCGTCAGTCCAGCGGCTGTCTCGCGATGACCTTCGGCTCGCGGCCGGCCAGCAGCCAGCCGCCGGCCGCGGCGACCAGCGGCAGCCCGATCAGCAAGATCAGCACATCGGTCAGCGGCACGTCGCCGAACAGGGCGGACAGGCTGGCGTGCGCCCAGACCAGACTGGCGGCCACGGCGAAGGCCATGCCGAGGATCGCGCCGAGCAGGCCCAGCGCGGCCGCGGTCGCCGCGGTGATCGTCCGCCGCGCGGTAGCGCCGGCCCCGGTTGCGGTGAGCGTGCGCAGGTCCGGCGCGGTCTCGCTGCGGATCAGGCCGACGGACGCGGCCAGTACGCCGAGCGCGATCAGGATGCCGAGCGCGGTGCCGACGTCGGCGATCTCGGCGAAATTCGTTCCGCCGGAGGCGATCTCGAGCGGTGCCTGGAAGGCGAGTACGGCTCGCCGCGCGGCGCGGATCTGCGCGGCGGTGAGCGGGGCGGGTGCCTGGATCAGCCACCCGGTTAGCTGAGTCTGCAGGTGGTATTTGTGCACCGCATACTCGGTGATCACGGTGTTCGGCGCGTCGGTGCCGCTTGGCAGGTTGCTGATTGTCTGCATCGCGGGCCTGGCCAGGCAGTCGTTGCTCAGCATGCAGGACGGACCGCCGTTACCAGCGGGCTGGTTTCCGTCGGGCTCGCTTCCGTTGCCGGAACTCTGCCAGATCATCTGCATGTGTGGCAGGCCTGCCAGTCCTGGCCGCGAGGTGAGGACGTCGGTGCCGGGAGCGATATGGCTGGCCGTGATCCCGTACGTGGCGAGCAACTGCGGGGTGGCGACGTACACGCTGCCGGTGAAATTGGACGGACTGTGGGGTGGCGCGCCCGCCAGGGACAGGTTGGCGGCGGATTCCAGCGGCACCGCGGACCGCGCGTGCAGGCTGGCGGCGAGGCTATTCAGCCGCCTGCCCAGGCTGGCCTCCTGGGCGCTGGTGAGCGGCATCATCATGCCGGAGGACGGGCTCCGCCCCGCGGTGACGATGAACTGGCTGCTGGACAGGTTGGGGCCGGAAGGGCTGAGCGGGTTGGCGGTCCGCTCGCTGCCGACGAGGCAGATCACTGTGGCCAGGAACATGGCGAATGTGACCGCCGCCAGCGCGGCACCGGACCGGGCACGGTAGCGGACCAGGTCACGCAGCGCGATCCGGATCGCGACCGGCAGCCGCGGTCCGGCCCCGACAGTCAGCACGCTGATGCCCAGGGGGGCGAGCAGGAGGATGCCAGCGATCACGCCAACCAGGCCGAGGAGCAGGGGCAGCGCGCTGCCGGGGCCACCACCCCCGCCCGGTGGCCCGGACAAGCCGCCAGCGAACGCCAGGATGGTCAGGCCGACCGCGAATGCGATGACGCCAGGCAGGGCGGATCGGCGTACCGCCTTCGGTGGCGCGGGACGGCCGGACAGCGCGGCCACCACCGGGACCGCGGCCATCGTCTTGGCCGGGTTGCGGGACGCCAGCACCGAGGTCACGATCGCGAACACGGCCCCGAGGGCGATCGCCCACCAGGGCAGGCTGGCCGGGTCGACCGCGTGGTCGCTGGCCTGCTGCAACCTCGGCGCGTAGGCGAACCAGGCGCCGAGGCCAAGTACCGTGCCGGCCAGCGCGCCGACCACCCCGACCACCATGCCGTTGACGATCATGACCAGGCGCAGGTTCCGTCCGGTCGCGCCGATCGCGCTGAGCATGCCGAGGGCACGGAGCCTGCGCTGGGCCATCACGGAGAAACTGGCTACCGACAGCAGGCCGATGAATGCCAGGCCGACTACCTCCAGCACCAGGATCAGCACCGCCTGCGAGAGCCCGCCCGACATCTCATTCGGAGTGAACAGCGCCGCCGGCACTCCGGGGAGCGTCGTGTCGCCGTCGCTGGTCGCCAGCCGCGCCGCGGCCGATCCAAGCAGCATGACCACCTGGCTCGGGTGCCTCACCTGGCCCGGAGCGACCAGCGCGAAGACGTCCGACAGATTGCTCGGGTCCTGCACGATGCCGGTCACCCGCCAGGTCGTCCCGGCGGCCCGCCAGGTGCCGCCCACGTGCGCGCCGTACAAGTCCGCCACCTGGCTGGTCAGCGCGACCTGACCGGGTCCGTCTGGGTACGCGCCGCTCACCAGGCCGAGCAGCGGACCGTTAAAGTGCCCGTGCGGCTTCTCGCCGCGAAGCTGCACGGACTGGTTCGTGCCGGTGGCGATTCTCTCGTTCTCGATGACATCTGCCGGGCCCCAGCGGCGCTGAATGGTCGCTATGTCGGCGACAAGATTCGGGTCGCTGCCGAGCAGTTTGGCCCTCGCGGCAGCGGTGCCATACGTGGGCCAGTTGGGGTTGCCGAGCTGCGAGTTCGTGACGACGCCTGCGCCCCAGACCGTCGCGGCGACCGCCGCGGTGAGCAGGCCGAGTACGAGCAGTTGCTGGCGCCATTCGCGGCGGAACAGCCGCCAGCCCCAGCGAAACACCGCGCGGCGGGCGACGATGCCGCCGCCCGCGCGCGCGTCCAGGTCGGGTGGGTCGCCCAGGACGGTGCTCATCGGATCTCCCTAGGCACGAGGAGAGATTCGGGGCCGGGCGGCCGCGTGGTCGCGCCGGTCATCCGCCCGTCCCGCAAGAGCACTACCCGGTCAGCCCAGGCGGCCAGCTGAGCGTCGTGGGTCACCACTACTGCTGCGACGCCCCGCTGACATGCCTCGTGCAGGAGCCGCATCACCTCAGCGGAGTTCACCGAGTCCAGTGCGCCGGATGGCTCGTCGGCCAGCAGCAGGCGGCGGTCCCCCACAACCGCGCGGGCGATCGCGACCCGCTGCCGCTCGCCGCCGGACAGCTGATCGGGGAACCAGTCTGCCCGGCCGGCCACGCCAAGCGCTTCCAGCGCGGCCAGCCCAGCCGCGCGCGCCTTCGGCACCGCGACGCCGTCCAGTTCCAGCGGCAAGGCGGCGTTCTCGGCGGCGGTAAGCCCGGGCAGCAGGTTGAAATCCTGGAACACATAGCCGATCACCCGCCGCCGCAGCCGGGCTTTGCGGGCCCGCGGCATCCCAGCCAGTGCCATACCGCAGACCAGCACCTCCCCGCTGGTGGGGTCTTCCAGGCTCCCCGCGATGGTCAGCAGCGTGGACTTGCCCGACCCGCTCGGCCCCATCACCGCCACCATCTCTCCGGCCCGCACCGACAGGTCCACCCCTGCAAGCGCGTGCACCCTGGCAGGCTCCAGGCCGTAGGTCTTCGACACGCCGCGCAGTTCTAGCACGCTCACTGCGCAGTGGCCGTCCCCGCCTTGTTCCGGCCGGCTCATCGCCGGGCCCCGAGCCGGCGAAGCCGCGGAACTTCAGCGGCGGCATGGGAGGGCCGGGGCGGCTCGGCGGCGGCCCGCGCCAGCCGCACATCCGCGGCGTCTAGCCAGCGGACCACCGCGTCCAGCCGGAACAGCTCGGCGTCGACCATCAGCGCCAGGCCGAGGTCATTGCGGGCCTCGCCTTCCTTCAGACGGGTCCACTGCTGCATCAGTTCGAGCAGGTACAGGCGGTGAGCCTGGATCACCTCATGCGCGTCGGTGCCCGGCACCCGCGCCGCCACCAGCACCTTCATCACCAGCTCATCGCGCGGCGGGGAGGTCAGGTCCGGCGGCGTGCGCAGCCAGGCGGCCAGCGCCTCCGCGCCCCGCGGCGTGATACGGAACCGCTTCTGCGGGCCATCCTGACCCGTACCGTCGGATTCGGCCAGTCCGTCGCGTTCCAGCCGGCCAAGCGTCTTGTATACCTGCCCGACGTTCAACGGCCACACCTCGCCGGTCCCGGCCTCGAACTCCTCCCGCAGCTGCAACCCGTACTTCGGGCCCTCAGACAGCAGCGCCAGCAGCGCGTGCGGGACACTCACCAGATCGCCATTCCTGACATCATGCCCGGCATAATACTCGACATACTCAAGCTGGGCAACGCCTGCTCCGCGTAACCGGATGCATGCAGCGCCCTCGCTGCCCCGGGCATCCTCTACGGGCGTGGCTATCTGGCCACCCGCGCCGCCGAGCAACAAGTCATTCGGCCCGCTTGCATCATGCTATTAGCTTGCATAGGCTCGCTAGCGTGACGCTCGTGACTTCCGGGTGGTGTCACCAACCGATAACAAGGACGATCGATGGGCAGATTGGACGGCCACGTGGCCGTCGTGACTGGCGGAGGCAGCGGCATCGGCCTGGCGACGGCAAACCGGTTCCACAAGGAGGGCGCCAGCGTAGCCATTGTGGGTCGGGACGAGCAACGGCTCCGCCAGGCCGCGACGTCGATCGGCGACAATGTCCTCGCCGTCCCCGGCGACGTGGCCAAGGCACCGGATCTCGGCCTGCTGTTCTCCACTGTCGCGCATGCGCTGGGCCGGATCGACATGTTGTTCGTCAACGCCGGCCTCAAGAGATACCAGCCCTTGCAAGAGGCCACGGAAGCATTCTTCGACGAGGTCTTCGACGTCAACGCCAAGGGCGCCTTCTTCACCGTTCAGCAGGCCATCCCGCACCTCAACGACGGAGCCTCGGTCATCCTCTGCGGCCTGGCCCCGGTCGACCCAGCCTGGCGCCGGCCCGGCACCAGCGTGTACACCGCTTCCAAGGCCGCCCTGCGGTCATTTACCCGCTCCGCAGCGGCCGAGCTCGCACACCGGCGGATCCGCGTGAACACCGTCAGTCCTGGCGCGATCGATGCAACCGCGGGCGCCCAGTTGCCGCCTGAGGAGATGGTCGAACGCATGCGCCAGATAGCAGCCGCGGCACCCATGAAGCGGCTGGGCAAGCCCGAGGAAGTAGCCGCAGTCGTCGCGTTCCTCGCCTCTGATGATGCCTCCTACATCACCGGCCAGGAGATAGTGGTGGACGGGGGCATTTCCTAACACCTCCGGACCGCCATCGCGCGATCGGCGCGGCTGCTAGGCGTACGCCGCGCGAGGGTGTGCCCGTTCGCCGATGCGGGTCACTTACCTGTTCCCAGGTTGCCGCCCTAGGCACGCCGGTGCGGAGAGGTCAGGCCGCGCTCAGCCGTGCCATGTGGGCCGACCACGAAATCGGCCTCCGCTATACGACGAAAAGCGGATGCTCCATCCCGAGGTCGGCGTCCTGACATTGCACTGCCAGGTGCTCTTGGACCCCGACCAGTACCAGGCGCTGCTGGTCTACACCGCGACACCCGGCACCGAAAGCCACGAGAAGCTGCAGTTCCTGGCAGTCATCGGACACCAGGACCTCAGAGTGTAAGAGCCGCCGCCATCGTAAGTACTCTCGAGCGCGCCGCCTGAGGAGATAACGGGCCCGCGCCGCATCCGCCGGAGGACCTGCCGCGCCGTGCCTTCGGCTAGCCGTCTGGAACGTTCGCGCCGAGGTCTTCGTGCTTAGTTAAGAATGATTAGGAGACCCGGATGGCAGCAGGCGGTGCGTATGTGACATGGAAGTGCCGGAGAGCGGGCGGGCTCGCGGTGATCGTCGCGGCGGCCGCCATCGTGCTGGCCGCATGCGGCGGGTCCAGCTCCCCGCAGGTCGCCAGCCTCGGGAACGGCACCGGCAATGGCAGCACCACGGAGGTCGGCGAGCAGAACGGTGGCGCTGGTATCCCCATCGATCCGGCCTACTTCAGCCCGGGCGCATGCGTCGCGTTCCCGCCCACGATCGGAAACCGCCATTTGACGGTGTTCCTCGATGCTGGCCATGGCGGACCAGACCCTGGCGCGGTGGGCATCACCGAGTCCGGACGAGTGATTTACGAAGCTGATCAGACCCTGCCCGTCGTACTGGACACACTGACGATCCTGCGGCGCGCGGGATTCCGGGTCGTCTTGTCCAGGACCGGGCCGACATCGGTCCTGCGGCTCGGGAACGGGGACGTATCAGGGCACGTCCTGACGGTCGCCGGTTCACACGGCGACGTGGCCGCCAGGGATGTGTGCGCCAACATGGCGCACGCGGACGTGCTGGTCGGCGTCTACTTCAACGCGGGCGCTAGTGCCGCCAACGCGGGCTGCATCACCGCTTATGACGCTGCCCGCCCCTTCGCCAACGACAACCGCCGGCTGGCCGGCCTGATCCAGACCGACCTCCTAGCCGCGATGAACGCGCAGGGCTGGCAGATCCCGGACGCCGGCGTCCAGAGTGATCACGGGCTCGGCTCATCGCTCACCGCTGCTGACAATGCCTACGGGCACCTCCTGCTGCTCGGCCCGGCCAAGAAGGGCTACTTCAGTACGCCAAGCACGATGCCGGGGGCGCTGGTGGAGCCGCTGTTCATCACCGACCCGTTCGAAGGCTCGATCGCCGCCAGCAGCCGCGGCCACCAGGTGATAGCGGCCGGGTTGGCCCGCGCCATCGAACACTACTTCGCGCCGGGGAACGTGGCCCCGGATGTCGGATAGGAGCCCGCCAGCTCGGTCGTTGCTGCATACCGGCGGGAGATGCGGCAGACCCCGCGTCCCGCACCGGGTCAGTCATCGCTGCTCCTCTTCCTCCAGGCATGCTGGGGCCAAAGGTTCCGGTTTGGGGCTGGCCGCAACGACGCGATGGGATGAAGTCATGGTGAATGCGACAGCGGTCTTCCCCGGCTGGCCGGGCGGCGCCGAGGTGGCGGTGGCGCTGACGTTCGACGTCGACGGCGAGGCGCCGTGGTTGAGCGAAGGCCCGGAGTACGCCCGGCGGCTGACGCTGCTGTCGCAGGGCCGGTTCGGGCCGGACCGGGGCCTAAGCCGGATCCTGGAGCTGCTGGCGGGGCTGGACCTCCCGGCCACCTTCTACGTGCCGGGGTATACCGCCGACCAGCACCCCGGCGCAGTGGCTGCGATCCTGGCCGGCGACCACGAGGTCGCCCATCACGGCTACCTGCACCGGGGCACCGACGGCCTGGACACCGCCGCGCAGCGAGCCGAGCTGGAGGACGGGCTCGCCGCGCTGGAGCGGGCCGGGGTCCGGCCTGGCGGATACCGGTCACCCGGCTGGGAGCTGACCCAGCCCACCCTGGACCTGCTAGGGGAGCTGGGCTTCTCCTACGACGCCAGCCTGATGGGGGATGACCGGCCGTACTGGGTAGCCACCGGCGGCCGGCCGCTGCTGGAGTTGCCGGGGCACTGGAGCCTGTGCGACTGGCCCTACTTCGGCTACACGCCGTACCACGGCGGGCTGCTGGCCGACCCGGCGTCGGTGGAGCGGATCTGGCTCGCGGAGTTCGAGTCGGCCCGTCAGGAGCGGCGTGTCCTTACTCTTACCATGCACCCGGAGGCCGTCGGCCGCGGCTACCTGATCCGGATGCTGGAGCGGATCATCACCGCGATGCTGGACCGCGGCACACCCTGGTTCGCCACCCACGGCCAGATCGCCGCGCTGGCCGGCGCGCCTGCCATCTCCCGCTAGCTCGGATCCCGCCCTCATCCGCCCGGTGTAAGCAGAGATCACCGCGGCGGCTGACGCCATCGGTCCCGCCCGGACGTGACAGGCGGAAGAGGCTTGTGACCGCTAGTTCAACGGTATATGTTGTCTATATGAGCGCACGGGCGATGCAGGAAGCGACGTTCCTGATCCTGACTGCGCTGGCTGACGGCAGCCAGCACGGTTACGCGATCATCGCGGAGGTCAGGGAGATCTCCGGCGGCCGGGTCCGGCTACGTGCCGGCACTCTGTACACGGCGCTGGACCGGCTGCGCGCGGACAAGCTGATCGGCGTGGACCGGGAGGAGATCGTGGACGGCCGGCTGCGCCGGTACTACCGGCTCACGCCCGCCGGCCGCACGCTACTGGCCGCCGAGGCTGCCCGGCTGCACGCCCATGCCACGGCCGCGCTGACGCGGCTGAATCTCGCCGGAGGCGTCGCATGACTGATTCACAAGGCCTGGAGCGGGGATACCGGCGAATACTGGCGTGCTACCCGCGCGCCTTCCGGCGCGAGAGCGAAGAGGAGATCGTCGGCGTGTTGCTGGCGACCGCCCGGCCGGGTCAGCGGCGGGTCGGGGTGGCCGAGTCCGCGGACCTGATCAGGGGCGCGGCGCGGATGCACCGGGGCCCTCGGCTGCCGCGCGCGCTGCTGACCGCCATCCGGCTGACTTACGTCGGCGCGGCGGCTGAGCTGGCCGTGCTGATCGTCCTGCTGGTGACCGCCGCGAGCCTGGCCTCGGCCAGCATCCGCCGTTATCCCGACTTCAGCGTGGCGCAGCAGATATCGGCGCACAACCTGAACGAGCGGCTCGGCGTGGCCGGTCCCGATGACGAACTGAAGGAGCTCGGCGACACCATAGACGGACTGCTGCAGCGGCTGGAAGCCGCGTTCAACGGGCAGCGCCGGTTCGTGGCCAACGCTTCACATGAGCTGCGCACGCCGCTGGCCACTATCCGGGCGTCGCTGGATGTCGCCGTTGCCAAGCCGGAGGGAGCGCCGCCGCAGACAATCGCCCTGGCCGCCCGGCTGCGCGCCGAATTGGACCGGATCGACAGCCTGCTCGAGGCGTTCCTCGTGCTGGCCCGCGCCCAGCACGGGAGCCTGCCCGGCTACGCCGTCCTGCCGCTTGATTACATCGTCGGTGCCGCGCTGGCCGACCAGAGGGCCGCCATTAGGGCCAGGAACCTGACCGTGCAGGATCGCACGGACCCAGGGGGCGCATGGGTTCGGGGCAGCCAGGCACTGCTGTCCCGGATGGTGGAGAACCTGGTCGACAATGCGGTCTGTCACAACGAGCACGGCGGCTGGCTGCAGGTCACTGCGCAGACCGAAGCCGGACGAGCCCGGCTGATCGTCGAGAACGGCGGCCAGATCCTGGATCCGCGGCAGGTGGACGAGCTGTCGCAGCCATTCCGGCGGCTCGGGGCGGACCGGATCGGTACGGACAAGGGATCGGGCCTGGGCCTGTCGATCGTAGCCGCGATCGCCGAGGCCCACGACGGGCGGCTGAGCATGGTCGCCAGGCCTGGCGGCGGGCTGCGAGTCTGCGTGGACTTGCCGGCCGCCGCCGCGGCCGAGTCGAACGTGAACGCGGGCGTGCCCGGCATGAGGGTGCTGGTCGTCGAGGACTCCCGCTCGCTGGCGGAGGTGCTGGTCGAGGGCTTGCGGGATCAGGGCATGGCGGTGGATGCCGCGCACGACGGCCTCGAGGCGGCGGCCAAGCTCGATCTCAATCCCTACGACGTCGTCGTCCTGGACCGGGACCTGCCCGGTATCCACGGGGATGCACTCTGCCAGATGATCACCGATCGCAACGATCGCGCGATGGTGCTGATGCTGACCGCCGCCGGAGCACCGGGTGACCGCGTCACTGGACTCGGCCTTGGTGCCGATGACTACCTCGGCAAGCCGTTTCACTTCCCCGAACTGGTGCTGCGCATCCGCGCCCTGGCGCGGCGGCAGCCGTCGGCGCGGTCCCGGCTGCTGCGTGCGGCCGGGATCGAGCTAGATCCGCTGCGCCGCACGGTCACCCGCGACGGGCGCCAGCTGGACCTGTCGGTGAAGGAATTCGGCGTACTGGAGGCTCTGCTGGTCGCGGGCCCGGCCTTCCTTAGCACTGAAGACCTGCTCGAACAGGTCTGGGACGAGCAGGCCGACCCGTTCACCAACACGGTCACAGTCACCATCGGACGGTTGCGCCGCAAGCTCGGCGATCCCCCGGTTATCTCTACCACGCCCGGCGTCGGGTACCGGATCAGCTCGCCAACCGGGTAGCTGGTATTCCGTTGTGAGTATTTCTCGCCAGCCTCGCAACTGATGGGGCGCGCTACATATGAGGAAATGGCCGGATTCTGGCCGTCTTCTCAGCAGGCTCCGCCTGGTTGATGAGTACCGGCTCGTGCTTCGGCCGGTGGTGCTGTGGCCAGGCCTCCCCCTGTTCGCGGGAATCACCGCGCCATTTGCGCTCGACCTCATTGAGGCGCGCGCATACGCCGACGGCGCGGTGCTGCATGTCTACCACCCAGCCGCCGGATGAGCGGTAGCCACGATTACGACGCGGGGGGCGCTAGATCCAGGTGAGGCGTCGCTGGAGTACGGCTTGCTCGGCTGGGTTAGTGGTCAGTTCGAGGGCACAGCGATCCGCCACGTGGGCCTCGTCCGCATGGCCGAGCGCACGGAGCAGCTCGGCGCGGCTCGCGTGGTACAGGTGGTATTCGCCGAGAGCGCCACCGAGGTCGTCCAGCTCGGCCATCGCGGAGCGAGCTCCCGCGGTGTAGCGCACTGCGATAGCCCGATGCAGGCAGGTGACCGGAGACGGCGCCAGGTGCAGCAGCATGTCATACAGGAGGACGATCTGCTCCCACTCGGTGTCCCTCCCAGCGCTCGGCCTCGCCGTGGCAAGCGACGATCGCTGCCTGCAGCTGATACGGACCAGGGCGCTGTCGCCGGGCGGCGCGAGCGAGCAGTCGCCCCGCGTCCGCGATAGCCTCGTGGTCCCACGGTGACCTGTCCTGGTCCCGCAGCAGTACGAGCCCGCCATCGGTGCCGAAGCGTACCGCGGCGCGGGCGCGATGCAGTCGGATCAACGCCCGTCGCCCGTCACGACAACCGCGCCGGAACTCTCGGCAGGACACTGCGCCGGGCTCGAGCTATCGCCAGCATCGCGCGTGGGTCACCGCGACCGGCAGTATCGAGGCGGTGCCGCACTGCGGCATCGATGGCCTTCCGCGGCGACTTCTAAAGATTGTCTACTGCCGCCGCGAGGGGCATGCCAGGGCCGGGCCGTACCTTGATATCGGTATTGGTCACCTGCTGGTCGCAGACGCCGCACCAGGCTTGCTGGTGGATCTCGCTGCCGCAGGCGGCGTGCTGGTAGATGATCGGCGGCCCGTCGGGTGCGGCGTACTGGTCGCCCCAGACGGACAGGGCGACAATCACGGGCGCTAGGTCGCGGCCTTTTGTAGTGAGCAGGTACTCATAGAGCTCCGGCCGCTGGGAGTACTGCCGCCGCTCCATCAAGCCGGAGGCGACGAAGCTGTCGAGCCGGGCAGCGAGGATGTTGGGCGCCACGCCCAGGCTCCGCTGGAAGTCACCGAAGCGGGTGTGGCCGGCAAAGAGCGCGTCCCGGATGATCAGCAGGCTCCAGCGCTCCCCTACAAACTCAAGGGCGCGCGCTGCCGAGCAGTTCTGGGCGTCGTAGGTGCGGCCGAGCATCTTCTCAGCATACCAGCCCAGCTTGCATCATGAAATCAACTGCGAGTAGTTAATACGCTTGCATGACGCAAGTCCAGGCTGTTACGGTGCTTGCATGACGCAAGTGTTGCCCGGTCAAGCCAGCTGAATTACCGGCCGGGGTTGCGCAATGCATGGATGGTCCGCAACTTGAGGAGAATGGCATGACAATCACCGACAAGACAGTCCTAGTGACCGGGGCCAACCGCGGTATCGGGCAGGCGCTGGTCACCGAAGCCCTGAACAGGGGCGCGAAGCGCGTGTATGCCGGCACCCGCCAGCCCTTGGCCCACGTGGACGGCCGCGTCACGCCGCTCTCCCTGGACGTGACCAGCGCGGCCCAGATTCAGGCGGCAGCGGCGAGGGTCGACGCTCTCGACATCCTCGTCAATAACGCCGGGGTTGGGCTATACGACGACCTCAGCGATCGCGCGGCGCTCGAACAGCATCTCGCCGTCAACCTGTTCGGCACTTACGGGGTGACCCAGGCGTTCCTACCGCAGTTGATCGCCTCCCGGGGAGCCATCGTCAACGTGCTGTCGGTATCGGCGTGGGCCGCGTTGCCGTTCATACCGGCCTACTCGATCTCCAAGGCGGCCGCGTTCTCCCTGACGCAGTCGCTGCGCGCTCTGCTGGCCGGAGAGGGCGTACGGGTACATGCCGTCCTTGCCGGCCAGGTGGACACCGACATGTCCCGGGCCTTCGACGTGCCGAAGGCCTCGCCGCAGTCCGTCGCGCAGGCCATCTTCGACGGAATGGAGACCGGGGAGGAGGACATCTTCCCAGACCCGGTGTCAGAGACCCTGGCCGGCAGCTGGCGCAGCGGCGCGACGAAGGACCTCGAGCGCCAGTACGCGGCGCTGGTAGCCGATCCCGTTACGTCATAAATACAGGTGCTGGCCGGGATGTGACACGGTCGCCGCCGCGCACATATGGCGCTGAAACCCATATGGCCGGCGGTGGCCGTGTGCTAGGCGGCGCTCATCGTGCGGCGCACGCACTCGCCGACCCTGACGGAGCAGACATGACCAACTCAGTTGCACTGCCACCGAGGCTAGTTCGCCTGCCGGACGCCACGACGTGCCGACACAAGCCCCGCTGCCCTGACGCGTCTGCGCCAGATCGCCTCGCTGCGCGAGCCGTAGCGAGCCATCCCGAGCAAGGATGGAGCCTGCTTTGCAACGGTGTCGTGTTGTTTGACGACACCGGGGCGTTGCTCCCGGCAGGCCGCGCCGTCCCGGCAGCCGAGGCGCTGAGCTCATGCCATACGTGGCCGTGAGACGACCCATCCGACGCCCATCCTGACTTCGGTTCGTCGCCGGCCGTCGCGGCCAGACGCCAAAGTTCCGCCCGAACCCGGCGGAAACGGGCCCGGCAGTGCCAGAATCAGAGCGATCCCGGTGAGGAGCCGCTTTGCCCGGCACGAATGACCGCAGCCCGCAGCAGCAGCCGTCGGCCGTGAGCAGGCGCAAGCTCTTGCTCTCAGCTGCCGCGCTCGGCGCGCTGGTCCCGGCTACCGCCGAAGTCGTCGCGCGGTTGACGCGCGATAACGCAAGAACGCACCTCGCAACCGGGCAGCACCCCGTCGGCTCTCCGCAGGCAAACGCACCGCAGGCGATCGCACCGCAGGTGAACGCACCGCGCCCGACTACAACACCTCCGGCGGCCAGCAAGGCGCCGCATGAGCTCGGGCGGCTGGCGGGCAAAGTGATCGTGATCGACCCTGGTCACAACCCGCATAACCCGCAGCACGTCGCTCAGATCAACGCGCTGGTTAACGCCGGCGGCTTCCTGAAGGCCTGCGACACCGTCGGCGCGGAGACCGATGGCGGATACCCCGAGTTCGACTTCACGCTGGACGTTGCCAGGCGGGCACGGTCCATCCTGCGGGCGGCCGGCGCAAAAGTGATCCTCACCCAGAACGGCACAACGACATACGGGCCATGCGTCACCCAGCGAGCGGCGATCGGCAACCGGGCGCGCGCGGACGCGGCAATCTCCATTCACGCCGACGGCGGACCGGCAGACGGCTATGGCTTCGCGGTCCTCGTGCCTGTGCTGGTGCAGAACGCCGAAGCGGACAACAGCATGATCATCGAGCCAGCCAGGCGGTTCGCGGACGCTCTACTCGATCACTTTGCCGCCGCCACCGGGCAAGTCCGGTCCACCTACCTGGGATTTGACGGTATCCAGCCCAGGGCAGACCTCGGCGGGCTCAACCTGTCGACGGTGCCGAAGGTCTTCATCGAGTGTGCGAACATGCGCAACGCGACGGACGCTGCGAAGGTCGCTGACGAGCATTGGCGCCGGGCCGCCGCGCGGGGCATCGCTAGTTCCATCACCGCTTTCGTCACCGCATCCTGATCGCCAGCTGCACAGCGAGCGAGTTCGGCTCGCAAGATCGCGGTCAGTCCGTACCGGGTCCCAAAGCGCTCTTGGTGGCTTGCTTGACCGTGCTCGCGCCGCTGGTAAGGGCCCGCCGCCAGGGCACGACGCCCTGAATCTCAATCTCCAACGAGAAGCTGAGGAAAGTCCTGATCAGCACGATCAGGCCGAGGACCAGCACATTGTCCAGCGTCGGCGCAACCGCCACGGTCCTGATCAGGTCGGCCGCGACGAGGACTTCCAGGCTGAGCAGCAAGGTGCCGCCGAATGCCTGCCGCATCGCAGTGTAGGCCCGCAGTGCTGCTCCTGACCGGCGCCACGCGAGCCCCGCCAGGACTAGCGCCCACAGCACGCCGACGACAAGAATCAGCGCGCCAAGAGCCTCGAATGCCTGCGCCACGTGGTCCATGACCATTGCGAACGAGGAGGGCTCCGCAGACTCTGGCGCAGCCAGCGCTGCGAGGATCACCAGTAGCCTCCCGCCAGTCTCGCCCGGCAGCCGCTGGGCGGGCATTCAGCACACCCGGAAGAGCGCGCGGCCGCGCGGCACTGAGACGGCTGGCGCAGGCCTGGGTGTCCCCTACCCGTCGGCTCGCCTCGGCTACCTCATCGATCGCAGCCTTTCCGACTCGACTGGTTTGGAATAGCGGCCGGCGCCCAGTTCGAGAGCGGCCAGCTGATCCCAAAGTATGTCTCACTTTGTCGGTCGTGTCTGACATGCTGTCCCTCCTGCACCACACGCTGTCGGGACGGAACGACGACATGAGCCAACTCGGATTCACCTGTCAACACTGCGGAGCAGGGCACTCGATCGAGCAGGTACGGCGAGGGCTCTATTTCGGGCAGCGTACGATCGGCGACCTTCAAGCTGCGCTGCGCGGGCCGAGTGTGCTAGCTCGGCGGCTCGCTAGGCGACGGGTAACTAGGTCAGTGATGGGGGCGATCTTCAAATAACGAAACAGCCGAGCGAGATCGAGCTTTAACGGGCCGGACCTCCGGTAACGGGAGAGTCAGGCGGCGACCGGCAAGGCCCGGCGGTCACGCACCGCAGGCACCAGCGCTGCAAACATCAGCATCCCGGTGATGGCGAAGGCCACGGGATAGCCGGTATGCGCAACGAACGCGCCGAACACGGCCGGACCGGCGCCGTACCCGGCGTCGTACGCGAGGCTCCACAGCGCGCTGGCAGTGCCGTACTGGGCGACCGGGGCACGGTCGATCATCAATGCAAAGGTGACGTTCTCGCAGATTCCGAAGCCAACTCCGAACAAGCACATCCCGGCAACCAGCGCTGCGGGCGCCGCGACCCAGAGCAGCACGGACATCCCGGCTGCGGCGGTCAGCAGACCAGGGACCAGCAAGGCAGCGTGACCGTGCCGGTCGCCATGGCGCCCAGCCCACCAGCGGCTGCAGGCGGCGGCAAGCGCCTGGCTGAACAAGCCGAGCGCCGCGACGCCGCCGGAAACGCCCGACGTCAGCGGCAGGAACGAGGCGACCACTCCGGCTGACACTGTCGTCGCAGCGAAGGCCAGGGCGGGCCGGCGTTGACTGCCGGATCGCAGCATGTCCAGCAGGCCGGCTGGCTGCCCGGTGCCGGGTTCGGCGTCCGTCCGGCGCCCGGCCTGGCTGGCCAGCCAGGGGACTGCAGCCAGCGGGGCGAGCGCGCAGACGGCCGTGATCACAATAACGACGGCGTAACCGGCATGATCAGCGAGCCAGATACCGGACGGCAGGGCCACGATCGCCGGGACGCTCTCCACGATGCCCGCGAGACCGATCCCTTCGCCGCGCCGTGCGGGCGGCACCATAGTGGCCACCAGCGCCCCGACTACGACGGTGTTGAGGCCGAAGCCGATCCCGCGGGCAAGGCTGACCCCGATGATCATCATCACGCTGTGCGGGGCCAGCAGCGCCAGCGCGGGGCCGCCGAGCAGCAGCGCGCCGGCGGCGAACACCACGCGGTAGCCAAGACGGCCCATGAGCCTCGCCGAGGCCAGCTCAGCAAGCACCGTGGCCAGCATCAGTGAGCCGGTCACCACTCCAGCCTCGGCGCTGCCGGCGCCTGCCGACTCGGCGTACATCGGTGTCACCGAAAGCAGCAGATAGAAGCTGGTAAGCGCACCGAACGAGGAGATCAACAACAATGCAAAGCGATAGGTAACGAGCCGGGCACGCGGCACGGCCCGGTCAGGCTGGCGGCCGTCGGCGCCGGGGCCGCTCTCGTGGGGCTCGGTCATAGTGGTCATATCTGCGACCGTAGGCAACAAGTGGGCTACTGATAAGGTCCAATTCCATGGCTATTCAGTGGTCCGGTTTGGGTCCCGAATTGCTGCTCCGCCTTGAGCGCGGCCCTGGTAAGCCGCTGCGAATACAGCTCGAGGCCGGTATCCGCGATGCGATCAGGGACGGCAGGCTGCAGGACGGCGAGCGGCTGCCGTCGTCGCGCGAGCTTGCCCGCGACCTGGGCGTATCCCGCGGCCTGGTGCAGGAGTGCTACAACCAGCTGCTTGCCGAGGGCTATCTGACCAGCCAGGTCGGCTCGGCGACCCGGGTCGCTGCCGGATCTCGGCCTGCCCTTGCTAGCACGTCTGAACAGGCTGTCCGGCCGCCGCCGCTGATCGCCGACTTCCGGTCTGGCGTGCCGGACCTGGCCAGCTTCCCGCGCGGTGACTGGGTCTGGGCGACAAGGGAAGCTTGCCGGGCCGTAGCCGCGCCGGACCTGGACTATGGTGACCCGCGCGGCAGCGTTGTCCTGCGCCGGGTCGTTGCCGCTTACCTGCGCCGCGTCCGTGCCGCTGTCGCCGACGAAAGCTGCGTCGTCGTCTGCACCGGGTTCGCTCAAGGTCTCAACCTTGTCCTCCGGGCGCTTGCTCCGCTCGGTGTCCGGCGTGTCGCGCTGGAAGACCCCGGTCATGGGAACCTGGCCGTCAGCGATACCGCGCGCGCCGCTATCGCGGCCGGAATCGATGCTGTGCCGGTGCCCGTGGACGAGCTTGGCGTCGATGTTGCCGCGCTCGAGACGAGCGGCGCCCGGGTCGTCGTGGTGACGCCAGCGCACCAGTCGCCTACCGGCGTGGTGCTCGCGCCGCAACGCAGGCACGCGCTGGTGGCTTGGGCAGCACGAAATGACGGATTCGTCATCGAGGACGACTACGACTCCGAGTTCCGCTACGACCGGGAGCCGGTCGGGGTACTGCAAGGGCTAGCCCCGGATCGCGTCTTTGCCGTCGGCACCGTGAGCAAGTCGCTGGTACCTGCCGTGCGGCTCGGCTGGGTCCTCGTGCCACCGGAGCTTGCCGAAGCCGTCGCGGCGGAGAAACTGATCAGTGACCGCGGCTCGTCCGGCCTAGATCAGCTCGCGGTAGCTGCCTTGCTTGAGTCGGGCCGGTACGACCGGCACCTGCGGCACATGCGCGCGGTCTACGCGCGCCGCCGCGGCGTCCTCATTGAGTCCCTTGCCAGGCACGCGCCTGCCGTGCGGCTGACCGGTCTGGCCGCCGGCTTTCACGCCGTGGCCCACCTGCCGGAATATGCCGACGAGCAGGCAGTGATTGCGGCCGCGCGCCTTAAGTCGGTTGGCCTTTACGGGATGGGACCGGAGCGGTCGACTGCCACAGCCGCCCCGCCCCAGCTGGTAGTTGGCTTCGGGAATGTCACCGAGCGCGCGATCGAGTCCGGCATCGCCGCGGTGGCCGGCCTCCTGCGCTGAGCGGGGCCGCGGCGGATTTAGACGAGGTGGCGCGAGCCCGCCCGCTAGTGTCTATGGTGCCGGCCGAGTCACGTCGATCGGCCGCCGGACAGCACCGCATCGGGAGGCAGCGCCCATGACTTCTCCGGACGTCTGGATTGCCAAGGACGACGGCTCTGACATAATCCGTGCCGCGTCGGTCGCGGCGGTCGGCCGTGACTACAACGGCAACATCACCGCGCGGCTATCGGGAGCGGAGCACGCGGTGGTGACACTGATACTGGACCAGGGACACGACGGCGGGCGTACTCCCGATGACTTCCACCGGCAGCTGCTCAAGGTGGTCGCGGAGTTGTCCGATACCGCGGAACCTGCCTTCATCAGTCCGGTCCATGACGAGCAGCGTGGCTGGAGGTGGGTCACCGGCCGTCTGTAGCAGTACTGGCGGGCCAGGCAGGAACCCGCGCCAGGTGGCGCATCAAGGCCGCGAACTCCGGTGGCGCCAGGCTTTGCTCGGAGTCCGACAGTGCCTGCTCGGGTTCGGGATGTACTTCGACCAGGATGCCGTGCGCTCCGGCCGCGCGGGCCGCCCATGCCATCGGGGCGACGTACGCCCGCGATCCAGTGCCGTGGCTCGGGTCCACGATGATCGGCAGGTGCGAGCGCTCCCTGATGACGGGCACCGCGGACAGGTCGAGGGTGTTGCGGGTGGCGCTCTCGAACGTCCGAATGCCCCGCTCACACAGTATGACCTGCTGGTTTCCTTGCGCGACCACATACTCCGCGGCGGCCAGCCATTCCTCGATGGTGCTCGACAGCCCGCGTTTGAGCAGCACGGGACGATCAACTTTGCCGATCTCGCGGAGCAGGTCGAAATTCTGCATATTGCGCGCACCGACCTGCAGGATGTCGGCCGCTAGTGCCATCCGCGGCACCTGGTCGACAGCCATTACCTCCGTGACAACTGGAATTCCTGCCTGCCGGCCCGCGGCAACGAGCAACTCCAGCCCCTGCCAGCCAAGCCCCTGGAACGAGTACGGCGAAGTCCGCGGCTTGAACACGCCGCCGCGCAAGACATGAGCGCCATGATCGCGGACGAACTTCGCCGTTGCGTTAATTTGCTCCTCGCTCTCGACCGAGCAAGGACCAGCCATGACCGCGAATCCGTCACCGCCGATGAGCATGTCGCCCACCCTGATCAGGGTGTCTGCCTGGCGGGCGGCCCGGTCCACGAGCTTGTAATGCCTCGACTTTCGGACCGCGGCGGGCCGGCCCGCAGCGACAGCCTCCAGCATCTCCGCTGGCGCGCTGTCCGGCTCGGGCTCCGGAAGCATTCCGGCGCGCGCAGGCTCGCGCAACGCCTTTGCCGGGTAGCTGCCCAGCACCTTCACGTACAGCGCAGCAGCGCGCAGCTCGTCGAGCGCCCCGGCCGTGCCGGGATCGGCCGAGTTGCCCTCAAAATCGAGGAAGAACATGTACTCCCAGGGTCGTCCGGGCCGCGGCCGCGACTCCAGCTTGGTCATCGAATGACCGCTGCCGGACAGTACTTCCAGGCAGCGCAGCAAGGCGCCTTCCTCGTGCCGGGTGACGAGTATGAGGCTCGTCTTGCACGGGATGCGCACGTCCACCGACGCTGGATCGCGGGCCAGCACGACGAACCTGGTGTAGTTGTCATCGGAGTCGGCGATGCCGCGGCGCAAGATGACCAGCCCGCTCGCGGCCGCCGCCTCAGGCGAGCCGATCGCGGCAGCTGTCGGATCCTGCTCCTCGGCCACCGCCCGCATCGCACCGGCGGTGTCGAAGTACGGCACCGGGACGGCACGCGGCAGCGACCGGAGGAACCGTCCGCACTGCTCGTGGCCCTGCGGATGCGACAGAATCCTGGTCAGGGCGGACAGCGGCACGTACGTGGTGGCGGCCAGGCAATGGTCGACCTTCCAAGTCTCCTCACCCACGATGAACAGCTCATGCTCGCGCAGCACCGCGTAGACCTCGTTGATGCTCCCCGCGGTGGTGTTCTCGATTGGCAGCACCGCGAGATCGGCACGGCCGTCAAGCAGCGCGGCGGCCGCATCGCGGAAAGTCGGATAGCCTTCCAGGTCGCCCTCCAGGCCGCGGGCGCTCAGGTACTTCTGGGTGGCCGCGTCGCTGAACGAATGCGCCACCCCCTGATAGGCGACACGGACGCGGCGCCCGGCTGAGTCTCCGCTGACCTGCCTTGCTTGCTGCGCGACCGATTCGCTGAGCAGCTCGCGGAAGATCCGTCGCACCAGGCTCGCCGACACTCCGAGGCCAGCAGCCATCGAGGCGACGGCATCGAGTACCTGCTGCTCGCGCTCCGCATCCTGGATACTGCCCGCGCCAGCCGCCTTGATCTCCGCCATCGCGGTGATGATCTCGTGGCGCTGCGCGATAAGGCGCACGATCCCGGCGTCGACTGCATCAAGATCCTGCCGGAGCCCGGAAACGCCCGACGGCTGCTCGCTCATCGCACCAACGTATCGGGACCGGGCCGGCGTCCGCGGCCCGGTCCAGGCGGGCCGCGGTGAGCTCAGGCAAGCTCGCAGTCAAAGCGCGTTAGCTCCCGGCCGTCCCAGCCGCGGCCGCTGCCGATCGGCACTCGGCAGCGGCCGGCGGCATGGTCAACGTAAGCCGCCCGGCAGCACCAGTGGGTAACGGCGTGCCGCCCCGGCTAACCGCCGAGTAGCTTCGCCTTCGCCTGGGCGAACTCGGCGTCATTAAGCGCACCCTTGTCGTGCAACGCGGTGAGCCTGCCGAGATCGTCCAGCATCGACCCCTGTCCGGCGTCCGGCGAGGTCTGGGCCTGCGCCATCTGGTCCTGTCCCGGCTGCTGGGCCTGTTCCGGCTGCTGGGCCATGGCGGAGCGCTGTCCGGAGCGCTGTCCCATGACATAGGCACCACCGCCTACCGCCGCAGCCCGCAACAGCGGGCGTCGTCGCAACGGCATGTTTCCTCCCCTTCTGGGCCAGCCAGCCTGAGCTGACGGGCCTCATCCCATGCTTAGTCAGGCACCGTCAGGCCGAGCGCCACCATGATCTCCGGCGCAGCTGCGATCACCCTGGGGCCGCCGACTTGCGGGGCTACTGCGCGCAGCACGCCGACGATCTCCTGCGGTCGCACGCCCACCGCGACCGCGTTACTGACTTGCCACAGATAGGACGCGGGCGGTGCGTCCATCGCGATGAGGGTGGCCAGCTTGACCAAGGCGAAGCTGCGGGCGTCCAGGCCGCTCTGCTCCTGGGCTGCCTCGCGGAGCTCGAGCGCCTCGCCGAGCACCTCTACCTCACCCTGGGACAGGCCGGTCAGCGCCGCCAGGGTTGCATCGTCGACGCTGGCTTGGGTCGGTACAGTCATGATCAAACCTTCCTGTGCACGTGGCGACTCGGGTGAATGAGCCTCACAACAGAGGTTCGCCCTTCCGGCGGCGATACGCGCCACCCGCAGCGGGTGGTCACGAAGGTGATCAGCGGTGCGCTCGCGATCACCCCGGCCGGGTGACGTGAACGCCGTGCCGCGGCGGCAGGATGAAGGCCATCGAAGCTGGTCAAGCGCGGGCATAGGCAAGGACTCGAAGGTTGGGGAACGCGGCCATACTGGCACAGGCGGCTGGGTTCGCCTTCCTGTCGGCACTATCGCCGACGGCCCTGGTGCTCGCGGTCGTCTACCTAGGGTCGGATTCTCCCCGGCGGTCCCTGTTGTTCTTCCTCGTCGGAGCCGTCGCAATGACCATCGTCATGGGCGTGATCGTGCTGCTGGCGATCCATGCAGGCGGGCTCAACCATCCGCATGAGCGCCAGCCGCGATACGGGCTCCGCCTGGGGCTGGGCATCGTGGCGCTTGGCGCGGCCATTTTTGTCGCCCGGCACAAGCCTAGGCCGCCGGCTCCCGGTAAGAAGCCAGGGCTTGTAGCCAGGCTGGGCAACAGGCCGGCGCCGCTCACCGCGCTGGCCGCTGGCGTCATTGTCTTCACTCCGTCGGTAAGCTTCATCGCCGCCGTCCAGGTCATCGCCACCGCTCGGGCCAGCACCGAGCTCATCGTGGCGGCACTGGCCCTCGTCGTGTTCATCGACGTGATTCTGGTGTGGTTGCCGCTTGTCTTGCACCTGGCGGCACCGGAGGCCACGACCCGCACGCTGAAGGCGTTCGATGGCTGGCTCCATGCGCACGGGCGCGCCGTAGGTACCGCTGCGCTAGCGGTCGCGGGCGTGCTCCTTATTGTCAACGGCGCCAGCGGGCTGGCCGGCTGACTGCCGTCACGAGGGCCAGAGCAGCTGAGCCGTAGGGTTTTCCCCGACGCGACGGCCATGGCGCTGTCGTTATGGTCGCGGCATGTGCATCCCGCATCGAGGCATGTAGAGCTTGGGGAGAACTGACATGTCGCATGTCAAACTTGGACTGACGGCCGTCTCGGCCGTGCTTCTTCTTGCCGCTTGTTCCAGCTCGCAAACCACCACACCACCGACCGCAACGCCTCCGGCCGTGACCAGCTCAACAGCAGCTGCACCGCCCGCTGCCACAACTACAGCCGCCGCCGCCGCCGCGACCACGCTCTCCGGCAACTGGTCCGGCCGGTATAGCGGCGCCTACCATGGCACATTCGCGCTTTCGTGGCGCCAGTCAGGGTCCCGGCTGAGCGGCAAGATCACGATCTCCAACCCCCCATCAACACTCAACATCCATGGGACCGTAACTGGCGGTGCCATCCAATTCGGCACGGTTGGCGGGGTGGGGATCACCTATTCGGGCACGTTGTCCGGGTCCGGCGACTCAATGTCCGGCTCATACCAGGTGGCCGGCTCACCGGCCGGGCCGTGGAGTGCCGCCAAGTCCTGACCACGCGGGCAACTCTTGGCACCAGCGTCGCCAGCGGGCGATAGCCGGCCGCGGCGCGGTACGCGCGGTAGGCGAAGATATCAACCGATGGCCGACAGTGCCTGGCTGGCAGCCGCTTTCGAAGGGCACCGCCCGCACCCGCGGGCGGTTGCCTGCCGGCTGCTGGCAAGCGCCACCGGGATGGCAGCGGCGCTAACCCTGGCGGCATGCGGGGCGGCCGCACCGACGGCACCGCACCATCCGGCGGCCCAAGGCACGGGGACGACCCGGATCACGCCGAGTCCGCACGCGTCCGTCACGAAACCGCCACCCAAGCCCCGGGCCGTCATCTCGCGCTTCCGAGCCGCGGACGGGACGGTAGTGATCGCGGCAGTGTTCCGCGGCCCGGTGGTCTTGAGGCTGCACAGCGGGAGTACCGACCCCGGTTCTGCCGCGCTGTCTGTCGTCCGCGCCGGGCCCGCCATCGGCATCCGCGAGCGGCACCGGGTGCTTGCGGCTTTCAACGGCGGATTCCTGCTGTCCGCCGGAGCGGGCGGTTATGAGCAGGAAGGGCATGTCATCAGCGCGCTGCGGCCCGGGCTGGCGAGCGTGGTCATTGACAAGTCGGGTCGCGCGCAGATTGGCGTCTGGGGCCAAGGCCTGCCGCGACGGCACGAGGCGGTGTTCAGCGTCCGGCAGAACCTGACGTTGCTGGTCCGGCACGGCCGCCCCACTAAGGCTTCAGCGGACTGGACCCGGTGGGGCGCAACGCTGGGTGGTGGCGAGCAAGTGGCGCGCAGCGCCCTCGGGCAGAACGCGGCGGGCCAGCTCATCTACGCCGCGAGCATGTCCACCAGCCCAGCTGACCTGGCGGCCGCCCTCGTGCACGCCGGGGCCCGCACGGCCCTGGAGCTAGACATCAATCCTGAATGGGTGCAACTCGACCTCGCCCGGGCTCCGGGCCGTCGGCTAAGGGCGGCTATTCCCGGTCAGGCGCGGCCCGCCGACCAGTACCTTGTCGGCTGGACCCGCGACTTCTTCACCGTGCTCGCCGCTGGCTGAGCAGCCGCGGTGCATTAGGCGCACAACAGTGCAGACAATGGTGCATGACCAGGCTGGAGATTCCGGCGGCGTTGCGGCAATCGGTCGAGTCCGATGCTGACTACGGCCAGCGCCGCCGAGCCTGGCTGGAGCAGCTGCCCGAGATCGTGGCCGACCTGGCCCGTCGCTGGTCGCTGACGCTGGGCCCGCCGTTCCAGCCCGGCGGATGCACGTCCTGGGTGGCGCCGGCCCGGACCGCGACGGGCCGCCGGGTCGTGATGAAGGCCTGCTGGTGCCATCGGGACAGCGAAGAACTGCACGAAGCCGAGGGTCTGGCGGTCTGGGACGGCCGCGGCGCGGTTCGCCTGCTGCAGGCCGACCGGCTCGGCGAGACCAGCGCGCTGCTGCTGGAGGAATGTGAGCCTGGCACCGCCCTGGCCGGGGCGCTGCCTGCGCGCGAACAGGACGTCATCGCCGCCGGGCTGCTTCGGCGGCTGTGGATCGACCCGCCGACCGGGCATCAGTTCCGCCCGCTGCAGACCATGTGCGACCAGTGGGCGGCGCAGTTCGAGGCCGAGTGGCAGTCCACTGCTGTCGACCAGCGGATCGACCCAGGGCTAGCCCGGGCTGGCGTCGGCCTGCTGCGAGGCTTGCCTGGAACCACGGGCCAGGCCGTGCTGCTGGCCACCGACCTGCATCCTGACAACATCCTGGCCGCTCAGCGCGAGCCATGGCTGGTCATCGACCCCAAACCGTACGTTGGCGATCCGGCGTACGACCCGGTGCAGTACATGCTCAACTTTCCCGAGCGGCTCGCCGCCGACCCGGTCGGGTTCGCCGGCCGGATGGCCGGCCTGCTCGGCCTCGATCCGCAGCGGGTGCGACTGTGGCTGTTCGCCCGGTGCGTCCAGGAATCCGGGAACGATCCGCAGTTGCGGATCCCTGCTAGTCAGCTCGCGCCCTACTCAGCGGCGTAGCCAGAGCGTGACCACGATGCCGCGGTAGCGCCGCACGGTGACGAGCGAGTATCGCCGCTCGAGGAGCTGGCTCTCCTGCCTGAGCAGCCCAGCGGGCAGATGCGCCGACGGACGGCTGCCGAGGACCCAGATCCGCCGGTATCGGAGCATGAGCGGGCCGGCGACGGCGAAGGGCTTATCTGTGCCGCGGAATGTGCCCGCCTGCAGCGGGGTCACCGCAACGCCAAAGTCGGTGACGTGGCGGAAATCCCCCGGATAGCCCAGCTCGGCCTTGCGGAACAACGTACCGAAATACAGCACGCCATCGCCTGGCTGCGCATGCCCGCCCAGGTAGTTCGACGGGCCGCCGAAGTCATAGGCGCGGCTCTGCGGAGTGCGGATGGCCCGCTGCGGCCCGAGCTGCAGCACCAGCGCCAGGATGCAGACGACGGCGCCGGGCAGCCAGATCAGGGCCCGGCCTGGCCGGCCCGCAGCTGCGGCCGGTCCGGCTGCCTTGGCGAGGAATTGCCCGATTCGGTAGAGCCCGGCCCCGGCCAGCAGCGCGGCTCCCGCTTCGCCGTACAGGACGTAGCGGTCGACATAGAGCGGCCGGCCCAGCATCGACTCGAGCAGTAGCAGTCCGGCCGGAAGCACCAGCAGCGGCGCGGCCACCGAAGGCAATGCGAACCCGTCAGTCCGCCACCAGGGCTGCTCTGTCCCGCGGCCCGGCAGCACGGCCACCACCGCGCACAACAGGACCAGCACGGCTACTGCGCTAGTCACGCCGAAGTAGTCGTGGAACAGCGTGCGCAACGAGGCCAGGCCAGGGCGCCCGATCCAGGACACCGCCGAATGCTGGATAACGCTGAGCGCCAGCAGCGGCAGCACGGCCGCCGCGCCAACGACCGCCGCAATCAGCCAGTGCCGGACGGCCTGGCGCCCGTACCGGGCGAGCAGCACGGTGCAGCCGTGCGCCGCCAGCACGAGCAGCGCCATCTCGTTCAGATAGCCGGACAGCGCCACCAGCACCGCGTAACAGACCCACGGGCGGGTGGTCGAACGCGCCGCACCGCCCGCCTCCGCGCTCATCGCGTGCAGCAGCGCCACGGTTGCGCCTAGTACGCACGCGAACACCAGCGCGTACGAGCGGGCAGTCTGGGCGTAATAGCTGATGCTGGGCGTCAGCGCCATGATCAGGCCGGCGAACAGCGCCGCCCAGCCCGATCCCGTGAGCCGCCTGGCGAGGTAGGCAATCAAAGCCGCGGCTACCGTCATGCTGATTACCGAGGGAACGCGCATCGCCGTGGGGCTGCTGCCGATCACAACCCAGAAGTGCATGAGCAGGTAATACAGACCGTGTACGGCGTCCACGTGCCGGAGTAGGTGCGCCAGCTCGCGCAAGCTCAGCAGGGCGGCCCAATGGGTCGCGACTTCGTCGTTGCCCATGGCCGAGTCACGGCCCAGGCCCCAGAGCCCGGCGACCGCCATTGCCACGGCGCTCGCGATGACCGGGGCGAACCTGACAGCGACCGAGGTCCAGCCGGTGCCCGGCGGCGTCGTGGCGCCGGCCCGAAGAGGGACCTGGCCGACGGCCGGGCCTGCGGCGGCAGCGGCGTCCCGGTGTTCGGCCGGCGCCGAGCTCATGGCCGGTCCGGCGCCTTGGCGGTAGACGCCGCGAAGGTCTCCCGCCATCGGCTCGGCGAGTTGAAGTCAGGCGCGGCGGCGCGGTACTGCGCCGCCAGCCGAGCCCACTGCCTTCGCAGCCGGCGATGCGCCATCAGGCTGCGCCGCCCGAGCGAGCGAAACAGCCGCGGGTCCCGTTTGTACCAGGCGGCGTTGGTGCCTTCGGCGTTGGACACCACCGCACTGTCCAGCTTGGCCAGCACCCACCAGGATGCGTCCTGGTACGGCAGCGCCATCTGCGGGCGCTTCATGGCGCCTTCTCGCGGCGGCCTGAACTGCCGTATCGTGCCGGACGCCGCCTTAGTCATCAGGTTGACCTTGTTGGTCGGCGTAGTGGAGCTTTTCACCGCTTCCGGCGGCTTGCGGCGCGGCGGCGGGAACGCCTGCAGGTCCGCGGCGCTTTCCGCGTCTGCGAACCCCGCCTGGAGCTGCCGCAGCTCGGTCAGTTTGGTGCCGATCTGCTGGTGCAGGTGATCCGGTCCAGACAGCACATCGTTGATCGCGAGCAGCCTGATCGCGGCGGTCGAGTATTGCATGGACAGCAGGCTCTGCAGCTGCCGCTCCAGGCTCTCCGAGACCAGCGCGCCGCCCTTGGGCTGCGGCGAATGCAGCAGCGCGGAGACGAGCCGGTTGCGCAAGTGGAAGTAGGCCTGCCAGTCCCTGGCGTCATCCTTGTCGTCCCAGGGCACTTGCCAGGACCCGACCCCCGGCAGCGACACTGTCGGATAGCCCTGGTTGCGGGCCCGGACGCCGTACTCGGCGTCTTCCCACTTGATAAAAGCCGGCAACGAGAGCCCGATCTCCTCGATGACCTTCGTCGGGATGAGGCACTCCCACCAGCCGTTGTAGTCGGAGTCGGCCCGGCGGTGTAGCCAGGGCGTGTTCCGCAGGTTCCGCCGCCCGAAGTCGTGCCGGGCCTTGGTGTTCGGCGCCGGACCCCACCACCACTTGTGCGGTTCGACCCCTTCGGCGTACGCGTGCAGAAGCGACCGGTCATGCAGGCTGAACATGTGGCCGCCGACGATGGTCGGCTTGCGGGCGAGATCTGCGAAAGTGACCGCCCGCAGGATGCCCTCGGGCTCGAGCTTGACATCGTCGTCGCTGAGCAGCACGTAATCGGCCCGGCCGGCCCGCACCGTCTCGTCCATGGCCCGCGCGAACCCGCCGGACCCGCCGATGTTGCCTTGCCTGATTACCTGCAGCCGGTCGCCGAGCTTCTTGGCCGCGTCCGCGAAGCCAGGTTGATCGGTCAGCGGCTCCGAGCTCTGGTCGACGACGTAGACCCGGTCGATCAGCTCGTGGATCTCGGTCGCGTCACCGAGAATGCGGAGCTTGTCGAGCATGTAATCGTGCTGGTTGAAGCTGGTGATGCCGAGACTGACGGTGCCCGACGGCGCGGCCGGGGCCAGCCCGAGCCAGTCCGCCTCGATCAGCGTGGTTCCCCGAGGTCCGGAGATGATGTCGAACCAGTACCAGCCGCCGTCGATGAACGGGTCGAGCGGCAGGGTGCGCTGGATCGTCTCAGGCACATCAGTGTCCACGCTGATCGTCTCGACCGGATGGCTGAAGCCCCTGGCCGTGGACCTATACAGGACGATCTTCGATTCGCCCGCTAGCCGGATGCGCAGCGTCACCGACTCGACGGTGGTCCACCGTCGCCAGTAACTGGCCGGGAACGCGTTGAAGTAGGTGGCGAAGGAGACCCGGCGGCCCTCGGTTATCAGTGCGCTGCGCCGCGGCCCGACGGCCTCGGTCAGGTAGGCCGGGACGTCGGGGCCAAACCTGATGCTCGACTGCGCCTCGCCGACTGCCGCATTGGCCACGGGCACACTGACCTTAGGCCCCTTGCCCCCGGTTAGCGCCTCGTTCGCCAGCTCAGCGGCCAGCTCGCCGGCGCCCCGTTCCATGTCCGTCTCGACGTACAGCGGCACGACGTCAAGATCCTCGCCGGGAAAAGTGACGCGCTGCAGGACGCGAAGCTCACTACCGGCCTCCGCCGTCACTTGCCTGCCCCCGACCGGCTCAGCGGAACCCCGTCGGCGAAGAGCGGCCGTAGCCGGTTGTCGTACATGCTGAGCGCGGCTCCTATCGCCATGTGCATATCAAGGTACTGATAAGTGCCGAGGCGGCCGCCGAACAAAACGCCTCGTTCGGCATCAGCCAGCTCCCGGTAGGTCAGCAGCCGGGCCCGGTCCTCCGCAGTGTTGATCGGATAGTACGGCTCGTCGCCGCGGCCGGCGAACCGCGAGTACTCCCGCATGATGACCGTCTTGTCGTCCGGGTACCAGTCGCGCTCGGGGTAGAAATGCCGGAATTCGTGTATTCGCGTGTACGGTACGTCCTCGTCGGCATAGTTCATGACCGAGGTGCCCTGGAAGTCCCCGGTCGGCAGCACTTGCTGCTCGAAATCGAGCGTCCGCCAGCCCAGGTCACCCGCGGTGAAATCGAAGTACGCATCGAGCGGTCCGGTGTATATCACCGGTACCTGGCCGACGATGCCGGACCGCACGTCGGCGAAATCGGTGTGCAGGCGCACCTCGATGTTTGGATGGTCGGCCATCCGCTCAAGCCAGGGCGTATATCCGTCGACCGGCAGGCCCTGATAGGTGTCGCTGAAGTAGCGGTTGTCGAAGTTGTAGCGCACCGGCAGTCGCGCGATGATCTCGGCGGGCAAATCGACCGGGTCGGTCTGCCACTGCTTGTAGGTATAGCCCCGGATGAACGCCTCATAGAGTGGACGGCCGATCAGCGACACGGCCTTCTGCTCCAGGTTGGCCGCGGTGCCCGGCGGCACCGCGGCCGCCTGCTCCGCGATCAGGGCCCGCGCCTCGTCCGGCGACATGAAGGCGCCGAAGTACTCGCAAATAGTGCCGAGGTTTATCGGCATCGGGTAGACCCGGCCCTTGTAGACCGAGAACACCCGGTGCTGGTAGCCAGTGAACGCCGTGAAGCGGTTCGCGTACTCCCAGATACGCGCGTTCGAGGTATGGAATAGGTGCGCGCCGTAGCGATGCACCTCGATACCGGTCAGAGGCTCCGGCTCGCTGTAGGCGTTGCCGCCGATGTGGTCGCGCCGGTCGATGACAAGCACGCGCAAGCCCAGGTCAGCGGCGCAGCGCTCGGCCACGGTCAGGCCGAAGAAGCCTGACCCGACCACGACCAGGTCAGTGCTCACCGGTTCACCTGTCCACCGTTCACCGGACGTTCAGGCTGACGTGCCAGGCCGCCGAGCACATGTCCGGATACTGCCAGTCCACGGCGTACTCACAATCGGGCGGCTCGGGCCGGTCGGGCCCGGCCTGCTCCGTAGCCGGGCGCTTACTCAAAGCGGTGAGCAGCGGCCGGTAGACCGCGCGGCGCAGCCACCACGGAATCAGCCGGTAGCCCCCGCGCACGAGCACGTTACGCGCGAACTCGGCCCGCGAGGTGAAGCCGGTCCGCAGGAACTCGCGCTGCAGGCGCGCCTCGGAGCGCAGCAGCGCCAGGCCGCCACGTCGCTTGAAGGCGGTCGCGCCGACACGGTAAAAGACCAGCGGCTCGGCGACGTTGACCACCCTGGCCCCGCTTTGCAGCATCCGGGCGAACAGGGCGTAATCCTCCATGAGCGGCAGGTCACCGTAGCCGCCGGCGGCAAGCACCGCGCTGCGCCGGTACACCACGGTCGGATGGTTGAAGGGGTCGTGCACCCGGGCGAATCTGGCGATCTGGCTGGCGCCTACCGGCGGAATGCGCTGCCCGACCACGTCATCAGTATCCGCGACGAACTCGAGCAGCCCTGATCCGACGATGTCGGCGTCCTCGATCAGCGGGAGCTGGACTTCGAAGCGGTTCGGCATGGCCACGTCATCGGCGTCCATCCGGGCGATCACGTCGTACCAGCTGGCGGCGAGGCCGCGGTCCAGCGCCGGGCCGAGGCCGCCGTTATGCTCGATCGGCACGAACGTCACCGGTACCGGGCTGATTGCCTTGAATTCGTCCAGGTATTCGGCGAGCTCATCGCGGACCGGCCCGTCACGGACGATGACGACCTGGTCCGGGCGCACTGTCTGGTCATCGATCGCGCTGCGCAGCGCCCGCCTGAGGAAATCCGGCCTGTCGCCGTCGTAAACCGAGACCAGCAGCGAGAAGGGCTCGTGCAACTGGGGGAAACCTCCAAGAGGGCATTCCTGCTGGGCTCGGCTAAACAGCCTTGGGGCGAGCCGCCTGCCAGCGGCGCCTAGAGCCCGGGCCGACGCCATTGAGGCTGATATTCTACACCTATCGGTACGCGGGGCGGCGCGGACGAGGCCCTACCATCAGGGCTAAGTTTGCCCAGGATGGCCCCGACGCCACGGCGCCCTGGCTACCCTCCAGGGAGTCCGCCGAACGCGCGGCCGGCGAGGCTCGCCGGAGACGCGCACTGACCGAATCCGCGAGGTGCCGGATGGCGCACGCCATCACAGATCAGGAGATACCCGCCGACGCAGCGGCGGCACCGGCCGCGGCCGCCAGCCCGGGCGGTGCCCGGCGTCCGAAGGTCATCCTGCACATCGGTGAGCCGAAAACAGGGACCACATTCCTGCAACAGGTCATGTGGCGCAACCGAGACTCGCTAGCCGCGCAGGGGGTCGTGCTGCCCGGCCATCATCCGCAGGATCATTTCCGCGCCACCCAGGACCTGCGCGGCATCCAGAAGTTGCCAACTGACCCGGCCGGCTCCTGGACCGGAGAGTGGGAAATCCTCGCCAGCCAGGCCAGGCAGGCGCGCCGGGTCGCCGTCATCTCGCACGAGCTGTTCTCGGCTGCGGACGCTCACCAGGCCGAGCGCGCCGTCCAGTCGTTGCGGCCAGCCGAAGTTCACATCGTCCTGACCGTCCGTGACATGGCCACCTTGCTGCCAGCAGAGTGGCAGGAGACCGTGAAGCACCGCAATGACAGGGGCTGGGAAGACTGGCTGTCGGACGTGATCGACCGCGAGGCGCCCTCGGCCGACCGGCGCGAATGGTGGTTCTGGCGGGTGCATGACACCCTTGCCATCCTCGCTCTGTGGTCGCGGTTCGTGCCCGCTGACCGGATCCACGTGATCACCACCGCGCCGCGCGGGTCGGACGCTGGCTTGCTCTGGCAGCGTTTCGCGTCCCTGCTCGACATCGACCCTGCGACCGTCGACATTGGCCGGGCCAGGGCAAATACATCACTGGGCCTACCGGAAATTGAGTTCTTGCGACGGCTGAACGCCGACCTGTCACCAGAGGTACCTGACTGGTTCTACATGTGGAACGTCAAGGAAGCGCTGGCACACCAGACCCTGGCTGCGCGGCCGGTGACCGGCCGGCTGGTACTCCCCGAGGATCGGCACGCCTGGGCCAAGGAGTACGCCGACATCCTCACGGGCGGCCTGCGGGATTCTGACTATGATCTCGTCGGCAGCCTGGACGATCTTGTGCCGAAGCCAGCCCTGCAGCATGGGCCGGGGCCGGCGAGCAGCCTGCCGAGCAGGTGCTGGATGCCGCTGTGCAAGCCGCGGCGGCGCTGGTGCTGAACCAGTACCGCAAGGCTCAGCCAGCCGTGCGGCCGCAGGGTGGTCTGGGCAGCCTGGCTGACCGGGTCGAGTCGACCGTCGCCTCTTCTGACCGGCTCAAGCGGACCGTGCGCGAGCTGAGCAGCCGTCATTCCTCCGTGCGCCGCCTGCGCATCCTGGCCTGGCGGGTCCTGGAGCGGTCCAGAGCACGGAAGACTCCCTGACGTGACCAAGGTCGCCGACGGCCAGCCGCCTGGCCTGCCCAGAGTGGTTGCGGTGGTGGTGACTTACAACCGGCGCGACCTGCTGCTTGAGTCGCTGGCTGCGGTGCAGTCGCAAAGTCGCGCGCCGGACGCAGCTATCGTCGTCGATAACGCCTCGACTGATGGCAGCGCTGCCGCCGTGCGGGCCCGCTTCCCGGCCGTCCAGCTGGCCGAACTCGACGCCAACTATGGCGGTGCCGGCGGGTTCGCCTGCGGCATGGCGCTCGCCCTCGCCGACGGAGCCGACCTGATCTGGGTGATGGACGACGACACCGTGCCCGAGCCTGGCGCGCTGGTGGCACTGCTGGATGCACGAGCCTGCCATTCGCGCCGGCCGCCAGCGCTCGTCGCCAGCCGGGTGATCTGGACCGATGGCCGGCCGCACCCGATGAATACGCCACGGGCCAAGCCCTTCGCCAGCAGGGCCGAGCGTGACGCGGCCAGTGCCTGCGGCTGCGTTCCCATCCGGTCAGCCTCATTCGTCTCCGTCCTCGTCGATGCCGCTGTCTGCCGGAGCCGAGGGATGCCGCGGGCGGACTATTTCCTCTGGAACGACGACTTCGAATTCACGACCCGGCTGCTGCGCGGCAACGCCGGCCTGCTGTGCCCGGCCAGTGTCGTGGTGCACAAGACAAAGACATTCGGCGCCACCGACGTCGACCCAGGAGACCGCTTCTTTTACGAGGTCCGGAACAAGATCTGGACGCTGCGGAGCAATTCACTCGCGCCGCCCGAGCGCGTCCTGTACGGCGGCTCCACGTTGCGCCGATGGGCCCGGACCTACTTGCACGCGCGCGATCGCCGGACGCTGCGATCAGCGCTAGCCCGCGGCGTCGCTGCCGGGGTTCGCTCGGGGCCGCGGCCGAATGAGCAGGTGCTGCCCGAGGCTGGCCAGACCGCCCTCACCCCTGGGCAAAGCTGACCCCGGCAGACAGCGCCAAAGCTGCCCTAGCCCTGTGGCATGCTGGGCGCATGGCGCACCACTCCGGCCCGCCGGGCAGGCGCTCCGGAACGTCCAGGCGGCGGTTCATCGGCCTGGCCGCCGGTGCCGCCGGCGCAGCGGCGGCAGCGGTTGCCGCAGACAAGCTGGCGAGCCCGGGCGCTAACGCTAAGGCTACGGATGCGCCTTCGCACCACACGGCGGCGCAGCACCGGCAGGTCAGCGAGAACTCGCGCCCAGGCGACCCTGCCTGGCGGATCAGGCATCTGGGCAAGCCCGAGGCGATGCTGGGCTACGCAGGCCAGGACAGCGTGCTGCCAGGCGAGCCGATCACGCTATATACGTCAACAACCGCACGCTCGTTTACGGTCAGCGCTTTCCGAATGGGCTGGTACGGCGGCGACCTGGCCCGGCTGGTGTGGAAGTCGGGGACCGTGCGCGGCCACCGGCAGCGCGCGCCGTCACTGATCGGGCCCACCAGAACGGTCGAGGCGCGCTGGGGCCCGTCGCTGACCATCCCCACTCACGACTGGCCGGACGGCTCCTACTTGCTTCGGCTGGATTCCCAGGCCGGGGACCAGCGCTACGTTCCGGTCACGGTGCGGTCGGCCAGTACCCGGGACAAGACGGTGATCAAGAACTGCGTCGCTACCTGGCAGGCATATAACACCTGGGGCGGCTATGACCTTTACCACGGCCCCGGCGGCGCTGCAGACTACGCCAACCGGTCGCTCGCCGTCAGCCTGGACCGGCCCTACGACGCCAGCGGCGCCTACATGTTCTTGTGGCACGAACGGAAGTTCATCGCGCTGGCCGAGCGGACCGGTCTGCCCCTGGCGTACGTCACCAGCATGGACATCGAGGGGCAGCCCGGCCTGCTCAACGGCGCCAGCGCCCTGTTCTCGCTTGGGCACGACGAGTACTGGTCGCCGCCCGAGCGAGCGCACGTCACCACCGCCAGGAACGCCGGCACCAACATCGGCTTCCTGGGCGCGAACTGCTGCTTCCGGCGGACCCGGATAGCTGGCACGCGGCTCGGCGACCGGCGGCTGGTCATCTGCTACAAGACCAGTTACACGCAGGACCCGATGTACGGCAAGGACAACGCGCTGGTCACCAGCGACTGGCGGGATCCGCCCCACCCGGACCCGGAGTCAGCCCTGATCGGCACGCTGTACGAGTCGAATCCGGTGGACGCTGCCTATGTAGTGGCGACGCCGGATGCCTGGATGTTCAAGGGCACTGGCGTACGGAAGGGCACTAGGTTCACCGGACTGGTGGGCATCGAGTACGACCGGGTGAACCCGGATTCGCCGATCGAGCGGCCGATCCAGATCCTCTCTCACTCCCCGCTGACCTGTCGCGGCGTCAACAGCTACGCCGATTCGGCCTACTACACCCACCACGGCGGTGCCGGGGTTTTCAACGCCGGCACCATGCGCTGGGTCTACTCGATGGGCGGCACGCGGCTGTTCGGCCTGAACGACCGCGCGGCCGCGTTCACCCGGCACGTGACCGTCAACCTGCTCCATGGCTTCGCCGACGGCCCGGCTGCGGCCAAGCACCCGGCGCACGACAACCTAGCCGCGATGCACGAGTGGGCCGGCGACCCGATCGCGGCGCAGCACAACCTCTGGCCGCCGGTCGTAGTGTGACGCGTTCCCCCGCGGTCAGGATTTCTTCCGGCTCTTGGGCGGATGCTTTAACAGGTGCTTTGACGGTTGCTTGGGGCGAGGTCGCTTGAGGGCCGGCGGCGGTACCGTACATCCCAGGCACGCTGGCTTGCCCTCGAAATAGGCCGGGATCGACGGCGAGTCGGTCGGCGGGTTAGTCGGCAACAGCACTGGCGGGCGCGGTGGCTGGTTGAAGTTGAAGTCCTGGACCAGGTCGCCGAGTTGCGGCTCGTTCTCCCGGACGTCCGGCCGGGGATCGGGTCGGCCGTCGGTCTTCGGATTGAGCCTGGCGCCGCCGAGGAAGTCATCTTCGATGAACTTCAGGTAGGCATCGCTGCTAAGCGTCTGGTGATCGATATAGCCCTGTCTGGCGTACGGCGAGATCGTGATCGCCGGGACACGCAAGCCGTAGCCGTTGCTGTCGATCCGCGGCGGAACCGCGTTGTCGTAAAAGCCGCCCCAGTCGTCCCACGCCAGGAAGATGGCCGTCGAATTCCAGTCCGGGCTCTTCATGGCGGCGTTGATCAGCGCGGTCACGTAGGCCTGGCCCTGGTGCACGCTGGCGGGCGGATGATCGCTGTCTGGACCAGACGGGACGATCCAGCTCACTGCGGGTAGCTTGCCCGCCTGGGCGGCGCGGAAGTAGGCGTCAAGCGGCTGGATGTTTGGCAGCTGATGGTCGTGCTGCACATCGCCGAACAACGGAAGCGGATTCCAGATGCCGGGGGTCTGCGAGCTCTGCGCGACTGGCGCGCACGTCTCGGCTGAGTCGTTGGAGCAGTCCGGTTGCGTCCCTTGCTGCACGTAATAGGCCCAGCTGACATGGTGTACATAGAGCAGCCAGGTGATGTCGGTCCAGGCCAGGTCGATCGAGGTCTGCCCGGTGCGTACCTCTTGCCGGACCGCGTCGCCGAACTGCCGGACTCCGTATGGCCCGACAATGTCGTTGGCACAGCTCATAGGCGAGCGGTTCCGGCATTTGGCCGACCACGCCGACACCATGTACAGGTGGTCAGGCAGCGACCATGACTTCACGGGCTCGAACATGTGGTCGTCGAGCGCGAAGTCCTTGGCGTAGGTCCAGTAGTTCGGGAGCTCCGCCCCGGTGTGGTAGCCCATCACGTCAGGCGGGCCGCTGCCGCTGCAGGCCGGGTCGTCGGGCTGCTTGCAGGTCTTCTTCGCCTTGTCGCGCTGCAGGATGAACCCGTTCATCTTGCCGCCGGCCACGTCCGCGACGGCATTGAACTCGCCGTGCGGTCCGCCGCCGTTGCTGTCGGCGGTGTCATGGTAAGGGCGCATGCACGGACCCTTCGGTTTCGGCACGCACACGGTCGGAACGCCATGCCGCATGGGGATGCCATCGGCGCCCGGATAGGTACCGAAGTAGCTATCGAACGACCTGTTCTCCTGCATGATGACGATTACGTGCTTGATCTTGTGGATCCCCGCCGCCACTACGTAGGTGCCGTGGGGTCCGCCCGCTACCCGCTCGGGGCCGGTCGGCCTGGCACTGCCTCGGCCGGTCGTGGCGCATGCCGCGAGCGCGGCGGCGAGCAGCAGGCCCGCAGCCACGACGCGGAGGAGACTGCTGGCGGACCGTCCGGGAATCACAAGGCGCCTTCGCTGGGTCTGGTACGCAGGCAACCAAGCCGACCTCGGGCTGGGTGCCAGCGCAGTCGGCGGGCAAGGTGACGCGCAGTCAGCGTACCCGGCCAAGATGCCACAATAACCGCCGGCCAGTACTCGGCAGCAGGCCCCGCTCCATGACCCTGTCCGGCCGCTTTGCGTCAGCTGACTTCGCGGCGGGCGCCCCGCCACCCGGCCACCAGGACCAGGACGCAAGTGGCTGCTGCGCACACGATCAGGGCGCGAAGGAAGTGGTGCGCAGTGGCGGTATGCCGCACCAGGGCATCTGGTGAGTCGGTGAGAGCAGCGGGCAGCCACGGCGCGAGCCGGGGAACCGCGCCCAGGATGTTGAGGATCAGCAGGGCGGCAATCGACCAGGCAGCAGTCGCGATCGTGCTGCGCGCGAAGGTGCTCGCAACGGCTGTACTTGCGACGGCGAAGACCAGGAATATCGCGACCAACCCGGCTGACTGGGCCAGGGCGACCGCGTCTGGTTTACCGATGAGCAGTGCAGTCTCATACCATGCGGCCAGCAGGCCGAGCAGGTAGGCGGCAACACCGGCGACCGACGTGATCACCACCCGGGGCGACAGCAGCCGCCAAAAGGTCGCGGTCCTGGTCCGGTAGAACGCAGACAATGCCGGCCGGGCGTCCACCGCGCACGCCGACGCCGCGACAACGACGAGCACGATCAGGCCGATCAGGAGCGCGTTACTGGCGTAACCGCTGATGCCGTCGGCGGCCACCGGCGGCGGCGCCGTGATCTTGACACCCTTGGTGTTGGCATGCTTGATCAGAGTTGGGAGGTAGTACACCCCGATCGGCTCGGCGAAACCGAGCAGTACGAAGACGCTGGCCAGCGCGATCAGCCGTCTGGTGCGGATCAGCCGCAGCCACTCGACCTTCCAGGGTGATAGCTCAGTCAGCATCGCGGCCTCCGCTGCTTGCGCGGCCCGCGGTCAGCGCGAGGAAGGCGGCCTCAAGGCTGGCATCGACCGGGTTCATGCTCACCAGGCCGGCGTCAGCGGCCACGATCGCGCGCGGCAACTCACGCTCGCCTGCTGTCGTGCTGGTTGCCTCTACCTCGATCGACTCATCGGGCAGCAGCAGCACCTGCCGGACCCAGCCGTAAGCGCGGAGTTGCGCTGCCAGCGGTGCCGCGCGACCACGGACGCGAATGATCCAGGCTGGGCGGAGATAGGAATCGATCAGCGTCTGAGTCGGGCCCTGAAACAGGAACTGCCCCTGGTCCAGAACCCCCACAGTTGCCGCCACCCGCTGCACGTCGTCGAGAATGTGGCTGGAGAAGATCACCGTCCGGGTGGCGGCCAGGCTGGCGATCAGGCTGAACAACTCGGCTCGGCCAGCCGGATCCAGCGCCGCCGACGGCTCGTCGAGTATCAGCAGGTCAGGGTCTCCTATCAGGGCCGCCGCCAGGCTGAGCCGCTGCTTCATGCCGCGAGAGAATCCGCCCGTTCGCTTGCTGGCGGCAGCGGCGAGACCCACCAGGTCCAGGATGCGTGCAACCGGATCGCTCTCGCCAGGGTCACTGCCAGGGCTTGCCCGCCTGGCCCGCCTGGCCCGCGTCGCCAGGCCGTGAGACTGCCGCACCACCTCGCTGGCCGTCAGCCACGGCTCGAACTCCGGCTCGTCCGGGCACATGGCCACCTGCCCGTCCGGCACGTTGATCTCTATTCGGCCCGCGTCGGCGTGCCGCAGCCCGGCGAGGATCGACAGCAGCGTTGTTTTGCCGGCGCCGTTCCGGCCGATCAGGCCGTAGACCTCGTTGCGGCGGACAGTGAGATCGATTCCGTGCAGCCCGGCCCCGTGTCCATAGTCCCTGACCAGTCCGTGCGTCGCGACGGCCAGCGTCGCCACTACTCGCCCCGGCCGACAACCAGGTAAATGATCCCGCCGAGCGGCACCGAGATGCAGCAGATCAGCCCCCAAGCCCACCGGGGCAGGTACCGGACGGCGGGACGGCGGAAGACATCAACCAGGCAGTAGACGACGAAAGCCAGCCCCAGCACTACAACCGGCAGCAGCGCGGCCAGCGGAAGGGAACCGCGATGGGTCATGGAAGGACGCCTGAGTCTGTCAAGGGATGGTTTACGTCCGCAACGTTATGCTCAGTGAGCCGGCCGTGTCAAGTGAATCTTGACACTTCCGGCCTCTCGGACGGCCCAGGACCGTCCGGCTCATCGCCGGGAAGGCGCAGAACGGAAATTCCGGCGGATCAGCCCGTCCGCCGGTGCGTTGTTTAGCGTCAGGGTGGAAGTGCTGCTGAAAGTTGAGCAGTACTGCCGAACTGCCGCTAAACGACAAGGGTTGGGGTCAGGCGACTCCGCAGGCCTGCGCCACCGCGTTCGCGGCTGTCTCGCGGTTGTAGGCGGCGGGTATGCCCGGGCGCTCGAAGTAGTTCATGTAGATATCCGCGGCCTGGGTCGGAGTGGTCGCCGCGTTCAACGCCGGGATGTACTGAGCCCACTGCTGGTTGTAGGTCAGCAACGCCGCCAGCTGAGTCTGCAGGTCAGCGGCCGCATTGCCAGTCACGAATCCGGTGGGCAACGGGGTCCAGCCGATCAGGCCACCGCCGCCGGTCCCAATGGACTCTGGGTTGCCCTTGGACTCCTGGTAGATGTTGCCGACGATGCCCACGGCGCCCATGTCGGTGTATCCGTGCGTGGTCAGGAAGCTGACGATCGCGCCATAGTTCAGCGGCAGGTAGGCCTGATACTGCGTGGTTCCCGAGCAGGTCAGGGCTGCGGGCTTCGCGCTCGAGGTCACCTTCCGGGTGGCCAGGCGCCGCCGAGGGCGTGACTGACGGGCTTGCGGCCGGGCTGTTCGTGCCGCGCGCGTGGCTGGCGGAGCCCGTTGGCTTAGGCCGTGGCCTCGACTTCGGCTTCGCGCTGGCCGCGCCCTTCAGCGTACTGGCCGCGGCCGAGTCGGCGACCCCGTCCTGCGGCGCGGCCAATCCGATCAGGTGACTGCGGTGCAGCGCATTGCTGCCTGCCTGCGGCGCCGGGTTCGCCTGCGCGGTAGCGATCACGCCAAGGACCGCCACTGCGGGCAGAGCCAGCGCCGGCACTGCGATTCCCAGCCTCTTAGCCGCCTTGTGCGCTGTCGGCGGGGCGCAGTGGCGCCCCGTCTTCTTGATCTTCCTTCGCTTGCGGTGCTTAGAAGCTGAAGTCACTACCTGCCTTACGCTGTTTCTCGCCCAGCTACTCAGCAGCCGTTGGGTCTCCCTCTCGCTGGGCCCGGCATGGTACGGCGGCCAGCCTGACAGAAACTATCAATGAATTAACCCTAAAAAGCTCCAAATAGCTCAGCCAGGCTATTGGAACCCGAAAACGCCCATAGAGGTCGCAAAGTCCTGTGCAGTAGGGCTTGTGTGCTTACCGACAGCATCGGGATGGCTACGGCAGGCTAGCTGGAAACCACCCGAAATGACTACTCTCAACCTGGCCCGCGACGTAGCCTGGCCTGGCACGCCACTGCTGAGTCGGGTAAGTCAGCCCCAGCTGACGCCAGCCGCCGGGTCGGTGACGTTCAGGTGCTCCTGCACCCGGGCCAGGTGCCGCCGCATCGCCTCGACAGCTGCCGCCGAGTCCCGCGCTCGCAGCGCATCGACGATCGCGCGGTGATCAGCCTGATAATCGGACCGCCGCTCCGCTGAGGCACTGCGCCGCTTCAGGTCTCCCCAGATGTGGCCGTGGCGAGCCTGCTCGATAACTCCGTAGAGCGCGATGAGCAGCGGGCTGTGGCTTGCGGCCATGATGCAGTTGTGCAGCGCCAGGTCCCAGTTCTCGAACTCCTCAAATGTCTCGGCCCGATCGCCGCCCGCCAGACACCGGCCCATCTCCTCGAGGTCTGAGGCCGTCGCCCACGCCACCACCAGTGGCATAGCCGGGGGCTCCAGCAGGCGCCTGATCGTCATCACATCGGCAGGAGCGAAGTCGCCGGTGGCACGCGCCGGGGCGAATGGCCGGGACTGCCCACCCGAACCGCCAGCGCCAGCCGGTCCGTGGCCATCAGCCGCCGTAGCTGGACGTTCCCGCAAGAAGGTCCCGCGCCCGACCTCGCGGGAAATGCGGCCCTGGGCCTCCAGGATGCCCAGCGCATGCCGGATCGACGAGCGGGTCACGCCCAGATCGGCACTGAGCTGCCGCTCCGTCGGCAGCCGCGCGTCGGCCGCCGACCCGTTCTCGCGCACGCTCGAGAGGATCAGCTCGGCTAGCCGCAGGCCGCGCTCGTCATGGGTGCTCGGCCGGCCGTCGCTCGCGGCGGCAACCACTGACGCTGGCGCACTATCCATTGCTCGCATCTGTTCTCCGCGGTTTGGCCAGCAACCAGGCAACCTGCCCAAGCGCAGGCAACCATCCTTGCCATCTGGCCAACCAATCGTACCAATCAAGTCAAGGGTAGGCCATCCACGTCGTTACCGATGTGTTAAATCCGCCTATTGACCCGCTGTAATCGACCGACCTATGCTCGACCAATCGGTTTAGGTGCAACCAATACAGCTATATGCGATTACCTACCTCCGGAGGTTCGCCGATGCGGCTTGCGACGATCAACACTCCCCGAGGGCTGCGCCTGCACGTACGGGCCCGGTCGGGCTACGTGGACGTGGCCGACGCCACCGGTGAGTCGGCGTTCGCCGCACTGCACGGCCTGCTGGCTGCCGGGCCGGCAGGAATGGACGCCGCGCGAGCGCTGACCGAGCAGCAGGGCTCGGAGTTCGACCAGTCCGACTTCGGTCCCGCGGTGCCCGAACCGAGGAGGATCCTCTGCCTGGGTGTCAATTACCGCGAGCATGCCATCGAGGGCGGCCGCGAGGTTCCCACCTGGCCGGAAGCCTTCGTGCGCGGCGAGGGCAGCGCGATCGGGCCGTATGCCGACCTGGTCAAGCCCGCCCTGACCAGCCGGTTCGATTACGAAGGCGAACTGGGCCTAGTCATCGGGGCCGGCGGCCGGTACGTCCCGGCGGACAAAGCGCTCGACGCCATCGCTGGCTACGTCGTGCTCAACGACGCCACGGCCCGTGACTGGCAGCGGGCCGCTACCCAGTGGACCGGCGGCAAGAACTTCGAGGGCACGATGCCGATCGGGCCCGAGGTGGTCACCACCGACGAGGCGGACGTTTCTGACGTGGCTCTCGTCACCACGCTGAACGGCACCGTCATGCAGTCGGCTCGCACCTCGCAGATGATCGTGGACATCCCGAGCGCGATCGAGTTCTTTTCGTCGTTCACAAGATTGCGGCCCGGCGATGTCATCGCGACTGGCACCCCAGGCGGCGTCGGCTTCGCCCGGCAGCCACCGGTCTGGCTGGAGCCCGGCGACATTATCGAGGTCAACGTCGAGGGCGTCGGCGCGATCCGCAATCGCGTAGTCGCCGAGGATGCCGACGTCAGCGACTGGCGATGGAAGCCGCCAGGCTCGACCGCAGTCGGCTTCTGATCAGCCCGCCGCCGCGCGGGCAAGCAACCGCGGCACCCAGTGGATCCAGCAACAGAGAATCCATCGCAGAACGGATTTGCGCAAGGACTCATCGACCGGAAGCTGCCATGGAGGCGACCAAGATGGTTAAGGCCACCGCGCCTGCGGCGCATGCCGCGGGACATCAGGAATCGGCGGGCAACAAGGCGACGGCCGGCGGCCGTCAGGCCCGCGTACTGGCCGCGGTCGCGGCACTAGCGCTCGCGACCGGGCTCTCCGCGTGCGGCAGTTCGGCGCCCAGCGGGTCAACCGGCGGCTCCAGCGGCTCGGTGGTTTTCGCGGACGTGGCACCGTTCAGCGGCCCGGACGCCGCGCTCGGCCCCATATACCTGGTGTCGTGCACGGGCGCAACGACCGCCATCAACAAGGCCGGCGGCATACTCGGGCACAAGGTCAGCTGCACGTCGGCTGACACTAGGGGCGACCCTGCTGATGCCGTGCCTGCGGTCGGCAGCCTGCTCGCCCGTCAGCACAGTCTCGCGCTCGTGATCGGCTGTACCTCAGATGAGGCTGCCGCAGTCGTGCCGGTCATTAACGCGCACAAGACCGTCATGTTCTGCATGACCGGGCAGTCGGAGTTCGACCACGTGCACTACCCGTACTTCTACCGGCTGGTGCCCCCGGACCTGGCGGAGTCTTACGCGATGACGGTGATCGCGCAGAGCCTGCACTACAACCGGATCGCGCTGGCGTTCGGCAACGACATCGGCTCGCAGACCTTCGTGCAGCCGGCGATCGCGGCAATCAAGAAGGCCGGGCTGAGCCTGGTGGCCAACGAGACCCTGGATCTCAATGCCACCACCTTCCGGACCGAGGCAGAGAAGATCGTCCAGGCTCACCCGGACGCGATCATGACCGAAGCGCTCGGATCGGCTGACCCGACCCTGTTCAGCGAGATCAAGCAGCTCAACGGCGGCAAGATGATTCCGATCATCGGCACGTCTGCTGCCATCTCCCCGGCCTTCTACACGGCAGCGGCGAAAGCCGTCGGCGCGTCCACCTTCGCCGCCAACTTCCACGCCGACAACCTGGTCACCGCTACCAGCGGGCCGGCCTACCAGGCCTTCACGCAGGCGCTGCTCGCCGTCAAGGGCAAGGTCGCCGGCGCACAGACCGGTAATTTCACCACCTATTTCACCGCGCCTGGTGCGGTGCACCTGTACGACGGAATGAACCTGGCCGCGCTCGCGATGGTCGCGGCTCACAGCACCGACACCGCGAAGTGGCAGCCCTACCTGGTCTCGATCGGCGACGGTGTGCCGGGCGCGGTCACGGTCAACTCCTTCGCCCAGGGCGTCCGGGAACTGAACGCGGGCAAGAAGATCCGGTACGTCGGACCGGGCGGGCCGACCAGCTTCGACGCCTTCCACGACTCGCCTGGCATTTTCCAGATCGACACCTACTCCCCCACCGGCGCCGTAGTGGTGTCGGGCAACATCTCGGCCACCCAACTCCGCGCGGTCAGCCCGTGATCTGCACGGCAACAGTCCTGACCGGCCGCTCCGGGAGCACGCTTCGGCGCCCGGAGCGGCTGGGAGGGGTGCTTATGCGATGAGTATTCTGGTCGCCTCGATCGGGTTCGGCCTCATCACCTCTGCGGTGCTGGCGATCGCCTCGGTTGGGTTCACCTTGCAGTTCGCCGTCACCGACGTGCTCAACCTGGCGTTCGCCGCCGTTATGACCGCTGGGGCGTTCGTCGCCTACTGGGTGAACCAGCTTGGCGTCTCGGTCTGGCTGGCACTCCTAGTCGCGGCCGCCGCGTGCGCGGTCTTGTCCGTGGTGCTCAACCTGGTCGTGTACGCGCCGTTCCAGCGGCGCGGATCGTCGCCGATCACGATCGTCATCGTCTCGCTCGGCATGGCCCTGATCATCGAGTTCGGCGTCCAGGCCATCGTCGGCGGCATCGACGTGTCCTACACGATGGGCCAGGGTCATACCTGGAAGCTGGGCGGCCTGATCCTGACCACAGTTCAGCTGGTGATCATCGCGATCAGCCTGGTGCTGATGGCCGGCGTGCACGTGCTGCTGCGCTACAGCAAGCTGGGCAAGACGATGCGCGCGACGGCGGCCAACCGGTCGCTGGCCCGCAACTGCGGCATCAGGACCAACCGGGTCATCACCATCACCTGGGCGCTGACCGGGGCGCTCTGCGGCCTGGCCGGAACGGTCTTCGCGATCGACATCGGCAGCTTCGGTCCGGCCAGCACCGACCTGTTCGTAGTACTCATCCTCGCGGCCGTCTTCCTGGGCGGGCCGGGTCATGCCTACGGCGCCATGCTTGGCGCGTTGCTGATAGGTATTTCGACCGAAGTGAGCGCCGCCTACATCTCGCCCGACTACAAGTACGTGATCGCCTTCGTGGCGTTGCTCGCCATGCTCGCGGTGCGACCATCGGGCCTGTTCGGCGCGCGGGCCTGAGGACTGGCATGCTGACGACAGGCAGGGGAGCCGGATGTATTACCTGATCATTCTGCTGGTCTACGGCGCCGTCGACGTCATCGCCTGTCTCGGTCTCAGCCAGCAGTTCGGCGTGGCGGGAGTCACGAACTTCGGCTTCATCATCTTCCAGGCCGTTGGCGCTTACGTCGCGGCCGTCCTCGCGCTGCCGTCGGACACCGCTAACGGCGGCTTCCAGCGCTACATCCTGGGCTGGCACCTGCCGTTCCCGTTCCCTTGGATCGGCGCGGCGGTGGCAGGTGCCGTCCTGGCGCTGCCTTTTACCTTCCTGGTCGGCCGGCGGCTGCGCGGCGACTTCGCCGCGATCGGCCTGCTGGTAACAGCAGTCCTGCTGAACCTGCTGGTCATGAACTATGTCCCGCTCTTCAACGGCGACGCCGGGCTCGCCCTGGTGCCTGCGCCGTTCCAGCCGCAAGGAATGACCACCGCGCCGACCAGCTACCAGTGGGAATTCGCGGTTGGCATCGTCATCCTCGCTGCCGCCACCTACTGGGTCGTCCGGCACATCACCGAGTCGCCGTACGGGCGGACGTTGCGGGCCATGCGAGACAACGACAAGGTGGCCGACTCACTCGGCAAGAACCTGCTGTCGCTACGCACCGGAATGCTGGTGCTTGGCGGGGCGATAGCGGGCTTGTCCGGCGGCGTGCTGGTGACCTTCACGACGGTCTGGAACCCGGCCGCCTGGACCTATGCCGAGACGATCGTGCTGTTCGCCGCGGTGATCATCGGCGGCCGTGGCAATCATCTCGGCGCCGTGCTTGGCGCGCTGCTCGTCCCGGTTGGCTTCGAGGAGGTCACCCGGCTGATCACCGACTCCAACCCGAGCTTGCCGCCCAATCTGCTGCCGTCGCTGCAATGGGTCGCGATCGGCCTGCTGATCGCGTTGTTCCTGTGGTTCCGGCCGCAGGGCATCTTGCCCGAGCGGCGGCGCATCATCGCGTTGCCGGCCGGCGCAGGCGATTTGGCGGGGAACGGGTCCGCGATTGTGTCCGCGGCCCGCGGCGGCAGCACGGTCGCCATCAAGCCAGCGGGTGCGGTCAAGGCGGCGGCCGGGGACGCCGGACCAGTGTCCCCGGCTAGCTCGTCCGCGGCTATCCAGTCCGCGGCTATCCCGTCCGCAGCTGACACTGACATCGTGCTGCAGGCGATAGACGTCGAGCGCGACTACGGCGGCGTGCGCGCAGTCTCAGGTGTGTCGATTTCTGTCAGCCGGGGCACGCTCACCGGCCTCATCGGGCCGAACGGGGCCGGCAAGTCGACCCTGCTGGCGTTGCTGGCCGGGACGGACCGGCCGTCAGCCGGGAAGATCATCTATCAAGGCGAGGATATAACGGCGCTGCCTGCGTTCCGCCGCGCCAGGCTCGGCTTGGTCCGGACGTTCCAGCTGGCCAGCGAATTCAGGCAGCTAACCGTGATGGAGAACCTGCTGTCCGCGGCACCTGGCAACCGGGGCGACACCTTCTTCGGGGCGGTCGCCGGACGGCGGTACTGGCGAGGTGACGAGGAGCAGGCGATCGCCAAGGCAGCCGGGATACTCCACCGGTTCGGCCTGGAGTCGCTGGCAAACGAGTACGCCGGCAAACTCAGCGGTGGCCAGCGCAGGCTGGTTGAGATCATGCGAGCGCTGATGACCGACCCGCGGGTGCTGCTGCTCGACGAGCCGATGGCCGGCGTGCATCCTGAACTGGCCCGGAAGATCGGCGATCTGCTGGTCGAGCTCTGTCACGAGGGGATGACCATCTTGATGGTCGAGCACGAGCTGGCGATCATGGACGAGTTCTGCGACCCGGTTATCGTCATGGCCGAGGGCGCGGTGCTGGCGGAGGGCACGATGGCTCAGCTGCGCGACCGGACCGAAGTCGTGGAGGCATACCTTGTCGGCTGACCGCGGACCGGCGGGCGACCAGCTGCGCGCGGATAGCGGCGCTCCTGCACGGATGCCGGGCGAGCGGATCCGCGCTGAAGCAGTGACCGCGGGCTACGGCGGAGATCCGGTCATCCGGGAAATCTCGCTGCAAGCCGAGCCTGGCCAGGTGGTATCGATTGTCGGGCCGAACGGCTCGGGCAAGAGCACGCTGCTCAAGGCCCTGGTCGGGGTGGTCCGGGTGTCATCCGGCAAGGTCCTGGTCGGCGACCGGGTCATCACGAACATGGCGCCAGAGGAAGTAGCCCGGGCTGGCGTTGGTTACGTGCCGCAAGTAGACGACGTCTTCCCGCCGCTAAGCGTCAGGGAAAACCTCGAGATGGGCGGCTACCTGCTGCACCGCAAGCAGATCAGCGCGCGCATTGACTATGTGCTGCACGTGTTCCCCCGGCTTGGCACGATGGCCAGCCGGCCGGCCGGAAAGCTGAGCGGCGGCGAGCGCAAGATGCTGGCCATGGGCCGGGTCCTGATGCTCGAGCCGGCGGTGTTCCTGCTCGACGAGCCGACCGCAAACCTGGCCCCGGCCATTGCCATGTCGTTGCTGGGCGAGCACGTGCGGCTGCTGGCCGAGCGCGGCGCCGCCGTGCTCATCGTGGAGCAGCGGGCCAAGGCCGTGCTTGCCATCTCCGACTACACCTACGTGCTCGGTGCCGGCGAGCTCCGGATGGCCGGCACGCCGGCCGAGCTGTCGGCCAGCCCGGACTTCGTGGACTCCTTCCTTGGCGGCGGCCGCGGCCGCGCGGTGCCCTCAGCCGAGACTTGATCGGCCGCTCCGTCTCGCCTGGGCGCGCCGGTGCTTTAGCGTTGGCATGTCGCCTGAGCAGATGGGAACCTCATGTCTTCGGTCGCCAGCGCGCTGGCCCGGTGGGCGCACGACTTGGTGCCCACCGACGAGGACGTCGAGCTAGCCCGCCGGTCCCTGCTCGACACGGTGGCGGTAACGCTTGCCGCGCGCGATCACCCGGTCAGCAGGCTGGCCGCGAGCCTGCCCGAAGGCGCCCGCTGGGCGGTTGCCGCGCACATCCTGGATTTCGACGACCTGCACATGTCGTCCACCACGCACGTCAGCGCGGTGTGCGTGCCCACCGCATTGGCGACGGGCGGCGGGGACCGCGCCTTCCTGGCGGCGGCGGGCGTGATGGCCCGGCTGGGCGCGGCGCTCGGATGGCCGCATTACTCGGCAGGCTGGCACGCGACCTGCACGGCCGGCGCCCCGGCCAGCGCGGCCGGGGCTGCCGTTGCCATCGGCCTGGAGCCGGATCAGATCGCCGCCGCGATCGCGCTTGCGGTGCCCGCGGCTGGCGGAGTGCAGCGCGCGTTCGGCACCGACGCCAAGTCGCTGCAGGTCGGCTTCGCCGTAGACGCCGGGATCCGGGCGGCGCTGCTGGCGGCTGCGGGCGCTACCGCAGATCCCGCCGCTGTCGATCAATGGCTGGGCCTGGTCGGCGGCGACGTCGCGCGACTTGACCTGTCGGGTCCGGCGGTACCGGGCGGGCTGGCGATCAAGATCTACCCGTGCTGCTACGCGCTGCAGCGCCCGATCAGCGCCCTCGCCGGACTCGCCCACGACGGCATCAACGTCGCTGACGTGCTGCGGATCGAGCTGCGCACGCCAGCTGCCACGGTCGTGCCGCTGATTCACCACCAGCCGGCCACCGGCCTTGAAGGCAAGTTCAGCCTGGAATACGGGGCTGCCGCGGCGCTGCTCGACTCCTACCCGGGCCTCGCCAGTTTCACTGACGAGGCGGTACGACGCCCGGACGCCCGGCGGCTGGCCGGGCTGGTGGACACCAGTCTCGAGCCGGGCGGCGACTGGCTGCTCGACGGCGAGCTGCGCGCCATGATTTATGAAGGGAACGGGACCGTGCACGACACCGTGCTTAAGCACCCGCCCGGTTCCCCGGCTCAGCCGCCGTCGGCAGCGCAGCTCAGCGTGAAACTCGCGGACTGCCTGGCCGGCCTCGACACCGATCCGGCGATCTGGACCTGGCAGAACGCGCCTGGCTTGCTGCGCCGCCACCTGCCCCAGCCGACTCAGCCATAATGCCAGCCATGCTGCCACTCGACGGCATCCTCGTCGTGGCGCTTGAGCAGGCGGTGGCGGCGCCGTTCGCTACCCGCCAGCTAGCCGACCTCGGCGCCCGCGTGATCAAGGTCGAGCGCGAGGGCGGGGGTGACTTCGCCCGCGACTACGACACCGCGGTGCTGGGCCAGGCCAGCTATTTCGTCTGGCTGAACCGCGGCAAGCAGTCCATCGAACTGGACATCAAGAGCGAACACGGCCAGCAGGTGATGGCCGCATTGCTGGCCCGAGCGGACGTGTTCATGCAGAACCTGGCACCTGGAGCGGCCGACCGGCTCGGCCTGGCAGCCGCCGGGCTTCGCGCCAGGCATCCGCGGCTCATCTGCTGCTCGGTGTCCGGCTACGGACCGGACGGACCCTACCGCCTGAAAAAGGCCTACGACCTGCTGGTGCAGTGCGAGGCCGGGCTGCTATCGGTGACCGGCACGCCGGACACGCCAGCGAAGGCAGGCATCTCGGTAGCCGACATCGCGGCCGGCATGTACGCGTTCAGCGGCGTGCTCACGGCGCTGTATGAGCGAGAGAAAACCGGCGTCGGCACCAGCTTTGACGTTGCCATGCTCGATGCGCTCGGCGAGTGGATGAGCCAGCCGTACTACTACAGCGTCTACGGTGGCCAGCCGCCCAGGCGCACCGGCGCCCGGCATGCCTCGATCTCTCCCTACGGCCCTTACGCCGCTGGCGACGGGCAGATCTTCCTCGGCCTGCAGAATGAGCGTGAATGGGCGCTGCTGTGCCGCCAGATTCTGCGGCGGCCGGAACTGATCGACGATCCGCGGTTTGCCACCAACACCGACCGGGTCGCCAACGATGATCAGCTCACCCCGATCATCGAGACGGCGCTGCTGGAAATCCCGGCTGACCAGCTCGCAGCCTGGCTAGACGAGGCGGGTATCGCGAACGCGCGGCTGCGGACGCCGGCCGAGTTCGCTGAGCATCCGCAGCTAGCGGCCAGGCACCGGTGGCGTGAGGTCGGCTCACCAGCCGGACCGCTGCGCGCGCTGCTGCCGCCGGTCACGGTGCCGGGGCGCGAGCCAGCCATGGGCCCGGTCCCGGCCCTCGGTGAGCACACTGACGCGATCCTCGCCGAACTCGGTCTCGCCGGGGAGCCGCCGCGCCAGTAGCGCTGGCCCTACCCGCGCCCTGCCCGGTCCAGGCCCGCGAGCAGCGCGTCTACTACGGTGATCGCCCGGCCGACATCCAAACAGGCACCTGCCAGCACATCGGCGTACAGGAACGCCTCGCTGATGCGCATGATCGCGTAGGCGAGCGCGGCGGTATCGAGGTCCGGCTCGAATGCGCCCTGGCTCCGTTCCCGGTCGATCAGCCGTTCCAGTGCGCGGGTGACTCCGTCTGCCGCCTGGCTTCGGCCGCCGGTGAGAATGCGCAGCGCAGTGTCCGGGTCGCCGTCCAGGAACGCGCGCAGCGGGCGGTCCCGCTCGATCGAGCGCAGCACACCGCCCACGACTGCCGAGATCCGCGCCGCGCCAGCCAGCTGCCAGGTTCGGTCAAGCTGCCAGGCCAGCAGCCGGCGCGCACGCCACCAGATCACCGCATCCAGGATCTGCTCCCGGTTACCGGCCCGCCGGTACAAGGTGGCCCGGCCGACCCCTAGCTGGCGCGCGAGCGATTGCATATCCAGCCGCTGCCCGGCCAGGTATGCCCCGGCGGCGGCGCGGAAGATCTGGGCGGGAACATCGGGTGGCGGCCCCGTTCCCGCCCCGATGATCGCCATGGCATCGGCGCGCAGATGTGTCGAGGCTAGGCCCGGGCTAGCTGGCAAGGCGCTGGCCAGCGGCTTTCTGCAGCAGCTCGAGCTCTTCGACCAGGTAGTCGGCGAGCCTGTCGATGTCAGGTACAAGCTCGCGGCAGGCCACCAGGCCGAAGTTCAGCCTGCCGAGGTAACCCACCAGGGTGATATTCAGGCCTTGGCCATCGGTGATTACCGACACCGGATAGTGCGCCAGCAGCTTGGCCCCGCACAGGTAGACGGGCACGTTCGGGCCCGGCACGTTGGAGATGCACAAGTTGAACGGCGGCAGCCGGTGCAGCACGCCGGTAGCGAATACCACCCTGGCGGCGCGCGCGGTGAGAGCCGGCGGCGCGAAGTCGCTGACCTGATCGACAAGGCCCTGCGGGATCACCGCCTGCTGAGCCTTGGCCTGCTGCGTCGCGGCGTGCACGATCTCGACCCGCTGGTCCGGATCCTCGACATTGGTGGGCAGCGTTGCCAGCATCGCCGATACCTTGTTGCCGAGCGCGCCCTTGCTGGCTGGGTCACGCACCGAGACCGGGATCATCGCGATCAGCGGCAGATCCGGGAGCGCATCATGATCGGCGAGCCAGCGGCGCAGTGCACCGGCGCACATCGCCATCACCACGTCGTTGACCGAGACACCGAACGCGGTCTTCACGGCCTTGACAGCGTCCAGTTCGACGCTGCGGAGCGCTAGGCGGCGGTGCGCGGTGATCGGCCGGTTGAACGGCGTTGCCGGAGCCCGCCCGGTCGTGGTCGCGATCACCTCGCCGTCGCCGCGATTCAGGCCCAGCATGCCGCCGACCAGCGCGCTGACAGCAGGCGCGAGCGTCGGCAGAAGCCGGACCAGTTCGTTGCCTAGGCGGACCGTCTGCACCGGGCGCCAGGCCAGCCGGCCCGCGGCGAGCGCGACAAGCGCCGCCGGGCCGGGCGGCCGCTCTGGGTGAAACGGCTTGCTGGGCGGCAGATCCCGGCCCTCCGGGGCGAGGTCGAGCAGGACGGTGAGCAACTCCGCACCTGAGGCGCCGTCGATCGCCGAGTGATGGATCTTGGTGTACACCGCGGCCCGCCGCTTCGCTAGCCCGGTGATGAGGTAGATCTCCCAGAGCGGGCGGCTGCGGTCCAGCGGCCGGGCGTGCAACCGCGATACCTGCTCAGTGAGCTGGGCCTCCGAGCCAGGCCGGGGCAGCGCGATCTCCCTGATGTGGTATTCGATGTCGAAGTTCGGGTCATCGACCCAGTACGGCTGATCAAGGCCGAGCGGTACGGGCAGCAGCTTGCGGCGGAGCACCGGCACCAGCGCAAGCCGCTCCCCGAGCACCTCGGTGAGCCGCGCCAGCGTGAGCGGCGCGGGCGCATCCTTGGGATCGAGGATGGACACACCGCCGACGTGACCGGTCGAGTTCGCCGTTTCCAGCGCGAGGAACGCGGCATCCAGGCCAGTGAGCTGCTGCATCGGGCTCCTCCTCGGTGTGCTGGCGGTGCGGGCGGTGTGCTGGCGGTGCGGGCTTAGCGGCTGGGCGCAGCCCTCCGTGGGGTTCAGGTTTTCGGGGGGTGCACGGGGGGCGGAGCCCCCCGTGGGTTCAGGTTTTCGGGGGGTGCACGGGGGGCGGAGCCCCCCGTGGGTCTGGATAAAGAGAGCGCAGCGTGCGTGGCGGCCGGAAGCTGCGCCGCTGGCCGGGTGGGACTGCCAGCCGGTCGGCAATCAGCCAGAGCGTCGCCGGATCCACGCCGAAGCCGAGGTGCGCGCAGCGGACCTCCACGTTCTCGTGCAGTGCCGTCTCCGGTTCGATGCAAGTCTGCCAGGCCACGATGCCATCGCGGCGGGAGTAGACCGCGGTCGACGGCACGCTGATGGGCTGAGATACCTGCTCACGCGTCGGCACCCGGCCGTTGGCGTGCAACCGGCTGCGGCGCTGATAGGCCCGGTCGGCATGGCTCTGCCCCGAGTCGGTCAACGCGAATGGGCTGCCAAGCGTGATCACCCGGCGCACCTGATCCGGGTGCATGCGGGCTATCTCCCGGGCAAAGATGCCGCCCAGGCTCCAGCCGATTATCGAGACCGCGCGGCCGGTGTGCTGCGCGAGGCCGGCCAGCATCGCCGGCAACTCGTCGAGCACCTCGTCGGTCGGCCCCAGATTGCGGCCCAGCCGCCAGCCGGTCACCTCGTAGCCCAGCCTGCGCAGGAACACGCGCAACAGCGCGGTGCTGGTGTCGGTGGCCAGCAGACCCGGCAGCACGAGCACGCCGTGCCCGTCACCGCGGGGCGCGAACGACAGCCACGGCGCCGACAGTGGCAGCCTGGCCAGCTCCGCTAGCCCTCTGGCCGGCTCAGACAGCAGCAGCCGGGCAGGCGGCGCGGTGATGCCCGCCGTGCGCTCGGGATCACTGGTGAGGTACATGGCCGCCTGTCCTGTCGTGCCGCCCTGGCCGGCGTGGCGCCAGCAACGGCAGCTTCCGAAAGCAGCCTAGGCAACCAGGCGATACATCTCTAGTGTATGTCTCACCGACATCCAGCGAGTGTTGCCGGCCGCCGCCCGACGGGATTGCCGCCGGCTCCGCCGGACGGCCTGGTTCGGAGGCGCGATGAGCTTCAACCTGGCGACCATCCTGCGGGAGACTGCCGCCGCGACGCCGGATGCGATCGCCTGCCGCGCGGCTGGCACCGTAACGACCTATCAGCAGCTGGACGACCAGTCCGGCCGGTTCGCGGCCGGGCTGGCCGCGGCTGGCATGTCCCCCGGCCAGGTCGTGGCCATCCAGCTGCCGAACGTACCGGACTTCCTTACCGCCTATTTCGGCGCGCTCAAGGCTGGCCTGGTGGTACTGCCAGTCAACCCGCTGCTCAAGCCGCCGGAGATCGCCTACCTGCTCACCGACGCCGCTGCAGGCCTGATGATCGGCATGGCCGGGTTGCACACAGACGCGGCCGCTGCGTGTGAGCCACTGGGAGTGCGGTTGTACCTGACCGGTGACGAGGCCGTCATGCCCGCGGGCACGCCGCGCTTCGCGGAGCTAGTCAGCGGCGCGCCGCTCGCCGAGGCTGGCGGTGACATCACTCCGCGCGATGCCGACGATACAGCGGTACTGATCTACACCAGCGGCACGACGGGGAAGCCGAAGGGCGCCGAGCTGACGCATTTCCTGCTGTACATGAACTGCACAGTTTCCGGTCAGCTGTTCGGTGCCCAGCCGGACGACGTTTTCCTGGCCGTGCTGCCGTTCTTCCACGTCTTCGGCCTGTCCTCGGTCATCAATGTATGCGTCCGGTACGGCGCTGCCTTGTGCATCGTGCCGCGGTTCGCGCCAGGCCCCGTGCTTGACGCCATCGAGCGGGACAAGTGCACGGCCATCGCAGGCGTGCCAACGATGCTGCACGCACTGGCCCAGCTAGACGTGACCGGCCGGGACCTGGCGGCGCTGCGGGTTGCCGTCTCGGGCGGCGCATCACTGCCCGAGGACGTCATGCGGACGTTCGAGACCAAGTACGGCATCGCAGTGCTCGAAGGCTACGGCCTGTCCGAGACCGGCAGTACGACATCGTTCAACCGGCCCGGCGATCGCAGGCCGCTGTCGGTCGGCAAGCCTATCTGGGGTGTGCAGATGCGCATCGGCGGCGAGGACGACCAGCCGCTGCCGTCCGGCCGGGACCATGTCGGCGAGATCCTGATCCGCGGCCATAACGTCATGAAGGGCTACCGCGGCCAGCCGGAGGCGACCAAAACCACACTAAGCGGCGGCTGGCTGCACACCGGCGATCTCGGTTATCGCGACGAGGACGGCTTCTACTTCATCGTGGACCGTACCAAGGACCTGGTCATCCGCGGCGGCTATAACGTCTACCCGCGGGAGATCGAGGAGGTGCTATACAGCCATCCCGGCATCCTCGAGGCTGCCGTGATCGGCAAGCCCGACGAGAGGCTAGGCGAAGAGGTTGTAGCCGTGGTTGTCCTTCGGCCGGGCGCCCACCTCACGGCCGAGGAGATCATCGCGTACTGCCGCGAGCGGCTGGCCGCTTATAAATACCCGCGCGAGGTGAGGTTCCGGGCGGAGCTGCCGAAAGGTCCGTCCGGCAAGATACTCAAGACCGCCTTGCGCGAGGGTGCGCCGCCCGCGACCACCGGCAGCGCAACCACCGGCAGCGCGACCACCGGCAGCGGCGCGAGCGCGAGCTGAGCCCTCGAGCGCGGCCGCAGGCGGTCACGATTGCGGCCGCGCTCCTGCCGCCCGCGGCTCAGCGCGCGTAGTTGCTGGCGCCGTACCAATCGACCACGATGACTGGCTCGTCGCCGACCACCCACGCGTCATGTCCCTGCGGCAGGGCCGTCACATCACCAGGCCGTGCGTCGAACTCGCTGCCATCGGCCATCACGATGTGCAACGTGCCCTGGACGTGGTACTGAAAATGCGGTGCCTCGCACAACTCGGTCCCGGCCAGCGGCTTGACGTGCTCCGACCAGCGCCAGCCTGGCTCTAGAATCAGCTGGCCGATGTCGGCACCGCCGATCTTGAGCAGCTTCAGCTCGCCGCGCTCAAAGGTCCTCACCTCGTCGGGTGCCGAAAATGCCTTTTGCTCTGCTTGTGTAGTCATCTGGCTTTCCTCCTGGTGGCCCGCGCCCGCGGTCGGGCGTTTCGGCCAGCGTTACAGTCAGCGGTTGCAGCGTGTTTGCAGTCCTACCCAGGCCAAGGTCTGGTCGCCGGTGTGGCGGCGGACTGCCGCCGCGAGGTTTGATGATCCAATGAAGTCGCTTGCACTTCGGCTGCTGGGCGAATTCGGCGTCGATGGCCTCGAGTCCGCGTCGCTGGGCAGCAAGAAGGCGCGCCTGGCCCTCGAGCTGCTGGCGCTCGCGGAAGGCCGCCCGGTTCCGCCCGACGTACTGCTCGATGCGCTGTGGGCGGAGGCGCCGCCGGCCAAGCCCGAGGACCAGCTCGCAGTACTGATGAGCCGGCTGCGGTCGGTGCTCGGCCGCGAGCGCATCGAGCACCGGGACGGCGGCTACCTGCTGCACTACGACTGGCTCGATACGGCCGAGCTGGCGCACCTTACCGACGAGGTGGAGCGCAGGCGCCAGGCGGGCAACGTGATCGGCGCAGCGGCAGCAGCGCGGATCGTATTGTCTCTAGTTCGCGGCGCTGACCGGCCGTCGCCGCCAGGTGACTGGGCTCAGCTAAGGCGCGCCGAGATCGACCGGCTGACCGGCCGTGCCCGGATCGCCGCCGCGGCGGCGCTGCTGGAGGCCGGCGACTGGATGGCGGCTTGCGATGCGGCCAACAGCGCACTGGAGCGCGACCCGTACGAGGAAACGGCGCTGCGAATCCTGCTGCGCGGTTACGTGATGGGCGGCCAGATGGCCACCGCGCTAGCCGCCTATGCCAGCGCCAGAGAACGTCTGGCTGATGACCTGGGTGCAGATCCGTCCCCCGAAACGGCGGCGCTCTACACCGCCATACTGCGAGGTGAGCTGCCGAACACCGTGACGCCGCCAGGCATCAACCGCGTCCCGCTTGTCGGCCGCGATGAAGAACTCGCGTTCCTGGATGCGACCGCCATGCGGGTTCGCGAGGGCAGCACCCATCGGGGCGGGAACCAGCAACGCGGGGGCCAGCAGGGCCGGGTCGAGCTGGTGATCATCGAGGGCGAGGCTGGCATCGGCAAGACGACGCTGCTCCGGGCGTTTGCCGCGCGCCGGGAATCGGCCGGCGACATCGTGCTCATGGCGCGCTGCGGGCAACTCGACCGGTCGATGCCGCTCGACGCGCTCCTCACTTCACTGGCGGCGCTGCTTCGCCGGCTCGGCACGGGGACGAGCGCCGACCTGCTGGGCGCGGACGCGCCGGTGCTGGCACCGCTGCTCGGCCTGGTGCGGGATTCGCCTGCCTTGTCCGTCCTGGCCGATAGCATGCTCGGACCCGCGGTCGTCTATAGCGCACTAGCCCGCGTGCTTGAGCGGCTGTCCTCGCGCGACCCGCTGCTGATGCTGATCGACGATGCGCACCTGGCCGGCCGTGCGCTGCCCGACCTGTTGCATTTCATCAAGCGCGGGGACCTCACCTGCACCGTGGTCGCGGCCATCCGCACTGGCGAGGGCGAGATGCTGCCGGCCGGCGCGCTGATCCACCTCGACGCGCTGGGCCGGGACGCAGCCGCCGAACTGGTCGGCGCGGCCAGGGTGGATGCGCTGTACGCACGGTCCAGGGGTCACCCGCTGTTCTTGACCGAGTTGGCGCAGCAAGCGACCGGCGCCGACCTGCCCGCCTCGCTCGTGGAGTCGCTGTCCGCGCGGTGCGACGAACTCGGCTCGGCCGGGCACATGCTGCGAACCGCCGCGGTCATCGGGCCCGAGCTCGATCTGGACCTGCTTGCCGCGGTTCTCGGCCGCCCACTGATCGAGCTGCTCAACGACGCCGAGCACGCGGTAGCCAAGCAGTTCCTGATAGAGCAGGACGGGCAGCTCAGGTTCCGGCACGAGCTGGTCCGCGAGGGATTGGCCGCCAGTGCGTCTGCTGGGCGCGCCGCACTGCTGCACCGGCAGGTCGGCCGCGTGCTGGCAGGCCGGCCAGCCGCCGACCCGGTTACCGTCGCCCACCATGCGCGCCTTGGCGGCGACCTTGCGCTGGCGGCTAGCGCGCTCCGCGATGCCTCCGCGCGAGCGGCGGAGCGCTTTGATCACGCTGCGGCCGAGGAGTTGCTCGATGACGCGCTGAGCCTGCAGGCAGACGAGCAGAGCTGGCTGGCCCGCGCTCGGGTGCGCACCCGGCGGGGCAACTACGACGCCGCGCTAGCAGATGTCGAGCGTGCCTCCGCGTCCGGCGCGGCCGCCCTCGAGGTAGGTGCCTGGGCTTCGTACTTTGGCCGGCACTTCGCGCAAGCTGCGCAGTTCGCTGCCGACGGTGCGCTGGCAGCGCCCGACGCGGCAACGCGGGCGCGCTGCCTGGCCGTTGGCGGCCGGACCCGGCACGCCTGGGGCGACCTGGCCCAGGCCGAGCTGCTACTGGGCGAGGCGCTGTCACTGGCTGAAGGCGCGGACCGGGTCACCGCGGCAGCCTGGCTCGGTGTGCTGCGATCTCATCAGAGCCGAGCCGACGAAGCACTGGCGCTGTTGCGGCCAGCGGCCCGCGGTCAGGTAGGCGTCGAGCACACCTCGGCCACCCTGCACGCCCTGCTCTTCACCGGGCACGCGCTAGCGCTGTCTGGCAAGCCAGCGGCCGCAATCGCGGCGTTCAGCCAGTACACGGCCGAGGTGGAGCGGCGGCAGGTACCGCGTTTCGCCGGCCGGGCGGTGAACTTCGCCGCGTGGGTGCTCCGCTGCCTCGGTGCTACCGAGCAGGCGCTTGACCAGCACACCGAGGCGCTAGAGGTGGGTCAGCGGCACGGCACCGTCGAAGTGACGATCGCGGCGCTCGAGGACCTGGCCGAGCTCCGTCTGGCTGCGGAGGACATCGCGGGCGCAACCGCGCTGCTGGCCACGGCGGCCGACTTGCTGCGCCCCGCAGACCTGGTCTTCGGCTGGCGGCTGGCGTTCAAGCATCAGCTCATCACCGCCCGGCTTGCGCTGCAGGATGACCGCGCGGAACAGGCGCAGGCTGTGGCCGCGGCGCTGGCGGCGGCGGCCGACGCGGTGGGCGTGCCGCGCTATGTCAGCGTCGCCCGGCTGACCGGGCATCTGGCCCGCAGGTCACTCGGCTTGCCGGTGGACCCGGCGGCGGTCAGCGCGGACCTGGACCTGCTCGACCGAACGGCAGCGATCGAAGCCTGGCGGTGGACCGCGGAACTTGGTGCCTCGTTCGCTAATCCCGACTGGCTTGCCCGGGCCGCGGACCGGGTTGGCCGGCTGGCTAGCCAGGCCGGTGATCATGCGGAAACCCTGCGGCGGACAGCCACCCGCGTGCTGGCAAGCGCCGACGACCTCAGCCGCCGCCCGGCGCCGCGGTAACCCGGCTAGCTGGCCAGATGGACCAGCATGGAAACAACCAGCGGCGGGCAACCGTCGGCTGCCCGCCGGGCGGCACGCAGGAGATCTCGCTGGCGGCGCTGATCCAGCGACCGCACGTACGGGGCGACGTGTGCCAGCCCCAGCCGCCAGGCGGCGAGCTGGGCTGGCGACGACAGGTCCGTGGCCACCGCTACCGTCCTGAACTCCACCTGCTCGTATCCAGCCGCGAGCGCATGCTGGCGGAACAGGCCTGTGTCGGCTAGCCGCGGCTCACCCTCGTTCTTCATCGCCAGGTACCACGATGGCGGCCGATAGCCGGTTCGGGCGAGCACTTCGTCGACCGCGGCCTTAGCCGGGTGGGTCCAGCCCGGCGCGAATGTGCTGGCCACCATGGCGCCGCCGACCCGCCTCAGCTCGGCCAGGCCGGCGCCGAGGTCAGCGAGGTGACTGAGACTGAACGCCGCGGCAACCAGGCCGAAACTGCCCTCGCGGAACGGCAGCGCGTAGATGCTGGCCGCGACCGGGTGCAGCCGCGGACCTGCGTATCGGAGCAGGCCGGGCGAGAGGTCTGCGGCCACCACCCGGCGCGCGCCAAGGTCGATGGCTGCCTGCCCGGCTAGGCCCGTGCCCGACCCGGCATCCAGCACGTCCCGGCCGGTGACCCAGGGCGCTGCCTGCGCCAGCAGTGACCCGGCCAGCGCTGTGTAGAGCGGCAGCGGGCCGGCCGTCCAGTCCTGGTGCGCGGCCTCGTAGGCACCGCGAACCTGCCCAGTCAGGCCAGCAGCGGCTGCGCCTGCAGCGCCTTTGTCTCCCACCATGCCAGTTCCTCGTCGTAACCGCCGAGCGCCTTCTCCCAGCCGAACTGGACCAGCGCGCCTAGCAGGCTCAGCGCAAGCTGGCGCTCCCACCAGGGTGCGGTGTCGATGCCGAAGTCTTCCAGCGCAACGCGGTATGCCGCGATCGAGTCTTCCTTCGACTGCGGCAGGCGGCGGCAGTTGATGGCGAGATACCAGGCCAGATCGCTCAGCCCGGCGCCACGGCCGGGCTGTTCCCAGTCGAGCAGCACGGTGCGCCCGTCATCGTCGGTGCCGAGATTGTCCAGCTTCCAGTTGCTATGCACAAACGTCTGCGGTGTAGCGGCTAGCGCTTCGACCAGCGGGCCGGGATCACGCGCTAGCGGCCACGCGACCGCCGCTGCGGCTGGCGCGACGTCGGCTAGCAGCGGCCAGCCCTTGGCGACTAGCTGCGGCACCAGGTGGTCCGAGCCGACGGCCTGCTCAGCCTCCGCCATCCAGGGCGAGAGCTCCAGGTACCTGTGCATGGCAGGCACGACGTCCAGGTCGGACCCGTTGCCCCAGAATCTGGCGTGCAGCGCCGCCATGTGCTGCAGGAAGCGCACGTGCTGGGCGAGCGTGATCGGATCGTCTGCGACCGGCACGAGCCACTGGCTGACGTCGTGCATCAGCACGGCGCAGCCGCCAGACGGCGGGTTGCCGGTGCCGTCCTCCCGCAGCACCCCCACGATCGGCTGATTGAGACAATCGGGCAGCCGGTCAAGAACGCCACGTTCCCACAGCTCGAGCGGGACGCCGCGCAGGCAGCCCGACGCTCGCATGGTCCAGTCGCTGGACAGATCGAGGTGTTTCAGCACGTACGGGCGGCCGTCGATCTCCAGGCGCTCCAGGCTTGCGCCGGACTTGCCGGGCGCGTCGGCTATCGCGTCGCGCCTGGTCGCGCCAGCCAGCAGCTCGGTCACCTCGTGCTGGCGCTGGCTCGCGGCCGCCCGCTGTTGCTCAGTCATGAGCGGCTTCCATCTCGGCGAGCAGGGCCGCGGGCCACCGGCCGCCGCAGAACACCGTGTCGGACACGATCCGATCATCCCGCACGGTCAGCACATGCAGGTGATGGCCCGCGTGCGGGACGCCGTTCTCCGACCAGCTCAGGGTGTATTCCACCACTTCGGTAGCACCGTCGTGGTTCGTGGCGCCGTCGCGGCTGCCACCGCCGCTGACCGGGTAACGGCGCAACTCCTCGAACCGGCCGGGGTCAGCGAACCAGCGCGCGTATTCGGCCCGGATCGCATCAGGGCCGACTACCTGCATGCGCCAGTTGGGCACCGTCGCGTCCAGCGTCGCGTCCGCACTCCAGACATCGCAGCTGTCGATTGCCGAGCTCTCGATCGCCTGCAGGAACTTGTCGATTACCGCTTCGCCTGCCATCGTCTCCTCCTGATTAGCTCCAGGTAACGATGGTCGCCGGGCCACCTTGCAGCCAGTTTGCAGGCGGCCGCGCCTGCTCCGCGCCGACAGACGCGTTACGCGTCGCGCAGTCGGAGCACGTCAAGCTGGTCGGTGAGGTTCGCAGGGTCATAGCTCGCGATGGCCAGCTCCTCGATGGTCACGTCCGGCTGCGGTTTCGTTCATCGCCTGATGCTGAAGAACGAGAGCTCGGCCTTCGATGCACATCACCAGCAGGCCCGGTTCAGCTGGAACCTCGGCGCGCAGGGCGCTGAACCCCAGGTCGTCGGCTCCGACGTTGCCGTCATTGCCACCGACGGGCGGATCAGCACAGTGCTCGGCTTCCTGGACAAGGTACCTGGCTGACTGCGCCTACCGACCGCGAAATCCTGCTCGCCGGCGAGCCGCTAGCCTCTGCAGGCATATCGGTCAGCGACAATGATTGAGCATGAAGCAGGACGAGGGTTACATCGAGGTTCCTGGCGGCCGGGTCTGGTACCGGTCGGTTGGCGACGGCGGCGGCAAGCCGCTGCTGTGCCTGCACGGCGGGCCTGGCTTCACGCATTACTACCTGGAAGCCATGGAAGCGCTGGCCGACCGGCGCCAGGTCATTTTCTACGACCAACTCGGCTGCGGGAACGCGGATCGTCCCGATGACGTCTCGCTGTGGACAGTAGACCGGTTCGTCGCGGAACTGGCACAGGTGCGCGCCGCGCTCGGCCTGACCGACCTGCACCTGTTCGGCAGTTCCTGGGGTGGCATGCTGGCCATGCAATACGTTCTTGACCATCGCCCGCAGTTGCGCAGCCTGATCTTGTGCGGCAGTCCGGCCAGCATGATCCGCTGGGCCGCGGACTGCGACGAACTGCTTGCCGCCCAGCCCGAGGATGTGCGCGACGTCATCCGGCAGCATGAGGAGGAAGGCTTCACCGCGTGCCCGGAGTACCAGGCAGCGTTGCTCGGTTTCTACCGGGCGCACGTATGCCGGCTCGACCCCTGGCCGCGCGGCCTGGAGCGCTCTTTCGCCGAGGCTGGCTACAGCGTCTACAACACGATGAACGGGCCAAGCGAGTTCACCGTGACCGGGACATTGAAGAGCTGGGACATCATGGACCGCCTCGGCGAGATCGACATCCCGGCCTTGCTGGTCGGCGGGCGGTACGACGAATGCCGGCCGGCCCATCTAGCCGAGATGCACAGTCGCATCGCTCACTCGCGGCTGGAGATTATCGAAGACGCGTCACACCTGTGCTTCGCCGAACAGCCCCAGGCGTTCGGCGCGGTCGTTAACGCCTTCCTCGACCAGCAGGACTCCGCTTGACAGTATGTGGCCATGACGACCGAGCGGATTGAGGTCCAGCGGACCATTGACGCGGAGCCTGCGGCGATCTTCGCGATCCTGCGCGATCCGCAGGGGCATGTCGCGATCGACAGCTCCGGCATGCTGATGTCAGCGGAGGGCGAGCCCGTCGGCGCGGTGGGCGACAGCTTCGTCGTGCACATGGACCGCGAGGCGCTGAACGACTACCCCGAACTCGGCCGATACGACGTCACCGTCTCCATCTCGGCCTACGAGCCCGACCGCGAGATTGCCTGGACGATACTCGGCCGGATCCGCCCGCAGATCGGCCACGTATACGGATACCGGCTCGAGCCAGCAAGCGACGGCGACGGCACGCTTGTGACGTCGTACTACGACTGGTCGGCCATCGATCCGGTCTGGCGCGAGGCCGGGATCTTCCCGGTGATCTCTGACGGCGCACTGCGCGCCACCCTCGGCATATTGGCCCGGAACGTGGCGCGCCGCTAACGCGGACTGCGCAGCCACACGGCGCAATCGGGCGGCAACAGCGGACCGTCCAGGGGCCCGCTGGCCAGCAGCACCCCGGCGTGCTCAGGCATAGCCGCAGGCCCGGCTGACAGGTTGACCATGCACCGCACGCTGACGCCCCGGTCGAAGGCGAGCACGCCATCCGGCGATGGCCGCCACGTCATCGGGCCGTCGCCCAGGGCCGGCTCGGCCCGTCGGATACGCAGCGCTGCCCGATACAGCTCAAGCATCGAGCCCGGATCCCCGGTCTCGGCCTGAACCGTCAAGTCACGCCATCGCAGCGGCTGCGGCAGCCACGGCTGAGCATTTGCCGCGTCCGGCGAAAAGGCGAACGGCGGCCCGGCGCCGGCCCACGGCAGCGGCACCCGGCAGCCGTCACGGCCCGGATCGGCACCGCCGGTGCGATGCCAGATCGGATCCTGACGGTTCTGGTCGGGGATATCCTCCACCTCCCACAGGCCAAGCTCCTCGCCCTGGTAGACGTACACCGAGCCGGGCAGCGCCATGGTCAGCAACGCGGCGGCGCGCGCGCGGCGGGTGCCGATTTCGAGGTCGGCTGGCAGGCTGTGAAAGTACTGCCGCCGCTGCAAGTCGAACGCCGTATCGGTGCGCCCGTAGCGTGACACGATCCGGTCGACGTCGTGGTTGGACAGCACCCAAGTGGCGGGCGCGCCCGCCGGGCCGTTAAGCGCCAGCGTGTTGTCGATGACCTCGTGCAGCCGCTCCGCGTCCCAGGGGCAGGCCAGATAGGGAAAGTTGAAGACGGTGTGGAGTTCGCCAGGACTCACGTACCTGGCCAGCCGCGCCGCGTCCGGAATCCAGATCTCGCCGATAAGTACCCTGGCCGGATACTCGTCAGCGACGGCCCGCCAGGACCGGTAGATTTCGTGTACCTCGTCGCGGTCGGAGTAGGGGTGTGCGGCACCCGGCGGCTGACCAGGCTTGACTTCGGGCAGCGCTGCGTCCTTAGTGAGCATGCCCGCAGAGTCGATCCGGATGCCGTCAGCGCCGCGGTCGAACCAGAACCGCAGGACGTCCTCGAACTCCGCCCGCACCGCCTGGCTCGCCCAGTTGAAATCCGGCTGCTCGGGGGCGAACAAATGCAGGTACCACTCCCCCGGAGAGCCATCAGGCTCGGTGATCCGCGTCCAAGCCGGGCCGCCGAAGATCGACTGCCAGCCGTTCGGCGGCAGCTCCCCCGACTCACCGAGACCGGCCCGGAACCAGAACCTATCCCGCTCGGCTGATCCGGACGGCGCGGCCAACGCGGCCTGGAACCACGGATGCTGATCGGAGCCGTGGTTCGGGACGATATCGATAATGATCCGGATGCCCAGCGCGTGCGCCTCCTCGATGAGCGCATCCGCGTCGGCCAGCGTGCCGAAGACTGGGTCGATGCTCCGGTAATCGGAGATGTCGTACCCCGCGTCGGACATCGGCGACGGGTACCAAGGATTGAACCAGATCGCGTCGATCCCGAGGCCCGCCAAGTAGTTGAGGTGCCCGCGCACGCCAGCCAGATCGCCAATCCCGTCCCCGTTCCCGTCAGCGAAGCTGCGCACGTACAGCTGGTAAATAGCCGCGCTGCGCCACCAGGCATGGCCGGTCGCAACTGGCCGGCCGGGGCCATAAGAGCCGAGGTCTAGCACGAGGACCTGCTTTCTATCGAGTTCGGGCTGTGTCGGTTTAGGCCGTGGCGAGCCGACCAGACGGCTCAAGCAGCCGAGCGGCTCGCGATGCTGCTTCTTCTGGTGCGGTCAGTTGGCTGGGGCGGTGGTTAGCCTCGAATGCCTCCCGCGGTCAGCCCGGCCATGATGTTGCGCTGGAAGATCAGGAAGAACACGATGGTCGGCACCGCGGCCATCGCGGACGCGGCGATGATCAGGTTCTGCTGCGTCGCGGCGCCGGCCGAGGCCTGCCAGATGCCGACGTTCAGGGTCTCCCGGCTAGGGCTGTAGCCGTATTCCACCAGCAGTGGCCAGAGAAAATCCTTCCAGACCGCCACGAGCCCGAAGATCGAGACAACGCCGATGATCGGCCGCGAGATCGGCAGTACGATCCTGCGCAGGACCGTCAGGCTTGACGCGCCGTCGATCCGGCCAGCATCCAGGTAATCGGTCGGGATCGAGTCGAAGAAACGCTTCAGCAGGAAAATATTGAAGGCATTGGCTACTGCGGGCAGCCAGATCGCCTCCGGCGTGCCGATGAGATTTACGTGCAGGATCGGCAGGTTGGCGACTGTCACGTATTGCGGCACTACCAACACCGTGGCCGGGATCATCAGCGTGGCCAGCATCAGGAAGAAAATGATGTTGCCGAACACCGGCCTCAGCTTGGAGAGCGAGTAGGCGGCGGCGACGTCGAAGATCAGCTGGAACGCCAGCGCGCCGAATGCGTAATAGAGCGTGTTCCACAGCAGCCTGGCAATGCCCAGCTGATTGAACGCCTGCCGGTAGGTACCGGGATACAGGTGGTGCGGGTACAGGGTCGGCGGCGTGGCGATCGCTTCCTGGGTCGACTTCAGCCCGTCGGTGAATAGGAAGTACATCGGCCCGATGAAGACGAGCGTGAACACGACGATCACCAGGGTCAGGATGACCCGGTACGCGATCTTGCCCTGACGCCGATTGAGCTGTGCGCTGGAGATGAGCGTCCTGGTCGTCGTGGTCGGCTCGCGGCGCCGCGTCGCACGTGCGCCCGCCATTGCCGGGGTTGCCATCTGTATCCTCCCCTAGCCGCGCTCTCGGCTGACCCACAGGAACCCGCCGGAGAAGACGGCGAGCACCAGCATGAGGATCACGCCCAGTGCCGATGCCTTGTTGTAGTTGCTGGCGCTGCTGAATGCGAACGCGTACTGGTAGATCAGCATCACCACCGACTGGGTGTTCTCGCCGACGCCGCCGCCGCCGTTCGTCAGCACGAAGGACTCGACAAACATCTGCATGGTCGCGACGACTTGCAGCATCAGCAGCATGAGCAGGATGAGCCTGGTCTGCGGGATCGTGATATTCCTGATCCGGCTGAACAGCCCGGCGCCGTCGAGTTCGGCCGCCTCGTAGAGCTCGCCCGGGATGTTCTGCAGCGCGGCTAGGTAGATGAGCGTGGCGCCGCCCATGTTCATCCAGGTGGAGGCGATCACCACCGAGACCATCGCGGTGCTGACGAACCCGGTGCCGGGCGATAGCACCCACTGAGACGTCGGCAGGTGCAGTATCCGCAGGATGTCGTCGAACAGGCCGTACTGGGGGTTGTAGAAGTAGGCGAACAGGAGCAGCGCCGAGGCGGGCGGGAGCATCACCGGCAGGTACACCAGCACCCTGAGGTACCCACGGGCGTGCCGCAGCTCGTTCAGCAGGATCGCGACGCAAAACGGCACGGCATATCCGATGACCAGCGCGAGCAGGGTGAACTCCAGCGTGTTGCGCCAGGCCTGCCAGAAGGTCGGATCGCGGATGATGCCGATGTAGTTCGTCCAGCCGGCCCAGGTATAACCGCCGCCGTACACGGCCTTCTGAAAGCTCATGATGACTTCGCGGACTATCGGAAACCAGGAGAAAAACGTGAAGCAGAGCACCGCGCCGATGAGGAATGCGTGAGCTGAAAAGTTCCGCCGCACTCTCGGTCCGAGGCGGCTTACAGCCATCGGCCGCACGACGGTGCGCTCGGTTTTGGGCTCGCGCAGCGCCGCGAGGTCTGCCATTCGAGTCTCCTGTAACTGTCAGCCAGCTGGGCTGGCGGGTCGAGGCCGCGGGGGTGACGGCACCGGCCTCACCCCGCGGCCAGGCGCCTGCCGCAGGGACCGCCCCCTGTGTCAGCGTGGGGGCCGGGCCCGCAAGTCCCGACCCCCACGGTTCTCGGCGGAGCTCCTAGAGCCCGCTGTTTGCCAGGATGACGTTGACGTTAGTCGCTGCCGTCTTCAGCAGCGCCGGGATGTTGGCGCTCGGATTGGTGAGCACAGCCAGCATGACGGGGTCCAGCGTCTTGTAGACCGCCTGGGCGTCGAGTGGCTCGCCGTCGTCAGCCTCGTTCGCGTTGACATAGGGCGCGTAATACGCGGTGTTGACGGTTGCGTACTTGGCCCGAAGCTGGTTGATCTTCGAGCCGGTGGCGCCCTGGAACAGCTCCGGCTCGGGGAAGCCGACCGGCTGCCCATCCGCCTTTATCCTGGCGAAGTTGAACTGACCGGTGCCGGGCGTCAGATCCTCGAAGTTGATCCACTTGATGCCAGCCTGGATCTGCGCCGGGGTGTCGTGCTTGGCGAAGATGTAAGTATTGCCACCGCCAAGCGAGCCAGCTGGCGTGCCGCTCACGCTAGGCAGCGGGCCCATGCCAATGTCATTAACGTTGCCATGGTCGGTGGCGACGATCGGCCCGTAGATATCGTCGGGTGCGGCGATGTACATGCCGAGCTTGCCCTGCGCGAACTGCTGCTGCAGTGTGCCCCACGCCAGACCCTGGGTCGGGCTCATAGCGTGGTCGGTGAACCGCAGTGCGTGCAGGGCCTGCAAGATGGCAACGCCCTGGGCGTTGTCGAAATTCGCTGTCGGCGGGGCAGTGCTGCCGTTGACCATGCTGCCGCCCATGGCGTCTACATATGAGGAGAAGTGCCAGCCGCCGTTGTTGCCTGCGCTGTAGTCACCCCAGCCCTCGATGCCGTGCCCGAGCGCAGCGATCTTCTTAGCGTCGGTCTCGACCTGAGCCCAGGTCGTCGGCGGCGTATTCGGGTCGAGCCCGGCCTGGGTGAACAGCTTTCTGTTGTAGACCAGACCCTGGGTGTAGTTGAGGGTCGGCAGTCCGTAAATCGTCTTGCCCGCCGTCACCGCTCGCATCGCGCCTGGCACGATGTCGTTCAGCGTCGGCACGGTCTTGCTGTTGACGTAAGGGGTGATGTCGGCGGCCTGCCCAGCCAGCAGTACCTGCGGCAGGTCAGTGAAGTAGGTGTAGAAGATGTCGGGCTCGGTTCCGCCCCTGAGCATCGCCGTAAAGGTGGCTGGAACTTCGCACGGGTAGTTGTAGATGCTGTGGATCGTGATGTTCGGGTTGGCCTTCTGGAAGGTGCCGATATCCTTGAGCCACTCCTTGTTCTGGACCGGATATACCTTCGGGGGCGGCGCGCAGTCGATGCTGATCGTCACCTTGCCGCCGCTGCTGCCCGTAGTGCCCGAGCCGCTGCTCGAGCAGGCCGCGGCCCCGAGCCCTAGCGCTGCCACTGCGGCGACGGCGGCAAATGAGCGGCCGCCCGGCCGTCGGTGAAGCTGTCTGCTCATCGATTCAATCCTTCTTTCTTGGGCTGAACGTGGGCGATCTTGCGCGCCCGCACCGCGGTGGCAGCGGACGATGGCACACTCCGGCCGTGCTCCGAATGATCCCGAATCCGGCCGGCTTGCGCCACGCCTATGGGCGCCGCGCTTGTTGCGCTCAGGTTACTGAGATGAACATCTGACAGCAAGATGTTGATGAAACTTTGCAAGGACACAACTTGATTACGGTGATCTTAGGGATTGCCGGACGAGTCGGGCACGAATGGCTTGTTACCGTTGAAGTTCCGCGCGCTGAGCGGGCACAGCGTACGCAGTGAACCGACGACACCGACGCGATAGTGATACGAGTCACGCAAACTCTTGCCGCGGGATGTCGTATTGTTGCGGGCATGACGCGAACTCCCGCCCGGCGGCTGGCCGAGGTCGCCCAGAAGGTTGGGGTCAGTGAGGCAACCGTGAGCCGTGTGCTCAACGGCAAGGCTGGCGTGTCCGACAGCACCAGGGAAGCCGTACTGACCGCCCTCGACGTGCTCGGATACGAGCGCCCGACGCAGCTGCGCGGCGACCGGGCCCGGCTCATCGGCCTGGTCCTGCCCGAGTTGCAGAACCCGATCTTCCCGGCGCTCGCGGAGGTCATTGGTGGCGCACTCGCGCAGCGCGGGTTTACCCCGGTGCTGTGCACGCGCACGGCGGGCGGGCTGTCGGAAGCCGACTACGTGGACATGCTGATCGACCAGCATGCATCTGGAGTCGTCTTCGCGGGCGGGCACTTCGCCGAGATAGCTGCCCCGCATGACCACTACCGGCTGCTGCATAGCCGCGGGATTCCGGTCGTGCTGATCAACGCGGCGATCGACAACCTGGACTTCCCGTGCGTCTCCACCGACGACATCGTCGCCGCCGGGCAGTCGTTCCGGCATCTGGCCTCGCTCGGGCACGAGCGGATCGGCCTGGTCGTCGGGCCCGAGGACCACATGCCGTCCCGCCGCAAGCTGGCTGCCTTCATGGACCACGTGCAGAAGGCGGGCCTGTCAGCCGCGCCGGTAGAGCACGCGCTGTTCTCCCTTGAGGGCGGCCAGGCAGCCACCACCCGGATGCTCCGGCACGGCGTTACGGGCATCATCTGCGGCAGCGACGTGCTGGCCCTCGGCGCGATCCGGGCGGTGCGCCGCGCCGGGCTCTCAGTGCCGGCCGACGTGTCGGTCGTCGGCTTCGACGACTCAGGCTGGCTGAACTGCACCGATCCACCGCTTACCACGGTCCGCCAGCCGATCGAGTCGATGGGCAAGGCAGCGGTGGCGCTGCTGGTCAACCAGATGGAAAGTGTGTCGGGGTACCCCGAGGAGCTGCTGTTCGAGCCGGAACTCGTCGTTCGCGGCTCGACCGGCGCGGCTCCGGTGCGGGTGCCGTCCGGCGCCGCAGCCGCCACGTAGAGCCGCTATCTCCAGACGCCAGCACCCGCGCGCCGCCGTCAGCGGCGCGCGGGTGCTTAGGTGCGGAAGCGTCAGCGCCCGTTTCGCCCCTGGCCAGGGCCCACGAAGATCAGGCCCTTGGGGGTGAAGGTGGGTCCGGTCACCGGCACCGCGATGAGGTTGCCGGTCCACGGGTTGATGACGCCCAGGTAGTTCGGCGGGAAGCCGGGCCCCGGGCAGGTGGCGGGGGCGTTGCTCGCGTCACACGGCGTCACCGCGGTGAAGGCGATACCGACCGGGAACCGTCCGGTGACGACATCGACCGTGTCCGCGCTGCTGTCCGTGGCGTAGAGCCGCGCGTTTCGGTTGCGCGCCCACCCGGTGTCGTCCACCGAGTTCGACAAGCTCAGCACCTTCAGCCGGGTGCCGTGGTGACGGTCGCGCTGCAGGAAAATCTGCTCCTTGTCGCCCTGGCTGGTCAGCATGAAGTCACCAGCGAACCGGGCAGCCGAGGCTGGCACGACCTCGTTGGAGTCGGGGTCGGTCAAGCCCAGCGTGACGACCTTGCCGAAGCTCGGGCCGATATTGGCGACCTGCGCCTTGGCCTCGTCGCTGAACAGCGGCGAGATCTTGGCGACGTGGCTGAACGGGTGGAAGGTGACCCGGTAAACGGCCGGGTACGGCTGCGGCACGGGGACCGGGCCGGTAGTACCGGGTGCGGACGCGCTGATCAGCACCTGGCCGTGGTAGATCGAGATAGCGTCGGTGCCGCCGAAGTGCGGAAGCGGCCTGTTGTAGTGGTAGTGCCGCACCCGGTGGCCCAGCGGCGCGCCTGGCGTGATCGTGTAAACGCTGGAGTTGGCGTCCTCATTGACCGTGGCGATCACGGCGCCCAAACGAGGGTCGGCAGTCAGGCCGTCGCACTTGCCCTTGATGTTCCACTGCCGGATGACCGTGCCCGACCGGGTGAACTCGACGACCGTGCTGTCGGTGTTGCCGTCGGAGCTGGGCTCACCTTGCGCGCCCACGCCGTTCTGGAAGGCGGTGAACAGGTGACGGCCAAGAACGGTGATGTCGTCCGGGCCGGTTAGCGGCTCGGTCTTGCGGACCGATGAGCCGGCTGGCACGTAGCTGTGGCTGAGCTTCATCCCGAACAGGATCTGCGTCACCTGGAATGGCTTCACGCCCCCGGCGGTGGCGGCCGGGCCGTGGCTGGCGTGGCGGGCCGTCGTTTGCGCGGCCACGGCGGGCCCGGCCAGGGCCAGGCTCGCCAGGCCGGCTGAGACGGCGGCGGCGATCTTCGCTGTGCGCGAGGTTATCGGGGGCAACGGCTGCCTTCTTTCCTAGATCGTGACTAAGCGAGGACGCGGACCCGTTCTACGCCCGGCACGAGGCGCTGCGGCGAACTCTGCAGAGCCAGGAGGTGAATGGGGTGCCAAGGGTGCTTAAAAGCGCGGCCGGGCACTCCGCGGCCCGGCCGCCACTAGGAAAGCACCCGGCGGCGGAAGTTGCGCAGGCCGATCGCGATGAAAGCGGCGCCGAACGCGGCCACGACCGGATAGAGCACGTACAAGTGCATGTGCGGCGCGGTGGTGAAGGCCGCCCGCATTCCCTCGTTCACGTAGATGAGCGGGTTGATCAGCACGATCGTCTGCAGCCAGTGCCAGCCGCCGACGGTGACCGGCGCCAGCCTGGTCCAGGAGTAGTAGGTGCCACCGAGGAACGTGATCGGCAGGATGATGAAGCCGAACATCAGCCCGATGTTCCGCGGTTCGAAGCTGGTGCCGAGCACCAGACCCAGCCCGGCCATGGCGATGGAGGCCAGTGGCACGAACGTGAGGATCAGCAGCCAGTGCAGCGTCAGGTGCGCGTGCACGCCGGGCGCGTGCACCACCGAGGCAATCGGCAGCACGATGATCGCCGACAGCACTCCCTGTGCCGCGCCGGAGAGCACCTTGGCGATGGCCACTAGCCAGATCGGGCACGGCGCCTGAACCCGGTCCTCGATCTCCCTGGTGAAGCCGAACTCCTGGGCCATCGCCAGCGCGATCGACTGCACGCCCTGGAACATCACCGAGATGCCGACGACTCCGGGCACCAGGATGGTCGCGAACGCTGACTGCTGCGCGCTACCGTGCCCGCCGATGCCCTGCCCGATCTTGGGAAACACGTAGAGGAACACAAAGCACAGCAGGAACGGCTGGATGATCGTGCGCAGTACGAATTCCCACAGGTGCTTGCGCAGCACGACCAGGTCGCGCAGCATGAGCGCGCCCAGCGCGGTCCAGCTTGCGGCCGCGACCGACCGGGTCGGGCCGCCGCCGATTGCCGGAGCCGTCCTGCGGGCCGATGCCACCGCTCCTGCTGATGAGGACGGCGCTGCCGCCTGCGGCGTCGCCGACGGTGTCACGGAAGCTGTCATTAGTCTCTCAGCTCCTTGCCGGTCAGGTTGATGAAGACGGTCTCCAGGCTCGGCTCGGCCACTGACAGGTCCACTAGGTCGAACCCGCCGCGTTCGGCTGCCAGCACGATCCGCGGGATGAGCCGGTCGCTGCCCTGCACGTGCAGCTCAAGCCCGCCCTCGACCGGTCTGGTCCTCGTCACGCCGTCCACGTCGGCGGTCAGCACATCAGCGAGCTTGCTGGTATCCCCCGCCGTCCGGACCGTGACGACGGTGTCCGCGCCGATGCTCTGCTTCAGCGCCGCCGGAGTGTCCAGCGCCAGGATCTTGCCATGGTCCATGATCGCCACCCGGTCGCAGAGCTGATCCGCCTCCTCCATGTAGTGCGTCGTCAGCAGGATCGTCTGGCCAGCCCGGTGCAGCTCGCCAAGCAGGTCCCACAGCGCCAGCCGGCTCTGCGGGTCCAGGCCGGCGGTCGGCTCGTCCAGGAACAGCACCGATGGCCGGTGGAAGATCGCCCGCGCGACCATGAGCCGCTGGGCCATCCCGCCGGACAGCGCGTACACCGACGCCTTGGCCCAGCGCGACAGCTGGAACTGCTCGAGCAGCTCGTCGGCCACTCGCCTCGACTCTCGCGCGCTGATTCCGAACAGCCGTCCGTGGAAGTACAGGTTTTCCCAGACAGTGAGCTGGCGGTCCAGCGTGTTCTGCTGGGAAACGATGCCGCTCAGTTGCTTGGCCAGCGCGGGATGCGCGGCCACATCGATGCCGGCAAGCAGGGCCCGCCCGGACGTGGGCACCACCCGCGTGGTCAGCATCCCGGCAGTGGTGGTCTTGCCGGCCCCGTTCGGCCCGAGCAGGCCGAAGATCTCGCCGGTGTGCACGTCCAGGTTCAGCTTGTCGACGGCGGCGAAATCCGTACCGGGATAGACCTTGCTGAGGTCCTCGGTATGAATGACGGCGGCCGGCGTGCCGCCCGTCGTGCTAGTGGCGCCAGCCGGCGCCGGTGCAGTGCTGATGACAGGTACCTCTCTCGCCGTCGCAAAATTGCCCGCTGTGCCCGCGCCTTGGTCATGTTACTGTCCGGCCCGTGAGTGCTGGCGAGCCAGGCGCACCGCCCCCGCAAGCGGCGCAGCGGGGTCAGACCCGGCAATAGGTCGACACCTGCCGGCGCTCGGCTACCGCCTGACGACGCAGCGCACTGCTTCGCTCGGCGAGCTGCGCCACGACCATCACGGTGAAGCCGACGAAGAAGACGGCTTCCATGACACCGCCCAGCCGGTTCACCAGATAAGCGAGTCCCAGGAGCGGATAGGCGACAACGGCGGCCCAGGCGAGCCCGCGGTAGACCACTGCCGGCCTGCTGCGCTGACCCCGGGTCCTGCGTGCCGCGAGGGCTAGCGCGGCGGTAATGAAGAAGAACTCGAAAATACCGACGACCATGTGGATGTAGTGACTGGCCGGTAGCTGGAAATGCAGTTCCATCCGGCGGCAGGCAGCGTTGATGCCATCGGCGCACACCTCCGGGAAAAGGCCGCCTAGCGCACCAGAAACTGCGAATCCGAGCATGGCTAGCCACTCTCGGCGACCCGCCCGGTTGCCGTATCCGACAGCCCAGAAGGCCGCAACGAGCAGCAGCCCGGCGGCGAAGTCGGCGTGCTGCATCGCCGCCGCGTACGGCTGACCCGTCACTTCCAAGTTGCTGAAGAGCTCATCAGGCGAGCGCATTAGACCCGGCCGCAGCGGTACAAGCAGCCACCAGTTGTACGCGATTAGCCCGGCCGCGCAAAGCGTCCAGGCCAGCGTCCGCCGCATCGTATGCCGGCCATACGAGCCTGCACCGCCGCTTGGCGGGTCGAGGTCAGCCTGCTGCCTGGCGGCCACGGCGGCCTGCTCACCCAGACCGTGAGCAGCACCAAACGCGGTCCTCGCATCAGCTGATCCGGGCACTGTGCAACTCCTTCAAGCGTGCGCGCCATGCGACCGACCTACCGGCCGGCTAGTAACTAGTTGCTAATTAGCAAGCTATGCACGCCACTGACCGGCCGTCAAGTAGATATCTGGGCGGCGGACTGCTCACTGCGGACGTTCAGGATTGCCCAGGCAGCGCTGCCATACTGACAAGCAGGCACCGCGGAGGAATGCGATGGGCAGCGCAGAAACCGGCTATCAGCTTGGCAGCGACGCTGCCGAACTCGAACGGCTGAACCTGCAGGGCAGGGTGCTCGGGCCCGCGACGCGGACGATTCTGCGGGCGGCGGGCATCCGCACCGGTATGCGGGTTCTCGACCTGGGTTCAGGAGCTGGGGATGGGTCCTTCGTGGCCGCCGAGCTGGTCGGTCCGGCAGGCGAGGTCGTCGGGATCGACCAATCTCAGGAGTCGGTAGCGAAGGCGACCGCGCGGGCAGCTGAGCGTAGCCTGCTCAACGTCCGGTTTGTTGTCGGTGACATCCGTGACACCGCGCCTGATGGCCCGTTCGACGCGATCATCGGGCGGTTGGTTCTGATGTACCTGCGCGATCCCGCCGCCGTGTTGCGGACGCAGGCCGGCGTGCTCCGTTCCGGCGGCGTGGTTGCGCCGATCGAGTTCGATCTGGACAGCGCCCGATCCCTACCCTCGACGCCGCTCGTAAGTCAGGTGCTGTCCTGGCTGCGCGAGGCGTTCAATCGCAGCGGCATCGATCCAGCGCTCGGTCCGCACCTGTGGACGGTGCTTCAGGTCGCGGGTCTGCGGCCCGCGGGAATGATCGGCGTGCAGCCGCATTTCGGGCCGGAGGATAAGGACGGCGCGGCGATCCTCGCCGGAATCGTCAGGACCGTCGTGCCGCTGATCGAGCGAACGGGGGTGGCCACCGCCGCGGAGGTCGGCGCTGACACGCTCCAGCGCCGGTTGTCCGAGGAGCTTGCGGCCTCGTCGGCCGTATTCGCTCATCCCATGCTCGTCTGCGCCTGGGGTTCGCGCGACGACGCGAAGTGATGGGGCCGGATTGGAGCGCTGGGGCTGCCCCGGGTCGCCTGCTCGCCGACGCCGGCCCAGCAGCCGGGTCGCAGGCCAGCGGTGGCAGTATCGGGGGGTGCGATCCCCCTCCGCCACCGTGTCCCGGCCGTATCCGCGCCGTCCATCGCCCCGCGGGGCAGCGACAGCGCTGGTAGCCGCAGCGGCCGCGGTCGCGGTCGGTGGGTGCGGCATCAGCGCAGGGACAGCAGGCGTTGCGAACGGCGGCGGCGGCGGTTCAGCGATGACGGCGCAACAACAGGCCGCGGCAGCGAACCCAAATCTCGACCCCGGCTCGTCGCTCGGTGGCATCCGGGCACCTAATTTCCGGCTCACCAACCAGTTCGGTCAGCAGATCTCGCTGAGCGCGTTCCGCGGCAAGGTCATCATCCTGGCCTTCACCGATTCGGAGTGCACGACCGTGTGTCCCCTGACGACCCAGGCGATGCTGGCCGCCAAGCAACTACTCGGCCGGGCCGGGCGCCGGGTGCAGCTGCTCGGCATCGACGCCAATCCGCGGGCTACCGCAGTTTCCGACGTGCTGGACTACTCGCGGTCGCACGGCATGGTGAACCAGTGGGACTTCCTGACCGGATCGCTGCCGCAGTTGCAAGCCGTCTGGAAGGCGTACAAGATCGAAGTTCAGATTCAGCAGGGACAAGTCGACCACACTCCGGCGCTGTTCATCATCGACGCACGCGGGCGGGAGCAGAAGGTCTACCTGACTTCGATGGCCTACGCCAGCATCGGCCAAGCGGCACAGGTGATGGCGCAAGAGGCGTCAAGCCTGCTGCCCGGTCACCCGGCCCTGGCGAGCATGGGCTCGCTGGCCTACATCAAGGGGCTGACTCCGCAGACTTCGGTCACGCTGCCGGTGCTGCCGTCCGGGTCGGTGACGGTAGGTCCTGGCCGGCCCCACCTCGTCGTGTTCTTCGCTACCTGGCTCGACCAGACCTCCGACCTGCGGGCGCGGCTACTCGGGCTGCGTCAGTATGCGACGGCTGCGCGGCGGGCTGGGCTACCAGAGCTCGTAGCGGTCGACGAGGAGGCAGCCGAGCCGTCCGCAGCAACGGTCCGCGCCTACATCGCCGGCTTTCACGGCGCCCTCAGCTACCCGGTGGCACTCGACGAAACCGGCAGGCTAGCCGATGGTTACGGCGTGCAGGATCAGCCATGGTTCGTGCTGACCTCGGCAGCCGGGAAGATCATCTGGAAGCACGACGGCTGGCTGCCCGTCAGCAAGCTGACGGCTGCAGTTCGCAAGGCAAGCTGAGCCTGTCAGGCCCAGGCGGAAAAACTACGCGGCGGGAAATGGGCCTGGACCTCCAGGCCACCGCTGGTCAGCGCGACGGCTTGCAATTCGGCTCCGTGCGCAGCGGCGATCGCGCCGACGATCGACAGGCCAAGCCCCAGGCCGTCTGTTGCGGTCCGGCCGTCACCGCCGCTACTGGTCCGGCGCGGCGCTAGCCGCTGGAACGGCTCGAAAAGCCGCGGCACCACGTCCGCCGGGATGAGCGGACCGGAGTTGGCGACGACGAGCACGGCCCGGCCGGACCGCAGGCCAGTGCGCACGGTGATCCAGCCGCCTGGCTCGTTGTGCCGCAGCGCGTTATCGACAAGGTTCGCGACGAGGCGTTCGGCCAGCCGGGCATCACCGAGGGCAACTGGGCTGGCTTGGCATGAACCATCATCAGCGTGGATGCCGCCGATGGTGATCCGCAACTGCTGGCTGGCGGCATCGGCCTGGCGTGCGCACACCGCCTCGGCGGCTACGGCCGCGATGTCAACCGGCTCCCGGCGGTCCAGGCCGCGCTGGCTGCGGGCCAGCGTCAGCAGCGCCTCGATCAGCCGTTCCTGTTGTTCGCCTGCCGCCAGCACGCGCTCGCAGACGCCGCCGCAGCCCGCCGACGGTTGGCGCCGGATCGGCTAGCGCCACCTCGACGATGGTGCGCTGCCTGGCCAGCGGCGTGCGTAGCTCATGCGAGGCGTTGGCGACGAACTGCCGTTGCGCGTCGAAGGAGCCTTCCAGTCGCGCAAGCAGCCCATCGACGGTATCGCCGAGTTCCTTCAGCTCGTCCTGCGGGCCGGACAGGGCAAGCCGCTCGATGCAGGTTGCTGGCCGAGATGGTCCGCGCCGCCCAGGTGATCGTCCGAAGTGGCCTGAGCACCCGGCCAGCCATCAGCCAGCCTAGGCCGACGGCCACTACGGTCATCGCGGCTAGCGCGATGAGCGAGCCGATCAGCAACGTGTTCAGGTAACTGGTCCGTTGCGCGGATTCCTGCGACCGGAAGAATGCGGCGCACTGACCCAGCTGCTGGGTGGTCGTCGCCGAGCTCGAGCTAGCGCGCACGCAAACCTGGCTGTCCGCTGGCCCGCCCGGCTGGCCTGGACCACCCGCCCCGACCAGAGGACCCGACCCGGTCGTCGCGCCGGAGCCGGCCGGCAAGGTGACGGACGGAACCCTGAATGCGGCGGGTGGCGCCGTTGACCCGCCGATGGTGATCATGGCGGGCAGCTGCGAGTGGTTGTCCACCAGGAGATAAGTAATCGTGAGCAGGCCAGCCCCGGACGCCAGGAACAACGTTACGTAGATAGCGGTGAGCCGGAGCCGCACCGTACGCCGGGGCAGCGCCTGCACCAGCGACAACCGCCGTACCGCGGCAACCGCTGGAGCAGAGGGCGGCTTCATACCGGCACCCGGTAGCCCGCCTGGGCGAGGGTCTCTATGACGCGGCGGGTCGCCGAGCTTGCGGCGCAGCCGGCTCATCGTTACTTTCACGGCTGAGCTAAATGGATCGGCCATCTCATCCCAGACCCGCTCCAGCAGTTCCTCCGCCGACACGACCCGGCCCTGTGCGGCGAGCAACAACTCCAGCACGCCGAACTCCTTCGGCCCCAGATCCAGCGCCAGGCCCGCCGCGGCAGGCGATGCGCGCGACCCGGGTCCAGCAGCACGTCGCCGATGGTCGAGGACCGGCGAGGCACCGCGGCTGGGCCCGGCGCAGCAGCGCCCGGACGCGCGCCACTAGCTCGGCAAACGCGAACGGCTTCGGCAGGTAGTCGTCGGCCCCGAGGCCGAGGCCGTCGACCCGGTCCTCGATGGTGGCCGCGGCGGTCAGCATCAGTATCCGGCCGCGGCAGCTTGCCGCGAGCAACTCAGCGCAGACATCGTCGCCGTGGCGTCCCGGCAGGTCCCGGTCCAGCACGATCACGTCGTAACCGGTGAACAGTGCACGCTCAAGCCCGGTTGTCCCGTCGTATGCGCGACGTCCACTGCCATCCGCTCGCGACGCAGCCCAACGCCGATGGCGTCAGCTAGCTCCGACATCGTCCTCGATCACCAAGACGCGCACTGGCTGACCCCTCCTGCGCTCCCGGTCCCACCCTAGCACCGCATGCGTGGCGTTTCCTCAAGGAAGGCCATGACGGGCATCTGCACAGGTCACTCAGCGAGGGTTTGCTAAGATCGTCTGTCTCGGATTCTGTAGCCGACGACCATGCGTCGCCGTTACGATGCATCTGCGCCGCGATGCTGCCCTGACTCTCCGCGGCGACACCTGGTCGCGTCGTTGAATCTTCGCCGTGATCGCCTGCGGCCCCGCGACTGATCGTGATCGGACTTCGCACTGACGGTGATCAGCACCTTGCCGCCCAGCCATCACGGTCGACCGGCGTCTCGCGTGGCTGCGCACCGTACGCCCGGCCGGGCCAGTCACCGCGTGCTGGCCGGCCAGCCCGACAGGCCCGTGTGCTGCGGCAGGCGCGCGACTCGCAGCCGGCGTCAGGTCGCCTCACCGCGAGCGCGACCGATGCTCCGGCAGCCGCGGCTACCACCGCTACTGATCGCCATCCGAAGCAGCCGTTGCCTGCCGGCCGCGGCGCGCTCTTGTTATGGGGGTAACGGCGTTCGGACACCGGCCAGTCGCCGTCGTCGGTCGCCAGTCGTTCTGCGGCCACTCGTCGTGCGGCCAGCGTCGCGCGGCTCGTCGTGCCTGCTGATGCTCGCCCCGCGGTCTCGTGCCCGGTCATCGCCGCTCGCCTCCTTGACCTCGTGCTGGACCGGGCAGTGCGCCGCGCAATGCCCGGCAGGCACACAGGGATCAGCGCGCGCCGGTTGCGCCGCGGTTACACCTGGCCGTGCCGGCGCGGCACCGAGCACAGCCGTAACCGCGGTGCAACCGGCGACTGGCTAAAACTCTGGCGAGGGAGCGGCCGCAGCCGCTGCCTACTGCCGAGATCCGCATGGGAGCAGCGTCATGGCTTCGATCACCGGGGCATCCCCGTTCTTCGTCAAGTACCTGGAGCGCGAACTGGGCAGGCGAGCGCGCCAGGCCACCGTTGTCGCGCTTGGGCTCGCACTCGGTATCGGCCTGGTCATCACCGTGTCCGCCGCGGCAGCCGGGGTCAAGAATGCCCAGGCCAGGGGTGTTGCACTCGTTGTACGGAGTGGGCACGGACATCACCGTTACCCAGCGGCCAACCGCGTCCGCCGCGGGGCAACCCAGGCAAGGCGGCAGCAGCATCCAGGTCGGGCCGAACGGCTCGAAGGTCTGCACGAACGGCACGTGCAAGACCGGCGCGCAGACGATCGACAACCTGTTCGGCACGTTCTCCGACGGCCCGATCAGGTACTCGTCGGTGGCCACCCTGGAACGGCTGGCGCACGTGGCGGCCGCGGCTGGCGGGCTCAGCCTGACCGAAAACCAAATCAAGATCCCAGCGTCGGCCGGGCCCAGCACTAAGTTCTCGGCACCGACGTCTTTCACCGTGCAGGGCGTTGACCTCGCGCATGCCAACCTAGGCCCGCTGAGTTCCGGCACCCTGAACTCGGGGCGCAGCTTCCGCCCGGCGGACGTTGAGGCTGACGTTGCCGTCCTCGACTACGACTACGCCATCGCGAACAAGCTCAAGGTCGGCTCGGTCGTTACGATCGGCAAGCACGACTTCAAGGTCATCGGCATCGTCAGCCAGCCCGAGGCGAGCGGCCCGCCGCAGGTGTACATTCCGCTCGCCCGCGCACAGGCGCTCGGCACTCAGGGTCCGGGGGGCAAGAGCCTCAAGGGCTACGTCAACACTATCTACGTGACGGCCGCCAGCGCCGCCGACATCTCCGCCGTGCAGAAGGAGATCTCCGCGCTGCTGCCGAAGGCGACGGTGACCACTCCGGCCAGCCTGGCCAGCCAGCTGACTGGTTCAGTAAGCACGGCCGCAAAGCTGGCGAATGACCTAGGTAAGTGGCTGTCGATCCTGGTGCTGATCGCCGCGTTCGCACTGGCCAGCCTGCTGACAATGTCCGCCGTGGCGCGCCGAGCCCGCGAGTTCGGCACGCTCAAAGCGCTCGGCTGGCGGAGCAGGCGCATCATGGCGCAGGTCATGGGTGAGTCTGTCAGCACCGGCCTGATTGGCGGGCTGGCCGGCCTCGGACTCGGCCTGGCCGGGATAGCGATCATCAACGCGGTCGCGCCGAAGCTGACCGCCATCCTGACCAGCCCCACTGGTCTGCATTTCTTTCAGAGTGGTGGTCCGGGCGGCGCGGTGAGCTCTTCCCCGATTGTCACCCACACCGTGCCGGTGCCCTGGTCGGCCTCAGTCACCCCCGGCGCCGTCGTGCTTGCGGTGGTACTAGCCCTGGCTGGGGGCTTGCTGGCGGGCGGATTCGGCAGCTGGCGGATAGCCCAGCTGCGCCCGGCCGACGCACTGGCCCGGGTGGACTGACGCGCCGACGGCATCAGCACTGACCTGCTTCACCTGACCTGCAAGGAGACTGAGACATGTACACCCTTTCCGACGTCACCAGGCTCTACCACAAGGGACGGCACACGGTGCCCGCGGTGTGCGAGGTAAACCTTCAGATACCTGATGGTGACTGGCTGGCCATCCAGGGCCGCACCGGGCACGGCAAGACAACCTTGCTGCAACTGCTCGGCGGACTGGACCGCCCCACATCGGGCACGATCGAGCTGGACGGGCAGGACCTGGCGCGCCTGCGCGAGGCGGAGGTGACGAACCTGCGTGCAGCCTCGATCGGCTTCATTTTCCAGACGTTCAACCTGATCCCGACGCTGTCGGCGGCCGAGAACGTCGAGGCTGCCCTGATTCCGCTACGCATGAAGGCGGCGGACCGACGCCATCGGACCGAAGTGGCGCTCGACAGCGTCGGGCTCACCGACAGGGCGCGACACCTGCCATCGGAGCTGTCCGGCGGCCAGCAGCAGCGAGTCGCGATCGCGCGGGCGCTAGTGAAGGAGCCCAAGGTGCTGCTGGCCGACGAGCCGACCGGCAACCTGGACGAGGGCATGAGAGAGGAGATCATGGCCCTGCTCGAGAAACTGTGGCGAGATAGCGGCGTGACGCTCGTCCTGGTGACCCACGAGACAACGCTTGCGCGCCGGGCCCAGCGGGTGGCAGTCATGAGCAAGGGCCGTCTGTCACTTCACCCGTCCGGGTGGCCGGCTCGGCTAGCCGGCACTGCGGCCGAGGACGTCGAACAAGCCCGCGATGCGCCCTAATAGATCGGACGCCACTCCCTTCCGCTGTGCTGCCGAAAGACGTACTATCTCAACAAATGGCTGAGTGGTGGTCCATCGAGGTACTGCACGGGGAGTTCTCGGCTTTCCAGTGGCAGCACGCTCACGACTCTGAGTTGATCGAAGCTGCGCTCACCAACGGCGCCCTCGACGGTACCTGGCACGCTGACGCCTGGGGCGTCGCGTTCGAGGTGTGCTTCCACACCAGCGAGGAATGGGAGGCGTTTCGCGCGCTTCCCGTTGTGCGGGCCGCACTGGACGCTGTACCCGATCCGGTCAACGGACTGCTCATCTACCGAGGCCGCGGCGGTACCTCGGCAGCGGGTAAACCCCGTCGGCCGCGCCCAGCGCCGAGCGCAAGCGCGGTCTCGCTGCCAGCGCCTGAGCCGGAGCGCGCACTCGACCTCACCGGCATCGCGCCGAACGAGCCCGAGTCGGCGGAATCGCGCGCCGTCCAGCTCATCTGACTTGCTAGCTACTACAACGTCGCCGATCCGCGCGCCGCACTCGCCACCAGGTATGAAGCCCGGATTGCACTTCTGTCCGGTGTCGGCGAGGCCCTCTGCGGTTCGGGCGGGGCCTTGGTCTGGTTCTGCAAGACGTAGAACATAGTCCGGGCCGCGTACATCGCCAGGATCACTCCCGCTATTACCGGGAAGACCAGCGCTAGCGGCAGGCTAAGCAGGTGATCGGCGCTTGTGCCGAACAACGCGATGGTCGAGAGCTCGCCGATCGCACCGAACAGTACGACTCCGGCAGCTAGCAGGAAACCCAGAACGGTGCCGACCGTCGCGTCGCTCTCGGTCGCACCGTGAGCCGCTAGCGCGCCATAGGCCAGCGGAGCGAAGGCGGCCGACAAGCCGAAGATGACGAACAACACGCCGATTCCGTTGGACCCAGCGACGCCGAGCGCAGCGCCCGTGATCGTGCCGGAGAGCGCGGTCACGTTGGTGAGCCAGCTATCCGACGCTGTCCACGCATCGCCAGCCAGCACCCAGTCGCCGAGGCGTACCTGCTCGCCGTTCCGCGGATCGCCTGGCAGTTGCCTTCGCGCCGTAGTCGCGGCGCTGCCGCAAGCCAGCAGGGCGACAACAAAGCCGACCACCATCGGCCACACGAGCAGTCCGTTCATGTGCTCCTCCGCCAGCTGACCGGCCCGCCGAAGGTCGGCTCTGGCAGCGTACAGAGCAATGGACCGGTAGCTCCAGGTTTAGCTACTCAGCCTCAATCTCGGCGGGCAACTGGTCGAAGTCCGGGGCGATCCTGACTGCGCCACGCCAGGCTCCGGGCTCGCGGCGCCGTGCCGCTGGCTCCAGCCAGCGCCGACTCATGACGCGGCCGGTACCAGATCGAACTGCAGCCCTCTGCGCGGCACTGCACCCACAGGTGCCCCATGCGTGCATTTGCCAGCGCCGGCGGGCAGTCGCAGGGCATCCAGCCCACTGTCACCCGGCCTGGCGCCCAGGGATGCCCAGCAGCACACTCGAGCGGATAGCACCACCAGTCGGGACGGACAACCGCGGTCATCCCTTTAGTAGAACACACATTCGATCCTGCCACAGGGCCGGCGGCCTGGCACACTACAGAGCATGCACACGCTGGTTGCCGATCACCCGCTCGTCGCGCACAAGCTCACCACGCTGCGCGACATTCAGACCGACACCCCCACCTTCCGCGCCCTGGCCGACGAACTCGTCACGCTGCTCGCGTATGAGGCAACCCGGCACGTCCAGGTGGAACCGACAACCGTTCGCACGCCGCTTGCCACCGCAAACGGGGTGCGGATCCGCCATCCCGTGCCACTGGTAGTGCCGGTGCTCCGGGCCGGCATCGGCATGCTGGACGGTATGAGCAGGCTGCTGCCGAACGCCGATGTCGGCTTCGTGGGCCTCGCCAGGGACGAGGAGACTCTCGTCGCGACTACCTATGCCGAGCGCTTGCCCGCCGACCTGTCCGGTCGCGAAGTCTTTGTCCTTGACCCGATGCTCGCCACCGGCGGCACGCTGGAAGCAGTTGTCAGGATGGTCATTGGCCGCGGAGCGACAGGAGTGACCGCTATCTGCCTGCTGGCTGCGCCGGAAGGCATCGGCCGGATGGCGGCCGCCTTCCCCGACGACGAACCCGTTACCGTCCGGGTGGTGACCGCTGGCGTAGACGCCCAGCTCAATGACAAGGGATACATTCTGCCCGGCCTCGGCGATGCAGGCGACAGGCTGTTTGGCACCATCTGAGACCTGACGCGTGCTCTGTGTCTCTGCGCCCAGATAGCCGTAGGCTGCCTGCGTGAGCGAGCCGCGTGACGCGGAATCGGTTGCGGCGCGACTGCGTACGCTGCGCGGCAGCCTAGGGGTCAGCCAGGAGCAGCTGGCCCGCCGACTTGGCGTGTCGTTCGCCACCGTGAATCGGTGGGAAACGGGCCGGACTCAGCTGTCCGCCAGGGCGCGCACGGCGCTCGCCGAGCTGGAAGCAGATGTCTCGGCCAGCACCGACGGCCGGTCGGCGCTGCTGCCGGTAGCCCAGACAAGCTTCGTCGGCCGCGACCGTGAGCTGGCCGAACTGGCCAGGCTGATGCAACAGGGACGTCTGGTTACGTTGATCGGGCCAGGCGGCGCGGGCAAGACCAGGCTCGCCGCCGAGCTGATCAGCCGCGGCCTGGCCGGCCGCGACGCGGTCTTCGTGTCGCTGGAGTCAATCCGGTTCCCGCGCGGGCTGGCATCCGCGCTGGCCTCCCGCCTAGACGTCCGCGACCAGCCGGGCATGCCGCTGCGGCAGGCGATCGAGAACGCGCTGACCGGGTCACCGAGGCTGCTGCTGCTTGACGGTGCCGAGCAGCTTGCTGAGGAAGTCGCTGAGCTGGCAGGCCAGCTGCTGGCAAACGTGCCGGATGTGCGGCTACTCGTTACCAGCAGGGTCGTGCTAGGCGTACCGGGCGAGGTGTGCTGGACCGTTCCGCCGCTGGACTGCCCGTCAGTCGCGGCCGGGGCGGCTGACATCGCCGCATCCGACGCGGTGCAACTGTTCATCGCCCGGGCCAGCGAACGGCAGCCAGACTTCAGCGTCACCGACGTCGCTCCGCACGCGATCGCCGAGCTCTGCCGCCGGCTCGACGGGCTGCCGCTGGCGATCGAGCTCATTGCGGGCTGGGTCGGCACGCTCTCTATCCGGGAGATACTGCAGCAGCGCGCTATCTTGCTCGACTCCGAGCCGGTCATGCCGGGAGCATCAGGCCGGCGGCTCGCGGACGTACTTCAGGTCAGTTACGACCTGCTCGATCCAGGTCAGCAGCAGCGGCTGGCCATGCTGAGTGTTTTCGCCGGGCCGTTCGGGCTCGCCGACGTCCAGGCATTGCTGGGCGCCGACCCGGCCGCAGCCGCCGCAACAGCGCGTCTGCTCGTCGACTCCTCATGGCTCGTGGTGACCAGGGGCAGTGAGCAGAACTCGTTCAGGATGCTCGAAACCATCAGGACGTTCGCCGGGCTACAACTGGACAGGGCCGGTGACGGCCACACCGTCCGCCGTCGGCACGCGCTGCACCTGGCCAGCCTCGCGGCAGGCAGCGAGCAGGGACTGGCCGGGGCGGACGCGGCCTACTGGACGCACCGGCTGGACGATGCGGTCGCCGACCTGCACGTCGCGCTGCACTGGGCCGCCGACAATCTCGAGGTCGATCTCGGGCTCGATATCAGCGCCGCGCTGTGGCGCTGGTGGCTGGTCAGCGGCCGCCTCGCGGTCGGCCGGAACTGGCTCAGCAGATTCCTGGCGATGGCAGCTGACCGCCGCGACGAGCGGGCCGGCCGCGCGCACTGCTCGGCCGCAGTGCTGGCCGCGGAGAACGGCGATTACGCTGCTGCGGTCCGCAGCGCCGAGCTCGCCATGAGCATCTTCGTGTCGCTGGGCCTGACTGAGCGGCAGGCATTCGCGGCGACTGTGCTGGGCTCCGCGCACCGCTATCTGGGCGATCACGCCAGCGCCCGGGCTAGCTTCCAGACGGCGATGGACCTGCGCGCCAAGCTCGGCGACCGGCGCGGCGTCTCAGTGGCGATCAACAACATGGCATTGCTGGAACTCGATGATGGTGACCTCGGCCGCGCGCGCGAGCTGTTCGAGCAAGCACTCTCCATTAAGCGCCAGCTTGGTGAGCAGCGGTCCATCGCCATCGGGCTGGCGAACCTAGCCGACGTGCTGATCAGGACCGCGCAGTGGGACGAGGCCGAGCATGTGCTCGCCGAAGGTGCCGCGATGACGTCCGGCAATCCGCAGCTGATCGGAACCATCCGCTGCAATCAGGGTGCGCTGGCCGCGCACCGGCAGGACTGGGCGCAGGCGGCCGACCACTACCGAGCCGCCATCTCCGCAGCGCAGACCGGCGGTCACCCGCATGACGTGGTCGAAGCGATGATCGGGCTGAGCCGGGTCTGGATGCGCACCGGGCAGCACGACGAAGCGGTCCGGCAACTACGCGACGCTGCCGCGCTGGCGACCGAAATCGGCAACCCTAAGCGGATCGCCGAGGCGCAAGCTGCGCTAGCCGAGATTTCCGGCCGCAGCCGTCAGCCACCGCGGCCCGGCAACCTGACTAGCCGGCAGGCCGAGGTGCTCGTGTTGCTTGCCGCGGGGCTGACCAACAAGCAGATCGCCGCCCGGCTGTACCTCAGCACTGCCACTGTGGAGCGGCACCTGGCGACCATCTACCGCAATCTCGGGCTAGGCGGCCGGGTGGAAGCCGCAAGGTTCGCCATCGAGAACGGTCTCGCCGACGCCGAGGCGGCGAGCCGCTGAGCAGACTGCGGCAGCCAGGCCGGGGCGCGATGTTATAGCAGGCCCGAGCCTGCACACGGCGGCGCGGCGAGGCTGACTCCGCTTTACCCTCATAAAGGCCCTTTAGGGGTTTTGCCCTCTCTTCGGAATGCATGATTGCCGTGATTCGCGGGCCGCGCCGGCCCCGGTAGACAAGCAGTCGGAGGCTTGAAACCGGATCTGGCGGGAGACGCGGTGCACGATCAGCTGCTTGGTTCGACGCAGCCGGTGCTGTCGATCTCGCTGGAGCCCGGCGAAAGCATCGTCGGGGAGACGGGCGAGTTCGCCTGGATGACCGACTCCATCCAGATGACGGCTGGGCCGGGCCACGATCTGGCCGATGGCAGCCACCCGATGACGCTCAGCGCCTACACCGCCAAGGGTGCCGCTGGGACCGTGGCGTTCGCCTCCAGGGTGCCGGGGAGCATCCTCAGCGTCGAGATCGCACCCGGGCGCGAAGTCCTTGTCCATCGCAGCGCATTCCTGGCCGGAACACCTGGCATCGAGGTGACAGGCGGCCTTCGGCAGCAGCTGCGAGCCGCAGCCGGAGAGGCCGGTGATTTCACGTTGCGCCGCATCGGCGGCAGCGGCCGCGCCTGGGTCGAACTGTCCGGCGACGTGGTCAAGCGGGACCTGGCGGCTGGCACGTCGCTGCGCACCCGGCCCTGGCATATCGGCATGTGTGATGCGTCCGTGACGATCCAGCTAGCCGAGCTGCAAGAACCATCGAGCCACCTCGCCGGCGACACTGCCTTTCAATTCGCCGTACTTTCCGGCCCCGGATCGGTATGGCTGCAATCCATGCAGCTGCCGGCCTCGCCTCAGCCACGGTTAACCGCGAGCACCGCAGGCACCGACCCGACGGCCGAGGGGGCCGCCGGGCAGGTGCCGTCGCAACGCGACGCTCAGCACGCCATTAATCCAAGATCGAGGTAACAACATGAAGCGCACTCCACACAGGCCGCGGCTGCGAGCCGGCTCCGTCGCCGCGCTGATCGCGGCATCCGGCTTGATCCTTGCTGCTTGTTCCAGCAATAGTCCCGGATCGTCCTCGACCGGGACAGGGTCCGGATCCGGCTCGGGTTCCGGATCAGGGTCCGGGTCCGGTAGCGGCTCGACGACGGTGATTTCAGCGGCGTCAGTGCCGTTCCCGATCGCCACCGGAGAAACCTGGAAGTACAAGGACACCTACGGCACGACGACCGACAAGATTGCTGCAGTGACGCCCGTTTCCGGTGGCAATCGCGTAACCATGGATAGCACCATTACCACCCTCGGGACGACACATACCAGCAGTGCGTATTACATATTCCACTCGGACGGCTCGATCTCTTATCCGTTCAACCAGTTCAACACGGGCAGCTCCGGGACGCAGGTCAGGCTTATCTCCGGCGGCCTGCTCTGGCCGCCAGCCGCCGAGCTTGCGTCCGGCAAGGCCTACCACGACGTGCTGCAAATCGAGTTCACCGTGGCGGGTAAGAAGATGAAGCTCACCTCGCATGTGACTGTGCAAGGTGCGGGAACCCAGAGTGTCACCGTCCCCGCCGGCAGTTATAGCGCAACGGTGGTAAAGATGACGATGGCCGAGACCGTCGAAGGCTTCCGGGTGAGTACCGAAGTCACCACCTGGCTCGCCAATGGTGTCGGACCGGTGAAGTCCGAAGTCACCATCCATGAGGCCAGCATCAACAAAGTCGTGGCCCAGGATCAGCTGATCTCGTTTACCAAGTGAGCTGGCGGAGCGCGGTGACCGCGGACGGGCGCCACGGTCACCGCGCTCCTCGGCCTGCGGCACTGTCCTGAGGGGGCAGGCGACGCTATTGTCCTGGTATCGGGCCTGCGCCGGGCACCCTGACGCAAGGAGGTAACGGCATGCGCGTATTCGCCAGCCTGGATGAGTTCGTGGCAGCCAAGGGCGAGACCCTGGGCCAGAGCGAGTGGCACAAGATCACCCAGGAGCAGGTGAACGCGTTTGCTGACGCGACCGGCGACCATCAGTGGATTCACATCGACATCAACCGCGCGGCTAACGGCCCGTTCGGCGGCACAATCGCGCACGGCTACCTGACCGTCTCGCTGCTTCCGGTCCTCATGACGGAGATCTTCCGGATCGACAACCTCACGATGGGCATCAACTACGGACTCGACCGGGTCCGGTTCCCCGCCCCCGTATTGACCGGCTCGAGCATCCGGGCGGAGGCGACGCTCACTGATGTCAGGCAGACCCACCTCGGGTCACTCGCGCACATCAGAATGCGGATCGAGATCGATGGTCAGGACAAGGCCGCCTGCGTGGCCGACACGCTGTCGCTGTTCGTCGGCTGACCGGGCTAGCTGGCGCTGCCCGGGCTAGTTGCCGGCACCCGGCAGGTGGGTCGCGGCCACCGTTTCCAGCACTGACTCGCTGCCCGCGTATGGCGGGTCGGCTCGCGGCCAGTGCGTGACAACGTCAGTGAATCCGAGTTCGCCCGCCCGGCCGACGGCATCGGCGAAACACTCTGCGCTCGACAGCGCGTAAACGCCGGATGCGTCCAGCGACAGGTAACGGCGCGCCCGCCGGGCGTCGCGGCCCGCTACCGCCATCGCGTCTTCGTACCGGCGGCCGAGCTCCCCGACTGAGGCCCACCAGCTGGCCACGTCGTCGGACGACATCCCGGTGGTCACCCAGCCGCCGTCGCCGAGGCGTACCGCGAGCTGGAGTGACCGCTTCCCGTTCGCTGCCACGATGAACGGGATCCGCGGCTGCTGCACGCAACCCGGCAGATTGCGCGCATCTACGGCCTGGTAGTAACGGCCGGCCCAGCTGACCCGGTCATGGCGCAGCAGGATGTCGAGCAGCTCGGTGAACTCGGCGAAGCGGTCGGCGCGGTCGCGCGGGCTGAGTTCGGGACCGCCGAGCACCTTCGCATCGAAGCTCGTCCCGCCCGCGCCGATGCCGAGTTGCAGGCGACCGCCGCTGATGTCGTCCAGGGCAGTGAGCTGGCGGGTAAAGCTCACCGGATGGCGGAAGTTCGGCGAGGCGACCAGGGTGCCGAGCCCGATCCGCGACGTGACTGTGGCCGCGGCGGTCAGTGTCGGCACTGCGTCAAACCACGGGCCGTCGACCAGGTTGCGCCAGCCGAGGTGATCGTAGGTCCATGCGTGGTCGAAACCGTAGGTCTCGGCCTGCTGCCACCGCCGCGCCCCGTCCTCCCAGCGCTGATCAGCCAGGATCACGATGCCGAAGCGCATGAGCAGTCATGCTAGCCCGTGAGTTCTGAATCCGCTGCGGCCGCCGCGATCCGTGCGCCGGTTGCATTATCGCTCGTCGCACGCCTGGAGCTGGCGGTCAGCGCCGGCCCGAGATCCTTCTCGGCAGCATCGACGACGCCCAGATCGGCGCGCAAATGCAGCTCCGCCGCAGTTATGAGCAAGGACACAACCGCTGACGGCGACTGCGCCTTGGCGTTCGCCAGGCTGTGCAGCTCTCGCAGCAGATGCGTGCGCTGCCGCCGGAGCACGCCGTCCAGCGCGTCGGGATCGCCGGCCTGCACAGCAGCCATCAGCTTGAGGAAGAAGTCGTCCCGGTAGCCCCGCAATCGGGGACTGGGCTCGCCCAGCCAATGCTGAAGTTCAGCCCGGCCCGCCGACGTCAGGTGATGGACCACGCGGTCAGGCTTCACGGGCTGCGGTTGCCGCTTCGACTCGATCAGCCCGTCCCGGCTGAGCCGGTCGAGGATCTGGTAGAGATGCCCGATGTTCAGCCCGCCCCACTGATCGCCGACGGCCTGCTCGAAGCTCGTCTTCAGCTCGTACCCGTGGGCGGGCTTCTCGGCGAGCAACGCGAGAACGGCATGGTGCAAAGGCATTCTGGTCGTCAGCCTCCGACTCGAGCCGAGGTACAAAACGGCCTCATCTTGCCGTGACCAGCTAAGGCGAGCCGCTGTGTTCTTACATTGTCGCTAGGTATCTAGCTAGGGTAGCCGCGAACCTGCACGATCGCCAGCCGACATGCCGGAACGGGGCTCGAGAACGTTTCGGGTGAGGCGAGCGGGGCAACTGCGCACCGGCAACACGACTCAGCAGGGCGCCGTTACGATCATCGGGGTGGCCGGCGAGTTCGGCCGGTAAGGATCGGCTGACACGGTGGGCGAGAACTTCCGCGAGCTAGCGTCATCCTGGCTCGCAACCGATCTCGACGAACAGGACAAGGCAGAGCTTGCCGCGTTGCTTGCCGACGAAACGCTGGAGGCCGATGCGGAGCTTGCCGACCGCTTCGCCGACCGGCTCAGCTTCCGCCCTGCGGGGCTGCGCGGCGCGATGGCCGCGGGACCCAACCGGATGAACAGCGCAACCGTCGTCTCCGCCACCGCGGCGCTCGCCGCCTGGCTGCTCGACCGCGAGCCTGGCGGGGCGGCGGCCGGGGTCGTCATCGGCTGCGACGCGCGCCACCGGAGTGAGCAGTTCGCCGCGCTGGCCGGGCGGGTTCTGGCCGGAGCCGGCATCCGCGTGCACATGCTCCCGAGCCGGGAGCCGACACCGTTCCTGGCCTTCGCGGTCAAGTACGTGCAGGCGGCGGCTGGCGTCATGATCACAGGCAGTCATCATCCGCCCGCCGAGAACGGCTATCAGGTCTACCTGCGCGACGGAGCGCAGATCGCACCGCCCGCTGACGCTGACATCGAGGCGGCAATCGCCATGCTCGGACCGGCGTCGGCGGTCCCGGTCGCGCCGCTTGACGCGCCCCTGATCACCTGGCATGGCGCCGAGATCACGCAGGCGTACGCGGACGCCATCTGCACCGCGACCGGGTCGGCTCCGGCCAGTGCAGCCTGGCTGCGCTTCGTCTTTACGCCACTGCACGGCGTTGCCGGGGACCTAGCGCTGCAAGCGTTCGAGCAGGCTGGTTACCCGGCACCAGACGTGGTCGAAGCGCAGCGTGCGCCCGACCCAGACTTTCCCACGGTCACGGTCCCGAACCTGGCCGAGCCCGGCGCGCTCGACCTGGCGATCGCGCTGGCCCGGCGGTCGGCCACCGACCTGGTCATCGCCACCGACCCGGACGGATCCAGGCTTGCGGTCGCGGTCCCGGATGCGCGTGCGCCCGGCGGTTTCCGCCAGCTCACTAGCGATCAGGTCGGGGCACTGCTCGGCAGCTTCCTGCTGGACCGGCTGTCAGTGCAACCCGGAATCGTCATGTCCGGGCAGCTTGTGGTGAGCACGGTCGTAGCCAGCTCGATGCTGCAGAAGATCGCCGCGACGGCCGGAGCCCAGTACGCCCAGACACTGACTGGGTTCGAGTGGCTCGTCCGGGCCGCCGATCTGCGTGACGACGTCCGGTTCGCGTTCGGTTATTCCGAAGCGCTCGGCTATGCGGTCACTGGCACCGTGCGCGCCGCCGATGGCATTAGCGCGGCCCTGGCAGTGCTGCATCTCGCGGCTGCCGCCCGGGCAGGCGGCGAGTCCCTGCAGGATGCCTACGATGCGCTCGAGGTCGAGCATGGCGTGCATCTCACCGCGCAGCTAACGCTGCCAGTGGCCGCAACGGTCGACGTGATGTCACGGCTGCGCGCAGCGGGGTTGGCCGAGCTCGGTGGCCAGCCGGTGACGTCCGTGACCGATTACTCCGGCGGCTGGGACCTGCCCTCGGCCGACATGCTGAGCTACCAGCTCCCCGCCGCGCGCGTCGTGGTCAGGCCGGACGGCAGCGAGCCCGAGATCACGGCCTACCTGGAAGTCGTGGCCCCGGTGCCGGCAGGCGGGCTCCAGTACGCCCGCGACAACGCCGCCAACCGGATGGCTGCGCTCAGCCAGGCGGTGCGCACGCTGCTGGACAGCTGAGCCGGCCGGCCCAGATTCGGGCTACTGCCGCCTCCGGCACCGGTCAGTTGCCCGCCTGGCAGCCTGGTGGCAAGCTCGTACGCATGGCGGGTTCGGAGCAGTACGATCACGGGAACGCGGAGCACAGCGGGCACGTGCACGACGAGAGCTGCGCGGTAGCGCACGGGGCCGTTCCGCCGCCCGCGCAGGAGAAGGTGCTCGCCGCGGTCTTCGCCTCTCCGGTATCCAGCTACCTGCTGCGTTACGGCGCCGATGCCGGGTACCGGGTGATCCTGGTCGAGCCTGACCCGGAGCGGGCAAAAGGCGCTGACACCGAGGGCATTGAGCTAGCCGATAGCGCGGGCGACGTCGCAGGCCACGCCGTGGACGTTGTCGTCACCGATCATCACCGCGCCGAGCTCGGTGTGCAGTTGCGCGACGCGCTGGCCGGCGGCGCTCGCTGGGTAGGCATCATGGGCAATCCGCGGCACCAAGCGCCGCACCTGACCGCGCTCGCTGAGCTAGGGGTACCTGCCAGCGAGATCGCTAAGGTACACCGGCCGATCGGCGTGAACATCGGATCCAGGACCCCGCCCGAGATCGCCATCTCCACGCTGGCCGGCCTGATCGCCGACCGGAACGGCAAGCCAGCCGGCTTCGAGTTCTGAGCTGATCAGCGTTGCCAGCGGGTTACTCAGGAACGGCGCTGCCGGACAAGCTCGGCATCGGCGAAGGTGACGAGGTCGCGCTGATTGGCGCGCCAGAGCAGTTCGAGGACACCCTCGGCGACCTGCCGGATGTGGCGAGCCTGCATACGGACCTGGCCGACGATGCGCGGTACGACGTTATCGTCGCGTTCGTGACCAGGCGGGCAGAGCTTGAGGCCGACCTGCCGCGGCTCAGGGCGCGGATGGCACCGGCTTGCGGACTGTGGATTGCCTGGCCCAAACGATCCGCCAAGGTGCCGACGGACATGACCGACAACGTGGTGCGCGAAGTTGCGCTGCCGACCGGCCTGGTGGACAACAAGGTGTGCGCGATCGACGACACCTGGACCGGCCTGCGGCTGGTGATCCGGCGGGCGAACCGTTAACGGGCCCTGGCCGCTCGCGGCGGTATCAGGGTCATATCGGGGTCGTTCCCGATACCCGGGCCGACCCGGGCACGGCACAGTTGACGGTATGAGCACGAAGACCGAAGACCCGCACTTCCCCGAAGACGCCCGCCGCGATGGCGATCCTTGCGCCGACGAGTCCGCGGCCCGGAGCCGTACGCCACTGCGCCGGCCCGTCCGTGGCCGGATGGTTGCCGGCGTTGCGGCCGCCATTTCGCGGCACTTCAACATCGACGTGACGATCGTCCGCGTCACCTTCGCGGTGCTGACGATCGTTGGCTTCACCGGCCTGCCGTTCCTCGGCGGCGTGCCGCTTTACCTGGGCGGCATACCGCTCTACCTGGCGTGCTGGCTGCTGATCCCGGAAGAGGGCACTGACACCTCTATCGCGGCCGGCCTCTTGCGATCTCGCCGGCCCTGACGGTCCCTCCGTATAGCGTCCGCCGCCCGCATACCTACTCGACGAGCAATTCACCCTCGAACCTGCCGAGGTCCTCCCGGTACAGTTCCAGGCCGACGCCGTTCGGGTCGCGGAAGTACATGCTGTTGTCCGCACCGCGATCCGGGCCCAGGTAGTCGACCCCGGCCTCGTCGAGTTTTTTCTTCGCGGCCTCGAACTGGTCAGCAGTCACGGATATGGCCAGGTGCTGGACGCCGCCGATGGTCTCCTGCCAGGCCGGGTGCTCGTGACCGGGGAAGTCGAAAAAGCCCAGCAGATTGTGATCGCCGATGTCGAAGAAGAAATGGTTCGAGCCGGCGTAATCCCTGTTTTCCACTAGCTCGACCAGCGGGAAGCCGAGGAACTCCTGGTAGAACCTGATCGTCTCCTCGGCATCCTTGCAGATCAGCGCTAGGTGGTGGACGCCGCTCACGGTGCTTGGCGGCCGCTCAGCAAGCGGGCGCAGATAGCGCTTGCGGAGTTCCTCCCGGCGCGCCCGCACCTTGGCAAGTTCTTCGCCCTGTGGCTCTGGCATCGCTGCCTCCTTCGCTCGCCTGCGCGTGTCAGCCAGGACTCCAGTGTCCCAGCCTCCCGGTGGCCGGGGCCAGCCGTGGTCGATCTCGTTACCCTCAGAAACACGATAGCGATGGCGGATCTCGTTTGATAGTGTCTCTCTTATTAGAGTCTCAATCAGAAACCTGCGGCGCAACGAGAGACGGTGATCCCCATGTCTAACCTCAGCCCCGCTACGATGACCGACCGGCGCCGCTGGTGGGCGCTTGGCGCGCTGGCCCTGAGCGTCCTTGTCGTCGGCCTCGACATCTTCGTGCTCACTCTCGCGCTGCCCACGCTTAGCGTTGACCTGCACGCCTCGTCCGGCGATCTGCAGTGGTTCATCGATGCCTACAGCCTGGTGCTGGCGGCCGCGCTGCTGCCAGCGGGCTTGCTCGGCGACTGGCTCGGCCGCAAGAAGCTGCTGGCCGCCGCTCTCGCCGTATTCGGCGTCGCCTCGCTGGCGTGCGCCTACTCGGTGAGCATCGGCGAGCTGATCGCGGCGCGCGCACTGCTCGGCCTGGCCGCGGCCGTAATCCTGCCGCTAGCGCTCGCGGTCGTGCCGGTGATGTTCGCACCCGAAGAGCGGCCGAAGGCAATCGCGATCGTCGGCGGCGCCACCTTCATCGGATACCCGCTCGGCCCGATCCTGGGTGGCTGGCTGCTCGACAACTTCTGGTGGGGCTCGGTCTTCCTGATTAACGTCCCGATCGTGCTTCTCGCGCTGGTGGCGGTGGCCTTCCTGATGCCGGAGTCGCGCGGCCAGGGCAGCCTGCGGATCGACGTAGGCGGCGTGCTGTTTTCCAGCGCGGGCCTGGTCGCGCTGACCTACGGCGTCATCAGGGCCGGGCAGGACGGCTGGTCGGACGCGCTTGCGGTGATGACGATGGTGGCCGGCGCGATACTGCTCGTCGTCTTCGTTGGCTGGGAGCGAGCCGTCAGCCGGTCTGGCCGGCTGCCGCTGGTCGACCTGAACCTGTTCCGGTCGGCTGGCTTCAGCTGGGGTACTGCGCTGGCCACGATGATCTCGTTCGCGCTGTTCGGACTCACGTTCGCGATGCCGCAGTTCTTCCTGGACGTGCGCGGCTACGACTCGCTGGCCAGTGGCGTCCGGATGCTGCCGCTCATTGGCGGACTGGCGGTGGGCCTCGGCCTCGGACAGCGCCTGCAGACCCCGCGAAAGTCCCGGTCCGGTGGCCCGGTCCAGCCGCCAGCGCTGGGAGTCCGGCCGATCGCGGCAGCGGGGTTCGCCATCATGGGGGTCGGCCTGGCGCTGGGAACCGCGACATCGGCGGCCAGTGGTTCGGGCTTCACCTCGGGCTGGTTCGCGGTGACCGGACTGGGGCTCGGGCTGGCGATGCCAACGATGCTGAATGTGGCCCTCAGCGCGCTGAGTGCGGAGCGCAGCGGGTCAGGCTCAGCGCTGATCACCGCCATGCGTCAAGTTGGCGCGACAATCGGCGTGGCGGTGCTGGGGACGGTGCTGAGCTCGGTGTACGCCAGCAGGCTCGGCCAGTCCGGGCTGCCCGGCCCGGCTGTGGCCGCGGCCAAGAGCAGTGTCGGCACGGGCGTGGCGGTCGCGGCGAAGACGCGTTCGGCCGAACTGCTAGCGGCCGTGCACAACGCTTACGCCGGCGGCGTGGACGTCATGCTCTGGGTCTGCGCGGCGATCGCGCTCGCCGCCGCGGTGCTCGCTGTCCTGTTCGTGCCGCGGCAGGCTAGTGACTCCGGTGTGCCGGCCGACGGCTCTCGGCTGGGCTCGGCTGCCAGGCTCCCGGATGTGGCCAGCGTCGCCGGGAGCCCCACCCCTGGTGTGGCCGCCGGCGGCGACCCAGCAGGAGCAGAATGACTGACATGAGCGAGAGTTCCGTCAGGCCAGCGGGCCTGCGGGAGCGCAAGAAGGCCAGGACGCGTGCTGCCATCCGGCAGCACGCGCTCCGGCTGTTCAGCGAGCAGGGCTATTCATCCACCACCGTCGAGCAGATAGCGGACGCGGCCGAAGTCTCCCCGGCCACCTTCTTCCGTTACTTCCCCACCAAGGAAGACGTCGTGCTGCAGGACGACTTCGACATCATCACGCTGGACGCCCTGGCCGCTCAGCCGCCTGAGCTCTCGCCGATCGCAGCCTTCCGCGCCGCGGCGGCGGCTGCCTGGGAGCAGATGACCCCGGAGGAAGGCATCCGGTTCGCCGAAACCTCGCAGCTGACGTTCGAGATACCGGAGATCCGGGCCAGGGCACTCGACGAACTGATCAGGACGACGGGTGAGATCTCGTCCGCCATCGCGGCGCGGACCGGCCGGTCAGCGGAGGACTTCGCGGTGCGGAACCTGGCCGGGGCCATAATCGGCGTCATCATGACAGCGACGATGCCGTGGCAGGCGGACAGCCACGCCGACATCCGCGCGATGTTCGAGCAAATCGACGCGGGCCTAGCGCACCTTGAGGCCGGCTTGCCACTGTGACACTCGCGGACCGCACGCTCGGATCTTGACCGTACAGACACCGCGGATCTGGCGGGCTTCTTGATGGACCGCGGGCTGCCGCCGGACATGGTGGTGCCCCGCCCTCCAGAGAGGGCGGGGCACGTTCAAGGGGCGGTGCCGCGGGCTGCCGGGCTCGACATAGCCCGGACAGCCGGGCGTTACCGCAGCTGGGTGGTGATGTGCCTCACCATGTGCGCCGCCTGGGCTTCCCACTTGGCATAGGCGAACGGGAAACCCGACTGCTGCACCGCCTGGGCGTTGGTCCACAGCGGCTGGGTGGCCCAGCCCGGGTCGCTCGCCTGGTGCTGGTGCAGCTGCGCCAGGAACGCATCGGCCGCGTAAGCCGGGTCCATGATCTGGTGCACGGTGCCCCACCCGCAGGACGGGCGCTGCTGGAACAGGCCGACCGAGTCCGAGGTGCCGTAGTTGATGTTGTTCAGCGTGGACTCCTGCATCGCGGTGGCGACTGCAATGACCGCGGAGCGGACGCCCATCTTCTTGTCGTAGGCCTGCTTAACGATGGTCTTGGCGTTGGCAAGCTGAGTATCGGATACCGGCATCCAGGTCTGCGGGCCGGACGGCGAAGCAGGCTGTAGTTCGTTGGCAGCCACCGGTGTCCCGGGGCGAACCTTGGCGACCGTCTTAACAATGTGGCTCCACGACGTCGGCCGCGCGGCTGTGCGGTGCGCGGCTCTGCCGTGCCCGGCCGTGTGGCGCGCGGCCGTGTGGTGCACGGCCGTGTGGTGCAGCGGCCGCCTTCTGGCCGCGATCGTCCTGGTACTTGGTTGGCTGCGAGGTCGCCTGCTTGGACGCCTGCTGGCTGGCGAAGCTCAACGTCTTGGTATGCACAGCGGCGGGCGCGTGCGCGGTCGAGGTGACGGCGACGGCGACGGCAGTGCCGGCCCCCAGCAGCGCAGCCGCGGTACCCACGTAGGCTACGGCCTTCTTCCGGCCGCGGAGTGCGTCAGTAACTCGGGCAGTGCGTCGCATTGGGTTCCTTTCCTGTTTGTCCCCGCCGCCAGGCCGCGCGGTCGCTCAGCCGGCTGGTGAAGTCGAGTGCGGGATGCGTATCGGTCCGCGGCTCCGGCCTTCGACCCGGTGGCGCCGACGCGAGGCTTCAGGAGGATCCTGGAGCACGATCCCAGCGAGGATCACGATGCGTTACGGAAGTCTGACGCAGGGCGATGCCAGTCGGTTTCGCAATGAGACCGAGGTCACTACTGGCCAGTAACACCAAAGGAGCTAACGGCTTATAAGCCTCTATAGCAATACCTACCGTCACCGGACGGTGCATCGCTCCGGTCGCAGCCCGCTGACGGAATGTTGCGCGTTCAATTACTGTTCTGTGAGGCAGACTGAACAAATCAAGGAGGTAGTCATGCCAGCCGTGACCGTTGAGGACATCCTGCTTCTCCCCCGGATCAACGAGCCCGACCGGGCGGTCGCGCGGGACCGGCAGGTGCTCGCCGTCACGACCGCGCCGTCTGCCTTCGAGGGCGAAGGCTTCCCGGTCCGCCGCGCGTTCGCCGGTGTCGACATGGGCGCGCTGGATCCGTTCATCCACATGGACCAGATGGGTGAGGTGGACTACGCGCCGGGTGAGCCGAAGGGCACAGCGTGGCACCCGCACCGTGGCTTCGAGACGGTGACGTACATCATCGACGGCACGTTCCGCCATCAGGACTCGAACGGCGGCGGCGGCTTGATCACCAACGGCGACACCCAGTGGATGACCGCCGGCGGCGGTATCCTGCACATCGAGGAGCCCCCTGAGGAGCTCGTCATGAGTGGCGGCCTGTTCCACGGGTTCCAGCTCTGGGTGAACCTGCCCGCCAGGCTGAAGATGGCCCCGCCTCGCTACCAGGACATCCGCGCAGGCCAGGTCGCTTTGCTGAGCTCAGCTGATGGCGGCGCACTGGTCCGGGTGATCGCCGGCGAACTCGACGGGAACGCCGGGCCTGGCGTGACTCATACGCCGATCACGCTGCTGCACGCCACCGTCGAGCCCGGCGCACAGCTGCGGCTGCCGTGGCGGGCCGACTTCAACGGGCTGGCCTACGTGCTTGCCGGATCGGGTACCGTCGGCGCGGACAACCGCCCGGTAAAGACCGGCCAGCTAGCGGTCTTCGGACCCGGTGACGTCCTGACCTTCGGTGCCCAGCGCACCATGGACGGGCCCAGTGAGAAGCTCGATGTGCTCGTGCTAGGAGGCCAGCCCATCAGGGAGCCCGTCGCTGCCTACGGTCCGTTCGTCATGAACACCAGGGCTGAGCTCGTGCAGGCGTTTGAGGACTATCAGGCGGGTCGGCTGGGTTCCATCCCGGCAGTGCGGACGCCGCTGCCCGAGGAGCCGCACCCGGGCCACGACGTGCTGTAACGGGCCGAGGCGTCAGGTAACTCCGACGTCATGTAACACTGACGTCCGGTATACCAACGACCGGTGTGCCGAAGCTGGTGCCGTGCTGCACAACCCTGCCGGAGGCGCAGCACGGCACCGCTCGGTCGGCCAGCGCCAATCGCGCGGCTGGCCGGCTCAGCCGCTCTGCGCGCGGCGCACTTCGAAGGTGAAACAACCGAATTCCACCGCCCGGGCGTGTACCAGCGCCACGTCCGGGTCGGCAAACATCTGCGCAAGCGCCGTCTCAGCTGCCACCGGGCTGCTGTCCGGATCCGCCTCGATCAGCCGTCCGCCGAGTATCCTCCCGTCTGCGCCGTAGGCGCGGAACACCCTGCGGCCCGCCGCCAGCCAGCGGGGATATCCGGTTCCGTCCGGACCAGGGCACCGCCGGGCATGCACGAACACCGGCCCGACCTCGTCGTACGGACCGGGCCGGGCACCGGTGGCACGCGCCCAGCGGCGCAGTGGTGCATAGGAGACCAGGGCGACCTGCTCACCAGCTGTGGCCGACCGCAGGCAGCAGCGCAGCGGTGCACCGCCCCCGTCGCCGGTCAGCCACCGTGGCGGGTTGCCGGCGTCGTCGGTCACCAGCAACTGGCGTACCACGTCCGGGTCGATAGCCCGGACCTCGAAGCCGACTCCGGCCTGAGTAACTATCGTCATGCATCCCATCGTCGTGGACACCGACCTCGAAGTCTGGCGGGAATCGGACGCGAGCCTGGCCTCTGCGGCACGCTACGGCGAAAAGCCCAGCCTCATTCAGCCGAGCAGCTCGCAGCCGTACCTGGCGAAAATCTCGCTCATTTCGACTGGGCTCAGGCTGCCGCCGCTGTGCAATGCGTCGAGCAGGGCGCTGGTCTGCGAGGACATCACGATGACATACCGCGCCGGGGCCGGATCAGGATTCCAGAACGTATGCGGCACGCCGTGAGGGCCGATCAATGCCGCCCCGGCCGGGACGTCATACTCCTCATTTCCGATGCGGACTTTCAGCCGCCCGGCCAGGACATACCAGGCCTCATCGTCATCATGGTGCAGATGAAGAGGTGCCTGGTACTGCGGCTGCTCTCCCTGAGAAGTTCCTTCAGCGTCCCACTCCGCCAGCACGAGCTTCGAACCCGCCGGCGCCAGCGTGCCGCCGCTCAGCGGCGAGCCGAGTACATCACTCACTGGCGTTCACCTCCGTACGCGACGGTACAGCCGCCAGGCTGGTCCGCCCGGACCAGGGGCTCCGGGGTGCGATCTGCGCGTGATGGCATACCGGTGCCCGCGGTCAGTGACGGACTATGTCGGGTCACTTACCGGAGCGGCGAGGCGGCGCAGGGCACTGCGCACGATCTGCGGATCGTAGGTGTTCCAGTACGGCGGCAGCGATGCGCGCAGGAAGCTGCCGTACCGGGCCGTGGCAAGCCGCGGATCGAGGATCGCGATGACGCCGCGGTCGTCTATGGTGCGCAGCAGCCGGCCGGTGCCCTGGGCCAGCAGCAGCGCTGCCTGTGCGGCCGCGACTGTCATGAATCCGTTCCCGCCGCGAGCCGCGACGGCGCGCTGCCGTGCCGAGGCGAGTGGGTCGTCCGGCCGCGGGAACGGGATCCGGTCGACAACGACGAGCTGAAGCGACCGGCCGGGCACATCGACGCCCTGCCACAGCGACAAAGTGCCGAACAGGCAGCTCGTCTCGTCTTCCGCGAACTTGCTAACCAGCAGCCCGGTGGAATCGTCGCCCTGGCATAGCAGCGGTACGCCGACTTTGTCCCGTAGCGCATCGGCCGCCTGCCGGGCGGCCCGCATCGACGAGAACAGTCCGAGCGTCCGCCCGCCCGCAGCTTCGATGAGCTCGCGCAACTCGGTCAGGTACGCCTCGGACAGGCCGTCACGGCCTGGCGGCGCCAGATGCCGGGCGACGTACAGGATGGCGCTGCGGCGGTGATCGAACGGCGAACCGACATCCAGGCCGGTCCAGCTCAGGCCCGCGTCTGCGTTGGCGTCGGCGTCGGCGTCGGCGTCGGCGTCGGCGTCGGCGGATTCCACGCCTGCGTCCTGGGGCAGGCCCCACTGCCTGGCCAGCGGGTCGAACGAGCCGCCGAGCGTCAGCGTCGCGGACGTCAGCACCACTATCCCGGGCTTGAAGAGCCGCTCGGCCAGCAACCCGCCGACCTGGAGCGGCGCGACCCGCAAAGTATCCGGGCGGGAGGACTCGTCGCTGACCGGCCGGTCCAGCCAGACGACCTCCGGCCGGGCCGCGATCTCCGCGGTGAAGGCAGTGATCATCCGGCCCGCGTTCTCGGCTACTTCCTCCAGCGCCACGGTGGCCGCCCTGGTGGCGACCAGGCGATCCACTTCCTCGTCGCCGCCTGCGTGGATGCGCAGGTCGGCCGCGCACGCAGCCGCCGCGTCACGCACCGTGGCAAGCGCCATCGCGAGCTGCTCGGCCAGCACATCCAGGCGGCCAGCCTCGGTGTCGGCAAGCGCGAGTCGCAGGCCCTCGGCTGCATCCCGCAAATGCGCGGTGACCTCCTCATCGGCCATCCGCCCGCAGCGGCGAACGGCAGCCTCAACACCGGCCGCCGATAGCTCGCCAGCCGCCACGCTGGTAACCCGGTCGACCAGATCGTGCGCCTCGTCGATCACGACGACGTCGTGCTCGGGCAGCACGATGTAGTTCTCCATCGCGTCGATCGCGAGCAAGGCGTGATTGGTCACGACGATGTCTGCCTCGCCAGCCGTCTCGCGCGCCAACTCGGCGAAGCACTGCGTGCCGTGCGGGCACTTCTGCGCGCCGATGCACTCCCTCGCGTTGACCGAAACCTGCCGCCAGGCGCGGTCGTCGACGCCCGGCACCAGCTCGTCGCGGTCACCGGTATCAGTTTCCGCAGCCCATTCGTGCAGCCTGGTCACCTGGCGCCCGATCGCGGACACTGAGCGAGAGTCGAACAGTGAGTCTTCTGGCTCATCCGGCGCGCCGCCGTGCACCTTGTTCAGGCAGAGATAGTTCCGCCTGCCCTTGAGGATCGCGAAAACCGGCTCCCGGCCCAGCAGGTCCGCGAGCGCGGCGGACAGCCGCGGCAGGTCCCGCTCGATGAGCTGCCGCTGCAACGCGATCGTCGCGGTCGAGATGACCACCGTCCCGCCGCCCGCCAGCGCATGCCGGACAGCAGGCACCAGGTACGCCAGGGATTTCCCGGTGCCCGTGCCAGCCTGCACGGCCAGGTGCTGCCCGGACTCCATCGCGTGCTGGACAGCGTCGGCCATTGCCACCTGGCCCGGCCGCTGGGTTCCGCCGATTCCAGCTACCGCGGCCTGGAGCAACACGTCGATCGCGGGCAGTTCGGCAGGCACGAAAGAACGCTATCGCCTAGCCGGGACAACTTCTCAGCTGGTGACGTCGGCAGAGCTCAGCCTGGCCCACGCGATCGCGACGAAGATCACGATGTAGACCGCGAACGAGATGAGCCCGTGCTGCATGCCAGACCAGTCGACTGGCGAGCGGAACACCCCGTCCCAGGTCAGCCACCAGTGCGTCGGCAGATAGGCGTGGATTGCCGACAGTTGCGGGATCTGATCGGCGATCTCGCTGCCAACCACGAGCACCAGCACGCCCGCGATCGCGCCAACCGGGTGCTGCGTGAACGTCGACGCGGCCAGCCCGATCGCGCCGAGCTCAGCCATCGCCGCGGCAGCGTACAGCGCGACCAGCAGCACCCGGAGCACGCCATCGCCCAGCGAGATCGTCGTCCCGGACAGCAGGGTGACCGGGCCGACGTGGAACAAGATCATCCCCATGATCAGCGAAACGACCGCCACCAGGAGGCACGCGGCCAGCGCGAACGTCACGACAGCGGCGTACTTGATCACGAGCAGCCGGGTCCGGCCAGCGGGCACCGTCAGCAGTCCGCGCAGGGTGCCGATGCTCGCCTCGCTCGCTACCGACTCACCGGACACGACCGCCATCGCCAGCGGCAGCATGAGCAGTGTCAGCATCAGCGTCAGCACGGTCAGGGCAAGGAAGACCCCGTTCCCCGCGATCTGGTTCAGGAACGGCGGCCCGCCGCCGCTGAAGCCGGAATTCAGGGTCAGCCGGAACAGCACGCCGAAGCAGATGGGGATGATCGCGAGCACACCGAGCAGGGCAAGGTTGCGCGGACGGCCGAATACAAGCCGCAACTCGGAAAAAAAGAACCTCAACCATGAGGTAACGGGGTTGCCCTGGCCACTGCGGGCTTCGGTCATGCTGAGGGCCACGGGGCGAGGTTCGGTGGCCGGGCCGGCCGCGTGCTCAGTCGACATCGAAGCCCTCACCGGTCAGTTCCACGAACTCGTCTTCCAGGCTGCGCCTGGGTGTCTCCAGGCCAGCCACCGGCACGCCCGCGAGCACGAGCCGTTCGCAGATTTCCTCGGGCAGCATGGTGCCAAGCTCCGCACTGACCTGGTTGCCGGCTTCGGCTACGCCAGCCAGGCTCAGCTCCGTGAGCACCTTGGCCGCGAGGCCCGGCTGCGGCGTCCGGACGAGCAGCCGCGCCGGACCGGAGCCCTGCAGCTGCGCGAGCGGGCCCTGGAAGACGAGCTTGCCGCGCCGCATCACGCCAAGGTGGGTACATATTTGCTCCACCTCGGCCAGCAGGTGCGAGGACACGAAGACCGTGGTGCCGTCGGCTGCGATCTGCCGGATCAGGCTGCGGACCTCCCGAGTGCCCTGCGGGTCCAGGCCGTTGGTTGGCTCGTCCAGGATCACCAGGTCCCTGGGCCGCAGCAAGCTGGTCGCGATGCCAAGGCGCTGCTTCATGCCAAGCGAGTAGGCGCGATACCGCTTGTCTGCGGCCGCCAGCAGGCCAACCCGGTCCAGCGCCTGCTCGATCCGCGCGCTCGCAGTAGCCCGGCCGGTGGTCCGGTCGGCCGCATCCAGCCTGGCCAGGTTCGCCCGGCCGGACAGGTGCGGGTGAAAGGCCGGGCCCTCGACCAGGGAGCCGACCCGCGGCAGCGCGTCCGCCTGCCGATCCGGCATTGGCTCGCCGAGCACCTCATGCAGGCCTGCCGTTGGCTGGATCAGCCCCAGCAGCATCCGGATCGTCGTGGTTTTACCCGAGCCGTTCGGGCCGAGGAACCCATAGACCGAGCCAGCCGGCACCGCGAGGTCAATGCCGTCCACGGCGACCTGGCCGCCCCGGAACTGCTTGGTTAGCCCGCTACTAGCCAGCGCACAGTCGAACGTCACGAGCGGCGAGCCTACCCGGCGTGCGCTGCCGCGTCGCGGTAGAGCACGGCCGGCGTCACCGCACCGGCCAGGACGCGGCCGTTACTGGTAATAAGCACTGAAAGCAAGCTAGTCGTCAGCAGCCTGCCGTGGCCCCAGCTACCGTGCACCGGCTTGGTCGCCAGCAGCAGCGCGCGCAGCACCGCCAGGTCCGGCCCGGCCGGCATGGCCGAAACCCGGAGCGTCGAACTGTAGGCGCTCGTTCCGGACGACGACTGCTGCTGGAACACGGTAGGCGCCTTGGCACCCGGATGCGCTGACAGCATCTGCTTGACCGCTGCCGCCAGGGCCGGGCTCGGCTGGGTCGCGATAACTGACAGCCAGTCCTTGCCGATGATTGTCGGCTTGGCGCCTCCCGCGAAGCCGGCCGGGATTGCCCCCGCGAACGGCCCGATGACACCCGGCGGAGGTCCTGCGTTGCAGAAGCCGCCGCCGTTGTTTTCCGTCCCACCTGATTTACAGACCGCCGAGGCGCCCGGCGGAACCATAAGCCCCTTGCTGAACTTCTGGTCAAAGCCCTTGATGATCTTGGCCCGCTCCGCTTTAGGCATGTTCTTGGGCAGGCTCCGGGCGAAGCTCGCTTCGATGCGCCTGACGACCTGCTTCGGAAGCCGCTTGCCCGTGGGCACCGGGACAGGGCCGGTCCATCCGTGCGCCATGCCCTTGGCCGGCGCCGGGTTAATCACCGATATCCGCAGCTGTGCGCATGCCCGCTTGCTCAACTTGGCTCCGCAGAGCTTGAGCTGACGCAGCTTGGCCGCCCTGAGCTTGGCGAGCCCGAGCCGCCCGGTGGCCAGCTTGTGAATGGCGAGCCTGCCGAGGCCAAGCTTGCCGAGGCTACCCGGCAGCTTGGTCGGCACCGTCTGCTGCTTCACGGTCGCGCCTGGCGGCGGGGTGAAGCTGAAGTTTGACATCGCCGGGCGGCCGAAAGTCAGCGCGGTGAAGCCAATCGCGAACGCCGGGCTGGACGCGCCCCGGGCAAAAACCTGCACCCGCAGCGGGATGTGCGTGCTGGCGTCGAACGCGATGAGGATCTGCCCGACGAGTGAGCCGCTGCTCTTCGGCACCACGGACAGCTGGTAGGCCGCCCGCCCGGCCACGTAGACGTTGCGCTGCACGGTGACGGCCGTGGACGGGCCGATGGCGGCGAGCAACTGGTTGGCGGCGGCCAGCGGAGAAGCAGGCAGGCCTCCGGGCCCGGTACTCCGGCCGCCCAGCGGCTTAACGCCCCGGATGGCCCCGTTACCAGGGAAATTCAGGCCGGAGAAGTGCGACGGAAACGCGACGTGAGTCGCGGTCTGGGTCTTGCTGTTCCACAGCCACAGTGACCGGCCGTCTAGCCGCAGGTCACTCTCGCCCGACTGGACGGGAACGGCCACCCGCAGATGGTGCGCATCGAGGTACCAGATGCTGACGCTGTGGCCGGTTGCCAGCGCCGCCGCCGGTCCGCCGTCCTGCGTGGCCAGTGCCGGAAGCGCAGGGAAGCCGAAGTCAGAGGTCTCCTGGATCGTCGCGGTCAGCGGGCCTAGTGGCCGGGCAGTTGCCGCAGCCGCCTCGGCCAGCAGCTGCGCCGCGCTGCGGGGCGGGAGTGGCGGCGCTGACTCTGCGCTTGCGACGGCAGACGCCGCGATCACTATGCCTACGGTCGCCACAACTCCGGCCGGCACGGCCCACCGCGCCCGGACGCCAAGCTTCCGCACCCTGATCACCCGTTTCAAGCAGGCACCCCGTTTAGCCCCACAATAGCGGCTGACCCGGCAGCCGACGTCAGCCGGAAGTATGAACCGGGTGCGTCGGCTGGCTGAGCCTCAAGGGGCCTGGTCCGCTGGGCCGCCGGCCGATAGGGCTACCAGCGGTGCCAGGGCAGCAGGGCCGTCACGGCCACTGCCGCGAACAAAAGCGTCAGGTACACGATCGACAGGTGGAACAGCCGCATGGGGGCAGGCGAGCTGCCTGCGGCGATCCGGCCGCGGAGCCGGTGCGCCTCGGCCAGGAACCAGGCACCGAGGCCGGCCGCGCAGCAGCCATAAATCCAGCCGGCGTAGGGCGTCAGCAGCAGCGTGGTGGCCACCATGAGGTACGAGTAGATAACGATCTTGCGAGCCACCGTCGCGGGGGTTGCCACCACGGGCAGCATCGGGACGTTGGCCGCCGCGTAGTCGTCCCGGAACTTCATGGCCAGTGCCCAGAAGTGCGGCGGCGTCCAGAAGAAGATCACCGCGAACAGCACGCCGGCCCACCAGCTCACCCGGCCGGTAACGGCGGCCCAGCCCACCAGGACAGGGAAGCAGCCAGCCGCCCCGCCAATCACGATGTTTGACGGCGTCCGCCGCTTCAGCCCGATGGTGTACACGAGGACGTAGAACGCGATGGCGGCGTCGGCCAGCGCCGCAGCCAGCCAGTTGGCCGCCAGGCCGAGTAGCAGGGTGGCCGCCGCGCCGAGCAGGACGCCCCAGGCCAGGGCCTCCTCCGGCCGGATCGGCGCACTGCCGGCCTGACCTGTGCCGTCGTGGCCGCCGACCTTGGCCACTAGCGGGCGGCCCGAAGTCCGCCGCATGACCGCGTCGATGTCCCGGTCCAGGTAGCAGTTCAGCGTGTTCGCACTGCCCGCGGCGAGGGCACCGCCAGCGAGCGTGACGAGGATCAGCCGGACGGACGGCAATCCGTGGTCGGCGAGCAGCATCGTCGGTAGCGTGGTCACCAGGAGCAGCTCGATGATCCGGGGCTTGGTGAGCAGGAACAACGACCGCGCGATCAGCCGGACCGGTCGCCGGCCGACTGTAATTGCAGGCTCCGCCGTCCCGCGCAGTGCCGCGGCAGGCAGCGCGGAATCGTCTGTGCCAGGCCCCAGTGCGCCTGTCACCTGTGTCACTAGGTCGCCTCCGCTGTCGTCGAGCCACGGGCGCGGTCACGCCAGAACCCGGCGATCCCAGTGCTCACCGGCCATCCGGTCATCGATCAGGCCATCAGGTCACCAATGACTGCCGACGCGCCCGGCACACGTTACCCGGTCGGCTGGCGGCCGCCGCAGCCGCCTAATCCCTGCGTTGTGCCGCGATCGTCACAGCGCGGACACGATCGGGACGGACAGAATCGCCAACTCCGCTCATGAAGGCGCATAAGCTCATGTCGCCACGCCCTCCGTCGCTTACCGTGACTGGCATGGCCGTTGAGTTGGCTAGCGGTAAACAGTAACTGGAGGAAGATCGTGGGTACGGGCATCGTGTCGCGGAAGACCGCACTCCGTGCGGCGGTCACTGCCTCCGCGGTCCTTGCGGTCGCACGCTGGTCTAAGTGGCTGGAGCCCGAGATGCTCGGCCTGCCCGACGTGGTGGGTCCTGGCAGCGTCTGCGTCGATGTGGGCGCAGCGGCCGGCCTCTACACGCTGCCGCTGTCGCGCCTTGTCGGGCCATCCGGAGTCGTCCATAGCATCGAGCCGTTGCCGTTCGCCTGGCCGGTGTGGAACAGGGTCCTCGGGGCGCGCGACAATCCCAACGTCACGCATCACTGCCTGGCGCTCGGATCCGAGCCCGGGAAGGCCAGCATGAGTGTCCCGATGGGCAAGTACGGGCTTGTCACCGGGCGCTCGTTCGTCAGCCAGAAGAGCCACGGCCTCGGCTCCAATGCCGAGTTCGCGCAGCACATCGATTTCCCTGTGACGGTGGACACGCTGGACGGGCTATCGGCCCGGGTGGGCTTGACCCGGCTGGACTTCATCAAAGTGGACGTGGAGGGAGCCGAACTCCAGGTCCTGTACGGCGGCAAGGACGTCATCGAGTCCTTCCGGCCGTCGATGCTGGTCGAGATCGAGGCCCGGCACACCGAGCGCTACTCCTACAGCCCGGACGACGTGGTCGACTGGCTTTCCGAGCGGGGCTACCTCATGTACATCTGGCAGCGCGGCTGGAAACGAGCCAGCCGCGTCACCGATAAAACACGCAACTATCTGTTCCGTACTCCTGGCCGCTCTGTGCCTCGCCAGATCACGCCGGATAACGCCTAACCCCCCGCTGGCTGGCGGGCACTGGGCCGCGCTACCGAGGTCCGGGTTCAGGGCTCAGGGCGACGAGCTAGATTTCTTGGCATGGCAGCCGAGGACTGGCTTGACGGCGGCGCTCCAGGCGCCTCCGCAGTTGCGGATGCCTCAGCCGGTGTCGCAAGGATGCGGCCGCGAAAGAAACTGCTGGCGGTCACTGGTGGCCTGGCCCTGGTGGCGCTGGTGATCATCGCGCTCACGCTGGGTGGCGGCCTTGGCGGCACGGCAGGCAACCCCCCGCCGCCGGCCGCGGCTAGCGGCTTCTTGCTGCCTGCGCTCGGCCATCCCGCCGGGCGGGTCTCACTGGCCGCCTACGCCGGCCGGCCGGTGCTGATCAACTTTTTCGCGTCCTGGTGCGGTCCGTGTAAGCGGGAGACCCCGTTGCTGGCGAAGTTCTACCGAGAGCACCACGGCCGGCTGCTGATCATCGGCATCGACTCCGAAGATGAGTCGGCGGCGGCGCTGCGGTTCACCCGGGCCGCCGGACTCAGATATCCCGTCGGTTTCGACCCAAGCGGCTCGGTAGCCACCTCCTACGGCATCATCGCCTTGCCGCAGACCTTCATGCTCAACGCAAGGCACCAGATCGTCCGCCATGTCGCCGGCGAGGTGACGCCCGGCGAACTGAGCTCCTGGGCGCGCAGCCTGGCCGGCGGCAACAGCTGACCCAGACCCGCTAACCCAGACCGCCGGTACTGAGCTTCTTACAGGCCGCACGCGGCGAGGGCCGCGCTGAAGGCCGACTCCCAGCCAGACTGGGACCTGGCCGGGCCCGGCGGTGCGGGCTTGGCGCGGTCGAGCGCGGCGAGCGCGCAGCGCGTGACATCCGCGGCTCCGGCCGAGGTGACCATGGCGTCGCCGAGTTCAAGCTCGTGCTGGAGGTTGTCCCGGCCGTGGCCTGGCACCACATCGAGGAGCAACAGCGGCCTGCCGACGGTTCTCGCCTCCGAACAGGTATCTCCTGAACTCGTGATGACCAGGTCCGCGGCCGACATGAGGTCGGGAATCCGGTCGGTAAAGCCGAAGGCGTGCACCCGCGGCTGCCGGGCAGCGGCCGACGACAGCTTCCTTGCCAGCGTGGCGTTATGCCCGGCGACTGCGAGCACGTGCACGCCCGCTGCGGCCAGCGCCTCCGCCGCCGCGGCCACCGGGCCGAGCCCCCAGGCACCTGACATAAGCAGCACGCAGCGCTCTGCCTGCGGGATCCCGAGTGCCGCCCGGGCCTGCGATTGGCTCTTGGGCTGGTAGAAGGCCTGGCGGACCGGCGGCGGCACCACCTGGACGCGGGCATCCGAGGCGAACCTGAGCACCGCGAGCTCACCGACCTCGGCCGTGACCAGGTACATGTCCACGTTGGCGTGCACCCACATCCGGTGTGGCGTCACGTCAGTGCAGAACACGATGTGCCGCATCGCCGGGTACTGACGGACAAGCTTGCTGGCCGCCGCCGCGCCGGTGGCGAACACCGAGATCAGCAAGTCCGTCGGATGCTCATCCAGGTAATCCCGCAGCCGGGGCGCGAGCTGACGCGCCGCCGCGGAGTCGGCGAGCCTGGCCAGCCCGCTGCCAGTGCGCAGCGCGGAATAGTGGAACGCGTCGTACAGCCCGGGGACACTGAGCATCGCGCGGAACACGGCCTCCCCCACTGACCCGGGGCCACGGCCCATCATCTTGATCGTGTCAAGGGTGTGCGTCGCCCAGCCTTGCGCCTGCAGGGAGGCTGAGCAGGCGGCCGCCAGCGCGTCGTGGCCCATTCCGATCGAGCCAGACAGCAGCAGCGCAGATCGTGGCGCGGTCATCCGGCGGTCCCGGCCGACTGCTCCTGCAGCCAGTCCAAGTAGAGCCGCACACCGGTGGCGAACGACGTCACCGGAGACCAATCGAGCAGTTCCTTGGCAAGCTGGGAGGAGATGCTAACGCCCTCGTAGTCAGATGGCCGGGCTGGTTCGTGCCGGACCGGTACCGGCCGGACCAGGCTGCAGACCGTATCGGCGATCTCGCGGACCGACACCGGCGTACCGCCCTCTAGCGCCAAGGTCTGGTCGGCTGCGACCGATGCCAGCGCGCGAACATGGGCGTCCGCGAGGTCCTCGACGTAGACGTAGTTGCGCTGCTGTTCGCCGGTGCCTGCGATCGTGATGGGCTGGCCGTCCATCGCTGCCCGGATGAAGCGGGCTACCACCAGGGCTTCGCGCATTCTCGGCCCGTACGGAATCCCGTATCGCAAGATCGTGAATCGCTGCCCGTACATTTCCCGGTAGCTGTGCACAAGCAGTTCCGCAGACAGCTTGGTGGCCACATAGACATGGCCTGGATTGCGCAGGTCGACCGGCGCGTCCTCGGTCAGTTCGCCGCGGCCAACCGCCGCGCCGTAGACCCAGACCGTGCTGGCTAGCACGAACCGGCCAGCCGAGGCTTGCCTCGCCGCCTCGATCACCCTGGCCGTTCCCTCCACGTTCAGCCGGGTGGCCGCGACCGGGTCGGCAGCCACCTGATTCACGTCCGCGGCGCCGGCCAGATGGAAGACGGCGTCAGCGCCGGCCACTGCCGCCGCAAGTGCGGACTCATCGAAGATGTCAGCACGGTGGTACTCGGCCGCCGGATTTAGCCAGCGGCCGCGGAGGTCCAGCACCGCGACGTCATGGCCGGCCCGGACTAGATGATCAACGACGTGCGAGCCGATGAACCCGCAGCCCCCGGTTACTGCGATACGCATGCGTGCTCCCTTACCCGCATCCTGGCTGCGGACACTCGAGAGGCTGGCGCCCCGACCGCGTCACGCTGACCTCTCACACCCTGGTCATGGCGCCGTAGACGGCTGCCACTGCCGTCAGTACCTGGTCCACCTCGTCGTCAGTCATGTCGGAATGAACGGGCAGGCAAATATGGCGTGCGCACAGATCCTCGGCGAGCGGCAGCGGCGGGCCAGCGAACTCCGCGAACACCGGCTGCCGGTGCAGCGGCAGGTCGTAGACCTCGCCTGCGAGTTTCACCTGGTGCTCATCGGCCAGCTGCCGGCGGAACCTGGCGCGGTCAGTGCCGGGCGGTAGCACCGCTATGTACTTGTAGAAATTGGTCTGGCAGCCATCCGGCTCTGGCAGCGGATCCAGGCCGTCCAGGCCGGCCAGAGCGGCGTCGTACCGGGCCGCGACCGACCGCCTGTGCGCGATGAAGCCGGCCATCCTGCGCAGGTGCACGAGGCCGGTTACCGCCGCCAGCTCCGACATACGCCAGGCGTAACCGTGCAGCACATGGTGATTGGCACTGACACTGCCCTTACCCTGATCGCGGTAGATGCGGGCAGCTTGGTCAATAACGTCGGACGAGGTGAGAATGATGCCGCCCTCGCCGCACGTAACAACCTTCGTGGGAAAGAAGGAGAACCCGCCAGCAACTCCGAAGGAGCCAGCCGGGCGACCGTCGTAACTGGCGCCGTGTGCGTGCGCGGCATCCTCGACCAGCGCGATCCCCCGCTCCGCGCAGATCGTTCGCAGCTCGTCAACGTGCGGTGAGATGAGGCCGCCAACGTGCACGAGCAGCACCGCCGCCGTTCGCGGGGTCAGTGCCGCCAGCACCGTCTGCGGGCTGAGCGCGAAGGTCAGCGGGTCAATGTCGGCGAATACGGGGCGGCCGCCTGCCCGCAGCGCTGCCTCAGCGGTAGCGAAGAACGTGTTCGCCGGGACGACCACGTCGCTCCCGGTCACGTCGAGGCTGCGGAGGATGATCTCCAACGCAGCGGTACCACTGGATACAGCGACAGCATGCGGTGGCTGCGATGGCAACTGCCCGTCGAGAAGGTGACGGCCGCTGCCGACGTGCAGGCCATCGATCTGGTGCTGTCCGTCAAGGGCGTGCGCCGCGGCGAACGCCGCCTCGAATTGGCTGGTATATGGCCCGAGGGTGAGGTATCCGGTAGCCAGAATCTCGGCAACCGCTGCCGCGATCTCCTCGCGATCGGCGGCCGGAAAGACGACACGCGCTGCCTGGACTGCCAACCGGGGTCCCCTTGCTCACTGATTAGCCACCCATGATAATGGGCATATCTACCCATTATTACCGACCCGCTCTTTTCAACCCTAAGCGCGAGAAAGGCCGGATGCTAGCCAAGTCGCCATGATCGCAGGTAATCGCGCAGCAGACGCGGCCTTCATGCAGCCTTAATGGAGCTTGCCACCCATCGGCAGACGCAATTTACGAGCCAGACTCGCCGATAGACAAACGATAGTCGCTAGCCTTGGCGCAGCCGAACTCGAGCGGGAACGGGGACCGAACTGCGCACGCGTTATTCCGCTCGCTGGCCACGGCCTGGCGTCACGCAGCTGCCGGTGGCGCGCGCCGCGGCAATAGCCGTCGGCTGCGCGGCCGGTCTCGCCGTTGCCCAAGCCGGACCCGGTATCACCGGGCTTGGCCCGGTCCGGCGGCTGCTGTTCCCTCGGCTGGCCGGCCAGGGCGAACCCGGTCACGTCGCCCTCACTTTCGACGACGGCCCTGATCCGGAGTCAACGCCTCAGTTCGCCGCGGTGCTCGCCGATCGGGGTATCCGCGCCACCTTCTTCATGCTTGGCAGCATGGTCGCCAAGGCACCGCAGCTCGCGCGGGATCTAGCCGCCGCCGGGCACGAGGTCGGCGTGCACGGCTGGCACCACCGCTATCTGACGGTCAGGGGGTTGCGCGAAACCCGCGCCGACCTGCACCGTGCTACCGATCTCATCGCGAGCGCGACCGGGACGCGGCCCCGCCTGTTCCGCCCGCCGTACGGGGTGCTGAGCGGCCCGGCGCTGCTCGCGGCACGCGAACTCGGCCTCACCCCGCTGCTATGGGGCACCTGGGGCCGGGAGTGGTCGTCCGGCGCGACGCCCGAGTCGGTGTACCAGACGCTGGCTGCCGGTCTGGATGGCGGCGTCACGGTACTGCTGCACGACTCGGGCTGCACCTCACCGCCCGGATCATGGCAGGCCGGCCTGGGCGCGCTCCCGTTGCTGCTCGACGCTTGCGAGCGGCGCGGCCTGCGGGTGGGCCCGATAGCTGACCACGGCATCCCGGGCCTGGCTGGCGAGCGGTAGCGCGGTAGGCGCACGGCGATCCGCCTGGCGGGGGGATTGCCAGGCGGATCGCTGGTGCGGGGATCAGGTTCGCTGGCTCCGCCGAGGCCGGACCATCGAGCCGACGACGCCGGTCGCTCCGAAGGCCAGCCCTCCATGCCATAGCGCGGTGAAGACGCCGCCGCCAACGCCGCTGCCACCCAGCACGGTCAGCGCGAACACGATAATCGCGCAGGCAGCGCCCGGCAGCACGGCGTAGCGCCACGGCCTGCCGCCGTGCCCAGCGCAATGCGCGGCTATGCCTGGTCCTTATCAGCGCGCCCGCTCCGGCAACAGCGAAGAACGCCACTGCACCCATCGAGAGCGGGGTGAGTATCAATGCCTCCGGGTGGAACAGGTGGAAGGGCAGGTGAATGAGGAAGTCCGCGCCAGCCGCAGCGACACCAGCGGCTCCGGCGAGCTTCCACGGCGCCTCGGACAGCGCCGCGCCAGACACTGCGAGTTCCTCGCGAGTGCTCAAGTTAGGTTCGTAGGTGCTTGGCGGTGCGGACATTGTTGACTCCTGTGCAAGCGCTAGACTGAACGGTCTCAAGATATATCTCCAGGGCTTCGCTGACAAGATATATCTTCTTTCTATTCCGCGCGTGAGCGACGCGAAAACCTCAGTGGCTGGCAGCGGAAGTGCCGCGCGTCTGAAGTTGTTAGCAAGCTGCGAGGGAGTCAGCGGCACACGATAGGTGTTCCTCAGGGCTCATTCAGCTAACGTCCAGGTCGGTAGGGCTTACTTGGTGTGCACGGCTGCCGGCGATGACTGCTGCGGCCGGACATAAGTGCCGCAGCGAGACATAGGCTGGCAGGGACTGGGCAGAGGATGATGGAGATGCACGAAGAGCAGAGCAGCGATGGCCAGCAGCCAGGAGCCTGGGAAGCCTGGGCTCCGCAGCCTGACCAGCCGCTCGACTTGAGCGCAGCGAACCCATCCGCACCAGATCCAAGCGGAGAGCCCGAGTCAGGCCAGCCAGGGTTCGGCCAGCCGGTATACGGTCAGCCCGGGTCCGACCAGCCGGCCTACGGGCCGCCGTCGGGCTACCAGGCCGGCGGCGGGTTCGGCCAGCCGGGATACGGTCAGCCCGGGTCCGGCCAGCCTGCCTACGGGCCGCCGTCGGGCTACCAGGCCGGCGGCGGGTTCGGCCAGCCACCTGGCGGTCAGGGCCCGCCACCTGGGTACGGCCGGCCGCCGCGCAGGCGCAGCCGCCTCACGACTGCTGTCACCTACATCGCCGTCGCGGCGGTGGCAGCCGCCATCGGCGGCCTAGCCGTAGGGCTGAACGACTCGGGTAACCAGCAGCCGTCGGCAAGTTCCGGCACATTCGGCAACCCGAACTTCGGTGGTTCTGGCCAGCCGAACAACAACGGCGGCAGCCACAGCTCGGGCGCCCACATCAGCGGCGCCGCCCTGCACAAGGTCGAGCAGACGGTAGAGCCCGGCCTCGTCGTCATCAGCAGCAGCCTGAGCTATCAGGGCGCTGGTGCGTCGGCGGCCGCTACCGGCATGATCATCAGTAGCAATGGCCTGGTGCTGACCAATAATCACGTGATCAACGGGACGACCGGCCTTACCGCCACAGTCGTCGGAACCAATCAGAAATTCAGCGCGAAGTGGCTCGGTTACGACAAGCACTCCGACGTCGCGGTCATCCAGCTGGTCAACGCCTCCGGGCTGAACGCCTCCGGGCTGAAAACTGTCCCGCTCGGCAACTCCAGTTCGGTCAAGGTCGGCGACACCGTCGTCGGCATGGGTAACGCTGGCGGGACGGGCAGGATCCAGGCGGTAGCCGGCACCGTCACCGCGCTGAACCAGTCGATCACCGCCAGCGACCAGGGCAGTGGCGTGTCGGCCGAACGCCTTACCGGGATGCTGCAGACCAACGCGGAGATCATCCCGGGCGACTCGGGCGGCCCGCTGGCTAATGTGAGCGGCCAGGTCATCGGGATGGACACGGCCGCCAGCACGGGCAGCGCGTTCAGCGGTCAGCAGAACCAGGACGTCGGGTTCGCCATCCCGATCAACAAGGCAATCGCGATCGGCAGGCAGATCATTTCCGGGCAGTCGAGCTCGTCGATACACATCGGTCCCTCCGGCTTTGTCGGAGTGCTGGTGCCAGGCGGCAAGAACGGCACGCAGAGCACAGTCACCAGCCCCCGCCTTCAGCTTCGCCAGCAGGAGCAAGCGGACTCGCAGTTCGGCCCGGTTCAGCCGGCCCCCAGCACCTGCCTGCACAGCAACCAGCAAGCCGGCGTTCCCAGCAAGGTCGCTCCGGTCAGTTCCGGCACGCTGGTCCTCGGATCGCTGTGCGGGACCCCTGCCGCTGTCACTGGGCTCGTCCCCGGTGACGTAATCACCAAGGTCAACAGCCAGCCCGTGTCGTCGCCCGCGTCGCTGATGAACATCCTGCAGGGCATCAGCGGCGGCTCGACCGTCCAGCTGACCTGGGTGACGCCGGGCGGCCAGACCGACAGCCGCCCGCTGACGCTGGCGAAGGCGCCGCCGCAGTAGACCTCCGCCTGCTCGTCAGGCGGCTCCCCGCAGCCAGCCGAGCAGCCGGAGCTCGCATTCGGCGACCTGGTCGACAGGCACGTTCTCGGCCTGGGTGTGCGCGAGCTGCGGATCGCCGGGCCCGTAGTTCACCGCAGGGATCCCGAGCGCGTCGAACCTGGCTACGTCGGTCCAGCCGAGCTTCGCGCGCGGCAGGCCGCCGATAGCGGCCACGAACGCCGCAGCTGCCGGCTGGCCAAGGCCGGGCCGGGCACCGCCAGCTGAATCGGTCACTTCGACTTCCCAGCCGGAGAAGACCTCACGCACGTGCTCGGCCGCCTGCTGCGGTGACCTGTCCGGCGCGAACCTGAAGTTCACGCTGACCCGGCACTCATCGGGAATCACGTTCCCGGCCACGCCACCGCTGATCCAGACCGCGTTCAGGCCCTCGTGATAGCTGAGCCCGTCCACTACCGGCTGGCTCGGCTGGTAGCCGCGCAACACATCCAGAATCGCGCCGGCCGCGTGAATGGCGTTGTGCCCTAGCCAGGACCGCGCGCTGTGAGCCCGCTCGCCGCGGGCAACGATGTCAGCGCGCAGTGTGCCCTGGCAGCCGCCTTCTACGACGGCGCCAGTTGGCTCGAGCAACACGGCGAAGTCGGCAGCCAGCAAGTCAGGCCGCACCCGGCTGAGCCGCAGCAGCCCGTTGCGCTCGGCTTCAACCTCCTCGCAGTCGTAGAACACAAACGTCACGTCTCGCGTCGCCTCAGTCAGCTGGGCGGCCAGCCGGAGTTGCACAGCGACGCCGGACTTCATATCGCAGCTGCCGCAGCCATACAGCAGCCTGCCGTCCACATGCGATGGCAGGTTTCCCGCCACCGGCACGGTGTCGATGTGCCCGGCCAGCGCTACCCGCTCGGCGCGGCCGAAACTAGTCCGAGCCACGATCACGTTCCCGTCGCGGTGAATCGACAGGTGCCGGAGCGTCGCAAGCGCGCGGGCGATGGCGTCGGCAAGCGGCCGCTCGTTGCCGCTGACCGATTCGACGTCCACGAGCTGCGCGGTCAGGTCGGCGGCAGGTAGCGAAAGGTCCAGTTCCACCCCGCGAGCATAAGCGCTCGACGACGCCTGGGCTCAGTCAGATCTGCGGCTAGCCGCGGCCGGGCTGCCGGGCTTGCCAGCGGGCGCGGCCTTGGCAGCACCGGACAGGTTGCGGGCGGCGGCCGTCAGCGCCCTGATGATGACGGCAACGGCGGGCCGTTGCACCGACGAGGCTCGCGCGACCGCGTACAAGTCCCTTGCCGGGCTGGTGCCGGGAAGCTCCCGTACCGCGACCCGGCCTTCGCCAGCGGCCAGCGTGAGCCGCGGCAGGATCGCGATCCCGATGCCGCGCGCCACCAGGCTGAGGATCGTCGCCAGCCCTTCGAATTCCGACGGCGCATCGGCGGCGCCGCCGGCCGCCGCCAGCACCTGGTCGACCGCCCGGCGCGACGCCTCACCGGCAGGCGGCGCCAGCCACGGCTCGTCTCTCAGCTTGTGCAACGAGACTGGCATCGCCGCGTCGCCGGCCCAGTGGCCGCGCGGCACCACCAGGACCAGCGAATCTGTCAGCAGCGGGTAGAAACCCAGCGCGGACTGCTGGTTGCTCGCGAGCCTGCCGCTCCAGTCATCGACGATGGCGACGTCCACCTGGCCGGCCCGCACGAGGCGGAGCACCTCGCCACCGGCCGTCTGCCGCAACAGCAGGCTCAGCCCGGGATGTGCGCGCGCTGTCCGCGTCAAGGCAGGCGCGAAAGCGACTGCCGCGGTGGGGAAGGCCGAGATCGCGACTCGTCCCTCGGGCTCGGGCGCCGCCAAGTCCGCCTCGGCGGCTTCGACCCTGGCCAGGATCTCCGCTGCATGCGCGGCTAGCTTCCGGCCGGCCACGGTGAGCCTGGCCGCACGCGGCGTTCGGTCGAGCAGCTGCGCGCCAACTTCCCGCTCGAGCGCGGCCAGCTGCTGCGAGACTGCCGACGGCGTGTAGCCGAGCGCAGCGGCCGTCGCGGCGATCGTGCCGCGCTCAGCGAATTCGAGCAGCAATCGCAGCCGATGCAAGTCGAGCATATTTCAAGCATAAGCAAGACTTATCCTCTGCGACAGAGATGCTCGCCAGTACTAATGCTTTACCGTTGCGATGCAGGTCAGGTACCAAGCGCCAGGTAGCCTCGCTGGCCTAGGACCCCCGATCTCTTGCCCCGCAGCAAGGAGCCTCCGCCATGCCATGGGCTGGCCCAGCAACCCTCACCGAACCCACATCCGGCCTCGCCAGTACTGGTTTGTCGAAATCTGGTTTGCCGAGTTCCGATCAGCAGGTATCCCGGTATCGCGCCCCGCTTCCACCCTCGTACGTCCAGGTTCCCGTCTCCGCGACTCTTGCCGCCAACGAGGTAATGGCCCGCAGGCGCCAGCGCGGCGAGCCCGTGCTGCCGCTCGCATTCGGCGAGTCGGGCCTGCCGGTGCACCCGCGCCTGATCGCCGAGCTCGCCAGCACTGCCGGGCTGGGCGGCTACGGGCCGGTGGCTGGCACCGAGCAGCTGCGGGCGGCCGCCGCCGGCTACTGGACTCGCCGCGCCCTGCCGACCAGCCCCGGCTCCGTCATCGCCGGGCCTGGTAGCAAGGCATTGCTATTTGCGCTTCTGCTCGCACTCGGTGCCGACGTCGCGGTGCCGCGACCGAGCTGGGTCAGCTACGCGGCGCAAGCCAGGTTGCTCGGCGTCACGCCGGTCTTTGTGCCGACCGCACCGGGTGAAGGCGGCTGTTGCGACGCGGCGGCTCTAGACGTTGCCGCCACCGCGGCGCGCAAGGCCGGCCTGCCAATCGGCGCGGTCCTGGTGACATTGCCGGACAACCCCACCGGCCGGCTCGCCAGCCCCGCCGCTATCCGGCAACTGTGTGCGGTGGCCGAGCGCCAGGACATGATCATCATCAGTGACGAGATCTACCGGGATCTCGTCCACGACCCGGCCATCGCATTCCCCAGCCCGGCCCTGATCGCGCCAGGCCGTACGGTCGTCACGACCGCGCTGAGCAAGAACCTGGCGGTCGGTGGCTGGCGGATGGGCGTGGCCCGGATGCCAGACGGCCGGACCGGCGCGGCGCTGCGCGAGCGATTGCTCGGCATCGCTAGTGAAGTCTGGTCAACCGCATGCGCACCCATCCAGCATGCCGCGGCAGTGGCGTTCGATGAACCAGCCGAACTGGCGAGCTGGATACGCCGCGGCCGGTCGCTGCACGCAGCGGTGTGCCAGGAAGCTGCTCGAATCTGCATTGCGGCCGGGCTCGATCTAGCGCCCCCGCAGGCCGCGTTCTACCTCTACCCGGACTTCGCACCCTGGCGCCACCACCTCGCTGCCAAGTTCGGGGTGCGTACCGGCACGGACCTGGCCGCCCTGTTGCTCAACCGGTACGGGGCTGGCACGCTGCCGGCCAGTGCGTTCGGCGAGGAACCGAGCGCGCTCCGGCTGCGGGTGGCGACCGGCCTGCTGTATGGCGACACCGACGAACAGCGAGAGACCGCGCTCGCGAGTCACGACCCGCTCGCGCTGCCCTGGATCGCCGCCGCCCTGCGCCGGTTCACCGAGATCCTGGCCGATCTGCGGCCCTGATTCGGGTCATCGATCAAGCGGGGCCGCCTCGGCGGCCCCGCTTCCCGTCTGTCTGCCTGGGTTTCGGCCGAGTTCCTCTACAGCCGCATGAGTCTCGTTAGGAATCGCTTACGGCCCGCATGGGAACTGTTTGGAGCAGCCGCAGGCCCAGTTCAGGGCTGTTCACTGAAGCGGTTACCACCTGTGCATTGCCTAGGCGTCCGCTGGAGGACTCCATGCTCGACCTGCTGTATATCGGCCTGACCATCGTCGTATTCGGCGTGCTCTGGCTCATCGTGAAGGGGATTGAGACCTTTGAGCGCTGAGAACTGGATTGGCCTGATCGGCGGCTTCCTGCTGACCGTGTACCTGTTCGTGGCTCTCGTCCTCCCTGAGAGGTTCTGATGAGTCACCACCACCGCAGGCTGGCTGCAGGCTGGCTTCCTAGTCGCCGCCTTGGCCGCGTGCTATGTGCCGCTGGGCAACTACATGGCGCACATCTTCACCACCGACAAGGACTGGCGCGTCGAGCGCTTCATGTACCGGCTGATGGGCATCGACTCGAAGGCCGATCAGAAGTGGAGCGTCTACGTCCGCAGCATCCTGGCCTTTTCGGCGGTCAGCGTGCTGTTCCTGTACGGGCTGCAGCGGCTGCAGCATTACCTGCTGCTCAGCGCGCACATGCCTAACGTGCCGCCGGACACCGCCTGGAACACGGCCGCCTCGTTCGTCACGAACACCAACTGGCAGAACTATGCCGGCGAGTCCACCATGGGCTACCTGGTGCAGATGACGGGCCTGACCGTGCAGCAGTTCATGTCAGCCGCGGTCGGCCTGGTCGTTGCGATCGCGATGATCCGCGGCTTCATCCGGTCCAGGACGGACAAGCTGGGCAACTTCTGGGTGGACGTCACCCGCGCCTCATTCCGGCTCCTGATCCCGCTGGCCATCATCGGCGCGCTGATCCTGATCGCCAATGGCGCGATCGAGAACTTCCACGCGTACACGACCTACACCACGTTGTCCGGCGCGCATCAGACGCTGCCCGGCGGACCGGTCGGCTCGATGGAATCCATCAAGGACCTAGGCAACAACGGCGGCGGGTTCTTCAACACCAACGCCGCGCACCCGTGGGAGAACCCGAATCCGTGGACGAACTGGCTCATCATCTTCATGCTGCTGTTGATCCCGTTCGCGACCCCGCGGGCGTTCGGCAAGATGGTGAAGGACAATCGGCAGGGCTATGCCCTGGTCGCGGTCATGGCGGTCATCTGGCTGCTGGCCGTCGGCGGCATCAGCTTCTTCGAGGCGCACTACGGCCTCGGCGGTGCCACCTCCGCGCACCTCGCACACGGCGCCACCGAAGGCGTGGAAACGAGGTTCGGCACGCCCGGCTGCTCGTTGTTCGCCGCTTCGACCACGGTGACGTCCACGGGGTCGGTGAACTGCTTCCATGATTCGCTCACACCATTCGGCGGCGGCATCGCCCTGTTCGATATCGCGCTTGGTGAGATAGCGCCCGGCGGTATCGGAGCCGGCATGTACGGCATCCTGATCCTGGCCATCGTCACCGTGTTCGTGGGGGGGCTGATGGTCGGCCGGACGCCGGAGTATCTCGGCAAGAAGATCCGGCCGACGGAGATGAAGTACGCGGCCTTGTATTTCCTGACCCTGCCGGTGGTCATCCTGACCGCAGCGGGGTTGTCCATCGGCACCCATCAGGGCCAGGCCGGGATCTTCAACCCCGGGCCCCACGGACTGACTGAAGTGGTCTACGCGTTCGCCTCGATGGCTAACAACAACGGCTCCGCATTCGCGGGCCTCGGGTCGGCCTCCATGTGGTACCAGACGCTCGGCGGCATCGTGATGCTCTTCGGCAGGTTCGCACCAGAGATCTTCGCGCTCGGCCTGGCCGGCGCGCTGGCCAGACAGAAACCAGTGCCGCAGAGCGCCGGCACGCTCGATACCAGGACGCCGCTGTTCGTCGGCATGGTCATCGGCGTGGTCCTCGTCCTCGTCGGCCTGACCTACTTCCCCGCGCTCGCGCTGGGCCCGTTCGCAGAAGGACTGCACTGAAATGGCGATGACAACCAGGCCGGTGAGTCCGGCGGGCCGGAGCCGCAAGTCGGCCGACGTGGCCAAGGGCCGGGTAAGCGGAGGCTTGCTCGACCCGAAAATACTCTGGCAATCGCTGCCGGATGCCTTCAAGAAGCTGGACCCGCGCGTCCAGGTCAAGAACCCGGTGATGTTCGTGGTCGAGGTTGGCGCCCTGCTAACCCTGATTACTGCGATCTTCTTCCGGACCCCGGGTTACAACATCTTCAACTGGACGATCGTGGTCTGGCTGTGGCTGACCGTGGTGTTCGCCAACCTGGCCGAGGCAGTGGCCGAGGGCCGCGGCAAAGCCCAGGCGGAGACGCTGCGCAAGACAAAGCGGGAGACCGTGGCGCGCCGGCTCGTCGGCTGGCAGCCTGGCCAGAAGGAAATCCGGGAGGAGCCGGTACCCGGCACCCAGCTCACCCTCGGCGACCACGTCGTGGTCGAGGCGGGCGAGACCATCCCGGGCGACGGCGACGTCGTCGAGGGCGTGGCCTCAGTCGACGAGTCCGCCATCACCGGCGAGTCGGCCCCCGTCATCCGGGAGTCGGGCGGTGACCGGTCGGCGGTCACCGGCGGTACCAAGGTGCTGTCCGATCGGATCGTGGTGCAGATCACGTCCAAGCCGGGCGAGACCTTCATCGACCGGATGATCGCCCTGGTCGAGGGTGCCAAGCGGCAGAAGACGCCGAACGAGATCGCGCTGAACATCCTGCTGTCGTCGCTGACGATCATCTTCATGCTGGCCGTCATCACGCTGCAGCCGATGGCGTTCTACTCGGGCGCACCGCAGAGCCTGGTCATCCTGACCGCGCTTCTGGTCGCGCTGATCCCGACCACGATCGGCGCACTGCTGTCGGCGATCGGCATTGCGGGCATGGACCGGCTGGTCCAGCGCAATGTGCTGGCGATGTCCGGCCGCGCGGTCGAGGCTGCGGGTGACGTCAACACGCTGCTGCTGGACAAGACCGGCACGATCACCATCGGCAACCGGCAGGCCACCGAGTTCCTTCCGGTAACCGGCGTCACCGCGGACGAGCTGGCCAACGCGGCTCAGCTGTCCAGCATGGCCGACTACACCCCGGAGGGCCGTTCCATCGCCGTGCTGGCGAAGGGGAAGTACGGCCTGCGGGAGCGGGCCGAGGGCGAGCTGCAGGGAGCGGAGTTCGTGGAGTTCACCGCGCAGACCAGGATGAGCGGCATCGATCTGGCCGACGGCCGGGAAGTCCGCAAGGGCGCGGCCGCCTCGGTGGCGCAGTGGGTCCGGGACAACGGCGGCAACCCGCCGGACGAGCTTGGCTCCATGGTGGACGGCATCTCCGGCGTGGGCGGTACTCCGCTGGTGGTCGCCGAGCATGCCAACGGAGCGGCCAAGGCGCTCGGCGTCATCTACCTGAAAGACATCGTCAAGGAGGGCATCGCCGAGCGGTTCGCCGAGATGCGCACGATGGGCATCCGCACGGTCATGATCACCGGAGACAACCCGCTCACTGCCAAGGCGATCGCGGACGAGTCCGGTGTCGATGATTTCCTCGCCGAGGCGACGCCTGAAGACAAGATGGCGCTGATCAAGAAGGAGCAGGAAGGCGGCAAGCTGGTCGCGATGACCGGGGATGGCACCAACGACGCCCCGGCCCTCGCCCAGGCCGATGTCGGCGTGGCCATGAACACCGGTACCTCGGCGGCCAAGGAGGCCGGGAACATGGTGGACCTGGACTCCAACCCGACGAAGCTCATCGAGATCGTGGAGATCGGTAAGCAGCTGCTTATCACCCGCGGCGCGCTGACCACGTTCTCCATCACGAACGACGTGGCGAAGTACTTCGCGATCATCCCGGCGATGTTCGCGAGCGTGATTCCGGGTCTGGCCAAGCTCAACATCCTGCACCTGCATAGCCCGCAGTCGGCGATCACCTCGGCGATCATCTTCAACGCGCTGATCATCGTGGCGTTGATACCGCTGGCACTGCGCGGCGTTAGGTACAAGCCGTCCTCCGCCGCGTCGATGCTCCGCAGGAACCTGTGGATCTACGGCGTGGGCGGACTGATCATCCCGTTTATCGGGATCAAGGCCATCGACCTCATCATCCAGTTCATTCCAGGATTCCGGTGATCGGACAATGAATCGTCTTCCGTCCTTTATCAGGCAGCACCTCGCGGCGCTGCGCCTGCTGCTGATCTTCACCGTCATCACCGGGATCATCTATCCGGTGGTGATCTGGGGGGTCTCCCAGGTGGCGTTCAACCACCAGGCCAACGGGTCGCTGGTCAGCTACCACGGCCGGACCATCGGTTCCAGCCTGCTGTGCCAGGAGTTCGTGGACGCCAAGGGCAACCCGCTGCCGCAATACTTCCAGCCCCGGCCGTCCTACGCGATCGTGGGCTGGGCCCTGACCCAGAAACACGGCAAGTGGGTCGTCGAGAACACCGGGCCTGACAACTACGGTTGCAACCCGTTGTACTCGAGCGCGTCGAACCTCGGCACGAACAACCCGGCCCAGATCCAGTTCGTCAAGCAACGGCAGGCGCAAATCTCCGCGTTCGACCACGTGCCGATCTCGGAGATTCCGTCGGACGCGGTCACCGCGTCGGGATCCGGGCTCGACCCCGACATCTCGCAGGCCAACGCCGCCATCCAGGTGGACCGGGTCGCCACGGCCAGGCACATCAGCCCGGCACAGGTCGAGGCACTCGTGGCGCAGTACACAACCGGCCGGTCACTGGGATTCCTCGGCGAGCCGGCGGTCAACGTGCTGCTGCTGAACCTCGCGCTCGATGAGAAATACCCGGTCTGACGGCGGCCGGGTCCTCATCGTCGAGGATGAACCGGCACTGCTGCGGGCGCTCCAGATAACCCTCCGGGCCCGCGGCTACGAGGTGACAACTGCGTCGGCCGGCGAGGAGGCCCTGGTCGAGGCAGCACGGCGACCCCCAGACGCCGTGCTGCTCGACCTCGGCCTGCCCGATCTCGACGGCACCGAGGTCATCAAGGGCCTGCGCAAACGGTCGGCCGTACCGGTCATCGTGCTGTCCGGCCGGGCCGGGTCGGGCGACAAGATCGGCGCCCTGGACGCCGGGGCGGACGACTACGTGACCAAGCCGTTCTCCGTGGACGAGCTGGTCGCCCGGCTTCGCGCCGCGCTGCGCCGGGATTCCCGGAACAGTGGCGGTCCCGAATACGAGATCGGGAACTGCCTGGTAGACCTGAGCGCCCGCACTGTGATCCGGCGCAGCGGCAGCGACCCGGAACCGGTGCACCTGACCAAGACTGAGTGGCGGATGCTCGAGGTGCTGCTGCGATCGGCCGGCCAACTCGTGCCGTCCAGCCGGCTGCTCGCCGAGCTGTGGGGCCCCGGTACCGAGGACAGTACGCACTACCTGCGCTTTCACATGGCCCGGCTGCGCCGGAAGCTGGAAGACGACCCGCCGCGGCCGCGCCACCTGCTGACCGAGCCCGGAATGGGCTACCGCTACAACCCGTGAGACGCTGTCCGATAGGTGGTTGGGATGAGTAACCAGGGTCTGGCGGATGTCCGGGCGGCCAGGAGGCCGGGCGCCCGCGGCCAGCTGCGCATCTACCTCGGCTCGGCGGCTGGCGTCGGCAAGACGTTCGCGATGCTCAACGAGGGCCACCGGCGCCGGGAGCGCGGCACCGACGTGGTTGTGGGCTACGTCGAGGCCCATGGCAGGACGCACACGCAAGAGCAGATCGGCGATCTCGAGGTCATCCCCCGGGCCAGCGTGCCGTACCGCGGCACCCATTTCGAGGAGATGGACGTAGGCGCCGTGCTCGCCCGGCACCCCGAAGTCGCGCTCGTCGACGAGTTCGCGCACACCAACGTCCCAGGATCCCGCAACGAGAAGCGCTGGCAGGACGTCGCCGAGTTGCTCGACGCGGGTATCGACGTGATCTCGGCCATGAACATCCAGCACCTCGAGTCGCTCAACGATGTGGTTGAGAAGATCACCGGGGTGCCGCAGCGGGAAACCGTACCGGACGCGGTGGTCCGGGCGGCCGACCAGGTCGAGCTCGTAGACATGACCCCGGAGGCGCTGCGTCGCCGGATGGCGCACGGGAACATCTACAAGGCCGAGAAGATCGACGCGGCGCTGACGAACTACTTCCGCATCGGCAACTTGGCGGCGCTGCGCGAACTCGCCCTGCTCTGGCTCGCCGACAAGGTCGACGAGGGCCTGCAGCGGTACCGGGAAGCGCACGACATCCGCGCCACCTGGGAAGCTAGGGAACGCGTTGTCGTCGCCCTCACCGGCGGCCCGGAAGGCGACACCTTGATCAGGCGGGGCGCCCGGATCGCCGCCAGGTCAACCGGTGGAGATCTGCTCGCCGTGCACGTCACCACCTCTGACGGTCTGGCCGGCGCCAACCCGGGCACGCTGGCCACACAGCGCCGGCTAGTCGAATCGCTTGGCGGCAGCTATCACCAGGTCGTCGGCGACAACGTGCCCGACGCGCTGCTGACGTTCGCACGCGCCGAGAACGCCACCCAGCTGGTGCTCGGCGTGAGCCGCCGGGGCTGGCTGGCCTCGCTGCTGACCGGCCCCGGCGTGAGCATGCGTACCATGCGCGAGTCCGGCGACATCGACGTGCACATGGTCACCCACTCCTACGTCGGCCGCGGCCGGGTGCTGCCCAGGGTCCGGGGCGGCCTGAACCGCCAGCGCCAGCTAGCCGGCTACGCGTTGGCGGTGGCGCTCATGCCGCTGATCACGCTGGCGCTCGCCAACTTGCGTGGCACTCTCAACCTCACCAGTGAGGTGCTTGTCTTCCTCGCTGGCGTGATGGCCGTGGCGGTCGTCGGCGGCTTCCTGCCGGCCCTGCTGGCCGCCATCGCCGGATCGCTGCTGCTGAATTACTACTTCACGCCGCCGATTTACCAATGGACCATTGCCCAGGCCAACAACGTCGTGGCCCTTATCATCTTCGTCGCCGCGGGCCTGGTTGTCAGCAAGGTCGTCGACACCGCTGCCCGGCGCACCAAGCAGGCGGCCAGGTCAGGAGCGGAATCGGAGCTGCTGGCAACCACAGCCGGCAGCGTGCTGCGCGGTCAGCGGGCCCTCCCCGCGGTGCTTGACCGGGTCCGCGAAGCGTTCGGGATGGACTCGGTGACGCTGCTCGAGCAACCCGAATCGCTGCGAAAGGCGGGCCGGTGGAACGCCGTCGGCGTATCGGGCGAGCCGCCGGTGACCAGACCGGAGGAGGCGGACGTCGAGATGCCGATTGGCGACGGGCTGGTGCTGGCAATGCGGGGCCGCACGCTGCCGGCCACTGACCGCCGGGTGCTCGGCGCGTTCGCCGCCTACGCCGCGGCAGCGCTGGAGCAGGGCAGGCTGACTGCCGCCGCCGAGGCAGCGCGGCCGATCGCGGAGGCGGACCGGGTCCGCACCGCACTGCTCGCCGCCGTCAGCCATGACCTGCGAACGCCATTGGCCTCGGCCAAGGCCGCCGTTACCAGCCTGCGCTCGCAGGACATCGAATGGGACGCCGAAGATCACGACGAGCTGCTTGCCACCGCAGATGAGTCGCTCGACCGGCTGACGCACCTCGTCGACAACCTGCTGGATATGAGCAGGCTGCAGGCGGGTGCGCTGGCGGTATTCCCGCGACCTGCTGATCTGTCGGAGATCGTGGCCAGGTCACTGGACGACCTCGGACCTGCGGCCCGGACGGTGACCGTGAACATTCCCGAGGACCTGCCGGAAGTAGACGTTGACCCCGGCATCCTGGAGCGGGTGATCGCCAACCTCATCGCGAACGCGCTCCGGTACTCCCCGGCTGGCACGCCGCCCTGCCTTACCGCGAGCTCGCTGCAGGACCGGGTCGAGCTAAGGATCATCGACCGCGGGCCCGGCATACCCGAGGCCAGCTGGGACCAGATGTTCGTGCCATTCCAGCGAATGGGCGACACCGACAACACCACCGGTGTCGGCCTCGGCCTTGCCTTGTCGCGCGGCCTGACCGAGGCCATGAACGGCACGCTTGAACCAGACGAGACACCGGGCGGAGGGCTCACCATGAACTTGTCGCTGCCAGCCGTGCCAGCGCCGGCCGGCGACATCCCGGTGCACCACGGGCACGACGCTACTGCCACGACCTGAACGGCCGAAACCAGCCGCCGAGATCGTTACGATGCCACCTCGCGTTACCCCGGTGCTCACCCGTGCCATTGTGGTGCCGTGACAACCGTCCTGGTCATCGACGATGAGCCGCAGATTCTCCGGGCCCTGCGCATAAATCTTCGTGTGCGCCAGTACGACGTGCACACCGCAGGCAGCGGCACCGAGGCGCTGGAACTAGCCGCCCGGCACCCGCCGGACCTGGTGATCCTCGATCTCGGGCTGCCGGACCTGGACGGCGTCGACGTCATCCACGGACTGCGGGGCTGGACCGCCGCGCCGATCATCGTGCTGTCCGGACGGGCCGATAGCACCGACAAGGTGGAAGCGCTGGATGCGGGCGCGGACGACTATGTGACCAAGCCATTCGGCATGGACGAACTGCTGGCCCGGATGCGGGCGGTCAGCAGGCGAACCGGATCCGACGATGACACGCCGCAGTTCCGGCTTGGCGACATCCTCGTCGACCTGGCCGCCAAGCGCGTCACTCGGCAAGGCGCCGATGGCGGACCCGACATCCGGCTGACGCCGACCGAGTGGCACCTACTGGAGGTACTGCTGCGCAATCCCGGCAAGCTGCTCAGCCAGCAGCAGCTGCTCGCCGACGTCTGGGGTCCCGGCTACGCGGACGCGACCGGAAACCTGCGCCTGTACATGGCGCAGCTGCGCCGGAAGCTGGAACCGGATCCAGCGCGGCCCCGCTGGCTGCTGACCGAACCGGGCATGGGCTACCGCTATCAGCCCGATCCAGACGGGGCGTGACGTCGGCTAGCCGGGCCGCTGACTGGCCCGGGCGGGGGCTGGGCGGGCGGCAGCTCCGGCGCGGCTCGGGCAGGCCTGCCACCGGCGGCCGGACGCGCGGTCCGCCGTGCCGGGGGCAGCCACTGCCGACAGCCGGTATCGCAGCCGGCAGATCACTACGTTCGCGGCGCCGCGCTGGATCGCTTGCTCGAGCACGAAGCCACGCTGGTTGTGCAGGATTTGCTGCCAGCGCCGGGCCGGCTGCACCTCGGGGATCAGCACCACCAGCTGGTCTTCACTTGCGGTCCGCTCCAACTCGCGCAGGTAATCTACGAGAGGCTCGCCGAGCGACCGGTGCTGGCTGTGCAACGTCACTAGCGGGAACGTCCGGATGCCACTGCTGCCACTGCTCGGTCAGATGCTCGTTAGCCGCATGGTCGGCGGCATCGTCGAAGCAAACGGTTACCGCGACCACGGTATCGCCCAGCGAGAGCGCGGCTGATATCCCCTCGCTGACCAGCCTGGACATGCTGCCGATCGGGACAACGACCAGCGAGCTGCGCTGCTGCGGCGGATCCGGCATCTGGCCGATCTCCAGCGCGAGGCCCATCCGTGCGTAGACGGTGTGGATCTTGGAGAACATCAGCACCAGCAACGGCACCACGATCACGACCAGCCAGGCGCCTTCGGTGAACTTGCTGATCAGCTCGATCGCCAGTGCGGCTAGCGTGAACAGAGTGCCAACGCCATTGATGACGGCGCGGCCCTCCCAGCCCGAACCGCGCCGTTCCCGCCAGTGCCGGACCATCCCCGCCTGGGACAGGGTGAACCCGACGAAGACGCCGATGGCGAACAGCGGTACCAGCGCCTGGGTGTCACCCCTGGTGACGACCAGCAGGATGGCGGCCGCGATGGCCAGCACGATCACGCCGTACCTGTGTACCTGGCGCTGAGCCTTCAGGAAGAACACATGCGGCAGGAAGTTGTCGGTGGCCAGCAGCGACGCCAGCACAGGCAGCCCGCCGAAGGAGGTATTAGCGGCCAGCGCGAGCAGCACCGTGGTCGTCAGCTGGACAACGTAGAACAGGAAGTTATGCCCGAGTGAGCCCTGGGTGAGCTGGGCAAGCGTGGTCACGCTGGTCGATGGCTCGGCCTTGAATTTGTCCTGCCACCACGCGATGCCGATGAGCATCAGGCCCAGGATGACGCCGAGCCCGAGCTTCGGTGTGCTGAGCCCGCCGCACGCGCGGCTTGCGGAACTCCGGCACCGCGTTCGCGATCGCCTCCACTCCGGTCAGGGCCGAGCAGCCAGATGCGAACGCCCGCAGCAGCAACAGGATGCCAACGGTCGCAGGGACCGAGGACGCCGAGCCCTGCGGAAAGGGCAGCGGATGCGTGCGCACCAGGCCGCCGATAATCACAGCGAAGATCGCGGCGATGAAGATCAGAGTCGGTGGAATGAACAGCCGCGCCGACTCGGCCACGCCCCACAGGTTCGCGGCGGTGATCGGCGGCGAGCACGCCCAGGCACAGCCATACCCGGTATGGGTAAAGAGCGGGAACGGCGGACGTGAGGGCCTCGACTCCGGCCGAGACACCGACGGCAGCATTCAGGACGTAATCGACGACGAGCGATGCCGCCGCGATCAGGCTCGGCTGGACGCCCAGATGCGCCTTGGCGACTGCGTAGGCGCCGCCTCCGTTCGGGAAGGCCTCGATGACCTGGCGGTAGGAGATCACGAGCACGGCCAGCAGCAACACGATCGCCAGGGTGACCGGCAGCGTGTAGTGCAGCGCCGCGACGCCCGCGGTCGCCAGCACGATGATGATGGCCTGGGGTCCGTAGGCCACCGAGGAAAGGGCATCCAGCGAGAGCGCGGCAAGGCCCTCTAGGGCCGTCAGCCTGTGCTTATCTTCGTCCGGTGGCTGCCCGCCGACGGGTGGCTCGGCCGCAGCCGCAGTCTCTGCCCCTGCGGTCATGACTGCCAATCCAAACATGCCGTGTCGCGTCACGCGGATGGCGGGCAGCGAACCGCGCAACGGCGGGCCGCTTCAGGCTACGAGAAGGCGCGAGCGGGCTGCTACTTCACAATGAGGAGCGCAACGAGCGCGAGCACGACAGCGACTCCGAGGATGAGCAGGGCCATCCGTGCCACGCTGCGTCCCGGCGCGCCGATCTCCCAGGGCCGGCCCGGTTCGCCACCGTCCTCGGCGAAGGCACGGAACTCGGCCGTGCTCGCGGACACGTCCGGGGTAGCGCGGAATTCGCCCGTGGTGATCGGACTGCCGCTGGGTGCCGGATTCTCATGACGCTCGGTCATGGCCAAGACTGTAGTCCATGCGGCAGACCAGAACCGCCAGTCGATGGATATCTACACTAAGCAGTGCCGAACTACCCCGGTTAGCCGCTACCGCCAGGCGCCAGCAGGTCTGGCCGGTTGACAAGCCTGGACAACACAATTACGCTGCGTGTCCGGACGACGAAGGATTCGGCCCCGATGCGCTCGACCACCTGCTCAAAGTGGCGGACGTCAGCTGCCCGGACGTGCAACAGCGCGTCGGCCTCCCCGGTAATCGTGCACGCGTCGATCACCTCGGGGTACTTGGCGAGTGCAGCCGCGATATCGGCCGGCGAGGTGCGGCCGCGGCAGAACAATTCGACGTACGCCTCAGTCGTCCAGCCCAGCGCGGACGGATCGACCTGCGCACTGAATCCAGTGATCGCGCCCGCTGCCAGCAACCTGTCGACGCGCCGCTTGACCGCCGGTGCGGACAGCCCGACGGCGGTTCCGACCTCGGCGTACGTGGCCCGGGCGTCCTTCACCAGCGCCGCGACGATCTGCTTATCAAGGTCGTCGACGGTCATCGGCGGCCGCCGGACCAGTCGCGACTAGCCAACCAGCGCGGCGCGCAGGTGCGCCAGGTCTGCCGCCGTGACGCCGTGGCTGAGCAGGTAGTCATCGACCGACCTCCAGGACGTCCTGACCTGGGCCAGCACGCCAGCCATCAGCCTTGGCGGGCTGGCCAGCAGCTCGCTGGTCAGGTTCTCGCCGAGACCGCTGCTGGCCTTGACCTGCCCGATCGCCGGGGTGTTTTCCAGGTCCAGGTAGCCGCCAGACAGGCTGTAGTCCGCCGTGATCACTTCGTCTGGGACGCCGAGTACCGCCAGGATCAGCGCGATGACGATGCCGGTCCGGTCCTTGCCCGCGCTGCAATGCACCAGCGCCGGGAACGCGTCTGGCGCGCACAGGAGCTTGATCGCCTCGCCTACCGTCTTGCCGCACGCATCAATGATGTACCGGTAGACCGCGGCGAGTTCGAGCGGCAGCGCCTGCAGGTCGCCGGTGAGGAGGGAAATGTGCGTAGTCGTCGCCGTCAGCCCGGCCACCGCGCTCGGCGCGATGTCTACTTCCGTCTGAGTCCGCAGATCCACGACGGATCGCAGGCCAAGCCCGGCGATAGCAGCAGTGCCGGACTCATCGAGCCGGTGCAGGGCATCGGAGCGGAACAGGGTGCGCCAGCGGACCGTGCCGCCGTCGGCGGCCGGATAGCCACCCACCTCGCGCAGGTTGTACAGCCCGGCCAGGGGGATGTGGCGCCCGTCCGCGAACACCAGCGCCCGGATCTGCGACTGGTCAATCAACCGCCTGCTCCGTTCCGTTGCGGGCTGGCTCCGCGGACCGCCTCGGTGGCCAGGTTCTCACATGCGTGTTTCATCCCGGCTTCGTACTGCCGGCCGGGCGGTTAACTGCACTGGGCGGGACGGCAGCGATCGCCGGTTAGCTGGCGATACGGTGGACGAGCAGGCCGCGCGCCGATGGTGGCTGGGGCGGCCGGCAGACCCCGTTCCCTTGGAGGAATCCGAGATGACCCGACTCGGCGGCATGTACGGGCCAGATGCCACCTTCCTGGGCGTCCCCCGGGCCGACCTGGCGGACCCAGCGTCCTTTGCCGGGACGGACATCATGATCATCGGGGCTCCGTTCGATGGCGGGACGTCGCATCGGCCCGGGGCGCGGTTCGGGCCGCAGGCCATCCGGTTCACCGACTACCTGCCACATGACGGGTCTCGCCCGCACCTTGCGTTGGGCGTAGATCCGCTTGCTGAGCTGAAGGTGGCCGACGCCGGGGACGTGGAGATGCCGTCCGGCGACACCGAACTGTCGCTGCAGCGGCTGGAGGAGGCGGTGCACCTGGCGTGTCGCAGCGGCGCCATCCCGGTCATCCTCGGTGGCGATCACACGATCGCGCTGCCGGACGCGACCGGCGTAGCCCGGCACGTCGGCTGGGGCCGGGTGTCGATGATCCATTTCGACGCGCACGCCGACACCGGCAACACCCAGTTCGGCTCGCTGCACGGGCATGGCACGCCGATGCGCCGGCTGATCGAGTCCGGCGCGGTCCGCGGCGACCGGTTCCTCCAGATCGGCCTGCGCGGCTACTGGCCCGAGCCGGAGACGCTGGACTGGATGGCCGGGCAGCGGATGCGCAGTTATGAGATGACCGAGGTGGTTACCAGAGGCCTGGATGAGTGCCTGACCGAGGCGTTCGGCATCGCGACCGACGAATGCGAGGGCGTGTTCTTGTCGGTCGACGTCGACGTTGTCGATCCGGGCATGGCCCCGGGGACTGGCACGCCAGAGCCCGGCGGCCTGACCGGCCGCCAGTTGCTCGACGCCGTCCGGCGTATTGCCATGGAGCTGCCGCTGGCCGGCATAGACGTGGTAGAGGTCGCGCCGCCCTACGATCACGCCGAGGTCACCGCTTTCCTGGCGAACCGGGTCGTGCTCGAGGCGCTATCCGGCATCGCCTGGCGGCGACGGCGGCTCGCCGCCGATCCGGCCCGGCCAGCCCGGGAGCCGGCCTGGCCGCTGCTCGAGGGCCGCGGCCCGGCCGCGGGCTAACGGGCAGTCGGCTACCGGTGGGCGGCGATGAGGATGGCGATCGTGGAGACGGTCCCGTCGTACAGGAAATGCGCGACGATCGGCCTGTTGAGCTTGCGGTGCCGCTGGAATGACCGGGTGACCAGCCAGCCGAACGGCAGCGTCAGAACTACCCCGATCCCGTAATAGAGGTGGTAGCTGGCGCGCAGGGCCATGCTGAGCCAGAAGGCCTTGGCCGGCGACCAGCCGAGCTGATCGAGCCGGGTAATAAGGTAGCCGTTCACTATCACCTCCTCCGCCACCGCCGTGGTGAGCGCCACGGACAGCGCGATGAGCAGGTAATAAACCGGGACGTTCAGCTTGGCCGCGGTGTTGAACAAACGCGAGTGCCGTAGCGGGCTGATCGCGACCGCCAGCGCCAGCTCGAGGCCGATGGCCGCGGCCGCAAGCCCCACCGCGACCGCGAGGTCGCGCCCGGGCAGCCGGGTCAGCCCGAGGTCGGCGGGTCGCTGACCGGTGCGGATGAGCAACAACAGGACCAGCGGCACCACGGCCGCCGACGGCAAGTAGCTGAGCACGCTCAGGATCACGTTCAGGACCGGCTGGTGTGGCGTGACCGAGGGCAGCTGGGTGAGGATCTGGCCGGTGTCCAGGTGCCGGACGAGGATCACCACGGCGGCCGCGATCCACGGGAAAAGGCCCGCGATCATGACAAGCCTGGTCTCCAGCACCAAGCCAGCCCTTGTCATGCCGGCGGGCAGCACCGCCTGCGCGGGCACATCGGCCGCTACTGCCTTGGCCTGCGCTGGCGCTGGCGCCCAGAAGTCCCAGTCCGCAGGCGCCGACGGCCAGTCGGCAGGCGGACTCCAGCCAGGCGGCGGCTGCCAGCCGGGCGGTGCCTCCGGCCATCCCGGCGCGGGTCGCCAGATCATCCTGGTTTTGCGCATCGGGCTCATAGTGCAGTAGTTCTCGCCAGTCGGCGAAGGTGCCCTCGGGTTCCGCTCTCAATTCGCGGCGACAAAACGGTCAAACAATCACGGATTTCCCACGCGCTCGGTGCCGTCCATCGACTTTCCATCGCTGCGGCGGATTATCAGGGGCGTAATGCCCGATTTGTGGTCCCCGGAGCGATGGAGAGTGCTGCGAAGCTCCTTTCGGCGGCACCGCACGGCCGCCGCGGCGGCGAGTTCGGCGCGGCGATAGTGCAGGCGAGTCGATGGGACGGCTAGTCAACAACGAGGCGATCTATAGTTGGGAAATGCTGGATGTGACCAGGCTGCGGGTACTGGTTGCGGTCGCCACCCATGGCTCGGTGACCGCCGCGGCGCGCGCACTGAATTACGCCCAGCCGTCGATCAGCCATCACATTGCCAGGCTTGAAGCCGAAACCGGTACCCAGCTGCTTGAGCGCGTAGGCCGAGGAATCCGGCTGACCGACGCCGGCCGGCTGCTCGCCGAACGCGCCGCGGAAATCATCGGCCGGCTGGACGCCGCCGAGGCCGAACTGGCCGCGCACGTCGGGCAACGGCAAGGCCGGGTGCGGCTCGCCGCGTTTCCGTCCGCTCTCGGGACGCTGGTCCCGGCGGCAGCGGCCAGGCTGGAGGCCGAAACGCCTGGCATGGACTTCATGCTGACTGAGGCCGAGCCGCCGGAAGCGTTGCGGATGCTGCGCGCTGGCTATGTCGACGTCGCCGTCGTATTCCAGCATTACCAGCAGGACGCCGACCGGGCGCCCCCGGACCCGGCCGACGAGGGGACCCGAGGCAGGCTACTGCTTGACGAGCCGGTCTACCTGGTAACCGCGGCGGGCGGTGCCGGGCTGGGCGGTGCCGAGCCCGGCGGTGGCAAGCCCGGCGAGACCGGGCCGAGCGTCGATGTGGAGCCCACCGCGGACCTCACTCGCTACGCCGACAGCCGCTGGATCGCTGGCTGCGAGCGCTGCCGCGCGTACCTCGTGCGGCAATGCGAGGCGGCCGGGTTCATCCCGAAGATCTCCTTCACCACCGACGACTACCTGGCAGTGCAGGCGCTGGTCGCGGCTGGCCTGGGGGTCACGACGCTGCCCGGACTCGCGCTGCGGGCTGCCCGCCACCCCGGCATCGCCACGGCGGAGTTGCCGGGCGCCCGCAGGCACGTGTTCGCCATGACCTACGGCCAGCCGCCGGACGCTAAGTCGACAACCCGGCTGATCGACATGCTGGCGAGGGTTGGAGCGGCGACCTGACGGCGACCTGACCCTAGATGGCTGCCGCCCGGCCGGCCCAGTATGGGTCGCGCAGGCGGCGCTTGAGTAGCTTGCCGCTAGGGTCGCGGGGCAGCTCAGTAGTGAAGTCGATGGACTTGGGCCACTTCATCTTCGCCAGCCTGCCTTCCAGGCGGGCCAGGATCTCCGCGGCAAGCTCGTCGCCCGGCTCCACGCCATCGGCCGGCTGCACGACCGCCTTGATCTGTTCGCCCCACTCCTCATCTGGAATGCCAAAAACCGCGACGTCGGCGACCTTGGGGTTCATGATGATCTCGGCTTCGATCTCGGCCGGGTAGATGTTCGCGCCGCCAGAGATGATCATGTCGGACTTGCGGTCGCACAGGAACAGGTAGCCGTCGCCATCCAGGTAGCCGATGTCGCCGACGGTGAAGTAGTCCTTGAGCCGGTTGGCCTGCGTCTTGGCCTTGTCGCCGAAGTACTCGAACTCCGACAGGCCCATTTTCATGTAGATGGTGCCCGGCATGCCCGTCGGGCAGGGCTCACCGTTCTCGTCGGCGATCAGCAGTTCGCTGATCGGCCAGGCCGTACCGACCGTGCCAGGATGGGCCAGCCAGTCCTGCGGCGAAGCGATCGTGCCGCCGCCCTCGGTGGCCGCGTAGTACTCCCACACGCACGGGCCCCACCAGTCGAGCATTGCCTGCTTGATCCCGACCGGGCAGGGCGCGGCTGCGTGGATCAGCCAGCGCATCGAGGAGAGGTCATAGGAGGCCTTGACCTCGGCGGGCAGCGACAGCATCCGCTTGAACTGGGTCGGGACCATGTGCGAGTTCGTGCACTTGTAGCTCTGGGTGAGCGCCAGCGCGGTCTCGGCATCGAAGCCTTCCATGGTGACCAGCGTGTGACCCATGTGCAGCGCAGCGCCGCCGAAGGTGGTAACGGCGGTGTGGTAGTTCGGTGAGGTCAGCAGGTGCGCGTTGGGCTGGCCTTCGGTCACGCCGAAGAACGACAGCAGCCCGGCGGCCAGAACGACGGCGTCGTCAGGATCGAACCCGGTTAGCGCCCGGCGCACGCCCTTCGGACGGCCGGTGGTACCCGAGGTGTAATGCATAGTCGTTCCGGCGATCCGCTCGTCCGGCAGGCTCTCCGGCTGACCCGCCCGCAGGTCCGCCACGCTGGTGAAGCCAGCCACATCGCCGAAGCTGAACCTGGCATCCAAGGGAACGCCAGCCTGATCGGCGGTGTCAGCGCCGAGTGCGGCAAAGCGCTCATGCACGAAGAACGCCTTGGCGCCGCAGTCCTTGACGATATAGGCGGCCTCGGGCGCCGTGAAGTGCCAGTTGACCGGAGTCAGGTACAAGCCAGCTTGCATCGCGGCCAGGTAGACCTCGACCGGCGTGGCCCCGTTGGGCAGCAAGGAGGCGATGCCGTCGCCCGCCTTCAGGCCCTTCGCGCGCAGCGCATGCGTCAATTGGTTCGCGCGCGCGAGCAGGTCACCCGCCGAGTGCTCGGTGCCGTCAGGATCTACTACCGCGATCCAGCCCGGATCCTCCTGCGCCCGGCGCCAGAACCCCTTCGATCCCACTGCACACCTCCGAGTCGGCTTGCCGGCGGCTGCCCGGCCGGCTGGTTGCCCGCGTGCCGTGGCGGCTGCCTGCGGGTTAGTAGCGCAAATCCCTCTGCGTAGCGCTAGAACACCACATCCTGGCCGCCGTCGGCTAGACCTCCGCGACAACCTGGAAGGGCGCTCGCGCTGTTCTCAGGAGCTCCCGCCGGTCTCGATGCAGGGCTTGTCACGCTCAAGCGCCTGCGGCGACCGCGTCCTCATCCTCGTCCTCGTCCACGTACTCGTATTCCGCGCGGCTCGCGGCGACCAGCAGAAGGGCGCCGAAGACAACAAGCAGAATGCCCAGCAGCAGGCCGACCAGCGGGAGGATGACCTGGACCAGGGAAATCTCGGTGTCAGACGATGACGCAGTGTTGACAGCTGCGGTGACACTCTTCCCCGTCGAGGTCAGCGTGCCGTCAAGCAAGACCAGCGCCGTGGACCCGGTGCTCGGGTTTTGCAGCGTCTGGTCCTGGGCCTCGACCACCTTCACCGGTGATCCAGTGCCGGGGTCCACGTAGAAGGTGGACGTCGCGGTCAGGTACTCCGGCAGGGTGACCGTCCGGCTGGCCCTTGACGCCGACTAGCGAGCCTGGCACCCCCCCGATCGTGCCGAGCTTCACGTTGTTGAGGTGCTGCACGAAGATGTAGACGGTCAACCCGTCGACACTGGTCGTGCCGGTGTAATTGAACGGCTCGGGCTTCAGCAGCGTGGTGTTGAAGACCTCATACGTCTTCTTCTGTGTCCCCAGTGGCCACACATAGCCTTGACCAGAGAAGTGTGGCCGCTTAGTGCCGACCTCTGCGCCGCAGCAATTGACCAGTTCCCCGGTGCGGCGGTCGAACGCGAGTCGCTGCGTCGAGTAACTGACCGGGACCTGTGGGTGCGTGGTCACGTCGAAAACGCCGGTGACGTCGTTCCACACTGCCGTCGAGGAGTTCCCGCCGGCGACGTCGCCCAGCACCGTGCTGATCGCCCGGACAGTTGCGCCCTTGACGACACTACCCGTCTGCTGGCTGAAGTAGGTCACGCCCTTCCCGCTCAGCGAGCTCACGGTGTACTCATTCAACGGGAACTTGATGACTTCGCCAGGGAGATAGAAGCGGCACATCGCGGCGAGCACCAAGAAGAATGCTCCCAGCCCGGTGAGGGTGACCCCGAGAACGCGGCGCATCGAACCCCTCCAAGGCACGGTCGCAGTACGTCAGTTATTCGCAGTACGTCAGTTATAGGGATATCTCGATACAAGATTGGCACATAGTACTGGCAGGTAGACGGGACGTCACAAGGAACCAGACACATATCCGTAACGGCAGGGGCGGTCCGAACCGCCAGGACTCACTGCCGACGGCGCCTGCGGGCAGCAATGCCGGTAGGGCGTCCGGCGACTAGCCGCCGTAGTTGTAGGGAGCCTGGTTCGACGGCGTCGCCGAGCTGCCGATCAGCGCGCTGGTAGCGATGGACCCGCCTATAGCTACAACGGCCCCGACCAGCAGCGCGGTGATGATGAGCACGACGCGTGACACCGTTAACCCTCCTAGGCAGCTGGTCCGGCCACAAACCACTACACAGCGACCACAGTGTGCCACTTAGTTCGGCGTGATGCCTAGCACAGTGCGGTAAATATACGCAACGGTGATCTTAGCTGCTTCGGCTCACCAGGTCACGACACCGGAACATCGGCTATATCGCGTCATTAGGGGCAACTTGTGGCCTGAAACAGGCTACGAGGATACTCTTTGCGCGTGCTTCAGCGCATCCGGGCAAGCCGCTGGGTGAGGACCGGACTACTCGTCGTGATCCTCGCCTGCTGCGGGTACGCCCTTGTTGCGGAGTGGCCTCAGGTGCATCCCGCGCTGGGGCGGCTGCACTGGTACTCGGTCGCGGGGGCAGGGGCGGCCGCGCTGGCGGGCTCGGCCTGCATGATGGTTGCCTGGCAGCGGGTTCTCGCCGATCTTGGCTCGCCACTGCCCATCCCGGTCGCGGCCCGGGTAACGTTCGTGGCCCAGCTGGGTAAGTACGTGCCGGGCGGCGTATGGTCCCTCGCCGCGCACGTAGAGCTTGGCCATGACTACGACGTGCCCAGGCGGCGCGGAGCAGCGTCAGTCGTCATCGGGCTGGCAGTAGCCGTATCCGCCGGCCTGCTGATCGCGGCTGCCAGCCTGCCACTCGCCTCCCCCGCTGTAGCGAGAAAGTACCTGATCTTCCTGCTGGCGATCCCGCTGATCGCGGTATGCCTGTACCCGCCGGTCCTGCACAGGCTGCTGAACCTGGCCCTGAAGATCATCAGGCAGGAGCCGCTCGAGCAAGCCCTCAGCTGGCGCGGCCTCGGCAGCGCGCTCGGCTGGACCATGGTCGGCTTCCTGCTCTTCGGCCTGCAAGTGTGGATGCTGCTAGCCGATGTGGCCAGCGGCGGCGTTCACCTGCTCTTGATTGCCATCGGCGCCTACGCCCTGGCCTGCTCGCTGGCGCTGATGCTCGTGGTCTTCCCGAACGGCATCGGCGCCAGGGAGGTCATCATGGTGGCCGCGCTTGCGCCGGTGCTGCCGCATGGCGCGGCAGTGGCGGTGGCGCTGGTGACCAGGCTGGTGACGACGGTGTCCGACCTGACCTGGGGCGGGATAGCACTGGGCCTGGCCCGGTCGGACCGCCGGGCCATCGTTGCTCAGGCCGCGGGCGGCGGCGGCGTGGCACCGACGCTGCCAATAGGCACGCAGGTCAGCGCGACCCGGCGGCGGGCCGGGCACCGGAAGGCACACGGCCGCCACTCCCCTGCCGCCCCAGCCGACGGGCAGCCATCGAGTGAGCAGGGCTCCTCAGCGCCACTGCCGCGAGCCGTGGTCTGAGCCAGCGGGAGCAGCCACCGAGCCGCCGTCGCGTCACGAGCCGGGGATTTCGAAGACGACAAGGTCGCGGCTGGCCACAATCACGCGGGCACCGGGCAGCCTGGCGTCGTCGGCCAGTTGCGCCCGGGGCTTGCCGAGCAACGGTCCCGCGTCAATCACCACGTAACGTACGCCTGCCGCATGCAACGGTCGCGTCAGCGGCCCGGCGGCGGTCACGATCGGGTTGAGCCTGATCGAGGCCGCACTCTCCTGGGTCAGGGTCTGATTTCCGACTCTGAGGCCATCATTGGAGATCACCTCCCGGGACAGGAGCTTGTTCCACGGGTCGTACACCGCCTCGCCGCCGTTCCAGGGGTAACGGCGGTACGCCGCCCACGGCAGCAGCAGCGCGCTGCCGTGCAGCCCGCTGCTGTCGATAAGCCGCCGCGCGGTCAGCCAGTCTGCTGGGTACTGCACCGGCCGGTACCGGCCGGCCAGGCCCCAGGCCAGGCCGGGCAGAAGCACGACCGGCGCCAGCATTGCCAGCACGGCCAGCACCACCGCGGCTGGCGCGGCTCCCGAGGCGGCCGGCGCTGCCTGGCTGCCGCGGAACCGGGATGCCGAACCCGGGGAAGCCGAGCGCTCCAGAAACCAGGCGATGCCCGCGCCAAGGCCGATCGCCTCCAGCAGACCGAGTGCAGCGACGAACTGCTGGCCGTCGCGCAGCACTGCGAAGCCGGGCCAGGCGCCCACCAGCCAGTGCAGCATCGAGCGCGTCGGGCCGGTCACTCCGATCGCCGCGATCGCCAGCCCGATCAGCCCCGCCAGGCCAACGCCCTGCCAGCCCCGCTGCCTCCTGGCCAGCAGCAGATAACCCGCCAGCGCGCACGCGACGACCAGCAGCCAGAAGAACGATCCGGCGCCGCCGTATCCGCGCGGGACGGTCTGGCGATTCCAGCTGCCCGACAGCAGCACCAGGCTGCCGAGGCGGCCGAACGGGGTGTCCGCCCGAGCCGCGAACAGGTCAACTCCGAGCGGATCGGTGTGCACCGGCACTAGCAGCGAAGGGATCAGCCAGGGCAGGCTGAGCAGCGCCAGCACAGCGACGACGGTGGCCAGCCGGCGACGGCGCTCTGCGCCGGTAGCCCGGACGAGGCTGGCTGGCACCGCGGCTAGCCCGGTCACCGCAAGTCCGGCGAAGCCGCCGATGGCGGCCGGCAACATCAACAGGGCGAGCCTGCCCGGCCGGATCCGTACCGGGCCGACGCATACCTCCCGCAGCACCCACGGCAGGCCGGCGTAGCCAAGCAGCAGGGCCCACTGGCCGATCAGGAGCCGCTCGGCCACGAACGGGTTCCAGGCATAGAAGATCCCGCTGGCCAGGCAGGCCAGCCGGGGGGCAGGCCGACCGCGCGAGGCCCGCCAGCCGGCCGCGAACAGCGCGGATGCGCCGGCGCATGCCACGGTGACGATGACCAGCAGGATGACCTTCTGCAGGATGTCCGCAGGGAGCAGCCGGGCAGCTACTGCAATCACCGCATCGCTCGGCACCGCACGCGCCGGACCGCCGCTGAGCCCGAGCAGCGCCGCGGAGAACGGCGGGTCCGGCACGAACACCATGTCGTAACTAAGCAGGAAGCCCCTTGCCAGGGCGGGCCCGAGCATCAGCAGGCCGAGGGCAAGCCCGACCGCCGAGGCGAGGCCATGCTGGCGCACCAGCCCGCCGACCCAGATCCGGCCCCGCTGGTGCCACGCTGCCGGGCTGACGGCTTGGCCGGAGGTGGCCACGCTTTCCACCATCATGTCTTGCGTGCGTGCACCAGCAGGATCGAAGCAGCGCTCGGCCACGCGCAGAATGCCAGGTCAAGCGGCCGTAGCGGGCGCGGAACGTCGTGATAGCGGGCGCCTTGGACCTTGATCGAGCCAAATCCCCTGGCCGCCAGCAAACCGGCGAGAGCGCGCCGGGTGAACATGTGCAAGTGCCCGGCGACCTGGCTGCCTGGCCGGCCGTACACGCCGCGGAGGCTGACCTCGGAAAAGACGGGCTGGACGCCGAACGCGAGCAGGCCGCGGTTGTACCAGGCAGCGAGGTTCGGCGTGGACAGCAGTAGTGAGGCTCCCGGCTTCAGGATGCGCCAGGCTTCGTCGAGCGCAGAATCAGTGTCCACAAGGTGCTCGATGAGCTCACTCATGATCACGACGTCGGCGGATCCCGATGCCAGCGGCAGGCCAGGACCCTCGACTCCGGCCCGGATCAGGACGAGCCCGCGCGTTTGTGCCTGCCGGATGGCATCGGCCGACCAGTCGATGCCAACAAACCGATGGCCGGGATTGACGCTAGCGGCCACGCTGGTCGCCAGGCCGTCACCGCAGCCGACATCGACGATCAACGCCGGCGCTGGCACGGTCCGCAGCACGGCAGCGAGCATCCGCGCTTGGCGGCGGGCCCGGTCCTGGCCGGAGCTGAGCGGGACGGCCGGATTCTCGTAGAAGTCGCGCAGCCCGCCAGCTCCCGGGGTGAAGCCAGCGCTGACCGCCGTGTCAGTGCTCACGACTGCCTCGCCCGGGCCGAGCGCGCGTGTCCTCGGTGGTGGCTGGCCCGGTCCAGCGCCTCGTCGGCGACGTCAGCGAAGCCTTCGATCGCGGCAGACCAATGCAACCGCTCCGCCGTGCCCTGGGCACCGGCTCCCAGCGCTTCCCGCCGGACCCGATCCAGCGCGAGCGCAGCCCAGGCGGACGCGAACTGTCCCTCGTTCTGCACCAGCAGGCCGGTCTGCCCGTTGACGACGGAGTCGCGCAGACCGCCAACGTCGAATCCGATGGCCGGGGTGCCGCGTATCGCTGCCTCGGTGATCACGATCCCCCAGCCCTCGATCAGGGCTGGATGCAGCAGCATCCAGGCGGAGCACAGCAGCCGGTGCTTCTCGTCCTCTGACACCCGGCCGGTGAAAACGACACCCGGCCCGGCCAGCGCCTCCAGGCGCGGTCGCTCCGGCCCGTCTCCCGCGATGACCAGCGTGCCGCCGACGACCTGCCGCACGCGCTCCCAGAGCCTGAGCAGCATGTCGATCCGCTTGTACTCCGACAGCCTGCCGAGCGCCAGAAACAGCGGCTCGGGCGACCGCGGCGCCGGCGGGTCGGGCTGAACCACGCCGTTGCAGATCTGCCGGATCCGGTCGTCGGCGACGCCGATCTCGCGCAGCGCCTCGGCGGTCGAGTTGGAGATGGTCAGGAACAGGTTGTCGCGATGCGCCCAGGGCATCACTTTGCTCTCGGCAAACTGCCCGAAGGCGGCTACCGGACGGGGGAACATCATCCGCCACAGCTCGGTGTGCACATGATTGACCATGCAGATCTTGGGCCGACGGCACCACATCGGAGTCAGGAACGGCATGCCGTTGCAGACCTCGACGACCAGGTCGCTGTCCCGCAGCCGTCGCCAGTAGGCGACCGGCGCGCGCAGGAACTGGCTGTAGGTGCCGCCACTGCGGATGACCTGGTAGGCACGTTGCGCTGACGGTCCGCCGCACAGCAGGCTGACCTGGTCGCCGCGTGCCGTCATCCCCGCAGCCAGCCGGTCCACGAGCACCTCCGACCCGCCCGCTCGCCGATTGGCCAGGTCCCGCCAGGAAACGAAGAGCAGCTTGCGGCCGGCCTCACCGGGCGCCGGACCGGTACCGGCCGGCTCGGCGGTCCAGCCGGGTCCCGGCTGTGCCTCGGCCAGCTGCAGTTCGGGGCCGGCAACGACCTGCGATGCTGCGTCAGCAGCGGCCGGAACAGCAGCCGAGTCGTGCGTCACGCCACCCCGCTCCAGGTTTCGGACCCGTTTCCGCTGAAGTCACGCGTTTCCGGTATCGGTAGGGTACCAACTAGTAATGTGTACCGGACATTGACGTATCATTCTGGTAATTTCGGCGAACGTCAACGATCGTTCCGGCTCTAGCGGAAGCCGTTTGGATGGCGACCAGGTCTCCAGCGCCCATGACCGGCAAGCGCCGCGGACGCCGGTCACCGGCGACCCCAGGAAAGGCGCATACGAGCCCGCCATGAGCTTGCGATCACCACAATCACGCCAGCGTGCGCAGGCCGGCTCTGCTGCTCCCGACGACCGCGAGCCCGGCCGGACGCGTCCGCCGCGGCGAGCGAGGCTATCGCGGCACCGACCTGGCCGAGCAGGGCTAGCTCGATCTATTGGCTTGTTCCGGCTGTTCCTGCTGGAGCAGACCGAGCCTGCCATGTTTTACGCGGGCCTGGCTGAGGATTCGGCCAATCAGGTAGCCAGGCACACAGACCTCGCCGGGCGCACGGTTGTCGACGTCGGCGGCGGCGCCGGGCATTTCACCGCGGCATTCCGGGCTCGGGGCGCGAATTGTTATCTCTTCGAGCCCGACTCTGCCGAGCTGCTCAGCACCGGCCAGACACCGTCCGGGGCCGTGCTGGCTGACGGCTACTGGCTACCGGTGGCCGACGGCAGTGCCGATGTCTGCTTCTCCTCCAATGTGCTCGAGCACGTCGCGGACCCCACCGGCCTGATCGACGAGATGATCCGGACAACCAAGCCCGGCGGCGTCATCTACCTGTCCTTCACGAACTGGTACTCGCCCTGGGGCGGCCACGAGATGTCACCCTGGCACTTGCTGGGTGCCGGCTTCGCCGCCCGCCGGTATGAGCGGCGCTATGGCCGCCCGCCCAAGCACGCTGTCGGGCACAACCTCTACCGGATTCACATCGGGCCGGTGTTGCGCCAGCTACGATCGCGAACCGACGTAGACATCCTCGATGCGCTGCCGCGGTATTACCCGCGCTGGTGCAAGTTCATCGTGCACATTCCGATCGTCAGGGAGGTCGTTACCTGGAATCTGCTACTGATCATGCGGCGCACGGCATGACCGGTGGCGGCCTAGATCGCGCCCAGCAAGACCGCGGCCGGTGGCATGCAGTTGCCATGAGCGGCCCGGCTGGCGCCGTCGACGTAGCCGCCACCGCCACACCGCCGGTGGCCAGCGGCAACGGCATGTCCGCGGTGCCGGAGTCCGGCAAGCGCCTGGGCATGCTGCGGGACGGCAGGTTGTTCCTGTTCGCGTTCCTGATCGCGCTGGCGGTGTTCTGCGCGAACGATACCGGCCGCATCATCTTCGATACCAAACTCGGCGTCGACATCGACGCCGGGGAGTTCTTGAGGCGGCTCTGGTCCCTGTGGAATCCGCTGGAGTGGTTCGGCAGCCTGCAGGACCAGTACATCGGCTATGCGATCCCGATGGCCCCGTTTTTCCTGGTCGGCCAGCTGCTGCACGTGCCGATCTGGCTGATCGAGCGGCTCTGGCTCGCGCTACTGGTCGCCGTCGGCTTCACCGGCATGGTCAAGCTCGCCCGGGTCCTGCAGATCGGCAGTGACGGCACCCGGGTGCTGGCCGGCGCGATATTCGCGCTGTGGCCGGCGTTCACCATCCTGATCGGATCGACATCGGCGGCTGCCCTGCCTGGGCTGGTGGTGCCGTGGGCAGTGCTGCCGCTCGTCAGTGCCGTCCAGGGCCGGACCAAGCCCGGCCGGGCAGCGGCGCGATCGGGCCTGGCCATCGCGGCCATGGGCGGCGTAAACGCGGCTGCCACGCTTGCGGTCCTGCTGTTGCCGGCGCTCTACATCGTGACTCATACAAGCGGGCGGCGACGAGTCGAGCTGAGCCTGAAATGGGCCGCTGCCGTCATAGCAGCCACTGCATGGTGGGTAATACCGCTGCTGTTGCAGGGTCACTACTCGTTCAACTTCCTGCCCTACATCGAGCAGTCAGCAACGACCGCGCGGACCATGTCGGCGGCCACGGTCCTGCGCGGTGCCGGTGCCTGGACCGCGTACCTGAATCTGGGCGGTGCTCCGTGGCTGTCAGGCGGCTGGACGATGGTTGCTACGCCGGCCGCGATCCTCGCGTCCGCCGTCGCCGCTGCCGTCGGGCTCGGTGGCCTGGCCCGCCGGGACATGCCCGAGCGCCGTTGGCTTTGCATCTGCGTGGGCCTGGCGGCCGCGGCCGCACTGGCCGGCTACTACGGACCGCTGGGCGGGCCCTGGCACTCTGCCATCAACACCGCGCTCGACGGCACGCTTGCCCCGTTGCGCAGCCTGTACAAGCTCGAGCCGGTGATTGCCGTGGCGCTAGCACTCGGCTGCGCGCACGCCATGAGCTGGCTCTGGCGGCTGACCGTTCCGGTCGGCCGCTCGACGCGACTGGCCGGTTCAGCTGCCAGCGCTCCCGCTGTCGCACTGGTGCTGGTTGGGCTGGCGCTCCCCCAGCTCGGCGGTCACGTCTTGCAGGCAGGCTCCTTTACCCGCATTCCCGCCTACTGGAGCAAGGCAAGCGCGTACTTGGCCGCGCACTCGCCACGGCAGACAGCACTGGTTGTGCCGGCGGACGCGCATGGCCAGTTCACCTGGGGCGACACGATTGACGACCCGCTTGAGCCGCTGGCCACCTCACCCTGGGCTGAGCGAGGACTTGTGCCGTACGGGGGAGCCGGCTCGCAAGTCATGCTGGAAACCGCCGAGCAGGCACTGGAGTCAGGCGAGCAGGTCGCCGGCCTGCCCGCCTATCTCGCCCGGGCCGGGATCCGCTACGTGGTGGTCCGCAACGACACCATTCCGTCGGTCAACGGGTACGTCTCGCCCCAGGTCGTGAACGAGACCCTGGCACAGTCCGGCTTCCGCCGGGTCGCGGCCTTCGGGCCAAGCGTCACCGCATCCGCTCAGTACCCGGCTGTAGCCGGGCTGGCACCCGGCTACGCGACGAGCTACCCGGCAGTTGAGATCTTCGCAGCGACGAGCCCGGCCCTGCGGCCCGCCAGTCCGGTCGCCGCGCTGCCGGTCAGCAATACGGTCCTGGTCAATGGTGGTCCTGACTCGCTGCTGCAACTCGCAGCACAAGGCGTGCTAACCAGCCAGCCGGCAGTTATCGCGGGCCAGCAACTCGCCGGGACGCCTTCGCTCTGGGCCGTCACCGACGGGCAGCGACGCGCGGACAACGACTTTGGCTCGACAACCAACTTCCAGTCCTTTACCTACACGGCCACCCAGACCAATCCGGTCGATGACCCGCTCGGTGGGGCGGGCAGCCAACCACGACAGCTCCTTCCAGTACTCGCCTCCGGACACCAGACTGTGGCCGTGTTGACCGGGGCCGCGAGCGTAACGGCCTCCTCTGACGGCACCTGGCTGGGCGAATCGCCGCAGTACGACCCGGTGAATGCGTTCGACGGCAAGCCGGACACGGCCTGGGCGGAAAGCGATCCGATCACCCCGGTCGGGCAATGGCTGCAGATCAACTTCGGCAAGACGATTGACCTTCCGGCCAGGGTCGGGATCGCGTTGCTCGACGACACCTACCTGCGGTCGATTGCCAACCAGCTGCGGGTCACGACGTCGGCCGGCACTGCCACCACCGACGTGGTCGGCACGGGGAATATCCAGCCGCTGCGAGTGCCGGCCGGACCGGCGCGCTGGCTGCGCATCACGATCACTGGGGCGAGCAACGTCGTGCCTGGCGACCCCGGCGCGGGCATTAGCGACGTGCTGATACCGGGCGTGCGCGTGAGTAGGTATCTGCAGCCGGCCCAAAGCATGGCCGGGGCGCGGGCGCCAGCGGTCACCTACTCCTTCTCCCAGCCCGCACCGTCGCAGTTCGACCTGGCCAGCGCGACGAGCGGGCAGCTTGACCGAATGTTCCGCACGACCACATCAGCCGCGCTGACAGCGCGCATCTCGGCCGAGCCGGTGCCCGGCCCTGCCCTGCAGGCATTGATTGCCAAGCTGACGCCGCCGACGCGCAAGCAGTTCCAGGTGACCGCGAGCTCGACCTGGAACTACCTGCCGGAATTCGATCCGGTCAACTTGTTCCGGCCAGGGACCGATAAACCGTGGATAGCCGGCGCCAGCGATCCGCATCCGCAGCTGAAACTGACCTGGCACGGTAAGAGAAGGATCACCAGGCTGGTGCTCAAGTCGGCTTTCGGGCTAGCCGCTGCGCCGACCGGAGTGCTGATCGGCAGCCCAGCCGGATACCGACTGGAAAACGTCGGCCTGGCAGGCATCGTCGAGGTAAGCCCGCCGCTGCGGACCGACAAGCTGTATCTGAACTTTCCCGCCGTGTCCTCCGCCGCGGCCGGCAACACAGCGATTGGCCAGCCAGCGCAGCTCCCGCTTGGCCTGGCCAAGGTGACTATCCCTGGCTTGTCCGGGCTTCAGGTCGCTGCCCCGGCTCTCGCGTCGTCATTCCGGCTGACTTGCGGCTCCGGCCCAGTGGTCTTCATCGACGGTCACCGCTACCGGACCTCGGTCAGCGGCAGGATCGGCGATCTGGTCGCGCTTAGACCAGTGCAGCTGCGGCTGTGCTCGCCCGGCGGCGTGCTGACCCTCCCTACTGGCCGGCAGGTGCTGACCGCCAGGTCATCGAGCGACTTCATCGTCACGAACCTCAACCTGAGCAGTCAGTCGTCGCAAGCGGCGGCCCAAACCGGTCCGGCAACGGCGGGGGCGCGCACGGTCACGCTGCTAGCCTGGCAAGCCGACAGTCGCGCCCTGCGCATTGCCCCCGGTGCTGCCAGCTACCTAGAAGTCCACGAGAACTTCAATCCCGGCTGGACCGCAACGTTGAATGGCCGGGCGCTGCCAGCCGCTACCCTAGACGGCTGGCAGCAAGCCTTCGTCGTCCCGGCCGGCCAGGGCGGCACGATCACGCTGACCTATCAGCCGACGGCAATCTACCGAGACGGGATCATTGCGTCCGGCGCGGTGCTGCTGCTCTTGCTGTCGTGCGCCATCGGCAGAGTCCGATTCCGCAGACGGCGGGCCGCCGCTGACTATCCCGGGCCGGCGATGGCGGTGCTCCCCGCGCAGCGCAGGCGCCCTGCGATCGACTTCGAGCTGATGCAACAGCCTGCCCTCGTCTTCAGCAAGCCGGCCGATGGCGACGGGCAAGACGCAGCGGGCGCTAGCGTGGGGAACGGGGCGGCCGGACCTGGCCACGGCGGCAAGCACCGGCGGTCTCGCGGACCAGACCAGCACTGGGAGTTCGAGCCGACTGAGCTGCACCGCGACGAAGATGCGCCGGTGACCGGCGGCGTGCTTCGCGACGCGGTCATTGCCGGCCACCAAGCGCCCCCGGTCAGCGACGAAGCGCGGCCTTCTCGGGCAGTCGCCAGGAAGGCGGCAGTCCTCATCCCGCTGGCGGCCGTGATCGCGATAGCGGGCGGACTGATAGCAGTGGCGGTTCCCATACTGGCGATCGTCGGCCGCTTGCGGCCACGATGGCTGCCTGCGATCGCATTCCTGGCCATGCTGGCGGCGGGCGGCACAGCAGCTTTCGCCAGCGCTCCCACGGACATCGGGTCCGGGCCGTTCAGCGCCACCGCCCAGGTGTTTGGACTGCTGGCACTCGCTGCGGCGCTGATGCCGGCCTTCACTAGCCGGGCCTGGTCCCGGGCCGGCTGGCAGCGGGCGGCGCAGATGAGCAACGGGTCTCATCGTGGCCGGGCGACACGCCGTCCAGCGGCGTCCCGGCAGCCGTTCGGCGTTGTTGACCAAGTCAGCTGCCACTTCGACACCCTGGCCGAACCGGCCAACGTTCACCTGGAGATACGCCTGCCAGGCCGACTGGACCAGCAGGCATTCCGGGCCGCGGCGGTCGCGGCCGTGACGGCGCACTCCCGCGTTAGCAGCAGGCGGGCTGCCTCAAACCCATTCAGCCGCAATTACGTATGGGAGCATCCAGCGAGATTGGATGCCGACCCGGTCTCGTTCACGACCTTCAACGACGAAGCCGAGCTAACCGCCAGACGGAACGCGTTCCTGGCGCAGTCGCCATCTGTCGACCGATCGCCGCCAGTGTCCATGCTGGTCGCGAGCGGGCCCGACTACGACCACGTGATCCTGAACGCGCATCACGCCGTGATGGACGGCCTGTCGTCGGTGCAACTGCTCAGAGAGGTCGGCGGCCGCTATCGCGCCGTGGCCGCCCGGCGAGGGATAGTTTCGCCGTCGGCTTCAACAGGCCCCGACGGCCCGTCCGAATCAGCCGGGATTGCTGGCCAGCCTGGCAGGCCGGCCCGTATCTGGGCGGAGCTGCCGGCAGCCGGCCGAATCCGATCACGGCCCGGCTGCAGGCCGCCCGGCCAGGATTGCGCCGGAACGGGGCGGCCAGCGGGGCTGTGGCGTCTGGCTGCTACCCCTGCGGGCAGTCCCGGTCGTGCCGTCCAGCCAGGCCGTCCGGGTCAGCCTGAACGACGTGCTCGTGGCTGCCACCATCGTGACGGTGCGCCGCTGGAATGCTGAGCACGGGAAGCCCGCCCGCGTCATCCGGATCACCATGCCGATCAACGTGAGGCCTGCCGACCAGCCGCAGGCCATCGGGAATCTCTCCCGGATCGTGCCTATTACCGTCGGGCCGCCCGGCCCCGCCGCCGACGCAGCCAGCCTGCTCGCTGATATCGCGCGGCAAGCCAGCCATGCCAAGGGCACCGCTGGCCCGCAAGTCGGCCTGGCAACCCGCGCCATTGCGGCAGCGTGGTGCCCCGCTAAGGTGAAACGCTGGCTCGTTCGGGCCGCCCTTCGGCTGGCGGGCCCATTTCTCTGCGACACGGCGATGCTTTCCAATCTGGGCGAGATCACCGACCCGCCCGACTTCTCCATTCCGGGTGCCATGACGATGGCTTTCTCCGCTCCGGCACATATGCCGCGGGGCTTGTCGGTGGGCGTGGTCACCGTTGGCAAGGGCATGCAGATAGCGATCCGGTACAACCGGGCGCTGCTGGACGACGCGGCTGCCGCACGGTTGGGGGCCGGCTTTGCCCAGGCGCTCGAGGAGCTGGCCGGTCCGGCCGGCGACAGCTCAGCACAGGTATACCGACGGAGGCAGCGATGACACTGGAGAAGGCACTGCTCGACATACTGGCCTGCCCGGTGGACAAGGGCCGCCTGCTGTACTTCGACGACGAGATGATGCTCTACAACCCGCGGCTACGGCGTCGCTACCGCATCAGCGATAACATCCCGGTCATGCTCGCCCACCGCGCCGAGACGGTCACCGACGAAGAGCACGCGCGCCTGGTCCAGCGGGCGGCAGCAGGCGGGGCGATCCAGACTCTCGGCTAGTCGCCGCGGCGTTGGCCGCCCGGGTTCGTGGCCCGCGTCCGGGCAGCTAGGGCGTGCTGGCTGTCGATGGCCGCAGGTTGCCGGCCTGGGCGTCGCCCACGCACAGGTGGGAAGGCGCCGAGAGGGTGACGCGCACCGCGCTGGCACTGCCCGTGACCTGGAGATAGGCGCTATGCAGCCCAGCCTCGACCACGAGGTGCCTTAGCTCAGTCCCGTAAGAGATCGTGGCGACTTCCCCGGCGACCGCCGGATCGGCCACGTAACCCAGCCGCAGGATGCCAGTGAAGACAGAAGAAGGCGCGGTAAACCGCACCACGATCGCGCCGTGGTGCACCGGCCAGCACGCCTTGGCGAAAGGAAGTTGCCGGCTAGCTGTTCCGTGCACCTGCGCGGGCAGCAACGTGCCGAACGGCCCGAACATCATCAGCTTGTCGATGTTCCCGCCCGGACGCGCCTCCCAGCGCACGTGCTTGGCGGCCGCACTGCTCGCCATCGGGCCAACGGCCCTGGACTGCAGCGCGTACTTGCCGTAGTAGATGTTCCACATCACGTACGGCACCATGTACTGATCGAGGATAACCGTGCCGGCTGGCTGGCCAGCCAGGGCCGCCTTCACATTCGCAAGGTAGTGGCGGCCCAGCACGTTCGGGATATTCGAGACTTGCTCATAGCTGTTCACCGACCATACCGAGCCGATGATCACCAGGCCGGTCATGACGACCCCGAAGCCGCGCCAGGCCAGGCTTCCGACGAACTCATGGTTTGGCTGCGCCGCCGGCCCGGCGTCCGGAGACTTCACGACCGGCCAGAAGGCCAATCCAAGGCATACCGCCGCCACCGGCGCAGCGTCCGCCAGATAGCGCGTGTCCAGGCCGAGTACCTGGGCAAAGCTCGCGGTGGCGAGCCGTCCGAGGACGATGGGCACGACATCTGCCAGTACGATCCAGCCGACCAAGATTGCCCACGCGCGCCAGGCGCGGGCCCGCATCGCGATACTCACGGCGACGATGGCGCAGGTCACCAGGACGGCGGCCCAGACAAATCCGGCGGCCGGGGCGGCGTAAGCGACTGCAGCGTTACGCGTCATCTCCCAGTTCCACGGCCCGCCGAGCAAGCCAGGCAGGAAGGTTTGCCTGATCAGGTCCCAGGCGAAGGTCAGCGACACGGTGATCGAGGTCGGAGCCGGCCTGACCGTGGACTTCTGCAGCGTCATCAGCAGCAGGGCGAGGTAGCCGGCCACTAGGACGAAGTAGGCAGCCCAGGCGCGCCAGTACCACACCAGGGTCCGCCGCAGCGAGCTGACGAGCCTGCCCTCCACCAGGAAACCGGCTGTGATGGCGAACAGCAAGGCCGGGATCACCATCGCCTTCTCGAAGAAGAACAGACCCACCGCGAGCCAGCAGGCCGCCGCGATAACGTGGCGGATCCGTCCGGTCCGCACGTAGTGCACGTGGGCAGTGACCGCCAGGAAGATCGCCGCCTGCAGCGGCAAGGACTCGATCGCTGAACTCCACCAGCTGTCGTCGGGAAAGGTCAGCGGCGTCACCAGGTACAGGATGAGCGGAATCAGGATGGCGGGCCGGTGTCCGAACAGCACCCGCAGCAGCCGCCAGCAGGCAAGGCTGGCCAGTACCAGCAGCGCGATACTCAGCGAAGTTGCGGCAGCCCAGTTGTACAACGCGATCTTCGCCATGATCCAGGTGAGCAGCAACACACCTGGATGCAAGTGTCCTGAGCCCACATAGGACAGGTACTTCCAGCTCAGCCCGTACTGCATGCCGAGTTCGGTGAAGTGAAAGTCGTCCTGCCGGAAATAGAAATGGCTGAGGAATAGGCTTTTCCAAGCGACCTGGCCGATGATCAAGGCAACAGCCGCCAGCGTCAGCCAGTGGCGTACCAGCCAGCCGGTTATCTCTGGCCAGCCCACCTGGCGTTCGTCGTCGGCGTTGTCCTCTCGATCGCGTTCGGCCAGGTCAGGGGCATCTCCAGGACTCTGGCGCCGAACCACGACACGCCGGAGCGGCGGTTCTATTTCGCGCACAATGAGAGCATAGTGCTACGTATGGACTTTTGCGGATGAAATCACGTCGGCGTGCGCAGCTACAATCCAGGCCGCTGCCCCGGTGAAGTAATCGCAACTCCCGCGAGAACCTGCTCGTAGGCGTCAATATCTGGCTGGCCAGAGGCGGTGGCCGCGGTGGCGAGCGCCAGCGCGTGCCTGAGCATGTCCGGCCAGGACCACGACAGGGCGATACCGGGCACCAAGCCTGCCACCAGACCGTCACGGAAACTCGACATGGCCTCAGTTGCCGACCAGTCCGGCAGCTGGATACCAGGCCCAACCTCAGCCAGCCACTCGCGATCACCGGTCACGGCGCGCACGCCCCGGCTGGTTTGCAGAACGACCGGCCGGCCCCCTGCCGCTTCCAGCCCGTCCAGCCCGTCAAGCTCTGACAACATGGCCGCTTCCGGCTCCGGAATTACCAGGGCAGGACCGCGCGCCGCGCCATGCCGCAGCGCGCTGCCGCCAGCGTTGAGCACCACCGGGGCTCCGGCGCCGGTGGCGTAGCTGGCCAGCGAGCCGTAGATCTCGGTCGGCAGCCCTTCGGGCAGGCTGCCGCAGAGCACGACGGCGGTAGCGCCGTCCAGCAACGCCCGGTAGTCCGCAGCCAGTCGGCCGAGCTCCTCAGTGGTGATGTACGGCGCGGGCTCGGCGAAACTGGTGACCTGTCCGTCCGAGCTGTCGGCGACCTGGACTACACGCCGCGACTCGGCAGCGATCCAGGTGAACTGGGTAGGCACGCCCGCCCTGGCCAGCTCGCTCCGGATCAGCTCGCCCGCCGACCCGCCCGCAAGCCCGGCCGCCACGACCTCATGCCCGAAGGTGTGCAGCAGCCGCGCGACAGCTAGCCCGCGGCCGCCAGTCCGGTAGCGGACCCCGCTTACCGTGTTGGCCGCGCCGAGCTGCACCCGTGTCGTCTCATACCGCACGTGCAACGCAGGATTGAGGGTGACGGTGACGATCAACTGGCTACCTCTGCTGCCAGCAGCGCGCCGAGCTCCCAGCAGGCCTCCAGATCCGCTTTGCCCGGCGTGCCCGTCACGGTTACCGCCGGCCTGACCGGCCGCCAGCCCAGGCCAGCCGTGATCGACTCGACCGCCCGGACTGCGCCCCCGGTATCGCTGGCACCGTGCACGTACAAGCCGTAGGGCCGGCCCCTGGTCGCCTCGAGACACGGGTAGTAGATGCCATCGAAGAAATGCTTCAGCGCGCCGGACATGTAGCCGATGTTGGCCGGCGTTCCCAGCAAGTACCCGTCCGCGGTCAGCACCTCGGCAGCAGCGGCGGTAAGCGCCGGCCGGACCGCCACTTCGACGCCCTCGATCTCGTCCGTGCGGGCCCCGCTCGCGGCGGCCTCGAACATCGCCTGCAGCGCGGGCGACGGCGTGTGTTGAACGATCAGCAATCTCGGCATTAGCGCCGAGCTTAAGCTCTGGAACGTGGTTGCGGTCACTTGTGCTCGGTGTGGGTAACCCAACCGGACCAACCACGTCAGCAGAGCTACTGGCCGCCGATCCAAAATCGCGCGCGGCACCCGGAATGAGTTATCCGTTGTATATCGTGTGGGACTGATATGGTCCCTCGGCAAGGGCGGCACAACCAGTCCGTCGACACGGAAGGCCCCGCGCGGCCCCCCCGCAGGCCTCGGGGCTTTTGGGTGCTCCTTCGGATGCGGTCATCGGCCCGGACAGTCAATCTCGCCCTGGCCGTGAGCGGCATCCTCGCGGGCTTTGGCATCACGCTGGCCGTCCTGCACGTGGTGCACGGAGGGCGCTCGTCCGATACGGGTGCCCAGGGCCCGGGATTTAGCCGAAGCGTTCACGGCGCCAGCGACCGCGCCGTGAACGCTCTTAATGCGCAGTGGCTTGATTACTCCGACCATTCCACTTGCGCCGACTGGGCGGGAGGCGACGGAGTCTCGGCGATCAGGCTGAACTCGTCGCAGATCGCGTGGTTCTTCGCCGACACCTTCCTGGGCCCGGCCGGGCCCAGGATCGGTCTCTCGCACGTCAGCGGCTTCTTGCACAACTCGGTGGTGATGCAGACCACGGCACGCGGCCGCATGCGCCTGGTGACGTTGACCGGCGGCGGCGCCTGCACCAGCCCGCGCCATCCCGGCGTGGCGGCGTCGGTCGTGCGAGCGCCGAGCTCGGAGCGGTACTGGGATGCCGACGGGATCAGGGTCGGCGGCAGTGTTGTGAAGTTCTACAACGCCTACCTCCAGGGCTCGTTCCCGTTCGTGCCTGTCGGTACGACGATCGCCAGCCTTTCGGTCCGCAAGCTCAGCGCGGCCGGGCGCGGCCCGACGTACGGAGGCGTGATCGCGGCGAGGCTTACGCCAGTCCCGACCTACACACCGTCCGGCGGCGGAACGCCCATCATGTGGGGATCCGGGCTGCTGAGATCCGGCCATTCGATCTATATCTACGGCTGGCAGACCCCTTCGCTGACAAGCCTGAGCCGCCAGCTGTACCTGGCCCGGGTGCGGGCCAGCCGGCTGGCCGATTTCGCCGCATGGCACTTTTACGCCAACGGGAAGTGGGTCAGCAGCCAGAGCCTTGCCGTGCCTATCGAGCCGCTCAGCCAGGGCCTCAACATCCCCTCGGCGCTCAGTGTCGTGCGAATCGCGGCCCGCTACTGGCTGATCCAGGCCCCCGGAGCCGGAGACCCTGATATCTACGCCTACCCGGCGCGAGCGCCCTGGGGGCCCTTCGACACCAGCCAGGGCATCCTGCTGTACCACGCCCCGGGCATCGGACTCAACGTAGCCAACGACTACCGGGTCTTGTACGAGGCCCGCGCCGAGCCTGCCCTGTCAACCAGCAAGGCGCTGGTGATCAGCTACAACGTCAACTCTGAGGCGGTCACTAGCGCCTGCCTGTCGATTGCGCACTTCTCCAACGCCATCATCCAGCCGCGGTTCATCGCCGTGCCGCTGGGCGCCTTCAGCGCGCCCGCCGCCAGCGTTCGGGGCCTCGTGCAAGCGGCTCCCGCGGCCTATCCGCAGATCAGCCAGCAACATCCAGCGCAGTGGTACAACGCCTGGTCGTTCTCTGGCGGCTGCCCGCCGGTGCCCGGCGTGTCCCACCTCCGGGCGCAGACGGGAGCCGGCCTGGTCCGGCTGACCTGGCGATCAGCCGGGATCGGCATCCGGTATCGGATCTACCTCGCCGCCGGGTCGGGCACTTCGCAGTACGTGCGCACGGTGTGGTCAACCCATGTCAGGCTCAGAAGGCTGACTCCTGGCCTGGCCTACCACGTGCAGGTCGTGCCACTGAGCATCCACCTCAACGCCGGGCGGGCAGCCGGAATCTCAGTGCGGATTCCCGGATGAGGCGTTCAGCCATCGTCGCTGCGGTGCTTGATGCAAGCTGCGTCCTGGCCTTCGTGGCCATCGGCCGCCACACCCACCACGACGGTGACGGCGTCGCCGGGCTCTGGCATACGGCCTGGCCGTTCCTGGCCGGCCTGGCGATCGGCCTGGCCGCGGCCAGGACCTGGCGCAAACCGCTCGCGGTCGTGCCGGCCGGCCTCGGCGCATGGCTGGGTGCGGCGGTGGCCGGGATGGCGATCCGGGTGGTCGCCGGCCAAGGCACCGCGCTTGCTTTCATCTGCGTGACGCTTGCGTTCCTGGCGCTGTTCATCCTCGGCTGGCGGGTAATCGCCCGCCTCACCTTCCCCAGAAGTATCGCCTGGTAACGGCGGGGTTGACTGGTTACCACACCATCAACGCATACTCGATTACGGGGCCCGGACTGCCAGGACGGGCCGCTCAGATTGTCGAGAGGCGCCCGGAGCATGGGGCAGTTCCGCCGGATCGCCACGGGCTTAGTAGCGGCAGGCCTGCTCGCCGCGACGGTTGGCTGTACGCCCTCCTACAACTACGCGGCCGACTCGGCCGACAACGCGTATTTCAAGGTCCCGGCCAGCTGGCAGCAGATCAACCCGCAACAGCTGGCGGCTGCCCAGGCCTCGGAGCTTTCGAACTCGGCCCTCGGGCCATCGGGTGGCTCGTTCGCCTGGTCGCGTGCTTACGCCGCGCGCTGGGATGCCTCCGCGGGCACCTTACTGACCGCGTCGCGCGAGCCCGTGGTCTATGCCAGCGTGCAGTCGCTAAGCACGGGGCTGCGAGAGGCGCTGAGCTTCAACTTCATGCGGGACTTGCTGTTCCCGGTGACATCAGGCGCCCGGAAGCAGGCAGCCGCTGCGGGCAGTACGCTCACCGGGTTCGCCTTGATCAACAGCACCGTGATCACTACGCACGACGGCGTGCGCGGCATTAACGAGCTGTATGAATACACGATCAATGGCCAGCCTGACGCCTTTGATCAAACTGTGCTGACCAACAGCTCGACCACCAAGCTCTACCTGCTGCTTGTGCAGTGCTACCAGAACTGCTTTGTCGCGCACATTGCCCAGATCAAGTCTGTGGTCGACTCATTCACGGTGCGAGGTTCGTGATGCATGATCCGGCCAGGAAACCAACCCGGCGGGCGCTGGCGCTGTGGGATCGGCTGAAGTTCATCATCTTGCTGCTGCTGCTGTGGTTCCTCGTCGTCTGGTACCAGATGTCCAACGACCCGGTACTGAGCTTCCGCGATGCCGCCGTGCAGCAACTCCAGGTCAGCTCTGGCATCGGGCGCTGGCTCGTCTTGCTGCTGGGCATCGAGGTTGTCAGGCAGCTCAGCTTCTTCGCGGCTGAGCGCTCGCACCGTTATTACCGGGCATCGAGCACGGTGTTCTACTCCTCCGACCGGGCAGCGCACCGGTTTAGCGACTACTCCAGGTTCCGCGCCTCCCGTGCGCTGAAGTGGCTGCTGGTCATCGCGATTATCGCGGTGATCTTTGGCGCGCTGTACCACACATCACCGCTGCAGGGCCTGTTCAGAGCGCCCGCCTCGATCGTGCACTACCTGCCTTTGATCTTGTACGGCCTGGCGCTCATGCTGCTGGCCGTCGGCCAGTTCGCCGCCATCTTCTATTTCCTGTCCAGGGGCGGCGTCGATGTCTACTATCCGGGCGACATCACCACCAGATTCGCCGACGTGTGGGGCCAGGATCACGTCCTGGAAAAGGTCAAGGAAAACATCCTGTACTTGGAGGACCCGGAAGCAATCGAGGAAAAGGGCGGCTACGTCCCTGGCGGCATCCTGCTCTGGGGACCGCCGGGAACGGGCAAGACCCTGATGGCCGAGGCCGTGGCCGGCGAGACAGGCAGGCCCTACGTCTTCGTCGATCCCGGCGCCTTCATCAACATGTTCTTCGGCGTGGGCGTGCTCAAGGTGAAGTTCCTGTTCCGTAAGCTGCGCAAGCTGTCGGTGCGGTACGGCGGTGTGATCGTGTTCTTCGACGAGGCGGACGCGCTTGGCAGCCGCGGCGGCGGCACCGGCGGCGGACAGGGCGGCGGCGGGCGGGTCGGCCATGGCGGGCCGCCCGGGCTGCTGACCGCGTGCAACGGCTTCAGCTACCTGGCCCCGCAAACCCAGTCGGCCCTGTACTCCCGCGCGCTGGGCGGCGCAGCGGCCGCCGGCGGCACAGCAAGCGGTCCGGCAACATCCGAACCCCGCAGGCCGGGCCGGTTCCGCCAGATGATCCCGGCCGGCATGGGGGGCGGCGGCGGCATGGGCACGCTGCAGGCGCTGCTGACCGAGCTGTCCGGGTTGAAGAAGCCGCGCGGCTTCTTCAACCGGATCGTCCGACGCACGCTCGGGATGCGCCCGAAGCCGCCACCCAAGTACCGGCTCCTAGTGATCATGGCCACTAACATGCCGAGCGCGCTGGATGAGGCACTGCTAAGGCCGGGTCGCATCGACCGCATGTACCGCGTCGGGTACCCGTCCAAGGAGGGCCGGAAGCGGACTTACCAGGGCTATTTCTCCCGGGTGAGTCACGCGGTGACTGACGATCAGATGGATCACCTGGCCACGATCACGCCCTACGCCACCGGCGCGACCATCAAAGACCTGGTGAATGAATCCCTGATCGCCGCGTTGCGTGACGGTCGCGCCACGATCACCTGGGCTGACGTGCTCAAGGCCAAGCTGGCCAAGAGCGTGGGGCCGTCCGAGGGCGTCGAGTACATCGAACGGGAACGGCACGCCGTGGCGTTGCACGAAGCCTGCCACGCAGTTGTCAGCCATCTGGTACAGACCCGGAACGTCATCGACACGGCGACCATCCAGAAGGGCGCTGACTACCTGGGGTTCGTGAAGCCAATCCCGATCGAAGAGCAGTTCACCTCCTGGCGCAGCGAGTATGAGGCAGACATCATGGTCAGCGTCGCCTCACTGGTGGGCGAGCGGATGTTCTTCAACGGCGACTCGAGCTCGGGAGTCTCCGGGGACCTGCAGAGCGCCACCACCATCGCACTAGCGATGGAAGGACTGTGGGGAATGGGCAACCAGGTGGGTTCCTACGCCGCGACGAGGGCCCCGCACGACGCGCATCCGGTCGCCGACGGCAACGACCGCAACGTGCTGGAGACCGCGCTCGGTCAGCGAGCCGAAGCGCACATGCAGGCGCTGGCAGACCGGACCGGCACCCTGCTGGCCCAGAACCGGGCCAGCGTGCTCGCGGTCGGGCACGCTCTAGAGCAGCACAAGACCATCAGCGGACAGGACGTCGTCGCGATCATCAACGGGGTTGAAGGGCCTGTCGTGGACGGCAGGCCGTACCGGCAGCCTCAGTTCGCCGCCGAACTGGAGGCTTACCACCTGCGCGCGGTGACCGCGCACTCCAGCGACCGGAGCCTGCCGTTGCCGGTGCCCATTCCCTCGGCCGCAGTGCTGGCTGCGACCGCCACCGCCACCGCCACCGCGGAGCGCGACGGGGTGCGTCAGTCGACCGACCTGCGCGCGAACCCGCCCGCCGAGCCATAACGTCTCGCTGCGCAGCGCGCGGCTGATCGTGCCTTATGCGGTGCTGATCTCGAGCAGCTCGACAATGGTTCGTTTTTCGGCCTTGGCCGCTGCGGACCCCGTGCCACCGCGCCCGGTTGTCCAGTGAGCGAGGTCGGAAGCGGTCGAACCCCGGTCGTTTGAAAGGCCAGGATCGGCACCGGCGCGCAGCAGGACCTCGACAGCAGCCGAACACCGGTTCCGGACCGCACGGTGCAGCGGTGTCACACCGCCAGCGGCGGTTGCGTTGGGATCAGCGCCCGCCTCGATCAGACAGAGAATGACATCCCGCTGGCCTCTCGGGTTCCAGTTTGCCGAGCCGGGGACGCCAATCACCGCGGCATGCAGCGGTTCGGCGCCCCGCCGGTTCCTGGCCCGAACGTCCGCGCCGCGTCCGATCAGGTCTCGGGCCATCTCGGGGTCGTAACTGAACGCCGCAGCATGCAACGCGGTATCGCCTTCGTAGATCTGCGCGAGTCGCTCGGCCAGGAAGAACTCCTCGCGTCTCTGCAGCGTGGCCGTCGCCAGCGACGGAGTCGCGCCCAGCAGATCCGCAGCCGCCTTGTGGTCGAAGTCCGCGATCGCTACCAGCAACGTCGTGAGGTCCGTTGTGCCAGCCACTCCGCTTGCTTCCTTCCTTGCGATCGGGACCCTGCGCGTCCGAACAACAGGCCGGGCAAGACTCTGCCGCCTACCGCGATCTTCTCACCCGGACAGATTGGCCGCCGGCGGCTCCATTCTGATGTCTGCTATCTCGCGGCGGCAATGAGCGGGACGGTGGCTGGCAGCGGTGCTCGTTGGGCTCTGCGCAGCGCAGACACAGACGTGATGTGCAGGGCGAGCAGCAGCGGCACGGCGGCTGTCGGGATCAGCGCGAGCGGGAGCTCGCTGATCGGCGCCCCGGACGGGGTGACGTTAATCAGCGCGAATCCGGTGAGGGCGCCGAGGGTCAGGGCGTTGACCAGGTCGGTCATGCCGAACGCGGTGAACCACAGGGCGGGCCGGCGGCCGGTGCCCTGCGCGAGCCTGCGGGCGACCAGCGGCGCGGCGATGCCGGCGGCGATGTCGCCCAGGCCGGCGGGCAGGGCGAACAGCGCGGGCAGATGGCCGAGGAACATGGTGGCCAGGAAGGCCGTCCCCTCGATCACCCGGAAGGTGTGCGGGAGCTCCAGGCGGCTCGCCATGCCCGGCGCGGTCAGGGCGCGCGCCACCACCGGGATCCGGCGCAGTGCCAGCAGCAAACCCAGGAACCCGACCACCGCGACCGGCAGCCACGGCACCCCGTGGCCGAGCCGCGCGTGGTACCAGCCGTGACCCGCGATCACCGCGCTGGCGGCGAACCAGCCGCCGAGCACAACGGCCGCGCCGCCGGCGAGCAGCACCGCGCGCCGCCGGCCAGGCAGGCCCGCACCGCGCCGCCGTACAGCACGAGGCAGGTCGCGGCCGGGATCGCGATCATCCCGGCGATGATGATCGCCCACAGAAAGCCAGGCGGGTGATACATGACATCCTCCTCCAGTTGACTATCTACAAGATACTATGTTGACGATAGTATCTGTCAACTAGTATTATCGAGAGCGTGACAAGGAACGTTCGCACTTACGGGCACTTCTGCCTGACCGCGCGCGCCCTGGAGCGGGTCGGCGACCGGTGGAGCCTGCTGGTGATCCGCGACCTTCTCGCCGGCGCCAAGAGGTTCACCGACCTGATGGACCGCCTGGGCGGGATCACCCCCAAGACGCTCAGCCAGCGCCTGCGCGAGCTTGAGGACGCCGGGATCGTTGCCGCCGACCGGGAGCCGGGGCGGCGGGAGGTCTGGTATCACCTGACGCCGGCCGGCGCGGACCTCGGGCCCGTCGTCGACGCCCTTGGAAGGTGGGGGCTACAGCACGCCTGGCGCTGGCCCCAGACCGGCGAGCCGCTGCACGCCGAGCATCTGCTCCGCTCCGTTACCCAGGCCATCGACCTCGCCGCTGGCGACCATCAGCCAGCCCGCTGGCACTTCCGCCTCGACGGTGCGGACTACCTGGTCGAAAGCGACGGCCACCACTGGTCGCTGACCACGGGAACCCCGGCCGCACCCGCCGACGTCACGATCACCGGCACCACCCAAGCGCTGACCGCCCTCATCTTCGCCGGATCGGACCGCGACCTTGACATCACCGGCGAAACCGGGCCAGTCCAGCGATTCCGGCAACTGATCAGCACCATGGCCGCCGTCGTACAGCCCGTCTAGACCGCAGCCGCGGGATCGGCGGTCACGTACGGCGCGCACTCTGAGAACCGCATGTTCTGCGTGCAGGGGACCCTCCGCGAGAACGCCAGCCCCAATCGCACCGAGTCGATCTGCTCGCGCTGGCGGGCTAGTCCGAGCGCGGCACGAGCCTTCCAAAGCGCGTCCTGCTGGCGGAGACGACGCAAAAGTTGCGGCTGCTTGGGATCAACCCGTCGAGCTTTAACGGCTCCATTCCCGCAGGCATCGTGTTGCCAACACAAGGATTAAAGAGCGCCTAGCCAAAGCATGAACTAAGTACCGCTTGTTCAGCCAGGCGCTTGCCAGGCTGACGTTGGACCCGTCCGGTAGCGGCGGGTCAACGAGAGACGTGCCGGTGGCTCACCAACTGCCCGGCGGGTGCGCTGATGGGGATGCCTCCCCTTGCTTGGACCGGGGCGGGTTGGGAGCGTTCTTGCTGCTGGCCGTTCCCGTGCTGGCTGGAGAGGGCATCTCGATGGGCAAGAACATTGCACGTGGATGTGCGGTGATGGCGCCCGGGGTGCACTCGTGCCGGATAACCGGCATGCCGGCAGCTCCGGGCTCCCGGCTGCGGACACAGCGGTACACCGGACCTGGATCATCTGAAGCCGACTTCGAGGCGCTCATCTCTATGGAAGACCGGGTGAACAGTGCCGCCGGACGTCATGCAACGGTGGACGGACACGATTTCGGGTCAGGCGAGATGAACATCCTTGTCGAGACCAGCCAGCCAGCCGAAGCGGGCCACTCCCGGGTCGCACTCGGGTATCGGCGGGGCGGATGATCGCTCCCATCTGCCGGCTGCGGGCCAGTGCCGCCGACCTGGCGGGCCGTGTCCGCATCGCGTCACCGGCCCTCCAGGGTCTGGTCGCGCTGGTGGTCTACCTGGCCGCGTGGGTGCTGGCCGGGGCCCGTCCGCTCGTTGTCCATCTCGGGCAGCCGCGTCTTCTCCCGGGCGGGCCGGCGGGGCTGGACCCGGACTTCTTCACCTGGTGCCTGCGGTGGTGGCCGTATGCGATCGGGCACGGGCTCAACCCCCTGCACACCGCGCTGATCGGCGCCCCGGCCGGCTACCGCCTGGTCTGGGCCCCCTGCGCCCCGGCGCTGGCCGTGGTGGCCGCTCCGCTGACCCTGACAGCAGGCCCGGTGGTGGCGTTCAATTTGCTCGTGGCCGCCTCGCTGCCGTTGTCGGGCTGGGCCGCGTTCGTGCTGTGTCGGCGGCTGACCGGGTGCTTCTGGCCGGCCCTGGCCGCGGGAGCGGTCTACGGGTTCTCGGCTTATGAGACGACCGCGGCGAGACACGGGGACCTGAACCTGATGTTCAGCCTGCTCCTCCCGCTGATGGCCTACCTGGTAGTGGCCCGGCTGGACGGCGCGATCGGCTCGCCGACGTTCGTCGCCCTGCTGGGACTGGCGATGGCGGCGCAGTTCTACCTGTACCTGGAGACCTTCAGCTTCATGACCGCGGTGTGGGTCCTCGCCCTCCTGGTCGGCTACGCGCTGGCCGGCCGGGACGGCCGGCCTGCGGTGGCCAGGCTGAGCCTGCTTGTCGGCATTTCCTACCTGCTGGCCCTCGTTCTCGCCGCCCCTTACCTCGCGGCCGCGCTGGCCCACGTGCCGCCAGGATTCGGGCGGCCCGGCAAGCAGGCGCTGGACCTGGCGGGCCTGGTGGTTCCTGCGGACCGGACCTTCGGCCTGGGCTGGCTGGCCCACTATGCGGGTATACGGTCGGCTGGGGCCAGAGCAAGCTACGTTGGCGTCCCGCTGATGGCGCTCGCCGTGGCATTCGCCGTCGCCACCTGGTCGCGGAAGATCACGAAGTTCCTGCTGGTCCTGTTCGTCCTGCTCATCCTGGTCGGCCTGGGGCCCGCTGTGATGGTCGAAGGGCGCCAGGTAATCGGGCTGCCCTGGGCCCGGCTCTGGCGGCTGAAGGTCGCGAGCGACGCGCTGCCGCAGCGGGTCATGGTCTTCGCGTTCCTGGTGCTCGCAGTGATCGTGGCGCTGTGGCTCGCCGGTCCCCCGTCGAGGCGCTGGCCACGGTGGGCGCGGTGGTTGCTGGCCCTGCTGGCCATCGCTGCCGTCGTCGCGGACACCCCCGCGCTGCCAGTGTCACAGGGCCCCGGCTTGCCGGCCTTCATCGCCACCGGCGAGTACCGCCAGTACCTGGCTCGCGGCGAGACTGTGGTGGTGGTGTCGCGGCGCGGCAATGCCGGGCTGCTGTGGCAGGCCGAGACCGACTTCTACACGCGGCTGGCTGGCGGGTATGTCGGCCCATCGGACGCGGCGCACACGCACACCTTGCCGAAGCCGCTCACTGTCGTGCCGCAGGCGGTCACCGCCCTGGCAGGTCGCCGGCTGACGCGGCACGCTGTCCAGGGATTCCGCCAGTTCGTCAGGAGCGCTGAGATCGGGGCGATCCTGGTGGATTCAAGCTCGGCTGGCCGGTGGCCCGGGATACTGCGCAAGCTCGGCCTTCGCGGGCGGACAGTCGGCGGCGTGATCATCTACCAGACCGCTCCCTGGGCAGAGGCCGGCTTTCTCCATCACGCGCCGCGCGCGCGATCCGCCGATCTGTACCCCAGTCCCGGCCGACCGGCTTGGCTGGTCAGCGCGAAGCTCGCGGCTCCCGCGGGCCGCTGCCGCCTCGCGGCGGGGCGGCAGATAGGTAGCCAGGCTGTGCCGACGACGGGGGGTGGGCTCTGCTGCGAGCGGGCGTCTCACGCGCTTGGCTTGCAGTGCTGACCTTCCGCCCCGCTATGACCACAGCCAGCCCCGCCAGAACCCCATCAACCTTCCCAGCCCGGATGGCGCAGGCGCGGCCGCAAGGATCGCTTGGGTCCCTCGCGTGTTGTCAGGCTGGCGATTGATATTGCGATTGTGGTGTTTTCCCCTTGGTCTCCGTGGCAGGAGCCGGTCCAACGGCGGATTGGCGGACCGCGCGCGGCAACCCGCGGGCTAGGCCTACCACACCGGTCAGCAGCATTGTGACAAGGAAGATCAGGTAGGCGATTCCGGAGGCGGACCGCCATTCGTACTGGTGCGGATAGCGTGCGAGCGCGATGGACAGCAGCACGACGAGCAGGATGTTCCCGACAGCGGCGGGCCGCAGGCGGCGGGCGTCCCGTTCCAGCAGCGCGTGCCCGGCAGCCACCCCCAAGCTGATCAGCCAGGCACCGGTCGCCTGGGCCATCATCGGGGTCAGTTTCCATGGCCACAGCGGCGCCGTTTGCCCAGGCGCCGCGAACAGCGCTATGCCCAGGCCGAGCAAAACGATCGCCTGGGCGGCCAGCACGGCGTACAACCAGGCGGGCAGGCCCGCCGATCGCGGCGGGTCCGCCCCCGGGATGCGCGCCTGCACGACCAGCAGGATCAGCATCAGCACCGGAACGAGAACATAGATCGCGATCCACGCCACTGCCACGATCTGTGTTCCTGCCGCGAACCTGCCGCCGAGATGAAGCTGGCCCAAGTGTGTCAGGGTGACTGCCAGCGTGAGAACGGTGAACACGAGAACGGCGGGCACGGCGATACGCGCGTTGGCCCACAGCGCCTGCCGCCCAGCCAACGCCTCGATCGCGACGGCGGCCCAGTAAGCAGCGCCAAGGAACGCCGCGGCTAGCGGGTTAGTGATTGTAAAGGCAAAGAAGTGGCCGGTTTGCCCGGTGAAGACGAACAGCTGGATCCCGGCAAGCAAAACGAGCACCGACGCGACGAACAAAAGCCTGCGCATTCCGGGTGCCAGTGGCCTGAGCGCAACTGCCCCGGGGGGCTCCTGCGGAGCGCCTGAGCGTTGCCCCGTCCGCAGCTCATCCGGTTGCGCATACCGAACAGTGTCGTTATACACCGGCGTTACCTCCCTGCGGTCTCTGGCACCGCAATACCTTCCAGGTAGCGGTGCACGAGCGGGATGGTGATAGCGCCTTCTCCCACAGCGGAGGCGACTCGCTTGACCGCTCCCCGGCGGACGTCACCGGCGGCGAAGACCCCAGGCAGGCTCGTCTCATGCGGCAGTGGATGGCGGCCGGCGTGCCAGCGGGCGCTCGGGTTGTCCAGCACATCCTGACCGGTGAGGATGAAACCCCACCGGTCCCGTGCCAGGCTGCCGCCGAGCCATTCGGTCCGTGGCTGGGAGCCGATAAGAACGAACAAGCCATGAGCCGGGACACTTTGCCGCACCCGGGTCTTGGTGTCCTCGAGCACCAGCGACTCGAGATGACCGGTGCCGGTCCCATCGGCCACCTGCACGCCGTACCTGACATCGATGTTCGGCGCCGCGTCGATCTCGCGGATGAGGTAGTCGGACATACCGTCGGTCAGTGAGGCCGAGCGCACCAGGATGGTGACCTGCCCGGCCCACTTGGCCAGGTGCATGGCGGCCTGCCCGGCCGAGTTGCCGCCGCCGATGACGAAGACCTTCTGCCCCCGCATCGCCGGTGCCTCGCTGACCCCGGCACCGTAGAAGACCCCGCGGCCCTGCAAGTCCTCCAGCCTGGGCACGCCGAGGCGCCGGTAGGTGGCGCCGGTGGTGATGACCACCGTTCGCGAGGTGAGCGCGCTGCCGTCGGACAGCTGCAGCCGGTATTGGCCGTCTTCGCGCGACAAACTGACGGGCTGCCGCATGAACAGGAACGTGGTGCCGAAGAACCAGGCCTGCATATATGCCTCGAACGCAAGCCTGGCCCCGCTGACGCCCTGAGCGAACCCAGGGTAGTTACGGATCATCGAACTGGATCCCGCCTGGCCGCCAATGGCCTCGCGCTCGATGACCACGGTCCGCAGGCCCTCGGATGAGGCATAGACCGCTGCGGCCAGGCCCGCCGGGCCCGCTCCCACCACCGCGACATCGAACACCTCGCCGTCGGGGATCGGTGTCATCAGGCCGAAGGCTTCGGCGATCTCCAGGTTCGACGGGTTGAACAGGACTGACCGCCGTCCACCGAAGCGGAGGACGACAACCGGCAGTTCGGCCGACTCCGCACCGAGTTCTTGGAGCATCTGATGGCCTCGCCCGGAGCTGGCGTCATAGAAGCCGATCGGGATCCCGTTCCGGGAAAACGTGTCCCGCAGCTCCTGGGACCGGGCAGACCAGTGCTCGCCAATCACCTGCACTGGCTCGAAGCTACCTCCGTGCCGACTGCTCCACTCGCTCAAGAACCGAGTGATCGACTCGTGGAACTGCTCGTCAGGGCTCTGTACCGGGCGCGTCACCCAATGGTCGATCTTGCCCATCGTGACGGCGTCGAAGACCGGCCGCGCAGTGTCCCACTCACCCCAGACAACCGCCGCCACCCTGGATATCGCCCTGTCGATGACGCGGACCCGCGCCAGCAGCTCAATCCCATCCGGGTCGGTAGCACCCACCCCGCCGACCACCAGCGCGACCGGCGTGCCAGCCGCTAGCAGCTCCCTGATCACTAGTTCAAGCAATGCCGGCTCATCACAGACGACGATCCGGTAGTCGACGCCATAACGCCCAGACAGCTCCTCGCTAAGAGTCTTTCGGACGCTGGCATCACGGCCGACAATCACGATCGCCGCCCGCTCAGCGCCGGACCCGCGGGGCGCCCTGCCCTCGCCCACCGGTGCAGCCGCCTCGTCCGGCTGCCCCACCGAAGGCCAGTCCTCCGTCATCGTGTCTCCTCGCTCGTTCCGGCCGCGGGTTATACAACCCGCGCCCACAGTCAGGCGGCGGCCGGCTGCCTTTCAGTCGGTCGCTGCGCTTGCAGTCGTGTACTGAACCCCTGTTGATGACAGCTTGCACCGGTGCCCGGGTCGCTGGCATGGGGGAGTTCCCCCATTTCCCGGCGTCCGTCGTTCTCGTCACCCAGGACACGGCCGGGAGCCCGGGCCTATGGCCCACCCCCGGCCTATGGCCCACCCCCGGTGCGCGGGCTACGCTGAGCGCATGAGCGGCGCTGCCGCTGCGCCTCCGGCGCCAGGCCCGCGATCGGGCACCTGGCGCACAGCCGAATTGCTGTGCGCCCTGTCTTACGGCTCCGGACTGGCTGCCGCGGAGCGGATGGAACACGGGACCAACACAGCCTTCGTTGGCATCCAGCTGGGGCGCGCGCTTGGGCTAGGGGCCGACAGCATGGAGGCCGTCTTCTACGGGGCCCTGCTCAAGGACGTGGGATGTGGCGCCTGCGGCGCGGTGCTGGACCCGTTCTTCGCCGACGATGCGAGGACTCCCCTGCTCGGCATGAACCTGGTCGACCTGCACAGTCCCCGCAGCATGGCGACCTGGGCCATGAGCGGACTGCAACTGGATCCCAGCCTGCCCGCCCGGCTCGCCCGCCTGGCCGCCTTCGTCTCCCGGTGCGGCTCGGTGGCGCACGAGGCGATGGCGGCACACTGTGAGATCGCAGCCGACTTCACTGTCCGCCTTGGGTTCGGTCCTCACGTGCAAGACGCCGTGCATTACCAGCATGAGCGGTACGACGGCCGCAGCCCAGCTTTCCACCGGCGCGCAGAAGAGATCCCCCAGCCGGCCCAGATCCTGCATTTGGCGCTAGCCGCTGACCTCGTGCGTGGACTGACCGGTGCCGAGGCTGCGGCTGCCATGGTCCGCCAGCGGGCCGGCAGCTACTTCGATCCGCAGGTGGCCGAGGCCTACCTCGACCTCGCCGGCGGCCTGTGGCCCCCCGGAGATGACCCAATCCCCCTCGCTGAGGTGCTGTCGTGTGACCCTGGAACCCCGGTCGATGAGCGACTCGACGACCAGCGCCTAGCCGTGTGCGAGGCGCTGGCTGACTTCGCCGATCTCAAGTCGGTTCGGCGCGGTTCGCACTCGCACACGGTCGCCAGCCTGGCCGGCCAGGCTGCCGCGCACCTCGGGCTCTCCAAAGCCGAACAGGAGCATCTGCGCCGGGCCGGGCTGGTTCACGATCTCGGCAAGATCGCCGTTCCGTACCGCTTGCTGCAGCAGGCAGACGACGACACCAGCGCAGCCAGCCACCAGGGCGGAGCAGCCGCGCTCGCTGAGCCGGTCCGCCTGCACCCCTACTATGCCCAGCGCATCCTGTCCCAGGTCCGCCCCCTCGCCGACCTGGCCGCAGACGTCGGCGCCCACCACGAACGCCTCGACGGCTCGGGCTATCCACTCGGGCCCGCCGCCCAGCGCATGCCCATCACCGCCAAGCTCCTCGCCGCCGCCGATGCCTGGGCCGAGCGGGCCCGCCATGGCCCACCCGACCTCACCGGCGAAGACGGCCTCGACCCGGCGTGCCTAGCGGCGCTCCGGTCCTCCACCCGGCCCGGGACCGGTCACCAGCGCCAGCGTCGCGGTGCAGATCCGGCCCGACCGGCCCTCAGCTTGCGCGAGCTCGAGGTATTGCGCCTGCTCGCCGACGGCGCCTCCAACCCCCACATCGGCAAGACCCTGTACATCAGCCGGCGAACCGCCGAGCACCATGTCGAGCACATCCTTGCCAAACTCGAAGTGACCAGCCGTACCGCCGCCGTGGCCTATGCCCTGACCCACGAACTGCTGTCCTGAACAGAGCCGACAAAACACTCCCCCTCCGCGCGGTTGCACATTGATCACGGGGTGCGCGACTGCTACGGCACCCAAGTCACCGCTAACCCACAGATCATCCAGATCCGAGCGACACCAGCACGCTGGCCTGACACGGCCGCGACACCGATCGCGGCAGGTCGGCGCGCGCCTATCAATAGCATCGTGACGCCCCGGCACAGCCGAGCAGGCACCAATTCTGCCGCAGGTTTATGCATTGTTGGCGCTGAGCGCGATCGCCCGGACATGCCGCTATCGGCTCGGCATTCTGCTGGTCTTGGGCGCCGCCGCGACATCTGGGCGCGACCGTAAGGTGGCGTACGTGGCGAACTTCGTGTCGGGAGTGACGATCGACTGCGTGGACCCGCAACGGGTCGCGCGCTTCTGGAGCGGCCTGCTCGGTCGCGAGCCGGGGCCGTCGCACGACGGCTGGGTCTACCTGGGCCATCGCGGCGATCCCCAGCCGCGGCTGGTCTTCCAGCCGGTTCCCGAGCCGAAGGCAGGGAAGGTCCGCATCCATCTTGACGTGACCGTCGACGACGTCGACGAGGCTATCGAGCTCGTTACCATGCTGGGAGGACGGACCACCGACGAACGACACGACTACGACGAGGGCGTAGTCGTCGTCATGGCCGATCCCGAGGGCCACGAGTTCTGTCTTGTGCAGTACTACTGAGCTGCCGCGAGTCGTGGGTGCAAGCGTTGGTCAGGCTGGACCGTGGTCGTCCAACCGTTAGCAGCACTATGGGACGGCGAGCATGACACGTCGCTGATCATCCCTGAGGTTGCCGAATTCGAATGTGGTGAACTTTGGAGCGTTGCCCTGAGACAACTCCTCCACGCGGTTGAGCAGTGTCGCTCGGTCGTCACCCTCGAGGACCGCCACACGCTACCCATGCGCGTAGAGCACGAGAACCCTTAGGACGTCGCATCAGCGTCAGCGGCGCCTTCATGGGGTTCCTGCCTTAGGCTGCTCGGGTGCGTGACAGTGAGACCGGCCCGGCCGGTGCGGCCGCGGCGGAGTGCCTGGACATCCTGGCCGAGCAGGCAGCCGCGTACGCCGAAGTCGCGGTCGCCAACATCGGCAGGGAGTTCCCGTCGCACCTGGTTCACCTGATGACAGAACCCGGCGACTTCCCTGCCCGCCCCGCCGAGCGGACCCCCGTGTTCTACGGCAGCCTGGACTGGCACTCCTGCGTCGAAATGCACTGGCTGCTCGTCCGGCTGCTGCGGCTGGCCGGGGCCTCAGTGCCGGCCGACGAGATCAGGGAACTACTGGACGCCCAGTTCACCGCGGGCAAGCTCGCCGCGGAGGCGAGGTTCGTGACCGGCACCGACGGGCGGGACGAGCGGCCGTACGGCTGGGCCTGGGCGCTCGCCCTGGTGCACGAGATCGCGAGCCTGGACGACGGTCAGGCGCGGCGGTGGCTGACCGCGATCGCCCCGCTCGCCGATGCGCTGACGAGCGGCTTCCTGGACTGGCTGCCCAAGGCCACATATCCGAGCCGTTACGGCGTGCACGCCAACAGCGCATTCGGCCTGTCGGTCGCGCTGCCGTTCGCGGCCAGGCAGGCGCAGGCGGGTCGGCCGGAACTGGCGGCGGCGATCGGCGCCAAGGCGATCGGCTGGTTCGGGGACGACACGGACTATCCGGCCGGTTACGAGCCGTCCGGGCACGACTTCCTGTCTCCCGCGCTGACCGAGGCAGAGCTGATGAGCAGGTTGCTCGCGCAGCCGGAGTTCGCCGACTGGCTAGCCGCGTTCCTGCCGGGCATCACCGACGGCGACCCGGCCCCGCTGTTCACCCCGGCGGTGGTCTCTGACGCCACCGACGGGCAGATCGCGCATCTGCACGGTCTGAACGCGAGCCGCGCCTACTGCTGGCGGCGGATCGCAGAGAGCCTGCCGGACGGAGACGCCCGGATCGCGCCAGCTCTCGCAGCGGCGCGCATACACCTGGACGCCGCGCTGCCGCACGTGATCGGCGACGACTACATGGTGGAACACTGGCTGGCCGCCTACGCGGTGCTCGCCCTGACCTAGGCGGTAAAGGCAATCAGGCCCTGTCCGGTCAAGCGATCCGGCAGCCCACCGACGGTACGCTCTGCCGGAAAGGCGCGTGCTCGTCGCCAAGCCCGCGCTGCTATGAGACGTCGTCAGACGGACAGGACGTTCGCAGACTGCCCAGCGATGCACTGAAGGAATATCGCGGTACGAGGGCGACAGTCAGCGGTTACAGGCAGTACCAGCTGCGTCGGCCTGCGCCGATCCCGGTAGCGGGCTTGGGCAGCGGTCCGGTCGGCTGGGCTATGCCCGGTTCTCGCACCGCTTTACCTGGGAAGCCGAGGTTTCAGTGCTGGCCGCAGGTAGTCGCCGAGCCGGTATTGGTTCAACACAATGCGCCGATGCTCGTTCGACTTGAACTACTGATTCGCAGGTCGGCGAATCGACATCGCCAGCTGAAGCGCCCGCGGCCGGCTAGCGATTGCTCATGATCGTCGGGCACACTTCCCGCATCGGCCTGCAAGACGAGGAGCGCTGCATGAACCGGGAAGAGAGACGGCAGTTCGTCCACGACCACCGTACGTGCATCTTCGGCTATTCCCGCAAGAAGCACGGTCCGGCCATGACGGTTGTCTACTACGTGGTCGCCGGCGATGACCTTCTCGTCTCCACGATGGCTGCGCGCGGCAAGGCGAGGGCGGTTGCCCGCGACGGACGGATCAGCCTGTGCGTCCTGGATGAGAAGTGGCCGCTGAGCTACCTCCAGGTTTACGGCAACGGGGTTGTCGACCGGGATCCCGATCTGGCCGCCGACGTCCTCGCCAGAGTCATCGGGGTGATGGCCGGCGAGCAGACACCCGACAGCCGCCTTCCGCAGATAGCCCAGATGGCCCAAGATGAAGACCGGGTCGTGATCCGGGTGCGGCCTTATGCCACGTTCGAGACCCCGCCGCGGCACGTATACAAGATGTCAGATATCGACACCCTGACGCATTTCACCAGCACCTCCTTGCCGTGGTGAGCATCGGCAGGGACGCACGGCCAATGCGATGCGTGGAGCCTTAGCGAGAGCTGCGCCGTCGTGCCGGAAAGCCGCGCGTTCACAATGGATCGGCTAGCCTCACCGAGGGTTATTGGCGTGGCGCGATCCGCCGGGCGGAAGTCGCGAGCCGGCTGGCGAGGGCGGCGATGAGGTCGCGGAGTTCGTCTGGTCGCTCGACGGCGAACGGCCGGTCGAGGGACGCGAGTAGCGGGGGCAGCCAGTCGAGCCGTTCAGCATGCAGTTCGACCCGGAGCCAGCGTTCGGTCTCAGGTTCTGCGCCGCCGACAGACGGCAACTCCGTCACGGTCGCGATGCTGGCGGGGAGCCGGCCGCGGATCTGCTCGATCGTGCCCTGGATGCTCAGGGTCACTTCATGCCGGTACGGGGTCGTGGCCAGCCCGGACAGGACGTGCTGCGCCGGGTCGAATCCGGCTGGTGGTTCGAACGAGCCGGGCAGCGTCCTGGAGTCGGCGATGCGATCGAGCCGGAACGTCCGGTCCTCGCCGAGGCCGGGGTCGGTGCCCGTCACGTACCAACGGCCAGAGTGGGCGACCAGCCCGTACGGGTGCAACGTGCGTTCGCTGCGCCGGCCGTCGCGAGTGGTGTACCGGATCGAGACCGGCCGGTGATGGTGCACGGCGTCGGCGATCGAGAGCAGGACGCCGGTGTCGGGGACCGGAGTGTGGCCGGGCGGGGCGGTGAAGGCAAGGGAGTCGAGCACGGCGTCGAGCCTGCGGGCAAGCCGCTGTGGCAGGACCCGGCGGATCTTGGCCGCAGCCGTCTCGCTGGCAGTGCCCGTGGTCGTCGCCAGCCCCGTCCGGCGGCCCGCGACCAGGCCGAGCATGACGGCAAGTGCCTCGTCGTCGCTGAGCATAAGCGGCGGCATCCGGTAGCCGGAGCCGAGCCGGTACCCGCCGTAGCGGCCGCGCACTGACTCGACCGGCACGTCGAGGTCGATCAGGTGGTCCACGTACCGCCGCACGGTGCGCTCATCGACGCCGAGCAGGCCGGCCAGCTCGGCCACCGTCCGGACGCCGCCGGACTGCAGCAGCTCCAGCAGGGACAGGACGCGAGCGGTCGGCCGGGCCATGGTCGCAAGTATCGCACCGATACCGGGCGGATTCTGCCCGGTATTAGTTCTAGCGTGGGGTGCAGGACGTTCCCGCTGACAAGGAGATCACCATGGAATTCGTCTCGATCCGCATCATCACCGACGACGTCGCCCGCTTGGCTTCGTTCTACGAGCGCGCCACCGGCGTGCAGGCGACCTGGTCGAACGAGAACTTCGCCGAGCTCACCATTGGCTCCGCCACCCTCGCCATCGCCAGCACAAGCACCGTCTCGCTGTTCGCGCCCGGCGCCGCCCGGCCAGCCGACAACAACACGGTCATCATCGAGTTCCTCGTCGACAGCGTCGACGACGCGCACCAGAACCTGGCCAGCTTCGTCGAGGACTTCGTCAACGAGCCCACCACGATGCCATGGGGCAACAGGTCGCTGCTGTTGCGCGACCCCGACGGCAACCTCGTCAACTTCTTCACCCCCGTGACTCAGGCCGCCTGCGACAAGTTCGCCCGCTGACGACCGCGCGGCCAGCCTTCAGGCGCCGCCGAGCCTGTGCTGAGAACTGCGGGCTGGCCGGCGGGCGCGGCCTCGCCGTGCGATGGTCACTGCAACGACGTCTAGGTCACAGGCCGACCTGCCGGGACAGGTCAGATGCCATCCGCCCGTTCGGGTCGATGTCGGCGCGGATCTTGCGGAACTCCTCAAGGCGCGGGTACATCGCGGCCAGCGCCGCCGGGCTTACCCGGGAGTCCTTGGCCAGGTAAACCCGGCCCCCGGCGGCCACGACCTGCTCATCGAGCCAGGTGAGCAGTGACGCGAGTCCCGGCGTGCGGGTCGGGAAGTCCAGCGCGAGGGTCCAGCCTGACATCGGGAAGGACAGCAAGCCATCATCGCCCGGGCCGAAGCGCTTCAGCACGGTGACGAACGATGGAGCGCGGGCCTGGCTGATTTTCGCCACGGCACGGCGGACCGTCTGCTCCTGGCCGAACGGCACCACGAGCTGATACTGGCGGAACCCGGCTGGCCCATAGACCCTGTTCCAATTCCTGATGCCGTCGAGCGGGTGAAAGAAGCTGCCGATCGTCTGGATCTCCCCGTCCCGGCGGCTCGGCGCCTTGCGGAACCACGCCTCGTTTGCCAGCGCGACCGTGTACCGGTTGAGGAGCCCGGACGGGAAGATATCCGGGGCGCCGAGCCGCGCGGCCGGCTTGAATGCCAGCGGGTCGTCGCGGTCCCTCGCGCCGAGGTCGGCGAGCCTGGCGAAATCGCCGCTGGTGATCACCGATCGGCCCAGGCTGGCGCCCGTGGCCAGGCAATCCAGCCAGGCAACGGTGTAGCCGTACCGGTCGTCGGTGTCGGACAGATAGGTCATCGCCTCGTCGATGTCGGCGGCGCGCACGGTATCGACCCGCACCCTGGACGTCTCGACCTTGGTCAGCTGGATGCGAGCGCGCAGGATGATGCCGGTAAGGCCCATTCCGCCAGCCGTCGCCCAGAACAGGAGCGGGTCGCTGTCGGGAGTCAGGCGGCGCTCGCTGCCGTCCGGCAGGAGCAGATCGAACCACTGGATGTGCCGCGCGAAGCTGCCGGCCCGGTGGTGGTTCTTCCCGTGCACGTCCGCCGCGATGGCCCCGCCGATGGTGACCTGCCGAGTGCCGGGCGACACCGGCACGAACCAGCCGGCAGGCAGGCCGGCGATCATGAGCTGCTCCAGGCTGACCCCCGCCTCGCAGGTCACCAGGCCGCTCGCTGCGTCCAGGTCAGTGATGCGGTTCAGGCTGGTGGTCATGATCACCGTGCCGCGGTCGTTCTGCGCGGCGTTGTTGTAGCTGCGGCCGAGACCCCTCGCGATCACGCCGCGCGGCGAGGCATCGTGCAGCAGGCTCGTGACCTGGGCTGGACTAGCGGGCTGGCAGACCCGCGCTGTTGTCGGCGCGAGCCTGCCCCAGCCGGTCAGCGTCACGTTCGGGCACTCCGGCCCGCCGCGACGGCCTGCGTCGGCCGGGCGGGCGCGACGGCCTACGTCGGCCAGGCCCGCGCGGTTCGCGCGGTCGCCAGCGTGGTCGGGCATCAGGACAGCTCCTCGGTTTCCGATCGCAGGCTATCGAATGATCGATTGTCTCGCCCTTCCGCCGGTCACCGCCGCTCCCCCAGCGGCGTCGCGTTGCCCCCGGGAGGCAATCGCTGGCCAGACTTCGCAGGTCACTGAACAGTCAATCAAGCAGTCCTTGTCACGAACATGGGTCGCCAGTTAAACTGAACATTCAGTCAACCGCGTTGGGAGCGCGATATTCATGGCCACGACGCAGGCCAGTTCAGCCGATCCAGCCGCTACGACGAAGCTTCCCGGTCAGTACAGCGCGCCACGACACTACGAGGCTCCGGGCCAGCCGGGGGAACTTGCCGAGCATGCGCGCACAACCGCCAACCAGGCAGCCAGGCCAACATTGGCCGCCATCATCAAGGAGCAAGAGCGGATCTTCGTCGGGCGCCAGCCCGAGTCCGCAAGGCTGGCCGCCGTGGCGAGCAATTCGCTAGCTGGCGGAGTGGTGTCCAACTGGCAGATCTCCCGGCCGCAGCCCGTCTGGCTCAGCCACGGCAAGGGTTCCAAGCTCTACGACGTCGACGGTAACGAATACGTTGACCTGCACGGCGGCTACGGCGTCTCGCTTGCTGGCCACGCTCACCCGGCGATCGTTGCGGCCGTTAAGGGCCAGGTCGATCGCGGTACACATTTCGCCCAGCCGACGGAGGCCGCGATAGCGGCCGCCACCGAACTGTCGGCCAGGTTCGGTCTCCCGCAGTGGCGATTCGCCAACTCCGGAACTGAGGCGACCATGGACGCGGTCCACCTCATGCGCGCGATCACCGGGCGCGACCTGATCATCAAGGTCGAGGGCTGCTACCACGGGCACCACGACTCGGTGCAGGTGTCGGTCTGCCCGGACGACGACGCGGATGACATCGGCCCCGCTAGCCGACCTCATAGCGTGCCGTCAAGCGCCGGCATCCCGACCGCGGTTACCGACCTCACTCTGATCGTCGGCTTCAACGACCTGGCCGCGGTCGAGGCACGGCTGGAGCAAAACCCCGGCAAGATCGCCGGCATGATCCTGGAACCGATCATGATGAACGCCGGCATCATCAAGCCAATGCCTGGCTACCTGGCTGGCCTGAAGAAACTGTTGCACACGCACGGAGCGCTGCTGACGTTCGACGAGGTCAAGACGGGCCTGACGGCCGGGCCTGGCGGCGCCACGGGCGTGACCGGCGTGACGCCGGACATCGTTTGCCTCGCCAAGGCCATCGGCGGTGGCGTCGCCGTAGCCGCTGTCGGCGGCACCACCGAGGTGATGGCGCACGTCGCGAACGGCGACTACGAGATGGTCGGCACGTTCAACGGCAACCCGCTGGCGATGGCGGCGTGCCGGGCCATGCTGACGCAGGTCGCAACGCCGGACGCCTACGAGCGGCTCGATACGCTGCGGCTGCGCGCAGTCGAGGGCCTGGAGCGCGAGATCGCACGCAACAACCTCGAGGCTCAGGTAGTCGCCGTCGGGGCGAAGGGCTGCGTCGTCTTCTCGGCAGAGCCGGTACGCAATTTCCGTGACTTCCTGTCGATCCGGGACTCCCTCAGCCACGCGCACTGGCTCTTCCAGCACAACGGCGGCGTCTTCCTGCCGCCGTGGGGCAAGATCGAGCAGTGGTTGATCTCAGTTCAGCACGACGAGGCGGACATAGACCGATTCGTCGACAACTTTGCTACCTTTGCGGCAGCAGTGCGGCGATAAGTCGCGCCTGTAGCTCCGATGACTCCCCGGGCAGTGTTATCCCGAAGGTATCGTTTTCGAATCTGTTATCCCCGAAGCCTTGCGCTGGGCGGCCATCGGAGTGATCCTAGTCACTCAGACGTGAGGCTGACGGAACGTTCAGTCAAGCCGGACAGAGGTTTGCGGGCAGGCGCAGCGTCGGCATGAAGGCAGGCGGGCGAACGGATCCGAGAAGGGGCGGCGCATGCACCCACGCGAGGGCTGGCAGCCCGACGGCTCCCGCCGGCGGCCAGATCTCTCCCGCCGGCAGGCGCTGCGCCGCGGCCTTGCCGCAGCGCTGCTCGCGGGCGGCGGTGCCAGTGTCCTCGATGCATGCGCGCCCTACCTCGTAGGCGCCAACAACATCCCGCTGCCGCGGCCGACCCACCCCATCACCTGGCCCGTGTCGGGCAACCACACGATCGCTGACGGGCTGGCACCAGAGAAGGGCGCCACGCTCCAGGTGTACAACTGGGTCGCCTATATCAACCAGGCGTGCGTTAACGATTTCGCCAAGAAGTACAACTGCAAGGTCGCCGTCACCACGTTCAACACCATGGACGAGGCCCTGGCCAAACTTCGCAGCGGACTGAAGTTCGACGTCTTCATGGGCGTCACTGTCGACGTGCTCGGCGTGCTGATCGAGTCCAAGCTGATCCAGCCGCTGAACCACAGTTACATCCCGAACATCAGCCAGGCCTGGCCGGACTTTCACAACCCCTTCTACGACCGCGGCTGGAAATACACGGTCCCCTACACGATTTACACCACCGGCATCTCCTGGCGGAAGGACCTGGTCAAGGAGAACCCGTACACGATGGCCAACCCGTGGCGGGACATGTTCATGCAGCCCCAGTACCGGGGCAAGATCGCGATCCTGGATGACTACCGCGAAGCCATCAGCCTCGGCCTGATGATGAACGGGATCTACGACCTCAACACGACCGACCGGAACCAGATCGACCTTTCCAGGCAGACGCTGCAGAAGCTGACCAGCCTGGTCGACCTGCACATCGACAACAACGACTACACCGAGGTCCCCGACGGCCAGACGTGGATACATCACGCCTGGTCCGGCGACATGGCAGCGGCGGCGAGCTACATGCCGAAGGGGGTGCCGGTAGAGGTCGTGGGGTACTGGTTCCCCAGGGACGGCAAAGGCCCCATCGCCAACGACACCAATACGGTGCTGCGGTCCGCGTCCAGCCCGGTGCTCGCGCACTTGTTCGTCAATTACCTGATGGACGAGACGGTGGCGGTGAAGAACATCAGCTATAACGGCTACATGCAGCCGGTAACGGCGATCACCCCGCAGCTGCTGGTGAAGGAAAAGATCCTGCCGCCGAGCCTAATGTCGACCGCCGTGGTGCCATCGGACTTCCGCCGCGGAGTCGGCGAGCTCCAGCTGCCGGTCGATGCCGACGCACTCTGGCAGCAGGCGTGGCTCGTCACGAGTCAGGGGATCTAGCATGCCGACCCAGGCTCCGCCGGAACCGCCGGCAACCACTCCCAGCGCAGGGCCTGCCGGACGGCCGGGCCGCAAGCCGAAGTCGTTCCAGCTCAACAAGCTCTTCTGGATCGTGCTTGCCGCGCCAGGCATTATCTGGCTCGCGGTGCTGTTCATCATCCCCTTCTATGCGGTGCTGGCGATCGGCGAGGGCAAGCTGCGGCGCCAGGGCGAGACTCCGGTCGCGGTGTTCAACCCGTTTGACTGGAGCTCGGCGAACCTTTCGAACGTCTGGCACGACATCATCGGGTCGGCGAGCTTCGTGTGGCCCATCGCCTGGCGGACCATCTGGTACGTGGCGGTCGCGTCGCTGCTCAGCCTGGTGATCGCCTACCCGGCGGCGTATTTCGTCGCCAGGTTCGCGGGCCGCCGCAAGGGCCTGTTCCTGGTCTTGCTGGTTGCCCCGTTCTGGATCAGCTACATGATGCGGATGCTGGCCTGGATCGACCTGCTCCAAACCAACGGCTACGTCAACAGGGTCCTGTCATTCCTGCACCTGGGCGGCAGCCACGACTGGCTCGGCGGCCACTACTACACCGTCATTCTCGGCCTGGTCTATGGCTATATCCCGTACCTGATCCTGGTGCTCTACGCGGGCCTCGACCGGATCGACCCGGCACTGATCGAAGCCGGCCGCGACCTCGGCCTCGGCCGGCTGCAGACATTCGTCCGGGTCACCCTGCCGCTATCCCGGCAGCCGATCCTCACCGGCATGCTGATCACCGTGCTGCCGATGGTCGGTGACTACTTCACCAACCAGCTGTTGTCCACGTCGCCGAACACCTCGATGATCGGGAACCTGATCGAGGGCCAGCTCAGTCAGCCGTCGGCTGGCCAGGGCGCGATCTTGTCGCTCATCGTGCTGCTGGTGCTGCTGGTGCCGATGATCTACTACGTGATCGCGACGAACCGATCCTCGCAGGCGGCGTCATGAGCAGCACGGTCGTCACTGAGACTGTCTCGGATACCAAGGTAACGCGGTCCTCGCGACCGAAGCTGTTCCGTAACCCATGGCGGCATCCGTGGTTCCTTGAGGGCTTCACCTGGCTGTACCTGATCTGGTCGCTGGTGCCGATCGTGATCGCGGTGCTGTTCTCGTTCAACAACGGGAAGTCGCAGGCTACCTACCAGGGCCTGTCCATGCGCTGGTACTACGGCGACAAGGTCAACTCGATCTGGTACAACCCTCAGCTGCACAGCGCGATATTCGTGACCCTGAAGCTGTCCGCGCTGGCCACGGTCATAGCGGTGCCCATTGGGGTCGCGTTCGCGCTGGGCATCAACAGGTGGCGCAGCAAGATATCGGCCAGCTTCAACTTCATCATGATCCTCTCCTTCGTCGTGCCCGAGCTGATCTTCGGCGTGGCGATGTTCTTCGTGTTCACGCAGCTGTTCACCGGCATCCAGCTCGGCCTGCTGGCTGAGGTCCTCGGTTTGGTCACCTGGAATGTCAGCTGGCCTGCGATCATCGTGCAGGCCAGGCTGGTAGGCATCGGCAGGCAGTACGAGGAGGCGTCGGCCGACCTCGGCTGCACGCAGCTGCAGACCATGCGGCGGGTCATGCTGCCGCTGCTGATGCCGGCCATCTTCGCCAGCGCGATCCTGGTCTTCTCCAGCGTCATCGACGACTTCGTCATCGTCGACCTGCTGTCCTCGAACTCGACGAACACGCCGATGTCGGTGATCATCTACTCGACGCAGCACGGCGGGAACGGTGGCCCGGCGCTGAACGCACTTGCCACCGTCATGCTGGCGATGTCGTTCGTGGTGGCCGGGCTCGGATTCATCGGCTACCGGCTGCTCACCCGGGGTCAGCGGATCGACGGCCGGCAGGCGCTGGCCACCATCGCCGGCGCCGAGGGATAACGCCGCGCTCCCCGCCAGGCCGAGGGCCTGGGCGGCGTGGACTCCCGAGCCTAGTAAATCGGGCTAAAGCTGACTATAAGGGCCACGGAATAGCCGTCTGCTTAACATGGTTAACTCTTCCACGGTCGGCCAGAATCCGGCGAGCGGCTGCTCGGCCAGCATCGCTCGTTGCGAACTCTGACCGGCACCTACCCCAATGACTTCCAGCACCACAAGCAGGTGCGGCCGACCAAAGCCGCGACCATCGCGGCCGGCCACCACCGGCGGGACGTAAGCCACCTGAGCGGTCTGGATGGCCCCGGCCTAGAGGGACCGGAGCGCCAGGCCCGGACCAGCAGGTCCGCCAGGCGGCACGTCACGTCGAAGTCCAGCCCTGCGGGCTATGCGCTACTCCGCGCATTGCGTCCGCCCGGCTTGCCTAGTTGCGCCCTGCGTTCCTTTGCAGGCCTCTAGAGGCGGCGCAAATCCGGCGATTGGGGCAACCGCCAAGGAGACAAATGGCTATCACTCTGGCCGAATTGGCCGTGGACGAGAAGATGCAGTTCGAGCGTATCGTGGCCGACCAAGCGCGGTTCGAGACCGAGCAAGCGCTCTTCGAGCAGGCCATCGAGGAGCAGGGGTATCCCGAACGGCTCATAAGCGAGCAGACCGCGGACGCGCACAAGACCGCGGACGCGGAGACGGCCGAGGCAGGACCGGCGAGCGAGACAGGACCGGCGGCCGAACCAGCGGACACGGACGGGCCAGCGGACGCAGACGAGCCAGCAGGCGCGGACGGGCAGGATGCCCGATTTGAGAGGGACGTCGTTCCGATAATGCGGCAGCTGTACCCCGCCGCGCTCCGCATGACCAGCAACCCGACCGACGCCGAGGATCTGGTCCAGGAGACCGTAACAAAGGCGTACCGAGCCTTCCATCAGTTCGAGCCCGGCACGAACCTGAAGGCATGGCTGTACCGGATCATGTCGAACACAAGGAACAGCGCGTACCGGAAGCAGGGCCGACAGCCGCCTCAGTCGCTATACGGCGACATCCAGGAGGTTCCTGCGCAAGCAGGTCCGCAGGCCCAGGCAGTTAAGTCCGCTGAGACAGAGGCGCTTGAGCGGCTGCCTGACTCCGACGTGCTGACCGCCCTGCGTGAGCTTCCGGAGGGGTTCCGGACCGTGGTGTACATGGCCGATGTCGAGGGCTACCCCTACAAAGAAATCGCCGAAATGCTGCGGGTGCCGATCGGGACGGTGATGTCCCGCCTGCACCGCGGCCGCCAGAAGCTCAAGAAGAGGCTCGCTGCGTACGCGCCGGCCTGACGCGCGGCGTGACTGGCCGGGCGCCCCCGACTGCCGGGCGCCCCCGACTGCCGGGCGCCCCGGCTGCCAGGCGCCAGGTTGGCCGGCCAGCCGACCCACCCGCCTTTAGCCGCGATCCCGGGTTCGGCTGCCGCCGGTCCGGGAAGGGACTTTCGCGGAGGCCGGCCGGGTGACGCGGCGCGATACCGCCGCGGCCGGCTCGGCAGGTCACGATGGGGGGCACTGATGACGAACCCGATGAGCACGCCGGACCCGGCGAGAGACACGCTGGGTGGACCCGACCCGCGCGGAGCCGAAGACGAACTCGGCGGACCCGACCTGGAGGCAGATACCGATGAACTCGGCGGACCCGACCTGGGCGCCGAGACCGACGAATTGGGCGGACCCGACCCACTCGAGGACGAAGACGAACTAGGCGGCGCCGACGCGCGCGGCTGGGAGGACGAGCTGGGCTAGTTCGCCCGGTTCTACCGCGCCGAACGCGCGATGACGAGCGCGTCCGCCACGACCGCACCGGCCGGCCCGCAGATCAGCGGGTTCACGTCAAGCGCGGCGAGGTCACCGCCGAGGTCCATCGCCAGGGCTGACAGTCCGCAAATCGCTGCCGTTACCGATTCCAGGTCGGCCGGCGCGGCGCCGCGGACGCCAGCCAGCAGTCTGCGCACCTGGAGGCTATCTATCAGCTCGCGCGCGACTGACTCGGACACCGGGGGCAGCGCGACTGCACGATCTGCGAGCAATTCGACCAGCACTCCCCCGGCGCCTACGACAAGCAACGGGCCCAGCTCAGGGTCGGTGACGATGCCGAGCGCAAGCTCCACGCCGGCCGGCGCAGTCCGCGCGATGAGCACGCGCGGGCCTAGCCGGCTCGCCAGGTCGGCGTACCCGGCGGCGAGCTGCGCGGGATCGCTAATACCCAGCAGCACTCCACCGACGTCGGACTTGTGCTGGATCTGCGGTTCGTCGGTCTTGAGCACCACCGGGTAACGGATCTGCTCTGCGGCCTCGAGCGCACCGCCGACGTCGCTCGCCGACCGTGACTGTGTCACCACAAGCCCGTACTCGGCCAGCAGGCTTAGCAGCGCTGTACCGCTCGCCGCACCGGATGCAAGCAGTGCCGCGCCACGTGCACGCCGGGCGGCATCAACGGCGGGCACCCCGGTGGCCTGCTGACCCGGCGAAGCCACCACGCGGCCGGGCTGGACGGCCGTCCCGCCATGCGAAGCCACCACGCGCCGACCGTGCTCGAGCAGGTGCCGCATCGCCAGCAGGCCCGACCTGGTGCCCTCGAGCACAGCCACGCCCTGCCCGCGCAGCTGGGCTGCGAGCTCAGCGTCGATAGCGCTGGCCAGGTTGCTGAGCACGGCGAGCGGCTTGCCGGTGCGCTCGGCCGTTTCCAGGATGGCCAGCGGATAGGACTGGTCGCCGTCAAGCTCGTGGACTAGGTCGATGGCCAGCGCGACCGCCTCGACGGCCGGATCGTCGGCGAGTGCGAGCATCGACCCGGCGAACAGCTCGCGAGTGGCGGCCCCGGTGCCCCACACGTCCAGCGGGTTGGTCGGGACCAAGCCGGGATCGAGCAGCCTGGCGAGCCGCGCCACCGTGTCCTGGCCGATCGACGCGAACGGCACGCCGAGTGTCTCGGCCAGGTCCACGACATGGGCTCGTTCCAGCCCGGAATCGTGTACGGCCGCCAGGCCAGTCTGGCCACGGTCCCGGCCGGAAACGGCGGCTGTGCCTGGAATGGCGGCTGTGCCTGGAATGGCGGCTGTACCGGGGCGCGCCCGGCGGCCAGTCGCGAACAGTTCGATCGTGTCGGCGAACTCGGCCAGGTCGCCGACCCGGTGTATCCCGTAGGCCCTGGCGAGCGCCTCCCAGCCGCCATCGGCACCAGCCAGGGCACCGGAGTGCGCACTCACCATCTCCCGGCCAGCGGCCGAGCTGCCGACCGTCAGCATGACCACAGGTATGTCTCTGGCTGCCGCCGCAGCGAGCACCTGGCGCAGCGCACCGCCGTTCCTGACCGCTTCAAGGACGAGCGCCAGCAACTTGGTCTCCGGCAGGCTCAGTGCGTAGTCCAGATATGCCGGGGCGGCCGTCACCAGCTCCTGACCCGAGGACACGGCCAGCGTGAAGCCGAAGCCGCGGCGCGCGCGCAGTAGCGCGGAGAACATCGATCCCGAGTGCGTGATCAGCGCCACCGGTCCGGCCGGGAGCGGGTCAGGCTCGGTGTAGCCGATGGCGCGCAGGCCGCGGGCAACGTTGACGAAGCCCATGCACCCTGCCCCGCAGAGGGCGAGCCCGGCCGAGTCCGCAATGGCCGCCAGCCGCTGCCGGAGGCCAGGGCCGCAGCCCGCCGCCGCGGGCTCCTCGTGGGCGTTCCCGAAGATCACCGCGCCCCGGCTGCCGACCGCAGCCGCCAGCCTGAGCTGCTCTTCCAGCGCCGCATCCGGCACGGCTAGCAAGGTCAGCTCGGGGGCCTCCGGCAGGTCAGCCAGGCTGGGATAACATGGCCGACCGTCGAGCTCGGCGTACCCCGGGTTGACCGGGTACAGCCGCGGCGATGCCGGGCTCTTGCCCGCCTCGGCGAGCATCCGGCGGCCGAAGCTGCCGTCCCGCGCCGACGCACCGACTAGCGCGACGCTGCGGGCCTCCAGCATGGCCCGGACAGCCTCCCGGCCTGCTGACTCGGGTCTCACGACCGCCGGTAAACCTTGCGCAGCTGGCCAGACCGCACCGCCGCCTTCCGGTCCGAGATGGCGGCCTTGGCTGCCTGCATGCCGGGAATGCCGCACACGCCGCCGCCTGCATGCGTAGCCGAGCTGCCGTAATACATGCCGTCCACCGGGGTCCGGTAATCGGCGTAACCCGGTGCTGGCCGCATGTGGAATAGCTGCTCCAGCGAGAGCTCGCCGTGGAAGATATTGCCGCCGATCAGGCCGTACTCGTGCTCCATCTCATACGGTCCGACGATGTCCCGGTGCAGGATGGCGGACTTGAAGTTCGGTGCCAGCTCGTTGTAACAGTCGATCATGCGATCGGCGTAGGCCTCGAGTTCGGCTGAATGCGGCTCCTCCGACCAGTCGCTGGGAACCCACTGAGTGAACAGCGACATGATGTGCGTGCCGTCCGGGCTGAGCGTCTTGTCGAACGCGGTCGGTATGACGCCATCGCTGAACGGCCGCACCGCAGGCTTGCCGTCCCTGGCGTCTTGGAACGCGCGCTCGATGTAGTCCATCGTGGGTGCCATCTCGACCGAGCCGGTGTGATGCTCCTGCAGCGACGTGCCCGGATCGGCAGTGAAGTCCGGCAACTCGGCCAGCGCCAGGTTGATTTTCACGACGCCGCTACGGGACTTCCACCGCTCGATGTCGGTCGCGAAGTCGGCCGGGAGGTGCTCCCGGCCGACCTGGTCAAGGAACGCAGTGCGTGGGTGGAGAGTGGATACCACCAGGTTGGCCCGGATCTCCTCGCCGTTCGCCAGCACGACGCCGGCCGCCCGGCCGTCCTCGATCAAAACCCGTGCCACCGGTGCGTTGAGCCGGATCTCCGCACCGTGCTCGCGGGCGGCTGACTCGATGGCGCTGGACACAGCGCCCATGCCGCCTTCCTGGAATCCCCAGTTACCCAGGTGGCCGTCGCCCACATCGCCGATCGAGTGATGCGCCATCACGTAGGCGGTGCCAGGCTCGTACGGGCCCGCCCAGGTCCCGATGACGCCGTTGACCGCCAGGGCGCCCTTGACCTCGTCCGACTCGAACCAGTCGTCAAGCAGATCGGCGATGCTCATCGTCATCAGCCGGGTGACGTCCGCTATCGTCCGCACGTCCAGCCCGCGATGCCGCCAGGCCAGCTTGAGGGTGCCGGCCAGGTCACGTGGCTTGCGAGAGCCGATCGCCGGCGGGACCGTCAGCAGCAGCGGTCCGAGCACGTCGGCCAGGCCCGCCAGCCAGGCATCCCACTTCGGCATGGCGTCGGCGTCCTTCTTGGACCATTTCGACACCGACTCGTGATTGCGCCTGGCGTCGTCGGCGTACAACTTGATCGAGCCGCCCTGGGGGAACGCCTGGTAGTACGGCCCCATCGGATAGATCTTGTAGCCGTGCCGGTCCAGCTCGAGGTCCCCGATGATGGTCGGCGGCAGCAGGCTCATCACATAGGACAGCCTCGTTACCTTAAACTCAGGCGCTTCCGGCCACGGGGACTCGGTCGTCGCGGCTCCGCCGGTCTTGTACCTGCCCTCCAGCACGACGGTCCGGGCTCCGGACCTGGCCAGATACGCGGCGGCTACCAGCCCGTTGTGGCCTCCGCCCACTACGATCGCGTCGTATGTTGCGGCCATGGGTCCGCCTTCCGTAAGTTTGCGGTTGCACGTCCGCGTGAGTTGACTGAATGTTCAGTTTAGAAAGCTGTTAGCCTGTAGGCAAGTGGAACTTCCCAGTGAACTGGGGCGATGCAGCGCCTGAGCAACGTCGCAGATCGATGGCAACACACAGACAGGCGGCTGCGGAGCAGGAATTATTGCGGTCATGAGAGGAACTGCCTCGATGGCAATCAGCCCGGCCGATGGCGCCGAGGTGACGGGGACCGCCGATCAGCGGCGCGAGCAGATGCTGCATGCTGCCCTGGAGGTCATTTCCGCGCGTGGTTACGCTGACACCCGGATCGCCGATGTAGCCGAACGAGCCGGCGTCAGCCCGGCCCTGGTCATCTACTACTTCAAGACCAAGGACCAGCTGCTGACCGACGCGATCAGGCACTACGAGGACACCTGGTATGCGGTCGGCCAGACCCGGATGGCAGCCCTGGCGACGGCCGCTGCGCGGCTCGAGGAATATGTCGCGATGAGCACGTTGTCCGAGGCCGACCCTGAGCCAGCTAGCTCCTGGTCGTTGTGGCTGGATTTCTGGGCCCAGGCGGCCAGGAACGAAGAGGTAGCCGGAGTCCGGCAGAAATCTGATGAACGCTGGCGAGGGGTCATCTGCTCCCTGGTCCAAGACGGCCAGCAGGCGGGCGAGTTCCGCGACGACGTCGACGCGGCAAGCTTCGCCATCTACCTGAACACAATGCTCGACGGCCTGACGATCCAGATCGCACTGAACGATCCTGTTGTTGACTCAGTGCGGGCTTTTGAGCTAAGCATGCGCTTCATAGCTGATCAACTGGGGTTTCCCTGGACGCCTGGCCGTGGCCGGGTGGCAGCTCTCCAGCAGGACGCCGCAGAAGGGTAGGTGCCGGGATGACCGGAGGCCGGATCGAACTGGTATCGCTGACCAAGCGGTTCCACGAGGTCGCTGTCGACAACATCAACCTGGATATCGCCAGCGGCGAGTTCTTCTCCTTGCTTGGTCCGTCTGGCTGCGGAAAGACGACGACGCTGCGCCTCATTGCCGGCTTCGAGCAGCCGACGGCGGGCCAGATCATGATCGATGGCCACGACGTGTCGGCCGTCCCACCGCACCGCCGCAATGTGAACACTGTATTTCAGAGCTACGCGCTGTTTCCATTCCTGACGGTCTATGACAATGTCGCCTTCGGCTTGCGCAACAAGAAGCTGCCGAAAGCCGAGCTAACAGAGCGCGTTTATTCGGCGCTCGAGCTTGTCAAGCTGCGGTCGTTCGAAAAGCGGAGGCCGGGCCAGCTATCAGGCGGCCAGCAGCAGCGGGTGGCGCTAGCCCGGGCGCTTATCTTGCAGCCGTCGGTGCTGCTGCTTGACGAGCCGCTTGGCGCACTGGACGCCAAGCTCCGCCGGTCGCTGAAGGTCGAGCTGAAGGCGCTGCAGGAGCAAGTCGGCATCACGTTCCTTTACGTCACCCACGACCAGGAGGAAGCGCTGACGATGTCGGACCGGCTAGCCGTGATGCGGGACGGCAAGATCGTCCAGATCGGCGTGCCTGCTGAGGTCTACGAGGAGCCTGCCGACACCTACGTGGCCGACTTCCTCGGCGCATCCAACCTCATGCCGGTCGATGTCGTCTCGCGTGGCCCCGGCGCGGAGGCCCAGGTCAAGCTGGGCGAGTCAATGTTGTCCGTCGAGCACGGCGGACAGAACGCCCCCGACCAAGCGCACGCGGTGATCCGCCCGGAACGGGTCGTGATCGAGGGCTACGGATCGGCCTGCCCGAACCGGGTGCCCGCGATGGTGGAACGCCTGGTCTACCTCGGCGCGGCGACGCAAGTCTTCCTGCACCTCGCGGCCGGCCCGGACATTCAGGCGCTGCTGCAGAACGACGGCGGCAGCCAGGAGCACCTGGCTCATGGCGCGCCGGTGCACGTCTACCTGGCTCCGGACGCCCTGCGCGTACTTAGCGGCGGCACCGCGGCGGCTGACCTCAATGCCGCCGCGCCCGAAGACATCCGCGAGGCCAGCTAACTGTCGTCGGGCAGATAGGTCTGTATTTGTTACTGCTTCGAGGTTTATGCTCACCCCGGCGCATAATTACGCGCGATTACTCCTAATTCAGGGGAACGGGGTCCCTCCATGGCGGTTGCTAATAGTCGGGCAGTTGTCGTGCGTGGTCGGGCGGTCGCCGGCGTTGCCGCAGTAGTAACGGCAGCTGGCGTGGCCGCGATCCCCGCGGTCGCCAGCGCTACTGCGGCCCGGCCGTCAGCACCGTCTCGTGCCGCGAGTGCGGTGGCCGCGCACAGCGGGTCGCCGCTGACGATGCTGGAGCAGCGGGCGCGCGCCGCGCGCTTGCGGGGCCAGCGCGCGCATTCGAGCTCGATCACGGGGACTGTGGTCGGCGCCTACGGCTTGCCTGCCGCGGGCGCGTGCGTCACCGCCATCAGCGGTTCCCGCAGCGTCACCGCGACCGCCGCACCGTCCGGCACGTTCACTATCGCGGGCCTGGACGCGGGCAGCTACACGCTGGAGTACCGGAACTGCGCCGCGCCGGGCCGCTACGGAGCCATCTGGTCCGGTGGTGCGGGCTGGCAGGCAGCGGCCGCGCGCGTCCTGGTCGGCGCCGGTGAAGTACGCCGCGTTCCCGTCATGATGCTGCCGGCGAACCCGGCCGCGGCTCGGTCACGCACGGCGACCTGGCACCACTTGCTGGCGAACGCCAGCGGGCGCGGGCTCAGCGCGGCCGCTGCCGCCAAGACCGGCGAGATTTCCGGCGTCGTTACCGCCAAGGGCAAGAGGCTGCGCGGCGTGTGCATAACAGTGTTTCCCGTCCGCGGCGGCGGCAATGGATTCGGCGCCAATACGCGCAAGAACGGTACCTACGTCGTCCGTCACGTCCCGGCCGGGCGGTACTACGTCACGTTTGCCGATGAGCTCTGCTTCAGCAGCCAGAACTGGCTACAGCAGGTGTACAAGGGACACAACACGCCGTTCGGGTCTGGCTTCGGTATCGGCAACCCGGTTCGGGTGAGGAGTGGCAAGGCGACCACGGGCATCGACGGCAAGCTGCGGCTCGGCGGCGAGATCTCCGGCGTCGTGACCACGAAGTCGGGTCGCAGGCTCGGCGGTATCTGCGTGGACGCAGAAGGCACCGTGCCAGGCGGCAGCGTCGGCTTCGAATTTCCGACCAACGGCAACGGGACCTACGACGTGAACGCGCTGTTCCCCGGTAAATACACGGTGGAATTCACCATTGGCTGTGGCAGCAAGGGCAACTACGCGCCGGCGGCCGTCAAGCCCATCAAGATCACCTATGGCAAGCGCGTCGTGCGGCGGATCGCGCTGGCCCGTGGCGGCGTTCTCGCCGGCACTGTCCGGCTTGGCAGCAGCTCGGGGACCCCGCTGGCCGGAATCTGCGTGCAGGCCAATGGTCCTGGCATCGGCTTCGCGTTCGGCGGGCCGGGTGGCCCCGGTAGCGGCACGACTAACGCGAAAGGCCGGTACCGGCTGATCGGCCTGGGCACCGCCACCTACGAGGTCGACTTCTTCACCGGCTGCGGCAACAACGGGAACTACACGTCGGCGACCCAGTACCGGCACGCCACGGCCGGCAAGGTAATCGGCAACATCAATGCGGTGCTACAGGTCGGCGCCCAGATTTCCGGCGCCGTGACCGACACCGATGGCCGCGAACTCTCCGGGATCTGCATCAACTTGAACGGCCCGAGCTTCGGCAGCTCACCCGGCGCGACGCTGAGCGACGGCTCGTATTACGTCAATCAGCTTTCCGCGGGTACCTACCAGCTCGGCTTCTCAACGGGCTGCGGCAACTCCGGAAACTACCAGCCGTACTGGTACGACAACCAAACCAACCCCAGCCTGGCAACGCCAATCAAGCTGGCGCGGGGCGCCTCGATGACCATCGACGCGCAGATGCAGCCCGGTGCCTCGATCAGCGGCACGATCACCGACGGCCACGGCCACAAGCTGACCGGCGTCTGCGTCAATGTCATGAGCGCGAACGCGTTCGAGGGCGGCTCGCAGGCCGTCGCGTTCTCCGAACAAGGCACTTACCGGGCAAGTGGCCTCACACCCGGCGAGTACCTGATCGACTTCGGGTGCGGCGGTTCGAATCGCTATGCGGACCAGTGGTTCCCGAACGCACCGGACGGGGGCGCCGCCAGCATGATTTCCATTCCGGCAGGGAAGACCACCGGCGTCAGCGCCGTATTGCAGCCGGCCGGCGCCATCACCGGCGTCGTGCGCGGGCCGTCCGGAAAACCGCTCGCGAACGTCTGTATCAGTGCAAACAGCACCAAGGACTTCGCTTCGTCGAACGTGATCGTGGGCATAGGGCCAGGGCCAGCAACCAACTCCCGCGGCGCCTACCGGATCTTTGGTTTGGCGGCCGGCCGTTATCGCATTGAGTTCGCTCCGTGCGCCCTGAACGCGCGCTACGCGGCCCAGTGGTACCGAGGGCAGGCCTCGCAGCGGTTGGCGAAATCTGTCCTGGTCAGGGCAGGCAGGACTACTACCGGGGTCAACGCAAAGCTGCGGCTCGGTGCCACGATCACCGGGCGCGTGCTCAACTCATCAGGCAAACGGCTCAACAACATTTGCGTCACTGCTTACAACTCCAGCACCGGCCAATTCGGGTTTGGCAGCACAGGCAAGGCTGGCACCTACATCGTCCGCGGCCTTGCCACGGGCGGTTACACGGTCGCGTTCTCGCCGTGCAACTTCAATGTGAACCTGGTAGCGGTCGACCGGCACATCAAGATCGTTGCGCCACGCACTACCAGAGGCGTGAATGCTCGGCTGGTGGCCGGCGGTTCCGCCAGCGGTTCCGTCACCGTGGCCGCCTCGGGCGGACCAGCTGCTCAAACCTGCGTCGAATTGGTTAGCCGCAATCCAGCGAACGCCGGCGGCTTCACCCTGACCGGCAATCGTGGCCGGTACCTGGCTACCGGCATCGCGCCGGGCAGCTACCAGGCCTATTTCAATGACCCGTTGTGCGGCATCGGTCCGGTCGGCCTGGCACCGCAGTGGTACAACGGGCAGCCGACGCAAGCGACCGCGAACAAGGTCAAGATCAGCGTCGGGCAAACCACGACGGGCATCGACGCGGCGCTGCAGGTTGATGGCACGATCACCGGCACCGTGCTCGGCCCGTCGAGCAAGGCGCTCACGGGCATCTGCGTGACTGCGATGCCGCTGACGGCAGGCTTCATGCCGGTCGTAGCGATCAGCGGCAAGACCGGCGGCTTCACGCTCCTCGATATGCTGCCCGGCCGTTACAAGGTGGAGTTCGCCTCCGGCTGCGGAGCCACCGGGTACCGCACGCAGTGGTGGAAGCACGCCAGCTTCCGGCAGAAGGCGAAGGTAATCACCGTGAGCGCTGCGTCGACGGTGGCTGGGATCGACGCGACGCTCACTCGGTGACAGCGGGCGCGACGCGCGTGTAGTAACGCCAGCGCCCGGCCTCGTGAGCGGGGCCGGGCGCTCGTTAGTCCGGGACATTGGCGGCTTAGCTGTCGCTGGCGCGACACCAGATCCCCCAATGTCCCGGCTGGGGAAGTGTTGTTCTAGAAAATGACGTAGATCTTGCGGATCGTCTGGTGGATTTGCCAGGTTCCGGCCCAGCCGAGCGGGAAGACTGCTGTCCCGCCAGCACTGATCTCCACGGGCTCGCCGCCGTCTGGGGTCACCGTCATGCTTCCGGCGACGATGTGCACGAACTCATGGGTCTCCAGCTTCCAGTACGACGGCCCCGGCGTGCATTCCCAGACACCGACTTCCTGATCACCGTCCTGCCAGAGGGTAAGACCGGACGTCTGCATGGGTTCACCGGTTGCCTCGTCTAGCGGGCCCCAGTCCTCTAGGTCCGCGGTTGCGGCCGAGGCAAGGTAAGGCGTTAGGTCGGGCATGGACGAGTTCCTTTCGGGTCGGGATTAAGTCAGTGCAGCGCCGGTCATGACAGTGTGAGCTTGCCGGGCGGCTGGGGCGCGTGCTCGGGGAACGGCAAGGCGATCGGATCGGTACCGAGCTTGCTGTTCCCGGCTGCGTCGAACCGGTCCAGCCCCAGATCGGTCACGTCGACGACATCGGACCGGCCGGTCAGGGCTACGTCGGCGGCAGCGCGCGCCACCGCCGGGCCCCACATCATGCCGGCACCGGCCGCAGCCGCGATCGTCGCGCCCGCGAGCACCTGGTCCCCGGCGATCGCCGGGCCGATAATCGGCAGATGATCCGGGGTGTAGTCGATGGTCGCCGCCCAGGTCCGGCGCAAACCGAGCCCCGCGGTGACGGGCACCAGCTGAGCCAGTCGCTGCCGCATCAGCGCCAGGTAGGGCTCGTCCACGCATTCAGCCTCGCCAGGTGGCTCGTCCGGGTTGCTCATGCCGAACAGCAAGCCGCCTTCCTCCGGTCGCCAGTACAGGCCGGCCGACAGATCGAAGACCATCGGCACGCGCTCGCTGGCCAGGGAACGGTGCGGCTCGGTAACAGCGACCTGGTGCCGGACACCGCCTGCCGGGACCTCGACGTTCGCCAGCGCGGCCACCTGGGCCAGCTCAGGCCCGCCGGTCAGCACTACCAGCGGAGCGCTGATCGGGCCCTGTGAGGTTGTAATGCCCGTGACGCGTTCGCCGTCGAGTAGCAGGCCGGTGAACGAAACCCGCTCGCGCAGCTCGACTCCGCTGATCTTCAGTGCCATTGCATAGGCGATAACGTTGCGCGGCGGATGCAGATATCCGTCTTCGGCGCAATAGGTTCCACCCAGGGTGAGCCCTGGCGCCAGCGTGGGATTGAGGGCATCCAGCTGGCCGGGCTCAAGCCAGCGCACCGAGAGTCCGAGCCCGACCTGCATGGCTATCCGTTCGCGCGCGGCGGCGACGTCCGCGTCGGTGAAGCAGGGCAGCAGATACCCCTGTGGGGTGAACCCGGAGTCGATGCCGAGTTCGTCCCGCTGGCTCAGGTAGAACTTGCGTGACCACTCGCCGAGCTGAACCGCCCATGGCGTGCCGCCCTGAGTGCGGACGATGCCAGCCGCCCGGCTGCTTGCGCCCTGGCCGAGGGTCCGTTTCTCGACCAGGATGACACGGCCGAGCCCGCTCTTGCGCAGGAAGTACGCGCACCACGCGCCGACCGTTCCGCCGCCGACGACAACCGCATCCGCGGTCTGGCTCTCGTGCATCTGTACCGGTCCCTCTCAACCGCCAACGGCTGATACTGGCACGGACTGAACGTTCAGTCAAGCAGTTGGGGCGTCGCACGACCGGCGCGGGCCGTGTCCGGTGCGGGCCGCGTCCGGGCCGGGCCACCGAGACTCTCTGCACGACACGCACGAGGTGGTGGCCGCATCATCGCGACCACCACCCCGTTACCCGCATGATTGCGAGTCTGCCAGCGGATGCTTAGCTGTTGCGAGCCCCGAAGCCGCGCCGCTTGGCTCGCGGCTGGCCCTTCCGGCGCCGGCGTGCGACCCCCATCATCGTGAGCATGGTCGCTACAGCAGCGATCGCCATGACAGACTTCATGAAGCGCATGAGCGATTTCCCTCCCCCGATGTCCTACATGCCCCGTTCGCGCAATTGGGCTAGCTGGGGCGGACCCCGGCCGGCGCGACGACGCTGTAGATCAACCCGGCAGGTACCCGATCGCCAGACCCGACAAACTGAGACACGCCAACGCCCCGGAAGTTCACCCGCTCGTGGCGACGCACGTCCGGCGGTCTGGGCAGTTCCCGCTCAGGCAGCAAGCGGCCATTGGCATTCCAGGTGGTCACGTTTAGACTGAACATTCAGTCAAACCAGTCGGCTGCCGGATAGTGGCTGATGGCGGACGATAGTAAGTGGCGGACAGTAGGCCAGGCGAAGGGGCGAGATGTACGGCTTGTCGGAAGAGGACCTGCAGATTCAGGACCGGGCCCGGACGTTCGCTGATGAGCTCATCCCGCTGGAGGTCGAGGCTGAGCTCAACGGAGGCGATCTCGACAAGGACCTCGTCGCCGCGCACAAAGCCAGAGCCAAGGAACTCGGCCTGGTAGCCACCAACATGCCGGCAGAGCTAGGCGGCGGTGGCTGCACCTCGCTGCAGCAGGTTCTGGTGCAAGAGCAGGTCGGCCGGGTGACTAACGCGCTGGCGTGGGTCGCCGCCACTCCGCCGTCCTGGCTGCCGAGTATCGCCACGCCTTATCAGCTAGAGAAGTTCGTGCTGCCGACGATCCGGGGCGACCGCGAGGAGTGTTACGCCATCACCGAAGAAGGCGCCGGCTCTGACGTAGCCGCCATCGTCGCCACGGCTAGCCGGGACGGCGACGACTACGTGCTCAACGGCGAGAAATGGCACGTCACCTCCTACAACTCGGCCGACTACACATTCTTCCAGGGCAAGCTGGTCGGCGGTGCGCATGACGGCGAGCACGCCATGTTCATGGTCGACCTACCCAGTCCGGGCGTAGATGTTGTCCGCACGCCGGCCTACAGCCACACCATCAGCCACCATCATCCGATAGTCCGGTTCACCGATGTACGCGTGCCGACCAGCCACCTCGTCGGCGCCGAGGGTGACGGGATGAGCTTCGCCTACGAATGGTTCCGCTTCGAGCGCATGATGGTTGCCGCCCGCTGCCTGGGCGGCGCGCAGCGGCTGGTCGAGGAGATGACAGCGTTCGCGACCGAGCGTGAAGTCCACGGCCAGCCGATCGCCCGCCTCGGCGCTATCCAGGCAATGCTGGCAGACAGCCTGACCGAGCTGTTCGCCGCGCGGGCGCTCGTTTACGAAACGGCCCGCGGTATCGACCGCGGAGCGGACGTCAAGGTACAGCACGCGCAGTGCTCGATGGCCAAGCTGTACGCGTCGGAAATGGCCGGCCGCGTCGCTGACCGAGCTGTCCAGGTCTTCGGCGGCCGTGGTTACATGCGCGAGAATGTGGCCGAGCGTTTCTTCCGGGAGCTTCGGGTAGAGCGGATCTGGGAAGGGACGAGCGAGGTCCAGCGCTCGATCATCGCCGACCAGATGACCAAGCGCGGACCCCGCACGCTCGCCTGAGCGTGCCCGCACGCCCCGCGACTACCGCGGGGCAGCATGCCCCGCGACTACCCGAGCTGGGCCGCGACCAGGCACGCCGCTTACAACCGCCCGTTGTGCCGCAGCACCGAGAGCGCTTCTATCGTCATGACGCCGCGCCAGTCCGCGGCAGCCGCGGGCGACCATTCGAACCAGTTAAACGTCCAGCCACCGTCCTCGCGCTGACCGGCGGCCAGTTGATCCAGGTGCGCCGTGATCGTGGCGTCGTCGAACAACTGCCGCGCCATCGACTGCGGGCGCGGCGCGAACTCCAGTGGACCGTGTACCTCACCAGGCTCGTCCGGGTCGAGCGCCACAAGCTTGCCGTCCAGCAGGAACGGGCCTACGCGATCGAATGCGCGCTCGGCACGCTCTCGGTCGGCCACGCGGTCAAGGAACCTGCAGACGCCCAGCATCTCGTAGGCACCCGGCGCAGACAGCTCGTCAATCCGCGACCACATGACCTCGGTGGCTCTCGCCAGCCAAGGATGCTCGACGTGGCGGCCATGCAGGGTGCCCGCGATCAGCCCGGTCGCGACCAGCGAGGCTGGCCTGCCCTCCTCCGGCACCCACCAGGGCGCGTGCGGCCACCCAGCCAGCGACGGCTCGACAAAGGTAGCCCCGCCGCCTGTTGCCGCATTCTGCTGCAGCCAGTCGCACCCGCTGCGGACAAGGCCGGCGTCCCAAGCGTCTGCCTCATCCAGGATGCGAAAGGCCTGCTCCACGGCGGCCGGCTGACTCGCCGGACAACGGCAGTCCGGCTCCAGGCCGTGCCCGAAGCCGCCGTCGGGGTTCCGGTAGGCCGCAACCGCGTCCCTGACCGGCCCGGCCTCACCGCCGCCGAAGAGGCGGTTGAACCGCTGCTTCTCGAGTACCCGGCCGACGCCGGCCAGGAAATGGGCTGCTGCGTTCAGATCAGGTTTGCTCATGAGTCGATACCACCAGACCGGATAACGCGTCGTCTTGAAGAAAACGGCCATCCTCAGCTGCCGGGAATGTCAGTGCCGGATCCTAGACTGCTGTCGTGAGCTGGGCAGCCGGGCAGCTCTGGGCTGCGGGATATCGCGAGTGGCTCCCGGCGGCGCCGCTCCGCGACGCTGTCGCTTGCCTGTGGGTCAGCGTGACCGCACCAGATCGGCCGTCGCTGGCATCCGTGCTGCCTGATGGCTGCACGGACCTGATCTGGCAGCGCGGCCATGGTGCGTTCCTGGCCGGCCCTGACACCGGTCCGGCGCCGGCCGTGCTGCCACCGGGCACGATACTTGTCGGCGCCCGGTTCTGGCCTGGAGCGGGCGGACCCGCGCTAGGCCTGCCGCTCACCGAAGTCCGTGATCAGCGCGTCGACCTCGCAGCCTGCCTGCCCCGGCTGGCCCGGCAGCTTCCGGCCGACCTTCCTCCGGACCAGGCCCTGCGGAGGCTGACGGAGTTGTCAGCGGAGCTAGTCACGTCGGCTCCGCCAGACCTGCTGGTGCTCAGGGCCACCCGGCTGCTCGCGGCTGCCGGCGCGAGCGTCGCTGACCTCGGCACAGCGCTCGCTGTGAGCGAGCGCCAACTCCGACGCCGGTTTGATGTGTCGGTGGGATACGGGCCGAAAACGATGCAGCGCGTGTTGCGATTCCGCCGAGTAGTCGACCACCTGGCTGACGGCGCGCCAGCAGACCTCGCGAGCCTGGCGTTCCGGCTCGGCTACGCCGACCAAGCGCACCTGACAAGGGAGACGACCCGGCTCGCTGGACTGTCGCCAACTGCGCTCGCGAGCACATTCCGCCCGGCGGAGTAATCGCGATACTCGGCACAGATCGTTCAGTACCGCGCGCGCATCGCGACAGATCCCCATCCGCGGCTGCCCGCGCGTCCTACGATCAGCTCATGTCCATCAGTGATGAGAAATACATATCGTCAACGACGTACCGGAAGTCAGGCGCGGCAGTTTCCACTCCCACCTGGATCGTGCCGCTCGACGGTGGCCGCGTCGGCTTCTGGACCTCCTCGCGATCAGGGAAGTACAAGCGGCTGCGGAACAATCCGAGCATCACAATCCAGCCGTCGGACTCGCGCGGCCGGGTCAAGGACGGGACGGGACCCGTCGATGGCAGCGTGCAGCTGATCACATCTGGCGCCGACTTCGACGCGATTCAGAACAAGGTGAAGGCCAAATACGGATTCATGGTCCAAATGGCGAAGATCTTTAACACGCTCGGACACATCGGGAAGGGCAAGTTCCCGTACGCCGATGTGGGCGTGGTCGTGACGCTGGCCGACAAGGGCTAGCCAGGTAAGAGCGCGGTCAGTTCGCGACTGCGCGGATGAACTGCGTCTGCGTCGTTTGCGCGACGAGACCGTCTAGATCAGCAGCCACAGCTCCAGTCTGCCAAACGGCGCGCGACCGGAGCCTGCATCGGCCATCAGGCCGGCAGATTCGCTTCGATGGCGGTGACGAGTTCGGGAGCCTCCGGCGTGGTCATCGGCCGGAACCTGGCAAGCACGGTGCCGTCAGGCCCGACCAGGAACTTCTCGAAGTTCCACTGGATATCGCCCGCCTGGCCGTCGGCGTCCGCAACTGCGGTGAGCTCGGAGTAGATCGGGTGCCGTCCTGGCCCGTTGACCTCGATCTTCTCGAACATCGGGAACGTGACGCCGTAGGTGACTGAGCAGAACGCGGCGATCTCGTCCGCTGTGCCGGGCTCCTGCTCGCCGAACTGGTTGCACGGGAACCCGACGACGGAGAATCCCCGGTCAGCGAACCTCTCGTGCAGCTCCTCAAGGCCGGTGTACTGCGGGGTCAGCCCGCACTTGGATGCAACGTTGACGACAAGCAACGTCTTGCCGTCCAGGTCATTCAGCGAAGACGGCTCGCCAGCGAGCGTATTAACCGAGATATCGCGCACGGTCACGGTAAAGGTCCTCACGGTCGAAGGTGCCTGCGGCGTACGCCTGCAGCATTGCAACTCAACACGCCCGGCCGCCCGGATATGCCGCCTGCGCAACCCCATGCCAGCCTCGGCCGGTGCAGGATTAGCCCATGGATGAGGGGAACGGCTTCGCTGCCAGCTGGCTGCTTCAGTCGGGCGAGCCTTCGATCCGGCTCATGACCCGGCGCGACGTTCTCGGCCAGCCAGATCCTGGCGACGCCGATGAGGTGCTGGCCGGCCCGATGGTGCGGGCGCTGCTCTCCGGCCAGCAGCCGGATGGCAGCTTTGGCGTCACTTTCTACCGCAAGTGGACCGGCGCGCACTGGCGCCTGATCTCGCTCACTGAGCTAGAGATTCCCGCACTGGAACCTCGCGCGGTCGCGGCGGCCGGCACCGTACTCGCCCGGCTGGATCCCGCGCGCACGCGTGTCACTGTCATCAACGGGCTTGCCCGGCGCTGCGCATCGGTCGAGGGCAATGCGCTGGGCGTATGGTGCCGGCTCGGTCTGGCCGCGGACCCCCGAGTGGGTGCGGTCGCCGCCGCACTGATCAGCTGGCAATGGCCGGACGGCGGATGGAACTGCGACAACGCCGCTAGCGGCCAGCGCTCGTCCTTCCACGAATCGATCGGCCCGGCCTGGGGCCTGCACGAGTACTGGCGGGCGACAGGCGACCAGGCCGCACGGGCCGCAGCCGACCGCACGGCGGAGTTGTTCCTTGAGCACCGGCTGTTTCGCAGCATGTCTACCGGCCAGGTCATCAACCGCGGCTGGCTGGCTCCGCATTACCCGTCGTACTGGCACTATGAGACGCTGCACGCGCTCTTGATCTTGACGCGGATGGGCAAATCCGGAGATCCGCGAGCCGACGACGCCTTGAACGAACTGGAATGCAGGCGGCGGCCGGACGGGCGATGGCAGGCTGGCGGGTGCTGGTGGAAGCCGCCGGGAAGTTCGCTGACGCCAGAAGCGGTGGATTGGGGCAGATCCGGCCCGAACGAGATGATCACCCTCAACGCGCTGCGGGTGCTGCGGGCCGCCGGCAGGCTGACCTAAGCCCTCGGCCATCCGCGGCTACCCGGCACCGACTTGCTCGCGTGCGATTACTCGTGTATGACTAATCATGTGTCTTCTATCAGGCTGTTTATCCTGGGCACGCTCGCTGCGAGCGGCCCGCTGCATGGGCATCAGATCCGTCAGCAGGCTCTAAACGATCGAACCGAGTCGTGGACCGACATTAAGGTCGGCTCGGTCTACGGCGCACTCAAGCGGCTGGCCGCCGAGAATCTGGTCCGCGAGGTGCGCACCGAGCGCGTCGGCAACCGGCCCGAGCGGACCATCTACGAGCTCACGCCGCAGGGACGCGCTGCCCTGGCGGCCGTGCGGGACGCGGCACTTAGCGAGCTCGACCGCCACCATGACCCGTTCGATCTGGCCCTTGCACAGTCTCGGGACATTCCCGAGGCTGACCTGGCACAGATCGTCGCGCACCGGCTGGCTGCGCTACAGGTTCAGCTGGCCTCGTTCCAGCACCAAGCCGAGTTCGCCGACCCGTATGTGAACGAGGCCGAGCGCATGGTGATTCAGCACCTTGTCGAGCGTGCCAGTGCCGAGGTGCGCTGGCACTCCGAACTAGCCACGCGGTTGCCGAAGATCACTGCCGACTTCCGCGACGGCATCGGTGGGCCACAGCAACTGCAGGACCCGGATCCGAGGGAGAAAGCTCCATGACCGCTTCGGCACCGGCCTCGCCGACGGCGCAGCCATCTCCCGGCCAAGCCGGCGCAGGCAGCGAGCATGGCTGGCGTGCCGTGTCGATCGTGCTTGTCGGCGCGTTTATGGCATTGCTGGACACGACCATCGTGAACGTTGCGCTGCCCAGCATCCGGACCGGCCTGCACGCATCCTCGGCCAGCCTCGAGTGGATCGTTTCCGGCTACGCCCTCGCCTACGGGCTCGCGCTGGTGCCAGGCGGCCGGGCCGGCGACAGATTCGGCCACAAGCGGCTGTTCCTGGTTGGACTGACGGTCTTCACGCTGGCCAGCGTCGCATGCGGGATCTCACAGAGCGCGGGCCAGATTGTCGCGGCCAGGATCGTCCAGGGCCTTGGCGCGGGCCTGTTTTTCCCGGCCATCAGCGCGACGATCCAGCACTCCTTCACCGGGCCGGCCAGGTCTAAGGCGTTCGGCGTGCTCGGCGCCGTCATCGGTGTCTCCACGGCGATGGGCCCGCTGCTCGGCGGGCTTATCATCGCCGGCGCCGGCACCGACAACGGCTGGCGCTGGGTGTTCCTGGTCAACCTGTTTATTGGCGCGGTCGCGATCCCGATGGCAGCCTGGCGGTTGCCGAGCGTTGCGAGCCGCACCAGGCGTGGCTTCGACCCAGTCGGGATTGTCCTGCTCACCGGCGGGCTCCTGCTGCTGCTGATCCCGCTGACAGAAGGTCAGCCCGACGGCTGGCCGACCTGGACGTGGGTCAGCTTCGGCTGCAGTGCCGTCGCGTTCATAGCGCTCGGTTACTGGGAGCTGCGCGTTGACAGAAGCGGCGGCGACTCACTGCTGAAGCCGGGCCTGCTCCGGCAGACCTCGTTCTCGGCCGGAGCGATCTTCGCGATCGTCTTCTTCGGCGGATTCAGCAGCATCTTCTTTACGCTGTCGATCCTATGGCAAGAGGGTCTCGCGCACTCGGCGCTCATCACCGGCCTCGTAATAGCGCCCTATTCGGTCGGCACGCTGATGACTGCCAGCAACAGCCATAAGCTGTCTGCCCGGCTCGGCCGAATGGTTCTGGTGACCGGCTGTGCCCTGCTGATCGCCGGCCTGGCCATGACGATCCTGGTCATTCACCTGACCGCGCCCGATGTGAACGGCTGGGCCCTGATCGGCCCGCTGCTCCTGGCCGGGTTCGGCACCGGCATGACGATCGCGCCAAATCAGGACTTCGTACTGGCGACAGTGCCGCGGGAAGAAGCCGGCACGGCCGCCGGGATTCTGGGAACCTCGCAGCGAGTCGGCACCGCTATCGGCATCGCCGTTATCGGCACGGTGCTATTCGGAAGCCTCAAGTTCGTGCCCGGGCCGCACGCGGCCGCCAGCGCCTTCACCCACAGCGCACAGCTCGCCTTGCTGGCCAACCTCGGATTCATGATCGTGGCGCTGATCCTGGTGCTCGCTTTGCCGCGCAAGATCCCTACACATGCCGGCCGCTAGCCTGGCTAGCGGCCGGCCGCTAGGCCTGCCTAGCCGCTGACCGTCGCCTTCGCGGTGGCAGTCTGCCGTGGCGCGTTCCAGACCGACTCGCCCATGTAGCCGCGGGCCACCTGGGTAACGAACTGGTAGACCGCATCTTCGTCCGGCGACAGCGGTCCCGCCACGGCATGGCGGGAACTCAGTCCGCGCTGTACGGACTCACAGGCGCCCCAGTCCTGCCGGTTGGTGATGTCCCAGAACTCGACCGCGTAGCCGGGGTCAAAGCCCGGCCGGGCGACGGCCTCGGGCGCGAACGCCCAGGTGCACTCGATCAGCGTGCGGTCCACGGCCAGGGGCGTGAGCAGGTGCGTCATCACGTAGTCGGGATGCAAGCTGAGCAGGACGTTCGGGAAGATGTTGACATAGATGACCGTGCACAGGCCAGCGGCGTCGAGGCCGCGCAGTGGCACGCCCAGGCTGGCGCCGTCCAGTGACATCGTTTCCATGCCATCCCGGAGGTCCATCCAGCCGCCCACCCACGGGCCGCTGGGCTGGTAGTTCGCGCCGCTCTTTGGCGGACTGACCCGGCACAGTTCCGGGTGGATCATCGGGCAGTGATAGCACTCGTGGTAGTTCTCGGTGAGGATCTTCCAGTTCGACGCTGCGTCATAAGCGTGCCGCCCGGCGATGGCGAGCCGTTCCGGCTCATATGGCGCGATCAGCTCGTCGAGTTCGCTTAGCGCGTGCTCGATCGGGGCGGCAGCGCCGGAACCGTCTACGAAGATCAGGCCATGCCAGTTGGTGACCGGGAGTTCGACCAGGCCCCACTTGGTGTCGTCGAAGCCCGCTGTGCCCTTGAAGCCCTTGGCCGCCCGCAAGCTGCCGTCCAGACCGTAGGTCCAGGAGTGATAGGGGCACACGATGGACGCGCGCTGTGCCGATCCACCGCACGGCAGCAGTTCATGACCGCGGTGGCGGCAGAAGTTGGCAAACGCGTGCAGTTCGCCGTCGTCGTCGCGGGTTAGCAGCACGCTGCCGTCGCCGACTGGCACGCTGCGCTGGTCACCCGGGTTCGGCAGCTCTATCGCGAACCCCACGCAAGTCCAGCCGCCGCCGAAGAAATGCTTCTGTTCCCAGCTGAACACCGCCGGATCAACATAGGCGGCGCTCGGCAGCATGGTGCTCGCGCCGAACGGCTTCAGGGCATTGGCGATACCGGCGGGGGGAAGCGGGGCGTGCGGGAATCGCGACTGACTGACCATACAGTTAATCCTAGGTTGCGGGTGAGCGAGTGTCCAGCCCGCAGGATTGGCGTCGGACTCGGCCCTTACCGGTCGCCGTACGTTTGGGCGGCCGCAAAATCTCCGTCGTCGCGTACCGTCTCCGTTAATCCGACATGGCGCTGGACGCCGGAGCGGCGATCTGGGAGGACGTGCGGGCCGTCGTCTCCGTGCCGGAGATCGTTATCAGGTCTGTGGGAGCCGCCAGGTCGGTCGTGCGTGGTTACGCCAGGGCGCGGCCGATGAGGTGGCGGTTCTTTTCCAGTGACCCTGGCAGGACGGTGAAGTGGACCTGCCCGTCGTCGTCGATAGCGACGATCCGAACCACCGCCTTGGCCTGGTCGTTCCCGGCCACCAGCATTGCACCGCGGCGGACTCGGGAGGGGTCGCGGGCCTCGCTGATCACCGACCAGCCGAGACCCTCGTCGTCTTCGGCATTGAGGTCGGCTACCAGGTCGATCTCCGGGTCCATCGCTTCTCCTCCCGGCATCCAGGTTACGCATCGTGGTAGCGCATCGCGTCGGCGCGAAGCACGTCCGGTTCGAGCTCGCCGCCGCGTACCAGGGTGATGCCGCCGTCATCTAGGAGGTCACCCTCGCGCAGCCGCCGCAGCTTCATGCCGTGATGCTCTCAGCTGACAGTGACAGCGAGTGTCCTCTGAAGGCCGCCAGCTTGACGGCGGTTCCAGCGCCCTGGGAGCTGGAGTTCAGCTGGGGCTGGGCTCCCGGCGCCGGACGTGCCGTGGCAGACCTATCTCGCCCGGCTAGCCATTGTCGTCACTGGCTCCGATCCCGGCCCCGATCCGCACGCATGAACGAGCACGCAAGGTGGCGTCCGGACTGCCCGGAACAGGAAAAACCCCGAACCCTGACGTGGGTTCGAGGTCGTTCTTATGTCTCGAGAGAACACATCGTGGAGGTGGCGGGAATCGAACCCGCGTCCTTCAGTACATCACCAGGGCTTCTCCGGGTGCAGCCTGCTGTGCTTTTATTGGCCCCGGCAGTCACGCAGGCAAGCTGCCGGCGGGCCTAGTCGCTGTTAGATGTCCCGTCTAGTCCCGCGACCGGCCTAGGCGGTGGATCCTCCTTGCTGATGCCAGACACCGGGCCGGAGGCTTTCCCGGGCTGACAGCCTCATGTTGCTCTAGCGGTTATTAGGCCGCGAGGGCGAGGCGAGTGCGCGTTGAGTTGGCACTTGTTGTTTTGCGGTCACAGTATTAACGAGGTTATGTCCGCCGTCCTCGACCCGCTTCCCCTGGATCAACTACCGAAGTCGAAGCCAGTCACCCCCTCGTGAGTAGTACCACGACACGGTACATGAGGATGTCAACCTGGTCCAACGGGTTCGCATTCCCCGGCTGGCAGTGGAAACCGGCAAAAGGGCAGAACGCCCGACGGGCTGACCGCAGAACGCGGCCCCCATCGGGCATCCACCGGAAGGTGATGAGTGCCCCCGTGAGCGCTGGCGGTGGCCGAGACGCACCCACGGGGGCTTCGACCGGCAGGGTCGGGGCCGGTCCCAAAGGCCGGGCCTCCCCCGAGATGAGGCCCGGTTCTCATCACGATGACTGGGCCGCAACCCCCCAAGCGGCACCCCAGTCACTAGGAAAGACGCCAATGCGGCACGGGATGGTTGCTTGGAGTTACTAAAAGAGTATTAATGATCTGGTCAGGATCCAGTCTGGATGTTCTGCAGGAAGGTACCTGCCAGCGGCGCGGCCGAGGCAGATGGTGACTTGCCCAGCTCTACGATGGCAAATGCGATATTGCCCTGGTAGCCGACAAACCAGCTGATTCTTAGATGCTTAGCGGCATTAAACAATGCGTTCCCAACCTGACCGTAGACGTTCGCGCCCACATTTGCGGCCTGGCCGGAGCCGTTTCTAACCGCCTCGCGCATGAGGCTCCTGAGCGCCGACAACACCCGCGGGCTCTCCACCCCGCGCGGGACCGAGTTGGGGTCGGAATATCCAGGCACCAGTGATGGCGAGTGCCATTTGCCGGAATCCACCACTGCGGCGGCCAGCGCCATGCCCAACGGGCTGACCTGCACCTGCCCAACGCCGATAGTGTCGGCAGCCAGTTGACCCGATCCTGTCGCCGGAGCGATATGACCGGCAAAGTAACTACTGACCGGAAGCTGCCAGCCGCCTACACCGAACGCCTGCGCAGTCTTGCCAAGATCAGCGGCACTCAGCTGAAGCGACAGGCCGACAAAGGCTGTTGAGCACGCGTAGGCGAAGTCCTTGGCGAACGGCGGATTAGCCCCCAGGTAAGTCTCGGGCGGATCATTGACGAAAATGTGGCCGCTGGGCCCGTTGCTCGGCGGGCAGGGAACGGGATTGCCCGGTGTCACCGCCGTCGAAGACAGGATCGCGGCCGAGGAAACGACGGTGAAGGCCTGGCCCGGCTGGTATTTCCCAGCTAGCGGCCTAAGGGCGGGCTCTGCGGCTCCTTGGTGGCTGGCCACCGCGAGAATCCGGCCGGTGCTTGCCTGGACGGCGACGATCGCGGCCGAATCGGGCAGTTGGGCAAGCGCATGGTCCGCGGCGAGCTGCACGCCTGAGTCCAGGGTTGTCCGCACCGGCTTGCCGCGCGACCCCGGCCACGTCTGCAGCAGCACTACCGCCCGGCCGGCCCGCGTCAGCACGACGGCGGTATAAGGCGTCCCGGTAAGCTGCCGCTGAAAAGTCTGCTGCAGCCCGCTCAGGCCGACGGTAGTGCCGGGTCGGTAAGGATCCCCGTTCACGCGTAGCATGCTCGCGGTCTCGGTGCCGACCGAACCCACCACGTCCGGCGCAATGCTGACGAACAGCGGCTCGTTCCGCTCCCGGACGATCACGCCAATACCCTCGAGGCTGGCCTGCATCTTGCCGTATTGCGCTGGCGAGAGGGTCAGCAGTTCCTTGAACTGGCGAGGAACCGCGTCGGAGATCCAGCCTTCAATCTGGTCAGCCGAGATCTGCGTGATGCCGGCCAGCTTGGCGGCGGTCCGCTTGGGGTTAGTGAGCTCGTCCGGGATCACGCCGACTTGGTAGACAGGCGACGAAATCGCCAGCGGCTGGCCTGACGAGTCCAGCAACTGGGACCGGGCGTGCCAGAGGCTGACCACGGCTAGCTGATCGGACCCGGTCATGCTGGGATTGATCACCGACGGACTCCAGATCACCCGCCAGCCGTTACTGCCGTAGGTCAGGCTGAAAGCCCCGGTATATGCCCAGACCAGGCCGATCCCGCCAAGGTCGATGGAGGCCCTGAACTGCGCATAGGCGGTCTTGCCTTGCTGTGTGATGTGCAGTATCTCCAGGTCCTGGTCGGCGGCATCCAGCTGCTGGAAAACCGCGGCCAGAGCATGCCCGACCTTGACCGGCGAGCCGGTGGTCAGGCCCGCGGCCTGCATGAAGTTCCTGGTCTCCCAGTCCAGCAGGAACGCCGAGACGGTGGGCTCTGCCGACGGCACCCCGGTCCGCACCAGGCCGGTCGCCACGATGATGGCCAGCACGACGACCGCCGATGCGCGAGTGAGCCACGCTCGTGACTGGAACCTCACCCCGGTTACCCCGGCCTTGCTGTCCCCGTCCCTCACTTTTGTGGCCGTGGATCCTCGCACCGGCGAAGTACTCCGCCGAGCCCGATGCGCCCCGGCACGCGAATTGCGGTTGCCAGAGCGGTTTTCGTCGGTCACGCCTATCTCCGCCGCCGCAGCTCGCGGTCGACTTCCCGCGCGGCGTCCCGCTTCGCGAGGTCGTGTCGCTTGTCGTAGGTGCGCTTTCCGCGCGCCAGTCCTAGCTCGATTTTGACCTTGCCATCCTTGAAGTACAAGGAGAGCGGCACAAGTGTAAGTCCGCGTTCCCTCGTCGAGTTTGCCAGCCGATCTATCTCTTTGCGGTGCAGCAGCAGCTTACGTACCCGCCGTGGCTCGTGATTGGTCCAGGTGCCCTGCGTGTACTGCGGGATGTGCACACCATGCAGCCACGCCTCACTATCGGTGATAAGCCCGAACCCGTCGGTAAGTGTCGCGCGTCCGGCTCGCAACGACTTAACCTCGGTGCCGGTCAGCACGAGGCCCGCCTCAACCGTGTCCTCGATGTGGTATTCATGCCGGGCACGCCGGTTGCTGGCAATGATCTTCTTGCCCTGCTCCGCAGCCACGGGATTCGCCTGTTCCGCGCGTCAGACGCGCAGGTAGCGCCTGAGGGTGAGGAACGAGGTGCTCCCGCAGATCAGCAAGCCAGTGATCATCGCCACGATGATCACTTCTACCAGGTCGGTCGTGGTGAGCTCGCCGGCGTTTCCCAACGGGAAGAACTTCTGCAGGCTGTCCAGCAGCAGCGATTTGACCAGGATCAGCAGCCCAGTCGCGACCAGCCAGCCGAACAACCCGGCGATCATGCCCTCCACCAGGAACGGCAACTGCACATAGAAGTTCGACGCACCGACTAGGCGCATGATCGAGGTCTCCCGGCGGCGGTTGAACGCGGACAGCCGGATCGTGTTGGCGACCAGCAGGATCGCGGCGACCAGCAGGAAGATGGCGATGATCACCACCGCGTTCCGGGCGCCGTCCAGGAGCTTGTAGAACGAGTTGAGTATCTGGGCGTCGTCGACGACCTGCGACACGCCGGGATACCCGGCGGCGACCGCGCTGACCGCGGCAGCGTCGGTCTCGGCGTTCTTGAGCCGCACTCCGAACGAGGCCGGGATCTGGCTGGCCGGAGTGTAGTTGATCATCGCCGCGTCGCTCTTGAACTCGTGCTTGAAAGTCCGGTAGTTCTGCTGCGCGGAGAAAAACTGCACGCTTGTCACGTCCGGGTTGGCCAGCAGGTTCTGCCGGATCGTGTTGATCTCGGACTGGGTGACCGCACCGTTCTTGGGGCACTGTCCGCTCAGATCCTGGCTGGAGCAGAGCCAGACAGCCAGCTGAACCTTGGTCTGCCAGAAGGTCCTGGTGTTGTCCACCTGCTTGACGAACAGCAGCCCGGTGCCAAGCAGCGACAGGCTGATCGCGACGACAACGATGAGCGCGACCGTCATAGTCAGGTTTCGGCGCAGGCCGATCCAGACCTCGTGGAATACAAACTGGGCACGCACGTCGCAGAATCCTCTTGTAATCCGTCTTCGGGGCCGGTCAGTAGGCCTGGCCGTATACCCCGCGCGTCTGGTCGCGCACTACCTTGCCGTACTCGAGCTCGATGACGCGCTTGCGCATGGAGTCGACGATCGCTGCGTCATGGGTTGCCATGACAACCGTAGTGCCGGTCCTGTTGATCCGGTCCAGCACCTTCATGATGCCGATCGAGGTTGCCGGGTCGATGTTCCCGGTCGGCTCGTCTGCCAGCAAGATCATCGGGCGATTGACAAACGCACGGGCCATAGCGACGCGCTGCTGCTCGCCGCCGGACAACTCGTCGGGCATCCGGTCGCGCTTGCCCTCAAGGCCGACCAGGTCGATAACCTCCGGCACGACTTTCTTGATGAACCGCCGCGGCTTGCCGATGACCTCAAGCGCGAACGCGATGTTCTGGTAGACGTTCTTGTTGGGCAGTAGCCGGAAGTCCTGGAACACGCAGCCGATGCGGCGCCGCAGGTGCGGCACCTTCCAGTTGGTGAGCCGGGCGAGATCCTTGCCGGCCACATGGATCCGGCCCGATGACGGCCGCTCCTCCTTCAGGACCAGGCGCAGGAAAGTCGACTTGCCCGAGCCGGACGGGCCGACGAGGAAGACAAACTCGCCCTTCTCGACATCCAGGTTCACATTCTCCAGAGCCGGGCGGCCCTGATTCGCGTACGTCTTGGTGACGTTGTCGAAGTGGATCACTGGCCCATCGCACTGGTAGAGGACATACTGACTAGGTTGCCGGGTGATCACAGGTCCCCGGTTTGGCCTCGGGCCAGTCTAGGGGGGAAACTGGTCTGGAACGTCCAACATCGTCTAAGTAGCCGGGCAAGCACTGAGCCCGGTGGGAGCCGGATGAGCTGCGAGCACCTGATCTGCGCCCAGTGTGCCGGGCCGGTAGCGGAAGGTCGCTGCCCCACGTGCCGCGACGCCCGTGCGCACGTGCATCATCAGAGCCACGGCCTGAGCGTGCAGCTGATAGCGGCTGTCCTGCTTGTGCTGGCCCTGCTGACCGTGGCCGCAATGCACCTGCACTGACCGGGGGAATTACCCCAGTCTGATGTACTCAGCGGTGAATTGCGGCCTAATAGGTCGGCGCGGGCGGCAACCGCTCCCTACAGGCCCTGTATAGGCAGCCAGCGGATCTCCGCCTCGATGAAGTCGTCGATCTCGCCGTCCATGACAGCGGCGGCGTTGCTCGTTTCTCATCGAGAGAGTCCACCAATGAGGGGGCCGACTAGGTGGATCCGCCCGATTCCGGGTCGGTAGCCGAGGCGGGCGTTCAGGCGATTGATCGGTTCGTTCCGCTCCTCGTTGCTGGTGTGGAGTTCGGTGTAGCCGTTGGCGAGCGCCCAGTTGATTTCTGTCGCCTTCAGGGCACCCGCGATGCCGCGTCCGCGCCAGCCTCTCTTGACGGCGGTCATGGAGTGGCCTGCGGCCGTCGGCGCGGTCAGCGACAGTTTCGCGAAGCCGACGACCTCCTCGTCGGCGAGCGCGATGAACGTCGCATCGGGAGAGTCGGTGGGCCGCTGCATATTGTGCGCCATCCAGTCCCCGAACGGTTCGAGGGCGACGTCCTCGAAGCCGGGGATGTCAGGATGGATTTCGAGGTCGACCTCGTACATCCCGCGTGCCAGCTCCGGCCGTTGCGCCCAGGTGACGATCTCGATCCCGGCCGGTGGCTGGACCTGCCGCGGTGAGATGCCGGCGAGGCTGAGCACGAGGCCCACTTCGCGCCGTTCCTCGGTGAAGCCGCGCCGCTGGGCAAAGGACAGGCTCTCCGGATCGTTGCCGGAGACCGATACCTCCAGCTCGCGTGCCCCTCGCTCGCTGGCCCACATCGAGAGGGCCTCATACAGTGCTGTGCCAGCGCCGCGTCGGCGTTGCCCGGCGAGCACGGTGATGAGCGTAACGACACGGCGCGCGCGATAGGCGAAGATAGCCCCGGCCCCGGACCCCAGGATCACGCCATCCTCGCGGACGAGGTAGTCGATGTAATCTTGGGCGCTGTCCCTGAACGAGTGCACCGCGTCGATCGTCACCGCGTCGTGCGGCCACACAGTGTTGTAGACCTCCAGCGAGGTCAGCTCGTCCGGCTCGTCCACGCAGGCTGTTACCTCAAGCACCGTGCAACACTACGTCGGCCCCTCAGACGTCAGCGACTTGATTTCGCCGCAGCGGCATCGCCTGTGTGGCGCCCGACGACCTCTTCACCGTCCGCACATACGGCACCCGACAACTCTACGGACACCCGGCTAGTGCGCACTTCCGGTCACCACAACCCGCGAAACCGCAGGTCAGCAACCCGCAAGATCACTCAAGACATGATCGTGGCCCAAGTCAGAAATCGCGGCTAATGGGCCGGCGCGGGCGGCCATCCGCTCCCTACAGGCCCTGTGTCCGCAGCCAGCGGATCTCCGCCTCGATGAAGTCGTCGATCTCGCCGTCCATGACAGCCGCGGTGTTTCCCGTCTCGTAGCCGGTCCGGACGTCCTTGATGTTCTGGTACGGATGCAGCACATAGTTGCGGATCTGAGTGCCCCAGCTCCGTCCGCCATCGCCCCGGAGCTCGTTCAGCTTCGCGGCCTGCTCCTCGCGCTTTCGTTCTAGCAGCTTGGACTGGAGCACGGCCATTGCCGTTGCCTTGTTCTGAATCTGGCTGCGCTCGTTCTGGCAGGACACCACGATGCCAGTCGGCAGGTGAGTGATCCGGACAGCCGAGTCAGTGGTGTTCACGCCCTGCCCGCCCGGCCCGCTAGACCGGAAGACGTCGATCCGCATCTCGTCATCCGGGATCTCAATGTGGTCGACCTGCTTCACCACCGGGAGGACGTCCACCATGGCGAACGAGGTCTGCCGCCGACCCTGGTTGTCGTACTTGGAGATTCGGACCATCCGGTGGGTGCCGTGCTCGCCCCGTAGGGTGCCGTAGGCATACGGCGCCTTGACCGCGAAGGTAGTGGACTTGATCCCGGCCTCCTCCGCGTAAGAGGTGTCGTACACCTCCGTCTGGTAGCCGTGCCGCTCGGCCCAGCGCAGGTAGATCCGCCGCAGGCCCTCGGCCCAGTCAGCTGCGTCCGCTCCCCCAGCGCCAGCGTTAATGCTGATCAGGGCCTCGCGTGCGTCGTACTCGCCAGATAGCAGTGTCCTGATCTCCAGCTGGTCCATCTCCTTGCGGAGCTTGGCCAGGTCGCGCTCGGCTTCGGCGCGGGTCGGCTCGTCCTGCTCGCTCTCAGCTAGCTCGAAGCCTGCAGCCACATCATCGAGCCTTGCGTGCAGGCCCTCCAGCCTGGCGAGCTCGCCGTCCAGGTACGACAGCCGTCTGGTGACCTCTTGCGCCTGCTCCGGATCCTCCCAGAGGCTCGGCTCGGCTGATCGCTCGCGCAGGCTGTCGGCCTCCTTGCGCATAGCGTCGGGGTCGAGGACAGCCTCCACGCTCGCGAGCGTCGCAATCAGCTCGGAGATCTCGGTGCCGTGGTCGGTTGCCATGGATGCAGCCTACGCGAGCAGGCCGGCATGCCCGTTTCCGGTCATTGACTGAAGCGCCAGACAGCCCTGGGCTGGGGCGCGCGGCTACTTACCGCCGGTCTTTGCCGTGGTGACCTTGGCGCCGGGCGGCAATGTGAACAGCGCGGCGGCCGGGGCGGCCGAGTATGACGTGATCTCGAAACTGGTAGCGTCGCTGGCTACCTGCACGTAGCCGAGCAGCTGCTGAGCGGTCGTGCAGATCTTAGAGATCCCGGCGACACCCGGCGCCCGCAGGTCCACGCACCGCATGGCAAAGCCATTCACCGTCATGGTCGACGAGGAGACCTTGTCCCCGGCGAATCCGGCGGTCACGGCGAGACCGTTGAGGAACTCGATCCAGTGCGACGGGGTGTAGAAGTCGAGCACCTTCTGCTGGGTAGCAGACCTGGACTTCGGCAGCTTGTCGCATAGCCAGCGCGCTCCGGCCGCCCGCGTGCAGGCATAAGCGCCAGATTTATTAACAATCAGCCGGGCAACATCGAGCGGAGAGCCGGAGCTGCCCTGCCTGGCTGAGAACAGCAGGCTGCCGGGTGGCTGCGCGGCGTAGACAACCTTAGACGCGGCGCTGCCTGTCGTGACGTAGGTGACTTCGAACTGTGACGGCTGGCCAGACTTCAGCTTGGCGGCGAACAGGTCGATGACTGCCTTGTTCGCCTGCAGCGTCGAAACCGCCTTCTTGACGGCCGTGGCCAGGCTGCAACCAGCCAGGCTGGTGCCTGACAAGACGGCCACGACGGCCAGCAGCACGGTCACAGGCCGACGGCCGGGAATCACGCCGCTGACACTAGTGATGGCCAATCAGGCCGTCAAGATATCGACATAATTCGCCAATATGCCCGGGATCAGCATGTCATTCCGACACGGGCCACCGGATCATCAGGTTGGCAGCGTGGCCGTCGTCACCAGCGTCCTGATCGCCCGCACCGCCACGGACAAGGTGGCCACGGTGAACGCGTTACTCTCCCAGATTTCGGTCAGTGTCTGGTTGGCCCGCCGGACGGCCGGTTCATTGCGCTGCTCCCAGGCGGCCAGTCGTTGCTCGGGACTGCCGGGTTCGGTCACCATGAGTACGTCCCTGGCCAGCGCGGCGTGCGCATTGTAAAGATCATCTCTGATCGCGCCCCGGGCCATAGTGTTCCACCTGTCGTCCCTGGGCAGCGCCGTGATCATGTCCCGGAGCCTGGCGATCTGGAGGCGGTCCGCCAAGTCGAAATAGACTTCCGCCGTCTCCTCCACCGACCGCTTGGTGCCGTGCGCGATATCCACGATGTCAAATGCCGAATAGGCGGGCACCATTGCCGCGATCCGCTCGGCGAGATCCGCAGGCACGCCACGGGATACGTAGACGTCCCTGCGCTCGGCAAAGCCGGCTAGGTCTCGCCCGGCCAGCATCTTCGGCAGGCCGCCGGCGACAGTCAGCACGCCGGCTGCGAAGAAATCGATCGTGGCCTGCACGTCGAATGGCGGCCGGCGGAAGTTCAGCAGCCACCGCGCGGCCCGCTCGGTCAGCTTCCGGCCCTCCAGCAGGGCGAGGATCTGCACACCGGTCTCGACTGCGCCGTCCAGGGCCTCGACCTGCGCCCAGAATCCGGGCATATCGAACACGTCGCGTGACACTAGCCAGGCAGCCGTGATCTCCGGTACCGAGGCGCCGGTCTCCTCATTGAGACGGAACGCGAATGTGATACCCGACCGGTCCACCATGTCGTTCACCACCGAGGTGGTGATGATCTCCCGGTGCAGTCGGTGCTCGCCCATCCGCGCCGCATACTTCCGGCGCAGTGGGCTGGGGAAATAGGCGGTGAGCACCTGCCGAAGGTACGGATCATCGGGCAGGCTGGAGGCCAGCACCTCCTGTGCCGCGGCGATCTTCGTGTGCGCCAGCAGCACCGAGAACTCAGGTATTACCAGCCCGGTGCCGGCTGACCTGCGCTCGGCGATCTCGCGGTCGTTCGGCAGCACCTCGAGCCGTCGCCGGATCCTGCCGTCGCGCTCGAGCTTGCGGATGTACCTCGCGTGCACGTGCAACATCTGCGCGGACTGTGCCCAGGCGGCAGCGAGCGCGCGGTTCTGCTGGTAATTGTGCTCCAGCACGTGCTCGGCCACCTCGTCGGTCATCTCCTGCAGCAATTCGTTGCGGCCGTCGGCGGTCAGGCCGCCGGCCCGCACCTCGGCGTCCAGCAAGATCTTGATGTTGACCTCATGGTCGGAGGTGTCGACGCCGGCCGAGTTGTCGATGAAGTCGGTGCACACCAGGCCGCCTGCCAGCGCGTACTCGATCCGTGCCTCCTGAGTCAGGCCGAGGTTTCCGCCTTCTCCGATCACTTTGGCCCGCAGCTGGGACGCCTCGATCCGGACCGCGTCGTTCGACCTGTCGCCCACGTCGGCGTTGGACTGATTCGACGCCTTGACGTAGGTACCGATGCCGCCGTTCCACAGCAGGTCAACCGGGGCCGCGAGGATGGCCGAGATCAGCGCATCCGGGGACAGCGACGTCTCAGTGCTGGCCAGGCCGAGCACGTCCCTGGCCTGCGAGGACAACTGGATCGACTTGGCAGTCTTCGGCCACACTCCGCCGCCCGCCGAGATCAGGGCCGGGTTGTAGTCGGCCCAGGACGATCGCGGCAGTTTGAATAGCCGCTGCCGCTCGTCGAAGCTCACCGCCGGATCGGGATCGGGATCCAGGAACACGTGCTGGTGGTCGAACGCGGCCACCAGCTTGATGTGCCGGGACAGCAGCATGCCGTTGCCGAATACGTCGCCGGACATGTCACCAATGCCGACGACGGTGAAGTCGTCGGTGGCGGTATTTACGCCACGTGTCCGGAAGTGGAACTTAACCGACTCCCAGGCACCCCGAGCGGTGATGCCCATCTTCTTGTGGTCATAGCCCGCCGAGCCGCCCGAAGCGAAGGCGTCACCAAGCCAGAAGCCGCGGCTGGTCGCGATCTCGTTCGCCGTGTCGGAGAACGTGGCCGTGCCCTTGTCGGCCGCGACCACCAAATAAGGGTCGTCCGCGTCGTGCCTGACGACGCCGCTGGGTGGCACCACCCGGCCGGCCTGGAGGTTGTCAGTCACGTCCAGCATGGCGGAGATGAACATGCGGTAGCAGGCCAGCACCTCGGCCTGGTGAGCATCCCGGTCGGCGGGATCGGGCAGCTGCTTGCAGACGAAGCCGCCCTTGGCTCCGGAGGGCACGATGACCGAGTTCTTGACCTCCTGTGCCTTGGCCAGGCCCAGTATCTCGGTCCGGAAATCCTCGCGGCGGTCCGACCAGCGCAGGCCACCCCGGGCGACGCTGGCGAACCGCAGGTGCACGCCCTCGAACCGAGGCGAGTACACGAACATTTCGAACCGGGGACGCGGCGCCGGGAGGTCCGGTACCTGACTCGCGTTGAGCTTGAAGACCAAGTACGGCACTTCGCCGAGCCCGGTGCTGTAGTAGTTCGTGCGCAGCGTCGCGTTGATCAGGCCGAGGTAGGAACGCAGAATGCGGTCCTCGTCCAGGCTGGCCACCGTGTCCAGAGCGCCGGTGATCTCCTCCGCGATAGCCTCGCTCCGCTCGGCTTCGCCGACCGTCTTCGCCGGGTCGAACCTGGACTCGAATAGCCGCACCAGCAGCCTGGTGATCGGCGCGTTGGAACGCAGGACGCTTTCGATGTAATCCTGGCTGAAGGTGATGTTGGCCTGCCGCAGGTACTTTGCATAGGCGCGCAGCGCGACCACCTCGCGCCAGGACAACTGCGCGTCAAGCACGAGAGCGTTAAAGCCATCGTCCTCGATCCAGCCGTCCCAGAGCGCGGCAAGCGCCCCCTCAACCTGCTCACGGACTTGCGCGATCGAAACCCTGGCGCCGATGTCCTGGCGATGTTCCGGGGTCTCGGCCAACGGCCGCCGTCGCAATCCGAAGTCATAGATCCAGAACGGCTCGGCAGCCGGGAACTCATACGGATGCTCGTCGACGACGTCGACGCCCATGTGCTGCAGCCGGGGCAGCACATCGGTCAGCGTGATGGGACCGCCAGTCCGGTAAATGCTCAGTCGCCACACTCGCTTGGCCGGGGTATGCGCAGAAGCGGCACCGGCCGCATCGGCGGCCGCGGCCATCCGGAACTCGATCGGAACGCCGCCCACATACCCTTCGGACTCCCACAGCTCGAAGGCGATGTCGCGACCGGATTCGCGTACCTCCATGATCCTGGCGAAGTCGTCCACAGCGGCCGCGGCAGGCACGTCCGTTTTATAGGTGGCCGGGATGGCGTCGCCGATCTCGGTGATGAGCTCTCTGGCGCGCTGCGGTCCGTACGCTGTGGCGGCCTCGTCGGCAAGATCGTCGTCCCAGGACCGCACGGCTGCGGCGACCGCGCGCTCGAGCTCTGCTGGGTCGGCGTCGGGCAACTGACCGCCGCGGTCAGCCCGCACCACCAGGTGCAGTCGCGCGACTGGCGACTCGCCTACCTGCACGCTGTAATCGACCTGCGAGCCGTTGAAGGCCTGCTGCAAGATCTTCTGAGCGCGGAGCCGGACCTGCGTGGTGTACCTGTCTCTGGGCAGGTACACCAGGCAGGACACGTACCGGCCGTAAATGTCGCGGCGCAAGAAGAGCCTGGTCTGGCGCCGCTCCCGCAGCAGGTGCACGCCGGCCGCGATCGCGGCGAGATCAGCGGACGAGGTCATGAACAGTTCTTCGCGCGGGTAGAAGTCGAGCACCTCAGCGACGTCCTTGCCGTCGTGGCTGGCGGCGGCCAGGCCCATGATGTCCAGCACCTCGCCCAGCTTGCGGCGCAATACCGGGATGCCCTTGATGCTCCCGGAGAACGCCGCGTGCGTGTACAGGCCGAGGAAGCGATATTCGCCGACGACTACTCCTGCAGGCGACAGCCGTTTGACTGCCACGTAGTCCAGGTAGCTGGGCCGGTGCACGGTCGAGCGCGAGTTCGCCTTGGTGACGATGAGCCGCTGCGGATCCAGCGCCCTGGCCCGTACCTCGGGCGGCAAGGTAGCGAAGGAGCCCGGGCCTTGCCGGTCATGCCGCAGGATGCCAAGCCCAGTGCCGGGCACCGCAGTCAGCTGGAGCAACCCGTCTGGCCCCGTTTCCAGGTCGTACTCCCGGTAGCCGAGAAATGTGAAATGGCCTTCGGCCAGCCACTGCAGCAGCTTCGCGATCTCGCCAGGAGCCTCAGCTCCCCCTGCACCTTCGCCTTCGGGCGCCAGGACGTCGTCAGCCAGCGCGAGCGCCCTGGATCGCATGCGCCGGTAGTCCTCCACGGCCACCCGGACGTCGCCGAGCACCCGGCGCAAATCCGCCGCGATAGCCGCGCCCTCGCCGCCAGCCAGGGTCGGGATTTCGATGTGCGTCCACGACTCGGCTAGCTCGTCGTGGGCACTGGCGTCAAGGCGAGCGCCGACCTGCCCGACGACCTCGCGGAGGCCACCGGTCACGTCCCGCCGGACTAGCAACTGCGGGTGCACAACAATCCGGGCGGACAGACCGTGGTTGGCCAGCTCCATCGTGATCGAATCGACCAGGAACGGCATATCGTCGGTAACGATGTCGATCACATCAGAGCTGCCGTCAAACGCTGCGTCGCCGCCGGGCCTGACCTCGACCAGCGCCCGTCCCTGCGGCCGCCGGGCCGCGAGCTCGGCATGCCGGACCGCAACCGCAGCTAGCCTGGCCGGCCCGGCCGCGGCCAGGTCATCAGCTGCCACGTGCCGGTAATACACCTGCAGGTACCTAGCCCGGTTACCAGCGGCGGTGAGCTGACCAGTCAGCCCGACGGCTTCGGCCACCAGTTCGGCCGTGGCGCTATCCACCTCAACGCCGGCGTCATAGATGTCTGTGCCCTGCATGTCAGCTGCACTGTCCGGCATGAATTCCACTCCCTTTAGCTGCGGCGCCGTTGCCGCTCGTGCTTGCCGCTAGAGCGAGTCGCGCAGCTCCCACAGCAATGGGTAATACCGCATCGGCACCCGACTATGCAGATACGGTGCACCGGTCGAGCCGCCCGTGCCCGACTTCGTGCCAATCTGCCGTTCGACCATCTGGACGTGCCGCGCCCGCCACAGGCCGGCAAGTTCATCATGTGTGAGCAAGTCTTCGGCCAGTTGCCAAAGATCGTCATGATGCGGCCGGTCCCTGGCAATGCTGACCAGCGAGGACAGGACTTGTTTGTCGTCGCCTACCGGCAGGCCGCGGGAGGCCAGCAGGTCGATATAGGCGTCCCAGAGCGAGGGCTCGGCCAGCCGGGCAGCCAGCCGGGCCCGCTCCGCGTCGGTCAGCGCCCGGAACTTGTGGATGAAGCTAGCGTCCTTGGCCCCGGACAAAAACTCAAGCTCCCGGAACTGCACGGACTGGAACCCGCTGGCAGGCGCGAGTGCGGCCCTGAACTCACCGAAGTCTTGCGGGGTCATGGTTTCGAGCACGTCGATCTGGCTGACAAGCAGCCGCTCGATCACATGCGCCCGGTGCAGTAGCTGCCTGGCTCGCCAGGTCTGCCGGACGCCCGGGTGCGGCTCATCTGACCCGGCCAGCATCGCGTCCCGGACCGCCGTCAGCTCGTGCAGCAGCTGCTTGAACCACAGTTCGTAGGCCTGGTGCACGGTGATGAACAGCAACTCGTCATGAACGGGCGGGGCGACCTGAGGAACCTGCTGCGCGAGCAGCTCGGGCACTCTCAGGTAGCTGCCGTAGGTCAGCAGGCCGCCTTCTTCACCGAAATTGCGGCTCCCGGCCTGTAGCGGGCGGGCGGCAGGCGCTGGCGGCACGCCAGACTCGGACGTCACGTCGGGCCGCCCGGCGCAAAGTAGCTCAGCACTTCCGGGTTCGCGAGCGCGTCTCGATCCGCGGCGTCGGCCACTGGCGTGCCCAGGAGGATCTTGCGTACCGGTACTTCGAGCTTCTTGCCGGATAGCGTCCGCGGTATGCCGGGCACCTGGTGTACTTCATCTGGCACGTGCCGTGGCGACAGCTCGGCCCGCAGCAGCGACCTGATTTTGCCGGTCAGAGCATCATCCAGCGGCTGCCCGTCGGCGGGCACAACGTAGAGGATCAGTCGGCCCTCCTGGCCGAGCTTGCCGGTATCCACGACCAGGCTGTCGGCTATCTCCGGCAACCGTTCCACCACCCGGTAGAACTCGCTGGTCCCCATCCGGACGCCGCCCCGGTTCAGGGTGGCGTCGGAGCGCCCATAGATGATGCAACCCCCGTCCGGGCGGATCATGATCCAGTCGCCATGCCGCCATACCCCCGGGTAGTCGGCGAAGTAGCTGGCCCGGTACCGTTCGCCGGTCTCGTCGTTCCAGAAGCCAACTGGCATCGACGGCATGGGTTCGGTCAGGACGAGTTCGCCAACCTCGCCGATGACTGGCTGGCCGGCCGCGTCGAACGCCTCGACCTTAGCGCCGAGGCACGGTCCCGAGATGATCCCGGCACGCACCGGCAGCAGAGGACACGGTCCCACGAAGCCAGTACAAAGGTCAGTACCGCCGGAAAACGAGCCCAGTATCAGGTCCTGCGAACCCGTTACCAGCTCCTGGTAGGCCCACCGGAAACCTTCCGGTGGTAGCGGCGAGCCGGTGGAGCCAACCCCGCGCAACGCGGAAAGATCATACTCGGCGGCCGGGCGGAGTCCTTCCTTCATGCAGGCCAGCAGGTACGGCGCGCCGGTGCCGGCATAGGTGACGCCCGTCCGCGCGCACAGCCGCCACAGCGCGCCGGTATCCGGCTGCACTGCGCTGCCGTCGTACAGCACGACGGTCGCGCCGACGAGCAGGCCGCCGATCAGGTAGTTCCACATCATCCAGCCAGTGGTGGTGTACCAGAAGAACGTGTCCGCGCTGGTCAGGTCCTGGTGCAAGGTCAGCGCCTTGAGGTGCTCCAGGACGATCCCGCCGTGGCTGTGCACGATTGGCTTCGGCAGCCCGGTCGTACCAGACGAGTACAAAACCCACAATGGATGAGAAAACGGTACGTCAACGAACTCCAGATCAGCGCGCTGGCCGCTGGACGGGCCGAGCCCCGTCCAGTCCAGCGCCGGCACGGAAAGACTTGCCAGGCTCGAGCCAGGCGCCGGCTCGCCCCTCCGTCCGCCGCCGACGAGGTAATCCACTAGAACTACAGCCGCCAGGCCGGGCAGCTCGGCCGCGATCGCAGCGAGCTCGGCCCGCCGGTCGAACTGCTTGCCGCCATAGCCGTAGCCGTCCACGCCGAGCAGTACCTTCGGCGAGATTTGGGCGAACCTGTCGATGACGCTAGGCGCGCCGAAGTCCGGGGAGCAGGAGGCCCAGATGGCGCCGAGGCTCGCAGTTGCCAGCATCGCTATCAGCGCTTCGGGCGAATTGGGCAGGTAGGAGGCCACCCGATCGCCAAGTCCGACGCCGAGGGACTGCAACCCGGCTCGTACCCGGGCCACCTCTGCCGCGAGCTCGCCGTAGCTGAGCGTGCCCCGGCGGCCGGTCTCCGCGCTGTAGCGGACGGCCAGCGCGTCGGGTTCAGCGGTCGCCCGCCGGAGCGCGTTCCGCGCATAGTTGAGCGTGCTGCCAGCGAACCACTGTGCCCCAGGCAGCCGGCCTGTCAGTACTGGCCCGTCGCCGCGGTCACCGAGGACGCCGAAGAAGTCCCAGATAGCGGACCAGAATCCGGCCAAATCGGTGACTGACCACTGCCACAAGTCCAGATAGCTGCTGGTAACCGGGCCGCCCCGGTCGGCTAGCCAGCGGGTAAAGCGCGCGATTTCGGTGCGTGCGGCGTACTCAGCGGATGGCGCCCAGAGGATGTCTCCGTAGTCGCGCCCGGCCGCCGATTCGCTGCCCATGCTGCGCGCCCCCAACTGATTCGACCCAGTCACCGTTGACGGGCCTGTTATATACAAGTATGCGATCGGCGCGAGCCATCGACCGGGGTGAACTCCTCCGCCGCGAGTTTGACTATGCCACGCCGGCGCTGGGCGGGCAGCTACCGGCCCGCTGGCACCCTGGTCAGCCGGTCGATCGCGGCGATGACCTGGTCGGTATCGGAGAGGTCGGCTAGCACCACGTCGGCGCCGGCGTCGCGCAACTCGGCGACGCTGCAGCGGCCGGTGGCCACCGCGATGCTCCGGGCGCCCCCGATGGCGGCCGCTTCCATGTCCCGGACCGTGTCGGCGACGTAGACGGTGGACTCCTCGGTGATAGCCGTGCCGTATTTCTCGGCAGCCCGGCCGCGGACCATCAGCAGCAGCGAGCCCTTCGGATAAGCGTCCGAGCCGTAACCGCCGATTTCGGTGTCGACGAACTGGTCGAGCCCGAAGGCTCGCAGCTTGGCCACCGCGTTCGGCTTGATCGTGCCGGTCAGCACCGCCTGGACCGCGCCGGGCAGGGCCGCGACCGCGGCCACTGCGGCGCCAGCTCCGGCCAGCAGCCGGCCCTGCTGCAAAAGCTCCGTCTGCCGCTCCCCGAACGCCGTCTCCAGTTCCCAGCAATACCTGGTCAGTAGTTCGGCGTCAGCGTCGTCGTCCTGGCCAGTCGGCACGTCGTTCAGGTAGAGCGACTCGAAGAAGATCTCGGTGTCACTGCGGCCTGCCAGTTGAGGCAGCGCAGCCAGCGGGCGCCCGGTGACGCGACGGAACGCATCAGCAAAGGCATCGCGCGAGACTCGGCCGACATCGAGCAAGGTCAGATCGATGTTCCAGAGGACCAGGCGGTCCATGGCAACCCTCCGCGCCGTCCGGGAACCGCAGCCGGCCGGCTGCGCCCTTCTGATGGCTGCGAGCGTACCCGTCGGATCGGACAAGTAACGCAATTAGTTCGAGATTCGGCAGGATTGGCGTGGCACCAGGGCAATCCGATCGCGGAATCTGACCTGCCCAGCCACGCGCAGCCAAGTCGTTTAGCGTCAGGCTGGCAGTGCTGTTCATCTTTGAGCAGCAGTGCCGGCAACGCCGCTAATCAGCGTGACAATGTGATCTCGGGGCGCCTAACGATCCGCACCTTATAGGTGATTTATTCGTTTCACTGCAGTCCGCTGACGCCCGATTCGCATGGACAGACCTCGCGGCGTTGTTGACGGCGGGCTTACTGGCGGCGGTCCACCGTACCGGGGTGGTGAGGTGGCGCCGGGATTCGATCGTCTTGGCCGGTTTGATCCCTTTTGCCGGCGTCGTCCTGCGCCGGCTCCGCTGCAGACACCGCCTCGGAGTAGGCCTTCTGCAGCTTGGCCACCTCGGCGTCCGGGTTCTGGAACCAGTTCGTGGACCACAACCGGTGGTATTGCCAGCCAAGGCGCTGCAGGTGCTCGCCGCGCAGCCGGTCCCGGTCCCGGACGCTGCCCGACTTGCGGTAGGACGCGCCATCGGCCTCGATGGCCAGCACCATCCGCCCGGCGTCCTGCGGATGCGTGGCGGCGAAGTCGACCCGGTAGCCGCCAACGCCGTACTGCGGGACCACAATGATGCCGACGGCCGCTAGCCTGTCCCGCACGCTGGCCTCGAACGGATCAAGCTCGGCCGCGCCGGAGGCTGCCGGGGCTGATCCACCCGAACTGGCATAGTCCAGGTACTCGGCAAGCAGCCTGGCCCCGGCCTTGGTCACCCGGTCGGGGTCCACGTCATGCCCGGAGAACGAGCTGACCAGCGTCAGCCGGTGCTTGGCCCTTGTCGCGGCTACGTTCAGCCTGCGCTCTCCGCCGTCACGGAGCAATGGACCCCATTGGTACCGCATCCGGCCATCGCGATGCTTGCCGTAACCGATTGACAAGATGATCGCGTCCCGCTCGTCACCCTGCACCCGCTCCAGGTTCTTGACGAAGAATGGCTCGGCCACGTCCTCGGCGAAGAAGGCTTCCAGGCCCGGGTTGTCACCATCGGCCAGCCCGGCAAGCCTTGCCCGCAGTGCCGCGTCGATCCGCTCAGCGTGCCGGATGCCCAGCGCGATCACGCCCAGCGACTCGGCCGGGAAGCTGTGCGCATGCTCGAGTATCAACTCGACGACCTTGTCGACCTCGGCGTCTACCGACACCTCCTGGCCCGGGCCCGGACCCTGTGCCACCACGACATGCCGCAGGCAGTCGTCTGTCAGCACGCCGGGGAACGTGGTCAGCGCTCCGCCGTAGATCCTGCTATTGGAAAAGGCGACAAGCCGCTCGTCCCGGCTGCGGTAGTGCCAGACCAGCGGCGCGGTCGGCAGCAGCGGACGCAGCGCATCCAGAACAGACTCAAAGCCAGCCCCGAACGAGACCAGGCTCTCGTCGTCCTCGTTGCCTTCCTCATCCGGATCACCGACCTGACGGAAGAAGTTGGTCGGCGGAAGTTGCCGGTCGTCGCCCGCCACCACGATCTGGTGGCCGCGCATGATTGACGGAATCGCGTCGGCCGGGACGATCTGGCTGGCCTCGTCGAAGATCACAACGTCGAACAGCCTGGCCGGCGGCAGCACCTGGCTGACCATGAGCGGCGACATGGCCCAGCACGGCTTGATCGCGAACAGCACGTCGCTGGCCTGGTCCAGAAGCCTGCGCAACGGCAGGTGGCGGCGTCGCAAGGCGGCCTGCTTGCGGATCACCCTGGCCTGCATCGGATGCCGGTCGCAGGCCTCGGCGAGCGCTCCGGCCCAGGCGCTGCGCACCCGGGCCCGGTTGGCAGTCAGGTGCTGCACGTCGTGCACCCGGAAGTCGCCGGCGATCTGGTCCAGAGCATCACCGCGGTTCGCGGCGTATCGCGGATCGCGGACCCGGATCTCGTCCAGGATGGATGAATACCACGCATGATCAAATACGGCCGCCGCTAGCTCCGGATCGGCTGCGCGCTGAGCCAGTTCGTCCAGCAGCGGGCCAAGGCCAACGTCGGCGAACCGGCTGCCAAGCTCGTACAGCCGCGGCAGCTTCCAGGCGGTGTCCTGATCCGCGGCCAGGTCAGCGAGCAGCTGCTCGGGGTCAGCAGGAACGGGCACGAAAGCGCGCAGTCTGGTCAGCTGTTCCTCACACGCGGCGACCGCAGTCGCGAGGTCGGCAAACTGCGCCGGGGTCCGCGGCTGCCCGTCGTCGGTGCGCAGCTCCTGCCACTGCTCGAGCTGGGCCGCGGCCTGGTACAACGCGGCCGACAGTTGCTGCTCCGTCAGCTTCGGCTCCGGCGAGTTCGCTGCGGCCGCCTGCGTACCGGCTGGCTGGTCGGCGCTGAGCGTGAGTGACCGAGCTCGCTTGCGCAACGCCCGTCGTTCCCGGAAGCCGAGGCCAGCTCCGTCGCCCGTCGCCGCGGCCAGCTGAGCAGGATCGGCGGTGTATACGGCCGGATCGAAGGTCTCCAGGGTCGTTCGCACCGCGCCAAACAGCCGCATCCTGGCCACGCCCACTGAATAGCAGCCCGGCGGCCGAAGGCCGCTCTCCGCGCACGCCGCGGCCATGTGGTGCGCAAGCAACGGCAGGACCCGACTGCTCAGCCGGACCGCCAGCTCGCACGCTTGCCGAGCGTCCTGCGGGTCGCGCAGCGCGGCGCCGAACCACGGCGTGCTACCCGGCCGCAAGCTGAAGCCACCCAGGTGGCAGAACTCCCGTAGCTCGTCGCAGATCCGGTCGGCCTGCTCCCGGTCGATCCGTTCTGGCGCGCTGAACCGGACCAGCGTCCGCGCCTGGGCGGGCAAGCCGAGCAGTGCGGACTGCACCTGGAACGGCGTCAACCCCCACGGCTGGTGCGGCTGATGCAGCGCGGACACGTGCCGGCTCAGCCGCCGATGCCGGTCGGCCAGCCGCCGGTGCAGGTCGCCGACGTCTGGCCGAATAGTGTGCTGCGCTTCGTCCATCGCGTCGCCCAGGTCCCTGGCGATGCGCAGCCGGTCCCTGGTGCCCTCGTGAATGTCGAGCACGACCTGGCCGAGGTTGGCCCCCTTCAGCCGGGACAGTACCGCGTCGATGGCGGCCCGCTTCTCCGCGACGAACAACACTTTCCTGCCTCGCGCCACGAGGGCAGCGATGAGGTTCGCGATGGTCTGGCTCTTGCCAGTGCCCGGCGGTCCGTGGACGACGAGGCTGCGGCCGGCCAGCACCGTGTCGATCGCGTTGCGCTGCGACGAGTCAGCATCCAGCACCGAGTAATCCAGCTCTGGCGAGTCCTGGACCGGGTCCATGGCCTGGTCCGCGCCGAGCTGCTGCTGCGCGTCCGGGTCGCCGGCGATAGCGGCGACTACCTCGCTGTCGCCCAGCAGCTCCCCGGCGGCCTGCAAGTCCCGCACCATCGGCAGCTTCGCGTAGGTGAACGTGCCGATCACCTGCCGGTCGGCGACAGTGAACCCCGGCACCTCGGCCTCGCAGGCTGCCTTGGTTAGCCGCTCGCTGATCTCCGCGGGCGAGACATCCGCGAGCTCCTCGGTGGCTGCGCCGAACACGCTGGCCAGTTTGTGCAGCAGCACTGGATTGATCTCGGTGTCGTCATCGAGCACGAGATCGAAGTCGTCATGGCGCGCCCTGGTTGGGGTGATTGTCAGGCCGCGCAGCAGAACCGGCGCGGCCGGTTCCAGGAACAGCTCATCCCAGCGCGCCAGCCCGGTGGCAAGGTATCCGACCCGGATGCCGCGCTCCTCCTGCAGTTCGCGCGCCTTCCGGTAGATCACCTGCACTCGCCGGATCGCGTCGGCCCGCAGGTCAACGTCATGGAATAGCTTGGTAACGCGGGTCGACCCGGACCGCAGGAACCGGTCAAGCGCGGCCGGATCGGCTCCGGCCAGATCCAGCGTCCCAGCCCGACGATCCTTGTAGTAGAGCAGCGTGTTCCGGCCGCCCAAGTCGGTAAGCGCTGCGACCCAGCCGGCCTGGGCAGCCGCGATCAAACCGGCACGCCGCGCGTCCTTGCTGCTGTCCGCGGCCTCCGACTGATCGGCACTGTCCGACTGATCGGCACCGTCCGAGTGATCGGCACCGTCGCCATCCTCGGCCGCCGCGTCCCCGGCAAGCACAGACTGGTAGCCGACGTCGTTTCCGGTCATGCGTTTCCTCCGCGGCCGAGCGTTCGCAACCTAACTGCTCCGCACTCGCAACGAGGAACTAATGTGCCCTAGTTCCCGGCAACAATTCGCGGCAGCGCATGGCCATTCGCAAGAATCTGCGCGCTAGCCCATGTGCGGGTAGCGGTGATCGACCGGCGGTACGAACGTCTCCTTGATCGTCCGGGCGTTCACCCAGCGGATCAGGTTGAAGATGGAGCCAGCCTTGTCGTTGGTGCCGCTCGCACGCGCGCCGCCGAACGGCTGCTGGCCCACTACTGCCCCGGTTGGCTTGTCATTGATGTAGAAGTTGCCGGCCGAAAACCGTAGCACCTCGCTGGCGTGCGCGATCGCCGCCCGGTCCTGGGCGATGATCGACCCGGTCAGGGCGTACGGAGCTATGTTGGCCGCCTGCGCCACCACGGCGTCGTAATCGCGGTCTTCGAACACGTGCACGCCAAGGATCGGGCCGAAGTACTCGGTACTGAAGATCTCGTCCGTGGGATCAACCGACGACAGTACGGTCGGCTGCACGAAATAACCAACGGAGTCGTCAGTGTTCCCGCCAGTCAGCACGCTGATCGCGGGGCGGGTCTTGGCCCTAGCCAATGCGTCGGCGTGGGTGGCGAAGGCACGGTCGTCGATCACCGCGCCCATAAAGGTGGAAAGGTCGGCCGCGACGTCGCCCATGGTCAGCGACTCGACGGCGCCGATGAACTGATCCTTCATCTTGTCCCAGACACTGCGCGCGACGTAGCCACGCGACGCGGCCGAGCATTTCTGGCCCTGGTACTCAAATGCGCCCCTGACCAGTGCAGTGGTCAGCACGTCCGGGTCAGCTGACGGGTGCGCGATGACGAAGTCTTTGCCGCCAGTCTCCCCCACCACGCGTGGGTAGCCACGGTATCCGGCGATGTTCTCGCCGACAGTCCGCCACATGTGCTGGAACGTCGCGGTGGAGCCGGTGAAGTGGATGCCAGCCATATCCGGGTGTGGCAGCGCGACCTTCGAGATCGCCTTGCCGTCCCCGGTCACCATGTTGATGACGCCCGGCGGCAAGCCCGCGGCTTCGAGCAAGCGCATCAGGTAGTGCGCGGACAACTGCTGGGTGTGCGACGGCTTCCAAATCACCACGTTGCCCAGCAGCGCCGGGGCGGTCGGTAGATTGCCGGCGATCGACGTGAAGTTGAACGGAGTGATGGCCAGCACGAAGCCCTCAAGGGGACGGTATTCCAGCCGGTTCCAGGTGCCGGGCGCCGATGACGGCTGCTCGGCCAGCAGTCGCCGGGCGTAATGCACGTTGAACTTCCAGAAGTCGATCAGCTCGCAAACTGCATCGATCTCGGCCTGGAAGACAGATTTGGACTGGCCAAGGATCGTCGAGCCGTTGATGGTCTGGCGCCACGGCCCGGCCAGCAGATCGGCAGCCTTCAGGAAGATCGCCGCCCGGTCGTCGAATGACAGTGCGCGCCAGCCGGGTGCGGCCGCCCTGGCTGCGTCGATGGCCGCCTGGACGTCGGCATCGGTGGCGTTGCGTAGCTCCCCTAGCACGTGCCGGTGGTTATGCGGCTGCACAACCTGGACGGCGTCGCCGCTGCCATGCCGCTGCTCGCCGCCGATCGTCATCGTCAGCTCGGCGCGTTCACCGGCCATCTCCTTGATCTTTTGCTCTAGCGTCGCGCGCTCCGGGCTGCCAGGGGCGTAGCCCTTGACCGGCTCGTTTCCCGGAAATGGGACGTTTGTGACGGCATCCATCGCGGATCGCTCCCTGCTTTACCCGACATCAGTGGCGGCATCCCCATGGTGCCATGACTGTGACGTTCTGCGGCCAGCCACCCGGCGGCCGCGGACCTGCACAACAGTCGGCGAGCAGCCCCGCAGGCGAGCGCGCACCCTATCCGGCCAGCTCACCCAGCTCCTGGGTGGCGTACCAGAGCAGCTCGTAGCCCTCGGCGCCGTCCACGACGAACCTGGCGTCGTCGTCGCCGGCATCGGCCGCCGCCAGGGCAGCCACGGCGGCGGAAATGGCCGGCACCGCGCCGATCTCGTCGACGTGCCCGGCCTGGACGTCGCGCAATGGCACCGGCCCGGTTATCCCGACCTGGGCTGGCTCATCGAATCCGCCGTTCGCGGCGATACGCTCGCTGCCGACCTCGGCCGCCAGCACAACCCTGCGCCGCGGTGCGTCCGGAGCGGCCGCCAGCAGCCGCAGCGACTCCCTCGCCGCGTGCATCATCGCGACGTATTCGAGCTCATCGATGTCGCCGCTTGCGTACCACTCGCGCAGGGTGGGCGTGACAGCGTAGGCGAGCACGGGCGCGGAGATCTCGCCGGTGAGCAGCAACCCGGCTACAGCCGGGAGGGTGGATGGCATATACACGCGCATTTATATTCCCGCAGCGCAAGCGAAGACCATGCAGGCGAATAGACCTTGAGTGTGGCAGGCCGGGCACCGCTCGGTCAGCTAATTCCGAGCGCTGAGATCACCGCGGCGACGGCGGCGGCCACCGGCTCGTGCTCCCAGACCCGCACAACGCGCCAGCCGGCCGCTAGCAGCGCAGCGTCCGCGGCACGATCTCGCTCGACGTTGCGGGCCAGCTTCGGCTGCCAGTACCAGGTGTTCGCCGCGGGCTGGCTGCCGTGCTGCGGACAGCAATGCCAGAAACAGCCGTCCACGAAAACGGCGACGCGCCGTGCGGTGAAGGCGATGTCCGGCCGGACTCTGGTTCCGGTCAGGTCAAGGCGGTAGTCCTTGCGGTAGCGGTAGCCCTGCCGGTGCAGCGCTTGTCGCAGCGCCAGTTCCGGCTTGGTGTCGCTGCGCCGGTTAGCCCGCATATTGGCCGAACGACCCGGGCTGGCCGGGTGCGGGTAATCAGCCACAGCCGCAAGGCTAGCGGGACGCGGCAGCGGGCCGCCCGTTACCGGCCGATCCCGAGCAGGTCCGCCAGCAACTCGCCGGTGGCGTCCGCGTGCCGATGCAGGACCCCAGTGAAGCCGACCTGCTCGGCCGCGGTGATATTGGCCTCAATGTCGTCGATGAATACGCACTGCTGCGGCGACAGCCCTAGTTGCTCGGCCGCATGCAGGAAGATCTGCGGCTCCGGTTTGCGCATGCCAACCTCGGAAGAGATCACTACGGCGTCGAACATGTCGGGGAAGATGTGGCGCGGATATTCGCCACCCCAGGAATTGGACAACAGCCCAGTCGGCACGCCACTGGCGTGCAGCTTGCGAAACAGCTCGAGCATTGCCTCGTCGAGGACAGATCCGGCGAACATCCGGGCCAGCAGCCCGGGACCAGCCACCGGGCCGCCGTCTTCCTGCACGAGCCGGCCAGCGAGTTCGAGTTCGAACTCGGCGTTAGTACACTCGCCGCGCTCCAGGGCGTGAATGGGGTTGCGGTGCGGTCCGTCGGTGTAGGCCTGCCTGATCCACTCCCGCATCACTGTGACGTAGCTGACCCGGTCGATACGGTCGGTTTCCAGCCAGGCACTGACAGTCTCGGAAATGGGATTGGTCATCACGCCACCCCAGTCCGTGATGACTCCGCGCAGTTCGGCCACAGCCTGATGCTAAAGCAGGCAGCTGGTGCGGTCGGTGTCCAGGCTGCTGACAGAATCTCTGGCATGGCTCAGCGCACAGCGGTGGTAACCGGGGCAAGCAGCGGTATCGGAGCAGCGACGGCCGCTCAGCTCGCGGCGGCGGGCTACCGGGTGGTCCTGGCGGCGCGGCGCGCAGACCGGCTCGCCGACGTGGCTCGCCGCATCACGAGCAGCGGCGGCGACGCGGTCGTACATGAGCTGGATGTCACCGACCGCGCAGCCGTCATGGCGATGGCCAGCTCGCTCGAGAGCTGCGACGTGCTCGTCGCGAACGCCGGCGGCGCAGTCGGCGCCGACTCCATTGCCGACAGCTCAGCCGCCGACTGGCAGGCCATGTACAACGTGAACGTGCTCGGCACGCTCCACATCATCCAGGCCCTGCTGCCCAAGCTGATCGCATCCGGCGCTGGCACGATCGTGCTGATGGGATCTACCGCCGGGCTCATCAGTTACGAGGGTGGCGGCGGGTATGTGGTCGCCAAGCACGGCACCCACGCGATCGCCGAGACGCTACGGCTCGAGCTCTACGACCAGCCTGTCCGGATCATCGAGATCGCGCCGGGCATGGTGAAGACGGCCGAGTTCGCCGTGAACAGGTTCCACGGCGATGCCGACAAGGCTGCGGCCGTTTATGCCGGCGTCGCCGAGCCACTGACTGACGCCGACGTCGCGGACGCGGTGACGTGGGCTGTCACCCGGCCGGCTCATGTCAACGTCGATCTCATGGTGCTGCGTCCCCGTGCCCAGGCCGCACAGCACAAGGTCTACCGGCAGACTTGATAGCCCGGCGGCATTTCAGTCGGTCTGGGTCACCTTGCTAAGGCCGCGCGGCCGATCCGGGTTAATGCCGAGCCGCCGGGCAACTGCCTCGGTGACCAGCTGCCCGGGCACGATCAGCCCGATCGGCGCCAGCCACTCCGGCAGCCGCGGCCCTGCCAGCGCCGCCGTGCAGGCTTGCGCCAGTGCCGGACCGCCGCCGATGCCGAACGCGCTGGCCCCGGCTCCGCGCACCCTCCTGGCGAGGTCGACGGTGCCAGCCAGCGTGGGCCCGGAGTCGGCCGCCAGCACAATCGCCGGGGTATCCGCGTCCACGACCGCGATCGGCCCGTGCAGCAGATCCGCATAGGACAAGCCCATGGCATGCAGATAGCACGCCTCCTTCAGCTTGATCGCCAACTCGAGCGCGGCGGCATAAGCCATACCGCGGCCGGACACCACCACGCCGACCACCTTCGACAACGCGGTGACGATCGGTTCCAGCTCGGCCGGCGTGGTCGCCGCCAGCAGCTCCTCGACAGCGTCCGGTGCCGCTGTCAGCTCGCCTGGATCCAGATTCGCGCCCAGGCCAAGGCCGAGCACGGCGACCGCGGCGAGCTGGGTGGTGAACGTCTTGGTGGCTGGCACTGCCTGCTCGACCCCCGCCTCGGTGACGAAGGCCAGTTCGGCCGACTCGGCCAACGGCGACGCCGCTCCGCCATTGGTGATCGCCATGGTCCGGGCACCGCATGAGCCAGCCCACTGCAGCGTCTCGACGATCTCCTCGGTCTGGCCCGACTGCGAGAGCGCAACCGCCAGCACGCCAGTTAGGTCGATGCGTGCTCGGTAAGTGGTCGCGATCGACGGCGCTGCGAGCGCGGCCAGCCGCCCGGCGTGCGCCTGAACGAGGTAACTGCCGTACACGGCCGCGTTGTCTGACGTGCCGCGAGCGATGAACAGCACGGTCTTGGTGTCCACCGCCAGCCTGCGCACCTCGCCGCGGCGGGGCAGCAGCGCGCTGATGGTGGCCCGGAGCGCCTCGGGCTGCTGCGCAATCTCCTGGCGCATCAGCGACGAGTCGGCCCCGTTACCCTCCTGATTCATCTAGTTCCCTTCGTCCCGGGGTTCGCGGCCCTGCGGGCAAACCGCCGCCAGCGTAGCCGCAGCGCCATCTGTATATACGAGCTGACCCGATATCCAGGTCGCCCGCGTCTTCAAGTCCGCGCCGAGCCATGCCAAGTCGGCCGCCGCGCCATGGGTGATCCGGCCGAGGTCGGGCCGGCCGATCAGGTCCGCCGGAATCCTAGTAGCCGCAGCCACTGCGTCGCTGAGCGGGATGCCGCAGGCAACGGAGTTGGCGACCGCGGTGTCCATGCGCAACGCGGAGCCGGCCAGGGTGCCGTCGCGCCGGATAGGCGGCGCGCCGTCGCCGGGCGGCAGCGTGATCGGCTGGCCGCCAAGCAAGTACTCCCCTGGCGGCATGCCGGCCGGCGCAGCCGCGTCGGTGACCAGCGCGATCCGGCCCGGCGCGGCCCGGAACGCCAGCGCGCATACCGACCCCGCGACGTGATGCAGATCGACGATCAGCCCGCTGGTCAGCCGGTCGTCGGCGAGCGCCTGGCCGGGGACGCCCGGCTCCCGATGGCCTAGCCGCCGCTGCGCGTTGAACAGGTGGGTCACCATCCGGGCGCCGCGGTTGGCCGCAGCCGCGACCTGCTCGGCGACGGCGTCGCTGTGACCGACGCTGACCAGCACGCCCGCAGCGGTCAGCTGGTCGATCGCAGCTAGCGCACCTGGCAGCTCCGGCGCCAGCGTGACCAGCCGGAGGAGTCCCGGCGCCGCGTCGAGGAGCAGCCCGATCGCGTCCGGCGTCGGATCGGTTATCCACGCCTCGTTGTGCGCGCCGCGCCGGGCGGCGGCGATGAAGGGGCCCTCCAGGTGCACGCCGAGCACCCGCGCGCCGCCCGCTGGCAGGCCGGGCACGAACCCCGCTGCTGCCCGCAACGCGGTCGCCAGCTGGTCGAGCGGGGCGGTTATCAGCGTCGGCAGGAATGCGGTCGTCCCGGTCGAGGGCAGCTTGCTAGCCACGCTCGCCCAACTCGCCGCCACGGCGGTCTGGAACTCCTCGCCGAAGTAGCCGTTGACTTGCAGGTCCACGAAACCTGGCAGTAGGTAACCGTCAGTTAGCAGGCGCGCCGCGGCGCCGGCCGGCGGCATGCCAGTTTCGACGCGGGCGATGACACCGCCGGTTACCTCGACGAATCCTTGGAAGGTAACGGGGACAGCCGACTTCTCGGCCGTCATGATGCACTTTGCAGCTACCAGCACAGCACGCAGGTTAGCGGCTGGCCGGGCTCAACTCGCCATGGCCAGCCGCCGCTGCGCCCGGACCGGACAGGAAGTCCCGCATCTCCGCGGCGACTAGGTCTGGCCGCTCCATCATTGCGACGTGGCCGATCTTCGGCAGTACGACGACCCGGCAATTCCCGAAGGTCCGAGCGGCGCGGCCCGCGTTAGCCGGATCGACCAGCCGGTCGTGGCTGCCGTGGATGACCAGCGTCGGCGCGGTCACCTTGGCGGCGTCTCGCCAGAGCGAGCCAGGGCCAGCGCGGGTGTACTCGACTACTAGCGCCCGGCCGGAGCGCAGCAGTGCGTCGCCTGCGTAGCCGAGGCCGTCGCGGCGAGTCACCTCCGCGATCGCCTCCGCCCGCCGGGCCTCATGCAACAGGCCAGGATCGGCGAACAGGTCGTTGATCGTCCTTTCGGTCCGCTGCTCTGGCGGTATCTGGACGAACCGCCTCAATATCCAGCGTCCCAGCCCCGGGGTGACAACGAGGGCTAGGCGCATTGGCAGCAGCCGCGGCCGCAGGTCGGGCAGCGCTGGCGAAACCAGCGTGAGGGACCGGACAAGATCAGGGCGCCGTGCCGCGATGCGTGTACTGACGGCCCCGCCGAGCGAGTTACCGATGAGGTGGACTGGCTCGGCATGACGTTTCTCGATCAGCCCAACGACCGCGGCGACCCGTGCGTCGAGTGAGTAATCGGCGTTGGCCGGCGGTGGCGAGTGCCCGAATCCCGGCAGGTCCACCGCTTCGCCTGCCAGCGCGGGCGCGTCACCGCGCGGCTCGCTCAGCAGGCCCATCAGGTCGGTCCAGTTCGTCGCAGACCCGCCGAGCCCATGCACGAAGACAGCAGGTTCGGCGCCTGACATTGCCCGAACTTTTCGGACAAATACCCGAACATGCCCCAGCGAGACCAGCTCTCCCGGCCACGCCGCTATCGGGTGGTGCGTCGTGCCCTGACCAGGTGCACCGCCATTGCCGTAGCTAATTCCGCTGCCGCTAGCCAGCGGAACCGGGGCAGTGGCATCGGACAGGTCAGTCATGCCGACTAATCCTACTCGGGAGTAGAACCAGTGGTACGGCAGAACACCTCTAGCTAGCTGCTCGGCTACAGGTGCCCGAACAGAACACAAACGATCTCGGGATGGGTCCCGGAGCTACATCGCCTTCATCAGCCCGACCAGATTTCCTGCCGGGTCGGAGAAGAACGCGATAGTCGGGCCGTCTGGTACATCCATCGGCGGCACCACAGTCTTGCCGCCGAGCTCGCCGACCTTATCCAGCGCCGCCTGCACATCGGCCACGCCCAGATAGAACGTCGCGTGCGCCGAGCCGTCCGGGCTCGGGCCGATGCCGCCGGCGATACCGCCCTCGCTTGCTGTCACCATTCCGTAGTTCATCTCGTTGTCCGCGTCAATCTGCCAGTCGAACGCCCGGGCATAGAAACTCTGCAGTACTCCCGCGTCCGGGCCGGCGACCTCGAACCATGAAACTGGGTTAGGCATAGCTACTCCTTGTTTGTCGAAGTGTGTGCTTGCTCGCTGAGGCAGATTCGCCGGAGCGAGCAAGGAATCCGGTAGGTCACGGCTAGTCAGCCGGCCCGCCTTCGCTGGCGCGGCGCGGCTTCCGCATCCTTCGCCGCGGATTTGCCCTTGGCTGGCGGCTTAGTCGTGCCAGCGCCCGGCTTGGCCGGTGCCGACTTCCCGGCGGCTGCGGCCGGCTTGGTTGTGCCTGCCTTGACGCCAGTCGGCTCCGCGGCACGCGACCGGCTAGTCCGTGCCTTCGCCGTTCCGCCCTTCGCGGTATCAGCCTTCGCAGTATCAGCCTTCGCAGAAGCCCTCGAGGGAGCCGGCTTCATCGGCGTGGTCTGTTTCCGTACTGGGCGGCCGCGAGCGGGCTGCTCCGCCTCGTCCTCGTCCTCGCCTTCGCCGCTGCCGGCCGCAATGCTGAGACGACCGCCCTTGGCCGCGGCGAGGCTCGCGCGCAAAGCGTCCGCCAGGCTCGACGTCTGGCCGGTATCGATGGCGGCGACCTCGGGCTGCGCGATCTCCCGTCCCTCGGTTTTCGCGGCGACCAGCTCCTGCAGCGCCTCGCGGTAGTGATCGTGGAACTCATCAGGATCGAAGTCCACCGTCATCGACTCGATCAGCGAACTGGCCATGCGGAGTTCTTGCGGCCGGACCTCAACGGGTTCGTTGAGGAACGGGAACGCGGTCTCCCTGATCTCGTCGGGCCACAGCAGCGTCTCCAGAACCAGCACCCCGTCCCGTGCGCGCAAGACAGCGAGCGATTCGCGTTGCCGCAGTGCGACCTGCGCGATGGCGATCTTGCCGGACTCCTCAAGCGCGTCCCGGAGCAGGCTGTAAGCGCGAACGCCCGCAGTCTCCGGCTCCACGTAATAGCTCCGGTTGAACAAGATCGGGTCGAGCTGCTCGCTCGGGCAGAACTGCACAACCTCGATGCTCTTAGTAGTCGGCAGCGGTAGTTCGGCCATGTCCTCGTCGGTGAGGACGATGATCTGGCCATCGGGCAGCTCGTAGCCCTTAGCGATGTCCTCGTAGGGCACTTCCTGCTCATCAATGGTGCAGAACCGGCGGAACCGGATCCGGCCGCCGTCCTCACGGTGAACCTGCCGGAAGGCAATGTCCTTTTGCTCGGTCGCCGTGTAAAGCTTCACCGGGATCATGACCAAGCCGAAGGAGACTGCCCCCTTCCACATGCTTCGCATGGCTTCTCCCTACCCAGCGCTGGACTGGCTACTAATTCTGGCCTTGATCCAGCGCGCATGTCAGGCCCCTGACGGGTACTGATACCAGTAGTGTTGTCCGCATTCCACTCTTCGGCAATATGTTCGAGTATTGAAAAACGGCGAGAGGGTGCAGCGTGAGCGATAAGGGACTAGAAGCACCGGACGCCGACTTGGCGGAGCAGGAAATGGATGCGATACCTGATGATACCGATGATGACGGGCCAGGACTGGCGGAGGAGATGCCGCTAGAGGCCAACGAGGCCGATGCTGCCGAGCAGGCGCGCCAAGTCGGTCCTGAGGACGACGACGACTACCGTTGACCGGCCGCGGCGACGCGCAGGTTGGGCCGACAGGCAGCGCCGCCTGACTACCGGACCCGCAGCCGCAGCCAGGCGGGCTGCCCGGGCTTAGAATGAATGGTTGCAATGGTGCAGTGCTGCAGCTGCAGTGCCGCAGCTGCTATATCGGACATTCGGAGAGATAGTTGACCGCATCGCCACAGGCCAGGCAGGGAAGCACGCGGCTGCCGCGGCCTGCACGCCGGCTGCAGCTGCTAGGGGCGGCCCGTGACGTCTTTGTGGCCCAGGGCTACCACGCGGCCGCGATGGACGAGATCGCCGAGCGCGCAGGCGTCAGCAAGCCAGTGCTCTACCAGCACTTCCCTGGCAAGCTCGAGCTGTATCTAGCCCTGCTCGACGAAAGCGCGGATGAGCTTGTTCAGCGTGTTAGCGAGGCGCTGTCGTCTACCGACGACAACCGGGCCCGTGTGCCGGCGACTTTCAAGGCGTTCTACGACTTCGTGGGGGGCACCGGCGAGGCGTTCCGGCTGGTTTTCGAGTCAGACCTGAGTAACGAGCCTGCCGTACGGGAGCGGCTTGAGAAGACCATTTATGAATGCGCGGACATGGTCAGCCACGTCATCCGCGAGGACGCCGGCGTCAGCGAGGAAGAAGCACACTTGCTCGGTGTCGCGCTGGTCGGGATGGCCCAGGTCACTGCGCGGTACTGGCTCAGCACCGACCGCGCGATCCCTAAGGATGCGGCCGAGCAGCTGATCGCCAGGCTCGCCTGGCGTGGCATCAGCGGCTGGCCTCTGACCAGCTGAGCTCGTTGCACCGGATCCACCTGCGCACGACGAACCCCGATCGAGTCCTTGCCACGGCCGGAGGCCGCTCTGCTGCCGTTTCGCTCGCGGCGTAGCAGGCCGGCGGCCTAGAAGGACCCGCGGCGGATCGCAGGAGGTTAGCCTCAGATTGCGGAGAGGAGACCTGTGGAAGTCAAGATCGGGATACAGTCCGTGCCGCGTGAGCTCGTCCTTGAGACAAACTCCACGCAGGAAGAAATAGCGGCCGCGCTGGAAGACGCCGTCGCCAAGCACGGCGTATTCACGCTGCTGGACCACAAGGGCGGTCGCGTGCTGGTGCCGTCCGACAAGATCGCCTATCTCGAGTTCAGCGGCGCGGAGCAGCGGCGGGTCGGGTTCGGCAACCTGACCGGCCCGGCGATCTAGGACTGATCGGGCACTAGTCGGCCAGGCCCAGTGCGGCCATCCGTTGCGCATGCTTGTCGGTGAGTTCGGCGAACATCCGGCCGATGTCGCCCAGCTGGCTGGGCGCCCCGCCGGCCAGCAGCCGGGCCAGCGGTTCCCGCTCTGCCGCGACCCGCTGCGCCTGTCCGAGCGCCTCACCCACTAGCCGGCGTGCCCACAGCGCCAGCCGTCCGGCCACCCTGGGATCTGCCTCGATCGCCTCGCGCACCCTGGCGATGACGAATTCCGAATGCCCGGCGTCGGCCAGAACTGCGACTACCAGGTCCCTGGCCGGCGGGTCGAGCAACTCGGCCGTCAGGCGGTAGAAATCCGCCGCGATACCGTCACCGACGTAGGCCTTGACCAGGCCCTCCAGCCAGTCCGACGGCGCGGTCCGGGCGTGGAAGTCGTCGACCGGGGAGACGAACGGTTGCATGGCATCCTCCGGCTCCGCGCCAAATTCCCTGATCCGCTCGCTCAGCAGCTCAAAGTGGCCGAACTGAGCTACCGCCAGCTCGGCCAGCGCGGTCTTGTCAGCCAGGGAGAGCGCTAGGGCCGCGTCGTCGGAGACCCGGAAAAAGGCAGTCAGCGACGCATAGGCCAGCAGGCCTAGCAGGTCAAGGAGCCCTTCCGGCCGCGAGGGCGCGCCTTCTGGTGCGTTATCGCTCACCGGCGCACTGTAACAAGAGCGCCAGGCCACGGCGCGAGCAAGCCTCACCGGCAAGCAGCAGGCGCCGTCCGGGGCGGCGCACAAAGGCACGAGGCCCAGGTTGCTAGACTCTTGGTTGATCCGCATGCGGAATGTACTAGCCCCCGGCCGTGTTGTTGATGGTGTTAGGCGCAACGATCATTCAGAGACTGCTAGCAGCCCGAATATGATGCGCCACTTCTTCTCCGCGAGAGCGCGGCCTCAGCCGCGACAGGGCGAGGCTGCCCCGCTGGAGAGGCCAAAGACCTGCCCACGGCAGTCAAGGCCTGGCAACTCGTGCCAGGAAACCGGGGGCCCAACTAGAGGCGGAAGCCCTGACTACGTTTACGACAACTATGGACGACAACCCAGCGACTGAGCCCGACGAAGGGGTCGAGCCTGGCGCCACCGGCCGCCCGGTTCTCGATTCGGCGGTGACCGGAGTACTAGGCACCGAATCCGTGGTGACCGCGCTGCCGGGCGAGAAAACTTTCCGTGATTTCGGCATCGCCGAGCCGATCTGCGCCGCTCTCGAGGCCGAAGGCATCACCACCGCGTTCCCAATCCAGGCGCTGACGCTGCCGATCGCCCTCGATGGCCACGATCTGATCGGCCAGGCCAGGACCGGCACTGGCAAGACGCTCGCTTTCGGCATTCCCATTCTCGAGCGCCTTGACCAGGCGCCGCGGGAGAAGTCCGCCCCCCGTGCCCTCGTCGTCGTGCCGACGCGTGAGCTGGCCATCCAGGTAGCCGCTGACATCCGGAAGGCGGGCATTCGGATGGGCGCCAACGTGGTGACGCTCTACGGCGGCCGCGCCTATGAGCCCCAGATCACGGCGCTGGACACCGTCGACATCGTGGTCGGGACCCCCGGAAGGCTGCTCGACCTGGCGCGGCAGGGGCACCTGAAACTCGGCCGGGTCCGGCAGCTGGTGCTCGATGAGGCCGACAAAATGCTCGACCTGGGCTTCTTGCCAGACGTGGAGCGGATCCTGCAGCTGACTCCGGCAGGCCGGCAGACGATGCTGTTCTCCGCCACCATGCCAGGCGAGATCGTTACCCTCGCCCGGCGTCACCTGAGCCCGCCCATGCACATCCGGGCCGAGCATCACGACGAACCGCAGCACGTGCCGACGACGCAGCAGCACGTATTCCGCGCCCACCAGATGGACAAGGTCGAAGTCCTGGCCAGGGTCTTGCAGGCCGAGGGCCGCGGGCTGACCATCGTATTCTGCCGGACTAAGCGCTCGGTCGACCAGGTCACCAGCACGCTGACGACCAAGGGCTTCGCCGCCGCCGCCGTGCATGGTGACCTTGGCCAGGGCCAGCGCGAGCAGGCCATGCGTGCGTTCCGGTCCGGCAAGGTCGACGTTCTGGTCGCCACTGACGTTGCCGCCCGCGGCCTCGACGTTGATGACGTGACGCACGTGGTCAACTACGAGTGCCCTGAGGACGAGAAGGCCTACCTGCATCGCATCGGCCGGACCGGCCGGGCCGGGCGCGAGGGTGTGGCAGTGACCTTTGTGGACTGGGCCGATCTGCATCGCTGGAGCACCATCAATGACGCGCTGCACCTTGGCTTGGCCGAGCCGTTGGAGACGTACTCCACATCCGAGCACCTGTACACCTCGCTGAGCATTCCGGCGGGCGCCAAGGGCGTGTTGCCGAGGGCTCAGCGGGACCGGGCCGGGCTTGAGGCCGAAATGCTCGAGGACATCGGCGAGACCGGGAAGACCCGTTCGCACACTGGCAGCACCGCGCGAGGCCGCGACCGGCGGCCGGGATCCGGCGCTGACGCGATGACCGGAAGTGACCGCGAGGCCAGCCCCCGGACTCCGCGTCCGCGCCGTCGTACCAGGGGCGGGCAACCCGCCGACGGCGCTGCGAGCGCGTCCATTGTCCGGGAGGGGAACGGGCAACCGTCCGCGCGCGCGGCGCACGGCGAGTCCGCTGCCGACGGGGCGGCCAGCCAGCCCGCCCGCAAGCCACGCAGGCGGCGCTCCTCCCGCGGGCGCGGTGCCGACCGGCCGGCGAGCGGCCCTGCCGCGCCGGACCAGGCGGCGCAATAGCGGTCCGCACCCGCTGCGGGCGGCCGCCTTGGATCAGGGGTGGTGCCGGAACTCTTTCAGCCGATCGTGCGTTATTTGACTGTTACATTTCAGCGGTTACTCGATAGGCTGCGACGTCGTGAGTACTCCCCGCTCTCTGGAGATGCCCGACCACGTCCGCTCGGCGACGCTGCCGACCGCTCGTGGTTCGTTCGCGATCCTGGAGGCGCAGCCTTCCCGGGGGGTCAGTTTCCGCAGGCCTGCTGTGCTGGTGCCTGGCTTCACTGGCAGCAAGGAAGACTTCCTCGCCATCCTCGAACCGCTGGCCGCGGCCGGGCGGACCGTGTACGCCTACGACCAGCGCGGGCAGTATCAGAGTCCGCACGCGGCTGACCGGTCTGGATACGCCCCTGCCGAGCTGGCGGCCGACGTGCTGGCCGTCGCCAGCGCGGTGGCACCCGATGCTGACGGGGTGCACCTAGTCGGCCACTCGATGGGGGGGCTGATCGCGCGAGAGGCCGTGCTCCAGCGGGCGGCCGCTTTCTTGTCGCTGACGCTGCTCGGCTCGGGACCGGCCAGTCTCAGCGGTGAGCGCGCTGCGATGCTGACGGACGTGCTTGCAATTCTCGACCCGAGCAACGGCGAATTGCCCGACGATTGCGGCCAGCTAACAGACCTGGTGCGACAGTTCTGGCGCGACCAGCTCGAACCGCAGGCTCGAGCAGACGGGGTCGACGACCACGTCATCGCGTTCTTGCGGGAGCGAACCCTGCGCACTTGCCCGATCCACTACATCGCTATCGCGCGGTACCTGCTGAGCTGCCCGGACCGCACCGAGGAACTGGCCAAGGCCGTGGCCACTGCCGGCCTGCCGGCCATGGTCGTCTACGGTGAGAACGACGACGCATGGCCGCCCGCCGAGCAAGAACTCATGGCCAGGCGCCTTTGTGCCGACCGCACTTGCATCCCCGGGGCGGCGCATTCTCCCGCTGTCGAAGCGCCCGTAACTACCGCGAGCATCCTGACCAAGTTCTGGAACGCGGCCGAGCGCCGCCAGCCCACTGTCCACTCCTGCGGACGTGCCCAGTCGAACCCGGCAGACGCCGTGACTGGCCCGATCGCCTGACAGTTACGTTCCGGCTATCGCGATTGGCACGACAGGGGCCGGCGCGACGACAGGCGGCGCGGCCAGCGGCTCGGTAGCATCCGTACTGAGGCCATCCCATGGCCGGCGCTGCGCTGCTGCCGCGCTGCCGTCAGCACAATGAGCACGGTAGTCGCACCATCCGCAGCCGATGCCCGGCCTTGTCGGGAAGACCTCGTCGGCGGCCGCTTCGCCTTGCGCGGCCGCCTTGTACTGCACGTCAGCCCGAGCGCACTCTTCAGCGATCGCCTCCGCTCGGCCAAGATGCCTGGCCAGCGACTGCGGCGTGTGCTCCCAGGCGAGCACCGCCCCGGTAGGCAGGTGGTGCAGCTCAACTCGCCGGCAGGGGCGGCGCATGACCCGCTCTGCGGCGAGCGCATAGAGCGCCAGAGCCAGCGAGGTTCGCGCGTCGTCTACGGTCAGCAGGTGCCTGCCGGTCTTGTAGTCGACGACCACGAGCTCGCCAGGTGCTCCGTCATCCGGCCGTCGGTCGTCGAGCCGGTCGACCCGGCCGGAGACAGCAATCAGGTCAGTCCTGGTCGCTACCGTGCGTTCCACGCCCAACGGCTCGCGGGCCGGATCCAGGGTCGCCACGTAGCCCTCGACCATGGCCCGGCACCGCCGCCGATGATCTACTGACTGCGCGTCGTCGGCAAAACCGTCCGTGAGCCAGCCGCTGTCCAGCAGGTCCCCGGCAGCGCCAACGCTCCGCTCTCGCCGCGGCAGCCGCCACCAGGCAGCCAGTGCGTTGTGGACGCTGGCACCGAGGCTGTTGTGCGCCCATGGCGGGCCCTTGGGCGGCGCGGGTCGGTCGAGGTAGGTCATCCGGTACCGACGTGGGCAGTCAAGCCAGGTGGCCAGCCGGGTAGGCGTGCAGGCATACAGCCGGCGCGGCATCCCTTCAAACCCGAGCTGTTCCACTGTTACATCTTGGCTTAGGCCACCGACAGCGGCGATGTGCCGCCCCGAGGCGGCTGGGCGAACCGAAACCGCTATTCGCCGTGCTCGTCGAGCTCAGCCGGGTCGAGGCCGCCGCCAAGGTGTCCGGCGTCCTGACCCGCCGCGACCCAGGTGTCGAACCGCTTCTCCGCCAGCGCGACCGTGAGCTCGGCGCCGTGGCCTGGGAGTATCCGGGTCTCCGACGGCAGCGTCAGGACCTGGGCGCCGATCGCGTCGAGCTGACGGGCCCAGTTCGGGTAACCGTCCTCGCGGGCAACCGGGCCGGTCTCAGTCACCACGTCGCCAGTGAACACGACTTCCAGGTCCTCGCAGTACAGGCAGCAGGATCCGCGGCTGTGTCCCGGCGCGTGCAGCACCTCCAGGGAGACACCGGCGACCTCGAAGCTGCCGCCATCTTCCATCTCGATTTCCGGTTCCACCCCGGCGTGTACCTCGCGCCAGGCCATCCGGTCACCAGGGTGCAGCGCTACGGGCGATTCATCCCGCTTTGCCACCTCGATCGCTGCAGTTGTATGCCCGGCGTGGCCGTGCGTGCAGATCACCGCGAGAATCTCCCGGTCGTAGCCAACGGCGTCGAGCACGGCCGCGGCGTCCTCGCCGGGATCAATCACGATGACTTCGTCATCGTCGCCGATGATCCACGAGTTCGCCCTGCCGGTGACGCGATCTATCCGCGCACCTGGTGTTGCCATCGACGCTGCTCCCCATGATTGCTGAGTGGCCAGACTAGCTCTGCAGCACCTTAGTCCGAAACGCACCGGTGCTGGGGGTCGACGCCGGTGCGAAGCCGCAGGGCCGCCGAAGTTAGCCGCACGAAACCTTGGAGATTCCTGGGAAACCGCTAGGAAAAGGGACTGATTTCTACTGATCGATGGCAGTCTGGCGGAGTACCAGTCCGACCCTGGAAGGAGCCAGGCTTATGCGCAAGTACCTTTACATGGTGGCGGCCGCCACCTCCGCTTTGCTGATCGCAGCGCCCATGGTCCCAGCTGACGCCGCCGCGGCCCACGTGCTGACGATACGCAAGACGGGCGGAACCGCTGTCAGCAAGGGCGCTGTACTGAAAGCAAGTCTGGCGAAGAAGACCACTGCGACTTTCGTTGTCGGGACGACGAAGGTGACGTGCAAAACGGCTAGCTTCACTGGCAAGGTCACAAGCAACCCGGCGGTGTCAAAGACCGCAACGGCGACGGAGTCGGTGACGGCGTCCACGCTTGGGAAGTGCCATGTCACCGGCATCATGTCGATCACCGTCACGGCCAAGAATTTGCCCTACAAAGCGTCGGTCAGCGCCGCCAAGGGCAATCCGGTGAAGGTTAGCGGGCGGAGTAAGTCCAAGCCGCTTGCCTTGACCGCCAAGGTCAAGATCAGCAGCACCAGCTCCATTACGTGCTCGTACACTGCGGTAAGCATCTCCGGCAAGGCGTCGAACAAGACCAATGCCATTTCCTTCTCGAAGCAGACGTTCAAGTTCTCCAGCGGCAGTGACAAGTCGCTCTGCACCAGCATCGGGAAGACCGCGAAGTTCTCGGGTACCTACGGCCCGGTGACGGACAGCAGCGTCAAGGGCAACCCGAAGGTATTCGTCAACTAAGGGAGTAGCGGAACGCGCATCCCTGACCCGGCCGTGCGGGCTACCCCTGACCCGCGCGGCCGGGAACGGGTAGGTAGCCCGCAGGGTATGGCGGCCGGTCCTCTGCTGCGGTGCTGGAGCACCGACGGTCACGGAGCGACCACCGGCGACGCGCCGGTGGCACGGTCGGCAAGCTGCTCATAGCCGCCGTCCGGGGCAATCTGCGACCCGATCCGGAAGCCGGTCAGAGCCCCGTGGTCGTCGCTTCCGCCCGACGCCACCAGCGCCAGCAGGGCGCACAGAGCCAGCAGGCGGCGCCGTTCGGTGTCATCTTGCTGCGGATGATTGACCTCGATCCCGGTCAGCCCTGACCCGGCCAGGTCCTCGATGACCTCATCGGGTATCTGCCAGCCGCGGGTATGGCCGCGCGGGTGGGCTAGCACCGTCACCCCGCCGGCCGAGTGCACGAGGCGGATCGCCTTTACCGGGTCAAGCGCGTAGCGCGACACGTGCGCCCGTCCGCCGGGCCCGATCCAGTCGCTGGTAAACGCGTCCTCGAACGTCGGGACAACGCCCGCGGCGACCAGTGCCCTGGCGATGTGCGGTCTGCCTACGACTCCCCCGCCGGCGATCTCGCTGACCTGGTCCCAGGCGACCGGTGCGCCCAGCCTCGCCAGCTTGTCGACCATCGCCCGGGCCCGGTAGAGCCGGCTTTCCCTGATCTCCGCCATCTCGCCCGCCAGTTCGTCGTTGCGCGGGTCGAATAGGTAAGCGAGCACATGCACGCTGTTGCCCTCGATCCGGCACGACAGTTCGGTCCCCGGCATCATGGTCAGGCCGGGCGGCAGCGCCTGGGCCGCCTCCCAGTGACCGGCGACCGTGTCATGGTCGGTCAGCGCAATGACATCCAGGCCCGCCTCGGCCGCGCGACGCATCACCTCAGCAGGCGGCTCCGTGCCGTCTGAGGCATTGCTGTGACTATGCAGGTCAGCGCGCACAATGCGACATTAGCCCGGCAATTGCGGCGAGCGCGCGCCGAATGGCAGGTCCATTTCCTGGCCAGGATCGCGCAGGTCCCGCAGTTCCAAGGGCTCGACCATCATCATGCCGGCCGTGTCCGGCCACATGACGAGCCAGAGCCAGTTGCCAGCCACTTCTCCGGCGAACGCGGCGCAGCCCAAGGTGTCGACGTTCCAGAGCGGGAACTCGTGATTGGCGACCTCTACTACGCCGGCGGGCTGGCCGTTACAGAGTTTGTCGCCAGGATCGGGGCCGTCTAGCCCGGCAAACCTGGCGCCCAGCCCGACGCCCGGCTCCTCGGAGATCACCATCATGTCCGCCGCCCCGCCCATCGGGTTAGGACCCGACAGGGCCACTGAGCAGCCCCGGGTGCCTGTGCGCTCGTCGCCGGCCGCGGCGAACCCGGTCACCAGCCAGCCCGGCGGCAGCGGCCAGGGCAGCCAGACCGGCACCTCCGCCCCGCGCAATACACCCTCAAGTCCTTCGGGGGACGGACTGAGCCCGGTGCGCAGCGGGTGGACATCGCCGTGCTGCCCGCAGTGGTACGCGCTTGACCAGATGCTGGGCTCGCGCAAAGCTGACTCACACCGCGGGCATGTCAGTACCGGTCTCATCTCACACAGGGTTATCCCCCGGATCTGCTGCGTCAACTACTTACTGGCGGGTACCAGCGACTGCATCTGGACCGCTGGGGGCACGAATCGGCAGCCCCATGTTCGGATTATGGCTCCGCGAAGCGATGATCTGTTGTGGGCACTGAGCAGGCCGCAGCCAGCGGGGGCAGTCCGGTCGCTGCCCTGTATCGCCGCGCTCTCCCCCATGTCTACGGGTATCTGCTGCCAGGTGCGGCAGCACAATGCTGGCCGAGGACCTGACCGCCGAGACTTTCTTGGCGGCGGTCGCCGCGGCTGAGCGGGATCGGCCGCCGGAACTTTCAGTCGGCTGGCTGCTCGGGGTCGCCCGCCATAAGCTCGTCGACCACGGCGAGCCGCTGAGCGGGAGCGTCGCGGCCTGGCCGATCTGGAGCGCGTCAGCCCGACAACGATCGATCCCTGGCCGGAACAGCTTGATATCGCGGTCGTACATGCCGCTCTGGCGCGCCTGCCAGTCGCCCAGCGGGCGGCACTCACGCTGCGTTACCTGGATGGGCTGCCCGTCGGCCTGGTTGCCGAGCACCTAGGCCGCAGCCTGCACGCGACTGAAACTCTGCTGGTTCGGGCCAGAGCCGCGCTCCGGCGCGCCTACCAGGAGGGGGAACGCCATGACGGCTGACCCGCTTGACGCCCTCCGGCTGCCGATCGTGCCGGTAGAGCCACGACCGGAGTTTGCCGCCAGCCTGCTCCGGCGGCTGGCCGGTGCTCAACCCGCCCGCCAGGCCGCGGAAGTGACGGCAGCCGTCCGGTACTTCGTCGCCGACCTGGACGCGGCCGTCGCGTTCTACCGCGATGACCTGGGATTCTCCCTGGATCTGCGGCCGTCGCCGGCCTTCGCGATGCTGCACCTGGGCAACCTGCGGCTACTGCTGAGCGTGCCGGGCGCGGCCCACGCCCTGCCAGACGGGACGCTGCCCGACTCCGGCGGCTGGAACCGCATCCTGATCCAGGTGACCGACCTCACCTCGGCGGTTGCCGCGCTTCGGGCGCGCGGCGTCCGGTTCCGCCGCGAGATCGCCGCCGGCGTCGGGGTGCGCCAGGCCCTGCTAGAGGACCCGTCGGGCAATCCGATCGAGCTTTTCGAACCGACCCGATAGACCGTTCATTCGGAAGGGAACGAGGATCTATGAGTACAGTCAGCGTTCGTTATATCGTCACCGACATCGCCGCAGCAATCGACTTCTATTCGACCCGGCTCGGCTTCGAGGTGCAGATGCACCCCAATGACCTATTCGCCATGCTCACTCGCGGTGATCTGCGGCTAGTGCTGGTCAAGCCCACGGATTCGGCTGCCCGGGGCGGCGGCTCGCCGATGCCGGACGGGACGGCGCAGCAGCCGGGTGGCTGGAACCGCTTCAGCCTCGAGGTCACCGATCTTGATGCCGCCGTGGCGGACCTGCGCCAGGGCGAAGCCCGGTTCCGGAACGACATAGTCACCGGAGTGGGCGGAGGAGATCAGTGAGGTCAGGGTAAGAAGTCGGGATGCCAAAGCTAGGCTGCGCGGGTGACCGAGCGAGCCGCCGAACGGGAACCCGTTCCCCCCGCAATGCGAGTGCCGTGCGTCGGCGCGATCATCAACGACACCGGCGGGAGGCTGCTGCTCATTCGCCGCGGGCATGAACCCGGCATGGGCCTGTGGTCAGTGCCGGGCGGCCGGATCGAGCCTGGTGAAAACGACCAGCAGGCCGTGGTAAGGGAGGTCCGCGAGGAAACAGGCCTCGAAGTGGCCTGCGGGCCGTTGCTCGGGCGGGTCGAGCGGCCGGGCCTGGCCGGCACCATCATCGATATCAGGGACTACGCCGCGGTAGCGTCGGGCGGCGAGCTGGCGGCCGGAGACGATGCCGCAGATATCCGGTGGGTCACTCCGGCGGAGGCCGTTGCACTTGACGCGGACGGCAAACTCACCGGCGGCCTGCTCGAGGCGCTCCGGTCCTGGCATGTCTTGCCGTGATCGCCGCAGCCACGATGCCGGCCGCTTGACATTATGCAGGTAGTTACCTGCATAATGAGCCGCATGGCCGGTGCTGCGGACAGCGTGTTCAAGGCCCTTGCCGACCCCGCCCGGCGGTACCTGCTGGACAGCCTGCGCGCGCGCAACGGCCAGACGCTTGGCGAACTCTGCGTGCAGCTGGATATGGCACGCCAGTCAGCCAGCCAGCACGTGGCAATCCTGGAGGCAGCCAATCTGATCAGCACGGTCTGGCGCGGCCGGGAAAAGCTTCATTACCTCAACCCGGTTCCCATCCACGAGATCCAGGAACGGTGGATCGGCAAGTTCGACCATCCCCGCCTGCTGGCGCTGCGCACCCTGAAGCAACAAGCCGAGGAGAACACCATGGCCGACAGGCCGACCTACGTCTACGTCACCTACATCGAGGCGACACCGGACCGTGTGTGGCACGCCTTGACCGACGCCGACCTGACCGCCCAGTACTGGGGCCACCGCAATGTCTCGGACTGGCAGGTCGGCTCCACCTGGGAGCACCACCGGACCGACGGCTCCGGAATCGCCGACGGCATCGGCAAAATTCTGGCGGTGGTACCGCCACGGCGCCTCGTTATGACATTTGAATCGCCTACCGGGGAACGCGTAACACCGCCCGCGCAGGTCACCTTCGACATCGAGCCGTACGGCGACATCGTCCGGCTGACCGTCACCCACGAGAACCTGCCCAGCCAGGCCGACTACGAAGCAGTGTCAGCCGGATGGCCCGCGGTGTTCGCGAATCTGAAGTCCCTGCTGGAGACCGGGCACGTGCTCCCGCAGCCACCGTGGGAGATGCACGCCGAACTGCGCGCCGAGCAGCTAGCCAAGAACGACCAGCGTTGACCGGCGCCGGCGGCGCGCTGGTCTGGTACTTGAACCGAGCGACAGGGAGGACCCGATGAGAGTATGCGTGACCGGCGCGAGCGGCCGGGCCGGACGGGCCGTGGTTGCCGAACTGATGGCGCACGGATACCAGGTCGCGGCCACGGACCTGGTCACGCCGGCGGGCGCCGGACTCGGCGTGCCGGTGCTACGGGCAGATCTGACGGATTTCGGCCAGGCGGTCGAAGTGCTGGCCGGCTGTGAAGCCGTAGTGCACCTGGCCAACATTCCCGCGCCGGGCTTGCGCACGGCGGCCGTCACCTTCAATTCGAACATGACCATGAACTACAACGTGTTCACGGCAGCCACCCAGGCGGGCCTCCGCCGGGTGGTGTGGGCGTCCAGCGAGACCACCCTCGGCCTGCCATTTGACACTCCGCCGCGCTACGCGCCGCTCGACGAAGACCACTATCCAGTGCCGACCACCGCGTATGCACTGTCGAAGGTGGCCAGTGAGTCGATCGCCGGGCACGTCGCGGAGTGGTCAGGGGTCCCGTTCATCGCGCTCCGCTTTTCCAATATCCTCGGCCCCGCCGACTATCAGCAGTTTCCCTCCTACTGGACCGATCCGCAGCTGCGGAAATGGAACCTGTGGGGCTACATCGACGAACGAGACGCCGCCGCGGCGTGCCGCCTCGCGCTCGAAGCCGAGGTCGGCGGCAGCAGCAGCTTCATCATTGCGGCCGCGGACACTGTGATGACCAGGCCATCGGCTGAACTGATGCGCGAGGTCTTCCCAACGGTGCCGCTGACCAGGGACATCCCGGGGAACGCCACGCTGCTCTGCATCGACCGCGCCCGGCAGGCACTTCGATTCGAGCCCCGGCACACGTGGCGGGACCATGTGGCTGCCAGCGCCTCCTAGCGGCAGAACGCGTTTAGCCTTCGTGCAGTGGATGTCCGCGAAGACCGGGCGGCGGTGACTGTTGTCGGCTCGTACCAGCGGAGCCATGCTGCCGTCAACTCAGACTGACGGAGGGAGGCAGGTCAATCGAGTGCGACCAAGCTCCCAGCACGTGCCCCTTCGTGCCAGCCGCCTGGCGTCGCCCTGCTGGCCACAGTCGCCGTTCTGCTGGGAGTCACGGCGTGCGCAGGCCAGACGGATAACGGCACCGTGCACGGGACCGTATTCGGCGGCGGCGGGCCTGAGGTCGTGACCCGTTCCGGGAAGCTCAGCCCAGCAGGGGGGAGAACCATCCGATGGAGAATGCGACCGTCACCGTGACGCGGGCTCATTCACGTTTGAAGCTTGAGACCAGCACATCGCACGATGGTGCCTTCACGCTGAGCGTCCCGCCGGGCACCTACGAGCTTGAGGCTGGCTTTGGCAAGGCCGTGTGTGGCGAGTCCTGGCCCCGGACGGTTCGCGTGTCACCGGGGGCAGCGTGAAGCGCAACATCTACTGCGAGGCCGTATGACCGATCGACGGCTCACTGTGAGGTCGCCTCGACCGAGGACGCCAGATCAGATCCTGGCCAGCATCGACCGTTCGAAGACTAAAACATATGCCCTTACCTACCGCGTTATCGCGTTATCGCGTTATCGCGTCCAGGCGTGTCTTGATGAAGTGCGCCGAGACGACCGGCGCATAGTTGTTCGGCCTGCCGACCGGCGGCTGCAGCGACTCGATCACTGCGTCATGGTCGGCCTCGTAGAAGTAGACGAGCGAGACGAGGTCCTCATCCGGCGCCTCGGCCTGCGGCGGCAGCACACGGTGCCGGTTGGACTTCCAGCGCCCGCCGCTCCAACGGGCGAGCAGGTCGCCGGTGTTGATGGTCAGCGCGCCCGGTTCGTAGGGCGCGTCCTGCCAGCCGTCCTGTTCGGTCCACACCTGCAGGCCGCCCCGGCCCGGCTCGCGGTCGAGTACCGTAACGGTGCCGAAATCGGTGTGCGGGCCGATCCGGAACTGGCCTCGCTCCGGCTCGCCTGCGATCGACATCGGCGGGTACCAGTTGATATTCATGGTGTGCGTGGCGTGTCCGGTGTGCCGGGTGAAGAAATCGCTGTCCTGGCCCAGCGCCGCGGCGCAGAGCACAAGCAGCTCGTCAGCGAGGGCGCGCATGCGGTCCAGGTACGCCACAACCGCGGGCCGCAGGGCCGGTACCTCGATTGGGTACCTATTGGGCTGAAACCAGAAACCGTCCACCTCGGGATCGCCCGTCGGCTGGTCAGCGCCGACCGCGAATGACTCCTTCAAATCCGGCGGAGTCTCCGTCCCTTCGGCGTAACCGTTCGCCTCCACCCCAGCCGGCAGCCAGCCGCGGCCACCGACGGTGACGGCATAACGTTGCTTAATCTCGCGCGGCAGCGCGAAGAACGCCCGCGCTTGCGCACGTACCCGCGCCCGCAGTTCGCTGGCCACGCCATGCCCGCTGATCAGGAAGAAGCCCACGCTCTGGAGCGCCGCGTCGACCTCGGCAGCGACGGCGGCGCGAGCAGCCTGGTCTCCGGTGTGCCACGGCGTGAGGTCGATTACTGGGACAGACGACGGCATGATCGCGCTCCGATCTCCTGGCCGCGAGGCAGCGGGCGGCGATAAACGGGCGACACCCCGGCTACGCCGTGGCGACCCGCCCAGGACGCCATCCGCCATGATCGCAGCACGGGCTGCGATGGCCGAGCCCCGCGCACCAGCCATGTCGAGAGCGGGTACCAGCGCGATGGACTCGACCTGCGCCTGCTCCTGGCGCAAGACCGTATGTGCCCGAACCCGGGTAAGGAACCAGTCCCGGAATTCTGGCTTGGCCTCGACTACACCGCCGCCAAGCAGGTAGACGTTCGGATCGGTGAAGTTCGCGGCGATTGTCAGCAGCCTGCCGATGGCCATGGCCTGCTGCTCGAAGATCTTCAGTGCCAGCGGATCGCCAGCCTCCCCGAAGCTCCGCACGAGCTTGGCCGCCACACTGACTGGCTGGCTGGCCAGTGGATGTGCCGGAAACTGGCCAAGCCAGTACGGCAGCAGGTTCTTCTCGATGGCTGTCAGCGAGGCGATGCTCTCGGCGTCGCCAGGCAGTCCGCAGTTGCACATCGGGACGGGCTGGCCAGGTGCCAGCAGGCCGTCCATCGGGACCCAGATGTGTCCCAGTTCGCCGGCCATGCCGGCGGCGCCGCGAACTACCTGGCCGGACTCGATAACGCCACCGCCGAGTCCAGTTCCTACGATGACCGACACCGAGGACCGGACTCCGGCGAGCTCGGGCCCGAAATGTTCGTGGTGGGCGTACAAGGCAGCGGCGTTCGCGTCGTTGTTGAAGACGACGGGCAAGCCGAGCCGTAGTTCCAGGCCGCGACGAACGTCGAAGCCGCGCCACTCGGGATTGGCGAAGTTGGTCGCACCCACGGAGCAGATGACGCCGTCAGCGGTCACCGGACCAGGCGTGTCCAGCCCAACCGCGCGCACGGCCGAGCGCGGGACCCCGGTCAACTCGAGCACGTCGTCCAGGGATCTGGCCAGCGCTTCTATAGCCTTGTCCGGGCCATCCAGCACGCAACTGGGGGATTCGGTCATCTCCTCGACGAGGAACTGGCCAGCGGAGTCGAGCACGGTGGCATTGATCGTCGTGCCGCCGCTGTCCAGCCCGGCCACCACCCACCGATCCGAATCCAGCATCCGCTTCGTCTCCGCCCTGCCAGCGACCGCCGGCATCTTGATCTAGCTTGGCAGTTTGCCAGCATCTGCGCTATGGCTGCGGTGGCCAACCCGCAACTGCACGTAGTCCGCCGCGACGACGCCCACCACGACTACAGCCGCGCAGCTGGCTAGCACTAGTGCGGACACGTGCGGAGCGAGCAGCCCTAGAAGCGCCATCACCAGTAGTGCCGCGGCGCGCTGCCGGGAGACTTGCCGCCAGACGACGAACTTGAAGGCGAGATGTCCGCCGAGGTACAGTCCGGTCCCGCCCAGGATCAGCCACGAGGTAGCCGCCACGCCGACCGCATCAGGTCCGGTCAGCACTAGCTCGTCCGCTGCCGCGGTGACGATGATGCCGGCCACCATGAGCGGGTGAATCAGGTGGTAGGCCGACCGGCCCAGCCGACCCGGATCGGCGGACTCGGCGATCCGCCGGGCGCTCTCCTCGGCGCTGCGGTCGAAGTACACCCACCAGAACGCGGCGATGCCAACGAAGGCCACCAGGAATGCGGCAATGGTCGCTGCACGATCCGGGTAGGTCCCGGACAGCGGGCCGAGCAAGCCCGCCAGCGTCGCCCCGATCACCACAATGGACTCTCCGAGTGCGATCAGGATGAACGCCTGGCACCGTTCGGCGAAATGCCCGCCTTCGATGTCCCACTCCATCGTGCTGGACCGTCCCTGCCAAGGCGTCCAGAAGCCGACAATGCCGCCGAGCAGATCTACCACGACCGCGGCCAGCCAGCACACCGCTCTGGGTAGCAGCCCGGGCGTGAGTCCGCCAGCAAGCGCGAGCGCGCCGCTCAGGCAGCACCAGGCCAAGATCCGCTGGAAGTTTCGTTCGAGCGGCTGGCCGCGCAGCGCCCAGACCGCGAACACGCTCCTGCCAACTTGCATGACGGCGTATGCGCCGCCGATCAGCAAGCCTGAATCGCCGAAGGCCCGCGGCAGGGCCGCCGACATGACCAGGCTGACCAGCATCAGCGCGAGCAGCAGCGCCCGGACCGGAATACGGTCCGGGTCAAGCCAGTTCGTCACCCACGTCGTGTACGCCCACAGCAGCCACACCATGGCGAGCAGCAGCGCAGCCTGCAGGGCTCCAGTCACGGTCTTGTTGTGCAGCAGGTAATGCGAGAGTTGCGTGACCGCGAAAACGTAAACCAGGTCGAAGAACAGTTCCACGTTCGTGACCCGCTGCCGCCGTCCCTCGCCGCGGTCGCGCATCAGGCCCCGCCGGACCGCCTCGGCCATGCCGCCCTCCCCTGTCACGGACGCGAACTTGTCAGTAGGCGATCTTGCCAGCATGCGATGCGCCGGCAGGCGCCCCGGTCAGAGCTCGAGCCCGTCAGCCCGCACGGGAGAGCAACCAACGTCGTAGCCGTTTGGTGCGTACAAAAGCCGCCGAAAAGGCCGGCGGAATGACCGCAATAACTACGACGTCACATTGCTGCGGGCTGACGGGTCTGGATACGCCCCGGATGCGCCGCGCATGCGCTTGGCGATTCTCCCGTCCGCGCGCGCTGGCCCGATTCGCCATCGGCAACTACGATGTAATCTTGTAATCGCCACTGCGAAGGAGGTTGCATGGCGACTGAATCGCCCCTGGACGCCTATTCCCGCATTGTTGCCGGCGTGGCCGCGGAGCTGACCCCGAAAGTGGCCAGCTTGCGGGTGAGCAGCGGCGATCCGGGCCGTTGGGGGGAAAGCATCGGCTCAGCGGTCGTCTTCACCGGCGACGGCTTCCTGCTCACCAACGCCCACGTGGTGGGCCGGGCCACCGGCGGCACCGCGTTGTTCTCCGACGGCACGAGCTCGCCGTTCGCCGTCGTCGGCGCCGACCCCCTCTCGGACCTGGCGGTCGTGCGGGCTGGCGGGCCGGCCCCGCCGCCTGCTCAGCTAGGTGAGGCCGAGGAACTCGTCGTCGGTCAACTGGTCGTCGCCGTTGGCAGCCCGCTCGGGCTGGCAGGCTCGGTAACCGCTGGCGTCGTCAGCGCTCTCGGACGCTCGCTGCCGACCCGGAGCGGTTCTGCGGGCCGCCTGGTCGAGGACGTGATCCAGACAGACGCCTCGCTCAACCCCGGCAACTCCGGCGGCGCGCTCGCCGACGCACAGGCCAAGGTCGTCGGCATCAACACCGCCGTGGCGGGGCAGGGCCTCGGCCTGGCTGTGCCCGTTAATTCCACTACCCGCAAAATAATCTCCGCGCTCATGCAGCACGGCCGGGTCCGGCGGGCCTACCTCGGCATTGTCAGCGTGCCAACGCCACTGCCAGCCCAGTTGCGCAACCGACTTGGCCGGACTGGCGGCCTGCGAGTCTCCGAGGTGGTACCAGGCGGGCCAGCCGCGCGGGCCGGACTGCGGCCTGGCGACATGCTCGTCAGCGCCGGCGGCCAGCCAGTGGCCACCGCGCAGGATCTGCAGCGGCTGATGTTCGCCGAGGCCATCGGACGACCGCTGGAGATTACAGTGCTGCGCAACAGCGCCCTTGTCGACGTGATCGCCGAGCCATCGGAGCTGGTCGCGGCGTAACCGCGGTCTGACCGTTGCCCTGACCTGGCCACCTGGGCTAGCTGGCAGGCGGCTCGAACCTGCTGCTCCGCACCAGTCCGGCTGCCCGGCCCCTGGCGGCAGCGACCAGCGCCATCTTGCGCGAGGCCTCGTCGATCATCTCGCCGTCCAGCATCGCGGCGCCACGCCGCTGCACTGTGGTGTAGTACTGGTAGGCCTCGATGATCAGCTCAGCCCGGTCATACTCTTCCTGCGACGGGGAAAATTCGGCATTCACCACGTCGACCTGGCCTGGATGCAGCACCCACTTGCCGTCAAAGCCGATCGCGGCCGAGCTAGCCGCGCTGGCCCGCAGCCCGTCCAGATCGCCGATGGCCGCGAACGGGCCGTCAATTGCCTGCAGTCCGTTTGCCCGCGCCGCTACCAGGATGCGCATGTGCGCGTAATGAAAGGCATCTCCGGCCACGTAACCGGCGGGCTGGGTGCCCACTGTCAGGGATCGCATGCCCATGCTTGCCATGAAGTCCGCCGGGCCGAATACCAGCGCCTCGAGGCGCGAAGACGCACCCGCGATCGCGTCCACGCCGGCCAGCCCGCGGGCGTCCTCGATCTGCGCCTCGATGGCGATGCGGCCGGGCAGCCCCGCTGCCTGCTCAACCTGATTCAGCAACAGGTCGAGCCAGGTCACCTCGGCGGCCGCGCCGACCTTCGGGAGCACGATCGCGTCCAGGTACTGCCCGGCCTGTTCGACCACGTCGGCCACGTCACGGTAGGCCCACTTCGTGCTGACGTCGTTGATCCGGACCGCCCGGATCTTGCTGCCCCAGCCTCCGTCGCGCAGCGCCTGCGCCACGGCCGTGCGGCTCTGTTCCTTCTCGGCAGGCGCGACGGCGTCCTCCAGGTCAAGGAACACTTCGTCAACGGCTAGCTCGCGTGCCTTCACCAGGAACCGGGGGTTGCTCCCCGGCACGGCCAGCGTGGTGCGCCTGGGCCGGTATGCGCGTGCCGTCACGCCGCCTGAGCATACGCAGGCCGGCTCCGGCCGCCCGGCGGCCGCGTCCGGGACCGGCGTCTGCGCGACCCGGGCCGTATCCGCTGCGTGCTCGCCTTATTCCTAGCCCGGCCCGCGCACCAGGCGCAGCACCGGCGCGGCCGGAGCCGGTTCGCCGTACAGAGCCCGGAACTCCTCCGCGGCGTCGAGCTGGCCAGCGTAGTCGCACACCTGCGCCAGGACTTCCAGCAGGTCGTTGATCCGCTCGTCCAGTTTGCAGATGTCCAGCTCGGCCAGCGCAAGCCTGCCCGCTGCGCGCCGTCGGCGGGACCCTGGCCACCACGGCTGACGATGGGGCAGCGCGCCATCGCCCGTCGTCCGCACAGCTGGGGCCGGTGCCGCTGGGTCGGCCATAAGACGTTCCCCTTTCGCCGGTAACGCGACCTAAAACCGGTTAGTCCGCCGACTTGCGCGCCGCCGGGGCGGGCGACTACCCGCAGTAGCCGAACAGGATCATGGAGTAATTCTGTCGCGGCGGCGGAAGCTACGCACAGTGATTGCGCCCAAAGGCCCAGACGCCCGGCGCAAGCTCAGGCCGCCGCAATGAACAGGGCGGCCCTGGCCGGCCATAGCATGGTGAGCATGTCCACGAACTCAGTGCCAACGGCTGATGGCGCCGTACTCCCGACCCCCGACCAGGTGGCCCAGGCACTGTCCGCCGTCAATGACCCGGAGATTCACCGGCCCATCACCGAGCTGGGCATGGTAAAGAGCATCGAGGTGACACCGGGCGGCGTCGTACATGTTGGCGTTTACCTCACAGTGTCCGGTTGCCCTCTCCGGGAAACCATCACCAGGGACGTCACCGCCGCGGTCGGCAAGCTTGACGGCGTCACCGCGGTTCGTGTCGAACTTGACGTCATGAGCGAGGAACAGCGCCGGGAACTGCAGACCAAGCTGCGCGGCGGCAAGGCGGAGAAGGAGATCCCCTTTGCCCAGCCTGGCTCACTGACCAAGGTGTACGCGATTGCCAGCGGCAAGGGCGGGGTCGGCAAGTCCTCAGTCACCGTCAACCTCGCGGTCGCGCTGGCCGGCCTCGGCCATAAGGTGGGCTTGCTCGACGCCGACATTTACGGCCACTCGGTGCCGCGGATGCTCGGCGTCACCGATCGGCCCACCCAAGTCGAGCAGATGATCATGCCGCCGACCGCTTATGGCGTCCGCGCCATTTCCAGCGGCATGCTGAAGAAGGGCAACGAGCCGCTGCCATTGCGCGGGCCTATCCTGCACCGGCTGCTCCAGCAGTTCCTGGCCGATGTCTTCTGGGGTGACCTGGACGTCCTGCTGCTGGACCTGCCGCCAGGCACCGGTGATGTGGCCATCTCGGCCGCACACCTGGTTCCGGGCAGCGAGCTGATCGTGGTGACTACGCCGCAGCTGGCCTCGTCTGAAGTAGCCGAGCGGGCCGGCTCACTGGCAGCCCAGTTGCACCAGCGGGTCGTGGGCGTGATCGAGAACATGTCGTACCTGCCCTGTCCGCATTGCGGTGAGCGGATCGACGTATTCGGTTCGGGCGGCGGGGCAGCTGTGGCCGATGCGCTGACGAGACTGACCGGCGCCCGGGTGCCATTGCTTGGCGAGGTGCCGATCGACACCAGGCTGCGCGAGGCCGCCGATGCCGGCACGCCGCTTGTTGTCGCAGAACCTGACGCCCCTGCGGCCCTGCAGCTTCGCAAGATCGCGGAAGAACTGGCCGGGCGGTCTCGCAGCCTGGCTGGGCGGCAGCTGGGCCTCACACCGGTCTGATCAGGTGGCCTCGGCGTCATATGGCGGCCGCTCGCCTGGCGCAAGCGCCATCGCAGTCGTCGTCGCGGTGGCAGCACCGTTGCCGTTACCGTTATCGGCCGTCCGCAGCAGCACCCCGTCGCCGGTCAGCTCGTCCATCAGGTGCTTGCGAACGAAGCGCTTGGGGTTGAGCTCGGTGAGGTCGAACTGGCTCAGCTGGCTGAACTCAGGCGGCAGGTTCTCCTGCAGCTCCGACTTCGCGCCTTCGGCCATCCGCCGCAGTTCGCGCAGTGCCCGGCCGGCCTGGGCGGCCATGCTAGGCAGCCGCTCTGGCCCGAATACGATCAGCGCGATCACGCCGAGCGCCAGCAGCTTGAAGAACGACAGGTCGAACACTGGCAGGGCTCCACTGGGTAGGACCGGCGGACTTGCGGCCCGCCCTGACAGGGTAACCCGTCACCGGCCCGGATCAGAATCCCCGCAAGCGATCAGGTTTACGATCGCGACGAGCCCAGCGTCAGCCGGACCGTGAGCGTCTGCCCGCCGCGCCGGAAGGTAACGGTCACGCGCGTGCCCGGCGCCTGCGACCTGACCGCATCCAGCAGCGCGTTGGCGTTGGTCACCGCCTGACTGCCAAACCGGACAATTACATCACCGGGCCGTAGACCGGCCCGGGCAGCCGGACCGTCCGGAGTCATCGACGGGTCGGCGCTGTGGCGCGAGGACGGCGTGATCTGGGCCCCGACGCCACTGTACGAGGCGCTAATACCCGCCCCGATCACCGCATGCGTGGCATGCCCGGTCCTGATGAGCTCGACTGCGATCCGGCGGACCTGGTTGACCGGGATCGCGAAGCCAAGGCCGATGCTGCCGCCCTGGTTTCCGGTGATGGGATCACTGCCCAGTGTGTCTATAGCCGCGTCCATGCCGATGACCTGGCCTCGAGCGTTGACCAGTGGGCCGCCCGAGTTGCCGGGGTTGATCGGCGCATCGGTCTGGATCGCATCGAAGAACACCGACGGCTGGCCGCTGAGGTTGCTGCCGGGCTGTACCGGCCGGTCGACGGCGCTGACGATCCCGCTGGTGACAGTGTCGGCCAGGCCCAGCGGAGAGCCGATCGCGATGACGGTGTCACCTACCGCGACGCGCGCCGAATTGCCCAGGGAGAGGGCTGGCAAGTCGCTGACGCCGACGGCCCGGATCACCGCGATATCGGAGAACGGATCCCGGCCGACCAGCTGGGCCCTAGCCGACCTGCCGTTGCTGAAGTACACCTCCAGCGATGCGTGCGGTGTCAGCCCGTCCATCGTGACGACATGGTTGTCGGTAACGATGTAGCCGCCTGCGATCACGAACCCTGAACCAGTGCCCTCGGTACCGTTCACCTTGATCATCACGACGCTCGGCGTGTCTCGTGAGGCGATGCCGGCAACCGAGTTTGCCGGGCGGCCGGACGGCGCGGACGGCACCGCGCCGAGGCTGTAGCTGGTGTCCTGTGGGCCGTTGTTAATGGTGTGCGCGGCAACCACGCCACCGACGATGCCGCCGAGCGCGGTGCACGCGAGCACTAGGCCGGACAGCGCAATCGCCCGCCGTCCAGGCCGTAGCCTGCGTTTTCGCCGCGGACCGGTTGGCGGCTGCGCAGCCGGGGCGCCGCCGGCTGGGCCGAACTGGTCAGAGTCCGCGAACCAGTCGAATCGCCCAAGGTCGCTGGTTCGCCCCAACCGATCCAGGCTGACTGCCTGGCCAGGCATGCCGGGCAGTTCGCCCCTGTTCCCGCGCCCAGGCTGCTCGGACATCATGTCCTCCCCGCGACGGCTCCCCCAAGGTCGGCACTAACCAGCCGTCGTCGCCTGAATATCTGCCCTTAAGCGCGGGCCACTAGCCATCTGGGCCGGGTGGTCTTGGGGGCGAGGGAGCCGCTGCCGTGGTGCGCGGGGATTAGCGCAGGCGGGGTGACCGGACTTGGTGAACGTCCGTGCGGAGCCGTCCACTGCCCGGCAGCTGGCCGCCGTCAACGCCGTGCTGGGGAACGATGAGCACGTCTACCGACGGTGAAATCGGCGGCGCCGGGGCTCGTGCCTGCGGCTCACCTCCGGCGACTACCGCCGCCGTACTCAAGCCAACCAGGAACACCGCCAACGATCCGGCGATGAAGAACCTGGCCGCCCGATTGTCGGAAGCGTCATGCCGATGCCCGGTGCCGCCACCGGGCGGTTGCCAGTCCTCCGCTGGTGGCGGCGGCCACATGGCTTCGACAGGCAGCATGCCGTCGTGCAGCGCGGAGTCTCGCAAGCTCATCAGGCGGCCGGTCAGTCCGGCCCCGGCGGCGGCTTCACCGAGCGCGTTCATGCGCTGCTTGAGCATCCGCAGCGCGGCTACCTCATCGCGGCATGACCCGCATCTAGTCATGTGGACGAGCACTCGTTCGCGCTCATCCAGGTCGAGCTCACCATCGATCAGCGCGGATAGCCGCTGGCCGAGGTGGGTCATGGCTGGCCGCCTTGAGGCAGCGGAAGGTCAACCTGGAGCCGTGGCTGCGGTACGGTCGTGCCGAGCCTGCGGGGCCTACGGTGCTCCAGAGCCTGCCGGAGTTGGGCGCGGCCGCGGTGGATGCGGCTGCGGACAGTCCCGAGTTTGACACCGAGACTCGCGGCAATCTCCTCGTAGGACAGTCCCTCGATGTCGCACAAGATCACTGCTGCCCGGTATTCCGGCGCGAGCGCCATCAGCGCGGCGTGGATGTCACCGTCCAGGTGCCTGTCGTCGAATGCCTGGGCCGGAGTTGGCTCAGATCCGCCCAGTCTGGCCTCGGTCTCGTCAGCTAGACCCTCAAACCTGATCCGCTGGCGCCGCCGCGCCATGTCCAGGAACAGGTTCGTCGTAATCCGGTGCAGCCAGCCTTCAAACGTCCCGGGCACATAGCTATCCAGCGAGCGGAACACCCGCACGAAGACCTCCTGCGTGAGGTCCTCAGCGTCGTGGGTGTTGCCAGTCAGCCGGTAAGCCAGCCGGTAGACGCGCGCCGAGTGATCGCGCACGACCTCTTCCCAGCTAGGCGGGGTCCACGCCGGTGTTTCGCCGGTCTCTGCGGCCTGTCCCACCGTTACCCCCTGCACCGGTCCACACCCTCCAACGCCATCCAGTAAGGCAAACCCCGGCCGGGCCCCGGTTGTTCCGGCGCCCTGCCCGCCGATCGGCACCTGCCCCGGCCGGCAGGATCACTAGAAAACCGACATTTCCGGCTTCTGGCGACTGCGGCGGACCTGGCAGTGGATGCTCCATCAACGTCTGCACCCGTAACGTATGAGGTTACCCAGCCGGTTCCCGGATACACGCGCCGGCCGCTAGGCTGCCGCCCTGGGGGATCCGAGCCACGTGCGGCCGGCGCAGACCGGTCGCAACCTACGGGAGGCAGCCATCTCGATCACCGCGGGCACGCTGGCCTACCTTGACGAGTTCTTTCCCGAGGACGAGGCGCTGATAGCCGCCAGGCGGAACGCGGCCGAAGTGGGCGGGGCCGCTCCGGTAAGCCTGACAACCGGCGGGGCGCTGCGCTTCATGGCCGCGGCCGTCGGGGCGCGCTCGGTCGTCGAGATCGGTACCGGCTGTGGCACATCGGGCATCTGGTTGCTGCGCGGCATGCGACCAGGGGCCGTCCTGACCTCGGTGGACGTGGAGCCAGAGCACCAGCGGCTGGCCCGGGCGGGCTTCCTGGCGGCCGGTTTCCCGGCTGCCAGGTACCGGCTGATCGGCGGTCTGGCCTCCGAAGTGCTGCCCAGGCTCGCCGATGATGCTTACGACATGGTGTTCTGCGATGCCGATCGGCAGGAGTTCAGCGATTACCTGGTTGCTGCGCTCCGGCTGCTGCGGCCTGGCGGAATAGTGATCTTCAACGCGGCATTGCCCGGCATTGCGGCCGGCGAGCGGCAGCCAACTGACACTGAAGTAGCCGCTGCAGCGAGCCTGCGCGAGCAGGTGCGCGCTGACGAGCGGCTGGCGCCGCTCCTGCTGCCGGTTGGGAACGGGCTGCTGGCGGCGGTCAAGCAGCCGGGCTAGCACGGGCCAGCCAGACCGGTCGCCAGCTCGGTCAGGTAGGTCTCAAGCAGAGGAGCGCCCTGCCCAGGCAGCAGGGTTATACCTCGGCAGCAAATCAGCAAGCTCAGCCGACGGCGGTCTTGAGCGCCTCGCCGAGGGCACGGGCCTCGTCAGGGGTAAGCTCCACAACCAGCCGGCCACCGCCTTCCAGCGGGACGCGCATGACGATGCCGCGGCCCTCCTTGGTGACCTCAAGCGGACCGTCACCTGTCCGCGGCTTCATCGCCGCCATTCTGCTCCCCTTCCCTGCCCTGGGGCCGCACCGAACCGCAACCGCCGGATCAGCCCGACGCGCGGCGCCTGGCGGTACTCCAGCCAGCCACATACATCTCGATCAGTCCCTCTATTATCCAGGGTTCGGCCGCCCGATGGTAACGATCAGCGTTCCCACCCGGTCACGATCGATACCGGGCCAGACCGGGGCACTCACCATCTCCGGCCGCTGGGCGGCCTACCGGGGCCTTCTGCCCGCTGCGGCGAGCCGGAACCGTCGGCGGCCCGGCGAGACCTCGGTTGCCGCACGTAGCCAGGAACGATGGCTCAAAGCCGATGTCGTGACGCCGTCACGTCCCGGCCGGATGCCACACGGTCTTGATTTCCAGGAACGACATCAGCCTTTGCGTGCCCGGCTTCGCGGCCCAGTCGTCGTTTCCATACATGACCCGTTTGACGTTGCTGGCGGCCAGCTGTTCGAGTGCTTTGCGCGCTGGCGCCTCTATCCCCGTCAGGTCGAGGGCGTTGACGTCCATATGCCCGGCCAGCACCGGGGCGAGCTCGGCGGTCCGGCCCGTCAGCACGTTGACCACGCCGGGCGGCAGGTCTGCGGTCGCGAGCACCTCCGCAAGCGAGATCGCCGGCAGCGGGCGGCTTTCGCTCGCAACCACGATCGCGGTGTTGCCGGTCACGATCACCGGCGCGACGACGCTGATCAGCCCGAGCAGGCTGGACTGGGCGGGTGCGACGATCGCGACCACCCCGGTCGGCTCCGGCACGCTGAAGTTGAAGTAAGGTCCGGCCACCGGGTTGGCGGCGCCGGCTACCTGGGCCACCTTGTCGCTCCAGCCTGCGTACCAGACCCACCGGTCGACGGCAGCGGCCACCGCGGCCTCGGCATTCGTCGGCTGGCCGCCGTCAGCGGCCGCGACCTCGGCGGCGAACTGGGCGGCCCGCCCTTCCAGTACCTCCGCCACGCGGTACAAGACCTGGCCGCGGTTGTAGGCGGTCGCGCCCGACCAGCCGGCGAAGGCCTTGCGGGCAGCGACGACGGCGTCGCGTGCGTCCTTGCGCGACCCCTGCGCGGCGTATGCCAGCAGCGCTCCGTCCTTGCCGTGCACGGGGTAGGACCGGCCAGACTCCGATCTCGGAAAGCCGCCGCCGATGAAAAGCTTGTAGGTCTTGCGCACCTCAAGCCGCGGGAGCGGTTGCGCTGCCGCGATCGTGTCGGCCTTTGCAGCCGTGATCCTCGGAGCGGGCTTGCGGGCGGGCTTGCCGCCTTTACGGTCAGGCATCGAGGTAGGCCGCCAAGCCTTGCCGGCCGCCCTCTCGCCCGTATCCGGACTCCTGGTAGCCGCCGAACGGGCTGGCCGGATCGAACCGGTTGTAGGTATTGGCCCATACGACCCCCGCACGCAGCTTCTGGGCCATCCACAGGATTCGGCTGCCCTTGTCGGTCCAAATCCCAGCTGACAGCCCGTACGGCGTGTTATTGGCTTTCGCCACCGCCTCGTCAGGGGTACGGAACGTCAGCACGGACAGCACCGGACCGAAGATTTCCTCTCTGGCAATCCGGTGCGACTGGCTTACGCCGGTGAATACCGTCGGCGGGAACCAGTAGCCACGACTCGGCAACTGGCACGGTGGCGACCAGCGCTGCGCCCCTTCCGCCTCGCCCACCCGCGTGAGCTCATCGATCTTGTCCAGCTGCTCGCGCGAGTTGATCGCGCCGATGTCGGTGTTCTTGTCCAGCGGGTCACCGAGCCGGAGCGTGGCCAGCCGCCGCTGCAGCCTTTCCACAACGGCATCGGCAACCGATTCCTGAACCAGCAGCCGCGATCCCGCGCAGCACACATGACCCTGGTTGAAGAAGATCCCGTTGACGATGCCCTCGACAGCCTGCTCGAGAGGCGCGTCGTCGAACACGATGTTCGCGGCCTTGCCACCGAGCTCGAGCGTGAGCTTCTTATCCGTGCCAGCGACCGCACGGGCGATTTCCTTGCCGACCTCGGTGGAGCCGGTGAAGGCGACCTTATTCACGCCTGGATGGGTAACGAGTGCCGCGCCGGCGTCACCGGCTCCGGTCAGCACGTTCACTACGCCTGGTGGCAGTCCGGCCTGCTGGCAGACCTCAGCAAGCAGCAGCGCCGTCAACGGCGTCGTCTCAGCGGGCTTGAGCACGCAGGTGTTGCCGGCTGCCAGTGCTGGCGCCAGCTTCCACGCGGCCATCAGCAGCGGGAAGTTCCACGGGATGACCTGTCCGGCGACGCCTAGCGGGCGCGGATCTGGACCGAATCCGGCGTGCTCCAGCTTGTCGGCCCAGCCCGCGTAGTAGAAGAAATGCGCGGCGGCCAGCGGGATGTCGACGTCGCGCGACTCCTTGATCGGCTTGCCATTGTCGAGACTCTCCAGCACCGCGAATTCGCGCGAGCGCTCTTGCAGCTGGCGCGCGATCCGGTACAGGTACTTGGCGCGTTCGCTGCCAGGCAGCGGTCTCCACACCTGTTCATAGGCGGCGCGCGCAGCGGCGACGGCGGCGTCCACGTCGGCCGGGCCTGCGGCCGCCACCTGAGCCAGCGGCTCCTCGGTCGCCGGGTTGATGGTGGCGAACGTGCGGCCGTCCACGGCCGGCCTGAACGCGCCCGCCACGAACAGGCCGTACTCGGGCTGAATGGAGACGATGTCGCGGGACTCGGGCGCTGGTGCGTAGTGCCAGTCTGGCTCGCCGGGCTGAGCGGCCAGCCCGCTAGCGCTCTCCTCGAGTGCGGGGATGTTCTTTCTCCTAATCGATCGTGAAGTAGTCAGGGCCAGCGTACTGGCCGGTGAGCTGCTTGCTTCGTTGCATCAGTAGGTCGTTGAGCAGCGTCGACGCGCCGATCCGGAACAGCTGGGGAGTCAGCCAGGCAGGGCCTGCGATCTCCTTCACCAGCACGAGGTAGCGGATCGCGTCCTTGGCTGTCCGGATGCCGCCGGCCACCTTAACGCCAACACGCCGGCCCGCGGCCTGCTCGAAGTCCCGCACGGCGGCGAGCATCACCAGGGCCGCCGTCGGGGTCGCGGCCGGCGTTACCTTTCCGGTGGAGGTCTTGATGAAGTCCGCGCCGGCCGTCATCGCCAGCCACGACGCGCGCGCGATGTTGTCCAGGGTCGCGAGTTCACCGGTTTCCAGGATCACCTTGAGGTGCGCTCCGCCGCAGGCCGCCCGCACGGCCCGGATCTCCGCGTATACCTGGCCGTACCGTCCGGCCAGGAAAGCGCCGCGGTCGATCACCATGTCAACCTCGTCGGCGCCTGCGCTGACCGCGTCCTGAACATCGGCGAGCTTCACCGCCAGCGATGCCCGGCCGGATGGAAACGCGGTCGCTACGGACGCGACCGCAACACCGCTGCCCGCCAGGGCCGCCTTGGCAACCGCCACCAGGTCCGGGTACACGCAGACGGCCGCCACTGGCGGTACCGAAAGGTCGCCAGGATCGGGCTGCCGGGCCTTGGCGCACAGGCCTGCTACCTTCCCGGGTGTATCGGCGCCCTCCAGCGTCGTAAGGTCCACCATCCTGACGGCCATGTCCAGGGCTTGCAGCTTGGCGCCCTTCTTGATCGACCGGGTGGCAAGCCCGGCCGCGCGCTCGGCCGCGCCCACCTGGTCAATGCCAGGCAGGCCGTGCAGGACCTGGCGCAGCGCCGCATCGGAGGTGACCACATCATCCGCCTCGAAGGCCCAGCGGCCCGGCGTCGACTGCGTTACCGATTCGATCCCCACGTTCACACGCTACCTGTGTGCGGGCCCCGGGCCACGCTCGGCGATGTGGCGGGCCGCACTACGGCAAAGCCAGGCTTGATCACCGTGTTGATGATCCACAGGCGTTCGTCAAACGGCGCGAAGGCGCTCTTCATGGCGTTGATCGTTAGCCACTCGACGTCCGACCAGCCATAGCCGAAAGCCTCGCTCAGTGCGTGGAATTCCGAAGACAGGCTGACGCCACTCATCAGCCGGTTATCGGTGTTGACCGTCACCCGGAACTGCATCTCTCGCAGCAGGCCGATCGGGTGCTGCTCGATCGACGCCGCCGCGCCAGTCTGCACGTTTGAAGTCGGGCACATCTCCAGCGGGACCCTGCGGTCCCGGACGTAGCTGGCTAGCCTGCCCAGCGACGGGCGGCCCGCACCCTCATCCGGCACCTTGATGTCATCGATGATCCGCACTCCGTGGCCCAGCCGCTCAGCGCCGCACCACTGCAGGGCCTCCCAGATCGACGGCAGGCCAAAGCCTTCACCGGCGTGGATCGTGATGTGGAAGTTCTCCCGTTCTACGTACTGAAAGGCATCCAGATGACGGCTCGGCCTGTTGCCGGCTTCAGCGCCAGCGATGTCGAACCCGACCACGCCGGCATCCCGGTGCCGCACCGCAAGCTCGGCGATCTCCAGCGATCTGGCCGCCGTGCGCATCGCGGTCAGCAGCGCATAGACGGTGATCTTCCGGCCGGCGCTGCCCCGGCGGAAGCCTTCCAGCACCGCATCGACCGCCTGATCCATGCTGAGGTCCCGCTCCAGGTGCAGCTCAGGGGCGAACCGTACCTCGGCATACACGACCCCGTCGGCGGCCAGGTCTTCTGCGCACTCGGCAGCGACCCTGATCAGCGCCTCCCGGGTCTGCATCACGCCCACCGTGTGCTGGAATGCCTCCAAGTACAGCTCGAGCTTGCCGCGCTGCGCAGCGGCTGCCATCCACTGCGCCAGGCCTGCCGCATTGTCGGCAGGCAGCTGCCCGTAACCCTGCTGGCTGGCCAGCTCGACGATGGTCTGCGGGCGCAGTCCGCCGTCAAGGTGGTCGTGCAGCAAAACCTTCGGAGCGCGGCGGATCTCCTCGATGGTCAATGACATACCGCCATTGTCACCTGATGCGCTCGAGCACAAGCCCGGCGGGCTCGGCTAGGCGAACCGGATCCTCAGGCCCGTACGTACGGTTTCCCGTCGGCGGCCGGCGCGCGCACCCGGCCGACCAGACCGGCCACGGCGATGATCGTGGCGACATAGGGCGCCATGCCGAGGATGAACGGCGATATCGGCACCGTGATGCTGCCGAGGAAGCTCTGCAAGGCCTCGGTGAAGCCGAACAGCAGCGCTGCCGCCGTCGCGCCGAGCGGCGTCCACCGGCCGAAGATCATTGCCGCTAGCGCGATATAGCCGAGCCCCGAGGACATGTCCTTGCTGAACTGGCCCACCGAGCCGACCGTCAGGTACGCACCGCCGATTCCGGCGAGCATGCCGCCCAGGATCAGGTTGCGGTACCTGATGCCAAGGACCTTGATTCCTACTGTGTCGGCCGCCGTCGGGTGCTCGCCTACCGCACGCACCCGTAGCCCCCAGCGAGTGCTGAACAGGCCGATCTGGACGACGATGATCGCCGCGTAGGTGATGTAGAGGAAGATCGTAGAGTCGAAGAAGATCGGGCCGAGGACCGGGATGTCGCCGAGCCCGGGGATCTTGACCGGGCTGAATGTGTTTCCGATGTTCCACGTGTTCGAGTCCGGTACCAGCACGCGGTCATACAAGTAGCCAGTGATGCCGCTGATCAGCAGGTTGAGTACGACTCCCAGGATGATCTGGTCAACCAGGTACTGGATCGCGAACGCTGCCAGGACCAAGCCGACAAGTCCGCCCGCCAGCACTCCGCCGATCAGGCCGAGCCATAGCACGCCGACGGTGCTGGCCACTACCGCGGCAGTGAAGGCGCCTAGCAGGAGCTGGCCCTCGATGGCGATGTTTATCACTCCGGACCGCTCGCCCATGCAGCCAGCGAGTGCGCCGAGTATCAGCGGGATGGACGCAGCCAGCGTGTTCTGCAACAGGACCACGACGTTGACCGGGATGCCGTGCGTCCAGCTACCGGTGTCCGACCAGACCAGCATCGAGATGACGAAGAACAGCAGCACGGCGCCGATGCTGAGTCGCTTGAGAGCCGGTGACTCGGTCACCGTCGCCCGGGCGATGCCGATGACGATCGAGGCGGCACCGAGGATGTAAGCCACCGGGGTGGCGGGGGCGTGGATGCTTGGCACGACGACCTTGGCGCCGATCAGCGAGAAGGCGAACGTGGCGTCACCTTTGTGCCCGGACAGCCCGAAAAGCAGAACGTCCACGAGCCCGAATGCCACCAGCGCCCCGGCCGCGAGCAGTCTGCGGTTGGCGGTCAGCGGAGCGCGGACGCTCGCGGCGAGCGCGGTCATCCGTTCCACCCCTTCGCTACGGCCTCGACACCGCCGGCCCGCGTCTGTCGCAGCCGGTACACCACCCTGATCAGCGGCGGCGTGGCCACGAACAACACGATCAGGCCCTCGATGACCTCGATGATGTCAATGGGAACGCTCGTAGCGGCCTGCATGACGGCGCCGCCAGACTCGAATGCGCCGAATAGCAGCGCGGCGAGCACGACCCCGAATGGCCTGGCCCGGCCGAGCAGGGCCACGGTGATGCCGACAATGCCGTAGGTTCCGTAGCTCTGGAAGTTGAGGCTGTAGAACGTGCCCTGGATGGTCACCGCGCCGCTGAGCCCCGCCAGTCCGCCGGCCAGCGCCATAGCCAGGACCCAGGTGCGCGGCACGCTCATCCCGGCGGTGCGGGCCGCGCGCGGGCTGGCCCCGACGGCGCGGAACTCGAATCCCACCGTGCTGCGCTCAAGTAGCCACCACACCCCGGCTGCGGCCGCGAGCGCGACGACGAAGCCAAGCCCGACCTGCGGCGGCGGGCCGCCGACGTGCGGCAGTTGCGCGTCCGCGGCAATGGTCGGGCTGATGAGGTTGGCCTGGCCGGGCTGCTGTAGCGCCGTGGGCGAGCCGAGCACGTAGGACAGCAGGTCGTACATGATGTAGTTGAGCATGATCGTCACGATCACCTCATGCGCGCCGGTCCGCGCCTTGAGGTCGCCGACCAGCCAGCCCATCACGGCGCCGCCGGCGAACCCGCCGGCCAGGCACACGATCACGTGGATGACCGGTGGCAGGCTGACGGCGAAGCCCAGGTAGGTGACGACGATGGCGCCGCCGATCCACTGGCTGGCCGCCCCGATGTTGAACAAGCCGGCCCGGAAGGCTAGCGCCACCGCGAGCCCGGTCAGAATCAGCGGCGTTGCCTGGGATGTGGTCTGGGAGAGCGGGTAGAAGATGGCGCCAACCGAGCCGCCATGAAACACCGCCGTTATCGTGTGCGGGTTGACGATTGCGCCCTCGAACAAGGCAGAGTAGGCCGCCGCCACCGATTGCCAGGTAGCTGACAGCGCCACGCCGGGTGCGGCGAAGAAGCTGTTCCAGGCATGCAAGACCGTCGCGTCGCTGAAGGCAATGATCAGGCCGCCCAGCACGAGAGCGGAGAAAATCGCCAGCACGGTAACGACGGTCGGGCTGCCCTGAACGATGGCGCCGATGATGGCCCGCTCTATGTCCCGGCCGCGCCCTGGCGTAGGCCCGCCGGCGCTACCGGCACCGGGCCCGGAGCGGCAACGCCGCTGCCCGCGACGGGACTGGAACTAACCGGATCAGGCTCAGGAGACTGGTCGCCGGCAGCTGGATTGCGCCCAGGGTCCGGCGGCGGGCCAGCGGCGTTGTCCGTCATGTCGTCTCCGCTCACCCGTGCGGCCCGCCGGCCGCCGATGATCCGCCGTCCGGCTGATCCGCGCCTGGGCTGCCGGCGCCAGCCGCCCGCTCATCCGCAGCGCCCGCCATCAGCAGGCCGAGTTCGGTCACCGGCACGGTCGGTGGCCGGAAGCCGGTGATCTTGCCCTCGTACATGACCGCTATCCGGTCGGCGAGCGCGTATATCTCATCGAGCTCCGAGGACACGATGATCACGGCGATTCCCTGGTCCCGTTCCTCCACGATCCTGCGATGGACGAACTCAATCGACCCGACGTCCAGGCCCCGGGTGGGCTGGACCGCTAGCAGCAGCCTGACCCGCCTGCCCACTTCCCTGGCCAAGATCACCTTTTGCTGATTGCCGCCAGACAGGGTGCCAACGCGAGTATCGATCGACGATGTCCGGACGTCGAACTCGGCTACCAGGCTCCTCGCCCGCTCGCGGATGGCGGGCAGATCCATCGCTATCCCAGACGCGAAGGGCGGGCGGTCATAGGTATCCAGCACCAGGTTGTCCGCGACTGAGAAGTCAGCCACGATCCCGTCTTCGCGCCTGTCCTCGGGGATGTAGGCGATGCCTGCCCGCAGCCGGTCCCGCGGCGTGGCATGGCTGATATCCCGGCCGTCGAGCTGGACAGTCCCGGCCGCTTGGCGCAGCCCCATGATGGCCTCGCAGAGCTCGGTTTGGCCGTTGCCCTGCACGCCGGCGATGCCCAGGATCTCGCCCGCGCGAACCTCGAACGAGAGATCGTCGACGGCGTTCCTGGCCGCTTCGCCCTCGACGGGTATCAGGTCGCCCGCGACGCTGAGGTCGCTGACCTGCAGGATCACCTCGCCAGGCCGGGCAGTCTCCTTGCTGACCCGCAGTTCCACCGGTCTGCCGACCATCAGCGCGGCTAGCTCGGCGTCGCTGGTTGTCGGCGGCCGCTCGCCGACGACCTGCCCGCGCCGGATGACCGTGATCGTGTCGGCGATCGCCTGGACCTCCTTCAGCTTGTGCGAGATGAAGACAATCGACCGGCCACCCGCCCGCAGCTCGCGCATGACGCGGAACAGATCCTCCGTCTCGCCGGGGGTGAGCACGGCCGTCGGCTCGTCCAGGATCAGCACGCTGGCCTGGCGCAGCAGCGCCTTGATGATCTCCACTCGCTGCTGCACGCCGACGGGAAGATCTTCGATCAACGCGTCCGGGCTGACCCGGAGCCCGTACCGCTCGGACAGCTCCTGGACTTGCCGCCTGGCGTACTTGCGGTCAAGCAGCCCGGTCGGGATGGCGGGCAGCCCGGGCACCTTGATCTTGCGCAGGTGCTCCACGCCGAGCGCGACGTTCTCCGCAACGGTGAAGACCGGGACCAGCATGAAATGCTGGTGCACCATGCCGATCTTCGCGTTGATCGCGTCCCGCGGCGAGTGGATCGCGACCTGCTTGCCGTCGATGCGGATCTCGCCTTCGTCCGGCTGTATCAGGCCATACAGGACGTTCATGAGCGTGGTCTTGCCCGCCCCGTTCTCACCCAGCAGGCCGTGGATCTGGCCAGGAGCCGCGGTCAGATCGATGTGATCGTTCGCGACCAGGCTGCCGAAGCGCTTGGTGATGCCGCGCAGCTCAAGTTCCACAACGATTCCTCACACCTGGTGGTCCCCCTGAGTTGCTGACTGGCGGCGCGGCGAACTACGGCGACCGCGGCGCCGCTGCCAGCGTTACTCACGGCCGGGCCAGGCCACCGCTGTGGCCGGGCCCGGCCGCGAGGAGCAGGGTTTACACCGGGCTCTTTGTGGCCGGCACGATCTTGCCGCTGATGATGTCGCCCTTAATCGTGTTCAGCTCCGCCTGCAATGCCGCGGGGACCTTGCTGGCAAAGTCGTGGAACGGGGACAGCGTGACGCCGCCGTTCGCGAGGTCGCCCACGTAGGTGCCGCCCTTGAACGTGCCGTTCGCTGCCGATAGCACCGCGGCCTTCACCGATGCCTGGATGCCCTTCTCCACCGTGGTGATGAAGTACTTGCAGTACTGGGGCACGCTAACGCAGCCGTCTGTGTCCACCCACATCATGTTGTACTTCTGGCTGCCCGCTGCGTTGTTGGCGTCCTGCACCGCCTTGGCGGAACCGAGGCCGACCCCGCCGGCCACCGGGAAGATGATGTCCGCGCCCTCGGAGATGAACTGCTGCGCGAACGTCTGGCCGAGGCTCAGGTTGGTGAAGCTGTTGGTGAACTCCCCAGACTGGGTCTTTTCGTTCCAGCCGAGGACAGCCACGTGGGTGTGGTGCTTGGTGTTGTAGTACTGGACGCCGTCCCAGAACCCATCCATGTAGATGGTGACCGTCGGGATCTTGATGCCGCCGTACGTCGCGACCTTCCCGGTCTTGGTCATGCCCGCGGCCAGATAGCCGCCGAGGAACCCGTCCTCCGCGGTGTTGTATACCAGCGAGTCGACGTTTGACGGCGGCTTCGACGGCTTACCGTTCGCGTTGATGGCACAGGAGGCGGAGCCGATTGCGCAGTCTACGATCGCGAACTTCGCGGTCGGATTCGATGTGGCCGCCGTTCCGGTCGCCGTCGCCATCAGGTACCCGACCGTGACGATGATCCCGCACTTCTGACCCAGGAACGCGCTGATGTTCGGCGCGTAATCGGCACCGCTAGTGGACGACGCATACTTCACATTGATCTTGCTGGGATCTGCGGCCGCCGCTTCCTGCATGCCCTGCCAGGCTGAGGCGTTGAAGGACTTGTCGTTGATGCCGCCGGTGTCGGTGACCATGCAGCCAAGGAACTTGGTCGCGGTGGTTCCGGCAGGGCTGCTGCTGCCCGAGCTACTGGGCGATGACGTCGGACTCGCCGAACCACACCCGGCGGCCAGCAGCACGGTAGCGCTGGCGACCGCCACGGGGATAATCGATTTTCTCAACAGCTACCTCCTCGACGAGGGCAGCGCAATGCTGCCGCACCGGCCGCCGGCTCCGCTTACGGCCCCAGCCGGCCGGGGCCACGTGACTCCCCCCTACGGGATTGTGCGAAGGCTAGCCCTGCCAGCAAAGGCGCGGAAGGAGCTAGCCGATCTTCTGGTGATGCTGATGCCAAATTGAGACGATAGACGGCGCGTCTTCAGGATCTTGATCTAATCGCCTGATGCGAGACGTGGCGTCTCAATGATGACGAAACATGTATGAGGTGGATGTAATGGACATTGACTGGGTGGCCTTGCGCACGGCCGCGACGGCGGTAGCCGGCCGCGCGCACGCACCGTACTCCGGGCTGCGGGTGGGCGCCGCCGGGCTAGATCGCGACGGCCTGACGGTGACGGGCTGCAACGTGGAGAACGCGTCCTACGGGCTCACCCTGTGCGCGGAGTGCGGGCTCGTCAGCGCCCAGCGCGCAGCCGGCGCCGGGCCGCTAGTGGCCGTGAGCGTCGTCGCGGCTGATGGCGCGCCGCTGATGCCGTGCGGCCGGTGCCGCCAGCTGCTCCTGGAAGCCGGCGGCCCAGAGCTGCTGCTCGATACCGATCCCGGACCGCGCCGCCTCGGCGACCTGTTGCCTGGCGCCTTCACGGCCGCCGACCTCACGAGCCGGCGCGGCCACGATGCCTGACGCCGTCGACCTGATCCGGGCCAAGCGCGACGGCGGTCAGCTATCGATGGCCGACATCGGCTGGCTCATCGACGCCTACACCGCAGGTGCCGTCGCGGAGGAGCAGATGTCGGCCCTGCTGATGGCGATCTACTTCCGCGGCCTCAGCCCAGCTGAGCTTCGCGCCTGGACGGGTGCCATGATCAGCTCCGGCGAACGGCTGGAGCTCAGCGGGCTGGCGGCTCCGACGGTGGACAAGCACTCGACCGGCGGCGTCGGCGACAAGGTGTCCCTGATCCTGGCGCCGCTCGTCGCAAGCTGCGGCGCCGCCGTACCGCAGCTGTCCGGGCGCGGGCTCGGGCACACCGGCGGCACGCTGGACAAGCTGGAGTCGATCCCGGGCTGGCGCGCCTCGCTCTCTAATGCCGACATCATCGCGGTGCTGGCGGAGACGGGCTGCGTCATCTGCGCCGCAGGCGACGGCCTGGCCCCGGCCGACCGCCGCCTCTACGCACTCCGGGACGTCACGGGCACGGTGGAGTCCATTCCGCTGATCGCCAGCTCGATCATGTCCAAGAAGATCGCAGAGGGAACGGGATCGCTCGTCCTGGACGTCAAGGTCGGCAGCGGCGCCTTCATGACAGACCTGGCCTCGGCCCGGGAACTCGCGCAGACCATGGTGGAGCTCGGCAAGGCCTACGGCGTGAAGACCAGCGCGCTGCTCACGCGAATGGACACGCCGCTCGGCCGCGCCGTCGGGAACGCGGTCGAAGTGGCCGAGTCGGTCGCGACCCTGCGCGGCGAGGGCCCGGCAGATCTGGTCGAGGTCACCCTCGCGCTGGCGACCGAGATGCTCGCGCTGACCGGAATCGACGCCGACCCGGCGGCCGCGCTGGCCGACGGACGCGCGCTGGAGCGCTATCGCGCGATGATCACGGCGCAAGGCGGGGACCCGGCGGCCGAGCTGCCGTCCGCGGCGCACGCCGAGGTCGTTCGCGCCGGGTCGAGCGGCTGGCTGCGTGTCCTGGATGCCAGGGCCGTCGGTGTCGCCGCCTGGCGCCTCGGCGCCGGGCGGGCCAGGAAGGAAGACCCGGTGTCGGCCGCTGCCGGGATCATCTGCCTGGCTAAACCGGGCGAACAGGTCGTGGCCGGTCAGGCGGTGCTCGAGCTGCGCACCGACGACTCCGGCAAGTTCGGCCGCGCGCTCGAGGCGCTCGAGGGAGCTATCGAGATCGGCCCGGAACCACCCGAGCCTGCTGGCCTGGTGCTCGATCGGATTGGATGACGTGGCATGACCGATCCATACGCGGCAGCCGCGGCCAGCGCCGAGCAGCTGGCGAGGCTCACCAGTTTCGACTCCCACGACATCGCCGTGGTGCTCGGCTCCGGCTGGGCACCGGCGGCCGATGCGCTCGGCCCGCCAGCCGAGGTGGTGCCGTTGGCCGAACTCGGCGGGTTCGCCGAGCCGACGGTGCCCGGCCACGTGCCAGCGGTGCGGTCGGTCCTGGCTGGCGGCCGGCGGGTGCTGGTGTTCCTCGGCCGCACGCACCTGTACGAAGGCCATCAGGTCGCAACTGTCGTGCACGGAGTACGGACCGCGATAGCAGCCGGCTGCCGGGTCATCGTGCTCACCAACGCAGCGGGCGGGATCAGGCCCGGGCTGCGGCCCGGCCAGCCGGTCCTGATCAGTGATCACATCAACCTGACCGGGCGGTCGCCGGTGGCCGGACCGCCGCCGCCCAGCGGCTACCCGTCCCGGTTCACTGACCTATCGCAGGCATACTCCGCGAGGCTGCGCGCGGTCGCCAGGGCGGCCGACCCGAGTCTGGAAGAGGGCGTGTACGCCGCGCTTGCCGGCCCGCACTACGAGACCCCGGCCGAGATCCGCATGCTCAGCGCGGCCGGCGCCGACCTCGTTGGCATGTCCACCGCCCTGGAAACGATCGCCGCCCGCCACCTTGGCGCCGAGGTGCTCGGCCTGTCCATGGTCACCAACGTCGCTGCCGGGCTCAGCGATCAGCCGCTGGATCACAGCGAAGTCGTCGCCACCGGGCAGCACGCGGCGGCGGCGATGGGCACTCTGCTGGCCGAGATCCTGCCCAGGCTGCTCTGAGATGGTGAGCGAGGAGCTGCGGGCCAGGGTGTCTGCGTGGATCGCCGACGACCCGGACGAGGCAGACCGGGCAGAGCTGACGTCGCTGCTGGCCGGCGACACCGACGAGACGGCCGCTGAGCTCGCCGACCGTTTCGATGGACGACTGGAGTTCGGGACTGCGGGACTGCGCGGCGCGGTCGCGGCCGGCCCGAACCGGATGAACCGCGCGATTGTCCGGGCGACGACTGCAGCGCTGGCTGCCTGGCTGCGCGACCGTGGTCCGGCCAGCACTGCGGTCAACGCCGAGGCCGGCGTCGTCATCGGGTGCGACGCCCGGCACCGCAGCGACGAATTCGCCGACGAGACTGCCCGGGTGCTAGCCGGCGCAGGTATCCGGGTGCGTCTGCTGCCGGCGCAGCAGCCGACCCCGCTGCTCGCGTTTGCCGTCCGCCACCTGCAGGCCGCCGCCGGGGTCATGATCACCGCCAGCCATAATCCGCCGGCCGACAATGGCTACAAGCTCTACCTGAGCGACGGCGCCCAGATCGTGCCGCCGGCTGACGCCGAAATTGAGGCCGCGATCAGCAGGCTCGGCCCGCTCAGTCAGATCCCGGTCGCGGAGCCAGACAACCCGCTCATCAATCGGCTTGGTGATGAGGTGGCGCAGGCATATCTCGACGCGGTATGCGCCATATCCCCGGCGCCGCGCAGTGCCGCCCGCCTGCGGTTCGTCTACACCCCGCTGCACGGCGTCGGAGCCGAGCTGGCCACCAGGGCGTTCCGGCAAGCAGGATTCCCGGCACCGGACATGGTCGGCGCTCAGGCCGAACCGGACCCCGGCTTCCCGACGGTGGCGTTCCCCAACCCCGAGGAACCCGGCGCTCTTGACCTGGCTCTCGAACTCGGCAAACGCACCGGCGCGGACCTGGTGATCGCCAACGATCCGGACGGCGACCGGCTGGCCGTCGCCGTTCCGCAGGACGAGGCTCGCAGCGAGTGGCGGCGACTGACCGGCGACCAGGTCGGCGCTCTTCTCGGTGCTTACGTACTGGGCCGCAATGGTGCTGCGCGGCCTGCTGAGCCGGCCGGCCAGCTGGTCGTATCGACCATCGTGTCCAGTACCCTGCTGGCGCGCATCGCGGCAGCGGCGGGCGCCCAGTACGCCGAGACGCTCACGGGCTTCAAGTGGATCATGCGGGCGGCAGACACCCGCGAACGACTGCGTTTCGCTTTTGGTTATGAAGAAGCACTGGGATACGCGGTCACCGACGTAGTGCGTGACAAGGACGGCATCGGAGCGGCGCTTGCTTTGCTCGGCCTGGCGGCCGTCGCCAAATCCGCCGGCGAGTCGCTCACTGATGCTTACGACACGCTGGAGGCGACCTACGGCGTGCACGCCACGGCACAGGTCACCGTGCCCACGACCCGGCCGGCCGAGGTGATGGCGCGGCTGCGAGCCGAACCACCGGCAGAGCTGGCAGGCCAGAGCGTCATCTCGCTGGCGGACCTGACCGGCGGGACCAGCGAGCTGCCCTCGGCCGATGTGCTTGCCTACCGGCTGGCTCGCGGCCGGGTCGTCATCCGGCCGAGCGGCACCGAGCCCAAGATCAAGGCATACCTGGAGGTGGTCGAGCCGGTCCCGGACGGCAATCTGGCCGCTGCCCGCGCGAGGGCCGGCGAGCTGATGGAGCCGCTGCGCGATGCTGTCAGCGAACTGCTGGCCTCCTGAGCCCTCGCCAGCATCATTCGTCAGGCCGGCCAGGGTTGCGCCAGGCGAGCCAGCGACCGAAGCGCCGCCGGGAAGACCTCGGCCGGCGGCGTGACCAGCCCGGCGCCAACCTGGCCGGTCCCCGCTACCTTGCCGGCCATGCCGGTATTGATCTGCGGCAAGATGCCGGTACGCGCGACCAGCGTGACGTCAATCCCGGCCGGCGTGCCGCGGAATTCCAGGGCTGGCACCTGAAACAGCGGATGCTCGGCCAGCGTGATCTCGTACATGCGCCGGGTGGTGGCTAGCGCGTCGGCAGCCGTCCCGCCGACGAGTGCCGCGATGGCGGGTGCCGCCGCCATCGCGAAGCCGCCGAGCCCGGCCGTCTCGGTGATCGCTGAATCGCCGATGTCCGGGCTGGCGTCACCGGGACCGTAGCCGCCGAGGAAGAGTCCCTGCGGCGTGAGCGCCGGCGCGGTGAACCATTCCTCTCCCGTCCCGGACACCTGGATGCCGAAATCGGTGCCGTTGCGCGCCATCGCCACGACCATCGTGGCGCCGGGGATGTCCCGGGCGGAGTCGAGCGCGAGCTTGCAGGCGGGCATTGCCAGATTCAGGAAGAAGTGGTCGTTGCCGCCAATGAACGCCGCCGCTGCCGCGACATCGCCCGACGCGACGCCGGACTCAATCATCGACGGCAGCAGCTCACGCAGCAGCATGAGGGTGCCAGTCCTGTTCCGGTTGTGCGCCTCGTCGCCCATCTGCACCATCTGAGCCAGGATCGCCGTCACGTCCACCGGGCCGTGCCGGTCCAACGTGGCGGCGAGCAGCGGGCCGAGCACTCCCGACATCCAGGCCAGCCGGGCCAGCACGTCGGGCCCGAAGGCGCCGTAGCGCAGCACCTTGCCGAGCCCTTCGTTGAGCGGGCAGTACGACCGCTGCCCGGTCGCCGGGTCCTGCAGGACGAACAGCCACATCGACGGCGAGATCACGCCAGCCATCGGACCGACCGCGCGCCGGGAATGGCACGGCGTGAGCGCGAACGCACCGCGCCCGGCAAGCTCCGCTGCCGCCTCGGGCGAGTCAGCGAGTCCCTCGAAGACGGCCGCACCCATGAGCGCCCCGCGCAGCGGGCCCGCCGCCCGGTCCCAGCTGACCGGAGGCCCGGCGTGCAGGAACTCACCTGGCCGCAAGTGCAGCGCCGCGCGCGCGGGCGCGACGCCGACCAGATGCGCCCGCACGGCGAGCATCCGCGCCACGGCGAGCGAATTGGCTGCGGTCCGTCGCGGGTCGCTCAGGACGGGAACGAGGTCATCTTCAGTCCCCGCCATCGGCGGTGCCCAGTCGACCTGGGTTACCCGGGCAGCCTGCCGCCGCGCCGCCTCGGCCAGTAGCCCGAGCCCGGAGCTGATGATGTGCGGCTCGCGCCGGAGCAACTCAGTCATGCTGCGCCAGTCATGAGGAGCCCTTGATCAGGTCGCAGGCGAACCGCGCCGCCGCCGCATTGGAAGCGAAAACGTAGGCCCCGGCCGCCTGGAATACCGCCGCTTGCCGGTCCGGGTCCTGCGGGTCGGAGGCCGCGCCGATCAGCGACACCACGACAGCCACTCGCCCGCCCGCCCGGGCCGCCGCGATCGCCGGGCCGAGCTCGGCCGCCGGATCCGGATGCGCGCCATGGCCCAGGACAACATCGAGGAGAACGACGGTCACGGCCGGATCAGCGGCCTCGGCCGCCAGCCGCTCCAGCCGCAGCGCCTGGTCAATCATGGGATGCGCCCGGCCCGCGGTCAGCTCATCGTCGCCGAAGTCGATCATGGCATGGCCGGTCGCAGTGGTTCCAGCCACGGGGGGCCGAGGCGCCAGCCGCAGCTCCGGCCGCAGCGGAATATTCGACCGGATCGGGCCTAGCCGATCGCTCGCGATGACCATGGCCTCGTCGCAGAGAGTGCCGCCGGCGAACAGGCCACGCAGTACGCCCGCAGGTGAGCTCGCGCCGTGAACCCGTCGAAAACCACCCGTCTCAAGTCCCGGCACTCGGTCCGGACCGGGCCAGCGGGGCCAGGCCGGGACGGGCAGGCCCAGCGCCCGGATCGCGGTCTCGGTGGCCGCGGTGAGGTCTGGCTCACCGGGCCCGATCAACGCGAACTGCACCGGCGTCGCCAGGCCGGCCGCGAAGGCGCGCAACCCGTCCGCCGCTGCCGCGGCCGGTGGCTTGGAGACCACAATGATCAGCTCGGTGCCCGGATCGGCGTCCAGGGCGGCGAGGGCGGCGCGGGCTGAGCGGCCGCCAATCGCGGCGGACAGATCACGGCCGCCGACGCCGAGCGCGGCGCTGACGCCGGCCCCCGCGTAGTCCAGCAGGCACAGCACCTGCTGCGCACCGGTGCCCGATGCGGCGACCAGCCCGACCGGCCCGGCGGCGAGCGTGTGCGAGAAGCCAAGTCCGACGCCGCCGACGATCGCCGTGCCGCAATCCGGGCCCATCACGATCAGGTCGCGCTGCGCGGCGATGTCCTTGAGCGTGATCTCCTGCTCCACCGGGACGTTGTCGGAGAAGATCATGACGTCGCAGCCCGCGTCGAGCGCGTCCATCGCCTCGGCGAACGCGTACCGGCCCGGCACGGAGATCAGCGCAAGGCCGGGCCCGCCCGCCCGCACCGCGGCCGCGGTCGTGCGCGGCGGCTGGGCCTGGGCGGCACCGTGACCGGCGACCGGGCGGGCGGACAGGGCCGTGTCGATGCCCGCAAGCGCGGCCGACAGCGCGGCGTCGCCGCTGGCCCGGACGGCGATCAGCAAGTGGTTGGGCCCGATGCCAGGCGGCGGCCGGAAGCCCATCGCCGGCAGCAGGTCAAGGTTCAGCTCGGTGGCCATGGCGATCAGCGCCGCTTGCACGCCGTCGGCCTGCCGCACGTCCGCGCTGACCCGCATCAGCGTGACCGAGTCCGCGTAAGCGCCGGGCCGGGCCTCGACATGCTCTGCGCTCACGCGGCCCGCCCCGCCTGCGCGTCCAGCACGCTGCCGGCCGCGATCACCAGGCCCAGGGCCAGCGCCGCCCCGGAGGTATGGCCGACGGACAGCAGGCGGCTGACAGCACGTCCGGCCTGCTCCGGCCGGCACCGCCGCTGGCTCGTCAGGATGGCGGCGACCGCGGCCAGTTCGTCGATGCACTCACCGCGCCCGGCGTGCCACAGCAGCGCGGCCGACAGCGCCGTCGTGCGGGCGGGCGCCAGAACCGCGGTCGCCCCGCGCAGCGCCGCTACGTCCAGGCCGAAGGCGGCGCCGCCTGCAAGGAACCCGGCCAGCACGTCGTCGCCGCTCGGGGTGAGTCCCGGACCGCTGCCCAGCAGGCGCGCCGCCACTGCGGCATTGGCGTCGTGGTCGCAGCCAGCCGCGGCCAGATCCGCCAGCAGCCGGCTGTTGAGGCCAGGATCGGAACCGCAAAGCCCAGCACCACGAAGCGCGGAGCGCACTGCTGCGAGCGCGTCGGCTGCCACCTGACCTTGAGCTGGCCGGGCCGGTGCCCATTCGCGGACCGCGCGCACGACCACTGGGCCAGGCCCGGTCCAGCTGACAGCGCCGTCGCCGACCATGAACCCGGCCGATGGGGCAAGCGACAGCGGAGCCACCGACGTCAGCGGCAACTCTGCGCTGGTGGCCGGAAGCAGTAGCCCGCACGGCAGCCGTACCGCGTCATGGGTGAGCACGACCAGCGCGCCGGGCTGCCCAGTAGTCTTCAGGTAGAGCGCCCCACGACTCACGCCGAGCCACTGGGCCGGCCGGGCGGGCCCGGCGAGAACGGGCCGCAGCGCGCTGCTGGCGGCCGCCAAGCATCTCACATCTCGCCATCCTGGAGCAGAAGGTGATTTCAGTCACGCCCTCGGCAGCGTACCGTCACGCTATGGACGTAGCGGCTGGGCCAGGGGCGCCGTGAAGCCACGGCCGGTTGGCTACACGCGGCCTGAGTCGGTGGCCGAGGCGCTGGCTTCGCTGGCGGCGCCAGGCGTGGAGGCGAAAGTACTCGCTGGCGGCCAGTCCCTGGTCCCGCTGATGTCCATGCGCCTGGCCGCCCCCGACCTGCTCGTGGACATCAACCGCCTGAGCGAGCTGAGTTATGTCAAGGTTGCCGATGGCCAGGTCCGCGTCGGCGCACTCGCGCGACACGCCGAGGTGCTGGCGAGCCCGGCGGCGGCAGCTGCCCAGCCGTTGCTGCGCAAAGCCCTCCGGTTCGTTGCGCACCCGGCCATCCGCAATCGCGGCACGACCGTGGGCAGCATCGTGCACGCCGACCCGGCCGGCGAGATGCCGGCTGTCCTGGCGCTGCTGGCAGGGGCCGTGCGGGTGGCGAGCGCAGCCGGCGAGCGGTCGATTCCGGCCGGCGAGTTCTTCCTCGGAACGCTGGAGTCGGCCGTGGAACCCGGCGAGCTCGCCACCGAGGTGGAGTTCCCGGTGCTGTCGCGCCGCGGCGCAGGCACCGGGTTCACCGAGATCAGTCGGCGGCGCGGCGACTACGCGGTCTGCGGTGTCGCCGCGCTGGTGTGGCTCGGCGCCAGCGGCAGGATCGCCGGCGCGAAGGCCGCCTACCTGTCCGTGGCGCCATCCCCGGCCGTCCTGGATCTGACCGAGGCGGTCGCGGGCGGCGCGGCCGACGCCACGTCCTTCCCGGCCGCCGCCAGTCTCGCTCGCGGCCGGCTCGAGCCCGAGGCGGACATTCACGCCACGGCGGACTACCGCCGCCAGCTCGCAGGCGTACTCACCGAACGGGCGCTAGTGGAAGCGCTCGGCGAAGCGCGCGAGACGATAGAGGCATGAGCGGCGCCGAGGAACTGCACGAGGTACGCCTGGTCGTGAATGGCGCGGCCCGCACGGCGCAGGTGCACGCCCGCCGGCTGCTGTCCGACTGCATCCGGCACGACCTGCGCCTGACCGGCACCCATGTGGGCTGCGAGCACGGCGTCTGCGGTGCGTGCACCATCCTGCTTGACGGGTTGCCGGTGCGCTCGTGCCTGCTGCTTGCGGTGAGTGCGGACGGCGCGGAGATCACCACCGTCGAAGGCCTCGCCGGGGCCGACGGCGCGCTGTCACCAGTGCAGCAGGCATTCTCGGAGTGTCACGGCCTCCAATGCGGCTTCTGCACGCCCGGCTTCCTGACCACGATCACCGCGGGACTGCGGGATGTGCCCGACCCGGACGATGAGCAAGTCCGGGAAATGATCGGCGGTAATCTCTGCCGGTGCACTGGGTACCAGAACATCCTGGCTTCTGTGCACCGGGCGGCTGAGATCAGCCGCGAGCGGGCGGATCCGGCCGCGGCGAGCGGGCCTGCGACAACCCCGGCCGGGCCCGCATGAGCTCGCTGTTTGGTGCCCGAGTGCAGCGGGTCGAGGACGACAGGCTGATCCGCGGCCACGGGGCATACCTCGACGACCTCGGGCCGGACGCGCTCGCCGCCGCATTCGTGCGCAGCCCGCACGCGCACGCGCGCATCACCGACATCGACGTCAGCGGCGCGCTCGACGTGCCCGGGCTGGTGGCGATCTATACCTACGAGGACCTGCCAGGCCGGCTGGCCGAGCCACTCCCGCTGCTGATCCCGCATCCCGCGCTCACCCACGGCCGGACGCCGTACCCGCTGGCTAACGGCGAGGTCAACCACGTCGGCGAGGCCGTCGTGATGGTGGTGGCGGCCGACCGGTACCTGGCCGAGGACGCCGCCGACCTGATCGATGTCAGTTACGAGCCACTCCCCGCTGTAGTGGGCCTGGACGCGGCCCGCGCAGCCGTGCACCTCGTGCACGCTGACGTCCCCGGCAACCGGGCCGCTAACGCGGTCCAGGAGCACGGCAACACCGCGGCCGCAATCGCGGCGGCGCCGCACATTCTCGAGCTCGACCTGGAGATGGAGCGGTCGGCGTCCACCCCGCTGGAAGGGCGCGGCGTGCTGGCCAGGTGGGACGAGCAGTCGGGCAGCCTGGCGCTGTGGACGTCCACCCAGACCTCGACCGGGGTGCGCGCCGCGGTGGCGGCGAAGCTGGGCTTGGACTTGAGTCAGGTCGACGTCATCACGCCAGACGTCGGCGGCGGCTTCGGGGTCAAGATCGTACATCCGTGGCCCGAAGAGGTGCTCGTGCCCTGGGCCGCCCGGCTGCTCGGCCGGCCGGTCAAGTTCACCGAGGACAGGCGCGAGCATTTCATCGCCAGCGCGCACGAGCGGGCGCAGCAGCATCACGTCAGGGTCGGTTACGACGACGACGGCAGGATTCTCGGCCTCGACGTCCGGTTCTGGCATGACAACGGTGCATACGTGCCCTACGGGCTCATCGTGCCGATAGTCACCTCGACCCAGCTGCTCGGGCCGTACAAGCCGGGCGCCTACCGGGTGGAGTTTGACTCGCTCTACACCAACACCGTGATCGTCACGCCGTACCGGGGCGCGGGGCGACCGCACGGCTGCTTCGTGATGGAGCGCACCATGGACGCGATCGCGGCGGCCCTCCGGCTAGACCGGGCGGTGCTGCGTGAGCGCAACTTCATCCAGCCCGCCGAGATGCCCTACGACCAGGGGCTGATCTTCCAGGATGGCCGCCCGCTCATCTACGACTCCGGCGACTACCCGGCCTTGCTCGCCAAGATCAAGGACCTGGTCGGCTGGGACAAGTTCGCGCTTCTCAAGGAAGCGGCGGCGGCCGAGGGCCGGCGCGTCGGCATTGGCTTGGCCTGCTACGTCGAGGGTACGGGCATCGGCCCGTACGAGGGCGGCCATGTGGTGGTGGAGACATCCGGCAAGGTCAAGGTCGCCACTGGCCTGACCAGCCAGGGCCAGGGTCACCAGACCATGCTGGCGCAGCTCGTCGCCGACGAGCTTGGCGTGCCCATGGCCGATGTCGAGGTCGTCACCGGGGACACCCGGCGCTTCGGCTACGCGGTCGGCACGTTCGCGTCCCGGACCGCGGTGATGAGCGGGTCGGCCGTCACACTGGCGGCGCGGAAGGCGAAGGCGAAGGCGCTGCGGGTCGCGGCCGATGCCCTGGAGGTCGCGGCCACCGACCTGGAGATCACCGGCGGAATGGTGCAGGTCAAGGGCGATCCCGACAGCGGTATTAGCCTCGGCACCGTGGCGGTGCTGTCCAATCCGCTCCGGTATGCGTTCGACGACGCAGCGGCGGCGGCCACGCCGTTCGCGGCTGGCGGCGACATGGACAAACCGCCGGTGGCGCCGGATGACGAGCCCGGTATCGAGGGCCGCGCCTACTTCTCTCCGCTGCGATCGACGTTCGCCAGCGGCATGCACGCCGCGATCGTGGCGACCGACCCGGACACTGCTGAGATCACGATTCTGCGCTACTGCGTGGTGCATGATTGCGGTCCGCTGATCAACCCGCAGATCGTGGAAGGCCAGATCCACGGCGGCGTCGCCCAGGGGGTCGGCGGGGCGCTGTATGAGCGGATGGCCTACGACAAGGCCGGCCAGCTGCTCAACGCGTCCTTCATGGACTTCCTCATGCCGTACGTCAGCGAGGTGCCACGGGAGATCGAGATTGATCACCTCGAGACGCCGTCGCCGCTGAACCCGCTCGGCATCAAAGGCGCGGGCGAGGCAGGGGTCATTCCCGGCGCCGCGGTTCTGGCTGCCGCTATCGAAGATGCCGAGGGCATCCCGATCAGGTCCATGCCCCTATCGCCGTCGGATCTGTTTGAGCTGCGACGCACGTACGGCCACCAGAGCGGGCGATGAGAATGCGAATGTCATGAAGATCAGCGGGGTCACGACCATGCATGCGCCAGCCGACCGGGTGCGGGCTGCGCTGAACGACCCGAACGTGCTCGTCGCCACCATCCCCGGCTGCCAGCGGCTCGAGCCGGCCGGCCCGGACTCCTACCACTTCACCGTCGCCGCCGGCGTGGCGTCAATCCAGGGCATCTACACCGGCCAGGTCTCGCTTTCGCGGCTGCAGCAGCCCGGCTCATTCGTGCTGACCGCGAACGCCGCCGGCGGCCCTGGCACCGTCAGCACCAGCGTGCAGGTCAGGCTAGCCGGCACCGCCGGCGGCACCACCGAGCTGAGTTATGACGCCGACGCGGTGATCAGCGGCTTGATCGCGGGCATCGGCCAGCGGATGTTGTCCAGCGTCGCGAGGCGGATGGCAGGCGAGTTCTTCAGCTCGGTGGACGACGTCCTCGCCGCCGCCGGGGTTGTCAGCCAGGCAGCCGGGCCCGCCGAGCCGGGCCCCGTACCAGCCTCGACTGCGACAGTCCCGGCCGCGCCACAGCCCAGCGCTTACCTCACACCCGCCGCGCCGCCAGCCGCCGCGCTCCCGGGTGCCGCACTCCCGGCTGCCGCGTCCACTGCCTCCGGATTCGTGAGCGGGGTGCTGGTCGGGGCCGCCGCCGCGCTCGGCGGGATAGCCGTCGGCAAGCTGATCGGGCGGAGGGCGCGCTGATGCGCGAACGCCGCCTTCGCATTGGCATCGATACCGGCGGGACGTTCACCGACGTGGTCGCCGTCGATGAGGTCACCGGGGTGCTGACGGTTACGAAGACGCCGTCCACGCCCGCGGACCCGGCGCAGGGGTTCATGACCGGGCTGGCGAAAATGCTCGGAATGCTCGCGGCCGACCCGGCCGAGATCGTGTCCGTCAGCCACGGTACGACGATCGCGACCAACCAGTTGCTGGCGGGCGACGTGGGCGAGCTCGGATTCGTTACCAGCGAGGGCTTCGAGTTCATGCTGGAAATCGCCCGGCAGTCGGTGCCGGACGGATACGGCAACTCCTACTTCTGGGTCAAGCCGGACCGGATAGTGCCGCCGGACCTGGTGAAGACGGTGGCCGGCCGCCTGGACCACACCGGCGCGGAGCTGCGCCCCTTCGACGAGGCGCAGGCCACGGCGGTCGCCCGGTGGTTCCGCGATCGCGGCATCGACACACTCGGCGTGTGCTTCCTGCATTCCTACGCCAACCCCGAGCACGAGGCGCGGATGGCCAGGGTGCTGGCCCGCGAGCATCCGGGCGCGGTGGTTTCGCTGTCGTCGGATGTGCTGCCCGAATACCGGGAGTATGAGCGGTCAATGACCACGCTGATCGATGCCGCGGTCAAGCCGCGCGTGTCGCGGTACTTGTCCGCCATCGCGCAGCGGCTAGCGGGCCTGCGCGCCGACGCCGTGCCGCTGCACGTGATGACATCGAACGGCGGGGTGGCCACGGCCACGGAAATCATCGGCCGGCCGATCGCGACCGTGCTGAGCGGGCCGGCCGCAGGCGCCGTCGGCGCCGCCATGATCGCGCAGAACGCCGGCATAACCTCGGTCCTGACCTGCGATGGCGGCGGCACCTCGACGGACGTGGCGGTTGTCGTCGGTGGCGAGCCCGCGCTGACCACTGAGGGATCGGTCGGTGCTTACCCGTCGAAGATCCCGATGGTGGACGTCGTCACCGTCGGCGCGGGCGGCGGGTCGGTGGCGTGGGTGTCCCCGGAGGGCTCGCTCAAGGTCGGGCCCCGGTCAGCGGGCGCTGATCCGGGGCCGTTGTGCTATGCCAAGGGCGGCCGCGACGTCACGGTTACCGATGCTCACCTAGTGCTCGGGCGGATCCCGCCGCATCTGCTCGGCGGGGAGATCGCGCTGGACGCCGACGCCGCGCGGTCCGGACTGGCCGACCTGGCGGCGAAGCTCGGCATGCCCGACCACGAGTGCGCAGCCGGGATCCTTGAAGTCTCGGCGTGGAACCAGGCGAACGCGGTGCGCCACATCACCGTCAAGCGCGGCCTCGACGTGCGGGATTTCACCCTGGTCACCTTCGGCGGATCCGGGTCGCTGCTGGTCTGCCCCCTGATCGATATCCTCGGCCTGCGCGGCGTGCTGGTGCCGTGCAACCCCGGCAACGTCTCGGCATTCGGGCTGCTGACCGTCGACGTCCGCACCGACTACGTCCGCACCTGCGTGGCGCGGCAGTCCGAGCTGGACTACCCGGCGATCGAAGCGAGCTACGCCGGGCTTGCCGCGAGGGCGCGGGGCGCCCTGATCGCGCAGGGGTTCGCGGCCGACAAGCACCGGCTCATCCGGACCGCCGACGTGCGGTACTTCGGCCAGGCCTTCGAGGTGCGCGTCCCGATCGCCGCTAGCCCGGTGGGCCCGGCACTGGCGGAGGCGGCCGCTGCCGACTTTCACGCGGCGCACCGCGCACTGTACGGGTACGACTTCCGCGCCGATCCCCGGCAGCAGGTGGAGTGGGTGAACCTGCGGGTCACCGGTATCGGCCCGATCCAGCGGCCGCGGCTTGCCGCGCTGGCGGCCGGGGACGGCGACGCTGGGAGGGCAGTGACCGGCCGCCGGCCGGTGGTCTTCGGTCGGGCCTTTGGGCCGGTCGATGCCTCGATCTACTGGCGGCCCGCGCTGGCGGCCGGAGACGAGGTAGCCGGACCCGCCATCATCGAGGAATACGGCGCGACGATACCGGTGCATCCAGGGTTCGCGGCGCGTGTGGACGAGTTCGGCAACTTGCTGGTGAGGGCAGCATGACCACACCGATGACGGCGCCCACGCTCATCGCCGGGTCGCGCGGGCCGACGGACCCGGTACTGCTGGAAATCGTCGCCGGCAGCCTGGCCGCCATCGAGAAGGAGGTCGAGACCGCGATCGGCAGGACGTCCCGGTCCCCCATGATCAGGGACGCGCACGACTTCCGCGCCGGGATCCACGACCGGCTGCTGCGCAAGCTGACCGGGCGCTCCTACAGCGCCCTTGTCCACCCCATCGCGCGTGACTTCCCGCTGCCGACTATGCGGCCGGGCGACGTCTTCTTCCACAACGACGTTTACCTGTCCGAGGGCGGTATCGGCCACCTACCGGACCTGTGCGTCACGGTGCCCGTCTTCGGCGCCGAACCTGCCGCGGGCGGCGAGCCGACGGTGGTCGCGTTCGTCCAGGCCTTCGGCCACCACGATGACATCGGCGGCGCCGTCCCCGGATCGATGCCGAGCCACGCCACCAGCGTCTTCTCCGAGGGCCTGATGGTCCCGCCGATCCGGCTCTGGGACGCGGGCGTCCCCAACCGGGCCGCTCTCACCATCATGACCCGCAACTCACGGATGCCCGACTCCCTCGCCGCCGACCTGGACGCGGAATGCTCCGCCTGCCTGCTCGGCGCCCGCCGGCTTGCGGAACTGTTCCACCGCTACGGCCAGGCTGATGTCGAGGCCTGCTTCGACGAGATCGTGGCGAGCACCACGCGAACCTACCGCCAGGAGATCCTGGCCAAGATCCCGGCCGGTACCTGGACCTGGGAGGACTATGCCGAGCACGACGGAGTCGACGCGCCTCGGCTGCATACCCAGCGGATCACGCTCACCAGGACAGCCTCCGACGAGCCCGGCGGGCCCCGGCTGATCCTCGATTTCGCCGGCACCGGTCCGCAGGCGAAGGGCCCGATTAATCACTGCGCCAACTATTCCGGCGGCAACTTCCTCGCCAAGTGGCTCGCGCCGATCCTGCGCAACCTCGCGGACACCCCCGAGCGGATGGCCGAACTGGACGTGAACGAAGGCATCGTCGAGCTGATGGAGATGCGCTTCCCGCCGCCCGGCACGCTGCTCACCCCGGTATTCCCCGCGCCGACGAACGCGCGCACGTTCGTGATCCTGCGGCTGCTTGGCGTCTTCGCCGGCGTGCTGGCCAAGGCCGTCGGCGGGCAGATGCCTGCGGACCAGGAGACGATCCGGTACACCGGCGTCTACGGGCTCACCGCGGGCGGCGAGCCCTACCTCATGCGCGAGGTGCTCGGCGGCGGATCCGGCGGGCGGTACTACGCCGACGGCGAGGACACCATCCACGTGGTGCCCGACTCGCGGAACCTGCCTGCCGAGTTCACCGAGGCCCGGTTCCCGCTGCTGGTGGAGCGGCTCGGCCTGGCCGTGGACTCGGGCGGGCCAGGTAAGTTCCGCGGCGGCCTCGGCTACGAGAAGGTTCTGCGGATGCGCGCGGACGGCTACTTCATGTCGATCGCTGACCGCTCCATCCTGTCCTGCTGGGGCGTGAAAGGCGGCCGGGCCGGACACCCGTTCCAGATCACGGTTGATCCCGGCGGCCCGGGCGAGCGCGAGGTCGAGGCGCTGGCCGACGGCGAGTTCGTGCCGGCCGGCACGATGATCCGGATCCGGACCACCGGCGGCGGCGGCTGGGGAGACCCGCTCGAGCGGGACCCGGCGCTGGTGGCACGCGATGTCCGCTGGGGCAAGGTGTCCCGCGCGGCCGCAGCCGCTGACTATGGCGTCGTGCTTACCGGCCGGTCCGATGACCCAGTGGCCGACGACGAGGCAACCCGCGTCCTGCGCGACAGCCAGCGCGCCGCGCGGCCGGCGGCACAGCCGTTCTTCGACCGGGGGCCCGGCTATGGCGTGCTCTCCGGCGGACGAACTGCAGCCGACGTGGACTGGCTATGACCGTCCTGATCGCGCTCGGCGGCAACGCGATGACGGCACCGGATGGCAGCGCGCGGCCGCAGGATCAGCGCGCGGCCATCGGCGTCGCAGCCGAATCTGTCGCCGATATCGTCGCTGCCGGTACCCCGGTCGTGCTCACCCACGGCAATGGCCCGCAGGTCGGCAACCTGCTGGTGAAGAACGAGATCGCGGCTGCCGTTGTCCCGCCGGTCCCGCTCGACTGGTGCGGCGCGCAGACTCAGGGGACGATCGGCGTGCTCCTCCTTGATGCACTCGACGCCGCGCTCGCCAGGCGCGATGTGGGCACGCGCACCGCCGTGGTGGTGTCGCGGACCCTGGTCGACCCCGATGACCAGGGGTTTTCCAACCCGACGAAGCCGATAGGCCGGTACCTTCCGGCCGCCGAGGCCGCGGAGCTGATCGCGCACGGCCAGACCTGGCGGGATTTCGGACCGCCAGGCTGGCGGCGCGTAGTTGCTTCGCCCGAGCCGCTCGAGTGCCTGGATGCGGCTGCGGCCGCAGCGCTGCTGGCGGCGGGGTTCGTTGTGGTCTGCGCTGGCGGCGGCGGCGTGCCTGTCGTCAGGGACTCCCGGGGCGGCCTGCGAGGCGTGGAAGCGGTGATCGACAAGGACCTGACCGCGGCCGTGCTCGGCCGTCAGCTAGGTGCCGGCACGCTGATCATCGCGACGGACGTCGAAGCCGTGATGGAGGGCTGGGGCACCACCGCCGCCAGCCCGATCGGGGAGATCCAGGCTGCCCGCCTCCGCGCACTCGCCAGCGACGGGCATTTCCCGGCGGGCAGCATGGGACCTAAGGTCGAGGCTGCCTGCCGGTTCGCCGAGCGCGGCGGCCGGGCGATCATCACGTCGCTGCATCACATTGCCGATGCCCTGGCCGGGAATGCCGGCACTGCTGTTATCCCGTGAGCCCGAGCCAGTCAGCCGAGGAGGTAGGTCCGTGCCCGACCCGATTGAGGTCCGCAAGGTGCCCCTGCATCACGTGTCCGACGCCAGCGAGCTGGCGAGGCTGATAGACGCCGGCGTGCTCGGCGCCGACCGGGTCGTCGCGGTGATCGGCAAGACCGAGGGCAACGGCGGGGTCAACGACTACACCCGGATTCTGGCCGATCGCGCGTTCCGGGAAGTGCTGACGGCCAAGGGCAGCCGCGGGGCCGACGAGGTAGCGCAGGTGCCGATCGTGTGGTCCGGCGGCACCGACGGCGTGCTCAGCCCGCACGCCACGATCTTCGCGACGGTGCCGCCGGGCGCGGCGGAGGTCACCGGCGAACCGCGGTTGTCGGTCGGGTTCGCGATGAGCGAGCCCCTGCTGCCCGAGGACATCGGCCGGACCGCCATGATCGCCAAGGTCGCCGCCGCGGTGACGGTGGCGATGGCACAGGCGGGCATCAGCGACCCGGCGGACGTGCACTACGTGCAGACGAAGACGCCGCTGCTGACGATCCAGACGATCCGGGACGCGACGAGCCGCGGGCGGAGCGTCTGGACCGAGAACACCGGCGAGTCCATGGACGTCTCGAACGGGACCGCGGCGCTAGGCATCGCCGTCGCGCTCGGCGAGATCGTGATGCCCGCCGACAGCGACGTCATGCGCAACCGCGCGCTGTGCTCCGCGGTGGCCTCGTGCTCGTCCGGAGTCGAGCTCGACCGGGCGCAGGTGGTCGTGGCAGGGAACGTGCGCGGCATCGGCGGCAGGTACCGCATCGGTCACTCGGTCATGGCGGACGCGCTGGACGCCGATGGCATCTGGGCAGCGATCCGGGACGCCGGCCTGACGCTGCCGGTCCGGCCGCACCCGAGCGACCTGGACGGCAGGCTGGTCAACGTGTTCCTCAAATGCGAGGCCAGTCAGGACGGGCGGGTCCGGGCCGGCGTAACGCGATGCTGGACGACTCCGATGTGCACTGGCACCGGCAGATCAAGGCCTGCGTCGGCGGCGTCGCCGCGGCCGTTACCGCAGACCCTGCCGTGTTCGTGTCGGTGTCAGCCGCACATCAGGGTCCCGACGGCGGCGGGCCGGTCGCTGCCATCGTCGACCTCGGCGACAGGCCGGCGTAGGCGACCGCGACCCGCGCGGCAAGCTCGGCGTTGTCGGCTATAAGGCGCCGGTTGACCTCGACGCTGCGGCCTTCGCTCAGTTCCTCGACCGCTGCCAGTACGGCCGGCGTCACTGCCTGGCCGGTCACGCCCGCGCGGCGTACCCGCTCCACCGCCTCCGTCACGAGAGCCTCAAGATCAACGCCAGCGGCCGGCGGGCGGGCCAGGATGAGCCCGCCGGAGGGAACGAGCTGCCAGTGCGTCGCCGCTATCCTGGCGGCCTCGGCAGCCTGCGCGACCGTCGCCGAGACCGGCGGGCCGCCAGCACCGCTGTAGAACATCGGCAGGGTCGAAGTCTGCCAGCCCAGGACCGGGACTCCGAGCGTCTCCAGCAGCTCGGCGGTGGCGCTGACGTCCAGGATCGACTTGGCGCCTGAGCAGACGACCACCGCAGGGGTCCGCGCCAGCTGCGGCAGGTCGGCAGAGATGTCCAGGGTTTCGGCGAAGCCGCGGTGCACGCCGCCGATGCCGCCCGTGCCGACGAACCGGATGCCGACGGCCCGGCAGACAGCCAGCGTGCCGCCGACTGTCGACGACCCCAGCGCGCGCTGGACGACGCAGGCGGCCAGGTCACGCGCGCCCACCTTGCGGGCGCTGCGGCCAGCGTCGGCGAAGCGCTTCAGCTCGGCGGCATCTAGTCCCACCCGCACGACGCCATCCAGTACGCCGATGGTGGCCGGCGTCGCGCCCGCGACCCGGACACGCCGCTCCGACTCCAGCGCGGCATCCAGCCCGCGGCCGGCCGAGAACCCGTGCGACACCAGCGTCGTCTCCAGCCCCACGACCGGACGGCCGAGACTGAGCGCACCGGCAACCTCGGCCGTCAGCTGCGGCGCAAAGGTCATGGCATCGCCCCCGTCTTCGCTACCGCCCGGGCCGCTGCAGCCAGGCCAAGCTCGACTCCGCCAACTAGGTATCCAGCCGCGAAAGCATCGCCCGCTCCGGTTGAGTCCACCGCAACTGTGGGCACGGCAGGATGGTGACTCCCGGCCACGCGAACGCCTTCGGCGCCCAGCTTAACGATCAGCTTGCCGACGTCGAGCAGGCCGCCGAGGAGCGCCACCTCGGCCTCGTTGCCGAACACGACGTCGGGGCCGATCGAGACGATCAGCTCGCGGAAACTCGGCACGCCGTACGACTCGATCATGGCGGTCGACGATAGATCGACGGCAAGGCGCACGCAGCGCTGGATCGCGGCCTGCGCTACCGCGACAGCTGCAGTGCGCATCGGCTCGACCGCCAGCGCGTAGCCGCTCAAGTGCAGCCACTCGCAGCCATCCAGCCAGTCAGGCCTGACCTCGCCCGCTGCCAGCGCCGCTCCCACCCCGCGGTCGGTTAGCATGGACCGCTGCCGCCCGCCGCTGGATAGCGATATGACGACACCCGTATTGCCGGGCACGATCGGGCCGACAAGCTCCACGCCGCGGCGTGCGAGCTCCACGCTGACGAGCTCGGCGCCAAGGTCGGTCCCGCGCGCCGCGATGAGCCGACTGCGCCCGCCCAGCGCGGCAACCCAGGCGGCGACGTTTGCCGCCTGCCCGCCCGCGCCCAAGCACGTCGCTACTGGCGTATCCGTTTCCACGCTGAGCGGTCCGGACATCTGGACCACGACGTCGAGATGCGCATCGCCGAGAACGCAGATCATCGCATCAGTGTCCACCCAGATGACCACCGCTTCCGACGCGTCCGCAGCCATTTCGGCGCCCATCAGGCGCTAGCAATGCGTGACCACAGCGGGCAGAGTGACGACAGTTGGTTAGATTGCCTGACCGGCGCCAGCCAGCGTTGCTCGCGGCAGCGCTGCGTGAGCGTGCTCGGCGAGGGACGGTAACGGCTCTGGCGGAAGGAACTCCCGGTGACTGACAACGTGGTGATTCACCAGGTCGATGGCACGGTGGCCACGATCACGATCAACCGGCCGGAGGCGCGGAACGCGCTCACGGTGCAAGCCAAGGTGGCGCTGCTCGCCGCGCTGCGCGACTGCAGCGCAGACGACGCGGTGCGAGCGGTCGTCGTGACCGGCGCTGGCCAGGCCTTTTGCTCAGGCCAGGACCTGCGTGAGCATGCTGATCTGCTGGCAGCAGGGGCCGCCCCGCTGGATACCGTCGGCAAGCATTACAACCCGATCATCGAGACCATCACCGCGATGCCAAAGCCCGTCATCGCCGCGCTGCCTGGCGTGGCCGCCGGCGCCGGGGCTTCGCTGGCGTTCGCCTGCGACTTCCGCATCGCCGCACGGCGCGCCAGCTTCATGCTGGCCTTCGCCCGGGTCGGCCTCGGCGCTGACTCGGGTGCCTCCTGGACCTTGCAGCGCCTGATCGGACCCGCCAGGGCCGCAGAAATGCTGATGCTCGCCGAGCCCATTGACGCCGCCACCGCGCTGAGCCTGGGCCTGCTCACGTCGGTGGTACCCGACGACGAGGTCGCTGGCGCCGCGGCAACTCTCGCCACCAAGCTGGCCGCTGGCCCGACCCTTGCTTACGCCGCGATCAAGGATGCCCTGCTGTACGCCAGTGCCCACAGTCTGCGTGAGTCGCTGGAGAAGGAAGCGGAACTGCAGAGCAGGCTCGGCGACACGCAGGACCACCGGGAATCTACGCTCGCGTTCGTGAATAAGCAGGCTCCGGTGTACCGGGGCAGGTGATGGCTGCGGCCCTAGCCAGTCAGGCTGCCGTCAAGCGCAGCTTCCTCCTGCGCGCACACAACCTGCTCGGCTACCTCGATGAGGTCGGCAAGATGCATCTGGTGGTAGGCGCCGGCCAGCGTCCGCCACGTGACAGCCTCGCCGTGCCGCCAGACCGTGAGGTGACGGCTGAGGGACAGCGCCGTCATGCCGTCGAGGTCGGCTCGCACGATGCTCCCCATGCCGCGGTCGGCCAGCATGGCCTCTAGCTCGTCGACCAGCCAGTCCGGGTCGTAACGCGGCCGCCCAACATACTCGGGCAGCGTGGCCGGCGGAATCCGCTGCGCAAACCAGACCGCCTTGCCGGGCACGCTCCAGTTACCCAGGCGGGACCGGCTCAGATGACAACCCCACTGGCCCGCTGACAAGCCCGCCACCACCTGCAGTCCACGGCCGTTGACGGAGTCGAGCGGCGCCTTGCCCATGCCAGGGTCGGCGCCGACGGTCCAGCCGCGCTCAGTGTCGAAGACCTTGCAGACGAGTTCGCAGGTCCGGCCGGTGCCACGCAGGTACAGCCATATCTCTGGCGTACCGTTGGCCACTCTGTTCCGCGACACGCGCTGTGCCATGTTGCGCTGGGCATGCAGAGTATTGGCAGCGAGCTCGCTGGCCATCGTCACGCCGTCGTGCAGCAGGCCGGTAGGAATGCCAAGGCTGGCGGCGGCTTCACGGAAGAACCGCCGCGCCGCCGCCGCACACGTGGTATCAATCGGCAGCGGCCTGACGAAGCACCCGCCGCCGCTGATGCCAGCATCTGCCAGCCGGCCTACGTGGTCGGGAACGGTGGCCAGCGCCTCGGCGACCGGCGCAGCAAGCAGGCCCGCGGCTGATCCCGGCCCGGCACCAGGGCCTAGCTGGCCGGGAATGGCATAGCCAGGGGCAGTGTGGCCGCGAACCCGATGGCCGGGAACGCCGTAGCCTGGCCCGGCGTGGCCGATGCCACTACCGGTGCCAGCACTGTCGAGGCCGGCGCTGCCTGGGCCAGGGCTGTACGCGCCCCTGCCGTCATCGGCAGGCGTTGGCGGCCGCATGCTCCTCCGCCCTCCCGAGTAAGGCTCCGTGAGCTCAGATTATGGGTATTGTGCGAAGTTTCGCAATGGGATCGGGTGAATGCTGAATCAAATGGTCAAAGAGTTCGCCGCAGGTGCTGGCGAACCGCCGGTGCGGTTCGTTCGCCGTCACTGCGTTCGCCATTCTCGCGCCCGGCGGGTGATAGCGCCAGCCCAGCGAGCTAACCGGCCGGTGTCGGACTAGCGGGTCTGCCCCGTCGTCGGCAACGACCCCCGGCGTGCCCGGCAGCGGCGTCGATCACGCCCGGCAGAAGCAGTCGGCTAGATGGTCGTTGACCAGGCCGCAGGCTTGCATGGTGGCGTAGGCCGTCACCGGTCCGGTGAACCTGAAACCCCGGCTCCGCAGCTCCTTCGACAGCGCCTTGGCGGCGCTCGTCGAAGCTGGCACGTCCGCGAGCCCGGTCGGCGGTGGGCCTGCGTCGCCTGCGTACTCCCAGATCAGTGCCGCTAGCCCGGCTGGGAGGTCGAGCGAAGCGCGAGCATTGGCGATGGTTGCCTCGATCTTGGCCCGGTTGCGCACGATGCCGGGATCTGCAAGCAGTCTCGCGACGTCGGCGGGCCCGAAGGCGGCCACAGCCTCGATGTCGAAGTCGCTGAAGGCGGTCCGGAAATTCGCCCGCTTGCGCAAGATCGTCAGCCAGGACAGGCCGGACTGAAATGCCTCCAGGCTGAGCCGCTCAAACAGCCCGGCGTCGTCGCGCACCGGCCTGCCCCACTCCTCGTCGTGGTAGCTGAGGTACTCGGGCGCGCTGAGCGCCCACGGGCAGCGGAGCCGGCCGTCAGGTCCGGCCACGGCATGTCCGGCCGTCATTCGTCACCGGCGCGGGCCGCCTGGCCGGCCTGCGGCAAGAACCCAGCCTGCACGGGAGCTTCTGGCGGGGCCTCTGAGGTGAGGGCCGTCCGCACCGGCGGATCGGACTCCTCCGGGGCTTCTGGCCCTGAGACAGCGTGGCTGTCCTCGGAAACGCCCAGCCCTGAGAGAGCGTTGCTGCCTTCGGAAGCGCCGCGATCCTCCTCGGTCGGCCTGTCCCCGGGAGCCGATTCTGGCTGGAACTCGGCCAGCTTCCCGCGCAGCCAGGCAATCTCCGCATCCCGCTCGGCTATCGACTTGGCAATCATCATGAGCGCTTGCTCGGTGGAGGCAGCGTGATAGCCAAGGAGTGCAGGTGGCGGCCGATATCTCGCGACATCGGACCAGGTCCGCAAGTCCGCCGTGGCAGGCATAACGATCTTGTCCCTGGCCAGTTCGCCGCCGCGGCCCATGGCCACCACCACGATGCCGCCGAGTATGACGGCCGTGACGAGGAAAATTACGACGGACACAGCGCCATCGTGCCATGCCTCGTGGTCTGCTGGCGCCGTCCAGGCCCGCCGGCAGACTCAGGTCATGTCGGAGACGTTCTGCTGGCCTGCACCGAGGCTGTGCGCGGCCTTGATGATCCGGACCACTTCGACGGGGTCGTCGGCCACTTTGACCAGTTCGGGATCTGCTGCGGAAATCTTCCCGGCCGGGAGCATGGTCCCGGTGATCCAGCTGTTGAGGCCCTGCCAGTATTCGCTGCCGACCAGGACGATAGGAAATCTGGTGATCTTGCCGGTCTGCACGAGCGTGACCGCCTCGAAGAGCTCGTCCAGAGTGCCGAATCCGCCCGGCAGCACCACGAACGCCTGCGAGTACTTAACGAACACCGTTTTGCGGACGAAGAAGTAGCGGAACTCGATCCCGATGTCGATGTACTCGTTCAGGCCCTGTTCCAGCGGCAATTCGATGCCCAGGCCAACCGACACGCCGCCAGCACTGTTCGCGCCCTTATTAGCGGCTTCCATGATGCCCGGACCGCCGCCAGTGATCACTGCGTATCCGGCCTTCGCAAGGCCGGTGCCGATCTGCTCGGCACACTCGTACTCGGGGCTACCCGGCCGGGTTCGCGCCGAGCCGAACACTGAGACGGCCTGGCCGAGTTCGGCCAGCAGCCCGAAACCTTCGACAAACTCGGCCTGGATCCGCAGCACCCGCCAGGGATCGGTATGCACCCAGTCGCTCGGCCCGCGCCAATCGAGCAGGCGCTGGTCGGTAGTGGTCTTGGGAATCTGAGTTCCCCGCAGGGTTACAGGCCCCTGCCGGCGGAGCCGGCGCCGTGGCTCGGAGTTCGTGCTCATGGCCCATAAGGTAGCCGCCCGCGCCTGACCGGCCGATCGTCAGGCACCGACGCCGTGGTCGCGGAGTATGTCGTTCAGCGCCGCCTTGTCGTGGCCGCTGCCTTCGGGCACGCGCCGCAGCACGAGTACGCACGGCATGCCGAACTCTCCTCCATCGAAAGTACGTACCCGGGTCCCGCCGACGCAGACCGACCAGGCTGGCACCTCGCCGCGCGCCAGTTCCTCGCCGGTCTGCACGTCGATGACGTGCGTTGTCTTGGTCAAGATCGTGCCCGCGCCGAGGACCGCGCCAGCGCGCACCCTGGCGCCATCAACGATCATGCAGCGTGAGCCGATGAATGCGTCGTCCTCGACCACCACAGGCACGGCGTTCGGCGGCTCGAGCACTCCGCCGATGCCGACCCCGCCGGCGAGGTGGACGTTCTTGCCGACCTGCGCGCAGGATCCGACCGTCGCCCAGGTGTCGACCATCGTGCCCGCGTCGACGTAGGCGCCGATGTTCACGAACGAGGGCATCAGTACCGCGCCGGGCGCGATATAGGCCCCCCAGCGGACTATCGAGCCTGGCACCGTCCGGACGCCGTCAAGCCTGGCGGTCAGCGGCACGCGGTCGTGGTACCGGAAGTCGCCCACTCGCGCCTCAGCCATCGGCAACAGCCGGAAGGCGAGCAGGATCGCTCGCTTCGCTCGGTCATCTACCGCCACTTCGCCCGTGCCGGGATCGACCCAGGCAACTCGCGACAGGCCCGAGTCGATGAGATCGACCGCGGTCACCACGAGCTCTCGCGCGGCCGCGTCGGCTGGCGTCAGATCCGCGCGTCGATCCCACAGCTCGTCGATCTCGGCTGGCATGGAATGGACCGGGGCCGGTTCAGCTGAGTCCGGCGCGCCAGACTGGGCTGCGGCCTGGGTGGCAGCTGCCCGCGCTGATGCTGATGTCATAGCGCAGGAGCCTAGTGCGGGTCGGCTCGAATGAGCATCCCGGCTTCCCGGCAGGGTAGCTTCGTGTCCGTGCCGAGCAAGTCTTCAGGGCGGGGCAAGCGCCGGCCCGCCAGAGCGAGCCGGCGGTCGCGCGCAGCAGCCGCCGCGATCGTAGTTCTCGTGGTACTGGTGATCGGCTACCTGGCCATCGGACACCGGGTCATGACGCAACGCGTTACCGGCTGCCTGGCCGGGTCCGGCGAGGACGAGCTCTCGCTCACTGTCAGCCAGGCTGCCATCGCAGCGACGATTGCCGGCGTAGCCGACAAGCATGCGATGCCCAGCCGGGCCGTTGCCATTGCCTACGCGGCCGCCCTCCAGGAGTCCAAGCTCAGCAACCTGCCCTACGGGGACCGGGACTCGGTTGGCGTATTCCAGCAGCGCCCATCCGAGGGCTGGGGAACCAAGGAGCAGATCGAGAACCCGGTGTACGCATCGACCAGGTTCCTGGCCGCGCTCGCGGCTGTGCCCGGCTACTTGCATTTGCCGATCTACGCCGCCGCCCAGGCCGTCCAGCACAGCGCCGACGGCTCGGCCTACGGCCAGTACGCGGGCATTGGCACCCAGCTTGCCCGGGCCTTCACCGGCAGCGAGCCGCATGCGGTCTGGTGCTCTTACGGCGCGCCTGTCGGCAAGGCCCGGCTCGCGGTTGCTGCTCGCGCCCTGATCAGCGCATACGGCTCAGTGCGAGCGAAATACACCCGCGATCCGGCCGCATCGCTGGTGGTCCGGACGCCGCCTCAGGGCTGGTCCGTAGCAGGCTGGCTGGTCTCGCACGCGGCGAACTATGGAATCGCTTATGTCCGTTTCCGCGGGTATGAGTGGCATGCAACCAGCGGCCCGCAGCACTGGGTCAGGCTCCACGGCCCGGTGCGCGGGCCGGCTGCCACTGCCGATGTCATCTTCGGCTGATAGCCTGCGAATCCCTGGTATCGGATGCGAGCTAGCTGATCCTGCCGGGTACGCGATACTGGTGTTATGCCGCGAAACTTGGGTCCGTCGCACCGCTGAGTGCACCAGGGCGCGGAGGGAAGAGGAGAGCTCAGAAGTGACGTACATCATCGCGCAGCCTTGCGTCGATGTGATCGACAAGGCGTGCATCGAAGAGTGCCCGGTCGACTGCATCTACGAGGGCGAGCGGATGCTCTACATCCACCCGGATGAGTGCGTGGACTGCGGTGCTTGCGAGCCCGTCTGCCCGGTCGAGGCCATCTTCTACGAGGACGACGTACCGGAGCAGTGGAAGGACTACTACAAGGCCAACGTGGAGTTCTTCAGCGACCTGGGGTCACCGGGCGGCGCCTCCAAGACCGGCAAGATCAACGCCGACCACCCGATCGTTGCCGCGCTCCCGCCGCAGGAGACCGAGCACTAGGAAGGTAACGGGGAACCCGATGGCCAGCAGCGGCCTGCCGGCTGCCGCTAGCAGGTCTGGCCGGACTTCGCCGTCGGTTAGTTCCCGCCTGCCGCCCTTCCCGTGGGACGCGCTGGCCCAGGCCGCGGAACTAGCCCGGAGCCATCCCGGCGGCATCGTCGATCTGTCGATCGGCACTCCGGTGGACCCCGTACCTTCGGTGATCCGTGCTGCCCTGACTGCGGCGGCGGACTCCCCCGGCTACCCCGCCACAGCGGGAACCGCCGCGATGCGGGACGCGGCCGCAGGCTGGCTCGCCAGGCGGCACGGCGTCACCGTAGACCCGGCTTGTGTACTTCCGGTCATCGGTACCAAGGAATTCATCGTCTGGCTGCCCACGCTGCTGGGCTGCGGGCCAGGCGAGGTCGTCACCCATCCTGCACTCGCTTATCCCAGCTACGACGCTGGGGCGCGGCTGGCAGGTGCCACCGCGGTCGGCACCGACAGCCTCGTCTCACTCGGACCGGAGCGAGTGCGGCTGGCGTGGCTCAACTCGCCTGCTAACCCGACCGGACAGGTGCTGCCCGCCGAGCACTTGCGCAAGGTAGTGAGCTGGGCGCGAATCCAGGGCACCGTTGTCGCCTCAGACGAGTGCTACCTCGAGCTTGGCTGGGAGGCCGAACCTGTGTCGGTGCTCCATCCGGATGCGTGCGACGGCTCCCATCAAGGACTGCTCGCAGTGCACTCGCTGTCCAAGCGGTCCAACCTGGCCGGCTACCGGGCTGGCTTCGTCACCGGCGACCCGGCTCTGATCACCGAACTACTCGAAATCCGCAAGCACGCCGGCATGATGGTGCCCGCTCCAGTGCAGGCAGCGATAACAGCTGCGCTCAATGATGACGCCCACGCCGACCTGCAGCGGTCGGTGTATCTGGGCAGGCGTGAGCGGCTCAGGCCGGCCCTTGAGGCGGCCGGCTGGGCAATCGAGCACTCCGAAGCCGGGCTGTACCTGTGGGCATCGCATCCGACGCTAGATTGCCGGAGCTCGGTGCAGCGGCTAGCGGGGGCGGGCATCCTGGTTGCCCCTGGCGAGTTTTACGGCCCCGGCGGCAGCCGGCACATCCGGGTCGCCCTGACCGCCACCGATGAGCGCATCGACGCGGCAGTCGCGCGGCTGGCCCGCCTCAGCTGACCAGCGCTGCAGATCCGGGCCTCGCAGCGCGCTCAATGTGATTTCCTCGGGGTGATGGCGATTCACGTGTTTAATAACGATCCCGCCATGCTGCCCACCCGATTGCCGATTCGGCACGTGTAATGCAGCTAGCTGGGCAGTACTACCGCGCATGCCGAAGCCGCAGCAGGAGACGCACATGACCGCCCCGGAGACCTTCGACGCCTTCTACGCGAGGACGGCGTGGAACGTCACGAGCCAGATGCACTCCGTGACGGGGCAGGACAGCGATGCCGACCACGCGGTGCGCGAGGCCTACGCCAGGGCTTATCAGCAGTGGTACGAAGTCTCGGGCTACCGGGACCCGGAGGCCTGGGTCCTCAACGTCGCCGAGGAGGCCTACCATCGGCGCCGCGCCCAGGCCGCTGCGGCTGGCTTGGGCTCAGGCCCAGTCGCCAACGCCGACCCGGGGACGTGGCCCGGGATTTACCGCCCGCGGACCGTGCCGAAGCAGGGCACGACAAGCCAGGATCCAGCCGGGGAGCCCGCCGGCTTGGCGCGGGACGGCATCGCGGTTGCGGGCGGCGCCATCGGCGGCAACGCCCTCGCCGATGGCGGATTGCCCAGGCGCGGCGTGGGTGGCAGTGTCGTCGACGCCGATGGCGGGGCACCGTATGGCACCGCGCTGGCCGGGGACGGCGGGCCGGGGGCACGGCGCTGGCCGGGGGCACGGCGTCGCCGCACGGCGCGGCGCCAGCAGGCGACGCCGGACTGGCCGGCGGGACGGACATGCCGGGCGACACCGGGCTAGCGGGCGGCTCAGCCATCCCGGGCGGCTCAGCCATCCCGGGCAGCTCGGCTGGCGGCAACGAGCCAGCAGCCGGCCCCTGGCTGGCAGGCTTCGGCGCGCCCGGAACCACGACGCAAGGAGCTAGGCCTGACAGCGGCGCCGCGACAGCGACTGTGGGCGCCGGCGGCTGGACGCGCCGGCCCGGCCGCATCGGCGGCGTGAGCAGCCACGGCGGCCTGCCAAGCCGTCGGGTGCTGGTTGCCGGGATAGCTGCGGTCGTCGTGGTCGCGGTGGGTGCTTACCTGGCATTCGGCGGGCAGCAGCCGGCCAAGTCCGGCACCCGACGGCCTGGTCCGGCCGCCAAGGTCAAGCCGACGGTGCACATGCTCCCGGCCGGGCGGACTGCGGGACGTGCGGCGGTGCCCTGGTCAATCGTCGGATCGGGCTGGACACTCGCCGAGTTGTCGGGCGCGCATGCAGCTGCTGGCGGGGCCGCGACTGGAGCTGGCCCGTTGTCGCTGTTCCTGCTGGATCCCGAGGGCGGAAAGTACCTCATGCGCAGCTGGCAGGGCGGCTCCGCCACCGTGCTGGCCTGGTCAGGCGACAATAAGCTCGCGCTGCTCCGCATCGCTTCCGGCACCCAGCCGGCCACCTACAGCGTGCTGACGCTTGCCACCGGCGAAACCACCAGCCTGCCGCTGAAAGCGAATATCACGCCCGTCGGCTTCACCCGGCCATCCGGGCTGAACATCCTGGCCATCCGCCGCGGCGCCCGCAACTACCAGCTGCAGCGCTACGACTTGCAGGGCGAATTCCAGGCCAGACTGAGCACGATGCCAGACCGCCAACAGCCGTCAGGGCTCGCGCCCGGCGCTTGCCCATCGTCGGTGTGCAACGCGCTGAGCTCGCCAGACGGCTACAGGGCGGTCTGGGGCATCGCCGGGAATGAGATGCAGCTGGTCAACAACACCGGCGGCATTGTCCGCAGGCTGCATGTGCCATCCAGCGGCTCGCCGCCCTCGTGCCTGCCAGTCAGTTGGTGGAACGCGCACACCGTGCTCGCTAACTGCGCCGCGCCGGGCCAGCCGAGTGCCAACTCCGAGCGGCTGTGGCTGGTACCTGACGACGGCGCCGCCGCGACTGCACTGTCGCCGGGATCTGGATCGCCATCGGGCGCCGGCTTTGAGGCCGGAGCCTGGGCGGTGGGCGGCCGCGTTTACCTCAGCCAGACCAACGCCATGCAGTGCTCCACGACCGCGAGCGGGCCTGGCGGCCTTGGCATCCTGTCGGTCGGCCAGGGCGGATCGCTGACCCCGGTTGCCATTCCTGGCAGCACTAACAACTTCGACGACGTGGTAGCTGTGGTGGGCAGCCGCCTGCTCGTTCTCGCGCAGACAAGCTGTCCGGGAACCTCGTCGTTGCTCTGGTTCAGCCCGGCTGCGGGGACCGCGAAGAGTTTGCTCGCGGCACCGGCCGGCCAGCTTGGTGTAGTCGCCGCCGTGCCCTCTCGGGGCTGGTCTGCCGCGTACTCCCCCGGAGCCAGCTAACCGGCCCGCAGCCGGCGAGAGACGGCCGCACTCACTGGTAGGCCCGCGCCTGGATCTGGTAGAGCTCCGCGTACCGTCCGCCGAGGGCAGTCAGCTCGTCGTGCGTGCCGACTTCCGCGACTCGCGCACCGTCCATCACCACGATCAGGTCGGCCATCCGCACTGTGCTGAACCGGTGCGAAACCAGGATCGTCATGGTGCCGTTTTGCCGGGCGTGATGGGCCATGCTGGCATAGCGCTCAAACAACTGATGCTCGGTCTCGGCGTCGAGGGCGGCCGTTGGCTCGTCGAGCACCGTGACGAGCGGCTCATCGCGCATGAACCCGCGTGCTAGCGCAAACTTCTGCCACTGGCCGAAGGACACATCGACGCCGTCCTGCCATGTCGGTCCAAGCTGCGTGCGCAAGCCGCCGGGCATAGCCTCGACGACGTCCCGGGCGCCCGCCCGGTCCAGGGCGGTGAACAGGGCCGGCTCGACGTCCAGCCGCGGCAGATCGCCGAGGCCAACCGCCTGCCCGGCCTGAAATTCGAAGCGGAAGAAATCCTGGAATGCGCCGGCCAGCCGCTGCCGCCATTGCGCCGGGTCGATCCTGGCCAGGTCGATGCCGTCCACCAGGATGCGGCCCGAGCTCGGGGCGTAAAGCTTGGCCAGCAGCTTGACCAGCGTGGTCTTGCCGGCTCCGTTCTCGCCGACGATGGCAATCACCGAGCCAGCAGGAAGTCTCAGGTCGACCTCCTTGAGCGCCGGCCGGTCGGAACCCGGATAGCGGAACGTAACCTGCTCGAGCCGAATACCCGTGCTAAGACGGTCCGGCGCGGGCAGGTCCGCCTCCTGCGCCATGGCCTGTGCGTAGTCCTCCAGCCACGCCAGCCGCCGGGACCCGTCCATCCAGATGCCGCGCAGGAAGCCGATCTCGCTCACGGTGGCACCAACGTAGGAGGAGAGCCGTGCCCCCGCGGTCAGCACCAGGATGGCCGCTGCCGGGGACGCATTCTTGCCCGTCGCTACCATTACGATCGCGCCCACATAGGCGAACGCGAAGACTGCCCAGCCAGCCGCGTACCAGACCGACGACTGCGTCCGCGCCGCTGCAACCGGGCCGTACCACTGCTCCCAGGCGGCTCGGCGGCGCTCTGCTAGTGCGCCGCCGATGCCGAGCACACGCAGTTCCTTGCCGGGCGAGGCGGTGGTAGTCAGCGCGAACAGGTGCGCAGCGAGGCGCTCTGCCTGGGCGCCCCGTTCCTGCGCGGCGCGCTCCACGACCGGGCGCCAGGACGTGGCCGCCACCGTCGGGATCGCGAAGAAGACCAGCGTGACCAGGACCGGGTTGACGGTGGCTAGCAGCGCGACGGTGACGGCCAGCCGCAGTAGCCAGCCTGCGGTGGCGAAGACCGACATGTACATGTGGTCGAGGGTGAAGATCTGCTCGCGTAGCACGGAAAGCCGGTCCAGGTAATCCGGCCGCTCTTGGTGCGCGATGGTCGAGATGCTGGCCTGCAGGCGCGCCACGTGGGCCTCGAGCGCGATAGTGACCTTGTCCCGGAAGCGCCGCTGCAGCCTGGTGGACACGGTCTGCAGCAGCCAGGTGGCCACGGCAGACACCGCAAGGGCCACGACCGCGAACCTGAGCAGGCCCGGCTTGTGCTCCAGCAGGCCCTCGCCCAGCAATTTGAACCAGAGAGCCAGCAGCGCGTCCGGCACGGCGGCCGCGAGGGCGAGGATGAAGGCGACGCCCATCAGTGCCGGCTCGTAGCGGAAGCCAAGGCGGCACAGCCGCCACATCGAGGCGAGCGCCGGCGGCAGCCGGTCCAGCGGGTCGGCCAGGGCCGTCGCTGCGTCAGGCGAGGACATCAAAAGTCACCTCCTCCTCGCCTTCGTCCGGCGTGCCTGTGGCGAACCGCTGGGCCTGCAGCGAGAACATCGTCCAGTAGCGGCCGCGCAAGGCCATCAGTTCCTCGTGGCTGCCAAGCTCTGCGACTGATCCGTGCTCGACGACCGCGATCCTGTCGACGTGTCGCACGGTCGAGAACCGGTGCGAGATCAGAATTGTGGTGCAAGACCTGGTTGCTGCCAGGATGCGCTCGAAGATCTCGGCCTCCCCGCGCACGTCGAGCTGCGCTGTCGGCTCGTCCAGCAAGACCAGTCCGGCACCGAGCTGCACCGCCGACAGCGCCCGGGCTAGCGCGACCCGCTGCCATTGACCGCCGGACAGTTCCGTACCGCCGGTGTATCCCTTCGCTAGCACGGTGCCGAGATCGGCGAGACCAGTCGCCCCGGCCGCAGTCAGCGCGGCTGAGACGACGCCGTCTATGACAGCCTGATCCAGTGCACCGGAGCTGTCCGTGCCGGCCGAGCCGACCGCGGTGGCGGCCCCGGCCGTCTCTCCCGGAGCCACGTTTTCCCGAAGCGTTAGCTCGAAGCGCACGAAGTCCTGGAACACGGCCGTGATCCGGCGGCGCCACGAATCCAGGTCGAGTTCTTTCAGATCGACGCCATCGACCTCGATCGCGCCGGACTGCGGGTCATACAGCCGACACAGCAATTTGGCCAGCGTCGTCTTCCCGGCTCCGTTCTGGCCGACGATAGCCAGCGAGGTACCAGCCGGGATCTCCAGGTTGAGGCCGCGCAGCACTGGCCGGGCCGGCGCAGCCGGGTAGGCGAACGTGACGTCCCGGAACCTGACGTGGCGGGCCGGCATTCCGTCGGCCGGCCGCTGACCCGGCTTGACCGTGCCGGCTCTGCCCATCGCGGCCTTGAGCCTGCCGACGGCGGCAACTGGCCCAGCCGCACCGTCCAACGCCCAGTTGAGGCCGCCGAACGCAATCATGGAAGTCCCGACGGCCGCCGATGCGTAGGCGATCAGTCCGCCAAGACCCAGCCGATGGCTGAGCGCGGCGGCAGCCAGCATCCATAGCACGAGCACGTTGGCGGCCAGGACCACGGCCAGGCTGGCGAGAACAGAGCGCTCCCGCATCCTGGTGGCCTGGTACTGCAACTGATGCAGGCGCCGCCGGGCGGTGATGAACCGCTCGAGCACCCAGTCCGGCAGGCCGAAGATGCGCAGTTCCTTCGCGGCAGGCGGGTCCACGGCCAGCCGGTAGGCGTACTCAGCGTCCCGCTGGGCTTGCCGTACCTCCTCGGTGTTGCGGTCCTTCCAGACCGCGCTCTCCCGCAAGAGCCAGTGCGTCGCCAGCCAGGCACCCGCCAGCACGGGAGGCGCCCAGAAAGCAAAGCCGAATAGCACGCATGCCTGCGCGAGGCCGGCCAGCATGTCCACCAGACCGCCGGCGATGAAGTCCATCGAGATGGACAGCGGCGGCCCGGTCATGCCGCGGTCAAAGTCCCTGGCCACCTGTAGGTCGGCAGCCAGCTCAGGGTCCTCCAGATGCCCGATGCCCGGAACGGCAACGCATGCGTTGGTCAGCTCGTCATAGAGCCACGCCGCTGTCCGGTCGCCGAGATTCGCGCTCAGCGCACTGTGCAGCGGGCCAAGGACCTGCAGCAGCATGAACAATATGGCCACCACTGCCAGCGGGGCGGCGAGCCCGCCGTGATGCTGGATCGCGCCGACAAGCAGGCCGGTGGCAATGGAGAATCCGGCAGGCAGCAGCCCGCGAAGCGCCAGCAGGGACCACCAGCCGACGGCCATCGTCTGGTCCGCACGCCCGAGGGCGGCCGCGAGCTGCAACTCCTGCCGGGCGCGCAGCCGCCGCAACCGCGGCAGTACTGCATCAGTCGCCATGAGCCATCCCGTCACCGATATCGGCCCGCGGTCCGGTCATGTATCCGCCAGCTGTCCGGTCATGACGTTTAGGGTGCCAGCCCGCTGTGACAGTGGCTTGGACTTATCGGCACAGAACTCGACCCAACACGGAATCCGCCCTGAATCTAGGCGATCAGGTCGCCGCAGCACAGCCCCAGGGCACCGCCATTAGGCTGGGCAGCGTGTTCAGCCTCTACGACACCAGGCTGCGCGACACCGTAGCCATCCGGCCAAGCCGTTCCGGCCAGCTCAGCATGTACGCGTGCGGTCCGACGGTGTACCGGTTCGCGCACGTGGGGAACCTGCGGACGTTCCTGCTGCCCGATCTGATCAGGCGAAACGCGGAACGCCATGGCCTGGCGGTGATCGTCTGCCAGAACATCACCGATGTCGGCCATCTGGTCGACGACGCCGAGATCGATCCCGAAGGCGAGGACAAGATCCTGGCCGAGGCCCGGGCCGAGGGGAAGACTGCGCTTGACATTGCCCGGTTCTACACCGGCGCGTTCCGCGCCGACTGCGCGGCACTGAATATCGCGCCACCCGACTACGCTCCCCGCGCGTCTGAGTCGATCGGCCTGATGATCGACATGATCGCCAAGCTGATCGAGACCGGACACGCGTACGCCACGTCAGGCGGCTCGGTGTATTTCGACGCGCGAAGCTTCCCCGACTACGGTGCGCTCTCCGGCAACCGCCTCGACGAGCTGCGGCCCGGGCACCGGTTCGGCGGCAGTGTCGACGACCAGAAGCGGTTCCACGCCGACTGGGCGCTGTGGAAGGCCGCGCCAACGGGTCGCGAGCTCACCTACCAGGCGCCGTGGGGAACCGGGTTTCCCGGCTGGCACACCGAGTGCTCGGCAATGTCGCTGCAGTACCTCGGGGACTCGATCGACATTCACACCGGCGGCATCGACCTGCGCTTCCCGCACCACGAAGACGAACGCGCCCAGTCCAATTCAGTAGCTGGCCATGAGGTCGTCCGCCACTGGGTGCATGGCGAGCACGTGCTGTTCGAGGGCCGCAAGATGGCCAAGTCAGCAGGCAATGTGGTCTTGCTGGCTGATCTGGCCGACCGCGGCCTCGACCCGCTGGCGGCGCGGCTCGCCTTCCTCGAGCACCGCTACCGCCAGCAGATGAACCTGACCTGGGAGACGCTCACCGCCGCCGACGGCACGCTCCGGCGCTGGCGGGAACTGGTCGCCGACTGGGCGAACGAGCCGAGCAAGCCGATATGCGCCGAGTACTGGTCCGCGATCACCGGCGCGCTTGATGAGGACCTTGACACGCCGGCGGCTCTGCGCACCTTGCGCGAGCTCGCCAGGGACCCTGAGATCCCGGCTGGTTCCAAGTTCGAGACGTTTGCCAGTGCAGACCGCGTGCTGGCGCTTGACCTGGTCAGTCTGGTCGGCCGTCCGCGGCCAGTGGCGGAGTTGCCAGCTGGAGCCGCAGACAAGCTTGCCGAGCGGGCCCTAGCCCGCGGGCGCAAGGATTTCGCGGCCTCCGACCGGCTGCGGTCTGATCTAGCCGGCATGGGCGTAGCGGTGGCCGACAGTCCCGGCGGCCAGACCTGGTCGCTCACCCGCTAGCCACTCGGGCACGCGACTTCAGCCCGCCGACGCCGACGACATTCCACGGCTGCGGCGGCCTGCGGGGAGCGATTCGCCCCTGTTTGTGGTCGTCGGCGCCGTGGAAAGTCATTGAAGCTGGCCGTGCAGCTACCATGGCAGCGCAACAGATCGCCGGTGCATCGCGGAATTGCGCAACAGATCGCCGCAGACACGCATGAGGCGTCAGTGCACCGGGAAGCACCCGGCTTCTAGGCTTGACGAACCTGGATCAACGGGCCCGACGACCGGGCGAGACCGATTGGACGACGGGCGACGACCGCCAGAACCGCCAGGATCACCAGCCGAAACAGGGAGCCGATGACCATGACGGGCACGATGCGCACGTCCACCTCTGCGCGCACCTACCTCATGTGCCCGCCCGAGCATTTCGCGGTGGAATACACCATCAACCCATGGATGAACCCGGCGCTGCCGGTCGATGCCGCACTGGCAATGCGGCAGTGGCAGGAGCTAAGGGCCACTTACGTCAGGCTCGGGCACACGGTGCACACGATCAGGCCCGAGCCAGGCCTGCCCGATATGGTGTTCGCCGCGAATGGCGCGACCGTCATCGGTGGCAAGGTCCTGGGCGCCAAGTTCAAGCACGCAGAGCGGCAACCGGAGGCGGCAGCCTATCTGGCCTGGTTCCGCGAGCATGGCTACGGCGTCGTCCGGGATCCGGCCGTCGTCAACGAAGGCGAGGGCGACATCGTGTTCGCCGGGCGCGCCATCCTGGCAGGCCATGGCTTCCGCAGCGAATCAGCGATCAAGTCCGAGCTGGCCGAGTTCTTCGGGCTGCCGGTGATCAGCTTGCGCCTCACTGACGCGCGCTTCTATCACCTCGACACCGCGGTTGTCGTGCTCGATGCCGACACGGCCGCGTACTATCCGGCCGCATTCGACGACGCCGGCCGGGCCGCGCTGACCTCACACTTCGCCGAACTGATTGAGGTGAAGGACGAGGACGCCGAGGTGCTCGGAATCAACGCGATCAGCGACGGCCGCCGGGTTGTGCTTCCCGAGCAGGCGACCGGCCTGATCACCCAGCTGACGGCGGCGGGCTTCGAACCTGTCGGGGTCGACATGTCGGAGCTGCTTAAGGCAGGCGGCGGGCCCAAGTGCTGCACCCTGGAACTCAGGTAGCTCGCGACCTTCTGGACCGGGAGGGAAACAGATGGCAGGCACCGGCGGCACACTGACGGCAGCGGAGCTGCGCGCCCAGGCCGCGGCCCACAGCGCACATAACTACCACCCGCTGCCGGTCGTGATAGCAGAGGCCGACGGCGCCTGGGTCACCGACGTTGACGGCCGCAGGTACCTGGACATGCTCGCGGCCTACTCCGCTATCAACTTCGGGCACCGCCATCCCCGGCTCGTCGCCGCCGCGCAGCGTCAGCTGGAACGGGTCACGCTGGTCAGCCGGGCGTTCGAGCACGACCAGTTCGGCCCCTTCTGCGCCGAGCTAGCCGCGCTGGCCGATATGGAGATGGTCCTGCCGATGAACACCGGCGCGGAGGCCGTCGAGACCGCCATCAAGACGGCGCGCAAGTGGGGCTATGAGGTCAAGGGCGTGCCCGATGGCGAGGCGGTGATCATCGTGTTCGACGGCAATTTCCACGGCCGGACCACGACGATCATCAGTTTCTCTACCGATCCCGACGCAAGGGAGTCCTTCGGGCCGTACACGCCCGGGTTCCGGATTGTCCGATACGGCGACCTGGACGGCCTGGCTGCGGCGATGGACGAGAACGTCGTCGCAGTGCTGGCCGAGCCGATTCAGGGCGAGGCCGGTGTTCTGGTCCCGCCGCCCGGATTCCTCGCCGGAGTGCGCGAGCTCTGCACCTCGCGCGGGGCGCTGTTCATCGCAGACGAGATTCAGTCCGGGCTCGGCCGGACCGGGACCACTTTCGCGTGCGAGCACGACGAAGTCAGGCCCGATATGTACATCCTGGGCAAGGCGCTCGGCGGCGGCATCGTGCCGGTCTCGGCGGTGATCTCCTCAAGCGAGGTGCTCGGCGTCTTCAAGCCGGGTCAGCACGGTTCGACTTTCGGCGGCAACCCGCTGGCCTGCGCGGTCGCTCGCGAGGTCATCGCCATGCTGACGACCGGCGAGTACCAGGAGCGATCAGCCAAGCTGGGCGCGCACCTGCACAACCGGCTGAACGCGCTGCCTGAGGCTCAGGTACGAGCGGTGCGGGGCCGCGGCTTGTGGGCGGGCATCGAGTTCACCAGCCTGCCCGGCCGGGAGGCCTGCGAAAAGCTTGCCGACCGTGGCGTGCTGGCCAAGGACACGCACGGCTCGACGATCCGGCTCGCACCGCCGCTGGTCATCAGCGAGCAAGACCTTGACTGGGCCGTGGACCAGGTCGAGGCCCTGGTCCGGTAGCGCCGCCTCCGGCCGATGCCCACTCAGGTCGTCTTCGAGACGTCGGGCATGTCGCCACCCGGTGGGGACTCGACCATGTGCTGTCCGGCGTACCGCTGGAAACGCTGGCCGCCGCCGAGTTCGATTGGCAGCCAGGCTGGGAGTACACGGCACAATAGGCTCGCGCCTTGTTGCTACCGGCGGTAGCATGAGTCATGACCGCGGAGGCTGATAGACCAGAGCTGAGCGCGCTGGAGGAGGCCCTACGGCAGGCGCTTAGGGTCGCGTCTCGCGAGCAGGTCATGCGGAGGGTCGCGAGTACCCTGCCCCGCCTGGCCGACGCTGCGGCAAAGCCTGGCCTCCACGGCAGGGTGACGAAGGTGAGTGTCTCGATGCCATCGGAACTGACAGAGGCGGTCCGGAGCAGGACCGGATCCGGCGGATTCAGCCGCTACGTGTCAGAGGCTGTTCAACGTCGGCTCAGGCATGATCTGCTGGGCGATCTCCTGGCCGAGCTTGAGGCCGAGCACGGCCCGGTACCCCAGGAAACCAGGGAACAGACGGGGCTGATGTGGCCAGGCGAGCCATCTTAGGCGCAACCCTGGTACTCGACGCCGAGGGCCTGGTGCAGCTTGCCCGCGGTCATCAGACCGCGATGTCGCTGGCCCGTGATGCCTTCGACCGACGCGGCTCCGTCATCACCGCGGCTTCGTCGCTGGCTGAGGTCCTCCGCGGCGGCCCGAGGGATGCTGTCTTGCACCGAGTGCTGAACAAGATCACAGTGGTTCCGATTGACAAGGCGTGCGGCCGGGCGGCAGGCGAGTTGCTCGGCCGGACCGGGCTGTCCGGGCACAGATGCTCTCTTGACGCGCTGCTCGCCGCGGTCGCGCTGACGCAGCCGCGCCCGGTTGTGCTGCTGACCAGTGATCCCGTTGACCTGGCCAGGCTCACCGACGAGCCCGGCCGGGACAAGGCCGAGCGGATCGCGGTCGTCCGGGTTTAGCCTCGCGCGCGAGCGTGCCGAACGATCGCCCACCCGCTGTGGACTGCCTGCGGAGTCGCGGTACGGCGCCGCCCGTATGCTGCTGGTCGCCGCGCCCGACGGTAAGCCGCCACATCATCTCGCATGTCCGCGATCCGCTCGGCCGAGATTGCCTGCGCCACGTATGGGTGCATCGTCGCTTCCTCCGGTTCCGGGCCATCAACAGGCCCGCACCATTGAGGCTCGCCGTAAGGGCCAGCATTGCGGATCGGAAGGACTCCCTATTTGCCGCTGCAACTGGTCTTAGATCGGCGCAGCGCAGGCCCGGTAGCCACCCGCGGCGCGGACGGTAGCTACCTGCCGCCCGGCCGGGGCGCCTTGCGCGCCTGGCTCGCCTTGGACCAAAGGGCGAAGCCAATGACCGCACCACCGGCAGCGGACGCCGCTCCGCCAAACAAGAACCACTTGCCCGCCGTAGTGTTGGTGATGAGGACGCTGCCACCATGGCCGCTGCCGAGCAGCAGCGTTGTCAGGAGCCAGCCCGCGGCTGGCAACAGGCCGCCGACGCCCGACTGCATGCCCCAAGCGCCGAGCAGGCAAGTCGCGAGTATCCCGAGCCCGAAGCAGACTGCCGCCAGCGGAGCGGGGCCGGAGGCGTACCGAAACGTGCCGATCAGGCCTTCCACCGCGCCCAGCACGAACAGCATGACGTATGCGCTGGCCATGACGACGGGCCCGTCGCCGAGGCGCCGCGCCCGGCCGCCATCGGCGGGGACCTGCCGCGTGCCGTTCACACCGTGCTCCTAGATCAAGCTGACGCTGACAGGCAGGCTAGTCAACCGCGGCCGCGGGCACATCCCCCGGGAGCCCAGCGAACAGGTCCGATTCCCGCCCTGAGGCGCTATCCGGCGACCCGGCCGGGCCCGCTACCAGGGTGTAGTACTCCGTACCGAGCGCCCGCTGACCCACCTTGTCAGACAACGCGAAGAACGGGCTGTCCACCGCGATCTGGGAAGCGTGCGCCCGCATCGCGGCGAGCTTGGCATCCAGATAGTCGCGCGCGTCAATCTCGGTAGTCACCTTGTCGTCGTCGGTGCCGAACGGCAAGTCCTCGACCGACTCAACCCGGCGGAAGTCGGCGCCGCCGAGCTCGCTATCGGCGCCCTCGTCTTCGCCGTTTTGCATGACCGCCATGGCGTGAGCAAGCACCGACTTGGGTATCGCGGTCGCGTAGAACTTGCTCACCAGGCCGTCGGCCAGCTCAAACGCCCGCCAGGCCACCCGGTGCGCCTGGATGTGATCAGGGTGCCCGTAGAACCCGTTGTCGTCGTAGCTGATCATGACCTGCGGCCTCACGTCGGCGATGATCGCAAGTAGTACGCTAGCCGCCTCGTCCACGTCCGCGCGCCAGAAGCAGCCGTCCCAGTCGTTGGACGGCGTGCCCATCATGCCCGAATCGCGCCACCGGCCGGCACCGCCGAGAAACCGGTGGTCGGTGACACCGAGCGCCCGGCACGCCGCGGCGAGCTCGCCGATCCGGTACTGACCGAGCCCGCCGTCAGCATCCCAGGCCAGGTGGGCCAGCTCAGCCGGAATCACCTCGCCCAGCTCCCCGAGCGTGCAGGTCACCAAACAGACCAGAGCGCCCTGCGCCGCGTACTTCGCCATGGTCGCGCCGGTGCCGATGGATTCGTCGTCGGGGTGCGCATGCACCAGGAGCAAGCGCCTGCCGTCAGGGATTCCCATGGTCGCTGAGCCTACCTATCGTCGGCTGGCGACTAGCTGGCAGGATTTAGCCCGTGACTGACACATTCCCCCGCCAGGCCGCGCGGACCATGGGGTTCACGCTCGGCGTGCCGCGCTCATTCAAGCTCTCGCCGGACGGCGAGATAGTGATCTTCCTGCGGTCCCGCGGTGGCGCGGACCCTGTCACCTGCCTGTGGGTGCTGGACGTCCGCACCGCGCAGGAGCGCCTGGTCGCAGATCCGGACGCCGTTGGCGCTACCGGCGCGCAGGACGACGCGATCGAGAGAGCGAGAAGGGAACGGGTTCGCGAACGTGCCGGTGGCATCGTCGGGTTCGCCGCCGACGGCGACTGCAACCAGGCGACTTTCACGCTGGGCGGGACGGTTTACGTGGCCGGCCTGCGGGGCGGCCAGAGCGCCGTCCGCGCGCTTGGCACCGCCAGGCCCGCGGCCGACCCGCGGCTGGATCCCTCTGGTCGGTTTGTCGCCTACGTCAGCGATGGCGCGCTCCGGGTGCACGAGATCGCCACCGGCACGGACCGCGCGCTTGCCGATCCCGACGGCGCAGACGGAATCAGCTTCGGGCTGGCCGAGTTCATCGCCGCCGAGGAGATGGATCGCGACCGCGGGTACTGGTGGTCGCCCGATGGCACCGCGATCCTGACCGCGCGCGTCAATGAGAATCCGGTGCAGTCCTGGCACATCGCCGACCCGGCGAACCCGGCCGCCCCGGCCAGGGCCGTTCGCTACCCGGCGGCGGGCACCGCCAACGCCGACGTCTCGGCCCACATCGCCACGATGGACGGCCGCCTTCTCGAGGTCGCCTGGGACCGCCAGGCCTTTCCTTACCTGGTCACCGCGAGCTGGCCGGACCAGACCGGGCCGCTGCTGGTGGTCCTCACCCGTGACCAGCGGGAGATGCGCATCCTGGCAGTGAACCCGGGTACCGGAGACACCACGGTCGTGCGGTCGGACACGGACCCGAGCTGGGTGGATATCGTGACCGGCGTCCCCGCTGCCACCACCGCGGGGCGAGTGGTCTGGACGGTCGACGCCGGCGGCGCGAAGCGGCTTGTCGCCGGAACCGCGGCCGAGCACGCGGCGGGCACCGCTCCGTTGCTCACTCCCGAGTCCCTGAACGTGCGTGAGGTACTGAGCGTCGACGACGACACGATCCTGTTCACCGCCTGTGCCGACGATCCGGCGTCGACCTCGCTATGGACGGCCGGACCGGACGGCGTGCAGCTTGTCAGCCCGGGCGAGGGCACGCACACCGGCCTGCTGGCAGCCGGGACGCTGCTGCTGGTGAGCCGGGTCCTCGCCGATTCTGACGTGAGCGTCCAGGTGCTGCGAGCCAGCCCGGAGGGCAAGCGCACGGCGGTGGCGGCGATCGGCTCGGTTGCCGAGACACCGAACCTGCCACCGCCCAGGCCCGTCCTCGGCTGGTCGGCCGGTCCCAGCCGGATCCGCACCGCGATCCTGCTGCCCTCTTGGCACGAGCCCGGTTCTGGCAAGCTGCCGGTGTTGTGTGACCCCTATGGCGGGCCGCACGGAAAGCGCGTGATAGCCGCCGGCGCCGCGTTTCTCAGCTCACAATGGTTCGCCGAGCAGGGCTTCGCCGTCCTCATCGCCGATGGCCGCGGCACCCCGGGGCGCGGGCCGGAGTGGGACCGCGCGGTCGCCGGCAACCTGGCCGGCCCGGTACTGGAGGATCAGGTGCAGGCGCTGGAGTCGGCCGCCGGGGAATGTGCCGACCTCGACCTAAGCCGCGTCGGCATCAGGGGCTGGTCTTTCGGCGGGTACCTGGCGGCCCTGGCGGTGCTGCGCTGCCCGGACGTGTTTCATGCCGCGATAGCCGGGGCGCCGCCAACCGACTGGCGGCTCTACGACACCTGCTACACCGAGCGCTACCTCGGTCATCCCGACGACGAGAGGAAGGCCTACGAGCAGTCCTCGCTGCTGGCTGACGCACCGAAGCTGACCAGGCCGCTGCTGCTTATCCACGGCCTGGCCGACGACAATGTGGTGGTAGCACACTCACTCCGGCTGTCTTCGGCGCTGCTGGCAGCCGGGCGGCCGCACAGCGTCCTGCCGCTGTCGGGGGTGACGCACATGGCCGCGCAGGAGGACGTCGCCGAGAATCTGTTGTTGCTCCAGGTGGATTTCCTGCGCCGGGCGCTGGGAATTCAGCAGCCATGACCAGATTGCTGCTCGGCGGCTACACCGGCGACAAGGGCGGCGGATCCGGCGTCGCCCTGATCGACGACGACCAGGTGACTACGCTCATCCCGGCGGATTCGCCGTCCTGGATCGGCTGGCACCCGAATCTGCCGGTCCTGTACGCGGTGGCCGAAACCGACGAGGGCCGCGTGCACGCCTGGGCGGTCGCGGACGGCGAGCCGGTACTGGCTCTCGGCAGTGCGCAGACCGGCGGCGCCGAGCCCGCCCACCTGACCGTCGATCCGTCCGGCCGCTTCCTCATCACCGCCAACTACAGCGGCGGAAGCATCAGCGTGCACGAACTCGGCGCGGCCGGGCAGCTCGGGCGGCGTACCGACCTGGTCCAGCATGACCTGCACGGTGCGCATCCGCGCCAGGCCGGCGCGCACCCGCACATGGTCCGCGCCGTCGGCGGCGGACTGGTGGTCACTGACCTGGGCGGCGACGCGATCTACCGGTACCGGCTCAGCGACGAGGGCCGTCTGGAGCTCACGGACATCACCACGACGCCGCTGGGCTCTGGCCCGCGGCACGTCCTGCCGGTCGGCGGCCGTTACTACGTCACCGCCGAGCTGAGCGGACAGGTGCTGGCGTACGACCAGGACTGGAACTTCCTGGGCGCGGTTCCGGCCAGCCTGACCGACGGCCCGAACCAGCCGTCTGAGCTGGCCGCCAACGCCCGTTACCTGTATGTGGCCAACCGCGGTCCGGATACCGTCTCGGTGTTCGCGCTGGACTCAGGGCTGCCTAGGTACCTCACCGAGGTCCCGGTTGGATCCTGGCCACGGCACATCTACCTGGAGGGCGACCTGCTCTACGTCGCCAACGAGCGCTCGCAAGAGGTCGTCACGATGCGAATCGACCCGCAAACCGGGTTTCCTGCCCGCGTCGGGGCCGTTGGAGCGGCGAGCCCGACCTGCATCCTGCCCTGGCCACAGTCAGCACTATGACCGCGACCGGCCGGGCGCGCGTTTGGTGCTGGCAAAACGGACATACCGCCCGCCCCGACGACCACAACGGCTACGACGTGGGAGCGGGATGCGCCGCCGCCTGTTCGGTGGTATGGCGAACAATGTAGTGAGTGTCACACGCTCCGAATCCCCGCCTCTGGCCTGCAGGTGGTATTCAGTGGAATAGGGTTCTCACGCGACGCGTGCCCGCTGCGACCCGGCCGTTCGCCTTATCCGGGTGACGGCGAATAACGCCCCAGCGGACCCGGAGCGATTCCCAGTGAGTTCCAGGGCGGAGACGTCGACGAATGACGCAGATAACGGACGCGGCAGGCAAAACACGCGCAGAGATCAGCCAGAAGACCTTGCGTACCGACCGCTGGTGGCAGCAGCCTGCCGTCAACGCGATCGCGCTGAGTGCGGTGGTGGTCTATCTCACGTGGGCTTCGCTGGTCAACGAGAATTATTTCTGGAAGCCCTACGTCTCGCCGCTCTACTCGCCTTGCCTGGCTAATAAGTGCCCGGCGGGGTCGGGCTGGGACTGGATCCCGTGGGTGAGCTGGCTGACGCCGGCGATCTTGATCATCTGGGGCCCGATGGGCTTCCGGTTCACCTGCTACTACTACCGGAAGGCGTACTACCGCGCGTTCTGGCGGGCACCGGCCTCCTGCGCAGTGCGCGAGCCGCACGCCAAGTACACCGGCGAGACCAGGTTCCCGCTGATCCTGCAGAACGCGCACCGGTACTTCTTCTACGTCGCGCTGATCTTCAACGTGATCCTGACCTGGGACGCGGTGCTGGCATTCCGCAACCACTCGGGCCAGTGGGGGCACATGGGCCTCGGCACGCTGGTGGTGATCGTGAACGCCGCCTTGCTCTGGCTGTACTCGCTGTCCTGCCACGCCTGCCGGCACATAACCGGCGGCAGGCTTAAGCACTTCTCCAAGCACCCGGTCAGGTACTGGATGTGGACCCAGGTTTCTAAACTAAATGCCAAGCACATGCAGCTGGCCTGGGTGTCGCTGTTCTGGGTGCTATTCACCGACCTGTACATCCGGCTGGTCGCGGCGAACGCATTCCACGACCCACGGTTCTTCTAAGCGTTCAGGCAAGAGGTCTTGACATGACTGACATCGAGCGGCTCCCCTACGACGTCGTAGTGATCGGCGCCGGCGGCTCTGGCCTGCGTGCGGCGATCGAGGCCCGGCTATCCGGAAAACGGACCGCGATCATCTCCAAGTCCCTGTTCGGCAAGGCGCACACGGTGATGGCCGAGGGCGGCTGCGCGGCCGCCATGGGCAACGTCAACCCGCGCGACAACTGGATGGTCCACTTCCGGGACACGATGCGCGGCGGGAAGTTCCTCAATAACTGGCGGATGGCCGAGCTGCACGCCAAGGAAGCGCCGGACCGGGTCTGGGAGCTCGAGGCGTGGGGCGCGGTGTTCGACCGCACCAAAGACGGCAAGATCAGCCAGCGCAACTTCGGCGGGCACGAATACCCGCGGCTCGCGCACGTAGGCGACCGCACGGGCCTGGAAATGATCCGCACTCTGCAGCAGAAGGTCGTCGCGCTGCAGCAGGAGGACGCCATTGAGCATGGCGACCCGGAGGCGATGATCAAGGTCTTTTCGGAGACCACGATCACCCGGCTGATCAAGGACGCCGACGGCCGGATCGCGGGGGCCTTCGGCTACATCCGGGAATCCGGCCAGTTCGTGGTGTTCGAGGCGCCTGCGGTGATCCTGGCCACCGGCGGCATTGGCAAGACCTTCAAGGTCAGCTCGAACTCCTGGGAGTACACCGGCGACGGCCAGGCGCTCGCGCTGCTCGCCGGCGCCAAGCTGCTGAATATGGAGTTTGTCCAGTTCCACCCCACTCACATGGTGTGGCCGATCTCGGTACGGGGCCTGCTGGTGACCGAGTCTGTGCGCGGTGACGGCGGCGTGCTGCGCAACTCCGAGGGCAAGCGGTACATGTTCAATTACGTCCCTGACGTGTTCCGCGCCCAGTACGCCGAAACCGAGGAAGAGGCCGACCGCTGGTACTCCGACCCGGACAACAACCGCCGGCCGCCGGAACTGCTGCCGCGCGATGAGGTCGCCAGGGCCAACAATGCGGAGGTCAAGGCTGGCCGCGGCTCGCCGCATGGTGGCGTATTCCTTGACATCGCTTCGCGGCTGCCCGCCGACGAGATCCTCAAGCGGCTGCCGTCGATGTATCACCAGTTCAAGGAACTGGCCGATGTCGACATCACCAAGGAGCCGATGGAGGTCGGACCGGCCCAGCACTACGTGATGGGCGGGGTCGAGGTAGACGCCGATACCGGCGAGTCCTGCGTTCCCGGCCTGTTCGCGGCCGGTGAGGTGTCCGGTGGCATGCATGGCTCGAACCGGCTCGGCGGCAACTCCTTGTCCGACCTGCTGGTGTTCGGCCGCCGTACGGGCATGGGCGCGGCCGAATACCTGGCCCGGCTGGGAACGAAACTGCCGGTTCCGGACGAGGGTGAGATCGCAGCTGCGCATGCCGAGGCGCTAACGCCGCTGCAGCGCACCGGCGGGGAGAACCCGTACACGGTGCATGCCGAGGTTCAGGAGACCATGAGCACCCTGGTCGGCATCATCAGGACAGCGGCCGAGATCAAGGCCGCGCTCGCCGAACTGGAGAAGCTGGGCGCCCGGGCCGAGGCGGCGTCGGCGGAAGGCGGTAGCGCCTACAACCCGGGCTGGCACCTGGCCCTGGACCTGCGCAACATCATGCTGATGGCGCAGTGCGTCGCGCAGGCAGCGCTCGAACGCCAGGAAAGCCGGGGCGGTCACACCCGCGACGACTTTCCGGGCATGCGGCCGGACTGGCGCAAGGTAAACCTGGTCTGCGCACTTGAAGGCGACACGGTGACCATCAGCAAGCAGCCACTGGCCCCGATGCGAGCGGACCTGCTCGCCCTGTTCGACCGGGGTGAGCTGAGTAAGTACATGACCGAGGAAGAGCTGCCCGCGGTCCCGGCCGCAGCACCGGTCCCCGCGGCGACCGAGGAGGCGCACTGATGAGCTACAAGGCAGCGCTGCGGATCTGGCGCGGCGACCGCGGTCAGGGCGACCTCGCCGATTACACCGTCGAGGTTAACGAGGGCGAGGTCGTTCTCGACGTGCTGCACCGGCTGCAGGCGACTCAGGCCGGCGATCTGGCGATCCGATGGAATTGCAAGGCCGGTAAATGCGGCTCCTGCTCCATGGAAATCAATGGCCGCCCGCGGCTGGCGTGCATGACGCGAATGTCCACGTTTACCGAGGAGGAGGTGCTGACCATTACGCCGCTGCGCACCTTCCCGGTGATCAGGGACCTGGTGACTGACGTTTCCTTCAATTACGAAAAGGCGCGGGAGATCCCGTCCTTCACGCCGGATCCGTCGATTGGGCTCGGCGAATTCCGCATGCAGCAAGTCGATGTAGAGCGGTCTCAGGAGTTCCGCAAGTGCATCGAGTGCTACCTGTGCCAGAACACGTGCCATGTCATCCGTGACCACGCCGAGAATGAGAACTCCTTCGCCGGGCCGCGGTTCCTCATGCGTATCGCCGAACTCGAGATGCACCCGGCGGATACCGCCGACCGGCGCGAGATCGCGCAGGATGACTTCGGGCTTGGCTACTGCAACATCACCAAGTGCTGCACCGAGGTTTGCCCGGAGAACATCAAGATCACCGATAACGCGCTAATCCCGCTCAAAGAACGCGTCGTGGGCCGCAAGTATGATCCGGTTGTCTGGCTGGGCAGCAAGATCTCTCGCCGCCAGCGCACCGACACGCCGAAGATCCCGGGCAAGTCCGAGCCGCGGTAGGCACAGCAAGCTGCCCGGCCGACGGCGCTGACCTGCCCGCAGTGGGCTCAACGCCTGCCCGCAGTGACTAGTCTTACTGGCGCGACCCAGCACGGCCAAGCGAAAGGCTTCCATGTCCCACCCAGCGTTGATGACCTACCCCGAAGCAATGGTGGTCGGTCTGATCCAGGGCGTAACTGAGCTCTTCCCCGTGTCCAGCCTTGGCCACAACGTCCTGATTCCGGCGCTCGTCGGCGGCACCTGGGCCCGTGACCTGAACGTCGGTGCCCCGGAGTCGCCGTATCTGGCTTTCATCGTCGGCCTGCATGTAGCTACGGCTATCGCGCTCCTGATCTACTTCTGGCACGACTGGGTCAGGATCATCCGCGGCTTCTTCACCTCCATCCGCGACCGCGACATCGTCACGCCCGATCAGAAGCTGGCCTGGATGATCATTGTGGCCACCATCCCGGTCGGGCTCGTCGGGGTCGCGTTCGAGCACACATTCAGGGTGATCTTCGGCAAGCCGGTCCTGGCAGCGGTGTTCCTGGTGGTGAACGGGCTGATCTTGTTCAGCGGCGAGAAGTTCCGGACCAAGAAGTCCTTGCAAGCCGACCAGCAGGCGGCCGACGAGCGCCGGGTGGCCGCCGCGAACGCCGAGGTCCAGCGTGAGCCTGCAGCGGGAGTGGCGGCAGTCGGGCTGACTGCAGCGGGCGAGGGCAGCGCAGGGGTGGTTCCGATCCGCAGGCCGGGGCACGGCAGCCACGCGGCGGCGAAACCGAGTAACCAGGCCGAGCGGGCAGCGGACGTCGCCGCCGCGGTACGCGCCGACCAGCGCCTGTCGAAGCTGGACTATGTGCAGACCCTCATCATCGGCGCGGCTCAGATACTCGCCCTGCTGGCCGGCATCAGCCGGGACGGCGTCACCATGGTGACCGGCATGTTCCGCGGCCTGGCCCGCGAAGATGCCGCCCGGTTCGCGTTCCTGCTGGCCACCCCGGTCATCTTGGCCGCGGGTGCGCTCAAGATGGGCGACCTGATCCAGAAGGGACACGGGATCTACGGGCCGATTGTGGCCGGCAGTGTGCTATCGGGGATCGGCGCGTACGTATCGGTCCGGTTCCTGGTTCGCTACTTCAGGACCAGGACGCTGACACCGTTTGCCATCTACTGCGTGGTCTTCGGCTTGGGCAGCATCATCTATTTGCAGGTCAAGTAGGCAAGGCGGCCTGCCATCGCTGGTTACCGCGCGGCAAGTGCCCGGACGCAGGCCCCGAGGCGAGTTACTCCTCTCGAGAGCGCCGGCCGCGCTGACGTCCCCGTTCCCTGGCATCGAGGGTCGCCTTACGCATGCGCACAGCCGTCGGCGTGACTTCGACGCATTCGTCGTTTGCGCAGAATTCGAGCGCCTGTTCCAGGCTGAGCAGCCGCGGCGGGATCAGCCTCTCCAGTTCCTCACCGGCGGACTGGCGTATGTTCGTGAGCTTCTTTTCCTTGGCGATGTTGACGTCCATGTCGTCGGAGCGGGAGTTCTCGCCGACGATCATGCCCTCGTAGACCTCGGTTCCCGGCTCGATGAACAGGCTGCCCCGCTCTTGCAGCGAGAACATCGCGTAGGCGGTCGCGACGCCGGCCCGGTCCGCCACCAGCGAACCGCTCGGCCGGGCGCGCATATCGCCGAACCACGGCTCGAAGCCATCGAATACGTGGTGCGCGATGCCGGTACCGCGGGTCTCGGTGAGGAATTGGGTTCGGAAACCGATCAGGCCGCGGGCGGGCACCGTGAAGTCGAGCCTGACCCAGCCCGTGCCGTGATTCGACATATTCTCCATCCGGCCCTTGCGCACGGCCAGCAGGGAGGTAACGGTGCCCAGGTATTCCTCGGGACAATCGACGGTGAGCCGCTCTACCGGCTCGTGCACCTTGCCATCCACCACGCGGGTCACTACTTGCGGGCGCCCGACAGTCAGCTCATAACCCTCGCGCCGCATCTGCTCGACTAGAACGGCGAGGGCAAGCTCGCCGCGGCCCTGAACCTCCCAGGTGTCCGGGCGCTCGGTGGCCTGCACGATCAGGGAGACGTTGCCGACAAGCTCGCGGTCCAGCCGGTCTTTCACCATGCGCGCCGTGACTTTCGAGCCTTTCGCCTGGCCCACCAGCGGCGCGGTGTTCACGCCGATCGTCATTGAGATGGCTGGCTCGTCTACCGTGATCAGCGGCAGCGGCCGCGGGTCTTCCGGGTCGGCCAGCGTCTCGCCGATCATGATGTTCGCGATGCCGGCCACCGCGATGATGTCACCAGGTCCCGCGGACTGCGTCGGCACCCGGTCGAGTGCCTCGGTGAGGAACAACTCGGTGACCTTCACGCGCTCGATCGACCCGTCGCGACGGCACCAGGCGACATGCTGGCCCTTGCGAATCTCGCCGCTGTGAACGCGGCAGAGCGCGATCCGGCCCAGGTAAGAAGATGCGTCCAGGTTCGTGACCTGAGCCCGCAGCGGAGCGTTCGGGTCATAAGTCGGGGCGGGCACGGTCTCCCGCAGCACCTGGAACAGCGGCTCGAGGTCGGGTGAATCGGGCTGCGAGCCGTCCTCCGGGCGGTTCAGCGACGCGCGACCAGTCCGGGCCGACGCGTACACGATCGGGAACTCGATCTGGTCCTCGCTCGCGTCCAGATCGAGGAACAGCTCGTAGCAGGCGTCGACGACCTCGGCGATCCGGGCATCCGGACGGTCCACCTTGTTGATCACTACGATCACCGGCAGCTTGGCCTCAAGCGTCTTGCGCAGCACGAACCTGGTCTGCGGCAGCGGTCCTTCGCTGGCGTCGACAAGCAGCACAACGCCGTCCACCATGGAAAGGCCCCGCTCGACTTCGCCGCCAAAGTCCGCGTGGCCTGGCGTGTCGATGATGTTGATGGTCATACCGCCGTGCCGGACCGCGGTGTTCTTGGCCAGGATCGTGATGCCCTTTTCCCGCTCCAGGTCGCCGGAGTCCATAACGCGGTCGGCCACTTGAGCACCCACCCTGAAGGCGCCGGACTGCCAGAGCATGGCGTCCACGAGCGTTGTCTTGCCATGGTCAACGTGTGCCACGATCGCCACGTTGCGCAGGTCGTCACGACGCGCGAGCGTGCCGGTAGCGCCGGCGGAGAAAGGGCCGACTGTGGCTGGGCTGGCAGGCATGACGGAGAGGCTCCGGTAACTGTGGGAAGTGCCGGGATTACGGCTTGACATTAATTCTAGTCGGTCCGGCGGCCTGCTCGCCGGCAACACCTGCTTCGGGCCGCGCACCAGCGATAATGCGACGGCAGGATTATTATATAGAAAACCTGTTCGATCAGCGTTATGCTCTGCGTGTGGCAGCGGCATTTGTTCCGACCGGCTGGCCCGACGGCGTCCACCCGCCGGGCAGTCCCGGCTTTGAGCAGACCGCGGCCAGCTGGCTGCTGGACGTCGTGCCGCCTGACTACCGGCTGCATGGCGTGCTCGTGCGCCACCCGATCGCGCTCGCCACGCTCGCCAGCCACCATCTGGCGGCCTGCGTCGAGGGCGCGCGGGCAGGCTACCGAAGCGCGAGGGCAGAACTTGGAAAAGACTTGCCGCCAGGCGCGCTAGCCGCGGTCCTGGCCGCCTACCAGACCGAGGGCCGCCGCCTTGTCGCTACCGCGCAGGCGGTCGACCTGGTCACGCGCGCGCTGCGTGGCGAGACTTTCGTGCCGCAACTGGCCGGAGCGAGGAAAACAGCCCGGTAGCGATCCGCCTAGCCAGCCGGGGCGCACCAGCCGCTGCCCGCCACGTACTCGCGGATCACCTTGGCCGGGACACCCCCGACGACAGCGTGATCGGGCACTTTGCCGCGAACGACAGCTCCTGCCGCGACGACCACGTTCCGGCCGATAACCGAGCCTGGCAAGATAACCGCGCCGGTACCGAGCCAGGTTCCGGCGCCGATGCGCACGCTGCTGTTCACCGGCCACTGCCGCCCGACGGGGACCTCGGTGTCGGCGTAGCTATGGTTCTGGTCAGTGACGTAGACGTAGGGGCCGGTGAAGACGTCATCGCCGATCTCAATCGAGTGATGGGCGACAATATGGCTGCCGCGGCCGATGACGCATCGGTCGCCGATGCGGACCACCGGGTCGGGGCCAAGGTCGTGGCCGGGCAGGCCAGCGCAGAGCGTGACCAGCTCGGCGATCATGCACTGATCGCCGATTTCGATCCAGCTCTCGCCGTAGACCGCGCCGGTCGGGAAGGCCATCATCGTGCCTGGGCCGAACGCCGCAAACCGGCGGCCGGCCGCAGTGTCAGCCGTCACCATCCCGGCTTGCTGCATGCGGCGCCAGGCGCCCTGGACAGCCGCCGCCATCAGCAGCCTTCGCCGCCTGCCAAGCTCCTGCTTCCACATCATGGCCGCCACCGTACCCCGCGCGCAGAGCCGCCGGGAAGATCGCCAGCGTCGGCCAGGCGTCGGCCAACGGGCCGGCGGCCGCGGCGTCAGCCGGCGTTCAGCGTCCCTGCGGCGGCCGACGGCCGGTGGCGTCAGGCCGGAGCAGTCGCCGCTGCCAGCTGGCCGCACGCCCCGTCGATTTGCGTTCCCCTGGTGTCGCGCACGGTGACCGGGATACCCCGCGCAGCAAGCCGGTCAAGGAATTCAGCGGCCACGGCCGGATCAGATGCCGTCCACTTCGAGCCCGGGGTGGGGTTAAGCGGGATCAGGTTGACGTGTGCCAGCCGTCCGTTGAGCAGGCTCGCCAACAGGTCAGCTCGCCAAGCGTGGTCATTGACGTCCCGGATCATCGCGTACTCGATGGACACCCGCCGCCCGGTCGCCGCTGCGTAATCCCATGCCGCGTCGAGCACCTCGGCAACCTTCCAGCGCCGGTTCACCGGCACCAGCTCGTCGCGCAACTCGTCGTCGGGGGCGTGCAGCGACACGGCCAGCCGCACCGACAGCCGCTCGGCCGCCAGCTTCCTGATGGCGGGAACGAGGCCGACCGTCGACACGGTCACCGATCGCTGGGAGATGCCGAGCCCGGCCGGCGACGGATCAGTGATCCGGCGCACGGCGGTGAGCACGCTCGGGTAGTTCGCCAGCGGCTCGCCCATGCCCATGAACACCACGTTGGACACCCGGCCGGGACCGCCTGGCACGGCACCGGACGCCATCGCCCTGGCGCCGGCGAACACCTGCGTCACTATCTCCGCGGCCGACAGGTTCCTGGTCAGCCCGGCTTGGCCGGTAGCGCAGAACGGGCAAGCCATGCCGCACCCGGCCTGCGAGGAGACGCACATCGTGACCCGGTCGGGGTAGCGCATGAGAACCGACTCGACAAACGCGCCGTCGACGGCACGCCACAGCGTCTTGCGCGTCGTGCCACCGTCGCACTCCAGCTCGCGCTGGGCGCTGAGCAGGCGCGGCAGCAAAGCCGCGGCCAGCTCGCCCCGGGCGGCGGCAGGCAGGTCGGTCATGTCCGCCGCATCGTCGGTCAGCCGGCCGAAATAATGCCGGGACAGCTGGTCGGCCCGGAAAGCGGGCTGTCCCAGCTCTGTCACGACGGCCCGGCGCCCAGCCAGGTCTAGATCGGCCAGGTGCCGGGGCGGGCGGGCGCGTGCGGCACGACGCCTGCCGTCACCGACCGGCTCGGCCTCGGCGAGCCCGATGGGCAGCAGCTTGATCGCCTCTGCCAACAGCCCGCTCCCTCCGTGCATCAACTCGCTATCTATCTTCCGCATGGACCCCTACTACCTGCGGAAAGTCGGTAGATTTCAGCTCGTGCCGACGTTGCGCAGAGGGTCCGGTCAGGGCTCCAGGATATCCGCCGGGCCAGCCGGGCCAGCCGGGCCGGGCGGCGGATCTGTTGTGCTGCTGGATAGCGTCAGCCCGTACGGCAGCCGGCGGGTGGTCGTGGAGTACGACGGCGCAACAACCTCGGCGTACCTGCGCGACAAGTCTGGTGCGATCGCGGCCACCTGGATCGCCAATCACCGCGCGGCGCCGGAGACTGTCGACCTGGCCGGGCTACGGTCCGGTGCCGCCCCCGAAATGCCAGCAGAGCACACCAAGCATCCCGCCGGGCGGCGGCTCATCGAAGCCGGGTCGCTGACGCCGGTCTGGCTCGAGGAAGGGGACGGGGTCGCGATCCTCGAGGACGGCGAACTGCTGGCCGTCATTCCCGGCTGGTCGGACCTGACTACGGGCATGCCCGGCTACAGCCGGGACGTCATCGGCCAGACCCCGTTCGGCTGGTCGCTCGACGACGCCATCGAGGGCCTCGGCATCCGGGTGGCCCAGTCGGCGCAGTTCTGGCGCTGGCGTTCCAGTGCGGGTTCCTGGGCCCTAACACAGCAGTCGCTGCTCGGGCACCTGCTGACCAGGCTCGGCCCTGGCGGTGGCTACTGGGATGTCAGCGGCGGCAAGAGCCCGGCGGTCGGCGTGTCCGAGCGCCCAGCGGTTCCCAAACGTCCCTTCACCGTGCTGTCCACCGTGGGCATGAGCTGCCAGCGGATGCCAGTGGTCGAGCAAACCGGCGACGGCTTCGCCAGCCGGGCCCGGATCGAGCTCGCGCTAGCCACCACCATGCCGAGCGCGGAGGCTGCTCGTATCTTCCTTTGGCTCGCCCAGTTCCCGTGGCGCGAGGTGACCTGGCTCGGCTCAGGCCACAGCATCGCCTGGTATCACGAGCAGTCGACGTTCCCGCTGGGCGGCGGGAACGAGGCCGTGCTGCTGCTCGACGACCCAGGCCGGCTGCCAGGCCCGGAAGTGCCGCGCCTGGGCGGATTCCGGTCCAGCAACGAGCCGGTCCGCTGGCTCTGGCTGATCCCGATCAACGACCGCGAGCGGAAGCTGGCACGGGAACGGAGCTCGGCCAGCCTGGTCACGCAGCTTGCCGCGCAGCGCCGCAGCTGGGTATACGAGCCGCAAAACTGACCGGAACCCTGAAGCCCTGACGTCATAGTGGGTAACGGGGCCTGGATCCGGCTCGCAGACCTGCCGGCAGCGCGGCCGGCCCGGTGGTGTCAGGCCGCGTGACCGTTAGGCACGAAGACTGCCAGCAGCACCCAGATGACCGGTGCCATCACCAGCAGTGAATCGATCCGGTCCAGGATGCCGCCATGCCCTGGCAGCAGGTGCCCCATGTCCTTGATTTGCAGGTCCCGCTTCATCATGGATTCGCTCAGGTCGCCAAGCGTCGCGGCGCCAACTGCGGCGAGGCCGAGCACTAGTCCCTGCCACAGACGACCGTGCAGCAGTTCCGGCACCATGATCGCACCAGCCACAAGGCAGGCGACGATCGAGCCGCTCAGGCCCTCCCAGGTCTTCTTAGGGCTGATGGACGGCGCCATCGGGTGCTTGCCGATCAGGATGCCGGCCAGGAATCCGCCGGTGTCGCTACACACGGTCAGTACCACGAAGATCAGTGCGCGCCGCGCGCCGTCCGGCTCGGCCAGCATCAGCGCCACGAACACTGCCATCAGCGGCAGGTAAGCCAGCGCGAAGAAGCCGGCGGTGACATCTCGCATGTACCCGGCTGCGGTGCCCCGCAGCCGGAAGGCCAGTACCCCGATGGCTGACAGCCCGAGCGCCGTGATTGACCATTTGGCCGCAGTCCAGTAAGCGAGGGTCACCATCGCGATGCCGCCGGCCGCGATCGGTATCAGGGGTAGGTGGATGTCCCGGGAGCGCAACGCGTGGTTAAGTTCCCAGAGGGCGGCGCCGACAATAAGCCCGACGTACAACAGGAACGTCGCCTTGACCGTGAACAAGGTCAGCAGCACCAGGCCGCCGAGAATGAGGCCGACCCCAATGGCAGCAGGCAGATTACGGCCGGCCCGGCCTGACTGCGCTCGGTCACCGCCTCCGCCCCGCCCTCTGCCGTCGCGGCAACTCCCCCGATTACAGGCAGTCGGGGGGCTTCGCCCCCCGACTGCGTGCCAGGAGATACCTCTGGCTTTTTCTCGACCCGCAAGCTACACCTCGAGGAGCTCGGCTTCCTTGTGCTTCAGCAGCTCATCGACCTGCCCGGTGTAGACGTGCGTCAGGTCGTCAAGCTCTCGCTCGGCTCGCCTGCCGTCGTCCTCGCCCGCCTCGCCGTTCTTGACCAGCTTGTCGATCGCGTCCTTGGCGTGCCTGCGTATGTTGCGTATCGAGACCCGGCTGTCCTCTGCCTTGTTCCTGGCTACCTTGATGTACTCTCTGCGGCGCTCCTCCGACAGCTCCGGGAACACCACTCGGATGATTATCCCGTCATTTGTCGGGTTAACTCCCAGGTCGGAGTTCCTGATCGCCTTCTCGATGGCGGCTAGCGAGCCCTTGTCGTAGGGCTGTACGATCACCATCCGCGGCTCGGGCAGGTGGAAGGACGCGAGCTGGTTCACCGGCGTCTGGGTACCGTAGTACTCGGCGGTGATCTTGTTAAACATAGACGGGTGCGCCCGGCCGGTGCGGATGCCGCTGAACTCGTCTTTGGCAACCGCGACGGCCTTCTCCATTTTCTCCTCGGCCTCGAGGAGGCTCTCGTCAATCACTGCGGCTCCTGTGCGTTCGTAGGCGTCCAGTTTCGCTCGTTACCGGCGCTCTTGGAAACGTCTGTGGCTAGCCGGGCCGGCCATCATCGGCCTGACCGGCTGACCAGCGTGCCGATGTGGTCACCCCGGACGGCCCTGACGACATTACCCTCGCCCATCAGGTCAAAGACGACGATGGGCAGGTCATTGTCCATGCACAGGCTGACCGCGGTGGCATCCATCACTCGCAGTTCACGGCGTAGCACCTCTGTGTAGTCGAGGTGGTGGAAGAGCACGGCACCGGAATTATGGCGAGGATCGGCATCATAGACACCGTCGACCTGGGTGCCCTTCAGCACTGCCTCAGCGCCGATCTCAAGCGCGCGCTGAGCCGCGCAAGTGTCGGTGGAGAAGAACGGGGCGCCCAGCCCGGCCCCGAAAATGACGATCCGGCCCTTCTCCAGGTGCCGGATCGCGCGGCGCGGTATGTACGGCTCGGCTACCTGGCCCATCGTGATGGCGGTCTGGACCCTGGTTTCGACGCCAAGCTTTTCCAGTACGTCCTGCAAGGCCAGGCAGTTGATCACCGTGCCGAGCATGCCCATGTAATCGGCCCGGGACCGGTCAATGCCGTGCTCGGCGAGCACGGCTCCGCGGAACATGTTGCCGCCGCCGACTACTACGGCGATCTCGAAGCCTTCCCTGGCCGCCGCGGTAATCTCCCTGGCGAGGTGAATCAGCACGTCCGGGGAGATACCAAGCGGCTCGCTGCCCGAGAACGCCTCGCCGGATAGTTTCAGCACCACCCGCCGCCAGTTCGGCCTGCCCTCGCCGGTTACGGCACCGAGCCCGCGCTCGGAGTCGGGATCTGCCGACCGGCCCAGTGCCACCGACATACCACCTTCCGGCAGCGTCAACCTGCCTGCCCGATCTGGAACCGAGCGAACTGTCGCACGCTGGCTCCGTGCTCGGCCAGCAACTGCCTGACCGGCTTCTTCTGGTCCCGCACAGACGCCTGCTCAACGAGCACGATGTCCTTGAGGAACGCGTTGACGCGTCCCTCCACGATCTTCGGGATGGCCTGCTCAGGCTTGCCTTCCTCCCTGGTTACCTGCTCGGCGATGCGGCGCTCGCTGGCTATCAGATCATCGGGTACCTGGTCACGGGTGATGTACTGTGCAGCGGGCGCATGGCCCGCGACCTGGTGGGCGATGTCCTGGCCGATGTCGGCGCCGGCCTCGTCAAGCTGGACGAGCACGCCGAGCGTCGGCGGCAGGCCGGGGTCGGACTTGTGCAGGTAGCTGGTGACGTAGCCGCCCTCGAAGCGGGCGTAGCGGCCCAGCTCCAGCTTCTCCTTGAGCGTCGCGCCCGCTTCCTCGATCAGCTCCTGGGTGGTCTGACCTGCCCGGACTTCGAGGCCGAGGACCGCGAGCCGGTCGGTCGCAGCGGCCGCGAGCGCCGCTGCGGCGATGTCACCGGCGACTTGCTGGAACAGCTCCGTCTTGGCCACGAAGTCGGTCTCGCAGTTCAGCTCGAGCAGGACGCCCGCGCTGGTGCCGGACAACTGAGCCGTGACCAGCCCTTGGGCCGCGGTGCGCTGGGCCCGCTTGGTCACGTCCTTCGCACCCTTGATGCGCAGCGCCTCGACCGCGGCGTCGTAGTCACCGTTGGCATCTACCAGGGCATTCTTGCAGTCCATCATGCCGGCCCCGGTCTGCTCGCGCAGCCTCTTCACGTCAGCGGCGGTGTAGTTCGCCATGTCCTCATCTTTCGTTGTCGTGGTACCGGTGGCGGGCCCGGCCGGGCCGCCGCCCTGGCCCGGCGCCGCGCGATCAGGCTGTCGACGCCTCGGCGTCGGCGGCGCTGTCGGAGCTGGCCGGGGCCGTCTCAGTCCCGTCCTCGGCAGCCTCCGCGGCCTGCGCTACGTCAGCGGCCTGCGCGACGTCAGCGGACTGCGGGACGACAGCAGGCAGCGCCTCAGCAGCCCTGGCCGGCGCCTCACCAGACGCGGCGTCAGCCGTGCCCTCCAGCAACTCGCGCTCCCACTCGGCCAGCGGTTCGGCAGCACCAACCTCGCCCTCACCGCCGCTGGCAGCGGGCTTGTCATCAGCGGTGGCGGCGCCTGCCCGGGCGATGAGCCCGTCGGCCACCGCGTCAGCGATGACCCTGGTAAGCAGGGCGACGCTGCGGATCGCGTCGTCGTTACCGGGAATCGGGTACTGCACCTCGTCCGGGTCGCAGTTGGTGTCCAGGATCGCAATCACCGGGATGCCCAGTTTGCGAGCCTCGCTGACCGCGATGTGCTCCTTCTTGGTGTCCACTACCCACAGCGCGCTTGGCACCCTGGACATGTCCCTGATTCCGCCAAGTGAGCGCTCGAGCTTGTCCCGCTCGCGGCGGAGCTGGAGCAACTCCTTCTTGGTCAGATTCGAGCCGGCCACGTCGTCGAAGTCGATCTCCTCGAGCTCCTTGAGGCGCTGCAGGCGCTTGTACACGGTGCCGAAGTTGGTGAGCATGCCGCCCAGCCAGCGCTGGTTGACGAAGGGCATTCCGACCCGGCGAGCCTGCTCGGCGATCGCCTCCTGGGCCTGCTTCTTCGTGCCCACGTACATGATCGAGCCGCCGTGCGCCACGGTTTCCTTGATGAAGTCGTAGGCGCGGTCGATGAAGTCGAGCGACTGCTGAAGGTCAATGATGTAGATGCCATTGCGCTCGGTGAAGATGAAGCGCTTCATCTTGGGGTTCCAGCGCCTGGTCTGGTGCCCGAAATGAACGCCGCTCTCCAGCAGCTGGCGCATAGTGACGACCGGAGCCATGCCGGTCCCCTTCCTGTTCACGACGCCCGGCCCATGCCAGGGCAGGCGCCTGCCGGTTGAGTCCTGGCGGCCGTGCGCCTTTCGCCGTGAGAGCTGACTCCCGCGGACCGGTGAAAGGCGCCCTGTGCGGAGCCAGCGCGGGGATTCCCCTGAGGGAGCCTCGCGCGGGCAGACCGCGCAGCGAGCGGACGCGCGAATTTGGCCGCCGGGACTGCGCCTGCTTACGCAGGGAAGCTGGCTGGCCGTGCAGTCAGTCTACATGCCCGGCCTGCGTCGCGATGTCCCGGCGGGAGCGGCCGCAGCCGAGCCCATCAGGCGGCGGTCCCGGGAGCCACAAGCGCGGCGGTGTCAGGCCCGCGGATGAGCCTGATGGTAGACCGCGATCAGTCTGTCAATCGTCACGTGCGTGTAGATCTGCGTCGTCGCCAGCGAGGCATGGCCGAGTATCTCCTGGACACTGCGCAGGTCAGCGCCGCCTTCCAGCAGGTGCGTGGCGGCGGTGTGCCGAAGCCCGTGCGGGCCGGTATCCGGCACCGACCCGGCCGCCGCGATCCTTCCGTGCACGACCCGCCGGACAGTACGCGGATCTATCCGGCCGCCGCGGGCACCGAGGAATATGGCCGGGGACGGGCCGCTAGCGAGCACTGGCCTGCCGAGGGCGATCCATTCCTGGACAGCCCGCAGCGCCGGGATGCCCACCGGCACGGTCCGCTCCTTGCTGCCCTTGCCGAGCACCCGGACCGTACGGCGGCCGGCGTCGAGATCGCGTAGCTCCAGCCCGCACAGTTCGCTGACCCGGATCCCGGCCGCGTACAGCATTTCCATGATCGCCGTATCCCGGAGCCAGACAGCCGCCGCCACGGCTGCGGCTGCCTTCGCGGCCGGCCCGGTACCAACCCGGGGTTTGGCCGCCGGAAGCTCGCCACCCTCCGGCTTCGCTGCTGCGAGCACGGCGGTCATCTCGTCCTGCGCCAGCACCTGCGGCAGCGGCCGGTGTACCTTCGGCGTTCCGAGCTGGCCACCCGGATCGGTGGGCAGCCAGCCGCGGCGGTGCGCGAAGGCGGTGAACGCCCGAGCCGACGCGGCGCGCCTGGCAATGGTCGCGCGCGCCTGCCCGGACCGGTGCAGCTCGCCCAGCCAGGACCGCAGCGCGGCGATATCGAGGTCGCCGACGTCGCCGCGGCCAACCCGGTGCGCGTGCCGGAGCAGCGACTCGATGTCACCGAGGTAGGCGCGCACGGTGTGTCCCGAAAGCCCGCGCTCCGCGGCTAGGTGGCGGCTGAAGGCGGCCAGTGCCTGGACCAGCGGCTCCGGCAGCGGCTCGACCTCAGTGTGCCCGCGGGCAGCTCGCGCGCTGCTCGCCTTCCAGGCCATGTGCCCAGTCTGCGGTATGAACGCCGAGCTGGCGGCGAACCGGGCCGGAGCGCTCCCCGGCCTATTCGACCGTGACGCTCTTGGCGAGATTCCGTGGCCTGTCAACGTCGTTCCCCAGCTGAACCGCCGCATGGTAGGCCAGCAGTTGGAGCGGCACCGACAGCAGGATCGGGTCGAGTTCCGGCTCGTTCTTTGGCACCGCGAGCATGTCGTCGGCAAGCTGCCGGTCCGGCGCGGAATGACCGACGAGCATGACCCGGCCCCTGCGGGCCTTGATTTCGCCCAGCGTGGCCAGGTTCTTTTCGACCAGCTCATCGTCCGGGACGATCGCCACCGTCGGCAGGTCGGGTCCGATCAGGGCGAGCGGGCCGTGCTTAAGCTCGCTGGCCGGGTAGGCCTCGGCGTGCAGGTAGGAGACTTCCTTGAGTTTCTGCGCGCCCTCCCGCGCGACCGGCCAGCCACGCACCCGGCCGACGAAGAACATGCCCTGGTACCCGGCGAGGTCCTTGGCCAGGGCGGCGATCTCATCTTCCCGTGCCAGGATCTGCTCGATCTGACCCGGCAGCTTGCGCAGGCCGGCACTGATCCGCCTGCCGTCAGCCGGGGAAAGGTCGTGAATGCGGCCCAGGTGCAGAGCGAGCAGCGCGAACACCGTTGCCGTCGCGGTGAAGCTCTTGGTGGAGGTGACAGATATCTCGGGGCCGGCGTGCAGGTATACCCCGCCGTCACACTCCCTGGCGATCGTGCTGCCTACCGTGTTGACGACGCCGAGCACCCGGCCGCCCTTGCGCTTTACCTCCTGCACCGCCGCCAGCGTGTCGTAGGTCTCGCCGGACTGGCTCACCCCGATGTACAAAGTCCCTTCCTCGATCACCGGACTCCGGTAGCGGAACTCCGAGGCCGGCTCGGCGTCGGCGGGCACCCTCGCAAGTTCCTCGATCAACTGGGCGCCAAGCAAGCCTGAGTAGTAGGCGGAGCCGCAGCCCAGGATCTTCACTCGCTTGATGCCACGGGCTTCGCGCGGATCCAGATTGAGCCCGCCCAGATGCGCGGTATTGAACCTGTCATCCAGGCGGCCGCGAAGTACGCGCTCGACGACCCCTGGCTGCTCGTGGATCTCCTTGTGCATGAAATGGGCGTGGCCGTCGGCGTCGTAGCTGGCCGCGTCGGCCTCGACCATCGCGGCGGTCTTGGTGGTGCGCCTGGCATCGAGGGTGGACGTCCGGAATCCGTCTGCCTGGATAGTGGCGATCTCACCATCGTCCAGGTGCACTACCTGCCGGGTGTAGCGGACCAGCGCCGCCACGTCGGATGCCGCGAACATCTGTTTGTCGCCGATGCCGAGCAGCACCGGGCTGCCATTGCGGGCAACGACCAGCCGGTCAGGCTTTCGAGCATCCAGTACCGCCAGGCCATAGGTGCCGACGACGGACTTCAGCGCCCGGCGCACCGCTTCCTCCAGGTCGGCGGACTCCGCCGGGTCGGCCAGCGGACTCGCGCCCGCATGGGCAGCGATCAGGTGGGCGAATATCTCGCTGTCGGTCTGCGATGCGAACTCGGCGCCATCGGCGATCAGCTTGGCCCGCAGTTCCTCTGCGTTCTCGATGATGCCGTTGTGCACGATCGCGATGGGACCGCAGACGTGCGGATGCGCGTTGACGTCGCTCGGCTCGCCGTGCGTCGCCCATCTCGTGTGCCCGATGCCCGGACTGCCCTTCAGCCTGGCCGGGATGTCGGCGGCAAGTTCCGGCACCCGCCCCTTCGCCTTGTGTACGCGCAAGTCGCCGCCCCGGCCGACGACCGCTATCCCGGCCGAGTCGTAACCGCGGTATTCGAGCCTGGCCAGGCCCTCCAGCAAGATCGGGACACTGTCCTTGCCACCGATATACGCGACGATTCCGCACAAAGCGCCTGCTCCTGCCCGTAGACGATCCCGATTACCCGTACACGATCCTGCGCAGCTGCCGCAGCGAGTACTCCGGTGGCGCGTAGCGCCGCTGCGGAATCTCGGCCGCGATTACCCCGAAGGCCGCGTCGTTACTGAAGCCGCGCGCCTTCAGTTCCCGGTGGCGCCGCCGGACGTACTCCGCTGGCGCCTCGGAGAAGTAGCCCAGCACATCGGCCACCACGCGCGCGGCCTCCGCCTGGCTGAGCGGGCAGGTCCGGATCAGGTACTCGACGAGATCCCCGGGTGCGTTCTGCCCTGCCACCCGGACAATAATGCGTGCTAGGCGGCCCTGATTGCAAGAATCCTGCCCGATTCCGGGCAGGATCTTTGAGATTCGACGGTCACGAGCGCGCCGCGCCGACTGCCGCGCTGATCGCCTGCGCGTCCGGCGCCACGGCCACACCGCCAACGAGCACGGTGGGGGTGGCGCTCACCCCGAGCGCGACGGCACGGGCGGTCACATACGGCGGCCAGCCGGCATACCGGCCACTTGCAACACAGGCCGTGAAAGCACCAGCCAATCCGGTCGCAAGCCCCAGGTCAGCCAGTTGATCATCGGTCAGGCCAGCGCCGCCCTCAGCTGGCTGATTCACGAAGAGGGCGTGCGCGTACTCGGCAAATCGCTCCTGGTCCGCGGCGCAGCCCGACGCCGCAGCCGCCCGGGTCGAGTAATTCGTCGTCGACGCCTCATCCAGGAAGTTCATCGGATGGTAGGCGAGGCTGATCGAACCGTTAGACACCAGGCCGGCCAGCGTCGGCCCGGCAGACAGCTCGAATCGCCGACAGTACGGGCACAGGAAGTCAATAAACGCGTCAACGCGGACCGGACCGAGGCCGAGGAGAATACCGTCGCTCTCTGCAGTCGCACCGGCCGGAACATGGCTCGGGACCGCGGGCTCCGCCATGTCGGTTCCCCCAATAACATCGGCAGGCTGGCGGCCGATGTTAGCCGGTCCAGCTCCCTCAGACTCTGATGCCGATCAGCATCACACAGCCGGTGACATCCATGGCCAGCCGCCCCGTCGGGTGCGCTTAGCTGCCTGCCGGTCGGCTGTCGCCGTTATCGGCGAATTCCTATCCAGAGCTGGCCCGGCCGCGGTGAAACCCGGCGCCGGCGCAGCCGGCCTCGAGGTCGTCGGCTCCGAAGGCTTCAACCGGGCCGAGCGCGCCAGCGGCCTGCACTCCGTCAGCGGCCGCCTTGCCTGCTGCCCAGGCGAGGATCTGCGCGGTGAACGAGTAGGGATCTCCACCGGTCAGATGCACCGCGGCGAGTTCGGTGCCGCTCGCATCGCGCGCCACGACTACCACGTCCGACCGGATGCTCGGTGCGGCGGTGGGCTCAGTCCTGCTGCGCTGGATCCGACGGGCCAGCGCGTCCAGACCCGGGCGCGCACCGGGCACGCGGCGCGCTGGCACAGCGAGCGCGGAGCCGAGCTGGACGAGCCTGGTGGCCCGACCGAACCAGCCCAGATAGACATCCACGTCGGTGAGCGGCGCCGGCGCTGGGATGCCTGTTGACTCCCTTGCCCGCAGCCGGAACCTCGGTAGCCCGAAATGCTCGGAGGAGCCGATCGAAAAGGCCGCCTTTGCGTGGCCGTCAATCTTGAACGACGTGACATGCGCAGCGGTCCGCTCGCTGACGATGTGACCGTCACGGAAGGCGTAGCCGCCTTCGAGCACCGCGCCGGCCGCCGATGCGCGCGTGCCCGCGCTCGTCGCCTTCCCGAGCTGCCCGTGCACGAAGTAGCCGATCTGCAGCTGCGTCGCTGCAGGTCCGGCCGCTTCCAGCGCCAGAGCTCCCGCCAGGTTCCCCGGCACGTAGTCGTAGCCGAACGCGGTCAGCAGCACCGCCCCGGTCCGTTCCGCACGCGGGCCGAACTCCTCGAACACGTGCCTGATGAACGGCGGCTCGCCGCTGGAGTCCAGGTAGATCGCTCCAGCGTCCGCCGCTGCGGCCACGGCGGGCCGGCCGATCTTCAAGAATGGCCCTGCGGTCGACACCAGCACATCGCCGGGCCCGATCAGGTCGCGCAGCGGCCCGGATCCCGCTTCCGCAACTGCTGTCTCCAGCGGCGTCCTGTCGCCTGCCTGCGCGAGCCGGGCAGCCAGCTCATCCAGCCTGCCCCGGTCTCGGCCCGCCAGGACCGGCCGCAACCCGGTTGCGACCATTGCCCGCGCCGTCAGCGAACCCGTGAATCCAGTGGCGCCGTACAGAACGATCCGGCCTGCCATGACTTCCGTCTACCCGCCGCGACTCCTGCCAACTCGGATGGCGGCACCGTGGCCACAAGAGAGTGAGCCTGCGGTTTGCCATCTGTCCTGGCTGGATGTCTTGGCCAGGTGGGCCGCGCCGTCAGCGCTGACTGCGATCGCCCGGCGGCCCGGAAGGACAGGTCCCGACATGCCCGGGTCAGCCACCAAGGATCGCGTCTGCCGCCGGCCTCGGCGACCGGCTGCGGCGTCCCGACCGCCAGTGAGCTGGCGGCGCTGACCGCGCCTCGCGCTGGCCAGACCGCGGGAGTGCTGCTGCCCAAGCTGCACCTGTCCCAGAGCTGGCCGCAGCTTCAAGACACGCTGGCCGCGATGGGGCTGCCGCTGTCGGGGGATTACTCCGGTCTCGGTCCGGGTGATTCGCAGATCTCGCAAGTCGTGCAGAAGGCCACCATGGATGTCAACCAGATGGGGACCACCGCGGCCGCCGCGACCGGCATCGCCATCGGGAGCAGCGCCGAGGTGAACGTCCACACCCTCGACTTTGACCGGCCGTTCCTGCTCATACTTGAAGACACCGCCACCCGCACGCCGCTGTTTCTCGCCCGCATCGCGGACCCCGCCCAGGTCTAACCAAGCCCGGCCACCGAAACCGACCTGTGCCTGCAGGCGGCGTTCCCGTTATCCCCTGCACGCCACCTGCCGCCGGTAGTGAGCGGAGAGCCAGGCAGCAGTTAGCAGGTCGCTTAGGCCCGGCGGTCGGGGGTATGGCTGCTCGCGGCCATGATTCGGGCAAGGCCGACATGCGAACGTTTGGTGGCGTGCATCTAGCTCTACTTCTGTCCGGCGTACCGTCCGGGATCATGACACTGGACTGAGATACGGGGATATATGCCTTACACCCCGACTACGACACCTTCGCCGCCGACGCCCTCGCGGATGTGGAAGGCGGTGCGGTGTCCCGTCGCTGAGTTAGCAAGGAGGTTGTCATGAGCACCACCGTCGAGACCGCCAGCGAGCTTCGTCCCTTCCGGGTCGACATGCCTGACGAAGCGATCGCCGATCTCCAGCGGCGCGTCGCCGCGACGCGGCGACCCTCCCGTGAGCTCGTTGCCGATCGGTCGCAGGGCGTGCAGTTGGCGACGATTCAGGAGCTCGCTCGCTACTGGACGACCGATTACGACTGGCACGCGTGCGAGGCGAGACTGAACTCGCTGCCGCAGTTCAAGACCGAGATCGACGGAGTGGACATCCACTTTATCCACGTGAAGTCGCCGCACGCGGACGCGTTGCCGCTGATCATGACGCACGGCTGGCCAGGCTCGGTCATCGAGCTGCTCGAGGTAGTCGGCCCGCTCACCGACCCGACCGCGCACGGCGGACGCGCCGAGGACGCGTTCGACCTCGTGCTGCCGTCTCTGCCCGGCTACGGCTTCTCCGGCGAGCCGGCCGAGGTCGGCTGGGACCCCGGCCGCACCGCGCGCGCCTGGGCGGAGCTGATGCGCCGCCTCGGCTACACCCGCTACGTCGCCCAGGGCGGTGACGTGGGCGCCTCGGTCACCGACGCGATGGGCCGCCAGGCACCCGAGGGTCTGGCTGGCATCCACATGAACTTGCTAGTGACGGCGCTCGCCGGCGGCGCCATGCCGGCGGAAACGGAGAAAGAACGCGCGGCGCTCGAGCAGACCAAGAAGTTCCGGGCGAGCGGCTTCGGTTACTTCCTGGAGCAGGCCACGCGGCCACAGACGATCGGCTACGCATTGCTGGATTCACCCGTCGCCCTGGCCGCCTGGATGCTCGACCACGACACCGACGCCTACGAGAAGATCTCCCGTGCCTTCGTCGACGGGCGGCCGTCCGGAAATCTCACCCAGGACCACATCCTCGACAACATCAGCGTGTACTGGCTGACGGGCACTGGGGCATCAGCGGCCCGGTCGTACTGGGAGAACGGACAAGCCCAGGCTCGTGCAGCCGGCCAGGCACCGCCGGAGGTCAAGCTCCCGGTCGGCTTCACCACGTTCCCGGGCGAGATCTTCCGGGCCCCGCGCAGCTGGGTCGAGCAGGGGTACCCCAGCCTCACCTACTTCAACGAGGCTGGCAAGGGCGGCCACTTCGCCGCCTGGGAAGAGCCCGAGCTGTTCGCGACCGAGATCCGGGCGGCATTCCGACCGCTCCGGGACGGGGGAGACGAGAGCTGACGGCCCGCTGCCGGCTAGGCCCGTCACCTGCAGCTTCGGATATCTCCGGGCGCATAGGTGAGGATCACCGACCCGTTCTCCAGCCTCGTTTCGTCGGTGAGCCTGAGGTCGAGTCCGGAGGTGTCCACGTCCTCGAACAGCCGTTGCCCTGAGCCGGCCACGACGGGCATGATCCAGAAGCGGAACTCGTCGATCAGGTGGTCTCGCACGAGCGTGTTGTCGAAGCGGCTGGTGCCGTATTTGATGAGGTCCTTGCCGGGCTGTTCCTTCAGCCGGGCGATCGCGCTGGACGGGTCGGGCCCGAGGAGGGTGGCATTCCATGCCGTCTCGGTCAGCGATCGGGATGCGACGTACTTGGGCATGGCGTTGATGAGGTCGATGTAGGGGTTGCCAGCGATGTGGCCCCAGTTCGCGTAGAACTTCTCGTAGGTCACCCGGCCCATGACGAACGCGTCGTAGTTGCCCAGCTGCTCGAGGGACAACGCCGTGGCCTCGGCGTCGAAGTTGGCCCACCGTTCAGGCGCTTCGATGACGCCGTCGAGCGAGACGAGCGTCGATTCGATCAGTTTGCGCATCGTGGTTCCCTTTCTCGAGTAGTTGATCTCGTGATCACGGCCCAGCTTCGGACGGGCCGGCGGTGATTGGGTTAAACATCGGCAGGTGCGGGCTGCGGCTTCTGGGATGTGCTGGCAACCGCCGTGGCTAGCTCGTTGCGGCGGACCAGCAGGTAGGTGACCGGGACCGCGGCCAGGCCGACCAGGCCGCAGGCCCAGAACGCCCAATGGAAGCCGCTGGTGAGCGCGGCGGCTGGTGCGGCGCCCTGGTGCAGCAGGGTGCTGGCGTGGGTGGCGGCGATCGTGGACGCCACCGCGACGCCGACCGCCCCGCCGAGCTGCTGGGAGGTGTTGAGGAGCCCGGAGGCCAGGCCGGCCTCGTGTTCGGCAACGCCGGCCAGGGCGGCGATCGAGACCGGGACGAAGGCGAACGCGGTGCCGACCCCGATGATCAAGAAGGGCCCGGCCAGGTCGGCCCAGAAGTGCCCGTGCACGGGCACCTGGGTTGCCCACAGTATGCCGCCGCCGATCATCGCCATGCCGGCCGCCATCACGAGCCTGGCCGAGCCGCGGGTGACCAGCGCCTGCGACAGGCCCGCGAAGGCGACCGAACTGAGCGCCATCACCAGCCAGGCGAGCCCGGCCTTCAGCGCGGAGTACCCGAGCACCTGCTGCATGTACAGGGTGCCGATGAAGATGAACGCGAAGAAACCGCCGCCGAGCAGCACGCCGACCGCGTTCGCGCCCGCCAGCGTCTTCGGCCGGAAGATCCGCAGCGGCATCAGCGGCGCCTCCACGCGCGTCTCGATGACCACGAAGGCGGCGAGCAGGGCGGCGGACGCCGCGAGCAGCGACACCGTCCTGGCGGTGCCCCAGCCGGCCTGCGGGGCGGTGGAGACCGCGTAGACCAGCAGCGACAGGCCGCCGGTCACGGTGACCGCGCCGAACGGGTCATAGCGCCGCCGCGCGGTGGCGAGTCGGCTCTCCGGCACGATCGCGCGGGGCCAGCGCCAGCGCCGCCGCGCCGATCGGGACGTTCAGGAAGAAGATGTACTGCCAGCCGAGCGTAGCGGGTGAGCAGCCCGCCGGCCATCACCCCGACGGCCGCGCCGCTCGCCCCGATGGCCCCCCAGGCGCCCAGCGCCTTGTTCCGCTCGGCGCCCTCAGGGAACATGTTCATCACGATCGACAGCGCCGCCGGCAATACGATCGCCGCGCCGAGCCCCTGCAGGAAGCGCATCGCGATCAGGAACCCCTCCGATGTCGCCAGCCCGCAGCCGAGCGAGGCCGCGGTGAACACGAACAGGCCGGCCATCAGGATGCGGCGGCGCCCGAGCAGATCCGCGGCGCGGCCGCCGAGCAGCAGGAAGCCGCCGAAGGTGAGCGCGTAGCCGGTGACGACCCATTGCAGGCTCGATTCGGGCATGTGCAGCTTGCGGCCGATGGTCGGCAGCGCGACATTGACGATCGCGAGGTCCGCGATCGTCATGAAGAACGCGACAGCCAGCACCGCGAACGCGCGCCAGCGATGGACCTGATTCATACCCTGACCCCCTTGTGGTGGCAGCCGATCTGGCCGGAAGGGTGGTGCCTCGACATGTGGGCTCCCTGATGTGTGTGAGGCGGCGCCTAAGCCGCGGTTCACCCCTACAGATCCGGGACGCACGCAAAACTGACCGGGCAAACCGCGGGCGCAGACAGTTAGCTGCCGGCCGGTGATTTTCGCGGCCGGGCCGGATCTGTACTGGTAAGGGCGCAGCGCGCGGTGCCGGGAGGGAGCAGCCATGGCAGTCACCGAGGATTTTGCGCGTCTCACCGACCCGTTCCGGCCTGAGTTGCTGGCGCACTGCTACCGGATGCTGGGCTCGGTCCACGATGCCGAAGACCAGGTGCAGGAGACCATGATCCGTGCCTGGCGGTCCTACGGCGAATTCGAGGGGCGGGCGTCGCTGCGGACCTGGCTGTACCGGATCGCGACCAACGCCTGCCTGCGCGCCCTGGAGAACAGCGGCCGCCGGCCATTGCCGTCCGGCCTGGGCAGCCCGAGCGAGTACCCCGAAGCCCCGCTGGCCGCGGCACGGCCGGAGGTCCCGTGGCTGCAGCCCTTCCCCGACACGCTGGTGAGCGCCGCGTTCGCCGACCCGGCCGAGATCGTCGTGTCGCGGCAGAGCATGCGGCTGGCCCTGATCGCCGCTTTGCAGTACCTGCCCGCCCGGCAGCGCGCCGTGCTGATCCTGCGCGACGTGCTGCGCTGGCGGGCAACGGAGGTCGCTGACCTGCTCGGCACCACAACCGCCGCGGTGAACGGCATGCTGCAGCGCGGGCGGACGCGGCTCGAGCAGGCGGCCCCCGACCAGGACCAGATGCACGAGCCCGCCGACCCGGCCGACCGCGCCCTGCTCGACAGGTACGCCATCGCGTTCCAGAACGCCGACATCACCGCGGTCATGCAACTGCTGCGCGAGGACGCCGTCTTCGAGATGCCGCCGTTGCCGACCTGGTTCACCGGCCGTGAGCTAATCGGGCGTTTCCTGCGGTCCTGGGTCCTCAGCGAACCCGGCCGCTTCCAGATGATCCCGGCGGCCGCCAACAGCCAGCCCGCGGCAGCGGCCTACCTGCGCGACCGCGACGGCGTATACCGTGCGCACTCGATATGCGTGCTCACCACCGCCGGATCGCGCGTCGCACGGGTCACCTCGTTCAACGACCCGGGCCTTTTCGCGGCCTTCGGCCTGCCGCCGGCTATCCCCGCCGCCGCGGCCCTGGTACCGGCCTGATGACCGCGGCGGCCACGGCGGCATGGCCGGACGACGGCGCCCGGCTGCTTGAACCGTCGATCAGCTACGCTCTCAGCGTCGTCCTGGCCGTCAGGCCGGAACTCCTGTCCCGCCCCACGCCATGCCGGGGCTGGGACCTGCGGATGCTGCTCAGGCACGCGAGCGAGTCCCTCGCCGCAATCGGTGAGGGCATCGAAAGCGGGCACGTGGGCCTGGACCCCGCCGCCGCAGGACGGCGACGTCGCGGCTGACCCTGCCCGGGCCTTCCACGACCGCGGCTGCGCGCTGCTGGACGCCTGGACCGGGCCCGGCCAGCAGCGCCAGGTCATCGAGATCGCCGGCTGCCCGCTGGCGGCCAGCGTTATGGCCGCCACGGCGGCCCTCGAGGTCGCCGTCCACGGGTGGGACATATCCCGGGCGTGCGGGCAGGCCCAGCCGATCCCGCGCGCCTTGGCCACCGCCCTGCTGGTAATAGCCCCGGTGCTGGTCCCGCGCGCCGGCCGCCACCCCCTGTTCGCGGCGCCGGTCACTGCGGCACCAACGTCCGGCCCCAGCGACCGGCTCGCCGCCTTCCTCGGGCGCACTCTTCAGGCGTAGCGCACCGGCCAGGTCGCTCATGGTCGGCCAGTGCCCCGCGTGCGGTGGCGCGGGTCAGTGGGCTGGCTCGCGTGCGATGATCGTTCGAAATGGTCTGAGAATGCCGCCAGTGACCTTCCATAGTGTCATGGCTCGTCCTGACGGATCGGCCGTGCCGTCGTTCGGCCCGTACCAGGTTTCGTCCGTGATGACCTCGTCCGTCCTGATCGTTACGTGACCAAGAATTGGCACATGCGGCGTGCTCGGGCTAGGCGGCTGGCGTGGCGTGAGCACCCCTATGACCCGGAGCAGGCCGGCCTTCAGCGTGTAGACGACAGCAGCAAAGCCCGTCTGCCCGTCAGCGGTGCCGCTGCCGTTGTCGCAGCTAATGTAGACAGCCGCCACCTCCCGGTCGGCGAGCTGGCCGTATCGCGCCTTAAGGCTGCCGCTCACCAGGACCGCGGGCGACCATGGCTCAATGACTGGTTCAGCGAACGCCACTCCGTTGTGCAGGTGGATCGGCTTGCCCGCTCCGCATGCCGAGCCGGGAACGCTGACGTCTCCCCAGTCCACTGAACGGATGCTCGTGGCACCGGCGGGGGCGGTAAAGCCCACCCCGGACGGGACGACCGGCGGCGGCTTGTAGCCGAGCAGCACCCATGGGCTGGGACACAGCAGCTCCCGGAGACTCACCTCGACCGAAGGCTCGCAGCTTCCCGGAAAGCTCGTTGCCGGGCCGAGCGCCACCGACCACGGGCCGATTTCGCGGCTGACGGCGGCGCTGTTCTTGGACAGCACGATGATGGCCGTCGGTAGGACCTGCCTGCGGCGGCGGTCCAGCAGTTCCACCGCAGCGCTGGCCAGCAAGGGCCTCGATTGCGAGACTCGGATGCGGGTTACGTCTGGACGCAGCTGCGCGTAATCGACAAGCCGTCGCAGTTTGGCTGGAAAATGCCGTTCGAGCCATTGAAACTCGGCCAACAGTCCGGAGAGGCCAAATTCGGAATCGAGTGAGGCGACGATCTGTTTTCGCTGTGCCGAGGTCGCCGGCATTGGCGGCCTGAGACCGGGAAGCAGGCGCGTGGTCGCCGATGGCCTGGCCGAGCGGCCCGGTGCCGCGACCACTGTGCCGCCAGCGGCGCACGCAGCCATCGCCGTCGCCACGGTTAGCACTCCCAGGCACATAGTTACGCCTGCAGACATCCTGCGGGCAGCGCACGTTCTTCCGATCACGAAGCTGATGACGCCGGACTGCTCTGCGTGGTTGTGAGAACTACTCCCTGCGCCACCAGCCGCCGGTGCCCTGTCGTAGGCCAGACTTGGCGACATTTGCCCGATTGCAAGGCGGCGGGACGGTGAGACTGCGGCGTGAAAAAATGCGTTGGAGGCACTGGACGGCTGCGGCAGAATCTCGGCAATGGAGCGATCCGCGATCACGCCAGCGCTGGCATCCCGCCTGGTCGCAGATCAGTTCCCGCAGTGGGCTGACCTTCCCATCCGGCCGGTGGACCTCGCCGGCTGGGACAACGTTACGTTCCGTCTTGGCGACGACATGTCGGTCCGGCTGCCCAGCGGCGAGGCCTATGCGCCGCAGGTGGACAAGGAGCACCAGTGGCTACCCCGCCTCGCCCGGCAGTTGCCTCTGCGGATTCCCGAGCCGCTCGCCGAGGGAGCGCCTGGCTGCGGTTACCCGTGGCCGTGGTCGGTATATCGCTGGCTTGAAGGAGAGCCGGCAGCTACTGCTGCAGTCGCCGACCTGACCCAGTTCGCGGCCGACCTGGCGCAGTTTCTTGCCGCGCTGTATGAGGTTGATGCCCGCGACGGCCCCGCTGCCGGATATGACACGTGCTTCTTCGGAATCCCGCTCGCGCACTGGAACGCCCAGACCAGGCAAGCGCTCGCGGCGCTTCAGGATGACATCGACATCAAGCTCGCGACCGAGGTCTGGGAAGCGGCCTTGGCGGCCCCATGGCATGGTCCGGCAGTCTGGTTCCACGGTGACGTCAGCCCCGGAAACCTCCTGGTCGACCGGGGCAGGCTCAGCGCAGTAATCGACTTCGGCATCTCCGGCGTAGGTGACCCGGCCTGCGATACCGCCATCGCCTGGACATTTTTCTCGGGCGATAGCCGGAGCGCCTACAAGACACTCCTACCGGTTGACGACGCGACTTGGGCGCGTGGCCGCGGCTGGGCGCTCTGGAAGGCAGCAATCACCCTCGTCCAGGTTCTAGGCCATGACCCAGGTGAAGTTGCACACTTCAAGGACGTCATCGACGCCGTTATCGGCGACAACCAGGCCGCAGGATAGCGGGCAGCTAGGTTCTGCAACGCGCTCGGATCAGCGGCTCGACGGCTTGACGGCCGCGAGCGAATCAATCGCTAGCATGGCGCCGCTGCGCGGGTGGGCTGCTGGGTGGCGGCGGCCGGTGACTCATCAGAACGTGTCAATCCAGCGGCTGAGACGTTGCGCTTCGCGGGTGAGGATGTTCGGATCGCGGAACGTGTTGGAGAGCAGCGCGCTGCCCTCATATGCGGCGAGGAGCGTTACGGCGAGGTCGTGGGCGTCGCGCCGGCCCAGTGCCCGGAATTGCTCCTCTGCCCACTCGATGGGGACGCGCATCAGCTCAGCAAGTGCGAAGTCTGGGGTGCCGGGACGTTTGTCCAGTTCGGAGCAGAGGCTGCCATGCGGACACCCGTATAGCGCGATGACCGTGCTTTGATCTGCGAACCGGCCGACAAGGGCTTTCAGCCGGCTTTTTGGTGAGCGATTGCTGCTGTCGATGGCGGCCAGCGCCGCCTTGGACTGCTGGACGTGGGCTTCGATGACCGCGGCGATGATGTCGTCCTTGGTTTTGAAGTAGTAGTAGACGTTGCCCGCAGGCACGTCCGCGGCTTGCGCGATGTCAGCCAGCGTTGTCTTTTCAACGCCCTGCTGGTGCAGCAGCCGACTGGCCGCGGCGATGAGGCGCTGCCGCTTCCCACGCGGTTGCTCCGCCGCGCCTTCCAGAATTTGTTCCAATGAGTTAGTCATCTCACTACCACTATAGGGTTCGGGCGATCAGATGCGCTTTCCGCCAGCTGGTGAGCGCGCCGCAGACTGGTTATCGGACGGACGGCTCTCGAGCCGGCTCGGTGTCGACCAGGACCAGCGGGGCCTTTGCGCGTGTGTTGCCGATACGCAGGGCGATGAGGGCGGCTGCAGCCATCAACAGACTGCCAATGAGGAGGGCTCTGTGGTACCCGGCGTCCAGCGCAACGACGGGCGCTGCCTTTGCCGCGGCCAGCTCGCCGGTGCGGGTGATCGCCAGGACGGACAGGATCGCCAGGCCTAGCGCGCTGCCGACTTGCTGGGACGCGTTGAGCAATCCCGCCGCCAGGCCTGCCTTGTCGCCGGGAACGCCGGCGTTGGCCGCGGCGGCGATCGACACGAATACCGCGCCGGCACCTAGCGACATCACCAGGAACCCGGGGAGCAGGTCGGTCAAGTAAGAGCCGTGCAGCGGCACGCGCGACAAGTCGTAGATCCCGCCCGCCGCTATCAGGGACCCGGCCACCACCACGGCGCGGCTGCCGACACGCGCGATCAGCTGTGATGCGATGCCTCCAGCGGCGGCGAAGCCGGCCGTAATGGGCAGGTAGGCGGCACCGGCCTTCAGGGGTGAGTAGTGCAGGACCTCCTGCATGTAGAGAGTCACGAAGAAGAACATCGAGAAGAATCCGGCGAAGGCGATCAGCTGGGTCACATCCGCTGCGACAAGTCCTTTGACCTTCAGGATGGCGAGTGGGATCAGCGGGTTGCTGCTTCGCAGCTCGTTAAGGGTGAACGCGACCATCAGAATGGCCGATCCAGCAATCGTCGCTACGGTCTGGACCGAGCCCCAGCCCGCGACCGGCGCCCGGACCAGGGAGTACACCAGCAGCAACATGCCCCCCGTGATCAGCACCGCGCCCTGGGTGTCGAACGTCGAGGCTTGGTTCCTGGCCCCGCGGTCGTTTGGGAGCAGCGCCAGCGCGCCCGCGAGCACCAGGACGGTGATCGGCGGGTTCACGAAGAAGACCCATCGCCACCCGGGGCCCTGGGAAAGCAGTCCTCCGAAGAACACGCCGGCCGCGGCGGCCATCCCGCTGATCGCCCCCCAAGCTCCGAGCGCGGTGTTGCGGTCCGAGCCTTCGCGGAAACTCGTGGTGAGTGCGGAGAGGGCAGCCGGTGCCATGAGCGCAGCACCTGCGCCCTGAACGAGCCTGGCGGCAACCAGCATGCCTGAGGTGCTGGCCAGTCCGCCGGCGAGCGATGCCAGGGCGAACACGACAAGCCCGGCGATCAGCATGCGCCGACGGCCGAGCAGGTCGCCCAGGCGACCCCCGAGCAATAGAAATCCCCCGTAGGTGAGGATGTAGCCGCTGGCAACCCACTGCAGGTTCTGCTGAGAGAAATGGAGGCTGTGCTGTATCGACGGCAGTGCGACGTTGACGATTGACGCGTCAACGATGTCGAGGAACTGAACGGCGCACAGCAGCAGCAGCGTGAGCGCGCCCAGTCGCGAACGCAGTATGAGGCGCGAGTCGGCGGCTGACTCGGCCTGCACCTGTCGTGATTCCATGTCTGGACGCCTCTCGGATGAGTTAGTTACCTGACTCAATACCAGCAAGCGCTGGCATGTGATGTCAAGTGAGTTAGCTAACTAATTTGTGAGGCCCAGAGCCCGCTTCCTCCGGGCTGGCCTGGGTTAACCGGCGGTGGTGGCCATCCAGGCTGTCGTGCCGCGAATAGCGTGGCAAAAATGGACCGTACACGCCCAGGGGCGCAGCTGCGGCAGGCTCGCGACGCCGCAGTTGACCGGCGTTCGGCCGGTGCGCAGCGTGCTCCTAGGAAGGAGCCTTCGGGTGACCCAGGCCGTGCCAGCGCCGTTGTTCGACCCATTCGCGCCGGGCTTCACCGATGACCCCTACCCGCAGTACGCAGTGCTGCGGACTGAGGCGCCGGTGTACCAGCACCCGTTCGGGTTCTGGCTGCTCACTCGCTACGACGATGTGTCATGGCTGCTGCGCGCCGGGCTCTCGGTTGAAGACCGCAATGTCGCCGACGGCCCGTTCCGGCAGCTGCGGGACCAGATGTACGGCGACCAGCGCCCGGGCACCGACCGGCGGTCCATGCTTGACCGGGACCCGCCCGACCACACGAGGCTGCGCCGGCTGGTGTCGAAGGCGTTCACGCCGCGCGCCGTTGAGGCATTGCGGCCGCGCATCACAGGGCTAGTCGACGCCATGCTCGATGCGGCCAGCGGACAGGGTCGGGTTGACCTGGTGGACGCCCTGGCGTTTCCACTGCCGTTCGCGGTGATCGCCGAAATGCTCGGCACGCCGCCGGCTGATCACGAACGCATCAGGCAGCTAAGCGGCACCGTGGTCCGCTCGCTCGAGCCAGTGGCCGATCCTGTGCTAGTTGCGGCGATAGCGGCCGCCGACGCGGAGCTGACCGCGATCGCGGCTGACATGATCGCGTGGAAGCGCAGCCACCCTGCTGACGATCTGCTCACCGCGCTCATCGCCGCCGAGGACGACGGCGACGCACTCAGCGACGACGAGCTGATCGCGCAGACCCTGCTGCTGTACATCGCCGGGCACGAGACGACGGTCAACCTCATCGCCGGCGGCTGCCTCGCGCTGCTGCGCAACCCCGATCAGCTCGCGCTCCTGCGCGAGCGACCCCGCCCTCGCCGCGAGCGCCGTCGAGGAACTGCTGCGCTACGACAGCCCTGTGCAGGCCAGCAGGAGAATCACGCTTCAACCGGTCACGATCGGCGGCACCGTCATCCCGGCCGGCGCCTTCGTGCTGGCCAGCCTCGGGTCGGCCAACCGGGACGAGCTCTTCTGGGGCAGCGACGCCGCTGACCTCAGGCTCACTCGCGACAACGCGCGCCACAACGTGTCCTTCGGCGCCGGGCCGCATCACTGCCTCGGCGCGTCCCTGGCCCGGCTGGAAGCCTCGATCGCCCTTGCCCGGCTCACCGCGCGCTTCCCTGGCCTGGCCCTGGACGGCGATGTGACCTGGAACGGCCGGATCAACCTGCGCGGACCTGCACACCTCCCGGTGGCAGTCAGCTAGCCGCACGATCAACCGGGAGACATCAGCAATGTCAGCTGGAACCTCGCAGATCAACCGAGACGCGGTTGGTCGCTAGCGGCGCCGTGCTCGCGGGCTCGTGCTCGTTCCGCGCGTGCCATTGCGTGGCCGGGGACTGGCACGGGGCGCTGTCGCTGCCTTCTCGGTCGACGCCGATGCAGGTCGCGCCATCGACCATTTGAACTCGACCTCGAGTTCGACCTCGTCACCTTCGACCTCGACTTCGAACTCGGCACGCACCATGTCGGGGACGTGCAGAGTTACGGAGCCAGGCCCGAACGGCAATTCGACGTGTTTGCCCTTCGCGAACGCCGCTGAGAGCAGCGTCAGCCACTCAGCCGCATCCTCACGGCTGACCGATTCCTTGCGTTCGACCTTGACGTCGGACATGACAGGGACCTTCTATCCGTCCTGCGTGGCGATGGACATTCCGAGCCGCGGAGCCGCTCTGGCCCTGCAACGGCAATAGTTCGGCATGGGTAGGCGAGGCACATCACCTCCGCGGGGTGATCTCGCCTCGGCTTGCACATAACGCTTCAGCTGCTGGTCCATCGCAAACTGGGCCAGGTCATGACGCTTGCGTCGCGACAGGGATGGACGGAACGTGTGTACGGAGGTTGGCGAGTGCCCGGGCCCGGCCTTTGGGTGCGGGCAGCCCTCGTGCCGGTTAAGAATATCCGGGTGAGCCCAGCGAATGCCGCAAGTCGGCCAGCATCCGAGCCCGGCTGCTCCCCACGCAATCGCCAGGTCCTAGAGGCCGCCTACGGTTACGTCCTTGCGAACGGGCTTACCGATTTCTCGCTGCGGCCTCGGCTTGTCGAGGAAGAGCCCCACCACAGTTTCGGCGCCGATCTCGTCGGCCAGATGTACGAGCTGGACTTGCGGCACGCCGGAGCGCCAAGCTGAATGCCGCCTGGAGTAGGCCGGACTGGCCGGGCCGAACTGCCGGGGCTGCCCTGGAGCTACGGCGCCCCCGAATGGAGACTCCAGCCTGGTTCCATTGCCTTTCGCAAAGTGCAACTGCCCTCGGCGAGGGGCTCGGAGCCCGATCAACTCCCGGGCCGAAGACCCCATTCGTACAGGCCGTTAGTGTTCGCGGTGAGCAGCAAGTTGTCAGCAAAGACGCTTTGCGCGAAGTCGGTACCAAGCACAAGCCTGCGCAGGATTTTCCCTGTCGCCGCCGTAACGAGATAGGTGGCGTTAGGGACCGAGGAGTGGTCGTATGTGCCGACAGCGATCACGCCGCCGCCGTCCATCGAAGGTGAGCCGATGACCGCATTCGGGAGCCCTGTTTCCCAGACCAGGTCACCGTTGGCAGGGTTGCGTTCCTGGATCGAGCCGCGGTAGGCCACGCCCCCGATGATCACCGACGGGCCCGCCACGAACAGGTGCTTGCCGTTGTAGGCCGCCGCGGCGATGCACCTGGTGACCGGGCCAGGCGGGCCAGTGACCTGCTTCTCCCAGGCCAGTCTCATGGTGGATTGGCGAACTGAGTAGAAAATGCCGTTCTTATCACATGCGCCGACGTCGCGGCCGAAGATCACTGGCGAGGCGCCGAAGTCCGCGTCGTAAATAACCTGTGACGGCGGCACATGAAACTCGCCGAGCAGTCTCAGGCGCGGAGTGAACTTCAGTACGGATTCGGAAGAGCCAAGCGTCTGGTCGTTCTCCGGTCCGTTCCCGGTGGTGGCGAACACGTCCCCATCGGGAGCAACCGCCGCACTCGACCAGATGGAACCACCGACGTCGCCCTTTGGCACGGTGTAGAACTCGGCGAACTTCTTCCCGGAGACCTGGTCGTAGCCGATCAGCCTGCCGCGGATCAGAGGATCGTCGCAATTCGACGCGACGCCGATGTAGATCCTTCCGTTTGCCACGGTGGGTGACGACCAGTCGAAGTAGTTGCTGACTCTGGTCGACGGGATCGCGATGACCGACTTCCACTTCACCCGCAGCGTTCGCGCGTTGAGCGCGTACAAGTACCCGTCCGCTCCGGCGACGTACACCATCACCTGGTGATCACTGCGATCTGTCGCCACGGTGGCGGTATCGACCGTGCCGAAGGCGCCACAGGTCTTGTGCGGCTGGAAGCCGAGAAACACCCTGCGCTGGACATGCCCGGTTAGTTCGTTCACCTTCTCGAACGAGCCGCCGTCGGTCCCGATGTACACCGAGCCGTCGGCCACAGTCGGGCTGGCCAGGTATATGTGGGTGAGATGCCACTTCAGCACAAGATCTTTCGCGCTTGCTGGCGTGATAACCGTCTCAGCCGGACTGTAGGAGGAATGTGCAGGCCCGTTCAGGTATCCGGGCCAGCCGGTGGTCGCCGACGCCGAGGCCCTGGCGCCGGGGGTCATTGCCTTCGCGGCAGACCTGCTAGCCGTGGTCTGCGGCATACTGCCAGGCTGCTTGGAAACTGCGGCGGCCTGACCACCAACGGCCGTGGCCGCGGTAACGGCGCCGGCTACTAAGGCGACGAGAAGAGCGGCACGCCAGCCTGCGGTGGGCCACCGAAGCTGCACGGGCATCTGCCCCTCCGACCGTTAACGCAGAGGCTTAAGATGCCTTGCGATGCGTCGATGCTAGCGGTCGACCCGGCCTGACACGAGAGGTCGCGCGGTCGATGATCTTGACTGCGCGGCCGCTTTTGGAGGCCGTGCCGCTGGGGTTATTCCTCAATGGCTCCGCCCACCCCTCGCAGATGATCGCGGAAGGTCAGCGAGGGTGTCTGCTCGCGCTGCTCAAGATAAGTACCGAACTGCAGCTGACTGCGCAGCGAGACGCCCGCCTGAATCCGTTCGGCCTGGCCGCGCTCGGTGTCACGGATCGTCTCGGCCAGCGTGAAGATCTCCTCAGCGCGGCCCGCGGGCACGAACAGCACGCCGTCGTCATCGCCCAGGACCAAGTCCTCGCGATCCACTGTCCAATCGCCCACGGTGGCGCACGCCAGCGCGTCGCGGGAACGGGCGTCGAGGCGCAGCGGACCGGTGGGGATGGTTCCCATGCTGAAGACCGGCAGCCCGATCGCGCGTATGTCGGCTGTGTCGCGATGCAATCCCCAGATCACGATCCCCTTGAGTCCTGCGTGCTGGGTTTCAAGGGCCACTAGGTCGCCTACACAGCTCTCGTCGAGACGTCCGCCGTTATCGACTACCAGCACATCGCCTGGTGCCGCTTCTTCGAGCGCTTCCAGGAAGATATCGACGCTGCCGCTGTGCCGGGCTGGAGCCGCACGCCCAGCGAGGCGGCTGCCAGGCACTGCAGCGCGCAGCTGGGCTGGCCCGCAGCGCACCGGCGCATGAGCGCGAATGCAGGCATCCGCTAAGTGGGCGCTCGTCAGGGCCGCAAACCGCTCCCAAAGCTCGTGGTGATCCATGATGTGCGATGCCTCATCTCTCGTCCGGCGAGTTATACCGAACCATGGTCCGCGCACATGCGTGGTGATCCCAGAGCCAATCGCGCGAAATTGTTCCTCGGCTGCCACCCGGAATGGCCGGGCCCGGCGCTCGTAGTCGGCTCGGCTCCTGTCAGTCGGCGTCCGCGAAGGTGACCTTCGCCAGCGGGCTGCGCTCCACCCAGTCATCGAGGACGGCCTGCGGCCACGGACCGTCAGGGCCGTGACGGCGGTTGAACTCCTCGACGAAGACGGCGAGTACGCGCCGGCGCTCCGCCGGGTCGACGATGACCGTGGCCGTCGCCGGCAGGTCGGCGACCACGTCGTGCTTGAGGTGAAAGGTGAACTGCGGTCGGACGACCAGGTTGGCCAGCCAGTTGCGGGTCTTGGGTCCAGGGATCCCGCTCAGGTAAATGTCGTCGTCGAACCGGTAGAAGGCGATCTCGATCCGCCGTGGCTCGCCGGAACGCCGGCCGGTGGTGGTGATGTCGATCGTGCGATCCTCGATCGTCGACGAGGTATCGATGGCCAGCGCCCGGCGGACCTCCTCCATCATCGGACGTGCCCTCCCACCCTGGCAGGCGCCGTCCCCGATCTCTCCCGCGCTGAGCCGGTGGCCGGAGTGATGTCAGTGGACATGAGTCCGAAGCTAGCCACTCTCTTCCCTAACTCGCCAAGGCGGTTGCCTGAGTGCCATCAGTCGAGGAGGAAGGCCCCTCGTCTGGCACTACTTGCAACGGAACTACGCCTGGCGGTAGTAGTGGTCCTGGTCGAGGTCCTCGAGCAGGCTTGGCCCGGTCGGCTCCCATCCGAGCAGCTCCCGTGTGATGCTGGCGCTGACCGGGCTGTCCAGACCGACGAAGTGGGTCATGAAGCCGAAGTGCTCCGGGGCGTCTTCGGGGGCCACCGAGGTCGTCGGGACGTCGAGGTGGCGGCCCATCGCCTCGGCGATCTCGCGGAAGGGAACGCCCTCGTCGCCGACGGCGTGCAGGACCGAGCCGGCAGGAGCGGCTTCGACGGCCATGCGCGCCAGGCGGGCGGCGTCGGAGCGGTGCACCGCGGGCCACCGGTTGGTGCCCTGTCCTAGGTAGCCGGCCACACCCCGCTGGCGGGCGATGCCGACGAGGGTGGCCACGAACCCGTTGTCGCCGTCGCCGTGGACCGTCGGCGCGAAGCGCAAGACCGACGAGCGGACGCCAATGCCTCTCAGCGACAGGGTGAGCAGGGCGGTGGCCGCCCGGCGGCCGGCGGGGTTGGCTCGAACCTCGGGGCTCGCGACGAGCCCGTCGTTCTCGGTGGCCACCCGCCCAGCGGTCAGGCCGATCATGCCCGAGGCGAGCACAAAGGGCCGGTCGGAGTCGGCCAGGGCAGCGCCCATGGCCTCCACGGCCCGCCGGTCGGCGGCTCCGGCTGCGGCGAAGTTGCCGCCGAAGGCCACCTCGTGCTGGAAGGCCAGATGGATGACCCCGTCGGAGTCGGCGGCCGCTTTAGCCAGGCCCTCGGGGTCATCGAGATCGCCCCGCCGGACAGTAGCGCCGGCGGCTTCCAGCCGCTGCGCTGAGGCGTCGGAGCGGGCCAGGCCGACCACGTCGTGGCCGGCCCCGAGCAGTTCGGGGACGACGGCCGAGCCGATCCATCCCGATGCGCCGGTGACAAAGATTCTCATGATGGTTCTCCTGAGCTACAGTGATGTCAGTGACAGCCATCACTGTAAGTCCGATGTCAGTGACTGTCAACACGGGGATGGAGATCCTGGGAGTCCTTGCCACATCTAGGCAGGTAGGAAGGTCCCGGAGCAGTCTTCGGTCACGTGATGGAGGCCCCGGCGACGCCGCCATCAACCATGTGCATCGGCTGGTGGCGATATCTCCTCCGGGGTCCGGGGGGTGCGGCTGGGCGCCGTCGCACGGGCTTGCCTGTCATTGAAGGTGACTTCCACCTGCTGCTCAGGGCGCCGCTGGTTCTGCAGTGCCTGCAGCGCCATCGAGACGCGGTCCGCCTCGGTCAGGGGCGGCTGCACGATGGAACGCGGCCACATCCGCCTGGCCAGCACAACATTGATCTCGGCTGCGTAGAGCGTCCCCTGCACGCCGACGTAGATCCAGCCGAGCAGGCCAAGCACGGTCGCGAAGACTCCGTACACAGAGTCACTGCGCAGGAAATGATGGACTAGGTAGGCGCCGAGCGCCTGCAAAACCGTCCAGAACACGCCGCCGGCGGCCGCACCGGTCCACAGCTGGCGTGATGGCACGCCTTTGGGGGTGAGCACGCGAAAGGCAGCGAAGTAGAGCAGCACGTTGGTCAGCAGGGCCAGCGCCTGTGCCAGCATCGTGATCGCCGCAGAGTGCCGCCCGTAGGTCACCAGTCCCGCCAGGCCAGTGCTGATAATCAGGCCCAGCATCAGTAGGCCCAGGAACACCATCGACCGGCCGAGCCTGGGCAAGTAGCCGGACCTGGCCGGCCCAGGCAAGTTCCACACCTGTTCCATCGTGAACAGGCCAGCCTGAGCCAGCCTCGTGACGCCCCAGGTCAGTAGCAGCAGGCCGACTACGAGGCCGGGAATGGTGCCCCGGCTGAGGCCATGGATGTTCGTAGCCAGTTGCTTGCCGATGTAGGGGAACTGCCGGACTGCGGCGCCGATCACCTGGGCGCGCAGCGTCGGGTTGCCTGCCGCGACATTCACCAGAACCGTCACCAGGATCAACAGCAGCGGGAACACCGAAACAAAGGCCGCGTATGCGAGGTTGGAGGCCAGCACGCCTCCGTTGTCATCGCCGAACTTCTTCACGACCCCGAACAGGAACGCGCTTGCCCGGTGTTGCTGCTGCGCCTTATCGAACGACCGGATCAGCTTCTCGGCCGGATTCATGGTCGTGCCCCTCGGCGCAGTTACCGTTCGTCGTCCTTAGCGGGCGGCGACAGAATTTACCGGGCCAGCGCCCGCTCTAGCTCGGCCTTGGTCATGCCTGACCGGCCCTTGATGTTGCGTCTCTTTGCCTCGGCGTACAGCTGCTCCTTAGTCCGCCCGCCGGGACCGGAGCGCGACCGCAGACTGTCGAGCCCGGCCGGATGAGATGTCCCCGGTCGAGGTCTTGCTCGCCGTCCGCGCTTCGCCGGCTCGGGCGCGCTCTTTGTTGACGGTTCGTGCCGCGATTTCCTTAGCCAGCTTCTGGCTCTTGCCGCTCTGAAGCTCGCTTTCCTCGACGTGCTGGTACTGACGTTCGCGTTTCGGACTTGATCCTCGTGGCATGAACAACCTCCCAGACACCCGCCCTCATCGATCGCGGGTCAGCGCAGCCACTGTCGTTACCCCGCTGCGGTCTGATTATTCGAACGGTCAGGAAGCATCGGCTGACGACACGAGCAGCTCATACGTCGTTGCGCGAATTTTCGCGGTCACTGGCATTGACCGGATCACTCCTAACTTCGCGGCCCTGGATGCTGGGCTCCTGCAGATCACAGGCATTGTCCGCCGTCTGGGATTAGCGACCTCCCGCCCGGCGGGGCGCACACAATGGCGGTCATGGAAAGCCTTCTGATCACAGTCGATGGCACCGACCATGAGGTCAGCACGGTCACCGTGCGACAGCTGCTGGACACCCTCAGCCCGCTTCTGGCTGGACCTGGCCGGCATGGACAAGACCACCGCGGACGGGCTGCTGCTGGACACGTTCGGTTCCATCAGCTGGCGGTTGAGGACGCCGAGCACTTCGGGCAGCGACCCAAGATCGACGGCTACGACAACTTCACCCTGATGGTCGTCTATGGGGCGACCGCTAGCGGTCAGCTGGCCGAGGTGCACTGCTTCTACACCGAGAACTACCTGGTCACAGTGCACCACGATGCCTGTCCGGAGCTGACTGGCCTGGCCAGCCGACTGAAGCAGCGCGCCGAACCCGAGGCCGACCACGTCATGCTCCTGTACCGGGTCGTGGACGCCCTGATCGACGGCTATTTCCCGGTACTGGCCGACCTCGACGACCGCATCGACGAGCTGGAGGACGCGATCCTGCAGCGGCCGACCGATCAGCAGCTCGGGCAGCTATTCGACATGAAGCGTTCGCTGATCGCGCTGCGCAAGGTCGTCACCCCGCAGCGGGACATGTTCGCGACCCTGCTGAGCGGCACCGACGCGCTGCCCGGCATGACTCCCGACGCGGAGCGGTACTTCCGTGACCTGTACGACCACCTGATCAGGATCAGCGACCTGGTGGACAGCTACCGGGACCTGATGAGCGGCGTGCTGGACACCCACCTGTCCACCGTTTCCAACCGGCTGAACGTGGTCATGAAGCAGCTCACCATCATGGCCACCATCTTCTTGCCGCTAAGCTTCCTGACCGGGTTCTTCGGGCAGAACTTCGCCTGGATGGTGAACCGGCTCACCAGCCTGCCGGTCTTCGTCAGCGCCGGCATCGGCCTGCAAGTCGCGGTCGCGGTCGCCCTGGTCGTCGTGTTCCGCCGCCGCGGCTGGCTCACCGCCGACGGGACCGTGCCACCAGCCAGACCCGCGGACCGGCCACATGTGACACGACATGAGCGGTGGCACCAGGTGCACCCGCTGAACGGACCGCAGTCACCCTAACCATCCAGCGAAGGCGGCCGATGCCGGGCAATGCCGCGGCCGGGGCAGGCTAGTTGTGACCTTTGGTCAACGTCGCCGAACCTGGAAAACCGACCGCGTGCGGCGCGCGCCAACCTGCGAATCGCCAGGCAAGGCAACGTACAGCGAACCGATGTAAACGGGACACGCTCCGGTCGCGTCTCACATCCAGGTGCGCTGCCGCAGCTGGTTCGTCAATGACCTTGGCAGGCTCATCGCGCGACAGGGCATGATGCCCCGGGGCCGCGGCAGCGTGCCGGCCAGATTACCAGCCCGGAGAATCAGCCTGCCGTGGCTGCGATTCACTTTGCGAAGGCCCACCAGGCGCGCGGCTTTCCGCGCCAAGCTGAATACCGCGTCGCCAGCAGAGCACCTATGCCGCTCTGACAGCCGGCCTTGCTAGCGGCCGGCTCTCCTGGGCATCAGGCCGTACCACTGCGACGCAGCGCGATCATCGCAACATCGTCCTCGCGCGGCCCGAACAGGGACATCAGGTGGTTGCTGAACGCCTCGAGATGTGCTCCGCTGACATCCTGGGCCGCCAGACGCAGCTTCTCCATGTTCTCGTCAAGGAAGGCTCTCCGGTCCTCGACGAGGCCATCGGTAACCAGTAGTGCAGTCGCACCGACCGGCAGGACCATTCGCTCCAGGTGGGCGTGGTGGGCGGGCAGTCCGAGCATGAGCCCGCCCTGCCCGCAATAGGTGGCAGCGCCTTCATAGACAATCAGGGGCGGGATGTGCCCACAGTTGACAAGCTCCAGCTCGCCGTCAGCCGGGTCGACCAGCGCCAGGCACAGGGTGGCGATGATATTCGGGTGATAACGCTGCAGCACGTCGTTCACTAGCCCAGTGATGGCCAGGGGCGCGTGGCCCTCACTGGCAAATGCGCGGAGCGCATGCCGAAGCTCTCCCATCACGGTCGCCGCGTGCAGCGAATGTCCCTGCACGTCGCCGATCGCAACGAGGACCTTGTCCTGCCAGGCCAGCGCCTCATAGAAGTCCCCGCCGATCTCGGCCTGATCGCTGGCCGGGATATAGCGCACCGCCATCTGCAGGCCCGGTATCGCTGGCAGTGCGGACGGCAGCAAGCTGCGCTGCAGCGTCAAGGCGACAAGGTGTTCCTCGGCATAGGATCGCAGCGCCTCGACGGTGAGCGCGACAGACAAGACGAGCTGCCGCAGGATCTGCATCTCCTCGGCGCCTGGCACGCCGTCTTGCGTGACCGCAAGCACGACAGGCGGCCGGTCCGGCTTGGTCGCGGCGATCGCCAGGCACACGTCGGCTCGAAGCGTGCTGTCTGGTACCAGCCGCAGCCACTCCTCCTCCGTCAACCTGGCGGCGGCAGTTGTATCGCCGGGTTTGAGGATCCGCGCGGCAACGCGATCGGCAATCTCCACTGGCCCGCCACGCTGCGCCGGCACGAGCTGCTCCGGGGTGGCCGACGTCCGGCGCAGCTGACCGTCGGGCTGTACCAGGATCAGCACAGCCGCAGTGCCGAAGATCTGCGCTGCCCCCGCTGCTGCGGCTCGGGCCAGGCCGTCAAATGTCCGCGCGGCATTGATGTCCAGCGTCACGCTAGTCAGCGCGGCAAGCAGCGAGGCCGTCAGCTCGGCCCGCTGGCGCGCCCGGTAGTAGCGCAGCGCCGCCGTCACGGTGGGCAGCAGTTCCGCTGGCTCGGCCGGATCGATCAGGTAAGCATCAGCACCTTGCGTCAGGCCAAGGGCACGGTCATCGACGCCGACCGCGGTGGATGAGATCTGGATCACCGGGATCGCTGCGGTCCGCGGATCGTTCTTGATCTGCCTGCATACCTCGATACCGCTGATGTCGGGCAGGTTGACGTCGAGCAGTACCAGCTCGGCCCCGGCGACCCTGTCCAAGGCCTCACGGCCGGTAGCTGCCTCGACGACCGTGTGACCGGCCCGCCGCAGCCAGGTGCTGAGCATGTAGCGCTTAGCTTCATCGTCATCGACTAGAAGCAGCATGCGAGATGGCGCGTCGGTCATCGCGCGCCCCTGCTGACGCCGCGAATGGCGAAGGCCAGCCGCTCCCTGGTCAGCTCGTCCTTGCGCAGCAAAGCCGCGGCGCGGCGCGGCTGTTCCACATCGAGGCCGGTGATGATGATTGCGGGCAGCGACGCGGGCAGCTGCTCTAGCAGGGCGCGGCCGTCCATGCCTGGCATCTTGAGATCAGCGATCACGATGTCCACCTGACGACCGGACAGAGCCTCCAGCGCCTGTGAGCCGTCCTCCGCCTCGATGACATTGCCTGCGATTCCGCTGAGGAGCCCACGCAGCAGCTGCCGAAAGCCGGCGTCGTCGTCAGCCAGGAGTACCGTGCCGACCGCAGCCGGCCCGTGCGGCAGGGTCAGCACGACGGTAGTCCCGCTACCGGGCTCGCTGGTGAGCGAGAGCTCGCCGCCGAGCATCTCGGCCAGCCGCCGCGCATACGGCAGCCCGAGCCCGGTGCCTCCGCGCCGGACGCCGGGCACCTGGTAGAACTCCTCGAAGACACGCTCATGCTGGTCGGCCGGGATGCCGATGCCTGTGTCTGAGACGCTGATCTCGACGCTGGAATCGAGAGCACTCACACTCAGTCGGACCTCGCCGCTATTGGTGTACTTGATTCCGTTGGACAGCACGTTACGGAGTATGGCGGTGAGCGCGAGCTCATCGGTCAAGATGGTCTGCGGCGCGTGCTCGCTGCTGACGATCAGGGACACTTTGCTGGTGTCGGCCATCGGCCGGACCAGGCTGCGCATCCTGGCGAGGAGCGCGGGCAGATTCACCTCAGCCGGGTCGATGCGCAGCCGCCCGGACTCTGCCTTCGCGACGTCGAGCAAGTCGTTGACCAGCGCCAGCAGCGTGCTGCCGGAATTCCTGATCAGCTGGACCTGATAGAGCCGCTCGGGTTCCAGGATCGATCTCGACGTCGGGCTCGGACAGCAGCCGGGCGAGCCCGATAATCGAGTTCAGCGGCGTGCGCAGTTCGTGGCTGACGTTGGCCCAGAACCGGTCCTTGGACTCTGAGGCGACGCGGAGCCGCTCTGACTTCTCATCCAGCTCGGCATACAGCGCGACGACCCCCCGGTTCGTCTGCTCCAGCTCGTCTGACAACTGCCTGTACAGCGCCATCACTCCGGCGTTAGTCTCTTCCAGCTCGGAGTTGAGCAGCTGAAGCTGCTCCTTCTGACGGCTCAGATCAGCCAGTGCTGCGACCAGGTCCTGGTTCTGGCGGCGCAGCTCGTCCATAGCGGAGGCCGGGAACACGGCGGCCAGTTGTTCGGCGATGGCCCGCAAATTTGGTCGCACGCCGGCCGGGCGCCGCTTGGCCATCAGGATGACATGTCCGCTCACCTCGACGCGGTCCATCAGCCGGGTTGCCGCGGTGACGCCCTCCGCTGCGGGCTCGCCGTCCAGGCTGACGGAGATGATCAGCTCCGTCGCGTCCGTCTCGAACGCGACCACCGCACGCTGGCCGATCATCACCGCGCTCCTGCTCACCTCGCTGAGCGCCGTTGCCACTCGTACCAGGTCCTGGCCTTCGAGGGCCAGCTGGGCGGCGATTCCGCGGCCAAGCTGACGAGCGGCAAATACCGCGGCCGGATCGGCTACCTCAATCCTGGCAAGCTCGCTGGTCATCGCTTCAGCACCAGGACACCGGCATCGTCGCGATGAATACCCGCCTCGGCCAGCAGCGCAGCCGCGATGACCAGCGGGTCCCTGCTGGCCAGGCCTGGCAGGGCACTGATATCCCATCGGCTGCTCAGGCCGTCAGAATGCATGACGATCGCCGCGCCGCCCGGCACCGGGTACTCGAACTGGCGGATGGTGCGGGCCTGATGCCCAGCAATACCCGGCACCGATAGCATCCCGGTGCGCGAGCCATCGGCGATAATCCAGGCCGCCACATTGCCGAGCCCGGCAAACCTGGCGACGTGGCCGGCGATCTGCACGATGCCGATGGCCCCGCCTCGCGTCCGGCTCATCCGCCTGTGCGCGCGTGCCAGCAGCTCGGCCGGCTGGCAGTCCGGATCTTCCAGGACCGCGGCCAGCGCCTCGTTGGCCGCCGCCGCTGCCAACGGACCATGACCAAGCCCGTCGCAGAGCACGCCGGTAACTACCTCGCCTGCCCGGACCGCGGCGAAAGCGTCGCCGCTTTCGGCCTCGCTGGCGATCGGCCGGATCAGCCCCGCGCAACCGATCACCAGCTGAGCAGGCGCCACCAGGAATCGCGCTACCAGCGCCGTTCCATGTCCCGGCACGGAGTACAGATCACAGAAGTCGGCCAGCCTGCGGATGGCACCTAGCCCGATGCCGAGCGTGCCAGTGGTGGAGTGGCCATCGCGCAAGGCCGCCCGTACGTCCCGCAATCCCGGTCCGGAGTCGATGGTGACGAGTTCGATGCCGGGCATCGCGGTATCACGGCTGATGCGCAGCATCAGGGATCCCTCGCGCGCATGCTTGTGCAGGTTTGAGGCCGCCTCGGTGACTGCCAGGGCCAGCTGGTCAGCGCGTACGGCTGGAAAGCTGAGCCTCCCCGCAATCGCCGCGGCGGCGCTCCGGCAGGATGCCACCGCACTGGCGTGCTCGACGCGGATCCAGCGCATGTCTCGGACTGCGGAAGCTGTCCGATGTGCGCCTAGCGCTTCCACTTGGAGACCACCACGCTGGTCCCGGCGCCAGGCGCGGTTTTCAGGTCGAACTCGTCGACCAGGCGCCGCGCACCGGACAATCCGAGCCCGAGGCCGCTGCCCGTCGTCCAGCCATCGGTCATGGCGAGGTCCAGATCGGAGATGCCGGGGCCTCCGTCGCTAAAAGTGACCCGGATACCGGATCGGCCGTTACCCGAGATGATCACCTCCACCTGTGCCATGCCGCCGCCGCCATGGACCAGCGCGTTCCTGGCAAGCTCACTGGCCGCGGTCACCAGTTTTGTCTGGTCCACCAGCGAGAGGCCGGTCGCGGCCGCTGCCGTCCGCACCTGCTGCCGCACCCGGACCACATCGTCGCCCGACCTGATCGGCAGCTCATCCACTACCGGGCTCCTAGCAAGCGCATGCCCTTCTCGGCATTGAGCGCCGTGCGGACTCCATCCAGGGTCAGGCCTAGCTCGGTGAGAGTGATGGCCACTGCCGGCCGCATCCCGACCAGCACCGTCTCAGCGTCGAACAGCCGGGACATGGATCCGATCATGGTCAGCATCCGCCCGATGAACGAGTCGACGATCTCCACCGCGGTGATATCGATGATCACTCCGCGCGCCCTGGTGATGGCCAGCTCATCAGCCAGGTCCTCCTGCAGCTGGACGACAGTGTCATCCTGCAAATCGATCTGAATGGAGACGAACAGGACCTGGCCGATCTTGATGATCGGGACGCGTTCCATCAGGCCGGCCCGACCCGGAGCCCGGCCAGGCTCAGCGCATGCGCGAGCGCGTCCGCAAGGGTTGCCTTGGTCGCGATGTCACCGAACTCGATTCCCAGCGACACGATCGTGTGCGCGATCTGCGGCCGGATTCCGCAGATGGTGCACTCGGCCCCGAGGAGGCGCGCCGCCATCACGGTCTTGAGCAGATGCTGCGCGACCTCAGTGTCCACCGTCGGCACACCAGTGATATCGATCACCGCGTGATCCGCGCCGCAGGCCACCAGCGCGTCCAGCATTTTCTCCATCACCAGCTGAGTTCGCGCGGAGTCCAGGGTGCCGACCAGCGGCACCGCAATAATGCCGTCCCAGAGGCGCACGACCGGCGTGGACAGCTCCAACATCGACTCGGCCTGGGCGGCGATGATCTGCTCCCTGGCGGCTGCATAAGCCTCGAAGGTGTGCAGGCCAAGGTCGTCGATCATGCGGGATAGCGTCAGGAAGTCAGGTACCAGGTCGGCCGCATCCGCGACGAGCTCATACACGGCATCCTTAAGCGTAAAGATGCTCAGCGCCGTCTCGCCCGGTGTGGCGCCGGCCCGCGCCCGCGACCGGGAGAGCTCGGCCAGCCCGGCCTCCAGCTCGCCTGCGGCAGACGCATCCGCGCCTGTCATGGCGCGGATCATCAATGCGTAGATCTCGCCGAGCTCGTTGCGCACCTCATCGGCTGAGCCGCGGCCGGCGCCGCTGGTCATCGCCAGCTCGCACCAGCGAGCGAGCGCCTTCTCCTGGTTGTCGCGCAGGAACTCGGCCATCCTGGGCTGGTTGCTATCGATGTTCATCTCCATGTCCCCGTGTCATCTGTGGGTAATCGGAAGGTAACGCGCGCTTCAGGCTACATGCGCACCGACCGTGGTGACGCGGTGCCCGGACGCATGGTCTCGGCCCTTCGGTAGCGGGCTGAGCTACCCGTAGCCGCCGCAGTTAACCGCTGGTCGGCATCCCTAACTTGAAGGCCGCCAGCGTGTCCAGAACCTGCGAAACGGCAGGCGCGCCCGGTCTCACACCGTTACGCCCGAGATCAGCTGGTCGAGGACCTCGATCATCTCGGCCCTTGCCTGCGCGTGGTCGGCCGCTTCCGCGACATACAGGGCAGCTTCGTCGCCGGCCCCCATGAACACATGCGCCAGCGGCCGCGCCGGTTGCTCGCGGATAAGCCCGAGCGCGATCCCGTGTTCTAGCAGCGTCTGCACCAGCCCGAAAACGTGCTGCTGGCACACTTCCCGCCAGCGCGCCCAGCCCAGGACCGATGGCCCGTCGACTAGGGCAATGCGATGAATCTCCGGTTCGACGCAGATGTCCAGCCACGTTCGCACGGCGTGCCGTAGCGCTTCGACCGGATCGGATATCCCGGCGGCGCCTACCGCGGCGGCGAGCCGCCGCGCAATATCGGCCTCGACCGCTTCCATGACGGCGTCGAACAGTGCCGTCTTGTCCGCGAACTGATGGTAGAGGGCGCCGCGCGTGACGCCGGCCGCCGTGACGATCGAGTCGGTCGGCACCTCCGCGAAGCCCTGCTCAGCGAACAGCCCGCGCGCCGCAGTTACCAGGGCGTCGCGGGTCGCGGCGGAGCGGTCGGCCTGCGTGCGCCGCGCCCTGGGCGGCGGCGAAGTCCGGGATGGCATTCTCCGATTCTCTCCTTCATCGGCTCGGTATGCGACCGGCCTAGACATACATACGTACTGCCTGTATGTTTTATTCCATGGAAACCACTACGTCGTCAGCTGGAATCGCGATGGTCGACCTGCCGCAGGGCAGACTGGAGTACCGCATCGCCGGCCCAGCTTCAAGCTCACGTCCGCCGGTCGTGTTCGTGCACGGGATTCTCGTCGACTCCCGGCTCTGGGAGCCCGTGGCTGAGCGCCTCGCGGCCGAGGGCATCCGCAGCTATGCGCCGACGCTCCCGCTCGGCGCCCATCAGTGGCCAATGAATGCCGACGCCGACCTCTCGCCCGGCGGGATCGCCCGGCTCATCTACGACTTCATCGCGGCGCTTGGCCTCAGCAACGTCGTCATCGCGGGTAACGACACTGGCGGGGCGATCTGCCAGGTCATGCTCGGCGGCGACACGAGCCAGCTCGGCGCCGCCGTGCTGACCAACTGCGACGCGTTCGGCACGTTCCCGCCCCGGGCCCTCGCGCCCCTGTTCTCCGCGCTCCGGCATCCTGGCCTGGTCGCCTGCATGGTCCCGGGGCTACGGTCAGCGTGGGTGCGGCACGGCCCGCTCGCGTTCGGTCCGCTCACCAGCGGACCGCTCGACCGCGGCCTGACCCGCGACTGGATATCGCCGCTTGCGCGCGGAGCCATCCGCGGTGATCTCGCCAGGTTCGCGGGCGCCGTCCATCCGCGCGTCCTGCTTGATGCCGCCAGCCGGTTCAGCCAGTTCACCGGTCCCGTGCGGATCCTCTGGGGGGAGGCCGACCCGTACTTCCCCGTCGAGCTGGCACAGCAGCTGAGCGAAGCGTTTCCGCACGCCCGCCTCACCACAGTCGCGGCTGGCCGCGCGTTCCTGCCGCTCGACTATCCCGGCGAGGTCGCCAGCGAGATCATGGAGGCCGTCCAGGGCGCGGAGTGATTCGCCTCATGCCGGTGCCTATGGCGGAGGGTTAAGGTACGCGGCGAGGCGGGCCACGCCCTCGTCCTCGATGGAGGCCCGCAGGACCGCGTCGGCAGCCGCGAGCTGGTCCGCCGCGACCCGAGCCGCCACAGCCCGGTTGAGCGCGGCGATGACCTCGATGATCGCGTCTGCGTAGGCACGGCCCGCGGACGTCAAGACTACGTTCAGCTTGCGCCGGTCGTCGGCATCGGCCTCTGTGCTGGCGTAACCGCGTTCCTCCAGCCCGCGCACGACCTTGCGCGCGGCCTGCCGGGTCACACCCAATGGCACGCTCAGCTCACCCACCGAGGCAGCACCGCGCCGCAGCCGCCGCAACGTGGCAGCATCGGTGAGCCGATAGTCGGCGAACCCGCGGTCCGCCAGCTCAGCCGCCATCCGGTGGACCCAGCTCTGGCGGGCGAGCGCGAGCAAGTCGCCGAAGCGATAGGGGTTTGCATCCGTGGTCACTGACCCATAGCCTACAGGTATGCAACCAGGTTGCGTGTCTGCCCTAGGGTCCGGCGGAGCCATCGCCGCTACCGCCGCAGCGGTGGCCCTGACCGCCGCGATCGCGGGCTGCGGCGGAGCAGGAGCGTCGGCAGCCACGCCGGGCATGCTGCCACCCGCGTCGGGAACGTCGGGCTGCGGGCATCACGGGGCCAGCGGGTCGCTGCAATACGCCGTGACTGTGAGCGGCCACCGGCGCTCGGTGATCGTCCACATCCCGGTCGGCTATACCGGCAAGCGCAAGCTCCCGCTGGTTCTCAACCTGCACGGCAGCGAGAGCACAGCCAGCGCCCAGGAGACGTTCAGCGGCATGGACGCGACCGCCGACGCGGACCACTTCATCGTCGCCTACCCGCAGGCACTGATCCCGGACGGGACCGGCTACGACTGGAACGTCCCTGGCGAGCCCATGGTCAACGGGAAGTACGCGCTGGCCAGCGCACCGAGTGACGTGACCTTCTTGACCACCCTGGTCCGCGACCTCGCCGGCCGGTACTGCCTCGACCTGGGCCGGGTCTACGCGACCGGCGTCTCCGGTGGCGGCCGGATGGCCAGCCAGGTCGCCTGCGACGCCAGCAGCGTCATCGCCGCGATCGCCCCGGTTGCGGGCCTGCGCTACCCGAGACCGTGCAAGCTTCCCGGCCGGTTCCGGTCATCGCCTTCCACGGCACTGCGGACCCCATCGACCCATTCAACGGGGTCGGCTTTTATGGCGACTGGACCTACTCGGTACCGGCGGCGGCTCAAATGTGGGCCGGTCACGAACACTGCGCCGCGAGCTCGCAGACCACGCCGGGTGAGGTTACCGCCTGACCCGCTAGAGCGGGTGCTCCGGAGGCACAGAGATCGAGCTGTATGCGATCACCGGCGAAGGCCACGAATGGCCCGGTGGCCCGTCGATGCCAAAGGTAATCACGCGTGTCCTCGGCCCGCAGAGCGACGCGGTCAGCGCCAACGCGCTGATGTGGGCCTTCTTCCGAGCCCATCCGCTCAGTTAGCCGCGCCGCGCTAGGCGGCCGACCGCCGGGCTGACAGCGCAGGCTCAGTAACAATTCCCCGCCGCAGCCCTCCGCACTGCCCCCAAACAGCGCCTACGTCTGAATGGCCGCGCTGGCAGGGGCCGATTTTCGAGGGCTCGCACCCAGAGTGCAATTTGCATTTGGATTCTGGCTGATCGCGCGTATAGGCGAAGTATCGCCGCCATACTGTTGTGCACTCACAATGAAACCATCCGTGAGCGCCAGCTGGGCAGGAGAAGCCAGTGGTCCGCCGTCGCCGTCTCGCCCTTGAGCTCCGCAGGCTGCGCGAGGCCGCGGGCCTGACATGCGAGGACGTCGCCGCGCAGATGGACTGCTCGGCGTCCAAGATCAGCCGGATCGAGACCGGGCGGGTGCTGGTCTCACCTCGCGACGTGCGGGACCTGCTCGGCATCTACGGCGTGCCGCAAGAGCAGCGCGACAGACTGATCCAGCTGGCCCGCGAGTCCCGGCAGAAGGGCTGGTGGCACCCCTACGGAGACAGCGTGCAGCCGCACCTGGCGACGTACCTGGGCCTGGAGAGCTCCGCCTGCGAGATGAGAATCTACAAAGTGAACCGCATTCCCGGCCTGCTGCAGACTGAGGACTACACGCGGGCGCTCCTCGCGGCCGCGAAGGTCAGGAACCCGCCTCCGGACGATGAGCGGCATCTCGCCGTGCTAGTCGAGCGGCGCCGCCAGGCCAACCTCAGTCCGCCTACAGTGTGCGCAATACTGGACGAGGCCGCCTTGCGGCGCCAGGTCGGCGGACCAGAGGTCATGCGCGCGCAGATCGAGCACCTGGTCGGGCTGGCCGCGCAGCCGAATGTCTACCTTCAGGTCATCCCGTTCACCAGCGGTGCATTCGCAGCCATGGACTTTCCGTTCCTCATCCTGGCCTTCCCCGACCCAGCTGACTCCGACGTAGTCTGCATCGGCTACCCGACTGGCATGCTCTGGATCGAGGAGATCACCGAGGTCGGCAGGTACAACCACCTGTTCAATCACGTGCAGGCTGCGGCGCTGTCGCCCGACGACTCGGCGGCGCTGATGATCTCGGTGCTGAAGGAACTGTAGAGCCAGCCCTTCGCCCCGGCGCAACTTGCACGCCCGCGGCCGACGAGCTTGTGGGCGCCGCGATTCGGCTCAGTCGTGTTTGATGAGCCGCCAGCCGTGGTCGCAGCGCCGGATGAAGCCGGCTGCTGACAGGGCGCCGAGGCAGCGCACCGCTGTGTCCAGGTCGACCCCGGCCGCGACTGCGATGCTGGCCGGGCCGCGCCCGCCCCTGGCCGGGACCTGCTCCAGTACCGCGCGGGCCGCCGGGTCCAGCAAGTCGCGGGCCACGGCCGGGCCGCGCCGGGGGCCGCTCGCCGGCCCGGCGGCCGATGGGTCGAGGTGCTCGATGACATCGCGGGCGCAGGTTACGCACATGGCCCCGTACTCCCTGATGAGCTCGTGGCAGCCAGCCGACTGCTCGGAGGTGACCGGGCCGGGCACGGCCATGACTGGCCTGCAGAGCTCTCGGGCGTGCCGGGCGGTATTGAGGGCACCGCTGCGCAGCGCGGCCTCGACCACGACAGTGCCGCGGCTCAGCCCGGCGATGATCCGGTTGCGGATCAGGAACCCTGGCCGTGTCGGCGCCTGGTCCGGCGGGCACTCGGAGACCAGCGCGCCCTGTGCTGCCACCGCCCGGAACAGCTCGGCATGCCCCTGCGGGTAGCCGTAGCGCAGGCCGCCTGCCAGCACCGCCACCGTCAGCCCGTCGGCGGCCAGCGCGCCACGGTGCGCGCTGGCGTCGATCCCGAACGCGCCGCCGGAGACGACTCCCAGCCCCTGCTCGGCCACCGCGGCACCTATCTCCAGCGCGACGTGATTGCCGTAGCCCGTCGCCGCCCGGGCGCCCACTACCGACACCGAGTTGAGGCACGCGTACCGCAGATCCGCGCTGCCGCGCACCCACAGCACCAGCGGACTGGCATCACCGAGGTCATCAAGCTGGGTGGGCCACTCCGGGTCGCCTGGCAGCACCAGCCGCAGCCCGGCCTGCTGCCACGCCGTCATCGCCGCTGCCGCCGGCACCAGCGGTAGCCGGTCCCGCCAGCGGCCCATCGCCCGGGCCAGCGCCGGCACTTCTGTCACTGCCAACAGCACCGCCCGGCCGTCGCTGCCGGTGCCGGTGATGGCCGCGAGCAGATCACCAGCCGACATGGACCGCAACGCAGCCGCAAGTACCGGATCACCCGGCGTGGCCAGGAAGCTCAGCGTCACCCGGGCCCGCCGATCCGCACCGCCAGCCACCCGATCCAGCCGCCCGGGCATCTCATCCATACCCGCCCAGCCACGCTGTCCAGAGGCTCAGGCATGCCGCCGGCCTGCCCGGCCTCGCCGATCACAGCCCCACTCCCAGCCATAGACCCAGAGCACAGCCGATCTCAGCCAGCCCCGGCCGCTCCGCTCCGGCCAGATCGGCCAGCGTCCATGACATCCGGATGATGCGGTCTGCCCCGCGCGCGCTGACCTGCCCCAGGTCCATCGCCCGCTCCAGCGGCGCCAGCGCACCGCCCGCCGGGCGGAACCGGCGCCGCAGCTCGCTGCCGGGGATCTCGCCATTCAGCCGCCACGGCGTGCCAGCCAGCCGGGCAGCCGCCCGCTGCCTGGCCTCGGCCACCCGGGCTGCCACCACCACGCTCGGCTCGGCCAGCATCCGGTCAGACAGCAGCTCGGCCCGGCCCACCGGCAGCAACTCCACCTTCACATCCACCCGGTCCAGCAGCGGCCCGGACAACCTCGCCAGGTACCGGCGCCTGGCCAGCGGCGTGCACGTGCACGCCGACCCCGCCGACGTCATCCGCGCGCACGGACACGGGTTAGCCGCCAGGATCAGCGTGAACCTGGCCGGGAAACGCGCGGTCAGCCCCGACCGCGCAATGACCACCCGGCCAGACTCCAGCGGCTGCCGCAACGCATCCAGCACATCCCGGTCAAACTCCGGCGCCTCATCCAGGAACAGGCAGCCATGATGCGCCAGCGACGCCGCCCCCGGCCTGATCACCCCGCTGCCGCCACCGACAATCGCCGCCTTGGTCGCCGTATGATGCGGCGCGCAAAACGGCGGCAACACCACCAGCGGCCGATCCGGCGGCAGCGTCCCCGCCACCGAATGAATCGAACTCACCTCAAGCGCCGCCACCGAACCCAGCGCCGGCATGATCGTCGGCACCCTCTCAGCCAGCATCGTCTTGCCAACGCCGGGCGGTCCGAGCAGCAGCATGTGATGTCCGCCGGCCGCGCAGATCTCGGCCGCTCGCCTGGCCACGGGCTGGCCGACGACATCGGCGAGGTCGCGTACCTGGCCGGCCGCGGGCTGCGCCGATGCGCCGGCCGCCAAGGCGACGCCAGGCTCCGCCACGCGTACGCCCGGAACGCAGATCGCTGGACCAGCCGGGTCGTCTCCATCGAGAAGTTTCAGCCAGACCAGAAGCGCGCCCAGGTTTGTGGCGGACACCACCTGCAGGCCCGGCACTAACGTCGCCTCCGGCGCGTTCTCCGGCGGCACAACCGCCCGGCTGAACCCGGCTGCCACAGCAGCCGCGATCGAGGGCAGCACTCCCGGCACCGGCCTGAGTCGCCCGTCCAGGCCGAGCTCGCCGAGGAAAACTGTTCCGGACAGCTTGTCGGCCGAGAACAAGCCGTCCGCCGACAGGATGGCCGTGGCGATGCCGAGATCGAAACCGCTACCCCGTTTTGGCAGGCTGGCCGGTGACATGCCGACCGTGATGCGACGCTGCGGCCAGGGATGATTGCTGTTGACGATGGCGGACCGGATACGGTCTCGTGCCTCGCGCAGGGCGGTATCCGGCAAACCGACGAGGAGCAGGGCCACCAGGCCGTTTTCGATGTCGGCTTCGATCTCCACGACGTGGCCCTGGACTCCGGTCAGCGCGATCGAATAGGTGCGGGCGAGCGCCATCTACGCCACCCCGCGAAAATGCTCGATGCTGAACTCGTCAGGTCCTGTTCGCAGGACGCCGACGACATCGATCCTGATCTGATCGAAGACCAGGCCACGGTCGGTGATCCAACGAACGGCAAGGCGCCTGAGCCGGAACGCCTTCTGCCTCGTCACGGCCTCAAGCGGGGTCCCGAAACGGACGCCGGACCTGGTTTTCACCTCGCATACGACCAGCGCCCGCTGATCGAGCGCGACGATGTCGATCTCGCCCTCTTTGCACCGCCAGTTCCGCGCTAATATTTGCAGGCCGACTCCGGCCAGATAGCTTGCAGCTAGCTCCTCGCCCTGCTTTCCGAGCAGGTCCTTTGCCCTCATTGCGCACCACCTCCGCGGCACCCAAAGTGCCGGAGTAGAGGTGCGGCCGCGCTCGGCAGACGAGGCCTGTGGACGGGATGCCGGCGAAGCTGGCGAGCAGTGGAAACCGGGACCTTAATGTCGGCGGCGCCTGGTTAAATGCGGCGTCCCGAATCCGAGTCCCGGCCTACGGTCCCGGTGCTCTTGGCGACCTTCACCGGGCGCGAGGCAGCGGCGAGTCGACGCTGTTACTTCGGATCCGGGATCTCCAGGTCGCTCTTCGCCAGTTCCTCTACGTTGACATCCTTAAAGGTGACAACGCGAACATTTTTGACAAAGCGCGCAGGTCGGTACATGTCCCAGACCCACGCGTCGTGCATGGTGACCTCGAAGAAGACTTCTCCGTTCTCGGCCGTGCGCACGTTGAGGTCCACCTGGTTGGTGAGATAAAACCTTCGCTCGGTCTCAACCACGTGGCTGAACAGGCCGACGACGTCGCGATACTCGCGGTAGAGCTGGAGCTCCATCTCGGTCTCGTACTTCTCGAGATCCTCCGCGCTCATGTTCTCCCCTCCGATCAGGCGCCGCGGGCCATCGCCGCGAGACCTGCCGTCGGCCAGCCATGCTCCTCGATGACGTCAACGATAGGGCCATTCTGCCCACTGCCAGGCTGGTAGCACGACTTGGCGTCCGCTGAGTTATCCGGATCGAGCTCAATATCAGGCTCCAGCAGCACATCAGGCTCCAGCAGCACCGGAACCCGCCCGCGCACATTAACGAAGGATCTGCGGTGCTCAGGACACGGGCCACGGGCTGACAAGGCATTCATATGACTGCGAGTGGAATACCCCTTATGCCGTGCGAAGCCGTATCCAGGAAACTGCGAGTCCAGCTCGCACATCATCGCGTCCCTGGTCACCTTCGCGATCACGGACGCTGCCGCCACGCAGGCTGCGACCTGGTCTCCTTTCCACATCGCCAGTGCCGGCACCCCGAGACCGCGAACCGGGAAACCGTCAGTAAGCACGTAGCCCGGTTTGGCTGACAGACTGGCCAGCGCGCGCCGCATGCCGGCCACATTGCACACGTGCAGCCCCAGCCGGTCGATGTCGCCAGCTGCGATGGTGATGACGCTCCAGTCCAACGCAGCGTCCATGACCTGCTTATATGCGACGTTCCTGGCCTTGGCCGTCAGCATCTTGGAATCCGCTAGCTCGGTGAGCTTGCCCAGTCGCGACGGCCTCAGCATCACCGCGGCGACCACTAGCGGGCCTGCGCAAGCGCCACGGCCCGCCTCGTCGACGCCGGCTACCGGAGACAATCCCGCCCGGCCAAGCACGCGCTCGTAGGCGCTCAGCCCGTTACTGCGGCGCGGGGTATAGCCCGCCGCCCTGGGCCGCTCAGCCTGCACGACAGTCACCTAGGCCGTGCCTCCGCGCTTGGGCCGCCCGGCGCGCCTCCACGGCCTGCCGGTTGATGCGCTGCCAGGGTCGCGGTGCCGACGGCTCAGCCGCTTCCTGGCCCGGCGCTGTAGCCAGGTGAGCGGAACGGCGCCGACCAGGCCGGCCGCGAGCGGCAGGTAAGGCGCCGACGGGACCACTTTCGTGCCGCCATCGAGCAGCTGGTCCGCGGCCGCCTGGCTGAGGCCGGACCGCTCGCCTTGCCCGGCAGCCGCCGCTTGTCGATGCCTGGCTGATTGAAGGTCGACGGGATTGACAGTATTCGCCAGCGGCTCGGGGGCCAGACGACCACGAAAGCTCGCCCGATCACGGCGCTCTCCGGGATGGTGCCGTGCCCGGGATCGGTCGGCCGCAGCCGGGAATCATCCGATATGGCCCTGTTGTCTCCCATCACCCACAGCCGACCTGGTGGCACGACGATGTTGAAGGCAATAGTCGACGGCGCCGCCCCTGGAAATATGTAGGAGGATTCATGCAGCGGCACGCCATTCACCGTAACCGGCTTGCCATGCATTGCGCACGCCTTGCTGCAGACCACATGGTCACCGGGCACGCCGATGACCCGCTTTATGTAATCTGTCTGCCCCACGGGCGTTCCGAACAGTCCGGCGATCGAGTGAAACAGCGGCTGCAGGGTCGCATCGTAAGCACGCACGAACGGGTCAGATGCGGGCTTGGCCGGGGCAGGCGCCGGGTTCCAGGAGCCCACCCCGTTGAAGACGATGATGTCGCCGGGTTCGATGCTCCGGAAATGATAGATGATCTTATTTACCAGCACTTTGTCGCCGATCAAGAGCGTGTTCTCCATCGAGGACGACGGGATGAAGAACGGCTGGACGACGAAGGTCTTGATCACCAGAGCGATCGCGAGCGCCACAACGATAAGGATGGGCAGTTCACGCCAGGTCGACCTGGACCGTGGCTTAGCCACCTGCCGACCGTCCGGTCCGAGCGGGTCAGGTTCGGTCGGCTCAGGTTCGGTGGGCCCGGATCCGGTCGGCGGATGGTCGGCCCGATCCGGTCGGCCCGGATCCGGTCGGCGTCCGATCGGTGCCGTATCGGGCTCGCCGTTGCCGCCTGCCGCGCCTGATCGGCGAAGGTCTCGCCGGTCGCCGAGTGGTATCCGCTGGCCACCGGCCCGCCAGCCGCCCCGCGGAAGTCGGACGAGCCAACTGCGCCTTCTGTCCCGCTTGTCAGATCTGCTGACCCAGCAGTACCGGTCAGCCGGTCGTGGGTGCTGTGCTCGTCGCTCATCATTTCCCCCGAGCCTATCGCCGCTTCAGTACGACTGACGGCCACGCCAGACGAGCAGGAACTGCTCCATAGCGAACCGGTTGACATATCTGAGCTTCCCCGTCTCCAGCCGGTACTGGCTGACGGACCAGCCGCAACGCGGTCATCTGCGGCCCTGCTTCCGCACCCGGACCCGCAACGCGGCCCTCCGTTTCAGCCACGTGAGCGGAACCGCACCAAAGAGGCCAGCAGCCACCGGCAGGTACCCTGACGCTGGCCGCACTGTGGCCGTCAGCTGGGCGGAAGCCAGCGACGCAAGGCGGCCGGGAGGCAATGGCCCGGCGGCCGTCCCCGCCACACCGCGCTGGTCGAAGGTCGCCGGGATCGGCAAGATCCGCCACTGGCTTGGCGGCCAGACGATCACGAACGCCCTGCCGATGACCTTGCTCTCCGGAATCATGCCGTTGCCGGGGTCGGCCGTATGCCCCCGCGAGTCGTCAGATATGCCCCGATGGTCGCCCAGAACCCAGAGATATCCGGCCGGAACCGTCACGTTGAAGTGGCCCCGGATCTCGTCAGGCGCGCTGCTCGACTGATTGCCCGGGTACAAGTACGACTGCTCGTGCAACGGCACCCCGTTAACGGTGATCAGGCCCTGTGCGTCGCAGCAGACGACATGGTCACCAGGCACCCCGATGACGCGCTTGACGTAGTCAGTCTGGCCGACCGGGGTGCCGAAGAGCCCGGCTACCGAATCGACGGCCTTGCGGACGGTGTCGTCGAAAAGCCGCGCCAGCAGATTCTGGTTTGAGGCGGACGCCGACGACGCATTCCAGGTGCCATCACCGTTGAACACGACAATGTCACCGGGCTTGATGGCGCGGAAGTCGTAGACGAGCTTGTTCACCAGGATCTTGTCGTGGACGGCCAGCGTGTTCTGCATAGACCCGGACGGGATGACAAAGGCCTGCACCACGAATGTCTTGATCACCATGGCGATCACGAGCGCGAACAGCACCAGCACTGGCAGCTCCCGGACGAGCGACCGGCGTGGCCGCTCCGCCCTGGCTGCCCGCCACCCCCACAGCCAGCCGCTACTCGGCTTGCTGTGCCTGCCGGGCAACCCGCTCCGGTCTTCGCCGCGCAGCGGAACGTGAACCGCAACGGCCGCGCCGTCCGGCTGGGGATCTACTGGCCCCGGCTCGCTTGCCGGGCGGCCCCGAGGCGACCTGGCACGCCGGCTTGTCACCGCCACGCTGACCGGGGTTACAGACCGGTTACTTGGCCGGGGCGATCTCGCGACGCTCGCGAATCCTGGCGGCCTTGCCGCGTAGCGAGCGCAGGTAGTACAGCTTCGCCCGGCGGACGCGGCCGCGGCTGACGACCTCGATCTTCTCGATGGCCGGCGTGTGGACCGGGAAGGTGCGCTCAACTCCCACGCCGTAGCTGACCTTGCGAACCGTAAATGTCTCGCGCGAGCTGCCACCCTGCCGGCGAATCACCACGCCCTGGAATACCTGGATCCGGGATCGGTTACCCTCAGTGACCTTGACGTGCACCTTGAGAGTGTCGCCCGGCCGGAAGCCCGGGATGTCGGAACGGATCTGAGCCTGCTCAAGCTCGGCAATCGCGGTGTGCATCGCTGCGGTGTCCTCAGTAGTCATCAGCGCACGCCTGCGAACGCTGCTTTGAGTCTAGGTGCTCCAGGCGGGCGCCCGGAAACCCCCCGGCCACGAGGCTACGGCGGGGCAGTGTCTTTTAGTGTGCCACATCTTCGCCGTTAACCGGAAAGCCAGCCTCAGCCAGGACCTCCCGATCGCGCGCATCCAACCCGCCATGGTGTGCCGACGGCGGCTTCTGATCGTCAGATTCTTCCGGGGAACGGAGTCGTTCTACCAGGTCAGGACGATTTTGCGCAGTGCGCCGAAGCGCGCTATCGCGGCGCCACCTGGCGATAGCGGCATGATCGCCAGAAAGTAGTACTGGCGGCACCTCATGGCCCCGCCAGACTCGCGGCCGGGTAAAAGCCGGTCCTTCGACCAGGCCGGCCATCGGTCCACCTGCCTCGCCTACGCCGAAACCGAACGAGTCGTCGGCGGCAGACTCGGAGTTCCCGAGCACCCCCGGGAGCAGCCGGCAGATGGCCTCGGTCATGACCAGTACGGCAGGCTCTCCTCCGGCCAGCACGTAGTCACCGATACTGACCTCGTCGACGCGCATCCGCGACCGGGCATCGTCGCTCACCCGGCCGTCAATGCCCTCATACCGGCCACAGGCGAATATCAGCCACGGCTCAGCCGCATACCGGGCGGCGCGCTCCTGGGTGAACGACACGCCGGCAGGCGTCGGTATCACCAGCAGCGGCCGTTGGTCTGGTTCAAAGCGGGCTCCGGCGATCTCGTCCAGCGCCTCGCCCCAAGGCTCGGGCTTCATCACCATGCCGGGGCCACCGCCGAACGGCGCATCATCCACCGTGTGATGCACGTCGCTCGTCCAGCGTCGCAGGTCATGGACGCCGAAGGTGATGTCCCCGCGGTCAGCCGCCTTCCCGATCAGCGAAACGCCGAGCGGCCCGAAGTACTCGGGGAAGATCGTGATGATATCGATCCGCAGTGCGCTACCTCCGCCCTAGCTGGCGGCTTCAGGTTTCGGGTTTCGTGGGCGCACCGGAGGCGGGGGCCCCTGTGGGTCAGGATCCAGCAGCCCAACCGGCGGGTCTATCCGCAGCTGCCCGGCTTGGATGTCGACTTCGGGAACGATCGCGGAAACGAACGGGATGAGGATCTCGCGGCCCGCCCGATCGCCCGACCCGGCGACCACCAGCAAGTCCTGCCCGTAGTGGAGGACTTCGGTGACTTCGCCGACAGGTTCACCGGCGGGACCGACGACCGTCAGACCGACCAGCTGATGATCACGAAACTCGTCCGGATCGGCCAGATCTTCCAGGTCTGCCGAGTTCACTAGCAGCAGCGTGCCGCGCAGCGCGTCCGCCTGATCGCGGTCGCCGACGCCGTCAAAGCAGACCAGCAGCCGGCCCGAGTGCCAGCGCGATCGCGTGATCGTGAGCGGGCCGGCCGCCACAGGCTCGGTGGCTAGCACGGCGCCCGCAGCCATCCTGAGGTCGGGATCGTCGGTCCGCACATCCACGGTGACCTCGCCGCGGACGCCATGCGGCCGGGAGATCCGGCCGACCACAAGCTGCATGTCAGCTAGCGTGCCTCGTCTGCGTCCAGCAGGTCGACGCGGACATAGTTGTTGCCAGCCAGCGACCCGATCACAGTCCGCAGGGCTCTGGCAGTGCGGCCGCCACGCCCGATTACCTTGCCCAGGTCGTCCGGGTGCACTCGGACCTCAAGTACCCGGCCGCGGCGCAGTCCGCGGCTACCGACCTGGACATCGTCGGGATGCTCGACGATGCCCTTGACCAGATGTTCCAGGGCCTCTTCGAGCATGTCAGGCTCCGTCGCCGTCCGCCGCTGACTCGCCGTCCGCCGCTGACTCACTAGCCTCGGGCGCCGCCTCAGCAGCAGGCGCAGCCTCAGCAGCAGGCGCGGGCGCGGCCTCAGCAGCAGGGCGGCCTCGGCCTCAGCACCGGCCTCAGCAGCAGGCGCTGTCGCGGCCTCAGCAGCAGGCGCGGGCGCGGCCTCAGCAGCAGGCGCGGGCGCGGCCTCGGCAGCGGGTACCGTGGCGGCCGGTGCAGCCTTCGCGGCCGGGGCAGCCGCAGCACTCTCGGCTGCCTTCTTGCCCCGCGCACCGGCCCTGGCGCCAGCCTTCGAATCAGCGGCCTTAGCCTCTGCCGGCGTACCGTCTGCCTTGCCCTTCGGCTTGGCCTTGGCGCCGCTATCGGTCAGAGTCTCCGCGACGGCGGCGGCGAAGGCCTCCTTGCGATCCGCCTTCGGCGCGGCAGTTCGCAGCGTGCCCTCGGCCCCCGGCAGGCCCTTGAACTTCTGCCAGTCACCGGTGATCTCGAGGATCTTCCGTACCGGGTCGGTCGGCTGAGCGCCGACCGACAGCCAGTGCTGGGCCCGCTCCGAGTTCACTTCGATGAACGACGGCTCGGCCTTCGGGTGGTATTTCCCGATCTCCTCAATCGCCCGGCCATCGCGCTTAGTGCGGGAATCGGCGATGACGATTCGGTAGTAAGGCGCGCGGATCTTGCCCAGGCGCTTCAGCTTGATCTTGACAGCCACGGCTGTGGTCTTCTCCCAGCGGATTGGTGTCGGGCAGGTCGCATCCGGGTGAGGACCGGACCAGCGCTGCCCGTATGGTGCCGGCGCGGCGAGATAGAGAGGGCCTCGCACGACCGAGCATAGCGTCACATTCTGCCAGATGAGTCGCGCCTGAGCGTAATCAGCAGTGGGCTGACGCCGGCACCGCCAACCTACCGGCCTTTCTTGCCCGGGCGCCCGCGCAGGCCAGGAGGCAAGTTCGGCTGCTGAGAACCACTGCTGGGCCTGATCGGTGGCAGCTTAAATGCGCCGTTGTCACCGCCGAGACCTGGGAGTGCGGCAAACCCGCCAGGCAGTGCCGCCGGGCTGGACGTACTACCCGGCATCGGGCCCGCTTGCCCTATGCCACTCGGCCCGAGGCCACCCTGGCCGGCGATCGCCCGCTGATCCGTAGCCGGCCTGGCGCCCTGCGCGGCAGCCCGCCCGGCCCCGGCCGGACGGCCACCGCCCTTGCCCTTCTTCTTCGCCTTGCCGCGGGACTTCTGCCCGCGCCGCATGCCGCCCATGCCAGGGATGCTGCCCATCATCTGGCGCATCATCTTCTGGCCTTCCTGGAACCGCACGATCAGCTGGCTGACCTCGCCGACGGTAACGCCGGACCCGCGGGCAATCCGGGCCCGGCGAGAGCCGTTGATGATCTTCGGGTTACGCCGCTCTGCCACCGTCATCGAATTGACGATGGCCGCGGCCCGGTCCAGGTCCTTGTCGCTCACCTGGCTGAGCATCTCCCGGTTTTGCGTGGCACCGGGGAGCATGCCGAGCAGGTTGCCGATCGGGCCGAGCTTGCGGACCATGGCCAGCTGGTCAACAAAGTCTTCCAGGGTGAAGCCCTCACCCGAAGCCAGCTTCCCGGCCATCGCGGCGGCTTGATCCTGGTCGAACGACCGCTCGGCCTGCTCGATCAGCGTCAGCACGTCGCCAAGGTCCAGGATGCGCGATGCCATCCGGTCGGGATGGAAGACGTCGAAGTCCTCGAGCTTCTCGCCGGTTGACGCAAACATGACCGGCCTGCCGGTGAGCTGCGCAATCGACAGCGCCGCGCCGCCGCGCGCGTCGCCGTCGAGCTTGGTCAGCACGACGCCGTCGTAGCCAACACCGTCCAGGAACGCCTGGGCCGTCTGCACGGCGTCCTGCCCGATCATCGCGTCGACCACGAACAGGATCTCGTCCGGGTCCACTGCATCCCGGATGTCGGCGGCCTGGTGCATCATCTCCTCATCGATGCCAAGCGGCCGGCCGTGTCGATGATGACGATGTTGTACAGCTTGCGCTGCGCCTCGGCGATGGCCATGCTCGCCGCCTGCACCGGGTCACCGACGCCGCTGCCGGGGAACGGCGCGAACACCGGTACGCCGGCCTGCTGTCCGAGCACCTGCAGCTGCTGCACCGCGTTGGGACGCTGCAGGTCAGCCGCGACCAGCAGGGGCGTGTTGCCCTGGGACTTCAGCCACAGGGCGAGTTTGCCAGCCAGGGTGGTCTTACCAGAGCCCTGCAGGCCAGCCAGCATGATGACGGTGGGCGGGACTTTGGCGAACCGCAGCCGGCGCGCCTCGCCACCGAGGATCTCGACGAGTTCCTCGTTGACGATCTTGATCACCTGCTGGGCCGGGTTCAGCGCCTCCGAGACCTCGGCCCCGCTCGCGCGCTCGCGTACTTTGGCGATGAACTGACGGACGACCGGCAGCGCGACATCGGCCTCGAGCAGAGCGATCCGGATCTCGCGGCAAGTCGCATCGATATCGGCCTGGGAGAGCCTGCCGCGGCCGCGCAGCGAAGAGAAGACCTGGGTAAGCCGGTCGGAGAGAGTCTCGAACACGTCGGGCCGCCATCCTTGCTGCGAGCTGACGTCCGGTTGCTTCGCCGACGCCGCCTGTATGGGCTTCCAGGTTATCTCCAGCCCGGACAGCCAGCGGCTCGGCAGTTCGGCGCGCCGCCGCTTGACAGCACTGCTTGACAGCCGGATGAAGCCAGGTTGATCAGTGTGGGCCTGGTGAGAGCTGCAATCAGGGCTGAATTGCGCTACGTACAGTGCTTGGCGCAATTGGTCTTGTTCGGTCCAGCCGGGCCACGTAGCGTGGTTGAACGTACGACAATTGCTTAACCGCGGTGGAGGTTCCGTGCGCGCGGGCCAAGAGCGCTCCCGCCCAGACTCACGCTGGCGGCTATCCCGGCGATCCCGGCTGACTGCTGGTGTTGCGGCGACGAGCGCCACCACCCCGGCTTCCGCCCCCGGCGTCGCGAGAGAATTATCCAACTCTCCCGGCGACCCTGTTCGCGCCGACGCCGAGAGGCAGGCTAGCGGGGCTGGCCTGCTGGCTAGCGCTGAGCAGTTCATCATGACATTCCATGCCGAGAACCAGCAGGCTGGGTCGCCAGGCGAACGCCTCAAGGAGGTGCGGCGTGAGATCGCGTCAACAGGCACATATCGCCATACCAGGGCAGAGCTGGGTTTGCCGGCCGGGTCGCCTGGCGCAACAGCTCTCGTTGCATCGGCCGCCTATACTGGCGCACCCTGCGGCTGCGCGACCGCCGTCATGTCAGCTCAGCGGCCGAAGTGGCGGCCGAGTGCATAGCGCACCTTCGAGCCGCGACCAATGGCGGCTGCTCCGGCCGCTCATCACCGTATTCGCGCCCGATTCTCCCTGGTGCCCGGCCCGCGCATCCTCAGCTCGCAGCTGGCCGGTACGCCGGTCATGACCTGGGCAACGGTGCCACCCTCGGTGACCCGGCGAACGCGGCCTGACCGGGATCGCGGACGACCTCGGCTGGCAGCCACCCAGCCAGCCCGGCCTGTTTGACGTTCTCCCGCTGGTGATCCAGGAGGCAGGCAAGGCGCCATCTGCGCACGAGGTGCCAGCGGATGCCGTACTCGAGGTTCCGCTGCGGCATCCAGACTTCGCGTGGTTCGGCCACCTGGGTTTGCGCTGGTATGCCGTACCGGTGATCAGCGACATGTACCTGGACGCAGGCGGTATCCGATATCCGGCCGCGCCGTTTAACGGCTGGTACATGTGCACCGAAATTGGATCGCGCAACCTCGGCGACACCCGCCGGTACAACCAGCTTCCGGTGATCGCCACCTGGATGGGCCTGCCCACAATCAGCGAGCGCTCGCTGTGGAAGGACAAGGCAATGACCGAACTCAACCTGGCGGTCTTGCACTGGTTTACCGAAGCGGGTGTGACGATCACCGATCATCACACCGAGTCCGCCCGCTTTCTCAAGCACATTGAGCTCGAGGAGCGGCAGGGACGCCGCTGCCCGGCGGACTGGACCTGGATCGTTCCGCCCGCCGCGTCGTCCGCCACTCCCGTCTTCCACCGCTATTACGAAGACTTCGACCAGGTTCCGAACTTCTACCGGCACCCAGTCGGCCTATGCCATGGAATGTCTTCCGTCAGGCAATTGCACAATGCAAATGCTGCCATTGGGTCGGAAGTGTGACTCTGTCTTATGACTTAGGCGGTGCTAGCAGATAACCACCGAATCAATGTTTAATCGATACGTCAGCCTACGAGCGTCGGTCAGTCGCCAAGGATCGCATCCACGAACACTGCCGGGTCGAAGAAGGCCAGGTCGTCGGGACCTTCACCCAAGCCCACGAGCTTGACCGGCACGCCAAGCTCCCGCTGCACCGCGATAACAATGCCGCCCTTGGCGGTTCCGTCGAGCTTCGTCAGGATAATGCCTGTTATATCTACTACTTCGGCAAATACGCGAGCCTGACGCAGGCCATTCTGCCCGGTCGTGGCATCGAGCACCAGCAGAACTTCGTCGACGGTGCCGTGCTTCTCGATCACCCGCTTGATCTTGCCGAGCTCATCCATCAGGCCGGCTTTGGTGTGCAGGCGGCCGGCTGTATCCACGATTACTGTGTCGACGCCTCGCTGAATGCCGACGTTCACCGCCTCGAACGCGACACTGGCCGGATCGGCGCCTTCCCGGTCCGACCGGACCACCTGCGCGCCGACTCGCTCGGCCCAGGTCTGCAGCTGGTCGGCAGCCGCCGCCCGGAAGGTGTCCGCAGCGCCTAGCACGACTGTCTTGCCGTCCCCGACCAGCACTCTGGCCAGCTTGCCGCAGGTGGTGGTCTTGCCGGTGCCGTTAACGCCGACCACCAGGACGACCGAGGGACGGTCACCATGACGGGCTAGCCGCAGCGAGCGATCCATGTCCGGCCCGAGCATCTCGATCAGGTCGGCCCGCAACAGGCTCCTAACCGCGGCCACGTCTGGTGAGCCAGCGACCTTGACCTCCGTACGCAACCGCTGGACGAGCTCCCGGGCCGGGCCGACCCCCATGTCCGCGCTAATGAGGGTGTCCTCGATGTCCTCCCACGCCTGATCGTCGAGCTTGCCGCTGGACAGCAGGTTGAGCAGTACTGAGCCAATCGCCGACTGGGACCTTGCCAGCCGGCCTCGCAACCGGGCCAGTCGCCCGGCGGAGGGCGGCGGCTTCTCGATAACCGCTGCTGGACCGGCCAGCTCCGGTGGGACGCCGAGGTCAGGTGGCACCGCGGGCCCGGGCACCGCGGGCCTGGGCGGCACAGTCCCCGGTGACGCTGTTCCCGGCGGCACTGTTCCCGGCGCGGCGGGCGCAGGCGGTGCTTCCCCGCGTCCCGCGCTCGCCGGCGGCGCGAGCGTGCCGGTCCCGGCCTGACCGGCGCCGGCGCCCGTGGCGTTCAGCTCCCCG
>CAWBDZ010000002.1:0-15569 GCA_963787665.1 uncultured Actinomycetota bacterium
GGTCTCTGTGGGCAGTCCTGTGGGCGGTCATGTGTGGCGGAGACCCGCCGCGGCCGCCAACAGTGGAATCAGCCGCGCTGCCCCTGCTGCCCGCCCGGTCAGGCTTCGCAAGGAGGTCATCATCAATCACAATTGCGACGTCTGCCCTTGCCCGGCCGGCCTGCCAGCGCGCCCCGCCGTCCTGCTCGCATCCTTCGCGACTGCGCCCGCCATCGTGACGATGTCGCCGCCGTCGCCGGCAAGCGCAGCGATGAAAACCATGCCCCCGGCGGCGAGCCGCGACGCCGCGGCCTCCGCCCTTCTGACGGTGTCGCCGGCGCTGCACGCCGATGGGCAGCAGATGGTGCGCGACATGCCGGTCTCGGCCACGCTGGCCGCGAATGAGGCCATGGCCGCGCGCCGGCGCCGCGGGCAGCCGGTGCTGCCGCTGGCGTTCGGGGAGGCCGGGCTTCCGGTCCACCCCGTGCTACGCGACGCGCTCGCCGCGGCCGCGGCAAGCAACAGTTACGGGCCGGTGGCCGGGCATCCCGCGCTGCGATCAGCGGCCGCCGGGTACTGGGACCGCCGTGGCCTGCCGACCCTCCCGGAGTCGGTGGTCTGCGGGCCTGGCAGCAAGGCGCTGCTGTTCGGGCTGTTACTGGCGATCGGCGGTGACGTCGCGGTCCCGCGGCCCAGCTGGGTCAGTTACGCCGCCCAGGCGACCATGATCGGCGTGCGCCCGCATTTCGTCGCCGCCGCGCCCGGCGAAGGCGGGATCTGCGGCCCGGATCGCCTCGCCGCGGCGGCCGCGGCGGCCGCCGCCGACGGCCGCCCGATCCGGTCGGTGGTGGTCACACTCCCCGACAACCCGACCGGACGGCTGCCAGCCCCGGCCACCGTCCGGGTGTTCTGCAAGGTGGCCGCGGCGCACGAACTCATCATCATCTGCGACGAGATCTACCGCGACCTCGTGCACGACACCGCGACGCCGGTCCTGAGCCCGCCGAGGTGGCACCGGAGCGGACCGTCATCACCACCGGGGCCAGCAAGAGCCTGGCGCTGGGCGGCTGGCGGATCGGCGTCGCGGGGATGCCTGACGGCCCGCCCGGCGGCCGGCTGCGCCAGGCCCTGCTCGGCGCCGGCAGCGAGATCTGGTCAGCGGCCGCCGCGCCGATCCAGCAGGCCGCCGCGCTAGCCTTCTCCGGCACCCCGGAAATCTGCCAGCGGATCACGCGCAGCCGGACCCTGCACGCCACCGTCGCCCGCGCCGTCGCCAGCGTGTGCAGCGCCGCCGGACTCCTCGTCCCCCCACCGCAGGCCGCGTTCTACGCGTACCCGGACTTCGGACCATGGCGTGACCACCTCAAGCGCCGGCACGGCGTGACCAGCAGCGCCGGCCTAGCCGGACTGCTGCTCGACCGGTACGGCGCCGCGACACTACCCGGCAGCGCATTCGGCGACCACCCAGCAGCGCTGCGGGTACGGCTGGCCACCGCCCTGCTCTACGGCGACAGCGACAGCGAGCGAGAAGCCGCGCTCACCGCACCTGACCCGCTCGCACTCCCGTGGATTGGCGCAGCCTTGGCCCGGCTGACCTGCATACTGGCCGACCTGACCGGCTGAGCCCTCCGGATCGGACGTACAGTCGCGGTCCTCGACACCCACCGGCTCCCTGCCCGCCATGACGGGACGTCCTCTTTGGCGGCGTAAGTACTGGCCCTGACCACGACGCCAGAAACGGGCGGTCTGCGCGCCGGCGGGCTCAAGTTTCCGCCGTTTTCCGCATGCCGCTCCGAGTCGGAGTTATGCGCAGCACCTGTAGTCGGCACGCCAATGAACGCGGCGGAGCCCCGGAGGCAATCAGGCGATTTTCAGTTGCTCGTCGCCGAAGTCCGCGATGAGCTTGAGGGTGCCGCCGAGGGCGGTGACGAAGCGGTTGAGGACGTCCTGGGTGGTCACGTCGCCGCTTTCGATCTGGGAGACCCTAGCTGCTGAGACGCCCATCCGGATGGCGACTTGCTCGGACTTGAACCCCGAACCCGCGGATTAAGAGTCCGCTGCTCTGATATCAGATCAATGCTCTCGATGCCAGTGGGTGCCGGCCTGTGCGGACTTCAGCCCGGATCCCTGCCGTGTAGTGCCGGGCGCTGACGGGCCGTACCGGGGCAGACGAGCAAACAACGAGCAAACAGGCATGATCAATCTCGGTCGCCTGGTGATCCTCAGTCGCCCTGGAGCCGAGCAATTTCCGGCCCTGTGGACTCGAGCCTCCTGCTCGCCGCGAAGTGGCCGCGGTCGAAGGCGCGCGGCAGACGGGACCGTACTCTTCTGCCGAATAGCGCGTGTTGCGTCAGCGCATACTTATGCGCGGAGTCGCATATGGGTTCTCGCGATTCGGTGCCTACCGCGCTCAAAGCGCCTGTCCGCGCTACCTGGTCTCGCGGCCGTGAGCGCGGGCCTTGGGACAGAAGGTCCAAAGTCCTCGGCGGCGGTCATCATCTTTGACAAAGCTAACGGCAGCAGCACGATGCACTGCCTGATCACTTATGCATTCGTCTCACCTGACGAGCGGCATCTGAGCCACGAGGCCGCGGCAACTACAGCGGACGACTGGCTACCGCATTATTGCCACGTCGTTTTGTATGCCGGAGCTATGGCCGATCGCTGGTCTTGGCTGCTGGTAGCACCACCCGGCGGGGAACTAGCTGCGCTTGTGCAGTCTGCCGACGGCCTCGGCGTCGTCAAGGTCTCGGATTGCAGGACATGGCGGTTTGGGGAGCTGGCCATTATCGTGTCTCCGTGGACCAGCCGCTTCGGGGGCCGAGCCGTAGTGCTGTGGTGACGGCGGTGGCGCGTGCTCTGTACCGTGACGAGCCTGGGCCGGTGATCTTAGATGACGACCTGGCGCTAGGGCTGGCGGGTGAGGACGGGCTGGTGCTTGCCGAGCGACTTCGGACTGAGCTGCCCTGGTCGCATGTGCTGGCGTTTTGCCGATGGATGTGCATCCGGTCCCGGTTCACTGAGGACCTGGTCGAGCGGGCGATCAGCCGGGGCATCCGGCAGTACGTGATCCTCGGCGCGGGCCTAGACTCCTTCGCCTACCGGCGCGGCGATCTGATGGATCGCCTGCGGGTCTTGGAGGTCGATCATCCCGCTTCGCAGTCCTGGAAGCAGCGCCGGCTCGGCGATCTGGGTATCGAGATCCCGGACAACCTTGTCTTTGCTCCGGTTGACTTCGAACGTCAGACCCTCCGGGAGGGCCTGGTCAGCGCAGGGTTCAGCTTCGCCAGCTCGGCGGTGTTCTCCTGCATCGGTGTCACCATGTACCTGACTCTGGAGGCCATCGAGGCCACGTTAAGGACGATCTCGCAGTGCATGCCGGGCAGCCAGGTCGCGCTCACCTACAACCAGCCGCACCGCGTGCTCGATGACAGCGCTCTCCAGGTGACCAGCACGTTCGAAGCGATCGCGACGGAACTGGGTGAACCGTTCGTGAGCCTGTTTGTCCCAGACCAGATCGAAGGCCTGCTGCGGAGTCACGGCTTTGATGACATCGAGCATTTCGGGCCGCAAGAAGCTCGTGCTGCCTGGTTCAGCGGCGCGGCCGATGTTGCGATTGCCGGCGCGCAGCGGCTGATCGCAGCAACCGTCAGCCCGTGAGCCGCACACGTCATCCGGCCGCGAGCCGTTCGGATTTCGCCAGCTCCGCAGTGGATTCACACTCGCCGACAGTTCGGTTATCCGGGCTGGTAAACGGCTGCCATGACCGGCAGATAAGTGGCGCGCCCGATGAGCGTTCTGGAGCAAGGTCTGGGCTGCGGCCCGGCGGCGAAGAGCACCGCGGCTTACAATTCTGGCTGTGAGTGAGGCACCGGACTATGCGTTCCCGCATTCCGCTGCGGATGAATCGCGCCGTCTTCAGCTGCTGGAGCAACGTCTCGACCCGCTGACGAAGCGGCGCATTCAGCGTCTTGGAGTCGACAAGGGTGCTAGGTGTCTGGAGATCGGCGGGGGGCGGGGGTCGATCACCCGGTGGCTGTCTGAGGTCGTCGGTCCGACCGGGCGCGTGATCGCCACGGACCTGCAGATCGGGCTGCTGACCGAGATAGACGCCGCGAACGTCGAGGTCGTCCGGCACGACATCCGCAGCGATACGTTTCCGCCTAGCTCTTTCGATCTCATACACGCGCGAGCGGTGCTCATGCATATATCCCCCGGCGTGGACCTGCTGCGACGGATGGTCTCCTGGCTGGCTTCTGGCGGGTGGCTGGTGCTTGAGGAACCAGACTTCGGCATGTGGATCGGCGACGCCGACCCGGTATGGGCCTCCTCCCCCGACAGACCCGGGCCGCTTTCCCGAGCATGGCCATGGGCCAGGGCCGGTCTCTGCTCCGCCAGGTTCACCAGCTCGGCCTCACACACGTCGGTGCAGACGCCGAGATCGACATCATCCAGGCTGGCACTGATCTTGCCGAGTTCTACCAGCTCAGCCAGGCCGCCCTCGCCTTTCCGAAGATGCAAGTTGGCGTGCTCAGCCTCGAGCAGGCGACGGCGCTCATCGACCGACCAGGCGGTGATGACTTCCTGGCGTGCGGATTCGTCCACATCGGCGTATGGGGCCAGCGGCCCCGCGCGAAGTGACGTGCAACGACAAGGACCGCCGGCGACCGGTCGCGGCAACTGACTTCAGTGCGCGGCGGCGTGTCTGATGTGACTGTACAGATGAAGCGACGCAGCTCTCGCCCCGGTGACGGTGCGTTCGGGCGTGCCAGTGAACTAGCCGCTCTACGATGCCGACGGCACGAGGCAAGCGGGCGCTAGTAGCCCACCCTAGGTCTGCGCGGCTACGGGGCGGCGGGTGGCTGTCCGTTGCTGCAGGTGTAGGAGTTGGTGTAAATGAGGTCGAAGAAGAGGCCGTGGTCGCTGTTGACGTAGTCGAAGAACAGTTCGGTCCCGGAGGGCATCGCTGCGGGGTTGATCACTGTCACGGTGGCAGGGGGGACGAAGCTGGCGCCGGCTTTAACAGCGGGAGCTGGCCCGGGCACGGGGGTGCCGTTGGCGAACTGGACGGTCAGCACGCCGATGCTGGCCGGGTCGGGTGCCGCGGGGTTGGATGAGCAGTAGGTGCTGGTCTTGACCAGGGCCGGGATGCCGTGTTGCGCGAGTGCGTGCTGGAGCGCGGCGGCGTTGAACAGCTGGCTGTTGGTCAGGGTCAGCGTGCTGGTGCCGTTGGCATTGCTGGTAAGCGTGAAGGCCGCGGTCCGGATCGTGCCTGTGCTGCGGGCGGGGCCCGAGGTCCTTATCGGGCCCGTGCTGCGGGCGGTAGCCGCACCGAGAGCGCCGGTCAGGCTCAGGGCCAGCGCGGTGCCTGCGGCGACACCGGTAACGCCGAGACCCGCGAAACCTGCAAGCCGGCGCCGCTGGTGCGCGCGGCCCCTGCTGGCGATCGCGGCCAGCAGCGGGCGCTCGGGCGCTGCCACTGCAGACAGAGCATCGCGCAGTTCCTGCGTCAGGGTGGTTTCGTTCGGGCGTTCGTCGTGGTTCATCGTTTGATCTCCGTGGTCGTGGCGTGGGCGAGTTCACTGCGAAGGGCTGCCATGGCCCGCGATAGGTGCGCCCGGACCGTTCCCGGCGCGATGCCGAGCTGCCTGGCAGTCGTACCGATGTCCAGGTCGAGGAAGACACGCAACACGATCACCTCCCGCTGGCGGGCGGGCAGCCCGCGCAGCGCGGTGAGCACGGCAGTGTCCAGCCCGGTCCCCTGACTGTCGGCCGCCGCGATGTCATGACCAGTCAGCGCCGTTTCGTTGCTGCGCCGATGCCACCACGACGCCCCGGTGTTGAGCGCGGTGCGGACTATCCAGGCCCTGGGAGCTGGATGATGGCTGACCTTGTGCCAGGACGCCCATGCCCGGGCGAACGCCTCGGCGACCTGGTCCTCGGCCAGCGTCATGCTGCCGGTGCTAGCAGCCACCGCCCGCAGGCAGGGGTCCCAGCTGGCCGCGAAGAACTCGGCGAACCCGGCATTATCTTGACTCACACGCGTTAACCCGCCAGCGACTGGAAACGCTTACCTCGACCCCGCAAGATTTTGCGCGCGCCAGTTACCTACCCTGGCGCCCTCACCAGAGGCGCGCACCTGGCCCCGCCGGCCCCAGGAAATGGGGGACCGCTGACTTGGCCCCAGTCTCCAAATTTGGTCTTTGCAGCTCGGGGCTGGACCCGGCACGCGCAGATCATTCGTTATGGGTTCCTCCTCCAGCAAGGTCGCCAGACGGAGAAGCCGACCATATCGGCGGCTACGGATCGCCATTGCGCCTGGTGCGGACAAGTAGGCTGACGCCGGCCCGCAAGGACGAACTGTGCGCGCTGCTGCGCTCGCTCGAAAGATCCCAGAAGTCTCCACACGGCCCTGAGATGGCCGCACGAGACCGCGAGCTACCGATGGCCACTGCATGCCGGCGAGCCGCTCAAACTGCCACCTCTCGGCGATCCCGCCAGGGTGGCACGTGCGCAGCGCCGCCATACACAACGGTCTCGCGTCGCCGCTCAGGCGCGGTAGGGGGCTGCTTCACATGAGGTCCTGACCTGCGCAAACGTCCTCCAGAAGCTATCGGCCCTGATAGACTAATCGTGGCCGTGGATACGTAGCGCGTTGCGTGCCTCCGCGTGGGCCCGCAGGCCCTTCAAAGGAAAGGAACACGTATCCGCGGTTCTGAAAGGCCAGTTCAGCGGTGCAGCTGATGGCGCCGTGTCGGGCACGAGCCTGCTGAGCCCCTGCGGGTGGACGATGTCGCCGATGCTCACAGACCTGCCGATCCGCCAGGACTATCCCGATTCTGGGACGAAGTCATAATCGCCCATACCTTGGAGTACGAGGAAGCTCGCCGTATCCGTGCCCGTGTTCGTCACAAGATGCGGGCGTCCGGCGCGGGCGGGTCCCCAGCTCTCGCCGACGCCCAACTCGATGTGCTCATCCGGGAACTGCAACGTGATTCGGATGCGACCACTCAAAACGTAGAAGGTGTCCTGGATGTTTGAGTGATGGTGCCACGGAACCCGCTGGGTCAAATTCAATCGGATTTCAGAGATCCGAAAACCCGGCCTTTCAGCGTGAATCGCAACGCGCTCGTAGAGCTCACGTGAATCGCCCATCGCACCTCCGGGTCCCGTCCCAGGGTCGGGCGGGATGCCTCTATTCACCTGAATGCCCATGAACGAGCAGCAAGCACGCCAGCGGTACAGCAACATCAAGCACGGCCACTGACGAAATGTTAGCCGCTGCCGAGCCTGCCGATGCGGCGGCTTCTCAAGAACTCCCGTCACGTCGCCGTCGAGCGGCTCTCAAGCATTGCCGCGGCTCCATCCCGGTCTGCGACCGGAGACGCTGCTCCGTCGGCCAACTTGTAGTTCGTCCCGTTTGTGGTCACGACCACCATGCCGCCATCGAGGAACACGTACAGCAAAGGGTCAGTCGGGCCGGATGGACCACCTGACGTGTTGGCCCACAGCACTATCCGCCGCCGGGTCACCACCGCCGCATCGATAGACCGCTTGGACAGCGCATCTCGCAGGGCTGCCAACACCAGGTGCGGGACTTCATGCTGACATCGCGTCGCCCCGTCTACGACCATGGCCAGGACGAGGGAGCCTCGGGGACTGGGAAGTGGTTAGTACGTTAGCTACGCAGCTTCGCTGCCACAACCGGCCCTTCCAGCTCCACATGTGCTTGCGGCATGATGGCTGACATGCACCATTCCGGGTCGGCCACCGTCCACCTCTTAGTTCCCGTGGTCATCGCCCTCGTCGTCCTTGCCCTCGTTGCCCTCCGGGCTCGTCGCAACAAGAGGTAGGTGCGCAACAGACTGCAGGTGGATTCCTTTCACCGTTGATCTACCTATGAGCGTGTGTCTTAATCTCTGTCGTCAGTTCAGACACCCGACCCGTGACACGTCAGTCCGCATCCGGCCGCCCGTGGATGCGGTCGAGAACGTCGCGCAGGTCATCGGGCCTGCTGAGCCAGGTGCTGATGGCGGAGATGACCTGGTCGCAGTGCTGGCCGGGATGTGGGCACGGCCGGCGTGACCGGGAGCATGGCCCAGACGCCACACGCTTGACACAACGATTGTCGTTAATTACGATCCTCGATAATAACGATAGTCGATAAGCGAGGCTTCGGATGTCCGCACCTACCCTCAAGCACCCCCAGCCGCGCAGCCGGCTGCAGCGGCTCGCCACCGCGGACCGGCTCGCCACCGCGGTGACCTGGGTGTTCTGGTTCTTCGCCGTCCTAACCACGCTCCAGGTGATACTCGCCCTCACCCGGAGCGGAACCTTGCTCTCCGCCCCGTACATTCCGGCTGGGCCGCAACCGCTCGTCTGGGTGACCATCGCGCCACCGTTGCTGCAGCACGCTGGCGGCGTGCTCATTCATTCCGGCCTGGCCCCTGGCGTGCACGCCAGCTGGAACGGCGCGATCTTGGGCACCGCCCATCCCACCGCCGGGCAGGGCCTGGCCTTCGCGGTCACCCTGCTGCCAGCTGGCCTGCTGCGCGTCGGCACGCTCTACCTCGCGATGCGGCTGGCCCGCGCCGCCGCCCGCGACGGGGTCTACACCGTCCGCGCCGCCCGCCTGGTGCTGTCCCTGGGCTGGTGGCTGCTAGCCGGCGGGCTGGTGGCCACCGTGGCCGCAGGGTTCGCCCGGCTGAACCTGCTCGGCCAGCTGGTCACCTGGCCCGTCGACTGGCTCCACTGGCCCGCATCCTGGGGGGTGTCGTGGCCGGTGGAATGGTTCGGCCTGGGCCTGATCATCTTCGCCCGCATCATGCGGGTCAGCGCCGGCATGCGCGCCGATCTCGAGGGAACGGTGTAGTGCCGCCCACGTCCCCGGACGGCGATGGCCACGCCATCGTCATCCACCTCGACAAGCTCCTGGCCGACCGGGGCATGACCCTGACCGAGCTCTCCGAGCGGGTCAGCGTCAGCATCGTCAACCTGTCCATCCTCAAAAACGGCCACGCCAGGGCGATCCGGTTCAGCACCCTGACCCGCCTCTGCCAGGCGCTCGACTGCCAGCCAGGCGACCTGCTCACACACGAAAGCGCAGCCAGCCAGCCAATCCCGAACCGCTGAACTTTCCGCCGGACGCGCATTAACAACCCCAACCGGACTCACTCATCGAAAAGAGATCACCATGCACCACTCCCATTCGTTCACCGGCCAGCCGACCGATCCGCCGCGACCACCTGCTCCCGCGCCGGTGCGGACCGCGGTCAAGCTCATGTACGCCGGCGCCGCCGTCAGCATCGTCACCCTGATCATCTCGCTGGCCATCGCCATCGCCGACGTCACGGCCGCCGCCCGCGGGCGCTGGCTGGGCTACAGCCTCACCGCTGCCCGGCTCAGCCACCTGCAACCGCTCATCATCACGTTGGTGGTCATCTCCGGCCTGGCCGTGATCGCTCTGTGGCTGTGGATGGCCCGGGCAAACGGCCAGGGCAGGAACTGGGCGCGCATCCTGTCCACGGTGCTGGCTGCCCTGGCGACGCTGGAGCTGACCACCAATCATGGCCTCGCGCAGCTGTCCTGGGTCGCAACCCTGCTGCCCGGCCTCGCCGCGGTGTGGCTGCTCTGGCGCCCGGCCTCCAGCGCGTTCTTCGAGCCGCACGGCGTTGAATGAGCTCACCTGTGACCTGTCGCCAGCTTTCCGTGCGGCGGTGGCTGCAGAATGGAGCTGGCCGGACCGCCCAGTACGGCTACAACGCCGACGGCCAGGCGAGAAGGAACAGTTACCGTGCTCAGCAACCCTCATCACATGGTGAGCGTCGTTGGGAATTCGTAGCCTTCGGGCCGCCTGACGCCAAAAGCGTTGGCGCTCACCGATCTTTAAGGATTGGTCCGACGGGCTCGTCGCCAAGAACCGCCTCAAAGGCCCTTGCCCGGGCTGGTCATGAGGTGCGCAAGGACGAGCCCGTCTGGAGCAGGGTCTTGAGGCTGGCCAGGACGGCGGGCCAGCCAGAGCCGAAGGCAGCAGCATCCTTGCCGATCGGCGGCGGGAGGCGCCACTTCCCCTCGCAGTGGCCCTCAGGACCAGGGGACGCGCTGAAAAGGCCGCCGGCGACGCCAAGCAGGCAGACAAAGTCAAGGACGCCTTCAAGCACTGACGGCAGCCGTAACGCCACCGCTGGCGCTCGATAGCGGCTTCGACCACGCCAGTAATCTCGCGTCTATCGGCCGACGTGCAGCTAACACGCCCAGTACCCCGCCGAGTGCAGGGCCGTTCTGCTGCGACCCCAGCGGCACACGAGGGGGGGCGAGCAGGCTCCGATGAACACCAATCCGGCTGCCAGTGGCCAGTGATATCCACGGTTCTTCGATTCCCCTGAGAGGTGACTAGCTGCTATGCCAACGACAACTTCGGCGCGCGTGTCCGCAACAGCAAGGCGCGCATCGGACAGCCAGCCGTCCGGGTGCTGGCTAGGGCCGGCCTGGCCGCCCGCGGGGTGATCTACGTCTTGATTGGCTGGGTCGCGATCCTGGTGGCCCTGGGCAAGACCAAGCAGCAGGCCGATCAGCGGGGAGCCTTGCAGCTGCTGTCCGGGAAGCCGTACGGCCTGGTCTCGCTGTGGCTGCTCTGCATCGGGTTTGCTGCATACGCGCTGTGGCGCTTGAGCGAGGCTGCCTTTGGCATCACGGTCGATGGGAACGGCGCGGGCCAGCGGCTGAAGTCGCTGGGCCGCGCTGTCGGCGCGGACGATCGCCCGCCGCCTGTCATCGGTGTCGGGTCTGTATGCCTACCTGGTCGCCCGCGGTGACACGCCAGTGCACGTCAACCCGGTGCCGGGGGGCAAGCTTCTGGGCACCTGAGCGTCAAGGACGGCTCTCAGCTCGCCGTAGCCCACTCGGCTTCCACTAGCGTCTACACGACGATCCGGAGGTTCCGACGAGCTGAGTCGTGGCGTTCGTCCGCCGCTCGCGCCCGCCAGGACAGGCCGGCGAAGCTGATGAACTACTTCCGGGGGCACGCGTGGAGCTTCTCTCGCCCGTTTCACTCGATGAGGTCGTCGCCGTATGGCTCGGCGCTGAGATCGACTCCGGTCGGTTCGGTGCCACATTGCACACTCTGCTCAAGCATGACGGTCAGCCGCTGGCACTCCTGACAACCCCGGACCTCACCGACGAGCAGGCGAACGCCGCTCGGCTGAATCTGCTGCGCGAATACCGTGGCTTCGACCAGCCTGACACGTCAATCGAGACTTTCATCGAGGGCGTGCCGGTAAGAGAGCTGGCCTGGTGGCGCGTCCGCGTCGACGCGACGGACGTCGCCCGTCTGCATTACATCAACTGGGACTTCTGGGTCGAGGTCACCGGAGGTACCCGGCTAGCGACCACGTATGCATCGGCCAAGCTGGCCGAGACGAACGGGCCCGGCGCGATGTATGCCGCTTTGCGGGATGCGTTCGTAGCCGGCGGCTTGGTCCCGGAGATCATCCTGGTCGACTCCGGTCCGGATACGAGACTCGTGATCCTCGAAGGTCACGTGCGGGCCACGGCCATGGCGATGGCCGGCGGCGACCTGAAGACCCGGATGGCGCTCCTGGGACGTAGCGAGGTGGTCGCGGATCAGTGGTTCTACTGATGCCCGGCCTGTCACCTCTGGCAGTTGCCGACAGATGCTGTCAGGTCCAGGGGAACGCAAGTCACGCGCCGCAGAGTGTTCCATCTGAACAGAGCAGCGAGAATCCGTTTCAGTCCTGTGATGCGAGCAGCACCAGCCTTGGCCGCTCGCCCATAAGTCTGATTCTCTACTGCCCACCAGCGGCTCACAAGCACACCCGCCACAGCTGCCGATCAAGGACGAGCGCAGAACGTACGCGCAGATCGTCGCCGTCGGGCGTGGGCGGTCGACGCCCGGTCGGCCGTCGAGGCCGCTGGCCATCCCGCCAGCATTGCGCGGCGAGCAGGCCGGAGCGCCGGCTTCACTCCTTTCGCAGCTGCAAAACAACCCTTCTTGGGTGCCTCGGCGAAGCCCAGTGTTATATACCCGTACGGCGGCTCGGCGCGCGTTATAGGAGGGCCCGATCGTTGGGGGGTGCCTGTGCGCGGCCGAGCACTCAGGTGGCCGCGTCACATAGTTATGCATCGCCAACGTGGTAGATGATCGCCCGCTTCTGCCGTTGCGACACGAGGTCGCACTTTGCGAGTGAACTCGCTGATTGGAGGGCCGATTATGTCGGTCGCGTAGTCCGGGCGCGTGTTCATGCCCGGCCCCGCCCTGTCGTGCGCTGCCGGTAACGGCGGGGTGCGGGGCACAGGGGAATGCCCGAGGGTCCTTGTCCCATCCGGGGTGCCGCAGGTTAGGGGCAGGCCGGACGGGTGAATCGCGTGAACCTCCGTTGATGCCTCGTGAAGCGCTGCCCCGCGGTGGGTTGTGAGTGCGGGGTTAAAGGGACTGGCCGCTGGGAAGCGGCAGGCGCTGGCCGGGCACGGCATCCGGTCAGGAGAGCACCGCCGTCCCCGGGGTCGAGGAGGCACCCATCCCGGTCGTATCTCGCTGGTGCGGAACGTGGAAACCTCGTCCGGGTCCGGGCTTGTGGCCCGGTAAGCCGACCGTGAGGAAGGCCCGGTTCCCGGGCGGGAACAGGATGACCCGACAAGCCAATGCCGGTGGCCGAAAGGCAGCAGGAAACCGGGATCATCGTGGCTGGCTCCTCCGCCAGCGGTGCCGGATAACTGGCTGGATACCGGGCCGCGTGCCCGGGCCCGAAAGGGCGCTGACGCGGGTCAGGTGAGCCCGTGAAGGATGACGATGACAACGACGCTGGAACCGCAGGACATGTTAGACGCCGCGAATGCGGTGAGCGGACCTGCGGGCGAGCCTTGCAGCTGGGACCAGGTGAGCTGGCTCTCGGCGGAGGAGAACGTACGGCGGCTGCGGCAGCGGGTCTTCACGGCGTCGCAGGCGGGGGACCTTAAACGGGTCCGCAACCTGCAGAAGCTGATGCTGCGGTCCCGGTCGAACACGCTGGTGAGCGTGCGACGTGTGACCGAGCTCAACGCTGGCCGCATGACCGCGGGCATCGACGGGGAGGTGGCGCTGACACCGGAGGCCAGGGCAGACCTGGCCGACTGGGCGCAGCGCCGGGCCGAGCCGTGGGCCGCCCGTCCGGTCAGGCGGGTGTATATCCCCAAGGCCAACGGGAAGCAGCGGCCGCTCGGGATCCCGGTATATCGCTGACCGCGTGCTGCAAGCAGTCGTGGCCAGCGCGCTGGAACCGGAGTGGGAAGCACGGTTCGAGCCGAGGTCGTATGGCTTCCGGCCCGGCCGTGGCTGCCATGACGCGATCGAGGCCATCTTCCAGGCCGGTAAGGGCGGCGGTGGCGCCGGCCCGCGCCGGCCCTGGATACTCGACGCCGACCTGGCAGCGGCGTTCGACCGGATCGACCACGACCACCTTCTGAGCCTGCTCGGCACGTTCCCCGCCAGGGACCTGGTTGCCGGATGGCTGACCGCAGGCATGATCGAAGACGGCCGGTTCACCCCGACCGGGGAGGGAACTCCCCAGGGCGGGGTGATCAGCCCGCTGCTGCTGAACGTGGCACTGCACGGGATAGAGGACGCCGCCGGAGTCCGCTACCAGCACGTCGGCAGCGATGCCGCCGCGGTGATGACGGGCTCTCCGGTGCTGATCAGGTACGCCGATGACCTGGTCGCCTTCGGCCATACCAGGCAGGAAGCCCAGCAGGTCAAGGCGCGGCTCGCCGCATGGCTGGCGCCCAGGGGGCTGGTCTTCAACGAGGACAAGACGCGCATCGTCACCCTCGATGAAGGCTTTGACTTCCTCGGGGTCACCATCCGCCGGTATCGCGGCAAGCTGCTGATCAAGCCGAGCAAGGCGGCGGTCAAGCGGATCCGGGAACGGCTGCGCACCGAACTGCGGTCCTTGCGCGGGGCCAACGCGCAGGCGGTCATCGCCAGGCTCAACCCCATCATCCGGGGCTGGCCGGCCTACTACCGGACGGTGGTGTCCAGCGAAATCTTCGCCGCGCTGGATCACTACCTGTGGAAGCTCACCTACAAGTGGGCCAAGCATAGCCACCCGAACAAGCCGGCCCGGTGGATCGTGCGCCGGTACTTCGGCAAGTTCTGCAAGTCCAGGAACGACCAGTGGGTGTTCGGCGACCGCGACAGCGGTGCCTACATGCGCCGGTTTGCCTGGACGAAAATCGTCCGGCACCAGATGGTCCGGGGAACCTCGTCCTGTGACGACCCTGCCCTGGCCAGTTACCGGGCCGATCGGCGGCGCAAAGGAATACCCCGGCCGATGGACACCGCCACCTTGCGCCTCTTGCAGGCGCAACACGGCCGGTGCCCGCTATGCGGCCAGCTGCTCCTCGACGCCGACCGCCCGCCGCAAAACCCGCGCGAGTGGGAACAATGGCTGACGGTCACCCGCAAGGCTATGGTCCGAAACGCGATCACCGCCTCGCGGGCCGACGGAACACCGGACGAGGCTGCCCTCCGCCTGATGCATGCTCACTGCCACCGGCGCTACGCACGGAGCAGCAGCCCAGCACTTCTGCCCGCCAGCTAGCCCTAGGGGCTTGCTTGAGCCGGATGCACGGAAACGTGCACGTCCGGTTCTGAGGGGGGCCGGGCGCAGCAATGCGCCCGGCCTACCCGGCCCGACGGTGCGCAGTGTCCAGACTGGCGATCTTGCCGATGACGTCGCGCTTGCACGCCGTGATTGCTACGCGTGGTTGGCCTCGTGCGCTTTTGGCCTGCTGCTGCTTATGATCGTCCGGCGCCGGCTGGTTGGGCTGTCGGCGTGCGCATCACTCGAGCGTGGTGAGGCAGGCTTATGGTCAGTGATGATGAGCCAGGCTTTGACCCCCTAGGCCGGTCCGTCTCATGTGCGGCTGACAGCCACCAGGACTGCGGGCATGTTGGTGTCAGCTTCCGCAGGTTCCTGCCTCCAGAGCAGATGCAGTCGACGGTCGTGTTGTGCCGGTGCGCATGCCATGCGGCATGCCCTGTGACGGGCTGGCGGCACGTCCCGTTGACTGCCTGGCAGGAACTGTGCGCGTGCCCTGGCGACAAGCCCCAGCGTGCCTGGAAGGAAGATCCTGACGAACCGTGGCCCGGCGCGCGGGAGCAACGGGAACGACAAGACGCCGCCTGGCGCGACCGGCGGGATGCTCGTCGGCAGGCCTTCGAAGCCGCGCGCGCGGCGGCCGCAGGGAAGACCCGGGACCAGGTCAGGCAGATCTACCTGGACGAGCTCCGGGCACGCGGTCAGGAGCAGCCGGCCGAGCCACTGCTCGAAGCACGCATCGACCTGCTGGTCGGACGGCCTCTCCGGGCGCTGGCGAAGCTCTGGCAGGCATTGAGGTGGCCGGCCTCCTCCCCTGAGCCGTACGGCCAATCGGGCAGGTCGATCGGTGCGTCGGGGTCGGTCCGCACCAGCGGCGAGATTATCCAGGAGCACTAACACTGGTGCGAGCATCCTGTCTTGCCGCGACGAGCTGAGTGCTGTCTCCCATGCGGGCTGCAGCACAACTAACTAGAAGCAGAGCCTGTTACGTCCGTT
>CAWBDZ010000003.1:0-244646 GCA_963787665.1 uncultured Actinomycetota bacterium
ATGCTGCAGCCGGGATTTCGAGGGCAGGTTGGAGATCCAGCGCATGATCATCGGAAGGGCCGTCAGCGGCCTTGACGTGCGCTAATAAAAGGCAGGTCGTGGCGATAATCCTGGACCTGAACGGGGCCGTGAACTCGGAATTTCCGGCGCTTGTGGGCAGAGCGACAATGCCGCGTCTTGTCACAGCACAGCCAACGCCGCCGTATTGACGTTCTGCACCGCCCTCACAATGATGCAACTATGACCAGAAGTTCCCCTTTTCGCACGCCGACTAGCGGGGCTATGGGTACGGTTTCGGTGAACGCCGACCGCTACGCGTCACTTGAGTACCAGGGCATCTACCTGCGCAATGAGTGGGGCGACGTACTTTTCCCCGACCTGCGGCCCGACGGCGCCGATGCCTCAGCAGAAGTGGAGTGTTTGGAACCGGACGAGCTTATCGGCGATGGCCGGCCTGGGCGCTTCTACCAGCGGACCGCGACCATCACGGCTGCCTGGGCTGCGGGCCTGGGTATCACCGCGCGCCGGGTCTGTGACGTCGGTGGCAGTACCGGCCGGCTGTTGCACGAACTGGCGGAGCGCCTGTCCCGACGCGGAGGAGTTGGTGCTGGCCGAGCCGTCGGCCGCCTTCTGCACGTGGGCCAGGCGACTGCTGCTGGGGGAGGATTTCGACCGGTGGGTCCCCGTGCCCGGCCCTATCTTGCGGGCCGACCATCGGCAGGTCGAACCCACCTGCTTGCCCAAGCCGCTGCCGCAGGCGTACATCTACCAGGTCACCGCGTCGGACGTACCCAGGCCCGAGGGCTACTTCGACGTCGTGACGTGCACGAACGTCCTGGACCGTGTGGACGACCCTGCGGCGCTCGCGGGCGAGCTGGTCCACCTGCTGCGACCGGGCGGCCTTCTGGTCATCTCAAGCCCGATGCATTTCGACGAGCACTACACCAGTCGGGACAGGTGGATTGGTGACGTGCATGAGGTACTCGATCCCGCCTACTGGCGCGTGGATGACCGCGAGGTAGACGTGCGCTACGAGTTCTGGCAGGCACGGCGCCGGATCATCTCCTATCTCAGCCAGGTAGTGGGGGCGGTCAGACGAGACGGTACCGGGCCCTGAGGTCGACCTTGCGGATCTTCCCCATGGCGTTCCTCGGCATGGCCTCGATGACCTCAAGCCGTTCTGGCCAGCACCAGTCGTTGATCCCGGCGTCGCGCAGGTAGTCGCGAAGCTCCGCCAGTGTTGGGGCGGTGCCGCCCGACGCGGTAACGATGGCGCAGACCCGTTCATCGGTGTCCGGATCAGGAATCCCGATGAGCGCCACGTCCCTCACCTTCGGGTGGTTACCGAGCACGGCCTCGATCTCGGCCACCGGTAGGTTCGAGCTCTTGTAGATGATGATGTCCTTGGCCCGTCCGGTGATCCGGATCCCGCCCCGGCCGTCGTGGCGGGCCAGATCGCCGGTATTGAACCATCCGTCCGCGTCGAGTTCGGCTGCGTAGACGTCTTCCTGCTTGTAATAGCCGAGGCACTGGTTGGGCCCGCGGACCCACAGCCGCCCCACACTGTCTTGGCCGGGCAGCGGGTCGATCCTGACTTCCATCCCGCCGGCGGGCCGCCCGTCGCTGTGTGCGGGCCAGTCTTCGGGGTCGTCCGGGCGCGTACACGTGGCGGCTCCATTCTCTGACATTCCCCACAGCGAGAACATGCGCACGCCCAGCACCGTCCTGACCTCGGCGGCAAGCTGGGGCGGCACAGGCGCCGAACCCGAGATCACACTGACGAGTCGGCCAGGCCGCCTCGGATGGGCGCGTGCGGCGGCCAGCAGCTCCCGCACGAAGTGGGGTGAACCGTAGAACGTGGTGACACCGTGCCTGGCCATTAGGTCCAGGCTCACTCCGGGATCCCATCTGTCCAGGCAGACAGCCGTGCCGCCGACAAGGAGTGAGCAGAGCAGCCGGACCACCAGGCCCACGTAGTACATGTTGCTGTGTGCGGTCGTGGTGACCAGTGTGTCATCGAAACCGAACGCCTCCGCGTACCCGCGGATGCTCGCGTGCAGCGTGTTCTGGCTGTGCAGTACCGCCTTGGTCGTCCCGGTCGTGCCGGACGTGAACAGCAGCAAGAACGGATCGTCCGGGCCAAGACAAGCCGGCTCGTCCCAATCGCCCGCAGGGCCGTCCAGGAAGACCTCGGCGAAGGAGAGCGTTCCGGCTGGCCGATCATCACCCAGCACGATGATCTGCTCAGGAGACCCGCTCTCCCGAGCTATGTCCAGCGCTTGCTCGGCAGGACGGAAGCCGAACACATCACTGGAAGCGATGAACACCCGCGTCCCAGTGAGCCGGAACGCGAAGTCCATGTCAGCGCGGCGGAACTCCGGAGAAATCGGCATGAGCTGAGCGCCCACCTGGATGCAGGCCAAGGCGAGCGGAAACATGTGCCAGTAATCGGGCAGCATGATGGCGACGTACTCGCCAGGTCGGACGCCGAGGTTCGCCAGGCCTCTGGCCATTCGCCGGGTCACCCGGGACAGTTCCGCGTAGTCGACTGTCTCGGTCCGGCCGCTGACAGCGTCGTGCCCGATCACCGCTGCTTTGCCCGGCCGCTGCGTAGCGTTGCGCCGCAGGTCATCGAGGAAGGTCTGGTCCCGCCACCAGCCGGCTTCGCGGTACGCCTGAATCGCCCTGGTCATCTCGGTCGCTTGTCCTCTCTGTGCGTGATGGTCCCGGCTGGCACCGGGTCCCGCATGTGGATCCGCAGCTCGCTGAAGTAACGCTGACCCCCCGGTCCGGGTAGCCAGGCCTGGTCCGGGCCTGGCAGCAACTCGGTTAGCACCACCTCGGTGTCGCCGCCTGCCTGCTCGCGGGCGTTGCGCAGCATGGTGGCGAACGCCGACACGTAGCGGGGGCTCGTCAGGTCGAGGTAGACCGGCTTGATCTCGGTGCTGATCTTCGCGAACAGCTTGTCCGGCAGACTGAGGGAGTGCTGCAGCCGCCGGGCGGCGAGGTACTCGGGCAGCCCTCCGGACCGGGTCAGCCACGCCTCGTCAATGGTGACCCGCCAGGTCTCCCTGGAGACCACGAGCCGGTCAATGGTGATCCTCGGGTTATGCCGCCGGGGTGTAGTCAGCTTGAACAGCTCGGAGCCGAACCAGGCGATGGGCACGGCGAAGAACTCGAACAGCGGCCAGCGGCGGCCATCCCTGGCGGCTGCCACTAGGTTTCCTTCGTCCTGCTCGACGACCGTAATGGTCATTGCCTGGAGCAGCCTGTCCGGATCGGTACCTGGCTCCGGGGCAAAGGCCAGCTGGTAGTCGTCGCACAAGACGGTGGCCATGCGCGGGGTGAACTGCGGGCACCAGCTCCCGTAGAGCGGGAGGATCTGCGGACCGATGTCTGCGGCCGCGGCGGCACGCAGCCAGCCGATGTCGGGATGGCGGTCGGTGAATACTGCGGAGTCCATGGTCGGCCACATCGCATGCAGCTCGCCGAGCACGATGAAGAAGTCACCGTGAGCGAGATCCTCGGCGCTGGCCGCGCAGATCTGCAGGTCTGGGCTGTGAATCCGGGCGCCCGCCCAGGCAGGCCCGGACGCCGCGAACAACTCGGCTACCTTGCCGGCCAGTTCCGCGCTGGTCAGTGCCACCTGGCGCGTCCCTGATGGCAGGTCATCCAGTCCGAGCAGCCCCTGCCAGCGCCGGGTCAGCTCGGCTGCCACTCCACCCGCGACCGGCTCCGTCTGGGTGAACAGGGGCAAGGCGGCGGCCCAGAACCTGTCGAGCGGGATCCCCGCCGTCCTGGACCCGCCAAGCTCTGCGTACAGCGTGCGGAAGGCATCGGCATAGGCGTCGGCCAGTGCCACCGACAGCCACCTGGCCGCCGGCAGTAAAACGGTACCTAGCGGCCCGGCCAGCGCATCGAGTACAGGGCCGCCGAACGTGACATCGACATCGCGGACCGCCTCCTCGTAACACGGCCTGCGGCCGGCGTACATCTTGCCTGGGCGTCGGTTGGGCTCCGTCCCGGTCACATCAGTGAATTCTGCGTCGAAGGAGTGCATGGCGGCGGCCAGCCGATCCGCATCGCCGCGGGCCGCGCCGACGGCGTTGCGGGCCGCGTCGAGCCGCCGCAGGCCAGACAGCGCCCGGTCCCGTGCTGTCTGATCGCCGATGCCGGTCAGCGTGGCCCGAAGTGCTTCCTCCGCACTGGGGTCCTGCGGCAGGTTCACTCCCCACCACACCACGCCCTGTGCGGCGAGTTTGTTCAGGAGCGCGCGTCCTTCGGGCCCGTCGGCCACATATGCCGCTGCCTGGTGGCCGTCGCAGCGGGTGAGCAAGGCCGACTCGGCCGGGCTCAGTGGCAGCGGCTCCCGTCCAGGTATCAGCGCGCGGCCGCCGTCCACGGTGATGTGCGGCTGCAGACCGACCGGGAGCCACGGCCGAATAAGCGGGTCCGCGACGATGCGGTCCACGTAGGCCCGCAGCGCCCAGTGTTCGTAATAGATCACCCGGTCTCGGACCAGGCCGTCGCCGCAGCGGACCCGCACGCCGGGCGCTGCTGGAGCGAGTGTGGCCCAGGTGACCGGTCCGAAAAACCCGATAGTGTCGTTCTTGCCGCAGTAACGCTGCCAATACCTGGTGATCGCGTTCTCTCTCGCCTTCATCCGCTGCCTGCGCCGCTTGGCGCTGTCCCCGGCACGCCACGGGCGGTCGATGTGCGCGGCCACGGACGGGTTCTGCCATATCAGCGCCTCCCGGAACAGGGGGTCGGCGGCTATCTCCGCAGCCACAGTGCTGGCCTGAGCCAGCGCCGCCTCGTATGCCTCCTCCAACTCGGCACGGTCTGCCTTGCCGCCGAGAAACGCATCGGTCACGGCTGCGCAGCCTGGTGCGGAGAACCGGTCAAGCCCGGCAGCTGGAAACCCGGCGGATCGCAGCACCGCATCCCGCCAGATGGTCCATCCGGTACCCGGCATCGGTACAACGTGACTGGTCACGGCGCTACCTCCAGGGTTGCCAGGCAGGCGGTGCGGATCGGCTTGCTGCCAGCGAGCACCGTGATCAGGCCGAGCAGCCCGGCGCAAACCGGTACCACGAAGGCGTAATCCGCCCCAAGCGGCGCGATTGTGGCGCCGGCCAGGAAGCTGCCCGCGGTCATGCCGAACGCGATCGCCGTCGCATCCCAGGAGATCGTCTGGGTCAGCATGGCGGGAGGCACCACGCGCTGCATGACCTCCATCGCGGTGACGGTGGCTGGCGCCATTGCCACGCCGGCCAGCGGCAGCAGGAGGACGAGGGAGAGCAGCCCGCGTGCGGCAAGCAGCGGGATTCCGCCTGCCGCGAACAGCGTGACGCAGACGATCAGCCGGCGATGCAGCGGCATTTGTTCTTTTAGCGCGCCGTAGCCGAGCCCGGCGACCAGGCTGGTCATGCCGTACAGCCCGAGAAACAGGCCGCTGAACGCGCGGCCGTGGTACGCGGTCGCGAACGCGATGAGCGACACGGGCATCGCGCCGAATACCGCACCGGCGCAAAACCGCGTCGCGTACAGGGCCTGCAGTGCAGGGATGCGCAGCGAGCTGCCGGCGCCACGGCCGCCGGCGACCCGTCGCGCCGGCTCGGGCTCGGTGGTGCGCTGTGCCGCCAGAGCTAGCGTTCCGCCGAGCCCGCAAGTCAGCACGGCGCCAAGTCCGGCCAGCGGTCCGATGCCCGTGACGAGCGCAGTGACCAGGATCGGTCCGGCGATCTCAACGGTCTCGATGGTCGCGCTCTCGAAGCCGTAGGCGATGCGAAGCTTGTCCGTACCCTGGTAGATCTTGGTCCACCGGGCCCGCACTAGCGGGCCCGCTACCGGCATCGGCACGCCGGCGGCCGCAGCCAGCACGACGAGCAGCCACGCGGGCTCCCGCGCCTCGATAGCGAGCGTCAGAAGCAGCATCAGCAAACCGAAGGCCAGCACCATGGGCACAAGCACGCGGTGCTGGCCGAGCCGGTCGATCAGTCTGCCCCATACTGGTAAGGCCAGGCCAGCCGCCAGGGTGAGCGCCGCGATCACCGCCCCGGCCGTGGCGAACCGTCCGCCGCGTCCGGTGATCGCCAGGATCAGGCTCACGAAAACCATGGACGACGTAAGCCGCGAGACAAAGCCGGCGACCACGAACCCCTTGGTACCGCGCTGATCAAACAGACTGGCGTAGGCCCGGAAGAGGCGTGCGGGCGCCCGGCACCCGAAGCTCACATGGCGAGCATTACGGATCACTATGGTCAAGTCAACGCCTAGCGGAAAAGTGGTAATTGACATCGCGGTCGGCGCAATACAACGTAGGTAGGTGCCTGCGATTTCCGAAGAACATGCTGGTATGACCTCCGACTGATTCCTGTGGGCGCACGGAACGTGACCGCCCCGGCTCCGAGGGAGTTGCTTCGTGAGCAGTGGCGATGAAGCGGTGCTTTCGACCCGCTCGTCGGACTCAGCGATACAAGAGGACGGGTCCCCGGCCATCCTTGGCGGCATTCCGGTGAGGCGGGCTCCGTGGCCGACCTACGACAAAGGTGCCGTCTGCGTGCATGAAGAGGACATGGAAGCCGCACTGCGTGCGATCAGAAGGCAGCGTTACTTCCGATACGACGACAGGCCTTATTTAGAAACCGAGTGCGGCCGCCTCGAACAGGACCTGTGCCGGTATTTCGGCTGCACGCACGCGCTTGTGACCTCCAGCGGCACGACAGCACTGGCTCTTGCGCTGATGGCGGCCGGGGTCCCGCGCGGCTCGGCCGTGGCCTGCCCCGGTTTCACCTTCGCCGCGACGCCGAGCGCCATACTCCTGGCCGGCTGTGAGCCCCTCCTCGTCGAGGTGGACCAGGACTTGCACCTGGATCTCGCCGCCCTGTGCCGGCAATGGACCGAGGACATTAAAGCCATCGTCGTCGTGCATATGCGTGGCTTCGCGGCGGACATGACGGCGCTGACCCGCTTCGCCGCGGGCCGGGGCGTCCCGATCATCGAAGACGCGGTCCCGGCGCTCGGCGCCGAACTCGACGGCCGTAAGCTCGGCACGTTCGGGGTGGCGGGCGCCTTTAGCACTCAGTCCGACAAGTCGCTCAACTGCGGCGAGGGCGGATTCCTCGTCACAGACGACAGCGTCCTGTTCGCCAGGGCCGTGGTGTTGTCCGGCGCGTATGAGGGCCGGATGGCGGGTCACTTCCCTTACGGCCACCCGCCGCTGACGACAGACCTGGACCTGCCGCTGCTCGGCTTCCGCATGGACGAGATTCGCGCGGCCCTGGTGCGTGCCGAGCTCCGCCGGCTGGACGACCGGCTGGCCCGTTTTCACGCCAACTACGACTACGTGGCCGCGGGCCTGCGTGCCGTCCCCGGAATCGCGGTGCGCCGCCCGGTCGCGCCAGGCGCTTACCTGGGTGAGGCGCTGGTGTTCCGCGTGTTGGACGGTGACGCGGAGTGGTTCGCCCGGGCGCTGTGCTGCGAGGGCATCGAGGCGCGCAACCTCGGCTCGTCGCTGGATCACAACGTGCGGGCCTTTTGGAACTGGCGGTTCCTCTACGACGCCGCGTCGGTGACCCAGATCAAGTCGCGGCTGCCGGATACCGCGCGTTACATCGAGCAGGCGGTCGACGTGCCGCTGTCGTCGACGCTGGATGCGGCAGACTGCGACCAGCTGATCACCGCGGTACGGAAGGTGGCAGCGGCAACACGATGACCGCACCGCTCACGGTCTTGTACATCACCGGCTGGTGTCGCAGCGGCAGCACCATCATCGGCAACATCCTCGGTGAGGTACCTGGGGTGTTTCACGTGGGCGAGTTGCACTTCTTGTGGACGAATGCCGTCGGAAGTGGCTCGAACAACCGGTGCGGCTGCGGAGTGGAGCTGCCCCGGTGCCCGGTGTGGTCGCAGATCCTGCCGATCGGCCGGCCCGCCGGGATGAGCGCCGGCCAGTATGCCGCCATCGTCACCGGACGGCAGCGAGCCTGTGCCAGGACCCGGCACACCAGGCGGGTTCTGCGCCGAGGCCTGAGCAGCCCAATTATCCGCGCCCACGCGGAGCTGATGACCCAGGTCTACCACGCCGTCGCGGAACAGACAGGTGCCCGGGTGATCGTTGATTCCACCAAGATCATGGGGGAGGCGGCCTTACTGCCGCACCTGGCCGGACTGGTGCCGCGCTACCTGCACCTGGTACGCGACCCGAGGGCGGTGGCGCAGTCATGGAGTCGGCAGAAGGACTATGCCTATGTCATGTCGGCCTGGGCCAGCACCGCCTACTGGTTTGGCTTCAACCTGGCCGCCGAGGCAATCAGCCGCCGGTACCCCGACCGGTCGATGTTCCTGCGTTACGAAGATTTCATCGCCGATCCTGCCGCGGTCACCAGGGCGCTGCTGCGGTTCAGCGGAGCGGGCGACGCAGCGGACCCCGTCATCGGTCGGACGGTCGATCTGCACGTCAACCACACGGTCACCGGCAATCCGGATCGCTTTCTGACCGGGCGTACAGAGATCCGGCTCCGGGACGACCAGTGGCGTGTCGGGCTGCCCTGCCGCGCAAGGCTAGCGACGCTGGCGTTGTCCTGGCCGCTGCTCGGCCGCTACGGCTACCGGTACCGTGCCGCAAACGATGATGAGAGGTAGTGCGTGGAGCTTGGCCTGGAAGACAAGGTCGCGCTCGTCGCGGGTGGCTCCAGCGGCCTAGGGCTGGCGGTCGCGAAGGAGCTGGCGGCCGAGGGCGCTCATGTCGCGATCGGCGCACGCGACCCGGACCGGCTCGCCGCTGCCGGACGTGCGGTCGGCAAGGTCGCGCGCGGCCGGGTCTGTATTACTAGCGTGGACACTTCGGATTATCCGGCGGCGCGCCGCTGGGTCGATGAGGTCGCCGCCGACCTGGGCGCGCTGCACATCGTCGTGGTCAGCGGCGGCAGCCCGCCGGCCGGGCCTGCGTCCCACTTTGACCTTGGCGACTACCAGGACGCCGTCGGCTCGATGGTGTTTCCCGTGGTCAACCTGGCCCAAGCCGCACTGCCGCACCTGCGTGCCGCACGATGGGGGCGGCTGCTGTTCGTGGCGTCGGAGACTGCCCGGGTGCCTATCCCTTCGCTGGCGCTGTCCGGCATGGGACGCGCCGCGATAGCCCGCTTCGCGCAGGCACTGGCCGCGGAAACCGGCCAGGACGGGATAACGGTGAACGTGCTGGCGCCCGGCGCGACCAGGACCGAGATGACCGAGCGCGCGGCAGCCCGGCTAGCGGCGCTGACTCCGGGCGGTGACCCCGAGGCCCAACTGCGCGCCATGGGGGAGCACAACGCGCTGCACCGGGTCGCGCGGCCGGAGGAGTTCGCAGCGGTCGCCGTTTTCCTAGCCAGTGAGCGCGCGTCGTTCGTCACCGGCCAAGTGCACCTGATCGACGGCGGAGCGAGCGTGATGGGACCTGCGCTACCGCATTTCGTATCCGCACCGAAGGGCACCTATACGTGACTGCGTACACAGAGCAAGACGTCGCCGACTTCTTCGATCAGACCCTGCGGCACTACCTGGGGTTCTGGGACGACTCCGGGGTGCTGCACACCGGAGTCTTCGCCGACGATGCCGACACCGACTACCAGGCCGCCGCCGAGCGGACCTCAGCAATCCTTGCGCAGCAGGCGGGAATCGACGCCACCAGCTCAGTGCTCGATGTCGGCTGCGGATGCGGCAACTTTGTCACCTACCTGGCCGAACGGCACAGCTGCCGCGCGGAAGGGGTGGACCTGAGTGAGGAGCGCGTGAAGTTCGCCCAGCAGCGCCAGGCCGCCAGCGGCGAGGAGTACCAGGACCGTGTCGCGTTCCGCCACGGCTCGGCCACCGAGTTGCCGTATCCGCCAGGTACGTTCAGCCATGTCGTCAGCCAGGATGCGCTGTTCCTCGTGCCGGACAAGCCGCGCAGCCATGCGGAGATGCTGCGCGTGCTGCGGCCAGGCGGCATTTTCGCTTGTAGCGACTTCCTCCAGCCCATGGAAGAGGTCTCCGAACTCGCCCGCACGCACGTCTACGACCGGGTCCGGTGGGGCGGCGGCTATTCGCTGGCCGGCTACCAGAATGCGCTGACTGCTGCCGGGTTCGAGGTCGTGCGTGGCGAAGACCTGGAACATCACATCAGGCAGACCTACCAGGTCCTTGGCCGCACCGCGCGCGAGCGGGCCGGAACTGTAACGGATGTCGCGGCGCGGGAGTGGATGCTGGCGTTCGCTGATTCGTGCCTGCAGATCGAAGGCGCCATCGACCGGGGCGAGTTCGGCTGGGGGATGATTGTCGCTCGCAAGCCCGGCGGCACCCGGTGAAGCCGACGATCGCGGACGTCATCGCCGAGCGCACGGGGGAGCCTTCGCCGGGCCGGCTATTCACCGACGCGTTCGCCGCCGATGGGTTCAGTACGTGCCTCGAGTACCCCGTGACGATCACTGATTCGCTAGTTAGCTCCCGGCGCAAGCCGCGCTATCCGGCGCGCAACATGTTCAAGATCACCGACCTGTCCAAGGAACGCCGGCGCTGCTACTGGTATGAGACCCCGCGGCTGCCGGACGACCCTGAGGCACCGGGCGGTGACTTGCGGCGGGAGCTGACGCACCGGTTCGGCACTGCGCCAGTGCCGGATCTGCTGCCCACTACGACCTGGGTCCAGGTGCCAGCAGGCCTGTGGCTGGACCCTGAGGCGTTCGCGTCGTTCATCGACTACCGCATGGTCATGCGGCTGAGCGCGTCGGAGAATTACGCGATCATCCGTGGCGAGGGCGGCCTGCTGAACATACCGGGGATCGGGCGCATTACGTCGAAGCGACCGTTCGCCAGCACGCTGATCGCCGCATGCAACGAGGTCGAACAGACCGGTGGCACGGCCGACGGTCTGATCATCAACCCGCACGACTACTACCTATTCTTCGGCGAGGGTCGGCTGATGGCCGACCTTGAGCAGAACGGAGTGTTCGTGGTCCGTACCCGGCTGGTCGACCAGGGAACCGCGATTGTCGGCGACTTCGGGCATGGTGCCCAGCTCTTCGACGCCGGCCGCTCGACCGTCCGCTTCGCCGAGCAACCGCCAGGGACCTTCGCCGAGCCCGGCATCGCGCTGACCGCGGAGATCCGCGAACGAGTGGCAGTCAGCCTCCCCGCGAACTTCTTCATAGTCAGCTTGAGGCCTGAGTAGGACCTTGTTGAGTGCCTATGCGGCGAGTCGTACCGTAGAGACGTGCGCTTACGACAGCAGGTGCGTGGCTAATCGAGGCGGGCCTGAACGGGGCTGTACACCGGCAATCTTGCGGGGCGTCCGGTTCGCGACCTCCTCAGGTCGCGGCTCACGCCGCGGCGCCAGCCACAATCCGGGGTACTGGGCGTCTGATGGTTGTGGTGAGGCGGATCCGGTGGCGATGTCGTAGACGTGGCCGGAGACGCTGACCATCGGCGAGGGCAAGGGCGAGGCGAGCAGGCGCTCGACGTCGGCCTATGAACAGGTGATCTCCGGATCGGTGGGGCGGCGAGTGGCTTCCAGACTCGGGGCTCGGCCACCGCATGGCGCCAGAATCGGCTCACCCGGGTCGGGCTGTCGCCATCATCCAGGCCTGCGCCACGCCGGGGAACAGTGGCCGGCACAAACGTCGCGTTTCTGGCTCGCGCGCCCGGCGGCTGCGAATGAGCGCAGGAGCGTCTGGTGAACTGCCCGGAGGCGGCGCTCAGCTGGGGCTATCTGGCTCTGTCGGCCCGCCCGAGCGCGTCCAGCCAGGCGCCGGGACGCTGAACCAGTCACGCAGCGTTGACGTGCCAGTGGCAGATGGGCTGTTCGGTTCGGAGGGCTGCCATGCCGCGATGTCGTGTAACCGCTTCGGTGCTGCCAGTCGGCCGATGTGGGCGCACGTCGTCGCGCTGTCAACCGTGCGGCCTGTGCCGATGACGCCGGTTCAGATGGAGAAGGGAGCCGCTCCAAGCACTAGGTCGAATGCCACGGCTTGCCCGATCGAGCGTGGCGTTACTTACGATCTACGGCAGGAGGCTAAGCCGCGCATGACCGAACCCGCTGTTACAAAGGCAACCTCGCCAGCCCGCGCACTGCTTCACACCGCGCCGCGCTGCGTGGATATCAGGGAGGTGCCCACACCGCGGCCTGCGGCCGGTGAGGTCATTGTCCGCACCTTGTGCTCTGGCATCAGCGGTGGCACCGAACGGCTTGTGTACCGCGGCGAGGTCCTTGCCGACTTGGCGCTGGACGACACGATCGAGGCGCTTGGCGGCACCTTCTCCTATCCCTTCGCCTATGGGTACGCGTGCGTCGGCAAAGTTGCGGAGTCCGGCCGGACGGTATTCGCGTTCCATCCGCACCAGGACGTATTCGCGGCGCGGGCCGATGACCTGATTCCGCTGCCTGCCATAGATCCCGCGTCCGCGACCTTGTTCCCGCTGGTCGAGACAGCATTGCAGGTGACGCTCGATGCCGGGAGCGGATATCGCGACCGGGTCATCGTGCTCGGCGCCGGCGTCCTCGGGCTGCTGACCAGCTTGCTGTTGCAGCGTTCCGGGTGGCGCCCGCTGCTTGCCGAGCCGCAGGCGTGGCGCCGCGCCTTGGCCAGCAGCCTCGGTGCCACCGTCGCAGCACCAGAGGAACTGGTGGCAGAGAAGGTTCCGCTGGTCATTGACGCTAGCGGCAACCCGGATGCGCCGGCGATGGCGCTGAACATGCTGGCCCACGAGGGAACCCTGTTGATCGCGTCGTGGTACGGCACCAAACCAGTGGTGCTGCCGCTCGGCGGCGCGTTTCACCGGCGGCGTCTGATCATCCGCAGCACTCAGGTTTCCACGGTGCCGGCCCGGCTGTCCGGGACCTGGACGCGGTCGCGCCGCCGCCGGGAGACCGTCGAGCTGCTGGCCGAACTACCGTTGGCACAGCTGTGCACTCACGTCTTCGCATTCGGCCATGCAGCCGAGGCATTCCGAGCCGTGGACGAAGGGATACCCGGGTTGATGCATGCCGTTCTTGACTACGACAGGAGTGCTGCCGATGACATGTGAAGTCGGGCTGAGCCGAAGCGTCCGTGCTTTCCACATCATGCCGGGACTGTCCGGGCCAGAGGGGAAGCTGCATGATCATGACTACCGAATTGAGATCGTGGTGGACCGCGAGCAACTCGACGCCCGGGGCATGGTCTGTGATCTGGATGTACTGGACGCGGCGCTAACCCAGCTCACCAGCCAGGTAGAAGGCCGCAACCTAGAGGAGATACGCCCAGCCGAGGCCGAGGCGGTCACAGTCGAAGTCTTCGCCCGCTGGGTGCATGACAGCCTCGCGCCCACCGTCGCTGCCGCAGGCGGCGAGGCACTGGCAGTGCGGGTGTGGGAAACCCCCGTCGCGTTCGGCGGATATCACGCACGATGCTGACGCTGGCACGAGGCCGGCCTCCGACTGCAGCTCGCGGTACCATCGATCCTGTCGCGAGCCAGGTCACGCAATCCGAGACGGAGCAGCTGGTGAACCAGTCCCAGCCGGGCGTACGACGGGACCCCGGTGGCGGCGCAGATGGCACCCGAGCCGAGTGGCCAGTAACTTCGTTATCGGCGAGTGGCGCACAACGCGCCGGCGGCCCGCGGACGTGACCTTCCGCCTCCCTGAGCGGCCGATCGCCGACGCCGGCGAGCAGCTCGTGGACCGCCAGCTGATCGCCGCCGCGCTAGGCCGGCTGACGCAAGACCATCGGGACGTGCTGCGAGAGTGCTACTTTCGCGGCAGCTCGATTGCACAGGCCGCGCATGCCCTGGAGATCCCGCCAGACATAGTGAAGTCCCGCGCGTACTACGCGCTGCGTGCGCTGCGGCTGGCCATCCAGGAACTAGGAGGTGTCCAATGACGGTGGCGACTCGCCCGCGGCCGGAGAGTCACCTTCACCAGCGGCACGCTCTCAGCGAAACACAAATCAAGTTCCTCCACATCACCCAGCCCAACGGGCTGCAATGTTCGGCTTGGCGGCGCTCCACCTCAAGGGAGGTGGCTGGTGTCGTTAACCCGATGGACGGCCGCAAATCCGCTGCCGTGCCATTGGATCTCATTAATGCAGGCGGAGCCAAGATATAGCCGGTAAAGGGTGCCGAGCGGGACGCCGAGAGCGCGGCACAGCAGGATCTTTATGGGGGTAACGTGGCTTACCACCAGGACGATCTGCCCGCCGTGGTCGCGCAGTAGCCGGTCACAGGCCCGGTCTACCCGGTGTGCGGTGTCGGCGAAGCTCTCCCCGCCCGGCGGGGCCTGTTCGGGGTCGCGCCGCCAGGCTGCCGCCGCTCTGGGCCAGCGCTCCTGGATTTCTGCCAGAGTGAAGCCATCCCAGTCACCGAAGTCGGTCTCACGGAGATCTTCGTCGATGACTGCGGTGAGGCCCAGTTCGCCGGCCGCGATGGCGGCGGTGGCGACAGCGCGCTGCAACGGCGAGCTGATCACGGCGTCGATCGGTGTACCGGCGGCCAGGCGGCAAGCGGCTGCCTTCGCCTGCCGGCTTCCGTTAGCGCTCAGCGGGAGGTCGCGCAGCCCGCTGAAGCGGTGTTCGGGTGACAGTTCGGTATCGCCGTGCCGCAGCAGGACGGTGGTGGTGGGATCTGCTGTGGGGTTATCCCAGCCCAGTGTCATATGGCCGTCCCGCAATTGTGAGGGAATGTGTGTGTCGACCGGTCCCTATAACGGCAAGACGAACCGGTCAGCACAATGGTTCAGCGCTCACCGCGACAGTTCGGGTGCTCCGGGTCAATGGCCCGACGCCGTCTGGGACGTGGCCGTGCTGAAGGCACCGAGGAACTGGTTGCGGAAGGCGCTCATGAGCTCAAGCGGAGCAAAGCGCCCGGGAAGTAGCCCGTCTTGCCAGTGCCAGGAGGCAATCTGCCTGAACACGGAAGGGTCGCGGGCGACAATCGAGATCGGCACCGCGTGGCTGGCCCCCGGGCGGCTGATAGGGATATCGGGCTGCTCGTCGCCGAGCAGGATGAGCACGAGGTTGGGATCGTTGAGCTCGGTGACCCATGATGTGAGGGCCTGCATCGAGTACTCGATCGATTCGCTGAAGGCCTGGCGCTGTTTACTGGCGCTGCCCAAGATGGAGAGCGGGGTCTCGCCGCGCCCGGGCATCGGGTCGAATATCGAGCCGTCGCCGACCTTGCTCCAGGGAACCATGGTCGGCAACGGGGCCCACGGCGAGTGCGAGGAGACCAGGTCGATCTCGGCCATAACTGGCTTGTGACCAGGACCAAGCTCGCGCCGCTGGAACTCGGCCAGGGTGTACTGGTCGGGCATCGTGGCGTAGCTGAAGGGGGGTCCTTGATAGCCGACGTTGCCCCGGTAGTAGAGCTGGTCGAAGTGGAAGAACTGCGTGCCGGCCGGCCAGGTATTTGAGTCAGCGGGGCTGTCGCTCACGGTGCGCCAGCCGGCCTTGTCGAAGGCGTCGCTGAGGGTGAGCCGACTGCCGCCGACGAGCTGGGCATACCGCTCTGGGCTGTTGACCCACAGTCCCGACTGCAGGGTGGAGTGCGCGAGCCTGCTGATCCCGCCGAAGCTCGGGGCGGTGAGCCAGGCGCTCTGCGTGGACCAGCCGGCGCGGGCCAGCGAGGCGGTGCGGCGGCGCAGGAAGGCGTCGACGCCCGGGGAGAAGCTTGTGCCCTGGATGGCGCTCTGTCCGTAGCTTTCGACGAAGGCGATGATGACGTCCTTGCCGCGCAATCCGGTGAGCAGGTCCGAAGCGGGGACGCTGGCCTCGGAGTCTGGCCTGTCGATGATCTTCGCGAAAAGACGCTGGTCGTTGAGCGCAGCCTGGGTGGCGCGCACCTGCGCGACGGCCAGCGCGGTAGCGCTGGTCGAGGCGACCGGGAATCCCGGCATGAGCTGCAGTGACAGGCCCGCGCACAGCCCCCAGACCGCAGCGACGGCAGCGAGGCCGCGAACCGCGGCGCGGCGATGCCGGGCGGCCACAGTCGTGATGTGGATCGTTGATGCGGTAATGGCGCAGACGAGCAGGACGAGACCGAGCAACAGCACGACGAGCAAATTGTTTGTGCAGCGTGTTGCCGATCGAGTTGCGTGCCACGCCCACAGCCGGGGCGATTTCGCCCCAGTCATGCACTGGGTTGAACGCGCGGTCGGCGAACTCGAAGAAGGCTATGTTGAGGATCTTGGCGAGAGTGAGCACGCCGAGCAGGATTCCGATGACGGCGGCCACGATCCGTCGCGGCCAGACTGGCAGCACCAGCCCGACGGCAACCAGGACCAGCAGCTCCACGGGGATGCGGATAAAGGCGGCAGGGCTGAACTGCCAGGCACGGTCTGGTACGAGGAGGTCAGCCCACACGAGAACGACCGCAGGGACTGTGATGGCCAGCCGCAGCGCCAGGCGGGTGCGCGCGCCGGCGCCGGTGCGGTACAGCCAGATCACATCGCGGCCGAACGACTCGGCCAGCAGCAGCAACGCGGCGGCGACCGCGATCATCCCGGCGCGGTGGCTCGAGCAACCCGGATACGGCGACGGTGAGCACGATGCCCTGGACCGCGGCCACGACCTTGCGCCAGTACCGGGGTGGCAGCGGCGCGGCCAGCCACGGGATCAGCCAGCCCGCCAGCAGCAGCGCATACCGGGCGGCGCCGATGATCAGCACCCAGCTGCCGTAGTCCCGGGACACGGCGATGCTGAGCAGCAGGATGAGGAAGGCGTCGACCTCGCCGTCGAGGCGGCCGCCCAGCGGGGTGGCGGTGCCAGTCCGCCGCGCCACCTGCCCGTCCACCGCGTCGAGGGCAAGCGCGACGGCGGACAGGGTTACCAGCGCCGTGATCGACACCGGCCGGCCGAACGAGGCGGCAACCAGGCCCGCGACCCCGGCGCACAGCACCGCCCTGGTCAGGGTGACCCAGTCCGCCGGGAGTATCGCCGGCTGGTCGCTGCGCATGCGGGCGGTGGCAATCAGTGCCGTCGTCGCCAAGCCGGTGGCCAGCCCCGTGATCCAGCCGGCGACACCGAGACCAGTCGTCGCGGACACGATGCCGAGCACCGCGGCTGTGGCGGGCGTCCCCAGGATCGTCGCGAGCCGAATCGTAGGCAGCGCGCCATGATCCGCCGGGCGAATCGTCTGCACCGCGCTTTCATCCGCCGGGCGAATCGTCTGCACCGCGCTTTCATCCGCCGGGCGAATCGTCACGCACCGCGCCTCCATCTGCCTAGCCGTTTGCAGCTGCACCCGAAAGGGTCAACGGCACGGCAGTCACACTGGTTCACCCCGACTGGACGCGAGGCGGCGCCGTTGTCGCGGCAGCACGGTTGAACGATGTGTCCAGTCGATCCGTATAACCCGGTGTGGCGCGCCTCCACTCACTTCCGGTTCCGGCCGGGATCGGTTCCGTCGTCCGCCGGTTCGGCCCGTTGCTGCTGCGCCTGGCCGCCGGCGTCACCCTGCTGTGGTTTCTCGTGCGGCTGGTGGGCGCGGCGCCGTTCGAGAATGGCTTGCGGGCGGTCACCTGGCCGGCGGTCGTGGCCGCCGTCACGCTCACAGCCCTGACCACGGTGTGCTCGGCCTGGCGGTGGCGGGTCGTCGCCAGGGCACTCGGCATCGGTATCGGCCTGCCGGGCGCAATCTGCGCCTACTACCGTTCCCTGTTCCTCAACTCCGTGCTCATCGGAGGGGTTCTTGGCGACGTACACCGGGCGGTCACGCACGGCCGACGCGCTGGAAACGTGGCGCGGGGGCTGCGCGCCGTGGCATGGGAACGGCTGTGCGGTCAGATTATCCAGGCCGTGTTGACCGCCGTCGTATTGCTGACGCTGCCTTCGCCGGTCCGGCCCGCGCTGCCGTACATCCTGGCAGGTGTCGCGGGCGCAACGTTGTGCGCTGCGCTGGTGGTTCGCGGCGCAGCTCGCCGCGGCCGGTCGCGGCTGGGCCGCGCCGCCCGAGCCGTTGCCGACGACCTGCGCTGCGGGCTGCTGGCCGCAGACGTGTGGCCCCAGGCTCATGCTGGCCTCGGTGCTGGTCGTAGCCGGGCACACGGCCACGTTCGTCATCGCGGCCCGGGTCGCCGGGTCACACCGCGCCCCTGGGCGAACTGCTCGCACTGCTGATGGTGGTCCAGACTGCATCGGTGATCCCCCTGAGTATCGGCGGGTGGGGGCTGCACGGGAAGGTGCCGCCGCCTGGGCCTTCGCCGCAGCCGGGCTCGGCGCGGCCACCGGGGTCACGATCGCCACCCTCTATGCGGTACTCATGCTGGCCGCGGTTGCCCCGGGCGCTGGCCTGCTGCTGGGGGACGCCGTTCGCCGCCGTCGCGGCCAGGGACAACCGGGCGAATCGAGACGACCCGATCCGGCCCCGCAGGCGTTGGAGGGCGTTCGTGGCTGACCAGCGGTACCCGGTCGACCGGCCTCGGTCACGCCGCGGACGGCGCCCTCGACCCGGTGCGAGGCCGAACGGCTCGTCCGGTGACCGGGGCGGTCCCGAGGGCGGCGATCCGCCGGCGTATTCGCATCCCGCTGCGCTTCGCTGACGACTACTCAACCATCGCCACGGTCGTCAGCTTCACCGGCCTGACCGACGCGCAGCAGCACGTGGCCCTCGAACTCGGCCGGCCCGCCGCGGCCGGGCTGCCGCTGGTGCGCCTGCACAGTGAATGCCTCACCGGTGACGTATTCGGCAGTCAGCGGTGCGACTGCGGGCCGCAACTGCGCGAAGCGGTCGAGCGGATCACCAAGCACGGCGGCTACGTGCTGTATCTGCGCCAGGAAGGGCGCGGCATCGGACTGTATGACAAACTCGACGCCTACGCGCTGCAAGATCGTGGTCTGGATACCTACGACGCGAATCTCGCGCTCGGTCACCGGGCCGACGAGCGCGACTACACCAGCGCGGCCCAGATGCTGCACGCGCTAGGCGCCAGCCGCATCGGGCTGCTGAGCAACAACCCGGACAAGGGCGCTCAGCTGGCCCGCCTGGGCATCACGATCGCCAGGCAGGTGCCCACCGCGCTGCACCTTACCGGGGCCAACGCCGCCTACCTCGCCACCAAGGCCCGGCGCGGCGGGCATGATCTGCTTTCGCGGGGACTTGAACGCGTCGCCGAGCCGCACCGGCGCGCGGGTCCGCTCGCCGGTCCCGCAGACCTAGGGTTCGAGGCCCGATGACAGACGTCCGCGAGCATCCGCCGCCTGCCACCGCGCCCGCCGCCCCCGAGCGCGCGCGCGCTGGCGGCCACCGGTCCGGGCCGCGTCGTAGGCCTGGACGGGATCCGGGGCCTAGCCGCCCTGTTCGTCGTTATCAACCACATCTTCGAGCGCGCCTGGTCGGGGTACCCCGGCGCCATTCACGCCCCGTTCTGGGCGGCCTGGTTGAGCTACGGCCGGGGCGCGGTCGCGATGTTCATCGTCCTGTCGGGCTTCTCGCTGGGCCTCGGCCCGGCGCGCTCGGGGTGGCGGTTCAAGTCGATCGCAGACGTACGCGCACCGGCGGGCCTGGCGCATCCTGCCGCCGTACTGGGCCGCGCTCGGATTCAGTCTGGTGATGACCTGGTACGTGCGTCGCCCAGCCCCACCATCTGGTGCCCAACGGGAAGTCCGTCGTCGTGTACGGCTTGCTCGTGCAGGACGTCTTCGCCGTGGGCAGCCCCAACCGGGCGTTCTGGTCGATCGCCATCGAAGCCCAGCTCTACGTCCTGCTGCCGTTGCTGCTGCTGCTCGTCCGGCGGGTCAGTGCCCTCGCGATGGTGGGCCTGGTGGCCGCCATCGTCGTGACCATCGGCGTGCTGGGACCCCATGTCGCGCTGATGAACACCGCCCTGGTCAAGTTCACCCCCGACCTCGCGGTGCTGTTCGCCGTCGGCTTGCTGGCCGCCGGGATCGTCACCGCCGGCGAGCGCACCCGATCACGGCCCTGGGCCGGTTTCGCGCTGGCCGCCGCGGTGCCGGCAATCGTGCTGATGGTGGTCAAGGGCTCCGTCTGGTCGAACCTCAATCTGTTCTGGCTCGACCTGGCCTGGGCTCCGGCGATCGGCTGCTTCCTCACCGCGGTCGCCACCTCGCGCCCGCGGTTCGTCGTACGTTTCCTTAACAGCCGCATGCCGCGGAGCCTCGGCTCCTGCTCCTATAGCCTGTACCTCACGCACGAGCCGATCGTTATCGCCGTGTCCTACGGGCTGGTGCGGGGCCGCGTCACCTCCGGGACGCCGATGTTCTTCGTGCTGGTTGCGATCCTGCTGCCCATGACCGTGTGCTTCGCGCGGATGTTCGCCGCCGTGTTCGAGCTCCCCTTCCAGCGGCACCGCGGGTGGATCCCGCTCCGGCAGGCGATGTCGGCCCGGCTGCGGCAGCTGCGGCCAGTGAGTCCGGCTCCCGTCGCCGTGCGCTGGCGGAGCGCTAGCCGGGCGAGCGGCCCACGAAGTCAAGCTGGTGAGCGATATAGACCAGCTCGCCCGCAGCCAGCTGCCGACAGCGCACGGCCAGCCAGTCGGCCAGGTTCGCCGGTTCCACCCGGTCCGGGCGATTCCGCAATGCGTCCCGGATCGTATTAAGGATGCTGCGCAGGAAGTAAGCCTCGTCGGCCGGGTAGGTCCCGTCCGGGGCCGGGTACACGACCCAGTCCGAAGACCCCGCCGCCAGCGCGGGCGCTCCCGCATCCCGCAGGTGGTGAAACAGGCGGCGGCCCGTGCGGCTTTCCCCGGCCAGGCCGTAGCGGATGCGCTCGTCCATGTCGCGGTGGTAGGCCCGCATGACCTGCTCGTCGTGGGGGTGGCCGGGCGCGAAGATGCTCTCGCCGTCGTAGTTGATCGTGAACCAGTAGACGCCGCCGGGGACAAGCAGCCGCAACAATCCGGGCAGGACGGCCGGCACGTCCACCAGGTCCAGGACGGCGTTGGCGATCAGCACATCGGCCAGCTCCCCGTGAGCGGCCTCCAGGTAACCGCCGAGCTCGGCGTGCACCAGGCGCACCCGCAGATCACCCACCTGCAGGCCATCCGGCAGCAGGTCGCTGCGCACACCCCGCGCGGCCGCCCAATCGCGCAGCCACCGGCGCGAGCAATCCAGCAGTTGCCGATCCGCATCCAGCAGGACGTACTCGCCGGCGCCGACGACTCCCCAGTCCAGCAGACGGGCCACCATCGTCCCCAGCCCGGCGCCGACCTCCAGCACCCGCAGCGCACCCGCGGGCATCAGGCGGCGCAACTCGGCCAGCACCTGCCGGTTGAGCGCCCGGTCATCCACGGTTATTTTCGCGGCCAGGTAACGGGCATAGCCGGAGGTCGTCGACGCCTCATCGAAGGAGGTCATTGCTTCTCGGCTACCATCGCGAACTTGCGCACCCGCCCGCTGCCGAGCCAGTCACTCCACAGCCGATGCGAAGTGATCAGGTCGGCGGTGGCCCGTCTCCCGATCTGGGCGGCGATCTGGGGTGAATCAGCTCGATAACAGCGAAGCAGCGCCGCAGCTGTTGCCTGATGGGAGGAGCTGTACTCACGCCGCCATGTCACGATCAGCCCCGCGTCGCGCAGCACACCTGTCAATTTCGCCAGCTGAATGGGCCAGACCGTATCGGCGCCGGGCATCAGGGCTCGCTCCCGCTCGGTGAGCGGCCGGCCTTCCTCGACCGTGAAGGCGAAACGCCCACCCGGCTCCAGCACGCGCGCCACCTCCTCCGCCAAGACATCCTTGTCGGGAAACGCCAGCATCGTCTCCAGCAGGAGTACCACCTCAAAGCGGTCCTCGGGCAGCGGCGGGATGTGAGCCCGCTCGAAGCGGCAGGGGAGATTCGATGCCAGCTCCCGGGCAATGGCCAGTGCGCTGGCGGAGTGATCGACGCCCAGGTAGCGGCAGCCCGACTCCGCCGTGATCATCCGGCCGGGGCCGGCCAGTCCGCAGCACAAGTCGAGCACGGAGACACCGCGACCGACCCCGGCCCGGTGCGCCAGCGTGCGGACATCGCCCGCCCGCATGAAGCTCTCCTGGCCCACGTACTCGGCCGCGGGGAAGGCGGCCGCCCGTGCCCGCTCTAGCGCCGTCAAGAACGGTGCTCGCTGATCCTGTCTCACATCTGATCCCGCACCCCGTCGGCCCCGCGAGGCGGTGCCAGCCGGACAAAGCGGGGCTCCCTGCCGCGCCGCGCCCACGCCGAGCGGACCCGATCGCCTCGGGTCGAACCGTGTCCACCGCTTCTCCGTACCATCCTGTGTCATGTATGACGGACCGGCGGCGGGTGTAGTTCAGATCGGCCGGAGGCTGGAGGCTGGCTCAGTGCGGCAAGCGCTCTCGACGGCGGGAACATCGTGCGGGTCCACGTAGTAGTGCCCGAGGGTTTCGACAATCCCGACCAGCCTACCGGCGGCAACATCTACGACCGGCGGGTCTGCGCGGGACTGGCCGAGGCCGGCTGGGAGGTGCTGGTCGCGACCGTCGCCGCGGCGTGGCCGGCACCCGACTCGGGCGCCCGCGCCGACCTGGCCCGCATCGTTTCCGCCATCCCCGACGGTGAGATCGCCCTGATCGACGGACTGATCGCCTCGCCGACCGCAGCGCAGCTGCTGCCACACGCTGGCCGGATACGAATGACAGTGCTGCTGCACATGCCCCTGGCCACCGCCCTCGACACCCGCCATGACTCCAGCGCCCAGCGCTCCGAACGAGTCATGCTTCGCGGAGCCACGGGCGTGGTCGTTACCAGCGAATGGACCCGCCAGCAGGTCCTGACCCGATACGAGATCCCGGCCTGCCGGGTGCACGTCGCCCGGCCGGGCGTCGATCGGGTCGCTGCCTCCGCCCGGCCCGTCCGCGGTCACCTGATCTGCGTCGGAACTCTCGGTCGCCACAAGGGGCAGGACCTCCTCGTCGAGGCACTTGCCGAGCTGGGTGACCTGGACTGGCATTGCGTGCTGGCCGGACCGCTCGACCGCGACCCGGACTTCGTCGACCAATTGCAAACCCGTATCACTCGCCTCGGCTACGGCCAACGCGTTCGGCTTACCGGCGTCCTGACCGGCGCGGTGCTCAGCCACGCGTATACCACCGCCGACCTGCTCGTCGCGCCGTCCCGCTCGGAGACCTACGGCATGGCTGTAACCGAAGCGCTCGCCCACGGCCTGCCCGTGATAGCCGCCGCTGTGGGTGGGCTGCCCGAAGCGCTCGGCTCCAGCACCGATGGCACCCGCCCTGGCCAACTGATCCCTTCCGGCGATCCGGCTGCCCTCGCCGCCGCGATCGGGGACTGGCTGGGCGACGAGCGCCACCGACACCGGCTACGGGCCGCCGCACACAAGCGGCGGTCGAACCTGCGCGACTGGGAACAAACCACTCAAGAGATAGCGAACGCACTGACCGCCCACGGGGCAGCGCAGTAAGCCTCTGCCGCTCGGAGTGAACAATCACGCTGGAAAGATCAGCGGTTCGGACTTGAACCGCTCGCCGCCTCGGCCCGTGACACCAAACGTGGCCTCGCGGGTGTGGCTCATGCGGACTCCTACCCGCAGAGCTTGGCGGCGAGATCTGCCTCAGTCAGGATGTAGCGTCGCGGGGAGACTATATGCAACTGGAAAGTGATCAGCACAAAGTGCGCTCGATGACATTCAGAACCGAGAGCCGCATAACAATCGCCAGCAGCGTCCGTGAGGTGTGGGCGTATGTGTGTGACGTCGGGCGCTGGCCGGAGTGGGCGCCAACGGTTCTCGAATGCCAGGTTCGCGGTGGAGCTCCGCTTCAGCCCGGTTCACGGGTGGACCAGCGGGCGAAGGGGATACTCTGGCTGACTCGCGGCCGGAGCCAGGAGGTGACCGCCGTCGAGGCGCCCCGCTACGTGGCGTTCGCCGGGCCAATGGGTACTTCCGCGGCGCGCTGGGCAATGGAACTCGAGCCGGTGGACGATAGGCAGACCGAGGCCAAGATGTGGATCGAGGTCGACCTCGCGGGCATCATGCGCACGGTCCCCCGCACTCTCAAAGGCAGAGTTCAGCGCGTAAGCGATCAAGAGATGGTGGCGATCAAGGCTGCGGTCGAGTCCGCTACGCGGGAAGGCGCGGAGTCTTAGATGGGGTGGTTCGCGGTCAAGCCGCGACGCTACCGAGATCGAGGAGCAGGCCGTGAGCCAGATTGACCGCACGCGAGAGCACCTGATCGAGACATACCGCAAGAAGGCGAAGCACTACGACATCACCTCCCGGCTCTACCCCGCGCCCGGCTATCCCCAGCGGGCACAACGCCTCCGGGCCGTACAAGCGCTCGGCCTTCGCGCGGGTGACAGCGTGATCGACATGGCATGCGGCACAGGTCTGAACTTCCGGCTGATTGAGGACGTGATCGGTCCCGACGGCCGGATCGTCGGCGTGGATCTGACCGACGCGATGCTCGCCCGTGCCCAGGATCGGATAGAGACGAACGGCTGGAGCAATATCAGCCTCGTGCAAGCAGACGCGGTCGACTTCGAATTCCCAACCGAGGTCGACGCGATCCTGTCCACGTACGCCCTGTCGCAGGTGCCCGAGTGCGCAGACGTCATCGCCCACGGCGCCGCGGCCCTCTCCGGAGGCGGACGCTGGGTCGTGCTGGATCTCAAGGTTCCCGGCAACACGCCTGGGTGGCTAGCGCAGCTTGGAACCGCAACTGTGCGGCCTTTCGCCGCCATAGATGAGTGGATCATGCGCCGTCCGTGGGAGGCGATTCGCGCAGCCATGCAGGAAGAACTGGCCGATCCCTCCTGGACCGAGTTGTGCTTCGGAACCGCATTCCTCGCTGCCGGGTCCCGCCGCCCGGAACCTTCGGCGTACGACCGCGAGGGGGCCACCCACGAGCGCCGACCCGCGCCAGCCAGGGTCGATCCGGAGCTGATGGCAGACTACAACTGACCGGATCCGTAGCTGGCCTGCTCAGTTGGCGCTGACACCGCGCTTGGCAACAGCCCTTCTACCTGCGCAAATTGCGCGCACATCCACGAGCTTCACGATCTTCTTTGCAGCCTGGCCGTTTGCCCGTTATTCCTGGTTAGTTCCCGTCAGTTCCCAACCGCGTGCTGAGTTGGTGCTGACCCCTAACGGTTAGGGTGATGCCACTGATCGGCTGAGAGGCCTGCAAGGGGGGCGGGCGATCCTGCCCTCGTGGGGTCAGTCGTCAGAACGCGGTGCTTGCCAGCCAGGCATCCACCACGGCGCTGTCCCCGTGTACGGTCACTGCCGGATCGGAAACTGGCCTTCGCCGCATCAGCACGAGCAGCAAGCTGGCGGCCGGGCCGGTCAGGGCGGCATCGCCCTTGCCATGTCCTGGCTCAACTGTCAGGCCGCCCGCGTCGTGCCGGATCGTCCACTCGCCGCGGCCGCCTATTCCGTCATCGGTGGCGTGAACGTGCAGGCCAGCCCCGGCGGGCAGCGCCTTGGTCCGCTCGTCGCCGTTGCCGAGAATCCCGCCGGTCACAAGCGTCAGCCATTCGTCGATGGCATCGGCAGCTACCTCCGCGTCAATGACGGGCTCGGGCTCGGCACCGGCAGCGAGCTGGGCGTCGGCTCGGTGCACCAGCGTTTCGTGCGCCATCCGCCGCATCCAGAAACCGGCAGGCACCGGCCCGGTGAACGACCAGACGAGATCACTGCCCGCTTCGGCCACAGCGTCGACGATCCGCGCCGCGCCGGCCCGCAGCCACGCCGGCTGCTCGGCCCGATCATCGGGCAGCTTGCCGTCCGGTACCGCACGGAACGGAATGAACACCTCAGACCTGGTACGCGTGATCTCGGCCGCCCACCGGTGCGCCCTGCCAACGTGGGTGACAAGCTGACGCAGGGTCCATTCCGGGCAGGTGGGGACCGGCAGGCTCTGATCGTGCTCAGCCAAGATCTCCGCCAGCCCTGCTGTGCTTGCCTCGATCTCCGCGACGTACCGGTCGGCAGTGAGCTGCGGCATGGCGTTCCTTCCTGGTGGCCTGCGGCGGCTAGCCTAGCCACGCCCTGACTGTAAGCCTGTCCAGGCTCCACAGGGTCCTCGCGCTTGCAGGATCTCCGAGCGCAACTCGGCAGGCCACCAGCTGCAGCCGAAAGCTACACGACCTGCGCTCTGCCCTATGCGGGGCGGAGGAGGCTGCGTTCCAGCACGACGGGCAGGTACAGCTGGCGGTAGCCGTGCTCGTCGAACAGTACGGTGACCTGGTCGCCGTCATACCGCTGTACCGTGCCTTCGCCCCAGCGCTCGCTCAGGACGCGTGCGCCCACAGCGAATGGGACCCTGGCGGGCGAAGCCTCGGCGTTGCCGAGATCGTTGTCGCAGTTCCCGCAGGGGCCGCGGTAGTCCTGCCCGAAGTAGGTCAGCAGGAACGAGCGACGGCAGCCGGTGTGGTCGGCGTAGCGGCGCATCATCGTTAGCCGTGTGCGCTCCACCTCGTCCTCGCGTTCTGTCTCCGACTCCGACGCCTGAACCGCTGCCGCGACGGTCATCGTCGCGGTCCAACGGACGGCGCCGTCCGCCTGCCAGGCCGCCGCACCGAGATCGGCCAGCCGGGCTACCGCGGCCGTTTGCTGCCGCGCGCCGGGCCCGGCCTGGTGCTCGGTCCGCTGCCCGGAGGCCAGTGCGGCCGCAGTCCGCGCGACGGCCGCACCGGAGATCCCTCTCGAGATCAGGTACCGCGCCGTCTCGAAATCCTCCCAGCGGTACAGCAGCCGTACGTGCGACGGCTGGCCGTCCCGGCCTGCGCGTCCGATCTCCTGGTAGTAAGCATCCAGCGACGGCGGCGGTTCGGCGTGCAGCACCCAGCGGACGTCCGGCTTGTCGATGCCCATGCCGAATGCGACCGTGGCCGCCATGATGCGCGCCGAGCCGTCGAGGAACGTCGTCATCGCCAGGTGCCGCTCGCGCCCGGACAGCCCGGCGTGATAGAGCGTCACCCGTTCCCCGGCCGACGCGAGCACATCGTGGGTCGCCTGGGCGCTGGCGTGCGTCGCCGCGTAGACAATCCCCGGGCCCGCGAACTCCCTGCTGCGCGGACCAGCTCGCGCTCCTTGTCGGGAATGGTGATTATGTGTTGCGCTGATAGATGGAGGTGAGGCCGGTCGAAATCGCCGATAACCACCACCGGATCGCGCAGGCCGAGCCGCCCGATGATCTCCTGCCGCACCGGCGGCGCGGCGGTCGCGGTCAGCGCCAGGCGGACCGGCGCGCCGAGCGACTCGGCCTGCGCGCCGAGCAGCAGGTAATCGGGGCGGAAGTCGCGGCCCCACTGGCTGATCAGGTGCGCTTCATCCACTGCGAACAGCCCTGGCCCAGCCCGCCGTAGCGCGTCGCGAGTCTCCCCGTTAGCCAGCTGCTCCGGCGCGAGAAACACGAAGGTGCGTGAATCGCACGAGGCCAGCAGCGCTGTCGCCCGCGCACCGGCCGCCTGCTGCGAGTTCAACACGATTGCCCGCAGCCCAGCTGTCCGCAGGTGGGCCAGCTGATCCTCCTGCAGCGCGATCAGCGGCGAGACTACAACGGTCGGTCCCGTCTGCAGCATCCCCGCCAGCTCATAGATCGCCGACTTGCCGCCGCCCGTCGGCAGCACGGCCAGCACATCACGGCCACTGGCCAGCGCCTCCACTGCGCCCAACTGCCCCGGACGAAGCTGGCGGAAGCCCAGTCGGTCCCGCGCCAGGTCCTCGATCACGCCCATGCCGGACCCAGCGCGAAGAGAGCGCAGACCTGAGACGCGAACAGCGGTGCCGCGTCGATAGCGTGCGCCAAGCGCTCATTCATTGGTAACCAAGGACACCGGTACCGCAGCACGGTCCGGTTTCCGTATCCCCTTTCGAACCGTACGCCACTGAGAGGGCTCGTACCCTGCGGGAGCGTAGTCGACGCTAGCGGGCCGCCCCTGCGCGCGGTGTCAGCGGCGGACGGCGGCGATCAGCGAGTCAGAGCCGGCGATTGGCTTCCCGGGGTCGCCGCCAGTTCCTGCGGCGGCGCGTGGATGGGAATGCTGCAGAACCGAGGTTGCTAGCGCCGCTGACCGTACGTGCGGCGGCCCGGTACCGAGCGACGCTACCGCTGAACGCCACCGTCGCCATGGTCCTGCTGCCCTCCCGGCGCCGGCTCGCCGAACTCAGGACCGCCGCCGAACCTACCCCGGCCGCCGAGCCGCAGCCCGAGCCGCAGGCGATCCCCGGCGCCCTCTGCGGCTGCTCGCCGGTGATAAATCCCGTCTCCGGCGCGCCGGTCGCGGCGGGCCGCGGATCCCACCCAGTGAGGTCGTGACGAGCCCTTGAAAACCCGGCCAAGCTGTCGGCCCTGAGTTCGCCGATCTCCGGAGCACCTCCGGTCGATGCCTGGCTTATCGACCCCAGCGGCCGGGTAAGCGGGGTGTGGGACCCAACCAGTGGAGGTGCTACATGGCCGAGCTCCCACCGCCCCCAGAGGGAATGGTGCTGACCCATTTCATCGTCTCGGACGATGTCGAGCGTTCTCGAACGTTTTACACGGAAATACTCGGCGGCAGGGTGGTCTTCTCCGGCCCCGGAGGGCTGACCTACGTCGCGCTATCCAACAGCTGGATCATCATCAATGTCGGCGGAGGTCCGACCGACGATAAGCCGGCGGTCACCCTGGAGACGCCACGCGATCCCGACCGGGTCAGCAGCTTCCTCAACATCCGGGTCAAAGACATCGAGGCCGTGTACGCCGAATGGAGCGCCCGGGGTGCTCAATTCCTGACTCCGCCGAAACAGCACCAGTACGAGATCCGTTGCTACATTCGCGATCCCGACGGTTATCTGATCGAAGTGGGGCAAACCACGGACCCAGAGGGGGACTGGGTGCCCCCTCACTGGCCATCGAGTACGCCCGCTGAAGAGTCCGACTGAAAGCCGCGTTCACCCGCGAAATGGCCGCCATCGACGGCGGTCACCAGGAACCATCAGCCATCGCGGGCGGTTGACCAGCCGGCGGCCGCTCAGGGCGAGGAGCGGTGCGCCAGGCTTCGGCAGCGGCGATCGCGGCGACGATCAGCGCGGTGCCACGGTCGGCCTGCCACCAGCCGAGCAGCCGCGAGACGATGAGGGCCGCGAGCGCGAGGAAACTGGTGGCGGCTCCGATGCCGCTGAGGGTGCCGTCTCCTTGCAGGGCTCGGCTGCTCATCCGTCTGCCGAGGCGGCGCTTGGCTACGGCGAGCGGAGTCAGCACCACTAGCGAGATCCCGGCCGCCGCCAGCGTGACCGCCGACGCGGCTGGCCGCGCGCCCTGGGCTAGGGCCAGGACTGACTCCACCACGAGAAGGGCCGCGACCACAGCCAGGGCCGTGTGGCCGACCCGGTGACGTCGGCGAGCGCGCCCAGTCCAACCGCGAGGATGCCCTCGCTGTGCCCGTGCAAGCCCGACGCGACCGATACCGCGCCGGAGGCCAGGCCGAAGATCACCGAGATGATCACCAGCCGGAGCGCCCGCCGCACCTGGCCGACACGGTCAGCGGCATCAGCAGCGTGTGTGCCGACGATTCGGTGCTGAGTCTGTGCGCGCGAGACCAGTTGCGGGTGAAACCTCGTGCCGGCCTCTTATGGTCATTTACGGTGACTGGTGAGACGGTGGGGGCAGGCGTGCGAAGGGATACGGATATGAGCATGCAGTCGCTGACCAGACCTGGCCCCCGTGGCAGGGTCGAGACAGTGCTGGACCAGATGGCGGGGCCGTGGTGGACGTTCCTCGTCACCGGGATCGCGTGGCTGGTCATTTCGCTGATGGTCTTGCGGTTCCGGCTCGCCTCGGTGGTGGCCGTAGGCGTGCTTATGGGCGTGGTCTTCCTGGCCGGCTGGTTCAGCGAGCTCCTCATCGCCTCGATCCGATCGCGGTGGCGCTGGGCGCATGTGCTGATGGCGATCCTGTTCCTGTTCGCGGCCTGCTGGTCGTTCGCGAGCCCGTTCGGCGCGTTCTGGGCGCTGGCTGCGATCTTCGGGCTGCTGCTCATCTTCCGCGGCAGCCTCGACCTGCTCACCTCGGTCTCCTCGCGGGAAATCAACCCCGCTTGGTGGCTGGGCATGATCGCGGGAGTGCTACAGATCCTGCTCGGCTTCTGGGTCTCTCAGCAGGAGTTCCCCGCGCGGGCGCTGCTGTTGCTGATCTGGGTCGGATTCTTCGCGCTGTTCCGGGGCTTCTCCGACATCCTTCTGGCGTTCGAGGTGCACGGCATCCGGCGCAAGTAGCCCGCCGTCAGGGCCAGCAGCACGGAGCCAACCGGTCATGGGCGCGGCCCTGCGGCGGGGGCGCCCGCACCGACGTCAGCGACCCAGCGCACATCATGCGGCAGCTAGCGCAGCGGCCAGCGCGGTTACGCTGAGCGTGACAGCGCGGCTGAGACGGATCGCCCTGCCGATGTCGGAGGTCCGTGGTGTGCGTCCGGTGCCGATCTGCGGTCTGTGCTCGGTGCGCCCGGAGTAAGCGAGCACACCGCCGAGGCGAACGCCGAGGGCTCCGGCGAACGCTGCCTCGCACCAGCCGGCATTGGGACTCGGGTGGCGCGGGCCGTATTGAACGGCGCTACCCGGACACCCTGGCGTGCGAGCCACCGGCAGATGCCGGCGGTCAGCACGGACTTGCCCGCGTCTGACGTCGTGCCGGCAACCAGTAGTGAACCGGTAATCACTCGCGCCGCGCTCCTTTCCGTTAGGCCGGCCATCTCGGCGGAACCGGCGTTCACGGCCGCCGCCCACCTAGCCTCGGCGTTCCCCACGCCAGTACGCGAAGGCGACCAGCCAGACGGTCACGAAGACCCCGGCCATGCAGAATCCGGCGACGTTGATGCTGAAGTTTGCCATGAGCGACCAGAACGCGCCGTGCAGAGCACCTCGGTGGCGAAGTTCATTGAGCACCCGTCAACGCCCGTTTTCACGGTCGCTGCCTTCTATCGCAACCCCAAGTCGGCGCTGGAGTGGCTCGCCCGCGCCTTCGGCTTCGAGGTCACGATGGCCATCGAGGACCCCGAGGACGACCCGCGCAACTCGCACTACGAGATGGCCATAAAGGGCCGGGGCCGGATCATGATCGGCGGCGAGTGGGACGACTGGACCCGCAGCCCTGCATCGATCGGCGGGGTCAACACCCAGAGCACGCACGTTCAGCTTGCGAGCGACCTCGACGCCCATTGCGAGCGGGCCCGGGCGGCGGCCGCCACGATCATCGCGGAGCCTGAGGACCAGTTCTATGGCGATCGTACCTACCGGGCCGTCGACCCTGAGGGCCACGTGTGGACGTTCTCCCAGCACGTCCGCGATGTCACCCGGGCCCAGGCTGAGGAAACCCTCGGCGTGACGATCGACGCTGCGAACTGGGCGTGAGCGGCGCGGCCGCGACGGCGGTCGTTCCCGACCCGCTTGACCGCACGCTGGCGGCGTTGGCCGATCCGGCCCGCCGCCGCGCTGTGGAGCTGCTGCGCGAGCGGCCGCGCCGAGCCGGGGAGCTGGCGGCCGCGCTCTCGGTCAGCCCGTCGGTCATGAGCCGGCATCTTAAGGCTCTGCGCGACAGCGACCTGGTCGAGGAGTCGAGCCCGGTGTTCGATACCCGGGTGCGGATCTACTCGCTACGCACGGGGGCTACTGCCGAACTGCGGTCATGGCTCGAGGCTGTCGAGCGAGCATGGGTCGAGCAGCTGACCGCCCTCAAGGCTCACGTGGAGCTGCGCGGATGACCTCCCGCGTCCTGGTGGCTGTGCGCATTGCGGCACCGCCCGTCCGGGTCTTCGAAGCCTTTACCGCGGAGATAGGCCAGTGGTGGCGCCCCAACGGCCTGTTCCCATCGACCCTCCAACGCGCCGGCCGCCTGGCCATGGAGCCGGGGGTCGGCGGGCGCGTCACCGAGACCCACGACGACGGCGAGGTCGTCGAGATCGGGCGGATCCGGGTGTGGCAGCCACCGGACCGGCTGGTGTTCACCTGGCGGCCAACCTCGTTCAGGCCCGACCAAGAGACAGAGGTGCACGTCGGCTTCGAACCGGTCGCCGAGGGCAGCCGGGTCGTGGTCGAGCACCTCGGCTGGGACGCGATACCGCCCGAGCACGCCGCCCGCCACGGCTTCCCGCTCTTCGCGTTTCAACAGCGCCTGGCCGAGTGGTGGCGCGACCTGCTGGCTTCCCTCGCCGACCACAGCTCCGGGCCTACCGGAAGCTGACCAGCCAACCGGAGTAGCCAGTCGCCGAGACCCAAGTCATAGGCGCGGTGCGGGGACGACAATGGTGACCGGCCAGAAAGGCAGTGTCAATGTCTAGCCCGCAGCTGTACGACACCATCGGAGCCACATACACGGTGACCCGGCGCACCGAGCCGCGGATCGCTGAGCAGGTCTGGGCAGCGCTCGGCGATGCCCAGACCGTACTGAATGTCGGGGCAGGTACAGGCTCCTACGAGCCCCCCGACCGTGCCGTCACCGCGCTGGAGCCGTCGGCGCTCATGCGGGCGCAGCGTCCCGCAGGCGCAGCGCCGTGCGTGGCTGGCACCGCAGAAAGCCTTCCGTTCGAGGACCAGTCCTTCGACGCGGCGATGGCTTTCGCCACCGTCCATCACTGGCAGGACCCGATCGCCGGGCTGCGCGAGATGCGGCGCGTCGCCCGCCGCGTGGTGGTATTCACGCACGACACCAGTGACACCGGATGGCGTCGTCGGTTCTGGCTTACTCGTGACTTCCTGCCCGAGGTCGCGGATCTCCTCGTCGGCCGGCCTTCGCTGACCGAGCTTGCCGGCGCGATCGGAGCGCGGACGGAGCCGGTGCTCATCCCGTGGGACTGCGCTGACGGCTTCTTCGAGGCCTACTGGCGCCGGCCTGAGGCATACCTGGGCGAGAATGTCCGCCGCGGAATATCGGTATGGGCCAGAGTCGGGCCAGACGCCGAGCAGCGGGCAGTGCACAGTCTCCGTGCTGACCTCCGCTCAGGGCGGTGGGCCGAACGCAACCGCGACCTCGTCGCTCTCGAGGAAGCAGAGCTTGGCCTGCGCCTGCTTATCGCCTGAACCCGCGCCGGGATGTGCCCCGCCGTCCCGGCCCGGTGATACCGGCTGCGAGCGCGACCCGCTGGCCGGCAGTGCTCCAGCTTTGCGCCGCAGTCCCCGGCGGATCTCGGCGAGCGCGGCGGGCCTAACAACGGGATAACGGCTCACGTGCGGCCCATGTTATGGCCGTTCCCGTAGAACCAGTCACAGCAAGCTCCACCCCGACCACAGAAGGAAACGGAAATGCAAGCCACGATCGAAGTGTCCGGACTGCGAAAGCGGTTCGGTCCGACTCTGGCCCTGGACGACATGTCGTTCACTGTCCAGCCCGGCCAGGTGACCGGCTTCGTCGGCCCGAACGGGGCCGGCAAGTCGACCACGATGCGGGTAATCCTCGGCCTGGATGCGGCCGACAAGGGCAAGGCGACCGTCGGCGGCAAGTCCTACGCGAGCCTGCGGCAGCCGATGCGAGTCATCGGATCGCTGCTGGACGCGGGGGCGCTGCAGCCGAGCCGGTCGGCCCGCAACCACCTGCTCTGGCTCGCGCACTCGCAGGGCCTGGACGCCAAGAGGGTGGACGAGGTTATCGAGCAGGCTGGCCTGGTGGGCGTCGCGAAGCGGCGGGCCGGCGGCTACTCGCTCGGCATGCGGCAGCGGCTGGGCATCGCTGCCGCGATGCTCGGCAACCCGGCAGCGATCATGCTGGACGAGCCGTTCAACGGGATGGACCCGGAGGGCATCGTGTGGATGCGGGGCTTCCTGCGCTCGCTGGCCGCGGGCGGCCGGGCGGTGCTGGTGTCGAGCCATCTGATGGGCGAGCTACAGGACACCGCCGATCACCTGGTCGTGGTGGGCCGCGGCAAGGTCATAGCCGACACGACAGTGGCTAGCCTGCTGGCGGCCGCGTCCGGCGACCGGGTGACGCTGCGCACGATCGCGCGGCGGGAGGCGACGACGGTGCTGGAGAACTCGGGGGCCACCGTCGTCGCGTCCGGCCAGGACGTGCTCACGATCTCGGGTCTGCCCGCGGAGCGCGTCGTAGCGCTACTCGGGGCAGCGGCCGTACCGTTCTCGGAAGTCTCCGCGCACCGGGCGACCCTGGAGCAGGCCTATTTGGAGCTGACCAAGCAGGCTGTCGAGTTCCGCCCGGCGGGCTTCGACGCCGATCCGGCGCAGGAGGTGCCGCGATGACGACCCAGGCCATCTCGGTGCCACGGCCCGATGCGGGGCTCGGCGGCGGATCTCGCGGCGGTGGCTTCGGCTCCCTGCTGCGGGCCGAGTGGATCAAGTTCCGCAGCGTGCGCGGCTGGGTGATCGGCATGATCCTGGCTGCGCTGCTGACCATCTTCCTCGGCGTGTTCGCGGCCGCAAACTCGAACATCGGCTGCCAGATCAACGGCGGCCCGCCGAAATCGGGCAAGGCCTGCCTGCCCTACGTCCCGCACGGACCGGGCGGCGTGATCGTGACCGATAGCTTCTCCTTCGCGCGCCAGCCGCTGACCGGGAACGGCACCATCACCGCGCGCGTCACCTCGCTCACCGGCCAGCACGTGAACCTCAGCTCGGGGCCTGCGCAGGTCGGGCAAGCCAACATGGTGCCCGGCCTGGCGGAGTGGGCCAAGGCGGGGATCATCATCAAGCAGAGCACCCACCAGGGCTCCGCCTACGCGGCGATGACGGTGACGGGCAGTCACGGGGTCCGGATGCAGTACAACTTCACCGGGGACACCGCCGGGATGCCTGGTGCCGTCTCGGCGGCACATCCGCGCTGGCTGCGGCTGACTCGCTCCGGCGACACGATCACGGGCTACGACTCCGCCGACGGCACCCACTGGACCCAGGTGGGCACGGTCAAGCTGGCCGGGCTGCCTTCGACCGTCCAGGTCGGCATGTTCGCGACCTCGCCGGGCTACACGGTGACCCAGAACTCGTTCGGCGGGAACAGCAATAACAGCGGACCCGCCCAGGCAACCGGCGTCTTCGATCACGTCAGCCTGACCGGCGCGGCGCCCGGCACCTGGACGGGCACTACGATCGGCGGCGGCGGCCCGGTCGGAGGAGGGCCGGGAGCGGGCCCAGCCGGCGGCGCGGGCTCGGTGCCGTATGCCCACACTGGCGGCACCTTCACGCTGACCGGGTCGGGCGATATCGCGCCCGTCACGCCGGGGCCGGGCGGCGGGCTCCCGACGGTGACGATTGAGCAGAGCCTGGTCGGCGTGTTCCTGGGGCTGATCGTGATCGTCGTCGTGGCGGCGATGTTCTTCAGCACCGAGTACCGCCGCGGCCTGATCCGCACGACCCTGGCCGCCGTCCCCCGCCGCGGTGCGGTGCTGGCCGCCAAGGCCGTGGTCATCGGCGCAGTGGCCTTCGCCACGGGGCTGATTGCCGCTGCGGTCTCGATCGCCGTCGGTCTGCCGAAGGAAGTGAACCAGGGCCAGGTACTGCTGAGCGCGCCCGTGCTCACCGATGCGCGGGTCATCGTCGGTACTGCGGCCGTGCTGGCCCTGGCCGCGGTCTTCGCCGTCGCGCTGGGCGCCATCCTGCGGCGGAGCGCCGCCGCGATCACGATCGCGGTGGTGATCGTCGTCATGCCGTTCCTGCTCACTGTGCTCAATGTGCTGCCTGCCGGGGTCGGCGACTGGCTGTTGCGGCTGACCCCGGCCGCGGGTCTGGCCATCGAGCAGAGCATCCCGCGGTACTCGCAGGTCCACACGGTCATCGATCCGGTTCGGGGCTACTGGCCGCTGTCGCCGTACGCAGGGTTTGCGGTGCTGTGCCTGTGGACCGCGGCGGGCCTTGCCCTGGCGCTGGTCATGCTCAGGCGGCGGGACGCATGAGTGCCGCGGTGCAGACGCAGCCGACGACGACCCTCGGACTTGCGGCGGCGCGTGGGACGAGCATGGGCCACGCGCTGCACGCCGAGTGGACCAAGCTGCGCACGGTCTCCGGGCCTGCCTGGCTGCTCCTTGGCGTGGCGGCGCTGACCATCGCGGTCAGCGTCGCGGCCGTCGGCGCCACCCACTGCCCCCAGAACCTGACCTGCACCGTCGACACGACCAAGCTCAGCCTGACCGGGATTCAGTTCGGCCAGGCGGTGGTCGCGATCCTGGCCGTGCTCATGGTCAGCAACGAGTACAGCTCGGGCATGATGCGCGTCACGCTCGCGGCGATGCCAAAGCGGCCAGCGGTGCTCGCGTCCAAGGCGATCCTGCTCACGGGCCTGGTGCTGGTTGCCGGGGCGGTGGCGGTGTTCGGGTCGATCCTGGCCGGGCACCTGATCCTGCCCGGACATGGGTTTACCTCCGCGCGCGGCTTCCACCCGGTGTGGCTGAGCTATGGGCCGACGCTGCGCGCCGCGTGCGGCTCGGTCCTGTACCTGGGGCTGATCGCGCTCATGAGCCTCGGCGTCGTGGTAATGGTGCGGGACTCAGCGGTGTCCATCGGCGTCGTGCTGGCGCTGCTGTACGTGTTCCCGATCGTCTTGGCGTTCATCGGGAACGAGCACTGGCAGCGCCGGCTGGAGCGGTGGACGCCCACAATCGCGGGGCTGAACATCCAGGACACCACCGGCCTGAAGAGCCTGGCGATCACGCCGTGGGCCGGCCTCGGCGTGCTGGCGATCTGGGCCGGAGCCGCGATGCTGGCCGGCGGCCTGGTGTTCCGGTTCCGCGACGTATAGCTTGGCGGATCGGGGGCGGCCCAGCTGTGCTGGGCCGTCCCCCGTTTAGCCGGGGCGACTCCGTCAGCGAGAAGTAGCGGCTTCGTCACCGGGCGCGTCGGGCTTGCCGATGGTGGCGTAGATGCGACATGCGTTTGCACAGTATGTAAATCAGTTTACGGTTGCAGGCAGAGCCCGCTGAGGGCTCCGAGGCTGGATCTGATGCACCCGGGAGTGGCCGATGACTGCACGTGACATGGCTGTCGTGACACCGGGCGCTGGCGGGCGACCGGGCAGGCACCAGTCAGTTTCTGGACCGGCATTCCCGAGATAGCTCCCGGCGGCAGCGAACATGTCCTTCTGAAATTCCGGCGATACCAGGGAGCGTCTTGTGAACCAGCCAGTCACCGACCCAGGGCAAGTCGACGCGGTGGTTGTCGGCGCCGGTTTCTCGGGCCTGTACATGCTCCACCGGCTGCGTCGGCTCGGGTTGTCAGTGAAGGTCTTCGACTCGGCCGGAGATGTCGGCGGAACCTGGTACTGGAACCGCTACCCCGGGGCTCGATGTGACATCCCGACAACGGACTACACCTACAGCTTCGACCCGGACCTGGAGAAGGAGTGGGCGTGGTCGGAGAAGTACGCCACGCAGCCGGAGATCCTGGACTACCTCCGGTTCGTTGCCGACCGTCACGGGCTGCGCTCTGACATCGAGTTCTGCACTACCGTCATCTCCGCCTGCTGGGATGAGCAGGATAAGCAATGGACGATCACGACCGACCGCGGGACGCAGGTCCGGTGCCGGCACTACATCATGGCCAGCGGCTGCCTTTCGATGCCCAAGTCAGCCGACATCGACGGCGCCAGCCGTTTCACCGGGCAGGTCTACTTCACCAGCCGATGGCCTCACGAGGGCGCTGACTTCACCGGCCAGCGGGTCGCGGTCATCGGCACCGGCTCGTCGGGCATTCAGTCGATCCCGCTCATCGCCCGCCAGGCGAGCCAGCTGACCGTCTTCCAGCGCACCCCGAACTTCTCCATCCCAGCCCACAACGGCCCGGCCCCAGCCGACCGGTTGAAGCAGCTGGCCGAGGACCGCGACGAGTACCGGCACGCCGCCCGGTGGTCCCGAGGCGGGATACCCATCGAGCTGACCGACGTGCTCGGCGTCACCGCCAGCGAGCAGCTCCGCCGGCAGCGCTTCGAGGCGGCCTGGGAGCAGGGCGAGCTGTTCGGCATCCTCGGTGTCTTCGCGGACCAGGGGGTGAACCCGGCTTCGAACGACATCGTGGCCGAGATGATCCGAGAGAAGATCCGGTCGGCCGTGGAAGATGCCGACACCGCTGAGGCGCTCTGCCCGAAGGACCACTACTTCGGCACGAAGCGGCCGTGCCTCGACACCGGCTACTTCGAGACGTTCAACCTGCCGCACGTCCGGCTCGTCGACCTGCGCAAGCAGCCGATCACCGGCATCACCGAGAACGGCATAGACACGGCGGACGAGTCGTTCGACTTTGACGCCATCGTGTTCGCCACCGGCTTTGACGCCATGACCGGCGCCGTGGTGGCTGTCGACGTCACCGGCCGGGGCGGCCTGACCCTGAAGGAGAAGTGGGCCGCCGGTCCCTCCACCTACCTGGGCCTCATGACCACCGGATTCCCCAACTTCTTCATGATCACCGGCCCCGGCAGCCCCTCCGTCCTCTCGAACATGACTGTCTCCATTGAGCAGCACGTTGACTGGGTCGCCGATTGCCTCAAGGACATGCGCGCAGAAGGATTCGAGACGATCGAGCCGACGGCTCTGGCCGAATCAGGATGGGACCAGCACGTCCGGGACTGCGCGGCTATCACCTTGCATCCCACCGCCAACTCTTGGTACATGGGCGCCAACGTCCCCGGCAAGCCACGCATGCTGTTTCCTTACATCGGCGGGGTAAGCGCGTACCGGCTGGCGTGCGACGACGTGGTCTCGCAGGGCTATCTCGGATTCCGGATGACCGGCGCCACTGGGGACAGGTGCCAGGACGGGGTGATCCGCCGGATGCAGCCCGATGTCGCCCTGGTCCTTGAGGTCATGGCGGGAATGGGCCTGCCGCCACTGGAAACCCTGCCGGTCAGCGACGCGCGCGCACTCATGGCGGCCTCTGCGGCCATCCGGCCGCCGAGCCCCGAGGTCGGTGAGGTGACAGACGGAGTGATGCCCGGCCCGGGCGGGGACCTGCCGTACCGGCTGTATCGCCCGGCTGCGCCCGACAGCCCGGGCCCCATCGTGGTGTACTTCCACGGCGGCGGGTGGGTGCTCGGCGACCTGGATTCGGACGACCCGCTGTGCCGGGACTTGTGTGCCCGCTCGGGCGCGTTGGTCATATCGGTGAACTACCGCCACGCCCCCGAAGACCGCTTTCCCGCCGCCGCGCAGGACGCCTTCGCGGCTGTGCAGTGGGTGGATGCCAACGCCGCCAAGCTGGGCGGCATCCCAGGCCAACTGGCCGTCGCGGGCTGGAGCGCCGGCGCCAACATCGCTGCAGTCGCGTGCCAGCTGGCGCGCGACTACGGCGCGCCACGCATCGCCGGGCAGCTCCTGATATGCCCTGTGGTGGACTCGGAGATGACCCGGCCGTCTCATGCAGAGAACGGCGAGGGGTACATGCTCACCACCGCGCTAATGCGGTGGTTCTGGGATCACTACGCCGACCCGGCCGACCGCGGCGACCCGCGCGCCGCACCGCTGCGCGGCAGCCTGGAAGGTCTGCCCCCGGCCTGCATCGTCACCGCGGACTTCGACCCGCTGCGCGACGAGGGCGCCGCCTACGCAGGCGCACTGGAGGCGGCTGGCACGACCGTCCGCCACGTGCGCGCCCGCGGACACACTCACACCTCGTTGACGATGGTTGGCGTCGTCATCTCCGGGGCGCCGGTGCGCGCGCAGATGGCAGCGGCACTCGCGGACTTCTTCCCCGCGCCCGTCGCCGCGCCGGTCTAGCTGGTCAGGCCAGCCGAGAGCAGCCGCATCTGGCGTGCGCGCTGTACTGCCGAGGAACGATCCTGAGCCTGGAGCTTGGCGTAGATGTTGCGGATGTGGGTGTTGACGGTGTTCACCGAGACTGATAGCTCACTGGCGATCTCGGGCCGGGAGAGGTTCGTCGGGAGATAGCGCAGCACCCGCAGCTCGCTCGGACTGAGTAGCTCGATCATTGCCAGTGAATGCTCATTGGCCGGCGGTATGGATGATCCGCGCATGACATCGAGGATGTCGGTCAGCAGGGCCGCGTGCGCCGTCTCATGCCGCGGCATGGCCTCGAGCAACTCGAGTGAGCCCGTCGTCGCGAACGGCAGGACGAGCCGGTCGGCCTCCGCCAGGGCCAGTGCGCGCTCGGCGGCAGCCGTGGCAGCGCGCTGGTCGCCGAGTTCGCGGTGCGCGACCGCCGCCAGGATGTTCGCCTCCACGACTGTTACGTAGCCGATGGCCGGAGCCACCCCGTTCAGGACATCGTGGACCGCGGCGAGAGCGGCGGCCGGGTTGCCTTCGGCGAGGCAGATGGCCGCACGGGCATTAGCGATCTCGGCGGAGCCTGCCAGTTCCGGATCGAGCGCTGCCAGCGAGGCTCGGGCCTCGGTGAGCTGCCCGAGCCGAGCCTGGGTGGCCAGCCTCCAGCTAGTCAGCTGACGCATCAGCGCGTGTGAGCCTTCGAGCTGGGCCTGCAGGTCCTCGGCCGCTCTGTATTCCGCGAGCGCCTCGCGCTGCCTGCGCCGGCCGGACAACAGCATGCCGGTGGCCAGGTGCAGCAACAGCCTGATGGGTGGACCGGAGTCTGTCTCCAGGGCGCGGGCGGCGCGCCGGAGAAAGTGATCGCCCTCGTCGAATTCGCCCGTCCAGATGAGAGTGCCTGCGAGGTTCACGAGCGCGGGCGCGATGACCGGCTCCGCGCCCCAGCCATGTTGCTCGGCCAGGGCTATCGCCTCTCGGCACCGCAACCGGGTAGTGGCGAAGGGCTCGATCTTCGATGCGAAGGCGAGCTCAGCCAGGCAGGCCACTTCGAGGTACGGACGTCCGATCTTCCGCGCAAGATCGGCGCCCTCCTGCAGGTGCCGCTGGCTGTCCTGGTTTCCGAGCGACCACGCCTCGACGGTTCCGAGGTTCATGAGCGCCACTGCGCGCAGGTCGCTGTCGAGCGCGATGTCTTCGTCAGACTGCCCGGTTATCGGCGCGGCAAGGAACCTTACCTGCTCTACGACTCCCGCGAGGTGACCGCGCTTCCGTGCGAGCGACAGTTTCAGCGCTGCGGTCGCCACTTCGAGGCGGTGCTTGCGGGCTGGCGGGGTTGCAGTGATTGCGTTTTCGGCCACCGTCAGGTGGGCGGCAGCCTCGTCCAGGCGTCCACGGGCAAGGTCGCTGGTTGCGCGTGCGAGAGGGATATCCGGACCGTCAGTAACGGCGCCTGGCGGGAACGCGCGCAGCAGCGTCTGGATGGTCTGCACTTGCCCGTCCAGGGTCATCCCGAATGAGTGGTCGGCGAGCAGCCGCGCCGCGTCGGACCAATCACCCGCGGCCTGGGTATGCCGGATGGCGTCAACGATCTCGCCGTGCTCGATCAGCCACTGCGCAGCCAGCCGGTGCAGGGCCGGAAGTTCTTCGGGCACCCTCCGGCGCAGCTCAAGCCGGAGCATGTCAGCGAAGAGGTGGTGATACCGGAACCAGGTTCGGCCCGGGTCGAGCGACACGACAAAGGCGTTGGCGTCTTCAAGGTCGAGAAGGATCCCTTCCGAACCAGTGTGATCAGTCAGCAGATCCGCCAGCGCTCCGTTGACCCGGTCGAGCAGGGACGTGCGCAGGAGCAGCTGCTGGACCTCGGCCGGCTGGCACTCCAGCATCTCGGCGAGCAGATACTCGGCAACGGTCCGGCTGCTGCCGGAGAACTCAGCGATGAATCTCTCTGGGTCGGGGCTACTCTCCAGTGAGATCGCCGCGAGCCTCAGGCCCGCGGCCCAGCCTTCCGTGCGCTGGTGCAGCTTGGCGACCCCGGCTTCAGAGAGCGCGATGCCCGAAGCCGCCAGGAACTCGCGGGTCTCGTCACGCGTGAAACGTAGATCTGCGGCGCGGAGCTCGGCCAGTTCGCCGGCGAGACGGAGCTTGTGCAACCGTAGCTGCAGATCACGCCGCGTCGAAAGGATCGCGTGCACATGCTGGGGGAGCTTCTCCAGCAGGCGGGTTAGCTGCATCAGCGTTTCCGGCGAGGTCAGCTCGTGCAGATCATCGATGATCAGGAAGGTGCGGTCGCGATGGTCGGCGAGCTCCGACAGAACTCTCTCGCTGATAGCCGCTTCATTGAAGTCAGGTGTCGCTGCCGGCTGTTCGCCGTTGCCGGGCGTGCCGGAAGCCTGCCGGAGGGCGCTGAGGACGGCAAGCCAGAACTGCTGGGAGTCCTGCTGATCGCGCCGCACCTGCACGACGGCCAGCCGATACGGCTGACCCGGACCATCAGCCCAGGCCTGCAGCAGCGAAGTCTTGCCGCTGCCTGCCGGAGCCGAGATCAGCGTTACCTTCGCTGCCGCGGCGCGATCCACGGAAGCGAGAAGGTCCCCGCGCTGAATCAGGCGCGGAGAAGCCAGAGTCGGCTTTCGCCGGTTTGCGTTAAATACCACGCCTGAACCCGATCCGCAGCGCGCTGGCCCGGCGCCGTCTGCCTCTCAGCATCTAGCCAGGCTACGTGCCCGGGCAACAGCCTTCGCTGGTCACCGTCAGGGAGTCCTGCGTCGGCCTCACCAGAACCTGGCGATGCGCACTCGCCTGCCTGCGCTGGACCGTGGCCGCATGGACCCTGCCTCGTACTTGCGGGGGAACGGGGACGGCTTCAGCGGCAGCCGCCGCGATGGCGCGCAGCCATCGCGAACTCCTGAGTGCTCTCCGGCCTACTGTTCTCCGGCGGCGGTTTCCTCAATTTCCTGCTCCAGCAAGGCGCCGAAGGCGTCGATGCCGAAGTCCAACGCCGCGTCGCGGCGCAGGACCGTACCGGTGATCTCGGGGTGCCGCCGGGCCCAGGCTCGCGCCGCCCGGCCGGTGGTGAAGAAGCTGATGTACCCGCAGCAGCGGTCGGCCGACGGGCAGCCTGGGTCGCCTGTCGCGCCTGCGAACACGACGGCGGTCCGCGGTGTCCACCGCGCCTTGCCGGCGCCGACTGTGACGCTGATCGCGCGGCCGGTGTCGGGCTCTGAGGCGGTGATGGCGACCGGGCGGCCGAGCATCGCCGACATGCCGAGCGCGTCGATCGCGCACATCGCATAGACATCCGGGCCGCCCGCCCAGCTGACCCGGGTCGGCGTCGGCGCAGGGGAGAATGGGTAGGCGGCCCGGATCTCGCCCTTGGTCGTGAATGCGAGCAGGTCCGCCTCCGTCAGCTCGGCCCGGACCTGGGCCGGGTCGTCGCCGCCGGCACGGATGAGGTGCTCGATCTCGGCTGGCGGCGGCGGCTGCCCGGTTGAGGCGAACGCGGCGAGCACCGCCCGGTGCACATGCCGGGCCGGTCCGCTCAGCCGCGCGGCCCGCAAGGCGAGGGACGGCGACGGATCGGTGTCCCGGCTCACAGGCCGGCTCCCGGCAGGCTGGCTGGCTCTCGCGCGGGCGCTGGGCCGCTGTCGGCCGGTGCAAGACTCGCGGCCAGCGCGGCCGCGGCCTGCGGCCAGGAGAACGAGTCCGGTTCCAGGTGCCACTGGGCCATCAGCCCGTACAGGCTTGCGGCGAACAGCCGTGCCGCCAGCGCGGGGTCGGTATCGGCGGACCACTCCCCGGCCACCACGCCAGCGGCGAACAGCTCCTCGAGTTGCCGGTGCATCTCCTGGTCGCCAGAGCGAACGGCCACGGCGATGGCCGGCTCGTGGGCGGCCAGCGCCCGCGCCTCCATCAGCACCCGGCACGTCTCGCTCTCCGCCTGCACGTGCGCGGCCATCGCGGCTGCCACTGCTCCCAGCACCGCGCGGGGCGACTGCCGCTGGCCATCGGGCAGCGCGGCGACCGCGGCGTCGGCCCGCTGCCTGGCCCCGCAGTCCCACTGCTCGTGCAGCGCCAGGAACAGGGCCTGCTTGCTGTCGAAGTACAGGTACGGCGTGCCCTTGGACACTCCGGCCTGGCCTGCGACATCAGCCATCGTCGCGGCGTGATAACCGGCCCGGGCAAAGCACGCCAGCCCGGCGGCGACGATCTGGTCCCGGCGCGCCGCCCGCGCGGCCTCAGCGATCCGCGGCAACCACGCCTCCGCCCATTAGCGCGCACCGCCTGGCGGCCAGCAGCCAGGCGATCCCGGCCGGCGGGCAGCAGATCAACAGCGCCCACAGCAGGCACCGGTCCACCTCATCAGGCACGAACACCGCCGGCCGCTTTCGGCCGTCGCCGGCCGGATCGGGCAGGTCCGCGGTCAGCCCGGCCAGCTCACTCCTGGTCCGCGCTCCGTAGGCGGCCCGGACTCGCTCGGCGTGCTCGGCGGCGGTAAGCCTGCCCTCCCCGAACGCCATGCTCAGCAGCCTGGCAACGCTGTCACGGTCGGCATCGGAGGCCAGCACGTCAGGCTGGCCAGCCGGACCATCCACGACCAGGCCTCCGGTCTCGCTGTTCTGGCTCACCAGGCCCTCCCGCTGGACGCAACGTTACTGACTGACCACCCAGTCATTTAAACGCAGCCCATAGCGCGCCGTCAACCGCGCCACCGAACAGGACACGCGGCCGGAGAAAAAACAGAACATCTCGGCAGGGACGCGACGGTCAGGATGGCGGGCTGGTGGGAGCTCGTGGTGGCAGGTACGTTGACTGTGGTCGCGGGATGGCCGAACCCATCTCGCTGGAGCGTTCAGCTTCTGCGGCTCGTACATTCGCCAGCGCTGGACCAGGACCGGTACGCACGGTATGGCAAGGAGGAAGTCCGTGGAGCACGCCCAGCAGTTCTATATCGGCGGCAAGTGGGTCGCCCCGCTCTCCAGCGACACGATCGAGGTCGTCAACCCGGCCACCGAAGAAGCCATCACGTCCATCGCCATGGGCTCGGAACAGGACGTCGACGCCGCCGTTGCAGCAGCCAGGGCAGCGTTCGAGACATACTCGCTCACCAGCAGGGACGAGCGCCTTGCCTTGTTCGACAGCATCATCGCCGTCTACTCCAGTCGCCTTGAGGAGCTAGCCGACATCATCAGCCAGGAGATGGGCGCGCCTCTCTCGCTGGCCAGGGCGGCGCAAGCCGTCGCTGGCCTAGGGCACATCGCGACTGCGCGCGCCATACTTGCCGACTTCGAGTTCGAGCGCACGATGGGCAGCACCCTCCTCGTGCGTGAGCCGGTCGGGGTCTGCGGAATGATCACACCCTGGAACTGGCCGCTCAACCAGATCGCCTGCAAGGTCGCTCCGGCCCTGGCCACCGGCTGCACGATGGTGCTCAAGCCGTCCGAGGTAGCGCCCCTGAACGCGATCCTCTTTGCCGAGATCCTCGACGAGGCCGGGGTACCCGCAGGCGTGTTCAACCTGGTCAACGGCGATGGCATCAACGTTGGCGCCTGCCTGTCGGCCCACCCGGACATCGACATGCTGTCATTCACCGGGTCCACTCGCGCGGGCATCGAGGTCGCCCGGGCCGCGGCCCCGACGGTCAAGCGCGTCGCTCAGGAGCTCGGGGGTAAGTCCGCCAACATCATCCTGGACGATGCCGACTTCGAGGCAGTCGTAGCACGCGACATGGCCGGTATGTGCACGAACTCGGGCCAGTCCTGCAACGCCCCGAGCAGAATGCTGGTCCCGGCCGCCCGCATGGACGAAGCCGCCGCCATAGCATCGGCAGCTGCCAAGGCCATCGTGGTCGGCGACCCGCGAGAGACCACCAGCAGGATCGGCCCGGTCGTGTCGGCCACCCAGTACGGCCGAATCCAGCAGCTGATCGAGAAGGGCATCGGCGAGGGCGCCAAGCTCGAGACCGGCGGACCCGGCAAGCCCGAAGGCCTCGAGACTGGTTATTACGTCCGGCCGACCGTGTTCTCGCATGTGTCCAACGACATGACGATCGCCCGTGAGGAGATCTTCGGACCTGTTCTCGTGCTGATCGGCTACGAAGATGACGATGACGCGGTCCGTATCGCCAACGACACCGTCTACGGCCTGTCCGGCTATGTCTCGGGCGACAGTGAGCGTGCCAAGGCGATGGCGCGCCGCATCCGAACCGGCAACATCCACCTCAACGGTGCAGGCCCCGACTTCAATGCGCCCTTCGGGGGGTACCGCCGGTCTGGCAACGGCCGGGAATGGGGCGCGCTCGGGTTCGACGAGTACCTTGAGACGAAGGCCATCATGGGATACAACGCCTGAATGCGCTCCGGCGGTCGGGATAGCCCCGGATGTCGATGATCTGGGCGTCGTCGACCGTGAAGACCTGGTAGAGCCGCTGCGAGGGGGCGGGCCGGGCTCCTTCTGCCTGGCGTGCCACTTCCAGACCGAGGACGACGGCGTCGCGGTCGACTTCCATGCTGTGCACGCTGGCCTGGGTCTGGTCGGCAAGAAGTCCCCGGTACCACTCGAGGACCTGCGTCTTGTCGGTGCAAACTCCGGTCCACCGGACCTGCGGATGCAGGAGTGATGCGAGCAGGTCGAGGTCGCGGTCGCGGTAGGCGGCTTCGAGGTGGCGGGCGATATCGGCCATGACGCCGGTGCCGATGGAACCAGGCACCTCGGTCTGTTCGTCTGGTTGCTGCTCGGCCGGCTCGTCGGGCCTGATGCCGTAGCCCTGCAGCACAGCCATGACCTCCTCGCTGGGTGGTTTGCCGGAGATCCATACCTCCTGCCGGGACGCGCCGGCCCCGATGAGCAGCCGTACCGTCTCGATCCAGTCGCCCGGTTTGCCGGCCCGCTCGCCGCTGCCGACGGTGGCGAAGGCCAGCGGAGTGCCGTCGAACCTGGCGTCGCGGCCATCAACGTCGGCCCCTGCGCGCAGGAGCAGCCGGACGACCGCGGCGTTCCCGTGATAGGCGGCGGTGTGCAGCGGCAGCTCGCCGAATTGGCGGGCGTGCGGGGAGAACCCGAGGTCAAGCATGAGGGCGATCGCGTCGGCCGGGCCGGAGGCTGCCGCGTCGACGATCACGGCCCGGTCCTGGTCGGTCAGGCGGTCTTCCAGATCAGGGTGGTCGGCGAGAAGCTGCTGCGCCGCCTGGCGGTCGTTGCTGAGGCAGGCACCGATGAACCGGTCCACGTCGGTGGCGTCATCGGCGGCGCCGACGGCCTTCAGCCTTGCTGCGGTATCCCCCCGGCCGGCCCGGACCGCCAGGCGAAACGCCGAAACGCCGTCTTCATCGGTGACATCAGGATCGGCTCCGGCACTGAGCAGTGCGGCCACCACGGGTAGGGAGGCGTTGGCCGCAGCGTCAGGCAGAGCTTCGGTAGCCGTGCCAGCCGCATCGCCGCCGCTCGCATCGAGGGCGTCGAGGAGCAGGGCAATGGCATCCGGATTGTCGTTGTCCACCGCTGCGCCGACCGCCCAGGTCCCGGCCACCCGGGCGCCGTGGGCGAGCAGCAGCCGCAGGGACCGATTGTCGCGATGGCCGGCGCTTTCAGCGATGGGCTGACCGGGGTCGGGGCTCGCGCCGGCGTCGAGCAGCACTTCGGTGATGTCGGGGTTGTTGACCTCCACCGATCCCTTCAGCGCAGAGCGGTACCGTGGGCGGCCTCCGTCGTTGGTGTTCGGGCTGGCCCCGGCATCGAGCAGGATGCGCACGACCTCGGCAAGCCCAGGCACGCGGCTCGGGTCCAGCTGATGCCACCGGGAGTAGCACGCGTAGAGCAGCGGCGGCCAGCCGCGCTCGTCGTCGATGGCCGCCGCCGCCTCGGCGTCGGCGGCGAGCATCTCCCGCAGCGCGTCGGCATCGCCCAGCACGGCCGCCGCGAGCACGCTGCGGCGGGCTATGAGCGGATCGGCACGGAAGATGTCGCTGGCCTGCCGCAACCGCCCCTCGACCGAGGCGGCCAGGAACGCTGGCACCTCCGCACGGGAAACCGCGTCGGCGTCGATGGCGGCTTTGAGCCGGGGCCAGCTCACGAAGCCCAGCTCGCGGGCGATGACGAGCTGGGCGGCAGCGAGGCTGACCGCGTCCAGGCGTACCGACGGATGCTGCCGGGCGAACCGCTCCGACGCTGCGCCATCGCCCCGGCGGGCCGAGTCGCGCAATTCTTTGGCGCGGCGCCGCAACTGGTCGAGATCGGCCCGCGCAGGAAGTGAGTTGGACATGCCGTCTCTCCCTCTTTAGCCTGCGGTCCGCTGCCCAGGCCGAGGAAGAGGCCACAGCCACAGCTGCCATGTTATTCGGAGGGGGACTCAGTCCTTCCCGCGGACCCGGCGGCACCCTCCCAGTGCCACCGCCGATGGTAGCGCCTCGCCCACCAGGCGGCGTTCAGACAAGGACTCACTCATTCGAGCGATGTCACCGCCGTCGATACTCTGCCAACCTGCTCTTGTCGCGGGCTACGAGCCGTCTCCATCGCAACGGCCGCGCCGGCTCGGGACGACCACGAGCAGGAATGAGGATCGACCGATGCCCATGATCGACGTGTACGCTCGCTCGGGGACCTTCCCAGACAGGCACAAGCTCGCCGTGGACCTCGCCGCCACGTTGATGGCGATCGAGGGCGTTCCGGACATCCCCCTGTTCCGCCAGAACACCGCCGCCTTCATTCACGAGCTCGATGACGAAAGCCTTAGCAATGTCGATGGCGCCAGCACCTACGTGCGGGTCCAGGTCCTCACCAACGCGGGCGCGCTAGACAGGGACAAGCAGCTCGCTGTCGTCGCACAGCTGACAGCGCTCGTCGCGGCGGCGAGCGGTGATCAGGAGCTGGCCGGCCGGACCTGGGTACTTCTGACCGAGGCTCCGGAGGGTGGGTGGGGACTTAGCGGTCACGCTCATACGAACGAAGAACTTGTACAGGCCGCGCGGACACAGATCGCGCAGCTCTCCGCCCAGGGCAAGGCCAGGGACACGGCCTAGCAGGTCCGGCGGCAAGCGGCTGGCGAGGGCAAGCGGCTGCCGAGGGCAAGCGGACGGACTGGTCCGCGCCGGCTATGAGTGGCGTTCGACGACGCGGGTGAGATCTACGCGGGACCTGATGTTCAACTTGTCGAAGGCATGACGCAGGTGGGTGTTCACGGTGTGCGGTGAGACGAACAACCTGTCGGCGATTCCCCGGTTGGTGTAGCCGTCAGCAGCCAGACGCGCGACCTGAAGCTCGGCGTCCGTGAGCGACTCCCATCCCAGTTTCGGGCGGTCCAGCGACTGGACCCGGCGCCGGATCCCGAGCTCCCGTAGCCGCTTCCGGGCTCTGGCCGCGTCGCGTATGGCGCCGGCGTCGATGCAGATCCGCAGGACACGATCGAAGGCGTCAACCGCACCGCTGCGGTCACCTTGTACCAGGCTGGCGCAACCGAGATCCTCTAGAGCGGCCGCGAGGGCCAGCGGCCGAGGGCAGTTCGCCAGAATCGCCGCCGCCTCTTCCAGGTCTTGTCTGGACTGGTTGAGGAGGCCTCGGGCGTGTAGGGCGGCTCCGGCTATGGACGGCACGGATGTATTGAGTTCGTGTCTTCGCGCGGCCAGGTCGGCGACAGCTTTGGCGAGTTCTTCATCGCCGGCAGCGAGGGCTACGCGGATCAGCAGCGGATCGTCGGCCGCCTCCATCGGGAAGAGCGGGAACAGCGACAGCCGCTCGGTCTCGCCGAGCGCGCACAGCCAGCGGTGTGCCTGGTTCGGGTCGCCGGAGGCCATGGAATGAATGGCGAGGTACCACGCGGCGAGTTTGCGGACGACAGGAGCAGACGTCGTGAGCATGACCTGGGCGATACAGGCGACCTCATTGGCGACGCGCTCATCCCCGATGTAGAGCTTGGTGCGGCCGAGCGCCACGACAGACGCCGCGTCCAGGACCCCAACGATCAGATGCGCGTCAGCGAGGTGGAACCGGCCTTCCAGCGCCAGATCAGCCTCGTCAAGCCTGCCGAGGTGCAGCAGGTGCTGGCCTTTCCACGTTTCGAAAACGTGCACCGCCCAGTGCTGTCGATCGCGCTGGGCGCAGGCCAATCCGTCTTCGGCGACAGCCATCGCCTCATCGACCCTGTCGAGGGCGGACAGCAGCCACGAGCGATAGCTGTGCGTGAGGCGTTCGCGCGGATCGTCGAAACTGGCCAGATGCTCGGGATCCACGCCATCGAGCAGCCGGAGTGACAGCTCGAAGCGGCCGCGCTGGTACTCCATCGCCGAGCGGCCTATCTGGTAGAAGTACTGGGCTGCGAGGTCCGTGCCGGCGGACACGTTGGTGCGCACCTCGGACTCGGACGCTAGACCCTCGTCAAGGCGACCTGCTACCAGCAGGTTGTGAAACAGCGACGCCGACAGACGTGCCCGGGTAGCGGCGGAAAGACCGGCGAGAGACAGGCCTTGGCGGGCGTTGTCGGCGCGGTCATCGGCCGAGATGGCGAACATCGCCGCCAGGCTCAGTCGCACGTCGGCTTCTTGTTCGGCGGGCAGGCTCTGCCGGAGAGCGTTGTCGGCGAAGGCGCGTGCTTCCTTGCTACGGCCCGCGGCAAAAAGGGACACCGTTCGGCGGGCCACCAGCGGACCCCGCAGCGGGTGCCGTGACGGCGCCAAGGACAGCGCCACGCTCGCGATGTCTGCTGAGGCGCTGGGGTCAGTCACACCGAGCGATTCCGCGGCATGCGCGAGAGCACGGACAGCCGTGATGTCCCCTGGCTCCGCACTCTCTGCCAGCTGGGCCGCGACCTCGACGGGCAGTGCGCCGGCCGCCAGGAGAACGTCAGCCGCTTCACGGTCCAGGGCTCGGCGGACCGCGTCAGGTACGGCGCTGCGAACCGCCTCCCGGGCCAGGTCGTGGTGGAAGGCAAGACGGCCGCCGGCCTCGATGAAGATCCCAGCGTCGATGACTTCCCGAACAGGATCGACGAGGTCGGCTACGGATATGCGGGCCATCGCCGCGATCTGGCTGAGCGTGAACTGGCGCGCGAGAGATGCGGCTACAGTCACGATCCGCTCGGCCGCGGGAGTCGTGCGCGACAGGCGTCGTCGCATGCTGTCTTCGAGCCGATGCGGCACACGGTTCTCGGCCAGTCTCGCCCGGCCATCTACCAGGGATACCAGGTTCTCGTCGCGCAGGCCGGCGAGGAGGTCAACGATGAGGAACGGGTTGCCATGCACGTCGGCCAAAGTCCGGAGCAGGTCACCTCCCGCCGGAGCGCCCAGGACGTCCGCCGCCACCTGCGCGACCGCTGACGCAGCCAGTGGGGGCAGGCGAATCGTCGCGGCCCCAGCGGTGGTCAGCTCGGCCAGCGCCCGGCGGATCTGCGGTTGTCCCTGGTTCGGCCGGACCGCGATGAGCCAGGCTACCGGCAACGACGCCAGCCACTGCGTCAGCATGCGCAGGGCGAAGCCGCACCCCGCGTCCGCCCACTGCACGTCATCGAGGCAGACCAGCAAGGGCTGCCGGAGCGCTGCGCGTTCCATCAGAGTTTGCAGATCCTGGAGAAGCCAGAACGTCTCCTCGCGCGAGCGGTCACGCGGTCCGAGCGCTCCCCGTTCGACCAGTGATTCGGCGCCGCCGAACAGCGCCTCCATGAGCACCGCCAGTTCGACGGGGCTGTGGCCAGGCTCTGCCGCGCCGAGCCCGGTTCGGAACGAGAGCGAGCGGGCCGTCGTCCTTGCTGCGTCAAGCAGCCTCGTCTTGCCCAGGCCCGCGGCACCTTCAATAATCGCGACGCCGCCCACGCCGGCCCGTGCGCGCTGCAGGAGCCCAGTGATCATCTGGAGCTGCTCGTCCCGTCCTCGGATCGGGGATGAGCTCCCGGTTTCGGTCACGGTTGACGATACTGCGCACGGCTCACTGCGTGCCGAATAGCAATCGCACGATCTTGCGATGTCCGGCGCCCGCGGCCGCGCCTAGCGTGAATCCGTCGTCATGCAAACTCGCCGAACAAATTCACGCGACATTTCATCGAAGGAGCAGACATGTCAGCCAAACCAAGCATCGTATTCGTGCACGGCCTCTGGGCCGACGGCTCGTGCTTCAGCAAAGTGATCCGCCCGCTGCAGGCAGAGGGATACCAGGTAGCGGCCTCGCAGCACGGTCTTGACTCACTCGCAGGTGACCTCGCGACTGTGATCCGCACGATCGGAAGGGTCAGCGGCCCGGTCCTGCTGGTCGGCCACTCCTACGGCGGCACACTGATCACCGCCGCGGGAGCCGACGACCGCGTCGCGGGACTGGTCTACATCGCCGCGCTCGCCCCGGACGAAACCGAGACCTCCCAGAGCCAGCAGGACCAGTTCCCCGCTACAGATGTCTTCAACTACATCGAACCCGCCGAGGGCCGCATCTGGCTGCTGCCGGAGGGCACAAGTGCGTTCGCGGGTGACCTCTCCGAGCCAGAGCAGAAGCTGGTCTGGGCGACCGCAATGCCGCCGGACGCGGACCTGTTCAACCAGAAGGCTGAAGGCACTGCCTGGCGCACGAAGCCGAGCTGGTACATCGTCGCCAATAACGACCGAACCGTCCACCCCGACCTCGAGCGATCCGCCGCCAAGCGGATGGGCGCCCACACTTACGACGTGGACAGCAGCCATGTCCCTATGCTTTCCCGTCCCGATTTCGTGCTCGACGTCGTCCGGACAGCCGCCAGCTCCATCTGAACCGACGACGGAAGCTCAGGAGGCAAGTGCGCTGATCTTCTTGGTGATTCACGATCTCCGATGTTGCGACCGCCGCCGCCAGGTCGCCTAGCTACTTGCGCACGGCTACGCGATAGGTGCGTCGTCTCCGTTGGCAAGGCGGCGCGCGACGGCGAATCCCCACGGGATGCTGAGAAGGAGAACGAGTGCGAGGCCGAGAACTAGTGGCGGCGGCCGTACGGCGCCGAGCGCAAGGCACGCCACGGCCACTCCGGCGCATGTACGGGCCAGCGGCTGGTACAGGCCTCGGTCGCTGTCCCAGGCCTGCAAGCTGGCCGCAACCAGCATCGTGGCGCACAACACGACGGAGACGCCCGCGCACAGTACCCAACCTGCGGCGGCCGGGGCGCGGCTGTTATGGGCATGGTCGACGAGGCTGACCATCGCGGCGCCCATCGCGGCGACGGCTGCGGTGAGCGGCAGGTGGCCGAGCATCCACTGCAGGCTGGCTGTCGTCTTCGGTCTCGGCGGCCGGTGTCCGGCGAAATCGAAGTAGGTCCACCACGCTCCGAAGCCGACGACGACGGCGACCAAGCCGACGCTGAGCGTGAGCGGGCCGACCGGCTGGCTTGCCAATCCCGCGACGACACCGGTCATGATTTCGCCGAGCACGATGATGATGAGCAGTCCGAAGCGCTCGATGAGCGCGTCGGTGATGGTCAGGGCGGCCGCCTCTGTCGGGGTGGCCGTGAGGATCACGGCAGCGAATCCGGCCAGGTAGGCGGCATCGATGAGGCCCCAGGCTGGCATGCGAGCGCCGGCCGGCAGGAGGGCGCTCGCGGCCAGCAGGATGGCGCAGGCAGCTGTCCCGGTAACGAAAGGCCGGCTCGATCGGCGGTATTCGGGTCGGTCACCGCGTGCGGCTAGCAGCCACAGCATGGCCAGCACGGCGAACAGCACGCCTGAGCCGATGGCGAACGCTGTCCCTCGCCGGCCGTCTGCCTCGGGAATGAAGGCGCCAATCGCTACGAGCAGGAGGATCTGCAGCAGGAATGTGCTGCGAGCCCGGGCGTCATCGCGGCCGTGCAGCTCATGGTGGAGGCTGCCGTTGAGCCAGGCGATCCACACCAGCGTGAAGACCACAGCGAAGTTGGCGAGTCCGCGCCAGGTTAGATGTAGCGCCAGCTGACGGGCGTCCTGGGCGACCAGCACGACCACGGCAAGGTCGTAGAAGAGTTCGAGCGGCCCGACTACGCGCTCGCGAGGTTGCTGGCCATGCGGGCGGGGTGACTGCCACAGGGAGCGACGCAGCCGGGCCCAGCGCTGTCGGCCGGCTCTCAGCACGCTGTCAGCGTACGTGCTCAGGTAATCGTGGGTGTTTACCGGTCACGGCACGGCGCTTTCCCGGCAATAGGTGGAAGAGGGCAGTCGGCTCTGGCCGCCACGGAACGCCGGCCCGGCGCGCTATCACCAGATCCTGGCGATGTGGGCTCACCCGGATTGGCTCAACCATGGCTACATGGACCCAGCGCACTACGCGATCCGGATAAACGGGCACCTAGGCGCCATGTTGCTGTCTGCGTTCCCGGCGATGGTGATGCAGCAGCAAGGTCCGGTCACAGTTCTGACAGGCGTCCTGGATCAGTCTGCACTGTACGGCGTGCTGGCTGAGATCGAGGCGCTCGGCCTTGACCTGCTGGAGGTTCGCCAGCTCACAGCAGGAGCCGAATCACCAGAACCAGGTGACACTCGCTCACCATGACGTCCCAAGCGTCGGGCGTGTGCACTGCCAACTAACACGACGAGAGTGAGGCTTGAATGACCAGCGCGCCAGTCCGTGATCAGCTGTCAGACCATCTCCTCACGCCGCAGAATGCGGCCCTTGTGCTTATCGATTACCAGCCCTCGCAGCTAGCCGCGGTCCGGTCGATGGACCGCGACCTGCTGCTAAAGAACGCCGTCTCCACAGTGCGGACCGTCAAGACGTTCGGGATCCCGGTCATCCACTCGACCGTCAACGTGGCCTCCGGCCGGGGTAAGCCAACTCTGCCCGACCTCGCCAGCCTGCTCACGGACGACAAGCCCGTGGACCGGACCACGGTCAACTCGTGGGAGGACATCGAGTTTGTTGACGCCGTGCACGCGACCGGCCGTCGCAAGCTCATCTTCTGCGCCCTGTGGACCGAAATCTGCATGGCCTTCACCGCCCTCGATGCGCTCCGCGAAGGCTACGAGGTCTACCCCGTCATTGACGCGATCGGCGGCACGTCGCCCGAGGCGCACCGCGCGGGGCTCGACCGCGTGATCCAGGCCGGCGGACAACCGATCAGCTGGGTCTCGCTCGCGTGTGAGCTTCAGCGCGACTGGGCACGCATGGATACCGTCGCGGCAATCATCGAGATCGTCCTCACCGACCGCCTGCTGAAGGAGCAATAGCGGCTGATTCCCTGCTCGGCTGCGTCGCGCGCCGGGGTTGACCATTCCAGACAGGAGTCTTGTCATGACCGACTTTCCAATGAGCGCCAAGACGGCGATCGTGACCGGCGCCGGCGCCGGTTCGCTCGGCCGAGCCACTGCGGTCGCCCTCGCCGATCGCGGTCTGACCGTAGTGGTGGTCGACCGGAACGAGCAGGCCCTGAGCGAACTCCCGGACAGCATCAGGCGCGAGGCCGGCGACGCCACCGATCCGGCCACGGCGAAGAGCCTCATCGACCGGATCGCGGCCGACGTTGGCCCGCCCGGCGTACTGGTGAACACCATCGGCACGTTCCACCTGGGCGACGCGCTGAGCACCACGCCCGAAGACCTGCAGCTCATGGTCAACGTCAACCTCGGCGCCGCGCTGTGGCTGAGCCAGGCGGTAGCGCCGCATATGCAACGACAAGGTTCAGGTGCCATCGTGCACGTCTCCGCTCGACCGGCAACGGAGCCAACCGGCGGCATGGCGGCGTACAGCGTGAGCAAAGCTGCGCTTAGCCATCTAACCCGCATCCTCGACGTCGAGCTGCGCCCGCACGGGATCCGGGTGAACGCCGTCGCGCCGCAGCTCATCGACACGCCCGCCAACCGGGCCGCGTTCCCTCCGGAAGCCTTGAAGCATGCGACCGCGCCCGGGGCGATCGCCGAAGTCATCGCATTCCTGGTCAGCGACGCCGCAGCGCCGGTGAGCGGTGCGATCCTGCCGGCGTACGGCGCTTAAGAGGGCGTCGCCGGACCCTGAGCGCCGACGGGCGCTCCCGGGCTAGCCGCGGTCGTGATGCCGTCGACGCCCGCGGCTAGGATTTAGGGTCTAGCCGTCCTGCCGTTCAAGGTGCTCTCCAAGCCGGGGTAATCGGGGAGATTCGGGCGTGGACGGAGCGGACGCTGGAGGCGCCGATGAGCAGCGACGTGATCATCGGGTATCACGGGAAGCCACGCTGCGCCTGGGCCGGGGCTGACGACACCGCCTTCGGCCGTTATCACGACGAGGTCTGGGGTACCCGTACCTACGACGAGTCCACGATGTTCGAAGCGCTCACCCTGGGCGTATTCGAGGTCGGCCTGAGCTGGTCAATCGTGTTCGGCAAGCGGGACGCGTTCCGGACCGCATTCCAGGGCTTCGACGTGGCCAAGGTCGCCGCGATGACCGAGCGTGATGTCGACCGGCTGACGGGGGACGCCTCGATCATCCGTAACCGTGGCAAGATCAAGGCCACGGTCGATAACGCGCGCGCAATCATGTCCGCGTCGCCGGACCTCGCAGCGCTCGCCAAGTCCTACGAGACCACCCGCAAGCGGGCACCTCGGTCCATCGCCGACCTGCCCAAATCGACGCCGCAAGCGGAGGCGTTCGCCAAGCAGCTGAAGTCTCAGGGGTACCGCTTCGTCGGGCCCACCAGCGTGTACGCCTTCATGCAGAACGTCGGCGTGGTCAACGATCACGTCCATGGGTGCTTTCGCGCAGTCGAATCACCATGATCGGGTGAAGACCGTTCACCTGGCTCGCGATGAACCTGGATGGCATCGCAAGGCGCGCACGGTCCGCAGGGACGTGCCCGAGATTCCAGGGAGATACCGTGACATCACCAGCGACCGCCGACGCCGCAGACCTGCCCGACTACGCGCCCATTCCGCGATCGGCGCTCGGTCCCGCACTGAACGATCAGGGGTACTACGTCGGGCGAGTCGAACGGAACCTCTACTGGGTCACTGACGGGGTGTACAACTCAGCGTTCCTCGTCACCCGGGACGGCGTCGTGGTGTTCGACGCACCCCCCAGCATCGGCTATAACCTGCGGCGGGCGGTCGACGAGATCGCCGCCGCCGAGGGGGTCAGCAACACCGTGAGCCACCTCGTCTACTCCCATCACCACGCGGACCACGGCGCGGCCGCCTCGCTGTTCGAGAACGCCGTCCGGATCGGGCATGAGGAGACCCGCCGGCTGCTGCTCCGGGACAACGACCCGGCCCGGCCGGTGCCGGATGTGACGTTCGCCGACACCTACACACTCGAGGTCGGGGGAGAGCGCGTCGAACTGGCCTGGCGCGGCTCCAATCACACGCCGGACAACATCTACATCCATTTTCCCGGCCACGACACCCTGATGTTCATCGATGTCGTCAACGCCGGCTGGGTGCCGATTTACAACACCAACCTCAGCGATGACGTGCAGGGGTACATGCAGGCTCCGGACATCGCGCTGTCCTATCCGTGGTCGCACCTCATCAGCGGGCACCTCGGCAGGCTCGCCACCCGCGACGACGTCGCGGTACACCAGGCCTATATCGCGGACATCGAGGCCAGCTCCAGGGAGGCGCTGGCGAGCGTCAACCCCGTGCCGTACTACATGCGGTACGGGGAGAATGTCTGGGCTGGCGTGAAGGGCCACCTGGACGCTGTCACCCAGCGCGCGGCAGCGCCCGTCATCGCCAAGTACACCGGCGTGCTAGCCGCGGCGGACATCGAGGAGTTCACGATGACGACCACGTTCGCCATCATGCAGTCGCTCCGTCTGGACAAGGGCCCGAGCGGGCCGGTCCACCCCTGACCGGAACGGAACCCGGGGCCGGCCGGGGCCGGTCCCGGGGTGCGACTGGCCCAGGCCCGCGAGGAAGGCGAAGTAACCTTGTCTAGAACTCCCGTGACCAGCGCAGCCGAAGACAACAGCCGAAACGGCTGGCCGAAGGCCAGCCGGGCACCTGAGGCGCGCTCCGATAACGGGGATCCGAGCCGCGGCGCCTGGCTGCGGCGAGCGCGCTCCAAGCTTCGCAAGGCCGATCCGGTGATGGCGCGGCTTGTCGACGACCGGCCGGGCTTTGACCCTCGCGCGTGGATGACTCAGCTCCCGCAGATGGATCTGTACGGTGCCTTGCTGTTCCAGGTCACCGGGCAGCAGCTGTCCGTCCCGGCCACCCGCCGGACCTTGGCCCGCATCCAGGAGCTGTTTGGCGGCCGCCTCCCAGAACCCGCCGACTTGCTAGCGGTCGAACCCGGCAAGCTCCGCGAAGCTGGGCTGTCATGGCGGAAGATCGGCACGCTGCGCGACCTCGCCGCGCGACTTTCGGACGGCCGGCTCGACCAAGAAGTACTGGGCGACCTGCCGGACGACGAGCTCATGGCAGCGCTCACCGCGATTCCAGGGATAGGTCCCTGGACCGTGCAAGGCGCGCTCATCATCGCGCTCGGCAGAGAGGACGTCGTGCTGGAAGGCGATCTGGCCCTCCGCAAGGCCATCAGGGTCGCGTATCAGCTTGACCACCTTCCAACCCAGCAAGAGGTGCTGGACATCGCCGAGAAGTGGCGGCCCTACCGGAGCCTGGCGACCAGCTACCTCTTCTCCGCCGCATTCGAGCCGGCTGAGCCAGCACAGGGCTCCCCGCCGGAGGCCTAGCAACTGGATGTGTGCGTGATCGAACTGACGGTGCTGGCGGTGCCGGGCTGCCCGAATGCAGCACTGCTGGAGCAGCGGCTGGCGGGCCTGCTCACTGGACAGTCGGGGGTCAAAGTCAGCAGGCAGGTGGTCGGCAGCGATGAGGAGGCGGCCCGGCTGGGGATGTGCGGATCGCCGACGCTGCTCATCGGCGGCAGCGACCCGTTCGGTGTCCCTGGCCAGGGCCCGGCTCTCGCGTGCCGGCTTTACCCGTCTGACGACGGCCGGCTGGAGGGCGCCCCGTCGGTGGCCGCGCTGCGCCGCGCGCTGATGCAGGCAGGCCTGCCCGGGTAACCGCGCGGTACGGCTCGGCCGGCGCCGCGGTGTTCATGGGTGAACTGGTACCGCGTGCCGACGACGGGTTTACAGCGTCCGAGCGCACCGTCCATCATCATGTCTCCGTCTTGTCCAAGATCGGTGTTACGTCACGATCCCGCGGCCGCCCGCGAGGCGGCGCGGATAGGCATCGGGACGCCAATCTAGGCACTCCTCGCCGTAAACCGGGTAGCCGCAGGGCCTAATCCAGGCATTTTCCCCGATGAACTAGCGGGCCTGCCAATCCTACGGTCGTTGATGTCAGTTTCGACGACCGAGGAAGGGGGGCCTCAAAGTGCCTCTGTTCATGGATGTCCACCAGATCGACGGCGGCGTGTCGATGGATGACGTCGCCAAGGCGCACTTGGCCGACCTGCAGACGCAAGGGGCCTTCGACGTGCGATACCTGCGGTACTGGGTTGACGAGAGCCAAGGCCAGGTGTTCTGCCTGGTCGAAGCCCCCAGCGCCGAGGCCGCCGCGGATGTTCACCGGCAGGCCCATGGCCTGGTCGCCGATCACGTCTACCAGGTCCAGGAAGGATCTTGAAGAAAGGAGCGCACCCATGCGCACACCGCGAATGGTCGCCATCGGCGCCGGCACATTAGGGGGGCCCGTTACCGGTCTAAAGAATCAGTTCGTGCTGGAGGAAGGTATCTGGTCAATACGGCTCGAATCACCGAGCCGGGAAGGCTTTTGGAGGTCATGATGATGTTGTCTCGCCGGTTCCGAAGAGTCGTTGCGGGCCCTGCCACAGCCGCCCTGCTCACCCTGGGCCTCCTTGCCGTGGCCCCTCAGTTCAGCGCACCCGTTAGCGCCCAGGCTAGTTCTGCGTCCTGCGCCACCCCCATCACCAGCGCCCCGACCGGCCCTGCGACCGTGGCGACGGCATCGACGCACTTTGGCAGGGTGCTGGTCGTCGGTTCGGGTGCCAACGCCGGCTGCTCGCTGTACCTGCTCACGTCAGACCAGCTCCATTCGCTGACCTATGGTCTGGCTTCCTTTGCGTGTAGCGACGGCCCAAACGTGATAGGGCACCCGTGCGACACCGTCCTGTGGCCAGCGCTGCTGACCAAGGGCGCCCCCATCGCCGGGCGGGGGGTCAACCGCGCCCTCCTCGGGACGGTGACCCGCACCGACGTGCTCTCCGGCAAGAGCGTGCAGCAGGTGACCTACGCCGGCCGACCGCTGTACCGATTCTTCTTGGACGAGACGCCGGGGCAAACGGACGGGGCTAACCTGTTCGACCCAGTGACCAGTCCCCCGGGCACCTGGTACCTGGTCCGGCCAGCTCGAGGGCACCCCGCTCCTGGTCGCCTGCAAATGCGGGTTGAGACGGTCAACGGCGCCGAGGTGCTGGCAGCGTCGATGGACAATGACTTCTCCCTCCTGCCCCATGGACGCTTCCCCGTCTACACCTTGAGCAACGAAAGTGCTCGGGCCTGCCAGAGCTTCTGTGCCCTGATCTGGCCACCGGTGCTCACCTCCGGGCGACCTGAAGCCGGGGCTGGCGTCGAACAGCACGCGCTCGGAGTCGTCGTGAGGCCGGACGGCACCCGCCAGGTGACCTACAAGGGCAAGCCCCTGTACCTATTCATCAAGGACGCCTATATACCGGGCATCATCGGGAAGCAGAGCATCAACGGAGCGGGTGCGGTCACCCCGTGGGGTGTGTTCAACACGGTCCCGTTGCACTAACAGGGCAGACCCAACCAGTCGTCCGTGCCGGCAGTCCGCCGCGCGATGATGGTGAAGGTCTCCCACTTCCCCGAACACACCGAAAGCCCCGGCCGATGAGTCGGCCGGGGCTTTCTCCTATCCCAGCGATGACCAGGGTTACGGCCCCCACCACGCTCTGAAGAATGAATCAGGCTATGAAGTAGGGGGCGTCTTTAACGCGGCGTTCGCCACAGTCCAGTTGCTCATCGCGTTTGGCCTGTTCTTCCGGCGCACCGCCAAGCCCGCGCTGGCCCTGTCGATCGTCTGGGCGCTGTCCGTGTGGTGGTTCGGCGAGAGTCTGGGCGGCATCCTCATCGGCTCGAGTCCATTAGCCGGTGTCCCGGGCGACGTGCAGATCTCGGTTGTGCGAGCGATCCTCAGTGCCGGGATAGCCCTGGCCGTTCCAACACAGGAGCGCTGCTCATCTTCTAGCCGCCTGTTGTCTGCCACGCCGCGCCTACCGGGCCAGCTAACCCCGGCCGCGTTGCGCGTCCCAGCCGCTTGCTGAGGCCGGCCGGCCGCGCGACAATCGTGCGGAGGAGCTGGGGGTTGGTCTGATGGAGCTGCTTGAGCGGTCAGAGTTCCTGGGCACGCTGGCCGGGTACGCGGTCGATGCGGGGAACGGCAACGGCCGAATGGTGCTGGTATCGGGTGAGTCTGGCATCGGCAAGACCGCGCTTGTCGAGGCTTTCCAGGCGCAACTGCACGGCGCGCGATGGCTCTGGGGCGGGTGCGATGGGCTGCTCACGCCACGCCCGCTCGGCCCGCTCTTCGACATCGCTGCGCAGGCGGGCGGGCGGCTGGCCGACCTATGCCGCGGCGGTGCGTCGCGGGATCAGCTGTTCGAAGCGCTGCTTGCTGAGCTTGACTCGCCGACGGCCCTGACCGTCGCCGTCGTCGAAGACGTGCACTGGGCCGATGAATCAACGATCGACCTGCTGCGATATGTCGGACGGCGGCTGAGCCGGATGAAGACGGTTGTCCTGGTCACCTACCGGGACGATGAGTTCGGCGACGATGCGCTGACCATGCTGCTCGGTGACCTGGCGACCCAGCGGGCTACCAGGCGGATCGGATTGCCACCGCTATCGGACGATGCCGTCCGTACGCTGATCGGCCAACGCGACGTGGACGCCGCCGAACTGTGCCGGGTGACCGGTGGCAACCCGTTCCTGGTATGCGAAGCCATCGAAGGCGGCTGGCCGGCGATACCGCCGACGGTGCGCGACGTGGTAGCAGCCCGGCTGGCCCGTTGCGATGCCTCTGTCCGCGCGGCAATACAGACAGCGGCGGTTATCGGAACCAATATTGACCGGGATCTGCTGGCGTCAGTTGTTAACGGATCTACGGCAATGCTCGATGGTTGCCTGCGGACCAACCTGGTGACGGCCGAAGCCGGCGGGCTGCGATTCCGGCATGACCTAGTCCGGATGGCGGCGGTCGAGGCGATCCCGCCGCATCGCAAGACTGAACTGCACGCGCGGCTGCTCGCGGTGCTCGAGGAGGACGCCGACGCCGACGCCGCCGTGCTGGCCCATCACGCTGACGGCGCTGGCGACGCTGCAGCTGTCCGGCGGCACGCCCTGGCCGCGGCGCGAAGGTCGGCGGAACTGGGCGCCCACCGCGAGGCGGCCGCCCAGTACGAGCGGGTCCTGCGCTACGCCGACGCCACTGACCTGCAGATCCTGGCTGAACTGCACGAAGGAGTCGCCGCCGAGTACCTGCTGCTCGACCGGCTGGATGAGAGCGAGGCAGCGCTACGCGCTGCGCTCCGTTACCGGCGCGAGCTGGGTGACGACGTGCGCGTTGGCGAGGATCTGGGCGGGCTGTCCGACGTGCTGTTTTATCAGTGTCGCGGGGATGAGGGCTCGCGAGCCGCGGTGGAGGGACTCGCCGTTGTGCAATCGCTTCCGCCAGGGCCAGAGCTGGCCATGGCGCTCCTCAACGTGGGCTCGATCCTGTCGGGTGCCGGACGACACGAGCAAGCCTTCGACACCATCGCTAAGGCGCTCGACCTGGCCGAACGGCTAGGCCGCACCGACATCGTGAGCCAGGCGCTCGGCGTGAAGGGCTCCTGCCTCATCGACAACGGCCAGGAAGGAATCAGTTACAAGGAGGAAGGACTTCGTCTGGCCCTGGAGGCAGGCCTGGAGCAGCGAGTTTGCATTGCGTACATGGGATTGCAGGACGCGTGCATCAGCTTGCAGCGACTGGAGGAGGCGGAAGGCTACTTCAGCGCTGGCATGGCGATAGGCGAGCGACGTGAGCTCCGCGGGACCACTCGCTGCCTGCGAGTTGAGCACGCCGAGACGCTGCTGTTGCTCGGGAAATGGGACGAAGCCGCCGAGATCTGCGCCGAGGTTCTCGCGATTCCGGGCGTGGGGCCGTGGAATCAGTTCTATCCGCTGCGAACCCTCGCCACAATCCGAGGTCGGCGCGGCGAACCAGGTCACACTGAGCTCCTAGATAGGGCCGACGCGTACACGACGGGGACCTTGTACGTGCCCTGGGTGACGCAAGTTCGGGCGGCACGAGCGGAGTTGCTGTGGGTGTCGGGCCAGCCAGATCAAGCCTGCAGGGAGGCACGAGAGGCTTACGACCAGGCGCTCGGCCGGACCGATCTGTGGCGGCTCGGCTCGGTTGCGATCTGGTTGTCGCGCCTCGGGGCCAGGTTCGACTTGCCGGTCGCCTTGCCAGAGCCGTACGCGCTAGAAATGGCAGGCGACTGGCAGGGTGCCGCCGCAGCGTGGGAACGAATCGGCCGGACCTACGACGCCGCCCTGAGCCGGATCTTCTGCTGCTCTGACGACGCCGAACTCCGCTGGGCGCTCGGCGTCCTGGACGGTCTTGGTGCGCGCGGTACGGCTGCCGCGGCCCGGAGGCAAATGAAGGAACTCGGCATGACTTCGATCCCGCGTGGACCGCGCGCGGCAACGCGCGCCGCGCCGGCTGGGCTAACCGCGCGCGAGCAGGAGGTGCTTGCACTGCTCGCGCAGGGCCTGGCGGACAAGGAGATCTCGCGGCGGCTGGTCATCTCCGAGCGGACCGTGCATCATCACGTCTCTTCGATCCTTGCGAAGATCGGCGTCCCGTCCCGGCTCGCCGCCGTGCGCGAAGCCGCACGAATGGGTGTCGGCAGCCAGATCTAGGCAATGGCTCGGCTAACCTAGGCACTCGGCTCGCCAAGCTGGGCATTCCTGCCAATTACGCTGCCGCTTTCCCTTGCCTACGGTCATTCCAACAATGGCCGGCCTGACGATCAGCCGGCCTATCGGCAAGGGGGTCGATATGGCGGGTAATGAGCAGACCGGAGTATCCCGACGGCGGCTGTTGAGCGGCGCCGGAGTCGCAGGCGCTGGACTGGCGGCTGCGTCGGCTGGCGTGCTGCCAGGGTTCGAGCGTGCCGCGCGCGCGGCCGTGACATCGCCCGGATCAGGCCGCGTGCCCGGGGCACCGGCCGACAGTATGCTCTTCGGCCGGATCTTCCCGAAGCTGCCGCCGTTCGCGGCGGCCACCGACACCGTACGGTCCGCGCTGCTGGAAGTAGGGATGCAGGGCGGCATCATGGACGCCCAGGATGACCTGGCCGCCGGGCCGAAGGCGCTGATCGTCGATCCGACCGTGAACGGCAACCCGACAGCCACCAACCCGTACGGCACCAACCCGGATAACCCGACGATGACGGCTGGCTCAACGTTCGTGGGCCAGTTCACCGACCACGACATCACCTTTGATCAGACCTCCCAGCTTGGCCAGACGGCGAATCCGCTGACGTCACCCAACACCCGGACTCCGGCGCTGGACCTGGATTCGGTGTTCGGCGGCGGCCCTGGCATGCGCCCGGACCTGTACGTGGCGAACCCGGACGGCTCGGTCGGACCGGCGCTGAAGGTCGGCAGCGGCGGAGTACATGAGGACGTGCCCCGAGTGCCGAACGGAGATGGCAGCTACTCGGCGCTGCTTGGCGACCCGCGCAACGACGAGAACGTCATGATCGCCGGTCTGCACAGCGGCCACATCCTGTTCTACAACCGCGTCCTATCCGACCTCGGCAACTTCAGCCTGCATGCCTTCCCGACTGCGCGCGGCGCCGACGTCTCGCAGGGGTACGTGCAGTTCCTGATCGCCCGGCAGGTCACCCTCTGGCATTACCAGTGGCTGCTCGTCAACGAGCACCTGCCTCAGATTGCCGGTCAGGCAGTGGTCAGCGATGTGCTCGCGCACGGCAACCGGTTCTACAACCCGCCCCCAGGCGACGCGTTCATGCCGATCGAGTTCGGCGCGGCCGCCTACCGGTTCGGCCACTCCATGGTCCGGCCCTCGTACCGGGCTAACTTCACCTCCGGCACCGGCGACTCGACGAGCCCGACCGCCGATCCGTTCTTCGGCCTCGTATTCGACGCCAACGAACCGGACTTCAACGGCCCGGTCACCTACGACCGCGACGATCTGCTCGGCGGCTACCCGGCGGCGCGCCGGTATGTCGGCTGGCAGACCTTCTTCGACCTTGGCGATGGCCAGGTCAAGAACAACAAGAAGATCGATACGACGATCTCCTCGGTGATGTTCACCCTGCCCGTTCCCGCCATCGCCCCCCACACCCAGACGGCCCCGACGGTGCTGCCGCAGCGCAATCTGCTCCGTCAGCTCACCTGGAGCCTGCCGTCTGGCCAGTCCGTCGCCCGGGTCATGGGTGTGCCACCGCTATCGGCCAGCGACCTCAGCGATATCGGCGCCGTGTACGCACCGTTCGCCACTAGCACTCCGCTCTGGTACTACATCCTGGCCGAATCCAAGATCGCGGCCGATGGCCTGAACCTCGGGCCAGTAGGGGGCAGGATTGTGGCCGAGACGCTCATCGGGCTGCTGCGCGCGGATCCGACTAGCTACCTGTCCGTCTATCCGCGCTTCACGCCGTTCCTGGGCACTGACCTGGTTATCGGCCCTAGCCCGGACCCCAACATCACGGGCAACCGGAGTTACACCCGAGCGCATTTCCTCTATTACGCCGGCGTCGTCAGCCCAGGCACCTATCGATGACCTGCCCGGCCGAGCATGGCAGGCTTGGCTATGCACGATAGGCGCGAGATGGGGAAGGACTCATCGACAACCGGAGGGCGCCGTGAGCACAGTTCCGAACCGTGTGCCATTGACCGGCAGCGAACGCGTCCCGATGAAAGGTGCTGTCCCCGTAGGGCCTGTCGACCCCAGCGAGGAAATCACCGTCACCGTGCTGTTGCGCCGCCGGGAAGATCGCCAGCCACCTGACGTCGTGGCCGCCACGGACTCCAGCCAGGGCCCGATGTCACCGGAGGAGTTGGCCGCGAACTTCGGTGCCGATCCCGCGGACGTCGACCTGATCAGGGACTTTGCCGAAGCGCACGGGCTCGAGGTCGGGCAGGTCAACATGGCTGGCCGCACGATCTCCCTGAGTGGCCCGGCCAGCGCGATGAGCGAGGCATTCGGGGTGGAACTGCGCCGTTACCGGTACCCCGGCGGTGAATATCGCGGGCGCGAGGGCGTGATCACCGTGCCTGCTGAGATCGCCGGGGTAGTGCAAGGAGTCTTCGGGCTCGATAACCGGCCGCAGGCGGCCCCGAAGATCCACCGGATGGCGGGACCCTCCGGAGGGCCGTGACAGATGGGTGCCTCGGCTGGGCTGACCGAACGGCAGCGCGACCGCCTGCGTACTATCTGGCAGCGTGAGGCGGAGGTCTTCGGGGCCCGCGGCGCGGCATCGCTTCTGCTGGGCTCGAGGGCACGCGCGTCCATGCCGTCCGGAGTCCCGATGGCCTGGATGGCCGGCTTCTACCGGACGCCGCCGCTCTGGGTCTCGCATGGCCACGGGGCGGCGTTCGTAGATGTCGACGGCAATCGCTACGTCGACTTCAACATCGGCGACATGTCCGCGGTGCTCGGTTACGCGCATCCCCGGCTTACCGAGGTCATCGCCGAACAGGCGGCGCGCGGCGTGCAAATGTTCCTGCCGACCGAGCCCGCCCTGGCCGTATGCGAACAACTCAGGCTGCGATTCGGGCTTCCGATGTGGCAGTTCACGACGTCGGCGTCGACCGCCAATCTTGAAGCCATCCGGATCGCCCGGGTAGCCACCGGACGGCAAGGTCTGCTGCTATTCGATGGCAAGTTCCACGGCATGCTCGACGAGACGCTGTGGTCGGATGAAGGTGCCGGGCTCGTTCCCGAATCGTTGGGTGTCGGCGTCGCCGCGTCTGCTGACCTCGCGGTTGTCGATTTCAACGACCTCGATGCGGCCGAGCGAGTGCTGCGGCAGGGCCGGACCGCGGCGATCCTGACCGAAGGCGTGCTGACCAACCACGGCACGGTACTGCCCGAAGCGGGCTTCCTCGGCGGGCTTCGCGACGCGTGCAGTAGATACGGCACCCTGCTGGTGATGGACGAGACGCACACTCAGTTCGACCTCTACGGCGGCGCGGTAACTAAATACAGCGTGACTCCCGATATCGTCACCGGCGGCAAGGGCATCGCCGGCGGCATACCAATCGGCGCCTACGGCATGACGGCAGAGCTTGCATCGCTCGTCGAGTCGAACCTTGCCGATGAAACGGGGCATACGCTGGGGATCGCTCTGGGAGGCACCCTATTCGCGAATGCCCTTTCACTGGCCTGTGCCGCGGTCGTGCTGACCGAGCTGATGACGCCCGCGGAGCACGATAGGATCGCCGGCCTTGGCGGGCGCCTCGCTGACGGCATCGAGGCAGCGGCGCGGGAACGCGGCCTCAGCTGGCGGGCGCACAGGTTCGGCGCGCGGACCGGCTACTGCCTTGGCCCTGAGCTGCCACGGACCGCGCGTGAGGCGCATCCCAGCCTGGACCCGCTGTTCGCCGACGCCCGCCGGGTGTACTTCGCGAACCGTGGCGTGTGGGATGCGATATCCAGCTCCGGTCCGCACGTTGGCTTCGCGCATGAAGCCTCCGACATCGAGCTGTACCTGGCCGTCCTCAGCGACTTTCTGGACGGGATGTGCTCGGATTAAACGCCGGCCGTGAGAACTGCTGCCGCGCGTCATAACGAGCTGGATGAGCGGAGCGGGAATGTCAGCAGCAACCGATTTGCTGGACCGTCAGATCGCAGCCTTCCGTGATCGCGATCTGGATGGCTTTCTAGGCTGCTACGCCGACAGCGTCACAGTCAGAGACTTTGGCGGCAACGCTCTCATGGACGGCAAGGCAGCCATGCGCGGGCAGTACGGGCCCCTGTTTCGCGAGAGCCCGCAGCTGCGCGCGGCGATTGCCGGCCGCATCGCTGCCGGGGACTACGTGGTGGACGAAGAGGACATCAGCGGCTTCATCCTGGCCGGCTTCCCAGAGACGATGAAGACCGTCGTTGTCTATCTGGTCCGGGACGGCCTGATTCAGGATGTTGTCTTCCTCATGTGAGGCTACGGGCGGGCGAGGTGCAGCCGTGTGCGGGCCGACCTCAACGCTCGCCAGCTTCATGGCTGGCGGTTGGGTTTCACGCCAGGCAGGTGAGGGGTCCGCCGTTGTAGGCGACCATGTCGGAGAGCGCGGCCGCAATGTCGATGGCACCTCCCGGCGGAGCGCCGTCGAGCTCGGCATAGGCGCGGTGCAGGTTCCCGACGATCCGCTCGGCGTCCGCCCAGGCGGCGAATTGGCCGAGGTCGGTTTCCTGGGCGGCCTGCAGCGGGGACAGCGCCGCGTCGTGGCCGCGGACGGCGACCTGCTGCACGAAACGCAGGTAGTCCAGCGTGTCGTCGATGGGTCCCTGCTCCTCAAAGACAGGACCGTGACCCGGCACGATGGTTCGTGCGCCGAGCGGCCGGACGATCTGCTCAAGGACCTCGATCGCGCCCGATACCGAGCCCATCAGCAGGAACGGCGTGCCGCCATTGAAGATCAGGTCGCCGCAGAACAGGACGGAGCGGTCGGGTATCCAGATGATCGAGTCGTTCGTGGTATGCGCGGGGGTGCCTACATGCCGGACTTGCGCGCGCAGGTCACCGACGTGCACGGCTATCTCGTCGGTGAAGGTCACGAACGGCGGGTCGAGGACCAGATTGCCCCACTCAGGGCCGTTCCAGAACGGCAGGTCACGCGGCGGGCCGGAGGCGATGGCCTCAGACCGGGCGCGCTCATGAGCGATGATCGCCGCGCCGGGGAACAGGCAGTTCCCGAAAGTATGGTCGCCGTGATGATGGGTGTTGAGCACTGTGCGCACCGGCAAGGAAGTCACCGCCGCGATGGCGTCCTTGTACGCGCGCGTGCGACGCTCGGTGGCGCAGGAGTCGATGCTGACCACCCCCTGCGGCCCGACCAGGAAGCCTGTGTTGTTGATCCACCAGGTGCCGTCCGGCTGCAAATATGCATATACGCCAGGCGACACCTCCTGCACCTCGGGTCGGCCAGGCTCAGTGATGTCAAGGCCCGGGCTGCTCACTATGTCCTCCCGGACTTGCGGCAATGACAGCGCCACGGTGGCGATGCAATGATCCCCTCGTGCGCGAGCACAAGGGCGCGCTCGACTACGGCACCGTCGTGGACGCGCACACGTCGCCCTTGCAGTGCCGAGGCAGACCACCGACGCGGATATCCCAGATCGTCTTCGCGTCTGCGACAACACGGAGCTTGATGCGCTCGCCGGGCCGCATCGGCAGGTGCGCCCAGTACCAGCCGCTGAAGGTACCTCGGCTGGTACTAGTGTCAGAGCACAGCGACGCCCCCGACACAAGGCCAGTAACCGTCAGTTCTCCCTGACCGATGCACCCCATCGTGAGGGACATCGGGCGGCTCGCCGCCACCGTGAGGTTCATGGATCCTGTCCCAGTCAGCGGGCCAAGCACCGCCGTCAGGTAATTCGGGTCGGGCTGCATCGGATCGAAGGACGGTGGACGGGCCGGGCTGCTGCACCCGCAGCAGGCAATGGCCAACACGCCTGCGGCGGCGATACCCCGCCGAGCCTTCCACTTCACACGCCGGGCATATCAGGCACTGCGGTCTGTCGTCAATGGGCCGAATGGTCTGGTCGTGCGACCCCCGCAACATTGAGAGCTTTGCACTTGGCGGCCATGCTGTGTAGAAACCGTCAACTTGGACCCGTCCGGCTGAATGTAGGCAAAAACCGAGTCGGCCACTTCGATCAGCTGCGGCGGGCCGATCTCCGGGTGATCATGCGCGCTCGAGCTCATTGCTGAACTGTCTCAGAGTCGGCTGTCGCGGCAACAGAGCTAAGCGCAGGCCGTCCAAAGTAAGCACCCGGCCCGTGCTCGCCTCTTATGGTGGTAGCCATGAGCAAGCCACGCGACAAGGCCACTCCTGGCCGTCTGCCTCCGCGCTCCGGCCTGCGGCGCCTGATCGCCCCCGTGGCCTACCGCCACCTCCGCGGTTTCGGCGTCGGGCATATTGCCGGCGGCAGTCTTCAGGCCGCCGCAGGCCTGGTGTGCCTCGCGTACGACGCCGACGGCTGGGCGGCTTTCTTCCTGACGATCTCGGCGCTCAATCTCGCCGGCGGCTACTGGTACCTGACCATCGACGCCACCACGACTCCCGTCACCTGAGCCGTAGCAGCACCTGAGCCCGGAAGGCGTCCATACGGGCGAATGAGCCGGATCGTCAAGGTCCCCCCGCGTCAGTCATCGGCCTTCCACTCTGTCCCCAGCAGCGGCTCGCCCGGGTTCTGATCAGGCTAGCGATATCGTCTGGCTCGTGACCGACTGGACGATCGTGATTTCCGATACGGCTTCGGCTACCGACCAGGCCGGGCTGCGGGATGCACTGCACGCGTTCAATTACGCGGCAACCGGCCACCGTGATGGACGTGCCCTGTCCTGCTTTCTCCACAAGGACGGTCTGCTCGCCGCAGGTATTGACGGGTTCTCGTGGGGCGGATACGCGCGGGTTGAGTACCTGTGGGTCGCGAACGAATTCCGCGGCCAGGGACTGGGGACACAGCTACTGGCCGCTGCCGAGGCCGAGGCCCGTCGGCGTGGATGCGAGACGATCGTGCTCGACTCCCATTCCTTCCAAGCACCCGACTTCTATCGCCGCCGGGGCTACCGCGAGATAGGAACTACCACGAATACACCGCGCGGGTTCAGCCAGACCTTGTTCCAGAAGTCGCTCTAGGTAAGAGCTTGGCTCCCGCTTGACGTGTGACGGATCGGCGCCACTTGATATGCGACGCACCTTAGGTTTCCTGGAGGCGTGTCCCGGTAGTGCTCCCGGACGCTCCGCGTGGCATGGGAGACCCGATCGTAGGGGGCATCATGCTGGCCATCCGGAGGGCGACTTAGGTCGCGTCCCGTTGGGTGGACATTTGAGCCCGCTTAGGTCAATATGACTGGCGACGCGACCGCTTTCGGCCGACCAGGGTTTCACCGCAGCCTGTCGAATCGCTGGCCAGCCGCTCCCAACGCCCGAGCGAGGGACAGTGCTATGCGGCGAGTAAACCGGTTCGGCCTTCGCATCACGGCGCTGATGATCGGTGCGCTGGTCGGGTTCGGAACAAGCTCCGCCAGCGATGCGACTGTGGGGGCAGCCGCGTGCTGCGACATGCACGGTTCGATCTCCTTGATCAACACGCGGACCAGTCAGGTAATTGCGACTGTGCATGTCGTGGGCTCGCCCGACGACCTCATCGTCTCCCCAACGGGTGAATCCGCCTACCTGCAGGTCGTTGCGAAGAACTCCACGCGGATCTACAAGATAACCTCGGGCCCTGCAGCGTCAGCCAGGCCCATCGCGGTGCGGTTCTCGCCGCAGAGCTGGGCCATCGCGCCGACCGGCCGATATCTGTATCTCGCACGCGCATCGCGGCTAGGTCGCCGAGGGCGGCAGATCCCGGCCAGCATCCTGCCGGTCAGGACCAAGTCAGGAAGGCCGGGACGGCCGATCACGATTCCGAGCAGCTTGCCGGACCCCAATGGGCCTATGGCTGTGTCTCCCAACGGACGGGTGCTGTACTACAGCACGGTATTTCCCGACGCCGTGGTGCAGGTTGACCTACGCGCACGGCGCTTGGGTCACCCGATCCGCGTGGGTCCGGCCAGCTTCCAGCCCGAGCAAATGCTCTTCGCGCACGACAGCAGGCGCCTGTACGTGCTGGGCGAGAATGGGTCCAATACTCGTCTCACCGAGATCAACGTCATTACCCGGCGGGTCATTGGCTCGGTGTCCATTCGCGGCTTTCCGGATGACATGGCGATCACTCCCGGTGGCCGCGAGGTATACGTAACCTCGGATCTGAGGACGGTCACCGCCGTCAGGACCTCTCGTCTCGCCGTGATCAAGAAGATCAATGTCGCTTTCGCTACAGCAGTGGCTGTAGCTCCCAACGGCCGGACCGCCTACGTCACGGGCGCGGCATACCAGACCGACGGTGCCGGGCAGCTGACGGCGATATCGACGCGCACCAACATCGCGGCTGCGCCGATAACCGTCGGGCCGGATGCGGCGAACGGGCTCGCCATCTCGCCGAGCGGCCGGTGGGCATACATCTTCGACTTCAATGACACGGTCGTGCCTGTAAATCTGGTGACCGAAGCTGTGGGACCTCCGATCCCCGTGGCGCCTCAGCCGCCGTCGGGCGGCTATGCGGGATGCGGCGGGATTGGTTTCTCGGCAGACGGAAGACTCGTCTATGTCATTGACCTCACCACATGACAAATTCGTCCTAGCGCGTGTTAGCGGCTGTCTCCGCCCCGATGCGCCATGACGCCGTCGGAGTCCGCAGCCGCCTCGCCGAGCTAGCCGTTTGGCCGGAGCGGCTCGGGCTCCGGCAGGATCACGGGCACAACCTTCAGACCCTCGATCTTGTCGAAGTCCTTGGGGTTGCAGGTGTAGACGGGAAGGTCGTGCGCCAGGGCAGTCGCGGCGATCAGTGCGTCATAGGCGCGCGCCGCCGGCTTCCTGCCGGATGCGCTCAGTGACATAGCCACCCGGCCGAACGCGCGGGCGGACGCTCGGTCGAAGGGCAGCGGCTCGAAGTCGGCCTCCGCTTGCTGCAGATGGGCTTGTCGAGCGGCGCGCTCGCGCTCATCTCGCGCTACCAGCGGTCCAGCCGAGAGCTCGGCGAGCGTGACCGTGGTGATGACGGGCTCTGCCGGCAGAACAGCAGCGTCGGTGATGGCGGGCATGGCAATGACCGCGGAGGTGTCCAGGATGCCCCGGCGGGGGCGTTCCTCGGTGCCGGTCACAGGGCGGGATCCACTACTTCGTCGAGTTCGGCTTGCATGGCGCGATAATCCAGCGCAGGAAGGCGACGCCAGCGAGCCAGCAGAGTCTCGGCGGTTAGCGGCCGTCGGCCGACGGGTTGCAGCTCAGCTACCGGTCGGCCATCTCGGGTAATGGTTATCTGTTCGCCCCGGGCAACCCGGTCAACGACTTCACCGCCATGATTCCGCAATTCGCGGATGGTGACCTCTGTCATGACACCTATTGTATCACGCGTGATACCACCGGAACCCCCGGCGACGTGGATAGCGAGGCTCTGCGATCCAGCCCGTGCGGCGTTCGCATCACCGCTCAGCCGGTGCCGATGAGAGCGTCCGGGACTTCGCGCAGGAAGATCTCGCTGGTCTTTGGCCCGATCCCCTTGAAGTGCTGCAGCCGCTGGCTGATTTCCTCGCGCGAATCGGCGGTGCGCACCAGTCGGGCTACCGAGCCGTCGTAATCCGCGATGAGCGCGCGCATCACGTCGCGGAGCTCCTCGCTCATCACCGAGCTCATCCGGTGGTAGTCGCCCTCCCAAAGCTCGTGCCATAGCTTGTGCGGGTCGTCCGCCGTGAAGCGGTCCGGGCTGTCCCAGCCGTCTTCCTTGAACTTCTGGAAAGCGGTGGCGGCCACCTTCTGCGGCACGGGGCGCCCGAAGAGCAGGCTGGCCAGCAGCCAGTCGAACAGACCCTGGTCGGTAGCGGTATCAATGCCGAGATCGGCGGCGGTGATCAACGCGGCCATGGTGTATTCCCCTTCGCTCTCAGCGGCCGCTGCGGCCGCGGTTGACGCGCCAGGCACGTCGAGGCCGGCCAGGTCGAGCGTGTCGAAGCCGACAGCATCCTAGATCGCCGTGTCGGCATGCTGGACCTACGGGTCGTCGCCGGCGATGGACGGACGGGGTGCCGGTCCCAGATCCTTGGAAATCGGCCTGGATGGAAGATGCTTGGCGCCGCCTGGGTTTCCTGTGTTCTACGGCGCCACCAGCGAAGCCTGGAGGGGGACGTGGAATCCACGCCAGGAGGGTTGATGATAGATACCGTTTCGTCCGCGGTAGCGGGCCTATCGCGCAGCGATCCGCGTAGTCCGGGCATCAGCAGGGTACGGGTAGCCGGCGGGTTTGGATACCGCGACCCGGCAGGTGCGGACATCGCCGATTCCGCGACGCTGCAGCGCATCCGGGCGCTCGCGCTCCCGCCTGCCTGGGAAAGCGTCTGGATCTCGCCAGATCCGCTGGGCCACATCCAGGCCACTGGCGTGGACAGCCGGGGCCGCACGCAGTACCGATACCACGAGCGGTGGAAGGAGCAGCGCGATGTGCAGAAGTTCGACCACATGCTGCGGTTCGCCGGGGCGCTGCCTGCGCTGCGCGTCGCGACTCTTCATGATCTGGGCAGGCGCGGACTCGACCGGGAGCGCGTAGCTGCCAGCGCGGTTCGGCTGATCGACCTCGGCCTGTTCCGGCTTGGTGGCGAGCGGTACGCCGAGCTTGATCACCATTACGGCGCGGCGACGTTGCAAAGACGGCACGTCACAATGAAGCGCGACGCGGCGATTTTCGATTACATCGCGAAGGAGGGCAAGCGGCGGGCGATCACCGTCACCGATCGTGCCGTGCTCTCGACTCTGCGCGTGCTGATTACTACCGATAACGGCCTCGACGCGCTGTTCGGCTGGCAGGACGCGGCCGGATGGCATCAGCTGCATTCGCACGACGTGAGCGCTTATATTGCGGAGCATGCTGGCGGTCACTTCACCGCCAAGGAGTTCCGGACCTGGAACGCCACCGTCTTGATGGCACTGCAGCTCGCCAACGCCGGCCAGCCGGCCTCCGCCCGCGATACCAAACGTGCGATTACCGCCAGCACCCGCGCCGTGGCCGAGTGGCTCGGGGATACGCCGACCGTGGCCCGCAGCTCGTACATCGACCCGCGCCTGATCGGCCGCTATGAGTCTGACGGCGGGCTGGTCACCGTCCCAGCGCTGCCTGCCGTGCTGCCGGCTGAGCGCGGAAGCCGAGGCCGCCGTGGCTGCGCTGCTCGGGATGCCGCTGTCGCCTGAGGTGGTCTAACCCACCCTGCAGTCGCCGCGCTCGATAGCAAACATCGGTTGTTTCCGAATTGTTACATCGTCCTTTCTGGCCTCACATCGGACCTCTGCCGCCTTTGAGACTGCCTCTGTACTGTGCCAACGTCTGTCGGTGGTAGCACCGCGCTCGCGCTAGTCGAGGCCAGCCGTTGCCGTCGCCGAGTAATAGCCTCTTGCGCGCGAGCGTCTGTTGAGTGTAAACATCCGATCAATAGATCGGATGTTTCACGCGGACTGCCCTAAGGAGCGCTCGTGACGCAGGTGCAGCCAGATGACCCCGCTACGGTTCCTGCGCCACGCCCCGCAAGTGGCCGGCCGGGGCCGCGGATCGTCGCGCTCGACTGCCTCGACGTGCGCTTCCCAACCTCACTGCAGCACGACGGGTCCGACGCCATGAATCTGGATCCCGATTACTCCGCGGCGTACGCCGTGCTGCGTACCGACGTCGACGATCTGACCGGGAACGCGCTCTGCTTCACGATCGGGCGTGGCAATGAAGTGGTCGTAGCGGCCATCGAGGCACTCAGGCCGCATGTCGTAGGGCTGCACACCGCAGACGTCGCTAATGACCTGGGCGGCTTCAGCGCGAGCCTGATCAATGACAGTCAGCTCCGGTGGCTTGGCCCGGAAAAGGGTGTCATGCACATGGCCATCGGCGCAGTCGTCAACGCGGCCTGGGATCTAGCCGCCAAGCTGGCGGGCAAGCCGGTCTGGCGGCTGCTCGCCGACATGACGCCGGAGCAAATTGTCGGCCTGATCGACTTTCGCTACATCGAGGATGCGCTCAGCCCGCAGGAGGCGCTGGACATCCTCCGCTCCGCGCGCTCTGGTCGCGAGGATCGGATTACCGAGCTGGAACGGGACGGCTACCCGGCATACACAACGACACCCGGCTGGATCGGATATTCCGACGAGAAGCTGATCCAGCTGTCGCGGCAGGCAGTCGGTGACGGATTCGGCCAGATCAAGATCAAGGTTGGCAGCGATGTCGCCGAAGATGCCCGGCGGCTGGCGCTCGCCAGGGACGCAGTCGGCCCGGCCATCCGGATCGCCGTGGACGCGAATCAGCGCTGGAACGTGCCGCAGGCGATAGCGGCGATCAAGGCGCTCGCGCCATGGGACGTGTACTGGGTGGAGGAACCGACAAGCCCTGACGAGATTCTCGGCCTTGCGGCGATCCGGGCGGCGATAACGCCGATCAAGATTGCCGCAGGCGAGCACGTGGCCAACCGGGTGATTTTCAAGCAACTGCTACAGGCGGGCGCGGTGGATTTCGTCACCATCGATGCCTGCCGGGTCGCCGGCATCAACGAGAACGTGGCGATCCTGCTGCTGGCTGCCAAGTTTGGCATTCCGGTGTGCCCGCACGCAGGTGGTGTGGGCCTGTGCGAGATGGTCCAGCATCTCGCGATGTTCGACTTCGTCGCGGTGTCCGCGACGATGACCGACCGCGTCCTGGAATACGTCGATCACCTGCACGAGCACTTTACCGAGCCGGTGCGTATCACCGGCGGCCGGTATCTCGCGCCAGCGGCACCGGGCTTCTCCGCCACGCTCCGGCCCGACTCGCTGCGCAGCTACGGATTCCCGAATGGCTCCAGGTGGCAGCAGCTAGGAGGCAGATCAGACATCGAAATGCGGCCTGCTGTTCTATAAGCTTCGAAAGCACTTTAGGAGAGTCATGAGAGTTAAGCGTCACTTGCTTGGACTGGCCGCAGCCGGCACTGCCACCTTGCTGGTGGCTGGCTGCGGATCCAGCGGATCCAACGGGTCCGGCGGGTCGTCCGCACCCAAGTCCGGGCAGGTCACGATCGGCGTCGACCTGACCTACAACAACACCGCATTCTGGGCCGCTTACATCAACTATGAGCAGCTGTATGCCAAGCAAATGCACATCAAGCTGCTTGGCCCGCTCCTGGCAGCGGCGAACGCGAGCCTGCAGAACCAGCAGATCGAGAATCTCGTCAATGAGGGCGCCAAGGCGATCGTGGTGAATCCTGAGACAGCCACCAGCCTGGGCCCGGCAATCACCTACGCGGCCGCGCACCACGTCCAGCTCGTCTCCGTCGACACCATCGTCGGCGTCGGCAAGGTCTACATGGTGGTACGAGCGTCGAACACGCTGTACGGACAGGACGCTTGCGCGTACATCTCGCAGAAGGTGAAGTCGGGATACGTGCTCGACCTCGAGGGCGATCTCACATCATCCAATGGCGCAGACCGCACGAATGCCTTCAACGCGTGCATGGCCGCTAACGACCCGGCCGTCAAGATACTGAAGGATCCGACGGTCTGGACCGATGCAACCGCCGTTACCGATGCGCAGAATGCAATCAACGCTTACGGCAAACAGCTCAAGGCCATTTACTCGCAGTGGTCAAGCCCGGACACCGGCATCATTCCGCTACTCAAGAGCAAGGGACTCGGCCCGGGCTCGAAGAATCAGGTGCTGTTGGTTAGCGACGACGGCGTGCCCTTCGAGATGTGCGACATCGGTAGCGGCTCGGTATCAGCGTCCCAGTCCCAGCCCGCGAACCTGTACGCGCAGTACGCGCTGACCTACGCTGTCGACGCTGCCAAGGGCGTCAAGCTGGCAGCCGGCGAGACCGGCGGCGGAGCGCCGACGCTACAGGACGTGTCCTATCAGGGCGACGCGAACCTGGCCGATCCGATCGTGGCGCCATTCGTGACTAAGGCGCAGGCCACGCTTACATTGTCCAAGCCGGTCGATGGCCTGCCCGGCGCGGTCACCACCACCCCGGTGTCCGACTCGTCCCTCTGGGGCAACGTGTACGGCGCCAGCCACGGCGGCGTCTGCAGCTCGTCCTAGCCGATATGGCCGGCACCCCCGGTGCCGGCCATCCAGCAAACCGAACGGGAGCCTAGTGACCGCCAGCGGCCCGGTGCTCGTCCAGATGACCGGCATCGAGAAGTGGTTCGGCAGCACGCGGGCGCTGCGCGGCGTGGATATCGCTATCGACTCCGGCCAATGCCTGGGCCTGGTCGGGCGAAACGGGGCGGGCAAGTCGACCATCGTGTCGATCTTGTCGGGTCTGGCCGAGCCAGATGCGGGCTCGGTACAGCTCGGCAGCGGCCCGCCCCGCGTCCGGGGGATGTCACCCGCTGGCGCGAATGGATCGCGACCGTCTTCCAGCACTCCATGGTGGTGCCGGGCCTGTCAGTTGCCGAGAACGTGTTCCTTGGCGACACCGATCGCTTCATCAGCTGGCGTGCGATGCGCGCCCGGACCCGCGAGATCATGCACGGCTGGGGTTATGACATCGCACCGGAGGCACCTTGCCGGGATCTCACGGTCGAGCAGCGCCAGATCGTCGAGATCGCTCGGGCGCTTGCCCGCGGCGCCAGGTGCGTAGTGCTGGACGAGCCGACCGCCGCGCTGGAGCGCGACGCCGTCCGCCGGCTATTCGAGCGTGTCCGGCAACTCGTCGGCAGCGGCGTTGCCGTCTTGTACATCTCGCATCACCTGGAGGAGGTCTTCGAGATCTGTCAGGACGTCGCGGTCCTGCGGGACGGGGAGCTGGTGCTGACCACGCCGACCGCGGGCCTGAGCAAGGAGGACCTGATCGCCGCCATGGTCGGTACGGCAGAAGTCAGCGCCGCGGCGGCCGGCCGGGGCAGCCCGGCTGCGCATGCCGCTGCGACCGGATCGCAGCCGCCAGCGCCGATCCTGACTGTCGAGCAGCTCACGGCGAACTCGCTGGCGGGCCGGCTCTCGGGCATCTCGTTGCACGTGAGCCCCGGTGAAGTCGTAGGCGTTACCGGACTGCTGAGTGCGGGCGTCGCGACGATCGGGAGGGTGATCGCCGGCGCGGAGCGTCATGAGGGCGGCCGCGTCCTGCTGAGGGGCCGGCCGGTGCCAGCTGGCCGCGCGGCCGCTCAGCGAGAGGGCATCGGATATGTCCCGGAAGACCGCAGGGCAGAAGGCTTCGTTGCTGATCTCGGAGTGGCCGAGAACGTCACGATGACCATCGCCGACCGCCTGGCCGACCGGTTGGGGCTCATCCGGCCAGCGCGGCGGGCAACTGCTGCGGCACCTATCACCTCCGCGTTGTCCCTGGTCTCAACTGGTGCCAGCCAGCCGGTTCGTGAACTGTCCGGTGGCAACCAGCAGAAGGTAACGGTGGCACGGACGCTGGCTCATGATCCCGGCCTGATCGTCGCGATCACGCCGACCCGCGGCGTTGATGTCGCTGCCAAGGCGTTGCTGCTCGACACTCTCGCCAGCGTCGCCGTTCAGCAGGGTGCCGGGGTGCTGATATGCAGCGATGAGCTTTCCGACCTGGTGATCTGCGACCGGGTCATCGTGCTGGTCCGCGGTGAGGTCTTCGCCGAATTCAATGAACCACCATTCGACCGCGACCAGCTGATCCTCGCGACGGAAGGTTTGTCCAGCACGGCTCAAGGCACTGCTGAGGAGGCTGCGCAATGATCTCCAACGAGTCGCCGGACAGTCCGGCCGGCGCCGCGAGCCCGCTCACGCCTGGTCAGGCGGGATCCGCGCTGCAAAGTAGCGCAGCGGCGCTAGCAGCCCGGATGCGCAGCCTGAACGCGGGCGTGCTGCGGGAGGTCGCGCTACTGCCTGTCCTGGTGCTGCTGCTGGTAATCGGCGCCCTGGTGAGCCCGGTTTTCCTGACGGTCTCGAACATCGCCGGGGTAGGCCAGCAGATCTCAGCGCTCGGCGTCGTGGTCGTCGGTGAAAGCCTGATCCTGATGATCGGCGGCATGGATCTTTCGCTGGAAGGTACCTACGGGCTGGCGCCGATGGTGGCGGCCTGGCTGATCCTGCCGATCGCGGCCTATGGCAGCGGAACGCAACTGAATCCGTTCCTGGGCCTGCTCATCCTGTTCGCCGTGGGCGCCGCGGTCGGCCTCGTCAATGGCCTGCTGATCGTGAAGGGCAGGCTGAACGGCTTCATCGTGACCCTCGGCATGACAATCGTGCTGGCCGGCTTGCAGAACGGCATCGTGAAGGCGCAATCCCTGTTCAACCTGCCGAGGGCGTTCGGTTACCTCGGCGCGTCTTACTTTGGCCAGGTGCCGGTTTCGTTCGTTGTCACAGCCGTCATATTCGTCGTCGTCGGCCTGTTCCTGCGCTACCACCGGACCGGCCGGGCGATCTACGCGGTGGGTGGCAATCCGGCCGCTGCCCGGGCCGCCGGCATCAAGGTCGAACGCATTAAAATCGGCGTTTACGTCGCTGGCAGCATGCTGGCCGCGCTCGGCGGGCTCATCGAGGCTGGCCGCGTATCGGCAGTGACCGGCCAGCAAGGCTATGGCGAGGGCATCATCTTCTCAGTTTTTGCGGCCGCGGTGATCGGCGGCGTCAGCCTCCGCGGCGGGCGCGGAAACATGATCGGTGCTGCCTCCGGCGTGATCCTGCTGGGTCTGGTCCAGAACATCCTGGACCTGGCGAACGTCTCGAACTACTGGATCGAGGCGATCGACGGTGGAGTGATCTTGTTTGCGCTGTTCCTTGCCCGCATCGTCGGCGGCGAGTCGACCGCCGAGGAGAAATAGGTGGGCGCCGATGACGAGCTGGCCGGCCTAGCGGCCGTCGTGACGGGCGGCGGGTCCGGGATTGGCCTTGCCACCGCAAGGCTGCTGGCGGCCCGGGGAGCCCGGGTAGCGGTCCTGGATCTGGCCCCGGGCGCTGAGTTCGTGAGCCTGCAGGCCGACGTGACCGACGATGCTTCGGTGCGCCTGGCGGTGGACACCGCCGCCGAGCAACTCGGCGGCATCGACATAGTGGTGAACAATGCGGGCGTGGGCGCAGTCGGGACCGTCGCTGACAACCCGGACGAGCAGTGGCACCGTGTATTCGACGTGAACGTCGTCGGCATGGTCCGGGTCAGCCGGGCTGCCCTGCCTTATCTGCGCCAGTCGGCGCATGCCGCGATCGTCAACACCTGCTCGGTAGCGGCGACAGCGGGCCTGCCGCAGCGGGCTCTGTACTCGGCCACAAAAGGCGCGGTGCTGTCGCTGACATTGGCAATGGCAGCAGACCACGTCCATGAGGGCATCCGGGTGAACTGCGTCAATCCGGGGACCGCCGACACGCCCTGGGTCGGACGACTGCTTGATCAGGCCGCCGACCCGGCTGCGGAGCGGGCGGCGCTGGCAGCCAGGCAGCCGATGGGCCGGCTGGTCACCGCCGGCGAGGTCGCGGCAGCTATCGCATACCTGGCCAGCCCGGCGGCGGGGGCAGTGACCGGCACGGCGCTAGCCGTCGATGGCGGGATGGCCGGCCTGCGGATCAGGCCGCGGTCATGATCGCCGCGCCGCTCGCTCTGCGCCACCTCGGCCGCTCGCAGCTGCAGGTGACCGAGCTGTCATTCGGCGGCGCGGCGATCGGCAACCTGTTCACCGCGGTAGATGACGCGGCCGCCGCGGCCGCCGTCGACGCGGCCTGGGCGGCCGGCATCCGCGTCTTCGACACCGCGCCGCACTACGGCCTGGGGCTGTCGGAACGGCGCCTTGGCACCGCACTGCGGCACCGGCCACGGGAGGATTACGTGCTCAGTACGAAGGTGGGCCGGCTGCTACAGCCCGCCGCGCCGCCGTACGGCCGGGATCCCGATGGGTATGCCGTTCCCGCCTCGCATGTCCGGCTCTTCGACTTCAGCGCCGACGGCGTGCGCCGGAGCCTGGACGCCAGCCTGGCCCGCCTGGGCCTGGACAGGATCGACATACTGCTCATTCACGATCCCGATCACCACGGTGAGCAGGCACTGCGCGAGGCTTATCCTGCGCTAGAGCGGCTGCGGGCCGAAGGGGTGGTGACGGCGATCGGCGTCGGGATGAACCAGACCGAGATGCTCACTCGGTTCGTTACCGACACCGACATCGACGTGGTGCTTGTGGCGGGCCGCTACACCCTGCTGGATCAGTCCGCGGCCGCCACCCTCCTGCCGGCCGCGCTCGAGCGGGGCGTGGCGGTCATCGTCGGCGGCGTGTTCAACTCCGGCCTGCTTGCGGCGCCCGATTCGGACACTCATTTCGACTACCAGCCGGCGCCCGCCGGGGTGATCGCGCGGGCCCGCGAGATGGCAGCGGTCTGCGCGCAGTTCGGCGTCCCGCTACGCGCCGCAGCGGCCAGGTTTCCGCTGCGCCATCCGGCGGTTGCGAGCGTGCTGATCGGCGCCCGCAGTGCCGCAGAGATCACCGACGCGGTCGCGCTGCGCGCACTCGATATACCGGCGGCGTTGTGGGACGCGCTAGCCGCGCTGGGAGCGTGAGCGACATGCGGGTCGGCCTGTTCGTCACGTGCCTGAACGACACCCTGTATCCGGGCACCGGGCAGGCTGTGGTCACCCTGCTGCGCAGGCTGGGTTGCGATGTTGAGTTTCCTGACCAGCAGACCTGCTGTGGGCAGATGCACTTCAACAGCGGCTACCGGCCGGCCGCGGCGAAGCTCGCCCGCCGGTTCGCAAAGCAGTTCGCCGGATACGACGCGGTAGTCGCACCGTCGCCATCGTGCGTCGGAATGATCCGGGACTCCTACCCCGTGCTTGGCGTCGTTCCGGAAGTGCCGGTGTACGAGCTGTCCGAGTTCCTCGTCGACGTGCTCGGCGTGGTCGACGTCGGCGCCGCGTTCCCGCACCGGGTCAGTTATCACCCCAGCTGCCACTCGCTGCGTGCCCTGCGCGTGGGCGACCGGCCATTGCGGCTGCTTAGCGCGGTGGCGGGGCTGACGGTAGTGGGCCTGCCTGCTGCCGAGTCGTGCTGCGGATTCGGTGGCACCTTCGCGGTGAAGAATGCGGCGATGTCACAGGCGATGCTCGCCGACAAAGTAGCGGCCATCAGCGGCGCGGAGCCCGATGTGGTGTGCGCGCTGGATAACTCGTGCCTGATGCAGATCAGCGGCGGGCTATCGCGGGCGGGCTCGGCTGTTAAGGTCATGCACCTGGCCGACATCCTGGCGGCACGATGAGCATCCCGCCGGGCAAGGGCGTCGTGTGGCTCGGAACGCCGCCATTCCCGCAGGCGGCGCAGCGGGCGCTGGCCGACCCGCAGCTCAGGGCGAACCTGCGGCAGGCCACCACCACAATTCGCGACAAGCGGCTGCGGGTCACCGGTGAGCTGACTGACTGGGAAGAACTGCGTGCCGCCGGGGCCGGGATCAAGGCGCACGCCGCCCGGCATCTCGACGATCTTCTGATCCGGCTGGCGGAGTCGGTCACCAGGGCCGGGGGAGTCGTGCACTGGGCCCGGGATGCCGATGAGGCCAATGCGGTCATCGGCGACCTCGTCGAGGCGACCGGCGCGCGGGAGGTCGTCAAGGTCAAGTCGATGGTTACTCAGGAGATAGATCTCAACGCGGCGCTTGCGGCGCGCGGCATTGACGCGATCGAAACCGACCTGGCCGAGCTCATCGTGCAGCTTGGCGACGACCGCCCCTCCCACATCCTGGTTCCCGCGATCCACCGCAACCGCCGCGAGATCCGCGACATTTTCGTCCAGCGGATGGCCGAGCACGGTCGGGCCGCTCCGGCCGGGCTCACCGACGCCCCGGCGGAGCTCGCCGAGGCCGCTCGGCTGCACCTGCGGGAGAAGTTCCTCAGCGCGCGCGTGGCGGTGTCGGGCGCCAACTTTGCCGTCGCCGACACCGGCACCGTGGTGGTCGTCGAATCTGAGGGCAACGGCCGGATGTGCCTGACGCTGCCGCAGACGCTGATCACGATCATGGGCATCGAGAAGGTGCTGCCGTCGTTCGCGGACCTGGAAGTCTTCCTGCAGTTGCTGCCGCGCTCCGCTACCGGCGAGCGGATGAACCCGTACACCTCGATGTGGACCGGAGTGACTCCTGGCGATGGGCCGCAGCAGTTCCACCTGGTGTTGCTCGACAACGGGCGCACCGCCACCCTGGCTGACCCCGTCGGGCGGCAAGCACTGGCGTGCATCCGCTGCTCGGCTTGCCTGAACGTATGCCCGGTTTACGAACGGGCCGGCGGCCACGCCTACGGCTCGGTCTACCCGGGCCCGATTGGCGCGGTCCTGACCCCGCAGCTAGTAGGCGTCGCAAACGCCGCCAGCCTGCCGTTCGCCTCGACGCTGTGCGGGGCCTGCTACGACGCCTGTCCCGTCAAGATCAATATTCCCGAGGTGCTGACGCACCTGCGCGCTCGCGTGGTCGAAGAAACACGGCACGCGGTCCCAGGTCCGGAGCGCGCGGCGATGGCGGCCGCCGCAGTAGTGTTCGGTTCGCCCCGGCTGCTGCGCGCCGTGCAATGGCTGGCCGCACGCGCCGGTGCCATGCTGGGCCGCAAAGGCGTGATCCGTCGGCTGCCGGGGCCGGGCCGGGCGTGGACAAGCGGCCGTGACCTGCCCGTCCCGCCGCCGGAGACGTTCCGGTCCTGGTGGCGTCAGCAGGAGGCCGCACCACAAGAAGCTGGAGAGCCGCCGGCCGGGCCGCGGGAGGCCGCCGGGTCGCCGAAGGCCGGACAGCAAGGGGAGGCCGGGCGTTGACCGCGCGGGAGGAGATCCTGGCGCGAATCCGCACCGCGCTCGCGGATACCCGGCCCGGGCCCGGGCCCGATACCCGGGTAGGGCCGGACAGCCCGCCCGGGCCGCAGGCCGCTGTACCCCGCGAGTACCTGCGCAGTCACGCCGGAACGGCTGACCTGACTGGCTTGTTCGCTGACCGGGTGGCCGACTATCGCGCCACCGTCAGCCGGGTACCCCAGGCAGGCGTGCCTGCCGCGACCGAAGCCGTCATCCGCGCGCTTGCCCTTGCCGACGTCGTCGTGGCGCCAGGATTCCCGGCCGAATGGCTACCCGGGATCGGTGCCGTGCGGTGGCTATATGACGAGCCGCGGCTCAGCGTCGGCGCCCTGGACAAGTGCGGCGCGGCGCTGACGACGGCGGCACTCGGCATCGCCGTCACCGGAACCGTCGTCCTGGACGCCGGAGCCGGGCAGGGACGGCGGGCGCTCACCCTGGTGCCCGACGTACACCTGTGCGTTATCTCAGCCGATCAGATCGTGGCCGACGTTCCCGACGCCATCGCCCGTCTCGATCCCGTCCGGCCGCTGACGTTCATCTCAGGCCCGTCGGCTACCAGCGACATCGAGCTCGAGCGAGTCGAGGGCGTGCACGGGCCGCGAACCCTGCACGTCATCATCGCGGAGGGACCGCGCCCGTGAGAGTGGCCCTGCACACCCGAGTCCGCGCCGACCGGATCGAGGAGTACGAACGAGCACACCATGCCGTTCCGGCCCAGCTGACGTCGGCCATCCGCGCTGCCGGGATTAAGTCGTGGACTATCTGGCGCAGCGGGACCGACCTGTTCCACTTGATTGACTGCACGGACTATGCGGCCGCACTCGGCTACCTGAACAGCCATCCCGCGAACGTTGCCTGGCAGGCGCACATGGCCGAGCTGCTGGAAACCGGGCACGACTATTCCGCGGGCGGCAACAACGCCGCGCTGCCGGTGGTGTGGCAGCTGTGAAGATCATTGACGCCCACCAGCACGTGTGGGACCTGCAGATACGCGACCAGGACTGGATCACCGGCCCGGGAATGGCCGCGATCCGGCGCACCTTCACGCTGGCTGACCTGCGCCCGAGCGCGCTCGCCGCCGGCGTCACCGCGACCGTGCTGGTCCAGACCGTTACCGACGCGGCCGAGACCCCGGAGATGCTCTCGCTCGCCGCGGCCGACCCGCTGGTGGCGGCAGTAGTTGGCTGGACTGACCTGACCTGCCCGGCCGTCGCGGACCAGCTGGCCCGGCTCACTGCTGGCCCTGGTGGCAACTACCTGGCCGGCATCAGGCACCAGGTGCAGTCCGAGCCGGACCCGAACTGGCTTCGGCGCGCCGACGTCATCCGCGGACTGCGTGCCGTGGCCGCGGCCGGCCTGTGCTACGACCTGGTCGTGCGGCCGCATCAGCTGCCAGCAGCGACTTATGCGGCGGCAGCCGTTCCCGGCCTCATCATGGTGCTCGATCACGCTGGTAAGCCGCCGATTGCGAGCGGTGTCCTCGAGCCGTGGGCACAGGCGATCCGGGCGTTCGCCGGGCAGCCGAACACCGTCTGCAAGCTCTCCGGACTCGTTACCGAGGCGGCGCCCGGCGCGCACACTGCGGCGTTCACGCCATTCGCCGATGTCATACTGAGCGCATTCGGCGCCGAGCGGATGATGTTCGGCTCGGACTGGCCAGTCTGCCTGCTGGCGCGCGACTACCAGAGCGTTGTCGAGTTGGCGCAGCAGCTCGCGGGTGGCCTGTCGGACGCCGAGCGATCAGCACTATTCGGGGCGACGGCGGGACGAGTGTACGGAATTGACAACCTCGCCCGGGGCGACGGCGGAGACCAAGTGTCGGGAGGCGGGTCGTGGCTCTTACCGATGAGGCGATCGACAAGATCAAGCAGATGATTACCTCCGGCCGGGTGCGGCCGGGGGAGAAGCTGCCACGCGAGGCCGACCTGGCAGCCGAGCTCGGGCTGTCTCGCAACTCGCTTCGGGAGGCAGTGAAGGCGCTGAGCGTGATCAACGTGCTCGACGTGCGGCAGGGCGATGGCACGTACGCGACCAGCCTTGCTCCATCTCTGTTGCTGGAAGCGCTGAGCTTCATTGTCGACTTTCACCGTGACGACACCGTGCTGGACTTTCTCGAAGTCCGCCGCATTCTCGAGCCTGCCGCCACAGCGCTGGCTGCGGTCCGCATGTCGGACGAGGGCCGCACCGAGCTCGGCCAGGTGCTCGAATCCGTGGACGCAGATACGCCGGTCGAGGAGCTCGTCGCCGCCGACCTCGAATTTCACCGGCAGATAGCTGTTGGCGCACGCAATCCGGTGCTGGCGTCCCTGGTCGACAGCATGTCCGCGCCTACCACGCGGGCCCGGGTGTGGCGTGGCATGACCGAGCCCAGGGCGCTGGAACGAACGCTGGCCGAGCACCGCGCCATTTACCGGGCGATCATGAACAAGGACGCGGATCTGGCCCGGTCCTGGGCTACCGTGCACATCGCCGGCATCGAGTCTTGGCTTCGCATTGCGCTTGCTGACTGAACGGATCAACTGTGGATCTCACCGGTAAGGCAATCATCGTGACCGGGTCGTCCAGCGGCATCGGCGCGGCGGCGGCTAGGCGGCTGGCTGGCCTGGGTGCCGGAGTCATCGTCAACTCCGTATCGTCAGCTCGGGCAGGAATGCAGGTAGCCGCCGAGCTGCCTGACGCCGTCTACGTGCAAGGAGATATTGGCGAGCCGGCCACAGCCGCCGCTCTCGTAGCAGCGGCCGAGCACCGCTGGGGGCGACTGGACGGGCTGATCAACAACGCCGGGGTGACCGTTGACGTGCCACTATCCGACATCGATTCGGTCACCACTGATCACTGGGAGAAGGTGCTGCGCACGAACGTGATCGGCACATTCCTGGTCAGCCAGGCAGCGCTACCGCTGCTGCGTAACGCCGACGATGGCTGGATCATCAACATCACCTCGCTGGCCGGGATCCGGCAGACGGGCAGCTCGTTGCCGTACGCCGTCTCCAAGGCGGCGCTTAATCACCTCACCGCGATCATGGCGAAACACGCAGGCGGCGGCGTACGCGTGAACGCGGTGGCACCCGGCCTGGTCGCTACCCCGTGGACTGAGGACTGGCAGGAACGCAAGGCGGGCGTCGAAATGATCGCGCCGTTGCACCGAGTGGCCACGCCCGAGGACGTCGTCGAGGCATGCCTCGCGTTCATCGCCGCCCGGTACGCCACCGGCCACACCTTCGTCGTCGATGGCGGCCTGGGACTCACGATCTGACTAGCAAGATCGGCTGCGGCGTTCATCGGATACCTGCCGCCATCACAACCACGGTCGCGAGCGCCGGGCTCAAGGCCCTGTGAGTCCCCGCGGCCCTGCCGAAGCTGCAAGGGAGCCGACGACGACCCGGGTCGGCAGCGGGCCTTGGTTCGCCGACGCCCGAGGGCTCGATGCCCGAGCTTCGGTCCTACAAGGGCTAGGTCAACGGACGCTGCATGACACGAGCCGCAACCGCGTGTCCGGTTAACCGCTTGAGCCGACCAATAGAATTGTGACCGTGATCACACCGCATGACATAGAGCGCTACTTGAACGCGTACGGGGCACAGCAGGGAATCGACGCCATGCACGAAGACTTCCACCGCTGGATTCGGCAGATTCGCGCGCGCGGTCTATGCAATGTCCCCTGGACGCTTGGCAGCAGCGAGAGCGCGCAGGCCGTTGATCAGATGGTCACGGACTGGATGGTCAAGCAGCGTCCCCAGCTACGCCCATTCAAAGGGCGCTAGGTCGCGCCGTGCGACTGCCTATCGGGCTCGGTATCGGCGGACTACTGGCGCTCGTCGTCGGCCTCGTCCTGCCGCACCTTCCCGACTGGGAGTTCCATGACTCGCCCGGGATCTTCGGCAATAAGGAGAATTGGGGCAACGGCTACCCGTCGTTCCAAACGTCGGCCGCGGTCTGCCCCCATGTTAACTTCGTTGGTATACGGGACACCCCGGCGACCTTCGCGTACCACGCCTCGTTCGTGCGGTCGTGCGCTACGGCCTCCGACGTGATGAACCTCGGCGCGTGGCTCGTCGTCCTCGGCGCGCTCGTGCTAGTGGTCGCCGTGGTTGTGCTGATCCTCGGCCGGATACGTCGACGCTCGGCAGTGGGCGCCCCCGCTGTCTAGCCCCGCAAACACCCGGCAGTTACAGCGCCGTTCCCTCGATGGGACCGCAAGGAGCGGCAACGGGCAGCACCTGGCCAGGCACCAGGCCAGCTGCTGTCAATAGCGCCGCGTGCGCGCGATGATCTGCACCGATCCTGACGGCAATCTGATTAATGTTTTCTTCCGGGCTTGACTTCTTGAAAAGTGATATCACAATGATAGACAGATAGCCAGACGGCCACTGGGCTCGCCAGCGGCCTCGCTATCGAGGAGGCAGCTGTGGGCGACTCAGCAATCGAGGTGCGCGCTCTGCGCAAGAGTTTCGGCACGAAGGAAGCTGTGGCCGGAATCGATCTTGATATCGCGGTCGGCTCACTGGCCGGCCTCGTCGGTCCGAACGGAGCGGGGAAGACCACCTCGCTGTCGATGATGACCGGCCTGCTGCGACCGGACGGCGGCAAGGTTCTCATCAACGGGCTGGATGTGTGGGCCGACCCAGTGGCCGCCAAGGCGATTATCGGTGTGGTACCGGCCGAGGCCAGGCTGTTCGAACGGCTGAGCGGCCAGGAGATGCTGGAGTATGCAGGGCGGCTTCGCGGCCTGCCTGCCGCTGAGGCACGCTCGCGGGCCGCGCAGCTGCTGGAGGTACTGGACCTGACCGCTGATGGCAAGCGGCTGGTCGCCGATTACTCCACCGGGATGCGCAAGAAGGCCACGCTGGGCTGCGCTCTCATTCATAACCCTTCGGTGCTGTTCCTGGATGAGCCGCTGGAGGGGGTGGATCCGATCTCCGCCGACGTGATCCGCCGGCTGCTGACTCGCTTGGTTGGCTCCGGGTCGACGGTCCTGTTCTCCAGTCACGTGATGGAACTGGTTGAAGAGGTCTGCGACCACGTTTCCATCATCGACAAGGGCAAGATCGTGGTAACGGGCACCATTGACGAGGTGCGCGGCGGCAAGACCTTGCAGCGGGCTTTCATCGACCTGGTCGGTGCGCGGTCGAAGGACGAGGAGGTGCTGTCATGGCTCGGCTCCTCGTCCAGCTGAAGCTCCGCCTGCTCCTCAACGCGCTGCGGTCGTCCACTGCGGCGCAGACAACCTTCATCATCAGCACGTTCTTTGCTTGCGTGTTCGCGATCGGCGGCTTCTATGTCCTGACCCTGTTCCGCGGCCTGAGCGAGTCGGTGGACCTGACCACGATTATCTTCACCGTGTTCGCATTCGGCTGGCTGATCCTGCCGATCTTTGTCTTCGGTCTGGACGGCACGCTCGACCCGGCCACGCTCGCGCTGTACCCGGTGCGGACCAGTCGGCTCGCAACCGGGCTGCTGGCCGCGTCGGCCACTGGCGCATGGCCGCTGGCGAACGTGATCGCGCTGCTCGGGGTGACGGTCGGGCTGGCGCGCGGCGCGGTCGGCGTCCTCATCGCGGTGGTCGCGGTGCTGCTGCAGGTGCTTTTCTGCATCGTGCTGGCCAGGTTGGTGACCACCGGCATGGCCAGGATGCTGAGGTCCCGCCGCGGCAAGGACCTGGCGGCGTTCCTCATCGTCCCGATCTTCGCGCTGTACGAGTTGCTCATCCAGGTGATTCCCAAGGTGGTATCCGAGGGCAAGCTCTCCGCCTCCAGCTTCACCAGCGCCGGCTCGCTGGTGCGGTGGCTGCCGCCGGGGATGGCCGCGCACGCTATCCAGGACGCGTCGACCGGCCGGCCCGGTGCGGCGCTGTTGCTGCTGGCGCTGCTGGCCGCCGTCATCGTCGTGCTGGGCTGGCTGTGGATCCGGTCACTCGGCCGGGCCCTGGTCACGGCCGACACCTCCACGCAGTCTTCGCGGGTCCGCGGCGGGACGCTGCCGCTGGGCCGGTTCGGCGTGCGCGGCACGATCGCAGCACGGTACTGGATCTATCAGCGCCGCGAGCCCACGTCGCTCGTCTACTGGGCCATGACCGCGGTCATCATGGTCGTGGTGTCTATCAGCACCATCATCGGCCAGCATCAGCATCCTGCCGTCGTGCTCGGCAGCGCTGTGGTCGGTGCCGGGTTCGTCGGGGCATTTCATGCCAACCCGGTCGGACTCAGCGGGCCGCCCTTCGTCATCGAGGCGCAGGCCCTGGCCGGCCGCAGGCAGCTGCGTTCCTACTTCTCCGGCCAGGACATCGTGCTCGCGGTGATCGCGGTGCCGCTGCTCACTGCCATCTCCTTCGGCCTCGCGTACGGCGTCGGGAGGCCGAAGGAGGGCGTGGCGGCAGCGGCGATAGGCCTGGCCGCACTTGGCGCGGCGCTCGGCATGGGCAATATCCTCGCTGCCGTCCTTCCTTATCCGCTGGCCAAGCGAGCCGGGAGTCCGATGCGCCAGGCCGCCCAGGGATACGGCGCGTACGGATTCGGGAGCATCGTCGGCACCGTGGCCTGCGCTGCGTTGGCGGCGATCCCCGTGATCGTCGCCGCGAACCTGACGAGCTCCGCGTCAGCGGCCGTGCGGGCGCCGGTGCTCCTGCTGTGCGCCGCCGTGTACGGCTTCGCGCTGGCCTGGATCGGTGTGCGGCTCGCGGCGCGCGCGGCGGAGGACAAGCTGCCGGAGTTGTGCCAGGTCGCCGTTCGCAGCATGCAGTAGCACGGCTCAGGAACGCTACCCGGCAGGATCGTAATAGTGGGCGTACTGCCAGCTGCCGCGGGAGACGAGCGCGTCCTCAGTAAGCGGTCCGAACCTGGCCGGCGACAGCGCGCTGATATCGAGCCGATCGCAGGAGCCGCAGATCCATCCCGCCATTGCCTCGCCGAGTGCGAGCGAGGAGGAGAAGCCGGAGCCGTTGCAGCCGCTCACTACCCACAGGCCAGGGACGTCTGGCAGCGGCCCGGCGACAAACCTGCCGTCGGGGCTCATCGTGAAGAGCCCGCCCCGGTGCTCCGCGAGCGGCGCATCGATGGCCAGCGGTACCTCGGCCGCCACCTGGGCCGCCAGTTTCCGCAGCACGTCAAGGTCGAGCTCGACGTCGTCGGTACTGAACGAGGCCGGTTCGGTTCGCGGATCTACTGGCAGCGGGGTGGTCTCAAAGCCGCCGAACATCAGGCCGCCACGGGCGGGCCGCACGTACACGGCCGCGTCCACCACGCGCACGATCGGGTCAGCTACTGCTAGCTCCGCCGACGGCGCGGTGATCAGCAGCTGGTGGCGCACCGGCGCGACCGCGACCCGGCCGCCCGCCAGTTCGGCCAGCTGGCGGGTCCATGCGCCGCCCGCATCCACCACCGTGGAAGTGGCAATCGTACGGTTCACCGTCTCGACCCCGGCTACCTTGCCCGCCGACAGCGTGATAGCGGTAACGGGTTCGGATTCGAGCAACTGCACCCCATGGAGCTGGCACGCTGCCACGTAAGCGCGCACCAGGGCGACGGGCTCGGAAATGTAGATGTCCTCCGGGCACCAAAGCGCCAGTTCGCCGCCGGAGCAGTGGTAATAGGAGAGCCGGCCCAGGTCCGCTGGGCTCGCGTCGCCGAATGTCGGCACCCCAGCCGGTCGACTGGCTCGCTTCCCGGCGCAGGTACTGCTGATGCGCGGCGGTCCTCGCGACCAGGAAGCTGCCCGACTGCACGACCTCGAGCGGCACGCCTGCCCAGTCAGCGAAGCTGACCGCCCGCTGGATGCTGCGCCGGGCCAGCGCCGTCCGCAACTCGTCCGCCTGCACTGACTTGAACAGCCCGGCTGCCCGGCCGGACGCCTGCGAACCGGGGGAGTGCCGCTCGATCAGGATCACCGACCTGCCGAGCAGCGCTGCGTGCAGCGCAGTACTCAAGCCCAGCGCGCCGGCGCCAATGACTACAACGTCGGCATCCACGGCTACAGTCTGCCCGAGTACGCTTCGGCGACGCGAAAGGAGCAGCTGATGCCCACTGCGCTCATAACCGGATACACGCCGGTCAACGGCGTCGACATGTACTGGGAGAGCCGTGGGGCGGGCGGCGTCCCGCTGATCGTCACGCACGGCGGTTTCGGCCTCACCGGCATGTTCAGCGACCTGCTTGACCAGCTCGCCGGGAATCGGCAGGTGATCGCGATCGAGCTGCAAGGCCACGGTCGCACCAGGGATACGGGGCGCCCGTTCCGTTATGAAAGCTTCGGCGACGACATCGCCGTGCTCATCGACAACCTGGGCCTGGAGCAGGCTGACCTACTCGGCTATTCACTCGGCGGGAGTGCCAGCCTGCGCTGCACCATCCAGCATCCCCGTTCGGTCCGGCGGCTGGCGGCGGTGTCGATACCGTACCGGCGGGACGGCTGGTTCCCCGAAGTGCTGGCCGGTATGGACCAGATGAGCAGCGCGGGCTTCGACCAGCTGAGTCAAACGCCGCTGTACCCGCAGTACACAGCGGTCGCGCCCGATCCGGATGCATTTCCGGCTCTCATGGATAAGACCGGAGACTTGGTGCGCCAGCCCTATGACTGGAGCGAGGAGATCAAGAAGATCGCCAATCCGACCCTGCTGGTCTACGGCGACGCAGACGGCATCCCGCTGGCACATGCGGCCGAGTTCTTCGGCTTGCTTGGCGGGGGCCGGGCTGATGGCGGCTGGGACGGGTCATTGCCGACCGGCATGCGGCTTGCCATCTTGCCCGGCCTCACCCACTACAACATCTTCTCGTCCCCGCTGTTGGCCGCCGTCGTCGAGAATTTCATCGAATAAATCTGGAGCGACCGCGTCGGTCATTGGCGACTGGCTGAGGTCACCACGAACCAGCCGTTCTTTGTGGCGGTGCCTGCCGGGGTGGTGACGGCGATCCGTCCCGTGGTAGCCCCGCGGGGGACGATGGTGACCACCTGGGTGGCGGTGTCGGAGATGATGGTGGCCCGGATCCCGTGGAAGGTCACCCGGGTCGCGTGTGACAGGTTGCGGCCGGTGATGGTTACCTTCGTTCCGCGGGCGCCGCGGCGGGGGGTCTTGCCGTAGATCTCGGGGGTTACCGCGGTGGTGATCCGCCCGATCGTGTTGGTAGCTGCATTGGTGAACCACATCGCCCCGTCGGGGCCGGCCGTGATGGTGGAGCCATTGGCCAGGCCGAGCTTGCCGGCGTAGTGACTGACCCGGCCTTTGGTGGTGATCCGCCCGATGGTGTTGTTGCCCTGGTTGATAAACCACAAGGCGCCGTCCGGGCCAGCCGCGATATCACGGGGCTGCGAGATGCCGGGGTGAGTGTAGTAGTTGGTGATGACTCCCTTGGTGGTGATCCGGCCGATGGCGTTGTTGTTGGGCAGGGTGAACCACAATGCCCCGTCCGGGCCGGCCGCGATCCAGGCAGGGTAGTCTGCGAGCGGATATAGGGTGATGGCGCCGGCGGCGGTGATCCGGCCGATGGCGTAGCCACCGCCGTCCGCGCCGCCGATGGTGAACCAGACCGCCCGGTCCGGCCCGACCGTCATGTTCTGCGGGTACACGAGTCCGGGCGCGGTGAAAGTGGTCGAGGTTCCCCTGGTCGTCATCCGCCCGATCGCCCCGCTGGCCCAGATGCTGTAGAACAGGTATCGTCGCGGCCCGGACGCGATGCTGACCGGGCCGTTGTCCGCAACTCCGGTGAAGGCCCGCACCTTGCCCGTGGTGGTGATGTGCCCGATCGAGGCGGTGCCGAAGTTGGTGAACCACAATGCCCGACCCGGGCCTGCAGTGATGGCCCACGGGTCGGCAATGGTCCCGCTTCTATAGTCGATCACCCTGCCGGTGGTACTGATCCGACCGATCGTGTTGTTGGCCGGGTTGGTGAACCACACCGCCCGGTCGGGACCGGCCGTGATGCCGTCGTTGTAATAGGACTGGTCCGAGAAGTGGATACGGGGCGAGGCGAAGATCGTGATCTGCCCTGCCCCCGACGACTGCCCTGCCCCCGAGGACTGCGCCGCCGCCGCAGGCCGCGCGCCGCCACGGCTGCGCTTGCCACAATCGCGAACACGGCAATAGACATGCCCCATGGGCGAAGCCGGGCTGTCCGGTCCGTATCCATTTGTCGCTCCCTCTCCGGGATGCCGAACATGCAGGACGCTCGCTCCGGGGCCCGGTGCGGTCGCACGGCCGGCAACAGGAACGCTGCCAGTCTGTCCATGCAGAGGCAAGGGGAGGCATCCCCATGGCCAGCTCGTGGTAGCCGGTGAGATCGGCTGGGCGTCAGACGACTAGCGCGGTGAGTGGCTCGGGCTAGGTTTCGAGACTTGCCGCAGGAAGTCAGCCGCGCGACTGAAGCTATCTCCGATGCGGCAGACCGGCCAGCTGAGCCTGGTACGCGCGATAGCGGGTCATCTCCCAGTCCTGGCCGCGCGGCGACAGCGAGGAGAGCGACGGCTGGGAGACCGGTTTCCAGGTCCAGGCGGCGACCCGGTCGCCGGCCGGAACGGGATGCCCATCGGTTGGCTGGATGAAGGCATCGTGATCGGTTTTATAGCCCAGCTGATTCCGCACGAACCGCAGCCCGGCGAAGGTGTCCTCGATGACTTGGCGTTCGGCGGCGCCGCAGTCCGCCAGCGCCGCGGTGTAGGTGTCCGGGTGATAGCGCACGAGGGTCGCGTCGACCATGGTGCACCACCACACTGCCTCGGTGATCAGCGCGTAACCAGGCGGCTGATCCAGCACGCGGGCTCGCAGCAGCCGCCCAGTGATGTCGAGCATGGCGGTGAAAGACCAGTCCAGCACGCCGCCCTCACTGGTGCTCTGGCTCTCTCCGAGCTCGCAGTTCCAGGCGACCCGGCAGCTAGCAGAGCAAAACCGCGCGTGCTCACGGCGCGGTGCGAACAGGGCACCGCACTGAGCGCACTGGCGTGTATCCACCAGGCCAATGTTATGCGCGGGTCGGTGTGCTCAGTCGTTCAGCATGGCAGTCAGTTGCTGGGCGTTGACTTGGGCGTAGTCGCTGTAACAGTTGTTGAACAGCACGTCGGTCGTATCTGCCTGGTCAGCGAGATCGCGAATGCGATGGGCCCAGTCGGCCAGTTCGGCGTCGGCGTAGCGGTAGCCGAAGCGCTCGTGGATGTCCTTGCTGTCCCACTTAGCGGAGTGGCCGTGCAGCCGTATCACTGCCAGGTCGGCAGTAGCGGCCAGCACCGGCGGAATGGAGCTGGGGTAGCCCTGCGGCATGTCCACGCAGACGTATGGCAGATCGTGTTCGGCCAGGAACTGCAGGGTTTCCTGCTGGTTATCGGGGGTCATCCAGGTGCGATTGCGGAACTCGATGCAAACCCGGTCCGGCGCCACCCGCTGCGCACAGGAGACGATGTAGTTCTTGGCCGCCCGGGAGATCGGGAACCAGGGCGGGAACTGCAGCAGGATGGCGCCGAGCTTTCCTGCCTCCCGCAGCGGAGCGAGGGCTGCCAGGAATCGCTCCCAGGCCTGCTCGGTCACTGCCGGGTCGAGCTGGCGCAGGTAGAAGGGGTCCTTGCCGGCCTGTTCGGCGGCTGGCCGCAAGTCGGCCGGCAACGCCGAGATGCGGGTCGGGTGCTGGGTGAACAGGCTGAACGCCTTGATGTTGAAGGTGAAGCCGGCCGGCGTGCGGACAGCCCAGGATGACGCATTCTGCTCGGCGGGCAGTGCGTAGTAGGTGGAGTCCACCTCCACCAGCGGGAACCGGCTGGCATAGAACCGCAATCGCTTGGCCGGGTTGTCCGCTTCTGGCGGGTACCAGCCAGACGCGATCAGCGTGCGGTCGGTCCACGAGGCTGTGCCGATCCGGATGTCGTTCATGTCTCAAGGTTAGGAGCGGCGAGCACGCCGACTTCAGCGCGCCGAGCTTACGCTCGGGGACGGGCTGGGAGCGGTGCTGCGGTGGCTGAGTGCGGCCTGGTCGGCCAAGGCAATTGCCAGCTCGCCGGTTGCGGTGGGGTGGAACGGAGCCGGATCTCCGAGCCCCTGAACGTAGGGATCGGCGTCGCACAGCGCGTGCCCGGTGAAAGCAGGCTGGACAGTGATTGCCGCGGACGCCTTGGCGCCCTTGGCCAGGACCTCATTGAGGGCGTTCAGCAGGGCAGTCAGGGCCACCTCCTTCGGTGCCGTCAAACCGACACTGTCCAGGCAATGCTGCTGCGGGTCGAACGGGTCGTAGTAGAGATTGATCAGGACCGTGGGGTGCGACGGCAATTGCGCCAGTTGCCGAAGCAGCTGGTAATACGCGACGGTGAAGGCCGCGAGGCGCTGCTGGAAATAGGCCGTAGCGGCGTTGTTGTCACACGTCGGCGTCACCGTGCATAGCCGCAGCAACGCCGACCAGCCCAGGTCGTCAGCCCCCACGCTGACGATCAGTACCGACGCGCGGGTGGCCTTCTTGGCCAGCGACAGCTGTGCCGGAACAGTGATGCCGGACAGATGCTGCGGGCCCAGGATCCCAGCGCGGATCGTGGCGCCGCTGCACGCCAGGTTCAGCACGTCCCAGTTGTCGATCAGGCCCAGGTCGTCGGCGTAGGCTTCCGGACTGCGACTACAGTCCCGTGCGAGCCTGCCCGGGTGCGGGGCCAGCGTATTGCCTAGCCCCGCTGCGGTTGAGTCGCCCATGACGACGGCCTGTGCCGCTGGGTGAGCTGGTCCGGGAGCGGGCCGAACCGGGGGCAATGGTGCCTGGCCGACAAGGGCTTCAACCGATCTCACGTGGCGCAGCCGGGCCGGGGCTGTGTACGCGGTGATCATGATGCCGCCCACGTTGACCAGTTCGGCGACGACCAGGCAGGCAGCCACCAGGACGAGCGTGCGGCGGATGGGCAGCCGGGCCCAGCCAGCCGCAGCGCCCGCTAGCAGCAGCGCGCAGCCGGCCGTGATCGCGATCTCCCATCCGAAGTAACGGGTCCAGCCCGCGGCGAGTGCCTGCCCGATGGCCTGGACGGGGCTCGTCTTGTGCTGGCTGCCGAACAGCGAGCCGAGCTGCTGCCCAAGGGTGATGTGGGTCAGCGCCAGCCGCGGCCGTACCGGGCCGAAAAAGCTGATCGCGGTAGGCAGGTGCTGGCCGAACAGGTCCAGTTCACCGGGGCCGGAGAGGCTTAGCGACGGGGCTGCGGCCCCGACGCCCACGGTCTGGCCCGCGATGGCGACTTGCTGCAACGGAGTAACCAGCAGCGACACAGTGATCGACACCGCCGCCACGAGTACAACTGCGGCGGCATATGCCAGTATTGTCCGGTTGCGCGAGCCCAGAGTCTTCATCAGCCCTTGTGTTATGCCCGCGCGGCTCCAGATATTCCGGCTCGCGCCACCTGGCCGGAGCCGCGGCCGCTGGCGTCACGCACTCACCGAAGCGGGCGGAAGAACTCGCGCACGTCACCAATCAGGAGATCGGGGACTTCCATGGCCGCGAAATGCCCGCCGCGGTCGAACTCAGTCCAGTGCACGATGTTGTTCGACAGCTCGGCGAACCTGCGGATCGGCGGCGCGATCTCCCGCGGGAAGACGGCGACCCCGGTCGGTGCCGCGGATGGAACCGGTGGACCCCACCCGCTGTGCGCCACCTCGTAGTAGAAGCGTGCCGATGATCCGGCGGTGCGGGTCAGCCAGTACACGGTGACGTTCGTCAGCAACTGATCGCGGTCGACGGCCTCATCGGGCAGCACGCCGTCGGTCCATTCGCCGAACTTCTCGGTGATCCAGGCGAGCTGCCCTGCCGGTGAGTCGGTGAGCGCGTAGGCGAGGGTCTGCGGCCGGGTGGACTGAATCGTGAAGTATCCGCTGCCGCTAGCCAGGAATTTGTCCAGGGCCTGCAACCGGGCCTGCTCCTGGTCGGTCAGGTCAGGGAGGTCCCTGCGACCCAGCGGGATCAGCATGTTCAGGTGCACGCCGACCACGTGCTCGGGGGCGACGATGCCAAGTTCCCTGGAGATCACCGAGCCCCAGTCGCCGCCCTGCGCCCCGTAGCGCTGGTAACCGAGGCGCAGCATGAGGGTGTCCCAGGCACGGGCGACGCGGTCCACGTTCCAGCCGGTGTCCGTGGTCGGGCCGGAGAACCCGAACCCGGGAATCGAGGGGACGACGAGGTCGAACGCGTCGGACGGACTGCCGCCGTGCGCCGCCGGGTCGGTCAGCGGCCCGATGACGTTCATGAATTCCACGGTCGAGCCCGGCCAGCCATGGGTGATGATCAGCGGCATCGCGTTCGGCTCGGGGGAGCGGACGTGCAGGAAATGCACGCGCTGTCCGTCGATCACCGTGGTGAACTGCGGAAACTGGTTCAGCCGGTGCTGATGCGCGGGCCAGTCGTAGCCGGTCCGCCAGTACTCGGCCAGCTCCCGGACGTAGTCCAGCGGGATGCCGTAGTCCCAGCCGACGCCGGGCAGCTGGTCGGGCCAGCGGGTCCGGGCCAGCCTGTCCCGCAAGTCGTCCAGGTCGCCTTGCGGGATGTCGATGCGGAACGGCTCAATGGCGGCCCCGGCCGCCGCGTTCTCCACGCTCATGACTGGATAGTCTCTCGTTATGGCACTAACCGATGCGGAAATCGCCTACCTGCAAGGGCAGCGGCTCGGGCGGCTGGCCACCATCCAGCCGGACGGAAGCCCGCAGGTAAAGCCGGTCGGCTTCAGGTACAACACCGACCTCGGCACGATCGACATCGGCGGCTTCCGGATGGCTGCCAGCCAGAAATTCCAGAATGTCAGCCGGGATGGCAGGGCCGCGCTTGTCGTCGATGACATTGTCTCGACGCAGCCGTGGCGTGTGCGGTTTCTCGAAATCCGGGGTAACGCGGAAGCCATTGCTGATGCGGCCGATGGCACGGCCGATGCGTCAGTGATCAGGATTCGTCCGACCCGCGTACTCAGCTTCGGGGTCGAGGAGCCGCCCGGCGAGCCGCATCAGACCAGGCTGCGTACACGCCGCCTGGACTGAGCTGTCGAACAGCAGCAGCGCCGGGTCGCTCAGCGCTGGCTTCGGCTGCGCAGCGCGGGGAAGAGCCAGCGTGCCTGGCGCATGACCTCCTGCAAGGCCCGCCGGCGGGCATCGGCGAAATACCGATCGGGGTCGCGCACCATCCGCTCGGGACGATCGTCGTGATCCTCGATGATGATGTGCGCCGCCACCTTCATCCCCTTCCGCACGCCTTCAGTGTCATGGGTGCCCCAGGCGAGGTCAACAGCCAGTCGCCGTATGTCGCGCGCCCGGGTCCGGCCGCGGCCGCCTCGTCACGGGTCACGCCAGCGCTACCGCGATGAGGCCGCCCAGCAGCCGGATAAGCGGTACGTCAGCCCGCCTGATCCCGTCTTTCTCCAGCGCGTCCACCATCAGCATGCCAAAGGCGTTCTGCCCCGCGGCTACCGGGACCGCAGCGAACGACTGGTAGGTCTGCGGCGCCGTGACCTGCCAACCTGGTGGCAGGCCGGCATCAGTGTCAGCGCAGAACAGATGCTGGTTGTGGCGGATCATGCTGAAGGCCAGATCGCCTTGTGGCGTTCCTTCGGCAAGCGGTTCCAGTGGATCGTCGACCCGGCCGCTGAACTGATCGGGAACCAGCAATCCGGGAGTCCCGGTCGTAACCAGGAAGAGGCAGGCCCGCACCCGCCCTGCGCCAGCCAGGTGGGCTGCCGAGTCCAGCGCCATTGGGATCGCGGCCGCGGCGAGCGCCTCATGCTCCCGGACGTCGGCCGCGGCGGCCATGCGGCCCAGCTGGCGGACGATCGGGTCAAGCGCGTCATTCATAGTCACCCGCATGGCAACCGCTGCATCCACTGCGGCCTGCTGCGCCCGCGCCCGCATCCGCTCCTTCCGGATCTGCTCGTAGGCCGGCACGCCGGCCGCGGCCACGCTGGCGGCCACCGCTCCCAGCGCCCACCATGGCCGGTCAGCAACCGCACGGCCTGCCTGCATGCCGCACAACGTCGCCAGGGCCACCGCCGCCAGGCTGATCGTCGTGGTCAGGTAGACCCGCATGTCCGGTGAAAGCCCCATGCGCGGCACACTAAACGACCGAGCCGGTGAAGTTCAGTCCTCGACACCTGCATGGCCTGGCGGGTTGGGGGCAGTGACCGTGCTTAGCCGGGCAACGCGCCGACAGACTGGGAGGCTGGCAGTGAGCACGGAGCTGGAAGCGCCCGCGTTCCTCGACCGGGATGTGGCCATCGCGTGGTTGCAACGCGAGGCGGTTAAGCAGGCTCGCCGGAAGTACGGGCCATCGGTCCGCACCAGCATCGGCCGGAGCAGGGATCCCAGGGTGTTGTGCAACTACCTGGGACTTGAGCCGGGCAAGATCCTTCCGTTGCGGCATCGCAGCCTTCGGGGCCAGGGCCACAGCGCCGCTCGTCACAGAGCGTCGGCCAGCCGCTCGTAATCGCCAGGCGTGTTGTATAGCTGCGCCGACAGGCGCAGCCACCGCCAGCCGCCGTGACTGGTAACGGGCACCACCACCCGGTGTTCCGCCCACAGCTTGCGTTCCAGCGCCCTGGCCTCAGCTTCGGACAGCGCCCGTTGCAGCGGTACTAGTCGCATCGCCGCGGCGGGCGCGTGAGCGTCCGGAGGGCTGGTGCCAATTCGTCGCGCGACCAGATCCGCGCCGTGGAACGCAAGCTCGCTGTTGTGTTCCCGGACCGCCTGCCAGCCGGCCTGGCGGAAGAAGGCCAGCGCTGCGGGTACCGCGAGCACCGAGGTGGGATCGCGGGTGCCCGTCCAGTCAAAAGACTCCCGGTACCCGTCGGCAAACCCGTGCGAAGCAATAAGCGGGCGCAGAGTCTGCCGCCAGTGCGGTGCTACGTACAAGACGGCTGAGGATTTGGGCGCGCACAGCCACTTGTGCAGGTTTCCTACCCAGAAGTCGGCCCCGAGCTGGCCCAGGTCTACCGGCAGCATTCCGGCCGCGTGAGCGCCGTCGATCAGGACGGGTATCCCTTGCCGCCTGCACTCGGTCGTGATCTGCACGACCGGGAACACCAGGCCGCTGCAGGACGCCACGTGGTCGACGACCAGCAGCCGGGTCCGAGAGCCCACTCGCGACAGCACTGCTTCGGCGACGTCACGTCCGCGGCCGCCCAACGGAGGGACGGGAGCGATCCGCAGCACAGCCCCGGTGGCAGCGGCGGCCCGGCGCAGCTGCGCGAGCACGGCCGGGTAGCAATGGTCGGTTGCCAGCATCTCGTCGCCGGGCCCGAGCGGCGCCTGCGCGATCACCGTCTGCATGCCGGTTGTCGCGTTATCGACGAAGACCATGCCTTCCTCGTCGGCGCCCAGGAACTCGGCCACCTGAGCTCGAACGCCGCTCAGCAGCTCGGGCAGCTGGTTGACCAGAAAATCAACCGGATTGCGCTCCATGGCATCCCGCCACGCCTGCTGCTCCGCCAGGACGCGCAACGGCGTCGCTCCGAACGAGCCGTGATTGAGGTAAGCGACGCCAGGATCCAGCGCCCAGTCCGAGGCGTCAGGAAGCTTCTGTGCCGCAGCCATGCCACCGGGATGCTAACACTCTTGTTAGGCGCGCTCCGGAACGCCGATACTGCGGAGATGCATGATCGCAATGTGCTCGGCGGTGAGCTGCAGCCGTGTGGTAGCGACCCGGTCACCGGGTTCTATCGAGACGGTTGCTGTAGCACCGGGCCGGAGGACCAAGGCAGCCACACTATCTGCGCGGTCGTGACCGCCGAGTTCCTGGAGCACCAGCGCCGTATTGGCAACGACCTGACCACCCCGGTGCCCCAGTACCAGTTCCCTGGGCTGGTGCCCGGCGACCGGTGGTGTGTGACGGCTGCGAACTGGCTGCGGGCTCATCACGATGGCGCCGCTGCGCACGTGGTGCTGGCCTCCACCCATGAGCAGGCCCTGCAGGTCGTTCCCCTCGCGGCGCTCCAGGAGCACGCTGTCGACGTCCCGGCCGATCCTGGCTCACTGGAGGACTGAGCCGTCCAGGAACTACGCTGCGACGATGTCGAACACTGGGCACGAAGCAATGGGATGGCTGCGCGCTGCAGTTGGTATCTCGCTCATGGCCGCGCCAGGGGTACCGATGCGGCTGGCCGGCCGCAGCGATCCCAGTGGTTCTGAATTGCTGCTCATGCGAACAATCGGGATCAGAGATCTAGTGCTTGGCATAGGCACTGTCGCCGCGGCACGATCGGACAGCAGCGACGTCCTCCGTTGGACGGCAGCGGCGCTGGCCAGCGATTCGCTGGATGCCGTTACCAGCCTTGGAAGCTTTCGATCCATCGGGAAACGGGACGCCTGCGGTGCTGCGATCCTGGCGCTCGCCTTTGTCTGCGGAGACATTCAGGCAAGCCGACGCGGTCCTCGGCCCCCGCGCTCGCTGCTTGCCCGGCGACTGACCGGGGAGCTTAGCTGATGGGCTTTCCAAGCGCTGCCGGTGTCCTGATCACCGGGGTGTACGGCTCGGGCAAGAGTTCGGTCGCCGCGGAAATCTCCTACCTGTTCGAGCGGCGCCGTCAGCCGCACGCGTTGCTGGATCTTGACTACCTGGGCTGGGGCGGCGACAACTTTGACGATCATTCGGCCGGGTTCGGCCTGATGCTGCGCAACCTGGCCGCTGTGGCATCGAACTATCGCGACGCGGGGATCGGTGTCTTCATCCTGGCCTATTTCATCCGTAACCACGATGCGCTGCATGCTGTGCGCCGGGCGACCGGCGTACCGCTGCGGGTTGTCCGCCTGTCGGTGCCCCTATCCGGCATCGAGCAGCGCCTGGCTGCCGACATGACCAGCGGCCGACGTGATGACCTGCGGGAAGCAGCGTTGTCGATCGCGGCCGGAGAGGGCGTCGGAGTCGAGGATGTGACGGTAGCCAACGACCAGGCCATCCCGGTCATTGCGCAGCAAATAGTGACTTGGCTCGGCTGGCTATAACAGCCGCGGCCCGCGTGTCGGCGCTGGCCGCGAACAAGCCGCTCGCGTCCGAGCCAGCTGTTCGCACACGTGGCAACCACCACAAGTGGCACATATCCACCGGCGGCATTCGGGGCAGCGGTCTTGGTCAGTCATCCCAGTTCTCTGTTCGGTATGTCGAGCCCTACTAAAGCACCGGCAGCTGGCGGCAAATTCCCGGTCAGCGAACTGTCGGCACTCGACGTTAGGGTCGTCCATATGGCTGACTTCATTGGTGCCGATCTTCGTGGTTCCCGGTTCGAGCGTGCGGACCTGACTGGCGCGGAGCTGCGCGCGGTCGACATGACCGACGCCCGGTTCCGCGGCGTGGACCTGACCGGCGTCGTGATGCGGGGCGTCGAGCTGGTCAACGCGAATATCTACGGTGAGATCGAGAACCTGACGATCAACGGCGTCGACATCGGTCCGCTGGTCACCGCCGAGCTCGACAGGCGTTACCCGGACCGGGCCAAGATGCGCCCGGCAGATCCGGCTGGCTTCGGTCAGGCGTGGGACATCCTTGAACGGCTGTGGCGCGAGACCGTCGACCGGGCCCGCAGCCTGGCGCCCGGGCTGCTGCACGAGTCGGTCGGCGGCGAGTGGTCGTTTATTGAGACGCTCCGCCACCTGGTATTCGCTACCGACGCGTGGGTCAGGCGGGCGATCCTCGGCGACCCATCGCCGTGGGACGCCCTGGACCTGCCCTGGGACGAGATGCCGGACACGCCCGGAGTGCCCCGCGACCGCGGCGCACGTCCGTCACTCGAGGCGGTGCTGGAGTTGCGCCGCGACCGGATGGCTACCGTGCGCCAGGTCATCGACGGCCTGACCGACGCGTCACTGGCCGGTCACACCGACCCGGTCGAGGGACCCGGCTGGCCGCGGCCCCGCAGCTACCCGGTGCGCGAGTGCCTCCTCATCGTCTTGAACGAGGAATGGGAGCACCGGCTGTACGCCGAAAGAGACCTCGATGCGCTGGAGCAGCGCGGCAACTCGTAGCGGGAGTGAGCTTTGACGTCGCGGGGATCCAAGCTGGTCGTTGGGGCGCTGGCTGCCGGTTGCATTACCGCCAGTTGCACAGCCGCCGGAGTGGCTGTCGCCGGGACTGCAGCTCGCCAGCAGTCTGCTCCGCATGCCTCGGCGGCCGCCAGAGATGCCAAAAAAGGGGTCGCGGTGTGGGTATTTCACGGCGTCACCCAGGCGCTAGCCAGGTCGGGAGCCTCCTGGTACTACACCTGGGCGACTGACCATCGCGGTATCACGAGCCCGCGACGGGTGCGGTTCGTCCCGATGATATGGGGCGCGGGCAGTGTCACCGCGGCCGCGCTACGCCAGGTGAAACACGAAGGTCACTACCTGCTTGGCTTCAACGAGCCTGACAGCAGCTCCCAGTCCAACCTGACGGTCCCGCAGGCGCTCGCGCTATGGCCCAAGCTCATGGGCACGGGCATGAAATTGGGCAGCCCCGCGGTAGCGACCGACGCGGCCACCCCCGGGGGCTGGCTCGACCGGTTCATGCACGGCGCGAAGAACCGGCACGACCGGGTGAACTTCATCTCGGTGCACTGGTACGGCGGGGACTTCGCCACCACCGCCGCGGTCGGGCAGCTGAGGTCCTACCTGCGGGCGATCCACGCTCGCTACCATCTGCCGATCTGGCTCACTGAATTCGCCCTCATCAGATTCGGGGCTAGCGTCACCTTCCCGTCGCCCCGCCAGCAGGCGGCCTTCGTGACGGCCGCGGCCAGGATGCTCCAGCGGCTGACATTCGTGCAGCGATATGCCTGGTTCGCACTGCCTGCCACGCCAGGCGACGGCAGCGCCTGGCCTGTTCCGCGACGGCCCGGTCGTCACGAGGGCAGGCCGGGCATTCGAGGCTATCCGCGGCTAACCGGCGGGTCCGGGCCGGGATTCACCTCGGCAATGCGAGGTCGAGCCTGAGCCTCATGAACCGCCACGCCATGAGGCTAGGTGAGGGTTCCGACAGCGAGCGCATTCACCTGACGCGAAGGCCTGGCGCATCGCCTGACGCCGCGATCGGGAAGAATGCGGGGAATGACCGGGCCGCAGCTCACCTTCCTGGCCGAGCCGGGCAGCGGCCGGGTCTTCGCCACGAGGCGCATCGTCCGCAGCACCGACGTCACCCCGTCCGGCCGTCTGCGGCTGGATGCGCTGGCGCGCTACCTGCAGACGGCCGCTGAGGACGATGTCGCCGATGCCGCCCTGACCGAGGCGATCGTCTGGCTGGTGCGCCGCTGTAAGCTCGCGATCCGGTCGGGGCCGGTCATGGGCGACCGGCTGCAGATCCGGACATTCTGCTCTGGCACAGGCGCAAGGTGGGCCGAGCGGACGACGACATTGCTCGGACGTGATGGTCCGCTGATCCAGGCCAGCGCTGTCTGGGCTGCCGTGAACCGCGAAACTGGCCGGCCCATGCCCCTGTCGGAGGCGTTCCTTCGCACCTATGGCGATGCGGCGGGCGGCCGGACCGTGTCCGCCCGCCTCTCGCTTGGCCGTCGAGGGAACGGGTCCCGCAACGGCAGCCGCGACTGGCCGCTGCGGGCCGCCGACTTCGACACCGCCGGGCACGTCAACAACGCCATTCACTGGGCCGCCGTCGAGGATGTGCTAGCCGACGGCTGGCTGCCGTCGGTGGCGGAGATGGAGTACCACCGCGCGATCCTGCCCGGCTGCGCGCCGCGGCTGGCCGTCGACGAGCGCGAGCACGACGCCCGAATCTGGCTGCTGGACGGCGAGCGGCTGCTCGCGTCGGCGCTCCTGACCCGCTGATCTAACTCCACGGCCGGGCAGCCCGGGCCGACCAGTATGCAGCCGCGGGCTCGGCCAGGCCCAGATCTCCTGCCGCGGCCGTAGTGGTAACCGCGAGCGCGGCCAGATTCGCCGTGAGCTGCGCTGTCGTCACCGCGCCGGACAGCACGATCGTCGCCCAGGGCTGGGCGAGCGCGGCAGCTATCGCCATCGCGTCCGTGGTCACGTGCTGCCCGGCGGCGAGCGTCGATAGCGCAGACAACGGTCCGGCTGCGTCGCCGCCTGGCGCCAGCCGTCCGTTGGCGACGGCCTCCTTAACTGCGATGGCCAGGCCCGCGTGGGCTGCTTCGGCCGCGGCGCGGCCCACTGACGGCTCGAGCAGGTTCCAGGTGACCTGCGCCGCCGCGAATAGCGGCGCCCCGCCGACGGTGACCGCCAGCGCCCGTTCCAGCGTTTCGCCCTGACGCGGCCCGCTAGTGGAAAAGCCGATCAGCACGCCGCTGTCGCGCAACCCGGCGAGCGCGGCGAGCAGGTCACGATCGCCGAGCACGCCGGAGTCCTCGGTGAGTGAGTGCACCTGGTAGAGCGCGAGCGCCTGGCCAAGCCTCGCACGGGTTTCCGCAAGCTGGCTGGTGAACATCGCCAGCGAGTGTTCCTTGACCTCCTGCTGGCGCGCATCGAGCCGCCAGCCGCCGGTGTAGCGGTAGCCCCACTTCGAGCCCGCGACGGCGTCCCGGTGACCTCGCTGAATGATCCAGTCACCCAGGAATTCCTCGGCCCGGCCGTACGATCTGGCCGCGTCGAAGTACCGGACGCCGGCCGCGTAGGCGGCGTCGAGCACCGAGAACGCCTGCGCGCGCAGCCCGGCTACGCTGCGGTCCGGCAGATCAGCGCTCCGACCGCTGGTGATATACGCGGGGCGGCCGAGCGCGGCCAGGCCAAGGCCGATCCGGGACACCGGCGGTCCACCCGGTCCCAGCCGGCCCATCGGCATGAAGTGAGCACTCATCGGCGCCAGGCTACGATAGGTGGCCCGGCCGCGAGAGGACAGGATGAGGCACGAGCTTCAGGGACTGCCCGAGGCCGCGCCAGGCGCCCGGGTCATCACCGATCCTGACTTGATGGACGCCTACCGGCGGGATCAGACGCCGACGATCACTCCCGGCATGCCACGCTGCGTCGTGGTAGCTAGCAGCGCGGTCCAGGTCCAGGGCACCCTCGCCTGGGCACAGCGGCACCTGGTGCCGGTCGTGCCGCGAGGTGGCGGGACAAGCCTGGCCGGCGGCGCGACAGCGACCGACGGATGCATCATTCTCTCGGTAGCCGGGATGACCGTCATCCGGGAGCTCGACGCGGCCAACGAGATCGCCGTCGCAGACGCCGGAGTCCTTAACGCCGATCTTGACCGGGCCGCCGCCGAGCACGGGCTGATGTACGCGCCTGATCCTTCGAGCTACGAGATCGCGACGATCGGCGGGAACCTGGCGACCAACGCGGGCGGCTTGCGCTGCGTCAAGTACGGCGTTACCAGGGACTCGGTCCTCGGACTTGAGGTAGTGCTGCCTGGCGGCCGGGTCCTGCGGACCGGCAGGCGAACCGTGAAGGGCGTCACCGGGTACGACCTGACCGGCCTGTTCGTCGGCTCGGAAGGGACGCTCGGCGTGATCACATCGGCCACGCTGCGGTTGCGGCTGCGCCCGGCCCGCTATCCGAGCACGGTCGCCGCCGGTTTCCCCAGCTTCGGCGCGGCGGCGCAGGCGGCGACTGCCATCTTCGCCGCGAGGATCCGGCCGAGCCTGCTGGAGTTGATGGATCAGACCACGCTGCGGGCCATTGATGACTGGAAGAGCACTGGCTTCGGCGACAACGTGCGGGCGCTGCTGATAGCGCAGGACGACAGCGATTCGGCGGACCTGCGGGCCAGCCAGATGCGGGACGTGTGCGCCGCGACCGGAGCGACGCTGGCCGAGGTATCGGCTTCCGAGGCCGAGTCGCGGCAGCTGCTTGACTTGCGACGGCTGGCCTACCCGGCCGTCGAGCGGCTCGGCATTGGGCTGGTTGAGGATGTATGCGTGCCGCGCACCAGGCTGCCAGAGATGGTTGCCTTCATCGAACGGACCGCGCAACGCCATGACGTGTTCATCGCGACAGTCGCGCATGCCGGCGATGGCAATCTGCATCCGGTGTTCGTGTTTGACCGCGGACTGGCCGAGGTGCCGCCCGAGGTCTGGTCCGCCGCAGATGACATCTTCCGCGCCGCGCTCGATATGGGCGGCACGCTGACCGGCGAACACGGAGTCGGCACGATCAAGCGGCGCTGGCTCGCGGCCGAACTCGGCGAGGAATCCATGGCGGTGCATCGTGCGATCAAGAAGGTGTTCGACCCAGCCGGGATCATGAACCCGGGCAAGGTGCTCTAGCCTGCTTGGTTCTGGGCGAGTGTCCATCGACCAGGTGGCCGCTCGTCGTCATGGCGTAGCGGGCCGACCAGACAGGAGATCCACGATGAAGTACATGATGCTGATTTATATGCAAGATCAGGACCAGGCCGAAGCCGACGAGGCCGAGGTCGAAATCGAGTCGGTGGAGCCGTGGGTCGAGGAAATGGACGGCCGCGGCGTGAGGCTGATGGGCGCGCCGCTAACGCCGCCCGCTGAGGCCAGCTCGGTGCGCGTGCGCGGGCAGGAAGTCCTGGTCAGCGACGGCCCGTTCACCGAGACGAAGGAGTTCATTGTCGGGTTCGACCTGCTGGAGTGCGCGGACATGGCAGCCGCCGCCGAGGTCGCCGCCAAGCATCCGCTGGCGAAGGTCGGCCGGATGGAGCTGCGGCAGCTCGAGGAGGATTAGCTGCCGTCAGGGCCGGAAGCCGGGCACCCGGCCTGCTGGTGCCAGCGGCATCGAGCGCAGGCGGATACCGCAGGCAGCGAAGATCGCGTTCGCGATGGCAGGCGCGACAGCGATGATGGGCGCCTCTCCGCCGCCCGCCGACGGCTGATCGGGCCGGTCGACTAGCACGACTTTCAGGTCGGCCGGCACGTCCGCAAGCCTCGGCACCCGGTAGTCCGTCATTGTGCCGTTCAGGATGCGGCCTGCGGCGAAGTCGATCTGCTCGAAAAGAGCTGGGCCGAGGCCCATGACCACAGCGCCCTCGACCTGATTCACCAGCCCGTCCGGGTGCACGATTGCACCGCAGTCCACCGCCGTAACCAGGCTAACCAGCCGCAGCGTTCCGTCGTCGCCGATGCGGACCGTGGCGGCCGTCGCGACCCGGCCGCCCTTCTCCATCCCGATCGCGATCCCGGTCCCGGTGCGCCCGTCGGCCTGCTGGTGCCGGGACCGCCAGCCGATCTCGTCGGCGGCCGCTGTCAGTACAGCCGCGAGCCGCTCGTCGTCCAGGTGCCGAAGACGGAATTCGACCGGATCGGCGCCGACCGCCGCGGCGAGCTCGTCCATGTGTGACTCGCGCGCGAAGTTGTTCGCCGTCGCGGCTAGCGCCCGGTAGGAGCCGCGGGCTAGCGGTCCCTCGGCTGGCTGGTAGGCGATTCGCTGGTCCTCGACCCGGTATGGCGTCGGCAGGCAGGCGGGCCCGGAGTGGATGTTGGTGAACGTCCACGCGGCCAGCTGGCCAGACTCGTCCGCGCCGCTGGCCACCTCGATCAGCGCGTACGGCCGCAGGTAACCGGCGGTGAACTCCTCCGCCCGGGTCCATTGCACTTGCACCGGCTGGCCGGCCGATCGGGCCAGCACGGCCGCCTCCATCGCCACCACTGATCCGTGCTTGCCACCAAAGCCGCCGCCGAAGTCCGGCACTACGACGTGGACGTCCTCCTCGCTCAGTCCGAGCCCGGCGGCCAGCTCCCGGCGGGCCCGGAACGGTGTCGACGTCGCCGCCCAGACGGTAAGCCGCCCGCCGTCCCACCGGGCGATCGCGGCCCGCGGCTCGAGCGGTACGTGGGCGACGTAGGCGGCGCGGTATTCGGCGTCGAGCCGCAGCGCCGCGCCGGCCAGGGCAGCGTCGGGATCACCGCGTTGCTCGCGGAACGGGGCCATCCATCCGTCGCCGTCCGCCGGATGCTCGCGAAGGTAGGAATCGAGCTCGGCCGGCCCGGGTCCGTCCGGCTCGGTCCAGTCCGCGTTGATCACGGTCAGTGCCTGCCGCGCGATTGCCTGGGCCCCGGCTATCGCCCCGATCAGCGCACCCGCCCGGATCACCCGGACGCCGGGAATCGCCTCGGCGGCCGCGGTATCGGCATGGCGCAGGGTCGCACCGTGCGCCGGCGGGCGCAGCACGCAGCCGTGCAGCATCCCGTCAATGCGCAGGTCCGCGGGGAACACCTTGGCCCCGGTGACGACCTTGGCCGCGCCGGCGGCGCGCACCGGGCGCCCGGCCGAGCGCCACGCTGCTGCCGGAGTCACCGGCTCGTCGGCCGGCACGAGCTCGGCCCGGCGCAGGCCGGCGACCAGCTCGCCGTAACTCGAGCTCGGCGCACCGTCCGGCCCGGCGATCATCCCGTTCCCCGCCGTAAGCTCACTTGCGGCCAACCCGAACCTGGCCGCGGCGATGCTGGTCAGCACCCGGCGCGCACCGGCTGCCGCGGCGCGCAGCGGCGGGGCCGCGTGGGGCATGGACCGGCTGCCGAAGGTGCCGTAATCGAACGGCGCGGCGTCGGTGTCGGCCATCGCCACAGTCACCGTCGCCAGCGGCACCGCGAGTTCCTCTGCCACCAGCAGCGCCAGCGCCGTCCGGGTGCCCTGGCCCGCTTCAACCTTGCCGGTGAACGCGGTGACCGCGGAATCAGCCCCGATATGCACCCAGGCGTCGTCGGGCACGGCAGCCTGATCGGCAGCGTCCGGCGCCACCACTGCCAGCAATCCCTCGGGCATCGCCGCGGTGAACGAGCCGGCGTCCTTCCCGCTGAGATCCCAGGGCCGGGCCGGCGTGACGTCGCGGGCCGGGCTCGGCGCAAGGTCCGGAACAGGCTCGAGCAGCTCCGGGTGCTCCATCAGCTCGGCGGCGCGGTGCACGGCCCGGCGGATGCGCGGATACGCGCAGCACCGGCACACATGGCCGTCAAGCTCAGCGTCGATCCTGTCGTCGTCTGGGTGCGGGACGCGCGCTAGCAGCGCAGCGGTGCCGGTGAGCCAGCCTGGCGTGCAGTAGCCGCACTGCATGGCCCCGGTCTCCAGCCAGGCCTGCTGCACCGGGTGCAGGATGCCGTCCTCGGCCAGGCCCTCAACCGTGGTGACCCGCTGCCCGGCCGCCTCGGCGGCGGCCAGCTGGCAGGCTTGCACCGCCCGGCTGCCGATCATGACCGTGCACGCGCCGCACGATCCCTCGCCGCAGCCAAGCTTGGGCCCGGTCAGACCAAGGTCGCTCCTTAGCAGCTCCAGCAGGCTCTGGCCGTCTCGCTCGGTGAACTCGCGCGGCTGACCGTTGACGATGATCCTGGATGGCATAGAAATAGCATCCCGCAAGGTCGCCATGCAGGGCTCGGAACTATGGCCGTATTGAGCCATTTGAGCGCTAAATTGTGGCGATGACGCAAACACAGCAACAGCGTGGCGCTATCGGGCCAGTAAACGGCCACTACCACAAGCCGCCGACAGACGCGTCGGCCCTGCGCGACATCAAGCACGAAGTCAGTGGCCTGCACGAACGAGCCGAGGCGATCAGGGCGGCTCCGCAAGATCACAAGCCGAAGCTGGTGCTGTCCGACCACGTCCGGGGCAGCAGCCTGCTCGACAAGATCGCCGACGCGGTGAACCGCCTTTGCGGCTCGATGTGGGTGTTCCTCGGCATCACCATCGGGGTCGTGGTGTGGCTGTTCGCTGGCAACATCGTCGGCTTTGACAAGACGCCGTGGCCGCTGCTGCTGACTATCCTCAACCTGCCGCAGCTGTCGATCATGATCTCTCTGCAGGTCAGCGCGAACCGGGCGCAGGCCGCCAGTGACAAGCGGGCCATCGCCGACCACGAGACGCTGATCGCATTGCACGAGATGGGCAAGCTGCAGATCGACATCCTGCACGGGCAGGACGCTGTCTTGGACATCCTGCACAACTTCGCCAGCAAGGACATGCCGGGCCGGCAGCAGGAGATCCAGCAGACGGTGAACCAGATACTTGCCTCGGTGCAGGCACGTTGACGCTGCCGGCGCGGCGCTACGTCAGCCCGGCGGCGATCGCCTTGTCGGTAAGCTCGCGCAGCACCGCGGCGTGCTCCTCCGATAGCGGCATGCGTGGCGGCCGGCATGGCCCGCCGTACCGGCCGGCCAGGTCCATCGAGAACTTGATGGCCTGGACGAACTCGGGCCTGGAATCCCACCGCAGCAGCGCGTGCAGCTGCCGGTAGAGCGGGATGGCAGTTTTCACGTCCTGCTCCATCGCCGCCCGGTACAGCGCGAGGCAGGACCGGGGGAACGCGTTGGTGTAGCCGGACACCCATCCGGTGGCGCCGGCCAGGGCCATTTCCACCGCGGTGTCATCGGAGCCGATGAGCAGGTCAAGGTCGGGCGCGAGCTCATGCAGTTCGTACACCCGACGCGGATCCCCGGCGAACTCCTTGACAGCCACGATGAGCCCCTCGCCGTACAGGCGCGCTAGCCGGTCGGGGGTGAGGTCAACCTTGGTGTCCAGCGGATTGTTGTACGCGACGACTGGCAGCCCGACCGCAGCCACAGCGCTGAAGTGATCGAGAAGGCTTCGCTCGTCAGCGCGATAGGAATTCGGCGGCAGGCACATCACCGCAACGGCGCCTGCCTCAGCTGCCTGCCGGGCCCACCGAACGCAGTCGCGCGACCCGTACGCTCCGACACCGGGGATGACGGCGAAACCGGGCGGCGCCGCCGTTACGGCCGTCTCCACGACGCGGGCCCGTTCGGCGTCGCTCAGAGTCTGATACTCGCCGAGCGAGCCGTTTGGCGTGATGCCGTCACAGCCAGACTCGGCGAGCCAGCCGACGTGCTCGGCGTACCGGTCGAGATCGACTTCCAGATCCGCGGTGAAAGGCAGCGCGTTGGCTACCAGGACTCCGCGCCATGGCGTAGCGCTCATGATCGACCTCCACTACTGAGTGACCGGGCATGACCGGGCCTGCGACAGATCTGGCCGGCAGCGCTGGCTGGCCAGGGCCAGCAGGAGACGGAAGCGTTCATGCACCGGTGAGTTACACCCGGCCGCTCCGCAATCAGGATGGCAATAACGCGGCAGAGTCGGCAGTCAGACACTCACTCGCCCGGGAGTCCCGTCGCTATGGGATGGACACACGTCTCTTGTACGCTTTGATGTGTAGCATTACACATAGTACTTGACGCGGCAAGAGCCGTTCCTGCGGTTCACGCCCGGAAGGAGGATGGAATCGTTGGCAATGCAGACCTTCGCCGCGACAGATGTCAAGTATGTCTACAGTCCTGCGCACCAGCCGATCGGCTCAGTGCAGCCGGGAGAGCGCTTCATCGTCGATACGGCTGACTGTTTCACCGGCCGGTATCGCGACCCTGCTGACTTCAGCCCGGAGTCGGCCGCGTGGGTCGACGCCAATCTCAACCCGGTGACCGGCCCGATCGCCGTTGAAGGAGCTCAGCCGGGCGGGGCTGTCGAGATCTACATCGAGGACATCGCCGTGACCACGCCCGCGGCCGTAGTCATCAGCAGGTGCGCCGCCCTGTCTCCAGCCGACTGGTGGCACGAGGAGGAGTACGCGGTGTCCCTGACAGTCGCCGACGGTCAGATCCGGATCCGCGACAACTGGTCGGTACCGGTCCGGCCACTCATCGGCTGCCTCGCGACGGCGCCGCGGCAGGAAACGGTTCTCAGCCGCCACGAAGGCAATGACTACGGCGGGAACATGGACTGCAGCGCCATCACCAGCGGGGCGACCGTCATCCTCCCCGTCGCGGTGGATGGCGGGCTGCTGTATTTCGGCGATTGCAAAGCCTCAATGGGGGCGGGCGAGGTCACGTGCTCGCCGGAAGCCGGCACCAGGATTGTTGCATCGGCCACCCCCGTGGTGCGGCCGTCGTCCATGCACTGCCCCAGGATCAGGACCGCCACGCACCTGACCACGATCGTGTCCGGGATCTCGCTTGCCGATGCGTGCCGCACCGCATTCCGCGAGCTGAAACTCTGGCTCGAGGACGAATGGCAGGTCGCACCTGACGACGCGGCCGTGATTATGGGCATCGCTGCCGACTGCGGCGTGTGCCAGGTGAGCAACCAGCTGCACACCGCCACCTGCACGCTGGCCCGCGCGCTGCTGCCGCCCGCGGTCTAAGCGGCCGAGGTGGTGGCAACTTCGGCGATGGCGGCCGCGACGAGATTCGCTTCGCCCGCGGCGAGCGTCTCAGGGGTGATGTAGAAAGAGGCCGCATCGGCGTGCAGGACGCACACCCGCGGGTCCCGGTCCCAGAGCCTGGTGATCATCTCGTCCCCGCTAAGGCCGGTCAGTTCGCGGTCAACCGTCACGCGCGCACGCGGAATGGGCTGGCCGGCCTCATTGGGAAAGTCGCGCACGGCGGTCAGGCCCGGGACCTTCGACAAGGCATCAATCCAGTCCTGGACGGTCTGCTCCCACTCCCGCGCGACCGCCTCGTGATCTTGGGCGAGGAACAGCTCGACGGCCCGAACCAGGCCGGCAATGTCCTCCTTGCCGGCCTTCAGCGCCCGGGCAAGGCGCTGATAGGGAGCGCCGTTAGCCCGGGCCGCCTCGATGAACTCGCGCGTGCCCACCATCAAGCCGCTCGACTGCGGCCCCCGCAGGCCCTTGCCGCCGCTGAACACCGCGGCGTCTGCCCCCAGGTCCCTGGTGTAGTGCCACAGGTTCGAATGCGGGGGGATCTGCGCGGCCGCATCCACCAGAACCGGGACGCCGCGAGCATGCGCGATCTTCACCGTCGTGGCGACGTCGAGAGCCCCGTGCCCCAGGTCTGTGCCATCCACCCAGAGCACGAGAGCCGTCTGATCGGTAATCGCGGCTTCCAGCTCCCACTCGAATGTCTGGTACGCGTTGCCGAACTGCACGATCTTGCCGCCGGCCAGCTGGACAGCCGGATCGTAAGGACAGCGATGCACTGTGTGCATCACGACCTCGGTCGCCAGGCCTTTCCCCTCCGGCATGCGAACGATCAGGCGCGGATCGCCCTTCGTAATGGCGCCCAGCGTGCCAAGTACCAGCGCGGCTGCGCATCCCGACGTGACATAGGCCGCCTCGTTTCCGGTCAGCTCCGAGAGCCGCCGGCCGGCCGCAGCATGCAACTCGTGCATGTCGATGTACGAGCGCGAGGCGCTGCGCATCGCATCGACAACCTCATCCGGCATCAGCGAACCGCCGACGAGGGTGAAGGAGGCTGCAGCGTTGAGCACGCGGCGGACGCCCAGATCTTCGTAAAATCCCACTAATCCACCCCACCGTAGGAGCGCGAAACTGACCCGGAGCGACCTGAAGCGACCGATGTAGCATTGCACATAGTACGTGGCACAACAAGTTCTGCCGGACCCGCTCGTGCGGGATCCGGTACGCAGGTTACGCCGCAGTAATGTGGGACATGACATAGCTCACTGGGAGGGGCTGCATGACCTCGGTCACCCATCATCGCGAGAACTCGCCGGGCCACATTTTCGCGATCAGGGCTGACAGCCTGCGCGAGCAGGTGAGCCGGGCGCTCGAGGCGGCGCTGGTGGCGGGGGAGCTGCAGCCGGGCGTCATCTACTCTGCTCCAGGGCTGGCCGAGCAGTTCGGAGTCTCTGCCACTCCAGTGCGCGAGGCGATGCTGGATCTGGTCAAGGACGGCTTTGTCGAGGTCGTTCGGAATAAAGGTTTCCGGGTGCTGGAGGTATCAGAGAGCGACCTCGACCAGATCTCCCAGATCCGGCTCCTGCTCGAGGTTCCTACCACGGCCATGGCAGCCGGGACGCTCACGCCGGCGAAGCTCGAACTGCTCGCCGGGCTGGCCGACGAGGTCACCGGCGCGGCAGGCCGCGGTGACCTGATCCGCTACCTGGATTTCGACCGCCGCTTCCACGTGGAGCTGATTGACACGCTCGGCAACTCGCGCCTCACCGAGCTGGTCGACCGCTTCCGCCGCCAGACCCGCCTGTTCGGCCTCGAAGATCTCGCCCGCTCTGGCCGGCTGATGGCGTCCGCCCAGGAGCACCACCAGCTGCTGGAGACACTGGAGGCTGGCGATGCCGCCGCCACCACCGCTTTGATGAGAGCGCACATCGAGCATCTCCGGGGCCTGTGGGCCGGCCGTGAGGAGACCTCCTGACTACCGCGACTGCCGGGGTTCGCCGGCGGTAGCGCTCGTTACGGCGCGCTTTCGGGAAGTACCTGGCCGCCATCCACTATGAGCGTCTGGCCGGTTATGTAGGCGGCTTCCCTGGACGCCAGGAACCGGACGGCCCAGCCAACGTCGTCGGGCTCGCCGAGCCGGTTCAGCGGGATTGCGGCCAGCATCCGCCGCCTGTGCTCGGACCCGACCTCATCGAAACCGGGCGTTCGTATGTTGCCGGGCAGGACCGCATTGACCGTGATCCCCGCCGGAGCCAGCTCAATAGCGGCCGAGCGCATCATGCCGAGCATCGCTGCCTTCGAGGCCCCGTAGTGGGCGTAGCCGGGCTGGCCCACCACGGACCCGGTGATGGACGAGGTCAGCACGATCCGGCCGTAGCCCTGTTCGGTCATCTGCGGCAGGCAGGCCTGGATGGCAAGCATCGCCCCGCTGACGTTGATGGACATCACGCGATTCCAGTCAGCGACGCTCATGTCGCGCAGCAGGATGTGCGGGTAAATGCCGGCGTTCGCGGCGAGGATGTCGATGCGGCCCCAGTGGCGGATGGTGGCAGCCGCCAGGTTCTCGAGATCCGGCAGCTCGGTGACATCAACCCGCACGCCGATTGCGTGCTCACCAGCCGGTGACAGCGCCGCTGCCGCCGCTGCCGCGGCGGGTTCGTCCACGTCGGCGATCGCTACGTCGGCGCCCTCCGCCCGCAGGACCGTCGCGATTCCCAGCCCGATGCCGCGAGCTCCGCCGGTGATGATCGCGACTTGCCCATCCAGCCTTTGCACGGTCCGCCGGCTCCTAGTCCGTTCCCACATGAAGGGTCGGAGCCGCTGCCTCGGCCGTTTCTAGCTCGGCCTTAAAGATAGGCGCCCGGTACACCCTGGCTGCAACGATCATCATGATCACGCCGGCCACGCCGACGCCGAGGAGGCTCCAGCGCTCTGCGTGCGTCAGCGCCTGGGTCCCCTTGATCGTCACCCAGATAAGCAGCCCGGCTCCGGCCAGCGGCAGGAGTCCCAGCATTACGGCGTTCTTGACGGACTGGAAGATCAGCCGGCGGTAATACCAGGCGGCGGCGAGCCCGGTGACGGCGTAGAAGATCGAGTACAGGACTCCGCTGGAGTTGATGATGACGGCCATCGCCGAAGCTACAGAGGTTGCGAACACGTCAATGACTCCCAGCACGATCATGCTCGCGCCGAGGAGGAGGGTCGCCAGTGCCGGAGTTCGGTAGCGCTCGCTGATGACGCCAAGCCTGCGCGGCAGGACGCGGTCCCTCGCCATCGAGTACGCGACTCGCGCGGTACCGATGATGGCAACCTGCGTGGTTGCCAGGACGGAGATCATGACGGCAAACGACAGGATCCGGTCGCCGGCAGTCCCGGCAAGGCGCTGGCCCACCCATGCCAGGGCGTTCGAGCTATGCGCCTGGAGCGCCGCACCCGACCCGACCCCTTGGAACGTTGCGTACATGACGACGAACAGGAGGCCGGTGAGAGCGACGCCGAGCACGGCGCCCTTGCCGGGATTCTTTTCCGGAGCCTGAGTCTCCTCGTTGAGGTAGATGCCGCCGTCCCAGCCAGCCAGGGACGCAACGGCGATAATCATCGTGGCGCCGAATACACCCGCACCGGTGCCGTGGAACGTCAGCCATCCCACGACCGGGTGCAGGGTACCGGCTGTGTGAACGATGAAGACCGCGATGAAGGCCCAGATCACGAAGACAGTAATGATCGTGTACTCCAGCAGTGCAACCGCAACCTGGAGGCGCGCGCTCAGCCGGATACCGCGAATCGCGGTGAGCGTGAGGAACGAGCCGATCAGGACGATCGCTATCGCGCCTTCCCATTTGCTGGTGGGCGACAGGCCGAGGAAAGCGAGCACGCTTGGACCGATGGTGATCACGTCGATGAGCACGAACAGTGTGAACGCGATCAGCATGAGCCAGCCGACGAGGAAACCAACGTACGGATTGAACGCGCGCGAGACCCATTCGTAGGTAGCGCCCGCATTCTGGCGCCACATGTTGAGGCGGTGGAAGGCCAGCGCGATGCACAGCAAACCGGCCGTTGTGATGACCACGGGCAGGATGGTGCCGTAGGCACTAGAGGAGACCAGCAAGGCGAGGGTTATCGCGACGGTCTGGCCCGGAGCGGCGCCAGCCATGGCGAAGATCGTAGAGCGTCCCAGTCCGATTGCGTTCTTCTCGAGCGTCGGGGTGCCGGGCTGCACAGTTTCGGTGGACGCGCTCATCGCTTGCTCCTCTGGCGGTTCCCGCTCGATAGTGCTAATTAGAAAACCATATACAATGTCACATGACAATTGGCAGTTTCTGGGAGCCGCGCCAGATTGCCGAGCACGCCGGCGGAACATGCTGCTGCGGATCGTCCTGCTGCGGAACGTCCTGCTGCGGAACGTCGTGCGCGGGCCGCTGCAGGCAGATGGCAACCGGGTGAACTTCTGACGGAACCGGGCGGGCGCGCGCTGCGTCGCAATGGCAACAGCCTTTCCCCCGCGGAGCAGGAGTCCAGCCATGTCGATCAGCACCAATCCCGGCTATCGCGCTGCGGCGATCGGCGTCGCCTCGGCCGCGCTGCTAGTCGGCGCGTTCACCATCGGGGCAAGCCGCGGCAGTCCGGCGGCCGCCAGTAAGGCGAAGGGCGCCACGCTCACCGCCGCATCATCACCAGCCGGCAGGATCACCGTCACCGGAGTCGGCACTGTCACCGGAACGCCGAACCAGCTGCTGCTGTCGATGGGAGTGTCGGTCAACGGCGCCTCAGTGAGCTCGGCCCTAGGCCAGGCCAACCAGACGGTGCGCAGCGTCACCGGGGCGCTGCGGGGCGGTGGCGTGGCCGGGCGCGACATCCAGACCTCTGGCATGTCCATCTCACCCAACTATCAGGGCAACTCCCAGGTCCCAGTCGGATACAACGTGAGTGAGTCACTAACCGCGACCCTCACCAATCTCAGCCGGGCGGGTGTCCAGGTCGAGGCTGCCGTGCACGCGGGCGGCAACGCGGTGACCATCGACAACCTGTCGGTCAACCTGACCGATACCGGGCAACTGCTAGCACGCGCACGGGCGGCGGCCGTCCACGATGCGCGGGCCAAGGCTGAGCAATTCGCGGCGGCGCTTGGCGAGCCGCTCGGACAGGTCGTCAGCATTACGCCGGTGCAGGCAGGTTCGCCGGTGTTCTTCGGCGCTGCGCAGGCAACATCGACCCCCAAAGCCTCATCAGTGCCGATATCGCCTGGTACCCAGCAGGTAAGCGTCTCGATCACGGTCGTGTACTCGGCCTGAGACGGGCCGACTCGCAACACCATGTCGATTTCAGTGTCGCGAATCGTATCAATTCGGGCGCGAGAGGCACTGAAATCGACATGGAGTGGGCGCTTCGTGCGAGAACGCCGCGTATTTAGATGGCGAAGTCGCGATCCAGCCCGGCCCGGGCTAAGCTTCCCGCCATGACAGCGCACCGTGCGGCAGGCTGGTGGCGCCGCCAGTAGGCGGTGCCCGGGGTTCGCGCTGAGCAGGACAGCTGAGCAGACCAGGAAAGGCGACCGCCAGGCCGGCGGTCGCCTTCTTGTTGCTGCCGCTGCCCTGGCGGGCATGACACCGCGAGGCCGAGATGAGTGAGACCAGTTACGTCACTGCAGGCGGGATCCGCGTGCACTCGCGGGCTGAGGAGTTCGACCCGAGCGAGCTCGCCGAGATTACTCGCCAGGTGCAGGACCGGCGCGGCGGCGTGCTCAGCTCCGGCATGGAGTACCCAGGGCGGTATAGCCGCTGGCACCTGGCTTACCTGGACCCCCCGGTGGAAATCATCGCCCGGGGGCGGCGGATCAGTGCGACGGCGCTGAACCAGCGTGGCGCGGTGCTGCTGCCGGTGATCGCAGCGGCGCTACAGCGCGCCGCCGGAGACATCGTCTCGGCAGACAGTGCCGCTGCGCGCCACATCGAGGTTCTCATCCCGGAGAGCGACGGGATCTTCACCGAGGAACAGCGCAGCCGCCGGCCGACCGTGTTCTCGGCGCTGCGGGAAGTAATCGCCGACTTCGCCGGGCCAAGCCCGCACCTCGGCTTGTATGGCGCGTTCGGGTACGACCTGGCATTCCAGTTCGAGCCGGTGCGCCAGCGCATCCAGCGCGACGGAACCGGCCGCGACCTGGTCCTGCACCTGCCCGACCTGATCTACGCCGTCGACCGCAAGCGGGAAACGGCCAGCAAGTTCACCTTCGATTTCGACACCAGCGCCGCGAGCACCGTCGGTCTGCCCAGGAGGGACGGCTCCGTAGCTTCAGCGGCCGCCGCGCCAGCCGGCTCTCGTTCTGGCGAGATTCCGGCCGATCCGGTACCTGGCAGCTATGCCCGCGTCGTCGCCAAGGCCAGGGAAAAGTTCGCTCGCGGCGACTTGTTTGAAGTGGTGCCGAGCCACACCTTCCATGCCCGTTGCCCGGCCCCGGCCGCGTTCTTCGAGCGACTGCGCGAGCGCAACCCGGCGCCCTACGAGTTCTTCCTCAATCTCGGGGACGACGAGTACCTGGTTGGCGCGTCCCCGGAGATGTACGTGCGGGTCACCGGCGACCGGGTGGAGACCTGCCCGATCGCCGGGACAATCGCCCGCGGCGCCAGCCCGCTTGAAGACGCCGAAGCGATTCGCACGCTGCTCAGCTCGCCGAAAGAAGAGTCAGAGCTCACCATGTGCACCGACGTGGACCGCAACGACAAGTCGCGGATCTGCGTGCCGGGCAGCATTAAGGTCATCGGGCGCCGCCAGATCGAGTTGTACAGCCGCCTGATCCACACCGTCGATCATGTCGAGGGCACGCTGCGGCCAGGTTACGATGCCCTGGACGCGTTCCTCACCCACATGTGGGCGGTCACGGTCACAGGCGCGCCGAAGAACTGGGCGATGCAGTTCATCGAGGATCACGAGGCGGAGCCGCGCCGCTGGTACGGCGGCGCGGTCGGGATGATCGGCTTCGACGGCGGCATGAACACCGGGCTCACGCTCCGCACCGCCCACATCACTGACGGGCTGGCGGCCGTCCGCACCGGCGCGACGCTGCTGTTCGACTCCGACCCGGACGAGGAGGAGCGCGAGACGGTTCTCAAGGCGCGCGCGCTGCTCGAGACGCTGGCCGAGGCTTCCGGAGGGGAACGGGTTTCGGCCGGCCAGCCCGGCCTGCCGGAAGCTGGCCTGCCTGACGCTGTGCTGCCAGACGTTGTACCGCCGGGGGACAACCTGCGAGTGCTTCTCGTCGACCACCAGGACTCGTTCGTCCATACGCTTGCCGGGTACTTCCGCGAGCACGGCGCCGAGGTGACGACGCTGCGGGCCGGCTTCGATCCCGGGCTGCTCGACGAGTTCGCGCCGGATCTGGTCGTGCTGTCGCCCGGACCTGGCCGCCCGGCGGACTTCGATTGCGACAAACTGCTCAGCGCCCTGGACGAGCGCGGGCTGCCGGCCTTCGGCGTCTGCCTGGGACTGCAGGCGATGGTGGAGCACGCTGGGGGTTCGCTCGGCCTGCTGGACACCCCGGTGCATGGCAAGCCGGGACGCGTGCAGGTGCTGGGCGGCGCGCTGCTGGCGGGCCTGCCCAGGGAGTTCACTGCGGCCAGGTACCACTCCCTGCATGCCCGGCCCGAACAGGTAACCGGCGGCTTCGAGGTCACTGCCGTGACTGGCGACGGGGTGGTGATGGCGATCGAGGACGCCGCCCGCGGCCGGTGGGGCGTGCAGTTCCATCCGGAGTCGATCCTGACCACGGCGGGCGGCGCCGGTCACCAGATCATCGCCAACGTGCTGCGCCTGTGCCGGCAACGGTCAGGCGCGGCGCGATAAGGGTAAGGCTGTCATTAGCACGAGGACCGCAATGCATTGTGGGGCGGGAAGATGTTGTGCGGCGCCTCTTAGCGGATACTTTCCGCAGCCATTGCGGTGCACGCGGTTAATGGGGTCCCCAGCCATATGATCCACCTTAAGTTACCGGCACCATCGGTGGCCTTACGCCCATGGGTATGACAGTCTTTGCCGCATGCCTGACATTAGCTATCCGGCCGCAGGCGACACCGTGCCTGCATATCTCGCGGTGCCCCCGGCCTCGGCGGGGCCATGGCCTGGTGTCGTCGTAGTGCACGAGGCGTTTGGCCTCAACGACGACGTCCGCCAGAAAGCCGACGACTTCGCCGCGCGCGGCTACCTGGCGCTCGCGCCCGACCTTTATAACGGTAAGCCCTGGGTGCGCTGCATCCGCGGCGCGATCCGGCAGCTGCATGCCAGGCACGGGCCGGTCTTCAGCGCGCTGGAGTATGCCCGTGAGTACCTGGCCGGACGGCCGGATTGCACCGGGAAGATCGGCGTCATCGGCTTCTGCATCGGTGGCGGGTTCGCGTTGCTGTGCGCGCCGCGGCCCGGCTTCGCGGTTGCCGCTGTCAACTACGGGGAGGTGCCCGAGGACGCCGAGTCGGTGCTCGCAGGCGCGTGCCCGATAGTGGGCAGCTATGGCGGGCGGGATCCGATGGGAACCAAGCATCCCGAGCGCCTGCAGCGCGCCCTGGCCGTCTTGGAGGTGCCGCACGATGTGAGCATCTACCCTGGCTCCGGGCACAGGTTCATGAGCCGGTCGTCCGGCGCCGGAGCGGTGTTCGCCAAGATCACGAAAATGAGCTACCAGCCAGAGGACGCGGCGGATGCCTGGCAGCGGATCTTCGGATTCTTCGGCACCTACCTGAATCCCTAAGCCACCCGATCGTGGTGGATCTGCGCGGCCGGCATGCTTGCTGCCAGCACGGCCGCGGTCTGGCTGACCATCGCGGGCGGCCCGCAGATGTAGGCGTCGGTGTTCTCGAACCGGCCGTGCCCGCTGACGACGTCGGGCAGCAGGCCAGCGAGGCCGCTGAAACCCGGTTCGTCGGACAGCACAGGAATCACGCGCAGGGCCGGGCAGGCGGACTCCAGCAACTGGAGGTCCTCGAGGTCATACAGATCGAAGTACTGCCGCCCGCCGAAGAACAGGGTGATGCTGCGCCGCCGCACGGCCACTGGGCCGGAGATTGCCTGCTCGATCAGTGCCTTGATCGGAGCCAGCCCGGTCCCGCCCGCGATGCACAGCAGGTCGTGGTCGGACTCGGCGAGGGTCATGGCTCCGGTCGCCGCCCCGAGCAGCACGCAATCGCCCTCCTGCGAGTGGTAGGTGAGGGAGTTACTGACCAGGCCGCCGGGCACGGCGCGGACGTGCAGCGTGAGCTGGCCGTCGGGCCGTGGCGAGTTGGCGATCGAATAGGGCCGCCAGATGCCCGGCCACCTGGTACCTGCACGGGCACGTACTGGCCGGGCTGATAGCGCAGCGGCTGCTTCGGCCGTAGTTTCAGCACGCCCACACCGGGGGAGCGCAGTTCACGGGCAACAATCTCAGCGATCCGCCACGGCTGCGCGACCATGGCCGTTTCCGCCGATTCCTGGGGTGCCGGCCTTTCTGCTTCTGCCCCGCCCGCTTGCGTGGGCAATACAATTTCATTTGATGCGCAAAGGCCTGGTCCGCCTTCAAGCGCGATTGCCACAGCGTGAGTCTTGCACCGTCGCCTGATCCATACAACCTATTTCAGCCATGGCACGGCGGAATATTCAGCGTAACCCTTTAGTGAATTTCCACGCGATCTTGCGCAATTGCGCGGTAGTAGCGCTGCCCTATGATGGCTTGGTGACGTCAGCCAGTTATCTTCGATTTCCGCATGTCAGCCGCGATCTCCTCACGTTCGTTGCCGAGGACGACGTGTGGCTTGCTCCGGTGGCCGGCGGTCGCGCCTGGCGGTTGTCCGCGGACGACGCAGTCGCGACGTGGCCGAGGCTGTCCGGCGATGCCGCGCAAGTGGCATGGACGGCGCGGCAGGACGGAGCCAGCGAGGTCTACCTCGCCGATACCGGCGGTGGCCCCAGCCGTAGGCTTACCTACTGGGCTGACCCGGCAGCGCGGGTGTGCGGCTGGAGCCCAGGCGGCGAGGTGCTGGCCGTCACGTCGTCCGGGCAGCCGTTCAGCCATCTCCCGCACGCGCACATGATCACAACGGCTGACGGCGCGGCCGCAACTCGTCGGCTTCCATTCGGCCCGGCGTCGGACCTGGCGATGGACTCCGGTGCCGTCGCGCTGCTTACCGGCGGCGAGGGTGACCCAGCCTGGCGCAAGCGCTACCGCGGCGGCACGTCCGGCCGGATCTGGGTCCGACAGGGCGGCGACCCGTTCCGGCAAGTGCTCGCGGACGTGGCCGGGCACTTCGCCAGCCCAATGCTCGTCGGCGGCAGGCTCGCGTTCCTGTCCGACCATGAGGGCACCGGCAACATCTACTCGGTAAGCCTGGACGGCGGCGACTTGCGGCGGCACACCGATCTCGACGGCCCTTACGCGCGGCAAGCCAGCACGGACGGGCAGCGAGTGGTCTACCAATGTCGCGGCGAGGTCTTCCTGCTGGACGGGCTGGACACGGCCAACCCGGCGCTGGTCGAGATCAGGCTCGGCTCAGCCCCGGCAGGACGCGCGCCACGGCTGATCTCCGCCGCCGATCACGTTGGCGACCTGTCGGTTAACCGGACTGGCCAGGCGAGCGCCGTCGAGGTGCGCGGCACCGTGCACTGGCTCACCCACCGCGACGGTCCGGCCAGGGCGCTCGCCGTCACTCCGGGGGTGCGGGCGAGGCTGCCGCGGATGCTTGGCGGCGACGGGCTGGTGGCGTGGATCACCGATGCGGAGGGTTCGGACGCGGTTGAGATCGGCCGGGGCGATGGCGCCGACGCTGATGCAGGCGGGCAGCCCCGCAGGCTGGCGGCGGGAGCGATCGGCAGGGTCTCCGATCTAGCTGCGGCCCCCGACGGCAGCGCGGTCGCCGTGGCTGCCCGCGACGGTCATCTGCGCCTGCTCGACGTCTCCTCGGGCGCGTTGACCGAACTGGCCGCTTCCGACGATGGCGAAATCAGCGGGCTGGCCTGGTCCGCCGACTCGGCCTGGCTGGCATGGTCGCAGCCGGGACCGCAGCCGATGCGGCGGATCAGGGTCGCCAGGATCGCCGATAGCGCGGTATACGACGTGACCGACGGCAGGTTCGCTGACACCAACCCGGTCTTCTGCGGAGACGGGCGGTACCTGGCGTTCCTGTCCAAGCGCGACTTCGACCCGGTGTATGACGCCCACTTCTTTGACCTGTCGTTTCCCTATGGCGCCCGGCCCTATCTTGTGCCGCTGGCGGTGTCGACGCCGTCGCCATTCGCGCCGCAGCCGGACGGCCGCCCAATCGGCGACGGGCCCGGGAAGGCGAAGGCGGAATCCGACGACGCCGACGCCCCGGCGGCCGTGAGCGTCGACACCGACGGACTGGCGACGCGCGTGGTGGCGCTGCCGGCGCCGGAGTCCAGGTACTCGTCCTTGCAAACGGTGCAGGGCGGCCTCGCCTGGCTGCGTGAGCCAGTTACCGGGAATCTCGGCCAGGGCCGGGCCCGGCCCGGTGACGAGGCCCCGCGCCCAGACCTCGAGCGATTTGACTTCAAGCGGCAGTCGGTTTCCGTGCTAGCCGAGGACGTTGACTGGTTCGCCGTGAGCGGCGACGGCAGCCGGATCGTGATCAGCGATGAAGGTCGCCTGACTGTGGTGCCGGCCGACCGTAAGGCCGACCCGGACAACCCCGACGACCGGGTCCGGATCGACGCGGCCCGGGCCAGATTCGTTGCGGACCCGGTCGCACTCTGGCGGCATGCCTTTGATGAGGCAGGGCGGATCATGGCGCACGACTTCTGGGTGCCGGACATGGCCGGCGTCGACTGGCCGGCAACGCTGGCCGAGTACCGGCCGCTTGTTGACCGGGTCGCCAGCGCAGCCGAGTTCGCCGACGTGCTTTGGGAGGTGTTCGGCGAGCTCGGCACCTCGCACGCGTATGTCGTGCAGGGCGGCTTCGGCGCTGCCAACCCGGCCGGCCCGTCCGCGGTCGGCCTGCTCGGCGCTGACCTGCGCCGCGACGACGACGGAAGGTGGCGAATCGCCAGGATCGTGCCGGGAGAGTCGTCAGACGCCCGCGCGCGCTCGCCGCTTGCCGGTCCCGGCGCGGCGCTGGCCGTCGGCGACGAGCTGATTGCGGTGGACGGGCAGCCGATCGGTCCGGACGGGCCGGGGCCGCTGCTGGTCGGAACGGCAGGCAAGCCGGTCGAGCTGACGGTGTCCGCGAGCGAAGGGTCCGAAAGCAACGGCGGCCGGTTGCGGCGGGTGGTCGTCACGCCGCTGAGTAGCGAGGGCCGCCTCCGCTACCAGGACTGGGTGGCAGCCCGCCGGGCGGAGGTGCGCGAGCTCAGCGGTGGGCGGCTGGGGTACCTGCACGTTCCCGACATGGTCAGCGAGGGGTGGGCGGACTTCCACCGTGACCTGCGCGGCGAGCTGCGCCGCGACGGCCTCATCCTGGACGTGCGTGGCAACCGCGGCGGGCATACGTCGCAGCTAGTAATCGAGAAACTGGCACGGCAGATCATCGCCTGGGACATTCCGACGGGCATGCAGCCGGAGAGTTACCCGGAGGACGCGCCACGCGGCCCGATCGTGGCCCTCTCCGACGAGTGGGCGGGTTCTGACGGCGACATCGTTACCGCTGCGATCAAGGCCCGCAACATCGGGCCGGTCGTCGGCGCGCGCACCTGGGGTGGCGTGATCGGCATCGACGTGCCGCTGCACCAGCTTGTCGACGGAACCGAGATAAGTGTGCCGCGGTACGCCTTCTGGTTCGACGGCCTTGGCTGGAGCGTGGAGAACTACGGCGTGGACCCGGACGTCGAAGTGCTCATCGCCCCCGACGACTGGGCCGCCGGCCGAGATTCGCAGCTGGAGACGGCGGTCACGATGGCGCTGGCAGCGCTGGAACAGAATCCGCCAGCCCGCCCGCCAGACAAGTCTGGGCGGCCCGCCAGGACCAGGCCGCCGCTCCCGCCGCGCAGTGCGTGACCGGTGACCGTCCGGCAGTTGGTCTGGGACATGGACGGAACGCTGCTGGACTCCAGCAGCGTCGTTCCGGCCGCATTCGCCGCCGCGGTCGCCCACCTTGGCGGTCCGGCAGTGACCGCGGGCGACGTCGTGGCCAGCTACGCCCGCGGTACCCCGGAGGCGATCCTGGCGCACCTGATGGGCCGCGAGCTGACCGCGGGCGAAGCCGACGCCTACTACCGTGAGCTGGCGGCGGTCACCGTTGCCGCCTATCCGGGCGTGCGAGACGCACTCCGCGCGCTACAGGCCAGTGGGCACCCGGTCGCGGTCTTCACCGGGGCCAGCACGCGCGCCGCCGCCATGCTGCTCGCCAGCGCGGGCGTCAGTGTCGACGTGCTCGTCGGCGGCGACGAGGCAGCGCGCCCAAAGCCAGCCCCGGACGGCGTGCTGCTGGCGGCCGACCGGCTGGGCGTGCCGGCCGCCGACGTCGCTTACATCGGAGACTCGCCGTTGGACCTGCGCGCGGCCCAGGCCGCTGGCAGCACGAGCGCAGCGGCGGCGTGGGGCCACCAGTACGATGCCGCCGAGGCAGCCGACTACACCCTCGCTACTCCTGGGCAGGCCCTGCAGCTGCTCGGATAGCCCAGCTGCTGATCCCGCAGCACGGTAACCTCAGATGGGCGTCGTGTAACCGTTCAGCCAGTGCACCTGCAGCCACGTAATCGCGCTGGCCCAGGCGCCAGTGACCTCCAGTAGCCCGACCGCGATGAGCAGCAGCCCGCCGATCCTGGTGATGAGCCGGGCGTGCCGCCGGGCGAACCCGAACACGCTGACGCCGCGCTGGAATGCGAAGGCGACGATCAAGAACGGCACGCCGATGCCGAGCGCGTACACGAAGGCAAGCAGGCCGCCGCGCACCGCTGTGCCGCTGGTACCGCCGAGGACCAGCACCGCGCTGAGGGTCGGGCCAATGCACGGCGTCCAGCCCAGCCCGAACAGCACGCCCAGCAGCGGCGCGCCGGCCAGCCCGGCCCGCGGCCGCGCGCTCGGCTTGACGACGCGGCCGGCGAAGGTGAACCGGTCGAAGGCGCCGAGGAACAGCAGCCCGAGCGCGATGATCAGGCCGCCGAGAATCTGGCTCAGGCCGGTCGCGTGCAGCCGTAGCGTGTCGCCGATGGCCGCGGCCGCTACCCCCTCGAGGGCGAACAGCGCCGAGAAACCCAGGATGAACAGCGTCGCGCCCAGCATGACCCGGCTGCGCACCGGCGCGGTCGCGGCACTCGGCACGGCTTGCGCGGTGGCCACCGCTACCGCGGCGGAACCGGCGATGGCGGCGGGCGCGGGCCCGTCGTCGGCCATGCCCGTTCCCTTATCGGATGCTGCGCCAGTGCCGGACATGCCGGTCAGGTACGAGAGGTAACCAGGCACCAGCGGGAGGCAGCACGGAGAAAAGAAGGTGATGGCCCCGGCCGCCGCGGCTACCGGAATCGCGAGCAGCACTGGCCCGGACAGGACCAGGTGCTCGACCCCGCCACCCACGCGCTAGCCTCCCTCGCTGCCAGATCGGATCTAACCTACTCGCCCCGGTCGCAGATCGCTGCCATCGCCTCGGCTGCCGCTTCGGCGCTGGCGGCCAGCAAGGGCAGCCGCACGGCGTCGGTGGGAATCTCACCGAGCCGGTACAGCACTGCCTTGATCACCGCTGGGCTAGGCTCGGCGAACAGTGCCTTCGAGAGCCGGGCCAGCCGCTGGCCAAGCCGCCTGGCCGGGTCGGCCTGGTCCGCCTGCCAGGCATGGACCAGCCCGGCGAATTCGCCCGTGCACACGTGCGCAGACGCCAGGATCGCGCCGCTGGCGCCCAGCGCGAGCATGGCCGATGCGTAGATGTCGTCGCCCGCCAGGACCGCAAACCCGGGCGGCCGGTCCGCCATCATGATCACTGTGTCCTGATCGATGGCACCGGCCGCGTGCTTGACCCCGGCAACTCCGGGTAGTCCCGCGAGCTCACGCATGGTGGCCCAGCCGACCGCCTGGCCGGTGCGGTAGGGGATGTTGTAGATGATCAGGGGAACGGGACCGGCTTGACCTAGCACTCGGAAATGCTCGTGTACTCCGCCCTCGCCAGGACGGCTGTAGTACGGCACCACGGTCAGGGCAGCGCGGATCTCCGGCCACGCAGTGAGCGCGGCCAAGGCGGCCGCAGAGCTGCGCGTGTCATTCGAGCCTGCGCCGGCGATGAGCGGTGCGTCCCGGTCTCTGCAAACCCCGGCGCAGACGTCGAGCACCTGGCGGCGCTCGGCCTCGGTCAGGGTCGCCGTCTCGGCGGTGGTACCGAGGGCGACCAGCCCGGCCGCGCCGTCGTCAAGGATGCGACCGGCGAGCCGTTCCAGCGATCCGGTGTGCACGCGGCCGTCCCGGCCGAACGGAGTGATCAACGGTACGAACAGTCCGGTGAAGTTGGTCATGCACAGATCGTCCCGTCCGGACAATCTTCAGGTCCAGTTCATGTTTGTTTGCCGGCGATTGAGCTGAGCTAATGCTCGATGTACGGAAGATGCGACTGCTTCGCGAACTCGCCCGGCTGGGCACGATCGTGGCGGTCGCAGATGCGCTCTGTTACACCCCATCCGCTATCTCACAGCAGCTCAGCGCGCTCGAGCGGGAGGCGGGCGTGCCGCTGATGCGGCGCAGCGGGCGAGGAGTGCAGCTGACCGCCGCCGGAGCCGATCTCGCGGAGCGGGCCGGGCCAGTCCTCGCGCTGCTCGAGCAGGCGTCCGCAGCGCTGGCCGCGGCGCGCTCGGAACTGACCGGTGAGCTGCGGATCGGGGGTTCCAGACCGCGGTCCGCACATTCGTGGCGGAAGCGGCGAAGACGCCGGTGAGATACCCAGACTGGACATACGGCACCGTCACCGCCTGCCAGCTGCGGCCGTCCCAGTGCAATGCGAGCGGGCCCTGAGATATGCCGGCCCGGACGTAATTGCCGACCGCCCAGGCATCGTTCCAGGCGCGGGCGCTGATGCTGTCCAGGCTGCAGGTCGAAACCGGGCAAGGGTAGGACTGCCGGTGCCAGCCCCGCCCATGCCAACCGAGGATCTGCGCCGAGGCCCCGTCGGCTGTGGCGATTAGCCATGCTCGGCCGCGGGACGCGGCGGTGAGGCCAAGGTTCCCGTAGAACGCGCCAGGCATGCCCGGGAAAGTGCTGTCGCGCCAATGGTGACCGTTCCAGTGCAGCAGATGCTCGCGGCGCCCCGACGGCTGCTGGCCGAGCGCCCAGGCGTCACCGGCCGACGACGCGGCCACCAAGCCCAGACCGCCCGGCCACGACGACGGCAAGCGAACCGCTGACCACGTCCGCCCGTTCCAGTGCTCCAGCAACGGCCGGCCCGGGTGCCTGCCATCGCTGCTGAATCCCTCGATTCCCGCTGCCCATGCCGACAGCCGGCCAGTGGCTGCGATGCTATTCAGCGCAGTGTTCTCTGGCAGCCGCGGCCCGCGCACGATCACCCAGACCGTAGTGCGCCCGCTGGCAGCCGATACCGCCGCGGCCGACGCGCTCACCGTTCCCGCGAGGAGTACGAGCAGTAGGCAAGCCGATGCAGCCAGCCGCCTGCCGGCCGCAGCGGCACGCCGGTATGTAAGCGCTCGTGTGGTGCGCCCCATGGCCACCGTCTCTTTTTCGACGAACCCCCTGTCAATAACCAAAGGGTCATCAATGACTTCAGCAATTGGCGTTACCGGGATGTTGGTGGACGAGACGATACTCGACGAACCATTTGCAGCTAGCAATGATCGCAAGAGGCCAGTCACTGATGCCCGCAGGGGCCGGCGAGCTAGCCACGCGCGGGGCGTACGGTGCCATGTATCAACCCCGCGTCGTGGCCATGCGGCAACCCGTTGGAGGCGAGATGACCCAACAAAATGACTCAGACCAGGAGCCTGATCAGTTTCACCGTGAGAGGCGTGAGCATGGCGGGGCTGCGCAGCACCTCGATGACGATCAGCTCGCCCGCCTGACCGAAGAGGAACGGGTGGCGGCCGGACTTGACGATTACGACCCGGACGAGGTGCCCCCGGCGACCGACGAACCGCAGCCGTTTGACGTCACCCAGACCGACGTATATCAGGAGGAACAGGCCGAGATTCGCCGCGAGTTCGATGAGGACGAGTTGCAGGTCGAGGGGGAGCGGGAAGGTTTCCCGCCGACGCACTACGACCGGTGAGGCGCTGCGGCCGCCAGGTTTCGAAGGGTGGAAGCCTCGCTCCGAAGCTCCTAGCCGGTGTGCGCAAGCCGCAGTGCGGGCGCCGCATGCCGGCACCTAGCACCGGTCAGGACACCTTCGCTAGCTGTGACACGCGTCCCCTGGACACACCTAGGACGCTAGCCGTGTCGCTTACCGATAGCCCCGCGGCACGCAGATCGTGAGCTAGGGCGCGCGATGCTGCCGCAGCTTCACGGTTCCCCCGCTGGGCGCGCTCGACCTGCTTTCGGACAGCCGTTACGCGCTGGCCGAGATCGCCGAGGTCGGGCTCAATGTGTACGGCTGCACCGCTGGCGTCACGATCGGTGAGGGTTTCGACGTAATCGCGGACCATCTGCTCGGCAGTATCGAGAGTGCGGGACTGAGTAACCCCCAGCCCGTCGATGTGAAGCTCCCATCCGTGCGCCCATCGCTTCGCACGGACGACATAGGTGGTCATTGCAGCCATCCTTCGGGTAGGCAGGAGAGTTTACTGATGGTGTCGGCGACAACGCCTGGGAGACGTTCCTCGACTGTGTGACGACCGCCATGTGCCGACCGCCATGTGCCGACCACTTCTGGTGGTCGCCTTTGCCTTGCTTCGAGTTACAGCCTTGGGCCAGGAGTGCTTTCCGCACCTTGCGATAAGTCATCTCCGTCGCCACAGCGCCAGTTTAGTCAGTCTAGATGGTTCCTGTCTAGACTGGCTAAAGCGGGCGCTTACCGCGGGCGAACGGCAGTAGCTGACGGCGTTGCTCCGCCGCCTCGCCCCGGCGCGGGGCCTGTTCGGCCAAAGCCTGCCGGGGATCCGGCACCAGGGCTAGCCTGCGTTCCGCCTGGGCCTAGCCGACGGCGCAGGACGGCGCGCTCAGCTGCGGTCCAGGCTGTAGTGGTCAGCAGGTACAGGCCGGCTGCCAGCGGCACGAACGCAGCGACGATCACCGTCGAGTAGGGCAGCACGCGGCTGATCGCGGTTATCGCTGCCGACTGGCCCGCCGGTGGCTGCACCGGTGCGGTTGCGCGAGCGGCCCTGGCTGTTACGAAGGCGACCGCAGCTAGCAGCGCGAACAGGCCGAGAAATACGAGGCCATGCCCGCTGGCCGGGCCAGCGCCGGTGAGCCAGTGGCTGCCGAGCGGAGTACCGAGCAAGTTCCTGGTCAGCAGCGCGTTGGGCCGGCCTGCCACCGTCCTGGATAGGAACAGCCGGTACATGATGCTGAAGAACGGCAGCTGCAGCAGCACAGGCAGACAGCCGGCGAGCAAGCCGGAGCCTTCTGCGCGGTACAGGTCGGCGAGCTCGCGCTGCAGCCGGTCCGGCTGGCCGGCGTAGCGGACGCGGAGCTCCTGGGCTCTGGTACCGACAGCCGTCATGGCAGTCTGGCCACGAAACGCGTGATAACTGAGCGGGGACAGCAGCAGGCGCACGGCGATGGTGAACGCGACGATCGCCGCCGCGGTGGCCAGGCCGCCGGGCAGCGGCGCAAGGAACTGAGCGATTGCGAAAACGACGTGATAGGCCGCGTCTAGCGGCATGTTGAGGAAACCGAGCATGGTGAGTACCCTCCAGCGGGTTCGGGAGATTCCGGGATCAGCTGGAGGCGGCGGCGTGACAGAACCGCAACCGGATAGACCGGGACGCTAGGGACTTTTCCCCTGGGCGCAGCTAGTCAGGCGGCCGCCGGGACCGCGCCCGGCGCTCGGGGCCGGATATGACCGGCTGCGTCGGGATTGAGCTGACGCTGGAAGGCAGCGGCCCAGGACTTGCGGCGAAGCGCGGCGGCCCGGCGCACTGGCTCGGCAGCCGACATCGCGGTGGCGAACCAGCCCGACTGGGCCAGAGTCGCGAGGACGATGCCGGCCAGCGCGATGGCGCCGGCGGCGACGAGGCTGGCCGGGGTGGCCTGTGCTGTCAGAAACTGCGAGGCGAGGTGCCAGACCGCGGCAAGCTCGGCCGAGGCAATGATGAGTGCCTGAAGAAGTAGTACGGCCCGTCCGCGCACAGGTCTTACTGTACGCCGGAGCGGCGTGCCGGGCGGCCCCCCGCGGAGTCGCCCGGCACGGTAATGATCTGAAAGCCGTTACGAGGTCACGCGTGCGCGCGCTGGACGCCGTTCTGATGCTGCTGCCAGGCGCTGGCGCCCGCGACCGTCGCGGCCTTGGTCGCGTTGAGCTTGTGCTTGACGACCTCGGTGGGCGGAACTTCCAGGTCACGGAGCCACTGCCGAGTGGCAGACACCATTGCGCTGGCGCCGACGAGCACGCCGGTGAAGCCGATGATGGCGCCGGCGCCAATCAGGGCTGCCCCGACGATCATCGGCGTGCCGTTGAGCTGGAAGCCGCTCGATGAGGAGGAACTCGGACTCTGTTTCATGTCATCCTTCCTGGCGTTGTGGGCGTCCCTACCCTTCCCGCCCCGCCGCGCCCGGCGTCATACCCTCCGGGTGATTAGCCGTTCGGCCACCCGGCCGCAATCCAGAACCACCACCTCGTCCATCTGGTCCAGCACGTCCGGCTCATGAGTGATCAGCAGCATTGACCGGCCCGCGGTGATTTCGAGCAGGTCGGCCATCAGCGCCCGCCGGACCGGCGACTCGAGGCTCGCGCCTGGCTCGTCCAGGATCCAGACCTGCGGATCGGCGAGTACAGCCCTGGCCAGCGCGAGCCGCTCCCGCTCGCCGCCGGAGATAGCCGCACCTCGCGGACCAACGCGAGTCTGCAGGCCGAGCGGAAGTGAGTCGATCCATGGCGTCAGACGTGCTCGGCTGGCGGCACCTGCCAGTTCCTCGTCGCTGGCCGCCGGGTTGGCCAGCCGCATGTTAGCGGCAACGGTGTCGTCGAATATGTGCGGATCTTGCGGACATCCGCCGATCAGGCTGCGCACGTCGTCGGCGGCGTACTCAGCCAGGTCGTGGCCGCACAAGGTGGCACGGCCTGCGGACAGATCGCAGAACCGCAGCAGCACCGCAGCAACCGTCGATTTGCCCGCCCCGTTCGGGCCCACCAGGGCCACCCGCCGACCTGGTGACAGGTCCAGATCCAGGCTGTCGAGGGCGAGCGGACCTTCGGGCTGGTAGCGAACACAGGCAGCGCGCAGAGTCACGGTCACTGGCCCGTCCGGCCGGGGTCGGGCGATCCGGGGTTCGGCGACCGGCTCCGGAGCGTCGAGCACCGCGCAGATCCGCCCAGCCGAGGTCCGGGCGTGGCCCAGCTGGATCGCGGCGGCGGGCAGGCTGCTGACGGCTTCGAAGGATGCCAGCGCGGTGAGGGTGAGCACGGCGAGCGTTACCCGGCTCAGTGCGCCGTCTCCGACCGCAGCCACGCCAAGGACGAGCACGCCCCACACGGCAAGCCCGGCCGTGACCGATGCCAGCCCGGTACCGAGGCCCGTTGCCGCCGACGTCTGCCGCGCGAGTGTCGTCAGCTCGGCATCCGCCGCCGCGACGCGGGCCAGTCCTGCCTCCTCAGCGCCGAATGCGTGCAAGTCGGCCGAGCCTGCTAGCAAGTTAGCCACCGCCCCCGCCAGCTCGCCACGCGCGGCGGCGGTCCGGTGCCGGGCCCGGCGGTCGGCAGCTGCCGCCATGAGCGGGACAGCGGTGGCACCGACCAGCAGTCCGGCCGCGAGCAGCCCCGCGGCCGGGACCAGGATCAGCAGGCATACCGCGACCGCGCCCGCCCCGGCTAGCGCTGCCGTCAGCGGCGGCGCTATTCCGCGGATGAACAGATCTTGGGCCGCGTCAACGTCGCTGATCAGCCTGGCAAGCAGGTCACCGAAACGGAACTCGCGCAGCCCGGCCGGGGCCAGCCGCTCGAGCCGCTGATAGATCGATACCCGCAGATCGGCAAGGACACGGAAGGCGGCGTCGTGCGCGGCCAGGCGCTCGGCATAGCGGAAGACACCGCGGCCCACGCTGAACGCGCGGACCGCGACCACCGCACCGGTGATCGCAACGATGTTCGGGTGCTCAGATGCCCTGGCCAGCAGGAAACCTGACGTTGCCAGCAGGGCGACGCCGCACGCCGTCGCCGCGGCACCAGCCGCCACGGCCAGCGCGAGCTGGCCGCGCAACGGCCGGGCCAGCTGCAGCAGGCGCACCAGCGGGTCAGCGGCTGGCTGCCGGATTGTCACGGCGCCGCCGGGGCGGTTACGGCCCGGACCCGGGCTGGCGGCTGGCGCTGGCCGAGATGCCCCTGGTCGAGATGCCCGTGGTCGAGGCGCAGCACCCGGTCGGCCCACCAGGGCGGCTGCTCGGCGTGGCTGACGAGCACCACAGTCCGGCCGGCAGTCAGTCTCTCAATGGTGACCATGATCTGGGTCGCCGTTTCCGGGTCCAGATGTGCGGCCGGCTCGTCCAGCAGAACCAGCGGGGCATCTCGCAGGAACGCCCGGGCCAGCGCGATCCGCTGCCGCTGGCCGGCCGACAAGGTGAGCCCGCGCTCGCTGATCACTGTGCCGAAACCGCTCGTCAGGGACACGATGAAGGACTCGGCTCCGGCCATCCTCGCGGCCCGGCTGATGGCGTCCAGCGTGGCCGCCGGATCACCGAGCGCGATGTTGTCCGCGATGGTGCCGGCGAAAATGTACGGGCTCTGCGGAACCCAGGCGATCTGCCGCCGCCAGCCGTCCAGCGGGATGCGGGCCAGCTCGACGCCGCCGGCTTCGACCTGGCCCGAGGTCGGCTCGCTGAAGCGCAGCAGCAGGCCGAGCAGCGAGCTCTTGCCGGCTCCGCTGGGTCCGCAGAGCACGATGCGCTCGCCGGGGCTGATCGTCGCGGTGACATCGCACAGCGCCGGATCCTGGCGACCGGAGTAGGCGAGCGTTACGCCGCGCAGCTCGATCGGCGCCGCCAGCAGATCGGGAACCCGCGCGCCGCTCGGCGCGCGAGCCGGCAGCCGGGTGTCGAGTACTTCGAACACCCGCCCGGCTGCTGTGGTGCCTTCCACGCTGGCGTGAAACTGCGTGCCGATGTTGCGTAGCGGCAGGTATGCCTCGGGCGTGAGCAGTAGCACGAGCAACGCCGTCTCATATCCGATGTGCCCGGCTAGCAGCCGCAGACCCACCTCGACCGCGACCAGCGCAGTGGCGAGCGCGGCGGCCAGCTCGAGGACGAGCGCCGACAGGAACGCAATCCGAAGCGCGGACATCGTCGCGGTCCGGTGTTCGTCGGTTGCCTTCCTGATTTCAGCTGCTTGCGCTTTGGCACGGCCGAAAACCTTCAGGGTCGGCAGGCCTTCGACCACGTCCAGGAAGTGCCCGCCCAGGCGTGCTAGTGCGCCCCACTGCTCCTGGGTGCGTGCCCTCGCGTGCAGTCCGACCAGCACGCCGAATACCGGGATCAGCGGCAGCGTCAAAGCGATAACCAGGCCGGAGATCCAGTCCGCCGAGGTGACCGTGGCGAGCACGGCCAGCGGGACCAGGCAGCCGAGCAAGAGCTGCGGCAGATACCTGGCGAAGTAGGCGTCTAGCGCATCGAGTCCCTTGGTCGCCAGCGTCGTGACCTCGCCGGCCTGCTGACCGGTCAGCCAGCTAGGGCCGAGGCGTAGCGCGTGCCCGGTAAGCCTGGTGCGCAGCTGCGACTTGATGACGGCGGCGGCGCGCAGGGCAGCCGCCTCACCGCCGAACGCCGCCCCCGCCCGGCCCGCAATCACGATCAGCAGAGCGATCAGGGTTCCGCTTAGTGCGGTCAGCCCAGTGCCACGCGCCGCGTCAGCCAATACGTGAGCTAGCAGACCCGCCTGGGCGACTACGAGCGCCGTTGTGACCAGCCCCAGGCCAACGGTGCACACAAGGTAACCGCGGGCTGCGCGCGCGTGCCGCACCAGCCGGGCGTCGAACGGCGTCATCCGGCCGGCGTGACGCCCGGTAGGCGGTGCTGAGCTCACTCGCGCCGCCGATGGGGGAGCAGCCCCCAGCGTCGGCGTCGCTCCGTAGCGGTGGCTGTTGCCGCGTCGGCTGGCTGCGCGGCCATCGCTGCCGTGGCGGACACCGCAGGCCGCGGGGTGGCCGCCAGCGGCGGGCGGAATGACTGATCGGTGATCCGCCGACGGAACACGTAGTAGGTCCAGCCCTGGTAGGCAACCACGATCGGCAGCAGCACGAGCGTGATCACGGTTGTTACCTTCAGCGAGTAGGGCGGCGAAGCGCTGTTGTGCGCGGTCAGGCTGTAGGCCGGATTGGTGCTGGACACCATTAGCCGGGGATACAGGTCGACGAAGATCGTGATGATTGAAAGCCCGATGGTGACGGTGGTGGCGGTGAAGGCCCATCCCTCGTGGCCGCGAACGAGTGCCCAAGCGGCGAGGACCGCCAAGATGACGAGAAGTTCCACTGGGCTGAGGAACGCTCCCTTGCCTGCGGTGACATGGGTCCAGCCAACGAAGGCCGCCACCACCAGGGCCGTCACCGGTGCTACCCGCCTGGCCAGCTTGCGGGCCCGGTCCTGGATCTCGCCCGTTGTCTTGAGGGCGATGAAGGTGGCGCCGTGCAGCACGCACACCGAGACCAGCGCGATGCCGACGAAGATCGCGTATGGCTGGAACAGGTCCCAGAAGCTTCCGGTGTACTCGTGGTTGGCGGCGATCGGCAGGCCATGCAGAAGGTCGCCGAGCGCGATGCCGATCAGCAGCGGCGCCAGCAGGCTGCCGGTGATCAGCAGCCTGCTCCAGGTCTTGCGCCAGCGCCGGGCGGGACTCTTGTCGCGGTATTCGAACGCCACTCCGCGCACGATGAGCGCGGCGAGCAACAGGACGACTGCCAGGTAGAAGCCAGAGAACAAGGTGGCGTACCAGCCTGGGAAGGCGGCGAACATGGCCGCGCCGGCGACGACCAGCCAGACCTCGTTCCCGTCCCACAATGGCCCGATCGTTTCGATCACGGTGCGTCGGCCGGCGTCGTCCTTGCCAATGACGCCGTGCAGCATGCCCACGCCCATGTCGAAACCCTCTAGGACGAAGAATCCGGTCCACAGGACCGTAATGAGGATGAACCAGAACGGGACGAATGCCATGCTGGCCTCAGTACTCCATCGCCGGTACAGGCTGGTCTGCCCCGGTCCGCGGCGGCGCGGGCGGCAGCTCCTTGCGCGAGTACCGCAGCATGAGCAGCAGGTCGACGGTGCCGAGGGTGCCGTACAGCAGCACGAAGCCGGTCAGGCTGATGATCAGATACGTCGTCGATACCGACGGTGATAGCCCGTTCTTGGTGAGCAGGATGCCCTGCACGATCCACGGCTGCCGGCCAACCTCGGTGAGCAGCCAGCCCGCCGTGTTCATCAAGAACGGGAGGATCACCATCCACTGCGCGGCCCACAGGAAACGCCTGGACGTCGCGAGTCTCTTCCGTCTGCTCAGCACTATTCCCCAGAGGCCGACCAGGGTGACAATAAGGGCGAGGTAGGCCATCACACGCATGGACCAGTACTGGATGAAGACGTTCGGCACGTAGTTGCCAGGTCCGAATTTCGCGGCGTATTGCCTTTGCAGCGGGGTCAGCCCGATGACCTTGCCGTTCCAGTGGTTAGTGGCCAGCAGCGACAGCAGGTGCGGGATCTCCAGGATCTGGGTCGGGGTGTGGTCACCATTGCCGCCGCCGATCTGGAACAGCGAGAACGAGCAGGGCTGGCAAGTGGTCCACTGGGCTTCGGCCGCCGCGATCTTCATCGGCTGATACCTGGCCTCGATGACGCCGAGTTCATCGCCGACCAGCATGGCCAGCAGGATCGCTGGCACCAGGACGACGAGGGACAGCCGCGCAGACCTGCCGAAGACCGCGCGGTCCCCGCCCTTGCGCAGCTGCCAGGCCGAGACCGCCAGCATCACCGCCGCGCCGGTGGTCAGGGACGCGAAGATGACCTTGGAGTATCCCCACAGGAATACCGGATTGGTGAACAGCGCCCAGATGTCATTCAGCTGCGGCTTCCCGTGGACCATCTGGTAGCCGACGGGATGCTGCATCCATGAGTTAGCAGCCATGATGAACAACGCCGACGTAACGGCGCCGAACGCGACGAGCCAAATGGTCGCCAGGTGCACGCGGCGGGACAGCTTGTCCCAGCCGAACAGCCACAGCCCCAGGAACGTGGACTCCAGGAAGAACGCGGCCAGTCCTTCCATCGCCAGCGGCGCGCCGAAGATGTTGCCGACTAGGCGCGAGTATGACGACCAGTTCATGCCGAACTGGAACTCCTGCACCAGACCGGTCACCACGCCGATCGCGACGTTGATGACTAGCAAGGTGCCGAAGAACCTAGTCAGCCGCAGGTACTCGGGCTGCTGCCGGCGGTACCACGCTGTCTGCAGCAGTGCGGTCAGGAACGCAAGCCCGATCGTTACCGGCACGAAGAGGAAGTGGTTGACCGACGTGAACGCGAACTGCCACCTGGCAAGGTCGGTCCGCATTTAGCCTCCTGTTAGTGGCCCCCCGTGACTGTCTGTGCCCGCGACGACGCAATTGGGTGTCACCCGTTCCGGGTGATTGGCGGGGAGCCCCGCGTGCCGTTCCGGTGCTCGATCGGGTCTTTCGGCGGGATACGGCGGGCGATAACGCTGGCATCAGGGCCATGTGCGGGCCCTCATACGGTCCGGGTGATGCTCGGGCCAGGCGGCGAGCAGACACTGCTGCCATGCTGCATGTTCGCGTGGTGAGCCCCGCGCGCGTGACCGAGGCGCTGGTCGACTTGCTCACCTCAGACTCGGGCGTGGTGAACCTGGTGGTGCTGCCAGGCGCCGCGACGCGCCCGGATGGTGACGCGGTGCAGTTCGACGTGATGACCGCATCGGCCAATGGTCTGCTGCGGCAGTTGCGGGACTTGGGCTTGGATCTGGAGAGTTCGGTGGACGTCGACGTCGTAGACGTGACGATGGCGGATGACGCGACTCTTGCGGGGCGGGCGCGGCTTGACCTGCGGCGGCGGTTCTACCACGGCGAGCGTGCCCCGGTGTGGGAGCTGGTGGAGGCCAGGATCGCCGAAGGGGCAGAGTACGCGCCGAGCTTCTTCGCCCTGCTGGCCTTCGCGGGACTTATCGGCGCGTGCGGCATCCTGACCAACTCGCAGATCCTGATCGTTGGCGCGATGGTGGTGGGCCCGGAGTACAGCGCGATCATCTCTGTCGCCTGGGGTATCGACCGGCGGGACGGCAGGGCCGTCGGCATGGGGATGCTCGTGCTGGTGGTCGGGTTCGTGCTGGCGATCGCCGTGACGCTGCTCTTCGCCCTGTGCATCAAGTGGTCTGGCCGGACTCCCAAGTCGTACCTCGAGGGCGTGCGGCCGGTATCGGACCTGATCAACTCGCCGAACCTATTCTCGGTCGTGGTCGCCGTAGTGGCGGGCATCGTCGGCGTGGTGTCTCTCACCTTGTCCAGGACAGGCGCGCTGATCGGGGTGTTCATCTCGATCACGACCATTCCTGCCGCAGCCGACATCGGAGTATCGATCGCATACGGCAGCTGGAGTGAGGCATGGGGCTCGGCCGGGCAACTGCTCCTGAACGTAGGCCTGCTGATCATCGTCGGTGCCCTCGCGCTGCGCGGCCAGAGACTCATCTGGCGCGACTGGGAACCGGCGATACAGCGGCATCCCTAACTGGCCAGTCCGAGGGCGCCGTTCAGGGTCAGGATCACCCCGGCGACCGCCAGCCCGCCGACGATCAGAACTTGCTTGTGCGCGGCCAGCCAATGATCGAATGCCTTGAGCTTGCGCGTGGTGAGATCGGGAGCAATCAGGTACAGGACATACGGCACCCAGACGCCCAGTACGTCAATCGCCACGATCAGCGCCAGCGAGCCTGCGATGACCGCGTCGCTGGCCTTGGAGGTAGCGATCACCTGCACCGCGGCGATGAAGGTTACCGAGGGCGCGAAGATGATAAGGCCGGTGACAAATGCGGTCAGCGGTGACGGGCGGGCCATGAGCCGAGTCATCAGTCCCGGCTTCTTCTTGGCGTCGGCGGTTGGCTTCGGGCGGCGGCGCGCCATGACGACGCTTCCGGCGAGTGCCACGATCCCAAGGCCCAGGCGCAGCCCGTACCGGGGCGTGCGCTCGTGGGGCTGGTTCAGATGGCCGGAGTGCAGCGCCACGATCACGATCACGCCCATCACGACGCTCATCACGACCGCACCCGCCAGGTAGAACAGGGAACTCTTCCTGGGGGTGGCCGAGCCGAGATACACGGCTCCGACTAGGAGGGCTGTGGGAGTCAGCGCCGCAAGCAACGCCAGCCCTGCCGCCTGTGCGAGCATAGAAGCCCCCGCTATCCGGACCGTTCGGTCACTGGCACACTGTGTCGGCTGGCGCGCGCCGTCGCATCACTCGCGCCGGGTGATGATCGCGAAACCTTCTCGCGAACGGCCGTCAGGATGCCTCTTGCTCGACGCTAGCGAGCGCGGTTTGCTGCCGGGAGCGGAGGTAGTCACGTTCTGTGCCCGGTTGTGCCCGGCGCCGCTCCAGCCACCGGCCATATCGGCTGAGCAGGATCGCTGCCTCGGCATCGGTGATGTCACCCCAGGCGGCCCGGGTGCTAACGGCCATGCGGGCCCGGGCCAGGTAGCCGCGCCGCAGGAACAGGTAGAGTCCGGCCGCGACCGCGAAGTTGACGGCGACCTTGACGACGATCGCGGGTTGCGGCGCATCGAACACCAGATGCATCGTCATCGCCGCGGCCATGCAGCCCAGCGCCGGCGCGGCCCCGCTCCGAAGGCCGCGGGCAGCCAGGTAGCCTATTCCGGCGCCGGCGACTGCTGTCATCGTCCAGTGCGATCCCGGCGCGGTCAGGCCCGCCCGGAGGGCGGCCGAGCTGGCCACGGCCCGGTCAGGGTCGATGGCTCCGGTCTGGGATATGTTGTTCAGCCCGTACATGACGTTCTCAGTCAGCTCGAAGCCCAGGCCGGTGAGGCCCCCGTAGATCATGCCGTCGAGCGGGCCGCGTATTACCTGCGGCGCCGCCAGTACGATCATGATCACGCCGCATAGCTTCAGGACTTCCTCGTTCAGCGGCGCGGTCAGGGCGGCCGACCAGTTGGATGCAAAGCCGATACCCGTGGTCTTGGCCCACAAGGATGTCAGGCCCTGATTGGCCAGCAGGGCGCACCCGGTCGCTGCCGTCGCTCCCCAGGTGACCGCCGCAGCCGACCATCGCCATGACGGTGCCCGGACCGGCCGCAGCAGTCGCAACAGCCAGCCGCCGAGCACGAGCAACGGCAGCTCGAGTCCCGCGGCCAGCAAGCCACCGCCGGGAAAGACCACGACCGCCCGGTAGAACTCCCAGCCCACGACGCCGGCGCCAGCCACGCACAAGACGACCGCGGTGACGCGCACTGCCCGGATGCTTTCGGTCGCGGCAACGGCCGCCCCGTCTGCTGCTCTCATTGCGAGGCGGGCGGGAAGCGGATCGAGCGCATGACCTGCTGGGCCGCGGACCTTCTGGCCGCGCTCGCGTCCGGAGGCGCCAGGATGATCATCTCGATAGCGAAGCCGCCGGCCGGGTCAGGGAGGATCGTCGCGGTGCCCGAGCGGCCGCTGTCGCTGACAGGCCCGGTGATTGCCTTGTTGCCATGCGCGTCGGGAGCCGTGCCGGGCGTGCCGAGCCGGTAGGCGGCGTTGCTGACCCGCAGGATGTCCAGCAGCCCGGACCACAAAAGCGCGGGTCGCGACGTGCTGGGCACGGTCACGTACGTCACCGTCATGTCCACCCGGCCGCGGCGAAGCGAGTAGGAACGCCTGGGATCGGAATCCGAACTGCGCACCGACCAGCCCCTGCCCACCGCGAATCGGGCAGAATGCGCGCTGTCAGGCCCGACCGATAGCGTTTCGCCCGCCGCGATGGGCTGATGGTCGGAAACAGTGAGATTGAGCAGGGGCCAGCCGGCCGTCAGGGCCACCATCACGGCGATCACCGTTACTAGCGCGCGGATGCGCCGTGACGGCCCCAGGCCAGCGGCGGGATGCTCACTTCGCATGCCATCGCCGAGTCGGTGAGTAGTGCCCCGGCCGGCAAGCCGCCAGCCCGATTGGGTCTGAGCGCGAGGCGCGCCCGCTACCGTGCTCCGGCGGCTGCCAGTTCGCCGGTTCTCGCGGCGGGGTCGAGGGCGCGGTTGAGGCTGATCGCGGAGTTGATGAGGGATAGATGGGTAAAGGCTTGCGGGAAGTTGCCGAGCTGTTCGCCGGTTGAGCCGATTTCTTCCGAGAACAGGCCGAGGTGGTTGCCGTAGGTCTGCATTTTGTTGAAGACCAGCACTGCCTCGTCGAGCCGCCCGGCCCGGGCGAGGGCGTCGACATACAGGAACGTGCACAGCGAGAACGTGCCCTCGTCGCCGTGCAGACCGTCAGGTGATGCGGCCGGGTTGTACCGGTAGACCAGGCTGTCGGATACCAGCTCGCGGTTCATCGCGTCCAGAGTCGACAGCCACAGCGGGTCGCGCGGGGCGATGAAGCCTTCCAGCGGCATGAACAGCAGCGAGGAGTCCAGCACCTGGGTGTCGTAGTGCTGGGTGAACGCCTTGACCTTCTTGTTCCAGCCACGGTTCATGACCTGGTTGTAGATCCGGTCTCGTTCCACGGCCCATTTGGCGATGTTGGCGGGCCGCCCGTGCCGTTCGGCGAGCCGGATCGCGCGGTCGAGGGCGACCCAGCACTGGAACCGGCCGTAGGTGAAGTCCTTGCGGCCGCCGCGGGTTTCCCAGACGCCCTCGTCGGGCTGGTCCCAGTTGTCGCTGACCCAGTCGATCACCTTGGTCAGCGCCAGCCAGCCCGCGTGTGCGGGCGTCAGGCCGTAAGAATCGGCGGTGAAGGTCGCGTCCATCGCCTCGCCGTAGATGTCGAGCTGCAGTTGGTCGGCGGCGCCGTTGCCGAGCCGGACCGGCTTGGAGCCGCGCCATCCGTCCAGATGGCTGAGGATCTCCTCGGTGAGGTCGGAACTGCCGTCGACCCGGTACATGATCTTGACCGGGCCCGATCCGTCGCCAGCGCTCTCGGTGATCCTGTCCCGCAGCCAGACGCCGAACTTGGCGGCCTCATCCAGGTAGCCCAGGCCAGCCAGGGCGTGGATGGACAACGACCCGTCCCGGATCCAGGTGTAGCGGTAATCCCAGTTCCGCTCGCCGCCTTCCTGCTCGGGCAGTCCCATCGTGGCGGCCGCGACGGGCGCGCCTGTCGGCTCGTAGGTGAGCAGCTTGAGGGTCATGGCCGAGCGGTTGACCATCTCCCGCCACCGCCCGGTGTAGGTCGACTTGCCACCCCACTCGCGCCAGAACTGCCCGGTGTCCTCCGACAGCCGCTGCAGTTCGGCAGCAGAATAGGCGCGCGGCTTGCCGCCCATCGACTCCAGCACCAGGCCGCCGGTGTCGCCCTCGCGCATGGTCAGTGTGGCGCGCAGCCCGTCGCCGACGCGCTCGACCGTCGCGCCCCGCTCCGCTGCGCGCTTGCCCTCGGTGTGCAGCGTCAGTTCCATGTCCTTGGACCGGAACACCGCGCCGTTCTCGGAGATCTCGACCTTGTGCTTTGCCCGCCCATAGTCGAAGCGGGGCTGCAGGTCAACCTGGAACTGCATGCTGCCGCGGGCCACCCGCAACTGCCGTACCAGCCGGTGCCGGTCGGTCGGCTTGCCCTCGATGACGGGCATGAAGTCGGTCACCTCGCCGACACCGTCCGCCGTCAGGAACCGGGTGATCAGCATCGCAGTTTCGGGGAAGTACAGCTGCTTGGTCACATAGCCCGTCCCCGTCGGCGCGATCTTGAAGAAACCCCCGCGCTTGGCGTCTAGCAGCGAGGCGAACACGCTCGGCGAGTCGAACCGCGGGCAGCAAAACCAGTCCACGGTGCCGTCTGTGCTGACCAGCGCGGCTGTTTGCAGATCGCCGATAAGCCCGTGCTCACTGATGTCCGGGTACTGGTCCAAGGCGCCTTCTCCTTCGGGATCGGGACGGTCCGATACCCGGCCAGGCTCGCATGCCTAGCCTGCTCGCCACATCGCCCGTTTCGGATGAACCGCTGGCCGCCGGCGCGGCGCTTTAGCGATATATCGATGGAATCGTTCCCATCAGACTGCCAGAGTCAGAAGATGGCGATCGGATTGACCGGGGATCCGGTTCCGGTGGGGAGCCGTAGCGGAGCGATGACGCACAGGAATGACCGGCGCCCAGCGGCTGTGCAGACCGGGGCCAGGTCTTCGAACTGCAGGTAATCCAGCAACATCATGCCGACCGCGCGCAGCGCCAGCACGTGCACAGGAAACTCAACGCCTTCGGCGGCACTGGGGGCAGTGTCGTTGTTGCCGTCGCTGCCCAGGACTGCGACGCGGCGGTCGGCCAGGAGTTCGAGCACAGACGGATGGAGGCCGGCCCGCGCCGAAGCCGCATCCCAGGGACCGAGCACTTTTCTGCGCAGCCGGTGCCCGACCCGGACGAACAGGATGTCGCCGTCGCTGACACGCACGTCCTGCGACTTCGCGGCCCCGAGCACGTCGGCGACGGTCACATGGTCACCGGGCTCCAGCCAGTCAGAGTCACGAAGCCGCGGCATGTCGAGCAGCACGCCGCGGCCCGCGATTCCCTGCCCGGCGGAGCCGATGGACAACGCCGCAACCGCGTCAGCTGTCCACGTGCCGGGAGCAACGCCGTTGTAGAGCACGCCGTCGTAGACGACGTGACTCAGGGCGTCGATGTGGCTGTCCGCGTTGCCATGCACACGCAGTTTCAGGCTGTCCAGCGCGAAGTCCAGCCCTGGCTTGCCGCCCGGGCCAGTGGCCGGATGGCTGATCTGGTGCACCCAGGTATGGGGATTGTCGGCGGCGGCGTCATGCTCGACCGTGTCAGCAAGCGATACCGTCCGGCCCATCCGGACTCGGCTGGCGGCTGCCACGATCTGCGCGGGTGTGATTGCGTTCAGCGCCCCTCGGCGGTCCTCCGGGCCTCAGGGATTGCTGCGCAGCCGATCGAAGAGCAACCGGAATTCACCGGCGCTCATGCTGAGATCAGCCACCCCGGCGACGGCATCTCCTGGGTCGGTTCACCTGCGCTCATGCGTGCGCTCGGTGGACCCCATTCTGCTGCTGCCATGCGCTGGCGCCGGCCGCGGTCGCCGCCCTGGTCTGGCCCCACTTCTGCTTGACCACCTCGGTGGGCGGAACCTCAAGCTGGCGGTACCAATGGAGAGCAGCCGAATACAGGGCTGTCCCGGCGACCATCAGCCCGGTGAGCCCGATCAGCCCGCCGGTGCCGATAAGGGCAGCACCGACGATCAGCGGCTTGGTGTTCAGCTGGAACCCGCTGGACGAGGAAATCTGGACATTTCTCATGGCATCCTCCCTTGCGGGCGCACCCAGTCCCGCGCTCCGCGTCGTGGCGTTATCCGTTCGATGTGATTGGCGTGCCAGGCATCACTGGAGCCATTCGCGGTGCAGGTGCCCGCATGGCACTCGTGGTGCTGGCGCCGAGCCGGTCCGCGATGTGCTCGCCGACCCGGATGGAGTTCGCCATCGCTGTCAATGCCGGGTTGACGGCGCCGATACTCGGGAAGAAGCTGGTGTCCGTCACGTACAGGTTGTCGACTTCGTGGGCCTGGCAGTTGACGTCCAGCACGGAGGTAGCGGGATCGGTTCCGAAGCGGCATGTGCCCGCCTGGTGCGCGACGCCAGCGATCGCCACGTTCATGCTCATGTAGAAGTTCTTGTGCAGCACATGGTGGTCGGCCATGCCGATGTGGTTGAGGATCTTCCTGAACTCGCCGTAGAGCCCGGCAGCCTCGGTGTTGTTGCTGGCGGTGTATGCCAGGTGGATGTTCCCGTCACCGTCCACGGTGACCCGGTTGTCCGGCTTCGGCAGGTCCTCGGTTGTCAGCCAGAAGTCGACGGCGTGCCGAGCCACCTCCTCCAGGCTCCACTTGGGGGCGAGCTTGGTCAGGTGCGGCTCTTCGCCCTTCATGGCCGCCGCGTTCGATTTCCCGAGCAGCTGGAGGTTCCCGAGCGGCCATTGCCGGTCGTCGCCGGCGGAGTAGAAGTCGTTCAGCGCCAGGGTCTTCTGGAAGACTGTGTCGTTGACCTCTTTGCCGAGCGCGACCGCTGCCTTGCTGTTGTGGTACATGTAATTGCGGCCTACCTGCCCGGAGCCGTTCGCCAGGCCCGCCGGGTGCCCCTCGGAGGCCGACCGGAGCAGGATCTTGGCCGTGTTCGCGGCCCCGGCGGCCAGCACCACGACGTCGCCGTTGTAGACCTCTTCCTTGCCGTCTCCGCCGCGGTCCACGACCACGCCTGTGACCACCCGGCCGGAGGGATCTGTCTCGAGCCGCACCACTTCGGCGCCCACGACGAGCGTCACGTTGGGCTGGTCAAGCAGCGGGCGCACGGCGATGACGTCGGCGTCTGCCTTGGCATGGACCATGCAAGGGTAGCCATCGCAGGTCGCGCACCGTATGCAGTGGCTCCTGGCCCGGTCCGCCTCGTTCAGCAGGATCCCGCACGGCGCCGGGAACGGGTGGTAGCCGCCTTTCTGGAGGGCGTTAGCGATTTGCTCGATCCGCGGCTCATTCGAGACCGGCGGCCACGGGTACTGCCGTGACCATGGACCCTCAGTGGGATCAGCGCCATGGATGCCATGCACGTGATACAGCCACTCGGCCTTGGAGTACCAGGGCTCGAAGTCTTGGTAGCTGAGCGGCCAGGCCGGGGAGATTCCGTCTGCGTGCTGTATCGCGCCAAAGTCCTCAGGCCGCAGCCGGTACAAGGCCGCGCCGTACATTTTGGTAGCGCCGCCGACGAAGTAGTGCACTTGCGGCTGGAATGGCGTGCCGTCCCCGTCGTACCAGGTATCGGATGATATGTACCGTCCGTCGACGAAAACCGGGCCGGGATCCCAGTTCTCCGTCTCCCTGGTGAGGAAGTCGCCGCGCTCCAGCAGCAGGATCCGCTTGCCGGACGGCGCCAGCGTGTGCGCGAGCGTCCCGCCGCCAGCGCCGGTCCCCACAATGATGACGTCGAAGTCGTCCGGCACAGCATCCTCCCGGTGCGGCGGCAGTCCGTTCTACTTACGGTTGCCGGGCACACCCGATATGGCGTCATCCTGGCCGGGTGATTTCGCTTCACGGCGCGCTCAGGGCAGCTCCGACAGGGCGTCGGAGACCGCACGGTGGAAGGTCGGATAGGCGTAGATCATCTCTCGCAGGCGCTGCACTGGGACTGCGGCGTGCACCGCGAGCGTGAGCATGCTGAGCACCTCGCCGCCCACCGGCCCGGCTGACGTCGCGCCTACCAGCACGCCGCGCTTGCCGTCGGCGACCAGCTTTATGAAGCCCTCGTTACCCGCCTTATGGATCCAGCCCCGCGCGGAGTCCGGGATCTGGCTGGTCGCGGTCCGTATAGCGTCGCCGTAGCGCTCCCTTGCCTGTGCTTCGGTCAGGCCAACCGCGCCGATTTCCGGGTCAGTGAAGGTGACCCGCGGCACAGCGTGGTACTCGGCAAGATGATGCGGCCGGCCGAGGATGTCGTCGATGACGATGCCAGCCTGGTACACCGACATGTGGGTGAAGGCGCCCTTGCCGGTGACGTCCCCGATGGCCCAGACTCCCGGCGCCGCGCGCAGGTGGCCGTCGGTCTCGACCGTGCGGGCACTCTCGTCGAGGCCGATCGCGGCGATGCCGAGGCTGGCCAGGTTGGGTCTGCGCCCGGTGGCGATCAGCAGCCGGTCCGGGGTGAGTTCCTCCCCGTCGGCCAGCGTGACGGTGAACCGGCCGCCGGCTTCACCGCCGTCATGGCTCACGGCCTGCGCCACGACGCCGGTCCGGACGGCAATGTCGGAATGCCTGAACACCTGGGCGAGCAGGCCGCCGGCCTCCGGCTCTTCCAGCGGCAGCAACTGGGCAAGTGCCTCGACGACGGTGACGTGCGCGCCGAACCTCGCGAACACCTGGGCGAGCTCGGCGCCGATCGCGCCGCCCCCGAGCACAACCAGCGAATGCGGCACTTCCTCGGACTCGATGATCTCGCGGTTGGTCCAGTACGGCGTGCCGGCCAGGCCGCTGATCGGCGGTACGGCCGGCGAGGTGCCAGGGTTGAGCACGATGCCCCGGCGGGCGCGCAGCAGTTCGTCGCCAACGCTGACCTGGCCCGGCGCAGCGATCCGGCCGAGGCCGCGGAACAACGTGCCGCCCGCGCCGGTGAACCGGTCCGCGGCCGCCTTGTCGTGCCAGGAATCGGTAGCCTCATCCCTGATCCGCCTGGCAACAGGCGACCAGCTGGCCGAGATGACCGAAGAGCCCGCCATCGCCCCGATCCGACGGCCTTCAGCAAGCAGGTTTGCCGCCCTGATCATCATCTTGGAGGGAACGCAGCCCCAGTACGGGCACTCGCCGCCGACTAAGCGGTCCTCGACTCCTGCCACCGACAGGCCGGCCTTCGCGAGCTCGTTGGCGACGTGCTCACCGCCCGGGCCCATGCCGACGACGACTACGTCAAACTCGTGGTTGTGCACGCAAACCTCCCACTAGGCATCCCCTCCATTGTTGTTCACCCGGACCGGATGATGCCGCCTCCTGCGCGGTGTCCGTAGCGTCACCTTTATGACCACGACTCAAGCCCGGCATGCGGGCGAGACGCGCCTTGGCGCCGGCGCCTGGACCGGCCGGATACTGGCCGGCACGCTAATGATCATCTCGGGCGTGCTCAGCTTCCTGGTCGGACTTGCCGCGATCACCAGGGCCGGCTTCTTCCACGCCACGTCGACCTATCCGTACCACTGGAGCGTGCACGGCTGGGGCTGGACCCAGCTCATACTCGGCATCGTCGTCTTCGCGGCCGGCGTGTGCGTGTTCAGCGGGATGCTCTGGGCTCGCATCGTCGGCGTGATCCTGGCCGTGCTCAGCGCCGTCGGAAGCTTTCTGTTCCTGCCCTACCAGCCGCTCTGGTCGATCATCGTCATCGCACTGGACGCGTTCATGATCTGGGCCCTCATGACCGCCGGGCGGCCCGTCAGGGACTGAGGCCCCGCTGAACTCGGTGCACCGAGATCTCGGCCAGCTGCAGCGACGCGGCCAGTTCGTCGATGACGCGCTGGCCGTCGATCGCGCCGCAGCTAAACAAGTCGACCGCGATGAGGTCCTCCTCCGGCCAGGTGTGAATGCTCAGATGTGACTCGGCCAGGATCAGCACCAGCGTGATGGCACCGTTCGGGAAGACGACGTGGCTGGTTTCGAGGACATGCCCGCCGCCGGACCGCACTGCCGCGATGGCTCGCGCCGTCAGGTCGGCAACCTCGGTGACCGGGGCGCCTGGCGTGTACCGCGCATCGACGGCGTACAGCAGTTTGGGCGAGATTGCTTCCTGCCGCCGTAGGTCGGCGTAGCTGCTCGCGGCTTCCATGCCCGGCATGATCTGCGAGGATACCGTACTGTTAGCAGCCGATGGATGTTGACAGTGTCGATGTGGACACCGTGGTAGCCGAGGTGGCCGCAGCAGTCGGGCTGGCCGAGGGCGAATCCGGCATCCGCGACATCCTGGCCGCAGTGCTGTCGGCGGAGCCAGCCGCGGTTCGTGAGGTGGCCAGGCTGGCGGAACTGCCGGTGCCGATCGTCGCGGCGGCATGCAACGAGCTCCGCAGGCGCGGTGTAGTCGACTCGCAGCGGCCGGTGCGGCTGACCGTCGGCGGCCGGGTGGCGGTGGCCGCCGCGGCCGGCGGCCCGCCGCTGCGGGCTGCCTGCCCGGACTGCGGCGGCCGCGGCGTTGTGATCCCGCCCGAGCTGGCCGGGCTCGCAGGCGTGCTGCAGCGCAGCGCGGATGGCGCACCAGGCGTCAAGGCCGAGCTCGATCAGACTCACTGCACGGTGGCGACCAAGATCAGCAGAGTGCTGCGGCTGGCGGACGCGCACGCGCTGGCCGGCCAGCGGATTCTGCTGCTGGGGGACGACGACCTGATAAGCGTGGCCATCGCGGAGTTCGCCGCTCATCGCGGTCATCCCGATGCCATCCGGCGGCTGGCCGTTGTGGACGCCGATCCGGACGTGCTCGGCTGGATCGGCGAACAGGCCGCAGGCACCGGCGTCACGGTGGAGCTGGTTCGTCACGACCTCCGGCAGCCGTTGCCAACCGGCCTGGCCGGCGGATTTGATGTCGTGCTGACCGACCCGCCGTACACGGTCGCTGGTGCTGAACTGTTCCTCAGCCGGGCGGTGTCGGCATTGGCAGCCGAGCCCGGCCGGCACGTGTTCTTCTCCTTCGGCGCGAGGCGGCCAGATGAGACGCTCGCCGTGCAGCGCGCCATCGCGGAGATGGGGCTGGTCACCCGGTCGCTGACGGCTGGCTTCAACGAATATCTGGGCGCCGGCGTGCTGGCCGGCACTAGCAACCTGTACCACTTGCGCACGGCGGCGGGCGCGCAGCCGCTGATCGACGGCGAGTATGCCGGGCCGTTGTACACGGCGGACAACCGGGCCGTGCCGGTCAGGCCGTACCGGTGCGCGGAGTGCAAGGCCGTGCACAGCGTCGGGCCAGGCAGCCGCTGGCCGCAGATCGCCGCGCTGCAGGCGGCCGGGCTGCCCCGAGTGCGGCGGCACGGTGTTCCGGCCGATGGCGCTGGTGCAGCGTTGACGGAGGACAGCGTTGACCGGGAAGCAGGGGTCGACCGGGAGGCAGGGGTTGACCGGGGGACTGCGATGAACTACCTGATCCGGCCGGCCACCGAGGCTGACGTCGAGGCGATCGTCGGATACGAGACCGAGATCGCGGTGATCTCGTTTGGCGACGAGGCAATCACCGACCCAGCGCTGCACCGCAAGCGGGTCACCGGAGCACTCGGCAAGCCCGGCGAGGTCACCCTGGTTGCGGTCGCCCGGGACGGGCCGGCTGAGCCGCTGGGCTGGGCCTGGCTGTCGGCCCGCACGAACTCGCTGACCGGCGACCGGTACGGCAACTTCAGGTCGCTCGCGGTGTCCGACATCGAGGACCGGAGCCTGGTCGGCGAGTTGCTGATGGCCGCTGTGCTCAATGCGGCAGACCAGGCCGGGATGACGTCCCTGACCGGCAAGGTGCATGCCGGCAACCTGGGCATGCGCGCGCTGTACCGCAAATTCGGGTTCACCGCGACGCACCTGACCATGGAACGAAAGACCCAATGATCAGCAACCAGCTGATCAAGTGCGTTGTCTGGGATATCGACAACACGCTGCTCGACGGCACCTACCTGGAAGCGGGCGAGCAACTGCCTGGCCCGGACCCGGAGCTGCTTGCCGTGCTGCGCGAGCTGGGCGGGCGCGGCATCCTGCAAGCACTGGCAAGTCGCAACCCGGCCGCGGCCGGCGACTACGTGCAGCAGGTGACGGGCGTGGACTTCGCGGCCGTCGAGTGCGGCTGGTGGAGCAAAGCCGAGTCGGTCAGCCGGATCGCGGCCGGGCTGGGCCTGGCCACGGACGCGATGGCGTTCGTCGATGACGACCTGGCGGAACGAGCCGAAGTCGCTGCCGCGCTGCCGGCCGTGCTCGTGCTAACCCCGGAAGACGCGGCCGAGGCCGCGGGCTGGCCGCAGTTCAGCCCGGCGGTGGTCACGGCCGAGGCGCGCCGCCGCGGCGAGCTGTATGCGCAGCGCCAGCGTCGTCAGGCGGACGCCGCCGCGTTCGGCGGCAGCCGCGATGAGTTCCTGCGGCAGGCCGGCACCCGGGTGACCATCGGACTGGCCCGGCCGCACGAGCTGCCCAGGCTGCATGAGCTATCGGTTCGCACTCACCAGCTCAATTCGGCGGGCCAGCCCGTGAGCGAGGCCGAGCTGGCAGCGCTGCTGTCCTCGGCCGGGCACGTCGTAGTCACCGTTACGCTTGCGGACAACTACGCAGACGACGGGCTCGTCGGCGCCGCCATCATGGTCAGGAACGAGGCCGGCCCATGGCGGGTGCCGCTTGTCATGATGTCGTGCCGGGCACTAGGCCGGGGCGCGCTGGACGCGCTGCTTGCCTGGCTGTGCCGGTCGGCCGCGGCCACCGGGGCCCGCGAGCTGCAGATCCCGTGCCTGGTGACAGAGCGGAACGTGCCCATGCGGCTGGCCCTTGCCGCGGCCGGGCTGCGGGCCGAGCCTGGCACGGTGACCACCGACGCCCGCGCCCTGTTCGCCCGGTCGCTGGCGGGCGACCTGCCCGAGCTGCCCGACTGGGCGGCAGAGCGGGCGCTGCAGTGACCGAAGACCCGGGCGTGCTGGAAGAAGTAGTCGCCGGCGAACTGCGAACGATGCTGGCCGAGGTGACCGGCCGCGCGGACCTGCTGTCTGTCCCACCGCAGACGCCGCTGTTCGGAACCGGCGTCGGCCTTGACTCGCTGGCGGGCACCCTGTTGCTGCGCCAGGTGCAACGGCGCTACGGCGTCGACGTGGCCGCCGAGGACCTGAACCTGGACAGCCTGGAAACGCTCGGCACGCTCGCCGCGTTCATCGCGGCCCGCCGCTGACGTCCGCTGACTCGGGCCGCGCCGGACCTGGCACGCCGGCCGGGCGGCTGCGGCGATGCAGTACGGCCGCGACCATCGGGAAAATCAGCACCGACAGCACGGCAGCCCCGACGATGGCGGCCGCGTTGGACCGCAGCATGGTGCCGTCCTGCAGCCCGATGTCGGCCAGGGCCACCACTAGCGGCAGGGTGGTCGCGGTGATGAACGTCATCTCCAGGCGCTGGATGGCCGGCAACACCCGGAAATAGATCAGCATCGACGGCAGCCCGCGGACCACGAGCATCAGCAGCAGGAAGACCAGGACTCGAGGCACGTCAGAGATAATGGCTTGGATGTCGAGCGACATGCCGGAGGCAACGAAGAACAGCGGGATGAACAACCCGTAGCCGACCGCGTCGAGCTTGATTTCCAGCGGCCCGACGTCGACGTCCATCCGGCGGGTCCAGCTGCGCAGCACCATGCCGGCCAGCATGGCGCCGAGCACCACATCGAGGCCGAACCGCTCGGCGGCCACCAGCAGCAGCACCAGCAGCACGATCGACCAGCGCAAGGTCGTCTGCGCGGTGGCGCGCTGGCCCTGCTTGATCAGCGCCCGCAGCTTGCGGTCGCCGATGACCCTCGGCGCGGTAGTGAGCAGCAGCGCAGCGACACCGACGGCCAGCAGCGACAGGATCGCGACATACTGATTGCGGTGCGTCAGGAAAAGGGATATCGCCACAATCGGGAACAGCTCGCCGACCGCGCCTGCGGCCAGGATGTAGCGGCCGAGCTTGCCGCTGAGCATCTTGTTGTCCTGCAAGATCGGCAGCAGCGTCCCGAGCGCCGTAGTGGTCAGCGCCAGCCCGATCGGCACGAAGTCCTTCACGTAATTGAACGACGCGAGCGCGGCCACGGCACCAACCGCTAGCACGGCGCTACAGGCCCAGCCGATCATAGCGAGCCGGCCCGATTGATCACGGAACAGGCGCGGATCCAGTTCGTATCCGGCCAGCAGGAACAGGAAGCCCAGTCCGACGTTGGACAGCAGCTGAACGCTGCCCGTGTCGGCCAGGCCCAGGACGTGCGGCCCGATCAGCACCCCGGCGAAGATCAGCACAACGACCTGCGGGATCTTCGGGCCTGGCAGGGCCGACACCACGACCGGCGCTAGCGCCGCCACGACCACGACGGCGAGCAGGCTCTCCAGCCCGCGGGCAGCCATAATCCCAGCCCGAGCGGGGCCGGGCGCAGCGCGTGGACCTGCGAAGACGTCACCGGCGCAGGATGCCCGCAACCCGGGCAAGGTACTCCCGCGAAAAAGAACGGGGCCCGGCATGATGCCGGGCCCCGTACCGATCAGCGGGGAGGATGAACTCAGCCGACGTAGCGATGCAGGAAGATCCGCGCGTTGCTGATCCCGACGTTGGCCAGCAGGCCGCCGTTGAGCAGCGCAGGTCCAAGGTTGCTGTTAGCCAGCGGACCGTTGACATATCCCACCGGGCTCCATACCCCGGCGGCCATGACCTGGTAGCGGATGCTGTTCCCGCTCGGGCCCTTGTAGGTCAGCAGCAGCGGGCCGGTGTTGTGGTTGCTGACCGAAGCGGCTGCCGGGCCTGCGGAACTCACTGCGCCCGGCACCGGGCCGAGCAGCGCCCACGGGATGGCTTTGCTGCCACTAAGGCCGGAACCCAGGTTGTCCGGCGTGCTGGCGTAGCTGATGGTCGCCGCGCCTTTGTTCTTCCAGAACACGTACACGGTGCTCTGGTTCGCAGTCGGTCCGGAGACCTCAGCCAGTGACGGCGCCTGGTCGGTCAGCGTCGAAAGGTCTTTGCTGATCCAGTGGGACGAGTCGAAGCTGAAGCCGCGGCCCTTGGGCGAGCCGATCTCATAACGGACGTGGTTGGCGGGCCCGCGCCAGGACACGAGCATCCGGCCGTGGATGGAGTTGATGGGGAACAGCACCGACGGCGCGCTGTAGCTCACCGCGAGGGTGTCCTTGCCAACCTTGATGGACTGCGGAGCTGTCCACCTGATCCCGCCGGTAGCCTTCAGCTCGCCCTGTGAGTAAACGATGTTGGTGCTCCGCAGCCGCTTCCAGACGACGACGACAGCGTCCACACTGTGCGGGTCGATGTAAAAAGCCGCAGCCGGTGAGGTGGTGGTAAGCGCACCCGGGACCACGCCGCCCGACCACTTATGCCCGATCTTGAACTTGTACATCACGCGGTTGTCGTTCTGGCCCTTCCAGGCTACGAACGTGCCGCGGACGCCTTGTCCGGTGCGGTAGATGGCAGACAATCCGGGAGTGGCGTTGGTGTAAGCGCCCGGCACCGAACCAGCTCCGGACCACGGTGGGTGAGCTGGCGCCGCCGCGGCCGCGCCAGCTGCGGTGAGGGCACAAACCGTGCCGGCCGCGGCGGCCGCCACGAACAGCCTTGACTTCGAGCGATGGAGCATCGCAGATCCTCGCGTTCTGTAGTCGGTGAGCCACGCCGCCCGCTGTGGGAGGCATCCAGAACGCTAGGCCGGCAGTCCCTGGGCTTCGGCAGTGATTGCCTAGGACTTGGCTGGGTTTTCGCTGAGTATCCGCCCCGCGATGCTCAGTTGGCACAGTGCATGATTGCCTCGTGGCGGTGACTCCGACCTTCCCGAGCCGGGATAGCCTCGACAGGCTCAGGTTCCGGCCCCTGGATGTCGGCATCGGCCTGGCCGTGGTGCTGCTCATCTACGCGATAGTCAAGGTCGCTGCCAGCGCGAAGGTGCCGTTGCACCCGGGGGCCGCGACCACTATCAGCACCGCGCCGTCGGAGCTGCCGTACTACGCGGCTCGCAGCCTGCTGCGGATGTTCATCGCGCTGTTCTTCTCCTTCACCTTCAGTTTCGGCTATGCCTACCTGGCGGCCCGCAACCGGCGGGCTCGCCGGGTGCTGATCCCGGCGCTGGACATCCTGCAGTCCGTACCGGTGCTCGGCTTCCTGGCCGTAACCGTCACGTTCTTCACCAAGGTGGTGTTTCCGGGCTCAGAGCTGGGTCTGGAGGCGGCCGCGATATTTGCCGTGTTCACCGCGCAGGCCTGGAATATCACCTTTTCCTTCTATCACTCGCTCGTCAGCCAGTCGCCCGACTTCGACGAGGCCAGCAGGCTCATGGGGCTGTCCCGGTGGAAACGGTTCTGGACGGTCGACGTCCCGGGCGGTGCGATCGGGCTGGTCTGGAACGGGATGATGAGCTTCGGCGCAAGCTGGTTCTTCCTGACCGCCTCGGAACTGATCACCATCGGCAACCGCACTTATACGCTGCCGGGCGTGGGCTCGTACGTGGGGGTCGCAGAACGGCAAGGCAACCTCGGTCACGTCGGTTACGGCATCGTGACCATGATCATCATGATATTGCTGGTCAATGTGCTGTTCTGGCGCCCCCTTGTCGCCTGGGTCGATAAGTTCCGGGTCGAGAGCACCGAGTCGGCGCACAAGCCGAAGTCGCTGGTACTAACCGCGCTCCGCCGGTCGAACTGGCCGGTTACGCTCGGCCGGGCCAGGCGTTCGGTGGCAAGTCCGGTCAACCGGGTGCTCGGCAATCTGACCGGGATCGATGACCGGAGCCTCGCGACGCACGCGGCCCGCCGCCGGGCGGCCGACGTCGCCTTCGCTGTCGCGGTCACCGTGGCGCTCGGCTTCGGTCTGGTCAGCATGCTGAGATTCGTCGCCGGCGGCCCGCAAGGGCTCGCGGTCTTCGGACAGGCGTTCCGGCTGGGCTTCCTGAGCTTCCTGCGCGTGGTCGTCGTGGTGACGGTGTCGTCGGCGGTCTGGATCCCGGTGGGCGTCTGGATCGGGTTCAATCCGCGAGTAGCCCAGTTCATGCAGCCTGTCGTTCAGGTGCTGGCGAGCTTCCCGGCGAACTTCGTCTTCCCGTTCGCGATCGCTGTCTTCATCGGACTGGGCATCAGCCTCAACTACGGCAGCATCCTGCTGATGCTGCTCGGCACGCAGTGGTATGTGCTGTTCAACGTCATAGCAGGCGCAAGCGCCGTTCCGTCGGACCTGAAGGACGCTGCGGACGACCTGAACGTGCGCGGCTGGGACCGATGGCGGCGGCTGGTGCTGCCCGGCATCTTCCCGGCCTACGTGACCGGTGCAATCACGGCGGCCGGCGGTGCCTGGAACGCAACCATCGTGGCCGAGTACGTGACCTATAACCATCACGTGCTGGCCGCGCAGGGGCTCGGCGCCTTCATCGCCGTTAACACCAGCCACCTGCCGGCCCTGTTCGCCGGCCTGCTGGTGATGGCGGTCTACGTCACCGGTTTGAACGCGCTGCTCTGGCGCCGGCTGTACGCGCTGGCCGAGACGAAATTCGCGCTGGCATGACCGCGCTCCAGCCGGCGGCCCGGACCGCGCAGCACGACGGACCGCTGATCAGCGTCCGGTCGCTGAGCAAGTCATTCGCCGGGCCCGGCGGCAGGTCGCTGCCGGTCCTCGAGGACATCAACCTGGACGTGCACGAGGGCGAATTCGTAGCGCTGCTTGGCCGCAGCGGCAGCGGCAAGTCCACGTTGCTGCGCTGCATTGCCGGGCTGATGGCGCCGACCGAGGGCCAGGTGCTGTTCCGCGGCGTGCCGCTGACCGGAACGAACCGGGAGACCTCGATGGTCTTCCAGACCTTCGCGCTGATGCCGTGGCTGACGGTCCAGCAGAATGTCGAGCTGGGCCTGGAGGCGCGTGGCGTGCCGTCGGCCCAGCGGACCGAGCGCGCGCTGCGCGCGATCGACATCGTGGGCCTGGACGGCTATGAGTCCGCCTATCCCAAGGAGCTGTCGGGCGGCATGCGGCAGCGCGTCGGCTTCGCCCGCGCCCTGGTCGTCGAGCCGGCCGCGCTGCTGATGGACGAGCCGTTCAGCGCGCTGGACGTGCTGACCTCGGAGAACCTGCGCGGCGAGCTGCTGGAGCTATGGGAAGGCCGCCGGTTCCCCACCAAGACCATCGTGATGGTCACCCACAACATCGAGGAGGCGGTGCTGCTGGCCGACCGCATTCTGGTGCTCGGCACGAATCCAGGCCAGATCCGGGCCGACATGATCAACCCGCTGCCGCGGCCGCGGCGCCGCCGGACCCCGGATTTCGACGAGCTGGTCGACCAGATCTACCGGATGATGACGCAGCGCAGCGCCCCGACGCCCGGACCAGGTCAAGGGCAGCCGGCCACGCCAGGCGGCCCGGTGGCCGGCACGGTCAGCGACACCCCGCTGCCGCAGGCCAGCGTCGACGGCCTGTCCGGCCTCGCCGAGATCCTGCTCGGCCGCCATGGCGGGTCGGCCGACCTGGCCGACCTGGCCGACAGCCTGGGGCTTGAAGTAGACGACCTGCTGCCGATTGTCGACGCGCTGGTCCTGCTCGGCTTCGCCGACCTGCGCGGCGACCGGCTCGAGCTGACGGCGAACGGACAGGTTTTCGCCGGCGCAAGCATCCAGGACAGCAAGGAGATCTTCGCCAGGGCTGCGCTGGATCGCGCGCCACTGGTCCGCACTATCTATCGCGCACTGCGCGGCAGCCTGGACGACATACTGCCGGCTGGCTTCTTCACCGACATCCTGCGGACGAGCTTCGGCGAAGAGGACGCGTCCCGGCAGCTGGACGTAGCCGTGAACTGGGGCCGGTACGCCGAGCTGTATGACTACGACGCGACTCGTGGGCAGATCATCAGGGAGAAGCAGGGCATCGGCGCCACGATCGCGGACGCGCCGCCGCCGGCCGGCCGCGGGTCGCTGACCTTGTATCTGGGCGCCGCATCCGGCTCCGGCAAGACGTTCCGGATGCTGCGCGAAGGGCAGGCGGTGCGAGCGCAAGGCGAGGATGTCGTCATCGGCTTCGCCGACACTCGCGGCCGGCCGCACACCGAGGAAGAAATCGGCGGGCTGGAGCAGGTGCCGCCGCGGCTGACGGCGGCGGCTCATGGCAGGCCGGCCGAGGCGGAGATGGACATTACGGCAGTGCTCGACCGCAAGCCCGCGGTTGCGCTCGTCGATGACCTGGGCCTGCACGCGGTGGCGATCGAGGCGCTGCGCGCGGCCGGCATCCACGTGATCAGCACCGCGGACGTGACCGACGTGCAGCGGGTAGCCGGCGAGGCGGCGGCGATCACCGGCGAGCCCGCGGCGGCCACTATCACCGACGACGTGCTGGCCGGAGTGGACGCGCTCCAGTTCGTGGACAGCTCACCAGAGGCACTGCGCAAGCGCCTCGGGCACGGGAACATCTATCCAGCCGACCAGATCGATGCGGCCTTGCGCACCGAGTTCCAGCCCTCGAGGCTGGCCGCGCTGCGTGAGCTCGGCTTGCGGCTCGTCTCGCAGATCCTGCCCGGCACCGGCGCTGAGCGTCAGCGCGGCCCGCAGGACGTGCTGGTAGCTGTCTGGCGCCCGGAGCAGGCGGAGATACTCGTGCCGCTCGGCGCACGGCTGGCCCGGCGGCGCGGCGCCCGCTGCAGCGTGCTGGCCCTTAGCCAGCAGACGCCGGTCCCAGCTGACCTCGCCGGGCGGGTAGAGGCCGCCGCGGCAGCCGCCGGCGCCAGCGTGCTCGTCCGCGAGAGCCGTGACGCGGGCGGCGCGCTGATGTCGGCCGTGGAGGAGGTCGACGCACGGCACCTGGTGCTGGGCGTGCCTACCGCGGGCATCTTCGAGCGATGGCGCGGCACGCTGCTGGAGCGGCTCGCCAGCCAGCTACCGAACGTGCACCTGCACATTCAGGCCGCGGCCGGGCTGGCTGACGGTAATTCCGACGGTAACGGCTCCGAATCGGCTGACTCCGCGCTCGCACCGGCGCAGCGCCGCGGGGCAATACGGGTTTACCTCGGCTACGCGCCCGGCTGCGGTACCACTACCGCGATGCTCGAAGAGGCGGTGCGGCGACAAGCGCGCGGTACAGACGTCGTGGTCGGTGCCGTGGATACCCGGGACCGGGAAGGAGTGGTGGCCGAGCTCGAGCAGCTGGAGCTGATCGGGGACGGCGGTGCCAACGCAGACCACGCGCCCCTCGACACCGCGGCTGTGCTGGCCCGCCATCCTGAGGTGGTCTGCGTCGACGACCTGACGGCCAGCACGACCACCGCAGAGCGCAGGTTCGCCGCGGCCCGGCGGCTGGCCGACGCAGGCATCACCGTCGTCGGTACCGTCCAGCTCGGCAAGCTGGACGACGTGCTAGACGAGACCGCGCTGCTCGCACTTGCGGATGAGATCGAGCTCGTCGACGTGCCGCCGTCGATCCTGATGGACCGGGTCAGGCGCGGTGAGATCGTGCCCGCCGATCAGGTCGGGCAGGCGCTGGCGACGACGTTCTCGGCGGAGCGGCTGCGTGCGGAGCGGGAACGGGCTTTCCGTCTGGTGGCAGAGCACGGCGACCGGCGGCTGGCCGCCTATGCCGGCGAGGACCAGCCGGCGCCGCTCGCCGGGCTGGAGCGGCCGCCGTCGATTGCGGCCTGCGCTAGCCCGCGGCCGGGCATGGAGCCGCTGATAAGGCGCTCGGCAGCGTTGGCGGCGCAGGTCGACGGCGCGTTCGCGACCGTGACAGTCCGGTCGTCACAGCCGGGCGGTGAAGCAGACCAGTTGCTTGCCGGGTACGCCGCGCTGGCCGAGCAGCTGGGCGGCGAGTTCGTGGTGCTGGCTGGCGCTGCCCCGGCGCAGGCCCTAGCCGAGTTCGCCGCTCAGGCTGAGGTGACCGAGCTGGTGCTGGCCCGCAACCGGCAGCCCAGCCCGGCCGGGCGTTATCCGGTACTGCGCGAGCTCGCCAGGCTGGCCCGGGACGTGGAACTTCACGTCCTGCCTGCCGACCAGTCGAGTTAAGCCCCGGCGATCGCGGTAACGCCGGTCATGGTTCCCACCAGCACTAGCCTGCCGGACAGGCTCGGCGAGACGAAGTGCGGCAGCGGGCCGCCGAGCCTGATCTTGTGCCGCACCTTCCCGGTCCGGGCGGCGAGTTCGTAGAGGGTGCCGGAGTTCCAGTCCGCGACCCAGACCGCGCCCCCGCCGATCACTGGCGAGCCCCACGCGCCGCCAGGGCCGCGCCATCGGACCTTCATCGTCGTCCGCGTCGTGCGCACCGCCGTCAGGCCGCTGCCCGTGCACGGCACGTACACGGTCGTGCCGCTCACCGCCGCCCCGCCGAAGGCCGGGCAGACCCTGGCCTTCGCCAGCTGCCCGCCGATGCCGCCGAGGTGCGACGCCCTCAGCAGGTAGCCGGTGCCGTCCTTGCCGACCTGCAGGATCCGGCCGTCGGCGAGAAGCGCCGGAGTCATCGCGCCGAGGTCGAGGTCAGCGCCGTTCTCGGCGCCCCACCCGGTAGGGGCGAAGAAGCCGGCTCGCTTCAGCCGCGGGGTGAGCGCCAGGACCGAGTCGCTGCCGTCGTACGGCGGCTTGGTCGCGGCGCCATTGCCCACAGAGACGTAGACGGTCCCGGAGTTGCTTACCACCGGCCCGCCCGTGGCCCAGATTCCGCCCTGCGCCTTGGTGGGCACGTGGTAGGACCAGATAGCGCCGCGGCCGGTGGCGGGCATGGCCACCACCGAGCCGATGTAGGGCCCGCAGTCGCCAAAGTGCCCGCCGAAGACCACGTAGATGTGCCCGTCCGTCAGCGCTAGCGCCCCGCGCTGCTGGTCATAGGCCGGCCTGTGGTCAGGTGACGGCACGTTCCGGCGGAAGGCGATGTGGCCGTTGGCTAGCCGCAGCGCCGCCATGAGGTGGCCGGTCCTGCCGTTCTGCGCCACGACGTACACCAGCCCGGTTCTCCGGTCGTAGACGGGGGTGCTGGTGATGCCAAGCGGATTGATGTCGCCGCACGGCTGGCGGCCGATCGCCAGCGGAGTGCCGACCCGGGTGCGCCAGCGCACCGCCCCCGTGGCCCGGTTCAGCCCGTAAACCTGGTCCGACTCCGTGGCCGCGATCACGGTGTTGCCGATGATCAGCGGCTGGCCGTAGACAGCCGCACCGAGCCGCCTGGACCAGGCCAGCGTCAGCCGTCCGGCCGCGGGCAGCCCGGTCACTTTGCCGGTCCTGGTCCCGTTTCCATGATATTGAGACCAGTTCCCCGACGGTGCGCCGATCGCGGCCGGTGATGCCGGGGGAGAGGTGGCGCCACCTGCGGGCGGGGAGGCGGAGCAGGAGGCGAGCGCGAGAGCGGGGGGCAGCGCAATGAGTGCCATCAGTCGTATCCGCACCAGGTCAGTCTGCACCGGCCGGCCGCGCCCGAGATAGTGTCAGCGGTGCAGCTATCCGATTGCGAGCCGCCCATGACCGATGCCGCGAGCGAGCGGGTCCTGACGATCCCCAACCTGATCAGCATCGCCAGGCTGCTGGGCGTGCCGGTGTTCTTGTGGCTGGTGCTGGGGGTACAGACGCCGGCGGGCGACTGGTGGGCGGTCGGCTTGCTGCTCGCGGCCGGGTTCTCCGACTGGCTAGATGGCAAGATCGCCAGGGCGCTGAACCAGCAGACCAGGCTCGGCGAGCTGCTTGACCCGGCGGCGGACCGGTTGTACATCGTGGCGACCGTGGTCGCGCTCGCGGTGCGATCGATCATCCCGTGGTGGCTGGTGGCGGTGCTGGCGGTACGGGAACTGCTGATGGCGGTTGTGCTCGCCGTACTGCGGGCGCGCGGCTGGGGCACCCTGCAGGTCAGCTTCGTCGGCAAGACAGCCACACTTTGCCTGCTGTACGCGTTTCCGCTGCTATTCCTCGGCTCGCACGTTGCCAGTTACGCCGAGACTGCGAAGGTGGCTGGTTGGAGCTTCGCAATCTGGGGAGGTGCCCTGTACTGGTGCTCGGCGTTGCTGTACCTGGTGCAGGCGAGACGGCTGCTGACTGGCCCGGCCCCCGGCCCGGCTGGCCTTGCGCCGGGGTGACACCGAAAGGAGAATAGGCGGCCGTGAAGCCGGTGGTGGCGCCGTGAAAGCCGTGGTGATGGCGGGCGGAGAAGGCACCCGGCTGCGCCCGATGACGGCCAACCAGCCCAAGCCGATGTTGCCTGTGGTCAACCGGCCGATCATGGAGCACGCCTTGCGGCTGCTTCGCAAGCACGGCCTTACCGAGACCGTCGTGACCGTGCAGTTCCTCGCCTCGATCGTGCGGAACTACTTCGGCGACGGCGAGGACTTCGGCATGAGCATGCAGTATGCGACGGAGGAGACGCCGCTGGGCACCGCGGGCAGCGTAAAGAACGCCCAGGATGCGTTGCGGGACGAGCCGTTCCTGGTGATCTCTGGTGACGCGCTAACCGATATAGACCTGTCTGACATGATTGCGTTTCATAAGGATAATAACGCGCTGGTGACGGTGGCGCTGGCGCGCGTTCCGGACCCGCTGGAGTTCGGCATCGTCATCGTCGACGACGACGGCAAGGTCCAGCGATTCCTGGAGAAGCCGACCTGGGGCCAGGTCTTCTCCGACACCGTCAACACCGGCATTTACGTGATGGAGCCTGAGGTGCTGGCCGAAGTGCCGGCCGGCCAGGTGGTCGACTGGTCTGCCGACATCTTTCCCAAGCTGCTGGAGAACGGCGCGCCACTGTACGGCTGGATCGCCGATGGCTACTGGGAGGATGTCGGCTCGCACGAGAGCTACCTGAAGGCCCAGGCTGACGTGCTGTCCGGCCGGGTCAACGTGGAGATCGACGGCTTTGAGGTATCGCCGGGGGTGTGGATCGCCGAGGGCGCCGAGGTCGACCAGGAAGCGGTCCTGACCGGGCCGCTCTGCATCGGCGATTACGCCAAGATCGAGGCCGGCGCCCAGTTGCGCGAGTTCACGGTCGTGGGCAGCAACGTCATCGTGAAGGAAGGCGCGTTCCTGCACCGCGCGATCGTGCACAACAATGTGTACGTCGGCCGCGGCGCGCAGTTGCGCGGCTGCGTGATCGGGAAGAACACCGACGTCATGAGCCAGTCCCGGGTCGAAGAGGGGGCGGTCGTCGGCGACGAATGCGTGATCGAGCCCGACAGCTACGTGTCGGCCGGGGTGAAGGTCTACCCGTTCAAGACCATCGAGGCCGGCGCGGTCGTCAACACCAGCGTGATCTGGGAGTCGCGGGGGCAGCGCACGCTGTTCGGCCCGCGCGGCGTGTCGGGGCTGGTCAATGTCGAGATCACGGCGGAATTGTGCGTCCGGCTGGCGAGCGCGTACGCGACCACGCTGAAGAAGGGCGCGGTCGTTACCACGTCAAGGGACGCGTCGCGGGCGGCCAGGGCACTTAAGCGCGCGGTGCACGGCGCACTGAACGCCAGCGCGATCAACGTCGTCGATCTGGAGGCCCAGCCGTTGCCGCTGGCCAGGTTCGAGACCGCGCGCAGTGACTGCAGCGGCGGCATCGCGCTGCGAACCACGCCGGGCGACCCGCAGTCGCTGGACATCATTTTCATGGACTCCGACGGCGCTGACCTGTCCACGGCAGCGCAGCGAAAGCTGGAGCGGGTCTTCTCCCGGCAGGAATACCGGCGGGCGTTCCCCGGCGAGATCGCCGAGCTGTCGTATCCGCCCAGGGTGATCGAGGCGTACACGCACGAGTTGCTGCGCTCGGTCGACATGACCGGGGTGTACGACGCAGGCCTGCGCGTAGTGGTGGACTGCGCCGGCGGCACCACCTCGCTCGTGCTGCCCGGCCTGCTCGGCAAGATCGGCGTCGACGTGCTGACCGTCAACAACCGGCTGGACGAGTCCTCGCCGACCCAGTCGGTCGCCGCGATGCGGGCCGACATGCACCGGCTTGCCGAACTCGTCTCGTCATCACGCGCTGCGTTCGGCGTCAGGTTCGACCAGGTCGGCGAGCGGATTGCGCTTGTTGATGACAAGGGCTCGATGGTCAGCGACGACCGCGCATTGCTAGTCGTCCTCGACCTGATCGCCGCCGAGCGCCGCAGCGGGCGGGTGGCGCTGCCGGTCACCACGACCAGGGTGGCCGAGGAAATCTGCCAGTTCCACGGCGTCGAGGTGGAGTGGACGCCGACATCCCTGCACGCCCTGTACGAGGCGGCCGCCGAGCCTGGCATGATCTTCGCCGCCGACGGCAACGGCGGCTTCGTGGTACCCGGGTTCGCCCGGTCCATCGACGGCATAGCTGCGTTCGCCCAGCTGCTGGGCCTGGTCGCGCGGACAAGGCTGACGCTGAGCCAGATCAAGGACAGGATCCCGGAGGCCAACCTGCTCAAGCGCTCCATGCCAACGCCATGGGCCGCTAAGGGCATCGTCATGCGGACGGTGATCGAGGCGGCCGGGGACAAGGCCATCGACACCACCGACGGGGTCCGGGTGATCGAGCCGGACCTGGGCTGGATCCTGGTACTGCCCGATCCGTCGGAAGCGGTGACACACCTGTGGGCCGAGGGCAAGGACGCCGACAGCGCGCAGGAACTGCTGGATGACTGGGCCGCTACCGTGGAGCAGGCCGGGCGCTGAGTCCGCACCCGCAGGCCGCTAACCGTGAGACAATCTCCGGATCGCTTAGGTGGCGTAGGGACGGCGGAGGTGTGTCCAGGATGTGGCGACGGCGTCGCGATGATGCCCAGCGCGGGCCGCGGTCCACACCGGGCAAGCGCCGGTCCTGGAGTTCCCGCCGGGCATGGCGCGTGGACCGCCAGGGGGCGGCGCAGGTAGCGTTGGCCGCATCAGCGGACTACGCGCGGCTACCGGCTGTGGCGGGCGCTGCTCCTGCCTCCGTCACTTATCCGACGAATGGGAGGCTCAACGACCTGATGCCCAGCATCTATTGCACGGCATGCGGTGAAGCCAATCCCGAGGGTGCCCGGTTCTGCTCCCAATGCGGCACGCCGCTGGTCCGGCGGCCTGGCGACCGGGTCGCCGACACCACGTCGACCATCTCGCTCGGCGGCGGCGAATTTGATGGCGAGCCCGGCGACGAGTACTCCGAGGATTACGCCGCCGTCGCTACCCTGCCACCGGGCACTGCGCTGCTGGCGGTGCGCCGCGGCCCGAACGCCGGCAGCAGGTTCCTGCTTGATAGCGACCTCACCCTGGTCGGGCGGCATCCGGACAGCGACATCTTCCTGGACGACGTCACCGTCTCCCGACGGCATGCGGAGTTCTACCGGCAGGGCGGCCGGTTCACCGTCCGGGATGTCGGCAGCCTGAACGGCACGTACGTTAACCGGGAGCGGATCGAGGAAGTCAACCTCAACGAGGGCGACGAGGTGCAGATCGGCAAGTTCCGGATGACCTTCTTGATGTCACCACGGACGCAGGCCGAGTACGGCGGCGGCGGCTAGCGGGCGGGCAATGAGCGTTCAGCCAGCCCGCGGGTACTTCGGCATCAGCGAGGTTCTCGCCCAGCTTCGCGCTGACTTTCCCGACATCAGCGTGTCCAAGATCCGGTTCCTGGAGACAGAAGGGCTCATCGCGCCGGCCCGGTCGGCTGCCGGTTACCGCCGGTTCTGCGCGGCTGACGTGCAGCGCCTGAAGTACATCCTGGCCGCGCAGCGCGATCAGTACCTGCCGCTCCGGGTCATCAAGGACCGGCTTGCCGGGCTCGACCAGGACCGCTCGAGGCCGGAGGCCACACCGCGAGATACCTCATGGCCGGCCGCGCTCCCGGTCTCGCTGGCGGCGGCGCCGTCGGGTCCGGGCAGCATGGCCCTGGCCGCGCTGACCAGGCGCGAGCTGCTGGATGCCAGCGGGATGCCGGAGGCACTGCTGACCGAGCTGGAAACCTTCGGCCTGCTCCGGCGGATGGGCAGGCACTACGGTGCCGACGCGCTCCAGGTGGCCCAGACTGCGATGGCGCTGACCGCATACGGCGTCGAGGCGAGGCACCTGCGTGCCGTCCGCGCCGCCGCCGAGCGTGAGACGACCATGATCGAGAGCCTGGTCGCGCCGATCATGCGGCAGCGGGGAGCAGGTGCCAGAGAGCTAGCCACGCGGACCGCGGGCGAACTCGCCGCGCTTGTGCTGCGATTGCACGGCGCGATCGTGGACGGGACGCTGGCCGAAGCCGGGCTCGGCGGGACCGGCGCTGGTGGCACCGGCGCTGGTGAGACCGGTCTCGGCGAGCCCGCGGACCGCCCGGGAATCGAGGGCGCCAGCGCATGAACGGCCAGGGCCATGGCACCGCCTGCCCCGTTTGCGGGTGTACTTTGACAAAGGGAGTGCCAGCAGGCAGAGGGGGAATGCCTGTTGCCAGACCCGTTAGGAACCGCAGCGCGCAGGCGCGGACAGGGACGGAGCCGCCGTGAGGCAGATGGAGGTCGTCGGCGTCCGGGTAGAGATGGCTACAAACAACCCGATCGTCTTGCTGAAGGAGACGGAGGGGGAACGTTACCTGCCCATCTGGATCGGGCCGAACGAGGCAACGGCCATCGCCTTCGCTCAGCAAGGCATGGTGCCGCAGCGGCCGCTCACGCATGACCTGATGCGCGACATGCTGGAGGCGCTCGAGATTCGGCTCACGACGGTGAATATCACTGCACTGCGAGACGGCATTTTCTTCGCAGACCTGATCTTTTCCAACGGCCGGGAGGTCAGTGCGCGTCCGTCCGACTCGATCGCGCTCGCACTGCGCACGGGGGCGTCGATCTTCGTCCGCGAGGAAATACTGGACGAGGCAGGGGTCGCGATCCCGGACGAGCAGGAGGACGAGGTCGAGAAGTTCCGCGAGTTCCTGGACTCCATCACGCCCGAGGACTTCGGCCGGTCAACCTAGTCCGGACGTGCTAGTCCCGACGCGCCGCCGAGATCGTTGACTCGGCTACGCTCGGCGGCCTAACGTGCGAATGGTGTACCCAGGCACCGGCGCCCTGGGCCGGAGGTGGGTGTGGCGGTGACAAGGGGCGACGGAGCGGCGCCGAAAGTGCGCGAAGCCGCTGCCCGGCAGGCTGGCCAGCAGCAGTTGTTGTTCGACGAGGAGATCGTCGTTCAGCCGGAGGCATCGGGCTACCGTGGCCCGACAGCGTGTGCGGCGGCCGGCATCACCTACCGGCAGCTCGACTACTGGGCCAGGACGGGCCTGGTCGAGCCGAGCGTGCGGGCCGCCAGCGGCTCAGGATCCCAGCGCCTGTACGGGTTCCGCGACGTTCTGGTTCTCAAGGTCGTCAAGCGGCTCCTCGACACGGGCATCTCCCTCCAGCAGATCCGCGCCGCAGTCGAGCATTTGCGCTCCCGCGGTTCCGCCGATCTCGCGCGGGTCACGCTCATGAGCGATGGCGTCAGCGTGTACGAGTGCACCTCTCCCGACGAGGTCGTCGACCTGCTCCAAGGCGGCCAGGGCGTGTTCGGCATCGCGCTCGGCCGGGTGTGGCAGGAGGTCGAAGGCAGCCTCGCGGAGCTGCCGTCAGAGCTGGCGCAGGACGACGAAGGATCCGCGGTCGCAGCCGACGAGCTGGCCACGCGGCGGATCCGCAAGACCGGTTAGACCCGATCGTCGGCGGCCCGTTATCCCGAATTCCTGCATTATCAAGTAATATCTTGTTATTGTCGTGACCGTGGCGCCCATCATCGTTGTCAACGACCTGCGCAAGTCTTACGGGACGACCATCGCAGTAGACGGGGTCAGCTTCGAAGTCGAGCACGGCGAGTTCTTCGGCATACTCGGTCCGAATGGGGCCGGCAAGACCACGACGCTGGAAGTGCTCGAGGGCCTGCGCCGGCCCGACAGCGGTGAGCTGAGCGTGTTCGGCATGCCGCCCTGGCCCCGCAACCCGGCACTGCTGGCGCGCATAGGCGTGCAATTGCAGGCGTCATCGTTCTTCGAGCGCCTCACTGCGCGCGAGCAGATCCGCACCTTCGCCTCGCTGTACGGGGTGTCGACCGGGCGAGCTGACGAAATGCTCACCGTCGTCGGACTAGACGAGCAAGCCAACGTGCAGGCCGAGAAGCTGTCCGGCGGCCAGAAGCAGCGGCTGTCCATCGCGTGCGCGCTCGTGCATGACCCCGAGCTTGTGTTCCTGGATGAGCCGACTGGCGCGCTCGATCCACAGGCCCGGCGGAACCTGTGGGACCTGCTCCGGCAGATCAACGGCGACGGCCGGACCGTCGTGCTCACCACCCATCACATGGACGAGGCCGAGACGCTGTGCGACCGCGTCGCGATCATGGACCACGGCAAGATTCTCGAACTCGGGCCGCCAGCCGCCCTGGTGCGCGAGATTGACTCGCCGGTCCGGATCAGCATCGAGTCGGGCTTGCTCCCGGCCGACGTGGCCGCCGCGCTGTCCGGGCCGGCCGCGGCCGCGGCGCCGGGCACGGGCGTAACCGACGACGGGGTGTCACTGACCATTGCTACTCGCGATCCGGCCGCCGTGCTCGCCGGCCTGGCCGACCGGGGCGCGCTGGCCGGACTGCGCGTCCAGGGCGCGACGCTGGAAGATGTGTTCTTGCAGCTAACCGGGCGGGAGTACCGGGCATGAAGCTGACGTCACTGCGTAGCAGCACGGGAGCACTGCGAAGCTTGTCCCGGGCTATATTTCTTGGCTTCGTCCGGGATCGCACCGCGGTTTTCTTCACGATCTTGTTCCCGGTGCTGTTCCTGCTGCTGTTCGGCTCCCTCTACAAGAACTCAAGCTCGCCGCATGTCACGGTGCTGGAGGTCGGCCAGGTTAGCCTGCTTGATCAAGCCCAGGCGGCGGCACCGAGCCAGCTGGACAAGGTGCTGACTATCGCGCACACGTCGGACTTGCAGAGCGCGCTGGCTGATGTCCGCAAGGGAACGTACGACGCGGCCGTGCAACAGCATGGGCACACCCTGCTGGTGCATTACTCGATCGCTGATCAGACCACCGCGGGCATCGTGCAGGCGGTCTTCAGCTCCCTGGTGGAACAGGCAGATTCGGCCGCGGCCGGCACCAAGAGCGCCTATCAGCTGGCTACCCGGCAGGTCGAGGACAAGTCGCTGAAGCCTATTCAGTACCTCGCGCCGGGCCTGCTCGGCTGGGCGATCGCGTCCGGCGGCACCTTCGGAGCCGCGATCACGCTGGTGAGCTGGCGGGAGAACAAGCTGCTGCGGCGGCTGCGGCTGGCCCCGGTCAGCGTCGGGTCGGTAGTGCTGGCCCGGGTCGGCGTGGCCGTTGCCCTCGCGCTGGTCGAGCTGGTGGTGTTCATCGGCATCGCCACCACCCCCTACTTCGGGCTGAAACTCTCCGCGTACTGGTGGATGGCCGTCCCGGTAGTAGTCTGCGGCACGCTGGCGTTCATGGCGATCGGCCTGCTGGTCGGCTCGTTCGCCAAGACTCAGCAGGCCGCCACCGCGGTGGCGAACCTGATCATCCTGCCGATGGCGTTCCTCGGCGGTGCCTTCATACCGCTGGACTATGCGCCCGCCTGGATCAGGGACGTGTCCTACGCGTTGCCGTTGCGCTATCTGGTTACCGGCATGCAAGACGTGATGGCCAGGGGAGAGGGCCCAGCGTCGGCGCTGCCCGCCATCGGCCTGCTGCTCGCCCTGGCAGCGATCGTCACCGCGATAGCGGTCCGGGTATTCCGCTGGGATGCGGTCTAGCCCTGGGCAGCTAGCGGCAGCTCCCATCCCGGGCATTCCTCGGCGACCTCGTAGCCAAGTGGCAGGTAGTGCTCGGCCTTGTCGCCCCAGGTTTCAAGGGTGGCCGGGCCGCTGCCGAGCAGCCTGCCGGCGCCGAGCACCAGGGCCTGCGCCGCAGCCCTGTCTCCGGCCCAGCCGGCGAAGCCCGGGCCGTCGATGTGCCTGCGGCCGGGCTCGACCCGGCAGATGCCCAGCCAGCGTTCGCTGTCGCTGTTGCCGTTGTCCGGCAGGCCGAGGAAGACCGCATCCGGGACGGCGTCGTAATCGTCCCGCTCGACCAGGTGATGACCCCACTGACCGACGAAAGACCGCGGCCAGACCTCGCGCACGGTTGCCTGATCGAGTACCGGCAACTGGGCGCCGGCCGGCGCGTCGGCTGCGGTCAGCCGGAGGTAGCCGTCCTCGCGGTGAAAGCCGGCGCCACTCAGGTCCGCCGCGCTGTACACGCACAGCAGCCGGGCGCCATGCAGCGCTGCGACAATGGCGAGCTCACGGAGCTGGCTTGTGTCATGCGGCGCCAGCTCGATCTCCGCGATCGGCACCCCAGCCGGGTTGCAGGCGTACGAAAGCCGGTCGGCCGCGCTGCTGGTCATGCCGCCTCCTCGGACATCTCGGTCAAATGGTGCCGACTTACTGTGGCACACGCCATCAGCCGCTGCAATTGGCTGTCTCGGGTAGCCTAGAGTCGCTGATCACGTCGGCCGGGAGAGTCCTCGCGCAGCCAGCACGAGGCGCCGAAGGGGCAACCTCCCCGGAACCTCTCAGGCACCAGGACCGGACGTCGTGCGCACTCTGGAGGCCGCTTGCAGCGAGCCGACAGAGGGGGAGACCGTCACCATGCGTAAGCGGCGCACACCGCCGCCCTGGGGAGGCTCCCGTGGAATTTGCTCAACGTCATATCGGGCCCGCGCAGACCGCGCAGGCGAGGATGCTTGAGGTCGTCGGCTACTCCTCGCTGGACGCGCTGACCGAGGCCGCGCTGCCGGCCGGCATCACCGATCGGACCCTCAGCCTGCCCGAGGCACTGACCGAGGACGAGGCACTCGCCGAGCTGCGCCGCCTGGCCAGCATGAACACCGTCGCCACGTCGATGATCGGCCTGGGCTATTACGGCACGCACACCCCGGCGGTCATCCGGCGGAACGTGCTGGAGAACCCCGCCTGGTATACCGCCTACACGCCGTACCAGCCGGAAATATCCCAGGGCCGCCTCGAGGCACTGCTGAACTTCCAGACCATGATCGAGGACCTGACTGCGCTGCCGGTAGCGGGCGCATCCATGCTGGACGAGGCGACCGCGGCGGCCGAGGCCATGACCCTGGCGCGACGAGCCGTTGGCAACGGGAACGTGTTCCTGGCCGACGCGGACTGCCTGCCGCAGACTCTGGCCGTGCTGGCGACAAGGGCCGAGCCGCTCGGCATCCAGCTGGTGACCGGCCGGGTCACGCCCGAGCTGATTGACGCGCAGGCCGACGGTGAGCTGTTCGGCGTACTTCTTCAGTACCCCGGCGCCAGTGGCGAAGTGCGGGACCTCGGTCCGCTGATCGAGGCGGCGCATGCTCGCGGCGCCCGCGCGATCGTGGCCGCCGACCTGCTGGCACTGACGCTGCTGACCCCGCCAGGAGAGCTTGGCGCGGACATCGCGGTCGGCACGACCCAGCGATTCGGGGTACCGATTGCCTACGGCGGCCCGCACGCCGGTTACATCTGCGTCACTGACGCGCTGAAGCGGCAGCTGCCGGGCCGGCTGGTGGGAGTCTCCGTCGACGCCGCCGGGCAGCCGGCCTACCGGCTCGCGCTGCAGGCACGCGAGCAGCACATCCGCCGGGAAAAGGCGACCAGCAACATCTGCACCGCGCAGGTGCTGCTCGCCGTCATTGCGGCCATGTACGCGGCCTACCACGGGCCGGAAGGCCTGACCGCAATCGCACGGCGCGTGCACCGCAAGGCCGCTTCGCTCGCTGCCGCGATGCGCAGCGCCGGATACGAAACAGGGTCCGCTTCGTTCTTCGACACCGTGAGCGTGTCAATGCCGGGTCAGGCAGCAGACGCCGTCGCCCGGGCGGCCGCGGCCGGGTTCAACGTGTATCAGGCCAGCCCCGGCGTGGTGCAGGTTGCCTGCGACGAGACCACCACCGACGAGCAGCTCACCGCGGTCGCTAGCGCGCTCGCCGGACAGCCGGTCCCGGTGCCCGCTGAGCCGGCCGAGGTGCTGCCGGCCGGGCTGGCCAGGAGGAGCCCGTTCCTGTCCCATCCGGTTTTCTCCAGCTATCGCAGCGAAACCGCGATGCTGCGCTATCTGCGGCGGCTGGCCGACCGTGACATCGCCCTCGATCGCTCTATGATCCCCCTGGGGTCGTGCACGATGAAGCTGAACGCGGCGGCCGAGATGGAGGCGATCAGCTGGCCGGAGTTCGCCGGACTGCATCCGTTCGCGCCGGCGAACCAGGCGCTCGGGTACGCGCAGCTGATTGGTGAGCTCGCCGACGCGCTGGCAGAGATCACCGGGTACGACGCGGTGAGCCTGCAGCCGAATGCGGGCTCACAGGGCGAGCTGGCGGGCTTGCTGGCGATCCGCGGCTACCACCGGTCCAACGGCCAGCCCGAGCGGACCGTCTGCCTCATCCCGGAATCAGCTCACGGCACGAACGCGGCCAGCGCGGTGCTGGCTGGCCTGCGGGTCGTCGTCGTCAAGTGCGGCTCCGACGGCGCCGTGGATGTGGGCGACTTGCGCGCCAAGCTGGCCGCGCATGAGGGCTCGGTGGCCGCGATCATGGTGACCTATCCGTCCACGAACGGCGTGTTCGAGGAGACCATCGGCGAGGTGTGCGGGCTCGTGCATGACGCTGGCGGCCAGGTGTACGTTGACGGCGCGAACCTGAACGCGCTGGTCGGCCTGGCCCGGCCGGGCACGTTCGGCGCGGACGTGTCGCACCTGAACCTGCATAAGACGTTCTGCATCCCGCACGGCGGCGGCGGGCCAGGTGTCGGACCGGTTGCCGCGCGGGCACACCTTGCGCCGTTCCTGCCCGAGCACGCCGGTCCGGTCGCGGCCGCACCGTACGGGTCGGCGGGCATCCTGCCGATCTCCTGGGCCTACATCAAGATGATGGGCGGCGCCGGACTCCGGGAGGCCACCGGTGTCGCGATCCTGTCGGCTAACTACGTTGCGAAGCGGCTGAATGAGCACTATCCGGTGCTGTACACCGGTCGCGGCGGGCTGGTCGCGCATGAGTGCATCCTCGACTTGCGGCCGATCACCGCGCAGACCGGCATCACCGCCGAGGATGTCGCCAAGCGGCTGATCGACTACGGCTTCCACGCGCCGACCATGTCGTTCCCGGTGGCGGGCACGCTGATGGTGGAGCCGACCGAGAGCGAGGACCTGGCCGAGCTGGACCGGTTCTGCGATGCGATGATCGCCATCCGCGGTGAGATCGCCAAGGTCGCGTCGGGCGAGTATGACCAGGCCGACAATCCGCTGCGGAACGCGCCGCACACCGCGAGCATGCTCATCAGCGGCGACTGGAAGCACCTGTACGACCGGGAGGTCGCCGCCTATCCAGCCGGTGGCGACCGGCGGTCCAAGTACTGGCCGCCGGTCCGGCGCATCGACCAGGCGTACGGCGACCGCAACCTGATGTGCGCCTGCCCGCCGCCGGAGGCATTCGAGGGCTGAGTCAGCCGACCGGCTCGGTTGCTCTCCCGCGGGTTCAGGGCTGCGCTCACGATTTCGGCGAGTTCGTCGCTGCTTGGGCCCGGTGCCGGGCGCGGCCGCCAGCCGCTGGCATAGAGCGCGCGTGCGCGAGGCTCTACGGCGCGCAACGAGGCTGGCAGCGCGGTCATCGACAGGTAGCCGCCGATTACCGGGCGGATGGCCGGGTCGGCCGCCGCGGCAGCGAGGATGAGGTCCGACGGCAGCGGTTGGCGCGCGTCAACGTCGTCGCCCGCCCAGCGGCGCTGGGTTGATTCGTCCATGTGGATGTGGTCGTCGACCCATGGCTTGATCTGCTCGGCGCACCAGCTGTCGAAGCTCTCGCCGACGGCGTGGGCGTCGCTGCCGTGCCGGTCGATAAGCCGCAGCAGCTGCTGAGCTTGCAGCAGCGTCGTGGTGACGCCACGGCCGAACGTCGGTGTTGTCGTGGCCACCGCATCGCCAACGAAAACAAGTCCCGGCAGGGCGAGTCGGCCGTCCTCGCCGGTCTGGCCACGGTAAGCGTTGAGCAGCAGCCCGCCCGGATATACCGGCGTGAGCGGCCACGCCCGATCGACGTCGGTCCACTCGGCCAGGCCGGGAATAGCCCGGCACGCCGCAGCGAAAGCGTCCTCATGCCGTAGCTGCGACAGTCTTGGATCGGCGGTCGGACGCACGAGCAGCACGGAGAAGATGCCCCGCTCATGGGGGAAGATGATCGCCTGGTAGCCGTCGAGATCTGCCTGCCATGCAATGGGGTTCGTCAGCGGACCAGGCTCGGCGCCCGGGCGCAGCTGGTACTGGCGGTCGACGTATGCGATGCCGCACGGCCCGCCGCTGGTTGGCTTAGGCCGCAGCGCCCTGGTCACCCGCCCGGCACGGCCGGAGGCGTCGATCACTAGGTCGGCAGGCAGGTCAGTTCCGTCGACGCGGATGCCGACCGCCCGCCCGGCCTGGCTGGTCACTTCCTGGACGTGTCCCCGGCGTATCTGCAGGCCAGCCACGTTGAGTGCGGACGCCCGCAAGGCTCGCTCGAAAGTCTCCCGGCGAGACCGCATGCCCGCAGCCATCTCACTGCCGTCGGGCAACCCCAGCCGGACCGGTTCCGCGCCGGCGGCATGCCAGCGCTGCAGCGCATCGGGAAGCTCCTGTCGCAGTGCATCAGCAACCTGTGGGCGGAAGGCATGCGCGTGGTGGAACTGCATGACTCCGATCCGCGGCCATGCGCCGTCCGCGGCCGGCCCTGGGTCACGATCTACCGCGATCACCTTGTGGCCCCGGTGCGCCAGGCCTGCGCCCACGAACAGGCCGGCCGGCCCTGCGCCAATGATCGCTACGCGCACGATGACCACATCCTCAAATTTGGTACACTACTGATGTGTTGACTGCATCCTTAGTGCAGTTAATATGCTGCTACTAATTTGCGAGAGTGTCAAGTGATGGAGCGTGCTGCGGTGAGCCAAACATCGAAGCGGTACACGTCCGAGGTGCGCGACGAGCAGGCGCGGCGTACCCGGCGTGCGATCGTTACGGCAGCGCGCGACCTGTTTGTGTCGCAGGGCTACGCTGCCACGACCATCGACGCGATCGCGGAGGCGGCACACGTCAGCCGGCGCACGGTGTTCACCGCGGTGGGCGGCAAGGCGATGCTGCTCAGGCTGGCTCTCGAATGGGCAATAGCGGGCGATGACGAGCCAGTCCCGGTAGCCGATCGGCCGGCGGTTAAGGCGATTCGGCTTGAGCGCGATCCGCGCCAGGCGCTGACGCTATGGGTACAGATGGTGGTGGACATCGCCGCCCGGGTCGCGCCGATCCATGACGTGCTCTACGCCGCAGCCGACGCCGACCCGGCCGCGGCGCAAATGGTCGAGGAGCTCAGTCAGCAGCGAATGTCTGGTGCAACCGACTTCATCAGGATTCTGAAGTCACTGCACGGCATCGCCGCAGACGTCACCGAGCAACACGCCGCCGAAGTGTGCTGGGCGATCATGGACGGCCACCTGCATCACCTGCTCGTCACCCAGCGGGGCTGGACGATCCCCGCATTCACTCGCTGGCTGACCGAGACTCTCGCTGGGTATCTGCTGCCCCGCTGAGGAAGTCGAGCACGCGGCGCGTGAGCAGGTTGGCCGCGGCCTGGTCGTACGACGGCAGCGAGGAGTCCGCGAACAGGTGTTGGTTGCCGGGGTAGAGGAACAATTCCGCCTGGTCGGCGGAGCCAGCCAGGGCGCGGGCTGCGTCGAGGTCGCCTTCGTCCGCGAAGAACGGGTCGGCGTCCATCCCATGGATCTGTACAGGAACGCCATCTGGCCAGGCGGCGCCGAACTCAGACACCGGCAGGCAGGCGTGGAACAGGAGCGCTCCGTTGGCTCCGGCGCGGGTCTGGGCTAGCCGCTGCGCCGGCATCACGCCGAGCGAGAAACCCGCGTAGACCAGCGCATCACTGAGCCCGTCCGCCGCTGCGACGCCACGGTCCATGAGCGTGTCGAACCCGGTTTCCTGCGCGTAGGCAATACCTTCTTCCAGAGTGCCGAAAGTATGACCGTCGTACAGGTCTGGCACGTGAACGGTATGTCCCGCCTGGCGGAGTTCGGCCGCGAAGGCTTCCACTCCGTCGGTCAGCCCCTGGGCGTGGTGGTAGAGCACGAGCTCGGCCATGGTCTTCTCGCTTCCGAAGGCGCCAATGATCCAAATACTTCGAACGATCGAAGATGCTAGTCTAATCCAGCCATGTTGAGCAATACCCCGGTGCCAGACTACGAGCTCGAGGAGACAATCGAGCTCACTAGTGCCGAGCAAGTGCGAGCGATCAGCGACCCCCTGCGCACGACCATCCTCGGCCTGCTGCACGAGCGGGCCGCGACCGTGACGGAGCTGGCCACCGCGGTCAGGCGGCCCAAGAGCACGGTCGCCCATCACGTCGGGGTGCTGGCCCGGGCCGGGCTGTTGCGGGTAGTGCGGACCCGGCGCGTCCGGGCGATCGACGAGCGCTACTACGGCCGCACGGCCCGGATGTTCTACGTCAGTCTCGGCCGCCAGGAGGACGGTGTCGCGCTACCGCGCGACTTCAACGACTTCGAGGTCGCAGCACAGGAGTCCGCCGCGGCCTACGAGATCGGTCAGTTGCGTGCTTTCATCAGGCATGCCCGGATCCCGGAGGAACGGGCGGCAGAGTTCTGGCGGCGTATCGACCAGGCGATTCATGAGTTCGACCGGCTGCCTCGCGCCGGTGAGACTGTCTACGGGTTCGCCGTCGGCCTGTATCCCATGCCTGACTACCCCACTTTGCCGGCGCCTCCGGGCGAACAGGACTGAGACTTTTCCTGAGCGAGCTTGGTGTTGGCGGTGGCGGAGCCACCTCGGATTCGCTGTTAGTTAATGCTTCTTCGATCATGTGTTTGATTGTATTGATGGGTGCTGACACTGCCTTCGCGCTGCTGCCGGCTGCTGTCAGCGGATCTGGCGGAAGCCGGGCGGTGGCCGGGGAGGCGGGCACATCGCACCCGGCGTAACGTGCAGTACGTCCCACTGGTCACCTAAGGGAGTAACGATGTCGTCGGCACCTGAGCCGCTGGATCTCAACAACCACCATCGCAACACCTTGCGTGAGCTGTTCCAGCACCCGGTCAGCCACAACATCGAGTGGCGTGCAGTGATCTCGCTGCTCGAGGCGGTCGGCTCGGTAGCGCAGCATCACGATGGCAAGCTTGCCGTCACAGTGGGCTCGCAGACCACCATCTTCGACCGTCCAGCGGACAAGGACGTCGACGTCCAGCAGATCGTCGACCTTCGCCGGCTGCTGAGCGACGCTGGCGTGCGGCCCTAGGACGCGTGCTTAAGGATGGCGCCGAAGATTCCGCCGTTCGTGCCTGGCTGGGCCATGTTGCCGGTTGCCCAGACCGACCGAGTTCCCGGGATCCAGCTGAGACCGATCAGGTCCAGCACAGTGGTGCCTTTAGCGGCCGGCACGGACTCCCGGGTCCACTTTCCGTTCAGGTGATAGAGGTACCAGCGGTACTGGGGCTTGAGCCCGTTGGCGGCTAGCCATATGCCGCCGTGACCGTCTTGCGTCATGTAAGCCACGCTGCTCATGTTGGACGGATTCGCAACGCGATGCCAGGACCGACCGTTCCAGTGCAGCAGGTACAGCGTGGCAGCGCCCTGCAATCCTCGCTCTATGACCTGCTGGACCCAGACATCGGCCGGGCCGAGCGCGACCGGGTCAGCCGGGAACTCGGTAGCGTTCGCGGGCACTCGCACTTTCGGCATGGCCACGGTGCGCCAGTGCTTGCCGTTCCAGTGCATGAGGATGGGCTTGGACTTAGCCGCGATCGTGTAACCGAGTACCCAGATGTCGTGCTCGGACAGGACGCTCACCTGACTGGGAACGGCTGGCATCTGCAGTTTGGTCCAGGTACGGCCGTTGTAGCGGGCGACGTAGTGATCAGGATTGGTGAAGGCATCGATTCCCGAGCTGAACACCCAGACCGACCTGGGTCCGAATACGGTCGGCGCGATGTCATAGGTGCCGCTCAGGTTCAAGTGGACTGCCCAGGCCGGGATGGGCTGGACATGCCACTTGTGTCCGTTCCAGCGCAGTGCATGTGCCCGCTCGCCGGGCTTGGCAGCCGGATCGAAGAGCCAGGCGTTCTGATAGGAGCTGGCCCCGATCGCCACACTGTTTTCGGCGTAATGTTCAAGGCCTGCAGGCACCCGGACCGGCTTCCAGCTAGTACCCGCCGAGTGCTCGACATAGAAAAGGTTCACGGGATTGCTGCCGCTGCACGACTTGCAGGCGGCCCACGTCGACCAGGCGTCGCTGGCGCCGGAGACGGCGAAGGTGTCCGACCACACGCCCTCGGCCGGTCCGAAGGTCTTGACCACGCGCCATGCAGGTGACGAGGCACCACTAGCCGGGACGATGGCTGCTGCCGTCGCGAGTGCTCCGGCTCCGATCACGACGAGAGCGCGGCGGGCTGCCTTGATGCGCATGGCTTATCTACCTTTGAATCAGGACTTTTGTTGATAGTGATTCAGATAGTAGGTCTAAACCATGTACGCCACAACGCGTTGCGCGGCCGTGGCCGCCGGTCTTGTGCGTTTCGGCAGTGGCGAGGACCATGTGGCAAGACGCACATCTCACCGTCGCTGGGAGGCCTGACGTGGCCGACATCATGGGGCCTGACCTGGGGACGCTGGTTGGCCGGGCAGCGCGCCGCTACGGCGCCAAGCGGGCATTGATGGCCGGCGAGAGGACGCTGACCTTCAACGAGCTCGATGATCTGTGCGGCCGGGTGGCCGGCGGGCTGCTGCAGATTGGCGTCCGGCCGGGTGATCGGGTGTCGTTGTACGCCGCGAACCGCTGGGAGTGGGTCGTCGCCTACCACGCGGCGCTGCGGGTGCGTGCCGTGGTGAACCCGATCAACGCGATGCTGACGACTGAGGAGGTTGCGTTCGTGCTGGCCGACTGCGGTGCTGCGGCCATCTTCACCTCCGGCGAGAAGGCCGCACCGCTGGCCGCCTTGACGCGTGACGTGCCAAGCCTGCGGAGCGTGATCAGCTTCGATACGGCCGGGGGCGGGGTAACGACGTTCGCCGACCTGCTGACCGCTGCCGACGGCGCGCCAGCTGACGGACCTGGACCCGCACCTGGCGACGTCGCCATCATCGGCTACACCTCCGGGACGACCGGGCATCCCAAGGGCGCGATGCAGTCGCACCAGGCCGTCTACCTCAACACCGCTGCGGTCGCGGCCACGCAGGCTCGCACTGAGCACGATGTCTGCATTAACTGCCTTCCGCTGCCGCATGTTTATGGCTCGGTGGTATTGAACGGGACCTTGATGGCTGGCGCCACGCTGGTCATGCATGACCGGTTCGACGCCGCTCGAATGCTCGCCGGAATCGAGGAACACCAGGCGACGTGTTTCGACGGCGTGCCGACCATGTACGCGATGATGCTGGCCGACCCGTCGCTGCCGCAGGCGGACTTGTCTTCGCTTCGAGTCTGCTCGGTAGGCGGGCAGACCATGCCGGCCGCCAAGATGGCTGAATGGGAACAGCGCAGCGGCGCACCACTGCTTGAGCTGTGGGGAATGACGGAGATCGCGGGCGCTGGCATCGCCAACGTCATGTACATGCCCCGCGTGCACGGCTCGATCGGTTTCGCGCTGCCGGGCCTGGAAGCGCGAATCGCCTCTATCGAGGACGCGAACCTGACCCTGCCCGCCGGAGAGCCGGGCGAGTTGATGGTGCGCGGGCCGTTCGTCACTTCCGGCTACTTCGGCAACGAGCCGGCTACCCGCGAAGCGCTAGAGCCGGACGGCTGGCTGCACACCGGCGACATCGCAACACGCGACGGCGCTGGCCGCTACTACATCGTCGACCGCATGAAGGACTTGATCCTGACCGCCGGATTCAACGTCTACCCAGCTGAGATCGAGCGCGTCGTGGCCGCCCACCCGGCCGTGGCCATGGTGGCGGTCGGCGCGGTAGCCGACGACATGCGGGGCGAGCTGGCCCGCGCCTACATCGTGTTGCGTCCCGGCGTGTCAGCCACCGAGGAGGAGATCATCGAGCACTGCCGGCCGCACCTAGCCGCATACAAGCTGCCGCGATCGGTCAGGTTCGTTCCCGACTTGCCCAAGACCTCGACCGGAAAGGTCCTTCGCCGTGAACTGAAGAACCTCGACGCCTGGGCCCGCCGTCAACCACTGCCTGGCGAAATGATGCGGCCCTTCCATTCGCCGCCGCGGCCTCGACGGTGGCGGCGGGCCGAGTCTGCGGTCATGGCCGCGTACAGCGCGGCGATCACCGGCAGAGCGAGCCCGCGCGCGGGGCACAGCCGGTACAGGCGCAGCATTGGCATGTAGCTGACTGCCATGAGCAGCCAGCCGACCAGCCCGGCAGCGGTAAGCCAGGCAGCAAGGCCGGCGTCGAAGCCGGCGGCGAGCAGTCCCAGGCCGGCGAACCCGGCGACCGGCGGCAGCAGGTAGAGCCAGGCCAGCCCCGCAACCGTGGCCGCGACGAGCGTGGGGGAGTAGCGCAGCTGGGTGTAGGCGCTGCGAGCGACCATGTCCCAGATGTCGGCCAGCCGGTGGTAGGGCCGCATGCTCACGACCTCCGTGCTCAGCCCGAGCCAGCAGCGGCCGCCGGCCCTCTTCAGCAGGCTGCCGAGCGCCACGTCGTCGATTCGCGCGTCCCGGATGGCCGCGAGGCCGCCAGCCGCCGCCAGCGCCTCGGCGCGGACCAGCATGCAACCCCCGGCCGCGGCCGCTATCCGCGAGCGCGGCTGGCTTACTTGGCGGAACGGGTAGAGCTGGGCGAAGAAGTAGACGAACGCCGGGATCAGCAGCTTCTCCGCCCGGTTGCCCGTGCGCAGCAGCGCCATCTGGGACACCATCGCGAAATCGCCGCCAGCGGCGGCGCGAGCGAGGCGGTCGAGTGCGCCAGGCGCATAAGCGATGTCTGCGTCGGTGAACAGGATGTACTCGGCATCCGCCGGTACGGCTGCCGCACCTTCGGCCATGGCCCAGACCTTGCCGGCCCAGCGGGGTGCGGTGGGCCGCGCCGTTACCACCGCGACCTCGCGACCACCTGCTGACGCCGCGGCTAGCTCGCCGGCAACCTTGGCGGTGCCGTCGGTGCTGTCGTCATCGACCACGATCACCTTGAGCCGGCCGCCGTACTGCTGGTCCAAAAGGCTCGGCAGGCAGGCCGGCAGGATGTCCGCCTCGTTACGGGCCGGGATCACCGCAGCGACCGACGGCGGCGGGCCGGCCAACGGGGCCCCGGTCGGCGGCAACCGCTGCCCGGTGCGCCAGTAACCACCGTGCAAGGTGAGCAGGTAGACCCAGGCCAGTGTGGCCGCGGAGGTCACGATGCAGGTGATGACGACTGCGACCTCCTGGCGCTGATGCGGCCTGCGGACGGCAGCCCCGGCTCGGCACTCTACCCGGCGGCGACGCTGGCACGGAAAGCGCTGGCCCGGGCGATAGCCTTCGAACGTGGCCGAAACCAGTCGGGCGGAGCGGATCGTTCGTCCGTTCGGCCGCGCCGATCTGGCGGCGACCACCCGGACAATGGCCCGTGCCTTCGCCGACGACCCGGTGATGGCATGGATCATCCCTAGCGCTGAGATGCGCCGCCACCAGTTGCCGACGTTGTTTGCCGTCACGATGCGCGGGACCAGCCTCCGGCACGAAGGCACGGAAATCATGATGGCCGGTTCGGCCGTGCTTGGCGGCGCGATCTGGCTTCCGCCGGGTGCCTGGCTGCCATCGGCGTGGCAGCAAGTCCGCGCACTGCCCGGATACGCACGGGCGCTGCGTTCGCGATTCGCCGCTGCCGGACGGACGTACGCCGAGATCGCGCGCTGCCATCCCCGGCGGCCGCACTGGTATCTGTCCGGGATCGGCACCGACCCGCCTGCTCAGGGCACCGGCGTAGGCAGCGGGCTGCTGCGTTCCCGGCTGGTCCGTTGCGACGCGGCGGGGCTGCCCGCATACCTGGAATCCAGTAACGAGGCCAACGTTCCTTTCTACGAGCGGCACGAGTTCAAGGTCACCAGGGAAATCGCCATCTCCGGCGGCGGTCCGCGGCTTTGGCTGATGTGGCGCGATCCGGAGGTGCCATGAAAGTCATTGCAGGCGCGGGCTCATACTCGCCGCCGCCCGGCGACGAGCAAGTCACGTGGACCGAGCACCTGCGCGTTCCCGACCTGAGCGTCGGCACCTACTCGATCCCGGCCGGCGGGACCGACGGCCAGGCGCCGCACACCGAGGACGAAATCTACGTTGTCACGGCCGGCCGGGCTGTGCTGGCGGCGGGCGGCGGGCGGGCCGAGGTAGCCGCGGGCTCGGTGATTTACGTCGCGGCTGGCGAGCCGCACCGGTTCACCGATATCACCGAGGACCTGGCGGTCCTCGTGCTGTTCGGGCCGGCCGAGTACAGCCGCGCTGGCCAGGCACAACCGGGCTAGAGTGGAGCCAGGGACGGGGGCCCCGGCCAGACGGGCTGCCCGCTAGAGAAGCAGGAGGCGGTCCGGAGATGAGCGGCAGAACAGTCCCGGATGCCGACAGGCTTTTGACGCCGGCCGAAGTCGCGGCAATGTTCCGGGTCGACCCGAAGACTGTGACCAGGTGGGCGCGGGATGGCAGGCTCACTGCTGTGCGCACGCTGGGTGGGCACCGGCGCTACCGCGAGACAGAGGTGCTCTCGCTGCTCAGGGAGGCAAATGCCAGCGCCTGAGTGCATAGAGTTGGCCTGTGGCAGATCCGGCAAGTTACCGGCCGGCGCCCGGCTCGATCCCCGAATCGCCGGGCGTCTACCGATTCCGAGATGAGCGCGGCCGGGTCGTCTACGTCGGCAAGGCAAAGAACCTGCGATCCCGGCTCAATTCCTACTTTGCTGACTTCGTCGGCCTGCATCCGCGCACCCAGTCGATGCTGCTCGCAGCTGCGGCGGTCGAATGGACGGTCGTGGGCACCGAGGTGGAGGCGCTCCAGCTGGAGTACTCCTGGATCAAGGAGTTCGACCCCAGGTTCAACGTCAGGTACCGCGACGATAAGAGCTACCCGTACCTGGCCGTGCTGATGGACGAGGAGTTCCCCCGCGTTCAGGTGATGCGGGGCGCGAAGCGGCGCGGAGTCCGCTATTTCGGCCCCTACTCGCACGCCTGGGCGATCAGGGACACCGTCGACACGCTGCTGCGGGTCTTCCCGGTACGGACCTGCTCCGCCGGGGTCTTCAAGCGGGCCGGCCAGATTGGCAGGCCATGCCTGCTCGGCTACATCGGGAAATGCTCGGCGCCGTGTGTAGGCCGGATTGACGCCGCCGCGCACCGCAAGCTGGCCGAGGAATTCTGCGACTTCATGGCCGGCCAGACGGGCAAGTTCACCAAGCGGCTGGAGGCGCAGATGCGTCAGGCTGCCGCTGCCGAGGAGTACGAGCGCGCGGCCAGGCTGCGCGACGACATCCAGGCCCTGCAGCGGGCGCTGGAGAAGCAGGCCGTGGTGCTGCCGGACGGCACCGACTGCGACGTGATTGCGCTCGTGGAGGACCAGCTAGAGGCGGCCGTGCAGGTGTTCTACGTGCGCGGCGGCCGGGTCCGCGGGCAGCGTGGCTGGGTCCTGGACAAGGTTGAGGAAATCACCACTCCCGAGCTCGTTGAGCATTTCCTCGGCCAGGTGTATGACGAGGACCCGGTGGCGGCCGACCAGCCTGCCGGGACCAGCCGGCGCGGGCCAGACGCGCGCCGGGCCGGGTCGAGGATCCCGCGCGAGGTGCTAGTGCCCGCGCTGCCACCAGACGCCCCGACAGTTGAGGCCTGGCTAGCCGAACGGCGGGGCAGCCGGGTTAGCCTCCGGGTGCCGCAGCGCGGCGACAAGAAGGCGCTGCTCGACACTGTGGCCAGGAACGCAGGCGAGTCGCTGGCACTGCACAAGACGCGCCGGGCCAGCGATCTGTCCACCCGGAGCGTGGCGCTCGGCGAGATCCAGCAGTCGCTCGGCCTCGACGAAGCCCCGCTGCGGATCGAGAGCTATGACGTCTCGAACCTGCAGGGTACGCACGTGGTCGCGTCCATGGTCGTATTCGAGGACGGTCTGGCCAGGAAGTCGGAATACCGCAGGTTCGCCATTAAGGGGCGAGACGGCACCGACGATGTCGCCGCGATTCACGAGGTCATCACCCGGCGCTTCCGCCGTTACCTGGACGAGCGCGCTGCGGTGCCGGACGGGCTGGACGAGCTGGCCGGTGACGCGGGCCAGCGGCGCAAGTTCTCCTACCCGCCGAACTTGCTCGTGATCGACGGCGGCCCTGCCCAGGTGGCGGCAGCGGTCCGCGCGCTGGACGAGCTGGGCATTGTCGACGTCGCGGTATGCGGCCTGGCCAAGCGGCTGGAGGAGGTGTGGCTGCCGGGCGAGGACGAGCCGGTGATCCTGCCGCGCAGCAGCGAGGGCCTTTACTTGCTGCAGCGGGTCCGGGACGAGGCGCACCGGTTCGCCATCACCTACCACCGGGCCCGCCGGGCAGCCGCGCTGACGACCAGCGAGCTAGACACGGTACCGGGGCTCGGACCCGCCAGGCGGGCCACGCTACTGCGGCAGTTCGGCTCGGTGCGCAAGCTCCGCAGCGCTACTGTGCGGGAAATCGCGGCTGCGCCGGGGCTCGGGCAGCGCACCGCCGAATCGGTCTATCAGGCGCTGCATGCGGACGCCAGTACGGCCGACGACAGTGCCAGTATGTCGGCCGAGCCAACGGGGGGCGAAGCGTGAGCGGCGACAAGAGCGAGGATGCGTCAGGCGCGCAGGAGATCGTTATCATCACCGGGCTGTCCGGCGCCGGGCGCAGCACCGCGGCGAAGTCCCTGGAGGATCTGGACTGGTTCGTGGCGGACAACCTGCCGGCCGACATGCTGCCGACCATGGCCGACCTGGCCAGGCGCGCCAGAGGAGCAGTACCTAAATTGGCCGCGGTCATCGACATCCGCAGCCGGGCCTTCTCGACCGATATCAAGTCGGCGATCAGCGACCTGAACGCTCGGGGCGTCCGTCCGTTCGTTGTCTTCCTGGAGGCGTCCGACGAGACGCTCGTGCGCCGGTTCGATAGCGTCTCGCGGCCGCACCCGCTGCAGGAAGGCGGCCGGATCGTCGACGGCATCGCTGCCGAGCGCGAGCTACTGCAGGGCATGCGCGCCGAGGCCGATCTGGTGCTGGACACCACTCAGCTGAACGTGCACGAGCTGCGGGCCCGGATGCGTGACGCGTTCGCGACCGAGGCGGACACTGTTTTGCGGGTGAATGTCGTGTCGTTCGGGTACAAATACGGCCTGCCGGTTGATGCTGACATGGTGGCTGACTGCCGTTTCCTGCCGAACCCGCACTGGGTACCCGAACTGGCTCCGCTGACCGGCCGCGATCAGCCCGTCATGGACTACGTGCTCAACCAGCCCGGTGCTAGTGAATTCCTGGACGCGTTCGTCCAGGCCATCGAGATCGCGCTGGCCGGTTACGACCGGACCGGACGGCACTTCGTGCTCGTTGCCGTCGGCTGCACCGGCGGCAAGCACCGCAGCGTGGCCATGGCGGACGAGATGGCTGCCCGGCTGTCCCGGGCCTGGCCGGGCATCCAGGTGACGCACCGGGACCTGGGCCGTGAATAGCCGGCCGCCCAGCCATAAGGTCGTCGCGCTGGGCGGCGGGCACGGGCTTCATGCGTCGCTGTCCGGCCTGCGCCGGGTCACCAGGGAACTGACCGCGATCGTGACGGTCGCCGACGATGGCGGATCCAGCGGCAGGCTGCGGCGCGAGTTCGGCGTGCTGCCGCCGGGCGACCTGCGGATGGCACTGGCCGCGCTGTGCGGCGACGACGCCTGGGGCACCACCTGGAGCCGCGTCATCCAGCACCGCTTCGCAGGGGCTAATGATGATTACGGGGCTGAGGGACTCGCTGGCCATGCGGTCGGCAATGTCTTGATAGTGGCGTTGTGGGAGCTGCTCGGCGACACCGTGCAGGGCCTGGACTGGGTGGCGCGGCTGCTCGGCGCGCACGGTCGCGTGCTGCCGATGTCGGCAGTACCACTGGACCTGGTAGCCGAAGTCGAGGGGGCAGATCCGGACAGGCCGGACGACCTCAGCATCGTTCGCGGCCAGGTGGCCTGCGCGACGACGCGCGGCCGGGTACGGTCAGTATCGCTGATACCCGCTAACCCGCCCGCGTGTCCGGAGGCGGTGCAGGCGATCGGGTCAGCGGACTGGGTAGTGCTCGGGCCTGGCTCCTGGTTCACCAGCGTGCTACCGCACCTGCTGGTGCCGGAGCTGGCCACGGCATTGATCGGCACTCGCGCGCGGAGGCTGGTAGCGCTGAATCTGGCGCCGCAACCTGGTGAGACCGAGGGGTTCTCGCCACACGCGCACCTGGAGGTCCTCGCGGATCACGCACCTGCACTGGCGATCGATGTCGTGCTCGCTGACCGTGCCGCGGCGCGGGGCGCCATCACGGAGCTGGAGAAGGCCGCGGGCCTGCTCGGCGCCCGGCTGGTACTCGCAGACCTCGCGATCGATGACGGGTCGCCCCGGCACGATCCCCGCCGTCTGGCGGGCGCGTTCGCGCAGATATTTGAGGGGGAGTGAGACGATGGCGCTGACCGCCCTGGTCAAGGACGAGCTCAGCCGGGTCAGTGTGCTGAAACCATGCTGTCGCAAGGCCGAGGTGTCCACCATCTTGCGGTTCGCAGGTGGGTTGCACCTGGCCGCCGGCCGGATCGTGATAGAGGCCGAGCTGGACACCGGCGCGGCGGCACGGCGGCTGCGCAAGGACATAGCCGAGGTGTTCGGCCATTCGTCTGACTTGCTCGTGCTGGCGCCTGGCGGACTGCGCAAGGGCAACCGCTACGTGGTCCGCGTGAGCGCCGACGGCGAGAGCCTGGCCCGGCAGTCGGGGCTGGTCGACAACTACGGCAGGCCGGTGCGCGGACTGCCTAGGCAGGTCGTCTCGGGCACTACCTGCGACTGCGAGGCGGCCTGGCGCGGCGCTTTCCTCGCGCACGGTTGCCTGACCGAGCCTGGCCGGTCCATGTCGCTCGAGGTGACCTGCCCTGGTCCGGAGGTCGCGCTGGCGATGGTCGGCGCGGCCCGGCGGCTGAAGATCCACGCTAAGGCGCGTGACGTGCGGGGCGTCGACCGGGTCGTGGTCCGGGACGGCGATTCGATCGGCGCGCTGCTGACCAGGCTGGGCGCGCACGGCAGCATGCTCGTCTGGGACGAGCGCCGCACCCGGCGCGAGGTCCGGGCGACCGCGAACCGGCTGGCTAACTTCGACGACGCGAACCTTCGGCGCAGCGCCCGCGCGGCCGTCGCGGCCGGCGCTCGGGTAGAGCGGGCGCTGGAGATCCTCGGCCCGGAAGCGCCCGAGCACCTGATCGTGGCCGGCGAGCTGCGCATCAAGCACCGCCAGGCCAGCCTGGAGGAACTTGGTCAGCTCGCTGAGCCGGCCTTGACCAAGGACGCGATCGCCGGCCGGATCAGGCGGCTGCTCGCGCTCGCTGACCGCCGCGCCATGGAACTGGGCGTGCCGAACACCGAAGCGACGCTGACCGCCGACATGCTCGTGCCCTAAGCCTCCGGGCCGGGCTCCGGCTCGGCCGGCTGCACGAACATCGGCTGCGCCGCCTGCGGCGGCAGGTCGCCCTGCGGCGCGGCGGCGCCCGGGGTCTGGCCCCATACCGGCGTTACCGCAGCCTGGGAGGCCGCGAGCCGCCGGCTCTGCAGCGGGATCCTGATCGCGGCGTAAGCGGCGGCTACCCAGAAGACCAGGCCGAGTATGCCGACGTTGCTTGGATAGAAGTGCAGCAGTCCGTACGGACCGGTGAGATGGCCCAGGATGAAGGACAGGGCAAAGTGGGCCTTCATCGCCTTGAACACCATGCCCAGGAATGTGCCGGCCGCACAGCCCGCCACCGCGATGACTGCCCCGGCGATGATCGTCGGCAGGTGGCCGGCCCGGTACTTGGCCACGACGGTGCCGACGCCGGCGCCTATCAGCAGGCCGATGAGGGCCAGTTGCAGGTTGACCAGCATTGCGATCAGGCCCCAGAGCACTGCCCCGGCCACCGCCACGGCAACCGACAGGCCCACGGCGATTGCGGCATTCTGCCGGCCGGCTGGCCGGGCCCCGGCCCGGCTGAAACCCCTGAGCAGCAACGTCGGCCCCTTCGTCGCGGAAACTAGCTGGCTGCCAGGATACGGGCTGCCAGGTAGCGCGACGTGGTAACCGTTAGCGGTCGGCCGAATGTCAGACCCTGGTGCGACGATTAGTACATGAGTTCGGAAACGCGACGCCAAGCCCACCAGGCGTACGCGGCGGTAGTGCAGGCCTACCGGTTCGCCCTGCAGCCGTCTCCGGCGCAGGAGCGGGCGCTGCGCTCGCACGCGGGCGCGGCCCGGTTCGCGTGGAACTGGGGGTTATCGAAATGCAACGAACGCTACGACGCTGAGCGCAGGTGGTACTCGGCGGTGGAGTTGCATCGGTTGTGGAATCAGGTGAAGAAAGCCGACCCCGCGCTGGGCTGGTGGGACCAGAACTCCAAATGCGCGTACCAGGAGGCGTTCCGGGACCTGGACCGGGCCCTCCGCGATTTCGTGAAGTCGCGTAAGGGCCAGCGGAAAGGACGGCGGCTCGGTTTTCCTAGGTTCAAGAAGCGGGGCAGGTGCCAGGACTCATTCCGGTTCTCCACTGGCGCGATGCGGTGCGCGGGCGCGACGGTGACCCTGCCACGGCTCGGCACGCTGAGGACGCACGAGTCGACCCGCAAGCTCGCCCGCCGGGTAGAGAACGGGTCCGCGCGGATGCTGTCGGCTACGGTGTCCCGCACTGCGCAGCGCTGGTTCGTGTCGTTCACCTGCGAAGTCGAGCGTGCCATACCCGGCAGGCACCCGCGGCCCGGCAGCGCGATCGGGATCGACCTGGGCGTCACCACGCTGCTGACCGGGGTCGACGACGCCGGGAAGGTGGTCATCGTGGCCGGGCCGAAAGCGCTGCGGGCCTCGCTGCGTAGTCTGCGCCGTGCCTCCAGGGCGCACTCCCGCACAGCTAGGGGCGGCGCGAACCGGCGCAAGGCCGCCGCCCGGCTGGCCCGTATCCACGTCCGCGCGGCGAACGTCCGGGCGGACTTGCTGCACAAGGCCACCACAGAGCTTGCCTGTCGGTACCAGACCGTCGTGTGCGAGGACCTGAACGTGGCCGGCATGCTGGCCAACCGGCGGCTCGCCCGCGCCATCGCCGACCAGGGCTTCGGTGCCGCGCGGCGGATGCTCGCTTACAAGACCAGCTGGCACGGCGGGCGCCTGATCCTGGCGGACCGCTGGTACCCCTCTTCTAAGACGTGCTCGGGCTGCGGGACGGTGAAAGCCAAGCTGTCCCTGTCCGAGCGCACCTACCGCTGCGACCACTGCGGCCTGACCCTGGGCCGAGACGTGAACGCGGCATGTAATCTGGTTAAGCTCGCCGCCAGTGGGGCGGAGAGCCTAAACGTCTGCCGAGCCCAGGTAAAACCCGGCCCCGCCGGGCGCCGGGCGCAAACCCGCACTACTGGGAAGACGCAGGAACCCGGCACCGCGCCCGCGGGCAAGACCGGGACCGCCGCCCGGCAACAGGCGGCCGCGGGCCAGGAGCTCACTCGTGGTCATTGACCCGCGACGGTCGAGACCTCAGACAGGAGTGCGCTGCAGTGACAGTCCGGGTCGGGATCAATGGGTTCGGCCGGATCGGCCGGAACCTCTGGCGGGCGGTACATGCGTCGGGCGACAGTGCCATCGAAATCGTCGCCGCGAATGACCTGGGCGATCTGGCCACCTTCGCGTATCTGCTGAAATACGACACCCTGCTGGGCACGCTCGACGAGGACGTCAGAGCCGACGGCGACGTGATCCGGGTCGGCGACCACGCCATCAAGATGCTCGCTGAGCGGGACCCGGCCGCGCTGCCGTGGGGCGATCTCGGCGTCGACGTCGTGGTGGAATCCACCGGGCGCTTCACCAACGCGCAGGACGCGCGCAAGCACCTGGACGGCGGGGCCCGCAAGGTGATCATCTCGGCCCCGGCCAAGGGCGAGGACATCACGATCGTGATGGGCGTCAACGACGACAGGTACGACCCGGAGCAGCACAACATCATCTCCAACGCGTCCTGCACCACCAACTGCGTGGCGCCGATGGCCAAGGTCCTGAACGATAGCTTCGGCATCCGCAAGGGCCTGATGACCACCATCCACGCCTACACCAACGATCAGGTGATCCTCGACTTCCCGCACACGGACCTGCGCCGGGCTCGGGCCGCGGCGCAGAACATCATCCCGACGACCACCGGCGCGGCCAAGGCGACCGCGCTAGTGCTGCCCGAGCTCAAAGGCAAGCTCGACGGGCTGGCGATGCGGGTCCCGGTCATGGATGGCTCGGTGACCGACCTGGTCGTGCAGCTAGACCGCGAAGTCACCGTTGATGAGGTCAATGCGGCGTTCCGGGCCGCGGCGGAAGGCTCGCTCAAGGGATACCTGCACTACACCGCCGATCCGATCGTGTCCTCCGACATCATCGGCACGCCGTATTCCTGCACCTTCGACTCGCTGCTGACGATGTCGTTCGGCGATCAGGTGAAGGTCATCGGCTGGTACGACAACGAGTGGGGCTACTCCAACCGGCTCGCCGATCTTGCCGCCTTGGTCGGGGCCAGCCTGCCCGCACGGTCGTAATGGGCACAGGCATGAAGGGCATCGACTCGCTCGACGTCGCGGGCCGGGTCGTATTGCTGCGCGCGGACCTGAACGTGCCGCTGGACGGCACCGTGATCACCGACGATGGCCGGATCCGCGCCAGTCATGCCCACCATCAATTCGCTCCGGGAACGGGGCGCGCGCGTGCTGATCTGTGCTCATCTCGGGCGGCCGACCGGGGATAGCTACGCCGCCCGGGCAGCCGGCGGCCCGTCGCTTGCTCCGGTTGCAGCCCGGCTGGCCGAGTTGCTGGGCCGGCCGGTGCCGCTGGCCGGTGACGTGGCTGGCGACTCGGCGCGGGCGGTCGCGGCCGGGCTCGCCGATGGCGACGTGGCCATGCTGGAGAACATCAGGTTCGAGCCCGCCGAGACCAGCAAGGACGATGCCGTCCGGGCCGAGCTCGCCGGACGGCTGGCCGGGCTAGCCGAGGTGTACGTGGGTGATGGGTTCGGGGCACTGCATCGTAAGCACGCCAGCGTCTACGACCTGCCGGGGCTAATGCCGCACGCGGCCGGGGAACTTGTCCTGGCTGAGGTCAGTGTCCTCGAGCAGCTGAGCCATGACCCGGCCCGGCCGTATGTGGTAGTGCTGGGCGGCGCCAAGCCGTCGGACAAGCTGGCGGTCATCGCGAATCTCCTGGATACCGCGGACCGGATCTTGATCGGTGGCGGCATGTCCTACACGTTCTTGAAGGCGCAAGGCTACGAGGTAGGCAAGTCGCTGCTCGAGCCGGACCGCATCGGCGAGGTCGAGAAGGTGATGGCCGAGGCAGCCAGCCGCGGAGTCGAGATTGTGCTGCCGGTGGACCTGGTCGGGGCCGTCGACTACGCGCCCGATGCGGCACACGAGGTCTTCGAAGTCGCCGCCTTCCCGGCTGACCGGGAGAGCCTCGACATGGGGCCCGCGACGAGGGAACTCTTCGCGGCCAAGCTGGCCGATGCCGCCACGGTGTTCTGGAACGGTCCGGTCGGGGTCTTTGAGTTCCCGGCCTTTTCGGCCGGCACCAGGGCCGTCGCCGAGGCCATCGCCGCGCTGCCCGGCCTTACCGTGGTTGGCGGCGGCGACTCGGCTGCTGCGGTCCGCCGGCTCGGGCTGCCTGAGGATAGCTTCAGTCACATCTCGACTGGCGGCGGCGCGAGCCTGGAGTACCTGGAGGGCACGACGCTGCCTGGTCTGGCTGCGCTGGAAGCCGCGGCCGGCCAATGAACCCCTCGGGTGTCAGGAAGCCACTGGTGGCAGGCAACTGGAAAATGCACAACAACCATTTCGAGGCGATCGCGCTTACTCAGAAGCTGGCATTCGCACTGACGCCGAAGGACTACGCAGCCGCAGACATCGCAGTGCTGCCGCCGTTTACTTCGTTGCGCAGCGTCCAGACGCTGATCGAGGGCGACAGACTGCAGCTGCTGTGGGGCGCCCAGGACGTCTCGGCTCACGAGGATGGCGCTTACACCGGCGATGTGTCCGGCCGGATGCTGGCCAAGCTCGGCTGCCATTTTGTGCTGGCCGGCCACTCCGAGCGCCGGCAGTACCACCACGAGGACGACGCCCTGGTCAACGCCAAGGTCCAGATGGTACTGAAGCGAGAGATGACACCGCTGCTGTGCGTCGGAGAGCCGCTGGAAGTGCGCCAGGCTGGCCAGTATCTCGAGCACACCATCAGCCAGCTGGATGGAGGGCTCGCTGGCCTGACCGCGGAGCAGGTGGGCGGAATGGTAGTGGCCTATGAGCCGGTTTGGGCCATCGGGACGGGCGAGGTCGCGACCCCGCAGGACGCTCAGGAGGTCTGCGGGGCGATCCGGGCCCGGATTTCCGCCGTTCACGGGCACGCCACGGGCCGGGATGCGCGTATCCTGTATGGCGGGTCAGTGAAGTCTGACAACATGCCCGCGATCATGGCCGAGCCGGATATTGACGGTGCCCTGGTAGGCGGCGCAAGTCTCGATCCCGGCGAGTTCGTCAAGATCTGCCGGTATCGTGATCAGAGCACGGCCGCCTAACTAGCCGGGAGAGACGAGAAACCGCAGTGATTGTTGCCTTCTCCGTGATCCTCATCATCACCAGTTTGCTGATGATCCTCCTGGTGCTGCTCCACAAGGGCAAGGGCGGCGGCCTCTCGGACCTGTTCGGCGGCGGCATCTCCTCGTCCCTGGGATCCTCGTCCGTAGTCGAGCGGAATCTGGACCGGATCACCGTCTTCACTGGGATCATCTGGTTCGTCTGCATCGTGGTCCTGGGAATCCTGCACAAGACCTGATGGGCTGTGCTGCAGTCAGCGCTGACTGCGCGGTCGGGATGTATTTTTAAGCAAGGGGTGAGCAGTGAGCAGTGGCAACGCCATTCGCGGCAGCCGCGTCGGGGCTGGGCCGATGGGTGAGGCCGAGCGCGGCGAGGCGGCTCCGCGGGTTCGCGTCTCGTTCTGGTGCTGTAATAAGCACGAGACGATCCCCAGCTTCGCCTGCGACGCGGCGATCCCCGAGTTCTGGGACTGCCCGCGCTGCGGTCTGCCGGCCGGCCAGGACGAGGCCAACCCGCCCGCCCCGCCGCATGCCGAGCCTTACAAGACTCACCTGGCCTACGTCAAAGAGCGGCGCAACGACACCGACGGCGCGGCCATCCTGGCCGAGGCGCTCGATCGCCTGCGCAAAGGCGCCTGATCCCCGCTTGCCCTAGTGCGCGAAAGCCTGGCGCTGGCCTTCCGGCAGCAGCGGCACCGGCCGCTCCGGCGCGGCCGCTAGCAGGTCCACCTGTGTGCGCAGGTCTTTGATGAGCAGTTCGGCCATGTCCCTGGAAAAGCCATTGCGCACGACGATCCGGAGTACGGCGACGTCCTGCAGGTTTGCGGGGAAGGTATAGGCGGGCACCAGCCAGCCGCGCTGGCGCAGCCGCTCGGAGAGGTCGAAGACTGTGTAATCGCCTGGTGCCGAGGCGGCCAGCCGGAATGCCAGAACTGGCAGCTCCGAGCCGTCTGAGAGTAGTTCGAACGGGCCCATCGCCGCGATCTGTGCCGCCAGGTACTTGGCCACGTCCTGGCAGGCAAGCTGCACGTCCCGGTACCCCTCGAAGCCGAGCCTGATGAAGTTGTAGTACTGCGCGGCCACCTGGCTGCCCGGCCGGGAGAAGTTCAGCGCGAACGTCGGCATCTCGCCGCCCAGGTAATTCACTTTGAAGACCAGGTCATCGGGCAGGGCGGCCGCGTTACGCCAGATGATCCAGCCGACCCCGGGGTAGACCAGGCCGAACTTGTGACCAGAGGTGTTGATCGACGCCACCCGCGCCACCCGGAAGTCCCACTCCAGGTCGGGTGCCAGGAACGGCGCGACGAAGCCCCCGGAGGCGCCGTCGACGTGCACGGGGATGTCGACTCCGGTCTGCTGCTGCAGGGCATCGAGCGCGGCGGCGATCTCCGCGACGGGCTCATAGCTGCCGTCCATGGTGGACCCAAGCACCGCGACCACGCCGATCGTGTTCTCGTCGCAGCGAGCCGCTGCCTCCGGAGCGGTCAGGTGCAACCGGCCCGGCTCCATCGGCACCAGCCTCGGCTCGACCTGCCAGTAGCGGCAGAACTTTTCCCAGCAGACCTGAACGTTGGCGCCCATGACGAGATTGGGCCTGGCGGCGGCGGAGTTGCGGCTGGCTCGCCAGCGCCACAGCAGCGCGAGCCCGCCGAGCATGCATGCCTCGCTTGAGCCGGTCGTCGAGCAACCGGTCGCGGGCCCGTCGTGGGCCGCCGACGGCGCGTGCCAGAGATGAGCCAGGATGTTCACGCAACGGCTCTCTAGTTCAGCGGTCTGCGGGTACTCGTCTTTGTCGATCATGTTCTTACTGAAGCAGGCCGCCATTAGCTCTACCGCCTGCGGCTCCATCCAGGTGGTCACGAACGTCGCGAGGTTGAGCCGCGCATTTCCGTCGAGGATCAGTTCGTCGGAGACGATCTGGAGTGCAGTGCCGGGTGCCATCGAGTGCATGGGCAGCTGATGCTTGGGAACCGGGTGCTCAAGCTCCCGCACGTAGGTCGGCTTCAGATCAAGGATGGCGGGTCCGCCGGTTTCGTCGATCTTTGCGTGCAGAGCCATGCGGTTACTCCTCAGTTGATGTGGGTGATCTATCCCGCAGGTAGCGACAGAGCAGGAAATCGTCGTCGGCCAGTACGTGCGCCAGCTGTAGCCTGGCGGCCGCGCCATGTCCGGCTGCCCCCTTGCTTGCTGCTACCGGCGCCACGACGCGGCCGGCTGGTCTGTCGGTGAACAGCGGGCTGATCGTTATGCAGAACTCGTCCACCAGGTCTGCGGTGACGAGCTGACCGAGCAAGTCCGGCCCGCCCTCGACCAGGATCTGCTGGTGACCGAGAGCGGCCAGGGCGGTGACAGCTTGCCGCACGTCGACTCGCTGCCGGCCGGCCACCAGGACCTGCGCCTGAGCGGCCAGCGGGCCGCTGCGGGCCGCGTCGGACGCGGCGGCGGCCGCGGTCGTGATAATGATCGGCGGGTGCTCGCCAGTCAGCAGTTGCCCGCCGGAGTTCAGGTTGAGGCTGCCGGTGACGACGGCGAGGACGGGCAGCGCCGCACCGACCGGTCGTAGCGCGGTCCAGACCCCGGTCGCGGACACCGGACGATAGTGTTCGGCCCGCACCGTGCCCGCGCCGACCAGGATCACGTCCGCCATGCTTCGCAGCACGTGGAAGATCATCCGGTCTGCCCGCCCGGATAGCCCGCCCGACAAGCCGTCCAGGGTCGCCGCTCCGTCGGTGCTGGCCACCATGTTGGCCCGCAGCCAGTGACCGCCGGCGGCAGCGCAGTCGGCCCCGTCCCGGTACAGCCGGGCTACGTCGGCAACCGCATCGGGCAGCCGGCCGTCGGTCACCTTGGGCGTCACCGTCAGGTCTGGACCCTGGACCGGATAGATCTGGCGCACGGCCAGCAGTCAATCAGATGCGCGGAGCACTACCACGGCCCGGCCTGCGACCTCCCGTGCGCTGGAAGGCTTCAGTACGTCGGGAGCACGTTGAGAATCGCTGGCAGTATCGACCACGACAAGCCAGCCAGGGCCAAGATCGATGCCGGGCAGGGTGAAGGTCACAGCTTGGTCGTGCGCGTTGAACAGCAGCAGAAAGCTCTGATCGGTGACGGGCTCGCCACGCGGGCCGGGCTCGGTGATTGCGTTGCCGTTCAGCAGCACGGCAATGGACCGGGCATAGCCCGATCGCCAGTCGTCCATGGTCATCTCGTGGCCGGCCGGGGTCAGCCAGCTAATGTCGCGATGCTCGCCGCTGAAGAAGCGGCGTCGACGGAACACCGGGTGCTCGCGCCGGAGCGTGATCAGCTCGCAGGTGAACTCGAGCAGGTCCGCGTGCTGCGCCGCTGACTCCCAGTCCACCCAGGAAATCTCGTTGTCCTGGCAGTAGGCGTTGTTGTTGCCACCCTGCGTGCGGCCGAGCTCATCGCCGGCCAGCAGCATCGGCACCCCTTGCGAGCAGAACAACGTGACCAGGAAGTTGCGCACCTGCCGGGCTCGCAGCGCGCTGATCCCGGGGTCGCCCGTCGGCCCTTCGGTACCGCAATTCCAGGACCGGTTGTCGCTAGTGCCGTCGGCGTTGTTGTCCCCGTTACCCTCATTGTGCTTGTTGTTGTAACTGACCAGGTCGGCAAGGGTGAATCCGTCGTGGCAGGTGACGAAGTTGATCGACGCGACCGGACGCCGCGCGCTGGTCTCGTACAGGTCGCTGGACCCGGTAAGCCGCGAGGCGAACTCGGGGAGCGTTGCGGGCTCGCCGCGCCAGAAGTCGCGGACGGTGTCCCGGTACTTGCCGTTCCACTCGGTCCACAGCGGCGGGAACTTGCCCACCTGGTAGCCGCCATCGCCGACATCCCATGGCTCGGCGATCAGCTTCACTTGCGAGACCACCGGGTCCTGCTGAACCAGTTCGAAGAATGACGACAGCCGGTCCACCTCATGCAGTTCGCGGGCGAGCGCGGCGGCGAGGTCGAACCGGAAGCCGTCGACGTGCATCTCCAGCACCCAGTACCGCAGCGAGTCCATGATGAGCTGAAGCGCGTGCGGATGCCGCACATTCAGGCTGTTGCCGCAGCCGGTGTAGTCCAGATAAACCGACGCGTCGTTGTCGCTGAGCCGGTAGTAGGCCGCGTTGTCGATACCACGGAAGGACAGGGTCGGGCCGAGCGCGCCTGACTCCGCGGTGTGGTTGTAGACGACGTCGAGTATCACTTCGATGCCCGCGGCGTGCAGCGCCTTCACCATCGACTTGAACTCGGCGACCTGACCGTGCGGTTCGGCCGAGGCCGAATAGGTGTTCTGCGGCGCGAAGAAGCCGATGGTGTTGTAGCCCCAGTAGTTAGTCAGGCCGCGCCGGTCAAGCTGCTGCTCGGGAATGGACTGATGCACGGGCATCAGTTCGATCGCGGTCACCCCCAGCTTGCTGAGGTGATCAATGATCGCCGGCGAGGCCAGGCCTGAGTAGCTGCCGCGAAGCTCGGGCGCGACTTGCGGGTGTCGCATGGTCAGCCCGCGAACGTGTGCTTCGTAGATCACAGTCTGGTGATAGGGCGTGCGCGGCTGGCGGTCGCCGGCCCAGTCGAAGTACGGGTTGATTACCACGTTGCGCGGCATGTACGGCGCGCTGTCGGCCTGGCTCATCGTGTCCGGCTGACCCGGGTCGTAGCCGAACACGGCAGGATTCCACGTCAGGGTGCCGTCGATGGCCTTGCCGTAAGGATCGAGCAGCAGCTTGGCTGGATTGCACCGCTGGCCTCGGCGCGGCTCGTACGGACCGTGGACCCGGTAGGCGTAGCGCTGGCCTGGCCCGACGCCAGGCAGGTAGCAGTGCCAGACGAAGCCGTCGACCTCGGTTAGGTCCAGCCGCTGCTCGGTGCCGTCGGAGGCGAACAGGCACAGCTGAACTCGGTCCGCCACCTCGGAGAACAGGGTGAAATTGGTGCCCGACCCATCCCAGGTAGCCCCGAGCGGGTAGGCGGCGCCAGGCCAGACTTGCATCCGCTGACCTTACCGGCTGGTCGCCGGTGACCCGCCGGTTGACACCGCTGACCGCGCCGCGATGGCGGCGAGGTCGGCGCCGGCGGGTAGCGTGCCGAACGGCGCGCCGGGCCCGCCGGGCGCGTCGGCGAGCCTGCTGCGGCTGAACGCGTCGGCGACCGCGGCGGGCGCGAACCGGGTCAGGAGCGCGGCCTGCAGGATGAGCGCGATCTGGCCGGCCAGCCGCCGGGCCTGCGCTTCCGCCGCCGGGCCCGCCGCCACGGTGTCCTTGAGCTGCTCGCGCAGGCTAGCCACTGCGCGGTCGAGGCGCGGATCGCTGCCCGCTGCCAGGTCAATCTCGGCCAGCAGCGCATCGGCCGCATCTGGGGTCCTGGCCAGCGCCCGCAGCACGTCCAGCGCCGTCACGTTGCCCGAGCCCTCCCAGATGGAGTTGAGCGGCGCGTCCCGCAGCAGCCTGGGCATGCCGGAATCCTCGACATACCCGTTCCCGCCCAGGCACTCCAGTGCCTCGGCGGTGATCACCGGCGTGCGCTTGCAGATCCAGTACTTGCTGGCGGGCAGCGCGATGCGGAGCAGGGCGGCCTCGGCCTGGTCGCCGCGCGCGGCCCGGTCAGCCGCCCCGGCCAGCCGTATCGCCAGCGTGCCGGCTGCCTCGGATTCGAGGGTGAGGTCGGCCAGCACCCCGGTCATCGCCGGATGATCGATGAGCCTGGCACCAAACGATTTGCGCTGGCTGGCATAGTGCGCGGCGACGACGCAGGCCTGGCGGATCGCCGCGGCGCTGCCCAGCACACAGTCGAGCCGGGTCGCGGTCACCATGTTGATGATCGTGGCGACGCCGCGGCCAGGCTCGCCTACCGGCCACGCGACCGCCTGGTCGTACTCGACTTCGCTGGAGGCGTTGGAGGCGTTCCCGAGCTTGTCCTTGAGCCGCTGGATCAGCATGGCGTTCCGGCTGCCGTCTGGCAGCACCCTCGGGAGCAGGAAGCAGGACAAGCCCTGCGGCGCCTGCGCGAGCACCAGGAACAGGTCGCACATAGGCGCCGAGCAGAACCATTTGTGGCCGGTCAGCCGGTAACTGCCGTCAGCGGCCGGCTCAGCGCGGGTGGTGTTCGCCCGGACGTCGGAGCCACCCTGCTTTTCGGTCATCGCCATGCCCGCCAGCAAGCCGGCCTTGCCGGCCGGCGGACGCAGGCCAGGCTCGTATACCGGCGCGGTCAGCAGCGGCTCAAACGTTGCCGCCAGCTCGGGAGCGTGCCGCAGGGCGGGCACGCAGGCGTAGGTCATCGAGACCGGGCAGCCGTGCCCGGCCTCGGCCTGGGTCCAGACCATGAACTTGGCCGCGCGGGCCACGTGCGAGCCGGGCCTCCGATCGGCCCACGGTGCCGCGTGCAGGCCGTGGCCGACTGCGACGGTCATGAGCTCGTGCCAGGCAGGATGGAAATCGACTTCGTCGATCCGATGGCCGCGGGCGTCGTGGGTACGCAACACCGGCTTGTAGACGTTTGCCAGCCTGGCCTGCTCCTGAGTGCTGGCGGCGCCAGCCAGCCGCCCGAGCTGGTGCAGCTCGTCGGTGACCCAGCCGCCGCCTTCCCGGTGCACGGCTGCGAGCAGGGCAGCGTCCTCAGCGACGTCGTAATCGGCTAGGACCGGGACCTGATTGAGGACATCATGCGTGGTGTGCACGGCGATGTTGGCGAGCCTTAGGTCAGGACGTGTGAATGCCGCACTCGGTCTTGTTGGTGCCAGCCCACCGGCCGCTGCGGGGGTCAGCCCCGTCAGCCACCTTGGCGGTGCAGGTGCGGCAGCCGATCGACGGGTAGCCGTCGTAGACCAGCGGATTGACGAGCACGCCGTTGGCGGCGATGTAGTCGTCGACCTGCCGTTGGGTCCACTCCACGATCGGGTTGACCTTGATCATTTCCCGCCGGGCGTCCCACTGGACGACCTTGGTGTCACTGCGCGCGTCGGTCTCCTCGCGCCGGACGCCGGTGAACCAGGCGTCGTAGGGGGCGAGCGCCTCCTCGAGCGGGACCACCTTGCGGAGGTAGCAGCACAGATCCGGGTTCCGGCTGTACAGCCGCGGTCCCAGCTCGGCGTCCTGCTCGCTGACGGTCGTCGGCGGTGTGACGTTGATCACGTTGACCGGGTAAACGGCGGAGACCGCGTCCCTGGTGCCGATGGTCTCGGGGAAGTGGTAGCCGGTGTCGAGGAACAGGACGTCGACACCTGGCATGTGCTTGGCCACCAGGTTCACGAGCACAGCGTCGGTCATCGATGAGGTAATGCAGATCCGGCGGCCAAAAGTGCTCGCTGCCCAGGAAATGACCTCATCCGCTGGGGCCCCGGCCAGTGCATCGGCCGCCTTCGCGGCTAGCCTCTCCATGTCGCTGGGCTCCTCCTCGCGGCGGCGATCCACCTGTCCCGGCAGCCTACCCGGCCCGCGCGTCAAACACGCGGAAGCAGGCTAGCCAGCTAACCACACTAGGGCTAAACATCGGCAACCGCACGCTCTGTCGCGTAAGTCACAAGAATCACGAGCATCCCCAAAGTTACGGGTATCACTCGTCACGATTCCAGTACCAAGCCACGGTGAGCGCGTAGCCACCGTCCGGGCCAACCAGCGCCTGCCGTCAGCTATTCCGGCCCGCTAGCCCTGGCGGATCCAGCCGAGGCGGTTCTCTGCCGGCGGGGCCGGGCGCTGATGCTGGCAATCGCACCACGTGCCGCCCGGGCAGTCCTGGTGATGCTGCTCTTTGCAGGCTCGGCAGACCATAGGCCGCCGTCAGGCCGCGTTGGCCCGGCGCATCCGCCGGCGGCGCTCCGACGAGCGCTCATCCTCGTTCAGGCCGCCCCAGGTGCCGTACTTCTCCGGCCTGCTGACGGCGTAGGTGAGGCACTCTGCTCGCACCGGACAGGCGTTGCACACGGCCTTGGCCTTGCGCTCGCGGATCTCTCGCTCAGGCTGGCGCTCGCCGTCCGGCCCGAAGAAGAGCACAACTTCCTTGCCCCGGCACGCAGCCTCATCCTGCCAGCCCCAATTCGGCCGTGGCATCAGGGCGGTTTGGCGGCGTACCTCAGACATGGATTGCGCTCCTCAGACGGGTTAAGGTCGGTGCAGTATCGGTTCAGTGCAGTAATCGGTGTGGTACAGGCTCTGCGTGGTCAGCGGACCGCCCAGCGCGCTGTAGAGTGCACTAGACGGAGGAATCTCGCGCGGCGCGGCGATTTGCCCCGTCGCATGATGCAACGCCCGGCACCGGCCTGATGTTCCCAGGCGCGCGGACCGCGGCCCAATCATGCCACTGAAGATCGCGTCTGCGCAGCCGGCATCGCGAATTCGTCGTGCGCCTGCACGCGGCGGAAACTAGCGGAAACTACCTGTGCCGTAGGTTTCTCCGGCCTCGTGCGGATATGGACCTGCGCATGGCCTGCTGCTTTGTGAGCGGCAGTGGTCACCGAATTTCCTTGATCAACCAGGCAGTCTCGACGTTTATCGAGGTAGATGCCCTGATGCTGCTGACAGTAACGGCTGGAACACACTTCGTATGTGATCATTAACTGGACAGATCGATGCGAGCGCGCCACCATTGCTGCATGTCCGCGTCCGACGCAGCACCGCTGCCTCGTCTCGGCGAGGTGTTCTTCGACGTCAGGGGCAATTCCCGGACCATGCGCCTCAGCTGGTATGCCGACACCGGCGTCGCTGTCTTCAGCATCTGGCAGGGCGGTAAATGCACGGGCACGTTCCGGCTGCCGATCGACGACCTGCCGAGGATGGTGGAGATCTTGCAGCGGGGCCCGGATTCGCGTCGGCCGCGATCCGGCGGGGAGCGCTCAGCGGGCTGGGAAGCTGGTCCGCCCGAGCCGGACTATGGCCACCAGGGCCACGGCGAAGACACTGCTTACTTCGAGGACGCCGGCTACGGCCAGGACTACCGGCACGGCCAGGACCGGGGTTACCGTCCCGACCCCGCTTACCCTCCCGATCCCGGTTACCGTGCCGACCCCGCTTACCCTCCCGATCCTGGTTACCGTCCGGACCCCGATTACCGTCCCGACCCCGCTTACCCTCCCGATCCTGGTTACCGTCCCGATCCCGGTTACCCTGGCGGGCCAGATTACGCTGCCGGGCCTGATTACCCGGCCGGCCCCGATTACCCTGGCAGCGATTACGGCGACGACTCGCATTACGGTAAGGACCGCGGCTACACCTCCGAACGCGTTGTGCCGCCTTATGTGCAGGGCACTGGCGACCCGTACCGCACGGGCAATTCCAGCTCGGGCAGATATGACGAGCCGCCGTGGAGCCCGGCGGGCTATTCCGAGGGCCGTGACTATCGGTAGCAGGTAGCCGTTACCTGCCTGGTCAGCGGGCCCATAAAAGCGCGGGCGCTGCTGTTTCTGCCAGCCAAGGAAATGCCCTCCGCAGAAGCTTGGCCCGATGCCGTTACAGCGACCAACCGGCAGGGAATACATTCGCTCGCGGGGGAAGGGGGACACGCAAGTGGCTCAGAAGATCTCAGTCACGTTCGCATGTGACTACGACTCACGAGAGATTCCCGAAGGTGAGCACCTCACGAGGTCGTTCAGCCTTGATGGCCGGGATTATGAGATTGACCTTTGCGAGAAGCACAGCGAGAAGTTCGACGAGACCCTGAAGAGGTTCGCCGACAAGGCCCGGAAGGTTACCGGCCGGGTTGGCAAGCCGAAGCGGCGCACGACCGCGCACCGTCAGCGCAGCGCCGATATCCGGGCGTGGGCGAAGCACAGCGGTCTGGACGTCAGCGACCGCGGCAGGATCCCGGCGAACGTCATCGCGAAGTACGACGCCAATCACTAAGGTCAGCGAGGCGGCCGGGCGCGGCCGCTAATCGGTAGTTGCCGCGCCCGTTTCGTCCGGTTCGTTCGGTAGCAGCAGCACCGATGCTGCGAGCGCCTGAGAATTGGGTACCAGGGCGGGTCCGTCGTCGGTCTGCAGCCGCACGTAGGTCAGGCTGATGTCAACGACGATGCCGTCAATGGTGCCGGACAGTGCGCCGGACCGGAAGCGCACCCGGTCGCCGACCCTAAATGGCCGGGCAAACAGCAGCACCATGCCGGCGAACAGGTTAGCCAGCGACTGCTGCGCCGCGATGCCGAGCAGTACGCCAACGACCGCGCCGCCGACCAGCAGCTGGGTGAGCTGGACCCGCCCGATATCCAGCGTCACCAGCAGTACCGCGAATACGCCCACCAGCACGAGTACGTACCTGAGCACGGCGGCGTGTGCATCGCCAATAACTGGTTGCAGCCTGGACCGGGTCTTCGCCGACAGGCCTAGTACGGCAACCAGCCCGAAGACAAGGAACGCGGCCGCGCCGGCCAGGGTAATGATCTGCTCGGTGCCGCTAGCGTGCCTGACGGCCTCGACGCCGGTGTAGGGAAGGCCTTTGTAGCTAACGGTGTCGGGCGCGCCCCAGTACCTAGCGGCAATCGCGCCCGCGATGGCAAGGGCCGCGGCGATGATCGACCGCCACGGCCTGGCCCGCTTCCGGACCTTTTGCACGCGTGCAGCCATCTCCAGTTGATAGCGCTCCTGCAGATCCACGCCACTACGCTACCGAGGCCCGGGAGCGCGTGAGCCCGGGGACATTGCGGTCCCCGGGCTCGCGCGACGGATTGGTGCCTAGAGGTCGAACAGCGGCTTGCCGACCGGGATGACGACCCTGCCCTTATGGCCGTTCATGACCCCGGCCATCGATGTATACCAGGCCACGAGTGCCGTCACGATGCCGATGTAGCCGCCGACCACGATCCACTTCGAGCTGGTCGGGTCTGGCGGCAGGGCCTGGCACGCTCGTGGTGAAGTTTCCGATGGCCAGGAAGAGCTCGGTGAGACCCAGGGTCAGGAACACGCCGAACACGGCCATGTTCAGCTGCGTGCTGACGATCAGCATGTAGGTGTTGAAGATGAGGAAAGCCAGCAGGATCCAGCCCAGGTCACGGTTAATCGAGACCGGATGTGCGAGGGCGCCCGGGACTATGAAGTGCAGCCACAGGCCGAGGCCGATCCAGAAGCCGCCGTAGGTGGAGAATGCGGTGGCGCCGAACACGTTCTTGTTGCGGAACTCCCACATGCCGGCCAGTAGCTGAATCAGGCCGCCGTATGCGATCGCGTAGCCCCACCAGTCGAAGCCGGTGGAAGTCTTCGCCCAGCCCGCGTTGATCGCGGACAGCAGGAACGTGGTCAGCGCGAAGGCTGCTAGCCCGAGAGGTGCCGGGTCGGCGATAGCCGGGGCAACAACTGCGGGGGCATCGTCTGTGGTGCTCAACTAATTCCTCCTGAGGGGCTTGCCTGTCTGGCCACGAGCACGCTGCGGGGGCAAGGCAGGCGTGGTGGGTAGTGGCAGGGCAGCGCTGCGACCATGCGTGGCCGGCTGCCAGGGTGAGCAAACCCCGCAGCGCGACTCCCGCATTCGGCACTTACCGGTACGAGCTTGGCCATTCGCTGACCTTCCTTGTCTTCACACCTGGCTCACCAGAACCAGATAGAAGATCACGCCCTGAGCGTAACGCTGGTAGCCCAATTTAGGGAGCCCTATTTTCGGGCGTACGTGCTATATGCCGGGAGTGGCTGCCGACGGTGCTTCGTTGCGAAGCAGGATTCCCGACAGACGGGCCCGGGTCGCGAGCACCACGAGCCGGTCCCCGGCACTGATTCGGTAGGCCGCGGCCGGGGACCAGTTAGCAGCGGCGTCGGCGGGCCGCCGCACGGCGATGACCCGGAGCAGGCCGTCGGCGTGCAGTTCCGCAACTGGCTGGCCGTCCAGCCCGCCACCGCTGACCGCCGCGAGCTCGGCCAGCAAGAGCACGTGGCGCCCGACGGCGATCGTCCGCAGTACCTGGTGGTCGAGCACGGCGGCGGCGAAGGCCGGGGCAGCCAGGTAAGAAGTCGAGCGTGACACAGCATTGCCGATCGCCATTTGCACCCGCTCGGCAAGGTCGTCGTCATAAAGCCGGACGACGATCCGTGGCTCTGCCGCCAGCGCCCGGGCATTAAGCGCTGTCTCCAGGTTGACGATGTCGCTATTGGTGACCGAAACCAGAGCCTGGCAGCCGCCAATGCCGGCTGCCCGCAGTGTCTCCTCCAGGTGCGTCTCGCCGATGACCACATGCACGCCGAGCCGACGGGCCAACGGCATCCCGGTAGCGTCGGGATTCTTGTCGATTCCGACCACATCGAGACCCAGGTCATGCAACTGGCCGACGATCGTGGCACCAACTTCGCCCAGGCCGGCCACGATGACATGACCGGTCGGCAGCGGGGCCGCCGCTCGCGCGCCAGGGATCCGCGCGCCAACGACCGCCGCGGTCACCAGCGGCAGGAATGCCATCCCGTCAAACGTGAGCACCACCTGAGCCAGCTTCTCTGGCCCCGCGTAACCCGGCTCGGAAACGGCCGCGCCCGCCGCGTCCAGCAGCGTTAGGTACAGCGCGTTAATCGGGGAAAACCTGACCGCGACCGCCAGCAGCACGAAGCCGACGCACATCACGGCCAGCAGCACGGTGAATGCCAGCCCCATTTTGGTCCACAGCAGCCTGCGCGCGAGCCGGATAGGCGCGGTCAGCCGCCGCCGGCGTCGCCGCGAAAGCGGGTTGCGCGGCGTGCCGTCGGCGACCGCCAGCACCAGGCCTGCCGACGGGTCGGAGGCCGGGAGCAGCTGGGGACTGTCGGCTTCACTGCCGGCTCCGAGGCCGCAGTTGATCTGGCCGGCGGCTACGTCCGCACGCCTGGCAACGTACATGGTCCGGCTGGCGATCCGGATGTGGCTCGGGGCCGGCTCGCCCAGCGCCGCCGCGACCAGCGATGGTGCTGCCATCTGCGACTGGGACAGCACGGCGCAATCGGCGAAGAACGTGCGGATGCGCTCACCGAGCCCGGCATTGGAGATCGCGATAACCATGCGGATCTGCGGGCTGATTTCCTGCGCGCGCAGCGCCGCGTGGAAGTTTCCCAGGTCATCCTGGTGCAAGATGGCCAGCCCGCTAGCTTGCTGGAGGCCGGCCGCCAGCAGGGCGTCGGCACTCAGGTCGGCTCGCTCAAGGAGCCGCACCGCGGGCATCGCGCTTAGTACGGCGCCGAAGCCGCCGGCGGCGGACGGCACGATGGCGGTGACAGGTAATCCGTACCGGAGCGTTAGCTCCTCGGCCATCCGGGCTGTAAGGGCGTTGGCCCCGCAGATGATGATGTGGTCATCGAATTCTGGCTGGCCGGCCTGGCTGGGCACGAAGTGAGCCTAGTTGGCTGGACCCGGCCTTTCCACCGCAAAAGCTCACCACGCGACGGCAGGGATTCCGGCCGCCGTGGCGAGCGTCTCGCCGTAGATCTCGTCGGGGTCGAGCCTGCGCAGCTCTTCGGCCAGCAGTTCGGCGATGTCCCGGCGATGCAGGGCTACGTGCCGGTCCGGTTGGCCTGGCCTGGCGAGCGTGGCGACGCGCCCATCCGGCCGGCTGATCGTGATGTCTCCGGCGGCGGTGCAGAGCCGGACCTCGGTGATGCCCGGTCCGCCCGAGGTCTCCCGGCTGAACGGCACGCGGAGCCTGCTCTGCAGCCACGCTGCCAGCAGGTCGGCGGTCGGGTTGTGCTCCTCAGCGCTGACCAGGCCGCCGGTGATCTCGTCTGACTCCTGATCGACAGTCGCGGCCAGCAGCGACCGCCACGGAGTGGCCCTGGTCCAGCTCAGATCGGTGTCACCGGGCTGATAACCGGCCGCTAGCGCGGCCAGGGCCTGGGCGGGCGCAGGCGCCCTGGCCGCGTCGGTGATCCGGCGCTGCGCCAGCACGCCGAGCGGCTGCAGCGACGGCACCGCCGGGATCTGGCCGTGCCACCAGGTGACCACTGGCGTGTCGGGCACGAGCAGCGGCATGATGACCGAGTCGGCGTGCTCGCTCATCGGTCCGTACAGCCGGAGCAGCACAGTCTGGCCGGGAGTGCCGTCTCCAGACCGGATCTCGGCGTCGAGCCTCGAGGTCGTCCGCGCGTCCCGCGCGATGACACCCAGCACCCGGCACGGATGCTCGCGGCCGGCCTGACTCGCCGCACGAACGGCGTCGTGCTGCCCGGACTCGTCCGTCATGATGATCAGGTTCAGCACGACGCCCGTGGCGAGCCCGCCCATCTGGTCCCGGATCCTGGCCAGCGCGGCCCGGATGTCGGCCGTGGTGGTATCGGTCAAGTCAGTCAGCATGTTGTGCTCCTAGATCCGCCGCCAGGCCCGGCCGTCCCGGGCGAGCATCTCGTCCGCGCTCGGCGGGCCGCTCGTGCCGGCCGGGTACTGCTCGGGCGTGGCGGACTTGGCCCAGAACTCCTCGATCGGGTCCAGGATCATCCAGGAGAGCTCGACCTCTTCCTGCCGCGGGAACAGCGGCGGGTAGCCGATCAGCACGTCGAGCAGTAGCCGCTCGTAGGCTTCCGGGCTGGTCTCGGTGAACGACTCCCCGTATGCGAAGTCCATGTTCACGTCCCGCACTTCCATCGCCGAACCGGGTACCTTAGAGCCAAATCTAAGGGTGATGCCCTCGTCTGGCTGAACCCGGATGACCAGCGCGTTCTGCCCGAGCTCCTCGGTGTCAGTGGCATCGAACGGCAGGTGCGGAGCCCGCTGGAACAGCACCGCGATCTCGGTCATCCTGGTCGGCAGCCGTTTGCCGGTGCGCAGGTAAAAGGGCACCCCGGCCCACCGCCTGTTGTCGATCGTCAGCCGGACAGCCGCGTAAGTCTCGGTCGTCGAGTCGGCCGGAATACCGTCTTCCTCCAGGTACCCGCGCACCAGGATGCCGCCTTGCCAGCCCGCCGAGTACTGGCCGCGTGCCGTGCCGGTCGCCAGATCCGCCGGAATCTGAACAGCCGCCAGCACCTTCTCCTTCTCTGCCCGCAGCGATTCGGCGGCGAAGGACAGCGGTTCCTCCATCGCGGTGAGCGCGAGCAGCTGCAGCAGGTGATTCTGGATGACGTCGCGAGCAGCTCCGATGCCGTCGTAGTAGCCGGCCCGGCCGCCGATCCCGATGTCCTCCGCCATGGTGATCTGGACGTGATCGACGTACCGCCGATTCCAGATGGGCTCGAACAAGGTGTTGGCGAACCGCACCGCCAGCAAGTTCTGGACCGTCTCCTTGCCGAGGTAATGATCGATGCGGAAGACCGCATACGGCGGAAACACCGCGTCGAGCATGGCGTTGAGCTCGCGCGCGCTAGCCAGGTCGTGCCCGAACGGCTTCTCGATGACGACCCGGCGCCAGGGCCGGACCGGACCTGCCGTCTCCGGCGCGCTCGACAGGCCTGAGCGCTTCAGCTGCCCGATCACCTGCGGGAACGCCTTTGGCGGCACGGACAGGTAGAACGCGTAGTTACCACCGGTGCCGCGCTCGGCGTCGAGCAGGGCCACTGTCTCTGCAAGCTGGTCAAAGGCGCTGTCGTCGGCGAACTCGCCCGGCACGAAGCGGATGCCCTCGCAGAGCTGCTCCCAGACGTCCTCACGGAACGGCGTGCGCGCGTGCGCCTTCACCGCATCGTGAGTGAGCTGGGCGAAGTCCTCGTCCGCCCAGTCCCGGCGGGCGAAGCCGACCAGTGAGAAGCCGGGTGGCAGCAGCCCGCGGTTGGCCAGGTCGTAGATCGCCGGCAGCAGCTTCTTCGTCGCCAGGTCGCCGGTGACACCGAACAAGACGAGCACGCACGGGCCGGCCAGCCGCGGGATCCGCCGGTCCCGCGGATCGCGGAGCGGGTTGGGCATCATGTAGTGCTGCCGCCCGCGGCCATCTCGCGGCTGATGGTGTCCAGTAGCTGGGCCCAGGACGCAGCGAACTTCTCCACGCCCTCGTCCTCCAGCACCTTGACGACGTCGTCGTAGTGCACGCCTAGCGCCTCCAGCTGGGCGATGACGCTGCGCGATTCGTCATAGGTGCCGTGGATCGCGTCGCCGTGCAGCGGAGCGTGATCCGCCGTGGCATGCAGCGTGGCCTCAGGCATGGTGTTAACGGTGCCCGGCGCGGCCAGCTCGGTCACGTACATCGTGTCCGGGAAGGCCGGGTCCTTGGTGCTGGTGGACGCCCACAGCGGGCGCTGCGGACGGGCGCCACGGGCCTTGAGCGCCTCCCAGCGCGGCGTCGCGAACTTCTGCTCGAAGAGCTCGTAAGCCAGCCGCGCGTTGGCCAGCGCGGCTTTGCCGCGCAGCGCCTCCGCCTCTGGCGTGCCGATCTTGTCCAGGCGGCCGTCCACCTCGGTGTCGACCCGGCTGACGAAGAACGACGCCACCGACGCAATGCTCGCCACATCGCGGCCGGCAGCAGCCTCCAGCCCGGCCATGAAGGCGTCGATCACCTGACTGTGGCGCTCCAGCGAGAAGATCAGCGTCACGTTCACGCTGATGCCCTCGGACAGGCACTGGGTGATGGCAGGCAGTCCCTCGACGGTGGCCGGGATCTTGATGAACAGGTTCGGCCGGTCCACCAGCCACCACAGCGCGCGGGCTTCGGCGATGGTCTTGTCGGTATCCCTGGCGATCCGCGGGTCCACTTCCAGGGAAACGCGGCCGTCGACGCCGTCGGTGGCGTCGTAAACCGGCCGCAGCACGTCGCACGCCCAGCGGATGTCGTAGGTCGTGATCGCCCTGGCAGCCTCGTCCACCGATACCTGGCGTACCGCCAGGTCCGCCACCTGCTCGGCGTAGGCGCGGCCGGTCGACAGCGCGTGCGCGAAGATCGTGGGGTTCGAGGTCACGCCCCGCACGTGGCTATCCCGGACGAGCGCCGCGAGGTTGCCTGTGGTAAGCCGTTCCCTGCTTATGTCGTCGAGCCAGATGGCTACGCCCATCTCGGTCAGCTGGGCCAGCGGGTCTTGCTGTGCCGTCATGTCAGTCTCACTCCTCGTTCGCCGGGCCGGACACTGGCGAGGCTGGCCCTGGCTGCCTGAGCCACGCCGTCAGCCGTGATGCCGAATTCTGCGTACAGCTTCTCGTAGTCCGCGGACGCGCCGAAATGTTCCAGGCTGACACTGCGGCCTGCGTCGCCTACGAACTCGCGCCAGCCGAGTGCGATCCCCGCCTCGACGCTCACCCGGGCCTTTATGTGCGGCGGCAGCACCTGGTCACGGTAGGAGGCATCCTGCTCACCGAACCATTCGACGCAGGGCATCGACACGACCCTGGCCTTGATGCCGTCTTCGGCGAGCAGCTTGCTGGCCGCCAGCGCGATCTGGACCTCGCTGCCGGTGCCGATAAGGATCACCTCAGGCTGACCGCCATCCGCATCAGCGAGCACGTAGCCGCCCTTGGCCGTCCCTTCCGCGCTGCCCAGGCCGGTGCCGTCGGCGGTGCGCTCGAAGACCGGCAGGTTCTGCCTGCTAAGGCACAGGCCGGCTGGGTGGTCGGTGCGTTCCAGGATGGTCCGCCAGGCCACCGTGGTCTCATTGGCGTCGGCGGGCCTGACGACGTCGAGCCCAGGAATGGCGCGCAGCGCCCAGAGGTGCTCGACGGGCTGGTGCGTCGGGCCGTCTTCGCCGAGGCCGATGGAGTCATGCGTCCACACATAGGTGACCGGCAGGCCCATCAGCGCGGCGAGCCGTACCGACGGGCGCATGTAGTCACTGAAGACGAGGAAGGTGCCGCCATACGGCCGGGTCAAGCCGCTCAGCGCGATGCCGTTGAGTACCGCGCCCATCGTGTGCTCGCGAATGCCGAAATGCAGCACCCTGCCGTACGGGTTTCCGGGGAACATCTTGGTCTGGTGGATCTCGGGGACGAATGACGGCTCGCCGGTCATGGTGGTGTCGTTACTGCCGGCGAGGTCTGCGGACCCGCCCCACAGCTCCGGCAGCACCGGCGCGAGCGCGTTCAGCACTGCGCCGGATGCCTTGCGCGTCGCCATGCCCTTGCTGTCAGGCGGGAAGTACGGCAGCACGTCAGTCCAGCCCGCGGGCAGCCGGCGGCTGGACAGCCGGTCGAACAGTTCGTGCTGCTGCGGATGTGCCGTCGACCACGCGGTGAACTGCTCGTCCCAGGCGGCATGCGCTTGCTTGCCCCGGTCGGCAACCTTGCGCGCGTGCGCGACGAGCTCGTCCTCCGGAGGGAACGAGACGCTCGGGTCGAAGCCGAGGACTTCCTTGGTCGCTGCGACCTCGTCCGCTCCCAGCGCCGAGCCGTGCGCCGCGCCCGTGTTCTGCTTGTGCGGGGCTGGCCAGGCGATGATGGTGCGAAGCGAGATGAACGAAGGCGCGGTCGTCGTTTGCTTGGCCGTCTGGAATGCCTCGTACAGCTCCTGCACGTTTTCGTGGTAGCCGTCTGCCTGTCGCCAGCTCAGCCGCTGCACATGCCAGCCGTACGCCTCGTACCTCGCGGCGACGTCCTCGGACTTGGCGATGTTGGTGTCGTCCTCGATGGAGATGCTGTTGTCGTCGTACAGCACGATCAGGTTGCCAAGCTGCTGGTGCCCGGCGAGAGACGCCGCCTCGTGGCTGATGCCTTCCTCCATGTCGCCATCAGATACGAAGCAATAAACAAAGTGATCGAATGGACTTGTGCCTTGCTGGGCCTGGCGATCGAGCAGGCCGCGCTCGCGGCGGGCGGCCATGGCCATGCCGACCGCGTTCCCGAGGCCCTGGCCGAGCGGACCAGTCGTGGTCTCCACGCCAGCGGTCAGGTGATGCTCGGGATGGCCGGGCGTCTTGCTGCCCCAAACGCGGTAATGCTCGAGGTCGTCCAGGGTCAGCCCGTAGCCGGCCAGGTAAAGCTGGATGTAAAGGCTCAGGCTGGAATGGCCGCACGACAGCACAAACCGGTCGCGCCCGGGCCACTGCGGGTCGGCAGGATCGTGCCGGAGGATTTTCTGGTAAAGCAGGTAGGCCGCTGGCGCGAGACTCATGGCCGTGCCGGGGTGCCCTGAACCCGCGCGCTCGACCGCATCCATTGCCAGGACGCGGATCAGGTCGACGGTCCGTGCGTCCGTCTCTGACCAGTCAAGCGCTCCCTGCGCGTCGCTGCTCACCGTTGTCCAGGCCCCTTTCGGCGCGGATGCCGCCTCGGCACGACCCTATCCCTGGTGCCTGCGCCTCTACCCTGCCCCATGCGGGTTAACAGTCGGTGCTATCGCGATACAGTTCCCCGGTCACGCAGGGCGTAGGGGATCAGCAATGCGGTTATCCAGATAGCCGTGGCGCCGGTGACATGCACCCACACGAGCCCGGCCGGCAGGCCAGAGAAGTACTGGGCATAGCCCACGGCAACCTGCAGCCCGATGAGTCCGAGCAGCACCCAGCCAAGCCGGACCGCGCGCCGCGGGGCTGATCCGAGCCGCAGTCCGATAAATAGCGCGACCATCAGGCCGCCGAGCAGCCAGCCGATGTCGGCGTGCAGTTGCGCGACGCCTTCGAGCGGCAAGTGATACCGCGCCACGCCTGCCGCTCCAGCGAGCGGGCCGGTGCCCGTTACTACAGTGCCAGCGGCCATCATCAGCGCAACGGTGCCGATCACGCCGTAGGAGCTGAGCTGGACCAGCCTGGGTACCAGTGGCCGGGCTGGGCGGGTGCTCTCCTGACAGCGGACGTAGAGCGCGACGGTCGCGGCGATCAGCGCCACCGAAGCCAGGAAATGCACCGAGACCAGCGCCGGGTTCAGCTTGGTGATAACGACTATGCCGCCGAGTACCGCCTGCGCGACAATCGCGGCGGGCTGCGCGGCAGCAAGCCAGAGCAGGTCACGGCGGCGCTTGCCGTCTTCGCCGCGGAACTGCCAGGCGGCAATGCTGACGCCGACTGCGACCACGAAGATCGCGACAGTGACGAGCCGGTTGCCGAACTCCACCCAGCGATGGATCAGCGGGTCACCGGTCGTCCCGGTGGCGGCGACACCGTGCGCGGTGCAGTTCGGCCAGTCCGGGCAGCCGAGCCCGGACTGACTGAGCCGGACGGCGGCTCCGGTCAGGATGATGAGTGCCGACGTGATAAGCCCTGCTAGTGCCCACCGCCGCATGACCGTGGGTGACGGCGCCAGCAGCAGTTTCGCAAGCGCCCGGCCGGGTGCGGGCGGGCCGGCCACGATTTGCGCGCTGGTGCCCGTCGCGTCCGGGGCTGTGAGGTCTGCTGGCACGCGTCCATGGTAGGAGCGAACGGCAGGAGGTGGGGGCGCCGGCCGCCGAAGTCAGCCGCCAGACGGCGGAGCAGGGGCGTCCGGCGGGCGCTGGTCCCGTCCCGCGCTGCCACCAGCGGCTCCGGCGCAGGCGATCACCACGAGACCGATAGCCAGCCATTGGCGGGCCACGAGGGCCTCGCCGAGCAAGATCAGCCCGGCCAGTGCAGCCACAGCGGGCTCCAGGCTCATCCAGATGCCGAAGGTGCCTGCTGGGATTCGGCGCAGAGCTTCGAGCTCAAAGCGGTACGGGATAACCGATGACAGCAGGCCGATCGCGATGCCTTCGGCGAGCGCGGCGGGGCGTAGCAGGGCGCCGCCTGCCTGTTCGATCGCCGGCCCGGTGACGATAAGGGCAGCGACGATCATGGCGATCACCAGCCCGGACGACCCGCTGAACCGGCGGCCGGTCGCCCGGCTGAGCAGAATATAGGCAGCCCAGCAACTGGCCGCCACAAGACCGAACCCGATCCCGGTGGCCTGCGTGCTCAGCCCGAACAAGCCCCCGGCGGAATGAGTGGCGGCGCCGGGCTCAAGCGTGGCGCCGCCCCTGGTGAGCAGCAGCACTCCGCCCGCCGCCATGATCACCCAGGCCACGTCCACCAGCCTGCGGGACGACACCACTGCGACCGTCAGCGGTCCGAGAAACTCGATAGTGACGGCGACGCCGAGCGGGATCCGCGCGAACGACTGGTAAATCGAGTAATTCATAACGCCGAGCACGAGGCCGAACGCGACGGCGACCGCGAGATCCCGCCAGGCCCGGTCGGCTACCGCCTGTCGGACAATCCTGCCAACACCCCGCCCGGCAAGCACCGCGATGATCAGGGCCGCCCACCACAGCCGCAGCCCGGTTACCCCGGCGGGGCCAAGCTGGCTGAACATCCGCCCGGCCAGGCCCGCGCCGGACTGCACCGCGACTATGCCAGAGAAAACCAGCACCGACGGCGGTATGGCGCCGAGCGGTGACTGGCGCGCGGTCACTCCCAGCGGAATGTCCGCGCGGCCAGGACGATGGCTGCCACCGCCCAGACGCACAGCACCAGCAAGTCGCGTGCCGGGAAGCCGCCAACGTGCGCCAGCACTGACCGGAGGCCGTCCGACAGCGCGCCGACCGGAAGGAGCTTCAGCACTGTCTGCGCCGCCGGGGGGAACTTGGTCAGCGGGACCAGGACTCCGCCGAGGCCGAGCATCACCAGGTAGAGCAGGTTGGCCGCGGCAAGCGTCGCCTCCGCCCGCAGAGTGCCAGCTAGCAGCAGCGCAAGTCCGCTGAACGCTGCGGTCCCGGCCAGTAGCAGCATCGGTACCCATGCGGCGGCGGCCGGACTGGCGGCCGGCGTCCAGTCCAGCAGCGCGCCGACGGCGAGGACGATCGCGGCCTGGGCTAGCTCGACTGCTAGCACCGTGACGGTTTTGGCGGCTATCAGGCCCTGGCGCGACAGCGGCGCCGCCCCGAGCCGCTTGAGCACGCCATACCGGCGCTCGAAGCCGGTCGCGATGGCCTGACTGGTGAACGCCGTCGACAAGACGGCCAGCGCGAGAATGCCGGGCACCACGAAGTCGATCCGGCTGCCACGGCCGACGCTGACCAGCGCCTCGTGACCGAATGCAACGAGCAGAAGCACCGGGATGATCAAGGTGAGCAGCAGCTGCTCGCCGTTCCGGGTCAGGATCCGCAGCTCTAGCCCAGCCTGCGCGGCGATCATCTTGTGCATCGGCGCAGCGCCCGGTGCCGGGGCTGGCCAGATCTGGCTCGGCAGCCCAGCGCTTGCAGGCAGCTCGGTCATCGCAGGCCTCGCCCGGTGAGCTCGAGGAACAGATCTTCCAGCGTTCGGCACTCGATCTGCAGATCCCTGGCAAGCACGCCGTGCTCGGCGCACCACGCGGTAACCGAGGCGATGAGCTGCGGGTCCACCCGGTCAGCGACCTCCACCAGGTAGTGGCCTGCCGGTGATTCCTTGGCGGCTGAGCCGGGCGGCAGCGCGGCGAGCAGCGCGTCGGTGTCGAGGTCGGCCTCGGCCCGGAATCGCAGCTGGCCGGCCGACCCGGTGAGCTCGGCGGGGGAGCCGTCGGCCACGACCACTCCCCGGTCGACGATGACAACCTTGTCGGCCAGCCGCTCGGCCTCTTCCATGTAGTGCGTGGCCAAAATCACAGCGGCTCCGGCCGCGCGCAGGCCTTCGATGAGCTCCCAGGTGGCGTGCCGTGCTTGCGGATCCAGGCCGGCGGTGGGCTCGTCCAGGAAGACCAGCTCGGGCCGGCCGATCACGGCCGCGGCCAGTGACAGCCGCTGCTGCTGGCCGCCGGACAAGTGCTTATAGCTGGTCCGGGCCGAGTCCGCGAGGCCGAGCGTCGCCAGCAGGGCGGCTGGATCAAGCGGGTGCGCGTAGAAGCTGGCCATCACCCGCAGGTACTCTGCGGCCCGGACGCTGGTCGGCACTCCGCCGGCCTGCAGCATCACGCCTACCTTCGGCCGCAGCTCTCGCCCGTCGGCGATCGGGTCGAGGCCGAGGACCCGCACGGTGCCCGCATCAGGGCTGCGGTAGCCCTCGCAGGTCTCGATGGTGGTGGTCTTGCCGGCCCCGTTCGGGCCGAGTATCGCCGTAACCTGGGCCCGCTCGGCGCGCAGCGACAGTCCCGCGACCGCGGTCATGTTGCGGTAGCTCTTGACCAGTCCGTCGATCTCGACGGCCGGCCCACTGCTTACTTCTGGCGAGACTGCGCTCACGCTGGCGAGTCTAGGCCGTTGCGGGCCCTGCGCCGTCTGACGCGGTCACGAACGCCGCGAGTCGCTGCGACTGTGCCAGCCGACTCGGCTCGTGCAGGTACATCATGTGCCCGGCCTCGTAGTAGCTGAACTCGATGTTCGAGTTCAGCTCGGCCGGGATGGCCAGGTGCGCGAAGGTGTGCTCGGCGGCGAAGTACGGAGTGGCGGCGTCGTGGTAGCCGCAGCCCACGTGCACCCGCATGTGCGGGTTCGTCCGCATCGCCGCGGCCAGCTTGTCCAGCACGAAGACGTGCTGGTTCTCGAACTCCGAAAACGACCACGGGCGGACCCGGTCGGTCAGCACCTCGTATGGCAGGTCGCTTTGGTAACCAAGCTCGGCCCGCACGTAATGATTAAGCGCTGCGGTGTACGGGCCGATGATCGCGTTGATTGACGGGTCGTCCGACCAGAGCTCCCGGCCGTAGTCGGTGTCCCAGCCGGTGAACCGGCCATCGATCCGGCCCACCACCTGGCGCCGGTCGCGCAACAGCTCGGTCAGGAACCTGACATGCTCGGGCCGCATGTCAACCCGGTCAACGTAATCGGCCGACAGGCCGGTGAGCGCAGCCAGCCGGGAGCAGACCTCGTTACGCTCATCGGCGGTCAACCTGGCGCCCCGGCCGAGCGCCCACGGATAGTCGCGACGGGCGAACTCCTCGGCTTCATCGAGCACGGCACGCAGCGGCCGGTCACCATGCTTGCCGTGGTAGTGCGCGATGGCGGCATAGGTCGGCAGGTAAAGCACGTACGGGTCGTCGTTGCCGCCACCGAACGTGACCGAGCCGAAGTCAAGGATCGCCGAGATCAGCATCAGCCCGTTCAGGTACAGGCCGTACCGCTCCTGGAGGTAACGGGCCAGGCCAGCGGCCCTGGTGGTGCCGTAGGACTCGCCGCACAGGTATTTGCGGGAGAGCCACCGGCCGTTGCGCGTGGTCCACAGCCGGATGACCTCGCCGACAGACTCGATGTCGCCGCCGTACCCATGGAAATCGCCAGGCTTCTCGCCCTTGACAGCGCGCGAGTACCCGGTAGAGACCGGGTCGATGAACACCAGGTCGCTGTGCGCCAGCAAGGTCTGGGCGTTGTCGGCCAGGCCGTAAGGCGGTGGCAGCAGGCTGCCGACGTCGCCCATCAGCACCCGGCGCGGTCCAAGCAAGCCAAGGTGCAGCCAGACACTTGAGGATCCAGGACCGCCGTTGAACGCGAACGTGACCGGCCGGGACACCGGATCATCGCAATCGGCGGTGTAAGCGGTGACGAAAACCTCGGCCTTGGGCAGCGGGCCGTCGAACTTGTCGTCGGTCTGCCCCTCTTTGCGCAGCACGATCCGGCCCGTCGCGACGGAGTAGCTCAGCTCGGTGCGCGTGCCACCGGGGCCGTCGACCATGATCGAGTGCCGGGTGGTGACCAGATCGTCGGCAGGCTCGGCGGCAGCGTCCTTTTCCTTGCGGCCAGGCTCGCTTTCCTTGCGGCCAGACTCGCTGCCGTTAGTTTCGGGCTGCTGATCGTCGGATGGCTGCGTCATATCAGAACACTAGCCTGGTTTGCGGTAGTTACGTCTGCCAGCAATCTCGGGCAGCAACGCCGGAGGCGATCGGCCAGAGCGCTCAGAGCGCGACGTTGGCGGGTGTGGTGTCGTTCAAGCAACACCGCAGCCCCCAGCGTCCGGCGGAATGATCTTCGACTAGACCGCTGAAGGCGGCAAACCAGGCATTTCAGCCGCGCGCGCCGCCGATGGCATTGCTATCGGCCGTGGAAACCGGGTTGGCGCTTGTCGACGAAGGCCCGGGCGGCCTCGCGGTGGTCATCGGTGTGAGCAGTGTGCACGTGGTGCGTCACCTCGAGGTCCATGCAGTCGCCGAGCTCGCCCGTCACAGCCCGGTTGATGTTCTCCTTCATGTAGCGGTAAGCGATCGACGGCCCTTGCGCCAGGCGGCGCGCCAGCGCCATGACCTCACCGTCGAAGTCAGCCGCCGGAAAGATCGCATTGACGATGCCTAGCTGCTGGGCGTCCGCTGCGGTCAGCTTCTCGGAGAAGTAGTAGAGCTCCTTTGCTCGTGCGCTGCCTACCAGCTGTGTGAGAAACCAGGTCCCGCCGTAGTCGCCGGCGAGGGCAACCTTGGCGAACGCGGTAGTGAGCACAGCACCTGGCACCGCGTAGCGCAGATCACAAGCTAGGGCCAGCGACAACCCGGCCCCGGCGGCCGGACCCGGCAGTGCGGCGATGGTCGGCTTGGGCATACTCCACAGGCGACCGCTGGTGGCTCGCTGGCTGAGCCGCTGCCGATGGATGGCGGCGTCGCGCGACGGTCCGCCGCCGCCGCCGTCCCCGCCGTCGGCTTGCCGCGCGGCCATGCCCTTGACGTCGCCGCCAGCGCAGAAAGCGCCGCCTGCCCCGGTCAGCACGACGCAGCCGACAGCGTCGTCGGTTTCCACCCGGGCGAGGACCGTCGCCAGCGCGGACAGCATGGGCTGCGAGAGGGCGTTCCGCCGCTCGGGCCGGCTCATGGTGATCACCGCGACGCCGTCATCGATCTCGGCGCGCAGATCATCGGTACCGGTTTCGAGCGCGGTCATATCACCCTGCCTCGCTGGCGAAGCGAACCCCGCCGATAGTCCACGGGCCGCCGCCTGGCAATCCGGCGATGGTTATTGCAGTGATGCCCTCGCCACGACCGCTTTGGGCCGGCCTGAACGTGAGCCGCTGGGCCGAATGAGGCAGTTCTACTACTGCTCGTGTCCCCGGCGCTTCCCGCCGGGATGCCGAGCACCGCAGCCCACCGTCGCGCCGCCGCATCCGGGTCTGTGACCTCGATCGTCAATCCGGTCAAGCCGCCAGGCGCGTGATCGGGCGCCTGTCCGGTCCACGACGGGCCAGCCCACCGCCAGGACTGCGGCGGCGTCGCCCAGTCGACCGACACGATGGCGCCCGGCACGTCACCAGGATGCAGGTGCGTGGCCGCGATGTCGGGCAAGTTGGCAGTCCAGACCACGCGTACGCCCAAGTCGGCGAGCCTGCCGCGGGCGGTGTCCAGATCTGGCACCTGGAAGATCGCCATGTACCCGCCGTCACCGCCGCGCCGCTGGAGATACCGCCCGGCCGTGGTATCGGGCCGCGCGGGCGCGACCACCTCCACGAACGTGTCGCCAGCTGCGAACACCGCGTTGGTCAGCCCGAACTGCGCCACGCCCGGATCGTGGAATGGCTCAGACCAGCCGAAGGCCCGCCGTAGCTCGCCGGCCACGTCGTCGCAGTCGTGCGCGACCAGGGCCACTTGGCGCAGGCGCGGTCCGGTCAGCACACCTCAACAATAAGAGGCCTGCCTGGGTTCGGCCGAGAATCAGCGCAGCGGGCGTCCCGCCGAACGGTGCCAGCGTTCGACCACAGTCAAATGACGCACCAGGTCAGCGACAAGCCGACCATGGCTCAGGCGCTGCGCCACCTCGGCATCGCAACCAGCCGGGGGTGGGGAGGCTTCCCCTTTCGCTTGTGATTGCGAACTGCCTATGGTGAGGCATCCGCCACGGCCACGACGACACGGGTGTGCTGAAGGCCAGATCAGGAATGCCACCGGCATACCGGCCTGACCCCGGCCCCTCCGGGTGGCGAGAGAGGGTTCTCCGATGGCTGCATGTCGACTCCGTGATCATGGCAGGCGGACGGCGCTTGCGATAGCGGTTCTGGGTGCAGCTGGCGGGCTGGCCTGTGCCGCTGTGCCCGCGCAGGCGGTCGTAGCGGGCGCAGGGCACCAGCGCGCCGGGATCATCTCGACGTTCGCCGGCGGGGACGGCGGTCCCGGGCCGGGCAGCAGCGTGGCGGTACAGCCGTGCGGCCTGAAGTTCGCGCGGGGAGCTTTGTATATCGGCGGCGGAGGCATGGTCCGCCGGGTCAATCCACGTACCGGATTGTTGACCACGCCGGTGGCCGACAGGAGCAGCGTATGCGCGGCGACGGTGGACTCGGCCGGGAATTTGCTGGAGGCCGGCGGGATGCAGGTCCGGGTGACGGCGGCGCGGACCGGGCGGTTTTACGGCCAGAAGATGACTGCCCGGCACGTCTACACGATCGTGGACCAGGTCAAAGTACCCCGCATGCTGGGCCAGCCGACGGGCGATGGCGGCCCCGCGACCTTTGCCCGCCTGTCAGTTGCCGGGGATGTGGAGCTAGATCGCGCGGGCAACGTGGTCGTGGCCGACGCCGGATCGGTGCCGGATCGCGGTGGTCCGCTGCTGGGCTCGCTGGTGCGGGTAGTGGCGGAGAGGACCGGGCGGTTTTACGGCCAGAAAATGACAGCGGGAGATATCTATACCGTCGCGGGGAGGACAACGCAGGCGCGGACCCCCAACGGCGGCCTCGCGACCCGGACGTGGCTGGGCGTAACGATCGGGACGGTGCGGCCCGACCGTGCCGGGAACCTGGTTGTCGCCGACGTCGCAGACGCCACCTCCCCTCTCGCTGCGTCGGTGCGGGTTGTGGCAGTGCGTACCGGGCGCTTCTACGGCAGGAAGATGACCGCCGGGCACATGTACAAGATCGCGGGCAACGGGCAGTTCGGCAGTTCTGGCGACGGCGGCCCCGCGATACGGGCGGCGCTGTCGTGCGCCGGTGCGGCGGCGCTGGATCACGCGGGCAACGTGGTAGTCGCCGACTGCGGCCGGGTGCGGGTTGTGGCGGTGCGGACCGGGCGTTTCTACGGCAAGAAGATGACCGCCGGGCACATCTACTCCATCGCTGGGACAAGCACGCCCGGCGACTCCGGCGACGGCCGGCCTGCCGTGCACGCCAGGGTCGACGCTACCGCGGTGACCGTGGACAGCGCAGGCAACGTGGCGATCGCTGCCGTGTTGGGATCGCCTGCCGACATATATGGTCCCGGCCTAGTCGTCCGGCTTGTGGCCGCGCGGTCCGGGCGGTTCTACGGGCGGACAATGCGGGCGGGCGATATCTACCGGATCGCCGGGAACGGCAAGCAGTTCTCCGGTGATGGCGGGCCGCCGACCAGGGCCGAACTCCACCCGTGCGCGGTTGCCGAAGACCAGGTGGGCAACCTGGTGATCGGCGACTGTTACTACGCCGACACGCGGGTTCAGCTGGTGGCGGCCGCGTCGGGCACGCGTTTTGGCCGAAAGATGACCAAGGGAAACATTTACACCATCGCAGCGGGGGTGCGCGCGCTCGGGGTGGCGGTGGATCGCGCCGGGAACGTGCTGGTGGCTGACGGTCTGCGGGTGCGGGTTGTGGCGGTGCGGACCGGGCGTTTCTACGGCACGAAGATGACCGCCGGGCACCTCTACACCATCGCCGGCGACGGGTCGACCTTCTACTCCGGCGAAGGCGGCCCGGCCACCAAGACCGCGATGAATCCGGACGCGGTGGCGGTGGACAGGGCTGGGAACGTGCTCGCCGCCGATTTCGTCAACAACCGTGTCTGGATGGTGCCAGCCGCGTCGGGCACGTTCTTCGGGCAGCCGATGAAGGCCCGGCACAGCTATACCATCGCCGGCGACGGTAACTACGGATTCAGCGGCGACGGAGGCCCCGGCCGTGCTGCCGAGCTTTATATCTTCCTCGGCGGCGTGGCGACGGATCACGCTGGAAACGTGCTGATCGCTGACAGCCGCAACGACCGGGTCCGGGTGGTGGCGGCCGCGTCGGGCACCTTCTATGGCCAGCCGATGACCGAAGGGGACATCTACACTATCGCCGGCAGCGCCCAGAACTCTTCCCTCGGCGACGGCGGCCCGGCCACTAAGGCCTCGGTGGCTCCGGAGGCGCTCGCGGTGGACAGCGCAGGGAATGTGCTGATCGCCGACGCCGACAACCGGATCCGGCTGGTTGCGGCCGCGTCGGAAACCTTCTATGGGCAGCCGGCGACCGAAGGATACATCTACACCATCGCCGGCAACGGTAGGTACGGGTTCTACGGCGACGGCGGCCCGGCCACCCGCGCCGCTCTTGGCTACTTCGAGTCGGCGTCCGGAGTGGCAGTCGGCCGGGCGGGCAACGTGCTGATCGCGACAGACCTGCGGGTGCGTTCGGTGTCTGGCTAGTACCGCCGAGCCCTCGGAGTCACTGGCTCTCGTACTCGTCGTGGCGGCGCCACCAGAAGCCGGTCTCGTTGCGACCCAGTGGTGCCCGGTCGAGCCACTGGTACATGCCCCAGAGGCCGTCCAGCCCGCGCGCATACGCGGAGTAGGTGTGGTACACGACGCCATCCTCAAGGACGAACGCGCTGACGCCAGGCCCTTCCCGCCGGTACGTCTCCCAGTCCGTTCCGACAATGCTCGATGCGAACTCGTCGAGCCCGGAACTGTCGCCATCGGCTGGCCGCAAATCGGTCTGGCGGAAGTTGTACTCGACGGCTCCGGCCTGCCACTCTTCCTGGGTGTGCGCCGCCTGGAAGTCGTAGCCGAAGTCGCCGCCGAACGAAGACGCCCACGGGAAGCTCCATCCCATCCGCTGCTTGTAGGCCTGCAGTTTCGCCAGCGGAGCCCGTGACACTGCGCTGAGCGTGACGTCGTGGTTGGCGAGGTGGACGACGGAGCCGTTGAAGCCGTCGGCGATGGCCGAGCACGATGGACATCCTCCGGTGTAGTCGGGCCCGAACATGAAGTGATAGATGAGCAGCTGCGAACGTCCGTTGAAGAGATCGGCAAGGGACGCTGTGCCGTCGTCGGTTTCGAACCGGTATTCCTTGTCGATCCGGACCCACGGCAGCTCCTGCCGCTGCCGTGCCAGTTCGTCACCGCGCCGGGTCAGCGCCTTCTCGGCCTCGAGGAGCTCCAGCCGGGCGGCCAGCCACTCCGCGCGCGTTCCGGTCTTATGGTCAGTCATTGCCAGACTCCTTACTGTCGTTGATGTGTCACATCGGCGGCGTGAGCCCGGGCACCGACGCGGGCGCGACGAGGATCAAGACTCCCAGCCCGACGATCGCCAGGGCTAGCGGTACGTCGATGACGGCCTTTGGGGGCACGAGCTTCTGTCCGACGACGAGGACGGTGATTACTGCCATCCAGGCGATGTTCATGACGCCCAGCACCACCAGCAACACCATCAGTCCGATGCTTGAGCCGACGCAGCACAGCCCGAACGCAAGGCCAGAGCGGCCGCTCTCGCGGCAGCGCCGGCGGAAGTGCTGCTTGGCCGGCGTCAGCTCGTAGACACCCGCTGCGATCACCACCAGGCCGGCCGCGACAGTCCCATGTGGCCTGTACAGCGCATACACGGCGACGCCCACGAGCGCCCAGATGACGAGGTACGAGCCGACGAACAGCGGTACCGCGCGCATGCCGCCGCTGCCTTGAGCACGCCTCGCGACCGCCGGAGCTGCGCCCGGCAGCATCATAGCCGCCATCATGGTCACCCACAGGGTGACAAAGAACGTGAACGAACCGAGCTGGGTAGCGACGCCCATGTTCATCCCGTTCATCTGCCGGATCGCCACTACCCAGCACCCGGCTGCGAGCCCTAGCGTCGCAGCTAGCGCGGTTGCCCGCGGGAGCTGTACCGTGCCGCTCCCCGTACTCATGAGGGAACGGGTTCTGCTACGAACGCCGCATTCTCACGCTCGAGCGCCTTGACTGCACCGGTGCGCCAGCTGTCGGCCAGCGTCAGAGACGCGGAATCGGGGAAGATGTCCTCCTCGCCGTTTTTCACTCCGTCGAAGATGGCCATCGCGACGGACTCTGCGGAGGCCTTCGGTATCTCGAAGCCGCGGGTCATGTCGGTGTCTGTAGGGCCGGTAAGCACGGCATGTACGGTTACGCCCTGTCCGGCCAGCAGGGCGCGCAGCGATTGAGTCAGATTGAAGGCGGCCGCCTTAGAGATCGCGTAGGCCGGAGTGAGCGGCATCGGGGCCAGGGCCATAGTCGAAACGTTGTTGACAATTGCTCCCCGAGACTGAGTCAGCAACGGCAGGAATGCGTGGGTTACGCCGTAGGTACCGAAGAAGTTCACGGCGAGGTGCTGTTCGAGCAAGGCGCGATCGTTCAAGTCGTCGAAAATCGCGATGCCCGCATTGTTAATGAGGATGTCGAGGGACACGACTTTGCCGACCGCGGCCTGAATCTGCGCCGTGCTGGTGACGTCCAGTGTTAGCGGCGTCACGCGGTCATCCGGGTGGACTAGGGGTTGGCGCGTGCCGGCGTACACCCGTTTCGCGCCTCGTCTCAGGGCCTCGGTGACCAGCGCTTGGCCGATGCCGCGATTGGCCCCGGTCACCAGGACGGCCTTGTTGGTGATTGTCATGTTTCCTCCAGATCGAAGCGAAGCCTCTGCGTGCTGCGGATGCCCCGACGCCAGTCGGCGGGTGACGCCCGCCTGTACTTGCGTCATGCAAGCAACTTACCAACACGATTGATGTTGTGCAACTACACGGTTGCATATTGAGCCGTAAAGCGCAACCGGTAGGTTGCAGGAGCGACGCGGAGCTGCGGGAAGCCGGGCACAGCCAGGACCATGCGGGCAGACCCGGCTAGAGTGACCCAATGGTTCAGCCGACGGTGCCGGCGTTCGACCACATTTTCGTCGTTATCATGGAAAACCACAGCTACGACGAAATCATTGGGAACCCCGACGCGCCATTCATCAATCAGCTCGCGGATAGCTACGGTGTCGCTACTAATTACCAGGCGGTCTCGCACCCAAGCCTGCCGAACTACTTAGCATTGACCGGCGGTGACACCTTCGGCGTTACCACTGACTGCACCGACTGCTTTCAGCAGGCACCGAATCTAGTGGTGGACCGCGTCGCGGCCGCCGGGCGAACCTGGCGCGCGTACATGGAGTCGATGCCATCGCCGGGTTTTCTGGGCGACGCTTACCCGTACATGCAAAAGCATGATCCGTTCGTGTACTACGACGACGTGCGCACCGACCCCGCGCAACTCGCCAACGTCGTCCCGGTCAGCCAACTGCCGACCGACCTCGCCACAGCGGAAACGACGCCGGCATTCGGCTGGATCACTCCGAACATGCTGGATGACATGCACGACGGGACTGTCGCCCAGGGTGACAGTTGGCTGGCCGGCCAGATCCCCGCGCTGCTATCCGCGCCGGCCTGGATCGAGCAGCAGTCCCTGCTGGTGATCACCTGGGATGAGAACGACGACTCTCCAGGCAACCAGGTGACCACTCTGGTTATTGCGGACCAGGTAGCTGCGGGATTCCGGTCAGCGGTGCCCTATAACCACTACTCGCTGCTCCGGACTATCGAAGTGGCATGGGGACTAGATCCGCTAACCGCCAATGATGCGGAGGCCACCGTGATGAGCGACTTCTTCCTGTCAGGATTGCCGGGGTGGTGACGCGTGCCGCGGTTGGTAAATGGGGAGTTCGGAACCGTCCGGAAGGCCTATTGCCGCTAGAAGCCCCCAGCCCTGATCGGTGACATCCCGCACGACTTCGACTCCCTTGCCGCGCAACTCGGCGAGCGTGACATGAATGTCGTCACACATCAGGTACAGCTCGTGCCGGCTCTCGCCGTCCGCCGGATGGACAGCAAGCTCGGCCGGCGGCATGGCGAAGATCAGCCAGCCTCCGCCTGCGTCAACCGACGGCAGGTTAAGCACGTCGCTAAAGAATGCGCGAACCTTCTCCGCTTCCGGCGAGAACACGATCGCATGCAGACCAGTGATCATCACGCGATCCTAGCCGCAACCGCTACGGCCGGTATTTGAAGACCGCGGCGACTGAGGTCGCGCCCCCCAGCGGCAGTTGCCCTGTCGCCCACGCCGAGTTAGTTCCCGGAATCGGGATCGGAGGGCTCACATTCGCGGGCGTGCCCGATGCGGTACTCGGCGGGAATGACACGCGAAGCCGACCGTGAGCGTAGTGCAAATAAGCCCACCGCGGGTTCTTCACCGTCATTGCCTCGATCCACAACCCGCCATACAGTCGCCGGGCATTACCGGCCTTACCTGCAACGGGAGTCGCGGCAGGAAGGTCTAAGAAGTCATGACGAGCAGAATCTGCATGTTGGTGGTTGCGTCCGGCCGGGACGCCCCGAGACGGTCGTTGTCCGTATTGGCGACGGGCTCTGCGATGTTGTTCAGTGCAACGTTGCTGGCAAGCTGCGGCCAAGTCAGCGGCCCGGCAGCCTCAGCCTCCCCTCCAATGCCGTCGCGAACGCAGCCCGAGCCGGCGACCAGCCCACCGGCCGGAGTCGGAGGCCTGCGGCTCGTCGGCGCCAGCGGCAGGACGGCGTGGCAGCTAAGCGCGAGCGGTCTGTCGGTGTCCCGGGACGCGGGCCAGCACTGGTCCACCGTGGTTCTTCCGGCCGGCGTGCCGCCCTGGTCTATAACCACGATCACGGCCGCAGCTGGCCGAGGGCTGTGGCTGGCGGTCTGGCGACGCCCGGCAATCGGCTTGTACCACCTGGATGCAGGCTCGGCCCGGTGGTCCCAGCGCATGCTGGTGCCGCCGCTGCCGTTCTCGCTTGGATTCCTCGGCGGGCAGTTGCCAGCCGTATCGATCACGTTCGCGCCCGCGGACGTCGTGACCGTAGTTGCCGACTGGGGCATCACGAGTACTGCGCATTACAGCACGTTTTTCATCTCATCGAACGACGGCATCACCTTCGCCCAGCACCCCACACACATCGGCCTGTTCGTCTCGTCAGACACATTCCTGTCCGCGCAGCAGGGCTTTATCGTCGCTGGGCCGGTGAACAACGACCTCTACCGGACGGCTGACGGCGGTGCATCCTGGACCCCTGTGACGATCCCGGGACTGCCGTCAGGGCCAGCCGTCAGCTACGGCGCGGTCGTCGCGGCCGGAACACGGCTCCTGCTACCGGTCATCGTTACGGGCCGCAATGGCGCCCAGGCCATCTCGATCTACCGCAGCACCGAGGCTGGAACAGACTTCGACCGCCCGACCGGCCCGCCGCTGAACCTGCCAGCCTCACTGAGTGCCGGAGACGTTTCGCCGGCCATTGCCGGGGCCGTGATCTGGCTGCCCGCCCGCGGCAGGATCTACCAGACCATCAACGCGGGCGTCACCTGGACGATGGTCATGACCGCGCAGTCCGCCTACCCGATCAGCCTGATCAGCAGCAGCCAGGCAATCGCCACCACTACCGATTCCGGCTGCCGGAGCTTCAAAACAGGCTGCTACAACTTCTCCTACCTGATTGGCACTACCGACGGCGGTCGCGCCTGGCGGACTCTGAGTCCAGCCGCCGAACGGGGCCCGCCGGTGAGGAATAGTCAAGACCTGTGGATCGGCGTGTCACGCGACTTGCTGATCACCACCCTCTGATTCGTCGGGTCGTTCGATGAGCTTGAACGCCATCGCGAGCACCGGCGGCGCGGGAGCCGGGGCCCTTGGTGGAGAAAGTTACCGCTCCCGGACTGCGTAGGTCAGGTGGGTCACCCGCTGCGTCGGCTCCGCGCGGACCGGCTCCAGGGCCACGCGGCAAGCGTCTACTCCCTCGAACAAGCGGATTCCGGAGCCGAACAGCACGGGTGAGAGCGCGATCGAGAACTCGTCGATCAGGCCGGCGTTCACGTACTCCAGGATCGTTGCGCCGCCGCCCGCGATGCGGACGTCTCGGTCGCCGGCGGCCTCGCGAGCCTGGTCGAGCGCGGTCTCGATGCCATCGTTGATGAAGTGGAAGGTGGTCCCACCCGGCCGCTCCCAGGGGTCACGCTTGTCGTGCGTCACGACGAAGACCGGCGTGTGGAACGGCGCCTCCTCCGGCCACGCCTGCTCGCCGAGGTCGAACATGCGCTTGCCCATCACGCTCGCGCCGGTGCGCTCGAACGTCTCCCGCGCGATGTCGTTGTCGCGCCCTTCCTCGCCGCCCTCGCCGAGCTTCAGGTTCTCCCGGAAGAACCGCTGCGGGAATAGCCACTGCTGCAGCTCCATCCACTGCGCCATCCAGCCCTCCACATCCGGGTCATCCATGCGCTCCTCGGGCGCGATGAACCCGTCCAGCGACATCGTCACGCTGAAGAACACCTTTCCGGCCATCAGTCCTCAACTCCTTTCCAAACGATCTCGGCGACGTAGGCAGCCAGGTTGCCCAGGGTCTGCTGGCCACCCTCGATCGCGTGGTACTTCTCGACCGCTTCGTCGCGCAGCTCCTTGGTGGGGAACACCGTGCGCATCTCGATCCGGGTCGCCGCGCCGTCGGGCGCGAACGTGAGGACCGACTCGAAGGAATTCGGGTCGCCGCGGGACTCACCGTGCAGCAGGGCGATCCGCTCCGGCGGAACGATCTCGGTCCAGGAGATCCACTCCTGGTAGTCGGTCCCGTCCGGTCCGTGCATCACGAAGTCCCACTCCCCGCCGACGCGGAATTCGAACGCCCGCGTGGTGGTGGTGAACCCATCCGGTCCCCACCATCGCGACAGGTGCCGGACTTCGGTGAACGCCTCGAACACCAGCTCCCGTGGGGAACTGATGATCCGGGAGATCACGATCTCGCGGTCGGCCGTCGCTGACTGCGCCGGCGCGTCCCGTCCTGTCGCTGCCACCGTCACTCCTCCTGCCCTGCCTGCTTGAGGTCCTGTACGTACGCGTCCAGCCGGTCGAAGCTTTCGTTCCAGAACCGCTCGAAACCGCCGGTCCACTCGTGGACCGGTCGCAGCCCGCGGGCGTCAAGGCCGTACAGGCGCTGCTTGCCTGCCTTGCGGTCCCGCACCAGCCCGACCTCCCGGAGCACCCGCAGGTGTTTGGACGCCCCCGGCCGGGCCATCCCCAGCTCCTGGGCCAACTCGGTCACCGCCCGCTCACCCGCCCGCAGCAGTACCAGGATCTCCCGGCGCTGCGGCTCGGCGATCGCGTTGAAGACGTCCGACGTCGTCGCTGCTCGTGCCATGGGCAGCCATCATATGCCGATATCGGCACGCGTCAAGCCGGCGGGATTAGGGCGCCCTGCGGGCTAGTGTGAACCCGTGACGGTCGACCTGTTCGCCGGGCTTCCGGTGAGCGATTACCAGCGCGCGCTCACGTGGTACGAGCGGCTGCTGGGGTCCGAACCCGCGTTCTTCCCGAACGCCACCGAGGCGGTGTGGGAGCTTGCCGAGCACCGATACCTCTACATCGAGGAGCTGCCCGAGCGCGCTGGCTATGCACTGCACACCGTGTTCGTGGAAGACCTCGATGAACGGGTGGAGAGCATTGGCTCCAGAGGAATCGAGCCGGTCTCGCAAGAGACGTACGGGAATGGTGTGCGCAAGGTGATCTACAGCGACCCCGACGGCAACCAGATCGGCTTCGGTGGCGCAACATATGCGCCCCGGCCGGATTAACCGCTAGCCGCTCTGGTTACCCTGGCTAGCGTGTCTGATCACTACCGTGCGCCGGGCTGGTTCACGCGCAATGTCTTCAACCAGTTCGTGGCATTGCTGACCCGGCAGGGCATTAGCGTTCTCGGGTCGCGGGTCCTTGCGGTGAAAGGCCGGACCAGTGGGCAGTGGCGTACCACGCCGGTGAACCTGCTCACCTACGACGGCCGCAGGTATCTCGTCGCGCCCCGCGGCGAGACTCAGTGGGTGCGCAACCTCCGCGTCGTCGGCACGGGCGAGCTGCGTCTGGGCAGGCGTGCCGAGCGCTTTCGCGGCCGGGAGCTCGCTGACGATGAGAAGGTGCCGGTGCTGCGCGCCTACCTGAAGAGGTGGAAGGCGGAGGTCGGGATCTTCTTCGAGGGCACCGGGCCAGATTCCAGCGATGACCAGATTCGCGCGATCGCCCCCAGGCATCCGGCATTCGAAGTGCTTGCTGTCGACTAGGCCGTCGTACTGGTGGGCACGCCGCGCTGGGTCGTCCCGCGGACTGCTCGCTGGCCCGGAGTTCTCATTTTGGGCCGAGAAGGTCCCACTTATTGCCGGCGATGTCGCGGAAGACGGCGACGCGGCCGTAGGGCTCGGAGCGTGGTGGCGTCACGAACTCCACCCCGGCGGCTGTCATCCGCTGGTAGGCGGCGTCGAAGTCCTCAACGTGAAGGAAGAATCCGACCCGGCCGGCGACTTGGTTACCGACGACGGCGATCTGCTCCGCCCCGTCAGCTTGTGCCAGCAGCAGACCTGTTGCCGCTCCCGGCGGCCGCACGACCACCCACCGCTTCGGGCGTCCGTCATTGGTGGTCAGGGTTGGCGAATCCTCCACCAACTCGAACCCCAGGATCCCCACGAAGAAGCTGATCGCAGCGTCATATTCCCTGACCACGATCGCGACGAGACTCAGATACACGCCCTAAGCATAGGGAGTGAGTGTGGCCCGGTCGGCCCGAGGATGCTAGAGGGCCAGGGCGCTTGGGAAACGCGTCTGGAAGTCCAGTATCGCGACCCAGCCGGGTGTGATCGCGATGCGCGCCATGGGCTTCCCGCTTAACGTGCTGACCCAGGCCGGGCCCTGTTCTGGGCCGAAATAACGCGTAGCCGAAAGCGCGTACTCAGGGACCACGTCGTCCAGCATCTCGATGGTCGAACTGCCGCGTACCAGCAGGACCTTGTGCGGGAAGGTGTTGTCGTCGATGCTGAGCGCGACACTCGGGTTCACGGCCAGCGCCCTGAGCTTGGGGGCCTTCTGCGGCGAACCGATTATGAATTGATCACCGTTCCAATGAAACCAGACAGGCACGACTCTCGGGGTCCCGTCGGTCCAGGTATAGGCCAGCCTCGCGGGAATGGCCGAGCCTAAAAGCGCCTCGGCGACAGGATCGGTCAGCAGCTCGAGGCTGCCCTGGCTGGACACATAAACTCCCGGACAAGAGGCAGAACATTGCTGAACGGTGACGAGATCGTACACCTGAGAATCAAGCTCGGTCAGGAGAAGCAGAGCCAGCCTGCGCTCTGTTAGTTTGACGCAGGAGATGCCTGGCTCGCCGGCGTGGCCGACCGGGGGGATAGAGGATCAGCCGACAGTCGTCTACGAGACAGCCACCTATATCGTGGCCATCGTCCCGCCAGGCGCGACCACCGGGCGGATCAATGTGACTACCCCCGCCGGCACGGCCGCGAAGAACGGATGGTTCGTCGTGACCTAGACCCGCCGGCGCTGCCGGGCGGCTTCGACCAGACTGCTGAACAGGCTTAGGTCGTCGCCAGCCTCCGGGTGCCACTGCACAGCAAGCATGGACGCTCCGGCCGTTGGCTCGTCGCCGGCCGAGGCGAATTCAACGGCTTCGATGACGCCATCATCGGTCCAGGCGGTCGCCACCAGGCCAGTGCCGAGTCTGTCGATGGCCTGGTGGTGATGGGTGGGCACCGCAGCGTCGGTCCGGCCGAGCACGGCGGACAGTTGCGAGCCGGGGGCGATGCTCACCTTGTGCGAGCCATATCCAGCAAGCTCAGGCGAATGACCGTCGTGACCGACGAGGTCGGGCAGGTGCTGATGCAAGGTGCCACCGAGCGCTACGTTGATCACTTGCAGACCGCGGCAGATACCCAGCAGCGGCAGCCTCGCGGCCAGTGCCTGCAGGCACAGTTCTAGTTCCGCCTCGTCGCGGGCGGGATTCGGGGGACCACAAGCCTGTGACCTTTCCGCGCCGTAACGGGCCGGATCGACATCGCCGCCGCCCGACAAGATCAAGCCGTCGAGGCGGTCCAGCACTCCAGCGACGCCGTCTGTCGGCGGCAGCAGCACCGGCAGGCCGCCGGCCCGGGCGACCATATCGACGTAGCGGCGGGGCAACAAGATCGCCTGCAGGTCCCAGGCGCCCCAGCGCGCCTGCTGAGCGTAGGAGCTGATCCCGATAACCGGAGAGTTCATGGAGTCAACGGTGTCACATACGCGCCAGTGATGCCGCCATCGACGAGGAACTGGGATGCCGTGATATATGACGAATCGTCACTGGCCAGGAACGCTACCGCGGCGGCGATTTCCGCTGGCTCGGCGAACCTGCCCATAGGCACGTGCACCAGCCGGCGCTCGGCACGCTCCGGATCGGCGGCGAACAGCTCCTGCAGCAGCGGCGTGTTGACCGGCCCGGGACACAGGGCGTTCACCCGGATGCCGTCGCGGGCGAACTGCACACCGAGTTCACGCGTCATCGCCAGTACGCCGCCCTTGGACGCGGTGTAGGAGATCTGCGACGTGGCGGCACCGAGCACGGCCACGAACGAGGCTGTATTGATGATCGAGCCTTTGCGCTGCCGCTGCATGTGGGGCAGGACGTACTTGCAGCACAGGTAAACCGAGGTGAGGTTGATCTCCTGCACCCGGCGCCAGGCGTCGATGCCGGTAGTCAGGATCGAGTCGTCCTCAGGCGGGGAGATGCCGGCATTATTAAAGGCCACATCGATCCGGCCGAACTGCGCCGCGACGCCGTCGAATAGCTCCCTGACTTGATCTTCGTCTGCCACGTTCGCCGCGATGAAGGTACCGCCGGTCTCGGCTGCGGCGGTCTTGCCCGCGGTCTCGTCGATGTCGACGGCGACTACGGTGGCCCCCTCGGCGGCGAGCCGGCGCGCGCTGGCCAGCCCGATGCCGCTGCCCGCGCCAGTTACCACTACGACTCGATCCTGCAGTCGCTGCATCGTCGCCTAGACCCCGTTTCCCTAATCGGTCGCGAAGAATACGTTCTTGATCTCGGTGAATGCGTCGACGGCGTCGGGTCCAAGCTCGCGCCCCAGGCCGGACTGCTTGAAGCCGCCGAACGGCGTCCAGTAACGCACCGACGAATGCGAGTTCACCGACAGATTGCCGGTCTCAACGCCGCGGGCGACCCGGATCGCGCGCCCGACATTACCGGTCCAGATCGATCCGGACAGTCCGTAGGGGGTGTCATTGGCCAGCGCGATCGCCTCGGCTTCGTCGGCGAACGGCGTGACCGTCACGACCGGGCCGAAGATCTCCTCGGTGTAGGCGGGGCTGCCCGTGCTGACGGGCGCGAGCACCGTCGGCGGGTACCAGAACCCCGGGCCGTCCGGCGCGCTGCCCCGGAAGGCTACCGGCGCGCCATCGGGCACGTAGCTGGCCACATGCGCCCGGTGAGCCGCCGAGATCAGCGGGCCCATCTCGGTCCCGTCCGCAGCTGGGTCACCGACCCTGACGGCCTTGACCGCGGGCTCCAGCAGCGCCATGAACTTGTCCAGCACGCTGGCCTGGACCAGGATCCTGGACCGGGCGCAGCAGTCCTGGCCGGCGTTGTCAAAGACCGCATACGGCGCGGTGGCCGCCGCTTTCTCGATGTCGGCGTCGGCGAACACGATGTTCGCGCTCTTGCCCCCGAGTTCCAGCGTGAGCCGCTTCACGTGGCGGGCACAGCCGCGCATGATCTGCTGGCCCACCTCGGTCGATCCGGTGAAAACGATCTTGCGAACCAGCGGATGATCGACCAGGCGCTGGCCGACGATGCTGCCCTTGCCGGGCAGCACCTGGAAGACGCCTTCCGGCAGGCCAGCCTCAAGCGCGAGCTCGCCGATCCTGATCGCGGTCAGCGGCGTCATCTCGGCTGGCTTCGCCACGACTGCGCAGCCGGCTGCCAGCGCCGGGGCCATGCCCCAGGACAGGATCGGCATCGGGAAGTTCCACGGCACGATCAGGCCGACCACGCCGACGGGCTCGGCAAACGTCACGTTCATGCCACCTGGCACCGGGATCTGCTTGCCGGTCAAGCGCTCCGGCGCGGCCGAGTAGTACAGCAGCACATCGCGGACCTGGCCAGCTTCCCATCGGGCCTGGCCCGCTGGATGCCCGGAGCCTGCGGTCTCCAGCGAGGCCAGCTCATCGATGTGCGCATCGACCGCAGCGGCGAAGCTGCGCAGCAACCTGGCCCGGTCGCCCGGCGCGACGTTCCGCCAGGCTTCCTGCGCCCTGACTGCCCGCTCGATCGCGGCATCAGTCTGCCTGCCGTCGGCCTGGTCGACTTTGGTCACCAGCTGCTCGGTGGCAGGGTTGATCACGGTATATGCGGTCATGGCAATTACAGCCGCTCGAAGCAGCGGCGAAGCTCCCAATCGGTGACGGCGGCGTCGTAGGCGGCCAGCTCGACGCGCGCATAGTTGGCATAGTGGTCGGTCACGGCCGGGCCGAATGCAGCCTTCGCGATCTCGCTGTGCTGCCACAGCTCCAGGGCGTCTCGCATGGTAGAAGGCACCCGACGGCTGGTGTCGGCGTAGGCGTTGCCCTCGAAGGCGGGCTCAAGCGGCAGCTTGTTGTCGATGCCGTGCAGGCCTGCCGCGATCATCCCGGCGGTGGCCAGATACGGGTTCACGTCGCCGCCCGGCGTCCGGTTCTCCGGCCGCAGCGAATGTCCGTGCCCGACCAGGCGGATCGCGCAGGACCTGTTGTCTACGCCCCAGCGGACCGAGGTAGGCGCGAAGCTGCCCGGCACGTACCGTTTGTAGGAATTGATGTTCGGCGCATAAAGCAAGGTCAGCTCCCGCATGGCGGCGAGCTGGCCAGCCACGAAGTGCTCGCCGAGCTCCGACAACCCGTGCTGACCATCGCCGGCCAGCACCGGCGAGCCGTCGGTGCCGCGCAGGCTCAGGTGGATGTGGCAGGAGTTGCCCTCCCGGTTGTTCGGCTTGGCCATGAACGTGATGCTCATGCCGTCCTGCGCCGCAATCTCCTTCGCACCCGTCTTGTAGATCGAGTGGTTGTCGCAGGTGGTCAGCACGTCGGCATAGCGGAACGCGATCTCGTGCTGGCCGAGGTTGCACTCGCCCTTGGCCGACTCGACGTACATGCCCGCGCCGGCCATTCCGGTGCGCAGCCTGCGCAGTAGCGGCTCGACGCGGGACGTGCCCAGGATCGAATAGTCCACGTTGTAGCCATTGGCGGGAACGAGGTCCTGATAGTTCTTGGCCGCCGCTTGCTCGTAGCTGTCATTGAAGACGACGAACTCCAGCTCAGTTCCGGCCAGCGCGATCAGGTCCCGCTCGGCGAGCCGGGCGACTTGCTGGCGGAGGATCTGACGGGGGGACTCGACCACCGGGGTGCCGTCCAGCCAGGTCAGGTCGGCCACAACCAGCGCGGTGCCAGGATGCCAGGGGATCCGGCGCAGCGTGGTCATGTCCGGCCGCAGGACGAAGTCGCCGTAGCCCCGTTCCCAGGACGAGATCTGGTAGCCCTCGACGGTGTTCATGTCCACGTCGACTGCCAGCAGGTAGTTGCAGCCCTCGGAGAACTCGTCCACCACCTCGGCAAGGAAGAACTCCGTGGACAGTCGCTTGCCCTGCAGGCGGCCCTGCATGTCGGTGAACGCGAGAATCACCGTGTCGATCTCGCCCGTCGGCAGTGAGCTGGCGCAGCTCGTCCAGGAAAAGCATCCCCGGCCGAGCCGCGCCAGCATGCAGGTCGGTCATTGATCAGGCCGACAGCTCTTGCTCGATTGCGGCTAGTTCCTCCGGCGTGCCCTGGACTCGCGGTCCGGTGAACCACTTGCGCGCCGATACCAGCCAGTAAATGCCCGCGTACCCGATCACTGCGACCACCGCGATCGGCGCGTAGTTGAAGGTCTTCCAGCCGATTGGGCCGAACTGGGGCAGCATGAACAGGATCGTGATGATGACGACCCAGGTCACTGCGATCCAGCCGATCACGTAGCTTCGCCGGCCGAGGTGCCACGGGCCGCGCACGAAATTCTCGCCCTGGCGCAGCCGTAGGTAGGTCGGCGCAACGTAGGCGATGTACAGGCCGATGACCGCGATGGACACCACAGCGCCGTAGGCGGCGCCATTCCACAGGTACGGCAGGCCCAGGATCAGCGCGCCGCCGCGGCCAGCCAGATTGCGTTGGTAGGTGTCCGCGTGCGCTTGTTGACCCGGCCCCAGATGGCCGAGCCCGGCAGCGCGCCGTCGCGGGAGAACGCATAGATCATCCGGGAGTTCGCCGTCACCGAGGACATGCCGCAGAACAGCTGGGCCCCGATCGCCACCAGCAGCAGTAGCTCAGCGCCGGTCCGGCCGATCGAGTCAAGCCAGATCTGCGCCGGGGCGGCGGTCCCGGCAGCGGCTTCGGTCAGCGTAGTTACCCTGCTGAATCGCGAACGTAAGGCCGATAAGCAGGACCCAGCCGGCGATCAAAGAGATCAGGATGGACATCACGATCCCGCGCGGTCCGCTGCGTGCTGCGCTGCGAGTCTCTTCGGTCATGTGCGCGGACGCGTCGTAGCCGGTGAAGGTGTACTGGGCCATCAGCAGCCCGACCGGCAGGATGTACCACCAGCCAATGTGGAAGCCGGAGAGATTCTGCAAGTCAGTGAACACGAATTTGGCCGAGGCATGGTGCGCGCCAGCCTTCAGGCCGAAAGTGACCGCGCCGACGATGATGAGCACGCCGGTGATGTGCCACCACACGCTGACGTCGTTCAGCAGTGCGACCAGCCTGATGCCGAACTGATTGAGCATGCCATGCACGAACAGGACGATCGCGTAAATCATGATGGTGTGCCAAGGCGTCGACACGCTAAATCCGAACCAGAGGTCCAGCAGGAAGTTGATGAAGAACGCGGCGCCGAAGTCGATGCCGGCCGTGATGGCTACCTGGCCGAGGAAGTTGAACCAGCCGGTAAACCAGGACCAGGCGGGTCCGTTCGTTCTCGCCAGCTTGGCCGACCAGTAATACAGGCCGCCAGCGGTCGGGAAACTGGAGCAGACCTCGGCCATGGACAGCCCGACGAGCAGCGTCATGATGCCGACGATCGGCCAGCCCCAGACGATGATCGCGGGACCGCCTTCGTCCATCCCGAAGTAGAAAGTGGTCAGGCAGCCGGACAGGATCGAGATGATCGTGAACGAGACCGCGAAATTCGAGAAGCCCGACATCCGCCGGCGCAGCTCCTGGGCGTAGCCGAGTCGATGAAGTTCTTCCTCATCGCTGATGGTCGCTGATTCATTGACTGCCACGAGGTGCTCCTTGAGTGCAGGTACTGCTGGTCGACAGGGTCAGGGTCTCGGCGGTGCAATCTCAGGGTCTGGCGGGAGCAAAATTAAATGGTCTATTATCAGACCAATGATGAGCAGGTCTGAGGCGTTGCGCAAGACCTTTGGCTAGATTCGTCACTCGCGTCCCATCGGTACCGGCACGCGGACCTAGAGTTGGTCGTGTTCCCGGTACGGGCGGAGGATCGCGTTCTGTGGGCATCGGGTCTGAAACAGTTGGGTCTGAGTCGGGCCGGCAACGGGGATTGACCTGACCGGCGTGCTGCGACCGGTCCGTGAGGGTAACGCATTCGAGGAAACCGTCGAGCGGCTGCTGACGATCATCAAGCTGGGCATGGTGGCGCCCGGTGAGAAGTTCCCGCCCGAGCGAGAGCTTGCTGCACAGCTTGGCATTAGCCGGCTGACCCTGCGTGAGGCGATCCGGGAGCTCAGCGAGGCAGGGTACGTCAGCTCGCGACGAGGCCGGCTCGGCGGCACTTTCGTCACCTACACCAGGCCTGCGCCGGACAAGAATGAGGTCCGGCGGCTGGCACTGGAGGATGCCGACAAGCTCTCGGACGCGCTGACGTTTCGGCTCGCGGTGGAGAGCGGAGCCGCCGATGTGCTGGCCCGCCAGTACGCCGCGAGCCCAGAAGCCCGGATCGAGGCGGTGCTGAGCGTCAAGCTCGGCGAGGTGAACGCGGCCGGCCCGGCAGACTACCGGCGGCTGGACACTATGTTCCACCTGAGCATCGCCGAGCTTGCCGGGTCCAGCTTGCTCACGGCCGCCTGCGCCGACGCACGAATGCGGCTGAATGACCTGCTCAACGCCATCCCGGTGCTGCAACGCAATATCGATCACACCGCTGGCCAGCACAAGGCGATCGTCGAGGCAGTGCTAGCCGGCGATCCACTCGCGGCCCGGACTGCCGTGGCCGAGCACCTGGAAGGAACGGCAGCGCTGCTACGCGGCTTCCTCGGCTAGCAGCGGCCATCATCAACACCCACTTGTCCTGACCGCAACGCCGCGCCCCTGGAAGCATGTCGCCAGCAGCCTGCCCAAGCAGGGCAGCGGCATTGATCTAGCCACACCTGTGTCATTCTTACCACGCAGCGCATCAGCCTCCGTCGCACGGGGAGTATGAGCGAGAGGCCGGCCCGCGCGTTCGGCCTCGTCGGTCCTGTCACGGGCGGGCCTTCACTTTGGCGGGACCTGGGAGCAGTCAGCAGTTGTGCTCAGTTGCCGGCAGCCGGCGGCGAGCTGGCTGCCATGGCTGGGAGTACGGTTTAGTCGTCACCCGTCACCCGCGTATCAGGAGGCGAGCCATGCGACGTTCGCTGTTAGTATCATCCATCGGTGTCGCGGCCGGGGTTCTGGCGACGACTGGGATCCTAGTGGCAGGAAGCGCTGGCGCCGCCAGCCACCCCGCCCGGACTGGCCACCAGCACACACGCGGCCAGGTGTTGCGTGCCGTGCTCGCGCCGAGTCTGCCAGCGGATCCGGCGATCTTCGGGGTCGTGCCGGGAGGCGCACCGTGGGAGCTCGGCCACGGACGGGCGCGGCTCGGCAAGAGCGGTCGGCTCATGGTCAGTGTGCACGGTCTCGTGCTCACTACCACCGCCGCCAACCCGGTGCCCGACCTGGCGGCGTCGGTGTACTGCGGCGGGACGGTGGCGGCGACAACCACGCCAGTGCCGTTCTCGACGACAGGCAATGCCCGGATCCGAACGAGGGTGTCCCTCCCCGGGTTCTGCCCGGCTCCGGCGGTCCTTCTCAACCCAGCGACGGGAAGCTCGCCGAGCGAGGTCAAGACGGCTATCTATATTGCCTTCGACGGCACGCCCTGAACGCGCCGGGAATCGGGGCTGGAGCCCGCTGGCCTAGCGCTGCCGGGAGCCGGTGCGGCATCGAGCGCCGCAGGGTGCCGTCACCAGCTCAACGGGATTCCGGCGGAGTGGCCGCTGTCCGCGGTGGAGCACCCCTGACGATTTGCGGATGCCAAGGTGTCTGAGTCCGGGCAGGACTGAGCCTCTCGCGCCCTAATCCCTGTTGGGCTGGAGTGCTTCGCCGCCCGCGTCAGCCTGAGGGTGGAGATTGGTGTCAACCCGGACTCCCATCCGTGGGCCGACGCTCGGGATGGGTGCTGCGCGGCACTGTGACGGCATGAACATAAACATGTACGTGATCAACGCAATCCTCGTCCTGATGGTCATCCGCCAGATCCGCGAACAGCAGCTTGACCTGCGGGCCCTGGCTGTCCCGGTGCTCGCAGTGGGCTGTGCCGCCGTCTTCTTCCTGCACTCGGTGCCTGGCGGCGGCAACGACATCGCGCTGGAGCTGATCTGCACGTCGGCCGGGGCTGCCATGGGCGCCGTGGGCGGCCTGGCAACCCGCCTGCGCCGCGGTGCCGACGGCCGGCCGCTGGGCCGCGCGGGCTGGCTGGCGGCCAGCATGTGGATCGGCGGCGTCGGAGCCCGGATGGCCTTCGCGTTCGCCGCCACCCACGGCGCCGGCCCGGCGATCGCGCGCTTCAGCATCGCCCACCACATCACCGGCTCCGATGCCTGGGTGGCGGCGCTGGTCATGATGGCGCTAGCCGACGTGCTGACCAGGCTGGTCGTCGTCTACCTGCGCGGCCGCCGGCTGGCCGCAGGCCCGGCCGCCGCCCCGGCGCCCATCCCGGCCGGCGCCGGTGCCTGATCTTCCGTCCCCGCCCGCCGCGGGCCAGACTGTGTCCATGAAGGCACGGCTGGCAGCGGCGGGCCTACTTCATGGCACCACGAGGCCCGAACCGCCTCCCCCTGCGGCCGGGGACGGCGAGCCCGCGTCGGCCCGGGTGGCGGAAGCGCGATCTCGCGCGCGCGAGCGCGGTGACCGCCAGCGGCAGGCACTGCGGCCGCTGGGCTGGGTATTCATCGCGATCGTCGTGACGGCGAGCGCGCAAACCCATCCCGCACCCGGTCTGCACGGTACTGGCCTGGGCATAACACTCGCTCTGGCGGTCTACGCGGCGGCGGTCGCGACCGCGATAACGGTCCGCTGGGCCCGTCGCGGCCTGACCGGGCAGGCTGTCGTGATCGGGCTGATCGGCGGGGCCGGGGTAGTGCTGGCCGTCTTGCAGCCGCACGGGACCGCCGAGCTGGCGGCGCCTGTGGGAGTCTGGATCGCAGCGGTCCGGCTGCCGCCCGCCCAGGCCGCCGCCACCGCAGGTGCGATCACTGCCGCCCTCGCCGTGGCGGTCGGCCTGACTGAGCACCCGGCCGCCCAGTCGGCCATCACGGGGACGCTCGTGTGCCTGCTGCTGGCGGTGACCGGCCAGTTCGTCCGCCGCGGCCGGGAAAGCCAGGACCGCACCGAGATACTCCTGGCCCAGCTGGAAGACGCCCGTGACGCCGAGGCGGCCGCAGCCGCTGTCGCCGAACGCGGCCGCATCGCCGGGGAGCTGCATGACGTGCTGGCCCACTCGCTGTCCGGGCTGGCGATCCAGCTTCAGGGCGCGCGCAAGCTCGCCGAGCGAGAGCCGGTCAGCGCTGGCCTGCGCGGTGCGATCGAGCGGTCAGCCGAGCTGACCAAGGCAGGCCTGGCTGACGCGCGGCAGGCCGTCGGTGCCCTGCGCGGCGACCGGCTGCCAACCCTGGACCATCTGGGCGCCCTCGTCGATGAATTCCGCCGCGACACCGGGGCAGACGCCACACTCCGGATCGACGGGACGCGCCGGCCGCTGCCCGCGGAGGCAAGCCTGGCGTTGTTCCGCGGCGCCCAGGAGGCTCTGACCAATATCGCGCGCTACGCGCCCGGCGCGGCTACCGCCCTCACCGTGTGCTACCAGGCGGACCGCACCCTTCTCACTATCGCGGACCACGCCCCCGGCGCCGACGCCGGCACCAGCCCGGCCGCTCAGCCCACCCCGCCCGCTGTACTCGCCGGTGCGGGCGGCGGGCACGGCCTGGCGGCGATGCGTGAGCGAGCCCAGCGTGCCGGCGGCACCGCCCAGGCCGGGCCGACCGCGGACGGGTGGCTGGTCGAGCTGGAGGTGCCCGCATGACGGCTCCGCTTGGGCCGGGCACGATCCGGGTCCTGATCGCCGACGATCAGCGGGTCGTGCGTGAGGGGCTGAGCATGCTGGTCGGACTCATCGACGGGGTCGATGTCGTCGGCGCGGCCAGCGACGGAGCCGAAGCCCTGCGGCTAGCACTGGCCCACCACCCCGACGTGATCATGATGGACCTGCGCATGCCCGGCATCGACGGCGTCGCTGCGACCGCGGACCTGAGCGAGCGGCTGCCGGCCGTCCGGGTGCTGGTGCTGACCACCTACGCCGACCAGGACGCGATCCTCCCCGCGCTGCAAGCGGGCGCGCGGGGTTACCTGACCAAGGACGCCAGCGCCGAGCAGATCGAAGCCGCCATCCGCGCGGTCCACGCCGGCCAGACCCATCTTGACCCCGCCGTCCAGGAACTCCTCGTGGCCGCGGTCATCAGCCAGCCGACGGCCGCGGAGCCATCCGGCCCAGGTCAGAAACCGCCCGGCGGGCTCACCGCCCGTGAAGCCGAGGTGCTCACCCTCCTCGCATCGGGCCTGAGCAACACCGAGATCGCCCAGCGCCTCTACCTCAGCAACGCGACGGTGAAAACCCACATCAACCGTATCTTCGCCAAGACAGGCGCCCGTGACCGCGCCCAAGCCGTCCGGTACGCCTACCAGCACGGCCTGGCAACCCCCACTCAGTAGACGGGCCACCACGCCGCATAACGGCCCAAGACACTCGTTAACGGGCACACTTCCGCCGCAATGCCCGCCTCCGGGCTAGCGATCTCATTGATCGCTGCCGCACATATCGGCAGGACGTGCGCTACCGGCTCGGCGCCGGACCGCGGTCGGTGCGGCGTAGCACTCCGGCGGCGCCTTGGACCGCTGAGCCTGGCGCGGGTGGCTAGCCTGAGTGAGTGACGATTATCGGCCATGTGAGCAGCCAGGAGCTGATCATGACCAATGATGGCGACCTGCAGCCTGCCGTGGCCGCCCAGTTCCTCGCCCCTGGCCGACCTGCTCGAGTCGGCCACCGATGCGCAGTGGGACACGCCATCGCCGTGCGAGGGGTGGCGGGTCCGCGAAGTGATCGCGCACATGACCATGGCGGCGCGCTACTCCGAAGAGGAGTTCATGGCCGAGTTGCGCCGCTGCGACTTCGACTTCAGCCGGCTATCAAACGAGATCGCCGCCCGGGACGCCGAGTTCACCTGCCAGCGAACTGGTGGCCAGCTTGCGCGCTGAGGTCACGCAGCACTGGACGCCGCCGGGCGGCTGGTGGCATGGCGCTCTCAATCACGTGGTCATCCACGGCCTGGACGTGACCGTGCCGCTGGCGGTGCCGCGCCGCTCACCGGACGCCACCATCCAGGTCGTCCTGGACGACCTGACCGGTGGCGGCGTGCAGGCACGATTCGGCACCAGCATCGAGGGGCGCAGCCTGCAGGCCACCGGCCCTGACTGGTCTTGCGGATCGGACCCGGTCCTGCGGGGCTCGGCCGAATAGCTCGCACTGGTTCTCTGCGGCCGGACAATCCCGGCAGGACGGCTCGAAGGCAAGCCGCTTTAGCTGGCCGCCCCAAAGACTTCAAACCGATGCTGGCCATTTGGCGGACGGGCGTCTCAGCACGCCGCCGGGGCGGGTGATCATAAAACCGTGTGAGCCGGTTCCCAGCGGTCACCCGCCGAACCGAACCTGGCTGGTCAGCCGCTCTCGGCGACGGTAGAACGGCGGTCGATGAACCATCCAGCGGCCGCCGTCGCAGTTGTAGCCGCCGCGCCCAGCAGATTCGTCGGCACGCCTGCCAGACGCGGGACGGGGTGCGGCGGGTCATCGACCGCGGTGCCAGGAACCAAAGGGGCCAGGAAGAACGGCGCCCAGTAGGCCACCGGAATGGCCGCCGCAAAGAACCGGGCCGTGGTCCGGTCGCCTGCGCCAGACCAGATGGACCAGATGTTGACCGACGACAGCGTCGCCGCCATCACCAGCGCGGTCACGCCGTGGAAACGGGCATGCGCGGGCCAGCGCGCATTGAAGATGTGCGAGTCATTCCAGTCCGCGACAACGGGCGCCGCCACGGTGATCACGTTGGCCACAGTGAGCAGGCCCCTGCCGAGCACCCGGCCACCCCGCGCGGCAACTGGACGGGCCATCTGCACCTCCGAACAGCTGGGTGGGCTGACACCCACGCTACTCCCGGCCGTCGCGGCTCAGCATGGCTGCCAGTCTGCCGCGATCACATGACCTCGGCCTCGTGGACCGCCGGTTGATCGCATCGATCCCGTGATCAGCCAGGACCCAGAACGGTGGGTCGGCGCGGGTCCGGCCGAGCGAACGGCGGCTCATGGGTAGGTGCGCTTGGCATGGCTGTACCCGCGATGCGGGGACCATCGATGGATGGACATCAGGCCGTGCACAGTGTCCCAGTCGATGAACATTGCCTGCTCGATGTGCAGCGAGAACACGATGGCCTTGTCCGGAGGCCAGGCGGACCACCACGCCTGGGCTGCGACGCCACGAAGGTGCTGGCCAGCCTCAACGGCCGATCCGTACAGCTTGAGTTCTCCTTCACCGGTGTCCGGGCCGGTCACAGTGCTGTGCAGTGTGCAGCGCGGGTCTCGCAGCAGGTCAGCTGCCTTCCCGGACCTGGCCATGGCGCCTATAAGCAGATGGCCCTCCGCGAGGTGCGGCTCGACGGGGCTGATGCGGGGGATCCATCGCGGCGCAAGGTGCCCAGCAGCGCGACGCCCGCTGCATTCAGCCGGATCAGGCCCAGTCGCGCAATCTGATGTGCGCCGA
>CAWBDZ010000004.1:0-21460 GCA_963787665.1 uncultured Actinomycetota bacterium
GCAGGTCAGATGGCATTTATCGAGATTATGTCTGATTTGTACGAAGATAGCTACGCCAATCAAACCTGGCCGCAAATACGAGGCTCTGACCTGCTTTGTTAAGTTCAGCCGCAGTGGGCGTCAAGGTTCGGCGGTCCGGTCGCCGCCGCCATGTGGCGCTGGCGCATCGATCCCCGGATCCGGCGCGCTGGGGTACGGTGCACTTGCCGAGCAGAGCTGGCAGGGGAGCGGAAAGCGTGTGACTGGAACGCATAACTCCGGACAAGGCGGCCAGGAACCACGATCGCAGTTCAAGCTGGCGATGCGCGGCTATCCGACGCGCGAAGTGGACGACTTCCTTGCCCGTCTGTCCGACGACCCTGAGCTGCCGGTCCCCGTCTTCGCGCGCGTCATGCGCGGTTACGACCCCGGACACGTTGACTTGTACATCAAGAGCGTCAAGGCCTCCGGGCGCCGGCCGCTGCCCTGACGGCAGGCTGCGAACACAGAGGGCGCCGACCGCAATAATGACTACATGATCGCCGCACGCCAGCCAAGAGGTCCACTTCTATGATCATCGCTTCGCCGGTAAGACGTTCAGCGGGCACAACAACACCGGTGGATGTACTCAGGAACTGGTTCCGCCCGCCGGCGGCGCAGGCAGCGATCTCCCGCGACCTGGCCGCAATCGATCGGGGCGAAGGCCGCCTGGTCGCTTGCCTGCTCCGCGGGGACTACGGCAGTTACCCGAAGCGGTTCCACCGTAAGATGGCCAATCTTCGGCCCGAAGCGCTCATTCTGCAGCCGTTCTGGTCGTCGCCCGACCGGCGGTCATTCGAGGTTGATGAGCCGGTCATTTCGGCGCGTCCTCGGGTGCGTGCGCAGAACACCGACTGGAACGTGCCCGGCACCGGGATATACGCCCAGGGTCGCGTCTTTGCTCACGCAGGATTCGAGGTAGTGGAATGCCAGACAGAACTAGGCAAGTTCGAACTGGCGGTACCCCGGCCCGATGTACCGCTCGTGCTCCACTATCTGCACACGGTCAGGTCAAGGCCAGCAACCCAATAGGCCGAACAGCCCCGCCGACCCTGGCAGACATCCGCTCTTGCTCCGCGGCGGATGCTGCAGTCGAGCCTGTCCGCCCAGCATGCGGTCGCAAGCTTTGGTGACCGTCGTCCAGATTCCAGCAGCCGCAGCCGCAGCCGCCGTCGTCAGTGCTCATGACACCCGCGCAATACGAGCCGATGCATACATCGTGCTCTACAAGGCGACTGGACGGTGCCTCAGCGCAATCCTGCCCTCATCGAAGCTTGGTGAACTCGTACTGGCCGCTCACGCCCGCATCTGGGTCACCCATGTCGTAGTAGATCACCGCAGTCGAACCGACGCGCTCGACGAGCAACTCCATGAAGACCTTAGGTGAGAATTCGAACACAACTCCCCGCGGCTCCCCTGGCAGTGCACCGATATGCCACCCCTCCTGTGCCGTCGGCCGGGATATTCAAGGTGGAGGTTTCACCGCCGTCGGCCGGAAGTCCCCGCTCTGTGAACGTCCCGTCGGGTTTCAGCGTCAGCGTCGTCGGCGTCGCTCCCGACCTGCTGCTCCACGTCCCGCTCACCATTGGCCGCGACGGCGTGATGTCTGCAGGCCCGAAGAATTGGGCGACGAGTACCAGGACCAGCACCGCCGCGACAACCACGGCGAGCGCCAGCACGAACGTTCTCGGCCTACACGGCCACCGCCGTGCCGGAGCCCGAGACTCCGCTGGCGGGACAGGCCGGTTCCCCGTCACCGCGACCTCCGGGCCGACCTGTGACCGTCGCGCTCCATCACCATTGCTCGCGCTGCACTAATAGCCAACCTGTGTCTGCAGTGCCGGACGCAGGGCTGCACGGCGCGTTAGCTTCCGTGACCCGTGCGCGTGCCCGCATATAGCAGAACGCCGAAAACGGCCACAGCGATGATCAGCATGACCCAGAAATCCCACCGCCTGGGCAGGCCGAGCGAGCCCGCCGGCAGCGGCACGCCCCCGGCCCGCGGACCGACTGCACGGATGTACAGCCTGACCTGGCTCGACCGGAAACTCAGCAGCGCCATCTGCAGCATGGCCACGCCCGCCAGGCATCCCAGTCCGAAGATCAGGCTGACCGCTACGTCCGTCGCGGCCTGGTCCGCGCGCACGGCAGCGGCGGCGCCGATCACCGGGAAGATCAGTAGGACTCCAACGATGCCGGCCCGCCACCACACGCGGGCCGCGAAGCCCTGCGCCCGGCACAACCGGCCAGCCGGGATCGTCTGCCCGATGGCCAGCAGGGCACAGTCCGCGGGCACTTCGCCCAGCGCAAGCCGCAGGCCCGCGTGGAGGCGCAGCCACACCAGCCCGAACTTGCCCGCCAGCCAGAACTCAGGATGCGCCGGCACATGGTTGCCGTTCCTTTCGACACCGGGGCCGCCGGCGCGGGATCCATGCCGGCCGCCGTCACCCGACGGTTGCGGATACGTGGTCGGTACACGGTTAGGCCAGATCTGCCAGGTCAGCAGCCGACTGCCAGTCCTGCAGTTCGGTGAGCCAGCCTGCTAGCCGCGTAGCGTGCCGCCGCCGAGCGCTGGCGATGCCGAGGACGACCCACTGCCCGCCTACCGTGCGCATCTGGATACGGCCAACTTCCGGCGACCAGTTCGACTCGACAATCTCGAAGCAGTCGATCTCATCCCGGCGCCATACCCGAGTCCGAAGCAGCCCGCGATAGGTCAGCACATCTCCGACCGCGGAAAGCCGAATCCGGGCAATCAGCACGACGGGCACAAGCCACGGCAACCAGATGAACACAAGGAACAGCCCTCGCGGATCATGCTCGTTAACCGCACCCGCCACCATGACCAGGCACAGCAACCCGATCCAGGCCACCATCACGACCAAACCCCAGCGCGGCGGCTCAATGGTCACCCCTACGCTCCCTCGCCCACCGCTACAGCCTGTCCGACGGGCACGATGCATGCAACGCCAGAGATGCTCGGTTACTCCCCAGCCTCGTCGAAACCAGCGCACGCCCGCAGCGATCACGAGCTGTCAGCGGGCACTTAACCATCGCCCACATCCCCAGGTCGATCTCTCACACCTAGCGTCGTTTGGGGTCTGCAGCTCCCAGTTCACGACCTGGAAAGACTACCCGCGCAATGTGCCTAGACCTTGATCCGGACTCGCCGTACGGCTACCCGATCTTTGCCAGACAATGACAGCCCGTGTGGGACAGTCATCGGGTGTTAACGTAAAAGTCGTGACGCACTCAGCTGGCCCGCCAATGGCCCCGATGCCATTGGCACCTGCGGTGGATAGCTTTGTCATCTATGCGCGGGGGCTCCTGTAATTCCAGGCCTCCATCTGGGGTCTGATCTGCGTCGTGGCCATACTGCTGGGGCCCTCCGCGTGGTCAGCAACCTCGGCCAGCTCGGCACTGCACGAACTCCAGCATGCCCCCGCCTTGGCGCTCGGTGCCGCTGGCGTTGCTGCCCTGGCCGGAGCGAAGGCCTGGCTAGGCAGGCGGATATCCCGCCGGTCCTTCGGGACTAGGCAAGCGGTAATTGTGGTGGAGTGTTTGATGGCCTGCCTTGGTGGCGTGCTGTGCTTCCTGACGGCCAACCTGGATGGCGGTTTGATACCGTTCTGCGCGGGCTTTTTTGGCGGCAGCATGTCCCTCGTGGCCGCGATAGGGCTGACCAGGCCGCCCGCCAGGCGGCACTTCGCCAGGCGGAGCAACAAGGTCACGCAGGTGAATCCTCCATCGTCGCCAGGGGACGGGCGCGGCGCACCATTCTGGCTCCCAACCCCAGAACTGCAACCGTAAAGCCGGCGGCTCAGCCGACACTGGTTCGAACCCAACAGCTGCCACCACCTGTTCTAGGTGCGCCGACGCCGGTTGCGGCTAGTTGCCGCATGCCTGCTGCTGGTCGCAGCTGGCTGATGTCCGCGGCCGCGTGCAAGCGGACGACGCTGTTGCTTGCAGTGGCCAACTCGACGTCGGCGAGGGTCTTAGCAATGCCGGGAACAGGCCGAATGCACGCCCTCCGAAATGGAGCTCAGCTGTCGCTGCACCGGCACCAGATCCGACGGGGGAATCAGCGCCGGCCAGGGCAGCCGCTCTTGGTGCTGTGGCCGACGCTTCCCTGGCGGGTAGCCAGGGTTTAGCTCGTAGTTATCGTCGGAGATGAGCCGGTCAGTGTCGCGGCGGCCTGCCGGCATCGGGCGGGAACGTTGAGCCGCGCGGTCTTGCCATCTGTGCCGGGCCCGCGATAACGGAGCTGGCTGAAAAGCCAGCCACGACGGAAGTCCGCAAAGAAGGCGGTCTCGATCGGCACTTGGGTGATCGTCTTGCGCTGGAACGGTCTGGAAATCCGGCAGCACAGCAGCTGACGCTGGCTGGTGATCGCAATCACCAGCACTGACCTGGTCCACCATGATGCTGACAGCAACGCACCCGCGGATCCGCACAGCGCGAGGTCCGCAGCGTACAGGCTCCGCAGTCCCAGCATGAACGGCAGTACCAGCAGGACGGCGAACACCTCACTGGTGACGATCCACCAGTTCACCGACCAGCCTGTCAGGCCCCAGAGCCTGGCCACAATCTCATCCCCAGGCGCGACAAGTTTCTCCAGCTGGCGAAATGCCGCCGGGTATGGCTCGGCTGTCTTGGCCATCTTTGACCTCGCAAATGCCGGCGGCCTCGGACGCCCTGGCAGAGCGTAGCTGCACGCTCGCGCGGGCACCAGCGGCAGCGGTTACGCACTGCCGACGCTGGAACTGCCGCTGTGGATAGTAGTCGTCCGTGCAGCGGAATTGTCTACGGGCACTGGCTCACTAAGCGGGTCGGGTGCTTTCGGCACTTCCGGATGCCATCCAGGCAGGACCGACAACGCGCGCACCCAGTCGCGTGCGAACCGCACGAGCGGCAGGTCCCCGCGCTGGACCAGTCCGAAGTGCATCGCGTACGGGAGCAACGGGCCAGCCAGTGCGTCCTCGCCCCGGCCGCGCGCCTCCGCCCAGCCCGCCGCGTAGCCAGCGTCGAGCCCCACGCCGGCGCCCACTCCGTCGTCCTCGGCTGCTTCGGCGGACACGCCGACCTCGGCGCCCGCCGCAGTGGTGCGCAGCAGCGCGCGCTCCGCGGAGCTCGCCGTCCGAGCACGTGAGCACTGTGATCGGTCAGTCCGGGAGCATTACAGTAGCTGGCTGACCCGTTCCGCCCGGCTGGGCTCCAGTGGAGGACCGTATCGATGCTGGCACCGCGAGACAGCCGCAGCCGGGAGTCCCGCCGGCTCGACGGCCTGTGGCGTTTCCGGATCGACCCCGGTGCGGAAGGCAGTACGGGTCGGTGGTGGGAGCGGCGGTGGGACGGGGCACGCGAGATGGCGGTCCCGGCGAGCTTCAACGACCTGACGACCGATCCGGCCGAGCGGGAGCATGTCGGTGACGTCTGGTATCAGCGTGACGTGCAGGTGCCTGCTTCCTGGGCAGGCAGGCGGATCGTCGTGCGCTGTGACGCGGTCACCCACCAGGGGACCGTGTGGGCCGGCGACGTCCGGGTCGCCGACCATTGCGGCGGCTACACGCCGTTTGAGGCCGACGTCACGCAGTACGTGCGGTGTGGCGAGCCCTTCCGGCTGACCATCCGGGTGAACAACGAGCTGACGATGGCGACCATCCCGCCGGGGGTGATCTCTGTCGGGGCCGGCGGCCGGAAGGAGCAGCGGTACTTCCACGACTTCTTCAACTATTCGGGGCTCCATCGATCGGTGTGGCTGTGCGCGACGCCCCGGACGCATATCTCGGACGTGTCCGTGACGACCGGCCTCGACGGGCCGGCCGGGGTCGGCCGGGTGACGTACCACGTCGATGTCGTCGGTGCGGGTCCGACGTCCGTCGTCCTCCGCGATGCGGCCGGGACGGTGGTCGCGGACGCTAAAGGGCGCGATGGGGTGCTCGTCGTGCCCGGCGTCCGCCCGTGGCACGGCGAGGATCCGTACCTGTACCGCCTCGACGTGCGGCACGGCGAGGGCCCGGACGCCGACCAGTACCCGCTGCCGGTCGGGATCCGCACCATTCACGTGGAGGGCACGCGCCTGCTGCTCAACGGGCAGCCCGTCCGGCTCCGCGGGTTCGGGATGCACGAGGACACCGCGCTGCGGGGCAAGGGGCACGACGACGCCCGGATGGTCCGCGACTTCGCGCTGCTGAAGTGGATCGGGGCGAACTCGTTCCGCACGTCCCACTATCCCTACGCCGAAGAGGTTCTCGACTACGCCGACCGCCACGGCCTGCTCGTCATCGACGAGGCCCCGGCCGTCGGCCTGCATCTCAGTCTCGGGCACATGGGCGATCCGGGCGCACGGACGTTCGGCGCCGGCCGGATCGGCGATCAAGCCCAGGCGGCCCATCTGGCGGCCATCACCGAACTGATCGCGCGTGACCGAAACCACCCGAGCGTCGTGGCGTGGTCGATCGCGAACGAGCCGGACACCGCCGAGCCAGCCGCGCGTGACTATTTCGCGCCGCTGGTCAGCGCGGCCCGCGAGCTTGATCCGAGCCGTCCGGTCTGCTTCGCGAACGTGGCCACGGCACCCCCGGACCTCGACGTCGTGACCGATCTGTTCGATCTGGTCTGCATCAACCGCTACTACGGCTGGTACGTGGATACCGGCGACCTGGCGGCAGCGGAACAGCATCTGGAGGACGAGCTCCGCGCCTGGGCCCGCCTCGGCAAGCCCATTCTGGTCACCGAGTTCGGCGCCGATGCGATTCCAGGGCTGCACGCGCTCCCGCCGACCGTCTGGTCCGAGGAATACCAGCACGCACTGATAGCGATGTCGCTTCGGGTATTGCGGCGGGTTCCCGAGGTCATCGGCGAGCACGTGTGGAACTTCGCGGACTTCGCCACTGGACAGGCCGTGCACCGGCCGGGCGGCAACCACAAAGGCGTGTTCACCCGCGACCGTCAGCCCAAGGCGGTCGCCTGGCTGCTCCGCGACCTGTGGGCCGGCCGCCCGCGGCCTGGCCCGCCGTGATCACGAAGGCACTACCCTCCTGGGCTCAGGGAGTCGTAGCAACGCGGGCTGGGAACAGGCTGATTTCGACATCGCGCGGCCGGTAGCCGCCGAGGGAAGCCGTCCACCGGAGCCTTCCCGCCCGGACGAGTGCCGGTGACGTAGTTGGCGCTGAGTTTTGTGGGCGTTATCGGCCGCGCCCCCCGGTGGAACGCTTTTAATGACCACGCCGCCAAGCACACGGATTAGCCGTTCTGGCGACCACGGCGAACAGGCGCGCTTGGGACGGCTGGACTCAGCTGGACACGATCCCGAACATCACCGGCTGGCTGTACGCCAGCTGGCGCGGAGCGGACCACCCATTCGCCAGTAGAACGGCGACGCCTGCCGCGGTTAGCCTGGTGCGGGGCGCGGCTGAGCTGGAGGCATGGATGGCAGAGGCGGGCTTTACTTCGCGGAACGTCGAGATCGGCGGGCTGACGTTCCATTACACGGACTGGGGCGGCGACGGCCCGCCGCTGGTCATGCTGCACGGGCTGACCGGCCACGCCCGGACCTGGGATCACACGGCTGCCGCGCTGAGCGAGCGGTACCGCGTCCTGGCCCTCGACCAGCGCGGGCACGGCGACAGCGAGTGGGCGCCGCAGTACGGACTCGCGCCGATGGCGCAGGATGTCCTGGGCTTCCTGGACGCCCTGGAACTTGGCGAAGTGACGCTGATCGGCCTGTCCATGGGCGGGCTGGTCTCGTTCGTGTTCGCGGCCGCGCACCCCGATCGCGTCACCCGGATGGTGATCATGGATATCGGGCCCGAGATCGCCCCAGCAGGCGCGACGAACGTCGCCAGCAGCCTCGCCGCCAACGACGTCTTCGGGTCCGAGGACGAGGCCTTCGCCCAGGCTCGCACCGCCAATCCGAGGCCGACGGACGCGACACTGCGCCATCGCGTGTCGCACAACCTGCGCCCGATGCCCGACGGCACGCTCACCTTCAAATACGACAAGGCGCTCCGCAGCCCGAGGGCGCTCTTCGACCACACGCAGGACGAGCTCTGGGCGGCGTGGCGGGCCGTAAGCTGCCCGGTGCTCCTGGTGCGCGGCGACGACAGTGACGTTCTGGCGACCGAGACAGCGCAGCGCATGCTCGCGGAGAACCCTGGCGTCAGCTTCGCCAGCATTCCGGACTGCGGCCACAGCATCACGCTCGACAGCCCCCACGGCCTGCTCGAGGTGATCAATCCCTGGCTGCCAGCGGCAGCGGCCGGGTCCGAGCAGGTGGGCTCAGCCCGATACTGCAGGTACTGATCGCCGCGGGCGACTGGGGCTGGACACCAGCGACCGTGGGCTTGATCGGCGCGACCTCGTGGCCGCGCTTGCCAGGCCGCAGTAACCCAGCTCAGAGCCGGGCGGAACATCCGCCCGCGTTGGTGTCGCATGCGCCGCTAACGCGGACGGGACCGTGGCCGGATCAGAGGAAGGCCCGATGCGGCGGTCGCCGACGGCGTCACCTCCGCCGTCGACCGAGGGGCGTGAGCGCTAAGTACCGACATGCCCCTCGGCCATCTGTCACAGATGAGCTTTGAAGTACTGGGACCGGGTCGGACAATCAGCGACATGCGCGCAACGAGCAGCATGCAGGCGTCACGGAGCCCCAAGACCTCCTCTCTCACTTCGTCGACTCGATGAGATGACGTCGAGAGAGTGCGCCGTGGTCATTTCGCCGTGCGGTTGACTTGGTTCATGGCGGGCGCATTGCTGGAGATCACCGATCTGCTGTGGTCGGTCGATGCGGATCGTGCGCCGCTGCCGGTCATGAAAGCCGATCTCGTTGCTCGGCTGACCTCGCTCGGGCAACATCACGCCGCGAGGATCGTGTCCAGGATGCCGGTTGTCAACGGGTCACTTGATCCCGGCTATGTGGACGCCCTCGGTCTTCGCGTGCATCGCGAGCTGCAACGCCTCGGTGAGGAGCTGCAGTTCGGCCGTCGCGTTGCCGCCTTGCTCGGACCGGTCGTGACGGAGCTGCGCCGATCCGTCGGCGGGCCGGTCCGGGTCGTCGACGTGGGATGCGGGCTCGGCTTTGTCGTGCGCTCACTGGCAGCGACTTCAGCCCTAGGCCCGGAGGTCGAACTGGTCGGCGTCGATCTCAACCCGGTCCTGATCGCGGAAGCGGCGCGACTCGCCAAGTGCGAAGACCTGGCATGCCGGTTCATCCAGGGCGACGCCTTCGAGCCCGCTGTAGCGATCGACGACGGCGCGTGCAGCATCGTCATTTCCAGCGGCCTCATGCACCACCTGCCCGCGTCAGGGCTGGCGGAGTTCTTTGCCACCCAGGCCCGCCTCCGGGTCGCGGCATTCGCGCACTGGGACATCGCACCATGCTTGTGGTCCACATTGGGAGCGTGGGTGTTCCACCAGGCGCGCATGCGTGAACCAGTCTCACGCCACGACGGCGTCCTGTCAGCACGCCGTGCCCACCCGGCCGCCGTTCTGCAGGCCGCCGCGCGGGCCGGTGCCCCGGCCTACGACGTCCGGGTACTGGAAGGCGCACGCTGGCATCCGCGCGCCCTGGACGTGCTGCGCCCGGTCGCCGGAACCCCGACATGACCGCTGCCGTTGCTGCCGCATTGATCGTGCTGGCGCTGCTCGACGGTGCGTTCGCCGGCTTCCGCTCCTCCGTCGGACGGACCGGGCTGATCCACCACCGTGCCTCCGACCAGCAAGCCGCCCGACGAGGCGCGGTCCTGGTCATTGTTCTGCTCGCCCCTGCGGGCGCCCTCGCCATCGCCGACGTCCTCGCCAACCACCACCACTTGCACGCTTACATGCAGGCCGGGTCAGCGATGCTCATGATCTACGCCCCGTACGCCCTGCTCGCGCTTGCAGCACTAGCCTGCTACGCCGCCGCCGGATGGCGCCTGAAGTACCTCGCCTCGGCCGTCATCCTCGGCCCATTCACCCTGCTTCGACCCGCAGTCGCCATCGCCGGCGCCGTAGTCGGCGCGGCGCACGGCAACGACGGACTCGTCACAACCACCGTCGTGCTCTCTGTCATGGCAGTACTCGTCGTCGAGCCACTCGTCGGTCGACGTTGGTACGCACCGGCCAATCGACCTGAGATCCGCTGAAACCCCGCTTAGGCGGCGGCTCGAACGGCAGGCGTCAGCGGTCCTCCAGGATCGCTCAAGCGCCGCCGAGATACCTGCTGGCAGGTGCAGAGCGTCGCTGCTCAAAGATGGCAATACCTGTACGCCGCTGGCGACTACAAAGCGTGTCACGAGGAGCACACGGCCGTGACTGAAGCTCGCGAGACGCAGATGTCATGGCCGTGCGGCATGTCGCAGTACGCGGCGAGGGGCTGGCCCGCATGCCGCTGCAGGGCGACTCGGGGCCAGGAGGCGAACCGTTCCCGCAGCGCGGTGACATCGTGCCCGCTGAGTCCGACCGGGGTAAATGCCTTGTCGGGCATCTGGTCCAGCCGCTGGCCCGCGTCGGCGAAGTCCCGGCCGACCAGGCCGGGACCCAGGCGCCGGGCGAAGCCCATCAACTGCGCCGGGCTGTAGGTTTCCGCCAGGGCCGCGGTGTCCGCGTAATCTCGGGGCTCGACGCGGCCCGCGAGCGCACACACCTTCCCGCCGGCCACGTCTTCGATGTCGAGCACCGGGCCGAGGTCCATGACCACCGGATCGCGGCCGCGGTCGAAGCAGGCCAGCGGCAGGAGGATCTGCTCACCGCCCGGGGTGGTGACGATCCACTCGGCTAGGCCCTCGCCCACGCCGGGGAAGATGTCGTCCAGGCCGCCACGCCGCCTTCCAGGTTGCTGAATAAGTCCACGTCGCGGGTAGGCCGGGTGATGATGCCGTGGGCGAGCAGCGCATTGCCGCCGCCGAGCGCGAACCCGTGCCCGGCAGCTGCCTCCAGGGCGATCGTGGCAACCTGGCGGTGCAGCGGGCTGACTGGCATCAGGCCACGGCGCGTCCGCGCTCGCCGGCGCTGGTCGAGCGTGTCCGCCGACCCAGGCGATGCGGGTTAAAGGCGCTGGTTAGCTGCCAGGCGGAGTGAAGGTCTGGCTGGCGGGCGGAAGCGTTATCTGGACGGGCTGGTTGATCAACCTGATCGTCACGGCAGTGCTGATGCTCAGGCCGTTGACCGTCTCGACCTCGGTCTCCTTCCGGGGATGATGCTGGCCATCGACCCAGACATGGAAGTTGACGGTGCTTTTACCCAGTGCCTGCAGCACCGGGGCCAGGACTTTGCGGAGCGCGGGCGCGAGCACCTTAGCCAGTTCGGCGGATTGGAAGGAGCCCGCGTATTCGGTAGTGGGCACCCCGTCGACCGCCTGTCTCCCGACATCGCGCACGTCGCTCGCGGCAGCGATTAGCTGGGTCTGGTTGAGGAAGTTATTGCTCTGCGCGCTGCGGACCAGCTGAGCGAAAGCAGCGAGGCCTGGCGTGTGCAGGGCCGACAGATCGAGTCTGATCCATGGCTTGCCGATCTGGCTGGCCAGCGACGCCTCGTGCAGATAAACGGCCGTGCCGGTGACGATCGCCTTAATCTGCGTGTTCTTGCCAGCCGCAGTAACGGTGAGGTCCTCGGCGATAACCATCGCCGGCGCCCGACGAAGCTGAATCGTTCCCGTCGTGGATACGTTCTGGACTCCGCTGTCCTGAACAGTGACAGTCTCGGTGGCGGACTTGATGTTGTTAGCCTCGGTCGCTGCCGCGAGCAGCGCTTGCCGGGGAGTTACCGGGGTGCCAGCAGCCTCACTGCCGCCGGCTGCCGTGGCCGGATTTGTAGCAGCCGTCGTTCGACCCGGCGGCAGCTTCTGGCTAGGCCTGGAATCGGGGCGGGCACTGCAAGCAGTCAAGGCCGTACCCGTCAACGCGATGGCGAACAGTATGAGCAACAACGTCATCCGGCGGGTGCCCCCGAGGCGCGCCCATCGCGGCCGCGACGGCCTTGGCCGCGGTACGCTGTAGCCGCCGACGAAGGCTGCGAGGTGCGACGTGACACGGCCCGCCGCCTTGGCCGTGTGCGGCCCCGCCGGACGGGCTGCTCGGGCGGCATGGGACAGCCGGTAGGCGTCCGCCTCTCCAATCAGGTCTCGCTGGCGTTGGTCGGCTATCTTGGCCGCTATTTCGGGGTGAAGGAACACTGGGAGCTCCTGCCCTGACTGACCGGGACGATTCCCGGCTTTCACCAGACACTTTCCGGCCGCGACCCGGATGCGGGCAGAGGCCCGATTACCCCATCGCGAGCCGCAGCAGAGTTGGGCAGAAATACCCACGCCGCTGCAGCGGTCACGCGATCGCGCAGGTATTGCTAGATCAGGCCAGCCTGAATGGCCAGCCGGGTCAGGTCGGCACGGCGCCGACACCCCGTCTTGTCTCGGATCCTGTCCAGGTGGGAGCGCACCGTCCGGATGCTGATGAACAACTCGCTGGCGATCTGCGCATCCGTCCAGCCCTGCGCGACGAGCACCACCAGCTCACGCTCGCGCGCGCTGAGCGGCGGACCGTCACCGGGCTCACCGAATAGCCGGGCGGCCGCCGGCGGGCCTGACGTGCCGAGGGCGACGTCGATGGCATGGTCGAAGGTGAGCGCTGTGCCCTGGGCGTAGGCCTGCTTGAGCTGCTCATCACCGAGGGCCGCCGCTATCTGTTCGAGGCTTTCGTGACGGAGTTCTGCTCCAGCCGGGTCCCACACGACTCCGGTCTGGTCGACCAGGGCTTGCGCGGCGCCGTGCAGGGTAGCTGCCCGGTGCCACTCACCAGTGTCAGCGGCCAGGCGGGCCAGCCCGAGGACAGCGTCAGCCGCAGGTCTCTTCTGGCCGACGCGGCGGCTGAGCCGGAGGGCGTCCTCGAATGCGGATCGGGCGCCGTCAAGGTCGTGTTCGGCAAACAGCACCTCGCCCAGGCTCTCCAGCACGGTGGCATTTGGCCGTCCGATGATCTCCGCGGCCCGGATCGAGGCTTCCAGATGCGCCCGCGCGGCCGCGATGTCTCCGATGTCTAGCCGGTAGATGCCCGCGTTGTTGTGCAGGATGCTGTTAAAGGTAAGGTCGCCGGAACGCTCGGTGCAGGCGATGGCTTCTGCGTAGAGCGGCCCGGCCGTCGCCGCATCGCTCCCGGCCGACGGGTGGACGCTGAGGATGCATGCCATGAGCGCCCTCGCCAGCAGCACGTCGTCGCCGAGCTGACGGGCCAGCAGAACCGCCTCCTGTCCCAGCAGCTGTGCTCGCTCCAGCTCGCCGCGGGCCCAGTACCACTCGGCCAGCCGTCCGCGGGACATGGCCAACAGTCGGTTGTCGCCCAGTTCGGCGGCGACCTGGTCCATCTGCTCGGCCAGCCGGACGCCTGTGGTCATGTCCTCGGCCAGGTGCGAGGCAGCGAACAGCGCTTCGGCGAAGACCGCCGAGTCTGCGGCGGCGGCGGGCCGCCTCAGTACCGGCACCAGCAGCGCGGCCGCCCCCTGAGTCCGGTATAGCCAATGCGGCCACAGCGCGATCCCGAACCGCAGAACCTGCGCAGTGCTGTCTGGCTGCCCGGCGGCATGCTCGACGGCGCGCAGGAGGTTAGCATCGTCGGTCTCCAGCCGGGCCAGCCAGGCTCCCTGCTCGGGCCCGCTCAGATGAAGCGCAGCGGTCTCGGCGACAGTGAGGTAGTACGCGATATGCGCGTTGTGGGCCGCGGCGGCTTCCTGGCCGCCCATGCCTGTGAGCTGCTCGGCGGCGAACAGGCGGATGGTTTCCAGCAGCCGGTACCGGACGCTGGCCGCGGCCGGCTCGGTGACGACCAGGCTCTTGTCGACCAGCGAGCCCAGCAGCACGGCGACCTCGGCCGCGGCAATGGTCCCGTGCCCGCACACCGTCTCGGCCGCTGGCAGGCCGAAGCCGGCGGCGAACACCGACAGCCGGCCCAGCAGCAGCTGCTCGGCGGGAGTGAGCAGCGAGTACGACCAGCCGATAGCCGCCCGCAGGGTCTGCTGCCTTGCCAGCGCGGTCCGGCTGCCGCCGGTCAGCAGCCCGAAACGCTGATCCAGCCGCCCGGCGAGATCTGCCAGCGACATGGATCGCAGCCGAGCGGCGGCCAGCTCGATCGCCAGCGGCATCCCGTCCAGCCGCCGGCACACCGACACCGCCAGGCCCATCGTGCCCAACGTGAGGTCGAGGGTGACGCCCTGCGCCCGGGCCCGGTCGGCCAGTAGCGCGACGGCGTCACACGAGCTGGCCGCGCCGTCGTCGTCGCCGGCCTCGGGCAGGGACAGGGACGGCACCCGGTAAATCCGCTCCCCGGCAATGGCCAGCGGCTCCCGGCTGGTGGCGATCAGGTGCACCTTCGGGCACCGCTGCAGGATCGTCTCGGCTGTCTTGGCGCAGCCGCCGATCAGGTGCTCGCAGTTATCCAGCACGATCAGCATGTCCTGCGGCCCGAGCGCATCCGCCAGCGTGTCCAGCACCGGCCGGGCCGGCTGCGCCGGGATCCGCAGCGCCGAGGCAACCGCGGCGGGCACCGCGACTATGTCGGTGACCGCGGCCAGTTCGACCAGCCAGACCCCGTCCCCCCAGCCGTCCAGCAGGCTGGCCGCCACCTGCAAGCCCAGCCGGGTCTTCCCGCAGCCGCCCGGCCCGGTCAACGTCACCAGCCGCGACGACTCCACCAGCCTGCGGACCTCGGCGATCTGCTGCTCGCGGCCGATAAACGCTGTCAGCTGGGTCGGCAGATTGTTCGGCAGCGCCGGGCTGCCCAGCGACCGCAGCCGCGGGAACTCCGCCGCCAGCCCGGGCCCGCACAGCTGGAACAGCCGCTCGGGCCGGCCCAGGTCCTTCAGCTGGTGCACTCCCAGATCCTTAAGCGCCGCGCCAGGTGGCAGCCTGTCAGCCACTAGCGCCGCAGCGGTCGCTGAGACCAGCACCTGACCGCCGTGCGCCGCCGCGGCGATCCGGGCCGCGCGGTGCACATCCAGGCCCACCAGCCCGGCCGTCGTCTGCTCTGCCTCACCGCAATGCACGCCCATCCGCACCCGCACCGGCTCACGGCCCGGCCACCCATGGTCGGCCAGGGCCAGCTGCATCTCCGCCGCCGCCGCCACGCACGCCCCCGGCGAGGAAAACGCCGCGAAGAACCCGTCCCCGGCCGTATTCACCTCCCGGCCGCCGTGCTCGGCCAGCGCCGACCGGATCAGCCCGTGATGGTCGGCCAGCACCCGCGCATAGACATCCGCGCCCGCCCGCTGCAGCAGCGCCGTCGAACCCTCGATGTCGGTGAACAAGAACGCGTCTATTGCGACGACCCCGCCGTCCGCGGCCAGCGCGCCCATCGCACCCGAAGCTCCTGGCACCCGCACTGCCCGGGCCGATAGCACCCCAGCGGCCGGGCCTCTGCCACGGGCCGCGGCGACAAACAGCTCGCGTACCGGCCCGGCCAGGCCCAGCGCATCCGCTAGCAACTGGGCGGTGTCCTTGCGGGCGGTGCGGTTGATGCCCCGCTCCAGAGAACTGATGGACCGCGGGGACAGCGCCGCCGCCTCAGCCAGCTCCTCCTGGGTCAGCCCGGCCTCGGCCCGCAGCTGCCGCAGCAGCCCGGCAAACGCAAGCCCGGCCTCCGCCACCGCCCAGCATCTCCTAGCGAGCCTCGGCTGCAGCGCCCCGCACGGCAGCGGAACCGATCCTGCGCCAACAGTACGCACGCTGGCCCGGCGCCGCCATCTCCCCTGCCGCGCGCCCGGCGGCCAGAGGAGCCCGCAGGTTCTGATGGACGCCGTGCAACGACTCCTGCTGAATCGTCCCGCTGGTGGCCCTGTTGCTTCGTGCTGGCTCGGGTGGCCGGGCAGTTCAGGTGGTGAGGCTGGCGAGAATCGCCTTGAAACCGGCCAGGGCTGTGGCGATTGGCGGATGCGTGAGCCGGTCCGGCGCAGAAAGCGCGGCCTCTTGCTGGTCAGCGCTGCTGCCGTAAATCCGGGCGGTGGCCAGCCGGAGCGTGAGGGTGCCGGCCCGGTCGCCGAACCCGGTGCCGGGCAGGGTCACCGCTCCGTAGCGCAGCAGCAGCCGAGCCAGGCCCGGGCTGGTGCTGACGCCGTACGCGCTCGTATTCCCAGCAGGCGGAGGTGGGCGGCGGTAGCTGACCCAGTTCGGACACGGGATCGCGGCGTCGCCGCCTATTGCCAGCAGGAGCGCGAACGGCAGCGCTTGCTGCCGGGTCCGCCGATGACCGAACCGGACCCGGTCGGTAGCCCGCGCCGCTGCCAGTATCCGGCGGCGGCGCCGCGCAGCGCCGGTAGTCCGGCGACCGGGCCGTAGGAATTGCAGCTCGCCGGCATTGCGAGCGCGGCGCGCAGCACCGGGTGGACCGGCAGTCCCGCCTCGCCGAACGCCAGCGGCAGCACCGGCTGGCCCCGGCGCAGCCGTGCTGCGATAGCCTCGTTAGCGGGAAGCGTTGCCGACACCTGCAGCGCCCGGAGGACCGGCGGAGATGTGCTGCGCGGGGCCCGGCTGCGGCCACCGAGCCGCCGACGCCGCGGCCGGCTGAGCAAGCCGGCGTGCTCATTCAGGTCGATCAGCGGAACGCGATTCTGCGCGGTCCGGGCCATCACAAGCTCCATCACGCACGCGGGATAGGTTCCGCGGCAACCGGCGGTCATCGCTACCGACATCGCACTCCGCAGAAATCGCTGCGGTCATCACACGTGCCAGCGCACAGGACCCCCACAGGAATCAGCCGGCGACGCGATCCAGGTCTACCGATCCCGACGCCGCGGACTGCCGGGAATCTTAGGTAACCCGTCGCGTAGTTGCAGGGGACGGCCATCTGGCCGTTCTCGTCGACCTTGGTCCCGAGCGCCGAGGTGGCATCACGCCAACGCTGAAGAATCGAGGACCCGGACCGCAATGGCAGCTGCGGGGCGTTCGCTGCGGGGCAACGATGCCGCTCAGCAATCATGATCGGCCGACCCGGCAAGTTGCTCGCAGCCCGTAACCCGCCCATGACGGTAGGAGCAAACGGAGAAAGTCATCGACCGGCGCCAGCACCGGACTGCGAGCCAGGTTGCGTTCGGGCAGGATGCTGTCGGCTTCGAGGAGTTCAAGAGCAAAACCGGCAGCAGCAAGCTCACTGGCCAGCTGACGGCGCGAGTAAAGGTAGTAAGGGAACGGACGCCGTGCATCCTCCAGGGTGTGGCGATAGGTCACCTGCCGCGCTGAAGGGTAGTGACGTCGTATGCATGCCCGAAGGTAAGGCTCGCCCCTGCCCTCGCTGAGCTGGCCGGGCGAGGATGTGTGCAACGGAAATCTGCGAACAGCGTTGGGCACCGTCAGCAGCAGCCGGCCGTGGCCGGTCAGCATGGAGCGCATCGAGTTAAGGGCATCGATTCGATCCTTGGCTGCTTCGATGTGGGACAGGACACCGAACAGCGATATGACAAGGTCGTACGGGCCTGCGCAGCGGGCAGCTTCGAGGCTAGGCGTAGTCAGCAGACGTTCTCTGCCGACGCCGGCGGACGTGGCCCGTCGCTCCACCGCCCTGCACGCGTCTGCGGATATGTCATAGGCACAGACAAATGCATCTGTGGCGTGAAGGATCGGCAGCGCGTAGCGGCCGCTGCCCGCGCCGAAATCGAGTATGCGTGCGGCGGTCCCGGCGAGTCGCAGCACAGATCGGTAAGTCGCTGGATTCGGCCGGGGGTAGCGTGCGTCGTAGACGCCGCTGGCGTAATAGCGGTCGTAGCTGTCCGCGATAGGCGCCCGGTGCAGGTCATTGACATTGAGCTGCCGGGTCGCGAAAGGTCGTGTCCTCACGGCTCCACCGTCGGGCGAAGCGCGGCTGTCCACCACACACGGCGGCCCACATAAACGCTCACATGATTGGCTGCGCCGAGCACTGCCCGGCGTTCACCCGCGTGGAACGGGGATTGTTTCGCAACCGCGTTCGCCTTGCCGCAGCAGCACGCCTACGGCACTCCGGACGACCGAACGGGCAGGAGCGCACGCCCGGCAGCGCTGCAACGGCATCGAGTTGCCCACCTGGTCCGAAGTGCACCCGCTGGCCGTGCTCGTCGGCAAGGCCCGCTGTGCGACGTGCCCGATGCCACCCGAGCAATGGGCAACGGCCACCCCGACTGCTTGAGGAACTGCTCCTCGGACGTTGCTGTCGAGGTTCACTGATGGCGCGGGTACGCGGCCGAGGTTTCGGTTTCGGATCCGGCACCTGCCGCCCGAACGGCTTGTTGGACGTGACGATCAGCGAGGCTGCGCTCGTACCGGCTGGACACGGCTATGCGCCGCCATCGTCGACCGGCTCACCTTCGCCGGGCAGATCATCGAAACCGGCATCACCAGCTACCGCCTCGCCCCGGCCCGCTGCCAGCTCTCAGTGAAGTAGCACCACCCGGAGCCCGGCTGCCGGGACCGACCTCGCATTGCGCGCGACAATATGAGCCCGTTGGAAAGCGAGATCTGCGATCCTGCCCTGGCGCATGAAAGCCGCAGCAGCAGGGAGAACCGTCATGCCACGGCAGATCATCACGACCGCGAACGCGCCGAGTTCACCGCTCTACAGCCAGGGAGTCAAGGCCGGACCGTACGTGCTCGTCTCGGGCATCGTCGGCATCGACGCGAGCACCGGTAGCCTCGCCGGAGACACGATCCAGGAACAAACACGACAAGCGCTGACGAATTGCGAGGCCATTCTCCGGGCTGGCGGCGCCACCCTGGACGACGTGATCGAGGTGGGAGTACTGCTCACCAACCCAGCCGACTTCAACGGGCTGAACGAGGAGTACGCACGGTGGTTCCCGTCCGAGCCTCCGACCCGCTACGTCGCGAAGCTAGGCGTCGAACTGCCCGGATTGCTCGTCTCGATACGGATGACGGCATTCATCACCTGACATCTCAAGCCGGGGCCGCATCAAGCCGTCACGGCGGGGCCAGCTCAACTTGACATGGCCAGTCGGTGCATGTCGCGTTGTTGCTGGGACCGTCCTTTGTGTCGGCGTTACTGTCCGGACTCTGCGTCATCGCGGTCGGTTCCGGCTGCAGCGGGATCTGCTTGCCGCCGGGCTGACCTTCCGGTGTGAGGTCTGCCCCGGCGGGCCGCAGCTGCTGGCCTGAGGGTCGGCTGACGGCCGGCTAGACGGCGGCGGTGCGGGGCCAGGTGGCGAACCGCTCCCGCAAGGCCGCTACCTCGCCTGCGGACAGACCGTAGCGCGCGAACCTGTCGTCGCCCATCCGGTCAAGCTGCAGGCCGGCGTCGGCGAAGTCGTGCGCGGTGAGCCCGGGGTCGAGCCTGCGGGCGAAGCCGATCAGCTCGGCCGGGGTGTAGCGTTCCAGCATCCGCGCGGTGTCGGCGTAGTCGCGCGGCTCGACCCGGCTAGCGAGTGCGCAGACCTTGCCGCCGGCCACGTCTTCCACCGACAGCACCGGGCCAAGCTCAGTCGGGACCGGATCGCGGCTGCGGTCGAAGTAGGCCAGCTGCAGCACCGTGTGCTCCCCGGCGGGGCTGGTGACCGTCCACTCCGCCAGTCCCTGCCCCATCGCCGGGAAGATGTCGGCCAGCCCGGCGGCCTCGTCGTGGCGTTCGGCCCGGAATCCCGCCGCCCGCAGCGCCGCCTGAACCGCGGCCGCGGCCTCTTCCACGCCGTGTTCCAGGTTGGTGAACAGGTCCACATCCTGCGTCGGGCGGCTGGTGATCCCGTGGGCGAGCAGCGCGTTGCCGCCGCCGAGCGCGAACCCGTGCCGAGCAGCGGCGGTCAGCGCGACTAACGCGACCTTCCGGTGCAGCGGGCTGACAGCCATCAGCCGTGGTTGGCAGGAGCGCGCAGGACCGGGTGCATCTCTTCCCACGCCTGCCGCACCCCGGCGGGCAGCCGCAGGTCCGGCCAGATGCTGATGAGGGTGTCCCGGTCCAGGAAACCGGTGAGGTCGTCGGGCCGGGACGCCTCGCGCAGGACCGTCTGGTAGAGCCACTCGCGCATCGACGGCTGATCCAAGTCGAAGCTGCGGTCAGCGCTGCTCCAGAACAGCCGAAGCGGGAGCTCGACGGTGCCCCGGACTGGCCCGCGCAGACTCGCCAGGTCGGTGACGACGATCGCGCGGCGGCCCGGCCGTGCCTGGTGCCGTGTCCGCACCGCCACCGCGCCTATGGTCTTCATGCCTCTAGCGTAGCCGCCGCGCACCCGCAGCGAAATTGTGTTCGACACAGCCGGAAGCCGCCTTCCTCGGCTCGCGTCCTTCCCGGCTCGCGTCAGGCTGTTTGCGAGCCGCAGCACCCGGGCCGCAGGCCGGACCGGCGATAGGTGTACCTGCACGCTCGATCCGAATCGACGTCTACCATTCCGGGCTCCTGCGCTCGAACTGTGCGACGGCGCGTCGTCGCGCCTCACCTCGGCGGCCCTGTGCGGGAGCCACTGGCTCCAGCGCGCCCTGGCCGGCATCGCGGGGCTTGCCGATCACCGTGAAGAAGCACCTTCAGGTTGCATGCAGCCACCAGCACCGTATTCGGCCGGGCGCCGTATGCGCAGGACCTGCAGATACCAGCGGCAGTCCCGGGAGCTCGGCGCCAGCGGGACTCAGTGGACAAGATCCAGAATGTTGCAGGCTGGCTAGGGCGCCGCGTTCGCGTCTCCGGGACGACACCTCCAGGCGTGCGACGTCCTCACGACTTGGCCATCGGACCAGCACTTCCGTGCGGCGGACAACCGGCCAGGAGCTGTTAGCCGGTGTACCGTTAGCGCAACCCGCCGGATCGGGTCATAAGCGGCGCAGTTGCGGTGCCAGCCCGTGTCGCGGCGCCGAATATGACGAGGAGCCAGCGGTGACGTACCTGCCTTATCCGGCCGGCAGCGGCAACTGGACCACCGAGCCGCCGCCCAGACCGCGCTCAGTGGCCACCGCCGTCAAGCTCATGTATGCCGGCGCGGCGCTTGCGCTCCTCAACGTCATCGTCAGCATCGCCAGGATCAGCAGCCTCACCAGCGCGCTAGTGGCCAGATCCGGCTACACCACCACCCGGGCACACAACATCGCGATACAGCACACCCTGCCGATCGCAGCAGGCGGCCTGATCGGCGCGGGCGCGTGGCTGTGGATGGCGCGTGAAAACGCAGCCGGCCGTGGCTGGGCCAGGACCCTGGCCGCGGTACTGTTCGGCCTCTACAGCCTCGCCACTCTGCTGATCTTGTCGACGCAAGGCCTCGGCGGCACCATCCTCGGCTTGGTGAACTGGCTCGTCGCGCTCGCGGCTACTATCTGCCTTTGGCGCCGGGAGGCCTCCCAGCACTTCACGCAGTCCCGTTACCGGGAAGCCACGCAGCACCCATCCCAGTCCCGCTACTTCTAACTGGTCATCCGGGCTGCAGGATCGCGATAGAACTGCGATAGAGACGCGGTCTGAGTGCCGTCTCGGGGAGCGTTTGCGCAGGTCAGGACACATGCTCCAGCATGACGGCGCAC
>CAWBDZ010000005.1:0-1575479 GCA_963787665.1 uncultured Actinomycetota bacterium
GTTCTCTGGAGTCGCACGGCGAGGTGGTTGGGGTTCCGGCAGCTCTGCGTCGTGGACATGTCCACGACCGAGCTTGCCTGTCGGATGCCTCGAACGTCAAGAGCGCAGCAACGAAAGGACAGTCGCGGCTTCTCAGGTCAAGGACACGGCTCCAGAGAACGGGTCCACGACGAGCCGACACGCCGAGAGAAACGACGTCGTGGACGCCTCAAGATCGCTCCAGAGTATCGGCGATCCGCGCGCCGCCTCCACGAGGCGGTCGCGGTCAGTGATTCTGCCTCGACGTCCACGAAGCGCGCAGCGCCGCCGATCTGCACGCCTGGTGGTGTGTCGGCAGTCGTGGCCTCGGCTGCTCAGAAGTGGTTCTTCTGGCGTCCCTGGTACGGCGCCGGGGTACCCGGAGGGGTCACGGTCTTGTGGTACCGGCGTCGGTGACGCGGCGCTCATGGTGTTGTCACATGGAATCCGGCCTCGTTTGTAGGACTTGGCTTGTGGGGCACGGGGGCGGCGTGGGGCTACTGCCTGTTTAGCGCCCAGCACATCGCTGTCCCGCCCTAGCCCGGGTTTCCAACGATCATGGTCTGGTGACTCCTGGCCGGAGCCGGGTCTGACTCGTTTCGCCTGATGACATGCCGTGGCGGTGCTTGTCCGGGCCACTCGAGGGTGTATTACCCATATATGGCATCGATCGTGGGGAAGAAACGCGGCAAGGCCACGTACTACTACCTGGTGGAGTCCGCCCGGGTGGACGGCAAGCCCAGGATCGTCTCGCAGGAATACCTGGGGACCGCCGAGGAGCTGGCGGCCGCGATGCGCGGCGGCGGGCTGGGCCTGCCGGACCGGACCCAGCACAAGGAGTTCGGGGCGGTCGCCGCGGCGTGGGGCGTGCTGGAGGACCTCGGCGTGGCCGGGATCATCGATGAGGCGGCCGGGCCGCGGCCCGGCCGGGCTGCCGCTGTCCGCCGGGACCTACCTGGTGCTGGCGGCGCTGAACCGGCTGGTAGCCCCGTGCTCGAAGCTGGCGTTCGCGGACTGGTGGAGGACCACCGCCGGCGGCCCGGTTCACCAAGATCCCCGCCGCGGCGCTGGATCACCGCCGGTTCTGGGACGCGATGCACGCGGTCACCCAGGAGCAGCTGGAGGAGACGCCCGCGGATCGCGGTGCGGATCGTGGAGTCACCGGCGTGGACTGTCGTCGGTGGCGCTGGACATGACCAATTTCGCCACCTTCATCGCCACCGGCAACGGGAAGGCGCCGGTCGCGCAGCGGGGCAAGGCCAAGCAGAAACGCGCTGACCTGCGGCTCGTCGGGCTGGGCCTGGTGGTCACCCGCGACGGCGGGATCCCGCTGGCCTGGCACGCCTACCCCGGCGACCGGCCTGACGTCACCCAGTTCCCCGCCATGATCGATCAGCTGCGCGGCCGGTACGAGGCGGTCCGCCGCGGCCGGCTCCGCGCCGGCGAGCGCGGACATGACGGTGGTCTTCGACGCAGGGCAGAACAGCGAGGACAACTTCGCCCACCTCGCGGGCACCGGGCTGCACTACATCGGGTCGGTCCCGGCCTGCGACTGCCCGGACCTGACCGCCCTGCCCGCCTCCGCGCGCACCGTGGACAAGGACCGGTTCGGCGGGCTGACCGCGTTCGACACCCGCCGCGAGGTCTACGGCGCGCGAGCGCCGCGCCATCCTGACCCACTCCCCGGAGCTGCACGACAGCCAGGCCCGCGGGTTCGACGGCACCACGCTGGCCAAGGCCGGCCGGAACTGGACGAGCTGGCCGCCACCTTGGCCCGCGGCAAGACCCGCCGCGGCCAGGACAAGGTGGGGCCGAGATCGAGGCCATCACCGCGCAAACCCTGGGTCCGCCGGGTCATCACCTGGCAACTGGCCGGCGACCAGCCCCGCGACCTGCGCCTGACCTGGCACGTGGACCAGCAGGCCCGCGCCGCCCTGGAAGAGGAGATCTTCGGCAAGCACGTCCTGATCACCAGCCACGACGACTGGCCCGTCCCGGAGGTCGTCGCCGGCTACCGCTCCCAGTCCGAGGCCGAGTTCTCCTTCCGCCAGATGAAAGACCCGCACGTCGTGTCCTTCAGCCCGATGCACCACTGGACCGAGCACAACATCCGCGTCCACATCTTCACCTGCGTGCTCGCCCTGCAGATCGCCCACCTCATGCGACTGCCAGGGCCACCCGGGCCGGGCTGCGCATGTCCGTCCGCGAACTGCTCGCGCGAGCTCGCCGGCATCGGCGAAACCGTCCTGCTCTACCACGGCGAAGCGGCCGGCCCCGCGCCCACCGCATGCTCACCGACACCACCCCGCTCCAGGACAAGCTCACCGAATCTTCAACCTCGACCGCTACACCCCCACGCTGACATGGGTAATACGCCGGAAACCGCACCCAGCACCATAGCTGAACCAGCGGAAACGATCAAACGAACTCCATGATCATTGGAAACTGGGGCTAGGCGTATGCGGAAAGGCCGGCCGGCTGGGCGCCCCTCGGAGCCTGCAGCACGCCGAACATCAATTTCAGTATTGACAATCCATCCCTGCGGTGTGGCCTCACGGCCAAGCACGTCCGCCTCCCCATCAGCATCGCGTCGCAGCCCGAGAGCCGCTCCAATGCTTCCTGCTGGACCTCACATCCCGGTAATTCACGACCCCCCAGGCTGCTGGCCACCCGCCTCAGCGGGCCGGTGGCCACCCCGGCAGCACGGCGGCGAGCGCATCCGAACGACCCCGACCGACAGAGCCGCCCGACCCAACCGTCAGAATCAGGCGACCCGACCGTAGGAACTGGGGGGCGGCCCGACCGACAGAACCGCGCGACCCGACCGACAGAACCAGGCGAGCGACAGAACTCGGGGCGAGCCGACCGACCAGGAGGCAGGCCGCCCAAGGGACCTGATCCTCACGGGTCCGCGGCGAGTCTTGCTGGCACCCGCATAGGCCGCGGGGGCCCGCGAACCTGGCCCGGGGGTAGCCGAAGTGGAGCGGCCTGGGCATCAGCGGGCCTAGGCGGGTTATGTGGGTTGATCACGGCGTGCCGTCTTGATCGTGAGATGGCCTCTGCGGCAGACAAGTGGTTGTCGAAGACCGTTGTCCCGCAGAGGCCACTCTCATGCTGCCAACCGAGGACCTGTTCGTCTACGTCTACGTGGTGGTCGATGACGCGATCGCCGCGGGAGCCATCGCCATCCCGGCCCGGCCCGGGCCGGTGCCTGGCTGCAGCGACGGTGAACTGCTGGCCATCGCGCTGGTGCGGCATCTGCCCGGCCGCCGCAGCGAGGCGGGGTTTTTGGCCGAGGTGGCGCGCGACTGGGGCCGCCTGTTCCCGGTGCTGCCGCACCAAAGCGAGTTCAACCGGCGGATCCGCTGGCTGTGGGGGGCGTTCGAGCGTTGCGGGCGATGCTGGCGGCCGGGCTGCCCGAAGATGACTGCCAGCAGGTGGACACCTCCGCGCTGCCGGTCAAGCACACCTCCCGGGTCCGCGGCAGCGACGGCTGGACCGGCCGGGAGAGCGGCCGCCCGGTTCGGCCGCGACGCCGCGCACGGCGAATGGTTCTACGGCTTCCGCCTGGCGATCAAGACAGACCTGGGCAGCCGGATCGTGCGGGCCTGGGGCATCGTGCCCGCCGCCGTCAACGAGCGCGACGTAGCCGAAGACCTGCTGGACGCCGGGCCGCCGCCGCGTGACCTGCTGGCAGACAAGGGATTCCGCGGCGCGGCGTTCGCTGCCGGGCAGGCCGCCCGCGGCACCGCCGTGCTCATCCGCCCGCCAAGGGCCAGCGCCAGGCCATGCCGCCGATCCTGCGGAAGATCATCGCCGAGTGGCGCAACCGGATCGAGACCACCTTCTGTGAGATCACTGACCTGATGGAACTGGCCCGCCACGGCGCCTGCAGTTCTGGGGACTGCTCACCCGCACCGCCGCGACCATCGCCGCCCACACCCTCATGCGCCTCTGCCTCACCAAGGCGTAGACAACCCACATAACGCGCCTAGGGCCGATGCCTGGCAAGCTCTCGGCCGTTGCGGATGCGGTCTCGCGGGCCGGGGTCTGCTCGAAGATGTAGTAGATGGCCACCAGACCGCTGATCGCCAGCGAGGCAGGCGCGCTGACGAACGCGACGCCGATGGCCGCGATGTAGCCGACGTTGCCGATGCCGAACCGGATCGTCGGCCCGGCGGGCCTGCTCGCGGGTGAAGGCGACCTTCAGGTGCTCGTGCCGGATGGCCCACCAGAACAGCATGCGCGAAGCTGATCGACATGCCCTCGAATACGCCCTGGTAGATGGCGGCGGCCAGCGCGGCATCGTGGTCGCCTGCGCGCAGGTAGGCGGCGATGGTGGACGTGGCGAACGGGATGGAGACCACGAAGAACAGCAGCAGCAGGTTGAGGAACAGCAGCGTCCGGTCGATCTCGGAGAAGTTCTTGAACAGCGTGTGATGGTTGACCCAGATGATGCCGATGGTGGCGAAGCTGACCGCGTAGGCGGCGAAGGCGGGCCAGTGATCGCCAAGCTGGTCAGCCAGCGACTTGTGACCGGGACCCGGTCTGGCCACCGCCAGGTCCAGGGCCAGCAGGGTGATGGCCACGGCGAAGACGCCGTCGCTGAACGCCTCGAGCCTTCCGCTGTCCATGGAACTTCCTGGCTGAGCGCGCTGCCGGGCCGGCCTGACCGCGACGCGGTTCACGGCCGCAGGCCGGTGTCGGTCCAGCGCTGGAAGACCTCGATCCTGGCGGCGGACCAGGCGCCATCGCAGGGCATGGAGCCATCCTTGCAGCCGCTGCACGATATCGGCGGCGTGGGCCCGGACATCGTCATAGGACCACAGGTCGAAGGCGAAGCTCATGGACTGCCGGTCGCGCTGGCCCGGAACAGCGGCTTGATGTGGGCCGCGAACCCGACCGGCCTCGCCCGGCCCCGGCAGCGGTCTCGTCGGGCGCGGCTCCGCGTGTCGGCCGCCGGCGTGTCGGCAGCGGGCGGCCCGGCCGGGCCCCAGTCCCAGCGAGGCGCCGACGCAGCCTGCCGCGCCGCCGTGGCGGCGCTGCCTGGGCGTGCGGCCTGGCCAGCGCGGTGCGCGACAGCCACTCGAGGCACGACGACAGCGCGGCGCGGAAGCCGGCGTCGGCGGGCAGCTTGGCCTCGTCGGCCGCGGTGCCGGCCAGGGCGACCCAGCGGGCGCGCTGGTCCTCGCCGAATTCGCTCGCCGCCGGGCCGAGATCACCGGCCGGAGGCCGCCGTCGGCCTGCGCCGGGCCGGGCCCGCCGAGCGCCCCGGCCAGCCAGCCGGCCAAGCCGCTGGGCCTGGTCCGGCGGCATGTCGGCGAACAGCCGGGCCAGCAGCGGGTCGGCGGGCACGTGCTTCTCGTAGAGCAGCCGGCTCATCCGGGTCAGCGCGGGCATGCCGCCGGCCCACTCGTACAGCGTGGGCGAGCTCCCCGGCGGCAGCACCGGGTCGCGGAAGCCGACGTACCAGTGCATGCCGCTGCAGAACGGCTTGTTCTGCGAGTGGCCGCACCGGCACAGCGCGTAGTGCTCGCGCGAGGCTCCCGTCGCCCTGCGGTCCTCGGGCTGGCCCGCCGCGCTGGTGAGAGCCGATGCCGCCGGTGATCCGGTACGGGCCGTCCTTGGTGACCTCGATGGCCGGCGGCCTGGTGCCGTCCCAGTCGACCTGGCCGCGGGCTTCGGCGCCGTCGATGGCGTAGCTCAGCGCCCCGGAGGGGCAGTCCCGCACGGCGCGGATGATCTCGTCCATCCGGCCGCCGCTGGGGGCCACGAACGGCTCCGGCGTCGGTGCGGAACACGCGTGGCCAGCCGGTCGGTGCACAGGCCCGAGTGCTGGCAGATGCCGCGGTTGTCGAAGATGGTCAGCTGCTGGCCGGGATAGGTGTCGCGCCGGTCGGCGACCCGCTTGGGGTCCTTGGCGTCGGTGAAGCCGCTCCGGGCGTGGCTGCCGTCGCACAGCGGCTTGAGCGCCGAGTTGCCGCAGCGGCACAGCGCGAGCTGCGGCGCCGGGCCGGGTCTCGGTTCCCAGGTAGTCGATCAGCCGCGGCACGTTGGTCACCAGGTACGGGCCGTTGCGCGCGATCTGCAGCTTCCGGCGGCAGCGCGGCCTGCAGCTGCCACAGCTCGGCGCGGCGCGCCGCGGCCTCGGCCGGCGGCGGCCAGCCGGCCGGCCAGGTCCTGCAGCGCGGCGACGGCCTCGGCCAGGCCGGGCGGGCAGTCACCAGCCTGGCCATCCGGGCGCGCAGCGCGGTCGCTGTCCTGGCCGCGTCCCACACCCTGGCCGCTGCCGCGCCCGGCTGACTCGGCGCGGCCGCGGCCCGCGCCGTTCCCGCCGCGCCGGTGCGCTGCGTCCCGCCGCTGCTCAGCGCGTCCGCCAGCGGCCGCAGCACGCTGTCGACCAGCCGGGGCACGATCAGCGCCTGCTGGTCGGCCGGGTAGCAGTCCGCGCCGGACGCGGCGGACGTGACGATCTCGTAGGCCGTCGCCGAACAGGCCGGATAGCTCGCCTGGCTCGCCCTCGGCGGCGACCCGGTCGGCCAGCTCGCGGGCGCGGCCGCAGCAGCTCGTCGAGCTGTCCGGCAGCCGAGCCCGTCCGGGCGCGTCGCGAGCCGGGCGTGCGCGCTGCCCGCGGGCAGCTCGGCGGCCAGTGACCGGGACATCTCCCGCAGGGCGCGCCAGCACCGGGTCGAGCCGGCCCGGCGATGCGCTGGTCCCTGGCCGGCCCGAAGCTCCGAGGCACAGCCAGCCGGCCTCGTCCAGCCGCTCGGCCAGCAGCGCCCAGGCCGCCTCCCGGTGCGGCATCAGGTAATCGTTCTCGTAGAACAGCTCGAAGCTGGGACCCGCCGTCATGCCCGGGTGACCCTGCACCCACCGGCAGCGTCGTGATCAGGTCGCCGAGCGGCTTGAGGACCCGGATCATCAGCGCGATGGTCGCATCGGCCAGCGTCTTCAGCTGGGCGTCGGTCTCCTGCGGTGTGCGCGAAGAACCGCTCCAGGATCTGCAGCAGGATCTCGTAGCCGACGTTGAACAGGTCCGTTACCCGCGCGGTCAGCAGGTCGGAGATGAGCGGCACCTCGATGTCGCCGCTCGTGCGGCCGGACGTTGGCCGCCATCACCGGGCGGACCGGGTCGAAGCCGGGTTGGCCGCGCGCAGTCTGCTGGTACTCGTCGAGGATCTCGACGAACTGGCCGAAATGCGCGTTCCGCCAGTGCCCGCGCGGGCCCTCGCCCTGCTCCAGGATCTCGTCGATCGCGCGCTGCGCGCTGGCCAGGTCGGTCACCGCGATCAGCTCCGGCCAGCCGAAGTGCCCGGCGGTCGCCTGCGCCCGCGGCGGCCCGACGAACAGCCAGTCCTCGCCGTGCCGCTCGGCCAGGTGCGCCAGGCCCGCCTCGATGGACCGGTAGAGGTGACCGACCGTCGCGAAGTCCTGGCCGCGGGGGACGATGTCGCGCTCGCTGAGCAGCGGCTGGGCCCGGCCGACCGCGGCCAGGCCCGTCGGCGTCGGCCAGGTCCATCCCCTCCGGGCGCTCAAGGAACATGAAATGGCGCAGCGCCTGCTCCCCGAACGGCAGCAGCGCCAGCTGCACGCCAGCCGGGTAGTGATTGGCGGGCTGCGGCAGGTTCGGGCCGGGTCAGGTGCGGCGCCGCGCCGATGGCCGACAGCAGGTTGTGCACCAGGGCCAGGTGCAGCATCTCCTGCGTGGCCACGTGCGACGACCCGCTGCCGCCAGCGCGTCACCGCGGCCGGCTCGTCCTCGGTGAGCCCCTCGCCGGCGCTCTGCTTCAGGGAGAACGCGGCGAACAGGTACTGGCACATGATGCCGTGCTCTAGCTCGGCCGCCTCGCACAGCATGTAGATCAGGGCCTCGCGGTGCTCGATCACGAACGGGGCCTCGGGTGAGGCCAGGCCGCCCCTCGTGGCGATCAGCTGGGCCAGCCGACCTTGCCCTCCGGCCGACGAGCGGCCAGCCGCATCGCTACCATTTGTCATGTTTTCGCCGTCCTGGTCAGGACCTTCGATATCGGAGACTGTCCCCCGCATTACCAACCACGCCGACTGATTACAACATTACATAGCCAGTGCGCGATCACGATGCTGCACCGCACCCCCGTCTCAGCTCGCGCTCGTCTCGAAGCGGTCGACGAGTTCCCTGGCCAGGGCCAGCGATGACGTGGCCGCCGGGGACAGGGCGGTCCTGACGTGCGTCGCCCCCGGTTGACGATGGACACATCGACGCGATGAACGTGCCTGCCAGAACCACGCCCATGATCAGCCACCGCCGCGGATCACCAGCGAGGTCCTGGCCAGCAGGCGCGGCCATTTCGGACGCCGGGCTCACCGCGGGCACCGGCCACCCGCGCGCGCGGCGCGGCGGGTCTTGTCAAGCTCGATGGTGCCGCCGAGGTGGGTTCGACAGTGATGGGTGGTCGGGTCCGGGGATCTTCGGCTCTCGAGTCATGCAGGCACAACCGGCTGCGGCCGGAGAACCTTCCGGAAGAATGCGGCTTTTCTCCTCCGGTTCCGCACGGCCGGTGGTGCCAGGCTGGCGGGTGAGCGCTGAGTGCCAACGGTCCGCCGCACCTCCGTCGTAGGTGCGGCGGACCGTTCCTGCTACATCGGCAGCAGCTCGAAGATCTCCACCGCGAACTTCCCGTCACTGTTGGACAGGAACGGGAGGCCGTCGGTGAACGCCTTCGCCGCAGCGAGATCGTCGGCCTCGACGATCGTGTAGCCGATCAGGTCGCCGGCCGTTCCTTCAGTGCCGTCATCGCGAACGGACGCGCTCGCCCCGAACGGGCTGCCGACGTCGACGAGCGCCGCGCCGACCTTCTCCATCCAGGCGCCAAACGCGGCCATCCGCTCGGCGCCCTGCTCCGGCGTGAAGTCGGACATCGGAGTGGCCGGGCCACGGTAGAGGTAGATGAACTTCGCCATGTCGATCGTCCTTATCTGTGCGGTCGGTTCAGGTCAACGCCCCGCGCCTGGTCAGTTCTGCGCTGCGTAGAAGATGACGTGCTCGGTCTTGATCTTGTTGTTGTCGTCCAGGAGGTAGAGCCTGGCGCCGGGGAGTGTGGCCTTCTCCCCGCCGAAATCCGCCTCGACGGTCAGCATGAGCAGCGCGTTGCGCTCGTCGCCGGTGCTGGCGAGGATGCGCAGGCTGCCGGGCACGACGGCCTGCGCGAACTGGGTCAGGCCGATCATGTAGTCGTCGGCGCCGGTCAGGTCGGTGGCCGGCGGCATCGGCTGCGTCGTCGTGGCGGTGACCCTGACGTCGGGCGCGAGGCCGTTTCGCGCTGTGTCAAAGTCGTGGTTGCTCCATGCTTCGACGTGCGCGCGGGCGATGGCGACGGCCGGTGATTCGTTCTGAGCAGACATCTGGATTCTCCTTTTGCGGGCTAACGGAACTCCGGTACTGCTGATCAGACGGCGGCGGCGGGGAAGACTGGGCGGGCGGCGGGCGCCCAGTTTCCTTTCGCGCCGTCGTCTGTACTTGCGGCCCGCTGACGCGGAGCCGGAGGGAGGCGGCGATGGGAGGGGTGCGCGGTGACGGCGTGACTGCTCGCCCTGGCACAAGCCGGAGACGAACACGCGTTCGGGCGGCCCGCCGCCGGTGACACCCGGATGCCGGCTCGCCGGGGCGGTAGCGTCTTCGCCGCGCGTTCCACGGCCTGCCGGTTCCGGCCGGGATCGTGCCGCGCAGCCGCCGCACGGCGGCGATTGCATCGTCGTGGTGGAACTCCTCGCCGTACAGATCGCCCTTGGGTTCCTGGTGGCCGACGTCGGTACGTGCGAGCGTCCCGGTGCGGACCGGGTCGAAGCCGGCGTTGCGGATCAGCGCCTCAGTTGTGGGGGCGGCGGCATCGGAGTTCGTGGCGTAAAACATCACGACTCGGTCGGGCCCGGTGCGTCCGGACGAGGACGCCGGAAGCCGGCCGTGAGGGTGTTGAACGCCTTTACCCAGGTGGCCCGCGGCGCCTTGGCTGCGTTGGTTTCGGCCGCGGAACTGCCGCCGAGGCCAAGCACGCCGAATCGGCCGCCGACCTGCCCGAACTGGTTGGTGGTGTCCAGCACGGTCTTGCCCGCCAGCGCGTCCGCGCCTCCGGCCTGCTCAAGAGCAGCATCGACCACACCCCAGGGGACCGAGACGACAATGATCTCGCCGTGCGCGGCCGCTTCAGCTGGCGTGGCGGCCCGGGCGCCGGTGCCGGCGGCCAGCGCGTCGAGTTTGCCTTGGTCTTGAGTGAAGCTGACCACATGTCACGGCGCCGGTCAGGAACCGGGCGATGTTGCTGCCGATGTGCCCTGAGCCGATGATGCCGATACGGGTCATGCCGGGGGTCCTTCCGGTGTCGGAGAACAGCACGAGGTCGGCGAGGCCGATCGTCACATTGGGGGCTTCTCTCCGGAATGGGCGTCAGCTAGCCACGCTGGGCCTGGTCTCGTCGGCCGCCGCGGATTAGACGCCGAGCATGTCGATAACCACCTTGGCGACGTCGCCGCCGGAGTATTGCTGCTGCCCGGTGACCAGCCGCCCGTCGCGGACCGAGAACGCCTTGAACAGCCCCGCCTGGATGTAGTTGGCGCCGCGCTGGCTGAGAGTGTCCAAGGCGCCACGGCATGATTCGACACCGGCGGCGGCGTTGCCGAAGTCTTCCTCGATGTTGGAGAAGCCGGTGACGGTCTTGTCCTTGACCAGGTACTCGCCGCTGGACACCTTCACGTTGACCAGGGCCGACACCCCGTGGCAGAACGCGCCGGTGATCTTCTCCGCCTCGTAGAAGGTCCTGACCGCATGCTGCAGGTCGGTGTTGTCGGGGAAGGTGAACATCGGCGACTGGCCGCCGCAGATCAGCAGCGCGTCGAACTCGCCACAGTAGAGATCGGCCAGCCTGGGCGTGTCCTCCAGCAGCGCCATCAGCTCGGGCGTATGGACGAAGCCCATCGAAATCAGGTCCTCGGCCGACCACCTCGACGGGTCGCGCGGGTCGGACAGGTTGTCGAACTCGACCTTGCCGCCGTCGGGCGAGGCAATCGTTACCTGCACGCCGCGCCCGCTCAGCTCGAAGTACGGGTGGGTTAGCTCAGCCGCCCAGAACCCGACCGGCCAGCCGTTGTTACTGCTGACAGTGGGGTTGGCGACGACCATGAGCACCTTTTTCGGCTCGCTGTGCACCAGGTCGACGGCCATGTGGTGGCTGCTGGTTTCCCCGCCGACGTGCGCCTGCTGGTGTGCCACGCCATGTCTCCTGACCGGATCCCTGACTGCCAAATGCCTCTCGTACACAATGCTTGGATTCAAGCATTGTGGCAAGCCCTGAAGGCAAAGTATTGTTGTGCCGTGAGTGAACATCCTCGAGGCGGCGCGAGGCTGCGGTACGGCGTACCCGCCTGCCCCAACAGCCGCGACCGCGTCGATCAGCTGCTACTGGAGTGGGACCGTCAGCGCCCCGACCTCGATTTCACGCCGGTCGGTGTCATCACCAGGCTGGGCCGCGCGCGTACCTACCTCGACGCCGAGCTGGCAGCGGTGTTCGCCCGCTTCGGGCTGACCGCGGCGGACTTCGTCGTCATCATCACGTTGCGCCGGGCCTGGCAAGCCCTTCATGATGCCGCAGGCCCGGCTCATGGATGCCCTGGGCCTGACGTCGGGCACCGTATCGGTGCGCCTCGACCGGCTCGAACGAAACGAGATCGTCGCCCGCCAGCCCGATCCGGCCAGCGCGCGCACCTCGCTCGTCCGGCTGACCGGCAAGGGCCTTGACCTCTTCGACGAGATCGCCCCGGTTCACCTGGCCAACGAGGACCGGCTGCTGTCAGCGCTCAGCGCCGATGAGCGGCAGACCCTCGCCGACCTGCTGCGCCGCCTGCTCGCCGAGTTCGAGCTCATCCACCACCGATGTTGCCGCCGGCCTTGGGCTGACCCTCGAGCCAGCGCACCTGGCCCGGACGCGGCGGCAGGCCGTCGGGCTGACCGACACACCCGGCCTGCTGGTCACCGACATCGCAGCCGCCAGTGCTGCGGCCGACGCCGGAATCGAACGCGGCGACCTGATCACCGCCGTCGATGGCACCGCCACCACCAGCAGCGTCGGGCTGGCCATGCTCCTCGAAGACCTCGAGCGACGTCGCACGGCAAATATCTCGCTCTTGCGCGGCAACGACCGGGTAACAACCAAGCTCCGGATACCACGAGTCCAATAATGATCCGGCCCCAGGCTCCATCACCGGATCTGTCGGTGGTCGCGGCCTGGACCGGGTCAGATGTCTGCGTGGGCGCCGCCGGTGCCGTTGCCCCGCTTGGTGATCAGGGCGACGAGGGCTCCGGCGAGGGCGACCGCGGCGGCGACCAGGAAGGCGTTGTGCATCCCGGCCGGCGAAGGTGGCGTGGCTGATGCGGGTGATCTCGGCGGCGAGCCGGGGCGGCGTGGTACGGGTCACGGGTGCTGCCCCGACCGAGACCGCGCTTTTCACTCCGGCCGAGCTGGGCGGTGCTGAGCGCGGGCAGGTGCGCGGCGTGCCAGTTGGCCGGCAGCAGGCTGCTGATCTTGGCGGACATGACAGCACCGAGGACGGCGGTGCCGAGGGTGCCGCCGAGCTGCATGGCGGTGGACTGCAGCCCGCTGGACACGCCGGCCAGCTGCAGGGGCGCGTTGCCGACGATGACGTCGGTGGCGCCGACCATCGCCGGGTGGACAGGCCCAGGCCGAGCAGCGGGAACCAGATGATGGTGTCGTTGGGGCTGGCGGCGGCGCCAGGCGGGACAGGCCGAACATGGCGACGGCGGCCAGCAGCATGCCGGCCACCATGGGGCAGCCGCGGGCCCAGCCTGGTGATCAGGCGCTCCGGAGAGCGGGGCGCCGATAATCAGCATCGCGGTCATCGGTAGCAGGTGCACGTCCGGCGTTGATCGGGTCGAGGCCGTGCACGTTCTCCAGGTAGAAGGTCATGAAGAACATGGCGCCGAACATCGCGAACATCAGCAGGATGACCAGCACCACGCCGGCCGACAGGGACGCGGAGCGGAACAGCTTAAGCGGCAGCAGCGGCTGCCTGGCGCGCCGCTCGCGGAGGACGAACAGGACGCCCAGCAGGGCGGCGGCGGCGAGGAAGACCAGGTCCGGGCGGAGGCAACGCTTGCCCCGCCGTACCTGCGTCATGGCCGGAGAGGGAGCGCCCGGCTTCCAGGTTCAATTCACAAGCCGCCGCGTGCTTCCAGCATGGTCATCGCTCAGCGCAGATAGGCGACGCGGGACGTGGCGGTGCGGGCGGTAGCGAGCTTCAGGATCACGGCGTACCGCTCGGTCTTGCTGACTGCCTCGAACGCCAGCGCTGCCCGCGGGCTCGCCGCCAGGGCGGCGGCGAGATCGGGCGGGACGGTGGCGTTGCGCTGGGATTGGAGGCGGCCCACCTGCCACCGGCTTTCACGGTCTCGACCTCGGCCAGGCCGGGCGGCCGCATCCGCCCGGCTGCGATCAGCTCGCCCGGCTTTGGCCACATTGACCTGCGACCAGCGGCTCCGCGGCCGGCGGGGCACGTACTTCTGCTGGTAGTGGACCTCGTCGCAGGATTTGCGCTGGCCAGAGACCCGGCCGTAGTACAGGCCGAGGTCGACCGCCTCGTCACCGGTCAACGACGGACGCCCGACCCCTTCTTCGCGACCTTCAGCCACACACCGGCCGGCAGGCCGGAATGCGCGCCCAGCCAGGTCTCGAACTCCGTGGCGTCGCCGAACGCGATCACCGCGGCTTCATAGACGTCAGGGCTCGCCGGCACCGTGCCTCTAGCGGTCGGGGAGGGTCGCTACCGCGCTGCCCACCGGTTGCCCAGGATATCGAGGTAGCGGTTGTACAGCACGAGACAGACGCCCCGGATCCGCCCTGCGCAGCGCTGGCCAGGGCGCTCGCCCACCACCTGTATCTGACTGCCCGCCTTTCCAGCCCGTCATCAATCCGGCTCGCGGTCCCGTCAGGATGCGGCCTTGAGCGGGACTCAGCCGGACTCGGCTGGACCCAACAGGACATGATCCAGAACATGCCCGGCGCTGACCAGGCCGACTCTGACTGCGCGGACAAATGGCGGACAGGAAGCGGGTTTCACTTCGCCGCTATTGGAGGATCCGCAGGTCAGCTGCCATGCCGATGGGTAGGAATGGGCTCCCTGGAAAACCGTCGGCTCAGCCTACGTTGGTTCGAACCCAGCACTGCACCACCAGGGAAACGGCCCGTGGCCTGGGCAGTCTCGGGCTCACGGGCCAGCTGTCGATGGTGGGAGTTGTCCATCTGAGTTCCTCTGAATCGGCTCTCTACAGCTGTCCACGGACATATAGCGGACAGCGTCCGCGATCATGAACCCGGCCTAGCGGCCGGCGTGGCCGGGATCCGGCTACCAGCTGCCGGCGTCGGCGATCGGCAGCTCGGCGAGCCGGGCGGCCTCGCCCGCGGGCACGCCGAGCAGGCGCAGGATGGCCTCGGCGAGCTGGTCGACGACCTTCTCGTTTATCCGTTCCGGGTGGTCCTGGCAGAGCTGCAATAGGCCGAGCAGGCCGCCGGCGACCGCGCTGAGGGCGACGTCGGCGTCGAGGGCGGTGAAGCGCCCGGCTTGCTGCCCTGCCCTGATGTCGCGCAGCGCGCGGGGCGCCAGGCCGGTGGGTGAGTCCAGGACGCCCAGCCCGGCGCCGGTGAGGAAGCGGGCCATGGCGGGGTGCGTCCAGCCGAGCCTGCCGGAGATGCGGAAGGACACGGCGAATACCTCAGCCGGGTCGGCGATGCCGGCGCACGCCCGGTCGATCATCTGGCCCCAGCGCTCGAGCACCTCGGCGGAGGCCGTCGCGAACAGCTCGTCCTTGCTGTCGAAGTGGTTGTAGAAGGAGCCGAACCCGATGTCGGCAGACTCGGTGATCTCCTGGATGCTGGCCCGCTCTCCGCGCCCCTCGGCGATCAGATGCACGGCGGCATCGATGAGAGCCTGCCTGGTACGCGCCTTCCGCCGGTCGAGACGCGTTGCCCGGGGGACCTCGGGTTGTGCCGTTTCCGCCATTACTCCCCTCCTGCATCGGACCCGCACCCTGGCCGCCATTGCGCCAGCCCGACGGTCGCGATACGACGTCCCTCCGCCGCAGTCAGTTCTGAGGATTTGTAACAGAACTGACAAAGACACGTTACCAGGCTGGCCACACCAGGAATCTCTTGACGATCTGAGCCTCATGATTGATACTATTGTCAAAACTGATCGAACCATACATGAACGCAGGAACACTGAGAGGGGGCCGACCATGGTCACGCAGAACAGCCGGGCCGGATCGCCGGCTCGGCCCGGGCACGATCAGGATCCGCATCGCTCGCTGCACAGCGAGGCCGGCGCGGTACGCGGCGAGCACCCGGGTCGCTCCCGCGATCCGCTGGTGAAGGTCGCCGGGCTGGCCTGGCTGGAGTTCGAGAAGCCGGATCTGGGCAAGGCCGAGCGGTTCGCGACCGACTTCGGGTTCACCGCCGCCGGCCGGACCCCGGAGGAGCTCGTGCTGCGGGGTCGGCGGGCCGCCGCGCCGTGCGTGGTCGTGCGCCGCGGGCGCGCGCCGCGGTTCGCCGGCCTGGCCTTCCGGGCGGCGGCGCGCGCGGACCTGGACCGGCTGGCGGCCAAGACGGGCGGTACGGTCGCGGCGCACCGCGGCGGGCATGCGGTGCAGCTCACCGACCCGAGTGGCATCCCGGTGACGATCAGCTACGGCGTCCCGGAGCTGCCTGCGCTGCCCGAGCGCGGCCCGCTGCCGCTGAACTTCGGCACCTCCGCCGCCCGGGTGAATGCCACCCAGCGGCCGGAGCGCCGGCCCGCGGAGATCGAGCGGCTCGGCCACGTCGTCCTCGGCACCACCCGGTTCCGGGTCGCGTTGGACTGGTACCTGGACACCCTGGGCCTGATCGTGAGCGACTTCCTGCACCTGGACGGCCAGCGTGAGCGCGGCCCGGTGATGGCGTTCATCCGCTGCGACCAGGGAAGCGTGCCGACCGACCATCACACCCTGGCGATGCTGCTGGCACCGCAGACCGGCTACGTGCACTCCGCTTACCAGCTTGTCGATCTCGACGAGGTCGCCGCGAGCGGCCAGTACCTGCGCGATCGCGGCTACCGGCACTCGTGGGGGATCGGCCGTCACATCCAGGGCAGCCAGATCTTCGACTACTGGCGCGACCCGGACAGGCTGATGTTCGAGCATTACGCCGACGGTGACGTCTTCGACTGCACCGAGTCGGCCGGGTGGGCGCCGCTGTCGGCCAGCGGCCTGGCGCAGTGGGGCCCGCGGGCGACGGCCGAGTTCACCGGTGCCCGTGAGCCTGGCACCGTCATCGCGGCGATCAGGGCGCTGCGGGAGAAGGGCAACGACATCGATCTCGCGTCCCTGCGGGGCCTGGTGAAGGCGATGAGCTCATGAGCACCCGGCTGGCGCGTACCGCGCAAGGCTGGTGGCTGGTCACCCCGGCTGGCCTCGTCCGGCTCGGCCTGGACGCGCCGACGACGGGCGCGCTGCTGGCCGGGCCTGCGCTGGAGGCGGCGGTCGCCGCGGCGGCGGACGGGCGGGCGGTGCCGGCCGGGTCGCTGGACCTGCTGAGCCCGGTGACCGCGCCGGCCCGGGTGGTGGCCCAGGCGGTGAACTACCGGTCGCACGCGGCCGAGTCCGGATTCGACCCGGATAAGGTCCCGCCGGTTTTCTTCCGGAAGTCCTCGCACTCGCTGACCGGCCCGGCCGGGAACATCGTCCGCCCGGCCGGCGTCGCCTTCCTGGACTATGAGGTCGAGCTCGGCCTGGTGATCGGCGCGGATCTGCCGGTCGGCACGACGGTGACGCAGGAGACGCTCCATCACTACGTCGCCGGCCTCGTGGTCATCAACGACGTCAGCGCCCGGCAGATCCAGCTCACCAAGACCCAGTTCTACGAGTCCAAGTCCTATCCCACCTTCACCCCGGCCGGGCCGTGGCTGGCCCTGGCCGGCGCCGCGGACCTGGCCAGGATCGGCTCGCTGCGGCTCACCCTCAGGGTCAACGGCGAGGTCCGCCAGGATGCCATGGCCGCGGAGATGATCGTCACCCCGGCCCGGGCGCTGACCGCGCTGTCGAAGTTCCAGCCGCTGTCGCCCGGCGACCTGCTGCTCACCGGAACTCCCGGCGGGACCGCGCTGAAGGCGCCGCCGAAGGCCGTGGAGAAGCTGGCCGGCCTGCTGCCGCCCGCAGTCAAGTGGCAGATGTTCTTCCGCCGGCAGGCGGGCAACCCCCGTTACCTGCGCGACGGAGACCTGGTGACGGCCAGCATCGCCAGCGCCGACGGCGAGCTGGATCTCGGCACGCAGCTCTGCACTGTCACCGGGAAGACGCGATGACCGCGCCCGCCGCTGCCGTGCCGGAGTCGACGTACGGGCTGCTGGCCAGTGCTGCCCGCATCTGGCCGGACGCCGTCGCCACCCAGTGGATCCCGGACCCGGCGGACTATGCCCGCTGCCAAGCCTTGACCTACGCCGGGCTGGCCGGCGCGGTCACCCGGATCGCCAACGGACTGGCCCGCCTGGGGATTCAGCGCGCGGACGCGGTCACGCTGTGCGGGCCGAACTGCTCCGGGCTGCTTGCCGCCACGCTTGCCGCGCAGGCCGCCGGGATCGCCGCCCCGGTCAGCCCGGCGCTCGGCGCGGACCGGATCGCCGCGCTGATCGGCCGCACCGGCTCGCCGGTGCTGATCGCAGCCGGACCCGAGGCCGACCCCGGGCTCTGGCAGCAGCTGACCGCGGCCGCCCGGCAGGCCCGGATGCGGGCGGTCATCGCGGTGCGGCCCGACGGCGCCACCGGCGTCCCGCCAGCCCTGGCAGGCGAGCCTGGCATCGCAGCCATGTACCTGGATGAGCTGGCCGACGGCCAGCCGGCCGGGTCGCTGGCCGGGATCCGCCTGCCCGGCGCCGGCGATCTGGCTGCGTTCGTGCACACCGGAGGGACCACCGGCGCGCCGAAAGTCGCGGCCCAGACTCACGCGAACCAGGTCGCCTGCGCCCGCGGGATCGCCCAGTCATCTGGCCTGGAGCCCGGCGAGGGCGTGCTGGCCGGCCTGCCGCTGTTCCACGTGAACGCGCTGATCGTGACCGGCATCGCGCCGCTGCTCAGCGGAGCTCGGGTGGTCTGGCCGGGTCCGGCCGGGTACCGTGACCCGGCACTGTACGCGCGGTTCTGGAAGATCGTCGAGCACTACCAGGTCGCCGCCATGTCCGCCGTACCGACTGTCTACGGCGCGCTGACCCAGGTGCCGGTGGACGCGGACATCAGCTCGCTGAGAGTACCGATCGTCGGCGCGGCCCCGTTGCCGGCCGCGGTGCGAGAGGGCTTCGCCCGGCATACCGGCCGGCGCCTGCTGGAGGGCTACGGGCTCACCGAGGCGACCTGTGCCAGCACCTGGAACCGGCCGGGATCGGACCGGCCAGGCTCGGTCGGCCAAGTGCTGCCCGGCCAGCAGGTCAAGGCGGTCCGCGTCGCCGCGGACGGGTCGTGGCAGGACTGCGCTGCAGGCGAGGCCGGGGTTCTGGTGATCGGCGGGCCAGCCGTGTTCGCCGGGTACGTTACCGACCCGCGGGACCGCGGCCCCCGGGTGAGCCGGGGCGCGACGGTCCGCGACGGCTGGCTGGACACCGGCGACCTGGGCCACGCCGACGCCGACGGTTATGTGTGCCTGACCGGCCGGGCCAAGGACCTGATCATCCGCGGCGGGCACAACATCGACCCGCGGGTGATCGAGGAAGCGCTGCTCGGGCACCCGGGGGTGAAGGCGGCCGCAGCCGTCGGATCACCCGACGCCCACGTCGGCGAGGTCCCGGTCGTCTACGTCGTGCCCGCCGATGCCGGCGCTTTCGACGAGGCCGGGCTGCTCGAGTGGGCTGCGAAAACGATTGGCGAGCCAGCCGCCCGGCCCAAGCGGATCTACGCCATCCCGGCCATCCCGCTCACCGCCGTCGGCAAGCAGTTCAGGCCCGCGCTGGCCGCCGACGCCGCCCGCCGGGCGGTCGCCGAGGCGCTGGACCTAGCGGGCGTGAACGCCGGCGAGATCACCGTGACGCCCGGCGAAGGCGGCCTGGTAGTGAGCGTAACCGGGGCCGACCCCGGCCAGGTGCAGTCGGCCCTGGCCGGGCTGCCGCTCACCGTCCGGGCCGCGAGCCGGCGATCCGAGCCATCCGGCGGGAAGAAGCGACCACGATGAGCAGCAACACTAGCCGCGAGACCAGCGGGGCACCGCCCGCTGCCGGACCGGACGCCCGGCAGGCCCTGCCGGTCATCGTGGTGGGCGCCGGGCCGGTCGGCGCCACGGCGGCGCTGCTGCTGGCCGACGCGGGAGTCGGCGTCGTCATCTTGGAACGCCATGCCGCGCCGCACCCGCTGCCGCGCGCGGTGCACCTGGACGACGAGGCGGCCCGCATCCTGTACCGGGCGGGCGTCGCCGACGACTTCCTGGCCAGCTCCCGGCCGTGCAGCGGCCTGCGGCTGCTCGATGCCCGACATCAGGTGATGGCCGAGTTCGGCCGGGCGGCCACCGGCGCGCACGGCTTCCCGCAGGCCAACATGTTCCACCAGCCCGACCTGGAGCGGTTGCTGCTCGGCCGGGTCGCGGCGCACCCGCTGATCACGCTGCACCGGACGAGCGAGGTGATCGGGATCGACGACCTGGCCGGGCCAGCTGTCACGCCAGGCTCACCGGACTCGCCCACGGTCACCGTCACGGCTCGCACCGGTCCCGGCGGCCAGGTACGCGCGTTCGCCGGCTGCCTGGTCCTGGGCTGCGACGGTGCCGGGAGCACGATCCGGGACCTGGCAGGGGTGGTGATGGAGGACCTCGGCTTCACCGAGCGGTGGCTCGTCATCGACATCCGGGTCGCCGGCGGGCTGCCTGCCTGGGACGGCGTGGAGCAGATCTGCGATCCCGCCCGGGCAGCCACGTTCATGCAGGTCACCGGCGACCGGTACCGCTGGGAGTTCCAGCTGCGCGACGGCGAGGATGAGGACGACCTGATCACCGAGCACGCCCTCGGCGCCCTGCTGCGCCCGTGGACGCAGCGCGATGACCTGGCCGGGATGGAAATCACCCGCAGCGCCACCTACACCTTCCGCGCCCGGCTGGCTTCGGCCTTCCGCTGCGGGCGGGTCTTCCTCCTCGGAGATGCCGCGCACCTGACCCCGCCGTTCATCGGCCAGGGCCTGGCCGCCGGACTGCGAGACGCCGACAACCTGAGCTGGAAGATCGAGCACGTGCTGACCGGCCGGGCCGGAGCCGGCTTGCTGGACAGCTACCAGACCGAGCGCCGGCCGCACGCACGGGCCATGGTGAAGAAGGCCGTCATGATCGGCTGGGCGATGACCGGCGGCCAGGACCGGGCCGCCGCCGTCCGCCGGGTCGCGCTCGCCGCCGCCGTCCGCGTCGCGCCTGTGCGCGAGGCCATCGCGTCCACGGCCACACCGCGGCTGAAGGCCGGTGCGCTGCAGCGCCGGGCCGGCTGGCCAGGCAGCCGGGGAATCCGGGCGGGCAGCCTGATCCCTAACCCGCTGGTCCGCGTGAAGGGCCCTGGCCTGGTCCGGCTGGACACAGTGCTGGCAGGCCAGACCGCCATGCTGACCACCCGCGAGCCTGACCAGCCGCTAGCCGATTTCTGCGAGCGCTACGGACTGGCGCTGCTGCGCATCTGCCCCGGAACCGTGCCGCAGGACGACCCCATACCGCTCCGTGAGGCAGCCGACGGCGGTCCCCGCAAGGCGCACTGGACCGACGTCTGCCTCCCCGCGGGCGACCCAGCCGGCCCGCTGCCGGCGCTCCTCGCCGATCCCGGCCTGGCCGTCCTCGTCCGGCCCGACCGCGTCATCGCTGCCGTCGCCGTCGGCCGCAAGCCGCCGCAGGTGCCGTGGCCGATCCGGCCGCGGGCCCGCACGCAGCATCCCGATGCCGCTTCTGCGCCTCGTCAAGATCCGGCCATTTCCCCGGCCGCTGAACCCTGGAGTCCGCCATGTTCCTAGCACTGTCCCTGATCCTCGCCCTAGCCTGCATAGGCCCGGCGGCCGCGAAGCTGGCGGGCGCGCCGGCCGTGCGGGAGTCGGCGGCGCACTTCGGGATCTCGTGGAACAGGTACCGGCTGATCAGCGTGCCCGAGCTGGCCGCCGCCATCGGGGTGCTGGCGGGCTTGCAGGCGCACGCGCTCGGCGTGGCCGCCGCATGCGGGATGGCGATCCTGCTGACCGGCGCCCTGATCGCCCACCGCAGGGCCAGGGACAGCATCGCGGTGATGGCACCGGCGCTGGCCGCCGTCGCCGTCACGGCTGGCTACCTGGCCGTTGCCCTGATCCGCTGAGGAAAGAGGAGCCAGCCATGCAGTCACCGCAACCGCCGATGAGGACGTACCGGTTCTGATCGTCGGCGGCGGGCCGGGCTGACCGCGACGGCGTCCGCGCGACCATCCGGGACAACTCCTCCGGGCGCTCCTACGTCGTGGCCAGCCAGTACCTGGCGGCCTGCCGCTGGACGCGGTGAGAATCGGCCACCTCGACGGCGACCTGTTCGACCCGCGCTGCACCTGGCTGCGCCACCGTCAGATCACCAGCGAAGGCGCCGTCCTGGTGCGCCCCGACCGGTTCATCGGCTGGCGGCACACGACCATGGCCCCCGACCCGCGCACAGAACTCGCCCGCGCGCTCAGCCACATCCTGGGCGCCAGCTCGCGCAGACGCGGCCCGCGCCCGGTACTGCCGCCCAGCCAGCTGCTGACGGGTCCGGCGGACCTAGCAGCTAAGCAGGCACGGAGTGGCGGGTTGCCGGCTGCCGCTCGTCTTCGCGCACGCGCGCGGTTCCCGGCGTCCAGGCCGACGGGGTTCTTGAAACGCCACCGCGGCCGATCTGAAGGCGATTCATCGGCGCGCGAGGCACGCCGCCTGGCGCAGGCCGCTGCACACTGGCCCGCGGCTGCCATGAAACCATCTACCCGTCGGCAGTGTTCTGGCACGCAGGGGGTGACAGCCCGATCCGGTCATCTGAGCAGCCCGCGTCACCGCGAGAAGGGACCGGGCAACACCTGTTGCGCCGTGGCTGGCACGCGGTCGGCTGCCTGCGACAGCCGGTGCTGTTTGTGAATCCCAGGTCCGGCGGGGGTGCGGCCGAGCGCGGCGGACTCGTTGAGCGCGCGCGGGAGCTGGGCATCGAGGTTGTCGTCCTGGGCCCCGGCCAGAGCCTGGCAGCGCTCGCTGAGGCAGCGGCGGCCAGCGGCGCGGATGCCCTCGGCATGGCCGGCGGGGACGGGTCTCTCGCGATTGTGGCCGCGGTCGCCGCCGCGCACGACCTCCCGTTCGTCTGCGTTCCCGCCGGGACGCGCAACCACTTCGCGCTCGACGTGGGAGTGGACCGGCAGGACCTGCCCGGCGCGCTGGATGCGTTCAGCAACGCGGTCGAGCGGCGGATCGACATCGCAGAGGTCAACGGCCGGCTGTTCCTCAACAACGTCTCGCTCGGCGTCTACGGGGACGCGGTCCAGCGGCAGTCCTACCGCGACGCCAAGGTCCGCACCCTGCTGGAAACGGCTCAGCTCGTACTGGGACCCGGCGCACGGGAGCCCGCGGTGCTTCTCACCGACGACGGCGGGCGCGAGCACCGGGGGCCGGCTGTGCTGCTCGTCTCGAACAACCCCTACGCGCTGGACCAGCCCGTAGCTGGCGGCACCCGCCCGGCACTCGACACCGGCGAGCTGGGGGTCATCGTCCTCGACGCACCGGCCGACCGGCCGCATCCTCCGGCGCGAGCCTGGACCGCTGCGCACCTGGAGGTGGCCGCGCCGACGACGGTACACGCCGGAATCGACGGCGAAGCAGCCGATCTGAGCGGGCCGCTGCGATTCGCCATCCGGCCCGGCTCGCTACGCGTCCGGATCTCCCGCCGCCACCCCGGCGCGTCACCGTCGGCGCGGTTCCGGGCACGGGGCCAGGGCCAGCGCCGGCTTCCGCGTCCGGCTCAAGGCTAACCAAGGGCCGCGAGCCCAGGTCCAGGCGAACTGCCTGACCGGTACGTGCTCCGGTCCAGGTCCGCGTCCCGGGCCGGCCGCCGCCCTCCGCCTTGACTCGCGGGCCGGGTGACCGGGCGGGCTGCCCCGCCCGGTCCCCGGTGTCTTGCCCGGCGTGCGCCGCTTGTCCTCGGCTCGTGCCCGGGTTGCCAGGCCGCGAGGGCGCCGCCATGAGTCGGTGTGCAGCCATCCAAACTGATTAGATCATCAGTCTTGTCATCTACTCTCAGTTATGATAGACCTGGTATCAAGAGCTGGCCGCGCGGGTGCGCCAGCAAAGCAAAGGAAGGAGCACAGTCATGCTGAAGTCGCTGAGCACGAGCCTGATCCTGCGGGGCATCCTCGCCCTGGCCGTGGGTGTCATGGCTCTGGCCTGGCCGGGGATCACGGTCCTCGCACTGGTCATCCTGTTCGCCGTGTACGCGTTCATCGCCTCCGGCCTCGAGGCCATGCGGGCGTTCGGCGGCCGTACCGCCGGGCCCGTGCTCGGGCATCTCCTGGTTGGGCTGATTGACCTGGCCGCCGGGGTGGTCGCGCTGGCCTGGCCGGGTCCTACCGCCCTGGTCCTGGTGCTGATCGTGGCCAGCTGGGCAGTCGTCGGCGGGCTGGTGGAGGTCTCCGCCGCGTTCCGCACCGGCGAGCCGGCCGGCACCCGGGCACTGTTCATCCTGGGTGGCCTGGTCTCGGTCGCGTTCGGCGTAGTGCTGTTTGCGCACCCGGGAGTCGGCGCGTTCACACTGGCGCTGCTGTTCGGCCTTTTCAACCTGGTCTTCGGGGCTCGCGCGCTGGTGCAGGGCATCGAGCTGCGGCGCGCCGGGAACGCCGTGCACTCGGCCGTGCACGAGCAGATTCCGGCCCGTACCACCTCCGGCTACCCGCACAGCTCGGCGGCATAGCCGGGCGATGTCCGGCAGCCGGGCCGCGGCGGTCGCCCAGAGCGTCTGCGGGCGAGTCGTGGCCAGTACCCGGGCTGGCGAGAGGCGGCGGCGGCTACAGCCCGCCGCCGCTTTGCGCTGACCAGGTGCCCGCCGGCGGCTCCAAGGCACCGCCGGACGACCCGGCCGGGAATGCTGATAGCATCAGTTCTGTTGTTACTCATCAGTAATGATAAGCGTTGCCCAGTTCGGTGCCGGGACGGGTCAGCGCTGTGGCCGATGCGGGCGGGAACGGTGACCTGGCCAGCAGGTGCGCTGCCCAGCTCTGAGGAGGAAGAACATGACGCACCCGGCGCTGGCCCCCACGCCCGGATTCTCGCGGCTGGACCGGCGGAAGGCGCGAACCCGGCAGGCGCTCGTTGACGCGGCGGTGCAGCTCATCGCCGACGGCCGCGGGGACCGGGCGAGCATCCAGGAGATCACCGACGCCGCTGACATCGGCTTCGGGTCGTTCTACAACCACTTCGGCAGCAAGGACCAGCTGTTCGCGACCGCGTCCGGTGAGGTGATGGAACGCTGGGGCCAGATGATCGACCGTGCCTGCGCGGGCATCGCCGACCCGGCCGAGGTGTTCGCCGTGTCATTCCGGATCACCGGGAGGCTCGGCTGGATCCAGCCGGACATGGCGCGGTTCCTCGCCGGCCGCGGCCTCGATCTGCTGGATGCTCCGGCAGGGCTGGCTCCGCGCGCGTTGCGTGACATCAGGGCTGGCCAGGCTGCCGGCAGCTTCACCGTCCCGGATGCCGGGCTCGCGCTCAGCGCGGTCGCCGGCGGACTGCTCGGCCTGCTGCGCCAGTCTGAGCGCCTCCCCGAGCACCCCGGCCAGGCAATCGTCGACCAGCTCGCCGAAGGCATGCTGCGCATGCTCGGGATCCCTGCAGCCGAAGTCGCGCGCCTGGCAGAACTCCCGCTGCCAGCGATCGGCGCCCGGCGATGACGGCCGGGCCGCCGTCAGCGATGCCCGAGGACCGAGAAGGTCCTGCCGCTACGCCGCCCCAGGGTCACCAGGCGAGAATCAGCCTGACGGACCTCGTTCCCGGAGACCGGCTGCCGGCAGCACGCCGTCAGGGGGCAGGCCGCCGCGGCTGTGAGGACTGGCGGCCGGTGGCCGTGGGTAAATCTGGTGGAAGGAACAAGAGAACAACAGCCTGCTGGCAGGAAGGGGGACTTGGCCGTGGCAGCGAAAAGCCCGCGTCAAGCGGCTCAGAAAGCCAAGGACATCCGCGAGGCGGTGCAGAAGGAGCTGGAGTTTGATCCTCTGGTCGACGCCTCGGATATCAGCGTGAAGAACATGAGCGGGGATGTGGCGCTGAACGGCACCGTGCCCGCCTACCCGCAGTACCTGCAGGCGCCCGCGGCGGCCAAGCGGGTGCAAGGGGTCACCAGGGTGCATAACCACCTCATGGTGGACATGCCGTACGCCAGCTACCGGGACGATGTGTTGCTGACGACGGACGCCAACAACGCGCTGGCGATGAATGTCAGCGTGCCGCCGGGCAGCGTGGAAGCCAGCGCCAGCGAAGGCAATGTCTGGCTGACCGGCATGGTGGGGAACAGGTTCCAGCGCGATGCGGCCGAGCAGGCCGTCGCCGGGCTGACCGGCGTGCGCGGCATCGCCGACGACATCGAGATCTTCAGCGACATCGAGGCTGCCGACGTGACCGACCTCGTCGAAGAAGCCCTGATCCGATACGGGCTGCTGCCGGGCGACACCGACATCCAGGTAGCCGCCAGCGATGGCACGATCACCGTCGCCGGCCATATCGAAACCTGGGGCGAGCACGACGCGGTCATCGACGCTGCCTGGCGGGGCACCGGTGTCACCAACGTCCGCGATGACCTGGTCATCACCGGCTGACCTGACCGACTCTTCGCACCGCTAGTCCCGCGCGGGCGCTGGCGAACGCCGCACCAACCGGCGGCTCGTCAGCGCCCGCTGCCGATGCTGCGGCTCCACGCGCTCGAGCCCATAGCCGACGAGCTTCCGACGAGCTGATGGGCTATCCCAGGCCGCCTGCCGGTGGCGGCGCAGCACTGCCGGGCGCTCCGGCCGGGGAGCGTGGCGTGTGGCGCGCCGCTGCCGCCTGGCGCTCCTGTCGGCAGGCCGGCCTCTCCGGCCAGACTTGACCGACGGGAGGCTGGAGACGGGCCGCCACCAGCGAAACCGTGGCAGTTCCCGGCCCTCCCAGTTGGTGATCTTCAGACGGTGACGTGATGGTGACAGTTCGCCGCTGCGTGTTGTTCTGCTGAAGGGGCTTGTGCGAGCTAGGTATGAGCGCGTTGAGGGGCTTGATGCGGCGCTCCGTTGTGTCGAGGAGCTTTCGCCCGCACGCCTCAGGTCTGAACGAGCCCGAGGCGAACTGCTGCCGCTACTGCGTCGCTACGGCTCCGGACGCTGAACTTGCGCAGGATTGCCGCCACGTGGTGATCGACCGTCCTTGCCGACAGGTACAGGTGGGTCGCAATCTCGGCGTTATGCATCCCGGCCGAGATCAGCCGAAGCACCTCCACTTCGCGCTCTGTCAGGCCACCCGGGTTACCTCGTGTAGCAGCGCGCGGCTCGCGCGGCACGCTGCGCTCGCCCAGCGACCGCAGTTCCCTCACCACTATGGCGAGCGCTGCCCACGCGCCTAGGGCGCGCAGTCCTTCAGCCGCGCCGCGCAGCGCCGTGACGTCGGCGGATCCCATGACGGCCAGGGCCGCCTCGTAGGGGCAGCCGTGTTCCTGCCACCACAGCTGCGCGCCCCGCCAGTCTCCTGCGAGCAGCATGCGGTAGGGCTCAGGTAGATCAGCTCGGTCGCCGATGTCTGCGCCTGCGCGCCATCGCCAGCAGTCGAGGTCGAGCACTGCGAGCGGATCAAGGTTCAATCCAATCCCTCGGGCAAGATCGGCCTCGGTCGCTACATCAGCAAGTCGGCCCTCAAGCCAGGTGGCTTCCGCCCGGGCAGCGGCAATCGAGGGCAGTTGGTATGCCACGTTGGCCTGTCCGCCGAGGTCGCGTGCCTCGTCGAGCAGCGGCCAGTAATCGCCCGCGCCTCGTCGCGCCCGTACCTTGGCAAGGACAAGCATCATGTTGCACCGTTCCAGATTCGACGCCGGACCTGGGCCAGCTAGCGCCGAGCACGCCGCCTCCACCGCCTGGTCCCATCGGCCGCATGCCAGGTCCGCTTCCATCTGCAACGTCAGCAACCGCGCGAGCGACAGCTCTTGGCCGTGGTCGCGGCAATAGGCAATTGCCGGCTGGAGGTAGCGTTCCGCCAAGCGCCACTCGTGGCGCAGGCCAAGCATCCAGCACGCATGCAGATGGGCACGGCCTACCGCAATGCTGTCCCTGGCCCGCTCAGCCATCTCGCGGCTGCGATCCAGTTTCGCCAGGCCACCGAGGTCGCCTTGGAAGACCTCGATCGAGCCGATGTTGTTGAGCCCGCTGTATACCGCTTCTGGACATCCGGTCTGCTCGCCGAGCGTGATCGCCTTCGTGCCCCAGGTGATCGCTTCAGGATGGCGTAGTGCCACGTAATTGGCGCTTGACACGTGCACATAAGCGAGGGCGAGTTCCGCGCTCGGCGGTATCCGCTCAAGTACGGCCACCGCTTGCTGAATCGCCGTCATACCCTCGGAGTAGGCGCCGTTGCGACCGAGGTGGCGTGCGAGCTGCCGCAGGGTGCGGCCTTCCCCGAGCAAGTCACCGCAAGAACGATGGATCTCCAGCGCTTCTTTCAGCGCACTCGTCGCTTGTGGACCGACGGTCGTGAAGTAGGCCTCCTCCGCGAAGCGCTCCAGCAGCCGAACTCGCTCCCGGGGCGCCATCTGACCACCGACTTCCAGCGTGCGGCCGAACAGCATGCTTGCCTCTCGGTGAGCACCCGCGGCGGCAGCCATCTCCGCCGCAGCAGGCGCGTACCTCAGGACAGCAGCAGTGTCACCGGCAGCATCCGCGTGATAGACCATCCGCGCCAGGTCAGGCGGTGCGTCCTCGTCCTTCTCGAGTGCTGACAGCATCCGGCGATGCAGCGTCGCTCGCCTGCCAGCAGGCAGCGATTCCTCCAAGACAAGGCGCGCGATCTCGTGCCGGAAGCTCAGGTGGCCGTCTGCCGCGGTCAAGATGCCAGCGGTCAGGCATTCATCCAGGCTGGCCATCGCCGATGGTTCTAGCCCTTCGAGCAATGAGGACGGGATGTGTCCTGGCACGACCGCGGCTGCGTCCAGCAAGTCCCGGGCCGGACTCCGGATCCTGGCCGCCCGGGCTAGCACCGCATCGCGGATCGAATGCGGGATGGGCCCCGCGTCCGCAGCGAGCACCTCGGTGACGAAGAACGGATTACCGGCGGTCCGCTCGTACAGCTCATCCGGGTCCACGCCTGTCGGCCAGGCCAGCAGCCTCACAGCGGACTTGGAGAGGCCATGCAGCGACACGCGCGTCATGATGCGGCCAGCACCGGACAGCTCGCCGAGCACGACTTGAAGCGGGTGTCCGCGGTCCAGATGGTCATCGCGATAGCTGATAGCCAGCAGCACGGGAACCGAGTCGATCTTCCTTGCAATCAGCCTGACCACGTCAAGGGTCGCTTCGTCTGCCCAGTGCGCGTCCTCGATGACCACAACCGCCGGAGCAGCCCGTCTCAGCTCGCGGAAGAGGGCGGCAGCCACATCAAACGCCTGGCTCTCGGCCGCGATCTGCGCGGCCAGGTCGCTGCTCACCTCGTCCGCCAGCTCCAGCAGCGGTCCTAGCGGCCTCGGCGTGAACAGCGGATCACAGTGGGTCCAGAAGACTTTCGCCGAGCGGCCAATGTCATGGCAGAAGGAGCGAAGCAAGGTTGTCTTCCCGATGCCGGCCTCGCCGGGTATCAGGACCGTCCCGCCACGCAAACTCTTTGTGACATGCGCCAGTGACTCGCGAAGTGCGTCCAACTGTTGCGTACGTTCCAGGAAACTGGCGCCGTCACCGACGGCGTCTGCATGCGTCAATGCCCCACCCACGTTGCTCCCCGCACGGCGCCCGACGGGCGACGTGTGTCCTCCCCAACCAGGCGCAACATTGCGCCAGGGCATCCCCGGCTCGCACCACCACGCGGCGGGACGCAGGAGTGGGCAGCCAAACAGGCGACGCTTGGGCGAGTATAGGCAGGTCAGTGCGATTTGTGAAAGCGATTCGAACCTTCGACTCTTGGGCGCGTCGTCTGTCGGCTGCTCAAGATGGCGGTCGCTTTGCCGGTTCTATAGTCGATTCCGCCTATCTTCGATGGAGCGGCTACCCACATGGCCCCGGTCGTTTAGCTCGCACCGAGGTGGGACGCGTGGCCGCGATCTTGCGCAAACTCACCGTGCGTAGCCACGCGGAAGCTAGCGGTGAGGCGATGCGCTTGGATTGCGTTCCGGCCGGTCTGCCGTAACAAAGCTATGTCATCTTGCATTGCGACTAGCTAACACGCTATGACTGGTATTGCATTGTCACTAGGTATGAAGCGACAGTAATGCGCGAACCTGGCGGGTGCCAGCCGGATCGCCGAGGCAGGGGAGTCGAGAACGTGGGAAACGTCGGTGCGTCTCTCGAGTTGCGTGGCATCTGCAAGAGCTACGGCATTGCCAAGGACCGGCTTGTCCGCGCTGCCGATGACGTCAGCCTCACGATCGAAGCCGGCGCATTCGTAGCGCTCACCGGTGCCTCCGGATCAGGCAAGTCGACGCTGCTGCATCTGATCGGCGCGATCGAGCGGCCCGACTCCGGGGTGATCATCAGCAACGGCCAGAACGTGACGGCGCTGCGGGGCGGTGCCCTGGCCGGCTATCGGCGCACTGTTGGATTCGTGTTCCAGGGCTACCACCTGCTTCCCGCGCTCACTGCCCTGGATAACGTCATCGCGCCCGTGCTGCCATATCGGACATCCTTCAATAAACGGGAACGTGGCCGCGAACTGCTGGCGGCCGTCGGGCTGGCTGGCCGCGAACAATCGCTACCCGCGAAGATGTCCGGCGGCGAGCAGCAGCGCGTCGCCATCGCGACGAGCACTTGTCAACACCCCGGCAGCTGCTACTGGCCGACGAGCCAACCGGCAACCTCGACTCGGTGAATGCGAGCGAGATCTTGCAGTTGCTGACGGGCCTGCGCAATGACCGCGACATGACGATCATTCTGGCCACGCACGACCCTCAGGTTGCCGCACATGCCGAGCGGCTGATCAGACTTCGCGACGGGGCCGTTGTCGACGACATCGCGCTGACGCAGGGTTACGCCGTCGAAGACGTCATCCGGCGCGTCGGCCAGCTGGGCTGAGGACGCGGGATGAGACGGCTGGCCTGGTCGCAGCTGCGGTTCCGCACCGTCCGGCTGGTCGCGCTGCTCGCAGGGATGCTGCTCGCAACCACCGCCTTCACCGTGCTCACCGCCGCATCCCGGACCGCTCAGCTGCGCACCGTCGGCACCGTCACCGCGCACTTCGTGCCCGCCTACGACATCCTGGTCCGGCCCAAGGGCAGCAGGACCGCGCTGGAAAATCAGAGCGATACCGTCCAGCCGAATTTCTTGTCGGGCCTCTACGGCGGCATAACTATGGCGCAGTACCACCAGATCGCCCAGGTCCCCGGCGTGCAGGTCGCCGCTCCCATCGCCATGGTCGGCTACACCCTGCTGGTGCCGCAGCTGGCTTTCCCGCTGCCGGCGGCCGACCTGAGCCGGCCAGGTCGGCAGCTCTACCGGATAACCACCACGTGGGTCTCCGAGGGCGGCGCGAGCCGCGTTACTCCGCCGTCCTCCTACGTCTACGTCACTCCGCACCGGCTCGGCGTGGATGCTCGGGGCCTCTACCCCTACTTGCCTACTGAGCGGCTTTCGGACGGCAAGAGCGTCAGCATCTGTCCGACAGACGTCAACCTGAATCCCGGCGTCGATCCGTTCGGTGTTGCCGCGCAGTCAGTCTGCATTGCCTGGTCGAAAGTCAACAGCTACGGCACAGACAAGGGTATTAACACGCCATACCCCGCCGGAGCACGCAACCCTGGGTACGCCGTCGAGTGGGACATCCCGGTGCTGATCGCGGCGGTGGATCCGGTGGCCGAGGCGAAACTGGACGGGCTGAACCGTGCGGTGATCTCAGGTCGCTACCTGCCAGAAAGCACTAGCGACGCCGGAACTGCCGCCAATTTCCCCGTCCTGGCGTCCTCGGTCAGCGGGCTTGACGAGTCCGCCGTCACTCAGGTGGCGACACTGAGCCCACCGGTGTCCCCGCCGTCGATGAGCGCGTCCTGGATAAGTCAGCACGCCACCGCGCCAGGTCAGGTGATCTCCACCAGCACAACCACGGCGCACCAGGCTTATCAGCAGCTGCTGGCAGCGCTCGCGGTCAAATGGGGCCACTCGGTCAGCAACGCGGCCGGCGGCGGGAGCATCATGTACGTCGGCAAGGTGCAGCCGTCGACCGGGCAACCTGTCAGCATTGAGGCCTACTGGAGCGTCGGGCCAACCACCTACCGCCGCTCGCCCTCGGGCACGCTCGCCGCGGAGCTGACACACAACCCGCCGTCCACCTGGTACTCCGGCGGCGCCCAGGTCGCCAGCATGGACGACGAGGACAACCAGTACCGCAAGGTCTCGGTGCACTCCCCGGCTACCGCCACCTTCAGCGGGTTCCCCGCCAGCCCGCAGCTCGTCGGCACATTCAACCCCGCGAAGATCAACGAGTTCGATCCATTGTCGCGCGTACCGCTCGGTGCGTACGCGCCTGTTGTCGCCGCTCCGGCGACTCCGGCAGCAAACCGGGCGCTGCACGGCAGCGACCTGCTGCCGAATCAGAATCTGGGCGGATACGTAAGCCAGCCGGTCGACCTGGTCACGACGCTGTCCGCGCTGTCCGCCCTGCAGAACCAGGGCTATTACGGCACGAAGCTGCCGCTGGGCGATCCGATCAGCGTGATCCGGGTTCGGGTGGCGGGGGTGACGGGGCCGAATCCGGTATCGCTGGAGCGCATCAGGGAAGTGGCGCAGCAGATCGAGCTTCGCACCCACCTGGATGTGGACATCGTCGCGGGGTCGTCGCCGTCGCCGACCACGATCGACCTGCCTGCTGGGAAATTCGGCCAGCCGCCGCTCACGCTGTCGGAGAACTGGGTGAAGAAGGGCGTCGCGGTAGCGATCCTGACCGCGATCGACAAGAACAGCCTCGTGCTGTTCGCCCTGATCCTGATCGTCTGCGTGCTGTTCGTCGCTAACTCGGCGTCGGCGGCGATCCGCAGCCGCCGCCGCGAGCTGGGGGTGCTGGCCTGTCTGGGCTGGACTCGGCCCCGGTTGTTCACCGCGGTGCTGGGCGAGCTTGCCGCGATCGGGCTGGCCGCAGGGCTGCTCGGCGCTGCCGCCGCGCTGCCGCTGTCATCGGCTGTAGGCCTGCACGCCTCACCGGGGCGGGCGGCGCTGGCCGTGCCGATCGCGGTCGCCGTCGCGGTGATCGCCGGACTGATACCGGCCTGGCTGGCAGCCCGGGCCGAGCCGGTCACTTCGGTCCGCCCGCCGGTGCTCGGCGTCCGCCGCGCCCGCCAGCCCGGCGGCATCACCGCCCTAGCCGTGGTGAACGTGCTGCGCACCCCCGGCCGGGCGGCCGTCGGCGCGGTCAGCCTGGCCGTCGGCGTCACCGCGCTGACCATCCTGGCCGCGGTCACCTTCGCCTTCCGCGGCGTCGTCGTTGGCTCCCTGCTCGGCAACGCCGTCGCCGTCCAGGTCCGCGGCGCCGACTACGTCGCCGTCACTGCCACCGTCGCCCTCGGCATCCTCGCCGTCGCCGACGTGGTCTTCCTCAACATCCGCGAACGCGCGCCCGAGCTCGCAGCCATCCGCACCTTCGGCTGGAGCGAAGCCGCACTGAGCCGCCTGGTCATCACCGAAGGCGCCATCATCGGCCTGGCCGGCTCGCTCGCCGGAGCCGCGCTGGGCCTGGCCGTCGCCGCCCAGCTGGCCGGCCAGCTCCCCGCCACCCTCTACCTCATCGCCGCCGCCGCCGTTGCCGGCGGCCTGCTTGTCACTACCGCCGCCGCCCTGCTCCCCGCCCAGGCCCTGCGCCGCCTCCCCGCCGCCCAGCTACTCGCCGAAGAATAAACACCGCCGAGGATGACCACCCATGGACCCCACCGGCGCGGGTGTTCAGGTCGCCGGGGTGACGGCGGTGTCGCGCCGCGGGAGACGGACGGTGACGTCGAGGCCCCCGGTGGGCACGGCGGTGGCATGCACGGTTCCGTTGTGGACGGTGGCGATGGACGACACCAGCGCGAGGCCAAGACCGAAACCGTCGTGGCGCGTCCGGTCGTCGAGCCGAGTGAAAGGCAGGAACAGGCGCTCGACCATGTCGGCGGGGACCACAGCTCCGGTGTTGACCACGCGCAGGACCGATGCTGTTTCCTCGGCGGTCGTCGAGATCACGACGGTGCCGCCAGCTATGTTGTAGCGCTCGGCGTTGTCGAGCAGGTTGGCGACGAGCCGTTCTAGCAGCACTCCATCGCCGGTTATCGGGGCTTCGTCGAGCGTGGCGGTCGTCGTGACGCCGTTGGCGGTTCGTCCTTCGAGTGCGTCCTCCGCGACGGTGGCCAAGTCCAGCGGGTCGGTCAGGCTACGCGCCTGATCGTTGCGTGCGAGTACCAGGAGTGCCTCGATGAGCCGCTCGGAGTGATTGACGGCCTGGCGGACATCGGCGGCCATCGAACCCAGCTCGCCGCGGGTCGGTTCCGGCTTGGCGAGGACGACATCCATCGTGGTGCGCATGAGGGTCAGCGGCGTGCGAAGTTCGTGGCTGGCGTTGGCGATGAACTGCTGCTGGCTGGTAAACGCGCGGTCGAGCCGTTCGAGCATAGTGTCGAAAGTGTCGGCGAGCTCACGCAGCTCGTCGCGCGGGCCCTGCAGGGCGATGCGCTGGGACAGGTTCTGCTCGCTTGCCGCGCGGGCAGCTGCGGTGAGCCGGTGCACCGGCCGCAGGATGCGTCCGGCGACGATCCAGCCCACGACCGCGGCGAGCAGTGTGGCGCCTACCAGGCTGAGCAGCGAGTAGGTCAGCAGGCGGGTGAGCGTCGTGCTGCGCTGTGCCGCGGCGCCGGCCTGGACACCGTTGGCATACAGCGCGGCGCACTTGTTTATGGCGCCGGGGCCCCGAGTCTGCGCGCCGCGAAGCACTCGCCGACGCTAGCTGGACGACGGCGGGGTCGTGGTTGCCGCCGGGCTATGCAAGGTGTCCGCGACTAGCAGGTAGGTGAACCAGTACCAGCGCGGCCCCGCCCAGCGTGAACAGCGACGCGTAGAGCAGCGTCAGCCGCGACCGGGCGCTGAGGTGGCTTCTCACAGCCGATAGCCGACGCCGGTGACGGTCTCGATCAGCGGCGGGTCGCCGAGTTTGCGCCGCAACCGCCCGACGGTCACCGCAACCGTGTTGCTGAACGGGTCGGCGTTTGCATCCCACACGTGCTCGAGCAACTCCTCGGCGCTGACCGCAGCGCCGACCGGCGCCGGCCAGGCAGCTCCAGCACGCCGAACTCCTTGCGGGTCAGGGTCAGCGGGATGCCGGCCCGGCTGGCGCGGTGCCGCGCGCGGTCGACCACCAGGTCAGCCCGCTGCACCACCGCCGGGGAGCCCGGTCCGCGCCGCCCGAGCGCGCGAATGCGCGCGATCAGCTCGTGGAAGGCGAACGGCTTGCCGAGGTAGTCATCCGCGCCGAGCTCGAGCCCGTCGACCCGATCCTCGACGTCCGCGGCCGCGGTGAGCATCAGGATGCGGCTGGGCGAGCCGTCGCGCACCAGCCGGCGGCAGACCCGGTCGCCGTGCACGGCCGGCAGGTCTCGGTCGAGCACGACCACGTCGTAGGCGGTGCTGGTGGTGCGCTCCAGGGCTGCCGCGCCGTCGTGGACGACGTCGACGGCGAAACCGGCGTCGCGCAGACCCTCGCCGATCCGGTTGGCCAGCGCAACGTGATCCTCCACGACCAGCACCCGCACCTGCACATTGTGCGCCTGCCCGGATGACATCCGCTAACAATCACTGTTCGGCTCCTGTCATGGGCTGCCTGCTAGACTGGAAAGGCCGCGGCGCTGCGACCACCCCGAACGGAGCGCCCATGAAGCGGAAGGCAGCCAGTCCACACCGGCGACCAGGCGCAGCCAGGACCCCAGCCCCTGAGGAGGGCACGATGAAGAACGGCGTACGCGTGATACGCAGGCCACGGCGGGCAGGGCCGCCGACCGCGCGAACACGGCGGCATCATCGCCACCGCCGCCCTGGCCCTGCTGGCGGCGTGCAGCGGCAGCGGCCCGTCGTCGGCCGGTTCCGGTGGCTCATCGAATGCGGCAGGGTCAGCGAGCTCCCCGGCGGCGGTCGCCTATTCAGGCTGCATGCGCTCCCACGGCCTGCCGGACTACCCCGACCCACCAGCGGCGGAGGGATCCCGAAGGAATCCGCGCAGCATCTGGGAGTCAGCAGTTCCCAGTTCTATGCCGCCCAGAGAGCCTGTCAGCACTTGCTCCCCGCCACCGGCGGGTCGCTCACCGCCAGCTCGCTCCAACAATGCTATTTGGCCGGCGTCTGTCCCCAGGCCCTGGTGCAGCAGGCGATGAACGCAGGGTTGAAATTCGCCCGGTGCATGCGCTCCCACACCGTGCCGAACTGGCCCGACCCAACGATCGATTCCCAAGGGCGCCCAGGTACAACATCCACCTGCCGCATCAGCCTCCGACGCATGTCAGTACCGCGATCAACGAATGCTCGCGCCTGGAGCACCCAGGCTCGCTGCTGGCGTGGGGGTGACCATGAGTGGCATTGCCAGGCAGCAGGCCGAGGCCCAAGCGTCGGCGGGGGCAGCGGTGGCGGGCAGGCACCGTCGGCGCGGCTGGGTGGCCGCGGGCCTGGTGGTGGTGGTGCTGGCGGCGGGGCTGGTGGCCGGGTGGCGGGCGGGGGTGTTCGTCTCGGCTGCGTCGCCGGGAACCGGGCGGCTGGGGGCGCCGGCGACGGCGGCGGTAGTGCGGAAGGATGTCGCGGCGGTGACGCCGGTGGCCGCGACGCTGGGGTATGCGGGCTCCTGGACGGTGACCGGGCAAGGCGGCGGGACGCTGACCTCGCTCCCCCATGCGGGCAGGTGATCCGGCAGGGGCAGGCGGTGTACCGGGTCGGACAACAGCAGCCCGGTGGTGCTGCTGTACGGCAGCGTGCCGGATTGGCGGGCGATGTCGGCAGGAACCACCGGCGCGGATGTGTCCCAGCTCAACCATGACCTGGTTGCGCTGGGGGACGCCGACCGCGCGGGCATCGCCGCGGCGGGCTGGGATTACTACTCGGCGGAGACGGCATACGGGGTGCAGCGGCTGGAAGGGCGCCTGGGGGTCTCCTTCCCGCCCGGGTGGCTGTCGCTGGGCGCAGGTGGTGTTCGAGCCGGGGGCGATCCGGGTTGCCCGGGTGACCGGCAGCCTTGGCGGCCCGGCGGCGGGGCCGGTGCTGGCGGCGACCTCCGATGAGCATGTGGTGACGATCGCCCTTGACACCTCGCAGGAGTCGGAGGTGAAGGCGGGTGACGCGGTGACCGTGACGCTGCCGGACGGGAGCACGACGCCGGGCGTGGTGTCCTCGGTGGGCACGGTGGCGACCACGTCCGCGTCGCAGGGGCAGAGCCCGGTCACGACGATTCCAATACAGGTCATGCTGACCGACCCAGCGTCGGCCGGCAGCCTGGACCAGGCGCCGGTAACGGTGAACATCACCACCGCTACCGCGCGCGGCGTGCTGGCGGTGCCGGTGACGGCGCTGCTGGCCACGCCCCAGCGGGTATGTGGTGGAGGTGGCCGACCCGCGGAACGCCCGGCGGTACGTGCCGGTGACGCCCGGGATCTTCGACGAAAACACGGGCCTCGTTCAGGTGACCGGGGCGCTGACCCCCGGCCAGCGGGTCGTGGTGGCGTCGTCGTGACCGCCGCGCGCCGGCGTCCCTCGCGGCCGGGACGGCCGCGGCCCGGGTTCTGGCGGTTCCGGTGCTGGAACTGGAGGACGTGTCGAAGGAGTACCCGGGGCAGCCGCCGGTGCGGGCGCTGGACCGGGTGAGCCTGGCGGTGGCCGCCGGGGAGCTGACAGCCATCGTGGGCCCGTCGGGGTCCGGCAAGTCCACGCTGCTGCACCTGATCGGCACCCTGGACATGCCCACCACCGGGACGGTGCGCATCACCGGGATCGACGTGGCCGGCATGACCGACCGGGAGCTTTCCGGGCTGCGGGCGGCCCGGATCGGCTTCGTGTTCCAGCAGTTCTTCCTCGCCGAGCACCAGAGCGTGCTGGGCAACGTCGCCGACGGGCTGCTGTACGCCGGCGTCCGCCGCGACCGGCGGCACCGGCTAGCGCTGCAGGCCCTGGACCGGGTCGGTCTGGCGCATAAGGCCGCCGCCCAGGCCGACCCAGCTGTCGGGCGGGGAACGTCAGCGGGTCGCCATCGCCCGGGCGGTAGCGGGCGCCCCGCCGGTGGTGCTGGCCGACGAGCCAACCGGCAACCTCGACTCGGCCACCGGCGCCGCGCTGCTGGCCCTGCTCGAAGAGCTCAACCAGCAGGGCACCACTATCATCGTCATCACCCACGACCACGCCGTCGCCGCCCGCACCCGGCGGCGCATCGAGATGCTCGACGGGCGCATCATCACCGACACCAGCACCGGCCAGGCGGCCACCGACCACTCAAGCGCGGGAGGGATGCACCGTCATGACCACCACGTCCGCGGCGCCGCGGCCGCCCCGCCAGCGCCGGCTGCGCCCGGTTGCGGCCCGCCGACCTGGCCGCCCTGGCCGCGATTGGGCTGCGGACCCGCAAGCTGCGCGCGTCGCTGTCGGCGCTGGGCATCGCCATCGGGGTCGCCGCGATCGTCGCCGTCCTCGGCCTGGCCGCCTCCTCCCGGGCCGTGCTGCTGGACGAGATCCAGGCGCTGGGCACCAACCTGCTGACCGTCAGCAACGGGCAGACCCTGGGCGGCAACACTGCCGAGCTGCCCGTCGCGGCGCCGGGCATGATCGCCCGACTGCCCGGCGTCACCGACGTCCAGGACACCGGCACCGTCAACGGCGTCAGCGCCTATCGCAGCCCGCTGATCCCGCCGGTCGAAACCAACGCGCTCACGGTGGCCGCCGCCAGCCTGGGCCTGCCCGCTGCCGCGGGCACCAGCCTCGCGGAGGGCCGGTTCCTGAACGCCGCTACCGCCCGCGAGCCTGTCGCGGTGCTCGGCGCCGAGGCCGCCCAGCTGCTGGGCATCGACCGGATCCGGCCCGGGGAGCGGATCTGGCTGTGCGCCAGCGCAACCTGCCCCGCTGGCGGCCAGTGGTTCTACATGACCGGCATCCTCAACCCGACCATTGGCCATGTGGCGCCGGAGATCGACTCGGCAGTCCTGGTCGGGTTCCGGGCCGCCGATCACTACCTCGGCCTCGACGGCCACCCCTCAAACATCTACGTCCGCACCACCTCGGACAACCAGGCGGTCACGACCAGGGTCGACGGCCTGCTCGGATCCCAGGCCAGCCCGGAAAACCCCAGCCAGGTCGACGTCTCCCAGCCCTCGGCCGCGCTCACCGCCCAGGCCGACGCCAAAGGCGCCCTCGACACCCTGTTCCTCGGCCTCGGCGCGGTCGCGCTGCTGGTCGGCGCCATCGGCGTCGCCAACATCATGATCATCTCCGTGCTCGAGCGCCGCTCCGAAATCGGGCTGCGCCGCGCACTCGGCGCCACACGCGCGCAGATCCGCGCCCAGTTCTTGTCCGAGGCCATCCTGCTGTCAATGGCCGGCGGCGTGATCGGAGTGATTGCGGGCACCGCCGCCACCGCCGCCTACGCCCGCAGCAAAGGCTGGCCCGCCGTCATTCCCCCGGACGCCTGGGCCGGTGGCCTGGCCGCTGCCCTTCTCATCGGCGCCCTGGCCGGGCTCCTCCCGGCCATCCGTGCCGCACGCCTCTCTCCCACCCAGGCGCTCCTGACCCTGTGACGGTCCGATGTCTGCTCCAAGCATGCCCGGACATCGCGGTTCGCCCCGTCCGCGCGCGCTCCGGCCCCCTGAGGAGACCACAGTGAACCCTCCGGTCACAACCCTTAGCGTGTGGTGTCCTGGCTGGACAGGAGGCCTGCTGTGCGCCAGGTCAGGCCACGCCGATGTCGTCGATGTCTCGGTTGCGATCTGCGCACGGCAGCGCAACCTAAACGTGGTCACCTCCGACGCAGACGATCTGCGGGCTGTCGATGACGCCTCATGCCGCATGTGCCGTGAAGGCACGGTCAGACACGGTGGGACTGAGCTGTACTCGCTAGGACAAGATCCAGACCAAGGACAGCCTCTCCGCGCGGACATAGGGCGGACAGGGACCGCTCTCCGCGGCGTCGGCAAGCAGAATCGGCAGGGTAAGCGTCCATTCCGGCGCGCCGGGGGATGCGGCCGCCGCCCGGCCGGGGTGACCGGGTAACGGAGCTGATTTTGGCGTCGGCTGGAACGTTCGCGCCGAGTTCTTCGTGCTTGGTTTGCGAACTAGGAGGAGACCCGGATGGCGGCCGACCGGAGCACAGCTGAGCTTGAGCGCTTCCTTGCCGAGCGCGCCGATCACCTGCTGCGCACCGCCGTGCTTCTCACAGGCAGCAGGGACGCCGGCGAGGACCTGCTGCAGACGGCGGTCGAGCGGCTGCTGCGGCGGTGGCGGCGGTTCGACGGTAATCCAGAGGCCTACCTGCGCCGGACACTGTGCAACCTGGCGACCGACGGCCACCGGCGTGCGGGCCGGTGGCGGCAGAAGGAACGCCTGCTGCGAACGGGGCCGACGCAGACGCAGGACGCGACCGGCGACGTGGACCTGCGCGACGCCCTGGTCCGGCTGCTGTTGCAGCTACCGGTCAGGCAGCGCGCCGTGCTCGTGCTGCGGTACTGGGAGCAGCTGACCGACGCCGAGACGGCGGCGATCCTCGGCTGCCCTGAGGGCACGGTGAAGTCCGCCGGCTCGCGCGGCCTCACGCGGCTGCGCGAACTCGCCGACGACTGGAACGAGACGACAGCCATGTGCGGTGGGAATGGAAAGCGATCATGAACACGGATGTGGAAGAACTGCTTCGCGAGGGCATGGAGCGGTTCACCAGGGATCTCCGGGCGCCAGCGGGAATGGCCCATCAGGTCGCGCGGCAGCGCCGCCTGCAACTGGCGCGGCGCTCGGTGGCGGCTGCGCTGGCCGCAGGAGCCGTGGCCCTGGTGGCTGTCGTGGTACCCGGTGCACGTGAGAACGGCACTGGCGGGCGGGTCGTCGATACCGCTTACGTGGTCAAACGCGTCGACAGCGCTCTGAGCGCGGCCGAACCCGGCGAGATCGCGCAGATGACGGTCACTACCCGCGGCGCGATACCGGGCGGAGCGACCGTGACGAAGACCGACGAGGTGTGGTCCTATGGCGGCCAGTGGCGCTCGGTCACGACGTCGCCGGCCGGGCATCCGGTCTATGACGAGGGCATTAGCACCGCATCTGGCTATACGGTGGTCAGCTACCGGACGCGGACATGGGCACGCCAGCCCGGATGGCGTACAGCCCTCCCCTCGCTCGGTCCGCTGGCTGGGATGATCCGCCCGAAAGCAGCGGTACTCGTTCCGCGCGGCTGCGGGCCCATGGTCGGCGCCGTTCCGTTGCTGTTCCGGCCCGGGCTGCCGGGCATCGGTTTCTCTGCCAGTTCGCTGCCTGCGGCCAAAGCCCTCCGCACAGCGATTTCATGCGGAACGCTGGCCGTGGCTGGTCGGCAGCGCGTCGACGGGATCGAGACAGTCGAGCTGACGAGCCGCCCGGACAGCCCGATCTCCGAGACCATCTGGGTCACGCCGGGGACCTACCTGCCGGTGCGCATGGTTGTCCGTTCGGCGCCCGGCGCGCCAGCGCTCCGGCAGACCGCCGACATCACCTGGCTCCCGCCGACCGCGCAGAACCTGGCCAAGCTCATCGTGCCCATCCCCGCCGGATTCCGCCGGGTCCCGTTCGCCATGGCCGTTCGGCCGATACTGCAGCAGATCCCGGGCTGGCCGAAGCTGGGGCCCTTGGTGGTCTGCCTCGGCCCGGCTGGCCCCCCGACGTGTAAGGGCGGGACCGGCGCTTCCGGCTCCGGCGCGAAGCATGGTGACCAGCCATGACTCGTGGGTGCACCCAGAAAACGTGACTGAACCGGAGGCGGATTATGACGAGGACTAGCCACCGATCGAGCGGGCTTGCCGTTCTGGTCGCGGCGGCCGCCATCGGGCTAGCCGCATGCGGTGGCTCAGCGGGCACCCCGCAGGTCGCCAGCCTGGGGAACAGCAGCGGCACCGGCGGCGGTAGCTCCGCCACCACGGGGACCTCCTCAACCACGCTGCCGACCAACCCGACCCGGTTGCTGGACGAGTGGGCTGCCTGCATGCGCAGCCACGGCGATACGAGTCAGGCCGATCCGACCATCACCGCCAGCAAGCTGATCGACATCACCTGGAATCCCGCGACGCCCGGCGGGATTTACGGGACGTACAAAGGCGGGCAGGGCAACTCCGGGCCTGGCCAGTTCTGCCGGGCGTACCTGAGCGCGGCCCAAACCGCATTGCGGGGCGGCCAGTCGCTCCAGCATCCGTCCGAGGCCGAGTTGCTGAAGTTCTCCGAGTGCATGCGGGCCAACGGGATCCCGGACTTCCCCGACCCCACCGCCGGCGGCTTGGTGTTCAATGTCGGCGGCGGAGGCGACCTGAACCCCGGCAATCCGACGTTCCAGAACTCCTCCAAGGTGTGCGCCAAGAAGACCGGCGTTCGAGGCTTCCCAGGTAGCGGCCCGCCTCCGCCGGGAACCATCGAGATCGACGGCGGCCTTCCGGGCGGCGCCAATGGCTAAGTTGTTCACCGGGCGGGTGGCGGTTATCGTCGCCATCGCCCTGGCCGGGGGAGCGGTGGCCGCCGGGGTGGCCGAGGCGGACAGCGGCAGTCACGGCGGCGCGGGCTTGCCGGCGGGCAGCGGCCGGGTCGCCACCGCTGTGGTGGTGCGGACTGACCTGATCAAGTACGGTTCAGGTTGGCGGTTCGATCGGCTATGAGGGCTCGTATACGATCGGCGCCCCGTCGGGGGCCAGTACCTCGCAGGTCAGCCAGCAGCAGCAGCTGGTGACCGGGGACCGGCAGCAGCTGTCGGCGGCCGAGCGGGCCGAGTCCGATCAGTCGATGGCAGACAATCAGGCGATCAGGGCCGACAAGTCCAACCTCAGCACCGCCCAGTCCGCCCTCAGTTCGGACCAGGCCAAGGAGAAGAAGGCCTGCGCGGGGGCCGGGGCGTCGTCGGCGGCGTGCAGCCAGGACGCCCAGCAGGTCAGCCAGGACAAGACCGCGCTGACCCAGGCCCGGCAGCAACTGGCCCAGGCGAAGTCGGCCGCGAGGCTCGACCACGACCAGGACCAGGCCACGGTCGCCTCCGACCAGGTCAGGCTGGCCGGTGATCGGGCCGTGCTGGCGTCGCTGCGGCCGACCGCGGTGAATCCGGGTACGACCTACACCTGGCTGCCGCAGCCGGGGCAGGTGATCCGGCAGGATCAGCGCGTGTACGCGGTCAGCGACGTGCCGGTGCTGTTGCTGTACGGGCCGGTCGCCGCATACCGGGCGTTCTACCTGGGCATGCCTGACGGCGCGGATGTGGGCGAGCTGACCGCTGACCTGATTCGGCTGGGTTACGGCGGCGGGCTGGCCCGCAGCGACCACTATTCGGCGGCGACGACCGCGGCGGTGCAGCGGTGGCAGGCCGCGCGGAACCTGCCGGCGACCGGGCAGATCCTGCTGGGCCAGGTGGTGTTCGAGCCCGGACCCATCAGGGTCACCTCGGTGACGGCGTCAGCCGGCGCGCCCGCCGGGGGCGGGGGCGGCAGCGGCGGATCCGCCGGAGGCGCGGGCGGTACGGTGCTGACGGCCACCGGTACTACCCCGGTGGTCACCGTGGAGCTGGACGTGACCCAGGAATACCTGGTCAAGCCTGGTGACGGCGTGTCGGTAGTGCTGCCCGACGGCACGACCACGGTGGGCGGGCGGGTGCAGGCGGTCAGCACCGTGGCCACGTGTCCGGGCGGGGGCGGCAGCGCGGCACGGCGGCAGCGGCAGCGGCGCGCAGTCGCCGTGTGAGTCCGCCGGGTCGGGGAACTCATCAACCCCGACGGTGACGGTGACCATCACCCTCGATAAGACCCCGCCCGGCGCGGCCTTGGATCAGGCGCCGGTGAATGTGAACATCACCTCGCAGCGGGCCGATAACGTGCTGGCGGTGCCGGTGAACGCGCTGCTGGCCTTGGCGGGCGGCGGGTTCGGCGTGCAGGTGATGACCGGTGACACCAGTCGTCTGGTCGGGGTGACGACCGGCTTGTACAGCAGCACGCTGGTCCAGGTCAGCGGCCTGGGCATCAGGGCCGGAATGCGAGTGGAGGTGCCGTCGTCGTGACCCAGACGGTCCCCGTCCCGGTCCACGCGGTCCCGGCTCAGGCCGCCCCGGGCGCCGCAAGGGCCGGACCGGCGCCGGTATTGGAACTGATTGATGTGGTGAAACAGTATCCCGGTGACCCGCCAGTGACGGCGCTGGCCGGCGTGGACCTGCGTATTAGCGTGGGTGAGCTGGCCGCCATCATCGGCCCGTCCGGGTCGGGCAAGAGCACCCTGCTGCACGTGATGGGCACCCTCGAGCGGCCCACGGCCGGGGTGGTCCGCGTCGCCGGGGAAGACACATCGGCGATGTCCGACAAGCAGCTGTCAGGGCTGCGCGCCCGGCGGCTGGGGTTCGTGTTCCAGCAGTTCTTCCTGCTCGACGGCCTGTCCGTGCTCGACAACGTCGCCGACGGCCTGCAGTACCGGGGCTTGCCGCTAGCCGACCGCCGCGCGCTGGCCGCCGCGGCCATCGACCGGGTCGGGCTGGGCCACCGCCTCAAACACCGGCCGAACCAGCTGTCGGGCGGCGAGCAGCAGCGCACCGCCATCGCCCGGGCACTGGCCGGGCCTGCCTTGCTGATGGCCGACGAGCCGACCGGCAACCTGGACACCGCGACCGGCGCGGCCATCCTGGGACTGCTGCGCGAGCTGCACGCCGACGGCACCACCATCGTCGTCATCACCCACGACCCCGACGTCGCCGCCGCCACCGACCGGCGCATCGAGATCCGCGATGGAAGGATCCAGCGTGACACGGCGACGGGTGAGTGAGGCCGGCACTTCCCAACTGACGTTCCGGGACCTGCTGCGGGCCGGCAGCCTGGGGTTGCGCAGCCGGCGGGTCCGGGCCCTGCTGTCGGCGCTGGGCATCAGCATCGGCATCGCCGCCATCGTCGGAGTGCTCGGGATCTCCCAGTCGTCCAAGTCCGGCCTGCTGAGCGAGCTGGGCCGGCTCGGTAACCTGATCACGGTGCAGCCCGCCAGCAGCGGGACCGGCCAGCAGGCCGAGCTGCCGGTCACCGCCGCAGGGATGGTGTCGCGGATCGGGCCGGTCACCCACGTCACCGGCATCGCCAGCCTCACCGGCACCTACGTGTACCGCAACTCGCTGATCCCGGCCATCGACAGCAGCGGCATCTCGCTGACCGCCGCCGACCCGGCCCTGCCCGCCACCCTTGGCGCCACCCTGGCTCAGGGCGCCTTCCTCAACGCGGCCACGGCCCGGTACCCGGCCGTCGTACTCGGCACCGAGGCAGCCAGCCTGCTCGGCATTCACGACCTGGCCCGCCCCACCCAGCTGTGGATCGGCGGGCACTGGTTCACCGTGACCGGCATCCTGCGCCCCGTGGCCAGCGCCGTCGAGCAGGCCACCCCGCTGGACAGCATGGCGTTCATCGGCTTCCGCGTCGCCGGGCACTACTTCGGCTTCGACGGCCACCCCACCCAGCTGTACCTGCGCGCCGTCCCCAGCCAGGTCAACGCGGTAGCCGCCGTGCTGCCCGCCACCGTGAACCCGGCCAACCCCGCGGTCGTGCAGGCCACGTTCCCCACCGACATCCTCCAGGCCGAAATCGCCGCCAAGGGCGCCTACAACAGCCTGTTTCTCGGCCTCGGAGCCGTCGCCCTGCTCGTCGGCGGCGTCGGCATCGCCAACGTCATGGTCATCTCGGTCCTCGAACGCCGCTCCGAGATCGGCCTCCGCCGCGCCCTCGGCGCCACCCGCCGCCACATCGCCGAGCAGTTCCTCGCCGAGGCCGTGCTCCTGTCGGCCCTCGGCGGCCTGGCCGGCACCGTCATAGGCGCGGTCGCCACCGCCATCTACGCCATCACTCAGCACTGGCAGGTGCAGATCCCGGCCCAGGCCCTGTATGGCGGCACTGGCGCCGCACTGGCCATCGGCGCGATCGCCGGCCTGTACCCGGCGATGCGGGCCGCTCGCCTCTCGCCAACCGAGGCGCTGCGCACCGCATGACCGCGCGCACACCGGCTGTGGTCGAACCCTCGATGTCGGCGAGCGGGAACGTGAGAGTCTCCACAGCCGCGCCGCGTTACCTGGCTGTTTGAGGGCTCAGCAAGCCTGCCTTGCGCGCAGGGACTGATGCACAATGGCTTGATGGATGACGACCGGGACCGAGTCGGCGCAGCGTACCTGGCTCATCTCACAGATGCCGACTTGCGCGAGCTTGTGCGCGCCGACGCGGTGTCGCGGGATGAGGCCGCTGCCCGAATCCAGGCGCTGCAGCGGGCGCCCGGCCTGCTGCTCGATGTGCTCGACCGGCCCGCTGTCTCAGCCGGCCTGCTCCGCATGGCTGGGCCCGACGCTGGCCTGGGCTTCACGCTGATAAGCCCGTTCCTGGTCTTCGCCGCTGCTATCCACCAGATCGCAGCGGACCTGCGCGTCAGCGGCTACGCGCCCGAGCGCACAACCGGGCGGCTTCGAATCCCGGTCTTTGATGGCCAGCAGCTCGCCGCATATCTCTCCCGGCCTGCACACCGGCTATTTCTCGCTGAGTTGCTGGCCTCATTTGCCCGGTCGTCCAGCGGTGTCGTGATGACACCCACTCCCCATGGAATCCGCCGCCGGCGCTGGAACGACCTGGACCTCGGCAAGCTGGCCATGTTGCTTGCCGCGCTCCCTGAGCCAGACCGGCCCCCCGTGTGGCGGCGCCTCGGTGATCTCGCATTGTTCCTGACCGGGGTGTTTCCGGCTGCGCTCGAACGGGCCCTGGCGGGCCGGCTGGATCCGGTCAGGCTGGCCAGGTCCACAGGACTTCCTGCACTGCCGTCACCAGACCTCGGGCCGGCCGAGCTCTTTGAGTGGTTCGGCGCGGGCTGGTACCGGCTCGCGGCCAGTCACGCGACGGCGACGTCGGCTGCGGCCGGCCTGCCAGCGCTTCGCGACAGCGCCGAGCACTTCCACCAGGCGCGCCGGGTGCTCAATGCGGCAGCAGACAGGTACCTCTTTCCTGTCGGCCTGGACTGGTTCACGCCGCCCAGTCAGGCAACCGCACGTTAGCCGTGAATCCGGTGACCGACTAGCCGTCGGAGTCAGGCGGGTGCCGCGGCTCTGTGTTGGTCGAGGTGCTCCAGAACTGCGGCGAAGTGGTCGCCGAGCGCCTCTTGGACGTGCTGGGACATCGCCTGGGCGAGCATGGCGTCGACGGCGGTCTGCGCGAGGGGACGCAGCCGCCGGGTGACGGCCGCGACCTCCGCGACGTCCGGGCCTTGCAGCATGCCGTCCCGCAGGTGGACGGACAGCACGTGGCTGGTCACCGTGGCGGCGAGATCGCTCGCCGCGGCGTCCACGTGGGCCCGCAATCTGTCGGCCAGCTCAAGCACGGCACGCAGTGGCATGCCCGCCGCGCTGAGCTCCCGCCCGGCGTTCAACAGCCTCGGGCTCGGGACCCGGAAACGTGCGCCGTCAGACTCAATCAGGCCGAGCTTCTGAGCCCGGTCTAGGTTGTCCTCGATGTCCGCACCGAACATCTCTTGCAGTTCGGCCCGGGTCACATAGCCAGGTACCTCGTCGGTCCACGGTTGGCCGACAGCCGACTCAAGGTCGAAGATCTCGGCCAGGTCGCCGCCGCGGCCCCACACCGAGAGCAGTTCGCCGATGTTGGCGAAGGTGTAGCCGCGCTTGAGCAGCTGGCCGATGAGCCGTAGCCGCGCCAGGTGCGCGTCGGTATAGATGCCGACGCGCCCGTCACGGCGGGGCGGCGCAAGCAAGCCGCGGTCCTGATAGACGCGGATGTTACGAACGGTGGTCGACGCCAGCCGTGCCAGTTCATCGATGCGGTACTCGGACATGCAGACACCATACGCAGAGCTAGCCAACCATTCACACTTGTATTGAGACAATGCTCGTTGTAACGTTTGCTGCGCCGGACGTTGGCCGGTGGTCGGCCGGCCTGCTCGAATGCCACCGGGAGGCGCATCAGACATGACGACGCAACTCCGTGCTACCGACAGGGAAGACATCGCGCGGCGGCTGCTGCGTTCGTCAGCCAAAGCGTCATTCGATCCGCTGACCGAGATCGACTGGACGGTTCCGCTGGATAAAAACAGGTACGCAATCCCGCCGCACCGCGTTTCGCTATACGGCACCCCGTTGTGGGACCGCCTTACCGAAGCCCAGCGCAAGGAGCTGAGCAGGCACGAGGTCGCCAGCATCGCGTGCGTGGGCATCTGGTTCGAGACGATCCTGATGCAGATGCTGGTCCGGCACGCTTATGACCGCGATCCGACCACCAGCCACGTGCAGTACTCCTACACCGAGATCGCCGACGAATGCCGCCACTCGGTCATGTTCGCCAAGTTCGTCAGCAAGATGGGCGCCCCGCACTATCGGCTGGATCGGGTCGGCCGTTTCCTCGGGCGCATCTTCAAGGCGACTTCCAACGGGCCGCTTACCTTCAGCGCGGCGCTGTTCGTCGAGGAACTGCTGGACCAGATGCAGCGAGAGGCGATGGCCGACGACCAGATCGAGCCATTCACCAGGGCCGTGGCCCAGATCCACGTGATCGAGGAAGCCCGGCATATGCGCTACGCGCGCGAGGAGCTCATCAGGGACTGGCCGCGGCGCAGCGCGATCACCCGGGCCTGGAGCCGGCTCGTGCTCGCGCTGGTCGCGTACACGGCCGCGGAGCGCCTGGTCAGCCCAGCGTGCTACCGCCAGGTCGGCCTGCACCCGCGGGCCGCGCGGCGGGCCGCCCGCCGCAACCCGCACTGGCGGGTGGCAAAGCGGTGGTTCGCCCGGCAGGCCGTCGAGACATTCTCCGCGGCCGGCCTGATCTCTGGTCCGGCGCGATGTGTCTGGCGCCGCGCCGGGCTGATCGGGCCTGGCCCGGCGCCATTGCCGGGACATGGCCGAGCCGGCTGATTGGTCCGCATCCAGAGCTCAGCCAGGTGGCCCGCGTGCTTTAGCCAGAGGTTCGGCATCTTTATCGATTTTGTGGTCGGATACTCGGGCAAGGCCGTACGGTTTGCTAGTGAAAATGCTGCGTGCTCTCCAGGTGCTGGTTGCGGTGGCTGTGGTCGCCTCGGCTGTCGGCGGGTGCGTCGCGGCGCCTACGACGCCACCTCCTAAGCCGACGGTCCTGATCTACCGGTTGGTCCCGGCGCCGTCAGTCCAGCTAGGCATTGATATCGACTTCTATACCTATCCCGGCCAGGATGTCGCGGCTGCGGCCCGCAGTGACGTGGCGTACGCGAAGAGCCTGCATGCCAACGCGCTCTCGGTCTCATTTCCGTTCTTCACGCCAGGGGCTGGCTCATCCACGGTCGAGGGCACCAATGCGACTCCGTCTCCTGAAGATCTGGCCATTGTCGCGAGCACGGCCGAGCGAGCCGGCCTGTACGTGTCTATCCGCCCGCTGCTCGACCAAAGTTCGAGCAGCATCGGGACTTCCCGCACGACCTGGAAACCGGCCGATCCCGCGGCCTGGTTCGCCAATTACCAGAAGTTCCTGCTGCCGTACGCAGCCATGGCGCAGCGGGACCGCATCCCGGAGTTCATCGACGGCGCCGAGTTCACCGCGTTCGGTGGTTCGGTGCTTTGGAACGGCCTGGTCACGTCGCTTCGCGGCGTATACCACGGGACGCTGCTCTATGCCAATAACTGGGGGATACCGCTGACAGGCAACGGCGGGGCAGGCGTCCGCGAGGGCGTCGATTCCTATCACCCGCTGAGGGTTGCTCCGGACGCGAGCCTGGCCCGGCTCACGGCCGGCTGGCGGGCATACGACCGGCGGCTGCCGGCCGGCACCGTGGAGACCGAGATCGGCATCGCCGCCGTCCGCGGTGCCTACACGGTGCCCTACCAGAACTCCTGGAAGGGCGCTCGGCTCACGCCCAACATTCAGACCCGGTGGTTCACGGCGGCCTGCGACGCCGCGGCGAGCGAGCAGCTGGGCGGCATCTATTTCTGGTCCGTGGGGCTCGGCCAGGCGCTCAACAGCCCGCCAACCCAGGCCACGCCGACCTCGTGGGTGGACGGCCCGGGCGCCGGCGCGATCTCTAGCTGCTTCCAGCGGCTGGCGGGCTGACCCTTACTTGACGCGCTTCAAGCCGCGCGAAACAGCGCGCGATTTCGGTGGCACCACGGGTAGCCGCCCAGGACCCGGGGTTGGCCAGGCCGGACGGAACCGTCAGCGAGCTGCCAAACGGCAGCGACCAGAAGAAGATGCCACCGAGGTGGTCGTCGACCACCGCGTTGCATGCCGCGGCAAACCATCTGACCTGGACATAGCGAGCGATCGGTCCGTTCGACTTCCACTCATACGGATGCCGGTACATGCCGGGCTGTGCTGGAATTCCAACTTCGCTGAGCACGGTGCGGGCCCGGAGCTGGCTGTCCCAGGCGTCCCAATGGTGGGTCAGCACCGCGATCGTGGTGCTGTCCGGGACCTGGAATGCTGGGTACGCGTCGACGTCCTGGCGCACGCGGCTGCCGCCATAGCCGGTGCCGGCCGGCAGATGAGACCAGTTGTTTGCGTACGCCAGCCGGCCCTTATAGACCTTACCTATCGCCCTATCCAGCCCGTTCCAAAGGCTGGAACCACCAAAAGCGTCGAACTCGACGCCGACGGTGAAAACTTTGACGTGATCCTGCTGTGCCATCCGTGCGTACGGCGTCAAGATGCGCCGGTAGCTCGCGAACCACCTGGACAGGTTGGGCGGAGTCCAGCGCACGCGGGAATGGCCAAGGTTCGAGCTGTCCAGCAGCGGCCGGAGCATCACGGAGAGACCAGCGGCCCGGGCATCTTGAATCAGGATGTTGAGGTCCGCGGGCGACGGCGTTGGCGATCGGCGCACCAAAACCGACGACCTCCGGCTGGCCTCGAAGAGCGGGAACGTGATCGACAGCCAGTTCGCTCCGAGTTCCTTCGCGTAGTGGACATACTCGGGGGCCTCGTTGGCAACCGTATTGCCGGGACCGAGGTCGCCGTCATACCAGTCGATGTCAATGCCTCGCTGCGGCGGCCCGGCGGTCCGGGCGGCGCGCGCGGACAGGTTGGCGGCGGCCTGTCCGGCCGGACGCGAGCGAGCGGCCGACCCCTGCGGCGACCTGGCGGACTGAGCCGTGGTCGCGGCGGGCACCGAGCTGGGCGTGCCGGCCGCACCGCCGTCCGCGCTGACCCTGACCGGGCTCACCGCCCCGCATCCGGCGAGCGCACAACTGACGGCCGCTAGCAGCACGGCCATCGGCCGGGCCGTGGTGGCGATACGCATCATGCGTTCACTCCTTCTGGCCCGGTCCAGGCCGGCCAGCACGTGGGCGTCAGCCGACGATGACGTTGTTCATGGTCACGGTGCTGGTCGTGGTTGTGTTGTGGGAGGTCACCGCTAGCCCGGCCAGCAGCGATGCAGGCAGGCTGACGGTGATGGTAGAGCCGGGGATCAGGGTCCAGGTCACGCCGTCGGGGGAGGTGTAGGCCGAGAAGGTGTTGCCGGACCTGGTCACCTCCAGGTACTGCGGCACGGTGCCGGCCGGGTTGGCAATCTTGGTGGTGTTGCCGCCTTGCACCTTCCGCACCTGGACCTTGATGCCAGTGCCGGGCGTCACGAAGACGGTGTAGTTGGCGGCGGCCGGATCGGTGCTGGCCCGCAGCATGATCCCGGCCTTGGCCGAGCTGCTGGTGTTGGTCTGGGTGCCGACCTGCGCGCTGACGCTGCCGTCCCCGTTGAGTGTCTGCCAGATGTAGCGGAACTGGTCAGAGGTACCGGTGACGTCCGCACCGCCGGCGGTGATCGTCCACGTCCCGGTAGTGGGGTCGTAGGACTGGGTCCCGGCGGGCGTGGGGCTGCCAATGTCCGCGCACGTCCACGGTGACGGGCAGACCTGCGGTGTGGGCGACGGTGTGGGCGTCGGTGTCGGTGTCGGTGTGGGCGTCGGTGTCGGTGTGGGCGTCGGCGTCGGTGTCGGTGTGGGCGTCGGCGTCGGTGTGGGCGTCGGCGCAACGGACGGGATACTGACGCTGTTCATGGTGACGATGCTGCTCTTGCTTGTGTTGTGGGCGGTCACAGCCAGCCCGGCCAGCAGCGACGCAGGCAGGTTCACGGTGGCGGTGGAGCCGGGGATCAGGGTCCAGGTCACCCCGTCGGGCGAGGTGTAGGCCGAGAATGTATTCCCGGACCTGGTCACCTCCAGGTACTGCGGCACGGTGCCCGCCGGGTTGGCAATCTTGGTGGTGTTGCCGCCCTGCACCGACCGCACCTGGACCTTGATGCCAGTGCCGGGCGTCACGAAGACGGTGTAGTTGGCGGCGGCCGGATCGGTGCTGGCCCGCAGCATGATCCCGGCCTTTGCCGAGGTGCTGGTGTTGGTCTGCGTGGCGACCTGCGCGCTGACGCTGCCGTCCCCGTTCATTGTCTGCCAGATGTAGCGGAACTGGTCAGAGGTACCCGTGACGTCCGCACCGCCGGCGGTGATCGTCCACGTCCCGGTGTTCGGGTCATAAGTCTGAGTCCCGGCGGGCGTGGGGCTGCCGATGTCCGCGCACGTCCACGGTGACGGGCAGACCTGCAGCGGCTGCGGCGCCGGTGGCATCGCGGACACGACGACGCTGTTCATCGTGGCGGTGTTCAGGGTCGTCGTATCGCCTGAGGCTACTGCGAGCCCGGCCAGCAGGGACGCTGGCATCGCCGGGAGTGTGACCTCCGAGCCGGGGATTGGCACCCAGTCATAGCCGTCAGTGGAGCCGTAAGCGGTAAACGTACTGCCCGAATGGCCGACCCACAGATGCCCGGGAAGCACTCCGTTCTGCGTGGTTACTGTCTGACTGGCGCCACCCTGAGTGGCCCGGTCCTGCACGGTGAGCCCGCCGCCTGGCACTACGAAGGCCTCATAGTACGGCGATCCCGGATCGGTGCTGGCCCGGAGCATCACCCCGGACTGGGCGGATCCGCTAGCGCCGGTTTCCGCCGTGACCTGCGCAGCGACTCCGCCGCCGGTCGGCAACGTCTGCCAGAGGTAATGGAACTGATCGGCCGTGCCGCCTACGGTGGTACCGCCGCCGCCGATCGTCCAGGTGCCCGTCGACGGGTCAAGAACCTGGCTGCCTGCCGGACTCGCGCCGCCGATGTCCGTTGCGCTCCATGCGCTGGCGGAGTCGTCTGTCCACATGACGCGTGTTGAGTTCGAGGTGAAGCTGCCCACCGTGGTCACGCTCGCGCTGACCACATCCTCGCCCTCGCCGGATCCGGTGTAGGTGAAAGTCGCCTGGCCGTTCGAATTCGTTACCGCGGTACCCGAAGTGCCAGCATCCGGCCCGCTGATGACGCTGAAATTCACCGCCACGTGCGGCAGCCCCGCGCTGCCGCTACCGTCGAGCAGCGTCGCGGTCTCGCTCACCGCACCGCCGGCGAACTGGGTTGTTGTCGCGGGTCCGAGCTGCAAGGTGCCGTCAGAGGTGCCGGCCGAGCCGATCGGACGCCATTGGATCGACTCGTTACGCGGCGGCGAGCATGTGCCCGGATCGATCCCGCCGGTGTCCAGGACGTGTGTGCTGTCGGTCAGCGTCGTCGGCACTCCGCCGATCGTGATCGTGACCGTCGGCGACACCGTCAGCGGTGTGCACGTGCTGGGGAATCCGCTGGTGTCGAAGTTATCGTAACCAGGGTTATTAGCCGGCGGATTCTCGGTCAGGATGGCGCTCTGGCCTGCCGGCACGGTGAACGAGCCCCACAGGTTGCTGAACACCTTGCCGCCTGACAGCGAGGAATGGTCGTCGACTGACACGCTGCCCACCGTCACCGGGGTCGTCCCCGGGTTGTCGAGGCGAATCGCTCCAGCGTCGTAGCACACCGTCAGCGTCCCGCAGGCGGCCTGGCCAGGGACCGTCCCGCCGAGAAAGAGCGTCTGCGGGGAGCCAGCCCACGGGGTCGGGAACGCTGCAGAATCCGGCGTGTTGATCTCCTTGTCTTCGGCATAGCCAACGAAGACCGAGAGCGGGCCCGCGTACTGCAGCGCCGCGGCAGCAAGTTTTGCCAGGCCGGCATGCGCAAGCCCGGCGGTAGCCGGGACGGGTCGCTGCGAGCTGCCCGCGTTCGCCGCAACCGTGCCCGCAGCCAGTAGCGGTGCGCAGGCGAGCGCAGCGGCGCCGAGCCGCCACCGGCGATTACCGCCCAGCCGCCGGAGCTTGTCAGTGATCGCGGTCACTGCTCGCCTGCCAGCGCGACTTGCTCGGCCACTACGTACGGGTGCATCGGCGCCGCCGTGCCGTGTTCGGACACAAGGCCATGAGTGGTCAGCTCCCAGTAGTGGCGGCGGCTTGGCCGCAGCAACTGGAAGAGAGCCTTGTAGGCCGCCAGGCTCATCAGGCCCCAGTAGACCGGTACGAGGAGCATGCTGCGCAGCGCCCGATGTAGTCCGCGGGCCATGCAACCAGCCATCATTGCCTCAATCATCAGTAGGTTCCCGATAGCCATCGTCAGCAGGCCGGTGATCAGCACGGGCGGTGGGAAAAATGGAGAGATCGGGCCCGGTCCGGCGACAACATACAGGCAGGTCAGCGACCAGAACACCGGATTGACCAGGCCACTGAGCGTGCAGAAGCCGATGGTCAGCTGCAAGCCGATGAACTGCCTGGTGCCGAGCTCGCGCCAGAGCTGCCACGGCGAGCGCATGTGCACAAGCCAAGTCTGGAAGTACCCCTTGACCCAGCGGCTGCGCTGCCGGATCCAGTTACCCACCTTGCTGTTTGCCTCTTCCTCGGTCACCGAGGCCATCATCCGAACCGCCCAGCCGCGCCGCGCGATGCGCATGCCCAGGTCGGCGTCTTCCGCGACGTTAAACGGATCCCAGCCGCCGAGCTGGCGAATCGCCTCGGTGCGGAAGTGGTTAGAGGTCCCGCCCAGCGGGATCGGCAGGCCGAACTTGTCCAGTCCGCGGAGTACCAGGCTGAAGTTCAGTGCGTACTCAGCGGCGAAGAAACGGGTCAGCCAGTTGGTCCACGGATTCCAGTACTGCAGCTCGGCCTGCATGCAGACCACCCACTCTGGCTGGCTGCGGAACGCGGCAACCGCCTTGCGCAACTGGTCGGGTTCCGGCCGGTCTTCGGCATCAAAGATCACGCAGAACTCGCCGCGGGCGTGTCGTAGACCTTCGTTGCAGGCCTTCGGCTTCGTCCGCGGGTGGCGCGGCGGGATGACGACGACCTCGAACTGCTCCTCGAGGGCCATCCTGCGCAGCGCCCTGCGGGTCAGTTCGTCGTCCTCTTCAATCAGCAGCAAAATCTGCAACCGGGACGACGGGTAGTTAAGGCCGGAAAGCTTGTCGACGAGCGTGCGCAGCACCTTCTCTTCCCGATAAAGGGGAACGAGGACTGTGTAGACAGGCAGATCCGCATCGTCAATGGCCTGGACCTCGGCAGCGCTGAAGTCGATGACACTGGCGCTTGGAGCAGCCAGCACGAGCAGCAGGCGGAAGCCGACCACCACGATGTACATGACGGTAACGATCGCTACCGCCCATTGCGCCCAGGCCAGCGGCGACGGGCCGATGCCGGTCGCCAGCTGCAGCGCAATCAGGCTGGCGACTATCGCCACGCAGGCCGCCATCGTGACCGCCTGGCCGCGGCTCAGTAGCCGCCGCGCGCTGAGGCTGTCCGGCAGCGGCAGGATCGGAGTCACCGGCGCTACGCTGCGGCGGCGGATGCGGCCGAGCGTGCCTATCTCGGGCCGCGGTAGCACCAGCGTGATCTCTGCGCCGCGATCATCTAGCGCCGCTGCGCCCGCGGTTCGGGCGGCGCGATCACCGGCAGCCAGGGCAAGAAGCACCGACATTGCCGCTGGCATGGTCTCGGTGCGCTGTTCCTGGGTCACCGGGATTCTCCATGACGCACTAGGCGGCCGTGCCGCATGGCGGCGCCGGTCATGTTTCCCAGCGCTCGGTGCCCGGCAGGGGAACCGACGAATTTGTAGACACGCTCGCCCGAGCGGTTGTAGACGAGGCGGTAGTAGTCGTTGAGCGTCGCAGTTCCGTACAAGGCGGTAAAGACCTCATCCCGATTGCCGGGGATATCCCGCATGAAGATCCACCGGATCTTGTTGCGAGCCGGATTGCCCAGCGCTGGCTCCCACTGCCGGAAGCTGCCTTCATAGATCACGTTGCCGAGGGGCAGCCTCGATGCGTAAGTGGCAGTCTCGTTGCCGAACGACTCCATGAGTACCTTTCCGCCGGTGTAGTGCGTCTGCAGCCAGCGCCCGACTGCCGTCTCGGCCTGCTGGATTGGGCTGGCGCCGAAGTTCTCCGCCTCGATGTAGGTGTCGATCCCGCCGCGCACGATCAGCAAGGTGCAGGCGATGCCCGCCAGTACTGCGCCAGCGAACCCGGCCGTCCGCAGCCCTCGCCACTTGACCCGGGCCAGTTCGCTGCTGAGGAAGCCGATGAACACGGCGATCGGCAGGACCATCAAGATCCCGAACCGGACGTTGTAGAGGTTGCCCTGGACCTGGATGACATCCAGCGGACGCTGCCCGGAGTAGAGCGCATACACGTAAAACGCGGCAATGACCGTGAGCGTCAGAACGGGTATCGCTTCTGGTCGCAGCCGGGTACGAACGAGGTACACGATCAGCCCGACAGCGCCCAGCGCGAGCGCCGGTATGCCGACATTGTCGACCGTCGCGAAGAAGTAAACCTTCGCGGCGATCATCAGGTGGCCAATGACCGGATCGGTTCTCGACACCCACAAGGATGGCTTGGCGAACGGGCCGGTCTGGAAGTACAGCGGGTCGCTGAAAATCACCGCGTTCCAGATCACCCACGCGACGATCCCGCTGAGGGCGATCAGGGAAAAGTAGATGACGTTGGCTTCCATCGAGCGGTAACGCGCCAGCAGCGAGGTCCGGTTGCGGCGCGCGGTGCGGGACTCGCCCGCCGCGGGAACGGCTGCGGCAAGTGGGCGCAGCCAGGCCACGTACGCGACAACGACCGTGGCCTCGATGCAGTAAACCCAGCCCTCGTAGCGAGTCAGGCTGGCCAGCAGGCCGGCACAGGCGGCGGCCGCGAGCTCCATGTACCGACCCGATCGTGACCAGCGGACGAGGTAGTAGACGCTCGCTGCGATGGTCGCGATAAGGAGCAACTCCGTCATACCAGTGCACTGCATGTAGAGCACGTTGGGGTTGGCCCCGAAGAAGATCGCAGCCACCAGGCCCGCGCCCCGGCTGTCGGTGATGGTCGCAGTGATGAGGTAGGCATACCGCACGCCGATCACATATGCCGCCATCGAGACTACAGATTCGGCGAATCCGGAGACGTACCAGGAGTTGACCCAGACGAACGGCAAGCTGAGCAGGTGCGGCAGCGGCAGCCACACAGCGCCTAGCTGAGCCAGCCCTGGCGTGGATGCGAACAGGACCCGCCGGCTGATGAGCAAGTGCGAAACGGCATCGGGGTAAGCCAGCGCCGCGTGGATGCCAATGAAGTAGGCGTACGTCGCGATCGAAGCGGCCGCGGCGAGGATCGTCGTGATCGCCAGCACCGGGTCCTTCGGCCGCACTAGCCGCCGGACGAGCCGTCCCGGTCCGCGTTTCCCGGCCGTGGCGACGGACAGGCGCATCAGGCCGGCCAGCGACCGCATGATGACCCGGAGGTTTGCCCCGGTCTGCTCGCCATGTTCCCTGGGGAAATGCTGGACTGGCCGCTCGATGATGCGGGCGCCTTGCATTCGTAGGTTAGAGATGATCTCGGGCGAGATCGTCGCGCCGCCTCCGGTCAGGCTGACATCTTGCAGCAGTCGCCGGTCGATCAGCTTGTAGGCGCAGTCGACATCGCGGACGCCCACCGGGAGCAGCAGCCCGCTCAGGCGCGTCCAGAGGTACGCGTTGATCTTCCGGTACAGCGGGTCGGCCCGCTTCGGCCGGTACCCGATGACGGCATCGGCACGCTCCCGGCGGGCATCTTCCAGGAACGTCGCGAGGTCGTCCGACTTGAACTGGCCATCAGAATCGGTCAGGAACAGCCACCGGTTGCCGAATCGCTCGAGCGCGGCGCGGATTCCGGTCGAGACAGCGTGGCCGTAGCCGCGGTTAACCTCATGGTGGACTGCATAGACCCGGCCGGGGAAGTCGGCCGCGAGCCGATCGGCGATCTCGCCGGTTCGGTCGGAGCTACCATCGTTGACCACGATGATGCTGTGCGGCACGCCGAGTGATTCGGCGGTGGCCAGGAAGTCCCGCACTGTGGCCGCCAGGTTCGCTTCCTCGCGGTAGGCGGGCATCACGATCGAGATGCTGTCCGACCGCGTGTCGTCGAGCGTCAGTACCGAATGCAGGTGAACAGGGCGAGCGGCCAGGCTTTTCGGCCCGCCTGCGGCCGGGGGCGCTATGACGTGCTCCACGAGGGAACGGACCGCCGCTGGCGTTGGCCGGCTTTCGGCACCCGGTGAGCGCACTGGTAGTCCGGCTTCGGGTGCGCGGAGACGACAAAGCCTGTGGCGTTGGCGAGCGGCCGGCCTGGCCCGCAGGTCGCCAGCGCGGTCAGCAGGCCGTACTGGACGGCGAAACACGTTCCCCCGACGCCCAGGAACACCAACTGGCGCAGTGACGGCAACGGCAGGACTGTCATCTCACCCCCAACTCCAGCTAACTCGCGATGTAGCCAGCCTCAGCCGAGGCGGTCGCTCTGCGGTATCAGCCGCAAGTTATCGACGCGCCAAGGCGGGTGGGAAGATGACAGGTTAAATATTACAAAATGATAACGACAATTTGAGTCGTCAGAACGTTGTAAATGCACAAGTTTCCAGGACGTAAATGGATCGTGGCGGTCTCGTGTCGTTCCACGTAACTGCGGATTACGTCGCAGGTCACGGTCGTCCGGTGGGCAGGCCCGGCGGTCGCGCCAAGGTACTTGCCGCCCGAGGCGGCACGGGCTAGCCAGAGTGGGATGACGGCATCCGATTTTTGTGGACACTGGCGGTAATCGCTGCGGTCGCTTCGCGCGTCTATGGACCGGTAGAACTTCGCCTGGACTGAAATTGGACCGCTGATATGCCAGATCGCGCGCTATGTGGCCCGTCCGCCCTCCGCCGCGCTGCCTTGATCGCCGCGCCGGTGTTGATGGTCGCTGCTTTGACTGTTGGTCCGGCGCTAGCAGCTTCAGGGACACCAGCGACAACCGTCGCGCTCCCGGCCGCCCTCGGCTCGTCGAGCCCTTTGTCGATCACCGTCTCCTCGGCGCCCGCATCGGCGGGCACCTACCAGGCCGTCGCCTTCCGGATCACGGTCACCAACACCGGAGCAGCCGCGGCCTCGGGCGTGACCCTCACCGACACCATGACCGGCGCCAGCTCGGTCGGCCCGTATCCGGTGCAGCTGCCGAACGGACCTGCCGTCACTTCCGACCTCGGTAGCTGCACCTTCGCATCCCCGGTCGAGACCTGCACCGCACCCAGCATCGCCGCCGGTCAGGTCTGGAACGTGTCCCTTACCGTTGGGGTCACTGCGGCCGCAGGCACGGCCTACTCCGACACGGCGCAAGTCTCGGGCACCGAATCAGGGGCGACGGTCGGTGGCACGGCCACGACCACGGCGAATGCCAGTCCGGTCCTCCCGCCGGGCTTCGTCCAAACCCAGCTGGTCGGTGGCCTGACCAAGCCGGTCGTGGTCGCGCCCGCGCCCAACGGAGACATCTACATCGGCGAGCAGGGCGGCACGATCCTCGACTACCACAATGGAGCACTCCTGCCGACTCCGGTGCTCACCTTGAACGTGTTCGAGCAGGGGGAGACCGGACTGCTCGGGTTTGCGCTGGACCCGAACTTCGCCGCAAACGGCTACATCTACGTCTCCTACACCGTACCCATCACCGTCGGGGGGGTAGTGGAGCCCTACGCTCGGCTGTCGCGCTTCACCGTGGTGAACGGCGTCGCGAGTACCGCGAGCGAGAAGATCTATTACCAAGGCAACCAGATCCAGAACGAGGACGGTAACGGAGGCAGCTACGACCATCCGGGCAACGAGGTAAAGATCGGCCCCGACGGCAAGCTGTGGTGGAGCGTGGGCGACAACGTCCCGTCCATCAGTAACGGCCAGGCGCTCAACAACATCTACGGCAAGATCCTCCGTTTCAACCTGGACGGCACAGTCCCGAGTGACAATCCCTTCGTCCACGTACCCGGAGCGGTGCCCTACATCTACGCGTACGGGCTGCGCAATCCCTGGCGATTCACCTTCCTGCCAAACGGCAATGCCATGACCGAGGACACCGGCTCCAGCTACTGGGAGGACCTCGACACCCTCCAGCCGGGGAGTAATTTCGGCTGGCCGGTCAAAGAGGGCAACTGCGGGAGCTGCGGCTACGCCAACCCCGCCTACTCCTACGGCCACTATCCGACCGACGCTGCCGCGTCGGCCATTGCTGCCTACTCCGGCTCGACCTTCCCCAAGGCCTATGACAACGTCGTCTTCTTCGGCGACTACGTCCGGCAGGACATCGAAGCGGTCACCTTCGACCCCACCGACCAGACCGTAGTTTCGGACACCGTCTTCGACAGCAACGCGGGGACCATCGCCGACCTGGAGGAGGGACCGGACGGCAATCTCTATCTGGCGAACGTCTTCGGCGGCAGCGTCTCCGAAATCTCGGCACCCGGCCCCTTCGCGCCAACGGCATCGTCGGCAGCGACGCCGAGCGCCGGGCTGGCACCGCTGACCGTCCAGTTCTCGTCGGACGAATCGAGCGATCCGTACGGCAAGCCGCTGACCTACTCCTGGGACTTCGGTGATGGCTCAACCTCGACCAGTGCCGATCCCGGCCACACCTACACCGCCAATGGCACCTACACCGCAACCCTGACCGTCAGCAACGGCAGCCAGACCGGGACATCCACTACCCAGGTCGTAGTCGGCGAGCAACCGCCAACGGCAACGATCACGGCACCGTCCACCTACAACGCCGGTGACACCGTGTCCTTCAGCGGAACGGCGACCGATCCTGTTGACGGCACCATGCCCGGCTACGACTACACGTGGCAGGTGGACTACATCAGCCACGGCGTGGTGCAGCCGTCGTATTACGCCGAGGTTCCGGATCCGTTCTACGGCCCGGTGACCGGTAGCACATCGGGCAGCTTCCAGATTCCTACCGACCCGTCGCAGGTGCCGGGCAGCTACTACCGCATCACCTTGACGGTGACCGATTCGCTCGGCCTGCAGACGACCGTGACGAAGGACCTCAACCCGAACCTGACAAGCTGGACCGTCAATTCGAATGTGCCCGGGACCGGCTACTTCGTCGATGGTGGCTGGCATTCCGGCAGCTACACCGACCAGGACGTCGTCGGGGTGCAGCACGTCCTGCGGGGCATGCCGCTGGCGCAGGTGATTAGCGGGACCCGGTACCGGTTCGCTGGCTGGTCGGACGGCAGCGCGCTGACCGACTCCTTCACCTCCGGCGCCACGCCGGCGACCTACACCGCGGACTATGACACGGTCACCGCCACCATGCCATCGCCGTGGCAGAGCGCCGATATCGGCTCGCCGATTACGGCAGGAACGGCTGACTATTCGGCCAGCGACAAGACCTTCTACGTGGACGGGTCGGGAGCCGACGTGTTCGGCGCCAACGACCAGTTCCATTACGTGTACCAGACACTCAGTGGCGACGGGTCGATCGTGGCCAGGATCAGGTACCAGACCAGCCCCGCAGCCTGGGCGAAGGCCGGCGTCATGATCAAGCAAGCCGCGACCGCCGGGTCGCCGTTCGTCGATGCCCTAGTCGCGCCGGACGTCAGCCCGAACACGCCTAATATCAACGGCATTGGCTGCGACGCCAATGGCTGCCTGGCGCCGCTGCCGCCGGTCAATCCAGCTGTCGGCTACGGCGTGCGGATGCAGTGGAGCGGCTCGAAGTCGGCCACCGGCACGAACCTCTCCGGCTTCACCTCGCCGAACAAGTGGCTCAAGCTCACCAGAGCGGGCAACATCTTTACGTCGTACGAGTCGACCGACGGCACCCACTGGACTCAGATCGGCACCACCTCGGTCGCCATGACCGGTCCGGTCACCATCGGCCTGTTCGACACCGCGCACAACATCGGCCAGGACAGCACGGTCGCGTTCGACAACGTTCAAGTTACTCAGGCGACCTCGCCGGGGCCGCTGCCGTCGCCGTGGACCGACACCGATGTGGGTTCGCCGTCGCCGGCCGGCTCGGCAGGTTACCTCAACGGCGTGTACACCCTCAACGGCTCCGGTACTGACATCTGGGGCACCAGCGACCAGTTCAACTACGTTTACCAGCCGCTGGCCGGGAACGGCACGATCATCGCGCGGGTGACGTCACAGACAAACACCAGCTCGAACGCCAAGGCTGGCGTCATGATCAAGCAGTCCACGACGGCTGGCTCGAACTACATGATGATCTCGACCGGCCCGGCCGGCAATATCAAGGTCCAGTACGACTTCAGCGGATCCACTGGCGGCGCGACTTACACGTTCCCGAACGTGTGGATGAAGCTGGTCCGCTTGAATGGGAAGATCACCGCCTACACCTCGAGCGATGGGGTTACCTGGACTCAGGTGTTGTCGAAGACGCTGGCCATCACGAGCCCGGCCACCGTCGGGTTGTTCGAGTGCTCGCATAAGACCGGCGTGCTCGGCACTGCCACCTTCGACAACGTGACCTTCACGCCCGGGCCTTGACCCGGCGTGGCCCGCTCGCTAACCTTCCAGAGGAGATCTCCGGGAATGACTGCCCGACACGCGAACCGGCCTGGTACGGTCGTGCGAACGTCGCTCCGCCGTTTGCGCTGGGCCGCCATCCGCATCGTGGCGATCACACTGCCTGCGGCGGCGCTTGTCGCGTCGCCTGCCGATGCAGGGCAGCCCCGGCTTTTGCCGCGTCGTACCAGGACTGGCCGATGTTCCTGCAGAACCCGGCCAGGACTGCGGCAACGGTCGATCCGAAGCTCAGCGTGGCGAGCGCTCCGACGCTGAAGGTGAAGTGGTCCTACGCAACCACCGGGCCGATCGCCACCTCGACAAGCATTGTGGGAACCACTGCCTACGTCGGGTCCTGGGACGGCTACGAGTATGCGATCAACACCTCTACCGGGGCGTGATCTGGAAGCAGTACCTGGGACTAACGAACGATCCGGGCTGCACTCCGGCGACTATCGGGATCACCTCGTCCGCCGCGGTCGTGAACGGCGTGGTGTACGTCGGGGGCGGCGACGCGTACTGGTACGCGCTCGACGCGACCACCGGCGCCATCCTGTGGAAGGTTTATACCGGCGACAACAGCCAGGCAGGTGCGCATTACAACTGGTCAAGCCCGCTGATCGTGGGTAACTACGCCTACATCGGGATCGCCAGCAATTGCGACAACCCGCTCGTTCAGGGCCAGTTGCTGCAAGTGGCGATCTCCGGCGCGCAGCAAGGCCAGATCATCAACAGCTACGCGTTCGTGCCGAATGGCGAGGTCGGCGGCGGCGTGTGGACATCCCCGAGCTACGACCCGGCAACCAACACGATATTCGTGTCAACCGGCACGCTGAATGATCACACTCAGACTCAGTCGCAGGCGATCGTCGCCCTGAACGCCACGACACTGCAGTACGTCGGCTCCTGGCAGCTGCCGTTCGAGGCCGCCGTGTCGGATTCCGATTGGGGTACGACTCCGACGCTGACGACCGACAGCAAGGGCGACCAATTGCTATCGGTGGCTAATAAGAACGGCATCTTGTACACCCTCAACCGTAACAACCTCGCCGCCGGGCCGGTCTGGCAGCACCAAGTCGCGATCGGAGGCGCCAACGTCATTGGCGGTGACGGGACCATCGCTTCGGGCGTGTTCGCCAACGGCTTGCTCTATTACGCCGGTGGCAACAACACCCAGGGCAGCCACGGCTCAGGGGGCTCGATCACCGCTTTCGACCCGGGCACTGGCGCTATCTCCTGGAGCCGCCAGACCGAGCAGCCGATCCTTGGTTCCCCTGCATATGTCAACGGACTGCTCGGGGTGTCGGAGGGAAATACGTTCGAGGTGCTCAACGCCACGACCGGCACGCTTCTGTACAGCTACGTCCTGCCCGCTCTGACTCTACGGCGCGGTCTCGGTGGCCCGTAGCCAGTTCTATGTACCGGACCTCAACGGAGACCTCTACGCGTTCGGGCTGCCGAGCTCCACCACCACCCCGCCACCAGACCCGAACTGCCCGGCCGGATTCACCTGCCAGGACATTCACAGTCCCAGAGGTTGCCGGATCCGAGCAGACCTCCGGCGGCATCGCTGACCGTGACTGCGGCCGGGTACGGGAGTCCGCGGCACCGGGGATCAGTTCCGGTTCATCTCCGAAGCCGGTCTCCGGTGACTCCCAGGCCAGCGCCCAGATCACGGCGCAGACTGCCCAGCCCGGCCAGACCCAGCAGGCTGGTGTGATGATGCGGCAGAGCACCGACCCGGCCTCGCCGTTCTACGCGATCCTTTCGAATATCCGAACGACACGCCGAACGACCTGCAGGTCTGGTACCGCGCGCCGTTCGCGAAGAATCCGGTGCTGCTCGCCAAGGTCTCTCCGGCCGCGATGCCCGTCTCGGTCATGATCCAGCGGCAGGGCAACAACTTCAGCGCGGGTTACTCCACCGACGGCGTGAATTATCAGCTCATCCCCGGCAGCACCGCCGATATGGACATGCCGGCGACCATCTTGCAAGGGCTCGCGGTGGATTCTGGCTCGTCGGCCAACACCGGCACCGCCTCGTTCAGCAATATCTCCGTCGGCAACCCGATCAGCACGACGATGAACCCGCCCTCTCCGGCAGACCCCTGCCCGAGCGAGCTGGACCTGCGCGGACGTCGGCAATCCCGCCCCGCCGGGTGACACCACATCGAGCGGCCCCGGCACGCTGACGCTTCAGTGGCACGGGCACCGGGATCACGCTGGGGCACGGCAGACTCATTCCACTACGCATACCAGCAGGTTTCCGGCGACCAGACGCTGAGCGCCCAGGTCAGTCACGCCCGCCTCGCCCGCTTCCGCGCAGGAGGGCCTGATGATGCGGGCCAGCGCCAGCCCGACCGCGCAGTATTACTCCGTGCTTCTCAAGCCCGGCGGCGCGGCGACCCTGCAATGGCGCAGTTACGACGGGACGCCCAGCACGACGGCCAAGCTTGGCCTGCCAGCGATTACCTCGCCGGCCTACGTCGAGATCGTGAGCTGGACAGATACCTCGGCGAATCCGCAGGAGACCTACTTCTCGACGTTGACATCCACCGACGGGAGCACATGGACACCGGTGCTCGGCTCGACCGAGATCATTAACATGCCCGCGGGGAACTACCTCGCTGGGCTGGCCGCGACGTCCGGCACGGCGGGAACCACTCCTAACGTCACGTATAACAACGTCACGCTCACCGCATCGAGCAGCCAGCCGCCAGGGATCTGCGCGACCGGCTACACCTGCAACGATGTCGGCACCGATATCCTGCCAGGCAACCAGGTTTACCTGAGCCAGCAGCAGGGCGGCGGAACCGCAGGCACCTGGAACATCCTGGCCGGAGGCTCGGACATCTGGTCGAACTATCGACGACTTCCGGTTCATCTCCCAGAGCTTCCCGCAGGATCCGGCCAACTCGCCCAATGGCGACGGCACTATCAGCGCCCGGGTGGTATCACAGCAAACACCCAATGATCCATGGGAGAAGACCGGTGTAATGATCCGATCCGGCTCCCCGACAGACGCGCAGGCGCCGTATTACGGAGTTTTCGTGACACCCGGGCACGGTGTCGTCGTGCAATGGCGAGCCGCGGAAGCCGGGCAGTCCAGCCAGGTGCTGGGTTCGGCAACGGCTACGACGCCGCTGTGGGTTATGGCGTCGCGATATACCGATACCACGCACAACTCGTGTACTACAGCGCCTACACCTCCACGGACGGGGTGAACTTTACGTTCGTGCCCGGATCCACGGTCGCGCTGAGCTTGCCGGAACCGATGGTCGCCGGTATCGCCACCGACTCGCACAACTCGACGACGCTCGCCTCGGTGACCGTCGACAACCTGGCCTCGCTGCCGGGGTCGCAGGCCCCGCCGGGCATCTGCCCGTCGGGCGTGGGCCTGCCAGGACATCGGCGGCGCGCTACCAGCCGGGCAGGACAAGCTCAACGGCTCCGGTACTTGGACCGAGAGCGCAGGCGGCGGTGATATCTGGGGCACAGCGGACTCGTTCCATCTGGTCTCGCAGACTTTGAGCGCTGACGGAACGGTCACCGCGCAGGTCAGCTTCGCAACAGAACACCTCGCCGTGGGCGAAGGCCGGGCCGATGATCCGCGCCACCAACGACCCCGGCTCGCCGTACTACGGCGTTTTCGTCACGCCCGGTAACGGGATCGTCGTTCAGTGGCGGTCAACGCAAGGCGCAACTTCGTCTCAGCTGCAAACCGCAGGCGTGGCGCCCGACGTACCTGATGGTCGGCCGCTACACAACGACTGGCAGCAACCCGCAGAACTACTACACGGCCTATACATCAGCGGACGGCAAGACCTGGACCGCAATTCCCGGCTCGACCAAGGCGCTAGGCTTTAACGGCCCGGCGCTAGCCGGCTTCGCCATTACCTCACACACTCAGGGCACGGCTGAAGCAGTTACGCTGAACACTGTTGCGGTCGCGCCCGGCGAAATGCAGCCGCCGGGCATCTGCCCCAACACGTGGACCTGCGCCGACATCGGCAACGTCGCCCCGGCTGCTGGCAGCCAGAACCAGTCCGGCAGCTCGTGGACCGTGACGGGCGGCGGCAGCGACATCTGGGGTACATCCGACAACTTCCACTACGTGTGGCAGCCGTTGCCGGCCGGCGGTACGGTCAGCGCCGAGGTCGTCTCCCAGGGCAACTCGAGCGCCTGGGCCAAGGGCGGCATCATGATCAGGGGGACCTCTGATCCGGCCTCGCCGTACTACGCCGTATTCGTCACGCCGGGGAACGGGGTCGTGGTGCAGTGGCGTACCGCGCAAGGGGGCACCAGCAGCCAGGTAGCCACCACCGGGTCCGTGCCGCTCTATATCCAGATAACCCGGTCCGGCTCCACGTTCAGCGCCGCCACCTCGGCCGACGGCGTCACGTGGACGCCGATTGCCAACTCGAGCGTTACCCTGGCGAACCTGGCCGGGAGCCGCGCTAGCGGGCCTGGCAGTCAGCTCGCACAACACCGGCCAGCTCAGCACTGTGACGTACGGCTCGGTTGCGGTGGCACCATCCTGACGGGCCGTCGTCGTTACTATGACGGCTTTCGAGCAGAACTGGATATCACACGGTATTCCTCGACCGCCCGAATCACGCAGCCGGCTGAGGCCGCGGTTGCCGACTCTGACTGCGGCGCTGACGCTGCGGCTCCCGGCCAGCGCCTCGTAGCTCCGCCACGAGGTCTCGCTGATCATGTGACCGGTGGCCCCGTCGACCATGAGCAAGCGCGGCGCAGAACCCCTCCGTTTCGGCAAGCTGGGCAACCGCCGTGTCGCCGTAAATCTCCACTGCGTCCTCGACCTCGGACGGCGCAACGTCCATCCGGGTGAGGCGCAGCCCGGCTCCCGCGATCAGCGGCGCATCAAGCTCGAAAACTGGAACCTGATACCGCTCCACGCACACCGTGCCGGTGGCTCGTGCCACGGCTTCATGGCGCGCTGACGAGACCAGTTGCTCGCTCTGCACCAGTCGTGCGTGCGATGCCCAGAACGACTCGAGGATCGCGACGCCCACTTCCGGATTCGCGTACAAGGACGTGCCGAGACTGCCGGCCGCGGTCTCCACGACCGGGCAGACCTCGGCCTCAGTGAACGTGACCAAGTCGTCCAGCCGGCGCGGATCTGCGGTGACGAAATTGAACCTGGCCTCCAACACGGCTGCTCCCGAGTACTGCTCTGCGGGTGGCTCCGGTCCTGACCCGGCCGCCCTATGATTCCCGGCCGCTGGGTGCGTCATCATCGTTGATCACATGGATCGCTGCCTCCTCGGCCGTCGCCCCGCCTCCGTCGATCCCCGCGTCGTGCGCGGTGAGGTCGTCGTCGGCCGGGTAGTCCCCGACGTCTTCGGCTGTCAGCCGGCCCGTTCGAGCATCGGCGCCTTGATCGAGCTGGAGTCGTGCGATGTCCTGATCTGTCGCGTTCTCGTCCCAGCCGAGGTCCGAACCGTCGTCAGCAGTGTCGACGTCCGGCTCCTCCTCGGAGATCAGCTGATCGAGCGATTCACCGGCAGACTGCTCGGCACCGGTCGAGCCGAATCTCATGGCAGCGGACCAGCGTTCGGGCGTGGCCACGCCGCGGTCGAGCGGATCGTCGCCGGGGGCGCCGTCCAGTGTGTCAGTGGAGTCGAGAACCTCGAAGTCCTCAAGATCTTCGGATTCGTGGCGCCTCTCGTCTGCCATCGCTCAGCCTCCCGTCGTGCGCGCGCGCTCTCTGCCCACCGTACCGTCTCGCCGGCCGGGCGGCTTTCGGCCGTCCCGGCCGGCCAAAATAGGGCGCTGGTACTAGTGGTGTGCCCGGCGACGAGCCGGGCAAGCTGTCCCAGTGGGCACCGACTCGAGACTGGAGTGACGATGCAGGCGATCATGGTGACCGAGCAAGGCGGACCTGAGGTCATGCAGGTTGTCGATGTGCCCATTCCGGAGCCGGGTCCGGGGGAGGTCCTTGTCCGGGTGCTCGCCGCAGGTGTGGGACCGTGGGATGCGCACCTGCGGAGCGGTCAGTACCCCGCCGATCTCCCGTATATTCCCGGCGGCGAGTTCGCCGGACTCGTCGAGGGCGATAGCGGCGACCATGCGGCGTTCCAGGACGGTGAGCCGGTTTATGGTTATCCGGGATTGACAGGCTGTTACGCGCAGTATGTGAGTTGTCCGGCCGAGCAGATGGCCTCAGTCCCAGTCGGCCTCGATGTCGTCGACGCAGCCGCGGTACCCGTCGACGCGCTAACAGCGCTGCAGGGGCTGAAAGAAGTGCTGAGCCTGGGCACCGGCGACGCCGCTTCGGTCTTGATCACGGCGGCTGCCGGCGGCCTCGGCCACTTCGCGGTCCAGATCGCCCGCGCCCTAGGCGCTGTCGTGATCGCGACAGCAAGCGAGCAGCATCACGATTTCGTGCACAAGTTGGGCGCGGCCTTCGTCATCGACCATCGCCAGCCCGACTGGCCCGACCAGGTCCGCAAGCTGACCAATGGTGGCGCGGAACGGGTCCTGGCGTGCGCCGCCCCAACCCTGCCTGGTGCTGCGGCGGCCGCACGCGACGGCGCCGTCATCGCCACTCCAGCGGGCGGCGACAGCCTGCCCGACAGCGACCGGGTCCGCTGGAGGCGCTACAACGGCGCGCCGCGGGGCAGCGACCTCATCGCGATGGCGCCCTGGTTCGACGACGGATCGGTTCTGGTCGAAGTGAGCCACAGATACTTCTGGACAGATGCGGCCGATGCACACCGCGAGGTCGAGCAGGGGCATACCCGCGGCAAGCTGCTGCTGATCGTGGACGAAGACCTCGCCCGCGAAGCCGGCGTGTGACCCAACAACGGGCACGAGTCGGCTTGTCGATCCGGCCCGGCTCTGTTCGTGAAGGGAGTGAGAAGCCGGAATGTGCCGGCGATGGCGAGACGGAGGACAGACATGAGCAGGATCGTGGTGACCGAGTTCGCGTCGCTGGACGGAGTCATGGAGGAGCCTTCCTGGACGTTCCAGTTCGAACGCGGGCCGCACGGTGACCAGTTCAAGTTCGACGAGTTGTTCGGCAGCGACGCACTCCTGCTCGGGCGCGTCACCTACCAGGGATTCGCGCAGGCCTGGCCGTCCATGGCGTCCGACGACTTCGGCAAGAGGATGAACAGCATCCGCAAATACGTCGTCTCCTCGACCCTGGCCGACGAGGAAGCGACGTGGGGCGACACCACGGTGATCAGGGGCGACGTCCCGGCCGAGATCGCCAAGCTGAGGACACAGCCTGGCGGCGACCTGCTGGTCGAGGGCAGCAGCCAGCTAGTCCGCACACTCATCCAGCATGGCCTCGTTGACGAATATCGGCTGATGATCTTCCCGATCATTCTCGGTGCGGGCAAGCGCATGTTCCCCGATGCCATGTCAGCGGCCGCCCGGCTCGTCCTTACCGACGCCAAGACTGACGGTGACGGCGTTCTGCTGCTCACCTACCAGCCGGCGGCTGCCGCAAGCTGATTAGTGCCGCGCTTAGCCCACGCCGTCGCCTATTAGGTGTTGCCACCATCGTGGCTTCGCCATTGCCCGGTCCGCTGCGCGCTCGTGTGCGGCATGCTCCGCGCTGTCGTCCAATGGCTCCAGCGTTACCGCGCGGTACCGGCGGCTGAGCGCGGCCGAAATCAGGTGATCAGCCAGCACGGGATTCTTTGGCAACGCGGGACCGTGCATGTAGGTGCCGATCGCGTTGTTGTACACGCAGCCCTCCCAGCCGTCCTCGGAGTTATTCCCGCCGCCGGCCAGGATCCGGCCGAGCGGCCGGGCCCCGTCCTGCAGGTACGTCCGGCCGCCATGGTTCTCGAAGCCGACCAGGACGTGGTTGCCCCAGCGCACCACCAGGTTGCCGACGGCCCGGACGCTGCCGGCCTTGGTGATGGTGTCCAGGCGGGTCCGGGTCTGGGCAGCCCGGTGGACGGTGTGGACGTCGAAAATGCCCAGCCCGGGAAGATCCTCCCCGGTCGCCGTCCGGTACGAGTGACCCCATAGCTGGTATCCGGCGCAGACAGCGAATGCCGCTGCGCCATCGGCGATAGCCTGCCGGATCGCCTCGCCCTTTACCTGCAGCAAGTCGTCGCAGATATGCCGCTGGTGTGCGTCGGCTCCGCCGCCGACAAGGAACAGATCGACGCGGCCGGCCTCGATCTTGTCGCCGACCTCGAGCTCGTCGACCTCGACGTCGATTCCCCGCCACCGGCAGCGCTTGATCACGGTGACCACGTTGCCGAGATCTCCGTACTGGCTCATCACGCTTGGATACAGATAGCCGAGCACCAGCTTCATCTGGCCCCGATCCCTTCAGCCTGGGTCTGCTGCCAGAACGGGGCCAGGTGGCCCCGCTGGACCAGTTCTCGCCGCAGTGTCCACATCGCCGTATAGGACGCGAGCACGTACAGCGTCTCGCCCGGCGGCGTCCGGTCCATTGCGGCAAAGAAGGCATGGACGATGTCGTCGTCGGCCAGCTGCACCGCTGGTGGCGTCGGAGGCCCGGCCGCTGCCAGTGCTGCGGCGTCGCCGAGCCCGGCATACTTGATCCGGAGCAGAAGATCGTGCGCCCGTTGCCCGGTCACCGCCAGGAACGCGGTACGGCCCTGGCACATCTCGAAGTCGACGTCCCAGATCCAGGAAACGTCGCGCCCGTCCGGGCCGTTGTCGTTGAGCCCGATGAGCAGCCGGACAGGGCCGTCCGAGGCCAGCACCAGCCGGAGCCCCTCATTGAAGCCGCTCGGATTCTTCACCAGCAGCAGGACCGCCTGCCTGTCACCGACGCGCACCCGCTCGAAGCGCGCGAATGCGCCAGCCGTTTCCTGCGTTGCCGTCTGCACCAGCTCGGGGTCAATGCCCAGGCAGGACGCCGCCGCGGCAGCAGCCAGCGCATTGCAGGCGTTGTACAGGCCGGGCAGCGGTATCTGGAATAGCCGGTCGCCAGCGGGCGTGGACACCTGCGACTGGCTGCCCTCGACGCCCCGCAATTCAACCTTCCAGGCCCCGAATCGCGGATCCGGGCGGCGCCAGCCGCATTCCTTGCAGGCGTAATGCCCAAGGTGAGCGTAGAAGCTCAGCTCATAGAGCAGGTCGCGGGCGCATTTCGGGCATCTTCGCGAGTCGGCGGCATGCTCGAGACCGGGACGCGCCCACTGCCGGTCTTCTAGGCCGAAGTAGACCACCCGCGCCGGCAGGTCCTCGCCGAGGAACGCAACCTGCGGATCATCCGCATTCAGCACCAGGGTCGCAGTGGACGGCAGCTGGTGCAGCGCGTGCTGCCAGAGCCGGGCGACGAAGTCCACCTCGAAGTACCTGTCCAGCTGGTCACGGAACAGGTTGGTGATCACGACGAGCCGCGGGTTCAGGGCCTCGATCGCCGACCGTAGCGCCCCCTCATCCACCTCGAATATGCCGATAGCCGACGCGGTCACGTCTAGGCCGCCGACGCGATTGGCGTTGGACAGCAGGGCAGTCGCGATCCCCGAGAGCATGTTCGCGCCTTCGGGGTTCGTGACAACCTGCAGTCCGGCTGCGCGCGCCGCCTCTGCCAGGATCCGGGTTGTCGTCGTCTTCCCGTTGGTTCCGGTCACCAGGACGCAGCCATTGGGCAGTCCGCGCGCCAGCGAGCTCACCAATGTCGGGTCGATCCGTGCCGCGATGCGGCCGGGCAACGCCGTCCCGCCGCCGCGGTGCAGTGCCCTCGACAGGTACCGGACCGCCTTTCCGGTGTTGACCGCCGCAGCGGAGGCGGTCGCCGCCATGATCCGGTCCGTTAGGCCGCTACCCACTGGACTTCTGGGCGAACAGCGAAATCCAGTACGGGCGCACGATCATGTCGATGACGTGGCACTGGCTCTCGAACGGCAGCTTCCCGACCTTCGCCGCGAGCACGGGGCTGCTGGAGTGGTACGTGACGTCCAGCGGAATTTCCTGGTCGTAGTAGTCGGTCATGCGCTGAACCTGCATGCCCTGCGCGCGCAGCCAGGCCACAATGTCGGCCAGCCGGAGGTGCTGTTCCCATACGTGCAGGAACTCATCGACGACCCAGTTGTCGTCGGCCAGGTCCACTGGCGGCGCGGTGTAGTAGTTCTTAAAGTTGCGGTCGCCCTGGGCCCACACCCGGACCGCCTCGATCCTGGCCGAGTCATCTGCCACCTGGTCGGCAGTGATGGTCTCTAGGATCTCCTGCTGGACCCGGCGTTCCCAGTTGCCGTAATGACCGTAGACGCCAAGTCGCAGGATTCCCCCGGGCTTCAGCGCGCGGCACAGGATCGCGATGCCCTCAGCGGGGTCAGGCAGGTGGTGGACCGTGCCCCAGGACACGATGTAGTCGAACTCAGCTGCGCGGTCAAGGAGCATGATGTCTTGCTGATAAGCCCGCGCGTTGCTGACTGCCTCCTCGTCCAGCGTCTGGTTGACCATGCCTACAGAAGTCTCGGAGAGGTCGAGACCGATGAACGAGGTCTCGGGGAACTCGCGGGCATAATCCAGCATCATCAGCCCGGTGCCGCAGGCGATGTCGCCGAACGTCGCACCGCGAGGTTCGATACCGCGCTCGGCCAGGAAGCTGCGCACGTAAGCAGCGTGCCGCTGGTAGCTGTGCTTGCGCTGGGCCGGGGGGAACGGGTGCTTCCGGTACATGTCCCGGACCGCGCGGACTACCTCGCTAGATGGCACCTCGCCCGGCTGCATTTCCCTGGACGACGGGCCGCCCAAGGTGGGCATGCGAGCCTCGCCGGCACGTACGTCAGTTGTCAAGGTCTTTCCCTTTCGGTGGACCTGCGACCGCGAGAGACCGGCCCGACCGGATTCGAGCATGCACACCATGCCGTGGCACGACGCATGCTGAACTGGAGTCATCAGCCGTGACCGAGAATCCCCCGATACCAGCCGCAAGAGGCTGTCAGAACTGCGGGACTCGTTCCCGGCTCTGCCCGCCGCGAAACACCGCGCCGGTGCTAACCGTCCGGACCAGCTGACGCTGCGCCTGGGTTTTGTCCGGCCGGCTCGGCCAGTTCGGGCACGGTCTGCGCCACCGGCGGCATTCCCGGCCCGCTCCGCGACCGCCCCAGCGCCTGCCCGATCATCGACAGCGCGAGCGCAACGGCGACTGTCAGCGCGAGCAACGTCGCGAGGTTCGTGCCGACCATATGTCTCGTGGTGGAGATGCCGGCGAAGTAGGCCGGCGGGATGAACGCAACCATCGCGCATGCCGTCATGCAGAGCATGAGCACCGCGCCGTCCCGATGCCATGGCTTGCGGCGCTTGCGGAACAGCGCAAGGAGCGCCAGCGCCGCCACCCCGACCCACACCGGGATGTACCAGCCGAAGCCGAGTCCGCGCGGAAGCCGTTGCATCAGCCAGGTGATGACTGCTACCCGCGATTCGAAGGTGCCCGGCGGATGCCCGGCAGATGGCGGGTAATCGCCGAGCGCGGTGACCCGGAGGCGCTGCGCCTGGACCGCGTCCGCCTGGCCCACGGTAAGGATGCTGCCCGGATGGGTGACGAGGTAGTGCGCGATGTTGGTATCGGTCAGCTGGCCGTAGTAACGGGGCAGCGTGGGATTGGTGCGGACCGAGCCGCTGTCCCAGTAATAGTGGCCCGCGTACCTCGCCCAGCTCGCCGGCAGACCAAGCGCGCGCAGCTGAGCAGGGGCCGCCGCCTTGGTGGTGACGATGTCGGTGAAGATGAAATCCACCGCCTGGATGTGCTCGAGCCGCTGACCGTAGTGGCTGGTGTAGTTCCAGGTCAGGTAGCCGGCCGTGAGAATCGCGAGCAGCGCCGCCACGGCAACGGCCGCGCCCGCCTGGCGGTTGCGGAACCGTTGCAGCCCGCGCCAGCTTCCTCGGTCTCCGCTGGCCAGTATGAGGGTGATGCAGATCGGTCCGGCCAGGACCAGGTACTGCTCCTTCGACAAAATGGCCAGGAATCCGCCGGTGCCGGCCAGGGCAAGGCCAGCCATCGTCAGCCGCAAGCCGCGGCCCAGGTAGACCAGCCCAGCGGCGACCAGCAGCAGACCGACGAGCGCGGCACCCTCGCTGAACGGCCCGGCGTAAACATCGAAGAAGGCCGCGTCCGCCATGATCAGCCAGACCACTGCCGCCACCGCAAACTGGGCCAATAGACGTATCCGCAACCCGGTCGCAAGACTGGCGATGCCGATCGAAGCCAGCACGCACAGCAGCACGCCGAGCGCGATCAGGTTCAGCTCGCCGCGGAGCCCGAAAACTGGCGTCAGCGCCCTGGCCAGCTCCATCGGCACCAGCTCCGACGAAGGGTAGGGTGCGCGGCCGGCGCAGGCCGGACGCGAGACGTATTCGAAGTAAGCGAACCGGAAGAACCTGGGATGGCCACTAGTGACCGGGCCCAGCCCAAGGCCGCAGGTCAGCCGCGGGCCGTCGCGGTTGTCCGCCTGGGCAACCGGGGTAGGCACCAGGAACCGGATGAGGAAGAGCGCGAGCGAGGCAGTGAAGATCACCAGCCAGGTACGGGCGGGGCCGGTCAGGCGGCGCATGACCGCAGCAGGGCGGCTGACCCGGCCGCTATCAGCCAGGCCAGCAGCTGCCAACTCGCCGCCAGATCCCACGCCAACCTCTCAGTGCCTGGATTCACAAGACTGAGGCGCTCTTTAAAGCCCTGCCGCCCGTGTGCGCCCGAGCGCGATGATAGCGCCTGGCTGGCTGGCTAGCTGACCTGGACCTGGAGTCCGGTCTGCAACAGGTCGAGCAGCTTCGCGCAGGCATGCACGGTTCGCACGTGCGGAACCTCGACGCCGAAGTGGTCGGCAAGCTCGACGATCGCGCCGGTCATGCAATCGAGTTCCAGTCGCTTGCCCGCCTCCAGGTCCTGAAGCATTGACGTCTTGTGATCGCCCACCGCCAAGCCGGCCTCGAGCCGCCTGTCCAGCGAGACCGGGAAGGTGATCTGGAGCCGGGCGGCGACCGCCGCGCACTCGGCGAAGATGGCGAGCAGCAAGTCACGCATTTCCGGTAGCACGCCAAGCTGCCCGAGCGTGGACCGGGTGAGGGCCGTGATGGGGTTGAATGCCGCGTTCCCGACGAGCTTCAGCCAGATCTGGTCCCGCAACCTGGCGTCGACCGGCGCCCGCAGCCCGCCGGCCGCGAACGCAGCGGAGATCTGCCTGCATCGCTCGGAATCTGAGCCGTCCGGCTCGCCGAGTGTGAACCTGGTCCCCTCGACGTGCCGGATGACGCCCGGCTCGATGATCTCGGTGGAGCAGTACACGACGCAGCCGACAGTGTGCTCCGGGCCGACCGAGCCCGCGATGACCCCGCCCGGGTCCACGCTCTGCAGGCCGGTGAGCCCGGCGGGGGCGCGGAGCGACTGGAAGTACCACCACGGGATGCCGTTCTGTGCCCAGATAGCAGCGGCGCCAGGCGCCAGCAGTGGGCCCAGCCGGGGAGCGATCTCGGTCAGGCTATAGGCCTTAAGCGCGACGAACACCACGTCGGCGGCAGCGACCGCGTCGATGTCACTGGTCACCCGAGGATGCGCGGTGAAGTCCCCGCGCGGCGACAGCACGCGCACGCCGCGGGCGGCCATTGCCTGCAAGTGCGGCCCTCTGGCGATCAGGGTTACGTCGCTGCCGCCACGGGACAACGCTGCCCCTACGTATGCGCCGATCGCGCCGGCCCCGAGAACCGCGAACCTCACGTGTCAGCCCGCTGCTGCGCGACGAACTCGGCAACCCGGCGCCGCTGCACCTTGCCGGTCGGGGTGCGCGGAATCTCCGCCAGCACATCGATCCTGGCCGGCACCTTGAACGTGGCCAGTAGCCCGCTGCAATGTTCGATCAGGTCCCTGACGTCCGCGTCTTTGCTGAGCGTGACAGCTGCGCCGACAAGCTCGCCGTATTTCTCATCGGCCACCCCGAAGCAGACAGCATCGCGAACGGCCGCGTGCGACATGAGCACCTGCTCTATCTCGGCGGGAGCGATGTTCTCGCCGCCGCGGATAATCATCTCTTTCAGGCGTCCTGTCAGGAAGAGGTAGCCATCGCGGGAGATCCCGAGGTCCCCAGTGCGGAACCAGTCGCCGAAGAACGCCTCGGCGGTGGCAGTCGGGTTATTGACATATCCAGACATGACGCCCGGCCCGCGGATCACGACCTCGCCAGGGCTGCCGTCCGGCAGGAACGCGCCCGAGCTGTCGGCGATGCCGATCTGCGTACCCGTCGGCACGCCCACCGAGCCGGCGATCCGCTCGGCCGGCGGTAGCGGGTTGGAGCTCATCTGATGACTGGCCTCCGTCATGCCGTATGCCTCCAGCATGGGCGCCTGGTATCCGCGCTCTGCCCGCTCCAGCAGCGCGGGGGGCAGCGGCGAACTGCAGGATCGGACGAACCGCAGGGTCCGCGGCGGGCCTGCGTCGTCGGCCCGGTCAAGGATCATCTGATGCAGCGTCGGGCCGGCCGACAGCCAGGTGGCGGCGTGTTCGCGGGCCTGTGGCCAGAAGCGGTGCGGGGTGAACCGGCGCGGCACGATGACCGAGCCGCCGGCCCGCAGTGCCGAGAACGCCGATGCCACCAGGCCATGAATGTGGAACAGCGGCATGACGCAGAACGACACGTCCGCGGAGCCAAGCCGGTAGTGCGCGGCAATCGGTGCCCGTGGCAGCCATGAGATTGCGCTGCCGCAGCGGAACCTGTTTAGGCCGGCTCGTCGTGCCACTGGTATGCAAGACGACCGCGACGTCGTCGGGACCGCCTGGCTCGAAAGAACGCAGCGGTGCGGCCGGTCCTTCGTCGGTGAGCAACGCAGGCGGTCCGTCATCTCCGGCCTGCACGCCGAGCAAGGTCGTACCCGCGGCGGAAGCTGCGGCGGCCGCCGCAGTGGCTCCGCTGGCCGGTATCAGCATCAGCCTGGGGGCTATGTCGGTCAGGAAGAATCCGAACTCGGTCTCGGTATAACCGGGATTGAGCGGTGCGGCGGCGGCGCCCAGGACGGCAATGGCGAGCAACAGCAGGACAAAATCGGGGCCGTTCGGCAGCGCGAGCGCCACCCGGTCGCCCCGCCGGACACCTAGACCGGCCAGCCGCTGGGCGAGCGTCTCGATCCTGGCCGCAGTTTGCCCGTAGGTCAGGACCTCGCCGCTGTCGGGAACGATGAGCGCTGGTCCGGCCGGATCACCACGGGCCAGCAACTCGGCGAGCGGCTGAGCCGGGGCGGCGCTTGCCGCGCCGATCGCCGATTCGCTGCTGCCCTCGGCCATCAGCTGACCTCCGCACGATCGGCATGCCTTGCCCTGGTTAGCCCTCAGTTTGCCGCGCCGCCGCGGGCGCCGTCTATGCCGCCTCGCCCGAGTCCGGTGTTACCCGATGCTCGCCAGGGCCTGGTCCACCCAGGCTCGCAGCGCCGGAGCGGGTGCTGCTCCGGTCTGCCGCGCGGCCACCTGCCCGTCGTGCAAGACCAGCAGGGTCGGGATGGCTTGCACGCCGAAGCGCTGTTGCAGTCGGGGTGCGGTGTCGACGTTGACCTTGACCAACTTGATCTGGCCGGCCAGGTCGGCGGCGACCTGCGCCAGCGCCGGGCTCACCGTGCGGCACGGTCCGCACCAGGGTGCCCACAGGTCCACCACCACGGGCACGCTGGCTTTCTCGGCGACCTCGGCGAAGCTATCGTCCCCGGCGTCGACAATCCATGGCAACGGGCGATGGCAGTTACCGCAGCGCGGGGTCCCGGCTGCCACGTCCGGCACCCGGTTCCGGCGCCCGCAGTTCGGGCACCGGATAAGGTCAGCTGTCACTAAGGCACCATCCTTGCCATTGCTCAGCCAGCCGCTGCTCAGCCAGCCGTATCAGCCGGGTTCTGGTAGCTCACAGTCAGTTCCGTGTCGGCGTAACCGACCCGGATCACCGCGCCGTCACGCACATCGCCGGCCAGCAACGCGCGGCCGATCCTCGTCTCGACCTCCCTGGCAATGAACCGCCGCAGCGGGCGCGCACCGTAAACGGGGTCGAACCCTTGCTCGGCGATGTACCTGAGTGCGTCAGGCGAGATCTCCAGCGACATCTGGCGCTCGTCCAGCCGGGCCCGAATATCGTTGAACATCAGCTCCACGATGCGCTCGATCTCCGCTTCGGTCAGCGGTTTGAACAAGACGATGTCGTCGAGCCTGTTCAGGAATTCCGGCCGGAAGTGCGCCCGCATTGCGGCCATGACCCGGTCTCGCGCGTCTGGCTTGATTTCGCCGTTGGCGGTGGCGTCCTCGAGCAAGTACTCCGAGCCGATGTTGGATGTCATGACGATGACAGTATTGCGGAAGTCAACGGTGCGGCCTTGACCGTCGGTTAGCCTGCCGTCGTCGAGCACCTGGAGCAACGTGTTAAAAACGTCCGGGTGAGCCTTCTCCACTTCGTCGAACAGCACCACGGAGTACGGTCGGCGGCGAACTGCCTCGGTTAGCTGCCCGCCTTCTTCGTAGCCGACATAACCAGGCGGTGCGCCCACCAGGCGGCTGACCGAATGCCGCTCCTGATACTCGGTCATGTCGATCCGGACGATGCTCTCTTCGGTGTCGAACAGCGCCGCCGCGAGTGACTTGGCGAGTTCTGTCTTCCCGACCCCGGTCGGGCCAAGGAAGATGAAGGATCCGATCGGCCGGCGCGGATCCTTGATCCCCGAGCGAGCCCGGATTATCGCATCGGTGACCAGTTGTACCGCCTCGTCCTGGCCAACCACGCGTTCGTGCAGGATCTCGTCGAGGCGCAGCAGCTTCTCCCGCTCGCCTTCCTGCAGCCTGCTGACCGGGATGCCGGTCCAGCGGGACACGATCGAGGCGATCTCGTCGTCGGTGACGACTTCGCGCAGCAGCCGCTGGCCGCTGGTGCGCGCCGCCAGCCGGTCCTCCTCGGCCTGCAGCCGCCGCTGCAGCTCGGGCAGCCGGCCGAGCCGCAGCTCTGCCGCCTTATTCAGGTCATAGTCGCGCTCCGCCAGCTCAGCTTCCTGGCGTACCTGTTCCATCTCCGCACGCAGCGCCTGTACCCGGCGCAGTGCCTGCCGCTCGGCCTCCCATTGGGCACGCAGCGAGTCGGCCTCGGCCCTGAGGTCGGCCAGTTCCCTGCGCAGCGCTTCCAGCCGGGCCCGGCTGGCCTGGTCTTCCTCCTTGGCGAGTGCGGCGTCCTCGATCTCGAGCCGCATGACTCGCCGGGTGAGCTCATCAAGCTCGGCCGGCATGGAGTCGATCTCAGTGCGGATCACCGCGCATGCCTCGTCGACAAGATCGATCGCCTTGTCCGGAAGGAACCGATCAGAGATGTAACGATGACTCATCGTGGCCGCCGCCACCAGCGCGCTGTCAGCGATCTTCACGCCGTGGAACACCTCCAGGCGCTCGCGCAGGCCGCGCAGGATCGACACCGTGTCCTCGACCGATGGCTCGTCCACCATGACGGGCTGGAATCTGCGTTCCAGGGCGGCGTCCTTCTCAATCTGCTTACGGTACTCATCGAGCGTGGTGGCGCCGATCATGTGCAGTTCGCCGCGGGCCAGCATCGGCTTGAGCATGTTGGCCGCATCCACGGCGCCTTCGGCGGCGCCAGCGCCGACGACCGTGTGCAGTTCGTCGATGAATAGCAAGAGCCGCCCTTGCGCAGCCTTGACTTCGGCGAGCACCGCCTTCAGCCGTTCCTCGAACTCGCCGCGGTACTTGGCGCCGGCCACAAGGGCGCCTATGTCCAGGCTGAAAATCGCCTTGTCCCGCAACCCCTCGGGCACATCGCCACGGGTGATGCGTTGCGCCAGGCCTTCGACGATCGCGGTCTTGCCAACGCCAGGGTCGCCGATGAGCACTGGGTTGTTCTTGGTCTTTCGTGACAGGATCTGGGTGACCCGCCTGATCTCAGCGTCCCGGCCGATGACGGGGTCAAGTCGGCCAGCCGCCGCGTCCGCGACAAGATCCCGGCCGTACTTGTCCAGCGCCTCGTACGCCGTTTCCGGCATGGCCGAGGTCACGCGCTGGTTGCCGCGGATCCTGGTCAGCGCCGTCAGGAAAGAGTCTTTGGTCAGGCCCTGATCGCGCAGGAGCCTGCCCGCGGCCGAAGACGGACCTTCGCCCAGCAGGGCCAGCACGAGATGCTCGACCGAGACGTAGTCGTCCTTGAGCCGCGTGGCCTCCTCGTCAGCCGCGTCCAGCAGCCTGGTCAGCCGCTGGGTGACATTGATCTGGCCAGGGGCCACGCCGGGCCCGCTGACTCGTGGCCGTCTGGCGAGCTCGGCCTCAAGCGCAGCCCGGAGCTGGTCAGTGTCGGCGCCAGCCTGCGCGAGCAACCGCGGCACGATGCCCTCCGGCTGCTCAGCCAGCGCGAGGAGCAGATGCTCGGCGTCGACCTCGTTATGGCCGAAGCGCACCGCCTTCGTTTGCGCGTCATGCAGGGCCTCTTGCGACTTCTGCGTGAGCCGAGCCGGGTCCATCTGATCACTCTCCTGGCCGTTGGGCCCTTCGCAGGGCAGTTTCGAGCACGGCGATCCGGTCGAGTAGGTCGGCCACCAGCCCAACCGCCGCGTAGTTCAGCGCGAATCCGGCGCGCAGCCGCTGTATTCGCCCGACCTGAGCCAGCTCGGCAGGCTCGAACCAGTAACGTCCTGCCTGGTCGTGAGCGGCATCGAGCACGCCCACGGCGACAAGCCGGCGGACCAGCTCCGGGTGCATGCCGGCCGCCGCGGCGAATTCCTCCAGGTCAAGCCGACGGACCCGGACCAGGGGGTAACTCATCGCCGTCTCCTCGGGTCGAACTGGGACGCCGCCGCAAGCTGTTCGAACAGGCCTCGCTCGGCCGCGGACAAGTTGGCGGGCACCATGATCCGAGCCTCGGCATACAGGTCGCCGGGCTTGCCTTTCGGACTGGGCAGGCCGCGGCCGCGCAGCCGCAACCGCCGGCCGCTCGACGTGCCAGCCGGTACCGTTACCTTGGCCTCACCACCCGGCGTGTCCACTGCAACCGAAGTGCCGAGCGCGGCCTCCCACGGCGCAAGCCGCAGTTCGACATACAGGTCGCGGCCTTCCAGCCGGTAGTGCGGGTGCTTCTTGATCCGCACTACGAGGTAAAGGTCGCCGGGCTGGCCGCCGTCGCCGCCCTGGCCGCCTTGTCCGGCCAGCCGGATGCGCTGGCCGTCCGTCACCCCGGCCGGGATCGTCACCTGCAGGTTGCGAGTTGCTGGCCCGCTGCCAAGCGTTATCTGACGGCGCCCGCCGTGGTAGGCATCCTCCACCGTCAGCTCGATCGTAGCTTCCTGATCAGCGCCGGGGATCGGTCCCCAACCGCGGCCGGCCCGGCCACCGAACATGCCGCCCAGCAGGTCGTCGAGGTTGATGTCGCCGGGGCCGTAGCTGCCGGGGCCGTAGCTGCCTGGGCCATAGGTGCCGTTGCCAGCACCGAAGCCAGCGCGACCTGATTGGCCGGCGCCCGCCCGGGCACCGGCTTGGGCGCGCCGCCAGGCCTCCGGGTCGACGTCCTCGGGAATCTGCCGGAAGTCGGGCCCGAACGCGTCGTAGCGGCGCCGCGTCTGCGGGTCAGACAGCACCGAGTACGCCTCCGAGATGTCCTTGAACCGCTCTTCGGAGCCCGGATCGGAGTTGACATCCGGATGATGGGTGCGCGCGAGCTTGCGATAAGCCTGCTGGATCTCATCTTGGCTAGCGGTTTTCGGCACGCCCAGAATTCGATAGAAATCCCGGTCTGCGGCCATTAGTCCGCCTTGGCGACGACGACCTGCGCGGGCCGGAGCTGGCTGTCCTTCTCGCCATAGGCGGGCCGGATCACCTCGACAACAGAGCCGTCGGGCGCGCCGGTGTCCGCGCGGGACCCGACAGCCTCGTGTCGTTCGGGGTCGAAACCTGTCCCCAGGTCATCGCGGCGTCCGAAGCCCAGCTGTGCAAGCACGCCGAGTGCCTGCTCCCGGATGGCCCTGATGCCTTCCACAATCGAGCCGGGGTCAGCCGCCGCGTGCTGCAGGGCCAGTTCGAGGTTGTCAACCACGGGCAGCCATAGCCGTGCAACTCGCGCCCGAGTCTCCGCCTCGGTGCGGCTGATCTGGCTCGCGCACCGCTTCCTGGCGTTGTCCAGGTCGGCCAGCGCCCGCAACCGCTGGTCCTCCAGCTCGGCGATCCGGGCGGCGGCCTCGGCCGTCATCGCCACGCCATTGTCGCGACCGGCCGCAACGCTCCCGTCAGGCTCGCGCCCGGACCCGGTGGCCTCACTCATGGGTGGTGAACTCGGCGTCGATCACGTCGTCGTCATCACCTGCCTGACCAGCGCCTGGCTGGCTCCCATTCGGCTGGCCCGCGCCGCCAGCCTGACTTTGCCCCGCTGCGCCGGCCGCGGCAAGGGCCTGATAGACCTGCCGCAGCTCGCCGGTCAGGTTTCGGATCGCCTCGAGCGTCGACTCCTGCTTGAGCGCCTGCCGAGCGTCGGTCACTAGGTTCTCCGCCCGCGCCTTCTCATGCACCGGCACCTCGCTGCCTCGGTCAGAGAGCAGTTGCTCAACCTGGTAAGCGGCCGCATCGAGCTCGTTACGGGCGTCGGTCAGCTCACGCAGCCGCCGGTCCTCGTCGCGGTGCTGCTCGGCGTCGCCGACCATTCGCTCCACCTCGGCCTGATCAAGGTTGGAGCTCTCGCTGATGGTGATCCGCTGTTCGGCGCCGGTGTCCTTATCCCGGGCCGAGACGTTCAGGATCCCGTTGGCGTCGATGTCGTAGGTGACCTCGATCTGCGGTTCGCCCCGTGGCGCCGGCCGGATGTTCTCCAGCCGGAACCGGCCTAGCGCGCGGTTGTCGGCGGCGCGCTCGCGCTCGCCCTGCAGCACCACCACGTCCACCGCTGACTGGTTGTCCTCGGCAGTACTGAATGTCTCGGTACGCCGGGCCGGAATGGTGGTGTTGCGCTCGATCACCTTGGTCATCACCCCGCCGAGCGTTTCGATGCCCAGGGACAGTGGCGTGACATCGAGGAGAACTACGTCCTTGACCTCGCCCTTGAGCACGGCAGCCTGCACGGCCGCGCCCAGCGCCACGACCTCGTCCGGGTTGACTGTCATGTTCGGGTCCTTGCCGCCGGTCAGGCGGCGGACCAGGTTCTGCACGGCCGGTATCCGGGTTGACCCGCCGACCAGGAGCACCTCGTCGATGTCGGCGTCAGTGAGCTTGGCATCGGCGAGGGCCTGCTGTACCGGGCCGGTCGTCCGCTCGACGAGGTCCGCCGTGATCTGGTCGAACGTCGATCGCATCAGCGTGGTGTTGAGGTGCTTCGGCCCGGCGGCATCGGCAGTGATGAACGGCAGGCTGATAGTAGTCTGGGTGACCGCCGACAATTCGACCTTGGCCTTTTCGGCTGCTTCAAACAGGCGCTGCAGGGCCTGCGGATCAGCCCTCAGGTCGATCCCGTTGTCCCGCTGAAACTCATCGGCCAGGTAGTCGACGAGCCGCCGGTCGAAGTCGTCGCCGCCAAGGTGAGTGTCGCCTGCGGTCGCGCGCACCTCGACCACGCCGTCGCCTATGTCAAGGATGCTGACGTCGAAGGTGCCGCCGCCCAGGTCGTAGACGAGCACCGTCTCGCTGCTCTTCTTGTCCAGTCCGTACGCCAGCGCGGCCGCGGTGGGCTCGTTGATGATCCGCAGCACTTCAAGGCCGGCGATCTTGCCAGCGTCCTTGGTCGCCTGGCGCTGGGCATCGTTGAAGTAGGCGGGCACCGTGATGACGGCTTCGGTCACCTTCTCGCCAAGGAATTTCGACGCATCCTCGGCCAGCTTGCGCAAGACGAGGGCGGAGATTTCCTCGGGTGCATACTGCTTGCCCTGGACCGCGAAGCGCACCGACCCGTCAGGGCCGGGGACCACATCGAACGATACGGCGTGCTTTTCGCTCTCCACCTCCTCGTACCGCCGGCCGATGAAGCGCTTGGCCGAGTAGATCGTTCCCTTCGGATTGAGGATCGCCTGCCGTCGTGCCAGCTGACCGACGAGACGCTCGCCTTGCGGGGTGAAGGCTACGACCGACGGCGTGGTCCGTGATCCCTCCGCATTGGGCACCACCGTCGGCTTGCCAGCCTCCGTCACCGCAATAACCGAGTTGGTGGTCCCGAGATCGATGCCAACTGCGGTTGCCATGCCTAACCTCCTAGTCGGCTGCGCTGTGTTCTAGTCGGCTGCGCTGTGTTCGCCTGTCGGTAGGTGATTTAGCCGGTGACTTCGGGCCGGCGCGGTTTGGCCTGTTCGGACTTACCGCAAGAGTCGCTCGTGCTGCCGGGCAGGCACATCCTCAATCCGGGTAGTCCACAGCCAGGCGGCGCGGTCGTCGGATCAGCCGGTCAGTTCGGTATAAAGATTGATTTCAGGCAGAGTGCCGAGGATCTGGTGCAGCAGCGGCGCAGTCTGAGCGCCCTGACGCCCCGCAGTCCGCGGCAGCCCGCTCGAGCCAGGCGCGTAGCGACGGCTCGGGCGGGGCGCCCGCCTGGTAAGCGAGGATGTGCGGCCCTCGCATCAGTATCAGCGTCGGCACTGCCTGGATGACGAACCGCTGCTGCAGTATCGGTGCCTGCGTCACGTCGACCTTTACCAGCTTCAGCTGGCCCGCCAGCAACCGTGCGAGCCGGGTTAGCGCCGGGTCTGCGCGGCGGCACAGCGGCCACCATGGCGCCCAGATATCCACCAGCACGTCAATCGTGGCGCTTTCCGCGATCTGCGTGAAGTCGGTATCTGACGCCGCAGTGATCCACGGCAGCGGGCTCCGGCAGTTGCCGCAGCGAGGCACCCCGCTGCCAGCGGCAGGCAGCCGGTTCCGCCGCCCGCAATGCTGACAGTCGACCAGCTCGGCACGAGCTCCCGGACTGTTCGGGCTCCCGTCCGGCACGGGGTCAGCCGGCCTGGCTGATGGCGGCAATATCGTCCTGACTCAGCGTGATTCCGGCGGCGGCGACATTCTCGGCGATGTGGTCCGCGGAACCGCTGCCGGGAATCGGCAGTATGTTCGGCGACCGGGCAAGAAGCCAGGCCAGCACGATCTGGTGCAAGGTCGCGCCATGCTGACGCGCTACCTCGGTGACCGCTCGATTGTGGGCCGCCTCCTGAGTCGGCGCCCATGGCAGGAATGTCAGCTGTTCCTGCTCGCACAGATCGACCATCGATTCGGACGACCGGTCGGCGGCGTTATAGCGGTTCTGTACCGACACGATGGGCGTGATGCGCTCCGCCTCGCGCAGCTGCGGCTCGGAGAAGTTCGAGACCCCGATATGGCGTATCTTGCCCTCGTCCTTGAGTGCGGCCAGCGCACCGATCGATTCCGCGACCGGCACCTTGGGATCGGGCCGGTGGAACTGATAGAGGGGGATCTGATCCAGCCGCAGGCGCCGCAGGCTGCCTTCACAGGCCGTCCGCAGGTGCTCTGGGCGCCCGTCCGGGGTCCAGCGCCCAGGTCCCGGCCTGACCAGGCCGCCCTTGGTGGCGATGACCAGATCATCGGGATAGGGATGAAGCGTCTCTGCGATCAGGTTCTCGCTGACTTCCGGGCCGTAAGAGTCCGCGGTGTCGATGAAGTTGACATCAAGTTCCACCGCGCGCAGGAGGGCTGCCTTTGCCGCATCGCGGTCGGGCGGATCCCTCCAGACGCCCGGCCCGGTGATCCGCATCGCGCCGAAGCCGAGCCGGTTGACGGTCAAGTCCCCGCCAACATCGACGGTGCCCGCGTCCGCTGCGGTGAGCTGGCTGCGCATCGGGACTCCCGTGTCACTTGAAGGCTCCCGCGCTGCGGCCCTGTTATGGCGCACCGGGCCCGGGAGCACGTGGTTGCAGGCTAGTTATCGCTGCTACCCAGTCTGCACCCGGTTGTGCGGCTGGCTTGTCGCGCCGCTACTAGCTGGCTGCGGGGCTCGGCGCCAGCTTGCCGATGCTGTTGAGATAGCCAAGCGCTTGCGCGTAGGACCCGAACAGGCTCGTCTCGCAGTAGGGCAGTCCTCGCTGCAGGCAGAAATCCCTGATCAGCGGCTGGGACCGGCGCAAATTCGGCCGCGGCATGGAGGGGAATAGGTGGTGCTCGATCTGGTAGTTCAAGCTGCCCATGACCAGGTCAGGCAGCCAGCCACCGCGGACGTTGCGGGAGGTAAGTACCTGGCGACGGAGGAAGTCGCTGTTGTCGGAGGCGGGCAGGATGGGCATGCCTTTGTGGTTGGGCGCGAACGCGGCACCGAGGTACAGGCCGAACAGGCACTGCTGGACCAGCAAGAACACGATGGCCTTCACTGGGGGCAAAACCAGGAACACGACCGTCAGATAGCCGACGAAATGCGCGCCGAGCAGGATCGCCTCGGCCAGCGGACGGCGCGCCGCCCGTCCGGTTACTGCCCGGACGCTGGCCACATGCAAGCTGAACGCCTCGGCGAGAAGCAGCGGGAAGAACAGGTAAGCCTGCCAGCGAAACAGCCACGCGAACACCCCCTGGCTGATCCTGGCCTGGCCGGGGGTGAAGGCCAGTACCTTCATCGCGATATCGGGATCGGCATCCTCGGTATTGGGGTGAGCATGGTGACGGTTGTGCTTTCCCACCCACCAGCCGTAGCTGAGTCCGATGCCGAGATTCCCTAGCAGAATGCCCAGGATGTAACTAGCTCGGCGGGATGCGAAGATCTGCCGGTGTCCGGCATCATGGCCGACGAAACTCAGCTGAGTAAAGATGATGGCCAAAAAGACGGCCACGGCGAGTTGCCACCACGAGTTGCCGACCAGGACGAAAGCGGTCCACCCGCCGGCCAGCAGCGCTACGGACAGCGCGATTCTGCCCGCGTATCGCCACGGCCGCCGATCCATGAGCCCGGCCTCCCTGACCTGCCGGGAGAGCTCGGCGTAGTCGCTGCCCTTGGCCAGCGGCCGAGGTCCAGGCAGCGTTACTTGACTTACTCCGTCGGGCAGGCTCATTGCGGGACTCCTGATGGCTTAGACGGCGCTGTCAGCTGGCGTCGGGGGCGGCGTGGCCGGTGGCAGGTTGTACGACGACAGTGCTGGCGGCGAGCTGTCAGAGCCATTCGTCCGCGCGAGCATTGCGATGAATTCGCCGATTGTTCGTTCTTCGCTAGCGGGCTCGGGTAGTAGCAGGTGGGCCTGGATCTTGTAATGGTTACGGCGGCCGTTCTTGTGCTTGGCCACGTAGCCGGCCCGCGTCAGGTCGGCCACTATGCCGTAGGCGCGGCGCTCGGTGATGCCCAGGCGAGCAGCGATATCACGGAGCCGCATCGCCGGGTCATCGGCAATACACAGCAGGACGCGCCCATGGTTGCTCAGGAAACTCCAGTTGGCGATGGCTGACATGCTAGCAGATTACGGAAAAAATTTTCTAGTCTTACCGTGCTGTAATTCGCCGTGAATGACAGCGATGGCCGACAGCGACTCCCGTCCATCGTAGGGCCGTCACGTTGCCGGGAAGCTCCGGCGGTCTGACTAACGGTTCCCACGGCCCGGTGTTACGGTCGGCAGGCAGCGCGCGTCAGCACAGTCCGTGCGGTCAGTGGCACCGTGCCAGTCACCGTGCCAGTCAACGCGGACCTGCGACGTTGTCGGCCAGCTACTTGTTCGTCGGCGCTCTAGATACCGTAAAATCCGGTGGATTGCGTCCGGAGGGCACCGATCGATGCGAGATAGCTTTATGCCGGACGGGGAGAGACAGACGACATTGGACACGCCCAGGTACTCGATCGTTATCCCTATATATAACGAGGAAGAGTCCTTTCCTGTCCTGTTCAAGCGGTTGCGCGAGGTCATCGACCGTCTGGACGGCACTGCTGAAGTCGTGCTCGTCGACGATGGCAGCCGGGACGCGAGTTATCAGCTCATGCTGCAGGCCAACCTTGAGGATCCGCGATTCAAGGTCATCCAGTTGTCGCGCAACTTCGGGCATCAGATCGCCATAACCGCTGGCATGGACGCGGCCGCTGGCCAGGCCGTGATCATCATGGATGCCGATCTCCAGGATCCGCCTGAGGTCATACTTCAGCTGGCGGAGCGCTGGCACGAGGGCTACGAGATCGTTTACGCGGTGCGGGAGCGCCGTGAGGGAGAGACGCTCTTCAAGCGGACGACGGCCACGCTCTTCTATGGCATGCAGCGTCGGCTCGCTGAGGTCGAGCAGACGGTTGAGGTAGGCGATTTCCGCCTCGTCGACCGGAAGGCGCTCAACGCGTTCCTGCAGATGCGCGAGCGGAACCGGTACGTTCGCGGCATGTTCTCCTGGGTCGGCTTCCGTCAGGTTGCCGTGCCCTATACCAGAGCCGCACGCAAGGCGGGCACCACCAAGTACCCGCTTCGCAAGATGGTGCGGCTAGCGACCGACGGTTTCGTCGGATTCTCGACCGCGCCACTGCGCGTCGCCCTGGCGGTCGGCCTGATCATGGCCGTCGGCGCCGTCGCTTATGGCCTGGTCGCCATCGCGCTGAAGCTAGCGGGCTTGCCTTACGTGCCTGGCTACGCGTCCCTGCTGGTGACGATCACCTTCCTCAGCGGGGTGCAGCTGATCGTGGTCGGAATGGTCGGGCAGTACGTTGCGCGGATCTACGACGAGGTCAGGGCGCGGCCGCTGTACCTGGTCCGGGAGGCGCACGGATTCGGCGACCGCGGCCAGGACGACAGTCAGGTAACGTCGCCACCACTTAGCAACGCCCGCCCGGCGCAGGACACGGCGGCGCGCCCGAGGCCGCCGGCCTAGTGGCAATGACCTGGGCCGAATTGCTCGACTATTGCCTGGCCAAGCCCGGGGCCTGGCAGGACGAGCCTTGGGAGGGCGACGTCGTCGCCAAGGTCGGCAGCAAGATCTTCGCGTTCCTGGGATCCGGCGGCGCGAGCGTTGGCCTTAAGTGCGGCCTGACGCGGGAGGCGGCCGACGAGTGGCTCGCCCGCTACCCGGCTGACGCATCGGTCATGCCGTACATCGGCAGGTCCGGCTGGAACACGCTGCAAACGGCCGGGTCGATTCCGGCCGATGAGCTGCTCGAGGCCATCGACGCGTCCTACGACGCGGTGGTCAGCAAGCTGCCGAGGAAGGACCGGCCAGCCGCCCAGTAGCCAGCCGGCCATTGGCACCAGGCAAAAGCAGTTGCATCGATTCGGCGATCCGGGATAGGCAAGCCAGGTGACCTGGACTGCACCTGATGTACAACGGACCGAGCCGTTCGAGCCGGCCGACGAGCGGACCGCACTGCAGGGCTGGCTCGACTATCACCGCGCCACGCTGCTGTGGAAATGCTCAGGGCTGGACGGGCCGCAACTGACGACCCGGCCGGTCGGTTCGTCCACGTTGTCACTGCTTGGCCTGGTCCGGCACATGGCCGAGGTCGAGCGTGGGTGGTTCCGCCGGCGCTTCGACGGGCAGGCCGGCGTCGGCAGCTTGTACTGCAGCGACGAGTACCCCGACGGTGACTTCGACCTCGGCGACGGCAGCGGCGCCGAGGCCGACTTCGCCACATTCGCGGCCGAGTGCGCGGCCGCGGACGCGGCAGCACGCGGCCGGTCCCTAGCTGACACCTTCTCCTCACGTGATGGCAGGCCACTGGACTTGCGCTGGGTCTACCTGCACATGATCGAGGAGTACGCCCGCCACAACGGCCACGCGGACCTGCTGCGCGAGATGATCGACGGTGTCACCGGCGATTAACGTCGGCCTCCGCAGCAAGGGCGCCGTGTCCTCGCTTAACGCAGGGCGTTCAGCTTCGCCAGTGTTTCACCCAGCTCCGTCACCAGCGCCTCGACAACTTCGGCCACCGGCCTGACCTCATTCATCCGGCCGACGATCTGGCCAACCGGCATCGGAATCACGTCCGGGTTGCCGGACCGCATCAGCCGCTGGTGTGCCTCGCTGACCAGCAGGTTCTGCAGCGGCATCGGAAGCGGTTCGGGTGCGCCGGGCTGGGACCACGCATCGGTCCAGCTGTTCTTGAGCAGTCTGGCCGGCTTACCGCTATAAATCCTCGACCGCACGGTGTCAGATGACGTAGCGGCTAGCAGCGCCTCGCGCAGGCCAGGCAACGGCGACAGCGCGCCGTACTCTTGCGTGATGAGCCACGCCGACCCCATCCAGACTCCGGCTGCGCCGAGAGCGAGGGCGGCGGCAATCTGCCTGCCGGTGCCGATCCCGCCGGCTGCGAGCACCGGCACGTCAGGCCCTACCGCGTCGACCACTTCAGGCACCAGGACCATGCTGGCGATCTCGCCGGTATGACCGCCGGCCTCGTAACCCTGCGCCACCACGATGTCGACCCCGGCGTCGACGTGCGCCCGAGCGTGCCTGGCCTTGCCGGCCAGCGCAGCTACCAGCATGCCGTGGTCGTGGGCGCTGGCGATGATGTCGGCGGGCGGCGGCCCGAGTGCATTGGCGATCAGCCTGGCCGGGTGCGCCAGAGCCACCTCAACTTGAGCGCGGGCGACCGAGTGCAGCCAGCCCAGTACCCCTGCTTGCGCCGCGGCGTGCTCTGGCAGCGGCGGGACGCCCAGCTTCAGCAAAGTCTGATCGACGAATTCCTTGTGGCCAGCCGGAATTAGCTGGTTCAGGTCAATGGCGGCACCCTCGGCCGGAATCGTGGCCGGCATGACCACGTCAATGCCGTACGGGCGGCCGCCAGTGTTGTCATCGAGCCAGTGCAGCACCTTGTCCAGCTCGGCAGCGTCGTTGAACCGGACGCAGCCAAGCACGCCGAGACCCCCGGCCCGGCTAATGGCTGCGGCCACGTGCTCAGACGGGGTGAACCCGACAATCGGGTAGTCGATCCCGAGGCTGTCGCACAGTGCAGTCTTAAATCGCTCTCTCCGCGGCGTTCCCATACTCCTCGCCTCAGCCTGTCGAGATGACGGTAGCCGCGGCTTGCTCCTCGGCGTACCGCCGGGCCCAGGCGTAGTCCGCCTTGCCGGCCGGCGTCCTGCCGATCTGCTCAACCAGCCAGGCCGAGCGCGGCACCTTATACCCCGCGATCTGCGACCGCAGGTGCGCATCGAGCTCCGCCAGGTCGATCGTGCGACCCGGGCGCGGCTGCACCAGGGCCGCCACCCGCTGGCCAAGCCGCTCGTCCGGGACGCCGATGACCAGTGCGTCGAAGACATCCGGGTGCGACTTAAGCGCGCCTTCGACTTCTTCGGGGTAGACCTTTTCCCCGCCCGTGTTGACGCAGGTGTTGCCGCGCCCGAGCAAGGTCAGCGAGCCGTCCTCCTCTACCCTGGCCAGATCACCGGGCACGGCATACCGGATCCCGTCGACTTCGGCAAACAGGGCCGCTGTCTTCACCGGGTCCTTGTAATAGCCGAGCGGGATGTGGCCGCCGCGGGCAAGCCTGCCGACCTGGCCGGGACCGACGGGCTTGTTGTCCTCGTCGATCACGATGGTCGACGGCCCTGGCGTGACCGTCGGGCCCTCGGCGCGCTTATTACCCGCCGACACGTAGCCCAGCCCGGTGAAGCCGGTCTCGGACGCGCCGATAGCGTCGGTGATGACGATGTTGGGCAGTAGCGTGAGGTACTCGTCCTTGACCACCGGCGAGAACAGTGCGGCGCTGCTGGAGATTGCCAGCACCGAGGACAGGTCATACTGCTGCTCGCGGTAGGCCTCGATTAGCGGCCGCGCCATCGCGTCGCCGATGATGACCACCACGTTGACCCGGCGGCGCTGTACCGCACGCCAGATGTCGTGCGGATTGAACTGCGGGACGAAGACCACTGTGTCGCCGGCGAACAGCGCAGCGAGCGCGCCCCACTGCGCATTGCCGTGAATCAGCGGGGCCGCGCAGAGCCGGACCAGGCCGGCGGGCGCTGCAGCGGCCCGCTTGGACTGCTCCCATTCATCTGGCATCGGCTCGCCAGTGACGAAGTCAATGCCGCCACCTAGCGTCCGCCAGACGTCCTCATGCCGCCAGAGCACGCCCTTGGGGTATCCGGTGGTGCCACCGGTGTAGAGCATGTAGATGTCATCGGCGCCGCGCTCGGGGAAGTCACGGTCGGCGGCCTGACCGGCGGTCGCCGCGGCGAAATCGGTACTGGCCGCAACCGGCGCATCGGTGCCGTCGGCGATCGCAACCACGGCCCCGATCCCGGGGAACTCCGGCAGCAGCGCCGCGACCCGGGTGCTGAACTGCCTGTCGTGCACGAGGCCCACCAGCTCGGCCTCGGCGAACAGGTACCGCAGCTCGTTCTCGACATACCGGTAATTGATGTTGACGGCGATCGCCCGCAGCTTGTAGCAGGCCAGGAACGTGGCAACGAGCTCGATGGAGTTCCGGCCGTACGCTCCCACGTGGTCACCGGGCCCCACCCCGGCGGCCGCCAGGTAGTGCGCGAGCTGGTTGCTGCGGGCTTCGAGCTCGCGGTAAGTGATCTCATCGTCGCCGCAGGCGATGGCCAGGCGCTCGGGAACCGCGTCGGCAGCATGCTCGAATAGATCTGCGATATTCAGCGCCATGGGTAAGAAAGTAGAACGTGTTATCGTTCCGGGCAAGCCTTTCGGCGGGGCAAAGGAGGCGTTCGCGGTGACCTCGACGCAGGGGGGCGGCGGCCCCGTCCAGCCAGGCGAGGACGAACAGCCGCACGCGCTGATCGAACTGCGCGGCCACGTGCTCATCGTGACCATGAACAGGCCGCGCGCCCGCAACGCCCTCAGCGGGCCGATGCTTGCCCTGATGCAGCAGGCCTGGGACCGGGTTGACAACGACCCGGAGGTCAGGGTGTGCATCCTGACCGGAGCGGGCGGAGCCTTTTGCGCGGGGGCCGACCTGAAAGCGATGACAGCCGCCCATCCGGGTGACTCGTTCAAGGCCGGCGCGTTCAACCCGACAGTGATTGAGCCACTGCTCAAGGGCAGGCGGCTGACTAAGCCGCTGATCGCCGCCGTTGAGGGCGCGGCGATCGCCGGAGGCACCGAGATCCTGCAGGCAACCGATATCCGGGTGGCCGGCCGCAGTGCGCGGTTCGGGGTGTCCGAGGCCCGCTGGGGCCTGTTCCCGCTCGGCGGGTCAGCGGTCCGGCTGGTCCGCCAGATCCCCTACACCATCGCTGCCGACCTGCTGCTGACGGGCCGGCACATTACCGCCGAGCAGGCGCTGGCGATCGGCTTGATCGGGTATGTGGTCGAGGACGGCGAGGCGCTGGCGAAGGCACTGGAAATCGCGGACCTGGTCGCGGCCAACGGCCCGGTTGCGGTGCAGGCGATCCTGCGCACGATCCGCGAATCAGAGGGGCTGGCAGAGAACGACGCATTCGCGCTGGAAGCCAAGGCTGGCATGGCCGTTTTCGCCAGCGAGGACGCCAAGGAGGGCCCGCGTGCGTTCACCGAGAAGCGGCGGCCTGAGTTCCGCGGCTGCTGATGACGGAGGCGAAGCCGCCGTGGGTGTGGCGGCCGGACCTAGAACGTGTTTCACTCTGATCCGTGACTACCCCGCAGAGCAGCGCCGCGACGCGCGACGCCCCGGCCCCCCTCAGCGCAGCGCTGGAAATCAGCTTCGATTACACCCGCTCGCTCGGCCCGGTACTCAGCGAATTCATGACGGCACTGGCCGGGCGCCGGATCCTCGCATCCCGCGCGGCCGACGGACGGGTAATTGTCCCGCCGGTCGAGTACGACCCCGTTACCTTCGCAAAGCCAGCGGAACTTGTGCCGGTCGGGCCGGACGGAACGGTCGTCACCTGGTCGTGGCAGCCCGAGCCGCGCGAGGGCCAGCCGCTCGACCACCCGTTCGCCTGGGCGCTGATCCGGCTGGACGGCGCCGATACCGCGATGCTGCACGCCGTCGACGCCGGATCGGCCGCGCAGATGAGCACCGGCATGCGAGTGCAGCCGCGCTGGGCGGCTAATCCAGCCGGGCACATCACCGACATCGCGTGCTTCGAGCCGGCCGGAACCGCCGCAGGCGGCACCATCGAGGCAGAGCCCAGCGCCGCCGGCGTGGCTGCGACGACGATGATCGTTACTCCGGTGCGCCTGCACTACCAGCACAGCGCATCGGCTGAGGAAAGCCGTTACCTCCGTTCGCTGCAGGAAGGCCGGATCATCGGCCAGCGCTGTGAGGTCTGCGGCAAGGTGTACGTGCCGCCGCGCGGAGCGTGCCCGGTCGATGGCGTGCCGACCACGACCGAGGTCGAGCTGCCCGACCGCGGCATCGTTACCACTTTCTGCGTAGTGAACGTCCCGTTCCCCGGCCAGCGGGTGCCGTCGCCGTACGTGGCCGCCCAGGTCTTGCTGGACGGCGCCGACATCGCGTTCCAGCATCTCATCCTGGAATGCGACCCGGATGACGTGCGGATGGGCATGCGGGTCGAGGCGGTATGGAAGCCGCCCGAGGAATGGGGCACCACGTCGGAGAACATCGACCACTTCCGGCCGACCGGCGAGCCAGACGCGCCATATGAGTCGTACGCACACCACTTGTGAGGACAACACGTGAGTGACGTTGCAGTAATCGGCTTCGCCGAGGCGCCGAACGTGCGGCGGACTGAGGGCACCACCAACGGCGTCGAGATGCTGGTGCCGATCTTCCGCGAGGTGCTCGACCAAACCGGGCTAGCTAAGCAGGACATCGGCTTCTGGTGCTCGGGGTCCTCCGATTACCTGGCTGGGCGCGCCTTCTCCTTCGTCTCGGCGGTCGACGCGATCGGCGCGTTCCCGCCGGTCATGGAGTCGCATGTGGAGATGGACGGAGCCTGGGCGCTGTACGAAGCCTGGGTCAAGGTGCTGACAGGTGACGCCGACATCGCGCTCGCCTACGGCTTCGGCAAATCGTCAGCGGGCGACCTGCGCCGGGTGCTGGCGCTCCAGCTCGATCCCTACCTGACAGCGCCGCTGTGGCCCGACTCGGTCAGCATCGGCGCGCTGCAGGCGCGGCTCGGGCTGGAAAAGGGCCTATGGACCGAACGGGGGATGGCCGAGGTGGCGGCCCGAAGTCGGGCCGCGGCGACGTCCAATCCGGCTGCTCAGCTATCCGGCGAGGTCAGCGCGGACGAGCTGCTGGCTGAGCCGTACCTGGCCGATCCGTTGCGCGCGCATGATTGCGCGCCGATTACCGACGGCGCCGCGGTCGTGATCATCGCGGCTGCCGACCGTGCCCGCGACCTCTGCGAGCGTCCGGCCTGGATCAGCGGCTTCGAGCACCGGATCGACTCGGGCGTGCTCGGCGCCCGCGACCTCACGACGGCGCCGTCCGCGGCCGCGGCCGCTGCTGCGGCCGGAGCCACCGGAGTCGATGTGGCCGAGCTGCACGCGCCGTTCACTCATCAGGAGCTGGTGCTGCGAGATGCGCTGGGGCTGCCGGATTCGGTGCGGATCAACCCGTCCGGCGGCGCGCTCAGCGGGAATCCGATGTTCGCTGCCGGCCTGGCCCGCATCGGTCACGCTGCCAGGCAGATCAGCTCAGGCGCGGCCGGCCGGACGCTGGGGCATGCGACCAGCGGCCCGGCGCTGCAGCAGAACCTCGTCTGCGTGATGGAGGCGCGATGACACCCGGTCGCATCAGGCCCGGTGCTATCAAACGCAGGACCGCCGTGCTCGGGACCGGCCAGACCCAGCACCGCAGCAAACGGCCCGATGTGTCGATTGCCGGCCTGTGCCGGGAGGCGGTGGACCGCGCCCTCGCCGACGCCGGCATCACGCTGGCTGACATTGACGCCGTGGTCGTCGGCAAGGCGCCCGACCTGTTCGAGGGCGTCATGATGCCCGAGCTCTACCTCGCCGACGCGCTCGGGGCAGTTGGCAAGCCGGTGTTGCGCGTGCACACTGCGGGTTCAGTCGGCGGTGCCACCGGCGTGGTCGCGGCCAGCCTCGTGCAGGCCGGCTTGCACCGGCGGGTGCTGGCGGTCGCGTTCGAGAAGCAGTCGGAATCCAACGCCATGTGGGCACTGTCAATCATGCCGCCGTTCGCGATGCCGCTGCTGGCCGGCGCGGGCGGCTACTTCGCCCCGCACATCCGCTCTTACATCCGGCGCAGCGGCGCACCCGGGCATATCGGCGCGATGGTGGCGGTCAAGGACCGCCGGAACGGGGCCCGAAATCCCTACGCCCACCTCCAGCAACCTGACATCACGGTGCAGACGGTGCAGGCATCGCCGATGCTGTGGGACCCGGTCAGATACGACGAGACCTGCCCGTCCTCCGACGGCGCATGCGCCGTGGTGATCGGAGACGAGGCGGCTGCGCAAGCCGCGGCCGGCCCGGTCGCCTGGATCCGCGCTACGTCGATGCGGACCGAGCCGACGATGTTCTCCGGAAAGGACAACGTGAACCCGCGGGCGGGCGCCGACGCGGCTGCCGCGCTCTGGCATGCCGCCGGCATCACCAGCCCGATCGAGCAGATCGATGTCGCCGAGATCTACGTGCCCTTCTCCTGGTTCGAGCCGATGTGGCTGGAAAACCTGGGCTTCGCGGCCGCGGGCGACGGCTGGAAGCTGACCGGAGCGGGCGAGACCGAGATCGGCGGGCTGATCCCTGTCAATCCGTCCGGGGGCGTGCTTTGCTCCAACCCAATCGGAGCGTCCGGCCTGCTGCGGTTCGCTGAATCGGCGATGCAGGTGATGGGCAGGGCGGGTGAGCATCAGGTGGCGGGCGCCCGGACCGCGCTCGGGCACGCCTATGGTGGCGGCTCGCAGTATTTCTCCATGTGGGTCGTCGCGGACACCCCGGACTGAGCATCAAAGCCAGTTGCCAGCCGGCCGGTGCAGCGTACGCTCTGCCCATGTCCGCCGACATATTCGGACGCGAGGCCGAGTTGCGGGCGCTGACCACGTTCCTGGACGGGCTGGCGGCAGGCCCAGCGGCGCTGGTGCTGGCCGGTGAGGCCGGGGCTGGCAAGACCACGCTGCTCCGCGCTGGTGCCGCGCTGGCGGCGGAGCGAGGCATGATCGTGTTGCAGAGCGCGCCTGCCACGGGCGATGTGCGGCTGGCCTTCGCCGGCCTCAGTGATCTGCTCGAGCCGCGCCTGGATGACGTGATCGGTGAACTGCCCGCGCCGCAGGCGCGCGCGCTGCGGGTGGCGCTGTTGCTCGAGGAGGCACCGCCACTACCCCCCGAGCCGCGAGCCATCGCGGCCGCCCTTCGCGGTGCGGTGTCGCTGCTGGCCAGGTCAGCCCCGGTCCTGATGGTGATCGACGACGTGCAGTGGCTAGATCCGGCCACCGAGGCAGCCGTCGGGTTCGCGATCCGCCGTGTTGAGTACGAGCCGGTTGGCCTGCTGTGCGCGCTGCGCCGCGCTGAGCCAGGCGCCGACCATCCGCTTGAGCTTGACCGCGCGCGCCTGCCGGCCGAGATGCTGCCGGTTGGCGGACTGAGCCTTGGCGCGGTGCATCGCATGCTGCGGGCCAGACTGGGAACGGCGTTCTCGCATCCTGCGCTGCGGCGAATCGAGGCGGGTTCGGGCGGCAATCCCTTCATCGCGCTGGAAATCGGACGCGCTCTGGTGCGCCGGGGCGGCAGCGTCTCCACCGATACGCGGCTGCCGGTGCCGGAAACGCTCAGCGGCCTCGTTGATGAGCGGCTCAGCACGCTGGCGCCCGCCGTCATCGATGCAATTCAGGTTGTCGCCGTCTTGCCAGACGAGCCTGCGGACAGGTACCAGGCGGCGGGTGCAGACAACCTGGCGCTGGACAACGCGATCCTGGCGGGCGTGCTTGAGCAGGATTCCGGGCGGCTTCGGTTCACCCATCCGCTGGTGGCTGCCACGGTAGAGGCGGCGATTCCGCCGGCCCGCAAGCGGATGCTGCACGCGGCAGCGGCCGGCATCGCCCGGCTGCCAGAGGAACGCGCGCGGCATCAGGCGCTCGCCGTGAGCGGCCCTTCTGCTTCGGTGGCCCAGGAACTGACCAGTGCGGCCGCAGCCGCGGCGGCTCGTGGCGCGCCGGGGGTCTCGGCAGAGCTGTTCGAGCTGGCGGCATCCCTGACACCCGACGGGGACCCCGTCCGGGAACGTCGTCGCCTCGACTCGGCCCGGCAGCTCGCTTTCGCCGGGGACACCCGCGCCGCGCGCGCGTTGCTCGAGCAGCTAGCCGATGCGATGCCGCCAGGGATGGACCGGTCCGATGCCCTGAGCCAGCTTGGCCTCCTGCGCGAGGACGACCTCGGAGCGGCCGCGGCCTTGATGCGCCAGGCACTCGCCGAGGCGGGCGCCGATCTATGCCGCACTGCCGACATACGCATGGCCCTTTCGGACATCGCTCTCGCCACCGGAGATCAGGCACTCGCGCTGGCGGAGGCGAACCAGGCGCTGTCAGATGCGGAGGCGGCCGGTGACCCTGCGCTGCTCGCATCTTCGCTCGCGCAGGCTTACCTCTATTCCTTCGTGGTCGGCGCAGCACAGGACGAGGGCCAGCTTGACCGGGCGCTGGAACTGGAGCAGACGGTCGGCCGCGCCCCATTGCGAACGCAGCCCAGCTTCGTGGCCGGATTCTGCCACCTGAGCCAGGGCCGGCTGGAGGAGGCGGAAACCGAACTGCAGCGCGTGCTCGATCGAGCTACCGCCGACGGCGTCGAATACTCACGAGCGGACGCGTTGCTGCGGCTGTCGCTGCTGGCTGTGCGGCGCGGCAATGCACGGCGTGCTACAGAACTGGCTGCGACCGGGCTGGATATAGCTGAGCAGCTTGACCTTCCCCAGCTCGTGAGCGCCCTGCTCTACGGATGCGGCAGGGCAGCGCTGCAGCTGGGGGAGGTCGAGCGGGTGCGCTCTCTCGCGCGCCGCGGCACTGAGCTGGCGACGCAAAGCGGTGACCGTCCCTACGTGATCTCCTATGAGGCGCTTCTCGGGTCGCTGGACCTGGCTCAGGGCGAGTTCGCGGCAGCCGCGGGACGGTACCGCCCGCTGCTGAAACTGGGACGGGAAATGGGGATGCGCCTGTTCGTCACCCAGGGCATCGCGCCGGACGCGGTCGAGGCGCTGAGCGCGGCCGGATACGTTGAGGAAGCCGACGAGCTGTTGACAGAGGTAGCGCCGATCGCTCGGGACATGGGCACCGAGGCGGCCTTCTTGCGCTGCCGGGGCGCGGTGGCTACGGCCCGGGGCGAATTGGACACGGCCCGGTCAGAGCTAACGTCCGCGCTACGGCTCCTCGACCGGGTCTCGCCGCAGCCTGTGGAGCGCGGCCGCACGCTGCTCGCGCTCGGTAGCATCCAGCGACGGCTTAAGCAGCGCGCCGCGGCGAGGGCAACCCTGACCGAGGCGCTGACGATTTTCTCCGCAACCGAAGCCCCGCTGTGGGCAGCGCGGGCCCGCGCCGAGCTCGCCAGGATTAGCGGTCGTGCACAGGCCGCCGACGAACTCACCAGCACCGAGCGGCAGGTGGCCGAGCTCGTCGCGCGCGGCCTGAGTAACCGGCAGGTGGCAGGCGAGCTATTCGTCTCCGTGCGCGCTGTCGAGTCCACGCTGACTAAGACTTACGCGAAGCTGGGAGTGCGCTCGCGGACCGAACTGGCGAGCAGGCTGCGTTCGGGCTAAGGCGCGGGCCGCGCTAGCAAGCCGTCAGCGGTAGCTGACCGGCAGCCGCTTGACACCGTTGAGCCAGCCCGAGCGGAGTCGCTGCGCGTCACCGGCCTTACTGATGTTCGGCATCGCGTCGGCAATCGCGTTGAACATCAGCTCGATCTCCAGCTTGGCCAGGTTCACGCCGAGACAGTAGTGCGCGCCGGTGCCGCCAAATCCCACGTGCGGGTTCGGGTTGCGCAATACGTTGAACTGCTCGGGATGGTCGAAGATCTCCTCGTCGAAGTTGGCCGACCGGTAGAACAGGCCGACCCGCTGACCGGTCTTGATCTCCTGGCCGCCGAGTTCGGTATCCCTGGTCGCCGTCCGCTGGAACACCGTAACCGGGGTAGCCCACCGGACGATCTCGTCGGTTGCGCTTTCCGGTCGCTGCGCCTTGAACAGCTCCCACTGGTCAGGGTTTTCAAGGAAGGCCAGCATGCCGTGCGAGATTGCGTTCCTGGTGGTCTCGTTCCCCGCGACTGACAGCAGGATTACGAAGAAACCGAACTCGTCGGAAGTAAGCTCGCCGCCGTCAACCTGGGCGTGCACGAGCTTGGTGACGATGTCATCGCGGGGGCAGGCACGCCGGTCCTCTGCCATCACCATGCTGTAGCCGAGGATCTCGGCGGCGGCGTTCTCGCCGTCGCCGGTGTATTCCGGATCGTCATAGCCGACCATGTCGTTCGACCAGGAAAACAGCTTGTGCCGGTCTTCCTGCGGCACGCCGAGCAACTCTGCGATGGCCTGCAGCGGCAACTCACATGCGACGTCGGTAACGAAGTCGCCGGTGCCCTGCGCCAGCGCAGTGGCGACGATCTTCTCGGCCCGGGCGGCGAGCACGTCCCGGAGGCCGTGAATAGCGCGCGGGGTGAAGCCGCGAGACACGATGCCGCGAAGCTTGGTGTGGTGCGGCGGATCAATGTTCAGCATGATGACCCGCTGCATCTCAATCTGCTCACGCGTGTTGCCGCTCATGAACCGTACGATCGCGGTGTTCTCGTAACTGGAGAACATCTCGCTATCCCGGGACACCGCGACGACGTCCTTATGCCGCGTCACCGCCCAGAAGCCGTCGTCGTTGAAGCCCATGTCGGACGGCTGCGAGTTCCACCAGACGGGCGCGGCCCGGCGAAGCTCGGCCAGTTCTTCCTGCGGCACCCGGCTGGAGTACAGGTCGGGGTCGGTCAGGTCGAAACCTGGCGCTATCCGCGGCTGAGCCATAGCGAGCCTCCGAATGTGGAACGTGTTCTAGTGGGATTGAAGCACGCGGCAAGCCTGTGGTGAACTGCATCGACGTCGAATTTTCAAGAACACGTTCTACTATTAGGGCAGCGAACCGAAGGAGCAGCTGTGGGCACTGCGGTCATCGTGGAAGCGGTCCGGACGCCGATCGGCAAGCGGCGCGGGGCGCTTGCGGGCCTGCACGCTGCGGAAATACTCGGGCGCGCGCAGAGCGCGCTGCTGGAGCGGGCCGGGCTGGAGCCGGCCGAGGTCGAGCAGATCGCGGGCGGCTGCGTTACCCAGGCTGGCGAACAGGCGGGTAACGTCACCCGCACCGCCTGGCTGCACGCCGGCCTGCCGATCCAGGCCGGCTGCCTGACCCTGGACGCCCAGTGTGGCTCGGCTCAGCAGGCCGTGCACCTGATCGCCGGGCTGATCGCGGCGGGCGCCATTGACGTCGGAATCGGCTGTGGTGTGGAAGCCATGAGCCGGGTCGGGCTCGGCGCCAACGTCGGCACCGGCATCGGGTCACCGCGGCCCGATTCCTGGACGATCGACATGCCGAACCAGTTCGAGGCCGCGGAGCGGATCGCGCGGCGCCGGGGCCTCACTCGCGACCAGATCGACGCGTTCGGGCTGCGCTCACAGCGCAATGCCCAGCGGGCCTGGGCCGAGGGACGGTTCGACCGCGAAGTAGCCCCGGTGAAGGCGCCCGTGCTGGACGCTGACGGCAAGCCGACCGGCGAGACCCGGATTGTCGACCGGGACCAGGGTCTGCGCGAGACGAGCATGGAGGTGCTGGCCGGCCTCCGGCCAGTGCTGCCTGACGGGATGCACACGGCAGGGACGTCCTCGCAGATCTCCGACGGGGCCGCGGCCGTGCTGCTCGCCGATGAGGACAAGGCGGCCCGGCTCGGGCTGCGGCCGCGGGCCAGGATCCTCGCGCAGTGCCTGATCGGCGACGAGCCTTATTACCATCTGGACGGTCCGGTCGCAGCCACCGAGCGGGTGTTGAAGCGGAGCGGGATGACGATAGGCGACATCGACCTGTTCGAGATTAATGAGGCATTCGCGTCGGTGGTGCTGTCCTGGCTGAGCGTGCACGAACCGGATCCGGACAAGGTCAACGTCAACGGCGGAGCTATTGCACTGGGTCATCCGGTCGGCAGCACCGGTTCCCGGCTCATCACGACCGCACTGCACGAGCTGGAGCGGCGAGACGCGACCACCGCGCTGATCTCGATGTGCGCCGGCGGCGCGATGGCTACCGCCACCATAATCGAGCGGATCTAGCGCCCGGGTCAGGCGCGCTGGCTGCTGACGGAGATCACTTCGCCGGTCAGGTAGGAGGCATAGTCGCTGGCCAGGAACGCGATGACGCTGGCCACCTCCCACGGCTCGGCGCCGCGGCCAAATGCCTCCTGGCTGGCGAGCTCGGCCAGCAGGTCCTGGCTCATGACTTTGGCCAGGAATGGGTGAGTGGCGAGGCTCGGCGCCACCGCGTTCACCCGAATGCCGTGACCGGCCACGTCCATGGCCGCGCACCTAGTCAGTGCCATCACGCCTGCCTTGGCGGCAGCGTAATGGGCCTGGCCTTGCTGAGCGCGCCAGCCAAGTACCGAGGCATTGTTGACGACGACGCCGCCGTGCCCTTGCGTCACCAGCTGGCGCAGCGCGGCCCTGGTGCACCGGAATGTGCCGGTCAGGGTCACGTCGAGGACCCGCTGCCAGTCGGCATCGGTCATGTCCAGTACCGAGCACGTGCCGCCAAGACCGGCATTGTTGATCATGATGTCAAGCCGGCCGAAGTGGCCGACCGCCGCTGCCACCAGGGCTGTGACGGCAGCGTCGTCGGTCACATCGCAGCCGACGGACCAGACACGCTCGCCGTAGTCCGTGGCGAGGGCTTCATGGAAGGCGGCCAGCCTGGCTTCGTGCTGGTCGCTGATAACCACGCTGGCCCCTTCTTGCAGACAGCGGCTCGCTGTTGCCGAGCCGATGCCGGCTCCGGCCGCGGCGGTAATCACCACGATCTTCCCGGCGAGCAGGTCGCGGCCGGCGGGGGAACCGGCAGCCCGGCTCCAGCCGGCCTGCCACGGCCTGGCCAGCCGTGGCAGGCCGAGCGCGCGGTCCGCAACGATGCCCTGCTGGATCTCCTGTGAGCCGCCGTAAATCGTGTCAGCGCGGCTGAACAGATAGAGGCGCTGCCAGTCATCCAGGTCGTAGGGGGGGCCTTGTGCCACCATCGAGGCCGGGCCAAGGACCTCCATGGCCAGCTCGCCAAGTTCGCGATGCCACCGTGACCAGAGCAGTTTCACGACGGAGGCGTCGGCCGCCGCGGCACCGGCGTCCGGGGCTGCGCCGATTGCGCCCGCACCATCCAGCATGCTCAGCACCTGCTCTCTCATGATCTGCAATCCGATCCAGGCCCGGGCGAGCCGATCGCGCAGCCGCGGGTCGCGGGCCGCGCCGTTCTGCCGCGCGGCTGCGATCAAATCCGCTAGTTCGCGCTGGTAGCCGACCTGCTGGCCGAGAGTTGACACGCCGCGCTCAATCGCGAGCGTTGCCATCGCGATCCGCCAGCCGTCGCCGGGCTCGCCGACGACCATGTCGGCCGCGGTACGGGCGCCGTCGAAGAAGATCTCGTTGAACTCCGAGGTGCCTGTCAGCTGCCGGATCGGCCGAACCTCGATGCCGGCTTGCCGCATCGGCACTAGCAGGTAGGACAGGCCCGCTGACCGGCGGGAGCCAGGCTCGGTCCTGGCAAGCAGGAAGCACCAGTCGGCCACGGTCGCCAGCGAGGTCCAGACCTTCTGGCCGGTGATGATCCACTGGTCGCCGTCGAGCACCGCGGCGGTGCGGACCGAGGCAAGGTCTGAGCCGGCGTCAGGCTCGGAGTAACCCTGGCACCACAGTTCGCGGACCTCCGCGATCGGCCGCAGGAAGCGTCCCTGCTGCTGCGGTGTGCCGAACGCGATCAGCGTGGGACCGAGCAACTCCTCGCCCATGTGCGCGACCTTGGCCGGGGCCTCGCTGCGGGCGTATTCCTCATGGAAGATGACCTGCTGAGCCAGGCTTGCGGCGCGGCCGCCGTGCTCGGCCGGCCAGCCCAGGCAGGTCCAGCCATGCGCCGCGAGGTGCCTGTTCCACGCCAGCCGCTCGGCGAAATGCTCGTGCTCGCGACCGGGACCGCCCAGTCCCCGCAGATCAGCGAACTGGCCCGCCAGGTTGGCTGCGAGCCAGGCCCGCACCTGGCCGCGGAACTCCTCGTCCGAGGCGGTCAGCTGCACCCCGAATCCTCCGCACCGGCCGTAGGCTCGCAGCGCCCGGACGAACCCGCAGCGCCGCGCAAGTAGCGGCAGCCTACCAAGCGTCCTGCCCAGCACACCGCCACCAAGTCCAGGTGCGGAGCAAGCGAGCGATCGAAGACAATTTCAGTGAACAGCCTGATAAGAGGCGCGATGAAGTTGCGAGAGGCATTGGCGCTGCGCAGCGACGCCAGCAAACGTTTCGAGTGGCTACGCCGAAGCGCGCAAGCAAGCCCCGCCCGCTATCAGGAGGGCGACCATGTAGTGGCGCAGGGCGGACACGGACGGACGTTCGATTGAGCCGGGCAGTAGGTTCCAGGCCACACCGGTCGGCTTCCAGTGATGTCGGCGCACCCGACTCTCCTCGCCGTGGTTGCCTGGAGGAGACGCCCTTGGACAGTCTCACGAAGCCAAGGCGCGCCGGCCTCGCCGGGCAACACGCGGACGGCCATTCACAGCAGCCGGAATCGGCCCGGACTTCGCATCGAAATCTTTGAAGCTGTTCACCAGGCCGGACAGGGCGGCCGTGGGCGGGAAGTTCACCAGCAGATTGACGTGCCGGCTTTCCGCCGAATTCGGCATGAAAGTCGATGCCGGCCGCCCGCATTATCTGGACTATCCGCGCACCAGCAGGCGGCGGCGAGCAAAGCGTGGCGGTAGTCGGTGCCGTACAAATCGAGGTGCAGGGCGTGCAGGAAACGACACAATGCGTGGCAGCGCGGATGTATCCGCAATTAGCCATGAAACTGGCTAAAATGAGGGAGTGCAGCTCCGGTATAACTACCGTCTCTACCCGTCGGCAGGGCAGCAGCAGGCCCTGGCGCGAGCGTTCGGCTGCGCGCGGGTGGTTTTCAACGACGGGCTCCGCGCCCGGCAGGAAGCCGCCGCATCTGGCCTGCCGCACATCACCGACGCGCAGTTGTCGGCGCGGCTGACCGCGCTTAAGGCCACCCCGCAGCGAGCCTGGCTAGCCGGGGTCTCCGCGGTGGTGCTGCAGCAGGCGCTGGCGGATCTGAATGCCGCGTACCGGAAGTTCTTTGCCTCGGCCGCCGGGAAGCGCACCGGGCCGAGGGTGGGGGTGCCCAGGTTCCGGTCCCGTAAGGATCACCGTCAGGCGATCCGGTTCACCCGTAACGCCTGCTTCCGGGTGTTGCCGAACCAAAAGCTGCGGCTGCCGAAGATCGGTGACGTCCCGGTGCGGTGGTCGCGGCAGTTGCCGTCGGACCCGTCCAGCGTGACCGTGATCAAGGACGCGGCGGGTCGTTACTTCGCCAGTTTCGTCATCGAAACTGGGCCGCAACCCCTGCCGGCCGCCCGGCCAGTCGTGGGCGTCGACCTGGGGCTTACCCATTTCGCGGTGCTGTCGGATGGCAGCAAGATCGCGGCCCCTCAATTCCTGCGGCGGGCGGAGAAGAAACTCAAGCGGGCGCAGCGAGGCCTGTCACGCAAGCAGCAGGGCAGTAAGAACCGGGACAAGACCAGGGTCAAGGTCGCCCGCGTGCACGCGCGGGTGGCTGACGCGCGGCGCGAGTTCCACCACCAGCTTTCCACTGCGCTGATCCGCGACAACCAAGCGGTCGCGGTGGAAGACCTGGCGGTGAACGGGCTCGCCCGCACCCGGCTGGCCAAGTCGGTTCACGACGTCGGATGGTCGGCGTTCACGGCGATGCTGGAATATAAGGCCCGGCTGTATGGGCGGCAGTTCCGCCGGATCGGCCGGTTCGAGCCGACATCGCAGGTGTGCTGCGCATGCGGGCTGAAAGACGGCCCAAAGCCGCTGCAGGTCCGGGTCTGGCAGTGCCAGGGCTGCGGGGCGTGGCTGGACCGGGATATTAACGCGGCGGTCAATGTCGCGAAGGCCGCCGGACTGGCGGTGTCAGCCTGCGGAGCGCTGGTAAGACCGGGAGAGATCCCGGCACGGCGCGGTGAACCAGGAACCCACCCGAAGTCACGCCAGAAAGCAGCGTGACAGGCGGGAGTCCCCGACCTTCAGGCCGGGGAGGAAGTCAACAAGCACTTGCTTGTTTTTTGGAGGAGCCCGGTGAGATTGACGATCCCGGCTGCCATGGCCCAGGCAGCGAGCCAGTTCGGCGATCAGATGGCGATCGCAGAGCCTGCCGGGCCGCAGCTCAGCTACCGCGAGCTCAATGACCGGGCCAACGGTATCGGGGCGGCGCTGGTCAGCGCCGGGATCCAGAGCGGCGACCGGGTCGCGATCTGGTCGCCCAATACCTACCATTGGGTGCTCGCGGCGCTCGGCGCGCTATCTGCCGGAGCGACGCTGGTACCGGTCAACACCCGGTTCACTGGTCCGGAAGCAGTCGACGTCATCGGCCGCAGCGGCAGTTCTGTGCTGTTCATCGCTGGCCCCTTCCTCGGCGTCGACCGGCTGTCCGCGCTGCGCGAAGCGGACCAGGCAGAGCCTGGCCAGTTGAGCAAACTTCGGCTTATCACGCGGATACCGGTTGACGACGCGTCCTTGCCCGGCGATGCCAGCTGGCCGGGCGTGACCGTCCAGGACTGGGCCGACTTGGCACGGCAGGCCGCGACCGCGCCACGGACGGCGGCCGCCGTGCGCAAAGCGTCGATCAGCCCGGACGACATCAGCGACATCTTGTTCACTTCCGGCACGACCGGCCGGAGCAAGGGGGCGATGAGTTCGCACCGGCAGGCCCTGGACGTAGCCAGGGCCTGGGCTGACTGCGGTGCGGTGAGCTCCAGCGACAGGTACCTCGTGCTGAACCCGTTCTTCCACAGCTTCGGCTACAAAGCGGGAATCCTTGTCTGCCTGCTCACCGGCGCGACCATCGTGCCGCAACGTGTCTTTGAGCCAGCCCAGAGCATGCGGCTGATCGAGCGCCACGCGATCACGGTGCTTCCCGGCGCGCCAACGATCTATCAGACCATCCTCGACCACCCCGCCCGCAGCAGGCATGATCTGTCGAGCCTGCGCCTCGCCGTGACCGGTGCCGCCGTTGTTCCGGTCGCGCTGGTCGAGCGCATGCAAGCGGAGCTCAGCTTCGATACCGTGCTCACCGCTTACGGGCTCACTGAGGCGGTGGTGGCGACCATGTGCAGGCCAGGTGATCCGGCCCGCGTCGTGGCCACTACCTCAGGCCGGGCCACGGCCGGCTTCGAGATCCGGGTGGCTCGACCCGAGCCGGATGCGGCCGGGCACAGCGACGCAGATTCAGCGGAGGTAGGCGAGATTCTGCTGCGCGGCCCGAACGTGATGATCGGCTACGACGGCGATCCGGCCGCGACGAAGGAGGCTATCGACTCCGGCGGATGGCTGCACACCGGCGATGTCGGCAGGCTGGACGCCGACGGCTACCTGACTATTACCGACCGGCTCAAGGACATGTATATCTGCGGCGGCTTCAACGTCTATCCGGCGGAGGTCGAGCAGGTGCTCGCGCGGCTGGACGGAGTAGCCGAGTCGGCAGTTATCGGCGTTCCCGACGTCCGGCTTGGCGAGGTCGGCAGGGCCTTCGTCGTCACCAGGCCGGGCCAGCGGCTGACTGAGGCGGCGGTGCTATCGCACTGCCGCGAGCGGCTGGCCAACTTCAAGGTGCCGCGGCAGGTCGAGTTCCGGACCGAGCTGCCGCGCAACCCGGCAGGCAAGCCGCTGAAGCGGCTGCTCAGGAAGGAATCAGCATGACCGTGCAAACCGGCACGCAGCAGGCCGACGACGGCAGCCGCGAGGTGGTCCGCTACGAGGTCCGCGGCCATACGGCCGTGATCACGCTGAACCGTCCTCGTTACCGCAATGCACAGAATTCGGCGGTGACCTACGCGCTCGACGCCGCCTTCACCCGCGCGGTGAACGATGACGACGTCGCCGTCCTAGTGCTGGCGGGCGAGGGGGATCACTTCTGTGCCGGTCATGACATCGGTACCCCTGGGCGCGACATCGACGTCTCGTTCGAGCGCAAGGCAGTGATGTGGTGGGACCATGTCGGCAAGCAGGGGGCCGACAACAGGTACGCCAGGGAGATGGAGGTCTACCTGGGTATGTGCCGGCGTTGGCGGGAAATTCCTAAGCCATCGATTGCCATGGTCCAGGGTGCCTGCATCGCCGGCGGCCTCATGCTCGCGTGGGTGTGCGACCTGATCGTCGCGTCGCAGGACGCGTTCTTCGCTGATCCGGTGGTGCGCATGGGCATTCCCGGCGTGGAGTACTTCGCCCATCCGTGGGTGCTGGGGCCGCGGTTCGCCAAGGAGATGCTCTTCACCGGCGACCGGTTTGACGCTGCCCGCGCTTATGAACTGGGCATGGTCAGCCGGGTCGTGCCGCGAGCTGAGCTGGCGCCGACTACCTTCGCGCTCGCAGACCGAATCGCCCAGATGCCAGCTTTCGGGCTGGCGCTGGCCAAGCGGGCGGTGAATCAGTGCGAAGACCAGATGGGCATGCGCAACGGCATGGACTCGGTATTCGGCCTGCACCACGTGGCGCATGCGCACAACGCCGAGACCGGCGCGGACTCGCTGGCCGGAATGAACGCCCGGACCATGAAGAGGGCTTCGGGTTGAATCTGGACTTCGACGCTGCGCTGCAGGACTTCCGTGCAGAGGTCGCCCGATGGCTCGCGGACCACGTACCGGCGAGACCGCTGCCGTCGGTCGATACCGCCGACGGCTTCGCCCTGCACCGCCGGTGGGAGGCGGAGCTGGCTGGCGCCCGGCTCGCGGCGGTCTCCTGGCCGGCCGAGTTCGGCGGACGCGACGCTTCGCTGCTGGAGTGGCTCATTTTCGAAGAGGAGTACCACGCCGCCGGCGGGCCGGTCCGAGTCGGGCAGAACGGGCTCTTCGTCCTGGCTCCCACCTTGTTCGCTCACGGCAGCGCGGAGCAGCAGGCCCGGATCCTGCCGAAGATGGCGCGAGCGGAGGAGGTCTGGGCGCAGGCCTGGTCCGAGCCGGGGGCCGGCAGCGACCTGGCGGCGATCCGGTCCCGCGCAACGCGGACGGACGGCGGCTGGCTGCTGTCCGGACAGAAAACGTGGAGTTCGCGGGCGGTATTCGCCGATCGCGCCTTCGGGCTTTTCCGGTCCGATGCTCACGCCGAACGGCACCGAGGGCTTACCTACCTGATGTTCGACCTGCGCTCGGACGGCGTCGAGGTGCGTCCAATCCGGCAGCTGGACGGCGAGGCAGGGTTCGCGGAGATCTTCCTGGACGACGTCTTCGTGCCCGCTGCCGATGTGATCGGCGAGCCCGGGGATGGCTGGCGGGTCGCGATGAGCTCGGCAGGGCACGAGCGCGGCCTGTCGCTGCGCAGCCCTGGCCGGTTCATGGCTGCTGCCGCCAGGCTCGCACAGCTGTGGCTGCAGCAAGGCGACCCGGCCGATACCGCACTAGCCGAGCGAGTGGCGGACGCCTGGATCGGTGCCCGCGCTTATCAGCTGGCCGGTTACCAGATCGCCAGCCAGGCCGGCGGCACTGGGCAGGCCAGGGCTGACTCGGCCGGCGCGCAGTCGAGCCTGGGCAAGGTCTACTGGTCGGAGCTGGACGTTGCCATTCACGAGACGGCCCTTGACTTGCTCGGCCCGCGCGCCGAGCTAACGGATCTGCAGGTGCCGGACCGCAGCTGGCTGGACGGCTACCTGTTCGCCCTGGCTGGCCCCATCTATGCCGGCACGAACGAGATCCAGCGCACCGTCATAGCCGAGCGACTGCTCGGGCTGCCAAGAGCGACGTGATGGATTTCACGCTCTCCGGCGAGCAGCGGCAGTTCGCCGTCAGCCTGCACGACATGCTCGCCGCCGCGGACGGTCCGTCAGCGGCGCGAAGCTGGGCGGCCGGCAACCGGCAGCCTGGCCTGAAGATCTGGCGCTCGCTCGCCGATGCCGGCGTGACTGCCCTTGCGGTGCCAGCTGACTTCGGCGGCCTGGCCGGTGACCCGGTGGACCTGGTCATCGCATGCGAGGAAATTGGCCACCACGCAGTCCCCGGCCCGGTCGCAGAGTCGGTGGCCGCCGTGCCAGCGCTGCTCGCCGGACTGCTCGCCGGGCCACTGGCCGGCCTGACCGGACCTGGCTATTCGGGTGAACTGGAGAGCTGGCTCGGCCGGCTAGCCACTGGCGACCTGATCGCGACAATGGCGGCGCCGCCGCTGGTTCCGTTCGCCGCAGATGCCGAGGCGGCCGGTCTGGTGCTGGTCGTTGATCAGGCTGGCGTCTGGGCAGGCGTGCCCGTGCTGGCCCATCAGTCGGTGGACGCGGCCCGGACGCTGTCCGAAATTGACGTGCGCAGGCTGCTGGCAGCGCGACCAGGCGCCGGCCGCGCAGTTGCCCGGGCGCTGGAATCCGGGACACTCGCGTGCGCTGCGCAGTTGCTCGGGGCTGGCCAGGCGCTACTGGACGCGAGCGTCGCGCACGCCCGGACACGGTTGCAGTTCGGCCAGCCGGTCGGGTCCTTCCAGGCCGTTAAGCATCAGCTGGCCGATGTGCTGATCAGGCTCGAGTTCGCCAGGCCGCTGCTGTTCGCGGCGGCCGTCGCGACGCGGCAGCCGGGCCGGGCGGCAGCCGGGCGAGACGTGTCAGCGGCCAAGGTGGTCTGCGCTGACGCGGCCTACCTCGCGGCCCGGGTGGCGCTGCAGGTGCACGGTGCTCTCGGGTACACCGCCGAACACGACGCCGGGCTGTTGCTGGCCAAGGTCCGGGCGCTCCGCTCGGCCTGGGGCAGCCAGGCTCAGCACCGGGCGACGGTGCTGGCCGCCCTTACCTGCCTCGGCCCCGGTGTCGGCCCCGGAGCCCGTCCCGGCTCGGCGGCCGCTGGCACAGCGGGCGGTATCGGGTGAAGCTGACCAGCGAGCAGCACGACCTGCGAACGGCAATCCGCGGCCTGCTGGAGCGGCACGCGACCGACGCTGATGACCGCCGCTGGCAGCGCCTGTGCACCGAGATCGGAGTCGCCGGGCTGGGCATCCCTGAGCGTTACGGCGGGTCCGGAGCAGGCCCGGTCGAAATGCACATCGTCATGGAAGAACTCGGCCGCTCGCTCACCGCGTCGCCCATGCTTGGCTCGGCCGTGCTCTGCACGCACGCCCTGCTAGGCACCGGCGATGAGGCGGCCTGTGCCCGGTTGCTGCCGGAGCTGGCTACCGGCGCGTCGATCGCCGCGCTGGCCTGGACCACGGCCGCCGGGCACTGGAACCCGGCCGAGGTAGCCTGCCGGGCGCATCCCGCTAGCGGTCCGGCCGCTGCCCGTGAGGCAGCTGCCGGGACATGGCAGATCAGTGGCGAGGCGCACTACGTGCTGGATGGCTGCCAGGCCTCGACGCATCTGGTTCCCGCCGCGATGCCGGGCGGCGGCATCGGCCTGTTCGAGGTGCAGCCTGCCCAGCCGTCGGTGACGTGCAGCCCGAGCACAACGATGGACGAGACCCGGCGGCTGGCCATCGTGCGGCTGGATCGCGCCGTCGGCGTGCGCATCGGCGAGCAGCTGCCGCTCGGGCTGGTCCGCGACGCCGGCTGCATCGCGCTGAGCGCCGAACAGGTCGGCGCGGCCGGGCAGGCCCTGGCGCTCACCGTTGCCTATACCAAGGACAGGGTCCAGTTCGGGCGCCCGATCGCGAGCTTCCAGGCCTTGCAGCACCGGATGGCTGACCTCTACGTGCGGGTTCAGTCGGCCAGGTCGGTCTCCTATGCGGCTGCCGAGGCTGCTGCGCAGGGCGCGGCGGACGTGCCGCTGCGGGCGGCTACCGCGAAGGTCTACTGCTCCGAGGTTCTGCAGCAGGTCAGCGCCGAGATGATCCAGCTGCACGGGGCCATCGGCATGACCTGGGAGCACCCGGCGCACCGGTATTTCAAGCGTGCGCATGGCGCGGCCATGCTGCTGGGCTCGCCAGCCGAGCACGTGGCGAGGATCGCCGCGGCGGTTGTCGGCGACTAGACCGCCGCGCCTGCCCGGCTGAGCGCCGCGGCAGAAATGTGACGCAGCTCACGCCCGGCCGAGTAACGCGCGCGTGACTGCTATCGCTCAACCCGGTGTTGTCGGCCTCTGCCCGAGTGAGGCCCTTTCTGAAGGAGAACAATGCCCGTATCCAGTTACCTGACGGCCCGCATCGGCGCGGCCGTTGCTGCTGCCGCGATCGCCGCGACCGGTGCGACGGCTGTCGCGAACGCCGCCACCGCGGCCCCGGCGAAGGTCACCACCGCGTTGTCGATCAGCAACACGACGCCGAAGGCGCACCGGCACCAGACCACCGCGATCGTGAAGGGTCAGCTGACCGCCGTCAGCACGCACGTCTCCCCGGTGCGCGGCGTGTGGGTGCTGCTCCAGCGCCAGGGCCCGAAGGGCCACTGGTTCGCGACAAAGGCAGAACGGACCGGCCGTCATGGCTGGGTCGCGTTCCGGGTGCACGTCCGCCGGCACGCCGTCAACTTCCGGCTGGTCTTCCGCGGCACCAAGAACTTCGCGAAGTCCAAGAGCGCGGTCGACACCATCAGCCCGGCCACTGCCTCCTAGTACCGGGTGGTTCGCGTCGGCGGGCATCCCAGTTAGTCGAAATGTCCCGGGCATGCCCGCCGGTATGCGACCCTTACTGGCGCGATGGTGAGTGACAGTGGTGTGGTTGACGATGCCCTGGCCAGGGCATGCGCAGGTGACGAGGCCGGCTTTCTCGAGCTGTGGCGTAATTTTCAGCCGCGGCTGCTTCGGTTCCTGCGTGCCGTCGGCTGCGCTGACCCGGACGACGTGGCTAGCGAGACCTGGCTTCAGGTCGTCCGTGACCTGCACACCTTTGCCGGTGGCCAGGATGAGTTCCGGCGGTGGCTGTTCACGATCGGGCGGAACCGGGCCATCGACGCGGCCCGTGCCCGCTCGCGCCGCCCGGTCACCCAGGTGCCGGTCGGATTCGACATCGTCGCCGACCACCAGCGCGTCGAGGACCAGGTGCTGGACGGCATCTCGGTCCAGGACGCGGTCGCCTTGCTCGCCAGCCTTTCCCGGGACCAGGCCGAGGCCGTTGCGTTGCGGGTCATCGCCGGGCTGGAGACGCCGGACGTCGCCAGGATCCTCGGCAAATCGGCAGGCGCCGTGCGGATCGCACTCCACCGCGGGCTGAAGACGCTGGCTAACGATCCTGCTGTCCGCGCTCTGGCGGCCGGGTCCAGCGGCACTGCGCACCCCGGCTCATTCAGAACTCTGGAGGAGGTGGACTAATGAACTCCGACCTACGGGGCGAACTCGGTCCGCTCGATCCAGGACTGGGTCAGCTCATTGAGGCGCTGACCGCCGGGCCGGCTGGTGATGAGCTCGCTGGCGAGCAGGCTGCCCTGGCCATGTTCCGGCAGACCAGTCGCCCGTCCGCTAGCACCGTCCCGCGCCAACGAGGCGCCGCCAATCCCGCTGGCCGGACGACCAGGGCTGCTGGCCAGGCTGCCAGGATTTCTGCGCGCTGGACCCTCCGGCTGGCTGGCGCGACCGCGCTGATGCTGGCGGGCGGACTGACCGCGGCCTACGCCAATGTCCTGCCGGCGCCCGTCCAGCACCTGGCGCACGTAGCACTGAGCTTCGCCGATGTTCCCGACGCTCATCACCCGCCGCCCCGGCGGGCGCGGCCAGTTCACCACAACGCTCGGCCCGCCGCCAGGCCGGATAACTCGCCCGGACTCGGCAGCCCGGCGCCATCGACGCACGCACCGGGGCGGGCGCAGCCCACCGCGTCCGCCTCGCCGTCTGCTTCCCGGAAGCCATCGCCGTCGCCGTCCCCGTCGCAGTCACCGTCCGCTGCTGCCGGCCAGGTGCAGATCTCGGCCAGCACGGTTAGTGGTCCGATCGCGGCCGGATCGGTCGCATCCATCGACGGCCAGCTGACCAGGGCTGGTCAGGGCCTGTCCGGTGTCACGGTCACCCTGCTCGAGCGGCATGCCCGGCACGCCGCCTGGCGGGTCGCCGGAACCGGGATCACGACCGCGCAAGGCGACGTCGCGATCACCAGTCCCGTGATCATCACGAACGCAGCGTTCCGGCTCACCGGACCGGCTGGCGTCAAGAGCGCGATCGTGAGGGTAACGGTGCGCCCGACGATCTCGGTCGCGCTCCAGCCGAGCGCCAACGGGCTCCGCGACGTGCTTGTGGTCAGCACGCAGTATGCGCGTCGCGGCAACATAGTGGTGTTGCAGATCGAGTCGAAGACCGGACGCTGGGTGGACCTGCGGGGGCGGACGCTGAATGCGAACGGTCACGCCAGGTTCGCGGTCAGCACGGCGAAACTGAAGAACCGGGTGCTGCGTGTTGTCCTGCTGGCGACGGTGCGGCACGCGGCATCGGTGAGCAACGCGGTGACGGTGCCACCGCCAGGCTGACGGGGTCAACCCGTCATGCGGCTGGTCGGACACTCGCGCGGGCGGCTTCGCATGCTGGACAATCAGCACATGGGGATGCGCGCGGTCGGCGTCGACCTCGGCGGGGTGCTGGAGCGAATCGGCGAGCCGGCGGAGTTCCTGGACCGTTGGCGCGAGCGACTGGGCATGAGCGAGCAGGACTGGGCCGGCATCCTGGTCTGGCCGCTGCGTCGTGCTGAACCCGATGACGGTGCTAAGACCGGCCAGGTAACCGAGGCGCTGTTCCGGCAGCAGTGCGTGGCTGCGCTCGGCCTGACGACGGCACAGAGCCACGAGTTTATGACCGATTTGTGGGACTGGTACTGCGGTGAGCTGGACACCGAGCTGGCCGATTACGTCGCCGGGCTGCGGCCACGTTATCGCACCGGCATCCTGAGTAACTCCCTCGACGGTGCCCGCCGGGAGGAGCAGGCCCGGTTCGGGCTCGAGCAGCTCGCTGACGTGGTCGTGTACTCGCACGAGATCGGCGTGGCTAAGCCGGACCCGCGGGCATATCTGGTGCTCTGCGGGAAACTCGGCGTCGCGCCGGACGAACTGATATTCGTCGACGACCGAGCCGCGAACGTCGCTGCGGCCTGCCAGCTTGGCATTCACGGCCTGCTGCACACCAGCACGCCGGGTACGATCGCGGCCGTCAATTCGCTGCTCAGCTGAGCTTGGGTGCTCGGTGCTGGCCAGCTCGGCCGCCGGGACTCGCTGGCTCGTCAGCCGGCCAGCTGATGAGACTCAATCCGCCGGAACTGGCCTGTCCTGGTATCTGGCTCGCCGGTGAGCGACCTGATCACCATCTCGTGGCATACCGCGATCAGCACGGCGTTGTCCGGCATGCTCAGTGTCACCTTGCGCAGCGCGGCTGATGCTCGGGCCCGCACAACTGATAGCGGCTCCCAGGGCCGGCGCTCGCCAGCTGGCCACTCGCCGCCGCAGCTCTCAAAATCCGCGAGGAAGGCTCGGACCTCCTCGAGCGTGTGCCAGCGGAAAGTCTCGTCGGGGATCCACTCGTGCAGGTCGAACTCGACGTCCAGGCGCAGGCTCAGACGGCAGGATACGATGCCGGCGGTCTGCATCGTTCGCGTAAACGGCGAACTCACTAGCGCTGACGCGCCAACGTCCGCAAGCAAGTTTGCCGCTACAGTGGCCTGCTCGAATCCGGCCGGCGACAGCGGCGCGAGGTCCGCCATCGAGCCTGGCCACCGTCGTTCGTGCACCGGCTCATAGTCGGCCGCGCCGTGCCGGAGCAGATAGATCGCCGTCATGCCTGTCGTTTCTACCGGACGCAGGTTGAGCCAGTTACCTCCAGGCCGGCGACAGTCGCATGGGCGCCCGGCGGAGCGACATGGCGGACCCGGATATGCCGGAGAAGCTAGGACCCGACAGGTCCCGCCGCGAGCATCGCCAGGATGGCCCCGCCGAGCAAAAACGGCGCGTAGCAGATCGTGCCGGTCAGCGCTATTCGGCGCATGACAAGAAGCACGAGACCGAACAGCGCGCAGAGAACAAAGCCGAGCACGGTCCCCAGGAGCAGCGTGCGCCAGCCCAGCCAGCCCAGGGCGAGTCCAGTGAGGCCGGCGAGCTTGATATCGCCGCCGCCCAGCTGGCCCGGCTTGAGCAGGGCAAGCAGCAGGAATCCGGCGGCCAGCGCCAGACCGCCAAGCAACGCCCGCAGGAGTGCTCCGCCGTGGTGCCCGGCCACCGAGGCTGCTGCCAGCAGCAGTATCAATATCGGATAGGCGGGCAGCGTGAGCCGGTCAGGGATCCGCCGAACCGCGATGTCGATTGCCGCTAGCGCCACGCCCACCGCGCCGAAGAATCCGAGTGCCAGCGCAACTGGCTGGCCGCCAAACCGGCCTAGCAGTAATGCCAGCACGATAGCGGCGGCAAGCTCTGGCAGCAGCGCTGGCCCGAGCAGGCGGCCGCAATCGGCGCACCTGAATGCGGGCCACGAGCGCAAGGTCGCCGCACACCAGCGGCAGGTCGTCAGATCCGGCTCGCCGCTGCGCACCGACAACTGATAGACCGGCCGGCGTAACAGAGTCCCGACCGGCAGCCCGGCCGCTCCGCCGCCGACTGCCCACGCGAGGTCCACCCGCTTACGGTAGTAAACCAGCCTACGGCCCGTTCACTGATCAGCCGGTCATCCCCGGCGAAGCAGCGCGAAGAGCGTGCGTACGCGCGGTGGCGGCAATAATGCACGCGGTGAGGAGCGGTAGCAGGCCCAGCGCGGCCGTCAGCGTGGTGGCGTTGGCGACTTCTCCAATGATCGGCGGTCCGAACACGAATCCGGCCCAGCCGCACGCGGAAACCATGGCGATCCCCGTTCCGCTGTTCAGCCCGGGGAGCCGCCCGGCGGCGCTGAAAACTGTCGGGATGATCAGCGCGAGGCCGATCCCGAAGCACCCGAAACCCGCGATGCCGCCGGCGCTATTCCCGCTCAGCAACCCGGCGGTGAAGCCGATCGCGCCGACAGCCGCGAGAACAGGCAGCAGGCGACGACTGGGGAAGCGGGCCGCCAGCTGGTTGCCCGACAGCCGGGTGACGACCATCGTCAGGCAGAACGCGGTGTAGCCGAGCCCGGCGACCGCTGCGCCGGCCTGGACGGTGCCGCGCAGGTACACCGACGCCCAGTCGGCGCTCGCTCCTTCGCAGAGCATTGTTGCGAACGCGATCCCGCCGAGCACCAGCACTGGCCGGGCGAGTCGGACGGTCGGCCGGCTCGCATCAACCCGGGCTGCCCGCCGCTGTGCGTCGGGCAGCATGCCAGTGGTCAGCAGCCCGGCGACCAGCAGCACGGGTATGGCGAGCAACACGAGCTGGCTGCTGAGCGATACCCCGATCGCGACGCCGACCGCCCCGATACCCGCGCCAGCGAACGCGCCGATGCTCCAGGAAGCGTGGAATCCGGACATCAGCGGTCGTCGTGCTGCCAGCTCCACCGTGACGGCCTGGGTGTTCATCGAGACGTCCAGCCCGCCCTGGCAGGCTCCCCAGATGAACAGCGCCGCGAACAGCTCCGGCAGTGACCTGGCCAGTCCTACGAGCGGTCCGGCGGCGCAGTAACCAGCGAGGCTGGCTTGCACCATGTGCTTGCTGCCGAGCCGGGGCAGTAGCCGCGCGCATACCAGCATCGCGACGACCGATCCGAGCGGCGCGCCCAGCAGAGCAAAGCCCAGCGCGCTGTAGGTCAGGCCGAGGTGGTCCTTGACCTGCGGGATGTGCGCGGTCCACGAGGCGAACAACAGGCCGTGGCTGAAGAACACCGCCACTACCGCTGCCCGCTGCCGCCGGCCGTCAGACTTGCTTCGCTCCGCAGCGGACAGCCGGAGCGCAGCGTCAGACACAGTGAACCTCCAGGCCGGCCGCCCGTAGCGCATCGACGGCGTCAGCAGGCGCGTCCGAATCGGTGATGACCATGTCTGCGGCGGTTGCCTCGCACACAAGCGCCATGGCCGTCTGCCGGAACTTTCCGCTGTCGGCTATCAGCATCACTCGGGCGGCAGCCCCCGCCATGGCGTGCTTGACCGCTGCGTCGCCGAGGTCATGAGCCGTGACGCGGCCGTCTGCCAGACCGCAGCAGCTCAGCACGGCGGTATCGAACCGCAGCGCGCCGATGCTAGCCAGCGCAAGCGGCCCGGTCAATGACTGCTCGCCGTAGCGCGTCTCGCCGCCTGGCATGAGCAGCCGGATCGACTCGCGCGGAGCGAGGATCGACGCGGCGTGCAGGGACATCGGCATGACCGTCAGCCGGCGGCCGGTTAGTGCCCTGGCTACTTCGACGGCCGTCGTGCCGCTGTCGAGCAGCACCGCCTCGCCATCCCGAAGCAGGGTTGCGGTTTCAGCCCCGATCCGCTCCTTGGCTGCCTTGCGCTCGAGCGCACGCATAGCGAACGGGAGTTCCTCGCCGCGCATCAGCAGGCTGATTGCGCCGCCGCGAACGCGGCGGGCCAGGCCCATCGCGACCATCCGGTCAAGGTCGCGCCGGATGGTCATTTCGGCGGCGCCGAACTGATCGGCCATCTGGGTCACGTCGATCCTGCCATCACGTTGCAGCAGGCCCACGAGCGCGCTGAGCCGGGAGTTCGCGTCCATCTCGATCAAGTTACATCAACTGTGTGCGTTCACACAATTGAGATGTGCGAAGTAATCGGACCTGCGTCTATGCCGTGCTCGCGGAAACCCGCGGCGACCTGATAGCAATCTGCCGGATCGCCGGCGGCAGCTGGGTCGGTGGCGCGAAAACTGGGCCCAGTCCGGGCTGCTGGCCAGCAAGGTCGCTATCGCAGCCCTGCGGTCGCCGCTACATCCAGTCGGCGAAGCGGGGCCAGGCGAGCAAGGTGTCGACCACTTCCGGCGGACTATCGCCGTCTGAGGCGGTCGACAGCGTGAACCGGCCACGGTAGAACAGCAGCGGCTCGCCGGCGACGCAGTCGCCGAGGTCGGTCACCTCTGCGATGACCACGTAATGGTCGCCTGCCTCATGCACGGTTTTTACCGAGCAACAGGCCCAGGTCAGCACGCCGGCCAGCACGGGCGCGCCGTTACTGCCGGGCATCCAGTCAACTCCGGCGAACTTGTCCGCCGCGCTGACGCCGAACCTGCGCGCCAGGTCTCGCTGGTCCGCGGACAGGATGTTGGCACAGAACGCGCCCGAGACAGCGATCCGCGGCCACGTCGACGATGAGCGAGCTGGGCAGAACAGCACCAGCGGCGGCTCAAGCGACAGCGCAGTGAACGCCTGGCAGGCGAAGCCGACCGGATCGCCCTGGTCAATGCCGCTAATCACGGTCACGCCGGAGGCGAAGTGGCCGAGTACCTGCCGGAAGCGCTGCGGGTCGGTAGTCACGGCATCTAGTGTCGCGGACGCCAGGGCCTCAGTGCGCGCCGCCGAGGCTGAAGACGTGGCCCCACAGGCTGACCGTGGTCGACTCCCGGCTGACCCAGGTGCTGTCGTCGACGACCCGGCCATCGGTGCCGTACTCCACGTCGAAGCCGCCGGGTGTCTGCACGTAGAACGACACCATCAGGTCGTTCGCGTGCCGGCCGAGGGTGGAACTGACAGTCGCCTTGCGCCGGATCGAGCGATCAAGTGCCCGGCCGACATCATCCAGCGTGGCCACCTCGATCATGAGGTGCACGATTCCGGCGGCAGGGTTCATCGGGGCGAGGGCGAGCGAATGATGCCGGGGGCAGCAACCGAGGAATCGCATCCAGACCGGCGGACCGCCTGCTGGCCGGCCGAAAAACTCACCGGGCAACCGCATCGAGTCACGCAACCGGAAGCCCAGCAGGCCGGTGTAGAACGCCAAGGTCTCGTCGTCGTCGGTGGCGGGCAGCACGACGTGGCCGAGGCCCTGGTCACCGGTCACGAAGACGTTGCCGAAGGGGCTGACGGCCGGCCTGTTGTCCAGCGCGGCGCCGCAGAAGATCTCGAGCGCATTGCCAGACGGATCCTGGCAGTGCAGCAGCTGGCCCACCCGGCGGTCGGCGAGCTCGGCTGCGTCGCCAGTCCTGACCGCAATGCCTGCGCCGGTCAGCACGCTGCTGACCGCGGCCAGGGCCGCCTCGTCGGCGACCTCCCAGCCGGCGCACAGCAGCCGCTCCCGCACGCCGGGCACAATCACCAGGCGCGCGGGGAAGTCATCCATCCGCAGATAGACCGCGGCCGGATCGGGTCCGCGGCCCTCGGTCATGCCGAGGACCTTGGTGCCGAATTCGCGCCAGGCAGCGACGTCGGCGGACTCGATCCGCAGATAGCCAAGCGAGCTGATCAAGCCAGTCATGCCGTGCCTCCGGCCAGGAACCGGAGCGAGAGCTCGTTAAAAGCGTCGAACTTCTCCAGCTGAGCCCAGTGCCCGCAGCCGCCGAACACGTGCAGCTGCGCTCGCCGGATCTGCTTCAGCGCGACCAGCGCGCCGTCCAGCGGGTTGACCCGGTCCTCCCGGCCCCAGATCAGCAGCGTCTCATGCCTCAGCCGGTGCGCCTCGCGCCAGAGCATGCCATCCTCGGCGTGCTCGCCGAAGAACGACATCCCCATCGCGGCCATCGCGGCCATCGCGGCCGGCTCGCTCGCGTACCGGTACCGCTCCTCGATCAGTTCGTCGGTGATCAGGCTCTGGTCAAACACCAGCGTGCGCAGGAAGGCGGCCAGCTTCTCCTTGCTCGGTCCCGGTGGCGCGCCGAACTCCGTCAGCCGCTTGACCCCCTCGGTCGGGTCGGCGGACAGCACATTCAAGCTGAGCCCGCCCGGGCCCATCAAAACCAGCCGCCCGGCCCGGCGGGGGTAGTTCAGCGCGAACCTGATAGCAGTGCCGCCGCCGAGCGAGTTGCCCACCAGGTGCACCTTTGCCACGCCGAGGTGGTCCAGCAGGCCGGCCAGCGCGTCCGCTGCATGGGTGAAGAAATGCGTCGTCATCGGCTTGGTCGCAGAGCGGCCGAAGCCTGGCTGGTCCAGCATCAGGGTGCGGTACCGGGCCGCGAACACCGGCATGTTCGGGCCGAAGTTGCTCCACGCGGACGCGCCGGGGCCGCCGCCGTGCAACAGCACGACCGTGCCCGCGTCGCCTGGCCCGGAGCCGATCGCCGCTGCCGTCGAGCCCGCGTCGTGGTAGTGCAGCCGCATCCCGCCGACTTCGGCGAAGTGCCCGGTCGACTCCGGATCTGCCGCGGTGGCGGTCATGGCTGCGCTCACAGCATCGCGTCTGCCGGCACAGGCAGGCCGAATTCGCCGCCGCCGTACATCGACAGCGCCCGCTCCGGGTCGTTGATCGCGTGCACCCGCCCTGCGTGCGCATCTCGCCAGAACCGCTGGATGGGCGTGCCGGACTTCAGCGCCCGGCCGCCAGAGTTCTCGAACAGCCGGTCCACTGCCCTGATGGCCTGGCCGGTGGCCCGGACCTGATCGCGCCGCACCCGAAGGCGCAGGTCCACCGGGATCAGCTCGCCCATCTGCGCGTAGCTCATCAGGTCGGTCATGTTGCGCTCGAGCGCCAGCCACGCGCCGTCGATCTCGGCCGCCGCCTCCGCGACGCGGACCTGCGCGAACGGGTCCTGCGCGGCTTTCTGGCCGGCGTAAGCGACCCGGACCCGTTCCCGCAGATAGGTAACGTGGGCCTCGTAGGCACCAGTCGCCATGCCGATGATCGGAGTGGCGATGGAATAGGAAAACACCGACCCGTACGGCAGCCGGTACAGCGGCGCAGGGTTCAGCTGCTGGCCCGGGCATACCAGCTTGAACACATCGGCGAAGCTCAGCGACCGGTGATCGGGCACGAACACATCGTCGACCACGATGTCGTTGCTGCCGGTCCCGCGCAGTCCGACCGTGTCCCAGACGTCTTCGATGACGTAGTCGGCGCGCGGCAGCAGGAAGGTGCGGAAGTCGGTCGGCTTGTTGTCTGCATCGGTGACGATCTGTCCGAGCAGCACCCAGGATGCGTGATCGCAGCCGGATGAGAAGCTCCACCGGCCGCTGACCTGGTGGCCGCCGTCCGCGTTGCGCGCCTTGCCGGTAGGCGCGTATGACGACGAGATCCGTGTCGCCTGGTCGGTGCCCCAGACTTCCTGCTGTGCCTGCGGCGTGAACAAGCCCAAGTGCCAGGGATGGACGCCGAGCACCGACGCGACCCACCCGGTGGAGCCGCAGGCGCTCGCGATCAGACGGACCGCGGTATAGAAAGTGAGCGGATCGGCCTCCAGGCCGCCAAACGCCGATGGCTGCAACAGCCGGAAGAAACCCGTTTCGGCCAGCGCCTTGATGGATTCGGCCGGGACGATCCTGCCGTCCTCGGCCTCCTGGGCGCGCTCGCGCAGCACCGGGAGGAGCTCGCGTACGCCGTCGACGACCTCAAGTCCGACCTTGTCAGCCACCCGGAGACCCTCCGCTCACGTGAACTGCTACCCGCCGCACAGTTCGGCTCAGACCAGTGCCGCTTAGACTAGAGCCTAAGACTAGAACATGTTCTAGTCTTAGGGTAGCGGCCTAGGATGAGCTGCGGTTCCTGCTGGGAGGGCGCATGAACGACCGCAACGGGGTGCGGAGCATCGACGCGGGCGCGCCGCCGACCAGGTTCGCCCGTGGCTGGCACTGCCTGGGGCTGGCCGAGCCGTTCCGGGACTCCAGGCCGCACGCGATCGAGGCGTTCGGCACCAAGCTGGTGGTCTTCGCGACCGGCCAGGGCGAGCTGCACGTGCTGGATGCCTACTGCCGGCACATGGGGGGCGACCTTACTCGCGGCACCGTCAAGGGTGACTCGATCGCCTGCCCGTTCCACGACTGGCGCTGGGGCGCGGACGGCAAGTGCACGAAGATCCCGTACGCCCGCCGGGTGCCGCCGACGGCTCGGACCAGGTCCTGGCTGACGCTCGAGCAGAATCAGCAGCTTTTCGTCTGGAATGACCCGCAGGGCAATCCGCCTGCAGCTGACGTGACCATCCCCCGGATCGACGGTGCTTATTCCGAGGAGTGGTCGAACTGGACCTGGGACTCGCTAATCGTGGACGCCAACTGCCGCGAGGTGGTGGACAACGTCGTGGACATGGCGCACTTCTTCTACATCCACTTCGCGTTCCCCACTTACTTCCGTAACGTCTTCGAAGGCCACATCGCCTCGCAATACCTGAATACCAGGTCACGGCCCGACTATGAGCCGGACTCGGGTCAGGCCAGCAACGGCAGCAACGCGATCGGGCTGCGTTCTGAGGCCGCCTACTACGGCCCGTCCTACATGATCGACTACCTGAATTACGACTATCACGGCGTGCCGATGGACGCCGTCCTGATCAATTGCCACTACCCGGTGACGCCCGAGCGGTTCGTGCTGCAGTGGGGCGTGATCGTGAAGAAACTGCCGGGTCTGACGCCGGAGCAGGCGGATAAGGTCGCGGCCAAGTTTGCCAAGTTCGTGGGCCTGGGCTTCCAGCAGGACGTCGACATCTGGACGCACAAGAGCCGTATCGACAACCCGCTGCTGTGCGCCGAGGATGGCCCGGTGTACCAGCTACGGCGCTGGTACGAGCAGTTTTACCTGGACGTTGCCGACATCCCCGCCGACATGGTCGCGCGGCACGAGTTCGAGATTGACACTTCGAGGCCGGTGGAGGCGTGGGAGGCAGAGGTGGCGGCCAACCTGGCGGCCCGCCAGCCCGCAGAGCACCTGGTCAGCGACGCTGGGGTCGGCTGACGATGGCCAACGCCGCCCAGGTGTCGGGCGATCGGGCGTCCGGCGACTGGCTGCCGCTGCCGGGCGGCGCGGCCAGGCCGGACGAGCGGCGCGCTCAGTACTGCGAGGTGACTTGCGCCGAGTGCGGCGCGGTCGTGCTGGCCGCCAAGTTCAGCGTGCAGCACACCAGCGTGCAGTGGGACGCTGCGGCGGTGCGCCGGTGCGCGGAGTTCGCCCGCCGGGCAGCAGCCGGGGACCAGACCGCCCTTATTGAACGCTGCGGCGCGATGCGCGCCAGCGTGCAGACCGCGGCGCTTGCCGGCCGGCTCCCGGTTGCGCCCCCGTGACTGGCTCGACCGTGTCTGGCTCGACCGTGTCTGGCTCGACCGTGACTGGCTCGACCGTGACTGGTTCGACCGTGACTGGCTCGAATGGCAAGGCCGATCGCGGCTTCCACCGGCTCCGGGTCGCGGCAGTGGTCGCCGAAACCGACCAGGCCTGCTCGCTGGTCTTCGAGGTGCCGCCCGAGCTTGCCAGCACCTTCAGGTATCAGCCCGGCCAGTTCCTGACGTTGCGGATCCCGAGCGACCGAGACGGCTCGGTGGCACGCTGCTACTCCCTCTGCAGCTCGCCGCTGACCGGCGATGCACTGACGGTGACCGTCAAGCAGACGACCGGCGGGTACGCGTCCCACTGGATAGCCGACAACGTGCGGCCGGGCACCGTGCTGGATGTGCTGCCGCCCGCTGGCAAGTTCACCCCGTCGTCGCTCGACACCGACTTCCTGCTGCTCGCCGCTGGCAGCGGCATCACTCCGGTGCTGTCCATCCTGAAGTCCGCCCTGGTGGCGGGCCGGGGCCGGGTCGTTCTTGTCTACGCCAACCGGGACGAGCGATCGGTGATCTTCGGGTCCACGCTGCGCGAGCTCGCAGCGTCGGCGGGCTCCCGGCTGCTGTTGGTGCACTGGCTGGACGTACTGCAAGGAATGCCAACCGCCGACGGGCTCGTACCGCTGATCCGCCCGTTCTCGGGTTACCAGATCTTTGCCAGCGGGCCAGATCCGTTCCTGTCGGCGGTCCGGGATGCGGCCAGCGCGGTGGGCGTGCCGTCGCGGGGAGTACGGGTCGAACGGTTCCTATCGCTCCAGCACAACCCGTTCGATGAGCCCGAGCCGGTCGCGGGGGGAGTAGCGGCAACGCTCGAGGTCACCCTGGATGGCCAGACCCGCTCGCTGGACTGGCCGGAGGGCAGGAGGATGCTGGACGTGCTCATCGACGCGGACCTCGACCCGCCGTTCTCCTGCCGGGAGGGCATCTGCGGCGCGTGCGCCTGCCAGCTGACCGGCGGCGAAGTGGAGATGACCAACAACGAGGTGCTCCAGGAGGCTGACCTGGCCGACGGCTACATCCTGGCCTGCCAGTCCGTCGCCCTGACGCCAGAAGTCAGCGTTACCTACGAATAGCGGCCGCGGCGGACGTCAGACGGCCGCAACTGGCCTCAGGCCGAGCTTTCCGGCCAGACGGCCGAGGTACGCGACGACCTCGTCAGCCGTCCGGTCCGGCATGCCGAACGCGACGTCGGTGACGCCGATCCCGGCCCAGTGTTCAAGCAGGCCCGCGTCGGGCTTGCCGGCGAGCACCCGCACCTGCGGCAGGCCGTCGCGGCCGGCTTCCTGCCAGACCTGGTGCAGCTGAGCTATCTTCAGCTCAAGGTCTGTCTCGCCGGGCACGGTGAGCCAGCCGTCGGCCGACCTGGCGATCCAGGCGAACGTCTTCGCGGTCCCGTTAGCGCCGAGCACGATCGGGATCCGTGGCTGCTGCACCGGCTTGGGCCAGGCCCACGACGCGCCGAGGCGGACGAACTCGCCGTCATAGCTGGCCTCCGGCTGGGACCACAATGCCTGCATCGCCTCGAGGTACTCGCGCAGCACACTGCGACGGCGGCCGGCGGGGACGCCGTGGTCGGTCATCTCGTCCGTGTTCCAGCCGAATCCGACGCCGAGTACGACCCGGCCGCCGGACAGGTGATCGAGCGACGCGATGGTCTTGGCCAGCGAGATCGGATCGTGCTCGGCCGGCAGCGCCACCGCGGTGCCGAGCCTGATGGTTGACGTCATCGCGGCGGCCATGCTCAAACAGACCCACGGATCGAGCGTGCGCACATACCGGTCGTCGGGGAGCTCACTGGTGCCGGTTCGCGGGTGCAGGGCGTCGCGCCGCACCGGAATGTGAGTGTGCTCCGGCACGTAGAAACAGTCGAAGCCCGCTGCCTCGGCCGCTTGCGCCGCGCGGGCTGGGGTGATCCCACGGTCGCTGGTAAAGAGGACGACGCCGTACCGCACGAGCACTCCCGTTTGTCAGTCAGCCGCGGCAGAAAAGGGTCGGGGGGTGGTGTCCCCCCTACTGAACACGCGTTGCATGTTCGCACTGGTCAGGGTCAGGAAGATCGCCTCGGCTTGCGCGGTGACCTCGCCCGCTGCCTCGATCGTGGCGGACATGTGCAGCTTGCGGCCCTCGATCCGGTCCAGGGTCGCCGTTACCGTCAGCGGCACCCCGAGCGGTGTCGGACGGCGGTACCGGATGGCCAGCCGGACGGTCATAGCGGGCCGGTCGGGCCCGGCCGCGACGCAGCCCATCGCGTGGTCGATCAGCAGCGCCACGATGCCGCCGTGGACAAGCCCCGGGCCACCCTCAAAGAGCGGCCCGACCACCACTGTGCCAACGCCGCTGTCCCCGTCGACCGCAAACCTGAGCTGCGGCGCGATCGGATGCGATGTCCCGCCAACCAGGCTCATCTGCGCACGGTAGGAATCAGCGCGAACCGACATGTCGGCCCGGACCGTCGTCTTCGCCAGGCTGGCCGTCAGCTCATTGATCGTCGCGGCCGCGGCGCCCAGCTCAGCAGGACTGGCGCCGGTCCGGACCACCACGTCGAGCAGCCGTCGCAACGCCTCGCCAAGTTCATGCCGTTCATCGCTCGGGCGCCAGTCAATCATGGCCAATTCGGCCGCCTTCAGTGACAGGCTGGGCAGCAGCGGCGTGCCGTCCAGCGCGCCGACCGGAAAACACGCAGTCTGCCAGCGACAATCCGCTGACGTATGAGCTGGAGCACAACCCGACCGCGGTGCGCCCAGCTGCGTACAGGGCCGGTACCGGACTGCCGTCCGCACGGAGCACAGCGCCGGAACCCTCATCAACGGCAAGGCCGCCGAGGGTCAGCATGGGCGCCGGATAGGCGGGACGTGGGCGCACCGACAGATCGATCAGTGAAAACGGCGGCCGGCTGATCGCCTGGACCATGTCGGCAGGCTTGCCGGCCGGATCTGGCTGGCCGGCCTCGGCCGCGTCGTTGTAGGCCGTGACGGCGGCCACCATGCCGTCCGGATCGACGCCTGCCTTAGCCGCCACGCCGGCCAGCGAGTCGGCGCTTACCCGAGCGCGGGTCAGCAGGTAGATGGCCTGCATCAACTGGAACCACAGCGTGCCGCCACGCAGCTGCCGCCACGATTCGCTGACCAGCGGCTGATCAAGCAGCAGCCAGCCGCGCCTGTCGTGCCGCAGCACCATGGCCTCGCCGATCGCGGCACCGTATCGCGACTCGTCGCAGACCCGCTGCCCTGCTCTGTCCACCAGAACGCCGCGCATGAACGCCGACGGCGGCGTGATGAACCGCCAGCAGGAGACGCGGTCAAGGAAGCGGGTCGCGCCGCCGGCCTCGACGCCCAGCTGGATCCCGCTGCCGTCGTCGCCAGGAGTGCCGAGGGCCAGGCCGCCGCGAAACGCGGGCGCGTGCTCCCTCATCATGGCCCGGTTAGCAACGAATCCGCCGGCGGCCAGCACCACGCCATGCCGGGCCCCGATCCGCAGGCGCCGGGCATGGCGCCGCTCCAGCCAGCTCACCGGCTGGTAGAAGCGGCGCCCTAGGTTGCCCGCGTACAGGTACGGCTTGCGGCCCATCTTGCTGATAGTCCGGTGGCTGGTGCTGGCCCAAGCCGGCGCCGATCTCATGCTCAGGCAGTCAACTCCGCAGACGCGGCCGTCAACTTCGGTGAGGAGTTGAATGGCCCGGGTTTGCGGCACGATCTGAATCCCGGCCGACCGGACCGCCTTGGCCAGCCGGGCGTAGAGCACCTTGCCCGAGGTCCCCCTGCCGACCGCCCGATGTCCGCGCGGGGCAGGCTTGGCGACGCCGCGGAAGGACTGCTCGCTGCCGGAGTAATAGAGGTAGTGCTTGTTGGTGGGGTAGGAGGTCTTCTCCAGGCACAGGCTGCCCTCGAACGGGACGCCGTGATCAGCAAGCCAGGTGATCATCGCCGCGCTGCCGGCGCAGAACTCCCGCAGCGTCGCGGCCGAAACGGCGTCGCCCACTTCGGCGCCGAGGTAACTGACCATGGAATCGACGGAGTCCTCGACGCCAGCCTCCCGCTGCTGGGCCGTGCCACCGCCGGCGTAGACGACGCCGCCGGAGAGTGCGCTCGCCCCGCCGCCATTAAATCGGTCGATGACGAGGACGCTCGCCCCGGCCGCAGCAGCCTCCAGCGCCGCACATGCACCGGCCGCGCCGAATCCCACGACCACAACGTCGGCTTCCAGATCCCACGTCAGCGCCAACGGACCTCCTCGCGGTAGCTGGACGAACGGAAGCCTCTCACTCTCGGCTCGCACCTGGCCACGCTCGCACCTGGCCAAAACTGTAACGTGTTCTACCATGGACGGCATAGCGAGCGCGGGCGTCGTCTCGCGGGCTGACGGCGAAGGATGGCGGAGGGCCGATGACGGCAGACCCGAACGTGGCGGATCTCACCTCGCCACATCCGGATGCGGCTGAGCCCGAGTTCGACCTGGTCGTCGTCGGCAGCGGGGCCGCCGGGATGACGGCTGCGCTCACTGCGGCGTTGACAGGCCTGCGCACCGTGATAGTGGAGAAGACCGAGTATTACGGCGGCTCGACCGCGCGCTCGGGCGGCGGCGTCTGGATCCCCGGCAACTCACGCTTGCGCAAGGCCGGCATCAACGACAGCCCAGACCAGGCCAGTGCCTATCTGGCGTACGTCGCGGGCGAAGCCGTCCCCGCCAGCTTGCGTGCGGCGTTCCTCGCCCACGGACCATCGATGCTGGACCTTGTGCTGGCGAACACGCCGGTCCGGCTCGACTGGGTGCCCGACTACTCCGACTATTACCCGGAAGCCCCAGGCGGCATCGCCAGGGGGCGGTCAGTCGAGCCTGGCCTGTTCGACGGACGGGCGCTCGGCCCGGAGCTGGCCAGGCTCAATCCGCCGTACCTGCCTGCCCCGGCTGCCATCACCGTCACCCAGGCGAACTACCGCTGGCTCAGCCTGGGCACCAGCCACTGGCGGGCTCTTTGGACGACCGCCAAGATCACCGGCAGGATGCTGCGCAGCAAGGCAACCGGGCGGCGGCTGCTCAGCCTGGGCCAGTCGCTGGTGGCCGGGATGCGGTCAGGCCTGCTGCAACTGGACGTGCCGGTCTGGCTGAACACGCCGATGACCGGCCTGGAGATCCAAGACGGCAGGGTCACTGGGGTGCGGGTACTGCGGGACGGGCAGCGTGCGCTGATCCGGGCCCGCCGGGGCGTGGTCCTGGCTACCGGCGGCTTCGAACGAAATGAGGAGATGCGCAAGCGATACCAGCGGGCGCCGGTCAGCACCGACTGGACGGTCGGCTCGCCTGGCAACACCGGCGACGGCATCCTGGCCGGCGAGGCTGCCGGCGGGGTGCTTGAGCTCATGGACGACGCCTGGTGGGGGCCGTCGATCCCGCTGACCGGCGGGCCCTACTTCTGCCTGGCCGAGCGCAGCCTGCCGGGCAGCATCTTCGTCAACGGCGCAGGCGAGCGGTTCGTCAACGAGGCCGCGCCGTACGTTGATGCGGTGCACGCGATGTACGACCGGCACACCGAAGACAACCCGCACATCCCCTGCTGGATGATCCTCGATCAGCGGTATCGCAACAGGTACGTGTTCGCCGGGATGCCGCCGCGCAAGCCGCTGCCACGGCGCTGGTTCAAGTCCGGAGCAGCTTTCCGGGCGGACTCGCTGGCAGAACTGGCCGCGCAGGTCGGCGTCGCGTCGGACGGCCTGACCAAGACGGTGCAGAAGTTCAACGACTTCGCCCGCGCGGGGAAGGATTCGGATTTCGGCCGCGGCGACTCTGCCTACGACCACTACTACGGTGACCCGCACTGCAAGCCGAACCCCAACCTCGCGCCGCTGGCGCAGCCGCCGTTCTATGCCATCAAGATCGTGCCCGGTGACCTCGGCACCAAGGGCGGCCTGCGGACGGATGAGCGCGCCAGGGTGCTGCGCGCGGACGGCAGCGTGATCGACGGCCTGTACGCGGCCGGCAATACCAGCGCGCTGGTCATGGGCCGCAGCTACGCCGGCGCGGGCGCGACCATCGGCCCGGCCATGACGTTCGGCTACCTTGCGGCGCTCGACGCCGCAGGCCGCTACCCGGCGGCGCGCTGACAGCAAAATCCGGCGCGAGTGCATACACCGGCCGAAGACGGGCAGGGACGGATGCGGACTGTAATCAGCCGGGAGGAGGACGTCGCCGTGCTCAGCGCTGGTTCCACCGACCATGTCGTGGTGTTTAACTCCAGCGATGACGAACTGGCCGAATGGGTAACTGATTATCTGCTCGCGGCCATCGCACAGGACGGAGTCGCCATCGCAGTGGCAGGTCCAGATAGCCGGAGCGCGTTCCGCCAGCGACTGGCCCGTGCCGGAGTCGACGTCGCGCGGGCCAAGGTGAACGGGTCTTATGTCGAACTCGACGTTGCCTCGGTCTTGGATGCCTTCATGATCAATGGCTGGGCCGACCCGGCGAGCTTCTGGCGGGCAATCACCCCCGTGCTCAAGCGAGCAGCGCCTGATCGCCGGCCGGTCGCGATCTTCGGCGAGATGGTCGCGCTCCTTTGGCAGCGCGGGCAGGTCGGTGCCGCGGTCGACGTCGAAGCCCTGTGGAACGAGCTAGCCAGGCAATACCAGTTCGGCCTGCTGTGCGCCTATCCGGCAGCGGCGCTGGACGACCAGGAGCATGCTGACGCGATTGCCCAGGTGTGCAGCGCGCACTCAGCGACTACCGGCGCTAGGCCGCGCTGACGATCAGGCCGCTGGTGGGCACGCCGGTGCCCGCGGTTACCAGCACCGGACCGTCGCCGGGCACCTGGTTGACCGACGTTCCCCGGACCTGGCGCACCGCCTCGGCGATGCCGTTCATCCCGTGCAGATAGCCCTCGCCGAGCTGGCCGCCATGCGGGTTCAGCGGCAGTCGCCCGCCGAGCTCGATCGCGCCGTCGGCGATGAAGTTCCGCGCCTCGCCCCGACGGGCAGAACCCCAGTTCCTCTAGCTGCATCAGCACATACGGTGTGAAATGGTCATACAGCACTGCAGTCCTGATGTCGTCCGGGCCCAGGCCTGGGCCCACAACTGCCTGGCCACGACCCCCATCTCCGGCAGTCCGCTGAGATCGTCGCGGTAATAGCTGGTCATCGTGTACTGATTGGATCCGCTGCCCTGCGCCGCGGCGCGGATAACGGCCGGCGCCTTCTTAAGGGAACGGGCGCGGTCCAGACTCGTCACGACGATCGCAACGGCGCCGTCGGTCTCCTGGCAGCAGTCCAGCAGCCGCAGCGGCTCGCAGATCCAGCGTGACGCCTGGTGCTCGGCCAGCGTGATCGGTCGCTGATAGAACCAGGCCGCCGGGTTCGTGGCCGCGTGCTTGCGGTCGGCCACCGCGACAGTGCCGAAATCCGCGCTGGTAGCCCCGTAGGCGTGCATGTAGCGGCGCGCCGCCATGGCCACCGTGGCAGCGGGCGTGGCCAGGCCCATCGGGTAGTGCCAGCCGTTGTCGATCCCAGCCGACGTCGCGGCCTGCACCGCGCCGACAGACACCTGGCCGAACCGGCGCCCGGATCGCTCATTCAGCGCCCGGTAGCAGACCACGACGTTCGCCGCGCCGGTCGCGACCGCCATGGCGGCTTGGTGCACGGTCGCGCACGCGGCCCCGCCGCCGTACCCGATCAGGCTGAAGAAGGTCAGCTCGCCCGCGCCGACCTCGCGCGCCACCGCGATCTCGGCATTGCTGTCCATGCTGAAGGTGACCAGGCCGTCCACGTCCGCCGATGTCAGCCCGGCATCGTCGAGCGCGGTCCGGACGGCCTCCACTGCGAGCTTCAGCTCGCTGCGGCCGGAGTCCTTGGAGAATTCAGTCGCGCCGATCCCGGCGATGGCTGCTGCGCCGGAGATCATGGCCTGCTCACCGCTGGCGCGAGCCGGACGGTTCCGGTTACGTGCTGGCCGAGGCTGCAGCTGCCGCTGACGGTGACGAGCTGGTCCCCGTTCCCTTGCGTATCCGCCTTTCCGGAGAACGTTAGCTTGTCGCCGGCATAACACGGCACGCCGAGCCGGATGGACACTGCCCGCACGATCGCCGCCGGGCCGGCCCAGTCGGTCACGTACCGCTGGACCAGGCCCGTCGTGGTGAGAATGTTCAGGAAGATGTCCTTGCTGCCGCCGCGCACGGCGAAATCCCGGTCGTGATGCACCGGATAGAAATCGCGGGTGGCTATCGCCGTGGCCACGACGAACGTCGGCGTGACGTCGATGACCAGCTCAGCCAGACCGCCCGGCACGGCCTGCTGGTCAGCGTGCCAGCCAGGCAGCACCAGGTCGTCGTCGACCTTGATGAAACTGGTCTGCACCGGCATGCCGATGTGAACCGCGTCTGGGTCGGTGCCGGTCAGCTCAGCCATCATCCGGACGCCCTCGGTCAGCTCGACTAGCGCGATCACGATCGGCAGTTGCTTGCCGGGTACGGGCGGGTGCCGGTGCACCACGTAGCTATAGACGGTGCCCGTGCCAGCCGCTACCTGGTAACCCTGCTTCTCGGTGGCACCGCAGCTGAGGCAGGCCGGACCTGGCGGATGCCGCAGCGTGCCGCACTTGCCGCAATGCTGGATGCGCAGTTCGCCGACCTGCGTACCGGCCCAGAAGAACTCTGTGTCCGGCGACACCGGCGGCCGGAGCACCGGACCCAGCTCTGCTACCCCGGGGGGACGGCCCCCCGTACCCTCCGCATTCGGGCGGAATTTCAGCACTCGCCAGTCCATCTCCGCTACTGGCTCATCGCCCGAATACCAGATGTTCCTCGTGGTCACGAACCAGCCTTCGCCGAGCCCGGTGCGTTTCGGCCCGCTGACGTCAGTCAGCTCAGCGCGCAGGCTGAGCAGCTCACCGTGCCGCAGGTACCGGTGATAAGTCTGCGCGCAGTTGGTCGCCACCACCGAGGTGAACCCCGCCTCGTCCAGCACCGCCATCATCTGCCCCAGCGGGTCCGCGCCGCCGTCGGCATGCCCGGGCTGCAGCCCGGGCATGGTCCAGACCTGGACCATCGCCGGCGGCGCGACCAGCTGGCCGTGTGCCGAAGCCGCCGCGAAAGCCGGGTCGGTGTAGAGCGGGTTAGCGTCGCCGATGGCGTCTGTCCAGTTGCGGATGGCCGGCAGGTTCACCGGGTCCCTGGCGAGGCGCGGCTCGCCGGGACCGGCCGCACTGATCTTTGCCGCGGCCGCGAGGATGTCTGCGGTTGCCGTTCCCTCACTCATCGGGGCACCCTCGGCAGGTTCAGCCCGGCCATGGCGATCAGCTCCCGCTGCACCTCGTTGACTCCTCCGCCGAACGTGAGGACGGTGTTCCGCTTGTTCTGTACGTCAAGCCAGCGGGCCAGTTCGGCGGTGTCCGGCTCAGCCAGGTCGCCGTGCCGGGACACGATCTCGGCGAGCTCCGCGCCGATCCGCTGCGCCTGCTCGGCCCCGAATACCTTGGTGACAGAGGCGTCCGCGACATCGACCGTGTCGGTGACTGCCACCTGCCAGTTCAGCAGTTCGTTGACACGTTCCGCTGCGCTCGCCCGGGCCAGCGCCCGGCGCACGTCCGGTAGCTGGAGCAGCGGCCGGCCGGCTGGGCCGGTCTTGCTCGCCGCCCACGCCTGCACCCGGTTGTGCAGCAGGCCCAGCCTGCCGGACGGGCCGAGCATGACCCGCTCATGGTTCAGCTGGGAAGTGATCAAGCGCCAGCCCGCGTTCTGCGCGCCGACCCGCATCGTGACCGGAACGCGGACGTCGGAGTAGTAGGTGGCATTGACGTGGTGCGCGCCGTCGTGAGTGATGATCGGCGTCCAGGAGTAGCCGGGATCGGTGGTATCGACGATCAGGATGGACAGGCCCTTGTGCTTTGGCGCATCGGGGTCGGTGCGGCAGGCCAGCCAGATGTAGTCGGCGTCATGCCCGCCGGTAGTGAAGATCTTCTGGCCGTTCACGACGTAGTGGTCGCCGTCCAGCACCGCCCGAGTGGTCAGAGACGCCAGGTCGGTGCCGGCGCCCGGCTCGGTGTAGCCGATCGCGAAGTGCAACTCGCCGGTCAGGATCTTGGGCAGAAAGAAGTCTTTCTGCTCCTGGCTGCCATGTGCCATCAGCGTCGGGCCGACAGTCTGCAGCGTGACGGCTGGCAGCGGGACGTCGGCCAGCGCGGCCTCGTTAACGAAGATCTGCTGCTCGAGCTGGCCCAGTCCGCGCCCGCCATACTCGGTCGGCCAGCCAACGCCAAGCCAGCCATCCCGGCCCATTCGCCGGACCACCTCGCGGTAGACGTGACCGTGCCGCTGGGTGAGCATCTCCTGCCGCTCTGCTGGCGTGATGAGCGTGCCGAAATAGGCCCGAAGTTCGTCGCGCAGCGCAACCTGGGAATCGGTGAGTTCAAGGAGCATCGGGCATCACCTGTTCTCGGCCGGTTCGCGATTCTTCCCAGGTACCCAGCCGGTCCAGCCGTGCTTCGGTACCGCCAACGAGGGCGGCCAGGTCCGTGATCAGCGCCGAATACCGCGCCAGCGGATACGTCACGTCCATGCCGAGGCCGCCGTGCAGGTGGTGGCAGGTGCGCATGGCGGCCGGCGCGTACTGGGCCAGCCAGTACGCGGCCACGTCAGCGTCCCGCCCGGCGTCCCGCCCGGTACCGAGCCGCCAGCACGCAGACGTCGCGACAAGATGCAGCGTCCGCGCGGTCGCGTAGACGTCGGCGATTTGCTGTGCAGCGGCCTGGAAGGTAGCCAGCGGCCGGCCGAACTGCTCCCTTGTCCGCAGATGGGTCGTGGTCAGGTCGAGCGCGGCAGCTAGCGCGCCGTCGGCCACAGCGCACGTGCCCGCCACCGCGAACTGGCAGAGGTCAGCGACCGTGCAGCCGTCCAGAATGCCTGCGACGGGAGTACGGTCCAGCCGCAGCGTGTACTCGGGCAGGCCGGATGAGCTCCGGGTCCGCTGGCAGGACAGCCCGTCCGCATCGGGCTCGACGACCGCAATGACAGTGCGGTCATCGACGGTGCGGTCATCGACAGCGTCTCTGCCGCCCGCCACGGTGGCCGGCACGAGGATCCAGCGCGCCGCCGCGGCGTAGGGCACGCCGACCTTGACACCCGACACGGTGCCGCGCAGGCCCAGTGCCGTGGTCAGCGCGCCGGGGTCGTCCGGCATCGGGCTCGATGGCTCGCGCAGGGCGGCGGTCAGGATCGTGTCCCCGCTAGCCACGCCGGCCAGCAGGTTGGCGCGAAGCCCGGGGTCTGCCGCCCGGACGATCGGCAGCACGCCGAGCGCCAGAGTAGCGAGCGCCGGGATCCGGGCCGCCTGCCTGCCTACTTCAGTGAGCAGTGCCGCAATGCCCAGCATCCCCAGGTCATCGCCGCCAAGCTCGCTGGGCAACGCGAGCGACAGCAAGCCCGCGTGGCCCAGTTCCTTCCATAGAAAGAAGTCAAGGTCAGTTGCCGCGGCCAGACCTGTTCCGACTGTGCTCGGCTGGGCGGTGGTCGCCTGGGCCGGGCCGTCGCGGTTGTCCGCGGCCAGCACTTGCGCGGCCAGCCGGGAGATCTCGATCTCGGCCTCGCCCCGGGCGAAGTCCATCTAGCGTGCCTCCTCGCGGGGCAGGCCGAGCAGCCGCTCGGCGACTACCGACAGCAGGATCTGGGTCGTACCGCCGGCGATGCTGAGGCAGCGGGTTAGCAGGAACTCATGAATCTGCGCCGCGGCCGCGCCGTCCGCGGCCGCACCGTCCGGACCTGTAAGCTCGAGCGCCGCCTCGGCCACTGACTGGCGGTGTGCGACGCCGGCCAGCTTGCGCACCGCGGCCAGCGGGCCAGGGTCCGCGCCGCGCAGCTGGGCGAGGACTGCCTGCAGGTCCAGCAGGGACACGGCCATGCCCGCAGCTACGAGTGCGCCCAGCTGCTGCCTGAACGCTGGATTAACCGAGGCTGGATCGCTGGCCGCTAGTTCCAGTAGCTGCTCCACCGCCTCGCCAACCGACGAGCCCGCGCCCATCGCTACCCGTTCGGACGCCAGGGTGGTCCTGGCGATCCGCCAGCCATCGCCCGGGCCTCCCACCAGGCAATCGTCTGGCACGAACACCTGGTCAAGGAAGACCTGGTTGAACATTTCCCGCCCGGTCATCTCGCGAAGCGGCCGGATCTCGATACCAGGACTGTCCATCGCGACCAGGAAATAACTGAGGCCCTTGTGCTTGGGCACGCTCGGATCAGTGCGGGCCAGGCAGATCGCCCAATCGGCCTCTCGCGCCAGTGAGGTCCACACTTTCTGCCCGGTGAGCAGCCAGCCGCCGTTGGCGCGGTCTGCCCGGGTGCGCAGCGATGCGAGATCGGAGCCCGCCTCGGGCTCGCTGAACAACTGGCACCAGGTGATCTCACCGCGCAGCGTCGGCCCGGCGAACTTGGCCTGCTGAGCCTGACTGCCATGGCCGAGAATCGCAGGAACGGCCCAGCCGCCGACAACGATGTCGGGCCTGGCCAGTCCGCCGCTGGTGAGCTCGGCGTCGATCACGAGCCCGGCAGCCGGGGACGCGGCCAGGCCGTATGGACGCGGCCAGGCCGGTGCCGCGTAACCGGAGTCGGCCAGCGCGCGGCGTTGCTCCGCTGGCGGCAGCCCGGCAATCCTGGCGGCGACCGTCCTGGCTGCGAGCCTTACTGCCGTCAGGTCATCGTGGGCAGCACCGGCGTCGTCCACTGTCACGGTGTCGTCCACTGTCACGGTGTCGTCCACCGTCAAATGGCGGCGGATGCCGGCCGTGGCTAGCGTCGCTGCCCGGTCACGCCAGCGCGCGCTGCCGCCGAGCAACTGCCGCAGGGCAAGTGCTCGACGCAGGTACAGATGTGCGTCGTGTTCCCAGGTGAAGCCGATGCCGCCGAGCACTTGGATGCAATCCTTAGCGTTGTCCACGGCAGCGTCCAGGCCGAACGCGGCTGCCGCGGCTGCGGAGAGCGCCAGCTCCTCCGGCGCATCGCCGATCGCCCTGGCCGCGTCCCAGGCAAGCACGGCCGCTGTTTCCGCACGGCAGAACATGGTGGCGCACAGATGCTTGACTGCCTGGAAGGCGCCGATCGGCCGGCCGAACTGCTGCCGGATCGCCGCATATTCGGCCGCGGTGCGGCAGCACCAGTTCGCGACCGCTGCAGATTCCACCGAGGCCAGCACGGCAGCCAGATCGCGGACTTGATCGGAAGTGATGCCGGGAAGCAGCGAACCCGGGCCGGCGATCGTGTCCGCCAGGCACACGTCGGCCAGCGCACGGGAGAAGTCCGCTGGCGCCCGATCGTCGAGCACGATACCGGGGTGATCGGCGGGCAACAGGAACCAGAGCGCGCTATCAGGCTGGCCGCTCGGGTCTACGTCATCGCTGGCCGCGCCGATGAGCAGGTGGGTCGTACTGCCCCCGCCGAGGATTGGTCCGGTCGCCCCGGTCAGCGCCAGAGTGCCGTCGGCGCGGCGGCGGGCGCGGACCGTTCCTGGCTCAAGCGCTGTTGCGACGGACAGGTCACCTTTAGCAATTGCTGCCAGCGCCGCCCAGGCCACGTCGGCCTGGCAGCACGCGAGCACCAGGCCAGCCAGCATCGTCGGCATGACCGGACCCGGCACGAGGGACTCGGTGATCTGGGCTAGGGCGGCCGCTAGCTCGGCCGTGCTGCCGTTATCTTCGCCAGCGGGTGCGGACAGCCCGATAGACAAGACGCCGAGGTCAGCCAGGCTGGACCACCGTTCCGCGGCCGCGCTCCGCGGTCGGCCAGCGACCGCTGCCGCCGCAGGCGGTCCCGCCTCGTCGGCGTATGGGCTGGGTTCCATGCCGCGGACGATCTCGATCGTCCGGGTCCGCTTTGCCCACTCGCGTATCGATGCCTGGAAGGCAAGCTGCTCGTCGGTAATAGCGATGGGCAACTTTGTCCTCCTCTTGGACTGGCACTCAAAATTAGAACACGTTATACCTGAAGTGAGCCAGGGCGGCGTAGGTGCCAGCGCGAGACGGCCGCGGATCTGTCGAGAAAGCGTCCCGGCCAGGTCAGACGTAGCTTCGTTGCTAGGCTGGCCGCGGCAATGCTGGTAATCGAACTAGCGCCATGCGGTATCCGGGCACGGACGAGAAGTTCAGTTGTGACGACGAAAGGCCGCGATGGCAACGCCGAAGACGCGTAGCAATGGCAACGCCGAGTCGGCTACATCGGGACCGGCCGAGAGTGATCTTGGCTCGGCTGCGCAGCGAGAGCGCCGGAAGCGAATCCTCGACGCCACGCTCGCGCTCGCATCAAAGGGCGGATATGACGCGGTGCAGATGCGGGCCGTGGCCGAGCGCGCTGACGTAGCGCTTGGCACCCTGTACCGATATTTCCCATCCAAGATTCACCTGCTGGTGTCCGGTCTTGCCCGGGAGTTCGAGCGGTCTCAGGAGCGGCTCGATCGGTCCCCGTTCCCGGGCGACACGCCGTATGACCGGATGCTGTACGTGCTGGGCCGAGTGACGAGGTCGATGCAGCGCGAGCCGCTGCTCACTGAGGCGATGACCAGGGCGTTCATGTTCGCGGACCCGAGCGCGGCTAACGAGGTCAACACAGTTGCCAAACTGATGGAAGACATGCTGACCAAGGCCATGCACGATGGCGAGCCCACCGCGGACGAGCGCGCCATCGCCAGGGTTCTCGGCGATGTGTGGCTGTCGAACCTGGTCGCGTGGGTGACTAGGCGAGCGTCTGCCAACGATGTTGCCTCACACCTGGAACTCGCTGCCCGCCTGCTGCTACGCGAGCCGTAACCGGCTCAGCCGTGCCGGGCGACGTCGATAACCACCTCGACGTGGTGGTCGCGACTCGTCAGCTCCATTACCCGGAACGGCTTCCTGGCCCGCAGCCCAATGCCGATCGAGGTAATGCCCTCGAAGCTGCCCAGGCCTGCAATCTGGCGGAACTCCGGGAAGCCGGCGACCCGGGCAAGATGCCGGCTGCTGGCCGGGAAATGATCTGTTGCCGGGGCTAGAACAGTCACTAGTAGCTTGGCGTGTCCGCGCACATGGACCGCCTTGCCAGAACCCGAGGCGTAGAAGGCCCGAACGAAGCGGACGCGGTATCCCGGCTTTGAACCTCGCCCGAGATCGATGACCAGCCGGTCGAAGCAGGCGTGCTGACCGACGCGCACGTCGCGCAGTTTCGTCTGGAACATCTGGCCGCTGTGGCGCGGCCCGGTTCCCCAGCCCGCCGGGCAGCTAGTGGTTGCCGCCTGCGCGGGCACCGTGATGACCGCGCTGCCAACGCTCGCCAGCAATGTCGTTACCACGGCAACTGCCGTCTTCCGCATTCTTCCTCCTCCAGCTGACCAGCCGGCCTAGGTATGAGAACGAGAGTAGCCATGTTGCGGAGCAAAGAAAGGGCAAAGACAAGATAATGCAAGAGCAAAGACCGTCGGGGGTGTAGTCAGGCTCGGCGGGCCACGAGCCTGCCGCGCAGGATGACAGCGCGCGGCACGTCAAGCTGACCTAGGTCGGCTCGCGGATCAGTGGCATAGACCACCGCGTCGGCCGGCGCACCCGGCTCAAGTCCGGGCAGGCCGAGGTAGGCCCGAGCCGCCCACGATGCCGCGCCTAGCGCATCATGCGATCGCAGGCCGGCTGCGGTCAGGGCCTGCACTTCATCGGCGATGCGGCCGTGCGGGCGGGAGTCGGTGCCAGCCAGGACGGTCACGCCGGCCTCGGCAGCCTGGGCGGCGAGACGTCCGTGCACGCTGGCCCCGCCCATGTACCAGGCCTTACGCGGGCTATCTGGCTGCTCGGCAACCCGGCCAAGGCTCGCGGTGATGACGGAGAGAGTCGGCGTCAGCGCGGTGCCCTGAGCCGCCATCTGAGGCAGAAGTTCAGCATCAAGGCACATGCCGTGCTCCAGCGAATCGACACCAGCCGCGACCGCGTTCGCGCCGCCCGCCGCCTGCTGTGAATGCACCGCGACCCGGCCGCCTGCGGCGTGCACCGCGGCCACGACCGCCGTCAGTACCGCCGCGGGGACGGGCTGATCGTCCACGCCCCAATCACCGATCAGCTTCGCCCAGCCCGTCCGCCCGGCTTGCTCTGCCGCAATGCGGGGCAGCTCGTCCAGGTCTGCCCGGCGGCCCCAGTTGTCGAAGAACTGCCCGTGCTGCGCGATCCATGGCCCAGCGTGTACGGCTCTGGGCAAATCAGGATCCTGCCCGAACCAGCCGGGCGGATCGCCGGCCAGGCCGGGGGATCGGATGAAGGTCACGCCGGCGGTTGCGTGCTCGCGCAGATCGGTCCGGAGCAGTTCATCCGCGAGCGGCTTGCCCGGCTCCTCGGCACCGGGGTGAGTATGCGCGTCTACCAGGCCGGGCAGCAGCCAGCCTTCGCCGACTAGGTCAGCACCGGGGACAGGATCGGTGGTCCATCGGTCCCCGTCGGCGTACAGGTCGACGAACTCGCCGCTGGGCAACGCGTAGCCGCGCACGCGCAGGACGCTCATAACCCCTCCAGCTCAGCCGACTTGCCGACCATGCGCGAACGCGCATGTCAGCAGAATAGTCCCGCCGTCGAAGGTGCCACCTCGCCGAAATTGTCAGTGGTATTCGATATTATGAGCGAGTAGACAGCAGATCAGGAATGGCTTGTCGTACACGTAGCCGAACAGGAGGTGCGGGATGGCGTCTGCAGGTTCCGTGCCTCCCCGGCTGGCGGGCGGCCCCCGGTCGTGGCTGGACACCCCCGGCGCCCGTCCGCAGCCCCCGCCGCCGGGCGCGGCGCCCGAGGCGATCGGCGCCGGGTTCACCCGTGATCCCGACCCTGCCTGGGGACCAGTGCGGGGCCGGGCCGGGTTCGAGGCCGGCGGGCCGGCGGATGTGATGACGCCATGCTCGGTGCTGGCCGAGCTGACCGGCCAGGCCCGCGGGCGGATGGCCGAGCTGTCCGACGACGAGCTGATCGGCGTGCTCCGCGCGGCCCGCAGGGTCCAGTCCTGGCAGGCAGCGGTCGAGCTGGCGGCCGGCAGCGAACTGACCGCCCGGCGGATGGCCGAGCCGTCCCGGCCCGGGCCGCGGCCGGCCCAGCGGGCCGCCGCCGAGCTCGCTGCCGCGCTCACCTTGACCCGGCGCGCCGCGGACCAGCTGGCCAGCGTGGCCACCACCGTGGAGCGGCTCGACGGCGTCGCCGGCGCGCTCGCAGCCGGGCTGATCGACCTGGCCAAGGCCACGGTGTTCGCCGATGAGCTGGCCGCCGTGGACTGGCCGGCCGCGTGCCGGATCGCGGCGAAGATCCTGCTGGACGCCCCCGGCCTGACCACCGCGCAGCTGCGGGCCCGGCTGCGCCGCGCGGTGCTGGCCGCCGACCCCGACGCCGGCCGCCGCCGCCAGCACGCCGCCCACCGCGACGCCCGCGTGCACACCTGGCAAGAACCCTCCGGCAACGCCGGCCTGGCCGGCCGCGAACTGCCGCCCGCGCCGGCGCTGGCCGCCGACCGGCACCTCACCGCGCTGGCCCGCTCCCTCAAAGCCGCCGGCGCCGCCGGCACCCTGGACCAGATCCGCGCCGCGGTCTACCTCGCCCTGCTATCCGGCCGCGACCCCGCCTCCGTGCTCGCCAGCCTCGCCGACCACCACGACACCGCCGACCGCCACATCCCGCTCCCCGAACCCCCAGAGCCCGACCTCCCGGACGGCGAATCCTGCGAACAGGATCGTGCCGACCCCGAACCCCCCGCCCCTGACATCCCGCTGCCTGACGCCCCGCAGCCTGATGCGCCCGACCCGGGTGCGGGACCCTCCGGCGACAGCCCCGCGATCAGCTGGCCGTCCGGCCCGCGCGGCTCGATCCACCTGACCATGCCGCTGTCGGCCTGGCTCGGCCAGACCAGCAACCCCGGCGAGATCGCCCGGCTCGGCCCGGCTGACGCGTGGACCTGCCGCGACATCGCCGACAGCCTGGCCCGCCAGCCCCGCACCAGCTACTGCCTCACCATCACCGGCGACACCGGCCAGCCCGCCGGGCACGCCTGCTCCCGCCGCCCGCCACCAGGCCGGCCCGACCTCATCCCGCGATGGCTCACCAGCCTGACCGTCCACTGGTTCACCGCCGGCACCGGATGCGACCACGCCCTCGGCACCGACCGCTACCGGCCCGGCGCCCATCTCGCCCACCTCACCCAGGTCCGGATGCGAACCTGCACCGCGCCCGGCTGCGGCGCCGCCGCCGACCGCTGTGATCTCGACCACGTCGTGCCCCACGACAAAGGCGGCCGGACCTGCACCTGCAACCTGCAGACCGCCTGCCGGCGAGACCACCAGCTCAAACAGCACCCCGGCTGGCGAGTCGACATGCCCCAGCCCGGACACCTCACCTGGCACCTGCCCCACGGCCGCAGCTACACCACCACCCCGGAGCCGTACCCAGTCTGAGCGCAATGCGGGGAACATACAGCGCGCTGATAGGGTTGGTGATCTACGGTGCGTCTTTTGCACCGTCTCGCGGGCAGAGAGCTCGCGCGGTCGCTGTGCGAGCTGTCCGCTTCTCGGTGAGTCTGTAACTTCGCCGCTGTCGTCGACTCTTGACATGACGCGGCCCCGATCACCGATGGAGCCTTGCACACATATGCCTCAAGCCTCTGGGCGCCGACGCGCGCCCGCGCACTACCGCGGCAAGCCGCGCCGGAATGTCGCCGGCGGCCAGCGCCCGTCGCGGCCGGTCCGGCCAGCAGCGGAGAACCCCCGATCTGAACTGGACCGCGCTCTCGCTGCGGCCGCCGAGCTGCCGCAGCCTCCGGTCATGACATTCGCCGAACTCGGGCTCGAGCCGCGGCTGGTGGCGGCCCTCGCCGCGCGCGACATCCGCGAGCCATTCGCGATTCAGGCCCGTGCCCTGCCTGATGCTCTCGCCGGCAAGGACGTGCTCGGTCGGGCCGAGACCGGATCTGGCAAGACCCTGGCGTTCGGGCTGCCGATGCTTAGCCGCATCGCTCAGCTTCGGACCCGGCCGCGCGAGAAGGCGCCGCGCGGCCTGATCCTCGTTCCCACCCGCGAGCTCGCCCAGCAGGTCGCTGGTGTGCTGACCCCGCTGGGGCGCAGCCTGGGCGTCAGCGTGATGACGATTTATGGCGGGGTCCCGATTGGCCGCCAAATTACCCGGGTCGGGCATGGCGTAGACATTGTCGTCGCAACTCCGGGTCGGCTGATCGACCTACTGGACCGCCGGGCCTGCACGCTCACCGACATTGGCATCACAGTGCTCGACGAAGCGGATCACATGGCCGACCTCGGCTTCATGCCCTCGGTGACGCAGATCCTCGACCAGACGCCGGCAGGCGGCCAGCGGATGCTGTTTTCCGCGACCCTTGACCGCGGCGTCGACCAACTCGTCCGGGCTTACCTCAGCGAACCGGCATTGCACGCGGTCACGCCAGAGATCATCACTGGCGGTGCGGCCGAGCACAGCCTGCTCGTGCTCAACGCCGAGGACAAGCTCGCCGTCGCGGCCGAGATGGCCAGCAGGCCCGCCCGCACGCTCTTCTTCGTGCGGACCAAGCACGGAGCGGACCGCCTGGCGAAGCAACTGGAGCGCGCCGGCGTCAGCGCAGCGGCCATCCACGGCGACCGCAACCAGAACCAGCGGCAGCGCGCGCTCGACGCCTTTGCTGCCGGCCACCCGAGGGTCCTGGTGGCGACGGATGTCGCCGCCCGCGGCATTCACGTGGACGGCATCGAACTCGTCGTGCACTTTGACCCGCCCAACGACCATAAGGATTACCTGCACCGATCCGGGCGGACTGCCCGAGCCGGGGCGACCGGGCTGGTAGTGACACTTGCAGTCCGCGACCAGGTGCGCGAGATCCAGCGACTGCACGAGGCCGCCGGCGTTGAGCCTGCCCGCCACCAAGTCGGGGCCGGGCATCCGGTAGTGCGCGAAATCGCGACTACGGGCACGCCGGTGCCGCCGCCGCCACCGTCGGTGCCGGAGCGCCACACGCGACCGGCGGGTGCACCGCCCAGAACCCGCCGTAGCAGCGGTCGCCCGCCACGATCTGGTACGCGATCCGTCGCCCATGCGCGCGCCGGGAGTCAGTACAGATAGCCGGGGGTGACGGGCGTCACGTCCGTGATCGCGCCGCACAGGATGACTGACCGGCGGGTTTCGCGTTCAGTATGAAGTCGGGAACTTCGCAAACCGGTCGCCTGGCTAGTTCCGCGGCCGACTGCAAGTGCGATCTTGCGCTGCCCGGCATTCACCTGGAGGGTTCAATACTTGCTGCCTGCTCACTGGCCGTCGCGCCTCGGCGCCGGGACGTTCGTCGCGGTCGGCGCGGCTGGGTCGATGTTCATGCTCTCGGCGGTAACGCCATCGCAAGCTGCGGCCAATCCGTCCAAGGCGGCGGTCGCGCAAGGGATTAGCGCCTCCGCTCTGGCCGCGAAGCCGGTTTTCGCCACACCGAGCCGGACAAGGGAGACCGTTGCCTTCGTGCTGAAGGAGCGAAACCAGCGCGGCCTAGAAGCCAGGGTCGAAGGCGGCATGCGCGGCGGATATTTGTCTGTGGCCCGATTCGCCAGCAGGTACGGCCAGCCGCGCAGCCGGGTCAGCGCGCTGGAGACGTTCCTGGCGCACTTCGGCGTCAGGACGACGGCCGCTGCCGACCGGCTGGATGTCACCGCCATCGGCTCTGCTGCCCAGTTCGACAAGGCGCTCTCGGTGCGCCAGCACGATTACGCAATCAAGAGCACGTCGGCGAGCGGCGGCCTGGCCGGCCGCCCAGCCGTTACCATCCATGGCACTACGGACAAGCCATTGCTGCCGGTCAGGCTTGCCGGGTTTGTTCGGGCGATCCTCGGGCTGACCAATTACCCGATCTTCGCGAGCAACGCGGTGCACACGCTCACCGCGGAGCAGCGGTCAGTACCACGCGGGCTTCAGCAAGGCAACCGGACGCCGCGGGATTTCGCCCGCCAGTACCACCTGACCGCGCTCTATGCCCGCGGTGCCCGCGGGCAGGGCGAGCGGGTAGGCATCATCACCTACGCCAGCATGCGGCCGTCCGACGCCGCTCACTTCTGGGCCAGCACCCTCAAGATCGGTACCAGACCCGGCCGGATCACGATCGACAACATTGACGGCGGCGCGGGACGGGTCAGCAGCGCGGCCGGATCACCCGAGAGCACCCTCGACGTCGAGCAGGCCGGCGCGATCGCGCCGAGGGCAAGCATCGTGGTCTACCAGGCGCCGAATACCGACTACGGCGCCGCGGACGCGTACTTTGCTGCCGCGAGCCAGGACCGGGCCAGCACGCTGTCGACAAGCTGGGGATTCTCCGAAACCGGACTGATGGCCGACGGCGCGGCCGGACGGGAGTCGGCCGCGTACGGCAGCATGTTTGATGAGGCTTACCTGGAAATGGCCGCGCAGGGCCAGACGGCGTTCGCCTCGTCGGGCGACTACGGCGCCTATGACGACTCGCACGACAGCCCGCAGTCATACACGAATCTGTCAGTCGACAACCCCGGCGACAGTCCCTGGGTGACGACAACCGGTGGCACGACCATCGCTGGCCGGGTCCCGCTGTATGGCAACAACGGCAGGCTGGCGACGACGGTGCACATCACGGCAGAGCGCTCCTGGGGCTGGGATTGGCTGTGGCCGCATTATCGGCTGTTTGACCACGGGACCGCCCCGTACTCTTCCGAGGCACAGTTCGCCACGGACATCAACAATGCCTGGGGAAGTGGCGGCGGTTACAGCCGCACCGAGCTGCAGCCGGCCTACCAGTTGCGGACAAGGGGCGTCGGTGACTACAGCGCCATCCCGTACCTGACTCCAGCAGCGCCCAGGAAGTTCCCCGGCACGAACCTGTCGCTGCCGACCCGGTGGTCAGCCTGGGACGCAGTCAGCCACACAGCAGCGGCGCCGCGGCGCATCCACGGCCATGCCAACGGCCGGGCCGTCCCGGATCTGGTCGCAGACGCTGACCCGTACACCGGGTACGAGGAGTACTTCAGCGGTTTCCCGGCCAGCCTTGGTCACCTTGAGCAGGGCTGGGGCGGGACTAGCTTCGTCGCGCCGCAACTCAACGGAGCCGCCGCGGTGATCGACTCCTACCTGAGGCACCGGGCCGGATTCTGGAATCCCGCCATCTACCGGTTCGCTACCGCACGCACGTCGCCGTTCACTCCCCTTGACAAGACCGGGGCAGGTAACGACAACCTTTACTACACCGGCACTGCTGGCCACATCTACAATCCTGGCTCCGGCCTCGGTACGCCGGACCTGGCGCGGCTGGCCGCGGATTTTCGCGCCCGGCGGTAGCCCTCTGGCGTGGAGGAAGCCATTGGCCACACGGCAGTGGAATCACAACATCCACTACTACCCGCTGGTTCTGCGCGCGGTACCGGCCGGGGCCAAGGACGGCCTGGAAATAGGCTGTGGCGACGGCCTGCTGGCCCGCCAGTTGCGCAACGTGCTGCCGCAGGTGACGGCGATCGACATGCACGAGCCGAGCATCGCCGCCGCCCGTCGCCATGACGACGGGCTGGGCATCGAGTACCTGCACGGCGATTTCCTGAGCCATGACTTCGAGCCAGAGTCATTCGATTTCATCGCTTCCGTAGCCGTCCTGCATCATATGGACGCGATAGCGGGCCTGAAGCGCATGCGCACGCTGCTGCGGCCGGGCGGCATTCTGGTGGTGATCGGCTGCGCGCGGTCCAGCAACCTGGCTGACCTGCCCGCCGAGATCGGCGGCGTGGTGCTGCATCGCTGGCAGGTTCTGCGGCAGTTGTGGACCGAGAGCAGCGGCCCGACGATGTGGCCGCCGCCGGAGACTTATTCCGGCATGCGCAGCACTGCCAGCGCCATGCTGCCCGGCGCGTCGTTCAGGCGTCTGGTGCTCTGGCGTTACGCTCTGACATGGACCAAACCGGGCAGCTGACGAGGCGCCTGGTTGCTGCCAGCGGCGCGACAGCTGCCAGGGCTCTGACCTGGCGGTCCAGCCACCTGAGATGTCACCCAAGGTTTGCCGGGCTGTCACTGCGTCGCGCCCGTATCCGGCAGCCAGATAGCCGACGGTGTGAGCGTGCGAATCGCTTATGTCACAGAGTCCTTTCCGCCCGATGTCAACGGCGTCGCGCACACTGCTGTGCGCGTCGCCGAGCATCTGCTATCCCGAGGCCACCAGCCGCTCGTGATCGCGCCCGAGCCAGCGAGCGAGGCTGCTCGGCCCGATCGTGGGCTCGATTTCCCTGTCGTGCGGGTCCGGTCCATCGCCGTGCCCGTCTATCCCGGGTTCCGCGTCGGGCTGCCGGGCTCAGGAGTTCGGGACGCGATAGAGCGCCACAAGGCTGACCTAGTCCACCTCGCCGGGCCATTCGTGCTCGGCGCTGGGGGCTGCGCGGCCGCTGTTGACCAGCGGCTGCCCATCGTCGCGGTGTACGCCACTGATCTGCCCGCCTACGCGCGCACTTACCATGCCGGCTCGGTCGGGCAGGCGATCTGCTGGTGGCGCCTGCGGCGGATCCACAATGCCGCCGACCGGACCCTGGCACCGTGCACCGCCACTGCGGCCGACCTCCGCGAGCACGGGATCGACCGGGTGCAGGTATGGGCCAGGGGCGTGGATGCCATCCGTTTTGATCCAGCCAAGCGTAGCGAGCGGCTGCGGGCCGAGATGGCCCCTGGTGGCGAGCTAATCGTGGGCTACGTCGGACGACTGGCCGCGGAGAAGAGGCTCGACTTGCTCACCCAGGTGGCCGCGCTGCCGGGCGTGCGGCTGGTCATCGTCGGCAGCGGTCCGCATGAGGCGGCGATCCGGCGGGCGATTCCGACTGCGTTGTACCTCGGCCAGCGCGGCGGCGAGGATCTGGCCAGGATCTACGCGAGCCTTGACGTCTTCGTGCACGCTGGACCGCACGACACCTTCGGTCAGACGTTGCAGGAGGCAGCGGCCAGTGGGCTGCCTGTGATCGCTCCTGCTGCGGGCGGGCCGCTCGACCTGGTTCGGGACGGTATTACCGGCTTCCTGGTCCCGAAATGCGATGCCGGCGCGCTGGCGACCGCAGTCGCCAAGCTGGCCGCCGAACCGCGACTCCGCGCGGCACAAGGGACGGCCGGGCGCCAGATGGTGCTCGGCCGGACCTGGCCGGCGATGTGCGACGAACTTATCGGCCATTATGTTGATGTCCTGGACTCGTATAGCTCGGCGGCAACGGAACGGACGGCGGTGGCCGCATGACCACGTTCGTGGCGCTCGGCGACTCGATCACCCTCGGGATCGGCGATCCGGTCCGGCTGGGGCCGCAAGCCGGCCACAGGGCAGGCGCGCGGGCCTGGCGAGGCTGGGCCGCCCTGCTGGCGGACAGCATGATCGATCCCGAGCTGCATATCGTCGCGGGTAACGGGGCGTGCTTGGGCGATCTTGAGCGCGATCAGCTGCCTGCGGCACTCCAGCTGCGGCCGGATGTCGCCAGCGTCGTGATCGGGGTGAACGACACGCTCCGGCCGAACTTCGACCCGGAGCGGATCGGTGCGTCGGCCGCACACACGATTGGCGCGCTCCGTGCGGCGGGCGCTGAGGTCCTAACCATGCGATTGCCCGACCCGGGCCGGATGCTCCGGCTTCCGGGCGTGCTCGCCAGGCCGCTGGCACGGCGGGCCCGGGCGGTGAACGACGCCATAGACGCGGCGGCGGCTCGATTCGGCACGCTGCACTTCGATGCGGCGATGGATGCCGAGACCTGGGATCCGCGCATGTGGGCTGTCGATCGGCTGCACCCGAGCGAGCGAGGCCACCGCCTCATCGCGCGCAGATTCCATGCGCTGCTAGAACAAGCGGGCGTCCCGGTGGAGCATCCGCCCGGTGCCGAACCGGAGAACTCGCCGCCGAGCAAGGCGGAGCAACTGGCATGGATGGCTACCAAGGGGACTGCCTGGGTCGTGCGTCGCTCGACCGACCTGGTGCCCAACCTGCTGGCCATGGCCTTCGCCGAATGGCGGGCTGGCCAGAACAGCATTGGCCAGTACAGCGCCGACCAGCGCACCGAATTCCCCGACGCACCCGAGACCGCAGAGGCGCTGGACTTTTCGATCTAACCGGCTGTGGCCGGGACATGCCGCCGTAAGTTAGCTTGTGTCGGCATGACATGGCAACCGGAACTAGACGAGCTGCGCAGGCGGCAGCAGCTGGCCGAGCAGATGGGCGGCCCGGACAAGGTCCGGCGTCAGCACGATGCCGGCCGGCTAACTGTCCGCGAGCGCTTGGCCGCGCTGCTCGACGAGGCCTCGTTCCGGGAAATCGGAGCGCTGGCGGGAACGGCCGCCTACGACGCTGACGGTCGGCTTGCCAGCTTCATGGCCGCCAACTTCGTCACCGGAACGGGGCGCATCGGCGGCCGCAAGGTCGTAGTCGGTGGCGACGACTTCACTATCCGCGGCGGGGCAGCCGACGCTGCGATCGCCGGAAAGCAGATCTACGCTGAGCAGCTTGCAAATCAGCTCCGACTGCCCATAGTGCGGCTGATCGAGGGAACGGGCGGCGGCGGCAGCGTCAAGTCGCTTGAGCAGACCGGTCACACGTACGTGCCCGTCAACCCGGGCTGGGACTACGTAGTGGACAACCTGTCGGTGGTACCGGTCGTTGCGGCCGGGCTCGGGCCGGTAGCCGGGCTCGGCGCCGCGCGACTGTGCGCCTCGCACCTGTCCATCCTGGTCGAGGAGACGGCGCAACTGTTCGTCGCTGGCCCGCCGGTCGTCAAGAGCGGCGTCGGGGAAGACCTTGGCAAACAGGCGCTTGGCGGCACCCACGTGCATGCCCGCAACGGAGCCATTGACCTGGTCGCCGCGTCGGAAGCACACGCCTTCGATCTGATCAGGCAGTTCCTCTCGTACCTGCCGCCAAGTGCGTACTCGCTGCCGCCGGTGACCGGCCCAGACGATCCGCCCGACCGGCGCGAGGAATCCCTGCTGTCCGCCGTTCCGAGAGACCGACGCCAGCCATATCGCATCAGGGAGATCCTCGCTGCCGTCCTGGACGCCGGTTCCGTGCTGGAGATCCAGCGTTATGGCGGCTCGATAGTCACTGCGCTGGCGCGGCTGGACGGCCATCCGGTCGGCGTCGTCGCCTGTGACCCCTATGTGGCGGGCGGCTGCATGACGGCGGAGGGTGCAGATGCCGTTATCAGGCTTGCCGACCTGTGCTCGACGTTCCACGTGCCGATTGTGACCTTCACTGACCAGCCTGGACTGCTGATCGGCAGCCGGGCCGAGCAGCGGGCCACAATCCGGCACGGCGTGCGCGCCATCAGCGCGGTCTACCAGGCCACCGTGCCTGGCGCCGAGATCATCGTCCGGCGCGTGTTCGGCGTCGGCGGCGCCGGCCTGACCAACCGGCACCGGATCATCCGGCGGTGGTCCTGGCCGTCGGCCGACTGGGGGTCGCTGCCTGTCGAGGGCGGGATCGAGGCGGCATACCGGGCCGACCTTGAGCGCGCCGAGGATCCGGCAGCATTGCTCGCCGATATCCGCGCCAGGCTGGACGCCGTGCGCAGCCCGCTGCGAACTGCCGAGCGTTTCGGCATCGAGGAAATTATCGATCCGCGCGAGAGCAGGCCGTTGCTGTGTGACTGGGTGCGAGATGCCTATGCGGTGCTGCCTGCGCAGCCAGGGCGGCCGTCGTTCGGCACCCGTCCCTAGTTCGGTCGGGCGAAGATCACTCGGGCGCCGGGAAGATCGTAGATAACGGCGAAGTTCTTTAGGAAGCCGTTACCTATCAAGCCGACGGCCACCTCACAAACGTATGGGGAGGGCCGGGGCTTGCCCCCGCTCGTGGGGACTACGGCGGCTGTATCGCATAGTGAGAACAGCGATGGAAAGGGGTCCAGTCGATGCGCCATCCGAAGGCCAGCAAGAGCGGACCGGCAGCTGAGGTCCAGAAGCCAGATGAGCAGTGGCGGCAGGAGCTGACCCGCGAGCAGTATGAGGTGCTACGTCGCGGCCACACCGAACGGCCGTTCACTGGTGCCTACGTCCACAATAAGCAAGACGGCTCCTACTGCTGCGCGGGCTGCGGCAGCGAGCTGTTCAGGTCCGACGCCAAGTTCGATTCCGGGACCGGCTGGCCGAGCTTTTACGAACCGGCACTCGCGGAGGCCGTGGAGCTACGGCCGGACAATAGCCTGTTCATGCGCCGCACCGAGGTCGTCTGCCGGCGGTGCGGCGGTCATCTCGGGCACGTGTTCGGCGACGGTCCGGCTCCGACCGGGGATCGTTACTGCATCAACTCCTGCGCCCTGTCCTTCGAGACTGAGCCGACCGGAAACCAGGGCGACAGCGCGACCGGGTCTGCAATGTGACAGGGCCCGCAGGGTGACCGGGTCCGCGGTGTGACCGGGTCCGCAGCGTGACCGTGTCCTGCGGCCGGTTGGCTGCCCGGTCTTGCATTCCCGCTGGATAATGCTAGCTTTGCTAGCACCATGAGTACCCGGATCGACGCGCCGGCCGCCTATGAGGGTCATCCGGCCGCTAGGTCCTCGTTCCTCGGCGCCGACGCGCTGATCGAAGAGGCCCGGCAACGTCAGCGGCGCCGCTGGCGCCGCCGGGTCGTGCTGTGTGCCAGCGCCGTCTTGCTGGCAGCGGCAGTCGCCGTCGTCGGTTTTTCCGGCCAGGCTGCGCATCCCCCGGCCGGCGGGCATGGGCCCGCACCGGCAGAGCCGGCGGCCACGATGCCGTCGCAGATCGTGGTCTGGACGGACAATTTCCGGATCGAGGTCGTCTCAGCGCGAACCGGTCGGCTGATCCGTACCCTCGCGACAAATGTCGCGCTCTATCGGGGACTGCCGACAGTCGCGGTATCGCGTGACGGGATCGTCTACTTCGACAATGCGCGCAATCACCGTCAATGGGTGCTCAGCGTTCCGCTGGCGGGCGGACGCCTGACCCCAGTCGCTGCCGGTTACAGTCCCGCGATCAGCCCGAATGGCCGGCTGCTCGCATACGTGGCGTGGACGGACTGCGTCATGCCGTGCGTCAGCGCGCCTGAGGCCATCGTCGTGCGCGACCTGGTAACGGGCACGCAGCAGAGATGGAGTTTCACTTCCAGCCTGAACGACATCACCGCCCTGTCCTGGGCACCTGACGGCAGGCACCTTGCCTTCGCCGGCACAACAGCGCTGAAGCACGCTACGGTCATCGTCCAGACTGCCCGGGTGCTCGACACGCGCTCGGGCGGCACCCTCGACGACGCCCGGCCAATCCCGCTCGGTCAGCGGGTGGCATGGGCCGGGTACCTCACCGCGAGCACGGGCGTCGGTGTCATGCTCGGGCCGGATGGCATGATCCATCCCGGTGCAAGCGTTGTCGAGGTGGGAGTAAAGAACGGGCGTGTGATTGAGCGCCTGACGGTGCTGTCACCGGGCGGACTTGGCGTCGCTAACGCGATCGACGGAACCGAGGGCGCGATCACGGCGGATCGCGGTGGCCGTTACTTCCTGATCGCCGGCCAGCGACGCGGGCGCGGTGTGATCTTCTTCTGGACTTTCGGCATGCGCCGCCCAGTCGCGGTGGTTAGTGACGGTGCGATGCGGGCGACCTGGGCCGGCTGAGCGGGTGCCAGGCAGCTACCCACTGTTCCTGGCAGGGTGTGCCCCGGGCATGAGCTGCCTGCTGCTATTTCGAATGCGGCATCGTCACCATCGTGGGACGCTGTGCCGGGTGGAGGACCCGCCACTGGCCGAGGCCGGTGATTCCCGGTTCACGATGCGCCTGCGGCTTGAGCCGGCGGGCCCCGCCAACGCTGCTGACCTGTGGCTTGTGCATAACGACGACGCGGTGTCGTGCTGGTACGGCGACGAGAAGCCGAGCCTCGGGCAGGCGGAGCAGCGGGCGAGGTTCATGGGTGACTCGTGGCGCTTCCACGGCGTCCACAAGTGGATCGCGTACGACCGCGTGAGCGGCGAGGTTGCCGGCCGCGGCGGATTGTCGCGCACGCCGGTCGACGACGACTGGGGTCAGATCTACGCGTTCCTTCCGGCCGAACCGTGGGTGCGCGTCGCGCATGAGAGTCGCCGCCCATTCGTTGCGCACGCGAACTGGCTTGAGATCGGATGGGCGCTGCGGCGCGGGTTCTGGGGGCGCGGCTACGCCTCTGAGATCGGGCGCGCCGGGCTGGCGTTTGCGTTCGGCGTCCTCGGGGTGCAAGCCGTGGTGTCGTGCACGGTCCGTCATAACGTGCGTTCGCGCGCCGTGATGGAGCGCATCGGCATGCGGTACGCAGGCGAAATCCGGAGCCGCGGCATGGTTGAAGGGGTTGAAGGAGAGCAGGACGACGCGCCGTTCGCGGTGTGTGTGCTGCTGCGAAGAGACTGGGACCGGTCCGGCTTTGACGGCCAGGGTTAATCGCTTGGTCAGGCTGCCTTCGGGATGGGCTCCTTCTGGTTGTGGCCTCGTAATGGGCGGGGTGAGATAGGCCCAGGGTGCTGTGCAGCCGCATGCCGTTGTGCCAGCCGATGTACTCCACCACAGCGCGGCGGGCTGCGGCCCTGGTGAGCCGGGCCCTTCTTGACCGCTGGCATACGACCGGCAACGAGACCTCCGGTCGGTCTGGCTGCTGACGTGACACTGACTAGCGGCAGCCGATGGTTGCTCGCCGCGTGCCGTCAGCGCGTGACGGGACGAGGCGGCGTATGGCCCGGACCAAACGGCAGCCGGCATCGGTGTGCCACGACGGACTCGATCCTGGGACGGCGACGCTCACCGCACCCACGCACTGGTAGCCGCTGATCACAGTGCCGTGTACGAGGCCCGCTGAGTGTGCGACGGTCACTCGGTAGATCGGGCCAGGCGGCTCCTTGCAATCAGGGCGCGGCCCCTTCGGGAGGGCTTTGACCAGACTAAGGAGGTGCCGGGAATTGGCCGGGTTGAGAGCCACAGTGACCGCACCGCCGGCTCCGAAAAACGACACCGACCGGTATCCGGTGAGCTGCACGGCAGGCGAGCCGCTCGGCTGGGGCTGCGGCCCCGATTCAGGGTTCGTGCACGCGACCGCTAGACCAGAGATCGTCAGGCAAGCCAGGACCCGCGTCGGCACAGCCCCCCACCGCACCCATCGGCACGACATGCCGTCAGTATGCGCCTGCCTCGCAGGGCTCCGCGAGAACCTGGTGTCGGCGGCGACCTTCTTGGATCAACGACGGTCGTTCTCTTTCCGCTGGGCAAGGGGCACCACTACGGTGAGTTCTGTCTTAGCTACGCTAAGTTCATGCTCGCCGTTACTGCTATACCCGGGCGTCACGGCTCCGCCGCGCTGACCGACGTGCCGGAACCGCCGCCAGGTGACGGTCCCATCCTGGTCCAGACGCAGGCAATTGGCGTCTGCGGCACTGATGCGGAGATCATCAATGGCGACTACGGGTGGGCGCCGCCGGATGAGGAGCGCCTGATCATCGGGCACGAGTCGCTGGGACAGGTGATCGAAGCGGCCCCGGGTACGGGATTCAGCACCGGGGACCTAGTGGTCGGCATCGTGCGCCTGGCCCGACCCCGTCCCGTGCCCCGCGTGCGCGGCCGGGGACTGGGACATGTGCGCCAACGGGCTGTACACCGAGCGCGGAATCAAGGCCAGGCACGGCTACGCCTCGGAGCGGTACCGCATTCACCCGGAATCGCTGGTTGCCATAGATCCAGCACTCGGCATCCTCGGTGTCCTGCTCGAGCCTGCAACCGTGGTCGCGAAGGCCTGGGACCACATCGAGAAGATCGGCCGCCGGTCCACCTGGTCGCCCGCGAGAGTGCTAGTCACCGGCGCCGGACCCATTGGGCTGCTAGCTGCGCTGCTGTCCACGCAGCGCGGTTACGAGACCTACGTCGTCGACCTGGTCACCGAAGGTCGCAAGCCCGACATGGTGCGTCGGCTTGGGGCAACCTACTTCCACATCGACGAGGTCGAGAAAGCGGCCGCCGAAGCCGACATCATCATCGAGTGCACGGGCCACATCCAGATGCTGTTCGAGGCGGCTCCGCAGCATGTGCGGCACCGGATTATCTGCCTCACCGGTGTCTCGGCCGCTGGGGCAGGCATCACCGTGGACGCAGGACTCCTCAACCTGAATATGGTCTTGCAGAACTCCGTCGTGTTCGGCTCTGTCAACGCCAACCGGCACCACTACGAACTCGCCGCCAAAGCCCTCGCTCAAGCCGAACCGGACATCCTGGCCGACCTCGTTACCCGCCAGGTGCCCCTAGCCAACTGGGCCGATGCCTACACCCGGCAGCCCGATGACATCAAGACGATCCTGAGCTTCCCGGCTGCATGATCCTGATCGCGCGTCCAGGCGGCCCAATGTCTGCCGCCCTTATCAGGATTATCCGCAATATGCTGATCCATCGGAATACGCACTATCGGCACGAGGCCGAGAATTACCGGATTGGCGTCGGAATCGCTGACCGACCCGGGCGCGTCCTGCCTGCTTCCCATCACTTTCGCGCCTTCTCGCCGGAAGTCCCAACCGACCCGTGATCGGCACGTCTAGCGGCCAGTGTGTCCCGGTTCAGATCATCCCGACCGGGTGATGCCTGCTTGCGGCAGTGCACTGCAGTCTTGACAAAGGCGCAGCTCAACAGCCTCCGCGATCATCTGGGTCGGAGCTCGCCGGGAGGTGAGTTCGCGCTCACCGGCGAGGCCGTTGCTGATCGCGTCGCCGCCGGAGTTCAAAGACAGTGCTGCCGAGCTAATAAGCACCAATCTCTCCGCCGACCAGGAGGCCAGGGACCATCTGACGGCGGGCGGCTGTTTGGACGGGACGGAGATGACGTGTGCGTTCTCATGGTGACCCGATGAACGGCGATCACGACGTGGTGGTCATCGGCGCCGGCCCTGCGGGGCAGTCGGCGGCGGAGTTCGGCGGGATTCTTGGCTACTCCGTGGCGCTGGTGGAGCGCGACACCGTGGGCGGCACGGTTGTCACCAGCGGCGGCGCTCCGACCAAAACCTTCCGCGAGGCTGCCGCCTACCTCAGCGGCTTCGAGAAGGAGCAGATCTACGGGTTCTCGCTGTCTGCGCCGCCAGAGGTCATCTACCCGGCCCTGATGTCCCGGGCGCGCGAGGTCAGCGAACAGCTCCGGAAGCTAACCCTTCAGCAGATCGGCGAGCGCGGCGTGGAGCTGGTCCCCGGCGAGGCGCGGCTGGAAGGCGAGCACGAGGTCGTCGTTCGTAATAGCGGGGCAGAGAGGCGATTGCGGGCCGAGCGCGTCGTCGTCGCGACCGGGTCGAGGCCGCTGCGCCCGGCTAGCGTGCCGTTCGACGATCCCTGCGTCTTCGACTCCGAGACCATCGCGAGCATCGGGCGCAGGCCACGCGAGCTGCTGATCGTCGGAGGCGGGGCAATCGGGATCGAATACGCCACCATCTTCGCAGCGCTCGGCGTTCCTGTGACCATCCTCGATCTTGCCGCGCGGCTAGCCACAATGATGGACGGCGAGATTTCCCGGCGGCTAGAGCAAGTCTTGCTGGAACGAGGCAACCGGGTGATTCTCGGCACCGGCATGGCCGCTGTGCGCAGAGACGGGGATAGCCTGGCTGTCGAGCTGGGCGACGGCAGGCAGCTCGAGTTTGATGCCTTGTTGTTCGCCGCGGGCCGGATCGTGAATACAGCGGGCCTCGGCCTGGAGAAGGCCGGGGTCAAGGTCGACGAGCGCGGCAGGATCCTGGTTGACCCCGAGCGACGGACCAGCTGCCCCTGGATATTCGCGGCCGGAGACGTCATCGGCCCATCCCTCGCCTCGATCGCCAGCGACCAGGGACGCCAGGCCTTGTGCGGGTCGCTCGGCCTGGACTTCTCCGTGCACGTTGATCACACCCCGGCCGCGGCCATTTACGGGCTGCCGGAAGTGGCGCGCGCGGGTAAGAGCGAAGAAGACTGCGCGGCGGAGGGTGTCCCGTATGAGGTCGGGCGGTGCGAGCTCGGCACCACTCCGCGCGGGGTGATCGCCGGCCAGGAAGGCCTGCTCAAGCTGGTCTTCCATGGCGGCAGCGGAGCCCTCCTTGGCGTGCACGCGATCTGCGAGATCGCCTCTGAGATCGCCGGCACCGGCCAAGCCATGATCCACAACAGGGCCACCATCGAGGACGTAGTCCGGATGGCCTACAACACACCGACCTACACCTATGGCTACAAGCTCGCTGCAGGCGATGCTCTCACCAAGCTCAATCCCGAGGTGCTGCGCGCCATGCGCCTGCCGTCCAAAGCCCACCGGATCTGAGCAGGGACCGGCGTCGGCAGCCATGATGAAACTCGAAACTCTGGACGCCACCCTTGTCATCGACACCTTCCTCCTGCTCCTGATCGGCGTCGGCCCCAAGATCGCGCTGGTGCCCTTCCTCGAAATGACCAGCGCCTTGCCAGAAGCCACCAGGCGGCGGGTCCTCCGCAAGATGCTCACCACCGCCGCGTCGGCGGCCGTCGTCCTGTTGGTCCTCGGCGGCCTGCTGACCAGGCTGCTGCATTTCTCACCGGGGGCACTGGGCATTTCCAGCGGCATCATCCTGCTCATCATCGCCGTCGCCATGGTGCTGGGGCAGAACAACGGCAGCAGCGGCGGCATGGCGGACAAAGACCGAGACCCCATGCAAGCTGCCGTCTTCCCGCTGGCGGTCCCCTATCTGCTCAACCCGGCCGGAATCGTCGTACTGGTCACCGCCTCGGCCGAGGCAAGCTCGGTCGCGGTGTTCGCAGTCGTCGTCGGCATCCTGATCGTGATACTTGCCCTGGACGTCGCCGTGTTCCGGTGGGCCGTCCAGGTCAGCAACCATCTGGATGCAAGCCGGATGATGGTGACCGAGAAAATCTTCGGCTTCCTGCTTGCCGCGCTGGCAGTGCAGCTTGCGCTCAACGGCCTGGCGGACGTCGGGGTGATACACCTCACGAGCCACTGACCGGGAGCCAACTCATCGACGAGAATTGCAACTGGGAGTGATGGCACCGCTGTTCGGACGGCAGAACGCCCGAAGCGCTGGCCGGCCGCTGCTGCCAGGATGGGACGGCGCCAGCGCGCGAGGAAAGGGGCTGCGGACGGTGTCACCTGAGGTCAAGCGGCTGCACCTGGGCGGTACACCAGCAGGTCCCGGCGACACCGAGCGGTGGCCGGTGCACGGCTTCGTGGTCACCTATCCCGGCGGCGCCGCCCTGGTCGACACCGGGTCGGCGGGCCGCCCGACCTGATCCGGGACTGGGAGGTGGTCAACGTCACCGCCGCCGACGCCCTGGCCGGCCTGGGCCTGGTTCGGTTCCCGGCGACATCGACCTGGTCATCAACACCCACCTGCGTTTCGACCACCGCGGGCAGAACGCGGTGTTCAAGCGCGCGGCGTTCTACGTGCAGGGGGCCGAGCTTGACCGGTGCCGGCGCGAGTGACCCGCGCTGTATGACTGGTTCGACTTCCAGAACGCCAGCTTCGAGTTGCTGGACGGGATGCCGAGGGCGCGGGCCTGTTCCTTGCGGTCGCCGATCTGCAGCCAGCAGGCCAGCGTGGACAGTCCTTGGAGAATGGGATCGTCGGCACGCGCAGACCAGTCACGATCAAGATCGGATGCCTACTCGATCATCCGTTTGACCCCCTCCAGCAGCCACGTGCCGAAGCTGCGCAGTTTGGCCCACGCCACGCCAGCGGCGTACCCGGCCCAGAATACGAGCGCAGCGGGAGCGGTAGGCCACCGGATCGCAGCGGCAACTCCAACGGCGATGATCGCGGCGACAGCGATGAGCCAGCGGGCTACGACGATGGTGTTCGGGCCGCGCGGCGCCGGCCGCAGGATCGGAGCGGACGCCAGGGCGGCTCGCGTTGGGGCCGGGTTCAGGACGGGCAGCGCCGACCAGGTCACGCGCATCGAGGTGGTGACTCCCTTGCCACGCGACCACAGTTCAGTGCCGTACGCGGCGTCGCCGAGCCACCATTTGCGGGGCAGCGCGAACGCGGTCAGATGCAGAGCATGCCAGACGAAGTTGCCCACATGCAGGGCGACCGCGGCTTTCTGATGCACTCGCCAGAACACCAGGATCGTCCAGGGACGCACTGACCGGACGCATCCGGCCGCAGCCATGGCCTGCGGCGTGATCGCATGCAGGACCGGGCGGGACACGGCCAGCGGGCCAGCATGATCGGCCAGCGCACGCCGTTCAGCGGTGCTGCCAGGCTGGCAGGTCGTCCATGCCAGGTAGCGGTACTTGGCTGCGCGGATGCGGGCATGCAGTGCGCTGCGAGGGTAGCTAGTGGTGCGGCGGTTGATGAGCACCATCTCGTAGGTGCCATGCAGTGTCCAATTCGCGCGGGGCCGGAACCACAGGTCGGCATCCGACTGCATCGGGCCGTCCATCTTGCCTCTGCTAGCGACGTGGAGCGTCATTGAGCCGATCTGAGTGACGCGCCATGGGCCGCCCGACCGCGGGTCACCGTCAGCCTCGAACGGCCCGAACCTGGCGCTCGGGTAGGCGACAACCTGTCCACCGTCCGAGATGGCGTTGCTGTCGATGGTGACGTTCAGGCCGGTGCTGGACACGCAGAAGTCTTTGCTGCTGGGGCCGAGCCAGGCGTTGTCAAACACCCGGTAAGCGCCGAGGTACTCTTTCGCCCCTGGCTTGCATGTCTGCCAGTTGTGGCCCGTCGCGGCAGGCGCGGAGCCGGCGCTGATAAGGGCAGCTGTGGCAGTGGCGAGCGCCGCAATGGCGATTTTGGGCGTGCCTGTGCGCAAGGGGTGACCCTTCACGGTCAGCGGGTAGTTCGGGTGTGGTTAGACTGGTACTTGTCGGCTTGTACGGATAAGCCTATAGGACGGGACCGCTTATGCGGCGCCGTCCGCTTCTGTCGACCCGGAAGTCCGCACGGCAGTCGCCGGGAAGAGGCCGACCGGCCACCGACCAAGGAGCGGATCCGGGCGACGCTCGCGCTGCGTCCGATACTCCCGCGCCCGCAGCGCGCCCCCAACGGCATCTGAGGGGCCTGCCGAAGCGCAGTGGGGGAGAGTCTTAGCAGGTCGGAAGGGTGGGGCTGTGGGCCTTCGGCTGACGCTTGACAGTCGTCATCCGGGTGATCCTTGACACTCGTTGTTGTCAGGTTAGGTCCGTGCCGCGTTTTTCTTGCGCACCTCCCCGTTGCTGGTCCGGGTGACGGTCTTGAGCAGTTCGGCGCCGACCCAGAACTGGAGCAGGTCGCGGCCGACGTGCACGTCGCAGCGCTGCCCGGCGTGGTGCTTGCCGACCGAGACCTGCTGCCAGGACACGCAGACCACGCCGTTGGGGCCGACCTTACGGCCGATCCACTCCTCGCCGGAGCGGTCCGGCGACAAGGCGCTCAGCTCCGGCCGCCGGGTACCAGCCGTGCCCGGCCCGAACCGGGATGCCGGGGTGGCCATGCCCAGCGACTGGTGCGGCCGCTGGCTGTTGTAGTAGCCCACCCACTCATCCAGGGCCTGCTGAGCGGTGGTGAGCGAGGAGAACACCCGGCGGGTGTCGAACTCCGCCCGCAGCGTCCGGTGGAACCGCTCGATCTTGCCGGTCGTGGTCGGCGACCGCGGCGCGGTCAGCAGGTGATCGACGCCGTTCTCCCGGCAGATCCGGTCGAACAGCACCTCCACCGGCGGATGCCCGAAACGCCCGGTAAAGACCTTGCCGTTGTCGGTGAGGATCTGCTGCGGCACCCCGAACCGCGCTAACGCCCCGGCCAGCGCATCACACACCGGCCGGGTCCGCTCCCGGGCCATCAGCGCCGCGGACACGCAGAACCGCGAATGGTCATCGATGCCGGTCAGCGCCTTGGCGTGGCTGCCGTCAGCGAGCAGGAAACCGCCGACCACATCCATCTGCCACAACTCCATCGGCGACCCCCGCTCCCACCGCCGCCACTCCTCCTTCCGCCGCCGCCGCGCCCCCGCCTCGATCAGCCCCGCCCGCGCCAGCGCGCGGTAGATCCCCGACTCCGACGGCACCGGCCCGCCCCCCAGCCGCCCCAGCTCGAACCGGATCCGCCGCGCCCCCCACGACCGGTGCACCCGCCGCATCTCCAGCACCACAGCCTCCACCTGCGGATCCATCTGATGCGGGCAGCTGGCCGGCCGGTGCGACCGGTCGGCCAGCCCCTCCAGGCCGCCGGCCTCATACCGGGCCAGCCACGCATGCACGCTCTGCCGGGACACACCCCACCGGCCAGCCACCTCAGACACCGTGCCGCCCTCGCCGATCACCGCCAGGACAGCCTGATACCGCTGCTCCGCCACGCTTAACTCCCTCATACCAGGGAGTGTCAAGGATCAGCCGAAGTAACTGTCAACCATCAGCCGGAACACTGTCAGGCATCAGCCGAACGACCACCGTCAAGCCTCAGCCGGAGTAATACAGTCGGAAGGGTGGGGCGCCTGGGGCTCGAACCCAGAACCCACGGATTAAAAGTCCGCTGCACTACCATTGTGCTAACGCCCCGCATGCCACTTTATCGTGGACCTGTGGTTTTGGTCCTCTGGCGGCTCGCCGCCCGTGGGTTTCCGATTTAGCTGCGTCGGTGGTGCAGACGGACCGGGCCCGCAAGAGGGCGGCAGCCGTCGGCTTTGAATGCGACTGCAGTGCTGGCCGGGAAGTCATGTCCTGCCATTCAGCCCTCCCGACGCCAAAGACGACGACTGCGCTGAGCTGCCGCCGGCCATCCGCACCAGGTCACCGACCAGACGCAAGAGACCCTTCTGAAATCCCGCGCCAGCGAGTACGTGGCTCTGCGCGCTGGCGCTGTTACAGCGCTCGAGCTTGATCACCTTTCCGCTAACGAGAAGGATGACGTCCTGCACTGCCGTGACCGCGACCGGCGTATTGCGTAGTGCCGAGGCTGGCCGCCGACCGCAGCATGAGAGCTGCCAGCCTCAGCGAGGACCCACTCGCTCTCGGCTTCAGTGCGCGGATCATCACGCACGCGCTGATGGCAGACCGTCACTACGGCGCCGCGTTGACGGGACCGCGATCCGCGTCCGCCGGCACCTATGACCTTCTCCCGTAACGCACGCCGGGGCTGGGTTGATGCGCGAGGCCGTGCTTGCGGCGCCGGTCAGGACATGCCCGGTTCGCGGTCGCCAGGCTGTGTGGCCGGAACTGGCGGGGCGTCCACGGTGGCGTTCGTGTCGAGGGTGCGGTGCCGTCGGGCGAGCATCCGAAGCTGGATGATCCGCCCGGTTCCCGGGATCACGACGAGCAGTACGCCCAGGATCGCGGCCAGGAGCAGCGCTATCCCCAGCGGCAGGTGAACTGCGCGCCGAAGAAGCCGATGTCCGCCCGCTGTCCGTTCTCGAGGATGAAGATCATCAGCAGCAGCAGTAGCAAGGCAAACAGCGCCGAGGCGACCCACCATCCGCCCATGCGCGTGCGCCGCACCACATGCTGAGCGGGCAGCTGCGCGGGTGCCGCGATCGCGGGTGGGCCCTGTGAGCCGGCGTGGTTTCCGCTTACTTGAGGCGAGGTCATAGAACATCACGCCCTTCCAGCCCGGGCCTGTCCCGTGCCTGATTGTTTCGAATGGCTCACGTGCCCATATCCCGCGTTCGGTGCAGGCTAATCATCTGACCCTATGAGGGCCGGGTCTCCGCCCAGCTCCGCGCGCTCAGCCGCATGACGTGGCGATGGCGTTGCGCCGCGAGCTCGCAGGGGATAAGGCCGGGCACTGCACGCGGTGGTTACCGGACGTCGATTCCGCAGGCGGAGCAGCTGTATGAGGATTAGCTGGCGAAGCGGGAGAGCGCGACGGGCCAGTGAGCGGATGTCGCGGTGGCGGGATTCACCGAATCTGGAGCGTGCTGAGGCAAACTGCTGGCAGGGCCACGTCCGGCCACAACCAGCGACGCGCGGGTACGCTGGGGCGCAAGTGGCCGCGCTGCTCAGTGCCGGGTTGGCGCAGGCTTGTCCGTCGCGCGGCTGGCTCGTTCGGCGGCTGCGGTGATGTTGCGGAGCATCCCGCCGAATACGATGCCGTGGAGTGGCGATATGGACCGCCAGTACGCGTGTCCGGCGAGCCCTCGCGGCTGGAAGATGGCTCGCTGGGTGTAGGTGGTCATGCCGTCGTGGTCTCGGCCGACCGCCATTTCGAGCCAGGCCAGGCCGGGTAGCTTCATCTCCGTGCGCAGCCGCAGCAGCGATCCTGGCGTGATGGCCTATACCCGCCAGAAATCCAGTGCGTCGCCGGCGAGCAGGTGCCGCGGATCACGTCGTCCGCGGCGCAGCCCGACGCCGCCGGCGAGCCGGTCGACAAGCCCGCGTACGGCCCACGCGGAGGGGAAGGAATACCACCCGGTGTCACCGCCGATGCCTTCGATGACCGCCACAGTGCCGCGGGCGAAGCGCGGACGGCGCTGGTCCGTGCGTCTACGTAGAGCGAGCCGCCGGCCCATGACGGGTCGCTGGGCAGCGGGTCGCTGGGAGTGCCGGGCGTAGTGGCAGATGACCAGCGGGTGGAGACTGCGCCCTCGCCGGTGTGCCGCAGGGCCAATGCGATGGCAGCGTCAACGGGCAGCAGGCCCTCGGCGGGTCCGGGACGTGTGAGGCGATGTCGTGCTCGGAGTACACGACCTCGTTCCTCAGCGATTCGACCAGCAGCCTGGCAAGGCCGGCCGGCACCGGCGTCACCAGCCCGACCCACAGCGACGACAGCGGCGGTGTGAGCAGCGGCGCCGGAAGGAGTGCGCGCTGCCGCAGCCCGGCCACCTCGGAGTAGCGGCGCATCATCTCCGCATACGTCAAGACGTCCGGGCCGCCGATGTCGAAGCGGCGGTTGACGCCGGGAGGGAGCGCCGCGCAGCCGACGAGATAACGCAGCACATCACGGACGGCGATTGGCTGGATGCGGGTTTCCACCCATTTTGGGGTGACCATCACCGGCAGCCGTTCGGTGAGATACCGCAGCATCTCGAACGACGCTGACCCGCTGCCGATGATCACGGCAGCCTGCAGCGCGGCCGCCGGCACGCCACTGTCCAGCAGGATGTCGCCAACTTCCGCGCGCGAGCGCAGGTGCGGTGACAGGCCGCTGCCATCACCGGAAATGATGCCGCCCAGACACACGATGCGCGTGACCCGGCCGACATGGCGGCATCGGCGAAGATGGCCGCCGCGTCGCGGTCCTGCTGTTCGAAGGACGCGCCCGTGCCCAGCGAGTGGATCAGGTAATAGGCCACATCCGCACTCTCCAGCGCGCGCAGCACTCTTGTCCGCTCCAGTGCGTCGGCTGCCGCGATCTCCACGTCGCCGGACCAGGGCCGGTCGCTGAGCTTCCCCGGGACGCGAGCCATGCACCGGACGGAGTACCCCGTGGTGAGCAATTGAGGCACTAGCCGTCCGCCGATGTAGCCGGATGCCCCGATGACAAGGCAACGCAACGATGATGGCCCGGGCCGGCGAGGCGTTGAAGGGGACGATTCGGCCATCGGGCGGATCACCGGTCTCAGCGTCTGCCGCTGCGAGAGGAGCGCCCGGACACCGCGGTCACTGCCGAGTCGGCCCGGCGGAGCAATCTTGCCCCATGGGCGGATGGGTCATGGCGTTCAGCGGCGACAGCGAGGCGATGGACAAGCAGCCGGGCCAGCGGCAGCGCGATGGCCAGCAGGAGCCACGTCCGGAGTCGGCCAGATAGAAAAATCCACATGTTCAGCGTCCCTTCTTCCCCGTCTGGCTGCCTGGCCCTGGCCGCCCGGCGCTGATGTCCGGGACTTCTTTTCCCGTACTGAACTGTCCATCAGTGGCGTTGCCGACAGCCAGGTTGGCGCACAGCCGGGCATGCCCCATTGTCTTAGCCGCGCTACCCGCAGCGCGGAGCGCCAATCACCACGCCGGAAAGGCTGGTTCTCGAGCGCTGGGGGATGAGCATGACATCGTGCAGTACCTGGCTGCCGGGCAGGATGGTGATCAGGACTTCTGCCTCTGCCCGCGCGCTCCCAAATCTGTGCTGCCGCCGAGGCGAAGCTCCCACGGCTACGTCGCCGGTATTCGGCGTCCTTATGCCAGCAACTGATGGGAGCCCCGGCATGGGCCTACCGCCGGGGTTTGTGGGCGGGGCTGGCGGGTAGCCGCCGCTGGAAGTTGAGAGAGTCGGGAGGAGCGACATGTCATCTGATGCCATCGTTGTGCTGAAGGCTGATCATAAGGAAATCCGCGACCTGTTCCGGAAGTTCCAGGCCGCTGGTGGTAGGGCGGTCAAGGAGAAAGCCAAGATCGTGGGGCAGATCATCGAATTGCTCACGGTCCACACCTACATCGAGAACGAGGTGATGTATCCCGAGGTCTGCACGTTGCTCCCCGACCTGAAGGAAGACGTGCTCCAGTCTTACGAAGAACATCACGTGGCCAACGTCTTGTGCATGGAACTGGCCGCCATGCCGGCCGGGGCTGAGCGCTTCGATGCCAAGGCCTCGGTGCTGATCGAGAGCGTCGCCCATCACATCGAGGAGGAAGAACAGGACTGGTTCCCCAAGGTGCGGGCCGGCCTCGGCCGTAAACAGCTGCAGGAACTCGGGACCAAGCTGGAGCAGGCCCGGAAGAAAGCGCCGCGGTCGCCGGCCCAGCCCAGTGCGCTGAAAAAGACGGTAGACGCCATCATCCCCTGAGGGCAGTGGGCCTGCCCAGCGCAGCCGAGGTGTCGCGCGCGTCGGTCCAACCCATGCGCTACCCGAGGGCATCAAGCCTTTCTGGCATAACGCTACCTACCCGTGAGCGCGCCGGGAGCACTGGAACATGGCCCCGATCCTTGCCGGACACGGCACGGATCGCCTGTGGCGAGTGGGCGCGCCTTGTGACGCACAGGGGATGAGGTATGAAACGCCGTCCCTGCCGGGATTTCAGTGTGGGCTCCGAAAGGTTTGTTCCGGTGGGCAAGGGTAGCTTGCCGGAGTCCGGTCTTCCGGGCGGGAGGAGCCACGACGGACACAGGAATGAAAGCGCTACGAAGAACAAGCAAGCCACAGGCGAGGGACATGCCGCGGCCTGGGTCATGTCTGGGACCTAACTGTCAGGGCGAAGATTCGTCAGCTACCTGGCCGCGCTGCGGTAAACGCCTAGCACATACGAGGATGGCCGACATCCTGGACGTCGTGGTCGACAAGCTCCGCGACGGCGCGGCAGGCAGGGCGATTCCTGAGGCGCAGAAATCCCGCAGCGGCCTGGGCCCCTCGCTCGGCTGAGCATGCACCACACCTGGTAGCCGATGCGCAATCTCCCGTCAAGAGTCGTGCCGCCCTGGGCCGCGCCCGGCTGCCGTTTACTATAGTACGCGTTTGCTAGCTATAGTTCGCAACTCTTATCTTATCTAAGCACCATGAAGGGAAGTACATGACAAGCACAACGAGGCAGTACAGCGCCGCGGCGAGCCACGCGCGCAATGCAGTGGAGAAGACCGTTGACGTCTGGACGGACGGCGCACGGACAGTGACGGACCGGCTTCCCGGGCTGCCGCAGGTCGACTTGGTCCCGGCCGTGGAGCGCTACTTCGACATCGTGCAGCGGACGGTAGATTTCAACCGCAGCATCGCCGTCAGGTGGGCGGAGGCGGCGGGCACGATGTCCCGCGTAGTCCGCGAAAAGGCGGGGTCGGCCGGTGACGTCATGCGTGAAAAGGCCGAGGCGGCCAGTGAGGTCACGCGCGAGCAGGCGGTGAAGGCCGAGCAGGCCGTCCGTGAGCAGGCCGCGAAGGCCGATCAGGCCGAGAAGGAGCTGGCGCGCCAGGCCCGCCAGGCCGAGCGTGAGCAGGCGCTGAAGGCCGAGCAAGCCGCTCGCGAGCAGGCCGAGAAGGCCGATCACGCCGAGCAGAAGCTGGCACGCCGGGCCCGCCAAGCCAAGCGCGAGCACGCCAGGCAGGTACGCGAAGAGGCCCGCCAGCGCTACGAAAGCCTGCCCAAGGCCCAGCTGAGCGACCTGCTGGCGAAGCGCGATCTACCCAAGACGGGCAACGTAGACGAGCTCATCGAGCGTCTCGTCGAGGCAGACAGCAGGTAATGCCCCGCAACCCTGAGCCCGGCAGTGTCTTGTGCTCCGAAGGGTTCCGCAGCGTCGAGGAGATCGCCCCTGTCGCCAGCGGCACGTCCTACCGCCTAGGCATCGCGTCAGCGGAGGACGGACGGTCCGTGCACCGACAACGGCGAGATGGCGCTCGGCCGCTGTCACTCGTCCTTAGGAGTCCGCGTTGATCTCATCGGCGACGCGCTCACCAGGCGGTCGGCGTGCCCCTGTGTCGTACGCACGATTCTAGGACTGCGTCGCTCTGCTCGAGGAGTTCCATGGCCTGGCCTATCCCGTCGGCGGAACCGCCGACGCGGCGCGCCCGGTGTGGCCTTTCGCGCACCTTTTGTGCCGCGGCCGATCCGGCCTCCATTGGAGCGGTCGGCAAGTCGCTGTAGGATTCGATCAATACCTCGGCATCGAGGGTAAGCAATCGCAATCCCAGCAGGTTCGCTATTACGCGGGCTCGCAATACGATCTCACCCTGGCGCGGATGCTGCCCGCCTGCTCGGCGCAGGCGGTTAGAGCGCAATCTGATCGCAAGTAGCCCCGCGTCGGGTGATACCGCGGCGCTCGACCGGGCCATTGGCTACGCCGCGGGCGGCCGATGGGCCCGAGAGTCAGCAAATGCCTCCAGGCGCGCTCCGTAGGCCTCGAGCCGCTCTCGCGTACCGGAGGCCGCGAAAGCCTCCCGCGCACCGCGTGATGCCGCAAGGAGCTGGTCGTAGCGCTCGCGGCCCGCCTTTGCTCCGAGGACGTAGCCGATGGCTACGGCTGCCAGCGGAAGTACTTTCATGTCTGCCCATCCCGGTCCCGCGCAGCGGAGACCGCGGCGCTCGCGACCGTGGCGGCAACCACGCCCCCGACCACGCCCACGGTCACCTTTCCCGCCTCGCGGATGCCGCCACTGGCCGCCGCTGACGTCACCGCATCCATGATGCGGTCCCACCTGCTCTTGCTCTTACGCCGGAAAAGCTTCATCGTTTGTGCTCCCTTGCATTTGCATGCGTCCTGCGGGCAGGCGTCTCGGATGTCCTAACGACCGCGATGAGCTGGTCCTTCGTCATAGACGCTCGAACGCCCGAACCCTTGTCGCGACCGATGCGGAGCAGTTCGCCCTTGGTCAGTGCATTCAGGTCAAGTCCCCGCTTGCGGCCGATCGCCTGAATGAGATCGGGTTTAGTCATGGTGGCGTGGCCGTCAATCCTGAGATCGCCGGCCAGCCGTTGCAACTCGTTCTTGTGCAGAACGTCGAGGTAGTGTCCCGCGTCCTCAGCGGCTCGGCGGGACGAGACGGCATGCGGCTGAGGTGCTGGCCGGGCATTACCTGCTGCATCATCGGCTTTCTGCCGCAGCTGATCTGCCTCGGCGGTCCGCCGTCTGGCCTCCCGGACGCGGTCGCTCGCCTGGGCCGCCAGGCGGTCGGCTTCCACATTGGCCTGTCTAGCGGCCTGCTGAGCTGCTTCGGAGGCGCGGTCAGCCAGACCCCTGGCGAGGCTCATCGCCCTGTCGGCTTCTGCGATGGCCTCAGCCGCGCGCGCCTGGGCGCGCTCCGCCTCGCGCTCCTTGGCGCGCATCAGGCGGCCAGCCTCAGCCTCCGCTCGCTCGGTGGCCTTGGTCGTGTCGGTGACTTCTGCGCGCCGTTCCGCCTCGACGTACTCGTCGGCGTCCTGGCGGGCCTCCCGGACCCGTTCGTCTTGATCCCTTATCGACGCTGCAATGCGCTGATCCGCGACCGCGCGCGCCCGCTTGACCCGAGCCTCAATCTTCCGTTCGGCGTCACGTTTGGCCTGCTCCACGACCCGATCTGATTCGCGGGCCGCCGCCGCGGCCTGCTCGGCTGCTTGCTTGGCCTCCTGGGCCAGCGACACTGCCCTGGCCTCCTGCTGCTGGGCATGCTCAACCGCGTCGTCCGCGCGCCGCGTGAGCGAACCGACCGAGTCGTCGCCAATGCCGGGGATCCCTTCGGCCACGGTCCGCATAGCGCCCTTGGCCCTACGGCTTGCGCCAGTTGTCCGGCGGCTCATGCTCGACCTCGCGCCATGCGCGGACTGAGCGGCGGCGGAGGCAGTGTCTGACACGTTCTGCAGAACCGCAGCAGACGCGGCCGACGAGTCCCTGGCCGCCGAGGTCGCAGGTTTCAGAGCCCGGGAGAGCACCCAGGCTGCATTGCCCGGCATGTCGGCCAGCCCGGCCTTTGCGACTCGCCAGAGCTGATCACGCTTTCTGGTCCTGGCCATTGAAACACCCCCGAACTGTACTCAGATTGAAGTTTCATCCCCGCTCTGTTACTGGCGTTACCCTCCTGACTCTGTTACTGGCGTTACCCTCCTGACTCTGGCTCAATCACGGCCAGCGCATCGGCGGCAAGACAGGTGGGAGCGCCCGCTGTCGCCGCCGCCGACAACCTGAGGGATGCCGCCATAGGCCGTCGGCCGTGATTTGCGGGTCTGCAGCGGATCCTAGGGTCCGCTTCGCTGCGACCCCTCTACGGGAAGGGATTAATCGGTCCTCCGGTAATAGGCCGGGCCAAATGGCACGACAACACCGGCCGCCGTGACCCGCGGCGCGGCAAGCGCCGGCGGCGAGCAACCTGAGCGGATCGACGACGCATTGCAGCTCGTGCGGACGAAACGGCAGAGTTCAGGCAGGTTTGCCCGCCGGTGCGAGGGTCGCCGGGCTGGCGCGGCACGATGATCCTTTTCACCGGTGCCCGATCGGCTTCAGATCGCCGATAGTCCGCTTGACGCCCGGATCACCGTTTCTCCCAGGCTGCCGCGATAGGCAGCGAGCTTAGGCCGCTTAAGGAAGATCGCTATTAGAGCGTCCGATTGACGGCCTATCGGTGACGACTGCAGAGGTTTGAGCAGGTCAGACGCTATTTGCTGCGTCGGTTTGCGCTTGGCCGATTAAAAGTCCGGTGCACTGCCGTTGTGCTAACGCCCCGCATGCCACTCTATCGTTGACCTGTGGTTTTGGTCGACTGGCCGCTCGCCGGCCGTGGGGTTCCCATATAGCTGCGTCGGTGGTGCAGCAAAATTGTTCCAGGTCGGGGCTGACACCTCTCTGATCGCCCGCACGCAGCGAACGGCTCTGTCCGCCGGTCCCGTGCGGGGAGCTGTCGAGCGGGGCATCGGAGGGGCGTCAGCCGATGATCCGCTCGCTGGTCGTGCGGGCCCGACTCCGCAGGTACGTCGGCCAGTCCGGGGGACTGCCGCGGCCGCCGGCGCTGCTGGGCTCAGCCGCATTCCGACCGAGCCGGCCAGCACGCCCCTTCGGCGCCGGCATGCAGGCGCCGCCGGACGCGACATCGACAGCGACCTGGCCGTTATCAGGGTCGACACCGGCGAGACTCCCGCGCTGTTGCGCTGGCGATGACCGGTTCCGGAAGGGTCAGGGTGCCGGCCCAGGCGGCGAGGTGTCCCGGCCGGTTAACGAGATGGCGGTGGTGGGCGGGGCTGCGTACTGTTGACGGCAGGACTGGTGGCTGAGCGCGTGTAAGGGACGCTGGGGCGGTGGCGGAGCAGCCTGCGCTTTCTTTCGCCGGGCTGCCGCGGCAGCTGCGGGGCGAGGCCCGGCTGACCCAGGAGGAGCTGGCCGAGGCGGCGAGCCTGTCCCCGCGGTCGGTCCGTGACCTGGAGCGAGGCGTCAACCGCACCGCCCATAAGGACACCGCGCTGCTGCTGGCCGGCGCGCTGAGACTGACCGGGCCGGTGTGCGAGCTGTTCGTCGCGGCGGCCCGGGGGCGCGCGCCGGCGGCGGAGGTGCTGGCGGCCCGGCACGCTGACGCGGCGGGAGCCTTCGCCGCTGCGGAGTTCCCGCCGCTGCGGTCGCTGGGCAACCCGGCGCTGCTGAACAATCTGCCGGCCCAGCTGGTACGGTTTATCGGCCGCGACCGGGAGCTGGCCGAGGTCGCGGTCCTGGTGGGATCCTCCCGCCTGGTGACCTTGACCGGCGCCGGCGGGTCCGGGAAGACCCGGCTGGGCCTGCAGGCGGCCGCCGGGCTGCTGGACGGGTCCGGGGACGGGGTCTGGCTGGTGGAGCTGGCCGCGGTCACCGACCAGGACGCGGTCGCCGAGGCCATCGCCGGGGCGCTGCGGATCCTGCCGCAGCCGGGCCGGGACGTGCTGGACACGCCGGCCGATGCGCTGGCGCCGCAGGACATCCTGATCGTGCTGGACAACTGCGAGCACCTGATCGGCGGCTGCGCCAAGACCGCCGAGGCGCTCCTGCGGCGCTGCCCGAAAGCGCATCTGCTGGCGACCAGCCGGGAGCCGTTGGGCATCGCCGGGGAGACCATCTACCGGGTGCCGCCGCTGTCCCTGCCCGGAGAAGACATTGACCTGACGAGCAAGCGCGGGCAGCAAATGGTCACGTTGGCTGAGCTCCCGCCGCGTCCGCAGACGCCCCCTCCGCCCCCCTCCGCCAGCGTCAGGCGCACAGGATGACTCAGGCGACTAGCATCCTCGTTCGCCGCTAGCTACCGTGATTCCGTCATCGCTCCTCGGGTTAGCACTTTTCGTCGTGCTGCTGGCTCCCGGCTTGGCATTCGTCCTGCGACATGAGCGCGTTGTGCCCACGCGCTCATACTCGCCATTCCGGGAAACGCTGCGCGTGGTCTTTGTGAGTGTGGCCCGCCTGACAATCATCGGGCTGATCGCCGCTGGCCTTCGGTGGCTGCTCCCGGCAGGGACGCCGGACGTTGGCGGGCTGGTCCAGCATCCTGCGATCTTCGCACGCCGGCACTACGTGCAGCTAGCCTTGTGGACGCTGGCGGCGGTAGCGATCGCAACAGCACTAGGGCGATAGCGGCCGATCCGCGTGTAGTCCGGATGCTGCAACGCGGGGCTAAGACCCGACCGGTCCGTGTCCTGACCGGCTCGACCAAGACGAACTTCAGCGGGGTTTCAGCCTGGCATCGAGTTTTCCACATTTACGACGACAGGAACCCTGGGCCTATAGCTGTCGGTGCTCAGATGGACGATGGGACCTACGTCGAGGGTCGGCTCTACTCATTCAGCGCCGCAGGTGACGAAGACTTGGCGCACATCAACGCGATCATCGCCTGCGCGGAGGCCGCTGCCGCCGAGAATGTCGTGCGCGCCGTCCTGGTCGAGGAGACAGACTAGCGCCAGGACGCTGATCGTGCCGGACGGCCCGGCCGGAAGCACGGACCCTGCGGCCGGTGTCCCTACCAGCGCCAGCAGCCACTGAGAGCTCTAGATGCTGTCGCCGGGCTTCAACAGGTCACGTCTGCGCAGCGCCCTGTCTGAACGCGAGCGCCGGTAACTGTCCAAGCCAGCGCCTAAGACGACACCGGTCCATGCGGCCAGGCTGTCGGACTGGACTACGACAACGGTTGCCACGCTCGGAATCGTGCCACATGCCGATCCCGGGGTCCGTAGCGTTGCAGGTCATGAGCGACCTGACAAGTGGCGTCCTCGCCCTCGTTGGCACTGCTATCGGGGCGGGCATCACCCAGATCGCCCCCGTCGTCGCCAGCATCAACAGCACCCGGCATCAACGCAGAGATGCCGCTGCAAGGGACGCGCAAGCGAAGGCCGTAGTGCGACGTCCGGTCTATACCAACCTGATCGTAGTTATTCAGCAACCATCAGCGGCGTGATGTGATGCGGGCGGATCTGGGTCATCTTTGCTGTTCGTCTTGGCGGGGAAGCTCGTCAGCATGGCGCAGTATGACCTTCCACTCGCCGTTTTCACGACGGTAGGCCTGGGTGCAGCGCAATGTCCTGGGCCGCGGCTGATCACCGGCGTGACGGGTCATGTGCTCCAGATCGACGGTGTAGGCGAGGTCATCGCCGACGACCGTCACGACATTCTCCGCGGCGCGATCGGTCGCCTTGATGCCGGCAGCGGCCCAGTCGAGCCGCGCGCTGACCTGTTCCCAGCCTCGTTCGTATCCGCCGAATGCGCCCATGATCACCACGTCATCGGCGTGTGACCAGAGCGCCTTGAAGGGTTCGGGTCGTCCTTCGACCAGGTCGCCCAGGGCTTGCTGGCACCGGGAGATGAAACGGTCCCAGTCGCTGTCCACGGGTAAATGATGCCAAGGCGCGCAGGTGACCGGAAGCCTTGCGGGGGATCTGCGCCGGAGGATTGAGCAGTTGGGAGTGGTGGGCGGAACGCTTCTGAGCACTGCAGATATCCGACATCTGCGAGATTCACTGGCTGAGATGGACGATCATCTAGTCAAGGCGGCCCGGGCAGACTTCGGCGGATAACAGCCAGCGGCGAACCAGTCGCTACCTGTGCCAGGACCGGTACCGGCTCACCAGGACTACGTGCGACAAAGTCAGGTCGTTTAGCACCTGCCGCACCACCATAGGCCCGCATGCGGCGTCCTTCCCCCGACGTGCAGGATCTCGCCACGCTCAGCCGGCTCAGTCAGCGAGACCGACGTAGACGGCCACGCGAGCCACATCAGCCACCCGGCCAGCAACGCGCCAGGCGTCGCAGACACTGCGACCCGACTCCGCAACGGCGCCTACACCCTGAACCGGTACCACGCTGAGATCGGCGAACCTCGCATGCCAGGCGGCGACGACGCGGTGTTGGTGGACCGGCAGAACCTGGTGCTGTGGTCGGACATGAAGGCCATATCCGCGGCGAACGTCGCTCGGAAGGGCGCGCCCGCGGTCGCGGCGGGTGAGCAGCCTCCGAACGATGAGCCGATGGCACCGGGGCAGGACGACGACGGGACTGCACCGGATGACGTGCAGGACCCGGACGCCAAGCCGCCTGGCCCGGCGAAGCCGGCTCGGGAGACCGTGACCATCGACGCGCTTCGCGCTGTGCGGTCGCGTCGTACAAGCGGCGATTGTCGGAGGCGATGAAGCAACTCCCGGCCTCTGACACGTCACAGGACATGGGGCAGCTGGTCAGGGCGCAGCTAGACGAGAACTTCCGCCCGAGAAGACCGAGTGGGTGCTGGACGCCGACTGGGAAGGTCCGATGAACGTCCGCCCCCACCACCTGGACCTGACGGATCGCGAGTCTGGGCGGCCAGCGATGTCGGCCGCGTCCCCCGATTCCGCAAGAAGTTGCGCAAGAAGATGAAGGACGGAGGGCATCTCAAACCCGCGGTCCTGGTCCGCACTCCTGGCTCGACGCATGACGTGATCGCTGACGGGCACCATCGGGCGCTCGCGTCGATCGAGGAGGGTCAGCGGGTGCGGTCGTACCTGGGCCGCATGCAGGCCACCACGGGGCCTTGGGACGAGATGTATTCCAGTCATGCCCAGATCAACAAGTAGGGGAGCCGGAACCTCCTTGCCTAGCAAGCGGAAGAGCAGGCGGTCCCGGCCGCCACGTCCAGACAGGCCCGTCACGTGGCAGATCACATCCGGAGGGGATCGGCGGCGGTTGTCGCTCCAGCCGACGCGGCTCGCTCCGAGCTCGTCGACGAGGCGCCGCTAGCGGACCTGCTGACCGAGATCGGCGCGGCAGCCATGTACCCGTGGCCGGCGCCGTACCGGTGCTCTGCTGAGTGCGGGCAGCCGATCCGGCAAGGCCACCTGTTCGTGCAGACCAGCCCCTGACGTGCTCACGGGCTATCGCCCTCGGGTCGCAAGGTGTACCGTCCCGTGACCATAGGCTCATCAGCCAATAGGAGGGGACATGCAGTTCAACAGGAGGGTAATCGCAATCGCGGTGGCCGGCGCAGCCTCAGTGGCGCTAGTCGCGGCAGCGCCCGCGCTGGCCGCGAGTAAGGCGAGCGCCAGCGCGCCCGTCACTGGGCCCGAGGTCATAGCAGGGGCGGTGCATGGCAGCAAGGCGCTCAGCAACAATCCCGCCATACCGCTGCGGTGGCAGGGCGTGGTGACAACGGCTTCGGTCATCAAGCTTGGCGGCGGGTCCGGGCCGCACAAGGGCAGCGTTAAGACGCTGAAGAGTCCGGCCGGAAACTTGACCATCAAGGTCACCGCAAAGCCAACGAGCAGCCAGGCCTTCAATCACAAGACTTGCCGGCAGTCCTTCACTGAGGACATACCTGTCTCCGTCCTGGGCGGCAAGAGCACGAAGGCCTTCGCGGGCTCTTCCGGGCCAGGCGCGGTACAGATCTTTTTCGCCGCCAGCTTGCCAAGGTTCAAGTCCGGTCCGAAGAAAGGCCAGTGCAACTTGAACGGTCGGCCGAAAAATGCGATCGCGAGCTTCCTGGCAAGCCTCGTGCTCACCCTGAAGTAGCGGGCGACAACTGACATGGACGGGGCAGGCCTCCCCGGCATTCGGCGGGGCCTGGCCTGATTTACGTGCCCGCTCCTGGCAACTCGTCACGGGCACACCCGGCCGTTGCGCTCAAAGGCCGCATGCGTCAGCGGCATCAACCGCGCCCAGCACGGCGGTAACATTGTCAGCCCTAGCTGCGACGTGTTCCCGTCCGGGTCCGGGCTCAACAACGAGTTCGGGCCTCACGACCGAGCAGCTGTTCAAGCCGCAATACCAGGACGTCGGCAAGATCCCGGTCTTCGTCCGCGCCTTCGACCACCTCATCATGAGCCGAACCGGCACCCCGCGCGGGCCGCTGTTCATCGGTAATGGCCTCTCGGACTCGATCGGCGACGGGGTCACGGTCGCTGAGGACGTCCAGGAACTTGCGTACACCGACTGTCACCGCGGGGTCCGCGAACGCGGCGGCGACGGGGCATGCGTTGCGGATGCGCAGCGCATACCGGATGCCCACCTCGCCGGTCAGCCGCCCGGTGCCGGGGTCGCTATCGCTGGGCACCGCCCATCGGCAGCCCGATACGATCAGTCGCTGCATCTCGTCGCCGTCGACGTGCGCGGCGAGCGGGAGCCGTTGCGCGAGCAGGCGGGCGGTCGTTTGTCTTACCAGCGCACGCATTGCCGCAGATGACCCAGATCTCAGCGCTCTTGGCTGGCTGGCCGGCACGGAAGTCATCGGGCAAGTCTCGCGCAGCCGAGCGAAACATACGGGGACACTCGCCGACACTACGGCCTGTGAAGACCCGGGCTAGCGCGCAAAATCCACACTCCACACAAGCAATGCACCGCTAGGGCAAGGCGTCGTCCCTCTAACTCTGTTGCCCGGCTGTGTGCAGCCCCTGTTGACTAGCGCCATGCTGATCGAGCGATTCGACGCGAAGACCGACGACGACCGGCTGGCAGCCTGCCACCAGATAAGTGTGTCTGGGCATGCCGAGGACGACCCGAACGTGCCCGAGGTCACCTGGCGGCGCTTCCAAGCCTGGTGGCGTTACGGATTCGCGAGCGAGCCCATCGAAACCTGGCTCGCTGCCGACGATGACGATCAGCCGATCGGCTGCTACCTGCTATGGCTGCCGGAGAGGGAGAACCGGCAGAACGCATTTATCGCCCTCAGTGTCGCGCGGGCCTGCCGGCGCCAAGGCCTCGGTACGGCGCTGGTCGGGCATGCCGCCGGCCAGGCCGAGCGGGCCGGCCGCACGCTCCTGATGTCAGACACCCGGGTTGGCGCTCCTGGCACCGCTTTCGCGCAAGCCTGCGGGGCGCGAGCAGGCATCCAGGAGGTGCGCCGTGTACTCGGCGTCGACGCAGACCTGCTTGCCCCTATAGCCGGCCTGCGTGCCAGTGCGGAGCAGCATGCCGTCGCGTACAGCCTGCGATCTTGGTCCGGGCTGACGCCAGATGGCTTGCTAGAGCAGGCGAGCGAGTTGCACAACGCGATGGAGGACGCCCCGCACGACGCCTCGTTCGAGCCGTTGCGCTGGGACGCCGATCGCCTGCGGAAGGAAGAACAGCAGGATATCGAGGCAGGCATGCGGATCAACTCGGTTGCCGCGCTGGCAAACGACTCCGGCGAGATGGCCGCGCTCACACAGGTCTATGTCGACCCGGACCAGGCCAACTGGGGCTACCAGGGCCTCACCGCGGTGACCAGGGCACACCGCGGACACCGGCTGGGCATGCTGCTCAAGACCGCCATGATCCAGCGACTCAGCGAACTCGAACCCAGGATCAGTGCAGTCGAGACCGGCAACGCGGCATCGAACCAGTACATGATCGCGGTGAATGAGCAGCTCGGCTTCCGGGTTACTGATACGTTCCAGAACTGGGAGATCGAGGTCGCGGCGGCACGCAAGCTGGCCGGCTAGCGGGCAGACGCGCCAGATCCTAGACCGCTCCACGTCGGCTGCATCGCGCCGCTCATAACCACCGTTCAGGCGCACGAAGGGCACTGCCCTCCTTATGCGGGCTTCCGATCAGATCGATGCCTCTTTGTGTCAAGTGGCTTTGCCGAGATTCCGCGTCATCGGTGTTGCGTTGGCTGCCCGGTGCTGAATCGCTGCTGGGCGGCCTGCCTGGTGACGTGCAGGCGGGCGGCGATGCGGCCCAGGAGTGCCCGTGCTGGCGGGCGCGGGTCACCGCGGCGGTGAGCTCGGCATCGGCGTCGAACCGGCTGGCGCTTTCGGCCGCCGCCACTGCCCGGTCGATGACCTGTTCGCCACTGAGGAGCGCGAGGTCGAAGGCCAGCCCGCCACCCAGCGGTCACCGGTCGCCTAGAAGGGGCAGCGCAGTGGACCACGACGACCTTGACCGCAGCCCCGGCGGCACCCGCCGCTCCCGTTCGTCGAGATCATCGACATCATCCAGCCAGCCAATCTGTTGACCCGGCCGCGTACGACTCGAGCGTCTCCGGGCCGGCCAGCTGCGAAGGCGACACGCTAGCCGGCAGCGGCAGCTCGCAGCCTAACTAGTGCAAAGCCGCCTGCACGACGATGATCTCGCTGAGGGTGAGGCCGTCTACCTGAAAGGCGTAACATCCCGGACTCCTGACCCAGAATCCGCCCGGCGCTTCGCGCCAGCCGTCTCGACAAGCGGTCGCAAACCACAAGCGGAAGGAGCCACCCGTGCTGAGGCAGGTCGCGGAGGGTGTGGTGATCCACGAGAGCGAGCCAGAGCAACGCCGTTGTCGTGCAAGGCGGGGCTGGCATGCTGCTCATCGACGCCGGGGTGCACGGCGACGAAATGGCCGCCCTCGCGAACGACCTTCGCGAGTTGGGCCAGCCCGTTGTGGCAGGGTTTTCTACGCATCCGCATTGGGATCACCTGCTCTGGCACGCCGGGCACGGCGCGGCGCCTCGTTACGGCACGGCCCGCTGCGCGGCCGCTGCCCGAGATGAGCTGTCGGACGCGGGTTGGAAGGCTCGCATCGCCGAGTGGATACCGCCGGACATCGCCGAGCAGATATCGAGGGACCTGTTTGGCCTCATTACCGGCCTACCCGCCGAAACTGCGCGGATTCCCTGGGATGGCCCGCAAGTCCGGATTGTCGCGCATCAAGCGCATGCCCCGGGCCATGCGGCGCTGCTGATCGAGGAACGCGGAGTTCTGGTCGCCGGCGACATGCTTTCTGATGTCTTGATTCCGATGCTCGTCCTGAACGACACCGCGGACCCGATCGAGGACTACCTCGCCGCGCTGCGGCTGCTCGAGGGCGCGGCGGACAACGTCGATGTCCTCGTCCCCGGCCATGGGTCCATCGGCGGAACTGATCAGGTACACGCCCGGATCGACCAGGATCGCGCGTACGTGCATGCCCTGCGTGACGCCGGCGTTCCCGGCGACCCGCGGCTCGGCCCATCGGCGTACGGCAAGGATTTCCTGCCTGCCGTGCACGCACGGCAGCTCCGGGGCCTCGCCAGAAGAAGCGAGTGCGACGGGACGCCCGGCTAGCGATCCTCTTGCGAAAACACACTCCGGGCGATGATCGGCGGCAGGAAACAGAACTGGTCAATCGGGCGCCCCGGCCACGGCCTCGAAGTTGTCAGCGGAACCGCGCCGAGTCGGCGTTCCGCGCGCCGACGGCGTACGACGAGGCTGAACTGCAAAGCTGAACTGCAAAAGGGTCATGGTCGTCGCTCGGAGCCCTCATGCGCGAGCGGGCATGCGAATGGCTGCATGACTATGCGCAGAGTCAACGCCCGCTATTCGACTCGACCGGATGTAGTTGTTCAGCATCTCCTCCAGTGCCAGCACGCCGCAGTTGGCTTGCGGAGGGCGAGCTGCTGACAGCACCTGGCCGCGCCGACCCGGACATGGAACGGCAACAGGTCCCGTTCCGGCCGTAGAACGTCCGGAAGGGGACCTAGGGTAGGGCCTGCGGACCACGAGTGCTCCCCGTCGGAATGCCGCCGGCGAGCACCGCACCGGAGGAGGACTCGCCTGATGACACGTCAGCTGATGACGGTCGAGCGGATCCTCTCCATCCTGCGGGAGACCCCTGATCGCCTCAGCGGCTTGACCGGCGACCTGGCTGAGGCCAAGTTGCACGCCGCGCCTGAGCCTGGCGAGTGGTCGGTCACCGAGATCGCCGCTCATCTGCGGTCGTGTGCCGACGTGTGGGGTGAGGCGATCGAGACGATCGCCGCGACCGACCACCCGACCATACGAGCCGTCAGCCCGACCACCTGGATCAAGAGCACGGACTACCGCGAGCTAGCGTTCGCTTCGTCGCTGCAGGCGTTCAGGAAGCAACGCAATCAGCTGCTCGCTCTGCTCGGCCGGCTGCCAGACCAGGACTGGTCGCGAACCGCCACCGTGCTCGGGGGTGGCAGACCACTGGAGCTTACCGTGCATTCATATGCCCACCGCCTCGCCCGTCACGAGCGGACTCACTGGAAGCAGGTGGCGAAGACGGTGAGGGCGGTGCTGGATTGAACCGGCACCCGCCGTGTCCGGGCGCCATTAGTAGCTCGCCGCCGAGCTAAATGCGTACCGATGGCGGCATGAGCGCGCATCATCAGCGCGCGCTGGCCCGCCTAATCGTGCTATCGCGCGCCATCACGTCGCCAGGCGAAACGAGCGATCGTCGAATGGACGACGTGGGTGGAACCCGTGATCTGAGCGCGCGGATCCTCCACTCGGGGCGCAGCGAGCGACCCGCTTCAACCCGGCGGCTTTCCAGATCAGCGGATTTGTGCAGCGACAGTGGCGACGGGCTATCGGCAGTTCCAGGTAACCGCATGGAGCGCAAGGAGCCGGCCGAGCAGCCCAAGCCTGTCATCGCTGGCGTTTGTGATGCGGGTCGTGAGGAGGAGTTCGTCCTCACGGAATAGAAGCCTCCACGAAGCCCCACCGCTTCAGTATAGTTGTACGTACGTACAGACAGTTTTGGAGGTTCAGTATGGCTGATCCAGTAGTTCGCCTCACCGTCAACGTCTCACCCGAAGTAGCGAGCCTGCTTGACGAGCTGGCTAATGACCTCATGCAGACCACCAAGACGCAGGCTCTTAACCAGGCCATCACCACTGTCACGGCCATGTACAAGGCGCAGGCTGATGGCGGCCAGCTGGTCGTTAAGAATGGCAACAAAGAGCAACCCGTCAACCTACCGATGAGCGCGGCATGAGCGGCGACTTAGATCCCGGATCCACTGCCGGAGCGCTCACCCAGACGCGCACGCTGGACCTCACCACGGATGAGGCAAACGCGCCCGCCGCGCCACTCGCGCCGCTCGGCAGCAGCCTAGGGGCTCAGGGCACTCTTTCGGATTGGACGCGCCTCGCGCTCGCCGGAGGGCTGCTGCTAATCCTCGCGGTGTTGACTCTCGGCGCGTTCTGGTACGTCGCCGTATACCCGTCTCGGGAATCGGCGATTGAAGCGCTCCTCAAGCTCGTTTTTACGCCTGTCATTGGCCTGGTCGGATCAGTGGTCGGGTTCTACTTCGGTTCTCGCAGTGCGAGCGATGCGTCAGGCAAGGGCGGGTAGCAAGCGGCCGAGAACCGAGACCTCGCAGGCTCGAAGCGATGCGGTGGACACCTAGACCTGACGCGGACCAGCGGGACACCCTGCCCTGGACGAGACCGCTCCCGGCGGGTCGGCAGTCCCCGCGGCACCGGATTGGCCGGCACGTCACCGCGGGGCCTGCAAGAACGCGAAGAACCCCGACACGATCGAAAGGCGGCGGCGCACCGTCGCGGCTGACACGCCGGCCGGCTCGCCATCGCGTTCCACCAGCGCCACCGCGCCTGCGCACGCCAGGACTCGCGGTGCGCTGGGCGGTGATGAACGCCAGCACATCAGCAGGCGCGACGTCCTCCGGCGACTTGCCCACCACCGAGAAGAACACCTTCAAGTCGTATCCGGCAGCCACCACCGTGTTCGGCCGGCACCGCCCGGCCAGGAACTCCAGATACACATCGGCCAGCGGCACCCCGACCCGCACCGGCAGCCCGCCGGAACGGTCAGCTGAACCGGCCACGCGCAGACCAGCATGCATAGCAAGACTCCCATCGTCGCAGGCGACACAACCTCATCAAGGCTGGCCGAGATGCCAGGAAGATCACAGGCATAACATGCAGATCCGGACGACGTCAGCGCACAGATCGACGCCGGTGTCAATCGAGTGTTGCAACCAGGAGGCCGTTGAGGGCTTCGGCGGGGGTGGCGTAGCTCAGGACACGGCGGGGCCGGGTGTTGAGCTGGCGGGCGATCTGGTCGAGCTGGTCCTGGCTGATGCCGGCCAGGTCGGTGCCCTTGGGCAGGTAGTAGCGGATCAGGCCATTGGTGTTCTCGCTGGTGCCGCGCTGCCAGGGTGAGTGCGGGTCGGCGAAGTAGACCGGGATGCCGGTGGCGATGGTGAACTGCGCGTGGCGGGCCATCTCCCGGCCCTGGTCCCAGGTCAGTGACCGGCGCAGGGCGGCCGGCAGGGTGGTGATGTGGGCGGCGACGGCGTCGGCGACCTCGGCGGCGGTGCGGCCGCGGGGCAGGGCGATGATCATGCAGAACCGCGTGGTCCGCTCGGCCAGCGTCGCGACCGCGCTGGCCGGGCCGCCGTCCTTGGTGCCGATGACCAGGTCGCCTTCCCAGTGACCGGGCACGGCCCGGTCGGCGGCCTCGGCGGGGCGGTCGCTGATGCTGATCATGCCGCGGATCTGGCCGACCCCGGTGTCGGCGCGGGACCGGGACCGGCGCCGCCGCGCCCGGCCGCACCGGACCGCGGCGGTGATCTCCTCCCGCAGCCCGCCCTTACCCTGCACGAACAGCGCCTGGTAGATCGTCTCGTGGCTCACCTGCAGCTCCGGGCAGCCGGGATGGTCGCGTTTCAGCCTGCCCGCGATCTGGCCCGGTGACCAGCCCTTCGCCAGCAGCGCCGCCACCTGCGCCCGCAACGGCCGGCCCGGTGCCAGCTTGCACGGCCGGGACTGCCGCGCCCGGTCCCGCGCCAGCATGTGCGCCGGGAACGGCCGGTACCGCCGCGGCGACGGCGACAGGCCGCGCCGTAACTCCCGCGAGATCGTCGACGGCGACCGGTGCAGCCGGGCCGCGATCTCGCGCACGCCCATCCGGTAGCCCAGCAGATAGGCGATATCTTCCCGTTCCTCGAGCGTCAGCCGCTTACCCGCCATCTCCGGGCCCCTCTCCGCATCAAAGCGGAGGCACCGCCGGCCGCCGATCATGGTTGCTGCCTCGCCGGCCGTCAAGCGTCGTTCGTCCTCGCTGCGCTGCGGGCGCTCCACGCCGGACCGCCGCTCGCCAGCCACCGAACCCGGCAGCTATCCCGCGATGCCCACCTAAGCTCAACCATCCGGCCCCTTGCCGGGCGTTGCAACCATCATTGACATCAACGACCTAACCGTGCGCCCTGGCTAGTGATCGGCGAGGGGCGTCCGCCGCGTCGAACGGCGGCTCGGGCGCGCGGTTGCCGCGCTGGGCGCCGACCTAGTGTGAGCGCCGGCGATGAAGCCCCTTTGGCAGCTGCGGATGCGCTTGCCCAGCCGGGATGGGGTGTTGGTGGCCAGTTAAATAGTCTCCGCTCCTCGGGGTTTGTTCAGCTGGCTTTCCGGGTGCCACCTCCTCGGGCTCGGGCTTGTTGCATCCGGTAGGTATCGCCGGGCGGCGAATTCGGTGGAGCGGCGGTGCAGCTCGGGCAGGGTCGGTGAGCCCTGCCTGGTGGAGGTCGGCCAGCCGGTGTCGTTCGGCTGTGGTGGCGTCGATCTTCCGGTCGAGGCGGGCGCGCTCGGCGGCGAGCAGATTAAACCGGCTCTCTGTTGTCGCCCTCCGGCGAGGTAATGCGCTTGCCGTGCGGAGTGGCCCGGCGAGGATCTCCGTGCCGATGTGGGATGGCTGCGGCCCGGCTCACCGTTTCTCCCGGGCTGCCACGCTGGGCAGCGAGCTAGGGCCGCTTAGGGAAGATCGCTATTAGAGCGTCCGATTGACGGCCCATCGGTGACGACCGCAGACGTTTGACCAGGTCAGTCGTCTTTTGCTGCGTCGGTCTGCAGCGGGCCGATTAAAAGTCCGCTGCACTACCGTTGTGCTAACGCCCCGAACGTTCCCAAGGTCGTTGACCTGGGACTATGTGCCTCCCGACGCTCATACCGCTGGCCAGCACCGGCCGGCTTCCTGCGCGATAACCATATGCCAGGCGCCGCAGAACAGGTGACTACCCCTGTGACCGTCGGCCAGTCGGCGAGGTGTCCGCGTGGTTACGATTCAGCCATGAAAGCAGCCGTTTATACCCGCTACGGGCCACCAGACGTCGTCACGATCATGGACGTAGCGAAGCCGAAGATCCACGGTAACGAGCTGCTCGTCAAGGTGCACGCCACAACAGTGAACCGGACCGACTGCCACTACCGGTCAGCCAAGCCATTCTTCATGCGCTTCCTGACCGGGCTCGCGAAGCCGAGAAGGACCATTCTCGGCACTGAGTTCGCCGGCGAGGTAGCAGCAGTTGGCCCTGACGTCACGTCGTTCAAGGTCGGAGACCAGGTATTCGGGTACAACGAGGGCCCGTTTGGCACGCATGCCGAATACCTCGCGATCCCCGAAAACGGCCTGGTAGCTGCCATGCCATCGAACCTGACCTACCGGGAGGCAGCACCCGGCACCGAGGGATCGCATTACGCGCTCGCCCACATCATGCGGGCAAAGATCGGCCGCGGCCAGGAAGTCCTCGTCTATGGCGCGAGCGGCGGCATCGGGTCAGCCGCTGTCCAGTTGCTGAAGTCCGCCGGCGCCCGGGTTACCGCCGTCTGCGACACGAAGAACGTGCCGCTTGTCAGCGGCCTGGGCGCGGACAGAGTCATCGACTACACCACCGACGATTTCACCCGCGAGAGCCGGGTCTATGACGTTGTCTTCGACGCGGTCGGCAAGACCACTTTCGGGCGATGCAAGCGCCTGCTGAAACCCGGCGGAGTTTTCATGTCGACGGGACCCGGACCGGGCTACCAGAATCTGATGCTGCCGGTCGTTACGCCGCTGCTGCCGGGCAACAAGGTGCTATTTGCCTATCCGCATTTCGACCAGGCGGCATTGCGGTATATCGGCGAGCTGATGCAGTCAGGGGAGTTCAAGCCAGTCATCGATCGCGAGTATCCGCTCGACCAGATCGTCGAGGCTTATAGGTACGTCGAGGCAGGGCAGAAGATCGGCAACGTCGTGATCAGCGTCGTTCCCGCCCCCGGGTAGCATCGCGATCTGTGCATACAAGCTTCTTCGAGCCTGCCGGGCCGGGCAGTTTCCGGGCAACCGAGGCCACAGCAGGACCGTGGAGCGCGGACGCGCAGCACGGCGGGCCGCCGTCGGCGCTGGCAGCCCGCGAACTGGAGCGGCACGAGCCGACTGCGGACATGCGCCTGGCCAGGGTGGCCGTGGACATCCTGCGGCCGGTTCCGGTTGGCGTTCTGACAGCCCGGACTCGGATGATCCGGGCCGGCAAGCGGGTCGCCTTGCTGGAGACCATCTTGGAATCCGCGGGACAGGAAGTACTGCACGCCAGGGGCTGGCGGATCGCCATGGCTGACGACGCTCCGGTGATCACCAGGGGCGGGGCGGTGCCGCCGATCCCGGCCCGCGAGGCCTTCCCGAGATTCCCGAGCGGGCACCTGGACGGCTACCTCGCCGCGATCGACTGGCGGCTCGTCTCCGGCGGCTTCGACCAGCCAGGCCCGTGCCAGGCCTGGGGCCGACCCCGTATTCCGCTGCTGCCGGGCGAGGAACTCTCGCCGATGTGCCGAACACTGCTGATCGGCGATTCAGGCAGCGGCGTCGGCTCTGCGCTCGACGCGACACGCTACCTGTTCATCAACGTTGACCTGACCGTCATCCTGCACCGCGACCCGGCCGGCGAATGGATTCTGCTGGACGCCCTGACAACAATGGGGGGAACGGGGACCGGCCTGGCGGAGACTTTGCTGTCGGATCAATCTGGCGTATGCGGAACGGCGCTACAGACCTTGCTGGTCGCACCGAGGTAATGGCGCCCAGATGAAGCTGTCGGCGACCTGATGCAGCGAGAGCAGGAAGCCGGGCTGCGCCGCACCGTTCGTGCCGGGGCGGGCCTGGTAATCCTGACTGGGGGCCAGACTGGCGTGGACACCTACGCCGCGCTCGCGGCGTTGCGTGCCGGGCTCAGCGTGCACCTGGTCTTTCCGGCAGGCTTTCGCCAGGAAGACCGATCTCTCACGCCGGCCCGCAGACGGCGCCTGGCCGGGGCCTGCTTCCATGAACTATCCTCGGCCAGTTTCCGGTACCGGACCTGGACGGGCGCCTACCTCGCCGACGCTGTGCTGCTGCTGGACCCCGCCGGGGGCACGGGCTGCCGGGAAACCGCTCGCGCCGCTCAGCGTCTCGGGCGGCCGCTGGTGAGTGCCGAGCAATTGACCGCGGATCAAGTTGCGGCCTGGCTGCGTAAGACTGGCGCCCGGGTTGTGCTTGTGGCCGGCTGCCGCGCCAGCGTGCTGGCGAGAAAGGGCAAAGGCCGCGGCTTGCGCGCCCAACTGGACGAGATCATGGCCGCCGCCCGAGACTACAGCGACTTCCTGGCAACGAGTGTGATGGTCAGTCAGTAGCGCTGACGTCTGCACTCAGCGATCACTCCGCTTCGTCTCCCCAGTCGATAACGATGTCGCTGGCCGCATCCGGGTGTCGTTCGAGCCAGCTCCGCGCGAACGGACACAATGGAACGATCGTCAGGCCGTCCTTTCTGGCCCGGTCGAGGCTAGCCACCACCAACTTGCCGCCGATGCCGCGGCCCTCGAGCGACTGCGGCACTTCAGTGTGGATCAGGATCAGCCGGCCCCCGCGCAGCCGGTAGGTCAGTTCCGCGATGTCGCCGTCGACCGTGACCTCGAAGCGCCGCGCATCCTGGTTGTCGAGTACCGCGACGGTGTCTGCCATGGTTGCATCACTCCTTGTCGAGGTGGCTGGCCGCTTGGCCGGCCAGCAGGGCGATGGCGGCGAGCGCGGCCGCTCCGGCGGAGATCGCCAACGGCAATCCGGCGCCTCGATGCAGGTACAGCGCGGCGCCCGAGAATGCGCCGATCAGCATCGCGAGCACGGCGGCTGTCCTGCGGCCGGCCCGTGGATTATTGCCGCCTGCGAGGCTCGAGTCGGCAGCGAGGCCGGTCATTGTCAATGTGAGTACCGTCGTGGTCATGTCGGGGATCGCCAAGCGGCGTATTACCGAATTCCTGACCCCCATGGCGAATGCGAGGATCGCGATGGCGGTGTAGCGCGCCCAGCCGGTGCTGACCGTGGCGGCCGCGAACGCGACGACGGCCGCGGCGCCAACGAATACGGCCTCGATTCCGATCGCAGTGCCGAGCAGCCGACTCCGGCGGGAGACTTTCTTGCTGATCCGGCCTCCCGCGACCGCGCCTACGAGGAAAAGGCCGAGCGAGGTGAGGCTGGCGGTCACCGAGAACCCGGGCGCACCTGCGGCCGCGAAGCCAAGCACGACCACGTTACCCGTCATGTTTGCCGTGAAGACGCGCCCCAGTCCGAGATAGCACACGGCGTCGACCAGCCCGCTCAGCAAAGTCAAGGTGAGCAGCACGACAAGCAGCGAACGCTCGGCCGAGTCGACACCGTGAGCGCGCTCTGGCGGACTTGCCTGGTCGTGCCGGGGAACCGCAGCCACTGCCGGATTGTTTCACGTTGACCACTGGTTGGCCGCTGCGGATCTGCCTGGGCGGGCGTTCGCTCTTGCGTTGCCAGTCAGTCGCGGGTCAGCAGGGCCTCGGCCCCGACTGGGCGGAACCCAGCCGCGAGGAACACGCGAACGCTCGCCGCATTGCCAGGCGCGATCTGCGCCCAGAGCGCGGCGCCGGCCGGAATCAGGTGCCGGGCCGCGGCGGCGAGTCCCGTGCCGACACCACGGCTGCGCCGGCCGGCGTCGACCTCGATGGCAACTTCCCAGCGGCCGGCCACGCCGCGGCCGAGCAACAGCACGCCACTGTCGGCCCGCCAGGCACGGATGTCGTCGCGGTAACGCAACGCCCTGGCAATCCGCGGATGGGCCTGTCCGGCTTCGGCCCGCAGATCCACCGCGGGCGGGCCGGGCAACGCGCCGGCGCACGTCAGCATGTCAATGTTGTGGACGACCCGGCCGGTCTGCGCTGCGAGGGCAGCAAGGAACGCCGGGCTGAGAGGCGCGGCCAGATCATCGTCGGGCAGCCGAGCCGCGGCCCAGCTGGGCTCGGCGTCAGCGAAGATGACAGCGTGCCCAGTGAAGCCGATGACACCTGCGTCACGGGCGGCGGGCTGGGGCAGGAACGTCACCCGTCCGTCCGCGGGCGGAAACCGCCCGGCGGCGGCCGCATCGAGGATGGCCGCTAGCGACCGGCAAGCTGACGCCCGATCTGGCTGTTCGATTGCGCTGCCCTGTCCCAGCTCAGCGATAGGCCGAGATGCCAGTGATCGCCTGGCCGAGTGCGAGGGTATGTATTTCTTCGGTGCCCTCGTAGGTCAGCACCGACTCGAGGTTATTGGCGTGCCTGATCACCGGGTACTCCAGGGTCACGCCGTTCGCCCCGAGAATCGTCCTGGCTTCGCGAGCGATGTCGATCGCGGTCCTGACGTTGCTCATCTTGCCCAGGCTGACCTGTTCGGCCGTGATGGTTCCCGCCTCCTTGAGGCGCCCGAGGTGCAGCGCAAGCAACTGGGCACGCTGCAGGTCGGCGAGCATCCAGGCGAGTTTCCGCTGGGTCAGCTGGAAGCCGCCAATCTTCTGCCCGAACTGCTCGCGCGTCCTGGCGTAATCCGCGGCTGACTCGAAGCACGCCCTGGCCGCGCCGGTGACCCCCCAGACGATGCCGAACCGTGCCTCCGACAGGCAGGAGAGCGGTCCCTTGAGTCCCTGCACGCCTGGCAGCACCGCGCTTCCCGGCAGCCGCACGTCGTCGAAATGCAATTCCGAGGTGACCGAGGCACGTAGCGACAGCTTCTTGTGGATGTTCCGCGTACTGAATCCGCGAATGCCGCGGGGGACCAAAAAGCCGCGGATGCCGTTGTCGGTTCCAGCCCAGACGACTGCGATGTCCGCGATTCCGCCATTGGTGATCCACATTTTCGCGCCACTGAGAATCCAGTCGGCCCCGTTACGTTTCGCGTGGGTGCTCATGCTGGCGGGATCGCTGCCATGGTCCGGTTCGGTCAGGCCGAAGCAGCCTATGGCCTGGCCGGCAGACATGCGCGGCAGCCATTCGTCCTTCTGCTCATCCGAGCCGTACTTCCAGATCGGGAACATCGCGAGCGAGCCCTGCACGGACACCATGCTGCGCAGGCCGGAATCGGCGGCCTCGAGCTCGCGGCAGGCTACGCCGTAGCTGACCGCGCCCATGCCGGCGCAGCCGTAACCGCTGAGGTGCATCCCGAGCAGACCCAGTTGGCCCAGCTCGGGAAACAATCCGCTGGGAACGGTGCCTGCTTCGAACCAGTCGGCAATGTAGGGCATGATCTGGTCTGCGGTGAACTTCCGCGCGGTATCGCGGACCAGTCGCTCGTCGTCGGTCAGCTCATCGTCGACGCGAAGCAGGTCGGTCGGCGCTGGGTCCGTGGTGCGCGGCATAGCTGGTCCTCTCTGCAGGCCTTGCCGCTAGCGTATGCTCGCCCGGTCCCGGTGCCAGCGGACGGCCAGCGAGTCGGGCATCATGGTAGATGTGAATGGCGACAGTGGTCCCAAGCGACTGGAACGCAAGATCCACGGGCGGCTGCTCGCGGGCGTCTGCGTTGGCCTGGCAGATCATTTCGGGCTGGACCCCACCCTGGTCCGGGTGGCGTTCGGCGTGCTGGCGTTCTTCAGCGGCCTGGGGATAGTGGCGTACCTGGTGGCCTGGGCGCTGATTCCTGAAGAGGGGGAGTCGGTCTCGATAGCCGAGAAGATGATCAACAAGGGCGGGTCAGCCTGACGTTGACGGCCCAGCCGAAGTGGATAGTGGCGCCGCCCGGATGACGATGAGCAGGGCTGCCGGGTCGCTTGAGGCCGCCGCTTTGCCGGCAGTGCCGTTCGTCCCCTATGCTGGGGCGGTCCCCGACGGCGGGCGCCACGGGCATGGCGGCGAGATCCGTCGAGCCCCCATCGTCTAGCGGCCTAGGACACCGCCCTTTCAAGGCGGCGGCACGGGTTCGAATCCCGTTGGGGGCACACTGGTTCTGGCCAGTGATGCGAGGTCCTGTAGAGCAGCTCGGAGTGCTCGCCACCCTGTCAAGGTGGAGGTCGCGGGTTCAAATCCCGTCAGGACCGCTCAGTCTGGCGTCAGGGCCTTTCCGGGATTCTGATGCCCGGCCCCGGTCAGGTAGCTCAGTTGGTACGAGCGTCCGCCTGAAAAGCGGAAGGTCGGCGGTTCGACCCCGCCCCTGACCACCACTCTCACCAGCGGAAACGCTGTGATGATCAAGCTTAGCGTCCGGGCTTGCTAACGGATTTGCTAACCGAAGCCCTGATGGCCTGGGCGAAAACGTCTCCGATGCCCAGATCATGCTCGCGGAGCACATGAGAGTAGACCCGCAGCGTCACGGCCGGATCAGCCTGGCCGAGCCTCGCGGCCACCACGTGCACAGGGACCCCGGCTAGGAGCAAGGTGGTCGCATGCAAGTGACGCAGATCATGCAGGCGTGCGTGCGGTAGCGCCTCAGTTGCCGGGACCGTCTTGTTGTATTGGGTGATCATCTTGGTCATGAGAGCGGTCACGGTGTCGGGGTAGATGGCCTCACCCCACCGGCTGACGAAGATGAGATCGCCGCTGTCTGTCCAGGCCGATCCGGCGGTCAGCTGGTCGTGGGCCTCTTGGTCCCGGTGTTCTCGCAGGATGCCCACTGTCTCGCGGTCAATGCTGACTACTCGGGACCGGCCGCCCTTGGTGGTTCCCTCAACCCGCTGGCCGCGGACAACGGCAGTTGATCCGCCGAAGCTGACTTCAGCTGCGTCGAGGTCTACAGCGTGCCACCGCAGGTAGAGCAGCTCGCCACGGCGGGCGCCGGTATAGGCCGCCAGACGGTAGAAGGCGAATAGCCGATGAGGTTGCGCTGCGATGAGGAAGGCGTCGAGCTGATCGGCGCTCCAGACTCGTCCCGGTTCGAGATCGCGATTGCGAGGGCGCTTCGTGCGGTCGGCCGGATTGGCTGCAAGCAGCTGGTCGACATGGACTGCATCTGCGAGCGCCTTGCGCAGGGTGCGGTGTACGTGCGAAACGGTCCATGCCGACAATGGCCGTCCTTCGTGGCCGCCGTGGTCGGCCAGGTCGCGGTAGAGCTTTGAGATCGTGGCCGGGCGCAGGGCTTGCAGTCGCATCCGTCCGATGCGGGGCACGATGTCGTGGCGGTATCCAGCGAGGGTCTTGGGCTTCACGGTTGAGGCGTGTGCCTCGACCCACTCGGCCAGGTAATCAGCGACGGTCGAGACGGATCGATTGACGTACTCGCCACGCCGGGCACGCACGCGGGCCTGGTCTCTGGCAGCCTTCGCTTCTTCCTCGGTCTCGAAGCCGCCGACCCACTTTGGCTTGCTTACGCCTGTGGCGTGGTCGGGTACGCGAATCACATAGGACCATGACCCACCCCGTTTGATGACGCCGTCACGAAGCCGCGGCATCGACATGTACCTCGGTCTCGAGTAGGCCAGCGACATACATCTCGAGTGCCGCGACTGGGACACGACGTGAACCGTCGATGCGGACCGAGCGAACGGCACCAGCTGCGAGCAACTCGTACAGCTTGCTGCGAGATATCGCCAGCACGGCGGCTGCGAGACCGGTTGGCGGCGTGCTCACGCCGAGCAGCGAGTCTGCCGATCCGCAGTGGGTCGCTGTTGACGTGATATCCGGCCTAGCCATGCATCCTTCGATGCGTCAACGACTGCTGCATTTTCTGGATAAGCGCCCAAATCCCTACCTCGGGTGAACCGCTGGCAGCTCCTCCACGGACGCAGCCGTGGCTAGGATCTGTGGAGCCGCAAGCTCGACGAACCGCGTCACCACATCTTCCGGCCCGTAACGCCCGCGAATCTCAACCAGTCGATCGGCCGGCCGCACGTAGTCACCATCGGGGCCTGTTGTCATGTCGCAATACAGCAAGGCAGCGGTCAGCTGGGGATCACCTGGCGCGAACTCCGCCGCCAGGATCGAACCGCTCAGCGACCCACCTCGCCCGCCGAGCAACTGCCGTGACGTGCTTCCAACGGCGAGGCAGCACATCTTCCAGCTCCGTCCTGGCCAGTTGGCGCGCGGTATCGACACTCACCATTGACTGACTGTACCGGCCCAGGACGCATGCGCGGATGGCCGTGAACGCCGCCGGACGACGTCTCCACGCGAAGAGCTATGACGAAATTCCGTTCATCTTGACGGGGCCGGTCCACGCCCAAGAGGCACGAGCAGTCAGGGTCGGCCGAATGAGACGCAGTGCATCATCCAAGCGCGGAGCCGACCTCGGCGATGGCTGTGAACGACCCGGCTTGGGCTCATCCGCCGACGGCAAGGGCGAGGAGGGTATCGATCGCAGTTTCGAACGGACGGGGATCCCGAAGTACCTGGGCGAGTAGAAGTCCTCCTTGGAGCGTGGCGAGCAGAGTAGTGGCGAGGTCGTCCGGGTCGATGCCGGAGGGGAGCTTGCCGGCGGCATGAAGGGATCTGAGTCCATCGCCGATGGCGGCTGCCCACTGATCGAACCCTGCCGCGATGCGCGCTCGGGCCTCGGGGTCACTCTCGGCGAGCTGACCGACGAGCGAGCCAAGGGGGCAGCCCCCCTTTGCCTCGGTGCGCTTCGCTGCGGTGATCACCATGCTCCGCCAGTCCTCGACTCCGTTCGCGCTGCTGAGCGCGTGCCCCTGGTGACTGACGATGGTGTCGGCTTGGTAGTCGATGACCGCCTGCACGAGTTCGTTCTTGTCGGGGAAGTAGTGGTACATCTGAGAGCCGCTGACTTCCGCCGCCGCCTTGACGTCTTCCAAGGTGGTGCCCGCCACCCCGCGCTCATGGATGAGGGCGGCGGCCTCCTCCACGATTCGTGCCCGGGTGCGCGCTCCCTTGGCGGTGAGCCTCGGCCGGTCACTCGTCTCGCTGACCATGCACCCATATTAGCAGGATTTTGAGTTTGACAACCCAGTCCCAGGCTGTCAGAGTGAGTTGCACAACTCATTCTGGAGCGAGGGGACGACGTCACGTGACTGACCTGAAGGGCAAGACAGCTCTGGTAACGGGTTCGACGAGCGGGATCGGCAAGGCGACGGCCATCGCCCTGGCCGCGCGCGGCGCTCACGTGCTGGTAGTGGGACGCGATGAGCAACGAGCCCAAGATGTGGTCGCCGAGATCGAAGGCAGCGGCGGCAGCGCAGCGTTCCGGCTCACTACGTTGAGCGACCTCGAATCGGCCCGGGACCTGGTCGAGTGGGCCACTGAGGCACGCGACGGTCACGTCGACATCCTCATCAACAACGCCGGCGTCGCCTTGCTCGGACCAAGCAACGCAGCCACCGAAGCAGAATTCGATGAGACCTTCGCGCTGAACGTCAAAGTGCCGTTCTTCCTCGTCGCGGCCCTGGCACCAGCCATGGCCGAACGCGGATGGGGTTCGATCGTCAATCTCTCCACCATGGTCGCGAGCTTCGGACAGGCCGGCATGGCTATGTACGGCGCCAGCCGAGCGGCTCTCGAACTGTTCACTAAGGCCTGGGCCGCCGAATACGGCCCGCGTGGTGTCCGGGTCAACGCCGTTGCCCCCGGCCCGACGCGCACCCGGATGATGGAAGCCGTCCCCGACGAGATGGTGAACCACCTCGCGGCACTAGCACCAGCAGGTCGCGTAGCTGAGCCCGAGGAACTTGCTGCGGCGATCGTCTTCCTCGCCAGTGATGACGCCAGCTTCGTCCACGGCGTCACCCTTGCAGTCGACGGCGGCCGAGTAGCCACGTAACGCCTGCCAACGGTGACGTCCAAGTGCGAAGAACAACCAACAACAAACAACCAAGGAGTATCCACATGAGCGCATACGTAGTTGTCGAATTCACCGTCAAGGACCCGGATGTTTATCGTGAGAAATACGGCCCCAACGCCGGGCGGACGGCCAAAGAGTACGGAGGCGAGGTTCTCGCCAACAGTAACTGGGAGATCCTGCACGGCGATGCCTCGCTCACTTCAGGGGCACTCATGCGGTTTCCCGACCATGAGACGGCCATCAAGTGGTACAACTCGCCTGAATATCAGCAGCTGATCGATGTCCGAAGTGCCGGGATGGATGCCCGTTTCAGCTTGCTCGACGGCCTCCCTAGCTGATCGAGGTGGCTCCACAGGAAGGGTGGCACTCAGATGGCATCAGATCTAGATTCCCGAACTGCACTCGTAACGGGCGAGAACCTGTCCGATGGGAGAAGCGAATGAGCAAGTTCGACGCCCAGTTCGCGGGTCGGCTGGACGGTCAGACCGTGCTAGTCACCGGCACCAAGGGCGGTATCGGCCACGAAACCGCCCAAGGCATTGGGAATAGTGGGGCGACTGTGCTGGTGCACGCCCGTCGTGTCGACGACGCCCAACGCGCTGTCGACCTACTGGTCAACAACGGCAACGGCAAGGGCCAGTACCTGCCCGTAGCCGCAGACCTCGGATCTCTGGCGGGTGTTCGGGAACTCGTCGACGCTGTGCACGAGGCCGCGCCGAAGGGACTCAACGGACTGGTTAACAACGCGGGCGCCGCGTTCTCCAGCAAGGCGCTGTCACCCGACGGGTACGAGCGGACCATCGCCATCAATCACGTCGCGCTGGCGGCATTGACCGACGGGCTGCTCGACCTGCTCCGGAAGGGCGCTGATGATTTCGCCGCGCCCTCGCGGGTGGTCAACATGACCGCCCTGATCGAGTCGCGGGGCAAGCCGATCACCGACTGGAGCTACCCGGGCAAGTACAAGCAGATCCAGGCCTACGCCGATGCCAAACTGCTGGCCCTGATGTACACGTACGCCCAAGCTCGCCGCCGTGAGGGCGAGGGCCTGACGTTCAACGCAGTCAGCCCGGGCGCGGTCAAAACCAGTCTCGGCAGCAAGGCCGGCGGGCCGTTCAAAACGATTCAGGCGTTGACCAATCCGTTCGTCGGGCCTCCGGAGAAGGGGTCACGCGGCTGTGTGCGGCTGATGGCCGATCCGGAGCTCGCGACCGCGACCGGCGGCTACTACAGCTCGGCAAAGTTGAAGAAGTCTTCGAAGAAGTCTCTCGACCCCGAGGTCCAGGAACGCATTTACGCCCAGACCGAGCGGGAACTGCGCATCCACAACTGAGGCGGCCCCAGCCGGCTGTCGGCAGCGCAGCCGGTGCGGCAACGCTCGCGCCTTCACTAACCTCGGGCCCGGCGGAGTCGGGGCGGACCAGGACCCTGCGGCGCCGACAGCGCGGCAGCCGGGCGAGGGCGAGCCGGGTCGGTCGTGTTCACTGACACCACGGCTGAACGCGTCGACGGGATCAAGGCCGATGACATACTGGGTATCGCCGCGATTACGCTTCCGACGGAGCAGGCCGAGCTGCCGAAGATCGGCTTCGATATGGCCAAGCAGGTGTTCACGGTGCTGTCACCGAACCCGAACCTCCGGATCGTCGGGAACTTCATGTCCGAGGCTCCCGAGGCGCAGGCCACCGGGATCGGCTTCCTGGTCCGCATCCTGCCGTCCTTCGTGAAGGTCGTGGTCTTCCAGGGCCGGTACATCCTCACCGACGGATATCGCCGGGCGCACGGGCTGCTTGGCCGCGGGATCAATATGGCCCCGGTCTTCGTGAAGACCGCGAATGCGATCGAGGAGGTGGCGCTGCCTGGCATGCTCCCACAGGGTGCGTACCTCGGGGATAGGCCGCCGCTGTTACTGATTACCACCACGACGTCGTGGCCAGCCCGGTTCAACTGCCGGCAGCTCAGAAAATGATCGTGGTCCAGGGCTTCGAGCTGGGCTTCGGTGGCTAACCGGCACTCGAAGTTAGTGAGTCCGTCCCAGCCGGGACCCGGCCGCCGCAATCCGTCACCATGCGCTGCCGGGCTCCCGGTGAGGACTTTCCTTACGGCTTTAAAGGCGCGCGAGCGTGCCGGACACCGGCTGACAGCTGACGTTAGCGCCGCGCCGCGCGTGTGGCGCTGATGTATAGCGGGCGAGCCCAACCCGCAGCTGGCCGACGTTAAACCAGGGATGCTTTCTCCCGCCGGGCGCCTCCCGCCGCTCTTAGGCCCTCCGGGCCACGGCGGCGTCGGCGTGCTCCAGCCCCAGGGAACTGTGCGCGCTGGCTGGCCGGGGCCCACAAGATTCAGCGCCAGGCGCGGCGGCCATGATCGCCATCCTCCCGGCGCTCCAGCGTCGAGCCGGCGAAGACCACACTCAAGGGCGCGCTTCGCGCGTCACATGTGATGCCCTAACGGGCACCCTTGACTGTGCTCTTGGCCGGATCGGGATTTGCGCCTATCAGACGGATGGCCAGGAGCGGGTGTCGGCGGATGGGGCTGACTGTGAGACAGCTGCCTAGCGGGCCGCGAACGATCGGACGGCGTTCCCGCAATAAGAGGACAAGGAGTTCAACAGCAGCGACCGATGGAGTACCAGCACATGAGCGCACTGGACGCCAGCCAGGACCGGGAAGGGCACGAGATCGATAGCGGCGGTCGCTCGGAATCTGACGACGAATTTGACCAGGATTCCGTCGCCATCGGAAACCTAGCGGCTGCGGCGCGGGCGAAGCTGGCGGATCAACTGCTCGCCTCCGGCCGGGCTGATGCCGCAGTGGAAGCTGCCTTCCGAGGGGTCCCCCGGCATACGTTCCTGCCGGAGATGGATCCGGTGGAGGCCTATCAGGACCGCGCTGTCGTGATCAAATCGGATACCGAAGGTTTGCCGGTCAGTGCGTCTACGCAGCCGACGATGATGGCAGTCATGCTGAGCCAGCTCGGGCTCGCCGCGGGGCATCGCGTACTGGAGATCAGTGACTGGCACCGGTTATAACGCAGCCCTGATCGCGCGCATCGTCGGGGATCAGAAGTCCGTCGTGACTATCGACGTGGTTCCCGATCTGATCGGCCAGGCTCGCGTGAACCTGACCGCCGCCGGGCATGGCCGCGTCACAGTGGTCTGCGGAGACGGCTACCAGCCCACCAAGTTCAGCAGCGGCTGGCATCGCACCACAACCAACGAACGAGGCCACGCCACCCGAGGAGACCACGATGCGCGCAGCATTCGCCGACCACCCAGTGCACACCCAGGCTGCGGATGCGCAGTCGCAGCCCGATCGCGATGCACCGCGACCGGCATTTGCACCCGCCGCGACACACGAAGCCATGGCGCCGCTGACTCGCCGCCTGCAGCGCATCGCTGGCCTACTGATGCGACTTTCCGGGACCCGTGCCAGCTACTACGACCCGTATGCGGAGGTGATCGAAGATGACTACTACCGGTTCCGGAATCAGCCCCGCGACTGACTGGGCAGGGCAGGCTGGCCTCGCCAGGGCCTGGCACCGGCAAGACGGCGCGAGTAGCAACCTAGTCGACGAGGCGCGTGAACTGGCCGACTCGGCTGGCGTTCCCGATCATGCTCCCTATGACCGGATCATCGTGACTACCGGCACGCGGGATCTTGCGACTCAATGGTGGGCGCAGCTTGGTCCCGCCGGCCGGATCGTGCTGCCCCTTTCGATCCGCGGGATCCAGCTCTCGGTAGGGCTAGAAACTGCCGGGGATCACCTGGTGAGCAGGTCGGCTTGCCGGTGCAGCTTCATCAGAATGGCCGGCGCCATCACCGGTCCCGAGTCGCTCCTGGCGCTCGGTCCTCAGCCCGGTCTCCACGCTCAGGCCGTTGACGGGCCGGCGCCGGACGCCGACGCGTTGTACGAAGCGCTTTCTGGTCCCGTGACCGAGGAGCCCACCGGGCTGCGGGCCGGCGACATCGGCGAGCTGGCGGATCTGGATCTGTGGCTGACGCTGGCCGAACCCGGCCTTACCCGGCTGAACTTGATGGGCAGACACGAAGCCTATGCCAGCCCCGCCCAGCAGCGAATTGCGAACCTGATGCCGCTCGGCGGCCTAGCCCAGGTCGGCAGCACGGGGAGACTTGGCGTCGCAGCATTCATCCCCGGAGACCAGCCAGCGCCGTACGACATCACTGCCCGCGGTTACGGTCCTAGCGGACCCGGCCTCGCGAAATACCTAGCCCGGCAAGCTATCGTTTGGCACGAGCTGGGCAGGCCGGGCGCGCAGGATCTGGAACTGAGTGCCTGGCCTCCAGGAGCGCGGCCAGAGACGATCGGAGGCGCGAGCATCGTCATCGACCGGCCCTATGTCCGCCTCGCCGTGCGATGGCCGACGTTGTGACGGCGCCAATTGAGGACTGACGTGACCGACGGCAAGCTGATAGCGCGGTCGCTGTGCGGCGAACCCGAAGCATTCGTCGAGATTGTCGAGCGTCACGAGGTCGCTATTCACGGGTACCTCTCCCGACGGGCCGGGCACCAGGCCGCCGACGATCTGCTTGGCGAGGTCTGGGTACGAGCGTTCGGAGCGCGGCGCAGTTATGACAGCGGCTACGACGATGCCCGGCCCTGGCTGTACGGAATCGCGAGGAATGTGCTGCGAGCACACTGGACCACTAAGCAGCCCATAGGTCTGACCACGCCAGAGGAGACGCTTGATCCGTGGGATGAGATCACCGACCGGCTCGACTCGGCCGTCAGGGCACGGGCACTGATTTCGGCAGTAAGGAAACTACCCTTAGCTGAGCGCGACGTACTGCTGCTGGTGGCTTGGGAACAAATGACTCCTGCGGAGGCCGCAGTCGCCCTCGGCATCGCGCCTGGGACCGCCCGTAGCCGCTTGCATCGGGCACGCGCGGCCTTGCGTCACATGCTGGCCGAAGCAGATGCGAATGAAGCTGAGGTACGAAAGTGAATCCGGACAGAGAGGACCTTGATATTACGGAACTGCTCAGCGTGATCGGCCAAGTCGGCCCGCCATCTTCCGACGCCTTGGAGGATGCCCGCGAGGTGCTGTGGTCGGCGGTAACTGAGGAGATGCTCTCCGCCAACGACGCGCGCACAAGGCCGGCGGAACATGTAGCGGATCAGCCGCAACAGACTGCTCGACAGCGCCGACAGAACAGTTCACGGCAGACCGAACAACGCCGCAATGCGAGCCCTGGAGCGTGACCATGCTCGCAGGCTGGCTGTGGCGAACACGATTGAGATGTCAAGGTTCGGTCATCACGCAGAGATGATCTTGCTAACTCGTTGCTAATAACGGCTGCGGATGGCTGCGGTCCGCAGTGGACACGGCAGGTGCGCCGACTTGGAATCACGCCTGCTCAGCGGCGAGCGATGGATCTACGTGGATCAGCAAAGCCTCCTGAAAAGCGGAAGGTCGGCGGTTCGACCCCGCCCCTGACCACGAACTCTGACCTGCGGATATACGTGGCCGGTGATCGTCTCCAGATTTCGGCAGGCGGCCTTTAGTCTCATTTCAGTCTCATTTGCCGGAAGCGGACGATCGCCATTCCACGACCTCTCCCGCGCAAAGTCGCAGGTCGCCGGCTTGCTGGCCGAGCGCAGCCATGCGTGTCTTAGCCGCCTTCTGCCGTGCTCGCTAACGTTGGGCCGACCGAGCAAGAACCCGCCTGCGTTCGCTCGCCCAAATCGGTGTCGGCGAGTTGTACACGGAAGACAGCGGTTTTCGCGTCGGCACCACTGTTGCTCGGTGATGCTCTGCGCTCGACGGTGAGTCCTCTCCCTGCACCCGTCCGGGCTGCGGCAATGGGCCCGACGCGGAACCTTGCAGTAGGCCGACTGGATGCGACTTGCGAACTTCGGTTGCCTGGCGTCAACGGTAGGGAGTCGACGGGGCGCCAGCGAACAGACGCAGGGAGCCGTTCCGCTTCTGGTCGAGCCACTGCGTCTGTCGGTGCGGTGAGAGCCTGCGAGCTATCAATGCAGGCCGGTCCACTACGTAGCCAGCCAGAGGCCGCCAGCACCGCGGGCGCCGGCCCCCTTCGGACAGATCATCTAGTCCTCTGTCTCGCAGGTCACGACCGTGCCGACGGCCGCCTGCTGAAGCAGGTCATAGAGCGTCTCGCGCTGAGTATGGTCGAGCGCGCCGAGCAGCTCGTCCTCGACTGCTGACAGCGCGAGTTCGGCCTTCGCGAGTTGCTTGGCGCCAAGGCCCCCCTGCTCGGCGGCCGCGAGCTCGTCGTCCTCGCCAGCCGCGGGGGGGGCTACGCCGAAGGAACACCCCGCTACGGGTGGGATCACGCGGAACCATGGCTTCCGCACGCCATCTCGCTCACCGGCCTGGAACCGCGCTTCATCACGGCCGAGCTCACCCTCGCCTATGTGAACCCGGCCATGGCCGAACTGATCCCGCTGGCAGATCAGAGCCTCGCCGAGGCTGAGCGCGCCATCGACAGTCTGTGGATCCCGGTATCCGCGCTGGCCTAAGGCAAGGCGACGAGGTGGAGCGCATTGACGGCGCGCCAGCGGTCCTGCGCTGACCCGATCAGCTTGAACGCAATTGCTGGGCCGGTCGCGGGAGCGGGGTCCCGCGCCGCGAACGCGTCGCAGGCAAACCTCTAGTGGCCCGCGGCTCCCTGCAGACCGGCAAAGAGCAGGAAGCCATATGCCGAAAGTGGCACGACAATCATCACCCAGAAGTCGGCCGGCCGCGGGCGCCCTGGAGCAGCTGGCTCGACCGGCCGGTCACTCGCATCTGGCCCGGCCTTACTGAGATACGACTGAAGCCTGTAGTACTTGATCCTGAGATAGCCCATCTGCGACGTGGCTAGCACCGCCAGGCCACCTACGACAAAAGCGTCCGAGCTCGCGATATCCCGGCCGACAGGACCGGAGATCGTGAATGCAGCTACCGGCGCGACCACGAACAGGACGCACACCGCCATGCCCGCCCGCCACCAGACGAGAACGGCGAAGTCCTCCGCCTGCAGCACCCTGCCCGCCGCGATGGGCTCGCCGCGAGCCACCCGCATGCACTCACCGGGCATCTGGCCCAGGGCGGGCCGCAGGCCCTTGTGCAGTCTCAGCCATATCCTGCCGAAACGTGCGGCCAGCCAGAAGTTAATCACCATCCGCAGCCGAACTGGCAATCGTTCGCTTCCTTGGCGAGCTTCATAGCTGCGAAGGGTAGGCTCATTCGAGTTATCGTCAAGACGTGCGGATCAAGATCTTTTAAGCGGCTTCGGGCTGGGCCTCTTCGCCAGGTCGTTCGACGAGCTTGCCGTTGACGAAGGTTGCTCCGGCGCGGACGAGGCGACCAGGTGCGGCGCGTTGACCATGCGCCAGTGGTCCTGGGCTGACTCGATGAGCTTGAACGCCATGGCCAGGCCGGCGGCTCGCGAGCCGGGGCCCTTGATGACCTTGCCGCGGTGCCGGACCGTCGCGAAAGTTGACTCGATCGGATTAGTCGTGCGCAGATGCACCCAGTGCTCGGCCGGGCAGTCGTAGAACGCGAGCAGCTCTTCCAGGTCGTCGGTGATCTTCGCGGCCGCCCTGGGGAACTTCGCGCCGTAAGCAGCGTCGAACGCCTTCGCCGCGGCGCGGGCGTGCTGCTTGTCCTCGGCGCCCCAGATCTCGGCCAGCGCCTTCTTCGCGCCCGGGTGCGCGGACTTGGGCAGCGCCGCGAGGACACTCGCAGTTTCATGCAACCAGCAGCGCAGCTCGCGGGTTTCGGGGAACACCTCGCGCAGTGCGCCCCAGAACCCCAGAACCCAAGCGCCCCGGCCCCGGCCGCCAGCACCGTGGCGCGCATGCCCCGGCGGGCGCAGTCGCGCAGCAGGTCCGCCCACGACTCGGTCGACTCGCGGTACCCGTCGGCCAGGGCGATGAGCTCCTTGCGGCCATCGGCGCGGACCCCGATCATCACCAGCAGGCACAGCTTGTGCTCCTCCAGCCGGATGCTCACGTGGATCCCGTCGGCCCACACGTACACGTAGTCCGAGGCCTTCAGGTCACGGCTCGCGAACGCTCGCTGCTCAGCCTGCCACTGCTCGGTCAGCCGGGTGATCACCGCCGCCGACAGCCCGGCCGAGGAACCGAGGAACTGGGCTAGCGCGGGAACGAAATCCCCGGTGGACAGTCCGTGAAGATACAACAGCGGCAGCACCTCGGTGACCTTCGGGGTCTTGCGCGCCCACGGCGGCAAGATCGCCGAGGAGAACCGCAGCCGCTCGCCCGTCGCAGGGTCGGTCCGCTTGTCGTTCACCCGCGGCGCGGTCACCTGCACCGCGCCCGCGCTCGTCAGCGTCTCCCGGCCCTGGCGACCTCAAAGCCTCCGTTAGTGACCGTTCGCACGTATGACTCAGCGCCGGCACAACTCGAGGTCGGCTGGCAGGCGACGAACTGGCTCAAAGACTAGGCCGAGACCTTGGCGCGGAGTACCTGATCTGGCAGGGAAGATATGGTCCCTCGCCCGTCCCAGCGAGGGCTGGCGACCCTACAACGGCGGCGGGATGCCCGACCCCGCCTCGATCACGGGCGGGCACCACGACCACCTGCACATCACTGTCAGGGCGAGCTAGGGCCTTGACAGTTTTTATTGTCAAGGTCTAGCTTGGGCTTTGTGGACGACATTCATGTACTCGAAGACCCGGCCGCCGTCGAGGCCGCTCTTGATCCAATCCGAGCCGCCATCCTCGACGCATTGACAGAGCCGGGATCAGCGACCACAGTGGCTGCGGCCGTCGGGTTGACTCGTCAGAAGGTGAACTATCACCTGAAGACGTTGGAAGTCCACGGGCTGGTCGAGCCTGCTGAGACGCGCGCCTGGGGCGGCATCACCGAACGGTTCGTGCTCCGCTCAGCGCGCCACCTCGTTGTCTCTCCCGATGTGTTGCAGAGCGCTGCGATCGACCCTAACGAGGTTGCCGACCATCTCTCGGCCGCATACATGATCGCGGTGAACGCCCGGACCGTGTCCGAGGTCGGAGCAATCGCACGCGATGCAACGGGCGGAGTGCGACTTCCAACGCTAACCATTGACACGGTGATTGGGTTTGGCTCGCCAGAAGATCGCGCCGCATTCTCGGCCGAATTGCAGTCGGCCGTTGCCACCTTGATCGCGAAATACCACCACGATGACGGGCGACCGCACCGTCTGACCGTCTCGTCCTATCCCAGTCCGAAGGAGCCATCATGAACAACCCCAAACAGCCGGAACGCGTTGAGTACCGCGCAGAGCGCAGCTACGAAGTGACCGCGACCCCCGAACAGGTATGGGAGGCGATCGCCACCGCCGATGGCATCTCATCCTGGATGGTACCGACCCAGCTTGACCCACGGATCGGTGGCGAGGTGTCGTTCGACCTCGGCGACTTCACCATGACCGGAGTGGTCACCGACTACACCCCGAACGTCCGATTCGCCTACGAAGAACCCTGGCCAATCGCGGAGCGGATTGAAGAAGTCCCGCCCCGAATGGTCGAATGGTTCGGCAGCATCGGTGTGCCGCTGTCAAAGGTGCACCAGGATCTTTCGCTGGTTGCTCCGATCGCGACGGAGTTCCTCATTCAAGCCGCATCGGGCGGCAGTTGCGTAGTCCGCATCGTCACCAGTGCATATGGAAGCGGCGCGGACTGGGAGAACGAGTTCTTCACCGAGATGGTCGCCGGCACGATCCCGATTTGGGACAAGCTCGCCGCGCACTTCACTGAGGCGGTGTCGCCGATCACGATTTTGAATTGAAACCCGGCAAGGGCCCATGTCTCAGCCGAGGCGCTTGGCGATGTCATATCTGCAGGTCACAGTGTTGTGATGGCTGCCACCGATCGTCCGCTTTAGTGGCGGACGACATCGCCTGGCATCTCTGCCCAAGCAGCGCAACGATCGAGTGGTACAGGTGCGACCGCTGCGTTAGCGGCCGCGCCTGCGTGCGCGACTCCGCATGCGGTCTGGGGCGCCACGCTGCCTCGCTGACCTCCTGACCGCAACATGGCTCTGGCAGGGCAAGCCGCATGCGGGCCGGGCACGTAAACGGCCGGGACTGGGCCACGCAACAGCTCCGGGTCGGCATCGAGGAGGACCGCGATCTGCTCGGCCCGAGATCTCGCGCTTTGGCAGTACCGGCGATCGCGGAAGACGCCGGCGATCTGCTCGGTACGGCGGCGCCTGGCGTCCGCAGTGTTCATCGCGCGGCATTCAGGGCACCTGCAGCGACCGCTCGTGTACGCGCACAGCGAAGGCGGCCGGTCATCGAAACGAGGCTTCGGTTCAGGTAAATGGACGTAATCGTCGTCGGAATAGAGATTGCCCATGAACTCCCCCGTGATGGATCGCTGTAAAGCCCGCTACATAAATTGTAGACCGCGATCCATCCGGGGTATGTACGGCCAATTCAGAGGAGCCTTACCATCCCGAGGCCCTGTGGCTGCTGACCAGTAACCACGACATAGAACTCGTACTCGCGGCCGGCCGCTCTCTGTTCCACCCAGCTCAATGCCTCGCGGAGGTCCAGGTCGGTTAGCTCCCATTCCTCGGTCTTGCGAAGTAGGCCCTCTATTTTGTGCTGGAAATAGACCCGGTACGCGGGACGCTCAATCTCCCACTCCTGGTCTCGCGGATCTACTAGTCTTTCCCGCATTTCCCGTTCATCTCGATCATGCACTACCCGGCCAGACAGCCGAGAACGACGTGACCAGAGAGCCTTCACCGCCCGTCGGGCCGATCGAGCGCCACAGTGCACAGGCTACCCACCAGCCGTTGCCGTGCGCGCCCGTTCCGGAGCCGGGTCACGTCGTCTTGGTTACGCCGGAGGTCCCGTTGATCGTGAAGTTTTCAGCGTTCGTTCCGAGGATCCTGGTGGCCAGCGGCGAGCATTCGCTGACACGGGAACGCCTTGATCTGGCATCCGGCTCTTGCTGGCACCGACTGGGTCAGCGGCCTGAAGGGGCTGTGCCATCTCCTACTTCACCAGGTCGCCGACTATTCGTCTTGTCTGCGATCCAGCAGGTTCGGCGTGATGTGGGGCTCAGATTCGCCGCTTCGGCGCGCGGGACCTTCCCAGGCTTGCCTGGGAAGGATCACTGACCGCAGACTGGGTCCTTGACCTGTACGCCGGTTTGGCGACGCAGAGGAGCGGCAATGACGAGGCCGGGCACAGGCGCTTCCCGCTGGGCGCTGGTGGATGAGGGCTGGGGCCGCAAGGCGGTGGACTTCGCGACCCTCAGCGAGCCGGGCAACTGCCGCGAGTACGTCGCCGTGCACCACCGGCTCGGCGTCGACGCCCGGGACCGGCTGCTAGACGTGGCGTGCGGGTCCGGGCTCGCCGTCGAGCTCGCCCGGCTGCGAGGCGCTTCCTGCTCCGGCATCGACGCCTCGGACCGGCTGGTGGCGGTGGCCCGGGATCGCAATCCTGACTGCGATATCCGGGTCGGCGATATGCACGCCCTGCCGTGGGACTCGGCGTCGTTCGACGTGGTCACCAGCTTCCGGGGGATCTGGGGCACCACCCCCGGCGCGGTGGCCGAGATACACCGTGTACTACGCCCGGGCGGACGCGCCGGGATAACGGTGTGGGGCCACCTGAAGGTGTCTCCTGGAGCCTGGGCGCTGGCGCCGCTCCGCCTTGCTGCGGCGGAGAAAGTCGGCAACCAGGCCGCGATGGTGTCGCTCGGCCGGCCTGGGGCGGGCGAGCAACTCCTGGCGGCACACGGATTCCTGGATGTTGAGCGCCTGGAAGTTCCGTTCGCCTGGGAGTTCGCGGACCCAGAAATGTACGCGCGTGCGCTGGCCGCTTCCGGCCCGGCTTATGAGGCCATCCAGAACGTCGGCGAGGCTGAGTTCCTTCGCGCGGCCGTCGAGCAGGCCCGGGGGCAGCTACGGGACGGCTTGCCGCTGCGGGCTCAGATCAACGTCGTGGGCTACGTGGCCCGCAAACCCGAAGGAGCAGAACGCGCATGACCGGAAGCTTTCTCCAAGAACCCCCGGTGTCCGCCCAAGTACAGGTCCTCTACGACGAAGACCTCAAAGAAGACGGCTACGTGTGGAACGGGTCCCGGCTGTGGGCGCACCAGCCAGGCACCCTGGATCAGCTGTTCGGGGTGATGTCTGAGGCTTTCAGGCCGAGCGGTCTGAGCTTCCGGCAGCGCGGAATCCTGGTGACGGCCGCCGCCTCGGCCCTGGGTGACTCGTACTGCTCGCTGGCGTGGGGCGGGAAGCTGGCCAAAGCGTCGGACGCGGCTGTCGCGGCGGGGGTTTTGAGTGGCAGCGACGCCGGGCTGACCGACCAGGAGAAGGCCATGGCCGCGTGGGCCAGGAAGGTCGCCAGGGACCCGAACGCAACGACGCCGGCTGACATCCAGGCGGTCCGCGATTCCGGGCTCGATGACGGGCAGATCTTCGCCATCACCGCCTTCGTGGCCCTTCGCCTGGCGTTTTCTACGATCAACGACGCGCTCGGCTGTCAGCCCGACGCGCAGCTCGCTCAGTCCCTGCCCGGGGAGGTGCGCGACGCCGTCACCTACGGTCGGCCTGCAGATCAAGCGCCGGCTGTCTGAGCTAACCTGCCGCCAGCCCACGGCATATAGAAGGAAGGAGCGGCGTAGCGGCCGTGGCAACGCCGGGTAAGCCTTAGGACCCGACCGCATGCAGGGCCGGGTCCGCCTGCCACGGGGCAAAGAAAGAAGGCGCGGCTGATATCCGTGCAGGCCGCAGAGGCGGGGAGCCCTCTTCCGTCGGGCCGCCAACCACCGCCGAGCGCAGGCACCAGTTGCGGATTCAGTCTGCACAGATGCGCGAGTTCTGCGCCTTTAACCGGCGTCATCCTCGCTCTTGCGCAGGCCTTCGTGGCCTGGTTTAACGGATCTACGGTTGACGACAGGTTGGAGATGGTCGCGCATCGAAGGCATCTGGCGCTGGTCGGTTCCGATCAGACTCAGCCCCGACCGTTGACGCGGTTGCCGACTTCCTATCGGTGATCACGGTGCAATTCGTGATGGCGCACATGGTTGCCGCGCCTACCGGAAAGGATCAAGAGAATGAAAAAGTACATACTCTTCGATCATGATGGTGTTCTGGTGGATACCGAATTCTGGTATTACAAAGCTGGAGAGCGCGCCCTGGCGGACATTGGTTTGACTTTGGACAAGGATCAATACCTCCGGGACATGAACCAGGGATTGGGCACTTGGGCCCAAGCCAGGGCGACAGGTATTGATGAACAGACCATCGGCAGGCAGCGTGAGGTTCGTAATGATTATTATCAGGAATATCTTAGAACAGAAGCCATTGAGATTGAAGGCGTCGTTGAAACTCTTGCTGAACTGTCAAAATACGTCCGCATGGCCATCGTGACGACTGCAAAACGTGTGGATTTTGAAATTATCCATGAAAAGCGCCGAGTTAGAGAATTCATGGATTTCGTCCTTCTTCGCGAAGACTACAAGTTCACCAAGCCGCACCCGGAACCATACCTGACCGGCTTAAAGCGCTTCGGAGCCACCAAAGAGGAGACACTGGTTGTAGAGGATTCATCCAGAGGGCTGAACTCAGCCGTGGCGGCCGGTATTGACTGTGTCATTGTCTATAACGACTTTACAAAAGCACATGACTTTTCACAGGCTAGCTATCGAATCGAAACTCTGATTGAATTGAAGGATATCATCCTTAATGTAACCTGAAGGAGCATTTACCAGTGTGTCCCATACTCCTTTTAAAAGCGAAAGAGCATGGCTATCTCGGCCGCGAAACGTTCGTATAGGTAGTGGCTTTTCCCCGTAACTGCCGTGCCGGCGACTCTCGGCCGGTTCGGTCAAGGGCCGCCCAGGCCATCGCGCTAGCGACGTGTAGCGCCATTGGCGGGTTCCGGCCGACGCCGGAAACACCGTTAGAGGGATGGACCGCCGTTAGAGGGATAGACCCCAGGGATCGGGCTCCACGACCTCGGCCAGCCGCTCGGCCAGGCCGAGGCGCTGAACAACCTCGGCGAGCTAGCCACCTGGACTGGCGACACACGTCATGCCCGCCACCGCCACGCCCAGGCACTGGCCATCGCCCGCGACCTTGGCGTTCCCCTGGAAGAAGCTTGCGCCCTGGAAGGAATCGGCAACAGCTACCGCCAGGACGGCAACCCAAGCGAAGCCGCCGCGTACTTGCAGCAGGCACTTGCGATCTACCAGCGCATCGGATCCCCATACGCCCGGCGGGTCCAGGAAGCCCTCCACCGATCCGGACTCTAGCGGGGTCGTCGGAATATCAAGAGCATCCTGTCCCGGCCTGCCCAATCGCGGATGAAAATCTCAGCGCCGCTGATGCCACCTTCCGTGCACCTGTTGCTCAGCGTGTCCGCGTCGTGGATGTAGTGAAGGTTCGGCAGGCCCTCAACGACGCCACGGCTGATGCGATCGGTGGGCAGCTCATCGTCTGTTCCTGGCGGTACCGGACCTTCAATGAGGGCGAGTCCGCCTTCGCTGAGCACTCGCCACATATCGGCCAGAGCCTGTACTTGGCCCGCTGGGTCGAGGACTTCGTAGAAGGCTGACCACAGGCAGATAACCGTGTCAAACGATTCATCACTGAACGGAAGTCTGGTCATGCTTCCAGCCGCGAGTGGTAGCCGCACGCCCTGGTCACGAGCTTCCTTGCGTCCACTGCGGAGCAGGGATTCTGAGAGATCCAGCCCGGTGACCTGGTATCCGCGGGCGGCCAGAGGAATAGCGATGCGGCCATAACCGCATCCCACGTCCAGGACTCGTTCGCGGCGCCCGACGTAGCCTGCTGTCAGTTCGGTGATAGCCGCATCCCATTCCGGGCGACTGCGTTTCCGCAGACCTTCGGCTCCAAGGTTCGCGTAAAAATTGCGGCTCAGAACTTCGCCAGTTGGCATAGACCGAGCATGCCAGCCGACCGTCACGGTCGCGCTCGGCGGCGTGCGAGGCGTGAGATGTGTTTACAAGGCGAAGCTCAGAGCGCCGATCAGGATCATGACGGCGCCCGCGACCCGTCCGCCGATCAGTCCGAACGGGATGGTCTTTTCCAGCAGGACGAAGACAGCGATCGCTGCGATCCACACCAGGTTCATCACGCCGCCGACAAACAGCAACCCCATCAGGATCCAGCAGCAACCCAGGCAGAACCCGCCAAGCCGCAAACCCATCCGGAAGGCTCCCAGACGGCCGCTACGCCAATACCGAGACAGGAAATGCGCCGGGGCGCGGCAGTTGCGCAGGCAGGCGTTCTTGAGCGGGGTGAACTGGTAGACACCAGCCGCGATCAGCAGCGCAGCGCCGAGCCAGGCGCTGCGTGAGGTCATCATCGGGGATAGCAGCGCGGCCCGATCAAGGCCCCACTGGGCGACAGTGGCCACCAGGCTGAAGATCGCCCACATCGCGGCGTAGCCAGCTACCAAGATGAACGCCGGGGCCACGGGACTGTACTGGGCGGCGGCCTTGCGCGCGACCGCAGCATACAGCAAGGTCATCGGCACCGCGGTGGGGACCATCATGGCGACCATCATCACCACCCACATCCCTAGCCGCAGGCCAAACTCGGCTGCCGTCCATGACTGCACCCCGGTCATGGCGTGCATCATCGGCGCAACCGAGCGGCCGCTCATGCCGGTCTGCCCGCTGGTCATCCGGCGCGTCGCCACGACGACGTACACCCAGGCCGCGGCGGTGATCACGGCCAGGCTCAAGAGCACGGCCAGACGGTCGCGGTGCCGCCAGGCCAGAGACTTCAACGTCGCCGGCGAATCCGCAGTCGCCGGCGGCGCGGTCACCGGATGACCCCGTCCTGGTTCAAGTGCAGGATGCAGAACTGGCCGTAGCTGTCCTTCAGGTCCAGCTGGATTCCCGCGCGGGAGATGCTGTTGCCGTTGCCCATTTCGGCGATGGTGTACTCGAACCCATCCGGCAGGTCGATCCGGGAACGCACTGGCTTGCCGGTGTGACGGCTGAAAATCGGCGTGCCGCGGGATTCGACTAGTCCGTCGATCTTAAGGTCGGCTATCCGCTGGTCTATGTCGATGGAAAGCTCAATCGGCGCGTACAAGGTGTCCAGCACGGTGGACATCGTGCTGTTATAGACGAAGAAATGCGTAGCCCCCGGTGTCGTCGACTCGCCGAGCAGGATCTTTCGCAGGCCTTCTCGCTGCGCCGGGTCCGCCCGATCGTCGATGATGACCTGCTCCGTGCCGTTGCCATCGGCGATCTCGCCGGGCCAGTACAGCAACAGTGCCCAGGTCAGGCTGTCGAGCCTGGTCTCGTTGAAGTATCCTTCGTCGATGCGACCGCACACCACGGCCTCGCAGTGCCCGTGGGTTGTCTTCGCCCCAAACTGACACGGGCAGCCCCAGGAACAATTGCAGTTCCCATACTCCCTGCCCCAGATGGTCCATCGATCAGCCATCGGATTCCCCTCGGGTCTGCTGCCCGGCCAGGCCATTTGCAGCTTGGGTTGCGGGGCGCGGCTCACGGCGACGCTACTGCCGCTTGGTCCCCCATCGCATCAGGGGGGATCCCTAGTTCTCTGCCGTCGGGTAGCCGGCTGACTGCAGGCAGCCGCACGATATCGCACGCGGACCGCAGGCCGACATCACCGGCTTGGAAGGCTGCGACTACACCCCGCTAGACCAGCGCCTACGCATGTCACCGCCACGGCGCTGGTCTTACGAGGACCCTGAGCGCCCGCGCAGGAGCATCAACAGCAACAGCCAACGGCTAACAGCAGCCGTCGCCGATAGCGCATAACGCTCGCACGATCCCTCCCAGCTTGGGACCTGCCCGGCCTGAAAAAGGACGGTGTCGCCCGGCGCGGCCACTAGGCGATCAGTCGATCGTGCGGAGATATCCTTCTGGCGGATCTTTGTGCGCTGCTTCTGAACGCTTACCAGCCACCAGAACTCACCGGTTCGGATAGTTGGGTGCACAATGACTCACTATCCACAGCATCGAGGTCCACCGGAGGCGCTGCGAATGCGTAAGGTCGTCGTGTACGAGTTGTTGTCCCTCGACGGCGTTGCTGAAGATCCCGATGGGTTCTTCGCTGACTGGGACGACGCGATGGAGGCCAACCTCGCTGCTGTTATCGCAGCGCAGGACGCGGTGATCCTCGGCCGTCGCAGCTACGACGAGTGGGCGCAGTTCTGGCCGGGCAGCGAGATCGAGCCGTTCGCGACGTTCATCAACGGCGTCGCTAAGTACGTCATGACATCTGCACCGCTCGACGGGGAGTGGGCCAATGCGAGCGTGGTCGACGGCGGGCTCGTTGAATTCGTGCGGGACCTGAAGGACCGGCCCGGAGACGACATCGGCGTTCACGCCAGTATTTCGATCGCCCAGACACTGCTCGCCGCAGATGTCGTCGATGAACTCAGGCTCGTGATCGCGCCGAGGATCGCCGGTAGCGGACGAAGGCTCCTCGAAGGGCTGCCGTCGCTTCGGCTCGAAACGATCCGAAGCACGACCTCACCGACTGGCTATCTGCTTGTCGACTATCGCCTTATCCGGTCGGTGCCGCTGGCGATGGACTCGTCCTCGACAGGCATCCGCTCGTAGCACCCGAGACAGGGCTGCACGGCGGACGGCCGCTGCGGTTTGATCATCCCTGAGGTTCCGCCGCGGCAATCTACGCACACTATCGCTGCGTGGCCGGCATCAGCATGTCTGCTCACCGCGGCCACGTTCATCGTCGCGCTGACCAACGACTCGCGCCGGTCGGCGGTAACGCGCGTCCTGCCAACGGCTCAGGAAGGGAGAGGACTGACCGTGACTGACAGCTCCGCGGCCGTCGGGTGTGGCATGCGGGTGGCACGGCAGCATCAGCATCGGCCAAGTGCTCGTCCGCTGCAACACGCCTCTATGGTGAGACGATGGTGTCGGTCAAGCAGTTCCAAGTCACCTTCGATTGCGCAGAACCTGAGCGCGTCGCTCGTTTTTGGTGCGAGGTGTTGGGGTACGTTGTGCCGCCGCCACCGGCAGGGTCCGCCACTTGGGACGATTTCGATCGCTCGCTGCCGCCTGAGGATCAGGGTTCATGGTTCGCATGCGTTGATCCGACAGGTGTAGGCCCGCGACTGTTCTTCCAGCGCGTTCCCGAAGGCAAGGTCGTCAAGAATCGGCTGCATCTTGACGTGCGGGTCGGCACCGGGCTCGTGGGTGAAGAGCGCCTGGCCACGCTTGAAGCTGAATGCGCACGGCTGGCCGCGCTCGGCGCGGTACGCGTGCGACTACTGCCTGCCGATGACGACAACGAGTCGTGCATCGTGATGCAGGACATCGAGGGTAACGAGTTCGATCTCGACTGAGTGCCCGTCGCGCGGCGCCGATCCAGATCGCACGTACCGACTCGTCGGAGGAAAGGCAACGAGGGATGGGGACGTGCCGAACAAGAGGTCGACAGAGCGCGAGGCACCGGTGATTCGATCGGCCGGTGCAGGGCGACGGAGCGCGGCTGCCTCGGAGGTGTCGCGATGATCGAGCAGTACGTCTTGGATCTTCAAGAGGTTGACGAGATGCAAGTTGCGGTCGTTGGCGGCAAGGGCGCGCACCTGGGGGAGTTGTCGCGGATCGAAGGCATCCGGGTGCCAGCTGGCTTTTGCGTGACGACGTACGCCTTCCGGCGGATCATGGCTGCAGCGCCGTCGATCCACGATCGGCTCGATCAGCTGTCGCGCCTGAACCCGGATGACCGGGAGGTGATCCGCACGCTCAGCACGGAGATCCGCCAGACCATCGAAGGGATCGCCATCCCTGACGATATCGCGGCGGCGATCACCCGCGCGCTCGCGCAGCTCGGCGAGCACGCCGCCTACGCCGTGCGATCGAGCGCGACGGCAGAGGATCTGCCGACGGCATCCTTCGCTGGCCAGCAGGACACCTACCTGAACGTCGTGGGTCCGGCGGCGATCCTCCAGCACGTCGGCCGGTGCTGGGTATCGCTGTTCACCGAGCGGGCCGTGACCTACCGACTACGGAACGGCTTCGACCACCGGAAGGTCCGCATGGCCGTGGTCGTGCAGCAGATGGTCTTCCCGTATGCGGCCGGCATCATGTTCACGGCCGACCCCGTCACGGGCAACCGGAAGGTCGTCACCGTGGACGCCAGCTTCGGCCTCGGCGAGGCCCTGGTCTCCGGCCTGGTGAACCCGGACGTCTACAAGGTGCGAGACGGCGAAGTCGTCAGCAAGGCGGTTGCCGCCAAGAAGCGTGCCATCGACGCTTCGCCGGCTGGCGGGACGCAGGTAGTGCCGATCGACCCGCAGCGGCAGGAGCTGCCGGCGCTGACGGATGCACAAGTCGTGCGGCTTGCGCAGCTCGGCCGGCGGATCGAAGCGCACTTCGGCCGCCCCCAGGACATCGAATGGTGCCTGGTCGATGACGGCTTCCAGGTCGTCCAGAGCCGGCCGATAACCACGCTGTTCCCCATCCCCGCAGCCGGCGATCTAGACAACCACGTCTACGTCTCCGTCGGTCACGGGCAGATGATGACTGACGCCATGAAGCCCCTGGGGATCGCCATGTGGCAGCTGACAGCTCTCCCGCCGATGTACGAAGCCGGCGGGAGGTTGTTCGTCGACGTCACCCGGCGCCTGGCCTTCCCAGCAAGCCGTGCAAGCCTCCTGGAAGTCATGGGGAGAGGCGATCCGCTGATCAGGGACGCGCTGGAGACGGTCCTCGACCGCGGCGACTTCGTCCCGTCGCTCCCGGACGGGGGTCCCGGCGGGCCGCTGGTCGGCGCTGCGTCCGCCCCGATCGAGACCGATCCGGCTATCGTCACCGGGCTGATCGAGCGCAGCCAGGCGTCCATCGCGGCCCTCAGGCGCGACATCCGGACGAAGACCGGGCCGGCGCTGTTCGACTTCCTGCGGGAGGACTTCCAGGAGCACAAGCGGATCCTCAGTGATCCGGTGAGCATGCAGGCGATCATGGCGGGGATGGAGGCCACGTGGTGGCTCAACGACAAGCTGCGGGAGTGGCTGGGCGAGAAGAACGCGGCCGACACGCTCACGCTGTCCGCTCCCGACAACGTCACGTCGGAGATGGGGCTGGCGCTGCTCGATGTCGCGGACGTGATCCGTCCGCATCCGCAGGTGGTGGCCTTTTTGCAGGACGTCGAGGACGAGTGCTTCCTGGACGAGCTACCGAAGCTCGCGGGCGGGACCGAAGCGCGCGACGCCATCGGGGCCTACCTCGACCGGTACGGCATGCGTTGCGTCGGCGAGATCGACATCACGAGGCCGCGTTGGGGCGAGCGGCCCACCACGCTCGTGCCCGTGATCCTCGACAACATCAAGCTCTTCGAGCCGGGTGCCGCCGAGCGGCGTTTCGAGCAAGGGCGGCAGGAGGCGCAGAGCAAGGAACAGGACGTGCTGTCACGCTTGCGGGCCCTGCCGGACGGGGAGCAGAAAGCCGACGAGACCAAGCAGATGATCGACCGGGTCCGGACCTTCATCGGGTACCGGGAGTACCCGAAGTACGGCATCGTCAGCCGCTACTTCGTCTACAAGCAGGCCTTGCTTGAGGAGGCTGAGCGCCTCGTGCAGGCCAGTGTGCTTCTTGAGAAGGAAGACATTTTCTACCTTACGTTCTCCGAGTTCCACGACGTCGTGCGCACCAACCAGGTGGATGACCAGCTCATCCAGCAGCGCAAGGACGCGTTCCGGTCGTACCAGGCGCTCACGCCGCCGCGGGTGCTCACGTCGGATGGCGAGGCCGTCGCCGGGGCGTACCGGCGCGACGACGTGCCCGCTGGTGCCCTGATCGGCTTGCCGGTCTCCGCCGGGACCATCGAGGGGAGGGCCCGCGTCATCCTTGACATGGCGGAGGCAGATCTTGAAGCGGGCGACATCCTGGTCACGGCCCACACAGACCCCAGCTGGTCGCCCCTGTTCGTCGCGATCACGGGCCTGGTGACGGAGGTGGGCGGTCTGATGACCCACGGCGCAGTGATCGCCCGGGAATACGGCTTGCCGGCCGTCGTGGGCGTGGAGCAGGCCACCCGGCTGATCCGGGACGGGCAGCGGATCCGCGTGCACGGAACCGACGGGTACATCGAGATCCTGCCTTGACCGACCACACCGATAAGGCCCATCCGAGGTTCGAACTACCCATCGGAGCATTCTAATGTCCAAATCCATCGCTGTATTTGGAGCCGGACCCGGCCTCGGCCAGGCTGTCGCCCGTCGCTACGCGCGAGAGGGCTACGCCGTCACGTTGGTGGCTCGCCGCTCGGAGCCACTTGACCGTCTGGCGAAGGATCTGACCAGTGCCGGGGCAACGGCGCACGTCATCACTGCCGACCTATCCGACACCGGTGCCGCGCCCCGACTGGCCGAGCAGATTCGCGCTGAGGCCGGCAACCTCGACGCCCTTTACTATGCACCCACCCCAGGCACCGGGTTCGTTTCCGCAGCCAACCTGACCCCACAGCACGCCCGGAGCTTCATGCCGCTGATCTTCTACACGACGCTGGCACTCGTGCAGGAGTTCCTGCCGCACATGCTCGAGCAGGGGGACGGCGCCATCCTGACCGCGCAGGGCGGCAGCACCGTGCAGGGCCTGCCGAACATGAGCGGCCCGAGTCCTGCACAAGCCGCCCAGCGCAACTACCTGCAAGCTCTGCACGCCGAGGTAGCCGACAAAGGCGTCTACGTCGGCATGCTCTACATCGGTGCAGCCATCAAGAACAGTGCCTTCCACACCGAGATGGAAAAGGCCAAAGCGGCGGGCGACCCGGTCTGGGAGATGCCTACCGTCGACGCCGAACATCTCGCCGACCTGCTCTGGACTATGCACAGCACGAAGGGACAGCGGGAAGTCATCTATCCGTAGTATCGCGCCAGACTGTCTCGGCGATGGCGGTCCCAAGCGCGTCGGTTCGACACTCACCGCCGGCCTAGCCCGGCTGGCCGAGGCGAGCGGTGATCGTCGGGGCCGCCTCGCGCAGCCATGCCTCGGCCCGCGGCAACTCGTCCCTGGCGCCGTCCTCCCATAGCTTGCGGAACACCGGGTCCAGCTCCGCCGAGGCGCGGGAATCCTCGTGATAGCGACTCGCCATTTCGACGGCGAACGGCGCCAGTTCCGCACGAAGTCGGGCCGTCATGCCGTAGGCGTCCGCGAACACCGCGACCCGGTGCGGAATGTCGGCGTTCGCGAATGCGGGCGCCCGGTCCCGCGGGTCGCGCAGCGGCGCCCAATACCACAACGCGTTCGCGATGTCGTAGAGCCGGGTGGTCGGATGGGCCAGGTCGAAGTCGATCAGCGCGACGGGCAGGCCGTCCCGGAAGACCACATTGCCCGGGTAGTAGTCGCAGTGGCTGACTAGCTCGGTCCGTTCGCTGATCGGGCGTCCCACGTTGGCCGGCGTTCCGCCCCACACCGCGTCGGGCGGCGGCGCCCACCCGGCCGACGCCTCGTGCAGCGTACGGATCAGCCTGGCCAGGGCGACAAGCACCTCGTCGCCCGCCGTCTCCGGCGGCAGCGGGTTGCGCGGCACGTCGCCCGGGACGAACGAGAGCATCTCGCGCCCTTGCTCGTCGACGCCGAACGGAAGCGGCGCGCCGGTGAACCCCGCGTCGCGCAGGTGGGCCAGGTACGCCTGCACGGTCAGGCTGAACGGCCGCAGCGGCCGCCGCACCGTGTCCCCGATCCGCACGATGCCCGGGGTGACGCCATCCCCGGTCAGCAGCTCGCCTTCACTCATATCGCAGCAGCGGGCGGAGAGTGCTCTGCTATCTCCGGGTCTCCGTGCTTGCCGCGTGGCCGCGCTGACTCGTCCAGACCCTCCACGATGCCAAGCGCCGTCTGGCGCTGAGCAGCCAGGAAGTCCAGCAGAACCTGGTCCTCTGCCGGGACAGGCTGGACGATCACGCGGTCATCAGCAACCGAGTCGGTCATGTCCGTTCCTCTCGGTTAGAGTCGGCCGTTGTGGGGCTGGCCCGTCGTGGGTACGACGATAGGACAGCGCCCGCTACGACAGGTTCTATGTCGGATACTCCACCGCTATGACTCGATCGGTGCCACATCACTCAGTTGCGTGAGTGACTGCCAAGGCGCGCGTGCGTTCGTATATGTACCTTGACAGTTACGTAACCATCTCGGTACCTTCATGCCGTGGAAGCTGCGCTGCGGGCACTGGCGGACCAGAGCCGGCGGACCATGCTGGAAACGCTGTCCCGCGGCCCGGTCACCGCCGGCGAGCTGGCGGCGCTGCTGCCGATCGCCCGGCCGGGAGTATCGCGGCACCTGCGGGTGCTGCGGGAGGCGGGACTGGTCCAGGTCCGGCAGGAAGCGCAGCGGCGGGTCTACAGCCTCCGGCCCGAGCCGCTGGCCGAGATCGATGACTGGCTGGCCCGGTACCGGGCCCTGTGGGAGCAGCGGCTGGATGCCCTGCACACCGAGGTGGCCCGGGGCAAACGCGAGCGAAGGAGCAGCAGATGACCAGCAATGACCGCGCGGGCGCCCGCATCCTGGGCAGCCTGCGCTCGGCTGACGGCAAGGGCGTCGTCCGCATCGAAGACCGCTACGACACCGACATCGACGACCTGTGGTCGGCACTCACCGATCCCGGCCGCCTGGCACGCTGGTACGGCCAGGTTGAAGGCGACCTCCGCCCCGGCGGACAGTTCCGCCTCTACATCGAATCCGACGACGTGGAAAGCACCGGGCGCGTGGAAGCATGCGAGCCCCCGCGGCGGCTGCGGGTGACGACTAGGGAGACCGACGAGTCACATCTGCGCGGGAACGGGGTGCCGCCGTTCGACGCGTCCCTTGAGGCCACGCTGACCGCCGATGGCGACCAGACCATCCTGGTCATCGAGGTCCAGGGAATGCCATTGGACGCAGTCGCCTTCTACGGGGCCGGGTGGCAGATCCACGCCGAAAATCTCGCCGCCTACATCGCCGGGCGCGAGCGCGGCGACACCGAGGCGCGCTGGGGTGAGCTGGTCCCTCCCTATCAGGACCTGGCAGCCAACATCGGCTAGCTACCCGGGGAACCAGGCCTATTCTCGAGATTCATCTGCTTACTGTGAGGTCGATCAGACCGGCGTTCGTCGGCTTGAATCCGCAGCTCTCGAAGTAGAAATCGCGAAGGTGGTTTTCGAAGTCGACGTGGAGCCACTCGCACCCGGCATTGCGAGCCTCCGCCTCGGCTACGGCCACGAGACTAGTTCCGATGCCCTTACGCTGTGCCTGCGCGGCGACCACGGTATCCAGGATAAAGGCGTGGGATCCGCCATCCCAGCAGACGTTAACGAAGCCAACCAGGCTGGTTTCGTCCCGCGCACAGACCCAGCCAAGGCTGTGCTGGTTGACCTGCGCCCACCAGCCGTCGTTCATGACCTCGTGAGTGAACCCGTCAGCGTGGAGCGCGTTGACCTCGGCATTCTCGAACTGGCCACGCCACTTGTAAATGATCATGGCGCCAAGCTAGGAGCATCGCTCCTCGACCGCAACTGCGATTCCAGCGCGACGGTTACGAGACGCAAGGCGGTCGGGCCGTGCGGCTAAGCGGGTGTCCGGGTAAATGAGGACGCAATGACTGGCTAACCCGTCCGGACGACGTGGTACAACGCGGGAGACATGGGCCAGCGCAGTCCCGATGCGGATTCTCGGAACCCTTCGCTTCGGATGGCAGCGTTGAACTCATCCTCAGACGTCCACTGCGCGATGTTCACGAACCGGAACCGCGCGTCGTGCAGCGACTTATGTAATGCGGTCTCGATGTGGGCCGGCAGCGTCATGAGGTAGTTCCGGCTCTTTTCCCAGGCAACGATGAATTCGTCTTCGTCGCCTTCAGGCACTTCAAAGATGTTGATCAGGGTGACACTCATCGCCTAATGGCTCCTTCCGCCTCACAGGACCTTGCGAATGTACTCTCTGGGATCAAGCGGGTTGCTGTCGGTTCTGGGCCGTGACGGGGGGATGCCACGCACGGGCTGGTAGCCGCCGAAATCAGACTCCAATACACCTTCTCCGCTGGTCAGCCGCGGCAGTTGCTGCCGAAGAACATGAACTTGTGCGGCGGGCAGTGCTGCCTCGAGAACGGACAGTTCACCGCGCACCGATGGCGTATCGACGGAGGCCCTGAGCTGGGCCAAGGTGGACAGCACGCCGCCCATCGATGCCACCGGGATCTCTAGGATGACGCGAGTCACAGGTTCGCAGACCACTACGCCGGCCCGCTTGACTGCCTGCATGAGGACCAGCGGTGTCAGTTTGCGAAAATCGGCGGCCGTTGTGCGCTGAGTGACGAGCACCTGCTTCCTCGGGCCGTCTCCGATGTAGTAGCCGCATTGGTTCATCGTCACGACGCAATCAGTGACTTGCCAGCCATAGAGGCCCTGCCGGAGCGTGTCACGAACGTATTGCGTCATGGCCTCAGTGAAACTCTCCGTGGTCTTGTAGATGTAAAGAGGGACGTCGCGGGGATGCACGTCGAGGCGGAATATGATCCCCGAACCTGTCGGCGCCGGCTCGACGTGCAACCCGACCGTCGCGGAGAACGGATGGGTGTCGGCCTGAAGAACCTCGATGCCGCTGCCAGTGCCTGCCAGCCGCTCGACGTAGATCATCGTTGTTTCGCGGAACGTAATCTCGATGCCGAAGTCGTTCGCGAGCGTCGCCTGGATGACCTCCTTCTGAACTTCGCCGTAGAGCGACACGTAGGTTTCTTGGCGGTTGTCGTCCTGTCGCATATTGATGAGCGGATCCTGTTCGGCGATCTGGCCGAGTGCGACTCGGAGCCGTGCCCCGTCAGCGGGATCACGAGGGACGACGACTGATTCCAAGGTCGGCGGAGGGAACTGATGGCGCGTGTCACTGGTGCCGATCTGTCCAATCCGGTCGCCGATCTGGACATCCGCCAGTCCCCAGAGCTTGCCGATCTCGCCGGCCGAGACCGATCCTTGGCTGGCCGCCGACCCACGGTCGAAGACGGCGATGGCAGTCGCCTTGTCCTCCAGGCCGGCGCCGAGCCGTAGCCGGTCGCGGGCGCGGACTGTTCCCGAAAACATCCGAACGTAAGCGATCTTCTCCCCGCTGACGCCGCGCTCGATCTTGAAGACGCTGCCCGAGACGGCCCCGTCAGGATCGCCCGCGGCGACCGGCAGCAGTTCGGCAATGCCCGCCGCCAATGACCGGGTGCCTGCTCCGGTGATGGCGGAGCCGAAGAAGACGGGATGCACCAGCGCGCGCGTCGTCTGAGTCGCAAGTTCTCTCCGCAGGCGCCGGTAGGGAACGCCATCCTCATCCTTGATGTAGGCGGCAAGGATGCCGTCGTCGCGCTCAGCGAGGACCTCAGTCAGCCGCGTCCGGAATCCGGCGTCATCTGCGCCCGATGGCCTGAAGTCGGCAACCGGTGTACCGAGGGCGCACGTCGAACCCATCGAAATGACGGCCAGCCCGAGTCGGTCGGAGATCGCTTGAAGCACACGCTCGTCGCCAGCCCCCGGGCGGTCAATCTTGTTCACGAACACCAGTGTGGGAATCCGCAGGCGCTGGAGCGTGCGGCTCAGAATGCGGGTCTGGGGCTGGACCCCGTCAACGGCAGAGATGACGAGCACTGCGCCGTCCAGGACGCTGAGCACCCGCTCCACCTCGGCAATGAAATCCGGGTGGCCAGGCGTATCGATCAGGTTGACAGCGACGTCGCCGATGGGGAACGAAGTGACCGCGGACTTGATGGTGATTCCGCGCTGCCGTTCCAGGGCAAGCGAATCGGTCTGCGTTGTACCGGCGTCGACGCTCCCGAGCTGGTCGATGACACCTGCGGCGAACAGGAGCCGTTCTGTAAGAGTTGTCTTACCGGCGTCGACGTGCGCCAGGATCCCCAGGTTGAGCCTTTTCTGCGACATGCGTCATACCCTCTGAATAGGTCGTAAAGGCCTGCTCAATGGACATGAACGCTTGGCGCATCTACCCTCCCTGGACAATCGAGACTGGACACTTCGAAGTAAACCATACGAGCCACACGGTAGGCCGCGTTGAACGACATCCGTGCTTAGCTCACGCTGCCTGCCGGGCTGGGGTGACGTTGCCCCTGACTGACATCGACAGGCCGTCCTCTGCTGCGGCGGCGCATCCACAGCAGGACGGCGAGAACGACGAGGACGAAGCCGACCGCTGCGGCGATGATCGGCACCGTTACTCCCCACGTCGTGATGGTGCTGCTGCCGTTGTTCGCATCCGTGACCGCCGCCGACAGGCTGGCCGGGCTGGCGTGGTAGGAGTCTTTGAGGACGGCGATAAGCGGGATGATCTTCCCAGTCGGGAGCAGGATGCCGCCCGTCTCGGTCTCGTTGTTGCTGACGTTCACCACGAGGCCAGTGGCCGGAGCGACCCAGTAGGTGTTGGTGGCCTGGTAGGTATAGCCGACCGGAATCGTCGTGGCGTGCGGGAACGCTCTCGCGAGGCTGGCAACGTCACTCCGCGTTATCAGGCCCGCGGCACTGAGGCGCGCCAGCAGCGCGACTGGGAGCGCCTTCGGCAGGTGTGCTAGCGCTTGCGTGTTCTTGATCCGTGTTGGCGGGACTGTGGCCTGGTATTCGTAGGTGTTGATCCCGCCCTGCGGTGCTTGCGTCACGTACTTCAACGTTGTCGTTGTGCCGGTGAGGTACACCCAGCCGGTGTAGTTCTGTTGCTTCGCGCCGAGCGGCCAGCTGACCGTCAGGCCGGTGGCCGGTGTCACGCTCCAGTTGCCGGGGTGACTCGTCGTCGCCGCGAGCGTCTGCCTGTTGACCGCATAATGCGAGATGGTCTTCACGACCAGGCTGCCGGACCCGCTTACCGTCCTGGTGTCCTGCACCTGAGCGGTGTTGCCCGACGTCTGCTGCACCTTGACCTGATCAGTCAGCGTCGCTGGCAAGCCCGTCCGGATCGCGCCGGCCAGGTTGCCGCTGGCTAGTGCTGCGGGATTGACCAGACTGCGGATCGTGCCGTCGTAGGTCCGCGTCTTGTTGTAGGTGCTCGGCACGCGCGCGATGTATGTGGGGGTTATCCACCATGCCATCAGCCCGCCGGCAACAAGGAGGACGATTCCGATCACGCCGGACGATATCGCGGCTTTGCGCATGACAGCTCCCGGTCGACGCGTGCCGCCCAGGCATCCCTGTTACCAGCCTGGCTCACACAGCCCGCCTGTATTCAGCGTCACGCGCGGCTAGGGCGTTCGCATCGCCCGTCCAAGGTGAAATGCAGCAAGGGCCAGTTCTGAAGTGGGTTCTGCCGGCTTGCCTACTGCTACAGAGATATACGATATATACGCATAATTACCTGAACCTTGGTTGTCGACTTGCCGCACGCGGCGGAGCTACCAGCAGACATCATGGTGGCGTGCGCATTCTGGTAACGGGGCATCGCGGCAACATTGGCATCCCGGTGGCCGAGCGGCTGCAGAGCCTCGGTCATCACGTTGTCGGATTCGATCGCGTGGAGGGCGCGGACCTTTTGGACCTGGCCGCGGTCCGGCGCGCTGCGGACGGCTGCGCCGCGATCGTTCACCTGGGTGCACTTGCGCACGACAATGCCGGCAGCGCGGACGAGATCATGGCGATCAACGTACTCGGCACCTGGCATGTGCTGCTGGCTGCCGAGGCCGCTGGCGTGACCCGGGTGATCCAGTTTTCCAGCGCTCAGGTATTCGGTACTGCCGAGGGCGAGCGGCTTCCCGACTACTTGCCAATCGATGATATGCATCCTCGCCGGGCGATACGTCCGTACGGGCTGTCAAAGCGCCTGGCCGAGGACCTCTGCGCGGCGTTCACGGAGCGGACCGGCATCGCCAGCTTGTCGCTGCGGCCAGTCTGGGTGTGGGATGCCCGCCAGTACCAGCGGATGCGCACTCAATGGCAGGCCGAGCCCGCTACAGAGTGGGAGCCGTACTGGGAGTACGGCGGGTTCGTGGACGTGCGGGACGTCGTCGCCGCAGTGGCTCAGTCGCTCACGGTGCGTCTGACCGGGCATCGCCGCGCATTGCTGTGCGCTGCCGATATCGCGGCTACCGCGCCCAGCCTTGACATGGCCGGCCGCTGGCTCCCGATGTACCGATTAAGGATCCCGGGACGTACCAGGCAGATCCGTGGCGGTCGCTAGTGGATTGCTCAGAAGCCGAGGCTGTCCTAGGGTGGCGTCCGACCCTTCGCTGGTCGCCGCGAGGACAGCAGGATGCGCCTGTTGATCGGGCCGGTTAGATCTACTTGGTTGCCTTAATGACGCGGGCAAGCCACTTCAGCCCGCCAGCCGGGACAGTCAGCAAGACAAGCACGATCAAAGCGAGGCCAGCCAGCTTGCCCCAATGATGCTGCAGCGCGGACTGCACGGCGAGGAAGATCAAGACAGCCACAAAAGGCAGGCAAATCAGCGACCCGACCCAGGTCCCGTCGGCAAGCTGTCGCCGTAAGGCCCCAAGGTGTACCGCCATGCACGGCATGGTACGCAGCGTTAAGCCGTTTCGCAATCTATGACAATCAGACCTAGTCTGGCGCGATTCCTAATTTCCTGAGCCATACGATTAGCGCAATCACGAGCACGACCACGACAAGGTCCACCCCATGCCTCCCCCGTTTAGCGAGCCTGGACCTAGTCAGGCGTTTCTACCCTGGTAAGCGCCGGGCATCACATTGCCACTCTGTCCGATCTCGACCGGAGCTTTGCGCGAAGGCCGAGGTAGGCAATGACGACGATGGCCAGGTAGCCGATGTAGATCAGTAGCTGCAGCGGCGTCGGCGAATCGCTGTAGCCGAAGAAGCTGTGCAGCACGTCGCCGAAAGCGCTGCCTTCGGACAGCAGGCTGGCCGTGTGCCACATCGGCTTGTCCAGGACAGGAAGCCAGCCGAGTTGCTGCAGGTTCTCCACTGCGTCCGCGAGCAGCCCGGCAGCGAAAACCATCAGCAGCACGCCGATGACCGTGAAGAACCTGGCCATGTTGAGCTTGTGGCCGAGCCGGTAAATGACGAACGCCACCCCAAGCGAGCATGCCAGGCCGATGATGGCGCCGCTGAGTGCACCCGCGGTAGAGGTGGAGAAGATGATTGCCAGGGTAAAGACGACAGTCTCCAGCCCTTCGCGCCCGACGGCCTGGAATGCGAGCAGGCCCAGCCCCCACCTAGCCCTGCCGTCAAGAGCCGCGTCAGTCCGGGCTCGCAGTTCCTTCGATAGCGACCGGGCGTGCTTGCGCATCCAGAACGTCATGTACGTCAGGACAGTCGCCGCTAGCAGGTAGGTGGCCGTTTCAAAGATCACCTGCGCGCGAGACCCGTCGTAGCTGCGGATGGTCTCGTAGGCCACAGCCCCGCCTGCAGTCGCCAGCAGGAGCGCGGCTCCTACGCCGATAAAGACATCCCGGAAGTGCTCCCGCTTCCCGATGCGATTGAGGTATGCGAGCAGGATCGCGATGATCATGCTCGCCTCGACGCCCTCGCGCAGGAAGATGACAAGGGTGGCGAGCATTACCGGGGGCCTCCAGGGAAGTGGGCTGGCCAGGGGCTGAATGGGCCTCACCACGGTGGCGCTGATTTAGGTTAGGCATACCTTACTTCATGGTACAACCAGCGCCGAATCAGGGTCCAGGGCCGGGACAATGCGGGCTGAACCCAGTCAGCGGCCGGGCGATCGCCCCGGCTACAGCCGTCGGCTAGGACACGCCAGCGTCGGCTAGCTCGTCGCCCTCCGGCCGCGCTGGCCGATGGATCTGCTCCTGGACCCACGGGTCGCCGCGGCCGCACACCACCTCGAGGAGCTCGAGGGCTGGGCCAACGCCGGAGCTGTCGAGTGCCAGGTCCAGCAGCTGCACCGGGTCTTCCGGCTCCTCTGCGCGAATGCCCGGCACTGGATCGATGGACTCGAAGTTCTCCACCAGGAACCGGAGCCCTTCGCCGTCCTTGATGGACAGACGGAAGTCCTGCCGCAAAATGACCGACCCGTCGATGTTCCGGCGGACAATGTCCTGGCTGCCGTTCAGCCCGTTGGCCCACGGGTAAGCGGGCGCGGGCATAGCCTGCCGCGCCGCCGAGTCATATCGGATCCCGCTCTCCTGCAGGCGCGCCGACATGATCGCGGCGTACCGGAATGCCCGCCGCACGGGATCGAAAGCCTCTCCGCCCAGGAAGTCGAGCGTTATAGCTGACAGCCGGACGCCTGCCTTGGTCAGCAGGAAGATAGTGACTTTATAAGCGGAGTAGCGTGGCGGGCCATATGGCAGGCGCCTGCCGACGCAGCCCGGCGCCGGTTCGGTCAGCGTGGCGTGGGCCAGCACGTCCTGCCCGGACAAGCCAAGCTGAGTCATGAACAGCTTGTTCAGGCGGACCTTGTCGAGATCCAGCCAGTACGCCACTTTATGGTCACCCGGCGGACTCGCGATCTTGTCCTGCCACTCCTTGAAAGCCTTCATGTCGGCCGTGTGCTGCCGCTCCGCATCCGCCTTGTCAGCAGGCAGCCGCCGCTTCTCGACCCGGTAGATGTCGACCCGGCTGAGCGCGACGAGCACGACCGCGAAGCCGATCAGCACCAGCGCGATAGCACCAGGGACGGGCCGCTGGATGAGTATCAGGAACGCCGCGTAACCGAGGCCGACGACGCAGACTACGGTGCCTAGCGCGAACCCCAGCACAGCGCGCGCCCGCGGCAGCATGTCCTGCCGGTAGGCCCGGAGCTTGCCAGCCTTGAATGCGTTGGCTATCTCGCGTACTCGCCGCTTGATCAGCCAGTTCAGCGCGCCCGGACTGGATGCAGAGTCGCTGTAGGTGAGCAGCATCTCGGTGCGGACGCTGTCCTGCAGGCCAGCTGTCTGTTTGCTCCACAGCTGCCGTGCGGTCGGATCGGCCGGGGTAAAGTTAGCAAACTGCTCATCGACCTGGCTGGAAACGAGCCGTGTGAACCGGGCTGTGCGGACCCGCTCCTGTCTCGCCTTCTCTGCCTGCTCGTCGTTACCCGGGCTGACTGGGAGCCCGCCAGCCCCCGGTGTCACTACCGGTCGTGAATAGCGGCTCACATGGCGCTCGCCAAACTCGCTGTCCCTATCCGCGATTCGTTCCATCGCGGCCAGCTCGCTGATGCGAGACCGGATGGTAATGACGCTCGCGAGCAAGATGACCGCGGAGAGAACGATCGCGCGGACGACGCCGCCTTCCTGCAGCAGGCCGATTGCGAAGGGAACGGCGACCAGACACACCAGGAGGGCACAGATAACGAGTACTCGGCCCTGGGTGGAGAACGGAGGATCGGCAAATCTCCGCAGCTTCGGCTCCGCCGGCACCTGCTCGAAGTACTTCCACGCTTGTGCCTTGCGTTCTTCGCTGACTTGCCGCGACTGCGCTTCAGCTGCAAGCGACGCCTCGGCTTGCTCGGTAATCCGGCCGGTTAGCAGCGTGCCGAGATGCCGATAGATCTCTGCCCGGTACTGGTTCGTCAGGGTGCTGCAATCGAGGCTGAACGGCTGTACCACAACCTCCTGGGCGCGCATGTTGTCCAGGATCTGGCAGAGCACGGCGTACGCGTCAGGCAGCGCGCCGTGCTCACCGGCATCCGCGATACTCCGGGCATAGTCGATGGCGGCGAGGTCGTCAGATGTGAGCTGCTCGAATGCGCGGCCGCTCATGATCGCCAGGATCCAGTGATAGGCGACCGCGGTGCGCGAGACCTGGCCTGAGCCAGTCGCACCCGGCTGGGCCAGGCCGGCGTCGACGGCCTCGGTGATGAGAGCTGCGGCCCGGCGGCCGGCGCCACCGCCAAGAAAGGTAATGGCTTTGCGGTATTTCTCGATATTCGACCGGCCCGGGGGAGCGTAGCTCGTGTCCTTCTCGGCGGCCACAAAGGCGAACTTCGCCCCGGCCGGGATGTCGACAACGGGCTGGCCGACACCTGGACTCGCGTCAGGCATGGCAGGCTCCGATGAGCGAGAAGGGACCGGGACTAAGGCAAACCCTGCTTGGTCATAGCTAGACGATGGATATGACGAATGTCAATGCCCTCGTCCGGCAAAGGAATAACTGCCACCAATCTAGTATCGCGTGACCAGGTTCGTCCGGAACTAGACCTTGGCGCTGATACGTGTCCCGAGGTCGGCGCCCGCGCAGATCTCGCGCATCGCCCCGGGCGCGGCCACGTCGAAGACATGCATGACCAGGCCCTGCTCGTTGGCCAGCACGAACGCGCTGGTGTCCATGACCCGGACCCCGGCAGCCAGTGCCTCGTCGTAAGTCAGCCGCTCATAGCGGACCGCGTCCGGGTTCACGTTCGGGTCGCTGTCATAGACGCCGTCAACCCCGCGTTTGGCGACAAGCAGTGCATCTGCCTCGAGCTCAAGCGCCCGCTGAACGGCCGGATAGTCCGTCGTCACGTACGGCTGCCCGATGCCGCCTGCCAGCAGCACGATCCAGCCGTTCTCAAGGTGCCGCATCGCCCGCAGCCGGATGAAAGGCTCGGCGACACTTTGCATCGGAACGGCGGTCATCACGCGGATGTCGATGTCCGTGCGCGCGGTCAGCGCGCCGCGCAGCATGAGCGCGTTCATGATCGTGCCAAGCATGCCGATGTTGTCCGCTTCTGCCCGGCTGATGCCCCAGCCCTCGGCCATCCGGCCGCGGAAGAAATTGCCCCCGCCTACGACCACGGCGACCTGAACGCCCAGCTGGCGGAGCGACAGGACCTCATCCGCAACCCGGGCCAAGCTGGCCGGATCCGCGCCCGATCCGGCGGCTCCGGCGAGTGCCTCGCCGCTGAGCTTGACGACGACCCGGTTGTAGCGCGGCATTGCCAGCTCCCTTTCCCGGTCGCCGGGCATGGCGACACCCCAAGAGTGATCCTGTCAGTATCGCAGCCGGGCCTGCGCTCTCAGGAGGTCGCTCAGCACGCTGCTGAAGTGCGCGAACGGCGGAGCCGAAGCGTCCGGACCCTCAGCTGCGGGGGGCGAAATAGATGATGGCCACCCCGGCGACCACTACCGCAGCGCCGATGACGTCGAACCGGTCCGGCCGCGAGTGGTCTACCCCCCAGCCCCACAGCAGCGAGGCGACCACGAACACCCCGCCGTAAGCGGCGTAGATACGGCCGAAGTCGTGACTGCGCTGCAGTGTCGGGATGACGCCGTAGATCACCAGGACGATCGCGCCGACCACGCCCAGGATGATCGGCGCCCCTTCCCGGAGCCAGCGCCAGATCAGGTAGCCGCCGCCGATCTCGGCTAGGCCGGCTGCGATGAACAATCCGATCGAACGGGCAACGGTCATGGGCTGATTCTCGCTGCAGTTGACTACGCCGGCCCACTCAGTCCGGCGGCTGCAGCACGCAGAACTCGTTCCCGTCCGGGTCAGCCATGACATGCCAGCGCCATCCGGCCTCGGAGATCGGCTCGCTGGTCAGCCGGGTCGCGCCTAGCCTCGTCACGCGGCTGACTTCAGCGTCCAGAGCCGGGGTTCGCAAGTCGAGATGCACGCGGTTCTTGCCCTGCTTGGCTTCGCGGACCTGCTGCAGCAGCAACTCAATGCCGTTGCCGCTGGCGGGAACCAGCGACTGGTACGGCCAGCTGACCGGCCCCGCGGACACGTAGCCGAGGACCGCCGTCCAGAAGGAAGCGGCCCGGCCGAGGTCGTTGCAGTCGATGACGACCACGAGCTCGCCTTGCAAGTAACTGTGGGGTGTGCGGCGTGAGCGCTCGGCCATGGGTCAGGCGGCTGGCCTATGCCCGCGACTGCGCAGCCGGTCCCGCAGCCGCAGGACGGCGCCAGGCAGAAACGAGCCGAGCACTGCGCAGGTCGCGCTGATCAGGGCGATATTGCCACCACCGCCATCACCGATCTGGTGGCCGCCCCAGGCGCCAAGTGCGGCGCAACCCAGGATGGTGGCGATGATCCAGGGGGTCAGATGGTGCCGCGCCACCCTCACATCCTGGCATCTTGGTCCTTTGCCCGCTGCCGCGGCCTGCCTACGCTTGGAAAATGAGCACAGACGAACCGAGCAGGGTGCGTGCGCTGCTGGACAGGCATCCGGTGATCGACGGGCACAACGACCTGGCGTGGGCGCTGCGCAATGCTGGCTCGCTAGATCCGGCCCGCACCGACATCTCGGCCCCGGTCGACTTCACTCATACCGACCTTCCCAGGCTTGCCACGGGCGGAGTCGGCGGGCAGTTCTGGTCGGTGTATGTCCCGGCTGAGCTGCAGGGCGAAGCAGCAGTGGCCACCACCCTTGAGCAGATCGATCTGGTCCGGCAGCTGGTGGCGCGCTACCCAGACTCCCTCGAGCTTGCTTTCACCGCGGCTGATATCGAGCGGATCATGAAGGCCGGCCGGGTGGCCTCGTTGCTCGGCGCTGAAGGCGGTCATTCGATTGCCTGCTCGATGGGCACCCTCAGGGCGCTTTATGCGCTGGGCGTGCGCTACATGACGCTCACCCACAACCTGAACCTGCCCTGGGCCGACTCAGCGACCGACGAGCCCGCTGCCGGCGGGCTGACAGCGTTCGGCCGGGAGGTAGTCAGCGAGATGCAGCGGCTCGGAATGCTCGTCGACTTGTCTCATGTCGCGGCGACGACCATGCGCGATGCGCTCGACAATGCGGAAGCGCCGGTCATCTTCTCGCATTCGTCAGCGTTCGCAGTATGCGACCACCCGCGCAATGTGCCGGACAGCATCCTGGACCGGCTGGCCGGCAATGGCGGGCTGTGCATGATCACTTTCGTGCCCGCGTTCGTCTCACAGCGATGCCGCGACTGGGAACGTGAGCTGGTGACCGAAATGGAGCGCCAGGGCCTGGATTACCGCGATCCGTCTGCCCGGACGAAAATCAGGGACGAGTGGCAGGTCAGCCATCCCAGACCGCGCGCGGCGCTCGCGGACGTGGTGGCTCACGCCGAGCACGTCCGAGAAGTGGCTGGCATCGACCACATTGGCCTCGGCGGCGACTACGACGGCGTCGACGTGCTCCCGGACGGGCTGGAGGACGTGTCCTGCTATCCGGCGCTCATCGAAGTGCTGCTGGACCGAGGCTGGTCGGACGCGGACTGCGGAAAACTCACCAGCGGCAACCTGCTGCGCGTCATGCGCGACGCCGAGGCCGCCGCCAGCCGGGCCAGCCGACCGCCATCCGTGGCCCGGATCGAGGACCTGGACGGCTAAGCGCGGCCGCCTCAGCTGAAGTGAGTCTGTGGCCTGCGCTGCTGCACGCCGTCGATGAACACGTCCACCTTCTCGTCGAAGAAGCAGGCAAGCCCGGCGATCTTCTGGCTCTCGGGCAGCGGCGTCCGGTAGATCCACACGACGTCTTCATGCAGGTCCGCGCCGGTATCGACAGACCAGTACCCGGCCGTGCCCTTGTACGGGCAGTGGCTTTGGGTGTCCGACGGCCGTAGCAGCTCAGTCCTGAGATCAGTAAGCGGCAGGTAGAAGCGCGGCGGCAGACCGGTCTCGAAGAGGACGCGAGGGCTACGGGAGTCCGCCACGGTCACGCCGTCAATCTCGATCCGGACGTGCCGGGAACTGGCCAGGATGTCAACCCGTGTGTGCGGGTCGCGGGCATGGGTGTAAACCGGTTCGTCCTCTTCCAGCCACTCGCTCATGGCGTTCCAGTCGAACCGGACCGCGTCGTCGATTTGCCGGGCCGGGCTAGACCGGTAGCGCCTGGCGCCGCGCTCGGCGGTCGTTCCGCCCGCTACCTTGACCGATAGCAGCTCCGCTTCGCCGAGCCGGGGATCTGCCTCCGTGCCCGCAGCGATGAGCTCGGCCTTGACGTCACCTGTCGGAATGTAATACGTGGGGTAAAACGGCACTTCCCAGACCAGCAGTGGAGAAATGCTGTCGGCCACTAGTTCGCCGGCCAGCAGGATTCGCACTCGCTTGCGGCTGTGCTCGACTCTTATCTCGGCAGTCATGATCTTGCCTTCCGCGGCGGGACTGTTGTTGACACAGCACGAGCGGGCTGCCTGATGTTCCCGGGCGTCGGGGTAGCGTCTGAGTATGCGACTTGGCGTGCTCGACGTCGGCTCGAACACCGTTCACCTGCTAGTCGTCGACGCTCACCAGGGCGGCCGGCCGATTCCGGCGTTCTCCCACAAGGCGGAGCTGCGCTTGGGGGAGCACCTGGATAACGACAACCGGCTGAGCGACGAAGTCGGTCGGCGACTGCGCGATTTCGTCCACGAGGCTCTCCAGATCGCCGAGGACAAGGGCGTTCATCAGATGCTTGGCTTCGCCACCTCGGCCGTACGCGACGCCGCCAACGGCGACGAATTGCTTGCCAGCATCGAGGCTGAGACAAATGTCGCGATCCAGGTTCTCCCCGGGCCCGACGAGGCCAGGCTCACATTTCTCGCTGCCCGGCGCTGGTTTGGCTGGTCCTCGGGCCGGCTTCTGCTGCTGGACATCGGCGGCGGCTCGCTGGAGATCGCCACCGGACTTGACGAGGACCCCGACTGCGCCGTCTCGCTGCCGCTCGGCGCGGGCAGGCTGACCCGCGACTGGCTGCCTGCCGACCCGCCGTCGCGCGACGACGTCAGGAAGCTGCGCAAGTTCGTCCGCGCGGAGATCGCCACCACTGCCGGCACGCTGCTTCGCGACGGCCCGCCCAACCGGGCGGTCGCGACCTCCAAGTCCTTCAGGCAGCTGGCAAGGATTGCCGGGGCTGCGCCGTCGAGTGACGGGCCCTACGTGCGGCGCAACCTGAAGCACGCTGATGTGACCGCGATCGCGGAACGGCTAACGCAGATGACCGTCGCCGAACGGATGGCGATGCCCGGAGTTTCGGAAGGCAGGGCGCAGCAGCTCGCCGCCGGAGCAGTCGTGGCCGATGCGGCGATGGACCTGCTCAGCCTGCCCGCGCTAGAGATCTGCCCGTGGGCGCTGCGAGAAGGCGTGATCCTGCGTCAGCTTGACACGCTGCCGGCCGACACCCTGCCTGGCTGACACGCTGCCCGTCTAATCAGGTGGCGACTCTCGTCGCCTCCGCCAGGATCTCGATGATGGCGGCCACGGCCTGGCCCGCGTCAGGGCCGGTTGCGCGGACCGTCACCTGGTGTCCGCTCGTGGCGCCGATCCGCATCACGCTCAGCACGCTCTTGGCATCGGCGGAACTGCCGCCGGACGACAGCTCGATGGACGATTCGAACTTCGCAGCGGCGATTGCCAGCGAGCCCGCGGGCCTGGCGTGCAGGTCTCCGGCCAGCGTGACCGTCGCCACCGTGCTTCCTGGCCGACTCAGTGCTTCCTGACGACTCAGTGCTTCCTGACGACTCAGAGCTTCCTGGCATGGCGCGCCTCCTCCGCGGCAGTGGCCACTGCCTTGACGTCGCCGCCAACAGCTGCGGCGATAGTCGCCGCTACAGCGCCTTCCACGAAAGGCGCATCGGCGACTGCCAGCGGATCAGGCAAGTCGTCGCCGTCTGCCAGCAGTGCCCTGACAGTGAGCACCGAGCTGCCAAGATCAGGGAGAATCACGACGCCCGCCCCCGAGTTGGCCTCGGCGAGGGCAGCGCGTATCTTGTCGATGCTTGTGCCGAGCCGCCCGTCGTCGGTGCCTCCGGCCGGGGATACGACAACGCTGCCGCCGCTGACCTGGCCCGCCAGTTCGGCTGTGCCTGCTGCCAGCGCAGCACTGTGTGACACGAGCACAATCCCCACCCGCGCGCTACCGCTCATGGCCTATCCTGAATACTGTTCGACATTACCGAAAGGCCTCCATGATTCAGTCGGTGGAACGTGCGGCGGCGATTCTGACCGCGCTCGGCTCGGGTACACCGCGGCTGGGCGTGACCGAGATCGCCGACCGGGTTGGGCTGGCCAAGCCGACGGTGTACGGGCTGCTGCGGACGCTGGAGAAGCACGACCTGGTAGCGCAGGACCCGGACACCGGCAAGTACAGCCTCGGGCCTGGCGTCCTTCAGCTGGGCAACGCGTTCCTGGACGGTTCGGAGCTGCGCGGGCGCTCGCTGCTGTGGGCGGAGGCGCTGGCACAGCGCGCCAGTGAGGCGGTCTGGGTCGCCACCTTGTCCGGCTCGCGTGCGATCGTCTTGCATCACGTGTTCCGGCCGGACAACACAGTGCAGATCCTGGAGGTTGGCGCGGCCATCCCCTGGCATGCGTGCGCGCTGGGTCACGCGATCGCCGCAAACCTGCCGGCCGCGAGCTACGCGCGGCTGGTCGCCGGCGAGCTGACTCCGCTGACCGGTAAGACGAAGATCACCCGCGCCGCGCTCGGCCGGGCCATGGCGCAGGTGCGCAGGCAGGGTTACGCGGTCGAGGACCAGGAGGCGACCGTCGGCGACGCCGGCATCGCCGCCCCCATCGTCAACCGGGAAGGCTCGGTGGCTGGCTCGATCGGCGTAGTCGGTCCCGTCGAGCGGCTGCTGGCCGTGTCGACCCGAGAAGAACTGGCCAGGGCGGTAACCGAATCGGCCCGCGGCATATCCCGGGACCTCGGCGCCGGCCGTGGCGGCGCTGCGCTGACTGCGCTGAGCTGACGGCGCGACCGCACGGTAGCTAACCAAGGCCGGCACGCTGCACCAGCTCCCAGGACTCCTGAGCTGACGAACCGGCCGTCGCCTTCGCCGCTAGCGCCGCGCAGGTGGCGGTATCGAGCCGGTTCAACTCGGCTAGCACCCGGCCTACAGCCGCCGCCGGCACACTGATAACGCGGAGGCCGAGGCCGACCAGCAGCGGCAGGACCAGCGGGCTTGCAGCGGAGTCTCCGCAGACCGAGACTGGTATGCCCGCTCCGGCCGCCGCATCGATCACCTGGCCGATCAGCGTTAGCACGCGGGGGTCGGCCGCCAGCGCAGGTCCCGCCGCAAGGTCTAGGCGGTCCAGGTCGAGCACCTGCGCGGTCAGGTCGTTCGTGCCGATGGAGAAGAAATCGACTTCGGACGCGAACGCCGGCGCAGCGGCAGCCGTCGCTGCTACCTCGACCATGATGCCAAGCCTGGGCTTGCGCTCGGCTTAGGCCGGCCGCAGCGAGCTCGAGCTGGTTTCGTACTACCGCCACCTCGGTGAGCGAAGTCACCATCGGGATCAGGATGGCGAGTTCGGTGTAGCGGCCAGCGCACAGCGCCGCTGTCAGCTGAGCGGCCAGCGCTCGCGGGTGGCTGAGTAGTTCGGCCAGACCGGACCGTCCGCGGAGGAACGGCGGGACCTTGTCGCCGGAGAAGTCGAGCAGCCGCACAGTCGCGAGCCGTCCGGCCAGCAAATCGAGCATCGGCGCAAGCTGGTCGTCATGCTGGTCACGAGTAGGCCAGCCGGTCGCGCTCGTGAACGGAATCTCGGTACGCAGCAGCCCTACGCCTGCCGCCCCAGCCGCCAAGCCAATCCGTACCTCGGCTGCCGAGGCGACATTACAGAGCACCGTGACTAGCTGACCGTCGGCGGTGGCCGCAGGCCGGTCGCTGACGGTCACGCTCGCGCTGCCGCGAGCGCGCGCGAGCTGGTCAGCCGAGGGGTCGAGGATGAGCTGCCCGCTGGCGGTATCGAGCACGGCCAGCCGATCCGGCGCCAGGCCGAGCACTGCTTCATCTGGCTCCTGCCAGCATCGGCAGGCCGAGGCCACGCGCGATGATCGCGGCGTGCGAGCTCGCCCCGCCCGCCACGGATACTGCGCCGGCGAGACCCCGCTCGGCCAGTTCGATGAGGTCGGCGGCCGCGACCTCGCGCCTGATCAGGATGAACGCCCCGGTCGGCGCAGCCGGCTTGCCGCCAGCCAGCTGCTCCAGTACCGCCTGCGCGACCTGGCGCACGTCACCGGCCCGGGCTGCCAGGTCTGGGTTGGCGAGGCCAGCCAGGAAGCTGGCCTGCGCCTCGGCTGAGCTCATGACCGCCGTGGCGGCGTCCACCCCTCCGGCTACGGCCGCCACGGCGGGGTCTACAAGCAGCGGATCGGCGGCCATCAGACCTGCCACGCCCACGATCTCGGCCTCGTCATCCCGGCCGGCCGCGCGCAGTGTCTCGGCCAGCGCGTCGCGATCGGCCGCCACTGCCGCGAAGGCCGCGCGCACCTGGCTGGCGGTGGCCTCGGTGGCCAGCGTGATGTCGGCCAGGTAGAGCTGCCCCGCAGCCATGCCGTCTGAGACCGGAGTGCCGCTAATTCGCATCACGAGGCCTGCCGTTGCGCGACGTCGCGCAGGGCACCGATGATGATCGCAGTGGAGGCCGCGCCCGGATCCTCGTGGCCGACGCTGCGCGGTCCGAGATAGCTCGCCCGGCCCTTAAGCGCTTGCATCGAGATCGTGGCCTGGGCGCCTTCCGCTGCTGCGGCCGCGGCTGCGGTCAGCGCGGTTACGATGCTGCTGCCTTCGGAGATCGCCTTCTGCAGCGCGGCGACGGCCGGGGCCAGCGCATCTACCATCGTCTTCTCGCCCTCGCGGGCCGCGCCGAGCTTCTGGACACCGGCTAGCGCGGCTTCGAGGCTGCCGGCGAGTTCCGCCAAGCTGGCGTCGGCCGCGTCGCCCAGTGACTTGCCGGCTTGTCGTAGTGCCATCCCGTACAGCGGACCAGATGCCCCGCCCACCTTGGAGATCAGCGTCGAGCCAGCCAGGATTAGTACCGATCCTGGCGTGGGTGTGGCCGCCTGGTCCAGCGCGGCCGCGATGGCGCTGAACCCGCGGGCCAGGTTGATGCCGTGGTCTGCATCGCCGATAGCCGCGTCCAGCTGGGTCAGGTGGTCGCGCTGGGCCTGGATCGCAGTGCCCGCCTCTGCCAGCCAGGCGCGGATGAATGCGGCGTCCATAACAGCTCCTCGCGGTAGCAGCCGGCGGCGCGCGGACCGCGCCGCCGGCCTGTTGTTCCTACCGTCCCCACCGCAGGGCGGGCGTGTCCACTGGTGCGTCCCACAACTCGGTCAGCGTGTCTGTCAGCTGGCACACCGTCACCGAGAAACCCTGCATCTCCAGGCTGGTGATGTAATTGCCCACCAGATTCCTGGCGATCCTGGCGCCCTTGCCGGTGATGTATTTGTGTACCTCGTTGTAGACGACATACAGCTCGATCAGCGGAGTGCCGCCCATCCCGTTGACCATGACGAGCAGATCGCCGGTGAGCGGAAGGTCCGCGTGGATGGCATCGAGCGCCACCGTCGCTATCTCACTGGCCGGGGCCAGCGGCCCGCGATGCCTGCCGGGCTCGCCGTGGATGCCGATGCCGAGCTCGATCTCGGTATCGCCGAGGTCGAAGGTCGGCTTGCCGGCGGCCGGGACCGTGCAGGAGGTGAGCGCCACGCCGAATGACCTGCTGCGCTCGTTGACCTCCGCAGCGACCGCGGCGACTTCGCTCAGCGCTGCCCCGCGCTCGGCCAGCGCGCCGGCGATCTTTTCCACGAACACTGTCGCGCCCACACCGCGGCGGCCCGCGGTGTACAGCGAGTCCTGCACGGCCACGTCGTCGTTGACGATGACGGGCACGACCTCGATGCCGTCGTCGTCGGCAAGCTCAGCAGCCATCTGGAAGTTGAGCACGTCACCGGTGTAGTTCTTGACGATGTGCAGTACACCCGCACCGCCATTGACGGCCCTGGTAGCAGCCAGCATCTGGTCGGGGACAGGTGATGTGAACACTTCGCCTGGGCAGGCCGCGTCAAGCATGCCGTAGCCGACGAAGCCACCGTGCAGCGGCTCGTGACCCGAGCCTCCGCCTGATACCAGGCCGACCTTGCCAGCCGTCGGGCCGCCTGCCCTGGTGATCACCTTGTTCTCGATATCGACGGCCAGGCCCGGATGCGCTGCAGCGACTCCCGCCAGGGCGTCAGTAACGACGCTGTCGGGCGAGTTGATGAGCTTCTTCATGCTGTCTTCTCCCGGACTGGCTCGGATGCGGTGTCGGGGTCTGGCGAGAGGCTGGTGAGCGCGGCATCCTGGCGGACCTTCGACATGCCGACATAGGCCAGCCCGCCGAGCACGCCGCCAGCCAGTTCGCCGATCAGGTAGGCAGGTAGCTCCGACCAGGTAACGTGCCCGCCGAACGCGCCCTGCATGAACACCGCACCGAGGTAACGGGCTGGGTTGATGGCTGCTCCGGTCGCCGGGCCGATGATGATGATGATCGCGAATACGATCGCGCCTATTGCCATCGGCGCCCAGCCGGGCACGGCCCGGTGGTCGATGACGCCGAAGATGACGAACACGAGAATGGCAGTGCCGATCGCTTCGATCAGCATGGCCCGGCCGAATCCCATAGAGGCCGGGTTGTAGGCCGTCACGCCGCCGCCGGCCGCGACTGCAGCTGCCCGGCCAAGGGTCAGGAAGATCGCGGCTGCTCCGGCGATGGCGCCGACGAGCTGCGCCAGCATGTAGCCCGGGACCTCTCGCCAGGGGAACTTGCCGGACACGGCCAGCGACAAGGTGACGGCAGGGTTGATGTGGCCGCCGGAGATGTGCCCGATCGCGTACACGACGCCGACGATGACGAGCATAAACGCGAACGAGATCATCCCCAGATCAGCGAGCGAGAACGAAGCCTTGCTGCTTGCGGCGATGACTCCGGTGGCGGCGGCCGAGCCAGCGCCGACGAAGACCAGGCATGCAGTCCCCACAAGTTCCGCAAGGAGTTTCTGCGGGGTCGTTGGTAGTGCGGCCATGCGTTCGCCCGACGGCTGCACCCTTCGCTGAAGCGGCAGGCGGCGGGCTTCTCACCTCCCTCAGCGAGATGTCTGAATGCTGTTCGACATTATGGAACAGCATTTCACTGAAGGTAGGACGGCGAGGTTGTCGCGTCAAGAGTTTCGGCGAGGTTAAATCGGAGCGTGCCCGAACGCGCGGGCGGAATGCGGCACGGCACAGAGGCGTGCAGTGCTGGCACTGGGAGCGCGCAGCGACCGGCCGGCAGGCCACGTGACGCCTGCGGCCAGCGTGTTAGGCCGGGTAAGCGTGTTAGGCCGGGTAAGGAGTTCCGATGCGGTCGGCAGCGTCGTTACTCGGCAACGACCGCGATACCGTCGGCGGTGTCGTCAGTCGTCGGCGCGGCGACCCGCGGGGCGTGCCGGGCGTCGGTGTGCTGGCCGCCAGCCGGAGGCTGCAGGCCAGGCAGCGGCTGGCTGCCCGGCTGCGGAGCGCCGTTCCCGTGCTGGGGCAAGCTCGCGTGGCGCCCTTCGGCGTTGCCGCGGTTCACCTGGGCTGCTGCGCCGCGCCCATTGGGCTGATTATCCGCGGCCGCGTTCGCTGCGCTCATGGCGCCGGCGACTGCGCGGGCGACTTCGTCCTCGAGCGAGCCCCGGTCGGTCTCACCGGCAACCAGCGTTGTCACGACATCGCGGATCTCGGTCAGCCGCCGTATTGCCTCGGTGTGACGTGACATCAGGAGGTTCAGCCGTCGTTCGGCGCCGTCGTGAATCGCTGTCGCCCGCGCGGTCGCCTCGTCGAGTTGCTGCTTCGCTTGCGCCTTGGCGGTCGCAACGCCTGCCTCGGCCTGCTTGGTGGCGTCGCCGAGCACTCGCTGCGCGTCAGTGGCCGCGCTCTTGCGGGTCGCATCGGCCTCGGCCTTCGCAGTCGCGACCGAGTTATCCGCCTGCTCCTGGGCGGCGCTGAGCATGCGCTCGGCTTGCTCATGGGCTTCGGCGCGGGTCCTGTCGGTGTCCGCTTTCGCGTCAGCGCGGAGCTTCCCCGTCTCGGCCTGTGCATCTGACCGAAGCTTGGCGATTTCCGCATCGGCCTGGCCGCGCATCGAGCCTGCTTCGTCCGCGGCGAGTTTGAGGATCTGGCCGACCCGCTCGCTGACCTCCTGGTGCGGCGGCTTGCCAGCCGACCGGGCTGTGGACAACTCGAGCTTGAGGCGCTCGTTGTCGTCCAGCGCCTGCGACAGCCGGTCCTGCAGATCGCGCTTGCCATCCTCCATGCTCCGCACGCTGATCCGCAGAGCGGCAATGGCCTCGTCAACTTCGCGGCGGTTGTAGCCGCGCATTTCCCGCTCGAACTGGTCGTCGTGTCCCAGGTCGCCAGCCAGGTGGCCTTGCTCGCTCATGTCTCACCAATCAGGTCGTTCCGGCAGCAGGCCGGGAACCGCGGCATCCGGCGAGCGCGATGGGGATGTCGCGCACGACTCTGTCCCTAACCTCCCGTGCGCGCAACCGAAACGATGTTTTGTGCTCATTTGCGCCGCTGACGACTACGGCGCAACAGGGTGTGCAGCACCCGAGCGCCGCCGCCAGCCCCATGCTGCGACAATCGGCAACGTCACGGCGCTACCGCGCAGTGAGCCTCGGGCACGGACAGCGACGAACGAGACGGAGCCTTGCGGAATGCAGCCAGGCGTAACGCAGCCAGGACGAGCGCTGATCGGGACGCTGGGCAGCGACGGTCCGGTCATCCACCCCGAGGCGTGGGTCGCGCCTGGCGCGGTCATAATCGGCAGGGTCACGCTAGGCCGCGCGTCCTCAGTCTGGTACGGCTCAGTGCTTCGCGCCGATGATGCCGAGATCAGCGTTGGCGAGCAATGCAATATCCAGGACTTGTGCTGCCTGCACGTGGACGTCGGCCAGCCGGCCGTGCTGGAGGACCGGGTCAGCCTCGGGCACCGGGCTATGGTGCACGGCGCCCACGTGGGAGAGGGCGCGCTGGTAGGAATCGGTGCCACAGTGCTCGGCGGCGCCAAGATAGGCGCTGGCACGCTTGTGGCAGCGGGCGCCGTCGTGCTGCCCAACGCCGTCTTGCCAGCCGGGGTGCTGGCAGCGGGTGTGCCATGCCGCATCGTCCGCGAGCTCACCGAGGCCGACCGGCAGTCCTTCGCGCAGACCGCCGCTCATTACGTCCAGCGTGCCATCAGGCATCAGGGCGCGGTCTGGCGCTAACGGGTGAAACCGCAGCGGTCACGGCTGAAACCGGCCATACTTCGACTCGCTGCAGGCGTGGAAATGACCCCGATGGGTCATGCGCCGGTCAGTCCGGGCCATTAGCCTGAGCTGAGGGCTCAGTGCAAGCAAGCAAGTGATTCCGCAGGCCGAATGGAGGTGGGCGAGTTGCACGACGACGTTGACCTCCGCCTCCACGACCGGGTTGCGCTCGAGGAGATCGAGTTGTACGCCGAGCTGCTGAGCGCGGTAGCGGCCGCTGACCGCCGGCTCACGATCGCGGAGATCGACGCGGTACTTGGCGTGGGTCAGGCCGCGAACGCAGACCTTAATTAGCCGCAGCGCCTGGCGCGGAATACATCACGTCAGTATCCCAGTGGGTGAATCCCAGCGATTCGTACAGGCCGATCGCGGCTGAGTTCATCTCATCCACATAGAGCATCACCTGGGAAAGACCACGACCGCGTAGGTAACGGAGTCCGACCAGCGTCAGCGCGCGGCCCAGACCGCTGCCGCGCTCGGCGGGATCGACGCCGACGACGTACACCTCGCCGATGGCCTCATGGCCATGTCCTGCTGGGGCCTGACTGGCGTCATGCTGGTCCGGGCCGCCGTGGATCTTCGTCCAGTGGAAGCCGACCAGCCGGCCATCCCGTTCGGCCAGGAAGAAGCCGTCCGGATCGAACCACGGTTCCCGCTCGCGCATGTCCAAGTCAGCCCTCGTCCAGGCACCTTGCTCAGGATGCCGCTCGAACGCGCGGTGGTTGAGCGCGACCCAGGCGTCCTCGTCCGCCCCGAGCCGGAAGGTCCTGATGGTGATTCCGTCGGCTACCTGGGGCCTGCCTATCCGCGTCTGCAGCGACCGCCGCATCTGCCAGAGCGCTCTGGTGCGCTGCAAGCCGGCCGCCGCCGCCAGCCGTGCTGCCGCGGGTAGTTCGCCGTGCGCCCAAAGCCGCAGCCCGGCGTCGCCGGCCTCGGCGACCATCGCCCGGCCAAGCGCCACACCGAGGCCGTGTCGCCGTCGCGCCGGATCGATGACCATTTCCCCGGCGGGACCCTCGACCGGGTCAGTTGGGTCCAGGTGCCCGTAGCCAGCGAGCGCGCCGTCTTGGCTGATCAGGACATTGCGGGCACGAGGATCCCCCCCGTACCGCAGATGCAGCATGACGTGTTCGGAGAGCGGGCTGACGCCGTCTTCCTCGGCCGCACGCCGCACCAGGTCGAGCACGGCGGCAGCGTCGGCGGGCGTCAGCGGCCCGCTGACGATCACGTCCGGCTGACTATCTGTCGGCATGCGCCGCACTAGCAGCCGCGATGTCCGTAAACCCGTCGAACTCGGCATGGCCCGCGACGGGCTGCTCGGGCCGATCGTCGAGCATGGCTGAGCCGCCGTCGGGTCCGCCGCCCTTGACCGGGACGAACCGGTAACCGACATTGCGGACCGTGCCGATCAGCACCTCGTTCTCCGCGCCGAGCTTGGCGCGCAGGCGGCGTACGTGCACATCGACCGTCCTGGTGCCGCCGAAGTAGTCGTAACCCCATACCTCCTGCAGCAACTGCGCCCTGGTGAAGACGCGGCCGGGATGCTGGGCCAGGAACTTCAGCAGCTCGAATTCCTTGAAGGTCAGGTCGAGCGCGCGGCCATTCATCCGGGCCGAATAGGTCGCCTCGTTCACCACTAGACCACTCGAGCGGATCTCGTCGGGCTGCTGCGGCGCTGACTGCGTCTTACGACCGATGGCCACTCGCAGGCGTGCCTCCACCTCGCCCGGGCCCGCGGTGTGCAGGACGAGGTCGTCAGCGCCCCAGTCCGCCGATACCGCAGCCCACCCTCCGTCTGTCACCACGGCGATGACCGCGACGGCGGTGCCGGCCGCCCGCAGCGCTTGCAGCACCCGCCTGGCCAGCACCAGGTCACGGCGGGCGTCCACAAGGATCGCGTCAGGCACCGCGCCCGCGCTGCCGGCCTGTTCTGCCGCCGCCGGGACCACCCGGACTGAATGCGGCAGCAGGCTAAGCGAAGGCAAGATATCTGCGGGCGATTCGCGCGCATTCGTGAGCAGCAGGACGTTGCTCAACCGCCGCCACCTCCGGCCTGCGGAGTCAATCCGCCGGAACTAGGACCAATACCGGGCGCGGGCCCAGGTCGTCATTGTCCGGTGCCGCTATGAGCGAGGATAGCTGACATGGTCACCGTCACCTTGCGCTACTGGGCTGCAGCTAAGGAAGCGGCTGGCGTCGCCGAGCAGATCGTGGCGGCCGACACACTGGCCGCAGCGGTCACGGTGGCCCTCGCCGACCTGCCCGGATCCCGGCCGCCGGGCCGGCTGGAGGCCGTGCTCGCCCGATCCTCCTTCCTGATCGACGGGGCCCCGGTCGGACAGCGCGCCGCGAGCTCAGTACAGCTCGCCGAGGGCAACGTAATCGAGGTCCTGCCGCCGTTCGCCGGCGGCTAGGTTGAACCGGCGGGCGCGGTTGTCCGTTGTACCGGGCATGCCAGCCAGCGAGGGCGCCAGAAACGCTCGGCGGACCGCGTCGGATGAGGATCTTGTCCGGGCGCTGTACGACGAGCACGCGGCGCCGCTGCTCAGGTATGCCGTCCACCTGATGAGCGGGGATCGTCAGCGCGCGGAGGACATCGTTCAGGAGACGCTGCTGCGCGCCTGGCAGCACCCCGAAGCCATTGCCGACCGGCCCGCCCGTCCGTGGTTGTTCGCGGTGGCCCGCAACCTTGCCATCGACTCCTACCGGGCCCGCCGGGCCCGCCCGCATGAAGTCGGCGAGGCCGCACTCGAAGTGCTGCCAGCTCCGGACGAGGCAGAGCGCGCGCTGGAATCCTGGGCAGTGGCCGACGCGCTCAGCGCGTTGCGTCCAGAGCACCGGAAAGTCCTGCTAGAGACCTACTATCGGGGGAAGTCCGTCGCGGAAGCTGCGGCGACTCTCGGCGTTCCGGCCGGGACGGTCAAATCCCGGACATTCTACGCCCTCCGCGCGCTCAGGCTCGCGCTGGAAGAACGGGGGCTGGCGCCATGACGACCAGTAGCGATCACTCGTGCCGTGAGATCCGGCAGCTGCTTGGCGTCTACGTGGTAGGTGCCATCGATCCGGCCGAGCGGAGCTTCGTCGACGAGCACTTGGGCCAATGCCCGTCATGCCGGGACGAGCTGGCCGGGCTGGCCGGCCTGCCGGCGATGCTGAGCCGGGTACCGGCTGCCGACGTAGAGCGGCTGGGCCTAGCCCCCAGTGGGCTGCCAGAGATGACAGAGCCCTCTGCTGAGTTGCTGAATTCCCTGCTTAGAAAGGTCACCGCAACGCGCAGGACGCGCTTGTGGCGCAGCGCGCTGGCAGTAGCGGCTGGCATCGTCGTCGCTGCCGGCGGCGCGGCCGCGGCAACCGAGCTGACCAATCCGGCCAGTGCGCATGTGGCCGGCGGCTGGGAAGTGGCTCGCGGCGTCAGCGCCAGTACACACGTGGCTGCGGTTGTCGATTACGCACCCACCGCGTTCGGCACTGCGATGCGCGTGCAGGTGGGCGGCATCAAGCCAGGCACGACCTGCCAGTTCTGGGTCATCGGAAAGAACGGCAGGACCCAGGCCGGATCGTGGACCGTCCGGCGGGGCTATGGGAGCGATCCGTGGTACCCGGCCGCCTCGCTGATCTCGCCACATTCCGTCGGCAGCTTCCAGGTCAGCGCAGGCGGCAAGGTGCTGGTAACTATCCGGACCAGCTAGCCGGGAATGATGCCGGCGCTTGGCGTGCTGATTACTCGCGTGACCACCGGATTGGCTGCCCTGCTGGCGGCGCTGGCATTGGCGCTGGCAGGCGGCGTCTTCTGGCGCAGGTCCAACGGCCGCATTAAGAGCACCAAGCCGGATGGTCCGGGTAGCGCGCCTGCGCTGACCGCCGGGCAACTGGGTCACCCGCTAGGCGAACGGGCCACCTTGCTTCAGTTTTCCTCGGCCTTCTGCGCGCCGTGCCGCGCCACTCGCCGGATCTTGTCCGACGTGGCCGGAATGACCAACGGCGTGGCACACCTCGAGATTGACGCAGAATCGCACCTTGACCTGGTCCGCGAGCTGAATGTGCTGCGCACGCCCACCGTGCTGGTGCTTGCTGCCGATGGCCGGATCGTGAGCCGGGGCAGCGGGCAACCGCGCAAACCGGACGTGATCGCAGCGCTAGGCGTGGCTGTGCAGGACGCTATTCCTACATCTAAGATCGGTAAGCAAGAGTGACAGCAGCAGCCAGCGCGCATAGCATCGGCTACGTGCCTGCCCTCATTGCGCTGACCAAGCGGCGCGCGGTTGATTTCTGCCGGGTGTCCACGGCCATCTGTCCGCGCTGACGAGGCGGTCGGTTCTGCCGGTCCGCATGGACGGGAACGGCTTCGAAGATGAGCTGCTGTCGCTAGTAGGCGCGCGGCTGCGACAGCGGCCCAGGTCCGGCCGGGATCCCAGAGCTAACCCGTTACCTAAATCACCCGGAAGGGAACTGGCCAGATGGAGATTGATCCGAGAGGGCCGCGTTTTGGCGCTCTGATCACGATGGTGATGTTCGCCGTCGTACTGGTCACGGGGAATCTCTGGGTGCTGGCGGTGCAGACCGTGGTGTTCGCCTGCGGCGCGCTGCTGGGTCTGCGCTACTCCCCGTACGGTCTGCTCTACCGCTGGCTCGTCCGGCCCCGGCTCGGGCCGCCCGGAGAGCTGGAGGCCGAGGCTCCGCCACGGTTCGCGCAGGCCATCGGGTTGGTGATCGGCGTCGTGGGCATCATCGGGTACGCCGCCGGCCTCCGGCCGCTTGGCATGACAGCAGCCGCGCTCGGGCTGATCGCGGCCGTGCTCAACGGGGTGTTCGGACTCTGCCTTGGCTGTGAGCTGTACCTGATCATCCGGCGGACCTGGCCTGCACAGGCCGGGGGCTAGCCGGACTAACACCGGATTAGCCGAACAACAGAGGAGGAATTAGGCATGAGCCGTTCTGACGTGCTGGTAGACGCAGATTGGGTCGAGGCCCACCGGGATGACCCGGGGGTTGTCCTCGTCGAGGTGGACGAGGACACCAGCGCTTACGACAAGGGCCACATCCGTGGTGCCGTGAAGGTCGACTGGAAGACCGATCTTCAGGATCCGGTGCGCCGCGACTTCGTGGACCGCGCCGGGTTCGAGGCCTTGCTCTCCGAGCGGGGCATTTCCAATGACGACACCGTGGTGCTCTACGGCGGCAATAACAACTGGTTCGCGGCCTACGCGTACTGGTACTTCAAGCTTTACGGCCACCACAACGTGAAGCTGCTGGACGGCGGCCGGAAGAAGTGGGAGCTGGACTCCCGCGAGCTGGTAACCGAGGTGCCACACCGCGCGGCCACTAGCTACAAGGCGCAGGAGCAGGACGCCTCGATCCGGGCGTTCCGTGATGAAGTCATCAGCGCAATCGGCAACAAGAACCTGATCGACGTACGGTCGCCTGACGAGTTCGCCGGCCGGCTGCTCGCCCCCGCGCATCTGCCGCAGGAGCAAGCGCAGCGCGGCGGGCACGTGCCCACCGCCAGGAACGTGCCGTGGTCGAAGGCGGCAGCGGACGACGGCACATTCAAGTCCGACGACGCGCTGCGCACCCTGTACGGCGAGGCCGGCGTCGACTTCGGCACCGACACGATCGCCTACTGCCGCATCGGCGAGCGCTCGGCGCACACCTGGTTCGTGATGCACGAGCTGCTCGATCAGCCGAATGTGAAGAACTACGACGGGTCCTGGACCGAGTACGGCTCGCTGGTGGGCGTTCCGATCAAGCTCGGGGACGAGTCATGAGCGAAGCCGCGCAGGCAGGCTGCGGCGCGCCGGCTGGCGGCGCGCCCGTCAAGGACGCGGGCAACCAGGCCATCGTCCAGGGCAAGGTGACCAAGGACGGCGCGCCCGTTCCGGTCGGCTATGCCCGGCTGCTGAACTCGGGCGGGGACTTCGTGGCCGAGGTCCCGCTCGGCGAGGACGGCGGGTTCCGCTTCTTCGCCGCACCCGGAGACTGGACGCTGCGCGTGCTGGCACCCGGCGGGATCAGCACGGACCGCGGCGTCAGCGCCGCAATCGGCGAGATCAGAGAGCTGGAGGTCACCGTTTAGACGGGTCGGTGCCGGGACAGGATCTGGGGCAGTGCGGCCGGTGTTTGGCTGCATTGCCCCAGGTCGTTCTCTGTTTTGACACCTGTCCGTCGCCAGATTAGTCAGCTGTAGTTCAACGTTTGTTTACCTGAGCGGCCTACAAAGGAACGCGTCGGCTTGCGGGCCCGGTCGGCTGATGGCTATCGATCTCAGGGGTTATGGATGTCAACTCAGGCTGATCCGGCTGGTACTCCCGCGGGCCGGGCAGTGCCCAGCAGTCAGCAGGTGTCGTACAACGGGGCGGGTCCTGCTCTCAGCGCGGTCGACCTGACTCTCAGCTTCGGACAGCGGGCCATCCTGTCCAACGTCAACGCCGATATCCAGCGCGGCAAGGTCACCGCGCTGATCGGCCCCACCGGCTCGGGGAAGACGACGCTGCTGCGCACGTTCAACCGGATGAACGACAAGGTGCTGGGCTACCGGCACAGCGGTGACGTGTTGCTCGACGACCGGAGTATCTGGAGTGCGGGCGTTGAGTTGATGTCGTTGCGCCGCCGGGTCGGCATGGTGTTCCAGCGGCCGAACCCGTTTCCGATGTCAATCCAGGAGAACGTGACTGCTGGCGTGCGCGTGCACAAACTGGCCAGCAAGAACGGCCTGCGAGCGGTGGCCGAGGAAAACCTGACCAACGTTGGACTCTGGGGTGCGGTCAAGGACCGGCTCAAAGACTCCCCGTTCCGGCTCTCCGGCGGGCAGCAGCAGTTGCTATGCCTGGCCCGGGCTCTTGCCATTCAGCCCGACGTGCTGCTGCTTGACGAGCCGACCTCATCTCTCGACCCGAACGCCACCGAGTCAATCGAAGCTCTGGTTCGCACGCTGATACCAAAAATCACCGTGGTGATCGTTACGCACAACATGGCCCAGGCAAGCCGAATCTCTGACCGGACGATCTTCCTGTATCAGGGCCGGCTGGTTGAGCACGGCGACACGAAGCAAGTATTCGAGAGCCCGGCCGAAGAGGAAACCGCGCAGTACGTGGGCGGGCGCTTCGGCTGACAGAGACCACCCGCGCGGGAGGACGGTACTCCTCCCGCACGGGCGCAGGACCGCGCGAAACGCGCGGACGGCAGTCGCACGCACCCGCGTGCGAGTCTTCAGGCGCACGCGTAAGCGTGCAAAAGCGAAGGAGTATTCCCCAGTGGTCAAGAAACTCCGCTTGGTGTATACGGCGGCGGCCCTTGTCCCGCTTACGATGCTCGCGGCCGCTTGCGGCTCCAGCTCACCGTCAAGTTCGCCTTCAGGTTCTACCTCATCCGCCGCTAGTTCCAGCGGAAAGTCGATTTCCGAGACCGGCAGCACGTTGCTGTTCCCGCTGTTCGGCGCCTGGCAGCAGGCCTATAGCTCGGCAAACCCAAACATCACCATCACCTCCGGGGCGACGGGCTCAGGTACCGGCATCACTGACGCGGCCACCGGGCTGGTGAACATCGGGGCGTCGGACGCTTACCTGTCCAGCTCGGACATGTCCACCTACCCAGGGTTGCTGAACATCCCGCTCTCGGTGGCGGCTCTGATGGTCAACTACAACCTGCCCAGCGTGAAGAAGCCGCTCAAGCTCAACGGCACCGTGCTGGCCCAGATCTACAGCGGCAAGATCACGACCTGGAACAACTCGGCTATCGCCAAGCTGAACCCCGGCGTGACGCTGCCGAGCATGAAGATAGTGACCCTGCACCGGGCGGACAGCTCAGGCAGCACGTTCCTGTTCACCTCGTACCTGAACGCGCAGGATCCGAGCGGATGGGCGTCCGCTAACGTCGGCACGACCATCACCTGGCCGTCGGCGCCGGGCGCGCTGGCCGAAACCGGCAGCGGCGGCATGGTGACCGGTTGCGGCTCTACCAAGGGCTGCATCGCTTACATCGGCATCAGCTACCTGAGCAAGACCAGCGCAGCTGGTCTCGGCGAGGCAGCGCTGGCTAACAAGGGCGGCGGCTACACCCAGGCGACGTCGGCGACGATAAGCGCCGCGCTGGCCAGCTTCCCGTCGGTGCCCGCGAGCGGCGCGCAAAGCCTGATCAACACTTCGGCGCCGAAGGGCTACCCGATCATCAACTACGAGTACGCCATTGTGAAAAAGACCCAGCCCAGCGCCGCCGAGGCGACGGCCGTGAAGGCTTTCCTGAACTGGATCCTCACCACCGGCCAAACCTCGACCTACCTGAGCAGTGTCATGTTCGAGCCGCTGCCGTCCAGCCACGTCGACGGTGGCTAAGAACCTCGTCAGCTCGATCTCGGGCTGAGCTGATGGCGGCACCCGCGCCGACCGCGCGCCAGGGCGGAGGGGCACCACCCCTCCGCCGGCTGGGCGCCACGCTGCGCTCCACTGTGCGCAACGGCGACATTCTCCGCTGGCTTGGCCGCGGCGGTGCGGTTGTGCCACTGCTCATGCTCGTGTTCGTGCTCGTAACTCTCATCATCAAGGCGATCCCGGCGATACAGTTCAGCGGCTCGGGCATCATCACCGGGACGAAATGGAACTTCGGCTCTCAGTACGGCACGCCGGTGACCAGCGACGGCGTGAGCCACCTGCCCGGAGAGCAGTTCGGCGCGCTGCCAGAAATCCTCGGCACGCTGGCAACCTCGGCGATCGCGCTGATCATCGCTGTCCCGGTCTCGATCGGGGCAGCGCTGGCGATTGTGGAGCGACTGCCGCGCCGCGCCGCCAGTGTCATCGGGGGATTCCTCGAACTGCTGGCGGGCATCCCCAGCGTGATCATCGGGCTGTGGGGTGCGCTGACCTTCGGGCCGTTCATCGCGCACCACATCGCCCCGGCGATCGCTAACACCGTGGGCACGTGGCCAGGGTTCGGTTTCTTCAGCGGTCCGACCGGCAACGGCCAGGGATTGCTGACCTCCGGGCTGATCCTCGCGATCATGGTGATCCCGATCATCGCCGCGACTACCCGCGACCTCATCCGTGGCGTGCCGATATTGCCACGTGAAGGGGCAATCGCACTGGGCATGTCCGACGCCGAAACCGCACGCAAGGTGACGCTGCCCTGGGTAGGCAGCGGAATCGTTGGCGCGGTGGTACTCGGCCTGGGCCGGGCCCTGGGCGAGACAATCGCTGTGGCCATGACCTGCGGAGTCGCTCTCGGCGCGCTGCCCACAAACTTGTACGCCGCGATGATCACGATCGCGGCCAACATCGTTCAGAACCTGAACACCGCCATAATCGACAAGATGGATATCAGCGCGTTCGCCGAGCTTGGCCTGATTCTCTTGGTGATCACGCTGGCGACCAACGTGGCTGCGCGATTGCTCGTCCGCCGGGTTTCGGGCACAGCGCTTCCGGTCGGCAGGGGGCTTTGATGAGCGAGCGGCGAGCTACACCGGGTGTGGCGCAGGGCGGGCACGACGCAAGCTGGCAGCGCGTTTCGTGGCGCAGGAAAGCGTCGAACGCAACCTTCTGGGCGGCCTGCGCCATTGCGCTGCTGGTCGTAGTCGGTCCGGCTCTGTGGCTAGCCGGCGGGGTCATCGTGCGTGCGGTGCCCAACTGGCAGTGGAGCGTGCTGACCACGAATACGACGGCAGGTGACGCCGGCGGCCTGAAGCAGGCCATCCTTGGCACGCTGCTGATCACGGTTGGCGTCCTGATCGTCAGCGGCACGATCAGCGTGCTTACCGGGATGTACTTGTCCGAGTTCGCTCAGGGCCGGCATCGCGGCATACTGCGCGGTGCCTACGAAGTGCTTTCCGGCATTCCGTCGATTGTCCTCGGCCTTGTCGGTTTCTTTGCGCTAGTGATCGGCCTGCACTGGGGTTTCGGCCTGCTTCCGGCGGTACTAGTGCTGTCGGTCATCACGATTCCGTACATCACCAAGGCAACGGAAACGTCGCTGGCCCAGGTGCCGGCGTCCTATCGCGAAGGCGCTGACGCGCTCGGCCTGCCCACCAGCTGGACGCTGCGCAGGGTTGTCTTCAAGACGGCGCTGCCGGGAATAATCACCGGCCTGCTGGTAGCAATCGCGATCTCCATCGGGGAGACAGCGCCGCTGCTGTATACGGCGGGCTGGAGCGATTCAAATCCGACCCTGGCGCTTACTAACTCGCCGGTGCCGTTTCTGACGTACGCGGTCTTCAATTTCTGGGACGCTGGTACCACGTCGGGGCTGATCCTTTCCTACGACGCGGCACTGATCTTGCTAGTCTTCGTCCTGCTGCTGATCCTGCTCGGCCGGTTCATCGCAGCATTCGCACGCCGAAACGCAGAGTGAGGGTTGATGGAACCGTCGCCTGTGGGCTGGTCAGAACGCGGTGAAGCACCTGCGACGGCGCTTAAGGGAGTTCCTCGCCCGCTTCGCGGCCGGCCCGCCACCGGCGCTGCAGGTCCGGCGGTGAGCGTGCTAGCGGACCGGCTTGCTGCCGCGCTCGTGCATCACGAGCCAGGCTGGCGGCTACCGCGTCACTCCGCATTGGCGCGCCGTTACAACGTCAGCGCTGCCGAGATCGACGCTGCCGTGGAGGAACTAGTCGGCAGGCACTTGGTGCGCCGGCTTGCCGACGGTCAGCTCTATCGCGCTAGCCCGGCCGAGTACGTCATCGGGCTCGAGGGCGTTCCTGGCCTGATATCGCAGGTCGACGCCATGGGTGGCGAGTTTTCCTGTCGTAGTCGTCAGGTCGCCTGGCGGCTGCCGCCGGAGGACATCAGCTGGGCGCTCAAGATCGAACCCGGCCAGCAGGTGTGCGTGGTCAGGTTCCTGTGGACCGCAGGGGGCGAGCCAGCCGCGCTGTGCACGACGTACGTTCCCGGTGACCTCGCCGGCCAGCCGGACGCCGGGCCTGGCTTGCCGGCAGTGCTGGGATTGCTTCGGCTGACTGACGGTGCCGATGAAGGGCGGCAGCTGGCCGGCTCGCCAGCGGCGCTGCACATCGAGTTGCAGGCACCACCGCCGTCGGTAGCTCGGAGCCTGCGGCTGACCGCGGGGCAGCCCGCCATGATGGTGACCGTGCGCTTCGACGACGAGCACGCCGGCCGGCCCGTTGCGCTCAGCATCGCCGTGCTGCGACCAGACATGTTCCGGGTAGTGGTGCAATCGCCGCGTCCGCCATTGCCGGATGGCGATGCAGGCAATTTGTCAGGTTCCTGGACGCATGCGGTGGAGGACTGGGAACCTTGATCCGCTATGCGCACGCCAGCAATTTCCGGGCGGACTCGGACTGATTTAGCGGCCGGACTGGCCACGGCTGTGGTCGTCGGTCAGCTCGTGCTGGCGCGGGCAACATTCGTCATCGCGGTGGTGCTGATTGCCATCGGCCGCGGCTCTCGGTGGCGGCCGCACTGGCTTTTGCTGCCGATGCTGGCCGGGTTCTGCTGGCTGTTCGCTATTGACGCCGCGCTGCCTCGGTCCCGAGCGCAGTGGCTTGACTTGGCCGGCCAGCTTCCGCTCGCGCTCCTGTTCGGGTCAGCGCAAGCTGCGCTGGTCCTGTGGCTGATCTGGTGGCGGCACCGGCCTGCATGGCGGCCGGGGCTGGTCGCATTAGTGCGCCGCTGGCTTGGCGCGCGAACGCTGCATGCCGGGCAGACGGTCACTGCGGGCGGATTCGCGCTGGGCGTGGTTACCGGGACCGGCAAGCTTGCCGCGGTGACGTGGCACGAGGCTGAACGCGGCGTACTGCTGACGGGGCAGGACGGCCGGCGGCTCAGCGAGCTGGGGATGGCGGCGACCTGCGCCGCGTTGCGACTGCGCAAGGCCGTGCTCATCCTGGATCTGGCCGGCGTTGCCACCGCAGCGGTCGGCCTGGCGACGTCTTTAGGCGTCCCGGTTGACCAGTCCGCGGCGGAGCTCGGCCGTGCCATCCGTCGCCGCACTGCGGTCGTGGCTGGCCTGGGAGTCAACGAGCTGGTCGGGGTACTGGACCGGCTGCGCGAGCACGACCTGCGGGCGGACTGCCTGGCCTGGGTCAGTGGTGCCGAACTGCTGGAGCCTGCCTGCCTGGACAGGCTCCTTGAATTGGGGCCTGCAACCGGAACGACGCTCCTGTTCAGCAGTACAAGCCAGGCCTGGGCGGCCGTCGCTGCGCCGAAGGTGCAGGTAGTGGCTGCGGAAGGACCCGTGCAAGCGGGCGCCGCAAATCTCTCCGGCCAGCGGTCGGGGGAGTTCACCGTGATCGGAGTGGCTAGACCGGCCGTGCTGCGTAACTGCCTGCTGATGCCGGTGAAGTCATGACTATCCAGGCCGGCATGTGGTCGCCTCGGGGCCGCTTCCGCACTGACGTCATCTATCTCGGCTGGCGGCCGGGCCAGCTCGATCCTGGCGCGGCGCCGGTCGCACCTGGCCCGGCAGAGCTGGACGAGGTGAATCCCGACTGGGTGGCTGCCCAGCGGCGCGAGCAGTCCAGGCTGTCCCGGCCAGCCAGGATCTGCGTCCTCACGTGCTTCGGGCTGGCTCCGGCCGACGTGGCCTGCTGGCTGGCATTCAACAGCACGCTCGCGGCTGTGGCGGGCACCGGGCTTGCGGCCGTTGCGGCGATCGCCTGCTGGCGGATCCGGCAGGGCCAGCGGGCCGTCGTCGCCAAGCTGCGGGCCGAACAGGAGCGGGTCGCGCGGTTCCGCGAAGTGCAGCGCAATGAATTCACCGCCCGGCAGCAACAGTACGCGCGGCTGCACCGGGACTGGCAGCGACGGGCCGCGGCCAGCTGGCGGCAGCCGCAATGGCATCCGGTAACGCTGCCAGCGAGCGTGCACCGCATCGATGTGGCTGGCGGCACGCTGGCCGGCTGGTCCGCGCTGCTGACGACTATCGCCGTTCCCCGCTTAGCGGCAGGTGGCGAAGTTGCTGTTCTCGACCTGACGGAAGGCGGCGTTGCCGCCGACCTGATAGCGGTAGCCCGGCGCCTCGACATCGAGCCGGCTGTGTGGGTGCTGCCGGAAGACCTGGCGAGCCTGCAACTCGGCGCCGACCTGAGTCCTGAGCTGCTGGCCGACGTCCTCGCCCAGACTGCCGGCGCCGCGGATGCAGCCATTGACGCCGCGCTACTCACCCGCCTGCTCTCGGCCCTCGCCGACGGCCCGACCATGCCGAAGATCCTTGCTGCCCTGCGCGCGCTCGGTCAGATCGGTCCTCCTGAGGAACATCTCGATGCTGTGCTTTCCCAGCCGGAGCTCACCAGGCTGAGCGCCCTGGCGGGCCGCGGGGCCGAGCGCCTGATGGTCGAGCGCGCCTGGGCGCTGGAAGCGAGATTGCGCGCGCTCGGCCCACTGGCAACTGCTCGGCCGCTGCCGCATCGCAGGCTGAACGTCGCATGGCTGGACGGCAGGGCCGCGGTCGACAACGCCACCCTGTCTGCATACCTGGCCATCGCGATCACCGCGGCGCTTCGCCAGGCGCCAGCCGGCCCGCCGTGGCGGCAGGCAATTGTGCTGCTCGGTGCCGACCGACTGCCAGCTGCCGTGCTCGATCGGCTGTGTGACGCGACCGAACAGGCCAGGGCCGGGCTCGTGCTCGGATACCGATCGATTCCGGCGCACGTCCGGGAACGGCTCGGCCGGGGCGACTGCGGCCGTAGCCTTCATGCGGCTCGGCAACGCCGAGGAGGCTAGATTCGCGGCTGAGCAGATCGGCACCGAGCACCGGCTTGTGGTCAGCCAGCTCACCGACACGGTGGGGACGTCGGTTACCGACACCGGCGGCGACTCCTACACGAGCACGGCGTCGGACTCGCTGACCGGATCGGGCTCCGTCACGGCCGGGCGCAGTCGCGGCAGGCGCGATGCGCCTTTCGGGCCGGGCTAGCCGAGACTCATCGACGACAACGTCGGTTTCTGTCACCGAGGGAATCAGCACAGGCACCTCGTGGGGCGTGAGCACGTCGCGGGCATTCGGCGCGAGCGACTCACTCGCCTGGACAGCGCAACGGTCACGGGAGTTCCTGGTAGAGCAGTACGAGCTGCAGCATCTACCGCAGAGTGCGGTAGTCCTTACTGGCGGTCAGGTGCTGCTGGCCGACGCGAACCCCGCCATCATGGCGTTGCCAACGGCCACTCTGGCCGGCCGGTGAAACAATCACCTTATGTCGCGCCAGTTTCGCCAGGTTGATGTCTTCACCACCAAGCCCTACTTCGGTAACCCGCTCGCCGTCGTGCTCGGCGCCGACGGGCTCACCAGCGAGCAGATGCAGCGGTTCGCGCACTGGACGAATCTGTCGGAGACGACGTTTGTTCTCGAGCCAGAGGATGACCAGGCCGATTACCGGGTCAGGATCTTCATGCCGACGGGCGAACTTCCGTTCGCCGGGCATCCGACGCTAGGCACCTGCCACGCCTGGCTGGAGGCAGGCGGCAGGCCGCGTCAGTCTGGCCGGGTGAGCCAGCAATGCGGCGCCGGGCTGGTAACCATCAGGACCGATGACGATGGCTTGCGGTTCGCAGCTCCGCCGCTGCTGCGTACCGGTCCGGTTGACGAGCCCTTGGCCGCGCACATCGCCGGGATACTTGGCCTCGACCGGGATGAGATCGTCGACCTGCAGTGGGCCGACAACGGTCCGGGCTGGGTCGCAGTGCTGCTGGCCAGCGCGGAAGCGGTGCTCGCGGTGAAGCCCGGTCTGACGGATATGGATCTCGGCATCGCCGGGCCGCACCCGTCAGGCGCTGCAGCCGCCTTCGAGGTGCGGGCGTTCTTTCCGAAGGACGGAGCCACGATCGAGGATCCGGTTACAGGAAGCTTCAATGCATCCTTGGCGCAGTGGCTACTAGCGACCGGGCGGGCCCAGGCCCCCTACATGGCCACGCAGGGTACGGCTCTCGGGCGTCGCGGCGAGGTGCACGTCAGTACTGACGCTGACGGCACGGTCTGGGTCGGCGGTGGCGTCGTTACCTGCATTTCCGGGACCGTCGATCTCTGACAGTTAGTTGTCACGCTCCAGAGATGTACCGTGAGCCCTATGACCTACCCTCGGTACTTGTCTGACGGCGGCAACCAGGTCCCGCAGCCATATGAACGTGACACAGAGGTGGCCGATGCCCGGCACCGTCCCGACGTGATGGAGGAGCTCGTCGCGGATCATCAGCAGCAACGTGATCGCACGCACGACCTAGGCGAGTCTGGCGATCGCCAGCCTGTTGGACCGCTGCGGAGGCTGGTGGCCCGGCTGACGCGCGGTCGGTCTCGGCCGAGCTAACGCCTCACAGGGCCTTACAGAGCGCACACGCAGGGCGGGCCTGAGGTCAACACTCGGCTTATGCGCGCGCGACGCTACGCCGCCGACGGTGCTGCGTGGCTGGCGGCGGCGGTGCCAACTGAGGGCTCCTTTGGTGCGGCCGGTTCGCATCGGTCCGGTCCTGGCGAGCCGTCCATGGGTGCCTAACCTGTTCGTCGTGAGGGCGAGAACGTCCAAGCAAGGAGGAGCACGATGAGCGTTCCACGGATCGTATCGGCCGATGAGTGGCTCGCCGAGCGTAAGGAACTTCTGGCGGCAGAGGAGCAAGCAGCCAAGGCACTGACGAACGTCAGCGAGCGCCGCCGGGAACTGCCGGCCGTCAGAGTAGAGAAGGAATACCTGTTCGACGGGCCGACCGGGACAGTCACCTTGCTGGACATGTTCGAGGGCCGGCTCCAGCTTTTCGTCCAGCACTTCATGTTCGACCCGGCGTGGGACGAGGGCTGCCCGGTCTGCTCCTACCAAGCTGACAGCGTGGGCAACCTTGCGCACCTGCATGCCCGCAACACCACGTTCGCCGCCGTGTCCCGCGCCCCGATTGGCAAGATCGAGCCGTTCCGGCAACGGATGGGCTGGTCGTTCCCGTGGTACTCGTCTCTGGGCAGCGACTTCAACTACGACTTCCACGTCACCCACGACGAGGACGTCGCGCCGATCGAGTGGAACTTCAAGACCAAGCAGGAACTGATCGACGCCGGAATGCCGTACTTCGCCGGACCTGGCGAGCAAGGTGGCGTCAGCGTCTTTTATCGCGACGGCGACACCGTCCTGCACACCTACTCCGGCTATCTCAGTGTCGTCGACTTGCTCTGCGGCACTGACCAGTACCTGGACCTGACCCCGCTTGGCCGCCAGGACGAGGACGTGGAGTTGCGGCACCACGACAGGTACGCCGGCGACTCCTGACGACGGCAGTTAAGCGGCGGTGCCCGGCAGCGCGCTCGCCTAGCTGAGCCTTTTGATAGCCGTCTGCCAGATCGCGATGTCCTTGCCGCGGCACGGACATGCTGGAATGCTGATCACCGCGAGTGGAGCTGACAGCGGGGTGGCGGCTATGGCAGTACGGTCCATGCCCCGGCGGGCGGCCACGACGCTGTTGTTGGGCTTCGCGGCGCTGGCGGCGGCCACCGGGATGGCCATCGCGTCGTCAGCGGTCGGTGACCCGACATTCGGCCTGGTCGGAGGTCCGTACGTTCAGCAGTGGCGCGGTATCCGTCATCGCCAGTGTCGGTCCGCGGGATGCCTGGCTGACAGGTATCGGAACAGACAACACGATCTTCGTGCAGTGGTGGAACGGCGCGCGCTGGCGGGCGGTCAGCACACCTGTTGCCATGTTCACTGATGCGACCGCAATCATCGGGGCCAGTTCGGCCACTAATGCTTGGGTGTTCACCTTCACCAGGCCTGCCGTGGCTGCTTCTTACGCGGTCGGCTGGCACTGGACCGGGAGTGCCTGGCGGTCCTACCGGCTCCCCGATGGCACCAGCATCGCCGGGACTGCGGTGCTCAGCCGGACGGACGCCTGGGCCTTCGGCATGATCGGCGCAGGCAAGCCGTACGTCATCCGCTACGACGGCCGGAAATGGCGGCGGGTGCATGCTCCGGTGCAGCCCACCGGTGCCAGCGCGCTGAGCGGTCACGACATCTGGATAGTAGGTCCGACGACCGCCTCGCTCAAGACCTTTCCGTTCGGCTACGAGGCGGCGGACTGGATCGGCAAATCCTGGCGGATCCTCAAGCTCCCGCACGTGCGAGTCCCGAGGGGCATGAAGCCGGCGTGGGCGCAAATACTCGCGGTCCGCCGCGCCGATATCTGGGTCGACGTGGACCTGTTTGGCAATAGCGCACGAGATCCGAACACCCAGATCCTGCTGCACTATTACGGAGGAGAGTGGACGCGGGTAAGCGTCCCGCAGGGATCAATATTCTGGTCTTCGAATCTAGCCACGGACGGACACGGCGGAATCTGGCTCGCGCTCGCCGCCCGGCAACGTTTCGGCAGCGCGGTGTACGACTACCGGAACGGCCATTGGTCGAAAGGCGAGGTGCTCGCCAAGCCAGGCCACTACACGATCATCACATCGATCGCGCGTGTACCTCGTACCGGAATGGCTTGGGCTGGCGGCTTCGCCGGGCGTACACCAAGTACTTCTCGTTCACACGGGGTGCTGTACGAATACCGGCGGTAATCCGCGCGGTCGCTGTTGTGGCCAGGTCAGGCGGCGCGTGGTGGTGCGTGGCTGTGGAAGGTTTGCCGTCGGTCGGGGCTGGTGGCGGTGGTGGTGCCGTCGGGGTTGAGGATCAGCTGCCAGCCCCACCGGTGGACCGCTGTCAGGTGGTGGAAGCTGCACAGCAGGCAGCAGTTATCGATGCTGGTCGGGCCGCCTTCGGACCGGGGTACGAGGTGATGGACGTGGCACGCCGCTGGCCGCTGGTCACAGCCGGGGAACCGGCAGTGGCTGTCGCGGCGGGCGACCGCGCGCCGCAGGTGGACCGGGATGGTGTCGGTGGTGGCGCCGATGTCCAGCGGCAGGCTGACCGAGGCGGCGTAGCCGTCGAGCTGGCTGGTCCGCAGCCAGGACGCGAGGCCGCCAGGGCCGGACAGCAGCCGGGCGGCGTGGCTGATGGCCAGCTGCCGGATGGCGCTGATGGTCAGCTGCCGGCCGCGGCCGCTGCCGCGCGTCGGTGCCAGAACGCCGCGGCCGACCGCCGCTGCCGCTTGCCGCGCCGGCGCCGGTCAGCCCGCCGCCGCTGACGGCCGGTGCCGGTGCCGCCGAGGAGGATGGCGGCGAGCTGGTCGAGGATGCCGGCGTCGGGGTTGCCGGTGACGATGGGGGTGATCTGCGCGTCGCAGTCGGCGCCGGGCGGCGCGGGGACGCCGTTCGCGGCGATCCACGCCGCGGCGGCCTGGTCGGCCTCGGCCTGGCCGAGCAGCTGGCTGAGGGTCAGGTGCAGCTGGATCTGGGTGGGCTGCCCGGCCCGGCCGGGCAGCCCCCCGCCGATCAGCCGCCGGCATGCTTCCTCCAGCGCGTCGTGGTCACGCTGCTGCGGGTTGCGCAGGTCTTCGGGCCCGGCCCGGCCGCCGAGGGCGTCCAGCACCGCCTGCAGCGCCGAGGCGGCGGGCGGGGTCAGGTCGGCGTCCAGGTGCGCGTGGCCTTCGAAGTGGCGGGTCAGCCGCAGGCTGCGCTCGCCGAACCCGCCGTCTTCGCCGCACGGGTCGGGGTCCGGGCCGGCGGTGCGGGCCCGGATCTGCTCGGCGGCCGCGGCCAGGTCCGCCAGCTCCGCGCCGTCAGCGGCGGCCTGCAGCAGGATCCGGTCGGCTTCGTCGCGGGCGTGCTCGGGCAGCCGGTCAGTCCAGTCGATGATGTGCCGCGCCCACGACGGCGAGATGTCCCCTGCCGCCAGGGCCGCGGCCACCCGCGGGTGGCCGCGCAGCCGCCGCGCCCAGGCCACCGCCGCGCCGGCCGCCGCGCTGGTGGTGCGGGCCTGCCAGCGCAGCCAGGCCCGGCTGGTCGGCTGGCCGTCAGCGCAGTGGTCATCGGCTGCGTCGAACGCGGCCAGCACCGCCGACCTCGCCGCCAGGTGCTGCGACTCGGCCTGGCACAGCCCGCGCAGCAGGTCCGCCCGCTCGGCCCCGGTCAGATCCGCCGGGTCGGCCGCCGCCAGGAACGCCAGCCCCGCCCGCACCGCCGCCAGCGCCTGCGCGGCGTCAGCCGGGACCGGCTCCGGACGGGCCGCGTCTGAGCCGGCCGGCGCGGTCCCGGCAGGCTGCTGCTCATCGGTGGCGCACATCGCCGGGTCACCTCCCGCCGCAGCTCATCGTCTTCGAATCTATGCTCGATTCTATCGGATGGCACTGACAATTCTCGCGCGTATTATCGACGCTGAGCCGGGCTGCCGGGAGCGGCTGGCCGAGTGGGCTCGGCTGGCCTGGGAGGATCCGACGTCTGCCGCGGGTACCGGCCGAGAGTGGTCATAAATCGGACCAATCCGGTAGCACGACGCCTCCCGGCCTGGTAAGCACGACAGCATGGCAGTGACGTCAGGCATCGGCGGCGGTGCGGCTGGACCGTGGTACCGCGTCCAGGCCGTCAACGCGAACTGCCTGGGCGGCTCGGCGGATGCTGATTACGCGTCCGTGCTGCCAGCGGTGCTGCACGCGGCCAGGCACCGTAAGCCGTTCATCGCCGGCTGGCTGTCCCGCGGCGGCGGTGCGCCGCTTGAGCTGATTACCAACGCCGGGCCGTTGCCTGCAACTAGCCATGTCGCCCGCGCGCGGGGCGACGACGATGCCGAGCCGGCTCGCAGGCCGGGCGCCAGCGAGACCGAAGACACCTGGTCCGAAGACAGTGGGACCGAAGACACTGGGACCGAAGACACTGGGACCGAAGACACTGGGACCGAACACCCGGGACCGAATCTGGCCTCGGGACCAAATCGGGCCTCAGGACCGAGATGGTCGGCGCGGGCCGGGAAGGCTCCCATCCTCCGATGCGACAGCCAGCGGTCGAGATGCTGTTTCCATGGGGTGCCCGCGGCGTGGCCGTCGACGGCAACATGCTTGCCGACCTCGATCAGCTGGTCTGGGCACCGTGTCCCGGCCGTCAAGTCCGGCTGCCGGACGGCGGCGCCGCCGCTAGCAACAAGCCCGGCCAGCCCGGCGAACTAGACCCGCCAACGCTATTCGAGTCGGCCCTGCAGACGTTGATGGGCCGGTCGTACGCCTGGCTGATTGTCGCCGACCCCAGCGACCTCATTGACGACGAGGCAGCCGATCTCCGGAACCGGCTGACCGTACTTCGGCGGTACGAAGAAGAGAACGCCAGATTCGAGGCCGACCGGGCCGAGCGACGGCTGGCGGAGCTAGACACTTACCGCGAGGCCGGCTTGTGGAACGTGCGCGTGCTCGTCGGGGCGGCGACTGAGGCTGACCTGCAGATCATCGCGCCGCTGCTGGTTGGGTCGGCCGATCTGCGGGCTCATCCGTACCGCTTGCGCTGCCCAGACGGCGCGCTGGAGTTCGCCGACGTGCTCGCCACCAAGTTCGCCGATCCGGTGGACGAATCGACGGTGCCGTTCGCCACCACCGCTGGCACACTCGCGGCGCTCACTGGCCTCCCCCGGCGCGAGGTTCCCGGCGTACGGGTCATGCAGCCCGGTTACTTCGACATGACCAGTGAAGCTGGCGGCCAGCAGGCGATCACCCTGGGCGAGATCCTGGACGGCCAGGACCGGGCCGTCGGTTCACTAGCGGTGCCGCTTGCCACGCTGAACCGGCACGCCCTGGTGACCGGTGCGACCGGGGCGGGAAAGTCGCAGACCGTCCGGCACATGCTGGAACAGCTGACCGCTGCCGGGATCGGCTGGCTTGCCATCGAGCCGGTCAAGTCGGAGTACTCGGCCATGGCTGCCCGACTGGCCGGCCGCGCGGAAGTCACTTTTATCAACCCGGCGGACCCGGAATCGGTGCCGGTGTCTGTCAACCCGCTGGCGCCCGAACCCGGTTACCCGGTGCAGGCGCACATCGACATGGTGCGGGCCCTTTTCCTGGCCGCTTACGATGCGCAGGAGCCGTTCCCCCAAATCATGTCGCAGGCGCTGCAGCGCGCGTATGAGGAATGTGGCTGGGACCCGCTGACAGGCGCGGGACGGGCTGATCTGGACGTACCGCCGGCAGTGCCGACACTCGCCCGGCTGCAGGCGGCGGCCCTGGCCGTCATCGAGGACGTTGGTTACGGCCGGGAGCTGCAAGCAGACATGCGCGGCTTCGTGGACGTCAGGCTGCGGTCGCTGCGAACCGGGTCAGCCGGGCGGTTCTTCGAGGGCGGGCATCCAGCCGACATCGGCGAGCTACTAAACCGCAACGTCGTGCTGGCGCTAGAGGACGTCGCTAACGACGAGGACAAGGCCTTCGTCATCGGCACCTTGATCATCAGGATCGTTGAGCACCTTCGGCTGCGATCCAAGATCGACCCCGCCGACGGCCTGCGCCATGTGATCGTGCTTGAGGAGGCCCACCGGCTGCTGCGAGCAGGCCGGCAGGGCGCGAGTGCGCACGCCACCGAACTGTTCGCAGGGCTCTTGGCTGAGATCCGGGCCTATGGTGAGGGCATAGTGATCGCCGAGCAGATCCCGGCCAAGCTGATACCAGACGCAGTGAAGAACACCGCGCTCAAAGTGCTGCACCGGCTGCCCGCCGCCGATGATCGTGAGCTTGTCGGCGCCGCAATGAACCTCGATGCCCAGCAGTCCCGGCAGGTGGTGTCGCTGCCGCCAGGCGAGGCCGCAGTTTTCGCTGACGGGATGGACCGGCCGATACGAATCCGGGTGCCCTTCGGCGGGGAAAGGGAACGGCATCCCACCACGGTGAGCGCTGCAGATGGCGCGAGATCTGCTGGCGCCGTGCCAGCCATAGCGCCGCCGCTGCACGGCAGGCGGTCGGATGCGTGCGGGCGGGCGTGCACCGGGGAACGGCCGTGCACACTCGTAGAAATACGTGCCGCGGATCTGCTGGCCCGCTCGACTGAGCACGCGTGGCTGCGGGTCTGGACCGAGGTTTACGTTTTGGCGCACCTAGTGAACCGGCCGCGGCCGCGGGTGCCGGTGCCGCTCCGGCAGCGCTGGGGTGCGCTGGATGAGCGGTTGAGCGAGTGCCTGCTAGCGACCGCCATCGATGGCGCTGTGCTTGGCCGGGCGACGGCGCTTCGGGAGTACTTTGACCCGGCTGATCTGTCCATTGCTTGCGCGAAGTCGGCGGCCGGGATGCTGGGCGGCGGCAAGGGCGCGGGCACCATGCCCGGCACTAGCTGGGTGACTCCGCAGCTGCAGTGGCTGCATGAGCTGGAACGGGTTTGCCCGCTAGACGCGGCTCCGCCAGACCCATTCGCGCTCGCCCCGGCGCTCGACTATGCACTGACCGACCTGGCTGACCGGGACAATGTGAAGATCGGCCAGCGGGTGAGCGGCCTGCGCAGGCACCCGCTCTCGATGGAGATAAGCCGTAACCGGCTGCTCGCCTGGACGGCGCTGCTCGGCGAAGACGATCAGGCGGCCTTCATCGAGGACCTGGCCGCAGTCGCCATCGGCGTTAGCCATCGCGGCCAGCTGCGTAAGGCGGCCGGTGAGATGGGCGTGACCGGCTGGCTTGAGGCGGTGCTGTCCTGGCCCCGGCGGTTCATCGTCGGGGCGGAGCAATTGACCCTTTTGTCGGCGCCAGTGGCCGACCCAGTGGCGGGATAGCATCGAGACGATGAGCAAGCTTCCGTTGCGGGCGCGCCTTGCCACGTCCATCGGCGGCGCGGCCGGCCGGGTTTCGCGGCTAACCGGTCGTGGTGACGGCTCAGTGATCGGCGGCGTGCTCGGCCTGCGAGTCGAGCCGGACTTGCTCAGGCTGCTGGCAGCTGACCGGCAAGTCATCCTGGTGACCGGTACCAATGGCAAGACCACGACGACCAGGCTGATCGCTGCGGCACTCGGGGCGCTTGGCCAGGACGTTGCCAGCAACGCGTTCGGCGCCAATATGGAGGCCGGCCTAGCTTCCGCGCTCGGACGAGCTCCGGACGCGCCATACGCGGTACTGGAAGTCGACGAGCGCTATCTGCCCGCAATGATCAAGGCAACCGCGCCCAGGGCAGTCGTGCTGCTGAACCTGAGCAGGGACCAGATGGATCGCGCGGCAGAGATCTGGCTGACCGCCCGACGCTGGCGGGAAGCGCTGGCCGACGCCACCGACTGCATGGTCATTGCCAACGCGGACGACCCGTTGATCGCCTGGGCCGCGTCGTCGTCGCCGCGCGTTACCTGGGTAGCGGCCGGGCAACGGTGGCATGAGGATTCGTGGTGCTGCCCTGAGTGCGGGTCGCACTTGCGGCGTGACGATCTCGGCTGGCGTTGCGGCGAGTGCGGGTTCGCCCGGCCGCCGACTCGCTGGGTGCTTACCGGGGATGCGGTGATTGACGAATCCGGTCAGGTGCGGGAGCTGGGACTTGGCTTGCCCGGCCGGGCTAACCGGTCCAACGCAGTCGTCGCGCTGGCTGTCGCCGCTTACTTCGGCGCCACCGTCAACCAGGCGCTGCCCCGGCTGCGCGAAGTCAAGTCGGTGGCGGGCCGATACACCCAGGTGCAGCGGCAGGGCCGCACCGTCCGGCTGCTGCTGGCCAAGAATCCGGCGGGCTGGCTAGAAGCGCTCGACATCCTGGCTCCGGCCCCGGTGCCGGTGCTGCTGGCGGTCAATGCGCAGACGCCCGATGGTAAGGACACCTCCTGGCTCTGGGATGTGGACTATCGCCGGCTGCGAGACCGGGCCGTCTTTGTCAGCGGCGAGCGCCGACTGGACCTGGCCGTCCGGCTCGAAGCCGACGAAGTGCCGTTCCAGTTGGTCGGCGGCGTTGACGATGCGGTCGGCCGGGTGGCTGGCAGCGAACTGGACGTGATCGGCAACTACACAGCGTTTCAGCAAATCCGCGCGACGCTGGGGCGGACTGACTGATGGCGGCGAGCCAGGACGGAGAGCCGATGCCGGACTACGGGTGGCCAGGCCAGCCCGGCGATCAGCAGTTGCCCGGCAAGCAGGAGCCGGCGGGCGACTGGTCAGCCTGGTACGCGCCAGCCAGCGAGCGGGTGGGGCGGCACGGCGCGACCGCGCCGGACCTGAACGAGACGCTGCTGCTGCCGCCCTTGCACGGCGCGACCAGGACCGACGAGCTCCGGCTAGGGCCGGACCTGCGGCCAGCCGGACGCCACGCCTCCGCCCCCGAAGAGCCGGCCCAGCAGCCCGCCAGCGATCCGCGGCCGGCAGTGAACGGAACAGGCGATACCAGCAAGCTCCGGCTGATATGGGTTTACCCGGACCTGCTCAGCACCTACGGCGACCGGGGCAACCTGCTGGTACTTAGCCGCCGGGCCCGGCTGCGCGGCATTGAGGTGGAGGCTATCGAAGTCAATTCCGATCAGCCGGTGCCCAGGCAGGGCGACATCTACCTGCTCGGCGGCGGCGAGGACCTGCCGCAAATCCTCGCGGCGAGCCCGGCTCCGCAGCGATGGCGGCCTGACTGCCAGCGCTGACCGCGGCGGCGTAATTTTTGCTGTCTGCGCCGGATATCAGCTGCTCGGCGATCAGTTCGGCGGGGTGGACGGCGAACCCGTTCCCGGCTTGGACATCCTCGACATCAGCAGCGGCCGCGGGGAGCGCCGCGGTGTAGGTGAAATCGTCGGGCAGGTAGCTCCGGCGCTCGGCGTGGAGCGGATCACCGGCTTCGAGAATCACCAGGGCGTCACCAAGGTTGGCGCCGGAGCGCGGCCGCTGGCCACCGTCACGCTCGGGGTGGGTAACGGGGACGGGACCGAGGGTGCCTACGCAGGTCGGGTGCTTGGCACTTACATGCACGGCCCGGCCCTGGCCCGCAACCCGGGTCTGGCCGACCTGCTGCTCAGCTGGGTCGCCGGTCCGCTCGAGCCGGCTGACCCGGCAGCCGAGGAATGGGCCCGGCAGCTGCGCGCCGAGCGGCTCGCGGCGACCGGCAGCTAGGCGACCGGCTGCTAGGCGATCAGCAGCTAGTAAACGAGCGCCTGTGCTCCGTCGGCCATCGTCTCGGCGACGAAGGTCGTGGCGCCGGCGATACGGACGCCAGTGATCACGTCATCTTCTGTGATCATTCTGCGCGCTGCGCACTGACTACAGAGGGTAACGAGGCCAGCCTTGAGCACGGTGTCCAGCAACTCGGCCGCCGGAGTGGCGTAGGGCAGCGCAAGATCGGCGACGCCGTCCGGGGTGGCGAACCAGGCGGCCTCACCAGTTAGCCAGAGCGAAACGGGCACGCCGCTAGCCGCAGCCGCGGCAGCCACGGTGAGTGCCTGGTTGCAGCGCTCCGGGTCATCCGTGCCCGCAGTCACCTTCACCACCAGCGAACGTGAAGCCATGCCTGCACACTAGCGCTGCGCCGCGGCGTGGCAGCGTGGCGCCTAGTCCAGCGGCTGCCTAAACTCCGCTGATATGACGGCAGCGCCACTATGACTGGCATGCTGAGCGGCGCGGTCCTGGTAATAGTTTTCGGCTTGGTCGCCCTGCTCGGGGTGGCGCTTGTTGTCGTGCTGTTCCGGATCAGCGGCCGGCCAGAAGCTGGAGGGACGGATGGAGACCGCGAGCGCCGACCCGAGCGGACTTCCTGAGCAGTTCGAGCTGCATCCGAGCTTGCACGGGCTGCAGTTCCTGCTTGGCCGGTGGGAAGGCGCCGGCGTGGTGGGCTACCCCACCATCGAGAGCGTGAATTTCGGCCAGGAAATTGTTTTCAGCCACATCGGCAAGCCGTTCCTGAGCTACGTCAGCCGGACGTGGTTGATAGAGCCGGACGGGACGATCGGCCGGCCGCTCGCGACCGAGTCCGGCTACTGGCGGCCGCAAGACGGCGGCGCACTTGAGGTCATCTTGGCGCACCCCACCGGGATCGCCGAGATCTACATCGGTCAGCAGACCGGCACGAAGATCGAAATGGCCACCGATGCCGTGGTCCGCACGGCCACGGCCAAGGAAGTAACGGCGGGCAAACGGCTATACGGCTTGATCGGCGCCGATCTTGGCTGGGCTTACGACATGGCCGCCGTCGGCCAGCCGTTGCAGTCGCACGTCTCGGCTCAGCTCAAGCGCGTGAGCCGCTAGCTCCGGCGACGCGCCAGTTGATCCTCGCGGACCAGTTAGTCCTCGCGGAACCAGTAGCTATCGAACATGTTCAGCTGGATCGGCGTCGGCCGGGCTAGCACTGGCCCGGATGGCGAGCGCACCTGGGTGATCTTGGTGGCGCTCCAGTGTCGCGACAAGATGGCGCCGCGGCTGCCCTTGTCATCGATGACCTGGATACCGGCAAAACTGATCGCGCCGTAATCGGCGAGATGGCCGATCACCAAATGGCCGTGCCGCAAGGTGGCAGGCGCCTCCGCGATCACCTCGGCCGAGCCGCGCAGGCAGCGCAACCGTTTCCCGGCAACTTTGACGTCAGGGCACTTCCGGTACCTGGCGAACCGGTCACCGCGCGTGTTATCCGTGAGCTTCAGGCTGAACATGCGGTCAGACGCTTTGTAAGCGACCTGCACGGTCACCGAGTCCCCGCCGTGCACGCGGATCGGCACGAGCCGCTGCGGCAGCGGGAACATCTCGAACCAGGCCGCGTAACTTGCCTTCCCGGCTGCGTTGCAGTCTGCTGCGATCCCTGCCTGCTCGACCGAATGGGACCGGCCGGAAAAGCCGTCAAGTCCAGCCCACTCAGACGACACAGTCTGGCCAGGTGATTTCACGCAGTTGAGATACGGCACGAAGAACGTCGTCTCGACCGCCTTGAAGGTGACCGTGCGCTTGCTGACGGCGTAGCCGGACCAGTTCAGCGAGCCAGCCGAGCCGATCTCTGTGCCGCCAGGGGAGGCACTCGGTCTGGCCGCGGCCGCTGGCAAGACTGCCGGCAAGTCTGGATAGCCGCTATTGGCAGCCGTCGCGACTGGCCGGGCGTGGCTGGAGGTGCCGGCAGCGTACATAGTGACGGGGGCGAGCGCGAGAGCAGCCGTCGCCGCAGCCGCGGCACATACGGCGGAGGCTGAGATCATGAGGAGGGTCCCTCCGGCATCCGTATCCTGGCCGCCTGTAACCGGGCGACGGAACAGACATTACCGGCCAACGTGAGGGCTCAGGCCGCGGAACGCCGCGGCCTCAAGAAAACGCCGCGGCCTCAAGAAGAAGCCCCCGGGCGCTTCCCGCGATGACCCGCCCGATAGGCGGATCCTTCGCGGGGACCGGCTGGACAAAGGCCGGTCACCCGGGGGTCCGGTGTCTGCCGTGAATTCGCCAGCCGTCGCTTGGCCCGGCCAGCTAGAGCGCGAACACAAAATGCCCGCGCCAAAAGCATGACAAGGAGGGCGACCGGTGATGCGCCTGCCGCGGCAAGCCGCGAGTCAGCGCTTCACGCAGGCGGCGGCTAGCGGACAGCCACCTCGCAAGTCCGACATCTATGCATACTGTTGGACCACCTCCTTTCCAGCGTTAGCCGAAACGCTACGTCACGATTGGCACAGCAGGCAACCTCGTTTCAGCGTGGCCTCAAAAGTCGGCCGGGATACAGCAAAGGCTGTGCTCATTAGACTGAGATCATGGCGCAAACGTGGGATGACACGCTGCGGGCCGGCGGCTACCGAGTCACCCCGCAGCGCCAGCTCGTCCTGGAGGCGGTGGCCAAGCTTGAGCACGCCACGCCGGAGGAGATATGCGGCGAAGTCCGGCAGACTGCCCGCGGCGTGAACGTGTCGACGGTTTACCGCACGCTGGAGTTGCTCGAGCAGCTCGGCTTGGTCAAGCACACCCACATTCACCACGGCGCACCCAGCTATCACCTGGCTGACGACGCCGGGCACGTGCACCTAGTCTGCCGCCAGTGCGAGCAGGTCATCCAAGTCGACCAGGCCACGGTCGGGCCGCTGGTCGCCGCGCTGGAGCAAAGCCAGGGCTTCCAGACCGATGTCGGGCACCTGACGGTGTTCGGCCTGTGCGCTGACTGCCGCATAGCCTGAATGCAGGACGCTTGGGAAGGGAACGTGGCCACCTTGCAGGGACAGCCCGGACCGGTGCGCAGCCCGTTGCTAAACGAGCCGGGCGCGGTCCCGGCCGACGCGCCGGACGCGGGCGTAGCGGCGCATTACGGCGATCCGTTCGCCGAGCAACGTGGCATCGCGGCCGGCTGGGGCGTCGTTGACGCGTCCGGCCGCGGCGTCATCCGCATCACCGGCCCGGACCGGCTGAGCTGGCTGCACAGCCTCAGTACTCAGGCAGTGGACCAGTTGCCGGCCGGCGCCGGCGCGGAAACGCTCGTGCTGAGCCCGCAAGGGCGCATCGAGCACCACCTGACCCTCACCGACGACGGGACCGCGGTGTGGGCACACGTCGAGCCCGGCACGTCAGCGGCGCTACTGGACTTCCTGACCTCGATGAGATTCATGCTCCGGGTCGATCCGCAGGACGTGTCGGCCGATTACGCCGTGCTGAGCCTGCTCGGCCCGGGCATTCCGGCTGACCTGCCGGCTGCTGTCCGGGTCGAAACCGGTCATGGCACGGACCTGATCGTGCCACGGACGGAGCTGGCGGCCACGGTAACCGAATTGCGCGCAGCCGGTGCGGTACTAGCAGGCTCGTGGGCAGCCGAGGCGTTGCGCATCGCCGCCGGACGGCCTCGGTTCGGCCTGGACACCGATCACCGGACGATCCCGCACGAGGTCGGCTGGATCGAGACCGCCGTCCACCTGAGCAAGGGCTGCTACCGCGGGCAGGAGACGGTCGCCCGGGTCCACAACCTCGGGCACCCGCCGCGGCGGCTGGTGCTGCTGCACCTTGATGGCAGTGCGGACAGGCTGCCCGGCCACGGTGATGGCGTGCAACTCGACGGTGCGGTCGTCGGCACCATCGGCTCAGCCGCGCGCCATTACGAGCTTGGCCCGATCGCCCTGGCCCTGGTCAAGCGCACCACACCGGTCGATGCGACCCTCGAGGCGGCAGGCATAGCCGCGGCACAAGAGGTCATTGTCTCGCCTGATGCCGGGGCTAACGTCCAGATCGAAATGAAGCGCCGCGACCTCATGGGGCGCACCAGCAGGTAGTTTCGGGGACCGTCGGGATGTCCCCGGCCGTGCGAACAACGTCGTTCCCTGGAGGTTCAGACCGGTGCTGCGCCAGACGCTCCTGGCCTTGTCAGCCAGCAAGCAGGCCCGAGACCTGATCATGGCGACGCCACTGACCCGCGAGGTAGTGGCCAGATTCGTGGCAGGCGAGACCGCCGCCGATGCACTCTCCGTCAGCCGGCGGCTCATCGCCAGCGGCCGACTGGTCAGCATCGACTTCCTCGGCGAGGACACGACCGATCCCGGCCAGGCCGCAGCTGTCGCGGATGAATACATCCGGCTGCTCGGCCAGCTGGCTGGAGCCGAGCTGACCGTCGGCGGCCGCGCGGAGGTGTCTGTCAAGCCAACTGCCGTGGGCCTCGGCCTAGCCGAGCACGGCGAGAAGACCGCACTTGAAAACGTTTCCCGCATAGCCGCAGCGGCCGCCGACGTGGGTACCACGGTGACACTGGACATGGAGGACCACACCAGGGTCGAGGCGACGTTGCGGCTGGTGCGGGAGTTGCGGACGGACCACCCCGACCTTGGCTGCGTGCTCCAGTCCTACCTCCGGCGCAGCCTGGCGGACTGTCAGGAGCTCGCGGTTGCCGGGTCGCGAGTGCGGCTGTGCAAGGGCGCTTACCAGGCTCCGAACGGAGTCGGCATGCCCGAGCGCGCCGAGGTCGACAAGAGCTACGCACGGTGCATGCGGGTCCTGCTGGACGGCCCTGGCTACCCGATGCTGGCGACGCACGACCCGCGGCTGATCGCGATCGCCGGGGTGAAGGCGGACCTGGCTGGCCGTGATCCGGATAGCTTCGAGTACCAGCTCCTCTACGGCATCCGGCCGGCCGAACAGGATCGCCTGGCCAGCACGGGCGCACGGGTCCGTGTCTACCTGCCGTACGGCAGCGACTGGTACAGCTACCTGGTGCGGCGGCTGGCTGAGCGGCCGGCCAACCTCGCCTTCTTCCTCCGGGCTCTGGTCTCCCGCAGGTAACCCGTAGGATTCCGCTCATGATCGCGATCCTGGGCGCAGGTCAGATGGGCGAGGCGTTGATCTCCGGGCTGCTTCGCGCTGGCGTCGTTCCGGCTGCGGACCTGATCGCGGCCGCCCGCCGAAGCGAGCGGGCGGAGCAAATCCGCGACTCCTACCGCATTGAGGTGCTGTCCGCGGCGGCCGCCGCGGCGCGCGGGCAGACGCTGGTGATCACTGTCAAGCCACAGGACATGGGCGCGTTGCTCGATGAGATCAGCCCGGTGGTCACGTCGGCCAAGCTGGTCATCTCCGTGGCGGCGGGCATCACTACCGCATTCATCGGGCGCAAGCTGACCGGTGATGTGCCCGTTGTGCGTGTGATGTCCAACACACCGGTGCTCGTGGACGAGGCAATGAGCGTGATTTCTGCTGGGCCGCACGCGACCGAGGAGCACCTTCGCCTGGCCGAGCAGCTGCTAAGCCCGGTCGGCAAAGTGCTCAGGATCCCTGAATCGCAGCAAGACGCGGCAACCGCGCTGTCGGGCAGCGGTCCCGCTTATGTCTATTTCCTGGTCGAGGCCATGGTCGACGCCGGGATCTTGCTGGGCATGCCGCGTGGCAACGCTCTGGAGATGGTGAAGCAGGCCGTGTACGGCGCAGCCACGATGCTCAGGGACTCTGGCGAGCATCCCGTACTGCTCCGGGAGGCGGTGACCTCGCCTGGCGGGACGACCATCAACGCGATCAGGGAACTCGAAAGGCACGGCGTCCGGGCGGCCGTGCTTGCCGCGATTGAAGCCGCCAGGGACCGCGGCCGTGAGCTGGGCGCCATTTCGGCCGGCAATGACGTTTAGCTGCTGGGCAAGAAAGCCGACCGCGCCTTAGTTGGCCTTCTACGAGGTTCGCCAATGTGCCGCCGACATCCTCATCGGCCAACCAAAGTTTTGGTGCTCCGCCCCCTGGTAAATGGCTGGCGTAGACAAGCTCCGAAATTGTCAGTGCTCCTCGATACTGTGAGCGAGTGACGGACGCCCGAGAGGTAGTGATCAGATACATGATCGATTGCCAGTCGTGCGCGTGCCATGACCCCGAGCCTGCCGAGGCCCGCTGGCGGTTCCAGGGCGCGCTCTACGGAGAGGACGACGCCGAGGAAGAAGCGTGCCTGGCTGGACGCTCGCAGATGTCCAAGCAGTTCGGGCGGACAGTTGCGCCGGTGAGCGCCGGTGAGTAGGTACGCGGCCCCGGCCGGAAGGATCGTGAAGGGCTGGACGGTTCGGCTGGATCCGTCACCGGAGCAGGCCGCTAAATTTCGTCGTGACTGTGGCGCACGCCGGTTCGCCTACAACTGGGCCGTCACCCGGATCAGCGAGGCGTTCGCAGCTGGCCGCGAGACCGGCGACTACGATCCCGCTGCGTGGTCGGCGTGGTCACTGCGGAACCAGTGGAACAGCGCCAAAGCCGGCGTTGCGCCTTGGTGGGCCGAGAACAGCAAAGAGGCCTACGCGACCGGCATCGCGGACGCGGTAACCGGGCTGCGGAACTGGTATGCGTCCAAAGCCGGCAAGCGAGGGGGCCCCAGGATCGGGTTCCCGAAGCGCAAGAAGAAGACCAGTGACGTGCCGCGCTGCAGGTACACGACCGGCGCGCTGCGAGTTGACGGCACGCGGACCGTTGTGCTGCCAGGCGCAGGTGAGGTGCGCACTACGGAGAACATACGGCCCGTCTGGCGGCATGTTCGCCGCGGGACGGGCCGGATCTTGTCGGCGACGATCCGCGAGAAGAACGGGCGCTGGTACTTGTCGCTGCGGCTAGAGATTACAGCGCCGTGGAAACCCGATGCCCGCAGGGACACGGTCGGCGCGGACGTCGGCGTCGGCAGCCACCTGCTCATCGTCATGCGTCCCGACGGCACCGTCGTGGAGAAGGTCCACAACCCTAGGGCCTTGCGTTCATCCCTGGCTGACCTACGGAAAGCCAACCGAGCACTAGCGCGTAAGCAGGAAGGCTCGCGGCGCTGGCGGGAAGCGAAGCGGCACCTGAACATGACGCATGCGCGGGCGGCCGCGATTCGCTCGGACACGCTCCACAAAGCGACAACCCGCCTGGCCAAAACCCACGGCCAGGTAGTGATCGAAGATCTCGCCGTGCGCTCACTGACACGCGGGCTCCGGTCCCACCGGAAGTCCTGGATTGACGCGAGCGCCGGCGAGATTCGGCGACAGCTGGCGTACAAGACGCGATGGTACGGAAGTGAGCTCGTTGTCGCTGACCGCTGGTTTCCGTCATCGAAGCAGTGCTCGCGGTGCCTGGCGATCAACGACCGTCTGACCATGTCAGACCGGGACTGGACGTGTGGCGCTTGCGGCACGCATCATGATCGCGATGAGAACGCTGGAACGAACCTAGCGAATTACCCGGCCAGTCAGGCCGAGGCGCAGAGCGGACATAAGACCTGGCGTGCCAGGCAATCCGTGGGGAAGCGCGTGAAGCACCTGGGAAAGGTGGCGGCGTGAGCACTGAAATACGCTCAGCTGTGACGGTTGCCCTTTTGCGCACAGGACTTACGCTGGATACGGGCGTGACTGATGCGCCAGATCTCGATAGGCGTAGCAGTTCGGTCGGAAGAGGGCTAGCAATGGCAGCAGAAGCAACTCCGTTAAGCGACGTCAGGTTCCTGACCGTGGCCGAGGTGGCCGCGATCATGCGCGTGTCCAAGATGACCGTCTACCGTCTCGTCCACTCCGGTGAACTTGAGGCCATCAGGGTCGGCCGCTCCTTCCGGGTGCCCGAGCAGGCAGTGACCGGCTACCTCCGGGAAGCTTTCGTAGCGGCCAACTGATCCCTGGACGCCAGATACCGGGCTATGCCCGGCAGTGTGACCAGGCGGAGGTACTCTGTGGCGTTGGCATGTGCCCGGCCGCCGCAGTAGGCGTGCATGTGTGTGGGCATGCCCGTCAGCCATAGAAAGAAGCAAGGGTGGTCTCGTGGGTTCAGTCATCAAGAAGCGTCGCAAGCGGATGGCCAAGAAGAAGCACCGCAAACTGCTGCGGAAGACGCGCGTCCAGCGCCGTAACAAGAAGTAACCAAGCAGTCCGGCGGCGGCGCGATGGCTGATCCCTGGCGGCAGCGGCTGGCTGGGGTCGCAGAGTTCGCCCGCCTGCGGCTGGCGGGCGAGTACGAGGTCGACGAGTTCGGTTTCGACCCGGATCTGAACTCGGCTCTCTTAATGCCGGCCGCGCTGGCCCTGTACCGGAACTGGTTCCGGGTCCAGGCACGCGGCGTTGCCAACATCCCTGACTCTGGTGCCGCGCTTATCGTGGCCAATCACTCCGGCGTGCTGCCGCTCGACGCGATCATGCTTCAGGCCGGAGTGTTCGCGGACCACCCGGCAAACCGTAACGTCCGGCTGCTGGGCGCTGACCTTGTCTACTCCGTTCCGTTGCTATCGGGCCTTGCCCGCCGGAGCGGCCACACCAAAGCCGGGCCGGGGGAGGCGCTGCGCCTGCTTCAGGCGGGCGAGGTGGTCGGGGTGTTCCCGGAAGGTTTTAAAGGCAGCGGCAAACCCTTCAGCGAGCGGTACCGGTTGCAGCGCTTCGGCCGGGGCGGTTTCGCCCGGACCGCAATCCAGGCCGGAGTGCCGATCATTCCGTGCGCGATCGTCGGAGCCGAGGAGATCTACCCGATGATCGGGAACTCGGAGGTCTTGGCCCGGGCGCTGCGGTTGCCGTACTTTCCGGTGACGCCGCTGTTCCCGTGGCTTGGAGCGATCGGCGCCGTGCCGCTTCCATCAAAGTGGATCATCGAGTTCGGCGATCCGGTTGACGGCGGAGAGGCTGACGAGCCAGCCGATGACGTCGTGGCCAAGCTCGCTGACCACGTCCGCGACATCATCCAGATCCGGCTTGACGCGCTCGTTGTCGAGCGCGGGCCTGCCTTCGACTAGCTGGCCGCCCGCCGCCTGCGCAGCGCGAACCCGGCCGCCATGCCGCCCGCCACGGCCCCGGCCGCGGCTGGAAGCGCGATCATGGTGACACGCCGGCCGGACCGGAAGTCGTAAATCGGCCAGTCCATTCTCCTGGCCTGCTTCAGCAGATCGCTATCGGGATTAACGACGTTGGGGTGCCCGACAAGCCGCAGCATCGGCAGATCATTGGCCGAGTCGCTGTAGGCGCTGCACCGGGACAGGTCCAGTCCCTCCCGGTCGGCCAGCGCCTGGACCGCTGCTGCCTTGGCCTGGCCATGCATGAGCCCGCCCACTAGCCGCCCGGTATACACGCCGTCGGCGGTCTCTGCCACCGTGCCGAGCGCGCCGGTCAAGCCGAGTCTGCGGGCCAGGATGTTGGCGAGCTCGACCGGAGTTGCCGTTACCAGCCAGACGCGCTGCCCGGCGGCGAGATGCTGCCGGGTAAGCTCCCGTGCCCCCTCCCAGATGCGCTCGGCCATCGTGTCGTCGTAGATCTCCTCGCCCAGACGCACGATGTCGTCCACCCGGTTGCCCGCCACAAAGGCAAGCGCGGCCTCCCTGGCAGCGTCGATATGGTCGGCGTTCTCGATGCCGCGCAGCCGGAACGCCAGCTGGCTCCAGGTAAGCCTGACCAGGTCGCGTGGGCCGAACATCTTGCGGGCCGCCAGCCCGCGGGCGAAGTGGTAGATCGAGGCGCCACGCATCAACGTGTTGTCGACGTCGAAGAAGGCCGCGGCGGCTGGGTCAGGCGCAACCGGCGGATGGTCGACGCTGGCGACGGCGGCCGACACGGCGCCCGCCACGACGTCAGAATTCTTCCTGCCCCGGTTCAGCCGCAGCCGGGCCGCTGCCTTAGCGCCCGACCTGGCGCCGCCGCCGGACTCGCTCATATTGCCGAGCCTACCGGCGGCGGCTGTCAGGCGGCGGGCACGACTGGCGGCGTTCGCGACGATGGCTGCGCAGAATAGCAGGGCAGACCAGCCCTTTGGTCGCATCATTGCCGCGCGTCGTGCACCATAGGCACCAATGGCTATCTCTCTGGTCGTCTCCTGTATTGGGGCCGTGGTTGCCGCGGTCGGCAGCGGCGTGCTGCTGGCGCGGTGCTTCCGCGCGCCGCGCGGCGACCTAATCGCCTGGTCGGTGGCCCTGCTCGGGCTGCTGGTAAGCCTTGGCTCGCAGGCGCTGGGGTACCTGGTTAAATTCGACGGGGCGACGTTCCGTGCCATGGAACTTGGCGGCCAGGTAATAGCACCACTGGCGCTGACTCTCGGGCTGTGCGAGGTTGCGGCCAAGAGCATGGGCGCGCGTTTTTGCGCCCGGCTCTATCTCCCCTCGCTGGCGCTTGTCGCGACGGTAGTACTAACCCTCGATCAGCTTTCCCCTAAGGGGTTTACCAGGACCTGGCCGGACCCGGCGGTCTATTACCAGACGTTGCCCAACTACGTGCTGATGTACGCGATCGGGCCGGTCACCGCGATCGTTACGCTCATCGCGGTAGGAATCGTCGTGCGCAGATCCGGCGAGCCCGGCTGGAATGCCGTGCTGCCAGCTCAGCTCATGGCGGGCGGCGCGGCCATCCTGTTGGCATATCCGCCGCTGGCCCAGCTCGCGGCCTCCAGGGTCCACCTGCATCTGCCGGTGCACCGAGAATTCAGCCTGATCTGTGCCGCGGCCGCCGCGCTGACCTGGCTCGCAGGCACCAGAATCGCTGCCATGCGGCTGGACGCGCTGCACGGAACGCCGAGCAGGCGAACAAGCGGCGGCCAGTGGGGTAGCGGCGAACCAGATGACGTGGAGCTGGCCGGCTCCGGCCCGCGTCGCAGTGGCGGCTTGCACCGGTCCGATGACGGGGCTGCGACTCATGGCTTGAACCGAGTGCGCAGCGACGGCGGCTGGCAGGATGATCGGTACGACGACGACTGGGGCCGCGGGACACCTGGCGCGCGGATGCCTGACTACGAATCAGCTGACCCCGGGCCGGCGACTTCGCCACCGGCGACTTCGTTGCCGGCGACTTCGCAACCGACGATCAGGCGGCTGGCGACCTTCCTGCCGATGGCTGGCCCGGGCACGGTCGCGAGGGGGCCGGCGCCGAGCAAGCCTATGGGGGCGGCTGGCGCAGAGACAGCGACCGGCCGCTGGAAAAGTTCTCCGACGCCAAGGTCCCCGACGACCCTAGCCGGTCCCACCTCTTCGGCCAGATCGCCATCTACACGCTGCTCGAAGACACGGTCGACGAGTTCGACCAGCTGACCCAGCACGTGGTGGAGCAGGTGCGTAGCCAAGAGCCGGACACCCTGGTGTACATCGTCCACGCGGTGCCATCAGCTCCGCTGCAGCGCATCTTGTATGAGGTCTACCGGGACCGGCCCGCGTATGAGCGGCACGGGCAGCAGCCCTACGTACGCCAGTTCGAGGTCGACCGGCGGCCCTATGTGCTAGCGACGAACGTCATCGAGCTTGGCCTGCAGCAGGCGAAAGTAACCCCGTTCCCGTCGGTCACAGAGCTGTTCGGTGAGCCAGGCTACGACACCTCCGGCTTCGAGCGACCCGACTACCTGCGCGACTACGGGCGGCCGTCGTCACGGGAGCTCCGGTGACCGCGCCCCGGGTAACCCTGCTGTCACGGCCAGGCTGCCACCTGTGCGATGACGCCAGGTCGGTGATCGCAAGGGTCACTGCCGACTTGGGCATCGGCTGGACCGAGCGCGACATCAACAGCTCGCCCGAGGACTTGACCAGGTACTCCGAGATGATCCCGGTCACTCTGGTCGACGGCGTCCAGCACGACTTCTGGCGGGTGAGCGAGGACCGCTTGCGAGCGGCGCTGCTGGTGACGTAGGTAAAATCTTCGCCTCGACCTGCCGTCCGGCCACGGCGCTAGCGAGTCTGGGCCGGTCAGCGGCTCATGCGGGGGACGCGCTCGACTTTGTGCAAACGTTCACAAGAGCGTAGCGTGGACCACGCGGGTTCCCCCGGCCCGCACGTGTTCCCTAGCTCCCAGGAGTACCGGCGCATGTCCCGCCGTCCCTCGCCGGCCAGTCGCACAGCTTCCGCCCGCCGTAATTCGCCCGCGGCGGCTGCCAGTGCCGAGATAGCTGCTGCGGACCCGGAGACAGCCACAGCGGGTAACGGCTTCGGATCGGCAGCCCGAACAGGTCACGGTATCCCCGATGCCACGGTCGCGCGGCTGCCCATATACCTGCGGGCTCTGTACGCGCTGGCGGACCGCGGAGTCGCCACGGTGTCGAGCGAGGAGCTTGCCGCTGCGGCCGGAGTCAACTCGGCCAAGTTGCGTAAGGACCTGTCCCATCTGGGTTCCTATGGCACCCGCGGCGTCGGCTATGACGTTGACTACCTGGTCTATCAGGTATCCCGGGAGCTTGGCCTGACCCAGGACTGGCCCGTTCTCATCGTGGGCGCCGGAAACCTCGGCCGGGCCCTGGCGAACTACGGCGGCTTCGCGACTCGCGGGTTCCGCATCGCCGCGCTGCTGGACTGCGACCCGACAGTCGTCGGCACGGTCATCGCCCGGCACACCGTACGCAGCGCCGCCGATATCGAGGATGTCGTCGAGCGCTTCGGGGTCTCCATCGGCGTCATCGCGACGCCCGCGGCCGCCGCCCAGAATGTCTGCGATCGCCTGGTAGCTGCCGGGGTCACGAGCATTCTGAACTTCGCCCCCGTCGTGCTCAGCGTGCCTTCCGGCGTAGATGTGCGTAAGGTCGACCTGTCAATCGAGTTGCAGATTCTCGCCTTCCACGCACAACGGCGCGGGGCGGTCGCCCGGCAGGGAGCCCGCGAGCGCGCGGAAGGGCGGGCCGGCCGGCTGCTGGAGAGCGTGCCAGGGGGAGATCTTGGCGTGGATGTCGCGGCTGAACTCACGTATCAGCGGCTGGATAACGGTGGCCGCATGGCCGCGGCCGCGTTCCGGGCAGACACGGATCAGGATTACGGGACAGGGGTGCGGGCGGTAGGCACATGAGCCTTCTGGTCGTCGGAGTGAACCACAAGGGCGCGCCACTGGCGACGCTCGAGCGGGTTGCGCTGACTGACGATGCGCTCGGCAAGCTGCTACACGATGTGTACCGCGCCGAGGACATCGCTGGCGCGCTGGTCCTGAGTACCTGCAACCGGGTTGAGATCTACGCCGAGGTGGGCAAGTTCCACGGTGCGGTGGCGGCTATCTGCGAGCTGCTATCAAGGCACTCACAGGTGCCGCAGGGCGAGCTGACACCGCATCTGTACGTCCACTATGAAGACCGCGCGGTGCAGCACCTGCTGGCCGTCGCCTGCGGCCTCGACTCCATGGTGATCGGCGAGAGCCAGATACTGGGCCAGCTCCGGCAGGCGCTGCGGCTCGCCAGGGAGCAGGGCACGCTCAGCCGCACGCTGTCCGAACTCGGCTCCGTGGCACTACGGACCGGGAAGCGAGCGCACACCGAGACAGCAATCGGCAAGGCGGGCGCGAGCCTGGTCAGCGTCGGGCTGCAAGCCGCGGCCAAGCATTTGGGTAACGGGGCCGACAGCGCCGACCCGGACAGCCGCCGGATCGCGGCCGGGGACCCGGCCGCAGCACTAGCCGGGAAGAGTGTCCTGGTCGTCGGCGCCGGCGCGATGAGCGGGCTGGTGGTGGCCAGTGTGGCCAAGGCGGGGCCAGCCGCGCTGGTGGTGGCCAGCCGGACCCGGCAGCGCGCCGAACGGCTCGCCGCTTCGGCTGGCGGGCGGGCTGGGCAGATGTCTGAGTTGGCCGGCCTGATCGCGGCCGCAGATCTGGTGGTCACCTGCACGGGCGCGCCAGGCCACGTCATCACCGCCGACCTCGTGCAGGACGCGCTCAGCCAGCGTGGCGACCCCGCCCTGGTGATACTCGACCTGGCCATGCCGCGCGATGTCGAACCCGGCGTCGCGGGCACGCTAGGCGTCGAGCTAATCGATCTGGAGACGTTGTCCGCCGATGGCAGCGTCGCTGGCACCGTGCCCGGCAGCGGCGACATCGAGCAGGTGCAGCGGATCATGGCGGAAGAACTGGCGACGCATGTGTCGGCCAGCCGGGCGGCCACCGTGGCGCCGACAGTCGTGGCACTGCGCGCCAAGGCCGCTGGCGTCGTGGATGCCGAACTCGCCAGGCTCGCTGGGCGGCTCGGGCAACTGGACGCGGCGTCGATGGACGAAATTACTAAGTCCATGCGGCGGATAACCGACAAGCTGCTGCATGATCCGACGGTCCGGGTTAAAGAACTGGCCGACGCGCCGGGTGCAGACAGCTATGAGGACGCCTTGCGCGTGCTGTTCGACCTGGACCCCGCGACGGTGCAGGCTGTTGCCCAGGCGGACGCGCAGTTCGCCGGCTGGCCTCGTGAGGAGCCGCAATGAGCCATCCGCTGCGCGTGGGCAGCCGCCGCAGCCCGATGGCTGTGGCGCAGTCGCTCCTGGTAAGCCGGGCCATCACCGAGCGGACCGGCCGGGAGGTCGAGTTTGTCGGCATCGAGTCCGCCGGAGACGTCAGCCGGGAGTTGCTGACGCAGATCGGCGGCACCGGGGTCTTCGTCAGCTCGATCCGGGCAAGTCTGCTGGCCGGCGAGATTGATATCGCGGTGCACTCGCTGAAGGACCTGCCCACCGGGCCGGCTGACGACATCCGGCTTGCCGCCGTGCCCGGCCGCGACGACCCGCGCGATGCACTGGCCGGGCGAGACGGTGCCAAGCTCGCCGACCTGCCGGCCGGTGCCACCATCGGCACCGGCTCGCCGCGCCGGGCGGCCCAGCTGCGGATGCTCCGGTCCGACGTTGTCCCGGTACCGGTGCGCGGCAACGCCGGAACCCGGCTGGCCAAGGTAGAAGCTGGCGAGCTAGCCGCCATCGTGCTTGGCTACGCAGGCTTGGCCAGGATCGGCCGGCTCGACGCCGTGACCCAGGTATTCGAGCCCGACGAGATGGTCCCGGCAGCAGGCCAGGGTGCGCTCGCGGTTGAGTGCCGGGACGACAGGGAAGATCTCGTTGCGCTCCTCGGCCAGATTGACGATCCGGTCAGCAGGGCAGCGACGGCGGCCGAACGAAGTTTGCTCGGCGCGCTGCAGGCCGGCTGCTTGGCGCCCGTTGGCGCGTATGCTGCCGGAACGGAAGTGCTTCGGCTACACGGCGTAGTCGTGGCGGCCGACGGGGGAACGGCGCTACGCGGCAGCGGCAGCGGATCTCTGGAGCAGGCTGAGCAGATCGGCCGCCAGGTGGCCGCGGATCTGCTCGCCCGTGGCGCGGGAAGGCTAATGGCAGTGCCCGGAAACGAAACAGCGATGTCCGGCGGACACCTCAGCAGCGGGGACGATGACAAGTGAACCCCACAAAGACCAGCAGCAAAGCGAAGCAGGCAACACCGAAGGTGGCCCGTGCTCCGGAGCAGGTGTCCGGCTGGGTCGCGTTCGTGGGCGCCGGACCCGGCGACGAGGGCCTGCTGACGATCCGGGCAGCCACGCTGCTCGGCCGAGCCGACCTTGTGGTCGGGCCAGCGTGGCTTGTTGACCGCCTCGGGCACCTGATCAAGCCGGGCGCGACGCTGGCCGATTCCGAAGCTGCGTTGCAAGATCCCAAACTGCTCATCAAGGCCGCCAAGGCGGGCCAGCTGGCAGTGCGACTGTTCGGTGGCGATCCGTTCATGTTCTGCAACGCGGCCGCCGAAGCGGCGGCCTGCGCCAAGGCACGGGTGCCGTTCGAGGTCGTGCCGGGAGTGTCGCCGGCTATCGCAGTCCCGGAGTACGCGGGTGTTCCGCTGACCACCGACGGCGGCGGCGATGTCCGCATCATCCAGGCCGGCGAGGTCAGCCGGGTCACCGACGCAGAAGGCACGCTGGTCATACTCGGCGCCGAGAGCGGCCCGGTAGACCTGGGCAAGATGCTGATCGCTGCGGGTTGGCCGGACAACGCGCCGTTCGCTATCACCTGGAACGGCACCACGACTGACCAGCACACTGTCGTCGGCACGCTCGGGACGATAGGGGCCGACCTGAAGGCCGCCGGAGTCAGCCTGCTGACGGCGCACGGGCCTGCGGTGGCTGTCGTGGGCGATGGCGTCGCGGCACAGCCGGCCCTGTCCTGGTTCGAGACGAAGCCGCTGTTCGGCTGGCGAGTCCTGGTGCCCCGGACCAAGGAACAGGCGGACGAGGTATGCAGCCTGCTGCGCGCCCGGGGCGCAGTGCCCGAGCAGGTGCCGACGATAGCGGTTGAGCCGCCACGCACCCCACAGCAGATGGAGCGGGCGGTCAAGGGCCTGGTCACCGGCCGGTATCAGTGGATCGGGTTCACTTCGGTCAACGCGGTACGGGCGATCAGGGAGAAGTTCGAGGAGTATGGCCTCGACGCCCGGGCTTTCGCTGGCGTGAAGGTCGCCGCGGTCGGCGAGCAGACCGCCAGGGCGCTGCGCGAGTTCGGCATCATGCCGGATCTGGTGCCCGAAACAGAGCAGTCCGCAGAGGGCCTGGCAGATGCGTGGCCCGCCTACGACGACATACTCGATCCGATCAACCGGGTGCTACTCCCGCGCGCCGACATCGCGACCGAAGGGCTGCTGGGGCGGCTGACCGAACTCGGCTGGGAAGCCGAGGACGTAACTGCTTACCGGACCGTACGCGCCGCGCCGCCGCCTGCGCCGATCCGGGAGGCCATCAAGGGCGGCGGGTTCGACGCGGTCCTGTTCACTTCCTCGTCCACGGTCCGCAACCTCATCGGGATCGCTGGTAAGCCGCACGCGGTGACCGTGATCGCAGTGATCGGCCCGCAGACGGCGAAGACGGCCGCCGAGTTCGGCCTGCGTGTTGACGTGGTGGCGGAGACGCCGTCGGTCACAGCACTGGTCGAGGCGCTGGCCGCGCATGGCGCCAGCCTGCGGGACGCGGCTATCGAAGCGGGTGAGCCCGTGCGCAAGCCGAGCGAGCGGCGTCGCGGAGCGCGCCGCCGGATCAGGTAAGCCCACTCTAGGAGCGAGATGACTCCCGGCTTCCCCGTTACGAGGGCAAGGAGGCTCCGGCGGAGTGCGCCGATGCGCCGGCTCGTCGCGCAGGTGACCGTGCGGCCATCGAGCCTCGTGCTGCCACTGTTCGTGAAAGAGGGCATCGTCGAGCCGCAACCGGTCGGCTCGATGCCCGGCGTCGTGCAGCACACCAGGGACAGCGTCCGGAAGGCGGCCGCCGAGGCAGTGGCGGCGGGCGTCGGTGGCCTGATCCTCTTTGGGATCCCGGCGGTAAAGGACGGCCGCGGCTCGTCGGCCGACGACCCCGATGGCATTGTCCAGCTCGCGCTGCGTGACCTGGCCGAGGAGGTAGGGCACGACACCGTGCTGATGGCCGATCTCTGCCTAGATGAGTACACCGATCATGGCCATTGCGGTGTGCTGACTGCCGCGGGCGAGGTGGACAACGATGCGACCCTGGAGCGGTACGGGTCCATCGCGCTGGCCCAGGCGGCGGCCGGCGTGCAGGTCGTCGCTCCCAGCGGAATGATGGACGGCCAGGTCGGCGCCATCCGGGCCGCGCTGGACTCGGGCGGCCACGCCGATGTGGCCATCTGCGCGTACTCGGCGAAGTTCGCCTCGGCGTTCTACGGGCCGTTCCGGGACGCTGCCGAGTGCGCGCCGCAGTTCGGTGACCGGGCCGCTTACCAGCAGGATCCGGCCGCGGCGAAGGACGGGCTGCGGGAGGCACTGCTGGACGTCGAAGAGGGCGCCGACATCATCATGGTCAAGCCCGCGCTGGCGTACCTCGATGTGATCAGCCAGGTCGCCGCGAACGTGCAGCTGCCGGTCGCGGCCTATCAGGTCAGCGGCGAGTACGCGATGATCGAGGCGGCGGCCGCCAACGGCTGGCTGGACCGGGACCGGGCCATCATGGAATCACTCACCGCGATCAGCCGGGCCGGCGCGGACATCGTCCTCACCTACTGGGCCGCAGAGGTGGCCCGCTGGCTGCGGTGAAATCTCAGGTCACTCGGGAACTGGCCGCCGCAATGCCGCGTGACCTGCGCTGCAGTTGAATCGCCGGTCTAGAGCTGGGCGTGCCAGCAAACTCCGCGCCCGGTGGTCCGCGCATACGGCCGTCAGTGGCTCGGCGAGTTTGCTGCGTAATGCAGGCGAAGCCCTCTGCGGTTCAGAATAATGTGGCCCGGGGTGTGTAGAGCTGTCGCCGGACATCTATTTGATCACTGAGGCCCCGGCCGAGGGCCCGGATGTCGCGGCGTGTTCTGTGGGGGCGACACGGATTGCGAACGGTGAAGCATGCCGCCGGGCATGACGAGAGCGGAGTCATCCCCGGGCTGGTTGAGAAGGCTGTGCGCACTTACGGTCGCAGCCACTCATGACAACCATGAACCAGTCGGCGGATACCGCGCCGAGCTCAGCGATCGGGATACCCGAGGCGCCTGCGACCTCAGCCACATCGCAGGATGCAGTCCTGAGGGTCCTCGAGTCGATGTCCGCCCCGGAACCCCGGGCGGCTCGCCCAAGGCGCTGGCCTTCTCGCGCAGTCCTCTGCCTGCTTGTCGTGCTCGTCGTCCAGGCCGCTCTGTCGCTGCGGCTGGTCTGGTCGAACACCGCATTCGCTGACGAGGCCCTTTACCTCTGGGCCGGGCACCTGGAGTGGCTGCATTGGCTGCGCGGTGCACAAATACCGGATTTCCCAACATATTTCTCCGGAGCGCCAGTCATCTACGCACCGCTGGGCGCGCTGGCTGATGCCGTGGGAGGCCTTGCCGCGGCGAGGATCTTGTCCCTCTGCTTCATGCTCGTGACCACGGTCCTCCTGTATGACACCACCCGCCGTCTGCTGCACGGCCGCAGGACTGCCATCAGTGCAGCCTGCGTGTTCGCCATTCTCGGCCCCACCCAGGCCCTTGCATTTGCCACCTATGACGCGATGGCGCTAATGCTTATCGCGCTCGCCGCGTGGCTGGCCGTCCGCGCAGCCGGACGGCACCCTGAGCCATTCATCCTGCTCGCCGCACTGGTCATGGCCCTGGCGAACGCTGCAAAGTACGCGTCGGCGTTGTGGGACCCAGCCGTTATAGCGCTCGCAATAGCAGCGTCGTGGCACGCTGGTCCGTGGCGCAGGCTGCTGCGGGCGAGCCGAATTGGCATCTACTGCGCGTGCGCGCTAGGGATCGCCCTGTTCCAGTTCGGAGGGGCGGCGTATGAGCACGGCGTGCTGTTTACGACGCTAGCTCGGACCAGTTCCGCCACGCCGGGGTTGACCGTGCTTGGCGACGGTTTTGACTTCGTCGGCCCGGTCGCAGTGCTATCACTACTGGCGGTCGTCGCCAACTACAGATCGTCGCGCCGCATCCGTTTCCTGCTCGTGTCGGTAGCCATCGCGTGCTGGCTGGCGCCAGCGAACCAGGCGCGCATTAATACGCTCACGTCCCTGCACAAGCACGTCGATTTCGGGGCATGGTTCGCGGCCATCGGCGCGGGCTATGTGATAGTCCAGGCTAGTCGGCTCCAGCGAGAGCGGAGCTGGCGCATCGCCGTGGCTGTTGCGACGGTGGTCCCTCTCACGCTGACCTCCGTTAACGTCTCCGGAGACTTGTTCCGCGCTTGGCCGTCGTCCGCAGCGCTCATGAGCGAGCTGCGGCCCCTTCTGCATCCGGGCCGTGCGCATTACCTGATGGATTCGGAAAGCCCAGTCGCGTACTACTACCTGCACGCTGAGGTGTATCCCGGTCAGATCCTGGGTGGTCAGGCCGTGGTGTGCGCGTGGTGGGACCCAGCCCTGCATCGGGAGTTAACTGGCAACAAAGGCTGCGTCGCGGCCGTGAAGGCACGTTATTTTCAGCTGATTGAGACGGACGAAAGCGGAGGGCCGAACGCAACCCGCGCAGAGGTCGCCGTCTGGAACGCGGTCAGAGCATCGGGCGCCTATCGCCTTATTTATCGCGCACGCGAGGCGTACCAACCGCGCCGCTTGTTCCGGATCTGGGAACTCAGCCGTGATAAGGGAGGCCGGCGACAGTGACGTCCATCCTCGACGTTGAGACCTGGATTTGCGTCCTGTCCGGCATCGTGATCGCAGTAGCTTGCCTGGCAATCCGCGTGTGCTGGCGGCGCGGGAAACGGCTGGAGGACCTGTGATCCACGCCTATGAAATTCCCGAGGTGACATTGCGGCCACCGCGCCTGACTACATGGACAATCGTGCTGGCCGGCGTTGCGATTGGCGTTAACCGGCGAACCGACCTGTATCTCGTATTCCGCGAGCACCGGTTGCTGATGGGCATCCTGGCCGTGCTCTTCCTTCTCACGGTCGTCCAGTGGTTAATGTCGATGTTTGAGCGCCCCTACCGGGTTAATGCCGTGCAGCAGAGGCGCCTCGACCGGCTGCGCGTAACTGTTAACGTTCCCGTTTACAACGAGGACCCGGTGCTGCTTGACCGCGCGCTCTACGCCCTGTTCAGTCAGACGCGCCTGCCGAATCGTGTCGAGGTGGTCGATGACGGCTCGACGGTCGACTACTCCCAGGTGTTTGAGTACTGGCGCCGCTGTCATCCTCCTGACGTGGAATTCTCCTGGGCCCGGCAACGCAATAAGGGCAAGAAGCACGCTCAGGCTCACACTTTCGGGGCAGACGACGGGGACATCTTCGTCACGCTCGACAGCGACACTGCACTAGAGCGGCGGGCGATCGAGGAGGGCCTCAAGCCGTTTGCTGACCGCAAGGTACAGTCGGTGGCCGGCCTGGAGCTTGGGTACAACTACCGGAAGAACTGGCTGACGAGACTCACCTACGCCCGGTGCTTGATCTGGCAGATGCTGTCCTGCGGCGCGCAGAACGTCGTCGGCGACATTCTGGTCAACCGAGGCACCTTCGCCCTTTACCGCGCCCCCGTCATCCGCGACAACCTCCGGGCTTACCTAGAGGAGACATTCTTCGGGCACCCGATTGACCTTGGCGATGACGCTGCGCTCACGCTATTCGCCCGCGGACGGGGCCGTGCCGTCCAGCAGTCGACTGCCGTTCAGTTCACCATGTATCCGGAGACGGTCAGCCACCACTTCCGGCAGTGGACGCGCTGGATGCGCGGCTCAACGATCCGGACCTTCTGGCGCGTTCGCTATCTACGGCTGCCGTCATACAGCTGGTGGTTCACGGTCATCAACCTGTGGACGTATCTGGTTGCTATAGCGACCGTCGTTGCTTGCGTGGCGCTGTGGCCAGCCGACCGGTTCTTCGTGGACACTATGGCGCTGGCGTCAATCGGATGGTCGTATGCGCTGGCTGTCCGGATGCTGGCAGTGGTCCGCAGCGACCAGCGATGGGCCGGCCGGATCGGCTCGTTCCTTCTCGCTCCCTGCGTGGCGGCCTGGTCGGTTGCCGTGCTTCGCCCCTTGCGCGTGTACGGCATCGCAACCTGCCTTCAGCAGGGATGGGTGACGCGCAGCGCCGTTGAAGTCGGACCGAGGGCCGACGCGAGGCTGCAGGCGGCACGGCTGGAAGGCATCAACGAGGAGGCGTGGACAAACTGAGCGTCCTCACCGTGGTAAGGCGCATCGCTGGCGCGACAGTAATTGTCATTCTGGCCGCCGGCTGCTCAGTAACTAGCGGCTACCAGGTCGCTCCGACCGCGGTGCACGCGCCTGCGGTGCACGCGCCTGCGGTGTGTCCCCGCCGTCATGTGCCTGCGCCGCCTTATGTAGGAGTGATCGAAGCCAAGTTCCCGGAGATCACGGAGTTTGCTCACGCGACACGAGCTCAACCTCGGGTAGTCGCCTACTTTCAGCAGTTCGGCTCGGCGTTCAGTACTGCCCAGGCATGCCGGGTAATCCGGCTAGGCGCGATCCCGCTCATTCAGATCGATCCGGTTCGGGTCAGCATCGCGCAGATCGGCCGCGGCCGGTACCGTACTTACCTCGCCGGGTACGCGAAAGCGGTCAGGAAATTCGGCGATACGGTGGCCATCAGCTTCGGCCACGAGATGAACTCGACCTGGTACCGCTGGGGATACGGGCAGACCCCGCCCGCTCAGTTCGTCCGGGCGTGGCGCGTCATCCACGACACGTTCGCCGCAGCTGGCGTCAGCAACGTGACCTGGGTATGGACCATCAACAGCATCGGCACGGCCAGCGATATCCCGCTGCGAGAGGACTGGCCCGGGGCCGCCTACGTGAACTGGGTGGGCATCGACGCGTACTACTGGTCCCCTGCGGACACGTTCGACTCGATGTTCGGCCCGGTCCTGGATGCGGTCCGGCCGATCACTCACGACCCTGTGCTGATCGCGGAGACGGGAACGGCTCCGGGACCTCAGGAGCACAGCCAGATCCAGAGCCTGTTCGCAGGCATCAGGCGCAACCGCCTGCTCGGCATCGTGTGGTTCGACATCAATGCCAAGAGACCCTGGCGCCTGGAAGGCCACCCCGCCGCGCTCGCCGCGTTCCGGCGCGCAGTTAAGCACTACCTGCGGTGAGTCTCAGGCAGCAGCTTCCAGCACCCGCCAGGGCGGTCTCCACCCCGCCACTGGCATGACGGCTGGCGCCGTCTCAGCGGAGAGGGCAGCGAAGCACTTGCGGATGACCCGCTGCGCGGGCCTGCCCAGGAACGTCAACCGGTCGGACCGCCACTCGCCGGGATGGGCGGGATCGGCGTCAAAGCTAACTTCCCACCAGTAAATGCCGCCGCCAATCTGCTCGGTCTGGACGGCCCGGCAGACAGCGCGGTACCAGTTCGCCTGGACTCGGGTGTCAATCGGCGAATATCTCGTTCCGATCCACGCACCCGGATCGGGGTACGCGCCTGCAGTCGCGACAATGCCCACCTCGGCCAGAATTAGCTTGCGGCGTACACTGAGGCGGTGCGACCCGAGCCAGCGGTCCCACGCCTCACTGAGCCTGCCTACGGATGTGCTGTCTGGCAGATTGAAACGCGGGTAAGCGTCGATGCCGAATCTTCGCAAGGGGAGGTGCTGGACGCGGAGCGCAAACTCATCGTAGTTCTCGTCATACGCTAACTGACCACGATATACGGACCTGACATCCCTAATCAGACGTCTCCAATTCGGCGCGGTCTCAAGCGATTCAAGTTCGGTGCCGACGACAAAAGTGGCCGCGTGCCCGGCTTGCGCTGCGGCAGCGTAAGGCATAAGCAATTTACGATAACTCCGGAACCAGGCATCCGTACTCTGAGGCTGAATCGATCCGCGCCATGCGAGCGGGTTCTGAGCAACTAGGGCGGTCTCATCGAGCAGCGGCCGGAGTGTCACGCGGAGATGGCTTCTCAGCGCTTCTTGCAGGAAGATCTCGATGTGACCCGGCGTCGGTGTGGTCGCTGGGCTGGCATAGACAACGTCCGAGGCGATGCCATGCGTGTAGAAGGGGAACGTCACCGTAATGGAGTTCGCGTTCAGGCTGATCGCATAGTCGATTATTCGCCGTGCCTTTATTCGCACCATCGAGGCAGACCTGTCATTATTGTTGGCTGTCCAGTACACCTGAATGCCGAGCTGGCGCATTCCATCGTGCCATCGATGGCGGACAGTCGGCACCGCGGCCTGAGTGATATCCCGGTGCGGCTCGGATCGAGTACTTTGCTTCGGCTTAGGCCACCACGCAGGCCTAGACGGAATGGCGCATGCGGAGACCAACGTTGCCGCGCCGAGTGCTGCAGCGACAAGGGTAACTTTCCGGACATGCCGGCTCATGACGGCTTGGCAATCACCACGAACTTGTTCTCCGCCCGCCGGGCGAACTTCAGAAAGCCACGAAGCCCGCCGACGCCTTCCATTAATCCGAAGAAGGGGATCAGGAGTATCGCGGCGAGGGGTTCCCACCACATGCGGCGGCCTCTGGCTGAGACGCCGGCATTGAGACGCAGTCCCTCCCAGTACATCCAGAGCATGTAGGCAAGATTGAGCGCCCACACCGGAAGGACGAAGAGGCTGACCGGAGAGTTATTGGTGTCGGAGATAAGGAAGCCGATAAGGAAGATAATAAAGATATTCTGTATTGGTCCGACGATCCACGAGAACACCGAATATGCGAGCAGTAGGCGATTTCGCAGCCGGACGGACCGATTGCAGACCAATCCCACCAAACCCCAGGACCAACGTTCACGTTGTCGCACGAAGTCGCGCACAGTGGCGGGCGAAGCGCCGTAACAGCGCCCGCCGAACCAGGCGCTGCGGCCTCTGTATGCGTCGCAGAAGATCAACGCGAACTGGGCGTCCTCCACGATACTTCGCGGGCCGAAATCCCAGCCGATCGTCGCTTCAACCGATGCCCGGACGAGTAACAGCTCCCCGTGTAAGCCCGCCCGCGGAGTGCCGCTACCGGTGAACGCCGAGAAGCGCGCGATGTCATCTGCGGGACGAATGGAGTCCGCCAGCCAGGTGAACCTGTTGACTGAATACTGGCGCGGATACGTGAGGATGCCCTGCGCCATGTGCTTGGCATCGCGACCGGCCCGGAACTGCTCCTCGATGAATCGAGCCATCGCGACTGCGGTGTCTGGCCCGACGCCAGTGTCGTCGTCCATATGCAAGACCCACACGTCGTCCCTGTCTTCGCGCTCATGGATACGCAGCTCGTGCGAATAGTGGTTGGCACGGGCCTTGAATTTGGTGCGATATGGAGTGCGATAGCTCGTCGGCACTGTGACGATACGGATTAGCTCACTTCTGGCTGCCAGCCTGGCTATTCGCGCGGCCGCCTCGCATTGCTGCTCAATGACGATATCGATACGGAACCAGGGAAAACAGGCAGGCAGGTACGCGATGTACGACAACACCGATCGCTCGAGCGCGGGGTAGGTATCGTGCCTACCAATGGTAGGGACGACGACTAGCAGAAAGTCCTCGCACACCACCGGACCGCTGCCACGCCAGCGTGCCTCGGAATCCCTCAGCACGGTTCGCGTCAGGTGGATGCCGCGAATGCCAATGATGGTGTTGATGATCGGCCAGCACCACACGACAGTGAGCGGCCAGCCGAGCGGGCCGACGAACGGCTCGCTGACCCAGCCGATGACCACAAGACCTATCAGGAACGATGTGACCAGCGGCCAGTAACGCGGCTTCCAGCGGGATAGGCGCCAGTGCAATTTACGAGCCTGACGGGCACCAAAGGAGCCTCGTGCAACCTGGAACTGCGCCGTGCTATGCGGCCAGTCCTGGTGCGGCCGCATCCTAGCGGCATCTTCCTCGGGCCAAGCGGGCTCTATTGCTCGCGGCCCTCCCGCGTTGTCGATCACCCGCCGCATTCGCGGACCGGAGTCGCTTCCGCCATCTCGGCGGGCGACCTGGCCCAGCGCGCTCAATCCCGCGAGCTGAACGTCTCTGTCCGCTGGCACTGCAGGTGGCTCCCCTAACTTACGCCTACCTTTAGCTAGACGTACACACGCTATTTATTACTAATGTGAATGCGGAACACCGCCATATTAGCGGCTGCTGCCAGTCGGTCGCCGCGGCTTCCGGGCAAGCTGCGAATAGATTCGCCTCGGTCATGACCAACTAAGCGGGCAATATGGTGCTGACAGTAACAATATGAATTCATCATGCCGGAATCTGGGTTTCTCCGTGCAGTGCGGACACATCGCCATTAAGCAGTGGCGATGCCGGAAACACGCAGAAAGTTCGATCAGGATTCCGGAAGGGCGCGGTCCTGCCGGGTTCAGCAGACCGGGCGATCATGGAATCACTCACCGCGATCAGCCGGGCTGGTGCGGACATCATCCTCACCTACTCGGCCGCCGAGGTCGCACGCTCGGCTGAGGTGAGTCGGTCAGCTGAGCCCCGTGAAACAGGAAGCGATCGGGTAGCGACCGGACCGTCCGGGACACCGGTCGGCGACGGTGGCGGGCGTAGTCGGGAAGGTAGACCCAGACGGTGAAGTATCCGCGCGCGAGTACCTCGTTGTATCCCGAGTGCTTTCGATTGAGTGCCTTCTTGATCGCGGACTAAGTCGCGATAGGTGGAAAGCGCTGCTCTAGCTCGATCACCGCAAAGGCGTGCGCGCTGATCGCGGCGGTGTAGGCGGCTGGACCTTCCAGATAGGTGCACCCCAGGCCAAGGCTGTGACAGATGCGCCCGTGGACTGTGCCCGACCAGTCTCCGCCACGCCCGGGAATCGGGTATTTGATGTAGTTATCGTCGGTCGCGTACTCGTACCACGGCAAGTTGACGTGCGAGTAGTAGATCGTCGAGTAGTTATCCAGGCCAGAAAGCAGGTACTCGTGACCTGGCACGAGATAAGGCTTGAGCGCCAGCGCGAGCGGCGCAGGGTTGCCACCGTTGCCGGTGTCAAAGCCGTTCTCTTTTACGAAGCTGCCCGGCAGCTGGCCGTAGCCCGCCCATGCCGCCACGACAACTAGCAGGGCGACTACCGGCCAGGACGCGCTTCCAGGACACGGTCCGGCGCATCAGATTGGCGGGCAGTGCCAGAGCGTAACCAGCAGGGATCGCGGCGAACAATGCGGCTAGGTCGTCGTGACGGCGCATCGACTCGCCTGCGTGCAGATGCAACGCTTCCGCAAACACCAGGAACCCGGCCAGCGCGCAGACGACAAGGACCAGTCCGAAGTTCTTGCGCCCAATCAAGGCAGCGACGGCGCCAATCAGGCTGAGCACCAGCAGCAGGCCCATCCACGTCCAAGTGCGCGAGATGATCACGTGATCCGATAGCTTCAGCGCGCCAAGCACCGCATTCGTGCCGGCGCCTCGGCTGAACACGGTGAAGAACATGCCCTTCAGATAAGCCCACCCCGCAAGAAACACCCCAAGACCCAGGGTGCTCAAGGTCGTGCAACCCGAGGATGACCAACCGCCGTGCCGACTCCTTCCACGACCCGACGCCAAAGCTCGCGATAGCTATGACCACCGGGTCGAACAAGAACGTCATGTACTTCGTGAAATAGGCAGCGAACAGCGCCAGCGGTACCAGCAGCAACCACTTGGCCTGGCCGTCGCGGGACCGCGCCGCGCAGTAGGCAGCAGCAGCCATGAGCATGAAGGCCATGGCGTCGTAGATGGTGTTCCGGCCGACGACCTGGGTGATGCCCAGGCCCGCGAACAATCCGGCCGAGCAGACAGCGGCGAGGTAGCCCACAAGGCGCTCGGCCGTGCGGTACAGCAGGTACGTAGCGATGAGCATGAAGCACATGCTCATGAGGCGCACGGCCACGACTCCGCCGACGTAGTCGGCCATTGCGGCCAGTGGGGAGTAGATGTCAGGCGCCCCGGAGAAGAATGTCTCGTAGAACGGTGACCCGCCGCCGTGGAACAGTTCGTGGATCAGGACGTGGCCGGCCACGATGTACCTGGCCTCGTCCGTGCTGAGATAGCCGACGGGAATGAGCCTGATGGTGTAGCTGGCCTGTGCTGCCAGGATCGAGGCAATCGGCAGGTGTTCGCGCAGCCACGTGCGCTTCGCCGAGGTAGCCGCCTGAGTCTCGGAACGCGGAAGGGTAAGTGCGTCAGTCATTTAGGTCTTTGCTCGCTCGATTGTGGCGAAGCACGATGCGATAGCACCGGCGCCCGCGCCCCCCCAGTTCCGCTGATCGGTCACCGTGGGGCGCAGGGGCGGCGGGCCGATTCCGATCGACCAGAAGTAAATCCCGCTCAGGTGCTCACGCTGGGCGGCGTAACAGGCTGCGGTGAACCAGCTTGCCTGTACACCGGGGTCGACGTGCCTGATGTTCCACCCGTACTCGTCGGGATTCGTGGGCGCCTCGGGCGCGGCGGCGATACCGACCTCGGTCAGCGCCGTCCCTTTCCGCAGCATCTTGTCGAATTGTCCCAGCCGGCCTTCAAGCTGCCACGCGTCACAGGAGGGTAGGCATCCACGGTCTCAGTGATGCCGCCGCAGATGCTCCTCGGGCACTTTGCCCCAGTTTGCCGCGCATGCAAGCGTCCCGTGGTAAAGCGACCTGGCCCACTGTGTTGAGCGAGCGCCAGCCGGGAGCGGTGTCGAACTGGGAGAACTCGGTGCCCTCGATGAACTCCGCGACGCCGTCGTGCTGCGCCAGGATCAGATAGGGGCGCAGGAACCGCTTGTAGGAACTGAACCAGGCGGCCTCATTCGACCGGCTTCCAGCGCGTGCGGGACCTGCCGATGCGGACCCGTTAGCGAGCAGGGGGCGCAGCGAAACAGTCATCCCGAAACTGCCGGGCATCCTTGACGAGAATGGACAGTTGCGCCGGTGTTGGTGTCGACGGTTCACGGCGCTACTGCGGTAGAGTTCGGGAACCCGTTCACGAAGAACGGGAAGCTGATGCTGATGGCGTTCGCGTGCAGGCTATCGACGTAGGCGACGGTCTCCGCGGCTTGGACCGTAACGTCCTCTCGGGCCAGGCGTACCAGTCCACGTCGATGCCCAGCTGCATGCTGCCCTTGCCTGCCCTGACCGTTGGGGCAATGTGATCGAGACCCTCGACTTGACCGGCGGTGGCTGCAGCCCGCCAGTCCTGGCAGCTACTGCGCACCCAGCCCACGACCATGCCGGTCGCGACGGCAACGAGGGCGGCCGCCCGCCAGCGGCTCATCGATTGGTCCTCGTCCTTCTTGATCACCTGGAATTCACCGTCAGCCATTAGCGCTTGGCTCGCTCGATTGCGGCGAAGCACGAGGCGATAGCGCGGGCGCCCGCGCTATAGGCCCAGGCCTGCTGATGATGCAGCGTGGGGCCACGGGACGGCTTGCCCATTCCGATCGACCAGTAGTAGATCCCGCCTATGTGCTCGCGTCGCGCAGCGTGACAGGCCGCGGTGAACCAGCGTGCCTGCACCTTGGGGTCAGTGTGCCTGATCGGCCACCCGTACCGGTTGGGATCCGTTGGCGCCTTGGGCGCGGCCGCTATCCCAATCTCGGTGAGAACCGTCCCGTACCGCAGCTTCCTGTCGTAATGCTCCCACCCGGCGAGCAAGGTGCCATGGCGCACGGGAGGGTATGCATCCACCGTCTCAGTGACCCCGCCGCAGATGAGCTTCGGTCGACTGTTCCAGTTTGCCGCGCATGCAAGTTTCTTTTTGTACAGCGTCCCGGCCCACTTGCTCAGCGAGTGCCAGCCGGGAGCCGTGTCGAACGCAGCGAACTCGGTGCCCTCAATGAACTCCGCGACACCGTCGCGCTGCGCCATGACTAGATAAGGCCGCAGGAACCGCTTGTAGGAACGGAACCAGGCGGCCTCATGGACCGGCGTCCAGCCCGTGCGGGACCTGCCGAGCGACCCGTTAGCGAGCAGCGGGCGCAGTGAGACCGTCATCCCGGCCTTGCGTGCATCGTGGACGAGTATGGACAGCTGGGCCGGCGTTGGTGTCGACGAGGTAGCGCGCACCTGGGAGGATCTCGCACCGTGCATGAAGAACGGGAAGCTGATGCTGATGGCGTTCGCATGCAAGCTTTTGACGTAGGCGACGGTCGCTGCGGCTTGGGTCGTAACATGCTCTCCGCGCCAGGCGTACCAGTCCACGCCGATGCCCCGCTGCATTCTGGGCTTGTGTACGACCTGGTGAGACAACGTGATCGCAACCGCCGCCCGAGCCGACGGTGGCTGCAGTGCGGTTGCTACACAGCCGGCTGTCAGGACAGTGAGCGCTCCTATCACAAGGGCGGCCTGCTGCCTGAGACTCATCACTTGGTCCTTGTCTTCTTGATCACCTGGAAGTCACCCGGATCGCCCTGGGCGAGCGGGACTACTACTGCAGCAAGCGTCAACAACGCGGACACCGGCATCATGATCACTGCGAGCAGCCCCGACAGCATGCGCCAGTCCGGGCTCCTGCCAGCTGAGGCAATCCACCCGCACGCGAAGAACAGCCCGACCCACGCGATCACGGCGAGCTTTCCGAAGCTCAGGATGCCGGCCGTGGCGGGAATCCGGCCTGTCAGCCGCAGCCACAGCCCGACAGCCGATAGGCAGAGCGCCAGTACGCCCTGCAAGTACTTGAAGGCGACCCGGACGGCAGCGCCCCAGCCCATAACTGAGCGGTGCCGGATGGCGTGGATATCTCCCCACAGCCAGCGGCGCCGCTGGATCAGGTAGTCGTGCAGGCTCCAGGGGGAGGTCACCTCGGCGTATTCGTGGAACCAGCCCCACCGGAGTCCGGCCGCGGACGCGCGCTGGCCGAACACCAGGTCCTCGCTAGAGGTGACCGGCCAGTCCCAGGTCACGAGTCGCTCGGCGGCCCCGGTGACCACCAGGCCCTCGCCGTGCACGTGCAACGGCCGTCCGAAGATCCCCTGGAACACGCTGCACATGGTCAGGCAGGCGTGCGTGCGGAGGTCATCGGCATGGCTGGCGATGAAGTGTGCCACTGGGCGCAGCGCGTATTCGGTACGCGGGGTGATGACGCCCTCGCACACGTCATAATCGGCCCGGAAGCCGGTCTCGAAGTAGCTGCGGGTGAGTGTCACGTCATCGTCGCAGAAGATGATCTTCACATCAGGGCGGTCCAGGCCCATCGTGGCGCGGGCCTGCCGGCTGTATTCCAGCGCCCGGGCCTTGCGCTCGCTGGCGCAGACAAACTGCTCAGGCGCGCGCAGCACCCGGTCGGCCGGGTACTGGGTGAGATCGTGCGGCTCGGTGACAACCCATATCTCGTGCGGCATGTCCAGCCCGTAGCCGCGGATTTGGCTGATGATCTCGGTAACCCGCTCCGCCTCGTGGCCGGCCGTCGTGACCTGGATGACGAGCTGGGTGAACGCTCCGGTTGGCGCCACCCGGAACCGGCCTCGGTACCACGCGGCGCCGGCTGCCAGCATGACCAGCTCAAGGCACGGCATCAGCCACGCTATGTAGACCAGGAGCACAAGTTGCGGGATGGTCGCTACTGCCACCGGAGCGGCCAAGATCATTGCTGCAACGAGGAGCCCGGGAGGGCTTATGTTTCGCCGCCAGCGCGCCGCGGCGTGGCGGGCACGAGGCGCGTCAGGGCCCGGCCGGCGCGCGGCAGGGGCGCGCCCGGGCACAGCAGGGGCGGGCCGGGGCGTGGTGACGTAAGTGGTCGCGGCGGGACTGGCGGTGGCAACGGAGTCTTCGGCCCGTCTAACGGTGGCTGCAACCAGCCTGGCGGCGCGTGTCTGGTCTGCCACCCGGTTCCTTTCGCTTTGAGCACTAGCAGCTAAATGCACGGGAGTGCAAAGTTGACAACGGAACTTTCACGAGGCGTGGCTGAACGCACACGCGGCCAATAAATCAGGTGAGCGGTGTACTGCGTCGTACGGCGCAGAAACCTGTCGGAAACACCGATGAAATTGAGTAATGAGCTTTCATGGCCACCAGCCCCCTGGGTGCGCTACGTCTGCCGTCACGCATTCGATTCGGCGAGGGAATGTTCTCAGCGGCCTCTTGCCCACGCAAGGGGAGGTATCCCCACCAGCTCTCCCACCTGCAGCAGAGCGCCCACAGATGACTGCCTAGGGCTGGCGAAGATCCTGGCCGAGACCACGCCCCGGTAGTCGGCCGACCAAACCCGTTATGATGGGCCTGATCTTGGCGAAGACCGCCGCCGCCTTTGCTCCCGCAGCATGCGGCACATGGTGCGAAGCCATTCCGGAATCGCTGGATTGCTACCTTCGATAGCTTGATTAATAGCTTGCCGTGATACCGTCCGATACTGAACCCGAGGAAGTTGTAACCCATCACCGATATGCGCGATCCGGCCTTTTCCTCGTTTCCAGACTCGAACAGACCTGATCCGGTAGTCGCGGCGCCGTTATCACTGAGTTCAAAGGTGGCCACAGCGTCTGTACGTGGGCCGGTATTCGGGCCGCCCGAGCTGCTGTGCCTCCCGCTCGTCGGGCCAGATGCGCACGGCCTCCCCCGGTGGCACAGCGTCATCGGGGTCTCCTGTGTCGCCTGGCTACTGCAGTGGGTTCGTCAGCTCGCCGCCGGGTGGCGGGAGCCCGAGCAGGCGGGCGAGCAACTGCGTCGCGGTGTTGTTATAAGGAAAGTCGTTGTCCGGCGATACCAGCTCGTAACTGATGAACAGCTGGCCGATCCTGGCCATGACTACGGCGAACTTGGCCGCGGACAGGATCTCGTAGTACGCCATGTCGCCCATGGTGCGGCCGGTTAGCTGCTCGTACCGCGCGATGGTCTGCTGCTGGTCGGGGAAGCCGGGCAGCCGGTCGACCCCACACCCCTCGCTGTGATGCCGGTCCAGGTAGAGGAACCAGGCCAGGTCCTCTTCGGGCTGACCGAGCGTGGCCATCTCCCAGTCCAGCACCGCGGCCGCAGCACCGCCGGAGTAGATGATGTTGCCGATCCTGGCGTCACCCCAGAGCAGGACTGGCTCGCGGGTTTCTTTCGGCCGGTGCCCGTGCAGCCAGCGCAGTGCCTGCTGAGCCACCGGAACCGTGCCATGGTAGGCCCAGGCCAGGTAGTGCTCGTAGTAGGTCAGCCGCTGCCGCAGCCCAGTCGGCCCGTACTGGGGCTGGTCGACGAATTCCAGCCCGAGGGCCGGCACGTCCAGCCGGTGCACCTCGCCCAGCACACTCAGACCTGACCACCACATTCGCTCTCGCTCGGCCGGCGTTACCTCGGTAACCCATCCGCCGGTGTGGTACGGCGGCATATCGGTCGGGACGTTGCCGTCTACCCGGCTCATGACGTAGAACGGGGCGCCGAGTACTGCCGGGTCAGGTTCGTGCCAATGCACCCGCGGCACCGGTATGCCAGTCCGGGACAAGATTTCCAGCAGCCTGAACTGCTCGGCGAAACGCGGGTCCGGAAAGATCTGGAAGCCCGTCGGGGCTACCTTCGCGACGAGGCGCTCGCGGTGCGCGCCTGCTGGGTCTTTCCAGGCGGCCTCGAACATGAGTGTCTCGGCGGAGAAGCCATTGCTGGCTGGCGTCTGCACGGCTTCCACGACGACTTCGGTCGCGCCGGTCAGCCGACCGGTCAGCCATGCTTGCATCGCTGCCCTGGTGACCTCAGGATCTCGCTGATCTGGCACCGGCATAGTTGCCTCCCAGGATGGTCTGGCAGAATTGAAACACGTTCTACCTACACCGGGCGGTAGTCAACATGCGGGTGCAATCGTCGCCACTTCGGCCGTGGGCGTCCAGGTAGCGGGTAACGTGAGCATCTTGCAGCAGTTTGACGGACGCTGCGGGAGCTGGGAGCGGGCTAGTTGGTCGAGGCTGTGCTGCGCGTGAGGCGCCGTAGGGGGGCAGGACGAGCGGTGGATGCCGCGATCCGATATGCCGCCCTGGGCTGGCCGGTGTGCGCGGGCACGTTTCCGCCCGTGCTGGCGCAGCACCCGGGGGAACAGCAGCGGTTCGCTAACCGGCAGCGGGCCTGCTCATGTGATCGGGTCGGCTGCCCCGCGCCTGGCGCCCATCCGGTGTCACCAGCCTGGCAGAACATGGCCACGACCGACCCGCAGACCATCGGCCGGTGGTGGCTCGCGGTGCCACAGGCCAATGTGATCTTGGCCACCGGCAGGGCGTTTGATGTGCTCGACGTGCCCGCCGCAGTGGGAATGGCGGCGCTAGCCAGGATGGAGAAGTCAGGCGCGCGGCCCGGACCGGTTGCTATCAGCACCGGAAACCGAGCCCATTTCTTTGTGCGGTCAAGGGGAGCGCCGGCCGATGAGAATGAGTGGTGGAGCTGCCACCTAGACTGCGAGCCGGAAGAAGTCGCCGATGTGACCGGGCTTCGGTGGCACTGTCGCGACAGCTATGTAGTCGCGCCGCCATCTCGCACTGGCAGCGGCCTGGTGACCCGGTGGCTTCGCGATCCGGCCAGTCATGAGCTGCCAGACGGCGTGCGGCTTCTTGAGGTCCTGGCCGACGCCTGCGAGGAGGCCGCTGATGGAGTCAGGCAGCAAGCGCGCTAAGTCTGCCGAGCTGTTCGCCCGGGCCAGCCAGATTCTTCCCGGCGGAGTGAATTCCCCGGTACGCGCCTTCGGCTCCGTTGGCGGCACGCCGGTGTTCATGGCCGCTGGCAGCGGCGCGTATCTCACTGATGTGGACGGCAACCGTTACGTGGACCTGGTGTGCTCGTGGGGCCCGATGATCTTGGGACACGCCCACCCGGCCGTGGTGCAGGCGGTGCAAGTCGCGGCGAGCCTCGGCACCTCATTTGGAACCGTCACTGCGGCCGAGGCTGAACTAGCGGATGAGATCGCCGCCCGGGCGCCTGTCGAGCGGGTCCGGCTGGTTAACTCCGGTACCGAGGCGACCATGACAGCTATCCGGCTGGCAAGGGGATTCACCGGCCGCCGCCTGGTGGTGAAATTCGCGGGCTGTTACCACGGCCACGTAGATGCGCTCCTCGCGGCTGCGGGCTCGGGCGTAGCGACATTCGGGCTGCCCGACTCGCCCGGGGTGACCGGCGCGGCGGCTGCCGATACGGTCGTGCTGCCATACAACGATGCAGAGGCGGTGCGGCAGGCGTTCGCGACCAGTGGCGCGGACATCGCCTGCATCATTACTGAGGCCTGCCCGGCCAACATGGGGATCGTGCCGCCCGCGGCCGGGTTTAACGAATTGCTAGCCGGGTTGTGTGCCGAGCACGGCGCGTTGCTGATCATGGATGAGGTGCTGACCGGATTCCGGGTGACCAGGTCAGGTTGGTACGGCCGGGAGGGTGTACGCGGGGACCTGATGACCTTCGGCAAGGTCATGGGAGGGGGGATGCCCGCCGCTGCCTTCGGCGGGCGAGCCGAGATCATGGCCAAGCTCGCCCCGGCCGGGCCGGTCTACCAGGCCGGCACGCTATCCGGGAACCCCGTTGCGACCGCGGCCGGGCTGGCCACGTTGCGCGAATGCACTCCAGAGGTCTACGGCCGGGTGGACGAGGCGGCCGCCGCAGTGGCCAAACTCACCGGCGACGCGCTGATCGCCGCTGGCGTGCCGTTCCGGCTGCAGGAGGCCGGCAGCCTGTTCTCGTTCTTCCTCGGCATCACCGATCCGGTGCGCGACTTCGGTGCCGCGCGCGGACAGTCCGCGGCCGCCTATGCGGCGTTCTTTCATGCGATGCTGGATGGCGGCGTCTACCTGCCGCCGTCACCGTTCGAGGCCTGGTTCCTGTCGGCTGCCCACGATGATGAGGCGCTGAGCCGCATCGCTGACGTGGTGCCGGCGGCTGCCGCGGCCGCTGCGGCGGCATTGGGAAGTTGATGCGGCGCTGCCGCCGACGCGAACTGGCGCAGGTCTAGCCGCAGGGTCCCTTTCCCGTCAGTATGTGCTTGGCAGCCGGGGTGCGGCTGCATACGGGAGGACTTCACAATGGCGATGCGCAATGTCATCAGCACGCTGAACACCAACGACGGGACCGAGATGATGGGCCCCGGTGTGCTGATGTGGCACTACCCATCCGCGGACATCATGAACGGCAGCCTGCTTACCGTGGAAAGCAATCATTTCTGCGTGCTCAAGTCCCGCGGCGCGATCCTGAACGTCTACGAGACCGGCCAGTACCCGGTAGAGACTCCGCAGCGGCCGCTGCTCGGTAGCTTCCAGCAGGCGTTCTATGGCGGTCAGTCGCCGTGGCAGTACGAGGCACTGTTCGTAGCCAGGGCCAAGAGCGTGGTCAAGGCACAGGGCGTCGCCCTGTCCCGCGAGCTCGCCGAACTGGTCTATGACGTGGACTACTACGTGCACGTGGACACCAAGGAAGACGCGGTCAAGCTCGTGACCCACATGCCCTACCAGGGCCACTTCCTCACCGCCGAGGCGCTCAATGCCTATGCTGGCCCGGTCGTCGAGCAGGCCGTGAACCAGCTGGTGCAAGTCACGCCGCTCGAGCAGGTAAACGAGAAGATCCACGAGATCACCGAGCTTGTCCGCGGCCACTTGCAAGACTTCCTGACCATTTACGGCGTCACCCTGAACGACGTCAAGGTGCTCATGCGGCCGCGCGATGAGCGGATGCGCGAGCTCATTTCGCTCCGTGCGTTCGGGCTGACGGAAATCGACGCCGTTCGCTACTACGTGGCGCTGAAGATGGCCGAGCGCGGCCTGGTGTCGGCGCCCAACATGGCCGTCGGCGAGCCCTTCAACATCGGCATCACTGCGGCCCAGACCAGCCCGCTGGCAGGCGTGCCGTCAGTCGCCGACGCCAACGGCGGCGGTGCGCCCGGCGCCCGGCCGGTTAGCTGATGGCCGATAGCCTGGCCGACCGGCTGCGCGGGCTGCTCGCTTCCGACGTCTACACCCAGAAGGGGCGGCTGCGCTCCGATGATCTGCTCGTGCGCGAACGCGTCGGGCACGATCTGGGCGCGGCGGCAGCGCGGATACGAGACCTCGTTAGCCAGTGGCGCGCCGAGCGGGTCCCGCCATCAACCAGGGAGCAGCCGTTCCCGCCGGCCGCGGTGATGGATCCGATTCGGCACGCCGACCGGCTGGTTAAGGCGATCGAGGACGTGTCGGCGCTGGTGCGCGGCCTGCCGTTGCTGAACCAGGACCGGGTCTGGGACCGGGTCCGGTTGGCGGGCCTGGACGAACTGCTGCAGTTTGACTGGACACTGGTCGTCGAGGCGGAGGCGTTGCTGACCGCGTTGCAGTCCGTTGCCGCGCTGGATGAGATCGACGTGGCGGCCCAGGAGACGCGACTGCGGAGCATGCGCGAGGTGATGGCAGACCGGCGGCGTTACACAGAGATCAGCTAACCGACGGCGACGGCCACAATCCCGGCCACGATGGCCACCGCCCCGGTCAACTTGCGCCCGAACCCGGCCTCGCCCAGCACTCTGCGGCCAAGCAGTACGCCGAACAGGACGCTGACCTCCCGGACCGGAGCGATCGAGCTGACGGGCGAGAAGCTGAGCGCGATGAGCACCAGTATGTAGGCGAGCGGGGCGAGGACGGCGGCGCCGATGATCTGTGCGCGGTACACCGTCCATACCTGGGCCAGCTGCCGGTCGCGGAGCGCGATCGGGGCGAACACCGCGACCATCACCGGGAAGGCGGCATATCCCTGCAGGATCGGCGGAGTGTGCAAGGGACCCACTGCAAACTTGTCCCAGACGGTATAGCTGGCAATGAACAGGCCCGTGCACAGCGCGAATGCAACTGCCTTGGCCGGCTGTGGCAGGCCCGCCTGATCGCGCCGAGCGGGCGGCAAGCCGACCGCAACGATGCCGCCGATGATGAGGCAGATGCCGGCCAGCGCGAGCAGTGCCGGCCGCTCACCGAGTATCAGTACTCCGGCCAGCGCAGCGAGCAGTGCGCCGGTGCCGCGCCCGATCGGGTAGACCACCGAAAGGTCACCGAGTCGGTAGCCGAACTGCAAGAACATGAAGTAGCCGGCCTGCAGCACGCCCGTCCCGGCCAGGAACAGCCAGTTGACGGCGGCCAGGTGCGGTCGGCCGACGATCGCGACCAAAGCCACCACGGGTGCATACAGGCAACTGGCGGCGGTCGCCAGCAGCCAGACGAAGCAGGCTGCGCCGGTGCTGGCAGCCTGCTTGCTGAGCAGGTTCCAGCTGGCATGGGCGACAGCGGCCAGCAAGACGAGGGCGAGAGCTGCAGTACTCACGGGGCTGTCGTTAAGCTAGCCGGCCGGGCTGCTGACAGCCAGCGCCTGCCTGTCGCCGCGACTTCGCCGGGCGGTAAACCCGGCCAGGTAGTCTGTGTCCGCTATGAGCAGCAGCGATATCCGGCCACTGGCCGACACCACGGCCATTGTCCACCTGGTCAGGCATGGCGAAGTCGAGAACCCTCATGGTGTCCTGTACGGGCGGCTACCCGGCTTCGGCTTGTCCGACACAGGCCGCCAGATGGCCAAGGCCGCCGCCGATTACCTAGCAGGCCGGGACATCACCGTACTCTGGTCGTCGCCGCTGCTGCGAGCCCGGGAGACCGCCGAGCCGATCGAGGCTGAGCTTGCCCTGGCGGTTACCGTCGACGACCGGCTGATTGAACCGTGGAACTACTTCGAGGGCATGCGCTTCGGGGTTGGCGACGGCGCGCTGCGCCAGCCTAAGCACTGGGTAGCATTGCGGAACCCGTTTCGTCCCTCGTGGGGTGAGCCGTACCGAGAGGTCGCCGACCGGATGCTGGCGGCAGCACGGGACGCGGCACGGGCGTCAGCCGGGCATGAGGCGGTCTGCGTGAGCCATCAGATGCCGATCTGGATCGCGCGCCGGGCCTCGGAGGGCCGCAGGCTCTGGCACGACCCGCGGCGGCGCGAGTGCGCCCTCGGCAGCGTCACCAGCTTGATGTTCGCCGGTGACGACGTCATCGGGGTGCAATACGCCGAGCCGTCCGGGGACCGCGGCCGGCGAGTGGCAGGCGCCTGAGCCGTCCGGCCGGGCCCGGAAAGGCAGGCCCGGCGTCACCAGGCAGTACTAGGTCCGGCACAATGGCCAGGTACTACTGCCTGTAGGAGATCACCCCAAGTGTCCCGTCAGTCACGCCCACAGCGCCAGCCGGCCCGCGCCGTGCTGGCGGCCGCGGCCGCGCTGGCGGCGTTCGGGGCGGCCGGTTGCTCGGGCGGCCAGATCGCCGCGGACTCGCCGCAGAGCGCCGGGCAGAGCTTCGTCGGCAGTAGTTATGTCTCGACGGTCTACCAGGCTGGGCACCGGCCGGTCGCGCCGGCAGTCAATGGCGTGACCCTCACCGGCCATAAGGTCAGCCTGGCTAGTTACCGGGGAGACGTGCTAGTGCTCAACTTCTGGGGCTCATGGTGCGCGCCTTGCCGGGCCGAGGCGCCCGCGCTCGGGACGCTGGCCAGGAGCCTTGGGCCGAGCGGGGTCCGGTTCCTCGGCATTGACATCAGGGACGAGCCGCAGAGCGCGCTAGCCTTCATGCAGACATTCAGGGTCGGGTACCCGAGCCTGAACGACCCGGATGACGAGATCGCCCTGCAGTTCCGCAGCACGGTTCCGCCCGCCGCCATCCCCACCACGATCGTGATCGACCGCACCGGCAAGATCGCGGCCAGGATCGTCGGGGGCGCGACGTACGCCCAGCTCAAGTCCGTGGTAACCGAGGTAGCTGGCCAACACGCATGACAACCGCCGACGGTGATGAGATGACCAGGCTGGATGGAGAGTTCCGGGCAGCGGGCCCCGGCCTGGACGCACTGACTGAGACGGCGGAACGGGAGTCAGCCGCTCCGTCCGGTCGCTCGGCCGCGGCCGGGCCGGGCGGTCGCCTGCCCCTCGGTCCCGGCGGCTGGCTGCGGTGGGCCTGGCGGCAGCTGACGTCAATGCGGACCGCGCTAATCCTGCTGTTCTTGCTGGCGCTGGCGAGCGTGCCGGGATCGGTCCTGCCACAGGAGGGCATCGATCCGGCCGCTGTCACCCAGTATTACGCCGCGCACCCCGGGCTGGCGCCGTTCCTCAGCAGACTGTCGCTGTTCAATGTGTTCGCCGCGCCCTGGTTCGCTGCCATCTATCTGCTGCTGTTTGCCTCGCTGGCCGGGTGCGTGCTGCCCAGATCTTTCCGCCTGGCCGGCTCAGCTCGACAGCGCCCGCCGCGGGCGCCACGCAACCTGGGCAGGCTGCCGGCCAGCGCGACGTATGCGACAGCGCTGGCCCCGGATCAAGCCCTGCAGTCTGCCGCGGGCCTGCTCGGCCGGCGCCGGTTCCGGCTGAGCCAAGGCGATGGCTGGGTCTCGGCGGAAAAGGGCTACCTGCGCGAGGTGGGCAACCTGTTGTTCCACATCGCGCTGCTTGCGCTGCTCTTCTCGGTGGGACTCGGCGGCATCTTCGGCTATAAGGCGAACCGGCTGCTGGTCGTGGGTCAGGGTTTCGCCAACACTCCTACCGCGCTTGACGTCTTCCGCCCGGGTCGGCTAGTCAGCCCGAGCGATCTTCAGCCGTTCTCGATTAACCTGCTGAGCTTCAGCGCGAAGTACGTCACCTCAGGGCCACAGGCAGACCAGCCGCTCGCCTACAAGGCAGCACTGAGCTACTACGCACAGCCTGGTGACCCGCTGCGGCACTACCTGCTGCAGGTGAATCACCCGCTGGTCGTGGACGGCGTCAGCGTGTACTTGATCGGCCACGGGTATGCCCCGGTCTTCAAGGTCACCGACGGCACCGGGCAGGTCCGGTGGGACGGTCCGGTGCCGTTCATCCCTGTCGAGCAGAGCGGGCTGACCTCCGAGGGCGTCGTCAAAGTGCCGGACGCCAAACCTGACCAGCTTGGCTTCGCCGGAGTGTTCCTGCCTACCGCCTACGCGGAGAGCGGCCGCCTTGTGTCGATCTTCCCGGCCGCGCTCAACCCGCGGGTCAGCCTGGTCGCGTTCAGCGGCAACCTGGGCATGAACTCGGGCCAGCCGCAGTCTGTGTACACCTTGGACACCAAGGGCATGCGCCGACTGCCGATCGCGCCGCGGCCGCTGGCCCCCGGGCAGTCCATGAAGTTGCCCGACGGAGCGGGCACCCTGACCTTCACCGGTTACAAGCAGTGGATCAGCCTGGCGATCACTTACGATCCTGGCCAGCTTCCCGCTCTGGTTTCAGGCATCGTGGCGCTCGCCGGCCTGATCCTGTCATTTTTGGTACGGCGGCGGCGGCTCTTCGTTCGCGCCGCAGCCGGGCCGGACGGCAGCACGCACGTCACCGTCGGCGGCCTGGCGCGGTCAGACGCGGCCGGCGGGTTCGAGACTGAGTTCGCTGACCTTGCCAGCACCTTGTGCGAGGAACATGGCGGCACTGCGGTGGCAGCAGCTGCCGACGAGGCTCCAGCCGAACAGGACCGCAGCCCTGCGGTCCGAGGCGGTCAAAAGGGAGAATGAGGATCCGATGCCCGTGAACTCCGGCCTGGCTCAGGTCAGTAACGAGCTGTTGTTCAGCACCGTGATCTTCTATGCGCTCGCGATGCTGTCGTACGCCTGCGACTTCGCCTTCGCCAAGCGGCGGGTGCTGGCGGTCGAGCCGGTGCCGGAGCTCGTTGGCGCGGGTGCGCCGACCGGCGCAGCGAGTATGTCGGCCAGCTCTGGGCTCGGGCCGGCCGGGCCGGACGGGCCGGTTGCCGCGACTGCAGGCAGTGGGCCGGGGGCGAGCCGGTGGCCTGAGGGCTTCTGGCTGCGGCTGGCGTTCGGGCTAACTTGCATCGGCCTAACGACACATGTGCTGGCTATTCTGACCCGCGGCCTCGCCGAGCACCGGACGCCGTGGGGCAACATGTACGAGTTCATTGCGGCCTTCACCTGCATGGCGGTGCTGGTCCTGGTTGCCGCGTCGGTTGTCTACCGGGCTTATTACATGGGCCTGTTCGTACTGCTCCCGGTGGTGCTGGCGCTGGGCATTGACCTGACGGTGGTGTACACGCCGGCGGGTCAGCTGGTGCCTGCCCTGCAGTCGTACTGGATCGCCATTCACGTGACAGCCATGATCATCGCGATCGGCCTGTTCATATTCGGGGCCGTGGTGTCAACGCTCTACCTGATCGCTGAGCGCAGCCAGCGGCGCGTCGCGGCAGGCCAGCCGTCACTGGCGGCCGGAATCATGCAGCATCTGCCGTCCTCAGTCGTGCTGGACCGGCTCTCTTACCGCAGCATCCTTTTCGCGTTCCCGGTCTGGACCTTCGGAGTCATGGCCGGTGCCATCTGGGCCGATCATGCCTGGGGCCGGTACTGGGGCTGGGATCCTAAGGAGACCTGGTCGTTCATCACGTGGGTGGTATACGCGATGTTCCTGCACGCCAGGGCGACGGCCGGCTGGCGAGGCAAGCGGGCAGCTTATATCCAGCTGGTCGGCTTCGGGTGCCTGCTGTTCAACGTGGTCGGCATCAACCTGTGGGTTACCGGCCTGCATTCCTACGCGGGGATGTAAGCCGGTTCAGCTGGATGCCCGCGCGCCGGGGCGCCTCAGGAGCCTTCGCGCAGCTCGCGGATCCGCCGCTCTAGCTCGAGGAGGAAGTCCGGGTCATCATCTGGACCAAGGGGTTGCCGTGCGGCCAAGCTAGCTAGCGAGCTAAATGGCTCAGCGTATCCGGCAGTCCCCTGAGCGGCCGGGTGCCTGAGGAAGGCCTCGGTCGGACCGAAACTGCCGTGGGGCCTTGGGCGGCTGAAGAATGCAGGACGCTGCGGGCGGCCGACGATGAGCCACGCCGCCGCGCCGAAGACCCAGAACGCGCCGACGATGAGCAGCCAGGTGCCCTTGCCGAACGTCATAAACTCGGTGTCGGCCGTGGTCGTGATGTCTAGCATGCACGGCAGCACAAATCCGACGCTAAATAGCACGATAAGAGCACAAGCCAGCCACATGGTCGCAGCCTAGCTGTTGGAGTCCGCTGCTCGGTCCCCAATTGCAACATCTGTCCGTCTCGTATCACTGACCACGCATCGGTGACGTTCCGTGACATCGCCTGACAGGACACCCCGCCCGGGTTAGCCTGGCGGCATCGGGGCGGTGCGAACTGGCCGTGATATTGCGCACATCGGAGCTGACAGGCATGCGGCTTGGGTTATTTCGCGGTCGCCGCTGGTGGTCGCCGAACCGCGAAGTGCGCGCCACCGGTCCAGATGCGGCGGTCACCCCCCGGCCCCGTGGTGCGCCTGGCCACCACCGGAAGTCGCGGAGCCGTCGAACGGCCGTCGCCGGGCCCGGGCCAGCCAATACAGTGCCAGGCCAATGCAGTGCCGGCCAATGCAGTGCCGGCCAATGCAGTGCCGGCCAATGCCGTGCCAGCCAACGACAGTGCCAGCAACGACGGTCCCATCAACGACGGTGCCGGTCACGAGTGTGCCGGTGACAACGGTGCCGGTAGCGATAACGCTGGCCACCACAGCGCCAGCGACCTCACCGGGCGGCTCTGGCGGTGCGAGCGCGCTGCACGCCATGCCGACAGGCATGGCGGCGGGCAGAGCAGCGATCAGGACCACGCCGGACGCGCCGCCCCGGCGGACGGCGGCCGCCAGGCAAAGCTCAGGTCAGCATGCAAGCGCCTGGTATGAAGCCAATCAAGGCGCCCGTCCAGCAACGACCGTGCGCCACTGCGGACCGCTGGAGGCCGTCCTTGTCCGCGAATGGGCGCCCGGCCAAGAGCCGTCGGCCGAGTCAGTGACCGCAGTCACCCGGCTCGCCGAGTTGCCGCAACTTGTCAAGGCGAAGCTCGCCGCCGGGCTGACAGCCATCCATGTCGGTTCGGGCGGCGTGCCTGATCTGGATCACATGGCAAGGCTCAAGGGCGTGCTGCTCCCGTCCGGCCGCGCGACCTGGGACGCGTGCGCGGGCGCCTACGGCGACCGGAAGATCATCGTCGGCACGAGACCGTCGCCGACGCCTGACGTCATGTGCCACGAGGTCGGTCACGCGCTCGACGACATCGACGGCATCGGCGGGCGCTGGCTATCGGACTCGGCCGAATTCCAGGGCCTCTACGGCCGGTGCCTGCCGTATCTGGCCGGCGATTTCCACCGGCACGGCGGCCCGCTAAGCCGCCGGGAGTTCTTCGCCGACGCTTTCGCGGCGATCGCATCGAGCCAGCGGCCCGCGCTGGTCGAGATGCTCAGCGGTAACACTCGGGCTGCGCTGGACGTCATGCTCTATTTCAACGTGCGTTATGGGATGTGACGAGGTCGATGCAGACATGTTCGTGATCCGGCTGGCCAACGGGAACCTGCTGGTGCCCGAGTACGCCATTGGCGAGAGCGAGAGCGAGAGCGAGGGCGATGGCGGCGTGCTGGGTGACGCCTATGTCGAAATCGGACCCGACCATGTCGACTTTGCCCGCCTGGACGCGCACGCGATCACATGGGAGGAGGACCAGGAGCGCCGCCAACGCTGGCAAGACTCAGACGAGTCTTTGCGCCGTGAATTTCTTGACTATCTCGCCCGGCATGGCTCGGCGGGCGGCTGGGGCAGCGACCAGGGCCAGCCGGTTAGCTGACCGAGGGCCGCTGGCCGGCCGCCATTACGCCGAACTCTTCAGGTCGCCAGTGACTCCGTCGCCGTCGCATGGCCGTTAAGCAGATCGCGTACCTCGGACTCGCGGAAGCGGCGGTGTCCGCCCGGCGTCCGGATGCTGCTGATTCGTCCTGACGCTGCCCACCGTGTGACAGTCTTGGGGTCGACTCTAAAGAGCGCGGCTACTTCCCCCGGTGTGAGCAGGCGCTCACTGTTGCCGTCCATCGTTTCCACTCCCTTGGTCCCTAAGGGTCTGGGGGTTAGTGTCGCAGAAACTCGTCAAGTTGGCCACAAACACCGGAAACAGAGTAAACACTGCGTTTTATCCCTTGATCCGTAAGAATATGGTCTGAACCGTCAGTCAGCCCGGAGACTCTCGCGGACATCAAGGCAACGACCTGCTGTCCTGGCGTCGACGGACGCGTGACGGTGGCGAAACAATGCTGTCGGGCAACGTGCTCCGAAGCCAGGGATAGCGGCGTCGCGGCGGCATCTGCGGGTGGTCCGACGGCGGGCCGGGGCCGCCGCTCTAATGAGCTGGACGTGCACTAACCTCGAACTACCATGCGAGCGACACTGTCCTACACCCTGTTGCGGCTGCTCATTTTTTTCGCAGCCGCTTTGGTGCTTGCCTTGGTCGGCGTGCACGGGCTCACGCTGATCGTTATCGCGCTGGTCATCAGCGCGATTGTTAGCCTGCCGTTGCTGTCGCGGTATCGCGATTCGATGTCGCAGGTACTTTCCGGCCGGATGGACAATTTCAAGGCCAAGCTCGACCGGGGCACCAAGGCGGAGGACGTCGACTAAGCCCGCGGCCTGTCACACCCTGATTCAGCCACCCCTGACTCAGTCACGCCCTGGATTCAGCTGCCAGCCAGCCACCGGACGTAAGCAGCTTCAGTACCGCCTGGACGGCGTCCTGACGGCTCATTGCGGAAGTATCGATCACAAGCTCGGCGTCGGCTGGCTCCTCGTAGGGGTCAGACACGCCAGTGAACTGACTGATGATCCCGGCCCTGGCTTTGGCGTACAGGCCCTTCCGGTCGCGTGTTTCGCAGACTTCGACTGGCGTCGCGACGTAGATCAAGAAGAAGTCGCCTACCTCGCTGACCATGCGCCGGACCTGCGCACGTGCATTCGCAAACGGGGCGATTGGAGCGCAGATGGCGATCCCGCCGTGCCGGGCGATCTCGGCCGCAACGAACCCTACTCTGGCGATGTTGAGGTCTCGGTCAGCACGCGAGAACGTGAGCCCGGCAGAGAGCAGCTGACGCACCAGGTCGCCGTCAAGCAGCGAGACCTGCCGGTCGCTTCGCTCTGCTAGCACGTCGGCAAGGTCCCTGGCGATAGTTGACTTGCCGGAGCCAGACAGCCCGGTGAGGAAGAGCACCAGGCCGCGCTCCGCGCGGGGCCGCCGCACCCGCCGCAGTTCGCGCGTCACTGCAGCCGGGGTCACCCACGGCGGAATCGGACTGCCCGAGTCGAGGAGATCGCCGAGCTGATCAGCTGACAGGTCCTCTTGCTCAGTCCCGGCCTCGATCAGTGAATGCGGTCGCCAGACCTCGGCCCGCGGGTCATAGGCCCAATCACCCGAGGGCAGCACCGGGATCAGGGCGCTCGCAGCGAACTCGGCGTCGGCTGGCACCCGGCCCGGCGACAGGCCGTCTGCCATGAGGTGGGTCGCGCCGTAGGCAGCCGCGATCCGGGCTTGTCCGGCTAGCTCGCGCGCCCGGTCGGCCGCCCCGGGCCGGGGTGCGAACGGCACCGGCACTACCAGCGAGTTGGGCGGCAGGCTGGGCATGGCGGCCAGCACTGTCCGGATTAGTGCTTGCGGCGTTCCCACCACGTCGGCATGACCGCTGACGAGTGGCAGCACGAGGACCTGAGCGCGCAACTGGCCGGCTAGATGGCGGAGTTGCCCGATCTGGCGGCTGCCGAGCGGAGCCCTCGTGGCGAACGCGAGCACCGGAGCGTCCCCGAGCTGCGCCCTGGTCGCCTCCGGACTGAGCATGAGGCGGCGGAACGGTCCGTGCTCGGGGGGTCGGTTCGCCGATACCGGGCCAGCCAGCCGGACCATGCCGTCTGGTAGCGGGACCCGTTCGGTGATCGTCATGACGGCGAGAGGCGTGCCCTCGGGATCAGCAAGCAGCATCCGGTCGGCTGGCGATCCGTCCGGCGCGGCGAGTGCGGTTGCCTCGGCCACGTCGAGGGTGACGCGGATCGGAAACGGCGAGCCGTTGGCGAGCCGCCACGCGGTCGCGACGGCCGAAACGTCCGCTTCAGTCATGAAGCCACACAGCGGTGCATACGTGCCGGAGAGCAGTAGCTCAAGATCGCCGAGTTGCTCAGGCGTCAGCGTGCACGATGGCAGCGAGCTGAGCTCGGCCGCAGAAACGGCCTCGGCTTCAGCGGTCACGTTCTCCTCCGTCCGGCGCCAGCCGTCAGCACAGCTTCCTTCAGCACAGCTACCTTCAGCACAGCTACCTTCAGCACAGCTACCTTCAGCACAGCTACCTTCAGCACAGCTACCTTCAGCGAAAGGCTACTTTCAGCGACAAGCTACTTTCAGCAGCAGACGCTGCTCGCACGACAACCGCCAGCACGCCCTGGCATGCCCGAGGCTACCCGCGGCGTCGGGACAGCACTGGCGCGTCGCCTCGCACCACCATTACGGCAGAACTCGCGCAAACGGGTCTTCCGGCTTGCGCACGACGTAGCAGAGCTCATCGTGGTCGCAGGCCAGGCGGCTCCGCGACAGCCAGCTGACCAGCCTGCGCACGGCCCGCACGGCGAACGGGACAGCGGTGTTCAGGGATTGGCGGTAGGCGACGACCAGGCCGTGGCGCAGCAGGAACGCCTGGATGCCACGCGCCGAGACGATCGGCTCATACACGGCCGCGAACGGGCCAGGCTGGCCCGGCCTGGCCGCATGCCACGTCATGGAGCGCAGGACTCCTGGCAGCCGGCGGTCCAGGAACCCAGCCGCGGTGTCGCGGTCGGCCGTCCGCAACAGCAGCAGTCCAGCTGGCCGGAGCGCGCCTACCAGCCGGTCCAGGACCAGTTCCGCGTGATTGATCCGATCGATCAGCATCGAGCATTGCACGATGTCAAAGGATCGGGGCAGCAGCGGCACTGAGCGCAGTTCGTCCAGGATGGCCGACTCAAGCTCTGGGCGGCTCGTGATAGCGGCCCGGACTGCCTTGTTGTCTTCGTCGACGAGGCTAAGGACCACCTGCTGCCCCGCAGCTTGCAAGGCCGCCAGGTCAAGCTCCGGTCCCGCGGACGCGCAGCCTGCCTGCAGAATCGCGATTGGCCGGTCCGGGTGCTGTGCGGCGTACTCCAGCACGAACCTGGTGAACTCGCCGGTCGGCGCGGCGGCTGTCCGCCGCGCCGCCGCATCAGGAGCGGTCACCGACGAAGCCAGTTGCCGTTCGACACTTGCCACGAATCCATAGCGTAGCGCTCCGGGTACTCAACGTAGTCCGGAATGGGCCTGGCGTGTCGCGTGGTTATCAATGTCGAGGTCTGGCCGGGACCGACAGTGCATGGCCGTAAGCTAGGGGTATCCCGCCGCCGTGCTGTGCACTGGCGACTAGCGATCGGCAGTGGCCGCCTACCGAGGTGGCCGGTTGCAGTTCGGCGCGGGCCTTTCGTGCTGCCCGCGCAGTGCTGCCCGCGCGAGCCCGCCCGGAGCGACGCCACCGGCCGCCGACCCGAACAAGCCCAAGACCACCTAGCCAAGGGACGCAATGAGCCTCTCCGGTCTCCTTCAGGTTGTCCACGACGACCCTGACCTGCGGCGCGCGCTTGATCAGGCAATTCAGCTACCGGCGCTCGGCGGTGACCTGAGCGCCCCTGCCTCGCTCCGGCCGCTGCTCGTGGCCGCTCTCGCGGGCACCGGGTCCGCTGTCGGCGATCGGCCGCCGGTCACGCTGGCGGTGACGGCGACCGCGCGCGAGGCCGAGGAACTGGCCGCTGCGCTCGGCTCGTTGCTTGGGCCCGAATGCGTCGGCTACTTCCCGGCCTGGGAAACGCTGCCGCACGAGCGGCTGTCGCCGCGCTCGGACACCTCCGGCCAGCGCCTGGCGGTGCTCCGGCGGCTGGCGCACCCCGATCCTTCAGATCCGCGGTCAGCAGCCCTCACCGTGGTCACGACCCCGGTCCGCAGTCTCCTCCAGCCGATGGTCAGCGGACTGGGCGAGCTGGTGCCGGTCAAGCTGGCTGCCGGCCAGCAGGCCAGCCTGGAAGACACGGTGGCACGGCTGGTGGAAATCGGCTACGCGCGTGTCGAACTGGTCGAGCGGCGCGGCGAGATCGCCGTCCGCGGTGGCTTGCTTGACGTGTTCCCGCCGACGGACCAGCACCCGTTGCGGATCGAGTTCTGGGGCGACGAGGTGGAGGAGATCCGCTATTTCCGGGCCTCGGACCAGCGCAGCCTAGGCACTGCGGATGACGGCCTGTGGGCGCCGCCATGCCGTGAGCTCCTGCTCACCGCCTCGGTCCGGGACCGGGCGAGGCAGCTAGCTGCCGAGTGGCCGGGGCTGCAGGACATTCTCGGCAAAATGGCCGAGGGCATCACGGTCGAGGGCATGGAGGCGCTGGCCCCGGCGCTGACCGACCGGATGGAGCTGCTGCTCGATTACCTGCCGGCTGGCAGCAAGGTTATCGGCTGCGATCCGGAGCGGATCAGGGCGCGGGCCGCCGATCTGGTCTGGACCAGCCAGGAGTTTCTGGAAGCGTCCTGGGTGAACGCGGCGGCCGGCGGAGACGTGCCGATTGACCTCGGCGATGCCGCCATCCGGCCGATCGCCGAGGCGAGGGCCGCGGCCGCCACGTTGGGACTGCCGTGGTGGACCGTCACCCCCTTCGTCGCTGAAGCTGCCCTAGACGAGCCGCCTCAGTTCCCTGTCTCCGCGGAACCAGCGCCTAACTACCGGGGCGACACCAGCCGGGTGCTCACCGACGTCCGCCGGTGGCTGGCCGATGACTGGCATGTCGTGCTGGTCACCGAGGGACACGGCCCGGCTAAACGGCTGGCCGAATTGCTGCGCGGCGAAGGGCTGGGCGCCAGGGACGGAGACCTGGCGCAGCCGCCGGAGGTGGGGCTTGCGCATGTGGGCACCGGGCTGCTCGAGTCCGGATTCGTGTGGCCCGCGATCAAGCTGGTGGTCCTGGCCGAGGCTGACATGGCCGGTACCAGGTCCGGTTCCAGGCAGTCGCACCGAATGCCGAGCCGTCGCCGAGGCGGGATCGACCCGCTGCAGCTGACGCCTGGCGATTACATCGTGCACGAGCAGCACGGCGTCGGCAGGTATCTGGAGATGACCAGCCGCACCGTGCAGGGCGCGACCAGGGATTACCTGGTGATCGAGTACGCGCCGAGCAAGCGCGGCCAGCCGGCGGACCGGCTGTATCTGCCGACTGATCAGCTCGATGAGGTGACCCGCTACACCGGCGGCGAGGCGCCTGCGCTGCACCGGCTAGGCGGCGCCGACTGGGCCAAGGCCAAGGGCCGGGCCCGCAAGGCCGTCCGCGACATCGCGGCTGGGCTGATCCGGCTGTACCAGGCCAGGATGGCCTCGCCGGGTCATCTGTTCGGGCCGGACACGCCCTGGCAGCGCGAACTGGAGGACGCATTTCCTTATGTGGAGACTCCGGACCAACTGGCGGCGGTGGACGAGGTCAAGGCGGACATGCAACGGGCCGTCCCGATGGACCGGCTGATCTGCGGGGATGTGGGATACGGCAAAACCGAGATCGCGGTGCGCGCTGCTTTCAAGGCGGTGCAGGACGGCATGCAGGTGGCCGTCCTGGTGCCGACGACGCTGCTGTCCGCGCAGCACTTCGCTACATTCAGCGAGCGGTACGCGCCGTTCCCGGTCACCGTGCGGCCGCTGTCACGGTTCCAGTCGGCCGCAGAGTTTGCCGACACGCTCGAGGGCCTGGCGTCCGGCAAGGTCGACGTGGTCATCGGTACCCACCGGCTGCTATCGCCGGAGGTGCGGTTCGCCCGGCTCGGCCTGCTGATCATCGACGAGGAGCAGCGGTTCGGAGTCGAGCACAAGGAGTACCTCAAGCAACTGCGGACCGAGGTGGACGTGCTGGCCATGTCGGCCACGCCGATCCCGCGCACGCTGGAGATGGGCATCTCAGGGATTAGGGAGATGTCCACTATCCTGACCCCGCCTGAGGAGCGGCATCCGGTCCTCACTTCGGTGACAGCGTATGACGAGAAGCAGATCGCGGCCGCGATCCGGCGTGAGCTGCTCCGCGACGGCCAGGTGTTCTTCGTGCACAACCGGGTGTCCTCCATTAACAAGGTGGCCGCCCGGCTGGCCGAGCTCGTGCCAGAGGCCCGGATCGGGATCGGGCATGGCCAGATGAACGAGCACGCGCTAGAGAAGGTCATGAGCCAGTTCGTCGAGCGCGAATTCGATGTGCTGGTATCGACCACGATCGTTGAGTCGGGCCTGGACATCCCGAACGCCAACACGCTGATCGTGGACCGGGCTGACGCCTATGGGCTGCCCGACCTTCATCAGCTGCGTGGCCGGGTCGGGCGCGGCCGGGAGCGTGGCTACGCCTACTTCCTGTACCCGCCAGAGAAGCCGCTGACCGAGACGGCGCATGAGCGGCTGGAGACGCTGCAGCAGCACACCGGGATCGGCGCGGGCTTGCACATCGCGATGAAGGACCTGGAGATCCGCGGCGCCGGGAATCTGCTCGGCGGTGAGCAGTCCGGTCATATCGCCGCTGTCGGCTTCGACCTGTATCTGAAGATGATCGGCGAGGCGGTCCGGGAGCTGCGCGGCGACGGGCCTGCCGAGCGCGCCGAGGTCAGGGTCGAACTGCCGGTGGACGCGCACATCCCGCACGACTACGTGACCGGGGAGCGGCTGCGCCTTGAGGCCTACACCAGGATTGCCGCTATCGACTCTGCCGCCGATATCGCCGCGGTCCGGGACGAGCTGGCGGACCGGTACGGCGCGGTGCCCAGCCAGGTGGAGAACCTGCTGGCAGTGGCGAGGTTGCGGGCTCTCGCGCGAAATGCGGGGCTGACCGACATCACGCTGCAGGGCAACTACATCAGGTTCGCGCCTGTCGACCTGCCGGAGTCGCGGCAGGTTCGGGTGCAGCGGCTGTACCCGGGGACCGTGGTGAAGCCCGCTGTGCGTAACATGCTCGTACCGGTGCCGAAGGCGGTGGCTGGCGCGCGAGCTGGCTCGGGCAGCACGCGGGCTGGCACCGGGCCGTCCATTTCGCTCGGCGCGCCGCCGCTCCGCGACACCGAACTGCTCACCTGGTGCGAAGCGCTAGTCGGGTCGGTGCTCGACGGACTGGAGCCCGGAACTACAGCCTGACTGGAACAACAGCGTGACTAGAACTACTGCGCTACTAGAACACGCGCTACTAGAACTACTGCGCTACTAGAACTACTGCGTGACTAGAACAGCAGCGTGAACTGCAAGCCCGTGAGAGGAACATCGACGTCATGCCACGCACTGCGGTAAAGCTGGCTGCTGCACTGCTGGTCACGGGCTTGGCCGTGTCCGCGTGCGGCACTGTGAAGATGGGCGCTGCCGCGATCACCGGGAACAGCAGGATCTCCTCGGCGACACTGACGGCAGAGGTGGCCAGCCTGGACGCGGCGTACCAGACCGACCGGGCCAAAGGCATCAAGCCGCAGCGAGCCGTCTCCCAGAAAGCCCAGCAAGTGCTGAGCTGGCTGATCGTGTTCCGGATTTACGACGAGCTGGCCGCCCAGCACCACATCAGCGTCACCCCGGCGCAGGCCCAAAGCCAGCTGACCAGGCTGTCGGCACAGGCCGCGCAAAGCAAGGCGACCCTGCCCGAGTACGTGTCGGCGGCCGGCGCGCTGCCGCCCGACCTGCTGCCCGAGCTTGGCCGGTACTTCGCCATCCAGGGCGAGCTGGCGAGCAAGCTCGACGGCGGCAAGACGCCGACAAGCCCGGCCGCGCAAAGCCAGCTGTCGGCCGCCATCGGGCATCAGCAGTGCCTGGCAGCCAAGAGCCTGGGCGTGACGGTGAACCCGCAGTACGGCGAATTCGACTTCGCCAGCTATGCAGTAGTTCCTGCGCCGCCGACCTTGGCCGCTAACCCATCGCCCACGCCGTCATCCTCGCCCGTGGTCCTTAAGCCCCCGTGTTGAGGTCACCGTGTTGAGGTCACCGTGCTGAGGTCATCGTGCTGACGGAAGGCCCGGGTGAGCGCCTGCTTGAGCTGGTCCAGGTGATGGACACGCTGCGGATCAACTGCCCGTGGGATGCCCGGCAGACGCATGCGAGCCTGACACCGCACCTGCTCGAGGAGACCTACGAGGCGGTTGACGCGCTTGCCGGCGACGACCAGGCTGCCGTCCGCGAGGAACTCGGTGACGTGCTCCTGCAGGTTGTCTTCCACGCCAGGGTGGCCCAGGAGCGAACCGACGGCACCGGATACGACATCGATGACATCGCCGAAGGGATCATCGGCAAGCTGACCAGGCGGCATCCGCACGTGTTCGGCGACGTTACCGTGTCCGGGCCGGATGAGGTCAAGCAGAACTGGGACGCCATTAAGGCGGCAGAGCGCGCGGCGGCCGGCTCGGACGATCCGGCATCGGCGCTGGACGGCGTCCCCATGGCCCAGCCGGCGCTGTCGCTGGCGGCGCAATTGCTGCGGCGGGCGGGCCGGGCGGGTTTGCCGGCCGACCTGGCCGTCGTCGATGAGCTGCCAGGCGTCAGCGAGCTAGGCCGCGAGCTCTTCGCGCTGGTAGCGCAGGCCCAGTCGGCGGGCCTGGATGCGGAGCTAGAACTCCGGGCCGCAGCGCGCGCATACGCCAGCCGGGTCCGGGCGTTCGAGGCTGAGGCCTGACGAACTCGGCGTGCCCGCCGCACCGGGCAGGCCGGGCTCCACTAGGCTCGCAAACGATCCCCTACCCACGGGGGGCGAGCCCCCCTGTGCGCCCAACAAAGCTAAACGTGCGCGTCAGGAGCTGGTCAGTGGCCTCGATCGAAGGCATATTCGCCAGGCAGATTCTCGACTCTCGCGGCAATCCGACGGTAGAGGTCGAGGTGGTACTGGACGATGGCAGCCTCGGCCGGGCCGCGGTGCCCAGCGGCGCCTCGACCGGCGCATTCGAGGCCGTCGAGCTCCGCGATGGCGGCCAGGAATATGGCGGCAAGGGCGTGACCAAGGCCGTGCAGGCCGTCATCGACGAGATCCAGCCGGAGTTGCTTGGCTATGACGCCGATGACCAGCGGCTGGTGGACCAGGACATGATCGACCTGGACCGGACCCCGGACAAGTCCAGGCTCGGTGCGAATGCCATCGTCGGGGTCAGCCTGGCCGTAGCGCGGGCCGCCGCGGAGTCGTCTGGGCTGCCGCTATTCCGCTACCTGGGCGGGCCGAACGCGCACCTGCTGCCGGTACCGTGCATGAACATCCTGAACGGCGGTGCGCACGCCGATACGAATGTGGACATTCAGGAATTCATGATCGCGCCGGTCGGCGCCAGCACCTTTGCCGAGGCTGTCCGGTGGGGCGCGGAGACTTACCATGCGCTCAAAGCTGTTCTGAAGCAACACGGCCTGAACACCGGCGTCGGCGACGAGGGCGGCTTCGCCCCGGACCTGGCGCACAACCGTGCCGCGCTCGACCTGATCGTCGAGGCCATCGGCAAGGCCGGCCTGACGCCGGGCCGCGACGTGGCGCTGGCTATCGACGCCGCCGCGAGCAGCTTCCTGGACGGCGACCGTTACGCGTTCGAGAGGGGGACCAAGACTGCTGCGGAGATGACTGCGATTTATTCGCAGTGGCTCGACGCCTATCCATTGGTCTCACTGGAGGACCCGCTCGCGGAGGAAGACTGGGCTGGCTGGCGGGAGCTGACCGCCGAGCTAGGCGACCGGGTGCAGATCGTTGGTGACGATATCTTCGTCACCAACCCGGACCGGCTGCGACGCGGCATCGCCGAGAAGGTGGCTAACTCACTGCTGGTCAAGGTGAACCAGATCGGCACCCTGACCGAAACCTTCAGCGCGGTGGACCTCGCGCATCGGCACGGCTACACCACCATGATCAGCCACCGCTCGGGCGAGACCGAGGACACCACGATCGCTGATCTGGTGGTCGCCCTGAACAGCGGGCAGATAAAGACTGGCGCGCCGTGCCGGTCGGAGCGGGTAGCGAAGTACAACCAGCTGCTGCGGATCGAGGAGCTGCTCGGCGACGGTGCCGCGTACGCAGGCCAGGGCGCATTTCCCCGGTCGCGCCCGGCGGCAAGCCGCCAATGACGTCGGGCGGGACAGCCGGTCCGGCAGGCCGCAGGCCTGCCCCGGCCACGCGCCAGAAATTCACCAGCCGGGCGGCAGTGCTCGCCATTGTGCTGTGCGCGATCTCGCTCAGCCTCGCCTACCCGGTGCGGGAATACATCGCGGAGCACCGCCAGATCGATCAGCTCGTAGCCCAGAACGCTCAGCTCGCCATCGCGGTCCGCAAGGACAAGGCGGAACGGCGGGCGCTCGCATCGAACAGCTACGTGGAGCAGCTGGCGCGCGACAAGCTGCACATGTGCTTCCCCGATGAAACCTGCTACGTAGTGATTACTCCGGCGAGGCGGCACGGCCGAACTACTGCGGCGCCGTCCGGTTCGCCGTGGTACGGACGACTGTGGGATTCGGTCCGGGAGGCGGGCAGGCCCGCAGCCAGGTGAGCAGATGACGGAGTCGGCCGGGAACGCGCCGTGCGGCCCGCAGCCGCAGGATCTCGCGGTGATCGAACGGCAACTAGGCCGGCCGCCAAGGGGCGTGCTTGCCGTAGCGCATCGCTGTCCTTGCGGCCTCCCCGACGTCGTGCAAACAGCGCCGCGGCTGCCGGATGGCACCCCGTTTCCCACCCTCTACTATCTGACCTGCCCGCGGGCGGCGGCAGCGGTGAGCAGGCTGGAATCGGCGGGTCTCATGCGTGACATGGCGGGCCGGCTGCTAGCGGACGCGGAGTTGCGCAGCCGGTACGCTGCTGCGCACGCGGATTACCTGGTCCGCCGGACCGAGGCGGCGAGGCGGGCTGGCCTGCAGCCGCTGCCTGCCTCGACGCAGAGCGCCGGCGGTATGCCTGACCGGGTGAAGTGCCTGCACGCGCTCGTCGCGCAGGAACTCGCGGTACCAGGGTCGAATCCGTTCGGCGCGGAAGCGGCGCGCGCCGCTGGCGAGTGGTGGCAGGCCGGGCCGTGTGTTGGCGATGTCCTGGCAACCGGTAACGATCAGTCGCGGGCTACGGGGGGCGGGCGGATGACACAGCGGGTAGCGGCCATCGACTGCGGTACCAATTCCCTGCGGCTGCTGATCGCCGACATCGATCCGGTCGGGCACACGCTCACCGACATCAAGCGCCGGATGGAGATCGTCCGGCTCGGCCAGGGCGTGGACGCCACCGGCCAGCTCGCGCCGGCGGCCTTGGAGCGCACCTTCGCAGTCCTTGCCGAATACGGGGCACAGATTGCCGCAGCCGGAGCCGGACGGGTCCGCATGGTGGCTACCAGTGCGATCCGGGACGCAAGCAACGCGGACGAGTTCCGCCGCGGCGTGGTCGGCATCCTCGGGATATCGCCGGAAGTCATAACTGGTGACGAGGAGGCGCGGCTGTCATTCGCTGGCGCTACCGCGGAGCTGGCAGCAGAGGTCCAAGGCGGACACCAGCCGGTGCCGCCCTATCTGGTAATCGACATTGGCGGCGGCTCGACGGAGTTCGTGCTTGGCGGCGACCCGGACACCGGCGGCCTGTCGGCTATCTCTGTGGACGTCGGCAGTGTGCGGCTGACCGAGCGGCACTTGCACTCCGATCCACCCGACGGCTCCGAGGTGGCGGCCGCGATTGCCGACATCGACACCGCTCTGGCCGATGTGGCTGCGGCTATTCCGGTGAAGGCAGCTCGCACCCTGGTTGGACTGGCCGGGTCAGTGACCACCATCTCCGCCATCGCGCTTGATTTGCCGGTCTACGACGCGGCCCGTACGCATCACGCCTGGATCTCGGCTGACTCGGTACATTCGGTCACCGACCAGCTGCTCAGCCAGACACGCGAGCAGCGAGCTGCCATCGGGTCGCTGCATCCGGGCCGGATCGACGTGATAGGCGCCGGGGCGCTGGTACTTGATCGCGTGATGCGGCGCTTCGGCTTTGCCGAGTACATCACCAGCGAGCACGACATTCTGGACGGCATCGCCTGGTCGATCGTTCCCGGTGACTGACGTCGGCCCGACCGTGCCACCCGGCAGCGCCGTGCCGCCCGGCAGCGCGGTGGCACCTGGCAGCGGCTGGCCGGGCGATCCGGCGACGCCCGCCACGCCAGTCGCGGGAACTGCCGCCGAGGTGCGCGCGCTTGCCGCGAGTGCTGGGTCTATGAGTGAGCTGGCGGCCCGCGAGTCTGTCTGCCGCACCTGCCCGCGCTTGGTGGCCTGGCGGGAACAGGTCGCGCTGGCCAGACGTCGGTCCTTCCAGTCCCAGACTTACTGGGGCAGGCCGGTGCCCAGTTGGGGCGATGACCGGGCGCGGATTGTCATCCTCGGTCTCGCGCCTGCTGCACACGGCGGGAACAGGACCGGCCGCATCTTCACCGGCGATCGCAGCGGCGATGTGCTGTTCGCCTCCTTGTGGCGATGCAAGCTGGCCGGTCAGCCTGACTCGGTCGCGGCCGGCGACGGCCAGCGACTGATCTCGACCCGGATGACCGCAGCGGTACGCTGCGCGCCGCCGGCAAATAAACCTGAGGTCGCCGAGCGAGACGCGTGCGGGCCATGGCTGGCGGCTGAGCTGGCAATGCTCCAGACCGACCTTCGGGTGATCGTGTGCCTGGGCCACTTCGCCTGGCAGGCTCTGTGGCCGCAACTCGCGGCTACGGGGCAGCGCGTGCCGCGGCCAAGGCCGACGTTCGGGCACGGAGCCGAGGCCGTGCTGCCAGGTCCACCTGGTCCGCTGACGGTGCTCGGCTGCTACCACCCCAGTCAGCAGAACACGTTCACCGGCCGGGTCACCGACGCGATGCTCGACGCGGTCTTCGCGCGAGCGCGCGACCTCGCTGGCTTGTGAGCCTGGCTGGCATCGGCCGATCACCGAGGGTAATAAGAATGGCACGTCAGTAACTGCGAGTATCAACTGCGAAACTGCGCATCGATTAGATTAGACGACATTGGCAGAGAAACGGGCCGCATTAATTGCTACATCTAGAAACAACGGATGGGCCGGGGTATCATCGCAATGCCCCCGTAGCCCAAGGGAAGAGGCGGCCCCCCTAAAAGGGTCCCCAGTGTCGGTTCGAATCCGACCGGGGGTACTTGTGACCTGCCGGAATGCCCGGCTGGCCGGTGCTGGCGACGGACCAATCAGTCAGTCATTACCGAACGAGATTCGGCCCCTTCTGGTTTAACCAACCTGGGCTAGGCATCCGTGAATTGTCTCCGGTACAGCGGCCCTTTAGCCTGTTATACCCTTTCGGGTTATATTTCGGGCGCACGTTACGGCGACCAAAAAGGCGGTCGACTTTGGTGGTCGCCGTTCCCCCTAAAGGCCGTTTTTGACCGCACTCCGGTACGCGATCAGCCGCTCACATCGGGTCCAGCGCGGGAGATAGTGATCCGCACGATGAGGCGCCGATCTCGTCGCATGGCCTCCCGGTAGTCGTTCCAGTCCGGGTGCTCACCCGAGATCCGCCGGTAATAGTCCTCAAGTATGGGCAGTGCATCCGGCAGGTGGATCAGCTCCGCGGCACCCTCGACCTGGACCCACTCGCCGAAGAACGCATCGCTGATGACGCACAGATACGCGCGCGGATCCCTGGCCAGGTTCTTCGTCTTGACGGCCGTCTCCCTGGTGCTGATCAGCACCCTGCCCTCGTCGTCGACAGCGACAACGATCGGCGATAGTTGCGGACGCCCGTCAGCGCGCGTGGTCGCTAGCACCGCGCGCGGGTGATTGGACAGAAAGCTGACCGCGCGGGCGATGTCCACGAGGCGGTCAGGCGCCGAAGAGCCTGCTGCGGCGCTGGAGTTCGTACTCGTGCACGATCGCGCTGGCGTAGCCATGCGACAGGCCGTGCTCGTCCGACAGCCAGTACGCCCGTTCACTGTGGCGCAAGAATGCAGGACCCGACTCAAGTCGGCTGAACCACTCTCGGAGTTGGAGTCCGGTAACGGACGGGATGCGGGCGATCAGGTTCTTATGCATCTCCGGAGAGTGGATCAGGGACAAGTGGCACCTCCGAGGTGAGGGTGAGTCCTTGGAGTCGAGACTGCACCACCTCGGGGCCGGTGACAAGACCTAGGGGTCAGCCTTCCGTAATGCCCCGTTTGACTGACGGCCGCGTTCCGGGCATAACAGGGCGTCTGGTCGTGCCACCGGATCCAACGGGCCGGCATCATCGCCCAGAAGTCCAACCCGCTATCGCCCGGCCCGGCCGACCCAGAATCTGCTAGTTCAGTCGCTCGAAAATCATCGCCATGCCCTGGCCGCCGCCCACGCACATCGTCTCCAGCCCGATGGCCTTGTCGTGGAACTGCAGGCTGTTCAGCAGCGTCGAGGTAATGCGCGCGCCGGTCATGCCGAACGGGTGGCCGACTGCAATAGCGCCGCCATTGACGTTCAGCTTGTCAATGTCGATGCCCAGGTCACGATGGGACGGGATGACTTGAGCAGCGAATGCCTCGTTGATCTCGACCAGGTCGACGTCATCGATCGTCATTCCGGCCCGGCTCAGTGCCTGCCGGGAGGCCTCGACCGGACCGAGGCCCATGATCTCCGGTGACAAGGCGGTCACGCCGGTCGAGACGATCCTGGCCAGCGGCGTGAGCCCAAGTTCGGCTGCCTTGGTATCGCTCATCACGATGACGGCCGCCGCTCCATCGTTCAGCGGGCAGCAGTTGCCGGCCGTGACCGTGCCGTCAGGGCGGAACACCGGCTGCAATTGGGAGACCTTCTCCAGCGTGGTACCAGCCCGGGGGCCGTCATCAGCCGATACCACGGTGCCGTCAGGCAGCGTCACCGGCGTGATATCGCGCTGCCAGAAGCCATTAGCCAGCGCCTTCTCGGCCAGATTCTGGGACCGGACGCCGAACTCATCCTGCTCCTGCCGGGAGATCCCCCGAATCTGGGCGACGTTCTCGGCGGTCTGTCCCATGGCGATGTAGATGTCCGGGACGTTGCCGTCCTCGCGCGGGTCGTCCCACTGGAACCCGCCCTTGCCCATCTCCTGGGCCCGCGCCTCGGCATTAGCAAAGACCGGGTTCTTGGTGTCAGGCAGGCCATCGCTGCTGCCCTTGGCGAACCGGCTAACGCACTCAACGCCGGCCGACAGGTAGATGTCGCCCTCGCCAGCCTTGATGGCGTGGTAGGCCATCCGGGTACTCTGCAGCGACGATGAGCAGTACCTGGTGATGGTCGTGCCAGGCAGGGTGTCGTAGCCGAGCATCACGGCCACGACTCGCGCCATGTTGTAGCCCTGTTCGCCGCCGGGCAGGCCGCAACCCAGAATCAGGTCGCTGATCTGCGCTGGGTCGATCTGCGGCACCTTGGCCAGCGCTGCCGAGACCAGCTGCGCGGTCAGGTCATCAGGCCGGATGCTGGTCAGCGATCCTTTGAACGCCCTCCCGATGGGCGAACGGGCGGTGGCGACGACAACTGCGTCGGGCATGGCGGGCTCCTGAAAGTCGGGTATTTAACCGCACAGTAACACAACCGCCCTGGTAGCTAGAACATGCCTCTGACCTGGTCTTTTGTACGAGACCTCCGGGTAGCCGGGAGGTCGCCAGCCGACCTGCGGCTGCGGTGTAATACTCCGTGTGCAAATCGTTCTCATGACGCCGGCGTACGCAACCGATATCTCCACCTGGCGCTATCCCGCGCCGTACGACTGCTACGACATGACCGGTGCAGACCCTGTTTTCCTGGCTAGCCCGGCGAGCGGCTACTTCGCCGTCACCGATGACACTGGGCTGATCGGCTTCCGCTCGTTCGGGGCCGACGGGCAGGTCCCCGGTGGCGAATATGACGACTCAGCGCTCGACACCGGTGGCGGCCTGCGGCCCGAGCTCACTGGGAAAGGCAGAGGCCTAGAAGCCATCCGAACGGGTCTGGAGTTCGGTCAGCAACGATTCCGCCCGAAAGCCTTCCGCGTCACGATCGCCACTTTCAACGTCCGGGCTCAACGTGTTATCGCGGCTCTCGGTTTCCACCCGACCGGCGTCTTCTCAGCCACGACAGACGGTCGCGCCTATGGCATCTGGGTCCGGTCGGAGTCTGACAACGGGTCCGCCGCGTCTTCCTCGTAGGCACCGACCCCAAGTGAGCGGCCGCTGGATCTAGAGTCCTCGATACGGTCAGGCTGCCCAGGTGTCGCCAGTCGAACCAGCAGTGCCGGGAGCGCCCGGCGCGACCGTCCCGGGCAGTTGGATCGGAGTTCCCTCGGGTGCGCCGCCCAGCGCCACCCACATCTTGTTCAGCTCGTACTGGTAGTACAGCGTGTGCAGCCCGAAGATGAAGCTCGCTATCAGGCCGATGACGCCGCTGCAGCTGACCGGCATCCCTGCCGCGAGCTGCATCCGGCCGATCCGCTCCCCGGTCCGGTAGATCGACACGAAAGGCGGGACGATGATGAGCGCGCCGATCGTGATCGCGACGACCGAGATGCCGGGCCTGACATCGATCCCGGCGTTGAGGTCTCGAGCCTCCCGGTTGATCTTGTACCACCAGACCAGGTGATAGATGCCGAGCGTCAGGAACGGCCATACCAGCCAGACCAGGAAGATGTTCCTGATCTTGCCCATTCGGCCGGTCATGGCGTGCGCGCCAGCATGACGGCTCCAGCGGGTTGATTGCACATAGTGCCAGGCTAGTTGCCTTACGTAATCGTCAAGGTGGCAGGGCTGGTCCCTTGCGTACGGTTGACTCGATAGCCTCGGAACCGAGCATGCCGACGAGCAAATCTCCCGGGATCGACACGAAAGCTGGAGTACCGATGCAGGTCCACGACTCCCTGATCGATCTGGTCGGAAATACGCCGCTACTCCGGCTTCGCAAGGTGACCCGGCAGTTGCCCGGTGAGGGAGCCGGTCCGCTCGTGCTGGCCAAGGTCGAGTACTTCAACCCCGGCGGCTCGGTCAAGGACCGCATCGCGCTGCGGATGGTGGCTGCCGCCGAAGCATCCGGCGAGCTCAAGCCGGGCGGGACAATCGTGGAGCCCACTTCCGGCAATACCGGCGTTGGCCTGGCGATCGTGGCCGCCGAGAAAGGCTACCGGTGCCTGTTCGTGTGCCCGGACAAGGTCGGCCAGGACAAGATCAGCGTGCTGCGAGCCTACGGTGCCGAGGTAGTCGTCTGCCCGACCACCGTGTCGCCGGACCATCCCGATTCCTACTACTCGGTCTCCGACCGGCTAGCCAGGGAAACGCCGGGCGGCTGGAAGCCGAACCAGTACGCCAACGTGGAGAACCCCAATTCGCATTACCACTCAACCGGCCCGGAGATCTGGCAGCAGACCGACGGCACGGTCACCCACTTCGTGGCCGGGATCGGCACCGGCGGCACGATCTCGGGTGCGGGACGGTACCTCAAGGAGGTATCTGGCGGACAGGTCCAGGTCATCGGAGCTGACCCGGAGGGCTCGGTGTATTCCGGCGGCACCGGCCGTCCGTACCTGGTCGAAGGTGTCGGCGAGGACATCTGGCCCGACACTTACGACAAGAGCATCTGCGACCAGATCATCGCGGTCAGCGACGCTCAGTCGTTTCTGATGACCCGCCGGCTGGCCAAGGAAGAGGCGCTGCTCACCGGCGGCTCCTGCGGCATGGCCGTCGTCGCGGCGCTGCAGGTGGCGAAGAGTGCTGCGCCGGACGACGTGATTGTCGTGCTGCTGCCCGACGGTGGCCGGGGCTACCTGGCGAAGATCTTCAACGACGACTGGATGGCTGACTACGGCTTCCTCACCGCCGAGACGGCTGAGCCGCGGGTCGGCGATGTACTGGAACGCAAGGCCGGGTCGTCGCTGCCGCAGTTCGTGCACGCACACCCGACTGACACCGTCCGGACCGTGATTGCCAGCTTGCGTGAGTTCGACGTGTCGCAGTTGCCGGTGCTCAGTGCCGAGCCGCCGGTCATGGCCGCCGAGGTCGTCGGCTCGATTGTGGAACACGACCTGCTGGATGCGCTTGTTACTGGCAAGGCGGCGCCCGACGATCAGGTGGCCGGGCTGATGTCGCCACCGCTGCCGTCAGTGGGTTCTGGTGAGCCGGTCAGCGCAGCAGCCAGGGCGCTCAGCCAGTCCGGTGCTGCACTGGTGCTGGTTGACGGCAAGCCAGCCGGCGTGATTACCCGGCAGGACGTCCTTACCTTCCTGTCCGGCGAGGCTGGATAGCCTGTAACGATGCAGATGCAGCAGCGCGACGGCTTCGAGACACTGGCCATACACGCCGGGCAGCAACCCGACCCGGTGACCGGCGCGGTCGTGCCGCCCATCTACCAGGTATCTACCTACAAGCAGGACGGTGTCGGCGGCCTGCGCGGCAAGGAGCTCGGCGAGACCGCTCGCTGGATCGAGGGCTACGAGTACTCGCGAACCGATAACCCGACCCGGGGCGCGCTCGAGGAGTGCCTGGCCGCGCTCAAGGCCGGCGCGCGCTGCCTGGCCTTCGCGTCCGGGATGGCCGCCTCCGACTGCCTGGTGCGCGCGACGTGCCGGCCCGGCGACCACGTGCTCATACCGAACGACGCCTACGGCGGCACGTTCCGGCTCTTTGACAAGGTGCTCAACGGCTGGGGCTTGACCTACCGACCGGTGCAGATGTCTGACCTCGCCGCCGTCCAGGCTGCGCTGGCCGACGGCCCGGCGAAGCTCATCTGGGTCGAAACGCCGACCAACCCGCTGCTTGGCATCGCTGACATCGCGGCGCTGGCCGAGCTGGCCCGGGGCGCTGGCGCGATGCTGGTAGTGGACAACACCTTTGCCTCGCCGTACCTGCAGCAGCCGCTCGCGCTGGGTGCGGACGCCGTCATCCATTCCACCACCAAGTACATCGGCGGACATTCTGATGTCGTGGGCGGGGCGATCGTGGTCGCCGACACCGGCCTCGGGCAAGATCTGTTTTTCCTTCGTAACGCGGTCGGCTCTGCCCCCGGGCCGTTCGACGCGTGGCTCACCCTCCGGGGTGCCAAGACCCTGGCGGTACGGATGGACCGGCACTGCCAGAACGCGGAACGCATCGCCGACATGCTGGTGCGCCACCCTGCCGTCAGCGAGGTCTTCTACCCGGGTCTGGCCGCGCACCCGGGCCACGAGGTAGCCGCCAAGCAAATGCGATTGTTCGGCGGTATGGTCTCGTTCCGGGCCCGCGGCGGCGCGGCCGAAGCGGTCGAGATCTGCGGGCGGACTCGGTTGTTCACCCTGGGTGAGTCGCTTGGCGGCGTCGAGTCGCTGATCGAGCACCCGGCCCGGATGACGCATGCGTCCGCGGCCGGCTCGCCCCTGGAAGTGCCCGCCGACCTGGTCCGGCTGTCGGTCGGCATCGAATCGTGCGACGACCTGATCGAGGACCTGCGCGCCGCGCTGGGCTGACCGCATCCGCGAGGCAGAACGGGGCTGTTACTGGACTGGGCCTGGCGGCGGGCGCCAGCGCTGCCAGCCCGGATGCATGGCGAACAGGCGTGACGGGGCTACCGGCGCGGCGATCAGTTCCTGCCGCGGCCGCAGCAGCAGGCCATCCGGAACCGGCTCCCACCATGGCTCTCTGCTCAGCAGCCTGCTGTACAGCTCGGACTGCCGCCCCCGGCGGCCGTTAGCACGCGCGAAGGCCGGGCCCAGCACCATCTCAGCAGGTGCTTGCTGGTCAGCTGGCTGCCAGCGAAAGTCTGCGGATATCCGCAGCCCGTCGGTGTGATTGGGCAGCGCCGCATGCGCGGTCAGGCAATGGAACAGCAGCACGTCGCCTGGCCGGTAGTCGGTCGTAGCCCAGCCAGGCTCGTCGGCAGGCAGCAGCCGGGGCTTGACTGGCGGGCCAAGGTGAGTGCCGGGCAGCAACGCCAGGCCGCCGAGTCGGGCGGGGATGTCCATCAGGGGCAGCCAGGTCGTCAGCATGTCCTGGACGCCCGAGGTGACGTAGTCCTGATGCGTATTGCGTCCTCTCGTCACCTGCCACGGCCGCTCTGGGTAGTCCACCCGCAGCACCTTCACCGGGTAGCAGAAGGCGCCGGGCCCGAGGATGAGCCGGACGAGAGAACGCGGTGGCGCCAGGTACGCCAGCCGATTCAGGCCGCGGCTGGCGAGCGCGGCGCGGTACGAAGGATCGGTGAGCGCGTCGCGCACATTCAGTTCGCGCTGTGCGCCGGCCGGCGCTCCGTTGCCATCGATCCAGCCGCCGAGCCGCAACTCGGCTCGCACGCCAGCGAGCGCCGCATCCACGTCGGCGGGGCTCAGCAAGCCGCGCAGGAACAGGTAGCCGTCCTCGGCCAGGCGGCTGTGGAGCCGGGCAGGGTCGGACCGGATCGAGGTTGAATCGGACAGCTCACGCACGACGTCAACGATAAAGCCGGCTAGCCCGCGAGTCGCCAGGCTGGCATGATCGCGTGTCATGCGGCGAGACGACAGCGGACCGCGTCCCGGTGATCTGCAGCCTGGCCAGCTGCACTGGTTGGCCGCCTGCCTGGCAGTCATCGTGGCCAGTGCGGCGTTTGGCGCCGGCGATCAGTTCCTAGGCAGCCTGGTATGGCCGCTAGCCAGCACCTTCAGCTTGATGTCGGCGCCGTGGCTGCTGCTGCCCTTCTGCATCGGTTGCAGCCAATTCACCACCTGGCGGGCTGCGCTGATGGCCTTCGCGGGCTTGGTGGCTGCGTTGGCTGGCTACACGGTGATGATCATGAGTCCGGTCGAGGGCGTGCACAATCTGACGCCACGGTTGGCCATCGCGGTGCTCTTCTCGCAATCGCGCTGGCTGCCTGCCGCAGCGCTGGTCGGCCCGCTATACGGAATTCTCGGGCAGCGCTGGCGCGTACAAAGATCCGCGCTCAGTGCGCTACTCGCAGTCAGCCCGCTGCTGCTCGAACCAGTCAGCCGCTTCCTGCATCTCGAATCGGGCCAGCCGCTGGCCTACCTCGCCGAGGTAGCCGCCGGCCTGCTGGCAGCAGGCTACTTTGTCCTGTCGCGATCGTCGCGACTCGTCGCGCCCGTCGCGGTCGTCGGGGCTGGCGGCCTGAGTCCGGCCACGGGTCCGGCTGACGACGGGCGTCCGTTGTGAGGATTATGGGTACGTGCGCGGCTCCGGTGACGACGGCTTGTTTGACGGCCTGTTCGGCCGAGGCGATGTGGCTGTCGGCGAGCAGGACTGGCTGCAGGCGATGCTCGACACCGAGGCTGCGCTGGCCAGGGCTCTCGAGAGCGCCGGACTAGCGCGGCCGGCGCTGGCGCTGCGGTGACCGCCGCCGCCCTGGCGGCCGATTTCGACATTGCCGACCTCGGCCGCCAGGCCACGCTGACGGGAAACCCAGTCCCCGCCCTCGTCCGTGAACTGACAAGCCGCGTCCCTGCCACTGCCAAGCAGACCGTGCACCGGGGCGCGACCAGCCAGGACATCATCGACACGGCGGCGATGCTGCTGGCTAGCCGTGCGCTCGGGATCATCGATACCGACCTGGCCAGCGTGGCCGACCGGGCTGCGGGGCTCGCGGAGCAGCATGCCGCTACTGTCATGGCTGGCCGGACGCTGCTACAGCAAGCCGTCCCGGTCACGTTCGGCTTGCTAGCGGCGGGCTGGCTGGTCAGCATCGATGACGCGGGCGCGGACCTGCGCCGCGTTCGGGCTGGGCTTGCGGTCCAGTTCGGCGGCGCGGCGGGCACCCTCGCGTCGCTCGGCGACGCCGGGCCGGGCGTAGCGGCGCGGCTGGCGGCTGAGCTGGGCTTGGGCGACCCTGACCTGCCGTGGCACGCCAGCCGGCTGCGGATCCTCCAGCTCGGCGCGGCACTGGCCGGAGCGTGCGCGGTACTCGGCAAGGTTGCCAGGGACGTGACATTGCTCGCGCAGACCGAGGTAGCCGAAGTTGCCGAGGGCTCCGGCGAGCGTGGGCGTGGCGGGTCATCGGCGATGCCGCACAAGCGCAACCCGGTTGCCGCGGTGGTCATACTCGGCTGCACGAAACGAGCACCTGGCTTGCTTGCTACCCTCGCGGCAGCCGCGGAACAGGAGCATCAGCGTGCCGCTGGCGCCTGGCATGCGGAGTGGGAGACACTCGCCGACCTGCTGCGGCTGACCGGCTCGGCAGCAGCCTGGGCGGCCGAGCTGCTCACCGGCCTGCAAGTAGACGCCAGCCGGATGCGCGCCAACCTGGACGCGGCCCGCGGGCTGCCGATGGCCGAGAACGTCGCCGGGCTGCTGGCCGCGGCGATCGGCCCGGTCGCTGCCCATGACCTTGTGTCCGCGGCCGCGGCCCGTGCATCCGAGCAAGGCGTCTGGCTCCAAGACGCCATGCTCGCCGACGAGTCAGCGGCAGCGGCGCTAGGCGTCGCTGGTGTCGGTCGCGCCGAGGTCGAGTATGCAGTCAACCCCGACAACTATCTCGGGGCGTCGGCCGAGTTCGTCCGGCGGGCAGTCGCCCGCCATCATGCGACTGCCGGCTGGCCTGCACAGGAGGGACATGTCAGTGACCGATGAGGAACGCGCTGCGGCGGGCATGCAGGCTCGCCGGGAGGTGCTTGGGGACGAGCACGTGGACCGCGCCGTGGCGAACACGACCGAGTTCACGGCGCCGTTCCAGGACTTCATCACCCGGTATGCGTGGGGTGAGCTGTGGAACCGGCCAGGGCTCTCCCGCAAAGCCCGCAGCATGATTACTATCGCTATGCTCGCGGCCCTGGGCCGCGACTCCGAACTAGCACTGCATGTGGGCGCGGGGCTTCGGAACGGCCTGACGTCCGACGACATCTCCGAGGTACTGCTACAGGTTGCCGTGTACGCGGGGGTGCCAGCCGCGAACCGGGCCTTCGCGATCGCCGAGCCGCTGATCGAGAACTCGCCGTAGTCCGCACAGCTGTTCACTACGCGGCACTTTGCGGATATCGTTTCGGTAACCGCGGCGAGGAGGATCGGACCGGAGTGGCAGAGATCGTGTCGCTTGCGGCAGCGATCGCGGCCGCAGTCCACGACGGCGATACGGTGGCGATGGAAGGCTTCACTCACCTGATTCCGCATGCCGCCGGACACGAGGTGATCAGGCAGCGACGGCGGCAGCTGACGCTGGTGCGGATGACACCCGACATCGTCTATGACCAGCTGATCGGGGCCGGCTGCGCGCGCAAGCTGGTGTTCTCCTGGGCCGGGAACCCCGGCGTCGGCTCACTGCACAGGTTCCGTGACGCGGTCGAGCGCTCCTGGCCAGTGCCGCTGGAGATAGAAGAGCACAGTCACGCCGGCATGGCTAACCGGTACCTGGCCGGCGCATCCGGACTGCCTTTCGCGATCCTGCGTGGCTACCGCGGCACCAGCCTGGCCGCCCGGACGGCCGGGGTCGCTGAGATCGAGTGCCCGTTCACTGGCGAGTTGCTGACCGCGGTGAGCGCGCTGCGCCCGGACGTCACGGTGATCCACGCGCAGCAGGCTGACCGCAAGGGCAACGTGCAGTACTGGGGAATCACCGGGGTTCAGAAAGAGGCGGTGCTGGCGGCCGCCCGCTCGGTTGTCACGGTCGAAGAAGTCGTCGACGCACTGGAACCGCGGCCGGGCGCGGTGGTATTGCCAGCCTGGACAATCGGGTACGTGGCGGTCGTGCCAGGTGGCGCGCATCCCTCTTACGCACAGGGTTACTCCGTCCGCGACAACGGGTTCTATCTAGCCTGGGACGCGATCAGCCGGGACCGGGATCGGTTCGGCGCCTGGCTTAACGAGCACGTTTACGGCAGCGAACTCGACCCGGACGGCTCGCGGTGAGCTACTCCCGGGACGAGATGATGACAGTCACGGCGGCCCGGTCGTTGCGCGACGGGATGACCTGCTTCGTGGGGATCGGCCTGCCCAGCGAGGCGGCTAACCTCGCCAGGGCCACGCACGCGCCGGGCCTGGTGCTGATCTACGAATCCGGCACGATCGGGGCCAAGCCCGCCGAGCTTCCGCTGTCGATCGGGGACGGGATTCTCGCCGAGACCGCCGACGCGGTGGTGAGCGTGCCGGAAATCTTCAACTACTGGCTGCAGCCCGGCCGTATCGACGTCGGTTTCCTCAGCGCGGCCCAACTTGACCGGCATGGCAACATCAACACCACGGTGATCGGCAGCGACTATGCGCAGCCCGCGGTCCGGCTGCCCGGCGCTGGTGGCGCACCAGAGATCGCCGGCGCTTGCAAGGAAGTGATCGTGGTGCTCCGCCAATCGCAGCGCACGTTCACCGAGCGGGTCGACTTCGTCACCTCCGTGGGTTTCGGCGACGGCAGGGGCAGCAGGGCTCGTCTTGGCCTGGTCGGCGGCGGCCCGCGACAGGTGATTACCGATCTGGGCGTGCTGCGCCCCGATCCGGCCAGTTCCGAACTCGTGCTGACCGGCATCTATCCCGGCGTGCCGGTGGCGCATGTCCGGGCGCAGACTGGATGGGACCTGGCAGTGGCGGCTGACCTGGTCGAGATCCAGCCCCCCACCAGCGCCGAACTGGCCGCCCTGCGCGCGCTGCGCGGCACCGTGCCGACCCGGGCGTCCGGCGCGCGTTCGGATGCCGAGCCAATCGCCGAAGGAGTCTCTTAGTGCCAGCCATTACGCCGCAGGCCGACGGCGGCCTCGTCCTTCCGCGGTACCGATCCCCGGCGGGGGCGCATCCACCGCTTGACTCGCCTGCCTACAACTCCTCCCGGCTGCGCGCACCAGCCCAGCCGCTCATGCCGCTGCCGCAATGGCTTACCGAGGTAACGGGGCCATTGCTCGGCACCGGCCGCGCGCAGGCCAGCGACGCCGACCTGACTGCCGGCCACCCAGGCGAACCGCTCGGGGAACGGATCATCGTCACCGGCCGGGTGCTTGACTCCGACGGGCGGGCGGTACCTGACGCGCTCATCGAGATCTGGCAGGCGAACGCGTCCGGCCGGTACGCGCATCCGATCGACGACCATCCAGCTCCGCTGGACCCGAACTTCACCGGCGCCGGTCGCTGCGTGACCGACTCGCTCGGCCGGTACCGGTTCGTCACCATCAAGCCCGGCGCGTATCCGTGGCGCAACCATCACAACGCCTGGCGCCCGGCGCACATCCACTTCTCGCTGTTCGGCCGGGCGTTCACGCAGCGGCTCGTCACGCAGATGTATTTTCCGTCCGATCCGCTATTTCCCTTTGACCCGATCTTCAACTCGATCCCCGATCCGCGCGCACGTGAACGGCTTATTGCCAGCTTCGACATGGCCGTGACAGCACCTGACTGGGCGCTTGGCTACCGGTGGGACATCGTGTTGCGCGGGCGCACCGCGACCGCGTTCGAGAACGAAGGGGAACGATGATGCCCGGCATCACGCCGTCACAGACGGTCGGCCCCTTCCTGGCGATCGGACTGCCCTGGCCGGACGGTTCGTTCGTGGTGGCGGACCAGACTCCGGACGCGATCGTCATCTCCGGTCAAGTGCTCGATGGGGCCGGCCAGCCGGTGCCGGACGCGCTCGTGGAGACCTGGCAGGCCGATCCTGATTCGCGATTCGATCATCCGGACGACCCGCGCGGGCCGGTGGCGAAGCCGGGATTCCGCGGGTTCGGCCGCTGCCCGACCGATGCCGACGGCCGGTACCGCATCGTTACCCTCCGGCCGGGCCCGCTGCCTTGTCCCGACGGTGGCATGGAAGCGCCGCACCTCGACGTCTCGGTGTTCGCCCGTGGTCTGCTTGACCGAGTAGTGACCAGGGTCTACTTCGCCGACGAGGCAGCCGCGAATGACGCCGATCCGGTGCTGGCCGCCATCACCGACGCCCGCCGCCGGGCGACGCTCATCGCGACCACAGCGGTCGGCCAGCCGGATCAGTTCGGCTTCGACATCAGGCTGCAAGGTGAGCGCGAGACCGTCTTCTTCGATGTCTGACGCAACGCCGCTGGCCGCGACGTTCGATGACACCGGCGATGCCCCGGTTCTGGTGCTGGGCAACTCGCTCGGCACGACCGCGGAAGTCTGGGCGCAACAGGTGCCAGTGCTGCGCGCGAGCTTCCGACTGCTGCAGTACGAATTGCCCGGGCATGGCGGCTCAGCCGCCTGGCCGGGCCGATACACGATTGACGAGCTTGCTGCCGGGGTGCTTAGCCTGCTTGATACCCGCGACATCGAGTGCGCGGCGTACTGCGGCATTTCGCTCGGCGGCATGATCGGCATGTCGCTGGCGGCCAGCGCGCCTGACCGGATCTGGGCGCTCGGGCTCGTCTGCACGTCCGCATACTTGCCGCCAGCCGACGGCTGGCGGAACCGGGCCAGCCTGGTGCGGGCCGCCGGGATGGCCTCGGTGTCCGGGCAAGTCGTCAGCAGGTGGTTCACGCCCGGCTACGCGGCCCGCGCGCCGGAGGTAGTCGGCGCCTTCCGCGGCACGCTGGAGCAGGTGGACCCGGCGGGTTACGCGGGCTGCTGCGAGGCCATAGCACCGATGGACTTGCGCGGGTCGCTGGGCGCCGTTACCGCGCCCACTCTTGTCATAGGTGGCTCCGACGATTCGGCAACGCCGCCGGAGCACGCGGCGGACGTCGCGGCCCGCATCCCCGGCGCCCGGTTGGAGGTGGCCGCCGGGGCTGCGCATCTGGCTACCGTGTCCTCGGCAGACGTGGTCACGCCGGCGCTGGCTGATCATCTGCGTGCCGCAGCGGCAGGTAGTGGTATCCCGGCCGGCAGGCATTAACATGCCTGCGATGGCAACTTCCGGGCGCAGAGCGAACAACGACGGTACCGGTGCTGACCGAGCGGCGGCCCACGCTTCGCCTGTCCGGGCGACAGCTGACGGCGGCCAGGTCCGCAACAGCGACTTCGTTCAATCGCTTGACCGGGGCCTGGCCGTGATCAGGGCCTTCGGGCCAGACCGCGAGCGCCTGAGCCTTAGCGAGGTTGCCAGGGCGACGGGCCTGACCCGGGCGGCTACTCGGCGGTTCCTGCTGACGCTGGTAAAGCTCGGATATGTGCGCAACGACGGTCGCGAGTTCTCACTCCGTCCCCGGGTGCTTGAACTTGGCTACGCTTACCTGTCCGGTCTGGCGATGCCCGAGATAGCAGCTCCCCACCTGGAGGAACTCGTCGCCCGGGTCCGGGAGTCGTCCTCGATGTCGGTGCTCGACGGGCACCACATCGTTTACGTCGCCAGAGTGCCGACAAAGCGGATCATGACCGTAGCTATCTCGGTCGGGACAAGGTTTCCTGCCTACGCGGCATCGATGGGCCGGGTGCTGCTGGCCGGAATGACTGACGAGGAGCTTGAGCGCTACCTGGCCGAGGCTGACCTGGAGTCGTTCACCGCCCGGACTGTCACCGATCCGGAGAAGCTGAGGGAGGTCGTCCGCGAAACCGGCAGGCTTGGCTACTCGATCGTGGACCAGGAACTTGAGGAAGGCCTGCGGGCGATCGCGGTGCCTATCCACGGCCCGGGCGGCACGGTCCCGGCAGCGATCAACTTGTCCGCGCATGCGAGCCGGGTGAGTATGGCCAGCATGCGCTCCGAGCTGCTGCCCGAACTGCAGCAGACGGCGCGCCGGATCGAGGAAGACCTGCGCTCCCAGGCGCGCGGCTGACGCTTGCCGGCTGCGTCCGGCAGCCTCCGTTGACCGGCATTCGCGGCTGGTAAACCGCCGTTCGCCAGCCTGTATCAATGGCCCTTACCAAGCCATTTTCCCACCGTTGACACTGATCGGCAGGGATGGTTAGGTTTCTACAGTGCGTATGGTCGTACGCCAAGCGAACACACTGACATTAGCTGTCCCGGAGTACCTGACCTTGCCGTAGCAGTTCCGAGGCGGCCGGATCCAGGCAGCGTGGTGCCGCTGGCGCTGACTTAAGAGGAGAGGTATGGAACGTCAGGAAGCGGGCCGCCTGCTCCCGGAAGATCCCCAGCTCAACAGGCGCTCGGTGCTCAAGGGCATTGGCTTTGGCGCCGTCGCGGCCGGTGCCGGCGGCGTGCTCGCCGCCTGCGGATCAGGGATCAAGGGCGCCGGGTCGAGCGCCAGCGGCTCCATTAACATCGGCTTCATCACGCCGCTCACCGGCCAGCTGGCTGGTTTCGCCTCTGGCGACCAGTACGTCCTGAGCCAGATCAAGCTGACCTCGGCGTACAAGAGCGGCCTCAAGATCGGCGGCAAGACCTACAAGATCAACATCAATGTGCAGGACAGCCAGTCCAGCCCGACAAGGGCCGCACAAGTCGCGCAGCAGCTGATACTCAACCATGCCGACCTGATCTTGACCACGTCTACGCCCGAGACCACGAACCCAGTGGCGGCGGCTTGCCAGAAGGCAGGCACGCCGTGCCTGTCTACGGTCGTGCCGTGGGAGTCCTGGTACGCGGGCCTAGGCGGCGACCCCCTCAAGCCGACAACTGACTTCAAGTACGTCAGCATGTTCTTTTTCGGCCTGAAAGAGTTCCAGGGCTGCTTCGCACCTATGTGGAACAAGATCCATACCAACAAGGTCGTCGCCTGCCAGTACCCGAACGACTCCGACGGTACGGCCTTCAGGGACGGATTCGAGCCACTGATCAAGGCGTCTGGCTACAAGGTGGTCGACGGTGGTCCGTATGCCGACCAGACAGCCGACTTCACCTCGATGATCTCGCTGTTCAAGAGCAAGCACTGCGAAGTCTTCAGTAACTGCCCGCTGCCGCCGGACTTCAACACCTTCTGGAAGCAGGCGTCGCAGCAGGGTTTCAAGCCGAAGATCGCGACGGTGGCGAAGGTACTGCTCTTCCCGGCCGACTGTGCCGCGCTGGGCCCGACGCTGGTCAACAACATCGCCACCGACTCCTGGTGGGGCCCGTATATGCCGTACACCTCGTCACTTGCGAACTTGTCGGCCGCACAGCTGGCCGCGAACTACGAGGCCGCGAGCGGGAACCAGTGGCTGCAGTCGCTCGGCTCGTCGTATTCACTGTTCGAGGTCGCGAAGGAGGCGTTCAGCGCGGTCAGCGACCCGCACGACAAGGCGGCGGTCGCCAGCGCCCTGCACAAGGTGAGCTACGCCGGCATGTGCGGCCCGATCAACTTTGGCAGCGGACCGGCGCCGGGCGTCGGCATCATCCCGCCGTTGGGCGTGCAGTGGAAGGCGCAGCCCGCTGGCAGCAAGTACCCGGTCGAGATGAAGGTCGTGGACAACTCCCTTAACACGAGTGTGAAAGTGCAGGCGAACCTCGAGCCAACGAATGCGTAGTGATGCAAACACCGATGGCGTCAGACCGGCTCTGCTGGAGCTCGATTCGGTTTGCAAGAGCTTCGGCAGGGTCGTAGTCGCGGACAACTTGTCGCTGGCGATCTCGGCCGGCGCCATGATGGGCATCGTCGGGCCGAACGGAGCGGGCAAGAGCAGCCTGTTTGGCCTGATTGCTGGAGACTTGGCGCCGACATCGGGTGATATTCGTTTCGGCGGGGTGACCGTGACCAGAAAGGACGCGGCCGCGCGGTGCCGGCTCGGCATAGGCCGGACCTTCCAGGTGCCCAAGCCGTTCGGCGGCATGACCGTGTTCGAGAACGTCCTGGTTGCAGTCCAGCAGGGTGCTTCACTCCGGCGCAAGTCCAGTTACGCGGTCGCGGCGTCGGTGCTCGAGCGCACCGGGTTGGCCGGTGATGCCAATTCTGCGGCCGAGCGGCTCGGCCTGCTGTCCCGCAAGCGGCTGGAGGTGGCCCGGGCGCTGGCAACGGGCCCGCGGCTGTTGCTGCTCGACGAGGTAGCGGGCGGGCTGACCGACCCCGAGGTCGTCGAGCTTGAAGGCATCGTACGGGGCATCTCAGCTGAGGGCATCGCCATCATCTGGATTGAGCACGTCGTACACGCGCTGACGGCGACGGTCGAGCGGCTTGTGTGCCTTTCCGGCGGGGCAATCATCGGTGACGGCGCGCCGGCCGCCGTGCTCGCGTTGCCCGCAGTGCGCGAGGTATTCCTCGGCACCGAAGTGACCGCTTCGCTGCATGCAAACCAACCGCAGCCGGCCAGGCCAGCCGACCGGGAGCAGGCGTGAGCGGCGGTGATGCGGGTCCGCTGCTTGAGGTCCGCAATCTGAGCGTTCACCACGGCCAGCTCCAGGCCCTGCGCGGGGTGAGCCTTCACCTGCCGGCTGGCGTGGTGCACGCGATGATCGGCGCGAACGGGGCAGGGAAGTCCACGCTGCTACGCACGATCGCCGGCCTGCACCAGCCCTCCGCCGGGGCTATCTACCTGGATGGCACCGACGTGACTGGCATGCGCCCCGAACGCCGGGTCGCAGCGGGCATCGCGCTGGTCCCGGAGGGCCGTCGGCTCTTTCCCTCGCTGACGGTGGAGGAGAACTTGCTGGTCGGTCAGGCCAGCGCGCGGCCAGGCCGGTGGCAGCTTGAGCAGATTTACGAGCTGTTCGACTGGATGCCGGACCGTCGCGGCCAGCGAGCCGCGCAGTTGTCTGGTGGTGAGCAGCAGGCAGTCGCGATCGGGCGGGCCCTCGGGGCCAACCCGCGGGTACTGCTGCTCGACGAGCTCTCACTGGGCCTCGCGCCAATAGTCGTACGCAGGATCTACGGCCTGCTGCCCGAGCTTGCCGCCTCGGGCGTCACGATCCTGATCGTCGAGCAAGACGTCAGCCAGGCGCTCGCGGTCGCCGCGCACGTGTACTGCCTGCTCGAGGGCCGGGTGACGCTGGCAGGGCCGCCAACCGCGCTGACGCCGGAGCAGATCGAGCAGGCTTACTTCGGGGTTGCGGTGAGCGCGAACGGCACAGGCTCGCGGCACGACGACGGGGGAACGGGGTTGCCCGACACTGGCGGACTGCCGGGAGCGCGCACATGACTTGGGTCAATGCAATTATTCAGGGCATCATGCTCGGCGGGCTTTATGCGTTGTTCGCGTGCGGGCTGTCGCTGATGTTCGGCGTGATGAAGGTCATCAATCTCGCGCATGGCGATCTCGCGGTGGTGGCCGCCTATGTCGCGCTGGGCGTCATCGCGGTCACCCACGTGCCGACCGTGTGGTCGTTCGCGCTCGTCGTGCCGATCTTCGCCGGTCTCGGTTACGTGTTGCAGCGAACCCTGCTCCAGGCTGCGCTGAACCGGGGCGTCCCGACCACGCTGCTGGTGACGTTCGGGCTGTCGGTCGTGATCGAGGCCGGACTCCAGCAGTTCCTCAGCGCGAACAGCCATTCGCTGAACATCGGCTCGCTGGTGTCTGACTCCTTCAGCATCGGCTCCCAGATCACCATCGCATACCTGGACCTGGTCATCCTCGTCGTGGCCGTCATCGTGCTGCTCGGCTTGCAGTACTTCCTGTCCGCGTCGAAGAACGGCCGGCTGATCCGGGCGGTTGCGGACGACCGCGAGGCGGCTCAGCTGTCCGGCATCAGTTACCGGCACGTGTTCGGCATCGCTGCCGCGATCGCCTTCGGCACGGTCGCGCTGGCCGGGATCGCGTTTGGCATGTACACGCAATTCGATCCGACTATCGGCACCGACCAGCTACTGCTGTTCGCGTTCGAGGCGGTGGTCATCGGCGGGCTCGGCTCGCTATGGGGCACGCTCGTCGGCGGGGTGCTGCTGGGTGTCGCACAGCAGATTGGCGCCCAGTACCACGCGGCCGATCAGATTCTGGCCGGCCAGCTGCTGTTCCTGCTCATCCTGGTGATCAGGCCGCAGGGTGTTACCGCCCGCAGGGAGCTGGCATGACCGTTTCGGACATGACCCTGGCAAGTCAGCCAGGCGGCGTGGGGACATCCCCACGGGTGACTCGGTCGAGGCGGTCGACTGCGTGGGCTGGCCTGGCCGCGGTCGCCTGCGTAGCAGTGCTCGGCTACCTGCCATATTTGGTCTACTCCGACACTACGAACCTGCTGGCGAACTTCTTCCTGCTGCTCATCATGGCGAGCATGTGGAACCTGCTGGCTGGCTATGCAGGCCTGGTGTCGGTCGGGCAGCAGGCTTTCATCGGCCTGGGCGCCTACTTCGTCGTCATTCTGGCCAACCACGGCAGTAGCCCTTTCCTGGCCATCCCGGCAGCCACGATCGCGACAGGAGTGATCGGGTTGCCGGTGTGGTGGCTGGTGTCCCGGCTGCGCAGCGGGTATTTCGCCATCACGATGTGGGTGATCGCATCGGTCTGCGAGCTGATCATCATCCAGGTCAGCACGCTGGGCGGCGGCACCGGGATCGCACTGCAGGGCCTCAGTCAGAGCCCGAAGCTGTTGATCGCCGACACCTACTGGGCCACGCTAGTCGTCACCGTCGTCGTCCTTGGTGCCGTCTACATGCTGCTGCGCAGCCCGCTGGGCCTGGTACTCACCGCCGTCCGCGACGACGAAGCCGGCGCCCGCAGCGTCGGTGTGCGGGTCTCGCGGGCGCAGCAGCTAGTGTTCGTTGTCGCTGCCGCCGGCTGCGGCGCCGCGGGCGCGCTGTACGCGATCAGTCAGCAGTTCATCGTGCCGGGCGCGGCGTTTAGCGTTTCCTTCACCGCCGAGATGATCTTCATCACAATCATCGGCGGCATTGGCACCATCGAGGGTCCGATCGTCGGCACGATCGTCTTCTTCGTGCTGCAGCAGACGCTGTCGCAGGACGGCACCTGGTACTTCATCATCCTCGGACTGGTTGCGATGGCGATAGCCATCTGGGCCCCGCGCGGACTGTGGGGACTGGCATCCGACCGCCTCGGCATTCGGTTGTTCCCGGTCGGGTACTACCTGTGGGCACGCGGCGAAAGCCGCCCGCGCTTCCGGCTTGCGCCCGCTAAGCGCGGCTAGCCGCGCCGGACCCGTTCCGTTCCTAATCGCCCCAGACGTCGCGAGCGGTCTCCACAATCAGCCGCAGCTTGGCAGCTTGCTCGGCTTGGGTCAGCACGTTGCCCTCGACGGTCGAGGAGAAGCCGCACTGCGGTGACAGGCAGAGCTGGTCCAGCGGGACATACCTGGCCGCCGCATCGATCCGGCGCTTGAGGTCGTCAGGGCTCTCCAGCGCGCCGCGCTTGGTGGTGACCAGCCCGAGCACCACCATCTTCCCAGCCGGGACGAAGCGCAATGGCTCGAAGCCGCCGGACCGCTCGTCGTCATACTCGAGAAAGAATCCATCCACGTTGAGCTCGCTGAACAGGGCCTCGGCGACGAAGTCGTAGCCGCCCTCGGCCGCCCAGGACGACCGGAAATTGCCCCGGCACATGTGCGTGGTTATCGCCATGTCGGCGGGCCGTGCCGCGATGGCGTCGTTCACCTGGCGGATGTAGCGCAGGTGCAGATGCTCGGCATCTTCGCCGCGGGCGGCGATCTCAGCGCGCTGAGCCGGATCGTTGAGGTAGGCCAGGCTCGTGTCATCCAGCTGAAGGTACCGGCAGCCAAGCGCGGCGAGGCGCTGGACCTCGTCGGCGTAGGCGGCTGACAGGTCTGACCAGAACTCGTCCATGTCCGGATACACATCCGGCTCGATCGACGCCGGTCCACCGCGGTAGTGCACCATGTTCGGCGACGGGATGGTGAGCTTAGGCGTTGCGCCGGTCACGACTGACTGCAGGTAGCCGAAGTCGGCCGCGAAGATTGTGTTGTCGAGCTTGATGCGGCTGCCGACGTGCAGGGCCGCCGGAGTGAACTCGATGGTGCCGGCGGAGTTGCGGAACTTCACCGCCAGGTTCCCTGGCGCCTTGCTGATGCCGCCGAGCTGATAGATGAAGTCCATGTGCCAGGACGCGCGCCGGAACTCGCCATCGGTGGCTGACTGCAGGCCGGCGTCGTGCTGCATGGCGACCGCACCGGCGATCGCCGCGTCCTCGATCGCGCGCAGCTGCGCGGCCGTGATCCGGCCGGCCGCGAAGTCGGCGCGGGCCGCGAGCAAGCTGGCCGGGCGGAGCAGGCTGCCGACATGGTCAGCGCGGAATGGCGGGCTGGTGCGCATCTGTGGTCCTCTGCAGGTCGGGGTATCCGGTGTAGTTTTCCGCGACGGAGGTTGCCGCGGCGCGGGAGGTCGTGACGTACCGAAGCTGGGCGAGCTGCAGTTCGGCCTCCATGTCGTCTGCCCCCGGCGTGCGATGCAGCATCGTGGTCATCCACCAGGAGAAGTGGGTGGACCGCCAGACCCGGGCCAGGCAGGTTTGCGAGTACGCGTCGGCCAGGCTCGGTTCGCCGTGCAGCAACCGGTCCAGCGCCGGGGCGAGCACGGATACGTCGGCCAGCGCGAGATTGAGTCCCTTGGCCCCGGTCGGTGGCACGATGTGGGCGGCGTCGCCTGCCAGGAACAGCCTGCCGTAGCGCATCGGTGCGGTGACGAAGCTGCGCATCGGCGTGATGCCCTTGTCCAGCACGGGGCCGCGTTGCAGCGTCCAGCCTGGCAGCTCGAACCGCCGGTCTAGCTCGTCCCAGATGCGCTCATCCGGCCATTCCCCGATGTTCTCGGCCGGGCTGACTTGCAGGTACAGGCGGCTGGTGACCGCGCTGCGCAGGCTGTGCAATGCGAAGCCGCGCGCGTGGTGGGCGTAGATGAGCTCGTCAGTGGACGGCGGGACCGCGGCCAGGATGCCCAGCCACGCGTACGGATACCCGCGCTGGCGGATGGTCAGATGGCCGGCCGGGATGGCCAGCCGGCAGATGCCGTGGAAGCCGTCGCAGCCAGCAATCGCGTCGCAGGCCAGTTCGTACCGGGTGCCGTCGGCAGCGGTGTACGCAAGCACCGGGCGGTCGGTGTCCAGGCCGTCCAGCTCGGTCGCGGTGACGCCGAACTCGATCACGCCGCCGTCGGCAAGTCTGCGCGCGATCAGGTCCTTCACCACCTCGGTCTGCGCGTACACCGTGACCGTGCGGCCCGCCAGTTCCCTGAAGTCCAGGTGCTTGCGATCACCAGCGAATTGCAGGTAGATCCCGCCGTGCTCGATCCCTTCGCGGTCGAGCCGGCCAGCCAGGCCGGTTTCGCGCAGCAGCGACACGCTCCCGGCCTCCAGTACGCCAGCGCGCTGGCGTGCCTCGCAGTACGCCCGGCTGCGGGTTTCGACGAGCACCGAGTCGATGCCGCGCAGCGCGAGCAGGTGCGAAAGCAGCAGCCCGGCCGGGCCGGCCCCCACGATGCCTACCTGTGTGCGCATGTCAGCCCGCGTGTTCGCCGGCGACCGCCCGGTCAGAACGGGTACGGGGCGATATCGCTGCGGATGGTGACCCAGCGGGTGTCGGTGAACGCGTCCAGGTTCGCGCTGCCGCCGAACCTCGCGCCTGTTCCTGATGCGCCAACGCCGCCGAACGGCGTGTTGGGCGCGTCATCGATGGTCTGGTCGTTGATATGCACGATGCCGGTTGGTATCTGCCGGGCGAGCTCGAGCCCGCGCATGACGTCCCTGGTCAGGATGCCGAGCGACAGCCCGTACTCAGAATCGGCGGCGAGCTTGGCAGCCTCGTCCGCGGTGGCGAAGCGGACTACCGGGGCGACCGGCCCGAATACCTCGCTGGCGTAGGCCGGCATCGCCGGGGCCACCTCGGCCAGCACGGTCGGGGAGTAGAACAGGCCGCTATAGGTACCGCCCGCCGCGAGCCGGGCTCCGGCCGCCACGCTGGTGGTGACCAGGTCGTGTACCTTGTCGCGCTGCCGCTCGTCGATCATCGGCCCGAGCGCGACCTGGCCTGACTTGGGGTCGCCGCCGGCAGGTGACTTGCCTTCTCGGCCAGGCGGCTCACGTACTCGTCATACACCGAGTCCTGCACCAGGTGGCGGCCGGTCGTCATGCAGATCTGGCCTTGATGCAGGAATGATCCCCAGGCCCCGGCGGACGCGGCCTTGTCCAGGTCGGCGTCCTCCAGCACGATCAGCGCGGAGTTCCCGCCCAGCTCGAGGTGCACCCGCTTGAGGTGCTGCCCGGCCAGCGCTCCCACCTTGCGGCCGGCGGCTGTCGAGCCGGTGAATGAGATCACCCCGATCTGCGGATCGGTCACCATCGCCGCGCCAACGTCGGCGCCGCCCGGCAGCACGTGCAGCAGGCCCGCGGGCAGGCCGGCCTCCTCGAACACCCTGGCCAGCACCACGCCGCCGCATACCGCGGTGCGGGGGTCGGGCTTCAGCACCACCGCATTGCCCAGGGCCAGTGCCGGGGCCACCGACCGGATGGCGAGGATCTGCGGGAAGTTGAAGGGTGAGATGACTCCGACTACGCCTACGGGTACCCGCTCGGCGAAGCTCAGGTGCGGCTGCTCGCTCGGCAGCAGCTCGCCGTACGGCCGGGACGGCAGCGTGGCGGCCTCGAAGATCTCCTCAGTAGCCACGTGCGTCTCGAACTGGGCAGCCGGGGGGATCTTGCCGCCCTCACGGATGCTCCAGTCCTCGATTTCTGCCTGGTTCGCCAGCCAGATCTCGGCGGCCTTGCGCAAGATTGCGGCCCGCTGGGTGTGCGGTGTCGCCGCCCATCCGGGCTGAGCGGCGGCCGCGGCGGCAGCTGCGGCGCGGATGTCGGTCGCCGAGCCCAGGCCGACCTGTCCGAGCTCGGCACCGGTCGCGGGCTCGATGACAGCGGCGCGACCGCCGCCTGGCTCGGTCCAGCCGCCGGAGAACACCTTGCCCTGCCAGCTGACTTGGTCCAGGAGAGTCACAGCCACTCCTTAAGCGTGAACGCCCGTCCGGCATGTTCGCTTGACGAACAGCAGTTACGTCATCGAACAGTGCGAATCTAGGCGGGCGGCCGACCCAGTGTCAACGGCCGCGCTAGCGCAGGCTCGCGCGGGGTTGGTACGGCGGAGCGGGCAGGCAAGCGAAGACGCCAAGTGCTCGTGTTACCGGGCACCGGGCGTACTCGGGCGGGCAGAATCGGCCGCGCGTCCCGAGTACGCCCGTCACGCCGCTACTTCCTGTTGACCCACCACGCGCCGACACCGGCTGCGACACCGACGACCATGGCAACGAGGCCGCGGTACAGGTGATGACCGCTGCCCTTGACGTGGCTGCCGCTGTTCAGGAACGAGGGCGCCCAACCGCCGAGCCAGAGCACGCCCAGCACGATCGCGATAATGGCCACGACCGCGAGGATGATGACCAGCGCGCGCTTAGAACTGCCGCCGGTCATGGTCTGAGAACTCACAATTCCTCCTAGATGCTGGCCGCCCCCGGCTACCGAGGGGCGCAGCTTAACCAGCGATAACTACGTCCGGCACGGTACTACTAGCGGACGGCGTGGATAGGTCGAAATAACTACAAAAAGTTAAAAATCTTGGCGACCGGATCCGCGGCGGCCCGTTGCTAAGGCTGCCACACCATCAGCACTAGTATGACCAGCCAGATCAAGTTGACGACGCCGCCCATGGCTGCGATCTTGCCCCGCTCGACCGAGGCAACATGCTCGGCCAGCGCGGCGCTGGCCGGGCCGGTGCCGGCCGGGCCGGCCACCGGCTGGCCGTCGCTCAGACCAGGCCCGGATCCGGTGGATTCGGCGGCCGGCTGGCCGGGACTCTGGGACCGCGCCGCGGTACCCGGCCCGGAAGCGCTGCCTGCACCCGTGGCGGCCGGCGCGACAGCGGGGTCGACCGGGGCGAGCGCTTTGATGGCGCGGCGCTGGTCCCGCATGATCAGCACCAGCAGCACGATCGCCACCAGGAACAAGGTCATCGCCGCAGTCAGCCACGGATGTGAGAAATCGTGCTTGACCTGGCCGAGGATGACCCCGAAGACCAGGACGAGCAGTGAACCGATGGTGAAGATCGTGGTAATTCTGGTCAGGTAGCGCAAGATCGCGACGTCGCGGTTGCGGATGTAGCGCGGCGTCGAGGAGATCGCGAGCGTGATCGGCCCGATGGTGAAGATGGCGAAGGCGATGTGCAGCCACAGCACGAGCCGGTCGCTGAAGGACATGGGCATGATCCTAGAGTCGCCCGACGGCCGGAACTACCTAACGGCTGAACTGGCGCCGGGTCCGGAGGAAATCGCGGACGACGTATTCGCCGAGGCTGTCGGGCATGGCGCGCAGCACGCGGCCGCCATTGCGCCTGGCCACCTCGTCCACAAACGAGCTGAGCCGCTCGTCGTCGGCGAGCATGAAGACGTTGAGCGTCGCTCGCCGCCTGGTCATCTTGTCGACCTCGGCCAGGGTCAGTTCGAGTGTCTCCGGCGATGGCGGCCAGTCGAACCAGAACCGGCCGTCCCGCCGCAAGTGCGCGGTCGGCTCGCCATCGGTAATGATCATCACGACGGGATTGTGCTCGGGGCGGCGGTCGAGGAATCGCCCGGCCAGCACCAGCGCGTGATGCAGGTTCGTGCCCTGGACCATGTCCCAGCTCAGCCCGGCTAGCTCGGTCTCCTTCAGTTCGCGCGCGTAGTTAGAGAAGCCGATGACCTGAATGGCATCCTGCGGGTACTGGCTGTGGATGAGCGCATGCAGCGCCAGCGCTGTCTGCTTGGCGGCGCCCCAGGTGCCGCGCAGTGCCATCGAGTAGGACAGGTCGACGAGCAGGCAGATGGCGGCCGACGCGCGTCGTTCGGTCTCGGTGACCTCGAAGTCATCCACCGATAGCCGTACCCGCCGGGATTGGACCCGGCCGGAAGGGACCCGGCCGGTCCGGCGGGCCTGGCTCGCCGGGGAAGGCTGCCGCAGCAGCGCGTTGCGGACCGTCGCGGCGGCGTCGATCGCCTGCTCGTCGCCGAATCGCCACGGCCTCGTGCTGCCGGTTATCTCGCCGGCCTGTCCGGCATCGCGCTGGTCGTGGTCGCCGATGCCGCCGTCGGGCAGCTGGGCGAATACCTTGCGCAGCGCCGTCTGACCGAGCCGCCGCACGGCCTTGGGCGTTAGCTCCAGCTTGCCGTCGCTGCGCTGCAGATACCCCTGACGCTCCAGCTCCCGCTCGATCTGGCGCAGCGCTTCCATGTCGTCTACAGCCTGCCGGCCGAGGGCGCGGCTGACAGCTTCCTCGTCGATGTCATCGAGCCTGGCGCCGGCATAGTCCTGGCGCAGCGCGTCCTCGAGGTCGGCCAGATCGGCAAGCTCGGCGAGCGCCTCAGTAGCGTCGCCCAGCCCGAGCGGCTCATTGCCGGTCATGCCCGGCTGTGGCCAGCCGGCGTCCAGGTCCGGTCGGCGGGATCGGAGCGCGTCGGCGAGCTTGCTCATCTCAGCGGCCAGGCCAGCATCTTCGAGGGCCTGGGACATCAGCCCGGCCAGCTCGTCGCGCTGTTCGTCGGTTAGTGAGTCCAGCAGTCGTTGCGCTGCCGACATGCGCCGGACCAGCGAGTCGACGAGCTCCTCCAGGTTGGCCGGGGCGTCCGGGAACATGTCGCCGTAGCTGGCCATGAAGTCGTCGAAGTCCTGCTGCGTGTGCTCGCCGCGGGCGTCGGCGTCGAGCATGGCATTCAGCCCCGCCATCATGTCCTGTACCCGCCGCATGGCTTGCGGATCGGGCTCAGCGAGGGTCTGCCGCATACCGCGGAACTGACTGTCCAGCACCTCGCGGCGCAACAGGGACTTGAGTTCGGCGAAGGTCTGCCGGGCTGCCGCGGACCGCCAGTCGTAATCGGCTAGCTGCCTGATCGCCTGGGCAGTGTCAGCGGGCAGGGCATCGAGTTCGTCCTCCCGGAGCCTGGCCGCATCGTCCGGGTCCGGGAACAGCTCAGCCCGCTCCTGCCCGATAGCGGTGTCGAGCAGCGTCCTGACCTGATCCAGGATGCCGTCAAGCCGGCCGCGGCTGCGCACCTCACGCTGGCGCTCGCGCACTCTGCGAAGCAGATCGTCGAGACCGCGGTGGCCGGACATGCCTCGGCGCATTAGATCGCGCAGGGCCGAGCCCGCATCGGTGCCCTCCAGCACGGAGTCCCCGAGCGCGTCAACAGCGCCCCGCACGTCATAAGGGGGCTCCAGCGGGTCGGGCCCGCCGCTGTAGGGGCCGTAGCGATATCCCGGCATGTCAGGTCCGGTAGACGGCGCCGCCGTCGATGGAGTCCTTGGACAGCCTGCGCATCAGGTAAAGGCCTTCGAGAGCGAACTCCAGCGCGGCCGCGGCCTGGCCGAGCGACTCGCCGCCATCCATCTGCAACCGGTCCATGATCCTGGCCAGGCCAGGCACCTCGCCGATCCGGCGCAGCAGGTCAGCAGCAGGCACCAGGTCACCGGTCTCGACCACGCCGTCATCGGCGAATCTGGCCAGCAGGCCGCCCAGGTCGGCGTTGCCGAGCAGGGCCCGGAAGGTGTCGCTGGTGGCGCGGCGCAGCAAGTGGTCGAGGACCTCCTGCTCACGGCCTTCCTCACTGACCTCAAACTCGACCTTGCCGCGCAGTGTGCTGATCACAGACGGAAGGTCGCACACGCGCGCGACCGGCTGGTCCTCGCCGCTGATCGCGGCTCGGCGGACGGCCGATGCGGCAACCGCCTCGGCTGCCGCGATCGCGAACCGTGCTGACACGCCGGACCGGGAATCGACCGCCGGAGAGGCCCGGACTAGCCGGGTGAACCTCGCGACCACCTGAATCAGGTGACTGGGAACGACGGCTCCCGGGTCCGCGCCGTCCCACGCGAGCCGTGACTCCTGCTCGATCAGTGCCAGCTCGGCGTCGAGCGAGAGCGGGTAGTGCGTTCGGATCTCCGCGCCGAACCGGTCCTTCAGCGGCGTGATGATACGGCCGCGGTTGGTGTAGTCCTCCGGGTTGGCGCTGGCCACCAGCACGACGTCGAGCGGTAGCCGGAGGGCGTAACCGCGAACCCCGATGTCGCGCTCTTCCAGCACGTTCAGCAGCGACACCTGGATTCGCTCGGCCAGGTCCGGCAGCTCGTTCAGGGAGAAGATGCCGCGGTTGGTCCTCGGCAGCAGGCCGAAGTGGATGGTCTCGGGATCGCCGAGAGTCCGGCCCTCGGCGACCTTCACCGGGTCGATGTCCCCGATCAGGTCGCCGACGCTGGTGTCCGGCGTGGCGAGCTTCTCGCCATACCGGTCGCCGCGTGCACGCCAGATGACAGGCAGGTCGTCGCCAAGTTCGGCGGCCAGCCGCAGGCACCTGGCGCATACTGGCGCGAACGGGTGATCGTTGATCTCGCAGCCAGCCACGGCTGGCGTCCATTCGTCCAGCAACCCGGTCAGCGTCCTGATCAGCCGGGTTTTACCCTGGCCCCGCTCGCCGAGCAGGATCACATCGTGTCCTGCGATGATGGCGCGCTCCAGGTGCGGCAGCACCGTCTGGCCGAAGCCGATAATGCCGGGGAAGGCATCGGCTCCGGCCCGCATCCGCTCCAGCAGGTTGTGCCGTAGCTCCTGCTTGACGGTGCGAAGCTGGTGCCCGCTGGCGCGAAGTTCCCCGGTTGTTGCGATCTTGGGTGGCGGTGAGGCTGACGGCTGACCGGATGCTGGCTGATGCGAAGTCTTAGGCTGCACCATTCGACACTATGTCGGTGCGGGGTCAATCCGCATCTTGGAGGCTTGGATGGAGGAGTCCCGCCCGGCACTCGCGATCGATGTGGGCGGCACGAAACTCGCCGCGGGATTGGTCGAGCCTGCAGGTCGCGTGCTCAGCTGGACCCAGGTGCCGACTCCGGCCGGCCTGGACGCCGAGCAGCTCTGGCGCACTCTGGACGCGCTGCTGACCGACGTTCTCGGTAGCGCTGGCCTGAGCCCTGCTGAGCTGGCGGGCTGCGGATGCGGTTGCGGGGGGCCGATGGAATGGCCAGCCGGTCTGGTCTCGCCGCTGAATATCCCGGCCTGGCGGGGCTTCCCGCTGCGGAGCCGGCTAATAGCGCGGCTCGGCGGCATCCCGGTCAGGGTGCACAACGACGCGATCTGCTTGGTGGCAGCCGAGCACTGGCGGGGCGCCGGGCGCGGCCGTGACAACGTTTTGGGCATGGTGGTATCGACGGGCGTGGGTGGCGGGCTGGTGCTCGACGGTCGCTTGGTGGAGGGGTCTTCCGGTAATGCCGGTCATATAGGGCATGTGGTAGTTGACGCAGACAACGGCCCTGACTGCGCGTGCGGCGGCTGGGGCTGCCTGGAGGCGATAGCGCGCGGCCCCGCGCTCGTCAAGTGGGCTCAGCGGCAGGGCTGGCGGCCGGATCAGGCCGATGCGACGGCAAAGGAACTGGCCGCCGACGGGGCGCTCGGCCACCCCATCGGCGTGGCCGCGATGAGGCGCGCCGGACGGGCGCTTGGCATCGCCATCGCCTCGGCGACTGTCCTCTGCGATCTGGAGGTGGTCTCTGTCGGCGGCGGGTTGTCCCAGGCGGGACCGCTGCTGTTTGATCCGCTGGAAGAGTCGCTACGGGCACACGCGCGGCTCGGCTTCGCCCGCCAGGTCAGTGTCGTCCCCGCCGCGCTGGGGCATAGCGCGGGGCTGGTCGGTGCGGCTGCACTGATCTTCGCGGCTGACCGGTACTGGGCCGCTGGCTGAATTGCCCGCTCCATCTGCCGGTCGGCTGCGCGGCCAGACAGTGCGACAATCAGTCGTGACCTCATCAGCGCCCGCTAGCCCGGTGAGCCTTCCGGTCCAGCCCGAGGACGTCATGGCGGCGCGCTCGGTACTCCGGCCGGTGATCAGGCAGACTCCGTTGCTTGACTCCAGTGCGCTGGCCGCGCTTGTCGGCGGCCCGGCGTACCTCAAGTGCGAGAACTTGCAACGGGGCGGGTCGTTCAAGGTGCGCGGCGCGTACCTGCGCATCGCGCGGCTCACCGAGGCCGAGCGTGCCCGCGGCGTGGTAGCGGCCAGCGCCGGCAACCACGCCCAGGGTGTGGCGCTTGCCGCGGCCGCGCTCGGCGCCCGGTCTACGGTCGTCATGCCGGCTGGGGCGCCGCTGCCGAAGGTAGCGGCGACTCGCTCTTACGGTGCGGATGTCGTCCTACATGGCGCCACCATCGAGGACGCGCTGGCGCTGGCGAAAGACCTGGCGGCGGAGACCGGGGCGATTTTCATTCATCCGTTCGACCATCCGGACGTGATAGCAGGCCAGGGCACAATCGGGCTGGAGATCGCCGAGCAGTGCCCCGATGTGCGCACGATCGCCGTGCCAGTGGGCGGGGGCGGGCTAGCGGCCGGTATCGCGGTGGCCGTCGGCGCGGCACTTCCTGCCGCCCGGGTGATCGGGGTCCAGGCAGCAGCGATCGCGCCGGTACCAGGCTCGGTGGCCGCGGGGTATCCGGTCGGCGTGACGCCGGCCGTCACGATGGCCGATGGGATAGCGGTGGCCAGGCCCGGCGATCTGTGCATCGCGCTGCTAGCCGGCCTTGGGACGAACGTCGTTACGGTAACGGAGGAGAACCTGTCGCGCGGCCTGCTGCTGTGCCTCGAGCGTGCCAAGCAAGTAGTCGAGCCGGCCGGCGCCGCCGGCGTGGCGGCCATCCTCGAACACCCGGCTCTGCTCGAGCCGCCGGTGGTCGTCGTCCTATCCGGCGGCAATATCGATCCGCTGCTGTTGTCCAAGGTATTGCGGCACGGTCTCTCGGCGGCCGGGCGTTACCTTGCGTTCCGGTGCAAGCTGCCCGACCGGCCGGGCGCGCTCGCGACGCTGCTGGTGGAACTGGCCGGACTTGGCGCAAACGTGCTCGACGTGGTGCATGAGCGGGTGACGGCAGACCTGCGGGTGGATGAGGCCGAGGTCAATCTGCATCTGGAGACACGCGGACCAGAGCACTGCGACTCGGTGATCAGCCAGTTGCGTAAGGCTGGTTACACCTTGCTCTTCGGCTGATCGAAGGCGGCCGGATGAGCTAACGGACCAGCTACCAGCCCGCCGCCGCCCGCCGTTGCTGATCCAGCCAGCGCTTCTTGACCACGACGGTGCCGGCCAGCCGGTCGTGCAGTGATCGCGTTTGCGGGTCCGTCAGGGCGACTATCACGTCAGCCAGCCAGAGCGCGCCGCCGGCGAAGTTGAGCGGGGCGGCCGTCAGCAGGAAGACCGCCGGGCCGATGAGGAAGGTAACGGTCCGGATCCCGGCCGTCCGGACGCTGATCCTGGCGTGATCGCCGACGGTGACGACACGGAGCCCAAGGGCTTGCTTGCCCAGGGTCGTGCCCCAGGCGGCGTGCGCGATCCAGTAATAGGCCAGGGCCATACCAAACGCGGTGAGCTGCATGTGCAGGATCGTGTTCAGGGTCGACGGATCCCTGCTGAGGTTGTTCAGCGCTGTCTGGGCCGCGATCGAGCTCTGGCCCTGGGAATCGATGATGGCCTGCATCTGCCGCGCGAGCCGCATCAGCGGGCCGACGAAGATGGCGATCGCCACGCCCAGGATGATCGTCCAGTCCAGGATGGACGCGACGGCCCGCTCCCAGGGTGCGGCGAAGCCGGGCTCCCGTCTGGACCTGGCCTGGCCGAAGCCGGGCCGGCCGGTGACCGGCCGCCCGTTGCTCGGCTGGCCGTAACCGGGCTCACCCGAGTCAGGCTGGGCGGGACGGAACGGGCGCTGACCCGGCCGCAATGGCGGCGCCGCGCCGTAGCCCGGCTGGCCGGGCTGCGGCGGCGCCAGATATGCCTCCGGGATGGCCTCGCCGCCCTGCAGATAAGGCGACGGCGGTCCGGTCTGCGCACGAACGGCAGCCTGCGGGACGCTTTGCTCCCGTCCGGTGTCCCCGTCGTGCGTCATGTGCTGATGGTAGACGTACTTCGGCTGTGGTCGTCTTCGGTAGCCGGTCTACCTGCCGTAAGTCCCTCTCAGTTGGCTGGGATAGTTCCAGCTAGTTCGCGGTGGTTGGAGCGCCGCGGCGGTCGTCTTTCTCGCAGAGCACCTTGAAGTTCTCCAGGCATTGACAGAAGAATACAGATCCGCCGCGAGTGAAAGCTGGGCGACGGACCTGACCCGAAACGGAGCTTCGGGCTATGCCAGATCATGCACCATCGGCCGATCGCATCACCCAGTACAACGACCTCGTCGCCGAGGCCAGCGCCAGGCTCGACGCCCAGCTCGCGAACATCCGCCGGGACCAGGAGGCGGGCGAGATCACGGTTCGCGAGGCAGCCGACGAGCGGATCAGCGTGCTGACCGAGCACCTGAACCGGCTGCGGCTACTTCGAGAGGAGTACCTGGACTAAGCCCCCTCGTCCTGGATTAGGGTTCTGACCCTTCCGTCCCACTGCCATTGTGTCTGCCTCGGCAACCCGCCTAGGGCGGCGCGGCCGCAGCAGTACAGCAGCACATCGGCGGGGTCGCCGCCGGGCGCCTGCGGAAACAGCCGGACGATCACCGGCGCGGCAAGTGCGGCAGGCGGTCGCCACGAATCCGCGGGGTTCAGCCCGCGCACCACGTCGAAGGTGTGGATCAACGTCTCCACGACGCCCATCGCGGCGAACCCCGCTGCGTCCGAGACACCATAGTTGTGATGCGCGCGCAGGTTTGGGTCAGCGGACCGCGCAATTCGGTGCAGGAGCTCGGCGTGAGCGCTCAGTGCGGCCAGCAGCCGCGGCGGCGAGGCGCTGTCGTCGAGGGCAAGCTCGGTGCACAGGTATGCGTCCGGCTGGCCGTAGACGACCTGCATCGCGTAGAAGTAGAGACAATCAACCATGTGCAACGCGGTCTGCCAGCAACTCCACTGCATCTCGGCAGCTGGCACCTGCTGCCAGTCCAGATCGGTGTAGCCCGCCAGGGCGGCAACAGAAGCCCTCGCAGCGGCTGGCAGATCAGCTATCTCCGTCATGTCGTCCGTCAACCTAACTCCTGGTGCGGGTTGCGATGGGCGACGTTGATCGTCAGTCGGGTCACAAGTTGCCGCGCCGTTCCTGCTCGCGCTCGATCGCCTCGAACAGCGCCTTGAAGTTGCCCTTGCCAAAGCCCTGTGAACCGTGCCGCTCGATCAGCTCGAAGAACACGGTCGGGCGGTCCTGAACTGGCTTGGTGAAGATCTGCAGCAGGTAACCGTCCTCGTCACGGTCGGCGAGGATCTTCAGTTCGTGCAACTCGCCGAGCGGCACCCGGGTATCGCCGACCCACTCGCCCAGCGTCTCGTAGTAGCTGTCCGGGGCGTCCAGGAACTGCACGCCCTGCGCCCGCATGCCGCGGACAGCACCCACGATGTCGTCGGTGGCGAGCGCGATGTGCTGTACGCCGGGGCCACCGTAGAACTCCAGGTACTCGTCGATCTGGGACTTCTTCTTTCCGGCCGCCGGCTCGTTGATCGGGAACTTGACCTTGCGGCTGCCGTCGGCGACCACCTTGCTCATCAGCGCTGAGTACTCGGTGGCGATGTCGTCGCCGACGAACTCCTTCATGTTGGTGAAGCCCATGACCCGGTGGTAGAAGTCCACCCATTCGTCCATCTTGCCGAGTTCCACGTTGCCGACGCAGTGGTCAATCTCGGTGAAGAACGGGCCAGCCGACAGTACCGTGAGCGGGCTTGCCGCCACGTAGCCGGGCAGATAGGGGCCTGCGTAGTCGGCGCGCTCCACGAGCGTATGCCGCGTGTCGCCGTAAGTGGCGATGGCGGCCAAGACAACTTTGCCGCTCGCGTCCTCTTCGACCCTGGGCTCATGCACGCTGCGGGCGCCGTGCGCCACCGCGTACGCATGCGCCGCCGCCGCTCCGGGCACGCCGATAGCGAGATCAACTATCCCGTCGCCATGGGCCGCGACGTGCTCGCCGAGCTGAGTGCCTGCCCGCACCGGACCGCGGAGCACGAACCGCGCGTTCCCGGACTCCAGCACGTAACTGGCCTCGTCCCGGCAGCCGGTCTCGGGGCCGCGGTAGGCGACGCAGCGCATGCCGAACGCGGTTGAGTAAAAGTGCGCGGCCTGCCGGGCGTTGCCGACGGCGAACACCGCCGCGTCCATCCCGGTCACCGGGAACTCGTCGGTGTCATGGAGCTGCGCATCGATTGCCTCGGCGGTCATCGCCGGCCTCCTTCGCGTCGCGATTGATGTCGCGGGATCGGCGGCTGTGCTCGGGGCGTCCCGCCGACCGTGGCGCTACATGGCAGCATCGGCGAACGAGGCATGATGAGCAACCGAGCCACTCATCACTAGGCAACCTGCATAGCAAAGCGACAAATCAACTGGCATATCTGTACAGTGTGTTGCCAGGAGGGCATAGGCATGATCGACGCGCTGGACGGGCGGCTGATCGAACTGTTGACCGCTGAGCCGCGGGTCGGCGTCCTGGAAACATCCCGTCGCCTCGGGGTGGCCAGGGGGACCGTCCAGGCCCGCCTCGACGGGCTGCACGCGCGCGGCGTCATCACCGGATACGGGCCAGACATTGATCCGGCTGCGGTCGGCTATGGCGTAATGGCCTTCGTCACGCTGGAGATCAGGCAGGCAGGCGGGCACGATCCAGTGGCAGAGCGGCTGGCTGCGATCGCCGAGGTGCTCGAAGCGCACACAATCACCGGAGCCGGCGACATGCTCTGCCGGGTGGTGGCCCGCAGCAACGCCGACCTGCAGCGGGTCATCGACGCGATCGTCGAGCTGGACGGTGTAGTGCGAACCTCGACCGTGATCGCGCTGGCAACGCCGCTGCCGCTGCGGGTACTACCGCTGATCAGGGCGAGCGCGGGGCGTCCGCGGCAATCCCCGCAGGGCTAATACCGGGCCGTTAACGGCTGCGCGTTGGCCAGCCCGAGCGCAACCGCTAGCACCGCGTCCCGGAGTTCGGCCGGGTCGGCTACCCGGTCCTGATAATGCATGCAGCAGAAGCTGACGCTCATCAAGCAGGACGCCGCCCGGACCTGGTCGGCCACCGGCGCGCCCGGCTCGGTTAGCAGGTCGACCAAGGCGTCCATGCGCTCCCGGAATAGCTCGCCCCGCTCCTTGGCGGCCGCCAGCGAGGTCACGGCGGCCTGGTTCTGATGCAACAGCCGGAATACCGCGGTCCCGTTCGCAACGATGTCGAGATAACGGCTCACGATCTCGGCTCTAGTTGCCGGGTTGCGCGGCTGATCCTTGGCCCAGGCGATCAGGCCGTCGATCTCGGCCATATAGTCCTCGACCAGGCTGCGGACGATGTCTTCCTTGGACTTGAAGTAGTAGTACAGCGCAGCCTTGGTGACGCCGAGGCGCTCGGCGATCTCACGCAGCGAGGTCTTCTCGTAGCCTTGCTCCGCGAATAGCTGGAGAGCGAGCTCACGCAGCCGCGACCGGGTATCACCTCGGTCAAGTCCCTGCTCTGCAGCGTTCTGGTCCATCAGTGCGCGCCTGTCCGTTGCCTCCGCCGTGGCATAACCTACTTGACGGCCGGTTAGTAACGAAACTACCCTAGCCTTCGGCAGGATGCTAGCCGGTCGGCAAGTAAGTTGAGAAGCACCCATTTGTCGGCGTGTGCGGACCAAGGAGCTCGTTCATGACAGACAACCAGGCGGCCGCGGTTGGTGTGGACGAAGTGCCGACCGGGCCGCGGCGCGAGATCCTGATCGTCCTGCCAGGCCTGCTACTCACGCTCATCATCGCGATGCTTGACCAGCTAGTTGTCTCTACCGCGCTGCCGCGGATCGTTGGCGACCTTGGCGGACTTAACCACCTGGCATGGGTAGTGACCGCCTACATACTCGCGGCGACCGTCACCACGCTGTTCTACGGCAAGCTCGGCGACATGTACGGTCGCAAGCGTTTCCTGATGATCGCGATCGTGATCTTCCTGATCGGGTCGGCGCTGTCCGGCCTGGCGCACACGATGGATCAGCTGATCGCGTTCCGCGCGCTGCAAGGCCTTGGCGCCGGCGGGCTGATGGTCGGTGCCATCGCCACCATCGGCGACATGGTCTCGCCACGCGAGCGCGGCCAGTACATGGGCTACATGATGGCGGCGATGATGGTCGCGATGATCGCCGGACCGCTGGTCGGCGGGTACATCACGCAGCACTGGTCGTGGCGGTGGATCTTCTACATCAACATGCCGATCGGCGGCGCCGCACTCATCTACCTGTGGTTCACGTTGCACCTGCCGCGCAGGCGCGTCGAGCACAAGATCGACTATCTTGGCGCCGCGGTGATCGCGATCGGCGCGACCGCGATCGTGCTGATGACCAGCTGGGGCGGTACCCAGTACGCGTGGGGCTCCTGGCAGATCATGTCGCTCGCGGTCATCACCGCGCTGTCGCTTGCCGCATTTTTCGTGGTGGAGTCGAGGGCTGCTGAGCCCATGCTGCCGCTGCACGTATTCAAGAACCGCAACTTCTCCGTAGCTTCGAGCATGAGCCTGCTGCTGGGCGTGGCCATGCTCGGAGCCCTGACGTTCCTGCCGCTGTACCAGCAGACCGTGCAGCACGACGTCGCCAACCGGTAGCGGCCTGGCGCTGATCCCGCTGATGCTCGGCTCGACGGTGACAGCGCTCATCGCCGGCCAGGTGACCAGCAAGACCGGCCGCTACAAGATCCTGCCGATCATCGGCGGCGCGGTCATGACCCTCGCCATCTATATGCTGACCCACCTGGGCGTCCACACCAGCCATCTGACGGCGGCGCTGTACTTCGTGGTGCTGGGCGTCGGCATGGGATTCCTGATGCAGATCACCTCGCTGATCGTGCAGAACAGCGTTTCCCAGCGGGACATGGGAGTCGCCAGCAGCTCGCGTGCGTTCTTCCAGCAGATCGGCGGGTCGCTCGGGGTGTCGCTGTTCGGCGTGATCTTCTTCCGGCGGTTCGCCGAGGCGATGGCGGCCAAGCTGCCGGGCGCGCATATCGCGCGGCAGCCAGAACCTGGATCCGGCGACCATCAACAGTCATGCCCGGCGCGATCAGGACAGCGGCGTTCCAGGCCATCACGCACGCCATCGACGGTGTCTTCTGGTGGACCATTCCGGCCACGCTCGCGGTCTTCGTGCTGGCCCTGCTCGTAAAGGAGATCCCGCTGCGCACCAAGATCGAGCCAGTCGACGAGCAGCTGCTGGCGGAGGCCGAACTGGTCGGGTAATGCCGCGACTCCGTTAACGCATGTGCGGCAGCCGTTACTCGCTAGCAACAGCTGCCGCACATCGGCTGGTTGCTTACATTCCGCTATAGGGGACAGCCTCGAGGATCTCGACGGTGGTGGCGCGGCCGTTGGGCAGCGTGTACGTGGCTGTCTCGCCGACCTTCTTGCCGGAAATCGCCGCGCCGAGCGGCGACTTGGGCGAGTACACGTCGATTGGGGAACCAACCTCTTCACGCGAGGCCAGCAGGAACGTCACTTCGTCCTCTTCGCCCTCAAACCGGATCGTCACGGTCATACCGGGGCCGACGACGCCGTCCGTGCGCGGCGGTTCGCCGACGCGGGAGTTCTCCAGGATCTGGGTGAGCTGGCGGATCCGGGCCTCCTGCATTCCCTGCTGGTCCTTGGCGGCGTGATAGCCACCGTTCTCCTTCAGGTCACCCTCTTCCCGCGCTGCCTCGATCTTCTTCGCGATCTCGATCCGGCCGGGACCCGACAAGTAGTCGAGTTCCGCTTTGAGCCGGTCGTACGCCTCCTGGGTGAGCCAGGTTAGGGTGTCGTCGCGAGTCTCGGTCACGGGTACTCCTCGGATGGGTGCGGATTTCGGGGGTCCGCTGGGCCAGGCAGCCCATGGGGTAATCCTTCGAGGCTAACAAGGCTCTGCAAGTACGTCGTACCTGTCAATGGCCTCGCTTAAACAAGTCATCCCTAAGCGGGGCAAACCCTCTAGGGCCGCTGCCGGGCAGCGGGGTTCGGGCATAGGGTCAGTTTTCGCATGCCGCGGCGCGTGACCTGGAGGTCAAAGTGGCGAATCACCCCGTGCTCGGTTACCTGGTCTGGGCGGTCCTTATCGGCGCCGTATTCGCCTGGGAGGGCCTCGCGCTGAGCCACATCAGCGGCAGCGTACCCACGCTGAGCGCCACCTTCCGGGCGATCATGCGATATCCACCCGGCCGGTGGGCCTTGTTCGCGCTCTGGCTCTGGCTTGGCTGGCACCTGTTCGTGCGCGGCTGGCATTTCCTGCTCCAGGCCTGACCCGAGTTACTGGCACGACTTAACGGAACGGACTACGGGAACGCTGCGATGTCATCCCAGCTCATCAGGCAGGACCTGGTGCCGATCGGGGTCGGCTATGCACTGCTCATGACCGTGCTTGCTGTTGGCCTGGTGGTCAGCCGCCGTCAGGCGGCGCGCGGCTCCATGTCAGGCCGCCGGCCGGCTGGCCGCCGGCGTGGCTGGACGGCGCTAGCGCTCAATGTGGCCAGGGACATGGTCGGCGGCTACTTGCTGCTCCTAGCCGTGGTGATCGGTTACTACTACGGCGTGGCCAAGGTCGGCAGCAACTTCCTGGACAGCGCATTCACCGGGAGCGCGCTGCTGCTCGCGGTGGCCGTGCCCGTGTTCGCGGCTGGTTCAGCGCTGACCGCGCGCCGGGATCGGAATCGCGGCGACAAGGGCAGTGGCGACAAGGGCAGTGGCGACAAGGGCAGTGGCGACAGAGGCCAGCGGCGACAAGGCCAGCGGCAGCCCTTAAGCGCCGGGCGGCGGCGACCGGCGACGGCTGCGCTGCGAGCTGGTCCCCGTTCCCCTTCTGAAGCTGGTAGGCCTGCCAGCCGGCGTATACCAGGAAGGCCAGCCCCGCGAGCAGATAGCAATTGGCGACCAGCGTCACGAGCCAGTGGAAGCCGAACTCGGCTGTGCCGCGGTGCCAGGGCGTGAACCACATGGGCGCGCTTACGAACAGCACGTAGGCACAGACGGCGGCGATCTTGCTGCGCCTGCCGCCCTTCAGCAGGATGACAAGGGCGGGCAGCACCCATACCCAGTGGTGGGTCCAGGCGATCGGCGACACCAGCAGACTGGTGGTGCCGGTGACGGTGACCGCGCCGAGCCAGTCACCGTGCCTGGCCATAACGGTGGCGATCGCCAGCCCGGCGATGCCAAGTACCAGCGGTATCGCCAGGAACCAGTGGCCTACTTCCGCGGTCCCGCCGGCGATCCGGACGGCGGCCGCGTATGCCGACTGGTTGCTGATGTACCCCCCGCCGACACGCGGGGTGTCGTAAAACAGGTGCCCCCAGTACAGCCTCGAATCGCTGGGCGCGACGAGGTATCCGACAACTCCGCATGCGACGAACGTGCCAGCCGAGATGAAGCCAGCCTTGATGCGCCCAGTCAGGAAAAACATGGCGATGAAGATCAGCGGGATCAGCTTGATCGCCGCCGCGATGCCGACGCCGAGTCCGGCTGGGCGGTCGCGGGCCGCTCGCCAGACATCGACGAGGATCAGCGCCATCAGGATGAGGTTGATCTGGCCCAGGAAAAGCGTGTGATACATCGGCTCCAGGGAGATCGCGCCGACAGTGACCGCGACGATCACCTGCCACGACGCCCGGTAGCCGGCGAGCCTGAGCGTCGTGACGACCGCTCCGGCCAGGGCTAGCAGCGAGAGCAGCTCCCAGGCCACCCGGCCGAGCACGTCCGGTATCGCGGCTATCGGGATGAACGCTGCGGCGGCGAACGGCGTATAGGTGAACCATTCGCCCCTGACCTGGACCGAATACAACCGGGTGGCGTGGCTGACGGCATCGCCGCCCCAGCGGTAGACGTTGAAATCGAACGGGCCGTAGACGATGGCAAAGATCGTGACCAGTCCGACGGCCAGCGCCAGGCCCCAGCAGACGGCGCGATTCTGCCATGGCCGGCTGAAGCCCAGAGCACGCAGTGAGCGGTCCGTGAGGATGGTCAATGGTCCACGCTTCGGCGGTCGGATCGACGGGTCCGGGGTACCATCTGCAGGACGACGATGCTATCGCTGGATGCTATCGCTGACTGTGTCGTGGTGATTACCCCAGGTTGTCTGAGCGTCCTGCCGCACGGCTTATGCTGCCTTATGGATATGTTCCGCCGCCGCCGAGCTTGGTCCCGCTATGTCGCTCTAGGTGACAGTCTCACCGCAGGTCGTGGCGATTTCGCCGCCGATGGCCGCCCGGTGGGCTGGGCCAGCCGCCTAGGCGGGATCTTGGCTGCTCACACTGGTGTCGCCTGCTCGGTGACCAATCTTGCCGTGGACGGCGCCACCGTGACCAACGTGCTTGACCGGCAGCTGCCGCTCGTCGAAGACCTCCGGCCTGACCTGGTCAGCGCCACGGTCGGCATGAATGACATCCGGGACATAGCGTTTGACCCAACCGACTTCGAGGCCGGCCTGAGCAAGCTGCTCGACGGCCTGGCCGGCACTGGTGCGACGATCTTGACGTGCACGCTCCCTGATGTCGCGAGTGTGGTCGAGCTGCCGCCCGAGTACGTCGAGATCGCCCGCCAGCGGCTGGCCGCGGCGAGCGACATCATCCGCGAGCAGGCAGCCCGCCGCGATGCCATCTGCCTGGACACTTGGGCGATGCGAGACGTCGCGACTAGTCCGGAGTTGTTCACCCACGACCGGCTGCACCCCAACAGCGCCGGGCACCGGCTGCTCGCAGCCAGGTTCGCCGACTTGCTGATGGCGGCCTGACCGGGAATCGCAGACGTGTTCCGCGGTGTTGTTTCCCGCGGGCCGGCCTGCTTTCGCAGGCCCGGAATGTCGGATGCGGGTCCTACTGTTCGGTCAGGAAAGACGTGTCCGGACAGAGACAGATTCTTGAGGTGGATGACAAGTGCTTGACGAACCGGGCGACGGCGTAGCCGCAATCGGGCCGGCCGAGGCGGGCAGCCTGCGGTTGTCCTGCCGCGAGTCAGCCGAGGGCTGCGAGCCGCTGCGGCTGCTGGCGGTGCACGCGCACCCGGACGACGAGTCGAGCAAGGGCGCGGCGACGATGGCCCGGTACGTCCGCGAGGGCGTCGAGGTTCTGGTCTGCACGCTCACTGGCGGCGAGCGCGGGGACATCCTCAACAAGGCCATGGAGCGGCCGGAGATCCGGGCGAACCTGGCCGCGGTGCGGCGTGCCGAGATGGACGCGGCACGGGAGATTCTCGGCGTGCGGCAGCAGTTCCTCGGCTTCGTCGACTCCGGCTTGCCAGAAGGCGATCCGCTGCCCCCGCTGCCGTCCGGCTGCTTCGCGCTTGAGCCCCTGGAGCGCGCGGCGGCACCGCTGGTCAAGACCGTCCGTGAGTTCCGCCCGCACGTGATACTGACCTACGACGAGAACGGCGGGTACCCGCACCCCGACCACGTCAAGTGCCACCAGGTATCGGTCGAGGCGTTCGAGGCCGCGGCCGACCCGGATCGTTACGAGGGCTGCGGCGAGCCGTGGCAGCCGCTCAAGCTCTACTACTTCATGACCTTCCACCGGGCCAGGCTGATGGCCCTGCACGACGAGATGGTGCGGCGCGGGCTTGATTCGCCGTACGCGGAGCGGCTTGAAGAGTGGCTTGAGGAGGAAGAGCCTCCGGCTGGCCCGAGGTACGAGCTGACCACGAGAATTCCGTGTGGCGATTACTTCGAGATCCGGAACCAGGCGCTGATCGCGCACGCTACCCAAGTAGACCCCGACGGGGGCTGGTTCGCCGTCCCGACCGAGGTCCAGCGCGCCGCGTGGCCGACCGAGGACTATCATTTGGCGAGGTCCCTGGTGGACTCTGCTAAGCCAGAAGACGACCTGTTCGCCGGTATCAGGGAGAGGGTGAGCCTGTGACGGAGCTTGCAGCAGCATCCTCCTCGGCGAGCATCTGGGCCCAGCCGGGCACCCTGGGGTTCCTCGTCGTCTTCGGGATGGGCGTCACCCTGTTCTTCGTCTTCAGGTCCATGTCCAGGCACCTGAAGAAGGTCAACGCGGCGGCAGCTGCCGAGGCGAAGCTGTGGGCGGGCCCCGACGGCTCGGCAGTGAAGGCTGATGGCGCACAGGCAGGACCCGCTGCTGACGCCGTTGCCGGAAGCCCGACTGTGGGCAATGGCTCGCGGCCTGGCACTGCCGGACCGTAGGCGCGTCTATCACAAGGTGGCCGCTGACGTAGGGACCATTTGTTTGCGGCGTGTCGGACCAGCGAAATTGCTAACTTCGTAACTGATAGTCCCCGGCTATCGCAGGAGTGCGGGCCATGCTGGCGATCCACGGCGTCTGGGCCCACGGTGCCATGTACCTGTGGGCCGAGCACCTGCGGGCTGAGCACCTGCGGGCTGAGTTTCGGCGGCCCGGGGAGCCGGGACCCGAGGAGCCGGCGCCGTCGGTTGCCATTCAGTCGGTAGCTAGCAAGCCGGGAGGCGGCCCGGCGCCCGCACCCCTATGGATGCGCGCCGGGATTGCTCGCGGACGTGCTCGCTGAGTTCGGGGATGCCGCCTGTGATCTCGCCCGGAAGGCGGCGGAGTCTGAACTGACGCTCTGGCTGCCGAGCGGACTGGCGGTCCCGCTGGCCTCCCCGGAATTGCTGGGCGCGGACCCGGACGCGGAAGCCATTGGCGCCCTGACTGCCGGCCCGCGGGCGGCCAAGCCGAAGCTGGTCGGCTGGCAGGTGCCCGCGCTGAGCTTTGACCCGGCCGCCGCGCTGGTCCTGCTCGGTCTGCTGAGCCAGGGCGGCGTGGCTGGCGGTGGCGATGCCGTCGGCCAGGCGGCCGATACCGGCGAGGATGCCACCCGGCCGGAGCGGGCCGTGCTCGGCGCGAGCACGCATTACCTGGCGGTGCTTGCGGCGCTCGCGGCCGACCTGGCGGTCCGGGGTCGTGTCCTGCCAGGCCTCGACAGAGCTGACGATGGCAGTTACGCGGCACGGTGGCGGCCGGTCCTTGCTGGTGCGGACGCGCTGCGGGCCAGGGAACTCACCGGGGCCATGCCACCGCTGTGCCGGTCGACGAGCGCTGACGGCGAACCGTCCGCAGCTATTGTGGCCGGAGCGCTGGAGCTGCTGGCTGACGCGGCAGTGCGCGCGCGGCTGCGCGCCGAGCCCGGCTTCACCTTGCTGCCCGGTGGCGCAGCCGGACCGCAGAGCCCGCTGACCGAGCGCTGGGCAGACGCGCTCGCCGCTGAGAGCGCGACGCTGCCCGTCGGCCCAGGCGAGACCGCGCTGGCTGCTCAGCTCGCCTTCGCGTTGTGGGCTTGGCAGGATACGGCCCAGGAACCGCCGGGTCCGGTCCGCACGTGCTTCCGGCTGATCGAGCCAGCTGGCTCCGGCCCGGACGAGACCGGACCGGACGGAACCGGGCCGGATGCAGCGCTGCCGGAGCCGACCTGGCGAGTCCAGTTCGCGCTCCAGTCCACCGACGATCCGAGCCTGCTGCTCCCCGCCGCCGATATCTGGTCAGGCGGTACTGCCGACGGCTGGGCCGCGGCGGGTATCAGCTATCCCGAAGAGGAGTTGCTGGCCGGCCTCGGCCGCGCGTCGAGGCTGTTCGGAGAGCTCGACGGCGAACTGCAGGGCGCTGCGCCCGAATCCGTCACGCTCAGCACTCATGGCGCGCTGCGGTTCCTGAAGGAAACGGGCCCGCTGCTCGCCGGGGCCGGCTTCGGTGTCCTGCTGCCCGGCTGGGTGCGCAAGTCCCGGCTGGGCCTGAAGCTCACTACCCGATCTCGACAGAACTCCGGACCCGGCTCGGTTGCTGCGGCCAAGTTCGGACTGGCTGACCTGGTCGATTTCCGTTACGAGCTGGCCGTAGGAGACGAAACGCTGGATGCCGCTGAGCTTGCCGAACTGGCGAGACTCAAGGTTCCTCTGGTCAGGCTACGGGGCCGATGGGTCGAGCTGGACGAGCGGCACCTGAAGGCAGCGCTCGATTTCCTGGAACGCGGTGGCACCGGCACCATGAGCGCCGCCGACGCGCTGACTGCCGGCCTTGCGGAGGACGTCGCGGAGTTGCCGCTGACCGAGGTCGACGCGGACGGATGGCTCGGCGACTTGCTGTCCGGTCAGGCCGCCGCCAGGCTCGCGCCGATGACCACGCCGGCCTCGTTCCGCGGCGAACTGCGGCCATACCAGGAACGCGGGCTGGCCTGGCTGACCTTCCTTGGCGGCCTGGGCCTCGGGGCGATACTGGCTGACGATATGGGTCTGGGCAAGTCACCGCAGACGCTGGCGGTACTGCAGGCTGAGCGGGACGGCGGCACAGCGGCCGGGCCAACCTTGCTCATCTGCCCGATGTCGCTGGTGGGGAACTGGCAGCGGGAGGCGGCCAGGTTCACCCCGCAGCTCACCGTTTACGTGCACCATGGCGCGGATCGGCTGGCCGGGACCGAGCTGACGGCCGCAATGACAGCGGCCGATCTGGTGATCACCACCTACGGTGTCGCGACCAGGGACCGCGCCGCATTGAGCGCGGTGCCGTGGGCCCGGGTGGTCTGCGACGAGGCGCAGAACATCAAGAATTCAGCAACCAGGCAAGCGCAGGCGGTGCGGTCGATACCAGCGCGCACCAGGGTCGCGTTGACTGGCACGCCGGTCGAGAACCGGCTCACCGAGCTCTGGTCGATTATGGAATTCACCAGCCCGGGTCTGCTTGGTCCGGCCGAGCGTTTCCGGCAGCGGTTCGCGATCCCGATCGAGCGCAATGGCGATGCCGCCGCGACCGACCAACTGAAGCGCATCACCGGTCCATTCATCCTGCGCCGCCTGAAGACCGACAAGAGCGTAATCGCGGACCTGCCGGACAAGCTGGAGATGAAGGCCTGGTGCAACCTCACCACCGAGCAGGCGTCGCTCTACCAGGCCACCGTGGACGACATGATGGCGAAGATCGAGGCCGCCGAAGAAGGCATCGAACGCCGCGGGCTGGTGCTGGCCACCATGGCCAAACTCAAGCAGGTCTGCAACCATCCGGCGCACCTGCTGGGTGACGGGTCGCGGCTCGAGGGCAGGTCCGGGAAGCTGGCCCGGCTCGAGGAGATTGGCGAGGAGATCATCGAGTCCGGCGACAAGGCGCTGTGCTTCACTCAGTACGCCGAGTTCGGCCGGCTGCTTCAGCCGTACCTGGCGGCCAGGCTCGGCTGCACAGTGCACTACCTGCATGGCGGCACACCAAAGAAGAGGCGGGACGAGCTGGTTAGTCAGTTCCAGGGCAGCAGCGAGCCCGCGCTGTTCCTGCTTTCCCTTAAGGCAGGGGGCACCGGGCTGAACCTCACTGCCGCCAACCACGTCATTCACATCGACCGGTGGTGGAACCCGGCAGTAGAGGATCAGGCCACCGACCGGGCATTCCGCATCGGGCAGCGCCGGGACGTTCAGGTCCGCAAGTTCGTCTGCGTCGGCACCGTCGAAGAGCGGATCGACGCGATGATCGAGGAAAAGAAGGCACTCGCGCAAGCCGTCGTCGGTACTGGCGAGAGCTGGCTGACCGAATTGTCGGTAGCCGACCTACGCCGGGTCATTGAGCTTGCCCCCGAGGCGGTGTCGCAATGACCGGCTGGGACGGCGAGCGCTACCCGCCGTCGCGGCCCCGCAAGGCCGAGGGCGGGATCAAGGCGCGAAGCAAGCGCGGTGCTATCGGCGAGCAGTGGTGGTCGCGGCGGTTCATTGACGTCCTCGAATCGTTCGGCATGCAGAGCCGGCTGACCAGGGGCCGCAACTACGCCCGGTCCGGGCAGGTGCTCGGATTCGAAATCTCCTCCGGTGCCGTCTCAGCGCAGGTGCAGGGCTCGCGCGTTAAGCCCTACAAAGCCCGCCTGCAGGTGCGACCGCTGTCAGCCCGGCAGTGGCAGCGGGTGGAGGAAGCGCTGGCGGCTCGTGCGCTCTTCCGGGCCAGGCTGCTGGCCGGGGAGATGCCGGCCGAGATCGAAGAGGTTTTCGCGGGCTGCGGCACGCCGCTGTTCCCGCAGACCGTCAGCGATCTGGAGATGACCTGCTCCTGCCCGGACTGGGAAGTGCCTTGCAAGCATCTGGCCGCGGTCTGCTATGTGCTGGCGGAGGCCTTCGACGAAGACCCGTTCGCGATGCTGGCGTGGCGGGGGAAGAGCCGGGACGATCTGCTAGCGGCGCTGCGACGGCGCACCGGGCGCGGCGAGTCCAGCGACCGTAGCCGACCGGTCATCGAGGTCGCTGACCGGCTGCTGGCCGAGTGCATCTCGGGCTTCTGGTCGACGCCGCTCAGCCCGGCCCGGCTGCGTGCATTGCCGCCCGCTGCCGCCGCGCCCGCAGATCTGCTGCTTCGCAGCTTCGAGCCGCCGCTTCTGCAGGTCCAGGGACAGGATCTGGCGTCGCTGCTCCGCCCGGCCTACCAGCTCATGTCCGGTGAGCGACCTGGCGAGCACGAGGAGGAAAACAAGCCGCCGCGCGGGCAATGACAGCGAACATGACGTGCCTACCGGTCCCGCACGCGATCAGCGGGAGACCGGCTAACCCGTTTGTGGCTAGCCTGATTAGATGGCGGAATGCTGATCAGGGACGCACAGCAGGACGAGTTCGGCGAAATCGGCGATATTCGGGTTGGCGCCTACCTGGCTGACGGATTCCTGTCCCCTGACTCCGGCTACGCCCCGCACCTGCGGGAACTGGGCGCCGACGGGTCCGGCCAGGTACTAGTGGCGGCGGCGGCTGACGGCAGGCTGACGGGCACCGTGATGCTGCTGCCCTGGCCGCAGGGCGGAAACCTGACCAAGGCGCCGGGCGAGGCCGAGATCCGCGCACTTGCCGTCCGGCCCGAGGCGCGGGGTTCAGGTATCGGCCGGGCGCTGGTGGCCGCAGTCATGGCATTGGCGGCCCGCCAAGGCATCCGCGATCTACTCCTGCTGACGCAGCCCGAAATGAAGGCCGCACATCGCCTGTATGAGGAAGCTGGCTTCGCCAGGCTGCAGGCGCGGGACTGGTCGCCAGAGCCTGGCATCGTCCTGCTGGCCTACGGGCTCCGGCTGCGGCCAGCGTAAAGTTGCGCCAGCAGCCCAGGTGCCGTCGGGTGAGAAGGAGCTGTGAATCGCGGTGGGGGAGACGCTACAAGAGGTACCGGCCGCAGTGGTGCCGGAGGACGCGTGGTTGCTTGACGTGCGCGAGCAGGACGAGTGGGTCGCTGGCCACGCGCCCGGCGCCCGGCATATCCCTCTCGGCGAGCTGGGCGCGCGGGTCGCCGAGATACCACAGGACCAGGACATCTACGTCATCTGCCGGTCGGGCCACCGATCCGGACGTGCGGCCCAGGCGCTGGCGGGCGCCGGCTGGAATGCGATCAACGTGGCAGGCGGGATGCAGGACTGGGCGGCGGCGGGCCGGCCGATGGCCGCCGAGACCGGTCTCGAGCCTTTCGTCGCCTAGCGCGAGTCTGCCCGGGTGCGCGCACCCTCGTCAGCGCGGCTGGCTGGCAAGTGGGTAGCGCAGGCCGATCATGGGCGCCATGTCATTCAGCATGAGCTCGAACATGGGCGACGCGTCATCAAGTGCGAACCGCAGGTGGCCGAAAGTTTCCAGGCTCACGGTCCCGTACAGCAGCACCCAGCAGCGCAGGAACGTCTGGAGAGCGCCGAGCGGCAGGTCGGAGTTGACGATCCCCCGGTAGCGCGCCAGCTGCTCGCGCAGCGAGGGCTGGATGTCGTCGTCGGCCGGGATGGGGAACGGCCGCCGCCGGTACAGATCTCCGAACAGGTCGAGGAACACCTGCCCGAACTGGTACCCGCAGTCGACAGTCGGGTCCCCGTGCATTTCGTGCAGCACCTCTAGGCCGGGCAGCGGGCTGCCGAAGATCATGCTGAACTCGGCCACGTGGTCCAGCGCCCAGGCGCGGAACGCCTGGCAGCCGGCAATCAGCTTGACGGCCATGATCTCCGCGTCGGTGAGATCAGGGCTGGCCGCTTCGGCTGCCGCCTTGATTGCACCGCGCACGTGCTCGGCGATCTCAGTGAAGATGCTCGCGACGACATGCCGGAGCAGTTCCTCGTGGCTGTCGAAGTACCGGTACAAGGCCGGCGCCGTCATGCCCATCTCGCGGGCGATCGCCCGCAATGAGACAGCGGTGACGCCCTGCTCAACAAGCAGGCGTCGAGCCGTCTCGATGATCTCCTGCGTGGTCGCGGCCCGGACGCGATCCCGCCTGGTTGGCGCCTGGACCATGCTCATTTGCTCTCTCCCAGCCCTGTCCGCCCGCCACCCGCCGCTACTCGTGGACAGCCGCGAACCTTGCGAGCCCGTTGTGTTAGCGACCTTGACAGGAGTTAACTCTGTATGCCAAGTTTACATCGTAAAGCATTTACATCGTTAACCCAAGCAATGATCGCTAACAGTCTAGCCGCGGAGAATGCCATGTTCGAGGCCTGGGGACGAATACTCTTCCGAAACCGGCGGCTTGTGCTCGCGCTCGCCGGCCTTGGCGTGATCGTCGCCGCAGTCTGGGGTACCGGCGTATTCGGGGCGCTCCAGTCGGCGGGCGGCTTCGCGCCGCCCGACAGCCAGAGCCAGCAGGAGGCCAACCTGGCCACGCGAGCCTTCGGTCAGGGCGCGGGAAACGCCGTGCTGCTTTACACGAGCAAGACTGCCACGGTCGCACTCGGCCGCTTACCGTGCCGCGGTGATCAGCTCGCTGGCGCGGCTGCCGCACAGCCGGGTGGCGGCCGCGCAGACCTACTGGTCGACTGGGTCGCGGAAGTTCGTCAGTGCCGACGGCAGGGTGACTTATGCGGTGCTGGTGCTGGCTGGCAAGAGCGACGCGGCGCGGATCAAGAATTTCGACGCGATCAAGGGCGACCTCACCGCGCCCGGCCTTACCGTTCAGGCGGGTGGCCAGATACCGACCGAAGCCGCGATCAACAAGCAGGTCACCAGCGACATCGGCAGGGCGGAGGGCATCTCGATGCCGATCCTGCTGGTACTGCTTGCCGTCATCTTCGGTAGCCTGGCGGCAGCCAGCCTGCCGCTGGCCGTCGGCGGCATCGGCATCATCGGCTCGTTCACGGCGCTCCGGCTGCTGACGTTGGTCACGCCGGTGTCGATCTACTCCATCAACATCACCACGATCCTGGGGCTTGGGCTCGCCATCGATTACGGGCTGTTCATGGTCGGCCGATTCCGCGAGGAACTACAGCGGCAGCCGACGGTGCAGGACGCGGTGGCCAGGACCGTGGCGACGGCGGGACGCACGATCGCGGTGTCCGGCGTCACGGTGGCCGTGGCGCTCGCCAGCCTCATGCTGTTCCCGGAAGTCTTCCTCCGCTCGATGGGCTATGGCGGCGTGGCGACAGTGCTGATCGACATGCTCGCCGCGCTCACGGTGCTGCCCGCGCTGCTGGCCGTGCTCGGCCCGCGGGTGAACGCGCTGCGGGTGCGCAAGTCCGTGCAGCGGCCGACGGTGCAGGACACGGCGGGCGGCTGGTACCGGCTCGCCCGGACCGTGATGCGCAGGCCGGCCGTCTTCGTCGTCACCATCGTGGTGCTGCTGCTTGCCCTCGGCGCGCCGTTCCTCAAGGTCACCTGGGGTGGCACGGACGCACGGGCGCTGCCCCCGGCGGCCGCGCCGCGGCAAGTCACGCAATCCCTGACCCGCGACTTCGCCGGCAATGTCACCGCGCCGATCGAGTCGCTGGTGCAATTCACCGGCCCGGTCGCCGGATCGGCGGCCGCGAGGCGTCAGCTCGCGGCCTATGTCGGCCGGCTGGACCTGGTGGCAGGCGTGACCGGCGCGCAGGTCACTGGTGTCCGCGGGGACAGCGCCCGGATCGACCTGACCTACCGGCCGGATCCGCTGTCCGCGCAGGCACGGCAGATCGTCCAGCGGGTGCGCGCGGTCGCTCTGCCGCCGGGGACCAGCGGCTACGTCGGCGGCCAGACCGCCCAGCTGGTCGACGAGCTGAGCAGCCTGTCGGCCACGCTGCCGTGGATGGCGCTAGTGATGGCGGGGGCTACCTTCGTCCTGCTGTTCCTCGCATTCGGCTCAATCGTGCTCCCGGTCAAGGCCATCGTGATGAACCTGCTCTCGCTGACGGCGACATTCGGTGTGGTGGTCTGGATCTTCCAGCAGGGGCACCTGTCCGGGCTGCTGCAATTTGCACCGACCGGCACGCTGGACCCGACCATGCCAATCCTGATGCTGGCGATCATCTTCGGGCTGTCGATGGACTACGAGGTGTTCCTGCTGTCGCGGGTTCGCGAACGCTACGACACCACGGGGAACAACGCCGAAGCCGTGGCCAGCGGCCTGCAGCGGACCGGCGGCGTGATCACCAGCGCCGCGCTGCTGCTGGTGATCGTGATCGGTGCGTTCTCCGCGTCCGGCATCACCTTCATCAAGCTCATGGGCGTCGGCATGATCGTGGCACTGATCGTGGATGCGTCGATAGTGCGCGTCTTGCTCGTGCCGGCCACGATGCGGCTTCTCGGCAGCGCCAACTGGTGGGCACCCGGGCCACTCCGCGGCCTCTACGCTCGTTACGGTATCGGCGAGGCCGACGGCACCGCCGGGGCCGAGCAGGAGCCGGTCCGGATATCGAGTTAAGGGGTTCAGCGTTGCACTACGTCAATCTCGGATCCACTGGCCTGCGGGTATCCCGGGTGTGCCTGGGAATGATGAGCTTTGGCAACGACAGCGAGCGACCGTGGGTGCTGGCTGAGGATGCCGCCGAGCCCATCGTGAAGGCAGCTGTTGACGGTGGCATCACCTTCTTCGACACCGCGGATACCTATTCGGGCGGCGCGAGTGAGGTGGCGACCGGGAAGCTGTTGCCGAAGTTCCTCAGCCGCGACCAGATGGTGGTGGCGACCAAGGTCTTCATGCCCATGGGACCAAGCCAGAATGACCGCGGGCTGTCCCGCAAGCACATCATGTCCGCCATCGACGCCTCGCTGCGCCGACTCGGCATGGACTACGTCGACCTGTACCAGATCCACCGCTGGGACTATCACACGCCAATCGCCGAGACCATGGAGGCGCTGCACGACGTCGTGCAGGCAGGCAAGGCCCGCTACATCGGCGCCAGCAGCATGTACGCGTGGCAGTTTGCCAAAGCCCAGTTCACCGCCGATGACCGCGGCTGGACAAGGTTCGTCTCGATGCAGAACCACTACAACCTGATCTACCGGGAGGAAGAGCGGGAGATGATCCCGCAGTGCCGCGACCAGGGCGTTGCCGTGATTCCGTGGAGTCCGCTGGCCCGCGGCGTGCTCGCAGGGAACCGGGGCCGCGACGGGGAACGGCGCACCGTCCGGTCAGGCTCCGACCCGTTCGGCGACACTCTGTACAGCATCCCGGCGGACTTCGATGTGGCGGACCGCTGCGCCGAGGTCGCAGCCGAGCGGAACGTGTCGTCTGCGCAGATCGCGCTGTCCTGGCTGCTGCACCGGCCGGGGGTGACGGCACCCATCGTCGGTGCGACCAAGCCAGGTCACCTCGAGGACGCCCTGGCGGCTGAGCAACTCGAGCTGTCGCCGGAGGAGATGCAGCGGTTGGAAGAGCCGTATACGCCGCACCCGGTGCTGGGACACCTGTAGCGACGCTGCCAGCGCCCGAGTAGCGCGTTCCCGTCCTGATGCGCGGGCCCCGCGTGCGGCAGCAAATAGTGGCATGCTCAGCCTCGGAGGGCTGCCCGTGTACCTCCCGAAGAACCACAGCCTGCAGGTCGTAACTACTGGAGGGCGCGCCCATGACGTTCCAGGGCTGGCCGGAGGAGGCACTGGAGTTTTATGACGGCCTGGCGGCTGACAACTCCAAGACATATTGGCTCGCGCACAAGGATGTCTACGACAACTGCGTGCTGCTGCCGATGACCGAGCTGATGGCCGAACTAGAGGCGGAGCACGGCGAGTCCAAGATCTTCCGTCCGTATCGCGATGTCCGGTTCAGCCGGGATAAATCGCCGTACAAGACGGCGATCGGCGCGCGCATCGGCGCTGGCTACGTGCAGTTGTCGGCAACCGGCCTGGCGGCGGGCAGCGGCACCTACGGCATGACGCCGCCGCAGCTCGAGCGCTACCGGCAGGCTGTCGCAGCCGACCGCAGCGGAGCGGACCTGGAGCAGACCATTGCCGCCGTCCGCAAGCAGGACATCGAGGTGCACGGCCGGGAGGTACTCAAGTCGGCGCCCCGCGGCTACCCAGGCGACCACCCGCGGATCGAGCTGCTCCGGTACAAGGGCCTGGTTGCCTGGAAGGAATGGCCGGTCGAGCGCTGGCTCGTCACGGCCGCCGCCCGGCAGCGGATCACCGACTTCCTGGCCGCGGCGCAGCCTCTCAACGACTGGCTGGCCAGGCATGTCGGCCCGTCGGAACCGGCACCCGGCTAGCCACCGCCCGCCTAGCCGCCCTGGGCCGACTAGCCGCCCGGCGGGCTAACGCCGCAGCCAGGTGATCGGGTCACCTGGCTGCGACTGCCCTCGTCGAGTTGGGAGGGCTGCCGACAGCTACGCGCCGTCCGGCACGTGGTCCATCAGGTCAGCCGACGTCTCCATGCCGGCCCGCCAAACCGACCGAGCGATGATCTTGTGCGGGTCGACCCGGTCCTTGTACCTGGCGGCGATCTGGGTGATCTCCTCCAGCAGCCCTTCCGACAGCGTCGTCGGCTTGAGGCCCAGCGCCAGGAACTGGTCGTTGCGGACACTGAGCTCGTTCTCGTCCGCCTCACGGCGCGGGTTGGGCAGGTAGGCCACCTCGGTACCGGTCATGTCACTGATCATCTTGGCCAGATCCTGGACCCGGTAGGTCTCCGTGACCTGGTTCAGCACCATCGGCTGCGAGCCTGCTTGCGGCGGGTTGTTCAGCGCGATCTCGATGCACCGGACAGTGTCGCGGATGTGGATGAAGGCCCGGGTTTGGCCGCCGGTGCCGTGCACAGTGAGCGGGTGGCCGATGGCGGACTGCATCAGGAAGCGGTTCAGCACCGTGCCGTAATCGCCGTCGTAGTCGAACCGGTTGATCAGCCGCTCGTCCTTCGCGGTCTGGTCGGTCTGGGTGCCCCAGACAATGCCCTGGTGCAGGTCGGTGATCCGAAGCGCGTCGTTCTTGGCGTAGAACGAGAACAGCAGCTGGTCCAGGGTCTTGGTCAGGTGATAGACCGAGCCCGGGTTGGCCGGGTGCAGGATCTCCCGCTCCAACTCGCCATCGGGGGTAGTGACCTTGACGGTCAGGTAGCCCTCTGGAATCGGGGCGCTACCTGACCAGCCGTAGCCGTAGACACCCATGGTGCCGAGGTGCACGAGAGAGGCTTCTACACCAGTTGCGACTAGCGCGGTCAGCAGGTTGTGCGTGCCCCGGACGTTGTTGTCGACGGTGTAACGCTTGGTCTTCGCGGTCCGCATCGAATACGGGGCAGCGCGCTGTTCAGCGAAATGCACGATCGCGTCCGGCCGGATGTCCAGCAGTACCGCCACGAGCCGGTCATAGTCGGTCGCCAGGTTCAGGTTCACGTAGCCGATCTCGCGGCCGGAGACTTCCTTCCAAGCGCGCAGCCGCTCCCCGATCGGACGAATCGGCGTCAGCGAGTCCACCTCGAGCTCGATGTCTATGCTCCGGCGGCTCAGGTTGTCGACGATGGTGATGTCATGACCCTGATCGGACAGGTACAGCGAGGTGGGCCAGCCACAGAAGCCGTCGCCGCCGAGGACCAGAACGCGCATAGGTGCTCCAATGAGTTGCTCTACCGCTCGAACAACGTCCGTGACACGTGCCACGGACGCGAGTTGGGAGCTCGGATTCCTGGCTCTCAACGATGGCGTCGGTGGCAGTGTACCGGGCGATATTCCCCGTGATGGTCAGTTCGTGCCCGCATGTGAGCCGGCCGACACTAGGAACTTCCGCCACTTGCTGATCCCAGCCCGGCCCGCTCGCGAGCATGAGCTTTCCCCCCAGCATGACGCGCAAGCGCCGGCCTGGCTAGGAGGTACAGCGTTTTGCCGGCATCTGCGGAGCTTAACCGCAGGCACAAATCTGCACTCTTCAGCGCAGATGCAATGCCGACTGCCGCTGGGCGACGGCCGCGGGAAAGGATAGGGCCATGGCAGAGCGGCTTCGCGGCGCAACGAGCCCCTATCTCCTCCAGCATGCGGGTAATCCGGTGGACTGGTGGCAATGGTCTGATGAGGCCTTTGCCGCGGCAATCGAGCGCGGCGTTCCGGTGCTGTTGTCTGTCGGGTACTCGGCGTGTCACTGGTGCCATGTGATGGCACACGAGTCATTCGAGGACCAGCAGACGGCGGCGCTCATGAACGAGCACCTGGTCTCCATCAAGGTGGATCGCGAGGAGCGGCCAGACGTCGACAGCGTCTACATGACCGCTACGCAGGCGATGACCGGCCAGGGCGGCTGGCCGATGACGGTGTTCATGACGCCGGAGCGCGAGCCCTTCTTCTGCGGCACGTATTTCCCGCGAAGCCAGTTCCAGCGGCTCGTGCTCGGCGTCGCTAAGGCCTGGCGGGAAGACCGGGCGCAGGTCGAGGGGCAGGCCCGGCAGATCGCGGCAGCGCTGAGCGAGCGCGCCGGGGTGCCGGAGAGGGGCTGGCTTGGCCCGGCCGAGGGCGGCCTCGCCGCCGATATCGGCGAGGCGGACGGGACCGGCGGCGACATGGGCTGGCTCAGCCAGGCGTGCGATGCTGGTGTCGCCAGGCTCGCCAGCGAATTCGACCCGACCAGGGGCGGCTTCGGCAGCGCGCCCAAGTTCCCGCCGTCAATGGTGCTGGAATTCCTGCTCAGGCACGCTGCGCGAATCACCGGCGATAGCAGCCAGCAGGCGCTCTCGATGACCGACGCGACGGCCGAGGCGATGGCCCGCGGCGGCATGTACGACCAACTAGCTGGCGGCTTCGCCCGGTACAGCGTCGACGCGGACTGGGTGGTCCCGCACTTCGAGAAGATGCTCTACGACAACGCGCTGCTGGCCAGGGTCTACGCGCATCTGTGGCGGCGAACCGGTAGCCCGCTCGCCCGCCGGGTCGCGGAGGAGACGTGCGACTGGCTGAGAACCGAGCTGCGGACGGCAGAGGGTGGTTTCGCCTCGGCCCTGGACGCCGATAGCGACGGCGTGGAGGGCGCGTTCTACGTCTGGACGCCGGGCCAGCTCACCGCGGCCCTGGGCGAGCACGACGGCGCGCGCGCCGCCCGGCTCTTCGGCGTCACCGCGGCCGGGACCTTCGAACACGGGGCGTCGGTGCTCCAGCTGCGCGAAGATCCGCCGGACGCAGCCGAGTACGCCCGGCTTCGCGCGGCCTTGGCCGTCGCTCGCGCGGCCCGGACCCGGCCGGGCCGCGACGACAAGGTGGTCGCTGCCTGGAACGGGCTGGCCATCGCCGCGCTTGCCGAGGCTGGGTTGCTGTTTGACCGTGCGGATTTCATCGCCGCTGCGGTCGACGCTGCAGAGTTGCTGGCCCGCGTGCACTTTCATGGTGACCGGCTGGCCCGCACTTCGCGGGATGGCCGGGCATCCGGCACGGCGGGTGTCCTAGATGACTACGGCTGCGTTGCGGAGGGCTTCATCGCGCTGGCCGGTGTCACGACTGCCGACGAGACTAGCGGTGCGGAGCGCTGGCTCGGCCTGGCCGGCGGGCTCCTGGACACCGTGCTCGCCAGGTTCGGCGCCCAGTCCGGCGGCTTTTACGACACCGCTGACGACAGCGAGCGACTTATCTACCGGCCCGCTGACGTCGCCGACGGGCCGAGCCCGTCGGGCACTTTCGCGGCGGCGGGTGCGCTGCTGAGCTACGCCGCCCTTACCGGTTCGGCCAGCCACCGGGCAGCCGCGGTAGCGGCGTTGCGGAGCCTGCCGGACCTGGCGGCGAGATTCCCGCGCGCGGCCGGGTGGGGCCTGGCGGTGGCTGAGGCCACGCTGTCCGGTCCGGTCGAGATTGCCATCGCGGGTCCGCCCGGCCAGCAGCGCGCTTTGCTGCATCAGACTGCGCTGACGGCCGCGCCGCCGGGCGCTGTCATCGCCTGCGGCAACGGCGCGGCTCAGGGAATCCCGCTGCTGGCCGGCCGTACGCCTGCGGCCGATGGGCCGGCGGCGTATGTCTGCCGCGACTTCGCCTGCCGGGCGCCAGTTACCGAGCCTGATCAGCTCCGTGCCGCGCTGACCTGAGCAGGCGTCGCCTTGAAGGCCTCTCTTCCTCCAGGTGATTCACCAACGATCTGCCAGAAGTTTGTCAAACGTTCTCCATGGATCCGAGCTCATGGGAATCCCTTATAGCAAGATAGGGATTTCCTGGGTATGGACGTAAGTGCGATGTACGTGCATCGTGTTACGACAGGAACCAGTAAGCCGCGCGAATATGCCTGAGGGGAGTGCCTTGCGCGACGGACATCGCCGCCTGCGCGCCAGCCTGTGGGGCGCGGTTGCCGTCGGCATCGCCGTAAGCCTTGCGCCCAAAGTCGGGATACCATTTGGGCCCGCCGGGCACTCCGCGGCAGCGGCCGGGACTGGTTCGCACGCCGGGGCGGGGCCGGACCGGGCTGCGGCGTCCAGAGCACTAATGCAGGCGGCCGGATTGCTGCCGGGCCAGCGCGCCGGTTCGCAGCCGATATCTGCCGCCGACATCGCTGCGGTGCTCGGTCCCGGCGGCAAGAACCTGACGGGGCGTCATGGAAATGCTGCTTCGCAGGCACGCACCGTCATCCAGTACCTAGGCCAGACCGAAGCCAGCGCGGCACAGGAAGCCGGCGTGCTCGTGCCGTCCAGGCTGAGCAACCGCAGGCCGCGGCCGAACCGGACCCGGCCTGGCCGCGCCGGACGGGCCGCCGGCGCAGCCGCGGGCGCTAACGTTCCAGTCGCCAAGCACACCGGGCTGGCTGGCCTGGCCGCGGGACCGCGGCTCAGGCGGTTGCGCTCGCTGCAGCCGGCGGACCTGCTCGTGGTAGCGCCCAGGACGGTGCCGGCCTCCTCGCTCGCCGCGATCAGGCACCTGACAGGGGTTACCGCGGTGGAGCCGCTGGACGCGGCCAGGCTTAAGGTCGACGGCCGCGACATCGCTGTTCTCGGTGTCAATCCGGCGGCATTCCGCGTATTCGCGGCTGCGCCGACAGCCAGGGCGACCGCGCTCTGGCAGAACGTGGCCGACGGCGCCATAGCGGTGTCGTACCTGATGGGCAAGCAGGAGAAGCTGCCGCTCGGTGGGACCGTCAACGTTACCGGCGCCCGAACCGAGAAGCTCGTCGTTGGCGGTTACGGCACGGTCGGCATCAGCGGCGTCGACGCGGTGGTCTCCGATTCGGTGGGCCGCTCGCTCGGCATGCCCGCCGGCAACGCCATCGTCATCAGCGCGCCAGACGCCCGGCTGACGGAGTTGATGCGCAAGGTCAAGGCGGTAATACCGGCTACGGCAACGATCGCTCCGCTGGTGGCGCAGGCACCCGAGCGAGGCCTGCAGGCAACTGCGGGTTATGCGGGTGCGATTGGCGTTACCTCGTCCGGCGGCCCGGCGATGACCATCAGCCAGACCGAGGCGTTCCTGACCGCGGCGCTCAGCGAGGTAGGCAAGCCGTACGTCTGGGGAGGCAACGGGCCGAACGTCTTCGATTGCTCGGGCCTGGTGCAATGGTCCATGCGGCAGGCCGGCATCATCATGCCGCGGGTCGCGGTCGATCAGGCGCAGTCCGGCCCGCGCGTGCAGGTATCCGAACTAGAGCCCGGCGACTTGCTCTTCTATCACACCGACCCGACGGCACCTACCTACATCTCGCACGTGGCCATCTACCTGGGCCGCGGCTTGATGCTGCAGGCACCCGAGCCAGGCATGGACGTGCAGATAGTGCCGGCCATCTTCGGATCGGGTTTCGCCGGGGCCGTCCGGGTCTACCCCCGGATCGCGGCCGCGGTCGCCGCCAGCATCGCTGGTTAACGCTCACTCTCAGCGCATGTTGCGTCACCTGGCCGTTCCGGCATGCTTGCGTCGTGAGGTCGAGAGTGTAATCATGATTACATGACTACTAAAAACGCTGAGCCGGACGCCGCCAGCGGCGGCAGCGCTCAGGAAAAACTACGCGGCTGGTTCGCTGGCCGGTTGCCGGAGGGGTGGTTCACCGGCGCCCCGGACATCAAGATCGACCGCGAGGAGATAACCGTCGTCGGCGTGCTTGCCGATCCGGAGACGTCGGCCGGCGCCACCGAGGCAGAGACGGCCGCCGCCGCCGACGGGCGCAGCCGCAGGTTCCGCGAGGAGACTCGCGAGCACCGGATTGACATCGCGCGGGAAGCCGAGCACAGTTTCGGCCGCAAGGTCTCCTGGGGCGTGGAGTGCGGCGGCCGCAAGGTGATGTTCACCACGTTCTCGGTGCCGGTGATGACCAGGCTCCGCCAGGCCGAGCGGCAGGTACTGGACACCCTGGTAGACGCCGGCGTGGCTCGCAGCCGTAGCGACGCGCTGGCCTGGTGCGTCCGCCTGGTAGGCGAGCATTCGGGTACCTGGCTGGCTGAGCTCAGGGACGCGCTGCGGAAAGTTGAGCAGGTCAGAACGGAGGGCCCGGGCTAAAAACCGGACCGAGGGTAGCGGGCAGGCGCGGGCGCATCAAGGGCGTCCGCGCCGCTTTGCGGCTTGCTGGTAACGACGTCTGATTGCCGCGACTGCCGCCTGACGGAGGCGGTAAGCCAGGCATGAAGCCGTTACCGAACGAAAGTCCTGCGGCAGCCTTGCGTAATCACGACAGTTCTATCTGCAAGCGATCGGCCGGTCCGGGCGGAATTGATCCGGTCATGCCGGGGTACACTCCCCGAATCCCGCATCATCGGGGTTCTTCCCCGTTGCAGTTGCAGGTATCCCCGGGCGGATCGACCCGCAGAGCTCTTGAGGAGGACCAGTCGTGGCGAATGAGGTGAACGCGGCCTCGGCGGATTGGGCCCCGACCGGTAATCTGCAGGCGACTCTTGACGATGCTGGGCTTAAGAACACATGCGTGCGTGACTACGTGCGGTACTGGGCCGAGCTAACCGGTGTCAGCCGGGTCGAAGTAGTCGGCGCGTCTGACGACGCCCGGCTTATCAGCGAGTCGCTTGCGGCCGGCGAGATCGCTCCGGCGGGCGAGGGACGTTATTACGCACGCAGCTACGTCAAGGACACCGCCCGCTCCGAGGAGCGCACCGTAGTGGCCACCGCGAACCCAGCGGACAAGGGCGTCTACAACAACTGGCGCCCGTCGAGCGAGATGCGGCCACTGCTCACCGAGCGCATGCGTGGCGCCTCGGCCGGCAAGACGATGTACGTCATCCCGTACCTGATGGCCCCGCCCGGCTCGCCGCTGGAGCCCTACGCAGTCGGCGTCGAGCTCACCGACCACCGCACCGTCGCGCTGCACATGATCCGGATGGCGCGCTGCGGCGTCGAGTACGTCAACAACATCGTCGATCCCGACATGTTCGTGCGCGGTGTCCACGTCACCGGTGACCTGGAGAACCTCGGGCAGGGTACGCCCGAAGACCAGCGTTACTTCGTTACCTTCGCCGACGAGCGAACCATCCTGCACTTCGGTTCCTCCTACGGCGGCAACGCCCTGCTGGGGAAGATCGCGCACGGGCTGCGGCAGGCGGCTTACGACGGCTGGGCATCTCGGGAGTTCCTGGCCGAGCAATTCATGCTGATCGGCATCACCGACAAGCAGTCCGGGCGGACGTGGCACATCTGCGGCGGATTCCCCAGTGCGTCCGGCAAGACCAACCTGGCCATGATGCTGGCCCCCGACTGCCTCGGAGACCGGTACCTCGTCGAGTTTTACGGCGATGACATCGCCTGGCTCCGAGTGGATCCGGAGGACGGCAGGATCTACGCCATCAATCCTGAGTTCGGCGTCTTCGGGGTCGCCAAGGACACCAACGAGGTGACCAATCCGACCGCTCTTGGCTCGGTGGCAGCCGGCACCAAGGTCTTGTTCACGAACGTTGCTTACAACGACAACACCCACGAGGTCTGGTGGGAGGGCCGGACACCGGAGCCGCCCGCGGACCTCACCGGCTGGCGGGACTGGACCGGGCAACTGATCTCGCAGCGGCCTGACAGCGAGAAGGGCAAGCCCTGGGCGCACCCGAACAGCCGCTTCACCACCTCGCTCACCAATGTGCCGAACATTGCCAGGGACTTCCAGAACGCCAAGGGCGTTCCGATCGACGCCATCATCTTCGGCGGTCGCACCCGAGATCGGGAGCCGCTGATCCGTGCCATCACCGACCTCGCCGAGGGCGTCTACGATGGCCTCACGCTCGGCGCGGAGGCGACGTTCGCGGCCGAGGGAGTGGATGGCCAGCTGCGCTACGACCCGATGTCGATGCGGCCATTCATGTCCTACCCGGAAGGCGCTTACGCGGCGCACTGGCTAGCGATCATCGGCGCGGCGACGGCCAGGCCGATCTTCGCGCACGTCAACTGGTTCCAGCGCGATCCCGCTGACGGTCACTTCCTGTGGCCCGGTTACCGCGACAATCTCCGTCCGTTGCTGTGGCTACTGCAGCTGAAGGACGGCGAGGTCCAGGGCAAGCAGACCCCCGTGGGCATCGTGCCGACCAGGGAGGAACTCAACCTCGAGGGCGTAGACATCACTGATGAGGACCTCGAGAAGATCCTCGGCATCGACGCCGTCCGGTGGCGCCAGGAGATGGAGCGTCGCCAGGAGCATCTCGCCCAGTTCAGTGACCTGCCCGAGGAGATCTGGGCAGCGCACCGCCGGGTTGCCGCGGCGTTTGCCGATAGCCCCGAGTAGGTTTCGCGCCGGGCACTGAGGCCGCCGCCACAAGCCGGTTTGAGCCTGCGCACCGATTCCGAATCCCGGCGCAATACGATCTTGGGCCCGCCCCGGCGAACGCCACGGCGTGGGGGGTGTCGCTTTCGGACGTGAAGATGTTAACGTTCCGTTATGGGGGCCCTACGCTGCGTTGATGGTTCTGTGCTGTCTGTCGAGGCCGTTGACTGCCGCGACAAGGCCGGCCAGCCTTACGAGATTACGCTCAGGCTAGCTCGCGACTCGGTGCCGTTCGCGGCTGTCGGCCAGCGGTGCGGTCACCAGCTTTCCCAGCTGGCTGCGAGCGTCAGCGAAGCGCGGCGCGATCCGGGGCTGGCCGCTGAATGGCCGGACCCGGATGACAGGTTCCCGGCACACCCCGGCGGCACCACGCCGGGCGAGCATGAATACTTTGCCCTCCGCTCCCGCGACCGGACGGACCTGGCGGGCACCGGCGAGCTGCGGTGCGTGCTGCGGGCCAGCGCCGTCTGGCTAACTGAGCGCGCAGGCACTGGCCAGCATGTGCGGCCAGGGCAGCAGGGTCCGCCTGGTCAGCACGGTCTGCCTGGTCAGCAGGGTCTGCCTGGTCAGCACGGTCTGCCCGGTCAGCACGGTCTGCCGGTGCCGCGCGGGTGGCCCGCCAGGCCGTCGGCCGGCGGTCACGGCCGCTGGCGGCTGACCAGGAGGGCAGTGATCGAGGCCTGGGGAACTGCCGGCATTGGGGTTCGGGCTGTCCTGACTTCGGCTGAACTGGTGGCATTCTTGGATACGGTTCTCACTGAGCCGGAAACAGTGCCTTCCGCTGGGGAGCCCTCCGCGGGAATCGTTCCGGCGGGTGACGGACTGCTTGGCCAGTCAGCCGGGACAAAGCCTGGTGGCGTGACTGCGCCGCTATGGCGGCAGCGAGGAAGGGTGCCGGATGGGATTGCGAGGTCTCGTCTACCGGCTGTACGAGCGCAGGCTCGAGGCGGCGCTAACGCCTCAGGCGATTCCCCGTCACGTCGGGGTGATGTGCGACGGTAATCGCCGGTGGGCCAGGTCGGCAGGTCTAGCCGACGTCAGCAGCGGCCATCAGGCAGGTGCCGACAAGGTTTTCGAGCTGCTCGAGTGGTGCCAGGAGGCTGGCGTCGAGGTCGTGACGCTCTGGTTGCTGTCTACCGATAACCTCGCCAGGCCCTCGGCGGAGCTTGAGCCGCTGCTGCGCATCATCGAGGAGACTGCCCGGGAGCTGGTCGCCCAGGAGTGGCACGTTAAGCCAGTCGGAGCGCTGGACCTGTTGCCGGCCGACACCGCCCAGGCACTCAAGGACGCGGCCGAGGCTACCGCGGGGACCAGCGGCCTGCTGGTGAACGTCGCCGTGGGCTATGGCGGCCGCCGGGAGATCGCCGACGCGGTCCGCTCGCTGCTGCAGGATCACGCCACCCGCGGCACCACGATCGAGGAGCTAGCCGAGATCCTGGACGTCGAGCACATCGCCGAGCACCTCTACACGGCCGGGCAGCCGGACCCGGACCTGGTGATCCGCACTTCGGGTGAACAGCGCCTGGGCGGCTTCCTGTTGTGGCAGAGCGCGCACTCCGAATTCTATTTCTGCGATGCTTACTGGCCGGCCTTCCGTCGTGTCGACTTCCTGCGCGCGCTGCGCTCGTACGGGGCCCGGCATCGCAGGTTTGGTGCGTGAACAGCGCGTTACGGTACTTTCCCCGGTCGCTTCGCTTAGGTACGGTCGGTAGTGACGGGCGGTGCCTGACCGCCCGCCGGGAAGGCCCTCGAAATTCTCGAGCTTCGCGTCCTGGTACGCAGGCGAGACAAGCGAAGGGCCGGCGCACGGCCCATCGCTGGCCGAACCCGGTCCCGCCGACACGTCTGTGTCCGACCGCGGTGTCCCATGGACGCCCAGGGGAGAGCGAGTGGCCAATTCTTCCGCACGCCGATCAAGTCAGTCAGTTCCGGCACGGCCTGGTGCCCGGCCGCCGGTAGCTGCAGAGCCCGTTTCCGCGCGGCCGGTTGCCGCCAAGTCCGGAATTGCCGAGTCGGCCGCTGCCGAGTCGGTATCGGCAGGTCCTGGCCAAGCCAGGCGGCTAGCGGAGTTCGCCAGCACGAGCCCGCTACGCCGCACTTACGTCCTGGACACCAGCGTCCTGCTCGCCGATCCTGCGGCGATAGGCAGGTTCGCAGAACACCGAGTGGTGCTGCCCGTCGTCGTAATCACTGAGCTCGAGGCCAAAAGACATCATCCCGAGCTCGGCTACTTTGCCCGGCAGGCTCTTCGTTACCTCGATGACCTGCGCGTCGAATACGGTCGGCTGGACGCTGACCTGCCGGTCGGCACTGCCGGTGGCAGTGTCCGGGTCGAGCTGAATCACTCCGACCCCGCTGTACTCCCGGCCGGCTTCCGGCTGGGGGACAACGACACCCGGATCCTGTCCGTTGCTTGCAGTCTCGCGGCCGAGGGCGAGGCAGTGATCCTGGTGAGCAAGGATTTGCCGCTGCGGGTCAAGGCTGCCGCGGTTGGGCTGACGGCCCAGGAATACCGGGCCGAGCTGCCGCCGGACTCGGGCTGGACCGGCATGGCCGAACTGGACGTGACCGCGGCAGAGATCGACGAGCTGTACGACAATGGCCGGATTGACCTGGTCGCGGCCCGCGATCTGCCGTGCCATACCGGGTTGGTGCTGATATCGGGCGTGGCGGGGGCGGGCAGCGCGCTCGGACGCGTCCAGCCGGACAAGTCGGTCAAACTGGTACGCGGCGACCGGGAGGCGTTCGGGCTGCGCGGCCGGAGCGCCGAGCAGCGGATCGCGCTTGACCTCCTGCTCGACAACGAAGTGGGCATCGTCTCGCTCGGCGGCCGGGCCGGCACCGGCAAATCAGCGCTCGCGCTTTGCGCCGGCCTGGAGGCGGTGATGGAGCGCCGCCACCACCGCAAGCTCGTGGTGTTCAGGCCGCTGTACGCGGTGGGCGGCCAGGAACTCGGCTACCTGCCGGGGTCCGAGGCGGACAAGATGAACCCGTGGGCGCAGGCCGTGTTTGACACGCTGTCAGCGGTTACCTCACAGGCGGTCATCGACGAGGTGATCGGCCGGGAAATGCTCGAGGTGCTGCCGCTGACGCACATCCGCGGGCGGTCGCTGCATGACTCCTTCGTGGTAGTGGATGAGGCACAGTCCCTGGAGCGCGGCGTCCTGCTCACCGTGCTGTCCAGGATCGGGGCCGGCTCCCGAGTGGTGCTCACGCATGACATCGCCCAGCGCGACAACCTGCGGGTCGGCCGGCACGACGGCGTTGTCGCGGTGATCGAGAAACTGAAGGGGCATCCGCTGTTCTCGCATGTGACCCTGGTCCGGTCGGAGCGATCGCCGATCGCGGCACTGGTCACCGAGATGCTGGAGGACGCGACGTTGTAGCTTGCGGAAGCGTCATGCCCGGTATTCTCCTGCGTGTTACGCGATGACCCAGGAGTCCGGCTCGCCGGTTAAGCCAGACCGCAGGGCTTGCGGCCGCGACTATCGGAAGGAACGCCGGCGGACATGGCCCCGAAGCCGTCACTTGTCACCGTCGGCCGGGACCGGCATCCGTTCCGCTGCTCGATCTGTCAGGGCAGGCTGTTCAGGGACCGGCAGATAAAGCTCAGCACCGTGGGCGCGGACCTGCTGAGAGTGGGCTGGGCCAACCAGTCGGTGACCGGCCTCGTGTGCGAGCAGTGCGGATACATTCACATGTTCATGTCAGCCGCGATTCAGTTGTGGGATCCGGGCAAATAACGCGCGTCCGGTGGCCGCATCGCCGGCGTTTCGCGGCCCGATCCAGGACTCTCCACGGCCCCGACGGCTGCGCGCGCCCGGTTTCGACTGTTTTGCGGTCGCCGCAGCCGTGGTATGTCGGTCAGCGGTCAGCTAGTCCAGGTCCAGCAGCGCCTCTGCGATGGCGATATCGGCAGGATAGGTAATTTTGAGGTTCCGCTCGCTGCCCGTGATGGTCCGGACCGGCACCTGCGGCAGGTACCGGAGCACAACGCCACAGTCGTCGGTGGCGGGAAACGAGCCGAACTCAACGTCAGCTGAGGCCAGTTCGTAGGCCCGGGTGATCAGCGACAGGCGGAAACCCTGTGGTGTCTGGCACCGGGCGAGGGAGTCGCGCGGCAGAGCACGCCGGATAGTGCCATCGGCGACCTCGACGATCGTGTCCGCGGACGCCACGACAGTGCCCACGGCCTGCCACTGGTCCAGCGCGGCTATGCACTCGGCGATGGTCTGCTGGTCGACAAGCGGCCTGGCGGCGTCATGGAACAAGACCTTGCAGTCGGCCCCGGCCGGGAGCTGAGCGTTGAGCCAGTTGATCGCGCGCTGAGTGGACTCGGTCCTGGTGACGCCGCCCATGATCACCTCAGCGATCTTCCCGAGGCTAGCTATCTCCTGCCGGACCTGGTCAGCGACGTCGGCCGCCGTGACAACCAGCACGCTATCGACGCCGGGTGCCAGGCTGAACGCTTCGACGCCGTGCGTGATGATGGGCCGGCCAGCCAGCACGTGCAATTGCTTGGGTACGGTCCCGCCAAACCGGCTTCCCGTCCCGCCCGCTAGCACCACAGCCATCGTCCGCATGGCCGGACGATACCTCAGCGCGCGGTCCCACCGGGCGCGCCGATTAGGTCCGCTGTACGCTGAGTAGCGCTCTGATTACACGCTGTCTCAATGTGGCGGTCGGCACGGAGGACCAGATCGACGCTGGGCTTGGCGGGCAGGCGGAGGACGAGGCCGCCGGCGGGGCGGCTGCGGGGGCTGCGGCGGCTCGGCCGGGCGCGTCCGGTCCTGCCGCGGCAACGCCGACGGCCGGGCTCGATCCGCCGCAACCTGTAGTCGGGCAGTCGGACGCTTTGACCGAGCCGCCACCCGCACAGGATGCTGCCCGGCCAGCCCGGCCCAGGCGGAGCCGGCGGACGAGGGCGGATGGAGTCCGCGTAAGCCCGCGAGTCCAGCGCCGGATGGTGCAGCCCAGGACCGGGCAGCGGATTCGCGCAGACCGCCGGACTGTACGGACCGACAGCACCGGGCCGGTCACGACGACGGATGGTGGCTCCCCGGCCGTAACTGATGGCCCAGTGCCGCGCGAGGCTGAGCGGCTCGCGCCAGACGACGGGGCCTCCACAGCTGCACCTGACGGCCTCGTGGCGCCGGCAGCAGCGGAGCAGCTCGTCACCGCCGACGGCCCGGCCGGGCTCGGAGACAGCCCGCCGGTGCCTGGCCCGGGCCTGGTAGCGCCGGGGAGGGGGCAGCTGACCGAGGGCGACGGGGCCAGGGTGCGGACGCCGCTTGGACAGCTGGCCTGGTCTGACCTCGACCGAGCGGTACGGTCGGCCCAGAATTGGGAGCCCGAGCCCGGGCCCGGCGGGCAAACTGACCAGGGACTCTGGACGCGCGACGGCCGGCGAGCGCGAGCTGACCGATGGCCCAGGCTGCGAGCCAACAGGGGTGAGCGGGCGCAAGCGGACCCTGGCGGCCCAGGCGGCGGGCTGCAGGCGCTGCTAGCCGGGGACGGGGCCGTTCTAGACGACAGCCCGGAACTCGTGCCTGGCGAGGCGCTGGTGGCAGACGTCCGCCGCCGAGCGCTGGCCTGGGCGCATCGACGATCCCTCGGACTGAGCTCGGCCAGCGGCATATCTATTGCGCTCGCGGCCTGTGCCGCCACCTGGTTCTCAGCCGGGACCCTGGCCGACAACTTCCGCGGCGTGGCGGCAATGTGCGCCGGTTACCTGGTTCTGCTCGCCGGAAAGAGCCTCGCCCGCCAGTCGGATGCCGCCGGCAGCAGGCGCTGGCTGGCAGCCCTGGGCGCCCGCTTGTCTGAATGCGCCATATACGCCGGCTTGGCCGCGGGAGCCGCGGCGCAGCACTGGCCAGGCGCGTGGACGCTGGCTATTGCCGTCCTCGGCTTGGTCAGCGTGCGAGACCTGATGACGACATGCTCGTCTCCGCCAGGTCTCGGTGCGCATTCCGGTACCGGAGTTCAGGACCTGGTCAGGGCCGTCTTGACGATGCCGCCTGGCGGGCGAGTGCTCCTCATTCTGCTCACCGCGCCAGGCTGGGGCGCCAGAGTTGCCCTGCTGGCACTCCTGGACTGGGCGATCATCTCGGTCGGCTACGGAATCGCGGGCCGCGCTGTGCCCGCACTGCAGGAAGATCTCCCAAAGCTGGTCAGGCTGCGTGATGACGGCGCCATCGCTCGAACTCTCGGCACGCTGGTCCGGGGGCAGTTGCAGCCGCTACCGCCGACGGTCCTGGGGGTTGCCGCGGTGGCCACCATGGTGGGGCTGGGGCTGCACGGCCTGCCCAGCATTCTGATTGCTGGCCCGGCCATAGTGATGTTGCTGGCCGCGCCAGGATCCAGTAACCGCCATGGCGGCCGGTTCGACTGGCTCGTTCCGGTCCTGCTGCTGGCGGCCCAGATGCTGTATGTGGCGGCCGCCGGGCTGGCTACTGGTGTGCCTGGTCCGCTGATCTTCTTGCTCTGCGGCGCACTGCTGCTGCGCTACGCCGACATTAGCTATCCGGGCAGACCGGTCTGGCTGGCGCCACCGCGGCAGCCCGGAGCCGACCAGGCCGAGCGCGGTACCAGCCTTGGCTGGGAAGGTCGGCTCCTGATCGTCGGCGTAGCGGCGGCCCTGGGCATCGCCATGTACGCGTATATCGCGCTCAGCGTTTACCTGGGCTTGCTGATCTGCGCGAAAGCCGTGATGAGCTGCCTGCAGCGGCGCGACGACAGCGGCGCTGACCGGCTCGGCGGGCGTCCGGACGGCGTGACGGCTCCCAGCGATGGTGCCTAGTGCTGGTGGCTTAGTGCCAGTGCCTAGTGCTGGACCGGGAAGGTCTCACCGGGTGTCAGCTTCCAGCCGTAAACCTTGCCGCGGCGGCTGGTCGGTGGCCCGAACAGGTAGACCAGGTAGGTCCAGACCGAGCTGCCTGGCCTGATCACCGCCATGATGGCGGCCGGATCCTTGGCAGCCATGTCCGCCCGTACCTCGGCAACCGACGGCTTGCAGGGAGGCGACAACGGCGTCCAGCCGGGCTGGCAGGCTGGCGCCAGCGCCCCGCTCCCGCCGGTGGCCAGGTAGTCGATGTACGCGCTGGTTCGAGTTTCCCCGGTGCGCCCGGCCCGCGCCTCGCGGCCCTTCGCACCCGGCGTGATGAAGTCACCGCCGACTATGGTCGCCGGCACCCCTGTCTCGGCCTGCCAGCGCAGTACCTGTGACGTGGCCGCCCAGGGATAGGGCACGAGCATCACCGGTGAGGTCTTGGTGAGGTGCAGCGATGCATACGTCGCCCGCCAGCCGTGCGGCAGCGGAGTGGTGCCGGTCACGCCGTACGGGGTGGGGAACAACGGAAGCAAGGCGACGACGGCCGCGCCTGCGGCGATCTTGGCACCGTTCTGCCAGTTCACGAACGGCTTAACGCCGGACCGGGCCTGGTCGAGAGCGAAGGCCAGCACTACCGCTGCCGCCGCGTCGGCCAGAACGCAGAGCCGGTCGGGCACCATGCCGCCGATGACCGGCAGATGCTCAAGGAAGCGCCACGGCAGCAGGAAGCCCGGCAGCGTGTGTATCCCCGGCATGATGGGCTTGGAGCCCATGCCCAGCCACTCAAGCAGGATGCAGGTCAGGCCAGCAGCCCTGATCGCCACGTTCCGCCAGAACAAGACGATGGCAATGAGCAGGAAGATGATCAGCGGAATGCCCAGGTAAGCGAGGTACTCAGGGGAGGGCTGGGTGTAGTGGTTCACGATGAAAGACGTGCCGGAAGTGTGCAGCAGCTGACCGTCTCCGGGCGTGATGAAGGCGTACGGGATCGTCCCGAGGTTCGTAAAGTGCCCGTTGTAGTCGATCACGACCGTAGCGGCTGCACCATGCGCAGCGATGCCATGGAACTGGACCCATAGGCCACGACCAGCAAGGACTAGCGCGACCACGGCGGCGGTACCCAGCCCGATCAGGCTGGGCGGAATGGCCGCAAGTACCTGCCGCGGCCGGCTGATCGCCAGCACGATCAGGAAGATGACCGCCGCGATGACGGTGTCGACCAGCGTTTCCTCGGCGATGAAGATCTGCCCTGCGACGAACACGCCCAGCCAGATCCCGTTACGCCACGACCTGCCGTCGCGAGTCACTAGCCGGAGCAGACGATCGATAATCAGTGGCGGCAGCATCGCCAGCACCAGGGAGTAGTGCCCGATACCGGAGTTGATCAGGGCCGGCGAAAAGCCGTACAGCGCGCCGCCCAGGGCTGCCGCGAGGATGCTGGCGCGCCAGTGCCGCAGCACGTAGAACATGCTCGCGGCCGACCCGGCGAACCCGATCACCAGCAGGGCGGACAGGGCAGTCTGCGGGCCGAACAGCGACGTGATCGGTGAGACCAGCACTCCGGGCAGCAGGAACGACGTGTTCCACATCAGATTGACGCCATGCGGGGCGTTCATGGTCGTGGTGATGAGGGCTGGCAGATGGAAATGATCCACCGCGTTCGCTGCGTAGCGAACGAACCAGGTTGCCTGGTTTACGTCAGGTGCGTCGCCGTCCTGGCGTCGGCTGGCCGGGTCGATCCACAGCCTGATCGTCAGGTAGAAAGCGCCGATGATGTACAAGTAGATGGTGATGGCCTGCGGGCTTTTGGCCCAGCCCGTTATCCCCCGGGGTCGCGGCTCCTGTGACGACTCGGCCACCTCCGTGGCAAGTCTGGTCACCGCTGCCCTCCTATCGGGTAAAGATCAAGTTCTGCGCCCGCAGCTGTACGGTTTCAGCCGGTCTGACAGCATCGCGTAGCGGCAAAGATAGCGCAGTCCAGCGGCTGGCCCGACGCCAACTGGGCTAACATCATCGTGCCTTAACCAAGATTTCCGCAGCTTGGGTGACGTGGCCGCGAAAATTGCACTCGTCAGTTTACGGTACGGTCAACTACGACCGGGGCAGTCAGTCTTCGTCAGATACTTGACCAAGTTGCGCATGCCCCAAACTGCCCGGTGCGGTCGCGGGAGTTAAGTTGGTGGCTTCGCATGAAGCGCCGTGCTTCCCTTCAAGGAGTCAATTCGTGCACGACACGAAAGCCGGCCAGATACAAGTAGGTGACGAGCCAAGGTCCAGACCCGGCTGGCTCAGCCGGGACAGCTTCTTCTGGCTGTTCCTCGTCACGGTGCTGTTTCTGGTCGCCGAGCTTAACCCTGCGCTGCTCCGGATGCCGCTCGGCTCGGACGAGATCACCTACATTGCCAAGACCAGTGCTCATGCGTCCGGTGTGTTCCTGCCACCTGTCCATGGTCACGGAGTAGGGCTGCTGGCAGCCCCGGTCACGCTCCTCACCACGTCGCTAGTGGCGCTGCGGATCTGGATGGCGGTGCTATCGGCGCTCGGGCTGTTCCTGGCCATGTTGTGCTGGCGCCGGCTGCGGCCCGCGTGGGTGCTGGCGATTGCCGCGCTCATCCTCGCCAGCCTGGCTATCACCCAGAACAGCGGAGTCCAGGTTTATCCGGACTGGTGGGCCGCTGTCGGGATCCTGGCCTTGACCGGGCTGTTTCTGCACGCCGTCAACGGCACGATGCGCTCCGGCTTGGTGCTGACCCTGATCGGTGCGGTCAGTTTCCTGATCGTCATGATGCGGCCGCAGAACATCGCGTTCATCCTCGGGCCCTCGATCCTCGCGGCGCTGGTGGTGCCAGCCTGGCGCAAGCCCAAGCTGCTTGTAGCCATCGCCGCCGGCGTCGCACTCGGGCTAGTCGAGTGGGGCGCCGAGGCCTTCCTCTGGTTCGGCGGCCTTGGCAGCCGCATCCAGCTAGCCGCGCAGGAGCCGCCCAGCCTGCGCCCTTACTTCTCGTTCCCGACTCAGGTCAAGGTGCTCAGCGGCCCGTGGTACTGCCAGACGCCGAGCGGCTGCCCTGGCGTCGCGTCGCCGGGCGAGTTGGTGTGGTACGCGGCCATGCTGGCCCTGGCCATCCTCGGCCTCTATGCCGTATGGCGGACTAGCGCGAAGTCCTCGTCGCTGCTGGCAGCGTTCACCGGCGTGTGGGTGGTGGCACTCTACGGGTTCCTGGTGCCGTTTGGCGGCCCTCGCTACCTGCTGCCGACGTATGCGCTGTTCGCGATTCTGGCCGGCGACGGGATCGCCTGGCTGGTCACCAAGTCCCGCTGGCGGACGGCTGGGGTGGTGATCTCATGCGCCATCTTGCTGGCGGGCATCGTCAGCCAGCAAGTGGTGCTCCGCAGCGAAATCGCCAGCCAGGACGCAGGCAGGCCGTACGCTCTGCGGGCTGCCCAGCTGGAGAAACTGGGCGTGCATCCGCCCTGCGTCATCCGGTCGCCATCCATCGGGTACTACCTGGGGTGCACGGCACCGTGGTATGGCGGGACCTTCCGTGAAGCGTTTGCCCGGACTCCCCAGGGCTTGCACGGATGGCGGCGGATGCCTGTGCCAGGGTGGCGACACCCCGTCTACGTGCCCAAATAGCCGGGCTGCTGTGTCACGGCGGGCTGCAATAGACAGTTGGGTAACGGGTCGTTGCTAGCGGTTGCCGTCCGGGCCGGCGAAGGCGCTGGCGTCTCCGCAGGCCGGCGCGTTACCGGTGATGCCACCATAGTGGCGGGCCAGGTTCCGGCTGGTGCCGGACACAGCCGATCCGCTCGCAGTGGCCGAAGACGCACCCGCAGTTGAGTGGCGGTGCGGCCTGAAGCTCGCGGAGCTCGAGCCGAGGAGCCCGGCCCGCACGCGGCTGGACCTGCCCGCCCGGCCCCGTTTCTTTACCCTGGTGTCCCTGGCGATGGCCCAGAAAAGCCTGCGGGCCTGCGGTTGCGCCCACTGCACCCAGGCCTGCGGGTCGCCGGGATATGGCTGGGTGGGGACCTCGATGAACTGGACAGAGCCAGGCTTGATGCCGCGCAACTCGTTCGCGATCGTGAACAGGCGGCCGGGGGTCAGGCCGGTGTCGGTGGCGACGTACCTGTGCCGGGCCACATCGTTGATTACCGATAGCAGCTTGGTCGGGCTGTGCACCAGTCCGCTGCGCTCGATACCCCGGATAAGTGAAGCCATCAAGAACTGATCACGCCGGATCCGCTGCAGGTCAGAGCCTTCGCCGATGTACCTGACCCGCCAGAACGCCAGTGCCTCGCGGCCGTAAATGTGATGCCTTCCGGCGCTGAGGTTGAGGCGCGACTGGGGATCGTGCACGGCGACCGGCAGGCACACTGAGACGCCGCCGACGTCGTTGATGACATGCTCGAAGCCGGCAAAGGTCAGCTCAATGAAGTCGTTGATGCGGATGCCGGTGGTCTGCTCGATCGTCTTCCACAGGCAACCTGGCCCACCGTAGGCGAAGGTCGCGTTGAGTTGTTCGACGACGCCCGCGGGCTGGGCAGCCTGGCCGGGCGTGCCGTCTTCGGGGGCGCAGCTGAGAATCGGCACGACTGAGTCCCGCGGGATGCTCAGGACCACGATCCGGCGGGCGCCGGGGCCAATGTGCAACACCATGACGGTGTCCGAGCGCGCACCAGAAATGCCCTGGTGGCCGCCGATCTTGCCATTCGCCCCGGACCGCGTGTCCGAGCCGATCAGCAGGATGTTGAGGGCCTTGGGCGCAGCCGCGCGGGCGATGGCTGGCCAGGTCCTTGGACACGTCGATGTGCTTGATGGCCTGCCAATCGCTCCGGAAGGTGAGGTAGGCGGTCAGCGAGCCGCCAACTAACGCGACGGCGACCAGGACGGCAACGCCGCGCAGCACGATGGACCAGGCCGAACGACCTCGGCCGGCCGGACGAGTGCGGTGCAAGCGCAGGGCTGCCAGGTAACGACGGCGCCAGCCGAAGCCAGCCTTCAGCCAACGCGGTCCGCGCTGCCGGCTCGGAGATTCGGGCGGCGCGTCGTTCCCCTCGCCGAACTTCATACCGTCCTCCGGGCAACCTCAGCCTGGCATGCGGGCATTGCCTAACTGAATGTTGACCGGCAGGCAGGCGCGGGAAACGCGCTGGCCGGGTAATTTCCGGCTAATTGTCAGCCTGGTCCGCTGAACGCGTTGCTGTCCTTGCAAATGTTGGTGGCGGCGCTGATGCCGCCGGCAGCGCCCGCCAGCTTCTGGAGGCTGGGGCCGCTGCCGCTGCTGTTACTTCCGGCAGTCTTAAGCGCGGTGAAACTCGAACCCAGGATCAGGGTGATCGCGCCGGAAGTCAGGCTGGCGTCCGGCCGCAGCGTCACAGAGCGGAACAGCCTGGCCAGCGTACGAGCGGCGGGCAGCTGCGCGGGCGTCGCGTACTCGATGACCGAGTGAGCGTAATTTTGCACCGGCGTGTCACCAGGCTGGCCGACCACCTTGAAGCCCCGGCTGGCAAGGCTGGTGGCGGTACTGGCGGCCAGGCCCGAGGTGGTCGTTCCGTTCAGTACCCGAACCCTGACGTCGGCCGGGACTGACCGTGGCGATCTTGGCCTTCTTGCCACGGTCCTTCCGCCGCGTTTTCGGCAGCTTCGTGTCATGCGCGATGGCGGTGAAGAGTTTGTTCGCGGCTGGCTGGATCCACTGGACCCAGTTCGGGTTACCTTGCGACGTGGGCTGCACGGAGTGGATCCATTGCGCGTTGCCGGTATACGTCGTCCAAGGTGCCGTAATGAACTGCACTCTTTTGCCAGAAACGCCGCGCAGATCTTCGGCGAGCCGCAGCATGCGGCTGGGCGTCAGCTGATTATCCGTCGTCAGGTAGCCGTGTCCGGTCACGGCGCGGATGACGGAGAAGACCCTCGTAGGGCTCCGCAGCAGGCCGGCCCGTAGGATCCCCTGGACCAGCGAGGCCATCAGGAACTGATCCCGCTGAATCCGCTGCGGGTCGTCGCCCAGGCCCAGGCCCTCCCTGGTCCGCCAGAACGCCAGCGCCTCCCGGCCGTACACGTGGTGCTTGCCCGCGGACAGGTGGAGGCGAGAGATCGGGTCGTTGACAGCCTCGGGCAGGCACACCTCGACGCCGCCCAGCGCATCGATCACGTGCTGGAAGCCGGTGAAGGTCAGCTCGATGAAGTCGTTGATGCGGATTCCTGTGGTCTGCTCGATCGTCTTCCACAGGCACCCGGGCCCCCCGTTGGCGAAGCTCGCGTTGATCTGCTCGATGGACCCGGGAGGCTGGGCCGTCTGACCCTGCGTCCCTAGCTCAGCGGTGCAATTGAACACCGGAACCACCGAGTCGCGAGGGATGCTGAGCACCACGACCCGATGGGCGCCCGGCGCGATGTGCACCACCATGTCGGTGTCGGAGCGCTGCCCGGCGACGCCGACGTGACCGCCGATCTTGCCATTCACTCCGCTCCGGCTATCTGAGCCGATGATCAGGATGTTGAGCGCGTGCGGGTCTGCGGGCGGCCGCTTGCCAACGAGGTCGCCCGCGACGCTAATTCGGTTAATGCCATCCCACACGTTGCGGTACTCGATGTACGCGGTCAGCGAGCCAGCTGTCATGACGAGGGCGACTAGCGTTGCCACGGACCCGAGGATCAGCGTCGATGTGGAGTGCCCGGCCAGCCAGCGCGGCCGTCGGCCTTGCCTGCGCGTCGGCTTGGCTGCCCGCCGTGACGGCATCGGCTGGTGACGGCGATGGGGCCCGTCGGCGTCGGGCCAGCCTTGATCGCCCGGATCCTCGGTGCGGCTCATCGTTCCTCGGGGGAGGGGTCATTGCCAACGGCCTCAGGGCGGGGGGCCTAGCCGCTAGATTCCGGTCCATCGTACGTGCTGTTACTGACGATTCGCACTTAACAGATGACGCCGCTGCGGACTTGGCTTGCTGGCCAGGGCACACTCCCGTTTCGGGCGTGAGTTCAGGCCTGGTCAGCGGGTGACGGGTCCAGGCCGGCCGGAGGGCTCGTTCGGCTGACCTTGGTCCGCCTCTACAGTTGACCCCGTGCGGCATCCCGATAGCCCGAACGACTCTGGCACCGACGAGCGGCCGGGGCTGGCGGAGCGCAGCCGGCCTGAACCGGCCGTGTCGGGACCGGCCGTGTCAGACGCAATCGCGCCTGATCCGGTGGCAGCTGACTCCGCCGAGCCGGCCCCGGTCGCACCAGATCCGGTTGATCCAGCCGATGCCAAGGACGATGCCGCCGCGCAAACCGCTTTGCTGCCGGTCCTAGGTGACTCGCCGCCCGGCGCGGGCAAGACGCAGGTGCGGGTGCGAGCCGTCCTCAGCAGAACAGGTGCCGGCCTGGGCAAATACAAGTCTGTCGCCGGAAATCTGGTAACGCCGCTAACGCAGGTGTGGAACCGCCATAGGACGGCCACCCGCGTGCAGGCCGAGCCCGGAGCTCCGGCCGACGCTGCGACCGCGATGCTCGGCCGGGCTGACCGTGTTGCCGGCACTGCTGATCGCGGCCTGGCTGCTGCCCGGGCTGCCGCTGCTGCTGGGCGGCACGTTCCTGCCGGTGCCGATGTTGCTGATCTCCGTTCCCCTGGCCGTGGCGCTCACGGTTAATGGCCTGCGCGACGTGCCGGTGAGCTGGCCTCAGCTGCGGACGTATAGCACCATCAAGGGGCGCACTTGGGCGGCCTGGTTCGGCCTGCTGGCCACTGTCGCGGTGGTAGTGGGTCTTATTGCCTGGCAGCTGAGGGAAAGTTCTGAGGCGCTGATCGTGGCCCGCGATCCGGGTACGTACTTGCAGACCGGCTACTGGATCGCGCAGCACGGGTCGCTGCCCATCCCGCAGGCGCTGAGAGCGTTCGGCGGTTCGCACCCGGGCCTGAGTTTCGGCAGCGTCGGTTTCGCGGCCAGCGGGCACTCCGTTGTCCCGGCGGTCCTGCCCGGCCTGCCGATGCTACTGGCCGGCGGGTTCTGGATCCACGGGATCACCAGCGCCACGGCCGTCGGCCCGGTCCTTGGCGGCCTGGGCACGCTGGCATTCGCCGGCCTGGTGGCGCGTCTGGTGGGACCGCAGTGGGCGCCTGCGGGCGCACTGGTCCTCGGCCTGAGCCTGCCGCAACAATACGTGAGCCGGGCCTCGCTCAGCGAGGCTGCTCTCGAGATCATGTTGTTCGGCGGGCTGTGCTTGCTTGTCGACTCGCTAGTGTCGACGGGCGCGCCGGCCGCGGCGGCTGGCCCGGACGGCACTGCGGTCGGAACGTCCGTGCTGTACGGCCTACGGCAGAACTGGCGGCGGCTGGCGTCGTGGCGTTACTGGGGAAGCTGGCTGACGCCACCGCGCGCCCTGGGGCTGCTGGCCGGGCTTTGCCTCGGGCTCAGCCTGCTGATAAGCCTGGACGGACTCGTGTATGTTCTGCCGGCGATCCCGTTCGCGGCGATCCTTGTCGGCGGCAGGCGGCCACAGGCCTCCGGGTTCCTGCTCGGATTTGCCGTCGGCTGCGGATACGCAGTACTAAGCGGATACCTGCTGAACCGGCCGCTCGTTGACTCGGTCGGGCCGACCTTGGCGCTGGGTGGCGTCGCGGCCGTTTGGCTGGCCGCGCCTGCGATCGTCGCCATACAGCTGCCCAAGTTCGCATCTGTCCGCCAGCGCGTGCCGCGGCTGCTGGCGGGGCGGCCGCTGCGCTGGCTGCCGGAGCTGGGCAGCCTCGTGGTGGTGGCAGCGCTGGCTGGTTTCGCAATCCGGCCCTACGTGCAGACCGTGCGTGGTCACCCGAGCGTCGCGGTCTACTACTTCATCAAGGGCCTGCAGCGCGCCCAGGGCCTGCCGGTAGACCCGACGAGGCTGTACTCGGAACAAACGCTTTACTGGGTCATCTGGTACATCGGGCTGCCGACCGTGCTGCTTGGCGGCATCGGTATTGCGCTGCTAGTCCGCCGCTGCCTTCGTGCGCTGCTGACCTGGCGTGACCCCGCTGGGCTGTGGCGCATCTGGGGCTTGCCGCTGGCCATAATCTGCGCCGGATCGGCGACCGTCCTATGGGCACCGGACATCGTGCCCGACCAGCCGTGGGCCAGCAGGCGGCTGGTGGTCATGGTCATTCCGGGGCTAATCGTCTGCGGCCTGTGGGCGGCGGCACTGCTGGCCGGGCGGGCCCGTGACCGCGGCGCGCGGCCGGTCACCGCGGGGGTCGCCGGCCTGTTCTGCGTCGCGGCAATGCTCGTGCCTACGGTGGCCACCACGTTCGGGATCGGGTTCAGTCACCAGGGGAAGGCCGGCAGCCTGCAGCCTGTCGCGCAAGGCCTCGCGACGCAGCGCATCGGCCGCGGCCAGATCACCGCGGTTGGCGCGCTGTGCGCCCAGATACCGGGCAACTCCTCGGTCGTGATCTTGTCGCGGCCGACTGCCCAGGCGTTCACGCAGACGATCAGGGGAATGTGCGGCGTACCGGTGGCCTCCATGGCCGGTCAGCCGAGGTCGTCTGTAGAGGGCGTCATCAGGTCGATCATCGCCGCCGGGCGGCGGCCAGTTTTGCTGGCGTCGCGGCGAGCGCCGCTGACTGCATACGGGGGCTCACCGGCGCGAGTGCTGGATCTGGCAACATCAGGCGATCCGCACCAGCTGACCGAGCTGCCGACGGCGCCCACGGCTGTGCGCTACGTGATCTGGATGGCCTCAGCCGGTGCTCCAGGCACAGGTGCCTGACCGGGGCCGCCGGCTGGTGATTTGCCACCAGCCGCAGGTGCCCATAAAGTTGTGGACACGACGCGGGGTGGAGCAGTTCGGTAGCTCGCTGGGCTCATAACCCAGAGGTCGCGGGTTCAAATCCCGCCCCCGCTACCAGGTGAGAGGCCCGAGGCACACTGCCGAGGGCCTCTCTTCATGGGATTTGTAAACGGGATCCGGCTTAGGCGGCATCGTCGCGGCCTCCCTGGCCATCCTCAGCGGGCAGTGGAACCGACGCCAGCAGCCCTCCGATGATCAGCTCAGGTCGATCAGCTGGAGATCCGCTCGTGCCGACAGCCGCTTGAAACGGCGGGTTATCGTATCCGGGTGCGGCGGCCGACCATCCTGCCGCGCCGAAGACCAGGACGCCCGGCTCAGCCGCGGTCGTGGAGGGTCACCTGGTAGCCGTCGGGGTCCGCGAATGTGAAAGTGCGGCCGAACGGCCCGTCCACGGGCGCTGAGATGATCGTCGTGCCGGCGGCGGCGAGGGCGTCGTGGATGTCCTGCGCGTCGGGGGCGTGCAGCCACAGCGCCATTCCCTGGCCCGGCTGCGCGATCGCGTCGAGGTCGACGCCCGCGACGACGTCGCGGACGGCAAACGCGATCGGCTTGGTGTCGAACACGACGGCGTGCGGCGGTCCTGCGTCGGAGCGCTTCAGCCCCAGGTACTGCTCGTAGAAAGCGGCGGAACGCTCCAGGTCGCGCACCTGCAGTGAAATGAAGTCGGGTCCGGTGACGGCCACGATTCTTACCTCCTCAAGGTATGTCAGTCTTCTGACACACCACAATCTATGTCAGACTACTGACATGAGTCAAGGCGAGCCCGGAATCGAGCTGGACACATCGCTGGGGTACATGCTCAAGGCGGCCGCGAGCGCCCTGCACTCCGCCCTGGAGGCCGTGCTGAGGCCGCTTGGCATGACGATCACCCACTACGCCTGCCTGGAGCTGCTTGCCCAGCGACCGGGTCTGTCCAACTCCGAGCTTGCCCGCGGCGCCTTCGTCACCCGGCAGTCGATGAATGTGCTCCTGCAGGCCCTCGAACGCCAAGGACTCGTTGTCCGCCCGGCACAGGCACCCGTCGGCAGGGCCCTGCCGACCGAGCTGACCGCCCGCGGGCGCCGCCAGCTCAAGGTGGCCAGCGCCGCGGTCCGCCGCGTCGAGCAAGACATGCTGGCCAATCTGGATGTCAGCGAACAAGATCAGATGCGGCGCCTGCTCACTGCATGCATCGACTCACTGACCGAACCGCCCGCATCGGCGCGGCCGCTGGAAGGAGGGGCCCTGCTCCAAGGTGATCTACGAGAGTGTCCGCGAGAATCTTCCGAAGTTCCATGACTTCTCCCGGTCGCACCGCTTTAGGCCTGCAACGGTCTGCGACCGCCGATTTTGTTTGTAAGACATGCGGTCTTACCATTGGGTCATGGCGGAAACCATCACCATCCGAAGCGACGACGCTACGGAACATGCGCTCGACGTGCTGACTGAGGGTGGTGCCTCTCGGTCTGCGGCCATCCGGCAAGCCGTGCTAGAGGCAGCCGCGCGCCGCGAACGTGCCGCGGAGATGCGGCGCGCCGTCCTCCGGATGCCACTGGGCGAGCCTGACGGCATCAACATCGCCGAAGAGTTGTCTGCGTCACGCCAAGAAGAACGGGGATGATCTACCTTGATTCGGCTGCCGTCGTCAAACTAGTCCACGCCGAACCGGAGTCGCAGACGCTCCGTGCCTGGCTTGCCGACCGAGCTGAGATTGGCTGGGTGAGTTCGGTCCTGGCAGAAGTGGAGTCGTTCCGCGCGCTGGCCAGGCATAGCTCGGAAGCCGTCGCCAGACTGAATCCTGTGCTGGATTTGATCGAACTCATAGGTCTAGATCCCGGGATCCGGGTTCTCGCTGAGGCCGTCGCGCCGCGGACTGTCCGAAGCCTGGACGCGATCCACTTGGCGACCGCCTTGAGCCTCGCGGTGGAGCTGACGTCGTTCGTCACTTACGACAAGCGTCTGGCTGAGGCGGCCGCAGGCGTTGGGCTGACTGTCGATGCGCCCGCTAAATAGTCGGGCGCTACCGCTCGCGTGGCCAGGAGAATGACGGTCATGCGGCCAACGAAAGCACCGAAAAGAGTGCCCGCCGACCTGCCGCGGCCCGACGATCCGCCACCTCCACAGCAGAGCGCCGAGGACACCGACCGCTGTTGGGGCGAATGGCCCGATCCAGATGACGATGAGCGATTCGGGCGAGACCGCCCACCGCACTGGAACGACAGTTAGCTGCGAAGCACTCCCGTATCCAGTCGGCCTATGTCATGATTCGCGAGGCTGTACGGGTAACGGGGCGGCCGCCGATCTGCCGCATGCTGTTCGACAACTGTGGAGGATCGATGCGGCCGCAGCGTCTTGCCCTGTCCGCTCTGACCGGGTGTCTAGTTATCGGCGGTGCGGCGTTTGGCGTGCAGTCCAGTGCGCTCGCGGCACGAGCGGCGCCGCAGGCAAATCCTTGTCACGTGACGAGCCTGTCCTCGTTCGGTGCCAGCGCCTCGAATATCGCTGGCGTGGCGGTAGGCCCGCGTTGCGCGGTGTGGGCAGTCGGTGGCGGCGGTGGCTCGGCGCCTAGTGACCTGATCTACCGATGGTCCGGGCGCGCGTGGCGGCGTGTGCCGAGCCCGAAGGTGAAATTTGCCAGCCTGGCCGGGGTCACGGCTGCCGCCGCGACGACCACCTGGGCTGTAGGCGGCCGCTTCAACGGTCGGGTGGACCAGACATTTATCTTGCACCTGACGAAGAGAGGATGGCGCAGGGTATCCAGTCCGGATCCGGCTGGCACCAGGAAGAACAATGTGCTCAACGCCGTCACAGCCGATCGGTCGGAAGCCTTCGCAGTCGGCTTCTCCCAGACGAACGTGTCCTATCACGGCAAGGCGCTAATCCTGCGGTGGAACGGCAGGCGCTGGTCCGCAATGCCGTCGCCGGCCATCGCGCACAGCGTGCTGACCATGCTGTCGGCGGTGGCCCTTACTTCGCCTTCCAATGGCTGGGCCGTCGGCCAAAGCGACGCCGGCACCAGCCAGCAGGCTCTGATAGAGCACTGGAATGGCAAGCGCTGGTCCGTTGCGCCATCACCCGCAGTGACCGGCGTGCTCCAGGGGATTGCAGCTATATCGGCCAAGGACGCCTGGGCTGTCGGTTACGCCGCGAGCGGCGGCGAGAACGTGGCGCTGATCGAGCACTGGAACGGCAAGAAGTGGACGGTCGTCCCCGACCCGAACATGAACGTCTATTCCGGCGTCATCGCCAGCTACCTGACTGCGGTCGCTGCCATATCGCCGTCCGACATCATGGTGGCCGGTTATGTGGTTGCAGGCGTCAGTCAGCCGGCCGTGCTGCACTGGAACGGCGTCCACTGGACGGCTGCTAAAACGCAGAACCCTGCCCCGGCGGGCTCGGTCACGAACTTGACGTCAATCGCGGGCAGCGCCGCGACCGGATTCTGGATCCTCGGCGATTACCTGCACAGCGCTATCCATTCGTTCGCCCTGCACCACTCATAGGAAGGTAACGGGTTCAGCGAGCCGTGCGGCAGTTCTGCGGCTCGCGGCTCACAGGCTTAACGGCCACTTTCCCTAGCGCGCTGGTTCAGCTGGGCGGCCTTTTTGATCAGGTAATTCCGCTCCGGGATGCTCATGGTGCGCATGGCTGCCGTCTCGTAGTGGGCGATGGCCCGGTCGGCTTCGCCGAGCTGCTCGAACAGATGAGCGCGCACGGCGTCGAGCCGGTAATGGCCTGCCAATGGCGCATCGAGGGATTCGAGAATCGCGAGGCCAGCAGCGGGACCGTGCACCATGGCGGCTGCGACAGACCGGCTGAGGGTCACCATCGGATTTCCCGTCAGGCGCTCGAGCAACTCATACAGAGCGAGAATCTGCGGCCAGTCAGTATCGGAAGCATGGTCGGCTTCGTCGTGAAGCGCGGCGATGGCCGCCTGCAACTGATAATCCCCGGTCGGCCCCTGCCTCATGGCCTGCACCGCCAGGCTGACTCCTTCGCTGATGAGCTGCTGGTCCCACTGGGTCCGGTCCTGCTCTGCGAGCAGGATCAGTTCACCAGCGGGCCCGGTTCTGGCCGGCCGCCGGGCTTCGGTGAGCAGCATCAGCGCCAGCAACGCAGTGACCTGGCCGTCGTCGGGAAGCAGCGCACGCATGCCCCTGGTCAGGCGGATGGCCTCACCGGAGAGTTCCTGCCGGTGCAGCCGGGCACCGGCGCTGCTGGTGTAGCCCTCGTTGAAAATCAGGTAGAGCACGTGGAGGACTGAGCGCATCCGGGTGACGCGTTCCTCGTCGTCGGGCAGCTGGAAAGGCACGCCTGATGCCTTGATTCGCTGCTTGGCCCTGCTGATGCGCTGCGCCATCGTCGACTCGGGTACCAGGAAGGCGCTGGCTATCTCGTTTGTCGTCAGGCCGCCGACTGCGCGCAACGTCAGCGCGATAGCGGATGCCTGTGTCAGGACCGGATGGCAGCACAGGAGCAGCAGTATCAGGGTGTCATCTCGGTCAGGTACATCTGCCGGCAGCGGTTCGGCCGCCGCCACTATTTCCCGGTGCCGCCGGCTCCTGTCGCTGCGCATCTGGTCGGTCATCCGGCGGGCGGCCGCCTGGATGAGCCAGCCTCTCGGGTTGGCCGGCACGCCGTCGGCCGGCCAGTGCCTGGCCGCGGCGATCAGCGCTTCCTGAACGGCGTCCTCCGCGGCGTCGAAGCTGCCGAAGCGGCGGACGATAACGCCGAGAACCTGCGGCGCCAGCTGGCGCAGCAGGTCCTCCACACGCGCCGTCGGCATATCAGCTCGCGGTCAGACGCCGAGTCCCATGTCGTCGTCCTCCTCCATTACCTGGCGCACTTCGATCGGCTGCTGGGTGGGAACGCCGCCAGGACCAGGCACCGCCGAGACCTTCGCAGCTATCTCGATCGCTCTTTCAAGCGAGTCGACGTCGATCATCTGGTAGCCGGCGATCTGCTCCTTAGTCTCCGCGTACGGGCCGTCGGTGATCACCGGAGCGGACACGCCGTCAGATCGTACGATCCTCGAAAACTCAGGCCATGCGAGTCGCTCGCCCCCGATCAGTTCGCCGGACTTGGTGAGCTCAGATGCGAGGGCCTCGTAGTAGGCCAGGTGCGCTCTGATGTCGGCTGGATCCCAGCTCGTCATCGGCTCCTGGACCTGGCCGCCGTCGTAGTTGACCATCAGCAAGAACCGCGTCATGTCGTGCTCCTTGTCGCATCCGTGCCCCATCTTGGCACTCTCATCTCACGGACGGAGCAGCCGACGGTTTCTCGACATCACTGATCCCGGCGTTCCTCTTTCCTGCCCGCTGGGCGCTGAGCCCAGCCTGATAGCACGAGGTAGCAACAAGTGCTACCTTGGTGGTATGGCTAGGCAGCCCGAGATCACTCAGCGCGACCTGAGAATGAGGTCGAAGGAGATCATGGACGCCGTCGAGGGTGGCCAGGCATTTACCGTGACGCGGGACGGGCACCGCATCGGTGAACTCGTGCCGCTGCGCCAGCGTCGACGATTTGTTTCTCGAGCCGAGTTTGGGGCGATGTCCCGCGGCGCGACCGCCATCGACGTGGACGCCTTCCGAGCAGATCAGAATGCCGCCGCTGATCAAGCCGGAAGTCCTTATGAGCAGTGAGCGCCCGCGGCAGGGCCTGCTCGATACGAACATCCTTATCCTGAGGAGCTGGATCGGCCCGGACGAGCTGCCGGATGAGATGGCGATAAGCGCGATAACGCTTGCCGAACTATCAGCAGGCCCGCACCAGGTGCGTGCGGACACCGAGCAGGACGTCTACTTCGAGGCTGCTGAGCGGGCCCGTCGACTCGACATAGTGCAGCGGGCCGAGCACGAGTTCGATCCGATACCGTTCGACGCGGATGCGGCCCGGGCGTACGGACGCGTGACAGCTGCCGCAGTCTCCGCTGGGCGCAAGTCGCGGCGGAGAGCCGTCGACCTGATGATCGCGGCGACCGCGCTCGCGAACCGGTTGCCGCTGTTCACCACTAATCCCGGCGACTTCGCTGGCTTGGACGGCCTCGTTACCATTGTCCCCGTCACCAGGCCCGATGTGCCGCGCGAACGCTAAGCCCAGATCTCGCCTCACCCTGCCGCGCGCGAACGTCCGTCACGAGACGGCCGCGACGATCGTATAGATCCCGAACCCGAGCAGGATGGCCGCAGTGATCCGGCGCACCCAGGCCATCGGGACCAAGCTGAGGCTTTTGGCACCGAGACTGACCGCCAGCGCCGCGACGGCCCACAGCCCGAGCGTGGCGCCGGCGAACACCAGCCCCGGCTCATACCTTGCCGCCAGGTTCGCGGCCGTGACCTGGGTTATATCTCCCCACTCGGCAACGAACACGACAGCGAAGCTGGTGCTTGCAACGCGCAGGAACGACCAAGCAGGGCCGCCCTGCCGGGCGGCGTCTGCGTCCTCGTGCCGCCCCGGCCGAAAGCTGCTCCACCATAGGTAGGCCGATCCGGCGACGAAGAGGGCGGCCACGACCCCGTCGACAACTCGATGGGGGAGCAGGGTCAGCAGCTGCCCAGCGGTGACCGCGATTGCCATATGGATGGCGAATGCCGGTGCAGCGCCAGCCCAGACCCACGAAGGACGGTATCGGGTGCTGAGGACAAGCGAGGCAAACATCGACTTGTCCGGCAGCTCGGCGAGAAAGGTGATCGCGAATGCGACACCTATCACCGCAAGGTATTGCATGAGGATTCTCTCGGTCGGTACCGCCCGACCGGATTCTCGCGGGGAGACTTCGGCCGGAATTGCTCAACAGCCGAAGGTCTCGTCCACCACTCATAGTGGCCCGGTGGCCGGGCGCCGCAGCGCCGGTATGTCGGCCAGCCAACTAGGGACTACTCCCCTTCGCCGCCAGTTTACCGGGTCGGTACCGTTGCGCGCGCGGTTATGCCCGGACGAGCGCCGTGGCCGCCGCGATCATCAAGCTCGGCCCCGCCGTGAGCATGAGGGTAACGGCGACCAGGGCCAGCTGGCAGCCCGCCTGGCGCGCGCGGTCGGCGGGCGTAACCAGCCGCTCGACCCGGGCCAAGGTTGCGTGGCCCGTGACGGCGAGGGCGCGAAGCGGTACCGGGGCGCCGGTGCCCATCGCCAGCAAAGCTGTCACGAGCGGGCGGCTGCCCACCCGTCGAGCCGCAGCGTCGTCGGCGCACATCTCCGCTAGCCGCGCCACCTCGCGCCTGCCTGCGGTAAACAGCGGCACGGCCGGAAAGCTAACGGCAAGCCCTCGCGTCAGCATCGTCAGGAGATGATGGCGGCCAGCCAGGTGGGCCCGCTCATGCGCGAGCACCGCGGACAGTTGCTCGCGATCCAGTACGGCCAGGGCCCCGGTTGTCAGCACGATCGTGGCCGGACGACCCGGCAGGCAGTACGCCGCTGGTTCGCGTGCGTCGAGGACCAGCGTCTCGCCCGCGCGGCCGACCGTCGCCGGAGTGGCGCAAGCCAGCCGCTGGGCCATCATCCGAGCAGCCTCGGCGTGAAGTCTGGTACCCCGCTGAGCCTGCTGGAGACCACGTCCATACCGCCACGCCAGGGCGGCGGCCATGGTTGTGGCAACTATGACGGACAGGCCGAGCAGCAATTCGAAGAGCGCGTTGCGGTACACGCCCGGCGTGCAGGCGCCACCGGCTACCGAGCGGCATACAGCCTCTGCGAGCCCGGGCCAGCCCGCTATCGCCGCTCTCACCAGGAACTGCAGTGCAACCGCAGCAGACACCAGCGCCGTGGTCATCGCGGTGAGCCAGGCGGCGATCCCGAGCCTCGCGCCCAGGCCGGTCGCCGTCAGTCGCGTTAGTACCTTCGGCGCGAGCCACGCCACTGCCAGCGCATATAGCGAGAGCACTAGCGCCTGCGTCATCGCGGGGTCCCGTCCGCAAGGCGGCGAACTGCTTCGCGCAACGCCTGCGACTCGGTGTCGCCGATGTTCGCGACGAAGTGGCTGAGCACTGCCGTGGTGTCGCCGCCGCCAGCCAGGGCCTCGTGCATGAGCCGGGCGCTGTATTCCTCCCGGCTGGCCGTCGCCGCATACCGGTAGGCCTTGCCCTCCTTGACCCTGACCAGCCAGCCCTTCCGGTACAGGTTGTCCATAGTGCTCATCACGGTGGTGTAGGCGATGACACGCTCCTGGCGCAGCTGGTCAAACAGTTCGCGTACTGTCACCGGCTCGGTCTTAGCCCATACAAGCTGCATGACCACCGCTTCGAGATCGCCGAAACCGCGCACGCCGCCTCCCGCGCCTGGGTCATGCTACTGTCTACGTACGTAGATAGTAGTTCATTATACCGAGGATAGGTGCGATGAGCAGCAAAGGCCGGCAGCAGGCGCGCTATAAGCTCGCCAGGATTCGGGCGGATCAGGCCCGGCGTCGTCGTCGCCGACTCTGGCTGACAGGCCTCGGCGCCGCAGCGGTGGCGGCGGTCGCGGTCACTGCCATCGCCATCGCACTCATCGGGCCCGGCTCGACGGTTCCGGCCGCCGGTTCACCGCATCTCGAGCTGGCTCCCTTGACGACACTCGGCAAGCTGGCGTCGCCGCCACCGGCTGGCCCGCTTGGACCCGAGGATGTGCCGATTCCTGGCGCCGCCCCGCTCGCCAGTACCGCGGCGAGCGCCCGGGGCCAGCAGATCGACGGGATCGGCTGCCTTGGCAGCGAGCAGACCTTGTTTCACATCCACGCGCATCTGACGATCTTTGTGGATGGCGTGCCCAGGCAGGTGCCAGCCGGCATCGGGATCCCCGGCGCGATCGCAGAGCACACCGGCCGGGGCGTCTTCATCACGAACGGGTCGTGCTTCTACTGGCTGCACACGCACTCTGCCGATGGGATCATCCACATCGAATCGCCAGTTCACCGCACGTATACCCTCGGCAATTTCTTTGCCGAATGGGGCCAGCCGCTGGGGTCGGCCCGGGTCGGCCCCGCCAGGGGGCGGGTGACTGCGATCTACGACGGCAGGCTTTACCGTGGCGATCCAGCGGGCATTCCGCTGACCCCGCACGCCCAGATCCAGCTTGACGTCGGGACGCCGCTGATCGGCCCCGAATCGATTACCTGGCCGGCTGGCCTCTAATCGCACCGGCCGGCGCCGCTATCCAGGCTGAACAGCCGAAGTCCGTTATGCCACAGCACATTGCGCAGCCACTCATCGCCCAATCCGAGAGCGGCCAGCCCGCTGATTTGCGCGGCGTACGCGTGCGGAATCGTCGGGAAGTCTGAGCCGAACACGACCCGGTCGCCGAGGGCACCGACCCGGTCGACCAGGTGGAGCGGAGCGGGCCCGAGGTACGGCGGGTCGGTGAATATCATCGCGGTGTCGAGCCAGACCCCGGCATGTTCCTCAGCGATGGCAATGAAGGCGTCACTGTCGGGCGCGCCCAGGTGCGCGATCACCAGGCGCAGGCCCGGGAACCTGGCGAGCAGCCGGCGCACGGGATCCGGGCCGCACCAGCGCTCGTTCCCAGATCCGTCCGCGACCGCGCCTGCGTGCAGGATGATCGGGGTTGCCGCTTCCTCCAGGAGCTTCCAGGACTCGGTAAGAAGCGGATCGACCGTGTCGAAGCCGCCCACCTGGAGGTGAACCTTTACACAGTTCCCCCCGGCCGCCAGGCACCTGGCTGTTTCCGCGCCGACGCCGGGTTCCGGAAAGATCGTGAAAGTGGGGATGACCGACTCATCTGCTGCGGCGAGCCCGAGAGTGTGGTCATTGAGGTACCGAAGCATCCCAGGCCGATGCGGATAAGCGAGCGCAGTGTGGTGGCGTACGCCCAGCGCGTCCAGGATCTGTTTGCGGACACCCGCCGGCCACCGGTAGGTCACCGGCCAGGGGGGTTCCAGCCGGTCGAACCATTGCCAGACGGCGTCCTGGACACTTGCTGGCAGGAAGTGCACATGCGCGTCAACAATGCCGGGGATGCCCAGCGCGGCGGTGAAACTGGGGACCTCGTCGTCAGTCATCGCCAAGCAGGCTAATCCGCGATGGAAACCGCCATACGGCGAGCTCCGCTTCCGGGTGTATATATCGTTATTTATGCCTTCGAAGCGAGCATCAGGATTGCCGGAGCGACCTTCCAGCTTTCATGCAGGCTAGGCTCCTATGCTGCTGACCAGCAGGAACGGGGTGAGGCAAGCGAGGAAGGTCGGGACAGTGCTGAAGAACGTGATGATCTCTCACCGCGGGGCGAGATATGCCATCGGCCAGGGACCCCAGTTCTACGGGATCTGGGACGTCACAGCACTCAAATCGCAGCCGCTGGAGTGGTGGCACAAGACGCCAGAAGGCTGGGCCGCGGCGTGGACTCGGTTCACCGCGGTGGAAGTGCCTGGTAGCGTCGCCCCCGTCAGCGAGCCGAGCGCGGCAGTTACCGCGACACCCGTCAAAGCCCGCTCCATGCAGCTGGTCGCAGCAGGGTTGCTCGCCGTTGGCGTGGTCCTCGGCATCGTCGGACTGTTCGGCGTCTACACGGCGGGCTCCAGCCTGGCCAATGACACTGTCGACCTGGTGCCGCACGTGATCTATCTCGCGGTCTGGTCGGCGAGCGCCGTACTGATCCTGCTCGGCGGGGCCCGGCTGCGGGTCGGAGCGCTGCTGGCGACCGGCTTGACCGTCGTCACGTTCGGCTTGTTCCTGGCTGACGCTGGAGCGCCGATATCCCAGGGTGCTCACGCTGCCGGGGCCGGTCTCGGTCTCGTCCTCAGCTTGCTTGGCTGGCTAGGCTGCGCGGCTGGCGCAGCGGTGGCATTCGCGACCGGTCCGGCTAGCAGACTGCGTCGCCCGGCCGGCCATGAGGCGGTGCCGCTCGTCATGATCATGGTTGCCGCCCTCGGTGCTGCAATCGCGTTCGCGCCGTCTTGGGACAGTTACGCGCTCCACACGGCCACCGGCCCTGGCCCGACGATCACCCTCGGCAATGCATTCGCGAACCCGGCGGCTGTCATCGCCGGCGATGTGGCCGTCATGGTCGCGGTATTCGCCGTCGTCGCGATTGCTGCCTTCTGGCGCTCGATCCGGCTAGGGGCAGCGCTGGTGGCCGGCGTGATCTTCGCGATGCTGGCGCAGGTGATCTCTGCGTTCATCCTGGTCCGACAGCCAGTGTCGCCCAGCCTGTTCGGCGTGTCCCCGGCGCAGGCGACGGGGCTCGGCCTGACGATTCACTCCGGGTTCACGGCGATCTTCTGGGTCTTCTGCGCCTTCGTGGCGATACTGATCCTGCTGTGCGGCTGGATGATCGTCTCGCCCGATGCAGGCTTGCCGAACGCGGGCGAATGGCTGCCAGCCGGCACCTCACATCGCGCCGATGGCTACGCGAGCGCCTCGGTTGGCGGCTACGGCCAGGTCGCGCCGTCGCCGGTTACCGCACCGGCGCAGCCGCCTTCATCGGGAGCATCGCCAGCGCCGCAGCCTTAGCAGGTAATGTCCCGGTCATGGACCTCGACCTAGCTACCGCCACGGCGACTGACTTGATCGCGGCGATGCGCCGCCGTCAGCTCTCCAGCCGGGAGCTGCTGGACGATCTCCTCGCCAGAGCGGAGCACTTCAATCCCGCTCTCAACGCCATCATTGCCTGGGATATCGACCGAGCTCGTGACGCCGCTGCAGCCGCGGACGACGCTACGGCGGGAGGCGACCAGACCGGCCCGCTGCACGGCTTGCCGATGACAGTCAAGGACGTCTGGGAAACCGAGGGCCTCGTAACCACCTCGGGCGCTACTGAGCTGTCCGGATACGTGCCGTCAGCCGATGCGCTAGCGGTCAGCCGTCTCAAGGAAGCCGGCGCGATCATCTTCGGCAAGTCCAACACGCCGACGTACGCCGGGGACTGGCAGACCTACAACGACGTGTACGGCCGGACCAGTAACCCGTGGGATGGCAGCCGCACGGCCGGCGGCTCATCCGGAGGCGCGGCAGCCGCCGTCGCGGCCGGCCTCACCCCGCTCGAGCTTGGCAGCGACATCGGCGGATCGATCCGTAACCCGTCGCACCACAACGGCACCTACGGCCTCAAGCCATCCTGGGGCGTCGTGCCGGTGCGCGGGCACATTCCCGGCCCGCCCGGCAGCCTCATCCAGTTCGATGTCGGAGTGGCCGGCCCGCTTGCCCGGAGCGTGGCCGACCTGCGCACGGCGCTACAAGTGGTCGCGGGCCCGGTGCCGGAGGATGCAGCCGGCTGGCGCCTCGAACTCGACGAGGGACCGGTAATCAGCGGTCCGGCCGGACTGCGGATTGCCACGGTCTTCGCCGACGGCAGCGACGTCGTTCCGCTCGCCGCGGATGTCCGCACCTGCCTGGACCGGTTCGCGAGCCGACTCGCCGACGCCGGCGTATATGTGGATGCCGTTCCGTTGCCAGTGCCGCTCGCCGACGGTCTCAAAACCTGGCAAGAAATCACCATGCCTATCTTCGGGGTCTTCCTGCCGGAAGCCGATTATGCGGCCTTCGCCGAACTGGAGAGCGCGTCAGGCGACGACCCGGCGACAGTCGGGTTGCGGGCCATGGCTAGCCGGTACCGGACGGTGACGCGCGCGACCGAACTCCGCCAGCGCCAGCGCGCCGCATGGGCTGACTTCTTCGGCAGTTATGACGCCGTGCTCGCGCCGGTGATGCCCACCGCGGCGTTCCCGCACGACACTGACCGCCCGATGGCAGAGCGCCTCCTTGACGTCGACGGTGTCGCAGTTCCGCATTATGTGGCAGCGGCGTGGTGCTGCGCCGTCGGCTCGGCGCTGCTGCCAGTGGCGGCGCTACCCGTTGGTCCCGGCGAGGCTGGCCTGCCGGTCGGGGTGCAGGTAATCGGGCCGTTCCTATCCGACCTGCGGCTGCTACGGATCGCCGAGGTGCTGGACGGCGCCGCGGGTCCTGGGTTCCTCCCGCCGCCCCGGCGCGACCCAGACCGATGACTTGACTCCGTACCTGGGTACGGCCGGTACCGTGCAGGCATGGGCGGGATGACGATCGGCAAGCTCGCGGCGGCGGAGGGCGTCGGCGTCGAGACCGTGCGCTTTTACCAGCGGCGTGGCCTGTTTCCGGAGCCTGAGCGGCGCGGCCGGAGCTATCGGCAATACTCGGAGGCCGATCTGGCCAGGCTGGTGTTCATCCGCCGGGCCAGGCAGCTCGGCTTCACGCTCACCGAGATCGCTGAACTGCTCGGGCCGGCCGAGGCGCACTCCACCGAGGAGATCGCCCGTGCCGCCGCGGCGAAGATCGTTGCGATCGATGACCAGGTCAGGGAGCTGACTCAGCTGCGCTGCCGGCTTCGCCGGCTCGTGCATGTCTGCGAGCGAGGGAACGGCGATGACTGCGCCACCCTGTCTCTAGTAGAACGGAGCGAATCAAGGTGAGTAGCGCGCGAGTCGTCACCGATGCCAGCTTCGAGGCAGAGGTCCTGAACAACCCCCGGCCGGTCATCGTCGAGTACTGGGCGGAGTGGTGCGGCCCATGCCGCCAAGTGGCACCGGTCCTGGATTCCATCGTCGCCGATCAGGCCGGCCGGGTCGACCTCGTCAAGATCAATGTGGATGAGAACCCTGTTACTGCCCAGCGGTTCGGCGTCCTGCATGTCCCAACGGTGACTGTCTTCTCCGGCGGCGATGTTGTCAGCCAGGTGATCGGGGCCAGGTCCAAAGCCGCGTTGCTACGTGAGTTCGGCGACTTCGCCTAACTCGTCTTGACCCGGTTGCGGGCCGTTGGCTCATGCCGCAGCGGACCGGACGTGCGGTACAGGAACTCCGCGTAAGTGCCTGGCGCGCCGGAGGGTCCTGGATCGGTCCATGGCCGTGGATCAGCTGGCCAGCCTGGCAGCCATGTCACCGCGCACCTTCGCACGGCGTTTTGTGCAGGAGACTGGGACGACGCCGCAGCGCGGCCACGTTCCGCCATCACTTCCGAGCCTGGCGCGCGACCACGCCGAACGCCTACCGGCGGACCTTCCGGGACGAGCACTGGGCCTGAATGTATTTCGACGTCAGCTGTCAGTGCCGCTAAGTGGTCGCTTCCAGCCGGCAGAAGCTATCGAGCGGGCGCGGCCGCCAGCCGGGCCCGGATCTTGCCCGGAACCAGTTCGCCGGCGGCCCGGGCGTTGTGCAGCACCTGTGCCCACCAGGCCAGGTCGTCCAGCGCGATCTGCAAGCTCACCTCGGTTGCCGGGTCGGCAGGCACGCCCTCGTCGGTGAAGGCCTTGTCCACGAACGGCAGGATTACGGTGCTGCGCAGCGGAACTGCCTCGACTTCCACCGCTACCTGGGCCAGATGCTCGATCGCCCGGATACCGCCGCCGACGCCAGTGCTGTAGCCAACTGCGGCCAGCGGCTTGTTCCGGAACGCGAACGAGACGAAGACGCTGTCGATAGCATTCTTCAGCTCGCCGGGGATGCTGTGGTTGTACTCCGCGGTGATGATCAGGTAGGCGTCGGCCTCGGCGATCTTGCGGTTCCACCGGCGTACGACCTCGCCGGTATATGACGGATCGTTAGGGTCTCCGATGCTGCCCATGTGCTCGCCGAACATCGGCAGCCGCCACTCCCGCAGGTCGATCAGCTCGGTCTCGAAGGCTCCGTGCAGCGCCGCGCGGTCGAGCACCCACGGAATGACCTTGTCAGCGGCCCTCGTCGGTCTGGTGCTGCCGACTATGACCTGAAGCTTCATCTGGTTCCTTCTCGGAGTTCGCTGCCTGTGCGTGGTCGGCTGTCGTTACTTGACGAATCGGGCTACGACGCTGACCTTCGCCTTCCCCGTGACCATGCCGAGCTGATTCCAGTTCATGCCGAAATCGGCTCGATTGATCTCAGTGTCCGCGGTGAGGGTGAGTGCATCGTCGGAACTCTCGGTGATGCGGGTGCTCACGGTCAGCGGGCGCGTGTGCCCAGCCACGGTGAGGGTGCCCTCGGCCGTCGCGCTGTCCCCGCTCTGCCGTGCGATGCGACTGAGGTCGACCACGATCTGCGGGTGCTTGCTGGCGTTGAAGAAGTCCGCGGACCGCAGGTGGTCGTCCCGCTTGCGGTTCTTGGTGTCGAGCGACGCCGCGCCGATTTCCAGGCGGCCGCGACCTGAGCCGTCCGGCAGGATCTCGCCGGATCCGCCGACCTGCCCGAACGATCCGCGAACCGTGACAAGTCCCCAGATGCTCTTGTGCTGGATCGTGACGGATGAGCCGCTCGGGTCGAGGTGCCAGCTCGCCGGGCTGGCGCCGGTCGTGGCGGCCTCGCTGCCCTCGTTACTGTCTGCAGTCGTCATCGTCACAGGCCTCGATTCCGTTGAGTGTATAATTTAGACTTGAACCATCACCCAGGAAATAGTACCGGACGAAATTATCGTGTCAACTGAACCACCTCGATGCTCGGGATGCGTGACGCCGGAAAAGGCTGACCAGTGGAACTTAGCGAAATCAGTGACGCCGAGAGCCGACGGTTGCTCGTCGGCCAGACGGCCACGTTCGCGGCAAACTTCGTCCGCTGGATGGAAGGGCGCACCTGTGACGGCCTGAGCTACTCGCGCCTCCGCCTGCTGCAGGCCCTGCACTGCGGCGGCCCGGCCATCATGCGCGATCTTGGTGAGCAACTCGGCGCGACGCCGCGGAACATGACGGCCCTGGTCGACGCGCTCGAAGAGGCGCAGCTGGTAGTGCGGCGGCCGCATCCGACGGACCGGCGCGCGACGCTGATCGAACTGTCCGATGCTGGCGCGCAGGCGGCCGGACAAGCGCTTGAGCCGCGCTTGGACGCCATGGCCGAGCTGTTCGCATCGCTGTCCGCGGCCGAGCGGGAGCAGTTCTCCGCGCTGATCGTGAAGCTCACCTTGGCAATGGAGCCCGGCCAGGGCAAGTGCTGATCACGATGCCTCGCGGCGCCGGTAAGCGAAGAACACCCGGTCTGACTCGTCGCTGACCGTGCTGCCGTCCAGGCTGGCCTGCTCGAGAAGCTCAAACCGGTCTGCCAGCGCGGCATGGATCCGGCCAAGGGGCACGCCGAGCTCATAGATCCGCTCATGATGCAGCCGGTACATATCGCCTTGCTGGTGTTCGAAGATCCGGGTTTCCCAGCGCGACAGCACGCGATCAGCCTGCCGCCGGTCCGCCGACCGAACTGTCATGACCACCACGTTCCCGTCGAACTCATCAACATAGGGCGCCGCGATGTTCAGGCGGCGAAGACGGCCGGCGGTATTTACGTCGAAGATGAAGAGCCCGCCCTCGGCCAGGTGCGCGTGCACGCGGCTGAAGAGCGACAGCCAGCCGTCGAACGATGCCACGTGATTCAGCGTGTCGAACATGCAGATCACCACGTCGAACCGAGCCGCGAGCTGGAAGTCGGTCATGTCCGCCTGCACCAGGGTGGCAGCTGGCACCGACTCCGCGGCCCGTGCCAGCATCTCCGGCGAGCGGTCTATCCCGGTGACCGCGAGGCCGGGGGCAAGGCCGGCCAGCAGAGCGCCGGTCCCGCAGCCGAGCTCAAGCAGCGAGCTCGCCCCCGGTCGATGCCTGCTGATGTAGGCCTGAACCCGCGCGATCTCGTCGGCCCGGTCGCCCATGATGCGGTCGTAGAAACCGGCGAATCTCGCGTAGTCGGTCATGCCGCCATCGTGCCTGATCCCGCCCGCTGGCCCGCCCGGTTCCGGCCAGCGCGGCTCACCTTGCCTGCGCCAGCGCCTGATCGAGGTCCGCGATCAGGTCGCTGACAGGCTCGATGCCCACTGACAACCGGATCAGCGACTCCGGCGCCGTCTCGCCCTGCCATCGACCGCGCCGTTCCCAGCTGGATTCGATGCCGCCAAAGCTGGTGGCCGGCGTGATCAGCCGCGCTGCTGTGACAACCGCATCGGCATTGGCCGCGCTGCCGTCCAGCTCAAAAGACAGCAGCGGCCCGAACCCGCGTGGCATCTGCGCCCGGGCGACTTCGAGCGTGTCCTGATTGAGGCCCGGGTAGTGCACGGCGCGCACGCGCGGGTGGGCGGCGAGATGCCCGGCCAGCGAGAGCGCGCTCTGCGACTGGCGCTCGAGCCGCAGCGGGAGCGTCTTCAGGCCGCGCAATGCCAGCCAGCTCTCCATCGGTCCGGCGATACCGCCCCCGAGCGTGCGCCAGCTACGCAACTCATCAGCCAGCGCCGGGTCACGGGTCATGACCGCACCGAGGATCAGGTCAGAGTGACCAGCGGCTGCCTTGGTCAGCGAGCACAGCGAGGCGATGGCGCCGAGTTCCAGCGGCTGCTGAAGCAGGCCAGTGGCCACCGTATTATCGACGACCATCGGAGCATCAGCTGCCGCGGCCGCGCGGCCGAGCCGGGCCAGATCGGCGACCCGGAGCAGCGGATTAGTCGGCGTCTCAGCCCACAGCACGCAGCGGGCCTGGCCAAGCTGCCGGGTGATCTCGTGGTGATCCTGAAGATCGACCAGAACCGGTTCGGTGCCATGCGGTCGCAGCTTCTCAGCGAGCACCCGAGCGTTGTAGTAGCCGTCGCGCGGCAGCAGGATCCGCTCGCGGCCGCCGGCCAGCGCCAGCATCAGGGCCATCGAAGCGGCCTGCCCCGAGCCGAACACGATGGCCTCCGCGGCTTCAATCGCGCCGAGCGCCTGCTCCAGCGCAGTCCAGCTCGGATTGCCGCTGCGGCCGTAATCGCCGGCCTGCGGCTCTCCCCAGGAAACCGAGATGCTCGTAAGCACCGGCGGCTGCGTTACAGGTTCGCCGCGCAGCCGCGCCGTCCCGGTCCGCTGCTGCTCGTAGCCGCTACTGACGTTCGCTGCCTGCCCATGGGTCATGCCGCTGATCGTAAGCGCCGCGGGCATGCCGGGCCGATCCGGCGCAGGCTGGCGGCCAAGGAGCGGGCCGGCATGCCGGTACATCTTGGCCGCACGCGGTTGCCGACGAACTGAATCCCCGGTACTATACTGAGTATGCTACTGACTGATACGGCATCATGAGCGTCCCGCACGCGCTGCTGGCCTTGCTCAGCGAAGGGCCAAAGTACGGGCTGCAGCTGCGCGAGGAATTCGAGGCCAGGACCGGCGAAGTGTGGCCCCTCAACGTCGGCCAGGTGTACACCACGCTGCAGCGCCTCGAGCGAGACGGCATGGTCGAGTCGGACGGCTCAGCGGACGAGGGACCGCAGAAGAGTTACCGGATCACTGCCGGCGGAGAGGCCGAGCTGGCCGGCTGGCTCCGCACGCCGCCGGATCTGGCGTCACCGCCGCGTGACGAGCTGGTTATCAAGGTGCTGGTCGCGCTGCGGGTGCCGGGGGTGAACGTAACAGAGCTGCTACAGGTGCATCGCCGTTACCTCATTGAGCTGATGCAGCAATGGACCCGCATCAAGGAAAGCGGCGCCCAGGACGACGTTGCCCTCGCCCTGGCCGTCGACGCTGAGCTGTTCCGGCTGGACTCGGTCGTCCGCTGGCTGGACTCGGCAGACAGCCGGATCAAGCGCGACCCGGTGACGCAGGTCCGGCGCACCGCCGCGCTGCCACGGCTGCGACGGCCGGTCGGAGGCCGGCGATGACCGCCCTTCAGCTGCGGAACGTCTCGAAGATTTACGGCGACGGCCCCGCCGAGGTGCGAGCGCTGGATCAGGTGAGCCTGACGGTCGAACCCGGCGCCCTGGTGGCGGTGATGGGACCGAGCGGGTCGGGCAAGAGCACCATGCTTACGATCGCGGGCAGCCTGGAAGAGCCCACCAGCGGCGAGGTCCTGGTGGACGGCCGAGCGCTCTCCGGCATGTCGCGCAACGAGCGGGCCCGGCTGCGCCGGCAGTCGATCGGATACGTGTTCCAGAACTTCAACTTGCTGGCCGGCCTGACGGCGGCCGAGAACGTCGCGCTGCCGCTGGAGCTAGACGGCACGCCAGCCAGGTCGGCGCGTGCGGCCGGGCTGCGGGCGCTTGCGGACCTCGGGCTGGCCGACCGGGCGTCCCGCTTCCCTGATGAGCTCTCCGGCGGCGAGCGCCAGCGGGTAGCGATCGCCCGGGCCGTGGTGGGGGAACGGCGCCTGCTGCTGGCTGACGAGCCATCCGGCGCGCTGGACTCCGCCAACGCCGAGGCGGTCATGCGGCTCGTGCGGACCGCGTGCCGGGGCGAGGTCGCCGGCGTCGTGGTCACCCACGATGCGCAGCTCGCTTCCTGGGCAGACCGGGTGGTGTTCCTTCGGGACGGGCACATGATCGACCAGACAGCGCCGCTGGCCGGTCCCGAGTCGTTGCTCTCGCCGGGCTACGGTCAATGACCGCGGCGGTCCGGTCCCGGCCAGCAGGCCCGGCATCCGGCGGCAGCCCGGCGCGCCGGGCCGTCGTCCGCTGGGCCTGGCGGATGTTCCGGCGGGAATGGCGCCAGCAACTCATTGTGCTCGGCTTGCTAATCGCCGCCGTCGCCGCAGGCACCTTGGGTATCGCCGTCGCTGCCGGAGCGCCATCATCGACTGACGCTGAGTTCGGCACCGCGAACCACATGCTGACCATCACCGGCTCGCCGTCGCAGCTGCGCGCCGGAATCCGGGCTGCCGCGCGCCACTTCGGCAGCATCGAGGTCATTTCCCATCAGAAAATAGCGATCTCCGGTTCTGTCAACACCACTGACCTGCGGGCGCAGGCGACTGACGGGTCCTACTCGCAGCCGATGCTGCGGCTGAACGCGGGCCGCTTTCCTGCCGGCTTGGGCCAGGTGGCCGTCACGGCGGGCGTGGCATCGACTTACCGGCTGCGTATCGGCAGCGTCTGGCACGAAGGCGGCCTAGCGCTTATGGTCACCGGGATCGTGGAGAACCCGGGGAACTGGCAGGACCAGTTCGCGCTGGTCGCACCGGCGCAGATCAGCGCGCCCTCCGAAGTCACGGTCCTGTTCGACGCCGACCGTGCTCGGCTTCGCGCGTTCACGCCCGGCTCGAACGAGCAGTTGCAGAGCCGGCCGCCGTATAACCCAGGGTTCCCGCCTGTGGCCGTGCTCGTGTTCGACACCATCGCGCTGACATTCGTCGGGCTGATCGCGGTGGCAGGGTTCACCGTCCTCGCCCAGCGTCGGTTGCGGGCGCTAGGGATGCTCGGTGCGGTGGGCGCGACCGACCGGCACATCCGGCTAGTGGTGCTCGCCAATGGCGCGCTCGTCGGTGCCATCGCCGCCATCACCGGGACCGCGGCCGGCCTGGCCCTCTGGGCGGCATTCGCCCCGCATCTGGAAACGATCGTCCAGCACAGGATCGTCGCGTTCCGGTTGCCCTGGTGGGAAATTGGCGTCGCGATGCTGCTCACCGCGGTCACCGCGGTCGCGGCGGCGTGGTGGCCTGCTCGAACCGCAAGCCGGGTGCCGATCGTCGCTGCGCTGTCAGGCCGCCCGCCTAGTCCGCGGCAGGGCCGCAGGTTCGCCGCGGTCGGCACCGTCGTGCTCGCGATCGGCCTGGCATCGATCGCGCTGGCGCGCCACGGTAAGGTGCCGCCGCTGGTCATCCTCGGCATCGTGGCGACGACGGCAGGCATCTTGCTGCTCGGCCCGCTGGCCATCTTCGGGCTGGCTTCGATGGCCAGGCGTGCGCCGGTGGCTGTCCGACTCGCCCTGCGTGACCTGGGCCGGTACCAGGCTCGATCCGGCGCCGCCCTGGCGGCGATCAGCCTGGCCGTCGGCATCGCTGCCGCGATCGTCGTCAGCGCGGCCGCGGCGGCCGCCGCTCCCGGCAATACGGGTGCTCCCGCTGGCTGGGCCAACCTGCCCGCCAACCAGGTCATGGTCTACGTGTCGCCCGGCGGCGCAGTCAACCTGCCGATGGTCGTGCCCCCGATGAGCACGGCACGGCTTAATGTGCTTCGCGACCGGGTCAGCGCGCTGGCTGGCGCGCTACGTGCCGATCATGTGGTGCCACTCGATGGCCTGGTAGCGCCAGGGGACCAGTCCCTGCAAACGGGCCAGGTGAGCGGCAAGCCAGCCGCCTTGCTGGGCAGAGGAGCAATCGGGCCTCGCGGCGTTGAAGAGCTACAGCCAGTGGCCCCCGCCTACCTGGCTACCGCGGCCGTGCTTAGCTACTACGGCATTGGCATGGCGCAGGTCGAGCCAACCGCGGACGTCGTTACGTCGCTGCCCGGTCTGCGCAACACGTCTTTGCTGACCTTCGCGTTTCCCGCCGCCTGCAAGCATGGCAGCGTGGGCTGCGCACACCCTGCCGGGCACGCCGGGTCGGCTGTGCGGCGACGGCCTGGCGTGCAAAACCCGGTGATTCAGGTCCTTGCTCAGTTGCCTCACTATTCGTCGGCGCCAGCCACGCTGATCACCGAGCACGCGGTGACGGCGCTCGGGCTGACACCGGCCACCGTGGCTTGGCTGATCCAGACCCCCCGGCCGCTGACAGCCGGGCAGATCACTCGAGCCGATCACTGGGCTGCGGCCGCTGGCCTGACCGTCGAGACGACAACTCGAACAGCGCAGGCGTCGCTGGTTTCGGTCGGCGATAACGCCACCGCGGCCGCGGTCGTAGCGGCACTGGTCGTGCTTGCCATGACCATCGGGTTGATCCGCAGCGAGGCCGCCGGAGACCTGCGGGTACTGACTGCTACTGGGGCAGGCAGCCGCACGCGCCGCCTGATCACCGGCGCGACTGCGGCTGCCCTGGCGCTGCTCGGCGCGCTGCTAGGGACGGCAGCCGCGTATCTCGGCATCATCGCGTGGAACCGCGGCATCCACAACCTGGCTCACGCTCCCATTCGCAACCTGGCTGTCCTGATCGTCGGCTTGCCGCTGGGCGCGCTAGTGGCTGGCTGGCTGCTGGCCAGCCGGGAGCCGACCGCGATCGCACGCCAAGCTCTGGACTAGCGCGCGGACGGCTCAGACGGCGGCTTCCACATGCGCTGCCCGCCGAAATTCATACGACATCAGTGCCGTGTGATGACACGATCGGCAGCGTGGCGCTGATGGTTATCTCGGGCGTGTCGGCGGCGGGAAAGTCGGCGGTCGCGCGGCGCCCGCTGACCCGTCACGCGGCCGAACAGTCCGGCAGAACGAAAGCGGTGGGGTCGGCAAAACGAAAATTAGAGCGGCTGATTTCGGGATCGCCTCGCCTGCCTGCCTTTCTCAGGCGCACGGGCAACTCCTGCGGCGGACACATCACAGAGGTCGCGGTGGTGATCATAAATCGGTCCAGTCCTCGGCCAGGATGGCCCAGCGCTCGTGGTCACGCCAGTGACCGTCGACCATCAGGTATTGAGGCGAGAAGCCTTCCCGCCTGAAGCCCAGCCGGCGCACCAGCGCCAGCGAACGTGCGTTGTCCGGCTGGACGTTGGCCTCCAGGCGATGCAGGCCTAGGCTCGTGAAGGCGTCAGTGACGACGGCTGCGAGTCCGGCGGTCATCAGTCCGCGCCCGGCGTGCGCGGCGAAGGCGGCGTAGCCCAGGTAGCCGGATCGCAGCGCACCGCGGACAATATTGTTGATATTCACGTACCCGACCAGACCGCCGCAGTCACGATGCCAGATTAGGTAACTGGCCTGATCCTCGCGCGCAGCGCGGTTCAGGAACGCAGCGAAGCGCTCGGGCGAGTCCGGCGCTGATACCCACGGCTTCTGCATAGGCGCACTGTCCCGCGCCGCCGCAATGAACTCGCTGGCGTCAGCGTGCGACGGCTGCGAGAGCGTTATGGCCCCTGTCACGCCGTCGGCTCGAACGGATTCAGTAGAGACTCCGCGCCCTGAACGTCTGAAGTGTTACGCGTGACAAGAGTCCAGCCTCGGGCATTCGCGGTAGCAGCTATCAGTCCGTCGATGACAGGCACTGGATTTGGCACATTTAGACGTCCCCATTCGTCGGCTATGCGCGCATCGATGGCGGCGACGCGATCTCTGAATGCGATTAGGAGACCCGATAGCCACGCTTCCAGCAGTTCGGCCTGCGGCTCGTCTTTCCTTCGAAGGCGCTCGATGCCACGACGTATCTCTCCAACGGTGAGCACACTGAGGAACAGCTGATCAGAACTGACCTGGCCGTACCAGGCCAAAACATGAGGGTTCGGGTCACGTTTGCGGAGTTCCGATACAACGTTGGTGTCGAGGAGGTAGCTCACGCCTCGATTGCCCAGTCAGAGCTAGGGGGCAGCTCGACCGAGCGAGTTAGTTCGAGATCGTCGAACCCCGGACCCGACCTCAGGTACTCCTTGAACTCGACCGTCTCGCCCTTCATCCGGCGGTAGTCGGAGATGTCGATGACAACCGCTACCTCGTGGCCGTGCCTGGTGACAACTTGCGGCCCCTCGTCATGTGCGGCACGGATGACCTCACTGAAACGCTGTTTAGCGTCTTGAACTTGCCACTGCATTGAACGTCCTATCTGTCCGGACAGACTAGACAGATCATATCACGCCCGATTCCTGAGAGTCAGTCGCTCAGGATCGAAGCCGACGGCCAAGGCGCGAAGGGCCTGGTCGAGGTAGACCGTGAGGTCGGCGTCGGCACGGTCGGCCCACCGGTCGTAGGCGGACCGGCACACCGCCAGTGTCGCGCGGCCGATCGAGAGCGGATACAGCTCGTCGGCCGCCTCTCCGAGCCTGCTGGCAGCGAACTCGCTGACCGCCCGCTCCCAATCGTCGTAGTGGTGCGACGCGCTGGCCTGCAGCGCGGGCACCGAGCCGATGAGGTTCATCCGGGTCCGCAGCTCGGGCACGTCCTCAGCCCGGTACCGGTTGACGCCGATGACCACCTGCCGGATCGCCGCCATCAGCGGCACGTCCGGCGCGACGGCGGCAAAGGCCGCGCGCAAGGCCCTGACCTCGCCGTCGAACGCATGCCAGAGCACGTCCGCCTTGGAATCGAAGTAGCGGAAGAACGTTCGCCGGCTCACGCTCGCGGCGGCCGCGATCTGCTCAACGGTAGTTTCCTCGAAGCCGGACTCGGTGAACAGCCGGAGCGAGATCAGCTCAAGCTCCCGCGCGCTGGTGCCGGGCGGACGCCCTCTGCGTCCCGCGGCCGCCGCGCTGGGCTTGGCTAGTGCCTGGTCAGCTGCTCTCATAGCCTGATTTTGCTCCGCCGGTCTTGATTATGTCACCGGGTGACGATTAATGTACTCGCTATTCGTCACAGCGTGCCGAAACTAGGGAGCACGACATGGCCGACAGCGCTACCGAACTGCTTGACCCGCCCGCTGACCAGCTTCCCGAGACTCACGAGGCTGCCAAGGTTGCCGACGTCCAGCCCGAGCAGTTGATCGCCGCTGACCTTCTGGTCGAGGAGATCTCCATCGACGGCATGTGCGGTGTGTACTAGCGGCGGCGTCGCAGTGGCGGGCTTTGACCTTGACGGTGCCTGGCACCTGCATCCGCAGGTCTCCGTCCGGCCCGAGCGCTTCGGTGCGCTGCTCTACCACTTCGGAACCCGGCGGCTGTCCTTCCTGAAGAGTCCAGCGCTGCTGACCGTCGTCCAGTCCCTGGACAGCCAGCCCAGCGCACGGGCCGCCTGCGCCGCAGCCGGGGTCGGGCCCGTCGACCTGCCGGCCTATGCCAGAGCGCTCGAAACGCTGGCGGCCGGCTCGATGATCTGCGCGAGGACGGCCTGATGACACCAACCGCGGCCCCGGTGGCGCGCGCAGGCTCGCTGGTTGAGGAATTCCGTTACGGTCTCGACGCGCCCATCTGCCTGACCTGGGAACTGACCTACGCCTGCAATCTGTCTTGCGTGCATTGCTTGTCTAGTTCGGGTCGGCGGGACCCAACCGAGCTCAGCACCGTCGAGTGCAAGCGCGTGATCGACGAGCTTGAGCGCATGCAGGTCTTCTACGTCAACATCGGTGGCGGTGAACCGACCGTGCGGCCGGACTTCTGGGAACTCGTCGACTACGCGACCGCCCACCACGTGGGCGTTAAGTTCTCCACCAACGGCCTGCGGATCTCGCCGGAGATCGCCCGGCGGCTAGCCGGCAGCGACTACATCGACGTCCAGATATCCCTGGACGGCGCGACCGCCGAGGTGAACGACATGGTCCGCGGCGACGGCTCTTATGCGATGGCACTGCGCGCGATGCAAAACCTGGCCGACGCCGGATTCGCAGGTTTCAAGATCTCGGTCGTCATGACCCGGCATAACGTCGTGCAGCTTGACGACTTCAAGGCGCTGGCTGACCGGTTCAGAGCACAGTTGCGCATTACCAGGCTGCGCCCGTCCGGCCGCGGTGCCGATGTCTGGGATGAGTTGCATCCGACCCCGGCGCAACAGCGCCAGTTGTATGACTGGCTGCTGGCGAATGGCGAGAACGTGCTGACCGGAGACTCGTTCTTCCACCTGTCCGGCTACGGGCAAGAACTGCCAGGCCTGAACATGTGCGGCGCCGGCCGGGTGGTGTGCCTGATCGACCCGGTCGGCGACGTGTATGCGTGCCCATTCGCCATCCACGACGAGTTCCTGGCCGGGAATGTTCGCGGCCCCGGGGGGTTCGCGGAGGTGTGGCGGCACTCCGAGCTTTTCGCCAGCCTGCGGGTACCGCAGTCAGGCGGGGCCTGCACCTCATGCTCGGCGTACGACGCCTGCGGAGGTGGGTGCATGGCGGCCAAGTTCTTCACCGGCCTGCCGCTTGACGGACCCGATCCCGAGTGCGTCCGCGGTCACGGCGAGGCTGCGCTCGCGGCCGCGGACAAGCCTGCCGCGCCGCGGCCCTCCGGCGATCACTCGCACCGGGCCAGCAAGCCGGTCCCGGTCACCATTGGCCCGCGGCCGACCACGTCGCGCCCGGTGCCCGATCGCGCGTGCGACCAGAGCCCGGTGGCCGGTTTCGCTATTGCAGCCGGGCCCTAAGTGAGTTCCCTCGGCCGGGTCGCCTTGGTGACCGGGGCTGCCCGTGGCATCGGCGCCGCAACCGTCCGCGTGCTCGCGGCCGACGGGTGGTCGGTACTCGCCGTGGACCTGGCCGACGGAGACCCGGTCAGCGTGCCCTATGCACTGGCCAGCCGGGATGATCTCACTGCCGTCGTCACCGAGGCGTCCGGCATTGCTGGCGATGGTGCCCGGGTGGCCGCGTTCCCCGCTGACGTTCGGTCAGCAGCTGCGCTGGCGGCGGCAGTCAGCGAGGCAGAATCCCGCTGGGGCGGGCTCGATGCCGCGATCGGCTGCGCGGGCGTGATAGCCGGGGGAACGCGACAGTGGGAAGTCCCGCCAGTGCAAGAGCAGGCGGTGCTGGATGTCGACCTTGGCGGTGTGCTGAACCTGGCCCGTGCCGCGGTGCCCGCCCTGCTGCGCCGTCCCGAGCCGCGGAGCGGCCGTTTCCTGGCAGTGGCATCAGCCGCTGCGACCCGCGGCCTGCCGATGCTCGCGGCATACTGCGCGGCCAAAGCAGGCGTCGCCGGGCTCGTCCGGGCGCTCGCCGTCGAGCTCGGCGGCACCGGAGTCACTGCGAATGCCGTGAGCCCGGGCTCAACTGCCACGGCGATGCTGGACGAGAGCGCCCGCCTTTATGGCCTGACCGGCGCGTCCGACTTCGCCAGCAGTCAGCCCGCCGGCCTGCTGCTCGACCCAGCTGAAGTCGCAGCTGTGCTGGCCTTTCTGGCCGGGCCCGGGAGCAGCGGCATGACCGGCGCGGTGGTGCCGGTCGATGGCGGACTGGCTCTATGAGGATGTCAGCACGGTGACGACGACCCCGCTGCCGTCCGGCTTCCGCATCGAGCTGGACCGGTTGACCAAGCAGCTGAGCGACGGCGCGTTGTTCGGCGGATCGCCGGCCAGGGTGCTCCGGCTGACGTCGGCTGGCCAGGCAGCGCTGGCCGAGCTGCGTGAACGGCCGGTCGAATCCGGCGCGGCGGCGGTGCTCGCCCGCAGGCTCACAGACGCGGGCCTCGCGCACCCGGTGCCGCTACCGCAGGAGGAACTCGCCCCGCTGGACGTCACCGTCATTGTCCCGGTGCGGGACCGCGCCGAGATGCTCGACCACTGCCTGACTGCCGCAGGCGGCCGGTATCCGGTCCTGGTGGTAGACGATGGCTCGGCCGACGCTGCCGCGGTTGCGGCGGTTGCGGCGCGGCATGGCGCCCAGCTGTGCCGCCGGCCTGTCAGCGGCGGCCCGGCCGCCGCCAGGAATACGGGCCTCGCGGGCGTCCGCACCGACCTCGTGGCGTTCCTCGATAGCGACTGCGCGCCACCGCCCGGCTGGATTGGCGCGCTCGCGCGGCATCTCGCCGACCCGGTTGTCGGCGCGGTGGCGCCCCGGATCATAGCGGCGGCGACTCCCGCCGGGGCTGCCACCGATTCGTCGGCCAGTCGGTATGACCGGGCCAGCGGCAGCCTGGACCTGGGCGAGCAGCCGGCCAGGGTGCTGCCGTCGAGCCGGGTTGCCTACGTGCCGACCGCCGCACTGCTGGTGCGCCGTGCTGCGCTGGTTCAGGTGGCCCGCAGCCCCGGCGACCACTTCTTCGATCCCGGCCTGCGCTACGGCGAGGACGTCGACTTGATCTGGCGGTTGCACGAGGCCGGCTGGCGCATCCGCTACGACCCGTCGGTCCGGGTCCCGCACCGAGGTCCGGCGACTTGGCCAGGGCTGCTCGGCCGCCGGTTCCGGTACGGCACGTCGGCGGCGCCGCTGGCGCGGCGGCATTCGGCGAATATGGCTCCGCTCGTGCTCCGGCCCTGGCCGACGGCCACGGTGACAGCGCTCCTGGCTCGCCGGCCGGTGCTAGCGGCGGCCTGCCTGACGGCGTCCTGGCTTAACCTCACCGCCGCGGTGCGCCGGGCCGGCGTGCCAGCCGACGGCGCGCTGCCAGCGACCCTGACCGCCGTGCACCAGACCTGGCTCGGCATAGGCCGGTATGCCACCCAGTTCGCTGCCCCGGCGCTGGCGGTCGCGCTCGCGGCGCCTGGCGGCAAGACCGCGCAGGATCGCTGGGGACGCCGCGCCGCCGCGGCGTCCCTGCTGCTCGGTCCGGCGCTCACCGGGTATAAGCAGCGACGCCCGCCGCTGGATCCGATCCGGTTCACGGTCGCTCGTATCGCCGATGACATCTGCTACGGAGCCGGAGTGTGGAGCGGTTGCCTGCGCGAGCGCACCCTCGTGCCGGTCACGCCGGTCATCAGCCGCCGGCCAGTGCGCGTCACTGGCCAGCCAGCCGAAGGGGACACCTAAATGGCAGCCGCATGGTTCGAATCGGTGGCCGAGGCGCAACGCCGGGCGCGCAAGTACCTGCCCAAGTCCGTCTACGGAGCGCTGCTGGCCGGCTCGGAACGCGGCCAGACGCTGGCAGACAACGTCCAGGCCTTCACCGAACTAGGCTTCGCACCGCACGTCGCCGGGCTGGCCGCGCAGCGGGACCTGGCAACCACGGTGCTCGGCCTGCCCATCTCGCTGCCAGTGATCATCTCTCCGACCGGCGTGCAGGCCGTGCATCCGGACGGGGAGATCGCGGTAGCGCGCGCCGCTGCCGCCCGCGGTACCGCGATGGGCCTGAGCTCGTTTGCCAGTAAGCCGGTCGAGGAGGTCGTCGCCGCTAACCCGCAGACCTTCTTTCAGATCTACTGGTGCGGCAGCCGGGATCAGATCCTGGCCAGGATGGACCGGGCCAGGGCGGCCGGAGCGGCTGGCCTCATTCTCACCCTGGACTGGACGTTCTCGCACTCTCGCGACTGGGGCAGCCCGTCCATTCCGGAGCGCCTAGATCTGCGGACGATGCTCCAGCATGCGCCGGAAACGCTACGTCGGCCTCGATGGCTGGCTGCCTACGCGCGGACTGGCAAGCTGCCCGACCTGACCGTGCCGAACATGGCCGTTCCGGGCGCCCAGGCGCCTACCTTTTTCGGCGCGTACGGAGAGTGGATGCAGACGCCGCCGCCGACCTGGGATGACGTGGCCTGGCTGCGCGAGCAGTGGCAGGCCCCGTTCCTGCTTAAAGGCGTGACCAGGGTCGACGACGCCCGGCGTGCGGTCGACGCGGGCGTGACCGCGATCTCGGTGTCCAACCACGGCGGTAACAACCTGGACGGCACGCCCGCAACTATCCGCGCGCTGCCCGCCGTCGCGGACGCGGTCGGCAGCCAGATCGAGGTGCTGCTGGACGGCGGGGTGAGGCGCGGCAGCGACGTGGTCAAGGCGCTGGCGCTCGGCGCCCGCGCGGTGATGATCGGGCGGGCTTACCTGTGGGGGCTGGCCGCGGGCGGACAAGCCGGGGTCGAGAACGTCCTGGATATTATGCGTAACGGGGTCGACTCAGCGCTGCTCGGCCTCGGCAGGTCCGCGGTCGGCGAACTGACTCGGGACGACGTCGTCATTCCGCCGGGCTTTACCCGCTGCCTTGGCGACGTACCAGCAGCGCTCGGGTGACCGGCGTGCCTGACCTCCGTCAGCCGCCTTGCGGTAGCTCCCTGATCATCTGAATGACTTCGTCGCGCCCGTAGCCCTGCCGCCCGGCGAACTCAACCAGGGTCCGGACCTGGCTGATCACCGCGCCGCGTTGCGGGGTGCCGGCCACGCTGATGCCCCGGCCGCGCCGGAACTCAAGCAACCCTTCGTCACGAAGCATGTGCAATGCCCGCAGCACGGTGTTCTTGTTCACGCCGAGCACCGCGGCCAGGTCCCTGGCCAGGGGCAGCCGTTCGCCAGGTTCGGCCTCGCCGTCGGCAATGGCACGCCGGATCTGCGCGGCCACTTGCTCGTGCAAAGGGAACGACGCCGAGCGATCGATGTTGACTTCCAGCATGGTACTAGTGATAGTAGATCCATGGTGTCGGTGGAGCAAGCTCGAAGTCACACTCTCGTGGCCGATGATGGCGGCGGGCGGGGACACGGCACCGATGCAGAGGCGATCTTCGAGCAAGCCAGGCGTCGGCGGAAGCGCCGCCAGCGTGCCTGCGCGGGCGCGATTAGCGTCATGCTGCTCGCGGGGGCTGGCGTCTGGCTGAGTGCTGGCGGCGGGGGAGGCAACGGGACGGTCCGCGGCCGCGACAACGACCGGCCTGCCGCAACAACCGCGCAATCGCGCTCAGATGTTCTCGCACGGCCAGCAGTGCGTCTTGCCTGGATCGACCAAGGCCAGCTGACCATCGGTGATCCGGCCACCGGCGCCGACCACGCCGGCCCCGCGGTCGACGACAGTCCAACCGCGCCCCTGGTCTATGCAGCCGGGCAGCTTTACTGGACCGACGCCAACCGGACCGTCGCGCCGATCCGGGGCTACGACATCGCGACCGGCAAGATCAGGTACCTGATGCCCGGCGAGGCAGTCTTTACCTCGGCCGATGGGCGGCACCTTTACATCGCCCGTGACGCCACCACACTCCTCGAACTGCCGCCCGACGGCCTCGGCAGGCCGAGCGTGGACAGAGTGCCGGCGGGCTGGTACATGTCCGGGATCGGGCCAGGCTGGGTACCGACCGTGGCAGCTCCCGGCGTTCTCGTCTCGTCCAGCCGCGAGTCGGATTCCGTGCCGCGCACCGCGCGGGTGGGCCTCTGGGATCCGGCGACGGGGCGGGTCAAGATCCTCGGCGTCGGCATCGGGATCTTCGGCCTCCATGCGCTGCCAGGAACGCGCCACAGCGTGATCGCCTGGGTTCCGTCGGGTCGGGGAATATGGCAGGACAACTCATTCCGGATTACCAACACCTCGACGATGGCGACGGTCACGGTGCGCAGCCCGCTGCATTATGGCTTTGCGGCCAGTGGCGCTCCGGCGTTCTCACCTAGCGGGACGCAGATGGCAGTGTTCGTCCGGACGCGCCCGCTCGGTTCCGAAAACGGGATGTCAAAGCTCGCGATCGTCAACACTCGTACGGGCGCGGTCCGAATCGTGCCGGGGACCACGCTGTTCACAACCGAGGATGCCTTCTGGGCGATGTGGCTGCCGGGCGGGCAGCGGATTCTGGCCGGCGCGGTTGGATCGGCCTATGTGGTGGACGTGCGGAGGCTCATCGCCAGGCCGTTTACGTTCTTCCCCGGCACCGATGGATTCTCTGCGACGGTGCTGCCCGGCCGACCCTGAGCACGCGGGCACGCCTGTCGCGCGAGCGGTCTTATCACTCTCCACGGCTCCGGCGGCATTTGCTGCCCGTTTTATACCATTCGAGGCCGCCGGAGCCGTGGAATGTGGGTGTTGCGGCGGCAGCAGGCCGGCCGATCGATGCTGACCGGCAAGTCATGATTGGCGGCGTGGCAAGCTGCCTCTAGTAGGCGGCAGACTAGGGCCATGACGATAACGAGAACTGAATCGGGGATCGGGCCGGGCGGCGGCGCGGCACCCGTGGCCGTGCAATTGACTGGAATCCACAAGAACTTCGGGCACGTACGTGCAGTCAAGGGCGTCGACTTGGAAGTCAGAACGGGGGACATCGTCGCGATCCTGGGCCCCAACGGCGCGGGCAAGACCTCGACGATCGACATCATCCTGGGCCTCTCGCAGCCGACATCGGGCCAGGTGTCGGTGTTCGGGATGCATCCGCGAAAGGCCATTACCTACGGACTTGTCTCGGCGGTGATGCAGACAGGCGGCCTGCTCAAGGACCTGACGGTGCGCGAGACGGTCGACTACACCGCGAGCCTGTTCGCGCACAGGCAGCCGACCAGGGAGGTCCTGGCCGGAGCCGGCATCACCGGCATTGCCGACCGCCGGGTCGGAAAGTGCTCGGGAGGCGAGCAGCAGCGGCTGCGGTTCGCCCTCGCGCTGCTGTCCGATCCTGAGCTTGTCGTGCTCGACGAGCCAACTGCCGGAATGGACGTCGAGGGCAGGCGGAACTTCTGGTCCGCCATCCGCAAGGACGCCGAGCAAGGCCGGACCGTTTTGTTCGCCACGCATTACCTGGAGGAGGCAGACGCCTATGCCGACCGGATCGTGCTGCTGCGGCAGGGCGAGATCGTCGCTGACGGAACCGCAGCCGAGATCAAGTCCATGGCGGTCGGCCGGACGGTGCGCGCTACCCTCGCCGACGCAACAGACGCGATGCTGGCAGCGATTCCCGGCGCTGACTCGGCTGAGATTCGCGGCGAGACCGTGCTCATTCATGCCAGCGACAGCGACTCCGTCGCTCGATTCCTGCTGACTCAGACATCAGCCAAGGACCTGGAGATTACCGCCCGCGGCATCGAGGACGCGTTCATCGCGCTCACCAGCGATGACGCAGTAAGCACAGGAGCGAGCAAATGAGCAGCATCGCACCCGACTTCAGCCAGCGCCGGGCACCGTCGCTTGGCGGATTCAACCTGACCGCGCTGAGGATCGAGGTTCGCCGCCTGACCCGGAACCGGCGCACCATCATCATCTCCATAGTGGCCCCGGTCATATTCTTCCTAGCGTTCGGCCTGAACAGGACCTACGACACCTTGCGGGCAGGCAACGGAAATGTTTCCGCCTTCGTCATGGTCAGCCTCGCACTGTATGGCGCGGTCATCGCGACCTCGTTCGGCGGCGCACTGGTCTCGATGGAGCGCGCGCAGGGCTGGACCAGGCAGCTGCGGCTGACCCCGCTGTCACCAATCGCCTACATCGTCATCAAGGTCTTGACCGCACTGGTGCTTGGCGCGTGCTCGGTCGCGGCGGTGTACATCGTCGGCGCCATCACGAACAAGGCGTCGATGCCGACCTACCTGTGGATCGTCACCGGGATTTGCGTCTGGATCGGGTCGCTGCTGTTTGCGGCGTTCGGCCTGTTCCTCGGTTACCTGCTGCCAGCTGAGAACGTCTTGCAGCTGCTCGGGCTGATCCTGGCCCTGCTGTCCTTGATCGGCGGCCTGTTCATCCCGATTAGCCAGTTCGCGCCGACCGTCCAGGATTTCGCCAAGTGGAGCCCGCTGTACGGGCTCAACCAGCTCGTGCATACGCCGCTGCTCGGGAATGGCGTCGACTGGACGTGGGTCGTCAACGTGCTCGCCTGGCTGATCATTTTCGCCAGCGGGGCGGTCTGGCGGATGCGTAAGGACACCGGCCGGCCGTGAGCCGCCGCCGTCGCTGCCAATGCTCGTCCTCGACAACCGCATACCGGATCTAGCAAGATCGGCCTTCATGAAGCTGGACAACGAGTTCACTGTCCGGGTGCCGATCGAGCAGGCGTGGGCGATCCTGACGAATCTGGTACTGATCGCGCCGTGCATGCCCGGCGCGCAGCTGACCGGCGTCACCGACGGCGTCTACACCGGCAAGGTGAAGGTCAAGGTCGGCCCGGTCTCGGCGGAGTACGCCGGCACCGCGCAGTTCAGTCAGAAGGACGACGCGACCTACCGCGCCGTGATCGACGCTCGCGGCCGGGATTCGCGCGGGCAGGGCAACGCCACGGCGGTGATCTCCGCGCAGCTCCGGCCCGACGGCGATAGCACAATCGTGACCGTCAACACCGACCTGACCATCGCCGGCCGCATTGCCCAGTTCGGCAGCGGCATGATCAAGGAGGTTTCAGCCAAGCTACTCACCCAGTTCGTTCAGTGCCTCGAGGCCAAGCTAGGTGGTGACGACGCGGCGCCAGCTGAGCTGCCCGCGTTGGCCGCGGCCGGGCGCGAGGCACCCGGCGCTCAGGCGGTGCTCGCCGCAGCCGTCGAGCCCGAGCCGCTGAACCTCATGAGCGCAGCCGGCCGCGCGGTCTACAAGCGCCTGGCGCCGCTTGCGGTCGCGATCGTTGTTGTCATCGCGGTCATCGTCTACCTGGCCACGAGGTAAGCACCGACACGACCGGCGGTTGAGTACTTTCCGCCGCATCGCGGGCCAGCTGCCTGGTCTATTAGCGTCGTCCTGCCAGACTGATGCCAATGCACGCCGGGATCTGGAAGACCACGGGCAGGCTCGCCGATGGACGCGAGATCATCTACTTCGATGAGGCTCCGGGTCTCGGCCGCGCCGGTGTCCCGGACGGCCGTGACCTGGCCGCCCGTACCGACGCTGTGAGCGAGGGCGGCGGTCTTCGCTGGGATCCGCTGACCGCGGAGTGGGTAGCCTTCGCCGAGCACCGCCAGGAGCGCACCTTCCTGCCTGCCGCTGACAACTGCCCGCTCTGTCCGTCGCGGCCGGGCTGGCTGACCGAGGTGCCCGCTGCGAGCTACGACGTCGTAGTGTTCGAGAACAGGTTCCCGGTGCTCAGCGGCGCCAGACCGGGCGTCGATGCCGCTAACGGCCTGGCTGTTGCCCCTGACGGCCTGGGTGTGCGGGCACCGGCCAGCGGACGGTGCGAGGTCATCTGCTTCTCGTCGGCTCACGACAGCTCGTTTGCGCTGCTCAGCCCGACCCGGGCCAGTACGGTCCTGGCAGCCTGGGCGGACCGTACGGCCACGCTGGCCGGGCGCCCGGGCATCGAGCACGTCTTCTGCTTCGAGAACCGGGGCGCCGAGGTCGGTGCCACCCTGGTGCACCCGCATGGCCAGATCTACGCCGTGCCCTTCGTGCCGCCGCGGAGCCGACGGCTGCTTGCGAGCGCGACGGCGTACCAGGCCGGGCATGGATCAAACCTGTTCGACGACCTGGTCGCGGCCGAGATAGCCGATGGCCGCCGGATCGTGCAGCGTAACGAGCACTGGATCGCCTTCGTGCCCGAGGCGGCGCACTGGCCGTTTGAGGTGCACCTGTTCCCGCTCCGCCGGGTGCCAGACCTGGCTAGCCTGCCTGATCCCGTAGTTGCCGCTTTCGGCGAGCTCTACCCCGCTGTGTTGCGGCGGCTCGACGCGCTGTTCGCCGCACAGATGCCCTACCTCGCCGCCTGGCAGCAAGCACCGTGCCAACCTGCAGCGACCGCCATTTCCGGTGCCGAGATGGCGCTGTACCTTCAGGTCATGCCTCAGCGCCGGGCGCCGGGCAAACTCAAGTACATGGCGAGCACCGAAACCGCCGGCGGCATCTGGTCCAACGACGTGCTACCGGAGACCGCGGCCCGGCTGCTTCGGGAGGCGTGCTGATGGAATCACCCGGCTTGCCGGCACCGGTGCGCCCGCAGGCGGCGGCGGACTGGTTTGCCGGCAGTTTCGGCGCGCCCGCCGAGCTGATCTGGCACGCGCCCGGCCGGGTCAATCTCATCGGCGAGCACACCGATTACAACGACGGGCTGGTACTCCCGTTTGCCCTCAGCCGGGGCGTGCTGGCGGCAGCCGCCTGCCGGCCCGACGCCGTGATCGAACTGCGCTCCCGGCAGATGCCGGGGGAGGTGGCGAGCGTTCCGCTGGAACAGTTGCAGCCAGGCGCGGTGACCGGCTGGGCCGGCGATGCGGCCGGCGCGGCCTGGGCACTGCGAGCCGCGGGATACCCGCTCGGGGGAGTCAGCGTGGCTGTGGACGCGGATCTGCCGATCGGCGCTGGGCTGTCCTCGTCGGCTGCACTGACCTGCTCGGTAGTGAGTTGCCTTGGCGCCCTGGCCGGAGGTGTCGGGCCATCCCGGACGGAAATCGCCGCGCTCGCCCGGCGCGCGGAATCCGACTTCGTCGGCATGCCCTGCGGGATCATGGACCAGTCGGCCGCCATGCTGTGCGAAGCCGGCCAGGCGCTGCTGCTGGACTGTCGCAGCGGAGCAGCGTCCGGGGTGCCGCTGGAACCCAGTCGGCACGGTCTTGAGCTTCTCGTGATCGACACTGGGGTGCGGCATGAGCTCGCTGACGGCCAGTACGCGGCCAGGCGACGGCAATGCCGGCAGGTTGCCGAGCTCCTCGGCGTTGGCTCGCTCCGGGATGTGGCCGAGCCCGCAGATCTCGACGCCGTACCCGACCCAGTGCTCGTCCGGCGCGCCCGCCATGTCGTAACCGAGAATCAGCGGGTGGACCAGGTCGCCTCGCTGCTGCGCGCTGGCCGGCTGCCCGAGTGCGGCGAGTTGCTCACCCAGTCGCACATCTCGCTCCGCGACGACTTTGAGGTGTCGTGGCCGGCCGCCGACACCGCGGTTGAGGCTGCGCTGGCCGTCGGCGCGCTCGGCGCCCGGATGACCGGCGGCGGCTTCGGCGGCTGCGTCATCGTATTGCTGCCAGCGGAACGCATCCCCGCCGTTACTGCTGCGGTGCGCGGTGCGCTGGACGGCCCCACCATAGCGCCACGTTCGTTTGTCGCCCGGCCAGCGGAGGCTGCGCGTGCGGTGTGGCCAGCCCCTATCGCGGCAAGACCTCCGCGAGGTTGAACTTCACTGGCTCCTCCAGCTGACCGAACCCGCAGGACCGCGGGTCACGGTCGTCCCGCCAGCGAATCCACTGCGCGGTGTGGCGGAACCTCGTTCCTTCCATATGCTCGTAGCGGACCTCGGCGACCCGCTCGGGCCGCAGCGGCACGAACGACAGGTCCTTGCCGGCGTTCCAGCGGCTGCCCTCGGCTTCGCGCGGGTGCCGCACGCGCTGTTCATCTTGCTGGCCGCCCCAGTCCCACGGGTGGCCCTCGAAACCGGTGACCAGCGGTTGCACTTCGAGGAAGAGCTGCCGACGCATCGCCATCGGGAACGCGCCGACAACGCCAACGCTGGCCAGCCGCCCGGCGTCGTCATAGAGCCCGAGCAGCAGCGATCCGATCGCATCTGCACCGCTCTTGTGCACCCGGTAGCCAGCCACGACGCAGTCAGCGGTCCGCTCGTGCTTGATCTTGAACATGACGCGCTTGTCTGGCTGATACCCGCCGTCCAGCGGCTTGGCGACCACGCCATCCAGGCCCGCTCCCTCGAACTGAGAGAACCAGAGGGTAGCCGTTCCCTTATCGCGGGTGGTCGGCGTCACGTAAACCGGCGGCTGGGCGGCGGCCAGCGCCTCCTCGAGGATTGCCCGGCGGTCCGCGAAGGGCCGGCCGGTGAGATCGTCGTCGCCGAGCGCCAAGATGTCGAAGGCGACAAATGCCGCCGGCGTCTGGCTGGCTAGCAGCCGCACCCGGCTGGCTGCCGGGTGAATCCGCTGCAGCAGGGCCTCGAAGTCAAGTTTGCGGCCGTCGGCGTCGGGGATCACGATCTCTCCGTCGACGACGCAGCGCGGCGGCAGGCTGGCCAGCACTGCCTCGACCACCTCGGGGAAGTACCTGGTCATCGGTCGCTCGTTACGACTGCCGATCTCCACCTCGGCGCCGTCGCGGAAGATGATCGAGCGGAAGCCGTCCCACTTCGGCTCATAGCTCAATGCCCCGTCGGGGATGTCCTTGACGGACTTGGCGAGCATGGGCGCGACTGGCGGCATCACCGGCAGATCCATGGCCCCATCATGGCCGAACCTCAGCTGGCAACTGACGCCTATCCCCTGATCGGTGCCGTTTCGGGGGTGCACGGGGCGGAGCCCTCGTGGGTTTCATGGCCGCGGCCAGCGGTCGTCAGAGCCCGTTCAGAAGTTGCCTGCCGACCCTAGAGAGGTGGCCGGCAAGCAGGCCGGCGCGCCGAGGGAAGGACGAACATGAGCTGGCTCTGGATCAACCTGCCGCTAGCCGCGGTGTTCTTTGTCGCGATGACCGCGATCCCGCTGTGGCTGACATTCCGGCGGACCGACACCGGCCCGAAGGCCGTGGCGCTGGCCAGCGTGAGCGAGTCGCGGTTCCGCGAGCTGGCCGGCGCCTGGCAGTGACGGTCTGCACCCCGCTCCCAAATGACCCGCGGAACTATGCTGGCCTGGACCGTTGTCCTGATATGAAGACATCAAAGTCTGCACGTCGGCCAGGGCGCGAGGGAGTCGTCAATGAAGGTGCCGCTCACAATCGGGGACTTCCTCAGCCGCGGCGCGGCCGTCTACGGCGACCGCACCGCTGTCTTTGACGAGCCCGGAACCGCTGGCTCGCTTGGCGCGCTGACGTACCGCGAGCTAGCGAGCCGGGCGCGCGGCATGGCCCTTGCTCTCGACCGGCTGGGCGTCGACCAGGGCGAGCGGGTGGCGATCGTCAGCCCTAACGCAGCCAGGTTCCTCATCTCGTTCTTCGGCGTCAGCGGCTACGGCCGGATCCTGGTGCCGGTGAACTTCCGGCTGAACGCCGACGAGATCAGCTACATCATCGGGCACTCCGGCAGCACCGTGCTGCTCGTGGACCCGGAATCGGAGGAGAGCCTGCGCGGCGTTGCCGTCGAGCACAAGATCGTGCTTGACGGCACTAGCGATGCCGAAATGTTCGCGGCCGCCGCCGACGGCGCGGAGCCCGCCGGGTGGCAGCCCGACGAGGACGCGACAGCCAGCATCAACTACACCAGCGGCACCACGGCACGGCCAAAGGGCGTCCAGCTCACGCACCGCAACTGCTGGCTGAATGCGGCCATCTTCGGCTGGCACACGGCCGTTACCGACCGGGATGTGTTCATGCACACGCTGCCGATGTTCCACTGCAATGGCTGGGGCATGCCGTACGCCGTTACCGCAATGGGCGTGCCGCAGGTCGTCGTTCGCAAGGTGGACGGCGAGGTAATCCTGCGCCGGATCGATGAGCGCGGCGTGACGTTGCTGTGCGGCGCGCCAGCCGTGGTTGCCGCCATACTCACTGCCGCCGCCAATCGCCGCGCGGCCGGCCAGCCGATCCCCGGCGCGGGCACGGTCCGCATCGTGGTGGCCGGCGCGCCGCCGCCGTCCAAGACCATCGAGCGGGTCGAGGCCGAGCTCGGCTGGGAATTCATCCAGATCTACGGCCTCACGGAGACCGCGCCACTGCTGACCATCAACAGGGCGCCCGCGGAGTGGGACGGGCTGCCGGCCGCGGACCGGGCCAGGCTCCAGTCCAGGGCCGGAGTGCCGGCCGTAGGCGTGCAGATCCGGACTGACGAGGAGGGCGAGGTACTGGCACGCTCCAACCACGTGTTCGCCGGCTACTGGGAGCAGCCTGAGGAATCAGCGAAAGCACTGGACGACGGCTGGTTCCGCACCGGCGACAAGGGCCGGCTGGCGTCCGGCGAGTATCTGGTGATCTCGGATCGGAAGAAGGACGTAATCATCACCGGCGGCGAGAACGTGAGCTCCGTCGAGGTCGAAGACTGTCTGTACCAGCATCCGGCGGTGGCCGAGGCAGCAGTAATCGGCGTGCCGGACGCAAAATGGGGCGAGACAGTGAAGGCACTGGTGGTACTCCGCGCGGCGGGCCAGGCCAGCGAGGTTGAGCTCATCGAGCACTGCAGGTCACGGCTGTCGCATTTCAAGTGCCCGACCTCGGTTGAGCTGCGGGACGAGCTGCCCAGAACCGCGACTGGGAAGCTGCAGAAGTTCAAGCTGCGGGAGCCATTCTGGGCGGGCCTGGACCGCAAGGTCAATTAAAGGCGGCAATGTTCAACGCATCTCGGGCCAGGTCGTGCGGCCTAGCGGCCCCGCTCAGGGCGATCTTCCTCACGATGAACCGCCGTAGTACTCTCCAACCTGGTTATTCCGGGCAACTAACCAGGAAGGCTGGCAGTGGCGACTTCGCGCGACGAGACACTTGCAGGCAGCGGCACCGCCCCGGCTTTGACCACCATCGAGCAGCGCGGCATCGAGCACATCCCGCACGGCGATCGCTGGGGCAAGCCGAGCGGGCTGTTCTGGATGTGGGCAGGCGCGGTCTGGAACGTCGAGTTCGTTGTCTATGGCGCGCTGGCAATCGTCGTCTTCCATCTGTCTTTTCTGCAGGCCGTTATCATCACGCTGCTCGGCAACCTTTCCTACTTCCTGACCGGGCTGGCGAGCCTGCAGGGGCCGCAGGCCGGGACCACCACATTCGCGATCAGCCGGGCCCCGTTCGGGCCCCGCGGCAACAGGCTGCCGTCGTTCTTCAACTGGATCACGCAAGTCGGGTTCGAGATCGAGGGCATCGCGCTGATTGTCTTCGCGGCCATTCTCATGACGACGAAGTCGCACCACGTCGCCGGCGCGCCCGCGAAGATCATCTTCATCGTGCTGGCGGTGGCCATCCAGGCAGTCCTGCCCTGGCTTGGGCACGCCGCCGTGCTGAAGGTGCTGCGCTGGCTCGCGATCCCGTTCGTCGTGCTCTTCGCGATCATGGCGGCCCTGACTGCGCCGAAAGTGAACTTGAACGTGCCTGCGCACGGAGCCAGCTGGGGCGCGCTGAGCATCTACCTGGCGCTGGTCATCGCGGCTGGCGGCCTCGGCTGGACCGAGAATGCCAACGACTACTCGCGCTACCTGCCGCCTACTGCAGACAAGAAACGGATCGTGCTGGCAGTCGCGCTCGGCTGCGCAATCCCGTCGGCGCTGCTGGAAATCCTGGGCGCCGCGGTGGCAACAGGTGTCCCCAGCGCAACGACTGTGAACGGGCTGATCTCCGGCTTCCCGGGCTGGTTCGTCTGGCCTTACCTGATTTTCGCGATTCTGCAGCTGTTCGCGATCAACACCCTGGACCTGTACTCCTCGGGCGTGACCCTGCAGAGCCTGGTGCCGCGGTTGAAGCGGCTGCACTGCGTGGCAATCGACACGGTTATCTGCGGTGCGCTCGCCGCCTACGCGGTGTTCTCGTCGCACTTCTTCACACTGCTGACCGATTTCATCCTGTTCATCATCTTGTGGCTCGGACCCTGGTGCGCGATCTACCTGGTGGATAGCTGGCTGCGGCGGAACCGCTATGACCACGATGCCTTGCTCAACGAGCGGGCCAGCCGTTACTTCCGGCACGGCGGATTCCACTGGCCCGCGATCATCGCGCAGGCGGCGGGGATGGTGGCGGCCGCTTTCTGGCTGAACGCCTATTCCCCCTACGTCGGGCCGCTGGCCAGCCGCGTCGGCGCCGCTGGAGTCGGGTCGGACTTCAGCGTTTTCATCGGGCTGATCGTCGGCGGCCTGGTGTACTACCTGCTCGCGGCCAGGGAAGTGCGCGCCGAAGGTGTCGCGACACCGACGCGCGCCTTCGTGCCATGACGGGCAGCCGGATTGCGATCGTGACCGGTGCCAACCATGGCATCGGAGCCGCAACGGCGATGGCGCTGGCGCGCCAGGGCTGTGCGGTGCTCTGCACGTTCCTGCGCGTCGAGGATCAGGTCGATCCGGGCGTCCCGCAGGCCTACCGCGATCACCGGTCCGCGGGCGCCGACCAGGTAGTCGCCCAGATCGAGGCGGCGGGCGGGCGCGCGGTCGCCGTCGAGGCCGACTTGTCCGACCCGAACGTGCCAGTGACGCTGTTCGACACCGCAGAACAGCAACTCGGCCCGGTCGAGATCCTGGTTAACAACGCCACCGGCTGGGTGCAGGACACCTTCGCGGCGGCGGCGACCGACGCGCTCGGCAGGCTGCTCCAGCCGGTCACCGCCGCCACCTGGCAGCAGCAGTTCACCGTGGACACGATGGCACCTGCCCTGCTGATTACCGAGTTCGCCCGCCGGCACATCGCGCGCGGTGCAACCTGGGGCCGGATCATCGGGCTTACGTCGGGCGGCGAGCTCGGCTTCCCGCAGGAGGTGTCCTACGGCGCGGCCAAGGCGGCGCAGGTAAACTACACGATGTCAGCGGCCGCCGAGCTGGCGCGGTACGGGATCACGGCCAACATGGTGCACCCGCCTGTCACTGACACCGGCTGGGTGACCGACGCTGTCCGCGACGTAGTGGCGGGCAGTCAGACCCTCATCCACGTCGCCAGGCCGCAGCAGGTAGCCGACGTCATCGCCTACCTGGTGTCCGATGCGGCGAGCCTGATCTCCGGCAACACCATCACCTTGCGATAGCCCAGGCTCGCACCCGCCCGGCCCAGCGGATAAGGTCGGCGACCGTGAGTGCACTCCGCGTTGCTATCGGTCCAGGCCGAATCGAGTACGTAGTCAGCGCCATACGTGACGGCGGCGGGAACCCAGTCGGCGCGGACGAGTCCGCCGATGCGCTCGTGTGGCTGGCGCCTTGGGATCCGGACGGCCTGCGCAGCGCCCTGGCCTCAACTGGCGCACGCTGGGTGCAGCTATCGTCGGCGGGCGTGGAGCTCCTGGCCGCTGCCGGGGTGCTCGACCCCGCGCTGACCTGGACATGCGCCAAGGGCAGTTACGCCGAGCCAGTCGCCGAGCACGCGCTGACGCTCGCTCTCGCCGGGCTGCGTTGCCTGCCGCGCCGCATCCTTGCGACGTCCTGGGGCCCGCCAGCCGGGGAAAGCCTGTACGAGCAGGCGGTGACAATACTGGGTGGCGGCGGCATCGCGGCCAGCCTGCTGGAGCTGCTCGCGCCGTTCCGGGTGGCCGCGACGATAGTGCGGCATTCCGCGAGCCCGCTGCCCGGCGCTGCCGCGACCGTGCCAATGGACGGCCTGGCCGGCGCGCTGTCAAGCGCCAAGGTTGTCTTCGTCGCTCTCGCGCTCACGCCGGAGACCGAGCACATCATCGGAGCGCGCCAGCTGGCTGCGATGCGGCCGGACGCCTGGCTCATCAATGTTGCCCGCGGCCGCCACGTGGACACCGACGCGCTGGTCACTGCGCTCGCTGACGGCATCATCGCGGGTGCTGGCCTGGACGTCACCGATCCTGAGCCGCTGCCCGACGGTCATCCGCTGTGGACGCAGGAACGCTGCATCATCACTCCGCACACCGCCAATACCCTGGAGATGGCCGAGCGGCCGTTCGCCGCGCGGGTCAAAGACAACGTGGCGCGGTTTGCCGCAGGAGAGCCGCTGGTCGGCCTCGTCGACCCTGTCGCGGGATATTAAGGGAACGGGCCGCCGCAAGCTGCGGCGGCCTAACCGCAGGGCCCGTGACTTGGGCCGGCTAGATACCAACCCTGGTCCAGGTCGACGGTTTCAGTTCTGGTGATCCAGCCCACCCGGACTAGCAGTGTGAGCTGGTCGATGCCTTGTGAGCTGCCCTTTTCCAGACACGCTGACGACCTCCACAGCACCCGGAGCATTCTGATCTGGTGCGGCGGGATGGATCCAGGCAGGACGAACTTCACCCCCGCGGTGATGAAACCACCGTTGTCTATATTGCGGTTCGGAGTGCTCACGCTGAGTTGCGCCATCCTCGGCCCACCATTAGGGCTGTCCCAGGCAGCATCAAGACCGGTGGGAGGCCCGAGCACGGTCTGGGTCCAGTCGCTCTCGTTTACCAGTGTGATGGCGAATCCCTGCCAATGCCCGGAACGGATCGGCACTGTGGTCTGGGAGGCCCCGTCAGCGCTGGTGTCCACCTCACGTGCTGCATCCTGCCGATACCACCAGCTCTCGTTGCCGTTGAAGATTAGCTCCGGCGCCGTCTGCATTGCGACGTAGTAGCCGAGTGCGACGGCGGCCAGCAACACTCCAGTCCCGACCAGCAGCCAACGCCGCCAGCCGAAGGCGACCAGCCGCGTACGCACCGTTCGTCTTGGGCGCGCCTGTGACGCGGCCGATGATTCGGCAGTTGCCTCGGCGGCTAGCTCTGTGGGAGACCCGAGCCGGCTGAGCGCGGCGCTTACTTCGAGATCATCCGCCTCGGGGGACAGCAGGTCGTCGAGATGAGCGGTGATCTGCTCCCGCAGTTCTCGGCCTTGACCGGCAGACAGGCCGGCCAGTGCGGCATCGAGTTGGCGCAGGTAATCGCGGACCAGGCGATGGTCGAGGACGGCGCTCATGGCTGGGGTCCTTCCTGTCCGGCCTGGCCGTCGACGATGTGCTGGTTGAGAACCGTGCCAACGGTGGCGGCGAACTGCGCCCACTCGGCGCGAAAGTCGGCCAGGCTGCGGCGGCCGGCCTCGGTGAGGGAGTAATAGCGACGGGCGCGCTCACCTTCGTTGTCGCGCCACTCGCTGGTTACCAGCCCTGCGTCGCGCAGCCTGTTCAGCAACGGATACACGGTGCCGTCGCTGGTCAGCAGGCCATCCGCAGCGGCGAGATCGCGTACGAGCTCTAGGCCAAATCGTGGCCGGAGCTCTAGCTGGGCGAGGACGCACGGCCCCAGCACTCCCCGGCGCAGCTCGGTAAGGCCGGCGGCGTTCCCCTTCATGCGTCACATCATGTCTTGCCACGCAAGATAAGTAAAGGGCGGACCGCGATGGTCTGAGCAGAGTGCTGGTGATCAGCGTACGTGGCTGGTGCGACCGCCCGATTTGGCCAAAAAGGCCGCACCGCGGGGGGACAGCCGGTAGCCGATGTCGAGGCTGATCGTGAGGCCCAGCGCCTTTAGCCGGCGCACGTGCAGCTTGAAATCGGCCCGCTCCCAGCCGAGCGACTCCGCGAGCGCGGTGGAAACCACGCCCGGCCTGTTGGCGATCTGGGTGAGCACGGCGAGTGTCCAGGGTCCGCGCTTGCTGGCAGCATCCATCCGCGCGAGTCGCGCCGCGATGCCTGCAGCTTCCTCGCTCGACAGCGAGGCCGTAGCCGCCAGCTCGTCGCGAGGATCCGGGCCGTCCAGCCGGCGGAATCTGACGCAGTAGAGCGCCAGCTCCGGGTCGCCGCGAAGGTCCGCCACCGCCGCCGGAGCATCCGGGAATCCGGCAGCGCGCGCCAGCTCGGCGGTGATGTCTGCGGGCGAGATGATGTCAACTGACTCGACCTGCACCATGCCCATGCCCATGCCCATGCGGTACTGGTGGCCGGCCACCACCTGGCTGCGGCGCCACCTGCGGAAGGCCACGGTGATACTGCCGTCGTGAAGACCCTCGCGCAGGCGTGGTTCGAACTGCATCCAGTGACTTTACTGCGGACGGAAATCCTGCTCGGCAATGCGCTCAGAAGCCGTCGCTAAGGGGTGGACAATAGACACCATGAGCGGTAGCGCGATCGCCACCAGCGCGGTCGTTAATGAGCACGCCTGGCACGTGCCCGCGCCCGGGCTGCAGGACTTTGTCGACTCCTACGTTGGCTACCGGCAGGCCGGAGTGGGACCTGCGCGCCACCGCGGGCTGCCGTCTCCCGCCATGACCCTGATCTTCACGCTGGATGACCCGCTCGCCGTCGAGGCACACCCAGATGGTGCCCAGCCTTCGGGTACTTTCGAGACCCTCATCGGCGGCCTGCATGCGACGCCCGCGATCATCACTCACAACGGCAGCCAGTCGGGAATCCAGCTCGGCCTGAGCCCGCTCGGCGCTCGGATGCTGCTGGGCATGCCGGCCGCTGAGCTTGCCGGAATCGACGTGCCGGCAGAAGACGTGCTTGGCCCTATGGCGGCCGAGGTCCAGGACATGCTCCGGTGTGCCACGACCTGGCCCGAGCGCTTCGCGGTCCTGGATGAGACGCTGCTAGCCCGCGCCGGCCAGGCATGCCACCAGGCCGGGGCGGGCAACGAAGTTACCTACGCATGGCGGAGCCTGCTGCGCACTGGCGGCACGGTTGCCATCAGCGAGCTTGCTGCCGGGACCGGCTGGAGCGACCGGCACCTGCGGGCCAGGTTCCGGGCGGAAACCGGTCTGGCGCCTAAGGCCGCGGCCCGCGTCATCAGGTTCGACCGGGCAAGGCGGCAGCTTCAGCGGCGCGCGTCGACCGGGCAGCCGCTGCAGCTTGCCGAACTGGCTGCCTCGTGCGGTTATTTCGACCAGGCGCACCTGGACCGGGACTTCGGCCTACTAGCGGGCTGTGCACCGACGTCGTGGCTGGCCGAGGAGTTCCGAAACTTCCAAGCCAGTACGGTCTAGCCGACGCGAGGCTTGCCTCATGACTGATAAAACACCAGCACCGCAGGTATGGCCGACGCTCCGGGCGCGCGACGCGCGGGCGCTTATCAAGTTCCTGGTAGACGCGTTCGGCTTCGAGGAAACCGCAGTCTACGGCGAAGGCGATCGAGTCGATCACGCAGAGCTCGGCTGGCCGCCCGGCGGCGGCGTCATGCTCGGCTCCGCCAGGGAAACCGATGCAGACGACAACTGGTCGCTGCGGCCCGGCGGCTTTGGCGCGTACGTGGTCACGGACGAGCCGGACGCGCTGTTCGCCCGCGCGACGGCCGCCGGGGCCGAGGTACTGACCGAATTGCACGAGACCGACTACGGCTCGCGGGACTTCGCGGTCCGTGACCCAGAGGGGAACCGCTGGTCGTTCGGCACCTACCGGGGCGCTCCCCGTAGCTGACCGGGGGCGCTGCGCCCAGCTGACCGGAGCCTTCGGCTTTCCACGGCTGCGGCGGCGCAATGCGGGCATTTCGTCGGCCGATATGCCGCCGCAGCCGTGGAAAGCCGCCTCGGTTCGCATTAGCGTTCTATTGGCCCGCTCTCGCCGCGATATCATCCACGCCAAATGGCAGATAACTACGACTTCATCATCGTCGGCGGCGGTTCGGCGGGCTGCGCGCTGGCCAACCGGCTGTCGGCCGACCGCTCCAACCGCGTCCTGGTGCTTGAAGCCGGCCGGCCCGATTACCGCTGGGATGTCTTCATCCACATGCCGGCCGCCCTGACCTTCCCGATAGGCAGCCGGTTCTACGACTGGAAGTACGAGTCCGAGCCAGAGCCGTTCATGAATGGCCGCCGCGTCTATCACGCCAGGGGCAAGGTTCTCGGCGGCTCGAGCAGCATCAACGGAATGATCTTCCAGCGCGGTAACCCGCTCGATTACGCTCGGTGGGCCGCTGACCCGGGCATGGCCAGCTGGGATTACCCGCACTGCCTGCCCTACTTCAAGCGGATGGAGACGTGCCTGGCCGGGGCCGATGAGTTCCGCGGCGGTGACGGACCGCTCATCCTGGAACGGGGCCCGGCCGACAGCCCGCTGTTCCGGGCGTTCTTCGCCGCCGCGCAAGAGGCCGGCTACCAGCTGACCGATGACGTCAACGGCTACCGGCAGGAGGGCTTCGGGCCGTTCGACCGCAACCTGCACCGCGGCAGGCGGCTATCCGCGGCCCGTGCCTATCTGCATCCGGTCCTGGACCGGCCGAACCTTACCGTGCACACGCGGGCGTTCGTGACCCAGATACTGCTGGATGGCACTGCGGCAATTGGAGTGGAGTACCGGCATGGCGGCAGCCTGCAGACTGCGCGCGCAGGCGAGATCATCCTCGCTGGCGGCGCGATCAACAGCCCGCAGCTGCTGCAGGTCTCCGGCATCGGCCGCCCCGAGGAGCTCCAGGCGGCCGGCGTGCCGGTACGCCACGAGTTGCCCGGAGTCGGCGAGAATCTTCAGGATCACCTCGAGGTCTACGTGCAGTACGGCTGTAAGCAGCCAGTGTCGGTCGCGCCGGCACTCAAATGGCGGAACCGGCCAATGGTGGGCGCGCGCTGGCTGTTCCTGCGCAGCGGGCCTGGCGCCACGAACCATTTTGAAGGCGGCGGGTTCGCCCGTAGCAACGACGACGTCGCCTACCCGAACCTGATGTTCCACTTCCTGCCGATCGCGGTGCGCTACGACGGTTCCTCGCCTGCTGGCGGCCACGGCTACCAGGTACACATCGGCCCGATGAACTCCGATGCTCGCGGCAGCGTGCGGATCACCTCGGCCGATCCGGCGGCGAAGCCGGCGCTGCGGTTCAACTACCTGTCGACCCAGCAGGATCGACGCGAGTGGGTCGAGGCGATCGGCGTGGCTCGCAAGATCCTCAGCCAGCCGGCCATGGACCCCTACAACGCGGGAGAGATCTCGCCCGGACCCGACGTGCAAAACCCCGACCAGATCGTGGACTGGGTCAAGCGAGATGGCGAGACTGCGCTGCACCCGTCCTGTACCGCGGCGATGGGCACCGGCCCGATGTCGGTCACCGATCCGGCCACGTTGCGCGTGCACGGCCTGGACGGGCTGCGGGTGGTCGATGCGTCAGTGATGCCATATATCACCAACGGCAACATTTACGCGCCGACCATGATGATCGCCGAGAAGGCCGCCGACATGATTCTCGGTAACACGCCGCTGGCGCCGGTCACGGCCGAGTTCTACGTGCGCGACCGGGCCGAGGCCGGCGGCCGCGAGGTGTCTGAGACAGGCGGATAATCGGGCCCGTGAAGCACGGGATTTTCCTGCCGCCTTTCTCCGAATTCGCGAATCCGCGCCGCGTCGCCGCCGTGGCCGCGGCTGCCGAGCAAGCCGGCTGGGACGGGTTCTTTATCTGGGACCACATGCTTGCCGAACCCGGCATGCCGGTAGCCGAAGCCTGGACGACGCTGGCCGCGATCGCGATGGCGACCTCCAGCATCCGGCTAGGGGCGCTCGTGACGCCACTATCCAGGCGCCGGCCATGGGTGCTGGCGCGGCAGATCGCCACGCTCGATCAGCTGTCCGGTGGCCGCCTGGTGGCGGGCGTGGGCTTGGGCGATGACGGCTGGCGGGAGTTCAGCGCGTTCGGCGAGGAGACCTCGCCGCGGGCCCGCGGCCAGCTGCTAGACGAGTCCCTCGAGGTTCTGCTGCGGTTTCTAGCGGGGAACGAGGTTCACCATCGGGGCAGCCGTCTTGTGGTCGATTCCCCGCCGATGCTGCCGCGGCCAGTTCAGGACCCGGTCCCGCTCTGGGCAGCCTGCCGCTGGCCGAACCGCAAACCGCTGGCCAGGGCGGCCAGGCTGCAGGGGTGCTTCCCGATCTTTCCAGGTTCGGGAAACCGCCCGGCGCCGCCCCCGATGGCCGACCTGGCCGCGTTGCGAGCAGAGCTGACGGCCCTGGGCGGACCCCGTTCCCTCGATATCGCTGTTCGCTGTGCCTTGCACCGCGTGAGCCCGGGCGAGCGCGGCGGCCTTGTGGCTGGGTTGCGGGAGGCCGGCGCGACCTGGGTGCTGGAGGGCTTCGGCACCCGCCAGGATGCGGCCGAAGTGGAGTCGTACGTGCGCGCGGGGCCGCCGGCCGGCTAACGCCTGGCGGTCGCGTCCTGCACACTAGGCGGATGGCTGACCCGGTAACTGATCCGCGCGACCCGCTCGGACTGCGCGCCGACGCGCCCTTGCTGGCCGCATGGCTGGACTTCACCCGGCAGGCTGAGCTCGGCGAGCTGACGCCGATGAGCGTGCCGGGGCACAAGCAACGGCAGGACCTGGTCGGCGCCGTGGTGGCCGGGGACGCGCCGTTTTACGGCGGGCTCGACACCATCAAGCACGCCGACAACCTCCGGGTCGATGCGGAGGCACGGGCGGCGCGCCTGTGGGGAGCGGATTGGTGCAGGTTCTCAGTCGCCGGATCCACGCACGGCAACCAGGCACTCGCGCTGGCGGTCGGCCAGCCTGACCAGGAAGTGATCATCAACCGCACGCTGCACAGGTCCTTGCTGCTTGGCCTGGTGCTTGCTGGCTTGCGACCGGTCTGGGTGCGTCCGGAGATCGATCCGTCCTCGGGCCTGCCGGGCGGCGTCGCCGTGCCGACGGTGCGCGACGCGCTGGCCGCGCATCCGGATGCTTGCGCGGTATTCCTCGGCGACCCGACCTATGTAGGCACGATCAGCGACCTGTCCGGACACGCGGCGGTCGCGCATGCCGCCGGGGTGCCGCTGATCGTGGACGCGGCGTGGGCTGCGCACCTGGGTTTCCATCCCGGCCTGCCGCGGCATGCCATAGCCGCCGGCGCAGACGCGATGGTAACCAGCGCGCACAAGGCACTGCCCGCCTATACCCAGGGCGCGCTGGTGTTCGCCAGGACTGCCCGGCTGGATGCGGCGCGGCTAGACCGCGCGTTCGAGGCGACCCATACCACTAGCCCTACCGGCTCGATCATGGCGAGCATCGACGCTGCCCGGGCGTTGCTAGCCGTAGCAGGCGAGCAACTCTGCGGACGGCTCATCCGCGCGGTGGCCGCGGCTCGTCAGCGGCTGCGCGAGGTGCCTGGCGTGGCCGTGCTCGACGGCCCGGGCGTCGAGCCGACGAAGCTGGTCGTACTGCTGGCCGGGACCGGCGCGCACGGGAATGCAGTCGAAGCCGATCTCATCGCGGCGGGCATGCCCGTGGAGATGGCGGACCGGGACACTGTGGTGCCGATCCCTACCATCGCCGACGACGCGGAGCACCTGGCCGCCTTCACCGAAGTGCTGATCGAGGCGATCGAGCGGCACCGCGGCGCGCCGCGTCAGCTGGCCGTCGCCGCGTCGTGGAGCGTGGAGCCGCAGCCGGTGCTCGCGCCGCGGGATGCTTTCTTCGCGCCGAACCAGACCGTGGCCGCGGCCGCCGCGGTGGGCCGGATCAGCGCGGAACTGATCGCGCCGTACCCGCCCGGTATTCCGGTCCTTGCTCCCGGCGAGCTGATCACGGCTGAGGCAGTGGCCGCGCTCCGGGAGGTAGCGGCCGACGGCGGCCGCATCGCCTACGCGGCCGACCCCAGCCTGGCTACCTTCCAGGTCGTGGCCAGCTAGCGAAATTTGGCCGCGTCCGTCGTCGCCGGGCGCAGGCCGATATCGACCGCAGGCTGATGACGCTCAGCCTGTGGCCTGCCAGCATGGACGACATGAGTGCGGCACGGCAGCGATCTGTTCAGGCGACTCGCGCCGTGGCTAGGGTGCCGTTGCTGCCGGAGCTGCGGCTCGCCCGGCCAGCCCAGCCGCTTACCAGCCGTTGGTCGCAGCGGCCAGTGGAACCGGCCGGCGCTGCTCTGCTCGGAATCAGCTACCGGCCGCTACAGGCGCAGGCCCTGGGTCTGGAGCCCCGGCAGGCGCTGGCGGACCTGCTGGCGTATCCGTTCCCGCTGATCAGGCTTGCCGCGTACTGGAACCAGCTGGAGCCCGAGCCGGGCGTGCTGGACCTAGGGCCGCTCGACCAGCAGATCAGCGCCGCCGCCGCGGCGGGCAAGAAGATCATTGTGTGCGTCGGCGCGGTGAAGGCGTTCGGCTATCCCGAGTTCTTCGTCCCGGCGCATCATCTGCCGGCGCCGTTGCCGCCTCGCAGCCTGGTCAGTCCGCAGACGCACCGGCCACTGCTCGACGCCGCGGTCAGCTTCGTGACCAGCGTCGTGTCGCGTTACCGGGAGCAACCGGCGGTTGTCGGATGGCAAGTCGAGCACGAGGCCGTCGATCCGCTCGGCCTTGAACAGTCGTGGCGGCTGTCCGAGTCGTTCGTGCGGCGCGAGGTGAGCGCGGTCCGTGCGGCCGACTCGTCGAGGCCGGTGGTGCTGAACGGGTTCATGCCGACGTCGGCTCTAGTGCGGCTGCAGCAGCACTGGCGGACCAGGGATCAAGGCGACTCACTGGCGGTGGCCAGACGGCTGGCCGATGTCGCCGGGCTGGATTACTACCCGCGGCACGGACTGGTGCGGCTCGGTCCGAGGACGGCCTACCTGGCGGGCAGCAACAGCACATGGCAGGTCCGGTCGAACGAGCGCTACTGCCGCGAGACAGCGCGCGGCGGGGTGCGCCTGATGGTTGCCGAGGGCCAGGCCGAGCCATGGGAGACGGAGACAACCCCGCCCAGCGTGCCAGGCCGGGCCATGTTCAGCTGCCTGCCCGAGCATGTCATCGACACTTACAACTCAGCTGTCAGGCTTGGCCGCCAGGTGCCAGCTGGCCTGTGGGCCTACCTGTTCTGGGGCGCCGAGTACTGGCTGAAGCGGCGCGACCAGGGCGATGACAGTTACCTGGCTGCCTTCGGCCGGGTGCTGGCCGAGGGCGCAAGCCGCAGTGCGATCACTTCACCCGCTCCCGATGGCTGAACAAGGCCGCCCCGGCCATCAGCAGTGCCGCGGCGAGCACCACGATGACGGCTAGGTCCAGGCCGGCGCCGGTAACGACGACCCGGTGATAGCCAGGCTTACCCGCGTAGAAGACAGCCCGGACCAGGTCCACCGCATAGCGCATCGGCATCAGCCAGGCCAGGTCGGCCAGCAGGCGCGGCGCGCCATTCAGCGGCACCAGGACGCCGCCGAGCACGTACTGCGGAATGATCAGGAACTGGAAGATCTCCATGGCGGAGCGCTGATTCGGCAGCGCCGCGATGGTAGCCAGCCCGAACGCCGATCCGAGCAGGCAGCACGCTACGCCGGTGGCGGCCAGGCCCAGTGCCTGACCACCGGTCATCCGGACGCCGAAGGCGATAGCGAAGGCCACGATGAACGCGCCCTGACACAGCGCCACCGTGCCCTCACCGATGATCTTCCCGGCCAGCAGCGTGAGCCGCGCGACGGGCGCAATGAACAGCTCACGGGAGAAGTCGTTCTCCCGGTCCTCGACGATCGAGATCATCCCCGCCGCGGTCGACTGGAACAAGCTGGCCGCCAGCACGCCGGTGAAAGCCAGCGTGATCGTGCTGAGCCCGGTGACTTTCCCGACCGTGGCCTGGAGCAACCCGCCCAGCCCGGCGATGAGCAGGACCGGGAAGGCCAGGTTGACCGCCAGCCGCGGCCGGTCCCGCAGCAGCTTGGTCACGTCGCGCTGAGCTATGGCGAGCAGCGCGCTGAACTCGGCCGCCGCCCAGGCTGCGCGTCGCGCAGGCACGGCGCGCCGCATCGTCAGGTCTGATCGCATGGCTCCTCGTCGCCGACCATGGCGAGGTAGGCCTCTTCCAGCGAGCGGCCGCCGTGGCGCTGTTTCAGCTCGGCGGGACTGCCGCGGTCGACGATCTTGCCGTGGGCCAGCACGCAGGCTGAATCGGCTGCCTCGGCTTCCTCGAGGTAGTGCGTGGTCAGCAAGACCGTGGTACCAAGCGTTGCCCGGGCCGCCGACAGGTACGACCAGAGGCTGCGCCGGCTATGCGGATCAAGCCCGGCCGTCGGCTCGTCCAGGAACAGCACCCGCGGCTTGTGCATGAGCGCTCGGACGATCTCCAGCCGCCGCCGCTGACCGCCGGAGAGGGCCCGGATCGGCTGGCTCAGCAGGTCGGACACGCCGAGCACGCCGGCCACCTGGTCAACTTGGTGCCGGTAGCTGGCCGCCATCAGCCGGTACATCGGCCGCCAGCCGCACAGTCCGTACAGCACCGCGTGCAACCTCAGGTTCTCCTCAGCCGTCAGGTTCTTGTCGAGGGCCGGCTGCTGGAACACCACGCCGATCTCGCGGCGTACCGCTGCCTGCTCGGCCATCACATCGTGGCCGGAGACGCGCACCCGGCCGGCGGTCGGCTCGAGCGTCGTGGTCAGAATGGAGACCGTCGTTGTCTTCCCGGCACCGTTGGGTCCGAGCAGGCAGAACAACTCACCGCTGGGCACCTGGAAACTGATGTCGTCGACCGCGTTGCGGCGGCCGCCGCGGTACCGCTTCACCAGGTGGGCCACCTCAATTGCAGTCACAGGCCGGCCACCTGCGTCAGCCATATCCGCGGTGCAGCCCGCGGTAGCGCTCATCGAGGCCGCGCCGGTCCGCCAGGACGGCGAGCTTACGCGTGACCAGGCGGACCAGGCGGACCGGCAAGATCGGGGCTCGCACCTCCCGCTCGAACTCGGTCATGAACAAGGCAAGCTCCAGTAGCCGTGGAAGCCGGCGGCCGGCCGCGTGCTGATCCTGCGCGAGAGCGGCAGCCGTCGCCAGCAACTCCGCCGTCCGCAACGCGGGACGCGACTGCACCGCGACCCGGGCTGGAACACCGCCGCAGTTGGCGAAGTGGTGCACGGTGCCGGCCGGAATTCGCACGCTCTGGCCGGGAAGAACGGTCAGCCGCCGCCAGCCGACTCGAAACCTCATCCGGCCGTCGAGCACGGTGAAGACTTCCTCTTGCTCCGGGTGGGCATGACTGCTGGGCACCCGGCCGCCGGGCGCAAGTAGCAGTTCCCAGTCAAGGACCTCGCCGCCAGTCTGCGCCGTGCGACGGATGGTTATCCGTTCTCCGCTGAGCGGGTTCACGATGACGTCGCTCTCGACCATCAGGTCTCTCCCGGTTAGCTGATGTCCTTGTTGACAGTAGTCTGGGCGGCTAGCGCGCAGAGCCCGATAGCGATGGCCACGAGGAGCGCCGCAGCAGCCGCGAACGGCAGCGGACTTGCGCTACTGGCTAGACCGTGGGCCGGGCCGAATGCCGCGCTGCCCAGCGCGCTGCCGGCCAGCGTGGTCGCCGCCGTGTACGGCAGGTACGGCTGCACAGCGCTGAACAGCCCGCCGATGATGGACTCCACCACGATCGCCCACACGAACACGCCGATGACCGCCGCCAGCTGCGACCTGACCAGCGAACCGACCGCCACTCCGATGGCCCCGAGCAATGCTCCGGCGATGATGTGACCTGCCGCGTAGCGGGCCAGCGAGCCGGTGCCGATCGGAATCGGGTAGCCGCGGGAGGATACGAAGCCCAGACCCACTGCGGTCGCGATCAGCCATCCGGCGAGGCCGAAGATGGCGCCGCCGCACGCGGCTGTCACGGCTTTGGCTGCCAGGACCCGGTCCCGCTGCGGGGTCGCTAGGTAGGTACCGGTGGCAGTGTGGTGCCGGAACTCGCCGCTAGCCACCGTCACGCCGAGAATGGCGGCAAACAGCAGTGCCCAGATGCCCCCGGTGATCACCGCGTCCAGCCCGGCCGCCGAGGACAGCGGCGCTACCTCGCGTGTCCCGGACCTCGCAGCCTCGAGGATGCTGAACAGGGCAGTCAGGCCCGCGGCGGTCAGCAGCAAACCATAGCTCAGCCTGGTGGTCCGCAGTTTGAGCCATTCGATCCTGATGAGCTTGACCATCACTGCGCCGCCTCCCGCGCCGAGCGGGCATCGCCGGATGGCGGGCTGGCTGTCAGCCCGAGGAAAACCTCTTCGAGCGCCGCGCTGGCTGTGAGCTCAGAGATCGGGGCCTGGGCGACGATGCGGCCGCGATTGATGATGACCACCGAGTCGACGGTTTGCGCCACCTCAGCCAGCAGATGGCTCGACACCAGCACCGCGACGCCCCGGGCCGCCAAGCCGCGCAGCAGGCTGCGCAACCACCGGACGCCCTCAGGATCGAGCCCGTTGGCCGGCTCGTCGAGTATCAGCACGTCAGGATCGGCCAGCAGCGCGGCAGCCAGGCTGAGCCGCTGCCGCATGCCCAGCGAGAAGCCGCCAACCCGTTGGTCCGCAGCGGCTGAGAGCTCAACGAGACGCAGCACATCCGCGACCCGCGTGGCGTCCACGCCGGCCGCTATCGCCTGCCCGCGCAAGTGGTTGCGGGCCGTCCGGCCCGGGTGAAACGACGACGCCTCGAGTACCGCGCCAACCTGGCGCAGCGGCGTAGCGAGCTCGGCGTAGCCGACGTTCCCGATCGTCGCCGTGCCGCGGTCAGGCCTGACCAGCCCTAGCAACATGCGCAAGGTCGTGGTCTTGCCCGCGCCGTTCGGGCCCAGGAAGCCGACGACGCTGCCACGGTCCACACCGAAGCTCAGGTCGTCAACAGCGAGCACGGGTCCGTAGCGTTTCGTGAGGCCGGATGCCTCGATGATCGCCATGGTAACGATCTCCTTCCGGATGGGGCGGTACAGCCATGCTCGCCGCCGGACCAGCCTGGTGTCGTCCGCCCACTGGCCACTTCTGGGTAGTCCGGGCGGGACCGCTAGGCGGGCACCAGTAATCCAGCGGGCGTACGCCCGGACGCCGAAAGCCGGCCTGCGGCTGACGCGGTGCGTCACAGTCCCGGCGTACCGTCGGTAGCAGAGATGACGGACTCCGCAGTGCCTGAAATGCGCCCAGCAGCTGACACCCGCCGCGGCTGGGCCGTCGACATAGCCATCGCGCTGGCGGTAACAGCGATCCAGCTTGTGACGGCCGCGACCGGCCTCGCCTGGCAGCACGGCGGCCACTCGGCAGCGGACTGGCCGACGTACCTGCTGCTGACGGTCGGCGGCATGGCTTTGGTCGCGCGCCGACGGTTTCCTGTCGCGGTGCTGGCGGTGTCGCTGGCAACGACGTTGTGGGTCGGCGCAATGGGCCAGTCCGGCCTGATCTGGCTCGGCCTGATCGTGGCGTTCTTCAGCGCCGTGCTAGCGGGGAAGCGTACCGCCGCCGTAGCGTCCCTGGTGGTCGGCTACCTGGTGAGCTTCTGGCCGCCATGGCAGGTTGGCAGGCCCGGCCGGGCCAGCACGGCCCTCGCGCTCGGTCTCGCTGCCTGGCTCCTGGTGCTGCTGGCCGCAGCCGAGGTCATCCGCATCCGCAGTCAGCGGGCCGCGGCCCTGCAGCGGAGCCGTGAGGAGCAGCTTCGGCGGCGGGCGGGCGAGGAACGGCTGCGGATTGCCAGGGACTTGCATGACGTGGTCGCGCACAACATCTCGGTGATCAACGTCCAGGCGAACACCGCGCTGCACCTCATGGACCGCCAGCCGGAACGCGCGCGTGAGGCGCTCACGGCGATCCATGACGTCAGTCGGCAGGCGCTTGCGGAGCTGCGGTCGGTGCTCGGCGTGCTGCGGGACGGCGAACCGATAGGCAGCGCGCCGCGTGCGCCGAGCCCTGGCCTTGGCAACCTGCCCGATCTGCTGGCCGCCGTGAGCTTCGCGGGACTTGAGGTCCGGCTGGCAACCGACGGGAAGCCACGTCAGCTGCCGGCCGAAGCGGACATTACGGCCTACCGGATAGTCCAGGAATCACTGACGAACGTCACCCGGCACAGCCGGGCCGCGACGGCCTCGGTCACCATCGGCTACGAACCGCGCGGTGTGCTGGTGCAGGTCGAGGATCCGGGCCCGGCCAGGACGGTTGCCTCTCGCGCGACAGGCGGCAAGGCAGGCTCCGCTTCGCGCGACGGCGCGATGCGCGAGGCAGGCGCTGGCCTGTCGGCCGGAAACGGCATTCCCGGAATGACCGAACGCGCCCGAGCGCTCGACGGGACGGTCACCGCCGGGCTGTTGCCCGACGGCGGCTTCAGCGTGTCGGCCTGGTTGCCTGCTCCGGCCGCGCCGCAGTCATCAGGCGAGGACGCAGCCGCCCCGGCCGGGGCTGACAGGGGGCGGTCGTGATCAGGGTCGGGCTGGCCGACGATCAAGTGCTAGTCAGGGCGGGCTTCGCCGCGCTGATTGGCGCTGAAGATGACATGGAAGTGGCCGGGCAGGCCGCCAACGGCGAGGAAGCGGTGCGCCTTGCGCTGCGCGAACGACCCGATGTACTGCTTATGGACATCCGGATGCCAGTGCTCGACGGCATTGAGGCGACCCGGCAGATCGCCGCACACCCAGCGCTGAACGACGTGCACGTGGTGATCCTGACGACTTTCGAGCTAGATGAGTACATTTTCGATGGCCTGAGCGCCGGCGCGGCGGGCTTCCTCGTGAAGGACACCGACGCGGCCGAGCTCGTCCGTGCCGTTCGCGTGGTGGCCGGCGGCGAGGCCCTGCTCTCGCCAGCGGTCACCCGGCGGGTGATCGCGGAGTTCGCCAGCCAGCGCCGCAGGACCAAGCCGGTACCTGGTGTCGATGAGCTCACCCCGCGCGAGCGCGAGATCGTCGGGCTGATCGCCAGCGGACATTCCAATGCGGAGATAGCGAACAGCCTGTTCGTGAGTGCCTCGACGGTGAAGACCCATGCAGCAAGGGCCATGATGAAGCTGGCCGCCAGGGACCGGGCGCAGCTTGTGGTGGCAGCGTATGAGTCAGGGCTGGTCCGGCCCGGCGGCCCGGGCGGGTCCTAGGCGGTTGCGGCCAGGGAGGTGTCAGCTAGCGGGGCGGGTGGGTATGGCTAGCAGCCAGGGACTGTCGTATGGCCTAGCAACCGGGGGGTATGGCCATGTCAGGATCCCATTTGTCACTGATTGTCATGCCGATCGTCATAGCGTTTGTGCTCGCGTTCTGGATATCCGCGGTCTTCTATGCGAACGCGCATCCGCGCAAGCCGCACCCGCACAGGGTGCGCACCGATGTCGCTGGCGGCACCTTCCAGGCCGTCGAAGGCGGCCGCCAGCTGATGCCGATCCCGGAGCGCCCAGTGGACGTGCCCGCGCCGAGATCGGCGGCAGAGACACATCCGGAACCGGCTGGCGGGAAGCAGCCCGATGAGGCGACGCCGTTGACCGGACCTGCCTCCCGTTTAACAGCCATCTCGGCATCCGCCGGGTTCGCAGCCTGAAAGCCAACCAGTTCGTTGTTATGCCGCTTCGCCCGCAGTCGGTTGTATTGTGCGGTTGACGCTTGCCGTCACGCACACTCAGGAGCAGCCGTGGGAGTTCAGCCTGGCCATTCGCCAGAAGCCGCCGTCGCCGATCCGCTGCCGGAGGCCATCGCTCTCGCGCGGACCGCTGCTGAAGCCGGCGTAGGCCTGAAGTTGCTCGGCGGGCTGGCGGTCCGCGTGCTCTGCCCGGACCTGCCGCCTCGGCTGCGCGCGGGTCAGGACATGGATTTCGCCTGCCTGTCCAAGGGCCGAAAAGCTACCGCCGCCTTCCTCGAGCGCAGCGGATGCCAGCCGGACCGCAGGTTCAACAACCTCAACGGAGACCGGCAAATGTACTTCATGGCACCGTCGGGCCGGCCGATCGACGTCATGGTGGACCGGCTGGCGATGTGCCACGTACTTGACTTCCGGCAGTCTTTCGGTTCGGATCCGCTGAGCCTCAGCGCGGTCGACATCCTGCTGTCCAAGCTCCAGATCGTCGAGCTGAACCCCAAGGACGTCTGGGACATCCTCCAGCTGCTGTCCGGGCTGCCCGTCGACACGCCAGCCGCCACTCGAGGTGGCACCGCCAGCATCGACCAGGACAGGTTCGGCAAGCAGCTCTCGGCGGACTGGGGTTGGTGGCGCACCGTTACCGGGAACCTGGATAAGCTGCCCGGCCTCGTGCGGAGCAACCCTGAGCTCGTCCCGCAGGCTGCCCTCTATGACCCGGTCGCCCAGGCCGGAACGCTCGCGGAGATCGCCAGGACCGTGCCCAAGGGCGTGAAGTGGAAGATGCGCGCCAACGTCGGAGACCGCGTCCGCTGGTACGAGCTGCCGGAGGAAGTCGGCCACTGACGGGCATGTGCTGGCGAGGGCGGGCGGTCCTGCGCCGACCGCGGCCGTTGCCGAACATTGCGTTCGCGATGGTGCCGCACTCGCGCGCGTAGCGCTGCTACCGTAACCATTGAGTCGTTATCAATCTTGACGTCCGGTTGCGCATGGTGCTACACCCATGCACATGCGGTGCAGCAAAGGCGTGATAGGTGCATGAAGATTTTCTTTGCGACCGATATCCATGGCTCTGAAGTCTGCTGGCGGAAGTTCCTGAACTCGGCTGCCTTTTACAAGGCGGATCTGGTCGTGCTGGGCGGGGACGTCACGGGCAAGGCCATGGTGCCGATCGTCGCGCACAACGGGTACTGGCAGCTGTCCCTGCGCGGCGAGACCCACCGCCTGGAGAGCAAGCAGGCGCTCGAGGAGATGCAGACGCGGATCCGCAACAGCGGCTTTTACCCTGCCCTGGTCAGCCCCGACGAGCTGACGCACCTGAGCGAAGATACCGAAGCTGTCGACCAGCGTTTCAGTACAGAAATGATCAGCTCGCTGGACCGGTGGCTGAACATGGCGGACGACAAACTGCGAGGCGGGCAGATCCCGTGCATCCTCAACGGCGGTAACGACGACATCTTCGAGATTGACGACATCATCGAGTCATCGCCCTGCGTGAGCTTTGCCGAGGGCAAGCTACTCGACCTCGACGGGTTCTCGCTGGTCTCGATGGGCTGGACCAACCCGACGCCGTGGGACACCTACCGGGAGGCACCTGAGCCCGAGCTGGCTGCCAAGATCGACGCGGTAGCACGCCTGGTACCCGACATGAGCCGGGCGATATTCAACTTCCATGCGCCACCGTACGGAAGCGGGCTCGACGAAGCCCCGGCTCTTGACCAGAACCTGCGCCCGATGCACGGCGGCGCGGTGATGAAGGCGGTCGGGTCTACTGCGGTTCGCGATGCGATCAACAAATACCAGCCGCTGATATCGGTGCATGGTCACATCCACGAGAGCCGCGCGACTAAGCGGATGAAACGCACGCTGGCTATCAACCCCGGCAGCGTCTACGGCGACGGCGTACTGCAGGGCGCGGTCATCGAGCTGGATGTCAAGAAGGCGAAGATATCGCGATACCTGATGGTGAACGGCTAATCCGAGCGCAGTAGCTGACTGCGTCGGCCGAACTGCGTCAACCGGCACAACTGAAAGCGCTAGAAGCGGCATCATCAGCAGTAAGCCCGGACCGGGCGACTCACTCAATAGGCAATTACTGAGAGGCGCAGATGGCAACAGAATCGGTCAGTGAGGCCCCCACGCTATTCCTCCGGAATGCCACCGGCTTGGTGCGTGGCTGGTCTGTCCGGGACTCGGTGATCTACGCGTGCCTAGCGACAAACTTCGTCACCCTGGCGATCTACGAGTTCGCCTTCGCCGCCCCCGCGTTCCCCCAGGGTCAGCTGATCACCTCGGTCGTGATCTCAGGCATCTGGGTGTCGTTCCTGGTGATCGCCTACGCCGGACTGGTGGTGACGATCCCGCGCGCCGGCGGAGACTACGTCTGGCAGACAAGGATCCTGGGCAGCGGTCTCGGCTTCGTGATGGCAGCCACCGGGTGGTGGTTCATCCTCTGGCTGTGGGCGCCGATCTACGGCAACATTCTCGCCGTTCAGTTCTTCGAACCGATCTGGGCGACGCTGAAGTGGACCTGGCCAGCCGGCGGGGCCGCGTGGTTCGGTACGCACAACGGCATCTTCGTCGTGTCGCTCATCACGATCGCGCTCGCCGGGCTCCTGGTGTCGATCGGCATGGCCGGCTACGCCAGGTTCCAGAAGTGGTGCTTCTACGGCGGCCTGGTCGGCTTCGCGGTGATCGTCGTGCTTCTGCTTATCAATAACCACCAGGACTTCGTGAACTCGTTCAACCTGGAGGCCCACAAGCTCTTCGGTATTCACAACGCCTACGGCGCCACTCAAGCCGCAGCAGCAAAGGCTGGCTACGTGGCACCCAAGCTCGCCTTCGGCCCGCTCGGGCCGACAATGCTGCTCGTCCCGGTGATGATGTTCTTCATCCTGTGGCCGAACTGGGGCGCTACGCTCTACGGCGAAATACGCGGCGCCAACGACTTCAGGCGAGTCTTCACCGGCATGTTCGGCGGGCTCTGGATCACCGTCATCCTGACCGTGGGATTCCTGCTGCTGATCGACAAGACCTTCGGCTGGGCGTTCTACCAGAACTCCAACACGCTGAACTTCGACGTCAAGGGAGTGCTGCCGGTCTGGCCGTACCCCGTCCTGTTCGCTGGCTGGCTGGTGCACAATACGGCATTCCAGGTCATCCTGATCCTGGTGATGAGCCTGTGGTTCTTCGGCTGGGTGGGAACCCTGTTCCTGTCCTCGACCAGGGTCATCTTCGCTGCGGCCTTCGACCGGGTCCTGCCGGACCGCGCCGCCGAGGTGTCGGAGAAGCGCAAGGTTCCGGTTTACTCGCTGATCCTGATGCTGCTACCGGCGGTGGGCCTCAGCGCCATATACGCCTATAACTCGACGTTCGTGAAATATACCTACGATGCGACGCTGGTGATCGCGGTGACGTTCTTGTTCAGCGCGATCGCAGTGGTGCTCTTGCCGTTCGTCAAGAAAGAACTGTGGCGAGCATCGCCGGCTAGCAAGCTCAGGCTGTTCGGCGTGCAAATCGTCCCAGTCGCCGGGTGGGTCACGATCGGCTTGCTGGGCTTCAATCTCTACGAGTGGCTGTCGAACGACAACTACTACGTCAACCTTCACCCGTCGCTGATATTCATGGGTGCGATGTACGTCCTGGCGATCATCGTGTACGTGACTGCGAGGATCGTACGCAAGCGGCAGGGGATCGACCTCGGCCTGATCAACAAGGAGATCCCGGTCGAGTAGGGCACGCAGGGAACGCCGCGTGGGCCGCTCTTCGGGGGGTTCACGGGGGTGTCCCCCGTGGGTTGGTCACGGACGACTTTCCGGGAACTGGGAAGTCGTCCGTGACCATGCCGGGGCAGCTCGAGACGAAAGATCGGCGGATTAGCGAGATGAGTGAGATCGCAGCATGACCGAGATCCCAGGCCGGGCCAGTGCCGTCATCATCGGGGCGGGAATCGTCGGCAACAGCCTCGCCTACCACCTGGCCAGGCTCGGCTGGACCGAGCTTGTGCTGGTAGACAAGGGCCCGATGCCCAACCCCGGCGGCTCGACCGGCCACGCATCGAACTTCATCTTCCCGATCGAGTACTCCAAGATGATGATGGAGCTGACCCGGGATTCGACCGAGCAGTACTCCGAACTGGGCGTCTTTACCCAGAGCGGCGGGATCGAGGTCGCCCGGTCGCCGGCCCGGATGACCGAGCTGCGCCGCCGCTGCTCGCAAGCCAAGGCATGGGGGATTCCGGCCGAGCTGCTGACGCCTGCGGGCGTGCGCAAGCTGGTGCCGTACCTGGACGACTCGGTGATCATCGGCGGTGCGTACTTCCCCACCGTCGGCGTGGTCGACTCATTGCGGGCCGGCACCCTGATGCGCGAGCAGGCCCAGCAGCTTGGCGCGCTGACCGTGCTGGCCGGCACTGAGGTGCTCGGCATCGACAAGTCCGACGATGGCCGGGTCAGCGCGGTGCGCACGACCAAGGGCGACATCCAGACCGACGTCTGCGCGATATGCTGCGGCGTCTGGAGCCCGCGGATCGCCAAGATGGCGGGCGCCCGGATTCCGCTCACCCCGATCGTGCATCAGATGATCAGCGTCGGCCCGATCGCGCTGTTCGACGGGACCGAAGGCGAGATCGCCTACCCCATCGTCAGGGATGTCGACGAGAACATGTACGAGCGCCAGCACGGCGGCGACATGGAGGTGGGGTCGTACGCGCACCGGCCGATCATCGTGCCGCCTGACGACATCCCGGCCATCGAGGCCGCAGTGCTGTCACCGACCGAGCTGCCGTTCACTCAGGACGACTTCGACCCGCAGCTGGCGCTGGCGCTCGAGCTGATGCCCGATCTGCTCGGCGACGAGCGGGCCGGCATCCGGTACGCCATTAACGGGCTGATCTCGATGACACCCGATGGCCATCCGCTGCTCGGCGAAACGCCCGAGGTGCCCGGCCTCTGGTCGGTCGCCGCGAGCTGGATCAAGGAGGGACCAGGAATCGGGCGCGCGGTGGCGGAGTGGATGAGCGGCGTGACGCCGGAGATCGATATCCACGAATCCGACATCGCCCGGTTCTACCCGCACCAGCGCACGACCGCGCACGTGACCGCGAGGGCCGCCGAGGGCTTCAACAAGATGTACGGCATCGTGCACCCGAGCGAGCAGTGGGAGTCGGGCCGCCCGGTGCGGGTCAGCCCGGTGTACGAGCGCGAGCGCGAGCTCGGTGCGGTGTTCCATGAGACCGCGGGCTGGGAGCGGCCGTTCTGGTACGCGCGCAACCGTGACCTGCTTGACCGGTACCGGGGCCAGCTGATGGACCGCGGCGGCGAGTGGGAGTCCCGCTGGTGGTCACCGATCATCAATGCTGAGCACCTGGCGATGCGCGAGGTGGCCGCCCTATTCGACCTGTCCGCGTTCGCGATCCTGGACGTGACCGGGCCGGGCGCGTTGCACACGGTGCAGAAACTCGCGGTGGCGCAGCTGCAAGTGCCCGTCGGCCGGGTGGTGTACACCTCGTTCCTGGATGACGCGGGCGGCTTCCGGGCGGACCTGACGATCATGCGGCTCGGGCCGCGGCACTTCCGCGTCGTCACTGGCGGTGCCACCGGAATGGCGGACTACAAGTGGATCGCCGACCACCTGCCCGACGACGGCTCGGCGGCCGTCACCGATCTCACCTCGGCCTGGACCACATTCGGCCTCTGGGGACCCAAGGCCCGTGCCATCCTGCGTAACCTCACCGCCGACGACATCTCGCACGAGGGCTTCGGTTTCGGGACCTGCCGGGACATAGAGGCCGAGGGGATGACCGTGCTCGCCTCCCGGATCTCCTACGTCGGTGAGCTCGGCTGGGAACTGCACGTGCCGATCGAGCAAGGCGCGAAGTTGTGGGACGCGCTGTTCTCGGCCGGCCTGGCGTACGGCATGGTCCCGGCCGGCATCGGCGTATACGGCACGACGGGCCGGCTCGAGAAGGGCTACCGCGCCTACGGTGCCGAGCTCGATGCCAGCTACAACCTGGTCGAGGCCGGAATGACGCGGCCGAAGGTCAAGGAGCAGGACTTCATCGGCAAGATCGCTTACCTGCGCCAGCGGGACGCGCCGCCAGCCGCGATCTTGTGCACGCTGACCGTGGACGACCATGTCTCCGCGTCCGGCGAGCTGCGTTACATGCTCGGCGGCGAGCCGGTGCTGACCGAAGCCGGCGAGCCGCTCACCGACGCAAAGGGGCGTCCCTCGTACGTCACCAGCGCCGGTTCCGGGCCGTCGGTGGGCAAGCACCTGCTGATGGCGTACCTGCCGCCAGCCGAGGCGATCGTAGGCACGCCGCTGACAGTCGAGTACCTCGGCGAGCAATATCCGGTCACGGTGGCCGTGGCCGGGTCGACGCCGTTGTTCGATCCGGCGAACGAGCGAGTCAGGTGCTAGCCGGATGGACATCCTGGTCTGCGTCAAGCGCGTGCCGATGGTGGGCGGCACGATAGTTCTCACCGACGACGGCAGCGACGTTGACACCCGGATGTCTGGTTTCACCGTCAGCCCGCACGAGGAGTGCGCGGTCGAAGAGGCAGTCCAGCTCACCGAGCAGGCTGGCGGCTCGGTCACCGTGCTGACGCTGGGACCTCCCGAGGCTGCCGATCAGCTGCGGGACATGCTGGCGCTCGGCGCGCACCGCGGCGTGTTGCTGGAGACCGATGGCCGGGAGTGGGGCCCTGTCGCCACCGCGACCGCGATCACCCAGGCAGTCCGCGAGCTGGAGCCGGCCACGTTCCCCCTCATATTCTTCGGGAACGAGGCCGCTGACACCGGCGGCTATCAGGTCGGCATCCGCGTCGCCCAGGCGCTTGGCCGACCATGCGCCTGCGGGATCAAACGGCTCGAGCTGGCCGGCGACATGGTCCGCGCCGGGCGGGAGCATCGCGGCGCGCAGGAGGTCTTCGAGTTCGCGCTGCCGGCCGTGGTGACCGTGAAGGAAGGAATCAACCTGCCGAGGTATCCGTCTCTGCCGGGACGGCTGCGGGCCAAGCGTGCCGAGATCACCGTGTTGCGGCCGCACTGGCAGGCTGACGGCCTGCGCAAGCAGCGGCTGCGGTTGCCCGAGGGGTCCGCGCATCAGGCCGAGGTGCTCGGTCATGGCACTGCCGCGGTGCCGGCGCTGGTCCGGGTGCTCGGCGAGTTTGGCGTTCTGTCGTCGCAACCACGGGAGGCGGCACCGCGCGCTGGGGCTGGTGGGCCGTGACGCAGTCGGTAGTGTGCCTGGTCGAGCTCGACGGCGCGAGCGTTGCCGAGGCATCGCTGCGCGCGCTGTCGTTCGCCGGGTCTGCGGCCTGCGCCGCCGGCACGAGCCTGACGGCGGTGACCTTCGAGGCGCCCGAGCCCGGCCTGGACGCGCTGGCAGGCCAGCTCGCTGGGTACGCAATCACCGAGCTGTGCGTGGTGACGTCGCCCGCGCTGGCCGGTTATGCGCCTGCGGCCTGGGCTCGCGGGCTCCAGCAGCTTGCCCGCTCTGCGCCGGCCGTCGCGGTCATCGCCGCCGCCACCGATCGCGGCAGTGAGGTCCTTGCCTACCTCGGCGCGATGATGGGGCTGCCGGTCGCGGCCAACTGCATCTCGGCAGAGCCGGTCCAGCCGGCCAGCCCGGAAACCGCCGCAGGCTGGCAGCTGACCAGGCAGCGCTGGGCGGGCAGCCTGCTTGAGGATGCGCTGCTCGAGGCGTCGTGCGCGCTGCTGACCGTCGCTACCGATGCGCTAGGCGAACCGGATATGCAAGCCGGCACCGACGAGGCAGCGGCCGAAGCCGGCCAGGCTGCGGACGGTTCAGCGGACGGTTCGCTGCCGGTACGCATGTTCAGTGCTGAGCTTGACGACGCCGACCTCCGGGTGCGAGCGGTCGAGTCGGCCGAGCAGGGCGGTGGCCTGTCACTTGCCACCGCCAGGGTTGTCGTAGGCGGCGGTCGCGGCGTCGGCGGCCCGGACGGCTTCGGCCCGCTTGAGGAACTGGCCGCTTTGCTGGGCGGTGTTGTAGGCGTGTCTCGCGTGGTCACCAGCCAGGGCTGGCGGCCGCACCGGCAGCAAGTCGGCCAGACCGGCACCAGGATCTCGCCGGAGCTCTACCTGGCCTGCGGCATAAGCGGCGCGATCCAGCACATGGCCGGATGCTTGTCGGCGCGGCACATCGTGGTCATCAATACCGACCCGTCCGCGCCGATCATTGCGCACGCCGATTACGCGGTGATCGGCGATCTGGCCGAGGTCGTACCGGCGCTGGTGGCGGCGCTCAAGGCGAGGGTTCAGGAGTAAATGCTGGGCGCCGCCCCGGCCACCGGCGGTGGCCGGGGCAGCGCGTCCCGCTAGCTAGCTGGACCTGACCCAGGTGTTGCTGAATCCGCCAGAGCCGTTGATCGCGCTGGTGGTGTCCTTATCCTGGCCGCTGTTGTTGACCATGATGATCTGGACCGGGTTCTGAGTACCGAGCGATGAGCCGTTCGCGGTCGAGACGCTGTAGTTGACCGTGCCGAAGTTGGCCAGCGGCAGCACGCCTGAGTTCGATGACGGCGCCTCGGTGATCACCTCGGCGGACGACCGGGCGAGACCGGTCTGGTTCTTGGTGATCGTCTGAGTCCAGCCCTTGGTGCTGTCCTTGAGCACCAGGGTGTAGGTCTGCGTGCCGGAGAACGTCACCGACGCGCTCATGGCGTCGCCTGGGCTGACCGGGTTGCTGAAGTTCACCGGGTAGGCCGGATACATCTCGTACCAGCCGTAGTACGAGGGTGAGGTTCCGACGCAGTCCGCGTCGGTGCCGGTCTGCTCGACTGAGTTGCTGCTGTAGCCGTCGAGGCCGACCCAGAACGAGGAGTACTGGCGGGTGCGTTTGCGGTTGCCGCTGCAGGTGGCGGTCGGCTCCTTCCAGCTGGCCGACACGCTGTTGAAGGCCCCGTTGGCGCCAGTCACCGCGTACCCGGACCAGTTGGTGCTCTCGGCGGTCGTGTGGCCGCCGCGGGTCAGCGGCCTCACGCCGGCAGGCTTGATCATGCGGCCGCCCGGCCGGTACCCGGACACCGCAGCCCGGGTCGAGTGGGCGGCGGCATGGTGGATGACCGAGGCGGAGGCGCTAGCTGCCAGCCCGACCATCGACCCAAGCGCGATGATTACGGTGGCGAGAGGGATACTCCAGCGTCGTCCCATACAGGCTCCTTTGTCTGATCGGCGCCGCGGTAACGAACAGGCTGAAGCTAGCCTTTAGCAGGCCAAGTCCAGAAGTACGATACTTACCTAATAAGACCTTTCAAGCCGTTACATCACCACGAGCGGGGCGTCGAGGTGAACGTACGATGGACGATGGTAATGGTTAAACCAAAATAGAGTAAAGAATCGGTATGCTTTAAGGTTGCCGTAACTGCGCAGCTCAATGGTGCTCGGCCGACTCGCGCTGTCCCGTCACGGCGACTGCGATCGTCGCGCGGACGGGCAAGTGATCGGAGCCTGCCTGTTCCAGCACGGCACCAGTCGCCGCACCGATATGCCGGCTGACAAGCACGTGATCCAGCTGAATCAACGGCTGCCAGGCAGGCCAGGTAGGTCCGGATACGGCCGGCCTGAATCCAGCTAGCCGGGCTGCTATCAGCCTGGGCATATTGAGATCTCCGGCGATGATCGCGGGCCCAGGATACGGACGCTGATAGCGCCAGAGCCGCGCCAGCTGCACAGGGCTTGTCAGCCGGTGTGTCAGGTGCGTGTTGACGATCGTGATGGTCGCTTCACCGGCCAGCCGCAGGCAGATCATCTGGGCGAGGCGCGCCACATGATCGCCCGGGGCCCGGCCCAGCCGGCGGACTTCATAGCTGATCGCCGGCCTGGTGGTTAGCACCGCCAGGCATAGGTCGCCTGACCCGGAACTGGCAGATTGTGGTGCGGCGAGTCCTGGTCCGGCCGGCCCTGGCTGTGCCGGCCCTGGCTGTGCCGGTCCTGGTACGGCCGGTCCTGGTACGGCCGCCCCTGGTCCCGCCGCCCCCGGTTCGGCATCGCCGAACTCGGCCGCCCCGAACTCGGCCAGCCTGATGCCGGACCTCATCGGCACCCGGTAAACAGTGGCGCCGAGCGTCCTGGCTGCGGTTGCGACGTCGTCGCCTGTCCCAGCCTTCGCGGCCGCAGGCAACCAGGCTTCCTGCAAGCAGATGACGTCGGCATCGAGTCCGCATACGGCAGCAGCGACGTCAAATGGCTCACCGCGCCAGCCCAGCCCGCGGTGCAAGTTCAGGCTCGCGACCGTCAGCGTACTGGTAGCCGTCAGCATCGCCTCCGGGTGCTGATCGTCAAGATCGCCAATCCCAATGCTGTGGACGGCGGTGTGGATAGTCAGTGGATAAGGCCGTCCGCGCGGGGGACAACATTCGACATCCTGTGGATGACAAAAGAATCTTGAAGAGGTTAACAAAAAGCCTTGCGCGCACGGCAGCGGACCCAGTAATAATTCATACACCACTTAACGGCGGGCCACCTTGGGGGCAACTCCGAGGGAGGCGTAAGGACCGGGCGACCGGGCCGGACGCGGGACCGCAAGGTTAAGAGGAGCGGTCAGGAGTGGTGTCGGCAGCTGAGCAATCGGCAGGTCAGTGCCATTTCGGGCCCGGTGAGGCCCCTGCATCTCATACATGCGGGGGCCTCACGCATGTCGGGCTGGCCCATGTCGGCCAGCTCGCCTGCGCATCGCGACAGCGCTGCCGCCGGATAGACCGAGGGCTTTCCGCCGCTGGCCAAGTGGCCGCATTTAAACCGGGTTGACGGAATTGCGGACAGTGCTCGCCGTCACTCAGCGTATCGGCCTAAAGAATCTTGAATTGATTTGCCAAAAGCTCTTGCGCGGGTTGGCGTACAGGCAGTAGAAATTCATTCACGGTCAAGATGGATCCAGCCCGGAGCAATCCGGGGGGCAGGTAGCCAGGCGACTGCCTGCATCGCCTGAGGATTTGTCGAGGCAGTGGGGAAGCTGCGCGACTGGCTACCGAGCAATCGGCGGACAGGCGAGAGGCTTTCCGGGCGAGGCCCCTCCATCTCATACATGGGGGGGCCTTCGTCGTGTTCGGCTCGTTCGGTCTCCGGTAATGACGGGAGCGGGCCGGCCTGCCATAGTTGCCGCCGTGAGCACCCTAGACCCCGACGGCACTCCGGCCGCTCGCACTGCGCGACTACTCCGGTGGCAGGGCGAGGCATGCCGCGAACTCGGCAGCCCGCTCTACGGCGACCTGCTGGCGCACGCCGCCGCCGATCTGCTGGCCGGCGGGCCGACGGCGGACGTACTGGCCGGCCATCTCAGCGAACAGCTGTCCACGGTGCTTGCGCTGCGCATGCTCGGCGGCGCGCACGCTCTCGCGTTGTGCGGCAAGGCACCGGATCTGGCGGCTTACTACCCGAGCGCCGGCGGCGCCGTAGACAGCGAGCCCGGTAGCCCGCACGCCTGGGCGGCGCTCCGGCGCACGCTTACCGAGAACACCGGCGCGATCCGGTCCTGGCTCAGCCGTCCGCCGCAAACCAACGAGGTGGGCAGGGCTGCCGCGCTGCTAGGCGCACTGCGGCACATTGCCGACGAGGCTGAGCTGCCAATCCGGCTCGTCGAAGTCGGCGCGAGCGCGGGTCTGAACCTGCGCGCCGACCACTTCTGCGTGGCCGGCGAGTCAGGCTGGTACGGAGACCCGGCCTCGCCGGTGGTGCTGGCGGGCGGCTGGCTAGGCGACGCTCCGCCCGCTGCCCGCATCGACGTCGTCGAGCGCACCGGCGGGGATCTCGCGCCGATCGACCCGCTGACAGCTCAGGGCAAGCTCACCCTGACCGCCTACGTCTGGCCGGATCAGGCCGACCGGCTGGATCGGCTGCGTGGCGCCCTGGACATCGCCGCGCAGGCCCCGGCCGACCTGCGGCTCGAGTCGGCGTCAGCGACGCTGGCTCGCACCGAGCTAGCAGACGGTACCTGGACCGTCCTGTGGCACTCGATCTTCCGCCAGTACCTGACCGAGTCGCAACGCGCGGAACTAGCCGACGGAGTGTCAGCGCTGGGCGCCAGCGCGTCGCCGTCGGCCCGTTTCGGCTATGTCTACCTGGAACAGTCCAGGGCTGGCGGTTGCCCGGTCACGCTGACGACGTGGCCGGGAGGTCAGCGCAGGATCCTGGGCTCGGCGCCAGCGCACGGCTTGCCTGTTCGGTGGCATACCCGAAGGTGACGTAGCGTCCGGTACGTGCTTTCTGTCTTCCTGGCTTGCGACGATCCGTACAAGACTGCGCGGCGCTCGGGCAGCGGCCATGGGGCGAGGTCGCATTCGATGCCGTGATCGAGGGCTACAAATTCCTGATCTCGCAACAGCCAGCCGGACAAACTGCGGCGTAGCGCCCGGTCAGCCGGGCTGACGCGCGGTGAGCCGGTCCAGCAACTCGCGCCGCCACTGCTCGGTCTGCCTGATCTGGTTGAAGGTGAAGACGTGCAACCCGGTCACGGCGCTGGCCGGATCGCAGAGCTTGCCCGCCGAAGCGGCCAGGAAACGCGCCGGGCTGTAGCCGCCTGGCAAGCCGAAGCGAACCAGCATGCTCGGTTGCCTAGCCAGGAACCGGGTCGACTCTCCGACTCCGATCTTGGCCGCGGTGGCCAGCAGCCGGGTCCGATCGACCGGACCGGCCATCCCGACGAGCAGCGGCAACGTGACACCACGCAGGCGCACCCGGCTGATCCACCGTTGCAGGGTAACCGGATCGAAGCAGAGGTTGCTGACGATGTAGGTCGCGTGCTGCCGTTTGTCCCACATGGCCTGCACAGTGATGTCATCGGCGATGTGCGGGTGGCTCTCCGGATAGCCCGTGATGCCTACTCCAGGGAACGGCGCGCCCATCTCGGTTAGGTCTGCCAGCAGTGGCAGCGCGCCGTCATATCGGCCTGCTGGCGGATTGGCGTCGCCAGCCGGGACGAACACATCGGTGATCCCGGCCGCGGTCAGCCGGGCCACGAGGTCGGCAAGGTGCTCCCGGTCCCGCACTAGCCGCGCTGACAGGTGCGGGACGGCGCGGTAACCGTGTGCGGCGAGTCGCTCGGTGAGCCCGATTGTTGGCTCCAGGCCCCTGGCCGGGGAGGCCGTCACGGTCACCGTGAGGTCGCGCGGCACCCAGGTCAGCACATCGTGCTCGGCTGCCACAGTGGGCAGCACCTCATAACGCGGCGCGCGCAGTAGCGGTGCGATCCGCGTGAGTGGCGTCATGCGGGACATGTCGTGTCCGCTGACAGCAGCGTCAGCTCACGCTCGAGCCCACCGGTGCCGACATCGATGACACGCAGCGGCAGGCCGAACCGGGCTGCGATGGCGTCAGCTTGCCGGTCGAGTGCCGCGTCACGCTGCTGCGCAAGCCAGACCAGCCTGCGGTAGTGCCGGAAATAGTCCGGCCACAGCTCTGGGTGGCGGTCCAGGCCGAGTCCCGCCAGCACCGTGCGGTCAAAGCTCCTGACCAGGAAGTCAGTCAGCAGGTACGTGCCGGGCTCGCGCTCAAACAGTTCGCGGATGCGGCTGGCCCCGCCGAGCACGTCATAGCAGTGCAGCCCGCCCAGCCGCCGGATCCCGAGCCTGGCGCACAGCTCGTCGAGCGCACCGTAACTGCCGCAGTCCGCGTAGCCGAGGGCGACGCGCAGGCCGCGCTGCTGCAGCGACTCGGCGAGCTGCTGCGCAGCCGGGGCGATCCGGTCCGGGTGGTTGTGCAGCACTGCCGGCAGCGGAACGACCTCGACGGGCAACCCAAGACGCGCCGAGATCTCGCGGATGTGGCTGGCCAGCGCGCCGCACGCGATCACGGCAAGCGTTGCGACGGCCGGCTCAGGCCGGGAACTGCAGTTGGTCGACGAAGGCGTCGTTGAAGCCAGACCGGTCGGAGAGCTCGACATATCTCACCTCCGTCAGCAGCGCGAGCGCGGCAGCCCGTTCCCGGACCGACAACAGCGCCATCTTCGCTCCCTCGCCGGCCACGTTGCCGGCGCTCACCACCCGAAGCACCGGCAGCTTGGGCACCAGGCCGAGCGCGATAGCGCTGGCCGGTGAGAGATAACTGCCGAAGGAACCGGCCAGCAGGACTTGCTGGACATCACCGGCCTGCAGACCCGCCTCCTCGAGCAATACCCGCCAACCGGTCGCGATAGCTGCCTTGGCAAACTGGAGCTCCCGTACGTCACGCTGCGATAGATAGATCGACGACGAGACGTCTCCAGGCTCGCCAAGCCAGTGCAGCACGAACACGCGTTCCTGACCGAGCACGGTCAGGCGCGACGCCAGGCCGGGCATCATCGCGGCAGCGGCGTCGTTGCTGACAAGCCGGCCGGAGTGATCGAGCAGGCCGGCCTGTACCAGGCCGGCGACAGCGTCAACCAGCCCGGAGCCGCAAAGCCCGGCGGGCTCGGTGTCGCCGATGACGGTCAGCGATAGTCCATCGGGGGTAACGGCTACCCCTTCGATCGCGCCGTCCGCTGCCCGCATGCCGCACCGGATGGCGGCGCCCTCGAAAGCCGGCCCGGCCGGTGCCGCGGTGCCGAGCAGCCAGTCCCGGTTGCCGAGCACGATCTCGCAGTTCGTGCCGATATCGATGAACAGGCGCGTCCGCGCGTCCCGGTTCATGCCAGACGCGAGCAGCCCGGCGGTGATGTCGCCGCCGACGTAGGCGCCGAACGCCGGAAACATGAAGGCCCTCGCTCGCGGATGCGCGGGAACGTCCAGCTCGGCAGCCAGCACCTCCGGCAGCTGGCGGGCCGCCATGATGAATGGCGCAACGCCGAGCGGCTCCGGGTCGATGCCGAGCGCGATGTGCGTCATGGTCGCGTTCCCCGCCACCGCGATCTCGGCAACGTCGGCTGGATCTGCGCTGGCCTGCTGGCAGACCTCGGCGGCCAGTTCGGCGAGCGTCTCGTGCGCAAGCCTGGCCATCGTCGCCAGCGCCGACGGGTCCAGCATCGTCGCGCTGATCCGGGTGATCACGTCGGCACCGAACGGCTGCTGCTTGTTGAGCATGGATGCCACCGCTAGCGGCGTACCGGTCGCCAGGTCAAGCAGGGTCGCGACGACTGTCGTCGTGCCAAGGTCGAAGGCGATGCCAAGCAACCGGCTGGAGGTGTCGCCGGGCTGGACATCGATGAGCACGTCGTCGACGATCACCGCGGTGACCTTGAAGTCCGATGCGCGCAGTCGCTGGCCAAGGCCGCGCAGCACGGCCAGGTCCACCCTGAGCTCAAGATCGTCGAGCGCGGCTAGTACCCGCTCGATGTCGGTCTGCTGGTCGGCGAGTGATGGCTCGGACAGCTCCAGGTAGCGCTTCTGCGCGGCTGGCCGCAAGATGACCTGACGGCCGACGCCGACGGTGGCGGCCTTCGGCCGGGTCACCAGCGGCGGCACCTCGACCTCGGCGTCCGCGTCGGCCAGCGCCCGGCAGGCTAGCCGCCAGCCGTCACGCAACTCACCAGGGCTGAATGCGCGGGCGTCCAGTGATGAGGCAGGCACCGTGCCGTCCAGGATCCTGATCTTGCACTTCTTGCAAGTACCGTGACCGCCGCAAGTCGAGTCGATGGCGATGCCGTTCCAGCTCGCGGCGTCGAACAGGGTGACGCCGGGCGGCACGCGAATCCGCAGCCCGGCCGGCTGGAAGTGCAGCTCGACCCGGGCTGGCAGCCCTGCGAGCTGCCTCGTCGTTGCGTCAGTCGTTGCGTTGGTCATGTCGCCTGCGCCTGCCGCGCCCGGTGCGCGGCGATCCAGGCCGCGCCCCATGGATCCCGATTGGTCAGCAGGTCTGCGGCCTTGACTGACTGGACCAGCTGCGGCGACCGGGCGTCCATGATCGCGGTGGTCAGCCCGCTGGCGATCGCCATAGGCAGGAACGCGGCGCCGATGGAGCCGCGGTCCGGCATGCCGAAGGAGATATTCGATGCGCCGAGCGTCATGTTCACGCCGAGTTCCTCGCGCAGCAGCGCGATCGTCTCCAGCGTGCGCAGCACCAGCAACGTATCGGCTCCGACCGGCATGGCCAGCGGGTCGAAGATGATGTCCTCGATGGCGATGCCGTACTTGCCGGTCGCGACGTCGACGATCTTGCGGGCCAGCTCGAGCCGCCGCGCTGGCTCCTCCGGGATCTCCTGTTCGTCGTTAGGCAGCGCGATCACTGCGGCGCCATACCGCTTGACCAGTGGCAGGATCGCGTCAAGCCGTTCGTCCTCAGCCGTAACCGAGTTGACCAGCGCCTTGCCCTGGTAGGCGGCCAGTCCGGCCGCTAGCACCTCGATGATCGAGGAGTCCAGGCACAGCGGCAGGTCGCAGCAGGTCTGGATCAGCCCGACGGCGCGCGTCATCAGCTCGGTCTCATCGCACAGCGGCGCGCCCATGTTGACGTCGAGCATCATGGCGCCGCCAGCTACTTGTTCGCAGACGTCGATCTCGATCCTGGACAGGTCGCCGCGGCGCAGCTGCTCCTGGAAAATCTTCCGGCCGGTCGGGTTGATGCGCTCACCGATGATGCAGAAGGGGTTGTCGTCGCCGATCCTGATTTCCTTAGTGGCCGATGACAATACGGTTTCCACTACCGCTCGCCTCAGGCCGGGACGACGGCACGCCGTCGCTTAATGAGTTCCTTAGCCCTGACGACGGCTGCCGACGCGTCGGACGCGTAACCGTCTGCGCCGACCACGTCCGCGTACTCCTGGGTGACAGGCGCGCCGCCGACCATCACGATCACCTGGTCGCGGATGCCTGCCTTCTCCAGTGCGTTGATGTTCGCCTTGAACATCGGCATCGTCGTGGTCAGGAACGCGGAGAACCCGACGATGTCCGGCTGATGCTGGCGGATCGCGTCCAGGAACTTCTCGGGCGCGACCTGTACGCCGAGGTCGATCACCTCGAAGCCGGCGCCCTCGAACATGATGTTGACCAGGTTCTTGCCGATGTCGTGCACATCACCCTTAACGGTGCCCATCACGATCTTCCCGATGGTCTGCGCGCCGGTCTCGGCCAGTAGCGGCCGCAGGATCTCAAGCGCGCCGGCCATCGCCTTGCCGGCGATCAGCATTTCCGGCACGAAGAAGTCGCCGCGCTCGAACCTGGCGCCGACCTCCTCCAGCGACGGGATCAGCGATTCATACAGCAACTTCTCCGGCCCTAGCCCGAGCTCCAGGCCCTGCCTGGTCAGGTTGAGCACCTCGGGAGCATTGCCGGTCAGGGTGTAGTCGTAAAGCTGGCGGAGCAGCTCATCAGGGGTCACTCGGCACCTTCTTCCTGGATTCTCGGCGACTCGTGGCCGAGTAGCGCAGACAACGTGCGCGCAACAGCCATGCAGCTTGCCGCGGCACCAGTAAGTCGGCCGCCGGCTAGCCGGCTGGCTGGCCCCGATACCGACAGCGCGCCGACGGCGCCCGTCCCGACGCTGAACACCGGGGCCGCCACCGCGACGAGGCCGGGCTCTAGCTCTTCGATGGTCACCGCGTAACCGCGCTCGCGAACGGCGGCCAGTTCGGACGCCAGCGCGGAACGGCTCGTGATGGTGCGTTCGGTGGACTGCTCCAGCCGCCCTTTGGGCAACTCGGCCGCGCCGAAGGCGAGCAGCACCTTGCCGAGCGCTGCGCAATGCAGCGGCACTGACATGCCGACCCAGTTCGTGCCGCCGATCAGGTACTTGCTGTCGACCTGGGCGATCTGCTCGACCAGGCCGCCATCGCGTGCCACGCCGAGGTTGACTGTCTCGCCAGTCTGCTCGCCGAGCTGCTCAAGCAGCGGCTGCGCAATGCTCACCAGGTCGGCCTCCGCGCCGCCGCGCCAGGCGTAGGAGACGAACACCTCGCCGGGGGAGAACCGCCCCGTCACATCACGCCGGATCAGCCCGTTCCGCTCGAGCGCCATCAGCAGCCGGGACGTGGTGCTCTTGGCCAGGCCGGTGCTAGCTGTCAACTCGGTGAACGTGACCGGCTCGCGGCAGCGCGCGACCTGGATCAGCAGCTGAGCCGCTCGGTCGACGGCCTGTGTTCCGGTGGGGCTAGTCACATGAGGTCCTTCACTTTCAGAGTTCCATGTTACGGAACTCTGTTCTACGATGTGATCCTAGATTCGGTCGTTCCAGCCGGTCAAGTGCGCCATTCGAGGTGGCTATGTTCCGCAACACGATGCCCAGGTACGAGATCCTGTCGCCAGACGCGATAGCCGTGCTCGATAAAGGCTGGCGGCGGATCGTCAGTGAGATCGGCGTGCAGTTCGCTAAGCCCGAGGCGGTCGAGCTGTTCCGGAAGGCGGGCCAGCGGACCGATGGCGAGGTCGTTTACCTGGACCCGGAATTCGTGCTGGAGCAGGTAGCGAAGGCGCCTAGGGAGTTCGACGTGCAGGCCAGGAATCCGGCCAACAACGTGCACATCGGCGGGGACGACATGGTCTTCGGCGCCGTGTACGGGTCACCGTTCGTGCGCGACGGCGCGGTCCGCCGTGATGCCACCCTCGAAGACTTCCGGCGGCTGTGCATGCTCGCGCAGTCATTCCCCGAACTGGACTCCGCGGGCGGCGTAATCTGTGAGCCGAACGATGCGCCGCTGGATTCCCGGCATCTTGACATGATCTATGCCCTGCAGACAGTGACCGACAAGATTTACATGGGAAACGTGGTGTCGGGGCCGAACGCGGCCGACACCATCGCGATGACCGAGATCCTCTTCGGCGGACGCGCCGCAATCGAGGCCGTTCCCGCGACAATCTCGCTGATCAACTGCAACTCGCCGCTGCGCTGGGACGACCGGATGCTCGACGCCCAGTTCGAGTACTGCGCCGCAGCACAGCCGGTCGTGCTGACCCCGTTCCTGCTGATGGGGGCGATGTCGCCGGTGACGATTCCGGCGGCGCTGGTCCAGCAGCTCGCCGAAGCCCTGTCCGGGATCGCGCTGGCCCAGCTGATTCGGCCGGGTTGCCCGGTCATCTTCGGCTCATTCCTGTCCAACATTGACATGCAGTCCGGCTCGCCGAGTTTCGGGACGCCCGAGTCGGGCATCGGGCTGCTCTGCACCGGCCAGCTGGCCCGCCATTTCGGGCTGCCGTTCCGCACCGGCGGCGGGCTGAACTCGAGCCAGACCTGCGATGCGCAGGCGGCGTATGAGTCTCTCATGACGCTGCTGCCGACGTTCCTGGCCGGCACGAACTGGGTCATGCACGCGGCGGGCTGGCTGGAGGGCGGCCTGGTGTCGTGCTACGAAAAGTTCATCGTGGACATCGAGCTGCTCCGAATGCTGCGCGTCGAGTTCACCCCGCTGGAGATCGACGAAGCGTCGCTGGCCTTCGGCGCGCATGAGGAGGTTCGGCATGGCGGTCACTTCCTCGGCGCGCAGCACACGATGGAACGGTTCCGCGAGTGCTTCTACCGCCCGCTGCTGTCGTCCACGGCGAACTACGAACGGTGGCTGAAGCTCGGCGGCAAGGACGCCACGGTCCGGGCGGGCGACATCTGCGCCAAGACGCTGGCGGAGTACCAGCAGCCGCCGTTGAACGACGCCATCCGCGCCGAGCTCGAGGAGTACGTCACCCGCCGTCGTGCCGAGCTCGGCGACTGAGATCGCGCAGTCCCCCGGAACGCCGCAACGTTAGCCCGGCTTCACCGCCTGGAGCGTGAAGCTCAGCGGCAGCCGTTCCGGCCGATCGGTGAGTCGCCACTCGCCGTCGTCCAGGCGCTCCATCTGGCCGGGTATCGCTTCCCACGGCACGGTCTGATGCTCCTCGAGTGCGGTGAGCCGCAGGCCCGAGTCGAACAGGGCGGTGACGATCTCGCCGAGTCCGTGGTTCCACTCGTGCGTGGTGTTGTGCGCGAAGACCGCGCTGGTCTCCACGTAGGTGCCGCCCTCGGTCCAGGTGGTCGGCTCGGCCTGCTCGAAGTATGGGTGGTCGATCAGCAGCTGGCCGTCGGGCAGCGGATCGGCCAGGGACCAGAGGACGGGATGGCCGTCGCGGACAAACAAGCGCCCGCCGGGCCGAAGCAACTCGGAGATCACCGCGGCCCAGCGGCTGATGCTCGGCAGCCAGCAGAGCGCGCCGACGCCGGTGTAGACGAGGTCAAACGCCGAGCGGCCGAGCACGTCGGCGGCGGCGTACACATCTGACTCGACGAAGTTCACGTCGCTGGCCGTGCGATCGGCCAGGGTGCGGGCCTGCGCGATCGAGGCTGCCGAGAAGTCCAGCCCGGTGAGCGATGCGCCCAGCCGTGCCAGTGAAATGGTGTCGGTGCCTATGTGGCATTGCAGGTGGACTGCCCGAAGCCCGCGGATGTCGCCAAGCCGCGGCCGGTCGAACCGCACTACGTGACTCAGGTAGCTGGGGTCGGTTATGAAGTTCTGCACGTTATAGTCGCGCGACGTGGCATGCGCCGGAGCCCGCTCATCCCAGTTAGAACGGTTATCATCTAGATAACCCGAATAGTCATGCATAGGCCGATTATCTCACGCAGTCATCCTGCCTGGGCACGCATGGCGTGCTACGATTGCTACGGTGGCCGGATTACAGCCCATGGAGCGACAATGCGCACAATCAGCCATCGAGAACTGCGGAACAACAGCGCGGAGGTGCTCCGTGCCGTACGAGCCGGGGAAATCATCGAGGTAACCAATCATGGCGAGGTTGCGGCAGTGCTGGTGCCCCCGTCGCTAACTCCGCTCGAGCGGTTGGTAGCGGCCGGCAAGGTGCGTCAGCCAGTAGATCGTGCTGTTGACCTGCGTCACATCCAGCGCGCGACGTCGAGCGAGACCACCGCAGAGATCATCGCCGACGTCCGAGGTGATAGGTGATCATCTACGTTGACACGTCGGCGGCGATGAAGCTCTTGATAGAGGAGTCCGAGTCGAGCGTGCTCGCCGATTTTCTGGAGCAGTCACGGAGCGCGGCCTCAGACACGCTAGTGGCATCGCTCCTTCTGCATACAGAGCTCCATTGCGCTGCCAACCGGCGGTCGACGCATATTCGCCCAGCATCGGTTGCTGAGGTGCTGTCTGCGATCGCTCTTGTCGACCTCGAGAGCGGCGATCTTACGACAGCCCCTCTGCTGCCAGGCCGGCTTCGGTCCGCTGACGCGATCCACCTCGCTACCGCACTGCGGGTCGATGCTCGTGCGATGGTCGTCTATGACTCCGAACTTCAGGCTGCGGCCAGGACCGCCGGTATCACGGTCGTCAGTCCGCAGGGAGCGGAGCATGCAGTAGCGGACGTGGAGCCACCAGATAGCTCAGGTTAAGCAAACCGTCGCGGCGCCGATCTTCACTCGCTTTGTTCCACCAGGCCCTGGGCGCCAGTAGCTTGTGCTACGTGTGCGCCAATTGGGCGCGATCTGGCTGAGCGGAAGGGCACGGGTCATGCAGGCCGAGATCAAGGGCACGACGATGCCCATTCTGCAGGTGTCGCTGGAGCACGGCGAGGAAGTCGTGTCCACGCACGGCGAGCTGGCGTGGATGACCCCGAGCATCCAGATGTCGCAAACGACGAGCGCCGGTGGCGGTGGCGGTGGCGGCGGGCTCATACAGGGCCTCAAGCGCATGGTCGGCGGCGGTGGGCTATTCCTTACCAGGTACCGCGGCCCCGGTGCGATCACGTTCGCGGCCAAGGTCCCCGGCCACATCACGCCAGTCGACATCGACGGCGGTGAGGCCTATTACGTGCACCGGCACGGGTTTCTGTGCGGTACTGCGGGCATCACGCCAAGCGTGGGCATGCAGCAGTCATTCCGCGGCGGCATGTATGGCGGCGACGGGTTCATCCTGCAAAAGCTCGAAGGACAGGGCAGGGCCTGGATCGAGTTGTCCGGCGAACTGACCAGCTACGAACTTCCGCCGGGACAGACGCTGCTCGTCCACCCAGGACATGTCGGAATGTTCCAGGGCACGGTCCAGTTCCAGATCACCCAGGTACCCGGCATCGCCAACATGTTCTTCGGCGGTGACGGATTCCACCTCGTGGCGCTCACCGGACCCGGCCAGATCTGGCTCCAGTCCATGCCGCTGGCCGTCCTCGCGCAGGCGCTGGCCGAGTACATCGGCCGAGACGATCGCGGCACAGCGGCCGGGGCCGGCACGATGGGCGGGATCATCGGCGACATGATGCGCGGTTAGCCGGGTTCAACGCCGCCGAGCCCTGCAGGAAGCCGCCGCGAAGCGCTACCGACACGTCGTTCTTGGTCGCGGACACGAAGTCGACGATGTTGGGGCGCCGATCACCCGCTGAGCATCACGCAGGCGTAACGCCGTCATCACGCGTCTGCGAACTTGCCTCAGCCTCAGCCTCAGCCTCAGCCAGGGCCTGCTCGGCGTCCTCGATGCGCTGCGCCAGCAGTTCGGCTGAGCGTGCTAGCGCAACGGCTTGTCTCAGCAACCCGACGGCCTCGGCCTGGCTGCCCGCCGCGAGCTTGGCCTGCGCGAGCGCCACCTGCCCGCTCGGGATCCGGCGCTCGTCCCCGAGCTCTTCGCGCAACTCGAGGGAAAGCTGCAAATGCCGTACCGCCGCACCCGGCTGGACGTCCTCTACCAGGTAGTAGAAGCCAACATGCCGGTGCACCTCGGAGCGCAGGTAAAGATCAGCAGTAGCATCGGCGGCGCCGACTAGGCCCAGCGCCTGCCAGAAGTACGGCATCGCGGTCATCCAGTCGCTGTGCAGGACCTGAAATACCAGCCCGAGTCCGAACAGCGACTGCGCCGTCGCGGCTGGCTCGCCGATCTCCTGCCAGCGGGCGAGAGCTTCGCGAAAGAGGGTTTCCTCGGCGTCGATGTCGGTGACACTCACTTCCGTGCCGCCCATCAGCTTGGTGATGTTCTCGTAATGCAGCACCATTCCGAGCAGTTCCAGGGCGCGGGCCTGTCCTGCAGCATCGGCGGCCCGGGTCGCCTCGGTCTGTGCTTCGGTCAGCAGCTGCCGGGCCGGGCCGAATTCCCCGGTCCGGAACCCGGCCTCTGCCAGCGCGTCTTCGCCCGCCGCGAGGAGCTCGCCGATCCGCTCGTTGATAGCCATGAAGCAGATAGTAGAGCCGGCGCGCGGCAAGCTGCGACAAGATGATCTCGTGACTCGGCTCTCGGGCGATCGCCTCACCGGCGGCATGAGCGCCGTGGTGTTTGACTTCTTCGGCACACTCACGCCGGTCAGCCCGCCGCAGATCTGGGCGGACAACGCGGCCGCGCTGGCTGCCGTGCTGGGCGTCCCGGCGGACGCGCTGCTGCAGGCGCTCGACGAGAGCTTTCCGGAGCGGATCTCCGGTGCGCTCGGCGATGTCCGGCAGACCATGCAGGTCCTCGCCGGCCGGCTCGGCGCGCAGCTCAGCGACGGGCAGCTCGACCGGGCAGCGCGGGTCCGCCGGGAGATGCAGGAGTCGATGTTCACATTCCGGCCCGAAGCGCTGCCGGTGCTCGGCCAGCTGCGCCGGCAGGGTTTCAAGATTGGTCTTTTGTCGGACTGCACGACCGAGCTGCCGGACGCGTGGCCGCGGCTGCCAGTAGCGGGCCTCGTCGATGCGCCGGTCTTCTCTTGCCTGGAGCGCACCCGCAAACCTGATCCGAGGCTGTTCCGAAAGGTCGCGGCGGAGCTGCAGGTCGCACCCGGGCAGTGTCTGTACGTCGGAGATGGCGGCGGCCAGGAGCTGACCGGCGCAACGGCGATCGGCATGCGCGCGGTGCTGCTGGCGGGCCCAGACTGGCATCCGCACGGCGCACGCGACAGGGAAGTCGACTGGGCCGGCTTGCGGATCAGCTCGCTGACGGAGCTGTGCGAATGACCTCAGATGCGCTGGTCGTCGGCGCTGGTCCGAACGGACTCGCGGCTGCCATCACCCTCGCCCGCGCCGGGCTCAGCGTCACGGTCTTTGAGGGAGCGACGACCGCAGGCGGCGGCTGCCGGACCGATGAACTCACGCTGCCCGGGCTGAAGCACGACGTCTGCTCGGCCGTGCACCCGCTCGCCGCGGCGTCGCCCTTTTTCCGCTCACTCGACTTGCAAGCGCGCGGCGTCACGCTGCTTACTCCGCCGGTCGCGTTCGCGCATCCGCTGGATGGCGGCCGGGCAGCGGCAGTGACCGGCAGCGTTGCCAGCACTGCGGCCGGTCTCGGCGCGGATGCCGCGGCGTATGAGCGGTTGCTCGGTCCGCTGGTGACGGACGCCGACCAGGTACTGGCCGCGTTCCTGGCCCCGATCCGGTCGGTGCCAGCGCATCCGTTGCCCGCGGCAAGGTTTCTGCGCCACGGCCTGCTGCCCGCGTCCTTGCTGGCGCGAAAGTTCACCACGCCGCAGACCCGGGCGCTGCTGGCAGGCGCGTCAGCGCATTCGTTCTTGCCGCTGAGTGCGCCGGTCAGCGGGGGGTACGGCCTGCTGCTGACGATGCTCGCGCACCATGTCGGCTGGCCCGTGGTCGAGGGCGGCAGCGGGCGGCTGACCGACGCCTTGACCGGCGAGCTGGAATCGCTCGGCGGCACTATCGTGACGGGCCAGTGGATCTCATCGCTGCGCGACATGCCGCCAGCCAGGATCACACTGCTCGACATCACGCCGCGTCAATTCATCGCGCTGGCCGGCGCCGACCTGCCGGGCGGGTACGCCAGGGCGCTGTCGCGATTCCGGTACGGGCCGGGAATCTTCAAGATCGACTGGGCCGTTAGCGGGCCGGTACCGTGGACAGCAACGGCCTGCCGGTCCGCCGGAACAATCCATCTGGGCGGTTCGCTCGAGCAGATCGGCAGCGCTGAAACTGAGGTGACCGCTGGCCGCCATCCCGCGGCGCCATTCTGCATCGTGGCGCAGCCGGGCGTGGTGGATGCGTCCCGGGCTCCGGCCGGACAGCAAGTCCTGTGGGGTTACTGCCACGTGCCGGCCGGATCATCGACCGACATGACCGCGCGGGTGGAGGCGCAGATCGAGCGGTTCGCACCCGGCTTCACCGACCTGATACTTGCGAGGTCCACGCGCACGGCGGCCGAGCTGGAGCGCTACAACCCAAACTATGTAGGCGGCGACATCACCGCTGGGCTGGGGAGCCTGCGCCAGGTCCTCTTCCGGCCGGTGCCGCGCTGGAACACTTACCGCACGCCGCTGCAGGGCGTGTACCTGTGCTCAGCTTCCACCCCGCCCGGCGGCGGCGTGCACGGTATGTGCGGTATGTGGGCAGCCCGAACGGCGCTAGCCGATCTGCACGGACCGAAACTCCGAACGTTGGTGCGGTAGGTGTCGTTCCAGCGGCACCTATAGCACCAAGGTCTGAGCAAGCACCGCTTTCAGCGGAGCGCGATGACCTTTATGCCTCGTATGCCAGGTTGGGCCGCAGCCATCGCTCGGCTTCGGCCACAGTGATGCCCTTGCGGGCTGCATAGTCCTCGACCTGGTCGCGCCCGATCCGGCCGATGGCGAAGTACCGGGCGCCCGGATTGCCGAACAGCAGCCCACTGACGCTCGCGGCCGGCGTCATGGCGAATGATTCGGTGAGGCCGAGCCCGATCCGGCCGGCGTCGAGCAGGTCGAAGAGCTTCTGCTTCTCGGAGTGGTCTGGACATGCCGGGTAGCCGAAGGCGGGCCGGATGCCGCGGAATCGCTCCGCGCGCAACTCCTCGATCGTCGGCGCGCTATCGGGTTCGTACCAGGCGCGGCGCGCTTCCAGGTGCACGTGCTCGGCGCATGCTTCGGCCAGCCGGTCGGCGAGCGCCTTGACGGTGATCGCCCGGTAATCGTCGTTCCCGGCCTCATACCTCCGGGCGAGTTCTTCCGCACCGGTGATGCACACCGCGAACGCGCCCACATGGTCGGCTGCCGGGGCGACGAAGTCGGCCAGGGACCGGTTCGGCCGGGTGTCGGTGCGCGCCATCTGCTGGCGCAGCATCGGGAACCGCGGGCCGCCTTCGATCACGATGTCGTCGCCGTCGGACCTGGCCTGCCAGAAGCCGAAGACGCCATGGGCACGAAGCAAGCCCTGGTCGATGATCTCGTCCAGGAGCACGTTCGCGTCGTCGAAGACCTCCCTGGCGGCGGGCTGCTCGAGGATCGCCGGGTACCGCCCCTTCAGCTCCCAGGCCAGGAAGAAGAACTGCCAGTCAATGAGCTCGCGCAGCCTGCGCAGGTCTGGCTCGACGATGGCCGTGCCGGTGAAACCAGGCGTGTCCAGGCTGTCGAAGCTAACCTGCGCCCGGTTTGCCTGCGCTTGCCAAAGCGGCAGGAGTGGCCGTCGCTGCTTGTCGGCATACTCGCGCCGCAGCCGCTCCTGGTCCGCGCGGTTTGCCTGGTCGAGTACCGCTGCCCGGGTCGGCTCGAGCAGGTCGGACACAACCCCGACGACCCGGGATGCGTCAAGCACATGCACCGTGGGCTGGTCATAAGCCGGCGCGATCCGGACCGCGGTGTGCTGGCGGGAAGTGGTCGCGCCGCCGATCAACAACGGCAACTGCAACCCGCGTCGCTGCATCTCCGCGGCTACTCCGACCATCTGGTCGAGTGACGGCGTGATCAGCCCGGAGAGCCCGACAGCGCTGGCGCCTTCCGCGACGGCAGTGTCGAGTATCGTCGCGGCCGGCACCATCACGCCTAGATCGATCACCTGATAGTTGTTGCAGCCCAGCACGACCCCGACGATGTTCTTGCCGATGTCATGCACGTCGCCCTTCACGGTGGCAAGCACGATCTTGCCCTGCACGCGGCCGACGTCGGCCCGACCTTCGATGGCCGCCTGCTCCTTCTCCGCCTGCATGAAGGGCTCGAGGTAGGCCACCGAGCGCTTCATCGCGCGCGCACTCTTGACCACCTGGGGGAGGAACATCTTGCCGGACCCGAACAGGTCGCCGACGATCTTCATGCCGTCCATCAGCGGTCCCTCGATCACCTCGAGCGGCCGGTCAGCGAGTTGCCTGGCCTCCTCGGTGTCGGCCTCGATGAAGTCGACGATGCCGTGCACGAGGGCGTGCGCCAGCCGTTTCTCGACTGGCGCGTCGCGCCAGGACAGATCGACCTCGCGCTTGGTCCCCGTTCCCCTTACGGTATCGGCGAACGCCACGAGCCGGTCGGTCGCATCCGGACGCCGGTCAAAGATCACGTCTTCCACGAGTTCCAGCAGGTCTGCCGGGATGTCCTGGTACACCACCAGCTGGCCGGCGTTGACGATGCCCATGTCCAGGCCAGCGCGGATCGCGTGGAACAGGAAGGCCGAGTGCATGGCTTCGCGGACGACGTCGTTTCCACGGAAAGAGAACGACAGGTTGGAGATGCCGCCGCTGGTCCTGGCGCCGGGGCAGCGCTCCTTGATCAGTGGAAGAGATTCGATGAACGCCCTGGCGTAGCTGTTGTGCTCCTCGATGCCGGTCGCGACGGCCAGCACGTTCGGGTCAAAGACGATGTCGTGCGGGTCGAAACCTGCCTGCTGGGTTAGCAGGTCGTACGCGCGGCCGCAGATCGACACCTTCCGTGCCACGGTGTCGGCTTGGCCCTGCTCGTCGAACGCCATCACCACCGCGCCGGCGCCGTAGGCCCGGATCCGGTCGGCTTGCCGCAGGAACTCAGCCTCGCCTTCCTTCAGGCTGATCGAGTTGACGATGCCCTTTCCCTGCACGCACCGGAGGCCTGCTTCCAGCACGCTCCACCGCGAGCTGTCGATCATGAAGGGGATCCGAGCGACCTCTGGCTCGGTGGCGATGTAGTTCAGGAACGAGGTCATCGCCTGCTCGCCGTCAAGCAAGTCAGCGTCCATGTTGACGTCGAGCAGGTTGGCGCCGCCGCGGACCTGTTCCAGTGCGACATGTACGGCCGCCTGGTTGTCACCGGCCTCGATCAGACGGCGAAACCGTGCCGAGCCGGCCACGTTGGTCCGCTCGCCGATCATCACGAATCCGGTATCCGCCCCGATTTCGAACGGCTCGAGACCGCTGAACCGGGAGCTGCCGCGGGCGGCCGGGACAGGCCGGGTTGGCAGTCCGGCGACGGCGGCAGCGATCTTCTCAATGTGGGCCGGGCCGGTACCGCAGCATCCGCCGACGACGTTGACCAGGCCTGCTTCCGCGAACTCCCGCAGCATCCCGGCGGTATCGTGCGGCTGCTCGTCGTAGCCGCCGAAGGCGTTGGGCAAGCCGGCGTTGGGATGGCTGCTCACGTAGACGTCGGCCAGCCTGGCCAGTTCTGCCACGTGCGGCCGGATTTCCCTCGCGCCGAGGGAACAGTTCACGCCGACGATCAGCGGGCTGGCGTGCTCGATAGCGCTCCAGAACGCCTCGACGGTCTGACCGGACAGTGTCCGGCCGCTGAGGTCCACGATCGTGACCGAGATCCACAGCGGCAAGCCGGGGGCCACCTCGCGGGCAGCCGCGATCGCCGCCTTGGCGTTCAGCGTGTCAAAGATCGTCTCTATCAGCAGCAGGTCAACGCCACCTTCGGCCAGGGCCGCCATCTGCCCGGCGTAAGCGGCCTGAACCTGATCGAAGGTGACAGTCCGGTAGGACGGGTCGTCAACCCTCGGCGATAGCGACAACGTAACGTTCAGCGGTCCGACCGAGCCAGCCACGAGTTTGCCGCCCGCCTCGTCGGCGGCCTGCCGGGCCAGCGTCGCGCCGGCCAGGTTCATGTCGCGGACCGAGCCCTGCAGGCCGTAATCTGCCTGGCCGATACTCGTCGCAGTGAAGGTGTTGGTGGTCGTGATGTCTGCGCCCGCGGCCAGGTACTGCCGGTGGATATCGAGGATCACGTCCGGCCGGGTGAGATTCAGGATGTCGGGGTCGCCCGCCACGTCCTTCGGGTGCTCGCCGAAGATCTCGCCGCGGTAGTCCCTGGCCGCCAGCCCGGAGCCTTGCAGCATGGTGCCCCACGCGCCATCCAGGACAAGGATGCGCTGGTCTAGCAAGCTCCTGATGGCTTCAGCCGCTGCCACGATTACTGCCTCTTCTCCTACTGGCCCAGAAGAGACGCGAACTTTGGCGCGGGACTCTTTAGGCGTTTTTGTCCTGGTCGCCAAGCTGTCATCAAATCTCTCCAGGTACCTGCAGGCTACCGCATTGTTCCCGGGTCGCTCCATTGCAGGCTGCGGCGATTAATGCGGGCCGTTAGGTGAACTCGGCCCGCAACCGCTGAGCGGCCCGGGCCATCGCGGTCAGCTTGCCGACTGCCGACTCGCGAGGCAGGTACTTCATGCCGCAGTCCGGCGCCAGGATCAGCCGCTCCGGCGGGACATAGGGGAGCGCGCGGCGGACACGTGCGGCGACGACCTCAGAGGTTTCCACGGTCGCGTCGTTGAGGTCCAGGACACCGAGGATGATCGTCTTCCCGGCCAGGTCGGCCAGCACCGCGCAGTCCAGCCCAGACTGGGCAGTCTCGATCGATACCTGGTCGGCGGTGCAGGCGGCAAGCTCGGGCAGGAACGAGTAGCCCGATGGCCGGTCATGGATGATTGCCGCATAGCCAAAGCACAGGTGCACCGCGGTCGTGCCTGGATGGCTGCCAGCCAGTGCTGCGTTGAGCACCGCCACGCCGTACTGCCTGGCCGCTTCGGGCCGGGCTTGCAGGTAGGGCTCGTCGAGCTGCACGATGTCGGCCCCGGCCGCGAACAGGTCAGCGACCTCCGCGCGGACGGCCTCGGCGTAGCCGTACGCGGCGGCCTCGACGCTCGGGTAATAGTCGTTTTGCGCCTGCTGGGACATCGTGAACGGGCCGGGCACAGTGATCTTGATGGTGCGGTCCGTGTGCGCCCGGAGGAACCGCACGTCGTCGACGCAAACCGGGTGCCGGCGCGCGATGGGCCCGACGATCCGCGGCACCGGATTCGGATGGCCGCTGCGGTCCAGTGCGGAGCCCGGGCTGTCGATATCGACACCGTCCAGCGCTGTCGCGAACGCGTTGGAGTAACTCTCACGGCGGATCTCGCCATCAGTGACGATGTCCAGCCCGGCATCTTGCTGCGCGCGTATCGCGAGCAGGGTCGCGTCTCGCTGCGCCTGCTCGAGGTACTCGGGGTCCACTCGCCACAGCTCGGTTGCCCTGACCCTGGGCGGGAACCGGCCGGCCAGCTTCGCCCGGTCGATCAGCCAGTCAGGCTGGGGGTAGCTGCCGACAAGCGATGTCGGGAAGAGCAATGCGGCCTCCGAAATCCGAGAGCTGGCGGTTACCTGGCTGACTTGTCTCATTCTGCCGGTTACCCAGCCGCCGGTGCTGAACGGCCCGAACTGGTCGACTGACAGCCGGCGACCTCTGCCCGTGACCTCAGCCGCCGACCTCGGCGAGGCGCTTCGACAGATACCGGCGTTCCGGTTCGGTGGCGACCTGCCCGAGCGCCTGGCGGTAGCCGGCGGCTGCCTCCGGCCAGCGTTCCAGCCGGCGCAGCAGGTCGGCACGGGTGGCCGGCAGCAGGTAGTAGCCGGCCAGCGTGCCGCCGGCTTCCAGCGACTCGACCAGTTCAAGGCCGGCCGCGGGTCCGTCCGCCATCGCCACCGCGACGGCCCGGTTGAGCTCGACCACGGCGGACGGGACTACCTCGCGCAGCCGGCCGTACAGCAGCGCGATCTGGGCCCAGTCGGTGTCGGAGGCCCGCCCGGCGTCGGCATGGCACGCCGCGATGGCTGCCTGAATCTGGTAAGGCCCGGCCCGCTGCCGGCGAAGCGCCGCCGCCAGCAGGTTGCGTCCCTCGGAGATCTCGGCCTGATCCCACTGGGACCGGTCCTGATCCTCCAGGCTGACCAGCTCGCCCGTATCGTCGATCCTCGCCGCTCGCCTGGCGTCCTGCAGCAGCATCAGGGCTAGCAGGCCAGCCGCCTCCGGCTCGTCCGGCATCAGGCTGGCCAGCAGCCGGCCGAGCCTGATCGCCTCGGCACTCAGCCCCGGGCGCAGCAGGTCCTGACCCGCCGAAGCCGAGTAGCCCTCGTTGAACAGCAGGTAGAGCACGGCTAGGACGCCATTTGTCCGCTCCGGCAGCAGATGCGAAGGCGGGACCCGGTACGGGATCCCGGCGTCGCGGATCTTGTGCTTGGCCCGAACCAGCCGCTTGGCCATGGTGGCCTCGGGCACCAGGAAGGCCCGTCCGATTTCAGCAGTCGTCAGGCCGGCCAGCGTACGCAGGGTCAGTGCGACGCGTGCTTCCAGCGTCAGGGCCGGATGGCAGCAGGTGAAGATCAGCCGCAGCCGGTCGTCGGTCACGCCGCTGTCGTCAGCCGCGGCCGGACCAGCCGCATCCTCCGGTACAGCCAACGCGGCCACCTCCTTCAGCTTCGTGGCCTCGGTCTTGCTGCGCCGCAACCGGTCCAGCGCGCGGTTGCGCGCCGTGGTCGTGAGCCAGGCACCCGGACGGTCAGGCACGCCATCGGTGACCCACTTGGTGAGTGCCGCGGTAAACGCATCCTGCGTGCATTCCTCGGCGAGGTCCCAGTCCCCGGTCATCCGGATCAGCGTTGCGACGATGCGCCCCCACTCATGCTGGAACGCCTCGGTCACCGCGGCCGCGGCCGCGGCCCCGGCCCCGGCCTCGGCCTCGCGACTGCCCGTCGCCGCCATTAGCTCGCCAGGATCGGGCGTACCTCGACAACTCCGCCGTTCTGCGCGACTGGATGCCGGGATGCCACGTAGATCGCCTCATCCAGGTCGGCGCACTCGATCACGTCGTAGCCGAGGATCTGCTCCTTTGTCTCCGCAAAAGGCCCGTCGGCCACCAGCACTTCGGTGCCGCTGGCCCGGACCGTGGTGGCGGTCCGAGACGGCTGCAGCCGCGCCCCGTCGAGCAGAACCACGCTGCGGCCTTCCATTTCGCGTGCCCATGGCATCCAGCACGGCTCTCCCGTGTCGGGCATTACCGCAGGTATCTCCTCGGCTGATTCCTCGCCGAGCATTAGCAGCATGTAGCGCATCGTTACCTCCACGGTTCTTCGCTTCGCCAGTTCGACGAACGAGCAAACCCGATCTGGACAGGTGCCAAGCGATGTCCATCGCAGGCTATGCCGTTCGTCGTGGTAGCGAGAAGCAAGCATGTCTTGCGCCCGACTGGGCCGAGGAGGCCGATATGACGTTGCCGGAGATCACCACGCGCGAGAAATGGCTGGCAGCCCGCAAGGAACTGCTCGCGAGCGAGAAGGAGTTCACCCGCCGGCGCGACGCACTCAACGCCGACCGGCGGCGCCTGCCGATGGTCGAGATCGAGAAGGACTACGTGTTCACCGGGCCGGACGGCGCCACCAGGCTGGCCGACATGTTCGGCGACTGCCGGCAGCTGATCATCCAGCACGTCATGTTCGATCCGGCCTGGGATGCCGCTTGCCCCGGCTGCACCGCGGCGCTTGACGAAATCAGTCCTGGCCTGCTTCGTCATCTAGGCAGCCGGGACACGGCGTTCGCCGGGATATCGCGGGCACCGTTCGCCAAGCTTGAGACTGTCAAGAAGGCGCGGGACTGGCAGTTCTGCTGGTACTCCTCGTCCGGCAGCGACTTCAACTATGACTTCCAGGTGACCCTGGACGAGTCTGTCACGCCCCAGGTCTACAACTACCGGACCCCGGCGGAAGAGGGCGATGATCCCGTTACTGAATCGACGGAGGTCGGGGGGATGAGCTGCTTCCTGCGCGATGGCAGCCGGATCTTCCACAGCTACTCGACTTACGCCCGTGGCACCGATCAGATCGGGAACGCGTACTCGCTCCTCGATCTGACGGCGTTCGGCCGGTCGGAAGACTGGGAGGAGCCCAAGGGCCGGGCCGCCAGGCTGCACGGCGCGGATCCGACTTTCACCGACTGACGGGCTCCCGGGCGGGCAGGCCTGCCTGCTGCAGGATGCCTGGGATTGAGCTCTCGGCGCCGATGGCCATGACATGAACGCCTGCTACGCCCGGCACCTCGGTGAGCGCGGCGATGATCTCGGTGCAGAGTTTCTCGCCCTCCTCTTTGAACCGGTCGCCGGCGGCGGTCAGCCGGTCGGAGACCCGGTCCGGGATGGACACGCCAGGAATGCCGGCCAGGTGGGCCAGCGCACGATGCGACCTGATCGGGCCGACGCCAGCCAGGATGCGGCACCGCTGATCGAGCCCGAGGTCAATGATCCTGGTCATCCAGGCAGCGAAGGCCGGCACATCGAAGACGAACTGGGTCTGCACGAACTGCGCCCCGGCCTCGATCTTCGCGGCGAGCCGCCAGGTGGCGTCGTCGCCGGTGTCGGCGGCTGGCGGGTTCTCGACGGCGCCGAGCAGCCAGTCCGGCGGCGGCTTCAGCGCGCCGCCGGACATCAGGCGGCCTTCGTCGCGCATCGCCGTGGCGACTTTCAGCAACTCGATGCTGTCCAGGTCGAAGACCGGCTTGGCGTCGGCGTGGTCACCGTGCCGCGGGTGGTCGCCGGTCATGATCACGACGTTCCGGATGCCAACTGCCGAGGCGGATAGCAGCTCGGACTGCAAGGCGATGCGATTACGGTCGCGGCAAGTCAGCTGCATGATCGGCTCGACGCCAACACTCAGCGCCGCGAGGCTCCCCGCGAGGCTGGACAACCGGACGGCCGCGCTCTGGTTGTCGGTGATGTTGACGGCATCAACCCAGTCGCGCAGCAGCCGGGCTTTAGCCGCAACCGGAGCGGTGTCGGCGCCGCGCGGCGGGCCGATCTCGGCCGTCACGGCGAACTGGCCCGACGTCAGCCGATCCAGGAATGCTCGCGGACGACTCTCCGGCCGGCCCGAGATCCCGGGGGGAGAACTCCCGGAATCCCCCCGAAATGTCACGGCCACGAGCATATCCCGTGCGATTACGGGTCGGCCAAGTGCCAGCCGCCGCCCACCGTCAGCCCGCCGCAGGTTGTTTCTCGGTGTTCAGCTGGCGCTGTACCACGCTCAGCCGGCCTAGCCCAGCCAACGCGGACCTCACTTGCCCGGCCAGCGCTGCCGGGGCCGAGGTTGACTCGGCTAGCCCGATCGTGCACACCGACGACAGCATGGCAGGCTGGATATCGCACACCGCCGACACCAACTGAGCCTTCGTGCCAGCGTCGCGGGCCTGGCCGCACAATTGACGTGCGTCGGTCGATTCGGGATCACCGAGCACCAGCATCAGGTCGCTGGCCGCCGCGATAGCGGAAACAGTGCCCGCTCGATCCGAGGGCGCGTAGCAGACCTCGTCCGGCGTCACTTTCGCGGCCGGATAGCGCGACCGGAGGGACGCTACCACCGGCGCACCGGCTTCCACAGGCAGACCTGGTTGTACCAGGTACGAGACGTTGCGGGCGTCGCTAACCCGCAGCGCTGCGGTCCGGGCGACCGATTCGACCACGGTAACGTGGCCCGGCGCCTGGCTCATGATGCCTGCTGTGGCGGCGTGCCCGGGCTGGCCGATCAGGACCAGCTGATGACCGCGGTCGGCCGCCCGCCGCGCCGCGTCCTGTGCGGTGGCGACTATCGGGCAGGTCGCGTCTACCACCACCGCGCCGCGTTGCACTGCCTCGGTCCGGAATTCTGCTGTCACGCCATGCGCCGGGAAAACGACTAGATCACCCGCGTCGACCTCGGCAAGTGACGAAACGATCACGGCGCCTAGCCCGGTGAGCTCAGCAGCCGACTCCGCCGGGATCGCCTGCGGCGCAAGCACGTAAACGGTGTGCCCGGTCCCGAGCTGCTCGGCCGCTGCCTGCCGTGCGGCCGCGGCCGCGCGTAGGGCGCCGCTGCACCACGGGCTGCCCGCCATGAGGAGGGTACGGCTGGTGGCGACGGCGGCCCAGTCCTCCACGGCGGTGCGGGCTGCCGTGATCGAGAGGGCGTCAGCTGGCGCGGCGGCAGCGGCCACTGCAGCGGTGCTGCCATCTTGCTGCGGGCAGGTCGAGATGTAGAGCACGGCGTCGCAGTCGCCGGCGCTGTCATCGCAGCCCGGCACGTCCGCGGTACGGACCGGGCGGCCCTTCGCCCATAGCGATCCTGCTACCAGCGGCGCGGCCGGGCAGCTCAGCACGCCGTGGACCGGATCGCCGATGCGGGTAGGAACCAGCACTTCGCCGCGCTGAATATCGATGCCGGACACTTGAATCTCGCGTACCGCTGGTCGGCTCATCGGCCTGTCGTCCCCCGGCGCTTATTGCTGCGGGCGGTGCTCCGCCTGAACACCGGCAATACCGCCAGGGCTGCATTCCCTGTTCTTGGCCGCGATTCTCCCCCGGGTTCGCCAAATCTCGGTCTGTGGGGGACTCGCAAAGCCAGCTAGCCGCGGGTTAACGGCCCTCACTGCTCGGGATTGTCGCCCCGGCCCTGCTGCTCAGAGAGGTATCGCTCGAACTGGGCGCCCAGTTCCTCGGCCGTCGGCACCTGGTCGCTCTCGCTCGCCAGCAGGTTCTCCCGGTCCGCGCTGAGGGCGTCATACTGCTGCTCGAGCGCGTGCACGACCTCTGCGACCTCCGCCGATCCCTCGACCTGCCGGGCGATCTCCAGGTCCGTCCGCCGCGCCGACTCGCGCAGCGCGTCCGCTGGCAGTACCAGCCCGGTGACGCGCTGCACGGACTCCAGCAGCGTCTCCGCCGCGGCCGGGTAGGCGGCCTGGGCGAGATAGTGCGGCACGTGCACTACAAAGCCGATAGCAGCCCGGCCCTCCTGGCCAAGGCGGTACTCCAGCAGCCCCGCGGCGCTGCCCGGTACCTGGAGCTTGTCGACCAGCGGCCGGTAGCCCTCGATGAGGTCCGGCTGCGTCGCGTGCGCCGTCACGCCAAGCTGCCGGGTGTGCGGCACGCCCATCGGAATTCCCTGGAAGCCCACGGCGAGCCGGACCCGCAGCTCGGCGGACAGCTGGCGGACCGCGGCGGTGAACGCCTCCCATTCGCGGTCCGGCTCCAGCCCGGCAAGCATCAGGAACGGCGTGCCTTCGACGTCTCGCAGCAGTGAAAGCGCGAGCTCGGGCGCGTCGTAGTCCTCCCAGTGATCCTTGACGAAGGTCATGATCGGCCGACGGGACCGGTAGTCGAGCAGCCTGTCGAGATCGAAGGTTGCGACTACCTCGTGCTCAAGGGTGCTCATCAGGTGCGTTGTCAGCAGCCGGCCAGCTGCACCAGCGTCGATGAACCCGTCAAGGTAATAGAGCATGACCAACTCGGTGCCGGGCTCGGGTGCGGCAGGACCCATCGCGTACAGGTCAGCCGGGTTATGCCGCACTTCTGACAGCCCTTCGCTCGTGCCTCTGTTACCAGTCTTATCAACGCGCTAGCGGCAGTAGTAAATCCCCGCATGTTTAAACCTAGCGGCTCGTTCGGAATCCGCCCTATTCGGCCGACCGGTCGCGGGACTTCCATCGGGCGAGCAGCCCCGCCATCTCGGCGCTGATGAATTCGAAGTAGCGAACGGTATCGGCCATCCTGGCGCCGGCAGCCGAATCTGGTCCGAGCACCGCAACGCCGTCGCGGAGCTCGGCAGCCCACCGGGTGAACTGGCGGTCGCGCAATCCGACGATGTCCTGCCAGACATCTACCGACATCCGGTAATGCTGGCGGCGGGAGCCAGGCTCGCCCTCGGCGACAATCAACCCGACCTGGATCAGGTAGCGCACGCCGCCAGAGACCGAGGCGGGGCTGGCCTGCAGGAGATCGGCAAGCTCGGCCGCGGTCAGCCGGCTTGAGTCGGAGGTCAGCAGCGCTACGAAGATTCTGGCGGGCGTGCGCGGGAAGCCTGCCTGAGTCAGCTGGCCGGTGAAGCGCTCGATGAACTTGCGGACCGCCGCCGGGTCCCGGTGAGTTGTCGTCTTGCTTGCCGTCACGAGCACTCCAGAACTTCCTCATCACTATATTCAGGAGTTTCTGAATTTGATGTAAGGTGTCGCTCCGTGAACGTTATCGAAGTCTGCGGCCTGCGCAAGGCGTTCGGCACGACAGTTGCGCTGGACGGGCTTGACCTTATTGTCGCGGCGGGTGAGGTGCATGGGTTCCTGGGGCCGAATGGCTCGGGCAAAACCACCACGATCCGGGTGCTGCTTGGCCTGTTGCGGCCTGACGGCGGATCGGCCCAACTGCTCGGCGGCGATCCATGGCGCGACGCCGTTGCCTTGCACCGCCGGCTGGCATACGTGCCCGGCGATGTCACGCTGTGGCCGAACCTGACCGGCGGCGAGGTCATTGACCTGCTAGGAAAGCTGCGCGGCGGGCTTGACGCCAGCCGGAAGGCCGAGTTGCTTCACCGGTTCGACCTGGACCCGACGAAAAAGGCACGGGCCTACTCCAAAGGCAACCGGCAGAAGGTGGCCCTGGTGGCGGCGCTCGCATCGGACGCCGAGCTGCTCATCCTGGACGAGCCGACGTCCGGTCTCGACCCGCTGATGGAGGCGATATTCCGCGAGTGCGCCGAGGAGGAACGTGCTCGGGGCCGCACGATGCTGCTGTCCAGCCACATCCTGTCTGAGGTCGAGGCGCTGTGTGACCGGGTCACGATCATCCGGGCCGGGCAGGCCGTCGAGACCGGCACGCTGGCCTCCCTTCGCCACCTGACCAGGACCTCGATTGCAGCCGAGCTGGCGGGCACCCCGGATGGGCTGGACCGGCTCGCTGGCGTGCATGACCTCGTTGCCGATCCGGGCCAGGACGGCGGCTGCCGGGTCCGCTGCGAAGTGGATTCGGACAAGCTGGAAGGTCTGCTCCAGGTTCTGGTAAACGCGGGCGTCCGAACCCTGGTGAGCCAGCCGCCCACGCTCGAAGAGCTGTTCCTGCGCCACTACTCCGGCGATGACAGCGGCGATGGCGCGCCGAGCGCGGCCGAGCCGTCCGCGGCGGGACAGTGAGCCGCCAGACCGGATCGACGGCACCGGTACGCAGCGCCGCGCCGCCGGCTCAGCACGGGCGCGTCGCGGCCGGCTCGCTCGCAGGCGCTGCCGAGCTGGCCCGGCTGGCAATACGCCGTGACCGGGTGATGCTTGCCGGCTGGGTGTACGTGCTATTCGCGATCTCCCTCTCGGCCGGCTACGGCGTCAAGATCGTGTACAAGACCGCGGCGAGCCGGGCCACCATCGCCGCGACCGTCCGCACCGACCCGGCGCTGGCCTTCTTGTACGGGCAGCTGCATGGCACCTCGCTGGGCGCCGTGGCCGCGTGGCGTTACCTGGCCTACGCTGCGCTTTTTGCAGCACTGATGAGTATCTTCCTGGTCGTCAGGCACACCCGGGCGGACGAGGAAACGGGCCGGCTGGAGCTCATCGGCTCAACCGTGGTGGGCAGGCACGCGCCGCTAGCGGCGGCATTGCTGGTGGCCTCGGTGGCGAACCTGGCCGTGGTGGTACTGACCACTGCGGTGCTGGCTGTGGCCGGCCTGCCGCTCGCGGGATCGATTGCATTTGGGCTGGCCGAGGCGAGCTGCGGGGTGGTCTTCGCCGGCGTAGCGGCAATAGCGGCTCAGATCAGCGGTACCGCCCGCGGCGCGCGAGGCCTGGCCATCACCTGTCTGGGCGTCGCATTCCTGCTGCGCGGGATCGGCGACTCGGGCGGCAGTCACGGTCTGACCTGGCTGAGCTGGCTGTCTCCGGTCGGCTGGGCGGAGCTGATCAGGCCATTTGGAGGTGACCGATGGTGGGTGCTGGTGTTGCCGGCCGCCGCCACCGTGGCCGGTACCGCCGCGGCATTCTGGCTGGCTGGCCGGCGTGATCAGGGCGCGGGCTTGCTACAACCGCGCCCCGGGCCGGCCTCGGCCGGCCGGCTCCTCGGCGGACCGGTCGGCCTCGCCTGGCGGCTGCAGCGGGGCGCAGTCGCAGGCTGGGCAGCCGGATTCCTGGCCGCAGGTCTGGCGATCGGCATCGTCGGGAACGGCATCGGGAAGCTGATCGGCTCCGGTGCCGGAGTGCGCAACGTGATCAGCAAGATCGGCGGCCAGGCCGGGCTGACCAACGCGTACCTGGCTGCGTGCATGAGCCTGCTCGGATTGGTCGCGGCCGCCTACGCGGTCTCAGCCGTGCTGCGCATGCGGTCGGAGGAAACCGAGCAACGGGTCGAGCCGCTGCTGGCAGCCCCGGTAAGCCGGCTCCGCTGGGGTGGCAGTCATCTGCTGATCGCCCTCGGCGGGACAATTGCGGTGCTGATCGCGGGCGGCTTCGGCGTCGGTATCGGGTTCGGAGCGGCGACCTCAGACGTAGCCGCCCAGCTGCCCAGGCTGCTCGGGGCAGGCCTGGCGCAGGTGCCTGCCTCGCTGGCGGTGGCAGCTGTCGGCGTGCTGTTCGTAGGTTTGCTGCCCCAGGCGAGCATGGCAGGCGGCTGGACGGCACTGGCGATCGCCGGTTTCATCGGCCTGTTCGGCCCGGCGCTGAACCTCTCGCACTACGTGCTCGACATCTCGCCGTTCAGCCACGTGCCGAAGCTGCCCGGCGGCTCCTTCAGCGTGGTTCCGCTGCTATGGCTGACCGGCTTTACGCTGTTGCTCGCCGCGGCCGGGCTGGCCGGCTTGCGGCGCCGGGACATCGGCTAGCCCGGGTAGCCGCATCTCATCTCGGCAACTATGCGTCGCGCAGCCGCAGCAGCAGCCCGCTGACCAGCAGCGCCGCCGCGGCCCAGGCGGCCAGCACGCCGAGGCCGCCCCACGGCCCGATGGGCAGGTGACGGAGTCCGGTGGTGTCCTCGATGGTCAGCCCGGCGTTCGTCGGCGCGTACCGCTCGAACCGGCGCTGCCAGACCGGATTCCCGACCACGGCGGCCATGATCGGCGCCAGATAGAGCAGCCCTAGCACAGCGCCGGCGGCGACCGCCGAGTCCCGCACGATCGTGGCAATGCCGAGGCTGAGAAGGCCGATGAGCGCGAGATAGAGCACGGAGCCGATAGCCGCGCGCAGCGTTACCTCATGCGCCAGCGACATCAGGGCGAACCCGCGGGCGGTGGTGAAGCCGTTGCCAGGCAGGATCAGACGCCCGGCCAGCAGGCAGCCAGCCACCGCCACGACCGCGACCGCCAGGACCAGGCCGGTCACGACGGCCGCCTTAGCCGCGAGCACCGCTGACCGCCGCGGCATGGCGGTGAACGTGGTGCGGATCATCCCGGTGCTGTACTCGTTGCCGATCGCCAGCACGGCGAGGATCGCGACGACTGCCTGCGCGACTTCGATCCCGGTCAGGCTGAGCCTGGTGGTGTCGACTGGGCACGCGGCGCCGGACGGGCATTTAGTGGCGGCGGCGGTGGCCGCGCTCACCGCGATGGTCAGCGCAGCCAACGACACGAGCAGCCAGCCGGTGCCGCCGACTGTGCGCAGCTTGGTCCACTCCGCCCGCAGGATGTCCAGGCCCGGCCAGCCTGCAGCGGCCCGCCGGGGCAGTCCGCGCCGTGCCAGTCCGCCGCTGGCCGCGATTGTCGCCTGGGTCATGCGTCCCTCCTGCGCAGCAGGTACAGCGCCAGTGCCATGGCCATAGCGGCGTAACCGCAGAGCACGGCGAAGCCGGACCATGGCGCCAGCGGGAAGTAGTCGGGTGGCGCGTAATGGCCGACCACCTGCTGGTACTGCGGGACGCTCTGCTCGATGGCGAACGCGGCCGCCGGGGTTACCCGGAGGATCCACTCGGACGCGCCGGCCGGCAGTATCCCGGAGACGCCCAGGATGTACGGCAGCACGATCGCCACGATGACCGCGGTGACGGTGGCGACGCTGCGGCGCAGCACCGTGCCGATGGACAGCGCCAGGACCGACGCCACCGCGAGCATCGCACCGGTGCCGAGAATGACCTGGGCCTCGGCCGGCCAGCCGACCGGCAGCACGTACGTCCCGGCGTGACGCGAGATCCTGCTGCCGACGATGACGGCCAGGGCGACGGCGGCCGTCCCGAGCAGGAACGTCAGCAGGCCGATCACCACTGCCTTGGCAGCCAGCAGCCGGCCGCGCCGCGGGCTGGCGGCCAGCGTGGTGCGGATCAGCCCGCGCCGGTACTCGACGGTGATGAACATCGCCGCGATGACGACGATGACGAGCAGCGCGAGGAACACTCCGAGCAGATGGTCGGCGAGGGTGCCGGTGATGTAGCTGCTGTTTACCCCGCCAGCGACGATCGGCCCGATGTCGCCGGAGCCGGTCACCGTCGAGCCGGCCGCCGGCCTGGCGGAAGCCGATCCGTGGCCCGCTGTAGCCAGCGCCGCTGGCGCCGACTTCCTGGCCGGCCCACCGGCCGTCCGGCGCGCCGCCGAGCAGGTTTACGTGGTCGAAGGCACCCGTGGCCACGCTGCCGGACGTCCCTCCGCCCGACTCGGCGTAGGTGGGGAAGTTCGGCGTGAAGTCCAGCGGCGAGGTGGCGAACATGCCTGCCTGCACGGTGCCGGTCAGCCCGGCGACGCGCGCCGTGCCGACCTGGGTCCAGTGCGTGCCGTCGGCCGAGTCGTACCCGGTGATCACGTCGCCCGAGCGGGTCAGCCGCAGCCAGCGCGGCGACGCCGCCGACACCGCCCCGGGCAGGCCCGCAATATCACTGGTGTAGTCGTACTGCATGCGCACGCCGTGGCTGCCGGTGGCCATCATCGCGGCGTAGGCCGATCCGGGCCGGGTGCTGCCGGTGATGATGATCCCGGCCTTGGCCCACGGCACCAGGCCCGGTCTCATGGTGCTCTGCGGACCGTTACCAGGGGGGATGAAACCGCCGTTGTGTTCGATCATCCCGGTCAGCGACGTCACCCGGACGGTGATGCTCCCGTCGCCGGCCAGTGGCTGGGCCGCGAGGTAGTAGCTGTCGTTGACCGCCTCGCCACCTGGTCCGGTCGGAACTGCCCGCTGGCACGCGGCGGCGCAGTGAGCGTCACCGCGGGGCACGAGCATCCCGACCACATCGATCAGCACAACCGCGATGACGATGGCGATCACCCAGCCGCGCAGGGTCCGGAACTTCGTCCACTCGGCGTGCAGCAACTGCGCGAACCCGTCGCGCCCGGCCGGCTGAGGCGGCCGGTACGGAGTGATGGTCGCGATCATCGGACTTTCTCCTCTGCGGGCTGAGCGCGGAACTCGACAGCGTCCCTGGTCAGTTCCAGGTATGCCTCCTCCAGCGTGGCCCGGTGCGCCGCTATCTCGGCGAACCCCACCCTGGCCTCGGTCAGTAGCGCGACGACCTGCTCGGCCAGCAGACCGGAGATGGCCAGCGTGTCCCGGTCGGTGGCGGCAACCGTGGCTCCGGCATGCGCCAGCACAGTCATCGCCTCCGACCGCGAGGCTGTGCGGAGCGTCACCCGGTCCCCGGACGCTGCCGCGATCAGCTCAGCCACGCTGGTGTCCGCGATCACCTTGCCGCGACCAGCAACCACCAGGTGATCCGCAGTGCCCTGCAGTTCGCTCATCAGGTGGCTGGACACCAGCACCGCGCGGCCCTGCCCGGCCAGCGACCGCAGGAAGCCCCGCATCCACACGATGCCCTCCGGGTCCATGCCGTTGAACGGCTCGTCGAGCATCAGCACCGGCGGGTCGCCGAGCATCGCGGCGGCGATGCCCAGCCGCTGCCGCATGCCAAGCGAATATCCGCCGGCCTTGCGCCGCGCCACTGCGGTCAGGCCGGCTCGCTCGATGACCGCGTCGACCCGCCGGGCGGTCAGGCCCTGGGAGTGGGCCAGCCACAGCAGGTGGTTACGGGCGGTGCGGCCGGGCTGCAAGGCGGCCGCGTCCAGCAGCGCGCCGAGGTGACTGAGCGGACGCCGCAGCTTCGCGTACGGCTGGCCGCCGATCAGCGCGCGGCCCGTATCGGGTGCGTCCAGTCCGAGGATCACCCGCATCGTGGTGGACTTCCCTGCGCCGTTCGGGCCGACGAACCCGGTGACCTGGCCCGGTTCGACTCTGAACGACATGCCGTCCAGCGCAAGCGCGGCCCCGAACCGCTTCACCACACCGTCAACTTCGATAGTTGCTTCCATGCAAGGAAGGCTAGGGATCCGCGAGCTGCACGTCGTCCCGCCTGCGAGCCCTCTTCTGCACCCCTGGCGTAGGGAGGGGAACGTGGCCTTATCCCCCGCGCGGGGGATCACAAGGTGACTGCGCTGGGGGACGCCGGAAGGCTCGTTCCCGGTGAGAATGGTGAGGTGGCACAGCAATCAGACTGGCGAAGCCGCAGTGCAGCGCTGGTACGGCGGGCGGCCGCTTCCCCCCGTGCGCCCATTGTGCTGGCTAGCGTGCTCGCGGCCGCGGCGGTCGGTCAGGCCAGCTGGGCGGCCGTGAGCCGCGGTAACGGCGTGACCGGCGGCGGCGGCCTGCTGACCTCGGTGGCGGCCTCGGGCTGGCTGCTCGCCTCGGTCGTGGTGGCGCTGCCCAGCCTGGTCGCCACGCTGCCGATCGGGTTCCGCTGGTCCCAGCCCGCCGCCCCGGCGATCGCGATCTGCGCTGCCAACGTGGTGTCGCTCGCGGCCTTCCGCCTGCTGACGGTGGCGGGCCTGATCGCTCAGCTGATCGTCATGTACCGCCTCGGCAACCGCGGACCGCAGCTACTGGCGGCGCTGCTGGCCTTGCCATTCCTAGTTCTTGCGCTGGTCACTTCCGTGCGCCTAGGGTCCGGCTCGGCGGCCGTGGTAACGCCCGGGACTGCTGTCCTGGCCATCGTCGCGGCCTCGCTGGGCCCGGTGGCAGCGTGCGCCGGGGCAGCGCGCCGGTTCCGCAGCATGGCTGTGCAGCACACCGCTACCCGCCAGGCCATCGCCGGCACATTGCACGAGCACACCGCGCGCGGCGAGCGCGCGCGCATCTCCCGCGAACTCCACGACGTGGTAGCCCACCACATCTCCATGATCGCCTTGCAAGCCGAGACGGCCAGGCTGGCCACGCCAGGCATGCCGGCCACCGGCGCGCAGCGGCTGCTGGCGATCGGCGATACGGCCAGGACCGCGCTGACCGAGATGCGACGGCTGCTCGGTGTGCTGCGGGAGGACACCGGGGCGCCCGCACCGGCCCTGCAGCCGCAGCCCGGGCTGGCGCAGCTCAACGAACTGCTGGACGAGGCGAGGGATGCCTCCGGCATCTTCGCCAGGCTCGTTGTCCGCGGCTGGCTCACCGCACTGGATCCGGGTGTGGAGCTTGCCGCGTATCGCATCGTGCAGGAGGCGCTCACCAACGCCAGACGGCACGCACCGGGCGCCGCCGTTGACGTGGAACTGCATTTCACTGACGACGCGCTGCACCTGCGCATCCGCGACAATGGTCCAGGCCCGCCGGCTGCCCCGGCCGGACCGGAAGCATCCGGGCACGGGATTCTGGGCATGCACGAGCGAGCCGCGGCCGTGGGCGGCGAACTGGGCACTGGCGCCGCTCCCGGCGGCGGATTCCTGGTCCGGGCCACGTTCCCGGCCAAGGCCGAGGAGTATGCACGATGACCGTGACTGGGCCGTTTGTGCGCATCGTGGTCGCCGATGATCATCAGATTGTCCGCACCGGCTTCGCCGCGCTGCTCAATACCCAGCCGGACTTCACTGTCCTGGGCACAGCATGCGACGGCGCCGAGGCGGTACAGATCAGCCGCGAGCTGCAGCCGGATGTCGTGCTGATGGACGTCAGGATGCCAGGCACCGACGGGATCGAGGCCACTAGGCAGCTCGCCGGCGGCGCCGGCTGCCCGCGGATCATCATCCTGACCACTTTCGACCTGGATGAGTATGTCTACGACGCGCTGCGCGCCGGCGCGAGCGGCTTCCTGCTGAAGGATGTCACGGCCGAGCGGCTGTTCGACGCCGTGCGGGTGGTCGCGGCAGGCGAGGCGCTGCTGGCGCCAGCGGTCACCCGGCGGCTGATCGGCGAGTTCGCCCGGCTCAGGCCAAAGGCGTCCGGCCATCCGGCGGCCGCGCTCGGTGAGCTGACACCGCGGGAAACCGATGTGCTCCGGCTGCTCGCCGAGGGGCTGTCGAACCCGGAAATAGCAGCGCGGCTCGTCGTTACCGAGGAAACGGTCAAGTCGCACGTCAGCCGCGTGCTGCACAAGCTCGGGCTGCGCGACCGGACGCAGGCCGTCGTGCTTGCCTACGAATCGGGACTAGTCCGGCCCGGCTCGAGCGAGCACCGCCAGTTGTGATGCGCTGGGCTAGCCTGTCGCGGCTAGCCCGGCGGAATCGGGTGTAGAAGTCGGCTCCGCCCGGGCTGAGTGCCAGATCTACCGCCTGGGCGCGGGTCAAGCCGCAGCCTGCCAGGTGCCCCACCTCGTACGCTTCGTCGCCCATAAGCTTGCGAAGCTTGCGCTGCTCGCGTTCGCGAAGGCCCTGCTCGACCGCGGACCACTTGATGCTGCCGAGGTCGATAGAGCGGCTGAGGTCCGCGTCGGCGGCGCCATGCAGGCGGGCCGCTCTGTCGTAGTCTCCTTGCCAGGTGGCGATGCATGCGGCGCCGAGTACGAGCTGGCTGGCATCGATCTTCAAGCCTGTCCGGCGGGCGAGTTGCAGGCTGCGCCGGATCAACGGAGCGGCATCGGCGTACCGCTCCTGGATGAGCCGCAGGATGCCCAGGTCCGACCGCAGGAAATACAGGAAGAGGTCGGCACCCAGCTGCTCGGCTAGGGCAACCGCCTGCTCCAGGTGGTCGTTGGCATCCGCGAGCTGTCCCGTCATGAGGTCGAGACCATAAAGGTGCTGCAGGACATTGACGGCCAGCAGGTCATCGCCGGCCCGGCGGGCGCAGTCCAGCGCCTCGAGCCGAAGCCGGCGCGACTCCTGCTCGTCAGCGGCTGCCATGGCGAGGACGCTGAGCTGCTCACCGAGCAGCTGGACGTCGCCGGTCCGCCGGGCGATCGCGACGCCCAGTTCCGCTTCGCGCCGGACAGCCTCCAGGTCGTGGACGTAGTATGCGGCCTCGGCGAGCTGTCCGTGCAGCCGAGCCGTCAGGGACTCCTCACCGCTGGCTTCGGCCATAGCCAGGCCGCGTTCGGCATACCGCGCGGACCTAGTCAGCGCACCTGGATCCTGCCGCAGGAATAGCCCGATCATCTGGGATGCGGCCAGCATGCCGCTGGCGAGCAGCGCGCTCGAAGAATTGTCCGGCCGATCGACCGCGGGCTGCAGGTAGTCAAGCACGTCGTCGTGACCGCGGCTGATGGTGAATCGCTGCAGGGCCACCGCCAGCCGCATGACGTCAGCCGCCAGGTCCTCGGCCTGGAAGTGAGCGAACGAAGCGCGCAGGTTTTCCCACTCTGGGTCGAGCCGGCGCAACCAGCGGCCCTGGCCGCGACCGAGCAGGGCCGGCGCTGCCGTCGCGGCAAGGCCGAGATAGTAACTCGCGTGCCGACTCCTGAGCTGCAGAACCGCGGTGTCTCCGGCCGTTCGCAGCAATTCCTCGGCGCTGTACTGACTGATCGTCTCCAGCAGCCGGTACCGCACCGGGTCTGCCGTCTGGTCGGCGATGACCAGGCTCTTGTCCACCAGCGAGTCGAGCAGATCCATCATGTCAAGTGCAGTCACGGACTTGGTGGTGCAGACCTGCTCGGCAGCCTCCAGGTCGAACCCGCCTGCGAACACCGACAACCGGGTGAGCGTCTCCCGCTCGGCCGAGTAGAGCAGGCTGAACGACCAATCGACCGTCGCCTGGAGGGTCTGCTGGCGCGGCATCGCGTTCCGGCTGCCGCCGGTCAGCAGCCGGAATCGCTGGTCCAGCCGGTCGGCAACCTGGGCCAGCGACATCGACGAGAGCCGGGCCGCTGCCAGTTCCAGAGCTAGCGGGATTCCGTCGAGGCGACGGCAGATCGAGACGACTAGCGGTGCCGACGTCGCGTCCAGGACGAATCCCGGGTTTTGCGCCCTGGCCCGCTCAGCGAAGAGCCGGACGGCGTCGCTGGCCGCCAGCTCCTCGGGGTTCTCGGTGTCGGTTTGCGGCAGCGAGAGCGATGGCACCCGGTAGACGCGCTCGCCATCGATGCCGAGAGTCTCGCGGGAGGTAGCCAGGATCCGGACCCGCGGGCAGTGCCTGATGACCTGGTCGCAGAACTTGGCCGCAGCGTCGATAACGTGCTCGCAGTTGTCCAGGACAATCAGCAAATCCTGGTCTACCAGCGCCTCGGTCACTGACTCAAGCACCGACGGCCGACACTGATCGGAAAGACCGAGCACGCCGGCAACCACAGCGGCCACCTGCGCGCCATCGGTCACTTGGGCCAGTTCGGCGAGCCACACGCCGTCCGCGATGGTGCCGATCAGCTCGGCGGCCACCTGCAAGGCGAGTCTGGTCTTGCCACTGCCGCCTGCCCCGGCGAGCGTCACCAGGCGTGCCGTCCGCATCAATTCGCGCACTTCGGCCAGCTCGCGGGCGCGCCCGATGAACGGGCTGACGACGCAAGGCAGGTTGTTCGGCAGTTCCGGGTTATCCAGCGACCTGAGGGGCGGGAAGTCGGCTGGCAGGAAGCTGGCCCGAAGCTGAAATACCTGCTCCGGGCGGCCGAGGTCCTTCAGCCGGTGCTGGCCCAAGCCAATAAGGCTGACGCCGTCCGGCAGCCGCTCAGACAGCAGCTCGGCGGTCGCACCGGAGATCAGCACCTGACCGCCGTGCGCAGCCGCCTCCAGCCTGGCGGCGCGGTTCACGACTGGGCCGAAATAATCGCCGTCGCGTTCCTCGCAAACACCGGTGTGCAGGCTCATCCGCACCCTGATCGGGCGGCTGGTGGGCCATGGTTCGGTAACGAGTCCATGCTGCGCTGCTAGCACCGCAGAAAGAGCCGAGTCCGCCTCGGCAAAAACCGCGTGGAACGCGTCGCCGACAGTCTTGAACACGTACCCGCCGGCCGGCTCGATCGCCTGCCGGAGCATGGTGTCGTGACGGCGCAGGGCTTGCGCCATGGCGTCCGGCTCTGATTCCCACAGCCGGGTTGACCCCTCAATGTCAGTGAAGAGCAACGTGACCGTGCCCGAGGGGATCCGCGCCGTGTCGGTCACAATCCAAGGATAGGGGGCAGCCGCGGGGCGGCGCATTAGTCGCCGAAGCGGCAGTTCTCAGCGGTGCGGTCGGTTCGGCCGCACGCGGGCCTAGCTGCGGCTGTCCGGGTGGATCGTCTGATGCTCGGCCAGCATCTGAACATACTGCGCTATCTTCTTCGCCCGGGTCTCGGGCCGCTTGACTGTTGTTATCCGGTACAAGATCGCATACCTATTGATGCTGCTAAGGGTCTCGAAGAAAGCGGACGCGTCCGCGTCGGCCGCTAGGGCGCTGGCAAGGTCGGCCGGGACGGAGATGGTCCGCGATCCGGCGTAGGCATCAGCCCATCTGCCGTCCGCCTTCGCCTTCTCCACCTCGCGTAGGCCGGCGGGCTGCATCCGGCCGGCGGTGATCAGCGCCTCGGCTTTCTCGGTGTTGATCTTCGACCACTTGCTCCTTGGCCGGCGCGGGGTGAATCGCTTCAGCCAGTACCGATCGTCCAGGCCGCGCGTCTGGGCATCAATCCAGCCGAAGCACAGCGCGACATCAAGCGCCTCGGTGTAGGTGATCGTCGGCTCGGGCGCCTTGCTCTTGGCGAGCCGCAGCCAAACGCCATCGGATCCCCGGTGCTCAGATTCAAGCCAGTCATGCCAGGCGGCGGCAGTGGAGAACGCCACCGCATCCGGGTCGGTGCCGGTCATCCACCTAGTCAATCAGCCGGCTCTGACATCTCCAGACGCTGCGAGCCGGCCAGGTAAGCCGCAAGCCAGCGCCAGCCCGCGGCAAGCTGGCGCGCTACTGCTGCCCGAGCCCGCGCAGGATTTCGGTGACGCGGGCGCGCGCGGACGTTTCCAACGCCCCGGCGCTGACCAGGATCTTCGCGGCGGTGGCGTCGTCGTTTCGGTAAAGCCCGAGCAGGATGTGCTCGGTGCCGATGTAGTTGTGGCCCAGCTCCAGCGCGACCGCCAGCGCGCCGCTCAGCGCGCGCCTGGTGTCCTCAGCGAACGTCTGGGTGGCCTTGGTCGGCCGGTCAGCAGCCTGATCGCCGGTGTCCGCGCGAGCCGTAGCAGGCAGCGCGGCGCGGACGCCCGCCTCGGTGACGTCCATGGCCGCGAGCACCCGGCCCGCGATGCCCGCTGGCTCACTGAACAGCCCGAGCAGCAGGTGCTCCGTACCGACCTCGTTCTCGCCGAGGTCAAGGGCCACCTGCCCGGCCGCGCCGACGACGTTCCGGGCGCGGTCGGTGAATCGCTCGAAGGTCCAGGTCGGGCTGCCGGCGACCATGTGGGCAGCTATCGCGGACGCGAAGCGCTTGTGCACTGCCTGCTTGGTCACGCCGAGCGCGGCGGAGATCTGCGACCAGGACTGGCCGTCATGGCGGCAGCGGTCGACGAAGTAGCCGAGCAAGGCGTCGGAGGTCTCCTCAAGTTGCGCGACCGCCGCCGCCGCAGCCACCAGCTCGTCGAGCGGCTGTTGCGAGCCGGCGTCCTTTCGGACCATGTCGATGAGCCCTTGAAGCGTGGGCGGAGGTGTCATAGGTCAACCATAGGTTGACGGCACCTTACGCGTCAACTTTCAGTTGACCACATGTTCGCCCGGCATGCTGCGATGCTGGACCCGACCGAACTGAGCCGCTTACCGTTAGACCCCCTTGGCACCCGGCCGCGTGACTGTCTCGTGGCCGCAGTGCTCGGAGCGCCCGGGCGTGAGGTCGAACCACAACGGACAGTCCGGGAATCTTGCGCACCCCTGTAATAGACGCAGACAATCACGAACGGTGGCAACGGGCTTCGACCGCAGTCGGCTGATGCCCGCGGGCCCCGAGCGGCAGGCCCAGCCGACCTGGCCGGCCGGGCCGCCGGCAGCGGCCAGGCATCGCGTTGGCTAGCTTGGCTCCTCGGTCGTGGACATCAGCGCGAAGATCGCCCCCTGGTCATCGCTGACAACTGCCATCCGGCCGTAGGGCATGTCCCAGGCGGGAGCGACGACACTGCCGCCCAGCTCGGTTGCCTTGCTGACGGCTGCGTCAGTGTCGGAGACGGCGAAGTAGGTACCCCAGTAGGCCGGCATTTCCGCTGGCTGGTCGGTGCCAATCTCCCCGATGCCGCCGACTGTCTTGCCGTCGAGATCGAGCGTCGCATACTTCATGCCCTCGGCACCGATGTCGCCAAAGCTGTAGCCGAACACCGAGGCGTAGAAGGCCTTGTTACCGTCATAATTCCGGCTCATGTTCTCGCTCCAGATAAGCGAGCCCGGCTCGTTTGCCCGCTGGACACCGGAGTGCGCGCGCGCTTGCCAGACGCCGAATGCCGCGCCGCCAGGGTCAACTGCGACGAACATCCGGCCAACATCCATGACGTCGAACGGGTCCATCAGAACCTGGCCCCCGGCTGCCTTGATCCGTGCGGCCGTGGCGTCGGCATCCGCCGACGCCAGGTATGTGGTCCATACCGTTGGCATGTCCGGTGCCATCTTCGATCCGATGCCCGCGACGGGCAGGCCGCCTATCGTGCCCATTGCGTAGCCGCCAGTCTCTGGCGGGCCCTCTTGGATGTCCCAGCCGAACAGGCCGCCGTAGAAGGCCATGGCCTTCGGTATGTCCGATACGCCCAGGTCTACCCAGCACGGCGTGCCGGGCGGCCAGGCGGTGTTGCGCGTGACCATCGTTCCTCCAATGCCGCCGAATGCACAGCGGCGAAGCTCTGGATTCTGACTAGCGAGGGCAGCGTACTGCCGGCTTCTGACAATGAGCCGCCGAAGAATGAAACCGAGGGCCGCGATGTTGGCTCCAGCATGCAAACTTGGGACGCCATCACCTCGCGCCGAAACGTCCGGTCGTACAGTCGCCAGCCAGTGAGCGCTGAGGACCTAGATCGCATTCTCGAGGCGGGCCGCCGATCGCCGTCGTCGCGTAATACCCAGCCGTGGGACTTCGTTGTGGTGACAGACCGCGAGCAGCTGCGGGAACTGGCCAGGGTCTGGGTCGGCGGTGGTCACGTGGCGGGCGCCGCTGCCACGGTCGCGCTGGTCGTCAACGACGACTCCGGTGCCGAGCGCCGTGCCCAGTTCGACCTCGGTCAGGTCACCATGAGCATCATGCTCGCCGCCGCTGACCTTGGCATCGGCAGCGGGCACTCCGCGGTCGGCGACCAGGACCTGGCCCGGCGCGTGCTCGGGCTGCCGGAAGGGAAGACCTGCGCGTTCCTGATCACGCTGGGGTACCCCGCCGACCGGCCGCTGGCCCCGATCAAGCAGCCGGACCGGCGCCGGTTCGATGAGGTCGTGCACCGTGGCCACTGGTGAGCCAGCGCCCGTGTCAATGCGGTGGCGGCTATAGTGGCGGCGTACCGGTAGTACTGCGGTTCATGCCGTTTTACGTAGTTTCGCCGCTCAGCCGCACGAGGCGGTCGCAGTCCTGGCCGGCCACGGAGGTATCTCCCTTTTGCGCATTCGACGGCTCTGGCATTCCCCAGTTCGCGTGGTCGCCGCCTGCGCCCTAGCGATCATTGCGGGCTGCGGCGGCAGCGGATCGGGTACCAGCCCCGCCGCATCATCGCCCGGATCGACCTCAGCGCAGGCGCCATCGGCGTCACTAGCACCGTCAGGCACCCGGCCGCCCGCGGTCGAGCCTCCGGAGCGCACGCCATCAGATGCTGCGAGCGCTGCCCGCAAGGCAGCGCAGGCCGTCCAGGGCGGTCCCGCGGTGCCGACACCAGCCCAGCTGAGCGCGCTGCGAGCGCAAGCGGGTGAGATCGCCAGGCTGACACCCAGGCAGATGGCGGGGCAGCGCGTCATTTACAGCTATAACGGCCTGACCGCCCCGCCGGGATTGCTGTCGCTCATCCGCCACGGCGACGTCGGCGGTGTCATCTTCTTCACCTTCAACATCTCCAGCCCTGCGCAGATCCGCGCCGTGATCGCGCAGATGGTCGCAGCGAACGCCAGCCCGCAGAATCCGGCGCGCACCTACCCGCTGCTGCTGATGACCGACCAGGAGGGCGGCCAGGTGCGGCGGCTGCCGGGAGCTCCGCTGGAGTCGGAGGCGCAGATCGGCGCCTCGGCCTCTCCCGCCAAGCAGGCAGCCGCGGCAGGCGCGGGCGCGGCCGCGAACCTGCGCACGGTCGGGATGAACCTGAACCTGGCCCCGGTTCTGGACGTCTACCGGCAGCCCGGCGACTTCGACGACCAGTTCCACCGCTCCTACAGCATGAACCCTGCCGTCGTGGCAGCAGCCGGGGCCGCCTTCGTCAAGGCACAGCAGGCCGGCCACGTCGCGGCGACCGTCAAGCATTTTCCCGGCCTTGGCGCCGCGAGCGCACATGCCGATACAGACCTCCAGCCGGTCACCATCAACTTGTCCGCACATAAGCTGCGCACCGTCGACGAGGTGCCGTTCCGGGCTGCCTTCAAGGCAGGCGCGAAGCTCACGATGGTGTCCTGGGCGAACTACCCGGGGCTCGACCCCAGGCTGCCTGCCGCGCTGTCGCCCGCCATCGTGCAAGGCGAGCTTGAGCACAGGCTCGGCTTCACCGGGGCGACGATCACCGACGCGCTGGGTGCGGGCGCCCTGCGTTCGTACGGGTCGCTGCAGAACAAGACGATGCTTGCCGCGCGGGCCGGCATGGACGCTCTGCTGTGTACGGCCATCAAGCCGTTGCCGGGCTGGAAATGCCTGGCTGGCCTGGAGCGCGGTTTGCGGACCGGCACGCTTCCGAGGCAGGCATTTGATGCGCAACTCGCGCAGCTGCTGGAGCTTCGGGCCAGCCTCCCCTCCTGACCAGCCCGCATCAGGTGACGCCATCGCCGGGTCTCGTTCGCATGGCATTGCCGCGTTTGCCCGCCATCGCCGTTATCAATTCGTAGCATGGGCAGCAGGACGAGCGCGTCCCTCGGCACGAGCACACGCAAGCTCGCAGCGCGCCCGGTCCGGAGAGGTATTGCTACTTGCGCCAGCACCAGTCGTGGCTCGGGTCATCGGGCGTTGCCATAGGCACGATTCTGGCCGTGATGACCGGTAGTAGCGCCCTCGCCGTGACCGCCACTCCGGTGCCGACCGGCTCACTTACGACCGAGGCTGCGGCCGTCACCGCTAGCCCGCCGCAGGCCGGGCTTCGTGCAGGCGCAGCTGCGCTGGCTGCTGCTGTCACCGCCAATGCGCTGCAGGCGGGGCCGCGTGCGGGGGAGGCTGCCCTGGCCGCCGACCTGGCTGCGGCACGACCGCTGCTCGCTCAGCTCTCGCCCCGCCAGCTCGCGGGACAGCGCGTGATCTTCAGTTACTCCGGCGCCACGCCGCCAGCCGGCCTGCTGTCGCTGATCCGCCACGGACAGGCCGGCGGCGTGATCTTCTTCAAAAACAACATAACCAGCCGGGCACAGATCACCGGCGTTATCAAGCAGCTGGAAGCGGCGAACCGCAGTGTCAGCAACCCCGCGCGCGCCTATCCCCTGTTGCTGATGACCGACCAGGAGGGCGGCGAGGTGCGCCGGCTGCCAGGCGCGCCGAGGCTCTCGGAGAAGCAGATCGGCGAGATAACGCCCTTGTCGGCGGCGGTAGCGGCCGCGAAAAGTGCAGGCAAGAATGCGGCCGCGAACCTGCATGGCACTGGCATGAATGTCAACCTGGCGCCCGTGCTGGACGTGTACCGCCACCCTGGTGACTTCGACGATCAGTTCCAGCGGTCCTACAGCATGAAGCCAACTGTGGTGTCGGCGCTGGGCTCGGCCTTCATCACGGCCCAGCAGGCCGGGCACGTGGCAGCCACGGCGAAGCACTTCCCCGGTCTCGGCGCGGCGACCGCGAGCCAGAACACCGACATGGTGCCTGTCACGATCAGCCTTTCCCGCGGCACGTTGCTGGCCAGGGACGAGTATCCGTATAAGGCGGCCATCAAGGCCGGGGTCAAGCTGGTCATGGTCTCCTGGGCGGTATATCCGGCCTTCGACCCGAAGCGCCCGGCTGGGCTCTCGTCGGCCATCGTGCAATACCGGCTGCGGAAACAGCTCAAGTTCACCGGCGTGACCATCACTGACGCAATCGGCGCAGGTGCACTTCGGGCGTTTGGCACGACTGCTAACAAGGCGCTGCTGGCCGCCCAGGCTGGTATGGACCTGATCCTGAGCGCGGCAGGGACAGTAACCGAAGGCTCACAGTGCGCTAGCGGACTGCTGTCCGGATATAACAGCGGCAAACTCGGTCATGCCACGTTCCAGGCCGCGGTTGCGCGGATCCTGGCGCTGCGTAAGAGCCTGCCGTCGTGATTCGGGCCTAGCCGCGCGACGGCACTTCCTGCAGCGCCCAGGTGTTGCCGTCCGGATCGGCGAAAGTCACGAACGAACCCCACGGCTGAACGTCGATCTCGCTGGCCTGCACGCCATGCTCAAGCAGGGACTTGCGGGCCGTCGCGACGTCCGGGACGACAATTTGCACCCCGCGCTGCGAGCCCGGCGGCATTTCGGTGATGCCGGTGCCCATCACGATCGAACACGCCGATCCGGGTGGCGTGAGCTGGACGAAGCGCAGATTCTCGTTGACCTGATAATCGTGGTCAGCGTTGAAGCCAACCTGGTCGGTGTAGAAGGCCTTGGCGCGGTCGACATCGGTAACGGGGATCGCGACGAGCTCGATTTTCCAGTCCACGAACGTCACGTTACCCAGGGGTCTGACAACACCGGGCGGGCTTGCAGGCGAATAGCCGGTCAGGAAGAACCCTCGCACCGGCCAGCCGATGTTGATGTTGTGCACGAAGGTCGTCGCCGCGGCGGGCGCTGCGGTGCTGAACATGATGTGCACGTCATCGGCAGGGCCGGTATTGGGGTCGTAGACCCGCAGCGTCACGACGGGGGGAGTCAGCTGGTAGGCGTACGCCAGCACCTGATGATTGTTGCCAAGCGTGCCGGGGTTCGGTGACGCCACGGTGACGATGCCCAGCGCGGCGGGCTGCCCGCTGTCGAGGCTCGCCTTGACCTGAGGCCATTGCTGCTCGATCGTTCGCCAGGACAGGCCACGCTGGCTGATGAGCGTCCGGCCCAGAAGGCTGAAGCTGGTGTCTGCGTCCGGCAGGTTCATCCATTGGTAGTACTCAGCGACACCGGCCGGGATGTGCCAGGAATCGATCAGTCGCTTGACGATGAACCGGAACAGCGGCGTGGCCGGTGCCGGCTGGGCGGTCGGCGGTTTGGCCTGCGCCCCCCAGTAGTCAAGCGCCGCGAACACCATGCCGCCGCAGAGCCCTAGCGAGGCGTTGCCGACGCCGATACTGCCGAACGGAGTCGGAACCGAGATGGCCGGGGCAGATGGCCAGGAATTAGTGAAGGCAAAGCCATCGTGAGACGGCAGGAAACTTGCCGCCTGTTGTCTCATGTCCCGATTATGCGGCGGACCGGGTTTGGTTGATAGTGCGGAATGTCGGGCAGTAGTGTCCGTCGCAGAGCAGCCGTTAGCGGCCGAGCGCGTCGATACTTGCGACCTGGTCCGGGGTCAGCCGGAAGCCGAACAAGGCAATGTTGGCGCGGATCCGGTCCGGTCGCGCTGACTTCGGAATGACCGTGATGCTGTGCTCGAGATGCCAGCGCAGCACCACCTGAGCGGTCGTGACGCCATGCGCGGCCGCGATTTTCGTCAGGACCGGGTCCTCCATGTCAGTGTCCCGCAGCGGGCTGTAGCCCTCCAGCGCTACGCCGCGCTGCTCATGACCGGCCACAATCGCCGGGTCGTAGCGGGCGGGGCTCCAGTGCACCTGGTTCACGGCCGGCGCACGGCCTGACGCGGCCTTCAGATCGTCAAGCTGATCAAGGTCGTAGTTGCTTACCCCGATGTCCCGGACCTGGCCGGCCGCCTGGACAGCGACGAGTTCATGCCACAGCTGGCGACTGTCTGCGACCCGGGCCGGCGGCCAGTGCACAAGCCACAGGTCGAGGTAATCGGTACCGAGCGCACGCAGCGAGGCCCGCAGTATCGCAGCCGCGCGCGCTGCGTCGGACGGCCTGATCTTGGTGGTCAGGAACAACTCCGCCCGGTTGATGCCGCTGTCGCGCACCGCCTGCCCGACGTCGGCCTCGTTACCGTACATAGTTGCGGTGTCAAGGTGCCGGTAACCGGCCGCGAGCGCGGCAACGACCGCCTCACGGGCGGTATGGCCTTTGAGCTTCCAGGTACCAAACCCCACGAGGGGCATCCGCCCGCCGCCGGGCAGGGTCACGGACGGGACTTCGCCTGGCGTAGTCATGCCGCCATTATCCGCACACCGGGGTGCCGGTAGTAGCGGTGAGGCGGGCATACAAGTCCGTCAGCCGTGCCGTGACCGGACCTGGCTGACCAGTCCCGATGACGCGGCCGTCAAGGGCTAGCACTGGCGTCAGGCCGCCCATGGTTCCGGTGACGAAGATCTCGTCGGCGCTGTAGAGCTGGGTCAGGCTGTAGTCGCCGACGCTGCAGCCGATACCCGCGTCAGCCGCCAGCTCGAGCACGGCCTGCCTGGTGATGCCCTCCGGGCACGCGGCCGTTGACGGGGTGCCAAGGTGGTCGCCGCTCACCAGGAACACGTGGGTAGCGTTGGTCTCGGCGACGAAGCCTCGCTGATCTAGCATGAGCGCGTCGTCGGCACCCGCGGCGTTTGCCTCGATCTTTGCCAGGATCGAGGTCAGCAGGTTGTTGTGGTGAATCTTCGGGTCCAGGCTGTCGGGAGCCGCGCGCCGGACGCTGGCAGTGATGAGCGTGATCCCGCTGGTGTCGTAAACCGGCGGCTTGTGCTCGGGCAGCACGATGAGGGTTGGGCCGGACTGGTTCAGCCGCGGGTCCATGCCGCTGGTGATCTTCAAGCCGCGAGTGAGCGTCAGCCGGATGTGCACGTTGTCTGTCATCTGGTTCGCCGCCAGCGTCCGGCGGATCTCGCTGGTGACGTCGTCATCGGAGGGAATGTGCGTGAACGCCAAAGCTCGCGCCGACCGCCGCAGCCTGGCCAGGTGCTCTTCGAGCCGGAAGATCCTGCCGTTGTACAGCCGCAGGCCCTCCCAGACTGCGTCGCCGCCCTGAACCACTGAGTCGAACGGACTGACCGCCGCCTGGTCCCGGTGCGTCAGCCGGCCGCCCACGCTGACCATCAGGTCCTGGTTGCGTTCGTCGAAGGACTGGAGCAACGGTTCCTCCCGAAGTGACTCCGCGCTATCGGCGACCTGAGCCTGCTGCCCAGCTTGCGGTCGCGGCCACCGCAATTCTCTCTGGGCCGCGCATGGCTGGACCACTGGGCTGTTCTTTTCTGGCACCGAGGAAGCGCCATGACCAGCTCGTCGCGCGGCGGTAGCCCGTTCGCCGCTGACGTGCGCCGCGATCCGCCGCTGTGCGGCAGACTGATCGGATGGAGTTGCTGATCGCCCGGAACCCGGACCAGGCGTCAAGCCTGCCCTACCTGCTCAAGGTCCCGCTTGGCGACGGGCTGGTGTTTCGGGCTCGCGATGTGTGGCCCCGGACCAGTGCTGTCTATTTGCATCCAGTGTGGCCGGACGAGTGGCCTGCCGATCCGGACATCGTCGACCAGGTGCCGATCCGGTCCTGCGTGCGGCGAGGCGCTGCCATCGATCTGATTCTTGACCGCGGCCGGGAGAACCGCTCGCAGATTGTCTACACCACGGCCCGGGGCCGGGAGATGGTGTTCTGGCAGTCTCCGCGTACGCGGAAGCAGGCTCGGCCGAACGTCGCCACTCCGACGGCGCGAGCATCGGCCGTGCCAGATCTGACGGTGATCGTCGACTCCTACGAGCGATACGCCTACAAGTTCAGTGGCAAGCAGGTAGCCGTGGTCCGGAATCCATTGCCGTGCGGCGACTACGGCGTCGAGCGTGACGGCAAGCTGATCGCGTCGGTTGAGCGGAAGAGCCTGCAGGACCTGGTGTCATCGCTGCTGAACGGGCACCTGCGGTTTGCCGTTGCCGAGCTGGCAAGCCTGCCGCACGCCGCAGTGGTCGTGGAAGACCGCTACTCGCAGGTCTTCGCGCTCACGTGGGCACGCCCGTCGAGCATCGCCGACGGGCTGGCGGAGTTGCAGGTGCGCTACCCCAACGTGCCGATCGTGTTCTGCGAAACGCGGAAGCTCGCCGAAGAGTGGGTCTATCGCTACCTCGCTGCCGCGCTGGTGTGGACCGATAGCACCAAGGCCGACGCCAGCTCGGCCCGCGACAGTGCAGACCATCAAGATCCGGCCGCAGCATCGCCGGGATTCGCGCCGGCCCCCGCAAAGGTGCGCCCGGCGGCTGGCAGCCGCACGTCCGCGCAGAATCCCGGCATGCCGTCGGCTGCAGAGATCCGGGTCTGGGCACGCCTCAACGGAATCGACGTACCGGACCGTGGCCGGCTTCGGCCCGACGTCATCGAGGCCTGGCGCCAGGAGCATGGGTTGTAGGGGCGTGCGACGCGAATGCGTTATTTACGCTCTTTGTACCTGGTGCCTGGCGAGTTCGTTTAGCGCCAGGGTGGAAGTGCTGCCCATAGTCAATCAGTACTGCCAAACTCACGCTAAACGACTCGAACGGATGATCTTGGGAAGTGCGGCGTCGCGCGTTCAATACCCGAAATGCGGTTTTTGCCGCGCGGCCAGCGACTGCGCAGCGTCAGGGGAGCAGGCGGTGTGCGGCCAGCTCTTCGTAATACGGCTGGCATTGGGCCGCTAGCGACTCCAGCCCGCCCGGCAGTTCCGCCGCGGCTGACTCGGAGTACGGACCGAACCCGGTCGACGCCCAGACGCTGCCGTACCAGTGCCGCGCCCAGATCCCGTCCGTTGGCCGCGGACCGGCCTGCCAGGACAGCATGTCCGGGTCGAAGGTCACGCCGAGCGCATCGCAGAGCGCTGACAGCATCACCCGCGGATTGCGCAGGATGTCGGCTGAGTCGATCACCGGGCCGCCGAACGCGCGGAAGATTTCAGCCTGCTGCTGCAGTCCGAGGTCGGCAAGTGTCGGTTGTGACCGGACCCGGGCATACGAGGCGAGCAGGCGCCGCGGCTCACGGATCAGGAAGGCATGCGAGAGCGCGCTGAGCCGCCCGCGGTCAACCTCCGGCAACAGGTGATGCGTCATGTGCTTCTGGTAGTAGACCGACTTGCCCGCAGGCAGCGAAGCCTCGGCGAGCTGAGCGAGCACTTGCTGGCAGTCAGTCGGCATGCTCGCGATGATCTCGTCCCGGCCAGGGTGCTGCACGCCGGTCCTGGCCAGGTAATAGCCATACAGCGGCTCGTCCACGACCACCGTGTCCGGCCGGTTTCCGAACGACCGCATCAGGGCGGTCGACACGGTTCGCGGCCCGGACCACATGGCAATCCTGGTCACGACTGCCCGAGCTGCGCCAGGCCCGGGCACGCCCGGTCCGGCGGCGTCGGACTGCCAGCTTGAAGTCACAGCACCACGACCGATCGGAGCACCTCCCCGCGCTGCATCTTGGCGAACGCCTCCTCGACCGCGTCCAGGGCGATCGTCTCGGAGACAAACTTGTCTAGTGGCAGCCGTCCCTGCAGGTGCAAGTCGACCAGCATCGGGAAGTCGCGCGACGGCAGGCAATCGCCGTACCAGGAGGACTTCAGTGAGCCGCCGCGGCCGAACACGTCCAGCAGTGGCATTTCAAGCTGCATCTCCGGAGTTGGCACGCCGACGAGGACGACGGTGCCAGCCAGGTCGCGCGCGTAAAAGGCCTGCTTATACGTCTCAGGCCGGCCGACGGCTTCGATGACGACGTCAGCCCCGTTGCCTTCAGTCAGGTCCCTGATCTTCTCCACCGGGTCCTCGGCTCGCGAGTTCACGGTCGCAGTGGCGCCGAACTCGCGAGCCCAGCCCAGTTTGCGATCGTCCACGTCGACTGCGATGACAGTCCGGGCACCGGCCAGCAAGGCGCCGAGGATCGCCGCATTCCCGACGCCGCCGCAGCCGATGACCGCGACCGAGTCGCCTCGCGTCACCCCGGCGGTGTTGAGCGCCGCGCCAAGGCCGGCCATTACGCCGCAGCCGAGCAGACCAGCGACCTCAGGCCTGATAGCGGCGTTCACCTTCGTGCACTGGCCGGCCGCGACCAGAGTCTTCTCGGCGAACGCGCCAATGCCGAGGGCCGGCGACAAGGGCGTGCCATCGGCCAGCGTCATTCTCTGGCGGGCATTGTGGGTGGCAAAGCAGTACCAGGGGCGGCCGCGCAGGCACGCGCGGCACTGGCCGCAAACCGCACGCCAGTTCAGGATCACGAAATCGCCCGGCTGCAGGCCGGTCACGTCCGGCCCGACCGCCTCGACCAGGCCGGACGCCTCGTGGCCGAGCAGGTACGGGAAATCCTCCCCGATACCGCCCTCGCGGTAGTGCAGGTCGGTGTGGCACACCCCGCATGCCTGGATCGCGACCAGCGCCTCGCCCGGACCGGGATCGGGCACGATCACAGTGGTGACGCTGACCGGGGCGCCCTTGGCGCCGGCCACGACGCCCTTGACCTCATGTGCCATCCTGCTGCTCCTTAACCCTGCTGCTCCCTGACACGGTGTGGGCGATGATATGGCTTGCGATGATATGGCGTCGCGATGATATGACGCCTGGCGCTAGCGCAGGTAGGCCAGGTACTGCCCGTGCTGCTCGCGGTAGGCGGCCAGCAGCTCGCGCGCCATGGTGCTGCCGGGTACGAGCGGATGCAAGGCCAGCGCCACGGCGGCAAGCTCGGCGTCGCCCGTCATCGCGGCCAGCACGGCGGCGCGTTCGTACTCCTTGACCTGCTCGACCAGGGCCCGGGCCTGCCGCGGCAGCTCAGGCACCGGGACCGGAGCCAGCCCGGCTGGCGTGACCTCCGACGGCACCTCCACGACGTCGCTGTCGTCCAGGGCAGCGATCACGCCGCCGTCATTGGGCACGTTCACGATCACCCTCGCGGGCTTCTTGCCGGTCAGGCCGTCGATGACCCGCAACGCGAGGCCTTCATAGCCGCCGATACCAGTGCTGTCCAGCGCAGGCGACTGCTGCGCGGCGCGGCGTGCCCTGGCCTGGTCCTGCCCGCTGGCGCCCTCCATGTCGGTGCGCATGTAGGTATCGCGGCGGACCCCGAGCAGCTGCGCGTACGCCGCCCAGGCATCATGCACGTCGCCATCGGCGAACGCCTTGCCGAGCGCGGTGAGCATCTCCTCGTTCAGCCGGAGGATGTCCTGGCCGCGACTAGCGCCAGCGGTCGCGACCCCGCGCAAGTAGCGCTCCGGATCGTAGTAATAAAAGACGTACTCGGTCGGCAGGGCGCCGACGCGCCGTACTAGCGCCGGGTCGAAGGCAGCGAAGCGGTGGTCGAACGCCTGCAGTTCCTCGAACCGGTCGAGCAACTCGCCGAGCCGGTCCTGCCCGTCCTGCACCGCCGAGGTGATCCAGCCCAGATGGTTCAGGCCGGAATATCCAAACGATGTGGTAACGGGTTCGTTGTCCGAGCCGGCCCCTGCCGCCGGGCTGCCGCCCAGGAATGCGGCTAGGTGCTCGGCCGTGCCGCCTGGAGTGTCGCAGACGCCGACCGCCCGGACCAGGCCCTGATCGGAAATGGCCTGCGTAATCAGCCCAGCCGGGTTCGTGAAGTTGATCAGCGTCGCGTCCGGGGCGCAGGTGTGCAGTAGCTCGCAATAGGACAGCACAACCGGGATGGTCCGCATCGCCATCGCGAAGCCGCCGGGGCCGGTGGTCTCCTGGCCGACGACGCCGCGCTGCAACGCAACCTGCTCATCGATCACCCTGCCGCGGTCGCCGCCGACCCGCAGCGCGGAGAAGACGAAATCTGCGCCGGACAGTGCTTGTGCCGCGTCCGGTGTCACGGTGATGGTGCCGGGCCGGCCGAGCGCTTCGGCTATCTCGACGGCCAGCCCGGCCGGTCGTGTCGCGCCGGACCGGGTCCGGCTCCAGCAGGCAGATCTCGTCGAAATGATGTGCACCGCCGGTGAGAACCGAGCGCACGAAGGCCGGCATCCGAACCCCGCCGCCACCGAGAATGGCTAGTTTCACGCGCTGATCTCCCCTGCGGTTAGTGGCGACAATGCCGATATTGCCGCTGGCACGACGGTACTGAGTCCTTCGACGTGCACCGGGCCAACCGCACCGAGCCGGCCGGCCGCGGCCGAGCCGGCTTTGTTGGCCGCGATGACGGCTTCGGCCAGCGGCGCACCCTGCAGCAAGTTGCCGATCATGGCGCCCGCGAACGAGTCTCCCGCCCCGGTCAGGTCTGCTACGTCGACGTGGGCGACGCCGTCTCCTACCGTGGCCAATCCGTCAGGTCCGGCTATCAGGGCGCCGTCAGCGCCCAGCTTGACGACCACCGGCGTGCCCCAGGTGCTCGCCGTGGTGAGGGCGTCGTCCAGCGAAGTTGCGCCGGTCAGCTGGAGTAGCTCGGACCGGTTGGGGGTGAAGACGTCCGCGAGCGGAATGCAGTCGAGCACCGCGCGAGCGTCTTGGCCGATCTCGTTGAGCGAGACATCCAGTAGCACCCTGGTGCCCTGGTCGCGGGCCGCCCGAAGGAAGTCGGTCAGGCCGGGACCGGCGTGCACGTAGACCCAGCTGGGCCGGCGACTGCGCAGCACGTCCAGCCAGCGGGCCCGCTCGGGCGGTTCGTCGTGAGGGATCGCCGGGAGGTGAGTCACGAACGAGCGGTCGCCGTCGTAGTTGAGCACCATCGTGATACCGGTCGCAGGCCGAGCCACCCGGACCGATGGAGACAGGTCTACGCCCTCGCGTTCACAATGCTCGGCAACCACCCGGCCGCCAAGATCATTGCCAAGCCGGGTACACACGCCGGCCCGTACGCCAGTGCGCGCAGCGGCAGTGGCGCTTGTCACCGCGCCACCGCAGGAGATCGCGAACTCTTCGGCAAAGATCTCCTGGCCGGGCCTTGGCAATGCCGGCACGTGCCCGAAGACAAGCTCGAGGAAGACCGAGCCAAAGGAGATCACGTCCATCAAGGCCATCCTAGTGACACCAGGCAGGGGTGCCCGAGGAGCGCAGTAGTCATATCGCGGTCGTGACAGCTGTTAGACCAGCCCGCTAAGACTTAGGCCAACTAACTAATAGGTCAGGGTCACCCGCGTGCGGCGGCGGCCGGCCTGCGTTCGGCCGACGGCCGCGGCGGCGGAATGGTGAAGCGCAATGCGCCCTTCTTCGGCAGCTGCCAAACGGGCACCGCCGTCGGCGTCATGGTCGCCAGCGCCGCGCTCAGCTCGGCTGGCGTGATGTCGCAGAGCTTCACCAGGTAGCGCGGGGGATCGGTGACCGGTGAGGTCAGGGCTGGCCGGCCGCGGCCGAAGCCAAATGGCATGATGAGCGCGCCGAGCAGCACCAGGGCTTGCTTGGCCACGCCAGGCCGGTACACAATCCGGGCGGCCGTGCTTAGCCGGATCTCCAGCAGCAGGCCGTACCGGCGCGAGACCATCCGCATTTGCTCGACCTCGGGCCAGGCCAGGTGCACCTGTCGCAGCTTCGGCCGCTTCCGGTTCGTGAGCACCCCTAGCCAGATCCCATGCGCGTTCGCCCGGAACGCGTGCCGGCGCACTGTGCCCAGCACGCCCATCAGGGTGACCGCGGCGAGCAGCAGCGCGCCAAGCTCCGTTACGCCGAACCAAAGTGGCAGCTCATGGGCGAGCCGGTAACTGACATATTCGGCGGCCGCCGCCAGAATGGCGAACCAGACCGGGATGATCCACAGATATCCCCGCGGATAACGGCTGGCAGGGCCCCTGACCAGGCACGTAATTAACTCCTCCACTGCCGCCTCCCCGTTATGGTCCCTAGCCAGATACTGGATCTTGCCGACCGGGTACGGCAAGTACCAAGTTTCCTTAGTTAGGACGAATCTGCGCGGGTATCGGATGACGGGACCAGCGCACCGGCACCGGGCTGCCGCGCCCGGTGTCTTAACCTGGGGGCAGCCAGCGTCGGCTACACGTCACGAGGGACCGCATACATGCAGATCGCCGAGATAACCCGCTCCGAGACTGGTCATCGGAGCAGCTTGCTCCACGTCGACTCTTACGATGTCCAGCTGGACCTGACCTGCGGCGATAAAGTGTTTCGGTCCATCTCGGTGATCACCTTCGGCTGCGCAGAACCGGGCGCGTCAAGCTATGCCGACCTGGTTGCCGAGACCGTGCACGAGATCACGCTGAACGGGACGCCGATCGACCCGGAGACAGCGTGCGCGGACGGGCGAATCGCGCTACCGCGCCTGGCAGCCCGCAACGAACTGCGGGTCGTCGCCGATTGTGCGTACACCTTCGACGCCAAGGGCATGCACCGGGCCGCCGATTCGGCCGACGGTCGGGTCTACTGCTACACCAACTTCGAGCCAGCCGATGCCCGCCGGGTGTATGCGAACTTCGAGCAGCCGGACCTGAAAGCCGCGTTCACCTTCCACATCACCGCGCCAGCGCACTGGACCGTGCTGTCCAACCAGCCGGCCCAGTGCCCGAGCCAGTCGGCACCGACAGTGCTGACAACACCCGGGCTGACAACACCCGGGCTACCTGGCACTTCCCGCCCACGCCGCGGATCTCGACGTACCTCACCGCGGTGGTGGCCGGCGATTACCACCTGGTCACCTCGACGCACACGACGCCGGACGGCCAGGTCATACCGCTCGGCCTCGCCTGCAGGCAGTCGCTGGCAAGCTACCTGGAGGCCGAGGACATGTTCGTCCTCACGCGGCAGGGCCTGGACTACTACACCGGCTTGTTCCGGTCCCCGTTCCCCTTCGAAAAATACGACCAGGTATTCGTGCCCGAGTTCAGTGCCGGCGCGATGGAAAACGTCGGCTGTGTCACGTTCTCCGAACGCCTGCTGTTCCGCTCCAAGGTCACCGACATGATGTATGAACTGCGCGCCACGGTGATCCTGCACGAGATGGCGCACATGTGGTTCGGCGACCTGGTCACCATGAAGTGGTGGGACGACTTGTGGCTGAACGAGGCGTTCGCCGAGTACAGCGCCGCGCTGGCAAGCGCGGAGGGAACCCGGTTCGACGACGCCTGGACCACGTTCTCCGGATCGCGCAAGACATGGGGCTACATGCAGGACCAGCTGCCGACCACGCACCCGATCGCGGCCGACGTCGCGACGCTGAGCGAGGCGATCGCCAACTTTGACGGCATCAGCTACGCGAAGGGCGCGTCGGTACTCAAGCAGCTCGTTGCCCACGTCGGCCGGGACAACTTCTTCGCCGGCATCAGGGCCTACTTCGCCGCGCATGGCTGGGGCAACGCCACGCTCACGGATCTGCTGCGCATGCTTGAATCCAGATCCGGGCGGAGCCTCGGAGACTGGGCCAAGGCCTGGCTGCAGACTGCGGGCCCCAATACGCTCCGCAGTGACTTCCAGACCGGGCCGGATGAGCGCTTCACCGAGTTCGCCGTCCTGCAGGAGGCACCGGCGGAATACCCGACGTTGCGCCCGCACCGCATAGCGATAGGCCTGTACAACCGGACCGACGACGCGCTGGTGCGCACGCACCGGGTCGAGACCGACGTGGCCGGCCAGCGGACCGAGGTGCCTGACCTGGTCGGCGTCGAGCGGCCGGACCTCATCCTGCTGAACGACGACGACCTGAGTTACGCCATCGTCCGGTTCGACGACCGGTCGCTGGCCACGCTGATCGAGTCGATCGGGGACTTCACCGATTCACTGGCGCGCACCGTGTGCTGGAGTGCGGTACTGGATATGGTGCAGCGCGCCGAGCTGTCCGTGCCCGCATTCGTGCAGATCCTGGTGGGCGGCATGGGCCAGGAGCCGGCCGTGTCCGTGCTGCAGATCCTGCACGTGACCGCGTCCCGGCTGATGGCCGTGACCGCCGATCCGCACTGGCTGCCGGCCGGCAAGGAGCAGCTGGCTGCGGCCGCACTGCAGTTGCTGGACACGGCCGAGCCTGGCAGCGACCATCAGCTGGCCTGGGTGCAGCTGCTCGGCTGGACGGCGGTGACCCAAGAGCAGCTCGATTTCCTGGCCGGGCTGCTGGCTGGCAGCAACGAAATACCAGGGCTTGCCGTCGATACCGAGCTGCGCTGGACTTTGCTACGACGGCTTGCCGCCATGGGCCGGGCGGGCGATGCCGACATCGACGCCGAGCTGGCTCGCGACCCGACCGACGCCGGCCGCCGGCACGCGGCCGCCTGCCGGGCCGCAATCCCCGACGCTGAGCACAAGGCAGAAGCATGGCGGCTGATGGCCGAGACCGAGGAACTCGGGCACGAGGGCGTGATGGCCGTCGCCGCCGGCTTCGGCCAGCCGGAGCACGCTGACCTGCTCGCCGTGTACACGGATGAGTACTTCGAGGTGCTGCCGCTTATCTGGGAATCCCGCGGTGACCACCTGAAGCGACTGCTCGGTGACGGGCTGTTCCCGTACTGGGCGGCTTCGGCCGAGCTGCTCAGCCGGGTGGACGAGTTCCTCGCCGCGCAAGAGCGGGATCCGTCGATGGTCCGGGTGCTGATCGAGCGCCGTGACATCATCGACCGCGCGCTGCGCTCGCGGGCTTTGCCTGCATGATGCGTGTCATCCCGGCGAGTTTCCACGGCGCCGGTGGTTTTCGCAGACCTTTATGGGCGATTTGAGGCCGCCGCAGGCGTGGAAAGTGCCGGGCTCTGCGAGATTCTGCGAGGCTGTAACGCACGCGTTCGGTAGTGCAGGAAAGGACGGCCGATGCCACCAGCGGAGATCACCCGCGCGCAGACCAGAGAGCGCGCCGGGCTGCTCAGCGCGGTGTCGTATGACGTCACCCTGGACCTGACCAGGAGTGACAAGCACTTCTTGTCGACTTCGGTGATCAGCTTCAGCTGCGCCGAGCCCGGCGCATCGAGCTACGCAGATCTCATCGCTAGCTCAGTGCACGAGATCACGCTGAACGGGGTTCGGCTCGACCCTGCCGCCGTCTGGGCGGACGGCCGGATAGAGCTGACTGGCCTGGCCGCCCGCAATGAACTGCGGGTGGTCGCTGACTGCGCTTACGCAACCGACGGCACCGCTTTGCACAGATCGGTGGACTCGGCGGACGGCAGGATCTACTGCTACACCAAGTTCGAGCCCGCAGCCGCGCGCCGGGTGTTCGCCAACTTCGAGCAGCCGGATCTGAAGGCAGAGTTCACGCTTCATATCGTCGCGCCCTCGCATTGGTCGGTCCTGTCCGGGCAGCCGACGCCCGAGCCGGTGCGGGCCGTGGCTGCCGACGGCGGGGTTGGCAACGACGGGGCCGGCAACGACCGGGCGACCTGGCATTTCGCGCCGACACCGCGTATCTCGACCTACCTCACCGTGCTTGCGGCCGGCGAGTACCACCTGGTGACCTCGACACACACCACGCGGCGCGGTCAGGTCATCCCGCTCGGCGTGGCCTGCCGCCAGTCCTACGCGCCGTACCTGGAGGCCGACGACATCCTTGCCTTCACCCGGCAAGGCCTTGACTACTACACCGGCCTGTTCCAGCTGGATTACCCGTTCACCAAGTACGACCAGGTCTTCGTGCCCGAGTTCAGCTCCGGCGCGATGGAGAACGTCGGCTGCGTCGTGTTCACCGACCGGCTGTTGTTCCGATCCAAGGTCACCGACAGCATGTACGAGCGGCGGGCCAGGGTGATCTTGCACGAGATGGCGCACATGTGGTTCGGCGACCTGGTGACCATGAAGTGGTTCGACGACTTGTGGCTGAACGAGTCGTTCGCCGACTACTGCGCCGCCCTTTCGAGCGCCGAGGCAACCAGGTTCACCGATGCCTGGACGACTTTCTCCGGCTCGCGCAAGACCTGGGGCTACGCGCAGGACCAGCTGCCGTCTACGCATCCGATCGCGGCCGACGTGCCGACGGTGACCGCGGCGGTCGCGAATTTCGACGGGATCAGCTACGCCAAGGGCGCAGCGGTACTCAAGCAGCTGGTCGCCTACGTCGGCCGGGAGAACTTCTTCGCCGGCATCCGCGCGTACCTGGCCGACCATGCCTGGGGCAACGCCACGCTGGCTGACCTGCTGCGAGCGCTAGAGGCTACCTCGGGCCGGGATCTCGGCGACTGGTCGAAGGCATGGCTAGAGACCGCCGGGCCGAACACGCTGCGGCCCGACTTCACGGTGAGCCCGGAAGGGACGTTTACCGAATTCGCGGTCTTGCAGGAGGCGCCGGCCCGGCATCCGACGCTGCGGCCGCATCACATCGCTATCGGTCTGTACGACCGCATGAGCGACGGCGCGCTGGTGCGCACGCACCGGGTCGAGGTCGACGTGGCCACCGCGCGGACGGTCGTCCCGTCGCTGGCCGGGCTGGCCCGGCCGGAGCTGATCCTGCTCAACGATGACGATCTTGGCTACGCAATCGTGCGGTTCGACGAGCGGTCGCTGGCCACGCTGACCGAGTCGATCGGCCGGATCAGCGATGGGCTGGCCAGGACGGTCTGCTGGACCGCGGTGCTGGACATGGTCCGCCAGGCCGAGCTGCCGGTGCAGGCCTTCGCGACGATCCTGGCTGCCGGAATGGGCAGCGAGACCTCCATCTCGATTCTCGAGCTGCTGCTGACCAGCGGTCCGGAGATCGTGGCGAACTTCGCCGACCCCCGGCGGGAGCCTGCAGACACCGCGCTGCTGGCCACCGAGGGAGCGCGGCTGCTGCTCGACGCGGAGCCGGGCAGCGATCGCCAGCTCGCGTGGGCTCAGCTGCTGGGCCGCGCTGCGACGACAGCTGAGCAGCTCGACCTGATCGCGGGAATTATGACGGGGAACGTGGACGTACCAGGACTGGCGGTCGAACCGGAGCTGCGGTGGGCGCTACTGGGGCGGCTGGCCGCGACGGGCCGGGCCGGCGACGCTGAGATTGACGCCGAACTGGCCAGGGACGAAACCGATGGCGGCCGCCGGAGCGCGCTGGCCTGCCGGGCAGCGATCCCGGATGCCGAGCACAAGGAGGCAGCCTGGCGGCTGCTCGCGGAGAACGAGTCGGTCGGCTTCGAGACGGCCATGGCCGTCGGTTATGCCTTTAACCAGCCCCGTCACGCAGCGTTGTTGAGCAGCTACGCAACGCGGTACTTCGCCATTCTGCCGGGGCTGTGGGAATCGAGGAGTCAGCAACTGCGGCTGGTGCTCGGAAACATGCTGTTCCCGCGTACGGCCGCATCGGCCGAGCTGATCGCGCAAATCGACGAGTTCCTGGCGGTCCAGGACCGAGATCCTGGCCTGGTCAGGCTGCTGATCGAACGCCGCGACGTGGCCGAGCGCGTCATCAGGTCCAGGGAACTCTCGGGTTGAGCCGGGCCGTTTTGGCCGACGCGCCAGCGAAAGCTCGATAACGTAGTGGTCACGATCGGCTGTGCAGCATGATGTAATGACTCCACATCGGGAAGAGACGCCGCATCTGTCTCAGGAGTAACAGGCATAATGGCGACGGGATGGCCGCGGAACCAGCAAGACCTGCGGTGGCCCGACTCTGAAGACGCCGATACAAGCCCCGGTGGTAGGAGTGACCGTGGTAAGGCTGACCGTGGTCAGGGTCACCGTGGCCGGGCCGGTCGCGATGCGGGCTTCCTCGATGGCGAGTTTGGTGCCGATCACCCCAGCGGTCCGTTGCCGGTCAGTCCCGCTGTGCAGCCGCGGGAACGAGGCCGACTAGGCCGCGGCAAGTCCCGCGCAGGCAGAGGGCCCGCAAGCGGAGATGTTGCCGATGCCGACTACGACTGGATTCGCTACATAGGCGAGGCCGGACCTGCGCAAGAGGCGCAGAAACCGCCGTCAACCGCTCGGGAAGATGCGGAACTAGCGGCAGGCAGCAGGGATAACACTGGCGCCGACTCGGGCCGCGCCGCTGACTCTGGCCGCAGGGGGATTCGGGCCGCGCGGCCGATCCTGGTCGCGGCGGTGGGCGGCTGCTGCCACGCCGGCATGCTGCTCCGGCTCAACCGGATGCCTGGACTGATCCGGCGATCGCGGGTGGCCCGGCCGGACCCGTTAGCCGGCCGAGGACGTCAATGCCGGCCAGTCCGTCCGGGATGGGCGGCCCGCGCGCTTCGGCGCCGCCATCGGCTCCAGTCGGCGACTCCATCTGGGACGGTGCCAGAGCCGGGCGCCCGGCGCAGCCGCCAGCCGATTCGCAGCCGCATGATCTGCTGCCTGGCGGGCCACGGTCGCGCGGCACTCGGCCCCATGATCTGCTACCAAGCGAACCGCGGCCCGGCGTTGCCCGGCCCCGCGAGGCTTCGCCCCGCCAGCCGCAACAGGGGCCACCAGCGCCAGCGCGGACGCAGCCAGGTGAGTCCTGGCCTGGCTCTGGAACGCCGCGGCCAGGTCCTTGGACTCCTGAGCCCTGGGAGACCGAGGCCGAGCCCGGCAGTTTCGGGCCGCCGACCGCCCGCCGCGCCGGTTTGCATCGAGACCGATCCCAGCCAGGCGGTCCGCGCCGGTCAGTATCCGAACCGCGCAGTTGGGCGACGCAGACCGAGGCGCCAGGAAACGGCGTGCCAGACACCTCGTGGCCGAGCAGACCGCGTGCGCTCGCGCCCGATGCAACCAGGCCGGCCGTTGTGAGCCGTCCGGTGCCGCCGCAACCGCGGCCGGCCAGGCGGGATCGACCAATACCGGACGTGTCGCCGACCGCCAGGGCTCGCACTGCGGCGGCAGTACTGGCGGGCGCCGCCAGCCCGCCTGCTGGCGAGCTAACCGCGCCGCCTGACTCGGAGCGCGCACCGGGCAAGTCGAAGCGCGACGCAAAGAGCGAGAAGGCCGCCAGAAAGGCGGCCGGCCGCAAAGCCGACCGCGCCGTCGGCAAGCCCAAGCCTGCGCGTACTGCCCGTGGCCGGAAGAAGGCAGCTATGGGCGGCGTTACGCCGATCGGCGGTGCCGCCATCACTACGGCGGCGTTGGCCAGCGGTGCAGCGCTCGCTACTAGCCACGCAGCACCAACTGTCGCGGCCGCGGTGGGCGCACCCGCGCGCAGCGCACGCGCTAGCGGCACGGCAGTTAACGCTGCGCTCGCCAGCGCCGGCAATCCGGCTGGCGCAGCGGTGGCCGCGACGACTAGGTCGGCGACGACACCAAGGCGCACCCGCGCGGCTAAGAAGCGCCGCCGCACGATAAGGCGCTCGCTGGCGATTGGCACGGGTGTGGCCGTCATAGCGGGCGGCGCCGCTGGTTACGAATTGCTTCGCCCGAGCGGGCCGGCGCATACCGTGACCGCGCCGAGCCGACTACTCAACTACGCGCTGGTACCGGCTCTTGCTAAGGGCATGAATGCCGAGGCGCTGCGAACCGAGATCGTCAAGGCGGGGCACGGAGAAGCCAGCAACGTGGTCGACGGTGTTTACGAGGACCGGTCGGGCACCGCCGCCAAGGGCGGCCCGGTGATCGTGCTGTTTGTTGGCGGCCACCTGTCCGGTTCGGCGAACTCGTTCATTTCCAGCTTCACCGGGCTGCTGCGCGGCGCTTTCGTCATCAGCCCTGGCCCGATGGCCGGACAGGCGGCGTGCGTACCCGCCTATTCGGGACACCTGGCCGAGTGCGCGTGGGCCGACAACGACACGTTCGGATTCATCGCTTCCCCCACGCTGAGCGCATCAGCACTCAGCGCGCAGCTACGGCAGATTCGCCCGCTAGTCGAGCACCCAGTCAAATAGCCGCCCGAGGGCGTCGCCCGCGGTGCCCGGCGAACCGCGGTTACTCGGATGGGCGCTTGACGTTCCCGTCATCATGTGGCTTCGGCGTCCGCAGGGACAACCTCACGATGGCGATCGCGACGGCTCCCGCGAGCACTGCTAGCCCGGCTAGCTGGCCGCCAATGAGCCGACTGTCCAGTGGCACAGTGGCGGCTACGTCCGCGGCGTGGATTGCCGCGCGCGGCCTAACCCGCGGCAGTCCGATCGAGCTGGCGCCGGGGGTTGGGGTTGGGATTGGACTGGCCGAAACGGTGGGGAACAGGCCGGCTGGGTTGCCTGGCAAGGTACCCGTTCCCGCGATCGGAGGCAGCGACGCCGGCGGCAGCGTGAGCGTGACTGACGGGCTGGGTGAGCTGGACGGCTTGGGCGGCGCAACGGAGACCACGTCGGTCGCTGAGCTGGTGAACGAGCGCGCCTTCTTGGCCGAAGCGGTGGCTGACACCTGAACCTGCTCGCCGAGCGCGGCTTTTGCCCCGACGTTCACCGTGAGCTGGAGTTCGTCAGCCTGTCCCGTTGGCAGGTCACCCACCTTGCAGGTAGCACCGTGCGCTGCCGGGCAGACGGTGAACCGGGGCGCACCCACGTACCGGGCGTAGCCGAGCTTGGCATGAACGGTGACCCCGGTGCTCCTGGCCTTCGTGCTCCACACCCAAACCGCGAAGCTCGCACGGTGACCGGCTCTCACCTGTGACGCCGCGGAGAAGGACTGCACGCGGACGCAGAGCTGCGGAGTCTTCTTCTTCACCGGTGGTGGCGAGGTGGTGTGCGAGGGCGACGGGGTCGGGCTCGGGCTCGATGAACTCGGGGTCGGGGTCGGGGTCGGGCTCGACGAACCTGAGCCGCTCGATGACCTGCGGGTCGGCGACGGGCTCGGGCTCTTATGCGACTTTGACGAGCTAGGAGTCGGAGACGGCGTCGAAGTCGGCGACTTCGTCGGGCTTGAACTGGCCGACGCTGTCGGGCTCGCGGACTTAGTGGGGCTGGCCGACGTCGTCGAGCTGGCGGACTTGGTCGAGCTGGCGGATTGACGGTGCCTGACGGGCCTTGTTGGGGTCGTGGAACTATCGGGCGTCCTCGTCGTGAGCGCGGTCAGAATTGCGCTCTTCGGGACTGACGAGCAGGCTGTGTTCGCGATGGGCCGGTTGCCAACCTCAACGGCCAGGGCCTCGGAGGCCATGCTCGCGGTGAGGAATGCGATACCCGCGACCGCGCTGAGCGCGGTCGCTTTGAGGATCTGGGCCCTCACCAGTACAACCTCGCTTAAGTTCGTCCGCCGGCCAGACCGAAGCCCGTCTCCATACTTCTCACATTATGCATGGCTAGCCAAGGAGCCCATACCGGCACACATTCGCCATCCAGGGTTCACCAACGAGTCACCTTGGCGTAGCGAGGCACGCTCTGATGTGCATCCCTAGCTCGGCTTCTGCCCAGCGCCGTGGGATTTCATGCACAGCAAGCGTTCTGTGTTCGATCGCGGCCGGAGTCACGCGATCCTGATCCGCCATGTCGTGTATGCTCTCCAGGCGCGGCGATGCTGCGTCCGGGTCTTCGGATTGGACGGCCTCGCACTCGCCCCCTTAGCTCAGTCGGCAGAGCGTCTCCATGGTAAGGAGAAGGTCTACGGTTCGATTCCGTAAGGGGGCTCCGTCCGTCCGTCGTCCGTCCGTACAGGTCAGGGCATCCTTCGCCGCCCGCGATGATCGCGATGGGGGCAAGTGGGGGGACATTCGGACCGGATCCCTGCCCGGCCACGCCGCGGAATGGCAGCACATCGCACCTCTCGTAGGCGGCCTAGCGGGCCAAGCAGTGAGCCAGCAAGAACCTAATGTGATTTAGTGGTTATTGATCATGACTCTCAGCTACGGCGCTATACGTAGAGCTAGCGGCTCAGCTCCGATGCAGATCGAGACCGGCAGGATCACCGGAAGGCTGCTCAGCCTCAAGAGTCTGAGCCAGGAGTACGGGATTAGCCACATCACGGCCTAGTAGGCTCTGGCCGTGCTTGAAAAAAGAGGTCTTAGCGCGGCGAGAGTAATTGTCAATACCCTGTGGATCAAGATCTTTTAGGCGGCTTCCAGCTGGGCCGCCTCGGCGGCCACGTCCTCGGGTGGTTCGACGAGCGTGCCGTTGACGAACGTGGCCGACTCTGCAAGCTCAGGCGAGCTCGCGGCGGACAAGCCAGCGCGGCTTGCCGCCGCTTCGGCCCGTCGTCTGCAGCACACGGTCGAATCCGTGCGCCTCGAACAGGCGGACGGTGCCGACATAGGCGCTGGTCTGATCGACGCGGTCGCCTCCCGGCTCTACCGGGTAACCCTCAATCACGATCGCCCCGCTGGCGCGCGCGTGCTCAACTGCGCCGTCGAGCAGGTCGTGCATCAATCCCCGGCGCCGGAATCCCGTGCGAACCACGAAGCAGACCGCCGACCAAGCGCCCGCGTCATCAACATGAGGAATGGTCCGCGAGTTGACCAGGGCGCGATAGGTGGCCTTCGGCGCGATCGAGCACCAGCCGGCGACCTGCCCGTCAACGAACGCGAGGACGCCAGGGCCGGGCTCGCTGTCACACAGCCCGCGCATATGCGCGATCCGGCCAGGCATGGCGAGGCTGGAGTTGCGGTAGGCCATGCACACGCACCCACCGCCGCCTGGCTTGCCCGGCACCATCAACGACGCGAAGTGATCCCACCGCCCGACGGCCGACAGCACCTCGATACCCACGTCGCCAGGATAACGACGGGAAAGGGCCCGGCTACGTTGCCCGTGACAGCACAGTTCGATGGTGGATCTTGCGCGGAGGCGCCGTGCAGCGACCCGGAGCCCGACTAGCCTCGCCTGCCCCATCGCGGAGCTAGTCCCGCAGGGACCGGCCCGGCTACCCCGAGCCCGGCCGGTCCTTGCTGCGCGGCTCAGATGAGTATCCGGATGACGCTGAATGCGCGATCCCATTCATGGGTGTGCACCGCTGTGAGCTCTGCGTCGATAGCGCCGAACGTCCGGGCCAGGGCAACGCTGATCCCGCCGAAGAGCAGCGGCAGCCGGGCCTGGGTTTCCTCGCTGAGAGCGGACGCTAGCGGCGGCCTGGCGGCCAGCGAGTCGAGGATGGGGCGCAGTTCGATGTCCTCGTCGATGCGGCCGAACTGGTGCATACACTGCTGCAGTCCGGCCGTGATGGGCGGATCCCAAGGCTCGATGATGTCCCTGGCGTTTGCCTTCGCCGTGGCCTGACCGATGAGCAGCATGTCGTAGATCACGTCGTTGACGAAGTCCAGGTAGCGCTTTACGTCGTCGCGGTCAACGCGGATCTGGGCGGCTTTCCGGAAGAACCGCTCGAACTCGGTAAATCCCATTAGCGCCATGACAGTTCCTCCTGCTAATGAATAAGCGCAACCTGTCGAAGGCGAGCCGGATAGCCATGGCGCCCTCGCCCACGGCGGCCGCGACGCGCTTGGTCGAGCCACTGCGAACGTCCCCGACCGCGAACACTCCGGGCTCGCTTGTCTCAAGCGCCGATGGCTGCCACGTGCCCGACGCAGGCGGCTCGCTGCGGGCTCGCATCGCGTCATCGCCGGTACGGACGAAGCCGCGCTGGTCCAGCGCGACGATGTCGCCGAGCCAGGCGGTGGACGGCGCAGCCCCGATGAAGATGAACAGAGCCCGGGCCCGGATGACCCGCCTCACACCTGCGTGGTCCTCGATTGCTACTGCCTCCAGGCTGTCGGTGCCGATGAGCTCGCGGACCTGTGACTCCACTAGTACACGGATATTGGCGGTCCGGTCGAGCTGGTCGATGAGGTAACGGGACATGCTCTCGGCGAGGTCGCCCTCCCTGGCTACCAGTGTGGCTTCGGCCGCATGCTGCGACAGGAAGATCGCCGCCTGGCCTGCGGAGTTGCCGCCGCCGATGATGACCACGGAATCATTCCGGCAGAGAAGTGCCTCCGCCTGAGACGCCGCGAAGTAGACGCTCGTCGGCTCGAAATGCTCCAGCCGGGGAATGTCTGGCCGCCGGTACCGGGCGCCGGTCGCGATAATGAGGAGTCTGCCGGTCACTGACATTTCGTCGGCCAGCCGGACCGTGCACTGGCCGTCTGTTAGCTCGGCGCCAGTAGCCTCGGCCGGGATGGCGAACTGTGCGCCGAACTTCTCCGCCTGCAGCATGGCCCGGACGGCGAGCTCGTCCCCAGATATGCCGGAAGGGAAGCCGAGGTAGTTCTCGATGCGCGATGAGGTTCCTGCCTGGCCGCCGCTTGCAGTCCCTTCGATAACCAGTGTCTGCATGCCATCGGCGGCTCCGTATACCGCGGCGGACAGGCCCGCCGGCCCGGCGCCGACGACGAGTAGCTCGCAGGTATCGTGGCGTCGCATCGGCGCGGTTAGGCCGATGGCCGCGGCCAGTTCCGCGTTGCCCGGATTGCGGAGCACGCGCTGACCGTACAAGATCACGATCGGCGTGTCCTCCGGACGGATGCCGAGTTGCCTGAGCAGCGATTCCGCGTCGACGTCGTCCTCGAGGTCCAGCCACTGGGCGGGCAGCCGGTTGCGTGCCGCGAAGTCGCGCAGTCGGCGCGCGTCCGGCGAGTAACGCGAGCCAATGACCCTCAGCCCGACGCCCAGCCCGACCAGCAGCGAGCGACGGATAAGGAAAGCGCGCAGGATCAGGTCCCCGAGCGCAGGGTCGCGAGCTACGAGCTCGCGAAGCCGGTCAACCGGTACGGCCAGCACCGCCGCCTCGGCGAGCGCCACGGCACCGTAATAGGCAGCCTCGCCAGTCAGCAAGCCCAGCTCGCCAAGGAACCGGCCTGGGCCGTTCACGCTGATGACCCGGTTGTCGGCCATGCCGTCGGACTCGACGACCGCCACCGTTCCGCTGAGAACCACGTAAAAATCGCAGTCGCGGTCGCCAGCATGAAACAGGTGCTCGCGCGCCGGCACGATGCGCTGCTGGCCAAGCGCGGTCAGCCGGGCGATCTGGTCCGCCGTCAGCCGCGGGTAGGCGCCGTAGCTGTCCGGTGTCTCGGCTGGCATCTGACCATACTTGTCCGCGCCCGCAGGAGGACCGGCGTGCCCTGCGCTGACCTGGTGATCGCTCATGGCGTCAGACGTAAGACTCGTCGACGTAGCACCAGCGCCAGTTCCCACCCGGCTTGGACGACTTCACGATCGGGTGCCCGATCGCGTACCCATGGCCCCTGGCGTGCCGCATCGGAGATGAGTCGCAGCAGCCGACGTGCCCGCACGTCAGGCACTGTCGCAAATGTACCCGGGGCGTTCCCCGCCTCGGGCACTCCTCGCACCCGTGCGGTGTGCGGGGCGCGACCGGGCGCACCAGGATCAGGTGCGGATCCCTGAGTGTGGTCACGGCTGCTCCTGCGACTGAGGTGAATATTCACCTATGCTCGTCTCGCCCGCGCCACCTGCACATCATCAACCCGGCTAGTTCAGCGGAGGCGGACGCCGGTCCGCTCGGCGGGTGATCGCCAAGCCCAGGAACTAGCTGATCTGGGGATACGGCGCGGCTGACCGGCCGCCACGCTGTCTAGCGGAGGCTCGGCACTGGGATCGCCGGCAGCGATGCGGCAGGGGAGAACCATGTCGGCACGAAGGCAGACCGCAGCTGAGCCTCGATTTCCGCCCGCATGCCATCGCCGCTGTCCAGTCAGCGGCGGCATTCCGGCGGACCGCAGGTGACGCTCCCGCGCTTCAGCGGTCGTCAGGTGAACCGGCTCGGTGCGACCGCTCGCACCGTCGCGCAGCGCGCGCCGGAGACGCTGACCGTCGTCCGTTATCGAGCCCAGCCGACGGTGGCGACGATAGCCCGGCTCGCCACCACGGCCATCGTGGCCTACCTGCTCGCGCTGTTGCTCCCGGTGACCTCACGGCCGGTTCTGGCGCCGCTAACCGCGATGCTGGTCGCTCAGGTGACGCTATATCAGACGGTCCGCAACGCGGTGCGCCGGGTGGCCAGCGTGCTGGCCGGCGTCCTGGTCGCGGTGGCCTTCTCGGCCCTGATCGGATTCACCTGGTGGAGCCTCGGGATCACGATCGTCGCGGGACTTAGCCTGGGCTACGCGCTGCGGCTCGGCGACTATATCCTCGAGGTTCCGATCAGCGCGATGCTCATCCTCTCGGTGGGAACCGGGACAGCCGCGGAGAGCCGGATCATAGAGACGTTGCTGGGCGCGGCGGCCGGCCTGCTGACCGGGCTGGTTTTCGCCCGGCCGACGGTGCAGCCAGCCGAAGAAGCCATGGGCGAGCTCTGCGAGCGAATGGCAGCGCTGCTGGAGAGGATGGCCGCAGGCCTGCTAGCCGGGTCGGTGCGGGAGCCGTCAGCCGACTGGCTAACCGAGTCGCGTGACCTGGCCAGGGAGATCAGGGGCGTGGACGAGGCGCTGCGGCGGGCTGAGGAGAGTATCAGGCTCAACCCGCGCCGGGTCATGCTGCCGCGGACGGAATTCGATCTGCGGCACGTGCTGGAGACGCTTGAGCACGCCGCGATCACTGTCCGGGGGATCGCGCGCTCACTTGCAGACAGCGCCGGCCTTGCCGAGGACGACAGCCCGGTCCGCGATCAGGACATCCGAGACCGGCTGGCTGCAGTACTGGAGGAACTGGCCGGGGCAGTCCGGGCGTATGGCAAGCTCGCCAAGACGCACAGCCCCGCCATCCACAATCTGGTGGCGCCCGAGATGCGTGAGCACCTGGCAGAGGCGCGCGATCGGCAAGCCTCGCTCAGTGAACTGCTTGGCTCGGATCCGGCAGTCCGGCCGGTTGGCTGGCCGCTGCGCGGAGAGCTGGTAAGTCACCTCGATCGGCTGCGCGCCGAGCTTGAGGCGGCCGCCCCCGGTCAGGAGCACCCGCCGCAGCGGGAGCGCAGCAGCCGGCCGTGGCGATCGGCCTGGCAGCAGGGACGGCGACGGCTAGCCGCCCGACGCTGACAGGACGCCCATCACCTGTGCGCACCAGCGGACTGCGGGCTGCGCTCCCAGTTCCCCGCGGCCACGTCGTCGCCATGCAGAGCGTTCATGAGCTCCTGCTCGGCGTCATGCGTCAGCGAGGTCCGCAGGACGGTGCCGCCGTACGGCCGGAGGCCCTCCAGGAACTTGTCTGGCGTGGCCTTGCGAACGACGACGAAGATCGCCGACGTTCCCGGCTGCACTAGGTGCTGCACTCGCTGCTTGAATTCGTCCTTTATCCCGAGGTTTCCGGCAGCTCCGAGGGCAGCGCCCATGAGACCACCTGCGGCGCCCACGATCGGAGCCAGCGGGAACAGGAACACCAAGCCGATGAGCGTCCCCCAGAACAGCCCGCTCAGCGTGCCCCACGCGACGGCATGGTGCGCGGGCGTCGTCACGTGCAGCTTGCCCTTGGAGTCTCTGCGGATGATGGCAGCGTCCTCGAGATCGACGAGGTAGTCCTGCTGAAGTTTGACCAGTTCCTGCCAAACGTTGTCGGCTGTCTTCTCGTCCGGATAGCCGATGACGATGAGGTCGCTCATGCCAGGTCCTCCATGTCGGAAATAAGTCTGGTCCGTCGCGCGTCGTTCCCGGGCAGGTTGGCTGCGGCCGGGCATGACATGCCGGCATCCCAGGCGTGGCGTGTACGGCAACAACCCTTCTCGCCCGGATCGACCCGCACATCATCAGACCGTGCAGTTGTGCCGCCGGCGCCCCTCGCGGCCCGCTCTCACTGGCGCAAGGTGGGGGCAGGCATGAAAGCTGGTGCGGGCGTTAGGCAGGACGTCATTCGCGAGCTGCAGCGGGATCCGCAGGCATCGGATCCGGACGCGATTAGCGTGACGGTCCAGGACGGCGCGGTGACCATGGGCGGGCACGCGCCGACCCACGCCGAGAAGCTCGCCGCTGTCCGGCCACAGACGCGGCAGCGGCTGCCGCTACTGCGCCTGGCGTGTCCGCGGTGGAGAGCCATCTGGTCGTCTTACCGTGACCGTGACCGTGAGCATGCGCATGGCAGGTGCGAGCTGCGGGTCAGCGCAGCTTGGGCCGGACTAGCCGGGTTGAGGATGTGCGTGCCTGCAGGGTGGGGCCAGTGTGCTGGTAGCGACCGCTACTAGGTAGGAGGCTGTCATGACAATGCTCCCCGCCCGTCGCAGAGGACGGACATTTGCCATCGCCGACCCCTCCAGCGAGCTCGAGGCCATCTATGAGCGCATGGGCCAGGTCGTCAACGCGGCGTTCACCGACCTTGGCGTCGGCCAGATGACAGACATGGCGTGGTCGCCGCCGGCCGACCTGACCGAGACCGACGACATGTACCTGGTGCACGTCGAAGTACCGGGCATGCGCAAGGACCAGCTGAACGTGGAGGTCAGCGATCGCGAGCTGGTCATTACCGGGGAGATCCCCGAGCAGTCTGGCGGCAAGAGGCACCGCAGCTCACGCCGGACCGGGCAATTCGAGTACCGCGCCACCTTGCCTGGTGACATTAAGACCGACCAGGTCAAGGCCGAGCTAGCTGACGGACTCCTCACGGTGACGGCACCGAAGTCGGAGGCGGCCAAGCCAAGCCACGTCGAGGTAACAGGCTGACGCGCATCGGGAGCTGACGGCTGCAGCACGGTCGATGCTCGTTCCTATGACGAGCAGATCGGAGTGCGCCCGCAGCCCAGGGGTTCACCCGGCACTATATGTAGGACTTCAACGGGGTTAGCGCAGACCAGTATCCGCTGATGCTGCACTTCCCCGACTTTGACCGGCGCCGCAGGCAGGTGGTCAACCAGGCGGACCTGGTGCTGGCGATGCAGCTACGGACAGACGCATTCACCGGCGAGCAGAAAGCCAGGAAGTTCGCGTACAGCGAGTGCCTCACGCTACGCGACTTCTGACTGTCTGCGTGCAGCCACGCCGTGCTGGCGGCCGAGACCGGACACTCCGCTGGCCGCGACTATCTAGGCGAGGCCGCGATGATGGACCTGGCAGACCTGCCCGGACGCCCACTCCGACACTCCCGGCGAGGCCCTCGAGGCCTACCACGTCGGCAGTCAGCGCTGATGCTCTGGCCATGCAGCGGCGTGCCACGCCAGCCGGTTTGACACGCTGCGGCACCTGGCCGGCAACGCGCCCGCGCCGGAGGAACTGGCGACCGCGCTGCTTGAGGCCCGAGAGTGCGACGGCCCGCCCGCGGATGTTTCTCAGCTGGCTCAGCCGACCTCGGTCAGCGGGGTGGCGATCTGCTCCAGTCGCTTGCCCTCGGCGTTGATGCCGAAAAAGATTTCGACGATGCCGCCCAGGATCATGATGGCGCCACCGACCGCGTATCGGGTCGCAAGCCGGGTCCGGCTCGACCCGTTGCAGATGAGGAACCAGTGGCAGGCCGGACCGACGGCGCCGAAGATCTGGGCGATCACGAGGAAGGCAGCCAGCGCCTCTGTCCTGATCTCGTTCGCCGCGCGGGGGTGCGCGGAGCGCCGGACGCAATAGACCCCACGCCAACGCGACGTGCGGATGCCGATCCAGGCAGACTACCCGTTCAGACGGTGTGCCACGTGATCACAGCGATGACCGTAGATACATAGGCCAGGAGGGGGGCCCCGGCCATGTCAAGCACTACTCGAACCGCGGGCGGCGCGATCCGCAGCGTCATCCCGGCGAGGGTGGATCGCCTGCGGTGGACACCGTTCCATACCCGGATGGTCGTCGCCCTCGGGATCGCCTGGATCCTGGACGGCCTGGAGATCACGATCGCCAGCTCAATCGCGGGCGACCTGACCTCCAGATCGACCCTTGGCCTGTCGTCAACCGCCGTCGGCGCCATCGCGACGGTCTATCTCGCCGGCGAGGTCGTCGGTGCCCTCGGATTCGGTCGGCTGTCGGACCGGCTAGGCCGCAAGAAGCTCTTCATGGTGACGCTGGGCGTCTACCTCGTCGGCAGTGCCCTCACCGCGGCCACCGCTGGCCACACGACGGGCTGGGTGGCCTACATGTACCTGACCCGGTTTGTCGCCGGGACCGGCATTGGCGGTGAGTACGCGGCCATCAACTCGGCGATCGACGAGCTGATCCCCGCCCGGTACCGGGGCAGAGTGGACATCGCGGTCAACGGAACCTACTGGGCCGGAGCGATCATCGGCACTCTCGTGACGTCCCTCCTGCTCAACGAGGTTGCCCCCGGCCTCGGGTGGCGGTTGGGCTTCCTGCTGGGTCCCGTGCTCGCCGTCGTCATCATCTTTATCAGGAGGAACCTCCCGGAGAGCCCGCGATGGCTGCTCATGCACGGCAGGCCCGCAGAAGCGGAGGAAGCGATTCGCCGCATTGAGGCGGAGGCCGAGGCCGCCGGTCAGCAGCTAGCCCCGGTGGACCCTAGCAAGGCAATCGAGGTCAAGCCGACAGAGCGGACGGGCTACGTGACGCTGGCCTACGTTCTGTTCAGGAGGTACTGGTCCAGGTCGGTTCTCGGCGCCACGCTGATGATCACTCAGTCGTTCCTTTACAACGCAATCTTCTTCACCTACACCCTGGTGCTGACGAAGTTTTACCATGTGAGCGCGGCCAACGCGCCCCTGTATCTGATCTTGTTTGCGGTCGGGAACCTGCTCGGCCCGCTCACTATCGGGCGTTTCTTCGATACCATCGGCCGGAAGCCGATGATCGCCGCGACCTATATCGGATCAGGCGCGATGCTGGCGGTTACGGCTGCCCTGTTCGACCAGCACTTGCTCACCGCCACGACCCAAACCATCGCGTGGTGCGTGATCTTCTTCTTCGCCTCCGCGGGTGCCAGCTCCGGGTACCTGACCGTGAGCGAGGTCTTCCCGCTCGAGGTGCGCGCGCAGGCGATCGCCGTGTTCTTCGCCATCGCGCAATGCTTCGGGGCACTAGGGCCAGTCCTGTACGGCCATCTGATCGGGAACGGCACCAAGACCACTAACCTGTTCATCGGCTACCTGATCGGTGCGGGCGCGATGGTCCTCGGCGGCATCGTCGAGATCTTCGTAGGCATCGCGGCGGAGGGCAAATCGCTGGAGGACATCGCCAATCCGCTGTCCATGGTCCGTCGGCCGGTCCACTCCGACTCCGGCATGACCTCAGGAAGCGCAGGCCAGGTCTGGCGCCCGAACCAGACTGACTGGGCGCCTGACTGGTCAACCAAGTTAGGCGCCGTCTCGGCCGCGTGGCTCCCGGAGCGCAGGACAGTTACGCGGGCTCAAGCCACGCTCCCACCTGGTTGCACTGCGCGGATGTAGTCCGCGCCGAGGTCGGTCTAGGTGGCGGCGGGGTCGGACAGCAGCGCGTGGATGACGGTGAGCATGGAGTTGCCGGTAGCAACCAGTGCCTTCTTCTTCGGCATCCGCCGGGTCAGCCGCCGGTACCGGGCGCCCAGGAACGACTGGGTGGCGCCGCGGTCTAAGGGGTGCAGATCCTGGACCAGCTGTCGTCGCGGACGCCGCCAGCCCGGCCTCGGATGTGTGTCTAGGCCAGGCCCAGGGCGAGAGCGTGCAAGACCAGCCCGACGCCGGCTCCGACCACAGTGCCGTTGATGCGGATGTACTGCAGATCGCGTCCTAGCAGCAGTTCCAGCTGGCTTGATGTCTGTGCCGCGTCCCACCGCTGGATGGTTCCGGTGACAAGGCCAGCGAGTTCGTCGTGGAACTGATCTGCGAGTGCCCGGGCTCCTGACTCGACGATGCGCAGGAGGCTCTCCTGGAGGCGGTGGTCTGATCCTAGGCGCCGCCGGCTGCCGCCAGCGCGCTGGCCAGCCCGCGGCGCAGCTCAGACTCCGGGTCGGCTGCCTGGGTCTGTAGTGTTTCCTTGGCATGGCTCCACAGCGACAAGGACCAGTCCCGCAGCTCGGCGCTAGCCAGGACGTCGCGCTTGATGCGCTCCCCACGCTCGCGCAACTCGGGGGATGTCTCGAGGCGGTCAGGGAGGCTAGCGATCCATGCGTTGAACTGGCGGCGGGCCTCGTCGTTTGGATCGGCCGCCATTGCTGCCAGGCGATGACGCAGGCGGTCGTACAGGCGGTCGGACACCCGCCGGTAAACCGCGTCGGGCACCCAGCGGGGTGACTCGGCCTCGAACAGGTCACGAAGCTCAGCGTAATGAGCGGCGAGATAGCTTTCGGCGCTGGACACGATGGCGGTAAACAGCCCAGCGTGGTGGCCTCCCGCGATGATGACCCGCAAGGCCCGCCCAGCCAGCGGCGCCACCTCGACGGCCTCGGCCGCCCGGGTCAGTTCGGCGGTGAGCACCCGCTGGGCATCCTCATCCCGGAGAGCCTCGGCGAGAGTGACTACCAGATTCGCCGCATGACCAGCGAAGGTGGCCACGTTGGCGTCGTCGGCCAGCCAGCCAGCCAAGCGGGGAACGAGCCGACCGGAGCGCAGCCGCTCCGCAAGAACATCGGCGTTGAGGAAGTTCTCTTGCACGAACTGGCCGAGAGTGGCGGCGAACTGGTTCTTGCGCTCGACGAGCAGCGCGGTGTGCGGTATCGGCAGGCCCAGGGGTCGGCGGAACAAAGCCGTCACCGCGAACCAGTCCGCAACACCTCCGACCATGGCCGCCGAGGCGCCGGCCTGCACGTAGCCAAGCACGGTGCCGCGGGCGCCAGCCACTGTCACGGCCACGAACACAACCGTCACTGCGGCAAGCAGGGCGGTAGCCCGCCGACGCGCTGCGGCCAGGCGGCGCGCCCGCGAATCCGCCGACTCGCGCCCGGGCGCGGATACCGGCGATGCCGGCATCGTCGCGGCAGGTTCCACCTGGCAGCCCCCGGTCTCGCCGCGGCGCAGGGCAGCGATCCGCAGCGGTATCAGATGAAGTCCTCTCCGCGATCAGCCTCAGTCTTCCAGGATCTGCCTGATCACTGGCATCAGGAGCATGCCTGGGACGATAATCCGATCCCGCCGACCGTTAGGATCACATCCCGGGCTGACGACATCATCAGCTCAGATCAGCCAGATCTGAACGTCCAGGGCCGACCAGCACCTAGGACAAGCTGTCCGCGCAGCCGGCTACTTTCGCTGCCTAAGCGGCGCGTTCCCGGCTAGCTCGCACGTTCCGGTGCTGGCAGCACGAAGACGCCTGCGGCAGCGGCCGCTAGCGCGGCGGCCGCACTCAACTCAGCGTCCATGTCGGTGATCGGCGCTCGGCTCACCAAAAGCTGGTAATACAGCGGCGCTGCTATCGCGCGCATGAACGCGGCCGGGTCCGTGCCTGCTGGCAGCTGCCCGCGGAGGATCGCGCGGTCCACGATTACGGTGATCGCTTCAAGACGCGCAGCCCAGAACTGATTCATCAGCTGGGCGATCTCGGCCGAGGACATGGCGCCGACCACGAGCCCTCTGGTGATGGCAGCGCCCTCCGGGACGGACAGGATTGCCTGCACCGCCCGCGCCAGCGTTTGCACATCGCTCTGCACGTGGCCCGTGTCCGGCACCTGAATGCGAGCCGCGGCCGCGCCGATCAGCAGCTGCGTGATGAGCCCTTCCTTGCTGCCCCACCGGCGATAGAGCGTCGTCTTGTGCACCCCGGCGCGTGCGGCGATCGACTCGATGCTGATATCGGCGTAACCGCGTTCTGCCAGCTCCGCGGTGGCCGCGGCGAAGACCGACTCGGCCGTCCGGCCGGTGCGGCCGCCCGGCCGTATGGTTCCTGGCGACGCCATCCCTGGACCTTATCGCAATATCGAGTTGCAATAGCGTCGGAGCTGTGTCAGGCTGCTATCGCAACATGATGTTGCATCAAGCGCTCATGGATCCTCATCGCAGATTGGCGGCAGCATGACCAGCCCACCTGTCCAGCCGGCACGCTCTCGACCCACGGCAGCGGACACAGTTACGACCTCAGCTCAGGTGTCCTTGGCAGGCCCGGGCGCGTCCGGGTGGCGCGCATATCTGCCCGGTGCAGCCGGGGTCGCGTACCTGGCAGCCTGGGCTGCGGGACTCGCAATCTGGCCGGTCAACCTTGCGCTGAATGCCACCGCGACGCAGGTAGCGGCGAGCCATCAGGCCCACCCCGCCGAGGCTGCAGTCCAGTATCTGCTTGCCGAGGGAGTGGCGGGCGTCCTTCTCGGGACCGTCCTGGCATACGGTCTGCTCGCCCGGCGCAGCAGGCGGATGGACGTCCGGGCCACCTGCGCCGTCATGCTAGGCGCGGTTGCGGTCGCTGCGTCGCTGACTCAATGCATTCTTGGCCTGCTGGTCACCGCCGCGGCCACCGGCCATGACATCGCTAGCTGCGGCGCGCTCTTTGCGGTCGTGAACCGGCTGGACGGTGTCAAGATGCTGGCGCTGGCAGGCGTAGCGGGCTTGACCGCGGCAATCACGAACCCGGCTGCCTTGCTCCCCCGCTGGCTGCGAGCGACGAGCGTCCTGCTCACTGCGGCCCTGATCGCGTCGGGCTGTGCGTACGTGACGCTGGCGAACCCGCTGGCCTGGACCGCCTACGTCTCAGGCCCGCTCCTGCTGCTCTGGGTGGCAGGGACAGGGATCACGCTCACAGCCCGGCGCCGCGCGAGCCAATCTTGACCCAGGACTGGGCTGCCAGCCGGCCCGACACAAGACAGCGAGGATCTTGTCGCCGGACCACAAGGACTTCGCCGCGGTGCGACCGCTGACCGGCGACGACAGCTTCACCTTGCTGCCACGCGACGACCAAGCCTGACGTCGGCAGCTACCGCCCGAGCCGCCGGGCAGGGTCACTGGCAGACCCCAGAGGCCCAGTCATGAAGCGACGAGGGCACCTCGGGGCGGCGAGCGCACATACCTCTTTCCTTGTCTTTGCCTGGCAGCCCAAATAAGCGCGTGGTAAACCTCATACGCGCCGCTCTAATGCGTCGTGTAGTTAATGTCGCTTGCATCCGGGCACGCCACCGCGAAGCAGAAGCACCGGATCGGCGCGTTCTCGCTGATCGCCTCCAGGCTGTGCACCTCGTTCGGCGGAATATAGACCAGGTCTCCCTGGCTGATTTCCTGAATTTCTTGGCCGATTATCATCTTCCCCTTACCGTAGAGGACGTAGTAGAACTCGTGGGTCGGGTGAGTATGCGGATCTACCGCGCCACCGCCAATTATCTCGAATTCGTTTACCAGTTCCAGAGATCCGCCGGCGGTCAGTTCGCGCATAGTGCCCGGCGGCATGAGATACCAGACCGGGGTAGTACCATTGTGCTCGGCAGTGGGCTTTACTGAATTGATGTTCCGTACGTCCATCTTTACTCCTTCACTCTCGCCGACGGGCCAGTTGTCCGGCTATTATAAATTTCTGTCGCACGCGACCGGAAGAGGCCGTCATGGTGGCTTTCGCGAGAAGCATCGAAGCACTTCAATTCGACCCGGCAGGATGGTCTGCTTACGGCTGGACGCCGGTAGCCGACACAGACCCGCGGGACGGTACTTCCCGCCTCCGTTTCGAATGGGCGGACGCACATCTGAATCTCATCGGCCACGACTTCGACGAGGTTCCGCATACGCCCGGCGGCGTCGTGTGCGAGATGCTGTACCGGCATCTGACGCACACCCAGGCGCTTCTCATTCTCAACTGCCCGGCGATCGTTGTAGCGGCTCCGCCGGGTACCGAATTCCAGGGCCCGGCCGATGCGGAGAAGCTCCGGGCATTCCTGCTCAAGCCACTCGACTCGTTTGTCCTGCACCGCGGCACCTGGCACTGGGGGCCGTTTCCGATCAGCGCGCCCAGGGTGGAGATGTACAACCTCCAGGGCCTTCGCTACGCGGAAGACAACGACTGCGCCCGGCTCGACCAGGTCGGAGCGAGCGTCGAAGTACTGACGGGAAGCGGTGCATCGCATCAGGCACGGTCGTTGATCGCGTGAGCCGTCGAGGCGCCTTGTACAGCACCTCGACGTAGCCAGCCGGGTTGCAGGCAGGTTCCTCCGTCAGTTCGACCAGCAGACCGGCGGTGAACTCCTTGAAGGCGCTAACCGGGTCGCGCGATGTTGGGTGATGTCACGGCGCGGCGTCGTCTGGTCGCTGTTCCTGCTGACGTGGGTGCGGATAGGCCGGCGAGCGGTGCTGGAACGACAGGATGCGCGGGTTCTGGATGACGCCGTCCCGGATCTCGATGGCCCGGCGGATGGTCTGGTTTGCATCCCACGATTGGGGGCCGGCGAGCACCGGCCGCAAGTGTGGCAGCAGTGCTTCGCTGATCTCCCAGGTGGCGGAGTCCCAAAGGTACGACGGGCTGTGGTCCACGCCGTAATAGTGGACATTGTTGCCGACGGTGACCATCGGCGCGGCGAAGGAGGTCGGCCGTGCCCAGCTGAAGCCCATGCCCTCATCGCAGGACACGTCGACGATAAGGCTGCCGGACGCGAAGGAGTCCAGCTCGTCGCTCGCGACGAACATCAACGGTGCTTCAGTGTCTTGCAGAACGCAGTTGACCACGATGTCGTGCTCGGCGAGGAACGCCGCCAGCGGCACCCGGCCGCCTTCGCGCAGCGCATGGCAGCGGCTCGGGTCGTCGGCATCCTGCTCGAATTGCACCATACGCGCCGAATGGATCGGCGAGCCAACAGCGCTGATGGCACGATGGGTCAGCACTTCTACGTCGCTCACGCCGTGGGCGTTGAGCGCGGTCACCGCGCCACGGCCGGTTGCCCCGAAGCTGATGACAGCCGCCCGCAGCCGCCGGCCAAAGTCGCCCGTCGCCCCCGCGAGCTCCAGGGCATGCAGCACCGAGCAGTAACCGGCCATCTCGTTGTTCTTGTGAAAGACGTGCAAGCTGAACGAGCCGTCGGCCGCCCAGTAGTTCATCGCCTCGAACGCGATCAGCGTGAGCCGGCGGTCGACGCTCAGCTGGGTGATCTCGTTGTCCTGAACACAATGCGGCCAGCCCCACAGGACCTGCCCCGCTCGCATCTGCCCAAGATCCTGGGGCTGCGGCTTGGGGAGCAAGACGACATCGCATTCCGCGAAGAGCTCGGCACGGGTGCGGAGGCCGGCGACGCTCTGGGCAAGTTGCTCATCGGAGACACCGAAGCGCTCCCCGTAGCCCCGCTCCAGATAGACGCGTTCCCGCAAGTCAGCAGCTATCCGCCCGACGTGCAGCGGATGGATCGCGAGCCGTCGCTCATTCTCCTTCCGCGAACGCGCCATGACTCCGAGGCTGAGCTTATCCACGCGCTCTCCCTTGCTCGGATCCTTGTGTAGCACAATGCCCACGGACGTAAGAACCCTGGCAACCACGCCGCAGCGCCGCGCCGAACCGCTTTGGCTCCATGCTGGGCAGCTGGCCCAGGCTCAGCGTCCAGTCGGTCACCCGCTCCAGTTTGGCGCGACGGTCATGGCGACTGGTGGTGCATGGCGCGGAAGAGTGCTCGTCTGCGATCAGCACTCTGTTGCCGATCGGCGTTTCCAAAGGAGAGGCCGACGACCGGTTCAGCGCCGCGGATCGGCGCGCAGGCTCGAGGTCGGTGACCCCGGGGCTCGCCTTCTGGGCTTGCCTCAGTCGGCGTAAAGATGGAGCCCGGAGCCGAAGCGTTCCGCTATTTCCCGCGTGTGCGACAGCTCTCGATGCCGGACAATCACCATGCCGTCTGAGATGCTCACGGCCCGCCAGTCGCGTCTCCGCGCGCCGACCGGGAGCAGGTCGACCGCGACCACATGTTCTCCATACTCGGCAAGCAGGTCGTCGAGACCCTCGTAACCCGTGATGCGGCCAGCACCTTTGGCCCGCTTGAAGATGCCCGCGGCGTTGTAGCGCCGCTCGATCGGCTGCGAGATCCGTCCGCGGGTGACAGCTTCCGCCCAGGCAGAGAAGAGGTCGGCGTCGGTGACATAGTTCATCAGGTCGACCATGCGCCCGCCGGGCGGCCGCGCGGCGATCTCGCCGAACACCACCTCGCCGTCGGCCTTGCGGTACCACTCCATGTGGGTGAACCCGTCGCGAAATCCAAGCACCTTGAGGACGCTGGCGCCGAGGGCCCGGCCGCCCTGAAGCTCCGCTGCGTCCAGGTCGCGCAGCGCGATCTCTATGGGACTGATCCACTCATGCATCTTGGCTACTAGCGGGCGCGGCAGATACCAGCAGATGTTCTCGAACAGCACCCTCCCATCCGCGCAGATGGTGTCGTAGGTGAATTCCTGTCCATCGACGAACTCCTCGACGCTGACGCGCGGCACATGCCGGAGCATCGGCAGAATGGCGTCAAGTTCGCTGGCTGAGTCAGCCCGGTAGGTGTCGGCCGAGCCAGCGCCGGCGATGGGCTTGACGATGAGCGGGAAGCCGAAGCGTTCTGCGGCGGCCCACACGCCCGCGACCGTCTCGGTGGCCGCGTGCTTCGGCGTCCGGAGCCCGGCCGCATCGAGGAGCTGCTTCATCCGCTCCTTGTCACGAAATGGCACCGTCTGCGCCACCGTCAATCCGGGCAGGTCAAGGTCCGCACGCAACCGCGCGGCCAGGATCATGTATGGCTCCCACAGGCACTCCACCCGGTCTATGCGGACCTGCCGCGAGAGCTCGCGCACGGTAGCCGCGACGGCGTCCTCAGTGGCGAGAGAGCCGACCGGGATGTAGTGCGCTAGCGCATCCCGCGCCATGGCAGGAACGGCCTCGGTCGGCTGGTCGCCCACGCCGATGACGGACGCTCCCGCCACTGCGAGGCCGCGAGCGAAGAACTCCATCTCGGCCGGGTAGCCAGGGGAGATCATCAGGACGTTCATAACCGTCATCCGAGCTCGACGCGCACGCTGGTGACGACCTGGCGCATCGCGTCGGTAACGACGGCGGTGTCGGGATGCCGCACGATAATGTAGCCGTCGCCCTCATAGCTGCCCGAGGACAGCTGACCCGGCTTCGGCAGCCGGGATTCGACGACCACGGAGTTCACCTCGCGCGGCAGCCTGTCGATGCCGTGCACCGCTCGCACGTGCCCCACTCCCTGGCCTCGAAGGAATACTGTCCCGACGGACCAGCTGCGTTCCGGAGGCGCGAAACTGCCGTGCACCATGAGCTGCGCCCACGCACCGTACAGGTCGAAGTCGTGGGCATAGCACAGCATCGAGGTGATCTGTGCGCCGGGCGGACGGACCGCCACCTCGGAAACGGCGACCGTGCCGTCAGGGCGCCGGAACCACTCCAGGTGCGTGAGTCCAGACTGCAGCCCGAGAGCGTGCAGTGCTATCGGCGCTATCGCCCGGATGCCATCGTATTCAGGACCGTCGATGTCGCGAGGCAACAGCACCATCCACTGGATCCACGGGTTGCGCAGCACTTCCAGTGGCGTGGGAAGGTAACTGGAGACCGAGTCCCACACGATCTGCCCGTCCGTCATCACGCTGTCGTATGAGCCCTCATTGCCGGTAAGGAACTCCTCGAGCAGCGCGAGCCTGCCGGGTGCGGGCGGGGCGGCGGCCAGCCACACCTTCAGGTCATCGGCATCGTCGAGCCGGAACGTGCTCTTGGCCCCGGCCCCGGCAGGCGGTTTGACCACCAGCGGGAAACCCACGTCCTTAGCGAATGCGGCTGCCGCGGTGGCGGAATCGACCAGTGCGTGCCGCGCGCACGGCACGCCGGCCGCTCGGAGCACCGACTTCATCTGCGCCTTATCCCGGAAGTTGTGTGCAGTAGCCACATCGATGCCTGCGATGCCTAGCTGCTCCCGGACCTGCGCGACAGGTACCTGCAGTTGCTCGAGCACCGCCAGGAGTCGATGCACCGGCCCGAGCTGCGCGGCCAGGCCTCTTACGGCGCCGACTATCTGTCCGGCGTCGAGCGCATCGTCGATCCGCCAGTGCGCCGCCAGCCTCCGCTGGAGCTCCGACGGTACGCGGTCCTCTGGCTCGCAGGTGACCATGGCGAGTTCCACGCCGGGCAGCCTGGCTGCAGCTTCGACGAACAGTGTCGTGGCGTCGAGCAGATAGGGCGCGACGAAGGCGACAACCACCATGCCTGGAAAGTACCCTCTGTGGCAGGCCATAGTCAGGCGGCCGCGGAGTGGCCGGCATGCCTTCTCCGGCTAACATGCAGGGCATGAACGTGGTCTTCGTCGAGCCGTTCTTTCCTCCTAGTCAGCGCCACTTCGCCAGGGCCCTGGCCGAGATCGGCGCAACGGTGATAGGTGTCGGCGAGTCTCCCGCCGAAGCGTTGGACGAGCAGCTTAAGGGCTGGCTCCGCCACTATGAGCAGGTGCCGTCGGTCACCGACGTCGAAGCGATGACGCAAGCAGTCCGCTCGGCCCAGGACAAGCTGTGGGTGGATCGGATCGAGGCCACGATCGAGGCGCACACCCTGGCCACGGCGCAGGTGCGCGAGGCCTGCGGCATCCCTGGCACGTCGGCCCGGACTGCCTGGCTGTGCCGGGACAAGCCGTCGATGAAGCAGGCGCTGCGCGAGGCGGGGGTGCAGACAGCAGCCTCCATCGCAGCGGGGAGCGCCGCCGAGGTACGCGCGTTCGCTGAGCAGGTCGGATTCCCGATCATCGTCAAGCCGCGGAGCGGCGCGGGAGCATCGGGCACGATGCGCGCCGAGAATTCCGCCGGCCTTGAGCATGCACTAGGAGTCTTCGGTGGTCAAGGCGTCGAGTCGGTCGCCGTTGAGGAGTTCATCGAAGGCCATGAGGGCTTCTACGACACCATCACCATCGATGGAAGGGTGGCGCTGGACTTCGCTTCGCACTATTACCCGAACGTGCTCGAGGCCATGCGGGCCCGGTGGATCTCCCCAGAATTTATCTCCACCAACCGGATCGACATCGCGCCTGAGTACGGGGAGCTGCGCGAAATGGGCGGACGTGTTATCGCCGCCCTCGGCATCGGGACATCGGCGACGCACATGGAGTGGTTCTTCGGACCGAAGGGACTGAAGTTCTCTGAGATCGGCTGCCGCCCACCGGGCGTCGGGGCGTGGGATCTTTACTCCGCCGGCAACGAGATGGACGTCTACCGCGAGTGGGCGCTGGCGATCGTGAACGGGGAGACCGCGGTGGCTCCGTCGCGGCGCTACGCCAGCGGGATAGTCGCCCTGCGCCCCGATCAGGACGGCCGCATCACCGGCTACACAGGAGTGGAGGAGATGCATCAGCAGTACGGCGAGTGGGTCATCGATGCTCACCTGCCGTCACCAGGCACAGCGACCCAGGCGGTGGAGGCAGGGTACATGGCAAACGCATACGTGCGGATGCGTCACCCGGACTACGACGCGCTGCACGCGATGCTCGACGCCGTGGGGCGCACGCTGCACGTCTGCGCCGCGTGAGAATTACGCTGCTGGGGCCGCAGCGCAGGCCGACGCTGGGCACGGTCGCGGCATCCCTGCACCTTGAGGGGCCTGCCGCCACGATCACCGCCGGGTGGCAGGAGCGCGAGAAGGACGACGACGAGCTGCGCGGGCTGCTCGGCTTCCGCGATGTCAATCTCTGCCTGTACGGGCGATGGCTCGATGTGCTGGAGCGCGACCCGGTGCTCGCCGCGGCCGAACGGCGGCTGCAGGAGACGCTCGAGGAAACGCAGGACCTTTACCTGCTGCGCCTGGACCATGGTCTGCAGGCCGTTTACGCCGTCCAGCGCCGCAGCGCCGAAGGCCAGGTCCGGGCCGACGCCCTTGCCGAGGCCATCGCTGCTGTCAGAGACCTCGATGCGGCGCACCTGCTCCGCATCAGCCGCATCCGCGACGACTTCTACCAGGATCTCCAGCCACACGACAGGCCGGCCGTCGCCGAGCACCGCGCCGACGTCGCCCGACTGCTCAGCGACGCCGCTGTCCTGGTTGTCGCTGGCGGTCACGTGGGCGTGCTGGCAGACGCCCTGCACTTGTTCAACGTCGCTGCATCATTGCGCTCGCCGGTCATCGCGTGGTCCGCCGGCGCGATGGCGCTCACCGACCGGATCGTGCTCTTCCACGACCGCGCCCCGCAGGGACCAGGGCAGCCTGAGGTCTACGGCAGCGGTCTCAGCGTGCTCCGGGGCGTCGTACCGCTGCCGCACCCCCGCGCGAGGCTGCTTCTCGACGACACGCCTCGGATGGCAGTGTTCGCCCGCAGATTCTTGCCTGCCCGCTGCGTCCTGTTGGACAACGGCACCCGGGTGGACACCGACTCCGACGGCACCTGCCCCCCCGGCACCCGGGTGCTGGCCGAGGACGGCCGCGTGACCTCCCTCGCGGCAGCATGACTACCGGCAGCAGCCCGGCCGTCAGCCGCAAGCTCGCCATCAACAGGCTGCGGGACCGCGAGCCAATTGACTCGGCTGTCGTCGACCGTTTCCTGGCGCGACACGACATACCCATCGTTGAGGGCGCCCGTTGCACCTTTCTGTACCGGGGCGAGTCCGATGAGATCCGCCTCATCCACCGGACTTTCGGGCTACCTGCCCGTATCCCGCTGCGCCGACTGCGCGGCACCGACCTCTGGTACGTCGTCGTGGAGCTGCCCGAGGGCTCTCGATTCGAGTACCAGCTGGAAGTAGCACATGGTGACCAGCGCGAGCACATCAATGACCCGCTGAACCCCCGTCTCGCGCATAGCCCGCTGGGAAGCTCCTCGGTCTGTTACGCCCGCGGGTACGAGGTACCTGAGTGGACCCGGCCGGATCTCCAGGCGCGTCCCGGATCGCTAGTCGAGCTCGTTGTGCCGAGCCGCGCGCTGCGCCGCGACTGCCAGGTCACGCTCTACCTGCCGGCCCGGTTCCGGCGCACTGCCCGCTATCCGATGCTGATCGTCCACGACGGCGGCGACTACATCGAGTACGCATCGGTCAAGACGGTGCTCGATAACCTCATCCACCGCCTCGACGTGGCGGAGACCATCGTGGCGTTCGTGTCTCCGGGCGACCGGCTGGTCGAGTACGCCAATTCTGCGGCGCACGCCCGCTACCTGACAGCTGAGCTGATGCCGCGGCTTGAGGCGGATTTCCCACTCGCTGGCACGCCGTCCGCACGATGCCTGATGGGCGCGAGCTTCGGAGCCGTCGCGGCGCTGTCGACCGCCTACCGCTATCCGGGCGTCTACGGCTCGCTGCTGCTGCAGTCCGGCTCCTTCGTCTTCACAGACATCGGCAATGACCACGGTGGCGGACCGGCGTTCGAGCCGGTGGTGAGGTTCATCAACCGGTATCGTGCCGCTCCGCGCAGGGTCGCTGACCGGGTGTTCGTGAGCTGCGGGGTCTACGAGCCACTGATCATCAGTAACCGGTCTATGGTTCCGGTGTTCGAGGCCGCTGGGATGGCCGTCCGATACGTCGAGGCCCGCGATGGGCATAGCTGGGAGAATTGGCGCGACCGGCTGCGAGAAGGACTGTCATGGATATTCCCTGGTGCTCAGAAGTTCTACTACGAGTGACGACGTGAAGACAGCCCAGCGGTGGTATTCCGACCGCCTCCAGGACGAGATCACAGTCGTACGCTGGGGCACCTTCGGCAGGCCGGTGCTGGTCTTCCCGTCCGCCGGCGGTGACGCCGAGGAGATCGAGCGGTTCGGGCTGGTCGACTCGTGCGGGCAACTGCTCGCGGACGGCCGGATCAAGCTTTACTCAGTCGACAGCGTCGCCGGGCAGGCGATGATCACCAAGGCGGGCTCGCCCGAGCACCTCGTGTGGCTGCTCAGCCAGTTCCAAGAATGCGTCCGGCACGAGGTCGTGCCGGCGATCCACGCGGATCTGGGCGGCCAGGCCACGGAGGTGATCGCCTGCGGCGCCTCGATCGGGGCGTTCAACGCAGTGGCCGTCCTGTGCAGGTATCCCGACGTCTTCTCAGCGGCCATCGGCATGAGCGGGACTTATCGGATCGAGCGCTTCTACGATCAGGTCTCCAGTCAGGACCTGTATTTCTCGGCCCCTCTGCATTTCCTCCCTGGCCTGGAAGGCCCGCAGCTGGACCTGCTCCGCCAGCGGTACGTCGTGCTTGCGGCCGGAGAGGGCGCGTGGGAGGACATCGGCGAGTCCTGGCAGATGGCATCAGCCCTGGGTGCGAAGCAGATCCCTAACCGCGTGGACAACTGGGGCCCGCAATGGGAACACGACTGGCCAACGTGGCACCGGATGCTGCCGCAATACTTGGACGAGCTCACCTGACCCGTTTGAGCTGCCTGCCCATCTTGACACGGCAGGTCCGGCCGGAAACCGTCCGATAAGTACTTACCCTGCTGCGCGAGGGACCGGGGACGCCGTGGACGGCGCAGTCCGACATCTGGATCGGTCATCGACCGGCGCCACAGTGAGAGGAAGGGCCGACTGCCAGCCCTCAGGCTTTCGGCAGCTTGCGGCGGATCCCGGCTTCGCCACGAATCGCACCGGTTCACGTGAGCGTGACGGAATCCCCGCGGCGGATCGGGCCGCTCGCGATCACGTCGGCGTAGACCCCCACATTGACGTTATTGTGCTGTGCGGCGGCACGCAGGATGCCGGAGTCCTTCGGCAGGTCGCCCTGCGGCAGCGTGGTCATGACGCAACGGGCGCAGGCGCCGGTGACCCGCAAGCGGGCGCGGTCCCCGATGGCGACTGACTGACCGATCCACTCATCCTCGGCGAACCCCCGCTCATCCGGGCCGGTCGACACAACGATGTTGGGCCGGAAACGGTGCGCCTCGAAGCGTCCCTGTGGATACAGCGCGCGGAGACGATCGATGGTCGCCGTGGTCACCAGGTGCAGGACGGCGACGTCGAAGAACGTCCCCGCCGGCAGGTCGAAGTCGGTCACTGTATCCCTGAAATCCAGACCTGGCACGTCCGGCCAGTACTCTTCTGCCCTCGCGCCCGCCGACTCGCCGGCCTGTCGAGCCTCCGCGAAGGTGACTTCGCGGCCCAGCACTCCGGACAGGATCTGGGGCAAGTCCCGCTGGCTGCTGGTCACGGCCGTCCCATCGGGAAGGGTCAGGCGGACGGCGGGCAGCTTCAATCCTGGCTGCGGCGGCTCGACGTAGGCAGCGCGGAAATCAAGGAAGTTGCCCCATTTCCGCGGATTCTTCGCGCCCGCGACCTTTCCGGTCGCCGCGTCCAGGACCGCGAACTGGCGATCCCCTAGCAGACCCCGCGGGGTGACCTCGGCGGCGTTCAGTTCCTCGCCCAGCATGGACTTCACCGGATAGCGCCATAGCGCTGCAACAGATCCGCGCCGGACGTCAACAGAGGCCGAAGGCGGCCGGTCGACGTGCATGACAAACCTCCTAGCCAGCGACAGCGCCAGAAATGGCGCGCGAAGACCAGCTGGTGTATCGCTTGACAAACGGCGCTCATCAACACTTTGCGCACTAAGCGTAGGCGGTCGATAACTGTCCGCTCACGCCAGGTCCCGCCAGAGCCGCGTTTGGCCAGCGTGGCTTCGCAGGGTAACGGGCGCGCTCATCTACCGGCGACGGCTCGTCACGTGAGACTGAGTAACTGGCGGCAACAAGGTCGGCCGCCGAAGCCGAAACCGCAGGGATGTCCGCGGTGATCGCGTCAGGGAGCCGTTACGGGCGCGCGAAAGGCACGAGCGTGCCGTGGTTCGCGCGCCGCGGAGAACTCACGCCCAAGGAGGCCAACCGTTCGCACGGGCTGTGGCGACGTTTCCTCAGGCAGCATCACTGTCCAGCTAGGCGGCCGCGCGGGCGCCGTTGCGCTGCCTGCAGCCCGGCCAGGAGTGTGTCGAGGCCAGCGCTGAATCGCTCGTCACGGTCGCCGGCCCATACGTGCTGGCCGAGCACGGCCAGGGCCGGGAACTGATCGGCGGGCAGTGACCGGAAGAAGGCGTGCAACTGCCGCCGGGTCACGGGATCTTGGACGCGCTGTTCGTTGACGGTGGTGCGGTCGCTGAGCGCGAAGCCAAGGGTGTAGTCGTAGACCAGCGAGAACGCCTGGGCGGTTTCCCGCGCTGGAAGACCGGCTTGCTGCAGGGGCGTGAGGAATGCCTCGGCGAGGGCGAGGGAGTGTGGGCCGAGGGGGTCGCGGGTCTTGAGCAGGGCGGCGATGCCGGGGTGGTTTTCCAGGGCGGCGCGTAGTCGGCGGGCGAGGCCGCTGACCTGCTCGGCCCAGCCGAGATCGAGCCTGGCCCGGGTGTCGACCTCGGCCAGTACCTCGTCCACGGCCAGGTCGCAGAGTTGCTCCTTGCTGCGCACGTGCCGGTACAGCGCACCGGGAACCACGCCGAGCCGGGCGGCGAGGGCCCGCATGCTGAGTGCGCCCGCGCCGTCGGCGGCGATGACGGTGAGTGCCTCGGCGACGACGCGCTCGCGGGTCAGCGCGCGGCGGCGGCTTTCCTCGGCGTCGGGCGGGCTGAACCACAGCGCGTGCTGGCTCGCGTCAGCGCCAGTCTGGCGCGGCCTCGCCATGCTTACCTCCGTGCTCTCGGCTTGACTGTGAACAATGTTCACACTATAGTAGACAGTGTTACTCGGAAGCGAATGTCGTTCACTCGAATTGCATTTTTTCCCGGGTTCGCTGGACCGCCGGCCCGGCGAGACGCGTGAGGGAGAACGACATGACAGTGACGACAAGCTGGGACCTATTCGATGAACTGCGCAGCGCGCAGGATGAGCTGGTCCGGCTGGGCAAGATGCCAGGGCACTGGTTCGGCCAGTTCGGCCAGCAGCCTGCCACCGGACCCGCCAGCCAGGCGTGGGCGCCCGCGGTGGACATTACCGAGGGTACGGATGCCTACCTGGTCTCCGCTGAGCTGCCCGGCGTCGGGACCGATGAAGTGGAGATTACGTTCCAGGATGGTCTCCTGACGATCCAGGGCGAGCGGCACCGGGCAGGCGGCGCGGCCGGAGAGAAGGTCCACCGGGCCGAGCGCCGCTACGGCGCGTTCTTGCGATCGATCACCGTGCCTAGCCACGTGCAGGCGGACAAGATCGAGGCCTCTGCCCAGGAAGGCGTCCTGTTGATCCTGATGCCTAAGGCCAAGGAAGCGCACGCCAAGCGCATCCAGGTGCGTGCGGGCAAGAGCAAGCCAGCGGTAGCCGGCACCGCCGTCAAGAACGGCGCCTGACGCCGCAGGCCAGGCGGCGTCCCCCGCCGCCCAGCCCGCGTCACCGCTAAGACGTCTCCTGCGGTCACCGCTCAAGGTGACCGCAGGAGACGCAGTCATACGCGGCGCGGCCAGCCATGGCCACGTCGTACTCGTCCTTGATGATGACGACCGCCTGGATGCTCGCCGAGCACTTTTCGCAGGAGGCGTCCCCGGTCGGCATCCACGGCGGCCCCTCGAGCAAGTCGGTGGCCCCGACGTCGGCCAGTCGGGCATTCCGAACAGGCAGGAACCGTAGGAAGTTCAACAGGTCATAGGCATAAGCCCGCACCGTGGCGGGTGAGAACGCCCGCGACCCGGATGCGCCAGGAACCGGTTGACCAGCTCACCGTCCGGGCCGCACGCCTCGACCCCGGTGATCGTCGCTGGCCGCGACAACACGTAGCATCGCACCCACCCCCGGATAGCTGTCTACGACGCTGCTCCCTGCCGGCGCGAAAGCACGGGACTTCAGACCGTCCGGCGTGTCCGCTACCGAGGACCGGCTAACGGGACACAGGTTGAGCCGCGAGCATCCGGTCGGGACAGCGTAATAACTGGGACGAGACAACTGGTAATGTCGCCGAGATTGGAAATTGGAATGCCATGATCGCGCGAGCCGGGTCATTCCGCTAATGGGTTCTCGCTCATCTGCTTCTCCTCATGGTTCATCAATCGTCCCATCACCCGCCGCTCGTCGAGCGAGAGGTAGTTGGACAGAATCCGGGTGTCTGTGCACCGGCCGATGGAGGTCTTGACTTCAGGGCCGTACTTGCGCTGCGCCTGCTTCACCGCCTCGGTCTGCAGCCATCGGACGGCGATCTCACGAGTCATAAAAGCCAGCGTCATTACCCGAGTTCCTCTCCTGCGCGGACCTGGCGGGTCCATTCGGTCCACTGCCTCATACCGGCGTCTCTCCAGTGGCTTCTGGACCAGCTCGTCTAGCGACTCGTGGTGCCGGCCCTCGGCCGCTCGTTCCTCCGCCCGGACCTGGGCAGCGCGCTGGTCGTACAACGCTGGCCGCGTCGAGACCATGCAGTCGGCCAGGGTCGGGCAGCCCACTCCAGGTCACAGGTCCGGTGTGCATGACGGGCCGCCAGGTAGGCCTTCGTCGGCTAGGTTGCAGAGCTGGTCCGGGGCCGTGGGGTTCAAGCAGTTGGTCTCCGCACCGGTGGTGCGCGTTCCGAGATGACCGTCTGGCTGTCCAGCCAGCGCAACGCCGGGTGATCGCCTCGGCAGCACGGGCGTCTCGAGCGGACGCTCCTGCCGGCATGGCCCGAGTTTCTGGCGCTAGGGTCAGTGCTGCGGCTCGTAGGTGAGGAGGTCGTCGGTTAGCGTCGGGGGACTGGCGTCGGCGGTCCGCGGCGGCAGGTCCCCGTCGTCCTGGTCTGCTGCGCTAGTTGGGACCCCGAGGGCTTCGGACTGGCCGGGGCGCACCCAGCGGCGCAGCCAGTCATGTCGGGAACGCGCGAGCCGCGGCAGCATGAGTCCGAGCCCGCCGGCAAGGATTAGGATCGCGCCCACGACCTTCAGGTTAAGCCAGTGCGGGGAGCCCGACCTGAGTGCGAACAGCAAGATGGCGCCGGCCGTGATGAGGAATATGCCCGTGCCGGTGCGCATCCCGGGCCGTCCGGCGGGCGGCGGCTGGCCGGGCTGGTCACCGGGCTGGACGGGCGCGATGATCCTGTTCATCGGTGCGCGAACCATCCGGTGCGGCCTACGGCCGACCCCACAATGATCCAAGCGGCGATACCCATAACGGGCTCCTTAGTCAGTCACGAATGCGGGTAGGCGGTGGTATGCATTGGCTAGCCGATCACAAAAGGGGAAGGCCGCCGGTGCTCCTGGGACCGTGTCGGCGCTTTGTGCCCGACTGGAAGCAACGGTCATCGCGGGCTGCTTAGCCCGGTGCGGGCCTTGCTCATGCCGCGCCGCATGAACTGGCGCAGCTGGGCGATCCGCGCAGGTCCCGCGGCGACCGTCAGCAGGGCGCCCGCGACGGCAGCCAGGAGCAGCGCCGCGGCCTGGGGCAGCAGCGGGTGAACTCCCAGGAAGCTGATGTTCTCGGCATGCACGTTCTGGATGATGAAGATCACCGCAACGGTCGGGGCGGCCAAGCCCGGGATAAGCAAGGTGCGCAGCCCGCTGACCCGGGTCTCCGGCTGTCCGCCATCTGCCGCCTCCGGGGCAGGCGGGGATCGGCTCCAGCCGTTGGCTCAGAAGGGCGGAGGCGCCCTGGTTGTGCCTGGTCGGCACGGCTGGTTCGGTCATGGCGTCAACTTCCTTCACGATGCCCAGCCCGGGTGCCGGGGGCGAGCCGGGTGAGCGGTAGCCTCCAGGATCTAAGCCGTAGACCTACAGTGAAACACAATGGACCGAGTAGCGTCAACATCGTAGACCTACATGAATGGCATACAGTGGTCACCTAAAATGGTCATGGCAGGGAAGGTGTGACCGGCCTGACCACGCAGACCAGCGCCCGCAGCCCGGCCAACGAGAACGCCAAGATCACCCGCGATGTGATGCTCGCCGCCGCGCTGGAGATCATCGACCGAGACGGAGCCGACGCACTGTCCATGCGCCGACCGCCCCGCCCTCGGGCGGGACGGGTCCTCCGCTCAGCTCGCATGGGTCGGCGGCGAGTGAGGTAGAGCTACGCGGTCATCGGTCGCGCTGGATAGAGCGCGACAACAGAGGAGTTTGCCCGTCCGTGCGGCAGCGTCTCGCTGGCACGGCGTCCGCATGTGAGAAAAGAACCCCGGGCCCCTTGCTGATGCGATCGCTAAATTATGCGGGCACACTCCGCAGCCAATGACGCTCGCCCGTGATGAGTGGGTGTGGGGCGCTGAGCCGTCAGCGTCCGGTGCCCGGCCAGGCTGGCGGGCTCAGCGATCTGCAGACCTGACCGGCGACTGCGCTGAGTCCAGCCTTCGGCTGCGGCTGGGACCACATAGGCATGCTCGAATTGGCGCGCGTTGCCGTCACCGTGGAGCTGGGCCTAACCTGTCGACAATAGACGGAAATGCCGTTGCGCCCGCGGGTATGCACGGCGTTCCCTTCCGAGCTGCTCTGGACCTCGGCGGTCATTAGCTGACCTTCACCTGAGCCGAGGCGCGCCATGGCAGCGATTTCATCAAAGACCGCATCGGCGGCGGAGCGCGCCCGCGTCCTGCCAGCGCCGGCACGGGGGATCCGCCAGGATCTGGACGGGCTCAATGACTGGGAGCTGCTAGCCGTCGTCCGGTCGCTGCCGCGTTCCGGCGAGCGGCGCGCTGCGGCGTGTGATCTGCTCGTCTCCCGCTACCGCGCTCTGGTGTGGTCTTGCGTCAATCAGTACTCCCGCGGTCCTGAGCCGGCTGAGGACCTGATGCAGGTGGGGTATGTCGGCTTGCTGAAGGCGATCAATAACTTCGATCCGGCCTTCGGCCGCGGCCTGGTCGGCTACGCCAGGCCCTGCATCCTCGGGGAAATCAAGCGGCACTTCCGGGACAAACGCTGGCAGGTACACGTCCACCGCTCGCTGCAGGACCTGGTACTGGAAGTCCGCGAGGCGACGCGCCACCTGGCACAGCAGCTTGGCCGCATGCCGGCTGACGCGGAACTGGCCAGCCACCTGGGCGTGCGCGATGCTGACATCCGGGAGGCCCGGCGAGCGGAACAGGTACTTCAGCCAGTGTCGCTCGACGAGCCGCCCGGCAGGCACGCGGGCGCGGCCAGCCTGGTTGCCCTCCTGGGCCAGGAGGACCCGCGGATGGAGCATGTGCTCGGCATGCAGGCGGTCGCCACCCACTGGGGCGAGCTGCCGGCCCGCGAGCGGCAGATCCTGGTCCTGCGTTTCTACGGCGACATGACACAGGTTCAGATCGGGCAGCAGCTTGGCCTCTCCCAGGTGCAGGTCTCCCGGCTGCTCACCCATGCGCTCGGCTACCTCCGCCCGCGCCTGCTCGGCCTGCCGGAGCACGCATCCAATGCCGTTCGCCCCAAGGTGTTCCCACCGACCTCACTAGCGCGGCAGGTCGCACGCGAAAGGCGTCATGGTCAACCTCGGCCAGATGGCGAGCTACGCCCGGCGCGCGCCGTTCCGGCTGCAGGCGCGCCATCGGCGGTCAGATCTGATGGCCGTCAGACCAGAGTCACCTGACAGCGGTCAGACGAAGAGCTCGGACCGCGTCGGCGGCTATGCGCCCCTAGCGTCTGCTCGCCCGGCGTCTCATCGCGGCCTACGATGCAGCCATGACACGGGAAGAGGCACTCGCCGCCGCCGAGGACCACTATGAGCGGGGCATGCATCGCCTGCAGCAAGCGGTCGCAGGCGGCAACGCCGTGGCCGCCCAACGAGACGTTGCGGTCGCCACGGCTCACTTCGCGGCCGGCCAACTCGCCCTGACGATCGGCCATACCAAAGAGCCCTGACCAAGCACTCGCCGCGCCCCACGTTCCGTGCCACTCAGCGAACTGTGAAGAGGCGGTCACATGCCGTACGCCCGGCAGTCGCTGTGACGACACCGGTTTGGCCCCGTTGCTGCAGGCCGGCGGCCGGAGAACTGCGAGCGGATCCGGGCCCGTTCGGGGCCGGCGGGATGCCTGCCAAGCCCCTGCAGGACCGGCTGAAGCTGTCCGCGCGCACACGGTGCGCGGGCCGACCTCGGCCGGATGGCCGGGCCATTCGCAGCGGATCGCTCTTTGCGCGCGAGGGAAAGGCGCGTAGCCTCAAAGTGTTGCTCCGGACCTCGGTAGCCACGTCCGCAATGTTCGCGGACGCGCATTGGGGGCCGGAGTTTTTCTGCATTGTGCCCCCGGGCCGTGCCGGGCAAGACGCTACGGCCGGCCGACCGCGAGATCGCGGGCCAAGTCCTCGCCCGCGACAGATCTACGACGATGACTGACAACCGCCTACGTCACCCGACCGGCTGTATATGGAGCCAACGATGAGCATCATCGCCTGGACCGTCTTAGGCCTGGCCGCACGCTTGCAGGGATTCTTCAATCTCTCCACCTGGCTCGTCGCCATCGCCGGGGCGGCCGTCCTGCTGCTCGCCTACTGCCTTATTAGCGGCCAGTCGTCCAGCCGCCGCACTGGTTCGCGCATCGCCAACAGCCGCCAGGGGGGCGCTCCGGCTCTCGGGCTGCCCCCCGGCGGCGTCCCGCACCGGGACAACACGAAAACAGTCAGTGCCGCTGGTAACCCGGCGGTGTCCCCTCAGCGGGTCTTCACCGTGCAACGTAGTTCGGAGTTGTCATGATTATCATTCTCGGGCTCATCATCCTGGTCGCGGCGCTGGTCGTGGGGGTGGCAGGCGTGCTGAGCAACGGCGGCAGCGCGCACGCTTTCGGCCATTTCTCGGTGCTCGGCTACCACCTGACCGGCTCGGCCGGCACCCTGTTCCTGTCCGGCATCGTCGTCGGGGCGGCTGGCCTGCTCGGGCTGAGCCTGCTGCTGGCCGGCGCTCGCCGTACCTCCCGGCGTGGCAGCGCAGCGCGCCGTGGGCTCCGGCAGTCCCGCCGCGAGACCGCAGCGGCCAGCCAGGAACGCGACGACCTGATCGGCCAGCGCGACACTGCCCGCGCCTACACCGCCAGCCAGCTGGGCAACGGCGCAGAGCCGGCGGACGCCCCGCTCCGGCCAGCCAGCGACCGGTGGAGCAGATTCCGCGACATCAGGCGCCGACTCGCTCCTCCACAGACCAGCGCCCGGCCAGACTCGCCCGCCCCAGAGGTTTCCGCAAGCTCGTCCGAACCCAGCTTGACTGCCAACTCGACCGCCTCGGATGCGACAGCCGGCGCGTCCGATCCCGACGCGGCTGGCACCCACCTAGCACTTGACGCACATGCCGATGCGTCCGGGCCCGCGCAGTGAACGTGTCGCAGTCCGATACACCTGCCCGGCTACCACCTCGCGGCCTGCCAGCGCCCAGGCATTCCTCACACCCTCCTGGCCGCCGGCGCGCCCGCCGATAAGACACGCATGAGCGCTTGCGGCGTGGAACCTGCCGCGGCTCCCGTCCTCGTGCCCGGCGCTCCCCGAGACGCTTGTCACGTTGTCGCCAGAGTTCTCCGGCGGTGCCCCCGGGTGGATGGCGCGGGGCGCCTGCCGTGGTGAAGATCCCGACCTTTTCTTTCCCGTCACTGAGGCCCGGCGCTGGCGCAGGTCATCGCCGCGAACGCCGTGTGCTTTCAGGGCGCGGTACGCGCCCCGTGCCTGTCCTACGCCGTGGCCACCACGCAGGCCTGCATCTGGGGCGGAACCACGCAGGAGGAACGCCATGCCATGCGGCGGTCGTCCGGCCTCCCGGCCCCGAGCACAGCGCCAGCCGGGCATCACACGCGTCGCCACACACCATCACAGCCGACACGCCGGACAGTGACCCATGCGCGCGGAAACAGGTCAGGGAGACCGCCCTCAATCGGCATCACCGTGTTCTTCGGCGCCCTCGTGCTGACCGCCCTGTGAATGCGGCCACGCCGGCGCAGGCCCGGTGACTCCCGCTCGGCAGGCAGGAACTCATGCCAGTCGTGATCAGCTGACCGGGGTCGGCGGCATCAGCTCGGCCAACAGAATCCGGTCCGGCATCGCGCAGTGATGCTCATATCCAGGTTGGGAGGTGGCGCCGGCGGGTCTCAGGCGGAGCAAAACGAAGCCTCAGCCCGAGCTTACGCAGCACCGACAGGAACCACAGTGTGGACGCGCCAGTTCCGGCGACGACCAGGGCGGCGGTGACCACGGTTGACAGCAACAGGAATAGTGCTGTCGGCTCGATCACTAGCAGGACGGCCAGGGCGACCGCGAGCGGCAGGCCGACGGACTCGGCCACGCTCCAGCTCGCTATCCGGAGCAGCTTCAGCGGGCGGGGGAGTTCCAGGTCCCGGGGGCCTAGTGCAAAAACAAGACCATCATCACGTGCTTTAACCGCATCTGCGGCCATCGGTACCGCCTCGCAGGCAAAAAGAATGCAGCGAGGCGACGTCGGGACTGGCGCCCGGTCTAGGCCGATCGGGACCTCGCTAGGCTGCCTGAGCAGGTAATCATTTCCCTATACGCCGACGCCCCCAAGGCCCCACAGGAAGGGACCAAGCGGCTGGCTCGAAGTCAGTTTGCGGAACAGCCGGGAAAGTGTATGGTAAAAGCAAAGCTCCGGACCCAGGCAAGTGTGCCCGCGCAATTCAGCGATCGCATCGGCAGGGCCCGGCTTTTCCTTTTCTGGACACGTTGCCAGCGATGCGCTACAGCGCGGACAGGCTGTCTTTCTTGTCGCGCTCTATTCAGCGTGACCGATTACCGCGGAACCTCTACCTAACGGACTTACTGAGGAGTCGGTGTGGGCGTCATCGCGCCGCTAGCACTCAGGATTACGTGCCAGAGTGACAATCCCCGGCGGAAGCCGACCCGGCCTTGTCCCGACCCGCGGAACCGGGTCACTACCCGGCGGCTGAGCAGGCCCCGGACTGCTGCAGTCTCACCGTGCGCTGAACGGGCGCGTCGATCTCTGCACTTGCGTCCCTGCCCGGCCGAGAGCGGCCGTCCTGCCGCCCGCCTGTTACCTGACCACCGCGCAGGCAGGACCGTCACGGTGAACGAGCCAGGGCCGGCTCGCGCACATCCGCAGGCTCGCACAAGTACCGCTTCCGTGTGCGCACTGACCTCTCCCCCCCAACCTGCGCGCCCGACACGCCCGGCATCGGAGTACCGCGCTCGGGGCGCTTCTCCGGTATGGCCTGGCTGAAGGCCAGCGGTCTCTCAGAAGAAGGCAGATGATTCTCATGTCAACCGTGACCATCGTGACCATCGTGGCGGCCATTGTCGTGGTCGCCGTCGTGGTGATCGGCGTGATGGCGGTACTGCGCCGTCGTCGGCTTCGGCAGCGCTTCGGCCCGGAGTACGACCGGCTGGTAGGCGAGCGCGACAGCAAGCGCAAGGCGGAATCAGAGCTGACCGGACGCGAACGGCGAGTGGACGGGCTGGACATCCAGCCGCTCACCGAGTCAGCCCGGGCAGGCTACGCGCTACGGTGGGCGGACATTCAGGAGCAGTTTGTCGACACCCCAGCGGATGCCGTCGCGTCATCGCAACTGCTCGTGGCAGCGGTGATGAGCCAGCTGGGATATCCGGCCGAGGATCCTGATCAGGTGCTTGCCGACCTGTCGGTCGAGCACGCAGCCACCCTTGGCCATTTCCGGGCGGCGGAGGAGACAAGTCGGAGCGCGGCCGCTGGCACGGCTTCTACCGAGGATCTGCGTCTGGCCATGATCGACTACCGGGCCCTGTTCCGTGACCTCGTCGGAGAGCCCGCCGGGGCAGGGAACGGATCATCTGCCACTGAGCCGGCGCCACTCGCGGAAGCGCGCGACGTGCACGCTGCCGACACTCCAGAAATGGATGTTGTCGATCCCGTCGCTGCTCCGCCCGGCCAGCAGCTCAGCCCAACCAACGAAGAGGAGCTAGCGAGATGACGACGTCACAGGCCTACCAGGCAGACGCTGACCGGCTGGCGCCAGACCATGACCAGGCGGTTCTCGAAGACAACCTGATCGAGCGCGCCGCTGATGTGGCCGGGCCAGACCCTGACCGGATCACACCGGATTCTGACCAGACGGGGAACGAGGATCCCGTATCGCATCCGGTCATTGTGGCGGCGCCAGCCGGCCCTGAGTCAGCAGCGTCCACCGCGCATGACTATCCGGGCTTCACCCGTCAGGCCGACGGCGGCGCAGAGGAGCCAGAGATGGCGGACAGCAGTCCCGGCAGCCCTTCGCTGGGCTCGGCGGCCGCCATCGTGCCCGAGTCCGTTACGGACTCGTACCCCGCCAGCAACACCGCGAGCCCCGCCAGCAACACCGCGAGCGCAGGCGGGCCCTGGAACGAGATCCAGGCGATGTTCGTCGACGACCCGCGTGCCTCGATAGAACGGGCCGCTGGTCTCATGGATGACCGAGTCGAGGAACTCATCCAGTCCGTCCGTGAACGGCAGCACTCCATGCAATCGCTGTGGCAGACCACCCATGCAGGAACCGAGGAGCTGCGCGTCGCGCTGCAACGCTACCGCACCTTCTGGAACAGTCTCGAAGATCTCTCTGCACAAACCTGAGCTCGGCCCGCGGATTCCGTGCTCATCGCATTCTTGCTCAGCCTGGAATGCGGTGAGCACGGAGGCCGTACCAGCTCCAATCGGCGTGACTACCGGCGGAGGAGACACCAATGGGTATCGGCATCGGAACAATAGTCGTGATCGTGATCATCGTGCTGGCCGTCATGTTCCTGCGACGACACTGACCGGCCGTCATCCATCGATAGCCCGCCTAAACCAGCGGCAGGCCTAATCCCATCGTGAAAGGGAAGCGCCGTGAGCATTCTCACAAAGATCAGGCACAAGTCCCAGACGGCGAAAGGAGAAGCCAGGAAAAGCATCGGCCGAGTGACCGGAAACCGTCGGCTGAGGAGCAAGGGACGCGCCGAAAAGGCCACCGGTGCCGCCAAACAGGCCGCAGGCAAAATCAAAAACGCCTTCAAGCATTGACCTTGTAGCCGCGAACCAGCGCGGTCGCTAGCAGCTTTGACTCCCAGTAGCCACCGCTGTGATCTTGCCGGGCCCGCCAGAGGCGTCGGCACGGCCAGGCCCGCAGGGCTGGCAGAGGAGACGCGGCCTATCTACACCTGTCCGGGTCCTCATCGTCGCGTCGGGCGGTCACCGGCGCGCCCGGTCCTGGCCTGGCTGCCAGCGATGATACCGGCCGTGCCGCTGATGACATCCCCGGCCAGCTGGGTGAGCGGGCGGTTGTTGTTGCGTGAGTAGGCCCGCAGCATGATGAACGCCTCGTCAGGGCTCACCCGAAGGCGCTCGGCGAGAATCCCCTTAGCTTGCTCGATGATCACTCGGCTGGTCAGTGCCACTTGCAGCTGCCCGGACACGATTCCTTGCTCGCGAGTCGCGCGTTCTTGCAAGATGCCGATGGTAGCTATGTCGACCAGCGCCTTAGCCGCCCGCGCCACCGCCGGATCCAGACCGTGAGGGGTGGAGCTGAACAGGTTGAGCGTGCCGATGACCTGCTCGCGCAGCCGCATAGGGATGGCGTGTACCGCGGCGAAGCCCATCTCGCGGGCGGCAGCGGAGAATCGAGGCCACCGGACCGCGGCATCGGCTGCGCCGATATCGGGGACGATAACTGGGTGCCCGGTGCGGTAACTGTCCAGGCAGGGGCCCTCGTCGTTCTGGATCTGGAACAGCTCGGCGATGCGGGCCTGCTCGGTGGAGGCGGCCACCAGCTGCAGTGTCCCGCGGGCGTCGACCAGCAGCAGCCCGGCCGCGTCGACTTCGAGCAGCTCCACGCACCGCTCTGTGAGCATGTGCAGGAATTCCATCAGGTCAAATCCGCCGACCAGGGTGTCGGCCAGCTCGACGAACGTCTGCGCGAGGCGCTCGTCCACGATCGCTGCCATGGTGTCAGGGTAGCCCTCTGTGCTGCCGCCAGATACCGTCGCAACATGGCCGTTACGCTATTCGTTGGGGAGAATCAGGCACCGGCTGCGGCCGGATCAAAGCGCAGCCGACGGCCCACCACGTCCTCGGCGATGTCGCCGAGAGCGGCGCTGCTGGTAAACGCGTGCGCCCGCAGCCGTATCAGCGCCTCCTCCAGGCTCACGCCCAGCTGAACGGAAATCATCCCGGTCGCCTGGTACACCACGGCGCGGCGGTCCGATAGCCCGTCGAGGGGCGGCTGGTAGGCCAGCGATCCGCTGATGCCCGAGGCGGCGTCGAGCAGCAACTGCAGGGCGATGTCGGCGAACACCAGCACGTCAGCGAGCTCTCCGGCCGACAGCGGTCCTGGCAGCGCCCGGTACAGCGACAGCACACCGACGCGGATGGCACCAGCCTGCAGTGGCAGCGCGAACATCGCCCGCGCACCGGCCGCCACCGCCTCCGGCACGAACCCGGGCCAGCGCGCCGCAGCCGCCTCGAGGTCCGGGATGAGCACCGGCGCGCCCAGCTGGAAGTCATTCGCAGCCGGCCCCTCCCCGGTAGTGAACTGCAGCTCCTCGAGCTGCGCACTTAGCTCGTCGTAGGCGAACAGCGGCTCGCCGACCAGCAGGGTGCTCATCACGGTCACGCTGGCGCCATCGACCCCGAGATTGCGCGCCGCCGCCGTGCACACCGCGGCCACCGAGACCGGCGCACCACCCTCGTGGGCCGCCGCGATCCACGCCCACACCTTGACCGCCCGATCACTCACCACCCCACCATCCTGGACCCACCAGGCAGCACAGCGGGAAACGACCGGTTGCGGGCGGCCTCGCCTGGAAGTAAGTTCCGCTGCCGCGTGCATGGAGCACAAGCGCATTGGGTTCAATCCCGAACGAGGGCAAGACCGTGAGCGCGACAGATCGTGTCCCGGCCCGTCGGCTGATCGAGGCATAGACACAGGCCGGCCTGATGGCGTCAACTGATCGTCAGTCCACCTCATCGGCAAGTGCCGGGAAACGACCCGGGTGTAGCGGCTGGGGTGGACAGGACTCAGCAGGGGTGGAGGGAGCATCTCATGTGCCGGTTGTTCGGGCTGACCGCCGGAGCCGCTCGCGTCCGGGCGACCTTCTGGCTAGTGGACGCTCCTGACTCAATGGAGGTACAGGGTCGCCGTAACGTCGACGGGAGCGGCGTCGGGTTCTTCGACTCCGGTGGCGTGCCCGTTCTCGACAAGGAGCCAGAACCAGCATTCAGGGACGATGCATTCATTCACGCGGCGAAGCGGGCCGAGTCCTCGGCGTTTGTCGCGCACGTGAGGTGGGCGACCGCGGGCGGCCGGACGATGCGGAACACTCACCCGTTCGCGATGGAGGGCCGCATCATGGCGCACAACGGCGGGTTCGGAGAGGTGGCGCGACTGGAAGAGCAGCTTGGCCCTTATGCCAGCCTCGTGGCCGGCGACACCGACTCCGAGCGGTACTTCGCCCTGATCACGCAGCAGTCCGATGCCCACGGCGGCGACGTGGGAGCGGGTATCGCGGCCGCGGCGCAGTGGATCGCGGTCAACTTGCCGGTCTCAGCGCTGAACACCGTCGTCGCTGCTCCGGGCGAACTGTGGGCGCTGCGCTATCCGGGCCAGCATGCCCTGCATGTCCTCGAGCGGCCGGCCGCCTCGGGCCAATACCCAGCCGCAACAGCGGGCCTGCGGGTCCGCAGCGCGACGTCATCGGTGCACGTGCCCGCCCTGGAATCGGTCCCGTCCGTCGTTGTCGCCTCGGAGCGGCTCGACGGTGAGAGCGGCTGGCGCATGCTCGCCGAGGGCGAACTCATTCACGTCCGGCCCGACCTGAGCGTCCAGTCAGCGGTGGTGATCGCAGAACCACCCGCGCGCCTGCTGCCCCTCCGCGGCCAGGACCCGAACATCGATATATGACGTGCAGTCGGCGCCGGAAGCGCTGTTGTGCTCGCCCACCAAGTCAGGCCCAAGTTTGCTGGTGATCCGGGCCGGAAGGATAACTGGTGATCCGGGCCGGAAGGATAAGGAGTCCGCGGTGCGGGCGCTGGTGTGTTAACACGACGAGTGGCGCATGACCGGACCGCCGTGAGCAGGACCCGGCGCCTATTTCATGCAGACGCAGAACCGGTCTTGCACTTCATCAAGGGCGGCCAGACGCCCCTGTTCGAAAGACTTGTCCCAGAGCCTACCCAGTACGTCCTCGGCGAGTGCACCGTGCAGGCCGAGGACTTGCACCGCGCCGGCGAGCGCCGCCGCCTTCTCTTCCTTACTCATTGCCATCACCTACTCTCAAAGCTATCCCGCCGCGCGAAGCGCCGAGGTCGCCTCAGGATTAGCCGACACACTCGCGCAAATTAGCGCGTCAATTGCATTGTGAAATTGAATGACTTCCCGGCGCAGGAGTCGGAGTTTCTGGTCGCCAGCCTCCTGCTAACGGCCGCGATCGCGCCCAGTCAGATCCCAGCAGGACTTGAGGAGCGCACCGGTCTACTCATCGCCGCCGCCCGCCTGGCCGTCGACCTGCTACCTGTAGCTGGAAATGGACTCGCCTGAGGATCACCGTCAGCCTGCGCCGAGTGAGCTTCGCCGCGGCCAGCCCGAGCGCTGGTCTACCTGCTGACTGTCTTGTGCTACGATGTAGACTTCACCTGTAGATATACAATGTAGACAGCGCACATGTTGCTGCCAGGCCGCGATCGGTGGCCCAGGCGCTCCGCGCCGTCAGGGGAGATGACCGACTTCATGACCGTGACCCTGGACCGAGACGTCGAGACCTTTACCCGCGCACCTCGTCAGCTGTTCATTGACGGAAAATGGTCCGACGCGGCTTCCGGCAAGTCCTTCGAGACCCCCAACCCAGCGACAGGCGAGACCCTCGCGCACATTGCGGAAGGGGATGCTGAGGACATCAACCGCGCAGTCCGAGCCGCGCGCAGGGCTTTCGAGTCCGGCCCCTGGTCGAGGATGACGCCGTCCGAGCGCGGTCGGATTATCTGGCGCATCGGCGACCTGATCCTCGAGCACGCTGATGAACTCGCTCAGCTCGAGTCGCTGGACAACGGCAAGCCGTTCGCCGTCGCTCAAGCTGCGGACGTGCCGCTGGCGGCTGACTTGTTTCACTACATGGCGGGCTGGGCGACCAAGATCGAGGGCAACTCGATCAATATCTCGGTGCCGTACATGCCGGGAGCGAATTTCCACTCCTACACGCTGCGCGAGCCGCTAGGCGTCGTCGGCCAGATCATCCCGTGGAATTTCCCGCTGCTGATGGCGGCGTGGAAGCTCGGACCTGCACTCGCCACCGGCAACTGCGTAGTGCTCAAGCCTGCCGAGCAGACTTCGCTGACCGCGTTGCGGCTGGCGGGCCTGATCACCGAGGCTGGCGTGCCCGATGGCGTGGTGAACGTGGTGACGGGCTACGGCGAGACCGCCGGCGCCGCGCTGGCCGCGCATCCGGACGTCGACAAGGTCGCGTTCACTGGCTCGACGGAGGTCGGCAAGCTGATTGTCGCCGCCGCCGGTTTCAGCAACCTGAAGAAGCTGACGCTCGAGCTCGGCGGCAAAAGCCCGAACATCGTGTTCGACGATGCAGGGCCCGCAGCCATCGAGGGAGCGGCTAACGCGATCTTCTTCAACCACGGGCAATGCTGCGTGGCGGGCTCGCGGCTGTACGTCCAGCAGGGCAAGTTCGAGGAGGTCGTCGACGGCGTGGCCGCGATCGCCAAGTCGATCAAATTGGGACCCGGCATGGAGCCGGGAACCCAGATGGGCCCATTGGTATCCGACGAGCAGTTCCGGCGTGTCAGCGGCTTCCTGGAGTCAGGCAAGGACGAAGGCGCGACTGTGCTGGCCGGCGGCGGCCGGCACGGCGACCGCGGCTACTTCATCGAGCCGACCGTGCTTACCGATACCCGCCCCGACATGAAGGTGGTCCGTGAGGAGATCTTCGGGCCGGTGCTGGTTGCTGCTTCGTTTACCGATCTGGACGAGATCGCGAAGGTCGCCAACGACTCCGAATACGGCCTGGGTGCTGGCATCTGGACCAAGGACATCTCCAAGGCGCATGCGCTGGCAAAGAAGCTCCGGGCCGGAACTGTGTGGATCAACTGCTACAACGTGTTCGATGCGGCGCTGCCGTTCGGCGGGTACAAGCAGTCCGGCTGGGGCCGCGAGATGGGCCATGAAGTCCTCAACAACTACACCGAAGTCAAGGCAGTCACGACGCTGCTGTAGATCCGTCGCAGTAGGCGCAGGGCCGGACTAACTGGGTTCGGCCCTGCACCTGCGTACGGACTACTTGGCGCACGACTGGATCGCGGTCAGTGCCACCGTGTAGACGATGTCGTCCACCAGGGCGCCGCGGCTAAGGTCGTTCACCGGCTTGGCGAGGCCCTGCAGCATAGGGCCGACGCTTATCACCTGCGCACTTCGCTGCACGGCTTTGTACGTGGTGTTGCCGGTGTCGAGGTTGGGGAAGATGAAGACGTTGGCACGTCCGGCCACCGGGCTGCCGGGGCGCTTGCTGTCTGCCACCGATGCGACAGTGGCGGCGTCGTACTGCAGCGGGCCGTCGACTGCCAGTTCCGGTTCGCGTTCCCGCACGATCCGGGTGGCCTCGGCGACCTTGTCGACATTGCTGCCAGAGCCCGAGGTGCCGGTGCTGAAGCTGATCATCGCCACCCTGGGCTCTATCCCGAAGGCCCGCGCTGAGGCGGCGCTCTGGATGGCAATGTCGGCAAGTTCTTGGGCGTCTGGCTCGGGTTTGATGGCGCAGTCGCCGTAGACGACGACCTCGTCGGGCAGGCACATGAAGAACACCGACGACACCAGGCGGCTGCCAGGCGTGGTGCCCAGGATCTGCAACGCCGGGCGGACCGTGGCCGAGGTGGTGTGCACCGCGCCCGCCACCATGCCGTCCACTTCGCCCTGCTGGAGCATCATCGTGCCTACCACGATCGGGTCGCCCAGGTGCTCGCGAGCGATCTCCTCGGTCCAGCCGCGGTGCTGCCGCAGCCGGGCAAGCGGGGCGACGTAACGCTCGGCAACGTCCTGCGGATCGATCACGGTGACGCCGTCGGGCAGTCGGAGGCCGAGGCGGCGGGTCACCCGCGCTACCTCGTCCGGCGATCCCAGCAGCACGCAGCGCGCGATGCCCCGCTCCGCGCACGCGACCGCGGCCTGCACGATGCGAGGCTCAGTGCCCTCGGGCAGGACCACGCGCGCGTCGGCGGCCCGCGCCAACTCGACCAGCCGGTAACGGAAGGCAGCGGGGCTGAGCCGGCGGGGCCGGGTGGAGCCGGGCAGCGACTCCAGCCAGGGCACGTCCAGCGCATCAGCGATGTTGTCGGTCACGCCCTCGATGCGTTCGAGATCGTCGGCTGGCAGCCCCGGGTCGAGGTTAGCCACCCGCGCCGCGGTCTGGTAGCTATCGTCGTCGACGACGAGAACGGGCAGGCCGGCGGCGAACGCAGGCTGAGTGAGTTCCCAGACCCGAGGGTCGGGCACGATCCCGGCGCTCAGGAGCAAGGCCGCCAGATGTGTTCCGTTGAGCTCGGCGAGGCAGGCGGCCATGACGACATCGTGGCGGTCGGCAGGGACCACCACGAGCCTGCCCTCGGTGAGAACGCGGAGGCCCCCGGGGACGCCCTGGGCGAACACCGCCACGTCCTTGATGCGCCTCGACAGATCTCCCTCGCTGAGCACCTTCGGGTCCAGCTCCCGGACGAGGTCGCGCACTCTTAGCCAGGTGAGGTCAGGGCGGTGCGGCACCGCCGCGAGGAGACGCAATCCGCGCCCTTCCAGGACGTCGCCGAGCTGTGCCGCAGCAGACGATTCCTCAGGCATGTCGTTGACCACGCAGCCGACTACGCGCACCTGCTCACCGGACCAGTACCCGCTCGCCGCGATGGCGAGCCTCTCGGCCAGGTTCCGCGCGATGGCCGCTATCCGGTCTACCGCAGGCTCCGACGTGTGGTGTGCGTGGTCCTCGCCGCTCCCTGCGTCCGCCGCCGTCGGCCAGCTCGCGACCAGCAGGACGTCGGCGTCGAGGGCGCGGGCAAGCGCCTGGTTGATCTGGACGGCATACAGCCTGGCCGGGCCCGGCGTAAGTGCCTCGACGACCACAACGTCGGAGCGGTCATGGACGGGCTCCAGGGCGGCGATGATCTTCTCAAGCGCGGCGTGCAGCCCGCGCTCGGCGAGCAGCTGTTCCAGCTCGGCGGTGGGGAGTGGATCAGGGGGCCGGAGCGAGGTTATGGCAGCAACGAGTGCCGCCGATCGGTCCGGGCTGCCGTCCGCCCGCGGCTGAGCCACCGGCTTGCCGAAGGCGACGTTCACGCCCTGCCGGTCGAGAGCCCGCACCAGTCCGAGGCACGTCCTGGCCAGGCCGACACCGGCGCTGGTCGGCACTACGAGCAGGCTCCTGACCATAAGTCATCCTCGGGTGCAGGCGTGAGGACGGCAACTGCCGGCAATCACGCGGGCGGTGTCGCGTGCGATCAGGAGCTCCTCGTCCGTCGGGACGACGAGCGCCAGGACCGGACCGGTGAGGCTGATGCGCCCTCCGGTGTGCCGGCCGTGGTCGGCATTGGCCTGGACGTCTTCAATCAGGCCCAGGAAGGCCAGATGCTGGAGCACCCTGCTGCGGACGAGAGCGCTGTTCTCGCCGATGCCGCCGGTGAAAATCAGCGCGTCGAGCCGCTGCAATCCGACCACGAGCCCTGATATTGCCTTGGCTAGCCGGTACACGAAAACTTCGATGGCGAGCCGTGCCCGCTCATTTCCCGCCACTGCCGCCTCTTCAACCGTGCGCATGTCGCCGCCTACGCCCGCCAGGCCCCGGAGCCCGCTGTCGCTATTGAGCGCCGTGGTGAGCTCATCCAGGCTCATGCCGGTGCGGCCGGCCAGGTAGCCGAGAAGGCCAGGATCCACGTCGCCGGAGCGGGTCCCCATCACCAGACCTTCCAGCGGGGTGAGCCCCATGGTGGTGTCTACCGAGACGCCGTCGCGCACGGCGGCCGCGCTGCACCCGTTGCCCAAGTGGGCGGTGACCAGCCGGAGCTCGCCGGGCGGCCGGCCGAGTAGTACGGCGGCCTGCTGGCTAACGAACTGATGGCTGATGCCGTGAAACCCGTACCGTCGCACGCCGTACCGCGCGTACCAGTCCTCGGGTACCGCGTAGCGGAAAGCGTGCGGTGGCATCGTCTGATGAAAGGCCGTATCGAACACGGCGACTTGCGGCAACTCTGGCAGCACAGCGCGAACGGCCTCGATGCCGGCGAGATTCGCCGGGTTGTGCAGCGGCGCCAGATGACTGAACGTGCGCAACGCGGCGACAACCTCGTCGTCCACCCGGATCGAGCCGCTGAAGCGGTCTCCGCCGTGTACCACCCGGTGACCCGCTCCGAGCAGGCGCACGCCGCCGTCCAGGACGGCAGTCGCGTACTCAATGACCCTGGCCACCACAGCCCGGTGGGTGCCGTCGGGAAGCTTTTCGTCAACTGGTGGCGCCGGGAATCTCTGAACCCGCAGCACCGCATCAGGCGTGCCGAGCCGCTCGCCCATTCCGGCCATCAGGCGCTCACCACTGCCCGTGCGCACGAGGGCGAACTTGACTGACGAGCTGCCCGAGTTGAGCACCAGGACCAGGCCGCCGGGCAGGCCGCTCACGATGAACCCGCACACTGAGAAACCATCGTTTTCCGGCTAGAGCAGGGTCTCGTGGCGGACGCCGCGGCTGGTTGGCCTCCCTCGTTCCCTCTGGTGTTCAGCAGAAACGAGATGACGGCGGTCGCGAAGCGGTCCGGGTCCTGCCAGAACAGCAGATGGCCGAGATCCGGGAAGATCATGAGCTCGGCGCCAGGGATGCGATCCGCGAGCAGCTTGCCGTTGCCCGGGTCGACCACGGTGTCCGCCGTGCCCGCCACGACCAGCGTGCGTGCCCGGATGCGCGTTTGCCGCAGGCGGCCGGCGTAGCGCGCGCCAGCGGCTGCCTGGGCCGACACCGCTCTGGGGTCGGCTTGCCGGGAGCGCTGGAGGTCGATGAGGCGCTCTACGACTTCTGGCTGGCGCTCGATGGTGTACGCCGACAGGGCGTTCTCCGCGTGCCGGCGCAACGCAGCCTCGCGAGTCATGCTGCTTGTGGCGGCGAACAGCCGCACGGAGACGGCCGGCATGGGGAATGCGAACGGCCAGCCGGGGATCGTGGACACCAGGACGAGCCCATCGACCCGATCCGGGTGGTCGACGGCCAGTTCCTGAGCCATCATGCCGCCCAGGCTCACGCCCATCGTGTGGGCTCGGCGGACACCTGCGTCGTCGAGCACGGCGACGACGTCACCAGCCATGTCGGCGACGCCAAAGGAGCCGGCAGGCAGGTCGCTCAAACCGCTGCCCCGGTTGTCCACCAGCACAAGCCGGAAATGGCGCCGCAGCTTCCGCGCTACCGGGGCCCATCCGTGGCGGTCGAATCCCATCCCCTGGAGCAGAACTAGCCACGGCCGCTGCCGGTGCAGCTTTCCACGGAGCTCGTAGGCGATCCGCAACTCGCCGTTCCGGGCGTACCGCGTCCTCATACCACTCCTCACTTGGACCTGCGTCAGCCGAGGACGTAGTAGCCGGGTGCGTCACTCAGCGCCGGGTTCTGGCTGCTGCCCATGCCCGGCGGCCGGACGCGCTCGCCGGCGCGTTCCTGTGACCACCTGGTCCAGTCCTCCCACCAGGAGCCGGCCTGCCGCATGGCCGCGGCCCGCCAGCTCGCCCCGTCAGCCGGGTTACTGTCGGCCGTCTCGTGCCAGGCCTTCGGCCCTGGCGGGTTAACGATGCCGGCGACGTGGCCGCCACTGGACAGGACGTACCGGACGTCGCCTCCAAGCAGACTGGTGGCCCGGTAAGACGCGTGCCAGGGCACGATGTGGTCGTTGATGGCGCCCACCACGTAGGTGTCGTTCTTCACCTGTGACAGCTGCAGCGGCAGGCCGGCCAGCGTCATCTCGCCTTGGGCGAGCTCGTTCCCGATATAAAGGCAGCGCAGGTAGAAGGAGTGCATCGCGGCCGGCAGCCGGGTGCTGTCGGCGTTCCAGGCAAGCAGGTCGAAAGCAGGCGGATCCTGGCCCATCAGCCAGCCCGACACCACGTAGCTGAAGATGAGGTCGTTAGCTCGCAGCAGGTCGAATGTGCCGGCCATCTGGCTGCCTTCCAGGTAGCCCTTCTGCGCCATCTCGTGCTCCAGCCGCGCGACTGCCTGCACGTCGGTGAAGGCTCCGAGCACGCCGGGCTCGCTGTAGTCGAGCATCGTGTTCAGCAGCGTGATGGAGCCGATCCGGTCATCGCCGGTCCCGGCGAGGTAGGCCGCTAGCATGCCGGTCAGCGCGCCGCCCAGGCACAGCCCGGTGATGTCGATTTTCGCCGCGCCGGTGATATCCGCGATGACGTCGAGTGCTTCCAGCGGGCCGTGGATCAGGTAGTCGTCCAGGGTCACGCCGCGCATGGAGGCATCTGGGTTGCGGTAGGAGATGGCGAAGACCGTGCGCTCGTGCTGGACCGCCCACTCGATGAAACTGCGTCGCGGTGCCAGGTCCATGACGTAGTACTTGTTGATCCACGGCGGGCTGGCCAGCATCGGGACGGCGCGGACCTTGGGTGTCTGCGGTGCGTACTGGATGAGCTCCATGAGCTCGTTCCTGAATACCACCTTGCCCGGCGTAGCCGCCAGGTTCTCGCCGACCCTGAAGTTGCTTGTGTCCACCTGCCGCGGTCGCCCGCCGTTACGCAGCAGGTCATCGACGAAATGACCGGCGCCTGCCGCCAGGCTGGCTCCGCCGGTCTCCATCGCACGCTTCATCGCCGCCGGGTTGGTCAGCAGGAAGTTCGTCGGCGCCAGAGCGTCCAGCAGGAAGTCAGCGGCGAGCGCTGCCTTCGCGTCGGCCACGGCCTCGCCGGCACCAGCCGCGCGGACATCAGCGGCGAGCTGGATGCCGGCCAGGTACGCCTGCCGGAGCGCGAAGAACGCCGGATTGTCGTTCCACGACGCGTCAGCGAACCGCTTGTCCTCACCGACGGGAACGGGCGGCTCTGCGTGCGCCCCTAGCCAGCGCGCCGCGGCCACCGGGCCTATCTGGGCCAGGCTGGCCGAGTACCGCCGCATTGCCGCAGCGACGTCGGCGGGACGCCCGGCCGCGCGCGTCAGCACGCTCAGCAGCGACTCACCGAAGCCCGCCAGGTCGACGGAGGCAAACTGGCCGGCTTCGGGTGCCAGTGCCTCGGCAGCTGCCTCCGCGGCCTCCCATGCCCCATCCTGCCTGGTCATGCTCGCTCGAAGATCGCGGCAATGCCCTGGCCGCCACCGATGCACATAGTGACGAGCGCGTACCGGCCGCCTATCCGCCTGAGTTCGTACAGTGCCTTGACGACGAGGATGGTGCCGGTAGCGCCAAGAGGGTGACCGAGCGAGATGCCGCTGCCGTTCGGATTGGTCTTTTCCGGCGGCAGGCCAAGCTCGCGGACGACGGCCAGCGCCTGCGCGGCAAACGCCTCGTTCACCTCGAACACATCAATCTCGTCTACCTTGAGGCCCGCCCGCTCCAGCACCAGCCTGACGGCCGGCACCGGGCCGATGCCCATGATCCTCGGCTCCACGCCGGCGTGACTGTAGGCGACGAGGCGGCCGAGCGGGGCGTGACCGTGGCTGCTGGCGTAGTCACCGGTGGCGAGAACGACGGCGGCGGCCGCGTCGTTAACACCGGCGGCGTTCCCCGCTGTTACCGTGCCGTCGTCGGCGAATGCCGGACGTAGCCGGGCCATGCCCTCAGCGGAGGCGTCCGGCCGGATGTGCTCATCCTCCGTCACGGTGACGGTGCCCTTCTTCGCGGGCGCCTCGACAGGAGTTATCTGCTCGGTGAAGTAACCGGCTGCTTGTGCCGCTGCCGCGCGGTGGTGGCTCTGGACCGCCAGTGCGTCCTGATCCGCGCGCGAGATCCCGAACTCGCGCGCAACGTTCTCTGCCGTCACGCCCATGTGGCAGCTGTCGAACGGGTCGGTCAGCGCTCCTACCATGGCGTCGACGGTCACGCCGTCCTGCATCCGCTGGCCCCAGCGCAAGCCCGGCAGCCAGTACTGACTGCGGCTCATCGATTCGACGCCGCCCGCTACCGCGGCGTCCGCGTCGCCGAGCTGGATTGCTTGCGCCGCCGAGACGATCGCCTGCAACCCGCTGCCGCACAGCCTGTTGACGGTGAAGGCCGGAGTGGTGACCGGCAGTCCGCCGTTGACGGCAGCGACCCGGCTCAGGTACATGTCCCTGGCCTCGGTGTGGATCACGTGGCCGAAGACCGCGTGGCCGATGTCGGCGGGCTCAGCGCCGGTCCGCCGCACTGCCTCCCGAACTACTGTCGCGGCAAGGTCGCACGGCGGGACGCCGGCCAGGCCGCCGCCGTACCGGCCGATGGCGGTCCGCACAGCGGACAGCACGACGACATCTGGCAGATCATTCATGACGTTCCCTCTCACATGTCCAGGCCGCCGTTGACGGCCCAGATCTGTCCGGTGATATAGGCGGACTCGTCGGCTGCCAGGAAGCACACGACGCGGGCGATCTCCTCAGGCCGGCCGAGCCGGCCGACAGGAATCTGCCCCCTGATACGCGTGAGCACCTGATCCGGAATGGTGGCGAGCATGTCCGTGGCGATAAAGCCGGGCGTGACAGCGTTCACCGTGAGGCCGAGCCCGTCACCCACCGGCCGCTCCGCCCGGTTCAGCTGGAAGATGGCCTCCCTGGCCAGCGACTTCGTCAAGCCGAACAGGCCAGACTTGGACGCGGCGTAGTTGGCCTGGCCGATATTGCCTGTCTCGCCGATCACCGATGACACGCTGACGATCCGGCCGGTGCCACGCGCGATCATGTGCTCAAGAGCGGCCTGGGCGATGAAGAAGGCGCCGGACAAGTTAACCGCGATGACGCGCTGCCAGTCCTCGTCCGACATCTTCGCGGCGGTCCGGTCGATGGTGATCCCGGCGTTATTGACCAGGATGTCGAGGCGCCCGTGCTGATCAATAACGTCGTGCACCACGCGCCGGCAGTCCTCAGCCAGGCCAATGTTGCCTTCGTGCAGCGTGCAGAGCTGGTTCGGAAACTCCTCCGACATGGCCGCCTCGAACTTCTCGGCTCCCTCACGCTGACGCCAGTAACCGGCCGCGATCGATGCGCCCTCTGCAGCGAGGCTGTGGCAAATCGCGGCTCCGATGCCCCGGGTACCGCCGGTAACCAGGGCCACTCGGCCGCCGACCATGCCTGCATGTGTTTGCTGCGGCAACGGCGTTGCCGTGGTGACCACGCAGGCCGGCACACTGTCTTCCTGATGTCCTTGCATTCTCTACTCCCTGTCCTCGTAGCCGACGTTGTCTGGTCCTTAGGGCGTCATGACAATGCGTGCTTTTGCCCTGCCGTGCATGACTTCCTGGATGGAGTCGTTGACTGCGGCCAGGGGCCTGGTCTCATAGATGACCCGGGTCTGCCCGGCCGCGTGCAAGGCGAACACGTCGAGCAGATCGGCGCGGGTGCCCACGATGGAGCCGATCACCGAGGTGCCGTTCAGCACGGTGTCGAAGACCGGAATGCTGAGCGTCCCGGCTGCGGGCAGCGCGACCAGGACGAGCCTGCCGCCCCGGCGCAGGCCGGCGTAGGCGGCGGCGAAAGACTTGTCGTCGACGGCCAGGCCGATGGCGACGTCTGCGCCGCCGTGTGATTGCAGGACTGTCGCGGGGTCCTCGGTCCTCGCGTCGATGACGATGTCGGCGCCGAGTTCCTTGGCGAGCTGCAGTTTCTCGTCGGTCACGTCGATGGCGGCGACGGTGCCGCCGAAGATCTTCGCGTACTGCACGGCGAGATGGCCGAGGCCGCCGACGCCGGAAATCGCGACGAGGTCGGTCGGGCGTACGTTGCCAACCTTGACTGCCTTATACGTAGTCACGCCCGCACAGCTCAGCGGCGCAGCGTCGAAGGGGTCGATGCCATCGGGTACCTTGGCGGCGAAAGCCGCCTCGGCCAGGAAGTACTCGGCGTAGCAGCCGTCGACCGAATAGCCAGAGTTCTGCTGCTGCAGGCACAGGGTCTCCCAGCCAGTGAGGCAGTGCTTGCAGGTGCCGCAGGCGTAGCCGAGCCATGGCACGGCGACCCGCTGCCCGATCGTCAGGCCGCTGACTCCTTCGCCGGTCGCGTGGATCAGGCCAACGCCTTCGTGGCCGGGCACGAACGGCGGACTCGGCTTGACGGGCCAGTCGCCGTTGGCGGCGTGAATGTCGGTGTGGCACAGGCCGGTTGCTTCCATCCGCACGGTCACCTGCCCGCGGCCGGGCGACGGGATGGGACGGTCCTCCATCACCAGCGGCTGGCCGAATTCTCGTACAACTGCAGCTTTCATTTTTCCTCCATGTAGTTTCTGGCACCTGCGTGTCAAGTCGCCGTCGGCCGGATTCCGGATGACGCGGTGGTCAGCTCACACTCCTGTCAAGGTTCTGCGTTTCCATGACGGTTCTCCTTGAGTTAAAGCTGGTTCAAGCACGAGGGTGGCTGGGCCTGACCCGCCAGAGCGGCAAGCCGGCAGTAACTAGCCATTGGCTACGGTGCTGCACTACATTGTATGCAACACTGTAGACCTACAGTATGACGCATGTTCTGCTTATGTCAACGCCGTAGACCTACAAGCTAAGCGCGCGGTAGTATCCTCAGCCTGAGCAGAGCGAGATGAGAGAAGGTGCTGCGATGACCCCGCCTCGTGCCGGCCGCGCCGCTGGTGACGCCAACGCGACCGCGAACGGTGGCGGCAAGATCACCCGGGAGGTAGTGCTGGCCGCCGCGCTGGAGATTATCGACCGTGAAGGCGCTGACGGCCTGTCAATGCGCCGGCTCGCCCGCGCGCTGGACCGGGACCCGATGATCTTGTACCGGCATGCGCCGAACAAGGCGGCCCTGCTCGACGGAGTCGCTGAGACCGTGCTGACCGAGCTGACGGTCGATGCGACTGATCCCGACTGGGCCGGCCAGTTGCGCGCGGTCGCGCGCAACTACCGGGCGGTCGCCCTCGCCCACCCGCATGTGGTGCCATTGCTGGTCACGCGGCCGCTAGCCACTCCGCTAGCGCTGCGCCCTCATGGCACTCTGCGCCCGCTCGAAGACGTCCTCGCGCTGCTGACCAGCGCTGGCTTTACCGGACCGGACGCACTGCACATCTACCGCGCCCTGTTCGGCTTCGTGCACGGCCACGTACTCAACGAGCTCCAGGAAATCGTCGACAACCCCGATGAGACCGACGACCTGCTGCGGCTGGGCCTGCACAGGCTGCCGATCGGCGAGTTTCCCCTGCTGCGCAGTCTCGCCCCCGTGCTGGCGAGCTACGACGGCGCCGCCGAACTCGAACGCGGCCTCGACATCCTGCTTACCGGGCTTACCGCCACCCTTACTCCCCAGGCTGAGTCACTCCGCACGTAAGCCGATCGCCGTGCTGAGCCAGCCCGCAATGGGGCCGTGGAACGGTCGCTGACCTCTCCTTGAGGGCGCTTGCGCTTGACAAATCGATCAAGTGCTTGGTATAGTTAGCAACATAGACCCCGAGGAGGAGTCATGACCGACACCCACACCCTGACCCGTAATCTGCAGGAAGACATCCTGAGTACGGTCCGTAAGAGCCAGGCCGCAGTCGTTGAGGCGATCCAGAACTGGACGAGCACGGTTCAGTCGATCACCCCGGAGCTGCCGGAGCTGAGCCTGCCGTTCACCGACAAGCTGCCCAAGCCGCATCAGCTGATCACGAACGCCTACGACTTCGCCGAGCGGATGCTGGCCAGCCAGCGAAAGTTCGCCGAGGACGTCTTGAAGGCAATAGCGCCGGTCGCTGCAATCCAGCACGAGGCACCGGCCAAGAAGAACGGGTCCGCGGCCAAGTAAATCCATTACCGCGCGGCGAGCCCTGTGAGGTTCGCCGCGCGACCGTGCGTCGGCCTCTTCGGGTTCCGCTTGTTCGTGGCGAACATGCCCTGTCGATTTCTGACGGGCCGTGCACCAGCGCCAGGTCCACCCGAAGACATCTCTGACGCTCAGGGCACCGAATCCCGTTTCCGGCGCCAAGCGCGGCGATCCGCCGCCGACAGGGGCTTACCCACACCGCAGTTGCCACCGCAGAAGAACCGCGAGCTGGCGCGGCAACGTCAAGGCTCCGGCGGTTGATCTCCTAGGCTCGCCTCGGGTGTTTCGCCGAGCCGGGCATGGAGCCGCTCGCGGACCTGCTCAGGGGTGTAGGCGCGGCGTTGCCGTTCGGCCCGGGCGATCACTACTCCGGTGGCGGCGACGCCTGCGAACCCTGCCAGTCCCACGATTTTCCACCAGCGCACGTGTCTAGGCTACGACCATGTTGCCGAAGGCGAGTCTCACCCTCGACGAGGCCCTGGACCTGACGCGCACCGGCGACGTGTGGCTGTTTCGCGGGCACACAGTCGCCGACCGTGCCATCCGGGTCGCGACCAATAGCCCGGTCAACCACGCCGGCATGTCGGTTGTCATCGGCGACCTGCCGCCGCTAATGTGGCACGCCGAGCTGGGCCGGTCCCTGCCCGACGCGTGGTCAGGTAAGCGCCAGCGCGGCGTCCAGCTGCACGATCTGCGCGATGCCGTGCTCATCTGGGCCAACAGATACGGTCAGCAGGCCTGGCTGCGGCAGCTGGATCATCCGGTCAGCCGTGAGATGGAGGACGCTGCGCTGCGTACGATCGCGAGGATGGATGGCATCCCGTTCCCGTCCGTTCCCAGGCTTGCCTCGCGGTGGCTGTCCGGGCGCATCCCGGCTGTCAGGCACCGGACGGGAGACGCTGATCTGGAGACGGCCTACTGCGCGGAGGTAATGGCCGTCACCTATCAGGCCATGGGGCTCCTGCCGGACACGCGCCGTCCGAACTGGTATGACGCTGGCCGGTTCTGGAGCGGTGACGACCTTAGCCTGTCCGGCGGGTTCGCGCTTGGCGGCGAACTCGCCGTGTCTATCCCGGTGGGCCCGGCCGCGCGGCCGCACGGGTGAAGCTCCGCCGCATCCTGCTTACGGCGACCGGGCCGCGGGTGGGTCTGGAGCTGGCGTCGGGCTAGGTGTCGTGGCGGACGGTATGGATGCTGCGGCGGGCGAGCAGGAAGAACGCGCACGGAGCAGCCGTCGAGCGGCGGATCGTGGATCCGCCTCACCGCGCCGAGGTCGGCTCGGCGGTACCAACGCTAGTCGGGACGCTGATTGATTCCGGCCCGCAGCAGCGGCCCGGAGGTGCGGACGCGCAGTGCCTGTCCCAACTCGAATTGCTGGCCGGGTAAGGTGCGCACGACCAAGCGAATTCAATTCTTGAACTGGTCGGTGTCCATTCTTCGACGTCCATCACCGCGGGCGAGTCCGCCGGCAGATCGTGCAGTACGTCATCGGCGTAGGCGTCGATACCCATCTGCGCAAGTAGGGCGCTGACCGCCGCGAGATCGGCACCGGCGGGCAGCGGGACGTCCACGACAGCCCTAGCCCAGTTCCGCACGGACACGCCCCATCGCCAGCACCCGCCGCAGAAGGCCGCTCGCGCGAACTGCTCATCCGGATAGTTACGCCCACCCGCAGGTGTCAGCGAGGCTGCGTGACGATACTTCGGCACGCGGTGATCGCCTCGGCGTGAGGCCCAAATCACGGCGTGACCCTGCAGCACGTTCCGGAACTGTCCCGCCTGTCTCAGCCGCCGCAGCAAGAGCCACGGAAGTCAAGACCGGTTCTCCTTCATAGCAGTGACTCGTCCGGGCTGGTGACGCTGACCTTACCGTTTACCGTGCCGGACTCGGGAGGGGTGTCGTCCCGGCTTACTGTGCCGGTCTCGGGAGGGGTGTCGTCCCGGCTTGCGGTGCCGGACTGGAGAGGGGTGTCGTCCCGGCCTACTGTGCCGGACTGGGGAGGGGTGTCCTCCCGGCCTACTGTGCCGGACTGGGGAGGCGTGTCGTCCCAACTGCGCCAGATGAGCCGGTGCACCGGGATCAGCTTCGGGATATCGCGCAGCCCTGGGATGAAGGGGATGAGTAGTAGCAGCAGGGTGGCGATGCCGGTGAGGTAGATCGCCCAGACGTCGACGTTGACGGAGTTGCTGAACGGGGCTACGTGGTACCACAGCTGGTAGAGCCATAGCCATGGCTGGCCGGGGTAGCTGCCGGTTTCGTTCATGACGCCCCACTGGCCGCCGGTCAGGTGCAGGGTGGTGGCGAGGTTGGCGTAGTAGCCGCCGTCGGCGATGAACAGCAGCGGCTTGGTGTAGTTGGTGCCGAAGAACTGGGTCTGGGCGAGCAGGGCGGTGTCGAGGGTGCCGGCTTGGGCCATTTTCAGTTCGTAGGTCATCATGACCGGTACCGGGCCGGCTGCTGGTACTGCCAGCAGCGCGTTGCTGAACGCTACTTTCGGGTTGGTCAGGGCTTTGTCGTAGGCGGTGGCCCAGCCTTGCTGCTGGGTCTTGGATGCGGTGGTGTAGGTGGTCAGGGCGGTGGCCAGGGCCGGGGTGGTGGGTGCGAGCTTTGATAGCGGCGCGAGGACGAAGGTCTGGGCGGCGTTGATCGGCTGGGTGACCCCGGCGAGTTTCTGCCAGTTGACCGGCCCGACTTGCTGGACGGCGGCGGTGCCGTGGTTGTACGGCGGCCCGTAGGAGGCGGCCAGCGCGGTGCCGTCCAGTTCGGCGGCGGCGGTGCCGGCGAAGTCGGCGGCGCTGGCTTTGGCCCAGGTCTGCACGCTCAGCGGCGGCAGGTCGGGGGAGGACAGCAGCCCGGCCATGAGCAGCACCAGGGCGCTGGCGACCACGACGGCGGCGGTGCCTTCCTTCAGGATGTCGTAGCGGCGGGTGGGGCCGCGCCACGGCGCGGCGGCGGCTGCGGCGGCGGCCTTGCGGGCGGCCCGGCCGCGGACGCCGGCCCGGCGGGCGGGCAGCGGGTGGCTGACGCCGCGGACGCGGACCAGCAGCACGTGCGCGCCGACGACAGCGACCAGGATGATGGGGAGCAGCACGATGTGCCACATCAGCATCTGGCCGAAGTTCAGCACGTTGAAGAACGCGCCGATCCCGACCGCGTTGAACGCGTCCTTGCCGTTGGTGGCGATCCACTGCGAGTCGAAGTTCGACTGCGACAGGTAGCCGGTGAAGCACTCCACCACCGACGCCATGAACGCGATCACGCCGGTGATCCAGGTCAGCGCCCGGCGGCCGCGCCAGGCCGCCATCCAGAACTTGCCCCACAGGTGGATCACCAGGAACGCCATGAACAGCTCGACGCTCCACAAGTGCACGGAGTTGAAGAAATGACCGACCGGGTTGTAGTGGTACCAGTCCGGGCCGCCCAGCGCCAGCGCGAAACCCGACGCGATCACCAGCCCGAGAGTGGCCAGCGCCGCCACCCCGAACACGTAAATCCAGGACGAGACGTACGCCGGCTGCCGGTCCGGCAGCAGCTTGCCCGGCGGCAGCACCCGCACCGCGAACCGCCGGACCCTGCTGGTCCACATGCCGGCATCCGGATCGTCCGCGACAGCCGCGGCCGCGTCCGGGACGTCGCCGGCCAGGGTGCCGGTACCAAGGTCGGCCTGCGCGGCGTGCCGCCGCGGGAACGGAACCAGCAGCGCCAGCCCGAAGATAACCACCATGACCGCGATCACGATCAGGTTGGCCACCGAAATGTCGATGAACGACCAGCTCAGGAAGTGACCCGGCTGATTCAGGTCGATCGCCAGAGTCGGCAACGGTTGGCTGGCAATTCCTGGCATGTGCCACCTCGGACTCAGCGTGCATGACGCCACCGGGGTCCGGAGCAGCCGTGACTCTCAATTCTCGGCCACGGGGCGGGCGCACACACCGCCAGTCGTGCCTGATCGGGAGCGTACGCCCGAAAGGTCTAAGCGGCAAGAGCCGTCCGCAGGCCCCGGGGCGCGGCGTTCCGATCGGCGTGGCAGAAGCAAGCCCTCGCGACCCGGATCAGATCGGCGCCAGCGCGAGCCAAGGCGATTTGCGCTGGCTGGTGAAGCAGCCCAGTTCCGTAGGGCTCGTTGGATTACTAACAATACTAGAAATGGATTGCTAGTGATGTACTTCAAGCGTAATCTGGGACGAGGAGCACGGGACGTCCGCGGCGGATACCGCGGCGAGGCGATCCGGGGCTCATAGTCCTGGAAGGAAAGTCATGTCTGAACAGGCCACCCATACAATCCCCGTCGGCATCCCGCCGCCCCCGTCACCAAATGGCGCGAGCCGGCCCTCGCCAGCCACGTCACCGAGCCAGCTGCCCCAGCTGCTCAGCCGGATCAGCACCATGCGGACCGGGCTGATCGCCGGCGGCGTCGTCCTCGTGGTGATGGTGATCTTCGTCATCCAGAACGCACGCGTTGTGCAGGTCAGCTTCCTAGGTCTCAACCTGCGGACGTCGTTGGCTGTCGCGCTGCTGATCGCCTCCACCGCAGGGGTACTGCTGATGGTCGCCGCGGGACCCGCCTGGATCACCGAGCTGCGCCGGATTATTCGCCGCGAGTGGCACCGCGCCCAGCCGCGAACTCCAGCGAAAACTACCTAACATCGCGGCCCGTCGCGCAAGTCAGCCCCGTTCTCCCGGGCTACGGAAGCCGCGCACTGAGCTGCATCACGGGGCGGGTCTGCTCGGGCGCGTCTTGGCACACTGGCGTGGCCGGTGCAAGCTTGCCGACGCCGATGAGCGCGGGCGCGTGCCGCCACGCCAGGCAGGCCGCGCCACCGAGGGGGATGAAAGGCAGGTAAGTGACTGCCCGGTAGAGCAGCACGGCCGCGGTCACCTGCGCATCGACCGGGTGTCCAGCGCCGGCAGCCAGGATTCCCACCAGGCCGAGCTCGGTGATCCCGGCACCGCCAGGGGTGACGGGCAGCACGGTCAGCAGCCGGACGAACGCGAACGCCGCGAGCGAGGTCTGCCAGGGCACCTCGGCCTGGGACAGGCCGATGCCGCGCAGGCAGGCCAGCAATACCAGCCACAACAGGAGGTGACTGGCCGCCGTCGCGGCGGTGATCCGCCAGCCGCGCGCGGAGATCAGGCTGCGGACCTGGTCGAGGAATCCGGCCAGGGATCCAGCGATGCCCGCCGGCGGCTGCCGGCGCGCAGCCGGCAGGCCCACGTGGCGACGCACTGCGTCGCCTGGCCGGCCCAGATCGTCAAGCTTTCGCTGCGCAGCAGGACGGCGAGCCCGGCCGCGGCTGCGGCGAGAAATGCCAGGCCGACAGCCGCCGCGGCGATGAGGATCGCAGCTGGCTTGGTAACTGTCAGCAAGGCGAGCAGTGCGAGAACCGGCAGGGCCAGGCGGGCGAGCACATTCCAGGTTCCCGATGCCAGAGTGTAGAGGACGTAGTCAGCGGTGCTGACGCCCCAGTTGGAAAGCATCTTCCAGCTGACCGCCATGGCAAGCGCGCCGCCGGCGGGCAGCGTGCTCGCCACCGCGCTGGAGCCGAGGTTGACTACCGCCGCCTGACGCAGCCGTATCGATGGCAATACCGCGCAGATCAGCAACCAATACGAGGCCATGCTCGCGGCGGCCGCGCCGGCGACGAGCATGGCATACGGCCAGGTCATAACGTTCATGCTGGCCCAGACGCTGCGGTAGGAGGCGAAGTGCGGGAGCGCCAGCCCGAAGATCGCAGCGATGAGCGCGACCGACATCGCAGTCCGGACTACCTTCCGGCTACGCCCCCGCCGAAGCCTGGCATCCTGATGGCCTGTGTTGTGCGGCGTCGCGGCTCGGTGCCCCTGCCTACCCGAACTCATGCCATCGGCGGGTCGGGTGGCTGCTGCCATGTTCAGGATCCGGCCGACTCGAGGATTTGCCGTGGTTGGTGGTCCGTTGAGCTGCGGCGACGTGCGGCAAGGCGGCCTGGGTCTGGCCAGCGCACGGCGGTTGCCCAGCCGAGCCGCTCGAAGATGCGGATGAGGCGTGCCGAGATGTCGATCTGGTGCGATTCAGCGCCGTGGCGCGCGCATGACGGATCGGAGTGGTGCATGTTGTGCCAACTCTCTCCGAACGAGAGCAATGCGAGGGGCCATAGGTTGGTCGCGCGGTCGTGGCGGCGGGTGGCGAACGGGCGGCTCCCGAACATGTGGCACAGCGAGTTGACGCTCCAGGTGACGTGCTGCAGCAGCAGGATCCGGACTAGCCCGGCCCACAGAAAGGCGAGCAGCCCGGCCCGCCAGGTGCCGCCAATAGCCCATCCGGCGCCGAACGGCAGGGCCAGCGACGCGACGGAGAGGGCGGGAAACGCGGCGGAGATTGCGCGCATGGCGGGGTCGGCTAGCAAATCCGGGGCGTAGCGTTCCCGCGGCGTCGGGTCGTCTCGCAGCAGCCAGCCCATGTGGGCGTGGGCGAGGCCGCGAAGCTGGCCGGCCAGGCTGGTCCCGTAGCGGTAAGGCGAGTGCGGGTCGCCAGGCCGGTCGGTGAAGGCATGATGCCGGCGATGGACTGCGACCCACCCGATCACATCGCCCTCAAAGCTCATCGAGCCCGCTACCGCCAGCGCCGCCCGCAGTGCCGGCACGGCGGTGAACGCACGGTGGGTGAGCAGCCGATGGAACCCGACGCTGATCCCGAGCCCGGTGACGATATAGAACGCAAGCGCCAGCGCGATGTCGGTCAGGCCCACGCCGTGCCCCCAGGCCAGCCACAGTGCCGCTGCCAGCCCGCCGAACGGCATGAGGACGATCGTCAGCACCACTGCTACCTGGATCCGCCCGCCGCTCGCAAGCTGCCGCGCAACGCTATCCGGGAAAGGCGCTACGCCGTCATAACCGACCGCGAGCGGCGCAGGCGATGCCGTTCGGGAAGCGCCGCGTGTGGCGATGGGCGCTGTCATTGCGATCGCTGGCTGCGGTACAGGTGCCCCGCGCCTGCTAGGTCGCGGCATTGGGGCTGAACCTGGGCGATCTCTTGCTGCGGTCAGCCAGGCTTTGCGCGATCGTTCCCGGACACGGGCCTGGAGCGCTCCAGGTGGTGATGCTCATGACCAACTCCTCGGTCAGTGACAACGTGACGTCCGGCAGCCGGTCCTGCGGAATGAAAAAACTCCGGGTCCTTCGCTGTCCTCGCGATATTCGCGGGTACAGCCGCCGGGGTCCGGAGCAATGGCCTTTACGTTACGCGTCGTGCCAAGTGGCGTCTATAGGCCGGATGAGCCATCAGCGACATGCGCGATCACGCGAATGACCGGGCATGCTCAGCGGACGCGGTCTCAGGTCCTCGGCGTTGGTGCTGGCCGCGGCTGGCGCGGTGACCGATCAGCGATCTCGGACAGTTGCCGTGGCCTGACCGCGGCCTGGCTGGTGACGGGTTCGGCCCCGTCGACGAAGGCCTGGGCCACGTCGACGAGGCGGCGGTTGCGGTCCCTGGCATAGTCGCGGAGCAGGCTGAAGGCTTGTGCCACGTCCAGGCCGAGCCGCTCGGCAAGCTTGCCCTTGGCCTGCTCGATGATGACCCGGCTGTTCAGCGCGGTTTGCAGCTGCTCGTTGAGAGTGTCGCTGTGGCGCATGCTGCGCTCGTGCAGCAGGCTGATCGTGGCGACGTCGGCGAGCGCCTGGGCGATGCGGACGTCTGCAGAGTCGAATGTTCCCGGCGTCGCTCGGAACAGGTTGAGCGCGCCGATCACCTGGTCGCGCAGCCGCATCGGCAAGGCCTGGACGGCGGCGAACCCGGCATCCCGGGCCGCGGCGGCGAACCGCGGCCAGCGTTGGGCTTCGGCGTCGAGGTCGCCGGCGGCGACGGGCTGGCCGGCCCGGAAGCAGTCAAGGCACGGGCCCTGGTCGTTCTGCAGCTGGAACAGCTCCAGCAGCCGGGCGGCCTCGCTCGAGGCCGCCACTACGCGCAGCTCACCTCGCGGGTCGGCCAGCAGCAGGCCGGCAGCGGAAACGTCCAGCAGCTGCACGCTGCGGTCGGTCAGCACGTGCAGGAAGTCGATGACGTCGAAGTCGGCGACCATGGTGTCGGTCAGCTCGACGAAGGTATCAGCTAGCAGCTGTCCGTCTATGCTAGTCACCCTTTCACTACGATGCGGCAAGTCTGCTGGGCCCAGTGCCGGCAGCGGCCCAGCGGACAGCAGCCTGAGGCGTCACGCCCCACCCTCGAGGAAAGAATCCGGGTCAGGGCGCAGCCGCAACCGGCGCGCGACGATGTTGCGCGCGACGTCGGTCAGACGTAGGTCATGTGCATAAGCATAGGCCCGGAGGCGGATGAAAGCGTCCGCGATGCTGAGGCCGAGCTGCTCGGTGAGCATTCCGGTGGCCTGATCGATCTCTGCCCGGTGCAGCGCCAGGTCATCGGGCTGGCCTTCGGGGCCAATGCCGACTGCGGAGCTGCCTGATTTCTGGTCCTGAGCGTCCAGTAGCAGCAGGGTCGCGGTATCGGCGAAGACTAGCGCATCACCCAGCTGGAACCCGGTGAGCGGGCCGGCCCGGTCCCGGTACAGGCTCAGCACCCCGGCCTGGATCGCTCCGATCCGCAGCGGGAACGCAAAGACCGCCGCCGCCCCGGCTTGGAGCGCCGCCGGGACAAAGCCCGGCCAGCGGCCCGCCATCTCCCCGGACCCCAGGTCCGAGGCCAGCACCGGTCCGAGGGATGCGGACGCGTCGAGCGACGGCCCTTCACCCACCGTGAGCTGAAGCTCGGCCAGCAGCTCAGCGATCCCGTCGGTGACCTGCATCAGGTGACCGGCTTCCCCGACACTAGCCGCGTTCAGCCAGGCCCCGGTGACGTCAACTGCCTTCACTACCGCAGCGCACGCATCCGCGGCCGACACCCGGCCGCCCCGGCGAGCCGCTTGCCCGGCTACCAGGGCCCACACCCTGCCCTGCCGGCTACCGGTCATCTGCCGGCCACGCTCGCATGGTGATCCCAGCCGCCCTTATCGCCGGCGTCTGCCAGGAACGCGTGGCCATCTGGCATGGGATGGGCCCTGGCCTTGCTGCGCCGTCGATCATCATCCAGCTGCTCAGGAACAGTAGCTGCGGGGAACTCCAGGTCGGCGATGATCTGCGGCATGCGGGCCGCGACCGCCATGAGCGCAGCGGCGAGCATGGCTGCCTCCACTGCGTCAAGCTCCCCTGCGTAACGCGACGACAACAGCGGCCGCCGCATTCGCGCCTACTAAACTCCAGGCTGAACATGGGGGGACGCCTCCCTGCCACAGCAGCAAGGCGGGGTCTTGACCCAGCGGCTCGTTTCGCCAGTTCTGACCTGAACACTACGCCGGGCGCCGTCACTGTCCGCCCGGGCGATGCCTGCTGACCGCGGCAGTCCCGGCATACCGCAACGGGCCCGGACGGCATTCGCACCGCCATCCTCGGTCCGCATCAGTACGCAGCGGGAACCGGCGTCAGCAGCCCGGCCGTCGCTCGGCAGGGCGACCAGGAGCGTGCCTCTGGCTGGCTCCTTGTCGCGGCCCGCACCGGCCAGTACACTGTGCTCGTTGTCCCGCGATCATCCCGGTCAATTCTGGACGAGCTTCGTGATCGCGTTAGCGGACCACTCCGGACCCCGGTGGCACCAATTAGTGCGATCGGAGAGCTGGACTGATGTCCGGAATGCAGGTTCCGCAAGACGACCGCACGGATCAGCGGGCTCGCTGCGCCGTCTTGGCGTACAGCATCAGGAACACTGCGCCCTGGGCGGTCCGTGCTCGCAGCCGGGTCATCATCGCTCTGGACGGCGAACTCGACATCGCGAGCGCTCCCGGCCTGGCCCAGCTGTTAGCGCCGCTGGCCGAGACGGGCAGTCACCTGATCGTGCACCTGGCCAGGGTGCGGTTCTGCGATTGCGCCGGGCTGAGCCTGTTCCTGAGACTGCGGCGGCTCGCTACCGCTGCGGGCGGCTCCATGCAACTGGCGGCACCAAGCCGGTCACTGCGCCGGCTGATCGAAGTCACCCAGCTCCAGATGAACCTTCCCATCGCCGCCAACCCAGCCCAGATGATCACCGCGCGGTACGGAGAAGCCATTACGATCCCGCCGCTCCACCATGCCGGTTGCTCGTACACGGCAATTACCGCCCGTCCTGAAGCCGACGGCGCTCGTGTAGTGAGCGCAGTCACATGACAGAATCGCCGCCGTTCCGCAGTCCTACGGATGCGCCGCCGCCCGCGGAGCCGTCCACCGGGCCGCGGCGTGGTCGGCATAACCGCGCTGACTCTCCGGAGGGCTGCCATGCTGCAGCCTGACCGCCGCTCAACCTCGGTTAGCTGGATGTCGAAGGGAGCCTGCCAAGGCGAGGATCCCGAGCTGTTTTTCCCCATCGCGATGACCGGCCCCGCGCTGCAGCAGGTCAGCGTGGCGAAGGCGATCTGCCAGCGCTGCGCGGTGCGCGTCGCCTGCCTGTCCTATGGCCTTCAGACCAGCCAGGACGGCATCTGGGGCGCAACCACCAGGGAAGAACGCCGCGCCATGCGGAGGGCGCGCGCCTGTCCGCCCACGCCCGGCGCCGACTGGGCCAGCCCGGCTGGAATAGCCGTAAATGCCTAGCTATCACAGAGGATCTCCGACTGCCTGCGCGAGAAAATACGCGGGCCAGGCGCAGGTCCGGGACCATCCGCGACCCAGACGGTCAAGGCCGCGGACAAAGCCCCGTCATCTCATATTTTGCGACAGCGCCATTAACGCTTGGAGGCAGAAATGCGCATCGGAACCCTACTTCTCGTCGTGTGGCTGGTCATTGGCGTCATCGCGGGCGCGCAGCGGCACTATTACAGCGGACACACGGGCTGCGGCAAGGCGAGCACTATTGCGGTGACGGTTGCTGCTGGCCCGCTGAACTATGTGGGGGTTAACCCCAAGGTCTCCTGCCACCCGCTCCATCCCAGCAGCTGAGTCTTTGCCGGATCGCGGCTCATGTTTATGTAAAGCCTGGAAAGGAACTGGATGCTCGCAATAGCTGCAGCCATCATCTTCGCCATCGCGTTCGTGCTGACCGCGACGAGCACTGCCACCAGCGCAGTGTTCTCGCCTACCAGCCTGCTGCTGGTCGGGCTCGCCTGCGTTGCCCTGCACCTGGCGGGCGTTGGCACCGGCTGGAAGGTGCCCAGCCGCGGACGGCGCCGCTGATGGGCGCGACGCCGCGCGGAGGCCCTGCTACGGGGCCTGCCGCGCATGACCAGCACCACTATGTAAGCAAAACCGAGATAGCGCGATGATGGTTACGTGGGAGCGCTGGTCATGACGGTTAGGACCGGGCATCGAACGAGGTCCGCAGGGCGCGAGGCCGCGTCAAGCCAGTGGCTGCAATGGCTCGCCCGCGGCGGGCTGGCGGCGCGCGGCGTGAACTACATGCTGATCGGGCTGCTGGCAGTGCAGATCGCTCTTGGCTCCAAGGGCAAGCAGGCGGACACGACTGGCGCCCTGCACGCCCTTGCTAAGCAGCCTGGCGGGATCGTCGCTCTGTGGCTGCTGGCAGGGGGCTTCGCAGGGCTCGCCTTGTGGCGGCTCGCCGAGGCCGGTTACGGGCAGGCCGGGCCAGGGGGGCACACGGCAGCTAAACGGCTGCAGTCGCTAGCGCTCGCAGTCTTGTACGGAGTCGCCTGCGCCGGGATCGTCGGCTTCATCCTCGGCACCAGAAGCCGCTCTTCCGGCAACGCTCAGGCTCAGGACATCACCGCGCGCGTAATGACCTACCCCGCAGGCCGGTGGGTGATCGCCGTGGCAGGGATCGTCCTTGTCGCGGCAGGCGCTGGCCTGGCTGTCTACGGCCTGCGGCGCAAGTTCACCCGCCACCTGTACATGACTCGGATGAGCAACCGCACCCGAAGAGTCGTCGAGTTCCTCGGCACGGCCGGCAACGTCGCGCGGGGCATAGTGTTCGGCGTTGCCGGCGTATTTCTGATAACTGCCGCCGTCAGTTTCGACCCGAAGAAGGCGCGGGGCCTCGACGGCTCGCTGCGCAAGATCGCGGCGGAGCCGCTGGGGCCGTGGCTGCTGGGGGTGGTCGCAGCGGGACTGATCATCTTCGGGATCTACTCTTGCTGCGAGGCTCGCTGGCGCAAGGTGCAGCCCGGATAGCCCGGAAAAGACTGCGCCGGCTAGCCGTGACCACGCCGCTGCTGCCAGGGTAGGACTGTCGCCAGTGGGTGCTGTAGGGAGGGAGGCTAGCGTGTTCGAGGCTGCCGATATCCGTGAATGGCGCGGCCATGATGTCGTGGACGCCCAGGGTCGCAAGATCGGGGAACTGGAGGCCGTCTATGTCGACACCGGCACGGACCTGCCGTCATTCGCGACGGTGAAGGTCGGGATTCCGACCCGGCACCGGCTCGTGTTCGTCCCATTGGACCAGGCGACCGTGGGTCCGGGCTACCTCAAGGTCTGCCACGACAGGAAGCAGGTGAAGGATGCGCCGTCGATCGGCACCGACGGCGAGCTGCCTGCAGGCGAGGAAGAGGCGATCTTCAGGCATTACGGCCTGGCCTACCAGCCGGGCGCCGACGGCGCGCGGCTGATGGCTCGTCGCTGAGCAGCCGGACGGAAGGAGGAACCCATGATTGCCCTGTTCCTGCTGCTGGTGATCGCGGCGATCGCGCTGGGCATCGTCGGCGTGGTCGTCAAGGGCCTGCTGTATCTGCTATTCATCGGCATCGTCGTCTTGATTGCGGCCCTTGTACTGGGGGCCCTGCGGATGCGGCGCCGACCCGGCAAGCGGCAGGCCCGGTGACGCGCGCAGCAGCGTGCCGCGCCGGGCTTCGGTTCGCGATCCTTGCAGCTGTCCCCGGTCGACTCGCTGATGCCCTCGTTATTGACTCGAGAATGGACGCGGGGGCCTCGAAAGAGTAGTCTGAAAATAAGACTCCGGACCCCGGTAGCTGGCTCCCGCGATATGGCGGGAACAGCGTCAGGGTCCGGATTTTATTTTGTTCGTACGCAGGCCGGTGCCATAGAGACGCTACAGGCCAAAGGACGGTGAAATTCCGGGAGAGAACCTTTCTCCTGCCGCGATCTGCCTAGCAACACCGACAAACCACGCACGCCACTTACGTCACTGACTAAGGAGTCGGTTATGGGCATCATCGCATGGATCGTTCTGGGACTGGGCGCTGGCCTGATCGCCAATATGGTGATCCCCGGAAAACGACAACAAGGCCTCATCATCACCTGCCTGATCGGCGTCGCCGGGGCCCTGCTCGGCGGCTGGGCCGCGACCAAGATCTTCCACATCCACAGCCTGCACGGATTCTTCAACGCCTCGACCTGGCTGACCGCCATCGTCGGCGCAGCGGTCCTGTTGCTGGCCTACCACCTGGTCAGCGGCAAGTCCGGCCGGTTCGCGCACCGCTGACAGGTCCACGTGTTCCGCTGATGGTGCACGAGTGATTCCGCGCGGTATTTGATCGCCATAATTCCCCGGCTCGTCAACCTGTTCGCCGCGGTGATCGGCGTCGCCGGCCTTCTCGGCAACGCCGGGAGCGGGCATCCGCTCGCCCACCCGTACCACGTGACTGGTTCGCGGGCACCCTGTTCGGTACGGCATCGTGACCGCGGCACTGGGCCTGCGCGCTCCAGCAGGCGATGCGCTGCGCAAACGGAGCCCGCGCTGGCCGGCTCAACCGCGGTGCAGCGCCGCACGGAGCCGAGCCGAGCTGGCCGCACGCGCTGTTTATGGCCGTATTCTGCCGCCCGGGGTAACGTCGAATAGAGTCGGTTTCTTTTATGCGAGCTTGCTGCGCATTCGGGAAGGGTTGGGCTCTGCGGCCGCTGAAAGGCCGGGTTGTGCGGGAGAGAAGTTGTGACCATGAGCGATGACGGGGACACGGAGCTCGGCGAGACCCTGGCAGAGGTAGGCCGCAGGATCGGGCACGTCGTGACTGACGCGGTGGAGCGCCTGCGGTCGGCTTACGACGCGCTCGCGGACGTGGCGAACCGCCCTGAGGTCCGCGCGGTCAGCGAGTGGACCGCCGCGGCGTTGCGGCGCAGGCCATGTCTTTGCCTGTGCACAAAGGCTCATCCCGATGACCGCGACATCTGCGAGATGCTCGACGCGGTGATTACTGGCCGGGCCGGCTCGGACTGGATGGGCGAGGTCAATGTGCCGTTGTGCGCTCCGTGCGCGGCGGCGCGAGCCGTGCACCACTTTGGCTAGCCAGCCGGGTGCTTCCCGAGTGCACCCATAGCTCGACCGGGCCCCTTAACCTCGCCTAGCACCCCGCCGCTCGGCCTGCTGGGCCGCGCGGTCTACCTGATAGGCCGCGAGCATCAGATGACCGCGCACGTGGCGCTCCACCTGCAGGCTGACGATGAGGAGCTCATGCGACGGCTTGCCGGGGGGCTTCTCCACACTGCACCGCACGTCTTCAGGCCTGGGGACCGGATCACCGCAGCGGCGGTGCCCCCCTAAGTTCGTGTTGCGTGCCGGTTCGCAGGACTTCGGCGGCGGTCGCGGCGAGGCCGACGGGCTCCCGCCGCAGCCCTCCGCACCCGCTCAGCGGGAGACGGTAAGCAGCGCCTCGAGCTCGCTACGGGTGCCGCCGGGATTCCGCCGTTCAGCCGGGTCCCCCAGGGAAGATCGCTGGAACCCCTCCGCCTGCGGGCATCACGTGCTCGCATTCGCCGATGTTGTTTTGGATCTGCGGCGAATTCCAGTCGGTGCCGTGTATAGGGACCAGATTGAATCCAGGGCGCCCCTCGGAATCGATGGTGGGGTCGGGCCAGTCCGGCACCCCGTGGGAGCGCATGCACCGGCTGAATCTCCGCATGGCGGTCAGCGCTTGCTGCACCATGGCCTGGGGACAGTTGCCGGTCTCCTCGCATTGTCGAAGCGAGGTGCCGAGCGACCCACCGTTGGTCGGGTATAGGTGCTGGCATGCTGTCTGGGCCGCCTGGAGCTCGGAACTGCTGACCCCGAGTTCCTGCGCGTCGGCCTTAGGGATCCCGCCGCCGCTGGTGGGGTCGGGGTAGCCCGGCAGGCCGTGGGCGCGCATGCAGGCCGAGTAGCCGACCGCCGACGGGGAGCTCGCTGACCCTGCCGCGTTGGATGGGCCGCCGGGACCGGCCGGTGATGTGCTGCCGCTGCTGCATGCCGCCGCCAGCAGGACCAGGCCGACGGTGGCGATGATGGCCGCCGCTGTTCGCGCGATGCGCGGCCGTGCCCGCCGTGGCCGGTGGATGACGCGGGCGCTGTGGTTCATCGTGCCAGCCTGAGCGGCTGGGGGCGTGGCTGCGCCTGGTCGCCGGTGCGCACCGGGGCTGGCTGCTGCCCGTTTCATTGGCTGCTCCCTTGGTTGGCGGCGCCGATGCTCCAGTCGTAGCGGATAGCCCATGACACGACCCGAACAGTGATTGTTAAGCGGATGTCATCGCGGCAGGCGCACAATGTGCAGGTGCGGGTGCTGGTCGTGGAGGATCACGTCCACGTTGGCCAACCGGATCGGGGAGGGTCTGCGCGACGCCGGTTACGCCGTCGATGTGGTCTACGGCCGGGCCTTTCACAAGTAGTCGGCGGTCCGCGAGTGCGGCCAGTTCCCGACAAACCTGGCTGCGAGTGATCGTCCAGATTCCGTCGGCGCAGCCGGATCCCGCCGGTGAACAGCCGCCAGGCCTAGCGGAGCCCATGCTCAAAATCGACCCGCGTCAGCAAACCCGCCAGCGTGGCTTCGTCGGCCGGCGATTTACGCCACGGATGATCGGGGGGACTGGAGGGGTACATCACCCAGATTTGCGGGCAGCCTTATAAATGACGTCGCGCAGCGCGGACAAGCGGACTTCGTCGCCGACATCGCGGCGCCGTTGCCGATCGACCAGCTCGCAGATCTCCTGTGGCCCCGCCGGAGGACCGAGGCGGCTCTTCGAGTTCTCGAACCGCGACGACATCGTTACCCGGTTGCTGGTGACGCTTGCGGGCAACGAGACTACCTGCAACGCCGCGTCCGGCGGCATGGTCGCGTTTTTCGAGCATCCAGGCCAGTGGCGGCGGCTGGTCGGCGACCAGGGCTAGCGACCTCCGCCGCCGAAGAGATCATGCGCTGGGTCAGCCCGGTCAACCTGTTCCGCCGCACCGCGATCCGTGATGCCGAGCTGGGCGGGCACAAGATCGCTGAGGGGGACAAGGTCGTGGTGTTCTGCGCTTCGGCCAACGGTGACGAAAATGTCTTCGCCGCGCCGCAGGAGTTCGACATGGGCGGGACCCGACCCCCTACGTCTGGTTCGGTGGCGGCCGGTCCGCCGCGCAGCACCGGGTAGCCGGGTTTCAGCGGCGGTGCTCGGCCGGCGTCAGCCCGGACTATACCGCTGCCTCGAGGATGGAGCGGAGTGCGCTCATCGCGGACGCCGTCTGGGTCTTCACCGACCCGCAGCTAATGCCCATGACCGAAGCGATCTGCGCCTCGCTCATACCGCAGTAACAGCGCAGCACCAGTGCCTCGCGCTGACGGGGAGGCAGGGCGCGCAGGGCGGCCGCGGCGGCTGAGCGCTCCAGCAGGACGATGTCGCCGTTCTCGGCGTTGGCCATATCCGGCGGAGGCTCGGGCGCGTTCCGGTCTGCGACGGCCTGGTTCCGCAGCACGGAACGCGACCGGTTCACCACAGACTGCAGCAGGTAGGACAGCGCTTTGTCGCTGTCGCAAAGTCGCCTCCACCCGCTGTGCATGGCGACGAACGAGTCCTGGACCACTTCCTCCGCGGTCGCGATGTCGCGGATCAGGAGCGCGGCGAGCCGTACCAGCGATCGGTAGTGCGTGCTGTACAGCTCGGTCACTGCCCGGTCAGCGTCCCAGTCGATGCCGATGACCGGGATGGCGTCCAGGACCTCCATGAGAATCGGGAGCTCGGTCTTCGCGCCGTTCCTCGCGTGGCGTGTCCGCGCGGCGCGGGACGTTCCTGGCGAGGTGCGCATCAGACACTCGCGGCAGTGAGTGGCCGGCCCTCGGCGAGTGCGATCGCACAGGCAACGACGCGGTAGGGGACCGGTGCCGTCATCTGCCACCTCGGCTTGACTGCGCGCTAGGGAGCGCCGCCGGGGTCCAGAGCAGCCAGAAGCCTCAATCTCGTCTGCACGCGGGCAAACGAGCACGACTTCCAGACCGAGACGCTACGCCGCATTTGCCGGGCAGGCAATGAGCGTGCCAGCCAGCTCCGCCAGGGCACCGCTATCCTCGCCGCCCACCCTCCGCTGCTCACTCCGTTCGCGGCGCTTCCCGAGCAGAACGCCAACTTGCATGACGCGCCTGAGGCCAGACCTCGCCTTGTGTCGGCCTTGCGGGGCCGTCTGGTCGAGGTACTCTAGAGCACGTGCGCAGTTGGTGCCAGTAGGCCCTGACCGCGGCGCCGTTGCTCAAGACCCTGGTGACGTAAGCCCCGAGCGGTGCGCTCGGTAGACGCCCAGAAGGAAAGAGCGACGAAGAGAACAGCACCCGGCTTTCTTGCCCTGCCGTCTGAGCGCGCCTCAGCTGTACAGGGGCTGCCTGTTGCCGTCGATCCCTCGACGGCCAGCTTTCGTGCGCTGGCGCTGCAGGTGCGAGCGATGGGTCTGCTCGACCGCAGGCCCGGCTACTACCGGGTCAAGATCAGCCTGACGATCTTCGCTTTTTTCGCTGTCTGGGCCTTGTTCGTCATTGTCGGTAACTCGTGGACGGCCGTCGCCGTCGCCCCATTGGTGGGGATGATGTTCACCCAGCTGGGCTTCATCGGTCACGATGCGGGGCACAACCAGGTCTTCGGCACGCGCCGGCGCAATCGCATGCTCGGCCTCGCCGTGGGGAACGCGCTCATCGGGCTGAGCTTTGGCTGGTGGGTTCCCAAGCACAACGCTCACCATGCGCATCCCAACGAGATGGGCCGCGACCCCGATATTGGCGAAGGATTCGCCCTAGCCTCATCTGACACGCCGGGGAACGGGCGCGGCCTCGCATCGTGGCTGGCACGCTGGCAGGCGCCGCTCTTCTTCCCCCTCATGGTGCTGCGAAGCAGTGGTATGCACGTACTCGGGATCAAGCGGCTGCTGCGGCGACGAGACCGTGCCTCGGCGGTAGAAGCCTCTCTCCTCATGCTGCATGCCGCGCTGTACCTGACGGTGGTGCTGTGGGTGCTATCCCCGCTCAGGGCACTCGCTTTCATCGCCGTACAGCAGGCGGTCTTCTCGCTGTACCTGGGCATCAGCTTCGCGCCCAACCACAAGGGGATGCCCGTCATCGAATCCGCAACGGCGACCGGCTTCGCCCGCCGCCAGGTGGTCACTGCCCGAAATATCAAGGGCGGCCCGTTCACCACCTTCCTACTCGGCGGCCTTAACTACCAGATCGAGCACCACCTATTCCCATCGATGCCTCGGCCCAGTTTGCGACAGGTCCAGGGCCTGGTCAGGGACTTCTGCGCAGCGACCGATCTCGGTTACAGCGAAGAAAGCTTCGTCGAGTCATTCCGGCAGATCATCCAGCACCTTCGCGACGCTGGAGCAAGCCACCCGCGCTGTCCTGACTGATTATCGTCATTCTGACCGGGAGACCGGCGTCTTAATGCCGTACAGGAGAGCTCGCCCGCGGCCACGCTGGGTGCCGGGCGTCCGGTCGCTGCCGGTGACGAAGTCAGCGGTGATGACGGCACGATCACCTGGGTGAGTACCTCCGGTGCCGGTTGACAGTCATCTATCATAGTGATATCACTTTGATAGATGCGGCCCCGTCCGCGGTCGCGAGTTACTTGGAGGCAGCCCGATGCAGGCATCAACCGACAACATCACTTCGTCGCGACCCATGATCGTTACGACTACCGAGAACATCCCGGGCACACGCGTGGTGAAGACGATCGGCCAGGTATTTGGCCTGACCGTCCGGTCGAGGAGCCTCGGCGGCAACATCGCCGCCGGCCTCAAGAGCCTTGTCGGCGGCGAGATCGGGTCATACGTCAAGCTCAATGAGGATTCCAGGCGCCAGGCGCTCGACCGCATGGTGCAGAATGCCGCCGCCATGGGGGCAAACGCCGTCACCATGATGCGCTTCGACTCCACCGAGATGGGCCGGTCAATGAGCGAGATCGTGGCCTACGGCACCGCCCGTATCGTCGAGACGGTTACCGACGCCCCCGACTACCTCAGCGCGCAGGGCTGAGAGTCATGCACGCGGTGGAATGGGTGATTCTGGCAGTCGTTGTCCTCGGAATCGTTGTTGCCATCTTCGGCTGGGACCGGTACCGCGGGAACCGCAAGAGCGCCGGCACGGGCAGCGCCTCCGAGCCCACGAGCGAGGTGTTCATTGACCCAGCTACTGGTCAGCGGATGCGCGTGTGGTACGACCCGGCGACGGGCGATCGGGATTACCGCGCCGAGTGACCCGCGGCCGGTGTCCGCGCAGATCGGCGGCTATCGCGTGCATCCCAGGCTGTCGGCAATCACAGCCCGCACGCGCACGGTTCAGGGTGTCATCTGCATCGCCGCGTGAACAGGCAGGCGCATAAGCTTTGGCTTCATGATCTGCCGTCTGTGGCGAGGCTGGACGACGAAGGACAACGCCGATGCATACGAGTGCATCGTGCGCGAGGAAGTCATCCCTGGCATCGAAGCGCGGCGCATTCCAGGGTTCCGCTCCATCGACCTGGTCCGCCGCGAGCGAGACCAGGACGTTGAGTTCATGACCTTGATGTGGTTCGACTCTCTCGACGACGTCCGTGGCTTCATGGGCGAGGACTACGAGGCTGCGCACGTGCCGGAGCGGGCGCAGACGGTGCTAACCGACTTCGACCGGCGCTCGGCGCACTACGAGGTACTCGACCGCCGCGAACAGCCCAGGTAATGCATCAGCACGCGAGTATCTGCCGCAGACCGAACCAGCCGAACAGGCCAGGGTCGGCGAACACCACGAGCCGGCCGATGCCCGTGACCGTGGGGGTTAGCACGACGATCCCGTAGGCGTGGTAGATACCGTCTGGTCCGCGGTAGTAGGCCGCAGCGGCTGGCGTCAACATGCCGGTAGCCAGATCAAGCATGGCAACCAGATCAGATCCGACGGCTGGAAGTCCCGCTCGGGCCTGCCGTGGTGACATGGTGAACTCGACGCTGGTCCGGACACGCTACTGCGCTCTGATTAGTGCGCACACGGGGCGTGAGAGGTAGGGAACGGCGGGGACGCGGTGGAGAGCCGGGCCGGGCGGGCAGGTCGCCGACCTGGGGGCAGTGCCCGCAGCATGCCTATCGGCTGAGTTGCCCGGCACCATAGGCTGGATAGGTTCTTGGCTGCTTTCCCTACCTGCTCGTCAGCACGCCGGATTTCGGCCGCGCTCTTCGGCCGGTCGATCTGGTACAGCTGGTAAACCTGGTTCGGCATCATCGCAACGCTCCCCGCGATTGGTAGTCCATTACCGTGTCCGCTCCGGCCAAAGTGCTCAGCTGGCTCGGCGGTCTGTCGGTATATCCCATAACCGCAACGTATGGCTAAGGCGCACGCCGCTGCATAGGGCGATTGCACTATGTGCGGCTGCTTTCTCAGAGCAAGGCGGGTAAGCGCCGGCGTGACAGAACTAAGGCACAGGACCTGAGCGCATGAGTGCCAGCCACCAAAGGCAGTGGTTAGTCGAGGCCGGCCTGGTGGAGGAATGCGAGCTGGGCGAGAAAGTGCCGGGTGCCGCCGCCTTCATGCCCGCTATACGGGTAGACGGCGATGTCTTTGGGCCCGGCGTAGTGGTTGAAGGCGGCGAAGACAGTGGACGGTGGCGTGATGGTATCCGCGAGGGCGACCGAGAACAGGGCTGGTGCGGTGGCGCGCTTCGCGTGGTTCACCACGTCGAGGTAGGAGAGGGTGGCGAACGCCTGATCGGCCTTGTCGAGGTTGACCTTGCAGTACTCGGCCAGTTCGCAGTACGGGTCGTTGTCGGTGACTTCCAGCGCACGGCGAGGATGGGCCAGGAACGGGACGTCGGGGGCGGTCGCCGCAACGCCGCCGGCCAGGTGCGCCGCCGCGATCGCGAGGGCACCGCCTTGGCTGGCGCCAGCGGTCACTATCGGCCGGCCCGCCTCGCCGGGCCAGCGGCGCGCAGCATCCACGGCACGCGCCGCGTCGATGAACAGGCGTGTGTAATAGTGGCTGCGCGGGTCCATCACGTCGCTGGTCAGGAAGCCGGGTGTGCTCGGGGCGCCGCTGCTGCCCAGGTCGGGAGTGTCCGCGCTGCGCCATCCGCCACCCTGGCCGCGGCAATCCATAATCAGGTGCGGGTGCCCGGCGCAGCTCCACCTCAGCCAGTCGAGCGGGTCGCCGCGGCCGCCGCCGTAGCCGACGAACTCGACGATGATGGCGGCGTCCGGGGCTTCCTGACCGGGCGTTAGTAGCCAGCCCTTGATCGGATCTCCGCCGTAGCCTGAGAAGGTCACGTCGTAGACGGTTGCGTGCCGGGCGGGACTATCCACTGCGGTGAAGGATGGTCCGCCGCCCTGGGCACGTGCGGTGGCCAGCTGGTCGGCCCAGAATTCGTCGAAATCGGCGGGCTCAGCGACATCGGGGCGATAACCACGGAGTTCGGAGAGCGGAAGATCGACGAGCATTTCTCAACCTCGTGTCTTGACGCGGGTTCAGCCCCTTGACCGAACCACCCAGCCCGGACGGGCCACTGACAATGCGCCGCTGCGCAAGCACGAAGAATCTAGCGCGGGCAGCATTGAAAACGCAGTGAACGCGAAGATGCTCGCGGTGTCGTCGGAACAGCAGGCCAATAGCGAACATGCGGCGCGCGAATGCTCGCGCGGGCGTGCCATGCGGCTTAAGTTCCGGCTACTACGCTGAGTGGGTGATGAATCTGCTGACGGATCGGTCGGCAACGCAGGGCGTGAGCCTCGAGCTGCTGCCACAGCTGCGCCGAGCTCGCGATCACATGGACGTGAACTACCCCGAGCCCATTGACCTCAGCCAGCTGGCCGCTGTCGCCGGAATCTCGAAGTATTACTTTGCGCGGAGTTTCGAGGCGGCTTACGGCGAGTCACCGATCCGCTACCTCACCCGGCGGCGCATCGAGCGAGCCCAGGATCTGCTGCGGTCCGCCAACCTGACCGTCACCGAGATCTGCATGCTCGTCGGATTCACTAGCCTCGGGTCTTTCTCGGCACGATTCACCAAGCTCGTGGGCGAGACACCAACCAGTTACCGGGACAAGTGGGCGGCGGCTGGGGGTCCATGGATTCCGGGCTGCTATCTGTTCATGCGGGGGGCCGCCGATCCCCGCTGCACTGCGCGGTCGGCGCTGACCGGCGCAGTCGGCCTGAGCCATAAGGCGACCTGACCAAGACGGCAATCTGAGAGAAGCACGGACCCGTTCCCGTTCGTACGATCGGTGCATGATCACTAACATCTCGCTCATCACCGTGTTCTGCCTCGACCAGTCGAAGGCGCTCGACTTCTATGTCGGCAAGCTGGGCTTTGAGGTCCGTACCGACATCACCACGGGCGAAGGGTTCCGCTGGCTGACTGTTGGCCATCCAAGCCAGCCCGAGCTCGACGTCACGCTGATGGTCCCAGGGCCGCCGCTGGACCCGGAGGCAGCCGAGTTCATCCGCCGCGAGCTGGGGAAGGGCCAGCTAGGCGGACTCGGCCTGCGCGTGGACGATTGCCGTAAGACTTACGCCGACCTCGTCGCCAAGGGGGTCGAGTTCGTGCAGGAACCAGCCGAGCGGCCCTACGGCACCGAGGCCATCATCCGCGATGACTCGGGCAACTGGCTGGTCCTGGTGGAGCGTAAGGAGTATTCGCCAGCGGACTTCGGCTGATCGCGGCCAGGTGGCCAAGGGGCCCTCGGGTTGTATCGGTCACCGGACAAATTTGGCATCACGGCCTTTCCTGGACAGTCGGTATGCGCTGGGACCGCCGGGCTTTTGACTGGCTGTTCCACGGAGCAGGCAGGTTCACCGGGAGCCTTGAGCAGGACGGCTACCTGCTGCGCCGCAGCTAGGCGCGCTGGCGGTGCGGCTGCACTGCGATCTCGAAGATCATCTAGACGTTTGCAGCGAGTTTCCGCCGGGAAGAATGCATTCGGTTATCGGCTCCATACGCACCGTTAATGGTGCGTCGTCCATAACCCTGGCACTTCCCCGCGGGTGCGCAGGGCCCGGAGCCGGGAACTGGTCGAAACGACCGGCGCTACCGGATCGATTCCCCGTGCCGCCGTGTGCCCGCGCGTCCTGCGGGAGGACCAAGCCAGGTCCCCCCAGCGGGACTCGCGGAAACCGGCAGCGCGCCCACTGTCGCCGTTGCTGGCGCGGCTTGCCAGGGACAGCGGAGCGTGATGGTCACGCGGCTCGACACGAGGAGGCAGTTACAGATGCGGATCGGCCTGATTGCCCCGCCCTGGGTCCCGGTTCCACCACCGGCCTATGGAGGGACCGAGGTCGTTATCGACAACCTCGCCAGGGGCTTGCACGAGCTCGGTCACGAGATTCGGCTTTTCACTGTGGGTGAGTCGCAGTGCCCGGTGCCGACCGATTTCCTCTATCCGAATGCGATCACGCCGATCGGCGTGACCGTGCCGGAGACGGCGCACGTGCTGGCCGCATATGAGTCGCTCGCGGACATGGACATCATCCATGACCACACGTTCCTCGGCCCGCTGATCTCGGGCCTTCGCGGAATGCGCAGGCCGCCCGTGGTTCACACCAACCACGGACCGTTCAACGGGGAGACCCAGCCGGTGCTGGCGGCAATCGCCCGGCATGCCTCCATCGTGGCCATCTCGCATTCGCAGGCCCGGCAGGCCCAGGAGTACGGCGGAGCCGAGATCGCCGGTGTCATCCATCACGGCATAGATCTTGATCTGTACACGGCGGGACCCGGCGGTGGCGGCTACCTGATCTTCATCGGCCGCATGTCCCCCGACAAGGGCGTGCACCACGCCGTCCGGGTCGCGAAGAAGGCCGGCAAGCGACTAGTGCTGTCGACCAAGATGCGCGAGGACAAGGAGATCGATTACTTCGAGGCCGAGATCCGGCCGCTGCTCGATCCAGATGACGAAATGCCGTCCGAGATTCCGCTGGGACGCAGGATCGAGCTGCTACGCGGCGCCGACGCGATGCTCAATCCGATCACGTGGCGCGAGCCGTTCGGCCTGGTGATGGCGGAGGCGCTAGCGTGTGCCACGCCGGTTCTCGCATTCGCGAACGGAGCAGCTCCGGAGATCGTTGATCGTGGCAGGACCGGGTATCTCTGCCGTGACGAGGTGGAGATGATCAGCGCCATTGATCGGGTGGGTGAGATCGATCGTGACCTGTGCCGTGACACCGCCGAGAGGCGGTTTTCACTGCAGCGGATGGCGCGCGACCACGAGCGCCTCTATCGCCGCATCCTGGAGCGCGAGTCCGGGTTCATTCGGCGGATCCCAGCGGCCGGCCGACGGCTCATCAGCGCCTAGCAGCAGCAGGCCGTCGGCAGCTCGGCTGCCGGCGGCCGCTGCTGCGCCAGCAGGCAAGGCATCAGCTGGCCCGGTGCGGCCGGAGGCTGGCAGCTGACCCGGCCGAAGGCTTCTAGATGCCAGAGCCATGGGCGTCCGGCGAGCTCCCAGCGGGCCAGGGCGCGACGTGCAGCCCCGTTACCCTGATCGAGGGCTCGACGTTCTGCATCAGCGAACCGGGCGGCGATATCGTGCCGGACCGGTCGCACGGGCTGTTCGTGCGCGACACGCGGATGCTCTCGCGGTGGGAACTGAGGGTCGACGGGATCGAGCCGCAGCCGCTGTCGGTACAGAATGCAGAGCCCTATGCGGCCACGTTCCTCGGCCGGATGCCGCCGCGGGCTGGCAAGGCCGACAGCACCCTGCTGGTGGTGCGGCGCCGGTACGTTGGCGACGGCATGCGCGAGGACATCACCTTGCGCAATACCTCGGCAACGTCGAAACGGTTCCGGCTGGCGCTGACGGCTGAGGCCGATTTCGCGGACTTGTTTGAAGTGAAAGGGCGATCTAAACCAAGGGCTGCCGCCAGCACCGGCGCGGCGGATTCCGGCCTTGTCATCACCAGCGGCAGGCGCGAGCGCCGGCAGGAACTGCGGATCACCGGTGACCAGCACCCCGGTGTCGCGGACGACGGGGTGCTGTCCTGGCGGCTCACGGTGCCCGGCCATTCCGAGCGCACCGTGACGGTCGAGGCGGTACCAGTCGACGACGGCGTAGCCATGAAGCTGAGGCACCCACGCGGCCATGCGGTCGACTCGACGCAACCTGCCAAGCGGCTGCGCAAGTGGCGGCAGCGCGGTCCGCAGGTTAGGACCCCCGATCGCAACCTTGCCGAGGTGCTCGGTCGCAGCGTCGAGGATCTCGGCGCGCTGCGCATCTTCGATCCGGAGCATCCGCGCTGGCCGGTAGTGGCGGCCGGCGCTCCGTGGTTCATGGCGCTGTTCGGGCGGGATTCGCTGCTGACGGCGTGGATGCTGCTGCCCTGGGATCCGGGGCTGGCCCTGGGAACGCTGCGCACGCTAGCGGCGTGGCAGGGCAGCGACATCGACCCCGGATCGGAGGAGGAACCGGGCAAGATCTTGCACGAGGTGCGGTTCGGCCCGGCAGCCTCATTTGCACTTGGCGGCCGCAGCGCTTATTTCGGCAGTGTCGACGCCTCCCCGTTGTTCGTCATGCTGCTGGGCGAGCTGCAACGCTGGGGCGGCAAGGAGAACGCCATTGCGGCGCTGCTTCCGCACGCCGACCGGGCGCTTGACTGGATGCAGACCTATGGCGACGCCGATGGCGACGGCTTCGTTGAGTATTGCCGCAAGACCGGCCATGGCCTGGCTAACCAGGGCTGGAAGGACTCCTGGGACGGCGTTAACTTCGCCGACGGCGCCATCGCCGAGCCGCCGATCGCGCTCGCCGAGGTCCAGGGGTACGCCTACGCGGCGTACCGGGCTCGGGCTCAGCTCGCCCGCCAGGCTGGGGACGAACGAGCGGCCGTGGCCTGGCGCAAGAAGGCCAAGCAGCTGAAACGCGATTTCAACGCTCGGTTCTGGCTGCCGGACAAGGGCTGGTATGCGATCGGGCTGGACGCGGACAAGCGCCCGATCGACTCGCTGACCTCCAACATCGGTCATTGCCTGTGGACCGGCATTGTCGACAAGGACAAGGCGTCCTCGGTCGCCAGGCACCTGATGTCACCGGACATGTTCAGCGGCTGGGGGATCCGCACGCTGGCCTCGTCGATGACTGCCTACAACCCGATGAGCTACCACAATGGCTCAGTCTGGCCGCACGACAACGCGATCTGCGCGGCCGGGCTGATCCGTTACGGCTTCATCGAGCAGGCCCAGCGGGTGACCGACGCCATCATCGACGCGGCCGCCACATTTGGTTACCGGCTACCCGAACTTTTCTGCGGCTTCGCCAAGGACGAGTTCGGGACACCGGTGCCGTATCCCACCTCCTGCTCGCCGCAAGCGTGGGCGGCCGGCGCGCCGCTGCTGTTGTTGCACAGCCTGCTCCGGTTCACTCCGGAGGTGTCGAGCGCGCAGCTGTGGTGCGCGCCCGACGTGCCGGAACGCTACCTGCCGTTGCGCGTAAGCGGGCTACGGGTCGGCAAGGCCCGGCTGACCGTGGACGTGAGCGACGGGCAGTGGGAGATCACCGGGCTGGAGCCGGTCACCATCGAGGTGATCCCGGAACCGCGCCCGGCCCGGTCAGGCTGACGAGCGTTGACAGCTAACACTGGCGGATACCTGCTGATTGCCCCAGCAGCAGGGTGACCAGACTGGTCACCCGGCCAGGCGGGCTAGCGCGGCTTGTAGGCCTTGCCGTCGTAGGTGTTGCCGTGCACCGAGGGGTGGATCGGCGGCGCGTAGGAGAACAGGTCGATCGGCCGCACCCAGGCTGGCGCCGGTGGGTTGGGCAGTGAACTCGTCTTGTCGCGCGGGGCGTATCCGCGGCCGCTGATTGCGTTATGGCAGATGACGTCCGCGTCGCCGGAATCACTGACGCCGGCCTGGTCGCCGATCAGCTTGCCCTTCCCGGTCAAGAAGCCTGCCACATTGGCGTCGGCCGACGGCTCGCCGTGGCTGTAGCCGTGGTAGTTGCTGATCACGTTGTAGCAGACTGTGTCCCGCGTCGGTGTGCGCGTCGACTTCGCGCACGTTGCGTTCACGTTAAAGAGCGCGACGCCCACATCATTGTTGATCAGCGTGTTGTGCTTGAAGCTCGCCCGCTTGACCAGCGGTGAAATCTTGCCGTTGCCGCAGACCGAGCCGCCGCCGCCGAACACCAGGACGCCGGTGGAGTACGCGTCAGCCGCTCCGGTGTAGTTATTTCCGGTGACCGTGCTACCAGTGACCGACCCGGTAGCACCCAGCGAAATCTGGATCCCGTTCTGGGCGATCGCCGTGGTGGGTCCAGCGCCCGTCACCGTGACACCAGTGATCTTGCCGGTCGACCGCAAGCCGTCAACTGTGATGCCGTTCTTCTGGTAGCTCTCGATAGTGTCGCTGTTCAGGTAGACGTGGCCGACCTGGCTTGTGACCGAATTACCTGCCTCCACGTCCACGCCGCCTTGGCAGCCGTCGGTGGTGGCGTCACCGCCGATCTTCTGCACGATCGAGTCGGTCAAGGCAACCGACGCGCCGCCTTCGACGAGAAGGCCGTACATGCTGCCGTAGCAGACGTTGCTGACCCACTGACCCTCGATCGTCACGCGGCTGATGGAGACCGCTACGCCGCCCGCATTGATGCCGCCGGTCTTGGCGGCGCAGACTTCGATGACCGACTGTGGCGCCGAGGTCACCGGGTGCGAGGTGGCGTCCCCGGCCTGGCAGTTCGTCGTCGAGAGCCCTGCGGACGTGCTCTGGCCCACCGGCGCCGGGAGTTCGATAACAGCGGGGCCCTGGCTGAATGGCACGTTGGCGCGGGTCATGACGAGGCTGCCGGTGATCGTAACCTGCTCGCTATAGGTGGCGGGGCAAATCTCGATCGTCGGCACCGTCGTGGGGTGTGCGCTCCGGTAAGCCTCGGCCGCGGTGACAGCAGATTGCACCGTGTGATAGCCGGCCGTGGTGCAGCTGGTGTTCGACGTCGAAACGCTCGTCGGTGCGACCCAGAAATAGGTAGTGCTCGTGGCCGGCGCGACAGCTGCGGCCTCGGCCGGCAGGCCAGTGGCGCCTGCCGTGGCGAGAGCAGCCGCACACGCCAGGACGCCGGCCGCCCAGCGCTCCCGCCGGACGACCGCGCGGCCCGCTGGCCATCGCCGCGGTGGCCTGATCGCAATGCGTGGCATTAACTCTCCCCATCTGGTGCCGCCGAATAAATCCGTACATAGTAGAGATGCCCAGGTAACGCCGTCGGTTTACTTCGGCAACCTAAATTTCCAGTAAAGGCCATCGTCGACCGGGTACTCAGCGTCGGCCACTACGACCCCGGTCGGAGTGATCGGTCGTGAGCCCGGTGCACTAGCTACCCGTCACCGTCCAGCATCTCGATGAACATGCGCGAGCCTGCCGGCGCGATCTGCCCGTAGTCGGCCGCGGTTTCGGCGCCCTCGCTGGAGCTGAAGGCCGCGCCCAGCGCGGCCTGGTCGGCGAAGTAAAGCTCGGCTATCCGGTGGTAAGTATGCTCGCCCCCGTCCAGCGCCGAGGTGAACTTCCCGGACTCGAACCGCTGCAGGCCGGGGAGCTTGTGCACTAGCGGCGCATGCACAGCGAGATAGTGCGCGTCGAAGGCGTCTGGGTCATCGGGTTGGGTGTACAGAACGACGAGTTTGACGGTCATGGCACCGAACTTAGCGGCCCGGCCGACTCGAAGTCACGTGGCTGCCGGGCGGTAAGTCAGAGTTCGCCGCCGAGTTCGGACGTCCATACCACGACCTTGGTCCGGTCGCCGCGGAACAGGTCGCGGGCAAACTCAAGCGGCTGGCCGGCCCGGGCGTACGCGGTGCGCTCGACCAGCATGAGCGGCGCGCCCTCGTCAACTTCCAGTGCTTCGGCTTCGCGTACGCCGGCGACTACGGGCTCCAGTGACTCCCGGGCCCGGTGCGGGCGCAGCCCGTAGTTCTCGGCTAGCAGGTCATACAAGGAGCCGTCGAGCCGGCAGTCAAGCAGGCCGGGGAACAGGCGGACGGGGAACTGCGAGTGCTCGATCACGATCGGCCGGCCGTCGGCGAGCCGGATCCGCCGGACGTCGTGTACCTGCTCGCCCGGTTGCAGGTCAAGCGCCCCGGCCGCGGCCGGGCTGGCCGGGATCTGCGCCGCCGCGAGGACGCGCGCGCCGGCGACCTTGCCGTGCCTGCGCAGTTGCTCAGAGAAGCCGGCCAGCGTGGTGAGGTCCTGCTCAAGCTTGGGCTCGGCCACGAAGGTCCCGCCGCCGCGGCCGACCGTCCGGGTCACCAGCCCGCGCTGGGCGAGCTCACCGAGCGCATGCCGGAGGGTCATCCGGCTGACGCCGAGCCATGCCGCCAGGTCTTGCTCGGTGGGCAGTTGGTCGCCGGGGGTGAGCTGACCCGCGGCGATGGCGTCGGCCAGCCAGTCCTCGATCTGCGCGTGCGCGGTGATCCCTGGCTGCTTGATGATCATCGGTGGTTTCCGTGGCAGGGCCGCGGACTCGGCCGCCGCGGTGCCCCGCCACGAATGCTGCCGTCGCTGCATGCTCCTAGTGTCTCCTTTGCCGTGCGTGCCAGCTAACCGCGAGCTGACAGCGAGACGGCGGGCCCCGCGCGCCTTGCGGCTGCGGCGGCCCGCCGTCTGCAGGAAGGCGCGCCGCCCTCCCCGCCGATGGCCAAGTTCGGCAAGCGATCTCAGCCAGGCCCTACGGCGCGCCATCCGGCCTAGCTGTCGCTAGGCCGCCCCCTCTGCCGGGATCGGCTCACCCGCCGGCGCATTCACCGGCGAAAACTGCTTGATCCGCCCCACCAGCAGGTAGTAGATGGCACCGATCAGGAGGATGAAGATAAGCACCGTCCACAAGATCGGAATGTCGTTCAGGAAGCCGAGGTGGAAATTAAGGATCTGGACCTTCGCGACAACCTCTTGCTTGGGTTGCGGATTGCTCTGGATTCTTGGCCAGGCGAAGTTCACCAGCATCGCGCCGCCGTACAGCAGGCCCACGATGTTGATAACGAGGCCCCAGCGATGGAGCTTGAACGGCGCGTCGGTCTTCGGCCAGCCCTGCAGCCGCGCGCGCAGGATGGCGAGGTTGCCGAGGAAGTAGCTCAGGTAGATCATCGCGGTGGCGGCGATGGCGATGATGCCGGCCCCGGAGTACTGGATGAACGGTATGGCCGCGATGACCGCGATGGTGATGCAGGTCCAGATCGGGGTGTGCAGGCCAGGTGAGACCCGCGACAGGTGGCGGGAGAACGGCAGCTGATTGTCGCGCGCCATGCCGAAGCCGAGCCGGATCGTCGCCGCCATGATCGACAGGCAGCAGACGAAGATCGCGGCCGAGACCACCAGCAGGTAGATGGTGGCGAAGTGGGGCGAGAAGTTGGCCTCGATGATGTTCTGCGGACCATAGGCGCCGCTGATCGCGGCTTTCATGTTCGGGATCGACATCAGGGTCCCGAGCAGGAACACGCCGCCAATGATGAACGCGCCGACGATCGAGAAGAGGACGGCTTTCGGCGCTGTGCGCCGCGGATCACGGGTCTCCTCGGACAGCGTGGAGGCGGTGTCGAAACCGTAGATCACGAACAGCGACATGAACATTGCGATCAGGAACGTGTTCGCCCCGACGTGCAGCCCACCGCTGTTGGTGACGACGTGGAAGCCCTGGTGGTTATGGAACACCATCAGCACGATCGCGAACACGAACATGCCGAGGATCTCGAACAGCACGCCAGTGTTGTTGATGATGGCGACAAGCCTGACCCCGTAGATGTTCAGCACTGTGATCACCACCAGGGTGATCAGGGCAACAACGAGCTGGGTATGCAGGGTTGATTGGAGCGAGTGCCAGCCCAGCCCGTTCAGCGCCGGAATCAGCGCGAGCGGTAGCGTCGCGACCACCGCGGTCACGGTCAGGATGCCGGCGAACAGGTAGATCCATCCCGTGAACCAGGAGTAGGCCCGGTTCGCCATGTACTTGGACCACTGGAACACCGACCCGGCGAGCGGGAAGTGGCTCGACACTTCGGCGAAGTTCAGCGCGATGATGAACTGGCCGAGGGCAACCGCGGGCCACGTCCAGATGAAGACGCCGCCGATCGTCGTGAGCCCCAAGTAGAAGAGGGTGAAGATGCCGGTCGACGGTGAGATGTAGCTGAACGCAACCGCGAACGAGCTGAACGTGCCCAGCGTGCGCTTGAGTTCCTGTTTGTACCCGAACTTTGCGAGGTCGGCAGAGTCCCGCTCGTGGCTGCTGACATCCTGGCTGGCGCTCACGGCAGCTCCTCCTCGCCTGCATGCAACAGGTGACTGAGTGACTCAGTTGGCAGGAGCGTAGGACGTGATCTAGATAACTGTCCAGACTCTATGGCCAGACATTTGTAGCAGGAGGGCCAGATAAGGAAGAACCTGCGTATGGCCTGCGTATGCAAACGGTTCCGTCTAGACCTTTTGCCCGATCGCTCGTAGCCTTCGAGAGTGACTGACCTGATGCACGCCGGGACGGCAGCCTTGCTGGCCAGGGTGCCGAGCCTGGCGGCCACCCCGCGGCAGGTCACAGCGCTGCCCGGCGGCCTGACGAACCAGAACTTCAAGGTCACAACGCCCGATGGCCAGTTCGTCGCCCGCGTATTCGCCGATGGCGGGGACCTGCTCGCGATCGACCGCGAGCGTGAGTACCGCAATTCACTGCTCGCCGCCGCGGCCGGCGTCGGCGCCCCGGTGATTGAGTACCGGCCGCAGGACCGGGTCCTAGTGCTCCGGTTCATCGACGGCAGGACGCTTAACAACGCCGATGTCGGTGAGCCGGCGATGCTCCGCAGGATCGCCGCCGCGTGCAAGACTTTGCACGGGGCCGCTCGCTTCAGCGGAGACTTCGACATGTTCACGGTGCAGGCGTCGTACCACGCCACCGCCCGGGCCCGCGGGATGCGTATTCCGGACGGCTACGACGACCTGATGCCCGCGTTCATGGCGGCGCGCCGGTCGCTGGCCGCGCGCGGCGAGGGCACCGTTCCCTGCAATAACGACCTGCTCGCTGCGAACTTTATCGACGACGGCGAGCGGATCTGGCTGATCGACTACGAGTACTCCGGTAACAACGATCCCTGTTTCGAGCTTGGCAACATCGCCGGCGAGTGCGGCCTGGGCGACGAGGCGCTGGCCGAGCTGGTGGCCGCCTATTACGGCCGGCCGCGGCCCAGCCGGGTCGCGAGGGCCCGCCTGTTCACCTTCGTATCGCAGTACGGCTGGACGCTCTGGGGCGCCATCCAGCACTCGGCGAGCACTCTGGACTTTGACTTCTGGTCCTGGGCGGCGGAGCGGTTCGACGCAGCCTCGGCCGGCTTCCGCAGCCCGGGCTTCGGGCAGTTGCTCACTGACGCCCGCGACGAGGACTGACAAACATGACTCAGGCACTGCCGGCTAGGTCACAGGTTGTGATCATCGGCGGCGGAGTTATCGGCACGAGCGTGGCTTATCACCTGACCGTGCTCGGCTGGACCGATGTGCTGCTGCTCGAGCAGGGCCAGCTCTCCTGCGGCACCACCTGGCACGCGGCCGGCCTGGTCGGCCAGCTCCGGGCGTCGGAGGCGGGCACCCGGCTGGTGCAGTACTCCACCAGGCTGTACGAGCGGCTGGAAGCCGAGACCGGCCAGGCGACCGGGTTCCGCCGCTGCGGCGGAGTGACCGTGGCCCGCACCCCCGACCGGCTGGAAGCGCTGCGCCGGACGGCTGCCACCGCGCAGGCCTACCAGATCGACTGCGAGCCGATCAGCGCTACGGAGGCTGGCGAGCTCTTCCCGGCGATGCGAACCGATGACCTGCTCGGCGCAATCTGGCTGCCCGGCGACGGCCGGGCGAACCCGGTTGACCTAACCGCAGCGCTGGCCCGCGGCGCCAGGCAGCGCGGAGCGACGGTCGCCGAGCGCGTGCGGGTCACGGGCATCAACAGCCGTGACGGCCGGGTGACCGGCGTCCGCACCGACCACGGCGACGTAGCGGCCGAAGTCGTCGTCAATTGCGCCGGCCAGTGGGCCAAGCAAGTGGGCACTCTTGCCGGCGTCACAGTGCCGCTGCACTCGGCTGAGCACTTCTACGTGGTGACCGAGCAGCTTGATGGCGTGCGCCCGGACCTGCCGGTGCTGCGCGACCCTGATGGCTACACCTATGTCAAGGAGGAAGTCGGCGGCCTGGTGGTCGGGGGTTTCGAACCGGTAGCCAAGCCGTGGGTGTCGCCGGATGAGCTGCCGTATCCGTTTGAGTTCCAGCTGCTGGCCGAAGACTGGGACCACTTCAGTGTGCTGATGGACTCGGCGCTGCACCGGATCCCGGTGCTTGCGCAGACCGGCGTCAAGAAGTTCTATAACGGGCCGGAGAGCTTCACCCCAGACAACCAGTTCATCCTCGGTGAGGCACCCGAGCTGAGCGGGTTTTTCGTCGCAGCCGGGTTCAACTCGGTGGGCATCGCCTCGGCCGGCGGAGCCGGGCTGGCGCTGGCGCAGTGGATCATCGACGGCCAGCCGACCGGTGACCTTACGACGGTGGACATCAGGAGGTTCGCGCCGTTCAACGGCAACTCTCGCTGGCTCCGCGACCGGGTCGGCGAGGTGCTCGGCCTGCATTACGCGATCGGCTGGCCGAACCGGGAGCTGGAGACGGCCAGGCCATTCCGCCGCTCGCCTGTATACGACTTGCTGCGCGAAGCGAATGCTTGTTTCGGCTCGAAAATGGGGTGGGAGCGAGCCAACTTCTTCGCGCCGCCGGGCGAACGCGCGGAGATCGAGTACTCGTGGGGCAAGCAGAACTGGCAGGCCTGGTCTTCGGCCGAGCAGCTGGCGACCCGGCAGCGGGTGGCTGTGTTCGATCAGACGTCGTTCTCCAAGTATCTGGTGGTTGGCGCGGACGCGGTGGAGGCGCTGCAGTGGTTGTGTACGAATGACGTGGCGGTACCGCCGGGCCGGACCATTTACACCGGGATGCTCAACGCCCGGGGCACCTACGAATCCGACATCACCGTGACCAGGCTGTCAGCGACTGAGTTCCTGCTAGTTGCGAGCGCCGCGACGACCGAGCGGGACGCCGATCACATCCGCAGGCAGCTGCCACCCGGCTGCCGAGCCAGCCTGGTCGATGTGACCTCGGCATATGCGGTGTACGGCGTGATGGGCCCGCTGTCGCGCCAGCTGCTATCCCAGCTCAGCAGGGCTGACCTGACTGAAGCGGCGTTCCCGTTCGGCACCAGCCAGCTGATCGACCTCGGCTACGCAACGGTGCGGGCCACCAGGATCACCTACGTGGGCGAGCTCGGCTGGGAACTGTACGTGCCGGCCGAGTTCGCGGTCGGTGTCTACCAGGACCTCATGTCGGCGGGCGCCGATCTCGGGGTCGCCAACGCCGGCTATTACGCGATCGAGTCACTCCGGCTGGAGAAGGGCTACCGGGCCTTTGGCCGGGAGCTCACGCCTGACTACAACCCGGCCGAGGCCGGCTTGATGTTCGCGTGCAAGCTCGATAGCGGTGCCGCGTTTCTAGGCTGCGAAGCGGTGGAAAAGGCCAAGGCTGACGGTCCGCGACGGCGGCTCGTCTCGGTCGTCCTCGACGATCCGGCCGTCATGATGTGGGGCAGTGAGCTGCTGCTTCGCGACGGCGAGCCGGTGGGCCAGTTGACCTCGGCGGCTTGGGGCGAGACGGTCGGCGCCGCCGTCGGCTTGGCGTACCTGCGCGATCCAGCTGGTGCCGCGGTGACGGGCGAGTTCGTCCGGACCGGCCGGTATCAGGTCAACGTCGGCGGGCAGCTGGCAGCGGCAGCGGTCAGTCTGCGGCCGCCGTATGACCCGGCGAGAAAAACGTGAGTTAGCCTTCAGCGGCCCGGCACAGTGTCGTGCGGAGAGCGGAGCAGTCAGATGGCGGTCAGTGTCTTCGATCTCTTCAAGATCGGTATCGGCCCGTCCAGTTCACATACGGTTGGCCCGATGCGGGCCGCGGCGATGTTTGCGGGGTCGCTCGAGCGAGACGGGCTGCTGCCAGGCGTCTGCCGGGTCAAGGCCGAGCTGTTCGGGTCGCTCGGGGCAACCGGCCACGGGCACGGCAGCGTGAAGGCAGTCGTGCTCGGACTGTCCGGCGAGCTGCCAGAGTCAGTCGACCCAGCGGCCGCCGATCCGCTTGTCAACTCGGTCCGGGAAACGGGCACGCTGATGCTGCTCGGCCACGTTCCCATCAGTTTTAACGTCGACGACGATGTCATCCTGCACCGGCGCCGGCGGTTGGAGTTCCACTCCAACGGCATGCGGTTCGCCGCCCTGGACGCGGCAGGCGCCGAACTGTCGGCCAGGACGTACTACTCGGTCGGCGGCGGGTTCGTACTTGGCGAGGACGAGGCTGGGCGTCCGGCGGTTGTCGCCGATGCGACCCCGGTGCCGTACCCATTTGCCAGCGGGGCTGACCTGCTCGCGACCGCCCACCGCACCGGGCTGCCCGTCAGCGGCATCATGCTGGCCAACGAGCTAGTCCGGCGGGATAAGGCCGACGTCGACGCCGGACTGCTGCGGATCTGGGCGGTCATGCAGGAATGCGTGATCAGCGGCTGCGCGGCTAGCGGCGTGCTGCCGGGCGGGCTGAAGGTGCGGCGGCGGGCGCGGGCTCTGCAGCAGAAGCTGGAGGAGACCAGTGACACGGCCGACCCGCTGTATGCGATGGAGTGGGTCACGCTGTACGCACTAGCGGTGAACGAGGAGAACGCGGCCGGTGGCAGGGTGGTGACCGCGCCCACCAACGGGGCAGCGGGCATCATCCCGGCGGTGCTGCACTACTACATGCGATTCGTGCCCGGCGCGGACGAAGCCGGGGTGGTCCGGTTCTTGCTAACGGCAGGCGCGGTGGGCGTGCTGTTCAAAGAGAACGCGTCGATCTCCGGTGCCGAGGTCGGCTGCCAGGGTGAGGTCGGCTCGGCCTGCTCGATGGCGGCGGCCGGGCTGGCGGAGGTTATCGGCGGTACGCCCGAGCAGGTGGAGAACGCCGCCGAGATCGGGGTCGAGCACAACCTGGGGCTGACCTGCGACCCCGTCGGTGGCCTGGTGCAGATCCCCTGCATCGAGCGGAATGCGATCGGGGCCGTGAAGGCCATCACGGCCGCCCGGATGGCCGTCCGCGGCGATGGCGAGCACAAGGTTTCCCTGGACAAGGCGATCAAGACAATGCGGGAGACCGGCGCCGACATGAAGATCAAGTACAAGGAAACCGCGCGGGGCGGCCTGGCCGTCAACGTGATCGAGTGCTAGGCGGCCTTGGGCTTAGTTCGAGCCGGGTTGGGAAGCGGCGGCGGCCTGGTCGGTCGCCACGGCGTCGTTCGCTGCCGCGTCGGTGGCCGCCGACTGCGTCCGCGGCGGCAGCGGCGCCACAACTGGGCCCTTGCCGGATGCACGGCGCTCACGCAGGTAGGTGTTGCCGATCACACGGGCATAGCGCAGGCCGTAGGCGAGGTTGCGGCCCTTCTTGCTGATGCCGGACATCCGCTGCCGCATGACCGTTGGCACCTCAGCAACCCGGTATCCCTGCAGCAGAGCGCCGATCAGCAGCTCCGACGTCTGGTATTGCGGCTGGGTCTGAGTCACCGTGCCGGTCAGGTCGGCGCGCATGAGACGCAGGCCGCTGGAGGTGTCGGTGAGATGGGTGTGGGTCAGCATGCTGATCAGCCGGGCGAAGAACCTGACGCCGAGGTTGCGGAAGGTGTCGGTGTTCTCGGTCTGGCCGAGCTGGCGCGATCCCAGGACGAAGTCAGCCTGGCCGGCTTCCATCAGAGCGACCATGTCAGGCAGGTCTGCCGGGTCCCACTGGCCGTCGCCGTCCAGGGTGCCGATGTACCGGGCGCCCCCCTCGCGGGCGATCCGGTAACCGAGCCGGAGCGCGACGCCGTGGCCGCGGTTAGCCGCCAGCGTGCAGACAAGGGCGCCGTGCCGCTGTGCGACCTCGGAGGTATTGTCCGTGCTGCCGTCGTCGATGACCAGTAGCGAGACCGGTACCTCGGCGATCTGCTCCGGCACCTCATCCAGCACGGCGCCGATATTCTCGGCCTCGTTGTAGGCGGCGATCACGATCACCAGCGGCTGAAGCTTCAGGTCCGGGTAAGTGCTGCCAAAAGTCGTGAGCGCGGCCGTGGTAACCGCGACCGTGTCCGGCGCCTCCCGGAGGCCGTGATAGGTCACTTCAGCTGGCTGCTCTCGCCTCGGCATGCGTTGTCTCCCAGTCGCGCCGAACGGTTATGACGGTCCACAATAGCCGCAACTTGGACTCGCCGACATTATTCGCGTGAACCATGGCCTGCCCTTGACCGCGGGACCACGCCGGTAACGACGGTACAGCCAACTGCTTGCGACGGCCCCAGAACCAGGTCCGGCCGCAGACGGCCTGGTACTGCCAGACAATCTACCCGGTAGCGCACGATGAAACTGCGCACGCCCGGAGTTGGTGACGAATTGGTAACGGCTTGGCGTGTAGTGAGCGCTGGGAACACCAGCCAGGGCCGCGGGGTTAAGGAGACCAAGATTGCCAGTCGCGGGCGCCGCCAGGCCCCGTTAGGCGCTGGAGCCAGGCCGAAACCCAGCCGCGGTCATTTCCCGGTAAGCTAGGTCAGCCCCGGGGCTATGGCGGGGGTCCGGACGGCTGCGTGCAGGCACCCGGACCGAGCTTGGCGGGCAGGGCGGCGGAGTAGCTCAGTCAGGCAGAGCAAGCGGCTCATAATCGCTGTGTCGCCGGTTCAAGTCCGGCCTCCGCTACGGAATCGCGCTGGCAACCGGCATCCGCTCGGGCTGCCCGCCAGGCAGTTTCCGATGATCAGACGAGAGAAAGGCGCGCCTCAGTGGCTGCGACTGACGTCAGGCCCAAGATCACTCTGGCCTGCCAGGAATGCAAGCACCGCAACTACATCACGCGCAAGAACCGGCGTAACGACCCCGACCGGCTTGAGCTGAGCAAGTACTGCCCGTTCTGCCGCAAGCACCAGCCGCACCGCGAGACCCGCTAGCAGTGGCGGCGGGCCTGTTGGCCCGCGCGCTGCCGGTTAAGGCTGGAGCAAGATGGCGGTCAATCGTGACTTCGCGGGTCGGACATTCCCGGCGTCCGAACCCTATGAAGTGTCCCGCGTCAAGATTGGCGAGTTCGCGGCCGCGATCGGCGACCACAACCCGTTGTTCCGTGACCGGGCCGCGGCTCGGGCGGCCGGTTACCCGGACGTCATCGCGCCGCCCACCTTCGCCATCGTGATCAGCATGGCTGGGTCCGGAGCCGCGCTGGCTGACCCGTCACTGGGGCTTAACTACGCGATGGTCGTGCACGGCGAGCAGCGGTTCAGCTACACCCGGCCGCTCACCGCCGGGGATGTCGTCACCGCTCAGGTCACCATCACCGACATCCGCGATGCTGGCCGGAATGTGATGATCACGACCGGCACGGACATCCGGACGGTGACCGGGGAGCTGGTCTGCACGGCGCTGTCGACGATCGTCGAGCGCGGCGCCTGACGGCACGGGAAGGATTGCGGCGTGACCATCGAGATGACTTACGACAGCGTCGAGACTGGTGCCGAAATACCGCCGGTGTCGTACCCGGTCACCAGGCTCAGCCTGGTCAAGTACTGCGGTGCGTCCGGCGACTTCAATGTCATCCATTGGAACGAGCGAATCGCGAGGGCGGTGGGCCTGCCGGACGTGATCGCCCACGGCATGTTCACCATGGCCCAGGCAGGCCGGTTCGTCACCGACTGGGCCGGCCCCAGAGCTGTCGTGACGGAGTTCGGCGTCCGGTTCTCTTCGATGGTGGTCGTGCCCGACGACGACACCGGAGCGAGCATTGACGTCAGCGGCCAGGTGGAGGAGAAGCTCGACGACAACCGGGTCGCGATAGCGCTAACCGCAAGGTCGGCCGATACCAAGGTGCTGACGCGGGCGCGCGCCATCGTCCGGCTGCCATGAGGGCTCGTGCGCGGCCATGAGTGATCGCCCGCTGCGCCTATGGGCGGCCCGGGCGTGACCGGCCCCGGCCCCGCTGGCGATGCTCCACCCGAGGTCCTGGAACTGGCCGACCGGCGGTCTGCCGCCCGCCAGGCGCGCGATTTCGCCGTCGCCGATGAGTTGCGTGCCCAGATTCGCGCGCTTGGCTGGCTGGTGACTGACTCCCCGGCTGGGCCGCAGCTGGTGCCCGGATCCGGGCTGGACGCCGGTCCGGCCACCGACCGGATCGCGACCGTCGGCCTGCTGATCGAGGGCTGGCCAGATGACCTGCGCCGGTGTGTCGCGGCGTTGCTTGAGCACCTGCCGCCAGGCGTGGTCATCACTGGCCTCGATGTGGGCAACGTCGATGGGGCGGGCGACGTGCTGCACGCGCTGGCGCTCTCGAATCCGGGCCGGGTCACCGACATGCACCTGCCGGACAGCCCTGGCTGGGGCGCGGCCCGTAACATCCTGCTGCGCGCTGATCCCGGCCCGGTGCATGTCGTGATGGAGACCTCCACCATTCTTACCGGCGACGCCGTTGACCCGCTGCTCGCTGCGGTGGCAGCCGATGGGGTGGTGGCGGCCGGCTGGCGCGGCGCCGATCCCGACCCGGACCTGCTCAGCTTTCACGACGCCGGGCCAGGACCGGTGACCGCGCTGCTCGGGTACCTGATGGCGGCGCGCACCGAGGCCGCGGCGCGAGCTGGCGGGTTTTGGTCCGGGGCGCATTTTTACCGTAACGCGGACCTTGAATTCTCGCTGCGGCTTGGCCGCGAGGGGACGCTCGTGGTGCCGCCAGGCACGCTGCCAGTGCGCCAGTCCAGGCACCGGGGATACCACGACACCGACCCTGCCGCGCGAGATGCCGAGTCCAGGCGGAACTACCGGCGCGTGCTCAGGTTGCTGCGGGCCGGCCAGGGCCGCGCGCTGCCGTCCGCGTGATGCGCGGGTTTGAACGCAGTCCGGCCGGTGAGTTAGCTGGCGTGCCACGGCGGACGTGGCCGGAAGGCAGGTAACCGTAATGACGACAGCGCCGATCCCCGACACTGGACCCGAGCCGGATCGGCCGCGCGTCGATGCGGGCAAGCTCTGGCCGGGCGGCATCGCGACGGCCGTGGTCGCCGCGCTCATCGCGTTGGTCGGCGTGCTGGTCTGCCGCTGGCTGTTCAATGTGCCGCTGCTGTCGCCGCGGTCAGACGGCGCCTACGGCGACGTACACACGACGGACCTGGTGCTGGTCGCCGCGGCGGCCGCATTGCTGGCGACTGGGCTGGCGCACCTGCTGTTGCTGAGCACGCCGCGCCCGCTGACGTTCTTCGGCTGGATCATCGGCCTGGCGACCGTGCTGGCGGTGCTCCTGCCGTTCTCCACCGCCGCGCCGCTCGACGCGAAGCTAGCCACTGCCGCCGTCGATCTCGTGCTCGGCATCGCGATTGGCACCCTAGTGAGCGGCGTGGCCGACCGATCGGTCCGGATCCCGCCCGGGCAGCGCGCGGGTTACCCGGTAACGGATCCGCTCTACGACGAGCGGCGAAGCGCTCCGGGCCGGTATCCGGCCGGCTAGCTCACTTCGCCGGGCAACTTGACGAGCGTGAGGAAGAAGTCGTCAATCTGCCGAACCACGTCGATGAAGCGCTCGAAGTCCACCGGCTTGCTGATGTAGGCGTTGGCGTGCAGTGAGTAGCTGCGCAGGATGTCTTCCTCGGCTTGCGATGTCGTCAGCACAACCACCGGGATCGACAGCAAGTCGGGGTCGGACTTGAGCTCGGCGAGCACCTCGTGGCCGTTGCGCCTGGGCAGGTTGAGGTCGAGCAGGATCAGCCCGGGCCGGGGAGCGTTCGCGTAATCACCTGCCCGGCGGAGGAAATGCATGGCTTGCTCGCCATCGCCGACCACGTGCAGTTCGTTGCGGATTCGGTAGTGCTCGAACGCCTCCCTGGTCATCAGTACGTCACCGGGATCATCCTCAACCAGCAGGACGTCTACGACATCGATCCCGATACGCTCACTCATCAGGTGTCTCCTCTTTGGCAGCGGCAGCCACCGGTAGGGTGAAACGGAACCTTGCCCCGTCTCGGAAGCTGGTGTCGAGCCAGATCTGGCCGCCGTAATGCTCGACGATCTTGCGGCACATGGCCAGCCCGATGCCGGTACCGGCGTACGCCGTCCGGTCGTGCAGCCTCTGGAAGATCACGAAGATCCGGTCCGCATACTCGGGCTCTACTCCGATGCCGTTGTCGGTGACAGAGAACAGCCAGAAGTTATCTGCATGGTCGGCCGAGATCCGCACGACCGGCGGCTGATCGCCGCGGAACTTGATGGCGTTGCTGATCAGGTTCTGAAACAGCGATGTAATGAGCGACAGCTCAGCGCGAACAGCGGGAAGTTCGCTGCTCTCGACGGTCGCGGCGGAGCGGCGTATCTCGGCGGTCAGGTTTACCCTGGCCTGGGACAGAGCGGCCGCGCAGGAGATAAGCACCGGCTCGCGATCGGCACGGCCAACCCGGCTGAAGGCCAGTAGATCGTCGATCAGGGCTTGCATGCGTTTCGCGCCGTCAACAGCGAACTCGATGTACTGATCGGCCCTGGCGTCGAGCTGGCCGATGTAACGACGCTGCAGCAGCTGGCAGAAGCTCGCTACCTTGCGCAGCGGTTCTTGCAGGTCGTGTGAGGCAACATAGGCGAACTGCTCGAGCTCGGCGTTGGAGCGCTCCAGATCGCGCGCCCTGGTCTGCAAGGCCAGGTTAGCGGCCTGAACTGCTGACAGTTCTTGCAGAATGCGCTGGCGCATCCGGTTGACGTCGACCGCGAGCTCATGTATTTCGCGCGGCCCGCTGGCGTCGACCTCGTGCTGGAAGTCTCCGGTTGCGACCTGGCGCGCGTCACCGGCCAGCCGGGTCAGCGGCCTGATCGCCGCGGTACGCAGCCCTACCGCCAGCAGGCCGACTACCAGCAGTAGCGCTATCGCGATCGCTATGACAGTGACGTTCAGAACAGCTACCGAGGAGTGCAGTGTGGCGTTCGCCGCGTGCCGCTGAGCCGACAGGTAGGTCAGCAGCGCCGCCAGCGGCGTGCGCACGCCGTCGAAGGCCGCCTTGCCCGCAGCGACATCAGGGCTGATGAGCGGCTTGCCGGTGGCGGTAACCCGGGTGATGGCCGGCATCGCGTAGCTGGACCGCCAGTGAGCCGCCGCGGTCAGTACGCGAGCCAGATCCGCCTGCGCGACGGGCATCCCGGCGAGCAGCGGCCGCAGCTGGCTGACTTCGGCGTGCTGGCTCGCGAGGCCCATCGTGTAGGGCGCGAGGAATGCCTTCTGGCCGCTCAGTAGGTAGCCCCGCAGGCCGGTTTCCTGGTTGAGCAGTGCGGAGTAGAGCTCGGAACTGCGTAGCGCTGCCGGGTCGAGCGTGTCGACCACGCGCCCGCGAGCGTTACTGAGGCCATTGAACGCAAGCACGCCGATCACTATCGCCGCGAGGCTGAACAAGCCGACCAGCAGAGTCCCGACGCCGGCGATGCGGCCGAGTGGCCAGCGGCTGGCCGCTTCCTCGGCCATAGCCGACAGCCGCCGTGGCTGCGCCAAGCCGGCAGCCTCGGGCCGCTTTGCATGATGATGGGCTGGTTGTGCCCTAAGGACTGGTGGCTCGATGGCGCCCGGTTGCGTCGTGTCGGCGCCGGGCTGTGGCGCGGGCGGACCCGGTTGGGTCCCGGTCATGAGTTCGCAGGAGGCGGCGCGCAGTTCACCATCAGCACGGCCAGGTCATCGTCCAGATCGCCGCCGTTCAGCTCGCGGGCCTGGTTGATGACCGCATCGAGCAGCCAGGCGCTGTCGGCTTGCGCGCTCGACGAGATGGCCGGCTGCTGGGCGCGCGCCTTCTCGACCAGCTTGATGAGCCCGTCGTTGCTCAGTCGTTCTGGGCCCCGGCCAATCTTCCCTTCGATCAGGCCATCGGTGTAGAGCAGCACTGACCAGCTGTCGCCGAGCTGGACTTCGCTACTTGGCCAGTCCATGGCGTGGCTAATGCCCGGGGGCAGGCTGACCGGAGCGGTTAGCTCCTGCACGCCGTCCGCGGTCAGCAGCAAGGGCTGCGGATGGCCGGCAAGGTACAGCCGGCCGTGTGTTCGGTCTGGCGCTATCGACAGCATGCAGAGCGTGGCGAACAACCGGTCTTGCAGCCGCTCGTTTTCCAGTACCAGCTGTACGGCGGACAGGATCTCGGCTACCGGACGCCCGGCGAGCACCATGGTCCGCCAGGCCACCCGCAGGCATACGCCCAGCGCCGCCTCGTCTGGACCGCGGCCGCAGACGTCCCCGACGACGGCGTGCACCCAGCCGTCGCTAGCCTCGACCACGTCATAGAAGTCACCGCCTAGCAGCGACTGCTTGCCACCTGACCGGTAGCGGGCTGCGACAGTCAGCCGGTCATCGGACAGCAGGGGCGAAGGGAGCAGGCCACGTTCCAGCCGGGCGTTCTCGGCGGCGTACAGCCGCGCCGCTTGCAACAGCTGCTGGGTGTCCTCGGCCCGGCGCCGTTCGATCGCGTAACGCACGACCCGGTTCAGCAGGAGGCCATCAACGTGACCCTTGACCAGGTAGTCCTGCGCTCCCGCGGCTACCGCCTGCTCGCCTAGGTGCTCGTCGGACAGCCCGGTCAGCACGACAACGGCGAGGCTGGGAACTGCCTCTTGCAACCACTGAACACCTTGCAGCCCGCGCGAGTCCGGCAGCTCAAGGTCGAGCAAGACGCAGCCTGCGCTGCCTAGCAGCGGCTTTGCCTCAGTCAGCGACCGTGCCCTGCGCAGCAGGAACGGAGCTCCTGCATCGAGCAGCAGTTCCTCAACTAGTAGCGCATCGCCGTCGTCGTCCTCAATGAGCAAGACGGGAATGCGGTCAGGCAGCGCGGTATCCGGCGCGGTGCCTGAACTGACGTCTTGTGCCACCATCTCTGACCGCTGATTCTCTCTTCCCGCAAGGTGCCCCGCAATGAGGCGAGTCCGGGCCAGCATAGGCCGATCCTCATCCGGCCGCGCGGCCCACTGCCCAAACGTACTCAACCTGCTGAGAGCTCGGTGAATCTTGCCTGGCTCGCAGCCCTAATCCTGCCCGTGACCTGGGCAAATAGTATTCGGAGCGGCAATCGGCGTAGGGCCGGCTATCCAGGGTAGTGCGGTGGCCACGATCCACGCACAGTGAGGACCGCGCATGATCAAGGTAACGAGAGAACTTGCCGAGCGAATGGCCCAGATAGCCGACCTGCTGGTGTCCGAGGATTCGGCCGACGGACCGGTACGCCAGCTTGCTGACCTGTCGCTTCAGCTCATCCCGGGAAGCGCAGGAGCTGGCGTCGTCGCGGCTGGTGAAGCTGCCTGGACTCATGCCGCCTCGAGTCCTAGCGTCGTCGAACTGCATGAACTCCAGGTGCGAAGTGGCCACGGCCCGGTCGCGGACGCCCTGCGTTACGGCGAGGCCAGGCGGATTGATGATGCTAACGCGGAGGAACGGTGGCCAGAGATCTGCCGGGCGATGGCGGACGAGCATTTCCGGAGCTGCTTGGTCCTGCCGCTGCGGACTGACCGCGCGCCCGGCGGGGCGCTGGCCATCTACGGCCAGGACGCGGATACCTTCACGGGTGCCAGTCATGATCTTGCGCTCCTTTTCGCCGCGCAGGGCGGTGTGGCGGTCCGGAACGCGGCTGCATACCGAAACTGCCGGAAACTAGTAGAAAACCTGCAGACGGCGCTGGCGTCCCGGGCTGTGATCGAGCAGGCCAAGGGCATCGTCGTCGCCGAACACGGCGTGACGCCGGAGGTGGCCTTCAAGCGCCTCAGCGTGCTGTCGCAGAACTCCAACAGGAAGCTCAGGGATATCGCCGCTGACGTCGTAGAAGGCCGGATCGATCGAGAACAGTTCGGCGCCGAGAGCTGAGCTTGGCGAGTGCGGGGATGCTCATCGGACGCGCCCGGCCAAAGACGGACCCGCCGATGGCTGCCTCGACATCAGGGTAGACGTCCAGCAGCCGGTCCAGTTCAGTGAGCTCGAACGTCCGCAGGACCGGCCGGGCGCGGGCCACGACACGGACCTCGGCGCCGACCGTGACAGCGTACTGCCCCGCGACCAAGAGGGCGGTCACGGCAGCGCAGTCGCAGAACAACGTATCGGTCAGATCCGCGATTACGATCGCGATGCCCTGGTCGACTGCAGAGACAAGCCGCTGGCGCAAGTCATCGGCATTTCCGATGTCCATCTCCGCTGGCATCGGAACCGTCTGGCAGCGCGCCGTCGGCGGAGCGGGATCTCCCGGCACACGATCTAGCTGGCATTCTTCAGACACGGTTGACGCTCCCAGCCTCAACACAGACGATGACGCCGGGCCGCGTCTTTGACCCGCAGCGGCCACCCCGGTCAATTCGGCCGGAACCGCTCACTAATGGTTAGCAAACTGTAGCCCTGCTAGGCAAGTGATCCGCGTTGTTCAGTTGATCGGTGTTGTTCAGTCTCCGGCCGCGGGTGGCAGCTTGCTCCCCGCGTCGGCTTCGGGCTCTGATTCCGGCTTGAGCAACTCCGATAGCGGTCGGCGCGCGCCCCGGGCGACATCGGCGTCCCGCTGCAGGTAATTACGGATGCCCGCCAGGGCGCGCCGCAGCAGCGCCTGCTTGTTGCGAACCGGGATCCACAACCAGCTTCCCCCGGTCAAAAGCAGGATTAATCCGGCAGTTTGCAGGTCGAGGAACGACGTACGGACGTGGACGGCAAGCAGCAAGATCGCACCGGCTGCCACCAGGGCCAGGCCCGTCCTCGTTCGCAGCCCGGCGCCCGCGCTGAAGTCTGGCGGAGGCGACGGCAATCCGACTCCGGCTGCTGGCGACACTGCCGCGTGCCTGCTGGCTCGCTGCATCCTTGTCACCGGGGCCTGGCGGATCCCGGCTCGCCTGGCTCGTGTAACTAGCTGGGGCTGCGGTCGGTGCTTTCTCACCAGAACTGCTCCAAACCGGCGGCGCCGCCGGGAGGCAGCACGGCCCGCCAGCAGTTACGCCTGTCCGAGAATCGGGCCGCGAAACATCGGGGGAGGGTTTCAGACTGGTGGATTCCGGTAGCTCAGCTGGCGGCGCCGCCCGGGCCAGCACGCCGCCGCCCCGGGCCCGAAATGAGGAGCCGGAATGACTACCGACGTGACGATCCAGGCCGTGCGGGCAGCCTGCTATGTGATACCGACGGACGGTCCCGAAGCGGATGGCACGCTGACCTGGGATAAGACAACGCTTGTCGCGGTGCACGCGGAGGCAGGCGGGCGAACCGGCCTTGGCTGGACTTACTCCACCTCCGGGGCCGCGCAGGTGGTCAGCGAGATGCTGGCCGAGGTGGTGGTAGGCCAACAACTAGCGGACGTGCCAGTTCTCAATGAGGCCATGTACCGCTCGGTGCGGAACGTGGGCCGGCGTGGCATCGCGGCTGCCGCCATCTCGGCGGTTGACATCGCCTTGTGGGATCTGAAGGCCCGGCTACTCGAGAGCCCCGTCACCGATCTGATCGGCAGCGCCGGGCCGGTGCGGATCTACGGAAGCGGCGGATTCACCAGTTACGACAGCGAGCAGTTGCGGCAGCAGCTGGACGGGTGGGTCTACGACCTGCGGATTCCCCGCGTGAAGATCAAAATCGGCGAATCCTGGGGGACGAACCAGGCCAGGGATCTAGAGCGGATAGCACTGGCTCGCAGCGTCATCGGAGAAGAAACCGAGCTGTTCGTGGATGCCAATGGCGGCTACACCGCCCTGCAAGCGGCTGAGGTAGCCGCCAAGATGGCCGAGCACCGCGTCGGCTGGTTCGAAGAACCGGTGTCATCAGACGATCTCGTCGGGCTGGCATCGCTGCGGGCTCAGCTTGAGCCCGACATCGCGGCCGGGGAATACAGCTGGACGTTGGAGGATTCGGCCGCGTTGCTCAACGCGGCAGCGGTTGACTGCCTGCAGCTTGACGTCACACGGTGCGGCGGGATTACTGGATTCATCCGCGCTGCCCAATTGGCCCGTACCCACGGCATTGAGGTCTCTGGCCACTGTGCGCCGAACTTGCATGCTCATGCGGCCGCCGGCGCGGCAAACCTGCGCCATGTCGAGTACTTTCATGACCACCAGCGCATCGAGAATATGTTCTTCGACGGCGCCCTGCCCCCGGTCGAGGGCATGCTCACGCCCGATCCCGGCCGCCCCGGGCTGGGCCTCGAACTGCGCGGCGCGGACGCTGAGCGATACCGCCAAGGGTGAGCCCGGGCCGGCCGGGCCGGCCGGTTTGCGGCCGCAGCAGGCGGGGATCTAGTCAGCCATCAGCCGGCACCGGTAAGTTGAGGCGTGCCTTCTCTTTGGTGCTGCGGCGGGCCGCGGCGATGACGGAGCCTGGCTTCCCGGTTGGGCTCGTGGACGGGCTGCCGGTGGTCACCGCCCCAGATGAGATCGATGTCGGGAATGCCGCGCTACTTCGAGCCGCGTTGGTGTCAGCTGCCGCCGAGCGTCAACCCGTCATCGTGGTAGACATGACGATCACCGAGTTTTGTGACTCAACCGGGCTGAATGTGCTGGTCCGGGCGCTGAAGCAGGCCGAAGAGGAGGGCGCCGAACTCCGGCTGGTCGTTCGCGCGGCCGCACTGCACCGCGTCCTCAGCGTGACTGGCATGGCCAGTATGTTCAGCATCTACGACAGTCTTGATCAGGCACTGCACGCGGCGCGACGATCGGCATAGCCGTCGCGCCGCACCAGTACCTCCTAGGTGCCGCCGCCAGTCCCGGCTACGATTCAGCTGCTCGATCTTGTCCCGGAACAGCGTCGTGGCGATGGTTAGCCGCTCGATCAGCGCCTCGGATGCGATCTGAGCCATGGCACGCTTTCCCCTCTGGTCTTCTCGGTGCGCCGACTCGGGCCGGCCATGCCCGCATGCCCTGTCCAGCATGGCCGCGCCCAAACTTCGCGATGGCCCATCGCGATGGCGCGGTGCAGGTCGTGGTTTAGCTTCACGGTGATGCCGGGCCGCCAGGCGAGGATGGCGTTGAGCTGGGAGCCACCGTGGCAGTGCCACTCACTGTCGGAGACGGCGTAGCGGTCGGCGTGGGCGACCCGGTCGAGGTACTGCTGCCGGAGGAACTTGGTGTCGGTGAGCCGGGCGTCGGTGAGCCGGGTGTCGGCGAGGCCGAATGGGATGTGCTCGGACGGGCGCGGGGGGTATGCGGATGTGCGCCCGGCTGCGGGTTCAACAGCTGCGGAGGCTGTACCGGATGGTTACTGGGTGCCAGCATCAGTCCAACGGCAGCTACGACCACCGCGCCGACGGTCGCGACCCCGCCGACAGCCGCGCCGCGAACGAAAGCGCGCCGATGCCTGGTACGGCGCCACTCGGTAGTGCGCCTAGCCCGCAGGTCAGCGGGCAGCGCGGCGCGCTGTGCCGCCCAGCTATTGAGCGGCGCGGCCGCCATGCCGATCGTGGGGAACAGTAGGAGTGCCGCGAGCAGCGAACCGGCGACCTCGGTTGCCTTGGTGAGCGCCCCGGCGATCGCGAGCAGGCCGAGCAGTGCAAGCACGGACTCGGCCCAGTTCGCCCGCAACGCTTCCCACCACCTCGTCTTCTCGCTTGTCTTGGGGGTGCGCAGGAACGCTGCCTTGTTGGCAAACAGGGCGAGTACCGACGCACGGGCCACCACCACCGCCGTGGACTGCCAGATGAAGAACGCGCCGAGCGCATCGCGCCACGAGGCGCCGGTGCTGCGGCGCAGCAGCGCAACGGCGCGGACCAGGCCCAGCAGGACCAGGACGGGGACGGTCGCTACCAGGAATGCGGTGAGTTTCCGGAAGAGCTCGCCGCCTCCGGTCGCCAGGTTCGCAGCGCCGGCCAGCAAGAAGGCGAGGAACACCAGCCCGAGCAGGTCGCCGTACCACTGCAGCGCGCCGGCCAGGTAGGACCACCGCTGGCCCACCGTCAGCCGGTTCTCCTTCGACGTCCGACCCGGCAACAGCGACCGCCAGTGCATCCGCAGGATCTGGATGCCGCCAAAACACCACCGGTAGCGCTGACCCTTGAGCGCCTCGAAGGTCAGCGGCATGATGCCTTTGCCCCACGATTCATCGACATGCAGCCCGGACCAGCCGGCGCGCAGCAGCCGCAAGGACAGCTCCGCGTCCTCAGTGATGCACCACTCGTCCCAGCCGCCGAGCTGCTCCAGCGCCACCCGGCGGATTAGGCCCATCGTGCCGGCGAAAATGGCGCCGTCCCGCTCATTGCGGGACGGCTGGGAGACGGCGAAGAAGTACTGATAGGAGTAGTACAGGCGGCGGTAATACCTGGATCGCGACCAGCCGCGGTAGTCCTGGGGAGCCTGTGTGAAGCCGACCCAGCTGTCGGCAAACAGCGGCGCGCAGCGGCGCAGGAATCCCGGCTGCAGCTGGTAGTCCGAGTCGACAACACCGATGACTTCAGCCAGCGGATCGGTGAGCTCACGCAGCGCGTAGTTCAGCGCGCCAGACTTGTAACCCGGCCAGTCCTCCAGGTGCGCAAACTTCGCCCCGTGCCGGGCGCACCAGTCACGCACCGGCAGCCACAGCGCCGGATCATCGGTGTTGTCGTCGATGACGATTATCTCGTAACGCGGATAGTCGAGCTTCAGCAGCGATCTCAGCGTGTCCAGCACCATATCTGGCGGTTCGTTATGCGCAGGCACGTGCAGGCTGACGAACGGCAGGTCAGTATCGGCAACCTGGCGGGGTTCTCGCCGGCGCAGCCGCCTGCGCCAGTGCTCTGACCCAAGGGCGTCGCAGATCTCCCACAGGTAGCAGCAGGCCAGCACGGCAGCCATGACCTCAAACAACCACAGCAGCAGGCCGCCCACGGTGCCGGCTACGCCGAGGTCACTGGCGAACGTCCAGTGGAGCACGAAAGCCAGGTAGACGATGAACAGGAAGACAGCCGATGACCAGCACAGGTGGCCGCGAGCATTCCATCGCCGGGTGACAGGCAGCCAGATCAGGCTGGCCACCGCAAGGCCGGCCGCGCCGTCGATGGCGTAGTGCTCAGAATCTCCGAGCAGCCGCAACACTGCGACGACGATGCCGGCGAGTGCCACCGTGCCGCCGATCGAGAAGGTAACGCGCCTGATCATCGGCCCGAAGCCCGACGTTCGTACCCGTCGGCGGGTCCGGACGAGCAACCCGGCCGTCCCGATAGGCGCGGCAATAACACCGGCCAGTACCAACGCAGCTAGCACCCCTGCACCTCCGCTCGGCGGTTTCTCTGCCCTAACCGGGCCCGTCCATGCGCCGGCGATTATCAGGCCGACATAGGGAAAGTGCATCGGCATGTGTTGCGTCAAGGTCCGCCGATGAGCCCAGACCCGGTGTTCACCTCCCGGCTCAGCGGCCGGCGCCTGCTCGACAGCGAGGGACTGTCGATCGGTCGCGTTCGTGACGTGGTGATACTGCAGGCTGCGGGTGGCGAAGCGCCGCGTGCTATCGGCCTCGTCGTTACCCTGCATCGTCGCCACATCTTCGTGAACCTCGGACGCGTCGCGGAGATGACGGTGGACGGTGTGTCCCTCAGCGGCAGCAGCATCGACCTGGAGCGGTTCAGGCGGCGCGCCGGCGAGATCCTGGCGTCGGAGCTCTACGACCGACCGGCCGGCGCCGATGCGGTAGTCCTAGACGTAGGCATCGCGCCGTCGGACTGCGGCCGCGCCGGTTGGGAAGTGTCGGTACTGGCGATCGGACCGCGACGGGGATTCCGCCGGTCCACGGCATCCATCGTGCGCTGGGATTTCTGCCCTGACATGTTCCACGTCGACGGGATCGGCGAGCATATCGCCGGGCTGCGGGATCTGAACCCGACGGACCTGGCTGGCGTGGTCGAATCCATGCCAGCCGCCGGACGGCGCCAGCTGGCCGAGGCGCTGCACGACGCTGAGCTCGCTGACGTGCTCCAGGAGATGCCAGAGCAGGACCAGATCGGATTCCTGGCTGGGCTTGGCGTGGCACGGATCGCCGACATTGTCGAGGAGATGGAGCCCGACGATGCTGCCGACCTGCTGGCGGAGATGCCGCCGGCTCAGCGCGAGCAACTGCTCGGTCGGATGCACTCTGACCAGGCAGCTGACCTGCGCCGGTTGTTGACCTACGGCGCCGCCACCGCGGGCGGTCTCATGACCTCCCAGCCGCTGATCGCGACGCCCGAGATGGCAGTGGCCGAGGTGCTCGCGGTCGTCCGCCAGCCGTCCAAGGCCGTCACGCAGGCCGCGCAAGCATACGTCTGCGAGGCCCCTGCGGTGACGCCGACTGGCCGCTTTCTCGGCACGGTTGGCTTCCAGCGGCTATTGCGCGAACCGCCGTCTGCGCCAGTCAGCTCCTGTATCGAGGAAAGCGGTTTCGTCCGCTCGGACCTGCCCGAGCGCGAGGTAGCGGTACGGATGGCCGCCTACAACCTGGTGGGCGTAGCGGTGTGCGACGGCGCAGGGCGACTGCTCGGAGCCGTGACAGTCGACGACGTGCTTGACCGAGTGCTGCCCGCGGGCTGGCGCAAGCAAGGAGAGTGACCATCAATGCTGACATCCCGTCGTTCAGCTGAGCGAGCAGAGCTGGCGGTGCCGCGAGGGACCTTTCCGCGGCTGGGCGCGCGGCATGACGCTGACGCCTTCGGGCGATTCGCGGAGGCCATCGCCCGGTTTCTGGGCACCGGCCGGTTCCTGGTCGGCCAGACCGTGGTCGTGGTCGGCTGGGTAATAGTGAACACCGTGGGCCTGGTCCAGCACTGGGACCCGTACCCGTTCATCCTGCTCAACCTGGGATTCTCCCTGCAAGCCGCCTATGCCGCGCCGCTGATCCTGCTTGCCCAGAACCGGCAGGATGACAGAGACCGGGCCAGCATCGAACGCGATAGGGAAGTCGCCTGCCGGATCCAGGACGACACCGAATTTCTGGCCCGCGAGCTGGCCGCGGTGCGGCTTGCATTGGCCGATGTGGTCACTACAGCGGACCTGGCCGACCGGATGGATCACCTGGAGAAGCTGATTGCTGACCGGTAGGCCGCCCGATGGGCGCGGGCCGGCCTACCAGACGGCCGGCCCATGCGCCAAGGCAGTCAGGTCAGACTTCGCGCCAGCGGGCTTCGCAACAGGAGTAGATGCCAAAGAGCACCAGACCGACCGCGACCAGGCCGAGCAGCCAGGGGCCGAGTGGTGTCTTGGCCAGCGCGGTCAGAGCCGCATCGATGCCCTTCGCCTTACCCGGCTTCGCTTCGACCGCTGCGACAACGAGGAAGATCCCGACAGTCGTGAAGACCGCGCCGCGAGCGACGCCGCCGACCTGGCCCAGCCGGATCACTGCCTTCCTGGTCGTTGCCGATGCCGCGCCCATCCGCATCTCGCGCATGAACTTGGCCTGGTAGGCCCGGTAGGCGAGGTAAACGCCGATCCCGACGATGATGAGGCCGACGAGCCCGATCGCGATCCGGCCGCCCGGATGTTTGAACGCCGTAGCCGTCAGGTCCAGCGACTGCTTGTTGCTCGACTTCGGAGCGCCAAGCCCGAGGGCATACTTAAGGATTCCGTAAGTGATGAAGCCGTACAGGGCTGCCTTGAACATATTCACCAGCCGCTGCGATGTCTTATGGCCACCAGGACTGTTCGCGCCCCAGGCGGCCTCCGACAGCCGCCACAGCGTCAGGCCGATGAAGCCGACCACCAGTAGCCAGAGCAAAACCGAGCCGAACGGCGTCGCGGCCACTAGGCGGACTGCGCCGCTGTTGTCCGCCTGCGGGTGCGAGGTGCCCAGCGCGATCTGAATCGCGATGATTCCGACGAGCGCGTAGATAACGCCGCGCGCGACAAGGCCAGCCCGGGCAAGCGCGGACATGAGTCTTGTGTTGGCCGCCTGCCTGGCCGGCGCTCCGAAGACGACCCGTGTGTCTGCGTGCCGTGCGTGTCACCATCAATGCCTCCTTAAGGCGCGACGGAACTGTCCGGGTGGCAGCGCTCTAAACCTCGCGGGGGACGGGGTCTCGTGATCGGGCAAGGCCGACGAGGCCTGGCCGGGCCTGGGTCCCGGCCAGGGCCTCCGCACGCTCGCTACCCGTGACTGGCCACCGTATGCAAGCCGGTGACCAGCAATGCGCCAGTGGCGGGCGCCAGTGGCCGGCGCCGGTGGCGGCCAAAACAGAGTCACGTGTAAACCGCTGGGCTGCGGGCAGGTGCGGCATTTCATGAAAGCGCGGCAGCATCGGAGGGCGGGAGTGTCGGAGGTCCAGACAGGCACGGTCACAACGAAAGTACCGGCGCGCATGGACCGGCTGCCGTGGTCGCGCTGGCACTGGATGATCATCATCGGGCTCGGCACGGTGTGGATACTCGACGGCCTCGAAGTCACCATCGTGGGGAACATCTCGGCCCAGCTAGCCAAGCCCGGCAGCGGGATTCACATCACGCAGTCGCAGATCACCGGCCTGGGCGCGGCTACGTACGTGGCCGGAGCGTGCGTCGGCGCGCTGTTCTTCGGCTGGCTGACCGACAGGTTTGGCCGCAAGAAGCTGTTCATGATCACGCTCGGCGTCTACCTGCTGGCGACCGCGATGACCGCTCTGTCGTTCGCGCCATGGTGGTTCTTCCTGTTCAGGTTCCTGACTGGGTTCGGCATCGGAGGCGAATACGCGGCAATCAACTCGGCCATCGACGAGCTGATCCCGAGCCGCCACCGAGGCATGATCGACATCTTCATCAACGGGAGTTACTGGGCGGGCGCCGCCGCCGGTGCGCTGCTGACGGTTCCGGCAACCAACGATCTGCCGGTGGCGGTCGGGTGGCGGGTCTGTTTCGGGGTCGGCGTGGTGCTGGGACTGGTGATCCTGCTGGTCCGGCGCAACGTACCGGAAAGTCCGCGGTGGCTGTTCATACATGGTCATGCCAGGGAAGCAGAGGAACTTGTCACCGGTATCGAAAAACGGGTCGCGAGTGAGACGGGAGCCGAGCTGCCCGAGCCACGTAGCGAGCTAACGATCCGGCAGCGCAAGACGATCGGCTTCGTCACCATCGCCAAGACGATGTTCTCGGTTTACCCGCGGCGCACTGTGCTGGGCTTCTCCCTGTTCGTCGGGCAGGCGTTCCTGTATAACGCCATCACGTTCGGTTACGCGCAGATCCTGCTGACCTTCTTCCACGTCAAGAGCAATCCGGGTTACTACTTCGCGGTCATCGCGGTCGGCAACCTGCTCGGGCCGCTCGTGCTGGGGCGGCTGTTCGACAGCCTCGGGCGCAAGCCGATGATCGCCGGTACCTACATCGTGTCCGGATTGCTGCTCCTGCTAACGGCATACCTCTTCCGTGCAGGCATGCTCAGTGCTTTCTCGATGACTGCTTGCTGGTGCGCCGTGCTCTTCGTGGCGTCCGCGGGCGCGAGCTCCGCCTATCTCACCGTGAGCGAGGTATTCCCGATGGAGACCAGGGCGATGGCGATCGCATTCTTCTACGCGATCGGCACCTTCGTTGGCGGCGTCAGCGGCCCGCTGCTGTTCTCCAAGCTGGTCAGCACCGGGAAGGTGAGCGACACCGCGGTGGCGTTTGTCATCGGCGCGGCGCTGATGATCGGAGCCGGCATCGTGGAGATATTCCTGGGCGTCAAGGCCGAGCGCCGCTCGCTGGAGGATATCGCCCAGCCGCTGACCGCCGACGACGCGCCGGAACGCGGTCACGGCCGCGCGCGGCCGGCGACGGCTTGAACCCGCGTCCAACACCCGCTAACCAAACAGGCGAGGCAGGAAACATGACAAAGACGGTCGTCATCACCGGCGCCAGCGCAGGTATCGGCAGGGCCACGGCGAGACTGTTCGCTGAGCGCGGCGACAAGGTAGCCCTCATCGCCAGAGGCCAGGCAGGCCTGGAGGGAGCCGCAAAGGATGTCGCTGCGGCGGGCGGAACCCCGCTTACTGTGGTCGCCGACGTGGCGGACTTCGGTCAGGTTGACGCGGCAGCTGACCAGGTCGAGACGGAGCTAGGCCCCATTGATGTCTGGATCAACGTCGCCTTCGCCGCCGTCTTCGCGCCATTTCACGAGATCAGCCCGGCTGAATTCCGGCGCGTTACCGAGGTGAGCTATCTGGGTTTCGTGCACGGGACGATGGCGGCTCTTGGCCGGATGCGCGCGCGGGACGCAGGCACCATCGTGCAGGTCGGGTCGGCGCTGGGCGAGCGGAGCATCCCGCTCCAGTCTGCCTACTGCGGCGCCAAGCATGCGATCAACGGCTTCACGTCGTCGCTACGCTGCGAGCTGCTGCACGAGAAGTCGAATATCCGCGTCACCGTGGTGCAGATGCCAGCGGTGAACACGCCGCAGTTCTCCTGGGTGCGAAGCCGGCTGCCGCATCGGCCGCAGCCGGTGCCCCCGATCTACCAGCCGGAAGTGGCCGCCCGCGGCGTGCTCTTCGCTGCTGACCATCCTGAGCCAAAGGAGTATTGGGTCGGCGGTACGACTGCGGCCACGATACTGGCCAACCGAGTGGTGCCCCGGCTGCTGGACTTGTACCTGGCCCGCACCGGGTACTCCGCACAGCAAACCAGCCAGCCAACTGATCCCGGGGCGCCGGACAACCTGCTCGAGCCGGTAGACGGCGAGGCGGGGACCGACCACGGAGCGCACGGCTCGTTCGACGACCGGTCTCATCCGAGGTCGCTGCAGCAATGGCTGTCCCAGCACGGCAGGCTAGCTGTCGGTGCCGCGGCCGGCTCGGCGGCGACGGCGGCTCTCATGGCAGCCCGGCGCCGATGACCGCGGCTGGGTTGCTGTCGGCCGGGCGGGCATGTTACGGGCTGGTCCTGCTAGCCGTCCCGGCTCGGGTCATTGGCGTTACGGGCGCGCTACCCAGCCAGCAATCCTGCCGGGTAGCGCGCGTGCTCGGCGTTCGCCACCTAGTGCAGGCCGCTGCGTCCGCGCGAGCGGACCGCGGTGGTCTTGCGGCCGGGGCGGCTGTCGACAGCGCGCACGCGGTGTCGATGCTCGTTATGGCGGTAGTACTGCCGCGGCTGCGGCGGGCCGAGCTCGCCGACGGAGGTATCACGGTCCTGCTGGCCGCCCTCGGCCTGGCTGTCAGGTTCGGTCCATCCGCCGGAACGTGACTTCGCGCAGCAGCAACCGGACCGAGGCCGCCGCCGGGATCGCTACCAGGGCGCCGATGATGCCGAGCAGCGCCGCGCCGACCAGCACGGAAACGACGGTCACCGAGGCAGGCACTTTCACGGTGCGGCCCATGATCCGGGGCACCAGCAGGTAGTCCTCGGCCAGTCGGTAGGCGACGTAGAAGCCCACAGTCAGCGCGGCGACAGGCACCGACACCGTCAGCGCGACCAGCGCGACGACCAGGCCGCCGATGGTGGAGCCGATGACCGGCACCAGGTCGAGGAGCGCTACCAGCAGCCCGAGCAGCGCGGGATAGGGGATCCCGAACGCAATCATCCATAGGTACGTGCCAATGCCGGCGATGACCGAAGTGATGACGTTACCCAGCAGGTAGCCGCCCACCTTCGTGAAGATCTCGTCACCGATGAGGATCACCCTCGGCCGCCTTGAATGCGGCGCTAGCCGGTACAGGAATAGCTTGATGCGGGGCAACCCGGCCAGGAAATACACCGTCAGCACGGTGAGCACCACGATTGAGGTCGCGGCGCTGAGCACTACCACCCCGGCGCCCAGCAAGCCACCCGCGATCGAGCTGCCGCGGCTGGTGATCAGCTCGGTTAGTCGTTGCTCCAGGTGATACCTGGCGTTCAGGCGGCCGAGCTCGGTATGCGGATTGCGCAGCGCGTGCAGGTACTGCGGCAGGTGACTGCTCAGCGCCGCCAACTGGTTACTGACGGGTGGGATAGCGGTAAGCACGAAGGCGGACAGCACGGCCGCCCCGGCAGACACCACGATCAGCACCGCGCACCACCGCGGCATGCGCCGGCTCAGCCAGCTGACGACAGGGTCGAGCCCGGCCGCGATGAACAAGGCCAGGCCGATCAGCACCAGCACCGAGCGAGCCTTCGCCAGCAGCTCAACGATTCCGTAGGTAACGGCGACGCCTGCGGCTGCGGTCATGCCGATAAAAAACGGTGAGCGGCGGTCCAGCGGACGTCCTGGCCGGCCGAGGCCGCCTGTCTGCTCGGCCGCTTCCGCGGCTTCAGCAACCGCCTCAGTGATCTTCGCCTCGCCGGCCGCCGCGGCGCCGTCACCGCCGGACTCCAGCCGGGGTTGCTGGGCTGCTGCCGAGCTGAGGCCGGATCGGGGAACGGTCGCCATCCTGGCCCTTCCAGGGTCGTACTACAAGCCGCACGAGCGGGGTCAAGCCGCAGGAGCGGAGCCGCAACTGCGGCGCGCCGGTAGCTACCGCGCCAGCAATGGGCGAAACGCCGCGGGCTCAGCGGCTTTGTCAGCGCCCAGGCGGGCGGCCGACTCGCAGGACGAGCATCGTGAGGTCGTCGGCGAGCATGCCGGCCGAAAAGTCGAGTACGAGCTTGCGGATCTCGGAAACGATTTCTGCGGCGTGCCTGTCCGCGATCGCGGCAAGGCTGTCGGCGAGGCTGTCCTCAAAATATGTCGCACTGGGGCTGCGCGCGGCCGCCAAGCCGTCGGTGAAGAAGAACAGCACGTCACCGGTAGTGAGCTCCAGCTCGAGGGTGGTTGGCTCAGGATCAGGAAAGATGCCGAGCGGGACGCCGCCGCCAGGCACCCGCTGAGCGCGCCCATCCGGTTTCACGAGCACTGGTCCGGGATGGCCGGCGCTTGACAGCACGACATGCAGGGCGCTGTCATGCCAGCTCAGGTGGGCGGCGCTGGCGGTGACGAAGCGGCCGCCGAACTCCTCAGCCAGCATGATCTCGTTAGCCCCGCGCAGAACCTGTGCCGGATCAGCGTCCCAGTGCGCGAGCACGCGGATGGCATGCCGCGCCGCTGCCGTGGCCGCCGCCGCGTCCTCGCCCTTGCCGCAGACGTCCCCGATAGCCACGCCCCAGCCGCCCGGTGTCGGGTAAGCATCGTAAAAGTCGCCGCCCACCTCGCGGCCGCGCGTCGGCGCCATGTGCGCCGACGCGATGTCCACGCCGGGAACGGGCTTCAGCGCCGGCGGAAGCAGGCTTGCCCGCAAGGCTTCTGCGGTCTCCGTCCGCCGGCGGAGGGTTCGGCGGCCCGCCATGGCGAGCGCAAGCAGCGTCCCTATCTCCTCGGCTAGCGCTGCATCGGCAAGGCCGAACTGGCCCTCAATCGCGTGCTTGGCGAGGGTAACGACGCCGAGCGGCCCGCTCGCCTCCGCGATCGGAACGGACAGGACCGACGCGGCACCGAGCACCGACAGCAGCGGCCGTCCGTCATGACTGACGCCGAGCACCGCCTCGTCCTCAGCGTGGGTGATCAGGAGCGCCTTGCCAGACTCTAGGACCTGAGCGGGCGCGGAACCCGGTGCGGGATCGACGGCGGTTGCGGCGTGCGCCTGGCTAGCCGACTCGTGATCGTCCGGCCCCGCCACATAATGCCTGCGAAGCTGCCCTCTGCGGACGATGTCCATGATGACCCAGGTGGCCAGGTCACCGGCGAGCAACCGGGCGCACCGTTGCAAGAGGACGGACTCGCTGACCGAGGCGTTCTCCATCAGCAGCCTGCTGGCAGCCGCGAGCAACTCGAGCCGACGGGTGCTCGCGGCGACAGCCGCGGCGTCGCTGGCATCGGCGGCCGGCGCGGCCGCCTCGGTTGCGTCGGTTGCCTCGGTTGCCCGGCTCACGGTGCCATTACTGCCAACTGACACGAGCAGGCGTCCCGCGTCCCCCCGCACGCTCACTGGCTGGATGACCAGCTCACACCGAACCGGGCCGGTGCTGCCCAGCATCCCGCAGGTGAGCCGCGCGAGCTTACCTGTTCGTGCGACGGCAGCGAACTGTGACCGCATTGCGGCCCGGGCCGCGGGCTCGATCAGCGCGCTAAGCGCCCGCCCGGTCGCGTAACCCGGACCGACCCCGAGGAGTTCGGCGGCCGCTGAGTTGGCCCGCAGCACCGTGCCGTCTTGATCGACGACATAGAGCGGCGGTGCCGCAGCGAACACAGATTGCAGCAGCCGCCGCTCGGACTGCAGCCCGCGCAACGAGCGAACATCTCCGTTGGCTCCGGCCTCGCTGCCCGCTCTGTCAAGGTCTTCGATGGCGCCATCAAGCTCGGCCAGTGCGGCTTCGAGCAGCGTCTGCCGGTCCGCTGTCGGCAGGGATGCGGCCTGCCGCAGCGCCGCCGCACGCGACTTCAACGGGGTCAGCCTGGGATCCGGCCCTGACCTGTCAGGCTCGTCCGACACGGCATTGCCAATCTTGGCGGTCAAGCCGCCATGCTATCTCCACCTGATACCGCGAATAGTCCCTAAGTTCTCCGCCCGCGTTTAGTTGCCGCCAGCCCGGCCAGCTGCCCGAGCGCCTCCCGCGGGACCCGCCCCGGCCTGCCGCTGTAGGCGTCGAGGACCCGCTGAGCGACCTCGGTCGCCCGCAGGTTGCTGCGCTGTGACACCTCGCGCATCTTGGCCAGGGCCTCATCGGCCGTGCAGCCGAGCGCGTGCATCAAGATGCCCTTGGCCTGATCGACGATCGCACGCGAGCTTGCTGCATCACGCAGCTGAACGGCGGTCCGCTGGGAGTCTCCGAATTCGGACACCGCACCCACTAGCCCGCTGCCGTAAGCGACCAGCAACTCGGCCAGCTGCAGCTGGTCGTGATCTATGGCCCGCGGCCGCACCCCGAAGAGGGACAGCGTGATGACGACCGGGCCGTGATAACTCAGCGCTACCGAACTCCGCACGCCTAGCCGGAGAGCTGCCTGCGCGTATTCCGGCCATCGTGCCTCTGTCAGCATGTCCGGGCAGCTGACCAGGTTCTTGTCTGTCATGGCCGCGAGGACGGGCCCGCGTCCGGCGTCGAGTTGCACGGCCAGCAGCCGGGATGGGTCCGGATGGCTCGCGGCCTGGCCGGCTAGCTCGCCGTCGCGCCAGAGCGTCACGCACGCCGCGGCGCACCCGGTCACCTGGCTTGCCGCCAGCAAGGTGAGTTGGCTGAGAGACCGCTCCTCTGTTGTCGCTGCCAGCCTCAGCAGGGCGGCCGTGCGGTCCGCGAGATCTGGTCCCGGCATGTTTTACAGGCTATTATCCGTCGCGGCCTTAGCCTGCGCTGTCACGCCATGCTCCACGCTGTCGTAGAGAGTTAGCCGGTCGGCCAGGCCGGTGATCCAAAGCGTCTTGGTATACCGGTAGCGGGCTCCGGCCAGGGCTAGCGTGCCGCCAGCAGCCTCGAGCTTCTTCCAGTGCCCCACAATCACGGCCAGCGCGCTCGTATCCAGAAAGTCGACGCCCGAAAGATCAACAATAATCCTGTTATGGGTACGCTGTACCTCCGTTAGGCGCTCGTCGAGTTGCGGGCTGGTAACGATATCCAGGTCACCGCGCACGGTGATGACCATGGTGTCACCACGGCTTTCGGCAGAGAGCCAGACTGCTTCCACGCGCCACCTCAGGAGACTTGAACACTCGGATTAAAGTTATACCGGCTGATAGGTGCGAGCACGTGCTGCCCGGTGCGGGAATACAGATGGTTCTGCCGGGCAGGTACCCCATCAGTAACGAGCTAGCGGGTGGCCAGCCAGGCGCACGCCGAGTCTGAGGCTACCGAAGGCGGTACAGTGCGCTGCGGTCGGACGGCGATCCGTCGGGCTGGTGCAGGAGTTGATGTGGAGGAGCCAGGTGTGGCCGGTGGGGAGTGCCGCCACATCGCGCTTCTGTACCGGGACCCTAGTGAGTACACATCGGGTGTCGACGAGTTCGTTAAGGCCGGGCTAGCAGAGCAGGAGCCTGTTTTCGTCGCTGTACCCCGGGCGCAATTGTCGCTGCTGACTCAGCCGACCGAGGACTCCCTCGTAAGCCTGGCCGACATGGAGGAGCTCGGGCGCAATCCGGCCAGGATCATCGCGGCGCTGAGGGTTTTCGCGGACCAGCACGCGGGCCGGCGCGTCCGTTACCTCGGCGAATCGCTATGGCTGGGCCGGAGTCGGGCCGAGCGGAGTGAGACGGCGCGATATGAAGCTCTGCTAAACCGTGCCTTCGCCGACGCCGATGTCACCATGATGTGTTTGTACAACGCTGCGACCCTGCCGCGAGCGGCGATCACTAGCGCGAGGACCACGCATCCGCTGCTGCTGACCGATGGCAGGCAGCGCGCCAGCCGGCGCTATGCGGGATCCGACGCGCCCTCAGCCTGTCTGACCAAACAGCTCTCGGCGCCACCGGCCAGGGCGCAAGCCCTGGCCTACCACGACGACCTGCGCCCGGTACGCGCGCTGGTTGCGGCCGCCGCGGACCGGGCTCGCCTGCCCGCAGAACGCGGCACCGACCTGGTGATCGCGGCAAGCGAGGTCGCCGCCAACACGTTGCGGCATACGGCCGGAGGCGGCGTCATCCGGCTGTGGCACACCGCGGCAGAAGTCCTATGCCAGATCGACGACGGCGGTTTCATCTCCGATCCGCTGGCCGGCTACCTCAGGCCGGCCTGCGACATACCAGGCAAGCAAGGTCTTTGGCTGGTCAATCAGATCTGCGACCTGGTGGAACTCAGGACAGCCGAGTCCGGCACCAGCATCCGGTTGCATATGCGCCGCTGACGTGATGTGCAGATGCGCGGGAGCCGATGCCGCGTCCGGGTTTGCCCGTCGGCCGACGGGTAGCTCCGCTGCAGTAGCACACAGATCTGGTCGTCAGGAGCGCAGGATGAGCTTGCCAGCTGCCCAGCAACGGGTCCTGGACGGGATGGCGGAGGCCCTGCGAGACAGTGAGCCCAGGATGGCCGCGATGTTCGCGATCTTTACCCGGCTCAGCGGCAGCGAAGTCGCGCCGGGACGAGAGCAACTGGCGCCACGGACCGTGCGCGACGGGCTTGCCGACCTGATCTGGTATTCCGCCGACGCCGTCAGGCGCTGCTGGTTCCGGTGGCGCCGCCCAGCTCTGCTGCTGGTCCAACTAGCTGTCGGCGTTGCCCTGGCCGGGCTGCTGATCAGCATGGGAGGCCATGGCGGCGGGTGTGCAACGTCGTATCGGAGCGTGGGAGCTATCACCCGGATCGCGCCCGGCGCGAAATGCCGGGTTCAAGCGGGCTCGGTTCGCGGGCAACTCGTTCCGCAGCGGCCCGGTACCGAGGCTTGACTCGCAGTAAGCAGGGCCGGCTCTTCTTGTGCCGACCCTGCTTTACTGCGGTACTGGCAGTCTCTGTCAGCCCGCCAGACCGCTAACCTGCGGAAGTCGCCGGCCGAGATCGCTGACTGCCTCGCAGAACATCCGGTACTGACGAAGGGCCTCGCGCAGCTGCTCGGTATCAGGCGGACTGGTGGCTGCGGCCGAGCTAGCCGAGGGCCGCAATCCGGCCTGCCGTTCGCGCAGGGACTCCACCAGCGAGCTCACCGCGGCCTCAGCGGCCTCGACGGCAAGCTGCACTGAAGCTCGGGGATCATCGACGAACATAGCCTGGATGTCGTGCCACTCCTGGCTGACGCCGCCGTTCGCCGGCGTTCCCGTGCGGTTTGCCGGCCCTTCGTCCACTGCAGTTGGCGTGATGACTGGCGCCAGCCCCGTGCCATCGGACAGGGTGTCGTCGGAGGGGGCGTCGTGGTGAGACAGGGTGTCGTCGGACATCTCGTCGTCCTGTGCATCTTCACCAAGCGGTTCGGCCTCAGCAGCCGCACCGGTCATGGATCCCGATCCGGTCGGCCCGGCCTCGTAACTGGCTCGGGAGACCGGCTCTTCGTCGATAACCTCGGCGACGATCACCATGGAATCTTCGCTCCCGATGCCTCCAGCACCGTACTGTCTGGCGCCGTTGTCCTCGTCAGGGGGGGCTGACGCTCCCGCGGGTCCAGACTCCTCTTCGAGTTCATCCTCGCCCGCGTAGGGCCTGTCAGGCTGCGTCGTCACGTGCTTACCTCCGTATTACCGCTGTGGATAGTCCGTCTGATCCTGTGCTGGCGCATCCGCGACGTAGCCGTCGCGTCCGGCATCCGTCAGGTGGCCGTTGGCCGATGGCTCGCTCGCCGATGGCTCGTTTGCCCATGGCTCGCTCGCCGAAGGCTCGTTAGCCGATGGCACATTCTTGGTGGCCGTCGTTTGGCCGACGACGCCAGCGGGCTCGCCGAGCAGGTCGGAGAACAACGCCCGGTAATGAATGAATGCCTGGCGCAGGTCCTCGGTTCCGGCGCCACCTTCGGCCGCGCTCGTGCTGACGTCTTGCGCCGCGCGGAGATGGCCGACGGTCTGCGCATGCTCCACCGAAAGGTCGGCCATTACCTGCTGGTCATCGTCGACCGGGTAACCCCGTTCCCGCATTACGGTGGTGACGAGGACATAAGCATCCTGCACCGCCATCTGGGGAGCGTCGACGAACTCTTCCTGAATGGCGATCCACCGGTCCGCGTAGCGCAGCCTTGCGTGCTCCGGCAACGGCCTGATGTCCAGCTTCCGCACGCGACGCTGCCGCTCGACCAGCTCCGATTCTGCCTTTATCTTGCTGTTCTGCTCGCTGACCGCGCGGTCATATTCTGGACCGAATTGCTGCTGCAGCCTACGCCGGCGAGCTGACATAGTGGCCGCGCCCAGCAACGCAATGACGGCGAGTATCACTACGATGACGACGGCCGTTGTCCCGCTAGACATTGGAACCTCCTGACTTCGGGTCCCTTCCCGCTCCCCCTGTGCGGGACATTCAAACAATGCAGCTATACAGCGGGGGCGAGCGCCATTAGCTGCGCGACAAGACTCACGCGGCCGCTGTGCAACCGCGACATCACCGTGCCCGGCTGAGTTCCCATGAGCACCGCCGCCTGGCGATAACTGAAGCCTTCGATATCGACGAGGTACAGCGCCTGCCGATATTCAGGCGCAAGCCCTCCCAAGGCACCGAGGATCTCGGCGGCCGGCACCCTGGCCAGTACCTGCGCTTGCGTTGCCATCGGTGTCACCTTCCTCGGCGGTCCGCTTTAGGTACCTGGCAGCTGCTCGGCTAAACGGCCGCAACCCGCGGCCGTACGCGGAACTAGGTCACCCGCGCGCTTCGTCGTCGCTGGCCCGCACCAGCAGGGCTACCGGTAGCTGGGCGGTCAGTTCGGCTAGCCTGATCCGCCCGCGCGCACGTGCTGCGGCCCGGAATTTGGCGCCGGTGAGCAGGTCCTGCCAGCAGCCGGACGGCAGCGCCAGGGCTGTGTCCTGCCAGCCACCCGCGCGCCGCAACCCGCCAGGAAGCCTGGTCGACACGGTCGCCGCCTGGCCGGCCCGGCAGAAGGCGACCACGTGCGGTGCCGCTGGCCCGCTCGCATGCAGTTGCCGATAGTCGCCGGAGAACCATTCCGGGTGAGCCCGGCGCAGTCGCAAGGCCCGCGAGGTGACCAGCAGCTTCGCTGTGTCGAGGTCGGCCAGCAGGTTCGCTGGGAGCGCCGCGGACTCGGGCAACCCGGCTTGATCGAGCAGCGTCAGCAGATCCCTGCGGCGGCTGAAGTCAACTGGCTGGCGATTGTCCGGATCCACTAGCGCCATTCCGGCCAGCTCACAACCCTGGTAGATATCAGGTACGCCCGGCATCGTCAGCTGGACTAGCTTGGCGCCCAGCGAGTTCGCTCGGGCATCGGGCCCGAGCCAGCCGACGAAGGCGGCGATCCGGTCGGCTATCTCGTTATCGGTAACTGCCAGTTGAGCGAAGCTGATCGCCGCAGCCTCGTAGCGCAAGTCTGGCTGAGTCCACGACGTCGCGAGTTTCGCTTCGCGCATCGCTTTGCGCAGGTAATCGGCCAGCCGGTCGGCGCCGATCGGCCAGGCGCCGACGATCGTCTGCCAGAGCAGGTACGCGGTTGGCGCGTCGGGCGGTTCCGACTCGGCCAAGCTGGCCGCTCGGGCGTGCCACGCCGCCACCTCGTTGCCCCACGTTTCCGGCGACTCGGCGAGGAGCGCGAGCCGGGCCCGGACGTCTTCCTGCCGCTTAGTGTCGTGAGTGGACAGCGTCGTCATGGTGGCCGGCCAATCACAGGCTAGCCGCAGGGCGTACCGGTGAAACGCGGCGATACCACGGCCGGGATGGTCGGGATCGGCGCCGACCTCGTTGGCTGAGATCAGCCGGGTCCAGCGATAGCCGGCGGTATCCTCGACGCCTTTGGCCTGCACCGCGGCGCAAGTCTGCTGGAATCGCACGATCAGGTCGTTCCTGGCTTCCCGGCAGCTCGCGGCAACGCGCCGGCCGAGCAGCAGTGCCACGACGAGGTCGGCCGCAGGCTGCAGCCGACCCGGAAGCCGCGGCCTCGCACAGGCGGCGGCAGCAGCGATCTGGGCCACGTTGTCGCTGGCCGGCGGCTCACCCGGAGTCACGTAAGCGCGATAGACGCCGAAGGCGGCCAGCAACTCGGTCAGGACTGCGCGCCGGTCAGCAGGCGACAGCGCTTCCAACAGGGGTTCACCGAGGCGGCCGACCAACCGGGCAAGCCGCGCTACCTCCGCGTTGAGCTGCCGGCCGGCTATCTGGCCGCGGGCCGCCCACGCTTGCGCGGCAAAGTCGCCCGCCGCTCCTCCAAACCGGACGTACTGCTCGCTGAGCCGCTCTGCGCCACTTGGATCGGTGTACAGCTCACCGACGGCTGCCAGGGCGTCGTACCCGGTAGTGCCGGCACACTGCCAGTCCGCTGGCAGCAACTCACCCGGACTGAGCACCTTCTCGGTCACTGTCCAGCAGCGGTCTGTCGCTGTTGCGAGCTGACGCAGGTAACCACGCGGATCGGCCAGGCCGTCAGGATGGTCGATCCGCAGCCCGTCGATGAGGCCCTCGGCCACGAGGCCCAGCAGCAGGCAGTGGCTGGCCGCAAAGACATCTGGCTCCTCAACCCTGATCGCGATGAGCGAGCTGATGTCCAGGAACCGCCGCCAGTTGAGCTCGGAGGCGGCCGAACGCCAGTCGCTGAGCAGGTAATGCTGAGCTGCCACCAGCTCGGCTATCGGCAAGTCCGCCATGCCGGCCCGCAGCGGCAGGACGTATTCGGAGTACCGCAGCACCGGCTGGCCGTCCGCGCCGACTTCGGAAACTGTCAGCTCAGGAAGGCAGTAACGAAGCGGCCCGGCCAGGATCGGCAGCAGCATCCGGCCGCCGTGGAGCTCCCAGTCGATGTCGAACCAGTGCGCCTGCGGCGAGTCGCGGCCCTCCCGCAGTACCGACCACAGCTGGCGGTTCAGGTACGAGGGCGCCGGGATGGCCATGTGGTTCGGCACGACGTCGACGACAATGCCGATGCCGCGTTCGGCGAACCTGGCGGCCATCGCGCGGAAGCCGTCTTCGCCGCCAAGCTCGGCAGATATCCTTGAGTGGTCGACCACGTCATACCCGTGCGTCGATCCTGGGGCAGCCTGAAGGATTGGCGACAGGTACGCGTGACTGACGCCGAGCGCGCTCAGGTAGCCGGCGATGGATGCGGCGTCAGCGAAGCCGAAGCCCTGGCGTAGTTGCAGCCGGTAGGTGGACGCGGGCAGGCCCCGTCGGGCGTTGGCTCGGTGAGTGTCGGTTTGGTCGGTGTTGATTCGGTCGGTGTCGGTTTGGTCAGGCACGGCACAGCAATCGCAGAGACCGGCTGGTCATTCGGATGATGTCGCCGGCCTTCACCGCCTCCGCGCTGCCGGGCGGCGGCGCTGGATCGGCGGTGTCGAGTACCGGCTGCCAGATCTCGCCGTAGCCCGCCGACGGAATCGTGAAGGCCACCTCATGCTCGGCCGCGTTGATCAGCAGCAGGAACGAGTCATCGGTGATGGGCTCGCCGCGGGGGTCGGGCTCGCTGATCGCCTCGCCGTTCAGGAAGACCATGACCGATTTGGCGAACCCGGCGGACCAGTCCTCGTCGGCCATCCGCTCGCCAGCGGGCGTCAGCCAGTCAATGTCACCCAGATGGTCGCCGGTTGCCCGGCCGCTGTGGCCGGTGAAGAAACGCCGCCGCCGGAACACCGGATGCTCGGCCCTGATCTGGATCAGCGAGCGGACGAAGTCGTGCAGCGCGACCGAACCCGTTTCCTCCTGGGTTTGCACGGAACCGGAGGCAACGCCGGCGCTGCTGCCGACATTCGCTGGCCAGTGCAGCCAGGACAGCTCGTTGTCCTGGCAGTAGCCGTTGTTGTTGCCAAGCTGGGTCCGGCCGAGCTCGTCACCGGCCAGCAGCATCGGCACGCCCTGCGACAGCAGCAATGTGGCGAGCAGGTTGCGCTGCTGGCGTGCGCGCAACGCCAGAATGGCCCCATCTGTCGTCGGTCCCTCGGCGCCGCAATTCCAGGATCTGTTGTCGTCGCTGCCGTCGCGGCTGTTCTCGCCGTTGGCCTCGTTGTGCTTGTAGTCGTAGCTGACCAGGTCGGCGAGCGTGAACCCGTCATGGCAGGTAACGAAGTTCACTGACGCTATCGGCCGCCGGTTGTCACTGGCGTACAGGTCGGCCGAGCCGGTCAGCCGCGCGGCGAACTCCGGCAACGAGGCCGGCTGGCCACGCCACAGGTCACGAACCGCATCCCGGTACTTGCCGTTCCACTCGGTCCACAACGGCGGGAAGTTACCGACCTGGTAGCCGCCCTCGCCTACGTCCCACGGCTCAGCGATGAGCTTGACCTGGGATATGACCGGATCCTGCTGCACCAAGTCGAAGAACGCCGATAGCCGGTCGACTTCCAGGAACTGCCGGGCGAGCGCGGACGCCAGGTCGAACCGGAAGCCGTCCACGTGCATCTCGAGCACCCAGTAACGCAGCGAGTCCATGATCAGCTGCAGCACGTGCGGGTTGCTCATCAGCAGGCTGTTGCCGGTGCCGGTGGTGTCCAGGTAGTGCCTGCGGTCGGGCTCATCGGACAGCCGGTAGTAGGCGGCGTTGTCGATACCTCGGAAGGAGAGCGTCGGGCCGAGGTGGTTGCCCTCAGCTGTGTGGTTGTAGACCACGTCGAGTATGACCTCGATGCCTGCCGCGTGCAGCGTCCGGACCATGGACTTGAACTCGGGCACCTGCTCGCCCAGCTGGCCACTGGCACTGTAAGCGTTGTGCGGGGCGAAGAAGCCGATGGTGTTGTAGCCCCAGTAATTGGACAGACCGCGTTCGTGCAGGAAGCCGTCGCTGACAAACTCGTGCACTGGCATCAGCTCGACAGCGGTGACGCCGAGTTCAAGGAGGTACTCGATGATGGCCGGATGCGCCAGGCCGGCGTAAGTGCCTCGCTGGTCTGCCGGCACGGCGGGATGCAGCCTGGTCAGCCCGCGCACGTGGGCCTCGTAAATCACGCTCTGGTGATACGGAGTTCGCGGCGCCCGGTCGTTGCCCCAGTCGAAGTAGGGGTTTGCCACCACGCCCCGCGGCACGACCGGGGCCGAATCAGTGCTATCCGGCTCGTCCTCGCGCCCGAACCGGTAACCGAAGGCGGCCTGGTCCCATCCGACCGTTCCCTCGATCGCCTTCGCGTACGGGTCGAGCAGCAACTTGGCCGGGTTGCAGCGATGGCCGGCCGGCGGGTCGTACGGGCCATGGACCCGGTAGCCGTAGCGCTGTCCGGGACCGACCCCGAGCAGGTAGCCGTGCCAGATGAAGCCATCCACCTCGCGCAGGCTCACGCGCTGCTCGGCCGCGGCCACAGTTCCGTTCTGGGCATCGAAGAGGCACAGCTCCACCTGCTCGGCGATCGCGGAGTAGAGCGCGAAATTGGTGCCGACGCCGTCGTAACTGGCGCCCAGCGGGTAGCTGACTCCCGGCCACGCCCGTTTCGCTGCCATGTCTCCCTCGGTCGAGTCACCGTCCTTACATCGCGGCTCCGCCGCACTCCAACATAGATCCAGGCGGCTGCCCCGACACGTGGCCCTAGCTGCCCTGTCGAGTTGATGGCAAACGGGCGACCTTCGTCACATGTCCTGCTTTGCGGCTGTCCGGTCCTTGCCGTTGCCATGTTTGACGGGCTCACCAAGGGCAGCAAGGACGCATGACATCTGCGGCGATCCGGTCGACGCGGCGGACCGTGCTCGTCGCTGGCGCGGCCAACATTTTCGTGGCGGCCATCAAGCTCGCGGCCGGCCTGATCGCAGGCTCAAGCGCCCTGCTGGCCGAGGCAGCGCACTCGATGGCCGACACGATTAACCAGGTATTCCTGCTTGCCTCAGTACATCAGGCCGAGCGGCCGCCGGACCGGAGACACCCCTTCGGCTATGGCCAGGAGCGCTACTTCTGGTCACTGCTTGCGGCATTCGGGATCTTCATCGCGGGCGGCGGCTTCTCCATATTGGAAGGCATCCTGGCTCTCGGCCGTGGTGGCGGGCGGCACGGTCTGCTCGTCGGCTACCTGGCGCTGGTGCTGGCAGGCGGGGCGGAGGGTATCTCGCTTGCCCGTGCCACCCGCCAGACCAGGCAGCAGGCCCGGGCGCGGCAGCTGGGCACCCTCGAGCATGTGCGGACGAGTCCGGACACCACCGTGAAGGCAGCCCTGTTCGAGGACAGTGCCGCGATCGTCGGGCTGCTGTTCGCCCTGACGGGGCTGGTGCTCAGGCAGCTGACCGGCTCGGAGACCTGGGACGCGGCCGCCTCAATGGCCATCGGGGTGCTGCTGATCGCCGTCGCCGTCCGGCTGGGGGCTGACAGCCGCGAGCTGCTGATCGGGCGGGCCGCCGACCCGCGACAGCTGGAGGTCATCGCGTCGCAGATCGAGGCGACCGACGGAATCGCGGCGCTGCTCGATTTGCGGACGATGCATATGGGTCCAGACCATCTGATCGTCGCGGCCAGGGTCGCCTTCGACGATGACCTCAGCGCGGACCGGACCGAGGATCTCGCCGACGGCATCGACAGGAAACTGGCCGAAGTACTGCCCGTTGTGCCGCACGTCTTCATTGACCCGACGCAGTTGGCTCCCTCGCCGAACGGAGCCGACCGGGACAGGACGACGGCCTAAGCCGCCTGCCGGAGTCGATGTTTCCGGGCCGACGCTGCGGGCAGCCGGATATCTCGCCGCAGCTGACTGCTCGAGGGGACTGATCTGTGATGGCATCGCCAGCTAGCACAACCGGGACGAGCGACACGGGCACTGTCGCTGGCATCGCCGCCGAAGCAGACGTCAGCGGCCTGCAACGCGCGCTGGCCGATCGGGTGGACGGCGAGGTCCGGTTCGACGATGGCAGCCGGGCCGCGTACTCGACCGACGCCTCGAACTTCCGTCAGGTACCCATCGGCGTCGTCATCCCGCATTACCCCGAGGCCGGCGCCGACGCGGTCGCGGTGTGCCGGGAGTACGGCGTGCCCGTGCTTTCCCGCGGCGGCGGGACCAGCCTGGCCGGCCAGTGCACCAACACCGCGGTGGTACTGGACTGGTCGAAGTACTGCAACCACGTCGAGTCGGTCGATGTGCGGCAGCGTACGTGCGTGGTCCAGCCAGGGATCGTGCTCGACATGCTGAATTCCGAGCTAGCGCCGACCGGGCTCCGGTACGGCCCTGAGCCGGCCACGCACATGAACTGCACGCTGGGCGGGATGATCGGCAACAACTCGTGCGGTGCGACGGCCCAGCGCACGGGAAAGGTTGTCGACAATATCGCCGAGCTCGAAGTGCTTCTCTACGACGGCACCCGGTTCTGGTGCGGGCCAACCGACGACGAGGAGTACGCGCGCATCGAGCGTCGCGGCGACCGGCGCGCGGAGATTTACAGGCGGCTGAGCGGGTTGCGAGATCAGTACTCCGACGAGATTCGCGCCCGGTACCCCGACATACCGCGGCGGGTCTCCGGTTACAACCTGGACTCGCTATTGCCCGAGCACGGGTTCGACGTGGCCGGTCTGCTTGTTGGCAGCGAGTCGACACTGGTGACAGTGCTTCGGGCGCGACTCAAGCTGGTTCCCGTGCTGCCCGAACGCAGCCTCGTCGTGCTGGGCTACCCCAGCGTTGACAAGGCCGCCGATGCCGTGCCAGCAGTGTTGCCACACCACCCCATCGCGCTGGAAGGGCTTGACGACCGGCTGATCCACGACGAGCACCTTAAGCACATGAACTCCCGCGCTTTGCAGGAGCTGCCGCGCGGATCGGCGTATCTCATGGTGCAGTTTGGCGGCAAATCCAAGGCAGAGGTTGACACCGCCGCGCGCCAGCTACTGGACGCGCTGCACGACACCGAGCACGAGCCCAGCGTGAAGTTCGTCGATGAGCCAGGCTTCGAGGACGAGTTGTGGCAGGCGAGAGAGGCCGGACTTGGCGCTACCGCGCACTTGCCCGGCCAGCCTGACACCTTCGAGGGCTGGGAAGACTCGGCCGTAGCGCCCGAGAAGCTTGGCGATTACCTGCGCGACCTGAACAAGCTCTATGCGGAGTTCGATTACGCCAGTGATCTGATGCCGAGCCTGTATGGTCACTTCGGCCAGGGCTGCGTGCATACCAGGATCCCGTTCGACTTGTATACCGCCGAGGGCGTAGCGAAGTACCGCCGGTTCATGGAACGCGCGGCGGACCTGGTCGTGTCCCATGGCGGCTCGCTGTCCGGCGAGCATGGCGATGGTCAGTCCCGTGGCGAACTGCTAGTCAGGATGTTCGGCGAGCGCCTGGTGACTGCTTTCGGTGAGGTCAAGGACATCTTCGATACAGACAACAGAATGAATCCCGGGAAGGTAGTCCATCCGGCCCGGCTCGATGAGCATCTGCGGCTTGGGTCTGACTGGTCTCCGGCTGCCCCGCAGGACCTTTATTTCCGGTATCCAAACGACGGCGGGTCCTTCGCTCACGCTGCGAACAGGTGCGTCGGCGTCGGCAAGTGCCGGCAACATGAGCATCCGGGCGGTGCGGTGATGTGCCCCTCCTATCAAGCCACTGGCGAGGAGCAGCATTCCACTCGCGGCCGCGCGCGGCTGCTGTTCGAGATGCTCAACGGGCATGGCGACGCCACTATCGGTGACGGCTGGCGGTCAGAGGCGGTCCGCGACGCGCTCGACCTGTGCCTTGCCTGCAAGGGCTGCAAGACCGACTGCCCGGCCAACGTAGATATGGCTACGTACAAGGCGGAGTTCCTCGCGCACCACTGGCGGGGCAGGCAGTGGCGGCGGCCGCGGTCAGACCTCTCCCTCGGTTGGCTGCCTGTCATGGCCAAGGTTGTCGCCAAGCTGCGGCTGGCAGGCATGGTCAACGGCGTGACGCACACCCCCGGCCTGCACCAGGCAGCGGCCATGATCGGCGGGGTGGAGCCCAGGGAGGTACCCCTGTTCGCCGGCCAGACGCTGCAGCAGTGGCACGCCCAGCGCGACGAGAACGGTGATGGCCATCTCGGCACCGTCCTGCTGTGGCCGGACACGTTCACCAACCATTTCCAGCCGCATGTTGGGATGGCAGCCGTCGCGGTACTGGAGGCCGCCGGATGGCGGGTCCAGATCCCGGCCGGTGACCTGTGCTGCGGCCTGACCTGGGTTTCGACCGGCCAGCTTGGCGTGGCGAAGAGGGTACTGTCACGGACGGTTGCCCGGCTAGCCGGGCACGTCAGCGCTGGCGGTTACGTCGTCGGGCTCGAGCCAAGCTGCACAGCCATGTTCCGAGCGGACGCGGCCGAACTGTTTCCGGACGACCAGGATGTGTTGCGGCTGCGCGACCACGTGGTCACCTTGGCCGAGCTGCTGGAGCAGCACACCCCGGGCTGGCAGCCGCCGTCGGTCGCCAGGCAGGTCCTCGCCCAGGTCCACTGTCATCAGCACGCCGTGATGGGCTGGGATGCCGACGCGGACCTGCTGACGAAGACGGGGGCCGAATTCGAGCATTTGCAGTCTGGCTGTTGTGGCCTGGCGGGCAACTTCGGCTTCCAGCGCGGCCATCATGAGGTCAGCGTTGCTTGCGCCGAGCAGGTCCTGCTGCCCAGGCTCCGTGAGGCGCCTGGCGACGCGGCCGTGCTAGCCGACGGCTTCAGCTGCCGGACTCAGATACATGAGCTCGATAGCGGCGGCCGCGAGGCGATGCATTTGGCCGAACTGCTGGCCGGGGCGATGGACTTGCCTGCTGAGCACCCCGAGCGGGCCGCGGCGCGGCCGGCCGCGCCGCGGCAGGCCGCCATGGCGGGCCGGGTGGCCGCGGGAGTTGGCGGACTGGCAGTGCTGTTTGCGGTGGCACGCAAGGTTCGCGGCCGTGGCTAGTAGTGCGCTGCTGGTCAGCCGGATCCGAGCGGATCGCCCGGCACCAGCGTGCTGGCCTGATCGTCCATTGGGACGGCTCCAGCCTGGCTTCCGGCTTCCTGGCTGGCAGCTGCCTCCGGAGCGCCGGCCTCACCGTCGGATTCCGGATCGCCGGCTGGCGGGGGCAGGCTCGGCGCGTCGCTAGGGCCAGCGCTCCGGCGGGCCCCGAGCTCAAGCGCAGCCACCGGATGCGCCAGCCGTTCGAGCGCCGCGTGCGGCAGCTCGCGAAGGTGCAGATCGCGGAATACCCTGGCCCGGGCGACCAGGATGACACCGGCCACCATGGCGGCCAGGCTAGCTGCCTGCGCCGCCAGCAGCCACGGCGTTACATGGACCGTGTCCCCGAATACCACAATGCCAAGCACGATGCCGGCGGTCGGCTCCGCCGCCGTTACGGCCGGAAGCGAGGCCTGTAGCGGGGCTGCGTTGAAGGCGTTCTGCATCAGCCATAGCGCGATGATGCTCGCCGCCAGCGTCGCGTAACCGGACCAGCTGGTCAGCAGGTGGCTTGCATGATGGCTGTCCAGTATCTGCACGCTGCGCCGGGTGAAGGCGTCGGCGATGCCGAGAATAAGCCCGCTGGCCGTGCCGGTCAGCGTCGCCCGTACCTGGCCGGAGCGCCGCCGTCCGAGCTGGACCAGGAAGCCTGCGGTGACCGCAATGACGGCGGCAGCGGGCCAATGTGAGAAGGACCCGAAGGACTCAGTTGTCGCCTTGACGTCGCGGGTGGCAGCCAGCGCCGCCACCCCGGCGGTGAGCAGCACGGCGCCCGCAATGTCGGTCTTGCGCAGCGCGCGGCCGGACAGCCGCGCGGCCAGCACCAGCGCGAAGAGCAGGTTAGTGGTCAGCAGCGGCTCGCTGACCGACAGGTCAAGGTGCCCGAGCGTCCAGGCAGCGATGAGATCACCGGCGACGAGCACAGCGATGCCAAGAAGCCAGCGCCGCTTGTGAATCAGCGTCTTTATCAGGCTGAGCTGCAAGAACTCCGCGGAACGAACCTTCTCGGCCGCTTGTTGTTGCAACACGAAGCCGGCTCCGATGAGCATCGCGGCCACGAGCATGACGGCTATGTACACTGGCCCGTGCCCTCCGCCGGTACGTCCGAAAGGCGATGGCCAGGTCGCGCGGCACCGGAGCGTCGATTCCCGGGGTACTCGTCTCGAGTGCGGTGACGCGTCACGGATCTATCCTCTCGCAGCCGACGGCTTGGTGTGTGCACCTGCTAGGCCTGGCCCGCCGGCTGGCCCTGTGGCCCGCGGCGCCGACCGGTCCCGCAGTGGTCAGGCAAGCATTGATCAGGCAAGGCCCGTCAGCGCTATGTTCGATGGATCCGGCGAGGCAGCACCCGGGGCCCCAGCCTGCCGCCCGTGTCCGGCCTGGCTGCGGTATCCGGCTTAGCGGCCAGCTGACGTTCTGTCTCGGCGTTGAGCTCGGCCCCGACCAGGACAGCTAGCCCCGCCAGATATAGCCAGAAGATCAGGATCGCCACGCCAGCCAGTGCCCCGTAGGTCTTTCCGAAAGACCCGAATCTGGCCACGTAAAACGAGAAGGCGACGGACGCGGCCACGAAGATCGCGGTTCCGGCAATGCCGCCGGCACTCAGCCACTGCCAGCGCGGCGTCGGCCGGTTAAGCCCCGGCGTAGTAGTAAACCGCGAACAGCAGGCTGATCAGCATGATCGACGCGAGCCACCGCACCACGGTCCAGCCGATCAGGAATGCGTTGCTGGAAATCCCGAGGTGACCCTCGATGCCATGGCCGATGGGCTGCCCGAACACGATGAGCGCCGAGGCCAGCCCGCCTATGACCACGGTGGCGAGCATCAGCGGCACCGAGCGCAGCCGCCGGGCCAGGAACTTACGGTCGTCCGGAACCTCGTAGGCCACGTCCAGGCCTTGCTGCAAGGCGGACATGCCGCCCGATGCGCTCCATAGTGCGATAACAATTCCGATGACCAGCGCTGTGAGCGAGCTTTTCGATGACTGGCCGGCCGCATGCGAGACGGCCTGGCTCACGGTCGTGGCGGCGCCAGGTGGCAGCGCCTTGGTGAGGCCGGCGACGAGGTTGCGCACGGTGCCCGGGCTGATGTGCGCCAGGCCGGCCACCCCCAGCAACGCGATCAGCGCGGGAAACAGCGCCAGGAACCAGTGGTACGCCAGGCTCGCGGCGGTCATGCTGCACCGGTCTCGGACGTACTTCCGTTTCGTCCCCTTGACCGTCTGACTCCAGCCCGCCACGCCGTGGTGCAGCCCAACGCCTGGTTTGCCACCGCCGGCACCTTGCGGCGGGAATGTTCCGTTAACTGGCCCGTTCACGCAGCTCCTCCTGGTCCCCCGGGGGCTCAGCAGCTACCCCAGCGGCCGCGCGTCATGCAGGCATGGCAGGCCGCTGTCCAGGCGACATGGTCAGCGACCACCAGCCGCCGGTTCGGGTGCGGGCGTTTGCTGTCCTGGTACCCGGGCAACTGACGGCCCGTGGAACCGCGAAGGCGACAGCAGAAAACGGCCCAGCCGCCACGTGCGGACTCGTACCAATCGCTGGCCAGCAGGGTCGGCGTGTGGCTCATCTGGTGGGCGCTGCTCATGTCGCTCTGGATCATCATCGACGACAAGCTGGCGACCGACGAGTTGCTCGCGGGCGGCGGCGCGGCGGCGCTGGCGGCCACGCTGGCAGAGCTCGCCGGGTATCAGGCGAATACACGGCTGCGCCTTCGACTCGCCTGGCTGGGCCCGGCTGTCGCGCTGCCGGCCGACGTGGTCCGCGACACCGGGATTGTATTCGGCGTGCTATGGCGGTTGCTGGCGCACGGCCATGAACCGGCCAGCGGGTTCAGCGAGCTGCCGGTCCGGTTCGGCGATCAGAGCGTCGAGGCGAAGGCGCGCCGGGCGCTGCTGGTGGGCGGCAAGTCCCTGGCGCCCAACACGTTCGTCCTCGGCCTGGACCCTGAGCGCCAGGTCATGGTCGTCCATCAACTGGTCAGAGCGGAGGAAGGGGACACCTGGTGAACGCGTTCGCGGTCGCTGCCATCGCCATGCTCGTAGCGGTCGTTCCGTGCGCCATCGTGATCTGGCTCGGCGCGGAAATGGAGGCGCTCATCGGCTACCAGGCGATTGGCGCCATCACCGTGCTGGACCTCATCTTGCTGCCGGAAGGGCTCGGCCGGTCAGGCGAGTTCGAGCTGCCGGTCCTGCTCGCCGTCCTGATTCTCGGTAGCGGCCTGGTCTTCGTGCGGTTCCTCGAGCGGGGGCTGTGATGCTGCGAGAGATCATCGTAGACATCTTCCTTGCCGCGGCCGTGCTCATCGTACTGGCGTCCTCGGTCGGCGTGCTTGTCATGCGCGGCGCGTTCAACAAGCTGCACTACGTTGCTCCGGTCACCACCGTCGCGCCGGTGCTCATCGCCCTAGCAGTCCTGGCGCAGTCAGGTCTATCCGCTGATTCGGCGCAGGCCTGGCTGGCCATCGCCTTCCTCGTCGTCGCCGGACCGTTCCTCTCACATGCGACCGTCAGGGCTGCCCGGACGCGGCTCGACGGGGACTGGCGGCTAACCCATGTTCCCAGCAGCCGCTGCGACGAGGATGAGTGCGATTGATCGCCGCTGCGGCCATGGCTGCCAGGTCGCCTTACAGCCTGCCAACTGGGCTCGCGGACGTCCTTCAGGTGCTGCTGCTGGTGCTGGTGGCTGCGGCTGCGACTGGAGTCGTGCTCACGCGAGTGCCGGTCCGGCAGGCCGTCGCGGTGAGCGCCTACGGGCTGCTGCTCGCACTATTGTTCCTGGCGTTCCAGGCGCCCGATGTGACGCTTTCCGAACTATGCGTTGGCGCGGTCGCGCTGCCGATCATGCTGCTGCTGACGCTGGCAAAGCTCAGGAAACGCGAGAAATGAGGCCGGGCACGCGGCGCTGGCTGTTCCTGGCCGGACTGGTCGGCCTGTTGGCCTTCTACCTGTGGGGAATGCAAGGCCTGCCAGGTTTCGGCCACTATCCAGGGCCTTATGGCGACATCATCAACGCCATCGCGGTGAACCAAGCAAAGGCGACCGGAATAGTCTCCGCGGTCAACTTCGAATACCGCGGCTTCGATACTGTCGGCGAGGAATTCATCTTGTTCATGGCGGCCGTCGGGGTGAGCACCGTGCTCCGCCACCTACGTGGTGAGCGCCGGGCGCGCCGCATGGGCGATTCGCCCGTGGCCGAACCCCCGCCGACGAGCAGCGACGCCGTCCGCTTGTCGGCTCTGCTGTATGTCGGGCCCGCCGTATTGATGGGATGGTTTCTGGCGAGCCATGCCCAGACGAGCCCGTCAGGCGGCTTCCAGGGCGGCGTGGTGCTCGCCAGCGCCGTCATCCTGATCTATCTAGCCGGAGAGTTCCTCGCGTTCAGGAGGGTCAGCCCGGTGGATCTCCTGGACGTGGTCGAGGCGGTAGGAGCAGGCGGCTTCGTCGCGGTCGGCATCACCGCGGTGGCGCTTGGGCTGCCGTACCTCGTGAACTTCCTGCCGCTAGGCACGGTGCCCGGCGCCGTCAGCTCGTCTGGCACTATCGCGCTGATCAGCTTCCTCGTCGGCCTCGAAGTGGCGGCGGCGTTCGTCCTCGTCGTGGGGGAGCTGCTGGATCAGACCCTGCTGGTCGGAGCGGCGGGCAGCTGATGCAGATCTTCCCGTTCGTGGTCGTTGCCTGGATCCTGGGCGTCGGCCTGTACGGCATCGTCACCAGCAGGCACCTGGTGCATCAGATCGTCTGCCTCATCGTCGTCCAGTCGTCTACCTATGTGCTGCTGTTGAGCGTCGGTTATGTCACCGGCGGGGTAGCGCCATACTTCTCCGACATCCCTCGGCACACGCCCGCAGTGGATCCGGTTGTCCAAGCGCTCGCGCTGACGGACGTGGTCGTCGAGGCAGCCGTAACGGCCCTGCTGCTGGCGTTTGCCATCCAGGCGCACAAGCGGTTCGGCACAGTTGACCCGCAAGAGCTGGTCCAACTCAAGGGCTGAGGCCGGTACAAGTGGATCAGCTGCTCCCGCTCACCGTTACCCTTCCTTTGCTGGTGGCGGCGGCTGTTTCGGCGCTCAGCCCGGTGCTTCGACGCCGTCGGCGAATCCTTGATGCAGTCGCGATCACTACCAGCGGCGTCATCGTCGGGCTGCTCGCTGTCATTTTGTCTCGGGCAGTTCATGGTGACCTGGTGTACTGGTTCGCCGGCTTCCGGCCCGCGCATGGGGTCGCTATCGGCATTGATTTCGAGGTCGGACCGCTCAGCGCGGGACTGGCCTGTCTGGCGGCGTTGCTCGTCACCGCGGCCATGACTTTCTCCTGGCGGTATTTCGAGGAGGTCTCGACCTATTACCACGCGCTGATGCTGGCCTTCCTGGCCGGCATGGTCGGGTTCTGTCTGACCGGCGACGTTTTCGACATGTTCGTCTGGTTCGAGCTGATGGGCGTTGCGGCCTATGCGCTGACCGCCTACCGGCCGGAGGAACGTGGCTCGTTGCAGGGCGGACTCAACTTTGCCATCAGCAACAGCATCGGCGCCTACCTGACCTTGTCGGGCATCGGCCTGGTCTACGGCCGGACCGGTGCGCTGAACATGGCCCAGATCGGCGTGGACCTGTCCCGGCACAAGCCAGACGGGCTCGTCGTGGTGGCGTTCCTGCTCATCCTGTCGGGCTTGCTGATCAAGAGCGCCATCGTTCCGTTCCATTTCTGGCTCGCCGACGCGCACGCCGTTGCTCCCACCCCGGTGTGCGTACTGTTCTCCGGGGTCATGGTCGAGCTCGGGCTGTACGGCATCGCCCGGGTGTACTGGTCCATGTTCGGCCACGCCCTGGGTCACCGCGCCGTCATCATGGCCACGTTCGAGGCTCTCGGCCTGCTCACGGCGCTGACCGGCGCGTTCTTCTGCTTCCGGGAACGGCACATCAAACGCCTCCTGGCCTTCTCCACGATCAGCCATGCTGGCCTGTTCCTGACAGGTATCGCGCTGCTTACCCCGCTCGGCCTCGCCGGGGTGGCCGTCTACGTGGCCGGGCATGCCTTGCTTAAGGCCGCACTCTTCCTGTGCGTCGGCATCGTGATACACCGGCTTGGCTCGGTCAACGAGACGCGGCTGCACGCCCGCGGCCGGCCGCTGCGGCTGACCGGCATTGTGTTCACCGTGGCCGCATTTGGCCTGGCTGACCTGCCGCCATTTGCCACCTTCCTCGGCAAGGGGTGGATCGAGGACAGCGGTTCCTCTCTCGGCATGCCCTGGATCGCGGGGGTGTTCGTGGTTGCTTCGGTGATCGTCGGCGGGGCCGTGCTAAGAGTCGCGGGCGGAGTGTTCTTCGGGCTCGGTGATGCTCCCAGTGAAGATCCCGAGATGGACAGGGAGTCCAGCGAGGAAACCTCCGAGACCGATCTCGCAAAGCAGCGGACCCCCGTCACGATGATCATTCCAGCGGCCGTGCTCACCGCTGCCGCGCTCGGCCTGGCAGTCGTGCCGCACCTAGGCGGGGCGGTGGAGGCAGCGGCGGTCCGATTCCAGGACCAGGGCGGGTATGAAGCCATCGTGCTGCACGGTGGAGACCTCGTGCATCGGTTCCCGCCGCATGAGCCGGAAGCGGCAGCTGTCACTCGCGCCAGCCTGCTCACCGCCGTGGGATCGGCCATCGGGTCTGTGCTGCTGGCAAGCGCCGCGCTGTACTGGCGGCGGCTCCCGTTGCTGCGTCGCGGCTTTGAACCGGGCGCTGGCTGGGTCCGGCCCATCCAGCGAATCCAAAGCGGCGTAGTCAACGACTACGTCACCTGGATCGTCGTTGGCCTCGCCTGCATCGGCGGCGCGTTGGCCGTCACGATCAGGTAATTAAGCTCGCGTAACGGACAGATGCACTATGGACCGAGACCGGGGTTACCTGATATGCGGCCAGGTCCTTAATCACCGCCACCATCGGATTCTGCGCGCGCTCGCCTGGCCAGCGGCACCACGATCCACAAGCCGGCGAACAGGCCGAACACGCAGCCGGCGAGGACGATTGCCAGCGCGCCGTGCACGACGAAGCTCGCTATGAGCAGGACGGCCGCGGTTATTGCCAGCGCGACGGTGATCAGGCCGGCGATGGCCATCACGTTCGCGGCCCGCACCAGGCGCTCTTTCTGATGCTGCCGGAACAGCAACCGGTGGTAAGCAACCGGACCGACTAGCAGCGCAGTCGTGATCGCGGCCAGCAGGACGTCAGCCATGTACAGTCCCCGTTGCGCCGTGCTGAGTTTGATGAACCGGGCGCTGAATGGCAGCGCCAGCAGGAAGCCGAACAAGACCTGCACGCCCAGGCCTGCCACCCGCAGTTCCTGCACCAGCTCAGAGAGATTCCGGTCGTCGCGCGCGTACTGTGGCTCGGGCCGCGGGTCATCGCTGGGCTCGCCGGCTGATGGCGTTCTTGTCTGCAACGTTGTCGTGCGTCATCGTCTCCTCCAAGCGCGCGTGAGCCTAAGTTCGGCTGCAGGTCTGGCCGGCGTACCGATGCCGCCTACGGCTCGGACAGCGCCGCCGCGGTCCTCAGCACCCCGGCATGGACGAACGCCTGCGGCAAGTTGCCGCGCTGCTGGCGCTGGTGTACGTCATACTCCTCGGTGTACAGGCCAGCCGGGCCACAGGCGGACCGGCTGCGCTCGAACCAGCGGGCAGCCCCGACCTGGTCGCCGCAGGCACTGGCTGCCTGCGCCATCCAGAAGCCGCACAGCAGGAAGGCGCCCTCAGACTTGTGCAACGGCCGTGCGTCTTGCCGGAATCTGTACACAAATCCATCATCGGCCAGCTCGGAGGCCACCGCCCTCATGGTGGCCTCGGTCCGCGGGTCATCGTTGCTCAGCGCGCCATTGATCGCGGGCAACAGCAGCGCTGCATCGACGCGCTCATCGGATGGTGATCGTTGCCATCGGCCGTCTGGATGCAGGCAGTTGCTCAGCCCGGCGAGGATCTTGTCCGCAACCGAGCTCCAATGCGCTGCCTGTCTGCTGCCGTGGCCGCCGGGCGAGCCGCCCTCGGCCGCGGCTGCGATCGCACGCAAACCGGCCACACAGGCCAGTCGTGAATGCGCCCAGCGCTGATCATCGAGTTCCCAGATGCCGGCGTCCGGTTCGCCGCTACGTTGCTCTATCGCTGTCGCGGCGATCTCGGCAGCCCGCCAGTCCTCCGGCCCGAGCATGTCCAGCCGGCCAGCAGCTGCCAGCAGCTGCAGCGCCTCGCCCAGGCCGTCGAGCTGGAATTGGTTGTTGACCCTGTTCCCGGTCCGGACCTTACCGCCGGGGTAGCCGCGCAGCCGCTGGCCGCGCTCGTCGGGCACCTTGCCGCCGCTGACGGTGTACGCGGGCCTCAGGTCCGGGCCGTCACAGTGCAGTCGCTCGGTGATGAACCGGACTGCACCGTCCAGCAGCGGATGCTGGCCGCGAGTGGCCACCGCCAGCCCGGCGTAGCACTGGTCCCGGATCCATGCGTACCGGTAGTCGTAGTTACGGAAGCTGTCCAGCCGCTCCGGAAGTGACGTGGTGGCCGCGGCCACCATCGCCCCGCTGCTGGCACTGAGGCCACGAAGCACGGCGTAAGCGTGCCGGGCATCCCGGACCGCGATCAGCCCGCTGCAGTCGGGCACTACCGAAGACCATGCCGCCGCGGTGGCCTGCCACGCCTCTTCCGGATCCGGCGGGTCACCGAGTGGCTGGTCGGCGAGCTCGAGTGTGAAGTCATGATGGGCTCCAGCGGCAAGGTTCAGCGTCATGGTGAGCATGCCGTCGCCGTCGGGCCGCGCGCGGGCGGCGCCGGACCAGCGCAGCCTGATAGTTCCGCTCCGACCGGTCCAGGACCCGTGCGATCGGTGCAGGTCCGCCATCGGCTTCCGGCCGAACGCGGCCCGGACATCGAGTGTCACCTGCAGTCGCGCCGGCCCGTCCACGGCCTCAACCCGCCGCAGTAGCACAGCGCTGCGCGGGCTGGCAGGCATTGCCAGTGCCTCCCGGCACTCGGCGACGCCGTCTGCGACCCAGCGGCTGCGCCAGATAAGGCTGCCAGGCTCGTAGTAGCCACCCCAGACGTAATGCGGATCAGTCGGCGTTATCGCGTATCCGCCGCGGCCGCCGAGCAAGGCCGAGAAGATCGGCGGGCTGTCCCAGCGCGGCATGCACAGCCACACAATTTCGCCATCGGGGCCGACCAGCGCGCCGCGCTCGCCGTCAGCGATGAGCGAGTATTCCCGCAGCACCCTGGGCTTCCAGACAGTGATCACCCGAATCCAGGTGTCCGCACGGCCTGCATCCAAACGCGGTCGCCGCGGGTGACGCGAGGCTGGTGTTTGGGCGGTGTCGGTGCTACTTGCTCGGCTGTGGTACCGAGCAGTGCACCTTCGGATTGACGCCGACGTAGTTGAGCGGGCCGGCCGCGATGGTGGCCGCGATGTTGCCGGCCTTCGCGCAACTCACGGACTCGGTGTAGTAGTGGCGCTGGAATCCAGCGATCACTCCGATAATGAGCCAGATGACGAGCACTACGGCGATGATCCTCATCGATGCCTCCGGTTAGGCGGGCGTTCGCCATGATCGCCCCGCGGCCGCGACCGGCTGCGTTTACATGGCACCCGGTTTGGCCGGACCGCAAGCTACCTCTTAAGTGCTGAATTAAACCCGGCGCGGCAGGGGCCGCTCCCGGACAGGTATCCGGCTCGATGTTTGAGTTTCTCGTGCGGGGCACAACATCCGCAGGCGGGCCGCCCCCGTGCCCGTCACCTGGGAGCGACGATGAAGACGCTAACGACACCGGCTGCGCTGCGGCACCGCGATCTCGAGAAACGCGAAGATGCCGAATTGCTGGCCATCATCCGGTCTGCGCCGAAGGGCAGCTACCTGCGGGACGCCGCCTGCGAGGTGCTCGTCACGCGGTACCGGCCGCTAGTGCGATCCTGCGTGCTGCGCTACCGGAACAGCACCGAGCCGCAGGAGGAACTGATGCAGGTCGGCTACGTCGGCCTGCTCAAAGCCGTTAATAACTTCGATCCCGCGGTCGGCGCGAGCCTGGCCAGCTACGCTCAGCCGTGCGTCAGCGGCGAGATCAAGCGGCATTTCCGGGACAAGCGCTGGCAGGTACATGTGCAGCGGTCACTGCAGGAACTCCGGCTTGAGCTGCGTAATGTCACCGCTGAGCTGACGAACTCGGGCGGCAGTACGCCAACCGATGCTGAGCTGGCACAGCACATGGAAATAACAGAGGAGAGCGTGCGTGAGGCGCGGCAGGCCGACCTAGCCTTCCAGGCCGCTTCGCTCGACTCGCCGCTAACCGGCGAGGAGGGCACCGCCACCCTTGGCGACCTGCTTGGCGATGAGGACCCGCAGCTAGAGCATCTCATCGACATGCAGGCTGTCTGGGCGCACTGGGGCGACCTAGCCGAGCGCGAGCAGCAACTCCTGCTGATGCGTTTTTACGGGAACATGACCCAGTCTGAGATCGGGGAGCAGCTTGGCGTCTCCCAGATGCATGTCTCCCGGCTGCTTGCCGAGGCCCTGCGATTCCTGCGGGAACGTCTCGTCGACCCAGCTGCCGCCGTCGGTTAGGACTCCACGCGTACTCAGCACCTTCGCGGGAGCGTCTTAGTACACTGCCCGCCAACCTCTCCGAAGGGACGCCTGCCATGAAGACGGCGACCGCCCTCAGTCTCGCGGCTATCGGCGCGATCTTGGCGTTTGCCGTGACCGCGCAGCCTTCGTTCTTCAGTTTCCACATCGCCGGCTGGGTACTTATGCTCACTGGTGCCGCGGGTGCCGTGATCCCGCGCCGCGGGTACGGCTGGGTGCGCCGCAAGCTGGTGCTCAACACGGGCCACGGCCGCCGCCAGCCCTTAGACATCCGGCAGCGCCGCTACTCGCGGCTGCTGGTGCCCGGCGGCATCCTTGCCGAGGCAGGCCGCGATACCCCCGTGACGGCAGACCAGGCTCCGGTTGAAAGCGAAACCATCGAGCAGTACACCGAAGAGTAACCAGCTGACCTGCGGAAATCCCGGAGATCGGCGCGATTAGCTTGAATCTAGGAAAGCGCTACCGTAAAGTAACCGTCAAGCGGTGTCTACGACGCAGGCACGCCCTCACGCCAGTAATGGCGTAAGCACCGATCTGTAGTCCGCGCGGACTGCCAGGCCAGGATTCTCTGGCCGGTCCCTGCGGATGGCGCTGGTCATGGTGCGGTCCCGAGGGTGTGCCTTTTCTGATGGCGAGCCAATCCGCGCTTAATGCCGTGAGCCATGTCGAGGCCACCTTGGTGACTGCGCTGCGACCGCAGTGACTACCAAGGAGGCACAACCCCATGAGGATCGCCCTCATCTCGGCACACAGCCCCGTCGAGCCAGCCGCGGCTGCTTGCGGCGAGCCCGCCCAGCCGGCATCACTCGCCTGCGCGCTTGCCGGCCTAGGTCACCGCGTCACCTTGTACACGCGATGCGAGAGCACGGACCGTCCTCGCTCCGCCATCCTCGGCGGCCGGGTCTCGGTTGAGCATGTCCCGGCTGGCCCCGCCCGCCCGGTTGACGACGATCAGCTTGCCGTGCACATGCCGGAGTTCGCCGCCTATCTGACCGAGCGGTGGCAGGCGAGGAGGCCGGATGTCGTGCACGCATTCTCCTGGACAAGCGGCTTGGCCGCGCTCGGCGCGACCCGCGATAGCGCGACTCCGGTTGTGCAGACATTCGAGTCACTCGGTTCGACGGCGCGCCGGCTAGGCGGTGACGAGTCGGTGTCGGTCGGCCGGGTACGGCTTGAGGGCGCTATCGGCCGGCAGGTGGACACTGTGCTCCCGAACTCCTCAGCGGAGGCCGCCGAGCTGGCCAGGCTTGGCGTGCCCAAGTCGGCGATTCAGGTCATCCCGTGCGGCGTCGACATCGACTTGTTCGCCCCTGACGGCCAGCACCCGGCGAAGGGCGCTAAGCACCGTCTGGTAGCTGTCGCGGCTGACGAGAGGCCGTTGGGCCTGGAAACCATCGTGCGTGCGCTCGCTCAGGTGCCCGAGGCCGAGCTGATCATCGCCGGCGGACCGGACGGCAAGCATCTGCCGCGGTCCGGCAGGTTCCGTGACCTTGCGCGTCTGGCGGATGCCGCTGGCGTGCGGAACCGGTTGAAGTTCGCCGGAGAGGTAACCGACGCGGCCCTGGCGGCGCTGCTGCGATCAGCCGACATCGCCGTCAGCGCCTCCCCGTACGAGCCAACCGGGCTCACCGCGATCCGGGCCATGGCGTGCGGGACCCCGGTGATCATGTCGGCGGTCGGCGGGCACCTTGATGCGGTGATTGACGGCACCACCGGGATGCTTGTTGCCCCGCTGAACCCGGGGCTGCTCGCACGGCAGCTGCGCAAGCTGCTCGCGACGCCCGCGCTGCTGCAGGGCTTTGGCATCGCGGCGGCCGACAGGGCCAGGTCACGGTATTCGTGGCAGCGGATTGGCAACGAAACGCTGGCGGTTTACAAGCGGCTGCTGACGGCCAACACGCCAGTCGAGACGGCTATCGAGGATGCTGACTACCTGGCAGACGACCGCTATGCGGCGGCTGAGTCTCGGGTGGCGGCCTTCGCCTAAGGACCCGCCGGGGGGTCGGGAAACAGGGCCGCGGCGGCTGGTTTGTGGGCCAGCTGCCGCGGCCAGGTTCGGGGCAGCTGTGCCGGCGTGCTTGACTTGCGTAGCGCCAGACGGCGGCGACCCGGTCCGGGCGGAGTTCGGGACGCGGCCCCGTTCCCTTCCAGGAGCCGGAAACCTTGAGAACCACCGAGCGCGTATCGCTCGCGGACTATACGACGTTGCGCCTGGGCGGACCGGCTGCGCGCTTCATCGAAGCCACCACCGAGGAAGCGCTCATCGCTGCCGTCCGCGCCGCTGACCTCGCGGCCGAGCCGATGCTCGTGCTTGGCGGCGGCAGCAATCTGGTCGTGGCTGACGAGGGATTCCCCGGCACCGTGGTGCTGGCGGCGGTTGGCGGATTCGAGACTGGCGCGGCCAGCGATGGCCCGGCCGGGCCGCTGGTCGAGGTGACCGTGGCGGCCGGCCAGGACTGGGACGACCTGGTGCGGGAATGCGTGACGGATGGCCTGTCCGGCATTGAGTGCCTGTCCGGAATCCCCGGCCTGGCCGGGGCTACGCCGATCCAGAATGTCGGCGCGTACGGGCAAGAGGTCAGCCACACTGTCGCGGTGGTGCGTGCCTACGACCGGCTACGCGGCGAAACTGTGCAGCTGGCCGGTGCCGACTGCGGTTTCGGCTACCGGACGAGCATGTTCAAGCGCGAAGCCGCCGTCGCGGCGGCGCAGCGCCCGGCTGCCCGTCCCGGTGGCACTGGCCGGTACGTAGTGCTCGGTGTCACCTTTGGGCTGACCGCCAGCGCTCTGTCCGCGCCGGTCCGCTACGGCGAGCTAGCCCGGTCGCTGGGCGTGGCAGAGGGAGACCGCGTTCCGCTCGCCGACGCGCGCGCCGCGGTGCTGGAACTGCGCCGAGCCAAGGGCATGGTGCTTGATGAGGACGATCCGGATACCCGCAGCGCGGGATCTTTTTTCACCAACCCGGTCCTGACCGCGGCTGGGTTCGCGGGCCTGGAGGCACTGACAGCGGCCAGTGTGCCGAGCTTTCCTGCCGAGGATGGTCAGGTGAAGGTGCCGGCCGCCTGGCTCATCGAGCAGGCCGGGTTCGCCAAGGGTTATGCGCTGAGCCCGGATCCGGCCGCTGCGCGGATCTCCTCGAAGCACACGCTCGCACTCACCAATCCCGGCCAGTCGAGCGCCGCCGAGCTGGTCCGGCTGGCCCGGCACATCCGCGACGGGGTACGAGATGCGTTCGGAGTGGAGCTGGCGGCTGAGCCAACCCTGGTCGGCATCGAGCTGTGAGCCGCGCGGTTCTTGCCCACGGTCGCGCCGCTGGCTTTGGCTCACGGCGGCGCATCGAGCCAGTCGCTGATGCCGGCCAGCAGCTTGTCCCGGATGTCGGCCGGCGCGGCCAGCCGGCCACCGACATCCTGGCAAGTCCGGCCAGTTCGGTGTCGCTGAGTCCGTGCACTTGCCTGGCCAGCTCATACTGCGCCGACAGGCGCGGGCCGAACAACAGCGGGTCGTCGGCCCCTAGCGCGACCCGGACGCCGGCGTCCAGGAGCGTGCGCAGCGGCACGTCCTGCGGGGTAGCAGCCACGCCGAGGGCCACGTTCGAAGTCGGGCATACCTCCAGCGTCACGCCCGCCGCGGCGATCCGGCGCAGCAACAGCGGATCGGTCGCAGCAGAAATGCCATGCCCGACCCGGTCGGCGCGCAGTTCATCGAGGCAAGCCCGGACGCTGGCCGGACCCACGAGTTCGCCACCATGCGGTACCGCGCGAAGGCCGGCCTTGGCGGCGATCCGGAACGCCGGGGCGAAGTCGGCGACGGACCCGCGGCGCTCATCGCTACTGAGGCCGAAGCCGGTGACGCCGCGGCCGGCGTAGGCGCTCGCCAGCCTGGCCAGCGTGCGCGCCTCCAGCGGATGCTTGGTGCGGTTGGCGGCAACGATGATCCCGATGCCCACCCCCGATGACGCCGCCGCCTGCCTGGCGGCGTCCAGCACCAGCTCCAGCATCGGAGTGAGACCGCCGAACCGCCCGGCATAGCCCGACGGGTCGATCTGCAGCTCAAGCCAGCCCGAGCCGTCTACCCGCTCGTCGCTGGCAGCCTCGGCAACCAGCCGCCGCACGTCTGCCTCGGTCCTGATCGCCGACCTGGCGATGTCATACAGGCGCTGGAACCGGAACCAGCCCCGCTCATCGGCCGCGCTGAGATCGGGCGGCCAGTCCTCGGCGAGCGCCTCCGGCAGGTGAATGCCATGCTGCCCGGCCAGGTCGACGAGCGTGGCATGCCGCATCGAGCCGGTGAAGTGCAAGTGCAGGTGCGCCTTCGGCAGGGCATTGATCGGCCGGGCATCAGGCAAGTCTGCCAGCCATGGCCGGGTCATAACTGGCGGAGTCAGCGAGCCGAGCTGAGCAGCTTGGCGATCCTGCTGACGCCCTCCTCCAGGTCGGCATCGCCAAGTGCGCACGACAGCCGGAAATAACCGTCGGTGCCGAACGCCTCGCCGGGCACGACTGCCACGTCCGCGTCGTCGAGCAGGACTTCCGCGAGTTCAGCGGACGTTGTCGGGCGCCGCCCGGCCAGTTCCTTGCCGAGCAGGCCCTGGACCGATGGGTAGCAATAGAACGCCCCGTCAGGAAGCGGGCAGACAACGCCAGGGATGTCGTTCAGCATGGCGGTCATGACCTGACGACGGCGGTCGAAGGCAGCCCTCATTTGCGCGACCGCAGAAAGGTCGCCGGACACCGCGGCAAGAGCCGCCGCCTGCGCGACGTTGCAGACGTTGGACGTCGCGTGGGACTGCAGGTTGGTCGCGGCCTTGATCACCTCATCGGGTCCGATCATCCAACCGACCCGCCAGCCGGTCATCGCGTAGGTCTTGGCGACGCCGTTCAGTACCACGCAGTGATCAGCTATCTCTGGCGCCACGGCGGGCATCGAGACGAACCGCGCATCTCCGTAGACCAGGTGCTCGTAAATCTCGTCCGTCATCACCCAGATGCCGCGGCGCGCGGCCCACCGCCCGATCTCTGCGACCTGCCCGGGGGAGTAGACGGCGCCGGTGGGGTTGGACGGCGACACGAACAGCAGCAGCTTCGTCCGGTCGGTGCAATGCGCCTCGAGCTCCTGGACCGAGGTCAGATAGCCGGTGGTCTCATCGGTGTGCACCAGCACCGGCACACCGCCGGCCAGCGCAATCGCCTCTGGATAGCTAGTCCAGTACGGCGTGGGCAACAGCACCTCGTCGCCAGGGTCGAGCAATGTAGCGAACGACTGGAAGACCGCGTGCTTGCCGCCGTTGGTAATGAGGACCTGGCCGGGCGACACGACGAGGCCTGAATCGCGCGCGGTCTTTGCCGCCACGGCCTCGCGCAGCTCTGGCAATCCGGCCGTGGGCGAGTATTTGTGGAACCTCGGCTGCGCGCACGCGCGCTGGGCTGCCTCGACGATGTAATCAGGGGTGGGAAAGTCAGGTTCGCCCGCGCCGAATCCGATAACTGGCCGGCCCGCTGCCTTGAGGGCCTTGGCCTTGGCGTCCACGGCCAGCGTCGCCGATTCGGCGATGGCAGCGATCCGCGCGGATATCCCGGAAGAGGTATGAGGCATGTCATCCATACTCCCATCCCGGCCCCGGTGCCTGTCCCGGATCCCGGTCGCCCAGCATCAGATCAGCCTGAATACGCCAGTTCACGCTGGTATTTCAGGCTGCCCGGGCGGGTTGCCAGACTCGCTAGCGCTGAGCCGGCCGGCAGTGCGCTGCAGGTCGGCTGCGGCCAGCGCGAACGCCTGGCTCAGCGCCTGCGGCGTGAGGCCATGCGCTGTGATGCCGTCCCGTCCGGTCATGTCCCCAGCTGATAGCAGCGCGTTGAGGATGGCCTCCTCGGTTGCCTCGGCGACGGCCGCGAACAGGGCGCTCAGGCCCTCGTGCGGCAGCGCGCGCATGTCGAACGGTGTCGGCGCCCCCGCCGCGTTGTACTCCGGAGGCGCACCGGTGTTGCCGGTCGAGAAGGCCAGGAATATGTCGCCACTGGAATCGGAGGTGCCACCGCCGGATCGGCCGAGCCCGATACCTGCGCGCTGCGCTAGACGCCGGCACTGGTCGCCGAGCACCGGAGCGTCAGTAGCGATGACGACGATGATCGAGCCAGTCCCAGCCGGCGCAGACCGGCCCGGAAAGTACTCGTCCGGCGTCGGCACCGCGGTGCGCGGCAGGTATCTCCCGGCCGGCACGCCGTCCACGCGCAAATCCGCGCGAGCCCCGTGGTTGGCCTGCACCAGTACGCCGACGGTCCAGCCGCCCGCCTCGCCAGGCAGCACCCGGGAAGCCGTGCCGATGCCGCCCTTGAACTGGTAGCAGATCATGCCGGTTCCGCCGCCCACGCTGCCTTCGCGGACCGGGCCTCCGGCGGCGTCATTGAAAGCAGCCTCGACGTGCTCGGGCTGGACGTGCGCGCCTTCGATGTCGTTCAGGATCCCGTCATATGTCTCGCCGACGACCGGCATCGACCAGAACAGTGCTCGCCCGGCAGTCTTGGCCCGGCCCTGCCGGGCATCGATGGCCGCGAGGGCGTCGCGCACTACCCCGACGCTGTGCGTATTGGTCAGGCCGATGGGAGTGGTTAGCAGCCCCGACTCGCTGACCCAGGCGGTCCCGGTCAGCTCGCCGTTACCGTTCAACGTGTGAACCCCGGCACAGAGCGGGGTCTGGCGGACATAGCCGGGCACCGGCCGGACGACCGTGACGCCGGTCCGCACCGGACCGCGGCCAGGCAGTAGCGGACCATCTCCGCTGATGAGCGTGGTATGTCCGACCAGGACGCCGGCTACGTCCGTGATCGCGTTATGCCGTCCTGGTGTCCCGGAGCCGACAGCGAGGCCAAGGTCACGCAACCGCACCAAGCCACCTCCTCGGGTTGTACGGACCGTGTAGTTAGACCGGCCCGCTGGCCTTCTCGCCGCGAGCCGGCCGAGCATGATGCTAGTGAACTAAGGTGTAGTACGGCGGACGTGTCGAGCTGAAGGTTCTGACCAGGCCCGGCTCTGACGGTTCGACGCGTGGCCTCTGGCCACGTACACTTCAGGATCTGGTGGGTGCTCCACCAGTGGCCCGTGCTGCCCGCACGAGCCGGCACAGGGCAGTAGCTCAATTGGCTAGAGTTCCGGTCTCCAAAACCGGCGGTTGGGGGTTCGAGTCCCTCCTGCCCTGCGAGTACGGCCCCGTGCGTGCGCGGGCAGATGGCGGCGCCAGCCGACAGTAAGACGTTGCTCAGGTGAGGACATGGCGACTCAGACACGTGGCCCGGCCCCCGAGAGGGCCGCGAAGCCCAAGGGCCCGGCGAAACAGGACCGGACTTCACCGGCCCAGTTCGTCACCGAGGTTCGGGACGAGCTGCGCAAGGTCGTCTGGCCAACCCGCAAGGAGCTGGTGACCTATACCTCGGTCGCCCTGGTCTTCATCCTGATCATGGTCGGGCTCGTGACGGGTCTGGATATCGCGTTTACCAAGCTGGTGACGGCCCTCTTCGGCTGAGGATTGACGGCTGGGTAGTGGGCCGCGCACCGAGCGTGGCAGCATGATCACAGGACCCAGCCTGCGCTGCAGCAGTGAACCTCGGTGAGACTGGATGTTCGGTAACGCTGAACTCCGGTGGTGCTGAGAGCCAGCCACGAGCGCAGCGATAGCGCAGGGAGAAAGAGAGAAAGAGAATCGTGTCCGAGTCTGAACTGCCGCTAGGCGATCCCGCGGCCGGCGATCCGGCGGCCGGCCAGTCTGGCGACGCGGCCGACTTCCTGCTGGGCGGCGTCGAGCCCGCAGCGGAGGCGGACGAGCTGAGTGACGTCTTGGCGGAGCCGGCTGTCGCCGCCGATGGTACCGAGGAAGACCCTGGTGCGCAGGACACTGGCGCTGAGGACAGCGTCGCCGACGACAGCGTCGCTGAGGGCGCAGTTGGCGACGAGGAGGACGAGGAGACCGACCCCGTCCAGGAATTCAAGTCCGAGCTGCGCACGCTGCCCGGTGACTGGTATGTCGTGCACTCTTACGCCGGTTACGAGAACCGGGTGCGGACCAACCTGGAGAGCAGGACTCAGTCGCTCAACATGGAGGACTACATCTTCCAGATTGAGGTCCCTACGCACGAGGTGATCGAGGTCAAGTCCGGCAAGCGGCAGCAGGTCCAGGAGAAGGTTCTGCCCGGTTACATCCTGGTCCGGATGGATCTCACCGACGAGTCATGGGCCGCAGTCCGGAACACGCCGGGCGTCACCGGATTCGTCGGCCTATCCAGCAGGCCGTCTCCGCTGAGCCTGGATGAGGTGGCCAATCTGCTTGCCCCGGTGCCGGAGGAGAAGGCAGCCAAGAAGGCCGAGACCATGCGAGCCGCCGCGGTGGACTTCGAGATCGGCCAGTCGGTTACCGTTATGGATGGGCCGTTTGCCACGCTTCCGGCGACGGTAAACGAGATCAACCCGGACACGCAGAAGCTCAAGGTACTTGTGTCGATCTTCGGTCGCGAGACTCCGGTCGAGCTTTCCTTTGATCAGGTCAGCAAGATCTGACAACTGCTGACCGCCGGTATCGCCGGCAGCGCAACGTCCGGTAGAAGAACGCCGCAGATAACAAAGACAGTGAGGTTAGGACCCAGAGATGGCTCCGAGGAAGAAGAAGATCGCTGCGATCGTCAAGGTGCAGCTGAATGCCGGCGCTGCTACCCCGGCTCCGCCGGTCGGCACCGCGCTGGGCCCGCACGGCGTCAACATCATGGACTTCGTCAAGCAGTACAACGCCGCGACGGAAAGCCAGCGCGGCAACGTCATCCCGGTGGAGATCACGATCTATGAAGACAGGTCGTTCACCTTCATCACCAAGACCCCGCCGGCGCCTGAGCTGATCAAGAAGGCGGCAGGCGTGCAGAAGGGCAGCGGCGAGCCGCATAAGACGAAAGTCGGCAAAGTGACCACGGCCCAGGTGCGGGAGATCGCGCAGACCAAGATGCCCGATCTGAACGCCACCACGATCGAGGCGGCCGAGAAGATCATCGCCGGGACCGCCCGCTCGATGGGCATTAGGGTCGAGGGCTGACGGTTATTAGCACAGATGGCCGCGCGAGATGCATGCGGCCAGTGGCAGGGCCAGGCGCTGGCCCGCTGACCACAACCTCTATCGCATTCAAGGAGTAGCTATGAAGCGCAGTAAGGCCTACCGGAAGGCCGATGAGAAAGTCAACGCCGGCAAGCTGTATACCCCGGTCGAGGCGGTCGCGCTCGCAAAGGACACCTCGCCGGCCAAGTTCGATGCCACGGTCGAGGTCGCCTTCAGGCTCGGCGTGGATCCGCGCAAGGCCGACCAGATGGTGCGCGGCACTGTCAACCTGCCGCACGGCACCGGCAAGACGGCCCGCGTGCTGGTCTTCGCCACCGGCGAGCGTGCAGAAGAGGCCCGCGCGGCCGGAGCTGACTACGTGGGCGCGGATGAACTTATTGAGCGCGTGCAAGGCGGTTTTCTCGACTTCGACGCCGTCGTAGCGACACCCGACCTGATGGGCAAGGTGGGCCGTCTCGGGCGTGTCCTCGGCCCGCGCAGCTTGATGCCGAATCCGAAAACCGGCACCGTCACGATGGACGTGGCCAAGGCCGTCACCGAGATCAAGGGCGGCAAGATCGAGTTCCGTGTCGATAAGAACAGCAACTTGCACCTGATCATCGGCAAGGCGTCTTTTGCCAACCGGGCCCTGGTGGAAAACTACGCTGCTGCGCTGGACGAGGTCATCAGGCTTAAGCCCGCTGCGGCCAAGGGCAAGTACGTCAAGAAGATCGCGATCACCACGACGATGGGACCGGGCATCCAGGTGGACCCGAGCATTACCCGGGGCGTGACCGAGGAGCTCGAGGACCAGCCCGCCGCGGTCTGAGGCTGCCGCAGGCCCGGCCCACCGGCCGGCCCGGCCCACCGGCCGGGCAGCGGTGATTTGGCCAGCCGGGCCAATGCCGCGTACCCTGAAGACCTGCCAAAGACCGTCGGTTGCCGCCGCGCTCAGTTGCGCGGTGGCCGAAGGCCCGCCTTGCGGGCGGCCCACGCAGGCCAGTGAGCTAGACCGGGCGTGCCAGCGCGCCGCCCAGGTCGTGCCCCGTGCGCCTGCGTACGGGGCGTTCGCATGTACGGGCCTGGCCGGCGCCGAACAGAGCCGGGCGCACCGCCACGCAGCGGAGAGCCCGGACCGAGAAGGGAGGCCCGTGGCGAGGGCAGAGAAGGTGACAGCGGTCGCCGAGCTCACCGAGCGGTTCCAGAGCTCGTCGGGGGCGGTGCTGACCGAATACCGCGGTCTGACGGTGGCCCAGCTAGGCGACCTTCGCAAGTCGCTGGCCACGCATGCGACGTTCTCGGTCGTCAAGAACACGCTCACGAAGATCGCCGCCGCAGAGGCTGGCGTCACCAGTGAGCTCACCGACATGCTGACCGGGCCGTCGGCAATCGCGTTTGTTGACGGGGACGTAGTCGAGGCCGCCAAGGGCCTGCGCGACTTCGCCAGGGCGAATCCGCTGCTGGTCATCAAGGGCGGCGTGCTCGATGGCAAGGCGATGAGCCCGGCGGAGATCGTCAAGCTGGCCGACCTGGAATCCCGTGAAGTGCTGCTGGCCAAGCTGGCTGGGGCCATGAAGGCATCCATGTCCGGCGCAGCGGCGACGTTTGCGGCGCTGCCAACCCAGATGGCCAGGCTGCTTGCAGCGCTCGAGCAGAAGCGTACGGCTGAGGGCGGCGACGCCGGCCCGGCTCCCGCTCCGGCGGCAACCGGCGAGGCGGCCGAACCGGCCGAACCGGCCGAACCCGCAGAAGCCGCGAGCAGCGAGGAAAGCTAATCAGTCACCACGGCTGATCTGACCAGATCCCGCAGGTGGCTGACGGCCATCGGCGACACACGGAATGAACGGAAGAGGAAGCACCACCATGGCAAAGCTCAGCGCAGACAACCTGCTCGATGCGTTCAAGGAGATGACGCTGATCGAGCTCTCTGAGTTCGTGAAGCAGTTCGAGGAGACCTTCGACGTCAAGGCTGCCGCGCCGGTCGCCGTCGCAGCCGCCGCTCCTGGCGGTGGCGGTGCCGCTGCCGAAGAGCCCGAGGAGAAGGACGAGTTCGACGTCATCCTCGAGGCCGCCGGCGACAAGAAGATCCAGGTCATTAAGGAAGTCCGCACCCTCACCAGCCTCGGGCTCAAGGAGGCCAAGGACCTGGTCGATGGCGCGCCCAAGCCGCTGCTTGAGCGGGTCAACAAGGAGGCCGCGGAAAAGGCTAAGGCTGCCCTCGAGGGCGCTGGCGCCACCGTCACGGTCAAGTAGCACGCCCAGCGCCGCTGGCGCGACGGAGCCCGCTGCCGCAGACTACGGCAGCGGGCTCGCCGCGATAGGGCCATGGATCAGGCGGGGAACGGGGTCAGCCTCGGTGCGCTCCGGCAGCTGGGAGGCGGTGTCAGCCACCCGAGGCTGGCGCCATCCGAAGGGTGCTGCAAGTCCGCCCGTAGCGCGCGAGCGCCGAACCACAGGCCTTACCCAGTCGCTTCATGATCTAAACTCTCTACCCTGTGTGACCTTCGTCTCATAACTTCTAGTTGCGACACAAGGCATCCAGGGCTTGACGTTTCGCCCCGAAGGAGCGATGCTCCTTTGCAACCGTGAACCTCATAGTGACGTACAGTTGACCAGCGGTGTGTCTTTCGACTACACTGCCAATTTGCGCTGCACTCACTCGTCCTCGGCTCCCAAACCCCTAGCGGCGTAGCCGCGGGGCGTTTCGCGTGCGCGCGGTGCATCGTCCGCCACAAGCTCGGAAGGACCCCTGTTGGCAGCCTCGCGCAGCGCCTCAGTTACCGCCCTAGGTCCCAGTCGTATTTCCTTCGCTCGCATCAATGAACCGCTAGAAGTTCCCAGCCTCCTGGCCTTGCAAACCGAGTCTTTTGACTGGCTGCTTGGCAACGAGCGCTGGCGTGCCCGGCTCGACGCTGAGAAGACGGCGGGGCATAAGAATCTCCCGGAGCAGTCTGGCCTCGAAGAGATCTTCGAGGAGATAAGTCCGATTGAGGACTTCACCGGGACCATGTCCCTCTCGTTCCGTGATCACCGGTTCGAGCCGCCCAAGTACTCCGCAGAGGAGTGCAAGGACAAGGACATGACGTACTCCGCGCCGATGTTCGTGACCGCGGAGTTCATCAACAACTCCACTGGCGAGATCAAGAGCCAGACAGTGTTCATGGGTGACTTCCCGCTTATGTCGGCCAAGGGCACCTTCATCATCAACGGCACCGAGCGTGTCGTAGTGTCCCAGCTTGTCCGCTCGCCGGGCGTCTACTTCGACCGCCAGGTCGACAAGACCTCGGACAAGGACATCTTCAGCTGCAAGGTGATCCCGTCTCGTGGTGCCTGGCTGGAGTTCGAGATCGACAAGCGGGACGCCGTTGGCGTTCGGATCGACCGCAAGCGCAAGCAGAGCGTGACCGTCCTGCTGAAGGCGCTCGGCTGGGATGAGGCGCGCATTCTCGAGCGGTTCGGCCAGTTCGAGTCCGTGCGGGCCACCCTCGAGAAGGATCACACCACCGGCCAGGATGACGCGCTCCTGGACATTTACCGCAAGCTGCGCCCCGGCGAGCCGCCGACGCGAGAGTCGGCGCAGGCGCTGCTGGAAAACCTGTACTTCAACCCCAAGCGCTACGACCTGGCTAAGGTCGGCCGGTACAAGGTCAACAAGAAGCTCGGGCTGGCGCTGCCGATCAACCAGGGCACGCTGACCGAGGAGGACATCGCCGCCACCATCGAGTACCTCGTCCGGCTGCACGTCGGCGAGGAGGAGATGAAGTCCGGCAGCGAGATGATCCCGGTTGAGACCGATGACATCGACCACTTCGGCAACCGCCGGCTGCGCACTGTCGGCGAACTGATCCAGAACCAGGTCCGGCTCGGGCTGGCCCGGATGGAGCGGGTCGTCCGGGAGCGGATGACCACGCAGGACGTCGAGGCGATCACGCCGCAGACGCTGATCAACATCCGGCCGGTCGTGGCCTCCATCAAGGAGTTCTTCGGCACCAGCCAGCTGTCGCAGTTCATGGACCAGACCAACCCGCTGGCGGGCCTGACGCACAAGCGCCGGCTCTCAGCGCTAGGCCCTGGCGGCCTCTCGCGGGAGCGGGCCGGCTTCGAGGTCCGCGACGTGCACCCCAGCCACTACGGCCGGATGTGCCCGATTGAGACGCCGGAAGGCCCGAACATCGGCCTGATCGGCTCGCTGTCGTCCTACGGGCGGGTCAACGCCTTCGGCTTCGTCGAGACGCCGTACCGGAAGGTCAAGGCCGGAAAGGTCACCGACCAGATCGACTACCTGACCGCCGACGAGGAAGACCGGCACGTCATCGCCCAGGCGAACGAGCCGATCGAGACCGACGGCACCTTCACCGGTGACCGCGTGCTGGTCCGGCGCAAGGGCGGCGAGGTCGACTACATCAAGCCTGATGAGGTCGACTACATGGACGTCTCGCCGCGCCAGATGGTGTCGGTCGCGACCGCCATGATCCCGTTCCTGGAGCACGACGACGCCAACCGTGCGCTGATGGGCTCCAACATGCAGCGTCAGTCAGTACCACTGCTGCGCAGCGAGGCGCCGCTGGTCGGCACCGGTATGGAATACCGGGCCGCTGTCGACGCGGGCGACGTGATCGTCGCCGAGAAGGCTGGCGTGGTCGAACAGGTCTGCGCCGACTACATCACCGTGGCCAATGACGACGGCACCAGGACCGATTACCTGGTGGCCAAGTTCCGCCGGTCCAACCAGGGCACCTGCTTCAACCAGAAGCCGGTCGCCATCGAGGGTCAGCGGGTTGAGGTTGGCCAGGTCATCGCGGACGGTCCGTGCACCGATAACGGCGAGATGGCGCTCGGCCGCAACCTCCTGGTCGCGTTCATGCCGTGGGAGGGCCACAACTACGAAGACGCGATCATCCTGTCCCAGCGACTGGTGCAGGACGACGTGCTCTCCTCGATCCACATCGAGGAGCACGAGGTCGATGCACGTGACACGAAGCTCGGCCCGGAGGAGATCACCAGGGACATCCCGAATGTCTCTGACGAGGTGCTGGCCGACCTCGACGACCGGGGCATCATCAGGATCGGTGCCGAGGTCGTCACCGGCGACATCCTGGTCGGCAAGGTCACGCCCAAGGGCGAGACCGAGCTGACTCCGGAGGAGCGACTGCTCAGGGCGATCTTCGGCGAGAAGGCGCGTGAGGTGCGTGACACCTCGCTGAAGGTCCCGCACGGTGAGTCCGGCAAGGTCATTGGCGTCCGCGTCTTCACCAGGGACAATGGCGACGAGCTGCCGCCTGGCGTGAATGAGCTGGTCCGCGTTTACGTCGCGGCCAAGCGCAAGATCACCGACGGCGACAAGCTGGCCGGCCGACACGGGAACAAGGGCGTCATCGCCAAGATCCTCCCGGTGGAGGACATGCCGTTCCTGCCCGATGGCACCGCGGTCGACATTGTGCTCAACCCGCTTGGCGTACCCGGCCGAATGAACGTCGGCCAGGTGCTGGAGACCCACCTTGGCTGGGTAGCCGCGACGGGCTGGCAGGTCGATGGCGGCAAGGACGACTGGAAGAAGCGGCTGCATCAGATCGGTGCCGACGCCGCCGTTGCTGGCAGCAAGGTCGCGACGCCCGTCTTCGACGGCGCCAAGGAGGAAGAGATCACCGGCCTGCTCGCGAGCACGCTGCCGAACCGGGACGGCGACCGGCTGGTCGGCGCGACCGGCAAAGCTCAGCTGTTCGACGGCCGGACCGGCGAGCCCTTCAAGGACCCGATCTCCGTCGGCTACATCTACATCCTGAAACTGCTGCACCTGGTGGACGACAAGATCCACGCCAGGTCGACAGGCCCGTACTCGATGATCACGCAGCAGCCGCTCGGCGGTAAGGCCCAGTTCGGCGGCCAGCGCTTCGGTGAGATGGAGGTTTGGGCGCTGGAGGCCTATGGCGCGGCATACGCGCTGCAGGAGCTGCTGACCATCAAGTCCGACGACATCCTCGGCCGCGTGAAGGTCTACGAGGCCATCGTCAAGGGCGAGAACATCCCCGAGCCCGGCATCCCTGAGTCGTTCAAGGTGCTGATCAAGGAGATGCAGTCGCTCTGCCTGAACGTGGAGGTGCTCTCCAGTGACGGCGCGGCCATCGAGATGCGCGACACCGACGAGGACGTCTTCCGGGCAGCGGAGGAGCTCGGCATCGACCTGTCCAGGCGTGAGCCGAGCAGCGTGGAAGAGGTCTGATCAGCCACGAGCAGGTCAGCCACTCGACTATCAGCCACCCGGCGACCAGCCACGGCGAAGGCGGCCACAACAACGCTAGCCAGATGTCCGACGAACTACCCCAGGGGATTACAAACGTGCTAGACGTCAACTTCTTCGACGACCTGCGGATTGGCCTTGCCACGGCGGACGACATCCGGACGTGGTCACACGGTGAGGTCAAGAAGCCGGAAACCATCAACTACCGGACCCTGAAGCCGGAAAAGGACGGGCTCTTCTGCGAGAAGATCTTCGGCCCGACCAGGGACTGGGAGTGCTACTGCGGTAAGTACAAGCGTGTCCGGTTCAAGGGCATCATCTGCGAGCGCTGCGGCGTCGAGGTCACTCGGGCCAAGGTCCGCCGCGAGCGGATGGGGCACATTGAGCTGGCCGCGCCCGTTACCCACATCTGGTACTTCAAGGGCGTACCGAGCAGGCTGGGCTACCTGCTCGACCTGGCGCCGAAGGACCTGGAGAAGGTTATTTACTTCGCCGCTTACATGATCACGTACGTGGACGATGACGCCCGCGCGCGTGATCTGCCGAGCCTCGAGGCCAAGATCACGGTTGAGAAGAGCCAGCTTGAGCAGCGCCGGGACGCCGACATCGAGGCGCGCCAGGCGAAGCTGGAGAAGGACCTGGCCGAGCTTGAGGCGGCAGGCGCCAAGGGCGACGCGCGCCGCAAGGTCAGGGAGTCCTCCGACCGCGAATGCAAGCAGATTCGGGATCGCGCGCAGCGGGAGATCGACCGGATCGAGGAGGTCTGGAACAGGTTCCGCAACCTGAAGGTGCAGGACCTGGAGGGCGATGAGCTGCTCTACCGCGAGATGCGGGACCGGTTCGGCCGGTACTTCCGTGGCGGCATGGGCGCGCAGGCGATCCAGGAGCGGGTTGGCAGCTTCGACCTGGAGGCCGAGGCCGCGAACCTGCGCGAGATCATCCGTACCGGCAAGGGCCAGCGGAAGGCCAGGGCGCTTAAGCGGCTCAAGGTCGTGTCGGCGTTCCTGAACACCACCAACAGCCCGCTGGGCATGGTGCTGGACTGCATCCCGGTGATCCCGCCGGACCTGCGGCCCATGGTGCAGCTGGACGGCGGCCGGTTCGCTACATCCGACCTGAACGACCTGTACCGCCGCGTCATCAACCGGAACAACCGGCTGAAGAGGCTGCTCGACCTGGGCGCCCCCGAGATCATCGTGAACAACGAGAAGCGGATGCTGCAGGAGGCCGTGGACTCGCTGTTCGACAATGGCCGCCGCGGCCGCCCGGTTACCGGTCCCGGTAACCGTCCGCTCAAGTCGCTGTCCGACATGCTCAAGGGCAAGCAGGGCCGGTTCCGCCAGAACCTGCTCGGCAAGCGCGTCGACTACTCTGGCCGCTCGGTCATCGTGGTCGGCCCGCAGCTCAAGCTGCACCAGTGCGGCCTGCCGAAGGAGATGGCGGTCGAGCTGTTCAAGCCGTTCGTGATGAAGCGGCTGGTGGACCTCAACCACGCGCAGAACATCAAGTCAGCGAAGCGGATGGTGGAGCGGGCCAGGCCGGTGGTCTGGGACGTGCTCGAGGAAGTCATCACCGAGCACCCGGTGCTGCTGAACCGCGCGCCGACCCTGCACCGCCTCGGCATCCAGGCATTCGAGCCGCAGCTGGTCGAGGGCAAGGCCATCCAGATTCACCCGCTCGTCTGCACCGCGTTCAACGCGGACTTCGACGGTGACCAGATGGCCGTGCACGTTCCGCTGTCTGCCGAGGCGCAGGCCGAGGCCCGGATCCTGATGCTGTCCACCAACAACATCCTCAAGCCGGCCGACGGCAAGCCGGTGACCATGCCGACCCAGGACATGGTCATCGGGATCTACTGGCTGACCAGGGACAAGGCAGAAGCTCCTGGCCAGGGGAGGGTGTTCGGCAGCCTGGCCGAGGCGCTGATGGCTTACGACAAGGGCGAGCTCGATCTGCAGGCGAAGATCACCATCCGGCTGGCCGACATCACCGCGCCGCGCGGGTTCACCCCGCCGGACGGCTGGGAGCCCGGCAAGCCGCTGCGGCTGGAGACGACGCTCGGCCGCTGCCTGCTGAACGAGACGTTGCCGGCGGACTACCCGTTCGTCAACTTCGAGGTCGGCAAGAAGCAGCTGTCAGTGATCGTGAACGAGCTCGCCGAGACCTACCCCAAGGTCGAGGTGGCGGCCGCGCTGGACGCGCTGAAGGACGCCGGGTTCCACTGGGCGACCAGGTCCGGTGTCACGATCTCGATCGAGGACGTGGCCGCGCCGCCGAACAAGCGGGAGATCCTGGACACCTACGAGAAGCGGGCCGACAAGGTGCAGCGCGAATACGAGCGCGGCCTTATCACCGACGACGAGCGGCGTCAGGAGCTCATCGAGATCTGGACGCACGCCACCGCGGATGTGGCGCAGGACATGGAGAAGGCCTTCCCCGAGACCAACCCGGTCTGGATGATGGTCAACTCCGGTGCCCGCGGAAACCTGATGCAGGTCAGGCAGATCGCTGGCATGCGTGGCCTGGTGTCGAACCCCAAGGGCGAGACGATCCCCAGGCCGATCAAGTCCAGCTTCCGTGAGGGGCTTTCAGTGCTGGAGTACTTCATCTCCACGCACGGTGCCCGCAAGGGCCTCGCCGACACCGCGCTGCGCACCGCCGACTCCGGGTACCTCACCCGGCGGCTGGTGGACGTCGCGCAGGACGTCATCGTGCGGGAGGAAGACTGCGGTACCGACCGGTCGCTACCGATGCGGATCGCCGAGAAGGGCACCGACGGCGTGCTCCGCAAGCTGCCGAACATCGAGAACACCGGCACCGGCCGCACGCTGGCCGAAGACGTCGTCGGTCCCGATGGCACGGTGCTGATAACGGCCGAGTCGGACATGACCGAGTCGATGATCGAGCTGCTCGTAAGCGCGGGCGTCGATTCGGTGCGGATCAACTCGGTCCTGGTTTGCCAGGCCAAGGTCGGCATCTGCGCCAAGTGCTACGGACGCTCGCTGGCCACGGGCAAGCGGGTCGACGTGGGCGAGGCGGTTGGCATTATTGCCGCGCAGTCCATCGGCGAGCCCGGTACCCAGCTGACGATGCGTACCTTCCACACCGGTGGCGTGGCCGGGCTGGACATCACCCACGGTCTGCCGCGAATCCAGGAGCTGTTCGAGGCCAGGATCCCCAAGGGCATGGCGCCGATCAGCGAGGTCGATGGCAAGGTCAGGATCGACGAGCAGGACAAGGCTCGCAAGATCGTGATCGTGCCGGATGACGGCTCGGAGGAAGTGCCCTACCAGGTCTCGATGCGGGCCAGGCTGCTCGTGTCGGATGGTGACCACGTCCGGGTTGGCCAGCAGCTCATCGCTGGCGCGGTCAACCCGCACGAGGTCCTGCGCATCCTCGGCTCGCGCGAGGTGCAGCTGCACCTGGTGCACGAGGTGCAGGAGGTCTACCGGTCTCAGGGCGTGTCGATCCACGACAAGCACATCGAGATCATCATCCGGCAGATGCTCAAGCGGGTGAACGTGATCGAGTCCGGCGACACCGAGCTGCTGCCCGGCGAGCTGGTCGAGCGGCCGAAGTTCGAGGAGGTCAACCGCGCTGTCGTCGAGGCGGGCGGCACCTCGGCGGCAGGCCGTCCGCAGCTTATGGGCATCACCAAGGCGTCGCTGGCCACCGAGTCGTGGCTGTCGGCGGCTTCCTTCCAGGAGACCACCAGGGTGCTGACCGACGCGGCGATCCATGCCAGGTCGGACTCGCTCGTGGGCCTGAAGGAGAACGTGATCATCGGCAAGCTGATCCCGGCCGGCACTGGCATGCAGCGCTACCGCAGCCTCCGGGTGGAGCCGACAGAGGAGGCGAAGGCGGCGGTCTACCCGCCAACCTCCTATGACAGTCCGGCTGATTACGCCTTCGGGCAGGTGGCTGGCCAGGCCATTCCGCTCGAGGAGTACGACTTCGGCGCCTACAACAGGTAATTGGGTAACGGGTCGTCGCCGAGGGCTGACGCTCGATTAACGCTCCGGGCTCCGCGGGTCTTAGACCTGCGGAGCCCGTTGCGTTTGCACGCAGCGACTGCGGGTCGCCTCACTCTGCCGACGTTCCACGGCACTCTTCCGACTTTCCACGGCCCCGGCGGATTTTGCTGTCTGCTTTGCGGTGTTTGTGACCGCCGGGGCCGTGGAAAGTGCCTTGTGTTTGCTGGCGCGACTATTCCTGCGCGGTGCTCGGGGGCTTGATTACCGGCCAATTCAGGCGTTCAGCGGTGGCGGTTAGCGTGGCCGCGTCGGCTGGGGCGGCTGCGTGCTGGTCATTGTTGAAGTAGGCAAAGACGTCGGCCTCCGCGGGCCAGTTGTCGCTGATGCGGTGCAGCCAGGTGCGCAGGGCCTGGCGGCCGTAGTGGGGCCACGGATTGGCCGCTCCCTCGTGCAGCCGGAGATAACCCCAGCTGGCCGTCTGCCACAGCGGGCTGACCGGCCGGCCGCGCCGGTCCGACCAGCACAGCGCGGCATCGTGGTCACTCAGCAGCTGCCTGATTTCTTCGGTCCACCAGGATTGGTGCCGGAATTCGACACACACCCGTAGCCTGCCGCGACCCCGGCCCGCAGCTGCGTACTGGATGCTGAACTGGCGCAGGCACTCATCCAGCGCGCCGGTGTCGGCCTGCATGTTCGGCGGAAGCTGCAGCAGTACGGGGCCGAGCCTGTCGCCGAGCTGGACCATGCATTCAACCAGCCGGGCCACGGGCTGCGCGGGATCGCGCAGCCGCCGGATGTGCGTCAGGTACCGGCTGGCTTTGACGGCCATGACGAAGCCATCAGGGGTGCGCTTACGCCAGTTGGCAAAGGTCTGCGGCGCGGCCAGCCGGTAGAAAGTGCCATTATTCTCAACGGTCGGAAAGATCCCGGCGTAATACTCCAGCCAGCTGCCGGCTGGGACGCCCTGCGGATAGAAGGAGCCGCGCCAGTCCTTGTACTGCCAGCCCGAGGTGCCGGCGATCAGCGGCATCGGCTGCCTGCCTCACGAACGATCCTTGCACGGCGGCGCCGCACTGGATCGACCCTAGCCGCGCGCACCATCGTCCATGGATGCGGAGTCCCCGCCACGGCTTGCCCTGGTCGCGAGGCAAACACCCATATGCGGAACGTAGGGGTGATTTGCTGACCGGACGGGAATACCCGACGGCCCGCCGTTGCTCAGTTCAATGCGGCTGCTGACTTCGGCGCATGGCAGGGGTCAGCTACCGCTAAGCTGTAGCCAGCGGAGGGCAAGAAGCCGGCCCGTTTTGACCAGCACGCCGTGGGTTAGGTACTCTGGTTCTCCGCGCCCGTACCTCATGGGTGCGTGCACGTCTGCGTGACCGCGGTCTCCTGGCCAGGCGCTCAGGGAACTGTACAGGGCCAGACGGGCAGCGAGACTTCCCTTCCGGATTCCGGGCTCACTGTGTGTCTGGACAAAACTGTGGGCCTGGGTGAGTCGTGACGGTGCAGGATTGGCCGGGCGACACGCCCGACCTCGGGGGTCGGACGGGCAAGGAAACCAGCAGGCCAAGCACGTCCTAGGCCGCGCTCAGAGCGCGGCTGAGCGATATGGCCGCGTCGCGAGACGCGGGCAGACTGGTCGCGTCTCCCGGCGCGGCACCAGCTGGCACACGCCAGCGGGTAGGCGATTAGACCGACAACCGATAGCGCGCCGGACGGCGCGTGGCAGAGAAAAGACGGAGACGCGTTGCCCACGATCCAGCAGCTGGTCCGCAAGGGCCGGCAGGACAAGGTAGCCAAGAACAAGACTCCGGCGCTCAAGGGCAGCCCCCAGCGCCGGGGGGTATGCACGCGCGTCTATACCACCACGCCTAAGAAGCCGAACTCGGCGCTGCGCAAGGTGGCCCGCGTCCGGCTTACGAGCCAGATTGAGGTCACGGCCTACATCCCCGGCGTGGGTCACAACCTGCAGGAGCACTCGATCGTGCTGGTCCGCGGCGGTCGCGTCCGCGACCTGCCCGGTGTCCGCTACAAGGTCATCCGCGGCTCCCTGGACACGCAGGGAGTGCGCAACCGCAAGCAGGCGCGAAGCCGCTACGGCGCGAAGAAGGAGAAGAGCTGACATGCCGCGCAAGGGCCCCGCGACCAAGCGGCAGCTGGTGACCGACCCGGTCTACGGCTCGCCGCTCGTCACCGCGCTGGTGAACAAGGTGCTGACGAGCGGCAAGCGGTCGCTCGCGGAGCGCATCGTCTACGGTGCGCTCGAAGGCTGCCGGGACAAGACCGGCAACGACCCGGTGGTCACGCTTAAGCGTGCCCTGGACAACGTCAAGCCCACAATTGAGGTCAAAAGCCGCCGCGTCGGCGGTGCCACCTACCAGGTGCCGATCGAGGTCCGCGCCTCCCGGAGCACCACGCTCGCGCTGCGCTGGCTGATCGCCTACTCGCGCCAGCGCCGGGAGAAGACCATGACCGAGCGCCTGATGAACGAGCTGCTGGACGCCAGCAACGGCCTCGGGGCAAGCGTGAAACGCCGCGAGGACACCCACAAGATGGCTGAGTCCAACAAGGCATTTGCTCACTACCGCTGGTAGCGAGCTCACCAGAACAACAAGGAACGAGGATCACTAACAGTGGCCGCGACACAGACCGCTACCGAACTCGCCAACGTCCGGAACATCGGCGTCATGGCGCATATCGACGCGGGCAAAACCACGACCACTGAGCGGATCCTGTTCTACACCGGCATCAATTACAAGATCGGTGAAGTCCACGAGGGCGCAGCCACGATGGACTGGATGGAGCAGGAGCAAGAGCGCGGCATCACCATTACCTCCGCTGCCACCACGGCCATGTGGCGTGACCACACCATCAACATCATCGACACGCCCGGCCACGTCGACTTCACCGTCGAGGTGGAGCGATCGTTGCGCGTGCTCGACGGCGCCGTGGCCGTCTTCGACGGCGTGGCCGGCGTGGAGCCGCAGTCTGAGACTGTCTGGCGGCAGGCTGACAGGTACGGTGTGCCGCGGATCTGCTTCGTGAACAAGATGGACCGGGTCGGTGCCGAGTTCCACCGCTGCGTGGAAATGATCGCCGACAGGCTCGGCGCGACCCCGCTGGTAGTTCAGCTGCCGTGGGGCGTCGAGTCCGACTTCCGCGGTGTGATCGACCTGATCAACATGCGCGGGCTGCTCTGGCAGACCGAGGGCAAGGGCGACACCTACGACATCGTCTCGATCCCGGACGACCACGCCGAGGCGGCGCGGGAGTGGCGCGACAAGCTTGTGGAGACCATCGCCGAGAACGACGAAGAGATGATGGAGCTCTACCTGGAAGGCAACGAGCCCGCTGCCGACCAGCTGATCGCCGCGATCCGCCGGGCCACCATCGCCGGTAGCGTGACGCCGGTGCTGTGCGGCAGCGCGTTCAAGAACAAAGGCGTGCAGCCGATGCTGGACGCGATCGTCGACTTCCTACCGAGCCCCGTCGACATCCCGTCGATCAAGGGCCATGCGGTCGGTGACGAGGAGACGGTCATCGAGCGGCACGCGGACCCCAGCGAGCCGTTCTCCGCACTGGCCTTCAAGATCATGTCCGACCAGCACCTCGGCAAGCTGACCTACATCAGGATCTACTCCGGCACCCTCGAGGCGGGCACCCAGGTGCTCAACTCGACCAAGGGCCGCAAGGAGCGGATCGGCAAGATCTACCAGATGCACGCGAACAAGCGCGAGGAGCGCCCGACCGCGATCGCTGGCCAGATCGTCGCCGTGATGGGGCTGAAGGACACCACTACCGGCGACACGCTGAGCGACCCGGGCAAGCAGGTCATCCTGGAGTCGATGACGTTCCCGGCCCCAGTCATCAACGTGGCCATCGAGCCGAGGACCAAGGCCGACCAGGACAAGCTCGGCACCGCCATCCAGCGGCTGGCCGAGGAAGACCCGACCTTCCAGGTCCGGACCGACGAAGAGACCGGTCAGACGATCATCTCGGGCATGGGCGAGCTGCACCTGGAGGTGCTGGTCGAGCGGATGCGCCGGGAGTTCAGGGTCGAGGCCAACATCGGCCGTCCGCAGGTTGCCTACCGCGAGACCATCCGCAAGAAGGCCGAGAAGGTCGAGTACACCCACAAGAAGCAGACTGGCGGTTCCGGTCAGTTCGCCCGGGTGATCATAAACCTGGAGCCGACCGGCGGCGACGGCGGCGGCTACGAGTTCGAGAACAAGGTCACTGGTGGCCGGGTACCGCGGGAGTACATCCCGTCGGTGGACGCGGGCTGCCAGGAGGCCGCTGAGTTCGGCGTGCTGGCCGGCTACCCGATGGTGGACGTGAAGGTCACGCTGACAGACGGTGCCTACCACGAAGTCGACTCATCCGAGCTCGCCTTCAAGATCGCTGGTTCGATGGCCTTCAAGAAGGCCGCCGGTCATGCCGATCCGGTACTGCTTGAGCCCGTGATGGCTGTCGAGGTGCGGACGCCGGACGACTACATGGGCGAGGTCATCGGCGACCTGAACAGCCGCCGGGGCCAGATCCAGGCCATGGAAGAGAGGTCAGGGGTGCGGGTCGTCCGGGCCCTTGTCCCGCTATCTGAAATGTTCGGCTACGTGGGTGACCTGCGCAGCCGGAGCCAGGGACGGGCGGATTACAGCATGCAGTTCGACTCGTATGCCGAGGTGCCGCCCAGCATCGCCAAGGAAATCATCGCCAAGGCACGTGGCGAGTAGACAGAAGTAACGACGACAAGAATCAAGCAGCGCGCGTGAGCGCCTGGCCCCACGCAGGTGGGGAACGATCGCAACGAGGAGACACCAGTGGCGAAGGCCAAGTTCCAGCGGACCAAGCCGCACGTCAACATCGGCACCATCGGGCATATTGACCATGGCAAGACGACGCTGACCGCGGCGATCACCAAGGTGCTGCACGACAAGTACCCGACCCTTAACGCTTTCTCCGCCTTCGACCAGATCGACAACGCGAAGGAGGAGAAGGAGCGCGGGATCACCATCTCCATCTCGCACGTGGAGTACCAGACCGACAAGCGGCACTACGCGCACGTGGACTGCCCCGGTCACGCTGACTACATCAAGAACATGATCACCGGCGCGGCGCAGATGGACGGCGCCATCCTGGTGGTGGCCGCGACCGACGGCCCGATGCCGCAGACCCGTGAGCACGTGCTGCTGGCCCGTCAGGTCGGCGTCCCGTACATCGTGGTCGCGCTGAACAAGGCCGACATGGTGGACGACGAGGAGATCCTGGAGCTCGTCGAGCTCGAGGTGCGGGAGCTGCTCACCACTTACGAGTTCCCTGGCGACGACGTGCCGGTGGTGCGGGTATCAGCGCTGAAGGCGCTCGAGGGTGACGCCGAGTGGGGCGACAAGGTCGCCGAGCTGATGACCGCGTGCGATGACAACATCCCCGAGCCGGTTCGCGACGTGGAGAAGCCGTTCCTGATGCCGGTCGAGGACGTGTTCTCGATCACCGGCCGCGGCACCGTGGTGACCGGCCGGATCGAGCGCGGTGTCATCCACACCGGCGAGGAAGTCGAGATCATCGGCATCAAGGAGAAGGCGGCCAGGACGGTGGTCACTGGCGTCGAGATGTTCCACAAGATCCTCGACGAGGGCCAGGCGGGTGACAACGCCGGCCTGCTGCTTCGCGGCACCAAGCGCGAGGACGTCGAGCGCGGCCAGGTCATCATCAAGCCTGGCACCAACACCCCGCACACCGAGTTCGAGGCCCAGGTCTACATCCTGTCCAAGGATGAGGGCGGACGGCACACGCCGTTCTTCAACAACTACCGGCCGCAGTTCTACTTCCGCACCACAGACGTGACCGGCGTGGTGCACCTGCCGGAAGGCACCGAGATGGTGCTGCCCGGTGACAACACCGAGATGAAGGTTGACCTGATCCAGCCGATCGCCATGGAGGAGGGCCTGCGCTTCGCTATTCGCGAGGGCGGCCGGACCGTTGGCGCTGGCCGGGTTACCAACGTCATCAAGTAGTAAGACGGGCCCGGGGGAAACCCCGGGCCCGTTCCACGGCCGCCCGCAGTTTGGACGGCTAGGCCGTCAAGGCCTGCAAACAGCGGCACGATACGAGCGAAGGACATCGAAGCCACATGGCGGGACAGAAGATCCGCATCCGGCTCAAGGCCTATGACCACGAGGTCATTGACAGCTGGGCGCGGAAGATCGTCGATACGGTGATTCGTACCGGCGCCAAGGTCGCCGGCCCCGTGCCGCTGCCGACCGAGAAGAACGTCTACTGCGTCATCCGCTCGCCGCACAAGTACAAGGACTCGCGCGAGCACTTTGAAATGCGCACGCACAAGCGGCTGATCGACATCATCGACCCGACGCCGAGGACAGTCGACTCGCTCATGCGGCTCGACGTGCCGGCTGGCGTCGACATCGAGATCAAGCTGTAGCGGAAGCACCCGGAGAAGGAAAGCACCGAGATGACCAAGCAGATCAAAGGGGTCCTGGGCACCAAGCTCGGCATGACCCAGGTCTTCGCCGATGACGGCAGGATGGTTCCCGTCACGGTGGTCGCGGCCGGCCCATGTGTCGTCACCGCGGTGCGCACGCCAGACGCTGATGGCTACTCAGCCGTTCAGATGGGCTATGGCGAGATCGACCCGCGGAAGGTGACCAAGCCGGTTGCCGGGCACTTTGCCAAGGCGGGCGTGACCCCGCGCCGTTACCTGGTGGAGCTGCGAACCGACAACGCTACTGAGTACACCCTCGGGCAGGAAGTGACGGCCGAGACGTTCGCCGCGGGCGAGCTGATCGACGTGACCGCGACCAGCAAGGGCAAAGGCTTCGCTGGCGTCGTGAAGCGACACGGCTTCAAGGGCCTGAGCTCCTCGCACGGCACCAAGCGCAAGCACCGCGCACCGGGCTCGATTGGCGGCTGCGCTTACCCGGGCCGCGTTTTCAAGGGCGTCCGGATGGCCGGCCGGATGGGCGGCGAGCGCACCACGACTCCAAACCTGACGCTGCACGGCGTCGACGCCGACCGCGGGCTGCTGCTGATCAAGGGTGCGGTTCCCGGCCCGGCAGGCGGACTTGTGCTGGTCCGCAACGCCGTCAAGTCCCCAGTAAAGAGTGAGGCGAAATGAGCCCGGCCCAGACGAGCTCCGGCGCGAAGGGCACGTCAGCTGCCGCCAAGCCAGCTAGCGCCAAGACCAAGGCGACGGCCACGGATGCCCAGCTGCCCGCGGAGATCTTCGACGCCAAGGTCAACGTGCCGCTGATCCACCAGGTGGTCGTGGCGCAGGAGGCCGCTGCCCGCCAGGGCACGCACGCCACCAAGACTCGCGGCGAGGTCCGCGGCGGCGGCCGGAAGCCGTATCGCCAGAAGGGCACCGGGCGGGCCCGGCAGGGCTCGACCAGGGCGCCGCAGTTCGCTGGCGGCGGCGTCGTGCACGGGCCGCAGCCAAGGTCCTACGAGCAGCGCACGCCCAAGAAGATGAAGGCAGCCGCGCTCCGCGGCGCCTTGTCGGACCGGGCCAGGCACGATCGCGTCCATGTGGTGGCCGGGCTCATCGACGGCGACACGCCGAAGACCAAGACCGCGCTGTCCGCGCTGGCGGCGCTCACCGGGCCGACCGCGCACGTGCTGGTCGTGATCGCCAAGGACGACAACGTTTCCCGGCTCAGCCTGCGCAATGTGCCTGGCGTGCGCGTGCTGCCGCAGGACCAGCTGAACACCAGGGACGTCCTGGTGAGTGACCACGTCGTCTTCACCCAGGAAGCCCTTGACAGCTTCGTCGCCCGCACGACGGCCAGGCAGGAGGACGGACAGCAGTGAACAAGACCGTAAACCCGCGGGACATCCTGCTGCGCCCGGTCATCTCGGAAAAGAGCCTCCGGCTGGCCGATGACGGCAAGTACACCTTCATCGTCGCGCCTGGTTCGCACAAAACCCAGATCCGGCAGGCGGTGGAGGCCTCCTTCAGCGTCAAGGTGACCGGCGTGAACACGATCAACCGGCAGGGCAAGCGCCGCCGGACCCGGTTCGGCTGGGGTAAGCGGCCGGACACCAAGCGGGCAATCGTCAGCCTCGCCGCTGGCGACCGGATTGAGCATTTCGGCGGACCGGTCAGCTAGCCGGCGATCTCTAGGAGCTTAAGTAGATGGGCATCAGAAAGTACAAGCCGACAACCCCTGGCAGGCGGGGCGCGAGCGGCGCTGACTTCTCCGAGGTCACCAGGAGTGAGCCGGAGAAGTCGCTGGTGCGTCCGCTGCACGGTACCGGCGGCCGGAACGTGCACGGCAGGATCACCACGCGGCACCAGGGCGGCGGGCACAAGCGCGCTTACCGGCTGGTCGACTTCCGGCGCAGTGACAAGGACGGCGTGCCGGCCAAGGTCGCGCACATCGAGTACGACCCGAACCGGACCGCCCGCATCGCGCTGCTGCATTATGCCGACGGCGAGAAGCGCTACATCATCGCGCCGGTCGGGCTGAAGCAGGGTGACCGGGTGGAGAACGGCCCGGGCGCCGACATCAAGACCGGTAACTGCCTGCCGCTGCGCAATATCCCCACCGGCACGATGGTGCACGCCATCGAGTTGCGACCTGGCGGCGGCGCGAAGATCGCCCGGTCCGCCGGCTCCGGTGTGCAGCTGCTTGCCAGAGAAGGCAGCCGGGCCACGCTGCGCATGCCGTCCGGCGAGATCAGGCTCGTCGACGCGGCCTGCCGGGCCACCGTCGGCGAGGTCGGTAACGCTGAGCAGGGCAACATCAAGCTCGGCAAGGCCGGCCGCAGCCGGTGGAAGGGGCGCCGCCCCACCGTGCGCGGTGTCGCGATGAACCCCGTTGACCACCCGATGGGCGGCGGCGAGGGCAAGACCTCAGGTGGCCGGCATCCGGTGAGCCCGTGGGGCCAGCCGGAAGGCCGCACTCGCCGGGCGCACAAGCCCAGTGACCAGTTGATCACCCGCCGGCGCGCCAAGAAGAAGCGGTAGGAGCACTCAGCGATGCCTCGTAGCCTTAAGAAGGGTCCCTTCGTGGACGACCACCTGATGAAGAAGGTGGACGTCCAGAACGACAAGGGCACCAAGAACGTCATCAAGACGTGGTCGCGCCGCTCGATGATCGTCCCGGCGATGCTCGGCCACACCATAGCCGTGCACGACGGCCGCAAGCACGTGCCGGTCTTCATCACCGAAGCCATGGTTGGCCACAAGCTAGGCGAGTTCGCGCCGACCCGGACCTTCCGCAGCCACGTGCGCGACGACCGGCGCAGCCGGCGTTGATCACCGCGCAGCTGATAAGGGCAAACCAGACAGACACCAGCAAGTACGGCCGGATACGAGAAAAGCGAGACTGAGATGGAAGCTAGGGCTAAGGCGCGGTACGTGCGCATCACGCCGCGGAAGGCCCGGCGCGTGGTGGACCTGATCCGCGGCATGCCCGCCGACCAGGCGCAGGCGACCCTTGCCTTCGCCCCGCAGTCGGCGAGCGACCCCGTCGGCAAGGTGCTGGCCAGCGCCATAGCCAACGCCGGGCACAGCAGTCACCTCGATGCCGGCTCGCTCGTGGTGAGCCGCGCCTGGGTGGATGAGGGGCCGACGCTGAAGCGTTTCCGGCCGCGGGCTCAGGGTCGCGGCTACCGGATCAACAAGCGGACCAGCCACATCACGGTCATCGTTACCGACCGCGGCAGCGCGACCAGCGGTGCGACAAGCAGCAGGGAGAGGACCCGCTAGTGGGCCAGAAAGTGAATCCGCACGGATTCCGGCTGGGCATCACCACCGACTTCAAGAGCCGGTGGTATGCCAACAAGCTGTACAAGGAGTACGTGGCGGAAGACGTCGCTATCCGGCGCCTGCTGCAACGTGGCATGGAGCGGGCCGGAATCTCGAAGGTGGAGATCGAGCGCACCATGGACCGGGTGCGGGTGGACATCCACACCGCGCGGCCTGGCATCGTCATCGGACGGCGCGGGGCCGAGGCTGACCGCATCCGGGGCGACCTGGAGAAGCTGACCGGCAAGCAGGTGCAGCTCAACATCCTCGAGGTCAAGAACCCTGAGGTGGACGCCCAGCTCGTCGCGCAGGGGGTGGCCGAGCAGCTGTCCAGCCGTGTGTCGTTCCGCCGTGCCATGCGCAAGGCGATGCAGACGGCCATGAAGAGCGGCGCCAAGGGCATCCGGGTGCAGTGCTCGGGCCGCCTCGGCGGCGCTGAGATGTCGCGCTCGGAGTTCTACCGTGAGGGCCGCGTGCCCCTGCATACGCTGCGGGCCGACATCGACTACGGCTTTTACGAGGCCAGGACCACGTTCGGCCGGATCGGCGTCAAGGTCTGGATCTACAAGGGCGAGGCAGCGGCGACCAGGGCCGAGCGCGAGGCAGCGGCAGCGGCGCTCCGAGCCGGCCAGCGCCCGACGGGTGGCGGCCGGGACCGCGACCGGGACCGGGACCGGGATCGGCCGCAGCAGCGGCAGGCACGGCGCAGGCCAGGTTCACCGGACGGGACCGACCGGCCGTCAGCGCCTGCCCTGGGCGCCGAGGCATCCGACGTTGTGGCCGAACCCGCGGCCACCGCTGGCGAGGAGGGCTAGTCATGCTGATCCCGCGGCGGACCAAGCACCGCAAGCAGCATCGCCCCGACCGCTCTGGGGCGGCCAAGGGCGGCACCAGAGTGGCCTTCGGCGAGTACGGCATCCAGGCGGTGGAGCACTCGTACGTGACCAACCGGCAGATCGAAGCCGCCCGAATCGCCATGACCAGGCACATCCGCCGTGGCGGCAAAGTCTGGATCACCATCTACCCGGACCGGCCGCTGACCAAGAAGCCGGCTGAGACCCGGATGGGTTCCGGTAAAGGCGCGCCCGAGTGGTGGGTCGCGAACGTTAAGCCGGGCCGGGTGATGTTCGAGCTGTCGGGCGTGCCGGAGCCAGTCGCCAGGGAGGCGCTGCGCCGGGCCATGCACAAGCTCCCGATGAAGTGCAAGTTCGTAAAGCGTGAACTAGGTGATGCGTGATGGCCAAGGGACTGGCAGCTGCCGACCTGCGGACCTCGACCGAGGAAGAGCTGGATCTGAAGCTCACCGAAGCCAAGATCGAGCTGTTCAACCTCCGCTTCCAGGCGGCCACCGGCCAGCTGGAGAGCCACGGGCGGCTGCATGCCGTCCGCAAGGAGATCGCGCGCATCTACACGGTGAAGCGCGAGCGCGAGCTCGGCATCGTGGTCGTGGAGGAGGAGTCAGGCGATGAGTGAAGACACCGCTGCGGCGGCGACGCGCGGCTACCGCAAGGTCCGGGAGGGCCTCGTGGTCAGGGACAAGATGGACAAGACCGTCGTCGTCGAGGTGGAGGACCGGGTCAAGCACCCCAAGTACGGCAAGGTCATCCGCCGGACGAAGAAGTACACGGCACACGACGGCGAGAACGCCTGCGGCGTCGGCGACCGGGTGCTGCTCATGGAGACCCGCCCGCTGTCAGCGACCAAGCGCTGGCGCGTCGCGGAGATCTTGGAGAAGGCCAAGTAGCAGAGGGTAACGGCGGACAGCTAGCCCGCCCGGCCCGCCAGAACCGCCAGTCCTTCCCCGGGGACAACCAAACCAGGGGCAGGCGCATGAAGAAGCAGGAGTTGACGTGATCCAGCAGGAGTCGCGGCTTAAAGTCGCCGACAACACCGGTGCCAAGGAGATCTTGTGCATCCGGGTGCTCGGCGGCTCGGGCAGGCGATACGCGGGCATCGGCGACATCATCGTCGCCACCGTCAAGGATGCCCTCCCGGGCGCCGGGGTGAAGAAGGGCGACGTCGTGAAGGCCGTCGTGGTGCGCACGCGCAAGGAGCGGCGCCGCGGCGACGGCTCCTACATCCGCTTCGACGAGAATGCCGCCGTGTTGATCAGGGATGGCGGGGACCCGCGTGGGACCCGCATCTTCGGCCCGGTCGGCCGGGAGCTCCGGGAGAAGCGGTTCATGCGGATCATCTCGCTGGCCCCGGAGGTGCTGTGATGGCCGGACCGAAGAAAGCGCAGCCGGGAAGGGCACGGCGCATGAAGATCAAGAAGGGCGACAAGGTCGTCGTCATCGCGGGCAAGGATCTTGGCCGCGAAGGCACGGTCATCTCTGCCCACCCCGAAAGCCAGCAGGTACTGGTGCAGGGCGTCAACATGATCAAGAAGAACACCAAGGTCAACTATCAGGGCCGTCGCGGTGCCAAGGAAGGCGGCATCGTGCATCAGGAGGCCCTGATCCACGTCAGCAACGTCCAGCTCATCGACCCGGACTCCAAGGCCGCGACCAAGGCCGCTTACCGGATCGACGCGGACAAGAAGGTCCGGGTCTCCCGGGCCAGCGGTAAGGAAATCTGATGGCTGCCAGCACGACCAAGAACGCCCCGAAGGCCCGCCAGGCCGAGGCAGCGGGTAACGGGGCGGAGCGTGTACCGCCGCGGCTGAAGGAGCGCTATCGCGCGGAGATCGCCGGGGCCATGCTCGAAGAGTTCAGCTACCCGAACGTCATGCAGGTGCCCAGCATCACCAAGATCGTGGTCAATATGGGCGTCGGCGAGGCGGCAAGGGACGCCAAGCTCATCGATGGCGCTGTCCGGGACCTGGCGATCATCACCGGTCAAAAGCCGGCCGTGGCCCGGGCTCGCAAGTCGATCGCGCAGTTCAAGCTCCGCGAGGGCATGCCCATCGGAGCGCACGTGACGCTTCGCGGCGACCGGATGTGGGAGTTCTGCGACCGCCTGCTGTCGATCGCGCTGCCGCGCATCCGGGACTTCCGTGGCCTGTCGGACCGGCAGTTTGACGGTCGCGGCAACTACACCTTCGGACTGACCGAGCAGCTGATGTTCCACGAGATCAACCCCGATCAGGTGGACAGGCAGCGCGGCATGGACGTGACCATCGTCACGTCCGCGACCACCGACGCCGAGGGCCGCTCATTGCTGCGGCGACTCGGCTTCCCATTCAAGGAGAACTGAGCAGTGGCGAAGAAGAGCCTCATCGCCAAGGCCAACCGCAAGCCGAAGTTCCAGGTGCGCGGCTATACGCGGTGCTCGCGCTGCGGTCGGCCTCGTGCGGTCTACCGCAGGTTCGGCCTGTGCCGGATCTGCTTCCGGTCTATGGCGCACCGCGGCGAGCTTCCCGGCATCACCAAGTCCAGCTGGTAAGCCGCGGTCCGCGGCGAAGCGAACACAACCAGGCGCGCAAGCGCCGTCATAGATAGCCAAACCTGGGCGCGACAGCGCCCACCGACCACGCCGAAGGTCCCCGGTGGTTACGAAGCACAGGGAAACCGCGGCGAGGAGGGCCATCAGGCCATGACCATGACCGACCCGGTCGCAGACATGCTGACTCGTCTGCGCAATGCCAACTCGGCTTACCACGATTCCGTGATCATGCCGCACTCCAAGATCAAGGTGCATATCGCGGAGATCCTCCAGCAAGAGGGCTACATCGCTAGCTGGAAAGTGGAGGACGCCGAGGTTGGCAAGCACCTTGTGATCGCGCTGAAGTTCGGGCCGACCAGGGAGCGTTCCATCGCGGGCCTCAAGCGCGTGTCCAAGCCCGGCCTGCGCGTGTATGCGCGCAAGGACAACCTGCCGCGCGTGCTCGGCGGGCTCGGCGTGGCGATCATCTCGACGTCCGCAGGCCTGATGACTGACAAGCAGGCGAAGAAGAAGGGCGTAGGCGGGGAAGTCCTCGCTTACGTCTGGTAGGGGAGCCAGCAATGTCACGAATCGGACGGATGCCAGTCGTTGTCCCGGCTGGCGTGGATGTCAGCATCGATGGCCGCGCGGTCCACGTCAGGGGCCCCAAGGGCGAGCTGAGGATGGAAGTGACGGCGCCGATCGAGGTCGCTCAGGCCGATGGCGTCATCACCGTGACCAGGCCGAGTGACGAGGGCGAGGTCCGCGCGCTGCACGGCCTGTCCCGGTCCCTGATTGCGAACATGGTCACCGGTGTCACCGAGGGCTACCGCAAGACCATGGAGATCGTCGGCGTCGGCTACCGGGTCCAGGCCAAGGGCAAGGACCTGGAGTTCGCGCTCGGCTTCAGCCACCCGGTGCCGGTCCCGGCCCCGGACGGGATCACCTTCCGGGTAGAGACGCCCACCAGGTTCGTCGTGGAGGGCATCGACAAGCAGCAGGTGGGCGAGGTCGCCGCTAACATTCGCAAGCTGCGCAAGCCGGACCCGTACAAGGGCAAGGGCGTGCGGTACCAGGGCGAACAGATCCGCCGCAAGGTCGGGAAGGCTGGTAAGTAACACATGTCTGGCACCAAGACCAGGGCGCACGGCCGGATCACTGGCCGGACCGCACCGCGCATTTCCTCGCTTCAGCGGCGGCACCTGCGCGTGCGCAAGAAGGTCGCGGGCAGCGCGGCACGGCCGCGGCTGGTCGTCACGCGTTCGGCCCGCAACACCTTCGCCCAGCTGATCGATGACACGGCGGGGAACACGCTTGCATCTGCGTCTACCCTGGAAGAATCCATCCGCGCGGCGGCCGGCGACAAGACGGCCAAGGCCAAGCAGGTCGGGGCGCTGCTAGCAGAGCGCGCCGTGCAGGCAGGTATCAGCGCCGTGGTGTTCGACCGCGGCGGATATGCCTACCACGGCCGGATCGCCGCGCTGGCCGACGGCGCGCGCGAAGGCGGGCTGTCGCTATGACCGGCCCGCGCACCCGAGCAGAACTGTGCACGCAAGCAGAACTGCGTAACCGAGCAAGACTGCGTACCCGAGCAAGACTGTGCACTCAACGACAGAAGAGGACGATCTGATGGCAGCAACACCGCGGCGCGGCGCCGGAGGCGGCGAGCGGCGCGAGCGCCGCGACGACCGCCGCGGGGCCGGTGCCGATAAAGGCACCGCCTACCTCGAGCGTGTGGTCACCATCAACCGGGTGGCCAAGGTCGTGCAGGGCGGCCGCAGATTCAGCTTCACTGCGCTAGTCGTGGTCGGTGACGGCAACGGCATGGTCGGTGTCGGCTACGGCAAGGCGAAGGAGGTTCCGGCCGCCATAGCCAAGGGCGTTGAGGCGGCCAAGAAGTCCTTCTTCCGGGTGCCCCGCATCGCCGGCACCATCCCGCACACTGTGCAGGGCGAGGAATCGGCCGGCGTGGTGCTGCTGAAGCCGGCCAGCCCCGGTACCGGCGTCATTGCCGGCGGACCGGTGCGCGCGGTTCTCGAGTGCGCTGGCATCCACGACGTGCTGTCCAGGTCGCTTGGCTCGTCCAACCCGATCAACGTCGTGCACGCCACCGTCACGGCCCTCAAGAGCCTGAACCGGCCGGAGGAGATCGCAGCCCGGCGCGGCCTGCCCATCGAGCACGTAGCGCCAGCCGCAATGCTCAGGGCGCGTGCGGCCGCGGCTACCCCGGCCGGTGGCGCCGCGGCAGAGAACAGCTGAGGCGGAGCGGCACCATGGCAGAACTCAAAGTGACCCAGATCAAGTCGAAGATCGGCGGCCTGCAGGCGCAGCGCGACACGCTGCGATCCCTTGGCCTGCATCGCATCGGCGACGTGGTGGTCAAGCAAGACCGGCCCGAGATCCGCGGCATGATCAAGGCGGTGCGCCACCTGGTCACCGTGGAGGAGGTTGACTGACGATGGCAGACACCGACACCAGCGCTAGCAAGGCCGGTGAGCCGGGCGGCCGGGCCGGGCTGAAGATCCACCACTTGCGGCCCGCGCCGGGCGCCCGTACCGCGCGCACGAGGGTTGGCCGTGGCGAGGCCTCCAAGGGCAAGACGGCCGGCCGGGGTACCAAGGGCAGCAAGGCCCGCGGTCAGATCCCGGAAGCGTTTGAAGGCGGCCAGATGCCCTTGACTCGGCGGCTGCCGAAGCTGAAGGGCTTTTCTAACGCGCGGTTCAAGACCACCTACCAGGTCGTCAATCTCGACCGCCTCGCGTCGCTCTATCCGTCCGGTGGCGAGGTCAACCCGGAGAACCTGGCCGCCAACGGCGCCGTCCGTCCGGGCGAACTGGTGAAGGTGCTAGGCCAGGGCGAGGTCACCGCCGCACTTCAGGTCAGTGCGCACGGCTTCTCGGCCTCGGCACGAGAGAAGATCACCGCAGCGGGCGGAACTGTTACTGAACTGTGAGATGACCGCCGCCCTAACTAACGTCCGGGTCAGCTTAGACTCCGCTGGCCCGGACTGGCGTGCGGCCGACCGTGTGCTTCCAGCGTGGCTATCGCAGCTGAATCGGCACGTTAGACTTCGGCGAGCGTTGTCGCTAGGGCGGCTGGCGCGGCTGTCCCGCGACTGGGAGCGGCAGATGACGTTGAACTATGGAGTAGGGGACGGCGCATGCTGACCGCGTTCATCCGGGCGTTCCGAACGCCTGACCTGCGCAAGAAACTGCTCTTCACGGTATTTATCATCGCCGTGTTCCGGCTCGGGCAGCAGCTGCCCACGCCCGGCGTGTCTGAGAAGGCGATCCAGAGCTGTCTGGCCACCGGGTCTAAGAACAACCTGTTCCAGCTGCTCAACCTGTTCAGCGGCAACGGGATCTCGAAGCTGACGGTGTTCGCGCTCGGCATCATGCCGTACATCACCGCCAGCATCATCCTGCAGCTGCTGGCCGTGGTGATCCCGCGGCTGGAGGCACTGCGGCAGGAGGGCCAGACCGGCCAGGCGAAGATCACCCAGTACACCCGGTACCTCACTGTCGGCCTGGCGGTTCTGCAGTCCACTGGCATCATTGCGCTGGCTCGCTCCGGCAACCTGATCCCCGGCTGCACCGCCACCCTGATCAAGGACCCGTCGGTGTTCACCATCACGACGATGGTCATCGTCATGACCGCCGGTACCGCCGTAATTATGTGGCTGGGCGAGATGATCACCGACAAGGGCGTCGGCAACGGCATGTCGGTGATGATCTTCACCCAGATCATCGCGGTGGTGCCCGGCCAGCTGAACCTGATCCGGCAGACCGACGGGCCGGTGGTGTTCACCCTGGTGCTCGTCATGGGCGTGGCGGTCATCGGGTTCGTGGCGTTCATGGAGCAAGCGCAGCGGCGCATCCCGATTCAGTACGCCAAGCGAATGATCGGCCGGCGCATGTACGGCGGCACATCTACCTACATTCCACTCAAAGTCAACCAGGCTGGCGTCATCCCGGTGATCTTTGGCTCGTCATTGCTTTACATCCCGCAGCTGGCAGCTCAGCTATTCGGGAATAAGGTCAATGGCCAGCTTGTGCAGACCGGCTGGGCCGGCTGGGTCGAGACGAACTTGTCCGGGCAGACCTTCAGCGCGGCTTACTCGATCGCGTTCTTCGTGCTCATCGTCTTCTTCACCTACTTCTACGTATCCATCACCTTCAACCCGACCGAGGTCGCGGACGGCATGAAGAAGAGCGGCGGCTTCGTCCCGGGTATCCGGCCGGGCGGGCCGACGGCTGGTTACCTGAGCTACGTGCTCAGCCGGCTGACGGCTGCCGGGTCGCTGTACCTTGGGCTAGTCGCGCTGATCCCGCTTGTCGCAATCGGCTTGCTCGGTGCCACGGCGCAGTTCCCGCTTGGCGGTACCAGCATCCTGATCATGGTGGGAGTTGGACTCGACACCGTGAAGCAGATCGAGAGCCAGCTGCAGCAGCGTAACTACGAGGGCTTCCTGCGGTAGTGCGCATCGTCCTCGTCGGGCCCCCCGGTGCGGGCAAGGGGACACAGGCCCAGTTCATCGCCTCACACCTGTCGATCCCGAAGATCTCGACAGGTGACATCTTCCGGCACAACGTCAGTACCGGCACCGAACTGGGCCAGCAGGCCAAGACCTACATGGACCGCGGTGACCTGGTCCCCGACGAGATCACCGTTGCCATGGTCGAGGCCCGGCTGCTGGAAGATGACGCGCAGAGCGGCTTCCTGCTCGACGGTTTTCCGCGCACTGTCCCGCAGGCGGAGACGCTGCGCAAGCTGCTGGCTGGCTGGGAGACCCGCCTGGATATCGTCCTGGAGCTGGTAGTAGACGACGACGAGGTAGTCAGGCGGCTGTCGGGCCGCCGGACCTGCCGGGTCTGCGGGCGGATCTGGCATGTCCTGTTCGAACCACCGGCCCGGGCCGGCCTGTGTGACGACTGCGGCGGCGAGCTCTTCCAGCGCGACGACGACCGGGAGCTGACGATCCGGCACCGGCTAGACGTCTATGCAGAGCAGACCCAGCCGCTGATCGCCTTCTATGCTGACGACGGCATCTTGCTCGGTATCGACGCAACCGGGCCGGTCGAGGAAATCACCGCGCGGGCCATGGCCGCGTTGCGGCGGTTCCTGCTCTGAGGGCTGGATTTCCTGGCGCGGTACGGTGAAGAGCAGTGCAGGGAGGCGCGATGCGGCTACGACGGGATGAGCCGATCCAGATTAAGACCCCAGCCCAGATCGCGATCATGCGCGAGGCCGGGCTGGTGACGGCCGCAGCGCTGCAAGCTGCAGTAGCCGCGGTGGCGCCCGGGATCAGCACGGCGGAGCTCGACGCGATAGCGGAGCGGGAGATCCGGATGGCAGGTGCCGTTCCCTCCTTCAAGGGCTACCACGGATATCCGGCGACGATCTGCACATCGGTCAATGACCAGATCGTGCACGGCATCCCCAGCAGCGGGCAGACGCTGCGAGACGGAGATGTCATCTCGATAGACTGCGGCGCTATCGTCGGCGGCTGGCATGGCGACTCTGCCGTTACCGTCCAGGTCGGGCGGGCCACTGAGGCGGCGGGGCCGGCGCGCCCAGATGCGGCGGAGCTGGCCGGGCTGCTGAGCGCATGCGAGCAGGCGCTCTGGCATGGGCTTGCCGAGGCGGTGCCGGGCCGACGGCTCTCTGATATCTCGCATGCGGTCGAGCAGGCGGCGCGCGCGGCCGGGCGGTACGGGATCGTGCGAGAGTACACCGGCCACGGCATCGGCACGCAGATGCACATGGACCCGGCAGTGCCGAATTTCGGCCGGCCCGGCCGGGGGCCGGTCCTGCAGGAGGGCATGGCGCTCGCGATCGAGCCGATGCTCGTGCTGGGCCAGCCGCAGACCAGGCTGCTCGACGACGAGTGGACAGTCGTCACCGAGGACGGTAGCTGGGCGGCGCATTTCGAGCACACCGTGGCCATCACTTCCGACGGGCCGTGGGTGCTGACGGCTCCGGACGGCGGCGCCAGCGGGTTCGCAACACTGGCCGGGCGGCAGCTGGCCGAGCCGATCACGGCTGGCGCCGGTGAGCAAGCGCAGGCGCGGGAGTAAACGTGGCATATGACCCGAACATCCGGGCCTCGGACGCTGACCGGGACCGGGTCGCCACACTGCTCAGAGAGCACCACGCCGCGGGGCGCCTGACCGCGCAGGAATTCAGCGACCGACTGGATAGGGCTTTTGACGGCCGGACCGTCGGTGACCTCGACGAGCTGCTGAGCGATCTGCCAGCCATCGATATCTACCGGCTTCCGGATTCGCAGCTGACCCGCCAGCCCAGGCAAGTTACCCGGCCACCGGCCCGCAGGGGCGGCCGCCGCTCGGCGGGCTGGCGGGCGGCCTGGGGCTCCTGGTTCACCGTCACCCTGGTTTTGTTCGTGGTGTGGATTCTGTCCGGCGGCGGCTACGTCTGGCCATTGTGGGTCGTCGGGCCGTGGGGTGCGGTCCTGGCCGGGAGCTGGATCACGACGGCGGCCGTGCGCGGTGGCTCGTCACGGCACCGCCTCGGCGACGGCGGCCACCCCGGCGAGCTGCCTGGCGGTGACGACCTGCCGGGCCGCCCCCGCTAGCCGCTTCCGACGGCAGCGGCAGGCTAGGGGGCGCCTGGCAATGCAATGAGTTCTTTGCGCCTTTCGTCCGGCTCGAACGCCGTGCGGTGAGCTTCAACGGGCTCGACGGCCCGGGATGATCAGTTTCGCCCGGGCTCGACGGCCCGGGATAGTCCGGGCTTCGCCGGGCTCGACGGCCCGGGATAGTCAGTTTCGCCCGCGAGCACGACCGAGCACACGGTGTCGTTTAGCGCCGTTGTGGACATGCCGTTACTAGTTGAACAGCGATGTGGATGTCACGCTAAACGAACGAGCCGCTCCGCAACCTAACGCATCGCTGAATGTCAGCTTAGGCCGGATATAGCCGTTTCTTACGTGGCTATGAAGGCACTAACGCGCGGGGCGGGTCTGCCCTTGGCGCCGATGCGCCGACGGACGACTGCCGACGGAATATCTGTCCTGGTCCGCCGGTTATAGCCTGCGATCGCCGGTTGAGCGGGCTGGGTTCGCGTTGAGGGCGGACCTGAAGTAGACTTTCCCACGGCCCAGGGAGCTGTCGTCAGCGTGCTGCGCTTACAGCGTTCACGACGATTGCAAGTCAGCCGGGCCGCCCGTCCCCTGGATCTCCAACCGGCCGGGCGACGATCAGCCTTAACCACAAGCGCCAGCTTGCAGGCATGACAGCAAGCTGGCCGCAACAAGCAGCGAAGCGCGGAGGGCATGGCCAAGAAAGACGGCGCCATCGAGATCGAGGGAACGGTCGTGGAGTCGCTCCCGAACGCATTCTTCAGGGTGGAGCTGGACAACGGGCACAAGGTCCTAGCCCACATCAGCGGCAAGATGCGGATGCACTACATCCGGATCCTGCCCGATGACAGGGTCGTGGTCGAGCTGAGCCCCTACGACCTTAGTCGTGGGCGGATCGTCTACCGGTACAAGTAAAACGAGCAAAGCGGGCCGGCCAGCCGGCGCGCCACAGGAGAGACCAGGCAATGAAGGTCAAGCCGAGTGTGAAGAAGATCTGCAGCAAGTGCAGGATTATTCGCAGGCACGGCCGGGTCATGGTCATCTGCTCTGATCCGCGGCACAAGCAGCGTCAGGGCTGAGGCCCGGACCGGACTGTCCAGGCATTTTCAGGACAGCCGCCAACTGAATCAAGAACGCACCGCAATCCGCTGCCGGCTAGCCCGGCAGCGGAGCACCCCCGGAGGAGGCCGGGGCCGTGTCCGGGCAGGGACGCGGAGCGGCGCGCACGACCTCCGCACTGACAGAAGGAGAACTGCCCGATGGCACGCCTCGTTGGCGTCGATCTGCCGCGTGACAAGCGGCTTGAGGTCGCCCTTACCTACATTTACGGCATTGGCCGTACCCGAGCATTCGAGACGCTGGCCGCTACTGGCGTGAGCGCTGACACCCGAGTCCATTCGCTCAGCGATGACGACATCATCCGCCTGCGCGACTGGATCGAGGCGAACTACAAGGTTGAAGGTGACCTGCGCCGCGAGGTCCAGTCCGACATCAGGCGCAAGATCGAGATCGGCTGCTACCAGGGCATCCGGCACCGCCGCGGGCTGCCGGTACACGGTCAGCGCACGCAGACGAACGCGCGCACGCGCAAGGGCAAGAAGAAGACAGTGGCCGGCAAGAAGAAGGCCGGTAAGAAGTAGTCCGCTGCGGATCCGTCCCGCGCCAAGCGCGGGATCCGGGGAAGCAGCAGGTCCGATCACCTCCGCAAGGTAGAGGGAGCAGAATGCCTCCAAAGAGCCGCACCGGCGTCAAGAAAGTCCGCCGGAAGGAACGCAAGAACATCGCGCACGGCCACGCGCACATCAAGAGCACCTTCAACAACACGATCGTGTCGATCAGCGATCCTGGCGGCAGCGTGATCTCCTGGGCCTCGTCCGGGCAGGTCGGCTTCAAGGGCTCCCGCAAGTCCACCCCCTACGCCGCGCAGATGGCCGCCGAGGCCGCCGCGCGCCGGGCGATGGAGCACGGCATGCGCAAGGTGGACGTCTTCGTGAAGGGTCCCGGCTCTGGCCGCGAGACCGCAATCAGGTCTCTCCAGGCGACCGGCCTTGAGGTCGGATCCATCCAGGACGTCACCCCGGTTCCGCACAACGGCTGCCGCCCGCCTAAGCGGCGCCGGGTCTGAGGAGTAAGCAACACATGGCTCGATACACCGGTGCGGACTGCAAGCGCTGCCGCCGCGAGAAGACCAAGCTGTTCCTGAAGGGCTCCAAGTGCGACGGGCCCAAGTGCCCGATCGAGATCCGGCCGTATCCGCCGGGTGAGCACGGGCGCAACCGGCCCAAGGAGAGCGAGTACCTGCTTCAGGTCCGCGAGAAGCAGAAGGCCAAGCGTATCTACGGCGTGCTCGAGAAGCAGTTCAGCAACTACTACGAGGAGGCCGCGCGCAAGCGCGGCAAGACCGGCGAAGTGCTGCTGCAGATCCTGGAGACCCGCCTGGACAACATCGTCTACCGCGCTGGCTTCGCCAAGAGCCGGGACATGGCTCGCCAGCTGGTTGGTCACGGACATGTCCTGGTGAACGGCAAGAAGGTGGACATCCCCTCCTACCGGGTCAGCGAGAGCGACATCGTCGAGGTAACGCCGAAGTCCAGGGAACTGACCCCGTTCATTGTTGCCAGGGCCGAGGCAGGCGAGCGCACCCCGCCAGCGTGGGTCGAGGTTATACCCGACAAAATGCGCGTACTGGTGCACAGCCTTCCGGTGCGCGCCCAGATCGACACCCTTGTACAGGAACAGCTGATCGTCGAGTACTACTCGAAGTAAGAACGGCCTGACGGCCAGGAGGCCTGACGGCCACCAACGTAGACGCAGGTCTGCGTGCAGTTCGCTGGCGGCCATCCGCCAGCGAGAGTCGCGACTGTCATATAGCGGGCAGTGCGGAAAGGAAAAGTCATGCTCATCGCCCAGCGTCCCGGTCTCGCCGAGGAGCAGATAGACGAGTTCCGGTCCAGGTTCATCATCGAGCCACTGGAGCCGGGGTTCGGTTACACCATCGGAAACTCGCTGCGCCGCACACTGCTGTCGTCGATCCCCGGCGCGGCCGTTACCAGCATCAGGATCGAGGGCGTCCTGCACGAGTTCTCGACTGTGCCGGGCATCACCGAGGACGTCACCGACATCATCCTGAACCTCAAGGAACTCGTCGTCTCGTCCGAGCACGATGAGCCGATGCACATGTACCTGCGCAAGCAGGGTCCCGGCCCGGTGACCGCAGCGGACATCGCGCCGCCGGCCGGCATCGAAGTGCACAACCCGGAGCTGCACATCGCCACCCTGAACGGCAAGGGCAAGCTGGAGATGGAGCTGACCGTCGAGCGCGGCCGCGGCTACGTCTCGGCTGCGCAGAACAAGCAGCCCGGCCAGGAGATCGGCCGGATCCCGATCGACTCCATCTACTCGCCGGTGCTGCGGGTGACCTACAAGGTCGAGGCGACCCGTGTCGAGCAGCGGACTGACTTCGACAAGCTCATCCTGGACGTCGAGTCCAAGGCCAGCCTGCGGCCGCGGGACGCCGTCGCCAGCGCCGGCAAGACGCTGGTCGAGCTGTTCGGCCTGGCCAGGGAACTGAACGTGGACGCCGAGGGCATCGACATCGGCCCGTCACCGACAGATGCGGCGCTCGCCGCCGACCTCGCGCTGCTGATCGAGGAGCTAAACCTGACGGTCCGCTCCTACAACTGCCTCAAGCGCGAGGGCATCCACACCGTGGGCGAGCTTGTCGCCCGCAGTGAGCAGGACCTGCTCGACATCCGCAACTTCGGCGCCAAGTCGATCGAGGAAGTCAAGCAGAAGCTCACCGACATGGGCCTTGCGCTGAAGGACTCCCCGCCCGGATTCGACCCGGGCTCGGCGGCCGACAGCTACGGGGCCGACGATGAAGACGATTACGTCGAAACCGAGCAGTACTGACAGGCCAGATGCCTGCCGGTACTCAGACGCCTGTCAGTACTGAACCGAGGAGAATTGTCCGATGCCCACGCCCACCAAGGGCCACCGACTCGGCGGGAGCCCTGCCCATCAGCGGCACATGATGGCGAACCTCGCCACAGCGCTGTTCGAGCATGGCAAGATCACCACGACTGAGGCCAGGGCGCGCAGGCTGCGTCCGCTGGCCGAGCGGCTGATCACCTTCGCCAAGCGCGGTGACCTGCACGCCCGGCGCCAGGTGCTCACAGTGGTGACCGACAAGAGCGTGGTGCACACGCTGTTCGCCGAGATCGGCCCGAGCTTCGCGAGCCGCGATGGTGGCTACACCCGGATTACCAAGGTGGGGCCCCGCAAGGGCGACAACGCTGCGCTGGCGGTCATTGAGCTGATCCGCGAGGAAGCCGAGCCCAAGACACGCCGCCGCCGGGCCCGCCGGGCACCGGCCGCAGTAGCCGCCTCGGGCAGGGCCAGCCGCGGCCAGACAGCCGCCGCCAAAGCCGATGTAGCCGCAGCTGACGAAGCTGCACTCACGGATGAGGCGACATCTGCTGACGAGGGAGAGGTCGTCGACGAGGCTGCGGTGGTCGACGAGGCTGCGGTGGTCGACGACGCTGCGGCTGTCGACGAGGCTGAGACCACTGAAGACACCGAGGCAACAGCTGAGGCGGATGTGGCTGATGGGGCCGCAATCTCCGATGACGCTGCGGTGACAGATGAGGCTGCGGTGACTGATGAGGCTGCGTGAGCGAGCGTTGCGGACGAGTCCACGGCGACCGACGAGCAGGCCACCCACGAGTAACGAGGCACTCGAAGGCGAGCCCGGCCGGCTGAATCCGGCCGGGCTCGCCTTGCTCCGGCTCCGGATCGATCTCAGTTACGACGGCTCGCAGTTCCATGGCTGGGCGGCCCAGCCGGGCCTGGATACGGTTCAGCAGACGCTCGAAACGGCCCTGTGGCGCGCGATCGGGCTGGCCGAGCCCGCTCGCCTGACAGTCGCCGGGCGGACCGACGCCGGCGTACATGCCCGCGGCCAGGTCGCTCACCTCGACGTTCCTGCCGGAAAGTGGGCGGCTGCTGCAGGCACGGCGTTGCGCAGGCTGGCTAGGATTCTCCCGCCCGCGATCAGGGTGCGCGACATCGCGCCCGCACCCGGCGGCTTCGACGCCCGGTTCTCTGCGCTCTGGCGGCGCTACTCCTACCGGGTATGCGATGATCCCGCGTTCGCCGATCCGCTCCGCCGCCACGACACGCTCTGGTACTCGCGGCTACTCGACGTCGACCGGATGAACGAAGCGGCCCGAGCCTGCCAAGGTGAGCATGACTTCGCCGCCTTCTGCCGCCGTCGCGAGGGCGCGACCACGGTCCGGGAGCTGGTCCGGCTGGACTGGACGCGGGCCGAGCCTGGCGTCGTCGTTGCCACGGTGTGCGCGGACGCGTTCTGCCACAACATGGTCAGGGCGCTAGTCGGCGCCCTGCTTTGCGTGGGTGACGGCACTAAGCCGCCCGGCTGGCCCGCTGAGGTACTCGCGGCGGGCCTGCGCGTTCCCGCGGTCAGGGTTTCGCCGCCCCACCCGCTCTGCCTCGAAGAGGTCGGTTACCCCAGCCCGGCCGGGCTGGCTGCCCGCGCGATCGCGACGCGGCGGACCCGGCAGCTCGATATTTAGCCAGGAAACGGGTCCGTGCCTGGCAAGCTGCCGTCCGCCAGGCTGGCCCCGTTTACGCACAGCCCTGTTGCCAGGCAGGCCCGGTTTCCCGTCGAACCCCTGGTCACGGGGTTCCGGTAGCCATCCGGTTCGCGAGGCTGACATTCGCAGTCTTGTCCAGTATCTGGTCCATGAACCGCACGAGCTGTGTGCTCTGGCGGGCGTTCTTAGGCTTGCGCAGATCGGTGAACTGGGCCCAGATCAGGATCAGGTAGTGGCCCTTGGCCGCGGCCTGCTCGATGCCGGTGCCCTTGCCGATCTTGCTGGTGAGGCCTTTGCGCGCACGCAGTTGAGCGACGATGTTGGCGGGACCGGCCGAACGCTCCGCCTTCTTGGCCGCTGCCCCGGACTTGAGGTTGAACACGCCGATGGTGCCCATCATCTTCAGGCTGGCGCCGAGGTAAGTCGCGCGGACCACCTGGCTGCAGGCGGCCGCGCTGATCGCCGATTGCAAGCCCGATCCGACCACCGCCGGACCGCAGTGCCGGCCCTCCCGGCTGACGGTGCGGGTGACCGCGTGACCGCTGATGCCGAACCTGGCCGGATACAGCTGGGAAACCGTCAGAGGCTGCGGATCAGAGCTGCGAGAACCGATGTGCCCGAAGACGCCGAGGGTCGGGCTTGGCTGCGGGGCCACGGTGCTCTGGACGTGCTTTGGGGGAGCAGCCTGAGGAGGCTTCGCCGGGTGGTGCAGCACTACGTACGCTAGTGCCCCGGCGGCTGCGAGAACGAGCAAGAAGGCCGCTGAGAACGCCACCTTCACGTTGGCCGCCCGCTTGCGGCCGGTGCGCTGGACGTTGTGCGCGCCGCTGTGACCTGGCCGGCGGGCTGTGCCAGCCGCAGCACCGGTGCCGGCCGCCGCAACTGTGTCGCCGGCGGCGGTGCCGGCGCTTATCCTGTCGGTCGGCGCGCGGTCCGCCCGCGCTGGCAGCCCTGCCGCCTGTGTCCCGGTTGCCAGGCCGTCGTCAGGTCGGCCAGCGGCGTCAGGTCGGCCAGCGGCGCCAGGTCGGCCAGCCGTCTCTGTTCGGCCAGCGCCGTCAGGGGGGCCAGCCGCCGCTGGTCGGCCAGCGACCTTAGTAGGCCCGGGGTGCACCGCGGCTGGCTGGCTCAGCCTTTCCCGACTGGGCGCAGCCGCAGGTCCGGGCTGGGTTGACTCGGCACCGTGAGTCGGGCCGCCTCCCGGCCGGGCTGGCATCGTCCAGGTCCCCGTTGCCCGGCCGTCGCCCACCGCTTGCCAGGTCTGGGTGGACGTGACGTCCGCCGCGGGGTCACTGACCGCCAGCACTGAGTAGCCGGGATCGGGTCGCGAGTTCAACTGGTCGCGTTCCATGCTGTTGCGGTCAGGCTGCGGTCCCGGCTGGCCCGACGAATTACGCGGTCGGCTCGGCTGGCGGTTCCACGCAGCGAACTGCCCGGGCGGATACATTGGCGGCGGCTGACCGGTGACTGGCGGGTAACCGCGGACCGGACCCTTGCCCGCGGCGCCTTCTGCGGTCGAGCCGTACGACGACGATCCACTGCCCGGCGTGCCGCCCTGGCTGGGCGGATGCCCCGCCGAGGATGGCCTGCCACTGTCGTAGCCAGGCACGAATACCGAACCCGGCCCGGCCTGCACTGTGCCCGGCTGCGCTGTAGCGGGCTGTGCTGTACGCGGCTGCGATCTGCCAGCCTGCGTTGTGCCGGCGCCTGGCCGTGAGGCTGCCGGCGGAAGCGGGCCGGCCGGTCTGCGACCTGGCGCGGACTGCCAGTCCGCCGGGGGCGCTGTCCCGGCTGATGACGGTCCCGGGCGCGCACCAGCCGCCTGCTGCGGCGCCGGGCGCGGTGCGTCTGGCCTGCGGCGCCCGGCCCGGTGATTGCGCCGACGGCTGTCCTGCTGGCCTGGGTCGTCAGCGGATCTGCGCATGCGGCGAGCGTATCGCTCCACAGAACCAAGTTCGGCTCGTCACGATTATCTGGCGGCCCGAGTCACCTTGGTTCTGTGGAGCTGCCGCCGGAGGCAGCTTGGTTGCGGACGGAGCTGTCGCTGACGCAGCTTGGTTGCGGACGGAGCTGTCGCTGACGCAGCTTGGTTGCGGACGAAGCTGTCGCTGACGCAGCTTGGTTGGACAAAGCAGTCCCCGATTAAGCGTTGAATTTATTTTGTGATGAAAGATACATATTGTCCCCTGCTCCGATGCTGTGCCGTCGAAATAACCCCAAATGGTCATGCTCAGGCAGCGGCCCGCTTTGACCGTTGCAGGTAACGGCCGGTATCCTTCTGAGGCATCCATGTGCACTGGCATGCCCGCTGGCCGTCTGGACAAGTGAGCTGCGGCTAGTGCCTGCGGATCCCCGCGCGAGGGCAGGGCATCAGCCCGGCGCGGGCCGGATTCAGGACTCACACGCGAAGGCTTATGACTGTGCGCACTTTCAGCCCCAAGGCCGCTGACATCCAGCGCCAGTGGCACGTGATCGACGCATCGGACGTCGTACTCGGCCGCCTGGCCAGCCAGACTGCGGTGCTGCTGCGCGGCAAGCACAAGCCGATTTTCGCGCCGCATGTGGACACCGGTGACTTTGTCGTCATCGTGAACGCGGCCAAGGTGGCGCTCAGCGGCAACAAGATGCACGACAAGATGGCTTACCGGCACTCCGGCTACCCGGGCGGCCTGCGCTCGATGTCCTACGCCGAGCTGATGGCCAAGAGCCCAGAGCGGGCGGTCGAGAAGGCCGTCAGGGGCATGCTGCCGAAGAACGCCCTAGGCCGGCAGATGCTGCGCAAGCTCAAGGTGTATGCGGGCCCAGAGCACCCGCACAAGGCACAGCAGCCGGTGCCATTCGAGATTTCGCAGGTCGAGCAGCAGGGCAGCCGCGCCACCAAGTAGCGCGACCACAGTCAGAGCCAGGCACCTGAAGCCAGGCAAGAAAGTCAAGCGGGAAGCACGAGGAAGACAACGTGGCCGAGTCCACTGAGACCCTGGATGCTGGCACGGAGGCCGAGCAGGCCCCCGAGGAGCACCTGTCGGAATACACGACCCAGACCGCTGACGTGCAGCCGAAGGCGGCTGCACGCAAGCCAGTGGTAACCGGCAAGGCGCTGGGCACCGGTCGCCGCAAGGAGGCCATCGCGCGGGTCCGGATTCAGCCGGGCAGCGGGCAGTGGAAGATCAACGACCGGTCGCTGGAGAACTACTTCCCGAACAAGGTCCATCAGCAGCTCGTCAGCGAGCCGCTAGTGACCCTCGGCGCGGACGACCAGTTCGACATCGTCGCCCGGATCGACGGGGGCGGCGTCAGCGGGCAGGCCGGCGCACTCCGGCTGGGCATCGCCAGGGCGCTGATCCTGGTCGATCCGGACAGCCGGCCGATGCTGAAGCGCGCCGGGTTCCTGACCAGGGATGCCCGAGTTACCGAACGTAAGAAGGCCGGCCTGAAGAAGGCCCGCAAGGCTCCGCAGTACTCCAAGCGCTAACCGCGGCCGGCACGGCACCGGGACTCGCGGGATGCGCCACCTTTTTGGCACGGACGGCGTTAGAGGCGTCGCAGGCAATGAGCTAACCGCGGGTATGGCGCTGCGGTTGTCCGCCGCCGCTGCCAGCGTGCTTTCTGGATCAGGGGCGTTCACGAGCGCGAGCACCGCCCACCGGCGCCCGTTCGCCGTGGTCGGCAGGGATCCGCGCGCATCCGGCGAGTTTCTCGAGGCCGCAGTCGTAGCCGGGCTGGCCGCCAGCGGCGTCGATGTAGTCAGGCTCGGCGTCATGCCGACTCCCGCCGTGGCGTACCTGACCGCAGCCATGAACGCTGAGTTCGGGGTCATGTTGTCCGCAAGTCATAATCCTGCGCCGGACAACGGCATCAAATTCTTCGCCCGCGGCGGCGTAAAGCTCCCCGACGCGGTCGAGGACGAGATCGAGGTCCGGCTGGCCGGCCAGCGGGATGATGCGTCGGCGGATCAGCCTGGTGCCGTGTCGACCGGGCAGTCCGGTACCGGCCAGGATGGGCCCGTTGGCGTGCCGGAAGCAGGCTTCGGGCGGGTCCGCGACGCCACCGACGAGGGCGAGCGCTACCTCGCACACCTGCTCAGCACCGTCCCAGATCGGCCTGGCGGCGCGCTGGCCGGCCTTCGGGTAGTGGTTGACTGCGCGCATGGCGCGGCTGCCGCCTACGCGCCTAGCCTGCTGCGCCGGGCGGGTGCCGACGTGATCGCGATCGGCATCGAGCCAGACGGCCTGAACATCAACGAGGGATACGGCTCGACTAATCTGGGCGCGCTATCGGCAGCCGTGCTGCACTACGGCGCGGATGCCGGGATAGCGCACGACGGCGATGCCGACCGGTGCCTTGCGGTAGACGCGTCCGGGCGAGTCATCGACGGCGATCAGATCCTGGCCGTACTCGCGGTTGCACTGAAGGCGGAAGGCAGGCTAGCCGGGGACACCGTCGTCGCGACGGTCATGACCAATCTCGGCTTCCGGCAGGCCATGCGCAGCGCCGGCATCGTTGTCGTGGAGACACCGGTGGGCGACCGGTACCTGGTCGCGGCGATGCGCGACGGTAAGTACGTGCTTGGCGGCGAACAGTCCGGTCACATCATCATGCTGGACCACGCGACGACCGGCGATGGGCTGCTGACTGGCCTGCAGTTGCTGGCTGAAGCTGCGCGTCAGGACCGGCCGCTGGCCGATCTAGTGAGCGTGATGACGAGGTACCCGCAGGTGCTCATCAGCGTTCCCGGCGTGAACAAGGCGCGGATCGCGTCGTCTCGCGAACTGGCGGAGGCGGTGGCGGGTGCGGAGGCGGAGCTAGGTGAGGCCGGCCGCGTGCTGGTTCGGCCAAGTGGTACCGAGCCCGCAGTCCGCGTCATGGTCGAGGCAGAAAACTCCGGTCAGGCCGAACGCCTCGCGGCGCAGCTCGCCGATGCCATCAGGGATCTGGGCTAGCGGTCAAGAAGTCGCGGTGTAGCAAGTCGCGCAGGTAACCGTCTCGGATGTGACAATGCGTGCTAATAGTGCCATCCGCCTTCTGCTCCGAGGCTTGGCCGGTTGTCGTGGCAGGCTTGACGCATGATCGTGGGCATCGGCGTCGACATCACTGAGGTGGCGAGGCTGGAACAAGCCCTCGCCAGGACGCCGCAGTTGGCTGGCCGGCTGTTCGCTGAGAGCGAAATTGGCCTGCCGGTCCGTTCCCTGGCTGGTTGCTTTGCCGCCAAGGAGGCGGTGGCCAAAGCGCTCGGCGGCTCCCCGGGCCTGGCGTGGACCGATGCGGTGGTAAGGCACGACAGCCTGGGGCGGCCCTTGCTGGACGTCTACGGAACTGTCGCGGCTGCCGCGGCACGCCTGGGGGTGCGGTCGTGGCACTTGTCGATCAGCCACGACGGCGGGCTGTGCGTGGCAATGGTCGTGGCCGAGGGATCAGCGACTCGCCAAAGCGAATAGGGGTGACCTATGAGGAATGCGCACACCGTGGCGGCGGTGCGGGCCGCCGAGCAGGCGCTGATGGCAAAATTGCCAGCCGGGGCACTGATGCAGCGGGCCGTCGCTGGCCTCGAGTCGGTATGCGCAAGCCTGCTCGGCCAGGTCTACGGGTCGCGGGTCGTGGTGCTGGCCGGCTCCGGCGACAACGGCGGAGATGCGCTGTATGCGGGTGCGCGGCTTGCCGCCCGTGGAGCGCGGGTGACAGCGATCGCGGCCGGCTCGCGGCTGCACGAGGGAGGCCAGGCAGCCCTGGTAGCGCGCAGCGGCCGGGTGGCAGCCGCGGCGGACCCGGACCCGGGCGGCGGCATCACTGCGCAGGCGCGTGCCGCGATCGCAGACGCGGACCTGATCATCGACGGCCTTACCGGGATAGGCGGCCAGGGCGGACTGCGGCAGCCCGCCGCTGAACTTGCCCGGCTGGCCGGGCGAGCCCGCGCCGACGGAGCCGTCGTGGTTGCCGTGGACCTGCCCAGCGGCATCGACGCGGACACCGGTGAGGTGCACGGCACAGCCGTCCTTGCCGACGTGACAGTGACCTTCGGGACCTGGAAGCCGGGCCTGCTCATCGATCCTGGCGCCAGCTACGCGGGTGCGGCCGAGCTGATCGACATTGGCCTCGGCCCGTACCTGCCAGCACCGGCCGTGCGCGCCCTCCAGGCGGCCGACGTCGCTGCGATCCTGCCCCGCCCGTCGGCCGAATCGGATAAGTATCGCCGGGGTGTCCTCGGCGTGCTCGCCGGAAGCGACCAGTACACCGGCGCCGCCGTGCTCTCGGTCGGCGGGGCGATCCGCGGCGGAGCTGGCATGGTGCGGCTGCTGTCGGCGCCCGCCAGCGTGCAGGTGGTCAGGCAGCACTGGCCGGAAGCCGTGATCTCGACCGAGGACGCAAGCCAGCCGGAGCACACGCTGGCGATGGCTGGCCGGGTGCAGGCATGGACGGCCGGGCCGGGCATGGGTACCGGTGCGGACTCCGGCGCGATGCTGGCGGCCGTGCTGGCGACCAGTGTGCCGGCCCTGGTGGACGCCGACGGGCTGACGCTCGTCGCGGCGAACCCTGATCTGCTGCGGCGGCAGGCGCCAACGGTGATCACGCCGCACGCGGGTGAACTGGCCAGGCTGCTGGACGCCGATCGAGACGATATTGAGGCGCGCAGGCTTCATTACGCGACCGCTGCCGCGGCCAAGCTCGGCGTGACCGTGCTGCTGAAGGGCTCCACGACGGTCATCGCGGGGCCTGAGCCCGGCCAGCCGGTGCTTGTCAACCCGACCGGCTCGAGCTGGCTGGCGACCGCAGGCTCAGGCGACGTGCTATCCGGCCTCGCGGGGTCGCTGCTAGCGCAGGGCGCCGCCCCCGAACTCGCCGCAGCCGCCGCCGCTTACCTGCACGGGATGGCCGGCCGCCTGGCAGCGCGCGATGCCCCGATCGGGGCGGCCGACATAGTTGCCGCCATTCCGGCTGCCATCCGCGCGGTGACCAGCGATGGTACCGATTAAGGCTCGCCGCCCAGGTAGCGGCTGAGGAACTTGTCCGCGGCAGCGTAGAACCTCAGCCGGTTCTCCGGCTTGGCAAAGCCGTGGCCTTCGTCCTCGAACAGCATGTAGTCATGCTCGATCCCCGCCTTTTCCAGGGCAGCCACGATCTGCTCGGATTCGGCCTGCTTCACCCGCGGGTCGTTGGCACCCTGCGCGATAAGCAGCGGAATCCGGATCTGGGCTGCGGCCGATAGCGGCGATCGTGACCAGAGGAAGTCCTTGTCCTTGGCCGGGTCGCCGACCCGGCGATGGAACTGCGCGATCACAGGCGCCCAGTAGGGCGGGATCGTCTCGATAAGCGTAATCAGGTTGGAGGGACCGACGATGTCGACGGCGCAGCAGTACAGGTCGGGGGTGAATGCGGCGCCAGCAAGAGCCGCGTACCCGCCGTACGAGCCGCCGAGGATCGCCACCCGCGACGGGTCAGTCCAGCCCCGGCTGATTGCGTGCGCGACGGCGTCGCTGAGATCGTTCTGCATGTTCGCGCCCCACTCGCGGTCGCCCGCGTTGAGGAACGACTTGCCGTAACCAGTAGAGCCGCGGAAGTTCACCTGGATGCACAGGTAACCGCGGTTCGCCAGCCACTGGGCTTGCGCACCGAAGCCCCAGGTGTCGCGCGCCCACGGGCCGCCGTGCACGAGCAGCACGGTGGGCAGGTCGGTCCTGTCCCGGCCCGGCGGAAAGCTGAGGTAGCCGTTGATGGCCAGCCCGTCACGGGACTGATAGCTGAAGGGCTCCATGCTGGCCAGCTCGTATTTGGACAGCTCCGGCTGGTGGTCGAACAGGAAGCTCGCGGTGCCGGTGGCGGTGTCGTAGGCATAGAACGAGACCGGCCCCGCGTCGTTGGTGAACGACACCAGCCAGACTCGGTCGGCGTCATCGGCGTCGGCGAAGACCGGATCGCCTGGGTGCAAGGCGCGGATGGCGTCCAGGTGCCTGGCCACGGAGGGGTCAAGCACGCGGTACTCCGACCTCGCCTTAAGGACCGTGACGATCTGCGGCTCACGGGTATCGGGATTCAGCCGGACGTCACTGACGTCCGCGGCCGGATCCTCTGCGAGTACCTCGGTGGCGCTAGTGGCCAGGTCAACTCGCACAAGCCGGGCCGCCTGCGCGCCGACCGAGGACACCAGCAGCAGCGAGCCGCCATCGGCGCTGAAGGCGACCGGTCCGGTGGTTAGCGCGTCCTCGGCGGGGATAGCCAGCAGCTCGCGCCAGTCGGTTTCGGCATTGTCGCGGACTACGAGTGACATGGAGCCGTCAGGGTGCGGCCGGAGGGCCCCGCGGACTACTAGCTGCGCATCCGCCAGCATCCCGATCAGTCCCGGGTTAACGAGTTCCTTGCTGAGCTGGCCGGTCGTCAGGTCGAGCCGGTAGACGTCGTGCAGCTGCGGGTTGTCTTTGTTGAGGCCGACCAGGATCTGGTCCGGATACTCGCGCTCGGTGGCGATGAGCTCTGTCTGCACGCCTTCGAACGGCGTCAGGTCGCGACGCTCCATGGTAGGCAGGTCGACGTCGTGTAGCCGCCAGTTCTCGTCGCCGCCGGTGTCTTGCAGGTACAGCAGGTGGCGGCCGTCGTGGGCCCAGGCGAACTGCCGGATACCGCGGTCGGTGTCGTCCGTCACGACCCGGGCAGCACCCCAGTCCACGCCTTCCTCCGGCCGGACAGGGGCAAGCCAGACGTTCAGCACGCCGTCATGCGGGGCGATCCAGGCGAGCTGGGAACCGTCGGGGGATAGCCGCGGACTTACCCGCTCGGGGTTGCCGAACAGTACGGTCAGCGGGATCAGATCTGCCATCCCGCTTGCTTATCACGAACCGACGGCAGTCGGCGAACCAGCCCGCGACCAGGCAGGCTGGCCGATCTGGCTGGCTGGGGCTGGCACACTGGAGGGTCATGGACGGTCATCCTGAAGCCCTTATCGACCTGGACGCTATCCAGGCCAACGTGGCCGCGCTGGCGAAGCACGTCGGCGGCGCCCAGGTGATGGCCGTAGTCAAGTCCGAGGGCTACGGCCACGGGATGCTGGAATCAGCTCGCGCATCGCTGGCTGGCGGGGCGACCTGGCTCGGCGTGGTACATGTCGCGGATGGAATCAGGCTGCGCGAGGCTGGCTTCACGGTGCCGGTGCTGAGCCTGCTTGGCAGCCCTGATGCGCCGCACGCCGAAGCGATCAGGCACGGGGTCGACCTGACTGTCGGCACTGCGGCGCTGGTGGATCAGATCGCTCACGCGGCCGAGGATGCGGGCAATCCGGCGCGGTTGCATTTGGAGGCCGACACCGGGATGTGCCGCGGCGGCGCGACAACTGCCGACTGGCCGGGCCTGGTGCGGGCCGCAAGGGCCGCGGAGGCAACCGGCCGGGTGCACGTGGTGGGGCTCTGGTCGCATTTCGCTTGCGCCGACATTCCCGGTCACCCGTCCATCGGCCGGCAGATCGCGGCGTTCCGCGACGCGGTGACGCTAGCCGAGCGGGCGGGCATCCGCCCCGAGGTACGGCACATGGCCAACAGCGCGGCGACGCTGACGCTGCCGGAGGCCCGCTTCGACCTGGTCCGGCCGGGCGGCGCGGTCGTAGGGCTGTGCACGCTGCCAGGTGGCGTACCCGACTGGCTCCGGCCTGCCATGACGCTGCGCGGTCGGCTGGTGCAGGTGAAGCGGGTGCCGCCCGATGTTGGCGTCTCATACGCCCACCGGTTCGTGACCAGCCAGGAGACGACGCTCGGCGTGTTTCCGCTCGGCTACAACGAGGGCATCCCGCGGCACGCAACCAACAAGGCAGAGGTACTGATCCGGGGCGGCCGGTTCCGGATCGCCGGCACGGTCAACATGAACCAGATCATCCTTGACCTGGGTAACGAGCCCGCTGCGGCCGGAGACGAAGTGATCGTGTTTGGTCCGGGTGACCAGGGCGAGCCGACCGCCCAGGAACTGGCGGATTTGCTGGGCACGATCTCCTACGAAATCGTTACGAGGTTTACCGGTAATGTGCCGAGAACTTACTCTGGGGTAACAGTGGCCGGGAATCAGGCCGCGGGCAGCGCGACGGGCGCGCTGCCGCTGAACGGGAGACCCGATGGTCAAGTGGCGGCGGCTCACTAGCGTCGCTGGCATTGCCACCGGGATCGCGGCTGCGGGCGCCGGAGCGGTTATCGGCGCTGAGAAAGTGGCTGTTGGCCGGATCCGGCTCCGTCCAGACCCGGCCCGCGGCGAGCCGTTCGGCCAGTTGCGCGGACGCCCGGTCACCGTCGTGGCCGATGATGGCGTGCCGCTGTACGCCGAGATCAGCGGGCTGGAGCGGGCGCCGGTCACCATCGTGTTCTGCCACGGCTACACCCTCAACCAGGACATCTTTCACTACCAGCGCCGTGACCTCGGCGCAGAGGCCCGGCTGGTGTTCTGGGATCAGCGCAGCCACGGCCGGTCGGGTCGCAGTGATCCGGCGCACGTCGGAATCGATCAGCTTGGCAGGGACCTGGCGGCGGTACTTGCGGCGACGGCACCCGGCCGGGGCCCGGTGGTGCTCGTCGGCCACTCGATGGGCGGCATGACGATCATGTCGCTGGCGGCGCAGCGACCTGAGCTCTTCGGCACCAAGGTCATTGGTGTGGTGCTGCTGTCGACCACCGCGAACATGGTCGATGCCACCAGCTGGCTGCCCGGCCCGCTGCGGCCGGTTGCCCGGCTGACCGGGCCAGCCCTGCTCCGCGGCTCATCCCGGGGCAGGCGCGCGGCATTCGTGGAGCGGATCCGCGAGGCCGGTGGCGATCTAGCTTTCCTGTCTACCCGCTTCATCGCCTTCAGCGACCCGGATGTCAGCCCGGCGGTTGTCGATTTCCTGGAGCGCATCATCCGTGCGACGCCGGTCGATGTGGTTGCTGACTTCTACATGTCCCTGCTCGGCCACGACGAGCGCGCGGCGCTCGGCACGCTTGGCAAGGTCCCGACACTAGTGATGACGGGAGACCAGGACCGGCTCATCCCGGCCAGGCAGGCCGCCGAGCTGGCCGCCGCGATCCCGGGCGCCAGGCTGGTACGGCTGCCGGACGCTGGTCATGCGATCATCCTGGAGCGCCCGGAGATCGTCACCGAGGAGATAGCCGACCTGGTAGCCCTCGCGCTTGAGGTCGCGCCGGTGCGGAGGCGTCCGGCGTGACTCGCCCGGCTGCAGCCGTCGACGAGAAGGTCCTGGTGCCCACCGCAAACCAGATGCGCAAGCTTGGCCATCGGCTCGCCGGCCTGCTCAGGGCGGGTGACCTCGTGGTGCTGTCCGGCCCGCTGGGCGCGGGCAAGACGACCCTGGCGCAGGGCATCGGCGCCGGGCTCGGCGTGCGCGGACCGGTGACTTCGCCGACCTTCGTGATCGCGCGGGTGCATCCGAACCTGGGCTCCGGCCCGGGCTTGGTGCACGCCGACGCCTATCGCCTGGGCAGCCGGGCCGAGGTGGACGATCTGGACCTGGACGCCGACCTTGCCAGCTCTGTGACAGTCGTCGAATGGGGTGAGGGACTAGTGGAGGAACTCGCGCCAAGCTTCCTCCAGATATACATCGAGTCGGCAGGCCCGGGAACCGGGCAGCGGCGGGCAGGCGCGTCGGACGAACTAACCGGAGATCTCGATGTGCCCAGAGCCGTCCAGGTCCGGGGCTTTGGCGACAGGTGGCTGGAGACGGCCGCCGCGACCCGTGCGGCCCTGGCCGGTGAGCGGCTGAGCCGCTGAAACCGTTCCGAATTGTCCACGGCAGCACCGTTCGCGCTACTACACTTCGGGTGACCTCCGCCGTACGCCGTCGCTATCGGCGGCCCCCAGCTGCCTTCAGGAGGCGCGCCGTGGCCCAGCAGGGCTCCCCGCCCCGTCGCCCGTCGCGTCAGCCCGACCCTGAGCACCGCGGCGGCGATCGCCAGGCCCGGCTGGACCGGCCCAGGCGCGCTGAGCGGCCGGACCGGACCGGCTGGCAGCCCCATGAGGTATTCCAGTCCGCCGATGATGCTGACCTGCCGCCATGGGCCGCCCCGAGCAGCTATCAGGAGCGGCCCGGCGCGCCCCGGCTGCGCCCGGCCGGTCAGCGCGGCGGCCGCGGCAGGAATCGCGACGCCGACCCGTACGCAGACCAGTACGCCGACCCGTATGGCGAACCAGCCCAGCCGGACCGCGTCCCCCGAGAAGGCGCACATCAGGCCAGCCACTCCGGCGGTCCGGGCAACCGGGTCGCCAGCGATCCCTACGCGGCCGACGCGGAGGAGGCGGGGAGCTACCGGGGCGGCGACTATCGGGGCCGCCGCCGCGCGCCGGACCGGCCCGCGGAGGACGGCGAGGACGTCGGCAGCGGCAGCTACGAGCTAGCCGAGGCCGACCTCGGCTCGGCTGATCCGGCTGACGGCCGCCGCCTATCCCGCCGTAGGGGTCGCGCGGCGGCAACCAGGCTGCGGAAATCTCGTCGCCGGGTCTATCGCTGGTCCGTCATGGCGATCGTGATCGCGTTGCTGGCAGCTGGCGGCGTGTGGCTCTTCGGCCGGTCGACGCCCGCTCCCACACCGTGGGTGACCAGGCTGCTCAGCCGGCGAGTACAAAGCCGTTCCCAATGCCTGCACCGCCGTCAGCACCAGCGTGCTGAACGCCTACCTGCCGGCATCCGGGCGCACGCAGCGCGTCTCGGTCGGCAGCGGTACGGACAGCCAGTGCAGCTACACCTTCGACAACAGGCCCATCTTCCTGGTGCTGCAGATCACGGTCGAGGCGCTGCAGCCCTTCGCCGCGGCCGGCAAGAACGGCAGCGCGACAGCTAATGCGCAGCTGAACTTCGGGACGTCCCGGCAGGCACTTGCGCGGCCTCCGAAGCGGTCGCCGCTGCCGCCCGCGATGATCACTCAGCTGGCCGGGCTCGGTCAGCAGGCGATCATCGCCATCCAGCACGAGCACGTGAGCGGAATCGGCACCGACGTTGTCACGATCCTGGCGCGGGAACGGAACGTCTTGCTCACAGTGTCGGTGTCCGGGCAGGAGTCCGGCCACGGCTTCGGGCCCGTGCCGGACTCTAGGCTCACGGCTGGCGCGCGGGCTGTGGCCGCCGGCGTGCTCGCCAAGGCCAAGACCGAGCCAACGGCCTGACCGGGGCCGGGGCAGCGCCTGGGCAGGCCTCAGGCTGTCTGGGGTTAGGCTCTAATACCGTGCTGCTGGCCTTCGATACCGCGACGCCGGCGGTGACCGTGGCCCTGCACGATGGCGCCGGCGTCATCGCCGAGGAATCCGCGATCGACGCGCGCAGGCACGGCGAGTTGCTCGCGATCTTTATTGAGAAGGTGCTCAGCAGTGTCGGCGCCGGGCGCTTCGACCTGACCGCCGTGGCCGTGGGTACTGGTCCGGGCCCCTATACAGGCCTGCGCGTCGGCCTGATGACGGCCCGGGTGCTGGCCAGCACACTCGGCATCAGGCTGGACGGCATCTGCTCACTTGACGTGATCGCGGCCCAGGCCGCGGCCCAGGCAGTCGACAGCGAATTCCTGGTCGCCACCGACGCCCGGCGCCGGGAGCTCTACTGGGCGCGGTACGCACCGTCCGGCAGGCGGCTGACCGGCCCAGAGGTCGGGCCGGCCGCTGCTCTGCCGACCGGGTTGCCCGTCGCCGGAGATGGCGCCTTGCTGTACCCCGAGCTTGCCGGGCGCTCGACAGACCCGCGGTTCCCGTCCGCCGTGCAGCTGGCCGCGCTGGCCGCTGCCCGCGCAGCCGCGGGTGAGCCGCCGCTGGCTGCTGAGCCGCTGTATCTGCGCAGGCCTGATGCCAGGGAACCGGGGCGGCCCAAGCGGGTGACCGCGTGACCAGGCCGGCGCTTCGCCCCATGACCAGGGCTGACCTGGATCAGGTCCTCGGGCTTGAGGTTGCGCTGTTCGGTCCCGAAGCGTGGTCGAGGCAGATGCTGACGGGAGAACTCAGCCAGCAGCCTGCCAGCCGGTACTACCTGGTCGCCGAGGACGAGAATGGCATAGTCGGCTACGCGGGCCTACTGGCGGCCGGTGCGCAGGCCGACGTGCTGACAATAGCGGTCGCCACCAGCCGGTGGGGTCATGGCGTGGGGTCAGACCTGCTCGCGGCGCTACTGGCCGAGGCGCGGCGGCGCGGGTGCACCGAGGTGTTCCTTGAGGTCAAGGTGGACAACACGCGCGCCCAGCGGCTGTATCGCTGGTGGGGCTTCGCCGAGATCGGTATCCGCCGTGGCTACTACCAGCCCTCTGGGGCCGACGCGATCGTGATGCGGCGTGATCTGGCCGTCCCAGCTGAGCCAGAGCAACCAGTACAGGTAGAGCAGGCAGCGCCGCAAGCGGCCGGCCGCGGCGAGGAGATCCCATGACGGCGCCATTGGTCATGGGCATCGAGACCTCCTGCGATGAGACGGGGGTCGGCCTGGTTCGCGGCCATGAGCTGCTCGCGGACGCGGTCGCTTCCAGCGTCGATGAGCACGCCAGATTCGGCGGCGTGGTGCCGGAGGTCGCCAGCCGGGCCCACCTGGAGGCCATGGTGCCAACGGCGGACCGGGCACTTGCCGAGGCCGGGGTGCGGCTCAGCGAAGTCGACGCTATCGCCGTTACCGCCGGCCCCGGCCTGGCCGGCGCGCTGCTGGTCGGGGTGTCGGCGGCCAAGGCCTACGCGATAGCGCTCGGCAAGCCCTTGTATGGCGTCAACCACCTGGCCGCGCATGTGGCCGTCGACCAGCTCGAACACGGCAAGCTGCCGGCGCCCGCGATCGCGCTGCTGGTCTCCGGCGGGCACTCGTCGCTGCTGCTCGTGCCCGACTTGGCCGGTGGGGTCATACCGCTCGGCGCGACGATCGACGATGCGGCCGGCGAGGCGTTCGACAAAGTGGCCAGGGTTCTGGGCCTGTCCTTCCCCGGGGGCCCGCAAATCGACAGAGCCGCCGCTACCGGTGACCGGGACCTCATCGCCTTCCCGCGCAGCAAGTACCGCGACGGAACCAGCGATTTCTCTTTCTCCGGCCTGAAAACCGCGGTCGCCCGCTGGGTGGAGGCCCGCGAGGCAGCGGGCGAGCCGGTTCCGGTCGCCGACGTCGCCGCATCCTTCCAGGAAGCGGTGGCGGACGTGCTGACCAGTAAGGCTGTCGCCGCCTGCAAGGAGCAGGGCGTCGGGCACCTGGTCATTGGTGGCGGAGTCGCGGCCAATTCCCGGCTCCGGGCGCTGGCCGAGGAGCGGTGCGCGGCGGCCGGGCTGGTGCTGCGGATGCCGCGGCCCGGACTGTGCACCGACAACGGGGCGATGGTCGCCGCGCTGGGCGCGGAACTGCTCGACCGAGGCGCGGCGCCGTCCGCGCTAGATTTCGCGGCTGATTCCTCGCTGCCCATTACCACCGTCACTGCCGCCTGATACGCAGCGCCGGATCGCTGGCCGGCACTGCGCTGCGCCACGACAGCCTGCCAGCCGCCGGTTGCGCTCGGTTAACGCTTTTGATCACTGGTGTCAACCCGCGGCGGCACGGCCGCGTCTGAGTTGGGATAGCCAGAAACCCAGAATCGGGGCGGCCGCTTCGGCTCCCCGGGTGAGAACGAGGTCGCGTGCGCCGCCATCCCGCCTGGTTCCCGGTCCGGCCAGCACGCCGCCGCGCCAGTCAAGCGCGGCGCGCCGCCGCACGGCTCGGCAAGCCCGCTGGCCGCCGGCTGACTTCGGCCGTCGTGGCGGTCGGGCTTGTAGTCAGCGTGGCCGGAGCGGTGACGGGCGCGTTGCCCAGGCTCGGGGCAGCGCCAGCGCACGCAGACGAGATCACCGCCTCGGGGGACAACCTGCGGACCGGCTGGGATTCGCACGAGCCCGGCTTGTCGCCAGCCACCGTCAGCGGGCCGACCTTTGGCCAGATCTTCCACACCCGGCTGAACGGCCAGATCTACGCCCAGCCGATAGTGGCCGGTCACGTCCTGATCGTCGCCACCGAGACCAACCATGTCTATGGCCTCAACGCTGCCACCGGTGCGGTGGAGTGGTCGCGTTATCTCGGCCCGGCTGAGTGGGCCAGCACGCTTAACTGCAATGACCTCGCGCCCAGCGTCGGGGTGACCAGCACGCCCGTCTACGACGGCCGCAGTGGCACTGTCTACCTGATCGCCGTCGTGGCTGGCGCCCCCGCGCCGGCCCTCCCGCATGTCTACGCTTACGCGCTCAGCGCGCACACCGGGTCGGTCAGGGCTGGCTGGCCGATTGCCATTCACGGCTCCCCGGTGAACGAGCCGTCGGCCATCTTCAACCCGCTGACCGAACGGCAACGGGCCAGCCTGCTGCTGCTGAATGGCTGGGTGTACGTGGCGTTCGCCTCCTATTGCGACTTCGAGCCATACGCGGGCTACGTGGCCGGGGTGAACACCTCGACCAGGAAGCAGACCTTGTGGACAGACGAGGCCGGGCTGACCGACAGTCAGGGCGGCATCTGGCAATCCGGCGGCGGGCTGATGTCCGACGGGCCGGGCCGGATCTTCCTGTCGACCGGCAACGGCGTGTCGCCGCCCCCCAGCGCCGGTACCAGCCCGCCGCCCGAGTTGGGCGACTCGGTGGTCAGGCTGAGCGTGGCCGCGACCGGCGGCCTGTCAGCCGCCGACTACTTCAGTCCCGCCAACGCGCCAACGCTGGACGCCGCCGATGAGGATTACGGGTCCGGTGCGCCGGTGGGCTTGCCGTTCGGCACCTTGGCTTATCCGCACCTGCTTGTCCAGGCCGGTAAGGACGGCAGGATCTTCCTGCTCAACCGGGACAACCTTGGCGGCCGTGAACAGGGACCTGGCGGCACTGATCGGGTGGTCAGCCAGGCTGGCCCTTATCAGGGCCAGTGGGGACGTCCGGCCGCCTTCGGGCCGGACGCCAGCCCGGTAACCGGGCAGACGTCGGACGACTACCTGTACTACATCGGCAAGTACGATCAGATGCGCTATCTCCAGTTCGGCGCTGACTCGTCCGGCACGCCCGCGCTGGCGGACGTGGCCAATACCAGCACCTCTTTCGGCTACACGTCGGGCTCACCGGTGGTGACGTCTGACGGCAGCGACCCAGCTTCGGGCGTTGTCTGGGCGGTCGACGCAACCGGCCCGAGCGGCGCCGGCGCCACGCTGGTCGCCTTCGACGCAGCGCCGCCGAGTACCTGCGCCGCCACCGCACCGTGCACAATGAGCCCGATCTGGTCGGCGCCGATCGGCACGGCAGCGAAGTTCACCATTCCAGCGACCGACGGTGGCCGGGTCTACGTTGGCACCAGATCCGGCGATATCTTCGCTTTCGGCAGCCCGGACGCGCAGCCGCTCACCGCGTCGCCGGCCGATTTTGGCCGCGTTCCGGTCGGTAAGTCGCGCAAGGCGACGATCCGGGTGACGGCAGCGCGCACGGTCACCGTCACCCGCTTCTCCGTTATCAGCCCGGCGGGCACCCGCCCGTTCACCGCGGGGCGGCCGCGGGTGCACGGGCGCGCAGCCAAGTTCCCGGTGACACTCAAGGCCGGCGATACGCTCATGGTCCCTGTTACGTTCGCTCCGTCGCGAGCCATCGGCGTGACGGCCGCGCTGGCGCTGACCACGCGCGAGACCAACTACCCCACCGTGCATGTCAGCCTCACCGGCCAGGGAACGGCGCCAGGCTTGCAGGCATCGCCTGCCGCGGTCGACTTCAGGAAAGTCGCTGACAAGACCACCGCGCAGCGCACCGTGCTTGTCACGAACGCCAGCACCGGCACCGAGACGATTACGTCAAGCCACCGGCCCGGCAGGCCGTTCAGCGCTGCACTGCCCGCCTCCGGCCAGCAGCTGGCAGCCGGGCAGTCGGTAGCTGTGCTGGTCAGATTCCGGCCCACGATGGTGCGGTCAAGCTCGTCTGCGCTGACGATCAGGACCTCCGGCGGGCGGGTACTCAAGGTCCGGCTCGCCGGCGCCGGGCTCGCCGCGGTCAGCCGGCTGGCCGCAAGTCGGGCCTCGGTCAACTTCGGCACCGTCCAGGTCGGCACTACTGACAGCCGGACCGTAGTGGTCACCAACGACGGCAACCTGCCGGCCGTGATCACCGGGACATCAGGGCCCCCGTTCCCCTTCGGATCGCAGGCGCAGCCTACGGCAGGGATACCAGTCAGCCCCAAGTACAAGGTGAGCATCCCGGTCACCTTCGCGCCGGCCAGCGCCGGACGGGTAACCGGACGCTTCGTGCTGCACTGGCACGCCGCTGACGGCCGGCACCGGCTGACGGTGGCCCTGGCAGGAACCGCCGTCGCCGCCAAGGCTGGCACGTCGGTGCCACCGCCGGGCGGCGGCTGGACGGTCAACGGCAGCGCGGCGATGCAGGCCGAGAACCTGGCGCTGACCACCGGGGCGGCTGGCCAGACCGGATCGGCCGTCTACGCGATGCCGGAGCCCAGCAGCGGCGTCGCGGTGAGCTTCTCCGCAAGCCTGGGCGGCAACGGCGGGCTCACCTTGTGCCTGCTCGACGCGTCAAAGGCGGCGCTGTCTGCGCTAGGCCGCGGCCGCGGCGAGTTGGGCTTCGGCGGGCTGCCAGGCGCGGCGGTGGTACTGGATACCGGGAAGTTCGCGGGCGACCCGTCCGGCAATTTCGTTGGCGTCGCGACAAGCACCGCCGGCTCGAAGCTCAAGTTCGTCGCCACCAGCTCAAGCGTGCCCAGCCTCAAGGCCGGCTCCCACCTGGTCAGCGTTGCGGTAACGGGCCGGAAGGTGCGCGTCTCGATTGATGGCACGCCGGTGCTGTCGGTCGTGCTCGGCCCCAAGGCCATTCCGGCAACCGCGCTGATCGGGTTCACCGGCAGCACCGGGAAACTGGCCGGCGCGCAGGTCGTCAGCAACCCCGCCGTGGTCGCCGGCGGTAGTCCGCTGCCCGCGCCCGGCGGTGGCTGGTCGTTCAACGGATCGACGGCCATGTCCGGCTCGGCGACCGAACTGACTCGGGCCAGGCCATCTGAGGCAGGCTCGGTCGTCTATCCCGTGCCGGTTCCTACTAACGGCCTGAGGGTGACGTTCACCGCCCAGCTCTACGGCGGCTCAGGCGCAGCTGGCCTGACGTTCTCGCTGCTGAACCCCGCGGACTCTAGCGCCACTTCGCTGGGCGCTAACGGAGCCGGCCAGGGCGTCGGCGGACTGGACGGTGTATCGGTCGTGCTGGGCTCCATCCTGGATGGCCGGTCGGTCAACTGGATGGCCCTTTGCACGAGCACCCCGGGGAACGCCTCGCTGAGCTTCGTGCAGCTCTCCCGTGAGATTGCACCGCTGCGACCGGGGCCTAACATCGTCACCGTCGCGGTGACGCAAGCCAGCGGAACTAGCGTCCTGACCGTCCGGCTTGACGGCACGCAGGTACTGCAGCAGGCGGTGCCCACGCTGACCGCCACTGCGCTGCTAGCCTTCACCGCGGCGACCACGAGCACCGGGACCGATGTGCACCTGGTCCGGGATGTGGCTGTGCAGGCGGCGGGCTGACCCGGCCGAAGAGCCAGGCCGGGTTTGACGTGCCAAACCGGGGAGGCTACTGTTCGGAACTGGCACTCACTAGGGTAGAGTGCTAACACGACGAGGTTGGTCTGGCACCCGCGACGGCAGGCCGACATGGTCGACTCTCTAATTCAGCTAGCCCTTTCCGAAGGGGGAGGTCAGATCGTGACGACCGCCACCAAGGTTGTTCTGAAGCCGCTCGAAGACCGGATCGTGGTGCGCCCGCTCGAAGCTGAGCAGACCACCGCATCTGGCCTGGTAATTCCCGACACTGCCAAGGAGAAGCCCCAGGAGGGCGAAGTCCTGGCCGTGGGCCCCGGCCGTTTCGACGATGCCGGAGCCAAGCGAGTCCCGATGGACGTCAAAGTCGGCGACGTCGTGCTGTACAGCAAGTACGGCGGCACCGAAGTGAAGTATCACGGCGAGGAGTACCTGGTGCTCTCCGCCCGGGACGTGCTCGCGATCATCGACAAGTAGCGAGCGTTTTTCGCGCGCGCGGGCCCGGCCCGCGCCGGGCAGGCGCAGGCCTGCCCGGCACCGCCCCGGCTCGGTTCGCGGCTCGCGGAGGAGACTCCGGCAGCCCGCGACCCGGTCCGGGGCGGTGGCGTGATAGCGCATGAACGAGCTAAGCCAGCAACCGCAAACTTCCGCACTAGGACAATTTCCACTAGGACAACTTCCACTAGGACAACTTCCACTAGGGACACTGAGGTACCCAGATGGCCAAGAGCCTGGTATACGACGAGGACGCACGGCGCGCCCTTGAGCGCGGCGTGAACCGCCTCGCGGACGCCGTGAAGGTGACGCTCGGTCCTAAGGGCCGCAATGTCGTCATCGACAAGAAGTGGGGCGCGCCCACGATCACCAACGACGGCGTGACCGTCGCGCGCGAGATCGAGCTAGAGGATCCGACCGAGAACCTGGGCGCGCAGCTCGCCAAGGAGGTCGCGACCAAGACCAATGACGTAGCCGGCGACGGCACTACCACGGCAACCGTGCTGGCCCAGGCAATGGTTTCGGAGGGCCTGCGCAGCGTTGCCGCCGGAGCCAATCCGATGGCGCTCAAGCGCGGTATCGACGCGGCCGCCGCGGCAATCGCTGAGGCACTGCTCAAGTCGGCTCGCGACGTCGAGGAGCGCAGCGAGGTCGCCAACGTGGCGACGATCTCCGCGCAGGACGCCAAGATCGGCGAGGTGATCGCCGAGGCGTTCGACAAGGTGGGCAAGGACGGCGTCATCACCGTCGAGGAAGCTCCGACGATGGGCATCGAGCTTGAGTTCACCGAAGGCATGCAGTTCGACAAGGGCTACATCTCGGCGTACTTCGTCACCGATCCCGAGCGCATGGAAGTAGTCCTCGAGGACGCCTACATCCTGCTCAGCGGCGGCAAGATCTCCTCGATGGCGGAGTTTCTCCCGCTGCTGGAAAAGATCGCCCAGACCAAGAAGCCGCTGCTGGTGATCGCCGAGGACGTCGACGGCGAGGCGCTGTCCACGCTCGTCGTCAACAAGATCCGCGGCCTTCTCAACGTGGCAGCGGTGAAGGCGCCCGGCTTCGGCGACCGGCGCAAGGCGATGCTCGAGGACATGGCAACGCTGACCGGCGCCCAGGTGGTCAGTGAGGAGGTCGGCCTCAAGCTGGACCAGGTCGGACTTGACGTGCTCGGCCAGGCGCGCCGGATCGTAGTTACCAAGGACGACACCACGGTCATCGACGGCGATGGCGACCAGTCCGCCGTTGACGACCGGATCCGGCAGCTGCGGACCGAGATCGAGAACACCGACTCGGACTGGGACCGTGAGAAGCTGCAGGAGCGGGTGGCCAAGCTGGCCGGCGGCGTCGCCGTGCTGCGCGCTGGCGCCGCTACCGAGGTCGAGCTCAAGGAGAAGAAGCACCGGCTCGAGGACGCGATCTCGGCCACCAGGGCCGCCATCGAGGAAGGCATCATCGCTGGCGGCGGAAGTGCGCTGATACACGTAGCAGGTCAGCTCGGCGATCTGGGCAAGACCGGCGACGAGGCGACCGGGGTTCGGGTGGTCAGGCGCGCCCTGTCCGCACCCGCCCGGTGGATCGCTGAGAACGCGGGTGCCGAAGGCGGCGTCGTGATTGCGCGGATCGCCGACATGCCGGCCGGTCATGGCTACAACGCGGCCACCAACGAGTTCGGCGACCTGATTGCCCAGGGCGTCATCGACCCGGTGAAGGTGACCCGCTCGGCGGTGCAGAACGCGGCGTCGATCGCGGGCATGCTGCTGACCACCGAGGTACTGGTCAGCGAGAAGCCAGAGCCCGAGACGGCTCCGGCCAACGGCCACGGGCACGGCCACCAGCACTAAGAACAACTGCACGCAACGGCCCGGTCGGGCGCCTGACGGCGCCCGACCGGGCCGTTGCTGTCCCCGGCTGCTCCTGGACCGGGCCGTTGCTGTCCCCGGCTGCTCCTGGACCGGGCCGTTGCCGTCCCCGGGCTGCGGCGGCAGAGCGAGTTTCCACGGCACCGGCGGTCACGAAAGGGATGAAGCGGGCGACCTATGCCGTCGGCGCCGTGGAAAGTCGATAGCGCTCATGATGCTTGACGGGGCGCTGGCTGACAGCCTGGTTTAATCCCGATATTGCGCTCTTGTGCGGACTCAGCGAGGCATTATTCGCTTGAACGCTATTTCACATGCTACAGCGAGCTTTTGCCAATACCTAGAGTAAGCACTGTATTACGCATGGTGACTGCCATACATTCGCCGCAGGAGGACACATTAATGTAACCTTTCCGTTGCCCTTTTTGATGTTGCCTTTACCTCCGCTAGGGGGAATCACGCCTTCGTACGGATAGGCGCGTGATGCCGCCACTGAGCAGGGGGACCGGGTGGAATCGCAGCTAGATGGGGCCAGACACGCCAATATGGGCAACCTGACCGAGCTTGCCGCACGAGGTCAGCCTGCCGCAATCGATATGCTGCTACGACAAATTAGGCCAATGGTGCTGCGCTATTGCCGGTCGCGTCTCGGTCATATTTCCGGGCATTATCATGCGGCAGATGATGTGGCTCAGGAAGTGTGCATCGCCATCCTTTCGGCGCTGCCGCGATACCAGGACATAGGCCGCCCATTCGCGTCATTCGTATTCGGCATAGCGTCGCATAAGGTGGCGGACGCGAAGCGATCCGCAGCCCGGCTGGCCATTCCGACGGAAGACCTGCCGGACGGGCCGGACGACCGGCCCGGACCGGAGGAGACCGCTGTCGCCTACCTCGAGGCTGAACGTGCCCGGTCGCTGCTGGCCAGGCTCCCGGTTAACCAGCGCGAACTGCTGGTGCTGCGGGTGCTGTCGGGACTGTCGGCCGAGGAGACCGGGCACGAGCTTGGCATGTCGGCGGGCGCAGTGCGGGTAGCGCAGCATCGGGCCCTGGCCCGGCTGCGTGCCATTGCCGTGGAGGAGTGGATCGCGTAGCCCGCCAGCCCGCTTGCCGCAGCCAGGGCGCCCAGCCTCCCCATCTGGGCCGCCCCCAGGGCGGGACCCTTGCTCCCCCGTGGCAAGGGTCCCGCCCGCCGCCGCTCCGCTAGGGCACGGCTAACGTCAACCGCGCCCGCGCGGTTACTAGGATGAACACATCCCAGACGCCGGCACACGGAACGTGAGATGAGCGACGACGAGAAGTTCGGACCGCCTGCCCTGACCTTCGACGACGTTCTGCTGCTTCCGGCCCATTCGGCCATAATGCCGGGTGAAGCGGACACAACTGCCCGGCTGACGCCCAGGATCTCGCTGCGCATCCCGCTGGTCTCATCGGCCATGGACACCGTGACCGAGGCCAGGATGGCAGTAGCCATGGCCCGGCAAGGTGGCGTCGGGGTGCTGCACCGCAACATGTCGGTCGAGGAGCAGGCGCAGCAAGTCGACATGGTCAAGCGGTCCGAGGCCGGCATGATCACCAACCCGGTGACGTGCGGTCCGGAGGCCACGCTGGCTGAAGTGGACGAGTTGTGCGGGCGGTTCCGGATCTCCGGCGTGCCGGTCACCGATGCCGACGGCATCCTTGTCGGCATCGTCACCAACAGGGACATCCGCTTCGAGTCCGATCACCGTCGCCGGGTAGCCGAGATCATGACGCCCATGCCACTGGTCACCGCGCCCGTCTGGGTATCCAGGGCCGAGGCGCTGCGGCTGCTGAGCACCAACAAGGTCGAGAAGCTGCCGCTGGTCGACGAGGCCGGCCTGCGCGGCCTGATCACCGTCAAGGACTTCACCAAGAGCGAGAAGTTTCCGAACGCGACCAAGGACGCCGAAGGCCGTCTGGTCGTCGGTGCCGCGGTCGGTGTCGGCGAGGATGCGAAGCGGCGGGCCCAGGCACTGATCGAGGTCGGCGTCGACTTTCTGGTGGTGGACACCTCGCACGGGCACGCTCAGGCAGTGCTGGACATGGTCGCCCAGGTCAAGGCCAACTCCAGGGTCGAGGTCATCGGCGGCAACATAGCGACTAAGGCCGGCGCGGCAGCGCTGATCGATGCGGGGTCGGACGCGGTGAAGGTGGGCGTCGGCCCCGGCTCCATCTGCACGACCCGGGTTGTGGCCGGGGTTGGCGTCCCCCAGGTGACGGCCATCTACGAGGCGTGGCTGGCCTGCCGGGAGCGGAATGTGCCGGTCATCGGCGACGGCGGCGTGCAGTATTCCGGCGACATCGCCAAGGCGATCGCGGCGGGCGCGGACACGGTAATGCTCGGCAGCCTGCTGGCCGGCTGCGAGGAGGGCCCCGGCGAGATGGTGTTCGTCTCCGGAAAGCAGTACAAGCTCTACCGGGGCATGGGCTCGCTGGGTGCGATGCGGAACACCGAGCGTGGCCGCTCGTACTCCAAGGACCGTTACTTCCAGGACGATGTGCTGCGCGAGGACAAACTGGTGCCGCAAGGCGTGGAGGGCCAAGTGCCCTACCGCGGCCCGCTGTCAGCCGTTGCTGACCAGCTCATAGGCGGCCTGCGCGCGGCCATGGGCTTCTGCGGCGCACAGAACATCGCCGAGCTTCAGCACGCGCAGTTCACTCAGATCACCAGCGCCGGGCTGGTGGAGAGCCACCCGCACGACATCCAGATGGTGGCCGAGGCGCCCAACTACGGCGGCCGGCGAAGCTAGGGCCAGGCAGGCCGCGGCAGTGACCGGCGCGTGCGTGGCAAGGGGCGGGAGAGCAACGTGAGCGTAGTAGAGATCGGGCGTGGCAAGAGCGGACGGCGGGCGTACTCGCTCGACGAGATCGGCATCGTTCCGTCGCGCCGCACCAGGCATCCCGAGGAAGTGTCGATCGCGTGGCAGATTGACGCCTACCGGTTCGAGATGCCGCTGGTCGTGGCGCCGATGGACAGCGTCGTGTCGCCTGCTACCGCGATCAGTGTCGGCAAGCTCGGCGGACTAGCCGCGCTTGACCTGGAAGGACTGTGGACCAGGTTCGCCGACCCCGAGCCGCTGCTGGCGGAGGCTGCCGAGCTTGACGACGAGGCGGCGACCAGGCGCCTGCAGCAGATCTACGCCGAGCCGATCAAGGAGGAGCTGATCGGCCAGCGGATCGAGCAGATCCGGGCCGCCGGCGTGACCACCGCGGCCCGGCTGTCACCGCAGCGCACGGTGCGCTACTACAAGGCCGTCATCGATGCCGGCGTCGACATCTTCGTGATCCGCGGCACGACAGTATCGGCCGAGCATGTGTCCGGCACGGCCGAGCCGCTGAACCTGAAACAGTTCATCTACGAACTGGATGTGCCGGTGATCGTCGGTGGCTGCGCGACGCACACGGCCGCGCTGCACCTAATGCGGACCGGTGCGGCGGGCGTGCTGGCCGGGTTCGGCGGGGGTTCGGGTCACACGACGGCCGCGGTGCTGGGCGTCGCGGTCCCGATGGCGACCGCGATCGCGGACGTGGCCTCGGCCCGGCGGGATTACCTGGACGAGTCGGGCGGACGCTACGTGCATGTCATCGCCGACGGCGGCATGAGCAGAAGCGGTGACATCGCCAAGGCGCTGGCTCTTGGTGCTGACGCGGTGATGGTCGGATCGCCCCTGGCCAGGGCGTCGCAGGCGCCCGGTCACGGCTATCACTGGGGGAGCGAGGCGCATCATCCCGACCTGCCGCGCAGCTCCCGGCTCAAGGTCGGCACGATCGGATCGCTCGAGCAGATCCTGCTGGGGCCGTCCTCCACCTCCGACGGCTCGATGAACCTGATGGGCGCGCTGCGCCGGACCATGGCGACCTCGGGCTACTCAGATCTCAAGGAGTTCCAGCGAGTCGAGGTCGTGGTGACCCCCAGTGCCACGACGCGCTGAGATCCGGGTCTGGCCCAGCGGACGGCAGTTCCCTGGAGCCCACAATTCACACAACGGATCGGCCGATCCGGGTGGTGGCACGACCCGGCTAGGGCCAGCCGAACGCGACGCCGCGCTGACGGCGCTGGCAGAGACTGAGCATCAGGTGCTGGTCGTCGGCGGCGGCGTCGTCGGGGCCGGGGTGGCCCTGGACGCCGTGACCAGGGGCCTGACCGTGGGCCTTGTCGAGGCCAGGGACTTCGGCTCGGGCACCTCATCACGGTCAAGCAAGCTCATTCATGGCGGGCTGCGTTACCTTGAACAGCTCAACGTCGGGCTCGTGCGGGAGGCGCTGGCCGAGCGCTCGCTCTTGCTCCAGCGGCTCGCACCGCACCTAGTGCAGCCGGTCTCGTTCTTGTTTCCATTTACCCACCATGGCTGGGAACGGGCCTACGTCGGCGCCGGCGTGACCGCTTACGACACGCTCGCCCTGTCGATGGGCCAGACCCGGGGCCTGCCACGGCACCGGCAGCTCACCAGGCGCGGTGCCCTGCAGCTGGCCCCGGGTCTTAAGCGGTCCGCGCTGACCGGCGCGCTGGTGTACTGGGATGCCCAGGTCGACGATGCGCGGTACGTCGTGACGCTGGTGCGCACGGCTGCCGGGTACGGCGCACATGCGGCGTCCCGGACACAGGTCACCGGTTTCCTGCGGGAAGGGGAACGGGTGACCGGCGTCCGGGCGACCGATCTGGAAACGGGACTGGAGCGGGAGATCCGCGCACAGCAAGTGGTGAATGCCACTGGCGTGTGGACCGACGACATCCAGGACATGGTGGGCGGCCGGGGCACTATCAACGTCCGCGCTTCCAAGGGCGTGCACCTGGTGGTGCCGCGTGACCGCATCCATTCCAGCACCGGGATCATCCTGCGCACGCCGGTCAGCGTGCTGTTCGTGATCCCATGGGGCCGGCACTGGATCATCGGCACGACAGACACCGACTGGTCGCTGGACAAGGCCCACCCCGCCGCGAGCCGCGCTGACATCGACTACGTGCTCGGCCAGCTGAACAACGTGCTCGCCGTGCCGCTGAGCCGCCACGATGTCGAGGGCGTTTACGCCGGGCTCCGGCCGTTGCTGGCCGGGGAGTCCGAGTCCACCTCCAAGCTGTCCCGCGAGCACACGGTCGCGCACCCGGTGCCCGGGCTGGTGATGATCGCGGGCGGCAAGTACACCACCTACCGGATCATGGCCAAGGATGCGGTCGATGCGGTCGCGCACGGGCTTGACGGCCGGGTCGCGCCCTCCTGTACCGACAGCGTCCCGCTGGCCGGCGCCGACGGCTACATCGCGCTGTGGAACTCCCGGTATACGCTGGCCCGCTCGTCTGGCTTGCATGTGGCCAGGATCGAGCATCTGCTGCAACGGTATGGCTCGATGATCACCGAGGTACTGGCACTGATCTCAGCCGACCCTGGTCTCGGCAAGCCACTGGCCGGGGCCGACGACTACCTGCGGGCCGAAGTGGTCTACGCCTGCTCGCATGAGGGCGCACGCCATCTGGACGACGTGCTGGCACGCCGCACGCACGCCTCGATCGAGACCTGGGACCGTGGCCTGTCCGCAGCTGACGACGCGGCGACCCTGATGACCGGCCCGATGAAGTGGAAACCGCGCCAAGTCGCCAGGGAACTAGAGAACTACGGTGCCCGGGTTGCCGCCGAGCGCGCATCCCAGGAGGCAGACACCGATCAGGCCGCGGACGCGATCAGGCTCGGCGCCCCCGAAATCGTGCCAGTGCTGCAGGGCGACACGCCCGTCGTCTTACACCCGGCGACCTGACCTGCCATCGCCAGCGTGGCCCGGCACGGACTGGCCGGCCAGCACGGACCGGCCGGACAGGTCGCTGGCTAGACTTCGGCCCATGTCCCGACCACGCGTCCTGTCTGGTATCCAGCCCACTGCCGACTCGTTCCACATCGGCAATTACCTTGGCGCCCTGCGCCAGTGGGTGGCGTTGCAGGAGACTCACGACACCGTGTACTGCGTGGTGGACCTGCACGCCATCACAGTGCCGCAGCAGCCCGCCGAGCTGCGCCGCCGTACCAGGATCGCTGCGGCCCAGCTGTTCGCCGCGGGCCTTGACGCGGACCGCTCGATCGTGTTCGTGCAAAGCCACGTACCCGAGCATGTCGAGCTGTCCTGGGTGCTGAGCTGCATGACCGGGTTCGGCGAGGCCAGCCGGATGGTGCAATTCAAGGACAAGTCGGCCAAAGGCGGCGCGGACGCGGCGAGCGTCGGGCTGTTCACCTACCCGATCCTGCAGGCGGCGGACATCTTGCTGTACCAGGCCGACCAGGTACCTGTCGGCGAGGACCAGCGCCAGCATCTCGAGCTCACCAGAGACCTGGCCCAGCGGTTCAATTACCGGTTCGGCGAGACCTTCGTGGTACCCGGCCCGTACATCCTGCCGGAGGTCGCGAAAATAGCTGACCTGCAGGACCCGACCATCAAGATGAGCAAGTCGGCGTCTGCGCCGCAGGGCATCATCGACGTGCTGGAGGAGCCGGCCGCAATTCGGCGCAAGATCATGCGGGCCGTCACCGACGCCGATGGCGAGGTACGCGCCGATGAGAAGGCCAAGCCCGGTGTCACCAACCTGCTGCGCATCTACTCTGCGCTGGCCGGCGAGCCGGTAGCCAGCCTTGAGCAGCGGTACGCCGGAACTGGCTACGGCACTTTCAAGACAGAACTGGCCGAGGTTGTCGTCGATGCCTTTGCGCCGATACGGGAACGGACCGACAAGCTGCTGTCAGACGAGGCCGAACTGGACCGGCTGCTGGCAGCCGGCGCGGCACGGGCGCACAAGCTGGCTGCCGCGACGATGACCCGGGTGCGGGACAAGGTCGGCTTCCTGCCGTCGGCCTAAGCTGACGGCGCCGCGCTGCGCCCACTGGCCAAAGTGGTGCGGGCGGCTGAAGGTCAGTTGGACCCGTTACCCAATCATGATGTGTACTAGCCCGCTGCCTGGGTAGCTGCGCGCCGCAAGCGCATACTCCCCCCTGCTTGCGCTAGGAGTGATCATGATGGCTGGCACTCTGACGTTGCGCGTGCGGCGCAGCCGCGGCGCGCTCAGCGGCGTGCTACTCGTACTGCTCGGGATCTGGGGCGCACTCATCCCGTTCATCGGCCCGTACTTCAATTACGCATACACGCCCGCCCGCACCTGGGACGTCACCGCGGGCCGGATGTGGCTGGAGGTGCTACCAGGCGCGGTGGCGCTTGTGTGTGGCGTTGTCGTGCTTATCAGCAGGCTACGGCCGGTGGCAGTGCTCGCCGCATGGCTGGCAGCGCTGGCCGGCTCGTGGTTCGCCGTCGGCAGCGTTATTGCCGCGCACTGGACGTCACTGCCGGCTGCGGGCAACCCAGTTGGCGGCTCTGCCAGGATGGCGGTGGAACAGATTGGCTTCTTCACCGGCCTCGGCGTAGTGATCGTCTTCGTGGCTGCGCTGGCGCTGGGCAGGCTCACCGTGGTCGCCGCGAGGGACGCGAAGGCGGCTGCCGCAGCGGAGACTGCTGCGGCGGAGACTGCTGCGGAGGAGAAGGCCACGGTCGGCGCCGGTGCCGGGGCGGCCTCTACTCCATCCCGGTTCCCGTTGGTACGGCTCAGGAAGGCCGATCTCGGCAAGACCGGGGCAGCCGCCGGTAGCAGTAACCCGGATTAGCGCCCGGGCTAGTGCGGATCGCGGCCGGCAGCTTTCCGGCGACGCGCGCTGGCCAGGCCGCCCAGGCCAAGGCCGGCCACCGCGAATGCTCCGGCCGCGACCGCGTAGCCCGCGAACCCGTCATGGGTGACTGCTGGCCGGCTGGCCAGCGCCGCGGCCGCCTTCGGCCCGCTGGCGCTGGTCTTTGCCGGGCCGGGCTGGCCATGGCCGGCGCCCGCAGCCGGTTGGCCGGCCATCGCGGGCTGCGTGCTAGCGGCCGTCTTCGGCTCGCTCAGGTCGGCCTGCGACCCCTTGGCAGCGGCCGAGGACTGGCCAGCGGCCGAGGACTGGCCAGCGGCCGACGGCTGAGCGCCAGGCACCGGCTGCCCGGCGGGCTGCGCTGCAGCGGCGGCGGTACCTAGCGGCGGAACCAGCTGACCGACCGGCTGCACCTTGCCGTTCATCGCGAATCCCCAGTTCAGCAGGCGCTCGGCGGCAGCGATCTCCTGTAGCGGCGTGCAATGCATGATGGTGACGATCAAGGTAACGCCGCCCCGCCTGGCCATGCCGATGTAAGTGGCCTCAGACGTCATCGTCCAGCCGATTTTGCCGCCGATTCCGCCCCGGTAGTGCGTGAGCAGGGAGTTCTGGTTCACCAGCGTCTCCCAGTGGCGGGGCTTGACCTCGAACTTGGCGGTCAGCGTCTGGTCATAGCGCATGAAGGCCGGCATGGCCAGCGCCTGGCGGGCGATCAGTGCCTCGTCGTAGGCGGACTCGACCTGACCGGGTGCGGGCAGGCCGTTCGGCAGCTTGGCCACGACATCGTAGGCCTGCAGATGGCGGGCCTCTGCGTTGATGAGGGCCATGCCCTTGGCGAACGAGCCTGCCGCCTGAGTCAGGGCTACCGCGGCGTCATTAGCCGAGATCAGCAGCAGTGCCTTGAACAGGCTGGCGACCAGATAGCTGCGCCCGGCGATCAGCCCGGCCACGTTCGGCTCGACGGACGTCGCCAGCTTCGTGGCCGGAATCATGGCGGCTGGATTCAGCCTGGGGATCATCGTGATGGCCGTCAGCACCTTCAACGTGCTCGCCGGGCCGAACTTGCCGTGCGGATCCCTGGCGGCAAGCACCTGACCGGTGCCGGCGTTCGCCACGACCCACCCGGCGGCCGGCACCTTCGGCAGCTTGCTCGCGCCCCGTGGCAGGTTGGCCACCACGATGCCCGTACTGGCCATGAGCGGTCCGCCAACATCGCTGGCGGCAGTCGATCCGGGTTTCGGCACGTTGGCGGCGCTGGCGGCGGACGGCGTCATCAGTGCCGGACAGGCGGCAGCCGCCAGGAGGGCTAGCGCCAGCGCCGGCCGGATGCCAAACCTCATCCCGTTCCTCAATCCGTGCTCTGAGCCACCCGGACGGTCCGGGGTGCGTACCGATCGCGTTGCGGGCTGAAGAGCAGCATATGTCGCGAATGCGGTAAGCATGTCACGCACTGTGACTTTCCCCAGGTCGGAGCCTTTCCTCACGCTTAACATTCCGGCCATGCCGGGCAGAGATGGCGAAGTCGCCCGTTAGTTTGCGAAGGATTTGTTGATCACGGACCTTACCGCGATGAACCGTGGCGCAGCTCACAGAAGCCGGGCACAGTCGGGCGCCGTAGTCTTGTCGCATGAGTCGCAAATCGGAGTCCGGTACGCCGATCGAAGCGGTCTACGGGCCTGCCGACGTAGCTGACTTCGATCCGGCTGTGGACCTCGGGGAGCCGGGCTCGTTCCCATTCACCCGCGGCATTTACCCGACGATGTACGTGACCAGGCCGTGGACAATCCGGCAGTACGCCGGTTTCTCTTCCGCCGCCGACTCCAACAGGCGTTATCACCAGCTCATCCAGGCCGGCACGACCGGCCTGTCGGTGGCCTTCGACCTGCCGACCCAGATGGGTTTCGATTCCGACGCCGAGCAGGCCAGCGGCGAGGTTGGCAAGGTCGGCGTCGCCATCGACTCGATCGAGGACATGCGGCTGCTATTCGACAGCATCGGCCTGGACACGGTTTCGACGTCCATGACGATCAACGCTCCGGCCGCGCTGCTCCTGCTGCTCTACCAGCTCGTCGCCGAAGAACAGGGCGTCAGCCCGGCGGCGATTTCCGGCACCATCCAGAACGACATACTGAAGGAATACATCGCGCGCGGCACCTACATTTATCCGCCGCAGCCATCCTTGCGCCTAGTGGCTGACACATTTGCCTATTGCCGGGCCGAGATTCCGCGCTGGAATACCATCTCGATATCCGGCTATCACATGGCCGAAGCCGGTGCCACACCAGTACAGGAGATCGCGTTCACGCTCGCGAATGCGCGTGAGTATGTGCGCACCGCAATCGAGTCCGGCCTGGCGGTCGACGAATTCGCGCCCAGGTTGTCATTCTTCTTCGTGGCCCGGACGACCCTGCTGGAGGAAGTGGCCAAATTCCGCGCGGCGCGGCGGCTGTGGGCGCACATGATGAGGGACGAGTTCGGCGCGCAAGACCCCAGATCGCAGATGCTCCGCTTCCACACGCAGACTGCCGGGGTGCAGCTCACCGCGCAGCAACCGGAGGTCAACCTGGCCAGAGTTACCCTCCAGGCGCTCGCTGCGGTGCTCGGCGGCACCCAGTCGCTGCACACCAACTCTTATGACGAGGCCATCGCCTTGCCCACCCGGAAGGCGGCCACACTGGCGTTGCGGACACAGCAGGTACTGGCGAACGAAACCGATCTGACCGCCACCGTCGACCCGTTGGCCGGCTCGTACGCGATCGAGTCCATGACCGATGAGATAGCGGCGCAAGCACGCGACCTGATGGCCCGGGTGGCCGAACTTGGCGGCGCGGTTGCCGCGATCGAGCAGGGCTTCCAGAAGGCCGAGATCGAGCGCTCGGCTTACCAGATCGCTCGTGAGGTGGACAGCAAGAAGCGGATCGTGGTCGGCGTGAACGCCTTCACCAGCGCGGTCGAGGAGCCATATGAGCCGCTGCGCGTCGATCCAGTCATCGAGCAGGAGCAAGCGGCCCGGCTTGCCGAACTGCGCGACAGGCGTGATTCCGCGGACGTCAGGCGGCGCATTGACGAGGTTCGGAGCGCCGCGAAGGGCGAGTCCAACTTGCTCTATCCGCTGCGCGAGGCGCTCAGGTCACTGGCCACGATCGGCGAGGTCTGTGATGCGCTGCGCGACGTCTGGGGCGTTTACCAGCCGCCCGAGGTCTACTGATACGGTCATCTGTGGGCGGGACGCGACAATCGCGCAAGACCAGCGGACCAGCAATCTGAGCGGTACGATGCTGGCCAGTAGGGAATCTCCCGTGAATCGCCAGTCACATGCGCTTACGTTTGGCGAGCGCAAAGGCTGGTAGCTAGGGCAAGTCGATTCGCAGGAGCGCAGTGCTTTTCCCGGCGTGAGAGCGGCGGGCAGTTCTGGAGCGGGCATGTTACCGGGCTTATCCGGACGGTTGCCATGGATGGCGGCTGTGCCGGTGCGGCCGCGCTTGCAAGCGGACTGGAGTGAGGTCGAGGTTCACATGAAGACGTCGCTGAGCGCCGGATGGGACCGGCCCGAAATGCTCCGGCACGACCGTGCCGCCCAGACTAGTCACGTTGCCGACGGGGAGGCAGCGCATGGCAGAGCATGACCTCGAAGGGGAACTCGACGCGTTCCTAGCCGGACACGAACCAGGTCTGATCGAGTTCCGGCGGGATCTGCACGCCCATCCCGAGACCGGCTACCACGAGTACCGGACCACCCGGCGGATCGCACTGCGGCTCGAGGCGGCGGGCCTCAAGCCCGCCATCCTGCCCAAGGGCACTGGCCTGATCGTCGACATCGGCGCAGGCTCCGCTGACGAACCGGTCGTAGCGCTGCGCGCCGACATCGACGCGCTGCCGATAAATGATGAGAAAGACGTACCGTACCGGTCGGTCAACCGGGGTGCCTGCCACGCCTGCGGCCATGACGTGCACACCGCGATCCTGCTCGGCACCGGCTTGTTCTTGGCGAAGGCCGCCGCAGCCAGTGCGCTGCCGGGCAAGGTGCGGCTGATCTTCCAGCCGGCCGAGGAAGTGCCCGGCGGCGCGGTGGACGTGCTGGCCGCTGGCGGTATCGCGTCAGTGGACCGGATCTTCGCGCTGCACTGCGACCCGAGGCTGGACGTCGGCAAGATCGGCACCAGGGTCGGGCCGATCACGGCTGCCTGCGACAAGCTGACGGTGAAGGTAACCGGGCCAGGCGGCCACACGGCCAGACCGCACCTGACTGCCGACCTGGTATACGCGCTCGGGAAGATAATTACCGAGCTCCCGGCAGCGCTATCCCGCCGAGTGGATCCGCGATCGAGCCTGAGCCTGGTCTGGGGCCGGGTGAGTGCAGGGTCGGCTGCCAACGCCATTCCGGACGACGGGATGGTCGAAGGCACCGTCCGCTGCCTGGACGACACCGCGTGGCACGAGGCGCCGGAACTGGTCAAGGCGCTGCTGGAGTCGGTGGCCAGCGCTTACGGCGTAGTGCCGGAGATCATCTACCAGCGCAACGTGCCGCCGACGGTCAACGAGGCGATGAGCACGGCCATGTTCGAGGCGGCCGCAGACCGCGTGCTGGGACCGGACTCGATCACCGAGGCACCGCAGAGTCTTGGCGGCGAGGATTTCGCCTGGTACCTGGAGTCGATTCCAGGTGCGCTAGCCCGGCTCGGGACCAGGACGCCGGAAGCCCCGGCGGACTTCGACATCCACCAGGGCGTGTTCGACGTTGACGAGCGCGCCATCGGCTGCGGGGTCCGGCTGATGGCGGCGACAGCCCTCACGGCCATGTCGGCGGGCGGAGAGGTGACACCCGACACCATGCCAGGTGCTACCGCCACCCGAAAGCAGATCGCCGGCGCTGCCCTAGCCTGAGCCTGCCGATGTCGGGCTCCGCCAGGTCTGGAGGTCGCGGGCCTAAATCGCCCGTACTGGCTGTTGCGCATACAGTGGGGCCGGGTGACGGCGGCCGACAGAGGGCCGCCCTGGGGCCTTCGGGCCTAGCCACCGGTGACCGGACTGGAGTGGCCATTCGTGTCGTCCCAGCAAGACGAGGCAGCAACGCGCGGAGCAGCGCCTGACGGCGCTGCGGCGGCCGGCGACCATGCGGAGAAGCGGGGTACGGCTAGCGTCCAACCGGGCAACCCGGCAGCGGCGACGCCGCGCGACCCGGCACCGGCCAGGCCGGACCCGGGAACACCAGAAGCTGGCAGGCCGGTGTCTGCGGCAACGCCCGGCCAGGCAGCACCCGGCCAGGCAACGCCCGGCCAGGCAGCGCCCAGCCAGGCAGCGCCCGGCCAGGCAGACGGCCAGCCAGAAACCGGCCAAGCCCGGCTCAGTGCGGCTAGCGGCGCCAACAGGCCCACAGGCGCCGGCTGCCGCGGGCCGCGCGAGCTCGGGCAAGCCCACTGCCGACGGCAAGATCATCTATCGCCGGCTTGCACCACTCGTCCTGTGGTGGACCTGGGTGGCGTTTGCCATATTTTGCCTGGCCGACGTTGTCATCCCGGCCCACAGCTACTTGTCGGTGGAATTCCTGGCTGGGCTACTGGCGGTGACCGCCGGCGTCTACGCCTGCACAGTGCGACCGAAGCGTCGTAGCCGACGATGAAGCTGTCGTCATTCACAACCCATTCCGCGATCACCGGCTTGGCTGGGGTGCGGTGCGGGGTGTGTTCCTCGGCGACTCGATCGAATTCAGTTGCGCCCGGGCCGACGGGAAAATGGACAAGACCATCTACTGCTGGGCGCTGTACACCGCACGCAGGCCGCGGATGCGAGCGCAAATGCAGCGCTCGTTCCTCAAATTCGGTCGAAGTGCCACGCTTCCGGACAAGGGCGCGGAATTTGACCGTCAAGATGCAGGCCATCAGATGGCCGCTGAAATGGGCCGCCGCTGCCAGGACGCACGGGCACGCGGAGTGCCGGACGCCGTGCTGGATAGCAGCTGGGCCTGGCTGCCGCTCGCTGCCACGCTGGTGCTGACTGCCACGGCTGTGGTGCTCATCCTGGTCCGCTAACCGGCGGCAACGACGCTTCCGGTCCTCCGGCTGCCGCCGACTTGCAGCGACTTTGCCTCTGCTCAAACGCATCACCGCTCCCGGCGAAGTGCGATTTGAGTGAATCTCCCGGCACGCAGCCGGCGTCGGGCTGGACGGGCCAATGCAGGCGGCCGCGCCTCGATACGACAGAATGAGACAACGTGAGCCAGCCGCGCGCGAGGATCGCGATCATAGGCGGCGGACCAGGCGGATATGAGGCCGCGCTGGTCGCCGCGCAGCTTGGCGCCGAAGTCACAGTCATCGAACGCGATGGCCTCGGCGGGGCTTGCGTCCTGACCGACTGCGTGCCGTCGAAGACCCTCATCGCCACCTCCGGCATGATGGCCGCGCTGGAGGGCGCCGCCGGCCTTGGCATCCGCCTGAATGCGGAGCGGACCGGGGCAATGCTCGATGCGCCGCGCCTGTACGCCCGGGTCCGGTCGCTCGCGCGGGCGCAATCGGCGGATGTCGCATCGCGTCTGTCGGCGGAGGGAGTGAAGGTCATCGCGGGCACCGGCCGACTGGTCGGGCCGCGCACTGTCGCTATCGCCGACACCACCATCGAGGCCGATGCCGTGCTGATCGCGACCGGTGCCGAGCCAAGGATCTTGCCGGGCGCGGAGCCTGATGGCGACCGGATCCTCACCTGGCGGCAGCTATATGACCTCGACACGTTGCCACCGGAACTGATCGTGGTCGGCTCTGGCGTGACCGGCGCCGAGTTTGCCAGCGCCTACCAGGCGCTGGGCTCGCAGGTCACGCTCGTGTCCTCGCGCGGGCGGGTGCTGCCACACGAGGACGCTGACGCCGCCATGGTGGTTGAGGACGTCTTCCGGCGCCGCGGCATGACGGTGCTCGGTCAGTCCCGAGCCGAACTCGTTTCCCGCACGAGCGAGGGTGTGTCGGTGGTGCTGTCGGATGGCCGGACGGTACGCGGTACGCACTGCCTGCTCACCGTCGGCATGGTGCCGAGTACCGGCGGACTGGGACTGGCCGGGCAGGGCATCGCCGTTGACGAACACGGCTTCGTCCCGGTCGACAAGGTATCCAGGACGTCGGCGCCCGGCATCTACGCGGCTGGCGACTGCACGGGTGTGCTCATGCTGGCATCGGTCGCGGCGATGCAGGGCAGGATCGCCATGTGGCACGCACTCGGAGAGGCGGTCACGCCGCTGCGGCTGAGCCACGTCGCGGCGACGATCTTCACCGAGCCGGAGATCGCCACCGTGGGCGTGCCGGAGCAGGCCGTCACCTCAGGCGCTGTCAGCGATGCCGTCGTGGTGAAGCTGCCGCTGGCCACCAACGCCCGGGCCAAGATGCAGGGCTTCCGGGACGGTTTCGTGAAGCTCATCGCGCGGCGGAGCAGCGGCGTCGTACTAGGCGGCGTGATAGTGGCGCCGCGTGCCAGCGAGCTAATCCTGGCGGTGTCGCTGGCGGTTGAGCAGATGCTCACCGTCGATCAGATCGCGCATACATTCGCGGTGTACCCGTCGCTGTCGGGCAGCCTGACCGAAGCTGCCCGCAAGCTCATGCGTCCTGCCGAAAGCGCCGGGCCCTGACCGATGCCGATCGCGGAACTTCCCGGTATTGCGATGTGGTACGACGAACGGGGCAGTGGTGATCCGTTGGTGCTGCTGCACCCAGGTGGCGCCGGAGTTGACTCGCGCGCCCTGGCTCCTAACCTGGACGGGTTCTCGCAGCGATTTCACGTCTACACGCCCGAGCAGCGGGCACACGGGCGCACGCCCGATGCCGAAGGCCCGATCAGCTACCAGGTAATGGCACAGGACACGGCGCGGTTCATCGAGACCGTCATCGGCTACCCGGTGAACCTGCTCGGCTGCAGCGACGGAGCCATCACCGCGTTGATGACCGCGCTTAGCCGGCCAGACCTGGTGCGTCAGCTCGTGTTCGTCGCTGGTGTCTTCCACCACGACGGATGGGCTGACGGGGTCCTCGACGAACAGCCGCCGGACTTTCTCAAGCAGAGCTATGGCGAGATCTCACCGGACGGGATCGGCCACTACGACGTCGTTGTCGCCAAGCTGGCAGCCATGCACGCTCGCGAGCCTGCTGTTACTCGCGACGACCTGGGTAAGATCACCTGCCGGACGCTGGTCATGGTCGCGGACGACGACCAGGTGCGGCTGGAGCACGCCGTCGAGATGTACCGGAGCCTGCCCAGCGCCGAGCTGGCCGTCGTCCCCGGCACCTCACACGGCCTCCTGGTGGAAAAGCCCGAGCTTTGCAACCTGCTGATCACCGAATTCCTGACCAACGACCCCGCGCCGACACTCGCACCGATCCGCCGCGCCGCGACCGGACAGCCGGGCTAGTGCGTTGGGTGGCCCAGGTCGGGGTCATCCGGCACCTCCAGGCCGTGCTGGCGCAGCCGCGACGCCCTGATGTCGTCGGCATAGGCAACCACGGTGAAAATGCTGCCGCACAGGATCAGCGCGACCATCATCACTGCGAACCACGCAGGTGCTGGCGACAGCGTGAGCAGCAGTGCCGCGACGATCGCGCAGACCGGGATGATCACGGCCAGATGCCGGAGCAAGGTTCTGCTGCGCCAGCCAGCGTCGGTCAGCTCATGCCGAACCCAGTCGACGTTCTCCGGCGGCAGCCTGAAGCCTGCCGCAAAGCGAAGCCAGGCGGCTGCGCTCGGATCGCCAGGCAGCCGTGCCATCAGCGGATCTGGCAGATCACGGCCCCTGCCGGTACCGTCTGCCCGACCTGAATGCTCAGGGCGGTGACGGTGCCCGACTTATGGGCGGTCAGCGGTTGCTCCATCTTCATGGCCTCAAGCACGACGATCGTGTCACCCGCGGACACCTGCGCGCCGTCGGCGGCCACAATCTTGACGATCGTGCCCTGCATCGGGCTGACCAGCTCGTCCCCGCTGGGCGCGCCACCGCTGCCGGCTCCGCGCCGTCCGGCCGCGCGCGGCCTGGCCGCCGCAGGTGCGGCGGTGGCCGCTGCCGATCCGAAGCTGGCGGGCACCGTGACCTCGATCCGCTTACCGCCGACCTCGACCGTGATCCGGTCCCGCGGCTCTGCTTCCGCGGCCTCGCCTGCAGGCCCCTGGTACGGCGGGATCTCGGTCGAAAACTCAGTTTCGATCCAGCGCGTGTGGACGGCGAACGGCTCGCCGGTGAAGGCCGGGTCCCGCACCACAGCGCGGTGAAACGGCAAGACGGTCGGCATGCCGTCAATTTCGAACTCGCCGAGAGCGCGGCGAGCCCGCTCAAGGGCTTGCTGCCTGGTCGCGCCGGTGACAATCAGCTTGGCGATAAGTGAGTCAAACGCCTGCGGCACGGTCATACCCGCGCTGTAACCGGCGTCCAGCCGCACCCCCGGCCCCGACGGCTGCCGCCAGCCGGTAATAGTGCCTGGAGCTGGCAGGAATCCGTGGCCAGCATCTTCAGCGTTGATCCGGAACTCGATCGAATGGCCGCGCAGCTCGGGATCGCTGAAGCTCAGCGGCTCCCCGTCGGCGATCCGGAACATTTCGCGAACCAGGTCGACGCCGCTTACCTCCTCAGTCACCGGATGCTCGACCTGAAGCCGGGTGTTCACTTCCAGGAAGGAAACGATGCCATCCTGCCCGATCAGGAATTCGCAGGTGCCAGCGCCAACGTATCCGGCGGCGCGCAGGATGTCGGCGGACGCGGTGCGCAGTTGCTTATCTTGCTCCGCGGTCAGGAACGGAGCAGGTGCTTCCTCGACAAGTTTCTGGTGCCGCCGCTGGAGTGAGCAGTCCCTGGTCGACACGATCACCACGTTGCCGTGCGCGTCGGCTAGGCATTGCGTCTCCACATGCCGCGGTTTGTCCAGGTAGCGCTCGACGAAGCACTCGCCGCGGCCAAACGCGGCTACCGCCTCCCGCACCGCGGATTCGAACTGGCCGGGAATCTCATCAAGGGACCTGGCCACCTTCAGGCCGCGCCCGCCGCCGCCGAAGGCCGCTTTGATCGCGATCGGCAGCCCGTGCTCCGCGGCGAACGCGGCCGCCTCATCGGCGTTGCTGACCGGGCCGTCGGTGCCTGGCGCGAGCGGCGCGCCCACCTGCTTGGCAATATGCCGGGCCTGCACTTTATCGCCGAGTGCTTCGATGGCCGCCGGAGGTGGCCCGATCCAGGTCAGGCCCGCGTGGATCACGGCGCGCGCGAAATCCGCATTTTCGGCGAGGAAGCCATAACCCGGATGCACGGCGTCAGCATCGCTCGCCGCCGCGACGCGCAGGATCTTGCCGATGTCGAGGTAGCTTTCGGCGGCTGTCTGACCGCCGAGCGCGTACGCTTCATCAGCCATCGTCACGTGCAGCGCATCCAGGTCAGCCTCGCCATAAACGGCGACGCTGACCAACCCGGCATCCCGGCACGCCCGGGCGATCCGTACGGCAATCTCACCCCGGTTGGCGATCAGGACCTTGCGCACGCGGCTTGTCTCCTCATTTCGACTGTGAGGAGTCTAGGTGAGAACGCGTCGGCGCGCCGGGCCGGGCAGTTCCGCTAGGGCCGGTCCGCTAGGGCCGGTCCGCTAGGGCAGATCCGCTAGGGCAGATCCGCTAGGGCAGGTCCGCTACGGCAGAGCGCTGGCGCGCCATGCGCCTGGACCGGGAATCAGCTGCGGCCGCATCATGGCGGCCGGCGACGACCAACTGCGCGGCCGTGAGCCGGAAGCAGCGGGGCTGGCTCGCCGGGCCGCTCGCGCAGCGAGTACGACGACCACGACGGCGAGCTCGGCCGGATCAGGATCGCCGCGTACCGCCGACAAAAGCGGCACGCAGTCGGCGGCAGCGGAACTCGCTGGCATGAGACTCAGCCTTTCGACTTGCCGACCCCGAGGCCGAACTGGCGGTGGACTCTAGCCCAGAATGCGTCCCGCAGCCATTCCCTCGCCTCTTGGTAGGAGCGCAACGACAGGTTGAGTTCCTTCTCGGCGTCGACGAGCAGCTCCTTGTCGATGACGGGCGGCAGGATCGGCCCCGGTAGCAGGTCCCGGATGTTGTCCTCGCCGCGGGTCTGGATCCACTTATGAGCCACGTGCTCCCCGGCCTGCTCGACTAGCTCCCGGTCCGGACCGAATCTGGTAGGCAGGTGGGTGATCGGCACTGGCCTCGACATCGGCTTGCTCATGTGCCTGTCGCCGAATACCTGAGCAGGGGAGGGAGCGCCCTGCGCGCTGTGCAGCGGGACCGACTGGTCATTCCTGGAGGTCAGCGGCTCCGACGTGGCGGACTGGGCCGACTCTGGCACCAGTTGCCGGGTAAAGAACGGCTCGACGAACGATCGATCGAGGACGTCGACGGTGTCGGACTCCCAGACCAGCCGCTCTGCCTGATTCGTGCCGTATGGCGGTTCCACGCCCCACAAGTGGATCCGGACGCCATACGCCTGCGCTGCCTCTACGGCCGGCACCATGTCCTCGTCGCCGGCGACCAGGATCGCGTCGGTGATGGCCCGGTGCCGCGCCAGTGCCTCCATATCGGCACGAATCTGGGCGTCGACGCCCTTCTGCTGGCCGCGGGCGTTCAGGTTGCCCAGGCGCAACTTGACCCAGGGCATCTGGGCTATGACCCGCTGGTCGATCGTGGGCACCCGGTCCCTGGCAGCGTCATACCAGTAGACCCGCAGCAACTCGCCCCGGACGTGATCCTCTGCGTGCCTTGTCAGGGCTTGGATCAGTTTGTCCGCGTCGACCCGGTACTCGCGTCGCGACGTGGCGCTGAAAAGCAGTTCACCGGCTGAGGCATAGATATACCCGACGTCAACCATGATGGCGTAGCGGGACAGCAATGGCAGTGGCGGTCCGGTCTCGGTCATAGTACTGACGACTCTAACCGCACCGCAGAGTTGCGAACTGCCAGAAGCCGGTACCGCAGCGCGATCACCTGGTCACGATGAGGTGATCGTGCCCTGGTCAGGCGCGTTACAGCGGGATGTTGCCATGCTTCTTGGGCGGCAGGGTCTGCCGCTTAGTGCGCAGCGCGCGAAGGGCGCGGGTCACCGACGACCGGGTCTCGGCCGGCCGGATAACCGCGTCTATATACCCGCGCTCGGCCGCTATGTACGGGTTGAAGAGGGTGTCCTCATACTCGGCGGACTTCTCCTTGCGCACCGCGGCGCGCTGCGCGGGGTCGGTGACGGCGGCCAGATCCCGGCGGTACAGGATGTCAACGGCGCCGTCGGCCCCCATGACGGCGATCTGCGCGGTCGGCCAGGCCAGGTTGATGTCGCCGCCCAGGTGCTTGGATCCCATCACGTCGTAGGCGCCACCGTAGGCCTTCCTGGTGATGACGGTGATCTTAGGGACGGTCGCCTCGGCGTAGGCGTAGATCAGCTTGGCGCCGCGGCGGATGATGCCACCCCATTCCTGGCCCGTGCCCGGCAGGAAGCCCGGCACGTCAACGAACGTCAGTACCGGGATACTGAACGCGTCGCAGGTACGTACGAACCTGGCGGCCTTCTCGGACGCGTCGATATCCAGCGTGCCCGCTGAGTGCATTGGCTGGTTGGCAACCACGCCAACCGATGATCCCTCGACCCGGCCGAAGCCGACGACGATGTTCTGCGCGAAGCCCGCGTGTATCTCCAGGAACGCCTCGTCGTCAAGGACATGCTCGATGATCTTGTGCATGTCATAAGGCTGCCGGGGCGAGTCGGGAACGACGGTATCCAGCTCGGCGTCGTACTCAGTCAGCTCGATCGCGGCCGCTGGATCTACCGGAGCCGCGTGGACTGGCGGCTCGTCCAGGTTGTTGGACGGCAGGTAGGACAGCAGCTCGCGGGCGAAGTCGAGGCAATCCTGCTCGTCGGCCGCCTGGTAATGCGCGACGCCCGACTTAGCGTTATGCGCGTGCGCGCCGCCTAGTTCCTCCTGGCTGACCTCTTCGCCTGTGACGGTCTTGATGACATCGGGCCCGGTAATGAACATGTACGAGGTCTTGTCGACCATCAGGGTGAAGTCGGTAATGGCAGGGGAGTAGACCGCGCCGCCCGCACACGGGCCCATGATCAGCGAGATTTGCGGTATCACGCCCGAGGAGATCACGTTCCGGTAGAAGATCTGACCGTACAGGCCGAGGGCGACCACGCCTTCCTGGATCCGAGCGCCCCCGCTGTCGTTGATGCCGATCATCGGGCAGCCGGTTTTCAGCGCATGATCCATGACCTTGACGATCTTCTCGCCGTACACCTCTCCGAGCGACCCGCCGTTGACGGTGAAGTCCTGGCTGAACACGCAGACCGGCCTGCTGTCGATGGTGCCGTAGCCGGTGACCACGCCGTCGCCGTACGGCCGGTTCCTGGCCATCCCGAAATCGGTTGCCCGGTGCCGGGCTAGCTCGTCGAACTCGGTGAAGGAGCCCGGGTCGAGCAGCGCGTCGATCCGCTCCCGCGCGGTCATCTTGCCCTTGGCGTGCTGGCGCTCTACTGCCCTGGCGGTGCCCGCGTGGATCGCCTCATTACGGCGCTTCTCCAGGTCAGCTATCTTGCCGGCGGTGGAGTGCGGGTCCAGCCGGGCTCCGTCGTCCGGCTGGGCGCTCCCCGCTGGTGCGGCTGCATCGGGCTGCAGGTCTTGATCGGAGGCCATGCCGGACAGGTTAGGGCAGAATCGCCTGACCTGACTCACCGGGCGGCCGAAGCGGCCGGCGCCTGCTGCCCGCGTCGTTGTCCGACCTCGGTAATGTTCGCATCCATGCAGGATCCTGACTGGCCAGTCCACCCAGCCGAACCGCTTGACGAAGCCGCGCTGCGGACGGCGATTCTGCTGGGCTCGGACCTTTGGTCGACTGTGACCGTGGCCGTCAGCACCGGTTCGACGAATGAGGACCTGCTAGCCGCGGCCAAAGCGGGCGCGCCAACGGGTTCGGTGCTGGTGGCCGAGGAGCAGACGCGCGGTCGCGGCCGGCTGGACCGGACCTGGCAGAGCCAGCCCGGAGCTGCGCTGACCTTTTCAGTATTGCTGCGCCCGGTGGACGTGTCACCCGCCAGCCGTGGCTGGTTGCCGTTGCTGGCCGGCGTCGCGGTGGCGGCCGCGTTGCGCACCCAGGCCGGTCTCGACGTCAGCCTCAAATGGCCCAACGACGTACTGGTCAACCGGGCCAAGCTGGCCGGCATCCTCGCCGAACAGAGCGGGAACGCGATCGTCGTTGGCATCGGCCTGAACGTCAGCCAGCGGCGTGTTGAGCTGCCTGGCGACCAGGCCACGTCGGTGTGGCTTGCGGGTGCCACCGGGGCGGGCCGGGCAGCGATCCTGGCCGCGGTGCTAGCCGAATTCGAGCGCTGGTACCAGCGCTGGGTCGGCGGGCCCAAGCCTGGCGACGCGGTCGCAACCGGGCTGCGGGCCGAGTATCTGCGGTGCTGCTCGACGGTCGGCAAGGATGTCCGGATTGAGCTGCCCGGCGGCGGCGTGCTGACCGGGCGCGCCACCAGCATCGACGATGTGGGGCGACTTCTCATCAGTGCACCGGACGGAGTCGTCCATGCGGTCAGCGCGGGCGACGTCGTGCACGTCCGCTGACCGAGGGCTGGCTTGCCGGGCGAGCCGCCCGCGCAATACAGCGTTACATGCCACGATGGGGGGTATGGCCAGCGCAACCGGACTTGCCGAAGGAGAAGAGGTCGTCCTGCGGCTGCATCCGCATTGGAAGACCGTGCTACGGCCGGTGCTGATTCTGGCTGCCACCATCGTCGCGTTGCTGGCCGCGCTGATCTTCCTTCCTGCCGGGCACCAGACGGCCATCGCCAGGCTGGCCCTCGGCGCCGTGGCATTGATGATCATCCTTGTCTGGGTCGTGGTTCCGTTGCTGCGCTGGCGCACCACGAGCTATGAGCTCACAAACCGCCGGCTGCGCCTGCGCGCCGGGATCCTGACCAGGTCGGGCCGGGACTTCCCGCTCGCCAAGATCAGCGACGTGTCCTTCGCACAGGGCGTGCTCGACCGCGTGCTCGGCTGCGGCCGGCTGATCGTGGAATCGCCCGGCGAGAATGGCCAGCTCGTGCTCACCGAGATCCCGCAGGTCCAGGGCGTCCAGTCGGCCCTTTTCCAGCTGGTTGGCGACGAGCAGGCACGGCTATCCCGGGAACAGCAATAGGCAGCTGCCGGTTAGCCTGAAAACCCGGACACCGTTTTCGAGTGGAACGAGGCTGCCGTCGTGTCAGACCTGCCGAGCCAGATTTCCGTCCGTGAGGTCGGCCCGCGCGACGGCTTGCAGAACGAGCAGCCGGTTGCCACCCAGGCGAAGATCGAGCTCATTGACCGGCTGTCGGCGACGGGAGTCCAGCGGATCGAGGCAGTGTCCTTCGTGCGCCCCGACGCGATCCCGCAGATGGCCGATGCTGACGAGGTCTGGCGCGGCATCGAGCGAGTCGAGTCGGTACGGTACTCGGCGCTCGTGCCGAACCTGCGCGGCGCGAAGCGCGCCCTTGACAGCGGTCTCACCGAGATTGAGGCGGTGGTCTCGGCGTCCGATACCCACAACCGCAAGAACGTGAACCGCAGCACGCAGGAGTCGCTTGACGACATCGCCGAGATCATCAAGCTGGCTCATGATCGCGGCGCAACGTGCCAGGTCATCGTGTCGACAGCATGGGGCTGTCCCTATGAGGGAGACGTGCCCGTCGATCGCGTCGTGGCCGTGGCCAGCCGCGCCGTAGCCGATGGCGCCGACACCATCTCCTTCGGCGATACGACCGGCATGGCGACACCCGGCCGGGTGGGCAGGCTGGTCGGCGAGTTCCGGTCAGCGCAGCCAGCGGCCAGCCTGAACCTGCACTTCCACAACACCCGGGGCACCGGGCTAGCAAACGTACTGGCCGCGCTGGAACTGGGGGTTGCCGACTTTGACGCCTCCGTGGGCGGCCTTGGCGGCTGCCCGTACGCGCCCGGCGCCACCGGCAACATCGCCACCGAGGAACTCGTCCACATGGTCGAGGACATGGGAGTGGCCACCGGGATCGACCTGGATGCCATGATCGACGCCGCAGCCGACGCGGAACGGATCATCGGCCGCCAGCTGCCGTCGCAGGTACTGCGGGCCGGACCCCGTTCCCGCACTATCAGCGCGTGAGAACGGCACTGTGGGCCGGAAGGGACGGTCTTGTCGGTAGGCCTGGCAAGCCGGGGCCGGGCCCGCCGCAGTGGCGGGCCCGGCCGTTGCGCCTCCCGGTCTTGGTTAACTCTCCAGCGCGCGGATAGCTCGGATGAAGCGCTGGCCGCGCGGGGTGCCGACACCGCTCATGTTGTTATAGCCGGGCAGTGTCACCTGACCGAAGTAGCCGAACATCTTGTTGCTCTGATCGTCGAACGTGGTCAGGGCCTGGATGCCGCACGCGAACGGGTTGCACGCAACACCGCGGAACTCGACCTTAGTGTGCCTGGTGATCGGCAGCGGATGGTGAAGGGCGTCCGTGCCGGCCAGCCGGTACAGCACCGGGTTGATGAATCCGAACGAGTGCCGCTGGCCCTGTTGCGCGGCGGCCACGATGCCGGCCACTAGTGGTGATGCCTCGCTGGTACCGCCCACGTCGATCTGAGTGTAGACAGGCGGCTTATTCGGATTCCGCGCCGGGACGAGCAGCCCGACCGCCATGCCGGTGAACGGATCGGCGTCCGCGCTGATGTCGGGCGCCGAGCGGACCTTGCCACCGCGATTACCCGGCGCTGTGGCGAGTCTGGCCGGCACCACGCCCCGCTGATACCGAGGCTGCGCCCAGAGCAGGCTGGGGCCACCGCCGGTGGCGCCCTGCTCGCCGACGAATACCCAGCCGTGGTGAGTGGTCAGAAAGGACTCACCGGTCGACCAGCCCGTCTCAAACAGCCTCCGGAGGTGGTGGCCGATACCGAGCGTGGTGCCACCGACCGAGATGGCGTGCGGGTTGTCGGACGGCGAAAGCACGCCCGAGCCGTCGCCAGCGGAGAAGTACATGCCAACGCCCTCAGCAGCCGCGCGCAGCAGGAACGATGTCTCGATCCGGGTGATGGTCGGTGGCTGCTCCTCGTCCGCGCCCTCCCAGGAGTTCGAGGCGACGGTGGCGAGCGGGTGGCGGCCGCTTCCGTTGAGCACGGCGATGTCCGCGTTGAACAGCCCCTGCAAGCCGGCGTCACCGTTGTTGCAGCCGTCACCGCCAACCACCAGCTGGTTGGCGCCTGGTGCCATGTCGTAGGAAGCCTCCACGTCGAGCTGCTCTTCAATGAAGAAGAAGTCGGGGCACGCTGCTGCCCGGCCGAGCGCCAGCTCGGCATACCGGTTGCTGGACGGCGTCGGCATGCCCATGCGCGCGGCGTAGTCATGAAGCGTCTGGAACATGTCCGGCGCCAGGCCAAGCTCGATCAGCGCGACCGTCTGGCGCTTGCCCGTGGCCTTGAAGTTCATTTCGTAGGCGGCACGCAACTGGATGGCACCGTAACCGCAGACCTGGGTCGGGAAACTGGTTCTGCCGAAGTGCTTGGGCAGGTGCGTCGCCCAGTGCTGGCCGTACCAGCGGGAGCAGGGCGCCGACGTCGCCTTATGAGACGCCTCGGCCGCGATCTTGGCCTCATTCGGGCTATGCGGCTTGGCGGCTTGCCGCTCCAGTGGCAGCTGCACAGCGGCGTTGTCGAGGCCCGTCACGCCGAGCACGCTGCTGGCGAGCGCGGCCGGGATGGTCACCGGGCGGTCGTTGGCCCGCAGCGTATAAGGCCCGCCGGTCACGCCGTCCGACGGCCGGTAGTTCGTCATCTGTACCTTGAAGGCCGCGTCGATCGTTGTGACCGAGCCGGTAGCGCGGACGTAGTTGCGCTGTGCATCGGCATGCACGGCGACGAAGCCCCGCCCGCGTAGCCAGGAGTCGACCTTGGCGGCCTCCACCTTGGATGCGCCAAACTTCGCGGTGAAGGCGGCCGGGCTCAGGTAGCGATGGAACAGCTTGTTACCCGGAGTGCTAACCGCGGTCACGTACTTCGCGGCAGCTGCCAGGTGCGGCGTCAGCCATATCTGGACCGACAGGCGCGTCGCGCCAGTCACCGGACCGATGGCCCGGCTGCTGCTGGTGAACGGTGCAACGCTGCCCGCCAGCCGGACCGACTGCGGAGACGGCGACGCCCCGGCCGTCCCGGTGATGCTGACAATCGTGAGGCCCGCCAAGGTCGCTGTCGCGCCTAGGCCGGCCAGCCATCGCTGTCTGGACACTGGCATTTTTCTCCCGTCGATTTGCTTGCGCCGGACCGGCGGTTCGTCACACCCCCGCATAGCCGGCTTCCGCCGAGTCTTGGTCTATACCATTGCGAAGCGCAACGAAAGGCTTGGGAAAGCCGAAAATTAAGTTTTGCCAAACGGAAAGCGAGCAACGTCATTGACGGTGATTGCCGGAGTTACTCGCAGTGCCCATAGGAGTGACACCCGGTTGCCGGCACGGGCGGGCGGCGTTGCAGGGCGAGCGATTCACCGGCGGCCCAAGCACCGAGTGAATTCGGCCCGCAAGGGCTAACCGCACGCCTAGCGGCATCGCCGGAGGCCCACGGCGGCGGAGCCCGTGCGTATGTTTAATCACGACTTGTCAGGGGACCTTGGCGGCGCCAACACACTGGCCGCGAAGGGGAGTCAAAACCATGGCGATCTTCAAGCGCAGGTGGGTAGTCGTCCTGTGGGTGCTGATCGGGATCGTTGTTGCCTGGGAGCGCAGCTACATCACGGTGGGCATACTCAAGCTTGTCCTGTCTGCGTTGCTGGCTATCTTCTTGTGGCCGCTGGTGCTGCTCGGGGTCAGCCTGCATCTGCACTGACCGCGGCTTGTCGTACGCTCGCCACCGTGAGCAGTACACAGGAACACAAGTCAGCCGCCGGGCATCCAGAGCTAGGTGAGATCAGGTCTCGGATCGCCCAGGGCGGGGCCGAGCGGTATCACCAGCAGGCGGCCGCCCGGGCCAAGATGTTCGTCAGGGACCGGATCGCGATGCTTGTCGACGCCGGCAGCTTCACCGAGGACGGGGCGTTCGCCAACGTCCTGGCCAGCGAGCTGCCGGCCGACGGCGTCGTGACCGGGACCGCGACCATCGACGGCCGGCCGGTCGCGCTGATGGCCAACGACTCGACCGTGAAGGCCGGATCATGGGGCGCCCGGACAGTCGAGAAGATCATCCGCGTCATCGAGCAGGCGTACAAGGCCGGGCTGCCGATGATCTATCTGGTCGATTCAGCGGGCGCCCGGATCACCGATCAGGTTCAGATGTTCCCTGGTCGCCGCGGGGCCGGCAAGATCTTCCACACCCAGGTACGGGCATCGGGCTCGATCCCGCAGGTCTGCGCGCTATTCGGGCCATCAGCCGCCGGCGGCGCCTACATCCCCGCCTTCTGCGACTTCGTTGCCATGGTGGACGGGAACGCCTCGATGTACCTGGGCAGCCCGCGCATGGTGGAGATGGTCGTCAGCGAGCACACCACGCTCGAGGAGATGGGCGGCGCCCGCATGCATTGCTCGGTCTCTGGGTGCGGTCATTTGCTGGCCAGCTCTGAGGCTGAGGCGATCACGGCGGTCCGGGATTACCTCTCGTACCTGCCAGGTAACTGGCAACAGCAGCCACCCGTTCGCGAGGCCCGCGAGCCGAAGCCTGCCGATCTGCGCGCCATGGTCCCGGTCAGCGAGCGACAGGCCTTCGACATGCGCCGTTACGTGCGCGGGCTGGTGGATTCCGACTCGCTATTCGAGATACATGCCCTGTGGGCGCGCGAGCTGGTGATCGGTTTCGCCCGGCTGGATGGCCAGCCGATCGGCGTGGTCGCCAATAACCCCATGTTCAAGGGCGGTGTGTTGTTCGTCGACTCAGCAGATAAGGCGGCCAGGTTCATCCAGCTGTGCGACGCGTTCAACCTCCCGCTGCTATTCCTGGCCGACGTGCCGGGCTTCATGGTAGGTACCGCCGTCGAGCGACAGGGCATCATCCGGCACGGCGCCAAGATGATCAGCGCGGTCTCCGAAGCGACCGTGCCGAAGATATGCGTGATCGTAAGGAAGGCCTACGGCGCAGGTCTGTATGCCATGGCCGGGCCCGGCTTCGAGCCGGATGCAACGCTGGCGCTGCCTACGGCCAAGATCGCCGTCATGGGTGCCGAGGCCGCGATCAACGCCGTCTACTACAACCGGCTAGCGGCCATCAGCGACCCAACCGAGCGGGAGGCCGAGACCCAACGGCTGCGTGAGGAATACGAGACCGACATTGATGTGCTCAGGCTGGCAGGCGAACTGGTCGTTGATGACGTCGTAGAGCCGGAGGACCTGCGCGGCCAGCTGATCCGCCGGTTCGCGGCCGCGCGCGGCAAGGACCGGTCGTTCTCCCGCCGCCGGCACGGTGTGACGCCGGTCTGACCGGCTCGCTGCGGCTCCGGGTAGCCGACCGCCGGACCGGACCGGCCGACTTGCGGCCGAGGGCTGCTTCAGGACCCGTTCCCCTGCAAATCTGACTGCCGAATCCGCCGCGAACCCGGTTATTTGCGCAGGTCAAGGTCAAGGCAACGACAAGACATTTGGGTGCCGCCGCGTTTTAGCTGACCGTGAATTGGCCAACCCGCCATACCATCAGTGCATGACCAGCGTGCTGCTCGCCGAGGATGACCCGGCAATCTCCGAACCACTAGCCCGTGCTCTGCGGCGTGAAGGCTACGACGTCGACGTTGCCGCCGACGGGCCAGGAACGTTGGAGGCCGCCAAGAACGGCGGCATCGATCTGATCGTGCTCGATATCGGGCTGCCCAGGATCGACGGCCTGGAGGTGTGCCGGCGGATCCGGTCGTCCGGTCAGTCCGTGCCTGTGCTGATCCTTACCGCCCGCGCCGACGAGGTCGACACCGTCATCGGCCTGGACGCTGGCGCGGATGACTACGTCACTAAGCCGTTCCGGCTGGCTGAGCTGCTGGCGAGGGTCCGGGCGCTGCTGCGCCGCGGCGCAACGGAGTCCAAGGTCGTGCAGGGCGTCCGTGTCGACACCGACGCACGACGGGCCTGGCTCGGTGATACCGAGATAGAGCTGACCTCGAAGGAGTTCGACCTGCTGGCGCTCATGGTTGCCGAGGCGGGCAAGGTGGTGACGCGCGAGCAGATCATGCGCCAGGTCTGGGATAGCAAATGGTGGGGCTCCACTAAGACCCTAGACATGCATGTCTCCTGGCTGCGGCGCAAGCTCGGCGATGATGCGCACAGCCCGCAGTACATCACCACGGTTCGCGGCGTTGGCTTCAGGTTCGAGCGCGGCGACTGACCATACCCTGGGGTCATGGTCCTGGCCTGTAACGCCCGTGAGCGGCCGCGATGAGGCGCCGGCTGCTGATCTCCATGGTCGCGGTCGCGGTCGCTGCTGTGCTGGCGCTTGGCACGCCGCTGGCCTTCGTGCTGCACCGGCTTCAGCTCGACGAGGTCAGCCAGTCCCTGACCCGTGACGCGCAGGGTGTCGCTACGACCTTGTATGAACGTCTCACGTCCTCGCCGCCAATCGACGCCGCGCAGGCAGCCAGAGTGCTGTCAGACCGGTACGTCGTGATCAAGGAGGACGGAAAGGTCCTCTACCGAGGCGGCCGGCGGCCGTCGCCGCATTCGTTCCAGGCAGCAACGGTCAGCAAGGCCCCGTTCAGGGTGACCGTCGAGGCCAGCGACTCCTACCTGTCCGGCGACCTGACCGGTGAACTGTTGCTGATCGGCGGGGTTGCGCTTCTCGCTGTCGGCATCGCGGTGGTGCTAGGGCTGCTCTACGCCAGGCGGATCGTGCGGCCGCTGGAGGAACTGGCGGGGGCTGCGGACCGGCTCGGTTCCGGCGACTCGAGCCCGCTCGGCCGCCGGTACGGGATACACGAGCTGGACCGGGTCGCCGAAGGGCTGGATAGCTCTGCCCAGCGGATCAACGACCTGCTCTCGGCCGAGCGGGACTTCGCTGTGGACGCATCGCATCAGCTCCGGACGCCGCTGACGGCGCTGTCGATGCGCCTGGAGGAGATGGTGGCGGCGGCTGACTATCCAGATGTCGTGCGTGAGGAAGGCGCGGCCGCGCTGTCACAGACCGAACGGCTCGCTGATGTCGTTGGCCAGTTGCTCGGCCGGGCACGCCGGACCGCGACCGGCGCGCCGACCGTGGCAAGCGTGGACGAGATAGTCGGCCAGCAGGTGGTGGAGTGGGAGCCGGCTTTCCGCCGGGTGAGCAGGCGGCTCGCGCTGGCTGGAGAGAAAGGTCTGCTCGCCTACGCCACGCCAGGCGGCGCATCGCAGGTCATCGCGACGCTCCTGGACAATGCCCTGGTCCACGGCGGCGGCACGGTGACAATCAGGACATCGCGCACCCGGCGGTCGGTGGTCGTCGAGGTACGAGACGAGGGCGGCGGCGTACCACCCGAGTTGGCGCCACGTATCTTCGAGCGAAGTGTGAGCGGATCGCCCAACGGCACTGGCCTGGGCCTGGCGCTGGCGCGCAGCATCGCGGCGACCGATGGCGGCCAGGTGGTGCTCGTCCGGCCCCGACCCGCGGTGTTCGCCTTGTTCCTGCCGCACGCTACCGCTGACGTCGAGAAGCCCGCCGTGGTCGGACCAGCCTGACGGGCGAGTCCACCTCAGACGGCCCGTAGGCTACGGCTGGTAGCCGATCATGGGGATCTCGAGGAGGCCGGGTGGGAGCGGATGCCGATGCTGACCGGGAGCCGGTCGTCGGCATGGTCGGTGCAGGCCAGCTGGCAAGAATGACGGCTGCGGCCGCGGTTGGTCTCGGCATCAGGTTTCGGGTGCTGGCGGCGGCACCGGACGACAGCGCCGCGCAGGTCACTGCCGATGCGGTTGTCGGCGATTTTCGCTCCGATACCGACCTGGCTGCCTTCGCGGCCCGCTGTGACGTGGTGACCTTCGATCACGAGCACGTCCCGCAGCCGCAGCTCGCGGCGCTCGAGCAGGCCGGCCATGCGGTGTTTCCCAGCGCCGCGGCGCTCTGGTTTACCCAGGACAAGCTCGCCATGCGAGAGCGGCTGACCAAGCTCGGAGTACCGTGCCCGCGATATCGCCCGGTGGCGACCGTGGCCGAGGTTACCGATTTCGCCCAGCAGCGTGGTGAGGCCGGGCCGGGCGGCGGTGCGGGGCCGGGCGGCGGTGCGGGGCCGGGCGGCGGTGCGGGGCCGGGCGGCGTAGCCGGCTGGCCGGTGGTGCTGAAGGCGGTGTCGGGCGGATACGACGGTCGTGGCGTCTGGGTCTGCCGCACGCCCGCGGAGGCCGACGCAGTGCTGTCACATGGCGTCAGCCTCATCGCCGAGGACTACGTGCCGTTCGAGCGGGAGCTCGCTGTCCTCATCGCCCGGTCACCTAGCGGCCACGGCGCGGCATATCCAGTGGTCCAGACAGTCCAGCAGGACGGGATCTGCCGGGAGGTGCTGGCGCCGGCCCCGGAGCTAGATCCAGACCTGGCCGTAGACGCCGAACGGCTAGGACTTGCGCTGGCCCGCGATCTGGACGTGGTGGGCATGCTGGCCGTCGAGCTGTTTCAGACCAGCGGCGGGCTGCTCGTCAATGAGCTCGCCATGCGGCCGCACAACAGCGGCCACTGGACAATCGAGGGAGCGCGGACCTCCCAGTTCGAGCAGCACCTGCGCGCCGTGCTGAATTTGCCGCTGGGTTCGCCTGAACTGGCGGCCCCGGCGGTTGCGATGGCTAATGTGCTCGGCGGCTCCGACCCTGACCTGCGGTCCAGGCTGAATCACGTCATGGCCGCTGACCCGGCAGTAAAGGTTCATCTGTACGGCAAGCCGGTCCGGCCCGGACGCAAGGTCGGCCACGTCACCGCGCTCGGCAGCGACCAGGAAAAGGTGCGTGACCGGGCCAGGCGAGCGGCAAGCTACCTGGCTACCGGAAACGAGGAAGCATGAAGATTAGCCCCGCATTCGAGGCGGCTTCCGGCGGCTGCGGCGCACGGTCCGGGACAGGTAGCGGCGGTTGCGGCGCGCGGTCCGGGACGGGCAGCGGCGGTTGCGGCGCACGGTCCGGGACGGGTAGCGGCGGTTGCGATGCGCGGTTGGCGGAGGACGCAAATGAGCGGTGACGCGGTCGTTAGCGTGGTCATGGGCAGCGACTCGGACTGGCCGGTTATGGAGGCTGCCGCCGATGTGCTGGCGGAGTTCGGAGTGTCGTTCGAAGCCGACGTCGTGTCCGCCCACCGGATGCCAGCCGACATGATCAGCTACGGTCAGAAGGCCGCGGGCCGTGGCCTCAAGGTGATCATTGCCGGGGCTGGCGGTGCCGCGCATCTGCCGGGCATGCTCGCGTCGGTGACGACGCTGCCAGTGATCGGCGTGCCCGTGCCGCTCAAGCACCTGGACGGTTTGGATTCGTTGCTGTCCATCGCGCAGATGCCAGCCGGGATCCCGGTCGCGACCGTTGCTGTTGGTGGTGCTCGCAATGCTGGCCTGCTCGCGGTGCGGATCTTGGCGGTGAGCGATGCTGGCCTGGCTCAGCGCATGGCCGAGTTCCAAGCTGACCTCAGATCGGCAGCGCAGGCCAAAGGAGCGGCCCTACGCGCCCGGATCGATCGCGGCGAACCTTAGTCACGCGGATCGACTGTCCTATTCGCGGTATTTGCGACAGCACTCTCATGACATTCCACGGCTGCGGCGGCCGCGAACCGTATAAAACGGACAGAGAATGCCGCCGCAGCCGTGGAATGTCAGCGGTCGGCGCGAATGTGGTTCCCATGACAATCAAGCGCCCGCCCCATATAGCCCAGTTAGTACCTATCACGACGACCGCTGAACTGAAGTCGACGGGCCTGTCCGCCGATCAGATAAGTGGGATGACCCAGCGCGGCCAGCTAATCCGGGTCGGGAGGGGCTTCTACGCCACGGATCGGAGCGCACCCGACCGAATCGGCGGGGATCTGCTGCAGATTGCGGGAGCGTTGCACGCGCTCGGCTCCGCGGCTGTCGCCAGTCACCACTCAGCGGCTCTCATTCATGGCCTCGACCTGGTTGGCAAGCCTCCACCGTCGATCGCGGTTACCAGACCGCCCGGCTTTGGCAGCAAGACAGCCAGGCCAGGGATCAAACTGCACCAGGCCCGCTTGCCCGCGGATCACGTGACGGTCGCGAAGGGGCTGCCCGTCACAACGACGGCCAGGACAGTCGTCGATCTGGCCCGGCAGTCCCCGTTCACGGCTGGCGTAGTCGTAGCCGATTCGGCACTTCGGCGGAAGCAGGCCACCAAGGCCGAGCTGGTCCGGACGGTTGCAGCCTGCTGCCGCTGGCCGGGCGTGGTGCGGGCAGCCGCCGTCGTTGATTTCGCGGACGCGCTCGCGGAGTCAGTACTTGAGTCCATTGCAAGGGTGGTGTTCCGCGATTGCGGGCTGCCGCCGCCGCAGCTTCAAGTCTGGGTAGGAGGCGACGGCTTCGTCATCGCGCGCGTCGACTTCCTCTGGTCCCAGTACGCCACCATCGCCGAGGTTGACGGTGCGTTGAAGTACGAGGACAAGGGCCGCGCTGTGGCGCAGCTGCGCCGCGACGCGAGGTTGCGCGAGGCTGGCTTCGAAGTCGTCCACTTCGGCTGGCAGGAGATCACGCTCGCGCCGCTGCAGGTAGCCGAGTCGATCCGGGCTGCGTTCGAGCGAGCCAAGCGACTAGGGAGGGGTTCGGGCCAGGTCACCCGGATGGCGGCTGCTCCTCGCCGGGACGCGGCACCGGCCCGCAGCTGAGGCACACCGGCCGGCCAGCTAGCCAGCGTTGGCCCATGCACTAGGACGTCCTACTATTTAGGGCATGAGCCATGACTTTCCTGCCTTCGCGCTGTCCGAGGAGCACGAAGCGCTCCGCGAGTCAGTCCGGGCACTAGCCGAAGACAAGATAGCGCCGTACGCCGCCAAGGTCGATGAGGCTGCCCAGTTCCCGCAGGAAGCTCATGACGCCCTGGTCAAAGCTGATCTGCACGCCGTGCACATCCCGGAAGAGTACGGCGGGGCCGGGGCGGACGCGATCGCGACGGTCATCGTGATCGAGGAGGTCGCTCGAGCCTGCGCGTCGTCCTCGCTGATCCCGGCGGTGAACAAGCTAGGGACTGTGCCACTGCTGCTGGCAGGGTCGGCAGAAGTCAAGCAGAAGTTCCTGCCGCCGGTCGCCAGCGGCGCCGCGATGTTCTCCTATGCGTTGTCCGAGCCTGAGGCAGGATCAGACGCAGCGGCGATGAAGACTCGGGCGGTGAAGGACGGCGACAGCTATGTGCTGAACGGCACCAAGCGCTGGATCACGAACGCGGGCGTATCGAAGTACTACACCGTGATGGCGGTCACCGATCCATCCGCCGGTGCATCCGGAATCTCGGCGTTCGTGGTCGACAAGGACGACGAGGGCTTCTCGTTCGGCGCGCCCGAGCACAAGCTCGGCATCAAGGGCTCGCCGACCCGCGAGCTCTACTTCGACAACTGCCGTATCCCGGCCGACCGGTTGGTTGGCGCAGAGGGCAGCGGGTTCCGCACGGCGCTCGCCACGCTCGACCACACCCGCATTACGATCGCGGCCCAGGCCCTCGGCATCGCGCAGGGCGCGCTTGACTACGCGGCCGGTTACGTCCAGGAGCGCAAGCAGTTCGGTAGGGCCATCGCCGAGTTCCAGGGGATCCAGTTCATGCTCGCTGACATGGCCATGAAGGTTGAGGCTGCCCGGCAGCTGACCTACGCGGCCGCGGGCCGGTCTGAGCGGGCCATGCATGGTGACCGAGCCGCCGACCTAACCTTCATGTCCTCCGCTTGCAAATGCTTCGCCTCCGACGTGGCCATGGAGGTCACCACCGACGCTGTCCAGCTGCTCGGCGGTTACGGTTACGTCAGTGATTACCCGGTCGAGCGAATGATGCGGGACGCGAAAATCACGCAGATATACGAAGGCACGAATCAGATACAGCGCATAGTGATGGCCAGACAGCTCCTGAAGTGAGTGAACGCGCAGCCGGCGCGCTCGTGCGAGCCGGCGATTAGGTGGCTGTAGACCCGGAGCGTGAACGCGGGGTCATGGTGGCCCCGCTCGCCAGCCGAGGGACCGCAGCTGTACCGGGCCGCGGCCGTCAACCTTCTCCCGGTCCGCATGCCACGGCGCGATGAGGCCTAGCGGAGCGTTCAACGTCGCAGCGAGTGGCCTGGGAGCCGCCAGGGTCACGTCTCGGGTGGAGGAGGCGGCGCCGAGCGCGGCTTCGATGGCGGCGGGCCATTCTCTGGCTTCTCGCTTGCTGGCTACTACCAGGTCGGCTGTTCGTCCAACCCGCGCATCCGACGCACTTTCACTGGTGCCCAATCCCTGTGGATTTCCACGTTGTCCTTGGCCTGCGCAGTACCTAACGTCACGTTCACCAGCCCACCGGGCTGCAGCGCCATCAGGCGCACCTGTCAGCGGAAGGACCTGTCATGGTTAAGTTCAGGAATAGGCTCATCGCAGCGGCCGGCGCGGCTGCTCTTCTCGGCGGGACTGGGGCAGTGGTGGTTCCGGCGATTGCCAGCGCCAACGCGGTTACTCACACGCTGAAGTTCACCGCCGTGCAGACGAATTCGGCCAACTTCTCCCGGACGACCTCAGGGGCGGCCGAGAAGGACGTCAACAAGGCGGGCAAGATCATAGGTTTCGACGTGATCTACGTCAAGTTCAACCCGAAGGCGCACACGGCATCGGGCGGCGTGACACTCGACACCAAGGGCGGCTTCCTCTACGGCACGCTCAAATTCTCCATGGGTCCGGTGACTCGTGGCAAGGTGACCGGAGGGACCGGCATCTTCAAGGGAGCAACCGGAACGATCGTTGGCAAGAGCCTCAACAAGGCGGGCACCCGGACCGCTGTCACGGTCACTTACCGTTAGCGGGCACGAGGGCGCCACGAACTGGAGTCCGGTCGGCGTCGCCGTAGCGCAAATTCAGCGCATGCGCCTGATCGGCCCGGATCGCTGCACCGTCGCGAGCAACCGTGGCGCCCGCGCGTCTCATCTGATGAACGCCTGATGAGACGGCAACGGTGACACCACGCTAGGCGGCGATCTCGATGCGCTGCTGCGACAATGCCCTAGTTGTCGCGACACCGAAGCACTGCCGTTCCAGCCAGGTCCGCGATACTGCAGACCGCCATCGACGCTGCCGCGACAGTCAGCTAAGGCGTCTCCTTGCTGACCAGCGCGATCCAGTTACCGTCCGGGTCGGCGATATACGCGCGGCGATGCCCGGAGACGTGCCCGCTGTATGGGTCGACCAGTACCGGTGTGCCAGCGTCGCGCACAGCGGCCACCGTGTCATCGCACGACTCGCACCAGATGACAAGCTCCATCGGGTGACCGGCCGTCGGCGCCGGCAGCCCCTCCCTCTGGACAGCGTCTCGGCTGCTCACCGCGATCGTGACGTCGCCAAGACGCAGCTCTACGTGCTCCGCCGGCCCGCCGTCGGGAGACCTGAAGGTCTGCGTGCCGCCGAGCAGGTCCCGGTAAAAGGCGACCGCCCGGTCGACGTCGGCGGTGTAGAGGTTCGGCATCAGGGACATGACCATGTTCGTCTCTCCTTCATCTGGTCGCCGGGCGTCCAGCGACATGCCCGACGGGCCCGGCAACACGCCCGACGGGCCCGGCAACATGCCCGACGGGCCCGGCGACATGCCCGGCGGCAAGGTGCCGGGCGAAGGCGTTCAGTGGTTCGCCGCCCTTGCCGTCGAGGATCTGGCGCATTCGCTCTGCCTGGGGGCCGTAGCGTTCGAGATGCCGGTGGGTAAAGTCCACGCGCGTTACGTGCGGGCTCTCCGGCGTGAAGGTGACCTCAATCTCCGAGCCGCGGGCCGGGTCTTGCTCATATGTCCAGTTGGGGCCAACCTGCCACGTCAACAGCAGCCGGTGCGGCGGCTGCCAGGCGAGCACGGTACCCCAATCGGTCTGTCTGCCGTCGGCTGCTCGCTCGTACCACCGACCGCCTGCGAACGGCTCGAGCACGACCTCGCGCCCATGCGGCTCGGCGAGGTGATGGGTCTGCACCGGCCACCACTGAAGTCCGACGAAGACCTCGAAGGCCACCGCGAGCGGAGCGGTCACCCGTGCCGTCTTCGCCACCACGATCTCTTCCTCGGCTGTCATGTTCAGCTCCTTTGCCCGGTCCTCGGCAGCGCGCTGGTACGCCGAGAGTGACCGCTCCCAGTACCAGTCGAGGTGGTCGCGCAGCCGCCGCAGCCCGTCGGGCTCGAGGTGGTACACGCGACGGTTGCCCACAGCCTGGTCGCCGACCAAGCCGGCCGCCTTGAGTACCCGTAGTTGCATCGACACTGCGGTACGACCGACCGGCATGCCCGCGGAGATAGCGCCCACGTCCAGCGGCCCCGCAGCTAGCCGGCCGATGATCCTGCGCCGCGTCGAATCCCCGAGAGCGTCCAATGCGGAATCTATGTCAGTGAACATTGACCGTCAACCTATGCTGTCATAACACGGGCGTCAATCGCGACGCGGGCTCGGGCTAACGCGCGGGCTCGGGCTAACGCGCGGGCTCGGGCTGACCTGCGCCAGTCGCTAACGCGGCTTAAGCGCTTGCTCGCTGACTCAAGCCGCCAAGACCTGGCCCGCGACCTAGGGCGACCCAGCTAGCGCCGTCCCGGGAATCCGGTAGATCCGGCTGGCAGTGTCGGCGAGTATCGCCCGTTGCTCCGGCTCGGTCAGGCTGGCAGTCAACTCGGTCGCGGCCGCCACCACGGCCGCGTAACTGGTGGTCAGCGTGCAGACCGGCCAGTCCGAGCCGAACATCAACCGGGCCGGTCCGAAGCACTCGCCCGCGAGATCGAAATACGGACCGATATCGGCCACCCGCGCCGCGCCAAGGATGCCCGATAGCTTGCACACTGTGTTCGGCAGCGCGGCCAGCGCCGCGAAAGCTGCCGCCCAGTCCGCGTCGACCTGCGGACCGATCTCGACGTTGCCGAGGTGGTCGAGCACGAATGTCAGCTCGGGCAGGCTGCGTGCCACGGCTACCGCGGCAGCCAACTGACCCGGCTGCAGCACGAGGTCGAAACACATGCCCGCGGCGGCAATTGCGGACAGCCCGCGCCTGACATCCGGCCGCGCCAACCAGCCCGGATCTGGCTCGGTCAGCAGCGGATGCCGGATGCCGGCCAGGAACCGGCCGCCCGGCAGCGCAGTAAGCCGGGCCAGCTCGGCCGATATGGCCGGGGCCGTCACGTCGGTCCAGCCGACGACGGCGCCGACCAGTGGCTCGGTCTCGGCGATCGACAGCAGTTCAGGCGTCTCGCTGGGCTCGGTCACTGTTTGCACCACGACGGTCGCCGTCACTCCCGCAACGGCGGCTAGGGGCGCGAGGTCAGTCACGGCAAACCTGCGGCGCAGCGGAGCCAGCGCGGCGTCGGAGTCGAGCCACGGCTGAGGGCGCGCCAACGGATCCCAGAAATGCTGATGCGAATCGATGATCTTGAGCTGGCCGCGGCGGGCGCGTGGTGCCACGACTGGACTCTAGGCCCGGAAGCCTCTGATAACCGGAACGGGATCGATCTAGTGACGCCGTTCGTTGTAAGTGCGGGCAGTCCCGGATCGGAGCAGCGCCATGTTCGAGCGGTTCGACGACCAGGCGCGTCGGGTCATCGTGCACGCGCAGGAAGAAGCCAGGCTGCTCAGCCACAACTACATCGGCACCGAGCACATCCTGCTGGGTATCGCGCGCGAAGGCAGCGGAGTCGCCGTCGAGGCGCTGACGGCCCTAGACGTTAGCTTGCAGGCCATGCGCCAGCAGGTAGTGCAGATTGTTGGCCTCGGCCAGAATGCGACGTCGGGTCACATCCCGTTCACCCCGCGGGCTAAGAAAGTGCTCGAACTGTCCCTGCGGGAGGCGCTTCAGCTCGGCCAGAACTATATCGGTGCCGAGCACATCCTGCTCGGGCTGATCCGGGAGGGCGAGGGCGTCGGCGCTCAGGTGCTTGTCCGCCTCGGGGCGGACCTGAACCGGGTTCGCCGGCAGGTGATCCAGCTCACAACGCAGCACGAAGGCAGCCAGGATGCGCCCGAACACGAGATCAGGCAGCCCGGTGCAAGCGCCGGTTCGCGCGGCTGGCAGGTGGAAGTCCTGGCTGCGCTCGCCGACATCCAGCGCAGGCTCACGATGGTCGAGAGGCACCTGGCCATCTCGGAGGTGATGCGGACGACGGCTGAGGGCGCCTCGGATCAGCCTGGTGACTCCGACTCAGATCAGCCTGGTGACTCCGCCGCTGGCGGAGACGGCGGACACCTGCCAGCTCGCGAGCCGGACACGGCCGAGCCCGTCGAGCCCGGCGAGTCAGCTCCGGGCGACGTCTGAACGCGCCGGTCTACAACTCCAGGTCGTCGAGTTGCTTGTGCAGCTCAGCGCGCGGTCCAAGGTACTGCCCGGGCTGTGCCTTTGCCGGCGGGGTGAGGCTAGGCGTGCTGCCCGGCTCCGTCACTTTTACCTTGCCGTCCGGCGCCGCTGCGCTTACGGGCCGCCTGGCCGCAGCCGGCCGGCGATCGCGGAACAGCCAGCCGCCTACGACGCCCGCCGCGAGTCCGCCGATGTGGGCCTGCCAGCCGATCCCGGCGTGCGGCAGCAGCACGGTGAACTGGTAGGCAAAGCACAGCGCCATCACCGCGCCGATCATGATGTCGATGGCGTGCCGGTCAAAGAAACCCCGTACCAGGATGTAGCCGAGGTAGCCGAACACCACCCCGCTGGCGCCGACTCCGACAGTGTTCGGCGAACCGGTGAACCAATCCGCGAGTCCGCTCACCAGGATGACCAGGGCGGTCAGCCCGACGAACCTGGCTACGCCGCGGTAGGCAGCGAGGAACCCGAAGATGAATAGCGGTCCCGAGTTGCTCTCGATATGGGTCCAGCTCACGTGCAGGAACGGAGCCGTGAGTATGTCTGGCAGGCTGCCAAGGTCGCGCGGCTTGATCCCGTAATCCTGGGTGAGCTGATAGTGATCGGCGACGTTGACCACCTGGATGATCCAGAGCACGGCCAGGAACCCGACCATGACGAACAGCGCCGTACGAGCCTCGTCGAGCACGGACTGAGCATCTTCGGCCCCCATGGTCCAGGCCAGGCGCCGTGCATTGCTCATGTGTCCCTCACCGCCGTCGAAGCGTCGTCCGCTGGCGACCAGCCCGCAGGCTGGCCATGCACTGAAAATAAGCGCGGTCGTGCCATGCATGGAACGTAGCGGCACCCCGGCCAGCATGGAAGCGCACTGTCGCGGAGCTCACGGCCGCCGGACCGCGAAGTCGGCGAAACCTTACGCGACACGCCGTTCGCGCGGCGTGTCGCGCCCGGACCTCGCTGTCGAGCTGTGGTCACAGCTGCCCGGCCATTACGCATGGTAATTGTTACAGTACGTATTGCCAAACTGTGATCTGCGTGACACTAATTACGGGTTTGCGACACAGCTTTTTCGGCGGAAACGCTTGGTCAGAGCGTGCAGTTCTGGCAACGTTATGCCGCAACGGTGCTAGGTCCGAAAAGCGGGCTCCGCGCTCGACCGCACGAACCGCGGAAATTTCGGCCGCACCGTCATGCGACTCGCTGCCCTGTACCGCAGCGGTCCGCGCGCCGGGCGCTTCGCCCGACCGCGCATGGCCCACGGAAGGACCGCATTGTCACAGCACCGAAGGCGGCCCAAAGCCAAGCGCCCGCGGCGCAGGCGGGTAGGCGTCTTCATGGTTACCGCCGCAGCGGCAGCCATATCCGTGACTACAGTTGCCATTCTCTTCATCACTGGCCGTCCCGGATCCGCCACCGATCCGCTGGGCGCTGCGGTGGCCGAGGTAGCGAGCGGCAAGCCCGGAATCGTTCTGGAGCAGGAACGACAGAAGGTCATCATGCAGGCCGCGGCGACGCAGGCCTTCACCGCGACCAGCGTGCCTAAGATATCGACCTCCCCGGCTGCCGGGACGCCGGTGACGCAGACTACCCCGGCGGGCAGTATCGCTCCGGTCCCGTCCGGGCCACCGCCGAACCCGGGGACCGCGCAGAGCATCGCGTATGGGCTGCTGCCGGCCTACGGCTTCAGCACATCGCAGTTTGGCTGCCTGAACGACCTGTGGTCGCAGGAAAGCGGCTGGCGGTACAACGCCGAGAACGCCAGCGGCGCGTACGGGATCCCGCAGGCGCTGCCGGGCTCCAAGATGGCCAGCGCCGGACCAAACTGGCAGACGGATCCGACGACCCAGATCAAATGGGGGCTCGGTTACATCAAGGCGGATTACGGAACGCCGTGTGGCGCCTGGGACCACGAAGTGGCCTACGGCTGGTACTAGAACCGCCGTTGCGACCAACGCTTAGTAATCGCAGCGCTACGGAAATATCATTGCGGTGCGGTCACTCCGAATTGTCACGGCGAATTGTGACAGACCTCATAGGCTATTCAGGGCCCTTTCGGTTCGCGGCCTGCCAACTAGGAGGCAGGCTGGAGGGCTGACAGCACCCAGCGTGCGCGGTGGCCTTGTTATACCCCCGTCGCCTTGATCCCGCGTCCCGCCTCGCACGCCGCTCGTGGTCGCGACAGCCACTGGAGCTGCCCTGGGTGATCGTGAGCGCTGAACGCGCTTGACCAAAGGCACATCTTGTCCCGGCACAACAAACCCACTACTTTCCGGGCTGTCTTCAGCCACCTGCCCAAGCCCAATCGGCTCGACGCCGCGCCGCGGCGCCAAGCCTCGACGAGCAACCGTAAGCCGGTGCGGCTCACCCTCGCCGTCGCCGGGTCAACTCTGGCGGCCGCGGGAGCGGCGGCCATCGGGTCGACCGTGGCAGCCGCGCAGCCTGCCGGGCACGCAAGCCCGGCACGAGCGACAGCGACCGGCTCGGCGGCGACGGCTGTCAGCGGCGACAGCGCAAACAGCGTGACATCCGCACAGGTCGCAGCCAGATTCGAGGCGGCCGCTCGCCGCGATGCCGTCCGGCTTTTGGTGGCGCAGGCTCAGCACGCGCGATTGCTGGCAGCGCGCCGCTCGGCCGCGAGAAAAGCGGCGGAGGCGCGCCAGCCAACGGCACCAGAACCTGCACCGAGCGCAGCCGCCGGGTCCGGCACAACTGCGGTGCCCGCCCAAACGCCGGTTGTGACCGCGGCCAGCGGGTCGCCGCAGCAGATAGCGATGGCAATGCTCAGTTCGTTCGGCTGGTCCAGCGGCCAGTTCTCCTGCCTTGACGCGTTGTGGAACGCCGAGAGCGGCTGGAACCCTGGCGCGAGCAACGCTGGATCCGGTGCTTACGGCATCCCGCAGGCATTGCCCGGCAGCAAGATGGCGTCCGCCGGTTCTGACTGGCAGACCAACCCCGCCACGCAGATCAGGTGGGGGCTCGGCTACATCCAGGCAACGTACGGCTCCCCGTGCGCGGCCTGGGGACACGAGCAGGGCTCTGGCTGGTATTAGGCAGCATTCGCGGGCGGCCACGCGCTTTGGAGCGCGTGGCCGCCCGCTGCGCGGGTTGCACGAGGCACCGGTTCAGGCCGTAGGAGCAGGCAATGGCCGGAACGTCGTCAGCGCGGTGTGGAGGGTGCCGTTCGCGGCCGAGAATGTCGACGCCGGGGCCCACAACGTGAAGGTATAGGTCTGCGGGCCTGAGTCGGTGGCCAGCTTGACTAGGATGACCATCTCGGTGAAGGCCGCGCCAGACACTTTATGCCAGGTGAACTTGAGGACTGCAGCAGGCGCGGCCTTGAATCCGCCCAGGGACTTGAAGCCGACGTTGGTCAGCGACAGCAGCCTGAACTTGTGGTAGGCGCCGGAGTCCACGTCATACAAGTACTGGGCCTGCGGCAACGGCTTGCCGTAGCTCCAGCCCGCCAGGCTTACCGCCAGGTGGAAGTTGCGGGCTGGCTGGTTGAGGTGGGCCACCAGGATAGCCGATTACCTGCTTCCAGGCCACCGGCATGCCGATCTTGAATCCGGCAGTCGGTAGCCAATCAGCGCTAGAGGCGGGAAGTGGTGCCACACATAGCCGGCCGGAAGCACCGGGGGAGGCGGACCAGTACTCGGAGTCGGGGTGGGCGTCGGCGTTGGCGTTGGCGACGGCGAGCCGGTGGGACTCGGGCTGGTGGTCGGGCTGGTGGATCCCGTCGGGCTGGCGCTCGACGTCGGGCCGCTGCCGTGCTTACCGCCAGGATGGGGGCCCGTGCTACCGTGCGCGGTCGTCGTGGCGGTGGTGGTGGTGCCAGGGGCGGGGTTCCCTGACGCTGGTTTGTGCTTCCCACTGTGCCCTGGTCGGGACCCGGGCGATGCGGCGCCCTGCGAGCCGACGACCGAGGCGCCGACCTGCGGGCCAGCGCCCGGTAGTAGTCCCTGACCAGCCTGGCTATGCGTGTAAGCGTCCCAGCCAATGATCGCCGCGACGACGATCGCGGCGATTCCGATGCCGGCAATCATCAGCCGCCAGCGTCCCGACATCCGCTTGGCCGGGCCCGAGGGCTGGCCGCTGCCGTCAGGGCCGTCCTTACCTGAACCGCCGTTGCCGCCCACTGGTCCGCCCGGGCTGCCTGGCGGGCCCTCGGCCTTTGCTCCGCTCGGTCCGACCGGCTGCCAGAGTATCGGGCCGCCCTCCAGGCTGGCGCCGCCCGGGCCGCCGGCTGAAGAATCGCCAGATTTCGCTGACTCGCCAGCTGCCCCTAGAGCGCCAGCGAGGCTGGCGCCGGTGGGCATGGATAGATCGGCGAAGACCGGAGGATCAAGGAACGACGCCGCCAGCGAAGCCGGCGGGCCCGGCTCGGCCGGACCGCCCGCCTGCGCGGCCTCGGCCGGGCCGGCCTCGGCTGCGACCCCGGCACCGTCTGGCAGAGCAGGGGCGCCGGCATCGACGGTCTGGACGGCGGAGGCGGCGAGCCAGCCGTCGCCGAGGGGCCTGGCCCCAGTCCTGGCTGCCGTCGCGGCGTCGGCGAGCAATCTGGTCGCCGTGGTCGCGTCCGGCCGGGCCCGCGGGTCGCGGCTGAGCAGCGCGTCGATCACCGGGCCAAGCGGGCCCGCTGACGGCGCGCGCGGCGCGTCCTCGTTCGCAACTCCTGCGCTGATCACCGTAGACCCGCCGACTCGGTCGAACGGTCCGCGACCCTCGACAGCCGCGTACAGGGTCGCGCCGAGTGACCAGAGGTCAGAGGCGACTGTCGCGATGTCGCCGCGGATCCGTTCCGGGGCGGTGAAGCCCGGCGTTCCGACCACCATGCCGGCTTGCGTCATCGACGGGTCCTCGGCGAACGTGGCGATGCCGAAGTCGGTCAGGACCGCGCGCCCGTTCTTGGTGACAAGGACGTTGCTGGGCTTGACGTCGCGATGGAGCACCCCGGCTGCGTGCGCCGTGGTCAGCGCACTGATCAGGCTGGTGCCAAGTTCAGCGGCCTCGAGTGGCGGGAGCGGCCCGTCCTCGGTGATCACCCGGTCGAGGGATCGCGCCTCGACCAGTTCCATCACGATCCAGGGACTGCCGTTCTCTTCGACCACGTCGAAGACGGTCACCACGCTGGGATGGCTCAGCCTGGCCGCCGTCCTGGCTTCGCGCAACGTGCGCTGGTAGACGGCCTCAGCGTCGGCCGGCGGGGCGAGCGCGCTGATCTGAACTTCCTTGACCGCGACGTCGCGCGCGAGCAGTTCATCGCGTCCGCGCCAGACGATTCCCATGGCGCCGCGGCCGATCGGACCCTGCAGGCGATAGCGTCCGGCAATCAGCCGGCCGGTGCCCATTACCGAGTGCATGGCGGGACCTTATCTAGAGCTACCACTCAGAGTCCTGTGAGGAAACCACTCATAGTCCTGTGAGGAGGATGTGAGTTTTGACCGACCACAGCGTAGCGTTCCGGAGTGGGGATTTTGTTACTGTTGCCGCCTCGTCATCTCTAGGACATCTAGCGCTTGGTCTAGCTGGTCCGAGGTGATCTGTCCGCTGGTCACGTAGCCGCGCGAGAGCACGACGTCCTTTATCGTTCTGCCAGTCGCCAGCGCCTCGTGCGAGACCGCCGCGGCCTCCTCATAGCCGAGATACCGGTTAAGCGCCGTGACGATGGCGGGTGAGGACTCGGCGTTGCGCCGCAATCGCTGGGCATCCGCCGTAATCCCGGTCACGCACTTATCCGCCAGCGCGAGCCCCGCCGAAGCCAGCAGTGATAGCGACGACAACAGGTTCCTCGCCATGACCGGCATCATCACGTTGAGCTCGAAGTTGCCTGCCGCGCCACCGAAGGCTACGGCCGCGTCGTTGCCGATGACCTGGGCGCAGACCTGGCAGACCGCCTCGCAGATCACCGGATTGACCTTGCCTGGCATGATCGATGATCCCGGTTGCAAGTCGGGAATCCTGATCTCGGCCAGCCCCGTCCTCGGACCCGATGCCATCAGGCGCAAGTCGTTGCAGATTTTGTACAGGCTGACAGCGATGGTTCTGGTCACGCCGCTGGCCGCCACCAGGGCATCCCGGCCGCCAGCCGCTTCGAAGTGATCCCGTGCCTCGGTCAGCGGCAGCCCCATGTCCTCGGCCAGCTTGCTAATTACCGCTTCAGCGAAACGCAGCGGCGCGTTCAGTCCGGTACCGACCGCGGTGCCGCCAAGTGGCAGCTCTCCGACGTCGGTCACCACGGCCGTGGCGCGCTCGGCGCCGTGCCGGACGGCTGCCGCGTACCCGCCGAACTCCTGACCGAGGGTGACGGGCGTGGCGTCCATCAGGTGCGTGCGCCCGCTCTTGACCACCTCGGCGAACTCGAATGCCTTCTCGTCGAGGGCAGCCGCCAGGCGGTCGAGCGAGGGCAGCAGCGACTTGACGATCAGCCGCGTAGCGGCCAGGTGAATCGCCGAGGGGAACACATCGTTGGACGACTGCGACGCGTTGACATGATCGTTGGGGTGCACCGGCCGGCCGAGCAGGCGAGCGGCCAGCGTCGCGATAACCTCGTTCGCGTTCATGTTGGACGAAGTCCCGGAACCGGTCTGGAATACGTCAACCGGGAACTGGTCATCGTCACGACCGCTCGATACTTCCGCGGCCGCGTCGTGAATCGCGGTTGCCATGTCTGCGTCTAGTACTCCGAGCTCCCCGTTGACCACAGCGGCTGCGCCCTTGATCGAGGCAAGCGCGCCGATGAGCTCGCGGGACAGTCGCTCCCCGGAAATCTGGAAGTTCTGCACAGCCCGCTGCGTCTGTGCCCCCCAAAGTGCATTGGCGGGAACGGCGACCTCGCCCATGGAATCGTGCTCGACTCGCGTGCCAGCCGGGTCATCGGCCATTGCAGTCCTCCGGATCAGCTGGGTCCGGCGCCGATCGTCAGCAGCCCGCCGTTCGGCGCGATGACGTCGGCGAAGAAGTCGTTGCCCTTGTCATCGACAACGATGAATGCGGGAAAGTCGCGCACTTCAATCCGCCAGACCGCTTCCATCCCGAGTTCGGGATACTCAAGCACTTCGACCTTAGTGATGCAGTCCTGCGCCAGCCGCGCTGCCGCGCCGCCGATCGAGCCCAGGTAGAAACCGCCGTGCTCTTTGCAGGCTGCGGTAACAGCGGCGGACCTGTTGCCCTTGGCAAGCATGACCATCGAGCCGCCAGCGGCCTGGAACTTGGCTACGTAGGAGTCCATCCGGCCCGCGGTCGTCGGGCCAAACGAACCGGACGCGTAACCCTCCGGCGTCTTCGCCGGTCCCGCATAGTAAACCGCGTGGTCACGCAGGTAGGCAGGCATTGACTGGCCCGAGTCGAGCAGTTCGTTGATCTTGGCGTGGGCTATGTCGCGGGCCACCACCATGGGTCCGGTCAGCGCCAGCCTTGTCTTAACCGGGTACCGGGAAAGCTCGGCCCGGATCTCGGTCATCGGCCGCGACAGGTCGATCCTGACAACTTCAGCATTGAGCTCTGACTCGGTCGCGTCCGGAAGGTACTGCGCCGGGTCGGTCTCGAGTTGCTCGAGGTAGGCCCCGTTACCCGTAATTTTGGCTGTTGCCTGCCTGTCCGCGGAGCAAGACACCGCGATCGCGACGGGACACGACGCGCCGTGGCGGGGCAGCCTTATCACCCGGACGTCGTGACAGAAATACTTGCCGCCGAATTGGGCGCCGATGCCGGCCCTGCGAGTGATCTCGAGCACTTGCTGCTCAAGTTCGAGGTCGCGGAAGCCGTGCGCGTCCATCGAGCCGGCTGTCGGCAGCTTGTCCAGGTACTTCGCCGAGGCGTATTTGGCGGTCTTCAAGGCGTACTCCGCGCTAGTGCCGCCGACAACGATGGCCAGGTGGTAGGGCGGGCAGGCGGCGGTGCCCAGCGACCTGATCTTCTCCGCCAGGAACGCGGCCATCCGGGCGGGGTTCAGCACCGCCTTGGTCTCCTGATAGAGGTATGACTTGTTGGCCGAGCCGCCGCCCTTGGCCATGAAGAGGAACTTGTACTGGTTGCCGCCGGTCGCGTAAAGCTCTATCTGGGCCGGGAGGTTGCTCCCGGTATTCCGCTCGTCCCACATCGTCAGCGGCGCGAGCTGTGAGTAGCGCAGGTTCAGGCTCGTATAGGCGTCGTATACGCCGCGGGCGATGTGTTCCTCGTCACGGCCGTCGGTGAGTACCTGCTGGCCGCGTTTGCCCATCACGATGGCGGTCCCGGTGTCCTGGCACATGGGCAGGATCCCGCCTGCCGCGATGGACGCATTCAGGAGCAGGTCACGGGCAACGAACTTGTCGTTTGCTGACGCCTCCGGGTCGTCCAGGATGGCGCGCAGCTGCCTCAGGTGAGCTGGCCGGAGCAGATGCGCGATGTCATGCATTGCCGCGGCGGTGAGCTGGGTCAAGACCTCCGGCGCCACCTGAAGAAAGTCCCGCCCGAAGGCCCGCTGCACGGTGATCCCGTCCGCGGTGAGCAAGCGGTATTCGGTATCGTCCGCGCCGGTTGGCAGCATGTCGGTATAGGAAAACTCGGGCATCGCGCTGGCACTTCCTTGTGGCCGCCTGTTGATCCTCTCATCGTATTTCGCGGCCGGGGATCATGGTGCCGGGCTCAGCTGCCGGCTGGGCTGGTCTGGTTTGCCGCCTGCGCTGCCCGGCTGGCCTCCTGAACCGGTCCGCTGGAAAGGAACGCGGCGACGAAGGCGACCGCTGCCGCTGCCACGGCGACGAAGCCGCCGTAACTCCAGCGCGCGGAGAGCGAGTAATGCTGGAGCGGCGCGTAGCCCGTCCATCCGAACGGGCTAACGACACCAGGTGGCCTGAACGCCAGCCCGAGCACAGTCAGGATCAGGGCCAGGCCGGTGGTGCCCACCAGCAGCTGACCGGGGCTTGGCAGGTTACCGGGGATCTTGCCGACGGTATCCCGGGCCACCAGGACCACCATGGCGACGAGTGCCAGCACGAGCACGACCCACAGGTAGCCGTGGGCACGCGTACCGCTTGCGGCGCCGTTCGTTACCAAGTTCCCAACCCGGACCGTGCCGCTGAACCAGGGCAGGAACAGCGAGATCATCAGCATGACCAGGGCCGTCCCGATGACGGCGTCGGTGCGATCCCAGCGCCGGAGCACCGGCGAGTCGGGCGGCGGAGGCGGGGGCGCGTACTCGTGCTCGACTGGTCCGCTAACCATTTGCGCCTCCCGAGAGCGGTGATATCGGGGCAATAGTAGACCTGTTGGACGCTCGTTAACAGCATTTGCCCGACCGTCGGCAGTGCCAGGAGGCTGGCTGCCACGGTCGTGACAGCCAGCCTCCCTCCGATCCGGATACGTTTCGAGGGCCCGCCTGCTACTCGGCGACCGGGCTGGCGGCCGGAGCCGAAACTGCGGCTGGCCGGCGGACGCGGATGGCAACCGTGATCACGATCAGCGCTACCAGATCGAAGATCGCGGCGGCGGTGAACGCCGCAGCCATGCCGTGCACCCGGACGTGGGCGAGCTGCGCGGCCGCGGTGGCTCCGGCCAGCGGGTGCGCCGCGGCTGCCCGGCTCGCCGTACCGAAGATCGTCACCAGAATGGCCAGCCCAAGGGCGCCCCCGACTTGCTGCATGACGTTCACCATGCTGGCGGCGGCCCCTGACTCCTGCGGCGGCACGCCCGCCAGGGATGCCATCGTGAGCGGCACGAACACCACTCCCATGCCGATGCCGAGCAGCAGCATCGGAATCAGGACGCCAGGGAAGTAGCTGGTACCCGTGGTGAGCTGGCCAAGCCAGGCCATCCCGGCGACCACCGGCAGCAGGCCCGCGACCATTAGCGGCTTGGGGCCAAACCGGGCCACCATTCTCGGCGCCAGCCGGGACGTCGCGAACAGGGCGCCGGTCATCGGAATGAATGACACGCCTGCCTTCAGCGGGCTGAAGCCGAGCACTTCCTGGATGAACTGGGTGAGGAAGAAGAACGACCCGAACATGCCGCCCACCAGCAGCAGCCTGGCCAGGTAAGACGCCGACCGGCTCCGGTCACGTAGCAGCCAGAGCGGCGTGATCGGCTCACTGGTCCTGGTCTCATTCAGCAGGAACAAGCCCAGCAGCGCGACGGCGGCTCCAAGCGATCCGAGTGTGCCGACGCTGGACCAGCCGGCCGTGGCGGCGTTGATGAAGGCGTAGACCAGGGCCGACATCCCGGCCGTCGAGGTGATTGCGCCAAGAGCATCGAACCGGCCGCGCAGGCGCTGAGAACGGGCCAGCAGCCGTGGGGCGACGAGGATCACGGCGATGCCGATGGGCACGTTGATGAAGAACACCCAGCGCCATGACGCCCATTGCGTGATCATGCCGCCAAGGACAAGGCCGAGTGAGGAGCCGCCCATCGTGACAGCGGTGAAGATGCTCAGTGCGCGGACCCGTTCCCTGCCTTCCGGGAAACTCGTGACGATGGCCGCGAGGACCGCGGGTGAGGCGATGGCGCCGCCGACGCCTTGAATCGCGCGGGCGGCCAGCAGCGCCGCGGCCGACGTGGCCAGGCCGCCGGCCAGCGAGGCAATGGTGAAGATAGCGAGCCCGGCCATGAAGGCCTCCCGACGGCCGACGATGTCACCGGCCCGTCCGCCGAGTAGCAGCAGGCCGCCGAATGTCAGCGCGTAAGCATTGAGTACCCAGGACAGGCTCGTGGCGGACAAGTGCAGGCCGGCCGCCATAGAAGGAAGAGCGACGTTCACGACCGTCATGTCCAGCACGATCATCAGCTGGGCGCAGAGCACCACGGCAAGAGTGATGTTGCGCCGGTCGTGGGTGTGGCGCGACTGCGGGCGGTGGATTGCCGCCGCGAGAGCCTGATCGGCTGGCGCGGGCGGCGCTTGTGTTGAGGCACTAGCAGGAGACGGCATGGTTCCTTCCAGGAACGTTTGTGTTCGGTGCGCGCTAGCCGGTGGGCTGCGCCAAATCGCGGGAGCCTGCGCGGAAGCGGCGTAACTGCAGTGCCGCTCACGGCAGCACTGTCGAGCGGGAAACCGGGCCGTGGTGAGCGCTCGCCTTCTCGGACCGGTTGAGCTATGCTCTATTCGGAGGCTACCTCCGCTAACTATACGGAGGATCCCTCCGCTTTGCAACTCGAATATTTCAGGAGTCTGTGATGGGCGCTACCGGGTCGGCCAGCCAGGCCGGGCCGCCGATGCGGGCTGACGCACGCCGCAACTACGACCGGCTGCTAGCCGCAGCCGCTGCGGCGTTCGCCGAGCACGGTGCCGACGACGTCTCGCTGGAGGAAATCGCGCGGCGGGCCGGAGTCGGCATCGGCACGCTCTACCGGCACTTTCCGGTTCGCCATGCGCTACTCGAGGCGGTCTACAAGGACCAGGTCGACGGACTTGAGGTACTAGCCGGCAAGCTGCTGGCCGCGGAGTCGCCTGCCGACGCACTGGCTGAGTGGATGCGTGCATTCGTTGCGTTCGGCCGGACCAAGCGAAGCCTCAGCGCCGCGCTTGTCGCAGCGATCGGCAAGGACTCGGAGCTCCTGTCGGCGTGCAGCGCAACGCTGCGAAGCTGCACCGACATGCTGCTTGACCGCGCGAAACAGGCGGGTCTTGTCCGCGACGATGTCCGCTCGGCTGACGTGCTGCGGCTCAGTCACGGACTCATCCTGGCGACCGACGCCGCACCGTCCGATCCGGGCCAGGCCGATCGCCTGATCGGCTTGCTCGTGGACGGCTTGCTTGCGGGCGGGCGGGGCTAGCCTGCCTGACGGTGATCGGGGCCCGCATGTCGGTGCCCCGGGCTCGGCGAAACGGAGTTTCGATGGGCACCGTGCTTGTAGTGCCTTGCCGCGGGTAGCAACGAGGGGCCGGCTCGCCCGGCCCTCGGTAGCGTTGCTGCCGGTGTGGCCGGTAACCCGGGCCAGCCGAGGTGAGGACGGTGAACGTGAGCAGCATCCCCGAGCAGGGCGTCAGCCCTGAGCAACTGCACGGCGCGGTAGACATCGATGAGGCCGTGCGGCAGCTGGAACTCGCTGCGCATGACGTTGCGGTAGCTTCCGGTTGTATCGGCCTTGGTGATCTCGACAGGGCGCACACCAACGTCATAACGGCTCGTGCTGCCGTTGACGCCGCGGAGAACATCCTGCGCGTCGCGCTCGACTTAGCGGGCTAGCGGACAAGTCGTTGCCGCATCCGGGCACCGAACGCTTGCCAAGATTCATCCGTCGGTGTGAAGGAAGCGTGCTGTAGCGATAGCCCCGTCACATCCATGGATGATCTTGTGCCCAGTTTGTCACTAACCGGCCCGGCGAGATCGTCGCGGTGTTTGCGCGCACCGGGTTGCCAGTCAGCGCGTACAACCGCGGCGCGATCTGGAGCAAGTTCTATGTGCAGCTTCCTGGTTCGGGACGGCCGACCCGCATCAATGTGCACCGGTACTGGCGCAACGAGCTAGACGCGCTTGCTGCCGCATTCCCCGCTGAGTTCGTTGCGCTGCCTGTGAGCGACACGACCGCAGGCGAGGCCGCAGCCGGCTGACCAAGCGGCTACGACGGCCCGGCGTCGGCGAGGCCGTAGAGCCTGGCCGCGTTTTCGGCGCCGATCAGGCTGGCGACCCTGATCGCGTCGGCCTCGGTCCAGTGCCCGGCGGCGACCCAGCCACCGAAGAGCTCAGTCACCGCCTGCCGCCACAAGCGGGCACCCAGGTACACCAGTTCGGGCAGCCCGTAGGCGTCGGAGGAATACAGCACCTTGCCGAACGGGGCCAGCTCGAGCGCTTCGGCTAGCACCGCCGCTGCCCGGGCGCCGACATAGTTCAAGGCCAGGCCGACGTCAAGGTAGACGTTCGGGTAGGCCTGCGCCAGGAACGCGGCGTTGCGATGGAACGGGTAGCAATGCAGCAGCACAACCGGCACGCCGCAGGTCGCCAGGAACTTGCGGGCCAGCAGCGGATCAGCGCGCCGCAAGTCAAGGTCGGGATCGCCGAAGCCGGCGTGCAGCTGGATCGGTAGCCCCCGGTCGACTGCGCACCACAGCAGGTGCCGCAGCAATACCGGGTCGGCAACCCGGGCCTGCCCGGTCGCTGCCACGCTGCGCAGCCAGTCGCCGGCCGCAGCCCGCACCTCGGCCGAGGTTGGCCGGGTCGGATCGAAGTCGAGCCCGTACCGGTACGCCACGATGCTTTTCACCGCCGGCGCTTGCGCGGACCGCTGCCACAGCAGCTCACCGAAGCGGTCGCCGAATTCGGCGGCCGGGCAACCGGATCCGGCTAGCTCCTCGGCTACCGACTCGAGCCGGACGACCTCGAGAGCGACGGCTTCAGCGAGTTCGCCGAGCTCGGCCAGGCTGGCCGAGCCCGGCGCGGTGAAGCCGGTGTCCACCAGCAAGTGCGAGCAGCCGGCCCCGGACAGCAGCAACTCGGCCGGCCCCGTTTCCCGCATCGAATTCCGGTATCCGATGTAGACGCTCGCCGCTGCCGATGAGGCGAGGCCAAGCACGGGACCGCACCACCGACGGAGTGCGAAGCCGAGCTGAGAGTCGAAGCCGGTCGTGCCCACCGGGGGCGGCCGGTCCGATTCGGTCAGGAAGCGCTCGAATTCGGATTCGGGCACCTGGCCCGGCAGCACCGAGTGCATGTGATGATCAACAAGCCGCAGTTCCTCGACGGCCTCGGGCAAGCCCATGGCTGACCGTAACCCATCGCCGATCAGGCCCCGCCCGACGGGTCCGCCGGGCTGGCTACCCGGCCTCGACGTGGCGGTTGCCGACCAAGAGGACCCACACCTGGCCCGGCTGGAAGGTCATGGGCTTGCCAGCAAGCGTCGTGAATTTCGTGCGGTCGTTCCATTTCGGCCTGGACCAGTGGATCTTGTAGGCCTTCCCGTTCCGCAGCACGGTTGCCGTGCCGCGGCCGGTGGTTTGCGCGAACGGCGGCGGGTAGCCGTACTCCAGGAACCCGGACTTGCGCACGATCGTGTTCTGGATCACTACCGTGGCCGCCGAGAACCGGACGCCACTGGAGGTCCTGGCCGGGACGCCATCCATCGAGATCAGCCAACGTTGCCGAGCCGCCGACCAGGTGAAGGTGAATCTAGTCGACGGCCACGTAACGGTCTTGGTCTTGGTGACGCGGCCGCCGGCGGGCGCAGGGCCGAACTTGAAGCCGATGTTGCGCGCCTTGCTGACATGCTTGGCTTCCTTGAGCAGCACCTTCGTGCTCGCGAAGAGGTTATAAGGCGCGATCCGCGAGTAGTTCCGGTAGTACCCGCCGACGATGCCCGCGTAGAGGTCGACGATCCGCGCCTTTTCTATGACGGGGAGCAGTTGCCCCTGGGCGCCGGAGAACGCGAATGCCGGACGGCCGAATACGCGCAGCAGCTGCAGATCGTCTCGCCGGGCGCTGCGCACCGGCCCGATGACCGGCGGGAAGTGCGAGGAGAAGATCGCCATGAACCGGGTGAGGCCGCCCTCGACTGGGAACACATAGACGATGTCGGCATGATTAATGCCGGTTTGCGGCCGCGCGTACACAATGTTGTCGATCTTGACGGCGAGCACTGGTCCCAATGCCTTGATCGGCTCGCCGGTAAACGGGGACAGCAGCCGGTGGTGCTTAGTTACTACGGGTGAGGGCGTTGGCGTGGGCGCGAGCGCAACCTTGTGGGCTACCGGAGCCGGGCTGCCCGGTATCAATACCACGCCCACTACTACGGCGGCCGTCGCCGCCGCGGCGGTCACTGCCACCAGGATCGTCTTCGCGGGTGTCCACGGCAGCAGCGTCCTGCGCGCCCACGCCCTGAGCCAACTCATCACTGCTGCCAGTCCTCCACACTGCCGGGTCCGCTGGACAGGCTATCTCCCGCGCAAACTAATCCAGCACTGTTCCAGTCTGGCGCTACGTAATGCCCGTCTGCCCCGTCCAAAAGTGACTAAACATGTAATTGTGGTGTATTACCCGGCAATCAGGGAGTCCGATTGTTGTCGATCTGGTCGAAGTCGCCGTAGCCGTTGTACGTGCCGCCGCCCCCGGACCACTGCCACATGAGCGCGTATTTGCTGGCGCTGGTAATGCCGCCGAAGAAGTGCGCGCACGTGCTCGTTCCGGCCAGGCACCAGCCGTCGGGGTGGTGGGTCAGGCTGGCGGTGCCGGCCAGGTAGGTCCACTCGTAGGTGTTCGGGATCGTGGCGTAACGGCCGGTGCCGAAGATCGATGCCCAGATGGGCGGTGCCGAGTACACCCCGGCTTTATATGCGGAGTGGCTGGTCAGGTAGTCAGCGAAACCGTTGAAGTCGGCCCGGTCCAGTTGCGGAGCGATGAAGTTGCTCCGCACCTTGCCGCTGCAGGGCGAGGTGTAGACGGCGTTCCAGCCGTTGTCTGGCGCAGGCGTATAGCTCGGCGCATGGCCAGGCAGCTCGACGTCCAGGTACACCACCGGGTACGTCACCTTAGGGCTCAGCGCCTTGAGGTCACGCAGCGCCGACGCGGCCTGTGCCCGGCCCCAGGCGGTGGCTTCCTTGCTGGTCCCGCTGTAGTGCGGATCGACGCCGGGGCCTGCCATGAACCAGTACGCGCCGGTGCCGATGCCCCGGTGGTGGGTCTCAAAGTTGGTCCGGGCATCGCGGGCGTCGGTCTTGGACCACACGACTTTTCCGCCGCAGTGCTGCCAGTGCGCCCAGTTGCCGATCATCCCGATGTAGCCGCCGTAGCCGCTGCCGATCACCGGCTCGCGGTACGGGGCTGGCCCCGGGATGCTCATGTAGTTGCTGTCAGTTCCGTACCAGAAGCCCGCAGGCGTATCGGCGGCCCGGCCAGCCGCCGCCGCCGGGCCCGCGGCCGACGTCAGCACCGCGGCTGACACCGCGAGGAGGCCCGCTGCTGCCACTGCCGCCGCTCCGGTCCGGCGGCGGGTCAAGGGCCCGCACTGCCGCGTCAAGAACGTCATGGTTGAACTGCCCCGTCCTGGCTGAGCCGCCCGTGCTGGTACGAGCTGTGGCGTCTGGTCTGCAGATCCACCGTAGACGCGGCAGCGGAGTGGTCAGAACCGGAGGAAATGCTGGAAGCACTCGAACGCGGCGTCGTGCTCGGCGAACGCGGCTGCCTCGCCTCGCTTAACCGCCAGGTAGGCGGCCGACCGGAGCGGACCGAGCGCCGCCATCAACAGTTCATCGCCGGCCAGCGCGTCGAGGGCCTCGCCCAGGCTGCGCGGCAAGCGCCGGGCGCCGACCGCCGCACGTTCGGCCTCCGACAAGGTGGCCGGGTCGACGTTGACCGGTTCGCCTGGATCGAGCCGGCGCCTGATCCCGTCCAGCCCGGCGTGGATGAAGGCGCCCAGCGCTAGGTAGGGATTGGCGGTCGAATCCGAGGGCTTCAGCTCCAGGTTCACCGAACTGGCGGTGTCACCGCGCAGCGGCGAACAAATGCGGATTGCGGCCTCACGGTTATCCAGCCCGTAGCAGGCGAACGCGCTGCTCCAGAACTGAGGCTGGAGGCGGCGGTAGCTATTCACGCTGCCGCAGGTCAGCGCCACTAGGGCCGGCAGGTGAGCGAGCAAGCCGCCGATGAAGTGGTAGCCCACCGCCGACAGTCCGTAACGGTCGGCCGGGTCGGCAAATACGGCTGTACTGCCAGCGGAGTCGGCGTCGGCCAGGCTGATCAGGGAGGCGTGCAGGTGCGTGCCGTTACCCGCCTGATCCTGAATCGGCTTGGGCGCCAGGCTTGCCCACAGCCCGCGTCGGAACGCGACCCCGCGCACGGTTTCCCGGTACAGCACGTGATTGTCGGCCGCCCGCAGCGCGGGCGCGTGCCGGACGGCGATTTCGTGCTGGCCGTCGCCGAGCTCGGGGTAATAGTGCTCGACCTGCAGCCCTTGCGCAGTCAGCGCCCGGACCAGGTCGATAACAAAGTCGTGCCCTTGATGGAAGCCGGTCGCTGAGTAGCACAGGCTGTCGTCGAGCGGTGCCAGCCGGTCCAGGCCGCCGTCCGGGTCGCTCTCGCGCCGGCCGACGGTGAACTCGGGCTCGAACGCCGCCGTCATGCCGTAGCCCTCGGCGGCGAGGGCCTCGATCGCCTGCTTCAGGAAGGTGCGGGCGCACGCCTCCCACGGCGTGCCGTCCGGTTTTACCAGGTCAGCGAGCATGGCCCCGGCCCCGGGCGCGTACGGCAGGGCAACCAGCGTGCAGGGATCGGGCTTGATCCTGATCTCACCGACCGGGCCCATCCCGGCCACGGGCTGGAGCGTGTCGAGCATGGTCATGGCCATCATCGCCACCGTGTGGCCGATGCCGCTGGCTATCCGCGCTGGCAGGAACGCGGCTGAGGCTGCCTTGCCCCGGATCACCCCGCCGTGGTCTGCATACAGGAAGCGGATCAGCTCAAGGTCGCTGGACGCCGCCTTCGCCAGGGCGTCCCTGACTGCCGTATCGCTGCTTCCTGAATTCATGCGTCAGGAGTAGCACGACCTTCGGCCGTCCGTACAGATTCCCGCCCAAGGTAGCCGTTTCCGTCCGCGCCCGCCGCGGCGATGTCGTCGGCGATCACGTCCGTGCCCGCTGCCTCGGTGGCCGTGGCGACAGCGATCGTCGCCGCCTCGGCGCCATCCTCATGCACGTACTTGCCGCCCCGCAGGGCCGACGCGGCCGCGGCGATGAGCAGGACAACGATCGCCATGGAGAAGACGATCACCAGGCCATGGTGGAACGGCTGCGAGATCAGCTGCGGGAAGAAGGTCCGGCCGGTGAGCACACGAACGTTGTGCGCTGGCAGGTGCTTGAGCACGCCGGTGGGAGCGAGGAGGGCGTGCACCGGGTTGTAGCCGAGGAACGCGGCGAACAGGCTGCCTACCGGCGGCAGCGAGCCGATCTGATGCGCGATCGGACCCGGCACTCCCTGCGCGGTCAGCCCGCTGGTAAGTGTCTTGGGCAGGGTCGCCGCCAGGCCGGCGATCATGAGCGAGAAGAACACGCCGATGGAGAGCACGAAGCCGGAGTTCTGGAACGTGGCCAGCATGCCGGAGGCGGCGCCGCGCTGCTTGGCCGGGACGCTGTTCATGATCGCAGCGGCGTTCGGCGCGGAGAAGAGCCCCATTCCGGCGCCGGCCACAAAGATCAGTGCGGCGAACTCCGGGTAGGTGAAGTTCACCGGGATGAGCAGCAGCCCGCCGAACGCCACCGCTGATACCAGCAGGCCGCCGGAGGCGAAGGCCCGCGCCCCGTGCTTGTCGGACAGCCAGCCTGACACCGGTCCGGAGACCACGAATCCGCAGGTGAGCGCCAGCAGGTAGATGCCCGACCAGAGCGGGGTGTCGGCGTAGTTGTAGCCGTGCAGCACCAGCCAGATGCCTTGCAGCCAGATGATCAGCATGAACTGGAGTCCGCCGCGGGCGATGGAGGCCAGCAATGTGGCGGTGACGCCGGCCGCGAATGCCCGGATCCGCATCAGGTGCAGGTCGAACATCGGCGATTCGACCTTGGTCTCGATGACGCAGAACGCCAGCAGTAGCGCGACGCCGCCGAACAGGCCGGTCAGCACCAGCGGGCTAGTCCAGCCCATCGAGTGGCCGCCGTACGGCTGGATGCCGTAAGTGATGCCGGTCAGCAGCAAGATCAGTCCGACCCCGAAGGTGAGGTTACCCAGCCAGTCGATCTTGGCCGGCGTGCGCACGCCCAGCTCTTTCAAGCTCACGTACGACCAGATCGTGCCGCCGAGGCCGATCGGCACGGACACGATGAAGACCAGGCGCCAGTCGACCGCGGCCAGCACGCCGCCGAGGATGAGGCCAATGAACTGGCCGGAAATGCCCGCCACCTGGTTGATGCCCATGGCCGTACCGCGCTGGTTGGCCGGGAACGCGTCGGTAAGGATAGCGGGGGAGTTGGCCATTAGCATGGCGCCGCCGATTGCCTGGATGACCCGGAACCCGATCAGCCACAGGGCGCCGCTCGGCCCGGTAAACGGGTCGAACGGCAGCGCGAGCGCGCCCAGGCCGAAGATCGCGAAGCCGGCGTTGTACATCCGGACCCGGCCGTAGATGTCGCCGAGGCGCCCGAGGGTGACCACCAGCACCGCGGAGACGACGAGGTAGCCCATCAGCATCCAGAGCAGGTAGCTGATGTTGCTGGCCTGAAGCGGATTCAGATGAATGCCGCGGAAGATCGCGGGCAGCGCGATGATCACGATAGACGCGTTGACCGTAGCAGCGAGCATGCCGAGCGTCGTGTTGGACAGCGCTACCCACTTGTAACGCCCGTCGCCCAGGTCGCCGCCCGTTAGCCCCGAACGGGCCCGCCCGGTACTGGTCAGTTCAGCGTCGCCAGGCTCACCCACGTACTGTCCTCCGCATCGGTGCCGCCGCCACCTCAGTGTCGTTGACAATCTCTCGCTCAGATACTTGCTAATACAAAACTAACAGGCCCCGGGCGGTTCGGGCGCCGCGGCCGGTTCCCGCTTCCCGGGGCGCTGCGAATTGGCGCTGGCTGCCAGCTCGGCAGGCCGTCACGACCAGCCCAGCTGCGACGAGCCGGGAGTATCTTCAACAGTGTGACTTACCGCCCGCCGCCCAGCGATCTGCGTGCCTCAGATTTCGATCGCGACCGGGTGATCGCGGTGCTCAGCGAGGCCGCGGCAGATGGCAGGCTGACGTCCGACGAGCACGCGGACCGCGTCGGCAAAGCCCACCAGGCGCGGACTCTCGGTGAGCTGGTCGTGCTGACGGCTGACCTGGCGGAGCCTGCCGCGCAGCCAATCCGGCTGGACGGGCGCAGGGGCGTCGCCGGTGTCTTCGGCCGGGACGGCAGGACCGGCCGCTGGGTGGTGCCTGCCAGCCTGCCGGTGATGGCGTTCTTCGGCGAAGTCGAGCTGGATTTGCGGGACGCGCTGCTCCAGAGCGGCCGGACCGTGATCTACGCCACGGTGATCGCAGGCACGCTGGACCTGATCGTTCCCGATGGTGTGGCCGTGGAGATAACCGGCACGGCGATACTCTCCCGCAAGATCAACCGGACGGCACGGATGCCCGGCTACGGTGGCACCGGTCCCGACACCAATCAGGCAGCCAGCGGGCAGACCGTGATCGAGGTCCGGGCGGTCGCGGCGGGCGGCACGATCCGGGTAACCTCGCCGAAGAAATCGCGCCGGCTTGGCGGGCTGCGCCGTGGCAGCCTGCCGGGCGGATCCTCGACCGCGCTAACCGGTGCCCGACCCGCGCTCGCCGAGACCATCACTCCAAGGTCGCTGGATGCCGCGCGAGTACCCCGAAGCGCAGGCGGTCCGTAGTCCGCGTCGTACCGGGCGAGCAGCAGTGAACAAGTAGCGTTTCTGGCTGTCTACAGGTAATCCACGGCTGAGTATTTGGAAACCTTCCACAGCTGGTGTTCGCTGTGGATGTTCCGGACGGTGCCCGACCTGGCCCGCATCACGAGCGAGTCGGTCACCGCGCCGCCGGACCGGTACCTGACCCCGGCGAGCAGATCGCCATCGGTGATCCCGGTCGCCGCGAAGAACGCGTCATCCGAAGCCACCAGGTCATCGGTGCTGAGCACCCGGCTCAGGTCATGGCCTGCGTCGATGGCCTTGGCCCGCTCGGCTTCATCGCGGGGCGCGAGCTTGCCGAGGATCACGCCGCCCAGGCACTTCACTGCGCACGCCGCGATGATGCCCTCGGGCGTGCCGCCGATGCCGAGCAGCAGGTCGATGCCGGTGCCCGCGCGGGCCGCCATGATCGCGCCGGCCACGTCACCGTCGGTCAGCAACTTGATCCGGGCGCCAGCCTCGCGCACCTCGCGGATCAGCTCGGCATGCCGTGGCCGGTCCAGGATCACGACGGTCACATCCGAGGGTGAGCAGCTTTTGGCTCTCGCCACGGCCGCGATGTTCACGGCGGGCGGTACGTCAAGGTCCACGACGCTGGCTGCCTCGGGCCCGGTGACCAGCTTCGACATGTAGTAGACCGCAGACGGGTCGTACATCGAGCCGCGCGCGCTGACGGCGATCACGGAGATCGCGTTGGGCATGCCGTTGGCCGTCAGCCTCGTCCCGTCGATCGGGTCGACCGCCACGTCGCACAGCGCGCCGCTGCCGTCGCCGACTTGCTCACCGTTGTAGAGCATGGGCGCGGCATCCTTCTCGCCCTCGCCGATGACAACGATGCCGTTCATAGCGACGGTATTGATGAGCTGGCGCATGGCATTGACCGCAGCGGCGTCTGCGCCGTTCTTGTCACCACGGCCGACCCATCGCGCCGAGGCCATCGCACCGGCCTCCGTTACCCTGGCCAGCTCGAGCGCCAGGTTGCGGTCTGGCGCGTGGCGGCCGGGAGCGGGCGGGGGAATCGCCGCCTCCGCCGGTGAGCCCGTGGCGGCTGCCTGATCCTCACCCATGCCGCATGCACCTTCCCTGTTGGCTGGCGATGGTGGAATCCTATGTAGCACGTCGGCCAGCCGGCTGACCGCCCCGCAACGGGTCCGTTCGAGTAGGCCGGAATCGGATGCCTCAGCCTGTGACCACCGAGCATGGCACGGCCGACATGAGCCATGCTGACGACAAGCAAGTGCCTGCCGCCCGTGGTTCTGAGCGAGGCGCGTCGACTCGGGGTGTGCTGCTGGCGGCGGCGCGCGAGGTCTTCACCCTGGAGGGCTACGCGCAGGCCGGTGTCACCGACATCGTCGCGCTTGCCGGCGCGAGCGTCGGCAGTCTGTACCACCATTTTGCCGGCAAAGCAGAGTTGTACCTGGCGCTCTTCAGCGAGCTTAACGACGAGCTTGATGAAAGAACCCGTAGCGCGGTGCGCGTTAGCCGGGCGGCTGGCGTTACCGATCCGATGGAGCTGTTCGTGGCCGGCGCGCACGGCTACCTTGAGGTCTGCATCGAGCAGCGTGAGCTCGTGGCCATGTTCGCGCGAGGCGACGGCCCGCCTGGGTTCGACGTGATACAGCGACGTCGGCTGGTCGAGTGGGTGACGAAGAACAGCGAGTTCTTCGCCCGCAGTGGCGAGCCGCTCGACGAGGCCGTTGCGGTCGTGATGACCGGGGCCATGCTGCTCGCCAGCGCCGAGGTGTCACAGGCAGCTGATGCCAGCCGCGCGCGGGAACTTGCCGACGCGGTCATACAGGTGTTGTCCAGGCTGCACGTGCGAGCTGTCTGACTAGAACGGGGCGCCGGGCTCGGGCTCCTGCTGCTGGCGCGCCATCGCCGTCGCAAGCCTGGCACGTGCTCCTTCCAGCCATTCCTCGCAGATCGCAGCGAGCTGTTCACCGCGCTCCCATAGCTGCAAGGACTGTTCCAGCGTCAGCCCGCCTGCTTCAAGACGTCTGACTAGCTCAGCCAACTCGTCTCTGGCTTGCTCATACGCGGGCCGGTCTGGATCACCGCGGCCACGCTCGGCCGCCGGCCCGCTCGTGCCCTGCCTGCTCCCGGCGGGGTGCCCGCTTTCGTCGCTCGGCGCCGTCACATTTGCCAGCGTAACCGGACCACGCTGGTAACGCGGGAATGGCCGTCGCCCGATGACCCTATGAGCGCCGGCGCCCCCGTCCGGTGCATCCGAAGGGACCGTTATGAGCAGCCCCGATCACCGCGGCGTCCGGCGCTCTTGCGCGCGGTCGTTGCGTGGCGCCTGCAACGCGCGGCCAACTAGCTGGCTGCAACGCCGCCAGCTGGCGCGGATCGCCTCAGCGGTACCCAGCCCGCCGTGCGCGGCGAACACGCGCTGCCGGATGCCCCGCACCAGGCCCGGCCACCTGGCCGAGCTGGGCGACTGCTGGTACCGCCCGCCGGCGAGCTGGCGGCTAGGCGGCCCGCGCAGCTAACGCGCTAGCGGGCCCTGGCCGCTCGACATCGACTATCCACGGCTGCGGCGGCCACGGCGACCCGTTTCCTCCTGATTCGTGGTCCCGGTAGCCGTGGTAAGTCACGGTGACACCTCACGTGTTCGCGGTCACCTGCAGGTGGTCCTCGGCGAACCGGAGGTTGAGTATCTCGCCTTCGGACACATCGGCCGCGGTCAGGACCACGCTCTCGTCAGCGTGCTGGACGATCGCGTAACCGCGGCGCAGCGTGGCGGCCGGCGACAGGGCCACGAGCCGAGCCTTGAGGTGTGTGATGTCGTCGTCCGCCCGGTCAAGGCCGGCCGCCACGGTGAGCCTGGCCCGCTCGGCGAGGCCGAGGATCTGCTCGAGCTGACGGTCTATCTCCCGTACCGGGTTCGCGATCGCGGGCCGTGACCGGATGGCGGTCAGCCAGGAACTCTCCCGGTCGAGGCGGCCTGCCAGGGCGCGCCGCGCTCGCGTCCGCAGCTCAGCTACCAGCGCCAGTTGCTCTGCTACGTCGGGCACCGCCCGGCGCGCCGCGTCCGTCGGTGTGGATGCGCGGACATCCGCGACAAGGTCCAGCAATGGCACATCCTGCTCGTGCCCGATCGCGCTGATGACTGGCGTGACACAGGCCGCGACCGCGCGAATGAGATCTTCGTCCGAGAACGGCAGCAGATCCTCGATCGATCCGCCGCCGCGGGCGATGATGATCACCTCGATCGACCGGTCGGCGTCGAGCCTGTGCAATGCGTCGATGATTTCCTCGGTGGCGTGCACACCCTGCACAGCGACCTGTTCTACCCGGAACCTGACCGCCGGCCAGCGGCGAGCGGCATTGCGAAGCACGTCCCGCTCGGCAGCCGAATCCCGGCCGCAGATGAGCCCGACGCCGGCGGGCAGGAACGGCAGGCGCTTCTTGCGGGCGGCGGAAAACAAGCCCTCGGCAGCCAGCGCCGCGCGGCGCCGCTCTAGCCTGGCCAGCAACTCCCCGATGCCAACGGCCTTGATCTGGGTGGCTGTCAGGGCGAATGAGCCCTTGGCCGAGTTGAACTCCGGCTTCGCCCAGACGACAACGCGTGCGCCTTCGGCTGGCGGCGGGTCGGCCACGTCCAGCACAGAGGTCGTGCAGATAACGCGGACCGAAACTGCCGCTACCGGGTCTCGCAGGGTGAGGAAGACCGTGCCGCCCCGCCTGGTCAGCTCCGCGATCTGCCCTTCGACCCAGACGCGGCCAAGACGCCCGATCCAGTCACCGACGAGCCGCAGCACCGTTCGGACCGGAACGGGAGCCTGCTCCGAAGTCTCAAGCGGCATGCCGGCCCTTGGTCGCCGGCGCCGAAGATTCGCTGCGCTGTGCGGTGCTCACTGGCTCTGCTCCAGCTTCTCGATCCGCCGCTCCAGCATCCCGAGTACGTCCATCCGCTCGGCGTTTGCTTGCTCGTAGTCGGCGAGCACTCTCAGCTGAGCCGGGCTCAGGGTCCGAAGCCGGGCCCGGATCGACGCGAGCGACAGATTGTCATAGTCGGCCAGCGGTAGCGCGGGCGCGGGCGCTGGTGCTGGCGAGCTGGATGCCGGAACGGTGTCGCTGGCGGCGAAGCTCACAGTCGGCCCGGTGGGGTCGTCGTCATAGACCTCGCCCGCTGGCAGCAACCGCACGTTGCCGGTCTGGTCAAGAGACCGCCATCGGGACTGCTCCGTCGCCCGGCCCGGCTCCCGGCGGGGCTGCCGGGCCGTCTGCGGGGGCGACGCCTCCGGTGCGATCCCGGCATGCGGCTGCGTCTGAACTGTGGCCGGACCGGGCCGGTCGGCGGCCAGCAGTATCCGGCCGATCCCCGAGAACACGGCCCGGAGGGCCTCGGCCGGGGCCCTCTTAATCTGATCAGGGATCTGCGAAATGCCCATCAGTGATCGTTCTCCTCTGACTGCGAAGGGGCGCTCGTGCAGGGCTGGCCCAGCGCGGCCCGCTGCCGTGCGAGATGGCACCCTCGGGACATTCTTGCTGGCCGGACGGGCTGTGCAAACCGCGGATGCCAATAATTGGGTCAGTTCTGGCCGGGCGCTAGGTCCGGGTCCACCATGGGTCACCTAAAATGAGCGCATGCCTGATCAGCCCCGCCGAGTCCTGCTCGCCAAGCCCCGTGGCTACTGCGCTGGAGTTGACCGGGCTGTACAGACCGTGGAGAAGGCGCTAGAGCGCTTCGGCGCGCCGGTGTACGTGCGCAAGCAAATCGTGCATAACACCCATGTCGTCCGCTCTCTCGAGGAGCGCGGCGCGATCTTCGTCGAGGAGACTGAAGCTATCCCCGAGGGTGCGGTAGTCGTGTTCTCAGCGCACGGGGTTTCGCCTGAGGTGCGCGAGGAGGCCAAGGACCGCAGACTGCGAACTATCGACGCGACCTGCCCGCTTGTGACCAAGGTGCATAACGAGGCGCGCAGATTCGCGGCACAGGATTACGACATCCTGCTGATCGGCCACGAGGGTCATGAGGAAGTAGTCGGCACTACCGGCGAGGCCCCGGCCAACATCCACCTGGTGGACGGGCCAGCCGGCAGCGGATCGGTCGAAGTGCGCGATACGGCGAAGGTCGCCTGGCTGTCCCAGACGACGCTCTCGGTTGACGAGACGCTGGAGACGGTGTCCGCGCTGCGCAAGCGCTTCCCGCTGCTGCTAGACCCGCCCAGCGACGACATCTGCTACGCCACCCAGAACCGGCAGGCGGCCGTCAAGCAGATCGCCGGGCAGTCCGACGTGGTGATCGTCGTCGGTTCCACCAACTCCTCTAACTCCGTACGACTAGTTGAGGTGGCGCGGGATGCGGGCGCCAAGGCCGCCTACCTGGTCGATGACGCGTCGGCGATCGATCCGTCCTGGCTTGACAGTGTCAGCACTGTCGGTGTGACGAGCGGCGCGTCGGTTCCCGAGGACCTCGTAGACGGTGTGCTTGCGAGGCTAGCCGAGAGCGGTTACGCCGACGTGGAAGAGATCGAAGCCGTGCACGAACGTATGCAGTTCGCGCTGCCGCACGAGCTACGCAGGCCGGCTGCAAAGCCGGAACACTAGCCAGCGGGCCGGTGCCAGTTGCCGGCCTTGCGCTCGCTGCGAAAACCAGCCCGGAGTTCTCGGACGCAGTCCGGCAGCCCGCGGAACATGGCTACGGCAACGCATCCGGCTGCGCCAGCGAATAGCCATGGCGCGGTGGCAGCGAGCATCAGCAGCGCTCCCTCCATCACCGACAGCATGGATGCGTGGCTGGAACTGCCCTGGGCGGTTAGCACCTGCGTCATTAGCACGGCAAGCAGGAATAGGACCGGCGGGGCAATTACGATCTGCAACTGTGCTTCGCGCCTGACGTAGACCGGCGCGGCCAGGCAGCCCGCCAGGTAAGCGAGGCCAGCGACGATGTCGAACTGGCGCCACGCGGCAATCAGGCAACTGACCAGGCATAGCGCGAAGAAAGCGGCGAGGGCGCCGCGCGTTGTCACCTGCGGGCGGACGGCACCAGCGCGGGCAGCTGGCTGGGAGCCGGCCGGGCTCTGGTTGTGTTCGGCAGGCCCACTCGTGACCAGCCTCAGCCGCTCAATTGTCCGCGACGCCATCACACCCCCATGTTTCGCCGATCCAGCCAGGATTACGGGTGCAGGTCAGCCTGCTGCGCTAATTGCCCGGCCGCCGCTGATGAGATGCGGCGGAACGGTCGGCTCGCGTCCGGCGAGCGGTCTGGAGACCAACTCCGGTCCGGTGTCGGCGAAGAGATCCGGCGCGGATATCGCGCGTACCGTCTCCTCGACCGCCCTGGGCTGAACAAGCTCGCTGTCGACCAAGCCGAGTTCGTTTAGCTTGCGGGCACTGACTAGGACGCGGCTTTCGAGCGAGCCGACCGTGCGGTTATAACTGGTGACCGCGGTGGTCAGCGCTTTGCCTAGGCCATCGACTTGCCTGCCGAGCCCGGCGATGCGCTCATAGAGCTCGCGACCAAGATCGAAGACTGCGCGGGCGTTGTCGGAGAGAGCGTCCTGCTGCCACGCGTACTGGGCTGTACGCAGCATGGTCACAAGCGTCGTCGGCGTCGCGATGTGCACCTTGAGCGTCATCGCGTGCTCAAGCAAACCAGGGTCATGCTCGAGTGCCGGAGCCAGGAAGGCCTCGCCCGGAATGAAGAGGATGACGAACTCCGGCGACGGGCTGAGCGCCGTCCAGTAGGCCTTGGCGGCGAGCCGGTCCACATGCTCGCGCAGGTGCCGGGAGTGCGCCTTGACGCGCGCCTCGCGGACGTCCTCGGCAGTGGCTTCGGCCGCCTCCAGATAGGCGGCTAGCGAGACTTTCGAATCAACGACGATGTTCTTGCCACCTGCCAGGCGGATCACCATGTCCGGCCGCAGCGTGCCGTCCGAAGTCGTTACGCTCACCTGCTCATCGAAGTCGCATTTATCACTCATGCCGGCTAGCTCGACCACCCGACGGAGTTGCATCTCTCCCCACCGGCCGCGCGCTTCTGGTCGGCGCAACGCGGTGACCAGCGCCTGCGTCTGGGCGCGCAGCTGATCTGACGACTGCCGGGCGATGGCGACCTGCTCCGACAGCGCGGCGTGCGACGATCGCCGGGCTGCCTCGGCCTCCCTGAGCTGGCTCTCTACCCTGGCCAGCGTGTCGCGCAGCGGTTGCACGAGCTGCTCGACAGCAGCTTTGCGGGTATCAAGCTCGCCGGTAGCCTTGGCGCTCGCTGCGCCGAGCTTTCCTTCCGCGATTTCGAGGAATGTCCGGTTGCTCTGGTCCAGTGCCTGCGCCGACAGTGCCCGGAATCGGTCCGCGAGCTGGCCATCGATCAGGTCGGCCCGCTCCTGTGCGGCGCGCTCCGTCAGCGCGGCGCGATCCTGTGCGGCGCGCGCGCGCTCATCCGCGGCCCGTGCCTGGCCAGTCAGGTCTGCGGCCTGGCTGGCCAGCCGACCGCGGGCCAGTAGATAGCCGATCGCGCCACCGAGGGCGGCTCCGAGCAAAAGCCCTATGAGCAGCGAAGTCGCGTTCATAATTAGCATGCTTGCAGCCGGGGACGACAGTTCTCCGGTCCGACACGCCCACTAGACTTCCCCGGTGAGCCTGTCCATCGGGATTGTCGGATTGCCTAACGTCGGCAAATCCACCCTGTTTAACGCCCTGACCCGGGCCAACGCCGTGGCGTCCAACTACCCGTTCGCGACGATCGAGCCGAACGTCGGCATTGTCGGCATCCCTGATTCCCGCCTGGATGCGCTGTCCGGCCTTTATGACTCGGCCAGGATCGTGCCCGCGACCGTCCGCTTTGTCGACATCGCGGGCCTGGTCCGGGGCGCGTCCGCTGGCCAGGGGCTCGGCAATCAGTTTTTGTCGCACATCCGCGAGACCGACGCCATCTGCCAGGTAGTGCGGGTCTTCGATGATCCAGACGTCAGTCACGTGGACGGCGACGTGTCCCCCGAGCGGGACATCGAGACCATCGCCACCGAGCTGATGCTTGCCGATCTCCAGACGCTGGAGAAGGCAGTCCCGCGGCTGGCCAAGGAAGCCAGATCGGCCAAGGATCCAGAGCGCACCCGGCTGGCCGAAGCTGCGGACCGGGCACAGCAGATGCTCGACGGCGGCACGACGCTGTTCGCCGGCGCTGAGGCCGCCGGGATAGACCTGGCCAACTTGCGTGAACTGCAGCTACTGACGGCAAAGCCGTTCCTCTATGTATTCAATGAGGACGATTCAGAGCTGCACGATGAGGAGCTCAGGAAGCGGCTAGCCACGCTCGTCGCACCCGCTGAGTCGGTCTTCCTCGACGCCAAGACGGAGGCCGAGCTCGCCGAGTTGTCCCCGGAGGACGCTGCGGAGTTCCTCGCCGGGCTCGGCCTCGGTGAGCCAGGGCTGGCGCAGCTGGCAAGGGCCGGGTTTGCCGCGCTGAAGCTGTCCACGTTCCTCACCGCCGGCCCGAAAGAGGCGCGGGCATGGACAATCCCGGCCGGCGCAACCGCACCGGAGGCCGCCGGCGTCATCCATTCCGACTTCCAGCGAAAGTTCATCAAGGCCGAGGTCGTGTCGTTCGACGACCTGATGGCCGCCGGGTCCATGACGGCGGCGCGGGCCGCGGGCAAGTCACGTATCGAGGGCAAGGATTACGTGATGCGCGACGGTGATGTCGTCGAATTCCGTCATGGCGGCGCGTGAGGAGCATGGCCCCGGGCGGATACCCTGCGGATGACGTCCTCGATCTCGCTTACGCGATAGCGCGCGGAGCCGCGAACCCGATTCCGCTCCAGGATGGTCCGCCGCTCGAAGCACAGCGGCAGAGCGCGGATCCGCCGTTCTGCGCGGTGGCGCCTACGCGCGGTGTGTGCCAGCGGAGCCGCACGGAACGGGCTGATCTGGCGCGCGATGTTCTCGGCGGCACGCGGCTTCTATTCGTGAGACCCGGGTTTCGTCGGCTCCGCTTGTCAGCCGTCGCTGGTCTGTGCCTGGGCGGCTATCGCAAGGATCGTGCTGGCCACGACGTCAGGCCGGTGCTTGGGAATGTCATGGCCGGTGCCGTCGACGATGACGTGGCGTCCCTGCGGGGCTGCCGCGGCGAGCCCTGCTTGCAGGCGCGTCCAGTGTGCGCGGAACTGGCGTGGGAAGCCGCGGGCAGCGCTCAGGACGACGACGGGGACGTCGGGAAAGGGCCTTGCGGCGGCGCGCATTTCGCGCACGGCCGCAAGGGTCACGGGGGCGTCATCGTGCAGTTCATCGGGGTGGACGGTGCGCATTAACCGCCACCCCCCGGATGGGCAGGGGCAAGGGGCTCTCCATCTCCTCGTGTCCCGGGTCCACCAGGACTAGGCCGGCAACCAGGTCCGGGCGGCGGAAGGCCAGCAGCTGGACCAGGATGCCGCCCAAGCTGTGGCCTGCCAGCACGCATGGTCCTGCCGCCAGGCTGGTAATCACCGATGTCAGGTCATCGATCTGGCGGTCGATGGTCGCCAGGCCTGGCGCGGGGTCGCTGCCGCCTAGCCCCGCCCGGTCGTAGGCGACGACGCGCACGCGCGGGGCCAGCAGCGGCATGACCTGCTGCCAGGACGCTGCCCCGCAGTTCATCCCCGCCTCGAGCACGATGGCCGGCTCGCCGGCGCCGGCCTCCACGCGCCGCACGACCCTGCGTCCGGGATCCATGTCAGCTTCCCGGACGCGGTTCCCCGATGACGTCGTCCAGGATGCGGGGGTCGGCGAAGTCGCGGCAGAGCTCAATATGACCGTCCTGGATCCGGAGGATCTGAATGGACGTCACCGTGAGCAACCGGCCCGTCGTGGTCACCGCCTTCGTCCGCATCTCCGCGATCACCACCGCCGGGTCCTGGGTCTGGTAAAGCTCCGCCACCTCGTAGGCCTCCAGCCGCAGTGGCGACGCCATGACATTGCGCGAGTACTCGCGGATCGTCTCCTGGCCCTCCAGGCGCACGGCTGTGCCCGGCGGCCCATGGAAGGAGAACTCGATCACTGCGTCGGGCGCGAATAGGTCCGCGAAGCCGTCGGCATCGCCGTTCAGCATTAGCTGGCGGCGGCGGGCCAGGACATCGGCGGTGGTGGCGGATGGCATGCAGCGTTTCCCTTCACTCAGGCAGCTCGTTCAACAGGCGTACATTGAACAAGTGTAGAATCAAAGTCGACCTCCGGTCAACACCCGTAGAATGAAACGATGACCACTCCCCGGCCCGGTTCACGCGCCGAGCAGCGCCGCCGCACCGAAGCGCGCATCCTTGACGCCGCGACCCGGGTCTTCTTCAGCGCTGGGTACGACAGGACCACCATCCGGGCGGTGGCCTCGGCCGCCGGAGTCGACCCGGGCCTGGTCATGCACTACTTCAGGTCCAAGCAGGAGCTGTACCGGCGAGTGATCGACGCAGCCCCGGTCCCTGAAGTCAGCGGGACGCCGGCGGAGGCAGTCGAGCAGATCCTCGCCGGGCTCGCCAGCCGGCTGGAGAGCGAGCCGGTCGCCTCGCTAGCCCTCTTGCGCTCGATGCTGACCAACCCCGAGGCCGCCAGCGCCGCCAGCGCCGGCATCGCCCGCTACGAGGCGCAGATCGCCCAGGCCATACCCGCGGACGACGCGAACCTGCGAGCCGCGATCATCAGCGCCGTGACCATCGGCATCACGGTCTCCCGACACCTCATCAAGACCGACGAACTCGCCACCGCCGACCCGGCGGACGTCATCGGGCTGCTGCGTCCCTGCGTCCTTTCGCTGGCAGCCCGCCCCGGCAACAGCGGGCCGCCTAGCTGAGACCTGCCAGTACTGGTCCGGGGACTGGACAGGGCCGAGCGGGCCGCGGCCCCGCCCGCCGTTACTACGACGTCCGCTGCGCAGGCCGCGGCCGGGTAGCAGCCCACCGGGCAAGAGCCCGCTGCTCATGACTTCCCCGGCTGCACCAGGTGATGCAGGATCCGATGACTTCCCCGGCTGCACCAGGTGATGCAAGGACATCCCGACACGCTGAGCCGGAGCCGGTTATCTGGCGGAAAGCTGCCACAGTCCGCTTGAGAGCAGTCATTCATAGCAGGAGGTTCTGCGCACGCCCACTGGCGATGCCGACGCCATCTCCTCCCGCGCCGAATCGGCGTTATACGTGGATACCGAGCCACATCAGTGGACGGTCCGCGCGCGAATCCGGCCGCCGCTCGGCATCGTAGCTGGCGCTGGCCGCACGGGATCAGGGTCGAATTCCGTCACCAAAGCGCATGACAAGCACGGCTGCCCGGCCTTGCCGATGTTCTTGACCTTGCTGACGCGATGGCTGGTTGAACGGCCAGCCAGCGCGGGGATCTGCTGTCGCTGTGAAGCGCCCGGCAATGCCGCCATCGTCTTTGGCGCTCAGAACCGGATGATTCGCGCGCTGGGGCGAAGATCGAACGCTCGCACGTGCCGAATAGCGGGCGTTGCCGAATACGCATGCTTATGCGAGTCACCGCATGCCTACTCGTGAACTGCATTGCCGAAGGCGCTTGGCGCGGCCTGCGAGCGCGACGGGAGCCTGGTACTTCGCGGGCGCCGCAACGGCCCGGCAGGCCGGCCTCGACCGCGAGACGGCGCTCCGGCTACCGGCGGAGTACGGCGACCGGCCCGACAACCCGGCCAAGGACGACCCGTTCGACATCGTGCTCTGGCAGGCAGCCGACTCGGGCGAGGCCGTCGCCGGGCAAGCCCCTGGGGTCCGGGGCGGCCTGGCTGGCACGCTGAGTGCGCCGCGATGGCGCTGCATGCGTTCGGGCCAGCCATCGACGTGCACGGTTGCGACGGTGACCTGCGCTTTCCCCACCATGCCTACCAGGCCGCGCTCGCCGAGCGCTTCACCGGCGTCGCGCCGTTCGCCGGTGCCCACTTCAATGCGGGCGTTGTGACGGTCGGCGGCGCCAAGATGGCCAAGCCAACCGGGAACCTCGTCCTAGTCAGCGATCTGCTGGCCGACCACTCAGCGGCCGCGGTGCAGCTGCTGATCCTGGACCGTCCCTGGCACGAGGACTGGGACTAGGTGCCGGACGGCCTTGACGCCGCGGCTCGGCGCCTGGAACTGCTCCAGATTGCCGCCGGACAGCCCGAAAACTCGGCAGCCGCGGTCGCCGCTGTGCGCGGCGCCCTGGCCAATTGATCTCAACGTGCCCGCCGCACCGGCCGTCGCCGAGGAGGCAGGCGGGCAGGCAGCCCGCGTCCTCGGCACGCTGCTCGGCCTCTGGTAGCTCGATCACGCATTCGAATCTGCGGCTGGCCGACCATCCGCGCGGGCTTCGCGGCGGGACGAGGTCGGACTCAGGCGCGAGCAGTCTAGGGCAAACGTCATGGGTGCTTGTCCCAGTGCCGGCGCAGGGCTGCGCTGAACTCTGTGGCCCGCTCGTCCGGGAAGAACAGCCGCGCCCCTTCGAGTTCGACTACTTCGGTGACACCAGGGATAGTGTCGCGCAGCCAGTAAGCCCACTTGGCGCGGAAGAACGCGTCGCCGGTGCCCCATACGACGAGAGTCGGGACGTGCAGACGCTTCAGCGCCGGCTCGGCCGCCAGCAGGTCGCGGGCGCGAATCGATGTGAACAGGCGCAAGTACCGGTCGGCCCGTTCGGCGGTGCCGATCAGCGGTTCCAGCCATGCGCGCGCTATGTCGTCGGACAGGCTGGCAGCGTCCTGATAGCCAGCCCGGTAGAAGCGTCTGCGGGCCTCAGGGTTGCGCGCCAGCCGCGGCGCAATGCGGGCGAGCAGGCCGATGCGGGCAAGCTGGTCCATGCGGGCGAGCAGGTACGCGGCTCGGAGTCCCCTGGGCGGTACGTTGTCGTGCGCTTCGCAGTTGGTCAGGGTCAACGTGTGTAGCCGGTCGGCGTAGCGTGCGGCGAAGACCTGAGCGACCGCGCCGCCGGTGTCGTTGGCGACCAGGTCGATGTCGGTCAGCGCGAGCGCGTCGCAGCAGTCGGCGACAAAGCGGGCTAGGCCCGGCAGGGAGAAGTCCTGGCCGGCGGCTGCCGGAGTGTGACCATGCAGCGGCAGGTCGACGGCCACGCACCGGTGCTGGCCGTCGAGTTGGCCGATCACGCGCCGCCACAAGTAGCTGCTGGTGCCTAGGCCGTGGACGAACAACGCAGGGCGGCCTGTGCCGCCGGTATCGATGTAGCTGGCAGGACCGGACCGGGTCTCCAACTGGCCGCGTCGGCTGTCGAAGAATTCCAGCTCGCTGGTCATGTGTTCCTCCCTCGAAGACACCGGAATACTGGGCGCCGGCTTCGCCGAATCGCTTCGCGAACAGGTCGGTGCCCGGCTGCCTGGTCACCGCGAACCGGCCGGCCATGATCACGCAGGCGCCGGCGGCCCGGATGGTGCGAGGCAGCGCGCTTCGTGTCGCTGCTCGCGAAGTGAACCTACTGCCGGTCAGCGGATGCCTGCGTGCGCTCAACATCGGGCCTGGCCGCTGGTAGACAGAGCGCGGTGACTGCGGGCCCGGGAACCCTGGCTACCGCCGCGGGCTCGTCGCTGCTGACGGAGGTCTTCGGCAGGATGCGGGCGAGCGGCCGCGGGAGCCACCAGTTGGCGTTGCCCAGCAGTTCCATGACGGCCGGCACGAGCACCATCCGCACCACGGTCGCGTCGATGAGCACCGCCACGGCGAGGCCGAGGCCGATCTGCTTCACCGACACGTCCGCGCCGAGCACGAATGACAGGAACACCACCACCATGATGGCCGCCGCGGCGGTGATGACTCGTGCGGTGCGGGCGAGCCCGCGGGCCACGGAGGCGGCATTGTCACCGGTCCGGTCGTACTCCTCCTTGATTCGCGACAGCAGGAATACCTCGTAGTCCATGGACAGGCCGAACAGGATGACGAACAGGAATACCGGCACCCAGGTCGTCACCGGCATGCTCTCGGGGAATCCGAAAAGCTGGCGGCCCCAGCCGCGCTGGCTGACGGCGACAAGAACTCCGAAGGCCGCGGAGATGGACAGCAGGTTCATGGCGGCGGCCTTGATCGCGATGGTGACGGAGCGGAACATGACCAGCAGCAGGATCATGGCAAGGGCGACCACGACCGCGATCAGCCACGGCAGCCGCTGCCCGATCGCGTCGGCGAAGGTCACGTTGGCCGCGTTCGGCCCGGTGAGGTAGGCGCGGATACCCGTCCCTGTCGTCGCCCGCGGCAGCACCGTGTCGCGGAGCCGGTGGACCAGGGCGTTGGTGGTCGTGTCCTGCTCACCGGTGCTGGGGTAGGCGATCATCATGGCCGCCTGGCGGTCGCTGCTGATGATCACGGGCGTCACGTGCGCGACGCCTGGCGTGGCGCGCACGGCAGCTGCCAGCGACGCCGTGCCTGCGACCGGCGACGGCAGCCTGGCGGCGATGATCAGCGGCGCGTCGAATCCGGGGCCGAACCCGCGGGCCATTGTGGCGTAGCTCTGGTAGCCCATAGTGGCGCGGGACTGGGCGGACTCGTCGGGCATGTTGAGCTGCATGCCGAGGGCGGGCGCTGCGAGCGCCAGTATCACGCCGGCGGACAGCACTGCGGCGATCACTGGCCGGCGCTGGATCATTCCCGCCCACCGCTCCGCGGCCGGACGAGAGGCGGAGCCGATCCTTGCCGCCGCGTCCCGCCGCCGAGGCGAACCTGCCAGCCGGGGGAACCGGAGCGCGGGGAACCGCAGCCGGGCGGGCCTGGCGAGCCGGGTCCCGGTAAAGCCGAGCAGGGCGGGCAGCAGGGTCAGCGAGCCAGCCAGGGTCATGGCGACTGTGGCGGCGGCCGCGACCGCGACGCCGTTGAGCAGCGGCTGGCGCAGCAGGAGCAGGCCCAGCATCCCGATCACCACGGTAGTGCCCGCGATGAGCACGGTCCGGCCCGCGGTGCGCATCGCGGTCGCCGCCGCGTCCTGCGGCGCTGCGCCGGCCTGCAGCGATTCGCGGAACCTGGTCACGATGAACAGCGCGTAGTCGACGCCGACCCCGAGTCCGATGAGGGAGGCGATGATCGGGGCGAACGACGGCGCGGGGAACAGGTGGCCGAGCAGTTCGATCAGCGACAGCCCGGCGCCGATGCCGAGGATCGCGGTGATGATCGGCAGGCCCATCGCCAGCAGCGTGCCGAAGGCGATCAGCAGCACGATCGCGGCGGCCGCCACGCCGATGCCCTGTGACGGGCCGCTGTACGGTGTCTCGGCGGTATCGACGAGGTCGCCGCCCAGGCTGAAGGTCACTCCGTGGCCCGAGGCCGCCCGTGCATCGGTCATCAGGGCCCGGGTCTCGCTGCTGGCGATCTTCGCCGAGGTGAGGCTGAACTGGATGGTGGCGAAGGCGATGTGGCCGTCGCGGGAGATCTGGCCTGGCGCCAGGTAGGGATTGGTGACGGAGGTGACGTGCGGTGCCCGCTCGAAGGGGATGAGCGCGCTGGTGACACGGGCCTGCACGGCCGGGGACTGGATGGGGGAAGATGAGCGGACGGCAAGGGTAAGGGTGTCGCCCGCGGAGCGGGGGAAGTGCTGGCTGAGCAGGGTCTGGCCGGGGTCACTGCCGGTGAAGTTGTTGTCAGCCGGGGCGCCGAACCTGGTCCCCAGGGTGGTCAGGCAGGCCACCCCGAGGATCCAGATGAGCAGGGTCAGCCGTCGGTGCGTGTAGCAGGCGCGGCTGGCCCGGCCGAGCATGCCGTCGCCGCGGCTGGGGGTCGTGGGTGCGGATGAGTGCGGCATTCTCTTCTCCTCCGAGCCCGCGGTGTGTCCGCGGCTCTCGATAGTCGTCACGCCGGCGGGCGCGCAGTTCCGGGCGGGGCTTGCGGCTCCCGCGGGTCAGGTTGTCGCGGCGTCCCAGCGCGAGGTGCGGGCGTAGCCAGGGGCCCACACGGCCCGGTAGAGGAGCCGCGCGGGCGGGGGCAGCAGGCCGAGAGCCCGCTTGCGGGTGGCCGGCGGCGCGTCGTCGAGCATCCAGGGGAAGAACTCAGCGGCTCCGCGCAGGCCCTGGGTCTTGCTCATCTCCTGCGCGAACGCGGCCCATCCCGCCGGCCCCAGGAACGTCTCGGCCAGCGGCAGCGCCTGGTCCTCCTCGTGCTCCATGTGGGCGGCCAGCGCCGCCGCCAGCCCATCGGCGGTCTCCGCCAGGCCCGCCTGGCCGGCGGCGGCGAGGCAGGAGTCCACCGCGCTGAGCAGCGGGTCGATGCGGGCATGCTCGGCTTCCATCGCGTCGAGCACGGCGACGTGGCCAGCCATGGTGACTTTCGCCCGCAGCGCCGGCCAGACCGACACGTCCTCCGCGGTGTGATGAATGTGCAGCTGCTCCTTGAAGGTCTCCCAGCCGGCTCGCACCGAGGGCTCTGCGGCGCGGCCGGCGTCGACTGCGGCGGCCAGGCGCCGCAGGTCCCGGTGGAAGGCGTCGTGCGCGACGTACATCAGCGTGAAGTCGACCTCGCCCTCGAGGCGATGCCGCCGGCCGTTGCCAGTTGTGGTCATCGGAAGTTCCTCCCTGTGATCGGTTCAGCGGTCATGGCGCCACAAGTCAGGCCGGTGGCGGTCATCTGGGGCCCTTGAGTATCCGGGCGACGGTCTCGGGCTGGTCTCGGCCACCGCGGCGGCGTCGGGCGCCCTCGCCGCGGGTGACGGTCAGGCCAGCCGCCGGGTGCAGCGCCGTCGGGTTGCGGGCGACGGCGTGCACGGAATGCCCGCCATCCACTGCCCAGGTCAGCAAGTGGCAGCCGGTACCTCCGGTGGCTCCGGGCATCGCGTGTGGCATGTTCAGTTCCCTTCCGCCGCGGTGCCGGGAGCGGCCGGGGGCGTTGCGTTCTGCGGCTGGATTCTCGGGACAGCGAAGAGGATCACCAGGTAGCACAGCAGCGCCGCGCCGGTTAGGACCGCCATCGCCATCGATGCGCCGGCCTTGCCGTTGCCGACAAAGCTCGCGCCGCTGGATGATGCGCCGGCCAGGCACAGCAGTGCGATGCCGGCGGCGATGGCGGCCAGCCGGAGCCTGGCCCTGATGGCGCGCGCCAGCGCGGCCAGCGCGGCCACGACCAGCAGCAGCCCGATTACCGCGTGCAGGGTCAGCGCCGCGGGACCGTGCATGATCGCGCGGCCGATGGCCTGCCCAATGCCCGAGCCGCGGTCGGCGGCCGGGACGGTGACGTAGAGGTTCACGCCCATGCCGAGCAGGTACTCCAGGGTCAGCGCGGCCGAGGCGGCGAGCGCCTGCCCCCGCACGCCGCTCACCGCGCGGCCGGGCTGCTGCGGCCGGCCCGTTCCGCGCCGGCGTGCCGTCAGCGTCTCAGACATTGACGACCCCCTCGCTGGCTGAGATGACATCCCCGGCCGGCCCGGCTTTCCCGGCCCCGGGCGTTTGCCTCATACGACGGGCGGCCATCGTGATGCCCATGGCAGCAACCCAGAGCAGCAGGAGGGGGCCTGAGATGAAGGCGATCCAGGCCAGAGCGTTCGTCAGCGAGAGGTATGCATAGCCGGATGCGACCAGCGCCGCGGCGAGCGAGACACTGACCGCCCGCAGCCAGCGGGGTAGCGCGACGGGGAGGTTCATGCTTGTGCCGATGAGCAAGGCCGCGCCTGCCAGCGCCAGCATCTTGACGCCGTCGAGCCTGTTGAAAACGTCGAACAGCGCGCCGGAGCGAGTGACCTTGTGGCCGGTCGCTGCCGCGGTGAGGAACAGTCCGACCACGCACTGCGCGACCGACACGCTCACGGCCGCGGCGCCAAGCGCGACCGCACCGGTCCGGGCGGCGGTCCGCCTGCGGCCACCGGAGAGCAGAGCGGCGGCGAGGACCGCTCCGAGCAGCAAGCCAGCCAGTCCCTCCACCAGCAGGTACTGGACCGTAGCCTCGGCAGGATGGGAACGGTGGCTCGCCGCCACCTGAGAAGCTGTCGCGTTGAGGGCCAGGTTCACCGGCCAGGCGGCGAGCCCGCCAGCCCAGGCTGCGACATAGGCGATTCCGAAGGCACCCGGAACGTAGCGGCGCCAGTTGGAACCGCCTGGCGTGCGCTCAGCAAGCGAAGCCCGGCTCGCCGCTGCGGTTGCTGCGGCTGCTTCGGTTCGCGCCGGTGGAACGGGTGGGCTGGTCATGGTGGCCGCCGATCTGGAAGTCAGGGGTGCGCCTTGGCAACTTCATGCAACACTCTGTTGCAATAGGATGACACGTATGGAGCTGTAATTGCAACTCGATGATGCGATAAGATCCTTGTGATGACCGCGCCAGGAACCGTGCGTCCGGGCGGCCGCACGGCCAGAACCGCCGAGGCGGTCTTCGCCGCCGCTGTAGGGGAACTGTCCGAACGCGACTACTCCGACATCAGCATCGAGTCGATCGCGGCGCGTGCTGGGGTACACAAGACGACCGTCTACCGCCGATGGGGCAGCAAAGTAGAACTCATCAGGCAGGTGCTCGTCGGCGCCGCAGCCGCGCGCATTCAGCTGCCGGATAGCGGCAGCATCGACACCGATGCGCGCGCGCTGGCACGTGCAGTCCAGGCGATTCTGTCCTTGCCGGAAGGCGCGGCGATCACCAGAGCGCTGACAGTGGGCGCTCTGTCCTCGCCTGAGATCGCCGAGGTCATGGACCAGTTCTGGGCCGCGCGGCTCGAGGCTATCAGCGTGATCGTCCACCGGGCCATCGGCCGGGGACAGCTGCCCGCCGGCACCGACGCAGCCGCACTCATGCAGGCACTGGCGGCGCCCCTCTACTACCAGCTACTAGTCAACCGCGCGCCGGTCACCGAGCGCGACGCGGAGCTGAGCGCCGCCGCCGCCCTGGCTGCCGCCGCGGCGGGCGTATTCGTACTAACACGCTAGCCGACGTGCTCATCAGCTCGGCGCAGCCGTAGCCGCCAGCCGGGCCACGAGGGCCCGCGGCCCAGCCAACCCTGAGCGTACGGCTCGCTATGCACTCATTGTGGGCTGCCTGCTGGCACCCCGACAGCAATACAGAAACGGATGTTCTGGCATCCCGGCGACCCGCTCCCGGCATCCGTGAGGATGCGGCGATCCGCACCTGACGGGACACCGCCGGGCACGTGGGGCGGTCACCCGCCCGCTGACCTGCTCATCTCGCAGCGCTACTGGAATGTCTCGTCAGATCGGGGCAAGGCCTTGCGCATGCCGGGCTGAATGAGCACCCTTGACCGCATCTGGCCTGTAAGCACTCTTGCTTCATAAGGCAGGCAGCCATCCCAGGGAGGCACGATGAACCCGAGCACATCCCCAGCCGCCAAGCCCCGCCGCCGCATCGCCCGCGCCCTGCGGTCCCTGCACCCGGCGGCGGCCAGTGCCCTGACCCTGGCCTTCGTCATCGGCGGCGCGGGCCTGGCCGACGCGGCCACCGGCGGCAACTTCATCTTGGGCAAGGCGAACTCCGAGAGGTCGACCGCATCGCTGAAAAGTTCCAGGGGAACGCCCCTGTCCCTCGTCGCGCCGTCGGGCAGGGCGCCGCTGGCGGTCAACCGGAATGTCATGGTCAAGAACCTCAACGCGAACTACGTCAGCGGCCTGAGCGCCACCCAGCTGAAAGCGACCGGCGGCGACGGAATCAGGACAACTGCTGTCACCATCGGCGGGCCGCAAAAGGAGGTTGCGGGAACGGGTGCGCTGCCCGCCGGCACCTACTACGTGACCGCAACCGCGTGGCTGGACGTGATTGCCGGCGACAACTACGGGCTCTGCTACATCGCCAGAGGCTCGGCTCCATTCGCCCAGCTCACCACGGGCGGCGGCAACTCGCCGGGCGGGCACCTTCAGGCTGCGGAGACAATCGCTGTCACCGTCAAAGCCGGTGACAGCCTCCAGGAGTGGTGCTATGCCGGCGGCAGCAACGGCTCAGCGGCTATCAACGCCGCGATCACCGCGATCCGGATCCTGTCCTCCAAAGGCACGCACCCGGCCTGAGCGGGCGCAGCACAGGGCATCGGGCCCTGGCAATGTGCGGCGCCGGGCGCCCGATGCCTTCCCGCAGCTGGTCCTGGGCCAAGCGGTCAACGGCCAGGTTGTAGTCCCGCCGGCGGCCAATGTAAAGGTCGTCAGCCCTCGGGTCGATAGCGCGCACCTCCGCCAAATATGGGCGCGACCGCAGCCCATTGCCGGACCTGTGCATCCCGCACCGAACGGCGCCTCCGGCGCGCCATGCTCAAAATCTGTGATCACTCTCCGTGACACGTCGGCCGTCACCATTGAGCCCCAAAGACGCTGAGGCGCTGGGTAGTGAGCAGTCCCCTTCGGCACAGAACGTCTGGTGAGACAGCACTCTGTCGGCGGCAAGACAGGGCGTTCGAGTCCGCGACGCGTTGCACATAAATATGCAGCATCACGCGACGTTGCCCTGGTCGCCGCGAGCTTCGGTCCGGCCCGGCTGGGTGGCGCGGATTCGACGCGCCAGACGCAATGCGGCCGCGCGCGCCGCCGACCAGATCAGGTCACGGCTGCCAGTCAAATAAGCCTGCCCGTGCCCGCATGCGGTTCTGCTGCAAAGAGGTGCACGTCAGCCCGGCCGTGCTGATGGCTAGTTGCCCGGCAAACAAATACCGTCTACCTGTCGCGGTCGACGTCGTGGCGGTTGATCCGCCGAAGCCTGCCGCGTTCTGCAACGTCAGTCATAGCTCGGATGCCTACTCGATCATCCGCTTGACGCCGTCCAGCAACCACGTGCCGAAGCTGCGGAGCCTGGCCCGTGCTGCGGCCGATCGTACATGCTCAGAGGTACACGCGCGGATCTGTCGAATTCAGGACGTTGCACAACTACATGTGTATGCGCAGATCGTCATAATCATTCGCTGTGGGCTGCGGCCTCATCCAGCATCCGGCATCACGGCCCGTGCTGGATGCTCTCGAGGGTGCCGCCTGATTTTCGCGCCGCCTGGATGGTCACGGTGACCGGCCGTTGCTAGCGCGCAGGCTGGTAGCCGGAACTTTGGGCCTTCCGCAGGGCCTCAACCCATTCCTCGCCATCGAGCAGGCGGGTCGTGCTGGCCGACCTGACTGCGCCGCCGGCGACAACGGCCAGCGCGAATCCGGCCGCGGTCGTGTCATCTGGTGCCTCGATCAGTGCGAGCATGTCGTACTCGCCGAACGGATAACCGCCCACCACGATCTTGCCGCCCATGGCCTCGAAAGCCGGCCGGACGGCTTCGAACCGGTCTGCCGGTTCCCTGATCTGGGCCGACAGTGACTCAGGGGTGTAAGCGGCCTGGTACATGTACAGCGGCATCGAGGAACTCCTCTTAGAAAGGCTGCCGGCTGGGGTGATGGCGCGACGTCGGGATGTCGTCCATCGCCCCGTTGCCCGGCGGCGACGGTGGCGCCGCGGGCCTTCCCGGGTTTGCGGTCAGGCGACGGCTGTGGCCGGGGCCGGCTCGGCGGCTGGGTGCGGTCTGGTGGCGGTGCGGAGCGTGCGGACGGCTGGCAGAAGGCCGGCGAACAGGATGGCGAAGGAGAGGATCACGAGGCCTTTGGTGCTGGTGGCGAAGCCTGCTCCCTCGCCGAGGGCGCCGGCGGCGATCGCGGCGGCGGCCCAGCGAGGCGCGCCGGCCTTGAGTGCGGCGATGCCGAGCAGGGCGATGCCGATGTCGCCGAGGAGGGCGAGCGGCTCGACGGCGGCGATGGCGCCGGAGTGAACGCGTTCGAGCATCGCCGTGGCCTGGGCGTGGCCGAGTCCGCTGGCGATGGCGGGAGCCTCGGCGGCGACGCTGTTCTCGAACAGGACGACCAGCGCGCCGAAGACGCCGAGCACGGCGCCGGCGATGGCCAGCCGCGGGGCCATTGGGGCGAGCGCGAGGGCTAGCCAGATGATGCCGGCGAGGAGCAGGACCACGGCGATGATGCTGAGCGTCATGCCAGTGATCATCGCCTGGTGATGGCTGGTCAGCGCGGTCACCTGCGTGGATGCGTCGCCCGACAGGGTCGGCTGGATGAGTATGGCCGCGATCACGACGATCGGCGTGGCGAGCAGGGCCAGGGCCCCGGCGCTGGTGCTCTTGGTGAACATGGGATCTCCTAGGGAAGGCGAGTTGGGCGTGAGGTTCGCGGCCGGGTCCGCGACGGAGCGGCAGCCAGCGCAGGGCTTACTGCCTTGGATCCGGGCCCTATCGATCAACCGCGCGCCGCCGGCAGTTCAGGAGAGCTGCGAAGGGGTGGACGGTCAAGAGCGGTGTACTGTGGCCTCGGCGTCTGCGCTGATCGGCGGGCCGACCGCCCGGGCGCGGTGCCGCGCGCCGATGGAGGCGAGCTCCGCCGGGTCCGGTGGCCCCTGCAGCCGGGCGAAGTAGGCGGTCTGCTCGGCGAACAGCTCCTCGATCCCGCCAGGCACGGCTATCCCGAGGAGACGCACCGGGCTGGCGGAGACGTTGGCGAAGGCGTGCGGGACCTGCCGGGGCGCCCAGGCGAAACAGCCCGGGCCCAGCTCGTGGCGGTCCTCGCCGATCTGGATCAGCAGGCTGCCCTCGACCACGTACCAGCACTCATCGGTGTCCTCGTGGAGGTGCAGCGGCGGCCCTGGCGTCCCTGGCCCCAGCACCCCCTCGCTCACCGTCAGCAGGCCGCCGGTGTCGGCCGCCCCGGCTTTGACCGGGGGGAAGGTGCCCGGGTGGCCGCGGGCCTGGTCCGGCGTGAGCACGTAGGGTGCGGCTGGCTGGTTCATGAGTCCTCCTGGAATGGCTGTGGCGGGCCGGAGGGCGGCACCCCCCGTGCTTGACAGGTGTCAAGTACGAGAATAAGAGCTATGCTTGACAGGTGTCAAGCACGAGGGACCGGATCCTGGACGCCGCCCGCCAGCTCCTCGAAAAGCAGGGCAATGCCGTCCCCACGATGTCGGCGATCGCCCGCGCGGCGGGAATCTCGCGGCAGGCGCTTTATCTTCACTTCGCCGACCACGCCGAGCTTCTCCAGGCACTGGTCGCGCACCTCGATGACCGGGAGCAGCTCCAGGCCGGCATCGCCGCGGTACAGGCGGCCAGCGACGCCGCCGGCCAGATCCGGGCCTGGGCTCACATGCAGACCTGGCACAACCCTAAAATCGCGGCCATCGCCCGGGCGCTGGACAGCACCCGGCACACCGACCCATCAGCGGCAGCCGCATGGCGTGACCGGACCAGCAACCGGCTGCGCGGAGCCCTGTCCATCATCGAGCGGCTGCGCGATGAAGGGCGGCTCCACCCGACCTGGACCACCGCCGAGGCGGCAGCCCTGCTATCGGAGCTGACCTCGTTCCACGTCTGGGACGACCTGGTGACCGACGCTCAGATCCCGCCCGGCCGCTACATCGAGATCATCACCGCCACCGCGCTCAGCGCCCTCGGCGCCCCCCTGGCCTGCCCAGACCAGCAGCCCACCTAGACGAGCACGGCCCGCTGGCCACCGGCGGCAGCCACGGCCAGAGCCTGGGCAGGCCGAGGCCACCGCACAGCAGCACCAGTCATGGTCCCCACGCCCACGCACAGCCATTCGCTGCGCCTTAGCCGCGCAGAACAGCGGCGACTACGTGTGCGGCGGAGCAATTAGTTTTCGAACCTTTGCTGACGATCGGCAGCGCGGGTGCGATCCTACGAGCGCTGAGCGGCTTGCATGACTATGCATAATCGCCCGAGGCGGAGACACTCGCTCATTCCGCCGTCCGCGTCGAATTCCGTCACCAAAGCGCATGACGAGCACGACCGCCGGACGGGGCGGAGGTTCTGATCTGGCTCAAGCGTTCGGCCGCCCGCTCAGGGATCTTGGGGCTCGCGGCGCCGTCGTCTTGAGTTCAGAATCAGATGGCCTGCGCGCTTGCGCGGCGACGCGACGCTCGCACGATGTGAGCGAGTTCCGGCATCGCGTTCTTATGCAGACGCCAGCATCTCCATTCGTGATCAGCAATGCCGTGGGAGGTACGTGGCTGGGCGCTGGTACCCCACCCTTGGGTGGGCCAGATCGCCGACTCGGCGCGCGGAGCCGACGTATCGGTCACTGCCCTGGACGCATGCAGATTATCCGGCTCTGCGTCAGCGCTTGCAGCTGGCGGGGTTTGCGGTGGTGCTTTGCCGCCCAGTTTTGCGCGTATCAGGTGCCTGCATTGCTAAGAGCTGTCTCGGCGTGCCAGACGCCGGGCTGATCGAAGGAGCATCTGACATGGGCAAGATCATCGAGTACACGCTCGTCTCGGTCGATGGCGTGTACACCGACCCGGCGGGGCTTGGGTTTATGCGCTTCCGCGACGAGGCGTACCTGCGTGACGGGCTTGGAGTTCTGTCGGCGAGCGAGGCAATGATCATGGGCCGGGGGTTCTATGAGGCGTCAGCGAAGATGTGGCAATCGCGGCCGGATCATCCCTGGGCTAACCGGCTCAACACGATGGCCAAGTACGTGTTCTCGTCCACGCTGAAGACGACCGAATGGGACAACTCGACGATCGTCGGCGGCGATGTGGTCGCCGAGGCGGCCAGGCTCAAGGACACGACCAGCGGAGACCTGCTCATCTGGGGTCATACGCGCCTGGCGGAGGCGCTGATGCGCCACGGCCTGGTCGATTTCATCGACCTGTCGATCCATCCCTTGCTGGCCGGGCATGGCGGCCTCCTGCTCAGGGACGACCTTGATGTTCCTCTTCGGCTGGTATCGGTCAAGAGCTTCAGCCAGATCGTCAAGCTCAGCTACCAGGTGCAAAACCCGGCCGGGCCATCGTCCACCCGATGACGTGGCGAACCGGTCGGCCGGAGACAACACCCGCGAGCGGAGCAGACCGCCTGACTGAACGAGCAGGGCTGACGGCGGGCTGGCTGGGCGCTTGACGGGAAGCTGCGGCGGGTGGCCGGTCAGGGGTCCTTCCCCATTCAAGCATCGGCATCCGCGGACGCCGGCTTAGTCGGGGATCGCTGGCGGGAACCCGAACCGGGGCAGCAGGCTGGTGCCGAAGCGGGTTATGCGGCTGATCTGGCTGCCCGAGAGGGTGAACACCATCACCCCGGCCGGATAGAAGCTGGCGTCTGGCGGTGTGCGCCGGTACATACCGAATGCGGGCTGGCGGTTGGCCCTGGCCGGGATGAGCCGGATTTCGGTGCCGGGCTGGAATACCACGGCGGCGAGGAACCGGGCCGCTAGCGTGCGGCCCTGGTATTCCAGCGGGGCCGGCGGCATGGCCAGCAGCACGTCGTCGGCGAGCAAGGCGACCAGGCCGTCGACGTCGTGGGTCTCATAGGCCCGGGCCAGCCGGCCCAGCAATGCCCGCTCAGCGTCGGACTCCGGAGGCGGCGGCGGTTCAAGACAGCCCGCGCCGGCCAGGGCGGCGCGGGCGCGCTTGAGCGCGCTGGTCACCGACTCCTCGGTGGCTTCCAGCAAGGCGGCAGCCTCGCTGGCGCGGAAGCCGAGGACATCGCGCAGGATCAGCACAGCCCGCTGGCGGGGCGGCAGCAACTGCAGCGCGGTGATGAAGGCGAGCGAGATAGCCTCGCTGGCCTCATAGCGGGCTTCCGGGCCGGGATTGCTATCCGGCAGCCCCTCCAGCAGGGCATCGGGATAAGGCTCCAGCCAGGTCACCTCGCCCCGCCGGGTCGGCTCCGGGAGGGCAAGGCCGGGCGGCGGCCAGCCGGTTTCCGGGCGCCGCCGGGCCGACCGCAGCGCGTTCAGACTGCGGCGGGTGGCGATCTTGTACAGCCAGGTCCGGATCGAGGCGCGTCCCTCAAAGCCCGCCAGATCCTGCCAGGCCGCGAGGAGGGTTTCCTGCAGCACGTCTTCGGCATCAGCCAGCGAGCCGAGGATCCGGTAGCAGTGCACCTGCAGCTCCCGCTGGTAGGAGCCGACCAGCTCGCGGAACGCCTGCTCGTCCCCATCCCGGGCCCGCTCGATCAGATCCGCCGCGACCACAGTCCCAGTCATACCACCGTTTCTCCCGGTCCCGCCGGATCGCCATCAGAGCGCTGACCCCGGTCGAAGTGCCTGCAGGCAGCCCGCTCCGCCTACGGTCTTGGACCCGGGGAAGAACCGCGCAGGAATGAGCGGTAGCGCTCTGGCTGTTCTGAGGCGCGACGCGGCGGCCGATCCGGCTACCTGGCCGCGCCGGCGGCCTGACCGCAAAAACGCCGAGCATCAAGCCAGCTCCGGTCTGGTGCAGGCGACCAACGCGGCCACGTAGCCAGCCAATCCAGCCGCGCCGATCACCCGATACGCGCGAGCACCGGGCCAGGATGTGCGCCTCCGCAGGCGCCCCGAACGGCGGCGATGTGCGCCTTTGACCACCTTCCATGGCGAACGCGCCGAGTGACACCGGCCTGAGCTGCCGGCATCGCATGCGATTCAGGAGCCTTGGAGGCGGGCCTGGTAGAGCTTGTGGAGTGCTTTCCAGTGCCGGGCGTCTGCTTCGGTGTTGTAGGTCGGGTTGTCGGGCACCGCGAATCCGTGGTGGGCGGGGTAGAACTCGAGGGTGTGGTCGACTCCGGCGTCAGCGAGCGCGCGTTCCAGCAGCTCGGCCTGGCCGGCGGTGAACGAGTCGTCGTCCTTGGCGCCGGCCACATAGACCGTGCCGGTGATGCGGTCCGCCGAGAGGTGGGGGCTGGATGGGTCGCCGGCGACAGCCAGCCTGCCGCCGTGGAACGACGCCGCCGCGGCGATCTTGAGGCCGAGCCCGCCCGCGGCGATCAGCGACATGCGACCGCCCAGGCAGTATCCGGTCGTGCCGATCGCGGATCCCGTCACTTCCGGTCGCGCCAGCAGGAAGCCCGAGTAGGCGCCAGAATCGGCGATGATCCGGTCATTGGTGAGCAGGCTCGTGAGGCTGGACATCCGTGCCCGCTCCTGCTTGTCCGTGAACAGCGTGGCCACGTTGAACGGTGCCCAGTCGCCCGCGCGGTAGTAGATGTCCGGGACCAGCGTGACGTAACCCATGCTCGCCAGCCGGTCGCCCATCTGCCGGAACGTCTCCCGCGCTCCGCCCGCGTCGGGAAAAACCAGCACGCCCGGCCACGGGCCATCCCCATCGGGAAGGTGCAGCGTCCCGCTGCTGTGGCCCTCGGGTGCAGGAATCCGAACGTCCAGGCGTCGCATCGAGCTGCCTCCTCCGGGCTCGTCGAAGCTGACCGCCCGAAAGTATCACCGCGCGGTGCTCGACCCGTTGTCAGAACGTCTGCGACAGATCCCGTGAACTGCGAAGGCACCCTGCATCACAGCCAACAGGACGGCCTGGCGGCTCCTCAAAGCGCCTCCCGGAAAACGTGCCGCGCCAGATCGGCCTGATCGGCGCGCCTCAGCGGATGACCGTCAAGGGGCCACCAGGCGTGCAGAACGGCGGGTCGGCGCGCGTTTATCCAGCGGGGCCTCGCGTCGTTGGCGGCCCGGTCATAGCCAATGCACCATCGGCTCGACTGCATGTCTATGCAGCACCCACCTCGGGATGAACGTCGTCCGGTCATGCCGCCGTCCGCGCCGCGCTTGCGCGGCCCGCGAGCTGTAGGCGGGACGGTACGGTCGCTGGACCGTGACGTGGTGAAACCCCGCACGGGAACAGAGTCGAATTCCGTCACCAAAGCGCATGATGAGCACGGCCGCCAGGCGGATTCCCTGCGGATGACGTCCTCGATCTCGTTTACGCGATAGCGCGCGGAGCCGCGAACCCGGTTCCGCTCCAGGATGGTCCGCCGCTCGAACGCAGCGACGCGATGCCCGTGCGCTGATGCCGTCGATCAGCGCCAGCTGGGAGGCGATCGCTCGCAGCGCCTGGAAGACCTCGGCGATGACTACCGCCAGGTTGAAGCAATCCGGGATTGAGTGATGAGCAGTCAGAGAGGCCGTACGACGATGACGCTCCGCACGTGCCTGGAGCGGTGAGCGCGGGGCTGTGGCCGATGGACATTCGTCGCCACGCAACACTTAGTTATACGACTATAATAGGTATATGACTACCACGATCTCTGGCAGTGAACTCAAGGGTGTGCGCGTGCTGGTGACCGGGGGTTCGAGCGGCCTTGGGCGTGCGATGGCGCAGGCGCTGGCCGAAGCGGGCGCGCGCGTGGCGGTGTCCAGCCGGGATGAGCGGCGGGCACACGCCGCCGCTGCCGAGTTCGGCTTCGGGGCGCTGGGCGTGGCGCTCGACGTGCGGGATGTCGGATCGGTGTCCGCGGCAGTCGATGCCGTCTACGAGACATTCGGCGGCCTCGATGTCCTGGTGAACAATGCCGGCATCGGGATGCGGGCGGTCAATCCGCGGTTCATGACCGATCCGCAGCCGTTCTGGGAGGTTTCCGATGTCGGCTTTCGCGATGTCTTGACGACGAAGGCGACCGGCACCTTCTTGGTCAGCCGGGCGGTGGTGCCGCGCATGCTCAGCGACGGCAGGGGGCGCGTAATAACTATCTCGATGAGCGAGACCACGATGACCCGCCGCGGCTTTGTCCCGTACGGACCGTCCGGAGCGGCTGTTGAGGCGTTGGCGAGAGTGATGGCCGCCGACCTTGCGGGCACCCCGGTTGCGGCCAACATCTTGTTGCCAGGGGGTGCGACGGCCACCGGGATGGTTCCCGACGACGTCGGCGAGGAGGTACGCGTGCGATTGCTGGAACCGTCGGTGATGGGGCCGCCGATCGTCTGGCTTGCTTCCCCGGACGCGGCTGGGGTCCACGACCAGCGTATTGTCGCGCGCGACTTCGCTGGCTGGTTGAGCGCTCGCGGGCGGAGGGCCTGATGACTGGCGGCGATCCTGCGCTGGCGCGTCGCATGTGGCGCGCGCTGTCCGAGCTTGCGCTGGACCGCGACCGTAAGGTCGCGGTGGCCGACGTGCTGGGTCTGAGCTGGACGCGCGTGCTCGCCGTTCGACGGCTTGCCGTCGGACCGCAGACCCAGCGCGAGCTCGCCGAACGCCTGAGCGCCGATCCGCCATACGTCACGCTGATGGTCGACGACCTGGAGAGGCGCGGACTCGTGCGACGCAAGCCTCACCCGACCGACCGTCGAGCAAGGCTCGTGGAGTTGACCGCTTCTGGCCGCGCAGCAGCAGCACGTGCCGATGCCATTCTCGACGAGCCGCCCGCAGAACTGCACGGCGTACCGGACGCCGACCTGGAGGCAGTGCTGCGGGTGCTCGAGCGCCTCTCACGCACATGACAAAGCGTCACCTCACAGGGTGACGTGCGCGATGCCATCACCCGACGAGCCCAATTTTCTTGTCACGGCGCAACGACAAGCGCCCTGGCGCAGCCGTGGTTGAGGGGTCTGCGATCCGCGGCGTACGGTGTCGTCCGCTTTCGAGGCCGGGTGACGATGCGACTGCGACCGGGGTGCGTGGAGTGCCAGTCACCGTCAGGGCGCGAGCACGATGCGGCCGAACAATTCGTCCGCATCCATGCGACGGTGGTCGTCCGTGTCGGCGTCGAGTAGCGCGCTCGACTCCGCCGCGCACCGTGCCGCGCTGACCCGGGAGATCGCCGCGATCAGTGCCTGTGCCGATGCCGGCGCGACTCCCGGATTATCAGCAGGAGGTTGTCCAGGAAGAACCCGCCGTTGAAAAGGAATTGCGTCCATGCCTTTGCTCCTCGACGGCGCAGGTTTGCGCCACGAACGGCAACTCAGAGTGTTCCCTGCACTTTCATTGCTGCTTCATCGACTTTGCCATGTGACAGCGCCACCGCCTCCCGGCCCCGCTCACGAGCCAGATCTACGGAACCTGCCTGCGGTGAGCCGATGGCCGCTCCGGCGCGGCTGAGCAGGGTCAGCGCGCCCGGTGAATCACAGCGCCCCCGCGCGCCGGGCTCACCCGCTCCGCCGAAAGGGTGACCTGACCGCTCCCGGGGTGTCGCCGCCGGTCAGCCGTCTCGCCGGATCGGGAGTGCGCTTTGTCATGTCCGGGCTCCTCAGGCCGCTGGTCACGTGTCCCGGCCCAGGCGGGCCGGTCACTTGTCGCGGGAAGCTGTTTGAGCGGCCGCGGCCGCGGCGTCGGAACAGCTGGGTCGACCCGGGCTGAGGCGAACTCCCGGTACTCCGTCTCACTCCGCTCGTTCACGCTCGCTCCCTCACGGCCGTATATCGAGTGACAAGGTCATTCTTAGAGATGCTGCGGCACCGTCCCGAGGTATCGGCCTGATCCGTCAGAAGGCCCTGGAATCGATGGCGCAGCGCCCTCGCACCCGGTCACAGCTGCCGCTCGATGAGCACTCCTTTCGCGAACTTGGCTTGTCTATCGCGGTTGACGAGAAACCTGCGTTCCGGTCGTCAGCGGATCGGGCCGATACCTAATGACAGCCCCAGCGCATCAGTAACAGATGAAGGCGTCCGGGCTCGCGGGTTCCCCCCAGTCGGCCGTATCCCGCACGCGGACGGAACTAAGCCGAATGGAGAACAGAATGCGGAGTATCCGATCTATGATCTCGCAGTCCCCGGCGATCGTGATCTCCCTGGCCGCGCTATCGCTGGCGGCAGGCGGCGGAGTCGGTTACGCCTCGACTGCGGTCACCAGTGACACGACGACTATCACGATGCATGCCCTGCCGCTCGGCAAGCACTGGCAAGGGAGCTTGCGGTACGGGATCAGCGATGGGGTCGTGTACCTGGATGGCACAGCGAGCAAGTCGACCGGGCCTTACAGCTGCATGACCACGCTGCCGAACGGCGCGCGTCCGGCGAGTGATCAGCTCGACATAACCGTCAATCTCGGGGACGCCATTGGGACGATCCAGGTGCTCAGCACCGGAGAAGTCTGCCCGTTCGGGCCACCCCCTGGCGGCGCAGAGTTCAGGTTTGTCTCACTGGCTGGGATTTCCTTCCCGACAAGCGCATAGGCTGCCGACCGCGTGCGGCGGCAGCATGGCGTCACCACGGCCTCCTGGTCCTGCCAGGAATGCCGCCGCCTGCCTCTTGGACGGGCGGCCTGCTTTCCGCCGGTCGCCTCGATAGAGGAGCGGAAGCCGAGACACGATATGAGCTAGATCCGCGGAGAACTAGTCAACGCATGTTTAGTGGTTATCGGCCTTGCTGCGCACTGCCGCTGGCCAGCGTTTCCTAACCGGAGGCGGCCGCCGTTCACGCCATAGCTTATTCACTGCCCCGCAACACCTCCGGAGCGTAGGTCAGGTCCGATGATCGGTATAGCAAGCCCACCGTCGATCGCGTGGATCCTTGCATATTTATCCATGATCAGCGAGCGCCTCGACATCCGAATCTGCCGCCGTCCGCGCCGCGCTTGCGCGGCCCGCGAGCTGTAGGCGAGACGGTACGGTCGCTGGACCGTGACGTGGTGAAACCCCGCACGGGAACAGAGTCGAATTCCGTCATGGCGACGCGTGAGGAGCAAGGCCCCGGGCGGATACCCTGCGGATGATGTCCTCGACCTCGTTCACGCGAGAGCACGCGGATGCGTGCATGACGCCGCGGGGTGGTGGTGCCGTACCGGACGTTGCACCGGTTCTGCGTGGAGCGGTGCGGGTTCGGCAAGACCGCCGCGACGGTCCGGGTCGCTGACGGGGAACCTGGCGGCGAGTGCCAGATCGACTTCGGTTATCTGGGCCTGCTGGCGGACCCGGTGAGCGGGCAGCGGCGGAAGGTGCACGCGCTGATCTTCACGGCGTGCTACTCGCGGCACATGTTCGTGTGGCTGACTTTCTCCCAGACCCTGACGGCGCTGATCGCCGGGTGCGACGCGGCGTGGGAGTTCTTCGGCGGCGTGTTCAAGGTCCTGATCCCCGACAATGCCCCGGCGATCGTCGCCGACGCCGACGCGGTGAACCCCCGGTTCACGGCCGGCTGGCTGGACTATGCGCAGCACTGCGGGTTCGCGACCGACGCCGCCCGGGTCCGGTCGCCCAAAGACAAACCTCGTGTTGAGCGGGCTGTGCAGTACGTCCGCGGCAATTTCTGGGCCGGCGAGAGGGAACGCGTCGATCTAGCACCACTGCCTTGGCTGCGTGCCGTGGACGAGCCGTCCGGCCTTGCTGGAGTAAAGTGCGTGCGCCGTCCCGGCGGCTGGAACCGGCGGGACCGAGCGCGGCGTCCGGGCTGGCAGACTTGACGGTGGCGGGTCGTCCTGAATTGCGGATCGGAATCCGGTTGCGCCCCGTCCGGTAGGGAGTAGCGTGTCCGGCTGGTTCGAAGCCCAGGTCGTCGACACCGGACGGCTGCCACTGTTCTGCTTCTTTGTGGCCTTCGTCGCCAGCTTCGGTTGCATCCGGATGTCTGCGCGGCTCATCCGCGCGCAGGTCCGGTGGTGGCCCGGCAATGTCCGGGCCGGAAACGTGCATGTTCACCACATGGTCTTCGGGGTGATTCTCATGGCCATAGCCGGCGTCGCCGGACTGGCCGCGCCGGTGTCCTCGCTGCCATTTCGGGCCGTACCCGCCGCGCTATTCGGCCTCGGCACTGCCCTGGTGCTAGACGAGTTCGCGCTCATCTTGCACTTGCGCGATGTGTACTGGTCCAACGAAGGACGGTTGTCGATCGACGCCGTGTTCGTCGCGGTCGGCGTGAGCGCGCTGCTGCTGATCGGGGCAGGACCGGTCGGGGTGAAGAGCCTCGCTGACTACGGTCATCTGCCGGGTAGCGCGGGTGCGGTTCTGACGCTCGTCCTGCTCCTGGCGGCGATGTTCGTGCTAGCTGGGATCACCTTGCTAAAAGGCAAGATCTGGACCGGACTGATCGGCCTGTTCGTCCCTGTGGTCCTCATCATTGGCGCCGTCCGGCTCGGGCGGCCAAACTCGCCCTGGGCTCGTTGGCGTTACCAGCAGCGGCCGGCAAAGCTGGCCAGGGCAACGCGTCGCGAGCAGCGGCTGCGCCAGCCGGTCATCCATGCCAAGATCGTTCTCCAGGACGTGCTCGCCGGTCGGCCTGACCAGCCCGTTATCGCGGGCGCCCGCCGTAGCCAACCGGACCTAGGCCAGGCCATTAGCGCCGAGGCAGCCGGTCAGCAGCGCTTCGACGACGCGACCTGACGCAGCCGGAGGTCAGGTTCCCGCCAGCACAGCTTCCGTTGGCGCGGTGAGTTCCAGCTGGATGCCGTCAGGATCCTCGAACGGCAGCACGTCGATACCGAAGGACGGCAAGGTCGTGATTTCCCCATGCGTCACACCGTGCTCGTCCAGCAGCCCGGCTGCCCGCTCGAGATCCTGGCGGGTGGCAACCCCGAAGCTGAGATGGTCAAGGCCGACCCGATCCGAGTCGAAGCGATCGCCCGCTGGCGCCATCGGCCGCAGGCCCATGAGCAAGTTGCCGCGGATCATGACCACTCCGCCAAACAAGATCTTGAAGACCTCGCCGGCCGACGGGTCCTCGTCAGCCGGCGATTCCACGGCTACCTGGAAACCTAGCAGCCTCGTATAGAACTCACGGCTCCGCGCGATGTCTGTAACCGTCAGCCGAAGGTGATGAATCTCGCCAGTCGGAATCTGTCCCGGCATGTGCTCTCCTCTTCCGGCGGCGAACCGGCGCAGTTACGCGGCGCGCCGCCCTGGCCCGCCGACCAAGCATGCTCGCAGGCGAAGTCTGGCGCTAGCCGCACCGCCAAGTTCGAGCCAGCCGGGCGCCGCGGCCCCGACCAAAGCGGCCGTCGTCCTGAGATGTGGCGGCCAGTCCGGCCCGGCGGCAAACTCGCTGTTACGACCTGGGGGGCGGGGCCTGTTCGAGCCTGCTAATCAGTACTTCTGGGAGGCCATCCGACGGTCGAGCCAGCCTTGTTCAAGGCTTCAACCAGTGGGATGAGATAACGACCCCGCAAGCCTTGCGCGACCTTCTAGTGCGAGCAGGAGTTCCGGATCCGGCTGTGGAAGCCGTCGCTGGCCGGCATCGCCTTGAGCAGCTGGACAGCTTCTGGGACATCGTCCTCGGGTCTGGCTGCCGGACCGCGGTCGACTACCTCAGCCCGCCTAGATGGCCTGGGACACCCGCGATGGCGGATGCCCCAGGCCGTCTCGCTGTCAGCTGTCTCCCCAGCTGCTGAAGTCCAGCTTGACCGAGTTATTGCATCCGGGTGCTGGCGCGGGGACCAGTGTGGTCGCCGGGCACGGCTTAAGGATCAACGGTGGCCGCGGCTTCTGGTTGAAATTGAAATCCTGCATGATGCTGCCCGCCAGGTTCTCCCGGACGCCAGGTCGCGAGTCCGGGCGGCCATCGGTGGCCGGGTTGAGCCGGGCGTTGTACAGGAAGTCATTCTCGACGAACTTCAGCCAGGAATCTGAGGAAAGGTTGCCGTGGTCGATGAACCCGCGCCTGGCGTAGGGGCTAATGACCATTGCAGGCACCCGGATCCCGTAGCCGAGCGAGTCGACTGCAGGCGGCACCACGTTGTCGTAGAAGCCGCCCCAGTCATCCCAGGCCAGGAAGATCGCGGTGGAGTTCCAGTCCTTGCTGCGCATGACCGCGTTGATAATCCTGGTCACATACGCCTGACCTGTACTAACCAGGGCCGGCGGGTGCTCGCTGTCTGCCGCGTTCGGCACGATCCAGGACAGCTCCGGCAGCGTGCCATGCTGGGCCTGGCTCATGAAGGTGGTCAGCGGCTGAACGTTTGCCTCCTGATGGTCCTGCTTTACGTCGGTAAACCCGGGCAGCGGATTCCAGATCGTCGGCACGCCTTTCTTATTGGTTGCCGACTGCGCGCCATGATCCAGGTAGTAGCCCCAGCTCACGTGGTACGCGTGCAGCAGCCAGGTCAGGTCAGTCCAGGCAAACGGGCGTGGGTGAACGGCCGTGCGGTTGTGCGGCTGGTCGTTGCCCACACAGCTCATCGGGTTGGCGGGATTGCGGCAGTTTGCCGACCAGGCGGACACCAGGAACATATGCGCCGGCAGGCTCCAGGAGTCGTCTGACTCGAAGAAGTGGTCGTCAAGCACGAAGTTATTGGCATAGGCCCAGTAGTTGGGGATGTCGGAGGCGACATGATGACCCATCACGTCGGTCGGGCAGGCACTCGTCGGGCGGCAATTCAATTCCGCTTGACCGACGAAGCCGTCCATCTTGCCGCCGTCCACGTCGGCGATGCTGTTGGAGTTCTGATGCGGGCCGCCCTTGTTGCTGTTGGCATGATCGACGTACGGCTCAACACAGCCGCCGTGGCGGGGGTCAGGCACGCAGACACCCTTCGGGATACCGTCCGCGCCTGGGTAAGTGCCGAAGTAGGAGTCGAACGACCGGTTCTCTTGCAGGATCACGACCACGTGCTTGATCTTGTGTATGCCTTTCAGGCTCGACGTGAGCCGGAACGACGTGTTGTGCGCCGACGCGCCCACGCCGACGCTGAGCGCCACGGTGGCGGCCAGCGCTACGGCGGCACACGCTGCTAACAACAGGCGAAGCCTCATCGCACTCTCCAGGGACTCGGGGGAAATGACCGGCCGGGGATGACTCCCGCCGCGGGCACGAGATCGTTCACGACCGAGTCCAGCAGCAGTCGCTGTGATCTTGCTGTGAATCGCATGGGCGCCGGCACAGACGAACCCTGAGTGGCCGCACAGAAATCGCTCCCTGCGGCTGCCGCCTCAGGCACCACTGACGACTTCGATGCCGATCGGAACGTCCGTGGCCAGCCCATTGGCGCGCATGGCCTTGCGATAGGCAACGGCGACCGCGTCGAATTTCAGATGCAACTCAGCGGCCAGGTCGAACGGCACTCGTTCGGGCCGCTGCGATTCGACAACCAGCTGGTCCTGTCCGAAGATCGTGTCCTCGAAATCCCTGATCACCTGATCGCTCTGCGCAAAGTTGTAGTTACGGCCGATGATCACGTACCCGGCACAGCGATCGGCGGCGACCGGCTGTGATGCGAAGAAGTAGACCATGCCACGCTCGCCGCCCCAGCCAAGCCGAAGCGTGATCGTGTACGGCAGGTTCAGCTCGTATCGGCTCCGGCGCTCGGGCGGCCCGGCTTCCTCGTTGCCGAAGACAGGGAAGTCATCGGTGTTAGCCGCCTCGGGACGGACGATCATGTAGTGAAGCACGTGCCCTTTCGTGCTGACGTCATGGCGGGGAACTACGGGGCGGGTCGGATCGCCGAGCAGGCCGGGGTGCACCCAGGGGAAATGCCCGAAGTCGGTAAAGTTCTCGACCTGCCGTGCCGCATCGCACTGCCAGCGGTACGGACCAGCCGTCACCACGGCCCAGCGGTCGTCTTCGAGCTCGGGTACCTCGGGCAGCGGCCAGCGCGGCTCATCGAGTGCGACCCACACGAGCCCATAACGCTCAAGGGCGCGAAAGGCTGGCACGCGCGCCTTCGCCGGTACCCGGACCGGGTCTGCCAGCTGCGGTATCGCGACGCAACGCCCGTCGGCGTCATAGCGCCAGCCGTGATAGGCGCAGACGATCTCCTCTCCGCTGACCGTGCCGAGTGAGAGTGCCGTGCCGCGATGCACGCAAACATCCGACATAACCCGCGCGGCGCCAGCCGCTCCGCGCCACAGCACCAGCGGCTCGCCCAGCAGGTCGGCGTGCTGCGGTTGGGTGCCAAGCGCCGCCGAGAACGCAACCGGGTGCCAGCAGGAGCGCTGCGCTGCCAGGTCAGCGAAGACGCCGGGGGCGGTCATCGATACCAGACCGGGCAGCGCACGGGCGAAGGGAACGAGATTTGCATAAGGCCATTGTGTGCCGTGCCGGTCGGCCGGGTGATCGTTGCGGGGCGCGGGGGCTGCGGGGTCGGCTGGCTGGCGTGCGGCGGGTGATGGGTTTAGCGGCGGGGTGGATGTGCTGTTCCTAGTTGAGCAGTGGTGTGGATGTCACGCTAAACAAAGCCCGGGCGGTGCGGGCGGGTGGCAGCGTCCCGTCCCCCGGGGGGCGGGGGACGGGACGCTGGGGGGCTGGCCGGCCTGGGGGGGTTTGGCGGCCTGGGGGGGTTGGCTGCGGGGGGGTTGGGCCGGGCCGCGGGGGGCGGGGGGTTAGAAGGCGGGGGTGGCGGTGGTGATGTCGTAGTGGGGGCCCCAGTACCACTGGGTGGCCTGGGCGCCGGGGAGGTTGTGGGGGATGCCGGTGGGGTCGGCGATCCACCAGCGGACGCGGTGCTGCAGGTGGCGGGGCAGGGCGGCGACGGCGGCGCGGGCGGCGGGCCATTCTGACCGCATGGTGTAGAGGCGGGCCAGGGTGTGGGGCTGGGTGGTGAGCTTGGCGCGGGCCCAGGCGGCGGCGCTGGCGGGGGTGGCGTCGCCGGGCTCGATGTCGAGGGCGGCGGCGCGGGGGTCGGTGCCGTTGGTGTCGATCCACAGGACGTGGCGGCCGGTGACGGCGGCGGGGCTGACGGCGTAGCCGCCGTCGGCGTAGGTGGCGATGTCGTGGCGGGCGGGGATGGCGGCGGGGGTGACCGAGTCGTAGATCCGGTACGGCCGGGCGTCACGCCGGGCGTCACGGCGGGCGGCGGCGGCACGGCGCGGCGGGCGGCGGCGTCGGTGCGGGCGTCGGTGCGGGCGGCGGCCAGCCGGGCGTGCGTGGCGGCCTGCGCGGCGTGCGGGCGGGGTGCCCGGCGGGGGCGTGGTGGGCGTGCGGGGCGGGGTGCCCGGCGGCGGCGGTGGTGAGGGTGGCGGCGGAGGCGGTGCCGGCGCCGGCCAGCGCCGCGGCGGCGCCCACGGCGGCCAGGACGGCGCGGCGGCCGCGCAGGGCGCGGGTCAGTCGGGCGGTGGGGGGCATCGGGCGTCCTTCCTGTCGGCTGCCGGGCGGCCGGGCGGGCCGGGTGGCGGCGGGTAATGGCAGGTTCGACGCGGGGGGTGGCGGTCTGGTTTCGTGGTGTAACCGAGGTCACTACTTGCGGGTAACTTTGCTGCCCGGTTATCCCGACATGCCCGGAACGGGCAAGCGCTGCAGTCGGCGCTGCGACGGGCGCTTGAGGGCGTAGCGCCTACCCGTTACGTTCAGAATCGGAGTCAGCTGGCCGGCGGCGATGCTAGAGACTGTCCCGCCGGAGCTGGAGGAAAGCACGTTCCGCCCGGTTCGCGGCACGCGCGATGGCCGCGTCGTAAGCGGCGGCCGCCTCATCCAGCCTGCCGAGCCTGCGCAGCAGGTCAGCCCGGGTTGCGTGGAACAGGTGGTAGCTGTCCAGGCTGAGCTGGTCAACGAGCTGCAGCGCGGTCGCGGGGTCGTGGACCTCGGCGACCGCGACGCAGCGGTTGAGTGCAACGACCGGTGTCGGTGCGATCGCCATCAGCTGGTCGTAGAGGGCAAGGATCTGACCCCAGTCGGTGTCCGCGGCGGTCCGAGCATCGCTGTGCACGGCGTTGATCGCAGCCTGGATCTGGTACGGCCCCGGCACGTTGCGCCGCAGGCAGCTGCGCACGAGCTCTTGGCCCTCGCTGATCATGGCCTGGTCCCACTTGCCGCGGTCCTGATCGGCGAGCAGGACAAGCGCACCGCCAGGGCTGACGCGAGCGTCGCGGCGAGCTTGGGTCAAAAGCAGCAGGGCCAGCAAGCCGAGGACCTCAGGCTCATCGGGCATCAGCTCGGCCAGCAGTCTCGCCAGCCTGATGGCCTCGGTGCATAGGTCGATGCGGGCGAGATCCGGGCCCGCCGAGGCGATGTATCCCTCGTTGAAGATGAGGTAAACGACCGCAAGCGCGAACGGGAGCCGGTCAGGCAGCTCTGCCTCGCGCGGCACGCGATAGGGAATGCCAGCGTCGCGGATCTTGCGTTTCGCCCGGACCAGGCGCTGAGCGACGGTTGGCTCCGATACGAGGAACGCGCGGGCGATCTCGGGCGTCTGGAGCCCGGCGATGAGCCTCAGAGTCAGGGCAAGCTGCGCCTCCGCAGCAAGTGCCGGGTGACAGCACGTAAAGATCAGCCGCAGCCGGTCATCCTGCACCGATCCCACCTCCAATGGCGCGGCGTCGTAGTGAAGCAAAGCCGCCTGAGACTCCCGGCTATAGCGAGTCGACTCTCGTCTCAGCCGGTCGAGCGCCTTGTTGCGAGCCGTGGTGACGATCCAGCCGCCGGGGTTCGCCGGCACGCCGTCGGCGGGCCAGCGCGCGATAGCAACCGCGAACGCCTCCTGGACCGCCTCTTCGGCGAGGTCGATATCGCCGAAGAGGCGAATCAAGGTGGCGACCGCGCGTCCAGCGCTCTCGCGGTAGGCCCGCTCGATCGCGCTCGCGTCCGTCCTTGGCACCAGCTATTCCTCCGGAAGCTCCTGGAACGGCCGGACCTCTACTGGGGCGCCGCAGGCAGCCGAACCCTTGGCTGCCCAGTCCAGCGCAGCATCCAGATCCGGGGCCTGGATGACCCAGAATCCGCCTAGCTGCTCCTTCGTTTCCGCGAACGGACCATCGGTGGTGACGACCTGGCCGCCCTGCGCCCGCACAACGGTGGCGGTCGCGGGCGGGTGCAGGCCGCCGGCGAAGACCCAGGCTCCCGCGGACCTAAGCTCGGCGTTGTAGCTATCGACTGCCTTGTACGACGCCTGCATCTCTTCCTCGGACAGGCCTGGCTCTCCCGATACCAAGTGCACGGCGAGCAGATACTGCTTCATGTCGTTCTCCCGTTCTCTGGTTTAGAGCCGAACGCGGCAACGGCGCCTGGCCCTCTCATCACGTTCACGAAGACAAGCCGCCGGAATCGACACCTCGCGGAAAGTTAGCGCCGAACGCGTCCGCGGATCGCTCGGCGTGGTGCTAGCGGCGTCATTCATACGTTTGCCAAGCCGGCGGTGAACTCTTCATGCACTCGCCGGTCGACCGGACGACGGCCCGCGAGCCGGTTATACGGTTTAGTCGTGACTGCGCTGCGGGTGATCTTGGTGTCCGACACCCACCTGTCGCCGGTCGTGCCGGAAGCAACGGCGAACTGGGACGCTGTCCTACGTTACGTCGGCGCCGCAGCGCCTGATGTCGTCATTCACCTTGGTGATCTGACTCTGGACGGTGCACACGACCCTGCGGACCTGGACAACGGCCGGCAGCAGCTCGACCGCCTGCCAGTTGCGTGGTACGCGGTTCCCGGCAATCACGACGTTGGTGACAACCCGTGGCCGGGCGTTCCGGCCGACGTGACTATTGACGCTGTCCGCCAGCGCCGCTGGCTGGACACCGTGGGGGCGGATCACTGGTCACTGACGGTCAACGGTTGGACGATGCTGGGCATGAACGCGCAACTGTTCGGCTCCGGGCTCGAGGCTGAGGCCAGGCAATGGTCCTGGCTGGAAGAACAGCTAGCCGAGCGGGACCGGGACAACCGCCTGGCCCTCATTGCGCATAAGCCGGTTACCGCCCCTGAGGAGGAACTTGCTAGCGCACCCGCTTACCGCTTCTGGCCGCAACCCGCCCGTAATCGTCTCAGCAGCCTGCTCGCCGGTAGCTCGGTCGCGCTGGTCATGAGCGGCCACGTCCACCAGTACCGTCAGCTTGATCTCGATGGCACGCAACACCTCTGGGCACCGACGACCTGGGCGGTGCTCCCGGATCTCGTGCAACCGGTGCTAGGCGCGAAGCGGTGCGGGATCGTGACGCTCGAGCTGGCCGCCGGCACGTCCCCGCAGCCGGTGCTGGTCGAGCCTGGGGGGATCGCGCAGCATACGCTGACCGGCGACATACCCGACCCTTATCACCGCTGACCACTAGTAACGGCCACCGCCACAGGCCCGCCAGGTAAAGGCACGGGCCGGAGGGTTCTCGCGTCGGCGGCGCCGGGTGCCTTCGGCATCGGCCGCTACCGCGGTCGTAGGCTGGCTGGCCATGGAGGAGACCTCGGGCCGGACGCTGGCCCGCCGCCAAGAGCAGGTTATCAAGCTGCGGCTGATGCGAGCTAATGAAATGTTCGAGTTGTCGCAGACGGACCTTTTTTCTGAGTATCGGAACTTCCTTACCGGCGTCGATTTCTGCCTGAGTGAATTGCGTGGCCGGCGGTCTTTCCGGCCGGTCAGGCTTGAGGTCCAGCTTCCCCCCGAGGAGATCGACGACGACGTCGCCGCGCGGCTGGCCCGGACGTTGCACAGGTACTGCGTGCACCGGATCCAGTACAACCGCCGGGAGTCTCGCGCGCAGCGGTTCGGCGGCATCAGCGCCTTGCGCATCGGCGTGCCAATCTGCGCCGCGGGCCTGGGCCTCACCGTCGCGGCATCCAAGGTTCACCCGTCATCAGGCATAGAACATGTGATCATCGACACCCTCGGCTGGGTGCTGGTCTGGATCGGGCTGTGGTTTCCACTCGATCAGTTGCTGTTCTACCCGCTGGCCTATGGCCGGGAGACCCGGGTGCTGCGGCTGCTTTCCGCTGCCCGCGTCATCGTGTCTCCGTACGAGCGCCGGGCCGGCGTTGAGGCGCCGATGAGCACACGTTTGCCGGACGCCGACGAAGTCACTCGCGGGCGGCGATGACGACCTCAGCGCGGTTGCGGCGGTCGGCGCTGGCTCGATGTCCCGGGTCCGCCCGGCTCGGTACCGGTTGCCCGTCGGTGGTTTCCCGGCGACGATGGCCTGGCAGCGACTACGTGACAACGGTCACGCAGCAATGGCGAGATGGTGGCGGCTGTGCCGTGACGGCCACGCGATGACGGCTACGCGGTGACCGTTGCGGTTGCGGCGCGCAGAGACCAGGCGGGAGAGTCCGATGGGCCGCAAGCAGCGGATCAGTTATGTGCCACCCGAGGCCATGGACCCGCAGATGCAGGCGGAGATGCAGCGATGCCAGCGGGAGGGAACGCCGCGGCCGGAAAGTTCGGCAGTACGTGCTCACGTCCCGGCGTGCTTCTGGGCCTTTGCCGGTTCGTGGCAGGCGATTTTCCGCGAAGGTGTCTGCGACCACGCCATCAAGGAACTGTGCCGCGTCTACGTGTCGCGGTCGGTGAAATGCGAATACTGCGGAAACCAGCGATCCGAGCAAGCAAGAGCCCAAGGGCTGGCCGAAGCGCAGTATGACGACCTGCTCAATTTCGAGAAGTCCGCCCGGCTCAGCGAGCGGGAAAAGGCCGCGCTGGCCTACGCGGAGGCGATTACCTGGCGGCTTGAGTCCGGTGACGAGCTCTGGGAGCGGCTGAATCAGCATTTCTCCGAGCCGGAGCTGGTCGAGCTGGGCTGCTTCATCGCGCTGACCATGGGCCAGCAGAGCTGGCTGCGGCTGCTGGGCATCGAGCACCACGAGGTGATGCCTGGCACCGCCGCGTCGATGGCGCCGGGCTTTGACACCTCCGAGGCGCTCGCGTCGTCTAAGGCAGCTGAGGACTACTGGGCAAAGACAGCACAGACAACGGCCAACTGACGCCCGACCTCGGCGTCCCGGGCCCCCGCCTGCCGCCGGCCGCCGGGCCACTGCCGGCACCGCCTCTGCCTGGCGTCCGCACGAGCGGCCAGCCGGATGTACGGGGGCCCCAGCACTTGACGTAGCATCTCGGTAAGTTGTAGCTTACGGTAAGTCATGACTTACCAAGAGGTCCTGGACGCGCTGGCCGATCCGACTAGGCGCACGATTTTTGAGCGCCTAGCGGGACGTCCCCAGCCGGTCGGCGAGCTCGCGCGGGATCTGCCCATCAGCCGGCCAGCTGTCTCACAGCACCTCAAGGTGCTCAAGGACGCCGGGCTGGTCATTGACCGGCCCGACGGCAACCGCCGCATTTACCAGGTGAACCTGGACGGCGTCGGCGCCCTCCGCGCCTACCTCGACCGGTTCTGGGATCAGGCGCTGACCGCCTTCCAATCCGTAGTTGAACGAGAAGAGTAGGAGACAAGCAATGCAGGCAACAGACAATGCGGTCCGGACGTCAATCGTCGTGGACGCCCCGATCGACCGGGCTTTTACCGTCTTTACCGCCGACATGGCGAGCTGGTGGCCGGCCGATCATCACATCCTTCAGGCCGAACTGGCCGAAATGGTGTTCGAGCCGCGGGTGGGCGGCGACATCTATGACCGCGGTACCGACGGCAGCGAATGCCACTGGGCGCGCGTCCTGGCCTACGAGCCGCCTCATCGCGTCGTCTTCAGCTGGGACATCAGCCTCCAGTGGCAGATAGAGGCTGATCCGGAAAAGACCAGTGAGATCGAGGTGCGTTTCAGCGCGGAAACTCCTGGCCGGACGCTGGTTGAACTCGAGCACCGCAACATTGACAGGCACGGCGATGGCTGGGAGTCCATGCGCGACGGTGTCAGTGGCGCCGACGGGTGGGGCAAGGGCCTGCGGGCATTCGCTGATTGTCTGGCACGCTGACGAAACCGGGAGCGGATGTATTGAGTGCGTTTGTCGCCAATAAGCCGGGACAAACGCACTCAATACCTGACGGTCTTGGCGCAGGACTGGCGCGGCAAGGGATCGTCTTGCCACGAGACGCTAACGCGTCTGGTAGAGCTCCGCCACGCGCTTGATGTGCGCGACCGACCGGTTCACCGGGAGCTTATGACGTTCGAGCACGCGCAGGATGTCCTGATTCCGCTGGGACAGGAAGGCCATCCCGTCCGGTTCGCCGCGCAGCTGGAACCAGACCGCGATCCTGCTGTGCGGGAGTGCCACAAGCTCGGCTATGGCCAGATCGTCCCAGCGGGCCTCCCAGGTCGGCACGAGCCAGCGGCTGATCACGATCCCGCTGATCCGCACGCCCCAGTCGAACAACTCCAGCTTTGCCAGTGACCCGCTGGTGATCAAAGCCTTGCACATGACGCCGCCGCCAAAGGAATCCTCGGGTTCGCCGGCGGGGGCGCCGATTATCCTGGCGCACCTTGCCGCCCGCCTGATCGAGGTGAAAAGACCCAGCACGACCGCGAGGCCGAGCACCACCACAAGCAAGATCACTGCTAGCACTCGTCCTCCTGCGCGCAAATGGTTGGCTGCCAGCGATTCTTGCACCGCCAGCGCGGACTCCGGCACCCTTGCCTCGGCCTGTGCCGGGGCAGCAATCGGCCCAAGTAGGCTCGGTCTTCATGAGCGACCAGCTGAGCAGCGCACGACCAGAGCCGGGCGCCAGCCCGCAGCCCCCAGCGACTAACCGAGTGCCGAGTGAGCGCACGCATCACGGCGACACGTTCATCGATGAGTTCGCTTGGCTGGCCGGTAAAGGCGACCCGGGGACGATCGCGTTCCTGGAAGCCCAGAACGCCTATACCGAGGCCATGACCGCAGATCAAGCGCCGCTCCGCGAGACGATCTTCACGGAGATCAAGGCCAGGACCAAGGAGACCGACCTGTCCGTGCCCGTCCGGAAGGGCGGCTGGTGGTATTACGCACGGACGATCGAGGGCAAGCAGTACTCGGTCAACTGCCGCCGCGCGGTCCGGCCAGCGGACGCCGGCCCGCCAATGACCGAGGACGGCAGCCCACTCGACGGCGAGCAGGTGCTGCTGGACGCTAACGAGCTCGCTGGGGATAGCCCCTTCTTCGCGATGGGTGCCTTCGACATCAGCCCGGACGGCCGGCTGCTGGCTTACTCAACTGACATGTCCGGCGACGAGCGCTTCACCATGCGCGTCAAGAATCTTGACACCGGCGAGACCGCGCCGGACGAGATCCCAGACACCTTCTACGGCAGCGCGTGGTCGGTCGACGCAACCGCGCTGTTCTATGTCACCGTCGATGACGCCTGGCGCCCGTACCGCGTGTGGCGCCACCGGATCGGCTCGCCGGCCAGCGACGACGTAATCGTGTTCGAGGAGCAGGACGAGAAGTTCAACGTCGGCGTCGGCCTGGCCCGGAGCGAGCGCTACCTGATGATTGCCAGCTCAAGCAAACTCACGAGCGAGGTGTGGCTGCTGGACGCGGCGCAGCCGACGGGGGAGTTCACCGTGGTCGCACCGCGCCGGACGGGCGTCGAGTACGATGTCGAGCACCAGCTCCTGCCCGATGGCACTGACCGGCTGCTGATCCTGCACAACGATGGCGCGCTCAACTTCGCGCTCGCCCAGGCTCCGGCGGACAATCCGACGCAATGGACGCCGGTTATCGAGCACCGTGACGACACCAGGCTGCTCAGCGTGGACGCGTTCGCCGGGCACTTCGTCGTCTATCTGCGCCGAGCCGGGCTGACTGGCCTCCGCGTGATAGGCGCCGACGATACGGACTACCAGATCGCGTTCCCCGAGCCGATCTACTCGGTCGGGCCCGGCGCGAACCCGGAGTATGACACCGGGACGTTCCGGCTGGGCTATGTCTCCATGGTGACGCCCAATTCGGTTTACGACTGCGACGTAATCACGGGAGAGCTCACGCTGCTGAAGCGGAGCGCCGTGCTGCCTAGCCCGGACGGCAGGCCGTACGACCCGGCCGACTACGAGCAGCATCGGCTCTGGGCAACCGCCGAGGATGGCACCCAGATCCCGGTGTCCCTGGTATGCCGCAAGGGTACTGAGCGCGATGCAAGCAACCCGTTCCTGCTTTACGGCTACGGAAGCTACGAGCATTCCACTGATCCCAGCTTCTCGATAAGCCGGATCTCGCTGCTCGACCGCGGGTTCGTCTTCGCGATCGCGCACATCCGCGGCGGCGGCGAGATGGGGCGGCGCTGGTACGACGACGGCAAAATGCTGAAGAAGGTCAACACCTTCGGCGACTTCATCGCGTGCGCGCGGCACGTCGTGAAGGACGGCTGGACGACGGAGGAGCGGCTTGTCGCCCGTGGCGGCTCGGCAGGCGGCTTGCTCATGGGCGCAGTTGCGAACATGGCCCCGGAGGCATTCGGCGGCATCGTGGCGCAGGTGCCCTTCGTTGATGCGCTGACCTCGATCCTCGACCCGACGCTGCCGCTGACGATCCCGGAGTGGGAGGAGTGGGGCGATCCGCTGCACGACCCCGAGGTCTACCGGTACATGAAGTCGTACACGCCGTACGAGAACGTCGTCCCTGGCCGCGTGTACCCGCCGATCCTCGCGGTGACGAGCCTGAACGACACGCGCGTCCTCTACCACGAGCCGGCCAAGTGGATCGCGAGGCTCCAGGCGTCAGCTGGCGGCGGGCCGTTCCTGCTGAAGACGGAGATGACGGCCGGCCACGGTGGCCGCAGCGGCCGTTACGATGCCTGGCACGAGGAGGCGTTCGTGCTGGCGTGGATCGTCACCACCGCAACCGGCACCTGAGCAGGTCAGCGCGGAAACAGGCCGGCAACGAGGCGGGCCGGCACGATTTCCACGGCGAACGGCCTCTTGGCGGGGAACGAGTTCGCGCCAGCTACTCGGTCGCCTTTCATGTACCCGGCCGCGGCGAGCTCGAAGACCGTGAGCGCCGGCCGATCCGGGTCTGGGTCAACGACCCAGTACGACGGGACGCCGAACTTGGCGTACGCCGCCTTCTTACGGTTCAGATCGATCAGGGCGGTGCTCGGTGACCGCACCTCCACGATCAACAAGGGCGGCACCGTCACCTTGGCATCTCGCACATACTCCTGCCGGATGACCACAATGTCAGGATCGAACTCGGTGACCGGTGATACCTGAACCGCTGGCTCGGCAACTACGCGCAGCTCCGGCGGGCACGCCGCCCGCAATTGCACGGCGAGCTCCATCGCGACCTCCTGATGGGTCACCCTCGGTCGCGGGCTCACGATCAGCACCCCGTCCAGGAGCTCATACCGTCGCCCGTCATCGGGCATCAGGTCCAGCTCGTCCACCGTGAAGGGCTGGCCTGCCGCGGGCCAGGCTTCTATGGCGCTCATGACTACCATGCTGCCGTACCTCCTTCATGACCGCAGCATGCAGTGGGTCTATGACATTCTCGGCGATCCAAATCTTGTGCTCGTCAAACAGCCATTCGGTGGGGCTTTCGGCGGTAGGCGGAGCCGGTCAGGTACCGGGACCAGACCGGCTTCGCCGGCGCCATCAGGACGCCTGGGCAGTACACCGGGCCAGTTGCTAGCGGCTAACCCGCCAGCGTTCCTCGTAATGGCTCGCCGTGGGCGGCTCGCCGGGCAGTGGGCCGGCTCCGGCTGACGAGCGCAGGCCGTCTACCGCGATGGCCGTCAGGCGTAGCTTGATTACGGCGTCCTCCTCGGACGGCTCGGCGGGGCCGGACCGGCCGAGCGTCTCGATCAGCCAGGCGATATCCAGGACCGTCACGTCAGGCCGCACCTGGCCGGTCGCCCGGGCGCGGGCCAGGATCTGTTCGAGCAGATCGCGACTGCGCCTGCTGGTTGCCCACAACTCCGGTGTGGTCTCGATAGATCCGGCCAGTGCGCCGAGAGTGCCCGTTCCCTGGCTTACGCATGCCCTGATATATCCAGCCAGACCGCTCCAGGCGTCTTTGTCGGCGAGAGCGTCCTGTGCTGCTTCGATCGTCGCGGTCATGGCCATCATGCATAGCCGCCGGAGCAAGTCAGTCTTGCTGCCGTACCTGCGGTAAAGAGTGCCCATGCCAACGCCTGCGCGTTCGGCAATGGCGGCGACGGGCGCGTCGGCCCCGTAGCGGCCGACCACGGCGCGCGCTGCGTCCAGCACGCGCTGGTCATTGCGCCTGGCCTCGGCCTGGCGGCCCCGCCCGCTGCCAGGGCGTTCCATCGTCGGCCCGGTCACGAACCCTGAGCTTACGTTCTTACGGAGCGTCCCGCTCCGGTAAGCTCTATTCGGAGCAAAACGCTCCGAATATGAAGCCGACCAGGAGGTCCAGCGTGCGCGCAGTGGTACTGAGCGAGTTCGGCCCGCCAGAGCAGCTTGTGCCGGCGGAGCTTCCGGATCCAGTCCCCGGCCCAGGGCAGGTCATCATTTCGGTTGACTTCGCGGGCGTCACGTTCGTTGAGACTCAGATTCGGGCCGGCCATCCTCCGCATCCAGCGATGGCACCGAGCCTGCCGGCCGTCCTGGGCAACGGAGTAGGGGGAACGGTCATCCTCCGCGGCCCGAGCGCGGAGGAGGGCCAGTCGCCGCTCGGTCAGAGATTCGTCGCAACCACTGGCGGATCCGGAGGCTACGCCGAGTTCGTGGCCGTGCCCGCCGATGCGCTCATGCCAGTTCCGGCAGAGGTCCAATTGGATGCAGCCGTGGCGCTGCTCGCTGACGGGCGGACCGCGATAGCGCTTATGCGCTCCGCCGGCATCAAGCCCGGCGAGATCGTCCTCGTGGAGGCTGCAGCCGGCGGCGTCGGATCGCTGCTTGTCCAGCTCGCGCGCAATGCGGGCGCTGTAGTGGTCGCCGCGGCAGGAGGCCCGCGCAAGGCGGAGGTTGTGACGGGCCTCGGGGCCACGCTTGCAGTGGATTACCAGGAGCCGGACTGGCCGGAAACCGTGCAGGCAGCCGTGGGCCGGGTCGACGTGGTTTTCGATGGCGTCGGCGGTACGATCGGCGCTGCTGCGTTGGGGCTGCTGGGCGATGGCGGCAGGATCTGCGTGTTCGGGATGGCGAGCGGCAGCTTCACGGTCGTACCTGAACACGAGGCCGCAGCCAGGCAGATCGCCGTGCTGCGGGGTGTCTCGGTGACGTCGGCGAGGATGCGCGAACTTACCACTGCCGCACTGGACGCGGCGAGGGCCGGCATCTTGCGTCCGGTCATCGGCCAGCGATTCGGGCTCGGCGAGGCGGCGCAAGCCCACGCCGCGATCGAAAGCAGGTCGACAATCGGCAAGACGCTGCTGACGGTCCGCTAACCCGCGCCGCGCGCGCCCGCAAATTCCACCGCCGCGGCAATGTGTCACAGCGATGTCACAGCTCATGGGGTTTCCTGCTTCTTGCGTTAGCCGATCGGCAGCGCAGACGGCCGTTCGACGACGTTAGGACGGCGGCCGTCCCGGCGAGCGGAAAGGAAGCACCCATGCTGAGTTCCGAACCGGAGCAGCAACCGGCGGCCCGGACTGGGGTTTCCTTTCGCGCCTTCCCCGCGCCGGGATGGCCGACGTCGGCCGCCGAGCTTGGCGGCGAGCCAAGCGGTGCGCACAACCGGCTTAGCTGGCCGCCGGCCGAAGGGCTGCCCTGGCATGTTGGCCAGCCTGGGCAGGCCAGCCAAACCGGCCGGCCTATCCAATCTGCCCAGGCCGGTCACGCTGTCGTTGCAGACAGCATCAATTCGCAGCTGCTAACTGCGGCCGGGAAAACCGGACGGCCCAGCGTTGCGCCCGATCCGGATTGGCTAATCGGCCCAATCAGCTCAACAAATCGGCACCCGGACGGCGCGCCGGCCGTGTCAATGCCGGGGTTGGCTGGGCGTTTTGCCGCAGAATGGTGCCCGGCACGTGCAACGTCGGGTCGTACGGCATTGCGACGCGTGCGCGGGAGAACGAACGGAGGTGTGATGGTTCGCAGGGCATTACTCGATCGCGGTGACGAGTTAGCTGCCGATGATGAGGCCCTGCCCCCTAGCCAGGTTCCCGCCGCGCGGCCCGAGCAGGCCAGAGCACAGTGGCGTGGCGCTGGCGGTAGATGGCTCGTCTGGGTCGCGCGTGCCATTGCCTGGGCAGTGCTGATCCTCATTGGCTACCGCGGCGTGCTCGCGATCATCCAGGGTCAGGGCACCAGGGCCCCGGCCAGTTCGTCGGCGGCCACTGGCGGCACGCAGTTCCCGGTGGCTCTCGCCGAGGCTTATGCGCAGCAGTTCGGCTCTGCTTACCTCAACTTCAGTCCTGCCGACGCCGCACAGCGCGGCCGGCAGCTCGCGCGATTCCTGCCGTCCGGTGTCAACCACCAACTCGGCTGGAACGGTGCCGGAGTTCAGCATCTGCGCACGGAGCAAGTGGTCGCGATCACAGTAAAGGGCCGTCACACGGCGATAGTGACTTTGCTCGCTCAGCTTGGCGATGGCCGCATGATCGAGCTTGGCGTCCCGATTTACGCAGCTCGCGGCGGCATCGCGGTCTCGGGCCAGCCAGCGCTGCTGCCTGGACCGACCAAGGCTGCGCCCCCGGTCAAGCAGCTGACTTCGGATCAGGCAACCGAGACGGCGCTGCGGCGCCAGCTGCCGGCGTTCTTCCAGGCGTACGGCAGCGGTGACCGCACGACGCTGGCCAGGTTCGAGGCGCATGGTGCCCACATCGCCGGCCTCGACGGTGTGGTGACATTCGCCGCGATCGACCGGGTGTACGCGCCCGCAGGCGGCAACCGCCGGCCGATATCTGTCACGGTCACCTGGGACCTTTCAGCCGCTCCGGCTACCCGGGCGGCTTCAGCAGGGACCGCGTCCGCACCGTCGGCTCTACAGATGACCTACGAGCTGACCGTCGTCCGGCAGGCCGGCAGCTGGGACGTCCAGTCGATCGGTGCGTCCATGCAGGGGCCGCCTTGATGACTGATGCCCCCGCCCACGCCCCCGCTGGCCGCGCTCACTCACCCCCGGAGATTCGATGTCGGCTCATCTTCATTTGGCAGCACATACTCTTGCTCTTAGCACTACTGGCCTCGTGTCCTATCTCCAGGGCCTTTTTGGCCCGCTATTCCTGGGCATCGTCGGCATCGTCGCGATCTTCTTCTTGTTCACACGCGAGATCATCCGGTTCGTGCAATTCATCGTGCTGGCAATCGCCATTGCGGTCGTCTTCTACACGCCGAGCATCGTTCAAACCATCGCCACGGGCATTGCTAACGCCCTCGGCGTGCACTGAGCGAATGACTAGCTGGCGGCCGGTCTCGCACTAGCGGGCGGAAGGAGGCAGCGCATGGAACTACCGACTTACACCAACATCTGGAAGATCGAGAAACGGCTCTACAAGCTGTACGACTTCCGGCTGCCCATGCCGCTGCCAGTTGGCCAGGTGGCAGCCTTCCTGGCCATCGCCGTTCCCTACACCCTGCTTCTCACGGTGATCGGGATGCCGTTCAGCCACACGTGGGTCTGGCTCTACGTACTGCCCCCCGCGCTGCTTGCCTGGCTGGTGACCCGGCCTGTGCTTGAGGGCAAAAGGCTGCCGGAGCTGCTCCTGTCCCAGCTCCGCTACATCAGCGAGCCACGGACGTGGTGCCGGATGGCGCCGCTGACAGAAAGGGACGCGCTCATCGTCGTGGCGAAGGTCTGGCGTGCGCCGGGCCAAGTGCTGGCGGCGGCCGCGGGAGCGAGCATGTCCGACGGGGGCGTGGCGGCACGCCAGTTGGCAGCGATGCCCCGGGCTCGGGCCACCGTGGCATCCGTCCCCGCCGCACCGGAGGTGGCGATGCCGCCCACGGCGACCCCGGCCACGGTAACCCCGGCCCTGGCGACCCCGGATGCGGCGACTCCGGATGCGCCAAACCCGGCAGCAGCGGTCCCGGATGCGGCGACCCCGGCCACAGTAACCCCGGCCTCGGCGACCCCCTCCCCGCCCGGCGAGACCGCCGGAGCCGCAGCCGAGCTCGCGACCTGCCAGCCCCCTGAGCGGGTGAGAGCGCGCGCTGGCGCGACGTCGGCTTCGGCAGCGCGTCCGGTCCGGCCGGTTGTCACCATCAGGTCCGACGAAACAGCTGGCCGCCCGCTGCACGTCGTCGAGCGGGCGCTGCGTGCGCCGGCGAACCCGGCCGGCCTGCGGCGCGAGCCGGTCGTCGTCGTCCCCGGCGGTCACCGGCCGGGCAAAGCAGATCTGGTGCAGCGAGACCAGGCTAGGGCCCGGCTGAAGCTGCCTGGGCCGGCGCGCATCGTCGTTCTCGGCTGCACCGCTGGAGCCGGCCAGACGCTCACTACGTTGCTGACCGGACAGGTACTGGCGAGCTTGCGGGATGAGGCAGTCGCCGTACTCGACCTGCGGCCTGGCCCCGGCTCCCTGACCGAGCGAGCCAAGGCGATCCCCAGGCTGGTGCCCGGCCTGCGCCCAGCCCCTGACACTGGCGACCCCGATTTTCAACGGGAACGAGGCCTGCAGGTTGTAACTGCCGAGAGTCGCGATGGTCAGACTGCCGACGCAGGCAAAGTGATTGACGCCGTCGTCGGTCGTTACGCCCTCACGCTCGCCGATCCCGCCGCCGTGCACGTGCCGCGGGCGCTGCAGGTGGCCGAGCAACTCGTGCTCGTCGCGCCCGCTAGCTCAGCTGCGATGCAGGCGCTGGCGATGACACTGGAATGGCTCGAAGCGCACGATCACCGACGCCTGGCCGGGAACGGCTTGATAGTGCTCAACGGGGTAAACGCGCAGACGGCGGCGTACATAGAGGGCGCCGCGTCGGTTGCGGCCGGCCGCAGCCGCGCGATCGTGCGGGTTCCATGGGACGACAAGCTGGCCGGCGGCGGTCCGATCGGGACGCCGACGATCCGTGCCTATACCGCGCTAGCTGGCCTCGTTGTGTCCGGTCTCGCTGACCCGGCCGTGGCCGGGACTGGTAGCCGGTGAGCACCCGAACCGCCGGCCGAACCCGGCTCGCCGTGCGGTATTTCGACGACCGGATCCTGCTGACCGAGACGCACGCCTGGGCTTATTACCGGATTCCCACCGTGTCGTATGAGTTCACGACGCCCGCCGAGCGCGAGGCCCTGGCCACCAACATGACCGTCGCGCTCGCCACGATCCGGATGGCGGACGCCGAGGTGCACCTGCGCGTCGCGCACCGGCCGTACCCGGCGGCGGACTGGGCGACGAAGCTCGACGGGACCTCGGATGGCGGCCCTGGCTGGATCGCCTATCTAGAGGAGATGTACCGGCACGTATGGGCCAAGGACTTCTGGACGAAGGAGGTGTACCTCGGCGTCCGGCTCGGCCAACGTGGCGTCCGCGCGCAGCTTTCGGGCGGCCTGCTTGCGCAGATAACCACGTCGTATCGGACTGCCGAGCAGGCGCTAGGGCTTATCGACGAGGCTGTACCTGCAGCCGAGATCGCGCGCTGGACGGAGCAGGCAGCAAGGCTCGGCAGGGCGCTAGGTTCTGGTGCGCTGGCCGCCTCGCATGCCAGTTCCGACGAAATCGCGTGGCTATTCCGCCACGCGCTGGCCGGCACGGTCGCCGAGCCGCTACCCTCGGCGGCGCGCCGGCGCACTTGGGGCGTCGGCGAGATCGAGTCGCTGCTGGAAGGCCAGGTACACAACGGCCGGACGGTGCTGCGCCTGGAACACCCGGCCGGGGAATCGTGGGCCTCGTTCCTTTCCTTCGCGCGGTTCCCGGATGTCATGTACTTCCCCGAAGGCGAACCGTGGCTGCACTACGCCGATGCGTTGCCGTTTCCAGTCGAGGCCAGCCTGCGAATGAGGCTGATCGCTCCGGCCCGGGCTAGCAAGGACGTTGGCCGACGGCTCGCGCACGCCCGGGATATGGACGCCCACATCAGGGAGGCCGGGGCGGACCTTCCGCTCGCGCTGGCCGAGCAGATAGAGGCAGCCAGGCTGCTTGAGCATGGCATCACCAAGGAGCGGCTGCCGTTTGTGTACGGCTGGCATCGGCTGATGGTGACGGCGCCCGCCCGCGAGATCTGCCTGCGCCGCGGCGAGGCAGTGATCGAGCACTACCGAGACGCTGGAATCGACGTGGTGAACTCGACTGGCGACCAGTTCTCGTTGCTGTGCGAGTCATTGCCCGGCGACCGGATGCGGCTGAGTTCGTACTTGCAGCGCCAGCCGCTGTACACGGTTGCGGGCGCGATGCCAACTGCGACTGTTGATCTGGGCGACCGGATCGCGCCTGACGCCGGCTGGATTGGGCCGTATATCGGCGAGACGCTCGGCCGGGCCCGCGCCGTCGTGCACTTCGATCCATTACTGGCGGCGGCACGGAACCGGCCGACTGCAGTGGCGGTGACGGGCGAGCCGGGTGGCGGCAAGACGACCCTGGCGCTGCTGTTGATGCTTCAGCTCGCGCTGCGCGGAGCCACCGTGGCGGTTATCGATCCCAAGGGCGACGCGGAGTCGCTGGCCGGCTGGCTCTCCGAGCGCGGCCGTCAGGCCAGGGTGGTGCCGCTGGGAAGCGCCGCTCCCGGACTGCTCGATCCGTTCTCGTTTGGCGACGATCTGGCCGAGCGGCGGACGATGGCGACCGAGACGCTCCGGCTGCTGCTGCCGCGGATGAGCGAGGAGCGCGAGAGCGCCATGATCCAGGCCGTCGGGGCGGTCGCGGCGGGCGAGCTGCCGAGCCTGGGCAAGGTGGTGACCCACCTGGAGGAGTCGAAGGACCCAGCGTCGGTGAATCTCGGCGCGGTGCTGCGCTCGATGTCGGAGATGCGCCTGGCCAGATTGTGCTTCGCGCCGTCAGGCGGCGAGCGGATCGATGCGGCGGGCTGGACGACGGTGTTCACGCTGGCCGGACTGACGCTGCCGGATACCGCGGTTGGGCGCGACGATTACTCCTACGAGCAGCGGCTCTCCGTGGCGCTGCTGTACCTGGTGTCGCAGTTCGCGCGCAGGCTGCTGAACGGGATGGACAGGCGGCTGCCCAAGGCCATCTTCCTGGATGAGGCGTGGGCCATCACCTCCACGCCGCAGGGCGCGAAGCTCATTCCGGAAGTGTCCAGGATGGGCCGGTCCCGCAACACCGCCCTGATCATGGTGTCGCAAAACGCCGGCGATTTGCTGAACGAACAGGTCACGAACTGCATTTCAAGCGTGTTCGCGTTCCGCTCCTCGGAACAGGCCGAGGTCGCGAGCGTACTGGCGCTGCTCGGCGTCGAACAGTCAGAAGAGCACAAGGCGGCGCTTCGGGGCCTGGGCAACGGCGAGTGCATCTTCCGTGACCTAGACGGCAGGGCCGGCCGGATCGCGGTCGACCTGATCTCAACCGAACTGCAAAAGTGCCTGGACACCAACCCCACCCGTGCTCGTCCTGGCCAGGTTCCCGCCGGTCCGCCGCCTGATCCTCAGGCCTCGCCAGAAGCCGGCTGACCGCGCCCGCCCGCAGCCAGATCACCCAGGAGCCTCCCGGATGCGCAGAGTGCGCGTGCCACGCAAGACGGCCATTGTGCTGGTCGTGCTCGTGGCGGCGCTGGTCCTGCCGCGAGCGGGCCAGGCACACGGCGCGCCCGCCGATGGCGGGGGCGGGCATGCGCCAGCGGCCGCGACCACCGTTGCCGAGTTCACGCCCGCGGGCGGCTTGTGCTCGGTGCCTGGTATCGGCGACATCGGCGGCCTGCTCGGCCTGTGCGCTCTCGGCAGCTCCGGACTGACCGGGGAGCTGAACAACATTTGTCAGCCATCGCTGCCAGACCCAGAGCCCGCCAGTTCGGGTATCGACGGGATGGTCGCGCCGCCGCAGAGCGGGAAGCAGCCGGCCACCCTGTATGACGAGTACGGCGTGGCCGGCGACTACTGGGCTGCCACGAACCTGCAGTGCTCCGACATGACATCGCTGATCGGCAACAACGTCGCGAGCATGGTCTTCGACATCGCGAAATCGATCGACCGGGTAACGATCAGCGTGTACCAGTCGGCGGCCGGAGAGGGGATCCTGGCGTGGCTCCAGCGAGTCACCGACACGCTGATTACCAGCCTGGGCAAGGCCGTCTATTTCCCGTATCTGGCCGTCGTGATCATCCTTGCCGCGATCTGGCTGGCCTGGCAGGGCCTGATTCGCAAACGCGCGACGCGCACCATCGAGGGCACGATCTGGATGGTGGCCGCGTGCGCGGCGGCGATCTTCCTGATCGGCAAGCCGGCCGATGTCACCGGACTTGGCCGCGGCGTGTCCGACGGCGTGTCCCAGGCCCTGAACGCGGCTTTCGCCAAACTGCCAAGTCCGGGACCGAGCACCTGCGTTCCCGTCCAGAAGGACGATCCGCAGGCGCAGCCCGGCAGTTACAGCTACACGTCGGGCAGCACTGTGGTCGACCAGAACGCGGACGAGCTGTGGACCGTGCTGGTATGCAAGCCGTGGCTAGTCGGGGAATTCGGCACGTCACAGTATTCGGTGACGGGCACAGCGCCCAACATGGTGACCAAATACGCTCGGTCGCTGCTGTGGGCGCAAGCAATCGCCGTGAACGAGAAACCGACACAGGCCCTGATCCACGCCAAACAGGCGACGTACGCCGGCATCGCTGGCAGCATTCAGGCAGATGACCCAGCCGCCTACCCGCTGTTCCAGGGGAAGCAGTGGACGACCAGGCTCGAAGTCGGTTTCGCCGCGCTGTTCGCTGCGGTCGTGGCCGGATTACTCGTGCTGCTGATCTCAGTGACGCTGATCCTGCTGAAGCTGAGTTTCCTGCTGCTGCTCATCGTCGGCCCGTTCTTTCTGCTGATCGGCGCGCATCCGGGTTTCGGCCGGGTGGTGGCGATGCGCTGGGTGGAAATGCTGATCGGCGTGCTGCTGAAGCAGGCGGCTGTCGCGCTGGTGCTGAGCGTGCTGCTCTACTGCTACGCGCTGATCATGGGCACCACTGACGCGGTGCTGCCGTGGGCCCTGAAGATCCTGATGATTGCCCTGGTGTCGGTTGCGGCATTCATTTACCGCAAACCCTTCCAGCATCTGTTCTCGGCGGTGGGCTACGGGATGATCGGTTCGGCGGATCGTGCCGATGCCGGTCTGGCCCGGGCTGGAGCCAGCGCCCGGGCCAACACCAGTTCCGCAGCGACGCTCGCAGTGCCGACGTTTGCTGCCTATCGAGCGGCCCGCTGGGCCAAGCGCAATCCGGGCCAAGCGGCGACCCTGGCCATGGCAGCGACGGGCGGCGGGGCTGCCGCCGCAGCCGCCGGCCTGCAGGCCGCCGATGCCGGTACGGCAGCTGCGGCGGATGCTGCGGCGGCTCCAGACATGGTCACCGCGGCCAGGGCGGGCATGGCCGGCGCGGCCGGGTCAGGGAGCGCAGGCGCCGGACGGGCCGGTGCTAACGCCGCTGTGACCGTCGGCACGGGAGCCCAAGCGAGCGACGGCCGGGCGTCGCTCGCGGCCCGCGCCCGTGCCTGGGCCACGCAACCTCCGTCCGCCGCCGAGCCGCCGCCGCTCAACTTGCCGTCGCGTCATGGCAGTGCCGCTGCTGCGTCCACGGCCGGGCCGCCCATTGCCCGGCCCGCCTGGCCGGGCGGCCGGGTGCCACCACGCTCGGCTGCATCCGTGCCGGGACGCCAGGCGCCGGCCGCGCCGGCGGCGGGCCGGGCGGCGGCGGCCCGCCCGGCTGTGCCGCGGCCTGCGGTGCCGCGGCCAGATCCGGGACTGGCCCGAACGCGGCAACAGGGCTCGCAACAGGCCCAGGTGCAAGCCGGGCGGGTTCGAGTCCGGCGGACCGACGGGCCGCCTGTACAGCGCCTGGCTGGCAGGCAGCCAGCGGGCAGGCCGCCACCGCAGCCGCCGCCCCGTCGTCCGGACGGGTCCGGGCGCGGGCAAGAAAGTGCATCTGCGGCTAACGGCGCAGCTGCGGCCAGCGGATCGGTGACCGGCGAACGCGCCGTGCCATTCTGGCTTCGCCCGCTGCGGCGGAAGTAGCGAAGTGATGGAGGCCAGCCCAGCTCAGCGCCGGATCGTATTCGCCCTGATCGTCTTCGCGCTGGTGGCGCTGGGCGCGTACCTGCTGCGGCCGGCGGCGCACGGTGCGAGCCGGCCAGGTCGGGGAGCGCTGGCAACCGCATCGACGGGCCCGCCGACGACCGCGACGCCGTCGCCAACTCCAGCGCCGGGCCCATCCGATCAGGCCAACATCTACCGGTGGGTGCCGTTCACCGAGCAAGGACTTACTGCAGCCGCGACAACGGTGGTGCGGTTCGCCGACGCCTACGGGACCTATTCGTACACCGAGAATGCGGGTGCTTACATCCGGCCGATGCGGTCGCTCGTATCGCCAGCACTCGCCGGGCAGCTCGGTGCCGCATTTTCGGCGCCTGGGGTCGCGGCGGCACGGGCCGGCGGCAAGCAGGTGTCGATCGGCACCGCTACGATCCAGTCGATCCGCGGGTTCGGACCGGACAGCCTGACATTCATCGTCCAGATCCGCCAGCAGCTGACCGATGCGGCCGGCCACAGCGAGCACGCCACCGGCTACGCCGTGACGGTCACTGGTAACGGCACAACCTGGCAGGTCAGCGCCATCGAACTAGCCACCACAGGTAACTCGTGATCAGCGGACCTGTGCGCCCGGGTCGGCGGCAGGGCCTGATCGTCGGCCTGGTCTGCGCGGGCGGCGCGGTGCTCGCCATCGTGGTGCTCGCGCCCGCGGTTATGTTCGCCAGCGGCGGCCTGATGGCCGCGTCGGGAGCTGCATGTACCGCGCGCGGTGGCGGCACCGCGGCCCAGCCGGCCGCAAGCCAGTCCGCGCGGAACTCGATTCCGGCCAGCTACCTCGTCCTGTTCCAGTCGATAGGCGCCCAGTACAAGGTGCCCTGGGTCATCCTGGCCGGCATCGGGAAGGTGGAGAGCGACGACGGCCAGAGCACGCTGCCGGGCGTGCACAGTGGCGCGAATGCGTTCGGCGCGGCCGGGCCGATGCAGATCGGCATCGGCGGCGCTGCGGGGAACCAGTGGGGCGGGGCACCGGTGCACCCGGCCTCGGAGGTAGTTAGCGGCGTGGCGACAGACGCCAACCATGACGGCACTGCGAGTGTCTATGATCCGGCCGACGCCATCGCCGGGGCGGCGAAGTACCTGCTTGCGCACGGCGTGCTCAGCAATGTCACGCAAGCGATCTTTGCCTACAACCACCTGGAGTCCTACGTCCAGGCGGTGCTCTACTGGGCAGGCCTGTATGCGCGTGGCGGCTACACCGTCGGCCAGGTCACCACGGTCAGCGCGCCGGACTGCTTGCCGGGGGTGAGCCACGCTCCCAGCGATACGGCCGCCACTGCCATCGCCTACGCGGAACAGCAGCTGGGCAAGCCGTACCAGTGGGGTGGCACCGGACCCGACTCGTTCGACTGCTCAGGACTGGTCATGATGGCCTACCGGTCCGCCGGTATCGACCTGCCGCGCACGTCGCAGCAGCAGTTTGCACGCGGCCCGCGAATCAGCCCGAACCAGGTGCGGCCTGGTGACCTGGTGTTTTTCGCCGGCTCCGACGGCACAGTTGAATCGCCAGGTCACGTCGGCCTGGTTATCGGTGGCGGCCTGATGATCGAGGCCTACGCGACCGGTTTCGCGATCCGGATCGCGCCCTATGGCGACCGGCAGCCGGTCGGATTCACCCGGCCCTGGGCGCGCAGCGGCGTCAGCGTCGCAGCCGCTCGCGCCTGACGCACTGCGCGCCCGCTCAAGGCCGCGGTCCTTAGGGGTAGGTGCCGAAATCGCAGATCGAGTAGCTGAGTCCGTTCGGAGCATCTTTGCGCAAGTTCGGGAGGGCGAATGTGGTCGTTCCGTTTCCGCCGTATTCAGTGCCGAGCAGGGCGAACAGGGGCGTGTTATCCGCGATCTTGAGGATCTGGCCGTCTGCTGGCAAGGTCTCGCTCCCAGCTATTTTGCCGGCCGTCAAGACGACCTGGCCGAGCGTGCAGCCGGCCGTACCAGTTCCGGTCGTTGCCCGATTCGTCTTGGTCCCGAATAGAGCTGTGTTCCAGGAAACGGTACGGGTTCCTTTCGGGCAGTGTCCGCCTGACTTCAGCACGAGGCTGACGGCGCCGGTCTTCGCATTGGCGCAGCCATGCAGAATCGGGCCTTTCAGCCCGCTCGGGGCGGAACTATGTCCGGCCGACACGGCGGCTGCGGCGGCCGCTCCGCCGGACAGCAATATCACCGCCCCGACGATCTCGGCTGCAACGCGAAGGTGACGGTAGCTGCGTAGCCTCATAACGGGTTCCTTCCTGCCAAACTGAATGCGACAGGAGCAGTGTTCACCCGGCGACGCCACGGCACCAGCCTGCGGCGCCTTAGGTCACGCAAGGAATCAGTTCACGCAGGGAATCCCGTTTCTCGCGGCCACCGCGCCGCCCTGCGGGCCAGTGGTAGGCGCGGTCACCGGCTTTGGCGTATGGCTCGGCCTGGCACCTGGCCTGGACTTGATAACCGGGACTGTCGCACCGGTCCCCAGCAGCACTTCCACGTGGTCGGCCGCGACAGACTTGCTGGCGACCGCCGTGACGCCGAACAACGCAGCGATCTTCCGGGCACCAGCCGAGGCGCCGGCGCCGTACCGGACCTGGGTTGCCGCCAGGTGGCTCGTGGTTGCGACCTTGCCTGGCTTGTAACCGGCGCGAACGAGCGCTGCTGAGACGTGGTGGGCCAGCATGCTGACGGTGCTGCCATTGAAAACATCGACCGTTGGCTTCGCACCGGCGGTCCGCGACCGGTGTCCGTGGTGCCGGGCGCCTGGCTTGGGATAGAAGCTCGCGTGCACGATTGCCTTGATGTAAGCGGGGTCAACGACGTTGGCGTCCTGTCCGTCGATTGTCTGGTAACCCTTGATCGGCAGCGTATGGAAGACGAGGTTGCCGCTGGTAAGGCTCCGTGCCTGAGTGGCGAAGTCGAACAGGTTCCAGTTGGCATCCGTAATGACGTATTGCTTCGCCACTGTCAGCAGTTGCTGGATCTTAGACAGGTCGCTGAGCACGCCCTGGCTGCGCAGCTGGTGCATTACCGAGTCGAGGAACGCCTGCTGGCGATGCGTCCGGTCGAGATCGCCATTGGGCAGCCCATCGCGCTGCCGGACGAATGCGAGTGCCTGGGTGGCGTTCAGGTGCTGGTAACCGGCATGGAAATAGGCGCCTGATTTCTGGTCGTGCACCGAGTGGTTGAGGCAGACCCCGACTCCGCCCAGCACCCTGGCCAGTTCGTAGAAGCCGTACAGGTTGACCGCGGCGAAATGATCGATGTGCACGCCGGTGAGCTTCTCCACGGTGGCAACCGCTGCCGCCTGCCCGGCCTCGTTACCCAGAAAAGCCAGCGTGTCCCTGCTGATGTTCGGGTCCTTGGCGGTCAGTTCCTGTTCCTTGAAGTACAGGCTGACGCCATAGGCCTGATCGATTTTGCCAACCTGCTGCGTTCCGATGGTTCCGGCGAAATGAACCCAGTCGTCGCGCGGAATGGAGAAGCCGACAGCCTTCCGCCCGCCCGCGAAGATGTGGATGAGGATCAGCGTGTTCGTGTCGTTGCCGCCGGTTCCGTTGGCTACTGCCTGGGCATTTCCGGCGTGCAAGTGGCGGAGGATGCGCTTGGGCAGGATTTTCCCGTTCCAGTACCTGCGGCTCTCCAGGCCCATCAGCAGGATGTTCTGCGCGCCGACCGATGGGCCGCTCTTGATCGCGTGCGAAGTGCCGATGCTGTTGACCGCGTTGACAGTGCGGTAGGACAGCCCGCTGGCAACCAGGGCGAGCGCTGCCGCCACGCAGGCCGCGGCGTACAGCACACGCAGTCCCACGCGGCGGGGCGTAACCACGGCGGCCCGCCTGCCAGGCTGGCGTGCGCCCGGCCGCGTGCTGCCGGACGCTGGCCGACCTGCCGGACTGCGATCACCGGTCACTTCTCGGCCCGCCTCCTGCCCCGTCGAGCAATGCCGCTGGCCAGCACACTTCCGAAGATTACCCGCACGTTATGCCGCCACCCGCAAATCGCTGGCCTTCTGGCACGATAACGAGTAAGGGCGCCCTGGACCGGGCAGGCCACGCAGCAACCCGCCATCGGGTTCGGCCATTGGGGGAAAATGCTCGACCCACGCGGTAACGACACCAAGCGCCGCACCCCGGACAATAGTCGCGCTGACGAGACGACGCGCAACGGCGGCGGCTCCCTCGGCGCGGGCCCAGGCAGCAAGCCGGCCGACGTCGAATTTGGACGCCGGGTGCCGCGTGGCTGGGGTTCTCGTCCTGGTCGGCTGGGCGTCTTCACGATCATCGGGGCCGCGTTGCTCGGTGCTGCGGTAACCGCTATCTCAGGCCGCGATCCGGGCCTGATCCTGGGCGTGTTCGTCATCGTCGGCACCGTGATTGCTGCCACGATTGTGCGGCTTCGTGCGGTTTACATTATCTTTCCGGTTCCGGCGCTCGCGTACGTCGCCGCGGCTGTCATCGCCGGCCTTATTCACGACCGCGCGACTGACACTTCCAATACCGGGCTGGCCCTCAATGGCGTCCAGTGGATCGCCGCTGGTTTCGTGACCATGATCACGGCCACGATCCTCGCGATAGTCATCGCGGCAGGCCGCTGGCTGTGGCGCTACTGGGTGGCGTCAAGAACCTGACGGGCAGCGTAAAACTGGCGCATGTCCTCGACGGCGTGACCCGGCGAGCCGCCGGCCCGGGGCCGCACCGGCTGCATCGACCGGCTGTTGTACCTGACCCCGCGGACGTGCCCGGTCGGGTCGACATCGATCATGGGTTTGGTGGGGCACGGGCTACACTCCGCTGCGGATGCATCGGTGCTGCTGCGGTTCGGCTAGCGTCGGAGCGTGTGCCTCCTCGTCGCGCTGTTCCAGGAAGTTCCTGGCGCACCGTTGATCGTCGCCGCCAACCGGGATGAGCGGTACGACCGCCCGGCAGTGCCAATGACAGTGCTGCGGGAGAGCGCGCCGCGGATCCTGGGCGGACGGGACGAGCTGGCCGGAGGTACCTGGCTCGCAGTGAACGATCACGGCGTGGTGGCTGGCCTAACTAATCAGCCGTCCGCGGCAGGCCGTGATCCGAGCAAACGATCGCGAGGCGAACTCCCGCTGGCGTTCACTCAGTACGCCAGTGCGGCCGAGGCTGTCGACGCGGTATGCGCCAAGCTCGATCCGGCCGAGTACAACCCCTGCTGGATGCTCGTCGGCGACCGCGAGACGCTGTACTCGATCGGGATAGCGGGCGCTGGCAGCCAGGAGGTTGAACAGCTCGGTCCCGGATTGCACGTGCTGGAGAACGCTCCGCTGCGAGCCGGCTCGGCCAAGGCGGCGTTCGTCCGGCAGCTGGTGGCGCAGGCTCGGTCGGAGCAGCCCGATAACGGGACACGCAGCGCCGTCACGGCACTTGAGCAGGTGCTGCGCATCCACCAGCCGGCCGTGCCGCAATCGCGGACCGACGATGCCGGCCGGGTCTGGCCGCCGGCCATTTCCGCGCCGTGCGTGCACACTGCGGGTTACGGCACACGGTCGGCGATGGTGGTTGTCGTTCCCCTCATCGGGCTGCCCGCGCTCAGGGTCGCGGACGGACCGCCGTGCGAGACCACGATGGCGGACGTAACGGGCATGTGGGCGAGTTATCCCAGCTAGCGCCTAGGCCTAGGGCGGTGTTTGTTTAGCGGCAGTTCCGCGACTGCTGTTCAAAGTTGAGCAGGACTGCCAAAGTCACGCTAAAAGCGCTGAGGGCGGATCGACCCATTTGCGATTGATGTGACAGTCTGGTGCGGTGACTGAGCATCTTGCCCTCGCCCGCGAGCTATTGCAACGCTCCCCGCTCATCGACGGCCACAACGACCTCGCCTGGGAGGTCCGCGAGCAGTTCGGGTCCGACCTGGATTTGGTGGATCTGGCCGGGCCCGTCGCGGGGACGCATACTGACCTGCCCAGACTTCGGCTCGGGGGCGTGGGCGCGCAGTTCTGGTCCGTCTATGTGCCCGGCACGATGGCCGGCGAGGCGGCGATCGCAGCCACACTGGAGCAGATCGATCTTGTGCACCGCCTGATCCGCCGTTACCCGGCGCACCTCGAGCTGGCCGGCGGCGCGGCAGATGTCGAGCGGATATTCGCGGCTGGAAGGGTGGCCTCGCTGCTTGGCGCCGAAGGCGGTCATTCCATCGGCGGCTCACTGGGCGTGCTGCGCATGTTCTACGCCCTCGGAGTCCGCTACCTGACACTGACTCACAACCACAACGTGCCATGGGCGGATGCGGCGACGGACGAGCCTGGCTGCGGCGGACTTACCGACTTCGGGCGCGAGGTCGTGGCTGAGATGAGCCGGCTCGGCATGCTCGTGGATCTCTCGCACGTGTCGGCTGACACCGCGCGCGCGGCATTGCAGGTCGCCGCAGCGCCTGTGTTGTTCTCGCATTCCAGCGCCAGGGCGCTGTGTGATCATCCGCGTAACGTGCCAGACGACGTGCTTGGCGAACTGGCCGGGAACGGCGGCGTGTGCATGATCAGCTTCGTGCCGGAGTTCGTGTCGCCGGACTGCCGGGCCGTCGACCTCGAGCTTGCCGCTGAGATGGACCGCCGCGGGCTCGACTACCGCGACCTGGCTGCCCGCGTTTCGGTGCGTGAAAGCCGGACCCGCTGCCAGCCCTGGCCTGCCGCGACGCTCGCCCAGGTGGCGGACCACATTGACCATGTACGCGCGGTCGCTGGCATCGATCACGTGGGCATCGGCGCGGATTACGACGGCACCGAACGGCTGCCCGAGGGGCTGGAGGATGTCTCCTGCTACCCGCACCTATTCGCCGAACTGCTGAGCCGGGGCTGGACGCAGGACGACTGCGCGCTGCTGGCGGGCGGCAACGTGTTGCGTGTGCTGGCACAGGCCGAGACGGTGGCGGGCAAGCTCTCGGACCTGCGCGGTCCGTCGACAGCACGCATCGACGAGCTCGGCCAGTCAGCGAACCGCAGCTGACGGCTGTTTGCGTCAGGCCGTCGCAGTACACCTATGTTGGCGGGGGCTTACGTTGGCGGGCGCTTACGTTGGCGGGGCTTACGTCGGCGGGCGCTTCCCGGACCGCCGCCGCTGCCTGGGCAAACTCGGCGCGGCGAACTCGGTTTCGGGCGGCCGTGCCGTCTCGGGCCAGAACCTGATCCAGTGGTCCGCGATGTTGCCGAACTTCTCGAAGTGGGCGCGGGCGTCTTCGCCCAGTGCGCCCGCCACCGCCGTCAGCAGGGTCTCCACGACCGCCACGGTGGCCGCGAGGCTAGGGAACGGCGAGTCGGCGGCGACATCCGCCTGAAGCAGGGCGTCGGCGATATCGGCGATAGGCGATAGCCAGGGGTCGGTGAATAGCACGATCCTCGCGCCGGCCGCTTTGGCGGCATGGGCGAAGTCTTGCGTGTCGCGCTCATAGCGGCGGAAGTCAAATACTCCGACCACGTCCTTCTTGCCGATGTCGGCAAGTGCGGCCGCGCGTTCGGCCGCCACCGGCTGCACGAGCCGGACTCCGGGCCGGATCTCCCGCAGCACGCCGACCAGGTAGCCCGCGACCAGCTGGCTGAAGTGACCTCCGGTCGCGAGCACGTGGTGGGGTCTGTCACCTAGCAGGGCCGTCGCACGCTCGAATTCGGACGGGTCAAGTCGCCCAATGCTCGCGCTCACCAGCTCGCCAAGAATCGCGCCGCTGCGGCCGGTGAATCCGGCCGAGGCGGGCTCGACCATCTGCTGGCGGTAGACCTCGACAGGTGACAGAACGCGTGCGCTGATTTCGTCTCGTAGCGCCCGCTGGAACGCGGCGTAGTTCTGATAGCCGAGCTGCTGGGTTACGAACCGACTGATCGTCGGGCCACTAACTCCCGCATGCTCGGCCAGTTTCGCCGAGGACTCAAGGCCCGCCGTCGGTGGCCCGGACAGCAATACCCGTGCCACTTTCCGCTCAGACACTGACAGCACGCCAAGCCGATGCCTGATCCGCTCAGAGACGCCATGCGGAAGCCTTTCGCCGTCCGCGCCGCCGTCGGCTGAGTCGCCTGCTGGCGTCGGACTGGGTTGCGAGCCTGAGACCGATTCGTGATTCAATTCGTTCACATCACTTGCTTGACGATGGTTTGTGAATCATGTTGTACTCCTACGCGTGTCAGACATTACCGGCGGGGGATACCAGACCACGCAACTCCGGCCTGAACTGGCACGCGCTGCGGAGCGTTACGGCACGCCCGTGTACGTGATCGACATGCTGTCGGTCGCCGCGGCGGCGAAGCAAGTCGAGGCTGCCTTCGGCGGCTGGCTGCTGCACTACTCGCTGAAGGCCAACGACCTGCCCGCGATAGCCCGATACCTGGCCGGGCGCGGCTGGGGCGGAGCTGTCGTCTCGACCGGGGAGTGGCAATGTGTCCGCGAGGCTGGGCTGGCAAACGACGCGGTCGTATTCGAGGGAATCGGCAAGACCGACGCCCAGCTTGAGTACGCCGTGGCCGAGGCGGCTGCAGGCCGGCCGGTGCGCTGGCTCGTGCTGGAGTCGGCCGAGGAAGCGGGCCAGCTCGCCGACCTGGCCGCCAGTTATCGGCTCGGGCGCGCTGGCAGGCCGGCACTTGACGTCCTGCTGCGGTTGAATCCCGGCGTCCGGCCGGAGACCCGGGCTGAGTTCAGCGTCGGCCGGGCGAGCAGCAAATTCGGCCTGCCCGAGTCCGAGATCCGCGCCCTCGCGCGCTCCGAGCTGCTAGCCCGAGATCGGATCAGCTCGGGACTGCGGCTTCGCGGCATCCACGTGCACGTCGGCTCGGCGCTGGCAGACGTAGCGGCCTGGTCAGCAGCCGGCATGCAGGCCACCCGGCTGCTGGCAGCGCTCTCCCAGCGGGCTGACTCGACCGAACTCGACACGGTCGACTTTGGCGGCGGATTCCCGCTTGCCGCGCCTGGGCTGCCCGGGCCTGCGCAATTCCAGCAAGCGCTGATCGCCGCCCTCACTGAGGCCGGTCTCACGCTGCCGCCGCGCGCTGCTATCGAGCCGGGTCGCTACCTGGTAGGGCAGGCCGGATGGCTGGTCAGCAGCGTGCTACATGCCCGCCGCCAGCAACCGGGAGCCAGCCAGACGGCGGCGCAGGTGGTGCTGGACGCTGGCCTGACCGAACTGATGCGGCCCGCGCTGTACGGGAGCGTGCACGCTGTGCATGCGATCGGGCCTGGCGGGTGGCCGGAGGACGCGTGGCGTGCGACGGCGGTCGAGGGCCCGGTGTGCGAGTCCACAGACTCGTTCGGGCTGCATTTGCTGCCCCCGCTGTCACGGGGCGACCTCGTGGCCATCGAGCATGCCGGTGCCTACGCGGCCTCGTTCACGTCCCGTTACAACGGCCGGCCGCAGCCGACTGAGCTGCTGCTTTGGCCCGACGGGTCCCTACAGCGGTGCCATCGGCCGGACATCGCCACGGCGACGCCCGGCCGCGAATCCGCCCTCGCCGACCCGACCTCCGAGCTGGCCGTACCGGCCAGCGCGCGTCTGGCCGGCACCGACCAACGCCTGCACTGCGGCTAAAAAGGAGTAACCCCCATGCATCGCGCCCGCGTGCTCATCCACCGCCCCCTCCGACACCTCAGGCTCTCCGCCCGCCTGCTGATCGCCACAACGCTCGGGCTGAGCCTGGCCGGCGGTCTGGCCATTGCGGCGGCAGCCCCGCCGGCCCTGGCCTCGGCCGGGCCAACCTTGCGGGTCGAGGCTGACACCGCCTTCTCGACGTTCAACCCGTTCCTGGCCTACTTCAATGCCGACCTGAACGTGATCGGCAACATCTACCCTGCGCTGACGACCATCAACGAGCAGGGCCAGCCAGTGCCGTACCTAGCGACCTCCTGGAGCGTCTCGCCGGACAAGCTCAGCTGGACGTTCAAGATCCGGTCCGGGCTCAAGTGGAGCGACGGGGTGCCAATTACCGCGCAGGACGCGGCGTGGACGTTCAACTTGATCATGCACAACTCGACGGCGGCGACTGCCAACGGCGCCCTGGTGGCCAACTTCGCCAGTGTGACCGCGCCCAACGCCACGACGCTGGTCATCACGACCAAGAAGCCCGAAGCCAACATGCTGTATGTGAGCAACCCGATTACCGGTATCGCGATCGTGCCCGAGCACGTCTGGACCAAGCAGGTTCCGAAGCTGGGCAGCTTTAAGAACATGAACTTCCCGGTGGTCGGCTATGGCCCCTGGATCGCGACCGGGTACGTCCCGAACCAGTACGCCACGCTCACCGCGAACAAGAACTTCTTCATGGGCGCGCCGAAGTTCAACACGCTGATCATGCAGTACTTCAGCAACAGCGACGCCGCCGTGGCAGCGCTACGCAGCGGTCAGCTCGACGAGATCGACAACCTGACCGCGACCCAGTACGAGGCACTGAAGCACACCAAGAACATCGCCCTGGCCCCGTCGGTCTCAAACGCCTGGACCGCGATCGAGGTCAATCCCGGAGCGCAGTTCAGGTCGGGCAAGCATTTCGGTACCGGCAACCCCGCCCTGCAGGACCCGCGGGTGCGCGACGCGATCGAACTGGCAATCAACAAGCAGGAACTGGTGTCGAAGGTCTGGGACGGGCTGGCCGTGGCTGGCGCGGGCTACCTGCCGCCCGCTTACCCGCAGTGGCAGTGGACGCCGCCGGCGGGCCAAGCGCTGACCTATGACCCTGCCAAGGCCGACCAGATCCTCACCGCGGCCGGGTACAAGATGGGGCCCGGCGGCATCCGGATCGACCCGAAGACCCATAAGCAGCTCGTGGTCCGGCTCGGCATCCACTCGGACGAGTCCGCGGACGCTCAGATGGCCCCGTACCTGCAGGAGTGGCTGAAGGCAGTCGGGATCGGCGTGACCATCGATGCCATGAGCTTCAACCAGCTCAATGCAGAGCTGCCAAAGGGCGACTGGGACGTCCTGTCGGACGGCTGGTCTACCGGTCCGGATCCGACTTACCTGCTGTCGATCCAGTCCTGTGCGGACCTGCCACTGAACAGCACGACGAATGGCAACACCGACGCGTTCTTCTGCAACAAAGCGTACGACAAGTTGTTCGCCCAGCAGTCCACTGAGTTCAGCCAGGCGCAGCGGATCCACACGGTGGACCAGATGCAGCAGATCCTCTACCGGAATGCGGTGGACATCGTGCTGTACTACCCGGACAATCTCGGTGCCGCGCGTACCAGTGCTGCCAAGGACTTCTTCTACGGCCAGCCCAGCGCGCAGGGCTTCTACCCGCAGCAGAACCTGTTCATCAACTGGCGCACCGCGACCCCGCTGGCCTCGGACTCTAGCTCCTCGTCCAGTCCCGCACTGTGGATCGTGATCGCCGTGGTCGCGGTCGCGCTGCTGGCTGCCGCGGCAATCCTGATCCGGCGCCGGACGACCACCGCCGAGCGAGAGTAGCCGGGTCTTGGCCAGTACGTCAGCACCGCTGTCGCCGCAAGGCCTCGGCGCGCTGGAGTCCCCGCCCGCAGGCGGGGGCTCCAGCGGCCAGGCCTCGGCCGGCCGCGACTTCCTGAGCTATCTCAGCCGCAAGCTCGCCGCCGCCGTGGTCAGTTTTGCCGTGCTGCTGGTCGTGGGCTTCATCATCTTCAGCCTGATGCCGTCTGATCCGGTTGCGGCGCTCACCAGAGGGCGGCCGACCAGCGCTAAGCAGATGGCGTTTCTGATCAGGCAGCTCGGGCTGAACCAGCCGGTGTGGGAGCGGTTCGGTCACTTCGTAGCCAACACGCTGCGGGGAAACCTTGGGTACTCGTGGCAGTTCCAGACCCCAGTGTCGTCACTGATCGCACAGCGGCTGTGGCCAACGCTGCTCCTGATGGGCAGCTCAACGGTGCTCTCGGTGGTCCTGGGCATGTGGCTGGGCATCCGCAGCGGCTGGCGGCCCGGGAGCCTGCTCGACCGTACCTCCACCGGGGCCGCTATCACGCTCTGGTCAGTGCCGACGTTCTGGCTCGGGATCATCCTGCTGGTGCTGTTCAGCGTGGGCTTCGGGCCGATCCCGCCGCTGTTCCCGGCTGGCGGCATGTCAACGCCCGGAGCCGCGGGAGGCCTCACGCCCGCGCACATTCTGGACGTAGGCCGGCATCTGGTGCTGCCTTGTTTGACGCTGGTGCTGGTGATCTTCGCTCAGTACCAGCTGATCCTGAGATCGTCGATGATCGACGAGCAGGGCAACGCATACCTGCTGACCGCGAGAGCAAAGGGCCTGCGCGACGCTGACGTGCGCCGGAAGCATGCCGTGCCGAACGCGCTGCTGCCCACGGTGACGCTGATCTTCCTGCAGGTCGGGACCATGATCAGCGGAGCGATCACGGTGGAGACCGTGTATTCCTGGCCGGGCCTCGGCTACCTGACCTATCAAGCCCTGCAGATCCCGGACCTGCCGCTGCTGGAAGGCACGTTCCTGGTGTTCAGCGCGTCGGTCATCGTGTTCAACATGCTGGCGGATCTGCTGTACCGCTATCTCGACCCACGGGTGCGCCGGGCATGACCGCGACCAGCCAGGCACCCGCGGCCATTCCGGCGAGTCCGCCACGACTGGTGGCACTGCGCCGGTTCGCGCGCGCCTTTGCTGCTAACCGCGGCGCGATGGCGGGGCTGGGCATCCTCATCGCGATCACCGTGCTGGCGGTCGCCGCCCCGTTGTTCATCCACCCGAGCGACCTCGCCGTGGTCAACGCGCCCGGTCCCTCGCTCGCGCCGCCGTCGGCGCGCTTCCCGCTTGGCACCGACCAGGCCGGCCGATCGGTACTTGACCTGCTCATCTGGGGAACGCGACCGTCCTTGCTGATCGGCGTCATCGCCACGCTGCTGACGATGATCCTGGGCAGCCTGGTTGGGCTGCTCGCCGGCCACTACGGCGGGGCAATCTCGCGAGTGCTGATGGCGATCACCGACTGGTTCATCGCGCTCCCCGCGCTGCCGCTGGCGATCGCGTTCGCCGCGGTGCTCGGCCAGGGCGACGCGTCGATCACGATCGCGATCGCGGTCACGTCTTGGCCGGGCACTGCGCGGCTGATCCGGGCTCAGACGATGGCTGTGGAGGCGCGGCCGTTCATCGAGCGCGCCAAGGCGCTTGGCGCCCGCGACAGGCAGCTGGTGAGCCGTCAGGTGCTGCCCAACGTCATGCCGTTCATCCTGGTCTCCGGCACGCTCACCATCGGCAGCGCCATTATCTCCGAGACAACGCTGACCTTCCTCGGGCTCGGGAACCCGACTGAGGTCTCGTGGGGCTCGATGATCAATCAGGCGCTCAACCAGGGCGCGGTCACCAGCGGTGCGTGGTGGTTCATCGTGCCTCCCGGCGTGGCGATCCTCATCGTCGTGCTCGGATTCACGCTGATCGGCCGCGCGGTGGAGAACATCCTCAACCCCAGGATGGTGCGGTAACGTGGCCACTCCGCTACTCGAGGTACGCGACCTCGCGGTTACCTACTGCAGCACTGACAAGTCCGTGCGGGCGGTGCAAGGGGTCAACTTCACCCTGGATGCCGGCCAGACGCTGGGCATGGCCGGCGAGTCTGGTTGCGGCAAGACGACAGTGGCCCTCAGCCTGCTGCGGCTGCTGCCCCAGAGCGCGACACTGAGCGGGCAGATCCTCTTCAAGGGCGAGGACGTTATCAGCCTCGGCTGGCAGAAGCTGCGCGCCGTGCGCTGGGCCGGGGCGTCGGTCGTCTTCCAGGGCGCGATGAGCTCCCTGAATCCCGTGCAGACGATCGGCGACCAGATCCGCGAGCCCATCCTGCTGCACGAGAACGTGACGAGGCGGGAGGCGGACGGGCGAGTCGGGGATCTGCTGGACAGCGTCGGCGTACTGGCGCGCAGGAGCGCGAGCTACCCGCACGAGTTGTCCGGCGGTCAGCGGCAGCGGGTGATGATCGCGATGGCCCTGGCCTGCAACCCTGACTTGATCATCGCAGACGAGCCGACTACCGCGCTCGACGTGATCGTGCAGGCGCAGATCTTGCGGTTGCTCACCGACCTGGTCCGGGACAGCAACATCGGCATGATCATGATCAGCCATGACCTGTCCGTGCTGGCGGAAACGTGCGAGCGGCTAGCCGTCATGTACGCGGGCCGGCTGGTCGAGATCGGCCCCGCGCGCGACGTGCTGGCCGGGCCCACGCACCCATACACCGGCATCTTGTCTCGGGCATTCCCGCATACTGGCGATCCGGCGTCACGGTTCGCGCCCGCGGGCCTGCCTGGCGAGCCGCCGGATCTGCGGGCTGACCTGACCGGCTGCCCGTTCGCTCCGCGTTGCCCGGTCGTGATGGAGGAGTGCCATACCCGCGAGGTCGAGTTGTGGCCATCAGGGCCGCAACGAGAATCCGCCTGCATCAAGGTGCTCGAACCAGCGACATCCGGCCAGGCATCAGGCACTGACAATGCCAGCGCGGCCGCAAGCAGCAGTCCGGCCGCGGCGGCCGCTGCCCGGCCGTCGGCCCCGGCACTGGCTGGCGACGTTCCCGTCCTTGAGGTCCGCAACCTCAGCGTCGTCTATCCGGCCCGCCGTAACCGCGGGCCAGCTCGCGCCGTAGACGATGTGAACCTCAGCATCGGGCGCGGCGAGATCGTGGCCCTGATCGGGGAGTCTGGCTGCGGCAAGAGCACGCTGGCCCGCGCACTGGTGGGGCTGATCCGCCCAACCAGCGGCGAGGTCTGTCATGAGGGCAACGGCCTCCGGTACTCAAGCGCGGCGCTGACGGAGTACCGGCGGCACGTTCAGCTTGTGCTCCAGGATCCCGCGGGCGCGCTGAACCCCCGGCAGAACGTGTTCGACAGCGTTGCCGAGGGACCCAGGCTGCATGGCATGCGTTCCGGGCTGCACGCGCGTGTCCACGACTCGTTGTCACGCTGCGGGTTGCGGCCACCAGAGCACTTCATTGGCCGCTATCCGCACGAGCTTTCCGGCGGCCAGCAGCAGCGGGTCGTGATCGCCGGCGCGCTGGCGCTGGACCCGTCCGTGATCATTGCGGACGAGCCAGTTTCCTCGCTGGATGCGTCGGTCCGAGGCGAGATACTGAAGCTCATCCTGAATCTGCGTGACCAGCTGTCGCTGTCGGCCCTCATCGTGAGTCATGACCTCGGCGTGGCCTGGAATATCGCCGACCGGGTGGCGGTGATGTACCTGGGCCGCATCGTCGAGGTCGGCTCTGTCGCCGACGTACTGCTGCGCCCGCAGCACCCGTACACCCAGGCGCTCATCTCGGTGTTGCCGGATACGAGGCATGACCAGCCCCGCACCATCCTGCCCGGCGAGCCGCCCGACCCGACGGCGATCCCATCCGGCTGCCGGTTCCACCCGCGCTGTCCTCGGCTCGCCGCACTAGGCCCTGCCGATTCGGCCCGCGACCTGTGCCGCGGTCACGACGTTCCGGTGCTAGCTGCCGGGTCGCCGGAGCACAGCCTGATCGCCTGTCACCTCGCGGACGTGGCCATCGCGGCAACGGCTCCGCTGCTCGTTCCCGATAAAGGAGGAGACGAACCTCGGTGAATTATCCGGAAACGGTTGCCCGGCCCAGCTCACTTGCCCGTCCCCCGGCGCTGCGGCCAGGGGACCGGGTAGCAGTGCTGTCCATCTCCAGCCCGGCTGATCCCGCAGCCCTGGCCATCGGTCTGGACGCGCTCCGATTTGCTGGCCTGGAGCCGGTGGTTTACCCGTCCGCGCACGACCAGGGCAGCATGCGTCCGTATCTGGCTGGCGACGACGCCATGCGGGTCGCCGACCTGCACGCTGCGCTTACTGACCCGGGCATTGCCGGGATCATCTTCGCGACCGGCGGATCTGGCTCTCAGCGCACGCTTGAGGCAATGAACCTGGATCTGATCGCGATGCAGCCACCCAAGGTCCTGGCCGGTTACTCGGACGTGACCGCGGTGTTGGAAGCTGTCGCCCGCAAGCTCGGCTGGACATCGCTGCTCAGCCCGATGGTGACCTCAGGCGGTGGGCCATTCGGCCATTACTCGTACGCATCGATGCTGCGGGCGCTCATGCATCCGGAACGCGCGATGGAGCTCAGCTACCCGCAGGCAACGACAATCTCAGGCGGAACGGCGGTCGGCCGGACGCTAGGCGGGAACCTGACCTTGCTGGTCTCATCGATTGGCACCCAGACGTCGTGGCCAGCTGCTGGCGGCATCCTGCTGGTCGAGGACGAGAATGAGGAAGAGTACCGGCTGGACCGGATGCTGACCCAGCTGCGCCGCTCCGGGTACCTGGACGGGGTCGCGGGCATCGTAGCCGGGACATTCGTAGGCTGCGGGTCGCCAGAACTGATCCAGGAGATCCTCGCTGAGCGGCTTGGCGACCTCGATGTGCCATTGCTCGCGTGGGCTAACGTAGGGCACGGGGGCTATTTCCAGACGTTCCCCATCGGGGTGGCTGCAGAGCTCGACGCGGACACGAAAACGCTGCGCCTGCTCGACCCGGCGCTTCAGCCATGAAGATCCTTATCTCCGCCGACATGGAAGGCGCGACAGGCGTCACTTGGCCTGCCGACGTGGAGCCAGGGACTGAGCAATGGCAACGCTGCCGGCAGATGTTCACATCGGATGTCAATGCCGCGGTCGCCGGGTTCCTGGACGGCGGCGCCGAAGAGGTCCTGATCAATGAGGCGCACGCGACAATGCGCAACCTGCTGCTGGAGGATCTCGACGAGCGGGCCGTCATGCTCACCGGCCGGCACAAGGACCTGAGCATGGTGGAAGGAATCCAGCACGGTGACGTGGACGGTGTGGCGTTCGTGGGCTACCACGCCGGGGCCGGAGCTGACGGCGTGCTCGCGCATACCTACCTGCCCAACTCGATCACGGGGGTGCTGGTAAACGGCGCGCCAGCCAGCGAGGGACAGCTCAATGCTTACGTGGCCGCTCAGTACGGAGTACCCGTCGTACTGGTCACCGGCGACGACCGGACGTGCGCCGACGCGGCTATTTACGCACCGGACGCCCCCGCGGTCGCGGTCAAGGACTGCACCAGCCGGTATGCGGCCATCTGCCGCCCGCCGGCGGTGACTGCCGCGGCGATCAGGTCCGCGGCGGGACAGGCCGCCGCACTCGCCGGCCGCGGCGGACCACGCGCCGCAACGAACTACCTGGCCCAGGTGGAGGTAGATGCCGCGCAGCTTGCGCAGGCGGCTGCCATCGTGCCGGGCGTGCGGCGGGTAGCGGACCGGGCAATCGAATACGAGGCCGGGTCCGGCTACGAGCTGATACGCACTTTCAAGGTTGTGTGCACGATGATCTCCGCGGCGGTCGAGGCCGAGTATGGCTGAGCCGAACGCGGTCGCGGAGCCACACGCGGTCGCGGAGCCGCACGCGGTCGCGGAGCCGCACGCGGTCGCGGAGCCACACGCGGTCGCTGAGCTGCAGGCGGTCGCGGGCCTGCCCGCAGTCGCTGAGCAGGAGGTCGAATCGCTTGCTGCCGACCTCATCAGGTTCGATACCACGAACCGTGGCGGCGGTGACGCGCGCGAGCGCGAGGCCGCCGAGTACGTGGCCGAGCGCCTCGCCGAATGCGGCATGAATCCTGTGCTGCTCGAGTCAGCACCCGGCCGGGCCAACGTGGTGACGCGGATTAGCGGCTCCGATCCGGCTGCCGCCGGGCTTCTACTGCACGGCCACCTGGACGTTGTGCCTGCCGATCCTGCTGTCTGGTCGGTGCACCCGTTCAGCGGCGAGTTGCGCGACGGCGTGCTGTGGGGGCGGGGCGCGGTCGATATGAAGAACGCCGTCGCCGTGCTCATCGCGCTGGCCAGGAGGTGGGCGCGCACCGGGCTCGGACCTCAGCGCGACGTCGTGCTTGCCTTCACCGCGGACGAAGAGGACACGGCCGCCTACGGTGCCCGCTGGCTGGTCGATAATCATGGCGAACTATTCGATGGCTGCGCAGAGGCCATCGGTGAATCCGGCGGGTTCACCTTCCATGCCGGTGGTGATCGGCGGCTCTATCCGATCGCGTCAGCTGAACGAGGTACCGCCTGGCTGAAGCTCACCGCCCGCGGCACGGCCGGGCATGGCTCCAAGCCGAACGGCGACAATGCAGTGACCCGGCTCGCGGATGCGGTCACCAGGATCGGCGCGCATCAATGGCCGGTCCGGCTGATCCCTACCGTGAAAGCCGCGATCGACGCGATCGCGGCGGCCGTCTCCGGGTCGGCTGACGAGGGCCGCCCGGGCGGCGGGACCGAGCCGCTGGCACGTCTCGGGGCAGCTGGTGCGCTGGTGGCAGCGACGGTCCGCAATAGCGCGAACCCGACGATGCTGCAGGCTGGCGTGAAGATTAATGTCATTCCGCCCGAGGCTGTGGCTTTCGTGGACGGGCGGATATTGCCAGGCTTCGAAGCGGAGTTCGCCGCGGCCATGGACGAGCTGACCGGCCCCGATGTGAGCTGGGAGTATGCGCACCGGGAGCGGCCGGTAGAGGCACCGATCGACAGCCCGCTGGTGGCGGCCATGGCTAGCGCCTTGCGTGCGGAAGATCCCGGCGCGAAGGTGGTGCCGTACTGCATGAGCGGCGGGACCGACGCCAAGCAGTTCGCCAGGCTCGGCATGGCCTGTTACGGGTACACGCCCATGGTGCTACCGCCCGGCTATGACTACTACGCAATGTTCCATGGCGTCGACGAGCGCATTCCGGTATCGGCGCTGCATTCCGGCCTGCGCATCATGGACCGCCTGCTCACCGCTGGCCCGGCGGAATGACAGTCCACGGGCGATGACGGGTTCGGCGTGATGACGGGTTCGGCGTGATGAAGGCTGCCGCGCCGCGTGAGTTGCCGGCCGCTGTATTGCGTGGCCTCGGTGCGGTTGTCGGCAATCACCATGTCTTGACCGGTGATGCGGCCGCCGGTTATGCCGTTGACTGGACGGGCCGGTTCCGTGGGCACACCGCCGCTGTCGTCCGCCCGCGCGACACTGCGGAGGTGGCAGCCGCGTTGGCCCTGTGCACTGATGGAGATATCCCTGTCGTCCCTCAGGGCGGCAACACCGGCCTGGTCGGCAGCGGCGTTCCGCTGCGCGGCGAAGTAGTGCTCAGTCTCAGCAGACTGAACCAGATCGGCCCGGTAGATCTTGACGCCGGGCAAGTTACCGTCGGCGCGGGCGTTGCGCTCCAGCAGGTCGCGGACGCCCACCGCGAGTTGGACTTCGGAGTTCACATTGCCAGTCGCGGCAGCGCGACGGTGGGCGGCGCGGTGGCTACCAACGCGGGTGGTGTGCGCGTGCTGAGGTACGGGCCCATGCGCAACCAGATGCGGGGGGTGGAAGCAGTGCTCGCCGATGGCACGGTGCTGTCACACCTGTCCGGCCCGGTCAAGGACAACACCGGCTACGACTACCCGTCGCTGCTGGCGGGCTCGGAGGGAACTCTCGCCGTTATCACCAGTGCCCGGCTGCAGCTAGTGCCGCGAGCCCGGAACCTGGTCGTGGTTGTCGCCGGGCTGAACAGCCTGGCGGAGGTGCGCGCGCTGGCACTGCGGGCGCTGAAAGAGGTGCCGGGCCTGCGGTCGGCCGAGTTCTTCACCGAGACCGGCCTGGACATCCTCAGCCAGTACGTCCGACTCCGGCCGCCGTTGCCCATGTCAGCGCCGGTATACCTGCTGCTCGAAGCGTCAGGTGCAGGCGCGCTCGAGGATCTGGCCGCGCTTATCGCAGATGCTCCCGCGGCCGTTGCGCAGACCGACGCGGATAGGGCCAGCCTCTGGCGCTACCGTGAACGGCAACCCGAAGCAGCGAGGTTCCTCGGCGAGCCCATCAAACTCGACCTGGCCGTGCCCCCGGCGCGGTGGATGGCGCTGGCCTCGGCAGCCCCCAAGGTCATTGCTGACGTCGATCCGGCCGCCAGGGTCATCATGTTCGGCCACGTCGCCGACAGCAGCATCCACCTCAATGTGGTACCGGCAGCAGCCGCCGACGGCCGGCACGAGAACGCCATCTTCTCCTTCGTGGCCTGCCTCGGCGGATCGATCTCAGCCGAGCACGGGATCGGGGCTCTGAAAGGTCCCTGGCTCCGGCTCGTCCGGTCCGAGGCCGAATGCCGGCTATTCGGCAAGATCCGGGCCGCACTGGACCCATCGGGCACGCTCAACCCGCATGTGCTGCCGCGCTGACTCAGTGCGCCGACCTGTGCACTGACTCCGCCGCAGTTACTGGGCGCTAGCGGGCGGGCGGATGCCGCGCCGGGGTCCAGAGCGTGGCCGGGAAAGCTCGTCCGGCAGCTGGAGCAGCGGGTTCGTAGCGCTGGCGACGACGTCGCCGGCAATGTCGATCACTTTGCGGCCCCTGCTCCTGGCCGCTTCCCGGAGCTGCTCGAATGCCTGGCGTGGTTTGATGCGGTGCCGTTCCGCCAGGACGCCGATGGCCTGCTCGACTCGGATGCGGGTGGCCAGCGCGTGCTCAAGCTGACCGACCGTGGCGCGCAGTCGGCCGGTCTCGCCGCCCTGCGGCGGCGCATCGGGCTTCAGCGGCGCTGCCTCGAGCCCGTTCTCGGCAGCCAGCAGGTCGGCCAGGATCATCGCGCAGGTCAAGTCCGGCAGGTCCTCGCTGCCTACGCGCCAGCCGTCCTTGGTCCGCCGGACCACCGCGTCATCTGGTACGAAGGTGCTCACTGTGCTGCCGTCGGCTGTCGTGCCCTCAACTACGCTGCCGGGGACCACCGCGGCACTGACGTCGGGTGCGGCCGGGTCCTCGGTGCGGGGTCCGGGCCCGCCGACGACTGCCGGGGCGGCAGGCTGCGGTGCGTCCGACGCTTTCGCCGCGTTCGCGCGACGGCGCTTGCCTGTCATCGCGCGCCAGCTAGCTCACCGAGGCGCTGCTTGACGGCAGCCTTGGAAGGGTTGGTCAACGCACTGCCATCGGGAAACAGCACCGTTGGCACCGTCTGGCAGCCACCATTGACCGACATGACGTAATCCGCCGCGGCGGGATCTTCCTCGATGTTCACCTCGGTGATCTCGATCCCCTCAGCCGCCAGTTGGCTCTTTAGCCGTCGGCAGTATGCGCACCAGGTCGTGGTGAACATGGTCAGCGGCTGCGTCACTCTCGTACTCCCTATCCGCACGGCGTATCTACTGAACTTTACTAACGCTGGCGACCGTCGCGCGCTTCCCGGACCAGCCGGCCAGCAGACGTCAGTGGCATGCGGGAGTATGACGAGGGCGAGCCCGCCGTGGTCCAGGATCGGTCCCGGTCCGGGCTGGCAGTGACTCGGGTCTGAACAGCGCAAGATCATGACGGCCAGGGGAGAACGAGTGGGCGTGCCGGAGGGACCAGCGGCAGTGCTGGCGAGCCTGGACCCGGAGCAGCGCGAGGTGGCGGTTGCTGCCCGCGGCCCAGTCTGCGTGCTGGCCGGCGCTGGCACTGGCAAGACCCGGGCTGTCGCGCACCGGATTGCCTATCTGGCGGCGACCGGCCAGGCCGATCCCGCGCGGGCCCTCGCCGTCACCTTCACCACCAGGGCGGCCGGCGAGCTGCGGGGCCGACTTCGCCAGCTCGGCGAGCTCGTCCCGGACGCAGGGGTGGACAAGGTTCAGGCGCGGACTTTTCACGCAGCGGCGCTGCGGCAGCTCAGTCATTTCTGGCCGTCGACCATCGGCGGGCCGCCACCTCAGGTACTCGAGTCCAAGATCAGCCTGGTCGCGGAGGCGGCCCGGCGACTGCGGATCTCGGCCGGAGTGCCCGAGCTACGGGACGCGGCTGCCGAGATTGAATGGGCCAAGGTCACCCAGGTCAGGCCCGACGACTACGCAGTAGCAAGCCAGAAAGCGGGCCGCACGCCGCCACTGGACCCGGCCGCGCTGGCTCGCCTTTATTCCGGATACGAAACGCTGCGCACCGAGCGCCACCTTGTCGACTTCGAGTCCGTGCTGGAACTGACGGCGGCGATCCTGGCGGAGTACCCGGCCGCGGCGCGCTCGGTCCGGGAGCGGTACGCGACTTTCGTCGTAGACGAGTTCCAAGACGTCAACCCGCTCCAGAAGCTGCTGCTGGACATGTGGCTCGGCGACCGCGACGAGATCTGCGTGGTGGGCGACCCGCGCCAGACGATCTACTCGTTCACCGGGGCTACACCCGCCTACCTGACCGCATTCCCGGCCGAATTCCCCGCCGCGCCGGTTATCCGCCTGGTGCGCAACTACCGGTCCACGCCGCAGGTGGTGACGCTGGCGAACAAGCTGCTCGCCAGCATCCCCGGTGCCTCGGCCGGGGCCGGCCAGGCCGGCCAGGAGGCTCCGCTAGTGGCCCAGCGGCACGCTGGCCCCGCCCCGGTCCTGACCGAGTACCCGGACGAGCCCGCGGAGGCCGCGGCGATTGCCCGCCAGGTGCAGTCTCTGATGAAGGCCGGCGTAGCCGCGGGCGAGATGGCGATCCTGGTTCGCATCAACGCCCAGACCCAGCCTCTTGAGCAAGCCCTTAGCCAGGCTGGCGTGCCATTCCAGCTCAGGGGGGCCGAGCGGTTCTTCGACCGGGCCGAGGTTCGCCAGGCCGTGGGCCTGCTGCGGGCGGCGGCCCGGTCTGCCTCTGCTGCCGATGATCCGCAAGCTCAGGTCCGGCCCGTGCTGGCCAGCATCGGCCTGACTGCGCAGCCGCCTGCCGGCCGCGGAACGGCTCGCGAGCGCTGGGAGTCGCTGGAGGCGCTCGCGCAGCTGGCGGCCGATTTCTTTGCCGCCAACCCCGAATCTGGCCTGCCCGGGCTCGCTGCCGAGCTAGCCGTCCGTAGCGCGATCGGGCACGTCCCGGCGATGGCCGGGGTGACGCTGGCGTCGCTCCATGCGGCCAAAGGCCTGGAGTGGGATGCCGTCTTCCTGCCGGGCCTGACCGACGGCACACTGCCGATCATCTACGCGCAGACCGACGAAGCCATCGAGGAGGAACGCCGGCTGCTCTACGTCGGGGTGACCAGAGCCCGTGAGCGGTTGTACTTGTCCTGGGCCATGGCCAGATCGGCAGGCGGCCGGCGAACGCGGAAGCCGTCCCGCTTCCTCGACGACCTGCTCCGCGGCCGACCGGGCGCAGCCGGCGACCGTGCGGCGGGCGCCATGAACGCCAGGGGCCGGCGCGGCGCGCAGACCAGCCCGGGGCAGAGCGCCGACGATCCGCTGTTCGGCCGGCTCCGGGAATGGCGGCTCGCGACAGCCAGGGAGGCGGGCGTGCCCGCCTACGTGGTCTTCTCCGACGCCACCCTGCAGGCGATAGCGGCCACCCGGCCCGCCAGCCGCGCCGAGCTGGCAGGCGTCCCCGGCGTTGGGACCGTCAAGCTGGACCGGTACGGTGCCGCCGTGCTGGAACTTTGCGCGCAGCCTGACGGGCCGCCAGGGCGGCCCGAGCCATGACCAAGGCGCTCGATGAGGTAGTAGCCCTCCTTGACCTGGAGCAGATCGAGGTCGACATCTTTCGCGGCCGGAGCCCGGAGGGCGAGCAGCGACAGCGCGTGTTCGGCGGCCAGGTGGCCGGGCAGGCCCTGGTCGCGGCCGGCCGGACAGTTCCCGCCGACCGTCCCGTGCATTCGCTGCACGCTTACTTCATCCGGCCAGGCGACCCGACCGTACCGCTGATCTACCTGGTGGAACGAGTGCGCGACGGCAGGTCCTTCACGACGCGCCGGGTCACCGTTGTCCAGCACGGAAAAACGATCTTCACATTGTCGGCATCCTTCCATCGCGCCGAGCGTGGCTTCGAGCACGCCGACGCGATGCCGCTGGTTCCCGGACCGGCGGAGGTCGAGCCCACCGCGGAGCGGCTGCGCCGGCTGTTCGGCGATGTGGTGGATGATTACATCCGGGACAATCCCGTCGAGATCAGGCATGTCGGGCCCCTAACGGTGGAGGCCGAGCGGGACCCATCCCTGGTATCGAGTCGCAACATAGTCTGGCTCCGGGCCGACGGCGAGCTGCCCGACGACCCGCTCCTGCACGTCTGCCTGATGACCTACGCCTCCGACATGACCCTGCTGGACACCGTGCTGCTGGCGCATGGCGCGTCTTGGGCCGGCGGCAAGGTCGCGGGCGCTAGCCTCGACCACGCCATGTGGTTCCACCGGCCATTCCGGGCGGACCGGTGGCTGCTCTACGTCCAGGATTCACCGTCTGCCAGCGGCGCAAGAGGGCTTGCCCGGGGCGAGGTGTATACCCAGGACGGCGAGCTGGTCGTCTCGGTTGTCCAGGAGGGCCTCCTGCGGCGCCGCCAGCCCGGTTGATAACGAGCAGGCTGCAGCCTAGCCACAAATGAAAACCGCAGGTAGAAAAAGGGTTGCCCGCTTCTGCCGCCGGTACGTAGGCTTCTGCGTGTCGGAGATCAACCCACCGCGCCCGTGAGGAGGTGCCCCAGGATGCTGATCACAATCACGTCGGCTAAGGCCGCTCAGCGACCGCTTGCCGGTTTCGGCATGGGCGCCTGCTTCTGCGCCAGTTCCAGCGTCGGTGCTGCGCTCCCAGCCGCGGCGGTGCCAGGAATCGGTGCCGCGAGCGGCATTAAGACGGCCGCTGCGCAGGTTCTTCCGCGACCGAAGTGGGCCGTTGCTGCCATCAGCGAGGGCCACGGGCCGGCTACCGCCGGCGGCGCGGGCTACCTGGCCAGCATCCAGACCAAGACCGAGCAGTTCAACGCACAGCAGTTCGAGCACATGACCCGTGTCTTCCCCGTTTACCAGGGCGGAGTGGGTCCGCATCCGGCGAGGGAACCAGAACCGGTCTAGTACAGACCGGCCAGATCCCCTCCAGGCCGCGGACCCGAAATCGGGTCCGCGGCCTTCGTATGTCTCAGGCCGCAAATTGTCAGAGGCATGAGAGAAGCTCGACGAGTAGTAGAGAGGGGATGGCACCGATGCAGTGGCCCGGCACTTCAGCCGTGCTGGATGGACTAGCTGGCGTTCCCAGCGGCACTGATCTCACTGGCAGGGCACTCGCCAGTACCGAATTGCCGTGCAGGGACGACCCGGAACTGTTCTTCGCGGAGTCTCCGGACGACGTGGAACTCGCAAAGTCGCTGTGCGGAAGCTGCGCGGCAAGGCTGGTCTGCCTTGCGGGAGCCATCGAGCGCGCCGAGCCTTGGGGTGTCTGGGGCGGCGAGCTGTTCCTGCGAGGCGAGATCGTCCCGCGCAAGCGCCCGCGGGGCCGTCCGCGAAAGGACGCAGTCGCAGCCTGAGCCAGCTTCCGCTGTACGCAACAGACCTACTGACAAGGGGAAGTGCAATGACGCACGTAGAGCAGGAACTGGTACGAGACCGACAACGAGCATTGCTCGCAGCCGCCGCCGCTCAGCGCGACGGCCAGCGGGCTTGGCGACATGGCCGGATCGCCCGGCGAGCTGAGCGCACCGAGCGCAGGCAGCACAGCATCGCCGACCAGGCCTTTCGTCTGGCCGATGAAGCTGACAGGCTGCGCGAAGCACTCGCCGAGATCGAGTCGGGCCGCTAGCTGTCAGCGCCGGGCGGGCCCGGGACACCGACTAGGTGCCCGGGCCCGTCGGCATTCCCGGGCCCTTCGCCGTTCGCTGGCCCGAGGTTAAGGACGGTCCCGCTGCCGTTCGCGTCCCGGAGGCGGGCACGGTCACCGAGCCCGGCGCCGTTCCCATCCACAGTGCCGTATTCATCCGTTGGCGCGCTCCTGCCCGGACCATAGCCCGGGATCCACTTCAGTACCTCCGCGCGGAACGGCCCTTCGGATTCCAGCTGGCACAGGACACCGATTCCGGCCGTAGAGACCCGGTGAATGAGCACGTAGGACGGAGGCAGGTTCAGGCGCCTGGCGACGTTGGCCGGCCTCATGTCCGTCACGCGGGCGGCTTCACCGCGCATCCACTCCCGGCTGAACGCGAATCGCTCTACTGCTGACGGCTCTGCCAGCGGCGCCAGGAAGGCATGCAGCTCGCCAAGATCGATGCTGACGCCTTCTCGCAGGAAACCGTACGCGCGCAGGTCGTGCTCAACCAGCTCGATGTCGCCGTCGTGATGCATCAGCCAGAGCAGCCGCCCGAAGACCGGTGGCAGCCCGTCCGGCAGCCGGTCGACCGCGCCGAAGTCCAGCACGCCGAGGCGTCCATCGTCCAGCAGCCGGAAGTTACCGGGATGAGGGTCGGCATGCAGAAGACCTGTCTTGGCTGGCCCGGAGAACAGGAACCGGACAAGCAGCAGGCCCGCGCGGTCGCGTTGTTCTCGCGTTCCCGAAGTGATGATGTCCGCCAGCGGCGTACCGTCCATCCACTCGGTGATGAGCACGTGATCGGTCGCCGCCAGAACGTGGGGAACGGCGATGTCCGGGTCGCCTGCGTAAATGTCGGCGAATGCCTGCTGTGAGGCCGCTTCCATGCGGTAGTCGAGTTCCTCCACCACCCTGGCTCGCAGCTCGTCCAGCATCGGCCTGACCTCAAGCCCCGGCATCAGCAGCCCGAACAACCGGCCGACCCGGCTGAGCTGTGCGAAGTCGCTGGCTAGTGCCTTGCCAGCGCCCGGATACTGGATCTTCACAGCGACCTGCCGCCCGTCCAGCCAGACGGCACGATGCACCTGGCCAATGGAGGCCGCGGCGGCGGGGCGGTCATCGAACTCGGCGAAGCTCGCCCGCCAGTCCTGGCCAAGGTCTGCGGCCAGCACCTTGTGCACGGTCGCTGACGGGAGTGGCGGCGCTGACTCCTGCAGCCGGGTCAGCGTCGCTCGATAAGGCCCGGCGATCTCCGGCGGCAGCGCCGCCTCGAATATCGAGAGGGCCTGACCCAGCTTGAGCGCACCGCCCTTGAGCTCGCCGAGCACCCGGAAGATCTGCTCGGCGGTCCGCTGCTGGATCTCCTGCGCAACGATCTCGGCTGGCCTGCCGCCTAGTCGTTTGCCAAGCCCGAGCGCGGCCCGTCCGGCCATGCCCACAGGCAGCGAGGCAAGCTTGACTGTCCGGGTCACGGTGCGGTTAGGCAGGTCGCTCATGGCCCCCATTGTCAGCCATCGCTCGATGTCCTTGCTACACGCGTCAGGCTTAGTCACTCGCGCCACAGCTGCAGGCCTGATGCGGGAGCCAGGTCCGCCGCCGCCACTGCCAGCCGGGCAGCACCAATTCAAGCGTGCCGTTCGCGGTTGCCTCGGCTAGCGACGCCCGGTCGGCGAAGGCGACAGCCTGCGCCGCTGCCTGCGCCGACACCGCCGCAGCCAACGCAGCGTCGCAAGCCTGCGGCTGCGCGCTGCGCCCGGAAAGCTGGGCGAGAATCAGCGGCCACGCCGGGTCGCGTGCTGCCCGCGTCAAGTCCAGGCACCTGAGGCAGGCGGTGACGCCGGGACGCACCAGGGGCCCGACTACTCCGATCGCTTCACTTGCTGACACCGCCAGATGCGGCACCCCGCCGCGGCGCAGCGACTCGGCTAGCTCCTGGGCCGGGCGGCCGACGAGCACGGCTAGGCCCGCTGACGATGCCTCCTGCGCCGGCCGCCGGGCCGGTGCGGCCAAGACTGCGAGCCCAGCGCGGTTCAGCAGATCGGCGATTGTATCGGCGATCCGGCCCGCGCCCCGGACATGGACCGGAAAGGCTGAGCGGCGGGCCAGGAGCTGCGCACCGCCGTCGCCATCCTGGCGTGCGATCGACGCCGACGCCAGCTCAGCGATGAGCTCATCGCGCAGCTCGGCCGGGAAGGCCTGCCTTGAGCCCGCGGAGAGATCGACGAGCACGCCCGCTGCGGCCAGCATGGCAATCACCTTTTCGGCAACAGCGGCGGGCACGCCGTCCTTGCCTGCGTCTCGCAGCACCTGGGAACGGTCCCGGCTGCCGTCGAGCAGCCGGATGACTGCCGCCGCCCCGCCGACGCCGGTCAGCGCCACCGCACGGCGGCAGTCAATGCCGATCTGCACGGTGTCCCGGTCCCGCCAAAGCGGCAGCAGGCCGGGTCTCAACGCGGGTCGCATGGCGTCATGGTGACATCCGGCACCGACAAATCCGGCGGCAGCCTGCGCCGGACGCGGTGGGCCAGGAGCGCCCCGGCTCCGGGGGCCATTCGCCCCCCTTCCCCTGAAGCGACGGACCGCCTGAGCCGGGGGACCCCTGGCTGGCGAAGCTAGGCTCGACAGGCCGCCTGGTCAAGCCCGCCCTGTGGATGGCGCTGTGGAGATAGTGGGGATAGTGCGGCGTGTCCCTGTGGACAACCGCGTGCCCGGCTGTGAATTGCCTCGCGAGCCGCATCCGCGGCACGACGTGAACTGGCCGGACGCGCTGCACTCCCTGTGGACGCAGATTCCTGGGGTAGTAGATCTCGATTCGCGCGCTGATGGGATTGCTGGGGCAGGAGCCGTTTACTCCGGCGCGCCGTCTTCGGGGTCGTGATCTGGACCATCCGGTGACGCGGGCGGGATCTCCTCGGTGTCCCCGCCGCCAAGGCTGGAGATGTCGAGCTCGGGCTTGCCCCGCACGAAGCCGTCGGGATCGTCGAAGTCGTCGGCTGTCGGCAGCAGGTCCGGGTGTGCCCAGATGGCGTCGCGGCCGGCCACGCCTCGCGCTTGCGTCAGGCCGTGCCAGATCGCCGCTGCCTCGCGCAGCCGGCGAGGCCGCAGTTCCAGGCCGACCAGCGTGGCGAACGTCCGCTCGGCTGGACCGCCGGTTGCGCGGCGCCTCCGGATCGCTTCGGCAAGAGCGTCAGCTTGCGGCAGCCGGTCCTTTGCCGCTGCCTCGACCACCGTCGAGACCCAGCCCTCGACGAGCGCCAGGACAGTCTCGAGCCGGGCCAGCGCTGCCTTCTGCTCCGGTGTGTCCTCGGGCTGGAAGAGGGCTGCCCCGGACAGCGCCTCGTTCAGCGCTTCGGGGTTGGTGGGGTCGATCTGCGGCATGGCCTCCCGCAACGCCGAGGTGTCGACCGTGATCCCGCGTGCATAATCTTCTACCGCGGCGAACAACCGTGATTTCAGCCATGGGACGTGCGCGAACAATCGGTGGTGCGCTGCCTCACGCAGCGCGAGGAACAACCGGACTTCGTCCGCGTCTACCGACAGTCCGGCTCCGAACGCTGCGACGCCAGCTGGCAGCAACGCGCCGGTGCCCTGCGGGCCGAGCGGTAGCCCGACGTCGGTGGAACTGACTACTTCGGCAGCCAGCGCGCCGACGGCCGCGCCGGTTTGGCCGCCCACCATCATCCCGCCGATCCGCTTCATCATCTCGGACAGGCCGCCAAGCCCGCCAAGGCCGCCCATCATCGCCCGCATTTCCGGAGGCAACTCAGCCATCTCGCCGGGGTCATCGCCAAGCAGCCCGGACATAGCCTCTACGGCCCGGTCGGCGATGGGATCACAGAGCTTGGACCACACCGGCAGCGTGGCCTCTACCCATTCGGCACGGCTCCAGGCTTGGGCCGTCCTGATGCCGCTCGGGAACTCGGTAACGTCCTCAAGCCACAGGTCCGCCAGCCGGAGCGCCTCGGACACCTTGGCACGATCGATGTCCAGCACGCTCGCGTCACCCTGCTGGGCCACGGTCTGCCGGGCGATGTTCTTGGCCAGGTCCCAGTTCACCGGTCCGCCCTGCCACGACATCAGGTCAGCGAACTGGCGCAATGCGTCGGCGAACTGCTGCGGGTCGCCCAGCGGGCCAAGAGGTCCCATGCCGCCGAACGGATCGAGGGGCCCGCCGCCGCCGGGCCCGGAGCCTCCAGGCCCGGAGCCGCCCGGGCCGGAGCCGCCTGGGCCGCCTGGGCCGCCAGGGTCGTCCGGGCCGTCGCCGGAGTTACGTGCCGGGCCGAAGCCAAAGGGAGGCTCAGTCATCTGCTCGCCCGGTCAGGCAGGATGGAAGGGTCCACACTGGCCAAGCTATCCCAGGGATGGTCCGCGGTGAGTAACCGAGTAGCCCAGGTTCGCCATGAGCGCAGCCCTGGCGATGGATCGGGGACTCAGGGCGGCGCCCCGGCCGCAGCGCTCGCCGCCGCGACCGCGCCCGACGCCGGCGCATCAGCTCAAGCCGGGCCGGTGGCTCGTCAGCCCGCCGAGCGGCCAGGCACTGTCGTCGCGGTCACAGGCGCGGCAGGCGGGCTCGGACTGGCCCTCACCGCGCGGCTGGCGAAATCCCCCCTGATCGGCCGCGTTGTCGCCATTGACGATCACCGCGGCGATGTCACCGGCGTGACCTGGCGCATCGTTGACATCCGGGACCCGGCACTGGCCGGCAGGCTGTCTGGTGTCGACGTCGTCGTGCACACCGACCTGGATCTGTCACCGGAGTCCGACGCGCGGACCCGGCGCGCCTTCAACGTGCGCGGCGCGCAGACTGTGCTCACTGCAGCGGCCGCGGGCGGGGTCGGCCGGGTCGTCCTGGTCACGAGTGCGATGGTCTACGGCGCGCGGCCGGAAAATCCCGTCCCGCTGCCGGAGGATGCGCACCTCAGCGCAGAATCCGACGACAGCGTGGTGGGTGACTTGCTGGAGATCGAGCACCTCGCTGAGCGGTCGCCGCGGGCTCACCTGGGCCTGGAGATCGCCGTTGCCCGGCCGGCTGCGCTAGTGGGCGCCGGCGTCGATACCCTGATGACCCGGCATTTCGAGGCCCCGCGACTGCTCGCAGTGAAGGGGTTCGCGGCCCGGTGGCAGTTCTGCCACATCGATGACCTGGTCAGTGCGCTGGAGCTGGCAGCAGCCGGGAAGGTCAGCGGCGCGTTCGCGGTTGGCTGCGACGGCTGGCTGGAGCAGGAGCAAGTCGAGGAGTTGTCCGGGCTGCGCCGGATCGAGCTCCCAGCTGGCTTGACCTTTGCTACCGCGCAGCGGCTGCACAGAGCAGGTATCACCCCGGCACCCGTTACCGACTTGCGGTACGTGGTCTACCCGTGGGTGGTGGACTGCCGTGCGCTGCGCGAAGCGGGCTGGCAGCCGGCCTATGACAACGCCGAGGCCCTCCAGGTGCTGCTCGGACAGCGCGCCGGTCATCACGCGGTAGCCGGCCGGCGGCTGGACAAGAAGGACGCCACGATCACTGCTGCAGGCGCGACAGTAGCGGTCATCGGCACGGCCGCTATCGTTCGCCAGGTTCGCAGGCGGCGCCGAGGCTCCTGACCGGATGCGCCGCCCACCAGGCGGATTGGTCACCAGCCAGGTCGCGGTAACTTTGGCTTCGTGACCGTAATCCGGATGACCGAACTGCGCGCCGAGCCGCTGTCAGTTGACGAGGTCCGTGCCGTGGTAGCGGACCCAGCGGCCGGCGGAATCGCCATCTTCATCGGCGCGGTCCGTGACCATGATCACGGACGTGGCGTTACGGCGCTGTCCTACCGCGCCCATCCCTCCGCTGCCGCTGAGCTTGGCAAGGTCGCGGAGAAGGTCGCTGCCAGCCACCCGATCCTTGCCCTGGCGGTGACGCACCGCACCGGCGATCTTCAGGTCGGCGACCTGGCCGTTGTCGCGGCCGTCGCCGCGGAACACCGAGATGTCGCCTTCGCCGCCTGCCAGCAACTGGTCGACGACCTGAAGGCTACGGTGCCGATCTGGAAGCACCAGTTCTTCCCCGGCGGTGACAGCGAGTGGGTCAATAGTGCGTAGGCTTCCGCCCATGCCCGACCGGCGCGCGCCCGTATCCAACCGCCTTGCCACCCTGCTGATCGCGGGCGCTTGCGTGCTGGCGGGCCTGGTCGTGGCGGCCGTGACCACGGTGCCTTATGTCGCATTGACGCCCGGTCCCACCCTGAATACCCTCGGCAAGCTGTCCGGCAAGGAACTCATCCAGGTCAGTAACCACCGCACCTATCCGACGTCCGGCAACTTGAACCTTGTCACGGTGTCCTACACCGGCGGGCCCAACACCGATTTCAATATCTTCAGCGCGCTGCGGGCCTGGCTCACGCCGGACGACGCCGTCGTGCCCGCTAGCGAGATTTTCTCGCCCGGCCAGACCGAGCAGCAAGTTGTCCAGCAGGACACCCAGGAGATGGTGGGCTCCCAGCAGGACGCCACCGCGGCCGCCCTGTGCTACCTGCACATCAACTTCAAGGTCTTCGACAAGGTGCTGTCGACCGCGAAAGGCACTCCGGCCTACGGCGTACTGCAGGCCGGAGATGTCATTGCCGCCGTTGACGGGACCAAAGTTGATTGCCGTCACAACGTCGTGACCATGATCAGGAACCGCAAGCCCGGCGCACGGGTTACCTTGACGATCGACCGCAAGGGCGTCACCAAGACGATCCAGCTGGTGACCAAGGACGTCCACGGCCAGCCCGTCGTGGGCGTGGCGCTGGCGCCGCAGACTTACCATTTCCCGTTCGGCGTCAAGATCAACTTGCCGAATATCGGCGGCCCGAGCGCTGGCCTCATGTTCGCCCTGGGAATGATCGACAAGCTGACTCCGGACAACCTCACCGGTGGCCGCTTCATCGCCGGAACCGGTGAAATATCAGCGACCGGCGCGATCGAGCCGATCGGCGGGATCCAGCAGAAGATGGCGGGGGCCAGATCGGCCGGTGCGACGATCTTCCTGGCCCCGTCGGCTAACTGCCCGGACACCGCTGGTGCAATCCCCGCGGGACTGCGGGTCGTCAAGGTAAGCACCCTGGCAGGCGCTATCGCGGACCTGACTGCCATCAAGGCAGGGCGCTCGGTGCCGTCATGCTGATGACCGGCACCGGGCGGCCGAAGGCCCAGTGCCCACAGGCCGGAGGCGCCGGGTTGAACTCCCGGCATGATCCGGCCGAATGGGCGCCCGTAACCGGCCCGCCGGGTCGCCACCGCGGTACACCGGGTCGGCTGAAGGCGTACGCTCGGAACTGACGGGACATCCGGGGCGGGGCCTTCGGTTATGCGCGGACAGTAGGGCTTGCCCGCACGTCCTGGCATGGCGGAATGAAGGGAGCGGTACTGGTCGTGGCACCTCGTGTGCTGGTTGACGCGACTGCGGTGCCTGCCGACCGCGGCGCGCTTGGCCGCTATGTGGATGGCCTGGTCAGTGCGCTTGATGCGGCAGGTGCAGACCTCGCGGTGGCCTGCCAGCGAGCGGATGAGGAGCGATACGGACGGCTCGTGCCGCATGCCAGGGTGGTGGCTGCCCCGCCGGCTATCGCACACCGGCCAGCAAGGCTCGCCTGGGAGCAGAGCGGTCTGCCGCTAGTAGCGCAGCAAGTCGACGCGGACGTCATCCACTCCCCGCATTACTCGATGCCGCTGCGGCCGAATAAGCCCGTCGTCGTCACCATCCACGACCTCACGTTCTTCACCGAGCCAGATGCGCACAGTCCGGTTACCGCCACCTTCTACAAGGCGGCCATCCGCACTTCCGCACGCCGGGCAACCAGGCTTGTCGTGCCGTCGAAGGCGACCAGGGATGAGCTCGTACGCGTGCTTGCCGCGGACCCGACACGGATCGACGTGGCCTACCACGGGGTCGATCACAACCTATTTCACCGGCCAGACGCGACTCAGATGCGGCTGGTATCGGACCGCCTCGGCCTCCATGGCCGGGCGTATGTCGCCTACCTCGGCACGCTGGAGCCGCGCAAGAACGTACCCGCCCTGATCGCCGGCTGGGCTGCGGCCGCCGCGGAACTGGCCGTCCCGCCAGCCCTCGTGCTGGCCGGAGGCAGCGGCTGGAGTGAGGAAGTCGACCGGGCCGTCGCCGCCGTGCCGGCTAACCTGCACCTCGTCCGGCCCGGGTACCTGCATTTCAATGATCTGCCGGGCTTCTTCGGCGGCGCCCAGGTGGTCGCGTTCCCCAGCACGGGCGAGGGCTTCGGCCTGCCCGCGCTGGAGGCAATGGCCTGCGGCGCAGCGGTGCTCACGACGCACCGGACCGCCCTGCCCGAGGTCGGCGGGGATGCAGTCGCTTACACCGAGCCGGACGCCGACAGCATCAAGGCGGCACTGCAGGCGCTGCTGGAGGACCCGGACCGCCGGACGGCGCTGGGCGATGCCGGCTACGCGCGGGCGATGGAGTTCAGCTGGGCTGCCTCTGCGGAGGCGCACATGATCAGCTACGAGCGGGCCGCCGCGCAGGCCGTCGACTAAGCACTACCACCGCGTTGCCGGCGTCGGGTCACAGGTTGCTGGAGTTAGGTCACAGGTTGCCGGGGTCAGGTCACAGCCGGTCGGCTGCGCCGCGGGCGCGCAGTTCCTCCACGACCTGCTTGACCTCCTGTGCCCGCGATCGCGCGCACACCAGAGTCGCGTCACCGGTGTCCACCACGACAACGTCGTCGAGGCCCACGACGGCGATCACCCGGTTCGTGGTCGACACGATGACTGAGTCCTTGACATCCCGCGCGATCACTTCGGCCTGCCCGGCGATGATCAGGTTTCCGGCGTGATCGCCCGGCAGCGACTCGCCGAGCGAATCGAAGTCACCGACGTCGCTCCAGGCCAGGTCGGCGGGCACGGTAGCGACCTTGCCTGCGGCCGCCGCGCCCTCGAGCACGCCGTAGTCCACCGAGATCTTCTCCAGGCCGGGCCAGACCTCGGCGAGCACGGCGTCGCGATCAGGGCCGTGCCAGGCCTGCGCGATCCTGGCGATGCCCGCCGACAACTGCGGGCGCTGGCGGCTCAGCTCCGCCAGGAAGTCCGCCACCGCGAACACGAAGATGCCGGCGTTCCACAGATACTGGCCGGACTCCAGGTAACTGGCCGCCAGCGCAGCAGACGGCTTTTCCTTGAACTCCGCGACCACCCTGGCATTTCCCGGCAGGTCCGGGCCGAGCTTCAGGTATCCGAACCGGACGTCCGGATGAGCTGGCCTGATGCCCACTGTGGTCAGGTAGCCCGCCTGCGCGACCACTGCGGCCTGCTCGATGATCTCGGCGAACCGTTGCTCGTCACCGACGAGATGATCGGCCGAGAACGCCGCCATGATCGCGTCCGGGTCGCGCCGGGCCAGCACGGCGCTGGCCAGGCTCACGGCCGCGCAGGAATCCTTCGGCGAGGGCTCGATAAGGATGTTCGCGGCAGGCACCTGCGGCAACTGGCTGGCAATGGCGGCAGCGTGCGCTGTGCCGGTGACCACGTAGATATCGCCGGCGGCCGACAGCGGCCCGATCCGGTCGACCGTGGCCTGCAGCAGGGAGCGGTCGGTGCCAGTAAGCGGGTGCAGGAACTTCGGCGCCCCAGCCCGCGAGAGCGGCCACAGCCTGGTGCCGCTGCCGCCTGCCAGAATCGTGGAGTAAAGCATCTAGTAACTATGCCCGACGCCGCGATGTGCCGCGTGCCGGAGCGGCACCGTCGCCTTGACGGCCGCCAGCATCGCGCCGCCGGGCAGCAGAGGTAACAGGGAGGGAACGTGTCCGCGGAAGCCGGACTGAGCCTCGACTGGCGTGCGCCGTTCCGGGTGGACCTGCGGCAGGCTCTGATGGTGCACCGCCGCGGCCCCGGCGATCCTGCGTTCCGCGTCGACCCCGCCGGGGCGATCTGGCGTACCTCGCTCACCCCGGACGGGCCGGGCACGCTGCGGGTGAGCGCCCGCGCAGGCGTGATAACCGGGAGCGCCTGGGGCCCCGGCGCCGGGTGGCTGGTTGCCTCGCTCCCTCGCCAGCTAGGCGCCGCTGACGATCCCGCGTGTTTCCAGCCGGCCCACGGCCGGCTGCGCGAGCTAGTCCGGCAGTTCCCGGGCTTGCGGCTGGGCCGTACCGACCGCGTTCTCGAGGCACTGGTCCCGGCAGTGCTTGAGCAGAAGGTGGTCGGCATTGAGGCACAGCGCGCCTGGCGCCGGCTCTTGCACTGGTATGGCATCCCCGCCCCCGGACCTGCGCCAGCGGGCATGCGGGTTTTCCCGCCGCCCGCGGTCTGGACGGCGATCCCGTCCTGGGATTGGCACCGGGCCGGAGTCGAACTGGTCCGGGCCGCCGCGATCGCTGGCGCTGCCAGGGTGGCCGGAAGGCTCGAGGAGGCGGCCTGCTTGCCCGCCGCTGAGGCCGACCGCCGTCTGCGGTCACTGCCCGGAATCGGGCCCTGGACGTCCGCCGAGGTCCGGCAGCGGTCTTGCGGGGATCCGGACGCCATCAGCATCGGGGACTACCACTTGCCTGCGATTGTGGGCTGGACGCTGGCGGGGGCGCCGGCCGCTGACGATGACGCCATGCTGGCGCTGCTGGCACCGTACCCGGGTCAGCGTTACCGGGCCAGTCGGCTGATTGAGCTCGGCGGCGGCCAGCCACCCCGCCGCGGGCCGAGGATGGCCGTGCGGGACTACCGCGCCCTCTAGGTACCGCCGAGCGCCACCAAAACCTGCCCGGGTCGGGAAGCACATCGCCTGTTACCTGGTTATGGCAGCAATCCGCCTCGCCCGTCAGGGACCAGACGGCGGCGTCCTAGGGTGGGATGAGGCCGAATGCCCGCTGACGAAAGAGGTAACGCCATCAGGTCCGACGAGCCCCGCCCCGGCAGCGCGCAGCACGGACCCGGGGATCCGCCCAGTTCGAACGCTATTCGCCGCGCCCTGGCCCGGGCCAGGGACGGCAAGTCTCTCGACCAGGCTGAGGCGGCGATTTTGCTCCATGCGCGGGGCGACGACCTCACGGCCCTGCTGGGGCACGCGGCGAGGATGCGCGATGCCGGGCTGGCTGCGGCCAATCGCCCTGGCGTCATCACCTATTCGCGCAAGGTATTCATCCCGCTGACCAGGCTTTGCCGCGATCGATGTGCGTACTGCACGTTCGTGACCGTGCCGGGCAGGCTGGCGGCCCCGTTCCTGTCTCCGGACGAGGTTCTCAAGATCGCGAGCGACGGTGCCGCGCTTGGCTGCAAGGAAGCCCTGTTTACGCTCGGCGACAGGCCAGAGGCGCGGTGGACACAGGCTCGCGAGTGGCTCGACGCGCACGGCTACGACGACACGCTCTCGTACGTGCGAGCGATGGCGATCGGCGTCCTCGAGCAGACCGGCCTGCTGCCGCACCTGAACCCCGGCGTGCTGAGCTGGCAGGACTTCCAGCGACTGAAGCCCGTCGCGCCGTCGATGGGGATGATGCTCGAGACCACCGCCACCCGCCTGTATACCGACCGGGGTGGTCCGCATTTCGGCAGCCCGGACAAGGACCCGGCGGTTCGGCTCCGGGTGCTGGAAGACGCCGGGCGCAGCAGCGTGCCGTTCACCACTGGCATCCTGATCGGCATCGGCGAGACGCTCGCCGAGCGCGCGGAGTCTATCTTCGCGATCCGCCAGGTCGCCCGCGAGTACGGCGGCATCCAGGAAGTCATCGTGCAGAACTTCCGGGCCAAGCCCGACACCAAGATGCGCGGGGTGCCCGATGCCGAACTGTCCGACCTGGCGGCCACGATCGCGGTGGCCAGGCTAGTGCTCGGCCCTGCGGCGCGGATACAGGCGCCGCCCAACCTGATCGGCGATGAGTATGAGCTGATCCTGTCGGCCGGTATCGACGACTGGGGTGGCGTTTCGCCGCTGACCCCAGACCACGTCAATCCGGAGCGGCCCTGGCCGCAGCTTGATGACCTGGCGGCGCGAACCGCGGCCGGCGGGTTTGACCTGGCCGAGCGGCTGACTATCTACCCCGGTTACATCCGCGAGCCGTGGCTGGATCCGCGGCTGGCCGCCCATGTGGGCGCCCTGGCCGACCCAATGACCGGGCTCGCCAGGGCCGGGGCGATACCGCACGGGCTGCCCTGGCAGGAGCCGGACGGCGGCTGGGGCCAGTCGAGCGGGCGAACCGATCTGCACACCTCCATCGACACCATTGGCCGGATCGCGGATCGGCGCGACGACTTCGCCGAGGTCTACGGCGACTGGAACGAGGTGGGCGCCCGGATCGGCGCCGCCGCGCCGCGCAAGGCCCCGGCCGAGGTGCTGGCGGCGCTGCGCAGCGCCGAGCAGGACCCAGCGGGAATCAGCGACGACGAGGCGCTCGCCTTGCTGGACGCGGACGGCCCGGAACTGGAAGAGCTGGCCGCGCTGGCCGACGGGTTGCGCCACGATGCAGCCGGGGACGAGATCAGCTACGTCGTCACCCGCAATATCAACTTCACCAACGTCTGCTACACCGGCTGCCGGTTCTGCGCGTTCGCGCAGCGGCGCAGCGACGCCGACGCCTACACGCTGTCACTGGCGCAGATCGGCGACCGGGCCGCCGAGGCCTGGCAGGCGGGTGCGACCGAAGTGTGCATGCAGGGCGGCATCCACCCAGACCTGCCCGGCACTGCGTACTTCGAGATCGCGGCTGAAGTGAAGCGGCGGTGCCCGGACATCCACGTGCATGCGTTCTCGCCGATGGAGGTGATGAACGGGGCAGCAAGAACGGGCTTGCCGGTGCGCGAGTGGCTGGTCCGGGCGCGCGCGGCCGGGGTGGACTCACTGCCCGGCACCGCCGCCGAGATCCTCGATGACGACGTCCGGTGGGTGCTGACCAAGGGCAAACTGCCGGCCGCTGCCTGGATCGAGGTCATGACCACGGCTCACGAACTGGGTATCCGGACCACCGCGACGATGATGTACGGCCACGTGGACGCACCCAGGCACTGGGTCGGCCACCTGCGGGTCATCCGGAGGATTCAGGAGCGGACTGGCGGATTCACCGAGTTCGTGCTGCTGCCCTTTGTGCACGCGAGCTCGCCCATCTACCTGGCCGGCATGGCGCGGCCCGGCCCGACAAGGCGGGAAAACCGCGCAGTGCACGCCGTGTCTCGGCTGATGCTGCACGGCGCCATCGCCAACATCCAGTGCTCCTGGGTCAAGCTCGGCCCCGACATCTGCCAGGACGTGCTGCGCGGCGGGGTCAACGACCTCGGCGGCACGCTGATGGAAGAGACCATCAGCCGGATGGCCGGCTCGCAGAACGGGTCCTATAAGACGATCAGCCAGCTTTCCGAGCTGGTCGCGCCGACCGGGCGATCGTTGCGGCAGCGAACCACTCAGTACGGGACGCCGTCGGCCGAGCGGATAGCCGCCGCTGCCGCGAGCGACGGTGTGTGCGCCTCGGTGCGCGGTGACCGGGCGCCGCTGGCGTTGCTGTCGGATTGAGGCAGGCCTAGGGGGCCACATCGAGGTCTGGCTGCGGTCGGCGGGTGGCGGCGAACGTCGCCCACACCACCTTGCCCTCCTGGTCGGGCGTGGCGCAGTAGCCCCAGCTCTCGCTGAGTGACTCCACCAGCTGCAGACCACGGCCCGACTCGTCGAGCCAGTCCGGCTGGCGGAGCCGCGGCGGTGCCGCGCAAGGATCGGCAACCGCGCACAGCACGCCATGCCCGGCGCACAGCAAGCCAAGGCGGATGCGGCCCGGCCGGGCGGGCCAGGCGGTTGCAAGCTCTCGCGATGATGGGTGCTCGGGCGCCGGCAGGTGCTCGGGCGCAGGCAGGTGCTCTGCGTGGATGGCGTGCCGGAGCGCGTTGGTGAGTAGTTCGGACACCACGCTAGCCACGTCGTGGCTCCGGTCGGCCACACCCCAGCGCAGCATTGTCCGTAACGTGAACGCCCGCGCATTGGTGACCGAATGCGGGGTCAGCGCCGGCGTGCGGGTGGCCACTCTGGGCGGCGGGCTCCACCTGGCGCCCGCCAGGCCAGGACCGGCCGACCACGTGAGAACGGGGAACGGCGCCATCTCGATGGCCGACTGGAGCCATGGCCAGTCCGCGCAGGGGGCGGCTGACGCGAGCGGGGCAGCGCGGGCCGTCATCTGAGTCCCAAGGTGATCAGCTGAGCCAAAGTATCGGGAAGCAGGTCGGGAATGGTCACATACTGCACTATGCACAGACCACTCGCAAGCGTCATCTGCACGTGCATTTGCATTGTTCTCCCGACTCATACACGTTAAGCTACCCCCGTTTCGTGCATCTGCACGTGCATTTGCAACCGCAATCGGCGATTAGCCGAATCAAGGAGACATAAATGCAGGTCACAAATGGTGTTGCAGTGAGCGAGCTGGGCGCGGTGAGCTGGCGCAAGAGCCGCGCCAGCAACCCGAGTGGCAACTGCGTCGAGGTCGCTGCGCTGCCTGGTGGGGACGTCGCGATGCGCAACTCCCGGCATCCTGACGGGCCGGCGCTGATCTACACGCGCGCGGAGATCGCTGCCTTCCTGGCGGGTGCGCGCAATGGCGAGTTCGACGACCTCGCGTGCTGACTATCACCGGCCTGGCATCCGGGCTATGACTGGCCTGGCATCCGGCGCGCGCAACGGAGTAATGTGACGCTGCGGTCGAACTACACTGGATGCCAGGCCAATCGGGTGATTGTGCATAAGGGTGGGCTGCCCGGCGTTGGCGGCGCTGTTTCCTGGCCGTTCTGCGATGGTGCGGCGTCGGGCCGGGAGTCGACCGAGCTGATGCGGGACGGTAGGGTCTGGCAGGGCGCCGAGGGCGCCCGGCATGTGGCGCGGGAGCGATAGTGAGCCTGGCTCAGCAGCCGGATGGCGGCGATGCTGCCGACCTCGACGCGTCAAGCCCGGCGGTTCCAGCCCCGGCCCCTCCAGCCTCGATCCCTCCAGCCTCGGGCCCTCCAGCCTCGGGCGCTCCGGCCCCGGTCCCAACGGGCCCGGATGCTTCCGGCCCAGCTGCTGCGGACCTGGCCGCGGTCGATGCGGTCAGCGGCCCGACAGTACTGCGGATCCTGCTCGGTACCCAGCTGCGGCGGCTGCGTGAGGCCGCGGGCCTCACACCCGAGGAGGCGGGATATGAGATCCGTGCCTCCCGGTCCAAGATCAGCCGAGTCGAGCACGGCCGGGTCAGCTTCAAGGAGCGGGACGTCGCCGATCTCCTCACGATGTACGGCGTCACCGACGAGCAAGAGCGCGAGCATCTGCTGACGCTCGCCCAGCACGCGAACAGCCGCGGCTGGTGGGCACGCTACGACGATGTGATGCCAGAGTGGTTCGCCACCTATGTGGGCCTGGAGCAGGCGACCTCGCTGATAAGGACCTACGAGCTGCAATTCGTGCCCGGCCTATTCCAGACCGAGGAATACGCCCGGGCTGTGACCCTGCTCGGGCATCGCGCCGCGTCTGCCGAGGAGATCGATCGGCGGGTGAGTCTGCGGCTGATGCGGCAGCAGATCCTGACCGTCAACGACCCGCCGAGGGTGTGGGCGGTGATCGACGAATCCGCGCTCCGGCGGCCGCTCGGCGGCCGGGATGCCATGAGCGCGCAGCTACGCCACCTCATCGAGCTTGCCGAGTTGCCGCACGTGACGCTGCAGGTCATGCCTTTCAGCCGGGGTGGGCACTCGGCCGCGGGCGGCTCGTTCTCGATTCTCCGGTTCGCTGAGCCGGACCTGCCCGACATCGTTTACATCGAGCAGCTGACCGGTGCCCTGTATCTGGATAAGCCCGAGGAAGTCGACCGGTATCGCGAGGTCATGAACAGGCTTAGCGCTGAAGCTGACACGCCAGACGATAGCGAGACCACCCTCAGGAAGATCATCAAATCCTTATAGCCCACGGCTGCAGCGAACCCGGAGTACCAGAATATTCTGGCGTTAAGTACCGTAATAACGGATAGATAGCGACTACGAAGGGCAGTTGTAATGGCCAGTGAAGGCACGCTGAGCGATAGCGAAACGGCGTCGGCATCCGGCGAAGCGCCCGCATTCGACACCAGCGTGGCCCATGTCGCGCGGGTCTACAACTACTGGCTGGGCGGCAAGGACAACTTTGCCGCTGACCGGGCCGCCGCCGAGCAGGCCATGGCCGCGTTTCCGGGCATCGCCCTGTCCGCACGGGCGAACCGTGCATTTCTTCGCAGGACCGTTACCTATCTGGCGGGCGAAGTCGGCATCCGGCAGTTCCTGGACATCGGCACCGGGATCCCGACCGCGAATAACACCCACGAGGTCGCGCAGGCGGTCGCGCCCGATGCGCGGATCGTCTACGTCGATAACGACCCCGTGGTGCTCGCGCACGCCAGGGCGCTGCTGACCAGCACGCCCGAGGGTGCAACCGACTACATCAACGCGGACTTGCGACAGACTGACCAGATCCTGGCCGGTGCAGCCTCGACCCTTGACTTCAGCAAGCCGGTCGCGATTGTCCTGATGGCGATCCTCCAGCAGCTCAGCGATGACGATGATCCGTACACAGTGGTGCGGAAACTGATGGCTGCGGTCCCGCCGGGCAGCTATATCGCGCTGTCGCACCCGGCCAACGACATCCACGCGGCCGAAATGGCGGAGATGGCGAAAAGCCTCAACCGGATGATGGCCGAGAAGGTCACGTTCCGCAGCCAGCCGGAGGTAGCAAAGCTGTTCACCGGGCTGGAGCTAATCGAGCCCGGAATGACGAATGTCCCCGACTGGCGGCCGGAGACCGACGAGGAGGCCAACAGCCTGGCCGCCTTGTGGGGCGGCGTCGCACGCAAGCCGTAGCACGCCGGCCGCCGTCACGGCGCTACGGCAGCTAGTGCGGGCGGCCCGCACACGGCAATAATGCAGAAAGCGCGCGGACTGCATACGCCGCAGATCGTTGCAGCGAGCTAGGCTTAATGTGAGGTAGGCCGGGGAGTCTGGTCGGTGCCAGGTTCTTCGCAGTTCGCGCACCGGAGCAGTTGATGATTAGCGTTGTGCCGGGACGTAACCGGCTGGTCGTCGGCGCTAGCGGCTCGCCGCGCAGCCTTCCAGCGCTGCGCTACGCGCACGATCTGGCGCGCTGCAACGCAGTCCCGCTTGTTGTTGTGCATGCATGGGTGCCTCCGGGCGGCGACCTCGCCGAACGGCGCGCCCCGTCCGCTCAACTGCGCCGCATCTGGACCGACGCCGCCTGGCAGCGCCTCCAAGACGCGCTGGACACTGCCTGGGGCGCGGACGATCCGGACCTGGACATCGAGCCTGTCGTGATCCGCGGGGAGGCCGGCCCGGCGCTGGTGGACCTCGCGAACACCGGCGCTGACCTTCTGGTCATAGGTGCCGGCAGGCGCGGGCGGATGGCCCGGATGCGGCATGGCAAAGTCAGCCGCTACTGCCTTGAGCATGCCCGCTGCCCGGTCTTGGCCGTGCCGCCTGCTGCCACCAGGGAACCCGGTCTCGGTATGGCCAGATGGTCGCGGCGCCAGCGGGAACAAACCTTGGACCGTGCGTTGCGCGACTGGACACGGCAGCAAAGCTCGCAGCGTCCGGGCTAACCGCAATCCCGCGGGCGGCGCGATGCGGACCGTCAGCGATCCCGGCGGGGTGCAGACCTGGCCAGCCGCTAGAGCCGCACCGTGAACTGGTCGGGGTCGCGGTCCGGGCGAACCGCCGCTGGCGCTGCCGGATGGCCCACTCCGATCGCGCCCATTGGTTCCCAGTCGGCCGGTAGCCCGAGCGCCGCGGTCGCGATCTCGCGGCAGAACAGCGTGCTGGAAACCCAGCACGAGCCCAGCCCTTCGACAGCGAGCGCGACCAGCAGGTTTTCGACGGCCGCACCCATCGCCACCACGAACATGGTGCGCTCGGAGGCGTTGCGGCGATCATCGGGATAGGTGTGCGCTGCGTCGGCCAGCAGGCACGGCACGATGATCAGCGGTGCCTTGCGCAACGGCTCGCCACGCCGGACGCGGTTGGCGATCTGCGCTGGCGTGAAGCCATCGGCGGTGAGATCGGCGCGCCACGCGGCCAGCATGTCGTCCAGGAACCGGATCCTGGCCTGCTCTGACTCGAGCACGGCGAACCGCCATGGCTGGCTATGGTGCGGCGCGGGCGCGGTGATAGCCGCTGCGATGGCTCGCCGGACCGCCTGCCCTGAAACCGGCTGCGCGGTGAATTCGCGGACGGTCCGGCGAGCGGTCAGCACGTCGGCGGCGCCGAGCCGGAACATGTCCTCCTCGGCGGGCCTGATCAGGGCGGCAGCGCCAGGGCCGGCCTCGTCGGTGACCAGATCGGCCAGGCCACGCACGATGGCGACTGGAATCCCGGCTGTTTTCAGCTTGACCAGGTCGGCCGCGGCCGCGATCTCGTCAGCTACCGCGGCGACTGTGACCTCCAGCAGGTTCCCGAACGTGTCGGCCTGCCCCCGAAGGTCGCGCAGCGGTGCGATGCCGGCCGCACCGATGGCGGTATCGGTCTGCCCGGCTCGCCAGGGCCTGCCCATTGTGTCGGTGATGAGTACGCCGAGCCGGGCACCGCTGCGGCCGCCAAGGGCCTTGCGCAGCCGCCGGGCCGAGCCGTCTGGATCGACCGGGAGCAGCACTACCGTGCCGGGCGCGGTGTTCGAGGCATCTACCCCGGCTGCTGCCAGCACAAGCCCGTGCCTGGTCTGGCTGATCCTGGTCAGGCCGCGGCGGGCGACAACCCGGACGGTCTCGGCATCGATGGCCGCTTCCCGGTCCGCAGCCACCACACGGTCCTCGGCCTTGCTGACAATCTTCGAGGTGATCACCAGGATGTCGCCGTCGACCAGGCCGGGTCCGGCTAGGGCGGCGTCGCCGATCATCATGGCCAGGTCGTCGCCGGCCTTGATCTCCGGGAGCCCCGTCACCGGCATGACCGTGTACTGAGCCGCGACGTTCACCGGCGCACCTCCATCGCGAGCTCGATGGCTGCTCTGGCTATGTCCGCGGACGCCGCTACGTCGGTCATGTACAACGGTCTCGCGCGGACCGCGATACCCGCCAGTTCCGGCGCGTCGACGGCACCTTTGTCTATGTCGTCGACCAGCCAGCCGTTCAGCAGGCCAGGTCCATAGTGCGCGCCCACCGCGGTCGCTGAGGTCTCAACGCCGATTGCGGTCAGGCAGGCATCGGCCATGCCGCGCACCGGGGCGCCCCCGATGATGGGCGAGATACCGATGACGAGCTGGCTGCGTACGGCGGCGGCGATGCCGGGCACAGCCAGGATGATGCCGATGCTGACGACCGGATTCGACGGCGGCAACAAGACGAAGTCGGCACCGGAAATAGCGTCAAGCACGCCGGGCGCCGGCGCTGAGCCGTCAGCACCAGTCGCCGTGATCCGCAGCGCGGGCACAGCCGCGTGCAACCGGACCCACCACTCCTGGAAATGCACTTCCTGCACGGAGCCATCGAGGTTGATGGTGACGTGGGTGCGCACCGGATCATCGGACATGGGCAGCAAGGCGACGCCAGGCTGCCAGCGCTCACACAGCACCCTGGTCGCCTCCGACAGGGTGCGGCCCTGCGATAGCAACTGAGTCCGCAGCACGTGCGTGGCGATGTCCCGGTCGCCAAGGCCGAACCAGCCGGGACCGGCGCCATAGGCCGCAAGCTCGCCGAGCACGGTGGAGCTCTCCCCGGCCCGGCCCCAGCCCTGTTCCTCATTTATGCCACCGCCCAGCGTGTACATGACGGTGTCCAGGTCCGGCGACACGTGCAGGCCGAACGGGGTGAAGTCGTCCCCGGTGTTGCCGATGACGGTGATGTCGGCGTCCGGCACCGCGGCACGCAAGCCCCGCAGGAACCTGGCGCCGCCAACACCGCCGGCCAGAACTGTGATGCGCATGCCGGAAAGTCTGGCAACAGACGGACTTGCTGCGCTCGCGGCCCCGGCAAAAGGCCGTGAGGAAGCCGTTCGCGACCTCGTTTCCCGGAAATTCTGTGTGGACTTTCACCTCAACATGGGGCAACCAGGTGGCCATTATCACGTATCTCCCTTGACGCGACGCAAGACACGCGCGTGTAATTCCATCCATGTAATTCTCGCGCCGGAGACGGCGATGGGCGGGATCACGGGGACCGACGGCAGGAGGTGTGCAGTGGCAGACGTCATCGTCTCGCTGGTGCACGACGCGCTAGGCATCGGCGTAGATGATGCTGAGGAGCAGAGCTGGCAAGACCGCGCGCTGTGCGCGCAGACCGATCCGGAAGCGTTCTTCCCGGAGAAGGGCGGCTCGACGCGGGAAGCCAAGCGGGTATGCCGCAGCTGCGAAGTGCGTGCCGAGTGCCTTGAGTATGCGCTCGGTCACGATGAGCGATTCGGCATCTGGGGTGGCCTTTCTGAGCGAGAACGGCGCCGGCTGAAGCGCCAGGCGGTCTAGCGAGCCGGGTCCGGCCGGTCGGCCAGGGATGCGCGCAGGCCTGCCTGCCTGCACCCGGACTGGCCATCGAGGCGGGTCAGATTCGCGTATTGTTCACGGGAGCCCCCACCGGGGCAAGACGGCACAGTCGTGTTGTCTGCCCAGCTAGCGAACCCGGACAGCAAGCGAATCTTCTTGTCGCCAACCGACTCCTACCCCCAGCACGTTGTCACTGCGGTGATCGTCGCGCACGACGGCGCCGGGTGGCTTGCGCATGGGCTCGAGGCGCTGAGTAACCAGACCAAGCCGCTGCAGCGAGTCGTGGCAGTTGACACCGGCAGCCGGGATCGCAGTGGCTCGGTTCTCGCCGCGAAGCTGAGTCAGGCTGCGGTGTTCGGGATGGACAGGTCCACCGGTTACGCCGCCGCCGTCCGGCGCGCGGTCCAGCACAAGGCGGCGAGCGCCGCGGTGCCCGGCGGTCCGCGCGGCAGATCCGGTGATCAGATCGAATGGCTCTGGCTGCTGCACGATGACTGCGAGCCCGCGCCCGATGCGCTTGAGCAGCTGCTCCGCGGGGCGGCCGAGACGCAGTCCGCCGCAGTGCTCGGGCCGAAGCTGATGGACTGGACCGACCGTGACGTTATCGTCGAGGCCGGCCTGACGCTTGACACCGTCGGCCGGCGCATTACCGGCGTCGAGCCTGGCGAAGTTGACCAGGGCCAGCATGACGGCGACCGCGACACCCTGGCGGTGAGCAGCGCCGGGATGCTGGTTCGCCGGGACGTCTGGGAACAGGTAGGTGGCTTCGACCCGGGCATGACCTTGTTCGGCGAGGACATCGACTTCTGCTGGCGGGTTCATGCGGCCGGATACCGGGTCCGGGTGATCACCGACGCGGTCGTCTACCACGTGCGCGCCGCCACCAGGGGGCGCCGGCCCATTTCGGTTGGCCGTCGCGCCCGGCTGCTCGACCGTCGCAACGGGCTGGTCACCCTGCTGGGGAACCTGCCGTTCGGCCAGCTGCTCGTGTCGCTTGTCGGGAATCTAGTCCTGTCGTTCCTTCGGAGCGTGTTCTACCTGGTCGCCAAGCGGCCGTCGGCCGCGCTAGACGAGTCCGCGGCCGTGCTCGGCGTCGTCGGCCACCCGATCCGGCTGGCCAAGATGCGGCATCGCCGGGCCGGCGGCCGCAGGCAAGCGTACGGCCGGCTGCGCGGCGACCTGCCGCCTGGCCGGTCCATCAGGCGGGCGGCCGAGTTCGCCGCGATCATGATGTCTCGCACGTCCCAGGAGGGCGCGGCCGGAGCCAGCCACGCCACCGACGATCCCACTGACGACGAATGGCTGCTGACCGACACCGGTTTCCTGCAACGAGTGCTGACCAGGCCGGGCGTGCTGCTGGTGCTCGGCCTGATCGCCGTGACGATCGCGGCCGAACGCTCGGTCATCACCGCCGGCACGCTGGGCGGTGGCGCACTGCTGCCGGCCTGGGAGGGCGCCTCCGGGCTGTGGTCTCAGTTCCTGCAGGCGTTCCACCCGGCCGGGATCGGTTCTACCAGCAGCGGCCTGCCGTATGTAGGGCTGCTCGCCGTGCTGGCTACCGTGCTGGCCGGGAAGTCCTGGCTCGCTATCGACGTGCTGCTGCTCGGCAGTGTGCCGATGGCCGGGGTCACCGCGATCCTGGCGCTCAGGAAGGTAACGAAGTCCGTACTAGTGCGGGTGTGGGCCGCAGCTTCCTACGCCTTGCTGCCGGTCGCCTTCGGCGCTATCTCCGCGGGCCGCCTTGGCAGCGCAGTCGCATTCGTGGTCATACCCCTGATCGGCCTGCTAGCGGGGCGAATGTTCAGCCAGCCGCCGAAGCTCGCCCGTCGGGCGGCCTGGGCTACCGGTCTGGCAGTGACGGTAGGCGCGGCGTTCGTGCCGCTGCTGTGGCTGCTAGCACTGGCAGGCGCAGCACTGGCGGCCGCCACCTTGTACCGGGCTGGCCGCGGCACGCTTGCTAATCTCGCCATCGCCGCGCTGACGCCGCTCGTCCTGCTGATGCCATGGCTGCTGCAACTGCTCGAGCACCCGTCTCTGCTGCTGCTTGAGGCCGGAGTGCAGCGGCCTGGCCTGGCCGCTGGCCGTCTTCCGGCCAGGTCCCTGCTGCTGCTGAGTCCGGGCGGCCCCGGCCTGCCACCGTACTGGGTGAGCGGGGCTCTGATCCTGGCCGGATTGGTTGCGTTGCTGGCCAACAGGCGCCGTCGACTGGTCGTGTCAGGGTGGTGCGTGGCATTGCTCGGGCTAGCCGGCGGCCTGGCAGTCAGCCGGGTCACCGTGACGCCGCCCGGCGGCCAGCCGATGACGCCCTGGCCCGGCGTGCCGCTGGCCGTGGCCGCGGCCGGGCTCTTGCTGGCGGTGGCCGGCGCGGCTGGTGACCTCGGTGGCCTCGTCACCGTCGGCGGTCATAACAGGCGGCGGCCCGCGAACATGCGCAGCATTCCGGTGGCAGTGCTCGCGCTAGCGGCCTTTTCGGCGCCGCTGCTAGCGGCCGGGTACTGGCTGCTGCACGGCGTGACCGGTCCGCTGGCGCCTGCCACCGGCGAGATAGTGCCGTCCCTGGTAGCCCAGACTGGCCGCGGTGGCCGGCAGTTGCGCACGCTCGTGCTGACGACGGAGGGCGGCCACGTTTCCTATCTGCTGCTGCGCGGCGGGAGCCCCCAGTTCAGCGACCCGGGGCTCACTCCAGTACCCGCGGCGCAAACGGCACTCAATGACGCAGTTGCCGCCCTAGTAGCGCCGGGCGGCGGCGAGGCGGTAGATCAGACTCAGCTGCTTGCCCGGTTCGATATCGGGTTCGTGCTGATGCGAGCACCAGTAAGCAGCCGACTTGAAAGCGTGCTCGACGGAGTGGCGGGGCTGACCGCCGTCAGCATCCAGCACTCGTTCGACCTGTGGCGGCTGACCGATATGCCGTCGCGGGTCAGCGTGGTAGAGCCGAACGGAACCATCGTCGCCGTTGCGTCCGGTCAGACGGGAGTGTCAGCAACTGCGCCGGCCGCTGGCGGCACGCTTGAGCTTGCTGAACCAGCCGGCGGCTGGTCCGCCGCCGTCAACGGGCATGCGCTGACCCCGCTAGCGTCGCCCGCGGGCAGCTGGGCGCAGGCTTTCAAGCTGCCGCCAGGTGGCGGCACGCTGACGGTGAGCCGGAACGGGCTCGTGCATGACCTGCTCGATCTGCTGGAGATTCTGGCGTTCCTGGTCGTCGCCGTGCTGGCATTGCCGGGAGTGCGGACGGCGGCGGAGCTGGAAGCCGTAACGAGTGCCGAGCCAGCCGAGCAGATGACCGATGTTGCCGAGGATGAGGCCGCAATGGCGGGCGCAATGGCAGGCGCACCGGCTGCCGCCTCCGGCGGCGCGGCACGGGCGACCGCTGCCACTCGCAGGCCGGCCGATCATGGTGGCCGGAGGAACAGTAGCCGAGGCGTCAGTGGCCGCAAGGACAGTGGCCGCAAGGACAAGGCGCGTAGCGACCGCACACGCAAAGGCAGCGCGCGCAAAAACAGCGCACTCAGGGACAGCGCACTCAGGGACAGCGCACTCAGGGACAGCGCGGGTACGGACAGCGCGCCAAAGGACAGCGCACCAGAGGACAGTGGCCGCAAAGGCGGCGCACGTAGAGACAAGCGCCGGGCTGGCAGGCTGGCCATGCCATCCAGGGATCGCGGCTCGGCCGGACGGGCCGCAGCGGCAGTCGCCGGAAGCGCGGCGGGCGCGTCGGTGGCGGGCGCGGGCTCCGCTGCAGCCAGCTCCGCCGCAGCCGGCACGGCTGCAGCCGGCTCGGCCGTGGCCAAGGCGGCACCAGCAGGTGCAGCACGGGCCGCTGCCGGAGGCGGTGTGTCCGGTCCGCCGCCGGGATCGCGCGCGGCATGGCCCGCAGGCCAGCCGACCAGCAGGTTCACGGTAGGGCCGCCCGACGGCCGGATGCCGCCGGCGCCTGATGGGCCGGGCGGGCCCGGCGCGCCTTATCAGGACTACGACAATCAGGGATACGACCCGCGCGCCGCTACGGCTGGAACCGCTGCCAGGTCTCCGTCAGGAACGCCCTATGCCGAGCCGCCGCGTAGCGCGCCCTCGTCTGCGCCAGTTCCGGGTTATGGCGGTCGCTCGCCATCGGGTGCGCGTTATCAGGACGAACTTGATGGCCAGACCGGGTATGCGCCGCCCGATCACAGCGACAATCATGGCTACGGTCGGCGCTACCGCGACGACCCTGACTATCGGGACGGGTCCGCAGGCCACGTCGCCGGCGCGGGTGAGCACGATGCCAGCGGGGCCTATGACCCCGGGACGGGGTACGGCAGCGACCCCGCGCACGCGGGCGATCGCTCATACGCCGGTGGTCCCATGTACGGCAGCGATCCTTCGTACGGCGGCGACGCTGACTACCGCTCCGACGCGGGTTACCCGGGCGGCTCGGAATATCGGGATGACTCCGCCTACGGGCGCGGCGGCTACCCCGGCGACGGCGGTCGCCGGAGCCATCGGTCGCTGCCGCACGACTGGCGGGACTCAGGCTGGCACGAGCCTGCGGCGGGTCGGGACCCCGCAAGCCTGGAACCTGGCCATGCGCAGTACCCGTCCGGTCCGTCGCCGGAGCGGACCGGCGCGTGGCAAGAGGCCGGCCGGGGGTCGGGCTGGCCGGAGCCGGATCCGCGCCACGGCCGGTCACAGGAATACCAGGAACCGGCCTGGCAGGAGCATCCGGCGGCTGGGCCGGGCGAGCATGGATCGTCTTGGCCCGTACCAGCGCAACAGCCGTGGCCAGATCAGGCTGCGGAGCTAGAAGCGCTGCCGCCGGCGGGCGAAGTGCATCACGACTGGCCGGGGCGCGAGGATCGGACCGGACGGGGCTGGCCGGCCCCTGAACACGAGGCCGAGGGGGAAACGTGGTGACTCGCCTGCGCTACGGCAGGCTACTGTTCGCGGCCCTCGTGGTGCTCGCGCTCGGTGGGCTTTACGTGGCAGCAGGATCGGGTCACACCGCTGCGGCTGCGCGGGCGACGGCAGCGCGTGCCAGCAGCGTTCCGGTGGCCACCGCGCTGCGGGCGTGTGCCGCGCCGGGGTCGGCTGGCGTCACCGCTGGCTCGGTGGCGCTGGCGGCCGTGCCTGGCTCGGCCCGAACTGGCGGGGCCACCATTAGCAGGCTCACACCAGGCGGCAGCCCGTCAACCGGCCAGGTAGTGGCGAGCATTGGCAAGCCAGGCGTGCTGCACATTTCTGCCGTCAAGGCGGCAGTTCCGCTGACCAAGGCGCAGCAGGTTAGCGATCCGGGCTCAAGCCGGGGCGTGACTACCCAGGACGCCCGTGGCGGCGTCCTGATCAGCGCAACCGGTGCGATGGCCCAGGGCCTGGACGTTGAGCAAACCGGTCCGGGCGGCGTGGTTACGGCAGACTGCGGCGTGCCGGGCACTAATTTCTGGTTCGTCGGGCCCGGTCAAAGCTCGGCGGCCAGCATCGAGTTGTACCTGACGAACACCGACAGCCAGTCTGCCGATGCTCAGGTCTCGCTGCTGACCGACGTGAGCAAGGGTGCACCGCTGCTCGCAAACGCAGACAACGGCATCGACGTGCCGCCGCATAGCGTGGTAGTTCAGTCGCTGAGCACTTTGCTGCGCTACTCCAAGGTCATCGCGATCAACGTCAGCACGAGCGTGGGCCGGGTCGTCGCGGCAGTGCGGGAGAGCCGGTCCGGCAAGGATGATGGCAGCTGGCTGGCCTCAACGAGCGCGCCCGCCAGGACGCTAGTGATACCGGGACTGCCGCGCGACTCCGGCCCGCACGACCTGTTCATCGCAGTTCCGGGTACGGCATCGGCCCAGGTGAAGGTGACAGCGGTGACGACCCGCGGCTCTTACCAGCCGACCGGTGGATCCGGCATCCCGCTGCTCGGCGGGTCGGCGGTGGTGGTTTCGCTCCCGTCCCTGAGCAGCGTGACCGGAGCGATCAAAGTGTCGGCCAGCGTTCCGGTAGTCGCGGCCTTGCTTATTCCGGGCGGGCCTGCCTGCGCATCAGGCGCGGTGGCGGCTAGCGCCAGTCCGCTCTCCCAACAGGGCGTGCTCGCCGACAGCCCGGCCAAATCCGCGGGGCAGACTCAGCTCATCCTGGCTGCGCCGGGAAAGGCCGCGACGGTGCGGATCACCGAGGCAACTGCGAGTGCCGCAGCCAGTCAGCCGGGCAGGCTAGTCCAGATCAAGGCCGGAGCGTCGGTCGTGGTCGCGGTCGGGCCGCCAGCACATACCAAGGTGTCCGCGTTCACCGTCATACTCACGCCGCTGACTGGCTCTGGTCCTGTCTACGCCAGCCGGGTGACCATCGCCCACGGCGCCGTCCGGTCGGTACTTCCGGTGACCGGCGCGCCGACGTCCATTACCTTGCCGCCGGTCCAGGATTCGCTGCCAGCTTTCGTGCACTGATCGCTTCGCCGTCTGGCTAATCGTCGCCCGGATATCCGGGGTCGACTGTCTGCGGATCGACCCCGAGCCAGTGCGCGAACTGCTCGACCACCACGTCCAGGACCAGTTCTGCCAGTTCCTCTTCGCCGTCGGCGCGCGCCATCAGCGGCCGCCGGTATAGCACGATCCTGGCCGGATGCTGGTCGGCGGCTGGCGCCGCGAGCGGTACCGGTACTGGCGGCGGCAGGCCCGGCAAGTCGAACGCGGCCGGCGGCCCGATTGGCGGCACGGGTGAGGGCGGCTGGGACGTCGAAACGGGCGGCGCAGGCAGATCGAGCCTTGCCAGCGGCACTGGATCAGAATCGTCGAGGCCGGGACCGGCCGGAGGGATCTCTTCTACCGCGAACTCGATTCCGGATAGCTCGGCCTCCCATCGCGGCTCGAGTTGCGACACCGCAAGGAGGACGAGGTCGTCGAAGCGCTCAGCGCGGCTCCTGTGCAACGGAACATCCGGCGGGACAAGTGACCCGCGCAGACCGCGGCCGTGCCGGTCCCGGCGGTGCAGGCGGCCCGTTCGTGGCGGGCTGCCACTGTTCCCGTTATGCACAGTAACCGAGCGTATCCCAGCGGCCGTCGGCGTCTCGGCCCGCCACATTGTGCCGGGCCGAGACACGATCGCGCAGTGTGCCCCAGGTGGTGGCGTTACCGTCTGCCGGTCGATACCGTCAGCCGTTGTGGGCGACGTTCACGACTCCGCTATTTCCAGCCGGCCTGGCGACCAGCCTGGTACCAGTCCGAGCCGCTGGCGGCACGTTGAGAACTCGCCAGTGCTCCCGCCCGGCCTGCAAACAGGTTGCCCTGTACACGCTCACCTACGTGTACCGGGACTCGACGGCGGTCCTGGGACCGCTGGCGGCCTTCGTCGAACCGCATTGCTACGACCTGTGCGGGCGCCACGCTGACCGGATGACCGCGCCGCGTGGCTGGGATGTCGTTCGGCTCCCGGTAAGCGAGCCCGAGGAAGACCCGGCTCAGGCCGATGACCTGGAGGCTCTCGCCAATGCGGTCCGGGAGGCGACAGTGCCGCAGACACCTGCCGAGCCCACTGGCCAAGGCATCGAAGTCGGCCGCAGGGGCCACCTGCGGGTGCTGCGCTCCGCGCCGTCAGACGGCAGCCGGATCCGCTAGCAGGCGCCGGGCTCGGCTAGGCTGCCTGCCACCGGCAGCGGAAGAGCCCGGGACGAGCACCGGCTAGCTGAGCTGAGCGACTGGAGACGTTATGAAGATCGATGACTGGCTGCTCGAGATTCTCGCCTGCCCGAAGTGCCATGCTCCGCTGCGCGCGGACGAGGCCGCCAGTGAGCTGGTCTGCACCAGCCAGGAGTGCGGGCTGGCCTACCCGGTCCGCGATGATATTCCAGTGCTGCTGATCGATGAGGCTCGTGACCCGGCAGCAGATACCGGGCGGGAGTGAACGTTTTATCAGTACCCGCCGAGCGCCAGGCCCAGAGCCCGCTGTGCCAGCCGGTGGCGGCCCGAGCGGCAACGGCGGAGACAGCGCTGCCGGACCCGTTCCCCCGGTAATTGGGCAGAACTCTCCGGACGCGGCGGCGCGGCGAGACAGCGGCAGCCACGGCAGCAAGCGTGCCGTTGTCGCGGCCCTCGCGGCCAACCTGGGTATCGCCGTCACCAAGTTCGTCGCGTTCCTGATAACCGGCTCGGCGTCGCTGCTAGCCGAGGGAGTCCACTCGGTGGCCGATTCGAGCAACCAGGTGCTGCTGCTGCTCGGCCGCAGCCGGGCGCGGCGGGCGGAGACTGAGGAGCACCAGTTCGGCTTCGGCGCCGAGCGGTATTTCTACGCGTTCATCGTCGCGCTGGTTCTGTTCACGGTCGGCGCGCTGTTTTCGTGCTACGAGGGCGTCCAGCGCATCCGTCATCCCGGCCACCTGACCTCGCCGGCCGTTGCGTTCGCCGTACTCGGCATCGCAGTCATCCTGGAGAGCTTCTCGCTGCGCACCGCGATCGCCGAATCCAACCAGAGCCGGGGCCGGGCTGGCTGGCGGGCATTCATTCGGCGGTCGAAGGCTCCCGAGCTGCCTGCCGTGCTGCTCGAGGACGTTGCCGCGCTATGCGGCCTGGGCCTGGCCCTGGTCGGCGTGGCGCTGGCGACCATCACCCACGATGATCGCTGGGACGGTGTCGGCTCACTGGCCATTGGCGTGCTGCTGGGCTGCGTCGCCATCGTGCTGGCCGTCGAGATGAAGAGCCTGCTCATCGGCGAGTCGGCGAGTTTCGACGCGGAGGCTGCCGTCGTTGCCGCGATCGAGGCGGGTCCCGAGATCGAGCGGGTCATTCACCTGCGCACGCTGCATGTCGGACCGGAGACGCTGCTGGTCGCGGCCAAGGTCGCCATCGCGCATGACGACACCGCGGCAAGCATCGCCGCCGGCATCGATGCAGCCGAGCGGCGGATCCGTGCCGCGGTGCCGATCGCCGAGCTCATCTACCTGGAGCCCGACCTGTACCGAGCGGAACGGGCCGACCTGGCCGATCCGGCGGTGAAGGCTGCCAGGCGTACTGCCCGGCCAAGGCGACGCAGGCCGCATTAGCTGGCCGTGGGCGAGCTAATCCGGCTGTCGGCTGGAGTAGCCGACCATCCAGTTCGCCGCGATGCGGACGTACACGATGTCAGGCCCCCAGCTTGACGGCGAGCTGCCATAGTGCCGGGTCAGGTGATCATCGACCCAGGCCAGGTCCGGGTGGCCAGGCTCGAGGAACTCGGCGTCGCCATGGGTAAACACGCCGTACGCGTCACCTTCCAGATATGCGGCGCTTAGCTGCGGGCGGCTGCGCAGATCGGTTGCCTTCACCGACGAGCCGCTGGTCGTGAAGATCCACCGGCCGTGCAACAGGTGCCCGTCGACGCCGCTGATCCTGGGCCGCCCGGCCGCGCTTACCGTGCTGAGGGCGAGCGTGCGCATCCCGTCCAGATAACCGAGCAGGTCGGCTGCGGACACCACCCGGCCCGGCCCGATGATCGAGCGCAAGTGCTCGCTCGCGCCGGCTAGTGACCGGTCGAGCAACTGCTGCAGCCACTCGATGTCCTCGGGTTGCTCGTACATGTTTGCTCCCCTGTTTGTCCGCAGCCAGACCGTCGCTGGCTTCGCCGGGTTAGCCCAAGACCGCGGCCAGCCGGCCGGAGTCGCGAACCGCCGCCAGATCAGGGTCGCGGCCCGCGTTTGCCCGCACGTCCGGATTCAAGGCGACGGCCTCGGCAACTGCCGCGGCGGCCTCGTCGAGCAGGCCGGCCCGGGCTCGTGCGCACGCCAGGTTGTAACTGGCCATGCCGCGGGCAGCCGCTGGTGCGCCAAGGTTGGCAGCCACCGCGACCGCGTTCTCGGCGAGGGCCAGCGCTCGGTCCGGCTGGTCATGACCCAGGTAATACTCGCCGACGTGGCCGGCCGGATGCCAGAAGCCGCGCACGATGATCTGCAGCGAGAGCTGGCGTCCGCGCAGCCACGGGTTGCGCGCCGGGTCCAGCAAGTCGTCCTCGGCCGCCGATTGGGTGGCCGCGATTAGTTCCGCTGTCACCTGCCGGCTTTTCGCGGGCGGCGGTGTCCGCGGGCGTGGCGGCGAGTTCGCCATACAGGTCGGCGGAGGCGTGGTCGACGTCGCAGAACTCCGGCGGTGTCTCCCGGCGGGCCACTGCTTCCAGCCGGATTACCTGCTGGCGCTTGAAGCCGGTGTTGTGCGCCACAACCGGAATGGCGGCCCAGTGTCCGGGGTGTCCCGCCTCCGCTGCTGGCGCAACTGCCAGCATTTCTTGCTCCTCTGTTGCCGCAAGTCCGATCAGCCCGGTGATGGCGGCTCGAAGCTGGCTGATGTCGGTCATGCTATTTCCCCAGCGAGCGAGTCATCGCGATCGGGTGCGAGCGAGCCGTCGCGCTCGTCAGAGCACGAACCGTCGTCGCCCTCGCGCCGCGGCTCCGGCTTGATCGCGATGAACTTCAGCACGTAGTCGACGATCACGGTGATGGTGCCGAAGCCCAGTGTCTGGAGCCGGCCCAGCAAAGAGGCAGGCTCCACTGGGTTGTATGTGTCGTCAGCATGGAAATGGTGCAACTCGGTACTTGGCAAGCTGTCCGAGCCGATCAGCACGCCGCCCGGCCGCAGCACCCGGAAGGCCTCGGCCAGGATCGCGTTCTGCATCGCAAGCGTCGGCACGTGGTGGAGCATCGTGAACGACCCGACCGAGTCGAACGATTCGGCTGGATACGACAGGTCGGCCGCGCTGCCCGTCACGATCTGCACGTTCGTGCCGGCGTACCGGGTTGCTAGCCGGTCGGCGGCTGTGGCGTCCAGCTCGACTGCGACGAGCCGAGCCACCTTGTGCCGAAGCCACTCCGTTGCTGCGCCAGGGCCGGGCCCGAGCTCAATCATTTCTTTGCCAAGGTCGCAGTCCCTGGTCAGGAGGGGGAGTACCTCGGTCTGCATGTGCTGCGCCCACTCAGCGCTCCCGCACACTCGTGCATGATTTTCGTTCATGCTCATGACGTTAGGGAAGGTGGCATCGACGGCCAAGGGCGTAGGCTGCCAAGCTGTGTCGCAGGAAGGACAGGCGCTGCCGGGCGGGCAGGCGCCGGTGGACGGGCAGGCGCCGGTGGACGGCGACGCAGCCGAAGGGCAGGACCCGTACTGCGCCGCGGACGAGCTGTTCCCCGATGCCGCGATAGTCGTCGCGACGTTCCCCATGCCTGCCGGGCTGGTCTTTGACTGGCACACGCATCCGGACCACCAGCTGGCCTGGGCGGCCAGTGGCGTGCTGACGGTTCGCACCAAGGAAGCCGCCTGGGTGCTGCCACCAACCAGAGCGCTGTGGATCCCGGCGGGCCTGCCACATGAGACGCTTTCCGACGGGGCGGCGACCATGCGGTCGGCGTATTTGCGGCCCGCCCTGTGCCCCATCACCTGGCCAGAGCCGACGCCAGTCATGGCTAGCCCGCTGCTGGCCGAGCTTGTCGGTTACCTCGAGGCATCAGACCTTGATTCCGATCGTCGGGCCCGGGCCGAGGCTGTCCTGGTGGATCTGCTGCAGCCGGTCGCGATGACGACGATCGACCTGCGCAAGCCGGTCGATGAGCCGGCCCGCCAGGTGGCCGATCAGCTAGCCGCCGATCCGGCTGACGGCCGGACCCTGGCCGAATGGGGCCGGGAGGTCGGCGCTAGCGAGCGGACGCTGGCGCGAGCGTTTCTGGCCGGCACCGGAACCAGCTTCGGCCGGTGGCGCACACGCCTGCGCTTGCAGGCGGCGCTGCCAGAGCTGGCGGCCGGCCAGCCCGTGGCGAACGTGGCCCGGCACGTGGGGTATGAGTCCGATAGTGCCTTCGTTCAGGCATTCCGGCGAGAGACCGGGATCACCCCGGCCATGTTTTTCCACAACCTGCCCTGAACGGTCGTGTGATGGGAGACGCCGAGCGCGAATGCGGCCATCTGGCCGGGTCAGGAGCTGCTCCGAGCCGGGTCGTTTAGCGCCAGGTCCACAACGCTGTTGTTCTTTGGTCAGCACTTCCACCCTGACGCTAAACGCGGCGCGGACCTGAGGAGGATTCCCGCGAGGGTTCTTGCCTTTAAGTGCCAATTGTCCGGCATGGTTGCCGCCCGGCAGAGCCGGGGCCCGGGCTCACTGGCCAAGTTGGGTTGCCTACCGCGGAGGATCCGGTGCTCGCCGGTCAAGCCGAAGCAAGCGCCGCGCGCGCTCCTGCTCGAAGTCGAGCGCCTGGGCCGGTGGCGGCTGGATCTTGCCGATTCGGCGGCCGAAGTCGGCTACCTCGGCACGTACTCGCTGCTCTGCCAGCACCCGGATCGCGAACGCAAGCGCCACCGGGCTCACGTCGTACCGTCGTTCGATCGACAAGCCGAGCGCGGCGGCGGCCAGATCGGCGTCGGTGTACTGCCGGTGGCCGCCGGAGTAGGGGGGCTGGTTCGGTGCCGCGATCCGTGCGGTCGCGGGGCGGACGGGCGCACGGCGGGCGGGCGGTCGGCGAGCGCCGTGGCGCACCGCGGGCAGCAAGCCAAGCGCCTCCCGGTAACGCAGCATCCTGGGCGTCAGGCCGAGTCGGCTGGCCGCCTCAGTAATCCGCATGGCCGAATCTTACAACTTCTTGTTAAGAACCCGCCTCTCGGCGTGCGTTCGACCGCCGCCTTGCCATAACGTCGTGCTGTGGCCCCGTACGGGGGCTCGCAAGCCACGAAGATTCAGAGGAGCCCGGATGCCCGCTGAGACCGTTCCGTTCAAGGTCGCCGACCTGTCGTTGGCCGACTTCGGCCGCCGGGAGATCAGGCTGGCCGAACATGAGATGCCAGGCTTGATGACGGTGCGCGCCGAGTTCGCTGACAGCCAGCCGCTGGCAGGTGCCCGGATCACTGGTTCGCTCCATATGACCGTGCAGACCGCGGTGCTGATCGAGACGCTGGCGGCGCTCGGCGCACAGGTTCGCTGGGCGTCCTGCAACATCTTCTCCACTCAGGATCACGCTGCTGCGGCCGTGGCCGTCGGCCGGGACGGCACCCCGGACAACCCCAAGGGCATCCCGGTCTTCGCCTGGAAGGGCGAGACACTCGAGGAGTACTGGTGGTGCACCGAGCAGGCGCTGACCTGGCCAGGTCAGAGCGGTCCCAACATGCTCCTTGACGATGGCGGTGACGCCACCATGCTGGTGCACAAGGGCGCGGAGTTCGAGACTGCCGGCGCAGTGCCCGCACCGCGTGACGACGACCCGGAAGAGTGGCCCGTCATCTTGGCCGTGCTGAACCGCGCGCTGGCCGAGACGCCTGGTAAGTGGTCGGCGATGGCGGCCGAGATCAAGGGCGTTACCGAGGAGACCACTACTGGCGTGCACCGGCTGTATGAGATGGCCAGGGATGGCTTGCTGCGGTTCCCGGCGATCAACGTCAATGATTCGGTAACGAAGTCCAAGTTCGACAACAAGTACGGCTGCCGGCACTCCCTGATCGACGGCATCAACCGAGCCACGGACGTGCTCATCGGCGGCAAGGTCGCGGTCGTCTGCGGCTATGGCGACGTGGGCAAGGGCTGCGCCGAGTCGCTGCGCGGGCAGGGTGCCCGGGTCATCGTGACCGAGATCGACCCGATCTGCGCGCTGCAGGCCGCCATGGATGGCTTTCAGGTGGCGCGCCTGGAAGACGTCGTCGGTATCGCGGACATCTTCGTGAGCGCGACCGGCAACTTCCACATCATCACCGCCGAGCACATGAGTCAGATGAAGCACCAGGCGATCGTGGGCAACATCGGCCATTTCGACAACGAGATCGACATGGCCGGGCTGGCCCGGCTGCCCGGCGTCAAGCGCACGAACATTAAGCCGCAGGTCGACGAGTGGACGTTCGCAGACGGGCATGGGGTCATCGTCTTGTCCGAAGGGCGATTGCTGAACCTGGGTAACGCCACCGGGCACCCGAGCTTCGTGATGTCGAACAGCTTCACCAATCAGGTCATCGCGCAGATCGAACTGTTTACCAAGGCAGACCAGTACCCGCTCGGCGTGCATGTCCTGCCCAAGCACCTGGATGAGCGGGTGGCGCGGCTGCACCTGGACGCGCTCGGGGTCGGGCTCACCGTGCTGACCAAGGAGCAGGCCGCCTACATCGGCGTTCCGGTCGATGGCCCGTACAAGCCAGACCACTACCGGTACTGACCGGGGCGGCGGGGCGGCCCGGCCAGGCGCGGGTGCCCTGCCCGCATCCGGCAAAGCAGAGCGCGCCCCGCCCTCTGATGTCGCGGATGCCGGGCTGGCACTGGTCGGCCAGCCTGGCATCGCGTGGGCTGCGCGAGCCATGCCAGTACTCGGCATGCTGCGCGCAGCTTTCGCAGCCGAGCAGCCCTTCGCCGGACTGAAGATCGCTGCGTGCCTGCACGTGACGGCCGAGACCGGGGTCCTGGCGCGGACGCTGGCGGCCGGAGGCGCCGAGGTTCACCTTGCCGCTTCGAATCCGCTGTCGACGCAGGACGACGTCGCAGCGGCGCTGGCGGCCGACCCTGGCCTCAGCGTCCACGCACGGTCAGGCGTAGACCGCGAAACCTACTACGAGCACATTCACCGGGCCCTGGACAGCGGTCCGGACCTCGTCATGGACGATGGCGGCGATCTGGTCAACACGTTGCACGAGGCGCGGCCTGAGCTGATCGCGGGCGTGCGCGGCGGCTGCGAGGCGACATCGACCGGAGCGGCCAGGCTGCGGCGGATGGCGGCAGCAGGATCGCTTGGCTTCTCGGTAGTCGCCGCCGACGCGTCGGCGACCAGGCGGCTTATCGACCACAAGTACGGCACCGGCCAGTCAGTCATCGACGGGATCCTGCGGGCTACCAACACGCTGGTGGCCGGCAAGACGATCGCAGTAGCCGGGTTCGGCCCGTGCGGCTCGGGCATCGCGGAACGAGCGCGCGGCCTGGGCGCCCTGGTGATCGTCACCGAAGTTGATCCTGTCCGTGCGCTTTCGGCCATCATGCAGGGTTTCCGGGTGATGCCGATGCGCGCGGCCGCGGCACAGGCCGAGCTCGTAATCACCGCCACTGGCTCCCGTGACGTCATCGGCGCGGCCGAGCTGTCGCTGCTGCCGGACGGTGCCGTGGTTGCGAACGCTGGCCATTTCGACGTCGAGATCGATGTGCAGGCGCTTGCCGGAATGGCCGCTGAGATCAACCCCGGCATCCGGCCGCATGCGGACGAGTACGTGCTCCCGGACGGCAGACGGCTGATCTTGCTGGCCGAGGGGCGCGTCGTCAATTTGGTGGCAGGCGAAGGCAACCCCGCCGCGGCGATGGACACATCGTTCGCGGTGCAGGCGCTCGCCCTGGCGTGGCTAGCCGGCCGCGAGCCCAGCGCACACGCCGGCCAGGTACTGGAGGTACCCGCCTCGATCGATGCCGAGGTCGCCAGCCTGACGCTGGCCTCGCTCGGTACCCAGATCGACATGCTTACCGAAGTGCAACGGCGTTACCTGGAGTCCTGGCGGCAAGGATCGTAGCGGCCTAAACCGGGGGAAACCGAGGCGGGCCGAACTCGCGCGCGCCGCCGTGAGCATGCAGACTCACCAGCATGAGCATTCGAGCGCTCACGTGGCTGGAATCGCCAGACGGGCCGGCCATCAGGCTGCTTGACCAGACCAGGCTGCCCGCCGAAGAGACCTACCTGGTCTGCACCGAGGTCCCGCAGCTGGTCGCTGCGATCGGCAGGCTCGCGATACGCGGCGCGCCGTTGCTAGGTGTGGCCGGTGCATTCGGGGTGGCGCTGGCGGCAGCCCGTGGCGACGACGTTGAGACGGCAGCCGCGACGATCGCGAGTGCCAGGCCAACCGCGGTGAACCTGGCCTGGGGAGTGCGCCGGGCACTGCGGGCTTACCGGGCGGCAGCTGGCCTGGCTGGACCCGTTACCCGGCAGAATGCGGCTCTCGCGGCCCTGCAAGAGGCTCAGCTGATCGCCGAAGAGGATGCGGCGGCCAGCACCGCGATGGCCTCGCACGGGCTCGCCCTAGTCCCGGACCGGGCCCGGATCCTTACGCACTGCAACACCGGCTGCCTCGTCTCTGCGGGGGAGGGCACCGCGTTCGCCGTGGTCCTGGCCGCCCACCGGGCCGGCCTGCTGGCCTGGCTGTGGGTGGATGAGACCAGGCCGCTTCTCCAGGGGGGCCGCCTGACGGCTTGGGAGGCACGGCAGGCTGGCCTCCCGCACGCCGTGCTCGCGGACAGCGCCGCTGCGTCCCTGCTGGCTTCTGGCCAGGTCGACCTGATCCTGACCGGTGCCGACCGGATCGCGGCTGACGGCAGCGTGGCCAATAAGGTCGGCACCTACGGACTCGCAGTCCTGGCAAGGCACCATAATATCCCGTTTGTGGTAGTTGCGCCGAGGTCCACAGTAGACTTTGACACGCCCGACGGCGCTGCGATTAGTGTCGAGTTCAGGGCTGCTGCGGAGGTCACTGAGCTGGCTGGCCAGCAGGTCGCGCCGGCCGGTACGCAGGCCTACAACCCGGCCTTCGACGTCACCCCGCCGTCATTGATCACCGCCGTCGTCACAGAACTTGGGGTGATACAGCCGGTCACGCCAGGTAATCTGCGAGTCCTGGGCTTGGTGCCGGCGCAGTAGCGGGTCCCCAAGTCACCTTCTACGTGGAACGATGGGGAATATGAAGGGTCGAGTGCTGGTCGTCGATGACGACGCCGCTCTTGCCGAGATGCTCGGCATCGTATTGCGCGGCGAGGGTTTTGAGCCAACCTTCGTTGCCGATGGCGATCGGGCTATGGAGGCATTCCGCGATGCCAAGCCGGATCTGGTCCTGCTGGACCTGATGCTGCCAGGTATGGATGGCATCGACGTCTGCCGCCAGATCCGGGCGGAGTCCGGCGTACCGATTGTGATGCTGACCGCCAAGAGCGACACGGTCGACGTGGTGCTCGGGCTTGAGTCAGGAGCCGACGATTACATCGTCAAGCCGTTCCAGTCCAAGGTCCTGATCGCCAGGGTGCGGGCCCGGCTGCGCCGGACCGACGACCCGGCGCCAGAGACGCTGACCATCGGCGATGTCACGATCGACGTCGCTGGCCACTCGGTGCAGCGGGCTGGCGAGCCGCTCAACCTCACGCCGCTCGAGTTCGACCTGCTGGTCGCGCTGGCACGCAAGCCACGCCAGGTTTTCACCAGGGAGGTGCTGCTGGAGCAGGTGTGGGGCTATCGGCATGCTGCCGACACCCGGCTGGTGAATGTGCATGTTCAGCGTCTGCGGGCGAAGATCGAACGGGACCCGGAGCGACCGGAAATCGTGGTGACAGTCCGAGGCGTTGGCTATAAGGCGGGACCGGGCTGACCGGGTCCGCGCTGACCGCGTCCTGGCAGGCCGAGGGTTCGCGCCCGCGGCGGGGGGACCGGTGCCGGATTCGATCGTCCAGCGGGGAAGGGCAGTGAAGGGAGCAGCCGCCAGTATCCAGGCCGGCTACCGAAGCTGGCTAGCTAAGCCGCGCCCTGCGCAGCTGTCCGGGGCCCGGAAACAGCTGCGTCGGTTGACTGATCTATGGCGCCGGTCGCTGCAGCTGCGCGTGACCACCGCGACGCTGGTGCTGTGCGCGATCGTGGTCTCGGTGCTCGGGTACTTCCTCATGCAGCAGCTCGTGACGAACCTGTACAGAAACGAGGTGCGCTCCGCGGAGAACATCGCCAACCAGGGCCTTGGCACCGCGCGCGATTACCCGCTTTTCACTACCCGGAACAAGCCCACTGCCCCGGCCCGCCAGGCCATGGTGGCTCTTGCCCGCCAGCTTGCGCCCACTGGCGGCACGCCGTACGCAGTCGCCGTCATTGTGGACCCGCGGTGGCGGAGCGGGCCTGTCTTCAGCGCCGGCTCGACCGATGGCTTCTACAGCTCTGAGCCGGTCATGCCGGGCAACCTGGTCACCAAGGTGGTGGCCGAGCAGGGCGCCGCGCTGGCAGGCAAGCCGGCCCCAATCCTGCGCGCCTGGGCCAGGATGTCGGTGCTGCCCAGCTCTACGCCGCAGCCCGGCGTGATCTTCGGTGCCCCGCTCGGACGTGCATACCAGCTGTATTACTTCTTCCCGCTAACGGCCGAGCAGCAGAGCATCGCCAGCATGCAGCGAACGCTGCTGCTGGTGGGGATCGCCGTGGTGTTCCTGCTCGCCGCGATCGCCTGGCTGGTGACCAGGTGGGTGGTCGTGCCGGTCCGGCTCGCGGCGCAGGGTGCCTGGCGGCTGTCGACCGGCAAGCTGAACGAGCGGATGGCAGTGCGCGGCACTGACGAGCTCGCCGCGCTGGCCACCTCGTTCAATGAGATGGCTGCCAGCCTGCAGGAGAAGCTCGAAGAGCTTGAGGACCTGTCTCAGGTACAGCGGCAGTTTGTCTCTGACGTCTCGCACGAGCTCAGAACGCCGCTTACCACGATCCGCATCGCCTCGGACGTGTTGTTTGCCGCCAAACTGGACATGGACCAGGCCGTCGGGCCGGTCGGCGGAGCTACTGCAGAGCCAGCTGGAGCGATTCGAGTCGCTGCTCACCGACCTACTGGAGATCAGCAGGTACGACGCCAACGCCGCCACGCTGGATGCTGAGCCGGTCGATATCTGCACGATCGTGCGGCAGTCCGCTGATGTGGCGCAGCAACTCGCCGAGCGGCGAGGGACAAAGATCCAGTTCCGGCTGCCCGCCGAGCCGTGCGTTGCCGAAGTCGACCGCCGCCGGGTCGAAAGGATCCTGCGCAACCTGTTGCTCAACGCCGTCGAGCACGGCGAGAACAAGGACACGGTCGTCACCGCCGCGATGGACTCGGGTGCGGTCGCGATTTCGGTGCGCGACTTCGGCTTGGGCCTGCGGCCCGGCGAGGAGCAGCTGGTCTTCGACCGGTTCTGGCGGGCCGACCCGGCGCGGGCAAGGACTTCTGGCGGCACCGGCCTCGGCCTGGCGATCGCGCTGGAGGACGCCCGGCTGCATGGCGGGTGGCTGGAGGCGTGGGGTGAGCCCGGCCGAGGCTCAGTATTCCGGCTGACGCTGCCGCACGTTGTCGGGGGTGACCTGCACGGGTCGCCGCTGCCGCTCGGTCCTGACCCAAGCCACGACCTCGGGCCATCCGAAGGTGCCGCGAAGGCCGGCCCGGCCGTCGGCTCGGAACTGAGCGCGGCCGCGGCCATGAGCCCGGCCGCAGACGCCGGCCTGGATGGCCTGGTCCGCCCGGATCGTGCTGCTGATTCCGCCTCCCACGGCGCCACTGAGGTGCCGGCTCATGGCTAACGCCGAACCCGTTACCCGCAAAGGTCCGGCCAGCCTGCGAGTCTGCCCGGCTGTTGCGCTGTCCTGCTGGCGGCCGCGGTGGCCGGCTGCGCGGCCGTGCCGACCGGGGGTGCTCCGCTGAAGGTAGCTGGCGGCAGCGGGCAGCCGCAGGCCTACGCAGTGCCGATGGTGCCGCCCGCACCGCAAAGCGGCTGGTCAGCAGATGACGTCGTGCTCGGCTTCCTGCATGCCAGCGCCAGCTTCGCCGGGAACTGGGCCGCGGCGCGGCAGTACCTGGCACCACAGTCGCGGCAGACCTGGACGCCAGGAGCGGCGGCGGTCACGGTAGTCGCGTCGGAAGGGCCACTGTCGGTGAGCTATCCGCAAGCGGCCACCGGGCCGGGCAAGACTCAGGTCGCCACTGTCAGCTTTACCGGTCAGCGGCTGGCCACTCTCACAGCGTCTGGCCAGTATGTGTACAAACCAGGCAAACCAGTCTATACCTTCAGCCTCGCGCATGTCAACGGCACCTGGCTCATCGACAACATTCTGCCCAAAGGCGTGCTGCTGCTGACCCAGTCCGACTTCCAGGATGTGTACCAGCCCAGCAACCTGTACTTCTTCGCGCCCGCTACGACATTGTGGCCGGGTGGCCTGCTCGTGCCCGACCCGGTCTACGCCCCGATCCAGGGCGTCGCGCGCACAACTTCTGCCTCCAACGCGACTCTGGCGACGGGCCTGGTCAAGGGTCTGCTGCGGGGGCCAGGCAGCTGGTTGTCGGGGGCGGTGGTTTCGTGTTTCCCGGCGCACACCACACTGATCGGCAACCAGGTCAGGATCAGCGGGCAGACCGCGATCGTGAACCTGGGCGGCGGGGCGCTGAGGGCGCAGGGCCAGCAGATAGTCTACATGGCCGCACAGCTGCAGCACACCTTGACGACGGGTGCCTACTCAGCACCGGTAGCACATTTCGTGAAGCTGGAGATAGATGGCAAATCACCCTATACAGGTCCGAATTAGGCCCGGATCGCTCCCGTGGCAACCGCGCAACAGCCGCAGCCGATGTACTTCCAGAGCGGTCCGTATAGCGTCAGCGAGCTAGCCTCCCCGGCGGCAAAGCCCGTACCAGCCGCCGGGCCTGCGCAGATCGGCCCGTCGCCGGTCACCGCGATCGCTGCCGCCAGGGCTACGGCCGGCCCGAACAGCCCGCGAACCCTGGCGATCGCGACGAAGGCCGGGCGCGGGTGCGCGGTCTACGTGGGCACTAGCCGCGGCTCGGGGCATTACCACCGGTATGCGCTGGCCAGCTCCGGCGGCGCCTGCAGCTCGCTGAGCTGGGATTTCAACGAGAACCTCTGGGCCACGCAAGGCCAGCGGGTGTGGCTCATCAGGCCGGACCAGGCCCCTGTGCAGGTAGGCCTGCCGGCCAACCTGACGGCGCCGGCAGGGCGGCAGCACGGGATGCAAGTCCTCGCGCTGCGGATGGCACCGGATGGGATCAGGGCGGCCTTCCTGGTCCGCGATGCGGGCGTCAATCGCCTGCTTCTCGCGGCGGTCCAGAATCCGGGCGGCATCGCCTCGTTCGGCCCCGCCGTGAGCGTGGGTACCGGCCTGGCGAATGTTAAGTCCATCAGCTGGTACGACCCGTACAACCTCGTCGTGCTAGCCGGGTCCGCGCTGTACGAGATACCGCTCACGGCCGGTGCGGGCCAGCAGCGGGCACTGGGCGCGGCTCCGGCCAAAGCCCAGTCAATCACCACTAACGGCGCTGAATTGGCCTTTGGTACATCCGGAAATCAAGTCGAGGGCGCCGCAAACTCGTATACCGGCTGGGCCACGCTCGGAACTGGCCGCTCGCCGGCCTATCCGGGCTAGCTGAGGGCGATCGGCTATCCGGCTAGCCGGCCGGTCCCGCAGTTTGGCTGGTTATGCGCAATGAGGACGTGATGATGCCAGATCCCCCTCCTGACATTCGGCCGGTGTGCGACTAGCGTCATGTCATGGCACCCGCCCGGGTCCGTGGTTGCGCCAGGCCAGCCGCCCTGTTTGCGGGGCAGCGGGCCCGGCTAGCCGATGCCAGCCGCAGGCAAAGCGGCCCACGTAAGGCGACTTCTCGTCGACCGATCACGGTGCGGCTTAGAAGTAAGTCCTGCCCCGCCGGGGGATCCGATGTCCTCCGGGTAGGGAGAAGGGTAGTAGTGGCACAAGCAGCCGCGAGTCCCTCAGCAGGCGGATGTGGGGTAGAAGACCAGGTCGGCCGGGCGGGTGCCGCTTCTCGACCGGACACGAAGGGAGCTCCTACGTGGACATCATCGTCAAAGCCCGGCACACGGACGTGCTGGAGAGGTTCCGGAAGCACGCGACAGCGAAGCTCACCAAGATCGAGAAGCTGGACAACCGGGCGATCAGGGTCGACGTAGAGGTCTCCACCGAGCGCAACCCCCGTCAGTCAGGCCGCAAGGAACGAGTCGAGCTCACCGTCACCTCAAAGGGGCCGGCGATCCGCGCTGAGGCCGCCGCGGAGGACCGGTTCGCCGCGCTGGACATGGCGCTGGCAAAGCTAGAGTCGCGGCTCAGGCGGTCCCTTGACCGGCGCAAGGCGCGGCATGGTGCGCACGCGGCTATCCGGCTGGGCGACCTGCCCGAAGCCGACCTGGCTTCCGACGCGGAATTGCCTGCGATCAGGCTGGGTGCCGGCGGCGGTCTGCTGGCCACCAACGGCGCGGCTGCTATCGCCGGCATGGCTGCGGCCGCAGATGCAGCAGATGCTGCCGAGGCGGCAATGCTGGCCGCTGGGCTTGAGGACGAACCCGAGGACGTTGTGCCCATCGAGATGCAGGGCGATTGCCCGCTCGTGGTCCGGGAGAAGTTCCACGCGGCCATACCCATGAACATCGACCAGGCCCTTTTCGAGATGGAACTGGTCGGGCATGCTTTCTTCCTGTTCACTGACGCCGGGTCCGGCATGCCGAGCGTCGTCTATAAGCGACGCGGATACCAGTACGGCGTGATCCGGCTGGTGGAGGAGCATTCCGAGGCAGCGGCTGGTGCCGGAGCGCCGGCCGAGAGTGGGGCGGCTGGCCAGTCGGCCCGTGGCAGGCTCAACGGCCAGGTCAGAAAGAAGGCCGACGCGGCTGTTCATCCGGCGGGCGAGGCCGGCCAGGCTGCGAGCGCAGCCGCTGGCACCGCGCGCGCGGAACCGGGACGCACTGAGGGCAGGTAGCGCGTTCGGTTGTATAAGGGAACCGTGTGCTGCCGCACACCAGCCAGCTCGGGCTAGTCCGGCGCGCCGGCCTGGTGCAGGGCTTGCAACCGGAGCCACGGTCAGAAAGAGTTCAGGAACGGGCAGCGCGGGGTCAGGGTTCTGGCGGGCCGGACGAGGAGCAGGTGGCCGGGCCGCTGAAGGAGGAAACGATCATGGGCCGCAATGCCGGGGTCAGCGAACAGGCGCCCGACAGCCAGCAAGCCCTGGGCACGAGCGCGGCGGATGACGACGCGGCGCCACCTGAACCGATCCGCACGATGATCGTCGATGATCACGCGCTGTTCCGGCGCGGCCTGGAGATGGTCCTGCAGTCGGAGGCCGACATCGAGGTCGTTGGCCAGGCCAGCGATGGTGAAGAGGCCGTACGTAAAGCCGGGGAGTCACTGCCCGACGTCGTCCTGATGGATATCCGGATGCCCCGGATCAGCGGAATCGAGGCCTGCCGCGCGCTCAAGGACGTGGCACCGAGCGCCAAGATCGTGATACTGACGATCAGCGACGAGGAGGAGGACCTCTTCGAGGCGATCCGGGCCGGCGCTAGCGGGTACTTGCTGAAGGACATTCCGCTAGACGAAGTGGCCGACACTGTGCGGGTAGTGCATGGCGGCCAATCGCTGATTAACCCGTCGATGGCCGGGAAACTGCTCACCGAGTTTGCCGCCCTCGCCAAGCGAGACGAAGAAGAACCGCCACAGCGGGTTCCGGCACCGCGGCTCACCGATCGCGAGATCCAGGTGCTGCGATTGGTCGCGCGAGGGATGAACAACCGCGACATCGCCAAGGAACTGTTCATCTCTGAGAACACGGTGAAGAATCACGTCCGCAACATCCTCGAGAAGCTGCAGATCCACTCCCGGATGGAAGCTGTGATGGTCGCGGTCCGGGAAAAGCTGATCGAGTTCGGCTAGCCGGTACGGTCGGTAATCGCCGTCGCGGGCAAACCATATCCAACCAGCCCCAAGGTCGCTAAGATCCCTGAGATTGGACTATTTCACCTTCTCGGGGGGAGGTCCGATGCGGCCTATACTGCGCGGGCTGGGCATCACACTGACCACGGCTATGAGCTTGCTGGGTCTCGGCGTAGCCCAGGCATCGGCCAGTACCGCGACGCCATCGAGCACGGTTTCCCTCAAGGTCGCCGGCATAAGCCGCACCGGCGCCACAGTGGTTGTCGACGCGTCGGTTGTCTCACTCAGCGGGCACCTTCAGCTCACCAGCGGGCCGCCCATCCAGGTGACGCCAGGCACCTACGTCATCGCCGCGGACGTGCTTACCCCGGCTTCGGGTGCCAGCCCGGCTACCCAGGCGATGGTTGCCCGCCGGGTGAAGATAACGAGCAACAGGACGATCAGGCTGGACTCGCGCGGCGCCAAGCTACTCGACGTCTGGCTGAATGGTAAGAATCTTGGTCAGCCGACGTGGGCAGCCGCTTGCATCGAGGGCGGCGCAGGGCTTATCTACCCCGACCCGAACTCCGGCCAGCTGTACATAAAGCCCAGCACAGCTTCCGGCGTAGGGCTCGAGTGGGCCACCGCTTCTGGTAGGCCACCAGTCATTTACGACCTCGCCGGCGGGACCAAGAAGGGCCTGCCCAGCCGGCCCGTCTTCAAGTTGCGCACGTCCGAACTGGCCAAAACCGTGATCCAGGCCAAGTCGGGCACGCTCCCGGACGACGAAGGGACCCTGTCCAGCACGGTGACGGTGCACTCATGCGGGCTGCCCGGGGACCAGCAGGGGCTAAAACTGCCGTTCCGCATCACTGATTATCGGAGTCCGGCTTTCTGGCAGACCGAGGTCGACACCCACCACGGCCTGCACACCTGCAGTATGACGTGGATCAACAACAAGGCAGTGGCCGGCCGGAAAGCCACGATCTCGTTCGCGAATGCCGTGCACGGACCTGGCGACTCGGTACCGGTACTCATCGGCAAGAAACTCTATTTCAATCCGAACTCCCAGTTCGCCGATCCAGCCGCGCAGCAAGGCTACGAGTACTGCTTCCGGACTACCGTCAGCCTGGCCAGTGGCGGCCACACGCTCACGACACAGCATTTCGTCGGGCAGCAGGGGCTCCGCAACTTCTCGGTACGCGTGCACGTCGGCCGCCGGTACGTCATGAAGATCAGCGCGCAGCAGACCGCGCCAGGCGCAGCGGCGGTTCCCGCCGGGCTGCTATCGCCACGAGTGACGATGACGTGGAGGTTCAAGGTGACATCTAGCGGGACAGCGCGGGCAGTTCCCGTCAACGTGGCCGCGCTCCTGCCGGAGGGCCTTAACTTGCGCAACGACGCCAGGCCAGGCCGAACAACGAAGATCAAGGCCAGTTTCATCCAGACAGGCGTGCTGTCCGTGTCGATGCCGCGCGCACCGGTGCGCTCGCTTATTGCTCAAGCCTCGTATAACGACGGCCGGACCTGGCGCCAGGTCGCGGCCGCGCGTCACAAGGGCTACTGGCTGCTGACCGTGCATGACCCCAAGTCCGGCTATGTCACCTTGCGAACGACGACGGTGAACAGCCGAGGGGTCACGAGCGTGCAGACGATATACCGGGCATACGGGATTTCTTAGCCAGGCAGGTCAGTTTCGTTTACGGCAGCTCAGCACGCCGGCTGCCGGATGCATCGGCTCAGGCGTCGTCGGCTGTCGGGTGTCGTCGGCTAATGGTTGCCGTCGGCTCAGGCGCCGTGCGCTGCAAGCGCGGAGCGTAGCCGCTGCTCTAGCTGGCTGGGTTCTACCTGCTGGAGCTTGACGCTGTCGCAGCCGACCCAGGATGCGGCCTCGACGAGGGCCTGCGCCATTGGCTCGGCCGCGCCCGGCCTGTCCATCGTCAGCTTGCGTGCGATCAGGGTGGTGCCACTGCGGGCTGGATCAACGCGGCCGACCAGCTTCCCACCCGCGAGCAACGGCATGGTGAAGTAACCGTGCACTCGCTTGGCCTGCGGCAGATAGGCCTCCAGGCTGTGCTCGAAGCCGAATACGCGCAATGTCCGTTTGCGGTCCCAGACCAGCGAATCGAAGGGCGACAGTAGCGTCGTGCGGTGACGTCCGCGGCTGGGCGCGGGGCTGGCCGTGCCGCCAGGTGGCTGGAGAGCGACTGGATCGGCCCAGGCACGCACAGCGGGTCCCAGCTTCCCGGCCGAGATCTCGACCGGGACAAGTCCTGCCGCTTCAGCGGCTGCTACTGCCGCCGCGGCCGGCGGGGCTCCCGACTCTCGTATCGACACGCTGCCGTAGCGGACCCGCTGGTAGTCCGACAAGTCTCGTAGGGTGGCGACGCCTAGGGCCCGGGCCGTCACGGCTGCCAGATGGGACAGGCAGTCCTGGTCGCTGACCCGGGCTGCCACTAGAGCGTCCGACAGGACGCGCTCAGGCAGGTCGTAGACGCGCCGCCAGCCCGTCCGCCGGGCGCAGATGACTTTGCCAGTGTCGAGCAGCCACTCGACGGCGATCTTGGTGTCTGACCAGTCCCACCAGGGCCCGCCGTTCTTGGCGCCACCGAGCTCGGTCGCCGTCAACGGGCCCTCTTCCCGGATCCGGGCCAGTACCCGCTCGCACACCTCCGGGTGGCTCTGGTGCCAGCGCAGCCCTCGGGCAGCGAAAGCCCGGCGGCGGAACTCGTAATACGGCCACTCCTCAATCGGCAGCACGCAGGCGGCGTGCGACCAGTACTCAAACGCGGCCGGGTTGCGGGCGTGCCAGTAGGCCTGCTCAACCTTGGCCCGGCCGATGGCACCCAGCCTCGCGTAGGCGACCAGCTCGTGCGATCTGGCGAGCACGCTGATGGTGTCTAGCTGGACCGCGCCGAGTCGGCCAAGCAGGCCTGGCACACCGCCCCGGCGGCCCGCCGCGCCGAGAAAGCCCTGGGCACGCAGACTCACAGCGCGTGCCTCGTCCTGGCTCAGCGTGAACATGGGGTCGGGGAAACGGGCACTGTCGCGGGAGCTAGCCACCTTCGCAGGCTACCGGGAGGTACTGACAACAAGCTCCGGTTGCCGCCTAAGACTCCAAAACCGGATGTATCGGGTGATAACCCTTTTTAATACCAGTCGTCGAAGACCCCGGTGCCCAGGGCCATCAGGCCGCCGACGGCGGCTAGGCCGAGGCTGACCCAGAACAGCCACCAGATCGGACCGAATACCAGCGCCAGGCCGCCCATCAGGAAACCTGCCATAATCACCGTAACGGCAACCCAGGAGACCGGGCGCCCGTGGAAAGACGGAAAAGATACCGGCGTTCCCGGTACCTGCGACACGAACGGGATCACCTCGTGCCCGGCGCCCGTACCTGCACCAGCGGTCGCGCTCGCACCGTATCCCCCGCCGCTGGCCGCGACGTTTCCGGCAGTGGCTGGCTCCACTTGCTTAGCCATGCGCGCTGCTCCTCTCCTGACGCCTCGTCTATGTACCTATCATTGTGGTCAGGGACTCATCATGGGGCGCACTCGCCCCCTCGGGTGCGACCAGGGTTAGTCCAGCCGGGCTACCGAGTACCTAGCCAGACGATCTGCAGGGAGCGGGACAACAGTGCCAGCCATCATTGACAGCCTCCTTCGCGCCGGCGAGGGCAAGACGCTGCGCAGGCTCAAGGCGATTGTCAGCCAGGTCAACTCTATTGAGGACGACTTCAGGTCCATGACGGACGCAGAGCTGCGGGCCATGACCGGCGAGCTCAGGCAGCGGTATGAGGACGGCCAGACGATGGACGACCTGCTGCCCGAGGCCTTCGCCACGGTCCGGGAAGCGGCCACCCGAGTACTGGGGCAGCGCCATTTTGACGTTCAGCTGATGGGCGGCGCGGCCCTGCACCTGGGAAACATCGCCGAGATGAAGACCGGCGAGGGCAAGACGATAACGGCCGTGCTGCCTTCCTACCTCAACGCGCTGACCGGCCGGGGAGTGCACGTGGTCACGGTGAACGACTACCTGGCCAAATTCCACGCCGAGTGGATGGGCCGGATCCACCGGTTCCTCGGCCTCGAGGTGGGCGTGATCCTGGCGAACATGGAGCCGGAGGAGCGCCGTAAGCAGTACGCGGCAGACGTGACGTACGGCACCAACAACGAGTTCGGCTTCGACTACCTCAGGGACAACATGGCCTGGGGCATCGAAGAGTGTGTCCAGCGCGGCCACGCCTTCGCCATCGTCGACGAGGTGGACTCGATCCTGATCGACGAGGCGCGGACGCCGCTGATCATCAGCGGCCCGGTCGACGAGAACAGCGTCTGGTACCAGACGTTCGCGAGGATCGCGCCACGGCTTCGCCGCGGCGAGGACGGCGAGGGCGATTACGAGGTCGACGAGAAGAAGCGCACGGTCGGCATCTCCGAGTCGGGTGTCACGAAGGTTGAGGACGAGCTGGGCATCGACAACCTGTATGAGCACGTCAACACCCCGCTGATCAGCTTCCTCAACAACGCGATCAAGGCGAAGGAGCTCTACCACAAGGACAAGGACTACGTCGTCATGAACGGCGAAGTCCTGATCGTGGACGAGTTCACGGGGCGCATCCTGCACGGCCGCCGGTGGAGCGAGGGAATGCACCAGGCAGTCGAGGCCAAGGAGGGCGTGGAGATCAAGGACGAGAATCAGACGCTCGCCACGATCACGCTGCAGAACTACTTCCGCCTCTACGAGAAGCTCTCCGGCATGACCGGTACGGCGATGACCGAGGCCAACGAGTTCCACCAGACCTACCAGCTCGGCGTCGTGCCCATCCCGACCAACATGCCAATGATCAGGGCCGACCAGGCCGACCTGGTCTTCCAGAGCGAGGAAGCGAAGTGGGAGGCCGTCGTCGACGACATCGTCGAGCGGCACGAGAACGGTCAGCCGGTGCTGGTCGGCACCGTTAGCGTGGAGAAGTCCGAGCTGGTGTCCAGGCAGCTCAAGCGCCGGGGCGTGCCGCACGAGGTGCTTAACGCCAAGTACCACGAGCGGGAGGCAGCAATCATCGCCCAGGCTGGCCATAAGGGCGCGGTCACCGTGGCCACCAACATGGCCGGCCGCGGTACCGACATCATGCTCGGCGGAAACCCCGAGTTCCTGGCTGATATCGAACTGCACCAGCGCGGCCTGTCACCGGTCGACACCCCGGAGGATTACGAGGCAGCCTGGGCCGCCGCGGTCGAGAAGAGCCGCAAGGCCGTCGCCGACGAGCACGAAGAGGTGGTGGCGGCGGGCGGCCTGTACGTGCTAGGCACCGAGCGGCACGAGTCCCGCCGCATCGACAACCAGCTCCGCGGCCGCTCCGGCCGCCAGGGCGATCCCGGCGAATCCAGGTTCTACCTGTCGCTCGCCGACGAGCTAATGGTCAGGTTCAACGGCGACAAGATCGCGCACCTGATGCAGATGCTCAAGACCCCACCGGAAATGCCGCTTGAGTCCAAGAACGTGAGCCGGGCCATCCGGTCAGCCCAGCACAACGTCGAGCAGCTCAACTTCGAGATCCGCAAGGACGTGCTCAAGTACGACGACGTCATGAACCGGCAGCGCAAGGTCGTCTACTCCGAGCGCCGTGCGGTGCTGGAGGGTGCCGACCTCCAGGGCCAGATCAACGGCATGATCGATGAGGTCGTCGACGGTTACGTGAACGGCGAGACGGCGAACGGGTTCGCTGAGGAGTGGGACCTTGACAAGCTCTGGCGCGCGCTGCGCCAGCTCTACCCGATCAGCATCACTGTGGATGCGCTGATCGAGGAGGCCGGCGGCGAGCGGTCGCTGCTGACCCGGGAGTTGATCGCGGAGACGGTGAAGGCCGACGCGCACGCAGCCTACGAGCGCCGCACCGAGGAGCTGACGCCTGAGGTGATGCGCGACGTCGAGCGCCGGGTCGTGCTGTCGGTGCTCGACCGTAAGTGGCGCGAGCACTTGTACGAGATGGACTACCTGCGTGAGGGCGTCAGCCTGCGCGGCTACGGCCAGCGGGACCCGCTGATCGAGTATCAGCGCGAAGGCTACGACATGTTCACCGCCATGATGGACGGCATCAAGGAGGAGTCCGTCCTCAACCTGTTCAACCTGCAGGTCCAGGTGCAGGCTGACCCGATCGTGGCCGAGGACGTCAACGGCGGGCCAGTTCCTGGCCAGCCGCAGCAGGCCCTGCCACCGCAGCAGGCCCAGCTGCAGCAGGCCCAGCCCCGGCAAGCCCAGCTGCAGCAGGCCCAGCCCCGGCAAGCCCAGCTGCAGCAGGCCCAGCCCCGGCAAGCCCAGCCGCGGACCGAAGCCCCCCAGCGGCAGGCGGCTCAGTCCCGTCAGGCGGCTCAGTCCCGCCAGCCGGCTCAGTCCCCGCAGCCGGCACAGCGCCGTGGCCAGGGCCAGCAGCCCGCCGCCGTCCAGGAGGAGGCTGAGCTGCCTGCGGGCCTCGCGCGCGGCCTGGCCAGGCCGCAGCGTTCTGGCGACCTCAGCTACAGCGCGCCGAATGAGGATGGCTCGGGCCGGGCAGAGCACAAGACGGCTGGCGCGGCGGGCGGCGCGAACTACGCCGGCGTAGGCCGGAACGCACCGTGCCCGTGCGGGTCCGGGCGCAAGTTCAAGCTGTGCCACGGTGACCCCCGCGCTCGGCAGTAGACCGCGATCAATATCGGTAACGGGTCCGGTGCGGCAGTCGGTCCGCAGTCGGGGCGGGCCGCGATAGCGGTCTGCCACTGCCTCATGCCGATTCGATCTCGGTGCAGTACCAGCGCTCGCTGACTGTCCGATTCGAGCCGGTTGTCCGGTACGGCGGGACCTGGGCACGCTCGAGGCGCACCGCTAGCGCGCGCACCCGCGGGCCGAAGCCGACCACGGCCGTCAGTTCGAGCGCATCCTGGCTTGGCGCGAACGTCACGATCCGGCGGACCCGCGGTCGCTGGTCGCTGACCAGCATCGGGCCGAGCTGTTTGATCCGCCGTCTGGCCCGCTCTGTCGTCCAGGGCGTGAGCTGCTGGGCCGGCCGCGATCCGGCCAGGGTTTCGGCCAGCACCTGGGCGAACTGGCTGGGCCAGGAAGGATTGCCGCCGAGCTCGGCCGCGCGCCGGTCAGAGCGATCGCCTGGATCAGCCTCTGCCGCATCGGGCTGTGCCGTGTCGAGCTGTGCCGTGTCGAGCTGTGCCGTGTCGAGCTGTGCCCTGTCGAGCTCGTCGCCGGGATGCCGCTCGTCGTCGTATGGCGGCGCGGCACAGGGCACGACAACCCTGCGCACTGCGACCGGAAGGTCGCGATTGTGCCAGGGTAACTGCGGAGGCGGAGTCTGCGGCATGGCACGAGTTGTACTCGGTGCCACCGACATTTCCGGCCCGGAATGCGGCAGGCGGCCTGTTCGTTGATGCCGTAGGTAACGATCCAACCGAGGAGTCTGACGTGTCATTGCCACCGCTGGTCGAGCCAGCAGCCGGTCTCAGCGTCGATGAGGTGAGGCGCTATTCGCGGCACCTGATCATCCCTGACGTCGGCATGACCGGGCAGAAGCGGCTGAAGAACGCCAAGGTGGTGTGCGTAGGAGCCGGCGGGCTAGGCTCCCCTGCCCTGCTATATCTGGCCGCGGCCGGCGTAGGCACCCTGGGCATTATCGATTACGACGTGGTTGACGAGTCGAATCTGCAGCGGCAGATCATTCACGGCCAGTCGGATATAGGCCGGTCCAAGGCCCAGTCGGCCAAGGACAGCATCAACGAGATCAACCCGTATGTGAAGGTTGTGCTGCACGAAGAGCAGCTCACTGCGGACAACGCGATGGAGATCTTCGCAGACTACGACCTGATCGTGGACGGCACGGACAATTTCGCGACCCGTTACCTTGTCAATGATGCTTGCGTGCTGCTGGGCAAGCCTTACGTCTGGGGTTCGATCTTCCGGTTTGACGGCCAGGCGAGCGTCTTCTGGGCCGAGCACGGCCCGTGCTACCGCTGCCTGTATCCCGAGCCGCCACCGCCTGGCATGGTGCCCTCGTGCGCCGAGGGCGGCGTTCTCGGCGTCCTGTGCGCTTCGATCGGGTCGATCCAGGTCAACGAGGCCATCAAAGTGATTGCTGGCATCGGCGAACCGCTGGTCGGTCGCTTGATGATCTACGACGCTCTGGAGATGAATTACCGGACCGTGCGGGTGCGCAAGGACCCGGAATGCGCGATCTGCGGCAAGAACCCGACGATCACCGAGCTGATCGACTACGACGCGTTCTGTGGCGTCGTGTCCGCCGATGCTCAGCAGGCGGCGTCCGGGTCCACGATCACGGCAACGCAGCTGAAGGACATGCTCGACGGGGATGATGACATCTTCCTCGTCGATGTGCGCGAGCCGAACGAGTACGAGATCGTGTCCATTCCGGGCTCGGTGCTCATCCCTAAGGACCAGTTCCTGAACGGCTCGGCGCTCGAGCGGTTGCCCCAGGATAAGAAGATCGTGCTCCACTGCAAGACCGGCGTCCGCAGCGCGGAATGCCTGGCAGTAGTCAAGGGCGCGGGCTACTCCGACGCGGTGCACGTGGGCGGTGGCGTGATCGCCTGGGTCAGTCAGGTGGATCCAAACCTGCCAACCTATTGACGCTGGCCCCGTAAAATCCGGCTGTGACGTGGCAGCCAGAGAGGTCCGGCGCCCGGGCAGCTGAGCCGAGCCCCGGCCAGGGCTCGGCGGTTGCTCATGGGCACGAACCGGACTATGAGCTGGAACACGACCCGGCCTATGAGCTCGAACACGAACCGGCTCCTGCGCTCGGGCATGAGCCGGCTCATGCGCTCGGGCACGAACCGGCTCGTGCGCTCGGGCACGAACCGGCTCATGCGCTCGGCCACGAACCGGCTCATGCGCTCGGCCACGAACCGGCCCATGTGCTGGCGCACGAGCAGCCGAGCTTGCGCCGCCGCGGGCGTGCTCGGCCCGCCTTGTTTGGTTTGCTGCTCGCTGTTGGCCTGTGCGGCCTGGCGGCGTCAGCCTTCGGCATCGCCCACCAACTGCTGCCGCGTCAGTTCACCCCCTCTCAGCGGCGTCAGATCGTTACCTGGCAGATGACGCGCCGCTGGCGGAGCGTGCCTGCTGGCCGGATCTTCCCGACGACTGTGCGGTACGACGTGCCTGCTTACGCACTGGACGCCGACCAGAGCTTGATCCTGGATGCACACCGGCTCGGCATCGCGACGAAGACCAGCTGTCACGCGGGCCTATCGGCCAAGGCCGCGCGGGTACTGGTCGCCGACGGCTGTTCGGCCGTGCTGCGCGCTACCTACGTTGACGCTTCCGGCAGCCTGGTCGCGACCGTGGCGGTCGCGGTTCTGCCCGACGCCGCGGCAGCCCGCAAGGCGACCGGCGAGCTCACCGGTTCCGCGGACCGTTATCCGCTGCTGGTGCGCTCGCTACGAGTTGCCCGCACTCCTGCGGCCAGATTCGGCAATGCGCAGCGCCAGCTGTCGCGCATGTCTGACGGCGGCCCCTACGTGATCATGTCAACGGTGGGATTCACCGATGGCCGACGTAAGGTGCGAGTCTTGGCTGACCACTACCTCGACCAGGAGATGCTGAGCCTTGCCCGCGGGCTGTCCGGGTCGGCCGACTCGGTCCTAGGCCGCACGCCGGCCACGCCGGTCTGTCCTGGAGCACCTGGATGCTGATCAGGCGCAAGCTGACTGGCGCGGGCAGGGCTGGCCGCTGGTCGGGAACGCTGCCCTCGGTCGCCTTGCTGGTGGCCCTCTGCTCGGCAGGCTTGGCTACGGCGGCAGCGCCAGCCAGTGCTGACGCTGTCCGCAACACAGAGATGTGGGTGCTGGACGAGCTCAACGTGCAGCCAGCCTGGAACATCACACAAGGCCAGGGCGTGGTCGTGGCAGTCATCGACAGTGGCGTCAACCCCGACGTTTCCGACCTCGTCGGCTCGGTACGTGCTGGCCCGAACCTGACCGGGGTGCCAACACCGGCCACGAATCCGGCCTGGGGGGTGCACGGCACCTGGATGGCGTCGCTGATCGCGGGCCATGGCCACGCTGGCGGCAGCAGCGGCATCATCGGAGTTGCGCCCCGGTCGACGGTGCTCTCGATACGAGTGATCACCGACCCAAATGATCCGGGCTACGCGGCCTATGAGCATCAGCCGGCCGCCCGGGGTCAGGCCGAGCTGGCGACCGCCATCAGGTACGCGGTCCGGCATCGGGCGCGCGTCATCAGCTTGTCGCTCGGTTACACCTTGGCCAGCCGGGCGGTACGCTCGGCGCTCCAGCTCGCTTACGACCGGAACGTCGTCGTCGTGGCGTCCGCGGGCAACTCCGGCACGGGGGTGCCCACAGCACCAGGTCGGCGAAGGGCAGGAGCTGGCGGCACTGGCCATGCGCCGTACTCGTTCCCGGCCAACTACCCGGGCGTGCTCGCGGTCGGCGCCGTAAACGGGGCAGGCCAGGTCGACAGCTTTTCCAGCGAGAACTTCTCGGTCCAGGTCGCGGCGCCGGGCTACCGGGTCCCGGCGCAGGGCCGTGACGGGCAGTACTGGTACGTCAGCGGCACGAGCCCGGCTTGCGCGCTCACCGCCGGCGTGGCCGCGCTGATCAAGTCCAGATACCCGAGGCTCACCGACTCGCAGGTCATCTCAGCGATCACCACCAGCACCAAGCCTGCGAGCCGGCCACCAGGCGGCTATAACGATGAGATCGGCTTCGGCGTCGTCGACGCGGCTGCGGCCCTGGCCAATGCGGGGCGGCTGGCCCGCGGCGCTCCGCCGCCAGCCGGGTTGCCGTCTACGGCGCACTTTGGCGGCGGGCTCGCCGCCATCCCGGCGCAGCCGGTGCCAGCGCGCGGATCAGGGACACTCATCTTGTACTGCCTGATCGGCGTGCTCAGCCTGGCTATCGTGGCGGCCTCGACCAGCAGGATCTTTGCCTACCGTGATCGGCGCGAGATGTGAGTCGGCCGGCCGCGCGCGGCAGCTCGGTGATCGACGAGTATGCGGCCCGGGTGCTGGACGTGGTCGACTCGATAAAGCCCGGAATGGTGATGTCCTATGGCGACGTGGCCGAGTTCCTCGGCGCCGGCGGCCCGCGTCAGGTCGGCCGCGTGATGGCTCTGTGGGGCGGCGGCGTCGCCTGGTGGCGGGTCGTCCGGGCCGATGGCGTGCTGCTCCGCGGCCACGAGCGCACTGCGCTGACCCGGTACAAGGCGGAGAACACCCCGTTGCGGCAGCCCGCTGGCGGCGGCCTGCCGCGCATCGACATGAAGCGTGCTCGACGGAATAGCTAGCCTGCGCCGGAGGTAACCGGACGCGATTGTCGGCATCGTCTGCTGGAATGCGAAGCACGATGGAAACCCAGGCTCCCACCTACCGCCTTGTCCGGCTGCCAGCAGCGGCCGGGCATCCGCCACTGCCCGACGACGGTCAGCGGCGCGTCATCGAGCACTCCGGCGGCCCATTGCTGGTGCTGGCCGGGCCGGGCACCGGTAAGACCACGACGATCGTGGAGACCGTGGTCGACCGGGTCAACAACCGCGGCATCGACCCCAGCCGGGTGCTCGTGCTGACGTTCAGCCGTAAGGCGGCCGAGGAGCTGCGCCAGCGGATCATGGTGCGGCTCGGCCGGACGCTGCGACAGCCGCTGGCAATGACTTTCCACAGCTACGCCTACGCGCTAGTTCGCCGCGAATACGTGCTGGCGGGGGAGCAGCCGCCGATCCTGCTGCCAGGGCCGGAGCAGCTGCTGGAGGTGCGGCGGCTGCTGCGCGGCGAGGCGTTTGACGGCGCGCTGGGCTGGCCGGAGCGACTCCGCGCGGCCGTCGCTACGCGTGGTTTCGCGGCTGAGCTACGCGATTTCCTGCTGCGGGCAGCCGAGCGCGGTCTTGACGGGACGGCGCTCGCGGCTCTCGGCCGGTCGCGCGGCCGCGACGACTGGGTGGCCGCAGGGCGGTTCCTCGATGCTTACGCTGGCCGGTTCGACCTGGCTCCCGTTCCCGCTTACGACTACGCGGAGATCGTCAGGATCGCCGGCGCGCTGCTTTCACGGGGCGCTGTTCGCTCCAGGGAACGCGAAGCCTACGACGTCGTGCTCGTCGACGAGTACCAGGACACCGATCCGGCGCAGGAGGAGCTGCTCGTGCAGCTGGCTGGCGACGGCCGCGAACTGATCGCCGTCGGCGACCCGGACCAGTCGATCTACGCGTTCCGCGGCGCCGATGTCGACGCGATCAGGCGGTTCCCGGACCGATTCAGCGCACCAGACGGGCGGCCGGCTCAGGTGGTGGCGCTGCGCACCTGCCGGCGGAGCGGACCGGCACTGCTTGCCGCCTCGCGCCGGATCGCCGCGCGATTGCCAGCCGCGCTGGGCTATCACCAGGCGGGCGCCAGCAGGGTGCATCGCGACCTCATCCCAGCCAGCGCGGCCGCGCCGGGCCGCGTCCGTATCATCACCGCTGCCAGCGCAACCCAGGAAGCTGCGCTAATCGCCGACACCCTCAGGCGCGCCCATCTGATGGACGGCATCGCGTGGCACGACATGGCGGTGCTCGTCCGCTCCGCGGTGCGGCAGGGCCCGGTCCTGCAGCGGGCGCTGACGGCATCTGGCGTCCCGGCGACCGTCGCCGGCGATGAGCTCCCGCTGACGGCCGAGCCAGGCACGCGCCCGCTGCTCCGCCTCATCACGTGCGCAGTGCGACCGGATCTGCTGACCGAGCAGGCCGCGGCGGAGCTGCTGACAGGACCGCTTGGCGGGACCGATGCGCTCGGATTGCGCCGACTGCGGCGGGTGCTCCAGGCAGCCGCCCGAGCGGCCGGCCAGCCACCAGCCGACGAGCCACTGGCCGGTGCCATCAGCGATCCACGCGAACTTACCCTGGCGGGCTGGCCGACTTCCGGTTCTGCCGACCGGGCGATCGCGCTGGCCGTCGCGGCCGCCCGCCGGGTGGCGTCGCTCTTGCAGGTGGCGCGGCAGGCAGCCAGTCATGGTGCGCCGCACGACGTGCTGTGGGCCGTGTGGAATGCGTCCGGCCTGGCAAGCCAGTGGCAATCGGACAGCGCGGCTGGCGGGACGCGCGGCGCGATCGCTGACGCCGACCTGGACGCGATGGTCGCGCTGTTCGACGCGGCGGCCAGATTTGGCGATCGGTTGCCGGATGGCTCGATCCAGTTGTTCCTGGATAGCGTGTCCGGCCAGGAGATAGCCGGGGACACCCTGGCCGCCCAGGCACCCCGCGGCGACACCGTCACAGTGCTGACCGCGCACCGGTCGAAAGGGCTGGAGTGGGAGCTGGTCGTCGTCGCCGGCGTGCAGGAAGGCAGCTGGCCGGACTTGCGGCAACGCGGGTCGCTGCTTGGCATGGACGAGCTGATGGATGTGGTCGGCGAGCGCGAGCCCGGCGCGGGCTTGCCGGGCAGGGACATTGCCGCGGTGCAGGCCAGCGCCAGGCAGCTTGCTGAGGAACGTCGCCTGTTCTACGTCGCGGTGACCAGGGCGCGCAGCCAGCTTGTGGTGACCGCTGTCGGGGCGGCGGATGCCGAGGACCGGCCGTCCAGGTTCCTGGCCGAGCTGGCCGGTGATGAGATCGAGATCGAGCAGGTGGCCGGTACCGGCCGGCGCTGGCTATCGCTGTCTGCGCTGACGGCCGAGCTGCGGCAGGCGACGGCCGACACCAGCTTGCCAGCCCCAGCGCGCGCGGCGGCGGCTGCGCAGCTGGCCAGGCTGGCCGCGGCGGGCGTGCGAGGGGCCAGCCCGCGGCAGTGGTACGCCTTGACCGAACTCACCGCGCCGGGCCAGCCGCTGCCTGGTGAAGTGCGCATCTCGCCGTCCCAAGTGGAGAAGTTCACCAAGTGCGGCCTGCGGTGGCTGCTGGAGGCGGCGGTCGGTGCGCAGTCGCCGGGCGCGGCCCAGGCATTCGGCATTGTCATTCATGCTGCGGCCGCGCTGGCGGCCGAAGGCGCGGACGACGACGAGGTGGCCAAGCGCGTCGACGAGCTGTGGCAGCACCTCGATTTCGGCAGCACCTGGTATACCGCCAAGCAGCGAGCCAGCGCGGAAGCCATGGTGGCCAAGTTCCTGAACTGGCACCGCAACAACCCGCGCCAGCTCGTCGCGGTAGAGCAGAAGCTGAGCGTCCGGATGGGCGAGGTCACCATCACCGGCCAGGTCGACCGGCTGGAGCGCGACGCCGATGGCAGCGCGGTCGTCGTGGACCTCAAGACCGGGTCAGGCAGGCCGGCCGACGCGGAGCTCGACCGGAACCCGCAGCTCGGTGTCTACCAGCTTGCGGTGCTGCTGGGCGCCTTCGAGCAGCTCGGGCTGACCGAGCCGGGCGGCGCCGAGCTGGTTCAGGTTGGCAAGGCCGCGCTGTCCGCGAGCGTCCGTGTCCAGCCGCAACGGCCACTGCGCAGCGACCCCGATCCGCAGTGGGCACATCTCCTGGTCGAGACTGTCGCGACCGGAATGGCTGGCCCGGTCTTCCAGGCCACCGCTAATCCCGGCTGCCGGATGTGCCCGGTCGCGACAAGCTGCCCGGTCGACGAGCGCGGTGGCCAGGTGGTCCCATGACAGCAGTGGCCCAGAGTACGCCGGCGCCAAAATACAGTCCGGCGCAGCTCGCCAGGATGGTCGGCGCGCAGGAGCCCACCGCCGAGCAGGCCGCAGTCATCGGCGCTCCGCTCGGCCCGATGGCGGTGATCGCCGGCGCTGGGTCAGGCAAGAGCGAGACGATGGCGGCTCGCCTGGTATGGCTGGTCGCGAATCAGCTGGTCAGTCCCGAGCGGGTGCTTGGGCTCACTTTTACCAGGAAGGCGGCGGCCGAGCTAGCGGACCGGGTTAGTGACCGCCTGTCCGGCTTGCGTCGCGCTGGCATGCTCCTGCCGGGCGGGGGGCACGATCAGGGCGACGGCGAGCAGGCCGGCGATCCGGTGATCGCCACCTACCACTCCTACGCCGGGCGGCTGGTAGCCGACCACGCGCTGCGCGAGGGACTGGAGCCGTCACTCCGGCTGATTACCCCGGCGGTGTCCTGGCAGCTCGCGGCGCAGGTCGTGGCCGCTTATGACGGCCCGATGGACGCGACAGACTGGACGCCGGCAACGGTGACCTACGCGACGCTGACGCTGGCCGGCGAGTTGGCAGAGCATTTGCGCGGGCCCGCTGACGTGCGTGAGGTCGGCGAATGGCTCGGCCGCTGCTACTCCGCTGTGGTCGGCCGGGTACCCAAGCTGGTCAAAGACGTGATGCGACACCAGCGGGTGCGCGAGCAATTGCTCCCGCTGGTCGCAGCGTACGGCGCGGCTAAGGCTGCGAGGGAGGTCATCGACTATGGCGATCAGATGGCCATTGCCGCCCGGATCGCCGCCCGCCACCCGGCGGTGGGCCTGGCCGAACGAGCCCGTTACCAGGTGATCCTGCTGGATGAGTACCAGGACACCTCGCACGCGCAGCTCGTGCTGCTCCGGTCGCTGTTCGGCGGAGGGCATCCAGTGACGGCAGTCGGCGACCCATGCCAGTCCATCTACGGCTGGCGCGGCGCAAGCGCGGGCAACCTGCGCCGGTTCAGCACGGACTTCCCGCTGGCCGCCGGCCGGCCGGCACCGGTCCGGGCGCTCTCGACGAGCTTCCGCAACACCGGGCGCGTGCTGACCGCGGCCGGGTCCATTCAGGCTGAGCTGCGCGCCGCTGCACCGGACGTGCCGCTGCTGGTCGCGCCGCCTGGCCGGGCCGAGCGCGGGCTGGTCCGCTGCGCGCTACTGGAGTCGGCGCAAGGCGAAGCAGCCTGGGTGGCCGAACAGGTGACCCGATTGCTGGCGCTGCCGGCCGGGACAGCGCCCGACGGCTTGCCGTGGCCCGACGGCCGGGCGTCCGGCGTCCGGCCGCGCGACATCGCCGTGCTGTGCCGCAAGCGGGCTCAGTTCCCGGCGATCCGGGCCGCGCTGGAGGCACGCGAAGTGCCGGTCGAGGTTGTCGGCCTGGGTGGCCTGCTGACCGTGCCGGAAGTTGCCGACATCGTCGCGACGCTGCACGTCATGCACGACCCGGCCGCCTCCGGCGCGCTCGCGCGACTTGTGACTTCGCCGCGGTGGCGGATCGGTCCGGCGGACCTGGTCGCACTGGGCAGGCGGGCACGGCAGCTTGCCAGGTCGGGCGCCGAGCCAGCTACGTCGCGCTCGGCGCCGGGCGACCACATAACTGACGCGATCAACGACCTGACCCGCGATCCCGGCAGCCTGGTGGAGGCGCTCGATGACCTGGGCAGCCCGGCTGCCTACTCGTTCGCCGGACATGCCAGGCTGACGGCGCTCGCTGGCGAGCTCCGGGTTTTGCGCGGGCATGCGGCCAGGCCGCTCGCCGAGCTGGTCACTGAGGTCGAGCGGATGCTGGGCCTGGATATCGAGGTCGCGGCCAGGCCCGGCGCTGACCCGGCTGCGGCCCGCGCCGACCTCGATGCGTTTGCCGATGCGGCCGCGACGTTCGCTGGCGATGCGCAGGAGCCGACCCTGGGTGCTTTCCTGGCTTACCTGGCCGCCGCGGAATCTGAGGAATTCGGCCTAGAGGCTGGTCAGGTTGGCGACACCGACTCGGTGAAGCTGGCGACTGTCCATGCTGCCAAGGGCCTGCAATGGCCGGCGGTGCTGGTGCCAGGTCTGGCGGACGGAGCGCAGAAGCATGTGTTCCCGGCTAGACCGCGGGTGACTACACGCTGGACGGAGAACCCGAGAATCCTTCCGTTCAGCCTGCGCGGGGACGCTGCCGACTTGCCTGCGCTGGCCGGGCTGCAGTCAGCCGAGCTGGCCGAGTTCGGTGCTGCGTGTGCCGCCCGCGACCTGGCGGAAGAACGCCGCCTGTGCTACGTGGCGGCTACCCGGGCCGCCTACTGGCTGGGGTGTTCTGGTTACTGGTGGGGTGATGGCGTGTCCAGGGCCGGGCCGTCGCAGTTCCTCGAGGAGGTGCGGGGCGCGTGCGCGGATGGCGCGGGCGAGATCGACGTATGGCATCCGGAGCCCGATCCCGACGAGGTGAATCCGGCGCTGGCTGAGCCAGCGACGGCGCAATGGCCGGCGGCGGCAGCAGCTGGCGCGAGGTACCAGGCCGTCCGGGAAGCCGGCGACTTGGTGCAGGCGGCACTGCGCGCGGCCGACGCGACTGGCCGCAGCGTCCCGGATGCCGATCCGGATGATGAGCGGATCTCGGCCTGGATTCGTGACACTGACCTGCTGCTGGCAGAGCGCGCAAGACGGCGGGCCAGCTCAGACGTGGTTGTCGGGCTGCCGCTGCGACTGCCGGTGTCGTCGCTGGTGACCATGGCCAGGGATCCGGCTGAACTCGCGCAAAGCGTGCGCAGGCCGATGCCGCGTCCGCCGGCGCCGCGCGCCGCCCGCGGCACGACGTTCCATCAGTGGCTAGAGCAGCGGTTCGGCCAGGCTCAGCTGATCGACATCGACGACCTGGCTTTCGCGGTGGACGATCTCGCCAGGCCGGCCGAGGATGCCGACCTGGCCGAGCTAAAGGCGGCATTCGAGGCGGGGGAGTGGGCGAGCCGATGGCCCGTTGAGGTGGAGGTTGGGTTCGAGACCCTCATCGGCGGCCGGCTCGTCCGCGGCCGGATCGACGCAGTGTTCGCGGACGCGACTGAAGGCGGCTACGACGTCGTCGACTGGAAAACCGGCCGCCAGCCCGGGTCGGCGGCGGAGAAGCGAGCCGTCGCCGTCCAGCTCGCCGCCTACCGGCTCGCGTGGGCGGCTCTCGCCGATGTGCCGGCGGACGAGGTGCGGGCCGCGTTCTATTACGTCCGCGACAACGCCACTGTCCGGCCCTGCCGACCTACTGGACGCGACTGGTCTGGCCGCCCTCATCGAGGACCTTGAACTCGCGCCGGGCCCGGCCGGCTGATCACTTCGCGGGCTGTTTGCCCCGGCTGGGTAAGATGCGCGGGTCGGACGAGACGGAGGCACGCGGGTGACGGAACGTCGAGTGGCCATGAGCGATGGCATCGCTGAGCGCGTGGTAAGGCGGGCTATTTCGCATCTGGCGAACTCCTACGCCCACGGCCCGGCCAGGGCAACTACCGCTAAGGACATGATCGTCCGGGCATTCGAGGGCAAAAGCGAGGAAGCGGACGCGGTCGATGGCTATGCCGCCTCCGCTGCCATGGCGGCGCTCGCGCACGGGATCGAGGCTGAGGTCGGCACCGGTCTGGACTGGCTCGCCGTTGCTGCGCTCCAGGAGTGGGACTTCCACCACCCGGAAAATCCGATCTAGACGTCCTAGGACTGGATAAGTTTCCGAGCACGTCTTGCAGCGCGCCTGCTGCTCGGCGAGCCAGACGGGGGAATAATTGCTCGCATGGAGGTCGGTGCTCTGCCGCCACGGTGGGCCGATTATGCGCGTCGCCTGCCAGGCTCGCTTGAAGAGCTAGGGGCCGCCTGCAGGCAGCATCGAGCTGCCCGTGCATGTGGCCTGGTCGGGACGGCGGGGCCCATCTGAGGATCTCGACTTCGCTACCTGCAGTCCCCTTCTAAGCGCCTCCGGCGGAGAGGTGAGATTCTAGCGATGCCATTTTCGCGGTCAGGCCGTCGGTTACGCCGGGCCGGATGTCTGCCTTCAGCGTCATACTCACCCGCGGCGCGCGAGCCGCGACAGCATCGACCGCGGCCTTCACCACGGCCATGACCTCGTCCCAGTCTCCCTCGATCGAGGTAAACATGGCATCGGTCCGGTTCGGCAGTCCACTCGCCCGCACTACCCGGACCGCGTCGGCCACATAGTCAGCGACGTCCGGCCCCACGCCAAGCGGCGTTACCGAGAAAGCAACGATCATCCGATCCTCCGGGGCCCGGGCGGTGAGCGATCCTGGCTCATCACGCTAGCAACGGCGGCACGCAGCGCCGTCTATACGGTACGGCCGGGCCCGCCACTACCATCGTGACCATGCAAACGAGCACTGTCGACGTTCGCCAGTACATCGCGGAGCACGCGGCGGAGTTTTTCGGCTCACTCAGTCAGTGGCTGGCAATCCCATCTATTTCGGCCGACCCGGCTTATCGCGAAGATATCGGCCGGTCCGCGTTCTGGCTCGCTGAGCATTTGAAGGTAACGGGTTTCCCCGTCGCCGAGGTGTGGACGACAGGCGAGCCAGATTCACCGGGCCTGCCAGCCGTGTATGCAGAGTGGCCGGCCACCGATCCGGCAGCGCCAGTCGTGCTCGTATACGGCCACCATGACGTGCAGCCCGTTGAGCCGCTCGACGAGTGGGAAAGCCGGCCGTTCGAGCCAGTGCAGCGAGACGGATTGCTGCTCGGGCGCGGCGCCTCCGACGACAAGGGACAGGTGCTGTTCCACGCTCTCGGGGTCAGGGCCGCCCTCGCTGCGACCGGCGCGACGACGCCGCCAGTAACGGTCAAGTTGCTCATCGAGGGCGAGGAAGAGTCCGGTTCACCGCACTTCGCCGAGCTGCTGCGGACGAAGCGTGACCGGTTGCGATGCGACGTCATCGTGGTATCTGACACCAGCATGTGGGCGGCTGACGTTCCCTCTATGTGCGTTGGCATGCGAGGTGTGGTCGAAGCGGAGATCAGCCTGCGCGGACCGAAGCGTGACCTGCATTCCGGTTCATTCGGGGGTGCGGTGCCAAACCCGCTGCACGTTCTCGCCGACCTGTTGTCGGGACTGCACGACAGCGGAGGCCGGGTGACTGTGCCTGGTTTCTACGACAACGTGCTGCCGTTGTCGGACGTCGAGCGTGAGCTGATCGCGCGGTTGCCGTTCGATGAGACGGCTTGGCTGGCCGAGGCCGGCAATAGCCGCGCGGCAGTCGGCGAGGCGGGCTACAGCACGCTCGAGCGGGTGTGGGGCCGGCCGACCGCGGAGGTCAACGGCATGTGGGGCGGCCACACCGGACCCGGCGGCAAGACGATCGTGCCGGCCCAGGCGCATGCCAAGCTGTCCTTCCGGCTGGTCGCAAACCAGGAGCCGATGGACGTGATCGCCGGCCTGCGCCAATACGTGCAGGACAACAGCCCTGCCGGGATCGAGGCAACGGTGACTTCGACCGGGAACGGGGTCCGGCCGTGCTTCGCCGCGATGGATTCGCCGGCGGTCCTTGCCGGGCGAAGGGCGATGCAACGCGCCTTCGACAAACAGATCCTGTTCACCAGGGAAGGCGGCAGCGGGCCAGAGGCAGACCTGGCCGATATTCTCGATGCGCCGCTGGTCTTCGTCGCGGTCGGACTCGATTCGGACCGCATTCACGCCCCGAACGAGCGAGTCGATATGCGGCTGCTGCTCAAGGGCGCGGAAGCCGCGGCATATCTGTGGGACGAACTCGCCGCCGTTGCCGACCAGCTGACGGCGGGCCGGTGAGCGCTGCGGCGAGCATGCCCGGGCCGGTACTGACCGGGCTGGTGCTCGCGCGTGCCGAGGTGGACAGGTCTGCGCATCTGCGCTCCGATGCCGCCTGGCTCGATGCGGCCTGGGCCGACCCGCGCACCCGGGTCCTCGTGGTCGAGCACGGCCGTGCGATCTGCGCTATCGACGACCGGCAAGCCCGGCTATGTTTCGTGCCGCCCGCGCAAGCCCCGGACGGCGTGCGGTTCCTGCTCGGGATCGACGACGACGGCGTTGCCTACTTCGGCGTGGCCGGGCCGCTCCCTGACCTGCGCGAACCGGAGGAAGACGGTGTCCGCCCGGTGCCGCTGCGGGAGGCCGGCCCGCTGCTGTCGGACCGGGACGCTGGCCTGATGACGCACGCGGTCGCGGTGGCGAACTGGCACGAGACTTTCACCCATTGCCCGCGATGCGGTTCGCCTACCGATCCGATCTCGTCCGGGCACGCGCGCAAATGCCCGGTCGATGGCAGTGAGCATTTTCCCCGGGTGGACCCGGCCATGATCGTTCTGGTGACCGACCCCGACGATCGTTGCCTGCTGGCCCGTAACGCGCTCTGGCCGCAGCGCCGCGTTTCCATCCTGGCCGGGTTCGTGGAGGCTGGCGAGTCGGCCGAGCAGGCGGTTGCGCGCGAGGTGCACGAGGAGACGGCCGTAGCTGTCGGCGCCGTTCGCTATCTCGGCAGCCAGCCGTGGCCAATGCCGCAGAGCCTGATGCTAGGTTTCCGGGCCGAGGCGACGAGCGTCGACATCAGGGTCGACGCGAACGAGATCGCCGAGGCCCGCTGGTACAGCCGCGACGACCTGCGCGCGGCCGTAGCCAGCGGTGAGCTGCTGCTGCCGCCGCCGATCTCCATCGCGCACCGCATCATCGAGTCCTGGTACGGAGACGATCTGCCCGGCGCCTGGTAGTCACCCTGGCGTCGGCCGAGTTGCCCGCACTCACTCGCCGGCCGGATCGCGAGCCCCGCGGACCGTGACGAGCACGAGGCCCATGGCGAATACGGCGCCGGCGCAAATCGCTGCGCCCGCGTCGTGTGGCGGCCGGGCGGGCCAGATCCACGGCGTTGTCAGCGCCGGGCCGTGCCAGTCCGAGTAGAGGCCGTACACACCGAGTACCATGTACGCGATCGGTCCAGCCCAGGCCAGCGCGCCGCCGATGGCAGCTGCACAGAGCAAGCCGATACCGGTCAGCCCGGCAACGTTGCGCAGCACATCCAGGGTGCCGCCGGCCAGGTGCCCGCCGGTCCCGGCTGCAGCCAGCGCACCGACGGCCATGGCGGTCAATGCCAGCGCGGTAGCCAGCCGAAGGAGCGGCAGCCGCAAGCCCGTTGCCCGTTCCGGCTCACCGAGTGGGCTCCCGGTGGTCACGGCGATTACCGCGGCGACGCCGGCCTCGAAGATCAGCGGCAACTGCAAGGCGCCATAAGCGTCCCAGTGCCAGGTGAGCGCGATCCTCAGCCCGCCCGCGCAAGCCGCTATCGCCGCCAGGGCGGCGGGCGCTCTGCGGCTGACCAGGTGCAGTCGTGCCAGCCGCAGTCCCACTCGGACTGGCTGCCGCGGCCGGCTCGGTGCTGGGGCGAGTGCGGTGCCCGCTGCTTGGACTGTCATGGCAGCTGCCCCACGGTGACCTGGCCCGCCCGCAACGCAGCCAGGTGTGTTGCGAGCCAGGCATGCCGCTCGGTGGCAGGCAGTGCGGCGAACCGGCTCGCCGCGGCGAGAGCCTGCGTGCTGAGTGCGCCTGAGCTTGGGTCTAGCGAAGGCTGAGCCCCGGCGACTTTCAGCATCGCTGCCGCGACCGCTTGCTGCGCCTGGTCGCGCGATTGGCCGGCCAGCAGCCTGGCCACGATATTGACCGCCGTATTCGATCGAATCATGGCAGCGAACTGGCCCGTCGTAGTGCCCTGCTCGCCGGGTAGCTGATCGGGCAAGGCCAGGAGGCCCGCCATTCCTATCGTGACCCCCTTATCTGATACTTGCGCGAAGGTTGGCGCGCTCTGGCTGATCCGCGCAGGCACGCCAGGCAGGCCAGCGACCTCAGTCAGCAGGGGCTTCAGGGCAGCGGTCACGGTTGGCAGGTAGGCCGCGTAGGCCGGGTTCAGGCAGACCGGGATCTGCGTTTTACTGCACACCGGCGTGTAGTTGATGGGCGCGTCGTTTGCCGCGTCATGCAAGGCCGGGATGACTACCATGCCGTGCGGGTCAAACCGGCCGGTGCCGACCAATGCGACGGCCGTTATGGCGGCTGCCACGCCTGACGCTGCCAGCACTGCGGCGGACCGGCGCAGCCGCTGCCCGCCTGCACGGGCGGGGAGGCCGAGGACGCCGAGGGCCGCAACAGCGAGCCCGGCCAGGAAGATCACCTGCGCGATGGAGAGGTCGGGCAGGTAATGGTAGAACGTGCCGATGCCCGGGTCAGGCCCGATGTCCGCGGACCCAGCCAGCTGCGGCGAGAGCAGCCAGAGCGAGTGATCAGTGTGCGCCCCTTCGGAGCTGAGCCCGAGTGCGAAGAAAGCTGCAATGGTGACGAGCGGCGTGGTGAACCGGCTCGGAAAGAACGTGCCGGCGGCGAACCCGACGGCCGACAGCGCCGGGATGCCGGCGGCGCCGACCGCGGCAGGCCACCACAGCGGACCGCCCCAGCTAGCCTGCCGCGCGATCATCGCGTAGGTCACACCAACACAGGCGAAGTAGGCCACTAGCGCCCACAAAGTGGTGGCGCACCAGGTGACGACCTGCGCCGCCCAGCGCGGCCGGGCGGTGGTGGCGACCAGGTCGGTCATCCTTCGGCGGCCGTCCCGCCAGCCCATCCACGCCGCCGCGCCGGTCACTGGCGGCACGAAGTCGAGCAGAGCACCGTGTTGCATTGTCGTAGCGCGCAGATTCCACATGGCTGGCACCTGCATGCTGCTGCGGTAGGCGTTGTAATAGAACAACGCTGCGGCTACCGGCATCATCCAGATCATGGCGTTGCGGCGCAGTTCGAGCCGGAGCAGCCGCCCGATCGCTGGGCCTGCCCGCCGAGCCGTTGGCCGTGGCGCGGAAACCGCCGGGATGCTGGCGGCGGTCATGACCGTGCCGCCGCGAGGACTGCGCTGTAACCGCGCTCCAGCGGGGCATCGCCCACACTGTGCCCTGCACCCCGGGCGGCAAGGTCAGCCGGCGTGCCGTGAAACACAATCTTCCCCTGGTCCATCAGCGCGACCTCGGTGCAGGCGGCGCCGACGTCCTCCACTAGGTGGGTGCTGACCACCACGGTGGCGGCCTGGCCGAGATCTCGCAGCAACCCCCGGAACGCCACCCGTTGCTCCGGGTCCAACCCGGCGGTCGGCTCGTCCAGCAGCAGCAACTGCGGCTCGTTAACGATCGCCTGGGCGATGCCGGCCCGGCGCAGCATTCCGCCTGACAGGGTCCGCAACTTCAGCTTCGCCTTGCCCGTCAGGTCAACGCGGTCGATGGCCGCCGCTACCGCGGCCGGTACCCGGCTGGACGGCACCTCCTTGAGCAGCGCGAAGTACTCAACGAACTCCGACACGGTGAATCCCGGGTAATAACCCATGCTCTGTGGCAGGTAACCGAGCCTGCGCCGGATCTCCCGACGCGGGCCATAGCGGCGGGGATCGGAGTTCAGCAGCCGCAGTGACCCCGACGATTGCGGTATCACGGTGGCCATCATCCGCAGCAATGATGTCTTCCCGGCACCATTCGGTCCCAGCAGCCCGAAGACGCCAGGGCCGCTTTGCAGGCTCACTCCCATCACCGCCTGGGTCCGGCCGAACCGGCGGGTCAGGTCAGTGATCTCGACGTTCATGAAGGTTCGTTGCATGCAGTCCAGACTTCCTGGCCAGGCCACTACCCGTCGTCACACCGAGGACCGCAATCGGAGGTCAGACCACGGTGCTAGCGCGACCCGGACGGCGGGTTACCTCATACCTGGGTATGCACGCGCCGGTATGACGACTGCGCAGCTCAGCCGGCCTACTCTGGGAGTGTGAAGCCGGGGCCCAGCACCACGTCCGCTGCCAGGGACGTGCTGGTGTTGGCAGGGCGTACGTGGTGGCCCGGTCTGATTCAGGTGCTAGCCGGCCGCGATCCGGCACCGGCCTGGCAGTGGCGGTCCGGCCAGCAGCGTCTGGCGGTTTACCTCGGCCTGACGGTGGTGAGCCTGGGGCTGGGCCTTACCGGCGGGGCCACCAGCAGTCCGAGCCAGCTGCTGCTCAGCCTGGTTGTTGTTGCGCCGCTCCTGCTAATCGTCCGGTATCCGCTGATCGGCTGGCGCCTTAGCTTGCTCGCGCTGACATTGGCCCCGCTGGCGCATGCGCACTGGACGGGAGGCTGGCCATGGGGGCTGGCGCAAATACTCGTAACACTCGCGCTGTTCTGTGCGGCGGGCTCGCGCCATCCGCGGCCAGTGCTGTGGTCGATGTGGGCTCTGAGCCTCATCCCGTGGTGCTGGTGGCTAGTCGCGAACGTGGCTAACCAGAAGGGCCCGATCGCAGCCAGCGTCGCGTTCACGGCTGTGACAATCGCACTTGACAGCATGAGTTCCCGGCGACGCGTCGAGCAGGACCTGACCGCCCAGACCGAGCGCACGGAACTGGAGCAGGCGCGCCGGGCTGTCCTGGAGGAGCGCACCCGGATCGCCCGGGAAATGCACGACGTCGTGGCCCATCACATGTCGCTGATCGCGGTGCGGGCCGAGACCGCGCCGTACCGCCTCAGCGGCCTGCCCAAGCCGGTCAGCGACGAGTTCCGGTCGCTCAGCGCGGCAGCCCGTGAGGCGATGACGGACATGCGGCGGCTGCTCGGCGTGCTGCGGAGCGACGAGGCGACCAGCCGGGCGCCGCAGCCGCAGCTGTCGGACCTGCCCGCGCTCGTGGCCGCGGCGAGGGTAGCCGGAGTCTCGATCGAGCTGTTGGTGCCCGCTGAGCTAGAACAGGTGCCAGCGGGTGTCGGCGTCTGCGCGTACCGGATAGTGCAAGAATCGCTCTCCAACGCGAGTCAGCACGCTCCAGGCGCGCCCATCATGGTGTCGGTTGATCATGGCGACACCGCGGTAGTGCTCCGGGTCGCGAACGGACCGGGCGGGCCGGTTGGGCCGGTTGGGTCCGACGGCTCGACCGGCAACGGCGGCGGGCATGGTCACGGCCTGGCCGGGATGCGCGAGCGGGTTGCCCTGCTGGGCGGTTCGCTGTCGGCCGGCCCCGCGCCAGATGGCGGCTTCGTCGTCTCGGCGGTGCTGCCCACGGGCCAGGTGCCAATATGACAGCTGGCCAGGAGACTGCGGCCCCGCAGACGGCGTTGCCGTGCTGAGCGGCACGATGACGCGCTGCCTCATCGCTGACGATCAAGCGATGGTCCGGGAAGGATTTGCGGCCGTGCTCGCGGCCCAGCCCGGCCTGGTGGTGATCGGCCAGGCCGTCGACGGCGCCGATGCGGTCAGCCAGGCGCGGGAGCTGGAACCGGACGTCATTCTGATGGACGTGCGGATGCCGCTGCTGGACGGACTGCAAGCCACTCGGCAGATCCTCGGTGCGGCGCCGGGTCCGCACGCGCCACGGGTGGTCATGCTGACGACCTTCGACCTCGACGAATATGTGTACGAGGCGCTGCGAGCCGGGGCGAGCGGCTTCCTGCTCAAGGACGCAACCGCTGCGGAGTTGGTGCACGCGGTGCGGGTAGTCGCCGCCGGTGACGCGCTGCTGGCGCCGTCGGTGACTCGGCGGCTGATCGCCGACTTCGCCCGCCAGCCGCGCGCTGACGCCGCGATCCCGGCCACGCTCGGTTCGCTCACTCACCGGGAAACGGAGGTACTCCGGCTCATCGCGCGTGGATTGTCCAATGCCGAGATTAGCGATGCACTCGTAATTGCTGAGCAGACCACCAAGACCCACATCGGCCGCATCCTGGCGAAGCTAGATCTCCGGGATCGGGCGCAGGCTGTTGTGATCGCCTATGAATCGGGACTAGTTGCCCCTGGCCAGTGACCTCGGGCGGCCAATCGAAGCGGCTCGCCAGGGGCTTCATCCTGGCCGCGTTGCTCGACGGGCCACTGCACGGCTACGACATCATCAAGCGGGCCGAGCAGATGTCGGGAGGCCGGGTTCGCCTTGCTACCGTCACTCTGTACACCGCGCTCGACCTGGCCGAGGCCGCACGGATCGTCACCGAGGCCGACAGGGGCGCTGCGGTCAGACCCGTCCGGTCACGCCGCCAGGTGCGTCCGGCATGAGCACGCTCGAGCGCTGGTACTGCTGGCTACTGCGCGGCTATCCGGCCAGCTATCGCAAGGCCAGGCGGTGCATTAGGGCGGGCCTCCTTAGCGGGCAGGCCGAGGCTGCTCAGCCGCACGCAGTAAGGATGGCGTCGCTGACGGCGGCCATGTGGCGGGCGCCCTCGGAGCGGGACACCAGCCTGGCGGTGACGTAGCCGACCGCGATGTTCCGCTCCGGATCGGCCCAGCCAACGCAGACGTAGCTGCCATTGTGGCCGAACGCGGCAGTGCTGGCCTGGTCACCCATCGGGTGATGGCGGCCGCCGACCCGAGCAGCGCCGCTGCGCCCGCCGCCCAGCTGGAAGCCCTGCGACCAGCGAACCTGCAGCTTCAGGTAGCGGTCTATCTCACCGTCGCTCGATGGCTGCGTGGCCGCCATGATCGTCTCAGGCTTCAGCACCCGGACGCCATCGAACTCGCCGCCGTTGAGCAGCACCTGATACAGCTTGGCCAGGTCGCGGGCGGTCGCTGACACACTCGCGGCCGGGATGACGGCCTGTCGCGTCCGCGGCCGGTTGATGACCAGCTGAGTGGCTCTCTCGGTCAGCCCGCGGCCGGAGACCGGCACGTGCCTCGACCAGAGCTCGCCGGGCAGACCGAGATAGGTGTCGCGCAGACCGAGCGGTGCAAGCAACTCGGTGCGCACCAACTCCGCGACTCGAACGCCAGTCACCCGCCGTGCCAGCTCGCCGAGTATGAAGCCGTAGCTGATCACGTGATAGGCGGGCACTTCGCCCGGCGGGTATGACGGGGCGGCCTGCTCGATCGCGCGGATCGACGCGGCCCAGTCGGTCATCGCCAGCGCATCGCGGGCCATGCCGCGGGCAACTGGCAGGCCGCTTCGGTGCTGGAGCACCTGGCGGATGGTGATGTCCTGCTTGCCGTGCTGGCCGAACTCGGGCCAGTACCGGCTCACAGGATCATCGACTGTCAGCTCGCCACGTTCGGCCAGCAGGTGCACAAGCAGCGCGACCATTGGCTTACTGGCCGAGAACAAGAAGAAAAGCGAGTCGGGCTGGCAGCTAACGGCGTGGTCGAGTATTACCTCGCCGCCGGTGATGACACATAGCTGCGCGGGACAGCGACGGGCTTCGACGAGGGCGACGGCCGCGTCCAGATCGGTCACGTCGGGCCGCTACGTCACGCTGGCGCCAGCTTGCCGACGGCATCGGCAACGTCGACTCCGGGCGTCGGCAGGATCGCGATCACCGGAGTGTCGAGGCCAGTGCGGTGATAGTCGGCGACCCGTTCCCGGCAGTGCTCGAGCGCGCCGTGGATGACCAGCTCGTCCACAAGCTCGTCCGGGATCGCTTCCAGTGCGCCCTTCCGGTCACCCGCGTTCCACGCGGTGAGCATGGGCGCGATCATCTCGCCCCGGCCCAGCCATTCGTGGAAGGCGGCGTAGACGGGCACTGTCAGGTACGCCGCGACGACCCGGCGGCCGATGTACCTCGCGGTATCGACGTCGGTCGTCGGGCAGACGAAGATGCGGGCGACTAGTTCGCAGTCGTCGCCAGCCACGCCGCGGACCTTTGGCACGTCCGACGGCGCCAGCCAGTTGGTGATCGCGATGCCAGCCTCGGCTGCGGCGAGCCGCACCATGCCCGGCCGTAGCGCCGCGAGGGCTAGCGCGGGCGGCGTGGCCGGCGCCGGATCGAGCCGGAAACCATCGACCGAGAACGTCTCGTAGGTCCGCGTTACCTTCCCTCCGGCGAGCGCTTCGCGGAGGAAGCGCAGCATGTCGCGGGATCGCTGGTAGGGCTTCTCGAAGGGGATGCCGTTCCACTGCTCGACGGCGACCTTGGAGGAGGTGCCGATGCCCATGACGAAGCGGCCGGGAGCCAGGCTGGCCAGCGTGCCGGCCGACACCGCCAGGGCGACCGGCGCGCGGGTGTAGATGCCGACGATCGCGGTTCCGAGCCGCAGTTGCGGGGCCCACTGGGAGGCCAGCGTGAGCGGGGTGAACGCGTCAGCCCCGTTCAGCTCCGCCGACCAGGCGTCGGTGTAGCCGAGGTCGGGCAGGCTCGCGACCAGGTCGCGCTGCTCGGCTAGCGGCATTCCGGTCAACGGCAATGTCAGACCCCAGCGAGATAGTGATCCCATGGACGTCCCTTCGCGGCGTGCTCACGTGCCAGCGAGTATGCCAGGGTTTGCCCGCCGCGCTAAGGCGGCCGCCGCGCTACGCCGGGCTGCCGGGCTACGCCAGGCTGCCGGGCTACGCCAGACCGCCGGGCTACGCCAGGTTGCCGGCCGGCGCCGCTGCCGCGGAGCTACGGTCATGGAGTTCGCGCAGCCGCTCGGCGCTCTGCTCGTCGGCCGGCGTGTAAGTGGTCATCCTGGTGCCCAAACGCTGGCCGAGCCAGAGGTGGGTGTAGTTGAGTTTGAGCAGGCCCACGTCCGGGTGGAGGTACCGCTTGGTCAGGTTCTCCGGGCTCGCGACTTCGTGTCGCTCCCACAATTCGGCGAACTCCGGCGACGCCTTCAGCAGCCTCGATACCAGGCACTTCCAGGCCGGCTCGGCCACGTGCTCAGCCATCGCGGCGCGGTACTCAGCCACCATCCGCCGCACGCCCTCCTCCCAGTCGAGCATGCACTCCCGGCAGCGCTGGCTGGTGAACATGCGCCACAGCGAGTTCCGCTCCTCGAACGGGAGGTCTCGCAGCGGGCCCAGGAGGTTTTCGTAGGCCTGGTTGAAAGCGAGCAGGTCATAGCGGGCGTTTCGGATGCAAGCCGGGAAGGGCTCAAGATGATCAAGGAGCAGCTGGGCCGTAGGCGGCAGCGTTGCGCATTCACTGAGCCCGTTGCCGTCCGGAGTGTCGGCCAGCCGGAAAAGGTGGTCACGCTCGTGCGGGTCCAGCAGCAGGGTGCGAGCCACAGCGTCCAGTACCTGCGGGGACGCGTTGATGTCCCGGCCTTGTTCGAGCCAGGTGTACCAGGTGACACCGACGCCGGCCAGCGTAGCGACCTCCTCGCGGCGCAGTCCCGGGGTACGGCGGCGAGCGGCAGGCGGCAGGCCAACCTGCTCGGGCGCGATCCGCTCGCGCCTGCTGCGCAGGAAGCCGGCCAGCTCCTGGCGGCGCAGGGCGGCCGTCTGATAAGGCGCAAGGGCCGGGCCGTCCATGGCAGCAAGCTGTGTCTGGCTGGTGGTCAGCAGGTTCTGCTCGCTCATGGCTACCATCATGCCTTATATCTAGTGCTGTTGCCAGGTAGTGTCAATACCAGTATTACCAGGCTCTAGTACCTGGTTAAGATTCTGAGCCAGACTGAGGACATGCCTTCCACACTGCACTCGTCTAGACCCGCTCCGCAGCTAGCTACCGGGCCGCTAGAGGAGCGTCGGCCGCAGACGCTGACCCCAGCCGGCCTGACCGTCATCCTCGTCGGCGTACTCCTGCCGATGATCGACTTCTTCATCGTGAATGTGGCCCTGCCGACCATCGACAGCGACCTGAAGGCGAGCCAGCCGCTCCTCGAGCTGGTGGTATCCGGCTACGCCACCGCCTATGCGCTGCTGCTGGTACTCGGCGGCCGGCTGGGCGACAGCATCGGCCGCAAGCGCCTGTTCCTGGTGGGCATGGCCTTGTTCACGGCCACCTCGCTGGCCTGCGGGCTGGCGCCGACGGCGACGTTCCTCGTCATCGGCCGGGTCGCGCAGGGCGCGTCCGCTGCGATGATGGTCCCGCAGGTCCTCGCCACGATCCAGGCCGCGACCACTGGCGAGCGCCGCGCCAGGGCACTGGGCCGGTACGGCGCAACCGGCGGACTCGCCGCGGTCCTCGGCCAGGTGCTCGGCGGGCTGCTGGTCTCGGCCAACATTGACGGTCTCGGCTGGCGGCCGATCTTCCTGGTGAACGTGCCCATCGGACTGGCGGGCCTCGTGCTGGCCAGGCGCTACGTGCCTGACACCCGGCACGGTCGCCGGCGCCGATCGACGGGCCCGGCACGATCCTGCTCGGCCTGACCGTGCTGGCGCTGCTCATCCCGCTGACCGAGGGCCGCTCGCTGCACTGGCCGGTCTGGACCATCGCCCTGCTTATCGTCGCGCCCATTGTTGCGGTCGCATTCGCCCGGTTCGAGCGCGAGGCCGAGCGGGCGGGCCGCACGCCGCTCGTACCGCCGTCCCTGCTGCAGAACCGGAGCATGCGCCGCGGCTTGATGCTGGCGCTGCCGTTCTTCGCCGGGTTCGGTGCGTTCATGTTCTGCTACGCGCTGCTGGTGCAAGAAGGCCTGCATGCCAGCGCGCTGACAGCGGGCGTCGGCCTGGTGCCCATGGCGGCCACGTTCCTCCTCGCCTCGCTGTCGACGTCGCGGCTGCTCGCGCGGTTCGGCGCTAAGGTGCTGGCCGCGGGCGGCCTGCTGCAAGCCGCCGGACTGATCATCCTCGGGATCACGGTGTATCTGGGCGGTGCTGGCTTGTCCGTGAGCTGGCTGGGGCCAGGTCTGGCCGTAGCGGGCCTGGGCCAGGGACTGGTGATGAGCCCGCTGTTCGGCGTCGTGCTGTCAGATGTCCCGCCGGCCGTCGCCGGAGCCGGCAGTGGCGTGCTCACCACGACGCAGCAGACCGCGCTCGCCCTGGGCGTGGCCACGCTGGGGAGCTTGTTCCTGTCGCTGACGGCCGACGGCACCAGCATCAGCACGGCGTTCCTCATCGTGCTGGCCGTGCAAGTCGTGGTGGCGATAGGCGTCGCGGCCGGAGCCCGCGGTCTGCCGAGCTGGCAGCCACGCGAGCGGCCGCTCCCAGTAGCGGCCGCCGCAGCCGAGCTCTGACCTGCGGCTGCCGCGAGCGTGCCATCGACGCGAGCCACATCGCGCCGATGGCACGCCCGGCTGGCAGGCAATGGTTTCGGAGGCGGCCAACCGGAAACCTGTCTCGGGTGTCTTAGCTGCGGGCGGAATTACCACTCCGACGGCTAAGAGCAGGGGATCGACGATGATGAAGCAGATAACTGCGCTGACAGCCGGCGTTGCGCTGGCGGCCGGCGGCGTTCTGGCGGCGGCGGCCGGTACCGCAGCCGCAGCGCCGAGCCAGCCGGGCCGGGTGACCGCGGTGGCGGGACCAGCGGTCGGGCCGGTGCCGCCGGGATTCCAGCCGGTCTCTATGACTTTCGTGTCGGCGAGTGAGGGCTGGGTATTGGGCACCGCGCCGTGCGCGCACAAGCCGTGCACGTCGGTGGTGCGGACCACCGATGGCGGGCATACCTGGGTCGGGATTCCGGCGCCAAAGTATCCGCTCGCCAGGTACAGCTCCGCGCGCGGCCTGAACAGGCTGCGGTTCGCGGATTCGCTCGACGGATTCGCCTATGGCTCGCAGCTCTGGGTCACTCACAACGGCGGTGCCAGCTGGCGGCGCGTCAGCCAGGTTCCCGGTTACATCGTCGACCTCGAGGCATCAGCCGGCCGAGTGTACGCGGCAAGCGAGCGCTCGAACCGGGTCACGATCTACGAAAGCCGGGCCGGCCGCAACGCCTGGCACCGCGTGAGCGGACTGCCGCGAGTCGTCGGCGAGGGCGGTCTCGGCACGATCACGTTGCATGGCACCGCCGCATGGATCATTCTCGGTAACCGGCTATACGCGACTCAGCACGGCTCAAGCTGGGTCCGGGAAAGCTTTAAGTGCGCCACTGACCTCGCGATCTCTAGCATCGGTGCCTACAACAGCGCGCGAATCACTCTGCTGTGCACAGGCAATGCCGCGCTCGGCTCCACCGAGAAAGTGCTGTACTCGTCCGCTAACGGCGGCGCGCATTTCACCAAGGTTGGCTCGGTTCCAAGCGGCGGGGACGGGGGATTGCTCGCTGAGCCGACCTCCCGCCACCTGTTCGTCGCGACATCGTCGGCCGCGACGTGGCTCTACGGCAGCACTGACGGCGGGCGGCACTGGCATGACAGCCTGACCCTGGACGACGGCGGGAAAGGCTGGAGCGACTTTGGCTTCACAACCGCGACCCAGGGCGTGGCGATCGAGGGCAGGCCGGTCAACGGCAGCCATATGTACCTGACGCGGGATTCGGGCCGTCGCTGGCACAAGGTGCGATTCTGACGGTCGAGCCAGACGTTGGGGGATGTGGTGTCGCAGCTGCGACACCACATCCGCCAGCGTTCGCGACGGATCAGCTAGCCGGTGAGGGCGAGCGTTGCGCCGGTCGGGTCCACCAGCCGGTGCGCGCCCTCGACCGCCGGGAACTTGGCGAGCGGTCCGCGGACCCATGCCTTGGGGCCGTCCGGACCGACCAGGATGGCGCCGTCAGCGTCGCTCGCGACCAGTTCGTCGCCGACTCGCAGCAAAACGGGGCCGTTGCGGTTCGCCGACACAGCGGTTCGCCCGGCGGCGAGCGCGTCGAGCACGGCGGCCGGATCCTCCGCCTCGGCCTCCACCCAGGTGGTCGGCGACCCTGGCGGGGCGTCGGAACCCGGCTGGTGCCAGTCACTGCCGCCAACCGGGATGGCAGTCGGATCCCACGCCTGCCACCAGCCAAGTGGCATGGTCCAGCGGGCGTCCAGCCAGCTCCAGTGCCAGACCTCGAGCAGCGGCGGCCGCCGCTTCATCGGCGCCATCCAGGCGAGCTCGCCGCCGTAGGGATGGTTGATTGACAGCAGCCCGCCCGCGCGCTCGCAGGCGACCAGCCAGTCGTCGGCTGGCTCCCGGAAGTCGATCCAGCCGATCTCGCCGAACGCGTTCGCATGCCCAGCCTCGACTGTCACTTCCTGCCCGGGCAGCAACACGATCCCGTGCACAGCAGCGGCCGCCGGCAACTCCGCGTGATGACTGACCGTGTTGTGGTCGGTAACGGCGACATAATCCAGGCCGCGGCCTGCTGCGAACCTGGCCAGTTCGGGGACGGTCATTACCCCGTCGGAGTGCACGGTGTGCGTATGCAGGTCGCCGGCCAGCCACCGGCGGCCGGGCGTCGCCGGCAGTACCCGCGGCTCAGGCCGGTCGGTGAGCGGCGGCAGCGGCTCGGGTGACTCGCCCGGCAGCAACTCGCCCGGCGTGCTCGACACGTCGATGGTGACGCGGTAGTCCGCTCCGGCCACCGGCACCCGGTACAGGCCGATCATTACCTGCCAGGTGCCAGCCTCGACTTCACCGGGCAGGTAGCCGGGCGTGGCCTCATCGGGCGTGATGACGAACAGCCGGCGCGAGCCACCGGACCAGCCGCGGAACCCGGCGGCGCCCATGCAGCCGAGGTCCATGATGGCCCCGGACCGTTCGTACTCAAGCTCGACCCGCACGGCGCAGGCACCGGGCGGGACCTCGAACGGCAGATAATGCCAGGCTGAGCTGAACCGGTCCGTTAACGTCCAGCGCCCCGCGTGCCGAGTCGTGACCATGGCTTCCATCTGATCAGATCAGTGAGCCGAAGACGACGGCCGGGGCTGCAGTCGGCCGGGGCTGCAGCCAGCCGCGCCGCCGTCAGCCGCGCCGCCAAAGTTCAAGCCGTCCGTTGACCACGCTAATTCAACAGCTGTAGAATTCATCAACTGTTGAATTACTGGCGGGGAGGGCTTCGACATGTGGGCAATGATCGTCAAGGAGTTTCGCCAGCTTCGCCGAGACCGCCGCACGCTGGCCATGATGATCGCGATGCCGGTCATCTTGCTCGTAGTGCTCGGCTACGCCGCCAGTTTCGACGTCACGTCCATTCCTGTGGTGGTGGCCGGGCCGGAAGCCGCCGCTCTCACCCGGTTGCTGCCGAGCCAGCCGTGCGGGTCAGGTTGTTCCTTCCACGTGGTCAGCACCAATGCGTCGGCCGGACAGACCCCGGCGCAGTACCGGACCTGGGCGCAGAATCAGCTGCGGGACGGCCACGCCGCGGTGGCCGTCGTCACTGGCGGAGCTTCGCTGGCGGTCCTCATCGACGGCAGCCAGCTTTTCACCGCCCAGGCGACGCTCACGGCACTGTCTAAGCTCACGCCGGCCAAGCTGCACAGCGCTCTTCCGGGCGGCGCAACGCCCAGGCCGCGGGTGACTATCTTGTACAACCCGAAGCTGGCGACTTCCGACGTCATGATCCCGGGCCTGGCCGGAGTCGTGCTGGTGTTCATCGGCACGATCATTACCAGTCTTGGGGTTGTCAGGGAACGCCAGTCAGGCACGCTCGAGCAGCTCGCGGTGATGCCGCTGAAACCGCGGGACGTGTTCCTTGGCAAGATCGTGCCGTACTTCGCCGTCGCGGCGATTGACCTCGGGCTCGTGCTCGCCGTCGGCATCGCCGTCTTCGGAGTGCCGTTCCGCGGGTCGCCGGCCGTATTCGCGCTCGGCGCGGTGCTGTTCCTGTTCGTGACGCTCGGCACGGGTGTGCTGATCAGTACCGTGTCGCAAAATCAGGGCCAGGCGATCCAGCTTGCGTTCATGCTGATGCTGCCGCAGATCCTGTTGTCCGGCCTGATCTTCCCGTTGTCCTCGATCGTGGCCGGCGTCCGGTGGATCTCCTACCTGCTGCCCCTCACCTACTTCAACGAGATCTCCCGCGGCGTCATGCTGCGAGCAGAGCCGATCGGTCCGCTCTGGCAGCCGTTCACCTTCCTCGCGCTGCTTGGCGCGGCCGTGGTGACGCTGGCCATCTTGCGATTCCGCAGATACCTGGCGCCGGGCTCCAAGCGGCCGCCGACTGCTGCACCGGCCGGGCGGACACCGCGGAACCGGCGCGCACGATGAGGGTAACGGGGTCGCCACCGAGCAGGCAGCCGGGAGTTTCATCGCGGCGCCGGGCGGCGGTCAGCCGGCGAGCGGAGGTCAGCCGGCATGACCGGGCAGATTCGCTTTGGCGCTAGCAGTCTTCGGGTCAGCTATGACGACGCGCTCGCGCTCGACGACGTGTCGGTAGAGGTTATGGCTGGCCAGGTCACGGCGGTTGTGGGCGGCGACGGGGCCGGCAAGACCACGCTGCTGCGCTGCCTCGCCGGGGCGCTGCAGCCGGGCAGTGGTCAGCTCTGCACGCCGGGCGCACGCCACATCGGTTACCTGGCGGCCAGCTCGGGCACCTACCCGGACCTGACCGTCGCGGAGAACCTGGCGTTCCGCGCCACGGCCTATGGCATGGCTGGGCCCGCTGCCGACCGGCGCACCGCGGACCTGATCGAACGGGCTGGACTCGGGCCGGCCAGAAACCGGCTCGCCGGGCAGCTATCTGGCGGGATGCGGCAGAAACTTGGCGTCATCGCCGCACTGTTGCACCGGCCCGAACTGGTCATCCTGGATGAGCCGAGCACCGGCGTCGATCCGGTGAGCAGGTCGGGCTTGTGGCGGCTGATAGCCGCGGCGGCCGCCGACGGCGCCGCGGTAATCCTCTCGACAACCTATATCGACGACGCGCAACGGGCGGCCACTGTGCTGGTGCTGGACTCCGGGCGCCAGCTCGCCGCCGGCCCGCCCGAGCAGATCGTGGCGGCCGTGCCGGGCGCGGTAGTCAGCACCGCGGAACGCCCGGCGGGCGCGGCAGGCGACCGGGCCTGGCGCCGCGGCGCGAGCTGGCGGGTGTGGTCCGCGCCGGGAGCCGAGGTCAGTGGCGAACCGGTATCGCCGGACTTGCAGGACGCAGTGACCATCGCCGCGCTCGCCCGTGAGCTGGCCGAGTCGTCCGCGGTGCCAGCGCCGACTGTGCCAGCTGAACTCGGCAAGCACGCCGGGCCAGTCCAGCCTGCTGCGCCGGCGGCGTGGCCCGTGGCCATCCGGGCGGCCGGTCCACTGGCCGAGTGCGTCCAGGCCACCCGCCGGTTCGGCGACTTCACTGCGGTCCGCGCGGTCAGCATCGCGGTCCGCCCGGGCGAGATCGTTGGCTTGCTCGGCGCGAATGGCGCGGGCAAGACGACGCTTATCCGGATGCTGCTCGGGCTGCTGCCGGCATCGCAAGGACAAGTCCGGCTCTTCGGTGAGCCACCGAGCCGCCGGACCCGCCAGCTGATCGGCTACGTTCCCCAGGGTCTCGGACTCTACGAGGACCTCACCGCCGAGGAAAACATGGCATTCGCCGCCGCGGTGTTCGGCATACCGGCGCCCGCCCCGCCGCCGGACATCGCGAGCCGGGCCAGGATCGTCGTAGGCCGGCTGCCGCTGGGGCTGCAGCGGCGAGCGGCGTTCGCGCAGGCGCTGTCACATCGGCCGGACCTGCTGATCCTGGACGAGCCCACCTCTGGCGTCGACCCGCTTGGCCGGGCGCGGCTCTGGCAGACCATCGGCGAGGCGGCACGGCACGGCGCCGGCGTGCTGGTCTCCACCCACTACATGGAAGAGGCCGGGGAATGCGACCGGCTCATCATCATGGCCGATGGCGAGGTCGTGGCGGCAGGTACGGCAGACAAGATCGTCGGCGGCGCTCAGGTCACCGTCGTGGCAGCGCACGACTGGGCGGTCGCCTTCGGCAGGCTGGAGCAGTCCGGACTCCCGGTCTCGCTCGCCGGGCGGCTGCTCCGAGTGCCGGGCGCAAGCCCGGCCGAGGTGACCGAAGCGCTTGCCCGCGGCGGGCCAGCCGAGTCTGGCTGGCGAGTCTATTCAGCGCCGGCGACGCTGGAAGAGAGGTTCTTCGAGCTTGCCCTGCGCAGCTCGCGGGCCGTCGCGGGAGCGGTGCCAGCATGACCCGATCTGCCCGGCCGGGCCGGCGCGCCGGGGACAGCGGTACGCGGGAAGCGATCCTCGAAGCGGCACGCGACCAGTTCGCCGAGAACGGCTACGACGGCGCGACCATCCGCGCGATCGCGGCGGTGGCCGGAGTCGATCCGGCGCTCGTGCACCACTACTACGGCAGCAAGGAGCGGTTGTTCGCAGCCGCCATGCAATTGCCGTTCGTGCCCAGCGAGGCCATCACTGCTGCGCTCGCGCCAAGCCGGCGCCGACCGGGTGAATCGCCGGGCACGCACTTGGTCAGGTCGGCGCTCGGGCTGTGGGAGGGCACCGAGGCACGCGGCGCGCTCCAGGCGCTGCTGAGGTCTGCGCTGACAAGCGACCGGGCAGCGGCCATGCTCCGCGAGTTCGTGACCGAGGCGATCCTGCAGCCGGTGGCAGCGGCGGTCGGCGGCGGCGATCCCCAGTCGACCCCGTTCCGTGCCTCGCTCATCGGTTCGCAGATGCTGGGCCTGGCGATGGCGCGGTACGTGCTGCAGTTCGGCCCGGTTGCCGCTGCCAGCCCGGAGCAACTTGCCACCGCGCTCGGCCCAACGATCGATCGCTACCTCAGCGGTGACCTGACCGTCGGCTGAGCGCGGCTTACCAGGGGAACGGGACCAGGTCCGGCTCCACCCAGCCGGCCCGCGCGGCCGCGCTGGCCAGTGTCGCGGCCCTGTAGTGGCGGCTGAGCAGTCGCTTGTCCAGCAGCGCCGGGTGACGGCCGGCGAAGTCGGCGAAGTCGCCGGCCTGTCCGGCTGACTTGTCGGCCTCGACGTGATGGCCGACAAGTTGCGTCCAGGCGCGCGTCATCGTGGCGTTGTACTTCTGCGGCGCTTGCTCATACGCAGAAAGGTGCTGGATCCACGTGCTGATCTTCTCGATCGCCGGAGCGGTGCCGTGTTCGCTTGCGGCCAGGAACGCCAGGTGGATGTGCTGGCGGTGGCCGAAGCGGCCGCCTGGGGAGACGATCCGGGGCAGCATTCCGGCAAGTTCGGCGGGAACCTCGTGGGCGTGGTCAGTCATCTGTGCACCTCCGTCAGGGCCCGGGTGACGGCCCGGAAGCCGGCTATCTCCTCGGGACTGACGTGAGCCAGCACGGCCTGCTCTAGTTCGCGTACCGCGGCCTGAACCGTGCCCGCTGTTCGCCGCCCGGCCGCGGTCAGCACGACCTGAAACGACCGGCGGTCCGCCCTGTCCAGTTCGCGGACGAGCAGGCCTTTGCGCTCGAGCCGGTCAAGCACGCTAGTCAGGGTCGTCGGCCTGGTTCCGGTCTCGGCGGCAAGCTGGCCGATCGCACGGGGCCGGCGGTCCGCCAGCACGGCCAGCACATTCTGCTCGGACCCGGTGAGGTTCAGCTCCGCGAGGCTGGCCGCGAGTACGTGCAAGGTGACGTGTGTCGCCCGGTGCAGTGCCCCTACCAGGCCCTCGGCCGTTACCATGGCTCACCCTTCAAGTATCACGAGATCGGATAATACCAGATCGTAGTAAGAGCGCCAATGCTGCGTGGTTGCTAATATCCGCACAATGGACCCGATCCTTGGCGACTGCTCGCTGGCCAGCCTCCGCAGGCGGACCAGTTTCAAATGGCGCACCTATCCGGAAGATGTGCTGCCGGCATTCGTCGCGGAGATGGACTTCGACCCGGCGCGGGAGATCAAGGACGCGATCAGGGCGCTGCTCGACACCGGCGACCTCGGCTACCCGCACCGTGGCGAGCTCGGCGAGGCGTTTGCCGAGTTCGCCACGGACCGGTTCGGCTGGGCACCTGATCCGGAGCTGGTCTTCCCGGTGCCAGATGTCATGACGGGCATTGCCGAGGTGATCCAGGCGATCACCGAGCCAGGCGCTGGCGTTGTGATCAACCCGCCGGTGTACGCGCCGTTCTTCTTCCGGCTCGAGCTGGCGGGCCGGCGGATCGTTGAAGCGCCGTTGCGGCATGGCCCGGACGGCAGTTATGACCTGGACCTCGAGGCGCTCGATCGCGCTCTGACTGAGCCCGGTACCGGCGCATACCTGTTGTGTAATCCGCACAACCCGCTCGGCCGGGCATGGACGCGCGGCGAGCTGACCGCCGTCGCGGATCTGTGTGACCAACGGGGCGTGCCCGTACTCGTGGACGAGATCCACGCGCCGCTGGTGCTGCCGGGGACGCGGCACGTGCCGTTCCACACCGTCGACCACCCGGCTGCCCTGCATGCGGTTGTCTTCTCGTCCGCCTCCAAAGGCTGGAACATACCCGGTCTGAAGTGCGGTATCGCGGTGGCCGGCGATGCGAAGGCGAGCTCGATCCTGGAGGAGCGCTGGGAAGCCCTGCTTGCCAGCCACCTTGGCGTACACGCCACGATAGCGGCGCTGCGGCACGCGCGGCCGTGGCTCGACGCTGCGGTCGCGCAGGTCGACGCCAACACCCGGCAGCTCACCACCCTGCTCGCCGAGCGGCTGCCCGGCGTCGGTTACCGGCGGCCGCAGGCGAGCTTCCTGGCCTGGCTGGACTGCCGGGAACTTGGTCTCGGCGATGACCCGGCCGCGGTGTTCCTGGAGCGCGGCAGGGTCGCGCTGTCTCCCGGCCCCCATTTCGGTACGCAGGGCCGCGGCTTCGCCCGGCTGAACATCGGCACCACATCGGAACTGATGACCGAGGCAGTGGACCGGATGGCCGCCGTGTTGGCCGGCTAGCCGCGCCGCTTACGGCTCGCCAACATTTACCGTCGGCTATTGCTGTCGACAGCGGTCCGCTGCCACGATCATGATCCCGGCCCGTTCTGGCCGCTCGCTGGATCGTACGGAGACTACAGATGCCATCTCCCGAACGCGCGCGCCGCGCCTTGCTGCTGCTGGGCGCGGCGTTTCCTGTCGCCCTGCTCTCGGCTTGCGGCACCAACTCGCCGGCCCCGGCGGCGACGGTATCGCCGACGGCGACCGCTCCGACGTCCGCATCCGGTTCAACCAAGGCAGCTGCGGTGCCGCCGGCCATCGTCGCGGTGACGACGGGCGGAGCACTCGTGACACTCGACCCAGCGACCGGAACGGTAGACAGGACGCTGATCGCGCGGCACGTACTGGGCGACGAGATCTCGGTGTCTTCCACCGGGATGGTGTACTTCGCTGTCCGGCAGGGTTGTCACAGCGAGGTCGAGGGGATCCCCGTGTCAGGCGGTGCGGTCGCACAGTTCGCGCAAGGCAGCCTGCCCGCGGTCAGCCCTGACGGCACGAAGCTCGCATACGCCAACGAGCCAAACCTGTCTCCTGGCTGCGTGGGTGGCGGCGACCTAGTCGCGCTGTACCACCTGATGGTCAGGACGCTGAGTACCGGAAATGACGTCACGTACGCTATGGCGCCGCCAGGCCAGAACACCGCGCTACCGGCGCCGATCTCACACGTGTCCTGGTCTGCCGACGGCAGTCACCTCGCGGTTTCCGTCGAAGCGGTCCAGGACAACGAGGGCTGGAACGTGGTGCTCGTCGATGTGGCGCAGGCTCATTACTACCTGACCGGCCCGGGTACGAGCTACTTGCCGGCGACCGGCACGCCGACGCGCCGGCTCAGCTACCTGCGCGAGGCGGTGTACCTGCCGGACGGCGACCTATTCGTCAGCCGGGCGTGTTGCACCGGGGTCCCGGTGCGCAACACCTCGCGGCTGATGTGGGAAGTCGATGCGACGGGCGCGTTTGTGCATCAGGTCGCGGTCGGGTTTCCCAACCTCGACCACACCAGCCTCGACGCGAGTCCGGGCGCGCGATGGCTGCTGTACCTGGCCGGCCACGACTTGTACATCTCCCGCGGCGGCGCCACGCCGAGCAAGCTGACCACCGGATACATAGCCGCCGCGTGGGGCTAGCCCAGCCGAGCGCACGCATTCTCCCGGGCCGGTCCCGGCCGGTTAGGTCCGCTGGCGGGGCAGGGGTTAGCCATGGTGCTGGTGGTTGGCCCAAGGCCGCAGTCTGCCGATTCCTGTCGGCTATGACCTGGTCAGACGCTTAGTTCCGTGCGAATGTGGAAACCGAGTCCCACGCCCAGTTGATGGTGTTGGAGGGGTCATATGGGCAGGGATGTCCCAGCCATGACCGTCAGTCAGCAGGACCGGCGCGCCTACCGGGAGAAGGTGCGGCAGTGTCTTGACGTCTTCGCCCGCATGCTCAGGGAGTCGAGGTTTGACACCGAGCCGCGGCATGTGGGTCTGGAAATCGAGGTGAACCTGGTCGACTCGACCGCAATGCCGGCCATGACGAACACCGCTGTGCTGGCTGCCATCGCCGACCCAAACTGGGCCAGTGAGCTTGGCCGGTTCAACCTGGAGATCAATGTCCCGCCACGGCAGCTGACTGGCGATGCACTGGGCGCGCTTGAGCAGTGCGTCCGGGACACCCTTGGCCATGCCTCCAACCGGGCGCTGGGCAGCGGATCCCGCCTGGTGATGATCGGCATATTGCCCACGCTGCGGCAGGGCGACGTCACCCACGACGCGATGTCAGCAAATCCGCGGTACCGGCTGCTGAATGAGCAGATGATCGCGGCCCGCGGCGAGGACATGCGGATCTCCATAGACGGCCCGGAGCGGCTGCTCACGCACGTGGACTCGATCGTGCCGGAGGCGGCGTGCACGAGCGCGCAGCTTCACCTCCAAGTCAGTCCCGAGGCGTTCGGGAATTACTGGAACGCAGCTCAGGCGGTGGCCGGCGTACAGGTCGCGCTCGCCGCCAACTCCCCGTTCCTGTTCGGGCACGAGCTCTGGCGCGAGACCAGGATCCCGCTCTTCGAGCAGGTCACCGACACCAGGCCGGAGGAACTCAAGCAGCAAGGCGTGCGGCCGCGCGTCTGGTTCGGCGAGCGATGGATCACCTCGGTGTTCGACCTGTTCGAGGAGAATCTCCGGTACTTTCCGGCGCTATTGCCGCTACGCGAAGACGAGGATCCGACGGCTGCGCTGGACAGCGGCGAGGCGCCGCAGCTGGCCGAGTTGACGCTGCACAACGGCACCGTCTACCGGTGGAACCGGCCTGTGTACGCGGTGGTCAACGGGCAGCCGCACTTGCGGGTGGAGAACCGGGTGCTGCCGGCTGGTCCGACGGTTGCGGACGTGATCGCCAACGCGGCGTTCTATTACGGCATCGTGCGGGCGCTGGCTGAAACGGAGCGGCCGGTGTGGACACAGATGTCGTTCGCGGCTGCCGCCGACAACCTGGTCGAGGGTGCGCGGCACGGCATTGACGCACGGGTGTACTGGCCGGGGGTTGGCGAAGCACCGGTTGCCGAGCTGACCTTGCGCCGGCTCTTGCCGCTGGCATGGGAAGGACTGCGGCAGTGGGGTGTCCACGCCGTCGACGCCGACCGCATGCTCGGCATCATCGAGCGCCGGTGCCTGACCGGCCGGACCGGCGCGACCTGGCAGGTGGATACCGTCGGCAAGCTCGAGTCCGGGCAGGCTGACCGGCGTGAGGCACTGCGCCAGATGACTCAGGGATACATCGAGCGGAGCGCGTCGAACGAGCCGGTGCATACCTGGCCGGACCTCTAAGCCATCCATAGGCCCGAAGGCCGGCCCGTGTCGGTATCATCACGGTTAGTAGTGCTCTCGCTCCGTAGCGTAAGGGTGGTCGAGGACTGGCGGAGCTCCGGAACTTCGCACCTTGGGGGGTGGACGATGGCGCTCAGGTCGACGGCTGAGCAGGCAAGTCCGCGGGCAGATCGCACTATCGGAGTAGATGCGCAGCTGGTTCGGAAATGCACGGCCGAGTTCCTGGGCACCGCGATCCTGGTCTTCGTCGGCGTCGGGGTCGCGACCGTGATGTTCGGTTTCCGCGGCTACGGCACCAGCGTTGCCGCCGGCACCGTAGCCGTAGCCCTGGCATTCGCGCTCGTCCTGATCGGACTAGTGGCGATGATCGGGCCGATCTCGGGGTGCCACGTCAACCCTGCTATCACTCTCGGCGCATACCTAACAAAGCGCATCCAGGCGGTCGATGCGATCGGATACGTGGTCGCGCAGCTCATCGGCGGGATCATCGGCGCGCTGCTGCTGCTGTGGCTCCTGCACAGCTCGCCCTTGTACGCCAAGGACCGGATCGGCCTTGGCGCCAACGGCTATGGCCGCTTGTCGCTGCTGCACATCTCGGGTGGTGGCGCGTTCCTGGCCGAGGTCATCCTCACTGCGATCTTTGTGCTGATCGTGCTCAGCGCCACCCGCGACGACGCCAGCGTCGCCGTCGCGGGAGTTGTCGTAGGCCTGACACTCGGTCTGGCGAACCTCGCAGCCATCCCGATCGACGGCGCGTCAATCAACCCGGCGCGGAGCCTCGGCCCGGCGCTGATCACCGGCGGGCTCGCGCTGAGCCAGGTCTGGCTGTTCCTTCTCGCTCCGCTGGTGGGCGCCCTACTCGCAGCCGGAATCTACCTGCTGTTCCACGCGGTGCCTGCCAGCCCCGGGCCAAGTCCGCTGATCGCCCGGCTGCGTGGCGAGCCGGTGGTCTCCCGCGACGCGGCCGACGAGGATTTCCGGCCCGCTGGCCAGAGCGTGGCGTCCGCGACGCGCGGCTCCAGCCCAGGTGCTATCTCCCCGGCCGCGAAGCCAGCCGACACAACGCAGCCACCGGGGCTGGGAGAGCAGCCGCCCCGATCGTAACTAACCGGCCCGTTCGACGGCCGGGGCGATCAAGCACATCGAGCGCAGCTTTGCCCCGCCAGGCGGCGGTGGGACGATCGCCAGGTGACCAACGCCGAAGTGCCGGTGCAGGAGTCCGCGCAGCTGCGCCTGCGCAGTAGGTCAGGGCGCTGGGTACTGCTGGCCACCGTGCTCGGATCGAGCATGGTTCTGCTGGACTCGACGGTGGTCAACGTCGCACTGCCTACTATCGGCCGGAACCTGAATGCCTCGCTTGCCGGGTTGCAGTGGACCGTCACCGCCTACACGCTGACCCTGGCCGGCCTGATTCTGCTCGGCGGTTCACTCGGCGACCGGGCCGCCGGCGGCGGATCTTCCTGATCGGCGTGATCTGGTTCGCGTTGGCATCGGCACTTTGCGGGCTGGCGCCAGACATCGCCGTTCTCATTGGCGCTCGCGTGCTCCAGGGCGTCGGCGGTGCGCTGCTGACGCCTGGCTCGCTCGCCATCATCCAAGCCTCGTTCGCGCCCGATGACCGGCCGCGTGCGGTCGGCGCATGGTCTGGCTTCGGCGGTGTCGCGGCCGCGATCGGTCCGGTCCTGGGCGGCTGGCTGGTGCAGACGGGCGGCTGGCGGTGGGTCTTCCTGCTGAACCTGCCGGTAGCCGCCGCGGTCGTGGCAGTTGCAACCAGGCACGTGCCGGACACCAGGGACGACACGGCCCGCGGCGGATTCGACGTGGCCGGCGCGGCGCTCGCGGCCCTCGCACTTGGCGGCATCACCTACGCATTAATCGAGGCGCCCGAGCGGAGCGGCAGTCTGGCCGGAGTGATCGCGGCGGCCACCGCCGGATTCGCCGCCGGGACCTTGTTCATGCTGATCGAGCGGCGCCGCACTCGCGCTCCTGACCCGGTGCCGCCGATGCTGCCGCTGGACGTCTTCGCGTCCCGGCAGTTCAGCGCCATCAACGTGATCACCTTCCTCGTCTATGGTGCATTCGGCGGACTCCTCTTCCTGCTGGTGCTGCAGCTTCAGGTGGTTTCGGGATATTCGCCGCTGCAAGCCGGCGCGGCGCTGCTGCCGATAACTCTGCTAATGCTGACCCTGTCTGCGCGGACCGGCGGCCTGGCACAGCGCATCGGGCCGCGCTGGCTGATGACCGCCGGAATCACCTGTTGTGCCGCAGGCATGGCGCTCATGTCCAGGATCGGGCCGCAGGCCGGCTACCTGACCGACGTGCTGCCGGCCGTCGGTGTTTTCGGTCTCGGGCTATCCATGACCGTGGCGCCGCTGACGGCGACGGTGCTCGGCAGCGCTGATGTCCGGCAGGCCGGGGTGGCGAGCGGTGTGAACAACGCCGTGGCCAGGGCAGCCGGCCTGCTAGCCGTTGCCGCGCTGCCCGCCGCCGTCGGTCTCGGCGCCTCCAGTTATCACCACCCGGCCGCGTTCAACAGTGGATTCGATCTGGCCACCATCGGATGTGCGGCCGTACTACTGCTCGCCGCTGCTGTTACCGCCATCTTGGTCGACAACGATGTGCTGCGGCCTGGAGGCCGCGCAGCGCCAGGGCCGGACGGCAAGACCAGTTGCGCGGTGGGCGCGCCGCGGCTCGGCCGCCGGCTGCCACCTGTTAGCTGACCTTGTGCAGCCGCCGCCCGAACGCCACGATATTGCGCCTGCTCTCATCGTGTGACAGGACCTGGTAATAGTGGCCGTGCCTGGTCCAGGTCAAGAACAGCCACAGGTGGGCGGCATGGCAGGACGGCTCGCCTGGCAACGTACCGCAGGCACCGAGCAACGTGGCCCTGGCACCGTCAACCTTGTAATGGCCCAGCGTGGTGGCCTCGCCGATGTTTTCGCAAAATGCCGCCCCGGGCGCGTCATCCTGGAACACCCCGATGAGCTTGCCTCTGTCGTGGCCGTACTGGGCATAAACGTTGGCGTACTTCAGCGGATAGTTCGCGCAGTGTCCGACGTGGATGCCGCCGTCGGTGCGCTTGAGCCCGTCAGTACCAGCGGGGCGCAACAGCCTGAATCCGGCGGCGTGCTGCGCCGCTTTCCAGGTGTGGTATGTCCCCACGTGCACCTTGGCTGACGCGCCAGCGGGAGTCGCACCGGCAGCCGCCATCGAGGACGTGGCGGTCATGCCCATGCCCGCCGCAACCGCGGCGGCCGAGATAGCAATCGTGGCGGAGCGGCGAAGCCAGCCAGCGGCAGAGGTTTCGGTCATCATGGTCCCTTAGTTCAACTTCGCGGACAAATGCCGCGTGGCGGCGATTGTGCCAGGCCGGATCAAACGGCGTCAAGACGAGGCATGCGCCCTATCGTGCCGCCGCACTAACCCCGGGCTTGCGCTGCGCACGACCCGGCAGTGAGCACACCGGCAGTGAGCACAATGGACGGTGAAGACACCCAGCTTGAGGCGGGCGCGTGACGGTGATTGTCAGTTGTCCAAGCCGAGAGTGAAGGTTGGCTTTGGCGAGGTCTCGGGCAGCCGGTGCTCGTCGGCGAGGCGCCTGACGGCAGTGCCGGTGGCGAGGAACTCGGTCGCGTGCTCTCCCCACACATGGTTCTTCACCTCGACCGTCACGCCGACGATGCCCGACGATTCGGCTTGCTCGGCCTCAGCCTGCATACGCGTGAGCGCCAGTTCGCGAGCTTCGTAGACGCCCTGAGTGAACTGCACCATCTCCTGGTTCTGGCCAGTCTGGCGAAGTGATTGCATGACGCCTTGATGCGCAATGTGGTAGACGCAGGTGCCGAGGACGAACGCGACTGGGACAGCGCCCGCAGCAAGCAACCGGAAGAAGTCCTGTGCCGACAAGTCCGAGGTGAACGCCCGGCCGTCGGGCGCGCGATGTGCCCCCTCGCCGGTGAGGTGGCGCACGGCGGTGCCGGTGGCCACGAACTCAAGACAGCCCTGGCCCCACGCGTACATCTGCATCCGCAACTGCACGCCCACGATGCCGTCGGCGGCCAGATGGTCTGCCTCGGAACGCATCCTGGCCATGGCGAGTTCCCTGGCGTTGTACATGGCCTGGGTGAGCACCTGAAGTTCGGTGTTCTGGCTCCAGCGCCCGACTTGCAATCCGACGTGGTAGATCGACGAACCAACCACGAAGCCGAGCGGCTCGAAGCCTGCCTCGCCGAGTAGGACATACTCCGACACCGACAGATCGGAGGTGAAGACACCGGACTTGGTAGCGCCCGCCGTCTGTGCGAGCCGGGTATCGGCGGCTTGCGGCTCCCAGGTCGAGGTCGGATTTTGCTGGCTGGAAAACAGCGGCATAGCGCCTCCCGATTTGCGGCAAAAGCCATCGGCAGCTTACTGCGGGTCCACCGGGTCCGTCTCGCCGGCGGGGGTCTCGCGTACCTCGACCGCGAGCTCCGGTCTCAGCAGGCCCGTCTCGGCGTACATCCGGTAGGCCCGCATGTCGGCCTCGGTGAGCGGCGGCGGCACCAGCGACCTTGGCCATAGCCCGCGTGCCCGCACCACGTCGAGTTCCACGACGTACAAGGTGATCTGGGCCTGCAGGTAAAACCAGGCGAGCAGGCCGAGCACGACTCCGAAGACGCCGTACGCAGAGTTGGTGGCGTGATGGACGAAGGTTCCGCCGATCACCTGCAGTATCTGCCACGAGATGGCAGCGAGGACAGCGCTGAGCCACATTTCCCGGCCAGCGACCTCCTTCGACGTAGCGATGCGGAAGCCGAGCCAGAACAGCCCGATGTTGAGCAGCAGCGAAACCGCGATTGTGGCGACGCTGGCGAGCACGCCGCCATGGTGACCGATACCGCCAGCGAAAGTGGATAGCGCGATCGTCACGATCTCGCCTGGCCCTAGCACGGCGATCAGGCCCAGGCTGCGAAGCAAGTTCTTCGGGAATCCCGGCCGCCGGAACTGCGGCACTCCCCAGACCTTGTTCATCGCATTCTGCATGGACATGGCCACGCCGCGGCCGGCATACAGGGTCAGCAGGATGCCGACTGCCAGGGCGAAGCCGGTCTTGTTCAAGCCCTGCGTCGGGCTGCCGAGGTGCGCGCCGATGACCGGGTAATGCTGCAGCGCGTCGGTCAGCTGGTGTGCCAGCTTCGGGTTATTCCTGGCGATGATGTCGAGAATGCTGTATGCCACCAGCAGCAGCGGGAAGAGCGATGCGAACGCGTAGTAGGCGATCAGGGCTGCGAGGTTACCCGCCTGATTGTCGCTGAACTTCTTCCAGGTAGCCACCGCGATGGCGAGAACCCGAGTGCGCTGCTGCAACCGGTCGACGGCATGCAGCAGGCGCTGCGGGCGGCTCAGCGGCGACCGGTCGTCCGCTGAGTGTCCCTCCTTGCGCTCCCCATTACGGGCCTTCTCATCAGCCATGATGCCGGGGACTTACCCCGGCTGAGCGAGGCTATCCAGCCACGACGGCTCAGGGACCGGGACATCCCCGCTAGCGCTATCGGCGGCCCGGTCCGACGACCAGGTCTAGTTCGCCGGATACGGCGGGATGGCCTGCGGCGCACTGCAACTCGGCGCGGACCGGCTGGCCGCAGCCGGAGTGCTGCAAGACCACCGGAGGTCCGTCCGGCGCCAGCCAGCGGTCGCCCCACTGCATCAGGGCGACGAGCACCGGCAGCAATTCGACGCCCTTGTCAGTGAGCCGGTAGCCCATCCTCGTCCGCTGGCCCGGCTCCCGGTACGGCTCGCGCGCGAGCAGCCCGTCATCCACGAGTTCGCGCAGCCTCGCCGCTGCCACCGGCTCGCTGATGCCGACGCGTTCGGCGAACTCGTCGAACCTCGTCGCGCCATAAAAGGCCTCGCGCAGGATCAGCAACGCCGACCGGCTGCTGACCACGTCGAGCGCGCGCGCCACTGAGCATCCAGTCGCCCGCCAGCTGCCACGCGGCGACAGCGCGCCGGCGAGCCGGACGGCGTGATCGGCGTACGCAGCCCGCGTGCTTGGGCTTTGCGCTGAGTCCGCGGTCGATGTCGCGTCCGTTACGGCTGGCGACTCCGCGGCTGGTGACGATTCCACGGATTCACTCTAGCTGACTTGTGTCGAGCTATGCTAGCGGCGTATGGTCTGGCTATGCGTTCACTAAGCCAGCGTTCGGGCCAGGCGAGTGGCCGCCTTTCGGTTCCGGCCATTCCGCCGGGTCAGATCCTGGTTATAGTCTGCGCTGGCGTCGTAATGGCCAGCCTGGACCTGTTCATCGTCAATGTCGCGCTCCCGCAGATCGCGGTGGACCTGCACGAGCCCAGCCTCGGCACGCTGTCCTGGGTGCTCAATGGCTATGCGATCGTCTACGCCGCGTTGCTGGTGCTATTCGGCCGGCTGGCCGATCAGCACAACCGCAAGAGTGGATTCCTGCTCGGCGTCGCGATCTTCACTGCGGGATCGGCCGCCTGCGGCGCGGCGGTCAGCGTGCCGATGCTTATCGCCTTCCGGCTGGTGCAAGCTGCGGGCGCGGCGCTGCTGACGCCGACTTCGCTCGGCCTGGTGCTCGCCAGCTATCCGGCTGAAAGGCGCGGCAGTGCGGTGCGCGCCTGGACCGCAGCTGGCGGCATGGCGGCGGCACTCGGGCCGGTAGCAGGCGGGCTGCTCGTCGCGGCGAGCTGGCGGTGGGTTTTCTTCGTCAACGTGCCGATCGGCGTGGCCGCGCTGATCATCGGATGGCGCAGACTGCCCGAAGTTGCTGGGCACAAAGGGCCGCGTCCGGACGCGCTGTCAGCGCTGCTGGTGACCGCGGCGGTCGGCGGCCTGACGCTTGGCCTGGTGCGCGGCGGCAACTGGGGCTGGACCTCGGTCACCACTGCTGTGGTGCTAGCCGCGTCGGCGCTGGTCCTCGGGTTGTTCGCGCTGCGCTGCGTGCGTCATCACAACCCGCTGATCGAGCCGACCTTGTTCCGGGTGCGCGCCTTTTCCGGCGCGTCCGTGGCGATGCTGCTGTTCTCTGTCTCGTTCGGCGCGATGCTGCTGTCCATCGTGCTGTGGATGCAGGACGTCTGGGGTTGGTCGGCGCTGCGGACCGGTCTGGGCGTAGCGCCAGGCCCGCTCATGGTGCCCCTGTTCAGCTTCCTGGTGACGGGGCGGCTCTTGGCCAGGTATGGGCCGGCAGCCGTCATTGGCGGCGGCGCCACCGTGTTCGCGGCAGGGATCGGCTGGTGGTCCGCCGTCGTCCAGCTGCGTCCGGACTACCTGGCAATCTTGCCCGGCATGATGATCACAGGCATCGGCGTAGGCCTGACGCTGCCAGCACTCATGTCAACCGCAGCCAGTTCGCTGCCGCCGCCGTCATTCGCCACCGGGTCCGGAGTTGTCAACATGCTGCGCCAGGTCGGCTTCGCCGTCGGGGTGGCGATGCTGGTGGCAGTGCTTGGAACCGCGCACGGGCCAGCTGCCGAGCTCACCGCCTTCCGGCATGGCTGGTACGCCGCAGCCGGGGCCGGACTCGCCGCAGCACTGTCCGCGGCCGTGCTGCGCCGCCGCACGGCTCCGGCGGCCACCCTGCAGCCGGCCGACTAGGGCAGGCGTGCCAGCACGTCCGCGGCAGCACGCTCACCGGACCTGACCGCGCCGTCCATGTAACCGGCCCAGGCAGACGCCGTCTCGGTGCCGGCCCAGTGGATCGGGCCGACCGGGGTGCGAAGTGCGTGCCCGTAGCGGGTCCATACGTTCGGGCCGAATAGCGTGCCGTAGCAGCCCCCGGTGTAACGCTCCTGCTGCCAGTCGAGCTCCAGGTAACCTTCCGGCTTTCCGGCCCGCGGGCCGAAGTAGCGGGCCAGCGAGTCGATCACGGCCCGGCGGCGGACCTCCTGCGACTCCCGGCCTAGCTGACGAGCCTCGTCGCCTTCGAGAAAGGCAAGCAGGATGCCGGGGGAGCCGTCCGGCGGGGAGTTGTCGAAAACAATCTGCGGGCCCGGCAGGTCGCCAGTGGCCTGACCGGACAGGCCTTCGCTGCGCCAGAACGGCTCGGCGTAGATGACCTGGCACTTGATCACTGAGCCCATCGGCGTCCGCTGGGTGAGCTGGTCGCGCCAGTGCGGCAGCGCGGGCTCGTACTCGATCCGGCCGGCCAGCTGGGGCGGCGCGGTCACGATGACCTGGTGTCCGTCGAACTGGCCCGACGGCGTCGACGCGCTGACCTTGTCGCCGCTGGCCTCGATCCTGGTCACTGGCGATTCAAGTTTGAGTGCGCTTCCCAGCGTCGCGGCCAGCCGCTCGGGTAGCAGGGCGGAGCCGCCCACGAACCGGTCCTGCTGGGCGCCGCCGGTCGTGTCGATCAGCCGCTGGAACGAGCCGGCCGAGTGCGAGTAGAACAGCACATGCAGCAAGGACAGATCGCCCGGCTCAGCGGCGAAGACAGCCTTGGCGGCAAGGGCGAGAATGCTGCGCGCGCTTTTGCTCGCCGTGTTCCTGCGAATCCACGTCTCGAAGGTCTGGCAGTCGAGCCGCTCCGCGTTCGCGGCGGTCCAGGGAGTGTCGGTCGGCACCTTCTTGGCCATGGCTTCCAGGCGGGCCTGAGCTTGTCCGATATCAGCCAGGACCAGCGGGTTGATGCGCGGGATCGCGCCGCCGTAGCTGCCGCGCTTGCCGTTGAAGTGCAGCACCTTCTGCCCGGTGTCGTACGTCGGGAAGGTAGCAACGCCAAGCTCCTGCGCCAGGGCAAGCAGCCTGTCCTGGGTCGGGCCGGCCCACTGGCCACCCATTTCGACGATTTTGCCGTTGCCGATGTCCTGGTTGACGACCCGCCCGCCGACGCGGTCCCTGGCTTCCAGCACGAGCACGGAGCGGCCCGCTGCCGTCAGGTCGCGCGCGGCGATCAGCCCGGCCAGGCCAGCGCCGACGACGAGGACGTCCGCCGCTTCGGCCATGTCACCCACCTTTTAACGGGCGGCCGCGCGTGATAGCGCGCCAGCCACCTGCGCGGTTGTTGGCGATGATTTGCCTGAACATCTCGGTCAGTGCTGGCCCGTTGAGGGCGTCGCCCGGCCAGAACGCGACAGTCCGTGCGGTCTTATTGTCGTGCCCGGCGGTGATGATGCCGTGCGGATCGGCCACGATGCCGCCGTCATACAGGAAGACGTTCACATGATCGCGGGCCGCGAGCAGCGCGCAGATGTTGCCATCCAGCACGAAATATGGCTGCTTCGCACGCTTGATGGTCTCAGCGACCTCCGGATCGGCCGCGTGCACGAGATCGCGGACCTGGCGGCAGATGTCCTGCTGCCAGTCCGGCAACTCCGCTATGTAGGCGTCTACTCTCGAGTCAGTGGCATAGCTCATGTCATCGTCACTGTAACGCTGCGCCCGGACGGCCCCGCCCCCGCGGCTCAGGACCAGGCGGCACCGGAATGGCAGTTCAGGAGGTGTGCTCGGATGCACTCGGTTGGCGTGGTCCTGCACCCCGAACGTGACTCGGCCGAAGCGGTGGCCGCAGTCCTCGGCTGGGCCGCGCGCAGGGGTATTCAGGTCTTCGGCATCGACACGGAGATCACCAGGCTGAACTGCGCCGCGACAGCGGTCCCGGCAGCGGAACTTGCCCACCATTCGGATCTGCTGGTCAGCCTCGGCGGCGACGGCACGATGCTGCGGGCGATGCGGCTAGCCGACCAGCAGCAGGCCAATGTGCTCGGGGTCAACCTCGGCAAGCTCGGCTTCCTGGCTGAGGTTGACGTGCCGGACTTGCCCGGAGCCCTGAGCGCCATTGATGATCAGAACTACACGGTGGAACCCCGGCTAGCCGTCGATGCCATTATCGGCGACCACGTGGAGACGGCCTTCAATGACGTCGCTGTGGTGCGCTTCCCGGGCGAGCCAGTAGCTGCGGTCGCGGTGCGCGCGGCCGGCCATCCGTTTGTCAGCTACGCCGCCGATGCAGTCGTGGTCGCCACGCCGACCGGTTCTACCGCGTACAGCTTCTCGGCCGGCGGCCCGATAGTCAGCCCGGCCGTCGAGGCGCTGCTCGTCACTCCCGCGGCGGCGCATTCTGCGTATAACCGAGGGCTGGTCCTGTCGGTTCATGACAGCCTCGGCCTGGAAATATTGGCTGCCAGCGGCCGGCTCGCCGTCGAGGTAGACGGGCAGGTCGCGGCGCATGTAGGCCCGGGCGACTGGGTTGAGCTGCGGCCGCGGCCCGGTGCCGCGCACGTTGTCCGGCTGGGCCGCACCACGTTCTACGAGCGGGCCCGCCGTAAGCTGCGGCTGTCTGATTCCGCCGAGATCCCGTCAACCGCGCCAGAGAATCAGAGGCTTCCGATATGAGCAGTAACGACTTCCCCGCTCCGCAAGACGGCTTTGTGGTGACCCATTTCCTTGTCGTCGCCGACCAGGACCGGTCCCGTGAGTTCTACCAGTCGGTTTTCGGTGCCACCGTGGTGTTGGAGCGCGACCCGGTCATCCTGAGGATCGCCAATAGCTGGCTGATCCTCAATGTGGGCGGCGGGCCGACAGACGACAAGCCCGAGGTGACGCTGACGACCCCGCCGGACCCGAGCCGGACCAGCGCGTTCCTGAACATCAGGGTTGCTGACATAGCCGCCTCTTACCGTGACTGGTCAGCCAGGGGCGCTAAGTTCCTCACCGAGCCGAAGGTTCACGCCCACGAGATCCGTGCTTACATCCGTGATCCGGATGGACACTTGATCGAGGTAGGCCAGTCGACCGGGTGACCGAGCCTGATCTGCCAGCCTCGCGGGGCGGCTTTCCACTCGGCGGATCGGTGACCAGCGCGGAGCTGACTGTTGACCCGCACCCGGTTCTCCGCCGACTGCGGGAGGCTGAGCCAGTCTCGTGGGTGCCAGCCCTCGGCGGCTGGCTAGTCACCCGCGCGGACCTGGCCGGGCAGGTATTGCGTGACCCGGCAGCGTTCACAGTCGATGACCCGCGATTCACCACTGCCCGGATAGTGGGGCCGAGCATGCTCTCGCTCGACGGCGCGGCGCACCGCAGCCATCGCGATCCCTTCGCCAGGGCATTGCGATCGGTTGAGACGAGCACGCGGCTGGCGTCGGCCGCAGCGGCCGAGGCAACCCGTCTGGTCTCGGTTCTCGCGTCGAACGGCGGCACCGCGGAGCTGCGGCGTGGCCTGGCCGGCCCGCTCGCGGTGGCAGTTATGGCCGACATGCTGGGCCTGGAGGTCGACGCCTTTCAGCTGCTGGCCTGGTATGACGCCATCGTGGCTGGCGTATCCGCGATGTCGGTGGCGGACGAGGCAGCGCCTGGCGAGCGCGCCGGCTCAGGTCGCGCGGCGATGGCCACCGCCAGCACCGCATTCGGTGACCTGAGAGCCTGCGTAGAGGCTGTCCTTGCCCATGGGGGCAGGCAGTCGGTGCTCACGGCCGCGGCAACTGAGCTTGGCTCCGATGAGATCGTTTCCAATGCCGCCGTGCTGCTGTTTGGCGGCATCGAGACCACCGAGGGCATGACAAGCAATGCCGTCTGGTATCTGCTTGGCGACCAGGACGCGCTGCTACAGGTCCGGGCCGACCCCAGCCTGATCGAACGCGCAGTCGATGAATCGCTCCGGCTGGAGCCTGCCGCCGCCGTGGTGGATCGGTACGCCACGGCCGACGTGGACCTCGGTACCGCGCGGATCCCGCGTGGTGACCTCGTGATCGTCTCGCTCGCCGGAGCCAACCGCGACCCTGCCGTATTCGCCGATCCTGACCGGTTCGACCTGCATCGCAGCAACGCACGCCAGCACCTTGCCTTCGCCGTCGGGCCGCACTTCTGCATTGGCGCGCAGCTCGCCAGGCTGGAAGCAGCAGCGGCAGTTGCCGCGCTATTGAGTCAGCTGCCTGACCTTCAGCTGGATCCCGCCAGGCCGGCCGCTCCGCAGGGGCTGGTCTTCCGCAAACCACCGTCGCTGAATGTCTGCTGGGCGGGCTGAGCGGCTCCTGTCAGGCGGCGTAGCCGCCCGTGGAACCACCTGCGGCTGTGCCTTGCGGACCGCCGACGGCACCAGTGAGCCGGTAGTACATCAGCGTCACCACTACCGCGATGAAGGGCGCGACCAGTGTTCCGGCAATGACGTTGCTCAGGCCATTGCGCCATGCGATGGGCAGCGCCGCGAGCACAAGGCCGATGACGATATAGGCCGCGATCAGAATCAGGAATACCAGCACCAGGGTGCCGAACACATTCCAGCCGTTACCGCGCACGAGTTGCTGGCTGCGCCCGAATGCTGCGATGGCCCCGGTCTGCTCGATGATCAGGACTGGCATGATCACCGCCCAGATCGTGATCAAGTACAAGCCTGGCACGATAATCAGCCACAACCCGATCCAGATCGCGAGCCCCGCGAGAATCGACGCGACCGCGACCGCCCCGAGGTTCGGCAGCACTGACGCCATGGTCTGGGACACCGAGAGGTCAGCCCGGCCATCCTGCGCAATGTCCTGCACCGCCTTCACCAGCGAGGCCTGGAGCAGGAAGCCGGCGAACAACAGCAGCAGAATCCCCAGGAACAGCCCGAAGGTGCCAAGGGCCCAGGCGAGGAGCGCGGTGATAACGGCGGCCGCGAAATAGATGATGAACGCGACCGCAAGAAGGTGGCCGGCGTGCGCTCGGTACATCTTCCACGCATCGCCGATAACGCCCGATAGTGGGTTCATGCCGGGATCGTACAGTGCACGGCATGCCCTGGCAGGGAAAGGCGGGAGGTAACTGGGACACCTGAGACGGCTGCACAGCATCACATCGACGGCAGGACCGGGCGCTGAGCCTGCCGACCTGGCCCCGGTAAAATCGTGCGCGCCGACCACTAGGCGCACGAAGGGCTGCGGACCATGCTGTCGCTGGTGCTACCGAAAGGCTCGCTTGAGCGCGCCACCCTCGACCTGTTCGATGCCGCAGACCTCACGGTACGACGCTCGTCGGACCGCGACTATCACGCCACCATCGATGACCCGAGGATCGAGCGGGTCCGGTTCCTGCGACCCCAGGAAATCCCCTCCTACGTCGAGCAGGGCCTGTTCGATTTCGGGATCACCGGCCGGGACTGGATCACCGAGACAGGGGCGAACGTCGCGTCGCTGGGGGAATTGCAGTACTCCAAGGCGACGGCGGATCCGGTGCGCGTCGTGCTTGCAGTGCCTGCCTCGGTCCCCTGGCAGACCGGTTCCGACCTCCCCGACGGGGTGCGGATCTCGACCGAATTTCCCGCGCTAACCCGCAGGTACCTGGAGGAGCACGGGGTGAAGGCGGTGGTGATTCCGTCGTACGGGGCGACCGAGGCGAAGGTTCCCGACATTGTCGACGCGATCGTGGATCTCACCGAGACCGGTGCCTCGTTGCGCCGCAACGGGCTGCGGATACTCGACACCCTGCTTACTAGCTATACCGAGCTAGTGGCCAACCATGACGCGTACGCAGACGCCGACAAGCGCGATGCGATGGAGGACGTGGCGCTGCTGCTGCGCGGCGCGATCAGGGCGCGCGGTAACGTGCTGCTGAAGTTGAACGTGAGCGCCGCGGACCTGGCCGCAGTGACTGGATTGCTGCCCGGCATGTCCTCCCCGACGATCACCTCGCTCGCTCGGGGTGACATGCACGCGGTCGAGGCCGTGGTGCCCAAGCGCGGCGTCAACACCCTGATTCCGGCGCTAAAGTCGGCCGGCGGCCGGGACATCCTCGAGATTCCTATCAGCAAGATCGTCGAGTAGCGACCTCCGCGGCCGTGACCTGCACCGACGTCCCGGTTAGGGTAGACGCGTGCTAGTCCGGACGGATCTTCGCGGCAAGGCGCCCGGCCGCATGACCTGGGCAGAGCTGTCGGCCTTGCTGCCCAGGGCTGTGCTAGACGTCAGCGCCGTCACCGACCAGGTGCGGCCCATCTGCGAGGACATCATGCTTCGGGGCGCCGAGGCGGTCCGTGAATACACCGCCAGGTTCGACGGTGTAGACCTTGGCAGCACCGTGGTGCCGCCGGCCGCGCTGTCCGCCGCGCTGGCGGAGCTCGATCCTGACGTGCACGCTGCCCTGGCCGAGGCAGCCCGGCGGGCCAGGCTGGTGCACAAGGCGCAATTGCCGGCTGAATCCTGGACGGCGGTCGCGGCGGGCTCCACTGTCACCGAGCGATACCTGCCCGTGCGCCGGGCTGGCGTGTACGTGCCGGGCGGGCTAGTTGCCTATCCGTCCTCGGTGCTGATGAACGTTATCCCCGCACAGGTGGCCGGAGTCAGCGAGATCGCGGTTGCGTCCCCGCCTCAGGCCGAACACGGCGGCCTGCCGCACCCGGCGATCCTGGCTGCGTGCGCACTGCTGGGCATCACCGAGGTGCACGCGGCCGGGGGAGCCCAAGCCATCGCCATGCTCGGCTACGGCACCGCAGACTGCTCGCCGGTTGATGTCATCACCGGTCCAGGCAACGTATACGTCGCTGCCGCGAAGCGGCTGCTTCGCGGCAAGGTAGCTATCGACGCCGAGGCCGGGCCAACCGAGATCGCCATCGTGGCCGACGACGGCGCCGAAGCCAGCTTTATCGCTGCTGATCTGGTGGCCCAGGCAGAGCACGATGAGCTGGCGGCTTGCCTGCTGATCACCACCAGCGCCGCCCTGGCCGACCGGGTGGACGCCGAGCTTGAGAAGGCGGTACCGGCGGCCCGGCACGCCGAGCGGATCGCTGCGGCGCTGGCCGGCCAGTCGGCCTGCATCGTCGTCGACGATGCGGACGGGGCGCTGGCGGTCGCTGACGCGTGGGCACCAGAGCACCTGGAGATCCAGGCCGCCGACGCGTCGATCCTGGCCCGCCGGGTGCGCAATGCCGGGGCCATCTTCGTCGGAGCCTGGGCGCCAGTGTCGCTCGGGGATTACCTGGCCGGATCGAACCACGTGCTGCCGACCGGCGGTACCGCCAGGTACAGCGGTGGCCTGTCAACCGGCACCTTCCTACGTTGCGTGCACGTAGTCGAGTGCAGTCAGGAAGGCCTGGCGGCCGCTGCCCCCTACATTGACGCGCTCGGCGAGGCCGAGGACCTGGACGCGCATGTGCAGGCGGTCCGGATCAGGGTGCCGGCCGACGGCAGTCAGCGATGAGCTGGCCTGATATGCCGCGGCCCGCTACATGACGGCGCCGGAGCGGGTGCGCCCGCCGCTGCCGATCCGCGCCGACCTGGCCGGGCGGCACCCCTACGGCGCGCCGCAGATCGACGTCCCGGTCCGGCTGAACACTAACGAGAACCCCTATCCCCCGTCCGCTGCGCTGGTTGCCGACATCGCGGTAGCCGCGGCCGACGTCGCGGCTGGCCTGAACAGGTATCCAGACCGGGACGCCGTGGAGTTGCGGACGGCGCTAGCCAGTTACCTGGGGCACGGACTGACCGAAAGCAACACCTGGGCAGCCAACGGCTCGAACGAGGTCATTCAGCAGCTGATGCAGGCCTTCGGCGGGCCGGGCCGCAGTGCGCTCGGCTTCGAGCCGTCCTATTCGATGCACCCGCTGATCGCCCAAACGACCGCAACGGAGTGGATCGCGGCGGAGCGGACTAGCGATTTCAGCCTGGATCCCGGGCAGGCCGCCGATGAGGTCCGGGTGCGGCAGCCCGACCTGGTATTCCTCACCTCGCCTAACAACCCGACCGGCTCGGCGACGCCGCTTGGAGTCATCGAGGCGGTATGCCAAACGGCCCCCGGCATGGTGGTCGTGGACGAGGCCTACGCGGAGTTCGCCAGGGACCAGGCCAGCACCGCCCTCGCGCTGCTGCCGCGGTACCCGCGCCTGGTGGTGGTCAGGACCATGTCCAAGGCGTTCGCGCTGGCCGGGGCGCGGATCGGCTATCTGGCCGCCGATCCCGCTGTCGCTGACGCGATGCTGCTCGTCCGGCTGCCGTATCACCTGTCCGCGGTGACCCAGGCGGTCGGGCTCGCGGCGTTGCGGCACTCTGCCGAGCTGCTCTCCTCGGTCGCGCTGATCCGGGCCGAGCGCGACCAGCTCGTGACAGCGCTCCGCTGCCTTGGTCTTACCGCGGCGGACTCTGATGCCAACTTCGTGTTGTTCGGCAGGTTCGCCGACCGGCATGCGGTCTGGCAGGCGCTGCTCGACGGCGGCGTGCTCGTCAGGGAGACCGGTCCGCCCGGCTGGCTGCGAGTCAGCATCGGGACCGGCCCGGAGACGGCCACGTTCCGATCCGAAATAGCCCGGCTCGTGAGCGGCCGCGCAGAATTGGTGCTGCGATGACAAGGTCGGCCCGCATCGGCCGGGTAACCTCCGAGACGCAAGTGCTGATCGAGCTGAACCTGGACGGCGCCGGGGTCGGCCGGGCCGAGACAGGCGTGCCGTTCTTCGATCACATGCTGTTGCAGCTCGCCAGGCACGCCGGGATCGACCTGACGGTGCAGGCCCGCGGCGATATCGAGATAGATGCCCACCACACGGTGGAAGATACGGCGATCGCGTTGGGCCAGGCGCTGCGCGAGGCGCTCGGGGACAAGGCCGGCATCACCCGGTTCGGCGACGCGCTGGTGCCGCTGGACGAGACGCTGGTGCGGGTCGCGGTGGACCTGTCGGGGCGGGCGTATGTCGTGCATACCGAGCCGGACGGCATGGCCCCGCTGATCGGTACCTATGACACGACGCTCACCAGGCACTTCTTCGAGTCGCTCGCCTTCGCCGCGGGCATCTGCGTGCACCTGGACGTGCTGCGCGGCCGCAATCCGCACCACATCGTGGAGGCGCAGTTCAAGGCGTTCGCACGGGCGCTGCGGACGGCAGCCGCGCCGGATCCGCGGTCTGGCGGCGCGGTGCCGAGCACGAAGGGCGTGCTCTGACGCTGCGCGCGCACCTCAGCGCTTCAGCACGTAAACAATCAGTCGCCGACGACTGTTTGTTTACGTGCTCATGGTCTAGTCGGCCTCGTGAGCGTGGCGGTCGGCATTAGCCTGGATCGCATCGCGGACGTACCAGGACAATCCAGGCTCGATCTCATCGTAGCTGGCGATGAAACGCGGATCTGATGTGTACAACGCCGCCAGGCCGCGGTGCATGTCAAAGTCGCAGTCGTAGAACCAGCGGTTGAGGTGCTGGCGGTGCGCCTCGGCGAGGTCCAGAGCCACGCTTCCGGCCGCAGGCTCGCCGGACCGCAGCGCAGCAGCGAAGCCGGTGATGCTGGCGTCGGCCTCGGCCTTGATCGCGATCCAGTTTTCCTTCGTGTATGCGGCAGTGCGGCGGCGAGACTCCTGCCAGGCTTCGGTCTCGCCCCAGCGCTGCTCGGCCTCGGCCGCGTGCTCGGTCAGCTTGTCGGTGCCGAAGATCTCGAACTGTTCCTCCGGCGTCAGTGCAATGCCCATCTTTCTCGCTTCCACTTCCTTCTCGATCGCGCCGATCAGCGCGGCTATCCGGGTGCGCCGCTCCCGCAGCAGCCGGTACTGGCGGCGCAGGTGGTCATCGGTTCCGGCGTCCGGGTCGGCCAGGATCTCGGCGATCTCGTCCAGCCGGAAGTCCAGTTCCCGGTAGAACAGGATTTGCTGCAGCCGGCGCAGGTCGCCGGCCGAGTACAGGCGGTAACCGGCCGGGCTGCGGCCGGTCGGCGGGAGCAGGCCCAGCTCGTCGTAGTGGTGCAGGGTCCGCACCGAGACGTGGGACAGCCGGGCTGCCTCACCGATGGTGTACATAGCGGCCGCGTGATCGGTCACCGTTGATTGAGCCCTCCGCGCACGTTGTCTTGCTGACCAGTTGCCTAACGACGAGTTGCCTGACGACGAGTTGCCTGACGACGATCGAGTTGCCTGACGACGAGTTGCCTGACGACCAGTTCTCTAACCTGACTCACTGTGCAGCCTGACGTTGCGTGAGGGTCAACCCGTCCCGGTGATCAGACGTTGACGCCTAGACGGACCGTGACTGTGTCGCCCACGTCAAGGTCCTCGGCTTTGCGCACCCATGCTTTTACCGGCACGAGGTACCGCCCATCCTTCGGGAACAGCGACGTCTCCCACCGGGTGTCCCCGATCTGCGCTGTGACGGGGATCATGCCCCAGCCGTAGGTCACGGCCGCGGAGATCGCTTCCAGCTCATCGCATTTCTCTTCCGGGACGGTGATGAAGTGCCAAGGTGACGGGCCTTTCCAGAACCAGATCTCGCCGCTGAACTCCAGTTTCATCCGATCAGGATAGAAGTCAGCACCATTGCGCCGCCGCGCTGACAACCATGAGACCCGCAATTTACGTCTGTACTGTCGACGGCAAGCGGAGGCTTGGATGCGGGCAGCGGATGATGCGGACTTCACCGAGTTCGTTGCAGCCGCGTCCCGTCGCCTGCTGCGTGGCGCTTACCTGATCACCGGTGACATGGCCGCCGCGGAGGATTTGCTGCAAACGGCTCTGGAACGCACTTATCGCCGCTGGACGCTGATCCGCCGCCGGGAATCACCGGAAGCGTACGTGCGCCGGATCTTGGTGAATTCGGCGACTGATGCGTGGCGCCGGCAGCGCAAGATTCTGAGCGCCGAGCTTGACGAACTTGCACTGCCGGCCGAGGCGGATCCGGCCATCGAGGGCGTTCCAGCTCGCGCTGAGCTGCTGGCCTGCGTGCGGGAGCTGCCCATCGGTCAGCGAGCTGTGCTGGTGCTCCGATACTTCGACGACTTGACCGAGGTCGAGACTGCGCGTGTCCTCGGCTGCTCAGTCGGCACCGTGAAATCGCAGCATGCGCGCGCAATGGCACGGCTACGCCAGCTGCTGCCGGATGGGACCTCGACATGAGTGCCGACCTTGAGCGGGAACTTCGGGAAGTGCTGGAGCGCGCGAGTGCCTGGGTGACTCCGCGGGCCGATCTCGCGGACCAGGTGCGCCGGGCAGCGCGCCGCCGCCGCAGAGTGCTAGCTGCCGCAGCGATCGTTGTCGCGCTGATCGGCGGAGCCAGTTACGCCGCGGCGTCCTGGCCGGGCCACCCGGGCGCCACGGCGCCGTCTTTGGCCATCGAATCGACCGTCACCACCCGGGGGGACGGCTCGCCGCCGCAGGCGCCGTCGATGCGCTGGCTGCGAACTCGCGGTTTGTGTACGTCGCGACCGGTGACTATCCGGATGTGGCATTGGCCGCCTACGACCGGTCGACCGGCTATCTGGTCAGGCGCATCTCGGTCCCCGCCATGCCCAGCGTGCTGCGGATCGGACCCGACGGCCTGATCTGGCTCGCGTTCTACCCGGGTTCGAATGGCGGCGGCGACGGCATCTGGCTGCTGAGCGCCGATCTGACCCGGCGGTCCGCGCTCGACCTCAATGGCAACCGTTACCGCGGTGCGGCGACATTCGAGCTGCTGCCCACTGGCCCGGATGCCGCGCTCCTCGCCACCGATCAGGGTGTCGCTACCGTGCACTTCCCGACACCAGGCAGACCTGGCCGCGCTGCGCTGGCCTGGGCTGCGGCGTCGGCCATTCCCAGCATGTCGCGCTTCGGCCTGCCAGACGCACTAGCCGAGGTGGCCGGCCAGCCCGTGGTCCGGCAAGTACTCGCAGGGCCAGGCAAATCGACGCTCTCCTTCGTCGGGCACGCCCAGCCGGTGTCGCACCTTCCGATCGCGTCGATGGCCGGGCAGGGCAGCAGTCTGTGGGCCACGACGTACACGACGAGTGCACTGATTCTTCTCAACGCCGAGCTCCAGCCGGTAACGCCACGATTTATCAGGGACAGTCCGTTGCTCGCGCCCGCGACGCAGGTATCGACGCACGGCAAGACGGTGTGGGTCATCAGGTCCCAGCCGCCCTACGTCGCCTGTTTCCGCTACAACGGCCGGGCCGGTCCGGTCGCCACGATCCGAACCAGCGGTACGCCGACCGGGCTTGCCGTCACTGGCCAGACCGTTTACGTGGGCACCGGCGTCGGGGTGGGCACGTACGTCGGCGTGGCCAGCTATCCAGTTCCCGCCGCGTGCAGGTAGGTCTCAGCCGCGGGCCGCCGCGTTAACTGGGGCAGCCCGATGGCAGGAATATTGGGAATCTTGTCATTGCAGCCATAGCCTTGGCGAGCCAGGATCATAGTCATGGCTACCCGGCAGGTACTTATCGCGCTGTTCGACGGCGTGCAGAGCCTCGACGTGACCGGGCCGCTGGAGGTGCTCACAGGCGCTAACCGGTGGTGCACCGCGAACGGTGATGAGCCGTTCTACGAGCTGCGCACCGCGAGCCCGCGCTGTCGTCCAGTGCGCACATCCAGCGGGCTCTTGATCACTCCCGACGCTGACCTGGACAGTGAGCGGCCCCGTGACGTACTCCTTGTGCCAGGCGGAGAGGGCACCCGGACTCCGCAGCCCGAGCTCGTCGCCTGGCTGCACGAGCACGGCCCGCACACGGGCCTGATTGTGTCGGTGTGCACCGGCGCGTTCCTGCTCGCAGAGGCGGGCTTGCTGGCCGGCCGCACGGTCACGACGCACTGGGCATACTGCGATGCCCTGGCGACGCGCTTCCCGGACGTCAATGTCATCGCCGAACCCATTTACGTGCAGGACGCCAATCTGATCACGTCGGCCGGGGTGACCTGCGGCATCGATCTAGCCCTGGCATTGGTCGAGGCGGACCTCGGCCGCGATGCCGCGCTTACCGTTGCCCGCCATCTGGTGGTGTTCCTGCGCCGGCCGGGCAACCAGGCTCAGTTCAGTGCTCAGCTGGCGAATCAGCTCGCCCGACGGCCGGGCCTGCGCGCGGTGAGCAGTGGATCGCCGATCATCCCGACGCTGACTTGTCGATATCGGCCCTGGCCGCGCGGGCCAGCCTGTCGCCGCGCCAGTTCGCGCGCGCTTTTGCCGCAGAGGTCAGCATGACGCCGGGGCGTTACGTCGACCTGGTCCGGCTTGAGGCCGCACGCCGCCAGCTAGAGGACACAGCCGACAGCATCGAGCTAATTGCGCGCGCTTGCGGCTACGGCACGCCAGAAGCGATGCGCCTGGCCTTCCACCGCGCGCTTGAGGTCGGCCCGGCCGAATACCGGCGCCGTTTCCATCCTGCGGTACCGCCGACCGGACGTCCTCGGCCCGGCATCCTTGAAAAGGAGATGATTCGTGCAAATCGCCATTCTGCTTTATGACCGGTTCACCGCCCTGGACGCCATCGGGCCCTATGAGGTGCTCAGCCGGCTACCGGGCGCGCAAGTGGTATTTGCCGGCGAGCGGACAGGACCGGTGTCGGCCGACTCGGGCTACCTCAGGCTCGTAGCCGACGCTGAGCTGGCCGATGTGCTCGGACCAGACATTGTGGTGGTGCCTGGTGGTCCCGGCCAGGACGACCAGATGGGCGACGGCCCGGTGCATGAATGGCTGCGAGCTGCCGACCAGTCCACCACCTGGACCACGTCGGTCTGCACCGGTTCGCTGATCCTCGCCGCGGCCGGGCTGCTCCGCGGGAGACAGGCCACTTCGCACTGGCTGGCTGTCGACGAGCTGGCGACGCTTGGCGTCACGCCACGCCACCAGCGCGTCGTCTTTGACGGCAAATACGTGACGGGCGCCGGAGTCTCGGCTGGCATCGACATGGCGCTGGCGCTGGCCGGCCGGGTCGCCGGGGCCGACACGGCTCAGGCCATCCAGCTCGGCCTCGAATACGATCCGCAGCCTCCGTATGGCGCGGGCTCGCCGGATAAGGCGCCTGCTGAGATCGTCGCCCGGTTCCGCGGCGGCCGTCTACCCCGGAAGCAGGCCGTCCGGAACCGACGCTAGCGTCGATCACGTGGATAACAACGGCAACGCGATCGTGCAGGGGCCGCCCGCGGCCGGTAATGAGCTCGACACGCTCCTGGGCGCCCTTGAGCGCCTGCGCCGTTATCTGGCGTGGAAATGCGGGGGCCTTGACTCGGCCGGGCTTCGGGCAACACTAGGACCTTCGGCGATGACCTTGGGCGGCCTGCTCAAGCACCTGGCCGCGGTGGAGGACGACGTGTTCTCCGTCAAGCTTTACGGCCGGGAACGTCACCCGCCATGGGACGCGGTCGACTGGGAAGGTGACCCCGACTGGGAATGGCACTCGGCTGCGCAGGACAGTCCGGATCAGCTGATGTCGCTGTGGCAGGAGGCGGTGGGCCGGTCCCGCGCCCGGGTGTCCGACGCGCTCGCCGACGGCGGCCTGGACAGGCTCGGTGCGTTCACCTGGCCCGATGGCCGGAGGCCTAATCTACGGCGGCTCATCATGGACATGATCGAGGAGTACGGGCGGCACGTTGGTCACGCCGACCTGATCAGGGAGTCGGTGGATGGGCTTGTCGGCGAAGACCCGGAATGACCGCTAGCCGTCCGGCATGATGTCACGCGCACGCATCGCGGCGCATGACGCCGGGCCGCCACCAGCCCTCCGGATATGCGACCCTTGATCGATGTCTGCGCAACCGCTGCCGGGGCTACTGGCGCACCTGGCGCCTGTGCTCGACCATTTCGGCTACCTGGCTGTGGGCGGCTTCGTCCTGCTAGAGGACTTCGGCGTGCCGTTGCCGGGCGAGACAATACTGATCGCCGCTGCCGTCTATGCAGGCGCGGGCAGGCTCAACATCTTCGCCGTGGCCATAATCGCCTTCGCTGCCGCAGTGGTGGGCGACAACATCGGTTACGCGATCGGCTTCTTTGGCGGCCGCCAGCTGGTCCTTCGGTACGGCAGGTACGTCTTCATCACCAGCGAGCGGCTGGATAAGGCCGAGCAGTTTTTCCGGCGGTACGGCGGCGTCGTCGTGGCAGGCGCCCGGTTCATCGAAGGACTTCGGCAGGCGAACGGGATTGTCGCCGGGATCACCCGGATGGCATGGCCGCGCTTTCTCGCTTTCAACGCGCTCGGCGCAGCGTTGTGGGTCGGCGTCTGGACGTCGGTCGGTTACCTGGCTGGCAGCCACATCACGGCGATCTATAACGCCATCACCCGCTACTCGCTGTACGTACTGATCGCGCTGGCGGCGGCAGTCGCTGCGCTGATCATTCGAACGGTGATTCGGCGCAGGCGCCGCGCCAGGCTCTGAGCCGGCTCGACAAGACTGGCCTTGCTCCAGAAACTGGGCCAAGGTGGCGATATGACGCAGCTAGCTGCTGCTGCCGCCGTCGTGCTAGTGCTGGCCGGAGCGGCGGTGACTTGGTGGCTGCTCGGCGACCAGTCGACGACTAGGCCCGACAACGCGGACTATGTGATCCGGCCGCCGTTCCGGCTGAGCGCCGGGGCGGAGCGAGCAGTAGGCACCGGGTCACTTGTAGCGGGAGTTGCGGCGGCCCTGTGGCTCGGCTGGGCCTCGGCCGGGCACGGTTTCGATCCGAGTTGGTGGTCGGTAGTCGGCCCGTTGTTGCTGCTAGGAATCCTTGTCGGGCTGGGCTTGCGGGTATTCACGGCGGGCGTCATCGGTGCCAACATTGGCGCCGGTCTCTTCACCCTCTTTGCCGGTCCGGTGATCTTGGCCTTGCTGGCATGGGTGATCTTCCGCACCATCGACCTGATGCGTTGACCTGCGCCTGATACGGCTTATCCGGGCCCCGGTGCGGACCGGCTAGCCTGGTGACTCCGGTGAGCCGCTCACCAGGCAACCGACGACTATGGACAGGAGCTGCCGTGACCAGCCGCAGGCCGAGGGTGGCGGTGCTCGACTACGGCTCCGGCAACCTGCGCTCCGCGCTGCGCGCACTGCAGCGGGCGGGCGCCGAAGCGGAGGTAACGACAGACGCCGATGCCGCCCTTGGTGCCGACGGGCTGGTCGTGCCGGGCGTCGGTGCCTTCGCGGCCTGCATGGCGGGCCTGCGGGCGGCAGGCGGCGACCAGATCATCGCGAAACGGCTGGCCGGCGCGCGGCCCGTCCTCGGCATCTGCGTCGGGATGCAGGTGCTATTCGAGGCAGGGGAGGAGCATGGCCAGCGCACGCAAGGATGCGGCTGGTGGCCGGGAGCCGTGCAGAGGATCGCCGCACCCGTGCTTCCGCATATGGGCTGGAACGTGATCGCTCGACGCCCCGCCCGGTCCCGCCTGCTCGCTGGCATCGACGCGGACGCGATGTTTTATTTCGTGCACTCTTACGCCGCGCTACAGCCGATCACCCGTGCGGGCGACCGGCAACCTCCCGGCACCGGCTGGACCACGCACGGCGAGGACTTCATCTCGCTGGTGGAGGACGGCCCGTTGACTGGGACCCAGTTTCATCCGGAGAAATCGTCCGACGCCGGAGCCGTGCTGCTTGCCAACTGGCTGGAGACCCTGCGATGAGCGCCCAGGAAACGGGCTGGTCACACCACTGCTTGACGCTGCTGCCGGCCGTGGACGTATCCGGTGGCCAGGCCGTTCGGCTCGTGCAGGGCGCGGCCGGCACGGAGACCAGCTACGGCGACCCGGTCGATGCCGCGCTGGCCTGGCAGGAGGCCGGGGCAGAGTGGATTCACCTGGTCGATCTGGATGCTGCCTTTGGCCGGGGCAGCAACGGTCCGCAGCTGGCTCACCTGATCGCGCGGCTGGAGGTGCAGGTGGAGTTGTCCGGCGGGATCAGGGATGATGATGCGCTCGGCGCCGCGCTGGCTACTGGCTGCGCTCGGGTGGTGATAGGCACAGCGGCGCTGGAGAACCCCGACTGGGTCGCCACGGTAGTGGCCGATTACGGCGAGCGCGTCGCGGTCGGGCTGGACGTGCGCGGTACCAGGCTGGCGGCGCGCGGCTGGACCGCCGACGGCGGCGAGCTCATGACGGTACTCGGCCGCCTTGAGGACGCCGGCTGCGCCCGGTATGTGGTGACGGACGTGACAAAGGACGGCATGCTGACCGGGCCCAACATGGACTTGCTGCGGACCGTGTGCGCGCAGACGGACAAGCCAGTGGTGGCCAGCGGCGGAGTGTCAAGCCTGGCCGACCTGCGCGCGATCGCCGAGCTGGCGCCGCTCGGCGTGGAGGGTGCCATCATCGGGAAGGCGCTCTATGCAGGGGCGTTTACTTTGCCGGAGGCGCTGGCGGCGGTCGCGCAGTGATGGTGGAGGGCCAGTGACGCGGCGGATATCCAGCGGCGCTATATGGGAACCAGTCGTCGGCTACAGTCGCGCGGTCGCGGCGGGCGACTACATCTTCGTCTCGGGCTGTACCTCCATTGATGGCGCAGACTTCGTGCATCCTGGCGATGCCTACGCACAGACGAAGCAGGCCATCGCCAATGTGCGCGCTGCGCTTGAAGGGCTCGGCGCCGGCCTCGCCGACGTGGTCCGCACCCGCATGTACGTCACCGACATCTCGAGCTGGGCGGAGTACGGCCGGGCGCATGGCGAGGCATTCGCCGAGGTCATGCCAGCGACATCGATGATCGAGATCAGCGCGCTTGTCGACGCGCGGATGCTGGTTGAGGTCGAGGCGGTTGCCTACAAGCCGGGCATAGGTGGCTCTGGTGCGCCGCTGGGCGAGGCGCTGTGACCGTTGCCGTGCGGGTGATCCCCTGCCTGGATGTCGACGGCGGCCGGGTGGTCAAAGGGGTCAAGTTCGCCAGCCTCCGGGACGCCGGCGACCCGGTCGAACTGGCCGCTGCCTACGATCGCGAGGGTGCTGACGAGCTGACGTTTCTCGATATCACCGCCTCCAGCGATCAGCGCGAGACCATGTACGACGTCGTCCGGCGCACGGCCGAGCAGGTGTTCATCCCGCTAACAGTCGGCGGCGGAGTGCGCAGCGCGCAGGACGTCGACCGGCTGCTGAGAGCGGGCGCGGACAAGGTTGCGCTGAATACTGCCGCGGTGGCGAGGCCGGCATTGCTGACCGAAGCCGCACTCCAGTTCGGCGCGCAGTGCGTGGTGCTCTCCGTCGATGCCCGCCGTAGCCCGCAGACCGAGTCCGGCTTCGAGGTCACCACCCACGGCGGACGGCGCGGCACCGGCATCGACGCGGTCGCCTGGGCCAGGCAGGCTGCGGGCCTCGGTGCCGGGGAGATCCTGCTGAACTCGGTCGACGCCGACGGGACCAAAAGCGGATTCGACCTTCCGCTGATCAGGGCCGTGCGCGAGGTGGTACACGTTCCCGTCATTGCCAGCGGCGGGGCGGGTGCGCTGAGCGATTTCGGGCCCGCGATCGATGCCGGCGCGGACGCCGTGCTGGCGGCGAGCCTGTTCCATTTCGGTGAGCTCAGCATCGGCGCAGTCAAGGAAGCGCTGGCGGCGGCCGGACATCGGGTGCGGCCCGTCGGCGCGAAGGAGGGTTCCTGATGCGGATTGCGGCCGCGGAGTCGGGTCTCGACCCGAAGATTGCCGCCCGGCTGAAGCGGAACGAGGACGGCCTGGTCGCCGCTATCGCTCAGCAGCACGACACCGGCGAGGTGCTGATGCTGGGCTGGATGGACGACGAGGCCTTGCACCGCACGCTGACCAGCGGCCGTTGCACGTACTGGTCGCGAAGCCGGCAGGAGTACTGGGTCAAGGGCGAGACGTCCGGGCACGTCCAGCGGGTCGTGTCGGTCGCGCTGGACTGTGACGGGGATGCCGTGCTCGTCAGGGTGGATCAGACCGACGGCGCCTGTCACACCGGGGACCGGACCTGTTTCGATGCGGGCCTGCTGCAAGCCGGGAGCTGAATCTTGACACGCGGTGCAACCCGCTGCGCCGCCGCCCCGGTCAGCAGGGTATGAGGTACCAGACATTGTGGCCGCGCCTGTGAGCTCGGCGAGAGACGACGAATTCACCGAGTACGTGACAGCCCGGCTGCCGTGGCTCGGCCGGGTGGCCTACCTGCTGTGCCAGGACCGGCACCGGGCAGAGGACCTGGTCCAGACCGCCATCACCCGGCTGTACGTGCACTGGCGGCGCGCTGCTGCGGCCGACAACACCGACGGTTACGCGCACACGATCCTGGTCCGGGTTTACTTGTCCGACCAGAGCTCGGCCTGGTCGAGGCGGGTACGGGTGCTTCCGGCGGTGCCGGATGCCGTCGCCGGAGCGGCAGACCTCGATGCCGACCTTGATCTGCGAGCGGCGCTGGCAATGCTGGCGCCACGCCAGCGGGCGGCTGTCGTGCTGCGCTACTACTGCGACCTGTCCGTCGATCAGACCGCAGCGGTTCTCGGCTGTTCCACCGGAACGGTGAAGAGCCAGACCGCGCGCGGCCTGGACACGCTGCGGCGCCTGGTCACCTCACCAGCAGGGATTCCAGCGGAAGGAAACCGATCATGACCGACATTAACCTGCTCAGGGACCGGCTCGACGAGATAGGTAACGAGGCCGGGCTCCTGCCGGTCGACATTGGCCGGGCCCGCGCTCGCGGCCGGCGCGTCCTGCGGCTCCGGCGAGCCGCGACGGGGGCCGGCGCAGTCGCGACGATCGGCATCATCGCGGTTGCGCTGGCGGTCACTGGCAGGGCGGCTCCGCCGGGTGGAGGCGCCGGGAGCACGCCCCAGGCACATATGGTCGCGCCGCGCGATCAGCAGCTGCTGGAGACGGCCTCGTTCGGCTGGCTGCCGGCCGGGCTGGCTGCGGACAGTTTCGTGGCCGATAGTCAGAGTCGGCCCTACTTCGAGGTCGATGCCGGGATCGGCGGCGGCCCCGGCCCGGTGGTCATGCTCACTGACTACGGCCGCGGACCGCAGCCCGCGTTGCCCCGTCTTCCGGGCGGCGGCATTGCCTCGCTAATCCCGGCGGCAGATGTGAACGGGCATCGCGCGTACTGGATCACCGCGCCCACGATCGGCCCGCACGCCCAGCTGAACTTCGAACTTCGGTGGCAGTATGCGCCGCACCGGTGGGCAGACCTGCAGGGGTCCAGCTTGGCGGCGACGTCAGTTGCGAGCGTTAGGCATACCGCTTACAAGATCGCGGACAGCGCCGTACTTGGCAAGGACTCGCCGACCGCCCTGCCGATCGGCGTGACCGGCGTTCCTCACGGTCTGCGGGTTCGGCGGACCGTGCTGAACAGCGGAGCAGGACGCGGTGCGCTGATTTTCTTCGCCGGCAGGGATCTGGCGCCGTCGGACAGCATCCAGGTCTCAGTTATCCCGACCGGCCTGGTCAGGCACCAAAAAGGCAATCCAGGTTCGGGTCATAGCCCTGGTACTGCGTTGAACGGCGTCACCACCAACACCGTCATCGATGGCCATCCTGCTTACGACTCGCAACTGGCCGGCCAGTCCGGCGCGGCTACCCTGTGGGTATTCGGCGTGCACGGGTGGGCCGTCGAGATTAACGCTGGCGCCAGCGCAGTTGCGGCCATGCCAACCTCGCACACGCTGATCTGGCTGTTCACCCACATGACCGTGACCACAGGCAGCCACCGGCCCGCGGCGAACTAGAGGGCGGATCGAGCCGATGTCGCCGTACGAGCCGCGATCTAGCCGGCCGCCGCCGCGAGCCGGGCTGGAGTGAGTCCGGCGAGCCGGCACTGCGGCCTCGTGAGCTGGGCGACCTTATCGGTGCCTGCGTACGCGCGCTTGCAGGTTGCCCTGGCGCCGGCACCGCATTGATGGATCAGCGCGCCGCCGGTAGAGCTGGGCATGGTGACTGTGATGCAGCCGTTCCGGGAACTGCCGTAGCTGCCTGGCCGGTTCGTCGCCCAGACCACGACGGCGGCCAGAAGGAGCAGGAAGGCGACGCCGAAGATCGCGACACGGCGCCTGTCGTGCCTGGTCATCTCCTCGGCCGGAGGCTGGGTCGGAAAAGGCATTAGCCGAAGTATAGGTATCGGTTCGCAGCCCGGTAACGCCCGTCCGCGACCGCGCTGACAGGTGCGCGGTTGTACCGGCGCAAGTAACTGCGGCTCGGCGACCGAGGTCTGGCTGACCGGCCTGGGCGGTCAGCCAGCCTCGCCCTGCTCGCCCGCGATCTGGGTAAAGGCGGCCAGGGCCTCGGTGTCGGAGTAGTGCTGGAGGACGTACTCAGTGGCCCATGCCGCCGCGTCCGGGTAGCCGCAGGCGGCGATCAGCCCTGCGGCTTCGGTCGCGTCGTATCGCGTGTTCCGGAGCGTCACTTCTGGGCCGAGCAGCGCCCAGGCTGCGCCGGGCTCACCGTATGGCATCCCGACGCTGCCTGCGTTGACCACCCGGTGGCCGGCCGCGAGCCGGTCAAAGTGCATATGGGTATGGCCAAGCAGCACGGTCGCCTCGGAGACGTCAGCAAGCGCTGCCGCCCACCGCTGCGGCGAGCTGTCGACCAGGAGCATCTCGTCGTCGCGGCGCGGTGAGGCATGGCAGAACAGCGTCGGGCCGAGTCCGGCGATGTCAATGGCGACGGTCAGCGGCAGCTGATCCAGCCGGTCTCGCTCGGCCCGCCCGATCAGAGCGGCGGCGGCCACGGCCGTGGATCCATTTGGTCCGGGCACTTCGCCGCCGTCGAAGGCGGTAATCATCTCCCGCTCGCAGTTGCCGTGCACCCAGACGGCCCGGTCGCCTAGCGCAGCGAGCCGATCCAGGGTCTGGGCTGGCATCGGTCCGAGCGCGATGTCGCCAAGCAGCACGACGGTATCCGCGCCCGCCGCCTCGACCTCAGCGAGCACGACGTCAAGGGCGGGCAGGTTGCCGTGGATGTCGGCCAGAACCGCGACGCGCGCTGCTTTTCGCACTGTCATGACATCAGCCTTGCCCGTTTGCGCGGTCGCGCAGCCCGGATTTCGCTATCGGCGAGAGACACCGTCAGCCGACGATGCTGGCATATAGCAGGTACGCATTCATGACGATGATGGCGCCGGCTGTGCAGCTGGCCGCGAGCGTGGTGAGCCGCCGGTTGACCAGCGACCCCATGATCTCGGCCCGGCTGGTCAGCGCGACGAGCGGGATGAGCGCGAACGGGATGCCGAACGACAGCACGACCTGGGAGATGACCAGGCTGCTGGTCGGCGGCAGGCCGGCCGCCAGCACGATGAAGGCAGGCAGCATCGTGACCGCCCGCCGGACGAAGACCGGGACGCCGCGATCGATGAAGCCGCGCATGACGACCTGGCCGGCGTAGGTGCCAACGCTTGACGACGACAGCCCGGACGCCAGGAGCGCGATCGCGAAGGCAAGCGCGGCACCGCCGCCCACGAGCCGGGCCAGGTCGGCGTGTGCGGCTTCGATAGGGCCGCCAGCGACCCGGCCGGCCAGGCTGCCAGGCGCCCGCGAGTGGCCGAACAGCGCCGCCGCGACGAACAGCATGGCGAGGTTCACCATGCCCGCTGAGCCCAATGCTACGAGGACGTCGAGGCGCTGAAAACGCAGCACCTCGCGCCGCTCCGCATCGTCGCGGCAGGCAACCCTGGACTTGGTCAGCGCGGAATGCAGGTAAACCACGTGCGGCATGACCGTCGCCCCGACGATGCCGACGGCTAGCAGCAGACTCGTTGAGCCGCCCAGCCGAGGCACCAGGCCCCCGGCCATGCCAGCGCCGCTGGGATGGACCACCGCCAGGTCGTAGGCGAAGCCGAGCAGCACGATCCCGAGCAGGCCGATGATAGCCAGCTCGAACCGGCGGTAGCCGCGCTGCTCCAGGGCGAGTATGCCGAACGCCACGGCCGCGGTGATCAGCCCGGCGATCAGCAGCGGCGTACGGAACAGCAGGTTCAGGCCAATGGCCGCGCCGACGAACTCTGCTACGTCCGTCGCCATCGCGACAAGCTCGGCCTGTACCCACAGCCCGCGGGACACTGCGCGCGGTAGTTGATCCCGGCAGAGTTCGGGCAGGTCCTTGCCGGTCGCGACGCCTACCTTGGCGGACAGGTACTGCACCAGCATCGCGATCAGGTTGGCGGCCAGGATGACCCAGGCGAGGGAGTAGCCGAAGGACGCCCCGGCAGAGAAGTTCGTGGCGAAGTTGCCCGGGTCGACATAGGCGATCGCCGCGACGAACGCCGGGCCGAGCAGTGCGACGATGCCGCGGTAGCGCCCCCGCGCACGCAGCTGGCGCAGCTCAGTGACCGTCGGCCGGTCGGCTACCTCGGTCCCGGTGATCAGCATCGTGGTCTGAGAATGCCAGCGGACCGTCGCGGTCGCCAGCCCCGGTTGCGGAAGTAGCACTGTGTCAAACCTTGACCGAGCATCGCGGAACTGGTTTGTTCTACCCATGATCGACGGCGGGGCTGGGGCGCGGACGCAGTGATCTGGGCTGCGGCGTTCACGGCTGGTGCGGCGCTGTTGTGCATCGGAGCTGTCTTCGGCATGCTCGGCATCGCCCACGTCCGGTTGTCCGGGTCGGAGGCCATCGAGCGCGACGGGCTCGCGACCGGGACGCGCGCGCCCGCGTGGTCCCTGCCAGATCAAGCCGGGCGGCTGCACAGGTCACCGCCACCAGCGCTGCAACTGGTCGTATTCGCGGACCATTCGCTGAAGTCGTTCCCCGCCGTGGTCGACGGATTGCGTGAACTGCTCGCCGCCGATCCGGCGCTAGAGATCGTGCTGCTACTGAGGCAGCCAAACTCGATCGCCGGGCCGTTGCTGCGAGAGCTGGGGCTCGGTCGGGTGGCCGTCGTGACCGGATCGCCGGCGTTGTATGGGCGCTATAACGTCAGGGTCGGGCCGTTCCTGATCTTCGTGGACACCGCGGGCCTGGTTCGCGCGTCCAGCTTGGTGAACCATAGATGGCAAGTGGCCAAGCTGCGGCAGATCGCCGGCCTGCCGGTGGCGGTGGCCTGACTGATGGTCATCGTCGCGCTCGGCGCTAAGGCCGCCGTGGCCGTGTTGCTGCTGGTAGCTGGTGGTGCCAAGCTCGCCGATCTGACCGGCTTTGCCGCCGCGATCCGGCTCTTCCTCCCGGCTGCCGCACCGCAGGCCGTGCTGGCAGGGCTGCCCGCGGCCGGTGCCGCGCTGGCCCTAACGGAACTGCTCACCGGCGTTGCCAGCCTGTGCTGGCCTGCAGCCGGCTGGCTGAACTGGGTTGTGCTGGCGCTGGCCTGCGGGTTCGTAGTCGTCGCGGCGATCGGCTTCACGCGCCATCGCGGTCGGCCTTGCCGGTGCTTCGGCGCACTGACCCGGCGCTCGTTCGGGGTTCGGGCTACCGCGCAGGCACTGCTGATCGCCGGCGTGGCCGGCCTGGCGCTCCGGCCAGCCCGGCCGGCGCAGGTAGACCTCGGACTAGCCGAGCACCTGCTTCTGCTGGCCGGCGCCAGCCTGCTGGGGCTGGCGGCCTACACCGCGGCCAGGGCGCTGGCAGCAGGCAATGCCCGGCCGGGGATGGCCGTCTGATGCGCGTACCGGTGTACCTGGAGGTCGCCCAGTGGGCGCTGCTGTTCGCGCTGGGACTGCTGGTTGTCGTGCTGTACCGCCAGCTCGGCAGGCTGATGGGCAGCGCCTCGAAGACCCCCGAGCTTGGCCCGGCGATTGGCGAGATGGCGTCCCCGTTCCGCTATCAAAGGCTGCCAACGGGCACGACCGCGCAGTTCAGGCCCGGTGGCGGCCAGCGGTCGCTCATCGCTTTCGTCGACCCGAGCTGCCCGGCGTGCGAGCAGCTCGTCACCAACCTCGGCACGCTGGCTGCGGGCGGCGAGCTGACCGGTGCCCGCACCCTGCTGCTCATCTCTGATCCGCCAAGCTACCTGGGCATCTCGGCTGCGTTCCGGGATACCGCGCTGGAGATCGGCAGGCCGCTCTCTGCGGAGGAGGTAACGGGCTACCGGGCCTCGGGTACCCCGCTGCTGGTAGCGATCGACGGAGCAGGCATGGTCAGGGCGGCCGGAGTTGTGCTGCAGGCCACGGAGATCCGGTCGTTCGCGGCAGCGGCCGCGACGGGGGATGCGGCCAGCGTGGCAGGCGCAGCGGGTAAAGCGATCACGAGCACCGAGAGCGAGGCGATCCGATGAGCTGGAAGCGAGCAGGCGAGCAGTTCGACGCGCGCGTGGGTGCCCTGGCCGAGCGCGTGGTGCGGCGGGTCAGCAGGCGAGACGCGCTACGCGGGGCGGTGCTCGGCGGCACGGCCGGAATCGCATCGCTCGTGATCGGCGAGCAGCCGGCCCTGGCGCAGGCCTGCGTTTGCGGGCCGACCCGCCGCTGCTCCGGCTGCCCCGGCGTCGGCTGCCCGCAGGGGCGTCACCTGTGCAAGGGCTCGTTTACCGGCAGCTGCTTCAACAACCAGGGTTACCGTTGCGAGTGGCCGCAGGGAACCTGGATCGCCTGCATGGGCATCGGCAAGGGCTACGGCTACAAGGTCTGCTACGACTGCATCCACAAGACCGACTGCGCTGGATGGTGCACCTGCCTGAGCAAGTGCATCTGCTGCGAGTGCCTGACAGCGCGGGACGTGAAGACCGAGCAGCATCGGATCCAGCAGGAGACGCTCCAGCTGCATGAGATCCAGCCACCTGAGATCCAGCTGCATGAGATCCAGCCGCACGGGATCGAGCGGGCCGGATCGGTATGATCTCAAGGCCCGCCGCTGGCAGCCGGGTGACCGACGATACGGCCACGCGGGTGCTGCTCGGTGCGGCGGCCCTGCTGTCCGGGATGGCGGCTGGCTGGCTCTCGGCTGGCAGCTTCGGCGTGCTGGCTGCGATGGCCGTGCTGCTGGCCGTGGGCACCGGGTACGGAAAGGCGTATTCGCCCTGAGGGAGCAACTCGGCGGCCTCGCTGGCCGCCGCTCTTCCGGTCGGGAGAGCCGCCAGGGTCAGTTTTGTACTGGCCGCCTATGCCATCCCGGCTGCGGCGCTCTGGGCGCTGCTCGGGCTCGCACTCGGCGCCATGCCGATCGCCTCTGGCGCCTTGGTCGTGGCGGCGATCTACGGCCTCGGCTATGGCGTCGTCGAGGCCTCGGGCCGCGCGCGGCCGCGTGCCCCTGGCAGCGACTGGCAGGTGCCGCAGCGCATGCTGATCGGCGCGAGCAGCAGGCGCCGGGTGCTGATCTGGGGGATAGCTCTCGGGCCGGGGTTCGCGACCCGCAACCCGTATGCCGGATTCGGCATGACGGTGGTTCTCGTCGGCTGTGCCGGCCGCCCGGAGCCGGCGCTCGCCGTCGCTGCCGCGGCTGGCGTTGCCCATGGATCAGGCCGGGCGCTGGCACTGCTGCGCGACGCGGGACCGCGCGGCGCCCGCAGCCGGACGGCCGAGCCGTTCCAGCTGCTGCTGACCTCGATGCGGTGGCGAATGTTCGACGGATTCGCGCTGCTTGCAGTCGCCGGGGCAGCCGTCGTGACCTGCGGATTCAGGTTCAGCTAGCGGAACGGGTTCAGCTTGGGGGAACGGGTTCAGCGAGGGGAAGGAGACCCGTTGACGCGCAAACGCATAGTGGGTGCCAGCGGTAGAGGGCTGCTAGGTGCCGCGCTGGCAGGTGTTGCGCTGGCCGTGGTGGCGCTGGTCGCTGGCGGTGTTGGCACCGAGCCGGCGGCAGCGGCGGTCGCACAGCCAGCCGCGCATGCCGCGGCCGCGGAACTGCATGGGCACGAGCGGTTCCGGCTCACCACCCACTCGCCAACCGGCCGGCGGCAGCGCCTGCACGCAGCCGGCGTGCTTAGTGCCCGCGGACACGCTTTGGCAGGCCGGGTAATCGGGGGCCGAGCGCGGAATTGGCTGGTAGTACCGCACGGTGCGATCCGCCTCATCACGTTCGTGTCGACTATCAAGGTGACGCCGCCGACCGCGACTTGCCGCTTCGGCGAAACCTACCGCGGCACCTACCGGATCCGCGGCGGAGCCAGAAGGTATGCCAGCGCCAGAGGCTACGGCACCTACGTCACCAAGATTGCCGGCCGGCTAGCGCGCAGGAATGGCCGGTGCACGTCGACAATCGCCTACTTCTCACAGTCCACCGCTACCTCTGGCTCGCTTCGCTGGTAGCCAGGCCAGGCGCCTGACAGGATGCGGTAATGACTGATTCGGCGGAGCTGACCGGGCGGACCTTCCTGGTGACCGGGGCCAATACCGGGATCGGCCTGGCCACGGCGCGGTCGCTGGCGGACCGCGGCGCACGGGTGCATGTAGCCTGCCGGTCCGCTGAGAAGGGCAACGCCGCCGTGGCCGGCATCATCGCCGCGACCGGCAATCAGGATGTCAGCTTCCTCCAGCTTGACCTGGCCGACCTGGCATCGGTGCGAACCAGCGCGCAAGCCTTCCTGGCCGCGGGCGAGCCACTGCACGTCCTGATCAACAATGCCGGCATCGGTGGCCAGCGGGGCCTGACCAAGGACGGGTTCGAGCTGATGTTCGGGGTTAATCACCTGGGCCATTTCGCGTTCACCATGGCGCTGCTGGACTGCCTGACGACGAGTAAGGCCCGGATCGTCAACGTTGCCAGCGACGCGCATTACCAGGCCAGCGGCATTGACTTCGGGTTGCTCCGGCGCCGGACCAGGACCATCACTGGAATGCGCGAGTATGCAGTGTCCAAATTGTGCAATGTGCTGTTTAGCCAGGAGCTGGCCCGCCGGCTCGCCGGGACCGGCGTGACCACCTACGCGCTCCATCCGGGCGTGGTGGCGTCCGACATCTGGCGCAGAGTGCCCTGGCCGGTCCGGCCGCTGATCAAGGCGCGGATGCTGACCAGCGAGCAGGGTGCGCAGACCTCGCTCTACTGCGCTACGTCGCCCGAGGTAGCGGCCGACAGCGGGTTGTATTACGACCAGTGCAAGGTACGGGAGGCCAGCCCGGTCGCTACTCCTGAGCTCGGCGAACAGTTGTGGGCGCAGAGCGAGTCCTGGGTCAGTGGCGGGATTATGGTCTAGGCCGCAATACAAGTGCTTCGGTCAGGTCCATCGGGCGGGGTTTCTCGGCATGCGCCGCGCTATTTCCAGTAGCGCCCGACGAGGGCGATCACGCCGAGCATCGTCAGGCCGAGCATGATCCAGTCTCGGAGAGACTGCTCACGTCCAAAGCCTCGACGACCGATTTTGACGTACTCCCGGCCGAAGAAGTAGGCGGCAGCTGCCAGGGCCGCTAATAGGACGATCACCAGCAGGATCCCCAGACCCGCCGGGTGGGTGCTGTGCATCGCCATCGGCGCGGCGACAACTGCCATAGTCGAAGAGTACATCGGGAGGCTCAGTTCATCTCGCGTCATCTCGCGCGCGGACCGGCGCGAGCGCAAGTGATCTACTTCCAGTGAGCCGAGGAGATCGTGATGCTTGACCATTTGTCCCTGCAGTGCGCCGATATCGCCGCTAGCGCCGCCTTCTACGACGCCGTGCTGGCGCCGCTGGGCGGATCGCGGATCGTGGACTTCGGCGCGGTATTCGGCTACGGGACTGCGCAGATGCCGCAGTTCTGGATCGGCCAGCAGACCACCGGCGACGGGTTCCGCGAATCCCACGTTGCCTTCAGCGCACCGGACCGCGATGCCGTGCGGGCATTCTTCGACGCCGCTGTCGCGGCCGGAGCGGAGGTGCTGTACGAACCGAGGCTGTGGCCCGAGTACCACTCGACCTACTACGGCGCGTTCGTCCGCGACCCGGACGGCAACAACGTCGAAGCGGTCTGTCACCGGCCTGAGTAGCTGCGCGGCCTGCGCAGGGCTGGCCCGCCGGTCACGCCCGCCCGCGGTCAGGCTGCTTGAACCGGCCGCGGATCTCCTGTATGGCCCGAACCTGGCGTCAGATTTGGGCCTCGATGGTGTTTACTGGCGCCGTAGTGCAGACGTTCGCCGGCTGGTTGTTGGTGATCTTGCAGATGGCGGCGGTGAACAGGTTCGCCGAGCCGTTCGCGCCCTTCGCTACCGCGCTCGAGGGATTCTGCAAGTCGGTAGCGATCTGCGACCAGGACAGCCCTTGCAGCACCTGCGGGGTGTAGGTCTCGCCGGCGATGAACCTGTTGCCGATGTCAATGAACGGGTAGCTGTTACCGGGAGGTGAGTACTTCGTCCACAGTGCCTGCTGCGCCGAGGTAGGTGTCACCAGTGTGTTCTTGTTCACATCCTGGTTCTCGACGGGGGTGAAGACCAGGTATTTGCTGGTGTAGGTCGAGTTGAAAAAGGTCAGCGTGGCGGTATTCGGAAAGACGTCGGTCGCTGACGAGTGGATGCCCTTCAGCGGGCTGAAGGTGCCGAACCGGCGGAGCGCGACCGCCATCGCCCATCGCTCGGCGCCGCAGAACGGGCACCACTCAGCGCCGATATAGAGCATCTCCGGCTTGCCGCCGGAGGCCAGCGCCGGGCCGGTGACAGGCTTCAGCGCCGAGGTGGACGAACTGCCGATACCCACCGCGGCAAGTGTGCTGGCCGGGACCGACAGTTTCGACTGAACTGACGCCGGCAGCGCGCCGTTCGAGTGGCCAGACTGGGTCTTCTTGTTCAGCTCGGAAACCACGATGATGACCACGACGGCCAGGATGACGACCGCGATGCCGCTGATCACGATCAGCCGACGGCGCCGTTCAGCTTGTTTCGCTGCTCGCTGCTGCGCGGCGATCCGATCCCTCGCCGACTGGTTCCTGTTGCGCTCAGCCTTGCCCATGCCTAGGTTCGGTCCCTTGATCGGGGCGAGCTTCCCAGGTCAGCGCCGCGTTGTCCGGTCCGGTTCGCGGGCCAGATCGCCGACGGTGCTGCTGCTCGCCGCAAATGAGCGGATTCAGATGATCGCGCCTCGCCGCTCCATGATGCCACGGAACGCCGACCGCCTAGTCAGGCCCGCCCGGCGCTGGTCGGCTTCCCCCATGAATAGCTGTAAGTGTAGTGAAAGACCAACAACGCAAATATAAGGAATGTAGCGACATGCACGCTAGTGCACCACAAGCAGATGAAGCCGATCTGCACGACCTCGGCATAGATGAGATACAGCACGAAGCCCATGCCGGCGATTACCGAGCCTAGCCGTGCCCAGGCGACGACAGGCTGACTGAGACGCCAGCCCCAGGGCGAGTTGATCGCTGCCATGAACACGTAGAACAGCAGCCCAAGCAGCGCCACGGGGAGGACGCCGAACACCATCGACTGCGAGCTGGTGGTGACCGCTTCGCAGTTAACGAGGCTGTTGGCCGAGCAGGCCAGCGTGACGTGGGTGTCGTAATGCGTCAGCGTCAGGTAAATGGAGGCGCCGAGGCCATAGAGCGAAAGGATCCAGGTCGCCAGCGGCAGCCCACCCATCGAACCGAGGATGCCGAACCGGCTGCGGCCGGGCTGCTCCGGGCCGGCGCTGTCGGCCCTTGCCGATCCGGCGGCGCCTCTGGGTTTCGCCGGGCCGTATGAGGCTCCGCCCCGGGCCTTGGCGGCGCCGGTCGCGGCAGGCCCCGTCCTGCCGGTGCCTGCCTTAGCAGTCCCTGCCTTGGCGTTGCCTGGTTTGGGAGCGCCTGACTTGGGGTTGCCGGGCTTCTGGTCGACCGCGGGGCGACCCGACCTGGGAGTAGCTGGCCTGGCGGCGCTCCTTCCGGTTGCGGCGCCCTGGCGATAGCGTCCTGAGCCCTGCCCGGCGGGCTTCTGGCCGGCCATCAGAGCGACCCTGCCGCAGCCTTGACGCCAGCCGAGTTGCACACCGCGGCCGGCGCGTTGTTCGTGATCTTGCAAATCGCCGCGGTGATCGTGTTCGCGGAGCCGCCGATGTCCTTGCCGACCGTGGAGCTCGGGTCCCTGATGTCGGCCGCGACCTGCGCCCAGGTCAGCCCGGCCAGGTCACTGGGCAGGTACTGAGAGCCGCTCGCCAGGTACTGGTTGCCGATATCCACGAATGGGAAGGGCTCGTTGCGGGACGTGATGTACGGCGGTGCGTCGTACTTGGCCATCGCCGCCGCCTGTGACGCCGTCGGCTTCTGCAGCGTGTCATAGTTGCCACTGCTCAGCTTGTGAAGGCCGAACAGCTCCACCGGCGCGAAATTCAGGTACGGACTTGTGTAGCTGGACTTGTAGAAGCTCAGCGTCGGGGTGTTCGGGTAGACATCCGTGCTCGATGAATGGATGTAGCTGAGATTCGAGAAGGTGCCGAACCGGCTCAGCGCCACGACCATGGCCCATCGCTCGGCGGCGCAGTACGGGCACCACTCGGCGCCCTCGTAGAGCATCTCCGGCTTGCCCCCCGAAGTGAGCGCCGGCTGCCCCTTGGTAGTGATCAGCTTGGCTGCAGTTCCCGCGCCGACGGTGTTCAGCGTGCTGGCCGGCACCGTGGTGATCTGCGAAGTAACAGACGCCTGCGCGCCGCCCGAGCTCGCGGCGGCCTGCGGCGAAGAGCCGAGGTTCTTGATGATGATGATCACTGCGACGATGGCCAGGACGGCGACCACGCTGCCGCTGGCCAGCAGCAGTCGCCGGCGGGACTCGGCCCGGCGCGCAGCGGCCTGCTGCGCCGCGATCCTCTCCCTGGCGTTCTCCCGCCGGATCCGCTCAGCCTTGCCCATGCCCTGCCTCGCCTTGCTCGTGGGGGATTTGTCACGCCCGGCATCGCCACCTTCGGCTGGACCCGCCCGCCCTGGACCGCGCCGTCGCTAGCAAATCGAGTGCCGCAACAATGCTAAGGCGCGATAGCCGGTGCAGTCGCCGCTCTCATCCAAGCCACGGCTGCTGAGGATTGGCTGAAGGCTAGCTCTGCCTGTGCTGAGTGGCGGGCGGCATCAACGAGCGGCCGGACTGCCAGCCGGACACGGAGATCATCGATAGTGTCCATGTTTCTTGCCACGCGCAACCTACGCTAGCTATCGTTCCTTGAATGGTGACTATCGCTGACAAGCGCGGCGCGCGGACGGTCGCGGCTCTTTTTCTAACCTGCATTGCCATCGCTGCCGCTGGCTGCGGCAGTTCTGGCTCGTCTCCCCCATCCGGTGCTGGCTCGTCCAGCCCAGCCGTGAGCGGCACCGCTAACGTTGCCTACGCTGCGTCGCTCACGTACCTCAATGAGAAGGTGGCCGGCCCTGCGTTTAGCGCGGCATCGGGCTACAAGTACTCCGGCGAGGGCGCTGCCTCCGGCACGCTCGAGTCGGAGATCGCGGGCAACGTTATCCACCCGAACGTGTTCGAGAGCGTTGGCGGCGACAACATCACGCCATTGGAGCCGAAATTCACTAAGTGGTACGTGCAGTATGCCGGCACGCAGATGGTGGTTGCCTACAACCCCAAGAGCAAGTACGCCAGCCAGTTCAAGGCCATAGCCGCTGGCAAGGAGCCGCTGAAGAACCTGTTCACCCTGATGCAGAAGCCGGGATTCAAGCTGGGGCGCACCGATCCCAACATCGACCCGCAGGGCCGGGACTTCGTCTACATGCTCGAGCTAGCCCAGACCTATTACCACCTGCCCGCGGACACCGTTACCAAGATCCTCGGCGGGCCTGCCAATTCATCCACGTCGTCGCAGATTTACGCCGAGTCTTCGCTGGACTCGACGCTGTCGTCCGGCCAACTCGATGCCGCTAGCGCCTTTATCACCCAGGCCATCGAGTTGCACCTGGACTACATCAAGCTGCCTGCGGCCATCAATCTGGGCGACAAGGCGCTTGCCGCGGACTACGCGAAGGCCACGATCACCATCACGCCGCCAGGCGGCCAGCCGACCATGAAGTCAGGGTCGCCGCAGGTGATCGACATTACGATCATCGGCACGCCAACGCCTGCCGCGACAGCGTTCGTGAAGTACACCCTGTCCCAGACGGGCCTCGCGCAATACCAGCAAGGCGGGTTCACGTTGCTGACGCCCACGGTCACCGGCCCCACCAGCGCGATACCGGCCGAAATCAGAAGTGAGCTGGGCGGCTAGCCCGGCGGCCGCGGCCGGCGGCGCCGTCCGGGGGGATAAGCCGCCCCCCGGACGGCCCAGTGCCCGCGGACGGCCGGAACTGCCACAGAACCTTCGCTCGGCCTCGGGGTTGCTGTCCGTCGCGGGGGCGGCCATCGTCTGGGTCGCACTGCTGGGTCCCGTCATCACGCTGCTCAGCCACCTGTCCTGGAGCGCGGTCGGGCACGCGCTGAGTTACCCAGGTGCGCTTGATCCGCTTGTCGTCTCGCTGGAATCGGGCGGGGTCACACTGGCGGTTTTGTTCGTACTCTGCACGCCGCTGGCCCGCATGCTCGCCAACGGCACCCTGCCCCTGCCGCGCATCTGGGAGGCGGGCCTGCTCTGCAGCCTGCTGTTGCCGCCGCTGGTGATCGGGCTCCTGCTGGTTTTCATGGTCGGCCCCTACACCCCGATCGGGAACCTGCTCGGGCACCTGAACCTGTCAGCCACCAATACCTTCCTGGCGCTGGTCATCGCTCAGGTCTATGAGGCGGCCCCGTACTACGTGCTGGGTGCGCAGGCCGCCTTCAGCTCGGTGGATCCGCGCCTGGAGCAGCAGGCGGCGCTGCTCGGCGATCGGCCCGGGCGGGTCTTCCGGCGGGTGACCCTCCCGCTCGCCGCGCCTGGCCTGGCCATGGCCATGGCAATCGCCTGGGCGAGGGCGATGGGAGCATTCGGGGCCGTGCTGATCATCGCCTATCATCCCTACGGGCTGCCGCTGCAGATTTTCACTACGCTGCAGGAGACCGGCCTGCCATCCGCGCTTCCGTACGCCCTGGTCCTGCTGGTGGTTGCCCTGCCGTTGCCACTGGCTGCCTACATCTGGAGCGCCCGTGCTCGAGGCCGACGTCGAGGTTGACCGCCCGGAGTTCACCGTGCGAGCCGCCATCGCCGTCAAACCAGGGGAGCGGGTAGCGCTGTTCGGTCCATCTGGGGCCGGGAAGACGACGCTGCTGGAAACGATCGCCGGCCTGGTGCGGCCGCGGGTCGGCGCCATATCGCTGGCAGGCCGGGTGCTCACCAGCACTGGCCGGCCGAGGGTGGACATCCCGCCGTGGCAGCGTCGCATCGGGCTACTGCGGCAGGACCCGGGGCTGTTCCCGCATCTGTCGGTTCGTGCCAATCTCTGTTATGCACGGAACGTCGACCCACACGGCGCCGAACTCGCCAGCCTGGCGGCGGCGCTCGGACTCAAAGACCTGCTCGGCGCGATGCCGGCCCGGTTGTCCGGCGGTCAGCAGCACCGGGCCGCGCTGGCCCGGCTACTGCTCGCGCACTGCGACGCGCTGCTGCTCGACGAGCCCTACTCCGGGCTTGACGCAGCGTTGCGCCGGACGCTCACCGCGCTTGTTGTCCAGCTGGTGACCGAGCGCGGCGTACCAGCGGTACTGGTGGCTCACGAGCTAGCGGACGCGCAGGCGTTCGCTACCTCGATGGCGGTGATCGATCGGGGAGATGTGCTGCAAGTGGCCGACCCGGATCAGGTTGTCCTGCGGCCCGTGTCGCGTCGCGTCGCCGAACTCGTTGGCTACCTGGGGTTCGTCCCGTTGCCAAGCTGTCCGGGAAAGGTGGCCGGCATCCACCCCGACCGAGTCATACCCGGAGCGGAACCCGGCCGCGGACTCGTTCTCACCGCCACGATCCTGGCGAGCCGCCCGTCCGGGGCAGGCTGGGAGTCGGAACTGCAGCTGCCAGGCGCGGTGGTGATCGTCAGGCTTGCCGAGCGGCCCGGCGACGATGGCAGCGCGCAGGTGATCACCTGCCTCGACCCGCCAACCTTCAGAATGGACCGGCAATGACCGGCAATCCGCAGAACCTGAATCAACCCCAGGCCGGCGGCATCAGGACCGGAGCCCGGCTCAGGCTCGCCCGGCAGGCGCGGGGCTACTCTCAGCAGCAGCTCGGCAGGATGGCCGGCGTTTCCAGGCAAGCGGTGTCTGCGGTGGAGTCTGGCTTGTCAGATCCTTCGCTACGGGTAGCACTGGCGCTGTGCAGGGCGCTAGGGCTGACTGCCGAAGAGCTGTTCGGCCCTGCCTTGCCCGAGCCGGTTGTCGACGCCCGGCCGCTCGCTCCGCTCGGACCTGACGGCGGCCGGGTGTCGCTCGCGGCCGTCGGCGAGTCCCTCGTCGCACTGCCGTTGTCCGGCGCGACCGTCACCCGGGCCGGCTTCGTCCCGGCGGGCGGGCGGGTCCGTGGCGCGGCCCAGGTGAGCCCGCTCGGCCCGCAGCGCCCGACATTGGTGGTCGCCGGATGCGATCCCGCCCTGCCCCTCCTGGAGTTGCCGCTGAGCCTGCTCGATCCTCCGATCTCATTCATCTGGTGGCCGTGTGCAAGTCACGAGGCGCTGCGGCTAGCGGCTGACGGGCTCGTGCACGTAGCCGGGGCACACCTGCGCGGCCAGGGGGGCGAATACAACACCGGCCCGGCCAGCGAGCTGTTGCGAGATGGCGCCGAGGTGGTCGGGTTCTGCTCCTGGCGGGAAGGCCTGGTGATCCGGCCAGAGCTCGCCGATCGGATTGCGACACTGGCCGACGTGGCAGCCGCGGGCCTGCGGATCGTCAACCGGGAAGCTGGCGCCGAGGCCCGCCGCGTGCTGGACCGGGAACTGGCCCGGTACGGCATCGATGCGGACGAGCTGCCCGGCTACCAGACGACAGCGACCGGGCACCTCGAGGTGGCCGCGGCCATCGCCGCCCGACTGGCCGATGCGGGTGTCGCCAGCGAGCCGGCCGCGCTCGCCTACGAGCTGGCCTTCGTTCCCCTTGCTGAAGAGCGCTTCGATTTGGTAGTACCCGCCGTACACGCCGGCTCGCGCGAAGTCCAGGGCCTGCTCAGGGCGTTGTCCTCACCCTGGCTGCAGGATCAGCTGGCCAGCCTGCCCGGCTATTCGCTGTCACAGCTTGGCGAGCGAGTTGCCAGCCTGCCACCCGGCCGGTCAGCCTAGCGCGCCTTGCTGGCCAGCAGCAGGGTCGTGATGTAGGGAACGACGAGCTGGCCGTCGGGGAACTGGCGGGCAAGGATGGCTGCCACTTCGGCGAGGACGGACTCCCTGGCGGCCGGCTCAAGCTCGATGAAGTAGGACTTACTCCGCTCATCGGTGATCCACTGCTCGGCCGTCACCTGGCGGACCCACGGCACAACGGTCACGCTGGCAGGCTCTACCACGCCGCTGGCCCGCACCAGGTCGGTATCCCAGACCGGTGCCATCTGGTCGTCGCTCAGGTGCTGCCAGTTATAGCCCGAGCAGGCCGAGGACACCAGCTGCTGGTAATCGTCGAACCACGCCTCACCATCTGCGTGCGCCCTGTTCCACCATGCCGCCCAGAAGCCGCCCGGCCGGAGCACCCTGGCTGCTTCAGCAGCGGCCAGCTCCCGGTCGAACCAGTGCCAGGATTGCGCGAACGTGGTCAGGTCAACGCTCCCGGAGCGGACCGGCATCCGGTTCCCGTCGGCCAGCACGCACGCCGACTGCGGAGCACGGGCCAGCGCCCGCCGCAGCATCTGTTCCCCGATATCGAGTGACACCACGGCGGCGCCGCGCTCGGCAAGCTGGCGGCTGGCGATCCCGGTACCGGCGCCCCAGTCCAGCACGAGGCGGCGGGCCAGTGATCCCGTTCTCGACTCCAGCTCGTCGAACAGCGCGGCCGGGTAAGACGGCCGCGCCGCGTCGTAGTGACTGGCCGCTTGGTCGAAGACTGACAGGGGCATGAACGACATACTGGCCGGCTTCGCTACGCCGACGATGAACAACCCCAGCCCGATGCGGGTACCGCGGGCACGATGACTGGTATGAGACTCCTGGTGCTAGGCGGCACTCACCACGTCGGCCGGGCTCTGGTCACCGAAGCGCTCGCCCGCGGTGACAAGGTCACGACACTGACCCGCGGTGTCAGCGGCGCTTCTGCGCCCGGCGCGCTGGCCCTGCATGCCGACCGCACAGACCCGGCGGCGCTGCGGGCGGTGCTGGGCGGCGCAGACTGGGACGCGGTCATCGACACCTGGAGCGGAGCGCCTCGGGTTGTGCTGGACGCGGCATCGCTGCTGGCTGGCCGCGCAGGCCACTATGGCTACGTGTCCAGCCGATCGGTCTACGCCTGGCCGATCCCCGTTGGCCTCGACGAATCGGGGCCCGTCGTGGCTGGCGATCCGGCGAGCGATGACGGCGAGGACTACGCGGCGGCCAAGCGCGGCGCCGAACTAGCTGCGGTCCTGGGCTTTGGTGCGAACACCGTGCTGGCCAGGGCCGGACTGATACTCGGACCCTACGAGCGGGTTGGCCGGATGCCCTGGTGGCTGCGCCGGATCGAGCGCGGCGGGGATGTCCTCGCGCCGGGGCCGGCCTGCCGCTGCAGTACATCGACGGCCGGGACTTGGCTCGCTGGTTGCTGCATGCCGCCGACGACGGGATCACCGGGACGTTTAACGCCGTAAGCCGACCTGGCCACGCGACGATGGCGGACCTGCTCGAGGCCGCGGTCGAGGTCACCGGCTCATCGGCGCGGCTGGTGTGGACTCCTCCGGAGGTGATCGAGAAGGCCGGCATCTCGCCGTGGACCGAACTGCCCGTCTGGGTGCCGCCGGACAGCGAGCTTGCCGGGCTGCATGCTGGCGACGTCACGGCGGCCTACGCCGCCGGGCTCAGCTGCCGGCCGGTCCGCGACACGGTCGCTGATACCTGGGCGTGGCTTCAAGCTGAGGGTGACCCGTCGGTCCCCGCCGGTCGCGGCCGGCTTGGGCTAGATCCTGACCGCGAGCGGCAGGTGCTGGCCGGGCTGCCATCCTGACCGCGACCGGAGACCCTAGCCCGAGTGGCCGTAGACCGGGACGATGAGTGCCCTGGCAATGGTGGCAAAGGTGAGGTTAAAGCCGCCCACCGCAGGCGTCACGTCGGAGTCCACGCCAAGGTGGTCGGTGCCCAGAGCATGGACGGCGAAGACGTAACGGTGCGGCTCGCCAGGCGGCGGGGCTGCGCCGCCGAAGTCCTTAGTGCCGTAGTCGTTTCGAACTGAGAACGCGCCGGCGGGCAATGCGCCGCCTGCGCTGCCCGCGCCTGCAGGCAGTTCGGTGACCGAGGCCGGTATGTCCAGGACGAACCAATGCCAGAAGCCCGAGCCGGTCGGAGCGTCCGGGTCATAGCAGGTAACGGCGAATCCCTTCGTCTCCGCCGGGAACCCATGCCAGCGAAGGGAAGGGGAGATGTTCTGGCCGGTCATCCCGAAGCTGTTGTAGACCTGAGCTGGGGACATCTGCTGGCCGTCAGCTACGTCGTCGCTTTCTAGCGTGAATGAGGGAACAGGCGGCAAGAAGTCATAGGGAAGCGGCGGGCGATGCGTCATTGGATCCTCCAGGAAGTGAGTTGAATCGGCCGGGCATCCCACGCTACTGATGCTGCGACCGGTGGAGCGCAGGCATTGGCTGATCAGTGGTGAAGATCGCCGGGCGGCCGGTGGCGGCAGACTGTTGTTACCCCAAGGACCGGCAGCTACTACCGTTAGGTGGCAGTGATCACCGCAGGGCAAGCGCCGCGGGCGCTCGCAGCTCTGGCTGCCAGCAGCCGGAATGAAAGGGGTCGAGCAGCGTCGTGAGGGTCGCGCGCGGGCCGTTCGTGTGGGCCAGACGAGCGCTGCTGGCGATCGTCCTTATCGGCGCGGCCGTCATCCCCGGCCGGGCGAGCAGCCAACAGGGGCATGCCTGCCGCGACATCCGCTGCAAGGCGTCCGGATCGATCTTGTGGACACGCCCGTTGTCAGGGGCCTGGCTCGCCCTGCCTGGCGTCGCGGGGACCGTGCCGGCCCAGGGCTCGGCGTACGCGGCGACCAACGGCAGCATCGCCGTCGTCGGGTCGGGGACGGCCGTATCGGCCTTCCAGGCCTCCAGCGGTACGCCACTGTGGCAGGCATCACTCGCCGAGTTGCCCGTGGGCTCGCAAATCGTCGGGGTGCGCGCCTTCGCCGGCGTCGTGGCGGTGGGAGTCGAGCCGCCCGGCCCGCACACTAACGGGCGCGACGAGGTGATCTTGTCCGCGTCCAGCGGCCAGCGCATCCGGACTTATCCGGCCGCTGCCTACGGCGGAGCGATCGCGGCGGACACCGACCGCACCGTCGTCATCGGCCCTCATGCCGTCACCGCTTACGTCAATGCGAGCGGCCGGGTCTTGTGGTCCCGGTCGACTGGCCGGCCAGCCGAGGCTTGGCGCGTAGCAGGCCAGTACCTCTACGTGACCCGGACCAAGGACGGCAACCTCGGCTCGGCACCGGTGACCGCGATCCTTCGTATCAGCCTGCGAACCGGCGCCAAGAAGTTCCTGCGACTAGGACGGTCCGGCTTTCCGGCCGCGACGCTTGCTGGCGCGGTCGTGCCGCCGGCCGGTTCTGGCGGGCCGCCGGATGGTGTCGTCCTGCTTAGCGGTGCGGGCGGGGTCTGGGGCTTCAGCGGGGATAGCGCCGAGCAACTCTGGCATCTAGCCGGGGCGGCGCTGGAGTTCACTGACGCCAAGACCGGAACTGTCTACCTGGCGATCCGTGGCAGGCTGACTGCGGTCGACCCGGCGACCGGCAAGGTTCTGAACGTCGCGGCGGCCTCGCTGCTCGCCAGCCTGTTCTCAGTCAACGGCGGGGTAGCGCTCGGCCTGGACGAAGGCGCGCTCGGCGAGGCATGGGGATATAGCCCGCTGCAGAAGAGAGTCGTATGGACATCTAGGGCGCTGCCGTGGCCGCACTTTTTCGTCGATCTGTCCGGCCTTGGCGGCAGCAACAGCCCGGCTAGCAACGTCGTCTTGCTGGCGACGTGCGCTCAGCTAGGCGCGACTACCGCCGGGGCAGCGGCGGCGTGCGCCAAGCCGCAGCTAGTCGGTGTCCTGGCCTGACCGCGGCGTGCCTCACTTGCCGTAGAGGGTGTTGAACGAGGTAGTCGGCCGGCAGACCGCTGTCTTCGCCAATGTCTGCGTGGTGGCGACCCGCCGGGCCGGGGTGCATCCGGGGCCGGAGACCGCTGCGAGCACGATGGTCACTGCTACCAGCGCCAGCGCCAGCGGGAAGAGCAGTATCGCCGGCTGCTTCTGCACCAGCCTTATGTGCTTTCGCCCGGTTGCACCGGCCGATATCTTGCCAATCCTGGCCGCATTGCGCCGCAGCCCATGGCGCACTTGCTCGATTCGCGGCATTTCCTCGTCGCGAGTCAGTCTGGAAAAGATTGCATAAAGGCCCGCAAGTCGTGGGTCTGACCCCCGCAGCGTGCCCTCGATGCGCTCAAGCACCCTGCGTTGACGTGCAGGCAGGCCCATCGAACAACCCCCGATCTGGCCTCGCGATTTCCCCCGTTGGTCAACCTAACAGGCCGTCTGTGATGAACCTGTGACTGGGTTGAGGTGCATCGGTGACACCCGTCAATGCCGAGATCCGGACGGCATGCACAAGGCGGGTTGGCCTGCGGCGGTTAACGTCAGAAGCGCGGGATATTCTCCGGTCCCGGGCGCCCGGCCCGGCCCTTCAGCAACAGGCAGGTGGCACATGGATAGCCGGATCGTGTCGCAGCGACTTGCGGTCGGAGGCGGCGGCGGTGGCCACTCAGCCGCCTGACCTTTTACGGTAGGGTGCGGCAAATGCGTCGCGCACTGATACTTGGCGGGACTGGCCTCATCGGCGGCGCAGTGGCCAGCCGGCTGCTTGCCGCGGGCTGGCAGGTCGACGTGACAGGCCGCGATCCCGGCCACCTGCCAACGGAGCTGGCTACCGCCGGAGCCAGCTTCATTCAGGCGGACCGAGCCGACGACAGGGCGCTGGCCGCGGCTGCCCGCGGCGGCGCTGACCTGATAGTGGATTGCGTCTGCTACACGGCGGCGGACGCGGCAGCGCTGCTGCCACTGGCACGCGCGGCGGACTGCACCGTGATGTTGTCGAGTAAGGCGGTGTACGCGGACGCCGCCGGAAATCACCTCAACTCCGATACGGCGCCGCGGTTTGATGGCCCGATAACCGAAGACCAGCTGACTATGGCGCCATCGGACATCGACTACCGGAGCAGGGCAGGCTACGGCGCCAACAAAGTCGCTGCCGAGCAAGTGCTGCTCGACAGCGGATCGCCGGTCACCGTGCTGCGCCCCTCCAAAGTGCACGGTCCAGGATCGCCGCGGCCGCGCGAGTGGGTCTTCGTCCGGCGCGTACTCGACCGCAGGCCCGCGGTGTTCCTGGCCCGCCGCGGACAGGGCATTGACCATACAACCGCGGCAGCAAACGTTGCCGCGCTGATCGAGACGGTCGCGGCACAGCCCGGCCGCCGAGTGCTGAACAGCGCGGACCCGGACGCGCCAAGCGGTCTCGAAATCGCCCGCACGATCGCCAGGCAACTCGACTACCGATGGGACGAAGTGCTACTCGACCCCGGGGCGCAGCCCGAGCTCGGCAAGCATCCGTGGGACGCGCAATATCCGATCGTGCTGGACATGACGGCGGCAGCCGAGCTCGGCTATGTGCCGGCCGGTAGCTACGCGCAAACCGTCGCGGCCGAGGTCGACTGGCTCGTTGCAGTGGCGACGGCCGCCGCGGATGACAACGCGCTGCCATGGCTGCATGACGACTACTTCGACGCGATGTTCGACTATGCGGCCGAGGACCGCTACCTCGCCGGGCTACCTTAGCCAGTTAGCCGGCCCGGTTCGCCTCCTTGCCGTTAGCCGCCAGCCATCGCGGCAACGATCAGGTACGGTTCGCCCCCGGTCACGACCTGCTCGGGGAGTGGGCTATCCAGTTCCTCGTGCGACAGATCTTCCTGGCAAGCAAAGAACCGGATGAACGCCCGCCGGCGCAACGTGTCGTGATCACGGATGGTGCCTCGCAGAACCGGGTACCGGGCCTCCAGCGCGTCTAGCACCGACCGCTGCGTGATCTCACCGGCCACCGCGAGCTCTACCTCGCCGTCAATGCGCGCGAGCGTCCGCAGGTGCGCGGGAAGAACGACGCGGATCATGCCAGTGTCTGGACCTCGACGGACAGCACCGCCGGCAGGTCCCGGACGATCGGCGTCCAGGTGTCGCCAGCGTCAGAAGAGCCGTACACCTGCCCGCCAGTGGTGCCGAAGTAGACGCCGCAGTCATCGAGTGAGTCGACGGCCATCGCGTCCCGGAGCACGTTGACGTAGCAGTGCTCCTGCGGCAGGCCGTTCGTCAGCGGCTGCCAGTCATCTCCGCCAGTCCGGCTGCGGTACACCCGCAGCTTCCCGTCGGGCGGGAAGTGCTCGGCGTCACTGGTTATCGGGACCACGTAAATGGTCTCCGGCTCGTGCGCGTGCACGTCGATGGGAAACCCGAAGTCGGTGGGCAGGTTGCCGCTGATCTCGCGCCACGACTCTCCTGCGTTGTCACTGCGCATGACGTCCCAGTGCTTCTGCATGTAGAGGACCTCGGGCCGGGACGGGTGCATAGCGATCCGGTGGACGCAGTGGCCGACCTCGGCCTCGGTGTCGGGGATGCCCTCGGAATGCAGGCCATGATTCACCGGCCGCCACGTTTCCCCGCTGTCATCGGAGCGGAACGCGCCCGCGGCCGATATTGCCGCGAAGATCCGCTTCGGCCGGACCGGATCGAGGATGATCGTGTGCAAGCACATCCCGCCCGCACCAGGCTGCCAGGATGAACCGGATTCGTGGCCACGCAGGCCGGGAAGTTCCTGCCACTGGTCGCCCCCGTCTGTGGACCGGAACAGCCCGGCGTCCTCCACGCCCGCGTACACGGTGTCTGGGTCGTCGAGGGACGGCTCCAGGTGCCACACTCGCGCGAACTCCCACGGGTGCGGTGTGCCGTCGTACCACTGATGAGTCCCAGGCGTGCCGTCATAGCTGAACTTGTTGCCAACCGGGTCCCAGCTCTTGCCGCCGTCCTCGGAGCGCTGGATCACCTGGCCGGACCAGCCACTGGACTGCGAGGCGTAGAGCCGGTCAGGGTCGGCCGGAGAGCCTTTGACGTGGTAGATCTCCCAGCCGGCGAAGAACGGACCGTCGACATTCCAGTTGTCCCGCTTGCCGTCAGCCGTCAGCACGAACGCGCCCTTGCGGGTACCTACGAGTACTCGTACTCCGGTCATCTGCTGCTCCCCTCGGTCGCTGCCAGGCCAGGACTCATCGATGCTACGCCGGGCTGCCGACAGCGGGCAGCCAGAAGCCCTGGTCGGTAGTACGACGAATGGCCGCGCACTAGATGGACATCCGGTTTCGGCCCGCTGGCGAGCCGAAAATTTCATCTACAGTGCGCAGATGGACAATGACACCGTCGCGGCGTATTTGGCGCGCATCGGCGTGACGCAGCCGGTGACCGGGGATGCCGCCGGGCTCCGGCTGCTGCACCGAATGCATCAGCTGACAGTACCGTTTGAGAACCTGAGCATTCATCTGTCCGAGCCGATCTCGCTCGATGCAGAGCACCTTGTCAGCAAAATAGTCGGTCGGCGCCGGGGTGGCTTCTGCTACGAACTCAACGGACTATTCGCGCTGTTGCTTGAGGCCCTGGGGGCCGACGTCACGCGGCTAGCGGCGCGAGTCTACGGAGCGGACGGGCTCGGGCCGCCCTTTGACCATCTTGCGCTCATGGTGCGGCCGCTAGACGGCAGCGGGCCCTGGCTTGCAGACGTCGGCTTCGGTGGCAACAGCATCTACCCGCTGCTCGCGGCGGCCAGGACCGAACAGGATGATCCGGCAGCGACGTTCCGCCTGGCCGACACCGACGACGGCGACGTGGAGCTGATCAAGGATGGTGAGCCGCAGTACCGGGTCGAGTTGCGCCCGCGGTCACTGGCTGACTTCGTGCCTACGTGCTGGTGGCAGCAGACGTCGCCAGCGTCGCACTTCACGCGCAGCACGATCTGTTCCCGGCTGACCGAGGACGGCCGCATCTCCGTGAGCGGGCGCACGCTGATCCGGACAACCGGAACGTCCCGCACCGAACAGCAGCTGGCTGATGACGCCGCCGTGCTGGCTGCCTATCGCGACAACTTTGGCGTGGTGCTCGGCGAGGTTCCGCACCGCCCGGCCCAGCCCTAAGGCTGTCCGGCCGCTGGCATGATGACCGGATGACCAAGTCGGTGGACTTTTCCGGCGTGCCGGAGGCGAGGCGCGAGGCGGAGGTGGCGCAGCTATGCGACGCCATGGAGGAAGCGTACAAAGCCGGGTATTACCCCATGCTGATCGTCGAACGGCCATGGTCGGCGCACAATCGCGTGCTCGAGGGCGAGTTCTCCGCGCCCAGGGCGATCCGCTGGTACCTGGAGCGGGACCTCGGCCGCCTGGCCGCAGCGGGGGCCCGGATCTCGGTCAGCAGCGGGCGGCGCGCGCTCAGCCTGCAGGACCCGGCGATCGGTCCGGCCGTAGACGAGACCCGCTGGGACTTGCGGCGCAAGAAACTGTTCCTGTTCGGCCCCGAGCGCATGGCCTTGTCAATCGACCGCCTGCAGCACTACACCGGCACGCCGGCCGAGGATTTTCAGCGGTATGTCCTGCTCACGAATTACGCCTGGCACGTAACGGAATTCCGCGCCGCGCTGCCGGATTGCACCGGCCCTGACTCCGACGGACGGCAGATGCCAGCCTGGCATCACCCGCTGCCAGGCCGGGCCGGGCTCACCATGATCAATATTGGCGTCGGGCCGTCCAACGCCAAGACGATCACCGATCACCTTGCCGTCCTCCGCCCTGACCTGGTGCTGATGATCGGGCATTGCGGCGGACTGCGTAATCACCAGGAAATCGGGGACCTGGTCCTCGCGACCGCGTACCTGCGGGACGACCGCGTGCTCGACGACGTACTGCCGCTCAGCGTGCCTGTCGTCTCCAACCACACGCTGAACGCGCTCTTGCTCGATGAGCTGACAGCCCGGAGCCTGCGCTGCCGGTTGGGCATCGTGTTCACCACCGCCAACCGGAACTGGGAGTTCCAGCTGAGCACGGTAGCCGACCGGCTGCGGCTGTCGCGCGCGCTCGCGGTCGACATGGAGTCTGCGACGGTGGCAGCCAACGGGTTCCGCTACCGGATACCTACTGCGACGTTGCTCGCAGTCAGCGATAAGCCACTGCACGCACGCCCGAAGCTCAGTGCCGACGCCCAGGATTTCTACGCGGCCAGCAGCAGGCGGCACGTGGAGATTGCCATCTCCGTCGCCGAGCGGGCTCGGCAGCAGTATCCCGGCGGGCTGCCGACCGCAGACATTCGCTCGGCCGACGAGCCGTTGCTCGGCCTGACCGAGCCGGACCCGGCGCCGCCAGGCGTGCGGTATTAGCACTGCACACCACGGCCCGGCGCCGGCGGCAGGCCAGGGCGGAACCCGTTCCCCCAATGTTCTGGCTGAGCGTGCCTCGGCTCGGGCCGGTTCGGACCGGGCCGGCCTGCGCGTTGCGCTGGTTGTCGATCAGCCTGCTCACATGAAGTACCCGCGGCGTCGGCGAGCTTGGGGATCCTGCCGGGATCAGCCGAAGTTGAAGCACTGAGTCAGGTCACTGATTGCCGGGTTGCCGTCCCTTGGCGGGAACGGCGCCCCGTTGGCAGCGTTATTGGCAAGCGGCGTACTGGTGTCAAACTGGTGATTCATTGACGCGAGCGTCGGCAGCCCGAACACGGTCTCGATGAACTTCAGCACGGAGCCGTGCTCGGAGAATGTCGTGTCGACATAGCCGGGCTTGGCGTACGGCGACACGATGATCATCGGAATACGGATGCCCGGCCCGTAGGCGTCAAGCTGCGGCGGTGGCACATGGTCGAAGAAGCCGCCTGCCTCATCGTAAGTAAGCAGGATTGCCGAGCTCGACCAGGCCGCAGACTGCTGGACGGCACTGATGATCGACTGGATCATTGCCATGCCGGTCTGAATGTTGGCGGCCGGGTGCTCGTCATACGGGGGAGCTACGGTTACAAACGAAACCTGGGGGAGCGAGTTGTTCATGCAGTCGCTGAAGAACTGGGACTGCGGCTGATTCAGCTCATTGTTCGGACCACCGGTCGCCCAGTTCTGGAACAGGGCGAGGATGGAGTAGTTGTCCGGGCAGTAGAAGTTGTAGTTCTTGAACGTGACGCTGTGGGCCGACAACAGATCCAGTACGCATGGGTAATTCAGCGTGCCGTTGTTGATGCTGTTGCTCGTGTTGCCGCCGCTGGTACCCGCGTACAGCACGAGCCGATTGGGATAGGTCTCGGTCAGGGCGCCGCAGAAGTAATTCGCGCACAGCGTGAACTGCGGGAATAGCGAGTAGTAATACGGCAGGTCAGCGGACTCGTAGTAACCCATGGCTGCCTGACCATCGGTGACGTAGAACCCGTCCATCTTCCCGTTGTCCCACTCGGAGTGGATGGAGGCCCAGTCGTGGTAAGGATCTACCCCGTCGCTGGTCAGATCGGTGAAGTGAAAGGGCGCGACCGTGCCGCCGCTGCCGTCCGGCTGGGTGTAGCCCGCAGGGATGCCGTAACCGGCCGGCAGGCCAGAGTAAGACCCGAAGTAGCTGTCAAAGGAGTGGTTTTCCTGGCACAACACAATGACATGCTCGATGGGAGTGCTCATCGGATCCTCCGTCGCAGGAATGGCCTGGATCGATCAGTCTCTCGCACCGGGCGGACGAAGTCGCGGACAACGCTAGACATAACGTGAACTGATCCAGAACTCCAGGCTAACGTTGCCAACGTGAGGCTCGATGCCTTAATCGGGCGAGCCTGCGGCCCCGGGCATTGGATCCCAAGTGGGCACGACCCTATTCAGCAGCAGCACTAAAGCGCTCCTGCCATAGAACAATGACGCGCTTCGGCAGCGGCCAGCGCCTAGCCGACGTTGGCCGCCAGGTCCGCATAGGCAGGCTGCAGCTCCTGCCACCGCGCGCCGGCGTCGCAGCGCTCACGCCCGGCGAGATAGGCGGTGAGATCTTCGACATGGACCTGGATGCCCGCCCCGTAGGCGGCGAGCAGGTCCACAGGCATGCCCCGTTCCTCCCAGACCAGGATGGTCTGGTCGCCGTCGGCGGCCAGCGTGAGCTCGATGACCTGCTCGTCCGGCTGGTCCGGTTGCTTGGTCAGCAGCAACAGGTGCCGCGGGGGCTCGCACGCTTCCACGCGCCCGGTGCCTTCCCATCCGCTGGCAAAGAAGCGCGCCCGGAACTCACCGCCGAGGCGGAGGTCGCCTTCAACCTCAGCCATCCAGCGTGCGAGACGGCGCGGATCGGTGAGTGCCGACCACAGGTCGTCGATGTCGGTGTCGTAGCGGTCCTCCATCCGCACGACGCCCTTGCCGTCTGCCGATCGCAGGCTGCCCAGGATGCGGGCGCCCGCGCGGTCATTGCTGGTCATCTGCTGCTCCTTCGCTCGCGCTTGCCCCGGGCCACCTCGGTGTGCAGGGCATCCAGCCGCTGCTCCCACAAGGCCCGGTACCGGGCCAGCCAGTCATCGATCTCGGCCAGCGGCTCGGGCCGGAGGCTGTAGACCCGCCGCTGCGCTTCCTGCCGGACCTGGACCAGTCCCGCCTCCCGCAGCACCCGCAGGTGCCGCGATACTCCCGGCCGGGCGATCGGCAGCAGCGCCGCCAGCTCGCCGGCGGTGACCGGGCCGCGGGACAGCGTTTCCAGCATGGTCCGCCGGCTCTGGTCCGCCAGTGCCCGCAACGCAGCTTCCACGGCATGAACGTACCGAGATGGTTACGTAACTGTCAAGGTACATATGCGAGTGCGCCATGCCACACGGGCGAACCGGAACCGGGCACAAGGCCGCAGTCCCAACCACGCCTGTGAGTGCTTGCAATCGGTCTTTGCGCGTCGTGCGCCTCGTCCGGTTATAGGAAATATGCGGTCGTAGTCCGGGTGACCTGCCCGAGAATCCCGGCGAGCTCGCCAGCAGTGACCTCAGCGGCGTTGGTGATGGCGTTGAACTCCGCGAGCTGCTCGCGCTGCTGCCACGGCATCCGGGCAGGAGACATGTCATGAACCCCGGCCAGGTGCCGGTACAAGGGTGGTCGCGCCCGCACTGCCCAGTAGCCGAGCACGTAGCGGGCGACTGTCGCCTCAGGATCGCGGTGATCAAGCGCATCAGTAATCGCCAGGATCAGGAAGCCGCCATCCCGCTCAACGCTGACCCGGCTGCCGTTGACCGGATCGAGGAGCACGGTGCCGATCGGAAGGCGCTTCGCGGCAGCCCACAGTTTCGCGATTAGAACATCCTGCCGGTGCCGCTCGCGGCCGCGCCGGATGTCCGCGGCCAGTGACAGCGGCCCGGCGACCGGCACCAAGGCACTTGCGACGAGTAGCGCGCAGGCAACCTCAGCGGCACGTCCGGCTCGGGTCGTGGCTGCCGGGTCGTCGCGGGTTCTCATGGCGCGCGGCCTGGTGGTCCACCCATTAAGTTCCCTGCCTAGCCAGGACGTGGTAGACGTGCGCCCGGCTGACTTCCAGCTCGGCCAGCACCAGGCGCTGCGCGGTGAGGTCCCGTTCATCGGTGCCGCAGCTGCCGTACGCCGCGACGGTTTGAGTCATGTTCCTAGTGTGCGCTTAGCTTCGCTCATTCGTACACGTACGCTCACCACCCGTGGGAGACGGATTTCGGCCTGACCGCTGCGGTGGTAGTTCAGTACGACTTTCGGGTCCGTTTGGCTGGCGGCCATACTTTGCAGCTCACCGCTTCGTCGATGGCTATCGGCGTGCCTGGTTCGGTGTTTGCGGTCACGGAGGCGACATCATAGGCCGAGAGCCTCGCTGATGTCGGCCCGGCGGAGCTGGGCGATGCACCAGCCAAAGTGTCCGTCGCTGCCGTCTGCGGTGAATGCGTTGCTGGTCGCCGCAGCGTAAGCGGCCTGATAGGTCAGAAGTACCTCGGTGGGGTAACCGAGATCTCGGGCGAATTGTGCCGTGAGGTCATGGGTGATGGATGGCGCGTGCGGGCCGAACATGTTCATGACGCTCGCGGTGATCGCTGCGTCGAGGCGGGGGTCGCCCGCGGTAGTGAGGAAGCCGAAGTCAAGGACCGCGAGCGGCTGGTTCTGCTCGTCGACGAGGATGTTGCCGCCAAGCAGGTCGCCGTGGATGACGGTGTCGCGCCAGGTGTCTAGCGTGGCGAGACGTTCCTGCAAGGCCGTGTAGCGGCGCTCGAAGTCAGGTAGGTGTTCGCGAATGACCGTCCCGAACCGGGTAACGCGCCGGCCGATCAGGCTGAGCAACGCAGCCTGGAATGTGTCAGCGTCGGCCCAGAATGGCTGATCTTCATCCAGGACGGAGAGTCGTCGCATGCTGGCGGTAGCTGGCACCGTGGCTAGGGCGCGCAGTACATCGATGACGCAGCGGACGGCCGATGGGCCGATCTCGCGGTCATTCACGTCAAGGCGACGCTGTAGCGGTTCGCCGGGCAGCTTGCGCTCGTAGGTCACTGACGTGCCGTTGACTTGCTCTACCCTCAGGATCTCCGGCGTACCGAACGGCAGGTCCGCCGCAGCGACATCCGCATAGAACCTCTGCATACGTTCCAGCTCGGCCGCGCGGCGTTCACGCCAGACCTTGGCGACAAGGCCGTCCCCCAGGTCGTAGATGGCACCTTCAACCCCGGCCGCCAGGGACTTAGCCTCATGACCCTGGCCGTTGAAATGATCAAGCCACCGCTGAGAGTGGTCGAGCACGAACTCCGGCATGACAGAGGTCCCTCGGGCTGGCTGCGGCGACGCATCCAAGTATGGATGGTGTTGCTGCCCTGTCCCCGTCTTCCTGACAGGCGCCGATCCCTAGCGAGCGGGTCGGCTGTGCCACGCTCCGGGACGCCGACGGCACGCCCGGCGGCCCTCCGTCAAGGCCGAGCCCCGGCGCGGAAAGCGCCGAAGCCGCGCCGCGGCGTCTCGCTACGGCAAAGGAGACTCATCCTTAGACGATCTTGCGGTGGTAGGTGGCCATGGCGAGGGCGTACGCGACGATGAGGATGCCAAGGCACCAGGCGAAGGCGATCCAGATGTCGTTGCTGACCGGCTGGTGTGTGAACAGGTCGCGGATCGTGTTGACGATGGATGTGACCGGCTGATTGTCGGCGAAGGCGCGCACCGGGCCGGGCATGGTGTGCGTGGGCACGAAGGCCGAGCTAATGAACGGCAGGAAGATGAGCGGGTAGGCGAACGCACCTGAGCCCTCCACGGTCTTGGCGGACAGGCCGGCGATGACGGCGAGCCAGGTCAGTGCCAGGGTGAACAGGACGAGGATGCCGGCAACCGCAAGCCAGGCCAGCACTCCCGCGCCGGTGCGGAATCCCATCAGCAGGGCAATGAGTACGACGACCACCAGCGAGATCAGATTGGCGACCAGGGAGGTCAGCACGTGGCCCCATAGCGCGCTGGAGCGCGCGATCGGCATGGAGAGGAATCGCTCGAAGATGCCACTCTGCATGTCCGAGAAGAGCCGGACTGCGGTGTAGGAGATGCCCGAGGCGATCGTGATGAGCAGGATGCCGGGCAGCAGGTAGTTCACATAGTGTCCCGACCCGGTGCGGATCGCGCCGCCGAGCACGTAGACGAACAGCAGCATGAAGGCGATCGGCATGATCGCGGTCGTGATGATGGTATCCGGGCTGCGCGTGATGTGGCGCAGGGTGCGGCCCAGCAAGACGGCGGTGTCGCCAAAGAAATGCCTGTTCATTGTTGTTCCTTAGCTGTCTGTCAAGGCGGCGCGCGCTGTGCCGTTGTTGTCGGTGATGGCGAGGAAGATGTCTTCGAGTGTCGGCTGCTTCTCGACGTACTCGACTTTGGCGGGCGGGAACAGCTGCTTCAGTTCGGCGAGGGTGCCGTTCGCGATGATGCGTCCCTCGTGGAGGATCGCGATCCGGTCGGCGAGCTGTTCGGCCTCGTCCAGGTACTGCGTTGTCAGAAGCACCGTCGTGCCGTGCCCGGCGAGTTCCCTCACGCTGTTCCACACTTCGAGGCGCGACTGCGGGTCGAGCCCGGTCGTCGGCTCGTCCAGGAAGATCACGGGCGGGTTGCCGATGAGGCTCATGGCGATGTCCAGGCGGCGGCGCATGCCCCCGGAATACGTCGACACCCTTCGCCTCGCAGCGTCGGTGAGCTGGAAGCGCGCCAGCAGGTCATCCGCGATCTGGCCGACGCCCTTCAGGTGCCGCAGCCGGGCCACCAGCACCAGGTTCTCTCGCCCGGTGAGGGTTTCGTCCACTGCCGCGAACTGCCCGGTGAGGCTGATGGACTCCCGCACTTTCGCCGGTTGCGTGGCGACGCCGAAGCCATCGACGGTCGCCGTCCCCGCGTCGGGCTTGAGCAGGGTGGAGAGGATCTTCACGACCGTGGTCTTGCCGGCGCCGTTGGAGCCGAGCAGGGCGAAGATGCTGCCCCGCGCCACGTCGAAGTCCACGCCGCGCAGCACGCGCAGCTCCTTGTACGACTTCTCAAGCCCCTGCACGCGGATCGCCTGGGCTTGCTGTGTGGTCATCGGGATATCCCTTCGTTGCCTGTGTCTTCTCCTTCGGCGCTCTTAATGGTGCTGGCCAGCCGGTCCCGCTCCCGCGTGATCCACTGACCCTGCGGGTAGTTCCGGAGAAACGCGTCGGCGAACTCCACCGGGTCATCGCCGACGATCTCGCGGACCGGGGTTCCGCTCGCCGCGCTCTGCTCGAAGAGATCGACAAGGTCCTCCAGCATCGACAGCACGCCGTCTCCCGTCTCAGGCCCGAAGTAATGCGAGTACCGCTCCAGCGCATTGACCGCCGTTTGATAGCTCGCAGGAAGCCGTTTCGTGCGTGCCTTGTACTGCCGGTATCGCCTCTTCTGCTGGATCCACCCTGCGGCCATATCTATCTGCCTCCTTCGCGGAGCTGTTCGAGCCGTTCTGTGAGGAAGCTCCAGGTCCGCCAGAAATCTTCGAGATGTTCCCGTCCCTGAGCGTTGAGGGAGTACACCTTGCGCGGCGGCCCTTTCTCGGAGAGGACCTTCTCCACGTCGACGAGGCCGCGCTGTTCGATCCTGATGAGCAGTGCGTAGACGGTTCCTTCGGCGATGTCGGAGAAGCCCTGCTCCCGCAGCCATGCCGTGATTTCGTAGCCGTACGCCGGCAGGCCGAGCAGGATCGCGAGGACGATGCCCTCCAGCGTCCCCTTGAGCATTTCCGTCACCTGTTTGCCCATGGAACACCTCCTCCCGCAGCTACTCAGTGATATTGACTACCGGTACATAGTAACACTGAATAGTGAAGGTACAAGCCAGGGCGACGAGGATGCGGTCGCGATGCGCTCACGCGGCTCCACGACCTGCTCGACAATGATCAGAACTAGGCGCACTGCTGCAAGTCACAGCAACAATCGGGCAGGTCTCGATCTTGGAAACTGGCGTTTGGCTGGCTCGCGCGCCTGGGCCGGATCGGAGCGCGATCTGATTCGGCTTGACCTCAGCCTTGCATCGATGTTGAGCGCAGAACTGGCGTTCGCGGGCGGTGGGGTCGCGATGGCTCGGCGGAACCCGGAGCGGGTGGGTAGGAGCGGGCGGGTACTTGTGCGAGGTGCTGTCGCGGTCAGGTGACGATGATTACCTGGACGCCGACGGCATCGTAGGTGCCACGTGCTCGCGCGTCCCTGGTAGCCAGGGCTGCCCCGTGCTCTTGGGCGGCCAGTGCCACTAGAGCGTCGTAGACGGCGCCGCCGGCGATGCCGAGACGGCTGAGCGTGTCCGGCAGGGCGCGGGCCCGGCGGCTGCTCAGCACCAGCGGCGTGGCAAAGCGGGCGTTGAGCAGGCGGGCGGCGTCGCCGGGTGCCAGCCGGGCGTCGCCGGGCAGCCTGGTCAGAACGGAGTAGGTCTCGGCGAGGGAATGGCCGCTGAGCGTGATCTCCTGCCCGCTCGACCAGCGGGCCACGGCGGCATGGTCGTGATGAGAGCGGACCAGCAGCGGGACGGCGACGCTTGCGTCGACGGCGACCGTCACTTGCGGCCACCGTCGATGAGTGCGAAGACCACGTCGTCGTCGACCGGGGTCTCGCCGGCCGAGACGAGCACGCCATCCTCTTCGACTAGACGCGCTGTCCGGCCCGTGGGCACGAGTTGGGCGCCGGCGCCGTACGCGGAGATGTCGACTCTTGTGCCAGGGAGCAGTCCCAGCGCGTCACGGATCGGCTTGGGCAACACGACCCGGCCGGCCTGGTCAATGACAGCTTCCATGGGAATACGATACCATCGCGATCCCGTAACGAGGTCTCGCGACGGTGGCTGGCGGGCACTTCGCTGCACCGTCTCTAGTCGACGAACGGTCGAGGCTAACCACATTGCTCAAAGACGGCCTGCTGACAAAAGAGCTCGATCAGCTCAAGGCAATGCTGATCGCCGGACCGTAGCCCACAGCGGATTCGGGCATGACTGTGTCAGGACCACCCTGCCGTGCGACTATTTGCCAGATCAGGCCCGGGTAAGCGCGGGCCTGCCCCTTTTGGTTGGCGCGCCTGGCAGTCCAGTCAGGACAAAGACAGTCTCCGACAGGTACTCCTACCTGCGGTTCGCCGCCGACCTGCCGAACGAGTGCTGGCAGTCTGACTTCACCCACTACCGGCTGACCCGGCCCGGCGGCGGGCCCGGCGCCGATACCGAGATCCTGGCCTGGCTGGACGACCATTCCCGGCTGATACTGTGCCTGACCTGCCACCAACGCGTGACCGGCCCCATCGTGGTGGATGCCTTCCGCGCCGCCGTCGCCGCCCACGGCGCCCCGGCCTCGACGCTGACCGATAACGGCCTGGTCTACACGACGCGTTTCTCCGGCGGCCGCGGCGGCCGCAACGGCCTCGAACACGAGCTGCGCCGCCTGGGGGTCCGGCAGAAGAACGGCAAGCCCAATCACCCGCAGACCCAGGGCAAGGTCGAGCGGCTCTGGCAGACCCTGAAGAAGTGGCTGGCCGCCCAGCACCCCCAGCCCGCCGACCTCGGCCAGCTGCAGGCACAGCTAGACCAGTTCACCAGCCACTACAACACCCGCCGCCCGCACCGGTCGCTTCAGCACCGGGCCACCCCCGCCGCCGCCTACGCGGCCCGGCCCAAAGCCGCCCCCGGCAGCCGGACCGCCGACACCCACGACCGGGTCCGCGCCGACATCATCGGCAAAACCGGCACCATCACCTTGCGCACCGGCGGGAAGCTCTACCACATCGGCGTCGGCCGGACCCACGCCGGAACCCACGTCCTCATGCTCGTCCAGGACCAGCACATCCGCATCGTCAACGCCGCCACCGGCGAGCTGCTCCGCCAGCTCACCCTCGACCCCAGCAGCGAACTACCAGCCCACCGGACAGCCGCCCGGACCCACACCAGGAACACCCCGTACGCGAAAGAACCTCGGACCCTGACGTGGGTTCGGGGTGTCCTCGATGTCTCGAGACATCACAGTGGCGCGCCTGGCAGGACTCGAACCTGCGACCGGCTGCTTAGAAGGCAGCTGCTCTATCCGGCTGAGCTACAGGCGCCTAAGCGCACATTGTGCCTGATGCAGATCACGTACCGGATAAGCCTTGTCCGGTGTGGCGCCTGCGTTCTCAACCGGAGTTGCATGTCGTCGTGTCCCATGCTGCGCCGCCCGAGCAAGCCTCCTGGCAGACGACGGCCGCATGGCCAAGCCCGCGTCATCCGAGCCTGCCGACCCTCGCAGCGGGCCAGGCGTCCTCAGGCCGCGGACTCCGCTGACTCGTGCGAAGCCGGGGCGGCCGGCTCCCGGCGGGCCCGCCGAACGTTGCCCCGCGCAGCGCCGGGATCATCGCGCCGAGCACCAACGCGCCTGCCACGCACGCAAGGCCGCCAGTCACCACTGAGAACCCCGGCGAGACAAGCCGGGCCACGCCGCCGGCTTCGACGTTCCCTATTGCCGGGGCGCCGGTCACCTGGGCGAGGTACAGGCTGGACACCCGGCCCCGCAGCTGGTCCGGGGTGTAGCGCTGGAGCAGCGCGTTGCGCAGTATCTCGGAGATCATGTCCCCCGTGCCGGCTAGCGCGAGGAAGAACAGCGCGAGCGGCAAGCTGCGAATGATGCCGAACGCGGCGATCGCCAGCCCCCACACGATCCCGGCAGCGATGACCACCATCCCCGGGCGCCTGAGCCTGGCCGGTCCAGCCGCTGGTCGCGGCGCCGACCAGGGCACCCAGGCCGGGTGCCGCGACCAGCAGGCCGAAGGTGGCAGAACCGCCGTGGAAGTGCGTGCTCGCCATGGCCGGGAACAGCGCTGATGGCATGCCGAAGATCATCGCGTTGGTGTCGACCAGCAGCATGCCACCGACGACGCCATTGTGCCGGACGTACCGGAAGCCCTCGGCCAGCGAGCGCAGTCCCGGCCGCTGCGCCTTCGTGGTGGGCGGCAGCGGCCGCATCCCGATCATCGCGAGGCCGAACACCGCGAAGCACGCGGCGTTGATGGCGTAACACGCGGCGAGGCCGGGCCCGGCGATCAGCAGGCCGGCCAGCGCCGGGCCGCCCAGGCTGCCGAGCTGGCCGGCGGTGGCGTTGAGGGCGGCAGCGGCTGGCAGCTTGTCGGCGCTGACCAGCGCCGGGGTGGCCGCGGTAGATGCGGGAGCGCTAAGCCCGGACAGCGCGCCGATGCCGAACGTGATCACATACAGCGGCCACAAGGCAGGGTGACCGAGCAGGCTGTTGACCATGAGCAAGCCGGCGAGCAGTGCCTGCGGGAGCCTGACCACCATCAGCAGGATGCGCCGGTCGTACCGGTCGGCGAGCATTCCGCCAGTCAGCAGCCCAGCCAGCATTCCCGCGCCGTCCGCCAGGGTCAGCAAGCCGACCGCGAGTGAGTTGTGGGTAAGGCCGTAGACCTGCCAGTTGGCGGCGGTCGTGGCGACCGCGTTCCCGGCCTGGGCCACGAACCGGCCGGTGAACAGGCGGCGGAAATCTCGGCTCTCGCGCAACGGGGCGACGTCGATCGCGATTTGCCCGATGCGCACTGCCAGCTCCGAGATAGGGGGTTGAACGGCACGGCAGAGCGCGCCGGCCACGCGCCGTCCGGCCGAACGGTCGCGTAGGCAGGTTACTTGCTACTCGGCAACGACAGGCCCCATTAAGCCGGCCAGGCACAATAGGTACAATCCGGGCGTTACCGCGACGCCGCACTGCCGTCGCCACGACAGAATGAAGGTTTCAGTGCCGCAAACCGGGCATTCCGATCGCCAAAGTCACTGAAACCGTCATGGTGTGGTGGACGCCCACGCTCCGGGCGCCGGGCGCCGAGCCGCACGTTTCCAGCCGAGCGCGCGTTCTGGCGGCCATGCCCGGTCGAGAACGTACCTGGCCGGGACAGTGGTCTGGCGTGGGAGGGAAGGGATTCGCGCCCTCAAGCGCTCAAGTTTCGATCAGTTCGGCCTTGTCGAACTCCCAGAAGGCCCGTAGCGCGGCGATCTGCCCTGCCTCGTTGCGGCGGTAGGTGTAAACGCCGCGCACGACGGCCACGTGCCGGCCGCCCGGCAGCACGGTCCGGATGATGCCGAGGTCAGCGACCTCGTTGCCGCACAGGTAGGAGTTCTCGATCTCGAACGTAATCAGGTCATTCGGGGCGATCACCGTGTCGTAGAACGCCGCGATCGCTTCTGGTCCGTGATGTCCGGTGCCATCGGGGTCGAATGGCGACGGCCCGATCGGGTCCTGGACGACCGCGTCCGGCGCGAACAGGCTTAGCCAGCCCGTGCGGTCTTTAGCCTTGACCGCTGCCTGGGACTTGCGCGCCAGATCCCGCGCCGTGCTCGTTTCGTCTGGCATGGCCGCTTTCTCCCTCCGGCAGACCGCTCATCTCCGCCGAAAGTAGAACAGGTTCTAGCCGGGACTTCAAGCCGCGGCCGACTCAGGCCGATCGCCGCGCGATGGCTGCCGGAGCCCGACACGACCCTCGTTACCGCGCCTAGCGGCGGGTATGTGGGACAGTTGATCGACTCAACCGAAGGAGTGACATGGCTCTGCCAACACTTACCCCAGAGCAGCGCGCTGACGCGCTGGCGAAGGCGCAGGCTGCCCGTAAGAAGCGCAGCGAGCTGCTGGCTTCCGTGAAAGCCGGGAAGGTAAGCATCGCCCAGGTGCTTTCCAAGACCGACGACATCACCAAGAAAACCAAGGTCGCCCAGGTCATCAAGGCGATGCCCGGTTATGGCCCGGCCAAGGCTGCCGCGGTTATGGAAGAGGCCGGCATCGACGACAACCGTCGCGTCGGCGGTCTGGGCGAGCAGCAGCGCAGGAAGCTGCTCGAGGCAGTATCAGGCTGAGCTGTGGCCGGGCGGCCGTCCGCCACAGGGCGCTGCCCGGTTCAGCTCCCCGTTAAAGCCGCCCGGCCCAGCCCAGATCAGTACCAGTCAGGATCTGGCCGCCGCGGTCTGAGTACGCCAGGCGCCAGGTCCTGTCGGCGTTGAGGTGAGCGATCCAGTCTGCACCGGGCGTAGAGCAGGCACGGCACCTGATACCAGACCGGCGCGTCCGGCGTCCCCGCTGGTTCGATCATCCGCTCGATGACCAGGCCTGCTCTCGCCAGCGAGTTCACGTAGCTTCTGAGCGTGCGGTGGTAAGCCCCGATTGGCAGAGTCGCCGCGCGCGCGCCGGGCCACCCGGTTCGTGCCAGCCGGGTCTGGCCGCTGCGAGCGAGCCGAGGTGTACGTGATCTGCCCTGTTCGGCATGATGAAGGGCAGGCCTCAAACTCAGCCAGCCGTTGGGTAACAGCTCGTCCCGCAGCTAAGGAGCACCCCATGCACCAGCCGCCTATCCCGCACATCGCTGGTAGCGACCCGGACATAGCCGAGCTGATCCAGGCAGAGGCGCGCCGCCAGCGGGAGAAGATCCGGCTCATTCCATCGGAGAACTACGTCTCCGTCGCTGTGCTCGAGGCCAGCGGGACCGTTCTTACGAACAAGTACTCGGAGGGTTATCCAGGCCGCCGGTACTACGAGGGTCAGCAGTTCATCGACCCGCTGGAGCGGATAGCTTGCGAGCGGGCTGAGGCGCTATTTGGCGTCGACCACGCCAACGTGCAGCCGTACTCCGGCTCGCCTGCCAACCTGGCCGTATACCTGGCCTTCCTGCAGCCCGGTGACACGGTGATGGGAATGTCGCTGCCGATGGGCGGGCACCTGACCCACGGCTGGTCGGTGTCGGTGACGGGCAAGTGGTTCCATGCAGTCCAGTACGGGGTCCGGGCCGACACCGGCCGGGTCGACATGGACCAGGTACGTGACCTAGCCCGGCAAGAGCGGCCCAAGGTGATCTTCTGCGGCGGCACCGCGATCCCGCGGACGATCGACTTCCCGGCGTTCGCCGAGGTCGCCAGCGACATCGATGCAGTTCTCGTTGCCGACATCGCGCACATCGCCGGCCTGATCGCGGGCGGCGCACACCCGTCGCCGGTCGGATTCGCGGACGTGATCACCACGACAACGCACAAGACGCTGCGCGGCCCGCGCGGCGCGATGATCATGTCAACGGCGGAGCACGCCTCGGCGGTGGATAAGGCCGTCTTCCCCGGGCTGCAGGGCGGTCCGCACAATCACACCACCGCCGCCATCGCGGTCGCGCTGCGCGAAGCCGGCCAGCCGTCCTTCCGCAGCTACGCGCAGCAGGTCGTGGCCAATGCCAAGGCACTAGCGGACGCACTAGCCAGTCGCGGCTACACACTGGTCTCCGGAGGTACCGACAACCATCTGATCCTGGTCGACCTGACCTCGCAGGGCATCGGCGGCAAGCCCGCGGCCAAGGCGCTCGACCGGGCCGGCATCGAGGTGAATTACAACACGGTGCCTTTCGACACGCGCAAGCCGTTCGACCCGTCCGGCATCAGGATCGGGACCCCGGCCATCACCACGCGCGGTCTGACCGAGTTGCACATGGCCCAGATCGCGGGCTGGATGGACGAGGCGATCATCGCCGCAGCCAAGGACGACGAGGAGTCGATCGACAAGATCGCGGGCGAGGTGCGGGAACTGATGACAGGGTTCCCGATGCCGGGCTGGGCCTCTGCGTAGCGGTTCCCAGGGCCGAGAGCACGCTTCGTCAGCGCTCAAGGGCCCGGAATCTCGACTTTCCACGGCCTAGGCGGCGGCAGGCGCCCGCTTTGTTCGGGTTTGCGGTCGCCGTAGCCGTGGTAAGTCGCTGTCGGGACCATCTAATTCGCTTGCGCAGCCACGCGTTTGGCCGCTGAGGTTGCCGTTTCCCATCAGCGAATGTATGTTCGAATACATAAGGCCTGCCTGTCTTCCCCTGGGCGGCGAAGGGACACCCGATGGTGTCACGGTCCAGGGAGCGGCGCGATGCGGCCCATCCGCGGCGAACCAGTCGAGGTATGGCAGCGGCACGAGAAGCCTGCCAGGTTCGTCTGGCGTGGACGGATATATACGGTGCTCTTCGTCCGCGACAAGCGCGCTGTACCCGGCCAGCCCCAGCCGGGCGCGGATGGCGGGCAGCTCAGCCGGGAGTGCTGGCTGGTTGAGGCCGCTCCCGAGCGAGCAGTGCCCGCCAGCGTTTTCGAGCTCTGCTATGACGCCGCGGCGGACCGGTGGACGTTATCCCGGAGCTAGTTTGCTAGCTCGCGGGCACCCGGCGCGTCGCGCGCGCGGTCACATCTTCGGCCACTAATCTGAACTGCCTCAGCACTTAGCGTGACCGCCATTGCGCGCACGAGGGGGTCGCATTTCAGGCGCGATGGAAATGGCCGTGCACCTAGGTCAGCAGACCATTCTCGGCGTAGCAGCTGCTCGCTAGCCGGGCTATCCAGGGAAGCGGGCCGGCGGCCATCGGTCAGCGAGTGCCTAGGTGCAGTCGGCGTCGCGGGGGAGGAAGCCGGTACTGGTCATGCTCGGTCATTCGCCGTCCGGGTCGGCGCGGCATGCTGCTAACTTCGTCGCCTGTATCGCCGTGGCATCCTGCGTGCTGGGCGCTGTCACGTTCTCCGCCGCTGGGACGGCGGCCGCTCAAGCAGCCGCCGTCCCAGCAGCGCGCCTGAAGGCGGTGAGCTACCGCGGCTACACGTTCAAGGTCCCGGCAGCCTGGCCCGTGCTGGACCTGGCCAGCCATGCCGGCACCTGCGTCCGGTTCGATCTGCACACTGTTTACCTCGGCATGCCGGGTGCGAACGAACGCTGCCCAAGCTGGCTGATCGGCGCAACTGAGGCACTGCTGATCCAGCCTGGCGCCCGGTACGCCCAGCGCAGTTCTCGCGAGGACCCGGTTTCGAACGTCATCACGGCCAGCGCGCCGCGCATCAGTGTCACGGCAACGTTCAACGCCAATCCCGCTGTCATTTACCGCGCACTGGCCAGCGCGGGATTGCCAAAGCCGACGATCTCGGCCGGCGAGCGTGCTGAGGACGCCTCACCCGGCGGCGCGGTTGGCGCATCGGCGCCCGCGCTGCCAGCGCTGGTCGCCAACGACCGCGGCCTGGGCTTCGACTCCTGCGCAGCGCCAAGTACCAGTTTCATGGCTGCCTGGCGCCGGCACTCGCCTTACCGGGCTGTCGGGATCTACATCGGCGGTGCCGATCGGGCGTGCGATCAGGTCAACCTGACATCGAGCTGGGTGCGCGCAGAAGCCGCCGCAGGGTGGCGGTTCATGCCCATGTACGCCGGACCGCAGCCTTCGTTGGGTCAGCTCCGGTCTCCGGGCCGGCAAGGCATCGCTGCAGCCCGCGACGCGGCGGTGCAAGCCGAGCTCCTGGGCTTCGGACCACGCACGCCGATCTACTACGACATGGCGGCTTACCCGTCGGCCGACGCAGCAGCGGCATTGCGCTTCTTGTCCGCGTGGACCAGCGAGCTGCACAAGCTCGGCTACTCCTCAGCGGTCTACTCGAGCTCTGCTGGCATCGTGGATCTGGCCGGGCGATACCGGGCAGCCAAGTTCGCTGTGCCTGACGTCGTTTATGCCGCGCTGTGGAACGGGCTTAGCAGCACTTCTGGCTCGATTTACCGGCCCGGCGAGTGGACTGGCGGCAGGCGCGTGCACCAGTACAGCGGGAACGTGTTCCAGACCTTCGGTGGCGACACCATGAACATAGACCAGGACTACCTCGACCTCACGCTGCCGACGCCGGGCGGAACGATGCAGGCTACGCCGGCCGTCGCTCAGCCGCGTGGTCAGCTGGCGGTGTTCTACCGGGGCGCCGATCACCGGCTATGGGAGGAGTCCGGGACCGCCAATGGCAACTGGCAGCGCACTGACCTGGGCGGCTATCTAACCTCCGGCCCGAGCGTCGTCCGGGTCAATACCACCGAGCTCGATGTCTTCTACCGCGGCGGCGGAGGGTATCTCTGGCAACGCAGGCGCACGGCCAGCGGCTGGCAGCGGGCTCGCAAGCTCACGCTGATGCGGTCGCTCGGTGGCGGTCCGCGCGCAGTGGCGCAGTCCAACGGCATCATCGATGTGTTCTGGAAGGGCTCGCACGACGACCATCTCTGGCATGGCCAGTACAGCCCGGGCGAGGGCTGGACGGGCCCGCAGAATCTGCACGGCAGTCTTGCCAGCTGGCCGTCTCCGGCCGAGACACGCGCAGGCCAGGTCCAAGTGTTCTGGCGCGGTACTGACGGCAACCTCTGGCACGTGGTGAGGAACGTGGGCCTGCCTTTCACCGGCCCGGCCGACCTTGGCATGGGACCGCTCGGGGGCGCACCCAGCGCTGTTGCGTTGCCGGACGCGGAGATCGACGTGTTCTGGCCGGGCCCGGCGAAGCCAACCTCGATCTGGGCGGGCGTCCTGCGCGGCCGTCATGTCCGCGGACCGTCGCGCCTGGGTGGCGTCATTAGCGGCCAGCCGTGGCCGGTTGTCGTGACAGGCACCGAGCGAGTCATCTACTGCGGCGCTGACGGTCGGCTCTGGTGGTTGGCGCGCCGCTACGACGGCCGCTGGGCGCAGCCGTCGATGACGAGTCTGGCGTACTCGTTTCGGTCGTCGCCGTTCGCCGCTGCCCGCGCGCAAGGTGGGCTGCTCGAGGTCTTCTGGGTCGCCGTCAACGGGCACCTGCTGGCGGGTGGAGTATCCAAGGCAGGCCGCTTCGAGCGGCAGGCTGATCTCGGCGGAAGGGTCGGCTAGAGCCGACCGGGTGAATGGCCGCTAGCCCGATCCGGCCTTTTCCCATGATGAATCGCCTGATTTCCCGTGCCCGCTGCTCGTCTCCGGTACGCCAGCGGATGGGTAGTCTAAAGCCGATCTCCCGATCCGCAGCATGCCCCCTCGAGGCGTCGGCTGCGGCAGTTGGGGGAATCATGGACCGGAGGGTTTCGGGCGAAGCCCTCTTCACGTTCCCGTAATGTGTGTACCTGTCTGACCCAGCTACAGCCGCTCGTCACTTTAGGAATCTCATGCCTGCTGTCCCGGACAAGATCACCAAAGCTGCGTGGCGCCTGGTTCCGGCCCGGATAGAGCGCAAGTTGCGCACCGAGGCGGGGAAGCGCTTCATCCGGTTCGCCGGAGTGGCGGTGGCTGGCGTCGTTACCAGCCAGGTGATGCTGGCGATCTTGGTTGGTCCGGTGCAGCTCAGCGCCGGCCTGTCCGGCGTGCTGGCGTCGATGACCGCCGCGCTGGTCAGCTACATCCTCAGCCGGTGGGCGTGGGAGCGGAAGGGACGTCCGGACTTCCTCCGGGAGACCGTCCCGTTCTGGCTGGTGTCCGCAGGCGTCTGGATCATCCTGGGCCTGACCTCCCACTACGCGAGCGTGTATGCGCATCACATGGATTACACGCATTGGAAGCGGCACCTTACCGTGCAGGGCGCGTACTTCCTGGTGAACTGCCTGACCTTCGTGGCCCGCTTCTTGATCTTCCATTACCTGCTGTTTAAGAACAAGGACGGTCAGCATCATGCGCCTTCGGCGGCCGAGCTTGCCACGGCGGACGGCGCCCCGGCCCCGCCACCAGAGCAACTCGCGCCCGCCGATACTGCTGCTGCCAACACCGACACCGGCCCGATCGCGCTGCTGACCGGCGACTCGGCTGCTCAGCGCCAGGGACGCCACCGGGCCTGACGCCTGGGCCAGACCTGCCATGCAGCACGCCCACGTCGGGACACGCCGGGTCCGGCCAATCCGCACGCGATGCGCGGTCTAGGGCTGCCCGCTGTGCCATGCTGGAATGCCGATGGCGCCGTTCGGGGGTAACGCGCGCCAGCTCGGAAGCGTCAGGGCCGGAGGAGGTGGGGGCGTCGTGGCCTGGCCGAACGGGACGCCGGCGGCAATGAATCCGGTGATCGAGGAGTCCTACCGCATCCTGCGGTCCCGGCTCGACCTCTCCAGGCTGCCCAAGTTCAGCCGTGACGTCACCGAACGCGTCATTCATGCCAGCGCTGATTTCGACTATTTCACCGACCTTGTCTGCGACGAGGAGTCGCTGACCGAGGCCGTTGCCGCGCTCGCGGCGGGCGCGCCGGTCGTCGCGGACTCGATCATGGTGGCCGCCGGGATTACCGCCTGCCCGGTTTTGTGCAAGGTCACCGAGCCACTCACGCACCGGCTGGCCAGGACGGCATCGATCCCCAGGGCTGCCGCAGCGGTCCGGCTGGCGTTCGGCGAAGCGGGGCCAGGTGCCGTCTGGGTGGTCGGCGGCGGCGGCACGGCACTGGCGGAGATCCTCCGCCGTCGGGTAGAGCCGGCGTTCGTGGTCGGCATGCCGGTCGGCTTCGTCGAAGCGGCCGAGGCCAAGGACGCGCTGCGTGCCAGCGGGCTCCCGGCAGTGAGTAACGTGTCGGAGAAGGGCGGGCCCGCCGTGGCCGCGGCGGCGTTTAACGCGCTGCTACGGCATGCACTGACGGTGCCGGGGTCACGGGCTGGCTGGGGTCCCGATGCGCAGGCCGGGACAGTGGACGACGATGGCGCAGCCTGGTAGCGCTGGAATGGAGGGCCGCGGTGGCTCAGGGCGGGCAGACTGAGCCGGCGGGCCACGCCATGGATATGAACTCGTTTCCATCCGATCAGCGTGCTGCCGTGTACCGGGTCATCGACGAGCGCCGCGATGTGCGCCGGGGCTTCCGGCCCGATCCCATCCCCGCTGAGGTGCTGGAGCGCGTGCTCGCTGCGGCTCACCGGGCGCCGTCAGTCGGCTTTTCCCAGCCTTGGGACTTCATCCTCATCACCGACCCGGCCCGGCGCGCCAGGATCAAGGCGCTCGCCGAGAGGGCGAGGGACGACTACGCAGGCAGCCTGCCGGGGGCCCGGGCACGCGCTTTCGACCGGCTCAAGACCGAGGCGATCCTGCAGACGCCGGTCAACATCGTGGTCACCTGCGACCCGACCCGCGGTGGCCGGCACACCCTGGGCCGGCATGCGCAACCGCAGACCGCGGTCTACTCAAGCGTGCTAGCCGTCGCCAATTTGTGGCTGGCGGCCAGGGCTGAGGGCCTCGGGGTCGGCTGGGTCAGCTTCTTCAGCGAGCGCGAACTGGCCGCCGAACTCGCGCTGCCGTCGCACCTGGAGGTAGTGGCATACCTCTGCGTCGGATACGTGTCCAGCTTCGCGCCGGAGCCAGAGCTCGAACTCGCAGGCTGGGCCCGCCGCCGGCCGCTGGGCTGGGCCGTGCACGCCGAGGAATTCGGCCGTCGCGAGCTGCCTGGTCGGGAGGCTGTCAGCCTGATCGATGAGGTCATCGCGGCGATCAGGCCGCTTGACGCCGAGGCCGTGGCGGCAGCCAGGCAGCGGCAGGCGCAAATGACCAAGCCGGCCGGCTCGCTCGGCGTGCTGGAGGACATCTCCGTGCAGCTCTCCGGCCTCGCGGGAAGCTGCCCGCCAGCCATGCCGGAGCCTGCCGCGGTGGCCGTTTTCGCCGGCGACCACGGGGTGCACGCCCAAGGTGTCACACCATGGCCGCAGGAGGTAACCGGCCAGATGGTAGCGAACTTCCTGGCTGGCGGGGCGGTGGTGAACGCGTTCGCCGCGCAGGCTGGCGCCGAGGTTGTCGTGGTCGATGTGGGGGTGGCGTCTGATCTGGGGCAGGTGCCCGGCTTGCTGCCACGCAAGATCGCGAGGGGAACGAGGGACTTCACTGTCGGCCCGGCCATGAGCAGGGAGGAAGCCGTCGCTGCCGTCGGCGTCGGCATCGAGGTGGCCAGGGACTTGGTGGCGGCCGGGAACCGTTGCCTGCTCACAGGCGATATGGGCATCGCGAACACGACCGCATCAGCCGCCCTGATCTGCGCTTTCACCGGCAAGGATCCAGCTGAGGTGACCGGCCGCGGTACCGGCGTCGACAACGACACCCTGACAACGAAGATCGACGTGGTCCGGCGGGGACTGGCCCTGCACCGGCCTGATCGGGCGGACCCGGTCGGCGTGCTTGCGGCCGTGGGCGGATACGAGCACGCTGCGCTGGCCGGGTTCATCGTCGCGGCAGCCGCGCTCCGGGTGCCGGTCATCCTGGACGGGGTCATCGCCGGTGCAGCCGCCCTGGCGGCGTGCGCGCTTGCGCCCGGCTGCGCGGTCTGCCTGGTCGCGGGCCACCGTTCGGTGGAGCCCGGCCATAGTGTGACGCTGGCTCAGCTGGGCCTGCGCCCGCTGGTCGATCTGGACCTGCGCCTAGGTGAGGGCACTGGCGCGCTGCTCGCGCTGCCGATCCTGCAAAGTGCGGTCCGGGCCCTGCGTGATGTTGCCACTTTCGACTCCGCAGGGGTGACCGAGAAGGGCTGATCCGCTGGTGCTGGCGTTCTCCGCCGGCGGCGCCGGTTCGGATCTGGGGCCGGTCTCCGGCGGCGCTGGTCGGGATGTGCGGCCGTTCGTCCGCGGTCGCGGTGCGCCGGAATTGCCGTTAATGTGAACTCGTCAGGGCTGGCCCGGTAACGGTCAGTGCGCGTTTCCCTATTGCTGCCGGTAATCTGCCCTAGCGGCGCACAATTACCTCAAGGCCGGATACTGCCGCCCGCCGGGCTGGACAACTGGAGGCCTGCGTTCGAAAGTCGGTGTGATGACGTGTCATCTGCATGGCGCCGGTCGGATGCCCGGCGGCGGGACGGTGCTCGTGGTCGGCATGCGCAGGCTAGCGCCAACCAGGCAGACGCGGCGTAACGCTATGGCGGCTCGGGGGTAGTGAATAAGCAGGACTGACTTAGGATTCGATCGGCTGGGGCAGGAGAGCCGGAAGTATGACCAAAGGACGTGACGCGGCCTCCGCGCCGGTGCCATGGGATGGTGCTGGCCGGGTAGTTCCCGCTGCCGTGGGAACAACGGCTGATCGTCCTCGCGCGGCTAGTGTCGCTGCCCCCGAGGTTGCGCCTGCCAGCCCGGCTGGATTCCCGCGGGCAACGCCGGTCTGGCCCGGTGACAGCGGCACCGAGCTGGCGGCGAGCCAGGACGCGCAGGGCCCGGCTCCGCACGATGCCGACCCGAGCTCAACCGGCTCCGGCGGCTCAAGCGGCAACGCCGGCTGGGGTGGTTCCGGCGGCTCGGGTGGTTCCGGCAGCTCGGGCGACTCCGGCGGCTCGGGCGGCTCGGGGGAGTCGGGTAGTTCCGGCGAGTCGGGCAGTTCGGGTGGCTCGGGTGGTTCCGGCGGGTCGGGCGACTCCGGCGGTCAGGGCGATCCTGGCCTGCCGGACACTGGCTTGGGCGCAGCAGCCGAAGACGGCCCTGGCGCCGAGGCCCGCGACGCCGCCGTAGACCAGGGCGCCAGCCCAGACGATTCCGGCAGTATCTGGACGCGCGCTCGGTCGAGCACGGCAACCGGCGGCGCTGGTCCCGGAGTTAGCGCAGGCGGTGACCCGGTAGACGACGCGGACGAGCCGTTCGCCCGGGTTGATGCCCGCAAGCTGGAGGCCGCTCTGCTCGGGTTGCGGCACCCGATCGTCACAGTGCCGCTCATCCTCGAAGCGCCTGGCGTGGCGGCGGCACGGGCAGAGCGCGTCAAGCTGCTCAGCCAGATCGACGACTATCTGCTGCCCCGGCTCCGGCAATCAGGCGCGCCGATCCTGGTCGCAATGGTCGGCTCAACCGGAGCCGGTAAGTCCACCCTGCTGAACAGCCTGGTGGGTAAGCAAGTGAGCGCCACCGGCATCCGCCGACCGACGACGAACAGCCCGGTGCTGGCGTGTCATCCAGACGACATGCGCTGGTTCGCTGAGAACGTGTTCCTGCCGACACTGCCCCGCGTTCGGCAGCAGGGCCTGGCCATGCCTGGCCGCGACGGCCTGCTGGTCCTAGCGGCCAGCGAAGGAATGCCGCCTGGCGTCGCCTTGCTGGATACCCCGGACATCGACTCCGTCGTGCAGGCGCACCGCGATTTCGCCCACCAGTTCCTCGATGCTTCTGACCTCTGGCTGTTCGTGACCACGGCCCGGCGCTACGCCGATGCCGCCGTCTGGGAGATGCTCAAAGACGCCCGCGACCGCGGCGCCGCCCTTGCCATCGCGATGTCCAGGGTGCCGCCCGCCGCGGTTCCGCAACTCTCGGCCCATTTCGACGCGATGCTCGAGGCGAACGGGCTGCGTGACGTCGGGCGCTTCGTCATTCCAGAGACGGTGATCACCGACGCGCAGTTGCCTGCCGAGGTATCCGAGCCGGTCCGGCGCTGGCTGGCCGATACGGCCAAGCGCGAGGACAGGCGGGTGGCGGTCCTGACGCAGACCATGTCCGGCGTGCTCGACACGTTCCGCAGCCGGGTGCCCGCGCTGGCTGATCAGGCGACTGAGCAGCTCGCCTTGCGGCGGCAGCTGCGGGAGACCGTCGACATCGCGTACGCGGACAGCTTGTCCGAATTCGATCACGCGATAGGTAACGGGTCCTTGCTCAGCGGCGAGGTTCTTGCGCGCTGGCAAGATTTCGCCGGAACCGGTGACCTGTTGCGTACCTTGCAGGTCAAGCGCGGCCGCGGCACGAGCGGTAAGGCAAAGAAGCAGCGGATGCCCGCCCGGGCGGCGGCGCTGAAGGCGGCGCTCCAATCCAGTCTGGAAGCTCTTGTGATGGCAATGGCGGACAAGGCGGCCGAGGACGCCGTGGCCAGCTGGTCGCTGCTGCCTGCCGGTGAGGCGCTGCTTGCCGGGCTGGCCGGGGCGGTAGGCGTGGGTGGCACATCTGTTTCCGGCGCAGCCGCCGTGAGCGAGGCCGACTTCGTGTCCGCTGCACTGGCCGACCTCGGCATCGTGTCGGTCACCGATGAGACCAGCAGTGCGCTCGATCCGGCCGCGCTGACCAGGGCGACAACGGCCCTGGCGGAGATGGCGGCCCGCGCCATCGGCAGCTGGCAGGAGCATGTGCTGCACATCGTCCGGGCCGAGAACGTCACGAAGCGATCGATCGCCAGGGTCGTGTCCTTTGACGAGGAATCGCTTGCCCTAGTGCTCACGATTGGCCTACTCGGCTATCCGGCGCCGACGGCCCCGCAGTCGCCGGGCACGGTGCCGCAACAGCTGCTTACCTCGCTATTCGGCGCCGGCCTGCTACGTGACATGGGCGCCCGGGTTCGCCAGGACCTGCGAGAGCGAGTCGGCAGGCTGTTTGACGAAGAGGCACGGCGATTCTTCGCGATCATCGACGCGGCCGGGGCGCCGGGGGAGACTGCAGCGGTCGAGCTACTGCAGGCCAGCTACGCGCTTGAGGGGGCGCGATGAGCGCAACCTTGGTGGCACAGTTGCCCGGCAGCGCTGAGCGGACCGGGCTGTCTGGCCGGCTCGCCGCGCTTGCCGCGCTAGTCGAGATCGGCAATTCGCGGAGCGGACCGGACGGCTTCAGCGACGACCTGCTGATTGAGGCCAATGACCTGGTGAACCGGGCCGATCAGCGACTGATGCTGTCGGCCGAGCACACCGTCGTGTCCCTGGCGGGCGGCACCGGCAGCGGCAAGTCGTCCTTGTTCAACCAGCTGTCGGGTGCCGACTTTTCCGCCGTCGGCGTGACCCGGCCGGTGACCAGCGAGGCGCACGCCTGCGTATGGGGCATCGCCGGATCCGGTCCGTTGCTTGAGTGGCTCGGTGTGCCGCGCCGCTATCGCTACGCCAGAGCCAGCGCCCTCGGCAGCGGTGACCCGGCCATGAGCGGTCTGGTTCTGCTCGACTTGCCCGACCATGACTCGGTGATGGGCCATGCTACTGGCCTGGTCGACAAGCTTGTCGGCCGCTCCGACCTGCTCGTCTGGGTGCTTGACCCGCAGAAGTACGCGGACGCGGCGGTCCATCGCCGGTTCCTGGTGCCGCTGGCCGGACACTCCGAAGTGATCGCCGTCGTGCTGAATCAGGCTGATCTGCTGACCGCGGCCCAGGCCGAGGACTGCGTGAGCGACCTGCGGCGGCTTCTGGACGAGGAGAAACTTCCCGACGTCCAGATCCTCGTCACCTCGGCTACGACCGGGGCAGGCATCGAGGAGCTGCGGAAGCTGCTGATCGGCGCGGTGTCGGCGCGTAAGGCAGCGGCCGCCCACATCTCCGCTGACGTGGACAAGATCGTCGCCAGGTTCGAACCCTACGGCGCGGTGGACACGGCAGGTGACGTCCATGTGCCCGATGGCACCGAAGCGCAGCTGGCTGAGTCCTTTGCCAGCGCCGCTGGCGTCAGCGCGATCGGTGATGCGCTGCGCAGCGCTCGCGAATTGCGAGCCATGGACTACGTCGGCTGGCCGATCGCCTGGCTGGCCGAGCGGATTACGCGCCGGGACCCGGCCCGCAAGATCCGGCTCGGTCGGCTCTGGGAACAGGTGCGAGGCATCACCGCCGGCCCGTCCGGCGCACAGCAGGCCGAGATCGACACCGCGTTGACCCGGGTTGCTGACGAGACCGTTCCGCAGCTGCCGAGGCCGTGGTCGCGGGCGGTGCGGACCGCCATACGGTCGCGCGCCCACGACATCCCCTCAGCTATCGGCGCGGAGATCGGCGAGGCACTTCCAGCCAATGCCGCCGTCGACCGCTGGTGGCGGCTCATAGGGGTCGTGCAAGGCCTGCTGCTCGGCTGCGCGCTCGTAGGGCTTGCCTGGTTCGTCGCGCTGTTGATCTTCGGCGCTGGCGGCGTCGGCTCAGGCATCCCCGGATTGTTCACCAATCTCTGGCTGCTGCCATGGGCGGCGCTGATAACCGTGGCCGGCCTTGTCGGCGGTTGGCTGACAGCGCGGATCTGCACGAACTCGGTTCGTGAGGCGGCCGAGCGGGAGACCACCGTGCTGCAGGACGATATCTGGCAGCGGCTGACCAGAGTGGCCTACGACCTGGTCGTCTCCCCGGCCGAGCAGGAGCTGTTCGAATTCAGCCGGTTCCGGGCCGAGTTGGCGGCGGCGGCCGGCGACGATCTGCCGCGATAGCCGCCGGGCCACGTTCCCCTTATGTGCAGTGGCGGCCGCGGATAGTGGCCGTCGCGCTCGCGGTCACAAGCTCGCTCCTGCCCGGAACCTGAGCCGGTGGCTGGTCGCGCGGGTGGCGACCATCACCGCGTCGAACTGGCCGGCCGCCACAGCCAGCCAGCACCATCCGGCGAGGTCGGTCAGGTCAGGCTGGATTGCTCCGGCATCCTGCTGCCGCTGGGTCATGCCACGCCGCCAGCTAGTACTAAAGCCACGCCGCCAGCCCGTATTGAACGTGACGGTCATGGCGGACCCGTCGCCGGGCAATCGGCCCCAGGCCAGGCAGAAAGTCTGGCCGCCGCGGCAGGCGCGCCGCGCGCCGCGAAGCAGTTGCGGCGCCATTGTATGGGCGACCATGACGCCGATCAGGTCGCCATCTTCGTAGATTTCCAACGCCGGCTGCTCGCCGGCGCTTCGTGCATGCCGCACCGACCACGGCGTGCCGGTCATGGGCGCAGGGCTGATCAGGCCGCATTGTGCCGCGAGGCAAGACTCGTTGCTGTCCACCGTTTCAGCGTGCCGTCACCCGGCTGGCGAGGGTATGGGGAAGACCCACCACGCGAACCTGATGTCGTGCCTACCCGGGTCAGGGTTTGCCCGCATGGCGGGCTAAGGGCGCGGCAGCATCGCACAATCTCGGCGGCCGGGCATCTGGTCGTCCACAGCGCGGGCCTACTAAACGGCCGTTATGCACAGCCGCGCTTGGCTGACTCCGCCTGGCGGGCCGGCGCGCTCATCCTTGACGAGCGAGTCGGCGGCGCAGGGCCGCCGGTGTTGCAGCGGCCGGCGCGGTGCTGACTCGCGGCCGTCGCGACGAGAGCAAGGAGCACAAGCGATGATCAACGAGGCGTATTTCAGCGTAACCGGCTACGTTGCCACCGAGCCGAAGTTCGGTTTCACCCGCGGCGGGGTGCCCACGTTAACAATGCGGATCGGCTGGACGCCGCGCCGGCGCGACGCTGCGACCGGCGATTGGGCCGACCAGCCGAGTTCGTTCGCCAGCGTGACCTGCTTCCGGAAGGTCGCCGAGAACGCCGCGGGCTGCCTGCGGAAGGGCGATCCGATCGTGCTGAAAGGCACGCTTCGGATCAGGGAGTTCGAGGATCAGGCGGGCGCGAAGCGGACATCTGCTGACGTGGTAGCCGACTCGATCGGTCACGACCTGTCCCGGGGCACCTCTGCGTTCACAAAATCGCGCGGCCAGGTGGCCAGGACGGCTATGGAGCGCTACCGGGACGAGAGCCTGACCGATGGCAGGCCGCAGCCTGACGACGGATCAGCGCCAGCTGACCCTGACGCAGAAGCCAGCGCGGACTCCCGGCCGCTGGATCTGGCCGCCGGTGACGTAGCACTCGGTCAATCTGACCCGAACCGAGACGTGGCCGACCAGGCCGGGCTGGACGAGGCGGACCGGAGGCTCGATGACGACGAGAGCTTCGACGAGGACGAGGCTGTCGACGTGCTGGCTGAGCCTGAGCCCGTAGGCGCCCAGACGTGAGCGCGCGGAGGCGAGCCGGTGCCGACCTGGCTCCGTCCGGTCAAGCGCCCGGGCTGGCTGGGAAGGCACCGGTCTGGTCCACTTCAGCCGGGCTTTGCCGGAAACCATGGGCCAGCCTGCGTCGGCGCAAGCCGGGCGACGACGGCGGCCGGTTCGTAGCCATGCGTCACAGCCAATACCCTGGTGGCATGCCGGAATTCATCTATCAGATGAGCCGTGTCCGCAAGGCGCACGGCGACAAAGTCATCCTTGATGACGTCACGCTCGCTTTCCTGCCCGGGGCGAAGATCGGCGTTGTCGGCCCGAACGGGACAGGCAAGTCGACGCTGCTGCGGATGATGGCCGGCGTGGAACACCCGTCGAACGGCGATGCGCGCCTCATGCCGGGTTTCACAGTCGGCATCCTGGATCAGGAGCCCGTCCTCAACGAATCTAAGACGGTGCTTGGCAACGTCGAAGAGGGGGTCGCGGAGACCAAGGAGCTGCTGGACCGGTACAACAAGATCGCCGAGCAGATGGCCACGGACTACTCCGATGACCTGCTGGCCGAGATGGGCGTGCTGCAGGAGCAGCTTGACCACAAGACCGCGTGGGACCTGGAAAGCCAGCTTGAGCAGGCGATGGACGCGCTGCGATGCCCGCCGCCGGACGCCGAAGTGGCCGTGCTGTCCGGTGGCGAGCGCCGCCGGGTGGCCCTCTGCAAGTTGCTGCTGTCGCAGCCGGATCTGCTGTTGCTCGATGAGCCAACCAACCATCTGGACGCCGAGAGCGTGCAGTGGCTGGAGCAGCACCTGGAGAAGTACCCCGGCACTGTGGTCGCGGTCACCCACGACCGGTACTTCCTGGACAACGTGGCCGGCTGGATCCTCGAACTGGACCGCGGCCGGGCTTTTCCCTACGAGGGCAATTACTCCACCTACCTGGAGACCAAGGCCAGGCTCAAGATCGAAGGCCAGAAGGACGCCAAGAAGCGGAGGCGGCTGGAGGACGAGCTGGAATGGGTGCGGTCGAGTCCCAGGGCTCGCCAGGCCAAGAGCCGCGCCAGGCTGCAGCGTTACGAGGAGATGGCAGCCGAGGCGGACCGGAACAAGAAGCTGGACTTCGAGGAGATCCAGATTCCGCCGGGCCCGCGGCTCGGCGCGCAGGTTGTTGAGGTCAGCGACCTCACCAAGGGCTTCGATGACCGGACGCTCATCGAGGATCTCAGCTTCAGCCTTCCCCAAGGCGGCATCGTCGGCGTCATCGGCCCGAACGGCGTCGGCAAGACGACCTTGTTCAAGATGGTCATAGGGGAGGAGCTGCCCGACGCCGGATCTATCAAGATCGGCGAGACGGTCCAGATTGCTTACGTCGATCAGTCCCGCGGCAGGATCGACCCGGACAAGAACGTATGGGAAGTCATCTCCGACGGAGAGAGCTACATCACCGCGGGCAGGACGGAGATTCCCAGCCGCGCATACGTTGCCGCGTTCGGTTTCAAGGGCAGCGACCAGCAGAAGCCGGCCGGCATACTCTCGGGCGGGGAGCGCAACCGGGTCAACCTGGCGCTCACTCTCAAACTAGGCGGCAACCTGCTGCTGCTGGACGAACCGACTAACGACCTCGACGTGGAAACGCTGTCGTCGCTGGAGAACGCGCTGCTAGAGTTCCCCGGCTGCGCCGTCATCACCAGTCACGACCGCTGGTTCCTGGACCGGATCGCTACCCACATCCTGGCGTGGGAGGGCGGGGCCAACTGGTTCTGGTTCGAGGGCAACTTCGAGTCGTACGAAAAGAACAAGATTGAGCGGCTCGGTGCCGAGGCCGCCAGGCCGCACCGGGTCACCTACCGCAAGCTGACCAGGGGGTAGCGGCACCGCCCCTTTGACCGCATATGCTCGCCGGGCAGTCAGATCTACCTGCGATTCGGAGAAACTCGAGCATGACGACCGGCGAATCCTCCGCGACCGACAAGGTCTCCGCGACCGACAAGGCCTCCGCGCCGACCGGCAGCCTGCCCGCTCGTGCCCGGGTCGTGATCGTGGGCGGCGGGATCATCGGCACCTCGGTTGCCTACCACCTCGCGCACCTGGGCGTCCGGGATGTTGTCCTGCTCGAGCGTGACCGGCTCACCTCCGGTACCACCTGGCATGCCGCCGGGCTGATGGCGACGTTCGGCTCGACCTCGGAGACGTCGACCGAGCTGCGCAAGTACAGCCGCGACCTGTACTTGCGGCTAGAAGCCGAGACCGGCCTGGCGACCGGCATGCGTCAGGTCGGGCTGATCGAGCTTGCCATCGAGCCGGGCAGGCTGGAGGAATACCGCCGGGTCGCCAACTTCAACCGGCACTGCGGTGTCGAGGTGCACGAGATCTCCGCGACGGAGGTCGCCGAGCTCTGGCCGCTCGCCCGGACCGACGACGTGCTGGCCGGCTTCTACATTCCGGCCGACGGCCGGGTCAACCCGGTCGACGTCACGATGTCGCTCGCCAAGGGCGCCCGCCAACAGGGCGCAAAGATCATCGAAGGCGTCGCTGTCACCGGGTTCCGCCGCCGCGCCGGCGTCGTCACCGGCGTGCGGACGACCCGGGGCGACATCGAGGCGGAGTTCGTGGTGAACTGCGCAGGCATGTGGGCCCGCCAGCTCGGCGAACTGGCCGGAGTCAGCATCCCGCTGCAGGCGGCCGAGCACTACTACCTGCTCACCGAGCCGATCGCCGAGGTGAGCCGGGACTGGCCGGTGCTTGAGGACCCGGCGAACTACGGTTACTTCCGCGAGGAAGGGGGCGGCCTGATGCTCGGCATGTTCGAGCCGGTCTGCGCTCCCTGGCAGGTCGAGGGCATCCCACCGGACTTCTCCTTCGGCGAGCTGCCCCCGGACTGGGACCGGATGAGCCCGTTCCTGGAGCAGACGATGTCCAGGATCCCCATCTCCAGCCAGGTCGGAATCCGTAAGTTCTTCTGCGGGCCTGAGAGCTTCACGCCGGACCTCGCGCCAGTCATAGGCGAGGCGCCGGAGCTGAAGAACTACTTCGTGGCGGCTGGCTTGAACTCGATCGGCATCCTGACCGGCGGCGGCGTCGGCGCGCTGATGGCGCACTGGATTGTCAACGGTCGCCCCGACTGCGATGTCACCGGGATGAACATCGACCGGTTGCACCCCTATCAGGCCAACCCGGAGTACCGGGCTACCCGCACCGTCGAGTCACTCGGCATGGTGTATGCCACGCATTACCCTGGCCGCTCGATGCGGACAGCGCGCGGCGCTCGGCAATCCCCGATCCACCACCGCCTGGTCGCTGAGCGCGCGTTCTTCCGCGATGTGAGCGGCTGGGAAGGAGCCGACTGGTACGCGCCCGCGGGCACAGTCGGCGACGGCAGCGCGCCCGATCCCGGCGAGCTCTCCTGGGGCCGTCAGCGGTGGTACGGCAACTGGGAAGCCGAGCACCGTGCCTGCCGCGACGGCGTGATCCTGATGGACATGTCCTTCATGGCGAAGTTCGCCGTTCAGGGCCGGGACGCTGGCCGTGAGCTCGACTGGATTTCGGCCAACACCGTCAACGCTGACCCCGGGACCATCACCTACACGCAGTGGCTCAACGACGACGGCACACTTGAGGCCGATCTCACCGTCACCAAGCTCGACGACGAGGACTTCTACGTCGTAGCCTCCGATACCGCACACCGGCACGCACTCACCTGGCTGCGCCGGCATTTCGCCGCGCGTGACGCTCGCGCCTTCGTTACCGACGTGACCTCGGCGTATGCCCAGATCAACATTCAGGGGCCACATTCGCGGGCGTTGCTTGCATCGGTCACCAACGCCGACGTCAGCGATGCGGCCTTCGCGTTCCGGGCAGCACGGCACATCGACATCGGCTTCGCCCGCGTGCTCTGCATCAGGATTACCTACCTAGGTGAGCTGGGCTACGAGCTGCACATTCCGGCGGAGCAGGCGGTGCACGTTTACGACCGGCTGGTGCAGTCGGGTCGCGATCACGGCTTGCGGCATGCCGGGCTGAAGGCGCTCAGCAGCCTGCGGATGGAGAAGGCGTACCGGGACTACGGGCACGACATCGACAACACTGACACGGTGATCGAGGCAGGCCTCGGATTCGCCGTAGCGCTGGACAAACCAGGTGGCTTCATCGGCCGGGATGCGGTGCTCGCGCAGAAGGCGGGCGGCCCGCTCACCAAGCGCCTGGTCCAGGTGCTGCTCACCCACCCTGAGCCACTGATGTTCCACGCCGAGATCGTGCGGCGGGACGGGATCGAAGTCGGCTACATCAGAGCCGCGTCGTACGGCTGGACCCTGGGCGGGGCGGTCGGGCTCGCCATGGTCTCCTCCGGCGGCAAACCGATCGACCAGGCGTACCTCGATTCCGGCGACTGGACGGTCCAGATCGGTGACCGCACCTATCCCGCGCGCGTGTCGCTCCGCCCGTTTTACGACCCGGCGAACGCGCGCATCAGGATGTAGCGCGTAGCGGGCCTTGAACTTTGGCGGCGGTGATCACGCCGTTAACGACTGTGTAGGAGCCTTTGTAGAGCTTCACGGAGCCGTCAGTCTGGAACGCGTGCAGGGTCAGGCTGACCACGTTGCCGCTGACCGAGAAGTTCGTCAGCCTGTCGTGCGCAGTGCCCGCGAATCCGTTGCTGAAAGCGGCATACGACCCGCGCTGGCCAGTGAGCCGCCAAGCCTCCTGGTACCGATGCCGGTTGATGGCACGGAAGTAGGCGTGCACTGTCGCAGCCGGGCCGGGCGCTTGCGCCCTCGAGGTGTTGCCGACCGCCGGGGTCGACGGTGGCTGGCCGCGGTGCAGGAGCGCGTACCCGATTCCGCCGAGGCCGGCCAGCCCGACCACCACGATGATGGCGGCCAGCACCTTCTTCCGGCCGTTGCGCGGCCCGGTGCCCACCCCGCGGCCGCGGTCCGGCGCCCCCCGGTCAGCCCGCTTCGGTCCCGTTACCGGAATTATGTTGTCCCGCCTGGTCTGCGGTGCGCGACCAGCGCCCGCCTGTTCGGTCGCGGGGCGCCGGGCCTGGCGCTGTGGCTGGTGCGGTTGATCGTGCGCCGCGTTTGCGGCTGCATTTTTGCCGGGAACGGGGCCTGCTGGGCGCGCGGCGGCACCGTTCGGCCAGTCATGCCTGGCTCCTTGCTGCGCGCTCGGCCTCGGGGCTGGAAAGTGCTGCGGCCCTGCCTTGGCGGGTATCCGGGCGGCGTCGGCCGCGGCAGCGTTACGGCCGTTGCGGCCGCCTGCCAGCACGGCAGCAAGCGCGTTGACGAAATCGCGGCAGGTCGGATATCTGCTTGCCGGTGACTTGGCCATCGCCCTGGCAATGACCTGATCGACCGCCGGGGGCAGATCCGGGCGGCGCTCGGTCAACCGGGGTGGTTCGGCCTCCAGTTGCGCCCACATCAGCGCCATGCTGTCGTCCCGGCGGAACGGCGGCGTTCCGGTGAGCATCTCGGCTACCGTGCAGGCGAGCGCGTACTGGTCGGCCCGCCCGTCCACTAGCTGGCCCTGGATCTGCTCCGGCGAGACATAGTCGAGGGTGCCGAGGAACTGACCCGTCGATGTCAGCGTGGACGAGCTGAGCGAGTGCTTGCTCAGCCCGAAGTCGGACAAGTAGACGTGCTCGCTGTCGCCGTTGCTGGACTGGCCGAGCAGCACGTTGCCGGGCTTGACGTCACGGTGCACCAGGCCGTATGCGTGCGCCGCGTCCAGGGCGGACGCGACCTGGCTCGCGATCTCGAGCGTGCGGGGCACAGTTAGCTTGCCTTCGGCGTCTAGCAGCGAGCGGACGTCGCCGTGGCTGACATACCGCATCGCGATGAACAGCACGTCGCCTGAATCGCCGGCCTCGAAGACCGGGATGATGTGCGGGTGGTCGACGCCCGCGGCGGCCCGTGATTCCCTGATGAAGCGCTGCCGGAATGCCTCGTCCTCACCCAGGTGCGGCGCAAGCACCTTGAGCGCGACTCAGCCGGCCGAGCCGGAGATCGAGGGCCCGGTACACCACAGCCATGCCGCCGCGGCCGATGGGCTCCTGGATCTCGTACCCGGCGATGCGGTCGCCCGGAGCGAGATCACCCGGCCCGAATCGGACGTCCTGTGTCACTGCTAGCCTCCCACCCCGGGGCTGCTCGGCGACCTGGACCAAGCGTTGGCAGTGCCACGGTTCGTCCCAGGCGAAAAGGGGTCGTCCTAGTATCCGGGGCGCGGCCCGTTCGCCGCAAATGGCTCGTCCGGGCTGAGACCGAGATGTAGCCCGGCCGGGACCCTTCTGCTGCCCGGCTGCCGTCGTCAGGCCGGGCTGAGGCCGAGATCAGGCCGACTGGGTTCACCCGGCTCATTGACCAGGCTCTGCGCGGCCATCACCAGGTAGTCCCACAATTGGGCGTCGTGCGCGGGATCAAGGTTCAGCTCGTCCAGGGCCGTCCGCATATGCCCGAGCCACGCATCGCGCTCGGCCGGGCCGATGCGGAAATGGGCGTGCCGCATCCGCAGCCGGGGATGACCGCGCTGCTGCGAGTACTCGGCCGGGCCGCCCCAGTACTGGATGAGGAAGAGCCGTAGGTGCTCCTCGGCAGGGCCGAGGTCGCGGCTGGGATAGACAGGCCGCAATTCCGGGTCGGCTGCGACCTCGGCGTAGAAGCGGTGCACCAGACGGCGGAAGGCTGGCTCGCCGCCGATGGCCTCGTACAGGCTCGGCGCTTGGGTCTCGCTCATAACCGTCCCAGGCTATCCGTTCGGCGCGACCAGGAAGATCAGTCCGCAGGCGGATCGGGCTGGCGAGGGACGCTGGCCGGTATCCCGGGAGTCGCCCCTGGCGCCGCGTCCAGCGCAGCCTTCAGCCGTTCCCGGAGCTCCCTGGCCACGTTGACCTTGGACTGCGGCGCCGTGCGGGCGACAACCCGGATCAGCACCGTATCGGCAGAGACGTTCTCCACGCCCCAGACCTGGGGGCGATCCAGAATGACCGCGTGCCAGGCTGGCTCCTCCCACAAGGCAACTGCCGCCCGCTCCAGTGCTCCCCGCGCCTGCGTGACCGGCAGCTGAGATGGCACCGGGAAGTCGACGACAGCCCTGGCCCAGCCGTGCGTTTCGTTTCCCGCTGCCTTGATCGTGCCATTGCGGATATGCCAGACCACGCCGTTAACGTCTCGCAGCCTGGTAATGCGCAGGGTGACGGCCTCCACCGTGCCGACCACGCCGAGGTCTACGACATCACCCACGCCGTACTGGTCTTCCAGCAAGATGAAAACGCCAGCCAGGAAATCCCTGACCAGGTTCTGCGCGCCGAAGCCGAAGGCGACGCCGAGAACCCCGGCGCTCGCCAGGACCGGGGCCAGGTTCAGGCCCATGTCACCCAGGATGATCACCGCGGCAATACTGAAGATGGCGACCGACGCTGCGTTGCCGAGTACAGAGGCGAGTGCGGTCGCGCGCTGGCTGCGCCGTTGGCCGAAAACGCGGTGATGGCCGGCCTCACCTGCGGCTGCGTCGTCGCTATCCTGGTCAGCTGCGGCTCGGGTGGTCAGCCGGCCGATCAGCCGCTTGGCGCCGAGACGCAGCAGTACGGCCAGCAGCAATACGAACGCTATGCGCAGGGCCAGCTGGACCGGGCCGGCCAAGTAGGCGGTCACGAAGTCGGCCGCGTGACTGTTGTGCGTCAGATCCCAGACGGTCCGGCACACGATGCCGGGCTCCCGGCCGCAGGCCAGCGTCAGAGACGGCAGGCCCGCGGGTGCCGGGCGCGCAGTTCCACCAAAGGACAGGCTGATTACCAGCGTCGCCAATGCCACGGCCCGATCCTATTGAGGGCGCCGCCATTATTTGATAGCGAGCGTCGTGTTACTGGCGAGACCAATGAGGAAAGGCGGTCGAACAAGACTACAGAGTGCGATCGTCAAGTTACAGTGTGCTAGCACATGTGACCGCTCAGGTGGCACGGGCATTGCGGGCTCAGCGAGTAGCAGGGGGACTAGACCGGTGTCAGCAGAGCGGAGCGTGGTCGTTGCGACTACTTCGGCCGGAGACCGGCGCCCGGCCGAGGACCGCATCCTTGCTGGCGGGACCGGTCACGAGCTTGCCGTCGCCCGGCAAGTCAGGGCGCGCGGGCTAGTCGCAGGCGTGGCGATGGCGGATATCGCGGCCGCGATCGCGGACCAGTGCGGCTGCAGCAAGATCAGGGCTTACCGGCTTGCCCGTGGCATCGCGCTGGCCGATGTGGTTGCCCAGGTCCGGGCCAGGTTCGAGGCAGACGGCAAGCGCGTGCCCAGGTTCAGCGAGACCCTGTTGTCGGCCTACGAGAGCGGGCAGAAGCGCCCTGGCCCTGAGTACCTGCACTACCTCTGCGCGGTGTACCAGGCCGATCCAGCCGATCTCGGCCTTAGCGGCCGGTGCCTGTGCGGTCGCCCGCATCAGGCGCCCGGCCCAGTGCCGGCCGAGCCCGCCCGGGACGCCAGCAACCCGGCTGCCAGGCCCGACGCGGACGACCCCGACCGGCCGGAGCCAACGCAGCCGATCGCCAGGATCGCGGCCGAGGACGACGACGACGACGCACTTCGCGACATGCTGATCCGCCAAATGGCCGAACCGGGCAGCCGGGTGGACAGCCGCTTCCTCGGCGCGGTGGACGGCATTCGCCGCCGCATGGACGACGCCCTGCTAGGCGGGAGCGTGTCCGCCGCGATGATCGACAGGTGGGAGCAAGGCACGGCCGGATACGGCCGCCAGTACATGACCGTGCCGCCGCTCCGGCTGCTCTGTGACGTGCTACTCGATTTCGCTGACGTGCGCCGGATGTGCGAGGAGCGCCAGCCGCTCGAGTTCGCAGAGCGCCTGTGCCGCCTCGCCGCTCAGCTGGCCGGCCTGGCCGGCATCGCGATGCTTGACATCGGGGATCACCGGCTGGCCCGCGCGTTTTTTCAGACGGCGCGGACGGCCGCTGACGAGACCGGTGACCGGCAGCTTCGCGCCTGGGTCGCGGTGCGCGAGGCGCTGGTGCCGCTGTATTACGGCGATCCTGGCGAGGCAGCGGGATTGGCCAGCATGGCCGCCGATCTGGCCGGGCGGCGGCTGTGCGCAGCGGCGGTGATGGCACCGGTGATCGAGGCCAGGGCGCAGGCCAGGATGACGTCGCTCGGCCGCCACGGCAGGCGGTCTGCGCTCGGCCGGGCACATGCGAAGCTCGACCTCGCTCAGGACAAGCTCACTGACCTGCCGCCCGAGCAGCGCGCCGACACCGCGCTCGGCTACACCGAACGGCAGCTGTACTTTCACGCCGGTGACGCCCTGCTCAGCCTGGGTGACTGGCAGGCGGCCGGGCGGGCCTTCGGCCAGGCGGCACTCCTGTATCCCGGCACCGAGGTCCTTGACTGTGCGCTGATCGCGCTGGGGCAAGCGCGCTGTCTGCTGCTGTGTGACGAACCCGAGCAGGCCCTGCTGGTCGCTCGCGACACGATGCTCGCGCTGCCTGCCGAGCACAGGGCTGGGGTGGTCGCGCAGGTGGCCAGGTCAGTCGGCCAGGCGGTCGCGGTCCGCTACCCGCAGTTGCCAGCTCTCGCCAGGTACCGTGACGCGCTGCAGAGCTGCGTTCTCAGCCGATGAGCAGGCCGGTCTGCGCTGCCGCGAAGGCCAGCGTTTCGGCCGACAAGCCGATCGAGCGGCTCACGGCCCGGGCCCCGTGGCCGACGTTCTCTTCCCGGCGCAGCAGGACCGGCCGCTCGTCTGGCGCTGCGGCTGTGGCGTGCTGCAGTGCCGCGCACATCTTGCGGGCATGCAGCGGATCAACCCGAGTGTCGCCGTCGAAGACGGTGAATAGGACTGCTGGGTACGGCACGCCGGCCCGCGCCCGGTGATAGGGCGAGTAACCAAGCAGCCAGCCAAGTTCTGCTGGGTCGGAGGCGGTGCCGAACTCGTCGTTCCAGGACTCGCCGAGCCCGAACAGCTCGTATCGCACCATGTCGAGCAGCGGCGCCGAGCACACCGCGGCCGCTGCCAGCCCTGGCCACTGAGTTACGCACGCACCGACTAGCAGCCCGCCGTTGGATCCGCCCCACACCGTCAGCTGCGCGCTGGTCGTCCGCCCATCGGCGATCAGCTTTTCGGCGGCGGCGTGAAAGTCGTCAAACACGTTCTGCTTGTGCTCGCGCATGCCTGCGCGGTGCCACTGCTCGCCTTCCTCACTGCCGCCGCGCAAGCCGGCGACGGCATAGACGCCGCCAGCCTCAACCCACGCGAGGATCGCGGCAGAGAAGGCCGGAGTCTGGCTGACGTTGAAGCCGCCGTATCCGTTGAGGATGGTCGGCCGAGCCGAGCGGGAAGCGGGCTCGGCGTCTTGCCCGCGGCTGCCCTCCGGGCTCGCGGAGATGACCACCATCCGGACCGTGGTGCCATCGGCCGACGCGAACTCGACTTGCTCGGCTAGCACTGGCGGGATGTCAACGCTGCCAGGCGCGCGCTGCCACTCGTCGACCCCGCCCGCAGCCGCGTCATAGCGCAGCACCAGTCCTGGCGTGGCGTAATCGGTGTAGCCGAACCAGGCCTCGTGGCCGCCTTCGGGCCGCTCGGACAGGCCGCCGATAGTGCCGATGCCAGGCAGCTCTACCTTGCCGAGCTGCGCGCCGGAGGCGAGTTCATGCACCGTAAGCTCGCTGATCGCGTGCCGGCAGCGGGACACAAGCAAGACCGGCTGGCCCAGCTCAGGGCCGTCCAGGATGGCGAAGTCGTTAACCACAGCCTCGCTGTCCTCGGGTAGCAGTTCCTGCCAGCTCGCCTGCGCCGGGAAGGCAGGGTGCGCGGGATCGGCGACAGCGATCCTGCGCCGCGGCGCGTCCGCGTCGGTCAGCAGGTAGAGCCGGCCGTCGCGGCCGGCCACCGGCCACGTCCGGGCGTCGAGTCCCTGCTGCAGCGCCATCAGCTCGGGCCCGGCCGGGTTGGTCCGGTGCAGGTCAGCCACCCACACATCGTCACGCGGCGCGGTGCCCGCCGAGGCCGTGATCACAAGCCAGCGGCCGTCCCGGCTGACCGAGAGGCCGTAGTAGTTGGTCTTGTCCAGGCCGTCGCCGAGGATGAGGACATCCTCCGCGGCGGGCATGCCCACCCGGTGCAGGTAGACCCGGCGGTGATACTGGTCTTCGCCGGCCGGGACGGCGTCCGGGGCGAGCCTGCGACTGTAGTAAAACGCCTCGCCGCCAGGAAGCCAGGCCACGGCGGTGTAACGGCAGCGGTCGATCGGGCCGTCCACGTCGGAGCCGGTCGCGATGTCCATGACCCGCAGCACTGACTCCTCCCGGCCGCCCTCGGATAGCTGGTAGGCCAGCAGACGGCCCTCGTGGTCGGGCTGCCAGCTGTCCAGTGTGGTGGCGCCGGACGGGTCGATTGCCATCGGGTCGATGAGTGCCCGCGCGCCGTCCTGGCCGCTCGCGGTCGCGGTGTACAGCACAGCGTGCTCCTGGCCGGCCTCTCGCCGGGTGTAGAACTGGCGGTCAGCGCGCCAGGCCGGGGTGCCGACCGATCCGGCGGCGAGCAACTCGGTGAGCCGGGCAGCGAACCTCTCGCGCCCCGCCAGCCCGGCCCGGTAGCCGGCGTAGAGCTCATCCTGAGCCTGCAGCCATTCCTGCGACTGCGGGCTGCCGGGATCTTCAAGCCAGCGGTACGGGTCGCTGACCGCCCTGCCGTGGAGCGTCTCGACGAGATCCAGGCGAATGGCGGGAGGATAGGGGGGACCGGTCATGTCAGGCACCCTAACGTCATGCCGATGGCAGGATGGCGTGTCGTTCACCCAATAGATGTTGGCGAACCGGGCGGCCGACCGTCACACTGGTCACGGGTGCCCCGGCGGCACGTACGCCGGACGAGGTCTTACCCGTGACGACGGGAGGTGCAGGTGCGCCGGGTGTTGCTGCTCAACATCACGTATGAGCCGCTGACCACCGTCGGCTTGCACCGCGCTGTGTGCCTCGTACTGGGGGAGAAGGCGGACGTCGTGCATGCCGACGCCGACGGCATGCAACTGCACTCGGCGACCACCCGGCTGCCCGCACCCTCGGTGATCAGGCTGCGCCGGTACGTCCGGATACCGCATCGCAGCCGCGTCCCGCTGACCAGGGCCGCGCTGATGCGCCGCGACAATTACCTGTGTGCCTACTGCGGTACGAAGGCAGACACCATCGATCACGTGGTGCCGCGCAGCCGTGGCGGCCCGCACGCCTGGGAGAACTGCGTCGCGTCGTGTAACCGGTGTAACCACCGCAAGGCGGACAGGCTTATCGAGGAACTCGGCTGGACGCTGCCACGATTGCCCGCCGCGCCGCGAGGACCGCACTGGCGGCTTATCGGCGCTGCTGACGACGGCGATCCGCAATGGGTCGCTTATCTGGAGCCAAGCGCCGCCTAGCGCGTCCGGTGCTCGGCCGGCGGTTGTTCGGCCGTTCTCAGCTGATGTCCGGCTTCACCTGGTATGTGTAGACGTGCGCCGGGACACGACGGCCAGCTCGCCATCATCGGTCACCATGACGCGCACGCCGGCGCCGAAATGGTCGGCCAGCACCGAGTTGCGGAGCACTTCGGTTGCCGGGCCGCAGGCCGCGATCCTGCCATCGGCAAGCAGCAGCAGCCGGTCTGCGAACTGCCCGGCCAGCGTGAGGTCGTGGATCGCGGACACCACCGTGAGGGTGCGCTCCCGCCTTACCTCGTCGATGAGCTCCAGCACGTCCATCCGGCGGCCAAGGTCAAGTGCGCTGGTCGGCTCGTCGAGCAGCAGCACCGGCGCCTCCTGTGCCAGCGCCCTGGCCAGCACCACCCGTTGCAGCTCACCGCCGGACATGGCCCGCAGCCAGCGGCCAGACATCAGGCCGAGATCCAGTCGGTCGATGACAGCCTGGCAAATGCGCCGATCCGCTGCCGTCTCAGAATGCAGGTAGCCAATATGCGCTGTCCGGCCGAGCAGCACATATTCGGTCACGGTCATATCCGGCGGCAGCACCGGTCGCTGCGGCACGTAGGCGATCAGCCTGGCCAGTTCGCGCCTGCCGAGGCTCTCGGTGGTTCTGCCGCACGCCGTGATAGTGCCGGAATAGCGGATCAGCCGCGCTATGGCGTTAAGCAGCGAGGTCTTGCCGGCGCCATTGGGGCCGATGACGCCCAGCCATTCACCGTCCTGCGCGACGCCGGTGATCTCGTCGAGGGCAACGGCGTCACCGTACCGGACCGAGAGCTTGTCGAAGCTGATCATCTACAAGTCCTGCCTTGCCCGCCGGGACCGCAACACGAACAAGAAGAACGGCGCTCCGGCCAGCGCCGTGATCACCCCGATAGGCACCTCCGCCGGCGCTTGGACGGTCCGCGCCGCGACGTCGGCGAGCACCAGGAAGGCTGCGCCGCCGATCATGGAGACCGGCAGCAGGACCCGGTAGCTCGGCCCGGCGGTTAGCCGTACCGCATGCGGCACGATGATGCCAACGAACCCGATGAGGCCGCTGACCGCTACGGCCGCCGCGACGCCCAATGTGGCCGCCAGTACCACCGTGAGCCGCAGCCGCGCGACGTCCACGCCGAGGCTGGCGGCCTCGGTCTCGCCTACGCGCAGCACATCGAGCAGACGCCGGTGGATCAGTAGCGCGGTAGCGGAAATGGCCACGTACGGCAAGATCAGCCAGACATCCGGCCAGGTCGCTCCGGACAGACCGCCGAGGATCCAGGCATAGACGGTGGCCAGCGTCTGCGTGTGCTCCTGCTGCAGGTAGGTCTGGAAGGCAGTCAGCAGCGCGGCCACGGCGATTCCGGCGAGCAGGATCGAGCCGGTGCCGCCTCGCCTTGCCGACGGATCGCTGGTGCCCGCGCCCGCGCCGAGCAGGTAAGTCAACAACACAGCGAGCGCTCCGCCGGCGAATGCGGCTGGCGGCTCGAACGTCAGGCTGACGCCCGATACCACCACGGTCGTCGCGCCGAGGCCGGCTCCAGCGGCCACGCCTAGCAGGTAAGGATCGGCCAGCGGGTTCCGGAAAACGCCCTGATAAGCCGCGCCGCCGCCGGCCAGCATGGAGCCCACGAGGACGCCGAGGACGACGCGGGGCAGCCGGATCTGCCAGACGATCGCGGAGTTCAGGGCGGACACTGCGAGGTGCGGATGCCAGGGCAGCTTCACCACGATCGCGGCCACTACCTGCGGGAGTGAGAGCCCGGCGGGGCCGACCGCGACCCCGACGAGCAGGGCGATCATGAGGGCCGCGCTGGCCAGCGCAATGGCCCTGCCAGGTCGGATCCGGCCGGCCGAACCCAGGCTCTTCGGCGCGGCCTGGTCCGCCGGGGCGGCAGTCCCCTGCGGACCAGCTGACGGAGGCGAGACCGCCGGTGCCGGCGAGACTGCGGCCGGATCGTGCCTGCTGGTCGCGGTCAATGTGACCCGGCTGCGATGGCTGCCGCGACGGTTTGGAGCAACTGGACGATTCGCGGTCCCCAGCGTGAGGCGATGTCGGCGTTGAGCAGGATGACGTGCTTGTCCTGCACCGCCGACAGCACCGACCACCCTGGCCGGGCGGAAACAGTCGCGGCGTCCTGCCCGCCGCCAGTCCGGCCCGTATCGGAGAGGATGATGTAATCCGGGTTGGCCTTGAGGATGAACTCAGCTGACAGCGTCGGATAGCCGCCGGCGGCCGCGGCGCCCTTGGCGGCGTCGGCGATGCTCTTCATGCCGAGCAGGGACAGCAGGCTGCCGATGAAGGTCGAAGACGTTACCGAGTAATAAGGGTTGGTCGCGAGCTCGTAGTAATAGGTGAGCGACGTCGCGTGCTTAGGCTCCGCCGCGATGATCTTGCTGATGGCCTGTCGCAGATTTGCGTCTTCCCTGTGCGCCTGGGCAACATGACCGGTCGCCTCGCCGAGCTGACTGAACTCTGCGTACACGCCGGACAGGTTGGCGGCGGCCGGCAGGTCCAGCACCGGGATGGACAGCGCTTTCAACTTGGCGGTGATGCCGTCAAGGTCATTGGAAAGGACGACCAGGTCAGGCTTGTAGGCCGCGATGGCCTCGGCGTTGGGCTGGTAGGCCGAGAGCTTGGTGACTGGCGCGCCTGGCGGGTAGTCGGAGAGGCTGTCGACGGCCTTGACCTGGCTGCCGGCACCGATCGCATACAGCATCTCGGTTGCGGTCGGGCCGAGCGAGACGATCGCCGTGGGCCGGGTCCGGATAGTTACCTTGCCGCTGGCCGTGGTTACCGTCACCGGGAATCCGGTGCTTGCCACCGTTCCGGCTGAGCTGTGGGGAGCCGACCCGGTACTAGCTGATCCGGCTGCCGACGTGCCGCACGCGGCACACGCGACAGTAAGGCATGCGACGGCCATGGCGGCCGGCAAGGTGCGGTTAAAGGCCCGCATGTGATCATCCTCCGTCGGTGCTGGAGGACGAAGTGCGTCCGCTGCGACGCCGACGGGGCATCGGAACGAGCCGCCCTTCCTCCGAGGACAGGTCGTTGGCGCTAAGCCAGGCGTCCGGGCTCGTCCTCTTGCGAGGCATCACCGTTGCGGGACAGCGCCGGGATCTCACCGGCTTCGCTGGGCACAGTGCCTTTCCCAGGTAGCAACAGTCCTGGGACGGCGGAAGCCTATCGCAGCCGGGAGGCTACCGGGCGCAACCAACGCAGGAAACTGACCAGAGCGCTGGATAGGCTGGCCGCGATTCTCAAAGGCCCCTCCATCTCATACCTGGAGGGGCCTTGGCCACCATTGTCCTGGCTCTGAACCGGATCGCCCGGCAGCGACACGCCGCGATGCGTGCTTCCTGCGTCTGGAGGAAGGGACTCGTTGCCGCCACGATTTGCATTGATGCGTAACGCGATATCTAGCAAGCGGCGATAACCAGGTAGACGCTGGCGGCGTGGGTACCCCCGAGCTCACGCCGCCGCGTCTTTTCCGGGCGCCGCCGCGTCTGCGCCGGGCTTCGCGCCGCCGGGCCCCCGCGCCGCCGGGCACCCGTGCCCCGCGCCGCCGTGCGCCAGCGCATCCCCGCCGGGTAGCGTTCGGTCTATGACCGATACCGCGCACCCAGCGTCCGCACCGTTCGGGCGCATGCTGACCGCTATGGTCACTCCGATGCACCGGAACGGGGATGTCGATTTTGCCGGCGCCGCACGGCTCGCCGAGTACCTCGTCACCGAGATGCGCAACGACGGCCTGGTGGTCAGCGGTACCACGGGCGAGTCGCCGACGACCTCCGACGAGGAGCAGGCCCGCCTGCTCGCCGTCGTGCTCGAGGCGGTCGGTGACCGCGCGACCGTACTGGCTGGCGTCGGCACCAATGACACCGCGCACAGCTGCGAGCTGGCCAGGGCGGCCGAGCAAGCTGGCGCACACGGTCTGCTAGTGGTGACGCCCTACTACAACAAGCCGCCGCAGAGCGGCCTGGCCGCGCACTTCGCCAAGGTCGCCGACGCGACCGCGTTGCCGGTCATGCTCTACGACATTCCTGGCCGCACTGGCACCCCTATCGCAACCGAGACGCTGGTGACGCTGGCCGAGCATCCCAGGATCGTGGCTGTGAAGGACGCCAAGGCAGACTTCGGCGCGGCTTCCTGGGTGATGGCCCGGACTTCGCTGGTTTTCTACAGCGGCGACGACATGGTCAACTTGCCGTGGTTGTCGCTCGGCGCGGCCGGGTTCGTTAGCGTCGTCGGGCACGTGGTAGGAGACCGGCTGCACGACATGATCGATGCCTACCGCGGCGGGCAAATCGCCGACGCGCTGCGCATCCACCGTGAACTGCTGCCCGTTTACACAGGCGTGTTCCGCACCCAAGGCGTGATCCTGGCAAAGGCGGCGCTCAATCTGCTCGGCCTGCCGGGAGGATCTGTCCGCCCGCCGCTGCCTGATGCCACTGCCGCTGAGACGGAGAAACTGGTGGAGGATCTGACAGCGGGCGGGGTGAAGCTTTGAGCCATCCTCATCCAGAGCTCGGCCCGCCGCCGCCGCTCCCCGCTGACGGCCTGCGCATAGTCGCGCTTGGCGGGCTCGGCGAGATCGGCCGCAACATGACGGTGTTCGAGCACGCCGGCAGGCTGCTCATCGTCGACTGCGGCGTGCTCTTCCCCGAGCAGGATCAGCCAGGCGTCGACCTGATCCTGCCGGACTTCTCCTCGCTAACTGGCCGGCTCGACCAGGTCGAGGCACTCGTGCTGACGCACGCTCACGAAGACCACATCGGCGGCGTGCCGTACTTGCTGCGGCAGCGGGGCGACATCCCGATAGTGGGCTCCCGGCTGACGCTAGGGCTGGTGGCGAGCAAGCTCATCGAGCACCGGATCACCCCGCAGACAGTCGAGGTCGAAGCCGGCGGCAGGCAGAGCTTCGGTCCGTATGAGCTTGAGTTCCTGTCGGTGAACCACTCCATCCCGGACGCGCTGGCGGTGGCGATCAGGACCGCGGCCGGGCTAGTGCTGCACACCGGCGACTTCAAGATGGACCAGCTGCCGCTCGACGGCCGGCTCACTGACCTGGGCGGGTTCGCCCGGCTCGGTTCGGACGGCGTGGACCTGCTGCTAGCCGACTCCACCAATGCCGAGGTTCCCGGCATCGTGACCTCCGAGCGGCTGATCGGGCCGGTGCTGTCTGACGTGTTCGCCGCGGCTGACCACCGGATCATTGTGTCGTGCTTCGCGAGCCACGTGCACCGCGTGCAGCAGGTGATGGACGCCGCCGCTGAGCATGGCCGGAAGGTCGCGCTTGTCGGGCGGTCGATGGTGCGGAACATGGGCGTGGCCCGTGACCTGGGATATCTCAAGGTGCCGTCGGTGCATGGCGGGCTGCTTGTCGATCTGAAGGAGGCGGAGGAGATGCCGCCAGACCAGATCGTGCTCATCTCCACCGGTTCCCAGGGCGAGCCGATGTCCGCCCTGTCCCGGATGGCCGGCCGTGACCACCCGATCCGGATTGCCGAAGGTGACACCGTGATCCTGGCCTCGTCGCTGGTCCCAGGTAACGAGACGGCCGTGTCCCGGATCATCAATGACCTGACCCGGCTCGGCGCGCGGGTAGTGCATAAGGGGAACGCGCTTGTACACGTGTCCGGGCACGCCGCGGCAGGCGAGCTGCTGTTCGTTCTCAACCTGGTCCGGCCGAGCAACTTCATTCCGGTGCACGGCGAATGGCGGCACCTGAAGGCACATGCCGACCTGGCCGCGCTAACCGGCGTGCCGGACCGGAACATCGTTATCGCCGAGGACGGGATCGTCGTGGACCTTGTAGACGGGCAAATCTCGGTCACCGGCAAGGTGCCGGCTGGGTACGTTTACGTCGACGGGCTGTCGGTCGGCGAGGTCACCGAGTCGTCGCTGAAGGACCGCCTGATCCTCGGCGACGAAGGCTTCATCTCGGTCGTCGTCGTGGTGGACTCCACTAGCGGCAAGCTGGTAGCCGGGCCGGAGATTCACGCCCGCGGTTCTGGTATCGACGACGCGGGGCTCGCCGAGGTCCGGCCGCTGATCGAGCTAGCCCTGGCCGAGGCCGCCAAGGATGGCATCGACGAAGTGCACCAGTTGCGCCAACTCGTGCGGCGGACCACCGGCAAGTGGGTGAGCGACAACTACCGCCGCCGGCCGATGATCATCCCGGTGGTCGTGGAGGCCTGACGCCGCGTCAGGCGGCGGGGCCGACCTGCTGGGTCGGGTCTGTGCGCGCACGCTGCGTCATCGCCCGGCGGCCGGCTCGCGGAGCTTGAACCGCTGTAGCTTTCCGGTGTTGGTCCGGGGCAGTGCGTCGACGAACTCGATGGCGCGCGGGTACTTATACGGCGCGATCTTCTGCTTGACCAGATCCTGCAGCTCGCGGACCTTGGCCTCGCCTGGCCTCGCACCGCTGCGCAGAATCACGTAGGCCTTGACGATCTGCCCGCGCGCCTCGTCCGCTACGCCAACCACGCCGCACTCGGCCACGTCCGGATGGCCAAGCAGTACTTCCTCGATCTCGGGTCCGGCGATGTTATAGCCACCCGAAATGATCATGTCATCGGACCTGGCCTGGTACCAGAAGTAGCCGTCAGCGTCCCGAGTGTAAGTATCGCCAGTCACGTTCCAGCCGTCGCGGACGTAGGTTCGCTGCCGTTCGTCGGCGAGGTACCGGCAACCGGTCGGGCCTTTGACCGCGAGCCTGCCCGGCTCGCCGTCGGGCATCGGCGTGCCTTCGTTGTCGACGACAAGCGCCTGGTAACCCGGTACCACAGTGCCGGTCGACCCGGGCTTGATCTCTTCGTCGGCGGCCGCGATGAAGATGTGCAGCATCTCGGTGCTGCCGATGCCGTCGATGATCTTGACTCCGGTGGCGTCATAGAACGCCTGCCAGGTCGAGCCCGGCAGGTGCTCGCCGGCTGACACAGCTCGCCGCAATCCGCGCAGCAGCTCGGCCTTGCCTGCAGCCAGCATGGCCCGGTAGGCCGTCGGTGCGGTGGATAGCACGGTGACGCCGGCGTTGGCGATGTGGTCCGCTAGCTCGGCAGGCGTCGCCTTCTCCAGCAGCAAACTGGCAGCGCCCACCCGCATCGGGAACAGCAGCAGCGCGCCGAGGCCGAATGTGAATGCCAGCGGCGGCGTGCCGGCGAACAGGTCGTCGGGTACCGGCTTCAGCACGTGCGCTGAGAACGTGTCGGCCACTGCGAGCAGGTCCCGATGGAAATGCATGGACGCTTTCGGCCGGCCGGTCGTGCCGGAGGTGAAGGCGATCATCGCCACGTCGTCGGGCGCAGTTTGAACCGACGTGAACTGGGCCGGCTTGGCGGCGGCCCGTGCTGCCAGGTCATCAGATTCTGGCCCGCCAAAGGTGATGGTCGCCAGGCCGGGAACCGACGCTGCGGCCAGCTCGTCAACGAACCGGTAGTCGCAGAGCGCAACCGTCGCGCGCGCGACGCCGCAGATTGTGGTTAGCTCCCCGGCGCGCAGCATTGACATGGTGGCTACGGCGACGCCGCCGGCCTTAAGCACGCCCAGCCAGCAGGCGGCCAGCCACGGGTTATTCGGGCCGCGCAGCAGCACCCGGTTGCCCGGTATCAAGCCGAGGTCCTCGGTCAGCACCCGCGCTACCTGGCTGGCCCGGGTGTTCACGTTCCGATAGCTCCACGTCTCCTCGGGGGACAGGAGACAACGCCGCCCGGCACCGCCTGCCTCGATGACCGGATTCAGCAACTCGTCGGCGGCATTGAGGCGGTCCGGATAGCTCAGTCCAGCCAGGCTGAGGTCTAGGTCGGGCCACTGATCGGCAGGCGGCAGGTGGTCCCGGCAGAAGGTGTCGGCATAAGCGGAGGGCGTTAGCTCCATGACCTGACCTTCCTCCAGCGCCACCGGGACCGTCCCAAGTATCCCGTTACCGTGACGATAGTCAATGAAGCGCCGCACGTGCGCGGGTGCCGGTGCGGCGCTAGGTTCTGACGAGTGACGACGTCGATTTCGCCCGGCAGCGAGGCACTGGCCGCCCAGCCGCGAGCGCTGATCGTTACCACCTATGGGTTGTATGCCCGGCAGACCGGCGGCTGGTTCAGCATTGCCTCGCTGATCAGGCTGATGGCGGAGCTTGGCGTTGACCAGCCCGCCGTCCGGTCGGCCATTTCCCGGCTGAAGGGCCGCGGCCTGCTAGAGGCGCGGCGCGAGGGTAGCGCGGCCGGTTACGGCCTGTCGTCGCGCGGCAACCAGATCCTGGCCGAAGGCGATCGCCGGATATTCGAGCGCCCCCGGGCCAGTGCCGACGACGGGTGGGTGCTTGCCATCTTCAGCGTCCCCGAGCAGCACCGGGCACGGCGGCACATGCTGCGATCGCGGCTGACGTGGCTAGGATTCGGCACGGTCGCGGCCGGGGTGTGGATCGCGCCGGGACAGCTGGCAGCCGAGGCGCGCGACGTGCTGGCCGCCGATGGGCTAGCGGACTATGTCACCATGTTCACCGCCAGGTACCTCGCCTTCGGGGACGCGGCGCAGCAGGTCCCGCGCTGGTGGGACCTGGGCCGGCTCGAGCAGCTCTACCAGGCATTCATCGACGCGGCGGCGCCGGTGCTTGGCCGCTGGCAGGCCCAGCCTGGCGATCCTGGCCAGGCGTTTGCCGACTACGTCCGGGTGCTGACCGGGTGGCGGCGGCTGCCGTACCTCGATCCCGGGCTGCCACCGGAGTTGCTGCCCGCCGACTGGCACGGCGCGCGCGCCGCGGCACTCTTCGCCGAGTTGCGCGACCGGCTGGCTAGGCCAGCCTGCGACCATGTCATGGCGGTCGCCGGGCTACGCATGGCCGGACAATCGTGTTAGGGGCTTGTTAGCGGGCGATTTGCCGCTCTTCGAGCATGTACGGTGAGGCCGGGATGCGCTACGGTCCCAGGTGATCCGCATTAGCCAACAGCCGGTGTCCGGAGGTAACGAGACCGGCCGGGTGCCGGGGCAGTGCCGGCGCTGACTGACGAAGAAAGTAACGAGGAGCCAGTATGGCTTACCAGCCGTATCCAACAACCGGCAACCAGTACATGCCGCAGCAGCCAGAGCCGCCGACGTCAGTGCAGAACGCGGTCAAGCTCATGTACGTCGGGGCGGGGCTGAGCGTGGTGGGGCTCGTGGTAGGCCTGACCGCGATCAGCAGCCTCAAGAGCGCCATCAAGAAGGCCGCGATCAACGCGGACAAGCCATTGACAGCGTCCCAGCTGCACGGTGCCGAGATCGTCGGGGTCGCGTTCATCATCCTGACCGGGCTGATCGGGGTCGGCCTCTGGCTGTGGATGGCGAGGACGAACCAGGCCGGCCGGACCTGGGCGCGGGTCGTCGCGAGCGTGCTTTTCGCCCTCAACACGATCTCTGTGCTCACCTCGATAACCCGGCCGACCGCGGCCGTGACGAGGATCTTCGGTCTGCTTGTCTGGCTTGTGGGACTGGGCGCCATCGGGCTGTTGTGGCAACGCGCCTCGTCGGCCTACTACGCCGCGCAGGCGCGGCCGAAGTAACGACCCCCAGTTCAGCGGGCGGCGTCGCAGGTTCTGGTGGCGGCAGGCCAGTCGGGTCGGCCTGCCTAGATGACCGCGAAGCCCTGGATCTCGACGAGGGCGGCTGGATCCCACAGCCGCGACACGCCGATCGCGGCCATGGCCGGGTAATCCCGCCCGGCCAGCCGCCGCCAGACGGCGCCGATGTCGCGGCCGTGCGCCCGGTAATCTGCCAGGTCGACCGCGTAAACGGTCAGGCTGGCCAGGGCCGCCGGCTGCCCGCCGGCGGCCGCCAGCGCGGTCAGCAGATTGCCCAGCGCGATCTCGAATTGCTCGGTAACGGACTCGCCGATGACTGCGCCGCTTCGGTCCAGCGCGGTCTGCCCGGCCAGGAAGACCAGCTGGCCGCCGGACGCGATGACTGCGTGCGCGAATCCCGACGGCACCGCCAGCTCAGGCGGATTGACTCGGACAATGCTCACTTCTCTGGCCTCGATTCTGAGCTCTTGCTTGATCGTGGCGACCGCCACAACTATGGGCGCCAGCGGCGGTGCTTGGTGGCCTGGCCGCCCGACCTGATCAGCTCAAGGCGCGGCCGGGGACCATCGGTGCGCCCTGTCTGCGGCGCACGGCTGCCAGGCTGCCACTGCACCGGCCAGCACGCGCCCGGCCCGGCGTAACCCTGCTCCGCTGCAGCATGCAAGGTCCAGTTGGGGTCGTACAGGTGCGCCCGGCCAAGCGCGCACAAGTCCGCGCGGCCTGCCAGGATGAGGGAGTTTACGTCGTCGTAGGAAGAGATAACGCCGACCGCGATGGTGGCGATGTCCACCTGGTTCCTGATCGCGTCAGCGAACGGCGTCTGATACGACCGGCCGAAGGCTGGCTTTTCCTCCGGCGTCACCTGCCCGGTTGAGACGTCGATCGCGTCAGCGCCCGCTGCGGCAAATGCCCTGGCTATCTCGACTGCATCCGCTCCGATGATGCCGCCCGGCACCCAGTCACACGCCGAGATCCGCACCGTCATCGGCTTGCCGGGCGGCCACACTGCCCGGATGGCGGCGAACACCTCTACCGGGTAGCGCAGCCGTCCGGCCAGCGAGCCGCCGAACTCATCGGTGCGCTTGTTGGTCAGCGGCGAGAGGAACGACGACAGCAGGTACCCGTGCGCGCAGTGCAGCTCAAGCAGGTCGAATCCGGCCCGGTCGCCGGCCTGCGCGGCGGCCACGAACTGCCCAGTGATCTGCCCCATGTCCGCCGCCGTCAGCTCGCGCGGGACCTGGCTGATGCCCGGCAGATAGGCCAGCGGTGACGGGCCGCAAACTGGCCACGTTCCCTCAGAAAGGGGCTGGTCCATGCCTTCCCACATCAGTCTGGTCGAGCCCTTGCGGCCGGAATGCCCGAGCTGCAGCCCGATCTTCGCGCCGGACTGGTCGTGCACGAACGAAGTGATCCGCCGCCACGCGTCCTCGTGACCGGCGGAGTACAAGCCCGCACAGCCCGGCGTGATCCGGCCCTCCGGGCTGACGCACACCATCTCGGTCATCACCAGGCCAGCCCCGCCCAGCGCTTTACCGCCCAGGTGGACGAGGTGGAAGTCGGACGGCATGCCGTCGACGGCCGAGTACATGTCCATGGCCGAGACGACGACGCGGTTGGCCAGCTCCAGCTCGCGCAGCCGGAACGGCTGGAGCATGGGCGGCACGACGTCGCCCGGGCCCGCGCCGCGCCGCTTGGTGTACCCGGCGAACCAGGCATCCATGGCGTCGGTGAATTCCGGGTCGCGCAACCGCAAGTTGGCGTGGGTGACCCGGCGGCTGCGGGTCATTATGTTGAAGGCGAACTGCTCAGGCTCCTGGCCGGTGTACTGGCCGAGGTTCTCGAACCATTCCAGGCTGGCTTGCGCCGCGCGCTGGGTGGAGGCGACAACAGGTCGCCGCTCGGCTTCGTAGGCGGCCAGCGCTGCCGGCAGGTTGTGATTCTCGTGCAGGCAGGCCGCGAGTGCGAGCGCGTCTTCCATCGCGAGCTTGGTGCCCGAGCCGATCGAGAAATGCGCCGTATGCGCCGCGTCGCCCAGCAGCACGATGTTGCCATCCCGCCAGCTGCCGCACCGCAGGGTGCCGAAGCTGAGCCAGCGCGAATTGTTGGCCAGCAGTTCGTGCCCGCGCAGCACGCCGCCCAGCAATTCGGCCACCCGCTCGATCGAGCGTTCGTCGGACTGGCCGGGCGCAAGGTTACCGGCCGCGGCCGCTGCCAGCGCGCCGAAGCCAGCCGCGCGCCAGACCGCCTCGTTCATCTCGACGATGAAGGTGCTGCCGGACGCGTCGTATGGGTAGCCGTGCACCTGTATGACGCCGAAGTCGGTCTGCTCGATGTAGAACTTGAACGCGTCGAAGACCAGGTCGGTGCCCAGCCACATGTACTTGCAGTTTCGAACTTCAAATTCGGAGCGGAACGGGTCCGGTCTGGTGCTGCGGATCACTGAGTTCGCGCCGTCAGCGGCGACCACCAGGTCGTAATCGGCGGTGAGTGTCGCGGCTGGCGGCGCCTCAGCACGGAACTGCACGCTGACACCGAGCCCGGCGCACCGATCCTGCAGGATCTCCAGCAGGCGGCGCCTGCCCATCGCCGCGAAGGCGTGCCCACCGCTGGTGATCACCTGGCCGCGGTAGTGCACGTCGATGTCGTCCCAGCGGGCGAACTCGCGCTCCATCTGCTGGTAGATCACCGGATCGGCGTTCTCGATTCCGCCCAGCGTCTCGTCGGAGAACACCACGCCAAAGCCGAAGGTGTCATCGGGTGCATTCCGCTCCCAGACGGTGACCTCGGTATCGGGCAGCAACTGGCGCGCGAGTGCCGCGAAATACAGCCCGCCAGGCCCGCCGCCGGCTACCGCGATGCGCACCGTGCCTCCCCGTGGCCTCGCCTGCCGCCCGTAACGGACGACAGGCCGAGGCTATGCCGGGTACACGACGATCGTCAACGCAACGCGACAGCGGGTCGCATATCCGGTCAGCTGACCCGGCGGATCCGCCAGTAGCAGATCCCGCCCAGCCCGAGCGCTAGCACCAGAAAGATTCCGGTGTCATACCACTGGAAGGCCCAGTACCGGCTGGTCGGCTGGTAGCTGACCGCCATCCGGACGCCATTGCGCGACAGGCACTGCAGGAAGTCCCCGCTGGCCGACACACACGGCTGTGGCGCCCTGGCGACCGTCTGGCCGGTTGCGTTGACCGGCCAGCTATGGAGGACCCAGTCGCCGCCCAGGCCCTGGAAGCTGCCAGCTTGCAGCAACAAGATGCCGTGGTCATAGTCCCCCATCGCGGTGAAAAATACCGTGTTCAGCGGTTCCGTCGTGGTGACCGGAGTACTCAGGTGCGGCCGGACGTAGCCGGGCCAGAGGATCTGGATTGCCGCGAAGAGCGCGAAGGTGAGAGCCATCGCCGGAAGCGTGCGGCGGACCAGCACGCCGATGGTGACGCCAAGTGCGAAGGCAAACGCCGCATAGCCGATCGGCGCGATGCCTGTCGCGCCGAACATGGTGGGCGCGAACTTATTGATACTCAGCGCATTCTGCCCCGACTTTTGGGCGGCCCGGTAGAGCGGCGCGGCCCACCAGCTAGTCATGAGGCTGAGCAATCCGGCCGTGGCCATGGCGGCCAGGCCGATCAGCGCGAGCTTGACGGCGATCCAGCGTGTCCGCGTGACGCTCTGGTTCCAGGCCAGCCGGAAGGTGCCAGCCTCAAGTTCTCGTGTCAGCAGCGGCGCACCCCAGAACATGCCGATGATGGCAGGTACCGCGTAGAGCAGGAAGATCCCGGCATAGAACACGATCTCGGCCGCGCTCCCCTTCACCTGGTTGATGAAGTTCGTCGCCTCGGCAGCGCAGCCTGCGTGGCAGGCCGCCAGGCGGCTATTGGTGTACAGGTCAGCCAGGTGCGGGCCGGTGACGATCAGCGCTACTGCCAGTGCTGCCAGCGCGGCGCCGGCCACAATGCCCTGGGCCCGGAACTGCCGCCAGGTAAGCCAGATCATGACTGCCTCCTTCGGATCTGCCAGGTGCACAGCCAGCTGAGTCCGGCGGCGAGCACCAGGTAGATCGCGGTTTCTATCCATTGCAGTGGCCAGAACCGGCTGGCTGGCTGATAGGTGACTAGCTGCCGCAAGTGCTTGCTCGCGATCCAGTTCGTGCACGCCTGGGAATTGGGCCCGAGGCAGGCCTGCGTGGCGGGGCCGGTAAACACATGACCGGCCGGGGTGATGGTCTTGTCTGACAGGATCCAGGCGCCAGGAATGTTCGCCGAGCCGATCAGGGTCATCTGGTCGGTCTGCTGCGTAATGATCATCGCTTTGAAGTTCGGATTCATCGGCGCGGTGAGCTGCGCGGGCGGGATGATGTTCGGCCGGACGAACATAGGCACCAGCACCTGGACGGCCGCGAAGAGTACGAGGGTGATCGCCATCGCGGGCAGCATGCGGCGCACCAGCACGCCGGCGGTGACGCCGAGCGTGAACGCAAACGCGGCGTAGCCGAGCGGCGCTATCCCGCGGGCGTCGAACACCAGCGGGCTGACCCGGCTGAACGAGGTCTGGGCGCCGAAGCTGGTGGCCCGGTCGATGGGACTGGCCCACCAGCTGACCATGAGGCTGAGCAGCCCGGCGGTCGCTATTGAGGCGAGGCCGACGAGCCCGATCTTGACGACGGTCCACCGGGTGCGGGTGACGCTCTGGTTCCAGGCCAGCCGGAAGGTGCCCGCCTCAAATTCGCGGGCTATCAGCGGCGCGCCCCAGAAGATGCCGATCAGTGCTGGAGCCAGGTAGAGTGCCCCGATGCCGAGGTAAAACAGCACCTCGTAGGTCTCGCCGAGCTTTAGGCCACCGACGAAGCTGGCGGCCCGGGCGGCGCAGTTCGCATGGCAGGTATCCAGGCCCGCAGCGTCGTACCGGGATACCAGGTGTGGTCCGGTGGCCGCCAGCACGGCCGCCAGCGCGAGCAGCGCTACGGCCGCGGTGATGGCCTGGCCGCGGAACTGCCGGTAGCTCACCCAGATCATCGCGGGCCCTCAGCCATCGCCCGGGCCTGCTTCGCGCTGCCCATATAGGCCAGCACGAGATCCTCCAGGTCGATGTCGGCGGCCGACCAGGCCGGATCGCGGAGTGGCTCGCTGCTGCGGACGAGTAGCGTGCTCTGCCGGTCGGTGTGACTTTCGGTGATCACCTCACCTGGCGGCAACGAGCGGTCGTCGCTGCGAGGCCCAGTCAGCAGGTGATGCGAGGCGAGCAAGTCATCCACCTCGCCGGCTATCTGCACGCGCGAGGCGACCAGCACAATCAGGTAATCGCAGACCCGTTCCAGGTCGGCAACCAAGTGCGAGGACATCACGACGCTGAGCTCGTGTTCGGCCGTTGCCTCCATCAGGACCTGCAGGAACTCCCGCCTGGCTAGCGGATCGAGGCTGGCAATCGGCTCGTCCAGGATCAGCAGTTCGGGCCGCTTGGCGATCGCGAGGGTCAGCGCGAGCTGCGCCTGCTGCCCGCCGGACAGCTTGCCTGCCTTCTGCCGGGGATCGAAGTCGAGCTGCTGCAACCGCTTGCGAGCAAGCTCGGCGTCCCAGCCGGGGTTCATGTGTGCGCCGAACCGCAGATGGTCCTCGACGCTGAGGTTTGCGTAGGTAGGGGTGTCCTGGGCTACGTAGCCGACTTTGGCAAGCTGATCAGGCCCGCTGGCCGGCTTGCCGCCCAGCACCTCGATAGTCCCGTTGGTCGGTGCCAGCATGCCCGTGGCCAGATTGATAAGCGTGGTCTTGCCCGCGCCATTCGGGCCGACAAGACCGGCGACGTGGCCAGCCGGGATGCTAAGCGTGCAGTCGGTGAGCGCCCATCGCCGTCCGTACTGCTTGCCCAGCGCGTGTGCTTCGACAGCGGCGGTCATACAACTTCCTCCTGAACGGCGGACCTGAGGGCCCGCTGGAATAGGGCGTTGATGCTCTCGTCATCAATGCCTGCACTCCGGGCTTTGTCGAGCCAGGGCGTGAGCTCCCGGCTGAGCTCCTGGTGGACGGCGATCGACTTGTCGCTCAACGTCTTGGTGACGAAGGTGCCGACGCCGGGCCTGGCCGCGGCCAGGCCCTCGTACTCAAGTTCGCGGTAGGCCTTGAGCACGGTGTTCGGATTGATCGCCAGAGTCCCCGAGACGTCCTTCACGGTGGGCAGCTGGTCGCCCGCCCGGAGCAGTCCAAGCCGGAGCGCCTGCCGGACCTGCTGGATCAGCTGCAGGTACGGCGCCACCCCCGACCTGGCGTCCAGGTGGAACTCGATCACTGCTTGCTCCAAGTTTTCAGGCCTCTATTTATCTAGGCGACTAGCACAATAGGCTCCTACGTGACTTGCGTCAAGCCGGACCTGTCGGCCGCCGACACGCCGGGAGAGATCCGCGGGTCGAGATCGGATCCTCGCTACGGTGGGCACCATGGCGACTCGTGCGCCCAAAGGCGCAGCGCGCCCTCGTGGCGGCACGACAGGCCGGTCGCGGCAGACGGGCAGCACTGCCCGGAGCCGGTCCGGTTCCTCGGCACGCAGCCGTCGCGGCTATAACCGGACGAGATACGGGCGGACCGGCCGTGGTAAGTCGGCCGGCCGACGTTACTCCAGGCCGGCGCCGTCCGCCAATCCGTTCGTCATCCTGGCCGGCTGGCTGGTCAGCGTTATCTATGCGGCATGGATGGCGCTAGCGCACACGGTCGGGGCGGTGTGCAGGGCGCTTGGCCGCAGTGCCCGCGACCTCGATCCGTTGCATCGCCGCGATGGCATCGGGCTCACCGCGGTCATCGCCGCGATGGTGGCGGCGGTCGCGACCTGGTGGCACGCTGCGGGGCCGATCAGGTCGCTTTCCACGGTGCTGGTCACCATGCTCGGCTCCGGTTCCTGGTCCGTGCCGATCTTGCTGGCGCTGCTCGGCTGGCGATTCTTGCGTCACCCCGACAGCAATGCGGCCACCGCGCGAATGGTGATCGGCTGGACGGCGCTCCTGGTCGGCGCGCTCGGCCTCGTGCACATCGCGTCCGGCACGCCCGGGCTGTCCGGCGGGCTCGGCCCGATCAAGTCGGCAGGCGGCCTGATTGGGTACGCGGTCTCGGCGCCACTTGTGCACGTCATCACCAGGTGGGTGGCGGCGCCGGCGCTGGTCATGGTGGTCGGCTTCGGGCTGCTAGTCATCACCGGAACGCCGCTGCACCGGGTGCCGGACCGGCTTACCGAGCTGCGCGGGTTCGCCCGGCGCAAGGCCACCGATGCCGAAGCTGGTGCCCAGGACGAGGCGAGCGGACAGCCCCGGCAGCTAGCCCGGCTGGGCAAGCGCCGGCCCGAAGCGCTCGAGGTAGGCGCGCGGGATCGCGCTTATGACACTCCGCTGATCGGCGGATTCCTCGGCCGTGGGCAAGCTGGCGGCCTGAAGGACCAGCCGGTCGGCGACGACGGAGCAGGCGCAAGTGCGGCCGATGCGGCCGCGGCATCGGAGGCTCTGGCGTTCTCGGCGGGACCCGACGGCCGCGGTCATGGCGGCGTGCCTGGCTGGCACGATCCCTGGGGGCCGGGGGAAGGAGCGGACGCCTCGTCCGCCCCGGCTGCCGCAGGAAGCGCCGCGGCTGCGGCGGGCGGGCGGGCGGCCAAGACCGAGCAACTCACCCTGGCGGCCGTTACCGATGGCAGCTATACCTTGCCACCGGTCGCGTTGCTTAAGCCAGGCACGGTGGCCAGGCAGCGCACCAGGGCGAACGACAACATGGTTGAGGCGCTGTCCGCCGTGCTTGACCAGTTCGAAGTGGATGCCCAGGTCACCGGCTTCACCAGGGGGCCGACCGTGACCAGGTACGAGATCGAGCTCGCCCCCGCCGTCAAGGTTGAGCGCGTCACGCAGCTGTCCAAGAACATCGCTTACGCGGTGAAGAGCGCGGACGTGCGGATCCTGTCCCCGATCCCGGGCAAGTCAGCAATCGGAGTGGAGATACCGAATACTGACCGTGACATTGTCAGCCTCGGCGACGTGCTCAGATCTCCGGTCGCCACGTCCGACCAGCACCCGATGGTCGTCGGGCTTGGCAAAGATGTCGAGGGCCGGACCGTGATCGCCAACCTCGCAAAGATGCCTCATATGCTCATAGCGGGCGCAACGGGCGCAGGAAAGTCAACGTGTATAAATGGGTTGATAACATCCATCTTGCTGCGGTCGACACCGGACGAAGTGCGCATGGTGCTGATCGATCCCAAGCGGGTCGAGCTAGCCGCCTACGCCGGGATCCCGCACCTGATCACGCAGATCATCACCAACCCGAAGAAGGCCTCGGACGCGCTGCAGTGGGTGGTAGGCGAGATGGACCGCCGCTACGACGATCTTGCCGCTTCCGGGTTCCGTCACATGGACGACTTCAACAAGGCCGTCCGGGCGGGCCGGGTGGCGGCACTGCCAGGTTCGGAGCGCGTTTACGCGCCGTACCCTTATCTACTGGTCATAGTGGACGAGCTAGCCGACCTGATGATGATTGCGCCCAGGGACGTCGAAGACGCCGTGGTGCGGATCACCCAGCTTGCCAGGGCCGCTGGGATCCATCTGGTGCTCGCGACCCAGCGGCCGAGCGTTGACGTCGTCACCGGGCTGATCAAGGCCAACGTTCCCTCCCGGCTTGCGTTCGCGACCTCCAGCCTCACCGACAGTCGCGTCATCCTGGACCAGCCGGGCGCGGAAAAGCTCGTCGGACAGGGCGACGCGCTCTTCCTGCCGATGGGCACGAGCAAGCCGATCCGGCTGCAGAACGCGTTCGTGACCGAGAAGGAGATCCGGGAGATCGTCGCGCACTGCAAGAAGCAGGCGGAGCCGGCCTACCGCGACGACGTGGTCGCGTCGGCAGGCAGACAGCACGAGATAGATGCCGACATCGGGGATGATCTCGACCTGCTGCTGCAGGCCGCCGAGCTGATCGTCAGCACCCAGTTCGGGTCGACCTCGATGCTGCAGCGAAAGCTCCGGGTTGGCTTCGCGAAAGCGGGCCGGCTGATGGACCTGCTGGAGAGCCGTGGCGTGGTCGGCCCGAGCGAGGGCTCAAAAGCGAGGGACGTGCTCATCCGCCCCGACGACCTGGCCGGGCTGCTGGCCTCGCTGCGCGGCGAGGGCTAGGGCACCAAAGCCGGACTCCGCGCCGCATTGATCCGAGTCAGTTGGCAGCACCCGGCTGGTAGCGAGAGACTTTGTCAGCCACTCCTAAATGCCCTGCGGTTCTCGCCGGACGGTAACCAGATGTCTACACTGGGTGACCGGTCCCTGATGGGAACCGTGGGAATCCAGAAACTGTAGAGGGCCCACACGGGCTCGGGGCGGATGCAGCATGACTAGTGGAGGCACCGCGTGAGCATCGGTGATGCCTTGGCGGCGGGACGCCGCCAGGCCGGTCTCACCACGACGCAGGTCAGTCAGCGGACTTGCATCAGGGAGACGATCATACGGGGCATCGAGCGGGGGGACTACTCAGCCTGCGGCGGTGACTTCTATGCGCGGGGGCACATCCGCAGCATCGCCCGTGCGGTGGGCCTCGACCCGGACGAGTTGATCAGGGAGTACGACGCGACCCAAGCGCCGCCGCAGCCGATTACCGCGGCCGATGTCTTCCAGCCCTTCACGCCCGTCCGGCTCAAGGAGCGCCAGCGCCGGCCGAACTGGACGGTGCTGCTGCTGCTGGGCCTGGTGGTAGTGCTCGGGATCGCGGGCTTCCGATACTTCGGCTCGTCGCACCACTCGACCCCGCCGCCATCGTCGTCCCAGCACAAGCTCAAGCCGAAGGCAACGCACACGGCCGTGCCCGTCGTCTATCACCGGCTTGTGCTGAAGATGACGGCGTATTCGGGCCAGTACAGCTGGGTGCAGGTCAGTGACCCGGCCGGCCACCTGATCTTCCAGGGGTACGTCTATCCCAACACTCCGAAGACATGGACCGAGAAGCATAGGGTCCTGGTCGTGATCGGGAATCCGGCCGCGATAACGATGACCATAGATGGTAAGGCCCATACTCATCTCGGTACGTCGGTGCTGCGGCTGACGTGCAGCATCGGCGGCTGCCAGCCGGGCTAACCCTCACCCCGGCCCCTCACGCCGGCTAGGTCGGTGCGTGCGGGTGCCTTCGCACCTGCCGGGTTACCGTAGTCTGCCGGTGTGCCATCGAGTACCCAAAATCCTAGTGCCAGCAGGCGAATCGTCCGCTTGGTGACGTTGGGCTGCGCCCGGAATGAGGTGGATTCGGAGGAGCTCGCGGCCCGCCTCGAAGACGGTGGCTGGCAACTGGCCGACGATTCCGCAGCCGCCGATGTCGTGCTGGTCAATACGTGCGGCTTCATCCAGGCGGCAAAGCAGGAGTCCATCGACGAGCTTCTGGACGCGGCCGCTGGTGGCGCCAAGGTCGTCGCCGCGGGCTGCCTAGCCGAACGCTACGGGTCCGGACTAGCCGAGGCGATGCCAGAAGCGCAGGTCGTGAGCTTCGATGACTACGCCGACATTGCTGCCCGGCTGGACTCGGTCGCGGCCGGGCAGCGGTGGGCAGCCCACGAGCCACGGGACCGGCGCCGGCTGCTGCCGCTGTCGCCTGCGCAGCGGCCGGACGCCACGTCTGTGTACACGCCGGGTCACGGCGGCGGTATCGCCGACCTGCCGGCTGGCGTGGCGCCCGCGTCAGGACCGCGCGTGCTGCGCAGGCGCCTCGGTGGCGGCGTGGTCGCCCCGCTCAAGATCGCTTCGGGGTGCGACCGGCGCTGCACCTTCTGCGCCATTCCGGCTTTCCGCGGCGCGTTTGTGTCACGCCGCCCTGCGGACCTGGTCGCGGAGGCGGGCTGGCTGGCTGAGCACGGTGCCCGCGAGCTATTGCTGGTCAGCGAGAACTCGACTTCCTACGGCAAGGATCTCGGTGACTTGCGGCTCCTGGAGCAGCTGCTGCCGCAACTCGCCGCGGTCCCAGGCATTTGCCGGGTCCGGGTGAGCTACCTGCAGCCTGCAGAAGTACGCCCTGGCCTGATTGAGGTGCTGGCCGGCACTGACGGCGTTGCCCCGTACTTCGACCTTTCTTTCCAGCACGCCAGCGCCAGCGTGCTGCGGTCCATGCGCAGGTTCGGGGACCGCGCCCGATTCGGCGCGCTCATCGAACAGATCAGGAAGCTCGCGCCGGCAGCCGGAATCCGGTCCAACTTCATCGTCGGCTTCCCAGGCGAAACCGAAGACGACGTGGCGGAGCTGCAGAACTTCCTGGCCGAGGCCAGGCTCGACGCCATCGGCGTGTTCGGCTACTCAGACGAGGACGGCACCGAAGCTGCGGGCCTGGACGGCCAGCTGCCCGCGGACGAGATCAGCAGTCGGCTAGAGGAATTGGCGGGCCTGGCCGACGAGCTCATGGCGGAGCGCGCGGCCGAGCGTATCGGCGAGCGCGCAGAGATCCTGATCGACGAAGTGCTGGCCGAAGGCCGTTACCTGGGCCGCGCAGCCCACCAGGCGCCGGAAGTCGACGGGGCCACTGAGGTTCGCAGCGACCGGCGGCTCTCGCCTGGTGACCTGGTGAACGCGATGTTCGTGGACAGCGACGGAGTCGACCTGACGGCTGACGCAGACGCTGGCGCGATTCCCTGGGCGCGGGCTCGCGTTGACCCGGCCAGCTGACGGCCCGGCTGGCCCTGGTGGTTCGGGCGCGGCCGCCGACGCGGCCGCGACGGCTGACGCGCTGACCGCGCCGGGCCTGATTGCTGACACGGCCAGGAATCCGGTCGTTGCGAGCGTCCCTGGGCTGGTGAACATCGCCAACGAGCTGACAGCGCTGCGCCTGGCGATTGTCCCGGTCTTTGTCTGGTTCCTGCTCGACGGCGGGACCAGCGCACGGGTCATCGCATTCGTGGCGTTCGCGCTCGCCTCGATCACTGATCTGCTGGACGGCGAGCTCGCCAGGCGCCGCAGCCTGATCACAGACTTCGGGAAGATCGCGGATCCGATCGCAGACAAGGCACTGACGGGCTCAGCACTCATCACGCTGTCTTACCTTGGCGAGCTGTCATGGTGGGTTACCGCTGTGATCGTGTTCCGGGAGGTGGCCGTGACCGGGCTGCGCTTCTGGGTCATCCGCCATGGCGTCATCGCCGCGAGCCGGGGCGGCAAGATCAAGACAATGCTCCAGGTGATCGCCATCAGCCTGTACGTGCTGCCGTGGCACGTTGTCGTGCTGCAGGAGTCGGTGATGGCGGCGGCGGTGATCGTCACCGTGGTAACCGGGGCTGATTACACAGTCCGGGCGGTAAGGCTGCGCCGGGCGGTCCAGTGACGCAGGGCGGTCCAGTGACGCAGGGCGTTCCAGTGACGCAGGGCGGTCCAGTGACGCCGGGCGGGGCGGCCGAGTCGGCGGACTCGCTGGCGCGCGACGCTATCGGTCTGCTGACCGCGGCGGGCCAGACGGTCGCGACGGCCGAATCCCTTACCGGGGGGCTGGTGGCGGCTGCGCTGACCACCGTGCCGGGCTCCTCCGCGGTATTCCGCGGCGGCATCGTTGCCTACGCGACCGAACTCAAGACTGCCCTGCTGGGCGTCCCGGCCGAACTGCTTGCCAAACACGGCCCCGTGCACGCCGAGGTCGCGGCCGCGATGGCGGCGGGTGTGCGGCGCCGGCTAGATGCCTCTTACGGGCTGGCCACCACCGGGGTTGCCGGGCCGGGTCCGGCCGACGGGCACCCGCCAGGAACGGTGTTCATCGCGGTGCTGGCACCGTCGGGTCTTGTCGGCTTCCAGCTGAAACTGGTCGGAGACCGGCGGCAGGTCCGCGACGGCTCGGTTCGCGAAATCCTGTCTCTGCTGGTCAGGACGTTGCGGGAAGATAGACGCTGATTACAGTGTTACGGCCGGGTGAACACGCAGCTATGCCCTCTCCCGCACGGTCAGTTAGGACAGGTACGGTAGAGGGGTCAGTAGATCGACCTCGGGAGGGAGAGCGACGATGGTCCTGCTTCGTCACTTGCTCGGTGACGCGCTAAGGCGCCTGCGTCTTCGCCAGGGTCGCACCCTACGTGAGGTCTCGGCGACGGCCAGGGTATCCCTTGGCTACCTGTCCGAAGTAGAGCGCGGCCAGAAGGAGGCTTCATCGGAACTGCTCGCCTCGATATGTGATGCGCTGGGTGCACCGCTATCGCAGGTTTTGCGGGAAGTGTCCGATGGCTTCTCCTTGGCCGAACTCCAGAACGAGCCTGTCTTCGGGGTTCCGCTTGAGCCCGCTTTGGCCCGTTCGGCCGAGTCGGCTGACGGTGCACAGTCAGTTCCGGCCGGCCCGTCCGCGGCGCACCGGCCTGGCGTGAAGCTGCCTCAGACCGCTACCGGCCAACGCCTGGTCATGCCGGCGCGCAAGATGACGGTGCGGACGAGCCAGCGGCTCGTGTCGCAGGGTGAGCCGCTCATTGAGCAGGTATCCCTGCCGGCCGACGGGGAGAACTTCGACAAGCTGGCCCGCGATATCACCAACATGGTGCCGGTCTAGCCGGTACCGACGGTCAGGCCGTAGAGGTCGATGTCCAGGCTGCTGGATTGTCGGCGAGCTTCTGCACGCTGGGGGGCAGATTGCCGGAGACTATGTGCTCGAGCGTGACTTCCTCGAGGATGGCGCGCTCGTTGGCGCGCAGCGCGATCCAGACGGCTTGCAGCGGCTCGGCCGCGCCGATATAGCCGAGGTTCTCTGGCCGCTCGCCCCTGACTCCGAGTAGGGGTCCGTCGATCGCCCTGATGATGTCGGCTAGGGAGATCTGGCTGGCCGGGCGGGCGAGCCAGAATCCGCCGTCCGGCCCGCGCTGGCTCCGCACCAGGCCGGCCCGGCGCAGCTGGGTGAGTATCGCCTCGAGGAACTTATTCGGAATCGCCTGCGTCCGCGCGAGTTGGTCAGCCGTGACGTGCCCGCCGTCCGAGGCTGCCAGCTCGATGACGGCGCGCAAGGCATAATCGGAGCGCGCTGAGAGACGCATATGCAGCATTATGCAGGTAACGGCTGCCCTCTGGCGCATGCCGCTCCGGGTACGACCGGCCAGAACCCAGGCTTAAACCAAGCCTTTTCCGCCCATCGCGCGCGGATTCTCAGCGCCATCCACCGAGAATCCGCTAGCAAACCCCGCTCTTAACGCCCGATCAGGCCGAGGGCTTCAGCGGCCGCCATGGAGTTGCTGCGCGCCGCGCCGAAACTTGCGACGTAGGCGGCCGACTCTGGCTGCCACGCCGGGAGGCCCATCTCCACCAGCGTCGCGTCCGGCCTGGCGGCTAGCAGCAGGCTGGCAACCTGCGTGGCCACCGGGTGCCGGTGCGCATCGCGGACCACGACGATCAGGGATCGGCCGACAGCGTCGGCCAGCACGCCCTGCACGACGCCGGGCAGGCTGTCGGCGGGCGTCGCCGTGCTGACCTCGCGGTAATTGGCGGCAGGAACGAACGACGCTAGCCCCCACGGAACGACTCCGACGGCAAGGTTGGCGGGCGGCACGAGCTGGACCACCAGCGGCTCGTGCAACTCTGGCAGGATCCCGTTGACCTGGATCGCTCGTCGCGCAGCTGCCAGCCCTATCAGGCTCACAGCGCCGTTACCCGCCGAGCCGCCTGGTGCTGGATCCGAGGTCCAGGCGCGCAGGCTGGCGACGCGGCTGGCAGCGTCCTCCAGTCGCGCGGCCGGGAGCCGGCCAGCTCGCGCGGCGTCGATGATCGCAGTGCGCACCGCCAGGAATGTCAGCTGGTCGGTGTCCCGGCCCAGGCACAGCAGGTCGGTCCCGGCGATGACGGCAAGCACGGCGGCTTCGGGGATGCCATACGGCTCGCTAACCGCGCGCATCTCCAGGGCGTCCGACACGATCAGGCCGGTGAAGCCGAGCTCTCCCCGCAGCAGCCCGGTCTGGGCGCTGGCCGAAAGGGACGCAGGCAGGTCCCCGGTAAGCTCCGGCACCCGCAGATGGCTCGGCATGATCGCCTGGACGCCCGCGGCAATAGCGGCTGCGAAGGGCGGCAAGTCCCGTTCCCTTAGGACGCTGAGTGGCGCGTCGACGGTGGCCAGAACCAGATGGGAGTCGAGCTGGGTACTGCCGTGGCCGGGGAAGTGCTTTGCGCAGGCCGCGACGCCAGCGGACTGTAGTCCGGCCACCGCGGCGGCGCCGTGCCGGGCGACCAGCTCTGGGTCCGAGCCGAACGACCGGGTGCCGATGACGGGGTTGTCCGCCGCGGTGTTCACGTCGATCGCGGGGGCCATGTCCAGGTTGATGCCAAGCGCGGCCAGGTCCGCACCGAGCGCCGCGTACACCGACCGGGTCAGCGAGACGTCGTCGATCGCGCCGAGAGCCGCGTTACCCGGGTAGTCGCTGCCGGTGCTGTGCGAGATCCTGGTGACGTCGCCGCCCTCTTCATCGATGGCGATGATCGGCTCGAGGGCCGCCGCCCGCAGCCTGCCGGTAAGGCTCGTCAGCTGCTCGCGATCCTGCACGTTCAGGCCGTACAGCGTCACGCCGGCCAGGCCGTCGCCGAGTGCGGCGCGGATCCAGTCAGGCTCCCGGCCGCCCGGAAACGGCGGTATGAGGATTGCGTCGGCCAGCCGACCCAGGCTCGGGTCGGCATCAAGTTCCCTGGTCATCCCTTCAAGGCCCCCGCGACCAGGCCGCCGACGAGCCGGCGCCGGACGAACATGAAGAAGATGATCACCGGGATCGTGTACATGGTGGAGGCCGCCATGATCGGGCCCCACTGCGCGCCGCCTCTGCTGAAGAAGTACGTGACGTATATCGGCAGCGTGAAATCGCTGTGCGCCTGGCCGAGGAAGGTCAGCGCCACGATGAACTCGTTGTAGGCGGTGATGAAGGCGAAGATGCTGGTTGCTACCAGACCGGGTGCCACTAGCGGGAACAGGATCCGCCAGAAGATGCGAAAGCCGCTAGCGCCGTCGATGGCGGCTGCTTCCTCGAGTTCCCGCGGGATCGTCGCGACAAAATTACGGAGCATCCAGATCGATACCGGCAGCGCTTGTGCCGAGTACACGATGACCAGGCCGAGCAGGTTCTGCAGCAGGTTCAGCCGCTTGAAGTCGAGGAACAGCGCTATGAGCAGCGCCTGAGCCGGGATCATCTGCACGATCAGCAGCATCACCAGGAAGCTCGCCCGCAGCCGGAACCGGAACCGGGCAACCGCGACCGAGGCCAGCAGCGAGATAAATGAGGAGAGCACGACCGCGGACAGGGTGACCAGCAGGCTGTTGCGGAAGAACAGCCAGACGGAGCCGATGCCGGACACCTGCCCGCTGATGACTGCGCTGAAGTTACCGAACGTCGGATGCGATGGCAGCAGGTGCGGAGTCAGCGAGTAGATCTCCTGCGATGGCTTGAAGGCCGTGGAGACCATCCAGAACAGCGGGAACAAGGTCGTCAGCGCGATCAGCACGCCGAAGCCATTGAGGCTGGCCCGGCGGGCGCGCCGCACGCGGCGGGCCCTGGACCCGGCCGAGCGCTCGGCAACACGTACCGATTGGCCTGAAGCCGACGACAGCTGCTGCGTCCGGGCGGTCATGTCAGGGCCCCTTGCCGGACAGACGTGCGTACGTAGCCTACGGTGACCACGAGCAGGATCAGCGCGAAGATCAGCGCAATCGCGCCCCCCAGGCCGTAGTTCGGCGGGAAGCCAGCGAAAGCCTTGTCATACAAGTACAGCGACAGGTTGTACTCGTTCTGATTGCCCGGGAACCCGGTGATGATGTAGCTCTGCGCGAACACGTTGAAGTCCCAGATGACCGAGAGCAGCAGCAGCACCAGAAAGATCGGCTTCAGCAGCGGATAGGTGATCCGCCAGAACACCCGCCACGGGCTCGCGCCGTCGACCCGGGCCGCCTCGTTGAGCTCGTCGGGGATCGTCTTCAGCGCGGCCAGGACGGCAACCGCTATGAAGGGGAACGACTGCCAGACGACCAGTACGGCGATGATCAGGTACGCCTGGAAGGCGCCGGTGGTGGTCCAGTTATACCCGGCCCAGTGCGCGCCGCCACCCAGCCAGTGCGGCAGCTTCGATAGCGCCCAGTCGAGCACGCCGCCATCGGGGCTAGCCAGCCAGTAGAACAGCACGGCGGCAGAGATGGGCGGCGTGGCCCAGGCCATCAGCGCCGCCGTACTTACGACCACGGCCATCTTCTTGCCGAGCCGGTTCAGTACCAGCCCGACGACGGTACCGGCTATCAGTGTCGCCGGCACGACGACGGCAGCCAGCAGCACTGTGGTCCGCAGCGACAGCCAGAACTCAGGGTCGGAGAAGGTGGCGGTGAAGTTCGCCACCCCTATCCACTGCGTGGGCGCTACCCCGGTGACCTGCATGAGACTGTAGTTCTGGAATGAGAAGATGCCGACCTGCACGAGCGGCCAGAGCAGCACCAGCGCGATACCTGCCAGCGCCGGGGCTAGCAGCAAGTAGGGAACCAGCTTGTGCCGGCGGATGAACCCGCCGAGCCGCGCCTGCAGTGGTCCCAGCGAGCTGGGTAGCCGACGTGACCGCCGGGCGGGAAGCGAACTGCTCTGTTGCTCGACCGTCTCGGCCATCTGTCTCGTCAGCTCCTTCCGGCTACGGCTTTCGCGCGGGTCTGGGCTCCCGGCAGGCCTGGGCCCATGACAGGCCGGCCGGGAGGCTTACCAGTAACTCAGGTTTCGCTGCCGGTGTTCAGCACGTTCTGCAGCTCGGTGTTGGCCTTGTTCACGGTCGCCGCCAAGTTGGCACCCGACATCAGTGCCTTCATCATGTTGGGGATGATCTGGTCGGTGGCGTCTGCGGTGGCCCAGTTCTTCGTGTTGAGCGGGGAGATCTGCGTGTAGCCTGCCGCTTTGGCGAAGCCGGACATGACCGGGCTGCCGGTGTACACCCCGCTGGACAGCTGCGAGGTGAACTCGGGGAAGAAGCCCTGCGAGTTGGCGAACGTGGTCGCGTTCGACGGGCTGTCCATGACCGAGACCAGGTCCCAGGCCGCGGTCTGGTTAACGCTCTTCGCCCAGACGCCGAGGTCGGAACCACCGGCGAAGGCTGGCGCCGGGTTGGGGCCATTCTCGCTGGGGAGCGGGAACGATGCCCACTGCGATTCGTTCTTGGTGCTGACCGCCTTCAGCGAGGACTCGGCCCAGGGGCCGTCGATGTACATGTCGAGCGTGCCCTTGGCGAAGTCCTCATCGCTGCCGCCGGAGGTCGCGCCCGGCGCACCGAGCTCGGTCTGGCCGACGTACTTGGGCGGTGACACCTTGTCCTTCAGCAGCAGGTCGGCGTAGAACTTGATGCCGGCCTCGGACGCCGCGGAGTTCAGCTCCGCCTTCCACTTGCCGCCGGACTGCACTGCAACCTGGCCGCCAGCGCCCCAGATGAAGCTGACGATCGCGTTGGTGTAGTTGCTCGGCGCGCCCAGGCCGTAGGTGCCGGGATAAGCGCTCATCAGCGCTTTGGCGTCGGTGACAAGCTGCGCCCAGGTTGTCGGCGGCGCGGAAATGTGAGCCTTGGCGAACTGGTCCTTGTTGTACCAGATACCCCGGACGCCGCCGAACCACGGCACCGCGTAGATGTTGCTGTTGACTGTGTCGTTGGCCAGGTTGCCCTCGATGATGCCCGACCCGTTGGACCAGGAATGCACATCGCTAGTGATGTTGGCCAGCGCGCCCTGGCTGGCAACCCCTGGGGTGTCGGTGTTGCCGAGCTCGGTGATGTCCGGGCCGCCCTTGCCGCTGGTGAGCGCGTTCGTCCAGTCTGTGGTGCGGCTCCCCCAGGGGATCCAGTCGACCACGACCTTGGTGGTCTTGTACTGGGGGAACTGCTTGTGGAACTGCGTCGCCACGCCGTTCATCCAGGTCACCTGGGACGGGACAGACGAACCCATCCGCCAGACGACGAGCTTTGCTGGCGCTGAGGAGCCTGCTGGCGGGCTGCTGGCGGTGGAGCCGCAGCCCGCGATGCCCGCGGCTGCTCCCGCGAGCGCGACGGCCGCTCCCAATGCGGCCGCCGATCTGGTGAAAGTCACTGACCGATCTCCTTCCCGGCGTTTCAGCGGAAGCGACGTCCTCCGGGCGGACGTCTCCGGCCGGGCAATGCGCCTGGCGGCCGGCACCTACGCTATGGGGCGAGCTTGAGTGGTTCCGCCTGTCCCGTCACGGTTGGTACCTGCCAGCGCATGACCCTGACGTTTGTCTGCCGAGAAACTAACAGGAAACTTTCCTATAAGATAGAGTCCGTTGCCATATTGAGATGCTGAGCGCGTTCATCCGGGTCACGACAGGATGGACGCAGACACGGGAAGCGACCGCGCGCCGGGCCAGCTCCCAGGGGTGAGGGGTGGGGCATGCAGCGTAGGCCGGGGACGCCGAGCCTGTTGCGTGAACTTAATGACAGGTCGGCGCTTGAACTGCTGCTCAGCGGCGGTCCTATGACAAGGGCCCAGCTAGGCCAGCACACCGGCCTGTCCAAGGTCACCGCCTCACAGCTGCTCGCCAGGCTGGAGGAACGCGGCCTGGTTGCGGTAGCCGGAGCGCAGGCCGGAGGCCGTGGCCCGAATGCCGCTCTCTATGCCGTGGTCCCGTCGACTGCGTATGTAGCCGGCCTGCACGTCGAGCAGGACGAGGTCAGCGCCGGGGTCGCGGATATCACCGGAACCGTGGTCACCCGGATCTCGGTCGACCCGAATGACGCCGACGACCCGGTAGCGCTGGTGCGCGGTGCTGTCCTCGCTGCGTGCGAGTCGGCAGGTGTGCCACCAGAGGCGCTGCGGGCATTCGTGATCGGCACGCCTGGCGTGCTGGACCCGCGGACCGGCGATCCGCGGCTCGCGGTGAACCTGCCGGCCTGGCACGAAGGGGTGCTCGACGCGTTGCGGAGCGACCTGGGCAGACCGGTCACTATTGAGAACGACGTCAACCTGGCCGCGATGGCCGAGCGGGCGGTCGGCGCTGCGGCCGGGGTCGATGATTTCGTCCTGGTCTGGATCGGGGTCGGCCTGGGCTTGGCGACGATCCTCGGCGGCAAACTACATCGCGGCGTCGGCGGTGCGGCCGGCGAGATCGGCTACCTGCCTGTGCCGGGCGTCCCGCTGCCAGAAGACGTTACGCATCCGGCAACTGGCGCCTTTCAGCGGCTGGTCGGCGCGCAGGCCGTGCTGCAGCTGGCCCTGCGGTACGGTTTCGCCGAACCGACGGCGGCTGCCGCGGTGGCCGCTGCTGTCAGGGCTGCGGCGAGCGGCCACGATGGCGGCGGCGCGTTCCTGACCGAGCTCGCCAGCCGGGTCGCCACCGGAGTTGCCGCCATCTCGGTTGTACTCGACCCGGGATTGGTGGTGCTCGGCGGCGATGTAGGGCTCGCCGGGGGATCGGAACTGGCTCGGCGGGTTGCCGCCGAGGTGAGTCGGATCTCTCCTGCCCGGCCCGACGTGGTGCCGACCGCGGTGACAGGCGGCCCAGTGCTGCGGGGCGCGATCCTGGCGGCTGTCGACCAGGCCCGGGCCCAGCTGCTCGCCTCGGTCTCGGCCCCGGCCTGAAGCGCTCACGAAGGCGTGTCTCGCTCAGTCAGCGGAGGATAGGCGGACGGGCGAAGGCGACCGGGAGGAGTGTCAATGATTGTGCTGGACGGGACGTCGCTGACGTGTGCCGAGGTGGCCGCCATTGGCAGGCGCGCGGCCGGGGTGGAAATCGGGGAAAGCGGGCAGGACCGGGCGCGCCTCGGCGCGCAGGTCTCCAGAGCCGTCTCGGCGGGTCGCGATATCTATGGCCGCAGCAGTGGCGTTGGCGCCAACCGCTCATTGCGAGTCGACGATGCCGATGGCGAGGCGCATGGCCTGCGCCTGCTGCGCAGCCATGCGGGCGACGCCGGGCCGCTGCTTGAGCCTGAACTGGGCCTGGCATTGCTTGCGGTCCGCGCCAACCAGATCGCGGCCGGTGGTTCCGGCGTCGATCCCGGCGTGCTCGCTGTCCTGGCCGACTGCGTGAATCGCGGGTTGCGACCGCCGGCCAGGGTTTACGGTGCCATCGGCACCGGCGACCTGGCTGCGCTTGCGGTGACAGCGCTGTGCATGCTGGGCGAACGGGACTGGCTGGCAGATCCGGCCGGCCGCTTCGATCCCGACGAACGCCAGCCGGTCACGAGCCCACCGCGGTTCGCCCTCCCGCCGACAGACGCCCTGCCCTTCATATCGAGTAACGCGGCGACCCTCGCCGAGGCTGCCATCGGCTGCCACGATCTGTCCGCCCTGCTGGCGGCCGGGCAGGTGATCGCGGCGCTCAGCCACCAGGTCGCCGGTGCTTCGGCCGAGCCGTACGCCGAGGCAGTGCAGCTAGCCCGACCGCATCCCGGCCAGCAGCAGGTGGCGGCGGCGCTCCGCGACCTGCTGGCGGACGAACCGACTAGGACGGCCCGGAACCAGCACCCCTACGGATTCCGTGTGCTGCCCCAGGTCCACGGCGCTGCGGTGGACGCGCTCGCCGCCGCAGAGCGGGTAGTGACCCGCGAGCTCAACGCTGCGGCCGAGAACCCGCTGGTCGATACGCACGGCAAGCGGTTCTTCCACAACGGCAACTTTCATACCGCGTACCTGGCGCTGGCGCTCGACGGCGCGCGCGCCGCTGTATTCCAGGCGGCGGCCCTGTCAGCGGCGCGACTCGGCGCCCTCATGGATCCGAGCATCACCGGCCTGGCCGGGTTTCTTGCCGCCGATCCGGTGCCGAGCTCCGGGCTGATGATTACCGAGTACGTGGCGCAATCGGCGCTCGCCGAGATCCGGCTGCTGGCTGCGCCAGCGGCACTGGGCAGCGCGGTTGTCTCTCTCGGCGCCGAGGAACACGCCGGCTTCGGCACGCAGGCGGCGCGGGCGACTACCCGGGTCGTGCATGCCTACCGGGTGGCCCTGGCCTGCGAGCTGGTCGCTTCCGTCCGGGGGCTGCGCCAGCTCGGCATCCGGCCGGCCGGCCGGGCGCTCTGTCTGGCATTCGACGTCGCTGCCGCTGCGCTGCCGGATTCGATGGCCGACCGGCCGCTGGAACCGGACCTCGCCGCTGCGCAGGAACTGCTACCCGAACTCGCGCTGCAGCTGCCCGCCTACCCCGGCGCGGGCCGCCGATGTCGAGCGAGGTGTGCCGTGGGACAAGTAGTTGTCGTCGGCTCGATCAATGCCGACTACGTTGTTCGGATCGGCCACCTGCCGCGACCGGGAGAGACCGTGGCCGGCGGGGTCCTGGATATCCAGCCCGGCGGCAAGGGCGCGAACCAGGCTCACGCGGCAGCCAGGCTCGGTGTTTCAGTGGTCATGATCGGGGCCGTCGGCACCGATGCGGCCGGCGACGGGGAGCGAGCGGCGCTGCAGCTTGCTGGCGTCGACGTCAGCGCGCTGATGCAGTGCCGCGGACCGAGTGGCGTTGCCATGATCCTCGTCGACGATGCTGGCGAGAACATGATCGCGGTGGCGCCCGGCGCCAACGGCCAGTTGTCAGCCGAGGCGGTAATCGCGGGGCTGGCTGGCCGACTCGATAGCCGGCCTGCTCTGCTCGCGAGCCTGGAGGTGCCGCTGGAGGCGGTCGCCGCCGCAGTTAGGACGGCTGGAAGTGCCGGTGCGACCGTGATCATCAACCCGGCTCCCGGGATGCAGATTCCGCCTGATCTGCTGACGGGTGCCGTCCTGACTCCGAACGAGGGCGAGCTGCGGCTGCTCGCCCCGGACACCGGCTCTGAAGATGAGGCAATCGCGGCAGTGCTCAGCGCCGGTGCACGTGCTGTGGTGGTTACTCGCGGCGCGAGCGGCGCCTCGCTCTACGAGCCTGGTCAGCCGGAATGCCGGGTGCCCGCGCCGCAAGTCGCTGTCGTTGACACGGTGGGAGCTGGCGACGCCTTCAATGGCGCGCTCGCGGCCGCACTGTCCGAGGGCGAAGACCTGTTGCCGAGTGTGCGCTGGGCAGTCGCGGCGGGGGCTGCCGCCTGCACCGGACCAGGCGCACGAGGCGCGTTGCCGACCAGGGCAGATGTTGACGCCCTCACTGGGCGTTAGTTCGATTATCGGGCCGGTCATACCGATTGCGCTGGATAGGCGAAGGAGGCGAGAGTCCGGTGTCATGGAATATGTGAGGTCCAGCCGCTGGTCCCTGATGCAACGTTTCGAGATCACCGACGGCTCGGGCGCGCCGCAGTTCGAGGCGCGCGGGCATCTCGGCTCGCAGATCACCTTGCACGACAACTCCGGGCAGGAAGTCGCGGAAATCCGCAAGCACGTCTTCAGTGACACCCACGAGGTGTACCTGAACGATCAGCAGATGGCCCAGGTCCGGCATGCGGGCATTTTCGGCGACCGGTACGAGATCTAGTCCGGTTTCGGCATGCTGACGGCCCGCGGCCGGTTTGACAGCGGTGACTACACGGTGAATCGGGACGGTTCGCCGGTGGCCAGGATGGTTCGCCATCGAGGCCATCCACGACGAGCGCCGGGACAGGGCCCGTGGCGGCGCGTTCGGCGGGAACTTCCCTTAGGCTGACTGTCCGTGCGCCTCGATCAGATCCCCACTCCGGCCCTTGTCGTTGATGGCGACGCGCTTGAGCACAATATTGCCACGATGGCTAAGGCGCTCCCTGGCCCCCGGCTGCGTCCGCATGTCAAGGCGCATAAGTGCACGAGCCTGGCACAGCGGCAGGCGGCTGCCGGTCATCTGAGCTTCACGTGCGCCACGATCCGCGAGTGCGAGGGCATGGCCGCGGCTGGCCTCGGCAGCGACCTCATGCTGGCAAACGAGATCCTGGATGCCCGGCGCATCGGCGCACTAGTCGCTGCCAGTGCCCGGGTCACTGTCGCGGTGGACTCGCAGCAGACGATCGAGGCAGCCGCAGCCGGGGGAGTCCGCGAGGTCATCATCGACGTCAACGTTGGCTTGCCCAGGTGCGGCTGCGCACCCGAGGACGCAGGGCGGCTCGCGGATCGGGCCAGGGCGCTAGGCCTGGACGTCCGCGGTGTCATGGGCTATGAGGGCCACGTAGTAGGACTCGAGGACGCCGCCGAGCGAGAGCGGCAATGCCGCATATCCATGGCGCTGCTGCTTGCGGCTCACTCTGATGTGGGCGGGGAACTCGTGTCCGCTGGCGGGACCGGGACTTATGCGCTGAATATCTGGGCGTCGGAGATCCAGGCCGGCTCCTATGCACTGATGGATGTGGCCTACGGCCGCCTTGGACTGCCGTTCGAGCAGGCGGTGTTCGTCCTGGCCACAGTCGTGTCGAGCAACAGCGACTGGTCTGTCGCCGACGCCGGGCTCAAGACAATGGGTATGGACCATGGCAATCCGGTGATCGACGGTGCGACGGTCTGGTTCTGCTCGGATGAGCACACTACGTTCTCGCCGCCCGTCGCGGTGGGGGACCGGGTCATGCTCGTGCCCGGGCATGTCGACCCGACAATGGCCTACCACGAGCGGCTATACGTGTACTCAGGCGACGAGGTGCTTGACGTCTGGCCAGTCGACTTGCGCGGCTGGTAAGGACCATGATCGAGCTGCGAACTGCCCACACAGCCGATCTTGACAGTCAGACTAGATCAGCGGTCCGTCGATTGCTCGACGGGGCGTTTGGCATCATCACCGACGACACATTCGAGAATGTGCTCGGCGGGATGCACGCGCTGGTCCTCGATGACGGCCAACTGATTGGGCACGGCAGCGTCGTGCAGCGACGCCTGCTGCACCAAGGCCGGGCGCTGCGCGCCGGGTACATCGAGGGCGTCGCCGTACGTGCGAGCCAGCGCCGCCGCGGCCACGGCGACCTGATCATGGCGGCGCTCGAGCGGGTGGTACGGGCCGGCTATCAGCTTGGCGCGCTGGGAGCCAGCGACGACGGCGTGCTCCTCTACGCCGCCCGGGGCTGGCAACAGTGGCGCGGGCCGTCCAGCGCGCTGACTCCGGACGGGATCCGCCGCACCGAGGACCTGGACGGTCGTATCTACGTCCTGCCGGTCTCGGTTGCACTGGACCTGTCCGGAGAGCTGGTCTGTGACTGGCGACAGGGGCGCCCGTGGTAACGAGGCGCTTGACTAGCCGCGCAACCGCAGGCCGCGCGGAGTTGGCCGGAAGCCGGCTGCTTCCAGCGCCGTAGCCAGCGGGGAGTCGTAAACGCCGCCGCCGTCGGCGCGCTCGACAGTGAGCTTGCCAAGCGCGCCAGCGCGGACGGCCGCCGCGAGCGCATTGGTCGCAGGCTCGAAGCAGGCCCGGATCGCTGGTCCACGACAGCAGCGTCTTGCCGCCGCGCTCGACGTAGAGCACTAGCTCGCCGTCGGCGAGCACCACCAGTGCTCCCGCCTTGCGGCCGGGCCGGTGCCCGACGGCGCTATCGTCTGCCCGGTCTGGCCGGTCCGGCCACGGCAGCGCGGCGCCATAGGCGTTCGCCGGATCTGCAGCGGCCAGCACGGCGATCCGCCGGTCCGGCTGGCCGGCCGGGCCATCTCCGGTGTCCCAGGGATCAGGCTGCGGGCGGGCCCGCGCCGCGTCGGCAAGCGCGCGCATTCGGTCCACCGCACCCGGCAGGGCGAACTGGGCTGCACCAAGGCCCTCGACGAAGTAGCCCCGCCGGCACTGGCCGGCCTCCTCTAGGGCCCGGAGCACCGGATAGAGGGCGCCGAACCCGCCAACCACGTGCTCCGCAGCGGCGGCGCCGCGGATCAGGATGCCGTGTCGCTCCAGCAGCGCCAATGCCTGCGCGTGCCGCCGCCTGGTGGGATCGGTCTCGAGCGGGGGCAGTGCCGACCACCTGCCGCTGACGGTCGGGGGCCCGGTCCGCGTCGGCAGCGCCGCGCGTCCGTAGCCGGGGCGCCGCGATATTGCCGACCCTGGCCGCGCCGGTGAGCGGCGCGCAGCGCCGTTGCCAGTGTCCTCTGTGGTGACCGGCCGGCCGGCGCCGAGCACCGTCCGCAGCGGCGCCAACGTGTCATTGGTCAGTCGGCCTGCCCAGACCAGGTCCCAGATGGCGCTGGCGACGTCGCGATCGGCAGCGGCCAGCGCCTTGGAACTCTGATCGGCCCGCCCGGCGGCGACCCGGTCCGCGATGGCCCGGAAGAACAACGCGCCACCGCCGCCCAACGCGGCGAGTACCGACTCGTGTACTGCGGTCATGGTGATCTCGCCCGGCTCGGGCAGCAGCAGCGGCGCTGAAGCAGCGGGGGCGAGGACAAGCCAGCCGTCGCTGCCAGGCAGGGCCCCAGCGCCCGCCCAGACCACCTCGCCCGCCGCGGTTAGCTCGTCGAGCAGCGCCGGGGAGTAGCCGGAGAGCCTGCCAGGCAGCACCAGGGTCTCCAGCGCCGAGGCAGGCACCGCCGCGCCCGCGAGCTGCTCGATCACGTCATAGACCGCATCAGCATGGGCGGGTCGAGGTGGCCTGGCCCGGCTAGCAAGACGGTTCCCGTTACCCTCCCGGTGGGGCGTCGTCAGCCAGGCGCGGTCGGCGCGCTGCCAGGCCGGCAGGAATGCGGCGAACGCGGCTGGCGGAGCCGGCTCGACTTCCTTGCGGAGTTTGGCGAGGCAGCGGCGGCGCAGCAGGCGCAGGACGCCAACTTCGCACCACTGCGTGCCGCCCGCAGGATGGAAGTCTCCCTCAGCCACGACGCCGTCGGAGGCGAGCCGGTGCAGAGCACCGGAAATCACGGCCACGCCCATCCCGTAACGGTCAGCTACGGCGGCGGCGCTGAACGGGCCGTGCGTGCGCGCATAGCGGAGCACCAGATCCCGCAGCGGATCGGGTACCGGCTCGGTGAAGGCCTCAGGGACACCCGGCGGAAGCGCGACGCCGAGCGCGTCACGCAGTCGGCCCGAGTCCTCGATCGCGCTCCACCGCTCCTCTCCAGCGACGCGCAGCTTGAGTACGCGCCGCTGGGCGACGAGCCCGGCCAGCCATTGGGCGGCATGCGCTGGGTCGGCCGAGCGCTGCGTTGCCTCGTCGGTGGTCAGCGGGCCGAGCATGCGCAGCATGTCGGCGACGGCCTCGGCGTCCTTGCAGGTCCGGCCCGGCGCAAGCCGCTGCAGTTCGCGCTCAGCCTCATCCACGACGATCGGGTCGAGCAGCTCGCGCAGCTCCGCCTGGCCGAGCAGCTCGGCTAGCAGCGCCGAGTCCAGGGCCAGTGCCTGGGCGCGGCGTTCGGCGAGCGGCGCGTCTCCTTCGTACATGAACGCGCCGATGTAGCGGAACAGCAGCGACTTGCTGAACGGCGATGGTGTCGGGGTCTCGACCTCCACCAGCCGGACCTGGCGGGCGGCGATGTCGCGCATCAGCGCTGTCAGCCCCGGCACGTCGAAGACGTCCTGCAGGCACTCCCGCATGGTCTCCAGAACGATGGGGAACGTGCCGAACTTGCTTGCGACTGCCAGCAGCTGGGCGGACCGCTGACGCTGCTGCCACAGCGGCGTCCGGCGTCCGGGCTGCCGTCGCGGCAGCAGCAGGGCGCGTGCGGCGCATTCGCGGAACCGGGACGCGAACAGCGCGGACGTGCCCAGCTCGGCGGTGACGAGCTGGGCCACCTCGTCGGGATCGAGCACGGCGATACCAACAGGCGGCGGGTCATCAGCGTCCGGGACCCTGATCATGATGCCGTCGTCGGTGTGCAGGGCCTGAACGTCCATGCCGCCGTAGCGCTCCCGGAGCCGGGCGGCTATCGCCAGCGCCCACGGCGCGTGCAGCTGCGAGCCGTAGGGACTGTGCAGCACGAGCCGCCAGTCGCCGAGTTCGTCGCGGAAGCGCTCCAGCACCAGGGTGCGGTCATCAGGCAGGTAACCGGTAGCCTCCCGTTGCTGGCTCAGATAGGAGACGAGGTTCGCTGCGGCGAGCTCGTCCAGTCCGTCGGCCTGGAGTCTGGCGGTGGCCTGGTCGGGCGACGTGGCGCCGAGTTCGCGGCAGAAGGCGCCTAGCGCGGCGCCGAGCTCAGCCGGGCGGCCTGGCGCGTCGCCCTTCCAGAACGGCAGCCTGCCGGGCTGACCGCCGGCCGGAGAGACCAGCACCTGGTCCGCAGTGATGTCCTCGATCCGCCACGATGTCGCGCCCAGGACGAAGACGTCACCGACCCGCGACTCGTAGACCATCTCCTCGTCCAGTTCGCCCACCCGGCGAGAGTGGCGGCCGGAGCGCTCGGTTTGCCCGCCCGCCAGGAACACGCCGAACAGCCCCCGGTCCGGGATTGTGCCGCCGTTGCTGACGGCCAGCCGCTGGCTTCCTGGCCGGCCGCTGAGCTTCCCGGTGGTCCGGTCCCATACCAGCCGCGGTCGCAGTCCGGCGAAATCCTCGCTCGGGTACCGGCCAGCAAGCATGTCGAGGACGGCGTCCAGTACAGGCCTGGTGAGCCCGCTGAACGGGGCAGCCCGGCAAACCGTCTGCGCTAGGTCAGCGATGTCCCAGTCGTCCATCGCCGTCATCGAGACGATCTGCTGGGCGAGCACGTCGAGCGGATTACGCGGCATGCGCAGTTCCTCGATCTGGCCCGCGCGCATCCGCTGGGTCACGACCGCGGACTGGACCAGGTCACCCTGGTACTTCGGGAAGAAAATGCCGCGTGACTCATCGCCAACGTTGTGCCCGGCGCGACCGGTGCGCTGCAAGCCGCTGGCCACCGATGGCGGCGACTCGACCTGGATGACCAGGTCGACCGCGCCCATGTCGATGCCGAGTTCCAGGCTTGAAGTCGCCACCACGGCAGGCAGCGTGCCCGCCTTGAGCGCTTCTTCGATCTGGCTCCGTTCCTGCCTCGAAACCGAGCCATGGTGCGCCCTGGCTACGATGCCGGGGGCACCGCCGCCAGCCCCCGCCTGACCCATGAGCTGGGCGGGCGGGCTGGCCGACCCGTTGCCATTATGGCGGCCGGAATACGCGTGATCGGGATCCGCATGATCGAGATCCCCGCGACCGGCATCGCCGTCCGGGTCGGCGTCCTCGGCAGCGCGCTCCGCAGCCAGGTCGTTGAGCCTGGCGCACAGCCGCTCGGCGAGCCTGCGCGAGTTGGCGAACACGATCGTCGAGCGATGGCTCTGGATCAGGTCGAGCACGCGCTCCTCGACATGCGGCCAGATCGAGTGCTGGCGGTTTGGGTCGCCGCCGGGCAGCGGCCGCCCGTCGGGCCCGTGCGCGACGGCGGCCAGGCCGGAGTCGTCCGCGCCCTGCACGTCCGCCATGTCTTCAACCGGCACGACGATCTTGAGGTCCAGCCGTTTCTGGCTGGGCGGGGCGACGATGCTCACCGGCAGCGCGCCGCCGAGGAACCTGGCTACTTCCTCAGGCGGCCGTACCGTCGCAGACAGGCCGATCCGCTGCGCTGGGCCGCTGCCGGCCCGAAGAGCGTCCAGCCGCTCCAGTGACAGCGCCAGGTGCGCGCCGCGCTTGCCGCCTGCGAGCGCGTGCACCTCGTCGACGATGACCGTCTGCACGCTTCGCAGGCTCTCCCTGGCCTGAGATGTCAGCATCAGGAACAGCGACTCAGGAGTAGTGATCAGGATGTCCGGCGGTTTGCCCGCCAGCTTGCGCCGCTCGTCGGCAGCGGTGTCGCCGGTCCGGACGCCGACCCTGATATCCGGCTCGGGCAGGCCGAGACGGCGGGCCTCATGGCTCACCCCGGTCAGCGGTGAGCGCAGGTTGCGCTCGACGTCTACGGCCAGCGCCTTGAGCGGCGAGATGTACAGCACCCGGCAGCGCTGCTTCGGGTCGGCCGGGGCCGGCTCGCTGGCTAGCTTGTCGATGGCCCACAAGAACGCGGCGAGGGTCTTGCCCGATCCGGTCGGCGCGATCACCAGGGTGTGCTTGCCCTGGCCGATCGCGCTCCAGGCCTCGGCCTGCGCGGCCGTCGGCTCGGCGAAGGCCGCAGTGAACCAGGCCCTGCGTGGCAGCGCTGAACTCAGCGAGCGGGGGTCCCTTGGTCGTGCTGGCCATGACACCAGTTTGCCTGGTACTACCGACAGTCTGGTCCGCCGCCGCACGGTGCAGTCTGGCGGCAGGCAGACGTCGAGCCGGAGTCAGGAGGCCGCGTGGACCGAGTTCATGGCAACCCAGCTCTGCCAGGTTTCTACCATCTGGAAGCCGAGCCGAACGTATGTCGCGTAGCCCGGCGGGCTGGATTGCAGCCATGAACCCAGACGCGCCGGCGGCAAGGCCGTCGGCGACCGCGCTCGCCTGATCGCAGCCGGGTCCTCGAGCACCATCAGAGGGATCTCCTCTTCAGGGCTCATCATCCGAGCGGCGGCCAGCCCGGCTAGCTCCCGGCTCGCGCCGGGACGCAGCTGCAGGCAATACGGCAAGCCGGTGTCACTTACCTGGTCCAGCAGCCCGGCAACGGCACCGGGGTCAGGGTCGGCGCGCTCGGGCCATACACCGTTAAGTGTCGGCACGCCCACGCCGCTGGTGAAGGCGATGGCCCCTCCCGCCCGCACCGTGCAGCCATCAGGGAGCGCACGGGCCAGATGCTGCCACGTTTCAGCCAGCGCAGCAGCCACGGCATCGGCATCGACGGCCACCGCGCCACGCTACCCCGCCATCCGGGTCTTGCGGCACGCTTCAGCCAGGATGGAGATGGAATGTCCGGTTCCGCGGCACGGAGCCTGCGGTGGTCACTCCGCTAGAGTCTTGCGGGTGGACGGCATCCATGACCTGGGAGGTATGCAGGGCTTCGGGCCGGTGGTTCATTCGCCGGCGGAGCCGGCCTTTGCTTACCGGTGGGAGGCTGTGACCAGGGCACTTTTGATGGTTGTCGCCGGCGCCGTGCAGGCCAGCGGGGGCAAGTTCCGGCATTCGATCGAGCGGATGGAACCGGGCCACTACCTGACGTCGAGCTACTACGAGCACTGGCTGACCGCTGCGGCGACCCTGGCTGTCGAGCATGGGCTGGTGAGCCGCGCAGAGCTTGAGGCGCGCGCCGGCGGGCGGTTCCCGCTGAGCGGCCCGGTGCTCGGACCGGTTGTGGTTGACGCCGGTCCTGACGTCGGCGAAGCCCGCTTCGGGGTCGGCGACCGGGTGCGGGTTCGCGAGTGGCATCCGGCCGGGCATACCCGCTGCCCCGGCTATGTCCGGGGCAAGGGCGGTGTGGTGGTGCGGGTGGATGGTACCTATTCGGTGCCTGATATTGAGGCTCACGGTGACGCCCGACGGCTCGAGCCGACGTACTCGGTCCGGTTCGACGCCGCCGACCTGTGGCAGGACGGCCAGCCCGGCGTGTGCGTGCATGCCGACGTATGGGACAGCTACCTGGAGGGGTCATGAGCGGGGAAGGCCATCACCCGGCGCCGGTGTCGCCGGTCGAGCAGCGGGTCGCCGCGCTGGAGGCATTGCTGACCGAGCGGGGGCTGGTGCCGGAGGGCTTTATCGAGGAGATCACCCGCCAGTACGAGTCGGAGATCGGCCCGATGAACGGGGCGAAGGTCGTGGCCCGTGCCTGGGCCGACCCCGAGTACAAGCGGCGGCTGCTTTCCGACGGCACCGCCGCGATCGCCGAGCTTGGCTTCGGCGGCGCGGAAGGCGACCACATGGTGGTCGTGGAGAACACCGCCGCCGTGCACAACGTGATCGTGTGCACGCTGTGCTCGTGCTATCCGTGGCCGGTGCTGGGGCTGCCACCCGCGTGGTACAAAGATCCTCCGTACCGGGCCAGGATGGTCCGAGAGCCAAGGGCGCTGCTGGCCGAGATCGGCTGCCCGCTGCCCGCCGATGTCGAGATCCGGGTGTGGGACTCCTCCGCCGAGGTCCGCTACCTCGTCATCCCCGATCGCCCGCCAGCGACCGAGGGCATGACAGAGACGGAGCTGGCCGGGCTTGTCACCCGGGACTCGATGATCGGCGTGGGCAGGCTATGAGCGAGCAGCTGAGCCTGTCGGAGCTGGACCTGCCCCGCCGAAACGGCGAGCTGGCCTTCGACGCGCCCTGGCAGAGCACAGTATTCGCGCTCGCCGCCGCGGTCGTCGAGCACGCATTCGGCGGCGACCGGGAACTATTCCGCCAGCAACTCATCACGGCCGTCGCCGCTCAGCCCGACCGGCCCTACTGGGAAAGCTGGACCACGGCCCTCGAAGCGCTGGTCGAGACCCTGCCTGAACCCATGACATGACATAACGCAAGCGACGGGCGCCGCCGTGCTGGTGTGCCGGAACCGGCGTTCCGTGCGTCACTGGGCTGCCAAGCACGCGGACTAGTTGCTCGGCTCGTCGCGCCGGGTGAACGTCACGTGGGTGACGCCGCTGGGCGTCGTGACCGACTCAAGTTCGAAGCGCTCCTCGAGGCGTTCGAGCCCATCCCACAGCCGGACGCCTCGGCCGAGGACGATCGGCACGAGCACGACGTGCAGGTGGTCGACGAGGTCGGCGGCGAGGAAGTCGCGGATGGTCGACGGCCCGCCGCCGATCCGCACGTCCAAGTCGCCCGCGGCCTTGCGGGCAGCCTTCAGCGCCTCGGCTGGGCTCGCGTCGATGAAGTGGTACGTCGTTCCGCCCTGCATCTCGATCGACGGCCGCGGGTAGTGGGTCAGGATGAAACAGGGGGTGTGGAACGGGGGATTGTCGCCCCACCAGCCCTTCCATTCCTTGTCCCGCCAGGGGCCGTGCTGCGGACCGAACTTGCCGCGGCCCATGATCTCCGCCCCGATACCCTGCCCCCAGGTGTCGGCGATGGCTTCGTCTGCGGTGATGGCGCTGGCCGCGGGCTGCGTCCCGCGCCAGATCCGGGCGCGGGAAAACCAGCTGTTCATCAGGTCCTGGGCGTGTCCGAAGGGCGAGGCGAAGGTCGGCCCCTCGCCAGTCGCGAACCCGTCGAGCGAGACGACGATGTTGTGGATGCGGACTTTCGACATACTGACTCCTGGTGGGCTCATGCGTCCGTAGGCCTCGGCCATTCGGCGGGCAGCAGGATCCGACGACAATACGACGATCGGGCGGCGCCGGATCGGACATGCTAAAAGGCCGCATCGTCACCGTGGATCCTCGGCCGCGGGGCCGTCAGCGGTTATGTGAGGAGAAGCGCTTAGGTGGTTGCCTTTCGGGACGCGCCTGCGGGCATCCCAGCGACCACCTGCGCGACCTTGGATTTCACGGCGGTCCGATAGCGGTCTATGACCAGCCCGGCCAGTGCCGGGTGCTCACCAAGCGGCGCGGTCACCCAGTCGGCCCCACTGCGCGCGAGCTGATCCTGGAAGCTTCCCGGCGCGAGCAGGTAACTCGCCGCGGCCACCGGCAGCCCAGTGCGCTCGCGGAGCTCGGCCACAGCCTCAGCCACTGTCGGTCGCGCCGCGGTGGCGAACGCCGCGAGCGCCGGTGCGCCGCGCAGGCCGGCAAGCAGTTCGGCTTGCTGCTCGACGTCGGTCGCCGCGGTCGGATCCGACGAGCCAGCCGCAGCCAGGACCACCGGGATGCCATCGGGTACCCCGGCTTCGGCGAGTCGGGCGGTGAGTGCGGTCAGCAGTAGCTCGTCGGGGCCGAGCGGGTCGGCAACGCGCGCCCCGGCCGTGCTTGCGGCGCCGGCAATGTCCTGCTTGAGGTGATAGCCGGTCGACAGCAGCAACGGCACGATGACCGCGCCTTCGCCAGCTGAGCCGAGTTCCTCAGGCAACGATGGCGCCGCGTGGCCGAGGAAAGCGACGCGGACGTCCAGCACGGGCGCGAGGCGGCGGATCTGCCGGGCAAGCGCACGCACCACGTCGGCCGCCGCGGGGTTTCGGCTGCCATGAGCGACGGCGAGCAGGGCAGGCTGACTCATGCCGTCGCCGCCAGCCCTGGCGGCTGCGGTGGCGCCGTCTCCGGCAGACTCGTCGCTGCCAGGATCTCGCGCAACCGGACAACCTCGCCTACGACCACTACCGCAGGAGGACTCACCCCGGCCGTCCGGCGCGTCCACCGCGACCTCGCTCAAGGTCGAGGTCAGCACCTTCTGATCGGGGGTGGTGCCGTGGCTGATGATCGCGACCGGGGTGGCCGGGTCCCGGCCGTGCTTGATCAGCTCAGCCGCGACCTGGTCCAGGTGCGCGACGGCCATCATCAGCACCAGGGTGCCCGGCCCGCGAGCCAGCGATTCCCAGTCCACGGTGGCGCCTGGATGGGACGGATCCAGGTGAGCGGACACAACCGCGAAGTCCTGGGTTATGCCCCTATGGGTGACCGGAATGCCCGCATATGCAGGTACTGCGATCGCGCTGGTCACCCCTGGCACGATCGTGAACGATACCCCAGCCCGGACGCATGCAACCGCTTCTTCGCCGCCTCGGCCGAAGACGAACGGATCGCCGCCTTTCAGCCGCACGACCCGCCGCCCGGCGAGAGCCTGCGCCACGATCAGTTCGTTGATCTGCTCCTGGCTCAGGTTGTGCGCGTGCGGCTGCTTGCCGGCGTCGATGATCTCGACGTCTGGGTCGAGCTCGGCTAGCAGCTCGCGGGGCGCCAGCTTGTCGGTCACGACCACGTCGGCCTCGGCTAGCAGCCGCCGGCCGAGCACCGTGATCAGTCCCGGGTCGCCCGGGCCGCCGCCGATCAGCGCCACATGGCCGGTCCCGGCAGCCCGCTGGGGCCGCACTGGCAGGCTCCCGTCGGCAAGCGCCAGCGCGATGGCAGCCCGCAGCCGCTGTCCGCGGCGCGGGTCCCGGCCAGCACTCACTGCCACCTGGACGTCGCCGTGCCTGGTCACCGCCGGGGTCCAGGCCGCGGAAACCGCGCCATCGTCAGCGCGCACGCACCAGATGCGGTTGCGTTCCGCCTCGGCGGCCACCCGCTCGTTGACTGCCGGATCATCACTCGCCGCGTGTGCCAGCCAGGCGGCAGACAGATCACCGTCACGGTAGCCACGGCGCAGCAAGGTGACCGGCAGGGCGGCAAGCTCCGGGCATACCTCCGGCGCGATGACGACCACGTGAGCCCCGGCCTCGAGCAGGCTGATGGTTCGTCGCAGCGCAACCTGGCCGCCGCCGACCACCACCGCGCGCCGCCCGGTCATCGACATCATCAGCGGATAGCGGGGAACGGGTTCTTGCCCGGGCCGGCGGCCAGCTAGCGGCGCGCCGTCCTGGGGTGATGGCGCCCCGCCAGTCTGCGGTCGGCCCCGCCAGGTGTCGCCAGGCCCGCGGCGGCTCATGACGCCCTCCCAGCGGCCGGCTCACTCGGTCGCGGCCGGATGACCGCTACGAATTTCAGGCTGAATGCGCGTGCGCAGGCAAGGCACTCCCACTGCCCGGCGTCTGCGCCTGATGGCCGCAAGTTCTCCTCGCCGCAGTAGGGGCAGTAAAACGGCACTTGCCGTTCCCCGCTCATGTCAGCAACTCCGCGTCTGCGCGGCGCACCCAGCTGGCGAACTGCTCGCCCGCAGCCCGGCCTGCCTGGTAATTGCGCAGCAGCCGCTCCACGTAGTCAGGCAGCGCGTCGGCGGTTACCTTGAGCCCGCGCAGTTTCCGCCCGAAGCCAGGTTCCGTGCCAAGCGACCCGCCCAGGTGCACCTGGAAGCCCTCCTCGCCGTCGACAATCGAGCCCTTCAGTCCGATGTCAGCGAGCTGGAAACGGGCACACGAGTTCGGGCAGCCGTTCACGTTGATCGTGATCGGCGTGTCGAAGCCCGGCAGCCGCCGGTCGAGCTCGGTGTACAGGTCGCGGGCGCGGCCCTTGGTCTCGACGATCGCCAGCTTGCAGAACTCGATGCCGGTGCAGGCCATCGTCCCGCGCCTGAACACGTTCGGACTGGCCGTCAGGTCGGTCGACTCGAGCTCGGCGACGAGCTCTGGCACCGCCCGCTCCGGGACATCCAGGACCAGCAGCTTCTGCTCGATCGTGGTGCGGACCCGGCCTGAACCGTAGGCCTCGGCCAGGTCGGCCACCTGCCACAGCTGGGTGCCGGACGTGCGGCCGGTATGCGGGGCCACGCCGACGTAATACAGGCCGTCGCGCTGACGGTGCACGCCGATGTGGTCGCGCGAACCCGGCGCAGGTGCGGGCGGCGGGGGACCGTCGGCGAGCCCGTTCCCCGCCAAATACTCGCGCTCAAGGACTTCGCGAAATCGGTCGGTGCCCCAGTCGGCCACCAGGAACTTCAGTCGCGCGCGGCTGCGGAGCCGGCGGTAGCCATAGTCGCGGAACAGCGCGGCGACACCGGCCCAGACCTCCGGGACCCGCTCGGGTGGCACGAACGCGCCCAGCCGCTGGGCCAGCATCGGGTTGGTGGACAGGCCGCCGCCGACCCACAGATCGAACCCCGGCCGGCCGGTGGGGCCGAGCACGCCGACGAAGGAGACGTCGTTCACCTCGTGCGCGGTGCACTGGTTCGCGCAGCCGGAAATCGCGGTCTTGAACTTGCGCGGCAGGTTTGTGAGATCTGGGCTATTGGTCGCCACGTCCTCGGTCGCCCGCAGCGCGGCGCTGGCGTCCAGCACCTCCGCTGCGTCCAGGCCAGCCACCGGGCAACCCAGAATGTTGCGTGGCACATCGCCGCAGGCTTGCTGGCTGGACAGGCCGACTTCCTCCAATCGAGCCCAGATGGCCGGGATGTCCTCGATCGTGATCCAGTGGAACTGGACGTTCTGCCGGTCGGTGATGTCAGCCAGGTCGCGGCCGAATTCCTTGGCGATGCCGGCTACCGCGCGCAGCTGATCGGCTGTCAGCTGGCCGCCGGGTATCCGGACCCGCATCATGAAGAACGGATCCTCGATCTCGGCGTCCTCAAGCGCGCCCGTCCGCCCGCCGCTGATGCCGGGCCGGCGCTGGGTGTACAGGCCCCACCAGCGGAACCGGCCGCGCAGGTCGGTCGGGTCAATAGAGTCGAAGCCGAGCTGCGCATAACGGTTCAGGATGCGGTCGCGGACGTGCAACCCGTCGTCGTCCTTCTTGAATCTCTCCTGCGGAGTGAGCGGTTCGGAGTAGCCGAGGGCCCATTGGCCCTGGCCGCGAAGCGGCTGCGATGGCATTGCGTGGTCCTTCTGCTGGCATGCGGGCTGCGGCGGGCGGGCACGCTGCCGGGACGGCAACGCGCACCCGGTTACCGGGCGGGCTTGGTCGCGCTGAGTACCTGGGTCGTACCTGGATCAGCAGGAAGGACGACAGATGGCGCTAGATACGCGCAGCAGGTCGATATGACGGCGGCAGACAAGCCGCAGGTCGGTGTGACTCGGGCGAACCAGCCGCAGGTCGGTGGGACTCCGGCGAACCAGCCGCACATGGCGGCCAGCGGTCGTGCGGGTCACGGCGGCCTCCAGTGGGCTGGGCACTTGCGCTCACGCGCAGCGATGGCTCGGGTTCCGGCGAGCTGACCGCGCTGCGTTGCGCAGGACTGCACTGCCTCGACGTTAACATTCCTAGCCAGCAACAGCGCAAGATAATTCCTTCTGTGACCCAACCTCTGCCGACCTGCGGGTCGGCAGGCTTACCCGGCTGGCAGGCGGGTAGCTGGCGGCCACATCGAGCTCTCCGTTGTCGCTGGCCCCGCGCTGCTGGCCCCGTGCTGCTGGCCCCGTGCTGGTAGCGGAGAGCTCCTGGCAGAGAGGTCCGCCCGTGCAGGTCGGAGCGGTGCAGCGGGCTGGGGTCGTGGTCAACCCGGCCAAGGTAGCCGACCTCGGTAAGTTCAGGGCGGCAGTGGCCGAGGCCATGGCCGAGCGCGGCTGGCAGCCGCCGCTTTGGCTGGAGACGACGGCCGAGGATCCAGGGCAGGTACAAGCTAGCGAGGCGGCCGGCGCCGGCGTCGACCTGGTTCTGGCGTGCGGCGGTGATGGCACGGTAACTGCCTGCGCGGAAGGTGTCGCGGGCACCGGTGTGCCGCTGGCCATCGTGCCGATCGGGACCGGGAACCTGCTGGCCAGCAACCTAGGCCTGCCCCTCGATCTCGATGAGGCGCTGGCGGTGGCGTTTACCGGGACCGACACTCCGATCGACGCAGGGACGGCCAACGGCACGTCGTTCGTGGTCATGGCCGGCGTCGGGCTCGATGCCAGGATGATCAGTGATACCAGCGAGCCGCTGAAGAAACAGCTGGGCTGGGCAGCTTACGCAATTGCCGCGATCAGGCACCTGCGAGACCGGCCGATGCGGGTGACGCTGACGGTGGACGGCGGCCGCCCGGTCCGGCTGCGGCCAAGTGCCGTGATCGTCGGGAACGTTGGCTGGCTTCGCGGCGGCATCCCGCTGCTGCCGGACGCACGGCCGGATGACGGCATGCTCGACGCTGTCGCGCTGCGTGCCCGGAGCCTTGCCAGCTGGTTTGCGATCGCCGGGCACGTCCTGCTGCGCAGGGGCGAGTCCGGCCGGGTGACCAGGTTCGTATTCACGGAGTTGGTGGTGGCGACAGCCAGGCCGCAGCCCTGGGAGCTCGACGGCGAGTTCATGGGCAGAACCAACCGCCTAGTCATCACCGCGCGGCCGGGCTGGCTGCTGCTACGGCTCCCGGCCGACCGACAGTAGCGGGCTGCCGGCCGGAGGGCTGCGCGTCGGCGGGGCTAGGCGCCGGAAGCCCTGCCGCCAGGGCGGCGTTGACAGCGCCGCAGCAGGATCGTAATTCTGCGCTCGGCGAGCTGCTCGGTATGCAGGCTGAGCCACATACACACTGCCGCGAGCGGCAGTTCGACCGCTCCGGCGAGCACGATCGACTCGGTCCGCTGCGCGGAAGGCGTTGTCAGCACGTCGAACCAGGCGTCAACCACCAGCAGCGTGGCGGTTGCCGTCGACGCCGTGGACAGGTAACGCGACCGCCGGAGCGCGAAGTAAGCGGTGGCTGCCAGCGCCACCATCAAGATGACATCGAATCCAGTCCAGGCTGCGTCGTAGTGCGGCGATAGCTGCCGGGTCGGCAGTGACGCACCCAGGTGGATCGTCCACGGCAGCAAGATGGTGGAGAACAGCGCAAACAACGGACCTGTCCAACGCACGACGCGCGCCTCGTCAATGAGCACCTCGTTCTCCGGCTCGGGCGCTGCCTCCACCAAGGCGTCAAGCTTGCTGACAACCTGCTCGGGCATGCTGACCGGATTGGCTGGCTGTCCGGCCAGGTGTTCTGGGCCTGAGGCGGCACTCACGTGTCCTCCGGTCGCGTGGCGGGCGTGCCAACCTACCCCATCCGCAACGGCCTGAACGTGGCATATCAGCTGCTGCTCGATCTGGCCACGGGTCGGGCCACGGTGCTACGGCCTCGCGGTAGGGCTACCGCCGTGCTGGCCCGCCTCGCGGTTCAGCTATTGCCGTGCCCTATTGCGGTTGAACGCGGTGGCAAGCAGCCGCGTCGTGCGGGTCCAGGCATCGGCCGCGATCTCGGGTCGATAGCTGTCGCCCTCGTGGCAGAAAAAGCCGTGCGGGACACCGGCATAGACAACCATCTCATGCCGGACACTGGCCTCTGTCAGCGTGCCGCGGATCTCGTCGAACTGGCCGACAGCGAATAGGTGATCATCGCCGCCAGCGAGCAAAAGGACCGGTGTGCCCAGCTTGGCAATGAGCGGCGTGAGCGTGAGCAGCGGCTCGGTCCGATCGAGCGCCTCCAGTCGGGCAGCCGCGAGGTGCGGAAGTGGTGGCCCGAGCACGAGGTCACGCCGCTGGGTTCGGGCACAAAGCGGATCCGGCACCCTGAGCTCGGAGTCTTTAATTTCCGGCACGTGGTGCTGCAAGTGGCCGACGATCCGAACCAGAAACTCGTTACCTTCACATGCGGGTCGCCCGACGGGGCGCGGATCGCGCGTCTCATCGGTTGAGCACGGCTGTCGGTGGCTGGTGACATCATCCGGGCATGACAGAACTCAGCTGGCAGCAGTTCGCCGCGGCCAGGCCCGATCTCGCCGAGGCGGGTCATGCGCTGCTCTATCAGTTCGGGGTGGGCCTTGCGTTCCTGTCGACGGTGCGGCCGGACGGCGGGCCCCGCCTGCACCCGGTTTGCCCGGTGCTAGCAGGCGAGCGGCTGATGGCGCACGTCATTGCATCACCCAAGCGCGCTGATCTGCATCGCGATCCGCGGTACGCGCTGCACTCCTTTCCTGCAGATGGGAACGAGGACGCCTTCTACCTCACCGGGCGCGCCGAGCCGGTGACAAACCCGGACCTAATAGCCGCTGCCACGGCGCAGTTCTTGTCCGAGCGCGGCCTGGCGAGTGAGCCCGACGACTTCTCAGACGGCGAGTTCTTCGAGTTCCGTCTGGGCCGGTGCCTGCTGACGAGGACGACCGGTCACGGTGACTGGAATCCGCGGCACGAGGTGTGGGCGGCGGGCAGCTAACGCCGCGGCGCGCTCCGACCGGTGCCTCACGCTGGCCGCCGTTTACTCCAAGCCAGGTTTCCCGGCGGCCGAGATGCGTCGCTGGGGTTCACGACGATAAGCCCCGCTGGTCATTAGCGCGTAATTCCCGGTTCATGGCGGCCCGGGACGCTTGGCTGCATGGTTTCGAATACCGATGATCAATCAGCGCTCCGCACTGGTCATTCTGATGCTGGTCATTCCGCTGCTGGCCACTCCGGAGAGCGGGCCGTCTCGTCGCCAAGTCCTGGCCGGGGTGGGCGGCGTCGGGCTGATTGCCGCTGCACCAGTCGTCCAGGACCGGCCAAAGAAGACATCTGCTCGCCTTACATCGGCCGCTGCCACCGACGGCACGCCGGAGCAGATTCATCTGACCTGGGGCGCAGACCCGGCCCGGAGCATGGTCGCGTCGTGGGCATCGCCTGGCCCGGCCACCCGGCCTCGGGTGATGCTCAGTGGCCCGCGTGGTTCGGTTGTTCAGTTGCCCGCGGTCCAGCGGACCTACACCGACGGGATCAACGGCGAAGCGGTGTGGACGTATCACGTCGAAATGCGCGGCCTTGAGCCGGACGAGGGCTACACCTATACGGTCACGGCGGATAACGACAACGCACCGGAACCATTCACCGGCACCTTCCGTACGGCGCCGACTGGCCGGAAGCCCTTCCGGTTCACCAGCTTCGGTGACCTGGCCACGCCGAATACGGCTTGGGTCCTGTCATACGGGCAGAGCGCGTACGCCGTGGCGGCGGTTGAGTCGTTCAGCCCGCTCTTCCATTTGCTGAACGGCGACCTCTGCTACGCCGACTTGAACCCTACGGTCCAGCCAGAAGTATGGCGTGACTTCGGCAATAACAATCAGGCTCGGCGGCGTATCGCGCGTGGATGCCATGCCCGGGTAATCACGAGATCGAGTTCGATAACGGCCCGCAGGGGCTCACGTCGTACCTGACCCGTTACACGCTGCCGGACAATGGCGTACCGAGATTCCGTGGGCGCTGGTACTCCTTCCGCGTCGGGTCGGTCTTGTTCGTCTCGCTCGCCGCTGACGACGTGGTGTACCAGGATGCCGGGGCCTTTGTAGCCGGCCCGAGTTCGCTGGTGCCGTCGTCATCGACCGGCAATCCAGCGATCCCGCCGGGCACATCGTTCTACATCAACGGCTACTCAGGCGGTGAGCAGACAAGGTGGCTGGAGCGGACGCTGCGAGATGCGCGGCGCGATCCGTCGATCGACTGGATCGTCGCTCAGATGCACCAGATCGCCTGCTCGTCCTCAGCCACCGGCAACGGCTCGGATCTCGGCATCCGTCAGGAGTGGCTGCCGCTGTTCGACAAATATCAGGTGGATCTAGTACTTAACGGCCATGATCACGACTATGAGCGCTCGTTCCCATGCCGGGGCTTTGACAGCATGGTCGGGACCGAGGCTGTTACCGGCGCCCCGGTGCAAACGCTGCCGGCCGCACCCGGTTACCACTACCGACAACGGCGTCTTCGACACCAGCCAGGGCACCGTGCATCTGGTGCTCGGCTCCGGTGGGACCAGCGCCAATCTCGACAACTACGGCGTTGACAGTTCCGACGGGCTGCCGGCAGCCAAGATCTTCACGATGCCGAACAGGCCGGCCCGACCGGAACGCCGAACGTATACGCGCGCGCAGCTGCGGACGCACGCGAGGACGCGATCTGGTCGGCCCGCCGGGACACCTCGACCGGTTACGGCATCGCCGTGTTCGACGTAGATCCGGGCGGGGACACCGGCGATGAGACCACCATCACCGTCAGGTATTTCCACGCGCTCGGAGCGGACCCGGTCAACCCCGCGACGGGAGCCAAGGGCGCACCGACGTCGAACTACACCGAGTTCGAGTCGTTCACGCTGGTCCGGCCTCGAGCCGACCGCGATCAAGCGAGACGGGCCCGGCAAGCGGGCGCGGTCGCCGGGCACTGATATCAGCCAAAACCGGCCTTGACGGTCCGGCTGAGCCGGGCCGCTCCGGTTAAACCGCGAGGGATGATTACGCAGCCGGAGCGTTGATCGCCAAATGCGACGATCGGGAATAATTCTGTTGCTTCTGTACTCGTGTGAACTGCCGATTGAGCGCTCCGGGGCGATGCCAGCCATGATTCAGCAGCTGAGCCGTTGACTCTGCAGTCTGAGCGGGCCCGGCTCGGCCGTACTCAGCGCCTGCTGCCTTCGGTTACGCGGCCACAGCGCCGGCTAGCGTGGCGCGGGTGCGGCTAACTGCGTTCTGGGACCGGATGAAGGCGCAGTTCGGCGACACCTATGCCGAGAGCGTCGCCAAGGACTTTGTCATCGCTGGGCTCGGCAGCCGGACGGTTAACCAGGCCCTCGCTGACGGCGAGGATGTCAAGGTCGTCTGGCGTGCCGTATGCGACGCATTTCACCTGCCGGAACGGGTCCGCTGAGTCGCCGCGCTGCGGTTGCTCTCGCTGCGGCGCTCTGAACGGACATTGGCGGCTGGGGTGCCGCAGGAGCAGCACCCAAACCCACAACGTCGGGCTTGACGCCGGTCGGCGGGCCAGCTAGCCGCGGGGGAGTGCAGCCCGCGATCGACGTGGCACCCTCGGCCTGGTTCGCGTCGTTTGTACTGGGCCGGCTGTCGTGGGCACCCCGCCGCATACGGCCAACGACTCGTCACCCGCGCTGTGCGGGAGGTCGGGTGCGCACGGTCAGGGTCGGCGTGTCTTCTTCATGATCGAACAATTGTTCGTTAGAGTGGGGTCGCTGGCGGTACTCCGCGCACCTGGTGGCACCGCGAGTGCTAGGGCGGCGCTTTGGCGGGTCCAATTGTCAGAGGGGCCGCGTAACGTCTCCACCAGCAGACGGGCCAGCATGCTCAGCCGGTCCAACGGATCCGGCAGCAGGTTAAGCGACGCGCACGCGAGCGGCTCGACGTAGCCCTCGGTCCCACCCAACAGGAGCTCAGATGGCACCGAACGACAGAGCGGGTAGCGGCAAGGGTATTGGCGGCGATCGGGACAAGTCCCTGGAGACCGCGCTCGCGCAGATCGAGCGGCAGTTCGGCCGGGGTGCCATCATGCGGCTCGGCGACGATACCCGAGCACCGGTTGAAGTGATCCCGACTGGCTCTATCTCGCTCGATGTCGCACTTGGCATCGGCGGATTCCCCAGGGGGCGGATCGTTGAGATATACGGGCCAGAGAGCAGCGGGAAGACGAGTCTTGCCCTGCACGCAATCGCGAATGCGCAGAAGGCCGGCGGCATAGCGGCGATCATCGACGCTGAGCACGCCCTGGACCCGGAGTACGCGAAGAATCTCGGCGTCGACACTGACGCTCTGCTGGTATCCCAGCCGGACACCGGTGAGCAGGCGCTAGAGATCGCGGACATGCTGATCCGCTCCGGCGCCATCGACGTCATCGTCATCGACTCGGTAGCGGCGCTGGTGCCGCGCGCCGAGATTGAGGGGGAGATGGGCGACAGCCATGTTGGCCTGCAGGCCAGGCTGATGTCGCAGGCCCTCAGGAAAATAGCCGGCGCGCTTAACCAGACAAAGACCACAGCTATTTTTATTAATCAGCTGAGGGAAAAGATAGGCGTCATGTTCGGATGCATTCCTGAGACGACCACTGGCGGGAAGGCGCTGAAGTTCTATGCATCGATTCGACTTGATATCCGCCGCATCGAGACCCTGAAAGACGGAACAGATGCGGTCGGAAACAGAACCCGGGTAAAAGTCGTCAAGAATAAAATGGCGTCGCCATTCAAAGTCGCGGAATTCGATATTCTGTACGGTCACGGAATTAGCCGTGAGGGCAGCCTTATCGATCTCGGCGTGGAGCAGGGCATCGTGCGCAAGGCCGGCGCCTGGTACACCTACGACGGCGACCAGCTCGGCCAGGGCAAGGAGAACGCCAGGAACTTCCTGCGCGACAACCCGGACCTGGCCAACGGGATCGAGAAGAAGATCAAGGAGAAGCTCGGCGTCGGCGCCAAGCTCAATGCGGAAGGGGATCCGGCCAGGGCCGCCGCGCCCGGGCATTGCGACTGTAACGAGCCTCCGCCCCGAGTAGCACCAGATGGCGGAGCGGCGACATCAGCGACCGCAGGACGATCCGGAGCTGGGTCCCGACGCAGATCCAGAGGAAGTTGCCCGCCGGATCTGCCTGCGGATGCTGGCCGCCGCGCCGCGCACTCAGGCGCAACTCGCCGCCGCGCTGCGCCGGCGCAGGGTGCCCGCGGCGGCAGCGCAGGCGGTGCTGGCCCGGTTCGCCGAAGTGAAGCTCATCGACGACGCCATGTTCGCCCGGGCGTGGGTCGAGTCCCGGCATCTCGGCCGCGGCCTGGCGGGCCGTGCGCTAGGGGCGGAGCTACGGCAGCGCGGCGTCGGCCAGCAAGATATCCAGGCCGCCCTCGAGGACCTGGACCCCGATCAGGAGCTCGCCACGGCCCGCGAGTTGGTGGCCCGGCGCCTTCTGTCGACCGCGAAGATGCCCGCTCCCGCCCGGATGCGGCGACTGATCGGGATGCTGGCACGCAAGGGCTACGCTCCAGGGCTGGCCTACCGAGTCGTCCGCGACGCGCTGGAACACGAGACCGGGACCGGACCCGTTCCCTTCTATGATCTTGACGACCAACCAGATCTCGATGCTGGCGAATGTGCGGCGGAGCTGTAGCGGCGCAGCGGAGGTTTGCCAAAGATCATCTGCACGTGCTTGCTCAAATCGTTATAAGCGCTTAGCTTTACGGCAGCGAGGTTTTCTGCTCCGTGCAACCTAGTTCGGCATGTGGAGACTCTGAAGATAGAAGCGGAACGACGGCGGCAGGGCTGATCGACCCGGCCGTCGGCGGGCCTTGACAGTAAGGGACGAGCGAGCGGGCGCGGCTGTTACCGGCTACGAATGACTGTCGGCCGACAACGCCAGGAGCCTGACGAAAGGAGTACTCGGCGCTGATCGAGCGCTCGCGGCGCGCGGGATAACCCGCAGCGACTTGAGCGTGGCTGCAGAGGCGGCAAGGCGATGCCAGTGCGGTGGCATCTGGGCGTTGCTGCCTTGGTTCGTCAGGCTGGCTCTCCAACACAACGTCAGCTGGACGAGTGGCATCAGCCCTGTCCGGTTAACGCGCTGTGGCTGCGAGTCCGCAGCCGGCGCCCATACCGAGCGGTCGCTGCTCGGGCAGTATCCCTCGCTGCAGGCATACGTGCTTGCCGGACGGCTAGCGATGTGCGCGGGCCAGGTGGGGAGAGGGGCGGTCTGTGAACAGCGGCGCTGTGCTCGCAGTAGCGATCATCGGATGCGTGGCGGCGGTCAGCACGATAAGCGTGCTGGTCGTAGTGCTCAAGCGCGGCGGCTCGCTGGGCGCGACGCCGCGCCGGCCGGAAGCCGATGCGCACCTCCTCGAAGCTGACACTGCCCGTCTTCAGGCCGACGCCGCCGGTTATGTGGCCGACCTGAAGGCCAAAGCCGAGCAGGAAGCTACGGCGATCGTCAGCAAGGCGACGGCCGCGGCTGCAGAGGCAACGGCGGCTCGCCGAGACGCCGAGACTGCGCGCCGTGACGCTGAGACCGCTAGCACCGCAGCGGAGGCCGAAGCCAAGACGGCTAAGGACGAGGCCCGGCGGCTACGTGCTGACCTGGAACGCCGCGAAGACCGGCTGAGTGAACGGGAGCAGCGCATTGATGAACTCGCTCGCAAGGTCGAAGAACGGGCAGGCGAACTCGACGCCCGAAGCGCCGAGCTCGATCAGGCCGATGCGCAGCGGAGGGCCGAGCTGGAGCGAGTCGCCGGACTGACCGCCGACCAGGCAAAGGCTGAGCTCGTAGCCGGCATCGAGAACCACGCCAAGCGAGAGGCCGCGATCATCGTCCGTGACATCGAGGCCGAAGCGCGCCGAGAGGGCGGCAAACGCGCCCGCAAGATCGTTACCCTGGCAATCCAGCGGGTGGCCAGCGAGCAGACGAGCGAATCAGTTGTCTCCGTGCTCCATCTGCCGGGGGACGAGATGAAAGGCCGGATCATCGGCCGCGAGGGCCGCAACATTCGTGCCTTCGAGTCCGTCACCGGGGTCAACCTCATCATTGATGACACGCCGGAGGCTGTCCTGCTCTCGTGCTTCGACCCGGTCCGCCGCGAAGTCGGCAGGCTGACGCTGGAGCGGCTAGTCCTGGATGGCCGGATTCACCCGCAGCGGATTGAGGAGGCACACGAGCGCAGCAAGACCGAGATCGAGGCGCTGTGCGTCCGGGCGGGGGAGGATGCGCTGGTCGATGTTGGCATCACCGACATGCACCCGGAACTCACGAATCTGCTGGGCAGGCTGCGTTATCGCACGTCCTATGGCCAGAACGTGCTGAAGCACCTGATCGAGTCGGCCCACATCGCCGGCATGATGGGCAGCGAACTCGGCCTGGACCCGGTCCTGATGAAGCGCTGCACGTTGCTGCACGACATCGGCAAGGCGCTCACCCACGAGGTCCAGGGCAGCCACGCGTTGATCGGCGCCGAGATCGCGCGCAAGTACGGGGAACCAGACGATGTGGTGCACGCCATCGAAGCGCACCACAACGAGGTGGAGGTCCGCACGGTTGAGGCCGTGCTGACTCAGGCTGCCGACGCGATCAGCGGCAGCAGGCCAGGTGCCAGGCGGGAGTCGCTCGAGGCTTACGTGAAGCGGCTTGAGCGGCTTGAGCACATCGCGATGGCGCAGGAAGGCGTCGAGAAGGTCTTCGCCATGCAGGCCGGCCGCGAGATCCGGGTCATGGTCAAGCCTGGCGATGTCGACGACATCCAGGCCCAGGTGATCGCGCGCGACGTCGCCAAGCAGGTAGAGGACGAGCTCACCTACCCAGGCCAGATCCGGGTAACGGTGATCAGGGAATCCCGCGCCATCGAGTTCGCACGCTAGGCGGCCCTAGCCGGTAATTATCGCGATCTTCGGGATGCCCGGCGAAGTGAAGCCGAGGATCTGCCCGTAGAACGAGAGTTCTGCCTCCAGCGCCGCGATGACCGTCTCAGCCTTCCGGAAGCCGTGCGACTCGCCCTCGAATGCGAGGTAGGCGTGGCGGATGCCGTGCGCGGCCAGATCCGCGGCGATGCTCTCGGCCTGCGCCGGCGGCACGATGGGGTCGTCAAGTCCCTGCAGCAGCAGGACCGGGCAGGTTGCCTCGTTCACGTGCCCGACAGGGGCGCGTTCTTCATAGACGACCTCGAAGCCGGGCAGCGGCCCGATCAAGCCGTCCAGGTAACGGGACTCAAAGTCGTGCGTCTGGGCCGCGAAGCTACGCAGGTCAGCGACTCCGAAGTAGGACGCGGCGGCACTGAAGACCACCCCCCGCTTTGTACCGGTGGTTACCGCGGCCAGCGCAGTCCAGCCGCCTGCCGACCCGCCGCGAATGGCGATCCTGCTTGGGTCCGCGCCGGCTTGCTCGGCTACCCAGCGTGCGGCGGCGATCGCATCCTGGACGTCGACCACGCCCCACTGCCGCCGCAGCCGGTCCCGGTACTGGCGGCCGTAACCGCTGGAACCTCCGTAGTTCACGTCGATGATCCCGATGCCACGGCTGGTGAAATACGCCTTTGCCAGGTCGAGGGTCGCCGAAACCCGGCCGGTCGGGCCACCGTGCACCCAGACAACATACGGTGCGAGCTCGCCGTCGGGACCGGAGGCGTCCGGGCTCGTCGGCGGGTACAGCAGCGCGTGCACGATCTGGCCGTAAGGGCCCTCGAAATCGACATGCTGCGGGACCGGCAGATAGGTCTCGTCCGGGAGCCCGCTCTGGTCACGCTGGAGCAGCTCGGTCCTGCCGGTGGCTGCGTCGACCTTGATCACCGTCGGGCGGGTGGCCGGGCCGCCGGCCACGGCGCCGATCGTTCCGCCGTCGGCCGACAGCGCCATGCCGAACTCGGTGAAAGGCGTGTCGAGGTCTTTCAGCTCGCAGGACTCGGGATCCAGGATGGCCAGCCTGGCCGTGCCGGCACCGTGGGTTACCGCGAGCCTGCCGTCCGCGAGTAGCGCGAACGGCCGGGCGCCGAGTTGCCACAGCGGCCCGGCAAATTCCTCGTCGGCCGGGAACAGCGCCATCGGTGGCTCGCCGGTCAGGCCGATCTCGTAGATGTTCCACCAGCCGGGCCAGTCAGTGGCCACGTAAAGGCCGGAGTTGTCCCGCCAGAGCGGCGCGAGCACTGATTCGCGCTGGTTACCCATCAGGAGCCGGCCCTTGGCTGGCAGGCCGTCCTGCACCGGGGCGACCCGGAGTTCGGTCCCGTCCCACGGCATATGCGGGTGATTCCAGCAGATCCAGGCCAGCCAATTGCCGTCAGGCGATGGCGTCGGGTAGGCGAAAAAGTCTGAGCCAGTCACCAGGGTCCGGATCGCTTCGGGGTTATCGGCGGCCGAGCCGTCTAGCGGCACGGCCACGATGGAGCGGCAGACCTTGCCGCCGTCGTGCCGTTCCTGGACGCACCAGACTTCGCGGCGGTCGGGTGGCAGGACGAAATCGGCGTACCGCAAATCTCCGGTGCGGAGCGTCCCCGAGCCCGATGCGGCCGGGACAGTTTCGGGATCGGGTGTCAGCGGAGCGGGACCCTGCTCGCCGGTTCCGGAGCCCGGTGGGGCCAGGTACAGGCGCTGGTCGGCAAAGTTGGCGAACAAGATCTGATGCCCGCGGGGCTGCCTACCCGCTTGCTTTCCCACCAGCGCCGACCGGGGAATCGGCAGGTAGGCCAGGCCCCCGTACTCGTGCACGCGCGTCCGTGCGCTCCATGGAGCGGGCAGCAGCGCCGTGTGCTTGCCGCCCGAATTATGCATGACGGTGGTCCTGCCACCTTCGTCCGGCAGACCCTGCTGCCACCAGGCGTCGCTCCCGATGATCGTGGGGAAAGACCCGGTTACCGGGGCGCTGGCGATCTCGGCGGCGGTGATCGGCGACGGCCATTCGCCAAAGGCCACTGGGGGAGCGGTGACCGCTGCATTGAGCCGCTCATCGGCTGCCATGCTGTCAGTCTCTGCCGGGCCGGAGGCGACCTCGTTACCGCTCTCTGTCATACGCATATCGTGCCCTACGGGGCTAGATCGAGAAGCGGCGAATCCGGACACTCGTGTAATTCTTCCTACTTGCGAAATTCGTGCCTTGCCGACCACCTTCGGAAGGCGAGCATGCTGATGGCCGCTGCCAGGCCGTCGGCCATCTAACCTAGAGGGCATGGCCGGCGTCGTGCAGCGAAGCTTCGAGATCCGCACCTACGGGTGCCAGATGAACATGCACGATTCCGAGCGGCTGGCAGGCCTGCTCGAGGCGGCGGGCTACCGGCGGGCCGCCGACGGGGCCGACCCCGACGTGGTGGTCTTCAATACCTGCGCCGTCCGGGAGAACGCCGACAATCGGCTCTACGGGAATCTCGGCCACCTGCTGCCGGTCAAGAACTCCCGCCCGGGCATGCAGATCGCCGTCGGCGGCTGCCTCGCGCAAAAGGACCAGGCCGCGATCACCCAGCGGGCGCCCTGGGTCGACGTGGTGTTCGGCACCCACAACATCGGCTCTCTGCCGGTGCTGCTGGAGCGCGCCAGGGTTCAGCAGCAGGCCCAGGTCGAGATCCTGGAATCGCTCGAGCGGTTCCCGTCGGTGCTGCCAGCCAGCCGGGAATCGGCGTACTCGGCCTGGGTAGCCGTCTCCGTCGGCTGCAACAACAGCTGCACGTTCTGCATCGTGCCGAGTCTGCGCGGCCGCGAGGAGGACCGCCGGCCCGGTGACGTGCTGGCGGAGATCGAGGCACTGGCGGCGGACGGAGTGCTGGAGATCACGCTGCTCGGCCAGAACGTCAACTCCTACGGCGTGGGCTTCGGTGACCGGCTCGCGTTTGGCAAGCTGCTGCGAACATGCGGGAACGTGGCCGGCCTCGAGCGAGTCCGGTTCACCTCGCCGCACCCGCGTGACTTCACCGACGACGTGATCGAGGCCATGGCGCAGACGTCAAACGTCATGCCGCAGCTGCACATGCCGCTCCAGTCCGGCTCGGATGCGGTCCTGAAGGCGATGCGGCGGGCTTACCGCCGGGACAAGTACCTGGCGATCCTGGCCCGGGTCCGGGCAGCGATGCCAACCGCCGCCATTACCACCGACATCATCGTGGGCTTCCCCGGCGAGACCGAGCAGGATTTCGCCGACACCCTGGATCTGGTCCGGGAGGCCCGGTTCGCCGGGGCTTTCACGTTCCAGTACTCGATCCGGCCAGGCACGCCGGCGGCCGGGATGCCGGATCAGGTTCCGGCGCCCGTCGTCGGCGAGCGCTACGAGCGGCTGGCCGCGCTTGTCGCCGAGGTGTCCTGGCAGGAGAACCGCAAGCTCATCGGCACCGAGGTCGAGGTGCTCGTCGCCGTCGGGGAGGGGCGCAAGGACAGCGTCACCCACCGGATGTCAGGCCGCGCCCGGGACAACCGGCTAGTTCATTTCACCCCGCCAGACCCCGCCCCCCGGCCGGGAGACATCATCACGACCGTCGTGACCAGCGCTTCTCCGCACTACCTGCTCGCCGACAGCGGCGTCGGCGTGCTGCGGCGTACCAGGGGCGGCGACAACTGGGCGGTGCGGCAAGCCGCGGCCGCCATCAAATTGAGCGGCGCAACGATACCGGCGAACTCAGTGCTGCTGGGAATGCCCTCGGTCGGAGCCCCCGCGCAGGCGGCACGCTAGCTGCGCCGGTCCCCGTCTTCCCAGTCAGCACGGCCGCAGGCCACGTCGCGGGTGCAGGGACGCGCCCTTCGCTGCCAAACTGAGGCAATGCCAGGGCCTCCAGTGATCGCCGTTGTGGGGCCGACTGCGGCGGGCAAATCCGAGCTCTCCCTGGCGCTGGCTCGCGCGCTCGACGGCGAAGTCGTGAACGCGGACTCGATGCAGCTGTATCAGGGCATGGACATCGGTACCGCCAAGCTCACGGTGCCCGAACGGGCGGGCGTGCCGCACCATCTGCTCGACATCTGGCCGGTGACCCAGGCGGCGAGCGTGTCGGAGTATCAGCTGCTGGCCAGGCAAGCGCTCGACGACATTCGCCGCCGCGGCCGCACCCCCATCCTGGTGGGTGGTTCTGGCCTCTACGTGAGGGCCGCACTCGACAAACTGCAGTTCCCCGGCACCGACCCCGACCTGCGCGCCCAGCTTGAGGAAGAACTGAGCCAGGTGGGCGCCGCCGCGCTGCACGTGCGGCTGGCCACCCTGGACCCGCCGGCCGCGGCCGCGATCTTGCCGGGGAACGGCCGCCGGATCGTGCGCGCGCTCGAAGTGATTCAGCTGTCGGGCCGGCCGTTCAGCGCGACCCTTCCGGACTATGACTCGCTCTATCCAGCGATCCAGCTGGGCGTCGAGCTGCCCCGGCCGGAACTGGACCAGCGGATCACCGACCGGGTGCACCGGATGCTGCGGCTGGGACTCGTCGACGAGGTCCGGCAACTAGAGCTGGCCGGCTTGCGCGACGGCAAGACCGCGAGCCGGGCCCTGGGCTATGCAGAGGTCCTGCGGTTCCTGGCCGGGGAGTGGAGTCTCGAAGACGCCGCAACGCACACGATCCTGGCGACGCGCAGATTCGTTCGGCGGCAGGAGTCGTGGTTTAAGCGGGATCCGCGAATCACCTGGATTCCCGGCGGCGATGACGCTGCCGAGCAGGCGCTCGCGGTCGTGAGGGGCTAGCGGACGGCATCACCCACTCCCGTGCCTGAGGAGTAACGGCACCGGAGTGGCCGATGCCGCCCGCTAGCATCGGAGACATGCGGTTCGCCAAGGGGCATGGCACGGGGAATGACTTCGTGATCTTGCCGGACCCTGACGGGGAGCTGGAGCTCTCCGCCGAGTTGGTGGCTAAGATCTGTGACCGGCATTTCGGGCTTGGGGCGGATGGTGTGCTGCGGGTGGTGCGGACTGCGGTCGCCGGTGCCGACGCCGTTGGGCGCGGGGCTGAGTGGTTTATGGACTATCGCAACGCGGACGGGAGCGTTGCGGAGATGTGCGGGAACGGGATCCGCGTCTTTGCCAAGTACCTGCTAGAGGCCGGACTGGCGAGCGGTCCTGAGGTTCAGATCGCTACCCGGACTGGTACCCGGTCCGTGCGCGCGGAGGCCGATGGCCAGTTCACCGTGGAAATGGGTCCGGCGACGGTGCTCGGCGGTGGCTCGGTTGAGGTGGGCGGGCAGAGGCTCGGCGGGCTGGCGATCTCGGTAGGCAACCCCCATCTGACCTGCATGATCAACGGGCCGGTGGCTGATATTGACCTGAGCCAGCCAATGGTGCTTGCGCCGGCCGGGTTCACCGACGGCGCGAATGTGGAGGTCGTCCAGGTGATCGCGGCCCGCGAAATCGAGATGCGGGTGCATGAGCGTGGCTCTGGCCTGACCCTGTCGTGCGGTACCGGTGCGGTAGCGGCCGCCGTCGCGGCGGCCTCGGCAGCCGGAGAGTGGCCAGACCGGCTCGGGCCTGCCCTGGACTGTGCACGTACCTGGCGGAAGGCTGACCGTGCTACCGAGTAGCACTGTCAGCCTTCTCACCGGTCCGGCGGAAATCGTCGCAGCTGGCGAGCTGTCGGCCAGCTGGCTCGCTGACCGGTCGCCGATCGGGCTGGGCATTTCCTGACGGTCAGGAGCCGGCCGGGCGCGGGGCGACGTGCGGCCGCCGGGGCTCCGGAACAGCCAGCCGGAGTCCGACATGCACCAGCGTCCATCCAGTCCGGACTCGAAGCGCCTTTAGCGGTGGGTTCGGCTGGACATAGTGCTTGCTGGCCGCGGCGCGCAGTTCCATCGTCCGCTGATTCGCCAGGTCCTCGAGTAGGTGCTGATACATGACGATCTAGTCCCTCCGTGGTCGTGGTCTGGTCGTTACTGCGGGCTACTCGCTGTGCGGCGCTGCGGTGCTGGCGGTTTCGTCCGGATTGGACTCGCGCACGCTGATGGCGGACTGGCTGTCCGGAGCGTGACTCGGAGCCTTGCGAATCCTGATGTCGCCACTCAGCGACCGGCACCTGATCTCGACGCTGGCGTCGGCTGCACGGCCCTCGTCCTCGCCTGGCTCAAGGTCGCTGCGGATATCGCCGCTGGTACTGGCGAGGTCCAGATAGACACCGAGTCCGGGCACCACGGCGACTTCAATATCGCCGGAGGTGCTGGCTAGCTCGACCCGGCCTGCGGCCACGCCGCCGAGCTCAATGTCACCGCTGGTCGTGTGAGCGGCTATCGAACCAGAGCACTGGCCGACGGCGACGTCTCCGCTGGAACTGTTGATCCGGGCATCGCCGTCGAGCTGACTGGCCTGGATGTCGCCAGATGCGGTCTGCACGGTCAGGTTGCCGCCGGCTTTGTTCAGCAGCACGTCGCCGCTGGCGGTCTGCACGGTGACATCGCCGGTGATCAGAGCTGCGGTGACATCGCCGCTGGCCGTGTGCATCACCAGCGCGCTGAGCTCGCCGACGCACGCTACATCGGCAGACGCGGTCTTGGCCGCGCAACTGGAACCGGCCGGCGCCTTGATCGTCAGGTCGAGACCCTTATTGCGGCGGAAGGAGCCCAGCCGAGGGCCCTGCACGTACAGCTGGCCATCCTCAAAGGTGACCTGCACTTGCGCGATCAGATCGGCGACGTCGTCCCTCTTGCGGCTCGGCAATACCTCGACTGTTACCTCGTCTGCAGGTTCGCCGGCGACGACGATGCTGCCTGACGCCCACGAGTCGATGCTTATGTCGACGGGGTCAGAGCATGGGAAATCCCAGTTGGTCATGGCGGTGCCCTTCTGTGCAGCTGGTGAGTTGAAAAGTAAGTGCTAGGGGCTGTCCGGCTAGCTGCGCGCGAAGCCCGTGACGCGCTTGCCGACCATCGGTCTGCCGGGCTTGCCCGGCGGGAACGGGGGCCTTGGTCTCGTGCCCCGGCCGGCCTGCTCGTCAAGGCCGCGGCTGATCGCCCGAACGAGCCAGGCGTTCACTGACAGGCCGGCCGCCGCGGCGGCCGTCTCGACCCTGGCCTTCAGGGCCTCTGACATTCGCAAAGTGATCCGCGCATTGCCTGCCTCGTCGGTAGCTTCAGCTGCCTCCTGGCCGGCGTCGTCGGGTCCGTGGTCAATGTTGACGACGAATTCAGGCTCGCTGCCCGAGAGCCTGACGTCGATGGTCGCGCCGTCGATGCTCGCGGTGATCTCGTCGGCCGCGGCGGCTAGGACGTCAAGCAGCGCCAGCCGAACCGACGAGTCCAGCGTCTCTGCCAGCATCTCGGCCGCCCTGGCGATGTCCTCTCCGGCGAACCGGGTGATGGCGGTGAGCTCCCGGCGGAGCGATTCTGCGTACGTGCTGAGGTCCATGACGCCATCATGGCGTCACTTATGACGTCTGTCAAGTTCTGCAACGGCGTCAAGGTGACGCCAGAGCCCGCCGGAGTGACGTCAAGTACGCGGCCGCGGGCGCGCAATGCTCACATCGGCGCCCGATTTGCGAATTCTCGGGCGCGAGCTCTCTGAACGTTGGTGGCTGAGGTGTCGCGCCAGCGACACCTCAGCCACCAACGTCGGCCTGCCGTCCGGGCTCGGCGGTTAGTGACTGGCTCGGAAGCGCCCGGATGGAGGCGTCCAGGACCTCGGCGATGTGCGCGACCGGTAGTGGATGCCCGGCCGCGGCCATGGCCTTCGCGATCTGCAGCGAACAGCCTGGGTTCCCCGACACCAGCAGGTCCGCGCCGGTCGCCTGCACCGCGCTGGCCTTGCGCGCGCCTAGCTCGGCTGCCGCCTCGGGCTGAACCAGGTTGTAGATCCCCGCCGAGCCGCAGCAGGTGCCGCCATCGGCAATGTCGATCAGCGTTACGCCGGGGATGCCGAGCAAGAGGCTGCGCGGCTGCGCCGTGATTCGCTGGGCGTGGCCGAGGTGGCACGCATCGTGGTAGGCGATTCTCAGGTCCAGCTCAGCCCGTGGCGCGGCCGGGCCGAGTTCGGCCAGGTACTCGCTAAGGTCGCGAACCGCGGCACTGAACGTCGCAGCCCGCTCGGCCCACTGCGGGTCGCCAGCCAGCAACTTCCCGTACTCCTTCATCGCCGAGCCGCATCCGGCCGCGTTGACGATCACGGCATCGACGCCAGCCTGCTCGAACGTGGCGATGGTCGCCCGGGCGAACGCGGCCGCTTCGGCGCGCCGACCGCCATGCAGCGACAAGGCACCGCAGCACCCTTGTCCCGGCGGGCAGATGACATCGCAGCCCTCGGCCGCCAGTACCCGCGCCGTCGCAGCGTTCACCTGCGGGAAAAAGACCTGCTGCACGCACCCGGTGAGCATGCCGACGACGGCGCGGCGCGGGCCCTGGGCGGCTGTCCGGGCCGGAACGCGGCCGTCATTCCTGCGCGCGCGCGTCAGCCAGCCGGTCCGTCCGGCCGGGCCGGTGCGCCCGTTTGGAGGTGGCGCGACGGCGAGTGCGGCCGCGGCTTCGGGCGCGAGCCGCGCCAGCAGCTTGCTGCGGCTGGCTATCCGATCCAGGCCGGTTAGCTGAGCCGCGCGCAGCGGCCCCAGCAACGCGCGGAGCCGGTTCGCATACGGGAACGTGGCGAAGATGGCAGCCCGGACGGCCCGTTCGCGGCGGGACCGGGCTGGCAATGGCGCCGGGGGCGCCTGCCCGGTCGCTTCCGTCTCGGCAGTTCCGGTAGCCTCCTGAGACCACGGCTCAGCCCAGGTCCGCGCCGCTTCGATGAGCTGGTCGTACTGCACACCGGACGGGCATGCCGTCATGCACGCCATGCAGCCTAGGCACCGGTCGAAATGCTCGGCTGCTGCTGCCGTGCCCTGGCCACTGTCCAGGATCTGGCTGATCAGGTGGATGCGGCCGCGAGGCGAGTCCATCTCCTCGCCCCACAGTTGATAGGTCGGACAGGCCGGCAAGCAGAACCCGCAGTGCACGCAGTCGTTCGCCAGACTGCGTAGCTCACCGTTCGGATCGAGCACGTCGCCCGCCATCAGATCCCACCAGCAAAGCGGCCGGGCGCCATCCGGCGTTCGGCGTCGAACTGCTCCTTGACCGCGCGCATGAGCCCCAGCGAAGGCACCGGCCCCCACACGTCGACAGCATCGCGTACCGCTGCAGGCGCGCGCACCACCACAGCGCTCGCCGCCGTTGGCGGCAGACCGCCCACGCTCTGTCCCGCCAGAGCGGCCCTGAGCCCGGCGACGAAACGAGCAACCGCCATGGCAGGCTCGGCACCAGCAACCTCGACGTCCAGCACGCCCGACCCCGCCGACCCGCCAATAGCCGGATCGACGTCCTCGGCAAGCGCCGCCGTCCGGATCGCCGTCAGCACCGAAGCAAGCTGGCCTGCCCAGAACCCGACCCGGAGGGTGGTTGGGCCTGCGGAGCTGCCGGTGCCGCTGGTCGGTGTGCTGTCTTTTGGCGTCTGCTCGTCGGCCGGGGGCGCGGGGTGGCCGAGTCGGCCGACGGCCCGTTTATCGTGGGCCGGCGGCTGTCCGGCCGTCGCGCACCCCCCTAGGAGCCCCAGCATCCGATCCGCCCGGCCGGAAACGCTGTCCTCGTCGCCTTCGATCAGCACACTGACAGTGATCGGCTGCGAAGCAGACGGCCATGACAGCTCGATTGCCGACGGAGCCAGCGGTGAGCTGGCCATAGCCTGCACGGCGGCCGCGGCCGCTTGCGAGTCCGGGCAGTCGAGCGTGACGGCCAGTGCCGACTCGGGCTGCGGGTGCAGGCGGAAGGTGGCCTCGGTGATCAGCCCGAGCGTGCCGTATGAGCCGGCGAACAGCTTGCCGAGGTCGTAGCCGGCCACGTTCTTAACGACTTTGCCGCCCGAGCGCGCGATCCTGCCGTCGGCCCGTACCACCGTGATGCCAATGAGCAAGTCACGCGGGGCACCGTAGCGGAACCGCAGCGGTCCGGCCGCCTGGGTCGCTATTACCCCGCCGATCGTCCCGCCGTCAGGCGGGTCAAGCGCCAGTCGCTGGCCGGCCGCCGACACCACCTTGGCCAGGTCTCCGAGCAGGATCCCGGCCTGGACGCTGACGACGAGATCGCCGGCCGCGTGTTCCAGCACCTGGTCCAGCCGCCCAGTGTCGACGATCAGGTCGCAGGAGGCTGGCGTGGCGCCCCAATCCAGCTTGCTTCCGGACCCGCGCGCTACCACCGTCAGGCCGAGTGCCGCCGCGGCGCGCAGCACTGCTGCAGCTTCACCAGTGGACGCCGGGGCGGCCACGTAGCGCGCTGGCCGGCCGGATACGCGGTCAGCCGGTCCGGCCGGGGACACCTCGGCGCAGGCATCGGTAAGTTCGCCCGGAACACCGCCGGCTGCCGTGGCTGAGCCCGTCTTCACCACCCCGTTCCCCTCAGAATTGATCGATCAGGCCCGAAGCGACGAGCGGATGCGGGGCGTGACGTACTCCCGGCACCTCTCCGCATAGCCGGGGAGTGGGGAACACCTTGCCCGGGTTGCACAGGCCGGCCGGGTCGAAGGCGCAGCGCAGCAACTGCATCGTGTCCAGGTCATCAGCCCCGAACATCTTGGACATGTAGCGGGACTTGTCGACGCCCACGCCATGTTCGCCGGTGATGGAGCCGCCGTACTCGATGCACAGATCGAGGATCTGGCCGGACAGCTTCTCGGCGGCTTCCTGCTCGCCCGGGATGGCGTCGTCGAACAACACGAGCGGGTGCAGGTTGCCATCGCCTGCGTGGAAGACATTGGCGACCCGGATACCGTGCTCGGCCGACAGTTCGCCGATCCGGTCGAGCACCCGCGGCAGCGCGGTCCGCGGCACCACCCCGTCCTGCACGATGTAAGCAGGGCTGATGCGGCCGACCGCGGCGAAGGCTGACTTCCGGCCGGTCCAGATCGCCGCGCGCTCGGTGGCATCCTGCGCGGCCCTGATCTCGTAGGCGCCCTGCGTCGTGCAGATCTCCCGGACCGCGGCCGTCTGCGTCTCGACGTCCGCCGCGGGGCCGTCGAGTTCGACGATCAGCACTGCGCCGGCGCCTTCAGGATACCGGCAGCTCACCGCGGCCTCGGCTGCCTCGATCGCGAGCGCATCCATCATCTCGATCGCGCCAGGCAGGATGCCCGCACCGATGATCGCCGACACTGCGGCTCCGCCCGCGCCCATCGTCCTGAACGCTGCCAGCAGGGTAGTGACCGCCTCCGGGATCGGCGTCAGCTTCACGATTACCTTGGTAACGATGCCTAGCGTGCCCTCGGACCCCGTAAATGCGCCGACCAAGTCATAACCAGGCGCTGCGCCGGTGCCGTCGCCCAGCCAGGTCAGGTCGCCCTGCGGGGTAACGATCTCAAGTCCGGTCACGTGGTGAACAGTGAACCCGTGCTTCAGGCAATGTGCGCCGCCTGAGTTCTCGGCCACGTTCCCCCCGACAGAGCACACGACCTGGCTGGATGGGTCCGGCGCGTAGAACAGACCGAACGGCTCGGCTGCCTTGCTGACTGACAGGTTCGTGACCCCTGGCTCGACGATGGCCCGGCGGCTGACCGGGTCGATCGCGATGATGGTGCGCATCTTCGAGGTGACGATCAGCACGCCGTCGGCGCGAGGGAGGGCGCCACCGGAGAGCCCCGTCCCGCTGCCTCGCGCCACGAACGGGATTTTCCTGGCAGCGCACTCGCTGACGATCGCGGCTACTTGCCCGGCCGTCGTCGGCAGCACAACCAGGCCCGGGCTGCAGCGATGCGAGGTCAGCCCGTCGCACTCGTAAGTACGCAACTGCTGCGGATCGGTAATGACGTTGTCGCTGCCGCAGATGACCGCCAGCCTGGCCGCAAGTGCGCTGTCCATGGTTCCAGCATCCCTCGCCCGCGGTGTACTCGCTACTTCCCGGCCGCCATGGCCAACCGGTCCGGCCGGCCTACGGCATCCGCTCGTAGGCCGGCAGCGTCAGGAACTCCGCGTAGTCATCTGCCAGCGCGACCTCTGTGAACAACGAGGTAGCTTGCTCGTACTGCCCCTCGTCAAAGGCGTCGCCCAGCTGGGCCTTGATATTCGCCAGTTCCTCGCCGATGATCTGCTCGACGAGTTTCCTGGTGACCTGCTGGCCTTCGGCCAGCTCGATGTCGTTGTGCAGCCACTGCCAGACCTGCGACCGGGAGATCTCCGCGGTAGCCGCGTCTTCCATGAGGTTGAAGATCGCCACCGCGCCGTTCCCGGCCAGCCAGTTGGCGAGGTACTGCAGGCCGACGTTGACGTCGTTGCGCAGGCCGGGCTCGGTGATCTGCCCCGGGGTCTCGCTGATGGCCAGCAGCTCGGCAGCAGTCACGTGCACGTCCTCGCGCTGCTTGCTGATCTGGTTCGGCTTGTCACCAAGCACCCCGTCGAACACTTCCCGGCACAGTGGGACCAGGTCAGGGTGGGCCACCCAGGACCCGTCAAAGCCGTCGTTCGACTCGCGGGTCTTGTCGTCGCGAACCTTGGCCAGGGCAATGGCGGTGACCTCGGGGTCGCGGCGGTTCGGGATGAACGCCGCCATACCGCCCATCGCATGCGCACCGCGTGCGTGGCAGGTCTTGACCAGCAACTCGGTGTACGCGCGCATGAACGGGGCCGTCATGGTGACTGCGTTCCGGTCCGGAAGCACGAACTCCCGCCCCCTGGTGCGGAACTTTTTGATGATGCTGAACTGGTAGTCCCACCGGCCCGCGTTCAATCCCGCGCTGTGATCGCGCAATTCGTAGAGGATCTCGTCCATCTCGAAGGCTGCCGGGATGGTCTCGATCAGCACCGTCGCCCGGATCGTGCCCTGCGGAATGCCGAGTGCGTCCTGCGTCAGCAGGAATGCGTCATTCCACAGCCGGGCCTCAAGGTGACTCTCCATCTTGGCCAGGTAGAAGTACGGTCCCTTGCCCTTGGCCAGCTGGCGGCGCGCGCCGTGGGCGAAGTACAGCGCGAAATCAACGAGGCTGCCGGACGCGCGCTGGCCATCGATGAGCAGGTGCTTCTCGTCCAGGTGCCAGCCCCGCGGCCGGACCACGATGGTTGCCAGCTCGTCGTCGGGTCGTAGCTGATACGACTTGCCCTCCTCGCTGCTGAAATCGATCGTGCGGTCCAGCGCGTCCTTGAGGTTGAGCTGCCCGGTGATCATGTTGTCCCAGAGTGGGGTGTTGGCATCCTCGAAGTCAGCGAGCCATACCTTGGCGCCCGAGTTCAGCGCGTTGATCGTCATCTTCTTGTCGGTTGGCCCGGTGATCTCAACTCGTCGGTCGATCAGGCCGGGTGCCGCAGCAGCCACCTGCCAGGAAGAGTCCGCCCTGATGGCCTCGGTACTGGTCAGGAAATCCATGCTGGCGCCCGCCGACAGCTCCTGCTGACGCACCGCCCTGGCCTCAAGCAATTCGCGGCGGCGCTGGCCTAGCTCGCGGTGCAAGGTGGCCACGAGGCTGAGTGCCTCGGGGGTGAGAATCTCGTCGTACCGACTGCCCGACGGACCGGCAATCTCAACGCCAGTTGTCATTGCACGCTGCTCCTTACCGTCTGGCCATCACGGCCGCCTCGATTGCGCCCAGGCGGCCCTTACGATCGAGGCGATAGCACCGTTCCGCACGGCCGGCCGCTGCCCCAGACGGTAGCTCATAAGCTAGCGGCCCTCACCGGGACCCTGGCATGCCACATTCCTCGCATCACCGCGCCATCCGCACGGCACATCGCGCCGCGGGCACATCTGGAGCCTGCCGGGAGTTATTCAGATGTGCACGGCAGCACTCCGTGGCACTATCAGCGTCAAGTCCGCTGCCAGCGGATGACGGTATGACTGGTATTTATCGTCGTAACACACGACATATGGCTTACGAGCGATTTTCCGGGCCACTGGCAGGCCTGGTAGAGGTGGCATGAGCGTTCTATCGAATCAGAACTCAGATATTGACCTGACTCCCGACTTCCCTGACACACAGGCTGAACCGCAGGACGGTGAGCTCGACCTCGAGGAGAGGCATGCGCTGCGGCGCGTGGCCGGGTTGTCGACCGAGCTTGAGGACATCAGCGAGGTCGAATACCGGGCCCTCCGCCTAGAGCGAGTCGTGCTGATGGGGGTGTGGACCGAGGGCACGCTCGTGACGGCGGAGAACTCGTTGCGAGAGCTCTCCCGGCTAGCCGAAACAGCCGGCTCGGAGGTCCTTGATGCGCTCATCCAGCGTCGTGGCCGCCCTGACGCAGCCACCTACGTAGGCGCGGGCAAGGCACGCGAACTTGCGGAGATCGTCGCAGCGCACGCAGCGGATACCGTCATCTGCGACGGGGAGCTCACGCCCGGCCAGCTGCGGAGCCTGGAGGGTGCGGTCAAGGTCAAGGTTGTCGACCGCACCGCGCTGATCCTGGACATCTTCGCCCAGCACGCGCGCAGCAAAGAGGGCAAGGCGCAGGTCGAACTCGCCCAGCTGCAGTACATGCTGCCGCGCCTGCGCGGCTGGGGCGAGTCGCTGTCCCGGCAGGCTGGCGGCCGGGCCGGCAGTAACGGCGGTATCGGTGGCCGTGGCCCCGGCGAGACCAAGATCGAGACCGACCGCCGCCGGATCAGGTCCAGAATCTCCAAGCTACGGCGCGAGATCGCCGAGATGTCGGTAGGCCGGGAGGTGCAGCGCGGTCAGCGCCGCCGCCGGTCGGTGCCGTCGGTAGCCATCGCCGGCTACACCAACGCTGGCAAATCCAGCCTGCTGAACCGGCTGACCGGCGCGCAGGTGCTGGTGGATGACTCCCTATTCGCCACGCTCGACCCGGCTGTCCGCAAGGCCAGAACCCCATCCGGCTGGCCGTTCACGCTGACCGACACCGTCGGTTTCGTCCGGCATCTCCCGCACCAGCTCGTTGACGCATTCCGGTCCACGCTGGAGGAGGTCGCAGACGCCGACCTGATCCTGCACGTGGTCGACGGATCCGATGCGGACCCGCGGTCGCAGCTCGCCGCGGTCCGTGAGGTGCTGGCCGAAGTAGGCGCGGGCAACGTGCCAGAGCTCGTCGTGATCAACAAGGCGGACACCGCGGACCGGATTGAGCTGGAGGGCGTGCGGCTGGCCGAGCGGAAGTCGGTCGTGGTATCGGCGCATACCGGCGAGGGCATCGACGAGTTGCTTGCCGAGATCGAGCGGCTGCTGCCACGGCAGTCCCGCGAGGTCAGCGTGATGATCCCGTATGACCGGGGTGACCTGCTGTCGCGCGCCCATGACGAGGGGGAAGTGCTGACGGTTGACCATGGCAGCGATGGCACCGAGCTGACCGCGCGGGTACCGCTCGGGCTCGCCGCAGAGCTCGATCGTTTCGCCCGGGCGAATACGGTTCATTAGGGCTCTCGGGTCGCAGTGCTATATATCGCGGAATGCTGTACGCAATTGCGTAATGCAGATGCACGTTCGTCTGCACGGTCCGGCGCACGATAAGCGGCTTCCTGGAGATCCTTTAAAACCATTATTAAGGGAACGGCCCCGGCTCCATACGTGCTGGCTGCGGGCTTGTCCCATGGTTCAGCGCGGTCCTGTTCAGCCCGGTCCTGGTTCACCGAACCTGTTTCGGCCCGGTGCCCTGGGTCTGCGTGTTGCCCTGGTTCAGCACGTTCTGTATGCCGGCTGCCGTGCGGCAGCGGGGCGAGTGCGCCGCCTTCTGGTGACCTGCAGGCACGCGGCGCGTCATCCGGCGCGTATTTGGCGCCCTCAGTTAAGATGGCACTCCGCGGCTACGGGCCGATGCTTATACGGCCTTTACATACTTCCGCTTGTGCAATACCGTGACTCAACCGATATGTTGGTGTGCACTAACCACGCCAGGCTAAATGGGTAGTCGCGGCAGAAGTTGATTCGCCTGGCGTTCCGTCAGGGTTCATGCCATTGTCCGACGCTCGGTAGGAGGCCGCATGGTTGCTCGGGGTTCCGTGCGCCGCTGCCGTCCCCAGCTGGGCTGCATTACTGCGCGGCCAGGCGGTGCCACATGACGGTGCGCCTGCTGACGAACATTGGCCGGCTCTGGACGGGCTCGGAAGTCTGGAGCAATGCCGCGATCCTCACGCGGGACGACCGGATCGCCTGGGTTGGCCCGGCGGCCGAGCTCCCGGCCAGCCTTCCAGGCGTCATCCAGGACATCGTCGACGTCGACCACGTGGAGAATCTCGGCGGCGCGCTCGTGACGCCCGGCATGATCGACTCGCATACCCACCCCGTCTATGCCGGGAACCGGTGGGCCGAGCTTGCCATGAAGTCGGGCGGGTCCTCGTCCAGCGAGATCAATGCAGCAGGCGGCGGCATTTCCTCGACCGTCACGATAACCAGGGGCACCGACCCGTGGACGCTTTGCGGCGGCGTCCGGGAGCGGCTGCGCTCCTGGCTGCTCACCGGCACGACAACCGTCGAGGCGAAGACCGGTTACCACCTGACCAGGGACGGCGAACTGGCCGACGTCCGGATGCTGCGCTCGCTCGAAAAGGAACCGGGCATGCCGCGGGTGCACGTTACCTTCATGGCGGCCAACGCGGTACCGCCGGAGTACTTCGGCCGCCGTAACGACTACGTGGATGCGGTCGGCAACTGGTGCGCGGACGCGGCCGCGGCAGGCGCGGACAGCATTGACGCCTACTGCGGCGATGGCGGCTTCACCACACATGAAGCCAGCTGGATCCTGAATGCTGGCCGTGCCGTCGGCTTGCTGCCGCGGCTGCATGCCTGCGACGGGAAGGGCGGCGGGGCGTTGCTCGCCGCCGAGCTTGGCTGCGCGTCGGCTGACCTGCTGTTCGGGGCTGGCGAGGATGATGTGGCCGCGATCGCGCGCGCGGGCGTGGTCGCCGTGCTGTGCCCGGCCACTGCGTCGGACTCCCGGCGGCCGCCGCCGGTACGCGCGCTGCTGGATAAAGGCGTCCCGGTGGCGCTTGGCTCCGCGCACTCACCAGGACGCAACGGCATCACCTCGATGCCGCTGATCATCAGCCTGGCTATCTCGGCGTACGGGATGAGCGTTACCGAGGCGCTGCGGGCCGCGACGGTCGGGGGCGCCCAGGCGCTCCGGGCACCCGACCGGGGTGCGATGGCCCGCGGTCGGGCGGCCGACATCGTTGCCTGGGACGCCGATCATGAGGGCGCGTTCGCCTGGTCCTATGGCATGAAGCCAGTGCGGGTCTGGCGCAGCGGCGAGCCGGTCACCAACTAGCGCGCTTTCCGCTGCGGCCGCGATTCGTGGCATGCTGCCTGCATGGCTTCCGGACCAGCGCCTAGCAGCCCGCCAGCTGCGTCAGGCGGGCCAGCCAGCTCGGCCACGCCTCCTGCCCCAGGCGGGCCAGCCGGGTCGGCCACACCTCCCGCGTCGGCCCAGCTCACGGTCATCGTCGGCGAGGAGGAACTACTCGTCGAGCGGGCCGTCCGCGCTGCCGTGGCCGCCGCAACGGCCGCCGTCGGGCCCTCTCAAGATGCCAGTGACGCCGACGGCATCGATGTCCACGTCGTAGCAGCCGCCGGCCTGCCGCCGGGCGACCTGTCCGCATTGACGGCTCCGTCGCTGTTCGGCGGAGGTTGCGTCGTGGTCGTGAAAGCTTCGCAGGATGCCGCCAAGGAAGTCGCGGCAGAACTCACCAGGCTGGCGCGGCAACCAACGCCGGATGTCTTCCTGGTCGTCACCCATTCTGGCGGCGCCAAGAACAAGGCTTTGCTCACAAGTTTGCTCGATACCGGCGCTCGCCGGGTCGATTGCCCGAGCGTGAAGCGCTTCAGCGACCGGATGGACTTCCTCCGGGGAGAGTTCCGACAGGCCGGGCGCAAGCCCGACGACGCCGGCCTGCGTGCGCTGCTGGACGCGGTCGGCAACGACCTGGCTGAGCTAGCGTCGGCGTGCAGCCAGCTGGCGGCGGACACCACGGGCGTGATCAATCAAGCCACAGTCGCGCAGTACTACCGGGGCAGGGCGGAGGCTACGGGGTTCTCAGTTGCCGACCGCGCGTGTGAGGGCAAGCTCGCGGACGCCTTGGAGCAACTGCGCTGGGCGCTGGCCACCGGCACGTCGCCGGTGCTTATCAGCAGCGCGCTGGCGCAAGGCTTGCGAACTCTCGGCCTCGTCCGGGCCGCTGGCCGTGGGCTCAGCCCGAACGCGCTTGCGGCGGAGCTTGGGATGCCGCCCTGGCGGATCGACAAGGCACGTCAGCAGCTCCACGGCTGGACACCGGAGGGACTCGCGGCAGCGCACGCGGTGGTAGCGGAGGCCGACGCTGCTGTGAAAGGCGAGGGCGCCAGCGCCGGATATGCGCTCGAGCGGGCGATAAGCGCGATCGTGGCCTGCCGCGAGGCCGCCAGCGCCGCAGTTCGCTAACCGAAGCGGACATCTCGCCCTCCACGGCGCCCGCTCTCGCGACATCATAGTTGTTCGCGCCCGCAAAAGGTATAAACCGGTCGGCATACCGACACAAACGGCTTCGACGTGGTGAGGGTGTGGCACTCGTCTGCTGTAAGACAAACCTATATGATGCCAATGTGAGTAGTATCACTCAGACCACGTGGATCGACCACCGCAGTCCCGTTCCGCTGCACGAGCAGGTAGCGGCAGCGCTGCGCCGGGCTATCGCCGACGGAGAGGCCGGTCCCGGCGACCGGCTGCCGCCGGCTAAGGACCTGGCGGCCGTCATGGGAGTCAACGCCAACACGGTGTTCAGGGCCCTGCGGACGTTGCGTGACGAAGGACTCCTTGAGTTCCGCCGTGGCCGCGGCGTGACAGTGACGGGCGAGGGCCCGCAGCGCAGTGCCGTCGTCGCCAAGGCCCGCGAACTTGTGCTGCTAGCGCGGCGCTGCGGCTACCAGCCAGAAGAACTGGCCCAGATCATCCAGCAGGTGTCGTAGGAGCGATATGGACACTGAGCAGCTCAGCCGGCCGCCGATGGCCGGTCAGGACGTCGAGGCTGTCATCACTGCGGCGAAGCGGCGCTGGCGTAGGCGGCGCTTGCTCAGCGCCGGCGCTGCGGCCCTTGTTGTGGTGGGCGGCTCACTAGGCGGCGTGCTCGCCGCCGCCGGGGGCGGCCCTGGCAAGGCCACCAGCCAGTCGGGAGCCGGATTCGGCCCAGGGCCCGGCGCCAACGCGGTCAACGCGACCGTGCTGATGTATCCGGTGCACGCGCGTCCCGGCGCGCCGCAGGGAACCGGCCTGCTCGCTTACGTTGGCAACCTGAGGACCGGCCACCTATCGGAACTTCGGATTCCAGGCATTATCAACTGCAACTGCGGCGCGCCGGTGGTCGATGCCGTCGGAAACTGGCTGGTCTACGACAACGCCAGCAACACGGTGTCGGCCGTACCGGCAAACCTCAAAGCCCGCCCGCACGAACTCGGGGCCACGAACGTCTTCGCGCCATCAGCCGCGCGCGGGCATGTCTGGCTCGTTTACAGCACCAATGGTCCGACCATCGTCCGGTCCGTTAGGGTCTCCGGCGGACCGGCCGGACGCCCAATCGCATTGCCGGCGAATGAGTGGCTGATCGGCGGTATGAGCCGGGGCATGCTGCTACAGAACAACAACACTGGTGTCCTGGAGCTCTGGACACCCGGCGCAGCGGCCACCCTTCTGCCGCACTCGGTGCATGCCAATGTGTTCTCGAACACCACACACGTCGTGGTCTACGGGAGCGGCTGCCAGCGGGTGCTGGCGCCCGGCGCTGCCGGCACGGCGCCAGGCACCACGCCCCCGTATGCCTGTCATCTGCTGCGAGCCTTCAATGTCGGCACCGGCACGGTCGAGTCGTTGCCCGCGCCTGCCGGATCCGCCGGATGGCTCGAAGGCAGCAGCTCGTACACCGGGGCACTGAACGCAGTCTCACCCGACAACACGGCGATGGCCGCGGTAGAGCTCACCGCAACCGTCGGCGGCAAGGCGCGCTTGTTCGTGCTACCGCTGGCCGACCCTGATATGGCAGCCAGGGCCGTTCCGGCCGCTAACGCGACGATGTCGGCCTGGTCCGCGGACGGCGCATGGCTGTTCTACCAGGGCGCCGACAGGCACATGTGGGCCTATCAGCTGGCCACCGGACGGGCCAGGCTGTCGACCATGCCGTGCTGCCAGTACTGGGCCATGACCACGATTCCCAGCTCACCGTGATTTCTGAGCCGGCCGGTCAGCGCCGCTGGGGCGCGCTGACCGGCCGGCTCAGCGAACTGGCAGCTACCGTCGCCGCCCGGCCTGCAAGTTGGTCACCTCGATGGTCTGGGTCACCGGCACGGCGCTGGCGAGGCGCCGGTCGTGGGTGACCAGGACGAGCGTGCGCGAGTATCCCTGCAGCGCCTGCTCCAGTTGCTCGATCGCCTCAATGTCGAGATGGTTGGTCGGCTCGTCCAGCACCAGGAAGTTAACGCCGCGAGCCTGCAGCAGAGCCAGGCCGGCCCTGGTCCGCTCGCCGGGCGAGAGCGCGCTGGACGGGCGCAGCGCGGCGTCGCCGCGCAGCCTGAACTTGGCCAGCAGCGTCCTGGCTTCCTCTTCAGCAAGACCCGCGGCGGCGCGCACGACCGCCACCACCGGTGCGTCGGTGGCGAACTCTCGCCTGGTCTGGTCCAGTTCGCCGAACACGACGCTTGGGCCGGAGTACCGCTGGCCGTGCTCCAGCTCCGCACGCCCGAGTAGCGCATCAACCAGCGTGGTCTTGCCCGAACCGTTCGGGCCGGTGATCCGGATCCGGTCTGCCGGGCCGATTGTCAGGCTGACTGGACCCAGGGTCACCTCGCCGCGGCTTATGACCGCGTCGGTGAGCGCTACCGCCACTTGGCCGGCTCGCTTCGCTTCGGCGATCTCCAGCCGCAGTTGCCAAGGCTCGCGGACCTCGCCCGGGGCGTCCTTCTCTAGCCGGCTAATGGCCCTGTCGGTCCGTGCCGCCTTCGCGGCAGTGCTCTGGGCGCTGGCGATCTTGTGAGCCTTTATGTGCTTGTCGGGATCAGACTGGTTTCTCGGGTTAGCCGCCCGTTGCGCGCCCGACCGGGCCCATTGCCGCTGCTGCCGCGCCGTTTCGGTCAGCTTGTCGCGCTCAGCCTCGTACGCCGAGTACGTGTCGGCCGCGCGCCGCCTGGCCAATTCCCGTTCCGCCATGTAAGCGTCCCAGCCGCCGGCGTACACCGACGCGTGGCGAGTGAACTCATCCAGTTCCACCACCTGGTTCACCACGGCGGCGAGCATCGCGCGGTCGTGGCTGACCAGCGCGAGCCCGGCCTTGCTCCGTCGCAGCCGGGCCTCGAGCAGAGCCAGGCCCGCATCGTCGAGGTCATTGGTCGGCTCGTCGAGCAGCAGGATGTCGGGCTGGGCCAGGAGCACCGCCGCTAGCCCGAGCCTTGCCTTCTGACCGCCGGACAACTCCGACACGTTCCCGGTCAGCAGGCGGGCATCCAAGCCGAGCTCTTCGGTGACCTGAGCCATCCGCTCCGGCAGGTCGGCGCCGCCGAGCGCCAGCCAGTGCCGCAGCGCCAGGTCGTAGTCGTCATCGGCACCGTGGTCACCCCGCGCCAACGCCTCTGCCGATGCGTCCAGTGCCGCCTGGGCGGCGGCGACCTCGGTGCGCCTGGCCAGGTGGCCGGCCAGTGACTCACCCTGGCGGATGTCCGGCTCCTGGGCCAGCCGAAGCACCGCAGTCGTGGCCGGTGACCTAGTCACGGTCCCACTGTCCGGCTCCAGCTCGCCAGCCAGAACCCTGAGCAAGGTGGACTTCCCGACCCCATTCGGGGCGACGATACCGATGCGGTCCCCGGCGCCGATGCTGACGCTGACGCTGTCGAGCACCGCGAGGCTGCCGAAGGAAACGCTGACGTTGGACGCAGCCAGCCTGGACATCGATGCTCCCAGATGCACGGCCGGCTGCCTGCCAGCCGCGCGTCATGCCCAGGGTGACGCGGGGGGCAGCGGCTCAAGCCCTGCGGCGAGCCGCCGCGCAGATCCTGCGGAGCCTAGGCGCTCTTAAGCTGCTCTGCCCGCTTGGCGATAGCCGACTTGCGGTTCGCAGCCTGGTTCTTGTGGATGACGCCCTTGCTTGCGGCCTTGTCCAGCTTCATGGATGCGGCGCGCATCGCGGCGTCGGCGGCCTCGGCATTGCCGGCCTCGGCTGCCTCGCGGAACTTCCGCACGGACGTCTTCAGCTCGGACTTGACCGCCTTGTTGCGGAGCCGGGCCTTCTCGTTCTGCTTGTTGCGCTTGATCTGGGACTTGATATTTGCCACGCGAATGCCTCGTTAAGTCTGGTCTGGGTGGTCTGTGCTGCCCCGCACGAACCGAGTCAGGCGGTTCGCGGCGTCGCACCCCGGGCTATCAGAGCACGGGTTACAAACACAGGGCGGCCAGCACATCGCGGCACACGCGGGCATGCAGGCAGCCAGTTCCCAAGAATAGCCGAGATCTGGCTAGACGCTCAAACTCAGGCCTCTGCGGCGCTGGCCTGGCGGCGCCGCGATACGGCATCCCGGGCCCAGTAGCGGCCCGGGTGCCTGATGGCGAGCGATGGCGAGTGGTGGCGAGCGCATCGGGTCCGGCATGCAACGATAGGTGCAAGAAAGATCTGCCGGCGACGCCTGGCGTGCCGGGCATGTCGGCTGGCCCAGCTGTCCCGGCAGCCAGGGCCCGGCGCTCGGCCCAAGCCCGGCGCGGGTCGGCACGGTTGGCGCACGCTCGCGCGGCGCCGGGCGAGCCGACGGTTCGGGGACGGGCCGCGCCGCAGATCCACGGACCTAACCGAGCCGACTAGCCACCTGGCGGATGCCCTGTGTCAGTAACGCCGCAGCAGCCGATAAAGCAGCTGTCCGCGCCCGAGCCTGCCCGGACCCCGCAGTCGATCATCCGTAATTTCTGCATTATTGCGCATATCGACCATGGAAAGTCGACCCTGGCCGACCGGATGCTGCAGCTCACCGGTGTCGTTGAGGGCCGGCAGATGCGCGCCCAGTACCTGGATCGGATGGATATCGAGCGCGAGCGCGGCATCACGATCAAGAGCCAGGCAGTCCGGTTGCCCTGGCGGGGCACGGATGGCACCCAGTACGTGCTGAACCTGATCGACACGCCAGGCCACGTCGACTTCACTTACGAGGTCTCCAGGTCGCTGGCCGCGTGTGAAGGCGCAATCTTGCTGGTGGACGCGGCCCAGGGGATCGAGGCGCAGACCCTGGCCAACCTTTACCTGGCCCTCGACGCCGACCTGCAGCTGATCCCGGTGCTCAACAAGATCGACCTGCCTGCGGCCCAGCCGGAGAAGTACGCCGCTGAGCTGGCAAACATCATCGGCTGCGACCCCGGCGAGGTGCTGAGAGTGTCGGCCAAGACCGGTGAGGGCGTCGAGGAACTGCTCAACGCAGTCGTCGCACTGGTCCCGCCGCCGAGCGGCAACCTGGAAGCGCCCGCCAGGGCGCTGATCTTCGACTCGGTCTATGACACCTACCGGGGCGTTGTTACCTATGTAAGGGTCGTCGACGGCCGGCTCGGCAAGCGTGAGCGGACGCTCATGCTGAACACCAAGGCCGTGCACGAGACGCTGGAAATCGGGGTTATCTCACCTGAGCCGGTGCCCTCGGACGGGCTCGCGGCGGGAGAGGTCGGCTACCTCATCACGGGCGTCAAGGACGTCCGGCAGGCACGCGTCGGCGACACCCTGACCACCGTGGCCAACCCGGCCAGCGGTCCTCTGGCCGGCTACGCCAACCCGAAACCGATGGTTTTCTCCGGCCTTTATCCGCTCGACGGGGACGAATACCCGGAGCTGCGCGATGCGCTGGACAAGCTCCGGCTGAACGACGCCTCGCTGGTCTACGAGCCGGAAACGTCAACCGCGCTGGGCTTCGGCTTCCGATGCGGCTTCCTCGGCCTGCTGCATATGGAGATCATCAGGGAGCGGCTAGAGCGCGAGTTCGACCTGGCGCTGATCTCCACCGCGCCGAACGTGGTCTACCGGGTGGTCACCGAGGCCGGCCAGGAGATGATCGTTACCAACCCCAGCGAGTTCCCCGAGGGCAAGATCGGCCAGATCTACGAGCCGGTGGTGCGGGCTACTGTGCTGGCGCCCACGGATTACGTGGGCGCGATCATGGAGCTGTGCCAGAGCCGCCGCGGCACGCTGCTGGGGATGGAGTACCTGTCGGCTGACCGAGTCGAGATCCGGTACACGATGCCGCTCGGCGAGATCATCTTCGACTTCTTTGACCAGCTCAAATCGCGGACCCGCGGCTATGCCTCGCTCGACTACGAGCCCGCCGGCGAGCAGGAGTCCGACCTTGTCAAGGTAGACATCCTGCTTCAGGGTGTGCCGGTAGACGCCTTCAGCCAGATCGTGCACGCCGATAAGGCGCGCGATTACGGCCTGAGCATGACGGCCCGGCTCAAGGAGCTGATACCGCGGCAGCAGTTCGAGGTGCCGATCCAGGCAGCAATCGGATCGCGGATCATCGCCCGGGAGAATATCCGTGCGATACGCAAGGACGTGCTGGCCAAGTGCTACGGCGGCGACATCACCCGCAAGCGCAAGCTGCTGGAGAAGCAGAAGGAAGGCAAGCGGCGGATGAAGGTCATAGGCCGCGTTGAAGTACCGCAGGAGGCCTTCGTGGCCGCCTTGTCCACCGAGCAGGCGCCGGACAAGAAGCGTTAGGAAGGTAACGGGTTCGGTTCCGGCGGGCCCAGCTCAGGCAGGGCGGATCGGCTGCCAGCGGCAGCGTCCTGGGCGCCGCTCGCCTCGCCCCGAGCTACTTCCGCGCACTCAGCGCGACGGCCAGGATCACCAGCAGGACCAGGGCGAAGTACACCACGCCCAGGGCGCCGAGCACGACGCCTGCAATTGCCATGCCCCGGCCCCGTTCGCCGCGGCTGCGGACCTGCCGGAGCCCGACAATGCCGAGCACGAGGGCCGGAACGGCCAGCAGTATGTTTCCGACGATCAGCAAGCCGAGAAAGAACTGGCCGATGCCGCACGCCAGCGCGGCGATGGCGAGCGGATTGGCGCGCCCGGCCGGGCGGCCGGTAGGAGGCGCCTGATACTCGTACTGATCGGATGGGCCTTCGCTCATCGGAGCATCCTTCTGCGACCCTCCGCGCTAGTAACCGGGCTGCGTCGAGACGTTGTTCCAAAGCGCAATGAAAACCACTACTACCACCACCGCGAGGATGGTGCCGACGATGCCTAATGCGATGCCGGTAGCTGCCATTCCATGCCCGTCTTCGCCGGTCGCACGCATCTGCTTGAGGGACATCGCGCCGAGAACGATGGCCGGGATACCTGAGAACGGCCCGGCAATCACCTGCGCGATCCCGCAGCACAGGGACGCGATTGCCAGCGAGTTGGTCCGGCGGGGGCCAGCCGCCCAGTTGGCACCGGGCGGCCCGTAGGGATATGCGCCGCCTTGCCACCCCGGCTGGCCCGCGGGCCCGGCACCATAGGGACCGGGTTGGCCGTACTGGCCGGGCTGGCTGTACTGGCCGGGCTGGCCGTACTGGCCCGGCTGGCTGTACTGGCCCGGATCTCCGGGACCCGGCCAGCCCGGCTGCCCGGGCTTCTCATCGAAACCGCCTGAACTCATGGCCGCCCCGCCCCCTGCCCCAGTGAAGCTCTGGTCCGTTGCTGCGCCAAGTATCTGGCCGGCCGGGACTGTTAGGAGCATTATCCCGTTATGTTTCGCTGACCGGCATATCCCCAGGCCGAGCAGGCGAGCCGCGTCCGGGCCGATTTGAAGTCGACTGGCCAGGCGCGCGTCAGCTAGCGTCAAGGCATGCCAGCTGCCCGAGTCATCTCCGTTAACCGCGGCCTCGAAGCCACTCTGCTGATCGGCGGCAAGCCGGGCCGGACCGCTATTGACAAGCAACCGGTTGCCGCGCCAGTGGCCGTGCGCACGCTGGGCCTCGACGGCGACGAATCCGCCGACAAGGAAAACCACGGCGGAGTCGATCAGGCGGTCTACGCCTACTCACGCGAAGACCTGGACTGGTGGACCGAGCAACTCGGCCGTGAGCTGCGCAACGGGATCTTCGGCGAGAACATCACGACGGCCGGAATCGACATCAGCGCAGCGCTTATTGGCGAGACCTGGCAGCTCGGCACCTCGGTCGTGCAGATCACTGCGCCCCGCATCCCATGCGTGACCTTTAAATCCTGGCTAGGCGAACCGCAGTGGGTGAAGCGGTTCGCATCGGCCGGCAAACCTGGCGCGTACCTGCGCGTGCTGGCCGAGGGCACAGTCCAGGCAGGCGACGACCTGACGGTGCTGAGCCGCCCTGACCAGGCCGTGACCGTCACCGAATCCATGCAGGCCTATTACGGTGATAGCGAGCTCATGCGCAGGCTGCTGGCAGTAGAGGGACGGGGCTGGAAGTGGGACGAGATCGGCGCGGACGTGCTGGCCCGGGCCTGACCCTGCCCTTGAGCGGAGACTGACCATGGCCGGCCAGCCCCCAGACGGCCAGCCGGTCCCGGCGGACGGAAGCCTGCCCGAAGCTGCGGTTAGCGGGCTCGGCGATGCGCCGTTCGGGGTGTATGTGCATGTGCCGTTCTGCCAGACCAGGTGCGGGTACTGCGACTTCAACACCTACACGGCCAGCGAACTCGGTTCCGGCGCCTCGCGTGAGTCGTACGCGCGCCTGGCGATCGGCGAGGTCCGGCTGGCGGCGCGCACCCTGGCGGGTCGTGCCGGGCCAGTCCAGACCGTGTTCTTCGGTGGTGGCACGCCGACCCTGCTGCCCCCCGCTGACCTGGCCGCCATCCTGCGCGCCGTCAACGACGAACTGGGGCTGGCGCCCGGTGCTGAAGTTACCGCAGAGGCCAACCCGGAGACGGTCGACGAGCGAGCGCTGGCGCAGCTTCGCGATAGCGGCTTCACGCGGATATCACTCGGCATGCAGAGCGCCGTGCCGCACGTGCTTGCCGTGCTAGATCGGGTCCATCGGCCGGGCCGACCCGAGCAGTGCGTGAGCTGGGCCAGGGCAGCGGGGTTCAGGCAGGTCAGCCTGGACCTGATCTACGGCACGCCGGGGGAGACCGACGCCGACTGGGCGCGGTCACTAGCCAGCGCACTGGCCGCCGGGCCAGACCACATCTCGGCCTACTCGCTGATCGTGGAGGACGGCACCCGGCTGGCTGCCAGGATCAGGCGCGGTGAGCTGCCGATGCCCGATGACGACGTCCTCGCCGATCGCTACCTGATCGCCGACGAGATGCTCGGCAAAGCCAGCCTGACCTGGTACGAGGTCTCGAACTGGGCGGCCGCGCCGGGCTCGCAATGCCGCCACAACCTGCTGTACTGGACTGGCGGTGACTGGTGGGGAATAGGCCCAGGAGCACATAGTCACGTGGCCGGCACTCGCTGGTGGAACGTGCGGCATCCGGCCGCCTACGCGCAGCGGATCAACGCCGGGATCAGCCCCGGCCAGGCCAGGGAGATCCTCACCGATAGCGAGCGGGCCACCGAACGGGTGATGCTCGCGACCAGGCTGGCGGCCGGCTGCCCGATATCGGACCTATCGCCAGCCGGGCTCGCGGCGGGCGCCCAGGCTGTGGACGACGGCCTGGCTTGCCGCAAGGCATTCGAGAACGGGCAGATCCGGCTCACCCAGCAGGGCAGGCTACTCGCTGACGCCGTCATCCGGGGCCTGACCAGCTAATACGTCGTCGGCGGGGGACTCATCCCGACCGGCCGGTCAGGTCATGTCTGTGCCTTTACGGTCGTTCAGCCATAGACTTGGCACTCAGGGTGCAAGAGTGCCAAGGAGGTGACGGCGTGCTAGACGACAGGAAGCTGGCGGTCTTGCGCGCCATCGTGGAGGACTTTGTCTCCACGAACGAGCCGGTCGGCTCGAAGACCTTGGTCGACCGGCACAATCTGGATGTCTCCCCGGCCACGATCCGCAATGACATGGCTGTGCTGGAGGAGCAGGGCTACATCGTCCAGCCGCATACCAGCGCTGGCCGGGTGCCTACCGACCAGGGTTACCGGCTATTCGTGGACCGGCTGTCCGGAGTGAAGCCATTGTCGGGCGCCGAGCGCAGGGCGATCGAGACGTTCCTGGCCGGTGCTTATGACCTCGATGACGTCGTCATGCGCACGGTCCGCCTGCTCGCGCAGCTCACCAGGCAGGTCGCCGTCGTGCAGTATCCGTCGCTGACCCGATCCACGGTGCGTCACATCGAGCTGGTACCGCTGACCGACATGCGGCTGCTGCTGGTCCTGATTACCGATACCGGCCGGGTGGAGCAGCGAACAGTCGAACTGCCGGCCCAGATCACCGAGGACGCGATCACTCAGTTGCGCGCGGTGCTGAACGCGATGCTTGACGGCCGGAGGCTGGCTGATGTGGCGACCGTCCTGGCCGACCTGCCCGAGCGGGTGAGCCAAGCGGAGCGGCAGAATGCTGGCGCTGTGTTCTCCGTCATAGTGGAGACGGTGGTAGACCGGCACGAGGAGCGCGTGGTCGTGGGCGGAGCGGCGAATCTCACTCAGGCCGACTTCTCCCGGGGATTGCATGAGGTGCTTGAAGCGTTGGAGGAACAGGTAGTCCTCATGCGCCTGCTCGGCGAGTCAGGCGACCATCCGGCGGTCATGGTCCGGATCGGATCTGAGAATGAGGTACAGGGACTGCGGAGCACGTCATTGGTGACCACTGGCTACGGCGCTGGTGAGCACGCGCTGGCCAGGCTAGGGGTTCTTGGCCCGACCCGGATGGACTACCCGACAGCGATGGGAGCAGTACGCGCAGTGGCACGATATGTGGGCCAGATCCTGGCGGAGTCCTAGGGATGCCGGTGGCTAACGACTATTACGGCATCCTGGGCGTGCGCCGGGATGCCGGATCTGAGGAGATCAAGAAGGCGTACCGGCGGCTGGCGCGTGAGTTGCACCCGGACGTCAATCCGGATCCGCACCTGCAGGAGCGGTTCAAGGAAGTCACCCAGGCGTACGAGGTGCTGTCCGACCCGGAGAAACGGCAGATGTACGACCTCGGGGCCGATCCTTTTGCGCAGCGCGGCGCCACGGCGGGCGGCTTTGGCGCGGCCGGGTTCCCGTTCACGGACCTGATGGACGCGTTCTTTGGCGGCGGCGCGCAGCAGCGCGGCCCGCGCAGCCGGGCCCGGCGGGGGCGTAACGCGACCATCCGGGTGGACCTGGACCTGTCAGAGTGCGCGTTCGGTACCACACGAGACCTTGTCGTCGACACCGCGGTTGTATGCCCGACCTGCTCGGGCGAGGGCACCGCACCCGGCACGCACCCGGTCACCTGCGATATCTGCAACGGGCGGGGCGAGGTAAGCCAGGTCACCAGGTCATTCATCGGCCAGATGATGACGTCGCGGCCGTGTCCTGGCTGTGGCGGCTTCGGCACCGTAATCCGCAAGCCATGCCCGGAGTGCGATGGTGACGGGCGGGTCAGGACTAGGCGCACGATCAAAGTGCGGATTCCGGCCGGCGTTGAGGACGGCACCCACATCCAGCTGGCCGGCGAGGGCGAGACCGGTCCGGGCGGCGGTCCGCCGGGCGACTTGTTCTTGGAGATCGTGCAGCGGCCGCACGCTATCTTTGAGCGGCAGGGCGACGATCTGCATTGCACCGTGACCATCCCGATGGTCGCAGCGGCGCTAGGTGCGACCCTGGAAGTCGAAACCCTGGACGGCCCTGCCGGGCTGGACATCAGGCCCGGCACTCAATCGGGTCAGGCCATCCCCCTGTACGGCCAGGGTACGGAGCGGCTCAACAACTCCGGCCGCGGCGACCTGATTATCCATGTCACCGTCGAGACGCCAACCAAGCTCGAGCCGGAACAGGAAGAACTGATGCGCCAGCTGGCTAAACTGCGTGGCGAGGAAGCCCCGCCGGGCAAGTTCGCGCCAGGACAGCACGGCTTCTTCTCCCGGCTGCGCGATGCGTTCAACGGGCGCTGACAGGCCTGATTGCCGGAACGGGTGACTCGTGCGACCGCCCGTGTTCGTCGCCTCGCTGGCCGACCTTTCGGGGGATCGGATCGTGCTCGGCGGCCGGGAAGGCCGGCACGCGAGCACGGTTCGCAGGCTCAGCGTCGGCGAACGTGCCGAGATCACCGACGGCGCCGGCCAGGTCGCCGAGTGCCTGGTCGCCGCCGTGCGGCCCGGCGAGCTAGAGCTCACTGTGCTGGCCCGCCGGCTCGAGCCGCAGCCGCAGCCGCGGCTGACGGTGTTGCAGGCGATACCCAAGGGCGACCGAGGCGAGCTCGCCGTGGAGTTGCTGACCGAGGTCGGAGCAGACACGATCGTGCCCTGGGCGGCCGAGCGATGCGTGGCGGTGTGGCGCGGCGACCGAGCCGCGAAATCGCTGGCCCGCTGGAACTCGGCAGCCGTACAGGCGGCGAAGCAATCCAGGAGGTCGTGGTTTCCGGCCGTGGCAGGGCAGGCGGACCTGACCGATGTGACCCTGCGGGTACGGCAAGCGTCGCTCGCGATCTTGCTCGATCCCGCCGGCCGATTGTCAGTGGCGGACCTTAAGCCGCCGCCGACCGGCGAGATCGTGCTGATCGTTGGCCCTGAGGGCGGCGTTTCCCCGGCCGAGGCAGTCGATTTGGAGGCCGCCGGAGCTGTCCGGGCGGCGCTCGGGCCGACGGTGCTCCGGACGTCGTCGGCGGGTGCCATCGCAGCCGGCCTGCTGCTCAGCAGGACCGCCCGCTGGGCTTGACGGCCGCGCGGGCGACCGGCTGATCAGGCCCAGAGCCGACTCCTCAGGCCGAGCTGCCGGCCTGGGGCTAGGTCGGCTTGGCCGCCCCTAGCTTAGCGATGACCGGGCTGTTGCTGTGGTTCGGCCTTTTCTTCGTGGTTCGCTTCGTTTTGTGCGGGCTCGGCGAGCACGACGAGGCGCTGAACTGAAGGCTCGGCGCCTCGGCCGTCGCTGGCAGGATCACCGCATCCGTCGTTGCCTGGGCGTCCGCTGTCCCGGCAGCTGACGACGGGCTCGCGCTCGAGGTTGGCGTCGAGCTAGTCGGCGTCGGCGTCGGCGTAGGCGTGCCGCTCGGCGAGGGAGAGCCCGTGCCAGTCTGCGTCGGCGTTGCAGTCGGGCCCGGCGACTTAGACGATGAAGCCGACGAGTGTGCGCACGGACCGGGTGGGGGCGTCAGGACCGGGTAAGGCGAGCTCGCGTTACCCGATGCACCAGTCGACCGGCCCGATCCGCTGCTGGGGAAGGCTGAACTGGAGTTGCCGGCTACGCCGCCCGGGTTGCCCTGGCCGTTGTGCCCGGGATTCTGCTGCGCGCCATGGCCGCTTGCCGGCGACACGACGGCCGGTACCTCGATGGCCACGTACGCGCCGACTGCGACGATGAACACCGCGATGCCGAAGGCGACCAGCGGGCGGAGCAAGCCCCCTGGCGCCTGGCTGTCCCGGTCTGGCCCGCGCAGGAACCGCTCCGATACCGTGCGTAGCTTGGCCGCCAGCTGATGGCCAGCGGAATATGCGCCTTCGGGCACCCACATGCCCAGGCGCATCCAGATCGCCTCGGCCCACGCGATTAGCAGCGGGTACGGCCGCGGGCGCAGCCGGGTCTGGATTTTGTCGAGTCCGTCGGAGCGCGGCTCAATCGACTCTGCAGCCGAATGCAGCGCATGCCCCAGGATCATCTCGTTCCACTCGGGCTCGTGCGTGCTCATACGTCACGCTCCAGAACCGTGCGCAGCGCCTGCATAGCCCTGGCGGTGTGGCTCTTGACCGCGCCGCGGCTGATCTGCATGGCGCTGGCGATCTGCGCCTCTGACAAATCTCCGTAGAACCTGAGCACGAGCGCCTCACGCTGCCGGGCTGGGAGCGTGCGCAAAGCGGCGATAACGGCTGACCGCTCGAACAGCGCGATCGCGCCATGCTCGGCGCTAGGCATGTCGGGCGGCGGTTTGGGAGAATTGCGGTCCACCACAACCCGATGCCTGAGCACGGACCGCGACCGGTTGACTACCGATTGCCGGAGGTAGGACAGGGCCTTCTCGGTGTCCCGCAGGCGACGCCAGCCGCCATGCATTGCGACAAACGAGTCCTGCACAACTTCCTCCGCGGTTCCGACATCACGCACCAGCAGGGCCGCCAGCCGCACCAGCGAGCGGTAATGCGCGCTGTAGAGCTGCGTCACCGCCTGGTCTGCGTCTAGGTCAGCCTGAACTGAACCCAGGGCAACATCTGCCACTAGGGTTTCGGTCACGTGAATTGGACGCCCAGAGGGGTCCGAAGGTTCACTCGCCGTCATCACGGGTCTTCGCGAGGTCCGCCATCGGACCCGCACGTCTAGCCTCTTGCACTTCCCCCCACGCCCATTCAGTGCCTCGCAACAACGCCCGCGCGTGACTCACCATGTGCGACGGAAGCCAGAAACTGGCGAGACCGTTGCACCAGAGAGGTGGTGCATTCGTGGGTTCGCAGTAGTGCAACCATATATGTCTGAGGCGTCCCAGGCCTGGCACACGTTAAGATCGTCATCGTGCCCGATTGCCTGTTCTGCCGCGTCGCCGCAGCCGACGTTCCTGCGACGATAGTGTCCACCAGCGCTCGGACGGTCGCCTTCCGCGACATCAATCCGCAAGCACCTGTACACGTTCTCGTTATCCCGCGTGCCCATTACGCCAACATGAGCGAGCTGGCTACGGCCGGGGACGGCCTGCTGGCCGAGGTCGTGGCGCACGCGCACGATGTCGCCGTAGCCGAGGGCATCGCGGACGACGGCTACCGGGTTGTCTTCAACACAGGTGTACACGGCGGCCAGACCGTCGGTCATGTGCACGCCCATGTACTTGGCGGCCGGCCGATGAGCTGGCCACCAGGCTAAGCAGCGCCGCCGCCCGATATTATGGCTAGTGGGCCGCCCTAAGACCTGGGCCGCGGCAGGGAAGAGCCATTGACTGACAATCCGACTGACACGCGCAAGGGCGGCCAGTCCGCTGAGGGTAGCTCGCAGGTCAGGATCGTGATCCCGGATGACCAGTCGATGGTCAGTCTGCTGGGCTCCCGCGACGAGCTTCTCAGCGTCATCGAGCACGCGGTCAGCGCTGATTTTCACGTCCGGGGCAACGAGATCACCGTCACTGGCCCGGTGCAGGAGACCACGGTGGCGGCGCGCCTGTTCGATGAACTGCTCCAGCTCGTGGGCGCAGGGGCGGAGCTAACCGGTGACTCCATCGAGCACAGCATCTCCATGCTCCGGCGCAAGACCGGTGCCCGGCCGGCCGAGGTGCTCAACCTCGACATCCTGTCCAGCCGCGGCCGCACCATCCGGCCGAAGACGCTGAACCAGAAGCGGTACGTCGATGCCATCGACAACCACACCGTGGTGTTTGCCATTGGCCCGGCGGGCACCGGCAAGACCTACCTGGCGATGGCCAAGGCGGTCAAGGCCCTGCAGGCCAAGGAGGTCAACCGGATCATCCTGACCCGGCCGGCGGTGGAGGCGGGGGAGCGGCTGGGCTTCCTCCCGGGCACGCTGTACGAGAAGATCGATCCGTACCTGCGGCCGCTGTACGACGCCCTCCACGACATGATCGACCCCGACTCGATCCCGCGGCTGACTGCTGCAGGCACCATCGAGATCGCTCCCCTGGCGTATATGCGTGGAAGGACTCTTAATGATTCCTTCATCATTCTGGATGAGGCGCAGAACACCTCCGCCGAGCAGATGAAGATGTTCCTGACCAGGCTTGGGTTCGGGTCCAGGATCGTTGTCACCGGCGACGTCACCCAGGTAGACCTGCCGTCCGGCACAACCAGCGGACTGCGTCAGGTCCAGAACATCCTTGACGGTGTGGAGGATGTTTATTTCTCCCGGCTGACTAGCCACGACGTGGTCCGGCACAAGCTTGTGGCTGACATCGTGGACGCCTATGAGCGGTACGACGCCAAGCAGGCGGCAGCCGAGCCGGGCCGGCTGTCGGCCGGGCGCCAGCGGCGGGATGGTTACCGCGACCGGTGACGGTGCATAACCCGGTGACCGTGGCCAGATAGGGGCCTAGATGAGCATTGAGATCGCCAACGAGTCAGGTGTCGACGTCGACGAGTCGCTGCTGGCTGGCCTTGCCCGGCACGTGCTCGATGACATGCGCGTGCATCCGCTGGCGGAACTGTCGGTCCTGCTGGTGGACGAGCCTGCTATGACCGAGTTGCATGTGCGCTGGATGGGTGAGGAAGGGCCGACGGACGTGCTGGCGTTCCCGATGGACGAGCTCAGGCTGCCGCAGCCGGGCAGCGCCGCCCACGGCGATCACAATGCACCGGACCCGGAGGCAGGCCAGGCCCTGCTGGGCGACGTCGTGATCTGCCCGCAGGTAGCCAAAGTGCAGGCCGCTGAGGCCGGGCACGACGTGCAGGACGAGATAGACCTGCTGTGCGCGCACGGAATCCTGCACCTGCTCGGCTACGACCACGCCGAGCCGGAGGAGCACGCGACGATGTTCGGCCTGCAGGACCGGCTGCTGGCCTCCTGGCGGGCCGCCCGCGCCGAAGCCTCCGGGGATGGCAATCCGGGCGGGCCAGCTCCGGGCAGACCGGCGCTGGGCGGACCGGCGCCGGGCGCACCGGCTCCCGGCGACGGCGGTCCCGAAGGGCCTGGGTGACCCGGTCATGGGCTGGCTGCTGGTGGCCGCGTTCGCGCTGATGCTCGTGGCTGGCTGGTGCACGAGCGCGGAAACGGCGCTGCTACGCGTCTCCAGGGCCGGCGCCAAAGAGCTCGGCAGATCCGCCGGCGAGGCCGGGGAGACGCTGCAGGCCGTGCTGGCGGACGCGCCCCGTTACCTCTCTATTGTGCTGTTGGCGCGAGTTGCCGCCGAGATCAGCTCAGCGGTGCTGGTGACGGCCGCGCTCGTGCACTGGTTCGGTGTGACCTGGAAGGCGTTCCTGATCACGGCGGTCTCGATGACGGCGGCCAGTTACGTGCTGGCCGGGCTGATCCCCCGGAGCATTGCCCGGCACAGTCCGGTCCGGGTAGCCAGCTCAGCGGCGTCTGTGCTGCGCCCGGTGATCAGGCTGCTCGGACCGCTGCCCAGGCTGCTGGCCGCAGCAGGCGCCGCGCTGACGCCGGGTCCGGTCCGGCGCGAAGGCCAGTCCGGCTCGGAGGAGGACCTGCGCGGGCTGGTCGACCTGCTGGAACAGCGGCAGATCATCGAGCCCGGCGAGCGGGCCATGATCCACTCGGTGTTCGAGCTCGGCGACACCATCGTGCGGGAGGTTATGGTCCCGCGCACCGACATGGTCTTCGTCGAACGCGGCAAGACGCTCCGGCAGGGCCTGTCGCTGGCGTTGCGCAGCGGCTTCTCCCGGATTCCGGTGATCGGCGAGAACCTCGACGATGTCGTCGGAATCGCCTATCTCAAGGACATCGTGACGCGCACGCACGAGCACCCAGAGGGCGAGACAGTGGAGACCGTTGACTCGATCATGCGGCCGGCCACGTTCGCGCCCGAGAGCAAGCCGGTCGATGACCTGCTCAGGGAGATGCAAGCCAGGCACGTGCACATGGCGATCGTGATCGACGAATACGGCGGCACGGCCGGGCTGGTCACGATCGAGGACATCCTGGAGGAGATCGTCGGGGAGATCGCCGACGAGTACGACCGGGAACGCCCGCCGGTCGAGTGGCTCGGCTCAGGGGAGGCGCGCGTCAGCGCCCGGCTGTCGGTTGAAGAACTCGAGGAACTGTTCGACGTGAGCATCGACGCCGAAGATGTGGAAACGGTCGGCGGGCTGATGGCCCACCGGCTCGGCAAGGTACCGATCGCCGGCTCGGTAGCGACGGTAGCGGGCCTGCGGCTGACGGCCGAGAACCTGACCGGGCGGCGCAACCGGATCGGCACCGTTACCGTGCAGCGCGTCGTGCCAGCGGATGAGAAGGCTGCTGCGGCTGAGGATGCTACTGCGGCGGCGGGCGCGGGATCGGCGACGGCGTCGGCTGGCAGAGTAGCAAACGGTGGTCCCGGCGGCGCCGCCAACGGAGCGCACGGCGAGGTGGCTGGCCAGGTCGCGGGCAATGAAGGGAACGGGTCCGCCGCGCGCAAGCTGCCGCCGGTCTAGGATCACCAGCGTGACCGAAATTGGGTCGGAGGAACCCGGCCCTGAGGAAGCTGGCCTGGCAGAACCCGGGCCCGAGGACGCCAAGATCATCACTCTGGCTCGGGCAGCGCGCGCCAGGGTGGCAGCTGCTGAGGGCGCCGCCGTGCGCGATGAGACGGGCCGCACGTACGCCGCGGCCGCGATCGCGTTGCCGTCCCTGCGCCTGTCTGCGCTCCAACTCGCGGTGGCCATGGCCGTGTCCAGCGGGGCGGCAAACCTGGAGGCGGCGGCACTCGTCAGCGACGGCGGTTCGGCTGATCCTGGCGACATCGCCGCAGTGCGGGAAGTGGGCCCGAATGCGGTCGTGTACCAGGCGGACCCGGACGGACAGATCATCGCCGTCCTGCGCCCCTGACCCGTACGCCCCGTTATCGTGACCGATTTTCCGCGCTCCTCGCTGAAAGTCAGCCACGATAGGGCAGCAAGCGGGCGGCCGCGGCTGGCCGGCGGGGCGATCTTCGTGCTGCTGGGCGCGGCGGCCTGGGGAAGCACCGGCACAGCCGCGCATTTCGCGCCGTCCGCTGCGAGTCCGGCGTCGGTCGGTGCCGCGAGGATCGCGCTGGGCGGGTTGCTCCTGCTCTGCATCGCGCTCGCGACCGCGGGCAATCGGCGGGCGGTGGCCGGACTGCTGTCCGGTGGCCCGGTGTCACTCGCTGTCCTGCTGCTGGCCGCCGCGGCTATCGCTGGTTACCAGGTCTGCTTCTTCACCGCTGTCCGGGATACGGGCGTAGCGATCGGCACCGTCGTCGCGATCGGCAGCGCGCCGGTATTCACTGGCGCACTGAGCATGCTGTCCGGCGGTTCCAGGCCAGGTCGCCGGTGGGTCGTCGCTACGGCGTCGGCCGTGGCCGGATGCACCGTGCTGATTGCCAGCGGTCATCCGTCCGGCGCGGGCGCGGCGGGCACGGGTCCGGCTGGTGCCAGCCCGGCCGGGGTGAGCCTGGCGCTCGCGGCCGGGCTCTGCTACGCGATCTACGCGGTCGCCGCGGCCAGGCTGATCTCGGCCGGGACCCCCGAAACCGCCGTGATGGGGCTGCTCTTCGGCGCTGCGGCGGTGCTGCTCTCGCCGCTGCTGGCGGCCAGCTCCCCCGGCTGGCTGCTCACCGGCAGGGGGCTCGCAGTCACCGCCTATCTGGGCATCGTCACCACGGTGCTGGCCTACCTCTGTTACGGCCGCGGTTTGCGCACGGTGCCAGCCCCGGTGGCGGTCACCCTGGGTCTGGCCGAGCCGGTGGTTGCGGCGATCCTGGGGCTGGTCGTGCTGGCCGAGCAACTGACCGCAACGGCGGTGCTCGGCCTGGTCCTGGTCGGCCTCGCGCTCGGCACACTCGTCGGTACCAGAACTAGACCACCCGCCGAGCCGCGCGCCGCTCCGCCAGGTTAGGGCCACTGGCCCCAATAGGGGAGAATCACGAGCGTGGCAACCCCATCCAGCGCGTCAGCAGCCCCGGCATCGACCGGATTCCGGTCCGGGTTCGCTTGCTTTGTTGGCCGTCCGAATGTGGGCAAATCCACCCTGATGAACGCCTTGGTCGGCACCAAGGTGGCGATTACGAGCAGCCGTCCGCAGACCACCCGACGGGCGATCCGGGGCATCGTGCACCGGCCCGACGCGCAGCTGGTGATCATCGACACGCCGGGCCTGCACCGGCCGCGCACCCTGCTCGGCGAGCGGCTCGACAGCCTTGCCCGCTCGACGCTGACCGAGGTCGACGTCATCGGCCTGTGCATACCGGCCGTCGAACGGATCGGCCCCGGCGACAAGTACCTGAGCGCTGAACTCGCGGCGCTCGGCAAGACGCCGGTGGTGGCGATCGTGACGAAGACGGATCAGGCATCTCGCGAGCAGGTAGCCGGTCAGCTTGCTGCGGTCGGCGACCTGGGCGACTGGGCTGACGTGGTACCGGTTTCTGCGGTCGGCGGATTCCAGCTCGACGTCCTTGCCGACGTGCTCGTCTCGCACCTGCCGCCCGGCCGGCCGTTGTACGCCGATGGCGACCTGACCGATGAACCTGAGCAGCAACTGGTCGCGGAGCTGATCCGGGAAGCGATTCTGGAGGGCGTCAGGGACGAGCTTCCGCATTCGATCGCAGTGGTCGTCGAGGAGATGGGCCCGCGCGAGGGGCGCGACGACTTGATCGACGTGCACGCCATCATGTACGTAGAACGGCCCAGCCAGAAGGCGATCGTGCTCGGCGCCAAAGGCGCCCGGCTGAAGGAAGTCGGCACCGCGGCCAGGCGGCAGATCGAGGCGCTGCTAGGCAGTCGCGTATACCTGGACCTGCGGATCAAGGTGGCCAAGGACTGGCAGCGCGATCCACGGCAACTGCGGCGGCTTGGATTTTACGACTGACCAGCGCCGCCCGCCAGCTTCAGCTCCCACGACCGGTAAGTGTCTGCCACCACAAACCCGAGCTGTTCGTTGATCGCGATCATGTGCTGGTTGGAGCCGGCGTTGCCGGTGGAGATGCGGTCCACCTGCGGGGCCTGACTGGCTAGCAAGTCAAGCATCGCGATCTTTACTAGCAGGCCAAGCCGGTGCCCGCGGTGTTCTGGGAGGACAGCCGTAATCATCTGAAAGCCCCAGGCGGGCACTTCCGGGTCCGTGCCGAGCTGGGTAAGCGCCGCCATCTCCCCGGACTTGTCGTGCCGTGCGCCAATGCTGCGGCAAAGCAAGCCGTGATCCGCGAAAGTTTGCTCGCTCCGCCTGAGCCGCTCGGGGTCCCAGATGTGGGCCTCCACCCCGGCGTCCCGTGGCGCGTCGGCCATCGCGTTGCGCACCCGCGCAACCTCGTCAAGATGCTGATCTGGGGTCGGGCCAGTCCAGGAGAGCAGCGTGTAACCAGCGGCGTGCGGCTCCGCGCTGGCTCGCAGGCTCGTGAGCCTGGCGGGCAGGCCAGCATCGATGCTCAGCGCTCTGGTCACCTCGGGGATGCCTGCGGTGGCTCCGGCCGCAGCGGCGAAGGCGGCACCTGGCGAGCCGTCCCGGGCCGTGCCGTCAAGCCAGGTCCGGCCCTCCTGCCCGGCCTGCTCGCGGCAGTGGGCCAGCAGCTCGGTTCCCGCACCCGCGCGCCTGTTGTCGAGCGCCACGATCAGGGTGCAGTCAGCCCGCTGCAGGTTCTCCTTATCCGGCAGCCGGAGCAAATAGCCACCAACCAGCTCGCCCGAGTCGCCGTATCCGAGCCACGCCTGCTGTGGCGAAGAATCGAAGCCGTCCATCCACTTGCCGGCGAACGACCGGCCTCCCCAGGGCGGAGTGTTGGGGTGATCAACCGCCCAGGCGGCGTCGGTGATCGCGAAGCAGGCGCGCAACGACGCAGTGTCGTCCCTGGGATCGAACTGTTCGATACGCACCCGGGCATCTAACAACCCGACCGGCGGGTGAGGCAATGGGTTTATCTGCCCCGTGCGGCGGCCCGGCTAGCCGGCCGACAGATCGCTGGCCAGGCCCAGTTCCCAGGATCGGCGCACGCAGCGTTCGGAGAAACCGAGCTTGGCGTTGATGGCGATCATGTGGTCGTTGGGCCCGGCGTTGCTGGTCACGATGCTGTGGATGGCAGGCTCGCGGTCCACCAGCAATTCCAGCATCGCGACCTTGGTCAGCAAGCCAAGCCGGTGGCCGCGATGTCCGGGCAGCACCGCTGTCAGGGACTGGAATCCCCAGCCGGGCACCGCTGGCTCGGTGGCGAGCTGAGTCAGCGCGGCAAGTTCGCCGGTTGCGTCATGCCGGGCGGCGACCGAGTAGTACCGCCAGCCGCTGGCAGCCCCGACCTGCTCGGCGGCCCTGATCCGGTCGGCGTCCCACAGTTCCGGGTCCGTCCCGGCGTCCCTCGGCGCGTCCGCCATGGCACCACTCAGCCGCACGACGTCATCGATGCGCTCGTCAGGGCACGCACCCAGCCATGACAGCAGCGTGTAGCCGGCCGCGTGCGACTCGGCCTCCGCATGCAGGCCAGGCAGCCTCGATCGCAGGCTGGAGTCAACGGTGAGCACGCGGTACACCTCGGGCATACCGCTGGTAGCGCCGACTGCCGTGGCGAACGCAGGGCCAGCCGTTCCGTCGGTAGCTTCGCCGGTTAGCCGGGACCGGCCGGCCAGCCGGCCCCGCTGCTGGCAGTGCCCGAGCAGTTCGGTCCCGAACCCGGACCGCCGGCGGGCGGGCGCGATGGTGAGGGCGCACGTAGCCGTCGTCACGTTCTCCCGCTGCGGAAGCATCAGCAGGTAACAGCCGACAGGTTCGCCCGCATCGTCGCGAGCCAGCCAGGTCTCGTGCGGGTCACCATGTGCGTGCGCCCACCGGGAGGTGAAGGTCGCCATCGACTGTGGCGGCATGCTCGGATCGTCGCAGGCCCTGGCGGCCGCCGTGATCTCAAAGCAGCTTCGCAGCTGTTGCTGATCGGCCTCGGGCTCGAAGCGTTCGATGTGCACACCAGCAGTCAACAGGGGGGCGGCTCGGCAGACAACGCGATTTCGGGGGTGTCACCCACGCAATTCGGGCAACGCGGTTAAGCGTCAACGGCACGGATCCTGCTTTTAACGGATTCTGTTCCACCTTCGCGCCAAGGCATGTGATGATCTGCTCACCTGGGACGATGTCCCAGCAGGACGCTGTAACTTAGCCCGCGGGGGAGTCGTCGTTGAGTCTATTGGGGCCTCGCTTTCGGTTCCGTGCCACGGGCGGCGGCACGCTGCACTGCTACCGCTGCGGCGGAGACCGTGAGTATGAAAGCTGTACTGCCCGGCGCTGGTTTCACATTCTCTTCATTCCGGTCATCCCGCTGGATCGAGTTGCCGAGCATCTCCAGTGCCGGTCGTGTCGGACGCGTTACCGGATCGAGGTGCTGAACCTTCCGACCGCAGCTCAGATGGAAGCAGCGCTGCCAGACGGCTCGCTGGCCGCTGTCACGATGATGCTGCGAGCGGGAGATCAGGCCGGCGGCGCGGCACGCAGCCGGGCCATTGAGGTCGTCCGGGCCGCTGGGCTCAGCCAGTATGACGATGTAGCGCTGAGCGCTGACCTGGCCGCGGCCGATGGCCCAGACTATGACGGCTCGGCAGCGCTGCGCAGGCTGGCCCAGCAGCTCACGGCGCCGGCGCCGGAGTGGTTCCTGGCCGATGCGGTCCGGGTAGGACTGGCTGACGGACCGCTGTCGGCAGCGGAACGGCGCGCGGCCTGCCACATCGCCGGCTGTCTGGGCCTGACCGCGGCGCAGGCGCACGACGTCATCTGGCTCACCGAAGAGGGCGCCGCCGCGGGATAACCCCGCCGTGTCTGCCGGCCTGCGCTGCCCGCGCTGTAGGCCAGAATGGGAACGTGGCCATCTACCGTGATGACGGGATCGTGCTGCGGACCCACAAGCTGGGCGAAGCCGACCGGATCATCACGGTCCTGGGCCGCCGGACCGGCCGGATCCGGGCCGTCGCCAAGGGCGTGCGGCGGACCAAATCGCGGTTTGGCGGCCGGCTAGAGCCGTTCACCCACGTCGACCTGCTGCTGTACACGGGCCGCTCACTGGACGTGATCACCCAGGCGGAGACGCTCCGGCCGTACGGGGAGGCGCTCGTCGCCGACTACCCCCGCTACACCACCGGAACCGCCATGCTGGAGACCGCCGAGAAGCTCACGCCGGTGGAGAAAGAGCCCTCGCTGCGGCAGTTCCTGCTACTGGTCGGCGGGCTGCGCACACTCGGCGACGCTGACCACGAGCCGCGCCTGGTACTCGATGCCTTCCTGCTGCGGTCGCTGGCCGTCGCCGGGTATGCCCCTGCGCTAGAGGAGTGCGCGGTCTGCGGGACGACGGCCGCGCAGGCGCATTCGTCTGGTGGCTTGCGCGCGTTCGGCCTGGCTGCGGGCGGACTCACCTGCCAGTCCTGCCGGGCGCCGGGCGCGGCCACGCCGTCGGCCGCGACCCTGGTGCTGATGAGCGCGCTGCTTCGGGGCGACTGGGCGCGCGCCGATGCCAGCGAGCGCAGGCACCAGGTAGAGTGCAGCGGTTTGACCGCCGCCTACCTGCAATGGCACCTGGAGCATTCGATCCGGTCGCTGAAGCACGTGGAGCACGCTTGATCACCGGGGACCGATGCCGATGAGCCAAAACGTCACGCCGCCATATCCGCATCCGGACGGTGCGCAGCCACCCAAGATCCCCGCCGAGTTGGTACCGCGGCATGTGGCGCTGGTGATGGACGGTAACGGCCGGTGGGCTAAGCAGCGCGGCCTGCCGCGGACCGAGGGCCACAAGGCCGGCGAGAGCGCCCTCTTCGATGTGATCATGGGCGCGATCGAGCTGGGCATCCCGTACCTGTCGGCATACGCGTTCTCCACCGAGAACTGGCGCCGGTCGCCGGACGAGGTCCGGTTCCTGATGGGCTTCAACCGGGACGTCATCCGCCGCCGCCGGGATCAGCTGAACGAGATGGGTGTCCGGGTTCGCTGGGCCGGCCGCCGTCAGCGGCTGTGGCGCAGCGTCATCTCCGAGCTCGAAGACGCGGAGCGCATGACACTGCACAACTCGGTGCTGACGCTGCAGTTCTGCGTGAATTACGGCGGCCGGGCTGAGATCGCTGATGCCGCGAAGGCGATCGCGATGGACGTCGCCGCTGGGCGGCTGCGGCCGGACAAGATCGACGAGCGAACGATCGGCCGTTACTTGGACGAGCCGGAGATTCCCGATGTCGACCTGTTCGTGCGGTCATCGGGGGAGCAGCGGACGTCGAATTTCCTGCTGTGGCAGTCCGCCTACGCGGAGATGGTGTTCCTGGACACGCTGTTCCCCGACTTTGACCGGCGGCACCTCTGGCACGCATGCGAGATTTACGCCAGCCGGGACCGCCGCTACGGCGGCGCCGCCCCGAATCCAGTGCCGGGACCGGCCGAGCACCCTGCATCGAGCCTTGGTGTCGGCTCCGATATCGGCGACGAGGAGACCATGCGGCAGGCTCGCCGCTGACGCGAGTCAGGCCGCAAGTCTGTGGTCGTTCCGATAGCTGGTAGCGCGGGTCTTATGGCGCCGGCGAGCGGACCAACGGCCCTTACCGGGCATGCGGGTCGGCCGCTCTAATCGACTGGCGATTAATGAATCCCGAGAGACGGCGGAGGCTGCCCGGATGGCCGCTACAGCGTTTCCGGAGCCCGTTACCCTCCGGGATGGCGTCGGTACGGTGCTGCGGGACGCCGCTGACCCGGATCCGATTCGCCGCGGGCCCGACTATGCCGAGCGGCCGATGCTGGTGTTCTGGGAGACGACGCGCGCGTGCCTGCTGGCCTGCAGGCACTGCCGGGCGTCCGCCACGGCCCGGGCACTGCCCGGCGAGCTAAGCACTGCCGATGGTTACCGCCTTATTGATCAGGTCGCCGGATTCGGCCGGCCGTACCCGATCCTGGTGCTGACCGGTGGCGACTGCCTGATCCGGCCGGACGTGTTCGAGTTGGCGGGGTATGCGAGCAGCCTCGGCGTTCCGGTGTGCCTATCGCCGTCTGTGACGCCGCTGATCACCGAGAATCCGCTGGCTGAGGATCCGGCCTGCGGGTACCAGCCCCTTGGTCGCGCCCGTGACGCAGGCCCAGTTGCCCGAGCCGTCTGAGAAGCTTCGGACCCTAGCTGGAACAATGACCCACATGGCGGCGAGTACTGGTGATCAGCCCGCGGTCCCACCGGCGGACGGCCACGCCAGCTCGTCGCCGCCTCGCCAACCAGAGCTGCAAGGCAGCCCGGCGGTCAAAGGGTCGATCTGGTTCCTTGAGCACACCCAGGACACGGTCACCGTCACGGTCGGGCTCATCCTGATCGCGCTGGCCGGCGCGCTTCTCATTTCGGGCATCGTAGACTTCGTCAACGAGTCCCATCGTACGATCACGGCGGCCGCGACTAATCTCATCGACCGCGTCCTGCTGGTCCTGATACTGGTGGAGATCGTGCACACGGTCGTGCTGTCGCTGCGCGCGCACCGCCTCGTGGCGCAGCCGTTCATCGTAGTCGGCCTGATCGCGGTGATTCGGCGCATCCTGTTCGTGCTCACCCCCGAAAGCCACATCACCGTCACCACGTCGCAACTGGCGCTGCTGATCGCGATGGTGGTGGTGTTCGTCGCGGGCTTGATCGCGGTCAGCATCTTCGAGAAGAGCAGCGAGGAGAAGCCTCAATAGGGCCACCTCGAAACCAGCCGGAAGGCTGGAACCCGCGCGGTGACCCAGAGGTTACCGGGTGGCCTGGAACCCGGCGACGCCGAGCACGACCAGGACGGCAAGCACCCGGCCCATCCGGCCTGCTGCCGACAGCCGCGGCCAGGACAGGGCCGCTAGCCAGGCCAGGACTGCAGCCACGCCGCACAAGGCCACCGCCCCGCCCGGCCCTCGCACGGCCAGCCCTGCGATCAGCAGCACGACCATGACCAGCGGCGCAATCCAGACGGGCAGCTGGTGAAGGTAGAGCAGCGGCTTAGCGCTGCGCCGCTCGGTGGACTGACGAGCCGGTGATGCGCCAGGGCTGAACAGCGTGTCGCCCTTGGGCAGCGGCCTGACCCGCGGTCTGCTTGGCCGGTTGGTGCTCACCCTGTTCCCTTCAGATAGCCAGTCGGCCGGTAGGCCGGCGACATCGCTCCCTGGCACGACAGTCGCGCCCAGGTTACCGCCGGTTAGCGCGGGCTTGTCCCGCGGCGGTCACTGAAAGTCATGCCACGGAGGTGGCAGGCTGCCACTAAGCTTGCAGCACCGCCGCCCACCAACGGGTTTCGCGCACGTCAAAGTGGGCTTCGCGCACCTCACGCAACTGACCGCCGACCGCCAGCCGGATGGAGAGAACAATGGCACGCCGCAGCGATCGCATGGAAACCATCGTTAGCCTCTCAAAGCGGCGGGGCTTCGTCTTCCCGTCCAGCGAGATCTATGGCGGCCTGCGCGCAGCCTGGGACTACGGCCCGCTTGGCGTCGAGATGAAGAACAACATCAAGCAGCAGTGGTGGCGCAGTATGGTCACGCTGCGTGACGACATAGTAGGCCTGGACTCGAGCGTCATCTTGGCGCCCGAGGTATGGAAGGCCAGCGGCCACCTCACTGAGTTCGTCGACCCGCTGACCGAGTGCCAGTCCTGCCACTACCGGTTCCGGGCCGATCACCTTATCGAGGCGTATGAGGACAAGCACGATGGCAATCCGCCGGAGCACGGCCTGGCAGACCTCGCCTGCCCGCACTGCGGCACGAAGGGCGCATTCACTGAGCCGCGCATGTTCAACGGGCTGCTGCGGACCTACCTGGGCGCGACCGAGGACGAGTCCGGGCTCGCCTATCTGCGGCCGGAGACCGCCCAAGGCATCTTCATCAACTACAAGAACGTTCTCCAGACCTCGCGGAAGAAGATTCCGTTCGGCATCGGCCAGATCGGGAAGTCGTTCCGTAACGAAATCACTCCCGGCAATTTCATCTTCCGCACGCGCGAATTCGAGCAGATGGAGATGGAGTTCTTCGTCAAGCCCGGCACGGACGAAGAATGGCACCAGTACTGGATCGACTCGCGCCAGGCCTGGTTCCTCGACCTGGGCGTAAGCAAAGACAACCTGCGGCAGTACGAGCACCCGAAGGATAAGCTGTCCCACTACTCCAAGCGGACCGTTGACCTGGAGTATCACTTCGAGTTCCCCGGCAGCGAATGGGGGGAGCTCGAGGGCATCGCCAACCGCACCGACTTCGACCTGTCCACTCACGCGAATGCGTCCGGCCATGACCTGTCCTACCTCGACCCAGAGACGAACGAGCGGTACATCCCGTACGTGATCGAGCCGGCTCTCGGGGTAGACCGGTCCATGCTGGTGTTCCTCCTGGAGGCCTACACCGAGGACGAGGCGCCCGACTCTAAGGGCAACATGGAGAAGCGGACGGTGCTCCGGCTCGACCACCGGATCGCCCCGGTCAAGGTCGCTGTGCTGCCGTTGTCCCGTAACGCGGACCTGTCACCGAAGGCCAGGGACATCGCCGCCGCGCTGCGCCAGCACTGGAATACCGAGTTTGACGATGCGAGCGCGATTGGCCGCCGCTACCGCCGCCAGGACGAGATCGGCACCCCGTACTGCGTGACGGTTGATTTCGAGTCACTGGCGGATCAGGCGGTCACCGTCCGCGAGCGCGACTCCATGACGCAACAGCGGATCGGCGTCGATGGCCTGGTCTCTTACCTATCGGAGCGACTGGCCGGCTGCTGAGCCAGCCGGCCATGCCGCAACCCAAAACCCAGTCAAAGCCCGGCATTGGTGGCCTGCTCGGCAGTATCCACGTTCGCCGATGCGTCCTTGCCAGCGCATACGACCATGCCATTCGGTTCTGCAGCGGAGTAATGCCGGATGCCGATGTGGTAGTGGACGACTACGTCAGACATCACCCAGCATCCCCCTGACTTCGGAGCGCTCATCTCCAAGCCCGCTGAGTAATCCAACGAGGCGTTCTTAGACTGCCCCACTGCCTGTCCAATGAGCGGACCCACGTACGTTGCTTTGCTGCAGGTGGAGACACCGAAACCGGGCGTAGCGGCATGCGCCGCTCCAAACGTGCATCGCGTCAGGTCAGCCAGGACCAGTTCGACCGCGACAAGGTGCGGCGACGGGTAGCTGGTCCTGTTGATAAGCGTGATGCCATCAATGGTGATAGGACCGGAACCAGAGTAATCGAGCGGGATCAAGTCCGCGATCGGCGCTGGGTTCGGCTCGGACACGGTGCTGGTGCCTCCGCCTTCGCCCGCAAGCAGTGGACCGTTGCCGATGCCGATCGGGCCCCATTGCAGAAACGCGCCCACTGCGAGCACCGCAATGACAACCGGGATTATGATTCGCTGCCGCCGGCGGAACCGGGCTGCGAGGGACACATCCGTCATCTCGTCGAGTGCCAGGAAGCTCATCGCTTACCCCCGGATTGAGCCGGTCGGCGGGATCGAAGGCTATCGGCACAACAGCACAGCGTCCACATTCCGCCAGTCGACAGGCTCCGCGCCGCCTAACTGGTCACAGAACTGCCGCCGGTCAGTGCGGCAAGCACCACCTCGATGGGCGGCTTGACAGGTGGCGCGGCCGGCAATCGCGGGCAGCGGCGGAAGATCTCGGCCGCCGCCTGGTGGAATCCGTCTGGCAGCCCCGCCGCGGCCATGCTCTGGGCGATCTCGTCCATCTCGCCGACCCAACGCCAGCCCTTGCTGACTGCCGAGACGGCCGATCGTGCCGATTGCTGGGCCAGGTGCGGCTGCGACAGAGCCCATTCCGACAGCAGCGTGTCCTCAACACCCTCGACCTGTGCGAGCGCGCGAGCGGCCAGCAGCAGCGCCGCCGACCCTTTGGTCCAGGCCGCGTACGCCATCTTGACCGCGGAAGCCCCAAAACTCGGGCCGTCAACGACCCGGGGTTGCAGCGCGGTTCCGGCGAACAGGTCGCGCGCTGTCTCCGCATGCGCGCCGGACAGATACAGGCGCGTGGTTGATCCGGAAACAGGCGGCGGGCCGATGATGCCGCCGTCGACGTAGGTGCCGCCGTTCCCGGTGATGAGCTGCGCCACCTCGCGCGCTGTATCCGGCGAAATGGCGTTCGCATCCAGGTAGAGGCCAGTAAATCCATGCACGGCCCAGGCCACGTCGAGCGCCGCATGCGGCGGGCAAACCGACAGGATAATGCCGGCCTCGGACGCCAGGTTGCGGGCAGCGCCCACGTCGGTCAGCCCACTTGCGCGGGCTCTCTCGGCAGTCTGCGGGCTCCGGCCGTCCGAAGCCCACAGCACCCGGTGTCCGGCCCCGGTCAGGCATTGCCCGACGGCCGCGCCCATCTCACCTGGATGTAGCAGGCCAACTGCAACGTTACTTCGCATGCCAGTCATTGTGGCTGACGCCTGCGGGGGTGGTCGCAGAAGCCTCGCCTGCCGACACCGTGGCAGGCGAGTGCCTCCGTCGTTAGTTACCTAGTTGCCGCGCCCGCGGCCCGCTGCTCGGCAGTTGTCATGATCTCGTTGACCAGGGCGAGGAACTTTGCCACACGTGCGTGGTGCGTGCGCAGGAAGGCGCGCTGTTCAGCTGTCCAGACCCGGTACTGGACCGAGATGGTCGGCCGGGCGCAGGTTACGAATGCGTGCGCCCAGTGCCGGTCCAGCGCCCTTGCCTGAGCTGACGATGCGCCGCGGCTGACCGCACCGTCAATGTGCCCGGCTATCCAGCTGACGAAGTCGGCAAAGGAGTTGATCGTCGAGTCGGGCGCTCCGTAGGGCTGGCCAGGCCAGCCGTACCGGGCAGCGCACGATCGCAAGCGCGGCAGCGTCGCGCGGACCGCCGCCGGCGTCGGGGCGAACACCTCGATCTTGAGGAACGGCGCCGCCAGTTTCTCGCCCGCTGTGATCAGCGGCGTGAACGGTGCTCGCGCGGCCTTCAGGCATTGATTCAGCGTCGAGGCAAAGGCTTTGGAGCCCGCAGGCTGCACTGCTGCGGTGACGCCCGATGGCAGCGAGCCGGCCCGCGCGATCTGGCCCAGGTCAGGGTACTGAGTAAGGTCATAATCGCCTCTAGCGGCCTGGGCCGCGGTGATGCGACTCATGTGATAGCCGTGCCTGGCCATGCACTTCGCTGCCGAGTTGTTCTCCAAGGCCTGGATCTCGCCATAGAACAGAGCTCCCGTCGTGTACTGGGCTCCCGTCGCGGTCAGGAACTGGTCGATAGCCCCCCGGTCGACCGTTGCGCGCCAGGCGCGCTGGGCAGCATTCCGTGCGGTGGCAGAACCTGAAGTAGCGGGATGCGCGGGCTTGCGGGTTTGCGTCCGGGCTGATCCGCCCGACAGCACCGACGCCGATACAGCAACTACTGCGATGACCGCTGCCGCGGCCGCAAGCGGCGCGAGCAACCGGTGCCCGCGCGTACCACGTACCAGGTGGCTGCGACGGCTTGCCAGGCGGCTTGGCCGGGCGCCAAGGTGTAGCGGCGGTGCGCTGCCGTTAGGTACGGTCCCGGCCACCGCGTCAGCAGCATCCCTGATCCGGTCTTCGATCGGGTTCATTGGTTCTCCCCAAGCAAGCGGGCGAGCGCGGCCAGCGCGCGCGAGGTAGTGGATTTGACGGTGCCGTGGCTGATCCCCATTGCCTGGGCGATCTCTGGCTCGGGCAGGTCGAGGAAGTAGCGCAGGACCAGCGCCTCGCGCTGCCGGTCTGGCAGCCGGCGCAGCGCGGCAAGCACTTCGCGATGGTCCTCGCCGACCAGGACGTCGTGTTCGGCGGAAGCGGCGCTGCCGGGCAGTGCCTGGAGCGGTCGCCGCCGGTCTCTGGCCTGCGCCCGTAGCTGCGACCGGCATCCGTTCAGCACGCTGGAGCGGACGTATTGCAGCGCCCTGTCGGTCTGGTTCAGCCGGTCCCAGCGGCGGTACAGCCCGATAAAGGCGTCCTGGACCACATCCTCGGCAGCTGGCCGACTGCCGAGAATCGCAACCGCGAGCCTGATCAGGCCGACAGCATGGGCCTCGTACAAGGCGCCGACCGCGCGCTCGCTTGCACCCACGATGCCGTCCGTTGATCCGAACGGGGCGGTAACTGGTTGGTCTATGTCTATCTCCACGTACCAGAGACGCCGGGACCAGCGCCCAGTTGCCTGCGGCTAGCAGGTTATTTCAGCGGTCGGCCCGGAAGCGCTCAGCTCCTGGAAGTTGTTCACCTTCCATGCGGCGACCGTCGTCCCAGCTCCTGCTAATGGTCGATAGGCTCGGTGTGAGGGCCATCTGGCCACGAGATCACTGAGCCGCGACGCGCCCGGCTCGGGGCGCTTAGGCGGCATCCAAGGAGTGCAGAGTAGTGCCTAAGCTCGTCTACGACTTCACCGAGGGCAACAAGGACCTTAAGGACCTGCTTGGGGGCAAGGGAGCCAACCTGGCAGAGATGACGAACCTGGGCCTCCCCGTTCCCCCCGGATTCATCATCACGACCGATGCCTGCCGGTATTACCTCGAGCGTGGCACGGTGCCGGACGGCCTGGCGGCCGAGGTTACCAGGCACCTCAGCCAGCTTGAGGAGAAGATGGGCCGCAAGCTCGGCGATCACGCTGATCCGCTGCTAGTCAGCGTCAGGTCCGGGGCCAAGTTCTCGATGCCGGGAATGATGGAAACGGTGCTCAACATCGGGCTGTCCGATGAGTCCGTGCACGGCCTGGCCAAGCAGGCTGGCAGCGAGCGATTCGCCTGGGACTCCTACCGCCGCCTGATCCAGATGTTCGGCAAGACGGTGCTCGACATCGACGGCAGCCAGTTCGAGCACGCGATCGACCGGGCCAAGGAAGCCAAGGGCACCAAGAACGACCTAGATCTGGACGCCGAGGACCTGCAGCTCCTGGTGGAGAGCTTCAAGGCGATTGTGCGGGCCGACGCGGGCCGGGAGTTCCCGCAGGAGCCGCGCGAGCAGCTGGACCTGGCCGTGCAGGCGGTCTTCAACTCCTGGAATGCCGACCGGGCCATCCTGTACCGGCGCCAGGAGCGGATCCCGGCTGACCTCGGTACCGCGGTGAACATCGTGGCCATGGTCTTCGGCAACCTCGGCATGGACTCAGGTACCGGCGTCGCCTTCACCCGCGACCCGGGCAGCGGCCAGCAGGGCGTTTATGGCGACTACTTGCAGAACGCGCAGGGCGAGGACGTAGTGGCCGGCATCCGGAACACGGTGCCCCTGCAGGACCTGGAGAAGATCGACCGCAAGTCCTACGCCGAGCTGATGCAGATCATGCAGACGCTGGAGACCCACTACAAGGACCTGTGCGACATCGAGTTCACGATCGAGCGCGGCAAGTTGTGGATGCTGCAGACCCGGGTCGGCAAGCGGACCGCCGCGGCCGCGTTCCGGATCGCCACCCAGCTCGTCGACCAGGACCTGATCGATATGGACGAAGCGCTGACCCGGGTTACCGGCAGCCAGCTTGCGCAGCTGATGTTCCCCCGGTTCGACGCCGGCTCGGACGTCAAGAAGATCGCCAAGGGGGTCAGCGCATCGCCCGGCGCGGCGGTCGGCAAGGTGGTCTTCGACTCTGCCACCGCGGTCGAGCGCGCGGCGGCCGGCGAGCACGTCATCCTGGTCCGGCGCGAGACCAACCCCGACGACCTGCATGGCATGATCGCCGCGCAGGGCATCCTGACCAGCCGCGGCGGCAAGACGAGCCATGCGGCCGTGGTTGCCCGCGGCATGGGCAAGACCTGCGTCTGCGGCGCGGACGACCTCGAGGTAAATGTCAACGCCCGCCAGTTCACCGGACCGGACGGCGTAACCGTGCGGGAGGGCGACGTCATCTCGATCGACGGCACCTCTGGCGTTGTGTATCTGGGCGAGGTCGCGGTAGTCCCGTCGCCGGTCGTGGAGTACTTCGAGGGCAACCTGGACCCGCAGGCGGACGAGCTGGTCAGCGCCGTGCACCGACTGATGACGCACGCTGACGAGCGGCGGCGGCTTGGCGTGCGGGCGAACTCCGACACGGGCGAGGACTCGGCCCGCGCGGTGCGGTTCGGCGCCGAGGGCATCGGCCTGACCCGGACCGAGCACATGTTCCTGGGCGAGCGGCGGCAGCTGGTGGAGCGGCTGATCCTGGCCGACGACCAGGCCACTCGCACGTCCGCGCTGGACGCGCTGGAGCCGCTGCAGCGCGGCGACTTCGTGGAGATCCTGGAGGCCATGGACGGGTTGCCGGTCACCATCCGGCTACTCGACCCGCCGCTGCACGAGTTCCTGCCGGACCTCACCGAGCTGTCGGTCAAGGTCGCCCTGGCCGGTGACAACGCCACCGCGCAGGAGCACAAGCTCTTGGAGGCCGTCCGGCGCCTGCACGAGCAGAACCCGATGCTTGGCCTGCGCGGCGTTCGGCTCGGGCTGGTGATATCCGGCTTGTACGCAATGCAGGTGCGGGCGATCGCGCACGCCGCTGTCGACCGGGTCAAGGCTGGCGGTAACCCGCGGCCCGAGATCATGATCCCGCTGGTCGGCGCGGTGCAGGAGCTCGAAGCCGCGCGTGAGGAGACCGAGAAGGTGCTGGCCGAGGTCGCGGCCGAGACCGGCACCTCTGTGCACGCTCTGATCGGCACGATGATTGAGGTGCCGCGGGCTGCGCTCACAGCTGGCCAGATCGCCCAGGCGGCCGAGTTCTTCTCGTTCGGCACCAACGACCTGACGCAGATGGGCTGGGGTTTCTCCCGCGATGACGTCGAGGGCTCATTCTTCGGCCGCTACATCGACCTCGGCGTGTTCGGGGTGTCGCCATTCGAGACCATCGACATCGATGGCGTAGGCCGGCTCGTCAAGATCGCCGTGGCGGAGGGCCGGGCTGCCAGGCCGGACCTCAAGGTCGGGGTCTGCGGTGAGCATGGCGGCGACCCGGAGTCGGTGCACTTCTTCCATGCGGCTGGGCTTGACTACGTGTCCTGTTCGCCGTTCCGGGTGCCGGTTGCCCGGCTTGAAGCAGGGCGCGCCGCCGTGATGGAGACCGCAGGGGGCAGCGACAGCAGGTGACCAGCGGGTACGACTACCTGGCCACGGCAAGGTGGGCTGCCGAGCCGCCGAAGACGGCCGGTGGCGCGAATGGTAACGGGCGTGATCCCTTCACCAGGGATCGCGCCCGGGTGCTCCACAGTGCTGCCCTGCGGCGGCTGGCTGCCAAGACCCAGGTCGTGGCGGTCGGTTCTGGCGATTTCCCGCGCACACGGCTCACTCATTCGCTGGAATGCGCGCAGATCGGCCGAGAGCTCGGTGCCGCACTTGGCTGCGATCCGGATCTGGTCGATGCCGCCTGCCTGGCCCACGACCTGGGGCACCCTCCGTTCGGGCACAACGGCGAGGCAGCGCTCGCCGAGCTTGCCGCAGGCTGCGGCGGATTTGAGGGGAACGCGCAAAGCCTCCGGCTGCTGACTCGTCTAGAAGCGAAGGTGCCGGGCGCCGGCCTGAACCTGACCCGGGCGACGCTGGACGCGACGCTGAAGTACCCGTGGCTTGGACCGGCCCCGGGTGATCGCGAGCGTGCCCGCGCCGCTGGCAAGTATGGCGCTTACGCGAGCGACGCCGAGGTCTTCGGCTGGATCCGGGAGGGTGTCCCAGACGGCCAGCGGTGCCTGGAAGCACAGGTCATGGACTGGGCCGACGATGTCGCTTACTCGGTGCATGACCTGGAGGACGGCCTGCATGCTGGTCTTGTCACGCTCTGGCAGCTGCGCGACCCGGCCGAACGGCAGGTAGTCGCGGAGCTGACCCTCGAGGCCTACTGCCCTCCCGGCAGCACGAGCGCGGCTGAGCTCAGCGAGATCTTTGCCGGGCTGATGAAGCTGGACTGCTGGCCGGCCGAATTCGACGGCGGCCTGGCGTCGGCGGCTGGGGTGAAGAACCTGACCAGCGAGCTGATCGGCCGCCTGTGCAAGGCGGCGCAGCAGGCGACCCGGCCTGACGGCTACCCGCCGCTCAGCCGGTATGCAGCAAGCCTGTCGGTGCCCCGGCAGCAGCGGCTTGAATGCGCCCTGCTGAAGGGCGTGACCGCGTACTACGTCATGAGCCGGTCCGGTGTTAAGGCAGCCCAGGCGCGTGAACGCGACGTGATCACCACGCTGGCGGAGGCGGTGCTGGCTGGCGCTCCGGTCACCCTGGACCCGATGTTCCGGCCAGAGTTCGAGCAGGCAGCCGACGACAATGGCCGGCTACGCGTGGTCATCGACCAGATAGCGTCGCTGACCGATACGTCGGCGCTGGCCTGGCATCAACGCCTCTACGCTGACGGCACCTGACGCTGCTGTCGCGGTTGGCTAGATCCCAGTCGGCTAGATCCCGGTCGGGTGGGTCGCGGTCGCGGTCGGGTCGCGGTCCGCTCGCGGGCTCTCGTGCTCGTTGCGCCTGCCGTGCGGACTTGTGCTGAACCTGAGGGTGCTGGGTTCCGACCTCGGGCCGCGATGAAACCGCTGGCTGCCGCGCCGCCGATGGCCGGGCGCCGGGCGTGACCGGGCACCCGGATGTGCATGGCCTGGCGCCCTGATAACCCCGTGCGGTGAGGACCTCGGCGATTTGCGCCGCGACCTGGCAGGCGCTGCTGCTGATATCCAGCCAGCTGTAACGAAGTGTCGTGACGCCGTCAGCGGATGCGGCGTTATCACGGTGGATGTCCTTCCACCGGCTGTCCCCGGGATGAGCGATCCGCCCGTCGAGTTCAATGGCAGTACGAAACGCCTCGTATAGCGTGTCGCGGTATTCACTCCGGCCGCCGCGGCGAGAATGCGCCTGTCTGCTGCCAACAGGCAGGCCGTGCGGTCGTTCCACGTCGCGCACGTAGCGGTATTCGAGGATGGAGTGCACTCCGGCCCAGTCCGGGCTGAGAATCTCGGCCAGTTTCGGTCGCGAGCGGACGCGCTTGCGAGCCTCCGTTGCCGCGCGAAGTTTGTCTTGCGTAGTGAGCCGACGCCCCAGGCCCCGGACTACCCAACTGACAGCGTCATCCAGGGTGGCAGCGGCTTCCCACAGGTCGATGATGGTTTCCTCTACCCGGGTCCGCGGTGGTACGGCGGCGGGATGCGTGGCAGCTGCCGCGCGGGCGGACAAATGCACAGCCAGGCCGGGTTGCCTTCGCACCCGACGATCTCCCGGCACCGTCAGATGAATGACTGAGCTCGGCTCGTCGGCTATGCCCCAAAGTTCGGCAGCGGTTCGGTGGCTGAGGACGGCGCCAGGCCCCGCGTAGAGCACAGCTGCCCAGAGCACTGCCGCACGACCCGGGTCACCCGCCGAACTGGAATAGACCCCGGGCTGAAGGCGCCGCCAGCTGCCCCGCCTCAGCCGGGAGGCGATGCGCTCCATGCTCACGCCAGCCTCTTGGAGCTGGGCACGCGCGACGACGCCGGACTGAAGTTCGGCGAGCTCGCGTAATTGAGGCGGCAAGTCGGTAGCCACGGTGATCAGAGTGCCTGACGGGACCGACAAGACCACCGCGCAAATCATGATCACGAAAACAATCAGTCGCCGGCGACGGTTTGTTTACGTGATCATGATTTGACTACAGGTCGGCCAGGCGGTCCAGGAGCTCGCCGGCGAGCCGGAGCACCTCGGTCTCAGTGCTGGTGAGTTCTTCCGCGACGGCGCGCGCCAGCCACTCGTCGCGCTGGTCCATCTCGTCGCGCAGCATCCCGACCCCGGCTGCCGTGATAGCCAGCAGTGACCTGCGTCCGTCGCTGGGGTCCGGCTGCCTGGACAGCAAGCCAGCCGCGGCCAGGCTCGACAGCGTCCTGGTCAGCGACTGCGGCTGGATCCGGTCGGCCGCCGCCACGTCGCCAGGGGTAAGCGGCCCACGCCGGTTCAGATGGCCGAGCACGCTCAGCTCGAGCGAGGTGAGGCCGCCGGGTGTCCGCTCGGCCCGCAGCCGGCGGCCCAGACTGATGACCCCGCGCCGGACAGAAGTGGCCGCGCGGCGCGCATCTACCTCGGCTCCCGATGCCGCCAGGTCGGCTTCCTGGCTACGATCTTGGCTCACATTTACTACGCTAGCACGTACTAGACAGGCGCGATTCTGCTGTTAGCCGGGCATTGACGAGCAATATAGTAAGGTCCAGCGTATGAATGTCTCGAGGACGAGCCAGGCGGTGGCGCTGACCAGGGCCGCGCTAGAGCGGCCGCATAGCCCAGCCGGTGATCCGCTCGCGCAACGGGCGTTGTGCAGAGGCATGCAGTTCAGTCCGCCATCGTGGCTGCGGCCAAGCATCGAAGCGCGCACGCGATTCGTGGACGAGCAGGTGCAGGCCGCGATCACTGCGGGCGTGCGCCAGGTAGTCATTTGCGGGGCGGGCTACGACGACCGGGCGCTGAGGTTCCGCACCGACGGCGTCCGGTTCTTCGAACTGGACCATCCCGATACGCAGGCCGACAAGTTGCAGCGTCTGCTCGCCATCACCCGGCGCGAGCCCTGGGGTCCTGCCGAGCTGGGCGACCCCGGCGCTGGCGACGAGTTGGGCCGGCTGGGCGTGACGCTGGCTGCGGCCGACTTCCGCACGGACCAAGTTGACGCAGTGCTCGGGCGCAGCGGCCACGATCGGGATCAGCCGACCTTGTTCATCTGCGAGGGCCTGCTTGTCTACCTCGACGAGGCGACCTGCCGCCGCCTGCTTGGCGGCCTCGCCGCGCGGGCAGCCCGCGGCAGCGTTCTGGCGGCAAGCCTGGCGACTCACGCCGCTGGGGTGGACTCGATCGAAGTGGTGGTGGCCGCGAATGCCAGCCGGCGAAATGGCGACGCGGAGCCGTGGCGAACGATTTTGCCGGTGGCCCGGCACCTGTTGCTAGTCGAGCAGTCCGGATGGGTCGTGACGGGCATTACCGACTCGCCGGTGTCGTCGCCGAATGTCAGCTACGGCCGAAGGTCGCTGCTAGTGACGGCGCGCCCCGCGGTCTGACAGCCGTATCCGGCATTGGCGATATGCCACCACCGGCCGCAAAGCCTGCCGCGAAACGTTCAGTCACTTAGGCCCCGCTGGCTACTGAGCGTGAGAAGGTGTCACGCATGGAAACCACCGCTAGTGATTTTGCTCCGTGGGGAGTGGCTGCGGACTGGCCGTCCCGGCGCTGGATTGAGCCGATACCTGGTCGGAGCGACGGCCTTCCGAAAGGCCTCCGACTGGGCCACGCCAGCGAGTCGGCAATGGTCCTCGCCTGTACCCTGCCACGCGATCGGTTCGATGCCGAACTCGGCTCAACCGGCTTCGATCCTGTTGGCGAGATCGCGTTCGAGACCACCTATGCGCAGGTCAACCTGGCGCTGCACCAGATCCGCGCACCGGGCGCGCGCCCAGACGGCCTGATCGAGTCGTTAGCCAGGTACGCCAGCCAGCAGGCAAACCGGCACCGCGACTGGCCGGAGACGCGGTGGGGCGCTGAAGCTGCCCGCACCGCACGGCTAGCAAGCTGGCAGTCCGGCTTCAGCCTGGACTATCCGGGCGTCTACGTGATCGTGCACGCCTGCGGCATCGGGATCGACGGGATAGAGCTGCAGCGAGTCGACGACCTCTCCGAGTACGAGGATGGCAGTGACCCGCTCGAGATCGGCGCGATGCATTGGGAGCTGTGGCCGAGCCGCCCCGAGCTCGGTTATGACGACCTCGCGCGGACACTGGTAACGCTCTGATCTGCGTCCTCCGGCAATGAAGGGCAGCGCATTTCTGCCCGCTAGCCATCAGGGTCGGCCCGCGACGATCGCGGTCACGACTTTGCTGGTGTCGGTCAGGTCTGCCAGGATCGCGTCCGCGCCGGCGTCCGCTAGCTGCCCAGTGGTGAACCGGCCTGTTGCGACTCCCACGGATCGGGCTCCGTGCGCCAGGGCCGCCTCGATGTCGCTTGGCGTATCGCCCACTACGACGGTGGCACGGCCCGAGAAGTCACCGCCGTAGCGCGCGGCCGCGTTCTGCCTGGCTACCGGAACCAGGTCGGCACGGACGGGGCTGAAGTCGCCGTATGCGCCGATATCGAGGTCGAGGTGCGCGGTCAGGCCGAGCGCACTCAGCTTCACCTGAGCCATGGCCGGGATATTTCCGGTCAGCAGCGACTGAATGATCCGGGCGCCGGCCATGGCGGGCGGCGAGGTTCCCGACGGTCCCGCCGCCGCTGCTGCCGCGGACGCTGCTGCTGTCGTCGGTTCCACTGCGGTCGCGCGCTCCGCTGCCGTCGCGGGCGCCAAAGCCAACGGCTGGCCGCCCTGATCTGCCAGGGCCGCGATAGCCTCGGCCGCGCCAGCTAGCACCCTGCCCCGCTCGCGCACCATGCGGTACGCGTGAGGCGCCAGGCGGGCGAGGACAGCCTCGAATCTCGGTACTTCGGCGTCCGGCTCCGGCACACCGGCCAGCGACAGCACTTCGAGTGCTATCGCGCTGTCGGTCCGTCCGGCCATGGATTGCAGGCCGGAAGGGAGCTGCAGGCCGTACAGTTCTGCCAGGGCCAGCTGATAGAGCTCCGAGCCGCCGGGCGCGGCTAGCAGCGTGTAGTCGACGTCCCAGAGCACAAGTAGTGGCCGCACGCCGCGAAGTTATCACTGACGATGCGGTTTGCTCCGTCGGCGGTGGCGACGCCAGGGCTAGGCTGGGCGGGCAGCGGAAGCGTACGCAGCTGATGCGCAGCATGATCGCAATGGCGGAAGGGCGGAGATGGCGGGCCGGATCCGCGACGAGGACATTGTCCTGGTAAGGGAGCGTTCCGCCATCGAGGAGGTCGTGGGGGACTACCTCCAGCTGCGCAACGCTGGCGGCGGTTCGGTCAAAGGCCTGTGCCCGTTTCACGAGGAGAAGACCCCGTCCTTCAACGTGACGCCAGCTCGCGGCCTGTGGTACTGCTTCTCCTGTTCCGAGGGCGGAGACGTCATTAAATTCGTTCAGAAGATCGACAACCTTGGCTTCACCGAGGCGGTCGAACGGCTGGCGAACAGAGCCGGTATCGATCTGAGGTACGAGCAGGGCGGCCATATTCCGGGCCAGGAGCAGTCGCAGCGTCGCAGGCTGATCGAGGCGCACCGGCTGGCGGCCGAGTTCTATGCCGAACAACTTGGCACGCCAGCGGCTGCAGCCGGCCGCGAGTTCCTGTCCGGCCGCGGATTCGAGCTGGCCGATGCTCAGCAGTACGGGGTCGGTTACGCCCCGGCGGATTGGGAATCGCTGACCAGGCACCTGCGCGGACGCGGCTTTACTGAGGCCGAGTTGCTGGCTGCAGGACTGGCCAGCCAGGGCCGGCGTGGCTTGATCGACAAGTTCCGCGGCCGGCTGATGTGGCCTATCGCCGATATCACCGGCGACGTCATCGCATTCGGCGCGCGCAAGCTTGCGGCAGATGACGACGGGCCCAAGTATCTGAACACCCCGGAGACGGTGTTGTTCAAGAAGAGCGCCGTCCTGTACGGGGCGGACCGCGCCAAGCGCGACATCGCGCAGCGCCGCCAGGTCGTGATCGTCGAGGGCTACACAGATGTCATGGCCTGCCACCTGTCCGGCGTCACGACCGCGGTGGCCACCAGCGGCACGTCATTCGGCGACGGCCACATTAAGGTCCTGCGCCGGCTTGTCATGGACACTGACCGGCTGCCGAGCGAGTTCATCTTCACCTTTGACGGCGACGACGCCGGCCGACGGGCCGCGCTCCGGGCGTTTGAGATGGAAGATCGGTTCGTCAGCCAGACGTTCGTGGCCGTCCAACCGGACGGCCTGGATCCGTGCGATCTGAAACTGAAACACGGCGATCGATCGGTGCGTGACTTGATCGCCAGCCGCGTGCCGTTGTTCGAGTTCTCAATCCGCGACGTGCTAAGCAAGTTCGACCTGGACACCAACGAAGGACGGCTGGCGGCGCTGGACGAGGCTGCTCGTGTCGTGGCTCGCATCAAGGATCCCAGCCTGCGGGATCGTTACGCGATCAGCCTGGACCGCTGGCTCGGGCTGCTGGATGAGCAGTTCGTGCTGGCCACCGTTCGCGCCGCCGCTAGCAATCAGGGCATGCCGTCTCGCAGTCGCGGCTCAGGTCAGCCGGACGCGTCTGAGTCTGGCGCTGGCCGCCAGTCGGGCGCCGGCCAGCAGTCGGGGGCTGGCCGGCAGCGCGGGCAGTCTGCCACCGGCCGGCAGACCATGAGCGCCGGGCAGCGCGGTCAGCGGACCGGCTACGACGGCAGTGACCCAGTCGTCAACCTGGAGCGCCAGGCGCTGAAGCTAGCCATCCAGCGGCCGGCCTTGTGCGGACCAGCCTTCGATGAGCTCACGCCAACGGTTTTCACCGTGCCTGCGCATGCCGCTGTCTGCGAGCTCATCGGCAAGGAAGGCGGCGTCACGAGTGCTCGCTCGGCGCGAGAGTGGGCCGAGCGACTGCGCGCTGCCGCGCCGAACGACAACGCCAGGGGCTTCGTTACTCGCCTGGCGGTCGAAGCGCTTGAGGCGCCGGGCGTCACCGCCGAGCCGGACGCGAGGTTCGCTGAGGCGGTACTGGCCAGGGTCGAGGAGCTGGCGGTCAGCCGGGATATCGCGACAGTCAAGTCCCGGCTGCAGCGTCTCAGCCCGGTGACCGAGCCGGTCGAGTACAACCGCATGTTCGGCGATCTCGTGGCCCTCGAGCAGCGCCGGAAGGTGCTTGCCGACCGGGCCGGAGGCGTGCTCTGACACTGCGGCCCTAAACACAACGTGGTGGCTGCGCGCTACTAACGTTTTGGTGACAATATTGAGTCCGCTGATCGGCGGCTTCCCGATGCACACTGTCTGCATGAGCCTTACGGCTGCACCCCCGGTAGACCAGGTAGCCGACCTCATCGCACAAGCGCGGGAGCGCGGCTCGATCTCGATGATGGATCTGACCGCTGCCTTTGATCGCTGCGACATGTCGGCGGACGCGGTCGACAGTGTGCTGAAGTTGCTGGCTGACGAAGGCATCGATGTCATCGAGGCGCCGCAGGAGGCCGAGGAATTCGCGCCGCGGCAGATCCAGGCTGACGCGCGTCGGGCCGTTACCGGCGACCTGGTCAGGATTTACCTTCGCGAAATCGGTCGCGTCCCGCTGCTGACCGCGCACGACGAGGTCGAGCTCGCCAAGGCCATCGAGGCCGGGCTCTTCGCCGAGGAGAAGATGCATGTCCGCGTGCAAGCACCGGCCGCGGGATCGCTGACGGCCGAGCTCATGCTGGTAGCTGCCGACGGAATCGCGGCGAAGCAGCGGCTCATCGAAGCCAATCTCCGGCTGGTCGTCTCCATCGCCAAGCGGTACATCGGCCGCGGCCTGGTTTTCCTCGACCTGATCCAGGAAGGAAACCTCGGCCTGATCCGCGCAGTCGAGAAGTTCGACTACACCAAGGGTTACAAGTTCTCCACCTACGCGACCTGGTGGATCCGGCAGGCCATCACCCGCGCGATCGCGGATCAGGCCCGGACCATCCGGGTGCCAGTGCACATGGTCGAGACGATCAACAAGATGGCACGCATCCAGCGGCAGCTGCACCAGGACTTGGGTCGTGAGGCTACGCCGCGAGAGATCGCCGCCGAGATGGGCCTGCACCCGGACCGGGTCGCGGAGATTCAGCGGATCGCCCAGGAGCCGGTATCCCTGCAGTCGCCCATCGGCGAGGAAGATTCCGACCTCGGCGACTTCATCGAAGACGCCGATGCCGTCGTGCCGATGGAAGCGGCAGCGTTCATCATGCTGCAAGACCAACTCGATCAGGTGCTCGACAACCTCAGCATCCGCGAACGGCGCATCATCCAGCTGCGGTTCGGCCTGACCGACGGTCATCCCCGCACGCTCGAGGAAGTCGGCCGGGAATTCGGCGTCACCAGGGAGCGCATCCGCCAGATCGAGTCCAAGACGCTTGCCAAGCTCCGCCATCCCAGCCGTGCGCAGATGCTGCGCGAATATCTCGTCTGACGTTGCCCGGTCTCTGACGTCTTCACCTGCGGTTTTGCTGGTCAACGCCCGCGGACCTAGCTGCTGGCCGATTCCCGGACGACACACATGCTGGCCGAGCGGAAGTCGCCGCACACAATCCGCACCTAGACCAACGGGGTCTCGCGATGACGACCGCCGACGTCGACATCCGCGCCGACTCCGCAATGGTGCGCCTCCGCAAGGGCGGTAAGGGTCCGCGCCGCAGGCGCGATCCGTGGCGCGCCGCGGGCGCATCGGTGCCCGGGCCGCTGACCGTCGCCGGATGTCAAGCTTGGAGATGGCGCAGCGTTACGTCCGCGCCGCCGAGTCCCGTCTCGCCATCGACGAGGCACACAAGCTCGACCTCGGCGACTTGTGAAGGTCATGTGCCCGCACGGGTACCGGGTAGCAGACTTGATCCGCCAGGATGGCACCTGGCTGATCGAGGTCGCGCCCGATGAGTCGATGATGCTCGGCGATGACGGCCAGGTCGCGCTTGTAAGACAGTCGCCATAAGGCGGACGCTATCCCGACCGCTGTTGCCCGCGGGTTGCCCAGGTGTTACCCGGCAGATGAGAGAGCGCCGATTCCCGGGCCGGTGACGATCGGATAACTACACTCCCGCCCGGTTCCCCAGAAGCATCTGGGGATTGTACACTGTGCATAAATGTGAAAGTGGGTTTTGCCGCACTTCCCATCATAGGGCGAATACCCCCGACCCCGTCTCCCTCCACGCATCGTCGGGAAAGTGACCATGACCGCCGAAATTATGCATGAGCCGGATCTTCAGCAATTCGAGACAGTCACTGAGGCCGAGGTAGACGGCCGCGGCCGCGTGAGCCTTTCCAGGGCTGGCGCCGAGCCCGGACGCCGCTACCGCGTAAGGCGCAACGTCGACGGCGTGCTGCTGCTCATCCCGGTTGTGTCCATCCCGGAGCGGGAGATGATCGTATGGCACAACCCGGAGCTCGCGGCGTCGATCCGCGAGGGCATCGCCGAGGCCGAGCGCGGCGACACGGTCGAACGCGGCAGCTTCGGCCAGTACGCCGACGCTGACGACGAGGAGTAGGGCACCCCCCGGTGCCGTACAAACTGCGGTTCGCGAAGCAGGCAGCGGGGATGCTCGATGCGCTTGAGGCCGATCCTGGCCAGCGAGCCCGGCTGAAGAAGGTCCGCAAGGCGCTAGGCCAGCTGGAGCTTGACCCGCGGCATCCGGGGCTGCATTCCCACCAGTATGAAAGCTTCCCCGTAGACCGTGACGTGAAGGTGTGGGACTCCTACGTGGAGAACAGGCCACCTGGTGCGTGGCGGATCTTCTGGCAGTACGGCCCTGATGAGCCGGGTGGTGGCGTACGCGTCATCACGATCTTGCAGATCCGGGCGCATCCTTGACGGCATCCATTCCCGCCATTGAGCAAGCGCCCGGCCAGCCGTAGCCAGCCTGGCGCTTCCGGGCGCCCGGGAGCCGTACTTCGGGCGCCGCCGGGGCAACACGGTGCTGGCCGTCGACCTGTTCGCCGACATACTGCAAACGGCCGCTGCCGCCCGGCACGACATTCATCTCTACTGCTCCCCCGGCGGTTTGATCGTCGGATCCGTGATTGAAGCTGGGTCGCCGAGGAAGTGATCCGCCGATGATGTCCGATCGCCGGGTTTGGCTCCGACGTCTATGAGGAAGGCGCCAATCGGGTGCCGGAGTGAAAGGACACAGCGGTGAAGTACATGATCTTGACCTTCGCTTCGCAGCGGCACTACCAGGAGATGGCGGGGCGGCCCACGTCGGAGGCAGCGTGGACTCAGGAGGACTGGGCGACGCTCGGGGCGTTCATGCAAACGTTCAACCAGGAGTTGCTGGATTCGGGCGAGCTCGTCGAAACCCGAGGCCTGAGCGCTCCGGCGCACACCCGCCGGGTCCAGTTCAAACAGGGGCTCCCGGTCGTCACCGACGGTCCCTACGCCGAGGCCGAGGAGGTACTCGCCGGGTACTGGGTCGTCGAGTGCAAGAGCTTCGACCGGGCGACCGAGATCGCCTCCCGTCTCGGCAGCTGCCCCGGTCCCGAGCACGTCCGGGCGCGCGCCTACGCGGACGTGCGGCCGATCGACGAGCACCAGCCGGACTTCGAGGGCTAACGAGAAGGGCGGTCACTGATGTCCGCGGCTGAGATCGAGGACCTGCTGCGTCGCCTGACGCCGCAGGTCCTCGGTGCGGTGGTCCGCCGTTACGGCAACTTCGACCTGGCCGAGGATGCCACTCAGGAGGCGCTCCTGGTGGCCTTGGTGCAGTGGCCACGAGACGGGTTGCCGGAGAACCCCAAGGGCTGGCTCATCGCCATCGCGTCGCGCCGGCTTACCGACCTGTTGCGCTCGGAGCAGGCGCGTCGCCGCCGAGAAGACACGGTCGCCGGGTGGGCACTGGCCGAACGCAGCGCGACCCGGGCAGAAGAGCGCCGTGCTGGTGAGGTGGACGACACGCTCGTGCTGCTGTTCATGTGCTGCCACCCGTCGCTCTCGGCCGGGTCGCAGATCGCGCTAACGCTGCGGGCCGTCGGGGGACTGAGCACCGCCGAGATCGCGCGTGCCTTGCTTGGGTCCGAGGAGACAGTGACGCGCCGGATCACGCGGGCGAAGCAGTCGATCCGGGATAGCGGCGTCGCGTTCGCCCTCCCAGCCGCCGACGTCGTGGCAGGCCGGCTGCAAGCCGTCCTCCGGGTGCTGTACCTGATCTTCAATGAAGGCTACGCCGGCACGAGGGGAACGGCGCTGGTCCGGGTCGAACTGGCAGAGGAGGCGATCCGCCTCGCCCGCGTGCTGCAGGCTGCGCTGCCCGACGACAGCGAGGTGACCGGGCTGCTGGCGCTCATGCTCCTCGTGCACGCCCGGCATCGGGCACGCACGGCCCCCGATGGGTCGCTGATCCCCATGGCGGACCAAGACCGCAGTCTGTGGGACCGGCGTGGCATCGACGAGGGGATCGCACTCGTCACCGCCGCCCTTCCCCGCGGACCGACCGGGCCGTACCAGCTCCAGGCCGCGATCGCAGCCGTCCACGACGAGGCGAAGAGCGCCGAGACAACCGACTGGCCCCAGATCGCCGCGCTCTACGGCGTGTTGCTTCGGCTGGACGACAATCCCGTCGTCGCACTCAACCACGCTGTCGCCGTCAGCATGGTCGCCGGGCCCCGAGCGGGTCTCGTACTGCTCCAGCGTCTCGAGGCCGACTCCCGGATCAACGCCGATCGCCGCTTCCATGCGGTCCGTGGTCACCTGCTCGAGATTGCCGGCGACCACACCGCTGCACTCGAGGCCTACCAGGCAGCGTCCCAGGTAGCCACGAACCTCCAGCAACAGCGCTACCTCAACCAGCAGATCGCCCGCTTGTCAGGTTCGGGTACCCGGGGGATAGGTTAGTGCCGGCAGCCGGCGACATGATCGTCAGCCGAGATGCCGGCGGCGGCGTCCTGCGGCGGGGCGGCCAAACTCTGCTGGGGCGCCAGTCGGTGGCTAATCCTTAGGTGGCTGCCCGACGTCGCTGTTGCCAGTTGCAGCGAACGGGCGGGCTTGACCCGCCGCTGGCCCGCCGTTCGAGGCAGGCTTGTGGTGGCCGTTCCCATGGCCGTTGCGGTGCTTCATGCCAGGGATGCGATCCCCGACAGTATGAGCGGCCGAGTGGGCCAGGTGCGGAACGTGCTCTTGCAGTCCGCCGCCGACCTTCTTGGCGGCCGTGCTAACGAGCCCCGTCGCCTGTGCCTGGACCGCCGCTGCGGCCTGCTGGACGGTCGGGTTTTCTGAGGTGGCGCGGACGAACTTCACCATCTGGTCGTACCGCTCCCGCCCGGCCCGCGCGCCGGCCACGAAGCCGATAGCAAGGCCGGTGACAAAACTAACTCGATACAGGTGCATCTGGACCTCTCCCGAGAACTCATGAGGCGCCCTTGGCAGCTTCCCCGTGCTTTCCCCAATATGCCTCGAGCGCCGATCTTTCCCGGTCATGCCCAGCAGGCCGGCAGATATGCCCGGCTGCCTGGGCCGGTTATGCGATGGCTTGGCCTGCGCCGGGTAGTGCGGCAGTACGCTACCCTTATGCGCGCGGCGCTGATCGCCTGAGCTGGCCCGGGCAGGTGGCGGGCGCCGTACGGTCCCGCGTAGCTCAATCGGCAGAGCGTCCGGCTGTTAACCGGCAGGTTATAGGTTCGAGTCCTATCGCGGGAGCTTATGTGATGTCTCGAGACATCGAGGACACCCCGAACCCACGTCAGGGTCCGAGGTTCTTTCGCGTACGGGGTGTTCCTGGTGTGGGTCCGGGCGGCTGTCCGGTGGGCTGGTAGTTCCTGCTGGGGTCGAGGGTGAGCTGGCGGAGCAGCTCGCCGGTGGCGGCGTTGACGATGCGGATGTGCTGGTCCTGGACGAGCATGAGGACGTGGGTTCCGGCGTGGGTCCGGCCGACGCCGATGTGGTAGAGCTTCCCGCCGGTGCGCAAGGTGATGGTGCCGGTTTTGCCGATGATGTCGGCGCGGACCCGGTCGTGGGTGTCGGCGGTCCGGCTGCCGGGGGCGGCTTTGGGCCGGGCCGCGTAGGCGGCGGCGGGGGTGGCCCGGTGCTGAAGCGACCGGTGCGGGCGGCGGGTGTTGTAGTGGCTGGTGAAGCTGGTCTAGCTGTGCCTGCAGCTGGCCGAGGTCGGCGGGCTGGGGGTGCTGGGCGGCCAGCCACTTCTTCAGGGTCTGCCAGAGCCGCTCGACCTTGCCCTGGGTCTGCGGGTGATTGGGCTTGCCGTTCTTCTGCCGGACCCCCAGGCGGCGCAGCTCGTGTTCGAGGCCGTTGCGGCCGCCGCGGCCGCCGGAGAAACGCGTCGTGTAGACCAGGCCGTTATCGGTCAGCGTCGAGGCCGGGGCGCCGTGGGCGGCGACGGCGGCGCGGAAGGCATCCACCACGATGGGGCCGGTCACGCGTTGGTGGCAGGTCAGGCGACAGTATCAGCCGGGAATGGTCGTCCAGCCAGGCCAGGATCTCGGTATCGGCGCCGGGCCCGCCGCCGGGCCGGGTCAGCCGGTAGTGGGTGAAGTCAGACTGCCAGCACTCGTTCGGCAGGTCGGCGGCGAACCGCAGGTAGGAGGACTTGGGCCGCTTGCGCGGCTCGGGAACCACTAACCCGTGCCGGGTCAGGTAGCGGCTGATGGTCGCCGCCGACACGGTGACCTGGTGGTGACGGCGCAGGTGCCAGGCGATGGTGTGCGGCCCGGCGTCCAGGCCCTGCCCGGCCAGGTCCTTGCGCAGCCGCATGATCAGATCGACGGTGGCGTCGCCGAGCGCGGCCGGCGAGGTCTTCGGCCGCCGGGACCGCGGCTCGAACGCCGCCTCGCCCTCGGCGCGGTAGCGGGCCAGCAGCGTGTAGATCCACGACCGGGTGACTCCGTACGCGCGGGCCACATCGCTGACCGGGCGCTTCTCGACAGTGACAGCAGTGATGACAAGCCGGGCTTTCGACATGGCCGCACCCTCGGCCGCGGCTGTCCTTCATGTCTTGAGACACGCCGGGCCAGTGACCGAGTCAGCGCCTACCCTGGCTGTCCTCGATGTCCTGAGACACCTGTCCTCGATGTCCTGAAACTAGGCACTATCGCGGGAGCTTATGTGATGTCTCGAGACATCGAGGACACCCCGAACCCACGTCAGGGTCCGAGGTTCTTTCGCGTACGGGGTGTTCCTGGTGTGGGTCCGGGCGGCTGTCCGGTGGGCTGGTAGTTCCTGCTGGGGTCGAGGGTGAGCTGGCGGAGCAGCTCGCCGGTGGCGGCGTTGACGATGCGGATGTGCTGGTCCTGGACGAGCATGAGGACGTGGGTTCCGGCGTGGGTCCGGCCGACGCCGATGTGGTAGAGCTTCCCGCCGGTGCGCAAGGTGATGGTGCCGGTTTTGCCGATGATGTCGGCGCGGACCCGGTCGTGGGTGTCGGCGGTCCGGCTGCCGGGGGCGGCTTTGGGCCGGGCCGCGTAGGCGGCGGCGGGGGTGGCCCGGTGCTGAAGCGACCGGTGCGGGCGGCGGGTGTTGTAGTGGCTGGTGAACTGGTCTAGCTGTGCCTGCAGCTGGCCGAGGTCGGCGGGCTGGGGGTGCTGGGCGGCCAGCCACTTCTTCAGGGTCTGCCAGAGCCGCTCGACCTTGCCCTGGGTCTGCGGGTGATTGGGCTTGCCGTTCTTCTGCCGGACCCCCAGGCGGCGCAGCTCGTGTTCGAGGCCGTTGCGGCCGCCGCGGCCGCCGGAGAAACGCGTCGTGTAGACCAGGCCGTTATCGGTCAGCGTCGAGGCCGGGGCGCCGTGGGCGGCGACGGCGGCGCGGAAGGCATCCACCACGATGGGGCCGGTCACGCGTTGGTGGCAGGTCAGGCACAGTATCAGCCGGGAATGGTCGTCCAGCCAGGCCAGGATCTCGGTATCGGCGCCGGGCCCGCCGCCGGGCCGGGTCAGCCGGTAGTGGGTGAAGTCAGACTGCCAGCACTCGTTCGGCAGGTCGGCGGCGAACCGCAGGTAGGAGGACTTGGGCCGCTTGCGCGGCTCGGGAACCACTAACCCGTGCCGGGTCAGGTAGCGGCTGATGGTCGCCGCCGACACGGTGACCTGGTGGTGACGGCGCAGGTGCCAGGCGATGGTGTGCGGCCCGGCGTCCAGGCCCTGCCCGGCCAGGTCCTTGCGCAGCCGCATGATCAGATCGACGGTGGCGTCGCCGAGCGCGGCCGGCGAGGTCTTCGGCCGCCGGGACCGCGGCTCGAACGCCGCCTCGCCCTCGGCGCGGTAGCGGGCCAGCAGCGTGTAGATCCACGACCGGGTGACTCCGTACGCGCGGGCCACATCGCTGACCGGGCGCTTCTCGACAGTGACAGCAGTGATGACAAGCCGGGCTTTCGACATGGCCGCACCCTCGGCCGCGGCTGTCCTTCATGTCTTGAGACACGCCGGGCCAGTGACCGAGTCAGCGCCTACCCTGGCTGTCCTCGATGTCCTGAGACACCTGTCCTCGATGTCCTGAAACTAGGCACTATCGCGGGAGCTTATCCCTTTTTGCGGCTTATCGGCATCCTGCCAGGCGGCAAACATGCCAGTGGCCTGGCGGGAACGGGTCCCGGCCAGGCCACTGCCACTAGCACCGGGCCGTCGCTGCGGCACGGCCCTCTCCGTGAGCTAGCCCATCATCGGCGGCGTGACGCCTTCCAGGTCCTTGCGCGTGACCCGGATCATCACCAGCGTGATGATCAGCGCCAGCAGCGCGACGCCAGCCGACACCTCGAAGCCACGGGAGAACCCGACAGCCAGCGAGTGGTCCGTGATGGCCTTCTTCACTGCTGCCAGCTGCGTCGCTGTCGGCTTGACCGCGTGACCCGCCGCGGCCGCCTTGGCTGCGGCGGCATGCGCTGCGGCCGCCGAGTTGCGAGCGGTGTTGGCCACCACCGTCCAGGCAACCGTGCCCAGGATGGCCAGGCCGATGGAGCCGCCGACCTGCTGGCCGGTGTTGACCAGGCTCGAGGCCACGCCAGCGTCACGCTCCTGGACCTTGTTCAGGGCGACCAGGGTGAGCGGCATGAACAGCATGCCCAGCCCCGCCGCCGTCAGGATCATGGGACCGAGCAGGCCGCCCGTGTAGGAGCTGTGCTCGGTGATGCGTGACAGCCAGAACATCCCGCCGGCCGCGAACGACGAGCCGGCGATCAGCAGCGGCCGCGCCCCGATCCGCCCGACCAGCTGCGAGCTGACGCCAGCCATCAGCATGATCGTCCCGACCATCGGCAGATACGCCACACCGGTCTTGACGGGGCTGTAACCCCACACGGTCTGCACGAAGATCGTCAGGAAGAAGAACATCCCGAACAGCGCTGTCCCGACGCACAGCAGGATCAGATTCGCCCCGGACCGGTTACGGTCGCGGAAGATCCGCAGCGGAAGCAGCGCGTGCTTGCTGCGCGACTCGATGAAGACGAACGAGACCAGCAGCACGACCGCGGCCGCGAGCGAGGCCAGAACCTTGGTGTCGCCCCAGTGCGAGACGCCGTTCGCCGTCGTGGCTGCGCTCGACAAGCCGTAGACCAGGGCGGCCAGCCCGGCAGTGCCAGTGATCGCGCCGGGCAGGTCGAACCGGCCGGTGTGTCGCTCGGATTCGCTGAGCACTCGTGGTGCCATCAGCAAGACCACGAGGGCGATCGGCACGTTCACGAAGAAGACCCAGCGCCACGAAACATAAGACGTGAGTACACCGCCGAGCAGCAGGCCGATGGCGGCACCGCCAATGCTCATGGCGGCGTAGACGCCCAGGGCCCGGTTGCGTCGCTGGCCTTCTGGGAACGTGGTCGTGATCAGGGAGAGCGCGGTGGGCGCGACTATGGCCGCGCCGAATCCCTGGATCGCCCTGGCGGACAGCAGCCATGCCTGGCTGGTGGCGAGGCCGCCGGCCAGGGACGCGAGTGCGAACAAGGCGATTCCAGCAATGAACACCCGGCGTCGGCCGAGAATGTCGCCCGCGCGGCCGCCGAGGAGCAGGAAGCCGCCGAAGGTCAGTGCGTACGCGTTTACGACCCACTCCAGGCCCGAGTCGGAGAAGCCGAGCGCGGCCCGGATGTGCGGCAATGCGACGTTGACGATGGTGGCGTCCAGCACGACCATCAGCTGGGCCGCGGCGATGACCACGAGCGCTAGGGCGAGGTGGCGTTGGGCCGGGGCGGCGGCACCAGCGGACGAGCCGTTCAGGACGGCTGTGGTGCCCGGCTGCTGCGCCAGTCCCGGTGACTTGGCAGGCATCTTAGAGTGACTCCTTAGCTACAGTCCGTGTCTGACACGGGCGCAGTTGACCATGGGTGATCAGTACGGTGTTGCTGTGGGACTAGCGACCTGTTCATGGGCCGCGAGATACCAGGCGCGGAGACTGGCTCCTGCACGACCGGAGATCTGCGCGCTGGTAAATATTTACGTGAGCGGCGAACGGGCGGGTTTTGCTGCAGTCAGCTGGCCGCTGCTGCCTCGCTCACGGGGCTATTCACCTCCCCCGTCGGAGCCGGGGGGCGGCTGCTAGTTGGTTCGGTCGAATGCTCTTGCAGGCTGGTAAGCAAGCCATGCAGCTTGTCCGCGATGTCGTCCGGCCCGGTGCCTTCTGCTCCTGAATTGCCGTAGGTACGGAGCATTTTGCGGATCAAGGCAAGCAGTTCCGCACGTTCGTCTTCGTTAAGCGCCTGGTTCCACGGCATCCGGGCACTGAGTTCCTCTTCAACCTTGGATTTGAGCGCCAGGCCGTCGTCGGTGAGTACGAGGTTCTTGACCCTGCGGTCCGCGGCATGCGGCTCGCGCCGCGCCAGGCCCCGCTTCTCCAGCATGTCGGCCACTAGCGTGACGAAGGACGGGTCGCAATGCATGCGCTTGCCCAGTTCCTTCATGGCCATCGGGCAGTCGAGGGTGTGCAGTGCCTTGATGAACGGCACCGGCACGCCCAGGTGCTGAGCCAGCCGTTCGCCCTGGCTGACGATATTCCCGATCAGCTCGAAGAAGCCGTTAGCGAGGTCCCAGTCTTGCTGAGTGGGGCGGGACTGATCGGTCACGGCTGATCTGCCTTCTTAGCTTGAGGTACTGAATAGTTGAGCACCTCAAACGTTACTGCGCTCAGTTGAGGCTGTCAATCTTTTAGCGGCTCAACTGTTCCGCGGTCCCGTGGCCCTGGTCATGCACCGGCCTAACGGCGTTCGATCAGGCCTTTGAGGTACGCCGCCTGCCCGGCGTGCTGGAGGGCGTCAGACAGCACGCTGACCATCCGCACGGCCATGGTTACCGGCGGATCCCAGTACTCATCCACGACCTTGGCGAAATCCGCGTCGGTCAGCGTGCTGACGAACGCGACCGTCTGCTCATAGGTCTCGTCGTGATAGCCAGCCAGCAGGTCGGGCCGGGCCCGCACAACTCCCACCTGGTCAGCATCGTGCCCGTAGCCGATGTCGCCAGGGTCCAGCGGCAGGCCGAACTGCTGCGCCCAGCCGGAGAACCAGACTTGCTCCAGACCGCTGACCCCCGCGATGTGGTCGTCCTGGACCCTGGTCAGGTGCCAGATCAGCCAGGAGATCGGGTTGGCCTGGCTGGCCGGCCGGTATTCCAGGTCCGCCTCGTCGAGCCCCTCTAGCACCTCGTGCACGAGCTCGCGAACGCGGCCGAAGCCATCGACAAGCAAATCCGCACCGGACATCAGCAGTGTCTCCGCATCTGGGCCTGCGACCAGCCTCGCACTCGGCCCCGCTCGCGATCGCGGTACCCGCCGGTTGCGGACCCCGATTGCAGTACCCCCGATTGCAGTACCCGCTATTTCGGGTGCAGCACGTCCTTGACGGCAAGTAGCGTAACCAGGCCGAGTATCACCACTACGACGGCGCTTCTCCACCTGGTCCGGCGGCCGCCCGCCAGCCTGGTCTTGGCCACCTTCACGTCACCGTGGGCCTGCGATGTCTTGTTGCTGTACCAGCCGAGCACGAGGCCCACAGCTAGGAAGGCGATCACAACTCCGATCGCTGCCTGACTCATGCGCCGGTCTCATCTCCAAGTGGGGCGACTGCCTGCAGCAATGATCGCTCATCACTGAAGTCGACTCCAGCGGAAACGCCGGTGGCCGTCGCTGGCAGGATGGACCCACCTCAGAACTTGTTTGCGCACAACGAAGCATGCAGGGTCACAAAAGCGAAGGAGAGATCACCGGGATGAGCGAGGCGCTGACTGCCAAGACCATCAGCATTGCCGGATACGGCGGCGATGAAATCGAGGCCTACCTGGCCGTGCCGGACGACGGGCCCGGCGCGGGCGGCGGCGTAGTCGTCATCCACCACATGCCGGGCTACGACTCGTCGACCAAGGAGATCGTCAGGAAGTTCGCTGCCAACGGCTACCCAGCCCTCATGCCGAACCTTTATTACCGGGACGCGCCCGGCGCCAGCCCGGATGACGCCGCAGCGGCGGCGCGAGCCAAGGGCGGCGTGCCCGACGAGCGCCTCGTCGGCGATGTCGCAGGGGCAGCGGATCACCTTCGCGGCCTGGCCGGGTCGAACGGCAAGGTCGGCGTCATCGGCTACTGCTCTGGCGGCCGCCAGTCTTTCCTCGCGGCGTGCAGCCTCCCGCTCGACGCTGCCGTCGACTGCTACGGCGCGTTCATCGTGAACCCGCCGCCCGAGAGCAGGGCCCTCAGGGCGACGCCGCTTGTCGGCCTGGCACCCGACCTGTCCTGCCCGTTGCTCGGCTTGTTCGGGGCCGAGGACCAGTACCCGACGCCGGATGAGAACGCGGCGTTGTCGAAAGCCCTGGACGAGGCAGCCAAGCCGCATGAGTTCTACACCTACGAAGGCGCCGGGCACGCGTTCTTCTCGGTGGACCGTCCGGCGTACCGGCCAGAGGCGGCGAACGACGGCTGGCAGAAGATCTGGGATTTCTACGGTCGGTACCTGGCAAGCTGACGAACCAGCCGGAAGCGGAGGAACTCGCATGTGCACCTACAACACCGAGAAGATCGAGGTCACCGGCAGCGGCAAGGGCGCGAGCGGCTGGTTCTGCCTGACCGACGCGAGCGTCTACTTTGACCACCCCGTACACGCCATGGCCGATCACACGCTCAACATCGACTTCCTCAACCCAGGCCAGGGCCCGGCTGCCAGGGTGGCCGTAGAGCTGACTGCCGAATCGGCGCGCGCACTGGCCGCGGCGATCGAGGCTGCGCTGGCAGCCGTGCCGGCCGCGCTGGTCTGAACGACCCGGCGCGGGTCGGCGCAGGGTCTTCGCTCGGGCTTGCGCTCTGCGCTGCGCGTGCCACGATCTGATAAACACCGCGGGTCGGGCGGGAGGATGTTCGGTGAAGTTCAGGGTCGATCGTGATGTGCTGGGCGAGGCAGTGTCGTGGGTGGCGCGAGAGCTGCCGACCAGACCGGTGATTCCGGTGCTGTCGGGTTTGCTGGTGCAGGCAGGCGGCGGCGGGCTGACGCTGTCGTGTTTCGACTACGAAATCTCGGCCCGGGTGGAGATGCCGGCCGAGGTGGGCGAGCCCGGCGCCGCGCTAGTGCCGGGCAGGCTGCTGGCCGAGATAACCCGCAGCTTGCCGCCGGCCGATGTTGAGGTCACTTCCGCGCCCGGGTTAGTCATCTTTACCTGCGGCAGCGCTGAGTTCGCGCTGGTTTCGCTGCCGCTGGAGGAATACCCGAAACTGCCCGAGCTGCCCGCGATCGCGGGCACCGTGGACGGGGGCATGCTGGCAGCGGCTGCCGCCCAGGTTGTCCCGTCATCCAGCCGGGATGACACGCTGCCGATGCTGACCGGCGTCAACCTGGACTTCGATGCCAACGAGCTGACGCTGGCCGCAACCGACAGGTACCGGCTCGCGGTCCGGACTATGCCGTGGGAGCCCGCCGACCCGCAGTTCCGCGCGTCGGCACTGGTTCCGGCCAGAACGCTGGCCGACGTGGCCAGGACGGTGGGACCAGGCCAGCCGGTCACGATCGCGTTCGGCCACCCGGCCGGGGACAGTATCCGGCCTGCCGACGGGATCATCAGCTTCGAAGGCGGCGGACGCCGGCTGACTGCCCGGCTTATCGGTACCGACTTCATCAGGTATGAGTCGCGGTTCCCGGCCAGTTTCGAGGCACGAGCGGAGTTGGCGGCCGGGCCGTTCACCGAGGCTGTCCGGCGGGTGTCGCTGGTGGCCGACCGGGCTAGTCCGGTGCAGTTGGCGTTCCGCCCGGACGTCGTAGTAATAGAGGCCCAGTCCGACGGCCGGGCCCGCGGCGTGGAGTCGGTGCCGGTGAACTTCACCGGTATCAGCCAGGTGATCTCTTTCAACCCGCACTACCTGCTCGACGGGCTGGCCGCGGCGGCCATCTGCGGTCAGGTGCCGGGCGGGGAATCCAGTCAGCAGGTCCCCGGCACTGGCCGGATCCGGCTTGACTTCACCAGCCCGGCTAAGCCGGCCCTGATCACCTGGATCGATGGCGACGCGTCGGCCGCCGGTGGCGCTGCCGAACCCGTTACCTCCGATTCAGAGGGGAACGGGGCCGCAGATCACATCGCGGTCCCTGACCCGGCCAGTGAACTCAAGCACCTGCAACGACCCGCCGCCCCGCCGACCCGGTTCCGCTACCTAGTGGTGCCGCTGCGGGCGCCGGTCGCAGGCTGACGAAGCGCGGCCGGTTACCAGGGTCTGCGTCCGCAGCGCCCGCGGCCACCGGCGCCGCCGAACATGCGCCGCAGCAGCCCGCGGATGACGGCGAAGACGGCCAGCAGGATCCCGAGTCGGCTGGGGAAGAAGCGGAGGCCAGGCAGGAAGTCGGCCACGATCAGCCAGCTGGCCAGGGCCGCGATCAGCGCGCTGAAGAATGCGAGGCTGCCGCGCAACCCGCCGCGGCGGCGCCGGCTCCAGTCCTGGCCGGTCCAGTCGCCGCTCCAGCCCATCGCCCGCGGCGGCGCCGAGCCCGAGCGCGCAGCCGGCAACGGCGCTCCGCCGGACCGGACGTGGGGCAGATCAGCGGTGATCCGGGTGAGGTCGCTCTGGGTCTTGGCGGCGAATACGGCATCCAGCCGCTGGTTGAACTCCTCCAGCGTCAGCCGCCCGTGCGCGTAGTGCTCCTGGAGCTCGGCAGCGACCGCGTCGCGCTCCCTGTCGCCAATCCGCAAGCTCGGTTGCGTCGCCATCTGTCCTCCGTGCCGCGGGCGCCGGTAGATAAGGAAACGATATATCGCGAGGCTACCGGCCGCAAGCCGTGCGCGACGCTGGTAGCGGCGTCAGCCAGCCTCCGGCCGGGATGCGGCGGCGGCCTTACTGCCAGTCTAGGTGGCAGTTACCGGGGCTAGTTCAGGAAGTAGCTGCTGCCACCGGTCTGCGGGTTCGTCACGAGCGCTGGCGCCGAGATCGAGCCAGCATGCGCGAAGACCAGGGTCAGGGTGATCTCCGTCCCGGCCTTCATCCGGCCGGCCCCGATGATAAGCAGATGCGCGCCGTTGGGGTCCAAGCCGACTGAGGACTTCGCCGGGATCGCGATCGAGGGCACGGTTCGCATGACGACCACGCCGGGACGTGCGGGCGAGCGAAGCATCACCTGCCCGCCCACGCTGAGCGTCGCGCCGACGATCTGGTCGGCAGGGCCGCTGTTCTGGACGTCGACGTACGCCTCGGTGGTCCCGGTCGCGTTCGGCTCGGTCACCTGGGCCGAGGTGAGCTGGATGACCGGTCCAGTCCGCGGAGCAGCCCCGCAACCGCTGACAAGGACGACCCCGGCACCGGCCGCGGCGCAGACAGCCAAGGCCCGCGCGCAGCGTTGCTTGCGAGGCGGGAGACGGCGCGTTCCGAACATGATGTCTGACCATACCTGGCTGGCTTTCCGGTCACAGTTTCATGTCGGTTACTACAGCGCCGGTGCTCCGGCGCGGGCTGCTTTCCCGGGGACCGCTGGCGCACGGCACAGCGGCGGCGATCCGGCTGGCGAGCGCTCGGAGTAACGACCTTGTTACAACTGCGGCTGATGGCCGGTCGGTTGGCCCGGAGTGAGGAGCTGATGTCATGTTTTGGCAGTCAAGGGCGCTGCCCTGCGGTTGGTGCGCCAAGGCGAGTTGGCCACAACATCGATAGGAACTTGTGACATATCGTGCATCGGTTCGACACCGGGCGGCAACTACGCTCGCAACGAACCGTAGCCGGGAAGGCGGCTGACCTGACCAAGGGTGACCTCGGCCAGCACTCGCGCCTCGCCCCGGTTCCGGGCAGTCGCCATAAGGTGGGAGCCGGGAACTGGCCGTAACCACGCTAAGCGGAAGTACCTTCCTACTTCGGTACTTTGACTACTCTTGGCGGGTGCGGGCGGATTCCCGCGCAATCCGGCTCATTTCGGCGCCCGGACAACTCGAACCGGCTCGGGCGTGCATTCGCGCCGCAACGAAGGAGTACACATGTTCGAACGCAGACGCAAAATACGCGTCGCGGGAGTTGCGGCTGTAGCCGCGACCGCATTGCTGGCCGCAGGTTGCGGTTCCAGCGGAACCACCACACCTCCCAGCAACGCGTCTGTGAAGGGCGCAACCGCGACGCTGCCAATCATCAGCGGCACCGGCGCCAACTGCATTTATCCCTTCACCACGACTCAGTGCTACAGCGTCGCTAACTACGAGGACTTCCAGTACCAGATGGTGCTGCCGCTGTACATGTTCGGCGGGCCAAGCAATACCTCGATTTCGGTGAACTACGGCCTGTCACCGGCCGACGCGCCGATTTACAGCAACGGCGGCAAGACCGTCGTGATCAACCTCAAGCCCTGGAAGTGGTCGAACGGCGAGACCGTCACCGCCAAGGACCTCGTCCTCAACCTGAACATGCTCGAGGCCGAGAAGACCGGCTACGCCGGCTACACGCCCGGCCTGCTGCCGGACAACATGACGTCCTACTCGGCCACCGGGCCGGAGCAGGTAACCCTGCATCTCAAGCAGGCCTACTCGAGCATCTGGTTCACCTACAACCAGCTCGCGATCCTGACGCCGATGCCGATGGCATGGGATGTCAGCAAGACCGGCGGGGCGGCCGGCAGCGGAGGCTGCCTGACCGACAGCGCGGCCGACGGCTGGGCCAAGTGCAAGGCCGTCTACACGTTCATGAACGCGCAGAACAAGATCACCTCGACCTACGCCACTAACCCGCTCTGGCAGGTCAACGACGGTCCGTACAAGCTGACCTCCTACAACGTGAACGGCAACATGACGTTCGCGGTGAACTCGAAGTACTCGGGCACGCCGAAGGCCACAGTCGGCCTGAAGTTCGTGGAAGCCACCAGCGACACGGCCGTCTACACCGGCCTGAAGACCGGCGCGTACAGCTCATCCGGTCCGAATGCCAGCGTGCCGTCGACCGACCTGGCGCCAGCGGGCTCGGGCTTCCTGCCGCCGAGCAACCCGCTCGCGTCGGCTGGTTACGTCCTGTCGCCTGCCTACTCCTTCGGCATCGGTTACGCGTACATCAACTTCAACAACCCGACGTACGGCGCGGTGTTCAAGCAGCTGTACTTCCGGCAGGCGCTGATGTACCTGAACAACCAGAAGGGCATGTCCAGCTCCGTCGGCCGTGGCTACGCCTACCCGACCACCAACGGCGTCCCGCCCTACCCGCGCAGCCAGTGGGTCACCTCGACCATGACGGAAAACGGCGGGCAGGGCCCGTACCCGTACAACCCGTCGAAGGGCGAGTCGCTGCTGGCCGCGCACGGCTGGAAGAAGGTCGGCGGCGTGCTGACCTGCGAGAGCGCCGGCAGCGGTGCTTCCAACTGTGGTGCTGGCATTGCGAAGGGCACGCAGGCGAAGTTCGCCATGCTGTACACCTCGGGCGTCTCCACCCAGGCGGACCAGGTCGACATCCTCAAGTCCGGCCTGGCGCTGGCGGGCATCCAGCTCGCCGCTACCGGTGAGACCTTCGACACGCTGCTCGGTGACACCGTGCCGTGCAAGCCCACCCAGTCGCAGTGCAAGTGGACGTTCCTGTACCTGGGCGGCTGGCTGTTCAACGGTCCCGGCTTCGAGCCGACCGGTGAGCCGCTGTGGCAGTCCGGCGTTCCCAACAACTCGGGCAGCTACGCCGACACGAAGATGAACACGCTGATCAACGCGACGCACACCAGCAACAGCATCAGCGCGTTCGACGCCTACGCCACCTACAACGCACAGCAGGTTCCGTCGCTGTGGCTGCCGTGGCAGACCAGCGTGGTGGCAACCGACAAGGGCCTGCACCAGACCACTGGTGCGGTCACCTGGAACCCGTTGCTGACCTGGTTCCCGCAGTACTGGACGTGCAGCTCGAAGACCTGCTGACGCCCATTACCTGACAGCAACGACAGGAATAGAAGGTACGGCCCCGGCCGCCGCGCTGGCTAACCGCCAGCGCGGCGGCCGGACCGGAACACGCAAGGTGTTGTGGCTAAGAACTGGTCGGCGCACTATGGAAGGAGCCTGGCAATGGTGGCTACCCATGCCTGGCTGGCCGCGTGGCACGGCGGATGGGGGTACATGCAGTGACCGGCTACCTGATCAGGCGGTTGCTCCAGACGATATTTGTCACCCTAATCGTGACGATCATCACTTTTCTTCTGTTGCACCTGGTCCCCGGGGGCGAGGTGCGCGCGGTCCTCGGCATCCGGGCAAGCCCCGCCGAGATCGCCACCTTCAACAAGCAGTGGGGCTTTGACCAGCCGATCTACGAGCAATACGGCAAATGGCTCTGGCAGCTACTGCACGGGAACTTCGGCTTCGACCTGAAGCAGAGCGCGCCGGTGTCCACGCTGCTCGCTCAGTGGCTGCCGAGGACCATTGTGCTCGCGTTCATCGGCACCGCCGTCGGGTTGCTGATCGGCATCCCGCTCGGCATCTTCCAGGCTGTCCGTCGCTACTCGGTGCTCGACCACGTCGTGACCGGCGTCGGCTTTGTTGGCTACGGGTCGCCGACGTTCTTCGTCGGCATCCTGCTGGTCCAGTGGTTCGCCGTCGACTTGCACTGGTTCCCGCCGTTCGCGCCGCAGGCGACCTCGATCGGCGGCATTCTCTCCGATCCGGTGGCGCTCGTCCTGCCGGTCGCGACCTACGCGTTCGTCGCGTTCGCGCTCTGGAGCAGGTTCATGCGGTCCTCGGTGATGGACAACATCGTCCAGGACTATGTGCGGACCGCCCGGTCCAAGGGCGCCAGCGAGCGCCGGGTGCTGTGGGGCCACGTGTTCCGGAACTCGCTCATCTCGATCGTGACGCTGCTTGGCCTGCAGCTGCCCGTGATCATCGGCGGCTCGATCTTCATCGAGGTCGTCTTCAACTACCCGGGCATGGGCCTGGGATTCTTCAATGCGGCGCTGAACACCGACATCCAGCTGATGCTCGCGATCACCGTGCTCACCACACTGATAACCATTCTGGGCAATTTGCTTGCCGATATCGGCTACGCCATGCTCGACCCGAGGGTGAGGTACACCTGATGGTAATGATGCCGCACGCTGACCCCGGGGTGCCGGGCGGCGCGATCACCGTCGATGCGCCTGTATCTCCGCCAGGCGGTCCGGCGCAGACCAAGCCGCGCAGCATGTTCCGCCGCGGCTGGGAGGTGTTCGCGGAAAACAGGCTGGCGCTGGTCGGTCTCGGCTTCGTGGTATTTGTGCTGCTGTTCTCCTTTGTCGGCCCGCACATCTACGTGACCCAGCAAGTCAGCACGAACACCGCCCTGTACACCTGCCACCCGGGTTCAGCGCACCTGCTCGGCTGCGACGAGCTCGGCTACGACGTGATCGGCCGGCTGATGGTCGGCGGGCAGAACTCGCTTGAGGTCGGCCTGGCGGCCGCCTTCGTGGCCTGCCTGTTCGGGTCGATCTATGGCGCCGCGTCCGGGTTCGCCGGCGGCGTGGTTGATGCGTTCTTGATGCGGATCGTCGACGCCATGCTCTCGATTCCGTTCATCTTCGTGCTGATCATCCTGGCCGTGCTGATCCGCCCGAGCGCGGGCACGCTGATCCTGTTTATCGCACTGACCTACTGGCCTGGTCCGGCCCGGCTGGTACGCGGCGAGACCCTGTCGCTGCGCACCAGGGAGTACGTCCAGGCAGTCAAGGTGGCGGGCGGGCGCAGCTCCCGCGCGGTGCTGCGGCACGTGATGCCCAACGCCATCGGCGTCATCATCGTGCAGGCCACCTTCGCGGTCGCTGACTCGATTCTCATCCTGTCCGGCCTCGGCTTCCTCGGCTTCGGGATTCAGCTGCCGTCGACCGACTGGGGCTCGATGCTGTCCAATGGCCTGCAATTCGTCAACCTGGGCTATTGGTGGCTGATCTATCCGGCCGGCATCATCATTATCCTTACTGTGGTGTCCTTCAACTTCATCGGCGACGCGCTCCGCGACGCCTTCGAGACCCGGCTGCAGCGCCGGTAGGAGAGGTGAGCTAGTGGCGCCGCTACTTGACATCAGCGACCTCCGCACCCAAATCCGGCTGCGCGAGGGCGTCGTGCACGCCGTCGACGGAGTCTCGCTCCAGGTCGAGGCGGGTGAAACGCTGGGCATCGTGGGGGAGTCTGGCTGCGGCAAGACGATGACCGCCCTGTCGATCATGAACCTGCTGCCGACCGGCGGCCATATCGCCGGCGGCAGCATTACGCTCAACGGCCAGCAGATCAGCACGTTCTCCGACGAGCAGATGCGCAAGATCCGCGGCAATGAGATCGGCATGATCTTCCAGGATCCGCTGACGTCGCTGAATCCCACCATGACGGTGGGCAAGCAGATAGCCGAGGCGGTGACCCTGCACCGGGAGGTGTCCAAGGAGCAGGCCATGGATCGGGCGGCGGAGGTACTCGACCTGGTGGGGATCCCGCGTGTCAGCGAGCGGATCAAGGAATATCCGCATCAGTTCTCCGGTGGTATGCGGCAGCGCGTGATGATCGCGATGGCGCTGGCCTGCGAGCCGAAGCTGCTGATCGCGGATGAGCCGACCACGGCGCTGGACGTCACGATCCAGAAGCAGATCCTGGAACTGATCGACGACCTGCGGCACCGGCTGGGCATGGCCGTCATCCTGGTCACCCATGACCTGGGCGTGATCGCAGGGCGCGCGGACCGGGTCGCGGTGATGTACGCCGGCAAGATCTCCGAGCTGTCCGACACCGAGACCCTGTTCACTCGCCCCCGGCATCCGTACTCTGAGGCGCTATTCCAGGCCCTGCCGGACAAGGCCGCCGACGCAGGCGAGCGGCTGTACTCGATCCCCGGCTTGCCGCCGGACCTGGTAAACCCCCCCACCGGCTGCCGTTTCGCGGCGCGCTGCCGGTATGTGGCCGACCGGTGCAAGGAGGAGGAGCCCAGGCTGACTGGTGAGGTGGCCGGGCATGAGTTCCGCTGCTTCTACCCGGTCGGGCCATCGGAGCGCACCCAGACTGGCAGGCTGGCCGCCTTCAACCAGGCCCCGACCGAGGCGCCATTGCCGGGGCCGGGCATCGGAGATGTACTGCTGGACGTCGAGCGCTTGGTCAAGGACTTCCCGGTGACCAGGGGCGCGGTGCTGCAGCGCCGAGTCGGCTGGCTGAGCGCGGTCGCGGACGTGAGTTTCGCCATCCGCCGCGGCGAAACGTTCGGCCTGGTCGGCGAGTCTGGCTGCGGGAAGACAACGATCGGCAGGCTGGTGGTCGGATTGGAGTCACCGACCAGCGGCTCGATCAGCCTGGCGGGCAAGGACCTGGCCAAAAGCAGCGCGCGCGAGTACCGCCACGAGCGCCGGAACATCCAGCTGATGTTCCAGGACTCCTACGCCTCGCTGGACCCGAGGATGCGGGCCGGCACCCTGCTTCGTGAGCCGCTCGTCATTCAGCACATCGGCAGCAGACAGGAGCGGCTAGACCGGGTCGACGACATGCTGGACAAGGTCGGCTTGCCCCGTTCGGCGGCCGAACGGTATCCGCACGAGTTCTCCGGCGGCCAGCGCCAGCGGCTCGGGTTTGCCCGTGCGCTGATGCTGCAACCGGAGCTCATCGTCGCCGATGAGCCAGTGTCCGCGCTGGATGTGTCCATCCAGGCGCAGGTGCTCAACATGATGAAGGAGCTGCAGCACGATCTCGGGCTGACCTACATGTTCATCTCCCACGACCTTGGCGTGGTGCGATACCTGTCCGACAAGATCGGCGTGATGTACCTGGGCAAGCTGGTCGAGGTCGGCCCGGCCGAAGAGGTCTACCTGCGGCCAGCGCATCCCTACACCAGGGGCCTGCTGGACTCGGCGCCGGTAGCCGACCCGGAGGCGGAGAAGAAGAAGGTCACCGAGGGTGTCAAGGGCGAGCTGCCCAGCGCGATCCATCCGCCGTCGGGCTGCCGGTTCCGTACCCGGTGCCCGCGCGCGCAGGCGATCTGCGCTGACGTCGAGCCGCCGATGACGCCGTTCGCCGGCGAGGGTCACCTCGCGGCCTGCCACTTCCCGCTGCAAAGCCCCGTCGGCGCGGCTGTCACGGCTGCAGCGGATCTGCCGGCGGTGTCATAGCCGAGTTGGGCCGTCCGCGTGCGGCCTGGCGAAATACATCGCCGGGCCGCAGCTGACGGCATGACGCACGGGGGCGCGAAGGCATGAAGATGCGCATGCTGCGCGGGCGCGACCGGGCGATCGCGCAGTGACCGCTTACATCATCAGACGGGTGATCCAGGCGATCGTCGTCACGATCATCGTGACGGCAGCCACCTTCGGATTGCTGCACTTGCTACCGGGCGGCGAAGTCCGGGCCCTGCTCGGCGTCCATGCAACGCGAGCCGAGATCGCTGCTTACAACCGGCTGCTGGGCTTCGACCAGCCGGTCTATGTGCAGTACGGCAAGTGGCTGTGGGCGCTGCTGCATGGCAACCTGGGTTTCGACCAGTACTCCAACGCCCCAGTCTCGACGCTGATCGCCCAGGCGCTGCCCAAGACGATCGTGCTGGTCACCCTCGGCGTGGCCGCTAGCCTGCTGATCGGCGTCCCGCTGGGGATGTACCAGGCGATCAAGCGCTACTCGGCAGTCGACCACGTGCTAACCGCGGTGACGTTCGTCGGATACGGCGCCCCGGACTTCTTCATCGGCATCCTGTTTGTTACCTGGTTCGCCATCGACCTGCACTGGCTGCCGGGCTTCGCGCCGCAGGGGACATCGGTCGGCGCAATCCTCTCCGATCCGGTGGCGCTCATCCTGCCCGTCGCCACGTTCGCGTTCGGCGAGTTCGCCACCTGGAGCAGGTTCATGCGGTCGTCGGTGCTCGACAACATCATCCAGGATTACGTGCGCACTGCCCGCGCCAAGGGCGCCAGCGCCAGCCGGGTGCTATGGGGCCACGTCTTCCGCAATTCGCTTGTCACGATCGTGACGCTGGTCGGCCTGACGCTGCCGGTCCTGATTGGCGGAGACATCTTCATCGAGGTCGTCTTCAACTATCCGGGCATGGGCCTGCTGTTCTTCCAGGCGGCCCTGAACACTGACTATCCGCTGATGCTCGCGATTACCCTGATCACGACCCTGTTGACGATCGGCGGCAATCTGCTCGCCGATATCGGCTACGCCACGCTCGACCCGAGGGTGAGGTATCGCTGATGGCCATGGTCGGCAGCGGGGAATTCACGACGCGGCCGCAGCTGGCGGGCACCTTCGGCATGGTGGCGTCGACTCACTGGCTCGCCTCGGCGGCCGGGATGGCCGTCCTGGAGAGCGGCGGCAACGCCTTCGACGCCGCAGTCGCCACCGGCCTGGTCCTCCAGGTCGTGGAGCCGCACCTGAACGGGCCCGGCGGCGAGGTCCCTGTCATCGGCTTCGACGCGGCCGAACACAGGGTCTTCGTGCTCGACGGTCAAGGCCCCGCGCCCGCGGCGGCGAGCATCGAGGCCTTCGCCAGCCTCGGGCTTGACCTGGTGCCGGGTACCGGGCTGCTGGCCGCCTGCGTGCCCGCCGCATTTGGCACCTGGATGCTGCTGCTCGAGCGGTACGGGACGATGCGGCTGCGGCAGGTGATGGAGTACGCGATCGGCTATGCCGAGAATGGCTATCCGATGCTCGCCACCGCCAGCGCGGCGATCGCGTCGGTTGCGGCCACCTTCGCCGAGCACTGGCCGGCATCAGCGGAGATCTACCTCGCTGCCGGAATCCCGCCGCCAGGCAGCCGGTTCACTAACAAGCCGCTGGCAGCGGTCTACCACCGGATCCTGGCCGAAGCCGAGCAGGCGGCAGCCGGACGCGAAGCGCAAATCGAGGCAGCCAGGAATGCGTTTTACGAAGGATTCGTGGCCGAGGCCATGGCCCGCTACCTGGACACTGCCGAGGTCATGGACGTCACCGGGAGTCCGCACCGGGCCTTGCTGACTGGCGGTGACCTGGCAAGCTGGCGAGCGTCGGTCGAGTCACCCGTTACCCTCGATTTCCGTGGCGTGACGGTATGCAAGACCGGTCCGTGGGGACAGGGTCCGGTGTTCCTGCAGCAGCTGGCCCTGCTGGACGAGCTTGGCATCCAGCAGTTGCGGCCGGGGAGCGCCGACTTCATTCATGTCGTGACCGAGGCCGCCAAGCTCGCGTTCGCTGACCGCGAGGCCTGGTACGGCGACCCGCGGCAGTCGGTGGTCCCGGTTGCTGAGCTGCTGTCCGCCGGGTATGCGGAAGCGCGACGCGCCCTGATCGGCGATGCTGCCTCGATGGAGTTGCGCCCCGGGTCGCCGGGCGGAGCCGAGCCCCGGCTGCCAGATTTTGCCAGTCCTGCCGTGGCGTCCGGCTTGGCCCACCTCGGCGGGACTGGCGAGCCAGCCGCCGCGGGCGTGCCCGGCGGCTTGTCGGCCCCGGAGCTCGGCCCGGGTGATACCTGCCATCTTGACGTCACCGACCAGTTCGGCAACATGGTGTCGGCCACACCGAGCGGCGGCTGGCTGCAAAGTTCCCCGGTCGTGGATGGCCTGGGCTTCTGCCTGGGTACCAGAGCGCAGATGTTCACTCTCACGCCGGGACTGGCCAGCACGATCGCGCCCGGCCGCAGGCCGAGAACTACCTTGTCACCGAGCCTGGCCCTGCGTGACGGCGAGCCTTACCTCGCGTTCGGCACGCCAGGCGGCGATCAGCAGGATCAGTGGTCGCTGGCATTCTTCCTGAACCATGTGCTGTATGGCATGAACCTGCAGGAGGCCATCGACGCCCCCGCCTTCCATACCGACCACTTCCCGTCGTCGTTCTACCCGCGTGGGTCACTGCCGGGCTCGCTTGCCGTCGAGTCCAGGGTCGGCCCGAAGATCATCGCAGCGCTGCGGAGCCGAGGGCACCTCCTGGATGTCAGGCCGCCATGGTCACTTGGACGGCTAAGCGCGGTGGCCCGATCCGGCGGGTTCCTGTACGCGGCCGCCAATCCGCGGGGCATGCAGGGGTACGCCGCTGGCCGGTGACTAGCGTTCGCGGCTCAGCCAGACCGGCACCGCCAGGCCGGCGGCGATGACGGCTGCCGCGGCAGCGATGACGCGGACGGCAGCCGAAACGCCGCCAGTCGGCAGGCCCGGTAGCGCGGCCGCGCCGACCGCCAGCGCGGACAGGCCAAGCCCGATGCCGATGAGCGGCAGCTGCCTGCGCAGGACGCTGGCATCAGCGTGACTCTCGGCCATATGCACGGCGAGCAGGAAGCCGATGATGGCGGCGCCCAGAAAGGCGGTATGCCAGGGCCGCGAGCGGTGCAGCGCCTCAAGCACCAGCACGGCAACCATCATCAGCTCAGGCCACGCCACCATCACCAGGATGGCGGCCAGCCGTGCCACGATCCGGTCCGTGCGCGACTTGTCGGCGGCTGGCGGTGCCGCGGCGGCGACCGCTACCTGGCCGATGCTTCCGGCGGCGGTGATGATGGCGAGGATCAGCGTGATCCTGGCGCCGCCGCGAGCCTCCGAGATAGGTGCTGCCGACCACCAGACCAGGCCTGCCGTGAGCGCGCCTGCGGCGGCGACGTAGCGCCAGGGGTAGCCCGGCCCGGTCAGCTGCGGGGTCGTCATCGGCGCACTACCATGACGCGCCGGGTATAGGGAGCCAGTGGCTCGTCCAGGCTGCTGACGCCATCCCAGTGCACGACCGGCACGCCGATCTGGGTTAGCGAGAACCTGATGGATTGCTGCTCAAGCCGCCAGATCCTGGTGGTGAGCTGAGACATCCTGTTGCCAGGGAAGTTCGGCTCCGCATTGAGAACGTCAACGACGAGCACATTGAATCCGCGCTCGCGAAGGTCACGGAGCGCCTCCACTAGCCTCGGGTCGAGCAGCGGGCTGAAAACCACGATGAGGGCTCCGGGCGGCAGGGCCGCGCGTGGCAACCGGGTGAGGTTCGCCGCCCGATCCCAACCTCCCGGGTTTGACATCAGCAGGTCGAGCAGCCGGTTGAAATGGCGGCGTCCCTGACCTGGCCTGATCCAGCTCAGCCGGCTGGCGTAGATGATCAGGCCGACATGGTCCCGGCTGGCCAGGTAATGCTCCATGGTCCCGCAGGCACCGCGGACCACCAGGTCGAGCGAGCTTGAGCCGGGCTCGCCGACGTCGGCGGTCTCGTCCGCTATGACGACGAGGTTCTGCGTGCGCTCGGCCGCGAAGGTGCTGAGATGCAGGGTGCCGTGCCGGGTTGTGGCCGGCCAGTTGATGCGGCGCTGCCGGTCGCCGGGCACGAACTCGCGGACGCCGGCGAACTCCCCGCCCTCGCCCGTCGCCCTGGCCGGGTGCTCGCCAAGACGACTGGGCAGCCGGCTGAGCACGACCGTGCTGGCCAGGCCCGCTGGTTGTGGCAGGCAGTTAACGTGCGGAAGCGAAACCAGAAATCTGCCCTCGGCGAGCCGGTGCTTGTCGCGCAGCGTGCCGGCCAGCATGCCGATCGGGCGGTCACCCCAGCGCCTCGACACGAATGGCAGGCCGGCCCGGCCGGCAGTGACGACGACCGGACCTCCAGTGGTGACGTCGTCGGCAGCCTCGATGACGAAATCGGCGTCGAAGTCGCCGGCCCCGCCGAGGTCGGCCCGGACGGCGGTCTGAACGCCTTCGACCACGGTGATGTCGGTCAGCCGAGTCCGCAAGGTCACTGTGGCCGGGCGGGCGGTGCGCCAGGTGGCAAGCAGCAGCACGGCTGGCGCGGCGAGGCCGGCGAATTCGGGCCGCCTGGTGAGAATGGCGATAATCAGGCCAGCAACCGCCAGCGTCAGCAGCCTGCGGGCGTGTGGCGACAGGTCCCAGCGCACCTGCACGCGCCGGGAATCGTCGTCAGAGCCTGCTAGCGGCCGGTACTCAGCCACTGATAGCGGCCGGATCGGTCTTCGGGATGGGCACCGTGGCGAGCAGGCTGGCGATCACGTCCTCCGATTTGACCTGGCGTACCCACAGTTCGGGGCGCAACGTGATGCGGTGCGCCAGGGCGGGCACGGCGACGCTCTTGATGTCATCAGGGATGACGTAGTCGCGGTTAGCGAGCAGGGCCTGCGCCCGGGCCAGCTGGACTAGGGCCAGGCCGCCGCGCGGGCTGGCCCCGACCTGGATCTGATGATGGCCGCGGGTGGCGCCGATGATGGCCACGACGTAGTCCAGCAGGTCGGGCGTGACCTCCACATCTTCGAGCGATTCCCGCATCGCCATCAGCTCGGCTGCGCTGGTGACCGGCCGGAGCGCTGCGGCCTCCCGCCGGCGGTCAAGCCGCCGCTGGAGCATGGCGACCTCCTCGCCGGCAGCCAGGTACCCGAGGCTGAGCCGCATGAGGAACCGGTCGAGCTGGGCCTCGGGCAGCTCGTAGGTGCCTTCATACTCGATCGGATTGTCGGTTGCCAGGACGATGAACGGCTGAGGCAGCGGCCTGGTGACGCCGTCCATGCTCACCTGGCTCTCGCCCATCGCTTCCAGCAGCGCCGCCTGAGTTTTCGGCGGCGTCCGGTTGATCTCGTCGGCCAGCAGTAGCTGGGTGAAGACCGGGCCCGGCCGGAAGACCATCTCGCCAGTTCGCTGGTCGTACAGCGGCGCGCCGACGACGTCCGACGGCAGCAGGTCGGGGGTGAACTGTATCCGGGCGAAGTCCAGTCCCAGCGCGGTTGCGAAGGACCGGGCGATGAGCGTCTTGCCGAGTCCGGGCAAGTCCTCCAGCAGTACGTGCCCGCCGGCCAGGATGCCCACGAGGACGAGCTCCAGGCTCCGGCGCCGCCCGACCACAGCCCGCTCGATCTCATCGAGCACCAGCGCGCAGCGGCCCGCGGTCCGGGCGGGAGTCCAGCTCAGTTCGGTCACAGTCGCTCCATTCGGTCGATGATCGCGGCGAGGGTGCGAGGCGGGATGCCCCGTTGCTGGTGATTGCCCTCAGCCGGCCGTCGCGGGTCCAGCCAGTACCAGAGCACGTCCTCACCGGGCCTGGGCAGGAGCATGCGCTTAGCCGCGTCGGGGTCCTGATACAAGCTGATGCCGTGCCGTTCGGCCAGCCTGGCGGCGAGCAGGTGCTGGAGCGTCGGGCGCAGCTCGGCATCGTAGCTGACCATGGAGGCAGTTGCGTCGGTCAGCATCGCCCGTTTCCGCCAGTAGCCGATGAAGCTGGTCCGGCCCGGCCCGCGCCAGCCCCCCTGATCGGCTAGCGGCCGCGCCGCTGGCGGCACGATCCAGCGCAGCGCCGCGAGCGCCAGCACGGCCCAGAAAGCCAGCGCCGCGACGGCAGTGCCAGCGCCTGCGTACAAGTAAACGGCAATGCTGGTGACCGCTACGAGAGCAATGGCAATGGCGAGTTCCGGTGCCGCTGCCCGCCAGCCCTCGCGGGCTGGCGATGCGCCGGCCTGCGTGCCGGGCTGCCGTGGCGCGGTCACCGTAATGCCTCCCCGCCGGTCAGCGCCGCCGTATCGCGCAACGCGGCGGATATCTCGTTCAGTGCGGCCGTGGCGCTCGCCTTGGCTCTCTCCGGCAGCGGGTGGGTAGAAAACCTGGCCTCGTAGAACAAGGCGGTCAGCTGGGCCGCAGCGCGCCCGCGCAGGAGCCCGGTGCCAGTCGCCCTGGCCAGCAGTTCGTCGGGCGTCTCCGCAGCAGTCCGCGCGGTGCCGGCAGTGGCCAGGCTGCGTTCCATGGCCAGGTAGCAGGCGATGATCGCGGCCCGCGCCTCATCCACCTCGTGCAGCGCGGCCCGGCCCGACTCGACTGCCCGGCGCAGGCTCTCGCCATCGTCGTCGGCGAGCTCCAACTCGTCGAACAAGAAGCGCGGGGCTGGCCGAAGGCGGGCGACCAGCAGCACCACCGCAGCAATGGCCGCCAGCAGGAGGATGGCTATGAGCGCGTACACAAGGTAGGTCAGGTCGGGTCCGTGGCCCGGCGGAGACAGGTGCCGCGGCGTGGGCCTCTTGCTGCCCTTGGCGTAGTTGTGCAGCAGCTTCAGCACCGATGAGCCGTGCCTGGTGGCTATGTAGTTCACGACGCCGATGACCACAATGACGATCATCAAGAGGATGGTGGCCCAGCGCAGCAGGTACCGCAGCTGCGTGCGCAGGTGGCCTGGTTGTGGTGAACGCCTGGCGAGCGCGGTCACCCCGAGCAACAGCAGTCCGAGGACGACCTCGAGCGCGACGGCGAGAGCGAGCGGGTGGCCGTGCCAGCGCCCGCCCGCGCCGAGAGCGGGACTGGCCGCGCTCAGCCCGGCGATCGCAGCGAGCAGCAGCAGTCCCGCCACAGCCGGACGGAGCGCCCAGTGCGATGGCAGCCGTCCGCCTGAGGGCTGCCCGACGGTTCGCGTTTCCCCGTTGACCACTGCTGACGTCCCTGCTGAAAGCCGCTCTGCCCCGGTATTAGCCTTCTGGGCAGAAACCCTACCTGCCGCCAGCCTGGCGGGTGTAGACCTGAGACGCCATCGTGATCGGAATACACTGCAGCGCGCACGCCTCACCATCAGGGCCGGCCTGGATCAACCTGAGGTCTGATGCGGCAGGTCGCCGAAGCTGAGAGTGTGGACTCGCAAATCGGGGAAGCCGGAGGAACATTGATCGGGGAATCTGCGCCGCTGACCGGAGAGCAGGCCTGGCAACCTGCGCCGGGGGCGGTGATCCAGGCAAAGGGCCTCACCAAGCGGTACGGCAACACCGTGACCGCGCTCGACGAGCTCACCGTGACCGTGGAGCCGGGCATCACCGGCCTCATCGGCGCCAACGGGGCTGGCAAGTCGACGCTCATCAAGATCCTGCTCGGGTTGCTGGCGCCAACCAGTGGCACAGCCTTCGTGCTTGGCCATGACTGCGTGACCGAAGGCTTCGAGATCAGGACCCATTCCGGCTACATGCCGGAACACGACTGCCTGCCGTCGGACCTGACAGCCACCGAGTTCGTCACGCACATGGGCCGCATGTCCGGGCTGCCAGCCACAGCCGCCAGGGAGCGCGCCGCTGACTCACTGCGGCACACCGGCCTGTACGAGGAGAGGTACCGGCAGATCGGCACCTACTCCACTGGCATGAAGCAGCGCGTCAAGCTCGCTCAGGCCCTTGTCGGCGACCCCAGGCTGATGCTGCTAGACGAGCCGACCAACGGCCTCGATCCAGCGGGCCGGGCCAGCATGCTCGAGCTGATCGCCAAGATCGGGGCGGAGTTCGGCATCTCGATCCTTGTCGCGAGCCATCTGCTCGGTGAGATCGAGCAGATTTGCGACGGCCTGGTCGCGATCGAAGACGGACGGCTGCTGCGGGCTGATTCGATGAGCTCGGTGACCCAGGCCAGGGCGGCCCTGCTCGTCGAGGTTGACGAGGGCATCGAGCAGCTGCGCGCCGAACTCGCCGCGCGCGGGCTCAGTCCCGTTCCCTACCAGCGCGGGCTGCTAGTCCAGCTGGCCGGAGACGAAACCTACGACGCGGTGCGTGATGCGGTGGCCGATCTCGGTTTGCCGCTGAGCCGGCTCGAACAGCGCAGGCACCGGATTGAGGAACTGTTCCGTGCGGATCCGTCGGTGTCAGCCGTGGCCGCCGACTCGGCGCCTGAAGCGCCCGGCATGACGACAGGAGCTGCCAGTGTCAGCTAATGCCGAGACTGCCAGCGGGCAGCTCGCCTCCGGCGCCGATGGCGGCGGGGTCATCCACAACATCGGCTACCGGCGATACGAGGGTGCCCGCCTGGGCCGGGCGCAGATCGTACGGGCGCTGGTCTGGCACAGCTTCCGGGCTGCGTTCGGCATCGGCCGCGGCGCCAAGGCCAAGATTTTCCCGGTCCTGCTGTTCGGGCTGCTGTGCCTGCCGGCTGCCGTCAACGCTGTGGCGCTGGCCACCAATTCCGGCAGTCAGCCGATCGTCAGCTATGACAACTACGTTCCGCAGCTGCGGACAATCGCGGTGCTGGTCTTCGTGGCGCTGCAGGCGCCGAACCTCGTCTCCAGCGACTTGCGCAGCCACACGCTGCCGCTGTACTTCGCCAGGCCGATTCACCGGATCGACTACCCGGTCGCCAAGCTCGTGGCGTTCGTGCTCGCCTGCCTGGTGCTGATCGAGGTCCCGGTGATCCTGCTGTACCTCGGTATCGTGACGCAGCAGCACGGACCGAGCCAGGTATGGGCGCAGACCCGCGCGGTCGGACCGGGACTGCTGTACGGCGCAGCCTGGGCCGTACTGCTGGCCAGCATCTCGCTGCTACTCGCATCCAGCACCGGCAAGCGCGTCTTTGCAATATGCGCTACTGGCATCCCGCTCTTCTTCACTTTTATCCTGGCCAGCGTGCTGGGCCACGTCGGCGAACAAGCCTTCGGCCCGGGCGCATTCGGCCAGCCGTCGGCGTTGGCTAGCCTGGCCGGCTTGCTGAGCCCGTTCACCCTGCTCGGTGGCATGCTGCACTGGTTCCAGGGCACGACACTACGTTTCCAGCCGCACCCCTTCCAGCAGATAACCATCGGGCACTACGGCGCGGTCTACTTCGCCGTTTTCGTGGTCCTGACCCTGGCCGCCATCGGCGGGCTCATCGCCCGCTACCGGAGGGTTGGTGTGGCATGACGACCATTGAGTTTCGAGCCGTCTCGCGCTGGTACGGCAACGTGGTGGCCGTCAACGACATCACCATGACGATCGGGCCTGGCGTAACCGGCCTGCTTGGTCCCAATGGCGCTGGCAAGACCACGATCATGCACATGATGGCCGGATTCCTGCCGCCCTCCCGAGGTGAGATCACGGTGGCCGGGCAGAGCAGCTGGCGCAACCCGGCCATGTTCCGCCGGGTGGCCCTGGTGCCTGAGCGTGACTCGGTGTACGCGTTCCTGACCGGCGCCGACTTCGTCGTTTCCACGGCTAAGCTGCACGGCCTGCCAGATCCTGACGGCGCCGCCCGGCGCGCCATCGAGATGCTGGAGATGACCGAGGCGCAGGACCGGAAGATCGCCACCTACTCCAAGGGCATGCGGCAGCGGATCAAGGTAGCCGCTGCGCTCGTGCACGACCCGGAAATCGTGCTGCTGGACGAGCCGTTCAACGGGATGGACCCGCGACAGCGGCTGCACATGATGGACCTGCTGCACGCCCAGGGTGAACGGGGCCGGGTCATCGTATTCAGCTCGCACATCCTGGAAGAAGTCGAACGGCTATCCGGGATCATCCAGGTCATCGTCGGCGGCCGCCTCGCCGCGTCCGGTGATTTCCGGGCTATCCGGCGGCTGATGACCAACAGGCCGCATGTCTTCCTGGTCCGCTCATCCGATGACCGGGCGCTCGGCTCCGCGCTTATCGGGTTGCCCGCTGTCAGCGGGGTGGAGTTGACCGGGCAAGGGCTGCAGGTGCGTGCCTCCGACTACGGCACGTTCACCAGGGAACTGGCGGGCCTCACTCGCGACCGTGGCATTCGCTTGACCCAGCTGCTGCCATCCGACGAGTCGCTGGAAAGCGTCTTCACTTACCTGCTGGCGTCCTGATGAGTCAGCGGAACGAGAGAACGGGGCAGCCGATGTCCGGCCTGTTCAACGGCGTCATCATCAGGCTGACGCTGCGCGCCACCATGAGCCGTAAGCGGGCTCTGCTCTTCGCCGTGCCGGCCATCATCCTGATCGGCATCTCCGCGCTGCTCAAGGCGACAGCCACCGGCCAGGAGTGGCCGCCCCTGGTCCTCGGCCAGATCGGCTACCTGGTCCTCGCGCTGACGGCGCTGATAGTCGGCGGCAGCGTGCTCGGCGCCGAGATCGAGGACGGCAGCATCGTGCACCTGCTCGCTACGCCGGTCAGCAGGCGGACCGTGGTGCTCAGCAAGTACCTCGTCGCGGTGGCGCTGACCGTGGTGTTCGCGGCCGTGCCGGAATACCTGGCCGGGGCGATCGCGACCGGCGCGGGCAGCAAACTGGCGATCGGGCTGTTCGTCGGCGCGCTGGCCGGATCGGTCATCTACAACGCGCTGTTCGTGATGGCGACCGCGGTCTTCAGCCCGGGGCGGGCGCTGGCCTTCGGCCTGCTTTACGTGCTGCTCTGGGAAGGCCTGCTGGCCGGCCTAGTGCCAGGCGTGGCGCTGCTCTCGGCCGGGCACTACAGCCTGGCGGTCGCGAACTCGATCGCGAACAACGCAGACCTGCACGCAAACCTGAACGCCGGCACCGGCGTCGGCATGGGACTGGCGGTGACGGTAGTGGCCCTCGCACTGGCGGTCAACCGGCTGGCCGGATTCTCTCTCAAGGGCGACGTGGCCTGATCGCATCACCGCGAGGTGGTGTCGTCGGGCTCGAAGGGCCGGCCCGTGGCCGGGGACTAGCGCGCGCTGCCGGCCTTGGCGGCCGCCTTCAGCTCTTTCTTGTACGCGCGAACCGCGGCGAGCGACGCGTCATCGGTGATGTCGGCCACCGAGTAGTGCGAGCCGTCGGTGCCGAAATGGCCAGCCGCTTCCCGCCAGCCGGGCGGCCGGACGCCCAGCTGCTTGCCGAGCAGGGCGGCGAAGATCTGCGCCTTGTAGCCGCCGAACCCCGGCAGCTCGGCGAGCCTCGCGACGAGCTCGGCCCCCGAGTCGACCCCGGTCCAGACCTGGGTAGCGTCGCCGTCGTAACGATCCACGAGCAGCCTGGCCAGCTCCTGGGTCCGGGCGGCCATCGCCTTCGGAAAGCGGTGCAGGGCCGGGCGCTCGGCGAAGATGGCCGCCAGCTCCTCGGGGTTGAAGTCGGCCAGCTCGGCCGCGGTCGGTTCGTGGCCGAGGCGCTGGACGAGCTGATAGGGCGAGCTGAACGCCTTCTCCAACGGAACTTGCTGATCGAGCAACATGGCGATCACCAGCGCCAGCGGATTGCGGGAGAGCAACTCGTTGGCCTCGGCGTCCACCGGGAGCGATAGGGTCATGTCGTCATCATCTACCATCAGGTCGGGCGGCTGCCAACCTGTCGGCAGGCCCGTTCCGATCCGGCTGGGAACTCCTGATCGAGCGGGATAGTTGAATCATCAGGGGAACGACGTTCCCCGAAGGGAGCCCGGCTTGACACCGCATATGAGATATGGCCTTATCGGCCTCGTCATCGGGCTGATCCTGTTCATCTGGAATCCGCTCGCAGCGGTCCTGGTGATCGCCGCGGCGATCGCAATTCCGGTCATCGCGTACCGAATGCTCAGCCCGGAGCAGCGCCGCCGTGTGCGGCGCGCACGTAACCGCAAGCAGATCGGCAGCTAGCGCTCAGACCAGCGGGTTGACCACCTTCAGCCGCGGAAAGCGGCTGAAGTCCCGGTCGGCTGTCCAGAGTTCCCGTATTCCGTGGCTCTGGCACAGGGCTGCGATCCGCGCGTCATGTACCAGCGGCCCGGTCACCTTGCCAGCGCTGAGCAGGGTGCTCAGAGTCCGCCAGTAGGTTTCGCCCTCGCTTAGCGGCACGGCGGACGGTGACTGAAGCCATGCGTCGATCTGACCTGACGCCTCGGCGGGATGGCTAGGCGGGTCGTAGAGCCGAGGATGAGTAACGATCGAGTAGAACTCATGCAGGCAGGACCACGGTAGCGCCCAGGGCGCGGGACTCTCGGCGACCTGTCTCACCGCCGCGGCTGCCGCCTGGTGGAATGGGGAATCCCGCCGGTGCGCATAGACCAGGATGTTGGTATCGACGGCGATCAACGCCGGTCCCCGTAGCTAGCCTCCCTGATCGTGGCCCAGCTGGCGTCGGCGAACTCTGGCAGCAGCCCGCGCCCATCGACGCTTGCATCGGGCAGGGCGAACTGGCCGCCGCCGCGATGACGTTCGAGGACGGCCCGCAGTCCTTCCTCGAGCAAGGATTTCAGCGTTGTGCCCTCGGCTCGCGCGATGCTCTGGGCTGCACGCAAGAGCTCATCTGGCAACTCTACCGTCGTTTTCATATGGGTAACCATATTACCCAACCCATATTGCCGTAAAGCGACCCCTGACGGACGAGATCTAGGGCACGACTATGAGCGGTACGGGCGAATGGCGGGCCAGGCTGACGGCGACCGAGCCGACGATTCGGTGCGTGACCAGAGACGAGCTACCGACGACAATGACGATGGTTGCCTGCGGGTGAGCAGCGCCGAGGTCTCTGGCGGCCGACATCAATTCTTCGGCGATCAGGCCCTGGCGCCGCTCGAAATCCCAGCTCTGCTCGCTGCCGAGCAACTGTTCGGCGGCCATCGTCCGGAGTTCCTGCTCGACCTCGTTGAAGTCCGTTTCCAGTTCGGCCACGGCGCCGGGCGACAGCGCGGCCATGCTTGGCATGTGCGCCACGTATACCAGGTCAAGGCGCCCGGTCCGGCCCTGGAGCAGGTTAACCGCGGCCTGGAGTGCGCGGCTGGCCGGAGGTGATCCGTCGTAGCCGACGACAATTCGCAGATCTGGCGCGGGCGGCGTAGGGGTGCTCATCGACCGACGATAACCCCTGCGCCCTCACGCATGCATGAGTGCTGGGCATCTTGCTAAGGCCTGGACCTGCTCGCAATGTCAGCGACAAGCGTGGCCGAGCCGGGAACTGCGGTTACTACCGGCGAGCAGCCGCACAGGCCGACGGGAATCGCCTCGAACGCCGGCTCCGGGGCGGCGGTGACGGCGGCATGCGACGGGACCGTCTGCGGACTGGCGGCGGCATGCGACGGGACCGTGGCCGGAGCGGGAGCCGCAGCGACGTTCCTGAGCTCTGTGAGCCGGCGCTTGGACGGGAGCAGCAGGATCGCGAGGATGAAGCCGAGCCCGAGCAGCCCTGCGGACACGCCAAATGCCACGGTGTAGCCGTGGGTGGCCGCGATCGCCGGCGCCAGCGGGCTGGCGTGGTGGGTGATCAGGTAGGTCGCCGTCGCACTGAGCGCGATCGTGCTGATAGCCGATGTCCCGATTGAGCCGCCGACCTGCTGCATCGTGTTGACCAGTGCGGAGGCGACGCCCGAGTCCTGGCGGGCGACGCCGAAGGTAGCGGTGTTGATGGCGGGCGCGAAGATCATGCCGAAGCCAAGGCCCAGGATCAGCAGGGCGGGCAGCACGGCGCTGGCGTAGCCAGAGCTCACAGTCACCTGAGTCAGGTACGCCATCCCGCCGGCCGCCAGCAGCATGCCGGTTGCGATCAGGACCCGCGGGCCGAACCGGGCCAGGCCCACGATGCTGGAGAGGTTGGAGCTGATCAGGATGCAGCCGATCATGGGCAGGAACAGCAGCCCGGTTGCCAGCGGGCTTTCTCTTTTGACCACTTGCAAGTAGTAGGTGAGAAACAGGAACGTTGCGAAGATCGCGACTCCCGTTATGAAGACCGCGACGTAGGAACCGCCCCGGGTCCGGTCGAGGATCACCCGCAGCGGCAGCAACGGGTGACTGGACCGCTGCTCGGCGACGACGAACCCGGCGACTAGCACCACGCCCGCCGCCAGACAGCCGAGCGTTACCGCGTCCGTCCACCCGGCGGTTTCGGCATGGGAGCAGCCGTAAACGATCAAGAACAGGCCAGCGCAGGCCAGCACGGCGCCCGGCCAGTCCATCCGCGGCCTGACGTCGGGGCGGGTGGTGCGGATCCAGGCCAGCGCGCCAGCCACCGCGATGGCAGCGAACAGCAGGTTGACATACAGCGTCCAGCGCCATGACAGGTACTGGGTGAGCACCCCGCCCAGGATCAGGCCCACCCGCCACCGCCGGCGGCGACCGAGCCGAACACGCCAAACGCCCGGCCCCGCTCCCGTGGTTCACGGAACGTGCTTACCAGCGTGCCCAGGGCGGCGGGCGCGAGGATTGCGCCGAAGGCGCCCTGCAGGGCCCGTGCTGCCACCAGCATGGTGAACGAGACGGAGGCGCCGCCGATGGCCGAAGCGACGGCAAATCCGATCAAACCAGTGATGAACACCCGCTTACGGCTGAACATGTCCCCGAGGCGACCGCCCACCAGCAGCAGGCTGCCGAAGGCCAGTGCGTACGACGTCACCACCCACTGCCGATCGCTGTTCGGGAACATCAAGCGCAACGCTGCGCCGACGGCAGCGCGATATTCACGATGGTGGCATCCAGGACCACCATCAGCTGGGCGACGGAGACCACGACCAGGATCAGCCAGCGCCGGTCACCAGCCGCAGCCACGCGATCTCCGGTTACGGGCGAGGTCGTAGCAGACATGAACCTAATAATGCCCCCCATCCGGCCGATGACGACTTCGGGCCGCCCAGGGGTCACCTGCCGTCACGCGCGGTAACCAGTAGCAGGCGGCGTACCGGCAGACTCGAGTCAGGGCTGGCCGGGCTGCCAGAAACCGGGGAACTCCCGCGGCGCCTCCGGTCCGTCGTAGCGTGCCAGCGGCCGGAAAATCCGGTTGTCTTCGATTTGCTCGAGCACGTTGGCCATCCAGCCGATGACCCGGCTGCAGGCGAACGTGGCGGTGAACATCTCGCGTGGCAAGCCCGCGGCTTCCAGGACGACGCCGGCATAGAACTCGACGTTCGCGTACAGGTCCCGGCCGGGCTTTAGCTCGGCCAGCAGCTCGACCGCGTTCTTCTCGACGACCTCGGCGAACTCGACCCGTTCGCTGTGCAGCTCCCTGGCGACCTGATGCAGCAGTTCCGAGCGGGGGTCGACCGTCTTGTAGATCCGGTGGCCGAAGCCCATGAGCTTGTCGCCGTTGATGATCGCCCGCCGCAGCCAGGCCTCGGCATTGTCCGGCGAGCCGATAGCGTCCAGCATGTCGAACACCCTGGCCGGCGCGCCGCCATGGAATGGGCCCGACAGGGCGCCCAGGGCGCCGGTCACTACCGCGCCCAAGTCCGCGCCAGACGAGGCAATCACCCGCGAGGTAAACGTCGAGTTGTTGAACCCGTGGTCGATGGTGAGCATCAGGTACCGTTCGACCGCATACCGGCTCCGGTCGCTGGGCTCCTCGCCGGTGATCATGTAGAGGTAGTTGTCGCTGTAACCGAGGTCGGCCCTTGGCTGCACCGGCTGCAGCCCGCTGGCCAGCCGGAACAGCTGCGCGGCAAGGGTCGGCATGACGGCCGCGAACCGGGCGGCCTGCTCGGCAGTTTCGTCGGCCGTCTGGTCCGTCCACGGCCGGCAGCCCATCGCCTGAGCGCTCACCGAAACCGCGGAGCGCAGCGATTCCAGCGATCCCGGCCGGCTGAGCCGGGCAAGCGCAGGCAGCAACTCCGCGACCCCCTCGGGCAGCTGGCGCAGTTCGGCGGTCTGCCGGGCGAACGCCGCACGCTGCGCCGCCGTCGGCAGCTCACCGCGCAGCAGCAGATGCCAGGCGTCCTCCACCCGGCCGCGCCGGGCGATGTCGACGGCGTTATAGCCCCGGTAATGGTAGAAGCCCTTGCGGCCGAGCACGTCGGACACGCCGGTGCGGGCAACGGAGACGCCCGCTAGGCCGGGAGCGGCCTCAAAGGGCTCAGGTGCAGCTACGTCGGCAGTGGCGTTCATTGAGTCTCCTTCGGCAGCCGGCGGCGAATCTGCTCTATTATTGATCGCTATTGCATCCATGTGTCAACATTGATCATAATCAACCTAGGACCGATAGCCGGCAGGCTGGCGGCGGGCGTTCACAGGAGTTTTTTCCGGTAACGTGGCCGGCTATCCGGCGCGGCGGCGGCGTATTTGCGGCCTGCTGGCCGGTGACCATAGCGGAGGGCGAGTGACCGAGTGGATCGGCGCGGCCGAGGCCGCCGAACGCCTCGGCATCAAGCAGGCGAGCCTGTACGCCTACGTCAGCCGGGGGGTGCTCGGCCGCCGCCGTGATGCGGACGGCCGGTCAAGCATGTTCGATTCCGCCGAAGTCGCGGAACTGGCGCGCCGCGGCAAGCCACGGCGGTCCGGCGGTCCGGCCGAGTTGGTGATCGAGACCGCTGTTACCGAAATAAGGGACAGCACCCTGCGGTACCGGGGTCACGATGCGATCGATCTTGCTGTGCGCTGCAGCTTCGAAGACGTTGCCGTGCTGCTGTGGACAGGCGAGCTGCCTGCGGCGGGCAGTCCGCAGCCGACTGGGACGGGATGGCAGGCCACCGCCGAGGCGCTGGCGGTCGGCCGCGCAGCGCAGGCAGCGTTGCCGGCCGGCACGCTTCCGCTGGAACGGCTCCAGGTGATTGTGCCGGCGCTGGCCGCAACGGACCCGTTCCGGCTCCATCTGGACCCGCCGGCTGTGGTCGCGGCAGGCCGGGCGCTGATCGCCGGCATGACCGGTGCCCTGCCCGCGGCTGGCGGCAAACCGGATGGCCGGCAACTGGCGCCAGCTGGCCGGGAGCTGCCTGGCGGGGACGCTGCACTCACCGGGCCGGTGGCGGCGAGACTGGCGGCCGGGCTCTGCGCGCGGCCGGCCCCAGCCGGGTTGATCCGCGTCCTGAATGCCGCCCTGGTGCTGGTTGCCGATCACGAGCTGGCCGCGTCAACCCTGGCGGTGCGGGTGGCCGCATCAATGCGGGCCGATCCTTATGCCGTCGTCGCCACCGGACTCGGCGCTATGGGCGGTGCGCTGCATGGCGGCGCCGCGCTGGGCGCGGAGCTCATGCTGGGCGCGGCGACTTCAGCCGCGGATGCTTCCCGGGTCGTGGGCGACCTGCTGCGCCGAGGAGAGCGGCTGCCAGGTTTCGGGCATTTCGTCTACACCAGCGGTGACCCGCGGGCGAATTTGCTGCTAGAGCTCATTGGCGAGTACGCGCCAGCCTCGCCGCAGCTCGCGATTGCCAGGGCCGTCACGGCCGAGGCCAGGCACCGGGCCCTGCCTGCGCCGAACATCGAGTTCGCGCTGGCCCTGCTGGCGCATGTTGGGGGCATGGTTCGCGGCGCGGGCGAGGCCATATTCGCGACTGGCCGGACAGCCGGCTGGCTGGCGCACGCGCTCGAGGAGTATGAGCGCAACATCCCTATCCGCCCTCGCGGTGTCTACACTGGCCAGTCAGCGACCTGACGGCACGACGGGGTGTGCGTCCGGCGGCGGATGGGCAGGTGTCAGGCATAGATGATTGAGATAGTGGCCATCGACACCCCCTCGCTGGGCGACCGTGGTTACCTTGCCACGGATGGCACCGTCGCCCTGGTGATCGACGCGCAACGGGACTTCGACCGCGTCCTGGCGGCCGCCGAAGCCCGCAGCCTAGCGATCACGCACGTGTTCGAGACGCACATGCACAACGACTACGTCACCGGCGGATTTGCGCTGGCTGCCGCCGTGGGCGCGCAGTACGTCGTCAACGCTGCCGACCCGGTCTCGTTCCAGCGGACGGCAGTCGCTGATGGCGACTTGGTCAAGGTGGGCGATATGCGCGTTCGGGCGCTTGCCACGCCGGGTCATACCTTCACGCACCTGTCTTACTTGCTCGCCGACGGCGATCAGGTTGTTGCTGCATTCACTGGCGGCTCGCTGTTGAACGGGACTACCGGGCGAACAGACCTGCTCGGCCCGGCGCACAAGCGGGCTCTGGCCAGGGCACAGTTCGGCTCCGCGCACCGGCTGGCCGCGGAGCTGCCGGATACCGCCTCGATCTGCCCGACGCATGGCTTCGGCAGCTTCTGCTCGGCCACTCCTGCTATCGGCGGATCATCCACGATTGGCGACGAGAAGCGGGTTAACCCGGCCCTCACCAAGAGCGAGACCGAGTATGTCGAGGAGCTGATCGCGGGACTCGACGTTTATCCGGCCTATTACGCACATATGGGCAAGGCCAACTTGGCTGGACCGGCCGGGCCCGACCTGTCGCCGCCGCGCCGCGCCGAAGCCGCCGAGCTCCGCCGCCGCATCGACGCCGGGGAGTGGGTCGTTGACCTGAGATCGCGCATCGCGTTCGCGGCCGGTCATCTGCGCGGCGCGCTCAACTTCGAAAATGGCGCCAACCTGGCGACGTACCTAGGCTGGCTGATTCCGTGGGGCTCACCGCTGACCCTCATCGGGGACAGTGCCGAGATGGTCACCGATGCGCAGCGCGAGTTGTGCCGGATCGGCATCGACCGGATCGAAGCCATGGCCGGCGGGCCGCCTGAGGCGTGGGCGGCGGCGGGGGAGCAGCTAGCGGAGTTCCCGACTGCCGATTTCGCCACGCTGGCCGCGCGCACCGCCGCTCGCGGTTCTCCGGTCGTGCTCGACGTGCGGCGCCGTGTCCGAATGGCGGGCCGGTCATATCCCGGGTGCTGTGCACATTCCGCTGCACGAGCTCTCGGCCCGGATGGGCGAGATACCCAGCGGGCAGATCTGGGTTCACTGCGAGGCTGGTTACCGGGCCGCCGTCGCCGCGTCCCTGCTGGCGGCGGCAGGCCGCCAGGTAGTTGCGATCAACGACGACTTCAATGCGGCGCGCGTCGCAGGAATGCCGATGGTGGCTCCTTAGGGCGGAGCTTACGCAGTCAAAGGCGCGGGACGATCCGGATAAACAGCTCACAACGTACTGGCGTTGGCTGGTCCACGTGGCCGACGTGTCTGGCGGCGGGAATCAGCGCGCGCGGCTGGGCATTATGGCGAGCAGAACTCCCTGAACGGAGAAATCTGATGCCGGTACGCCGCCTGAATCATGCTGTGCTCTATGTGCGCGACCTTGCCGCAAGCGTTGACTTCTACACCGGAGCGTTCGGTTTCGAGGTGCGGTTGGAGATTCCGGGCCGGGCCGCGTTCCTGCGCGCTCAGGGCTCGGCCAATGACCACGACCTGGGCCTGTTCTCGGTCCCTGACGGTCAGCTGCCGCACAGCTCCTACATAGGCCTGTACCACCTGGCCTGGGAGGTTGGCACGCTGGCCGAGCTGGCAGAGGTGCGGGACCGGCTAGCCGAGCGCAACGCGCTAGTTGGCGCGAGTGACCACCGGGTGTCAAAGTCGCTGTACGCGAAGGATCCCAACGGGATCGAGTTCGAGGTCATGTGGCGGGTGCCCGCCGAGAGCTGGGAGCAGGAGATGGCCAGCGGCGCGATGATCGGGCCGCTGGACCTCGACGGCGAACTGGCCCGCTGGGGTGACCGGGTAACCGGCGCCGCGGCCGGTTCAGTGACCTAATCCGGTTAGTCGCAGCGCCGACCGCACGGCAGATCGGTTAGCCCGGCAGCGACCGGCGGCCAGTGCCGCCTGCATCCTGCGGCCTCGTGCTGACCTCGATGCTGCCCTTGTAGCTGACGCCCCGCACGTGCACGACCGGAGCATCGGCAGGCAGCCGGGTCTCTAGCTCCTCTTCAGCGGACCATGCCTTGCTCACCCCGAAACCTTCGAGGTTAATCCGGACGCCGACTGGCACCAGCAGGTCGATGCGCGATTTGTAGGCAACGACGACCAGCGTGGTGACGGGCGCCGTCAATTCGGCGACGCGCAGATCGATGTGCCCGCTGCCTTTATAGACGACGGCGGTGAACTGCTCTGGCACTTGCCAGCGTCCGCCGCGGCGGATCCCGCTCTTATAGGCGATCGCGAACCTGCCCGGCTTGCGGCCGGCCACCTTCTGCGGCGCCGGCCGGGGCGTCAGGCCGGTGCTCGCGGGCAGGTCCTGGGTGAGAGTGGCCAGTTCGGCACCAACCCGGGCGGTCAGGGCAGCGCGCATTCGCTGATCGAATTCGTCGTCGTCCAGCCTGCCCTCGGCGAATGCCTCCTGTAGCCGGTGGGCCACCGCGTCCCGGTCGCGGTCGCCCACCCGCATGCCGTCAGAGTCCGAGCCGCGGGCGGCACCGGCCCCTGCTTCGTCCGGACCATCCTGGTGGACGAGGTAATCCTGCTGGGCGGACGGTTCCATGGTGCCCCGCTCCTTCCGCGAATCGAGATGTATCGCAAGCTAGCCTATACAGGCAGCTGTGCACAGGCCAGCGACCCCGCAAAGAGGCTCAGGGGACGGCCGCTGCGGCTGGCGCGCCCGGACAGTGAGCCAGGCCCGGATATCCAGCCGGGACTGGGTGGCGGACCGCGCGAGCAGTAGTCCTTATGTGTTCTTTGCCCGGATCGCGCGGTCCGCCGGGCGGTGAACAGCCGCCGCTTGCCAGGTCTGAATAGCGTCACATCCACACCACTGTTCAACTAGAAACAGCACTGCCAAAGTCACGCTAATCGGAACGCACGGATTCGACCGGGAGGTGCACGCCGCACGGCTGCGATCGCCTCGGCGGCAGCGCTTACGTGGACCAGCTGTGTGACCGTGCAGGTTTCAGCCGCTTGCGTGGACCAGCTGCCGGTACAGATCAGCGGTCTGGCGGGCTATCCGGTCCCAGCTGAAATCCGACTCTGCCCGGACGCGGCCGCGGCCGCCCATCGCCGCGGTCCTGGCCGGATCCCGAAGCAGCGTGTTGATAGCGGTTGCCAGCGCCGCTGCATCGTCAGCAGGGACGAGGAAGCCGGTCTCGCCGTCTGCGACAACCTCCGGGATGCCCCCGACGGCGGAGGCGACAACCGCCGCGCCGCACGCCATGGCCTCGAGATTGACGATGCCGAGCGGCTCGTACAGCGACGGGCAGGCGAATACCGTCGCGTGACTGAGGATCTGGATGACCTCGTGCTTGGCCAGCATGCCGGGAATCCAGATCACCCCGGAGCGCGTCGCGCGCAGGTGGTCGACCAGCCCGGCGACCTCTGCCTCAAGTTCGGGCGTATCGGCCTGGCAGGCGCACAGTACGAGCTGCGCGCCCGGATCGACATGCTCGGCGGCACGCAGCAGCACCGGAAGCCCCTTCTGCCGGGTGACGCGGCCAACGAAAACGACTGACGGCAGGCCCGGGTCAATACCGAGCGAATCGAGCACGTCGCGTCGGTGGTCAGGCTGGTACTGGCGGGCGTCGATGCCGTTGTAGATGACGTGCACGCGGTCGGCATGAACCGCCGGGTAAGTCAGCCGGATGTCAGCAGCCATGCCCTCCGACACCGCGATGACCGCATCGGCCGACTCAATTGCGGTTCGCTCGCACCAGCTGGAAATTGCGTATCCGCCGCCAAGCTGCTCGGCTTTCCATGGCCGCAACGGTTCCAGCGAATGGGCCGTCATGACGTGCGGCACGCCGTGCAGCAGGCTGGCGAGATAACCGGCCAGATTGGCATACCAGGTGTGGGAGTGCACCAGGGTGGCACTAGCCACCGCGGCGGTCATTGACAGGTCGGTTGAGATGACCTGCAGCGCGGAACTCGCACTCGCCAGCTGCTCCCATGGGCGGTGCGCGACCGCCCCGGAGCGGTCCTCGCCCTGGCAGTGCACAGTCAGGTCGACCAGGCTGGCGAGCGCTCGGGACAGGTATTCGACGTGCACGCCGGCGCCGCCGTACACGTCGGGCGGAAACTCGCGGGTCAGCATCGCCACGCGCAATTCGCCGGCGGCGGGCGGCTGGGTCACAGGGTTACCTTCTGCCCCTTGCCCACGACCGTGATGCCGCCATCGGACACCACGAACCCTCTGGCCAGGTCGTGTTCCTTGTCGACGCCGATGACCGCGCCTTCCGGCACGTCCACGTTCTTGTCGATGATCGCGTTCTCGATCACGGCGTGCCGGCCGATCTTGGTGTTGTGCAGCACGACCGCGCGCTCGACCCTGGCCCAGCTGTTCACCCGGACGCCCGGCGACAGCACCGCATCGCGCACCAGCCCGCCAGATACGATCACGCCGTTGCTCACGACGCTGTTGATAGCCCGGCCGACCCGATCGCCAGCGTCATGCACGAACTTGGCTGGCGGCTGCGACGGCACGTGCGTGAGGATGGGCCACTTGTCGTTGTAGAGATTGAAGACAGGATGCACGGCGCACAAGTCCATCTGCGCCTCGAAATAGGAGTCCAGCGTCCCGACGTCGCGCCAGTATCCGGCGTCCCGCGGTTCGGCACCGGGCACCATGTTGTCCACGAAGTCGTACACCTGCGCCGTGCGCTGGCGGACCAGGAGGGGAACGATGTCGCCACCCATATCATGCCTGCTGGCATCGTCAGCCGCGTCCTGCCGCAACGCGTCAACCAGGACGTCGGTGCTGAACACGTAGATGCCCATGGAGGCATACGCCATGTCCGGCCGGCCTGGCATGCCGGGCGGATCCGCGGGCTTCTCCAGGAAAGCCTCGATCGTTGTGCCGTCCGGCGCGGCCCTGATCACGCCGAAAGCCATCGCCTCTTCCCTCGGCACCGGAATGGCCGCCACCGTGACGCCGGCACCGCGCTCGATGTGCAGATCGATCATCTGCTGCGGATCCATCCGGAAGACATGGTCAGCCCCGAAAACTGCGACGATGTCGGGCTGATCGTCGAAGATGAGGTTCAGCGACTGGTAGATGGCATCAGCTGAGCCGGTGTACCAGTGCGGCCCGAGCCGCTGCTGTGCGGGGACCGGCGTCACGTAATTGCCGAGCAGGCTACTCAGCCGCCACGTCGTTGAAATGTGCCGGTCCAGGCTGTGGCTCTTGTACTGGGTGAGCACGCAGATCCGGCGCATGCCGGAGTTGACGAGATTCGACAGTGCGAAATCGACGAGCCGGTAGAGTCCGCCGAACGGCACCGCTGGCTTTGCCCGATCTGCGGTCAGCGGAGCCAGCCGTTTGCCGGCGCCGCCGGCCAGGACCATGCCGAGCACCCTGTCAGTCGTCACTTGCCCACCTCCAGGACCAGCCTGCCCGGCAGCCGTCTTGGAAACCAGTGTGGTCCGTGAACGCGGAGAAAAGTATCGGTGCCTGCCGATTCGGGCTTCAAGCCACGGATCGGCTCAGCGGCGGGACTAACCGCCGGCGGACTTAACCGGCGGATTTAGAAGCAGCCAGACATGACCGGACGGCGCGCTAAACCGGATGGTGCCTTAAAGCGGATGGTGCATTAAACCGGCGGTCCGTCGACTTCCTTGGCGCGGCGGGTGGTTGCCCGCATGGCCAGCATCCGGGCCGTGCTCACGGTGGCGCCCATGACGATCCCCCATATCAGCGCTTCACGGAGAGCGACCTGAGGGTCCTCGGGATGCTCGGGGGGCTCCTTGCCGGTCAGCTTCTTCCAGCCGAAGGTGATCAGCTTGCGCGCCCCGAAAGCGGCAGCGGCACCGGCTAGCGCGTTAATCGCGCGGGCGCTGCTGCTCTGCTTGCCTGCCATCTGCCGTCCTCCCAGCTCTTCCTTGCTGCGCCTGGTGGTTCTCGGCGGATCGTCGGCGCACCCGGACTGTGATCATTTCATGGACCGGTCGCCTTGACTGACGATGGGTCGGGAACTCTCGATGGCGGCAGCCAGCGCGGCCGGTTGCCGGGTCGCGACGAGCCAGTACGGGCTAGCGTCGTCCCCCGTGACCTCGATGTATACCGCGCGGTGCAGGTACGGACGGATCAGCAGGTGCGCGCGCGGATCGGCCCGCGGTCCTCGCAGTGCCCTGGCCTGCGCCTCATTCAGCGGCCTCACCTCACCGGCCGCGGTCAACGGCAGAATCGCATTGTCCGCCTTGAGTACTCCGTCGGATACCTCGATCGTGGCGCGACCCCAATTGAGCAGGAACGCGGCGAGTACGCCGAACAGGGCTGCATACACCGCAAGGGTGATTGCCAGGTCGAACCCGGTCCATACGATGGCCCCGAGCAGCAACATGGTGACCCCGCCGGCCAGCCACCAGGTAAGCGGGGCGCGCAGGCGCTCGCGGTAGGAGTGCATGGCACCACCGTAGTTGGTTACATGTACTGCATGACAGGCCGACGGAGTCAGGGCGCCAGTGAGCAGTCGGCGCAGGGCCCGCCCGCCGCGAGCACAGGCGTGCCGCCCGCCGACAGCGAGCAGCCGATCGGGCTTCGGTCGGCGCTTCGCTGGCTGCTTGGCCGCGGCCAGGCCGTGGTGGACCGCGGCCAGGCCGTGGTGGACGCTAAACCGCCCGCGGCGGACCGCGAGGCCGGCTCCGGCGACGACGCCGTGGCACCCCAACTGGCCGCGCCTGAGGCACAGGTCTCCAGGCTGCTGCGGCAGACCGCGTCCTGGTCCTGGTGCCTGCTGCTGACTGCCGCGACCATCTACCTGACGTTCCGGCTGCTGGAGGCGCTGCGCCTGGTGGTATTGCCGTTCATCGCGGCTTTGCTGCTGACCGCGTTGCTGCAGCCGACGACGGCCTGGATGCACCAGCGCGGGATGCCGCGGCTGCTCGCAACCTGGTGCACGTTCCTGGCCGCAGTGCTAGTGATTGCCGGGGCGATTACGCTGTTCGCTAACCGCGTCAGTGCCGACTACCCGGCTCTGTTTGCCGAGGTGAAGCGGACGGCAACATCGGTCGAGCACTCACTTTCCGGTCCGCCGTTCCACCTGAGTTCCGCCCGCATCACCCGGTACAGCAACGACTTTGTCAACTTCATCTCGCAGCACAAGGCCGAGGTGGCCGGCACGGTACTGACCACTGGCAAGTACGCCATCGAATTCCTGGCGGGCCTGGTGCTGACGCTGTTCATCACGTTCTTCCTGCTCAAGGACGGCGCCAAGATCTTCGGCTGGGTGATCAGCGGGCTGCGCGGGGACGCACATCACCGGGTGTCCCGCGCTGGCGATGCCGCGTGGCGGGCACTGGTCAACTACCTGCGCGGGACAACGCTGGTGGCCGCCATTCATGCCCTGTTCATCGGCCTGGCGCTGTGGCTGCTTGGCGTACCGCTCCTTGTTCCCTTCATCGTGCTGATCTTCATTGCCGCGTTCCTGCCCATCATCGGCATCCTGGTGGTGGGGGCGCTGGCCATCCTGGTGACGCTTGCCACCAAGGGGTGGGTGGCGGCGGTAATCCTGCTCGCGGTCTTCGTGCTCGAGAACCAGATTGAGAGCCATCTGCTCCAGCCGCTGGTTGTCGGCCGCATCATCCGGCTGCACCCGTTGTCGATAATTCTTGTGCTCGCGGTCGGCGGCATCATTGCCGGAGTCCCTGGCGCTATTGTGGCGGTGCCATTTGCGGCGGTGGTTAGCTACGCCTGGCCGGCGCTGCGAGCGAGCCCGCCGAATCCGCCCCCGGACTAGCCTGCGGCGGGCGCCGGAGAAGGTACCGACCAGAGGAAGTTGCCATGACCTGCGCCTGCTTCGAGCCCGGGTCCGTAGAGGTGCTGATCCGGCGCCTCGATCCGGCCCTGCCACTGCCGCAGCGAGCCCATCCCGGTGACGCGGGCAGCGACTTGGTGGCGGCTTCCGACGTGGACCTGGGTCCGGGCCAGCGGGCCATCGTCGGCACCGGCGTGTGCATAGCGCTCCCGGATGGGTACGCCGCCTTCGTGCATCCTCGTTCCGGCCTGGCCGCGCAGCACGGCGTCACCGTCGTCAATGCGCCAGGCACTGTCGACGCGGGGTACCGTGGCGAGATCAAGGTGATCCTGCTGAACACCGATGCCGAGCATCCGGTGAGCTTCCGGCGAGGTGACCGGATAGCTCAGCTTGTTATTCAGCGAGTAGAACGCCCGATTTTTCATGAAGTCGAGACCCTGCCGGGATCGCAGCGCGGCGCCGGAGGCCATGGTTCCACCGGCGGCCATGCGATGACTCTGCTCCCAGGGCATGAACGGGGGGCGGAGCCCTCCGCTGGAAGGTTCCCGGGGGGTGAACGGGGGGCGGAGCCCCCTGTTGGAAGGGATAACGGCGAGGGTAACGAGGTCCTGGCGGGGCAATAGCCCGGTCAGGAGGTTAGGAGCGTGCGGGGTGTTCCGACGACGTAGTCGTGCTGGCGACGACGCGGGCCGCGGGTCAGCCGGCATGAACGACCCGGCAGCCGAGGATGAGCAGGAGTTTGCCGAGGACGGGGAGCTCGACGAAGACGACCTGGACTACGACGATCAGGATGGATCCGAGGACGCGGGCCTGACGGACGAGTTCGACGATGAGGATGATCTCGCGGCTGAGGAGCCGGACGACGCTGACGCGGGCAGTCTGGCTGAAGCAGGCGGTCGCCGCGGGTCGCAGCGGGCTGACCTAGGCGACCCCGCTACCTGGACGCGGTTGCGCGATTCCGGCACGGCCGAGTCCGCCGTGGAGCGCCCGGCCGGGCCATGGGACGGCAATGGCAGCTATCCCGATGCTGAGCGCATCGACTTCGGCAGCCTGCTAGTCCCGGTTCGCGAGGGCTATGACGTTCAGGTCTTCATGTCCGAGGAAGAAGGCATCTCGATCGCGGTGGTGCACGACGAGAGCGGGATCCAGCTGCAGCCGTTCGCCGCGCCGCGCAGCTCGGGGCTGTGGAGCGAGGTTTTGCCGGAGATTGCCGATGAGGTCGCGAAGGCAGGCGGCCAGAGCAGCCAGCAGGACGGGCCGTTCGGGCCTGAGTTGCTGGCCAGGGTGGCGCCTCAGGTCGCCGACAAACCGGAGCCGCCGCAGCCGTTGCGATTTCTCGGCGTCGACGGACCCAGATGGTTCCTGCGCGGCCTGATCAGTGGCCCGGCCGCGACCAACCCGCGACTTGGGCAGCCGTTCGAGGAGATCTTCGCTGACGTGGTGGTGATGCGCGGCGACCACGCCGAGCCGCCCCGCAAGCCGCTTGACATCCAGCTGCCGGACGAGGCACGCCAGGTGCTTGAAGGTCAGCTTGAGCAAGAGCCTGACCTGCTGAACCCGTTCGAGCGCGGTCCGGAGATCACCGAGATCAGATAGCCGGGCGGCTCTGCCGCGCCCGGGATCTGACTCAGTGACCCGATGCTAGTAGCCGGGCCAGGTCGTGCTCGACGTTCTGGCTGGTGACGAACAGCAATTCGTCCCCGCCCTCGAGCGGGTCGTCGCCGCTTGGCACGATGACGCGGCCGTCGCGCAGGATCGCGACCAGCGCAGTGTCGGCCGGCCACTCGATCTCGCCGACCCGCTGACCAGCCAGCGGGGCGTCGGCAGGCATGGTCAGTTCGACCAGGCTGGCCTCGCTCTGCCGGAATGTCATCAGCCGGACCAGGTCGCCGACGCTCACGGCCTCCTCGACCAGCGCCGATAGCAGCCGTGGGGTGGACACAGCCACGTCGATGCCCCACGACTCGTTGAACAGCCACTCGTTGTTGGGGTGGTTGATCCGGGCCACGACGCGCGGCACGCCGTACTCGGTTTTGGCCAGCAGGGAGACGACAAGGTTCGCCTTGTCGTCTCCGGTGGCCGCGATGACCACGTTGCAGCGCTCGAGCGCGGCATCGTCCAGCGCGGTGATCTCGCAGGCGTCGGCGAGCAGCCACTCGGCTTTCGGCACGCTGTGAACCTTGATCGAGCTCGGATCCTTGTCTATGAGCAGGACTTCGTGCCCGTTCTCCAGCAGCTCCTTGGCTATCGAGCGGCCAACCGCGCCGGCCCCCGCGATCGCGACGCGCATCAATGCCCTCCCTTTCCGGGATCGTTGCCGAGCACGCGCACGATCTCCTCCAGGCGCCGCTCTTCCGCGATGACGTGCACCACGTCGTCTTCCTGCAGCACCAGGTTCGAGGTGGGGATGAGCGCCTCGCCAAGCCGTGCGATGTAGACGATCCGGGTGCGCGCGGCCAGTTCCAGATCGCAGACCCGCTGCCCCAGCCAGCCGTCAGAGTAGGCGACCTCGGCCAGCACCACCGCTCCGGTCGGATCACGCCACTGCGACTCCGCTCCTTCGGGCACGAGGCGGCGCATCATCTGGTCGGCGGTCCAGGCCACCGTGGCCACGGTCGGTATGCCTAGCCGCTGGTAGACCTCGGCGCGGCGCGGGTCGTAGATGCGCGCCACCACCCGCTGTACGCCAAACGACTCCCTGGCCACCCGTGCCGCGATGACGTTGGAGTTGTCGCCGCTGCTGACGGCGGCGAACGCGCCCGCGCGCTCGATGCCCGCCTCGGTCAGTACATCGCGGTCGAATCCGATGCCAGTCACCTTGGTGCCCTTGAAGCCCGAGCGCAGTTTCCTGAAGGCTTCCGGATCCTGGTCGATGATCGCGACCGAGTGATCCTGATCCTCGAGGATGTGCGCGATGGTAGACCCCACCCGGCCGCATCCCATGATCACGATGTGCACGTGCTTCCTTCCAGGCAGAGAGGCGCAGTCCAAAGTATTCCCTTGCGCCGGGCTGGTAGCCAGACGGTACCCGGGCCGGTCGCGAACGCGGTACCAAGGGCACGATGGAGCCCGTGACCACCGAGCGCCCGCCCGCACCCCAAGCCGGGGACATTCTGGAACTTGCTGTCGGCGAGGCCGCGAACGGCGGGTGGTGCGTTTCGCGGATAGATGGTACGGGCTGGGTGGTATTCGTGCGTCATGCCCTGCCCGGCGAGCGGGTCAGGGCCGTTGTTACCCAAAGCACGGCCAAGTTCGCCCGGGCGGATGCCATTGCGGTACTGCAGGCTTCGGCGGACCGGGTCGAGGCACCCTGCCCGTACGCCGTTCCTGGCGGCTGCGGCGGCTGCGACTGGCAGCACGCCAGCCTCACAGCGCAGCGCGAGCTGAAAGCCGCGGTCATCCAGCAGCAGCTCAGCCGGTTGGCCGGCGTCGATATCAATGTCAGCGTGGCAGAGCTTGACGGAGACGATGCGGGTCTGGGCTGGCGAACAGTCGTGTCGTTCGCAGTGAACCGGCAGGGAATCGCCGGGCTGCGCCGGCATCGGTCCCACGACGTCGTTGAAATCGATCGCTGCCTGATTGCTCATCCGCTGGTAACCAGTGTCGGCGTAACGGGACAGCGCTGGCCGCCGGGCGCATCTGTCCAGGTGTGCGTCGCGCCGGCTGCCGGCGAGCGGGGCGTCCTTGTCACCGGTGCCAGCTCTGCCTCAGTTGCAGCCTGGCCAGTGGTCGAGGCCGAGTCGCTGGCGGTTGCCGGGCGCAACCGAGCCAGGACACCGGTCCGGGGCCGGGGATATCTGATGCAGCGGGCGGCCGGCCGGGACTGGCGAGTCAGCCTGGGCGGATTCTGGCAGGTCCACCCCGGTGCCCCCGATGCGCTGGCGAGCGCGGTGCTGGCTGCGCTGCACCCGGAGCCGGGGGACCAGGCACTCGACCTGTATTGCGGCGCGGGCCTGTTCACCGGGGTGCTGGCGCAAGCGGTCGGGCCCGACGGCGGCGTCGTCGGCATCGAGCATGATGCGGCCGCAATCCGGGATGCCCGGCATAACCTGCGCGACTTGCCTTGGGCACGCGTGCACCGGGGTGATGTCGCAGCAGTACTGAGCCGGACCGGGACCGGGGACGCGTCGCTCGCCGTCCTTGACCCGCCCCGGACCGGCGTTGCCAGGCCGGTGATCGACGCGTTGTGCGGCCTGAGGTCAGCCGCCGGTCGGCACGACGAGGGCATGCCTCGGCAAGCCCAGCCGGTCCTGCGCAGGCTGGCGTACGTGTCCTGCGACCCGGCGACCCTGGCGCGGGACCTGCGGTTGCTGATCGATGGCGGCTGGCAGCTCACGGGGGTGCGCGGTTTCGATGCCTTCCCCATGACGCATCACGTTGAATGCCTGGCCACACTGAGCCGGTAGCAGGCGGCCGGTAGGCGGGTAGGCGGGCGCCTCAGCCGGTTTTCAGTACTGCCTCGACCTCGAGAGTGAGCTGGATCTTCTCGCTTACCACCACGCCGCCAGTAGGCAGCGCCATGTTCGTGGTAATGCCGTACTCGGCTCGGTTGATCTCGCCAGAAGCCGAGAAACCGGCCCGGGTGCCGCCGTAGGGATCTGGCCCGAAGCCGTTCACCTCGACCCTCAGGTCGACCGGGTGCGTGACGCCCCTGACGGTCAAGTCGCCAGTAACGACGTAGTCATCGCCATCCCGCCGGACCGAGGTGCTCTTGTAGGTCATGGTGGGGTAGTTGGCCACGTCGAGGAAGTTCTCGCCTTTGACGTCACCGTCGCGCTGGGCATTATTCGTGTCGAGCGAGGTGGTATCGATCGTGGCGACCGCCGATGACTCCAGCGGATTCGTGCCGGTAACGATCTGGCCTTCGAACTTGCCGAATTGTCCACGGACCTTGCTGACCATCAGGTGCCTGGCAACGAACCCGACATGAGAGTGGACAGGGTCGATGTCCCAGGTCCCGGCTACGTAGCCGGTCTCTTGAGCAGCTTCTGCCGACATGGTCTCTCCTCGTATTCTCCTGGCGCTTACGGGGCGGGCCGAATGCCGGGCCGCGTTTCCATCCTTCGCCGTGCCCGGCGAGTGGCGCAACCGAACCGACGCAACCGGGGGAGCTAGCGCGTCTTCAAACCTTTCACAGAGGTATCGGGCGCAATTTCGGAGGCCGGCTAATCGCGCATTCCACCCGGCCCGCGAAGATGGGCTCATGCAACTTCGAATCTTTACCGAGCCGCAGCAAGGCGCGAGCTACGACACACTGCTCCGGGTGGCCAAGGCAACCGAGGACCTTGGCTTCGACGCGTTCTTCCGCTCCGATCACTACCTGAAGATGGGCAACGTCAGCGGATTGCCAGGCCCCACTGACGCATGGATCACGCTGGCCGGCCTGGCCCGCGAGACGTCCCGGATCCGGCTTGGGACGCTGATGAGCCCAGCCACATTCCGGTACCCCGGCCCGCTGGCAATCTCGGTCGCACAGGTCGACCAGATGAGCGGCGGCCGGGTTGAGTTTGGCTTCGGGGCCGGGTGGTTCGATGGCGAGCACGCAGCCTACGCGATCCCGTTCCCCCCGTTGAAGGAACGCTTCGACAGGTATGCAGAGCAGCTTGCGATCATCACCGGCCTATGGGAAACCCCGGTAGGGGAGACGTTCGAATTCGCCGGCGAGTACTACACGGTGACAGACTCACCCGCGCTGCCCAAGCCGGCTCAGCTACCGCGGCCGCCGGTGCTGATCGGCGGGGCCTGCCGAAGCGCACGCCCAGGCTCGCCGCGCGCTACGCCGATGAGTACAACGTTCCGTTCAGCAGCCTTGACGACACTGCGGCCGCGTTCGGGCGGGTGCGGGATGCGTGCGCGGCGGCCGGCCGGGACGAGGGCTCGATGATTTTCTCGGCTGCGCAAGTCGTCTGCGGCGGGCGCACGGCCGCCGAGCTGGAGAAGCGGGCCGCGGCCATCGGCAGGCAGCTTGATGAGCTGCGTAAGAACGGCCTGACCGGGATGCCGGACGACATCGCGGCCAAGATCGCTGAATACGCCGGGATCGGTGCCACACGCATGTACCTGCAGGTCCTCGACCTTGACGACTTGGATCACCTGGAATTGCTGGCAGAGCTCATCCCGGCGGTGCGCTAGCCGGGCCCGCCGGGGCGGGATGGTGCGGCCGTTCAGCAGGAAGTCAGAGGAAGGCCTGAACATCCGCTGATCGGCGCCTGCCAGGTTTGGCGAGTCAACCATCAGGTTCAGCGCCGGGCACGCTGTCAGTCCGGGCGAGATAGGGAGATCCGTCATGGCACGACCCCGGCCCCGGCGGCTGGCGACATGGATTCTCGGCGGCGTGGCGGTGCTCGCGATCGTCGTCGTGGGCGGCACCTGGCTGTACATCCACGTCATCGAAGGCCCGGCGCCGGCTCCGCTCAGCCTGAAGTCCGCCGCGAGCACGGCGCCGAGCGAGTCTGCAAGCGCGAGCGCCGGAGCTAGCAGCGGCACCGGGCCCGCCGGACAGGTGACTGGCAGCTGGATGGTCGCGTCCGGGTCGATTGTCGGCTATCGCGTCAACGAGGTGCTGGCTGGCCAGAACAACGTGGCAGTAGGCCGCACCCGTGATGTCAGCGGCAGCCTGACAATCCGCGGCGGCAGCGTCATGGCGGCGTCGTTCACCGTCCAGATGGCGACGATCAGAAGCGACCAGAGCGAGCGGGACGCGCAGTTCAATGGCCGCATCATGGATACGTCCGCGTACCCCACGGGAACCCTGACGCTCTCGTCGCCGATCGCGCTCGGGTCGCTGCAGGCCGATGGCGTCATCCGGACCTACCACGCCACCGCGAACCTGACGCTGCATGGCAGCACCAGGCCGGTGACGTTCGCGCTGCAGGCCGAGCAGACCAGCGCGGGCATTGAGGTGTCGGGATCTATCCCCATCGTCTTTGCCGACTGGGGCATCGCCAATCCGAGCTTCGCCGGGTTCGTGACAACCCAGAATCACGGTCTGCTTGAGTTCTTGATCAAGTTCAGCAAATAAGCGCCTAGCGGCCGGCCGCGTTCCATGGGTCATAGTCGACCTCCAGCGGCTCCTGCGCTGGCCGCTGCGGCTCCGGCACGTGCTGCAGGTTCAGCCGAATCCTGGTCCAGGTTGAGGAGCGGCCGCGCATCGAGTCGACAAGGATGTCGGCCGGCGCTAGCAAGGCGACGACGTCGGGGTGACGCTGCTTCCACCGGTCCAGGCCTGCCATCGCCTCGGCTTTGCTGGCCGCCCGGGCGATCTCGATCAGCGGCATCGAGGTGCGGCGGCGGCCGGTCGGGCCGGCGGACTTGCCAGGCGCTGGCGGCGGAACCTCTGTGCGGCGTTTGGACGGCTGCACGCGCGGAGCTTCGCCCGCCTGCTTCTCGAAATGCGGCGGCCAGGGCGCGTCCGGCAGCCCCGCCGCCTCGTCAGCCGCGGCAAGCTCAAGCAACTGTGCCAGGGAGCCGACTGCGTCATCAATGCCCGCTCCCGGATCGCCCATCGCCGCATACCGCTGTGGCACCGTATCGATCGTGAAGGCCGCTGGGTCACAGTCCCGTACCTCGTCCCAGCGCAGCGGCGTCGAAACCCTGGCGTCCGGAGTAGGGCGAACCGAGTAAGCCGACGCGACGGTCCGGTCCTTGGCGTTCTGGTTGTAGTCGACGAAGACGCCATGCCGTTCCTCTTTCCACCACCGGGACGTAGCCTCGTGTGGCGCGCGCCGCTCAATCTCCCTGGCCAGCGCGACCGCGGCACGCCGGACCTCCGCGAACGTCCAGCGAGGCTCGATCCTCGCGTATACGTGCATCCCGCGCGAACCCGACGTCTTCGGCCACCCCGTCAGCCCGACATCGGCGAGCACCTCACGCGCGACCAGCGCGACGTTGACAATCTGCGCCCACCCAATGCCGGGAACGGGGTCCAGGTCGACGCGCAACTCGTCGGGATGCTCGAGGTCGTCGGCGCGGATCGGATGCGGGTTCAGGTCAATGCAGCCGAGGTTGACGACCCAGGCCAGGCCGGCGGCATCGGAGATGACGATCTCTTCGGCCGTCCGCCCGGACGGGAAGCTGAGCACGACCGTGTCTAGCCATTCGGGCCTCGAGGCGGGAGCGCGCTTCTGGAAGAACGCCTCACCCTCGGCGCCGTGGACGAAGCGCTTGAGTACCATCGGGCGGCCGGTCACCCCGCGCAGCGCTCCGTCGGCGACGCTGAGGTAGTACCGGACGAGATCCATCTTGGTGTGGCCGGTTCGCGGAAAGTAGACCTTATCCGGGTTGGAGATCGGCACCAGACGGCCTGCAACTTCTATGGTCTCCTTGCGGTCAGGCATGTTCGTCACGATAACCCGGCGGTCCGCCGCTCGCTGCGCGCGGCGCATCAGCAAATGGGCCGGGCCGGGCCGGGCTAACCGAGCAGCTTGTCCTTCGCCGCCTGGAACTCGAACTGGGTGAGCGCGCCAGAATCGCGCAGCTTCGCCAGCCGCTCTAGCTTCGTCACCAGGTCGAGGTCCCCGCTCGCAATAGGGGCCGGGCTGGGCGCGGCCGTGATGCCAGCCAGCAGGCCGGGCGGCTGACTCTGGGCCGCGCTGACAGGCACCATCGCGCGGACGGCGGACAGCGCGACCTGGGCCCGCTCGGGCAGGTCGGTGGCCGAGACAAGGAAGAGCTCGCAGGTAGTCGCGCAGATGCGCACCGTCGTACGGATCCGCGACCTGGCGAAGCGGTCGGTCATCCACTCGGCCATCTGCTGGTCGAACAGATCACCCACGACGCCGTGGCCGACGGTCGCTGCGAACGCGCCGGTCGTCGTCTTGCCGGGGCCTGAGGCCTCGGCGCTGGTCAGCAGTCCGGCCGGGACACTGAGCCGCGTCGTCCCGTCCACCACGTCGGTCAGGGCGATGCCGGACGAATTGTGCCGCAGGTCGATGATGGCCCTGGCCTTGAGGTCATCGCCATAACCGTGACCGCCGAGGAACGTCAGGCCGTACAGGATCGGCGGCATCTGCGCGTCAAGTTCCGCCGTGACGTCCGCACGGCGCTTGGGCGACCAGACGGTGTTCAGGCGCTCCAGCCAGTACCCCAGTCCCTTGGCGAATGCGTCCGGCCTTGACCACTCGGCGGCGCGCGCCCAGGCGCTGGTCCAGCCGGCCGGCGTCCCTGGATATCGCTCGGTCCGACCGCCGCGGACATCGGAGACGCTGAGCACCAGTCCGTTGCTTGCCAGCGCGAACTCCAGGCGAACGCCCCGGCCGAGCCGGACCGGCGTCAGCGCGCGCACTGTCTCCGGCGTCCACACAATGGGCATGGGCGGCGGTACACCCGAAGCCTGACCGGGGCCAGCAGACATAACTAACAATTTAGCGCGACTCGCGTCCGGGCTAGCCCCTAACTCGTCCCCGTCATCGCATCCCAGAACGCCTGAACATCGGGGGCAGATAAGCCCGTAACCGCGCGATGGAGCGACTGGGTTCCGGGCGGCCGGGGCCGAACTGCGTGCGCCACGGCGAGTTGTCACCGGCACCGACTAACGTGCGCTCCATGCCGCCTTTGCCTAGAATCACAGGCCGCGAGCTCGTCCGGGCGCTCGGAAAACTGGGTTGGGTGGTCGTTGTTCAGAAGGGATCTCACGCCCAGCTCAAGCACCCCGATCGTGGCGGCCGCGTCACCGTGCCGCTGCATGCGGGTGAAACGATCGGGCCTGGCCTGCTCAGGTCGATTCTGGCCCAGGCCAGCCTCACCGATGATGAAGTCCGGTCTGTGCTGTGAGTGAGATTAGGATGAGGGCGATGCGCACCTACACAATCGTGGTTGAGCCCGAGCAGGGCGGCGGCTACTACGTCACGGTTCCGGCGCTGCCAGGGTGCTTCACACGGGCCAACACCCTTGAGGAATGCCAGGAGCGGGCAGTCGAGGCCATTGAGGTTCACATTTCGGGCCTGCAGGCCGATGGTGAGCCAGTTCCCGAGGAGATCGGAAGGCCGCAGCTGCTGGCGGTCACGGTAGCGGCATGAGTTCCGCGACTGGATTGTTCCAAGCCTCGCTAGGCCAGTAGCTCGTCGGCGGCTTCGGCGAAGAGCTTGGTATGGGTGTCAGCGTCAGCGGCTGAGGTCTGCGGGCACATCAGCGCCATGTTGTGGAACGGTGTCAGCAGGATGCCCCGGTTGACCAGGTACAGATGCAGGAACTCGTCTAGGTCAGTGTCCGCGGCCTCAGCGGACTCGCCGCCGTTGCGCGGCGGCTGCGGGCAGAATCGGTACTCGGCGCGCGCGCCCAGCTGGGTGATGGTCCACGGCAGGCTACGGCTGGCCAGCACGCCACGAACGCCCGCGGTGTACCGGTCAGCTACCGAGACCATGCCGTCGAACGCCGCGTCAGTCAGGACCAGTTCCAGCGTCGCTCGCATAGCGGCCACTGATAGCGCGTTGCCCGCCAGCGTGCCGCCAACGCCGCCGGTGTCATCGATGTCTGCGGCCTTGTCGGCGAGTATCCGGTCGGCCAGTTCCGTGGACAGTCCGTAGGCGCCAGCCGGGATGCCGCCTGCGATCGACTTGCCGATGGTGACGATGTCGGGCTCCAGATTCCAGGCTTTCGTGCAGCCACCAGGTCCGGCGCTGAAGGTGTGCGTCTCGTCGATGATGAGCACACTGCCGTGCTGGCGAGTGAGCTCACGTACCGCCGTCAGGTAGCCAGGCTCTGGCAGCACGATGCCGATGTTGGTAAGCGCTGGTTCCATCAGCACGGCCGCGACGTCGCGGTAACCGAGTTCACGGTCCAGGGCTTCGGCGTCGTTAAATTCGACGACTCGGGTGGTCTCGACTGGGTCGACCGGAGCGCCGACGTTACCGGCCCTGGAGAGGGGACCCTCTGGCGTGGCGACGATGAAGGCTTCGTCCACGCTTCCGTGGTAGCAGTAGCTGAAGACGAGGATCTTGCGGCGGCCGGTCAGTTGCCGGGCCATTCTGGTCGCCCACCTGTTGGCGTCGGTGGCGGTAAGGGTGAAGCTCCAGTGCGACGGGCCGAACCTGCGCGTCAGCTCGGCCGCCACCCAGCTGGCATCTTCGGTCGGCAGCATGGTGGTCGCGCCGCCCAGCTGGCTGTACTGGCGGGCGATGGCCTCCTGCACCGCGGCGGGGGAGTGCCCGGCCATAGCGCCGGTGTCGCCGAGGCAGAAGTCGATGAACTCGTTTCCGTCGATATCGGTCAGCCGTGCGCCGGTTGCGCTGGCGAGGTACAGCGGGAAGCCTCCTGGCCACATCCGCATCCAGGTCATGGGCACGCCCCCGAGCAGGTTCGCGGCAGCGGCAGCGAAGGCCCGGGCTGACCGTGGATGCCGAGCCCGGTAGTCCCCGCGCTCGCGGTCGATCAGCTCACTGAGGCGGGTGCGGCTGAATGGCTCGGCGGTACGGTCGGACATGGACGGGCTCCCACCTGTTTGAATGACCGTGCAGCATAGCGGGATCGGGGTTACCTCGGCTTGGCGGCTTTCGGGCTGGCGGCTTTGGGCTTCGCCTTCTTCGGCGGCAGCTGGCCCACGTAGGCCAGGGCTTTGGCAACCCACTCAGCCGCCACCTCCGGGCGCTGGCGGTAGGCAGGTGGCAGGCTGACATAACCGCCCATCGGACGCTCGGAGGGGCCGAATGGACCGGCTCCACCGATCGCGGTGAGCTCCTCGCGGTCGGGATCACTCAGCCGCACGCCCACCGCCTCGCCGAACAGCCCGGCGAACATATTCCCGTGCACGAAAGCGCCCAGATTGCCGAACATCGGCTTCAGCTCGACCTCGGGCGCCTCCGGTAGCAGCGACCGGAAGTAGTCCTTATCTGCATCGTTTGGCTTCGGTATCTGCATGGTGGCTGCCCTCTCCGCGTCCGGACGTAGCTGGCTGCCAGCCTGCCACCATCGTGGCCGGGCGTCGTGCTAGACAGGCTGAACAAGCCCCGTCGCAAGCAGATCAGGAGAACCGGATGCCGGATGACGGACTGACCTTGGCGCGCATCCGGGCCGCGGCTTCGCGGCTGGACGGAGTTGCCCACCGCACGCCCGTGCTGACCTCGGCCGCCCTGGATCAGCGCTGTGGCGGCCACGTGCTGCTGAAGGCTGAGCCGTTCCAGCGCAGCGGATCGTTCAAATTCCGCGGCGCCTACAGCCGGCTCAGCTTGCTCGATCCGGCTGCCAGGAGCGCTGGCGTGGTTGCGTTCTCCTCCGGCAACCACGGCGCGGCCGTCGCGCTGGCTGCCAGGGTGCTCGGCATCACCGCCGTCATCGTCGTGCCAGGGAACGGGTCGGCCGTGAAGCTCGCCGCTATCGAAGGCTACGGCGCCGAAATGCGACCCTACGACCCTGCAACCGAGAGTCGTGAGGAAGTAGCCGCCGGGATAGCAGCAGACCGGGGGATGACCTTGATCCGGCCGTTCGACGACTATGACGTGATGGCCGGCCAGGGCACTGCGGGGCTCGAGCTGATCGAGCAGGTCCCCGGCCTCGGCCTGGTCCTGGTTCCAGTGGGCGGCGGCGGACTCGCGGCTGGCGTATCTACCGCCGTCAAGGGCGAGCTGGCGGGCGTGTCTGTAGTGGGCGTAGAGCCCGCCAGCGCCAGCGACACACGCCAGTCGATGCAGGCGGGCCGCCTGGTTGCCATCCCCGAGCCGGACACGATCGCCGACGGATTGCGCGCGCGCCAGCCGGGCGAGCTGACGTTCGCGGTCAATTCGCGGCTGCTCGACGATGTCGTGACGGTGTCCGAGACCGCGATCGTGGAGGCCATGCGGTTCTGCTTCGTCCGGCTCAAGGTTGTCGTCGAGCCGAGCGGTGCAGTGGCGCTGGCCGCACTGCTCACCGGTGCGGTGGCGCCAGCCGGACGCACGGCGGTGGTGCTATCCGGCGGGAATATCGCGCCGGCAGATTTTGCCGCGCTAGCCGGGTCCTGACCGGCCGTTGGTCGATTCGCCTCGGCTGGTCACCGATGCGCCCCGGCGACGCGCAATGCCATCTCCACGTAGCGGTCCTGCAGCTGGTCCAGGCTCAGGGGGTGGTTCGCCAGCGTCCACTGGCTGATGTGGACGCACATGTTGGTGATCGTGGCCGAGGCCAATGTCGCGGCGCTGAGGTCATCGCCACCGGCCAGGTGGAACGCGCCCTGCTGGGCGCCTGCCAGCAGGATGCCGGTCAGCCGGTCGCGGATCTGCCGCCGCAACGCGGTGATTTCCTGTCGGTAGGCCCCTGCCAGCGCAGTGAACTCGCGATTAGCGACCCGGGATCTCTTCTTGCGTCCGGCCGTGTGGGCGACGATGAAGCGGACGGTAGCGGCGAGTTGCTCGGCCGGATCCGGGCCAGCGCCGGCCTGAGTCGCGGCCATCTCCGCATCGAACTGCAGATGGACGTCCCTGACCAGAACGTAGAGCAGCTGATCCTTCGAGGCGAAATGGTTGTACAGCGCGCCTGGCGACAGGCCGCAGGCGGCAGTGATTTCGCGCACACTCGTCGCGTGCGCGCCCTGCTGGTAGAACAGCTCGATGGCGGCCTCGGCGAGCCGACACTGGAGGGCCGAGCCGCCGATAGGCAGCCGGTCGTCCCGCTCCAGGTCGGTCTGGGCGGTCATCGGAGGCTCTCGGGTTTCGGACTGCAAGGGGCGCGGAGTTCCCTGCGGCTTTTGTTATGGCGGGGTAAGAGCGGACTTGAGTATGTCTTTGACGCTTGCTTAGCCGTGCCGGTTGTCAGCGGCCTCTTGACAACACTCGCCCAGTCAGCGTACGACTAGATCGCTGTATGAACGCTTGTTTATACCTATACAGCGCGAGGGCGCGTCCGCATTTGACGGCCGCGGATGCGTGCCGTAGGACCCGGGCCGTCCCCCCTCCTCCCGGCCCGGGTCTGGCCGCACACTCCGAATAATCCGCTCCGCCCGGTTAGCCAGCGGTCCAGACAGGCTCGTCAGGCTGGCGTCGGCAGGCCCGCCAGGGCCTCCTCGATGGCCCTGTCGCTGAGCTCGGAGTCAACGAGCGCTCCGCTCAGGTAATCACCGTAGGCCGCGAGGTCGAGCAGTCCGTGACCGCACAGCGCTGTCAGGATGACCTTCTGTTCACCCGTCTCCTTGCACCGGAGTGCTTCCTCGATGCACGCGGCGACCGCGTGGGCCGGCTCAGGCGCTGGCACGATTCCCTCGGTCCTGGCGAACCGAAGGCCGGCTGCGAAGCACTCCGACTGCGGCTTGGCGACCGCTTCGATCAGGCCGAGCTCGTAAATGTGCGAGAGCAGCGGCGACATTCCGTGGTAACGCAGCCCGCCGGCGTGAATCGGATCCGGTATGAACTCGTGCCCGAGCGTGTGCATCTTCAGCAGCGGCGTGAATCCGGCCGTATCGCCGAAGTCATAGGCATAGACGCCCTTGGTGAACGACGGGCAGGCGGCCGGCTCGACGGCGCGGATCACCGGGTTCATCCGGCCAGCCAGTTTCTCCCGCAGGAACGGGAACGTGAGCCCGCCGAAGTTGGATCCGCCACCTGTGCACCCCACGATGACATCGGGCGTATCGCCAGCCATGGCGAGCTGCTTCAGCGCCTCTTCACCGATGATCGTCTGGTGCATCAGCACGTGGTTGAGCACGCTGCCAAGCGCGTAACGGGTATCGGGGTCGGCCGCTGCGACCTCCACGGCCTCGCTGATCGCGATCCCGAGGCTGCCGGTCGAGGCCGGATTGGCGGCCAGCACAGCGCGCCCGGCGTTGGTCCGGTCGGATGGGCTTGGGTGAACGCTTGCGCCGTAGGTCTCCATCAGCAACCTGCGATACGGCTTCTGGTCGAAGGAGGCGCGCACCATCCACACCTCGAGCTGCAGCCCGAACAGAGTGGCGGCGAACGCCAGCGCGCTACCCCATTGCCCGGCGCCGGTCTCGGTGGTCAGCTTCTTCACGCCCTCGGCCGCGTTGTAATAGGCCTGCGGGACGGCGGTGTTCGGCTTGTGCGAACCGGCCGGGCTGCCGCCCTCGTACTTGTAATAGATGCGCGCAGGCGTGCCGAGATCGCGCTCCAGCCGCCGAGCGCGATATAGCGGAGTCGGGCGCCACAGCCGGTACACATCGAAGACTTCGTCCGGAATGGCAATGTGGCGCTCCGCTGACACCTCCTGGGCAATCAGCGCGCCGGGGAACAGCGGCGCCAGGTCGTCTGGGCCGACTGGCTGGCCGGTTCCGGGATGTAGCGGTGGCGGCGGCGGGCTCGGCAGGTCGGCCACGATGTTGTACCACTGCTGCGGCATCTCAGATTCCGGCAAAAGATACTTAACCTGCCGATCCATGGCGGCCTCCGCTCGTGGTCAGGTGAGCATCGCGGAAATGTAATGCCAGGCGCAACGCTAGCCGACGGCGGCGCCTGTCCCGGAAGGATCACCGATAGTGAACAACTTCCTTTCACCGGGTAAATTGGGCAGGCTCGGGGGAGGGCGCCGGTTAATGACGCCGGCTGCGGTGGGGCGCCTGCGGGCATGGTCAGCGCGGTTCCCAGATAGGTTGCGACGGTCCAGCGTGCATGCGATCGTTGGCCGGTAGAAGTATCGGCGTGGAGGTGGCAGTGCGGCGGAAGCGCGAAGAGCGCCGGACCGACGATCACGCCGATATTCCCGCTGATGAATGGCTGAGTCAGTTCCGGCCGGTGCGACCGGATGCCTTCACCTCAGCCGACGCAGATGCCGCATCGCGGCGGGTTAATTCCCCTGATGCCGAGCCTGGCGCACGGGCGCGCGCTAGTGGGCCAGTGGGGCTGCCGCCTCGTGGCCGCGTCGCGCAGGACGGCGTCGGCGCTCCGCCACGTGACGGTGCGCTTACAGATCGTGACAGCGCGCGCGGCTGGCGACGCGGCCGCCAGGATCAGGGCCGCCAGGATCAAGGCCCCCAGGACCTCGGACCTGCCCGCGACGTCGGACCTGCCCGCGACGTTGGACCTGCCCGCGACGTCGGACCTGCCCGCGACGTCGGACCTGCCCGCGACTACCGCCCTCGGCGGGATTACCGCGTCGGCCGGGATGAGCGGCTCGCGCGTCGGGAAGGCGAGCCGGAGCCCTCGCAGGCTGATGGTGAGCCACGGCAGTACAGCGCAGAGCCCCGCGAGCACCGGCCAGAGCAGCGCGAGCACCGGGCAGAGCCCCGCGACTACCGGCCCGAGCCGCGGCAGGCCGAGGCCGATCCGCGCGCCTATCGGGCCGGGCGGCCGCAGGCCGAGCGAGGCGGCGGCGACCAGGTTCCGGGCGAGATGAGCAGGTCAGAGGACGACTTCCGGCGGCTCGGCCGCGAGCGGGGCACGCGCGGGCCTGGCCCGGATGACTTCGGCACCGGCCGGATCGTGCGGCCGCCCATGGATTACCCAGCGGAGCACGACAACTATCGGCCGCGATCCGGATACGTCTCCGAAGGTTCCGAGCAGGCTGCGGTACGTCGTCGCCCGCCCGACGACAGCTACCGCGACTCAGACGTCCACCGTGGCCGTGACCGTGCCTCCGGGCAAGACGCATACCGCCGTCGCGACGAGTATCGGGTACGAGACGGCTACCGCGATCCCGATGAGCTGCGACGGCCAGACGGTTACCGCGATCCTGATGAACTGCGGCGGCCAGACGGTTACCGCGATCGAGACGGCTATCGGGCCCGAGACGGTTACCGCGATCCTGGTGAGCTTCGGCGGCCAGGCGCCTTTCCAGGTCCCGATGAGTACCGGGCGCCTAACGACTACCGGGATCCGGCCGGTTCTCGGGAGCGCGGCGGCTCCCAGGGCTCGGCTGGCTATGGCGGTCCGGGCGGTCGATACCCGGATTCGCAGCCAAGGCTTGACGGCTACCGATCCGATGGCAGATGGCCAGAGGGCGCACCAGCGGAGGAGCGCAGGCAGCCCGCAGGCGGCGGCTGGCAACCGGAGAGCTACGACGACCGTGCCATTCCGGGCAGGCACCTCAACGAACGGGATGTGTATGTAGTCACCGACCTGCCCGAGCGGCGGAGAGCCAGTTACCGACCGGACTACGACAATGAGGCTGATCGCCGCTGGCCGCGCGGCGGAGGCTACCAGGCGGTTCCCGAGATGGACCGCGCCGAGCCGCAGCCGAACGGGGCTGTCCGGCCGCCGCGCCCGGATGCGCCGGCAACTCCTGCTACGCCTCTTGAACTGCCAGCCGGTTCCCATGACGTAGCAGCGACGAGCACAAGTGATCCCGTTCCCCCCGCGATGGATGCTGGCAGCCTGGCCCGAGCTAGCCCGGATCACGCGGAACGAGGATGCGGAGCAAACGAGCCCGCTGCCAGTGATCCTTCCTGGCGCGACGTCGGTGCCGCGGCCGGAACATGTGGTGGCACCCAGGGGCCCGTTCGAGGCGGCCCGGCCGAGCCGGCCGACGTCGGTGACCGGGTCGATCGAGCCGCCGCCAGCTACCATCGCCGTGACCAGGCCGGCGGCCGCGCTGGCGCCGTTGCCGGCTCCGCCGCAGGCGGGCAAGCTATCGCCGGCGACCGCGCACCCGGCGCCAGGCCCGCCGCCGGATGTTGTGCCTGATGCCGCGGCCGCGAAGCTCGACAAGCTGAAGGACTTGTATTTTGCCGCTGAGGCCATCGGGGAGGAGCGGCTGGACAAGCACTTCGACCAGGTCAGCCAGCGTCAGCGCGAGCTGATCAGGGAGTTCTTCGACCGGTCGAATCCAGCTGGCTGAATCAGCCCAGCGCGCGCTGCATGAAGAGCGTGCTGATCCACCTGCCGTGCTTGTAGCCAACGTCAGCCAGCCGGCCAGCCTCGTTGAAGCCGCATGAACTGTGCAAGCGGACCGACGCGTCCGTGTCATCGACTGCGATGACGGCGATCATCTGCCGGGCGCCTGCCTCGGCGCTCGCGGTGATGAGCTCGTTGAGCAGCTGCTTTCCGATGCCCAGGCCGGCTTTGCCCGGCGCGATGAAGATCGAGTCCTCGACGGTTGTGCGGTAGGCGGGTTTGCGCCGCCACGGGCCTGCATAGGCGTAGCCAGCTAGGACGCCGTCGGCCTCGGCCACCAGGAAGGGCAGCCCGAGACCTTGCAGTTCATCGCGCAACTCGGTCCAGGAGGCCTCGGTTCGCGGCGCCTCCTCGAATGTGGCGACCGAGTGTTCGGCGTACCAGCCGAAGATGCCGCACACCTCGGCGAGGTCGGCGGGCGTGACGCGCCTGACGACAACGTTCAGGAGTGCCTGCCCCAGCGGGCCCGGAACGCGAGGGTCAGATTCTCTGCTTCTTGCGCCTCAATCTTGACCAGATCGGCGCCGAGGTCTGCGTACTCCCACTCCACGATCGCCGAGTCCGGGCCCCAGGTCAGGTCGCGCCGCAGCGTTTCGTCGACCGGACCCGCTTCGGAGAAGGTTCTGCGGGCCAGGCCAGAGGCTGTGTGGTTGCCCTGGTTCGCGACGATGACGTAATACTGAACCTGGCTGCTCACTGGATTTCTCTCATCTCGCGTCGGCCCGGAAGTCACCGATCTCCAGGCATCGTGGCGGCGGACTGGCCTCGGCGGCTGCGGAAACCTGGCCCGCACGAAGCCTGGCCCGTTCGCCGGGAGGCGTGGCCGGGTCGGTGATCCGCATGTACGCCTCGTGCGTGCGCTGAACGACCACCCAGCTTGCGGGTGTGTGGAACTGCACCTCGAAGGCCAGGCTGTGAGCCGGATCGCGCCAGCGGGTCCAGATGCCCTTGTACTCCGGATTCTCCCAGCGGTTCCGCCGGGCCTCCAGCTCGAAGCCCTGCGTCTTGAGCTTGCGGTGTACCAGCCAAGTGCCTTCGATGTAATCCGCGGGCTCGAAACTGAACGCATACCTGATCACGTCGTAGATGGCCCAGGCCAAATCCTCGGCGGGGCGGCCAGGGTTGCGGGCGATCAGCCTGGCGAGCTTGGCGGCAAAGCGCTCTGGGGACTTGACGCTGTTGGCCTCGCTGCCAGGCGCAAGGCCGCCATAAGGGAGCTGCGCCGCGATGCGCTGGATCGCCGGGGTCACGCCGCTGCTGCCGTAGTCGCCGAACTGGTTCCGGCCCTCGGCTGTCCTGCTAAGCGCCATGACATGGGCGGTCAGGTCGCGAATCTCGTGGTTCGGCTGACCGATGTCGGGCCTGGCGACAGGCCCATGCCGGGCCAGCGGGTCAGCTAGCGCCGCAGCGTCCCGTTGGGGCGGGATCTCAGCCCGGTCAGGGACGCCCGGGCGGGCGGCGGTGTCACGCGGCCCTTGCGGGTTAGGTCGCGTATGCGCGTCGGACGTGCGGGGATCGCCGTTGGTGCCTGCGGTGGTCTCGGTGCCGGGTGACCACGGCCCGAGGGCAAGATCTGCCGGAGCGCCGGGCCGGCTATGCCAGGAATGGCCGTTGCCGGGCGGCGACGCGTACGGGTCCTGCCATTGCGGCCGGGCGCGTCGCGGTGCGCCGCTGTGACCGTTTGCGTTCGGGTCGGGCGCCGGCGGGGCAACGTCCGTTGCTGGCGGCGGGCTCGCTGTAGTCGAAGGCTCGGCGGGCCGGTCGAAGTCTGCGGGTTGCGGCCCGCTGTCGAGGTGCGGGCCGGTACCGGGTTCGGAGACGCGGCCGGACTCGGCGATTGGACCCGGGTGCACGCGTTCCGGCGCCGGCAGGCCGAGCTCGAGTTGCTTGAGCCGGATCGGCGGCGGGCGCTGCGTTCCCCCGTCGTCGTAAGGCGAAGACGGATGCCCGTCGGGCAACCTGGCCAGCCGGGACCGCAGGTCGGACAGCGAACCGGCGGGCGGCCGCCTGCCCAGTGACACTTCGCGTTCCGGTCCAGGGCGCTCGGCAGTAGCAACGGCCGCCTGATCCGCCGGGGCTGCAGGTTTCGCCGGGGGCGCAGGCGTCGCCGGGGGTGGAGGTGTCACCTGGACTGGAGGTGCCACTGGACTGGAGGTGCCACCTGGGCTACAGGTGTCGCTGGGGCTGCAGGTGTGACCGGGGCTGCAGGTGTGACCGGGGCTGCAGGTGTGACCGGGGCTGAGGTCGCCCGGATGCGCGGCAGGTCGACTGTGCTCTCGCGCGGGTCCTGTTGGTCCCACGGCGGCGTCGGCCCTGGCATAGTGCTCTCTCCAGCCTTCTGGCGATTCGCTCATCGTAATGTCAGTCAGCACCATTCGCCGCCCCTGGCCGCAGGCTCGACGACCGGAGCGGGCAATGGCGCTTGGGGCAGCTATCGTCTGAACTGCCAGCACGCCCGCACTGACCCAGGAACTTCGATGGGACCACTGACACTAGCCGCCGCCAGCACCTGGTCAGGCAGGTCGATCGGGCCGGTCCCCGCGGGCGAGGTGCACCTGTGGGTGATGCCGCTGGACATTCCGATGGACGTCGCGCGCCAGTACCTCGACAGCGGCGAGCTCGCGCGTGCTGCCGGATACCGGCGGCCGGTCCATGGGGCGAGGTTCGCGGCGAGCCGAGCGGGATTGCGGCGGCTTGTCGCCGGCTACTTTGACGCCGATCCGGCGAGCCTGTGCTTCGTACCGCGACGGAACGGGAAGCCCGCCGCGGCCGTACACGACCGGGCTGGCGGCCACGCGACCGGCGGCTGTGAGCTGCTGCCCGGATTCGAGTTCAGCCTGTCCCGTACCGATGACCTGGCGCTGGTAGCCGTATCAACCGCCGCTGTCGGCGCGGACATCGAGCGGATTGGGCCACGCCCGGGGCTAGCTGACCTCGTGGCTGCCCGGTTCGCGCCGGGCGAGACCGACTGCATCGCGGCCGGCTGCGGGCTGCCAGCCTGGCCCGCCGGGCAGCCACAGCCAGAAGACCGCGCGCTCCGCGGGTTCTACCGGCACTGGACCGCAAAGGAGGCCTTCCTGAAGGCAACCGGCTGCGGGCTGGCTGGGCTCAGGCGCCTGGAGGTCTCGTGCCGCCCGCGGCCGTTCGTCAGGGTCGGCGACGCAGTGGACGACGGCTGGCTGCTGTCGTTCCCGGTGGTATCTCCCGCGCATGCGGCGGCGGTCGTAGGCCGTCATCCGGTCACCAGATGCGAGTGGCTGCGCGGCTGAACCGGCTCAGCCGTCCCAGGTCTCCGCATCCGGCATGGCCGGCAGGATGCAGCCGGTCGCCGACCCTAGTCCGATCCGGACGCCGTCCGGGCCCGGCGCGGTCGCTGCAAGAGTGAGCTCGTCACCGTCGTGCAGCCAGGCACGCGTCGATCCGTCCGGCAACGTAACGGGATCCCTTCCGTTCCAGCTCAGTTCGATCAGGGAGCCCCGCTGCATGTACTCGGGTCCGCTAACGGTGCCTGACGCAAACAGGTCGCCGGTGCGCAGGCTGGCGCCGTTGACCGTCATGTGCGCGAGCATCTGCGCCGGGCTCCAGTGCATCGCGGCATAGGGCGGCGTGGCGATCAGGTGCCCGTTGAGGCGGACCTCGAAGTCGATGTCCAGACCCCAGTCCTCGGACTCAGACAGGTAGTCGAGCAGCTTCGCATCACGCGACGGCGGGCGGACGCGGGCGTGGCCGAGGGCCGCAAGCGGCAGTATCCACGGCGACACCGTCGCGGCGAATGACTTGCCCAGGAACGGCCCGAGCGGGACGTATTCCCAGGCCTGGATGTCGCGGGCGGACCAGTCATTCAGCAGGCAGACACCGAATACATGCTCGGCGAACCGCGCTGCCGGGACTGGGTCGCCGAGGTGGCTAGACGTGCCCACCACGAAACCAAGCTCGGCCTCGAAATCAAGGCGCGCGGTCGGACCGAAGACCGGGCCGTCGGCACCCGCCGGCCGGGACTGGCCGCATGGCCGCCGGACGGGTGTGCCGGACACGACTACTGTCCCTGCTCTGCCGTGATAGCCGATAGGCATGTGCTTCCAGTTCGGCGTCAGCGGTTCCGCATTCGGCCTGAAGATCTTGCCGATGTTGCTGGCGTGGTGTTCGGAGCTGTAGAAGTCGACGTAGTCAGCCACCGTGAACGGCAGCCGGAGCTCTACTGCCGCGGCCGGGATGAGCAGGTCCTCGATGGCCGGGCGGAACCTGTCCATCGACAGCCAGTTGATCAGTTCGGCGCGAAGCTGGGCCCAGGCCAGGTGCCCGGCGCCGAGCAAGCCATCCAGGCTGCCATTGCTGAACAGGTGCGCGCGCGCAGGCAGCAGCCTTTCGGTGGCGGTCGTAAGGTCAAGAACGCTGTCACCAACCGCGACGCCTACCCGGTACACCTCGGCATGATGGGCAGCGGTGTAGCAGCCATAAGGAAGTGCGGCGAGCCCGAAGGGATGATCGGGTGCCAGCTCGAGCCAGCCCGCCGCCTGCGCCATGTGTTGCCTCCGCCTGCTAGGCCGGTCCCAGCTGTCCGGCCGGTGCTGGTCATTTCCTGGTTACCAGGCCCAGCGTAACGAGATCGGTGATCGGCTCGTCGATGCTGCAGGTGCCGAACGACGTGAACAGCTCACGTACCGCAGCCGCGCTGTCCGCGTCGAGAACCGCTATCGCCGCGGCAACCCGGTTCGCGTCGGCGTCTGCCAGCAGCCTTGCGACGTGGTCGGTATTTGCGTCGTCCAGGGCGGCCGCCACAGCCAGCTGCACGTTGAGGAAGCCGTGGTGCTCGAAACCGGTGTCGGCGGCGCGGTGCCGTACCGCATGGTGCAGCCCGGCGGTGCATTTGAACGGCAGTCGTTGCTCGGTAAGTGCGGTGAGACACTCCGCCAGCGCGTGTTCGGCAGGGAATGCTCCGGCGGTGGCGCCACCCGTCCGCACCTTGGCCCGGTAGCCATGATCAGCCAGAAACCGGACGGAATCCGTGGTGACCTCACCGACTGGGATCTCGACGTAGACGGCTGCCCCGGCTAGCGGCGTCCGGTCGAGCGCCGCTACTACCTGGGCGACCGCGTCCGGCCCGGTCGGCACTTCGACGGCGCGCAGTCTCAGCCTCGGGTCGGCGAACGCCGCATCAACCGCCGCGTCGAGGCTGGCCGCCCCGCCCGGCACGGTGAGCGCCAGGTCCAGTTCGGCCATTGCCGAGGCGGTCAGCGCCGCGCTCAGGGCGGTGATCTTGGTGTCCGGGCACACGAATGGCCCGCACATATCGCGATACCAGGCCGTCTGATGCCGTTGATGAGCGGCGACGGCCTCGGCCATCTTGAGCTCAGCGGGCGGGAACAGCGAGGCGTCGTCGAACAGTCCACGGAACAGAAAGGGCCAGGCAGCCGGCATGCCTCAAGCGTTGCAGAACCTCGGTCGGGCGTCCAAACTCGGGATGCTCGCGATCGACCCGCGGCCGTCAGACTTCCGCTGGATTTAGCCGCGGTTTTGTCTAGGATCGGGTAATGACTGAACGATCAAACAGGGCGAATGTCGAGGCAGGGCTGACCGGGGACATGATCCGCCCTGGCGATGGCCGCGTCCCGGACCGGGCGCAGGTTGTCATCGTCGGCGGCGGCGTGATCGGCTGCTCCATCGCCTACCACCTGGCGCATCTTGGCTGGACGGACGTCGTCCTGCTGGAGCAGCACGCGCTGACGGCAGGCACGACCTGGCATGCGGCCGGGCTGATCACCTCAGCGGGCATGACCGACGAGACCTCGCTGTTCTTCAGCCGGTACTCGCGCGACCTGTACTCGCGGCTGGAGGCCGAGACCGGGCACTCGACGGGGTTCCGTCCGGTCGGTCATATTTCTCTGGCGACGACACCGCAGCGGCAGGAGGCACTGCGCCGCGAGGCGGCCTGGATGCACGGGTTCGGGGTCGAGGACACCGAGATCTCGGCTCGTGAAATCGCGCAGATGTGGCCGCTGGCCCGTACCGACGACGTGCTGTCCGGTTTTTATGTCGCCGATGAAGGCCGGGCCGACCCGGTCGGCGTCGCTACCTCGCTGGCCAAGGGCGCCCGGCAGCTCGGGGTGAAAGTCGTGGAGGGGGTCGCCGCGATCGGCGTCGAGACGCGACGCCGGCACGTGACCGCCGTGCTGACCGAGGCCGGCCGGATCGAGACTGAGGTGGTCGTCAACTCGGCCGGCATGTGGGCGCGGCAGTTTGGCGCGCTGGCGGGGGTGTCGGTGCCGCTGCAGGCAGCCGAGCATTACTACCTGCTCACCGACACCGTGCCGGGGATGGACCAGAACCTGCCGGTGATCGAGGATCCAGACAACTACGGTTACTACCGGCCAGAAGGCGACGGAATGCTCGTCGGCCTGTTCGAGCCTGTCGGGAGGCCCTGGTCGCTGGACGGCGTGGCCAGAGACTTCTCGTTCGGCAAGCTGCCGCCGGACTGGGAGCGGATGGAGCAGTTCCTCGGGCCGGCGCTGGCCCGGATCCCTTGCCTGGCCGAGACCGGGGTGCGGACTTTCTTCTGCGGCCCGGAGTCGTTCACGGCTGATGTTAGGCCGCTGATCGGGCCCGCGCCGGAACTGGACGGCTACTTTGTCGCCGCCGGGCTGAATTCGCTCGGCATCCTGTCCGGTGGCGGCGTCGGCCGCGTCGTCGCGCAGTGGATCGCGGACGGCGTGCCGCCCGTCGACACTGCGCACATCGCTCTCGACCGGACCGCGACCTACGAGACATCGCGCCGGTTCCGCGCGGAGCGGACGGTTGAGCAGCTCGGCGTGCTGTTCGGCGACGCGGTGTGGCCCTCGTGGCAGCAGTCGTCGGGCCGCAACATCCGGCGCTCGGTGCTGCACGACCGGCTCGCTGCGGCAGGAGCGCACTTCGGCCAGTCGGCCGGATGGGAATTCGCCGAGTGGTTCGCGGAGCCCGGCGAGCATCCGGTGACCAGGCTGGACTTCGGCCGCCAGGACTCGCACCCGATCGTGGCCCGCGAGCACGACGCGGTCCGTGAGGCAGTGGGCGTGCTCGATATGAGCCTGATGGCCAAGTTCATGGTGCAGGGCCCGGATGCGGGCGCGGTGCTCAGCCGGCTGTCGGCCAACGACGTGACCGTGAGCGTTGGCCGTATCGTCTACACCCAGTGGCTGACCGAGGCGGGCGGCATCGTGGCCGACCTCACCGTGACCTGGCTCGAGCCGGACAAGTTCCTGGTCATCGCGAGTGACGTGATTCACCGCCGGATCGAACCGCTGATCAGGCGCGAGACGAGGCCGGGCGAGTTCGTCGCGGTGACCGACGTGACGTCCGGCACGACGCTGCTGTCCGTGCAGGGTCCGCAGTCGCGCCAGCTGATCAGCCGGCTGACCGACACCGAGCTGTCGGGCGCCTCGTTCCCCTATCTTTGCGCCCGGCACATGCACGTCGGTTACGCGCCCGCGCTGGCGGTGCGCGTCACCTATGTTGGCGAGCTTGGCTACGAACTTCACGTCCCGGCCGAATACGGAGCCGGGGTTTACGACGACCTGATGGCGGCAGGCGCAGACCTTGGCGTGCGGCCGGTCGGACTGTCGGCCATGACTAGCCTGCGGCTAGAGAAGGGGTACCGCGACTTCGGCGTCGATATCGACAACACCGACAACCCGCTGGAGGCCGGTCTTGGCTTCGCGGTGGCCTGGCACAAGCCGGGCGGATTCGTCGGTCGCGACGCGCTGGCCACGGCGCGTGCCGAGGGTCCGCCGCGGAACCGGCTGGTCAGCCTGCTCGCCGAGGATCCCGAGATCGACCTGTTTGGCAACGAACCCGTGCGGCGCGACGGTGAGTGGGTCGGCTACGTTCGGGCCGCAGCCTACGGCCACACGCTAGGCGCAGCCGTCGGGCTTGCCCAGGTGGCATGCCGTGACGGAGTGACCGCTGAATGGCTCGCGGACGGCGAGTTCGCCGTGCGCACCGGCACGGGTGCCGATGTGGCGGCCCGGATCCAGTTCGGGCCGTTTTACGATCCGAAACGGCTCCGCATTCTGGCCGACTGAGCGCTGGTCACAATGGCTGCCGGACGCAGTTAGCTTGACGTCGAGATAAGTCGGCGGCTAGGCTGGACTGAGATAGCTTGACGTCAAGATATCTGTGCGCGGGCTGAGCGTGTGTGCTTGCAGGGCCTAATCTCCGGGGCCAGCGGGTGCCCGGGTCCGGGTAGCGGCAAGATGCATGCAGGGCGTGCCGCAGGGCAGCACGGCCAGCAGGGCCGGCAGGGTCGGTGGCGACCCTGGCGCATTTTCCAGGAGGCAGGACACCAATGACCGGGAACAGCTTCGGCAGCCGCTCCGACCTTGCGGTGGGCGGGACCAGCTACCAGATTCACCGGCTGGACGCCGTCGACGGCGCCAGTGACCTGCCGTACAGCCTGAAGGTGCTGCTGGAGAACTTGCTGCGGACCGAGGACGGGATGAACGTCACCGGCGAGCACGTGACGGCGCTCGCGCGGTGGGATCCGTCGGCCGAGCCCGACACCGAGATCCAGTTCAGCCCGGCCCGGGTCATCATGCAGGACCTGACGGGCGTGCCCGCGGTAGTGGACCTGGCGGCAATGCGCGAGGCGATGCGGGCGCTGGGCGGAGACGCGGGCAAGATCAACCCGCTGGTGCCGGCTGAACTGGTCATCGACCATTCGGTCATCGCGGATGTCTTCGGCAGGCCGGACGCTTTTGACCGGAACGTGGAGCTTGAATTCCACCGCAACCGCGAGCGCTTCGCCTTCTTGCGCTGGGGGCAGGAGGCGTTGCGTCAGTTCAAGGTCGTGCCGCCGGGTACCGGCATCGTGCACCAGGTGAACATCGAGTATCTGGCCCGGGTCGTCATGACCCAGCAGGCCAACGGCGCCGGGCTGGCGGCGTATCCCGATACCTGCGTCGGCACCGACTCGCACACCACGATGCAGAATGGCCTGGGCATCCTGGGCTGGGGCGTGGGCGGAATTGAGGCGGAGGCCGCGATGCTCGGCCAGCCAGTCTCGATGCTGATACCGCGGGTGGTCGGGTTCCGGCTGACCGGCGAACTGCCCTCCGGGGCGACGGCCACCGACCTGGTGCTGACGATCACCGAACTGCTGCGCAGGCACGGTGTGGTCGGCAAGTTCGTGGAGTTCCACGGCGATGGCGTGGCCGCGGTCCCGGTCGCCAATCGGGCCACGATCGGCAACATGAGCCCCGAGTTCGGGTCGACCTGCGCGATCTTCCCGATCGACGCCGAGACCATCACCTACCTCCAGCTCACCGGCCGCCCGGCCGAGCTGGTCGCGCTGGTAGAGGCCTACGCGAAGGAGCAGGGCCTCTGGCATGATCCGGGCGCGCGGCTCCGGTACTCCGAGCACGTCGAGCTGGACCTGTCGACAGTCGTGCCCTCGCTGGCCGGCCCGAAGCGACCGCAGGACCGGGTCGCGCTGTCGGACGCTAAGTCCTCGTTCCGCGAGGCGCTCGGAACCTACGTGCAGCTGGACAAGCTGGACGACGACATCGCAGGCACGTTCCCGGCGTCCGACCCGTATGTCGCCGATAGCGAGAACGGCGGCGGCGTCGGGCGCGCGGACGGGCACGCGGAACACGGGAGTAACCGAAGGCCGTCCAAGCCCGTACAGGTGACACTCGACGACGGCACGACAACGTCGGTGGATCACGGCTCGGTGGTGATAGCCGCCATCACCTCGTGCACCAACACGTCGAACCCGTCGGTCATGATTGCCGCGGCGCTGGTAGCCAAGAAGGCGGTCGAGGCTGGCCTGGAACGCAAGCCCTGGGTTAAGACCACGCTGGCACCCGGCTCCAAGGTCGTCATGGACTACTACGAGCGCGCCGGTCTCACCCCTTACCTGGAGAAGCTCGGTTTCAGCCTGGTCGGCTACGGGTGCACCACCTGCATCGGCAACTCCGGGCCGCTCCCCGAGGCGATCAGCGCCGCTGTCGCAGAGCACGACCTCGCGGTGGTATCGGTACTGTCGGGCAACCGGAACTTCGAGGGCCGGATCAACCCCGACGTGAAAATGAACTACCTGGCCTCGCCGCCGCTTGTGGTCGCCTATGCCCTGACCGGCACCATGGATATCGACCTGGATACCGAGCCCATCGGGACGGGATCCGCCGGGCAGGACGTCTACCTTCGCGACCTGTGGCCGACACCAGCCGAGATCGAGTCGATCGTGGACACCGCCGTGGCTGCGGAGATGTTTACCCGCGACTACGCGGACGTGTTCAGCGGCGACGAGCGCTGGCAGGAGCTGGACGTGCAGCCGGGTGACACCTTTGGCTGGGATCCCGAGTCCACGTACGTCCGGTATCCGCCGTACTTCGACGGGATGCAAATGTCGCCGAGCCCGGTGTCAGACGTTCACGGCGCACGGGTACTAGCGGTGCTCGGCGACTCGGTCACCACGGACCACATCTCTCCTGCGGGCGCGATCAAGACTGACAGCCCGGCCGGAAAATACCTGACTGATCACGGTGTGCAGCGGGCTGACTTCAACAGCTACGGGTCCCGGCGCGGCAATCATGAGGTGATGATCCGCGGCACGTTCGCCAACATCCGGCTGCGCAACCAGCTGGCGCCGGGTACCGAGGGCGGCGTAACCATGAAGCTGCCTGAGGGCGAGCAGATGCCGATCTACGACGCATCGCGCCGGTACATCGAGGAGGGCACGCCGCTGGTCGTGCTGGCGGGCAAGGAGTATGGCTCCGGATCATCCCGCGACTGGGCGGCGAAGGGCACCGCCCTGCTGGGCGTGCGCGCGGTGCTGGTGGAGTCGTTCGAGCGGATCCACCGGTCCAACTTGATCGGGATGGGCGTGCTGCCGCTGCAGTTCAAGCCGGGTGACAGCGTCGCCTCGCTCGGGCTTACCGGGCACGAGGTCTTCGACGTGACCGGCGTCGAGGCGATGAACTCGGGTGACACGCCACGCGAGGTGACGGTGCGCGCCGACGATAAGGAGTTCACTGCGATCGTGCGAATCGATACCCCCGGCGAGGCCGAGTACTACCGGCACGGCGGCATCATGCAGTACGTGCTGCGTTCGCTGCTCGGCGACCGCTGATCGCTGGCTTACAGGTCCGGGCGCGGCCTTTCCCGGGAGCTCGGTGTCTGCCTCTTGATCATGGCGGAGTTACCGGGGCCATAGGCCCTGCAAGTCCACCTCGACGAGGCGCACCAGGTCCTACTCGCGACCGCATGTGGCTCTACGACGGGTAAAGCTTCCGGCATATAACCGGCAAACAAGCCAACTGACCACGGACCGCGCTACTGTCATGCCGGTGAGGAGACTCTTGCTATCTAGCAAGTATCCGCCGCCGCTGTTGCCCTCGACGGAGCTAACGTGAGCGTGGCAGCGTCGGTGTCGCTGTCCGCACCGGCACTCTGGCTTACCGGCATCGAGCGCGCCCTGATGCTGGCCGGCCTGGCCGTGGCCCTCGGCGGACTGGCCGGGCGCGGCGTGTCGCGGCATTACAAGGGCACCCGGCCAGGACCGCTGCCAGGTCCGTGGGCGGTGCGTGGCTCACTGCTCGGTGCCGCGGCAAGCGGCGCGCTCCTAGTAACGGCGATCGCCGGACCGGGCATCGCTGCTGCTCTCGCCCGGCCTCCAGTGCAGGGACTGCGCCAGAGTGGCACGGCCGAGAGTGCCGCGATCGAGCTCGGCCTGTTCGCGCTGGCCGCCTTGCTGCTACGGGTCCGCCAGGCAGGCTGGGCCGCGGCGCTGCTGTGCGGCGTTGTGCTTACCGAGGGCATCCGCGCCCACCCGGACGGAGTCGTCCCCGTCGCGGGCGCGCTGCTGACGTGCTGCCATCTGCTGCCCGCGGTGCTCTGGGCAGGCATGCTGCTCTACGCGCTACGCGCCGGCATCGCATGGCGCGGCGATCCCGCTGCCGCTCACGGCGTGATCCGGCTCTATGCCACCGCAGCCGCGTGGCTGTTTTGCCTCGTTGTCGGGACCGGCATCATCTCCGCGCTCGTGCTGGTACCGATCGGGTCGCTGCTGACGACCTCTTATGGCGTGTTTCTAATCGCCAAGGCAGCGGTGGTGTGCGTAGCTCTCTGTTGCGCAGTCGCGGGTCGCCGCTGGCTGCGCCGCCGGCCACCGTCCGCCGGCACCCCGCCGCTTGCGACCAAGCTGGAACTTACTGCGCTGGCGGTCGTGCTGGCTATCACCGGCATCCTGACCGTCATCACGCCACCGGCCAAGCCCAGCTCCGCGGCTTCCTCACCAGGTCCGCCGACGGCGCAACAGCCAGCACAGCAGGCGACGAAGGTCCCCAGGTCAGCTTTGGGTCGTCCCGTCGATCAGCTCCCGGATGATATCGGCATGCCCGTTGTGCTGGGCGTATTCCCTCATCATGTGGATCATCACCCAGCGCACGTCGACGTCACCGAACCGGTGATGGTGCCTGACGTCGTCGAGTGATACGCCGTCGAAGATTTCCCGGCTGCGCTTGCACGCGGCGACGTAGCGCGCCACATCCGCAGTCAGGTCCTCGCCGTCGTCCAGGCGGAAGTCGCCGTCCCGGATTTCAGGCCAGCCGAACGGGCCGGCTCGTCGCTGCGCGCCAGGACCGTGACGAACCAGACGTGCTCGACCTTCGTGAGGTGCCGGATCAGGCCGTGCAGCGTGGTGAGCGAGCCAACCACCCGCTGATCTGCTTGCTCGTCGTCGAGCCCTTCAAGCTTTCGCAGCAGCTCGACCCGCTGGAAGTCCAGCCAGAAGCGCAGGGCGTCCCGCTCGGACGCGATCGTCGGCAGCTCGCCGTATTGCATCGGTGACGCGAATGGCATAAATCAGTTTCTTTCCGTATTTAGCAGGACCGACCGCGGGCCGCGACCGCTCGCCTTCACATCAAGATCATCCAATGGGTGTGACGGAGCTATCGCCATACCGAGTTGTCTTCACACCCATCGATGATTTGAGCCTGCTTAGCCGAGCATGCGGCGAGGTCGGGTTCACCGGACAACGATATTGACGATACGGCCGGGCACCACGACGAGGCGGTCGACCTTCTCCGGGACGACGTGCTGCGCATAGTCCGGGTGACTGATCACCATCTGCTCGATCTCGGCGCCGGGCGCATCGGCCGGCACGTCGATCCGGAACCGGGTCCGGCCATTGACCTGGACCGGCATATTCACCGTCTGAGCACGCACGAACGCATCGTCGGCCTCGGGGAACCCGGCGTACGCCAGTGATTCGGCGTGGCCTAGGCGCGACCATAGCTCCTCTGCGATATGCGGTGCCAGCGGTGCGATCATCAGCACGAGCGGCTCGGCCAGAGCCCGCGGAATGCAGCCGTCGGCTGCCGATAGTCGCGCCGCGATGGTCGTCAGCTCGGTCAGCCGCGCGATCGCCGTGTTGAAGCGCAGCTGACCAAAGTCGCGGCTGACCGCGGCGATCGTGGCATGCAGCGCCCTGTTGGTGTCAATATCCAGCGCCGTGTCGCTGACCGTCAGCTTGCCCGTCTCCTCGTCGATCAGGCATCGCCACACTCGTTGCAGGAACCGGTGTACCCCGATGACGTCGTCTGTCCGCCATGGTTTCTCAACCTCCAGCGGCCCCATGGCCATCTCATACAGCCGCAGGGTGTCCGCGCCGTACTGCCGGTACATGTCGTCGGGGCTAATGCCGTTCTTCAGGCTCTTGCCCATCTTCCCGGTGCGCCTGGTCACCGGCTCGCCGCGGTAACTTGCCGAGCCATCGGCGCCGCGCACCACGTCCGCGGCCGGCACGTACATGCCGCGGTCGTCCAGGAACGCGTCGGCCTGGATCATGCCCTGATTCAGCAGCCGCGCGAACGGTTCCGGTGTCGACACCAGCCCCCGGTCGTAGAGCACCTTGTGCCAGAACCGCGCGTACAGCAGATGCAGCACCGCGTGCTCAGCGCCGCCCACGTACAAGTCGACCCCGGCGGGCGTCATCCAGTAGCGCTCGACTTGCGGGTCGACGAACGCGGTCGCGTTGCCCGGATCCAGGTAACGCAGGTAGTACCAGCACGAGCCGGCCCACTGTGGCATGGTGTTCAGCTCACGCCGGTAGGTTCGCAGGCCCTGACCCAGGTCTACCTCGACGGTGCCCCACCCCTGCGCTCGCGCCAGCGGCGGCACTGGTTGGCTTGCGCCGTCCTGGTCAGCCTGGGGCCCTGAGTGGGTCATTTCCGGTAGCAGCACCGGCAGCTCGGACTCGGGCAAGGCAATTGGCAGGCCCGTCTCGTCGTACACGATAGGGAACGGCTCGCCCCAGTAGCGCTGCCTGGAGAACAGCCAGTCCCGCAGCCGGTAACGCAGCGACTCCTGGCCGTGGCCATTCGCCGCCAGCCAGTCGATCGCGGCCGCGATCCCTGCACTCGACGCTCAGCCCGGCCAGCTGCGGCCCGGGCAGCCTGGCGTAACTGCCCTCGCCGGTGAACGCGGCCGGCCAGTCCGCGGCTGGCGTGTCGCTGCTGATGCCATGTTCGGAGAACCAGCTAGCGGGCGGCTGGCTGACCGTGCGGACTGGCAGGCCGAACTCACGGGCGAAGCGCAGGTCCCGCTCATCGTGTGCGGGCACCGCCATGATTGCGCCGCTGCCATAGCCCATCAGCACGTAGTCGGCTACGAACACCGGAATCGGCTCGGCGGTGGCCGGATTGGTGACGTAACCGCCGGTGAACACGCCCGAGATGGCAGAGCCAGCCGACCGCTGCCGGTCGCTCAGCCGGGCCGCCGCTTGCTGATAGGCGGCCACCGCGTCAGCGGGCCGCCACTCGCCACCGACTTGCGCCGCGCCACCGACTTGCGCCGCGCCGCCGGTTCGCGGCTCGCCCGTCGTGCGCATGCCGTTCGGGTATTGCCAGGCCTGCGGAGTGCCATCCGGCCAGCTTGCGGCGGTCAGCGTGGCTACCAGCGGATGCTCCGGTGCGAGCACGACGTACGTCGCGCCAGCCAGGGTGTCCGGCCGGGTGGTGAAGACCTCGACTCGCCCAGCGTCCGGCCCTGCCATCGGCAGCCAGATTGTCGCCCCGCTGCTGGCGCCGATCCAGTTGCGCTGCTGCTGTTTGATGTTCTCCGGCCAGGCCAGGTCATCTAGGTCGTCGATCAGGCGCTGGGCCAAAGCGGTGATTCGAAGCATCCACTGCCGAAGCGGCCGCCGGTAGACCGGGTGGTTGCCGATGTCGCTGCGCCCGTCAGCGGTGACCTCTTCGTTCGCCAGCACCGTGCCCAGGCCAGGGCACCAGTTGACCGGCTCGTTGGCGATGTAGGCCAGGCGATGATCGTCGACCAGCTCGCGTCGCTCAGTCTCGGTCAGCATTTCCCATGGGCGGCCATCGGGAACTGGCCGCTGGCCCGATGAGTACTCGGCAACGAGCTCGCCAATGGGCCGTACCTTGCCGCTCCGCTCATCGGCCCAGCTGTTGAAGATCTGCAGGAAGATCCACTGCGTCCAGCGGTAGAACGCCGGGTCCGCGGTCTCGATGCTGCGACGGGTGTCGTAGCCCATGCCGATACGCCGCAACTGGCGACGCATGTTGTCGATGTTCTTGCGGGTGGTGATCTGTGGCGGCTGCCCAGTCCCCAGGGCGAACTGCTCGGCCGGCAGCCCGAAGGCGTCATATCCCATGGCGTGCAGCACATGGTGGCCGGTCATCCGCAGATACCGGGCGTAGACGTCAGTGGCGATGTATCCGATCGGGTGGCCGACGTGGATTCCGGTACCGCTGGCGTAGGGGAACATGTCCAGCACATAGAACTTCGGCAGCCCAGACACGCGGTCGAATCCAGCTGCCAGCTCCCCTGCCGGGTTCGGGCTGTGGAATGTCCCCAGACGGTCCCAGCGATCTTGCCAGCGCCGCTCGATCTGTCCGGCCATCCGGGCGTCATACCGAAACGGCGTTCTGGTGGAGTCCGCGCCAGTGTCGCCGCGGTTTGCCGGTTGCTCGCTCATGGCGCCGTTGCCTTTCGCTTGCTGGTCGTGGCGGAGAAACAAAAAAGCCCCTCACGCATGAGGGGCGGCCACGCTGACTTAACGCGTCAACGCGGCCAGGGAAGGAGCAGGCTGGCGGATCGGGTCATGCAGCCAGGGTAGCAACGCCGGCGGACCAGCGCGAGAAGGAATCTGGCGCGGCGGCACGATCGGCTGCGGTGTCAGCTGGCCGCGGTCGCCAGCACCAGCGGGAGCACGGCCGCAGCACCCGACTGGCGCAGCAGCATCGCCGCGACCGTGACGCTCCAGCCCGAGTCGATCCGGTCGTCGATGAGCAGGACCGGGCCGTCAGCGCGGGCCAGGCCGTCGCGCACTGCGTCCGGTACCGAGAAGCTGCCCCAGACGGCGCGCAGCCGCTGGGCGCTGTTCTGCTGGCGGGCACTGTTCTGCTGGCCGGCACCGTCCGGCTCGCCTCCTTCGGGCGCACAGTCTGCGGCAAATTCCAGCGCACCGAGGTAAGGCATCCGGCCGATGCTGGCGATCCGATGCGCGAGGTCAGCAATCAGAGCGGAATGGGACCGGGATGGCATCGCGGCTACCGCTGACGGCCGCTGTGCCCAGTCCCAGTCGGCCAGGACCTTGACCACGGCACTGAACACGTCCTCCGGTACGACCGTCGCACCGTCCGTCGCCGAGCCCAGCAGGTCTCGAAGGCGCGGCCCCCAGCCCAGGTCGGTGAGCCTGCCCAGGGCGCGGCCAGGCTCGGCCGCGAGGTCGGGACCGATCTTGCCGGAAACCTCGACGCCCAGCGCCGTCATCCCGGTCGGCCACATCTTGCGCGGCTCGATCTCGACGCCCGGCCGGAGCAAGTGGGCGCGGGCGGATGACTGCGCCGGCTCGGGCAGCGTCACTGGCCAGGCCCGTCCGGTGCAGTTGTCGCACCGGCCGCAGGGCGCGGCCTCGGGGTCGTCGAGCTCACGGCGCAAGTACTCCATCCGGCATTCCGGCGTCGCCAGGTAGCCCAGCATTGCCTGCTGCTCGCGGGCGCGCTCGGCGCTGACCCGGGCATACCTGTCCGCGTCGTAGACCCACTCCTGGCCGGTAGCCGTCCAGCCGCCGCTGACCCGGCGAACCGCGCCATCCACGTCCAGGACCTTCAGCATCATTTCCAGCCTGCTGCGGGACAGGTCAACCCGTGCTTCCAGCGCGGCTGTCGACAGCGGGCGGCCAGCGTCGGCTAGCTCGGCGAGCGTGCGCCGGACGACGAATTCCGGCGGGAAAGCCAGCGATCCGAAGTAAGCCCAGATGTCGGTATCCTCGCGGCCCGGCAACAGGATCACGTCCGCGTGCTCTACCCCGCGGCCTGCCCGGCCGATCTGCTGGTAATACGCGATCGGCGATTGCGGCGCGCCCAGGTGCACGACGAAGCCGAGATCGGGCTTGTCAAAGCCCATGCCCAGCGCGCTGGTCGCAACAAGCGCCTTGAGCCTGCTGGCCAGCAGCGCGTCCTCAGCGGCCTCGCGCTCAGCCGGATCGTCCTTGCCGGTGTAGGCAGCTACGTCGTAGCCACGCCCGCGCAAGAATTCGGCCGTCTCTCGGGCTGCGGCAACGGTCAGTGCGTAAATGATTCCGGAGCCTGGCAACTGGCCGAGGTACTCGGCGAGCCAGGCAAGCCGCTGCGGCGCCGCCGGCAGGCTGACCACGGCCAGATGCAGGCTGTCTCTGTCGAGACTGCCGCGAAGCACGAGGGTTGCGCCGTCATACCCGGCACCGATTTGCTCGGCGACGTCTGTGCTGACGCGGGCGTTGGCGGTCGCGGTAGTGGCCAGGACGGGCACGCCGGGCGGCAGGTCGCCCAGCAGCGTGCGGAGCCGCCGGTAGTCCGGGCGGAAGTCGTGACCCCAGTCGGAAATGCAGTGCGCCTCGTCTACCACCAGCAAGCCGGCGGAGGAGATCAGCTTCGGCAGCACCAGGTCGCGAAAGCCGGGGTTATTGAGCCGCTCGGGGCTGACCAGCAGGACGTCAACCTGCCCGGCCGCAACCTCAGCGTAAATCTGATCCCAGTCGTCAGTATTCGCCGAGTTCACGGTGCGGGCCTTGATGCCAGCCCGGCCAGCTGCCTCGATCTGGTTGCGCATCAGGGCCAGCAGTGGCGACACGATGACGGCCGGGCCACTGCCGCGTGCTCGCAGCAAGGCCGTGGCCGTGAAATAGACGGCCGACTTGCCCCAGCCAGTGCGCTGCACGACCAGCGCGCGAACTCGATCCTCGACCAGCGCCCGGATCGCGGTCCACTGGTCCTCGCGCAGTACGGCAGCCGGGCCGGCCAGGGCCCGCAGGCATGCCCCGGCCTCCTCGCGCAGTGGGACGAGCGGGGCCGCCGTTACCTCGGTCATGTCCTCCTTCGTATCAGGCGCGGCCGACATTCGGGCCCAAGCGAGCAGAACGCCACCGTTCCGGCTGGCCAGCCAGTTGCCAGCGGGTCAGGCCGAGTCAGCGTCGCGTCCAGCTAGCCTGGGCGCTGGCGATGACCGGGAGGATTCGGGTGAGGAGCAAGGACGCGCCCGCGGGTGGCAGGGTGTTGACGCCTGCCCGGGCCGGCGTCCTGCTGATCATCGGGGTACTCGCGCTCGCCTTCAACCTGCGGTCGGCCATCACCAGCCTGCCGCCGGTTTTCCCCGAGCTCCAGTCTTCCCTGCACATCTCGGCAGGCAGCCTGGCGCTGCTTGCTGCCGTTCCGGTGCTGTGTTTCGGCGTGTTCTCCGGCTCGGCGGCCCCGCTCAGCCGGCGTTTTGGCGAGGAACGGGTGCTGTTCGCTGCCCTGCTGCTGCTGGTGGCGGGGTTGTTGCTACGCGGGATCAGCCCCAGGCTGCTGCTGTTCCCTGGCACGATCGTGGCGGGCGCCGCGATCGCGCTGATGAACGTGCTGCTGCCCAGCCTGGTGAAGCGCCGCAATCCGGACCGAGCCGGCCTGCTGATCGGGCTGTACCTGCTCATGCTGGCGGCTGGCGCCATCGTGGCTTCGTTGCTGGCCGTGCCGATCTTCGACGTCGCCAGCGGGTCCGCGACCGGCGGCCAGGTGGCCGCGGGCAGTGCGGCGGTGCGCGTCACGCTGGCGCTCTGGGCCGGCCCGGCCCTCATCGCCGCGCTGATCTGGGTACCGCAGCTGCGGTACCGGACCTTGCCAGAGAGCATGCCGCGCAGCAGCCTGGGCGGACGGTCAGGCGCGCTCGCCCTGGGCCGGAACGCGCTGGCCTGGCAGGTGACTTTGTTCATGGGGCTGCAAAGCCTGTCCTACTACGCCACGCTGTCGTGGTTCCCGACGATGTTCAGGGATCGCGGTGTGAGCGCCGGGCACGCGGGAGTGCTGCTCGCGCTGATGAACCTGGGCAATGCCGTAACCGCCCTTGCGCTGCCCATGCTTGCCCAGCGTGCGCCCGATCAGCGGCGGCTGGCCGCCATTTCGATCGCCGCGACGGCGGCCGGCCTGGCCGGGGCGGTATACGGTCCGGCCGGTCTGGCCGCCGGGTTCATGGTGCTGCTCGGCCTCGGCCAGGGTGCCAGCCTGGGCCTTGGCATCTTCTTCACCATGGCCCGCGCGCCGGACCCGGTGAGCGCCGCCTCGCTGTCCGCTTTCGCCCAGGGAATCGGCTACCTGATTGCCAGCACCGGGCCGCTAACCATCGGCTACCTTCATCAGGCCACTGGCGGCTGGAGCGTGCCCGGGCTGGTCTTGCTGGTAGTGGCAGGATTGCAGCTGATCACCGGCCGACTGGCCGGGCGAGCGCTCACTGTGCCTGCGGCCGGCGGACCGGTCGCCCGGGAAGGCCTGCCAGCCGGCGGCTAGCTGAAGTTGTAAGGCCGTCGCAGCAGCCATCGCAGGAAAGTCCGGCGCGGCGGCCTGGCCGTGATGCTGCCGCTACTGACCTTGCCTGTGACCTCGATCCGCAAGATGACTGGCGCGTCAGTGACGCCGCGAGTCTTGACTCCGACGCTCCCGCTCCGCACTGCGACGTCATCGGTGTCCACGACGATGCCCGGCCTGGTGATCAAGGTCAGCGACCCTGCCTTGACCTGAGCGTCGAGCTTCAGCGTGGGATTCGTGATGACGGCCTTCGTCAGGTCCAGCTTGACACTGCCGCTGGTGACCCGGACCTCCATCCGCTGTGGCACCACCCATGGGCCTTGCCGCTCGGCAGTGCCAGCTCCGCAGTCGATCCTGACCAGCTCCTTAGCCTCGGCCGGAACGACGCTCGACGGATGGCGTCCGGCAGCTGGCAGGTCGGTGGTCAGGACGGCGAGTTCGCTGTAAGTTCGCGCGGTGAGCGCCGCCTCGAGCCGCTCGTCCAGCTCTTCAGCCGTAAGCCTGCCGTCGCCGGCAGCGACCCTGAGCAGCTCGACAACCCGGTCGCGGTCCTCGTGCGAAGCCCTGAGTTCCGCCTGAGCTCGCGGGCCGACCGGCCGGTCTGCCGGGGATACTTCGCCAGTCATGGGACATACTGTAAGGGCCTGCTGAAGTCAGGCGGAATGGCTACGAGACTAGTGTCCCCGAATCGGTACTGCGCGGTTAGCCAACCCGTCCGCGGGCGTATACGACCGCCTGCGGAGCAGTCTTCGCGGCTATGGCACCGGCACCCCACAGTGCAGTGGTGCCGGGGATCAGGGTCAGACCGGAAATGCTCGCCCCGGCGACCGGTCTGAAGCTCTGCCTGGTCCAGGTACCCGACCGGGATCTGTGCAGCAGCAGCGCCTCCGGGCCAACGCCTGCAGGATAGGCCAGGACCCAGAAGCCGCCCTGCCCATCAGAGACGATCCTGATCGGCCTGGTGTTGCCGGGCATGCTGACCCGGCGCCAGGATTTCCCATTGAAGTGCACGAGCAGGTGCGGTGGCTCGCCGCCGCTGTGCGCTCCCACCACCCAGACGTTGGCCGGGGACAGCGCGAGGATGTCGTTGAACGCCGCGCCCGCCAGGGCCTTGGCGCGGACCCGGTGCCAGCGCGTGCCGGTGTAGTGCACGATCGAGTCCTGCGGTGCCCTGCTTGAGCCGATCGCCCAGATGTTGTGTGGCGACAGTGCACTTGCGGTGTCGATGCCGGTGGCGGCCCCGCTGACCACGTGCATCCAGTTGTGACCATCAAAGTGCCAGGTGCCAAGGCCCGCCTCAAACCCCGGAGCGCCGAACAGCCATACGTCCGTCGGGCTGAGCGCGGTGACCCCGGTAAGTTCGCCAGTTCCGGGAAACCGCTTGGCCACATACCAGCGAGACCCGTTGTAGTGCAGGACGTCCTCACCGAGCCCGACGACGGCCCAGACGTTACGAGGCGACGAGGCGCTTGCCCACGCGATCGTGCCGGTCAGCCCGGCAGGCAGCGCGGCAACCTGCCAGCGCTTGCCATTCCAGCGGGCGGCCACCGGCCTGCCGGTCGTGAGGCCTCCGGGAGCGCCCGCGCCACCAAAGGCCCAGGCACGGTTCCTGCTGGCGGCTACAACTGTGAAGTACCCTGCGGCGGCCGTACCGTACTGATGGTGGAAGGCGACCTTCCAGCGTGTGCTGGTTCCGGCGGCCTGTGCAGGCAGAGCGACCGCCAGTGCTGCGACCATGGCCATGAACCCGGCGGCGCTAATGGCCTTGTGTACTCGGCTCATTCTGGATCCTCCAGGTCAGCGGGCCTCGAAGCGGCAGGCTACCAGCGGTCAGCGTCAATAGCGGTAACCAGTACAAAGCATAGGCTTTATATGCCATACCGGGCAATCGCTCCATTCTGATAGGCGCGCCGTTGGTTGCCGACGGTGGAGGTGACGCAGCCGTCAGTCATCGGGGTGAGCCAAGGGCGCGGGTCCGTGCCCGGCGAATTAGACTCTTTGGATTCGGCTGGGCAGATCCCGTTGCCGTAGCGAGCGCCGCCGTCAGTTGCCGACCACGAGGAGGACAACCCGGTGACACTGCTGGAGTCAATCTCGGGGCCGCGCGATCTCAAGGACCTCGGCACAGAGCAGTTGCCCCAGCTAGCCGCAGAGATCCGGGACTACCTGATCCAGGTCGTGTCCAGGAACGGCGGCCACCTCGGCCCCAATCTTGGCGTCGTAGAGCTCACCATCGCGCTGCACCGGGTCTTCGAGTCCCCGGTTGACCGGATCGTGTTCGACACCGGGCACCAGTCGTACGTGCACAAGCTGCTCACCGGCCGGGCCGCCGAATTCGAGGGGCTGCGCCAGCGCGGCGGGGTGTCCGGCTATCCGAACCGGGCCGAGTCCGCCCACGACGTCATCGAGAACTCGCACGCCTCGACCAGCCTGTCCTACGCCGACGGCCTGGCTAAGGCGTACGAACTGCGGGGGGAAACCCATCGCAGCGTCGTTGCCGTCATCGGGGACGGGGCGCTGACCGGCGGCATGTCCTGGGAGGCGCTGAACAATATCGCCGGTGCCAAGGATCGGCGGGTTGTGATCGTGGTCAACGACAACGGCCGCTCCTACCAGCCGACGATCGGCGGGCTGGCGGACCACCTGGCGTCGATCCGGGTGTCTCAGCGCTATGAGCAGGTGCTCGATTACATCAAGAGCTCGCTTACGCACGCGCCGCTGGTCGGCCCGCCCCTGTTCGAGACGCTGCACGGGATCAAGAAGGGCCTGAAAGACGTGCTCCAGCCGCAGGTGCTGTTCGAGGACCTGGGGCTGAAATACCTGGGCCCGGTCGACGGGCACGATGAGCATGCCGTGGAGCACGCGCTACGGCGGGCGCGAGACTTCGGCGGACCAGTGCTCGTGCACGTGATAACCCGGAAGGGGTTCGGGTACCCGCTGGCCGAAGAAAACGTCGAGGACTGCCTGCACCAGGTTTCCCCGTGCCCGCCGGCCAGCGGATCCATGGCCAAACCCGACCAACGAGTGGCGCCGCCCCCGGTCACCCTCCCGGCAACTCGCCAGCGGGCGGCTGGCCCACAGGTGAACCCTCCGAATGTCGGCTCAGCGGGCCGTCCGCTGACGCAGGTGTTCAGCGAGGAACTGGCCGCCATCGGCGCTAGCCGCCCGGACATCGTCGCGATCACTGCGGCCATGCTGCACCCGACCGGGCTGGCCAAGTTCGCCAGCACATTCCCCGACCGCGTCTTTGACGTGGGGATTGCCGAGCAGCATGCGGTTACCAGCGCAGCCGGGCTCGCGATGGGCGGCATGCATCCGGTGTGCGCGATCTACGCCACATTCCTGAACCGCGCGTTCGACCAGGTGCTCATGGATGTGGCACTGCACCGGCTGCCGGTTACCTTCGCGCTGGACCGCGCGGGCATCACGGGCCCAGACGGCGCCAGCCATCACGGCATGTGGGACGGCTCGATCCTCCAGCTGGTGCCCGGCTTGCGGATCGCAGTGCCCAGGGACGGCATCAGGCTGGCCGAGCTGCTCCGCGAGGCGGTGGCGATCGACGACGGGCCCACGGCGCTCCGCTTCCCTGGCCGGCTAGCCCCGCCGGACTTGCCCGCCGTGGCGCAACTCGGCTCTATGGACGTGCTGCGGCTGCCCGCCGACGCGGGCCGGCGCGACGTCCTGATGCTGGGGATAGGCCCGATGGCAGGCGTTTGCGCCGAGGCGGCCGACCGGCTGGCGGATCAGGGCATCGTGGTCACCGTGGTCGACCCGCGCTGGGTCAAGCCGCTTGACACCGCGCTGATCGATGCCGCCCGGCAGCATGGCCTGGTGGCGACGGTCGAGGACAACGGGCGGGTAGGTGGCTTCGGCGATGCTGTGGCCAGGCTGCTGCGCGATCATGACGTCGACACGCCGGTTCGGACATTCGGGCTGCCCCAGGAATTCCTCGAGCACGGCGAGCGCAACGCGCTGCTCGAGCATTGCGGACTGACGCCGCAGCAGCTGGCCAGGGTCATTACCGAGCAAGTTGCCAGCCGCATGCCTGAGCTGGCCCAGGAGCAGCAGGCCTGACCCGGCCGCGCCAGCACTCGGCCGCCGGCAAGGCACGCCCGGAGACATCCGGGCTCGGCGTACATGACCGGCCGTCAGCTTCGCGACACGTCACCTGCGTCTGGCCTGTGCCTGTGCCTGTACCTGCGCCTGTGGCGGTGCCGTTGCCTGTGCTTGCCGCCGTGGCCACTATTTCTGCCGGTGCCCTGACTGAGGAAGTGGCTGCCGGCCGGGACGCCGGGGAAGAAGCCGAAGGATCTGCCGAGATAGGCCTTGGAGAAAGTCAGCTGCCAGATCTGGCCGACATTCGCGCCGAAGACCGAGCCCGGGCATTCGGCGGACCCCAGTGCCGACCGGTAACACGAGGCGTTGCCGGTCATCGGGTGGGTTACCGGTCCGGCCGGGTTGAACATCGACACGTAACCAGCAAGGTGCGGGGTGTACCCGCCGAATGCCGCGAAGTCGAAGCTGTTCGCCGTTCCCGTCTTGCCGGCCTGCGGGATGTAAACGCCGCCTCTGGTCACTCCGTCGCCCTGTGCCGTGCCGCTGGTGAGCACGCCGGACAGGATGTAGGTGGCCGCCGCCGCAACGCCCGCGGACATCGCCCGGTGGCAGCTGGCGTGCTGCACCGGCAGGGATGCACCCCTCGTGGTGGCGATCCTGGCGATCGCCACTGGGCTGCAGTAGATGCCGCGGGCCGCGACTGTGGCGTATGCGGCGGCCATGGTCATCGGCGATACGTCAATCACGCCCAGGGTGAAGGAGGGCAGGTCGTCGGCCGGCAGCTGGTACGCCGCGGTGCCGGGCTTGCCGGCCCCGGTCAGCAGCGAACTGCCGTCGGCACGGTGCACTCCCATGCTGACGGCGGTCCGCACCACGTTGCACAGCCCGACCCGGCGCTCTAGCTTGGCGAAGAACACGTTGATGGACTTCGTGGTGCCGGTGTACAGCGAATAGGTTCCCCTGCCCGGCCCTTCGGCGTTCGATACCTGGAACAGCCCGGTGGGCTGGCCATGGCAGTTGCGATAGCCGCCCAGCATTGACGGCGAGACCACGTGCATGCTGAACCCGAACGGCGTGCCCTCCTTCAGCGCCGTGATCAGGGTGAACAGCTTGGACGACGATCCGGTCTGGACGCCGATGCCGCCGTTCTCGGCGGTGTCCACTGCGTAGTCGATGCTGTCCTGGCCCGCGCTGGTGCCGTAAGGCCGGTCGACGGCGATCGCCTCAACGCGCCCGGTGCCGGGCTGGATCAGGACTTCGGCGGCGGCATTCCGGCCAGGGTTGAAGCCCGATTGGGGCGGCGGCACCATGAAGCTCACCGCGTGCTGGGCCGCTCGCTGATCCTGGGCGTTCATCGTGGTGTAGATCTTCAGCCCGCCGGCCGTGTTGAGTTGCTGATAGGCCTGGCGGTAGATGGGATTGGCGCGCAACTCGGCCAGCACGTAGTCACAGAACCAGGCTGAGTTCACCGCGGACGGGCTGTTGCAGCCTTCCAGCAGCGACTGCGGTGAGTAATGCAGGTCAAGCGGCGACCGTTCGGCGGCGGCAGCAGCGGCCTTGCTGACGTAGCCGAGCTGAGCCATCCGCGCTAGCACGACGTTCCGGCGGGCCCTGGCCGCGCTCGGGTCAGCAAGCGGATCGTACCGCGCAGGATTCTGCACAAGCCCTGCCAGCATCGCCGCCTCTGGCAAGGTCAGGCGCGCTGCGGTCGTCGAGAAGTACCGTTGCGCGGCCACCTGAATGCCGTAGGCCTCGTTCTCGAAGTACGCCACATTCAGGTATGCGGCCAGCAACTGGTTCAAGGTCAACTCGTGCTCGACCGTAGCCGCGATCCGCAACTCGCGGATCTTGCGGGCGACGCTGTCCGCCACCGCGGCGCGCTGCGCCTCGGCATCCGGAGCGGTGAGCACGAGCGCGTTCTTTACGTACTGCTGGGCCAGGGTGGATCCGCCCTGAACCGCGCCGCCGACCAAGTCCGTGCCGATCGCGCGGAGAGTACCGCGGATGTCGAGCGCGCCGTGCTGATAGAACCGCGAGTCCTCGATGGCCACGATCGCGTCGCGCATGACCGGCGATATCTGGTCATAAGTTACCGGCACCCGGTAGATGTGGCGCGGGTAGTAGTACGCGATCAGGTTGCCGCTGGAGTCGACTATTTCCGACCTCGCCGGGATCTGCGCCAGGTTCGGCACCGCCAGGCTGTTAAATGTCTGCGCAGCATCGCGCGCAGCGATTCCGATTACACCGGCGACCGGCAGGCCAACCGCGCTTACGAGTATTCCTGCCACCGTGGAAAACGCCGCCAGGCCCACCATGGCACGTATCGCGTTGATTTTCCGCTTGTTCCTGGCCCGAGAATTCAAATTGCACCCTTGCCGATGATGCTGCCTGCGTCCGCCGCGCCCATGCAGGCCTCCAGCCGCGTGCCCCGATAGTTGCTGACCTGCAATTGATGAGATTCGTGCGATACCCGGTCCGGCCTAAAGACAATGAGGGGCATGTCTTAAGGGACGGTAAAAAGGAAGGTCGCCGGAAATTTGCGGCGGTAATCCGCCCAGGCAGCCAGTCAGTTCGGCGGGCATCCAGTCAGATAGGCCGGTCGACCCGGCGGTCGGCGGCGCCGACCGCCACTGCGGCCGGGAGACCAGCGCGCGGCCAAAGCCACGAGCGGATTACGGTATAAGCCTGATTAATACTGCTATCGGACCGTTAGGCGATAGCCTGTCAAGTCCGCCGCGGTGGCCGCGTCATCTGCTGCAACAAGGCAGAATCGCTTGCATGCAGACTCTCCAGGTTGGCGTGGTCGGCTCCGGCCCGGCCGGCCTCTACACGGCCGAAGCGCTCATCAAGCAGGCTGCGGCGCTAGACCCGCCCATATCCATCCGGGTCGACGTGCTCGACCGACTGCCGACACCGTACGGCCTAGTCCGCTACGGTGTCGCGCCTGACCACAAGTCGATCAAGTCGATTGCCGAGTACCTGCGCAACGTGCTGGAGCACGAGGGCGTCAGCTTTATCGGCGGAGTGCACCTGGGTGATGACGTTACCCGCGACGACCTGCTGGCCGCTTACGACGCGGTGGTCTATGCGACCGGTGCCATGCGCGACCGCCATCTCGGCATTCCGGGCGAGGACCTGCCCGGCAGCATCGCCGCGACCGACTTCGTGAACTGGTACTGCGGCCACCCCGACGTCGACCCGTCCGCATTCACCCTGGATGCCGAGTCGGTAGCCGTGATCGGCGTAGGGAACGTGGCCGTCGACGTCGCCCGGATCCTTGTCCGCAACCCGGAGGAATTGCGCGAGACCGACGTATCCCAGCCGGTACTCGAAGCGCTGATGGCCAGCAAGGTCCGTGAAGTGCACATGATCGGCCGCCGCGGCCCGGCGCAAGCCAAATTCACCACCAAGGAACTGCGCGAGCTTGGCGAGCTGTCAGGTGTGGACGTCGTGGTCGGCGACGGCGAGGCCGATCTGCACGCATTCGACCTGACCGGGGACAGCGCGCGGCTGGCCGAGACGGACCGGCATGTGCGCGGCAACTACGCGGTGATCTCGGAATGGGCCGGGCGGTCGCCAGCTGGCTCGGGGCGCAGGCTGACCGTCCGGTTCTGGCTGCGGCCGGTCGAGATCCAGGGCGGGAACGGGGTCGAGGCGCTGGTTCTCGAACGGACCAGGCTGGACGAGTCCGGGAAACTGCAAGGCACTGGCGAGCGGGAAACGCTGGACGTGCAGATGGTGCTGCGCTCGGTGGGATATCAAAGCGTGCCGCTAGCTGGCGTGCCGTTCGATGAGCGATCGTCCACCGTGCCGAACGAGGCTGGCAGAGTACTCGGCCCGGACGGCCAGCCACTGCCGGGCGAGTACGTGGCGGGCTGGCTGAAGCGCGGTCCGACGGGCGTCATCGGCACGAATAAGTCTGACGCGGCGGAGACGGTCAGGTCCTTGCTGGCTGACCTGGCGGGTGGCCCAGGGCCTGGCGACGTGCAGCTGCCGCGGGCGGCCTGCTGCGGATGCCGTCAGCCGCCGGGGCGACGGGCGACGCCGCTGGCTCGCCACTGCACGAGGTGCTGGCCGGGCGAGGGCTCCGGCATGTCAGCTACGCCGACTGGCTCAAGATCGAGGCTGCCGAGAAGGAACTAGCTTCCCGGCTCGGCCGGGGCGCGCGGGTCAAGCTGGCCAGCCGCGATGACATCCACAGGGCTTGCGGCCTGGACTAGCCGCTCGGGCGCTTCCTTCGGCTGCGGGGCTTCGTCGCCGCGCGGCGGGGTAACTAAGCAGGATCAAGCAGCTGCAGGGAGTACACAACAAACGCATGCCATTCACGTCACTACTTTCACGCTGCGGGATCGACTTAGTAATAGTAGGGCAAAGTTCGACAGATATACCGCCCATTTAACGCGAATGTCACGCGAATTGGCCTAGCTTGGAGGTAATGTCTTCGGAGCAAACTAGGGCGATAGCACCGCAAGTGGCGCCGTGATTCCGCTGACGCTTACCAGCCGTCGGGGCAGCCTGCCCTCACACACCATGCGAGGCGCATCTGCGTGGAATATCTCAGTGATCAGGACGTGGCTCCGCTCGGAGTTGAGGAACTCCGCGGAGACCGGCAGATTCAGCACGACGTGCTGGAGGCCCTGGCGAACTGCGCCAATCACCGGAAATGGTTCGCAGGCTTTGCCACCCCTTTCCTGGGCGAGCATCCAATCGAGATTGGCAGTGGCTTCGGTGATTACGCCCTGGAGTGGCTGTCGTCGGTAGAGAAATTCACCGCGACTGAAGCAGACCCGGCGCTGCTGTACCAGCTTGAGCGGGCGATGGCTGGGCACCCGAACGTTACCGTGCGTCAGTTGCTGCTGCCGACCGATGAGCGCGCTGATCACTCCTGCCTTGTGTGCTACAACGTTCTCGAGCACATAGACGACCATGTCGGCGCGCTGCAAAGTATGTCGCGGCTGGTACGCGTGGACGGGTACCTCGTCGTGGTCTGCCCCGCATTCCCGTTCGCGATGAGCCCGGTTGACATTGCCACCGGGCATGTGCGGCGCTACACCAGGCGCTCGATGCGCAAGGCCCTGACCGATGCCGGCCTTGAGGTGGTTGACGTCCGCTACGCCAATTCGCTCGGCCTGATTTGTTACTACGCGTTCACCAGCCTGTTGCGGCGGCAACCAGCCAAGGGCGGGACGATCAGCTTCTACGATCGCCTGGTCGTGCCCGTTGTGAGGCTCCTGGAGCGCCTGGTGGGACGCCCGCCGTTCGGGCAGTCCGTCGTCGCGATCGGGCGTGTCAGGGAAGACGCCGACGGTGAGGCCTAGTCTCAGCCGCTGTTAGCTGCTCAGGAGCACATACAGCTTGGTGCTCTGATAGGAAAGCACTATCTGGCGGGCGTCAGCGTACCGCTGCAAGAAATATCGCACCTCGGGCCGCTGGAGATCCGCCGTGACAATCGCCTGGGTTTGGGGCAGCACACTAGTCTGAAATGTCCGCAGGTATGCGGTCATCTGCTGCTGCGTGAAGATCAGGGTGTAGGGATCGGCCGGGATCGGCGCCGGTTCCAGGTCCGCGACGAAATAGATCAGCCCCGGGTACCCGTCGTGCGTCCCGACAACATAGGTCGTGCGGTCGCCGACGATCGCATGAATGTGGTCCATCAGGCTGACGAAGCGAGGCATGGACTCGGTCGCGTGCTGGCAGCAGGTTGGCGCGTTCGCCAGCCCGGCGCCGACCCGCTGGCCGGCCACGGTCGGCGGGGTGCTCGGGACGGCGCGGGCTGCGAGTTGCTGACGGGCCAGATAGGGCACCTCAGCTTGCTCTCGGATACTCGAGAGGGCGATCAGGCCCGGCGGTAGCAGCCAGATAGCCCCGGCGAACAGCGCGATGCCGGCCACTCCCAGCGCCACAGGCTGCCGGAATCCGGACAGGCGCGGCAATACCAGCCGCGGCAGCGTTGTGGCGGCAACAACAACCAGGGCGGGGAAGATCAGCATCGTCCCGGTCAGGTGTGCAATGTCAGACCGCAGCAGCGCGCCCTGATACAGCAGGATCGTGGTGACCACGACCGTGACCAGCATGATCCGGTCACGCGACCATTCCTCGGCCACCCGGAACGGGCGGAACCGCACGACGGCAAGCAGCGCGAGGACAGCGACGATGACGGGCACGAACTCGAAGATATGCACCCACGGCCGGGTGAGCGCATAGCCAGGCGCCGACTTATCGGTCCCGCCGAACGGGGTGTTGCTGTACCCCGCCGAGACCGCCTGCGGGATGAGGAAGTACAGGTACAAGAAGCGGGCAAGGGCCCCCTTGATCGCGTAAAAAACCAGCACCGGCGCCCAGGCGAGCACGAAGCCTGCCAGCACGCCGAGGAGCGAGCGCGTCGCTGCCCGCCCGGAGGCGGTGCCGGTCAGCAGCAGCAGGGCTCCGACAGCAAGCGCGCCGACCGCGCCCGCGATCAGGTTCTCCTGGGCAAGATAAGACGAACCGCCCCAGAACAAGCCGAGCGCGACCGCACCCGCGTAGCCGCGAAGGCTGGGAGAGCGCCTGATGACAGCGGGCAGCAGCACGATGAGGGCAACCGCGCCCGCATAGCGCAGCGGGTTGGCCCAGCCAAAGTATCCGGTGTAGGCGCCACCAGGCGTGAATCCGATCAGCACCTGAGCGGGATAAACCAGCGCGATCAGCAACGATGCCAGAAAGCCGCGGGCGTACCCGAAAGCGAGAAAGAGCGCTACAAAGAATATTGACGCGCCCACCCACTGGAACGTAGCCCAGGACTCGCGGAAGCCAACCACCGAAAAAGTGAAGAGGTGGCGCATGAAAAAGTACGTGATGGCCTGCGTGCCGGGCCCGTACTGAATCGAGGCAGGGCCGAGATAGGCGAGATGCCCCCTCGAAATAGCTTGCATGCCCTGCAGGAAGACATCTTCCTGGTAGCCGATATAGCCACCAGCTCGGTCTAGATACCACGGCGGTCCGTAGCAGTAATACGCCAGGCCGACCGCGGTGAGAATCCCGGCACCGATCCGAGCGAACCTGCCGATCCGTGCTCTTGCCGTCTCGGCTCTTGCCGTCTCGCCAGTGGGCTCGGCGCCCTCAGGCGCGCTGGCCTGCGGGGCGTTGCTCCGTGGCACGATGCCGCTAAGCCACGATCGCCAGGTTTGCGGATGCTCGCGACCGATCTTGAGCACGCGAGCTGACGCAACTAGCAGCAACATGGGGGCGAGAGCGCCGAGCAGGCATGCACTGGTCTCCCAGCGCTTATCGAGAAAGCCGAAAGCGATCCATTGCACCGTGGGCGGCAGCGTTGCCTTTGCCCGGAAGTAGGCGATGATCAGCAGGGTAGGAAACCAGAGAGCAAGGGCCAGCCAGATCGCTGCGCGATCCGGCGCGGCAATAACCCGCTCGAGCCAGCCGAGGACCCGAGACTTCACCGGACGGATCCGCGCGGCCAGTAGCACGGCCGCCAGCAGCAGCACAGCGATCGCAATCAGTACAATCGCCGCAGCCTCGATCATGTCCCGCTGCGGCGCGGGCAGCGCGGCGCCCGGTGGCCGGATGCCGAGCGCAACAGCTATCCCGAGGATGCCGGTAACGGCGAGGGAGACGATTGCCGCCCGGAAAAAAGGTGCGGGCCCTGAATCGATAATCCGCAGGACCCGGCCGAGCAATTCAGGCGTCCGCCCGGCGGATCTGTCGTCGACAGGCAAAGGCTCTCTCGTGAGTTTCATCCAGGACTTCCCGTACATACGTCATCCCCGGCGTGCGCCCGTCAGATTAGCAGCCAGCATGCACCGATTTGAGACGTGTGAGACACAGGCTATATCGCGGCTCTATCTCTTTAACTTTCGCACGATATCTCTTTAACATCCGGATACGATATCGACGCTGCGGTGACGGGGGGTTGTCCTGCGGTGACAGCAAACGGCACTTTAGCGCAGTGAGGTGGGCGGCCAGGCCGCCCGGGCGAAGTTCACCCGGTCCAGGTGATCTGCCCGGCTTGATCGGGGGTACGGTACCGGCATCTCGCCGGGAGGTGCCGATGTCTGCGGTAAGAACCCAGGTCAAAGGGCCTGTCGCGAAATCAGAGTGGCCGGCGCTGGGCAGCTTGCTGACACCGGGTGAACGCGCCTCGGCCGGCAAGGCCGCGAGGGCTGTCGCGCCGCGGGAAGACCACGCGATGCTCGACTTGCCGCCGGACCGGCCAGATCCGGTAGACCTGCTCGAGAGTCAGGCGAAGTCGCGCGTGCCGGAGCTCGTGCCGGTCCGGTACGGGCGCATGCTCGCATCGCCGTTTTCCTATTTCCGCGGCGCGGCGCTGCCGATGGCAACCGACCTGACCGCCACCCCAGTGACCGGGTTCATCGTCCAGGCTTGCGGTGACGCTCACCTGTCGAATTTCGGGGTGTTCGGGTCGCCCGAGCGCAGGCTGGTCTTCGACATTAACGACTTCGACGAGACCCTGCCGGGCCCGTGGGAGTGGGACATCAAGCGGCTTGCCGCGAGCATGGAGGTCGCGGCGCGCGAGAACGGATACACGCGCAAGCAGCGCCGGAACATTCTGCTCGCGGCCGCTGGCCAGTACCGGCAGGCAATGCGCGGATTCGCGGGGATGACGAACCTGGACGTCTGGTACTCACATGCGGACCTCGATCAGCTCAGGATCGAGCTCAAGTCCAGCCTGACGGCCAGAATGCGCAAGCTCGTTGACGAAGGACTTGCCAAGGCGCGGACAAAGGACAGCATGCAGGCCCTGGGCAAGCTAACCACCACAGTCAATGGCCAGCGCAAGATTGTCGCTGATCCGCCGCTGATCGTGCCTGTTTCCGACTTGCAGGCCCGGCCGGAAATCGCGGCGGGCATGGAGGAACAGATCCCCGAACTGCTGAAGGCGTACCGGCGGACCCTGCGCGAGGACAGCGCGATCCTGCTCGGCCGCTACGAGCTGGCCGACGTCGCCATGAAGGTGGTCGGCGTCGGCAGCGTCGGGACCCGGTGCTGGATCGCTCTGATGCTCGGCGCCGCCGATTCGGATCCGCTGTTTCTCCAGGTCAAGGAGGCCGAGAAGTCCGTGCTGAGCGGTTTCGCCGGGCCCGGCCACTATGCCAACCAGGGCCAGCGCGTCGTCGTCGGTCAGCGCTTTACTCAGGCAGCCAGCGACATCTTCCTCGGCTGGATGCGCGTCCGTCATGGTGTCGACGGCCGACAGCACGACTACTACGTACGGCAGTTGCGGGACTGGAAGTTCTCAATCGACATTGGCGTCATGGTGCCTGGCGGGATGCGTCGCTACGGCGCCCTCTGCGGCTGGACGCTGGCCCGTGCGCACGCGAGGACAGGTGACCGGGTTGCCATTGCGTCCTACCTGGGTTCGTCGGCGGTCTTCGACAACGCGATCGCTGATTTTGCAGCCGCCTACGCCGATCAAACCGAGCGCGACTACGCAGGCCTGGTCAGTGCGGCCGAGACCGGCCGCATCACGGCCGAGCGCGGCCGTTAGAACCTTCGAGGTGAGCAGGCCGACGGCGCGCGTTAATGGAGATGGACCAGTACGACGTTCTTGAGGATTATCATCAGCACTCCCAAGGCGGCGGCCGTTGCCGTGACAGCAATCATCTGGATGCCCCGAAGACTGGCTGCCCGGCACGCCAACCATGCGTAGCCAATCAGCATCACGACGGCGGCAGCCAGCGCAGCGGTTGCGGCCGCGGCGGACGATGCTCCGGCAGCTCGGGCGAGGCCGAGTACGAGCACCGGGGCAAACGACGCACTCACCATCGGCCAGGTCGCTGCCAGCGTGGCGCGAGCTTCCGGCCAGGTCGGCAGTCGCCCGTGCCGTACCGGCCCGGCCAGCAGCCGGGCGTACACGTCAGCTACCCAGTACACCCCTAGCGTTATCACCACCGAGATGGCCAGCGGCAGGGCGGCTAGCTGATCACCGGCAGAAGCCAGTACGGATGCCGTGATGATGGTGCCGTAGATTCCGTCGGCCTGCCCCTGCCGCTGCTCGCCGGCGGGCGGGCTCATTGCCTGCGGGCCAGGAAAGGCGTCACGAGCCGTCCGCCATAGCTCATGAGCCGTGGTCCGAAGGGGGCATCGGTCAACGGCGGGGTGTAGTGCAGGAACGTGTATCCGAGGCGGTGGGCTAGCAACCCGTCGGTGGCGGCCTGATCTCCGATGACCACTCCAGGCGTGGGCAGCTCTCGATAGGGCGCAAGCCGGAACGGCTTATGCGCGGTCGACACGTAGATCACGCGCAGTCCTGCGACTGTAGGGATAGTGGCAGGACGGCGGGCCGAATTGGTGGCGAAGCAGACGGCCTCCAGGCCAGGGATCCCGCCGGCCTGGTCGAGTATCAGCGCCACTCCCCGGTCGAGGGCCTGCTGGCTCGTGTCCCAGTAGGCGACCAACGGCTCGATGTCGATGATGATTGTCTTCGGCGACAGTTCGCCGGCGCGCCGCAACAGGTCCTGGCGCTCAGGCACGCGTTCGTAACCGCTTGCCGGCCTGCCCATCTCAGATGCGCGCCGGTTTCCTGTCGGCCTCCGGCGTCCCGGCGGCCGACCCGGGCGCGCTGCTGCGGCGAGGCAGGCTGGGCGCGGCGAGCTGCCTGAGCCGCGCCAAGCTCAGTCCGGGCTTCGGCGGGCGGACGCCCGGACGATTCCGCGGCACCCGAACCCGGAGGGCGCCCGGGCGAATGCTGCACAGGACAGGCGTCGGCATCGTCACCGCTTCGCCGTCGACGCCGACCGGGATCTGCGGGGTATCGGCGTTCACGACGACCTCGGTCGCCGTCGACGCCGACACCCCGCTGGCGCGGGTGCCCCGGAGCAGGCGGACGGCCGCACGCGAGCTGTTCACCTGAACCGCGACGACGCCGAGTGTGCCGCGGTCCAGCCGTGCGCGGCGAGACAGACCTGCGATGTCGCCGGTTCCGTAAGGGTTATTGGCCACCAGGAGTGCCTGCGGCGCATTGATCCGGACGCCGGCTGCCTGCGCTGAAAGACGCGCGCCGCGGTGGCCGGAGAGCAGGTCCGGCAGCATGTTCAGGGTTGTGCCAACTTTGTCGTCACGGTAGGAGGCGGTGTCCACGACATCGGCGTACGCGCCGAACGACGCGTTGTTTACGAAGGTACGCTCGCCGATCATGGCGAGGTCGACACGAAGTTCAACCCCGTCCGGCAGCGCATCCAGGCAGGCCGAGGGATCGTCGCGGTCTAGTCCGAGATCGAGGCCGAAATGGTTGCGGGTGCCCGCGGTGATCACCATGAACGGGATGTCGAATTGCGCGGCGACTCCGGCCACCAGCGCCTGAGTTCCGTCGCCGCCGGCTACGCCTAGCAAGTCGGCTCCGGCCGCGACCGCCTCAAGAGCGACCCGGGCTACATCGATCGGCTCGGGTCCCTGCATGAGGAAGACTTGGGCGCCAAGATCCTCGGCCTTGCGCTGCAAGCCGAACTTGCCAACTTTCCCGTCCCCGGACCTTGGGTTCATGATCAGGAACGGTTTCGTGACGGACTCGGCTGGCCGTTCGGGCATGCGCCAGTCTGTCTGGTCGCCAGCCAGCGCCAAGCGCGCAGCGATCGCGGCAAACAGCCAGGCGGCGGCCGACGCGACTGCGACCCACAGGATCGCTGCGAACGCGTAAGCGATGAGAACGGCGATCGGCGCCAGGACGAAGACCGCCAGCGACAGCCAGCGCCACAGGCCCCGCCGGGACAGGAAGCCGTACGCTGCGGCCACGCTCAGCACTGCGGCAGCGATGCCGACCGCCAGCATCGCCAGGGTCTTCAGCCCGGCGAAAACAATGACAATAGTGATCGCCGCGGCGGCGAAGACGAAGCACAACCGGGCAAGCCATCGCTGCGAACGGCTGCCCCGAACGGCGCCGTCCGGGCTCGGCGCGGTCAACGATGCGCGCCGCGCCCGGCCGCAAACGAGGGCCGCAGGTCGCCCGGCGCTCGAGTACGGCCGCGGTATCTTCCCATAGTTGATTCTGCGGAGGCTGGGCGGCCGCCGTCGTCATCCTCGCCGGGTGATCCACGCGGTCCCAGAGGCGGCAGTCGCGCAGCTTGGCCGCCGGCGGTTCTGCCCGGTTCATCCTGGCTTGAGGGCAAGCCCTGCCGTCGCGAGCCGACGCGGCCTAGACAAACCGGTCGGCTGGCAGACGCTCGCAGTCCGCCGATACGGCCCTCGGGTGAGGGCGACGTCGCTGCGGGGTAGACAGTCTAGATCAGTTGGAGGCTGTCAACAGAGAGGCGACCGTGACCAGCACGAGCGCGTCGCAGGCGTCTGCTGCTGGCCGCTCGATGATCCTTCCGCTGGCGCTGGCTCAGTTCATTGCCAGCTACGCTGCCACCAACATGAACGTGGCGATCAGCGCGATCGCCAAGGACCTGGGCACGAATGCCGCGGGCGTGCAGACGGCGATCACGCTGTTTACGCTCACGATGGCCTCCCTGATGATCCCGGGCAGCAAGCTGACCGACATCTGGGGCCGCAAGAGATGCTTTGTCGGCGGTTTGATCATCTATGGTGTCGGCGCGCTGATTGCCGCGCTGGCCCAAGGGCTCGGGCTGCTGATCTTCGGATACTCGCTGCTGGAGGGCATCGGCTCAGCCCTGATGATCCCGCCGATCTACATCCTGGTGACGGTAACCTTCCCTGACGTCAAGTCACGCGCCCGGTACTTCGGAATAATCAGCGGCGCGGGCGGTCTCGGCGCCGCCGCCGGACCGCTCATCGGCGGGTTGGTGACCAGCGCGGTCAGCTGGCGCGCCTCATTCGTGCTGCAAGTCCTCGTGGTCGCCTGGATCGTCATCCTGGCTCGCAAGATCACCGATCCGCCCAGGCAAGGCCGCAAGCCGCGCTTCGATCTGGCCGGGGCGGTCTTGTCAGCGGCCGGGCTGTTCTTCGTGGTGCTCGGACTGCTGCAGTCGCGGACGTACGGCTTCTTCGTGTCGCGCACGGACTTCTCGATCGGAAACACGGTGGTGTTGTCCAAGGGCTCCATCTCGCCGGTGTGGATCTACATCGGCATCGGCGCGATTTTCTTGCTGTGGTTCTTCCTGCATATCCGTTCCGCCCAGAGGAAGGGCCGGGACGTGTTGCTCCCGCTGAGGCTGTTCCGTAACCGGGTCGCTAACCTCGCGCTGGGCACCCAGTTCATCCAGTGGCTCATCCTGCAGGGATCCTTCTTCGTGATCTCGGTCTACCTGCAGGAAGTCCGCGGAACTGACGCGATCCAGACCGGCCTCATGCTCACCCCGGCCACGATCGGGATACTTGCCGCGGCCGCCGCAGCCGACCGGATGGCGCGCCGGCATAATCAGCGGTGGCTGATTATCGCGGGCTTCCTGCTCACGACGGCCGGGATGCTCCTGCTGCTGGCGCTGGTGCGGAAGGACTCAAGCAACCTCAGCTTCGTGCCAGGGCTGCTGCTGTTCGGCGCGGGTATCGGAGTGATGCTGACTTCGTCGGTCAACGTCGTTCAGTCCAGCTTCCCCGAATCTGACCAAGGCGACATCTCCGGCCTGTCACGCAGCGTCTCGAACCTGGGATCGTCGGTCGGCACCGCGCTAGTCGGCTCCATCCTGATTGCAGTCAAGCAACCCGCAGGGAAGCCTTTCGGCTACTCTCTCGCGACCCTTGTAGTGATTACGCTGATCGGACTAGTCCTCGCCGTGATGCTTCCCCGCCTGTCGGGCGTCACCGCGGCGGCTGGGCAAGGCGACCGATGACGGCTGCCCGGCTTGCCGGAGCCGCGCGGCCAGGGTTTGCATCCGTTCAGCGAGTTCAGGCGGGTCCAGCACGGTGAAGTCGAAACCGAGCATCGCGATATGGAACGCCAGCCCGTCCAGCGAATCGGAGCCGCTGGTCAGCAGGCAGCTGTCAGCGCTTGCGGCCGTCACGACCGCGACAGTCGGCGGAACCAGCGCCGCGACTTCGCTGGCACCCGCTTGCACCAGCACCCGCGCCTGATATCGGTATGGCCCGGCGGTTACGGCCCTGGCCACGAATGCGGCCGCGTCCGGCGGATCACGCGGCTCGAACCGGATCCCGGTCAGCCGCAACGACTCGATCCGGTCGGCGCGGAACGTGCGCCAGTCGTCCCGGCCGACGTCAAGGGCGACCAGGTACCACCGGTAGCCGGCCTGGACCAGGCGGTGCGGTTCGGCCCGGCGCTCGCTCAGCCCGCCGTCCTGCCCGCGGCGGTAGCCGAATACGATCCGCTCCTGGTTGCGGCAAGCGCGTGCGATCGCGATGAGAACGTCTGCATTCACCACATCGCCCGGCCCGGTCAGCGGCACCGTGGCACGGCTGACCGCGATGGCCCGCTCGCGCAGCCTCGGCGGCAGCACCTGCTCGAGCTTGGCCAGCGCCCGGACCGATGCCTCGCCCACGCCCGTCACCGAGTGGGTTGCGGCCGTCCGCAGGCTGAGCGCGACGGCAATAGCCTCGTCGTCGTCGAGCAGCAGCGGCGGCAGGGCGGCTCCGGCGCCGAGCCGGTAACCGCCAGCGACACCGGGCACGGCGTGCACCGGGTAACCGAGGCCGCGCAGCTTCTGCACGTCCCGCCGCAGCGTACGGACGGTGATCTCGAGCCGGCCGGCCAGGTCCGCGCCTAGCCACTGCGGGCGGGCTTGCAGCAGCGACAGCAGCCGCAGCAGCCGGGCCGAGGTTTCCAGCATGAATCTGAGTCTGCCAGCAATTGAGGACCGTTTCTGTCCGCATTACGGTCTAGCGTCGGAGGTATGAACATCGACTGGAACGCCGAGCTCACCGATCAGCTCGAATGGCACTGGCAGCACCAGCTCCGCCCGCGGCTAGACGGGCTTACCGACGCTGAGTATTTCTGGGAGCCGGTACCCGGCTGCTGGAACATCCGCCGGCGCGGCGAGAGCGCCACCCCGCTGGCGATGGGTCCCGGCGACTTGGTCCTGGACTTCGCGATGCCGCCGCACGACCCTGAGCCGGTCACGACCATCGCCTGGCGGCTCGCGCACATCATCGTAGGAGTGTTCGGATCCCGGAACGCGTCGCACTTTGGCGGACTGCCTGCGGACTGGCCGACCTGGGACTACGCAAGCACAGCCGACGCCGCGCTACGCCAGCTCGACGAGGGCCACGATGCGTGGATCAAGGGGGTCCGCGGGCTTGGCGCAGACGGGCTAGCGCGGCAGTGCGGGCCAGCCGAGGGCCCGTTTGCCGAGTACTCGATGGCCGCGCTGGTGTTGCACATTCACCGCGAGGTGATCCATCACGGCGCCGAGATCAGCCTGCTCCGCGACCTGTACCTGCGGGAGGGCGGCAGTTCAGCTCGGTAGCCCTGGTTGCTGCAAGATCAGCGTCACCGAGAGGATCAGTAGCACTGAACCGAAAATGATGAGCGCGTAGCGGACCCCGTTCAGCTTGAATGAGCTGCCAATGCCCACCAGGAACAAGACGGCGGCCAGGAACACTGTGATCCGGACGTAATTGTCGGCGACAAGCCCGGCATGATTGCCCGCGTCGAACTTCGCGTTGGCCGCGCTGTCAAGCGCGTTGGCCTTCGCTTGCTCCGGCAGCTTGTACTGCGGCATGTAGGTGGGGCCCGGCGGGGCATGCCGGTTGTGCAGCGGGTCGGTGGCGATCCAGGCGTTGAAAGCGACCCGGAACGCCGGCCGGAAGCGCCGCACGGCGATCGCCTCTTTTTGCGGGCTGTTCAGGGTGAACGCGATGAACCAGGCGTTGAAGGTGGACGCGTCGAAATTGCGGAGCGTTATCGCGGCCAGGTCCTCCCGGGTAGCGAAGTTGCGCAGCGTCGACGATTCGGCGATGTCGACGCGCGATGCCGTACTCCAGCGCGCCGCCGAGTAGCCCGCCCAGGCAGCCGTGATCGTGACCAGAGCCAGCAGCAGAGCCTCGCATATCTGCACGATCCGGGAATGACGGTTACTTTCCCCGCCGTGACCGGACTCTTCACCGGTCTCATGGTGTGCAGATTCGCCGTGTTCGTATAGCTTCTTGCCGGACTCGATCGGGTTCAGACCTTCGGCCATCAGCCAACCCCCGCTGGGTTGTTCCCCCGCGTCCGCAAGCTCTAATCGTCGGTTGAGACAGGGCAGATGGCATTTCGGGCAAGCCGTCCGGGCCCGGCCTCGGGTCCGATCGACGGCGGGCAAGGACGACACAACGCCATCAGGCCCCGGCAACCCTGACCGGGTATTCCCGCACCCCGCCGCGGTGGCTACGATGCGCCCGTGGGCATGTCTGTACCAGCGCGTCAGATCGTCGTCGATCCCGCCAAAGTGCAGCGCATGCTGGGGTCAGCTGAGCTCGGCTGGCTGGTGGACAGGATCCGGAGCAGGCTCGAGCGGGGCGAGCCGATCGACGGTACCGTCACCCTGGTCGGCGCGACGGCTGGCCAGCGCCGCGCGGCGGCCCGGCTGCTCGGGCGCAGCGCCGGCCGCGGCACATCGCTGACCGTGCCGCTGCCCGCGGTCGCAGCAGAACTCTGGCGGGCCGCGGCCGCACCGGATCTGGTCTCGGCCGTGGAGTCGCTCGGGGGTCCGGTCCGCAACCTGGCCGCAGAGCGGGCCGCCGACTTGCAGCGCTGGGGTAATGCGCTGACCGAAGTGCGCGCCAGCTGGCTGTCCAAGCACGCCTGGTACCGGGAGTGGCTAGATGCCATCAGCCGGGACGGTACCGTTACCAGGCTCATCAGGCAGGGCCAGGCGAATGTGATCGGGCAGGCCGTGACCGTACTCGAGCGGCTTCCGGCCGGGCCGGAGCCGGGCACGGTTGCGCTGGCGGCACTGTCGGCTGCGGCGGCGGGCAACGAGCGGGCGCTTACCGACGGGACGCTCGGTCAGCTTGTGCTACGCGCGCTGGCCGGCCGCGAGGGAGTAGCGGTGCCGGCCAGTCACGACGCGGAGCAGGCGTTGTGGAGCGCAGCTGGCGTGGTCGCTGACGATCTGGCAAGCCAGGTCCTGGTGCTCAACCTGCGGTCTGGCGGCGAGCCCGTCGGCCGCTGGCTGACCGAGGCGGCCGATGCCGGCCAGCCGTTCCGGCTAACGCTCCGGCAGATCATCGCGGCGCCGGTACTGCCGTGGGCACTGGAGATCTTCGTCTGCTCGGGCACCGCCTTGATGAGCGCGGCCGCCGACCAGCTTGGCGCCTCCTGCCCGGCACTGGTAAGCACCGAAGGCGAGCCGTCGGTGGCCTGCACGCGGTTGCTCGAGGCGGCCGTGAGCAGCGGGTCGGCAGTCCGCTGGCACGCTGACTTTAGCTGGCCGGGACTGCGCGGAACGGCGACCGCGATCCGGCGGCTGCGCGCCGAGCCGTGGCTCATGACGGCGAGCGACTACCAGGCAGCGCTGGCCGGGGGAGCTGATCCGCTCAAAGGCAGGGCCGAGCCAAGCCCATGGGACCCCCGGCTTGCCGAGCTCATGCGGATGACCGGACGGGCCGTGCACGAGGAGCGGGTGCTGCCCGCCTTGCTCGCGGAGCTTGCGGCCGGTGCCGAGCCGCAGTTACCTTTGCCCGCCGCGAACTAGCCCGACGGGCCCGTTTGGCCAGTCAGCCCCGGGCATTGATGAGCTTGCGGAGCAGCGCCCTGGTCCGCGGCCCCTCGTCGCCGCGCGCATATTCGCCGGCCACGAAGTCGGTGACGCCTGCATCGGCGAGTGCCATGATCTGGCCGGTGACCGAGTCCTCGTCGCCAGCGATCGCCACGTCGCCTGGCCCGGCTGCGCCCTCCTTGTCGAGCATCGCCCGGTAGGACGGCAGCTGGCCGTAGATTGCGAATGCCTTGTTCGCATCCGCGCGCGCCTGCGCCGCGTCATCGGTCACGCACACCGGCAGGATGCACACCACACGCGGGCTCGGCCGCCCTGCCTCGCTGGCGGCGGCGGTGATGGCCGGGACGATGTAGTCGCGGACGGTGGCTGGTCCCGTCATCCACAGCACCGTGCCGTCGGCGACTTGCCCGGCCAGGCGCAGCATGCGCGGGGCCAGCGCGGCCAGCAACAACGGCACTTTATGACCGGAACGTGGTGTCGACAGGCCAATGCGAGCCCGCAGCGTCTCACCGTCGAAGGCCACCGTTTCACCGGACAGCAGCGGCGCCAGCACGGCCAGGTATTCGCGCATGTGGCGGGCGGGCCGCTCGAAGCTGTGGCCGTACATGTCCTCGATGACGATCTGGTGCGATAGCCCGATCCCGAGTGCGAGCCGGCCGCCCACGGCCAGGTCGGCGGTCAGGGCCTGCTGGGCGAGCACGGCCGGATGCCGTGGGTAGGTCGGCACCACCGCGGTACCGAGCTCGATGCCAGGCACCTGGCTTCCGGCGACGGCCAGTGCCGTCAGCGCATCCAGCCCGAAAATGTTCGACATCCAGGCGGACGCGAACCCCTCGTCGACTGCCCTCCGCAGTTGATCGGCGACCTTGACCAGCGCGTCCGTGCCGTCTGGCTCCGCCACCGAGGTGCCGATCCGCATAACAAATCTCCGTCCGCTCTGAATTGAACCCGTTCCCCTCCATGATCCGAAGGGGACCGGTCCGATCCTGACGGCAACGTGCGGCCTGCGCAAGCGCCGGTCTGGGTGGTATACCTGCGGCGTGCCTGACGTCAGCAAGGTGACCAGGGTCGCCGCCTATGCCGTAGTCGTGCGAGACGGCAGCGTGCTGCTGTCTCGCTGGATCGCCGGCCCTGATCGCCGGATGTGGTCAATGCCGGGCGGGGGAGTCGAGCATGGCGAAGATCCGGCTGATGCGGCAGTGCGCGAGGTCGCGGAGGAAACCGGATACTCGATCGAGATCGAGCGACTGCTGGGCGTCCACACTGCCTGCTGGCAGTTCGAGCGCGAACTGGGGGCTGTTGACTTGCACGGCATCCGCATCGTGTACGCGGCGAGGATTGCCGGCGGTGCCTTGCGCTATGAGACCGGTGGCAGCACCGACATGGCGGCCTGGACTCCGCGCGACCAGGTGGCCGCGCTGGACAGGGTGAGTCTCGTCGACGCGGCTCTCCGGCTATACGACGAGCGCCCGCCGACAGGCCGTCTCGCGGGCTGACGCGGGGCGCCCCGGCGGACCACTTGCTGCCGGTTACGTCGCATTCGGTTGGCCAGATTTCAACATCGTGGCCGTTTGGTGCGCGCAAAAGCGGCAAAAGGTTCGCGATTATGACCGGAACGGCTACGATGTTGGTTCGCGGTCCGCGGCTAGCTGGCTCGCCGTAGGGGCGTGCCTGGCGCTCGGCGAGGTCTTTGCTGCCGCGTCACCCTGAATTCGGGGCGCAGTGTCTTTTGCTGATTGGCTACCTGGGGACAATAGGGACATGGAACCCGGCGCATCCGCACCCGCACCCCCCGACCGAGCCAACCGAGCCGCGGCGGCGGACGCCGAGCGCGCTGCTGCGCACGAGCGGGCGACGAAGCACCAGCAGGCCGCGGCCCGCGCCCGGGGCAGAGCGGCCGAGCGGGAGCGCCAGGCTGCTGAGAAGGCGAATCAGGAGCGCGTTGCGGTTCAGCTGCCGCCTGATCGATACCTGGACCGCGAGGATAGCTGGCTCAGGTTCGCCCAGCGGGTCCTGGAACTGGCCGAGGATCCCAACGTCCCGCTGCTGGAGCGGGTCCGGTTCTGCGCGATCTTCGCTAGCGCGCTGGACGAGTTCTTCGGCGTCCGGATAGCGGGCCGGATCCGCCGGATGGCCACCGGGCTGCCGGTGGAAAACGCATCGGGCGCACCGGCGGAGCAGATCCTGGCGAACGCGCTGCGATTCGCGGGGGAGTTGTCTGCGCGCCACGCCCGCTGCTTCACCGAGATGCTGCAACCGGCACTGGCCGCAGAGGGGATCGAGATCCTGCGGTGGAAGGAACTGGTACCGGACGAGCAGGCGCGGCTGGCGAAGCTGTTCCGGGAGCGCATTTACCCGGTGCTGACGCCGCTCGTGGTCGACCCGGCGCACCCGTTCCCGTTCATCTCCGGCCTGACACTCAGCCTGGCCATGACCATCGCCGACCCCGACACCGGGCAGACCATGTTCGCCAGGGTCAAGGTGCCGCCGCTGCTGCCCAGGTTGCTCACCGTCGCACCGAACAGGTTCGTGCCGCTGGAGGACGTCATCGCCGCGCATCTGGGCGACCTGTTTGTCGGCCTGGACATCCTGGAGAACCACGTGTTCCGTGTCACCAGGATCAGTGACCTCGAGATCGACGAGGACGTCACCGAGAACCTGATGAAGTCGCTCGAGCGGGAGCTGATGCGGCGCCGGTTCGAGCCCGCAGTGCGCCTCGAAGTCGAGGAATCCATCTCCGACGACGTGATCGACAGGCTCGTCACCGAGCTTGACGTGGATAGGCGCGCCGTCTACCGGGTGCCAGGCCCACTGGACCTGGCCGGCCTGGGATCGATCGCGGACCTGGACATACGGCACCTGAAGTATCCGAGATTCGTCCCGTCCGAGGCGGCGTTGCAGGCCAGCGGCGGGAGCGTGTTCAACATTCTGACCGAGCACGACGTGCTGGTACACCACCCGTACGACTCGTTCACCGCCAGCGTGCAGCGCTTCATCGTGGCCGCGGCCGCCGACCCGCGGGTGCTGGCTATTAAGCAGACGCTGTACCGGACCAGCGGCGACTCCGAGATCGTGGACGCGCTCATTGACGCCGCTGAGGCCGGCAAGCAGGTCGTGGTCGTGGTCGAGCTCAAGGCGCGCGGTGACGAGCGAGCCAACATCGCCTGGGCGCGCAAGCTGGAGCAGGCGGGCTGTCATGTCGTCTGGGGATTCCTGGGCCTGAAGACGCATTGCAAGATGGCCCTGGTGGTGCGCGAGGAAGCGGACGGGTCATTGCGCCGGTTCTGTCACATCGGCACCGGCAACTACCACCCGAAGACGGCCCGGCTGTATGAGGACTTCGGGCTGCTCACCGCGGACCGGACGGTCGGCGAGGACATCACCGCCTTGTTCAATCACCTGACCGGATTCAACCGCCGGACCGACTACACCCGGTTGCTCGTGGCGCCGGCCCGGATGCGGTCGGGACTTATCGAGCGAATCGACGCGCAGGCACAGCTGCAGCGGGCGGGCCAGCCGGCCCGCATCCAGATGAAGTGCAACGCGCTGATCGACGAGGTCACGATCGACGCGCTCTACCGGGCATCCATGGCTGGCGTCCCGATCGACTTGTGGATCCGCGGTATCTGCTCGATCAGGCCGGGCGTGCCGGGTCTGTCCGAGACGGTCCGGGTGCGCAGCGTCGTAGGCCGGTTCCTGGAGCACTCGCGCATCTACGCATTCGGAACAGGCACCGAGGAATCACCGGGCGACGTCTGGATGGGCAGCGCTGACCTGATGCACAGGAACCTCGATCGCCGCGTCGAGCTTCTCATCCGGGTGACTGACGAGGGCCACCTGGCTGAACTGCGCCAGCTAATCGATCTCGCCATGGATCCCCGGATCGCCTCCTGGTGGCTCGGGCCGGATGGCATCTGGACTCGGCATCACCTCGATGCGTCCGGCGCGCCACTGACAGATATCCAGGATCTGCTCATCAGGTCCAGGCGGGTCCGTGGATCCGATGGGTGATCATCGGGCGGCCGATGAGGTGCAAGCCGCCGGGGCCGTTTTGTGGCGGCCCGCGGGCCGCGGTGCCCAGGTCGCCTTGGTGCACCGGCCGAAGTATGACGACTGGACCTTCGCCAAGGGCAAGGTCGAGCCGGGCGAGCATGTCCTGCTCGCGGCGGTGCGGGAAGTTGCCGAGGAAACCGGCCAGCGGGTGACGCTGGGCCGCAACCTGCCGGCGGTTCGTTATTGCAGCGCGGGGTCGGTCAAGCGGGTCCGCTACTGGGCGGCGCGGACCGCGGACACTGGCGCGAGCTTCGCTGCCAACACCGAGGTCGATCAGCTGCTGTGGCTGCCCGCGTACAAGGCTGGCAGCCACCTTAGCTACGAGCGAGACGTGCAGACGCTTCGAGAGTTCCGGTCCGGGCCAGCCCGCACCTCGCCCATGATCCTGGTCCGGCATTCCTCCGCGGGCAGCAAGTCAGACTGGCATTCCGATGATGCGTCCCGGCCGCTGGACTCCGCCGGCACGAAGGATGCCAAACTGCTTGCCGCGCTGCTGAAGTGCTTCGGCGATTGCCGGGTGCTCAGTTCACCCACCGAGCGCTGCGTGGCGACAGTCCGGCCGTATGCGACCTCGGCCGGCACGACGGTCGAGGTCGACGCGGGCCTGGACGTCAGCGAGGGCGGTGACGGCGGCGTGGCGGCGAAGATCGCGGCGCAGCTCGCTGCGGACGAGCAACCAGTCGTGGTCTGTGCCCACCGCGAGAACCTGCCGACGCTGATCGAGGCTGCGTTCGCTCAGCTCGGTGCGCTCGCCCCGGCCGACCGGCCGCTGCGCAAAGGCGAATTCATGGTGCTGCACCGCGCCGCCCGCAAGCTCGCCGGCCTCGAACGGCATCACTCCGGCGAGGTTGGCTGATCACCGCCGGGTTGACCGCGCCGCATGACGGCCAGCACGAAGATAACCAGCCCCGCGGCGACGCCCGCGGCGCCGATGCCGAGTGCGGCCGGATATCCCCAGCTGCTGGCGGCTAGACCACCGACCACGGATCCAACCAGCCCGGCGAGACCGCTGGCGGCGAATAGCAGTCCTTGCGCGTCGCCCTCATTGGCCGGCGCGAGCTGGCCGGTGAGACCTGGTGACGCCACGCTGAGGAACGACCAGGCGAACATGACGCCCGCGAACGCGGCCAGCGGTAGCGCCGCGCCGATGTGGCCCACGGCGGCAAATGCCGCGAGCGCTGTCAGCAGCACGACCCGGCTGCCTAGCGCACCGGCAAGCGCCACGGCCGGACCGTGCCGCTGGCTGAATCGCCCGGCCACTATGAACATCGGCAGGCTAGCGAAGACGATGCCGGCGAAGGCGAGCGCCGAGGTATGCGTGTCCACGCCGAACGCCGCCCGGAACAGCACCGGGTACAGCGCGAAGAGGATAGCCGTCCCTCCGTAGGCAGGTATCCATGCCGCCAGGAACCACCCGAACTCGCCGCGGAGCAGCCCGAACGTGCTGGCCAGCGGGCTGCGGCGGTGGTTCAGGTGGTGCGCACGAGACGGACTGGCTGGTCCCCACTCGCCGACCTGGCCAGCTGAGGCGAGCCGGTGTGGTGCCCGATCGGGCGGGTGCGCTGCGCCTGGTGTTGCTGCGCGCAGCCGGGGCACCAGCAGCAGTGCGAGCGGCACGGCGGCCGCCGGCACCAGGGCCGCGGCCAGCAGCGCGGTGTCAGCGTGCAGGCCCGACAACCAGGCGGCGTACACCAGCGCGCCGCCCTGGCCGACGCTCAGCGCGGTCTCCAGCCAGCCAAGGCGCCGGTTCCACTCGGCTTTTGGCCGCCGTTCGACGATCAGCAGGTTGGCGATGGTAACGGCGCCAGCGAATCCTGCGCCGTTGCAGAGCGCGAGTGGCACTTGCGGCGCCGGGCCGGCTAGCGGGAACAGCCACAACGACAAGGCGCACAGTGCCGCGCAGCCGGCGGCGAGGCTGCGGTAGACCCGGAACCGGTCGGCCAGGCTGCCCGCCAGCGGTGCCGCAAATGCGCCAAGATTGAACGCGCCCATGACCAGGCCGACGTGAGTGATGCCGTAGCGGATCGCCACAACCGGCAGCAGTATCGGCACCAGGCCCACCGCCGAGCCGTTGACCAGGGCGAATGGCGCGAACCAGGGCTCCAGTAGTGGGCCGCTTGACCGCGCGTGGCCGCGGCCGAGCAGCCCGCGGACCTTGCCAGCTACGCCGCCTGCAGCAGGCTCGGACATTAGTCGGTCGCCGCGGCGGGCTGCCAGTCGAGAGTTGGCGGGAGCGCGCCCTCCAGGATGAGGAGCCAACGCTTGACTTCGATGCCGGTGCCGCCGCTGTAGCCGCCAAGCCCGTCGCTGGCCAGTACGCGGTGACACGGCACGATCACCGGAATCGGATTGGATCCCATGATCTTGCCCACGGCTCGGGCAGGCACGATGTCGCTCGTTGCCCGCAGGCCGCTGCGCCGCGCGAGCTCGCCGTAGCTGGTTGTCTGGCCGTAGCTGACTGACGTGGCGAGCGTCTCGAGCACAAGGCGCTGCTGCCCGTCTGTCACCGACCAGTCGATCGGCAGGTCGAAAGCCTTCCGTAGGCCGCGGAAGTACTCGGTGAGCTGCACGCAGGCGGCATCAGCGAGCTCGCGCTGGTCATCGTTACCCGCAGGCGCTGAGCCAAATCGCACGCACGCGATACCGCTGGGGCCACAGCCTGCACTGACCTCGCCAACCGGCGTGGATAGCTGCGCCCAGGAAAGCCCGGCCATCTGAGCATTCTGCCGGTTGCCTTGGATGTGCCGCCAGCCAACGGTCGGCAGCCTGTCCGACAGGCCCGTTCGCGGCGGCCGAACTGTCAGAAGCCGGCGATAGAACTACAGCAACGAAGGAAGGAGTATCGCGATGACCGACAACATTGCGGATGCCGTAGAGGCAGAGCTAGTCGCGCTGTCGGGCTTGTTAACGGAGCCAGTCGAGCGGGAATGCCTGCGGTGTTTCCTGCTCAGGATGCTCAACGAGTTTGGCTGCGATGGGACTCACCGCTGGACGGTGAGGTGGCGCGACCGGCGAGCGCCGCTGGCAACGGCATTGGTCGGCAAGCTCGCAGAGCTCGGCGGATGCTGTGACTGCGAGGTCGTGTACAACGTGTTCCCGCATTACCCGGAGAGCGAGCGCCTGCTGCCCTGCGCGGGACAGCCGCAGGAGGGTTCGGCGGTTCCGTGCGATCTGCGGGTCTTGCGGCGCACGGCTTGACCCGAGCCTCCGGTCAGTCGCTGCCTTTTTCGAGGATCCGCAACAGTGCCCGCGCGATCGGGATGGATGCGAGCTCGACTTGCCAGGGCCTCGCTCCGTAGCGGGTCAGTTCAGCTGCGACCGCGGTCGGGCTGAGATCTGCGGGCGGCTGCCAGGCCAGCCGCCGGACCGCGTCGGGCGGTACCAGGTTCTCCGCGGGCATCGTGTGTTCATCGGCAAGCGCCGCGACGACGGCACGGGCGGCCGTCAGCCGCTTAGCGGCTTCCGGATCGCGGTCGTGCCAGCGGTGCGCAGGCGGCGGCCCGTCGCCCGGAGGCGCCGACGCGGCGGGCAGCGCGCGGTCTGGCTGGGCCCTGGCCCGGCCGATGGCCCGCAGCCACTCCGGCATGTGACGCCGCGCGCTACGGCCGGAGAAGCCTGCCACCGCGTTAAGCTCAGCTGGCCCGGTTGGCATCTGCCGTGCGGCCTCCACGATGGCCGAATCCGGCAGGACCTTGGTCGGTGACATGTCCCGGCGGCGGGCGATCTTGTCTCGTTCCAGCCAGAGCTCCTGCACAATGGCGAGGCCGCGACGGTTGCGGACCCGGTGGATGCCGGACGTGCGACGCCACGGATCAGCCCGCGGCGTCGCTGGCGGAGCAGCCAGGACCGCTTCGAACTCCTGCCGGGCCCATTCGAGCTTGCCCTGACCCGCTAGCTGCCGGGCCAGAGTGTCACGCAACTCGACAAGAACCTCGACGTCTAGGGCCGCGTAGCGCAGCCATTCCTCCGGCAATGGCCTGGTCGACCAGTCGGCGGCAGAGTGACTTTTCTCCAGGCCCAGGCCGAGCATGGACTCGACCATGGTTGCCAGGCCGACGCGCGGGCAGCCGAGCAGCGCCGGCGATCTCGGTGTCGAAGAGCCGACGCGGCCGGTAACCGAGCTCAGCCAGGCACGGCAGGTCCTGTGACGCGGCGTGCAGCACAGCCTCGGTGTCAGCTAGCGCGGCGTCGAGTTCGGATAGGTCGGGGCAGGCGACCGGGTCGATCAGGACGGTTCCGGCCCTCTGCCGCCGGAATTGAACGAGGAACGCGCGGTGACCGTAGCGGAAGCCGGACGCGCGCTCCGCGTCGACGGCGACCGGGCCAGCGCCCGTTGCCAGCACTTCGATTGCCGCTCGCAGGGCGTCGGGGGTCTCGACCAGCGGCGGCAGTCCGTCTCTCGGTTCCAGGAGCGGCTCCACCGCACGCTCCACCCCCTCGGGCTCCCCTGCTGCGTCGGGCTCCGCTGCCGCCCGGGGCTCCGCTGCCGCTCCGGAGCTCCGCTGCTGTGTCGGGCTCCGCTGCCGCGTCAGGATCGGTTGCGGGCTCGGCGGGCGCCAGGCCGGACCGCTCAGATTGGCCGCTCATTACCGCGGCCTGCGGCGCTGGGGACGCAGCGGCGCGACGCCCGGCGCGAGCGGCGGTAGGCCAGCCGCGGTGCAGATTACCTCGCACCAAGCAGCCACATGCCCGTCGAGCTCGGCCGACGTGCCGTCAGCGATCGCGGGTGACCACGAGGCCCGCAGCTCGAAGTCAGTAGCGGTGGGCTCATCCTGCTTACTGCCGAAGCCCTGTGTCACGACTGTGGTCACGGTCCCGCTGATCTTCCTATATCCGGCACTGCGCGTATCGAGAGCCTCGATGAGCCAGCTCCAGCCGACCTCATTGATCAGCGGATCGGCAGCCATCTCCGGCTCAAGCCCGGCCCGAACGTAGCCGATGACTCGATACTTCCCATCCCAGCCCGGCTGACCCCCTGGGTCAAATAGCAGGACGAACTTGCCAGCACCGATCTCGGCATCGGCGTCGGCGTCGGCCAGGCTGTCGGTCACCGTGACGGCCACCGCAGACGCGAACGGCGCCAGCCGACGAGGCGGCGGCTCCTCTTCAGATGCCAACTCAGGCCGGAGCTGGAGCTCGTCGGCGATCCCGGCTTCCATTTCAGCGACGGCGCGCCGGAACTCGGCATCGCCGGAATGTGTGTTCCCTGGGTGCCCGGCGGGCCTCATCGTCTGCACGTCGGGCACGGGCCAGGGCCCGTCACGCCACTCGATCGCGGAGGCCGACCATGCGCGCCGTGTTGAGGACGACCGGGATGTCACCTATCAGCAGGGCCGCACCGCAGGTGACGCAGTACCACTCAGGGCAATACAGGTCGGGACTGTCTGGGCACCGGCCTGACAGGCCGTGGTGCTGCGTAATGGAGCGATCCAGGCCGCAGTCAGGACAGTGCCGGATGATCTCCGCCATCGGGCCTCCTCACCTCTGGGCTCAGCATCGATGCTGGCACGAGACCGGCCGCAAGCCCCGGACCTGCGGCGGCGTGTCATGCGCTTTTGCGCAGAAGGACGAGCGTCAGGCCCGGATCCCGAGCCTGCGGTCGGCAGTTAGCGGAAATGTCCCCGTTCCCCCTTGCTTCCAGCGCCCGCGGCGTGCTGATGCATAAGCAGTCAGGCCTGACCGCGACGAGCGCGGGCTTGTGAAATCATCGGCTGGTGACGCCGACCGATGATAAATCCCCGTTCTTGCTTGCCTGCCGACGGCAAAAAGTGCCGTACACGCCGGTCTGGTACATGCGCCAGGCAGGGCGTGCGCTGCCGGAGTACCGCGCGCTTCGCACCGGCACCGGCATGCTTGCCGCGTGCGCCACGCCAGACCTGATCACCGAGATCACGCTGCAGCCGGTGCGCCGGTACGACGTCGACGCGGCGATCTTGTTCAGCGACATCGTGGTTCCGCTGCGCGCGATCGGCGTAGGTATCGATATCAAGCCTGGCGTCGGGCCGGTAGTCGAACACCCCATCAGGTCCGCGGCAGACCTGGCACCAACTGCGGCCGCTGGAGCCCGACGACCTCCCTTACGTCACCGAGGCGGTCGCCAGCCTGGTTAAGGAACTAGGCAGCAAGCCGCTGATCGGATTTGCGGGCGGCCCGTTCACGCTGGCGAGTTACCTGGTCGACGGTGGCCCGTCGAAGAACTTCGAGGTCACTAAGTCGATCATGTACGGCGAGCCTGAGCTGTGGGCGGAGCTGATGGCCAGGCTCACCGATATCACCATCGGCTTCCTGCAGGTCCAGGTCGCGGCCGGGGCCAGCGCCGTCCAGCTGTTCGACTCGTGGGCGGGTGCGCTCAGCCCGGATGACTATCGCGGCTGCGTGCTGCCGCACAGCAAGCGGATTTTCGCCGCACTCGCCGACAGTGGTGTGCCGCGTATCCACTTCGGCGTCGGCACCGGGGAGCTGCTCGGCCTGATGGGCGAGGCGGGCGCTGACGTCGTCGGGGTGGACTGGCGGGTGCCGCTGGATGAGGCAGTGAGCCGAGTGGAACCTGGCAAGGCCCTGCAGGGCAATCTCGACCCGGCGATCCTGCTGGCCCCATGGCCGGTGATCGAGCAGCGTGCCAGGCAGGTACTGGATCGGGGCCGGACCGCCGAAGGACACATCTTCAATCTCGGCCACGGCGTCCTGCCGCAGACTGACCCGGACGTGCTGGCCAGGCTGACCGAGCTCGTGCATACCGCCTCGGCGCAGCCAGCCTGACCTGCCCCTACGGCCTGGCCAGGCCTGTCATCCCACGGAGTCGGTGGGTTGCGCTGGCGGGACCCGGCTCCCGCCGAAACGCCGCCAGCCCAGGTAACCGAGGGCTGCGAGCACCAGTGCCAGGATCAGGAACGGCAGCGCCGCGCCCAGGGCCGTCAGCAACCACGCGGTCGCGTGCCGCAGTGCCCGCCAGCCAGCCGCCAGGCCAGCGAGGAACCCGCGCTTCGACGCGGGCTTGTGGTGGTGGTGCATCGCGTGCTTGGGACTGACCAGGAACATCGTGACGGTGCCATAGCTTGTCTCGGAGTTGAGAGCCCGCTGCTGGGACAACAGCGAGTTCAGGTACGACTGGTCCTGGCTGATCTGCTGCTGCACCTGGAGCAGGTCGGACACCGACCCGGCCCGCTTGAGCAGCCCGCGCAGCGCCGCGATGGCGTCCTGCTCGGAAGTCACCAGGCTGTTCACGTCCGCGACCTGCTGGGTGACATCCGTGGCGTGCTGCCGCATAGCAAGCTGCTTGCCGAGTGCCGGCGAGGAGAGCTGGCCCAGCACCGCTTGATAAGAGGGAACGGGGACCTTCAGGGTCAGGCTGATCGTTTCCCCGCTCGACTTGCCGGCCGACTTGCCTGCCGCCTGCTCGTCGGCGGTGTAGCCGCCCGCCGCCACGACGACGGCGATGGCCCGCTTTGCGGCGGCCGCGACATCGTCCGAACGGATCGTCAGGGTGGCGGTGTAGATGATGTTCTGATTCGCCGGGGCCAGGTCCGCGGTCTGAACTGCCTGGCGGCCAGCCACTCTGCCCGAACCGGTGGTGCCGTTACCCGAGGCCCCCGGCGGCAGTGTAGCCTGCGCGGCGCCGTGTCCCGGAACGCCGGCCGCCGGCCCTGCGCTTGCAGTGTTAGTAGGACTGGCGCTGCATGCCGCGAGCAGCAGGCAGCCTGAGAGCAAGAGGGCGCTGCCGATCGCGGTGCGCCGAAGGCGAACTCGACTAGTCATGCCCTTCGGACGCGCCGGCCGGGAGGGCGGTTCCGCGACTGGCGATAATCGGTCCCGTGACATTTCCGAAAATTGAGCTGCACGTGCACCTGGAGGGAACGGTCCGCGCTGCGACGCTGCTATCGATAGCCAGGCGCAACGGCGTCAGCCTGCCGGCTGACACTGTCGAAGGGCTGGCTGGCTTGTATGAGTTCACCGACTTCTCGCACTTCATCACGGCATGGACGCTGACGACGAGCGCGTTGCGGACTGCCCAAGACTTCCGCCAGATCGTCGTCGACTACGCAGCCGAGGCTGCCAGCCTAGGCGCGGTGTACATCGAGGGGATCTTCTCGCCGTCTGAGCCGGTCGCGCGCGGCACGGACTGGAATGCAGTGTTCAGTGGTTATTGCGACGGTGCCCAGGAAGCCATGGAGACCCATGGCGTGCAGGTGCGGCTTACGCCGGATATCACGCGCGGGCTGCCGCTGGAAGCCGCCGAGCAGACCGCGGCGCACGCGGTCGCCTACTCCGGACGTGGCGTTGTCGGCATCGGGCTAGGCGGCAGCGAGGCGGACTACGCGCCGGAGCCGTTCGCTCGTGCGTTCGCGATCGCCAGGGACGGCGGACTGGGCTCGGTGCCGCACGCCGGGGAAGTGGCCGGCCCGGAGTCGATCCGGGGCGCGCTCGATGTCCTTCGCGCCGACCGGCTCCGGCACGGGATCCGGGCAATGGAAGATCCTGCTCTGGTGCGCGAGCTAGCTGACCGCGGCGTGGTCCTCGATGTCTGCCCGATCTCCAACGTGCGCACCAGGGTAGTGGCCTCGCTTGCCGAGCACCCGCTGCCGGACCTGGTGGCGGCTGGTGTGGCCTGCTCGGTGTCGACCGACGATCCGGCGATGTTCGGCACGGACCTGAGCGCAGATTACGCGGCTGCGATGGAGCTCGGCGTAACGCCGCGGGACTGCTACGCGGCCGGGGTCAAGGGCGCGCTGTGCGACGAGCGGGTCCGCGAGCGATTGCGCCAGATAGGTTCCGACTATGCCTGGGCGGGCATGGGCCAGGGCTCTCGCGGCCAAGCTGGCGCGACTGGCGAGCAGTGATGGCCGGCGGCGCCGCGCAGGCCCGGCCAGCCGGGGTCCAGGAGCAATCCGGCCAGCATCGCGAGCCGAGGTCTGTCGCGATTATCGGCGGCGGGATCTCAGGCCTGGCCGCAGCTTTCCTGCTCCGTGATAGCGGCCTCGCTGTCACCGTGCTCGAAGGGTCGCCGCGGCTGGGCGGCAAGCTAGCCGTTTCCGAGGTAGCCGGAGTCCGGGTCGACTCCGGCGCCGAGGCTCTGCTCGCCCGGCGGCCTGAGGGCACCGGTCTGATCGGCGAGCTCGGGTTGTCCGGGGAACTGCAGCTGCCAGGCACGACCGCAGCCGGGATCTGGACGCGGGGGAGCGTCCGTCCGCTGCCGCGGCGCCAGTTCATGGGCGTACCTGCCGACCTTGGCGAACTGGCCGCGACCGGGATTCTGTCCGCGGACGGTATCGCCCGGGCGAGGCAGGACCTCAGCTTGCCTGGCTCCGGCGGCGAGGGCGATGAATCGGTGACGAGCAAAGTGGGTGGCCGGTTCGGCCAGGAACTGGTCGACCGTCTGGTCGACCCGCTGCTCGGCGGCGTCTACGCCGGGCGGTGTGAAGACCTGTCCTTTGAGGCGACGCTGCCCGGACTGGCGCAAGCCGCGCGCAAGCATAGCTCGCTGACGGAGGCCGCGGCCGAGCTAGTGCCGCCCGCGGGCGCGAACGCGGCGCCTGGCCCAGCCTGTTTTCACCACGCTGGCGGACGGCCTCGGCACGTTGCCGCCCGCCCTCGCCGCCGCATCGGGCGCAACCATCCGGACCAGCGCCATGGTCCGGGAGCTGACCAGGACCGCCACCGGCTGGCGGCTGACCGTCGGATCCGCGCATTCACCGGAATATCTCGAGGCGGACGCGGTGATCATCGCCGTACCGGCCGTCCCGGCTAGCCGGCTGCTGGCCGGCACTGCCGACCGGACCGCCGCGGCGCTTGCCGAGATCAGGTACGCGAGCATGGCGATAGTGACACTGGCCTATCCGGTGGCCTCGTTCCCCGCTCCGCTGACCGGCAGCGGTTTCCTGGTACCAGCGGTGGACAAGCGGGCCATCAAGGCGGTCACGTTCAGCACGGTCAAATGGCCGCACCTGCGGCGCGCCGCGGACGACTTGCACATCGTCAGGTGCTCTGTCGGCCGGTTCGGGGAGGATGCGATCCTGCAGCGCGACGACGCTGAGCTAGCGGGCCTCGCGGCCGCTGACCTTGCCGCAGCCACTGGCGTGCGCGGCCGGCCTGCCGATGCCAGGGTCACCAGGTGGGGCGGCGGTTTGCCGCAGTACAGCGTTGGCCACCTCGAGCGGGTAGCGCGCATCCGCGCGGGGCTGGTAGCGCAGCCGGGCCTGGCTGTCTGCGGTGCCGCCTATGACGGCGTTGGCATTCCGGCTTGCATTAGCACCGCCGAGCAGGCCGCCGGTCAGGTAATGAGCTACCTCGACAGTCTTGGCAAGCCGGGCGAGTGAGCGGGAGAAGCCGTTGATCGAGCTGGACAGGACCGGGGATGTCTGGGTGCTCCGGATGCAGGCAGGCGAGAACCGGTTCAATCTGGACTGGCTTAGTGCCGTCAACGCGGCCTTGGATGCAGTCGAGGCGACTGACGGGCCGTGCGCACTGGTCACTACCGGTGAGGGCAAGTTCTACAGCAACGGCATGGACCTGGATTGGCTGGCCACGGTACCGGACCAAGCGCCCGGCTACTTGTCGGCCATCTACCGGGTTCTCGGCCGGATGCTGGGTTTCCCGGCGATCACGGTTGCGGCGGTCAACGGTCATGCCTTCGGCGCCGGCGCACTGCTGGCTGCCGCGCATGACTTCGCGGTCATGCGCGAGGACCGCGGTTACTGGTGCATGCCCGAGGCCGACCTCGGCCTGCCGCTGACGGCTGAGTACCTCAGCGTGCTGTCGGCGAAGCTGCCCGCCCGGACGCTGCAGCAAGCGGTGGTCACCGGCCGTCGCTACGGCGGCCAGGACGCGCTGACAGAGGGCATAGTGCACCAGGTAGCCACGGAGGCTGACGTGGTGCCGGCGGCCATGCGGCTCGCAGCCGAGATGGCGGGGAAGGACCGGCGGACCATCGCCGAGCACAAGCGCCTGCTCTACGGCGAGGCGATCCTGGCCCTGCTCGACTGAGTGCTCGGCTGCTTACTCGGCCGGGTGTTGGGCAGAGTGTCGGCCTCAGTGCGGTAACGCTAGCGGGGGCCGGCTGGCTTGCCGGGCGCGGTGGCCAGGATTTGCAGCGCACGGATGAACTGGCGCTCGAGCGTGCCGCCGAGCGGCGCAAGGAACTCTCGTTCCACCTGCGCACGGGCCCGGCCGGCGCGGCTGAGGCTATCTTCGCCCGCAGGGGTGAGCTGCACGATGTTCTTACGCCGGTCCTGCGGGCTGCGATGCCGCTCGACCAGGCCCTTGCCCTCGAGCGTGTCGACAAGGGCAACCATGGTGGTGCGGTCGACGCCCAGCTGGTCAGCGGCTTCCTGCTGCGACAGGGGGATGTCGGCAGCCAGTACTGCGAGCACCGCTAGCTCGCGGCCGTCGATGCCGTACGGCGCCAGCGCCGGTGCGGACGCCAGGACGAGTTGTTGCTGGGCGTGTTTCAGCAGATATCCCAGCCGGGCTGCAAGGGCGTCCGGCAGCTCATCGCCCATGCGCTCACTGTACAGTCGCACTGATACTCAGTTATACTGATGATCAGTTGGCCTGACGAGTTACTGACACGCATGCCCGGATCGAGAGGCGGACGAGATGGCAGGCGGCACAGATGTGAGCTTCGGCATCAAGACCTCACCCATGCACACTAGCTACGAGTCGATCTTGCGGACCTGGCAGCAGGCGGATGAGCTGCCCGAGATCGAGCACGCGTGGCTCTGGGACCATATGCTGCCGCTGACCGGCCCTAAAGACGGTCCGGCTCTCGAAGGCTGGACGCTGCTAACCGCGCTTGCCGCGCAGACGCGGCGGCTCAGGCTCGGGCTGCTGGTCACGAACAACCAGATCCGTCAGCCGGCTGTGCTCGGCAAGATCGCGTGCACGCTAGACATCGTCTCGGGCGGCCGGCTGGTGCTCGGCATCGGCGTGGGTGGCACGATGCCGGCCGGCTCTCCGCGGACTCCCGATCAGCATCCGGGGCTCGCGGAGTACCTCGCCTACGGCCTGCCGGTGACAACTCCTGCCGAAGGCATCGGCCGACTCTCGGAAACCATTGCCATCGTCCGCCGCATGTTCACCGAGGACGTGTTCGACTTCGACGGGCGTTACTTCACGCTCAGCGGCACCCGGAACGAGCCGAAGCCCATTCAGCGACCTGGGCCACCAGTACTTGTCGGCGGCACCGGCACCAGGCTGCTCCGGGTCGTCGCCGAGCAGGCCGATATCTGGAACATCCCCGGCCCTCCGCACGCGAGCCTCGAGTTCGTCGCGGAGCGAGGCCGCGTGCTCGATCAGCACTGCGCAGACATCGGCCGGGACCCGGCGGAGATCACCAGGTCGGTGCAGCTGGTGATTACCGCCGACGACCCGGCCGGCGTCCGCGCCACGGTCGCCAGCCTCATCCGAGCTGGCTTCAGCCACATCGTGCTCGGCGTTCGCCCGCCCGCACCGGACAACGTTCCCGGCTGGCTGGTCGCGGAGATCGTCCGGCCGGTCCGCGCAGAGCTAGCGATCGCTGCGGGCTGAGGTAACGCGGAGCTGGGATTCCGGCTAACATCGCGCAGCCGGGACCTCGTCAGCTGAGACCATGACTGGATGAGCGGTGACCGGGTGCTCGGGGTGGACGCCTGCAGCGCGGGCTGGGTAGGCATCGCACTGTCTGGTAATCATCAGGTCCGGGCTTACGTGGACGCGCATATCGAAGCGCTTGTCGGGCAAGCCGTCGCCGACGGCCCGCTTCATGTCGTCGGCATCGACATCCCCATCGGGATGCCGGACGCAAGCGTGCGCCGCGCCGACCTTGCTGCGCGGGCGGCGGCCGGTCCGAGGCGGGCATCGGTGTTCATGACGCCGGTCCGGGACACCCTGGCGCTGACCGATTACCGCGCGGCTTGCGATCTGAACATGCTGCGGACCGGGCGCGGCATCTCGCGGCAGGCGTTCAACTTGCTGGCAAAGATCAGGCAAGTCGACGATTGGCTGCCCGCAGCGCCATGCCGGGTCATCGAGGTGCACCCGGAGCTAAGCTTCGCCGAGCTGGCGGGCGCCCCGCTGCCGGCCCGCAAGTCCAGCTGGGCGGGCTTTGCCGTCCGCCGCCGGGTGCTCGCGGACGCCGGTATCGCGCTGCCCGAGGACCTGGGTGTGGCTGGCCGGATGGCTGGCGGTGACGACGTGCTGGACGCTGCTGCGGCCGCCTGGTCAGCGTGGCGGGCGGCGACCGGCGAAGCGCGCCGGCTGCCAGCCCAGCCGGAGCACTTCAGCGATGGGATCGACTGCGCCATCTGGACCTGATCGCGCCAACGGTCGCGCGAGCTGGCCGCCAGAATGAGGCCGCGGGCCGGGCCCTTCACACCGTCGTGTCATTGGTTCTGGTTGTGAAGATGAGATCGCCCGTGGTTCCATCTGGGAGCAGCGCACCGGCGTATGCGTTAGCGAGCGCGTTGCCCACCGCGGTGCAGGCGCTGACCGAGCCCGCCTGGACGTTGGCCAAGATGACGCCGAAGCCCGTGCCCGGTGTAGTGGCGCGCCCAAGATCACCGGCTGTGCCGCTGGTCCCGCTGACCATCACATCGCCGCACCACAGCGGTGTGCAGGTCAAGACGGTCAGCCGCGTGTAGGCCCACGCTTGCTCGCCGGGCTGGTCGTAGCCGTACCAGTAGACCAGCCCGGTGCCGCTGTCGGCGACGCGCGCAGCCAGTTCCAACGCGGAGCACCCGCCTGGGCCGCGAGCGTCTGGATCGAAAGGATCGATGTGGACTAGTCCGGGCATGCCGGCGGGGCGGTCCAGCCATGCCGCGACGGCCATCATGCCGTCAGCCTCCGCAACCTCGCAGCCGTGCAGGCTCAGCTCGCGGGCCCAGCGGCGAAGATCGGCGGCACTGCCTGAGTCCAGATCGCACAGCAGGTAAGAGCTGGCATCGCCGAGGACGGTCATAGCCAGCAGCGCGGAGCCGGGATAAAGGCCGCGGCCGCTGAGGCAAGAAGCGGCGACCGCACGGTACCGCGAGCGAGCGAGCACCTCGAAGCGCGCAGCCACGTCCAGGAAACGCAGGATGCCGAACTGGCGCTCCCCGTCGTGGACGATCGGGTAGGCGCCCGAACCCGCGTGCGTCTCCGCATACCGCAGTGGCGCCTCGCGCTCCAGGACCTCCGCCAGGGCGGCGTGCTTCCAGACGTCGGAGAGCTTGCCGAAATGCCGGTTAGCCATGATCTACATACTCTCCTGAAGGTCTCGCCGGCGAGATCGAATTATCCCGGCCGGCCGCTGCCACGGTGGTGCCTGCCCCCTGACACCGGCAGATGGCCACCACCCGCGCTGCCTAGCCGTGGACCATCGCTGCGGTGCGCTTGCGGCCTGGCGAGTCCGGTTGCTGACCGCCGTGCGCTGCTGGGAGGATCGCCCCCATGCCCGCTCAGCTGATCCGCGCTAGTGACCTTTATCCCGGCGCTCCGTATGCCTACGCCTCGATCGCGCCCCCCGGCGGCCTGATCTTCACCGCCGGGGCCTGCCCGATTGACGGGAACGGCGACGTTGTTGCCATCGCTGATTTTGCCGGCCAGGCCAGGGACGCGTTGGCCAACCTGGAGATAGCGCTCGCGGCCGTCGGCGCCGTGCTGAGCGACGTGCTGAAGAGTACGGTCTACGTGGCATCCGCCGACCAGGCGGATCTCCATGCTGTATGGCAGGTCGTGCACGAGGCGTTCGGGACGCACGACGCTCCGAGCACGTTGCTGGGTGTCACCGTGCTCGGCTATACAAATCAGCTGGTCGAGATCGAGGCTGTCGCGCTCGCTGGCCAGCAGGCCCCGGCAGCCCGCGAGTCCACCCGTGAGACTTAGCCGACGTCGACTCACGGTGTAACCCCGTCACGAGCCTCTGCGCGCCACATCTTGCAAGCCCTCCTCGGCCTCGCCGTGATCGGCGGCACAACGAAAGCAGTGGTCTGACGGCGGCCACGGTCTGAGCCAGATCGCCGATTTAGTGCGGGTGACAGCCTCGACTGTTTGGCCATATCCGAGCGAACAGATCGACCAGTTATGGCCATTCATGGTCAGGTGATCTTCGCATTTGGTTTCGGCCAGCCGCTTGCTCTCATGACGTTGGTAGGTGTCGGGAGCAAGCGGACGGCCCTGGGGGACATTGAGCTGCTGCCCGTGTGCAGGCCCTGCCTGGCCCTCTTCGTGCCGCTTCGATGTCGCTGGCATCGGGGTCCCGTCGCCGCTGCGATCATCATCGCAGGTCGGCACCGATATGACCCGGTCCGCACCTGCGGGAACCGTCCTGGCGAAGTTCGCGCCTGTGAAGGAGTCCCCCGGGACGAGGGATCCTCACGCGACGGTGCGGCGCGCCGGGGGAGCCCAGCTGCGATCGGTTCGCTGGTCTGGTCAGGGGCGGATGGTGAGGGCAGTGATGCGCCCGTCGGCCGCGAACTGGAAATGGAACCTCAAGCTGACGGGGCTCCCCGGGAAGTCCCCGGCGATGTCGACGGCCGCGTCGTGGCCGGTGGTTGTGGCTTTGACGTCGTGGACGGTGTAGGCGACGCGCGGGACCTTGCTGCGCCATGCGCGGATGGCGGCGATGCCGCGATGCGCCTGGCCCTCGTCCTCGACGAGTGCGTTCGCAGCGAACTGGGCGAAGTAGGCGTCACCGTCGGGCCGCGGCGCGAGGTCAAAGTAGCGGTCGATGAGTTCCCTGGCGTTGCTCATAGCTTTCCTCCTGGTGGGACGGTCAGGTGGTGGGCAGGGTGCCGCCATCGATGACGTACTCGGCGCCGTTGATGGCGCTGGCACGGTCGGAGACGAGGAAGGCGACGAGTTCGGCAGCTTCGGCGGGCTGGGCGGGCCGCCCGATCGGGATGCCGCCGAGGGAGTCCATGATCTGTTGCAGCGCTGCGGCCCTGTCGATACCCGCGCCCCGCGAGATGCGGTCGACTAGTCCGTCTGCGCCTTCGGTCTGAACGAACCCGGGGGCCACGGTGTTGACGCGCACGCCTTTGGGCCCGGCCTCGTTGGCCAGCCCTTTGCTGTAGGTGGTGAGGGCGGCCTTCGCCGCGGCGTAGCCCAGCGTTGCTTCGTACAGCGGCATCCGCCGCTGGATGGACGACACGTGCACGATGATGCCCGACCCGGCCTCGATCATTGCGGGCAGCAGCCCCCGGTCGAGCCGGACCGCGGCGAGCAGGTTCAGGTTCAGCTCGTCCTGCCACTGCCCGTCGCTGAGTGCGGCGAAGCCACCGTGGCTCGCGTGCGAGCCGCCGACAGCGTGGACCATGATGTCCAGGACGCCGAAGCGCTCGCGGACCCGGTCGATGACGCGCTGCGCGCCGCCGGGCGTGCGGATGTCTGCAGCCACGAACAGGCCCGGATCGGGGTAGCCGCCGGGCATGGTGCGGGCGGTGGTCATCACGGTGGCCCCGCCCTCGGTCAGCCGGGCCGCGATGGCGGCGCCTGTGCCCTTGCTCCCGCCGGTCACGAGCGCCCGCCGCCGGCGAGCGAGTCGCTGATGGTCACCGGCATGGCCAGTCCTTCCTGCCCGGTACGTCGCTCAATGCTGGGCCCACGCCGGCGTCGGCTGGTTGTGGATGATGATCAGCCGCACGATGCGGTCATCGCGGAGCGTGAAGTAGTAGGTAAGGACGAGCGGGTCGGGCAGCCCGGTCTTGTCGTAGTCGCCGTCCGTCACAGCGTGGACGATCACCTCGCCGTAGTGCTCGGCGGTGGCGGTGGGGCTGGTTGTCACCTTGTCGCCGATGATCTCGCGGTCGAGCCAGGCCCGGATCGCGTCCTTGCCCCAGAACTCGCGGCGGTTGTCGTTGACCAGGGCGTCGTCGGCGAACCAGGCGATCAGCGCGTCGCCGTCAAAGGCGTTGCTCGCGGCGATGTAGCCCTGTACCGGGGCCGGCAGGGTAATGCTCATGGCATGTCCTTCTCGGTAGCTGGTGGCATCACCCTTCAGGCTCCCTCGGGGGGAGAGTCAAGACGCCGCTAAGACCAGCGAGAGGCTCCGCACCCGGGGTTTGACTCTCCCGGCGGGGGAGGGTTCACAGTGGAGTCATGCGCGCGGGACTGAGCATCGGTGACTTCTCCCAGATCACCCACCTGAGCGTGAAGACGCTGCGCCGATACCACGAGGCCGGGCTACTGCAGCCCGCCGCGGTCGACCCGCACACTGGCTACCGCTACTACGCCACGACGCAGGTGCCCACCGCCCAGGTGATCCGCCGATTCCGCGAGCTCGGCATGCCCGTCCGGGAAGTCCGCGAGGTGCTCGCCACCACCGACCCGCACGCCCGCAGCGTCCTGATCGCCGGGCACCTTGAGCGGCTGGAAAGCCAGCTCGACCAGACCCAGGCGGCGGTGACCTCGCTGCGCCGCCTGCTCCAGCCCGCTAGCCCGCCCATTCAGGTCGAGATCCGGGGGGCGGAAGCGATCACGACGGCCGCGATCCGCGCCACCGTCGACCACAGCGAGGTCGTCGAATGGTACGGCGCAGCCATGGCCGAACTCGACCGGTCACTCAGGACCGCGCACCTAACGCCGGCCGGGCCCTCCGGCGGCCTGTACGACAACGAACTGTTCACCGACGACCGCGGCAACGCTGTCGTGTACATCCCGGTCGCCGACCCGCCAGCCGCCGGACGGGTCCGGCCCTTCACCGTGCCGGCCGCCGAACTCGCGATCACAGTGCATCACGGTCCGCACGACGACATCGACGTGTCCTACGGCCAGCTCGGTAGCTACGTCACCGAGCACGCCCTCGCGGTCGCCGGGCCGGTGCGCGAGACCTACCTCACCGGACCACGCGACACTGCCGACAGGGCCGCCTGGCGCACCGAGATCGGCTGGCCAGTCTTCCGCACCGCCGCCACCTGACCAGATCCCCCACCGACCGCACTTCACGGCATGCCAAGATCAACCGCAACTACCCCATCCTGGCACGACAGAATGTTCCATCTGAGCTGCCCTTGGCTCAGAGGATCTACGTCCGAGCCGCGCCAGAACGGCGGGACTGTGCGCGGCCGCCGCGGGCGAGCTGGTTACTCCCTGCGGCCGCGTCCCCGCTGGCGCCCTCGACTGGGCGGCTGGTCTACTCGTTGGGATCCTCGCGTGCACGGTCGGTGCCCTGGCCCCGACGCACCTCGTCGCGGCAGATCCGTGCGTTCGCCGGGCGGATCCGCGGCGGATGTTTATGCGAGATTCCTGGTCACCGTGACGGGGGAGGTGCAGGCGGCGCACCGCGAGCTACGCTCGCCGATCCGCCGATCTGGCGCAGGACTCTGTCGGTCAACGAGGCTGGCGAAGACATGCCGATCCGGATGTTCTGCGCACTCGACGGACCGCCAGGGTGCGGCCGGTCCCGATGGGCGTGGCGCGGTTGGCAACCGGTTCGCCGCGAGCGACGTTTCTAAGGTTGTGACGACTTGCGGTGCGGCCACGTGAACCCGGGAGCCGAGTTCGACGACTTCGTGCGCCGTGCTTCACCGCAGCTGCTGCGCACAAGCTTCCTGCTCGTCCGCGACCGCGGGTACGCCGAGGACTTGCTGCAGGACGCGCTGGTGCGCACCGCCAGGCACTGGCGCGCAGCCAGTGCCGCGCCTGAGGCCTACACCCGGCGGGTCATCGTCAATCTGGCCGCCGACAGGTGGCGCGCTCGGCGGAGCCGTCCCGTCGAGGTGTTGCTGCCAGACACTGCTGATGATCGGCTCAGCACCGCACCGTGGCCTGGCGACCGGCTGGTCATCGTTGGTGCCCTGCGGCAGCTTCCCTATCAGCAGCGCGCGGTGGCGGTGCTGCGGTACTGGGAGGGCGCCTCGGTCGCTGAGACAGCGAGTCTGCTCGGAATCTCCGAGGGCACCGTCAAGTCCTACGCCTTCAGGGCCATGGCCCGGCTGCGTGAACTTATCAGCGACCGAATCGAGGCACCGCCATGCTGACCGATAACGAAATCGCCGACGCCGCCCGCCAGCTGCTGGCTGGCGAGCTGGCCGACCTCGCCCCGTCGGACGGCCTGCTCGCCACCGTGCGCGCCAGGCACGCCAGCAGCCGTAAGACCCGCCGCGCGACCGCGGCTGCGCTCGCCTGCATCGCCGCTGGCGCCACCGTGACAGCAGTGGCCGTTACCTCCGCCGGCCAGCAGCCGAAGGCAACGGCGCAGACAATCGTCCTCGACAACTACGCCTTCAGCCTCAGCCCGCAGCTGCACCCGCGGGCTGAGCCGGCCGGCAACTGGCTGGTGACAACCACGCTGGCTGGCCGCCGGGCCCAAATGCAGCTCCATCTGCTGGGCGGCCAGATTCCCGCCGCAGCGGTGCCGGTGCGGATCCCTGGCTGGCCCCGGGCCTATCTGCTCCGGTCCAGTGACAGCCTCAACCTCTACCTGCCCTACCCAGGGCAGGCTCGGATCTACTCGCTCGGCGGCCAGCCTTTCGTCGCTGGCGACCGGGCTGTGCTGGTCATCGCAGCTCAGGACGTCGCGGAAGCACAGCTTCTGCAGGCCGCGTCAGAAGTGATCCCCCAGGGCTAACGCCCGCCGGACTTGCGGAACCGCCGCGACGCTGCATCTCTGGCATTCTGGCGACGGTGGTCCCGCAGCTGCGGCAGCGCTGTGCCGAGCTCAGCGTCACCATCCAAGACCGCATCCAGGCGCCTGAGGGCGGCCGCGCTAGCCCGACTACGACCTTGTCATCCCAGCGGACGGCCCATCGGCGGGCCGGCCGGGCGGGCATCGCCATCCGGGCCAGCAGTTCGCAGGCCAGCGAAGGTGGCCGGACGGGCACGCTGGCTGCTCATCTGGATGAGTGCGAGCGCTCTGCCAATGCGGCAAGGCAACCATCAGTCGGGAGCAGCCATATTTTGGTGTTCTGCGCCCGGCACACAGCGCATCCACCGCGACCACCATGCGCGCAGAGTCGGCGATCTGGTCCAATGATTGATCTACGACAACGCCGTTCCTGCGCGCGGTATCAATGGTGTGACCATTCCGATCGACTCATAAAAATGCAGACGGCAGTTCGCGCTCATCGGCATGAGCGCGCGAGCCAAGAGCGCAGATCGGCCCGTTGGGCGACGCGCCGTGAGGCCGCAAAGGTTCGGCCGCACCTAACGCGGTTACTCGCGCGAGGCTCCTACGCGGCATTCGGCGACCGAGACGGAGTAGAGCGGTCCCGTCGCGCGAGGCTACAACCCAGGCCCGCGCGAGAACGCATGACCCTTTTGCAAACGCTGACTGGTGTCACCGTGCTCGGCTATACAAATCAGCTGGTCGAGATCGAGGCTGTCGCGCTCGCTGGTCAGCAGGCCCCGGCAGCCCGCGAGTCCACCCGTGAGACTTAGCCGACGTCGACTCACGGTGTAACCCCGTCACGAGCCTCTGCGCGCCACATCGTGCAAGCCCTCCTCGGCCTCGCCGTGATCGGCGGCACAACGATTGCAGTGGTCTGACGCCAGACACGGTCTCAGCCAGATCGCTGATTCTTCGCGCCGTGATTGATCCTGGGTCGCGTGTGCGTACTTAGGCCATCTGAGTACTTCAGCCGATGCGGGCCGCGGCGCGGGCGGACGGGATGGACGGCATGGGCCGAAACTCGAACCGGCTGATGGCCGTGGCGCACGAGCGCGGCATCGCCGTCCGGCTTGGCTACCATCAGGAGGCCTGGCGAATCTCCTGACCATGCGGGCTCGTTTTACTGCCGTGGGTGATAGGTCAGCAGCACATTGCCCGAGGCGAACTGCCTGACCCGGGCTAGTTCGAGACCGCTCCGGCCGGCGCTGGCCATGGCTGCGTCGCCGCTACCGAGGATGACCGGGTTCACCATGAGCCGCAGCTCGTCCAGAACGCCGCCATCGAGCAAGCTCGCCGCAAGGCTGGAACTGCCAAGCAGGATGATGTCCTTGCCCGGCTGCTCCTTCAGCTTGGTCAGCTGCGCAGGTGCGTCGTCGCTGATCAGCGTGCTCGGCGCCCACTCTGCGCTGGCGAGGCTGCGAGACACGACGATCTTGGGGTAACGGTTCATCCGCTCGCTCATGCCGGCATCGACTTCCAGCGCTACCGGGCTGCGCCAGAACTCGGCCATGCCCACGTAGGTCTTGCGCCCGAACAGCAGCGTGTCCGCCTCGTCCATCTGCGCTGCAGCGAACTCGCCGAACTCGTCATCGACGTTGGGCCAGGACAGGTCGCCGTCGGTGGTCTGGTGATACCCGTCCAGGGTCACCATCAGGAACGCGATGACCTTGCGCCTCGGTGTCTTCTGCGTCGGCATGCCTCAGCGGTCGCCTTCGCCAGGTAAGCGGACGCCTGCGCCGGCCATCCCGACCTGGCCGCCTAGAGATGACCCGACATTGATGATCCACACCGTCGCCGCTTCATTATCGTCTTCGTACAGGACCCGGACAGCACCCGCGTGCAACTGGTAGATGCCTGTGGCACCCCAGGCGCTCACCCACCCCACCAACGCCGCGAGGATCGGGCGACCAGACCAGCGAGCGCTGGCTGGTCTGCCAAACCGCTACTCAAGGCACTGGCCGCGCCGATTCTCCCGCTCGACTTGTCCTGACTATCGTGCTAGTCCAGCCCGCGGCCTGTCACTGCATCCCTGATCCTGTCGGCGGTCCCGACGGCAGGGCTCGTGGCTTTCAGTACGCCCGGGCTGGCCGGTGTAGCCGGATGAGGGCGGGTAGGGGCCGTCTTCTTGGCGTCAGCGAGCTTCTCGCCGAGGTCAGTGGCCTCGGCGGCGCTGAGCGCCTCGCGGAGCGGCGGCCATACCTGGTTCTCCTCATAAGCGATGTGCTCCCTGGCCGCCGGGATGAACCCAGCCAGCAGGTCGTCGAATTCCGGATCGCTGGGAGCCAGCTTGTTCAGCCTGGCGAGCACGTGCTTGGCCACGTCCTCCTGGCTGATGGCATGGTCGGCCAGCTGGGCGCCGCCCGGCACCTGGTCGCGCACCGTTGGCCAGAAGTACTGCTCCTCGGCCGCCTCGTGTTTCGAGCATTCGATGATCAGTGCCTCGGCGACCTTCGCGCGGTCGTCCAGCTCGGCTTCGGTCGCTCCGGCTGAACGATCCGGGCCGACCTCAAGCTCGGCCAGCAGCTGCTTGACCTCGTTGTGGTCGGCGCTGAGGACGTCGAAGACATCAGGCATTCCGTTGCTCCGTTCTGTTTAGGTGATGGCCTCGCCCTACCCTGGGCTCAGTCGCCAAACATTCGCCAAGCAGACGGCGTCCGTCAGGCAGCGGCTGGCAATGCGCTGCCGACACCGCGGCCCGCGCCCTGAACGCCTCCGGCCCGGGCGGCCCTGTCGCCGCCATGACCCTGCCGCCGCGCTGTTCGCCGTCCTGGGAATGCTGGTGCTGTCCCGCAAGGACCTCCGGAAGCTAGCCGGCGAGCCCAGTCCGGGCTTCAATGGCCCTCGTAGCGCCCTGGTTATCGCTGTCACGAGCCGGGTGACGGTCCCGGACCCTTCGTCGCCGGGTCAGACGCCGGTGAGCTTGGCGGTGTGTTCGGCGCCGCGGTCGACGGCGGCCTTGACCAGGGCCAAGACCGCGCCCTGGAAGGCGGCAACTAGGACCTCGCGCCAGCTCCGCCTGGCATCGGTGGCTCTCGGCGCCTCGTCCTCTACTGCGGTGATCTTCCAGGTCCGCTTGAAGATCACGCCAGCCGGCGCACGCCCAGGACGCTGACCGGCTTGTACGGCAGCTTGATCAATGCCGTCTCCACCACCTGACGGCCAGATAGCCCGCCGCCAGTGCGCTCGCAGCTACCGCCAGCGGCGCGCGGCGCTGCCGGACGGTGCTTGCTCCCCTGGTGACCGCATGCCGCACCGGTTCCGGCGTGGCCTCCCACACGGGCGTGCCCACTGCGGCCGCCCGCGCCTGCAGCTGGTCTTTGCCGGCAGCGACGACGGGCACGACCTGCTTCCGTGCCGCAGCGGTCTTTTCAGCGACCTGGCCGCGTGCGTTCCCGGCGGACGCGGCAGCCTGCGCCTGGGTCTGACTGACCGTGGCTCTGACCTTCCGGGTCAGCTCGGCTGCCTTGTCCTGCGCACGTGCCTTCACGTCCGTCTTGGCAGCAAGCTGCCGCACCGTGTCGCCCAGTTGGTCGCGGGTGTCCTCGATCTCCTGCCGCAGCTCCTGAATGTCATCCGGCGGCCCGCTCGCGGCGCTGGCGGGCGCTGTGGTCGCGGACGTGCCCTCGCCGATCGCGGCGTCAGGTGACGGCGCCGCACTCGGTGCCAGATCGGCATTAGCGGCGTGCCGTGCCGCAGATCTGCTTCCATGCTCGCTGTTAGTCATCGCCGCGCCCTTTCCCTGATCTCTTCCACGTCGGTCTTGATGCTGCCGACGGCCTCCAGCGGGACCGGCGCGGAGGCTGTCTGAAGTCGGCTCCTGCCCAGCAGCGCCGCTCCCGCGGCGAGTGCCAGCAGCGCCGCGCCTACGATCAGGGCTGCCAGCCATGCCGCCATTGCCCCGGCGATCGCGATGATCGCCGACGCCAGCAGGCAGCCGACTCCATACACGGCGACCAGCCCGCCGCTCCCCAGCATCCCGATGCCGGCCCCGGCCTGCTTGCCCTTGCGGGCCATCTCCAGCTGCGCGAGCTTGAGCTCGTCATGTACCAGCACGGAGACCTGCTCGGACAGCATCTTCACGAGGTCCCCAGTTGAAGGCTCACTGGCAGGAGACCGTCGCGCGTCATTGGCGGTGTCGTCCATGAGCTCCGCCCTTTCGTCTGGGTGAACGCCCGACGTACCCGCCAACTCGCGGACCTAACATGGCCAGCTCAAGCCACGGGCAGGCAGCGAATGCATCCTGGTTCACCGACCGCTTGAGGAACTGTCGCCGCGGCGCACGCGCGCGGCTTCGGCCAGGTGTTCGGCTAGTCCTGGCCATGCGGCAGGAATTCCTGGACCTTAGCCTTCATCCCCTCTTTGATCACGCCCCACCGGTTCTCATCTCCTTTCAGCAGAGCCTCGGCCGCGTCCTTGGCCTGCTCGAAGGTTGCATGCGGCGGGATCGGGGGCACGTTCGGGTCAGTCCGGACGTCCAGGATCGTGGGCCGGTCGGCGGCCAGGGCCCGGTCCCATGCCAGTCCGACCTCATCGGGATTGGCAACCGTGATGCGCCTGCAGGCCAAGGCTTGTGGCGAAGGCCGCGTAGTCGACGTCGGGCAGCGTCTGGGACTCGGCGAATTTGGGTGCGCCTTCCATCGCGCGCATCTCCCAGGTCACCTGGTTCAGGTCGTCATTGTGCAGGACCGCGATGATCAGCCTCGGGATCATCCCACTCCTTCCAGTAATGCTTGATCGTGATCAGCTCAGCCAGGCCGTTCATCTGCATCGCGCCATCGCCGGCGAACACGATGACGGGGCGGCCCGGGTGCCCGAACTTAGCCCCGATTCCATACGGAACGCCCGGCCCCATCGTGGCCAGGTTGCCCGACAGGGATCCCCGCATCTCGCCGCGGAACCTCAGCTGCCGGGCGTACCAGTTAGCCGAGGAACCGGAATCGGCGGTGATGATGGCGTTGCCAGGAAGCCGCGCGGAGAGCTCATGAAACAGCCGCATGGGATTGACTGGATCCGCCTCCACCATGGCTTCGGCCTCCATCACCTTCCACCAGCGCGCCACCTTGCCCTCGAGGTCTTCACGCCAGGACCGGTCCGCCTTGTGCTCCAGGTGCGGGATCAGCGCCCTGAGCGTGGCAGCGGCGTCGCCGAGCAGATTGACCTCGTACGGGTAGCGCATGCCGATGTACTTGCCGTCGATATCAATCTGGACAGCGCGGGCCTGATCAAAGGCTGGCAGGAATTGGGTGTAAGGAAAGCTGGAGCCGACTGTCAGCAGCGTGTCGCACTCCCGCATCATCTCGTAGCTTGGCCGGGTGCCCAGCAGCCCGATCGATCCGGTGACGTAAGGCAGCTCGTCGGAGAGCACATCCTTGCCGAGCAGCGGCTTCGCGACGCCGGCGCCCAGGAGCTCAGCTACCTGCTCGAGCTCGGTCCTGGCACCTCGCGCGCCCGAGCCGGCGAGGATGGCGACCTTGCTGCCCGAGTTCAGGATGTCGGCGGCGCGGTTAATCGCATCGTCATGCGGAACCGCTGTGGGCCAGTCCATCCCGGTACTGGAGGGAACCATCTTGAACGCATGGGTCGGAGCCGAGTACTGCAGTTCCTGCACATCAGAGGGGATGATGATCGCGGTAGGCGCCCGCTCGGCCAGTGCGATCCGGATCGCCCGGTCAAGCACGTTGGGCAGTTGCTCGGGAACGGTGACCATCTGGACGTACTCGCTCGCTACGTCCTTGTAAAGGCTAAGGAGATCCACTTCCTGCTGGTAGGAGCCGCCCATCGCCGACCGGCTGGTCTGGCCGACGATCGCCACCACCGGGACGTGATCAAGCTTGGCGTCGTACAGGCCGTTGAGCAGGTGGATGGCACCGGGGCCGGACGTGGCCATGCAGACGCCGACGCGGCCGGTGAACTTGGCGTAGCCCACCGCCTCGAAGGCGCTCATCTCCTCGTGCCGGGACTGCACGAACTTCGGCTTGTTCCCCGCCCTGCCCCAGGCAGCGAGGATCCCGTTGATGCCGTCACCGGGAAATGCGAAGACGTTCTCGACGCCCCACGTGCGCAAGCGCTCCAGCAGGTAGTCGGCCACGGTAGCTGAGGCCATGTCGTTCCTCCAGTCAGGTAACTAGCCACTCATCGCGGCTGTTGGTTCTTGCGCGCCATGTGGTCTGCCGCCCTCGCGGCGATGGCCATGATCGTGAGTGCGGGATTGGCGCTGCCCTGCGTTGGCAGCACGCTCCCGTCGGTGATGAACAAGTTGGGCACCGCGAAGGAGCGGCAACTGCCATCCACGACGCCGTGTTCTTCATCGGCGGCCATCCGGGCACCGCCGACCAGGTGGGCGTACCGGTTGATGGTGATGACCTCGTCGGCGCCCGCCGCGCGCAGGATCCGCTCCATGACGTCCCTGGCAGCCCGCATGAGCTGCCTGTCGTTGTCGCATTGCGAATAGCTGAAATGAGCGACCGGCAGGCCATGACGGTCTTTCTCCTCGGCGAGGGTGACCCTGTTTCCGGGCAGTGGCAGGAACTCGCACAGTGCTCCTAGGCAGGACCAGTGCACGTAGTCGGACATGTACTCGCGCAGCGCATTGCCCCAGTGCCCCTGGGCGGCAACGTGCTCAGCCCAGGTAATCGGCAGCGGCGACACCGTCTGGATCGAGAAACCCCTGCGGTACGGCTTGGCCGGGTCCGTCTCATAGAACTCTTCGCTGCTCACCTCGGGCGGTGGCGCCTTGTACATCCGGATCTCGGATTCGAACCGCCCGGCTGTCTGCGGCGCTCCCTGCACCATCACATACCGGCCGACCTGGTCGAAGTCGTTACACAAGCCATCAGGGAACCGTCGCGATGCTGAGTTCAGCAGCAGCCGGGGCGTCTCAATGGAGTATCCGGCGATGGCGACAGCTGCCGCCCGCTGAAAATGCGGGAGACCATCCCGGACGTAGTGCACGCCGCAGGCCCGGCCGGTGCGCTCGTCCACCTGGACCGCGGTCGCCATGGCGTCGGCTCGGATCTCTGCGCCATGGGCAAGCGCGTCCGGGATATGGGTGATTAGCGGGGATGCCTTCGCATTGACCTTGCAGCCCTGCAGGCAGAATCCGCGATAGATGCAGTGCGGCCGGTTGCCAAATCGGCCGTTGGTAATCGCGACCGGACCGACCTTGGCGGTAATACCCGCCTTCCGGGCGCCGCGCAGGAAAATCTCCCCGTTCCCGCCGACTGGATGGGGACGCTGCGGGTAGCTATGCGGATCGCCCCACGGCCACCGTTCTCCGGCCACTGGAAGCTCTTCCTCGACATCCTGGTAATAGGGCCTCAGATCGGCATAGCTGATGGGCCAATCGCTGCCAACGCCGTCGTTGGACAGGGTCGCGAAGTCACTCGGGTGGAAGCGCGGCGTGTAGCCGGCGTAATGCACCATCGAGCCGCCCACGCCCCGGCCAGAGTTGTTCGAACCAAGCGGTATCGGATCCGTCCCGGAGATCACCCGGGGCTCGGTCCAGTACAAGTGGTGCGAGCCGGCCTCGTCGCTGACCCAGTCGGCGTCGGGGTCCCAGAACGGTCCGGCGTCCAGCCCGACCACGCGCCATCCCTTGCGGGCGAGGCGCTGAAGGAGCATGGAGCCGCCAGCGCCGCAGCCCACCACCGCCAGGTCCACCTCGTCGGTGTCGGCATAGCGGCGCATCTCATCGCGCTGCTGGTGGTTGGTGCGGGTCCCGTCGTTCGGGATCAGCCACGCTGAGGCATTCCGGTCACGCACTCGCGGCATCAGTCTGCGCTCGCAACTGGATCGTCGGATGCAGCTATGTCGCGGATCTCGAATGGCTCGCGCCCGTCCACGCCCGCGTTCTTGTAGCCGCGCGGATAAGCCGGGCCCGGAAAGCCGATCTCACCCCACGCCGTCGGATGTGCGTAGAAAGCGGTGCAGGCGTAGCGCGTCCACAAGCTCCAGACGTGCGCGGCGTTCAGGCCGTGCCAGTCGTCGGATCCGGCGTCCTGTACCGCCTGGATAAGCTCCCGCTGATCGCTTTCCGGGCACTGCGCAAAAGACTGGCCGAACTTCGCATGCGCGTCCTCGATCCAGGAAACCCATGCAGTCACGCCAGGCCTGGCCGTCCTCTGGCATATCCGCGTACCGCCAGCCGTCCGTCTTCTCGTCCGCCAGTCGTGCGTCAATGAGCTGTGCAACGGGCACCCGCGGCCGGCTCGCCTGGCCTAGGAGAAGATCACAGAGCGCGGTCGCGGTAGCTTCCTCGCCACGGGTGAAGAAGCGAAAGCCAGCGGGCTTTCCGAGCCGGGCCAGCACTACGCCAGCCGTCACCGGATCCCAATGCGACGACTGGTCAACCGGATCGAAGCCGGGGAAACGCCTGCTATCTGCCGGCCGGTCTCGCTGCACGGTCACTTTTCCCGGCGCAAGATCGCCGCAAGCAGGCCCATGCCGCCCACCATTGTCACCAGCAGCGGCGCGAGCACCGGCGGTCCCATCTCCATGTTGTAGCGCGGGATTTGACCAGCCGCCTGGCTTCTGCGCGATGCCGCGGGCATGAAGGTACGTTCCCTGCAAGCCGTTGGCCACGATGATGGCGGACGCCAGCGGCAACGCCGTTTTCGCCATCCGCCGGTTAAAGAAACCTGCGATGCCCGCGGCGGCGCCGACCGGCCCCAGAGCCACGGGAACCCACATCATCTTGTTGCCGAAGCTCGCGCTGTCGTGCTCGAAGAAGATCTCAGCAGCCGTTATCACCGCGCCCGCCGCGGTCAATGCTGACAAGCTGCGCTCGAAGCGGCCGGTCTCCACGTTGCGCACCATCTTGTCGATGCCATGCGGTGCCCGCTGCGAAAGCCCCTTTAGCGGCTCGGCGCCCATGATCCGTCCCTCCCGCTGTCGCCGTTCAGTGTTTCCCGGACCAGCCGTGCGGCTGCCCGAGGAGGAGGAGGTACCCCGTGTGCCTGTCGTAAACGGCAGGCCGATGGCGCCCACCACTGGTGTCGTTTGCCGCCGGAGCTGCCGGGTACCAGGGGCTTTCGGGCTAGCCCCGGGATGACTGAGGAGGCTGAGGACCACGGACCGTGCCAGCGCAAGCCGGCCTTCTCCGGTACCGGCCAGGGTGCCGTCGGGTACTCAGGTCGTACTGAAGTTCGCCGAGCAGTCGGCAACCGTCGTTCAGGTCGGCGCTGGCCTCCGTTCGTACACCGTCAGCAACCGGCCACTGTTCGATGGCTACGACCTGCATGAGCGCTGCAGCGGAGCACGCGGGCAGCATCTGATCCCCTGGCCCAATCGGCTCAAGGACGGGCGGTATGCCGTCGGCGGCGTCAGCTACCAGCTGCCGCTGACCGAGCCCGGCAAGCACAACGCCATCCATGGCCTGGTGCGCTGGATGACCTGGGAGATCGCACAGCAGCAGCCCAGCAGCGCGAGTTTCACCTGCACCCTGAATGCTCAGTCGGGCTGGCCCTTCACTGTCGATCTGCGCATTGATTACGAGCTCGGGCCAGCGGGCCTATCGGTGCGGACCAGCGCAACCAACTCCGGCGCCATGCCCTGCCCGTACGGGACTGGGGCGCATCCGTATCTCACGCTCGGAACCGACACGATCAATGGCCTGCGCTTGCGCTCGCCGGGGTCAGTCCGGATGATCCTCGATGACCAGGGCATTCCGGCCCGAAGCGAACCGGTCGACCGAACCAGCTACGACTTCAGGACCGGAAAGATCATCGGCGCAACCGTGCTGGATACTGGCTACCTGAACCTGATCCGGCACTCCGACGGTCTGGCCTGGGTCACGCTTGAGGACGACAAATCAGGTGCGGCCGCGGGGCTGTGGATGGATCAGTCGTACCGCTACCTGATGCTGTTCACCGGGGATAGCCTCGCAGATCCCGCACGCCGTCGCCGCGGCGTCGGGGTAGAGCCGATGACATGCGCGCCGAATGCGCTTCAGACCGGTGAGGGCTTGCGGACGCTCCAGCCGCAAGAGACCTTCAGCTCGCAATGGGGGATCTCGCCGTTGCGCCCGGGCCGGTGACCAGGCCATGCGCCTGTTGCCAGGGCGGCTGACCGACGTACTGCGGCCGGCCGCATCCGGGCCTGTCCGGTACTGGCAGGAGCGCGTGCGCCTTGTGGTGAAAGGCACGATCGCGGCTGTAGCTGCCTGGGCGCTGGCGAAGTACGTCGCCGGTCAGGCGGACCCGTATTTTGCGCCGTTGGCTGCCTTGTTCGGCGTGTATCCGACGGTTGCACGCTCCCTCCGTGAGGCCGTCCAGTACGTGGCTGGCTTCCTGCTCGGCGCTGCGCTCGCGATTCCGGTGGGCATGCTAGTCGGCCCCGGCACCGCTGGCATCGCCATCATCGTGCTAGCAGGCATGCTGATCAGCAGCTGGCGACGCCTAGGCGATCAGAACGCGCAGGTCATTTTCACTGCACTGTTCGCCTTGCTGCTCGGCGGGCATCAGCCCTTCAATTACGTCATGCACCGCGGCGCCGAAGTCGCTATCGGCATCGTGACCGGGCTCGTCGTGAATGTCGTGATCTTCCCGCCGCTCCAGCTCAGGCCGGCTGAATGCGCTATGAGGGTGTGGGGTGAGGACATCGCTGCTGCGTTCGACGCTCTGGCCGAGGCGGCCCGGAATCCGGAAGCGGCCCGCCGGTCCTGGCCGCGACATGACCGACAGCTGACAGTCGCCGCGGAACAAGCCCGCGCGGCGGCCAGGAATGCCCGGGACAGCCTGCGCTGGAATCCGCGGGCGCGCCTGCGCCCGTCGGTGCGCCCGCCAGACGGCGCCGTCGTGGAATCGCTCGAAGCGCTGACAGCTCGGATCCGGGCCGTGGCGCGATCCTTGCTGGCTCCGGCCAACACTGAACCCGCGCAACTCCCGGCTTGTTTCGCCGACTTGTACTCGCGGTTCCTGCGGCTCGTCGGTGCCGCCGTCCGGCAGCTCGCGGACTCGCGTTCTGATCTACCCGAGCCATCAGAGGCACAGTCGGCTGCGGTCGGCCTCGACCATGCTGCCGCCCAGGTCCCCGCGGACAGCCCGCAACGGCCGACTGTGCGCCAGCTCTGCGTCCTGGCCAGGGAAATGACGCGCGAGCTGAGCGCCGCCAGCTCCTGACAGTGTCGGCCGGTATCGATGATGGGCAGGGACGATTGCGGAGACATTCGTCGGGCCGCTCCGCGTTAACGTGCGACCGGAGCTGGCCGCGACGTTGGCGTTGGCGTTGGCTGCGGACTCGCGGTCGGAGAAGAAGGTGTAGGAGTCGGCGTCCCGGATGGGGTCGGCGGCGGCGTAGGCGCGCTCGAGTCGGCTGGCGGCGAACTCGGTCCTGCGCTTGGCAGCAGCGCTGGCGTGCGGCTGGTCTTGGGAGCTCGCTGGGTGTCGTGAATTCGCCGGTGTCCGGGCCTGGCGCCGCGCCCCGCGGCAGCCTGCGCGGGTGCGGAGGCGCCGTTGGCTGGCGGTAGCGCTCCCACCACCACGACCCTACTGTGCTGCGGCAGCCAGCCGCCGGGCTGCACCGATAGCACGTGACGTGGCAGCATCCGGGCGGTCGGCCGCCAGTCAAGCCGGACAGACAGTCCCATCCGGCGGAGCTTCGCACGGACCGTCCGCACTAGCCCTCCGCGCAGTGCCGCTGCGTTCACGTGGACGAGATCGGCAGCCCTGGCAGGGGAGTTGGGGTGCCCGGCCGGGATCAGGATGCTGATGACGAGCCAGGCCACTGCGCCAAGGCCGACGGCCGCGGCGAGGAGCCCGGCAGAGCGGGCGCGCCGGGTAGCCGGTCGTCGCGGGACCGCCCAGGTGGGCTCGGCAGGCGGCTGCGCTGTCCGGGCCTGAACCGACAGCCCTGGTGGGGCAAGCGCTCGTCCGGCAGTCCGCGCTGTGCGCGGTCCGGCAGTGGCCGCTGCCCGCTGGCCCGCGGCGATCCCCCGTTGCGCCGGGTCGCGAGTCGCGTGGCTAGCATGGCGACCTCGGCAGCGCTGCCAGGACGGTCCTGCGGATCCTTGGCGGTGAGCCTTGCCACGAGCTCGCCGATCTCGGCTGGGACGTCGTTCGGCAGGGCGGGCAACGGCAGATTGCGGTGCGCTTGCAGTACCTCCACGGGCTGTCCGGTGAATGGAACGCCACCAGTGAGGCATTTGTAGGCCAGTATCCCCAGTGAGTACAGGTCGCTGCGCGGATCACCGCGGACGCCGCTGGCGCGCTCGGGCGCCAGGTACTCGGGCGTGCCGACCAGCAGTCCGGTTGCCGTGACGGGTCCGGATCCGGCCGCAGTGGAAATGCCGAAGTCGGTGATCTTGACCTGGCCGTCACTGCTCAGCAGGACGTTCGCCGCCTTGATGTCCCGGTGCGTGACACCGGCTCGATGCGCGGCATCCAGGCCCGCCGCGATCTGCGCGACGAGGTCCAGCACCCTCGCAGGGCGTAGCGGGCCATCGTGCAGCACGGTGGCCAGCGACGGTCCGTCCACGTACTCCATCACCAGGTAAGGCCGGCCAGGCAGACTTTCCTCGTCGTAGTCATAGATACGCACGATTGCCGGATGCACTAGCGATGCGGCACGCTGCGCCTCAGTCCGCAGCAGGCGCGATGCGTCGGTTTCCCTGGCGAACTCTGGTCGCAGCACCTTGATCGCTACCTGGCGGCTGAGCAGGCTATCCGTGGCGCGCCAGACGTCACCGAAGCCACCGGATCCGACAATTCGATCCAGCACGTACCGCCGCGCCACCAACTCGACGGTAACGGCTTCCGGCATGGCCGACCGCTACCCGATACGAACTGCTCTAATCGCATGACGCGCCCAGCCAGCATTCGCAGCCACGCGAACCGCCCTGGCTAGCTCAGGCCGCACCTGTGTTCTTAGGCCAGCGCAGGAGGCTCCGATTGCGAAGCTCGTAGTTGCCCGCGGGCGTGGCCGGCCAGTCCGCTGCCGGGTCAGGCATCGGACGGGGAGGCGGGCGGGCGTCCGGGCCTGCGCATCTGCCGGGCGTGACTGGGCAGCCGCCCGGCTTCGGCGAGCGCGCGCCGGAGCAGGAACTCAATCTGCGCGTTCGTGCTGCGCAACTCGTCCGATGCCCACCTGGCCAGTGCATCGTGAACGGCCGGATCAAGCCGCAGCAGTATGCCTTTGCGCTCGCTCACTGCCATGCCGTGCCAGCCGTCACTGGTAGAGCGATCCGGTGTTGACGACCTGCTGGGTAGCCTGCTCGCTGCACAAGACCACGAGCAGGTTAGAGACCATCGCGGCCTTCCGCTCCTCATCCAGCTCGACCACGCCCTCGTCCTGAAGCCGCTCCAGGGCTAGCTTCACCATCCCGACCGCACCTTCGACGATGCGCGACCGCGCCCCGACAACGGCGCTCGCCTGCTGCTGGCGGAGCATCGCCTGGGCGATCTCCGGTGCGTAGGACAGTCTCGTCAGACGCGATTCGATGATCTCTACCCCGGCCGGCTTGACTCGGACGGCGATCTCGGCCGACAGCTGCTGCGTGATCTCCTCCGCGTTGTCGCGTAGCGACAACGCGCCGCTTCCTCGGTTGTCATAGGGATAGGAGGACGCAATGTGCCGGACCGCCGTCTCGGTCTGGATGGTCACGAACTGGGTGTAGTTATCGACGGCAAAGGCGGCGGCCGCGGTGTCCTGAACCTGCCAGACAACGACGGCAGCGATCTCGATTGGATTGCCGTCCGCGTCATTGACCTTTGCCTGGGCTGACTCCTGATTGCGGATCCGGGTCGAAACTGTGATGCGGCGGGTCACTGGATTCACCCATTGCAGTCCGGTGTCCCGGATGGTGCCCTTGTACCGGCCGAACAGCTGGATAACCCGCGCCTGGCCTGGCGCGATAGGCGTCAGGCCACCCAATTCGATGGAGCCTACGACGACCAGGATCACGCCGGCCCAGCGGAGCGCTATCGAGACATCGTGACTGTGACCGCTGGCCTTGGCCAGCAGCACGATGCCGGCTATCACCAAGACAAAACCGACCAGCAGCATGGCAATGCCAGGCAGATGCCAGGCCCGGCGCTCGGTTATCTGCCGAACGTCGGGGGCCGTTCGCTCGGCGACTGATACCTGCGGTGCCATCAAACCCACCTCCGGTTGACGCGCTTGATAGCACCATGATATCAGTTTTTGCCGCAACCGCTACGGGCGGCGCCGCAAGGTTCGTGTGGATGCTACCGGGCTGGAGTGCGTCGACGTGGGAGGCGAGGCCGGGCCAATGCTCAGGTCAGCCCGCTAGCCACCGCTCTGGTAAACATGTTGGTATGGATGGCGACACTTCCGAACCCGCGCAGGCAGCCGCTCGCCCGAAGGCGCGCGACCTGAATGAGCTCGTCCGCTATGTCATGTGGTCGGTGTTCCGGGTCAACGGTCCAGACGCCATCGACGCGGCGGCCAGCGCCAGCGCCGCCGGCAGCGCCAGCGGTAGGCCAGGCCTGGCCGCCGAGGTGACCGAACTGTGCCAGCAGGCGTCCGGTAAGGGCGTTGTGACCCGTGGCTGCTATGACATCCAGGGCATGCGGGCCGATGCCGACTACATGTTCTGGTGGGTCGCTCCGACGGCCGACGACCTGCAGGAGATGTATGCCAGGTTCCGGCGGACCGGGCTTGGCCGGGCAAGCGCGCCGGTCTGGTCAGCGATGGCGCTGCACCGGCCGGCCGAGTTCAACAAGAGCCACATTCCGGCGTTCCTGGCCGGCGAGGAACCAAAGAACTACGTCAGCGTCTACCCGTTTGTCCGGTCTTATGAGTGGTACCTGCTCGACGACGCCGAGCGCCGCGAGCTGCTGGCTGAGCACGGCCTGATGGCGCGCGAGTACCCCGACGTCAGGGCCAATACCGTGGCCTGCTTCTCGCTAAACGATTACGAATGGATGCTCGCATTCGAGGCTGACGAGCTACACCGGATCGTGGACCTGATGCGGCACCTGCGCGGGGCCCGCGCTCGGCGGCACACCCGGGTAGAGATCCCGTTCTACACCGGGCGCCGGAAGCCCGTCGACGAGCTCGTCGCCGCCCTGCCGTGACGGCTCTCCCCCTGACGGCCATCTCGTGACAGCCCAGTCGTGACAGCGCTGTGCCGGACTGTATGTGTCTGTCATGGCCGGAATATATAACCACAAGGAGTTTTGTCGTCACGGCCTGTCGTGGTGCGCTAGCGTGTTGCTTACCTGCCTGGGGGATCGGCCAACGGAGAGGCAGGACCAGAGTGTCCAGTAATACAACTCGCGGGTCCGACCCCGCCGCTGCGGACGGCGGTCGTTCTCGCCGGCGGTTAGGGCAGCGCGGATGAATCTCCGCCGACGCCAGGGTGGACCGGGCAATCGACTGCGCTCGTTACGCGCAGCCTGCCCGGACTGCGGCATGCGAATCCGGGATCCGAGCGCTGCGCGGCTTGGCTTTTGTGACCGCTGTCAGGAGTTCACCGGCATGTGCGGCGCTGGCCGGAAGATTGTCTCCCCGGACATGATGACGCTGACCAGCTGGCACACGCCCTGCACGAATCGCGGCGCGATGCCGTGGGAATTCAGCTACGACGGCACTCCGCGCCGCGCCTTATTGTGCCCGGAGCATGACTCCCAGGTCCGAGCGGGTGCGGCGCCCTGGATCGGCGAGGCCATCCCGCTAGACGTCGGCTAGTCGGTCCATTTGGCCGTGGATCGGGCCGTGTCCGGTGGCGAACCCGGGCTGCGCTAGCTGGCTAGCGGCCCTTGCGCAGGAATTCGGTCAGCCGTGCCAGCGGCCAGGTCGTGATCACATCGTCGGCCGTGAGCCAGCCACGTTGTGCCGTCGCCACGCCGTACTGCAGGTAGTCCAGGTCACGCAGCGAGTGCGCGTCGCTGTCGATGGCGAACTTCACGCCGGCATCACGGGCCGCCTTGATGTGCGCTGACGGCAGGTCAAGCCTGGCCGGATGCGAGTTGACTTCGAGTGCCGTCCCGGTTCGAGCGCAGGCCCGGAACAGCTCAGGCAGGTCTACCTCGACTGGCGGGCGGCGCCCGATCTTGCGCGTCAGCGGATGCCCGACAATGTTGACGTGCGGGTTCTCGCAGGCTGTGATGAATCGCCTGGTCATCTCCCGCTTCGGCAGGTCGAAGTGCGAGTGCACGGAGGCTACGCACACATCGAATCCGGTCAGGAAGTCCGCGGGCCAGTCGACGCTGCCGTCGGCCCCGATATTCAGCTCAGTGCCGTGCAACAGAACCATGCCGCCGCCGGGGCCGGCCGCGGTGGTGTCGCCCAGCACCCGCACCTGCTCGCGCTGGGCCAGCATTTTCTCGTCGGTCATGCGCTGCATGACCAGGTCCGGCGCGTGGTCGGTGATCGCGTAGTACTGGTAGCCGCGAGCCTGAGCGGCTGCCACCATCTGCGCCAGCGTGGCCGTGCCGTCGGTCAGGCTGGTATGGCTGTGCAGGTCACCGCGAACGTCGGCGGCTGTGATCAACTCTGGCAGCTCGCCCTTCCGGGCGGCCGCAATCTCGCCATGGTCCTCCCGCAGCACCGGCGGGATCCAAGCGAGCCCAAGCCGCTCATAGACCTCTTCCTCGGTCTGAGACACGATCAAGTCGCCAGACTCGACGTCGAACAAGCCGTACTCCGACAGCTTGAGCTTCCGCCGGACGGCGATCTCGCGGATCCTGACGTTGTGCTGCTGCGAGCCGGTGAAGTACTGCAACGCGGCGCCCCAGGCGTCAAGCGGCACGACCCGCAAATCGACCTGCAGGCCGGTAGTGGTCCTGATGGACGTCTTGGTCGGACCGGCCGCGATGACCTCGGCCGCCTGCGGCATCGCGGTCAGCGCTGCCATCAGCGGGCCAGAATCCACCGCGGCAGCCAGCACATCGACGTCACCGATCGATTCCGCCGCTCGGCGCAGCGAACCCGCTGGCGCGATGCGCAGGCAGCCAGGAGCAGCGCCGACAGCGTCGATCACTGCGGCTGCTGTCTCCGCGGCGACGTTGAGCAGCACCCGGCCACCCGCGCTTTCCAGCAGCGAGAGCCCGCGCAGCAACTTGTCCGCGCTCCGTGGGCCGAATCCCTTGAGGTCGTTCAGCTTGCCTGCCGCGATAGCTTCCCTTAGCTGGTCCGGCGAGCTGATGCCGAGTTCGGTGTACAGCTGCAGCGCGCGCCGCGGTCCGAGGGCCGGAATCCTGGTGAGCAGCCGGACGCCGTCCGGGATGTCCGCGCGCAGTTCCTCCAGCTCGGCGAAGGTGCCGGTGGCATTGATCTCGCCGATCTTGGCAGCGATGGACTTACCAACGCCGGCAATCTGTAGCAGCGCGGTCGTCTGCAGCTGCGAGACATCATGGGAATACCCGGCGACGGCGCGCGAGGCCTTGTTGTAAACGCGGGCCCGGAACGGATCGCCGCCGGACATGACCGTCAAGGCGGCGTACTCATCCAGCAGCGCTGCGACGGTGTCGTTAGCCTGGGGCACGGCAGCATTGTGCCCGCTCGCCCTCCTGCCGGCCTAACTCAGGTGACGTGCATCGCGGCGGCGTTGGCCTTTATCGCGGCAAGGGTAGTGGCCAGTTCGTCAGCCGGACTGAACTGGACGAACTCGGTGCCCGCTTCGGCGGCTGGCACGTGCCCTGGCGACATGTAGTACGCATCGCCCGCCTGGTAGGTCTCCTCGTGATCGGTGTAGCTGACAGTGAGCCTGCCCGCTAGCAGATACCCCCAGTGCGGGCACTGGCAGCTGTCGCCGGGCAGGCCCTTGAGCATCGGGGCAAGCGAGTGACTCTGCTTGATGGTGACGAACTCGGTTGTGTAGCCGTCGAGGTCGCCGCTCCGGTCTACGGCGGGTTCGAAGTCGTCAACGTTTGGCGCGGTGTCCTTCGAGAATGCGGGCATGGTGCGTCCTTCCAATTTCGGGATGATACTGGCCTAACTCCGGCGCTGGCCTGGGGCGGTGCCGGCTCTCAGGCTGCACCCGACGCTAGCGGCCCCGTGATGGCGGCCGCATGAGGCAGTTGCCCCATCTGCGGCAACTATCTGGCCGAGATCGGCGAGTCGGGCTAATCGAAGTCGGGCAGCAGACCGTGGCGCATCGCGAACAGGCTTGCTGTAGCCCGGCTGGAGGTACCGATTTTGAGGTAGATGTGCTCGATGTGATTGCGCGCCGTCTTCGGCGATATGACCAGGCGGTCCGCAATCTGTCGGCTGGACATCCCCCTCGCTACTAGGCGAAGCACATCCACCTCTCGGGCAGTCAGGCCGGGCCGATCCTGATGGCGCGTCGCAACGTGCCCGGCCGCCGATAGTACGGCCTCGACCACATCACTGCTCTGCAGGCCTGCGGCGGCCTCGGCCCGGATCTCCGCGGCGGCATCGGCGATAGGCAGGGCACTGCGGTAGGGCCGGGGCTCGCGCATCGACTGGTACGCGTCGGCGGCGGCCAGGACGCGCCCGGGTAGCGATATTGAGTTGCCGGACAGGCCGCGCGGATAGCCGGATCCATCCAGCCGCTCGCGCAGTTGCACCGCGATTGCTCCGAGCGGTGCCAGCCAGCTGGATTGCTGCAGCATTCGCTCGGTCAGGTAAGGGTGCAGACGTACCCGCTCTCGCTCGCCTGCGCCCAGCGGGCCAGGCTTATCCCAGATCGAGTTCGAGATACCGAGCCTGCCCAGGCCAGCGACGAGGGCGGCGCGCCGCAGCAGTTGCACATCATTTGCGTCCAGGCCAAGCTGCTGGCCTGCGACAGCCGCGAGGCTGGCGACCGCGCTGGCATGTCCGAGCATGTACGGCGACTTCAGGTCGACGAAGTTCGCGACCCCTAGCAGGGCCGCATCCAGCCGCGCGCTGGACAACGTCACCACGAGCGCGGGCTCGGCCCCGATCACCGCGTCCCAGCTAGGGGCGTCACTAAGGCCAGCGAGAATTCCGCTCGCCTCGTCGCAGATCAGGTCCGCAAGCTCAGGGTCGAACTGCGACCCGCGGCGTTTGCGGGCCAGGGTCACCGCGGCCTTCTCACCTCCTATCCGGTAGGCGACTTCGATGTACTCGGCCAGCTGCGCGAGTCGGGATGGCAACGGCACAGAGGCGCCGCGCAGGTCTCCCGGCCAGCCATGCCCATCCCAGCGTTCATAGGAAGCGCCGATTGATTCCTGGACTGCAGCTGGTAGGCCCAGCTCAGCTGCGAGCGAGCGCGCAAGCTCGGCATGCTGGGTGATCATCCCATCAAGGTCGCGGAAGCCGGACACTGCGAATTCGAGCCCTACCCGGAACCTGTGCACCGGTGCATGTCCGGAGCCCAGGTGCCGGAGAGAGGCTGCGACTGCCACTAGGCTGCGCTGACCATGATCGTATTTATGCGACTTCAGCGCTATATCATCACCGAACCACTTCGCCTGCTCGTGTGCGTCGGTGTGGCATCCGACGTTGACCAGCAGCGAGGTGTAATAGACAGCTGACCGCGCTTCATCGTCTAGGCCGAGCCGTTCCGCCAGGCGCAAAGCTATTAGGCACTGGCGCAACACGTGCTCCATCGGCTGGCCGAAGCCAAGGTCGATGCCCAGGGATAGAGCTGCCACGAGATCGGCGAGCCGACCGGCTTCCGAAGATTGGCCCATGGCAGCCATTCTGCCGGTAGGTGAGCCTTGGGCATGACTCCACGAGCGTGCCGGGCTGGACGCCGTGACAACATGTGGTGACCCAGCCAGGCGGCTGGAGACGCTGGCAGCCGGGCCAGCCGGCCGCCTGGGGCGACAGGCGGGAAAGGGCAGGGCGCGAGTGAGCCAGCCGCTGGAGAGCTACCAGGACGAGATTTACCTGACCGGGCTGACGGGTGCGGTACCGGAGTTCCCTGCCGACATCGGCCAGCTCGGCGAGGCGGCGAGCGCGGTCATGACACCGCGCGCCTACGAGTACGTGGCCGGCGCGGCCGGTTCCGGCGACACGGCCAGGGAGAACCTGGAGGCCTTCCGCCGCTGGCGGATCGTGCCGCGGATGCTGACCGACGTCAGCACGCCGGCATACGCCAGTACGCTGCTCGGCACTGACCTGACGGCGCCATTCCTGCTAGCGCCGATCGGCGTGCTCCGCATCGCCCACCCTGACGGCGAGCGCGCGGTCGCCAGGGCAGCTGCCGCCGCCGGCGTGCCGATGATCCTCAGCACCGCGGCCTCCACCGCAATCGAGGACGTGGCCGAAGCGAACGGGGATGGGCAGCGCTGGTACCAGCTGTACTGGCCGAAGGACCGGGCGGTCGGCGCGAGCTTCCTTGGCCGCGCCCAGGCGGCCGGCTACACCGTGCTGGTCGTAACTCTGGACACGCGGATCTTGGCCTGGCGGCCCCGCGACCTTGGTAACGGCTACCTGCCCTTCCTGCAGGGGATCGGAGTCCAGAACTTCCTGTCCGACCCCGCTTTCCAGGCCGGGCTGGCCAAGCCCGTCGATGAAGACCCCGACTCGGCGATCTTGCGCTGGACCCAGATTTTCGGCGACACCTCGATAACCTGGAATGACCTGCCTTTCCTGCGCCAGCACTGGCACGGGCCGATCGTCCTCAAGGGCATCCTGACGGCGGCAGACGCAATCCGGGCCGCGGGCGCCGGAATGGATGGCGTCATCGTGTCCAACCACGGCGGACGGCAGGTGGATGGCGCTATCGGCGCGCTCGACGCGCTGCCTGCGGTTGCCGAGGCCGTCGGTTCGCGGCTCGCCGTCCTGTTCGACAGCGGCATCCGCGGTGGCGCTGACATGGTCAAGGCGCTGGCGCTCGGCGCGCAGGCCGTGCTGCTCGGCCGCCCTTACGTCTACGGACTAGCACTCGGCGGCGAGGCGGGCGTCCGGCACGTGCTCCGCGCGTTGCGTAACGAGTTCGAGCTGACGATGCGGCTCACCGGGCTCTCGCGGCTCAGCGAGCTCGGACCTGATTGCCTGCAGCGCCGGCAGTAGCCCCAGACGGCCGCGAGCAGCAAACCGGGAGACGCTGCCATGGACCTCCAGCAGATCGGCCTCAGGCACCCAGTAGCCGACCTGGTCAGGGACATCCAGGCCAATCGGACCGGGATTCCGCGGCGGACGTTCGTCGCCGAGGGCCTCTACGAGATCAACATGGTGCTGGCCACCGGCGTGGACGTCGACGCGTTCTTGTGGTGCCCCGAGGCGGCGTACTCCGACGAGTCCGCCAAGCGCGCCGAGCAGCTCGCCGAACGGGCCCGCCGGGCCTACCAGATCTCGGCCAAGACGCTGGAACGCCTGGCTGAACGCCCGAATCCAGACGGCCTGATGTGCATCGCGCAGTTGCCGGACTGGCAGCCGGACCAGCTCCAGCTGGCGGCCGACTCACTGATCCTGGTCGCCGACGCGATGGAGATCCCAGGCAACCTCGGCACGCTCATCAGGACGCTGGACGCCTGCGCCGCCGATTGCCTGGTGCTCACCAGCAAGCGCACCAGGCTGACCCATCCGAAAGTGCTGCGCAGCAGCCAGGGCATGAGCATGAAGGTGCCGTCGGTGGAATTCGCCGAGATCGGCGACGCGGTCGGCTGGCTCCGTCAGCACCGGTTCACCGTCTATCTGGCCGACACCAAGGAGAGCCTCGGCTACCGGCAGGCAGATTACCGGGGCAGGACCGCGATCGTGGTCGGCAGTGAACGGTATGGCATCTCACCGCCCTGGTACGACGAGGGTTTCGGCCGGATCGGGATCCCGATGCTCGGCTCGGCCGACTCGCTTAACGTGTCGGTCTCCGCCTCTGTGCTGCTCTACGAGGCACGCGCCCGCAAGAACGGCTGGTGACGGTGGCCGCGATGCGAAGCCGGCCCCGTTCCCCTCAAAGTCGTCCGGGTCGACCGACTCAGAGAATGTCCAGATTAATCACGATGGCTTCCTGCGTTGAGCGGGCGATGACCACGGTGGCGGGCTGATCGGGGGATGGGTTCTCCTCCCGGTGCGGCGCGTGCGGTGGCACCCAGACATAATCGCCGGGCTGGGTTTCCAGCCTGACCTCGTCGCCAGTGTCGGGGTCGCGGAACACGAAGACGGGACTGCCAGAAACCACGTAAATCCCGGTCTCGGACTCGCCGTGGTGGTGGTTACCCGAGGTCACGCCGGGTGGCAGGTCGGTGCGGCCCATCCACAGCGACCGCGCCCCGGTTAGGTCACCGGAGATCGCGGCTGACCTGATCATGCCGCTGGTCTGCGCGGTCGTGCCAGACAGTTCGGCAGACCTGATCAGCTGCAGCCCGGCAGGCCGGCCCGGTTGGCCGGCGGTCACTCCTCCTCGAGCGTCAGCGACACCGAGTTGATGCACCAGCGCTGGTCGGTGGGCACGTCATAGCCTTCGCCCTCGAAGACATGGCCCAGGTGCGACCCGCATGAGGCGCACCGGACTTCAGTCCTGATCCGGCCGAGCGCCCGGTCCTCGATCAAGATCACCGCATCGTCCTCGGTCGGCTGGTAAAAGCTCGGCCAGCCACAGCCGGAGTGGAACTTCGTGCCCGAGCGGAACAACTCGGCGCCGCAAGCGCGGCATTTATAGACGCCGACAGTCTCGGTGTCGGTGTACTCGCCGGTGAACGGGGCCTCAGTGCCGGCCTCGCGCAGTACGTGATACTCCTCGGGGGACAGCCGGTCCCGCCATTCGTCCTCTGACAGCTGCACCTTGTCCATGAGCGTGAGACTACCCGGCGGGTGTCGGTTAACCCGCAGGACCCGGCTCCACGCAAAACACGTTGCCTTCCGGGTCGTTCATGATCGTAGTTCCGCCCATCGGTTCCACAATGGTGGCGCCGAGAGCCTCCAGCCGCTGGACCTCATCGGCCGTCGCGCCGGGCGCGCGCAGGTCGAAGTGCATCCGGTTTTTTGCCGATTTCGGCTCAGGCACTTTTCTGAACCACATGTTCGGCCCGCCCCAGCCTGCCGCCTCGACGTACGCGCGGTCTCCGGTCGCGTCCTCGTCCACGTCGGTTCCGAGCGCCGCGGCCCAGAACCGGGCCACGACCAGCGCGTCGGCGCAATCGAATGTCACGGACTTGATTACAGCAGCCATGTTCGCCAGGGTAGGCGCGGGCGGAATGAGTTCTCCACCGGTTTTGGCTAGCCGACGTCGCGTTCCCGCCAGCTTTAGCGCTGTATTACCTTCCAGTGATATGACCGACTTTTATCATTAGTTCAGCTGTTGGCTGCCGGTGTCGGCTGCCGGGCTCAGCGGGCCGTTCGGCTGCCGGCGTCATGACTGAGCTGGCGCCGTTACAGCGTGACGTCGTACACCGGCTCGCTGACGTCAGCCGCCACCAGCTCGATCTCGCCGATGTGACCAGCCGCCCGCACATCGTCTGCCGCTGCTGCCAGCGCGTCGAGGTCAGTCTTTGCAGCGGTCACCACCAGGAGCGGAACGGGATTCTTCATCGCGAACTGCGCAAGCGACTTGGCTTTCCTGATCGCGGCGATGGCCGCTGACGCGGCCACTAGCGCTGCCTCGTCGCCCGCGCGTGCCTGCTCGCGAAGCTCTGCGGCCGTCGGCCAGGGCGCCCGGTGGATCGTCCCGTCCTGCCACCACGACCAGACCTCCTCGGTCACGAACGGCAGGTAAGGCGCGAGCAGCCGGAGCACGGTGGACAGGCCGAGCCGGAGCGTGGCCTGCGCGGACGCACTCGCCTGCGGGCCACGCTCGCCGTAAGCGCGGGGCTTCACCAGTTCCAGGTAGTCATCACAAAAGAACCAGAAGAACCGCTCGGCGTGCTCGAGCGCGGCAGCGTGGTCGTAAGCCGCCAGCGCCTGCGTGCACTGCTCGGTGACAGCGGCAAGGCGGCGCAGCAATGCCTGGTCAATCGGTTCGGTGATGTTGGCTGCCGCTCCGGCGGCGGAACCGTCCGAGCCGATGCTGAGCACGAACCGGCCGGCGTTGAGGATCTTGATAGCCAGCCGCCGCCCCACCTTGATCTGGGCCAGATCAAACGCGGTATCGACGCCCAGCCGCGCGCTCAGCGACCAATACCGGACCGCGTCGGCCCCGTGTTCGCGCAGCAAGTCCATCGGAGTGACGGCGTTGCCCTTGGACTTGGACATCTTCTTGCGGTCTGGGTCCAGGATCCAGCCGGAGATAGCGGCGTGCCGCCATGGCAGCACGCCCATCTCGCTGTGCGACCGCAGCAGCGTATAAAACAGCCAGGTCCGGATGATCTCGTGCGCTTGCGGCCGCAAGTCCATCGGGAACACGCGTGCCATCAGGTCCTGGTCGGCCGGCCAGCCGCCCGCGATGAGCGGGGTGAGCGACGACGTGGCCCAGGTGTCCATCACGTCAGGGTCGGCGGCGAACCCGCCCGGCATGCCGCGCTGATCAGGGCTGTATCCGGCCGGGGTGTCGGCCGCCGGGTCCACCGGCAAGTCGGACTCAGCGGGCAGGATCGGTTTGTCCTGGTCTATTTCGCCGGCGTCATCCAGCCGGTACCACACTGGGATCGGCACGCCGTTATAGCGCTGGCGGCTGATCAGCCAGTCCCCGGTCAGCCCTTCCACCCAGTGCTCGTACCGGACCCGCATATGTTCGGGATGCCATTGCAGTTCGCGGCCTCGTGCCAGCAGGGCGTTCGCTAGGTCCGTCGACCGGCTGCCGTTGCGGATGTACCACTGGCGCGTTGTGATGATCTCCAGCGGAGCCTGGCCGTACTCAAAGAACTTCACCGCATGCCGGATCGGCTCGGGCTCGCCGCGCAATAGTCCAGCGGCGTCCAGCAGGTCGGTTGTGCGCTGCCTCGCGGCCTTGGCCGACATGCCGGCGAGCTGGTGGTAGGTCGACGTTCCCTCCCTCATGGTGATCCCAGGCGGCGGCTCCCGGAGCAGCCGGCCGTCCTTGCCGATCACCGGTCGGGTTTCCAGCTGAAGTTCGCGCCACCAGGTCACGTCGGTCACGTCGCCGAACGTGCAGACCATGACCAGGCCGGTGCCTTTCGCCGGGTCGGCGAGGTGGTGGGCGAGGATGGGCACGCGCACGCCGAATAGCGGCGTAGTCGCGGACGAGCCGAACAGGCTCGCGTAGCGCGCGTCGTCGGGATGGGCGACAAGCGCCACGCAGGCCGGCAGCAGTTCCGGCCTGGTCGTGGCGACCACGACCTCACCGTCGCCGCCCGGCAACCCGAATGCGACCCGGATGAAGGTGCCGGCGACCTCGCGGTCCTCAATCTCGGCCTGCGCCACGGCGGTGCCGAAGGTCACGTCCCACAGCGCCGGTGCTTCAGCCTGGTAGGCCTCGCCCCGGTCTAGGTTGCGCAGGAACGCGAGCTGCGAGATCGCCTGCACGCGGTCGTCGATGGTCCGGTAACTGAGGTCCCAGTCCATTGAAAGGCCGAGCCGCCGCCAGGCTTCGGCGTAGGCGTTCTCGTCAAGCCCGGTGAGCTGGCGGCATAGCTCGACGAAGTTGCGGCGGGAGACCGGCAGCTGGTCAGCTGGCGTCAATCCGGTCGCGTTGCCTCGGGCGGGAGGGTTGAGGCCGGGCTGATAGGCGATGTTTGGGTCGCAGCGCACGCCGAAGTAGTTCTGCACCCGGCGCTCGGTGGCCAGGCCGTTGTCGTCCCAGCCGACTGGGTAGAAGACTTCCTTGCCGCGCATTCGCTGGAAGCGCGCGATCGCGTCGGTGTGGCTGTAGGAGAAGGCGTGCCCGAGGTGGACGGATCCGCTGACCGTCAGCGGGGGAGTGTCGATGGCGTAAACGTCATCGCGGCCCTTGGAGCGGTCAAACTTGTACTACACGCTCCTTGGTCCAGCGCTGCGTCCACTTGTCCTCAAGCCCGTCAAGAGACGGCTTGGCCGGGATGCGTGATGATTCGCTGGTCATGCTGGTAAGGATAGCGCCCGGCTGCTGCCCCGTGCACGCGCATAATCAGGCGGGCGCTGCAGAGGCGGCGGGCACCCTCCTTGATCGTGGGGGAGTTGCGGGTGCTATAGCCCCAGCAACTCCCCCACGACGGATGCGAGGCGAGGCCGGTCTCGCAATCGAGGCTCCGTTTTGTCGGTATTGCCGGCCAGGCTTTCCGCCATGCGACCTCAGCAGCAGTTGGCCTCGGTGGCCCGGCTTCAGCGCGGTGTGTTATCTCGGGCGCAGGTTCTGTCCACCGGTTTGACCGACGACGCATTGCGGCACCGCATCCGCCCCGGAGGTCCTTGGCAGCGCCTATTGCCTGGCATATACATGACTGCCTCCGGAGAGCCGACGCGCGATCAGCTCCTATTCGCTGCACTTCTGTATGCGGGGCCAGGCAGCATCATCACCGGGCCGGCCGCATTGCAGCTGTACGGGATTCGCGTCAGCAGAGAGACGGTAGTGGACGTGCTGGTTCCACACCGCAGACAGCGGGCAAGCCACGACTACGTCGCGGTCCATCGCACGAGCAGAATGCCACCGAGTTATGCGATCGAGGCCGGGCTGAGATTCGCCCCGCCGGCGCGTGCGGTTGCTGACACCGTCCGAGGCATGACAGCGCTACCCGAGGTGAGGGCCGTCGTCGCCGGCGCGGTGCAACAGCGCCGGTGCAAGCTCGAAGAGCTTGCCACTGAGTTAAACGAAGGGCCTAAACACGGCTCAGCTCGGTTGCGCGAAGTGCTGGCCGAGGTGGTAGACGGGATCAGATCGGCACCGGAGGGTGAGTTCCGCGACCTGATCCGGAAGTCCGGCTTGCCGCTGCCGCTATTCAATCCGCGGCTGTTCCTGAACGGAACGTTCCTGGCCACGCCGGACGCGTGGTGGCCGGACGCCGGAGTCATCGCCGAGATTGACTCGCGCGAATGGCACCTGTCGCCAGACGACTTTGAGAACACTATGCGGCGCCATGCCCGGGTGTCCGCGACCGGGATCATCGTGCTGCACATCACCCCGCGCCAGCTGCGCACCGAGCCCGGCCGGGTGCTGCGGGACATTGCTGGTGCCTTGCGTGCTGGACGGCCGGTGCCGGCCATCACGACCCGGCTGGCGGCGGCCTGACGAGCGGCATCAGGCGGGTCGGCTTTAGGGTGGCGGACATGAACACTCGCCCTCTGGGTTCGACTGGCGTCCAGGTCACTCCGCTCTGTCTCGGCGCGATGATGTTCGGTGGCTGGGGCAACCCCGATCACGAGGAATCGGTCCGGATCATCCACGCGGCGCTGGACGCCGGGATTAACTTCATCGACACCGCTGACGTTTACTCGGCCGGCGAGTCAGAGCAGATCGTTGGCAGAGCGCTGACCGGCGGCCGCCGCGCGAACGTCGTGCTTGCCACCAAGGTGCACGGCAACATGGGCTCCGACGTGAATCAGCGGGGCAACTCGCGCCGCTGGATCATCAGGGAATGCGAGAACAGCCTGCGCCGCCTTGGTACCGACTACATCGACCTTTACCAGATCCACCGGCCGGATCCGGGCACCGACATCGACGAGACACTGGCCGCGTTGTCCGATCTCATCAGGGCGGGAAAGATCTGCTACGCGGGCAGTTCCACGTTCCCGGCTGACCAGATCGTGGAAGCGCAGTGGACCGCGCAGCGGCGCGGCCGGGAACGGTTCGTCTGCGAGCAGCCGCCGTATTCCATGCTGGTCCGCGGGATCGAAGCCGACGTGCTGCCCTCGTGCCAGCGCTACGGAATGGGCGTGATCAGCTGGGGTCCGCTTGGCGGCGGCTGGCTGTCGGGCGCCTACCGCAAGGACGCCGAAATCCCGGTCAGCCGCCGGGCACAGCGCCTGCCGCACCGCTTCGACATGAGCCTGCCTGGGAACCGGCTGAAGCTGGAGGCTGCCGACCGCCTCGCCGGGCTGGCGACTGAAGCTGGGATGTCGCTTATTCACCTGGCGCTTGGCTTCGTGCTGAGCCATCCGGGCGTTACCTCGGCGATCATCGGCCCCCGGACCATGGAGCACCTGCAGAGCCAGCTCGGCGCGCCGGCTAGCGGACTGCCCGCTGAGCTGCTGGACCGGATCGACGAGATCGTGCCGCCCGGCGTGAACTTCAACCCGAGCGACCGTGGCTATGAGCCGCCAGCCCTGGCGGACGCGTCACTTCGCCGCCGAAGCTGACGCCAGCCTGGAACCGCGCATGTGACGGCTGCGTCTCATCGGCGTCAGAACCGCCAGCTGGCGCCGGGGTTTAGCTGGCGCCGGGTTCGCTGCCGTGCGGCCGCCAGCCTACGCTGCTGGCCCAGCGGGCAGCGGCGGCGACAACCACGTCGACGACCGGGTCCTTGATGTCGGTATAAGTGTCCAGGTCGTCCACCGCGGCGGCGAGCTCCAGCTTGAACCGGCCGTACCCGGCCACCGCGTCCGGATGAACCCGCAGCCAGTCGCGGAACAACAGCGCGAGCCGCTCGTTCGGCGAGCCGATCACGCGCACGTGCAGGTTGACATCACCGGCGGGATGGTCGCGCCGCGCCCACAGGTGCTTGACCCACAGCTCCGGATCGCTCTCATCTCCGGCGGGAACGTGGTCGTGCCCGTACGGCAGCCGCACGTAGCCGCGCCGTGCCAGCGGCTCGTCGAAGGCCGCCACGGGCCTCCGCCAGATCAGCGACAGAGATCTGAAGGTCGAGCACGTCCTTGGCTGGCATCTGCGGGATAGACGTGCTGCCGATGTGATCGGCGTGCAGGACCAGCGGGCCGAGTGTCGCGCGGAGCGCGGTCAGCTCGGCGGCGGCCCAGTCTGGCCACCGCGGGTCGTACGGCGCGACGACCACGGTTCTTGCCGCCTGCGTCTCATTCACGAGCCGCGATGCTAGCAGCCTGCCAGGGCGCTCATGCCTGAGCAGCGCAGCCGACCTTGCGGGCAACTCCTGGCAAATCTACGATCACAGCAGCAGATCGAGACAGGCCGCGCGGGGAGATGGCATCGATGGGACGCAGCCGGATGCGGGCGACCGCGGCAGCCGCATTTACCAGCGCTATCGTGGCATTGACCTGCGCTGTCGCTGTCCCGGCCGGCGCCTTCAGCACAGCGGCGACGGCAGCGGCCGCGCCTGCGTCGGCCTGGCAGGTTGTGTACCACCAGCGTGGCGTCAACATCCAGGCGATCAGCGCCACCGGGCCAAGGGATGCCTGGGCCATCGGCACGGACAAAGCCCGCGGCCTGCTGCTGCACTGGGACGGCATCAGCTGGCGGCCCGTGCACTACCCGGACCAGCAGAACTATTTGCCATCGGCGGTTTTCGCCCTATCAGCCAAGGACATGTGGCTGTTCGGCTACGACAGCAAGAAGCCTGCCGAGATCCTGCATTGGACCAACGGATTCTGGAACGCGCTGGCGAATCTGCCGCTGAACGCGCAGAACGTCGATGTGCTGGCCGACCGGGACATCTGGCTAGAGGGCGGGATGCTGCCGCACTGCTACAGCGTGAGGGCCGACAGCCAGGGCTGTACTGCCACCTCGCACTGGAACGGAAGGACCTGGATCAGCTATCCGCTGCATGCATTCAATGTCGACAGCTTCGGCGGGAACTCTGCCTCGGACGTCTGGGCAGTCGGCGACAGCTTCGTCCGCGTGATTCGGCACAGCCCGTCGTACGTGCCTTACATCTTCCGCTGGACCGGGTCAGCCTGGCAGCGGACCGGATTGGCGCTCCGCAGGACATTCAGCTCGCCGTCGATCGTCGTGCGCTCGCCCCGTGATGTCTACGTGGCGGCCGCGTCTAGAGCGAACCGCAAGGCCTGCGCCATGCACTGGAACGGCAGCCGCTGGAGCCCGTTCCGGCTGCCGGGGTTGCCGGGCGCATGCAACTGGACAACCTCGGACTTCCACCGCGGCCTCTGGTTCTACGGGCGGCTGGCGCCAGGATTCTCGTGGGTGCACTGGAAGGGCGGCGCGCGCTTCGTCACAACCCCCAAGTACCAGCCAGCCAAGAACGGCTGGAATACCGACGGCTTCACGATCGCTGCCGTGCCGCACTCGCCGTTGGTCTGGTTGTTCGGGTCGTACTGTGGCATCTCGCGAACGTGCCGGATCAAGGGCGTGATCGCAGCCCTGCGCTAGTCCGCCGGGGCCAGTGCCTCCATGATGTCGACGGCCCGGGCAACCGCGGCCAGCGGCTCAGCATCCGGCGATCCGATCTTGGGATCCCAGTTAAGGTCGTAGAAGACCTCGGTGATGCCTACTTCGCCAAGCCCGGCCGCATCGGCCCTGATCTGGTCATAGTCACCCGACAACAGCAGGCGCTGCCCGTCGGCACCAGTCAGCGGCGCGCCGGCGCGGACAACGCCGCGGCAGACGAACCGCATCGCGTCCGGGTCACGACCGGCCGCCGCCGCCGCGTCCTTCACGATCGAGATCAGGTCGCCGACGCGCGACAGGTCGGTCCGGCTTGAGGTAACCCAGCCGTCCGCGATCCGGCCGATCCGTTCCAGTGCGGGCTTCGCCATGCCACCGAGCAAGACGGGCGGCCCGCCAGGCTGCACCGGTGGCGGCGCCTGCGTTCCGGCCGGCACCCGGTAGAACGTGCCACTGAAGTCGGCCACGCCGTCAGTCCACAGCGTTCTGAGCACCTGCACGTACTCGGCCGCCCGCGCACCCCGGCGGGCCATGTCCGCGCCGGTCAGCGCGAACTCTTCCGGCATCCAGCCGATGCCGAGCCCCAGATCGTGCCGACCGCCGGACAGCACATCCAGGGATGCGGCCTGTTTGGCCAGGTAACCGGGCGAGACATAGGGCAGGTTGATCACCGCAACGCCGAGCCGGATGCGGCTGGTGACCGCGGCAGCGAACGACAGCGCCGCCATCGGATCGAGCACGCTGTGATACACCGGCTCCATGCCCGAACCGGCCGGGATCAGCAGCCGCTGGAAGGTCCAGAGCGAGTGATACCCGGCGCGTTCAGCGGCCGTGGCGAAGGAGGCTAGATTCTGCGGTGTGGCCCACGCGCCGGAGACCGGGGCGCCGAATCCGATGTCCATTCTGCACAGGGTAACGGGTCACGCTGTAACGACCCCGACCCGGCGGACGGCCGAATATCCTGAACGGACACGTTCCGTAAATAATCTGGAGGCAGTAGTGGTGGCATCCGACGCGCGCACCTGGATCGCGACGCTGCGCGAATCACACGACAAGCTGACTGGCCTGGTAGAGCCGATGACCCCGGAGCAGGTTCGCGCGCAGTCGTACGACCGGGACTGGTCGGTCGCGCAGGTGCTGTCGCACCTCGGCAGCGGCGGGGAGATCGCGCTGATGATGCTGCCGGGCGCGCTCGGCGAGGCGGAGCCGGTCAGCCGCGACGCGTTCGGCCCGGTGTGGGACGTGTGGAACGCCAAGGGCCCGGACGAGCAGGCCGCTGACGCGCTGGAGATAGACGAGAAGTACGTGGCAACGCTTGAGCAACTCACCGATGAGCACCTAGCGAAGATGCGGCTGGACTTCGTCGGCACCCAGCTCGACGCAGTCGGAGTGGTCAGGCTGCGGCTTGGTGAGCACGTGATGCACACCTGGGATATCGCGGTGATGCAGGACCCGGCCGCAACACCGCAGGCCGACGCGGTCGAGTTGCTGATCGACAACGTGCCGCAGTTCCTCGCGCCGCGGCTGGGCAAGCCGCTGCCAGAGCCGTTCGGGGTGCGGATCACGACCACCGGACCGGACCGCGATTACCTGCTGACGTCCGGCGAGTCGGTCAGCATGACCGACTGGACTGGCGAGGGTCCGGACGGCGCGGAGGTGCCGCAGGTGACCATGCCAGCTGAGGCGCTGCTGCGGCTGGCATACGGGCGGCTGGATCCCGAGCACACTCCGGACAGCATCTCGGCCGATCCGGACACGCTGGCCAAACTGAGGACAATATTCCCCGGCTTCTGATCGCGCGCCAGTGACGTAGGTGGTCTAGTGTCGCGCCAACGACACCTAAGCCACCTGCGTCTGCGCGGTTGATCTTGACGGCGTCACTCAGCTCGGCTCAGCTCGCTCAGCGCTGCGAGCGCGAGCTCGGCGGCATCGTGCGCGCAGCCCCAGGAAAGCGTGACTCCGGCGCCGCCATGCCCATAGTTGTGCACGATCGTCACGCCGTCAGCTTGCTCGGCCTCAAGACGCACCGTGGGGCGAACCGGCCGCAGCCCGACCCGGTGCTTGAGCACCTTCGCCGCGCGCAGCTCCGGCCGGACTGCGATGCACGCCGCCAAGATCCGCGCTGCGGTGGCCGGGTCGGGCTCGCGGCTCCAGTTGCCGGGTTCCTCGGTGCCGCCCAGCACGACGGTATGGCCGTGCGGGAACAGATAGGTGAGGTCGCCCGGCGCCGGGCCGGTGCCGACGAAGAACTCGGTGATGCCCGGATTGCTGGCTACCACAACTTGCCCCCGCACCGGCGTCACAGTCGGGTCCGGCACAAGGTCGCGAGCGCCGCAGCCGGCGCAGTTAACGATCACGCGTGCCGACGGATGCTGGCGGGCCGCATCCTGAAGCGAGCTGAATTTGGCGGGGAACGGGTTCCCTCCTCCCGCCCGGTCGAGTCGAAGCTGAAGGTAGTCCAGGTAACCGGGCATCGACACGACCGGCGCGGTCAGCCGCCAGGCCGACCGGAATCCGGGCGGAATCTCGGCCGGATCGCACCGTGCCGCGTTGCCGTTCGCGGCGAGTTCCGGCGGTGCCAGCGCCTCACCGCGGTCGGCAGCGATGCCGCTGGCCTGCCGCACGATGGCAGAGAGGCCGTGCTCGCCAAGGTAACTCAGGCGGGCCCGGGTCAGCTCGGCCCACCGGGCGACCCGGTCATCCATTCCGACCAGATGCGGCCCCCACACCGCGCCTGCCGCCACCGACGTGGTCTGCGCCGGCAGCTCGGCCGCGGCCACAATGACATGCGCCCCCGCCTCGGCAAGGCAGATCGCCGTCGACAAGCCGATCACTCCGGCCCCGATAACGAGTACGTCCGCCTCCGTCGTGGTCACAGTCAGACCTTAGCCAGCCCTTGGCCGGCTAGCTGCCCCTGGCGCGCAGCCGGCTGGTGAGCGGCAGGCGCTGCTTGCGCTTGTGCGCCAGTCAGGCGGCGGCGTCGCCAGCAGCCCGGCAAACGGGGTGCCGCTGGTGGAGGAGCGGCCGGTCTAGAGCGCCGCCGGCGAGCGCCGCCGGTGAGTGCCGCCGGCTAGAGTGCCGCCGGTCGAGGCAACGTCCGGAGCGGCCGCGGCGAAGGAGGACGCGCATGCGCGAGGACCTGCGGGAGCGGCTCATCGAGGCGCGCGCTAGCGCGCCGGAGGCGATAGCAGCCGCCGCGGATGGCCGGCTCCGGCGCTCGCTGACAGAATCGGGCAGGCTGATGATCATCGCGGCCGACCACACGGCTCGGGGCATCCTCAGCGTGGGCAGCGACCCGATGGCAATGGCCAACCGCTTCGACTTGCTGGACCGCATGGTCGTGGCGCTGGGCCGGCCCGGCGTGGATGGTGTACTCGGGACCGCAGACATCATCGAAGATCTGCTGCTGCTCGGCGCGCTCGACGGGAAGATCGCGATCGGATCGATGAACCGGGGCGGCATTGTTGGCTCCGCGTTCGAGCTTGACGACAGGTTTACCGGCTACACCGCCGCCGGCATCGCCGCGGCAGGCCTTGATGCCGGGAAAATGCTGTTGCGCATCGACCCGGAAGATCCGGCCACTGTGCGCACGCTCGAGGCCTGCGGCGCAGCGATAACCGAGCTGGCGGCGGCGCGCCTGCCCGCGATGATCGAGCCGTTCATGGTCAGCCGGGTGAGCGGGCGGCCGCGCAATGACCTGCGGCCCGACGCGGTCATCCGGTCGGCGACGATCGCCGCCGGCCTCGGCGCGACCTCCGCGTACAGCTGGCTCAAGCTGCCGGTCGTGGCCGAGATGGAACGCGTGGCCGAGGCATCGACGCTGCCAATCCTGCTGCTGGGCGGCGACCCGGCTGGCGACCAGGAGGCCATGTTCGCCAGCTGGAAGCGAGCGCTGACCCTGCCGACGGTGCGCGGCCTGGTGGTCGGTCGCAGCCTGCTGTACCCGCCCGGCGGAGACGTCGCGGCCTCGGTCGACATCGCCGTGGGGCTGCTGTGACCGGCCGCTATCACCTGCTGGCGAGCGCTTCCCCGGCTGGCCAGTTCGAGGTCGAGGTAACTCCGGCCGTCGCGGGCTGGACCTACGCGTCGCTCCGCATCCTCAGCCTTGCTCCGGCTCAGGCCGTGACCATCGCAACCGGGCCCGAGGAGATGCTGGTGCTGCCGCTGGCCGGCGGCTGCGAGGTCAGCGCCGACGGGCAGGAACTGACGCTGGCGGGGCGCCGCAACGTCTTCAGCCGGGTAACGGACTTCGCCTACGTGCCCAGGGACGCGTCGCTCAGGATCACAAGCACCTCGGGCGGCAGGTTCGCGCTCCCTGCCGCTGTCGCGTCCCGCCGGCTGCCGGTGCGCTACGGGCCCGCGGCCGGCGTTCCCGTCGAATTGCGCGGAGCAGGGCAGGCGAGCCGCCAGGTCAACAACTTCTGCGCGCCGGATGCGTTTGACTGCGACAAGCTTGTCGCGGTTGAGGTGCTGACGCCAGGCGGCAACTGGTCCTCGTATCCGCCGCACAAGCACGACAAGCCCGGACCTGGCGAAGCCGTGCTGGAGGAGATCTACTACTTCGAGCTGGCCGAGGAAGATCGGGGTAACGGGTTCGGCTACCAGCGGGTGTACTCGTCCGCGCCGGACCGGCAGATCGACGTACTCGCCGAGATACGCAGCGGCGACGCGGTGCTGGTGCCGCACGGGTACCACGGTCCGTCCATGGCGGCGCCCGGACATGACATGTACTACCTGAACGTCCTGGCCGGGCCGGCGCAGCAGCGATCGATGGCGTTCTGCGACGACCCGCAGCACGCGTGGGTTCGTGATTCCTGGCAGTCGCAGGCGGTGGATCCGCGGCTGCCGCTCACCTCCGCTGAGGAGGCCTAGCGCGGCTGACGGCGGCGGAGGCACTCGTCAGTTTCCTGACCGTTTAGCGCAGCCAGCGCGATGCCGGGCTTCGTCTGATCTCTACATGAGGGCGGGCTGCTGGGCGCTGGCCGGCTCCGCGGAAACTAGCTCGGGCTCGGCTGAGCCGGACAGCTCGGCAGCGGCGGCAGCCACCACGCCGGCCGGGGCCACCTGGCGCGGCAGCCGCCGCAGCGCGAGGTAGCTGACTACCGCCCCGGCCGCGATCAGGGCGACGGTCACGATCAGGCCGGAGTGGTAGCCCTCCAGGTACGCCGCGTTCGGGCGTGCCCCGCCTCGCAGCGCCGCGCCCTGGCGAGAGCGCAGTACTGCGCCGATGATCGTGATGCCGAGCAGGCCGGCGACCTCGCGAGAGGCGTTCAGCAGCCCGGAGGCGACGCCGGATCGCTCGGGCGGCATCGAATTCAGTACTGCGTTGGTGAGCGGGACGTTCATCATGCCTGCGCCCCCGCCGAAAATAAGGAAGCCGGGCATCAGGCTGGCGAAGGTGGCGCCACCGCCGAGCCGGGAGAACAAGTACAGTCCCGCAGCCATGACAGCCATGCCGATCGCGACGGTCTGGTTCGGCCGCAGCAGCCGGGAAACCGGGCCGGCCAGCCCGGCGAACAGTGCCATGCACAGCGCCATCGGAACGAACGCGAGCCCGGCCTTGGTCGGCGAGAAGCCGAGGATCAGCTGCAGGTAGATGGAGGTGAAGAAGTAGATGCCGAAGATGCCGAATGCCCACAGCATCATCGTGACCGTGCCTCCCGCGAAGACGCGGGAGCGGAACAGCTGCATCGCAACCATCGGGTGCGCGGTGCGCGACTCGACAACGGCGAATGCCGCACCGGCCGCTGCCGCCAGGGCGAAGGAACCGAGGATCAGCGCGGACGTCCAGCCCTTGTCGTGACCCTCGATCAGCGCGTAGGTCAACGAGAACAGCGCGATCGCCGAGGTGATAAGGCCGGGGACGTCGAGACGGCGCACGACGGACGGGTCGCGGGACTCCTGCGTGGCTATTGCCGCGATCGCGAACGTGACGATCCCGATAGGCACGTTGATGAAGAAGATCCAGCCCCAGTGCAGGTGCTGGCTGATGAACCCGCCGATTAGCGGGCCGAAGGCCAGTGCCATGGCGCCGATCGCGGTCCAGGCACCGATCGCCGTCGTGCGCTCCCTGGCGTCCTTGAAGGTCGCGATGATGATCGCCAGCGTGGTCGGCACGACCATCGCCGCACCCAGGCCCTGTACCAGCCTCGCGCTGATCAGCACGGCCCCGCTGCCGGCCAGCCCGCGCCGAGCGAGGCCAGCGTGAAGACCGACAGGCCGATCAGGAAGATCCGCCGGCGGCCGTAGAGATCGGCTAGCCGGCCGCCGGCGAGTAGCAGCCCGGCGAAAACCAGGATGTAGCTGCTCACGACCCATTCCAGACCTGAGAGGGACAGGTGCAGGCTGCGCTGGATAGTCGGGATCGCGACATTTGTCACGTTGTTGTCGAGGTAGGTCATGAAAGTGGCGAGCGACACCGCCACCAGGGACCACCAGCGTCTGGACATGGGCCGGGCTCCTCTTCGGTTCACGTACTGCGTCCTTGTACGTTGATCACGTACGACGTTCTTATACGTTGTATATGGCTACTCTGACTTGTACGGCGTATAGTTGTCAAGCGATGACAGAAATTCAGTCCCGAGAAGCAGACCGGGCCAAGCTGACGAAGCAGGTCGTGGTCGAGCGCGCCCTTGCCCTGGCTGATGCTGAGGGCCTCGAGGCAATGACGATCCGGCGGCTGGCGACCGAGCTCGGTGTCACGCCGATGGCGCTGTACTGGCACTTCCGAAACAAGGAGGAGCTGCTCGCTGCGCTGGCGGCCCAGGTCTGGAGCGAACTCGATACTGACGTCGATGCGGCGGCGCCGTGGGACCTGCAGATGCGCGGCCTGATGGAGTCACTGCTGCACGTGCTGCGGTCCCATCCGTGCGCCGCGCAGCTCATCCTGCAAGGGGAGAAGCAGAGCGACGCCGCGCTGATCCCCTCGGAGACGGCGCTGCAGGTGCTGCGCCGCGGCGGCTTCGACCCGGAGCACGCGGCCGCGATCACGCGAAACGCCCTGTGGACCGGCCTGATGCTGACCATGAGCGAGCCGGGGTTCCATGTGGCGATGACCGAGGCCGAGCGAGCGGAGGAGCAGCGCAAGATCCGGGTCCGGCTCGCACTGCTGCCGCCGGACCGCTATCCGTGCCTGGTCGAGGCCGCCGGGCCGATGTCGACCAGCGATCCCGAGTTCCATTACCGGTTCGGCGTGGACATGTTCATCGCAGGCGTACAGGCCATGGCCGCACGCCACTGAGCCGGCCTACGGGCGCGCGCTGGGACTGTCAGAGGGTGGTGGCACGATGGCTGCATGACTATGACAGGACGCCTTGGCGCCGTCGCATTCGACGCGCCGGATATAGAGAAGCTCGCCTCGTTCTACGCCGAGCTCGGCGGCTGGGAGATCTCTGACAAAGATCCCGAATGGATCACCGTCCGGACCGGTGATGGCCAGGAGATCGCGTTCCAGCGGGCGCCGGACTACCTCGCACCGCACTGGCCTGGACAGGAGCATCCGCAGCAGTTCCATCTCGACCTTCAGATCGACGGGTACGAGGCGGCGGCCGAGCGGGCTGTGGGCCTGGGCGCCACCCGGCTGGCCGACGGCCAGACCTGGATCACGCTCGCCGACCCGGCCGGACACCCGTTCGACCTGGTCCAGAAGGATGGCGTCGGACCCGTGATGGGTCTGTTCGCCGTGACGATCGACGCGCCTGACGCGTCGGCGCTGGCTCACTTCTACGCAGACCTGCTCGGCATGGAAGTGACATACGACGGGCCTGAGGGCGCGCTCATCGCCGGTGACGGCAAGAGCGTGATGTTCCAGCAGGTCAGCGATTACAACCCGCCCCGGTGGCCGGACCCGGCCTATCCGCAGCAGGCGCATCTCGACATCACCGTCGATGACCTCGACACCGGCGAGGCGCGGGCCCTGGAGCTGGGCGCGACCCGGCTCGAGGGCAGCGGCGAGAACTGGCGGGTGTTTGCCGACCCAGCAGGCCACCCGTTCTGCCTCACCGCATAGCGCTTCGGTCGCCTGGGCCCGGCGCACGCCGCTGGGTCCAGGCAGACCTGGCACCAGGCAGGCCTGGCACCAGGCCGACGCGGTTGGCCAGCCAATGGCCCTTGCGGAACCCGGCCGGGCCGGGAGAGTGTAGCCGCATGACGATCGTGTCTGATCTTGAACTCGCCGAGGTCGATCTCACCGGGGGAGAGCTGACCGGGGAGAACTACCATCGTCGGCTGGCCGAGCTGACATCCACCAGCGAGTTCAGCTGGCTGGCACGATCACCGCTGGCGTTCATTGTGCTGGACCGGGAATCTGCCGAGTTCTTCTTGCGATCCAGGGCGACCGCGTTTCCCGGCCGGGAGATCGCGGACTTGTTCGGCGTAACCAGCGGGCGGTTGCGCGAGCAGATCGACGCGAACATCCTGAACCAGCAGGGCGAGCGGCACCGGCGGCTGCGGGCTCTTGTCGGCGGGGCCTTCACTCCTCGAGCCGCCGATCGCTGGCGCCCGGTCATGCGAACCTTCCTGGACGAACTCTGGCCGGCCGTGGCGCCCGAGCGCAGTTGCGAATTCGTCGCGGCTATCGCGAAGCCGTATCCGGCCCTGACAATCGCGGCTGTGCTGGGCGCGCCGCGGTCCGACGCGCCCCAGCTGCAGGAGTGGTCGAGCCTGATCCAGCGCCAGTTCGACATCCAGGCGCTGACCACGCAGGTGCCGGAGATTGAACGCGCCGCCGTGGAGGTCTACGACTACGTCGAGCAACTGCTAGCTGAGCGACGGGCGGAACCTGGCGATGACCTGCTGACGGCACTGCTTACTGCAGAGGAGGCGGGCGACCGGTTGTCGCACGCCGAATGCGTCAACCTGGTCCTCAACGTGATCGCGGGCGGTATCGACACGACACAGGCGCAGCTGTCGCACGCGGTGCGGCTGTTTGCCGCGCGGCCCGTCCAGTGGGAGGCGATCCGGCAGCAGCCCGACCTTGTTGGTCGCGCGGTGGAGGAGGTGCTCCGCGCCGAGCCGATCACCCCGTTCACGGCGCGAATCTGCATCGAGTCGGTGGAGTACCGCGGTGTGCTGTTCCCGGCAGGCACGATCGTGGCCGTCTGCGCCGAGCGCGGCAACCGCGAGCAAGCGGGCGGCGAGGACTTCGATATCACCGCCGAGCGCGACGGCAGGCTGCTGACATTCGGCGCCGGGCCGCATTTCTGCCTGGGTGCGAACCTGGCCAGGGCCGAGCTAGAGGAGGCGCTTACGTTCCTGGCCCCGCGAATGCCCGGCCTGTCGGCCGCCGGCCCAGCCGTGCTGGGCGGGGTAGAAGGGATCTACGGCGTCGAATCGCTGCCGATCCAGTGGTCATGAGCCAGGCTGCCTTCTTTTACCACGCGTCCTCGGCAATCCGCACGCCACTAGCCGGTCAGTCCGGCTCCGCCAGCGATTGCTGCATCGGCGGCCATGGCATCGGCAATGGCTCCGACCGCCTCGCAAGCCCGTGCGTGCAATCCGCCGCCGAAGCTGATCCTGGCAACACCGAGCCGGGCCAGCTCAGCGAGCGACGGCCCGCCTGGCACGAACATCGCGTTGACCGGCCCTGGAATCCGCCTGACCAGGGACGCTAGCGCCTCCGGCGGCGCGAGTATCGGGTACACGCAGTCGGCCCCGGCTTCCACGTAACGGCACCCCCGCAGCACCGCTTCGTCGACGGCAGCTGCGAGCGCCGCTTGACGGGCCGGTCCGCCCAGCTCGGACCAGGCCGGGTCACGGACGAACACATCAACGCGTGCGTTGATCACCAGGTCCTGGCCAGCTCGGGCCCGAACAGCCGCGAGGTAATCGGCCTGCTGACTCGCGTCGGTCAGCACGCGCGCAGCCGGGTCGGAGTCCTCCAAGTTGCAGCCAGCCAGGCCCGCCTCGGTCAGCCGTCGGACGAGTTCCGCCGGGTCGAGATCGTAGCCGTTCTCGACGTCAGCAGTTACCGGCACGCTGACACTGCCCGCGATCCGCGCCACAGCCGCGAGCATCTCGTCGCCCGGCGTCTGGCCGTCGCGGTAGCCGAGTACTGCCGCGACTGCGCTGCTCGACGTCGCGAGGGCCGCAAACCCGGCGTCGGCGAACGCCCGCGCGCTGACCGGGTCCCACACGTTGGGCAGGATCAGCGGCTGAGGGCCGCCGTGCATGGCCCTCAGCCGCCGCGCGCCCCGCGAAGCAACGCTTCCGGACGCGTCCCCCGGCGTCATGGCTGGTACGACCCGGGCTCCCACGCGCGGGTGCTAACCCCGATCGCGTTCCAGGCGTTGATCGACACGATGAGGCTGACTAGCGCAGCCAGCTCATCCGCGCCGTACTCCGCGGCCGCCTGCGCGAAATCGCCGTCCGGCACGTGTGTCTGCGGCATTAGCGTCATCGACTCGGTGAGAGCCAGCGCCGCGCGCTCCCTGCTGGTGAAGAACGGCGTCTCGCGCCAGGCCGGCAGCGCGTAGATCCGCTGCTCGGTCTCGCCTGCGGCACGCGCGTCCTTGGTGTGCATGTCGATGCAGTACGCGCACCCATTGAGCTGAGAGGCCCGGATCCGCACTAGCTCACGCAGCTTGACATCGAAGTCTGCCCGGTCAAGTTCTTTGGTCGCCGCCTGATCGAGATGCGCCAGCGCTCGGGAGAAGCCGCTCGCGTGGGCGTCGAAGTCGAGCCTGGCCGGGATCTCGGTGGCCTGTGCCGTGGTCATGAAATCTCCTTCATCGGGTTTCTGTCTACCCCAGCCTAGGAGCAAAGAGGCTCACCTTTAAGATCCAATTCTATGAAGGAAACGTGGGCCACTTCGGCCGGGCTCGATCTTCACCTGGAGCTCTCCGGCACCAGGCCGCGGGTGGCACTTGAGGCGGCGCTTCGTGATTCGGTCCGCGATGGCCGGCTGGCGGCCGGGACCGCGCTGCCGTCCTCCCGGGCGCTAGCACGTGATCTGGGCATCGCGCGAAACACGGTGGCCGAGGCCTACGGGCAGCTGGTCGCCGAAGGCTGGCTCACCGCCAGGCATGGATCGGGCACCTGGGTCGCAGAGCGGGCCGGGCCGGCGCGGCAGGCGGCGCAGCGGGCAGTCGGCTCGTTCGGCCCGGCCATCCGGTATGACTTGCGACCGGGCAATCCCGATGTGTCTGCGTTCCCGCGGACGGCATGGCTTGCCGCGGCCCGCAGGGCGCTGGCAGCGGCACCGAGCACGGACCTCGGTTACACCGATCCGCGCGGCCTTGAGGTACTCCGTATCGCGCTGGCGGAATACCTGGGCCGGGCCCGAGGTGTCGTGGTAACCCCGGATCGCATCGTGATCTGCGCAGGATTCGCCCAGGGCCTGGAACTGCTGTGCGAAGTGCTGCGGGCCAGGGGAGTGCGCAAGCTGGCCGTAGAAGGCTACGGGCATTCCGGCCACCGGCTGCTCGCTGCGAGCAAGGGACTGGCGCTTGCCCAGCTGCCGATCGATGCCCGCGGCGTGGTCGTGCCTGGTGGCGGCGAACGCCTCCGCGGCGCTGCGATGCTGCTGACACCCGCGCACCAGTTCCCGCTCGGCGTCGCGCTGGCGCCGGAGCGCCGCCGGCAGGCGGTCGACTGGGCCGCCAGTACCGGCGGGCTGATTGTCGAGGACGACTACGACGGCGAATTCCGGTATGACCGGCAGGCCGTCGGAGCGCTGCAGTCGCTGGCACCCGAGCATGTTGCCTACGGCGGAACGGCGAGCAAAAGCCTCGCACCAGGCCTGCGGCTGGGCTGGCTCGCACTGCCGGAAAGCCTGACGGGCGAGGTCGTCGCAGCCAAGGTCGCAGTCGGCCGCCTGAGCAGCAGCATTGATCAGCTCACTCTGGCCGAGTTCATCAGCTCTGGTGGTTACGACCGTCAGGTGCGCCGGGCCAGGCTCGCTTACCGGCAGCGCCGTGACCGACTAGTAGCCGCCCTCGCCCGCGAGGTGCCGGCTGCCACTGTGAGCGGCATCGCCGCCGGCCTGCACGGCCTGGTGCGACTGCCGGATGGCGTGACTGAAGAAGATGTTGTCTTTCGTGCCGCCCGGCGTGGGCTGGCCCTGACGGCGCTCACCGCCTTCCGCGGCGGCGACCAGGATCTGGGCCCCGCTCTCGTCGTCGGCTATGCAACCCCGCCGGGACATGCCTTCAGCACTGCAGTGGCCCGGTTGTGCGCCGTACTTCGCGAAGCCGCTACCGCCGCCGCACGTTAGCGTGACCGGGTTCTCGGCACCATCCGCTGAAACCGGCAGACACCTAAGAATTAGATATAAAAGCATTAGACGTCGATAGATTGTGCTAGGCTTGCGCGCATGCGAGCACCGCAGGCGCCCATCGGCCTCAAGCTTGCGCAGACAACCAGGATTGTCAGCCGCGCGTTTGACGACGCGCTCGCGGGTGCTGGCGGCTCGTTGCCTGTCTGGTTGGTGTTGCTCAACATCAAAGCGCGCAGCCTGCGCAATCAGCGCGAACTGGCCGAAGCGGTCGGGATCCGGGAGGCGACACTCACCCATCACCTGAACGGAATGGAGGCCGGCGGGCTTATCACCCGCCAGCGCGACCCGGCGAATCGCCGGATCCATGTCGTGGAGCTAACGGAGGCGGGCGAGGACGCGTTCCTGAGGATGCGAGACGCAGCGCTCGCGTTTGACCGGAAGCTGCGCCGTGGCATCGGTGACCAAGAACTCGACGACCTGGCCGGAGTGCTGGGCCGGCTCTCGGCAAACGTCGGCAGCCTTGACGACGGCGCACCGTGGGCGGGCCTTCCCGAAGAGAGCACATGAGTGAACCGCAGCGCGTCCGGCTATCGCGTCGCGCGGCCTCGCAGGCCTTTCGCGGCCCGCAGCCATGTATCGGGTTAAGAACCGAACCTCGGATGCGTCCCTCGGCTCGGCGAGTGCCTAGCTTTCGATGAGGACGCCACGGCCGATCAGGTCGGCTATGGCCGCATCGTTCAGCCCGAGCCAGTCGCCTAGGGCCGCGGCGTTGTGCTCGCCCCGGCTGGCAACGGCGCGCGGCGGGCTGGCAGACCCGGCCGAGAAGTCGTAAGGCAGCGAAACCACCCGGCTCTCGGTGCCTGGCAAGCCCACCGAGAAAGCACCGGCAGCGAATACATCGGTGCTGTCGCGGAGCTCGGCCCAGGCGACGCCGGCCGCCTCCAGCTCGGCCAGCAGGCTGACCCGATCGGCGAAGCTGTTCATCCAATCCTGGATCGCTTGCTGGCGCAGCCGTGCCTTGGCCGGGAGGTCACTGCCAGGCGGAGCGGGATCTGAGATAAGGCCGCGCCGCGACAGCATCGCCCACGCGTGCTTCGGCGGCGCGGCGATCAGTAGCGGCCCGCCCGGGGCCTGCCAGATGGTGCCGCGCGATGTGTATGGCTCACCGTTGCCAGCGATGGCCGCGTGCGCATGATCGTCGCTGGCCGCAACGGCTGCCAGCATGCTGAGGCCGATGTGCTGGCCCCGGTTGGTTACCGTCCGCTGGTGCAGCGCGGCAAGCACCGCGATCGCGGCGTGCAAGGCGGTAACGGTGTCCGCCAGCGCCAGCGGCAAGTCTGACGGCTCGCGGTCGTCGAGTTCGGCTTGCCGTGCGAGCAAGCCGGATTCGGCATGGATCACAGGCGCCAGCGTCCGGCGCTGCGCGTCCGGACCGTCCGTGCCGAACCCGGTCACCGACAGCATGATCAGCGGCGGATTCGTGCCGGAAAGCCGCTCGTAGCCAAGCCCGAGACGCTCCATCACCCCCGGCCTGAAGTTCTCGATCAGCACATCGGCATGCGCTGCCAGGTCCCGGACTAGGTCGGCGGCGCCGGGCACGGTGAGGTCGACGCCGAGGCTGCGCTTACCCGCGTTCATCTGCGCATACATGCCGCTACGCTGGCCCGCGACGACGCCGAAGTACTCGGTGATGTCGGTGCGCGGTCCCTCGATCCGGACCACGTCGGCGCCGAGGTCGCTCAGGATGCGCGCCGCGTACGGACCCGAGATGGCCTGCGACATATCGATCACCCGCCATCCGGGCAGCAGCGCCGGCGAGCTGGCCCGGGCGCGTTCTTGCGCGGGTTCGGGCGCGGGCGCGGTCACGCGGGTTCTCCGTTTCGGCTCGACCAGCCCGCCAGCCCGAGCCTGCTGAGCGCGTCTTTGACCAGCGTCCGGTGCGCCGCGCGGAACTGTTCCAGTTGCGCCTCCGGCAGTCCCCAGCTGTTCATCTGCCCAGTCGGCCGGAGAGCAGCGTACAGGTCCCAGTACGGCAAGCTGCCGAGGTCAAGCTGCGGCAGCAGCCCGTGGTAGCGCCGGGTGAACTCGTCCATGGCGCCGTTGCCGTGGTGCATCAGGATCTCCAGGCGGGCGTTGCCGAGATCAGCTAGCGGATCGCCGATCGCGGCATCCTCCCAGTCGATAACGGCGATCAACCTGCCGTTCCGCCACAGCGTGTTACCCGGCCAGTAGTCGCCATGCAGGATCACCGGCTGGTTGACCTGCGGTGGTGGCCAGTTGCCCGTCAGGGCCGAGCGGATAGCAGGCTCGCCGACGGACGCATCGAGAACAGCCGGCCACGTTCCCAGCAGTTTGCACGAGACACTGTCGACATCCGGCAGGTAGTCAGCATCCGAGCGCCCCAGGGCCGCCTTGTGCAAGTCGGAGAGGGCAGCGGCGAGCTGGCCGATGAAGCCCGGGCGGCCCGCCCGGCCGCCCGGTGGCTGGCCGTCCATGAACTCCGAAACCAGGCAAGGGGCCGGGAGAATGGCACGTGACTCATCAGCAAGAAACGGCCGCGGTACCGGCAGGCCGGCCGCGTGCAGAAGCGTGAGCAAGCGGTACTCGGCGCTGGCGGCATGCGAGTTCGCGGTGCCGTACTGACGGACGACCAGGGTACGCAGCCGGCCGTCGGACGCCGTTGCCGCAACGGCGCTCGTCTGGGCCGATACGCCGCCGGCCAGGTTCCAGGCCCGCACGAACTCAAGGCCAGGATCCACCTGCCGCAGCAGCTGCCTGAGGCTCGCGGCATCCGGAGTCACAAACCGATCATGCCAGAGCTTGTCCTGGCCGGTTCTTCTACACTTTGCCGGTATGGGGACCGGTGAGGTATCGGTGTCATGACGCCCGGCGAGAAGGAGCATTCGTCGTCGTTTGAACTCGGCACCGACGGGCCCTCGGTCATCCTGGTCGGCGTCGACGACTCGACGACCTCCAGCCGGGCGGGCTGGTACGCGGCCGGGCTGGCCCGACGGCAACGGGCCCGGATTGTCGCGGTCTTCGTCGCGCCGATTGCCTCGTTCGGGTCGGCCGGACCGGCTGGCGCTGCGCTGAGTGTTGCTAAGGACGAGGCCTTCCGCACTACGGCCGAGGACATGGAACAACGAGCCGCGCTGATCGGGGCTGAGCTTGGCATCAGCATCACGTTCGTGGCCGCGCGCGGTGACCCGTACACCGAGATCTGCCGGATTGCCGACGAGGTCCGCGCTGACGCCATCGTGGTCGGCGCGTCAGCGCACGCAGGCCATCGGTTCGTCGGCTCGCTCGCCGTCCGGCTGGTCCGAGCGGGCAAATGGCCGGTCACCGTGGTCCCCTGAGCTACCCGCTGACCCTGCCCCCGGCACGCGCCGGGGACAGAAAGAGAGCGATCGTGTTCAGTCCCGCTCCCATGCACCCGCCAGGCCCGCGCCTGAAGCGTATCCACGTCAGACTGTCGCGCTCGGAGGCTGTCCGGTGATCCCGCGCTGGCTGCATGCGGGTAACGAGGCCCTGGCATTCCTGCTCGAGCTGGCCGCCCTTGCCGTGCTGGGATGGTGGGGCTCTTCGGTCGGTCACAGCCTCAGCAGCCACCTGCTCCTGGGCATCGGCGCGCCGCTGGTGGCGGTCGTTCTGTGGGCACTATTCGCCGCTCCGCGGGCGACAGTGCAGCTACCGCTGGCAGGTGTGCTCGCAGTGAAGGCAGCCGTGTTCGGCGGGGCGGCGCTGGCACTGTGGGGCATCGGCCATGACGGCCTCGCCGTCGCGTTCGCTGTCATTGCGTTCGCCAACACCGCTCTGGCCACTGCCGACCGCCGGGCGCTGTTGAACGCCAGCCGCTCGTAGCTCGACGTAGCAAACTACGACCGCGCAGGTACTGCTTCCGGCAGACCGGAAAGTATCGCGGCTCTGCGAGGCCGCCCGCGAGCCCGCTTGGTCGGAATGATGCCGCCACGCATGATGAGCTCGCCGCCCCACACACCCCAGGGCTCGGCTCGCTCCAAGGCTCCCTCCAGGCACGGGCCCCGCGCCGGGCACTGCTGGCATAGCGCCCGGGCCTGCCGAATCTCCTCCGGCCTCTCGGCGAAGAACAGGTCCGGTGCGACGCTGCAGGGCAGCTCGATGGCGATCTCGGCATTTGGCTCCAGCCAGGCGGTGGTGGCTATGTGCTGGCCGCGGGCTGCGGTGCTGCGGTCCCTGTCCTGGCTGTAGGCCCTGTCCTGGCTATAGGCCCTGCCCTGGCGGCGGGTCTGGACTGGGCCGGGGTATTCGGCGGGCGCGTACATGAATCCCTCCCTGCGCGGAAGTGCCGTTGAGTCCTTCGTAGGGAAGCCTCGCGGTAAGGCGGGCAGCGCAACATCAGGCAGACTCCTTATGTCCGACCTAGCGCGGCCTTAGATTCGGTCAAGGCGGTCTGGCCGTCAGCTTCCCGACGTGCGGGTCGTCCGGCGGCCTTATCGACCTGATTACGGCGTCGGGCAAATGGAGTGAAGATTGGATCATGGGTACTCCAGCTGGCAACCCGGTGGAAGGCCGGCCGCGCGAGTGGCTCGCCATGCCTGGCGGGCGCCTCCGGCAGGTGGTATCCGTTCCGTCGCCGGCTGATGCTGCCGGCGCTAGCCCGGCTGAGCTAGTGCCGCCGGCCGTCTGGCTGGCCCGGCTAGCGCCGGTCTGTTCATGCGGCATGCCGGTTCTGGGGTCGGGCCGTACCTGTGGCGGCGCCGACTGCGTACGGCGGCTGCGAGAGCAGCAGGCCGGCTAATGGGAACGCCGCTGGCAGGGAATGGTCGGTGGGTCCTGCGATCACAGAGAGAGCCGTCCGCCCGAATGGGATCAGTTCCGGCCGCTGTCGGTGGGCTGGTCTAGCGTGGGTGGTGCGAACTTCAGACCCGCCTAAGTAGGGGGAGATCATGTCCACTCTCGACAACCGGCCGAACACGGCCCTGCTGGTCATCGATGTGCAGAACGGCGTGGTCGAGGGCACTCACGAGCGCGATGCGGTCGTCGCGAACATCGGCAGCCTTGTCGAGAAGGCGCGCCAGGAACAAGTTCCGGTCGTCTGGGTCCAGCACTCCGACGAGGAGCTTACGAAGGGTAGCGACGAATGGCGGATCGTCCCCGAACTGACCCAGGGCGACGCTGAGCCGCTCGTCGATAAGAACTACGCCGACTCCTTCGAGGAGACAAGCCTGGAGACTGTGCTGTCAGGCCTGCGAGTCGGCCGACTCGTCGTTGCTGGCGCGCAGACCGATGAATGCATCCGGTCTACGCTGCACGGTGCGGTCGTGCGGGGTTACGACGCGATTCTCGTCAGCGACGCCCACACCACCGAGGACCAGACCGAATGGGGAGCGCCGCCACCCGACAAGGTGATCGCGCACACGAACTTGTACTGGACCTATCACACAGCGCCTGGGCGGACGGCCGGGACTGTCGAGACGAAGGAGGTCGATTTCGGCGAGGCGTCCTGAGACCGCGCGACGCTAGCAGGCTCCGCCAGGTAGTGCTTGCCTGACTGCGCTCCTATGGAGTCGGCCGGGGAGCGAGGAGACGGTCGACGATAGCGGGTATCGCCTCGCTTATCGGCTGACGGATAACTGCCACGGCCATGGGATCGTATGGCGTCGGATCCCGGTTGACGACCACGAGCTGGCCGCCACCGCGTACGGCGACGGCACACAGCGACGCCGCAGGCTCTACCGTCAGGGTGCTGCCGATCGCCAGGAACAGGTCCGCTGCCTGCGCGGCAGCCGCGGCCCGGGACAGCGACTCGGTGTCCAGCGCCTGGCCGAACATGACGGTGGCGGACTTCAGTATTCCGCCGCAGTCCAGGCACGGCGGGTCCATTTCGCCAGCCCTGACCCTGGCCAGGGCGTCGGCCATGTCGGTCCGGTTCTCGCAGCCGGTACAGACGACCCCGTATATAGTGCCGTGCAGTTCTATGACCCGGCCGGCTGGCGTGCCGGCTCGCTGGTGCAAGCCGTCAATGTTCTGCGTGATGACCGTGGTATCGATGTCGCTGCCGGCCAGTCGTGCCAGCGCGATATGCGCCGCGTTCGGCTGGGCTGTCCAGGCCGGGTGCGCCAGCCTCGCCTGCCAGGATCGTTGCCGCACCGCGGGGTCGGCGACGTAGACCTGGTAAGTAGCCATCTTTTCCGCCGCCGGGTCGCGAGTCCACAGCCCGGCGGGCCCGCGAAAGTCAGGGATTCCCGAGTCCGTGGAGATGCCAGCGCCGGTCAGGATCGCGACCGTGCGCGCCCCTGAGATCCAGCCGGCGTCGTCGAAAAAGCCGTCAGCGGTCACCACAACATCTTTTGCCGGGGGAGCGGCCCGCGCAAATCCGGCCGAGCCGCAGAATGCCGGCCGCTCCACAGAAGGGGCCGTGCCCTCGGAGTGCTGTCGCGCGCTGGGTAGGGTTCCGGCGTGGATGCCCGGCGTGGTTATTCGGAGGCTGGCGAGCCGGATCCCAGGTCGGCGGCGGTCGGGCTCGCCACTAGTACGGCGAGCTTCCTGCTCGGTGAGTGGAAAATGGCCCGGGAGATCCGCGACTACCGGACCGGCCAGTCCGGCGTGTTCCGCGGCATGGCGCGGTTCGTGCCAGCGCCGCGCGAGAGCGCTAGCCCGCTGCTGAGCTACCGCGAGGACGGACAGCTGACGTTCGCCGGGCATCGCGGGCCGGCCGAACGGCACCTGTATTTGGTTCAGCGGCCCGACGGGACAGCGGACGTCCGATTCGCCGACGGGCGCGCGTTTTACCGGCTAGACCTGCTGGCTGGCCATTGCCAGGCAGAGCACCGGTGCGGTGCCGACGAATATCTGGTCCGGGTGCGCGTGCTGACCGTCGACAGCTTCACCGAAACCTGGCGGGTGACCGGACCGGCCAAGGACTATGAGATGACCACCACCTATGTCAGGACGGGTAGCCAGGAGTGACGATCGAGACGTACTCGGGCACTATTCCGCGGTTGCTCTGGTCCGCAGCCGAGCGGGATGGCGACGGGACCTGGCTGCGGAACGACCAGGGATCCCTCAGCTTCGGCGGCGCGGTCGTCGCGGTCAGCCTGACAGCGGAGTCGCTGCGTTCAGCCGGCGTCCGCAAGGGTGATCTCGTCATGCTGACTGCCAGCAGTATTCCCGGTTACCTGCTGTGCTGGCTGGCCCTGACGTCGATGGGCGCCGTGGCGGTCGCGGTCAACCCGCGCAGCACGTCGGCGGAGCTTGCCGGACTGGTGCGGCAAGTTGCCCCGATGCTGCTTATAACCGACGCCGGGCTGGCTGACCTGGTCGCAGCTGCCCGGCACGACAGTGACCGGACAGGCAGGGGCGGACATGGCCGGAACCCGTTCCCCTCTGTAATTGACGTGCATTCGCTTGTGCCCGCCGACTGGTCGCAACCGGCCGCGATGGCGGGACGGGCACCTCGGGCCACGTTGCCGGACGCCATGGTGAGGCCGGATGACCTGGCCGTGCTCATCCCGACGTCGGGTACGACCGGCCGGTCGAAGCTGGTCATGCAGACCCACCGCGCATATGCGATGGCGGGTGAGGGGTTCCCGTTCTGGATGAACCTGACTGCGGCCGACCGGATGCTGACCACGCTGCCGCTTTTCCACATCAATGCGCCCGCGTACTCCGTCATGGGGTCACTTGCCTGCGGAGCCGGGCTGGTGCTGGCGGAGCGGTTCTCGGCCAGCACGTTCCTCGATACTGCCCGCAGGCACGGCGCGACCGAGTTCAACGCGATCGGGGCAATGCTGGAGATCTTGATGCGCCAGCAAGTACGGCCCGACGACGCCGAAAACCCGCTGCGGCTCTGTTACACCGGACCGGCGCCTGAGCGGCAGCGTCAGCTGGAGATCGAGCAGCGGTTCGGGCTGCGGATCGTTGTCGGCTACGCCATGTCCGAGTCGCCGTACGGGCTGATCTGGGCGCATGGCACGCGGCCGTTCGGCACGCTCGGCTCGGTCCGGCAGCATCCGCGCCTCGGCAGGATCAATCATGCGCGGGTGGTCGGCGGTCGTGACGGCGACGTCGGCGCGGGCGGTCGCGCGGCGGCCGACGGCGACCGGCTTGACAGTGCCGGGCGCGCCGGTGAGGTGCTCGGACCCGGCCAGACCGGAGAACTCCAGCTCCGCAACCCGGTCCTGACTCCCGGCTACTGGCAAATGACAGCGGAGACGGCCGCGATCATGACGGCCGATGGCTGGCTGCGCACCGGTGACCTGGTAACCGCCGCGAACGATGGCACCTACACGTTCGTCTCCCGGGTCAAGGAGGTCATCCGGCGCCGCGGCGAGAACCTATCGCCGCTAGACGTCGAGGACGTCCTCGCCGGACACCCCGCCGTCCTTGAGTCCGCGGTTGTCGGAGTGCCGTCGGAGCTGTCGGAGGAGGAGGTCAAGGCGTTCATCGTGCCGGCGCCCGGTCAGGTGGTCGACTTCGCCGAATTGCGGGCGTTCGCGGCGGAGCGGCTCGCTGCCTTTAAGGTGCCGCGTTACTGGCAGCTCATCGACGAGCTACCGCGCACGCCGACGGCCCGCGTCGCCAAGCATCGGCTGCCTGTCGGCCACTCGCCGGATGTGTACGACGCCGAGGCGCCGGTCCAGCAGGTACAGCGGTCCCAGCCCGAGGCCTTGTGAGAGTTCGGCGCGGAGCCCTCGCGGTACTTGAGATCGGGCAAATAGCGTGAATCGGTCACGTCGGCTGCGGCGGGCGCAGGTTTCAAGATCGATGGGGCGGACGTTGTTGACCTGGGTGTCGCTGGCGCGACAGTAAACCCGCCAGTGTCGCGGCCGCCGGGCGCAGAGGTCGCGTATCGCACGAATATCAGTCGAGATCTGACGGTGGCGCTGGCTCGGAGGAGAAACCCAAGATAGCTTTCCAAAGCTTTCTTTGGAAAGCTATCGTTGGATGTATGGCTCAAGAAGACCCGGCTCAGCGCACGGTCACCCGGCTGACCGATCCCAAAGCGCTGCGCGCTCTCGCGCACCCGATCAGGCTGGCCCTCGTCGGCCAGCTCCGCATGCGAGGCCAGCTCACCGCGACCCAGGCCGGGGAACTGCTGGGGGAAAGCTCCGCCAGCTGCTCGTTCCACTTGCGCCAGCTAGCCAAGTACGGGCTGGTCGAAGAGGCAGGCGGTGGCCAGGGCAGGGAGCGTCCCTGGCGGGCTACCACCATGTTCACCAGCTGGCCGGAAGTCGCTGAGGATCCGAAGGTGGAGGCAGCGGCCGGCCTGCTTAGCAGCGTCGTTGTCGACTTCTGGTTCGAGAGCTTGCGGCGCTGGCTGGAGGTCAGGCCGGACGAGCCGACGGAGTGGCAGCGGGCGGCCGAGTTCGGCGACGCGGGCATCTACGTCACCGCCGACGAGCTAGCCGAGCTCGGCAGCCGCATGCGCGCACTCGTCTACGAGTATTTGCCGCGACAGGCGGATCCACAGCTGCGACCGCCGGGCGCACGGCTGGTCAGTGTCCTGCACATTGCGCACCCGTTCATCGGGCCGGCCGGTCCGGGCCCCGCGAAAGCCCAGACGGGCCCCGCAGAAGAGCAAGCGGGCCAGGCCGAGGAGCAGGCGGGCCCGGAGGGTGCGGCCGGTGCGCGCCGCGGGGACATGCGACCTTCGCCCGAAGGAAGCTGAGGTGCCAGAAGCCACGGAGCTGACGCAGGCGCGGGATAGCAGATCCAGGTGGCCGCGGCGCCTGCGCGTCACGAGCCACGTCCCGGCGCTACTGCGCGAGACTGAGTTCCGGAGGTACTGGTCCGCCCAGACGATCTCGATGTTCGGGGATCAGATCTCTGGTATCGCGATCCCGCTGGCGGCGGTCCTGGTGCTGCACGCAAGCGCCGCCGACATGGGATATCTGACCGCACTGGTCTGGCTGCCAAGCCTGCTGTTCGGCCTGCATGCCGGTGCCTGGGTGGACCGGCGCGGGCACCGCAGGCGCACCATGATTGCCGCGGATCTGGGCCGGTGCGTTCTGCTGGCGAGCCTGCCGCTGTGCTACCTGCTTGGCGTTCTCACGCTGGCCCAGTTGTTCGCCATCGCCTTCGCGGCAGGGCTGCTCAGCGTTCTGTTCAACGTCTGCGACTCGGCGCTGTTCGTTGCCGTCGTCCCGGCCGATCGGTACCTGGACGGGAACTCGCTCATCTACGCCAGCAGGGCGCTGTCCTTCGTCGGCGGTCCGAGCATCGGCGGCCTGCTCGTGCAGGTGTTCTCCGCCCCGCTCGCGATACTCGCGGACGCGCTGTCCTTCCTCGGGTCAGCGCTGTTCTTGCACCGCATCCGGCCGGCCGAGCCAGCGGCTGACGACAGTTCGGGTGACGGCTCGGTCACCGCGGGAGCCCGCTTCATCGCCGGATCGCCGATCGTGCGGGCCTCCCTCCTCGCAGTTGCGACCATCAACTTCTTCAACCTGATGTTCTCGGCCCTGTACTTGCTCTACGTGGTGCGCGAGCTGCATCTGCGGGCTGGCGTGATCGGCGCGGTGCTCGGGGCAGCGGCCGTTGGCGGCGTTCTAGGGGCCGCGGTCACCAAACGGCTAGCCGGGCGGATCGGGGTGGGCCGGGCGTATGCGGCGGGCTGCGCGCTGTTCACGTTGCCGCTGCTGCTCGTTCCGCTGGCAGGCGGCCCGAAACCGCTGGTGCTTGGCACGTTGTTCGTCGCCGAGTTCGGCTCTGGCTTCGGCGTCATGGTGCTGGACATCAGCATTGGCTCGATCTTCGCCGCCGTGATACCGAACGAGGTGCGATCGAGGGTCTCCGGAGCGTTCCAGGCCGTGAACTACGGCACGCGGCCACTCGGCGCGCTGCTCGGCGGTGTCCTCGGCACGGTGATTGGACTGCGCCCGGCACTCTGGCTGGCGGCGGGAGGCGGTGTACTCGGTTTCCTGCTGTTGCTGCCGTCGCCGGTTCCGGCGTTCCGGATGCCATCTGCCACCGACCCGGCCGGTGGCCCCGGTGATGGGACGACCAGCAACGGCGATGCGAGCGGCAGCGTAGGCGCCGAGGCCGGAGCCTAAGCCTTGCTGCCGCCCGCAGGCCGTGGCGTCAGATCAGGCCGTGGCGTCAGATGCGGAAGAACAAGTTGAGGAAGCGATCCGCCAGGGCAGCATCGCCGACGGCCGTTCCGCCGTTGACCCGGCCGAACGCGGTGAGCACCATGCTGCCGGGGTCGAACTCCACGGTTGCGGGCAGGTCGTTGATGCTTCCAGGTTCGTAGCTCATGCCGTCGGCACCGATCGACACCCGGTAGTCGCCTGCGTTCCGCCCGCTGACCCGGAGCCCGATGGTGAACGGACTGAGGTCAGCGTCTGGCCTGATAGTCGACTGCCAGATGATGAACATGAACGGAACCAGCAGGTCAGCGGCGTCTGCCGGAAGCGCGTGCGCCTTGCCGCTGCCTTGCCGGATATCCCAGGTGTGGACTCCGTAGTCCATGAGCTGGCCAGCGGCGTAGATGAAGGCCGGCACCGGGCCCATGTAGAAGTGCGGAACGACGAGGCCGGACCACTCCTCGGGCGTGAGCGGCTCGAGGATGCCCATCATCTTGTCCAAGTCGGCCCGGGCGCGCGACATCATCTCTTGCTGGGAGAGGTTGCCGAAAGACTTGGCGCTCTGGCCCGCCCGCTCGTGCATGCCGGCCAGGCCATAGGGCGCGGGCGCCGCGGCTCCTGCCCTGGCTGTCTCGAAGGCCTGGAAATATCCCTCGGTCGTGTCCACGACATGGCCGATCACGTCTTTAACTCTCCAGCTCTCGCATGCCGTCGGCGCGTCCCAGGCGCCGGGCTGTTCCGCGAGCGTGAACATCTGGTCAGCTTCGCGGCGCACCGTTCGCAGGATGTTGTCCTTGCCCTCGTAGGTCATGGCGTTCCACTCGCTCATGCCTCACCTCTCTTGGCAGCGCTGGCGCCAGGCTCGGCAGGTTCCGGCCTGGGGTTCGGGATGTGAACTGCTGTGCGGCCTACAGTTGGCAAGCCCAACGCATGCTCGCGGCCGTGTCAACGGCCATTCGAAGGTAACGGGACCAATCCGGGCTCAATAATCTAGTCTCGCGCAGTCTGCGACGAGAAAGCGTGCCCGCCCGGAGTTATCAGCCAGCCAGGCTCAGGGTAGCCAGCGCCGCGCCGTAGCGGATGGCGACCAGCTGGCCGATCGCCTGGTGCGAGCCAAGAGGCGCCGCGCAAGGCGCGCCGAGGGCGGCGCTCAGGTCATCGAAAACCGCGACCGTGGTTCCCGGCCCGATGAGGCAGGGGGCGAGCGCGGGCCGCGCCACGCCAGAGTCACTGAGCCTGGTCACCGCATCGGCAATGCTCGCCGGGTCGCCGAGCGACGCCGCCATGACCGGGACGGAGAGCCTGGACGCCAGCAAGACCGCGATGATGGATGCCTCGCTCGCTGCCTCCTCGCCGACGGCGGCGAGTACGACTACGCCGCGGCCGCCTGCCGAGATACTCAGCCCGGTCGACCGGGCGTAGCGGGCCAGGCCAGCCTCCGCCAGCCGTGAGTGCAGCGCCTCGGCCACCATCGGGTGGGCGCCGAGATGGGCCGCAACGACTGCGGGCACGGCCGGTTGCGCGGCGATCCGCCGGATGGCGTCGTCGATCTTAGGGCTTGGGCTTATCAGCAATGGCACGATCACACTGGGGAACTGCTCGTGGCTGTCGGACTCGGCGCCGGAATCGATAGCCTCGTACAACGTCTGCGACTCGCCGTCCAGGTAGGCCACGCGGATGTCGACGCCAGGACAAGACAGTTCGGCGATAGCGGCGACCCTGGGTCCGATGCCTGCCGAGTCATGCTCCGCCGCGCCAGGGACGGCGAGCACCAGGGCGGGTGCCTCCGATGCCACCGAAAGCCGGTGCGGGCTGCGGTGACGGCCGGCCGGCCGTGTCCTCGTGCGGCGGGGGAGCGGATCGGCCGCGGACTGCTGCTGGTTCCGCTGCGGGAGGGAGTCGCTGCGCTGCGGAAGAGTGTCGCCGCGCTGGGGGAGGGAGTCGCCGCGCTGCGGGAGGGAGTCGCCGCGCTGCGGGAGGGAGTCGCCGCGCTGCGGGAGGGAGTCGCCGCGCTGCGGAAGAGTGTCGCCGCGCTCCGGCAGGGAATCGCGGCGCTGTGGCAGTGGTTCGAAGGGCGATCCGGAGCGCTGCGGCAGGGACTCGCCCCGCCTGGGCAACGGCTCGAAGAGGGATCCGCCGCGCGGCGGCGGGGGCTCCGCGCCCTCCGGCTCGGACTCATTGGCCGGACCACGCCGCAGCGGAAGACGGCCCGCACGCTGGGGCAGAGACTCCCGCCGCGGCAGCGAGTCGCCGGGCTCTGACGCCGTCGGCTGGCTTTGCTCCGTCACGCTGTCGTATCGTAATCGGCTCGGCGACTGGTTGACGCGCGTTCTGCGATCTTCACACCAAACCTGCTTGTGTCCCCGATTCGTGCTACTCCGCTGGCAGCATGCTCCTGAGCACGGCTATGAGAGCACTCTTCTGGTCGTCGGAGAGCCGGCGCTCGGCCCGGATGGCAGCCTCGATGTCGGGCGGCGGAACCTCTGCCGGGGTGGTGCTCGGTGTCTCCCGGTGCAGCAGTCCGGCCTGCGTGAGCAACGTCTCGGTCGAGACGTTCAAGGCATCGGAGATGAGTCTGATTACGCGCACCGACGGCTGGTGCAGGCCTCGCTCTATCTGGCTGAGGTATGGATTGGACAGCTTGGTCCGCTCGGCGAGCTGGCGCAACGACAAATTCGCCAGCTTGCGCTTGCTCCGGATGAAGGCGCCGAGCGCTTCCATCTGAGAGTCCCAGGGCTCGTTCATCGGAGCCCCCTTCCGAGCGGATCGTCGTGGTAGGGAACGCGCATGAGTGCGGAGTTGCCTGGGCTATGTGGGCCCGGCAACTCCGCACCGTTGACGCTACTTCTTGGGGGTGCGAGTGCTGGCGCTGCCGCGAGTAGCGGTGCGAGCCTTCGTGCTGGCAGGCTTCGCAGTCCGGGGCTTGCTGACCTTCGGCGCAGTGGCCTTGGCCGCACCGGCCTTGGCCGCACCGGCCTTAGGCGAAGTGGCCTTAGGCGCACTGGCCTTGGGCGCAGTGGCCCTCCTGGTGGCCTTCTCGGTACCTGCTGCCTTGGTGCTTGTTGCCTCGGCCACTGGCGCGTCGGCCGGCTTGGTGTGGCTGACCTCGGTGTTCTCGGCCGGCGCCTCGGCGACCTTAGTCACCGCGGGGAAGACGGCGACGTTGTCGGCCGAATGGGCGTGACCGGACTTACGACCCTCCTGCAGCGTTGCGACAGCGTTCGTCAGCCAGGTGACGCCGTCGGCCACCAGCGGACTGGCGGCCTGGAAGGCCTTGTCGGCAAGGTTGCGCTGGGTCGCGAACAGCTGGCCCGCGAGGTTGCGCTGGGAGGCGAATACCTCTCCCGCCACCTTGCGCTGGGCCGCGATCATCTGGTCGGCAAACTCCTGAGCAGTGGCCCTCAGCTTGGCCGGGTCCGTCAGCTTGCTCAGTGACGGAACACGCACGGGCGGCACCGGCAGCGCCGGGATGTTCGGCCGGAACGCCTTGGCGAGCTCGTTGCCGGTACGGATGGCGCCGGTCACTGCCTCGCGGCCCTTGCGCACCTGCTCCTGGGCCTGGCGCACCTGCTCCTGGCTAATGCGCACCTGCTCCTGGCTCTTGCGCAGCTGCTCCTGGGCCTTCCGGACGCGCTCCTGCCCCTTGTTCATCGCGGCGAGTAGCTGGTCCTGAACTTCCTGCGCTACGGCGCGGGTGTCGATCATTGTAGGTCCCTCCTAGTGGCTACATGCAAACTATACCAAGCGCCACGCGTAGTTTGTCAAGCGAGGGAGTCCTCGTGGCAATGCGGCCTACTTGCCAGCCAGCAGGCCAAGCCCGATGCCGAGCATCCAGACGTCCTTGCTCACCGCAGTGCCCGCATGCGTCGGCCATATGCTGCCGGGCTTGTGCATTGCCGGCGTGCGCCAGTACATGGTGAGCAGGGCACTGGAAAATCCGGTCAGGGCAAGCCCGGCGAGCCTGCTCGGCACCAGCGGAAGCAGCAGCGCCGTCCCGATGGCGAGCTCGCCGGCCGCGAGCATGCGCAGGAACTTCTCGGGCGGGATGTCCTTCAAGAACGGGAAAGCCGCGGCCGCCGCACCATGTACCGCGGCCGCGGTCTGCGGGGTGCCGTTCCATTTGGTGATTCCCGAGTGCAGTATGTATCCGCCGGTGGCAAGCCTGGCGGGGACGTCTCGGGCGGCAAGTGGCAATCGCATCAGGTCTCCTACGAACTACGGTCTGTCGAGCAGGTCGACATCGGGGTGCTGCCTCCACGCAGGTCAGCGCGAGTCGAGCAGTCTGAACTCCACGTGTGCTGCGCCCAGATCGCGGCGCGTAAGCCAATGCTAAGCAGCCCGGGTCCGTCGGCCCGCGGTGCGCCTGGTAACCCGTAAGACAGCTGGCACGGCGCGCAGCGGACGGCAAGGACGACCGCGAGTTCGACGGCTACGACCGCTACCACTGCGGGCTGCCCGCCGCGGGATGAGCTTCCCCGAGGCCGGAGGGCCGCCGGCCTCGGCGGGCTGCGCAGCGTCAGCTGTCCTGGACGATCTCCAGGCCGTTGCCGTCCGGATCGCGGAACGCGAACATCGGCGGCACACCCGGCCAGCGCAGCACATCATCGGCGTCCACGGAGTTCTTCAGCAGGTAGCTGTGCAAGTCGTCGGCGTCGGCGACAGCTAGGCGGATACCCGTTTCCACTCCCGCTGGTGCGCCGTCCTTGGCAGGCACGAGCGCGATGCTCGTGCCCGTGGCGCCTGGCGCCACTTCGATCCAGCGCCCGCCCTTCCCGAGGCTGACGTCAAGGCGCTTGTCGAGGCCGAGAACCCGGGTGTAGAACTCGAGCGCCCCGTCCTGGTCGCGGACCGGAACGCCGACGGTCCGGACACTGGAAATGCGGGTCTCAGTCATTGTTGGCTCCTGGTCCGCTGGTCGCGAAGTCGGCCGAATACATGAGTGACCCGGGCGTAGTGAGCAGCTGGCCTGTCTCTAGCCAGGTCTTGAGACCGGAGAGGATCATCGGCCAGCCGCCGTAGATCTGGCTATTGGCGCCTTCGGGGAGCTGATCGTGGGTGAGCACGAGCCGGCACGAGTCGCCGACAGGCTCGATCTCCCAGGTAACCCTGCTTGACCCGGCGCTCTTCACCTCGTCGCTCCACAGCGCGGTCATGGTGTGAACCAGCCGTCGCGGCGGGTCGGCCTCCAGGATCTCGCCTTCTCCGAGCAGCGCCGCCGCTGCCGGGTGGCGGAACTCGTAGCGGGCACCCGGCGTCCAGTCCGAGATGATGCCGGCGCCGAAGTTGTAATTCTTCCGGATCTCGGGATCGGTGATCGCTTCCCACAAGCGCTCGGGCGTGGTCCGGATGTAGATCTCGAAGATCTTTTCCATCTGATTCTCCAGTTGCTGCTTGAGATCGCTGAGCGTGGCGGCCCAGGGCTCGGCGTACTTGCTGACCCACCGGTCGTGGATCAGCCTGATCGGCACCGGGTTGAGGAAATGAAGCTTCTCCCGGCCGCGGCGCCTGGTCACGATCAGGCCAGCCTCCTCGAGTTGCTTGAGGTGCTTCATGACGCCGAATCGCGTCATTTCGAAGCGTTCCTCCAGCGCACTGAGCGTCTGCCCGTCCGAGCGGAAGAGCTCATCGAGCAGCTCACGCCGGGTCGGGTCGGCCAGGGCCTTGAATACCTCGTCCACGATTCGAAGATAGGTGACCAATTAGTCACATGTCAAGCCCGCGGAGGGTCGCGTTGAGCGCACGAGGGCCGACGGCTTAGCGTGCAGTCATGTCTGAATCCTGGCCGGCCGTGTCCTACGAGCAGTGGGGCGCGACCTGCGACACCCTGCACGCGCATACTCAGGTGCTCGGCAAGCTCGCGGTAGAGCTAGCGCCGCCGGAGCCTCAGCTGCAGCACGCCGCGCTGCGGCTTACCGCGCGAGGCTGGGAGACCGCCCCGCTCCCTGCACCCGACGGCTCCGGCCGCATCGTTGTCCTCCTCGATCTTCGCCGTCATGAGGCTGTCGTCGAGCACAGCAGCGGCCCGGAGGAGCGCATCGCGCTCACGCCTGACCGGGCTGTGGGCGCCGTAACAGGAGAACTGCTCGCTGCTGTAGCAAAGCTTGCTGGCCCGGTCAAGATCAACCCGACGCCGCAGGAAGTGCCCTGGACCGTACCGCTGGACGCCGACGAGGAGCACGCGACCTACGATCGCAAGCAAGTCGAGGACTACTTCGCTGCGGCTGGCCGGGCGGCCATGGTGCTGACCGAGTTCCGTGCTCCATACCGCGGCCGCTCTTCGCCGGTAAACGCCTGGTGGGGCTCGTTCGACCTGGCCGTTAGCATGTTCTCCGGTCGCAGTGCGGACGCACCACAGGATGACTTCATCATGCGGAACGCAGGGGACGCCCAGCAGGCGGAAATCGGCTGGTGGCCGGGCGATCCGCGTTATCCGGTGGCTGCGTTCTACGCCTATGCGCACCCGGCCACCGAGGGTTTCGATCAGGCTGCTCTCACGCCGCGCGCGGCGCACTGGGAGGCGGCACTCGGGGAGTACGTCTTCAACTGGGACGACGTTCGCGCGAGCGCAGATCCGCATGCTGCCGGGGTGGAGTTTGCCCGGTCAGCCTTCCGCCACGCCTGCGCAGTCTGTAACTGGGATCCCGAGCTTGCTGCCTCCGCGCAGGGAACGCCGCCGCCCGTGGTTTAGGCGCGTGGTCTGATCACGGGCCGCGGGCCGCCGCCGGGAACTGGCATGCTTGCCGCATGACTGACGCATCGCCACCCGCCACACGCCGGGCCCGGCTCTGGCTGGCGGCAGAAAAACGGCATATCCCGCTGCAGGCGATCCTCGCGGCCGTCGCCATCGTCGTGCTCGTCTACCTGGCCGGCAAGGTTGTGGACCGGCTGCGCGGCGTGATCTTGCTCCTGGTCGTGGCCGGGTTCATCGCGCTGCTGCTGAACCCGCTGGTCATAGTGTTGCAGCGCCCGTTGCGCCGCCGGGGAGTGGCCGTCACCGTCGTCACCTTGCTCGCCGTGCTCGCGTTCGCCGGCCTCGCCGCGGCGTTCGGCTACCCGCTGGTCAACGGGATCAGCCATCTGGCGGGCAACCTGCCGGTGTATGTGCGTAACGCCCAGCACGGCCGGGGCTGGATAGGGCAACTGGTCACCAGGTACCACCTGCAGAACTGGATTCAGAAGAACGCGCCGAAACTGGCCAGCTACGGGCGCGACCTAGCGCAGCCAGCGCTGAGCGTGGGCGCAGGCGCGTTCTCCCTGCTGTTCTCGCTGCTGACGATCTTTGCGCTGGTCGTGCTGATGCTGCTGGAGGGGCCCAAGATGCGTACCGCGGTGCTCGGGCTGATGGCACCCGACCGCGGAGCTCGTTATAGCCGGGTGGCACGCGAGGTGAACCGCTCCGTTACCGGATACATGCTCGGCAACTTCGCCACGTCTGTCATCGCGGGCCTGGTCGTCCTCGCCACCCTTCTGCTCCTCGGGGTGCCGTTCCCGTTCCTCTGGGCGCTGTGGGTCGCGCTCGTCGACTTCCTGCCGATGATCGGCGGAGCCCTTGCCGGGATCCCCGTCGCGCTGTTCGCCTTTACCCATTCGGTATCGGCCGGCCTGATCACCATCGTGGTCTTCCTGGTGTACACCCAGGTCGAGAACCACGTCCTCAACCCGGTCATCATGAGCCGCACGGTACGGATCAACCCGCTGCTTGTGCTGGTGTCTATCCTGTTCGGCGCCTCCCTGGGCAGCTGGGTGGGCGGGCTCTTCGGCGGGTTCGTGGCGGCACTGCTGGCGATTCCGCTGGCCGGCGCGATCCAGGTGGTTATGCGTGAGGCATGGCGAACCACGGCCCCAGAACAGCCCGCTGAGCCGGCTGGCGCGGGCGCTGGCGGACTGGTCGGCGGGCCAGCTCCGGCCACCGACTAAGGAGCGCTCGCAGCTGACCGCCGAGCGGCCCGCAGCTAGCCGGCGAGCGGCCCGCAGCTAACCGCCGAGCCGCCCGCAGCTAACCGCCGAGCCGCCCGCAGCTAGCCGCCAAGCGGCCCGCAGCCCGCTCGCTCATGACCGCACGGGCGGCCGGCGGCCGTGCGGCGGCGCGGCAGGTACGGCGGGAAGGAGCGGCAGCCGGGACGGCGGCTTGACTTCTTCCAGCCGAAGATAGGTAACCAGTCGCTGCCCGCCTCGTGCCGCAAGCGAGGCGAGCACTTGCTGCAACTCGGTGACGTCTCGCGCGACGACTGTGAGCAAATAGTCCGTCTCCCCGGTGACGTTATCCGCGGCGATGATCTGCGGCGCGCCCCGGACGTGCTCTTCGAACAGACGAGTCGCGCGCAGATCGTGCCTGCCGAGCGTGGCCGCCACGTACATCTGCAGCGGGAATCCCGCGGCCGCGGCGTCCAGCCGGGCGCTGATGACCCGGATGACGCCCGAGGCCTTCAGCCGCCTGACCCGGTTGAGGGTCGCAGCGGGCGAAAGCCCGACGAGGCGGGACAGCTCCACGTTGGTGCGGTCCGCGTCTGCCTGCAGCTCGCTGAGCAGCAACAAATCAATTTCATCAAGTTCTACAGCCATGCTTCCAAATATTATCTCGTCCAAAGGACTACAGACCGAACTCGCGGCCGTCACCGGTGAGACTGTAGTCATGAACAGCAGCCGTCGTCACGTCTTTCCAGCCCTGGTGGCCGCCGGGGTCCTGTGGGGTACGACAGTGCCGCTCTCCAAGGTGGCGCTGGGCTGGCTCGGGCCTGCCTGGCTGACGTTCGTTCGGTTCGGGCTGGCGGCGGCGGTACTGATGCTGGTGAGCAGGTCCCGGCTGCGCGGAGCCTGGAGCCCGGCCGTTGTTATCTCCGGCGCGGCCGGATACGGCGGCTCGGTGCTGCTCCAGAACATCGGCGTCGAGCGGACCAGCGTCACGCATGCGGCCCTGCTGATCGGCGCCACCCCGGTGCTGGTCGCGATCATGGCGGCAATCCTTCGGCACAGCGTCGCGCGGCCGGTGGCCTGGCTCGGGTTCGCCGTGTCGCTGGCGGGCGTCACCGTGATCGCCGGCCGCCAGGGATCCGGATCCAGCCTCAGCGGCGACGGGCTAGTGCTCGCGGCGCAGCTGATCTCGGCCGCGTTTACGGTCTCCCAGGCCAGGCTGCTGCGCGGCCGGGACCCGGTCGCGGTCACCGCCCTGCAGCTGGCCGCCGCGGGCGTGGCTGTGCTGCCCGTTGCCCTGATGGCCGAGGCCGCGCCCGCTAGCCCGACTAGCCCGGGCGCACTGCTGGCACTGATCGCTCTCGTGCTGGCCGGGACGGTGCTGCCGACCGCGTTCTTCGCCACCGCACAAAGCAAGGTATCCGCTGACGTCGCCGGCGCCTTCGTAAACCTGGAGCCGCTCGTCGGCGCAGCCGCGGGGACCGCGCTATTCGGCGACCCCGTGGGCTCGATCCAGCTCGCAGGCGGCGCCGCGATCGTCGCGGGCATCGCTCTGAGCAGCTTCCAGGCCATCAGGTCCGGCCGGAGCCGTCATCACGAGGCTCTGGCGGTCGCGGCGGGACCCGCCGCTGGCCGGGCTGCTGCGGCCGGACCCGTCGCCGCTGTACCCGCATGGGCCGTAACCTCGCCGGCCGCAGCTGGCGCGGACGACGCGGCAGCGGCGGCGGCAAGCGCGAGGGCCACGGCTGTCCTGACGCCAGCGCACGCCGGACCGCTGCCGAGGCCGGCCGGGGCGTCACGGCGCGCACGGTTCCGGTCTGCCGGAACCGCCGGGTCAATGCCACCGCGGCGCTATCGGATCAGCCCTGCATCGCGACGGGCGCACGAGTATCCGCCGGCGCGCAGAGGGCCCGTGCGTGTGCGCCGGAGGCCAGTGGACGATGGCCCGCCCGTTCGACCGGACATATCTGCGATCAGGCCAATCATTTCCGGCGACATCGGACGCGAACCTGAGCCTACGATGCTCGCGGCATAGCGGAGCGCTTCGGTTACAGGCGAGGCCTGCTTTACATACGAGCTCTCGCCGTAGGCGCGAGCAAGCTTGCCGCGGGCGGCCGGGCGGCGCTACCGTGCCGGCTTGCCTGGCGGGCTCTGGTCCGCGGCAAACATCGAAAAGGTTCACGCGGGGCGTGCGTCCGGCATGAGACGGTCCGGCTGGTCTTGCGACGATCCGGGAACGCCGGCGGGCCGCTGGCCAGGTGCCGCCATGTGCTCCGCCACCCGCTCGACCGCGGTCTTCAGCCTGCGGAAATAAGCGGCCCGGCTCAGGCAGAGTTTGCTGGCCGCCTCCTCGTGACTGCGCATCGGCTCCAGGTAGCCCGCGACGAGCACGCGGTACAGCAGCTTTTCCGATTCGCTGTCGCCGAATGCCTCGTCGGCCGCGTGCCGCAGCATGTTCCGCACGGATTCGGCCCGCTCCATGACGGTCGTTCCTGTCGCCAGCGGACTACGGGCCAGTTCGCGCGGCACGCGGAAGTCCTTCAGTGCCTGGCGCACCGTGCCGGGATCGGCCACAATCGGCTTCGGCTCGGCAGGCGGGGGCAGGCCGATCTCGGTGTAGATCTGCGCACGGATGTAGGTGAACATGCCGCCAGGGCCGTAGTCGAGCCGGTGGCACTGGACGGCGCGGTCGCCGATGCGAACGTCGAGCTCGGCCAGGTGCACCGCGCCGACGGCGCCGGCGAACTCGAGCGCGCCGGGCAGCCGCGGGTCGATTGGCAGGTAGGCATAACGCGCGCTCGGCGCGCCGCTGCGCATGATGCCTGCGATGCCCAGCATCGCCTGTACGGTGCCCTGCCCGGTGAAATCGACTGCCGCGTGCCAGAGCACCGAGTCGCCAAGAGCCGAATTACGCCGCGCGTGAGCAAGCCACGGCCCCGCCAGCGGGTCCAGATCGGCGAAGGCGGGAGCGGTCGACTGGCTCATGCTGACCAGGTATCCGCAGATCTTGTCGCTCAGGTCTCTGGCGACCGCCACGCGGTCCGGGGCTTCCATGAAGAACCTGCGGGTCAGTTGCCACCACAGCGAGTCGTACTCGGTCGTCAGCTGACCGATCCGCGACTCGTCACCGGGACGCACCGAGTCAACCCGGAAGTTAACATTGCCGTGCCAGCCGAAGCCCCAGCGAACCAGCGGGTTCTCCACTAGGTGCGCCATGTCGATCATCAGCTGGGTCTCGCCGCTCTGCGCTCGGCAGTACAAGTAGTCAACGATCCGACGGCGCAGATCGCGCTCGAGCTCGGGGTTGCGCTGCCGCAGGTCGGCCAGCAGCGCTTTGCGCGCCAGCTCATGCATGGTGATGCCCGAGCCGATCCGGTCGGTGATCGTCAGTTCGGCGAGCTGCCGATACTCGGCATCAGCGTCCTCGCCAGGAAGGACGGCGCGTACCAGCTCTGGCGTGGTGATCCTCGCCACCACGGCGATGCCGAGCGCAGACGGCCGGATGTCATGCAGCTCGGTCTCGACCAGCCGGTGCAGCAGCGCGCGCAGGATATCGGGCCGGTCTGCGGCACTAGCGGCGTTCCAGGCGGGATCAGCGGTCGCCGCCTCCGCAGCCAGTGCCAGTGCCAGCGGCGACCCGGCTGCCCAGTCGATGATGGCGGGCACCCGCTGGTCGGCGAGGCCGCGAGCGGCGAGCAGGCGGCGGGCATCGCCAGTTGCCAGCGCCGTCAGGTCCAGCCGCGCCGTGAGCTCCTCCCACCCGCCGGAGAACCAGCCAGGGTCAGGATCGCCGCGGCCGGCAATGATCACCATCGCCTGGTCCGGCAGCTCGGGCAGCAGCTCATGCCGCAGGCACGAGTCGAGCGCCGTCATGAGCTCGTAAGAGTCGAGCAGGACGAGCGGGCGCTCGTGCCGAGCCGCCTCCTGCAATGCTGCCTCGAGCATGCCTGGCGCCGGGCCGAGGTCCCGGCCATCGACGCCGATGACGCTGCGGCCAAAGCCCCGCGCTCGCCGGGCCGCTTCGCGCAGGAGCGTGCTCTTGCCGATACCGCCCGGACCGCAGACATGTACTACGCAGGCCGGCGGGTCAGCGGAATCGAGACACTGGTCAAGGAAGGCGATTTCGTGCGACCGGCCGGTGAACCTGGAGCGGTCGCGGTCCTCAAGCCGGGAAGCAAGAGTCCGGCGCGGCGGATTGTCCACGATCTGTCTCCACCCTCGCTCCGCCCCCGCTTAGCGCAGCGCCGCCATCGCGAACCTGCGACACCTGGAGCGTACCAAAGCGAGACTCAGCTGATATTGCGGCGGACAAACCCGTATCGGAGGGTTGAGCCCGGTACGCCCTCCGGGTCGGACGTTGGCGTGCCTGGAATCCAGATGCGCCACGCCCATTCGGGCCCGCGCCAGAGCGGGAAAGTCACACGAGAGGCAACAGCGGCATGGGAATGCTCAAGCGCATGAAGGACATGAAGGACATGGTCAACGCTGCGCCCGGAATGGTGCAGCAGGCACAGCAGCTCGGCGCGCAGGCGCAGCAAATGGCTGCCGCACACCAGGCCGCAGCGCGTGCGCAGCTTGGGCAAGTGCAAGGCCAGATGGGGCAGTTCGGCGGCCCGCCGACCGGTTTCGCGCCGACCGGCCCTGACTTCGACCCAGTCGCTGGCGTGACGCTCGAGCAGTACGCCGCAGTGTCGAAGGGTGTCGCTGCCTACAACTACGACCAGTCCAAGCTGGTCGACATCGCAGCCGGACTCGGGATCTCAGCGCAGAGCTGGGCGGACGCATCCCAGGGCTGGAACAGCCGGGTGCAGTCCAATCCGGCTGTCGCGCAGCGCTTCAACCAGCTGTACCGGAAGAGCTGACCATGGGCGTGTTCAAGAACATGCGTGACTTGCAAAAGCAGGCGCATGAGATCGAGAAGACAACGCCGCCAGTTGGCGAGCGCATGCGCGCCGCGCAGGATCGGATGGCCAACGCTTCCCAGATGATGGCGGCGCAGACCCAGGCGGCAACCGCGGCCGCTGCTGCCGGGGCTGGAATGGCGAACGGAACCTCAGTCCGTCGTTCTGTCATGATCACTTCGATGCGGCAGGTCGGCATGATCAACTTCGACCTGCTTGTCGAGTTCGAGCTGACGGTAATGGCTGAGGGCATGCCACCGTACCCCGCCACCATGCAGCAGCCGATCAGCCAAATGCAGGTCGGGCAGCTTCGGCCGGGCCTGACGCTGCAGGCCGCCGTCGACCCGTCAAACCCGGCGGCTATCTGGCTCGATCTCACGAGCGTCAGGTGAGCGCGCGGCGCCTCGCGGGCGTCGTACCGGGCTAGTGGCCGCGGGCCGGTCCGAGGGGGATCGGCCCGCGGCTGCCTCCCGCCGTCCGTGGTACGGCACCTGGCCGGCTGAAGCGAATCGCTAGGGCCCTTGGTGGGTGTCAGGACTGGCCCGTGGGGTACGGCCTAAGCAGGCGTGAGTTCGACCTGCTGTTTTACCTGGCCCGGCACGCAGGACACGTCGTGCCCAAGCGCGACTTGCTGACGCACGTCTGGCGGATGCCGTACGGAGGTGCGGACAAGACCATCGACGTACACATCTCCTGGCTGAGGCGCAAGCTGGGCGAGACTGCGCAGGAACCGAGGTACCTGTACACCGTGCGCGGCGTCGGCATCAAGCTGGCGGCGCCAGCATGAGGCTACGGCTCACGCTGCTCGTGCTTGCGATCAGCTCGCTGATTCTCGTCTCGTTCCTGCTGCCGCTGGCTCTGCTGCTGCGGACCTTTGCGGCAGACAAGGCCTCCAGCGCGGCCACTGCGCAGGCACAGTGGATGGCACCGCTGGTGGCGACTTTGAGCCAGTCCGAGCTGAGACTCACAGTCGACCGGGTGAACGCGCAGGATCCGGCGGAACCGACCACGGTTTTCCTGCCTAGCGGCCAGGTCCTGGGGGCGCGGGTGGCGAAGTCAGCTGAGGTGCGGGCCGCGGAAAGCGGGCGCAGCTTCACTACCCGAGTGCCCGGCGGTGAGGACGTGCTCGTCGCGGTTCAGGGCCTATCTGACGGCACCGCCGTGATCCGGACGTTCGTGCCCGCAGCGCAGCTCAGCCAGGGGGTGTCGCAGGCATGGTTGCTGCTGAGCCTGATAGGCCTCGGCCTGCTCGCGCTCAGCGTGATCGTGTCGTCGCAGCTTGCCCGCTCCCTGCTGCTGCCGCTTGCAGCCGTCGCCCGAGCGTCGGAACTGCTCGCCGACGGCGATCTGTCGGCCCGCGCCCCGGTGGACGGACCGCCGGAGATTCGTCAGGTGAGCCGGGGCCTGAACCGGCTGGCGGCGCGTATCGGCCAACTGCTCACTCATGAACGCGAGACGCTGGCCGACCTCTCGCACCGGCTGCGGACGCCGCTGACGGCGCTCCGCATCGACGCGGAGTCGTTGCGCGACCATGCGGAAATGAGGCAAGTCACCAGCGACGTCGATGAGCTAACTCGGACCGTCAATGAGATCATCCGCGAGGCACGGCGGCCATCGGTGTCCGGTGGCCGGGTGGCCTGCGACGCCGCCGATATTGTCCGCGAGCGTACGGCGTTCTGGCAGGCGCTGGCCGAGGACCAGGGATGGCGCATGGAGGTTGAGATCGCTGCCGACTGGCTGCCGGTGCGCGTGCTTGCGCAGGACCTCGCCGCCTGCATCGACATCCTGCTCGAGAACGTCTTCGCGCACACTCCCGAAGGGGCTGCCTTCGCGGTCAGGCTGACTGCCCGAGCGGGCGGCGGAGCCTGGCTGATGGTGTCCGACGAAGGGCCGGGCTTCGCGGAAGGTGGGTACCCGGTCAGCCGCGGCGCGTCCGGCGCCGGCTCCACCGGCCTTGGACTCGACATCGCCCGCCGGATCGCGGACAGCTCCGGCGGATCGCTGACCATTGGCCGGTCCGCGCGCGGCGGCGGGGCGATCACGCTGGCGCTAGGTGCGACTGCGGCGCCGCGCGAGGCTGACCGGCGGCATGGCATCATCCGGCATCGGGCTGGCCGGGCTAGGCAGGCAGATCCGCGACTGTCGGCGGAACTATCCGAATGGTCGGCTATCGTCGGACATGATCTGACCTCTAGCTAAATGCCAGCGCTAGAGCTGCCCAGGTCAGGACGCGGTCGAGTCAGCGCTGGCACGTCGTAGCACCTCGGCGATCGTCTCGGGCGACTGAGCACCGGAGAACGCGTACCGCCGGCCTATGACGAAGAATGGGACGCCTGTTGCGCCCAGCGACTGCGCCATCTCCTCGTCCGCATCCACGGCGTCGTCGTACTCGTCGCTGGCGAGCACGCGGGCTACCTCATCCGGCTCAAGGCCAGCTTCCGCGGCCAACCGGGCGAGAGATACATGATCGAAGATGGATCCGTGCTCGGTGAAGTAAGCCCGGTGCAGCCGCTCTATCAACTCCGCCTGGCGGCCGCGAACTTTGGCCAGTTGCAGTAGCCGGTGCGCGTCCCTGGTATTGCCGCTGACCAGGTCGTCCATATTGAACGTCAGGCCGTCGGCGGCGGCTCGCTGCTCCATTTGCCGCTGTGCTTGATCGGCTTGTTCCGGGCTCATCTGGTATTTGCTGGCCAGTCTCTCCGCGGTGGGCGTGGTGACACCAGCAGGAATAGTCGGATCGAGTTCGAACGAGTGATATGTCACCGTTATCTCATCCTGGGCTGCGTACGACTCAAGGGCTCGCTCAAAGCGTCGCTTGCCGAGGTAACACCACGGGCAGACCACATCCGACCAGATATCAACATGCATGGTTGGGCAAACGCCGAAGCCGTCCCCGGCGTTCCCGCGCCCGCCGGTCCGGGCAGATCAGGTGATCCTGACCGGCCCGGACCGCCATGCCCCGCAGTTCAGGCCGCGGTCCGGTGCCGGAACAGCCAGGCGGCGGCGACGGCCGAGGCGGCGAGGATGGCGGCGCAGTAGCCGATGGCGAGCCATGCCTCGTGGCTGACGGCTACTCCGGTGGAGGTGTAGCCCATCCACAACCCGCGCATCGTCTCGATGATGGGGGTGAACGGCTGATGTTCGGCAACCGCCCGCAGCACCGCGGGCATAGACCGGGCTGGCACGAAGGCCGTGCTGACGTACGGGATGAACATGAGCGCAAAAGACGCTGAGGTCGCCGCCTCGGCGTTGCGCACCAGCAAGCCGACAGCGGCCGCTAGCCAGGACAGAGCCAGGATGAACAGCACGATCATGCCGACGGCGGCTATCCAGGCCAATGCCGAAGCGTCCGGCCGCCAGCCGATGCTCAGGCCGACGCAGATCACCAGGGCCGTGGCGAGCAGGTTACGGGCCAGGCTAGCGACTATCTGCCCAGTCAAGATCGACGAGGCGCTAATCGGCATGGACCGAAATCGGTCAACGATGCCGTTCGTCATGTCCGTGGCCACAGCCACGGCCGTCGTGCCCGCGCCGAAACCGGCACAGAGCACTATCAGGCCGGGAACGACGTAATCCACGTAGCGGCTGCCAGTTCGCAGCGCGCCGCCGAAGACGTAGACGAACAACAGCATGAGCACGACCGGCAGCATGAGCGCGGTGAAGAATGCCTCGGGGTTGCGCAGCGAGCGGCGGACACAGCGCGTCACCATCACCCGCGAATCGGACACCACGTAGGCAATGCTCATCGGGAAACCTCCTGCTGTTCGCGGCTGGCTGCGCCAGGACTGGTGAGGGACAGGAACACTGCATCCAGGCTGGGGCGGTGGATCGAGACTTTGCGGGCATCCGTGCCGGCCGCCGCAAGGCGGCCGAGGAGCGCGTGAATTTCGGCGGCTGAGCCGTCAGTTGCGACTTCGACCACGAGCAATTGCTCGTCGGCCGCCACCGGATCCAGCGCGCTGATGGCCCGGACATAACTGCTGCGGTCAGTGAATTGCAGCCGGATCACCTCGTGGCCGACGCTGGATTTCAACTCGTCCGCGGTGCCCTGAGCGACGAGGCGGCCGTGGTCGAGCAGGGCGATCTGGTCGGCCAGGATGTCGGCTTCCGCCAGGTCCTGGGTCGTCAGCAGGATCGTCACGCCCTCGCCGACGAGCTGGCGCACTGTCAGCCAGAGCTGCTCCCGGCTGCGCGGGTCCAGGCCCGCGGTCGGCTCGTCCAGGAACAGCAGGTCGGGCTTCCTGATCATGCTGGCGGCAAGATCGAGCCGGCGCTTCATGCCGCCGGAATAGGTGCCCGCCCGCCGGTCGCGAGCGTCGTGGAGCCCGAAGGCATTGAGCAGCTCGCAGGCGCGCGCCCTGGCAGCCGGTTTGCCCAGGCGCAGCAGCCTGGCCATCATCTCCAGGTTCTCCTGGCCAGTTAGCATGTCGTCGACGGCGACGTACTGCCCGGTGAGGCTGATCGAGCCGCGGACGCCGAGCGGATCCGCGAGGAGGTCATGGCCGGAGATCGTGGCGTTGCCCGCGTCGGGGCGGATCAGGGTGGCCAGGATACGCACCATCGTCGTCTTGCCCGCACCGTTCGGCCCTAGCAGCGCGAACACCGAGCCGGTCTCGATGGCAAGGTTGACATGGTCGAGCACGACGCGATTGCCGAAAGACTTGCAGAGACCTGTGACACTAACTGTGTATTGTGTACACTGAATGCTCATGAAGCCATACTGTATATTCCGCACACAGTTTGTCAAGCGAGTTGCTGGCACCGGCAGCGGTTGAATGGGTTGAGCACTCTGGCACGAGGAGCGCGGATTGCCAGGCGATAGTGGAGTGCCGCTGCCGCCCGTTCTCGAGCTGATGTGGGGACGCCGCGAGCGAGGTCGTCGCGGGCCAAAGCCGGAGCTAACGGTCGATGCCATCGTCGAGGCCGCGATGCGTATTGCCGACGCCGACGGCCTGGAAGCCGTCTCGATGGCACGGGTCGCGCATGAACTCGGTTTCACCACCATGTCGCTGTACCGGCACGTCACCGGCAAGGAGGAACTGCTCCAGCTGATGTGGAACGGCAGTGCGCGGGGCGCTGAGGCGCTGGTGCTCCACGGGGACAACTGGCGCGAGAAGCTCCGGATGTGGGCGACAGTCCAGCGGGACGAGCTCGACCTGCATCCGTGGATCACCCAGATGCCGGTCGCCGCGCCGCCGCTCGGGCCGAATTCGCTGACATTCGTGGAGCGGGCCCTCGAGGCTATGGACGGGACCGGGCTGCCGGACGCCGACAAGCTCCGGGTGGTCGGGCTGCTCAGCTCCTACACCCTGAGCGAGGCCCGGATGGCCCACGACGCCATCCGGGCGGGTGCGCAGGTCCAGGCGAAGGCCGTGCGTCAGCCCGTGCCAGAGTCAGCCGGTAAGGCTCGGCCAGCTGAGGGGGACCCCGTTCCCTTCCCTAGCTTTGAGAGCCTGCTGCGGGAACTGGTGGACGAGCAGGCGTACCCGCGGCTGCACCGGCTCGCGTGGTCAGCTACGGGCGAACCCCAGTCGGAGCGGGACGAGTTCCTCTTTGGCGTGGACCGGATACTCGATGGCGTCCAGTCGTTCATCGATGCTCTTAAGCTGGACCGCATTGCGCCGGACCCGGCCGTCGCCGAACCGTTGACAGGGAGAGACGAATGAGCACCGAGAAGCCTGAGGTCGATTTCCCCGGCGGCGAGCCGCCAGCCGGGCTCGAGATAACCGATGTCTGGGAGGGTGACGGCGCCGTAGCCAAGGCCGGCGACACCGTCCAGGTGCACTATGTCGGAGTCGCGTATTCCACCGGCGAAGAGTTCGACGCGAGCTGGAACCGCGGGGACCCCCTCGAGTTCCGGCTAGGCGGCGGGCAGGTCATCGCGGGCTGGGATCAGGGCGTGCAGGGCATGCGCGTCGGCGGCCGCCGTCAGCTGGTCATTCCGCCGCACCTGGCCTACGGCGAGCGCGGGGCCGGGAGCACCATCGCGCCGGGCGAGACCCTCATCTTTGTCTGCGACCTGGTGTCGGCCTGACCGGTGCCGGCCTGACTGGTGCCGGCCTGACCGGGGGTGGTCTGGCGGCACCCGGGGGGTTGGTCAGGCGGGGCACCCGGGGGATTGATCAGGGCGCCGGGGGTTGGTCTGGCGGCACCCGGGGGGTTGGTCAGGCGGCACCCGGCGCGGTCCCGGCGGGCGGTGAGCCGACGCCGGCAAACATCTCGCTGACCAGTTGCCGCGCCCACTGCATCCGCTCGCAGGCTGCCTCGGGATGGTCGCCGAATTCCTCAGCCATCCGGCTGGCACACCCCACCGGACCGAGTTGTCCGATGGTGCGGCTTATCGCATCCGCTACCGCCTCGACGGTGGCGGCGTCCGATCGCTGCAGCGCAGACGCGAACAGCGCCTCGCAGTCCGTGTTAGTCACGATCGGCCGGGACATAGTGAGCCTCTCTCCAGTCAGGATTCACCCCGGCGCCGGCCAGCTGACTGGCGTCAGGAGCGTATTCATCGGCTCTGGCGTTATCGGGCTTTTGCTCCGGGGCATCGCCAGGGGGGCGAAGTTACTTGTCCGTAAGACGTACTCGGCGGTAGCCCGGGTTGCGTGATCCGCGTCACTAACAGTTAGCTAAAGCACACGTTGGGTTATATCGCGAAGTTTGGTGCGTCATAAAAGGTGCGAAACGCCAGCGCGTTCCGACGGCGCGCCACGGGTTCCCCTGCTCGTTTAGCGTGACGTTGGCATCGCTGCTCCTCTTTAAGCAGGACTTCCACCCTGCCGCTAAACGAACTCGACCTGCTCGGTGGACGAATCAGGCAAACGGACTCTGCCCCGTCAGGGGGGCCACATCTGCCGGGCATATTACGGTTGTTATGGGGCATTTCACCGGGACCGAGCCAATGGCCGAGTGCGCCAAACGCGCCGAAGAATCATGCATCGGTGTGGCGAAGCCATCGCTCTAGCGTGCTTTTCTTCGCGCCCATGGATGACGCTCTTTGCGTGGCGGTCCATCGCTGCCCTGGCAGATCGTCGTAGCGATGAGGGGGCCGAGTGGTTGCGTGAATCGGCCCTCCGTGATCTGCAGGGAGGAACGATGCATCCGCTGATTACGCAGGCCGTCGACGCCGAGCGGCGCAGTGACATGCAAGAGCAGGCAACCAGATGGCGGCTGGCACGAGAGATTCCGGCACCGCGAGCCTTGACTCGCGCCATGTTTACTGTGCCGTGGCCGAGGCGGGCGCGCGCATCGCAGTCTCAGCGCTACGGCGTCCCGGCGCCGCGGCTCGGCGGTGCACACAAGTAATGGCCAACTTCCCGCCTGCCGGCGCGCCGTTGCTGGGCCAACGGCGCCCTGTCATCGGCGCCGTACGGGCGGACGGATGGGCGCAGGCACCGGGGGATAGTCGCTATCTGGGCCGTGCGGAGCAATGTCGCGCCGCGCCGCGGCCATATGCGCCGTATGCAACTACAAGCGCGCGGCCCGGCGGTCCACCGCCTCCAGCCGAACCAAGTCTGATGAGGCAGGCAGCTCTAGCTCGAACAGCGAGCCCTCGCCCACTGTGCTCCGAACCCGGACTGAGCCGTTGTGCGCTTCTGCGATGGCTTTCACAACCGCAAGACCGAGGCCGAACCCGCCGGTCTTCCGGCTGCGGCCCTGATCAACCCTGGTGAACCGGCCGAAAATCCGGCCAACCTCGCTGGCCGGGATGCCGGAGCCCGTGTCGGCGATCGCGATGACGACATGCTCGCCGACGAGCCGGGCGCTCAACTCGATGCAGTCGTCCTGCTCAGTGTGTTCGATCGCGTTCTCGATCAGGGCATCAAGGGCCAGGGTCAGCCGGTCTTCGTCAGCCTCGACGATCGCCTCGGGCATGGTGCCTACTGACCAGCGCCGGTGCGTCTGGCTCCACCGGTGCAGTGTCTCCATTAGGAAGTCCGCGAGGTTGACCGGCGTCAGGTGCAAGAAGTCCGGGCCGTCGGTAGCTGCGAGCAGCATCATCCGGCTGGCCAGGCGGCGCATCCGGAGCAATTCGGCCACGGCAACGCGTGCGTCCTTGGCGATGACCTGATCAGTAGCGGCGCGGGTGATGAGTTCGGTATGGCCAAGGGCAATGGTGATGGGCGTGCCCAGCTCATGCGCTACGTCCTGGAGGAACTGGCGCTGGTGCTCGAGCAGGCGCAGGTTGTGCTCCGATACGCGCTTCATGTCATCCATGGCCGCAAGCCGCCTGCGGGAATGCCAGGCCATGACCACAAACATGGTGGCGAGCAAGGGAACTTCGGCGAGGTAGTCCAGGTCCTGTTCGCCCCGCAGAACCTGCCAGCCGATCAGGCCGCCGGTCACTAGCGTCACCACCAGGACGGTGAGCACAGTTGATCCCAGGCGCCAGAGCCGGAAGCCGTACAGCGTGGTCAGGCTGAGCCAGATGATCAGGAACGGCACCGTCTGCCAGGCCGGAACGAGTCGCATCGCGAGCAGGTTCAGCGCGATGAAGATCATCCAGGCGATGTCCACCCAGTGCGCTCTGCCGAATCGGCTAGCCCGGCCTGCCCACGTGCTAACGCGCCGGGCAGCCACTGCAGCGGCTACCGGTTCCGCAGACAACGTTTCCATGTGATCCATCCACGTCAGGGGGCTACCGAATCCTATGGCTTGCCGGGCCGGTTCAGGTATGCCCATCCGGGACGGGTCTGCTGGTCAGCGGGCGCCCTGCGCGCCGAGGGTGCCAGGCGCTGAGGGTGCCAGGCGCTGATGCCCTCGAGGCGCTGAGGCACTCGGGGCGCTGAGGCCCCGACGCGCTGAGGCCCCGAGGCGATGAGATCGCCGGTCGAATGTTGCAGGCCCGCGGCGATCTGCCGTGACGTAGAGCTCAGACCGTCGGCACCATGAAGGTCTCTTCCTGGGCTGTGATCAGTGGCGGCAGCGTGGCGCGGTGCTGCCGGGCACGGGTCGAGTCGGGATCACTGCGGACGGCTGCATCGATGAGCTCATATGCTGCTCGGTCGTCATACTCCCAGACAGCCACCACGCGCCCATCTTCGGTTTCCCATCGGCCTGTCAACCGCGCTCCGTGGCGGAGTTGGACGGGCAGGAGCTGCGTCCGGAAGAACTCATGAAACAGCGGAAGGTTCTCCCGCACGGTGTCGTAGATGCGCATGCGGTAGATCAAGCCAACCGTCCTCGCTGAGAAGGCCGTGTGTTCCAGTGCGAAGTGTCCATTCGGGCCGTGCTGCTGCGTCGCGTTAGCGAGAGACCGCAATCGCCGGGACCGCCCCGGCAGGCGCATCCGACGTTACGGGAGCAGGCCATGATGCCGTATCAGAGTTATCAGCTATGGAACGTAGAGCGGAGCAGGACGACCGCGGAACGGCGCGCGGCGGATGAGCGTGCAGGCGAAATCGCGGCGGCCATGTCGCGGTCGGTCAGGCAGCTCGGCCGCCACGTACAAGCAGTGGCCGCCCGTCGGCCCCGGCGTGGACGTCCCGGCCAGCGACTGAGCGCTAACGCCGGGGACAGGGCAGCGGCCGGTCCGGGCCGGCCTGCGGTGACCGACGTCCGCATCTCGTGCTGACCCAGGGTTCTTGAAAGGTAGGCGTCACTCCTGCGTATAGGTGTAGGTGTACGGGTTGTCGAGAACCCTGGTCTCCGGGATTTCCGGATGCATGCCCTCGTCCCAGGCCTGCGGGCCGAGGACGCCGTGTAGGTACTCGACGGTTTGCCCGATTGCCTGCCGCGCCTTAGCCAGGTCGGACCCGGCCAGTTTGTGGTCGTACTTGACCACCCGGCCATTGACCACGACCGTGTGCACGTCCCCGCGCTGGGCCTGAAATACCACGTGCCCGTACGGGTTGAGCAGCGGGAACATCACCGGCGAGTCGTCGTTCTTAATCAGGACGACGTCCGCCTTCTTGCCCGGCTCAAGGCTGCCGGTGATCGAGTCCAGGCCGAGCGCCCTGGCGCCGCCTCTGGTGGCCCAGTCCACGACCTGCTCGGCCCGCAGCTTGTGGTGCGTCACCGTTTCATCGCGTGCATGCGCTTCGAGGTGCTCGCGGGCGCGGTCCGCGCTTAGCGTGGCCCGCATCGCGGAGAACAGGTCGGCGCTCCACCACACGCTGGTATCCATAGACAGCGAGATGCCGATGCCGTGCTCGCGCAGCTTCCAGGTAGGCGGGTAGCCCTGCCCGGCGCTCTGCTCGCTCTCGGTTGACAGCGAGGCGGATCCGCCGGTCGCGGCGATCCGGTGGTAGGAGTCGGCCGACAGGCTCGCGGCGTGCACGTAGACGGTCGACGGGGTCATGAACCCGTGCTCGTGCATGAGCCTGATGCCGTCGTCGGTGGTCACCTTCCACACGCCGGCGTGCGTAGTCACCGGCACGCCCAGGTCACGGGCTACTTCGAACGCCGCCTTCTCCGGGAACTCGGGGTTGCCCGGCACGTCGAAGGCCATCTGGAAGCCGAGCATGTCGTTGCCGCCGCTGAACCGGCGGGATACGAAGTCGCGGAACTCCGGCGCCGCGGACCACTCCCACGGCGCGGCCTGGATGTTGCCGTAGGCGAGGACGAACCGGCCCGGAACCTCTTGCAGCGCATCGGCTGCAGCCTCTGCATGATCGATCGTATGCAAGTTGTGCGACCAGTCGACGGTGGTCGTCACGCCGGCGTCGATCGCCTCCATGGCACTCAGCAGGTTGCCCGCGTAAATATCCTCCGGCCGGAACGACTTGCCCCACTGCAGGTAGTTCCAGACGAAGTACTGGCTCAGCGTCCAGTCCGCGCCGTAGCCTCGCATCGCGGTCTGCCACATATGCCGGTGGGTGTCGATCATGCCGGGCATGACGATGCCGCCGGCCGCATCGATCTCCACCGTGCCCGCTGGCGCCGGCAGCGCCTGGCCGACGGCGCTGATCTGCTCGCCTTCGATCAGCACGTCGGCCTCGTGCAAGACGCGGTGCGCGTCATCCAAGGTGAGCACGGTGCCGTTGCGGAATACCACGGGCCGTCCGGGTTCTGGTACCGCTGTCATCACGTCCTCCGTCGTCGGCGGGCCTCGTTCTGAAGGGCTCGCGGACAGATGTCCGCATCACGGATGGTTGCGATCTGTCCGGAAGCGTTGCCGGTTTGGATCCCGCTGTCAAGAGGGTAACGGGTCCCCCTGAGCACGCAGCCTCAGTCGGTGTCCGGCAGGCGGACAGGCTGCCGCGAGCCAGGCTACAGTCAGTCGTGTAGGGACGCCCGCCACGTATCGGAGCGACAGAATGGCCCGGCCTGACACCAGCCCCGACTTCATCGAGGCGCTGGCGCGCGGGCTTGATGTCATCCGGTCCTTCGGTCCGGGCCGGCCAGTCATGTCCCTGGCCGCGGTCGCCGGCGCGGCCGGGCTGGCCCGCCCGACCGCCCGCCGCATCCTGCTCACGCTGGCAGATCTCGGCTACATAAGGACTGTGAACGGTGGCTTCGAGCTGACCCCGCGGGTGCTTGAGCTCGGTATGTCCTACGTATTGTCGCGCAGCCTCTGGGAGGTCGCGCGCCCGCACATAGAAGCGCTCGTCGAGCGGACGCATGAGTCTTCTTCCATAGCCCAGCTTGACGGCTCGGACATCGTCTACGTGGCGAGAGTGGCCGTACCGAAGATCATCGCCTTGGCGGTAACCATCGGCACCCGCTTCCCCGCCATGCAAACGTCGCTCGGCAAGGTGCTGCTCGCCGGGCTACCGCCGGAGGAGGCCGAGCAGGTGCTGGCACAGCCGAGCCGGTCCGGCATCACGGCCCGCTGGCAGCCCGGCACGGCCGAGCGCGACGCGGCGCTGCGCGAGGTCCGGGCGCGTGGCTGGTCGCTGACCGACGAGCAGCTGGCACTGGGCATCCGCTCAGTGGCCGCGCCGCTGCGGGATGGCGCGGGCAGCGTGATCGCCGCCATGAACGTGACCGTGCATGCGGCCGAGACCTCGGTCGAGGTGCTCACGGGCGAGTACCTGCCGCTGTTGCTTCAGGCGGCCGGCGCGATTAGTGCCGACTGGGCAGCGGTTCAGGCCGTACCAGCAATCCAGCAGAGGGGACCAGCATGACTCGCGCAGGGCCGTACCTGACCTCAATCGGTACTTCGGATCCGGACAAGATCACCGTCCTCGGGCACGATCTCGCCGCTGACCTGATGGGCAAGGTCGGCTTCGGCGAGCTCGCCATGTGGCTTGTCACCCAGCGCCGCCCCACGGCGGGACAGGTCCGGGTGTTCGAGGCAGTGCTCGTGGCCCTGGCCGATCACGGCTTCACGCCGACCGCGATCGCTGCCCGGCTGACTTTCCTCAGCGCGCCGGACTCGGTGCAGGGGGCGCTAGCGGCCGGGTTGCTCGGTGGCGGTTCCCGGTTTCTGGGGGTCACCGAGGATACGGGCCGGTTCCTGTCCAGCGTGCTGGCAGAGGCCGGCGATGAGCTGCCGTCCGACGACGCAGGCTGGGACGCGCTCGCGCTGGCGGCCGTACAGCGCGCCCGAGCGGCCGGGGCGTTTGTGCCCGGCCTCGGCCATCCCGTGCACAAAGTCACCGACCCGCGCACGCCGGTGCTGTTCGCGATCGCGGCCGAGGAAGGACTGTTCGGGCCGCACCTGACACTGTTCCAGGCGATCGGTCGGGTCCACCCGGAGGTGCTCGGCCGGACGCTGCCCCTCAACGGCGCGGGCACCAGCGGCGCCGCCCTCGCCGACCTGGGCCTGCCGCCTGATCTGCTGCGCGGGTTCGCGCTGCTTGCCCGGACCGCTGGCTTGCTCGGCCACATTGCCGAGGAGAAGCGTCGGCCGATCGGCATGGACCTTTACCTGTCGGTGGAGCACAACACCGAGTACCTGCCACCTGACGCAAGCTGACCGCCTGGCAGGCCAGCTGACCAGCCCCCGCAATCCCAAGGAGCGCCATGGCACAGGTTGTCGCGGTTATCGCTTCCACCCACCACCCGTTCTACTACCGGGCCAGCACGTCGACTGGCGAAGACCGCCCGCCGTTCACTGACGAGTGGGTCGCCAAGATCGAGGCTTTCCGCGAGACGCTGACAAGGGCGAACCCCGATGTCCTCGTCATGATCGGCAGCGACCATTTCCACCAGCTATGGCTCGACAACATGCCGCAGTTCCTGATCGGCAAGGCGCCGTTTTACGACGCGAACTTCTACAACGAGGAACGCGAGTTCGGGCTGCCGCGGATGATCGCAGCCGGGCACGAGGCCCTGTCGGCCTACCTGCTCCGCGAGGGCCTGGATGCGGGGTTCGACCTGGCATTCAGCAACGAACTGCGGATCGACCACTCGATTACCTGCCCGCTGATCACGCTGCGGCCACAGGCGGACCTGCCGATCGTGCCGGTGTATACCAACATTTTCGCGCCACCGCTGCCGCAGCCGAAGCGCTTCGTGCAGCTCGGCACGACGATCAGGCAACTGGTCGAATCCTGGCCGAGCGAGGCGCGGGTAGCCATCATCGGCACCGGCCACTTGTCGCTCGAGCTCGGCGGCCCGCGCCAGTTCGGCCCGCACGGCCCTGACCCGGTTTTCGACCGCAAGGCGGTGGAGTGGATCGCCTCCGGCGACCTGGACACTGCGCTGGCGGAGGTGAGCCTGGACAGCCTCTGGTTGCCAGGTAACGCGACCCACGGCTTCATGGACTTCATGCTGATGATGGGCGTGGCCGGAGCGAACGCGAAGGCGGACTACACCGACTCGCTGGACCTGTTCCACACCATGGAGGCCTACTTCACCTGGTACCCGAAGGGGGCGGCGTGAGCAAGTACCTGCTGAACAAGTTCCTCTTCGCGATCGACCGGGACGCTCAGCTGGTCGAGCGTTACCGCGCGGACCCGCGCGGCACGGTCGAGTGGTGGGAGGCGGAGCGAGCCAATGTCATCCTGAACCTGCCCGAGGTCGAGCGCAGCACCTGGCTGAAGTTCACCGATACCGAGCGTGACGCGCTCGCCACCCACGACTATGTGAAGTTGTTCGAGCTGGGGGCGCACAACTTCCTGACGCTTACCCTGTTCATCGCGCTGTTCGAGCGGGATTATGACGAGCCGCTGGCATTCCAGCGCGAGTTCGCCAGCAAGCTCAGCCACTGGAGCCTGCCCTACCCCGACATCGCCACCTGACTGTGCGCAGAGTGCGCGCTACGGGCCTGCCTTGTCCGGGAGCGTGCCGGTTGCGCCGAGCTTATAAGCGATGATGAGCGCTCGCTGCGTTGACGATATTGATAGGCCAGCTCCCACGATCACGTAGTCGCCGTCGATGGTGACAGCGGCGTTTGTCTGGGCTGACAAGGGCTTCTTCAGCAAGATCGCGCCGGTGGTCGCATTGAACGCATACAGATAGCCGTTGTAGGTCGTGGTGAACACGACGTTGTTGGTGACCGCGGCGGCGCCGTAGGGCGAGGACGGGAGCTTGACGTCCCATTCAACCTTGCCGGTGTCCTGGTTGACCGCGACCATCTCGCCTGTCGCCTTCGAGATAGAGCCTTCGAACGCCGCCGAGCTTTCGGCCAACCCTTTGACTGTGAGCGGGACGGCGAGGTTGTTGACGGCGGCGAACGTAGTCGACCCGTTGGTGGCGAGCTGGGACTCGATGCCGCCGAACACGCCGGGCTCGAGGGTGAACTTCGCGGGCAGCGAGATGGCCGAGGTGGGCGTGGCGTGCTCGGTGAGCAGCCCGGCGTCCTGGGGACCGCTGTGCACGCCGACCGGGAGCTTCCAGATCAGCTTGCCGGTCTGCGCGTTGAGCTCTATCAGGATGCCGGCCTTGCCCCCGTCGATCACTACCTGGTGCCCGTTGGCGGTTGTAAGAACCGGGGAGTTCTGCAGGTCCCAGTCAAAAAGATCGTGCGGGGTGAGCTGGTAGTACCACAGCAGCTTGCCCTGCGGGCTCAGCTTGACCACCGAGTCGGTGTAGAGGTTCGGGCCCGGTCGGCTGGTTCCCCACGGAAAGCCCGCTGGCCAGCCGGTCAGGCCGATCGGGCCGGGGTTGGCTATGCCGATGTAGATATTGCCGTGACTGTCGAATGACGGCGGGTCCCAGAGGCCGCCGCCAGAGTTGAAGGCCGAATTCCCCCAGAGGTTCTGGACCTCGTCCCAGCTCCACTCCGGCGCGCCGGTCCTCGCGTTCAGCGCCCACAGCGTCGCCTTGGCGCCGCCGAGATACTCGCCTTTGTTCGGGTTTACCGGCACCGTCGACACGTACACAGTGCCGTCGTTGTAGCCAGGGGTCATGTCGATGCCCTCGAGATCGTTCCCGATCAGCGTCCGGCTCCACAGCTGCGTGCCCGTGGTTGCGTTCAGGGCAACCGCGGCGCTGTCCGTCGCCGCGTATACGGTTCCGTTCACGACGTTGACGCCGTCCGGGCCGCCGTTGCGCGAGTGGTAGTCGTGCGTCCACAGAACCTTGCCGGTGGCGAGCCTGATCGCCATCACGTCCGACTCGAGATCTTGGGTGTACACCACGCCGTTCACTACGACAGGAGTGGTCGCGTAATTGTCAGTGATCCCAGCCGTGGTGTTCGGCTTAATCGGCACGCACCATGCCACGCCAAGCTTAGCGACGTTGGAGCTGGTGATCGCGCTAGCGACATCCCGGGTGTTCTGCAGGTTGCCGCCTGGCAGCGTCCACGCTGCGGCGATCGCCGGGTTGGGCGAGCGGGCGGGCGCACCACTTGCCGGGCCTGCGGCACCATGCCGGGTCGAGCAACTCGCCGCATTCGAGTGCGCGCTGCTGCTTCCGCAAGCGCTGGCGGCCAGGCCTAGCGCTAATAGCAGCGCGACAGAGGCTGCGGTTCTAGGAGCATTCATGACTGCCTCCCTGGCCGGGTGCCACGGGCTGGGCGCGGGTCGCGCCCCGTCATGCCGGCATCTCGTTACCTTCTTAAACTGATATCAGAATGATAGCGAGCGCGTCAAGAGGCGGAAGTCAGCTGATGCCGTGCCGGTGTGCGTAGCCGATAGCGGCGGCCCGGTCCCTTGACCCGGTCTTGGCGAAGATCCGGCTGATGTGGGTTTTGATGGTGTGATTGCTCAGGAACAGCTGCGCGGCGATCTCCGGATTGGTCCGGCCCCGGGCGATGAGGCCGAGAATCTCGGCTTCGCGCTGAGTGAGGCCGTCGGGAGGCGGCGCGTCCGCAGGCGCAGGCTTCCCGACCGCCGATGCCGTTGCCGCGGCGAGCAGGGTGGCCTGAGCGCGAGGGTCGAAGACGGTCAGCCCGCCTGCTGCCGCGTGCAGTGCCTGGGCGATGTGGGTGCGGTCGGAGTCCTTGGTGAGGTAACTGCGGGCACCTGCCTGCAGGGCATCGAGTACGGAGCTGTCGTCAGCGAAGGTGGTGAGCACGACGATCGCGACATCCGGGTGCTCGGCAGTCAGCCGGCGGGTGGCCCCGAGGCCGTCCAGTACCGGCATGTGCAAGTCGAGCAGGATCGCCTCGGGCTTATGCTCGGCGACCAGCTCGATCGCCTGCTGACCGTCTGCGGCGGCTCCGACCACCTCGATGTCGGGAAGCCCGCCGAGCAGCAGGACCAGGCCTTCGCGCACGCTGGCCTGGTCATCCGCGATGACGATGCGCAGCGGCGGGCCAGCCGGAGCAGCCGGGACGGTCATGACGCCGTGCCGACGGGTTGCGGTCGCGCCAGTTCGGCGGTCACGATCCATTGACCGTCGTGGCGGCCAGCTGTGAGAGTTCCGTTCAGCAGCCGTAGCCGTTCTCGCATCCCGGTGAGCCCATAGCCGCCGTCAACGGTGCTCACGCCAGCCGCGCTGTCCAGGCTGACTGGGATGCCGGGGCAGCTACCCGAGGGCAGGTCGTTGCGGATGGTGAGCCGGATGTCGGCAGGCCGATAATCAAGGCGGACAGCCACCGGCTGACCAGCTGCGTGCTTGGCGGCGTTGACCAGGGACTCCTGCGCGATGCGCAGCAGCGCAACGGTGGCGTCAGGCGGCAGCGGCCCGGGCACCCCGCCGATCTCGAAGCTGGCCGCGACGCCGAAGCGCTGCGCGTGCGTGTCGCTGGCCTGGGCCAGTTCCTCGTCGAGCGGCCGGGTCCCGCCGCGCAGGGCATGCACCGCCCGGCGCGTCTCCACCAGGCCTTCTGCCGCCATGCGCTGCGCGGCAGCAAGTATTTCGCCGGCTCGGTCGATGTCCTTGTGATCGGTCAGCACCGCGCGGGCCGCCTGAACCTGGATCCCGAGCGCGCCGAGGGAATGAGCGAGCACATCGTGAATTTCGCGTGCGATCCGGGCGCGCTCGTCCAGCAAGTCGGCCCGGCGATGCTCAGCCTGCAGCAGTTCGCGCTGAGCGAGAAGCGCGGCTGACTGCTCCGCCTGGACTCGGTAGGCGCCCCGGTTTCGCCCGAGCACCAGCCCGGACACCACCAGCAGCGGGAACCCGAACAAGATGGAGAAGCTGGCGCCGGCCGCCAGGCCAGCTATCTCGATTGCCAGGATGCCCGCGGCGGTGACCGCCAGGCCGGCCGTGAGGCCAACCTCACCGCCGGCGATAAGCGCCGCGACGAAGCCAAAGGCGACCATGGCCGTAGCGCCGCTCCCGGTGGCGCACGCGACTCCGCCCGCGACGGCGAGCACGCCGAGTATCACCGGCAGCGCGCGAGCGCGATAGCGCAGCCACCCTGGGCGCCTTTCAGCCAGCGCCCACGCCAGGAGTGCGGCACCGAGCAGGCAGTAACAGGCGATTTGCACTGCCAGGGCAGCCGAGCCGCGCGGCGGGAAGATGACGAACGCCACCACCCCGAGCCACAGGAAGCCGAGGACGCGGGCTACCCAGTTGACAATGCCCAGCATGACCCCAGTATCGCCGACGCCGTCGTTTCGGTGTCCGGGCAAGGCAGGCTCCCATTCGCCCGAAGTGACCCGATGTTGCACTGCACCCTCTGACGCTATCCGTCACAGCGGTAGTACCGCCTCAGCCCAGGGGCTGAACCGCAGGCTGACTCCTGCGCGCTCTGGTAGTGCCGTGTGGTACCAGCCAGTCGCGCCAGCTCATGCCGAAGGCCAGCCCTGGCTCCGATTCCTGGCCTGCCGAAACTCGCGATGCTGGGGTCACCAGCGAAAACCTGACTGAAGAGGAGCCCGTTATGTTGTCTCAACTCACCGAAGCGATGATCATCGACGGAGCGGTACTCGCCACGGTGCTGGCCAGCGACCTGGGTGGCGCGCGGAAGATCGGCCGGTTCCGGATCCTGCGTCCGCTGGCGGTCATCGCGATTGTCCCGTTCTTCATCCAGTCGCCTGCCACCAGCGGCACGGGACTGGCAGTGGAAGGCGCTGCGGTTGTAGCCGGGGTGCTCGGCGGCTTGGCCGCCCTCGCATTGATGGGCGTCTACCGTAGTCCGAAGACCGGCGTGCCGGTCAGTCGGGCGGGTGCGCCTTACGCGTTGTTCTGGACCCTGGTCATCGGCGCCAGAGCGGCGTTCTCCTATGGCGCGGCGCACTGGTTCACCGTGCCGCTAGTCAGCTGGTCCATTGCCCACAAGGTCAGCGAGGCGGCGATCGTTGACGGGCTGATCTTCATGGCCATCGTCATGGTCCTCGTCCGCACTATCGGCCTTGGTGTGCGGGCGTCGCGTCTGCCAGCCGCCACACCCGCCCCTGTCCTCACCTCGCAGACCCGCTAGCCCGGGGCCGTGCGGGCCGGCCGGGCCAAGTCACCAACCCTGCCGGTCAGGATGAACTCATCGTCCCGGCCGACAGGGTGCATGCGGGAACGGGGATCCGCTTACTCGCGCCGGGTCCCGTCCAGGTCGATGCCGATGACGCGGGCGACGTGCTCTAGGTCGCGGTCGCAAGCCAGCAGAGTCGCCCGGCGCCGCAGGGCGACAGCGGCCACCATGCAGTCCACCAGTCCTCGCGGTGTGATGCCGGCCTGCCGGCAGCGGCGGTAGATCCGCGCGGCTCCGTCGAAGTCGGCGACTGCATCGAACTGGTACAGGTGGAATCGCTGCAGCAGCCGGCGCAGATCGGCCTCCCTGGCGTCGCTGCGTGCGCCAGCGAGGACTTCCATGATCACTGGCTCGGTTACCGCGACCGGCGCGCCGGTGGCAATCAGATCCGACAGGCGGAGATCGACGCTGCTGCCGGTGGCACGGTCGTATTCCACCCAGGCCGAAGTGTCAGCCAGGATCATGCGGCACCTCGCGGCGGGGTATCAGCGGGCAGCTCCCCGATGGCGTGGGCGCCTCTCATCGCGAGGGCCTCCTCCCTGGTCATCGGCTGCCCGGCAAGATGCCGCAGGGCAAGCTCCACGGCTTCGGTCTTAGTCCGCAGGCCGTAGCGGTCCATGACCGCCTGGAGGTAGGTGTCCTCGATCTCGATGTTCGTGCGCACTCTGCTCATACACCTATCGTACACCTTACGTGTACGATAGGTGTACCAGTTCCCGGCGGCATGGCTGGCGTCCCGCGGCGCAGGATCAGTGCTGGGAATCAGAGTTAAGCCCAGCTTGCTGCGCCGGATGCCAGGCTAGAGGCATGCGAGGTTCGCGCCGCCAGGTTGTGTTCGTGTCCGGCGCGCCCGGAGCAGGCAAGACGAGCCTGGCCGTTCCGCTGGCTGCGGAGCTCGGATTTGCCCTGGTCTGCAAGGACAAGATCAAGGAAGCTCTGCACGACGCTCTCGGTGCCCCGGTGCCGGACCTGACCTGGTCCCGGAAAATCGGTGGGGCCGCGATGGAACTGCTGTGGGTGCTGGCTGCCGACGCCCCGTCGGTAGTGGTCGAAGCTAACTTCCGGCCGCACGACGGGCGTACGCGCGACAAACTGGCCGCACTGGCCGCACTGGCCGACTGCCCGGTCGAGGTCTATTGCACGTGCGACCCTGCCCTCGCGGCCCGCCGTTACAACGATCGCGCCCGGACATGCCACCCGGTACACGTGGTGACCGAACTGTCGCCCGAGACGCGCCGCGAGTATGACCGGCCAGTGGGCGTCGGCGAACTGGTCACGGTGGATACAACGGTCCCGGTTGACGTCATGGCGGTGGCCGCAGTGGTCCGCGCGTACCTGGGTGTCAGCCCGGGCCCGGCCGTTGCCTGACCAACGGCCGGTTACCTTGCCCCGGGCCGGCTCAGGCCTGGAAGGTCACGTTGTTGACGTAGTAAAACGGCGCTCCAGTGCTGTCGTTACCCTCGAGGACTAGCTTCTCGCCGGTCCGCTGCCACGTGCATGCGAAGGTTCCCGCTGCTACTCCACAGCCAGCGGAGGTCCATCCGTCCGACGATTTCCAACTGCGAGCGAAAAGCGCTTCCACAGCCAGCGGGATGGCTTCGAAAGCAGCAGCTGCGCGGTCGTTTTGAGTCCACGCCTGGTAAACCAGGTTCGCCGCAGCCTGCCCGCTAGCGGCGCGCAGGTACGCCAGCGTCAGCGCATTCCACGTGAACGGGCCCGCGATCCCATCGACGCTGAGCTCGCAGAAAGACTGGAAACTGCGCACCGCGCTGTCAGTCTCGGGGCCGAATATCCCGTCGACCGTCAGCCAGCCGCTGCGCGACCGGATCTGACTTTGCACAGCACGAACCGCCTGTCCGGTGCTGCCAGTGGATACCTCGATGATCAGAACGGGCCAGGTCTGGTTCCCGACCTTGCCGTCTACCGAGAGGCTGTGCGCGGCCTGGAAGGCACGCACGGCCGTGGCGGTCTTCGGGCCGAAGTCGCCATCAACGGCTAGCTGCGGGCTGGCTGTAGTCGGTGTAGTCGCCGTGGGGGCTGCGGTGGCCGTGCTGGCTGCGGTGGCCGTGCTGGCTGCGGTCGCTGTGCTGGCTGCTGGTGCTTCGGCCGGCGCAGTGCTGACGGACGATTCGGATAAATGCTGATTGAGCAGATACTGGATACTACGGACATTCTCGCCCGTGGAGCCCTGTTGTTCGAGTGGCCAATTCAATGCCATCATGATCCCTTTCCGCCTGGGTTTTCGTCGTCGCTATACGACGACCTTTTATGTCGCCATAAGCAGTATGCGCCTCCGCCAGAACCCATTAGTTAGGGTCTTGTGAATGCGCAGCCTATATCAGGGTTTTCTAGTCGCCGTAAAAATTATTTCAAAGAGTATTTTTGATATATTCTGCTGAAATATGAAGCAACGCCAGCGACTCTGCCTGGCGAGCGACGCGCGTTGCTGGCATGCGTCGGCCCACCAGTATCAGGGGACCCTGGGATGACCGAGTGATCGAAACACGAGCGGGTCAGACTGTCTCGCCAGCGGGCGAACCGACTCGGAACAACCAGGCCAACTCGCAGACGGAATCTGTATTCCGTTTGCTAGATTCCTACCGGAAGCATGATTCCGTTTCCGGGAGGACTTGATGGCGGTTGGTAGCCGGCGCGCGCATCACCAGGTGACGTTCGGGGTGTTGTCTCTCGGCGTTGCGGCGTTCGCGCTCTTGCAGTCGCTGGTGATCCCTGTTCTGACGACGGTGCAGCACGAGTTGCATACGACGCAGGCGGCTGTCACCTGGGTGCTGACGGCCTATCTGCTGTCCGCGTCGGTGATGACGCCGATCCTGGGCCGGGTCGGCGACATGATCGGCAAGGAGCGGGTGTTCGTCGCGACCCTCATCGCACTGGCGATCGGCTCGGTGCTGGCGGCGCTCGCATCCTCGATCGGCGTCCTGATCGTGGCACGAGTGATCCAGGGCATCGGCGGCGGGATGGTGCCCGTCGCCTTCGGGATCATCCGGGATGAGTTCCCGGCGAGGAAAGTGGCCGGCGCGGTCGGCGCGCTGGCGTCGCTCACTGCGGTCGGAGCTGGTCTCGGTATAGTCCTCGCCGGCCCGATCGTCGACCTTTTGAACTACCACTGGCTCTTCTGGCTGCCGATGATCCTGACGATCATCGCCGCGGTGTCGGCGGTGCTGTTCGTACCCGAGTCGCCGGTCCGCACCCCTGGACGGATCAGCTGGCTGCCAGCTCTGCTCCTGTCCGCCTGGCTCGTCGCGTTGCTCGTCGCGCTCAGTGAGGCCCCGGCCTGGGGCTGGGGGTCTGGCCGGGTAATCGGACTGCTGGCGCTGGCAGTGATACTGGCGGCCAGCTGGGTGACCGCCGAGCTGCGGGCCACCACACCGCTGATCGACATGCAGATGATGCGACGGACGGCCGTGTGGACGAACAATCTGGTCGCCCTGCTGATCGGCGTGGGGATGTACGCGACGTTCGCATTCTTGCCCGAGTTCGTGCAGACGCCGCCGGCCGCCGGGTACGGCTTCGGCGCCAGCATTACCCGCTCAGGGCTGATGTTGCTGCCGTCAGCGATCACAATGTTCACGGTCGGCATGTTCGCGGGACGGCTCACGCGTGTATTCGGGGGCAAGGTTCTGGTGATCACCGGCTGCCTGATCGGGTCGGTGGCTATGTCAATGCTCGCCTTCGCACACGGGCAGCAGTGGGAGATCTACGTGTCGAACGCCATCATGGGCGTCGGTTTCGGCCTGGCGTTCTCGGCGATGTCCGCCCTGGTTGTCGCGGCGGTCCCGGCCTCGCAGACAGGCGTAGCCAGCGGCATGAACGCGAACATCCGGACCATCGGCGGCAGTATTGGCGCGGCCGTGATGGCCAGCATCGTCACCTCCCAGATCGGACCGTCCGGGTTGCCGAAGGAGTCCGGTTATACGACCGGATTCGCCGCCATGGCCGCGGGTCTCGTGCTCGCAGCGATAGCTGGCCTGTTGATTCCCGCGGCAGTCGGCATGCGACGCACAGCCGGGGAGCTGGAGCACGCCGAGATGGCAGTTGTCGCCGGAGGCACGGTCGTCGGCGACGAGAGCGAGTGACCAATGACTGGGCCGCCTGCCGCACGGCGCGACGCGGTACGGAACTATCACCGCATCCTTGAGGCCGCGCGCGAGGTGCTAGGGGAGTCTGGCGCTGATGCCAGCATGGAGGAGATCGCGGCGCGCGCCGGCGTCGGCGTCGGCACCGTGTACCGGCATTTCGCCAGCAAGGATGCCCTGATCGACGAGCTGCTGCGGCTAGCGCTTGAGCAACTGCTGCAGTGCACCGAGCAGGCGCTGGCGCGCCCCGACGGGCACGGGCTTGAAGAGCTGCTGCGCGCCGTAGGCCAGTCCTTCGCCGACCACGCGCGTTACGCGAACCTGCTGCTCCAGCGCCCGTCCGATGCCGCCACGGGGCACCGCATACGAGCAGCGATCGAGATGCTCACCGCCCGCGCCGTAGCTGCGGGCTCGGTGAACCCCGCCGTCACGCCGGGCGACATCCTCGCCCTCATCTGGGCGATGCGCGGGCTCGTGCAGGCCGCCGGCGAGATGGCGCCCGGGGCCTGGCAGCGATTCCTTGACATCCAGCTGGCTGGAATGCGCGCGGAGGGGCCGCTCAGCAGCACGCCGCCGATATCCTCCCGGCAACTGTCCGAAGCTGGCTCCGCCCCGGCAGTCCGGTAACGCCGGCACGAGGCAAGGCCGTTGACCAAGACCAGATCTCCAGCCGGAGTCAGCCAGGCTGGTACATCCGGATCGGAGGAGAACAGGTGCTCACGCCGTTCGACGACTTCCCCGTTCACCAGACGGCGCTGCCAATCGCGCACGCGGGCGGTGGCCATCCCGATTACTACGACCGGTTCTGGTTCAACGGCTACACCGAGGATTATTACTTCGCGGTCGCGCTCGGGATCTACCCCAACCGGGGCGTCATCGATGCGGCGTTCGGAGTCGTGCACGACGGCTGGCAGCGATCGGTGTTCGCATCCGGACGGCTCCCGCTCGATCGCACCCAGACCACGGTCGGACCGATCAGCGTCCAGATCACCCAGCCGTTGCGGGTCAACCGGGTGCTCGTCGACGCGGCCGACCTCGGCATCACTGCCGACCTGACATTCCAGGCCCGTACTGCCGCGTTCGGCGAGCCCAGGCAGACACTGCTGGACGGCGCCAGGCCAGTTATGGACGTCACCCGGCTCGCCCAGCTGGGCCAGTGGTCCGGTTCCATCGGGCTGCCGACGGCGTCGATCGTCTTGGACCCGGACACCGTTTACGGGACCAAGGACCGGTCTTGGGGGATCCGGCCGGTCGGACAGCCCGCGCCCGCGGCGCCATCTCGCACCGTTCCGCAGATCTTCTTTCTGTGGGCACCGCTTAATTTCGCCAGCGAGTGCCTGCATTTCATGACCTTCGAGCACGCTGACGGGACGTCCTGGGCCAAGACAGCGGCGGTCCTGCCGGTAATCGCCAAGGACGGCCCTGTTTACGGGCCGGGGACGCAGGCCGAACCCCTGGACGAGGCGCGGCATCAGGTGCGCTGGGCGCCAGGGCTGCGTCGCAGCGAAGGCGCTCTGCTCACCTTCAGCCGGGCCGGGCAGCGCGAGACGGTTCAGCTCGAACCGCTGCTGACCTTCCGGATGCGCGGAGCCGGGTATCTGCACCCGACTTGGGCGCACGGCCGATGGCACGATGAACTCGCCGTCGCCGGCGAGCAGCACCGGGTCGAGGAGCTCGACACGCTCGACCCCACCTGTATCCACGTCCAGCAAGTGGTCCGTGCGACCTGGGGCGACCGGGCCGGGCTGGGGGTGCTCGAGCAGCTCGCCATCGGCCCCCATTCGCCTAGCGGCTTCCGGGATTTGTTCGACGGTGCCGCGCCGTGACCGCGAGCGCGGCGGTCACACTAGGTGGCATGGGACGGCTGCAGGGCAAGCAGGCACTAGTAACCGGCGGTACAACTGGTATCGGCTTCGCCATCGCCGAGCGATTCCTGCGCGAGGGTGCGGCAGTGGTGATCACCGGGCGGAACCAGGAGCTGGGCGAGCACGCCGAGCAGGCCCTCCGTGGGTCTGGGCAGGCCTGGTTCCTGGCCGCTGAGGCAGGCGATCCGGCCGCAGTAGCCAACTCCGTGGACTTGGCCGTCGAGCAACTCGGAGGACTCGATGTGCTGGTAAACAACGCTGGCATCGGGATCGAGGCGAGCCTGCTGGATACGCCGCTGGCGGATTACGACCGGGTGATGAACGTCAACGTGCGGGGTTACTTCCTGTACGCGCAGGCCGCCTTCAGCCACCTTGCTCGCCGCCAGGGCGCCATGATCCACATCGCGTCGGACGCGGGCGTCTGGGGCGAGCAATCGATCGGGCTCTACTCAGTCTCGAAGGCGGCAGTGGTGATGCTCGGGAAGATGCTGGCGCTGGACGGCGGCCACGCCGGGGTGCGCTCGAACGTGCTCTGCCCCGGGGATACCTGGCCGGGAATGCGGCACATGGCGCCGCCCGGCGAACAGGACCGGCCGGAGAGCGGTGACTGGCCAGTCCCGCCCATCGGCAGGATCGGCCAGTCCCGCGACGTTGCCGCTGCCGCCGTCTTCTACGCCAGCGATGAGGCGGACTTCATCACCGGGACGACCTTGCTTGTCGACGGCGGCATGACGGCCGGCTATCACCAGCGCGAGCGCAACCCGCAAGCTGAGCCCGGCCCTTCCTGATCACCGGAGACATAGCCGCTGAGCAGCCAGGGCTGGAGAGTTAGCGGGATGTCCAGGTGCCGTTCCCTTGATCTGCGGTGTACCGATTGATCGGCCGGGTAATTCCTGCGGAAGAAGCGCGCGGCGCGAGCTGGCGGGAGCACGACTAGCAGGGGAGAGCAATGTCGGAGGCATCTGAGACCGTTGCCGTGCTGGGCATCGGAACGATGGGCCACGGGATGGCGGCTAGCGCCCTGCGGGCCGGCCTGCCGGTGATTGTCTGGGATCGCCGCCCGGAGGCGACACGCGACCTGGCCGAACGCGGCGCGACCGTCGCCGGCACGGCAGCCGAGGCCGCGCAGCGGGCTGGCATCGTCATCACGATGGTGCCCGACGCTGATGCGGTGATCTCGGTCGCACGCGATGAGGGAATGCTCGCCGCGCTCGCTCCAGGTGCGATCTGGGTGCAGATGGCCACGATCGGGCTGGCCGGCATCACTGACGTCATAGCGATGGTCGATCGCGAGCGGCCGGACGTGACGCTTCTGGACGCGCCGGTATCGGGAAGCAAGGATCCGGCAGCGCAGGGCCAGCTGATCATCTTCGCGTCCGGGCCTGACGATGCCCGGACGCGGGTCACCCCGCTCTTCGACGCGCTCGGCCACCGGACAGTCTGGGTCGGCGCCGCAGGAGCCGGGACCCGGCTCAAGCTGGTGAACAATACCTGGCTGGCTTTCGAGAACGAAGCGGTCGCCGCGTCCGTGGCACTCGCACACCAGCTGGGGCTGGATACCGCGACGGTGGCGGACGCGCTCGACGGCAGCCCGATCGTCTCGCCCTGGCAATCGGCCAAGCTGCAACGGATAACCGGCGGCGAGTTCTCGGCGCAGTTTGCCCTCTCGCTGGCGCTTAAGGACGTGCATCTTGCGCTGCAGGCAGCCGGCGGGACGCGCTTCGCCGCGCTGGCCTGCCTGGCCGACGAATGGCAGCAGGCCGTCGACCAGGGTCTCGGTGATCAGGATCTCACCGTCGTGACGCGCGTGCTCGAGCAGCAGGAATGAGGGTTATCGGGCGCCCCGGGCAGGGATTCGCCGTACGGGCGGGGTGTTATGCGCTGGCCGAACATGCCGGGTGTTACCAGGCGTAATGCTCCGGTGCGGGCTTATAACCCGGGAAGATGCCGTCCAGCCGCTTCTGCACGTCTTCGTCGAGGCTAAGCGCAAGGGCCTGCTGCGCGTCGTCCAGCTGGCCGACGGTGCGCGGTCCCACGATGGGTCCTGTCACCCCGTCCTGGTGCAGCAGCCAGGCGAGCGCCACCGTGCCCGGCTGCGCACCCAGTTCCTCGCAGAGGATTTCGTACGCTTCGATCTGCTCCCTGTTCCGCTCGACGTATTCCTTCGCCCGGCCGGCCAGGCGGCGCCGGCCCTCGCGTTCGGACCGCAGCACGCCGCCGAGCAGCCCGCCCTGCAGCGGTGACCACGGGATGATCCCGACGCCGTACTCGATCGCCGCGGGCAGTACCTCCAGTTCGATCTGGCGAGTCAACAGGTTGTAAATGGACTGCTCGCTGACAAGCCCGAAGAAGCCACGCGCAGCGGCACTGTCGTTCGCCTGCGCGATGTGCCAGGCCGCGAAGTTGGATGAGCCAACGTAGAGGATCTTGCCCTGGGTAACGAGCACCTCCATGGCCTGCCAGATCTCCTCCCACGGCGTGTCCCGGTCGACGTGGTGCATCTGGTACAGGTCGATGTAGTCAGTCCGCAGCCGCTGCAGCGAGGCATCGCAGGCACGGCGGATGTTCAGCGCCGACAGCCTGCCCTCGTTGGGCCAGTCGCCCATGGCTCCGTACAGCTTTGTGGCCAGCACCGTGCGCTCCCGGCGGATGCTTCCGGACGCGAACCAGTCACCGATGATCTCCTCGGTCCAGCCCACGTGCGCCCGCTCGTGCTGGCCGACCTGGCCGGGCGGGCTGAACGCGCCGCCATAACGGTTGGCGGTATCGAAGAAGTTGATGCCCAGCTCGTGTGCGTGATCCATGATCGCGTGTGCCTCGGCCGGAGGCGTCAGCGGCCCGAAGTTCATGGTTCCCAGACACAAGCGGCTGACCGACAGCCCGGAGCGGCCCAGGTTCGCGTATTCCACTGGTGACAGCCTTTCGCGGTGGCGATGGGGGGAAGGTATCTGTAGCCCTGATTGAAACACTCGAGGCCCGACAGGGCACTGGCGGCCGTCTGCACCGAACAGTTCGGTCGGCACGAGGCCGGCTGACGTGTCACCGCTGTCATTCTCCGGTGGTTAGCCAGTCCTCGGTGATGGGGGCTTGTGGGGGCCCAGTTCTCAGCAGCACGTCCAGAGCCGCGATGAGAGGACCAGGATTCTTCCTGGACCGCGGGAACGTGCGGCTGCTGGTGAACAAGACTCCGGCGGCCGGCGGTTCGAATTGGATGGACTGAAGCAGCAGCGGGCGGAAGTCCTTGACGTTCTCAGTCAGCAGCCATCTCCGCTCGGCTGCGGCCCAGGCGAAGATCTTCGCATCGCTCATCGCGCGGAGGTCAGCTCTCTCCGCAACCGCGAGCACGTCGTGACCCGCGTCGCGCAAGGCCTTGGCAACAGCGGGGGAGAACATCTCGTCCAGCGCCAGCCGGGCTGCTGATTCGCTGGTCATTCCAGCAGCCGCCGCTGGACGCGCCAGGCGTCCTCGGCGCGTGCGGACGCGTCGTCGGCGGCCGTGATCTCGTCGTCGACCTCATCGGGATAGTCGGCGTAGTAGCTGACGGCCGTGCTGATGCCGCTGACATCCAGCGCCAGGATCTCCGCGGCCGCTTCCAGGGCGGCTGGTCCGCGCTCATCGATCTCTTGCAGGAATTTGATGATCTCCCAGATATCGGGGCCATAGGCAAGCGCCGCGCGGCGGCCGGACGGGCCGTCCTTGAAGATCACGCCCGGATGGTCGGCCATTCGCAGGCCCTCATCTATCAACCGCTGGGCCAGCGCTGAGGTAGTCGACCCTGTGGTGGCGCTAACCCTCCGCCGCAGCCGCGCTAGCAGCGCCGGTTCGAAGCGAATGGATAGGGGAGTCGTCACGCGCTACATTGTAGCGCAAGTTATACAAGCTTACGGGACGCGATGAATCAGGCAGGCCGAGCCGGGGGCGGCTGGTGATCGCCGTGCACGATGAAAACCGGACACGGCGCGTGCTCGGCGACGTTCGCGCTGACCGAGCCGAGCAACAGCCCGGCGAATCCGCCGTGGCCGCGGCTGCCGACGACCAGCATGATGGCGCCCGGGCTCACATCGAGGAGCACTTTGGCCGCGCCGCCCTCGCGCACGAGCAGTTGCATGCCGGGTGGCGGGTTGTCCCCGAACACGGCTTGAACGCTGTCATCGAGAACTTTCATCATGTCGCGCGTTGGATCCCAGTCCGGCGCGATCGCAGCCCAGCCGTACGAGGGCGGAAACTCCCAGGCGGTTACGACTTCCAGCTGCGCGGCGAAGATCGCCGCGAAGTGGCCAGCCCACCGCAGCGCGTCTTGAGACGACCGAGATCCGTCGACGCCGACGACAATTCTTGCCGCGCCAGAGGCGGGGCTAGCGCTCATGGTCTGCTCCTAGGCCGGCCCGTTTTATCCACCTGGCAGTATCGCATTTGGTAACGAGGCGCCTGCGTCCAACTGCGGGATGGCTTCGAGATCTTGGAGGACCTTGGGCAGCGCGTGTGCCTGGCCCGATAATGCTCCCTTGTGCCGCTCGCGTCGCCGCGACCGTCGGGCCTTGGCGGCCGAGGCCTCTCCGCCGAGTCTGCCAGAGCCTGCCGCACGCGAAGTGGCGTCGCCGCCGCGGCCGCGCAGCACGAACGCAAAACCGACGGCGATCAGCGCGCCGGTGATCGGCCCCACGATGTACACCCAGTAGCTGCTCCAGTCACCGCTGACGAGGGCGGGACCGAAGGACCGGGCCGAGTTCATCGACGCGCCGCTGACCGGCGCCGCCCACAAGCCCGCGAGCGCGATATAGCCGCCGACGCCGAGCGCGGCGATCGCACCGACGTTCTGCGCCGCGGATGCGGTGCCCAGGATCACGCTGACCAGCAGCGCGGTGAGCACGATCTCCATAAGCAGGGCCTGCCAGTTCTTGTACCCCGGGCCCGGCAGGGTCGCCCCGAGATGCTCGACGTTCCCGAATACCCAGCGGAGGAACAGGCATGCCAAGGTTGCGCCAATAAGCTGGATGGCGATATAGCCGGGCACCCGCTTCCACGGGAAGTCCCCGCGCAGCGCGAAAGCCAGCGACACGCCCGGGTTCAGGTGCGCGCCGGACACCGCGCCCATGAACAAGATGATCGCCATCACCATCAGGCCCGGCGCGACAACCGCCGCTGCGAGGCTGATCTGCCCCTTGGCGTGCAAGATCCCCCCGCCCGAGGCGACCAGGACCAGCGCGAAGGTGCCGAGCAGTTCGGAGAACAGTCGGCGCCATTCCCGGCGTGGGTCGTCGAAGTCCTTGCGGTCGCCGAACTCCAGCTGCAGCACGTGGTGCGTCCGCGGGAAAGCCGCCCCCAGCGACTCTGGGTCGATTGCCTGTGCTTTGGCGTCACCCGCGGCGCCCGCCTCCGGCGCGGCACCATGCGTGGCCGGATCAGTCGGCGGGCCGCCTGTCGGGCCATTTGGCGGGCCGCTGTCGGCGTGGTCTGTCATCCGTCATCCCTCGCTGTGACAGAGGGCGAAATCGGCGACCTCGGCGTTCGTCGGGGCCAGCCCATCCGGACAGGACCTCACAGGCCGCGCTCGGCGGTGATTCGGCCCGAGTCGATTGCGGCGTTCAGGGACTTGAAGTCGCGTGCGTTTTGGTCGGCGTAGGCGGCGGCGAACTCGGCGATGGCCCGGTCGAACACGTCGGATGCGCCGAGGTAGGCGGCGATGGCTATCCCGTCTCCAGAGCACGCGTGCGCGCGCGCCAGCGTCCATCCGCACAGCTCGGCGTACATGCGCATGCCGCGTGGCCGCAGGGTCTGGATGTCGATGGAGTATTTCCAGTCCCGCAGCTGGCGGACGTAGAAGTCGCGGGTTTTCCCGTCGAGGCCTTCGGCCCGTTGCCAGCCCAGGAAGATGTCGCTGGATGCCTGCATCAGCTGCTGGCCGGCGACGACCCGCTGGCCCTGGTTGGTGTACTTGCTGGGGCCGACGAACCGGCTGAGCACCGACACCTGCGCTTCTTTCACTTGCAGGAACAGGGGGTCGGACTCATTCTTGCCGAGCATCAGCACGATCCAGCAGCGGGTCCCGACGCTGCCGACACCGACGACTTTGCGGGCCATGTCGGCGGGCTCGTACTCCCCGAGGAGGAACCGGCGGTCGGCCTGCAGAGTGCGCCCGTACTTGCCGATCAGGTCGCTCAGCTGCGATTCGAAGCTCTTCCTTTCCGCCTGTTTGGGTAGCAGCTCATCGATCGGCACGACCAAAGGCGGGTCAGAGATGATCCGCGGCCGGCCGTCCACCTGCTGGCAGAGCTTCCCGAGCTCCTGCATGCTGTCGCGGGTTCGTGCTTTGGTCAGGCCCTTGCTGACCACCGTGCGCTGTCGTTTGCTTAGCTGGGATTGGAACTCAGCCTGCAGCTGATCCATGTCAGCGCGCGCGTACCAGACGTCCAGGTTGGTCATGGTGGCGAAGCCGCGCATCGCCTGCCGGTACCTGCCGACCGCGGCCATGACGATCTCGCGGCGCTTCTTTGCGGCGAGTCCGTTGTCTTGTGCGGCCACTTCCAGGCTGGCCGCGAGCCGTTTGACATCCCATTCCCAGGGGCCGGGCAGGGTCTCGTCGAAGTCGTTGACGTCGAATACCAGCAGGCGCTCGGGAGAGCCGAAGATGCCGAAATTCGACAGGTGCGCGTCGCCGCATGCCTGCACCGCCAGCCCGGAGACCGGAGTGCTGGCCAGATCGCTGGCCATCGGCAGCGCCGCGCCGCGGAAGAAGGCGAACGGGGAACTCGCCATCCGGCCCCACCGGATCGGTACCAGTTCCGGCACCCGCGACTTGGCCTGCTCCTCCAGCAAGGTAAGAGGGTCGGGCCGGTCAGCAGGCGGATCGAAGAATGCCTGGCTCTCCCTCGGCACCTGCGCCCGCGCATCCGCGCCGCGCGCCGCGCGATCGGCCGGCGTTAGGTGCGCTAGCCCCGAATCGAGCTGATACCTCGGCAGCCGTCGCGCCGTTGCCTCTGCCGTCATGACACCCATTATTCCGCTCCGCTCCGGTGGCGTTCCTGCTCGTGGCCGGGGTACCTGGTCCGCAAGCGCTGACGCCGCCGCGAACCTGGCAGGCCGGGTTTTACCGGTGATTCACCCATGCTTCACCGATGATTCACCGATCCTCGACACGGCACGCTATGCCCGCTGCTGGCTCCCGCACCTCATCCGCAAAGGGTGAACGCTTCCCGCCGGTATGGCCCCGGAAGCGACGAGGGGTGTCGAGGCGCCCGGCGCGTCAGGACGCCGGGACGTGGCCCTGCCGAAACCGGATCAGGTATTCCTGGATGTCCAGCAGGGGGGCACCGGAGGCGTCCAGGTGGTGCCTGGTCCAGACACCATCGTGGCCAAGCCACCACGATGCGGTCCCGTCGTCCATGGCCAGCTCAAGGAGGTCGCTAAGCTCGGCTCGTTGCGCAGGATCAGTCACCCGGACCAGCAGCTCGACCCGGCGGTCCAGGTTCCGGTGCATGAGATCAGCGCTGCCCAGCCAGATGTCTCCGGCTGCTGCGCCGTCGTCACCGCTGCCGAAGGCGTATACCCGCGAGTGTTCCAGGAACCTGCCAAGGATGCTGCGGACCCGGATCGTCTCCGAGACGCCTGGCAGGCCGGGCCGAAGCCCGCAGATCCCGCGGATCCACAGGTCGATCGGCACCCCGGCCTCGGAAGCGCGGTACAGCGAGTCAATGATGACTTCGTCGATGATCGCGTTGCACTTCACCTGGATCCGGGCGGGCTCGCCGCGCCGAGCGCGTTCGGCTTGCCCGTCGATACGCTCTACCAGGCCGGCACGCAGGTGTTCGGGGGCGACAAGGAGCCGGCGGTACGCAGACTCCTGGCTGTAGGCGGTGAGGTGGTTGAACAGGTCGGTGACGTCCCGGCCGACGGTACGATCCGCAGTGAGCAGGCCGAAGTCCTCATACAGCCGCGCGGTCTTGGGATGGTAGTTTCCGGTGCCGATATGGCAGAACCGGCGGAGCGTGCCATCTGGTTCCTCACGCACCACCAGCACCATCTTGCAGTGCGTCTTCAGTCCGACAAAGCCGTACACCACATGACAGCCCGCCTGTTCTAGCCTGCGCGCCCAGGCGATGTTCGCCTGCTCGTCGCCGCGCGCCTTGAGCTCGACAACTACCACAACTTGCTTGCCGGCCTCGGCCGCGTCGACCAGGGCGTCAACGATCTCGGAATCGCCGCTGGTCCGGTACAGCGTGTGCTTGATCGCCAGCACTCGCGGGTCGGCGGCGGCCGACACAACCAGGCGCTGCACGGTAGCGGCGAACGAGTCGTAAGGGAGATGCACAAGGACGTCTCGCTCAGCGATCGTTTTGAAGACGCTAGTGTTGGCCGGCAGCGCGGTCTCCGATGGAACGAACGGCGGGTACTTCAGGGCTGGCAGGTCGAGATCGGCGATGGCGGTCAGGCCGGAAAGGTCGAGCGGGCTCGGCAACCGGTACACGGCGCGGGTGTCGATGCCAAGCTCGGTCACGAGGTTGGCGAGCATGTCGCTGGACATGGACTCCTCGGCCTCGAGCCGGACGGCAGGATCCGAGCGGCGGCGCATCAGCTCGCGCTCCAGTGACTTCAGCAAGTCCTCCGTCATGTCCTCGTCGATCTCCAGATCGCGGGCCCGGGTCACCCGGAAGACGTAATGCTCGATCACGTCCAGGCCTTTGAACAATTCGGGCAGGTAGGCCGCGATCACGTCCTCCAGTAGCACGAACCGGAACGGGGCCACCGGAGTGAGCCGTGGCAGTAGCGGCGGCACCTTGACCCGGGCGAACATCGTCCTAGACGTCCGCGGGTCGGCAATCATGACAGCCAGGCTGAGCGACAGGCCCGAAATGTAGGGGAACGGGTGGGCAGGATCAACAACAAGTGGTGTGAGTACCGGGTAGATCCGCTCCTGGAATAGCTCCTGCAGCGTTGCCTGCTCGGCGCCCGACAGCTCCTTCCAGCGCAGGATCTGGATGCCCTCGGCGGCCAGCGGCGGCAGCACCGAGTCGCTGAAGCAAGCGGCGTGCCGGCTGGCGAGCTCGCGGACCGTTTCCAGAGTCCGAGTCAGCACTTGCTCAGGGGACGCCCCGCTGGCACTTTCCACGGGCAGCCCGGCCGCCATCCGCCGGACCCGGCCGGCCACCCGGACCATGAAAAACTCGTCCAGGTTGGTGGCGAAGATGGTCAGGAAGCGCACCCGCTCGAGTAGCGGGATGCTCTGGTCCTCCGCCAGTTCCAGGACTCGCTGGTTGAACCGCAGCCAGCTGTCCTCACGATCCAGGTAGCGTCCGGGCGGCAGGTCGGCGCGTGCAGGCTTGCCCACGCGCTTGCTCTTGCCGCGCGAGGACTTAACGTCAGGTGAGCCCATCCCGCAATCGTCCCCCCGCGCGCGGTACTTCAAAGGTCCCGGGGCGTCGAGGCGACCCGATCGCCCGGATAAGGGACACGACGGAAGTCGGCTAAGCCGGCGGCTCTGGGTCGCCCACCTCGCCGAGTTGGTACTCCCGGTCGAGCACCGTCAGGTCCGCTGCGGCGCGGTCCTCGACTTCCTGCTGTACGAGCTCCATCTCCTCGATGAGAGCCACGATCCGTTCGGTGAGCGGTTCCCCGGGCGGATAAGTGGCTGGATTCTCCTGCAGGTCACCGCGCATCTCGGCAACCGCCTCGCTCAGAGTGTCACTGATCACTTGTTTCCCCGTTTCTCTGTTACTGGCCGTTCTGGGTTATTGGCCGTCCTGGCCGACAGCAACGCCGCCCTGGAGCGCCGGGCGCACCGCGGCGTCGGCTTATACCTGCCCGCTGCAGAGTCTTTCTTTCCTGGGCTTGGCGCGTCCGCCGCCGCGACGGGAGATTTCGTACCAGTCTGGCGGTAAACGCCTCTGGGTACCCAGCACCGCAGGTCAGGTTCAACCGGTGCGTTGGGTGCCGCGGTTGGGTATGGCTGGACTGATCCGGGCCAAGCGGGTTTGCCGCCGGGCAGCTCAAGCCTGCTGACCGCGTTCGGTCTCGGGCCGCGGTGTTCCTCAGCAAGGAGGTCGGCAGTGAGCCTGGTGAGGTGGGTGGACGTGCCCAGGCGACCGGTCGCGCAGCTGGAGACAGTAGTCGGCGTGCAACGGCGCGAGCGCCTGGCGCAGGCGGCGAGCCAGTTCCGGGAGCGGCTGGCGGACCGCACGATCTGGAATGTCAGCTCGACCGCGGTCGGCGGCGGCGTCGCCGAGATGCTGCAGGTGCTTATCGGGTACGCGGAGGATCTTGATATCGCCATCCGCTGGGGCGTGATCGCCGGCGACGCTGAGTTCTTCGTCACGACGAAACGGCTTCACAACCAGATCCATGGCGAGCTGGCTGGCGGCCCGATCAGCGGTGCTGCGGCTGGCCATTACGCCCGGATGCTGGCCGCCAACGCGGTGGAATTGCTGGAGCGGATACGGCCGGGAGATCTCGTCCTGCTTCATGATCCGCAGACCGCCGGGCTGACCGCCCCGCTGGCTAGTGCTGGCGCGCACGTGGCCTGGCGTTCCCATATCGGCGTGGACTGGCAGAACGACGCGACCACGATCGGCTGGAGCTTCCTGAGGCCATACCTTGTCGCTGCGCATATGCATGTCTTCTCGCGGCGGCAGTACGTTCCCACCTGGATGCCGGCCGACAGCGTGGCGATCATTCCGCCGTCGATCGATCCTTTTTCGCCGAAGAACCAGTACCTGACCGACAGCACCGTCCGGGCCATCCTGACGCGCATCGGGGTGCTCGACGGCGCTGCGCCCGCCGAGGCGACGTCGTTCACTCGCAATGACGGCAGCATGGGCACGGTGACCCGGACGGCACAAATCACCGGTGATAGCCGCGCTGGCCCGGAGGATCCGCTGGTCGTCCAGGTTTCCAGGTGGGACCATCTCAAGGACATGGCGGGCGTCATGGAGGGATTCGCGACGTACGTCGCGTCCGCCGCCGGGAATGCATACCTGCTGCTTGTCGGGCCCGCGGTCGCGGGCGTTACCGACGACCCTGACGGCGCCGCGGTGTTTGCCGAGTGCCTGCTGCGATGGCGGGAGCTGCCCGCGGCCGTCCGCGACAAGATTCTGCTGATCACTCTTCCTCTGGATGACCCCGACGAGAACGCGGCGATGGTGAACGCGCTGCAGCGGCACGCCAGCGTTGTCGTCCAGAAGAGCCTGGCGGAGGGGTTCGGGCTGACAGTGGCCGAGGGCATGTGGAAAGCGCGGCCCGTGGTCGGCTCGGCGGTCGGCGGGATCATTGACCAGATCGCCGATGGTACTGGGATCCTGCTGCCAGATCCGCGGGACCTGGCGGCCTTCGGCGCCGCGGTACGCCTTCTGCTTGACGACCCGGAAGAGGCAAACCGGATGGGCCGCGCGGCGCAGGTACATATCTCAGAGCAGTACGTCGGCGACCTGCACTTGCTGCGATACGCGGATATGTTCGGCGCGCTGATGTCGGCTGGCTAGCGACCTGCTGGCTAGTACCTGCAGGCTGGCCGCCTGCCGATTCCGCGCGACGACGGCTCCCTGGTGTTCACGCCAGGAGCTGCCGCACTCGCGGGATGACCTCTGTGCCGTACAGCTCGATATTGGTCAGCAGGGACTGATGGCTGAGGCCGCCCATGCCGTATTTGAGGTCGAAGCGATTCGCGCCGAGGACAGTGAGGTTGGCGGCGATCTTCTGCGCCACGGTCTCCGGCGATCCGACGTAGAGCGCTCCGGCCGGCCCTACCTCGTGCAGGAAGGACTCCCTGGTCGGGATCGCGAACCCGCGGGCCTCCGCGACGCTGGCGATGACCTCACGGTAACGCGGCCAGAACTCCGCGAGAGCCGCCTCGTCGGTAGCGGCGACGTGGCCCGGCCCATGCACGCCGACCGGCATCGGAGGGCGTCCGAAACTTTCCAGCGCCTGCCGGAATAGCTGGGTGAAGGGCGCGAACCGGGCCGGCGGCCCGCCGATGATCGCGAGCATCAGCGAGAATCCGTATCGCGCCGCCCGGATGACCGATTGCGGGCTGCCGCCGACGCCGATCCAGGCCGGGAACGGGCCGGACTCGGTGTACGGCACGACGTCCTGGTCATACAGCGGAGCGCGGGTCTTGCCCTGCCAGGTGACTGGCCCGCCCTTGAGCAGCTCGGCGAACAGGCCGGCCTTCTCCTCGAACAAGTCCTCGTAGTCGGCCAGGTCGTAGCCGAATAGCGGGAACGAGTCGATGCTGGATCCCCGGCCCAGGATGACTTCGGCGCGGCCGCCGGAGATCGCGTTGAGCGTTGAGTACCGCTGAAACACCCGGACCGGATCATCGGAGCTCAGCACAGTGACCGCGGACCCCACGTGCATGCGGCTGGTGCGCGCCGCGATCGCCGCCAGCACGACATCGGCAGCTGGCATCGGAAAGTCATCGGTGTGATGTTCGCCGATCCCGAAGAAATCCGCGCCTACCTGCTCGGCGAGAACGCCCTGCTCGACCACGTTGCGGATGGTCTGCGCGTGCGACAGCGGCCGGTCGTGCTCGTCATGGGTAACGTCGCCGAACGTATCGAGGCCGAGGACGAGCGGAAAGCGCATCGCCTCTGGTTCTCCGGTCATGGCCAATCCTCGTCTAGGCTGCATCGGCGTACACGGCTCTGGAGAAGTCGGCCCGGCGCAGGGACGCGCCGAATACCGGCCCGCCAGGTTCAAGCAGCCGCCCCGCCCGCAGGCTGTTCAGGCGCACGGCGTCGTAGCCGATGCGATCGACGAACTCGGCGATGACTTCGACCGCGCGCGGGTCAGCGCCGGCGACGCCGAGCGCGCGGCGGTCGGGCGCACCCGCGGGCCGGCGGTCGTCATCAAGTTCGTGGTAGCCGATGTGATTCAGGGTCTTGACGACCGTCGAGGTGGCAAGTCGGCTCTGGACGATCTCGCTGCTGCCGATCCGGCTGTTTTCGAACATCGGCACTACGCCATCGACGGCCGGCCAGTAGTTCATCACGTCGACGACGAGCTTGCCCGCCAGCAGCGACGGGTCCAATGCCGAGAATTTGTGTAGCGGTATCGCAAGCACGACGATGCCTGCCGCCGCGATGGCATCGGCGGCCCAGTTCGCTTCGGCGCCCGGCACTAGCACCCGCGCGATCAGTTCGATGTCCGCCGGATCGCCCGAGGCGGCGATCGATACGGGATATCCGGCGTCCAGCGCAACTCGCGCGATGACCGGCCCGGAGTGCCCGGCACCAAGCACGGCTAGCCGTGGCAACTTTGCGAGCCCTAGTTTCTCGGTCATGCCGGACCACGCCCGCTGCGATAGTCGCCTCCGGACAGCGCGGCTAGTAGGGTCGGCGCGTCGTAGGGTCCCTGGTGCAGCACACCGTCGATGAAGAGTGTCGGCGTTCCCTGGACCTCACCCGAAGCGATTCCGCTGTCCACGTCGCGGCGGATGCGGCGAAGCACGGCGTCCCCGGCCCGGTCGCGGTCAAACAGCGCCAGGTCCAGCCTGAGCCCGACGGCGTACTCGCGCAGGTCATCGTCCTCAAGAGCTCGCTGCCGGTGGAAGAGCAGCTGATGCATGTCCCAGAAGCGGCCCTGCACGGCCGCGGCCTCGGCGGCCGCGGCCGCAGCCAGGGCGTGCGGGTGGATCTCGGTAAGCGGGAAATGCCGGAACGCGAAGCGGACTTGTCCGGGTAGCTCGTCCTCGACTCGTTCGATCTCCCGGAATGCTTGCCGCGAGTACGGGCATTCGTAGTCGCCGTATTCGAGGATCAGATGGCCGGAGTCCGGGCCGCGGACGTGATCGACGGCCGGGTCGACCGGCTCGGCGGCTGACTGGCCCGCGTGCGGCGTCGCGCTGTAAGTCATTGACGTTCCCCCCGATATCTCATCGGCGGCGAGCTCTCGAGCTAGCCGCGGCTAATCAGAATCCGACCTGCTGGCGGACTAGGACGATGTGAATCCGGCCGGGCAGTTCCTGGTGGATCTCCAGGATCTTGCCGACTGAGCTGTGCTGACCGTAGGCGGCCTGCGCGCGGGCGTCTTCCAGCACCAGGCTGTGCTGGTAGATGCGCTCGCGGGCCGCTTCGGTGTTCGGCACCAGCTTCTGCGCGCCGACGACGAAGATGACGTTGGCGGCGCCCCAGGCGTAGGACGCGAGCTGGCTGCCGGAGGCCGAGGCGATCACCAGCATTCCGTCGCGGCTGACCGCGTGGACGCTGCCGAGGGCGTAATCGGGCTGGCCGCCGATGGCCTTCATCTCCTGCGCCTGCGTCGCGAAGTCGAGCGCGAACATCGCGTTGCGTGCCGACTCGTACGGGCCGCCGTCGTTTATCGCGGCGGCGATTCCAGTCTCCTCCAGCGTCACCGACGTGTTTGTCATGACCGTGGAGCCACGGGGGATTCGCGCCAGGACGGCTTCGCGCGCGGCGTCGAGGCTGTCGACGACTTCCGTGCTGAATCCATGCTCCTCAAGCGCGACGACCGTCGCCGCCAGCGTCTGGTCATCAGGAAGCGCGGTGAACCTGTCCGAAACGTGAGTAGTGCTCATGATCGTCCTCCTTTGAAGGGGTCCACCATTGGCGAAGCCCGGCGTCTGAGTAGTCCTCAGCGTTAAACGGACTATACCCCGTTTAGTATTCCGGCCGGTAGAGTGACTGCGTGGACCGGCCCGTCTTGCCTCTGGTAGCGCCCCGTGCCGAGCGCGCTGACGCCACGCGCAACCGCGTGCATCTGCTGGCGACCGCGCGGGAGATGCTCGCCGAGCAGGGCGCGGACAAGCTGACGATGGACGCGCTAGCCGAGCGAGCAGGCCTTGGCAAGGGGACAGTGTTCCGCCGGTTCGGCACGCGGGCGGGGATCTTCCAGGCGCTGCTGGACGACGACGAGCGCTTCTTCCAGGAACAGGTACTGTCCGGTCCGCCGCCGCTGGGACCGGGGGCTCTGGCGCTAGACCGCCTCATCGCCTACGGCCGGGCCAGGATCGGCTTCCTCATCGAGCACCGCGAGATTGCCCGCGCTGCCCTGGATGGCAACAGCCCCATTCCGGCCGGATCGCAGACGCCGATTTCCCAGTTGCACATCCGGATGCTGCTGCGGCAACTGGACGTCGGCGTCGCTGACCTGGACGTCCTTTCGGTTCAGCTCACTGCCGCGCTGGATGGACCGCTGCTGCTCTACCTGTCGGCGTCCGATCTCACCGAGGCCGCCGCGCCGACCGGAGAGCGGATCACCCGGAGCTGGCAGGACCTCATACAACGGGTCTGCCGAGCCATCTAGGCAACTCTGGCGGGCACGCAATCGTCGGTTCCAGCCGCCGGCGGCCTGTCGGCCGCTAGCTCACCGCGACACGGGCACGTCGCGCCAGAGTCCGCCGTTCAGGGTGATGTTGTTGCCGCTGGCCTGGCCAGGAGCCGAGTCGCCGATGTAGGCGTACAGCGGGTGCCCGTTGTAGGTGAGCTGGAGCGAGCCATCGGTCCGCCTGATCGTGCCGACCTTTCCGGGCAGGCCTGAACCCGCCGCTGTAGTGCCGGTCACCGGAGGCCAGTAGGCAGCGCAGCTTCCGTAGCACTTCGACGCGGTCGCCGTGTCGGGGGCGAACGAGTAGAGCGTGAAGCCCTTAGCGTTCGTCAGGACCGTCGTTCCCCCGATTGACGTGGTCTTCAGGGCGGTACCGGCCGTCGATGCCGCTGGCGCTGCCGGAGCGCTCGCGCCAGTAACCGCGACTCCGAGCAGCACAGCCGCCGCAACCGCAAGGGCGGCGGCGACTATTCGGGTGGTTGCGGCGATCTCTGGCGGAACCCGTGCGAGGTAGCCGGCCGGCGCCATCGCCGCCCGAGCCGGCCAGACCGGAGCAAGGGCGAGTGCGGCAAGTACCACGAACGCGGCCACTTCCAGCGCGCCGGCGACGATGCCGGCGGTCGTGCTCACTTCCTTGAACCCGAACAGCCCGATCCATACGGACAGCAGATAGCCACCGAGGGTTGACAGGGCGAACAGCGCCCCCGCAGCGGCAGCGAGCCGGCCGGGGATAACGAGGCGGCCAGGGATCGTGAGAACCGCCAGCCCGAGTGCGAAGGCAGCGATGACCTGCAGGAGGAACAGCCAGCCGATCGTCGGGATCGTCCGGTAGCCCGTCAGGTACAGGTCGAGATGTATTGCTCCAGTGGCGAGCAGCAGGCCCGAACCCACTACGCGCAAGATGAGTTGGAGCCAGCCAGGCTGCGAAGGCGTTGCGCGTTCAGTGCCGGTCCGCGGATGCGTTATCAGCATGTCCGGTCTGGTTGTCGTTTCCCGCCGTGTCATCGCCTCGCTCCGTTCGTTCGGCCGTTGTGTGGTTGCAGGATGTCCTCGGCGGGCCAGGGCGGCAGGTGGGCAGTTGCCGCCCTGGCGCTACGTTCATTGCATTGCGCCGGTGGTGTGCGAGTCAGTATCCGTAGCCGCCGCCGCTGCTGCTGGTCGATGCCGGCGCGGGTGCTGCGGTACCAGACGTGGTGATCTCTTTCCACACACCGCCGAAAGCGTTCAAGCCGTTCCCAGTGGCCTGACCGGGAGCCTTGTCGCCGATGAAGGTGTACAGCGGGTGCCCGTTGAAGGCCTCCTGCGTCGAGCCATCAGATCGCTTGATCGTCGTAAATGTGCCCTTGACGCCGGCTGTGGGTACCGGTCCCTTCACCGGCGGCCAGTTCACGGCGCACGTTCCGTTGCAGGCCGACTTGGTGGGCGTGTCAGGGGCGAACGAGTACAGCGTGAAGCCCTTGGTGTCGGTCAGCACCGTCGCGGTGCCGACGTGCGCGACCTTAAGGCTGCCGGCGGCTGCCGGAGGGCTGCTGCCGGCCGACGGGCTGCTGGAGCCGCCGGCCGACGGGCTGCTGGAGCCGCCGGACGAACCGCAGGCGGCCAGTGCCGCGAGGCCTGCTGCGGCAGCCGGGAGCACTAGCAGCGTCCACCGGCGGCGGTTTGGGATCTTCCGCCTGTCATGTGAGGTGGTCATGTACGTTCTCCTTTGCTCGCGGCCTCGCCCTGGCCGCCGCGCGAGGGGGCGACGCTGACGAGTGGGGCATGCAACCGACGATGCCGTGGCAGGGGGCGCCGCCGCATCGCAGTAAGCCCCCAAGCCATCACCTGGCCAGCAGGAACGCCGGACTACCCGCTAGCAGCAATAGGTACGAGACGAAAGTCGTCAGCAGGCCTGCAAGAACGTGATCACGGCGAGCACGCGGCGGTGGTCGTCATCGGCCTCGGCCAGGTTGAGCTTGGTGAGGATGGCCCGGACGTGCTTCTCGACCGTGCCTTCGGTTACCCAGAGGCGCCGGGCGATGCCGGCGTTGGACCGTCCTTCTGCCATCAGGGCGAGGACTTCGCGTTCGCGGTCGCTAAGCGCTGCCAGCGGGTCATCACGCCGGCGGACAGCGACCAGGTCTTGGACCAGCGCTGGGTCCACTACCGAGCCGCCTTTGGCGACTCGTTCGAGGGTCTCGAGGAACTCGTCCACGTCGGTGATCCGGCTTTTCAGCAGGTAGCCGATGGCGCGCCCGCTGGCCAGCAGCTCCATAGCGTGCTCGACCTCGGCGTAGGCGGACAGGACCAGGATGGCGGTATCAGGCAGCTCCTGGCGTATGACCCGCGCCGCCTCGAGCCCCTCGGTGGTATTAGTGGGCGGCATCCGGATGTCAGCTATGACCAGTTCGGGCGTGGCCTGGCGCACAAGCGTGAGCAGCTGGGGCCCGTCGGCGGCCTGCGCCACTACGTCGAATCCGGAGCGATCGAGCAGACCGGCCAGACCCTCCCGCAGTAGGACATCGTCCTCGCCGAGAACCACCCGCAAGCCGGTCACAGCGGGAGTGCTCCCGTTGCACCCGGGCGGGCAGACCCGAAGCGACTCGTCATGGTTTGCATTATCGGCCGGCCTTCGGCTGTCCCGCGTGCTGGGCCGCGGGTGGCGGTCTCTGCACCGGGCTAGCCTGTATGCAGCGGTTTGCGGCATAAGGTAGGTGCCTGGTGCTATCGCGCAACCCGGCGTCGGAGGCTGGGGACTCGGGTGGCAGTGTCGACGTATGGCGGAGGGCTTTCGGCGGGCTTTGCTGGGTGCCACAAGCCGTCTACCCAGGTCGCTGCATACCGTCTCCTCCCAGCCCCGCGGGCGCCGCGGCCGGCTCGGGGTGGAAATCGTGCTGGCCTTGGCCGTGGGCGTCGTGGCATTCGTCCTCGTGGCCGTTGTCGGCGCGGCCGCGCGGTCGCACGTCCCCTCGTTGCTGTTCGGCGTGCTCTTGCTGCTGGCAGTGCTGACTGTCGCCCGCTTCGCCGGGATCCTCTACGCGCTGCCGGTCGGAGTGGTGACCATCCTGGCGTTCGACTGGTATTTCCTGCCGCCGCTGCGCAAGCTCGACGCGGCGACCGTCCTGGTGCTCGCGTTGTTTCTGGTGATGGCGGCCATAGTCGCCGCGTTCGCGACCGAGACCGGCCGGCGCGCGACCGGATCAGAGCAGGCTCGCGGCGTACTGGCGGATGAGCAAACGGCGCTCCGGCGGGTGGCGACGCTGGTCGCCGGCCACCGCTCGCCAGCGGAGGTCTTTGCGGCAGTTAGCGAGGAGGCCGGAAAGCTTCTCAACCTCGACAGCGCACACCTGGTCGTCTATGACCGCGATGATACGGCAACTGTGGTCGGGAGCTGGAGCCCGCATGGCGCGGTGGCGCCAGTCGGTACGCAGGTGCCGCTGCAAGGCGACAACGTTCTTGCCCGGGTGTTCCGCACGCAGCAGCCGGCCCGGATCGACCACTACACCGACGCTGGCGATTTGGTGACTGGATACGCCCGCTCCATGGGAGTTCGCGCGGCCGTCGGAGCCCCGATCCTGGTCGAGGGACGGATCTGGGGGGCGATGATCGTCGCCTCATGGCGGCCGGAGCCGCTGCCCGCTGGAACAGAGCTGCGCGTCGCAGAGTTCGCCGAGCTCGTTGCGATGGCGATCGCGAACGCCGAGGCGCGCCAGGAGCTAGAGCAGGTCGCCGCCGACCAGGCGGCCCTGGGCCGAGTCGCGACGCTCGTCGCCGAAGCCGTACCGCCGGCCGAAATCTTCGCCGCCGTGGCCACCGAGGCGGCCGGGCTGTTCCATGTCTCGTTCGTCAGGCTCTACCGCTACGACGCCGCAGGCGTCGCGGCGCTGGTCGCCAGCGCGGGCGAGCTGTCCCGCGACCTGCGCCCGAAGCTGACGTTCCCTGCTGACGATCCCAGCCTTGTCGCGTCGTTGCAAAGGACGGGCCGAGCGCGCAGAGTCGACGACTACTCGCAGGTCGACAGCTTCGGGTCGCATATAGCCAAGGACCTCGGCATCACTATGGGCGTCGGCGTTCCCGTTATCGTCAGTGGCAGCATCTGGGGCGCGTTGATACTGGCGGCCGGTAATGATCGGCCGCCACTGCCTGCGGATGCGATAGACCGCCTCGGTGAATTCACCGAGCTTGTCGGGACGGCAATCGCGAATTCCGCCGCACGGGCCGAGATCGAGCGGCTCGCGCAGGAACAAGCGGCGCTGCGACGCGTGGCCACACTGGTAGCCGGTGGCGCGGAGCCAGCGGAGGTCTTCGCCGCCGTCGCTCACGAGGTAGCCGACGTGATGCACCTTCCCATTGGCGCGGTCCTGCGCTATGACCAGGACGACACGATGACTGTTGTCGCCGCGCGGAGTGACCGGCCGCATCCCTTCGAGTCCGGTACGCGCTGGCCGATCCGCCGCCCAGGAGTCGCCGCGCGAGTGCGGCAGACAGGTCGTCCGGCAAGATCGCAAGACTATGCGAACCGGCCAGGCACATTCGCCGCTAAGGCGCGGGAGGTCGGGCTCCATAGCATTGTTGCCGCCCCGATCATCGTCGACGGCACTGTCTGGGGGTTGGTGATCATAGCGTCAACAGCCGGGCCTGTACCCGATGACGCGGAGGAGCGTCTCGGCGAATTCACCGAGCTCCTCGGAGCTGCCATTGCGAACACCCAGAGCCGCGCCGAACTCTCCGCGTCGCGCGCCCGCGTCGTCGCTGCCGCAGACGAGACCCGGCGGCGGCTGGAGCGGGACCTGCACGACGGGATTCAGCAGCGTCTCGTAGCGCTGGCGCTGAAGGCCCGCACAATCGGGACAACGCCACCCCGGCCCGCCGACCAGATCCAGTGTGACCTGTCGGGCCTGGCTGATGGTCTCGGTACATCACTAGAGGAGTTGCGCGAGATCTCGCGCGGCATCCACCCGGCTGTCCTGTCGGAGGCCGGGCTCGGGCCGGCTCTCAAGGCACTCGCCCGGCGATCTGCGGTCCCGGTAGAGCTCCACCTGGATCTTGGCCCGAAGCTGGCGGAGCATGTCGAAGTGGCTGCCTACTACATCGTGTCCGAGGCGCTCGCCAACGCCGCGAAGCACGCGCGGGCTTCAGTCGTTGACCTCCGGGTAGACCGCCCCGACGGTGCCCTCACCCTGTCAATTCGTGACGACGGCATCGGGGGCGCGGACCCGAATCATGGCTCCGGAATCATTGGCCTCAAGGACCGGGTCGACTCACTCGGCGGAGCAATCTCGGTCACCAGCCCGCCTGGAGTAGGAACGACCCTTGACGTTCGGCTTCCAGCTACCTAGTACTCCAGCCGTAGATCGTGATCTTGTTGCTGGGGCGCCGCGGATCGTCGGTCGTGCGGACGAGATCGACCTTCGTCAGCGTGGGCGTCCGTTCCTTCTCCGTCTGCCTGAGTCCGCCGACGGAGGGAATCCTTAATCTCGCTGAGCCTGGCCGCCGCGGCCGGGGTCCACTCCGGCCTTTGCTCGCTGGCACGCAGTGCGTCGTCGATCTCGCGGAGCTTGGCGGTGGACACTGCGCCTGCCCGCTCGATCAGGTCGTCCCGGCTCAGGGTGGTCAGCCAGGTGCACGGGGTAAAGCCCGGCCACGGGAACGCGAACCGCAGCACGCCTTCAAAGGGCAGTCCTTCCGGGACGCCGACTGCCACCTCGATTCCCAGGCCGCAGATGTCGGTATCCGCTGGAGCGACGACCTGCGTCGCCCGGAACCCGGATGGCTCGTCTTCCGACAGCAGCACGACAGGCCGTCGCTCGTCGAACTCGACCCACCAGACCTCGCCTCGTCGCATGTGTGCTCCTGGGTGTGAGATGGCCAGGCGGATGCTACGCCGGTCGCGGCTGGACGTGATGCAGCCCTGCCTGCCGCCCGGGCCGTAGATCTTGGGTGCCGGTACCGGAGACGGGGCGGCCGCTGTCTGATCATCTGGGTTTGTGATGACTCGCGATGATCTTCTGGCGGCCGCTGGCCCCAGCGTAGACCCTGGCCGCTGGCTGGGGACATTCGATGAGCTGATGACCCGGGCCGGTGCCCGGTTCAGCCGGGTGGAGCCGCGGCGCCGGGCCCGGGCGTTCGTGCTGGGCCTGCTGGCCGAGCTGCCGCGCAAGAACTGCTGGACGATCGCCGAGCATGCCGGGGACCGGACTCCGGACGGGATGCAGCACCTGCTGTACCGGGCCCGGTGGGACGCCGACGGGGTCCGCGACGACGTGCGCAGTTACGTCGTGGAGCAGCTGGGTGATCCCGGCGCGGTGCTGGTGGTGGATGAGACGGGGGACGTGAAGAAAGGCACCGCCACGCCGGGGGTGCAGCGGCAGTACACCGGCACCGCGGGCCGGATCGAGAACGCCCAGGTCGCGGTCTACCTTGGCTATGCTGCCCGCGCGGGCACGCGCTGATTGACCGGGAGCTGTACCTGCCGAAGTCCTGGACCGGTGACCCGGGCCGCTGCGAGGCGGCCGGGATTCCTGGACACGCGGCGTTCGCGACCAAGCCGCAGCTGGCCAGGCTGATGATCGAGCGGGCCGTCAGCGCGCGGGTGCCGTTTGCCTGGGTGGCCGCCGACGAGGCCTATGGGGATAACGGGCCGCTGCGCACCTGGCTGGAGCAGCAGCACATCGCCTCGGTGCTGGCCGTCGCGCGCGATCACCGTGTCCCCGCCGGGGTCGGCCGCACCGTCCGCGCCGATGAGCTCGCCGCGCGGCTGCCCAGGCGTGCCTGGCAGCGGCTATCGGCAGGTGATGGTGCCAAGGGACACCGGTGGTACGACTGGGCCTGGGTCACCATCAGCAACCCTGGCCCCGGACACCGGTGCCTGCTAATCCGCCGGAACCGAAGCACCGGGGAACTGGCCTTCTACCACTGCTACTCCCCGCAGCGGGTCACGCTCGCCGCCCTGGTCAAGGTCGCCGGGCTTCGCTGGACGATCGAGGAGAACTTCCAGGCCGGCAAGGGCCTGACCGGCCTGGATGAGCACCAGGTGCGCCGCTGGAACTCCTGGTACCGGTGGGTCACCCTGGCCATGCTCGGCGCCGCCGTCCTCACCATCGCCGCCGCCATCGAATCCGCCCGCGGCCCGGCCGCGGCCGGGCAGATCCCTCTGACCCGCAACGAGATCGCCCACCTCCTCGCCGCAGTGACTGCCCCACCGGGCCACGACGCCGGGCACCGCCTCCGCTGGTCACACTGGCGACGCCGCCACCAGCACCGCGCCCGGACCTGCCACTACCAGCGGCAAATAACCCAAGACCATGCAACATAACGATCTACGGCTGGAGTACTAGCCACCCAGCTTCCTGGCCACCCCAGCCACCTAGCCACCCGGGGCGCCGCCACCGACGATCTGCCGGATCGCATCCGCTGATAGTTCCTGCTTCGGCAAGAACCCCGCCGCCATGCTCTGGGCAATGGGATCGGCGAAGTCAGCCTCCGAATAGGTCGACATCAGAATCACCACCGGCTCGGCGCCCAGGTTGTGCCCGGTCAGCCGCCGGGCGACGTCGAACCCGCTCTCGCCTCCGAGGGCGATGTCGACAAGCACGACATCCGGCCGCAGTTCGGCTGCCCTTCGGAGCGCGAGCGCCGAGGTTGCGGCAACGCCGATGACGCGCAACCCGTCCCGCTCGAGGAGTGCGCGCGCGGCCTCGAGAAACGGCCGGCTGTCGTCCACGATCAGAACACCAAGCGTCACCCCAACAGCGTGGCAGGGGGCGCGGCGCCGCGCATTGCTGCCAGCAGGAATCCGAGGAGTCATCGAACGGCAGGTGCGGCGCCGCCCAGTCTGGCTAGCCGAACGAGGGAGTCAGCGGCGGTCTGCCTGGGTATCGACGTGTGAACTGAAAGCACACTGGCACGGGTTTCGGAGGGGCACATGCCAGAGAGTCGGGCGGCCACGCTGCGGCTCGCCGGCATCGGGGCGCTCAGCGCAGGCGTGGCCGTGGCACTGTATGTGGCCGGCCGGGTCCACCAGCCGAACTACTCGTTCAGTCTGTTCGGGCAGGCGAACCCGATCGGGCTCAAGTCACTGCTGGCCACCGTGGCGCTTGGCCTGGCCGTAGTACAGGTGCTGCTCGCCTTGTGGATATACCGGAAGCTACCGCTCGCGGGGCGCCCACCGCGCGCTGTACGGCGGACCCATCGGATCGTGGGCTTCGGGCTATTCGCGCTTACGCTTCCCGTCGCCGTGCACTGCCTGATCGCCTATGGCGTACAGCTGACCAGCCTGCGGGTTGCGATACATTCGCTGGCCGGCTGCTTCTTCTATGGTGCGTTCGTCGCGAAGGTCCTCCTCGTGCAGACCCGGCGGCTGCCTGGCTGGGTACTGCCGGTGGCCGGTGGAACGCTCGCGATCGTTATCGGTGTCCTGTGGTTCTCCAGCGCCATCTGGTACTACGGCGGATCGAGCCTTCCATAGGCGATTGTCGCGCCTGCGAGGGGGGAAGACACGAACGAGGCGGGAGCGGAGCAGGTAACGGAGTGCTCCTGGGCCGCTCCCGGGCTTCGTCCTGATGTGACGGCCCGGATCGGATCCGCCGGCCTGCGACGTTCGCCAGGGGAACAGGGACATACCCCAGAAACCGCGGCAGCTGGCGCGGTCGCGACTTTGCCGCTGACTGGGCCATGCGCTCATTGCGCGGCTTGAAGGAGCCAGGATGTCGTTCGCTCACGCCAGTGTGTTGTTGACGCTGCCCGCCTCCCCGTTTCCTCCGCTGGCGGTGGGCTTCTTCGGGCTAGCCACCGGATACCTGATCTACGGAACGCAGGAGCTGTTCGACTACCCGAAGCGCGACGAACGCGCCGACCTCGCGGCGGGTATCTGGGGCATCTGGATGCCCGGCTTCATGCAGTTCCTGGCCGGGACGTACCTGTTCCTGGGGCTGACGCTGTTCGGCACGTTTACCTCCCCGCCGCTCTACATGGCCGCGCTGGCGTTCACCGCCTATGGCGTGCACTGGTTCGCGCTGGGATGGATCCGGCTGCGGCGGGCTGACGCGCGCGTGAATATCGGCATGACCGCCGCGTTCTTGCTGATTTCTATCCTCGGCATCATCGTGTTCTTCCAGTCGGGCGACGCTCCCGTTGGCGGCGTTTTTATCGGGCTTACCTGCGTCTATGCATCAGAGTTCCTCGCCACCCTCGGGCCCGATGTGCCCAGAATCAGGCCAGGCCCAGCGGGCTCTCGGCTTCTTTCACCTCGGCACCGCATTCTGGCTGATTTACCTGGTCTTCGCCGTTGCCTTGAACTTCACCCTGAAATACACCCTGCTGGTGTAGCCGCCGGCCGCGGTTGACTCGCTGGTCAGGTCGCTCGAGATCAGTAGCTGCCGAGAAAGGCCTTGACCTCAGGGCCAGCGACTTGAGCGCCGTAACCCGCGCTGACCACCAGGCATGCCACCGCCACATCCCTCGACGGCTCGAAGGCGAGAAGCCAACTATTTGGCCGCCCTTGGCCCTTGATGTCGGCAGTACCAGTCTTGGCGTAGACACCCGGGCCGAACCCGATCGGCGCGGCTGTGCCGCTGGTGACGACGGCCCGCATCATCTCCTTCAGCCAGGCGTCGGTCTGGGAAGGAAGCGGCCTGGCAGTGACCCGCGGGCTTCCCGCTGCCAGGTAAGGCTGCTGGAACCGCCCGCTCGCAATGGTGGCAGCGATCGAAGCCATGGCCAGCGGCGACGCGGTCAGCGAACCTTGGCCGAACGCTTCCTGAGCCAGTTCGGAACCAGATGCCGACGCCGGGGCGTTGAAGTAGCTCGCGGAAAGCGTGCCGATGCCGATGTCCCATTTCTGGTCCAGGCCGTAATACTCCTTGGCTGTCCGGGCCAGGCGGCCGTTGGTCAGGTGCGCCCACTGGGTGCTGAAAGCGTTGTTGCAGGACTGGGCAAAGTCAGTGATGAACGGGGTCGATGCCGGCTCGGTTTCGCCTTGGTCGTTGTGGTAGGTGATGCCCTGAATCGTGAAAGTCGGCGGGCAGGGAACGCGGCTGCTCGGATTGAGCACGCCCTCCGTGAACAGCGCAGTCGAGGTGATCGTCTTCATCGTTGAACCGGGTGCCACTGCCGCAGTCAGCGCGAAATCGTTGAAGCCGGCGTTATTGGCGATGGCCAGGATCTTGCCGGTGGACGGCTGGATGACAACCATCGAGCTGTCATTGTGCCTGGCGACAGCAGACCTGGCAGCCTGCTCCGCTGCCGCGTCGATCGTTGTGGCGAGTCCATTGATGTTCTTCGGCGCGACCACGACGGCGCGGCTGCCCGCGAGGGCCTTGCCCGTGCTGGTCTGAATCTCGACGTTCAGGCCCGGGGATCCGTACCCAGGCGGCGCTCCACGCTCCATGAGCCCGGCGATCGTGTTCAGCCCGGCGTCACCGTAATTGGCGAGATCGGTGCCGTTGGCATCGGTGACGGAGGTGACTTTGGGTGCGACCGGGACGGCAGCAAGGTGCGTGGTCGCGGTGAGGTTCGGGGCCAGATCGTCGGGCGCCCAGGCCACGTACCAGTACTGGGAGTTCTTCGCCTGATAGGCGACCAGTGTTGCGTGGTAGCGCCAGGTTCCGCTGACCGCCTTAGCGCCGTCCGGCGCGGCCACGCCGGCTCTGGCCGCAAAGGTGACCTTCTCCCGAGGGGTCGCCAGCTTCGACGTGATCGCAGTTGCCGACCCGGCGACACTGGTGAGTTTCTTGAGGTGGAGGTATTTCCGGAATGCCGTGATGGCGGCCCTGGCGGCCGCCGGATGATCGGTGTAGTTCGCCGCTTGCCGAACGTTGCCGGCATCCCAGGCGCGCAGGAAGGCGCGGGCTGTCTGCTGCGCGTCCTGCCTAGCCGAAGAGCCCGTCGGCAGGTAGCCAGTAGTTTGGGTCCGCCCGGCCCCTGGCAGCACGAAGACCGCAGCGATGCCTGCCGCCGCCGCTACGGCCAGGGCGGTCAGCACGTACGGCAGCTTTCGCCGCTTCCTGCCTCGGCTCCCGTGCCTGCCGTGCGACGGGCGCTGCTCGAAGGCTGGCCGGTGCTGCTCGAGGGCTGGCCGGTGCTGCTCGAAGTCCGCCGGGTGCTCGAAGTCCGGCGGGTACTGGGCGGCTGGCGGGTTGCGGCTGGCGGGTTCGGGCCTCCGGCGGGTTCCGGGCGGCCGAGGACGCCGGGCGGTACAACGAGTCCCACCAGGCTTCGTCCTCTGAAGTGCCGCTCATCTCTATGACCGTACCTACTGCCCCGATTGCTGACCAAATCATCCGGAAATATGGAAGGTCAAGCTCGCCGCGGATCCCGGCGAAAATTAGCCGCGGGACCCGCACCGTGGCGTCGGCCACGTCGTGCTTAGGCTGCTAGGAGGTCGGATTAGAGCGTTGCCGTGCCCGCCTGACACTGGGGACCGGCCAAGAGGCAAAGGGGATGACCGGCAGCCATGGCCACGAGCTACTCGGAGCTTCCGAACAAGCTGGTCAGTGCCGCGAACGGCGTGGACTATGCCTATCGAGAGGCCGGCGAGAGCGCAGTTCCGCTGGTGCTGCTGCAGCATTTCCGCGGAAATCTCGACAACTGGGATCCGGCTCTTTTCGACGCGCTGGCAGCTCAACGACGCGTCGTTACCTTCGACAACGCCGGGGTGGGCGGCTCGACCGGGTCCACGCCGAACACAATCGAGCAGATGGCGCACGACGCCATCGCGTTCCTGGCGGCGATGGCATTCCATCAGGTAGATGTCCTCGGGTTCTCCATCGGCAGCTTCGTCGCGCAGGAGATCGCGCTGATCAGGCCGGACGCGCTGCGCAGGGTGATACTGGCCTCGTCGGCACCGCAGGGAGCGACCGGAATGCACGGTTGGGCACCCGACGTGATCGGCACCGTCGGGACGCCGCAAACCAGCCCCGACGGGTATCTCAGCGTGTTCTTCACGCCGTCGCAGTCAAGCCGCCAAGCCGGTAAGCAAGCCCTGCAGCGCATGTACGCGAGAACGCAGGACCGGGACACGGCGACCACATGGGACACCCGCCAGGCCCAATACGACGCGGTCTGTGGGTGGGGGGTGCCGAACCATGCGCTGTTGCAGCGGGTCGGCGCCATCGACGTGCCGGTCTTCGTGGCCAACGGGGACAGTGACCCGATGATCCTGCCGCATTACAGCTACTTGCTCGCTGGGCTGATCCCGCAGGCCCAGGTCAAGATCTATCCGGACTCGGCGCACGGATTCTTGTTCCAGCATCACGCGGAATTCGCCGCGGACGTGGACGCATTCCTCGGCGTTGCGCCGGATTAGCGTGATTGTGGAAGTGCCGTTAAAAGTTGAGCAGGACTGCCAAACTCACGCTAAACCTCCTCAGTCACCAAAGACGACTAAAGGTGCGAACCACGCTTTTAGTTCGCCGGTCCGGGCTGGATGACCGCTATGTGCCGGGCGAGTTCTTGCGGAGTTCCGCGATCTGAGCGCGCGCGGCATTGACGAGTTCCTCGTTGGTGTTCGCGTGCCCGCGCAGACCCCATCCACCGTCGGGCGCCTCGGTCAGCAGCACCCAGGTCCGGTCGACCAGAGTGGGATCGCCGGCGTCGGCCGCGACGATATCGGTGAGCTGGCGGACGACGGCGAGTTGCTTGTCTCGGTCTAGCGCACCGGAATTGGTCAGGACCTGAACGCGGACATAGTCGCCGTTGCCGTCGACATTGGCCAGAGAGTCGGCATCGAGGTCGTGCACGAACGCTGCGGTGTTCTTGCGGAACATGGGGATGTCCGGGACCTGCTCGATCGCCATGACAGCAGCGGCGAGATCCGCGGCTAGCTGATGCTTGTCAGCGAATGTGCCGTTCGCGGCGTAAACGTCAATCATGGGCATAGGGACAATCCCTCCGTCTTGATGTGCTGCTGGCCCGGGATCGCGCAGGTGTTTTTCGGGGGTACACAAGCAGGCCGCCGGGGTTAGATGGCGGTACGGCCGCCGTCGGCGGCGAAGACCGCGCCGGTGACGTAGCTGGCCTTCGGGGAGGCCAGAAAGGAAATGACCTCGGCGATCTCGCCGGGCCGCGCGGGCCGGGACAGCAGCGTGGTGGCACCGAGGGCCTCGGTACGGTCGGGAGCAGCCCCGTCGCTCAGGACTGGCCCGGGAGCGATCGCGTTGACCCGGACCCCTGCCGGGCTGAACTCGGCCGCCCAGGACCGGGTCATCGACGCCAGGGCGCCCTTAGTGGCGCTGTAAGCGGCGCTGCCGGCCAGGCCGATCTGGCCCGCCATGCTGCTGAGGTTGATAATGCTGCCGCTTCCCCTGGCGGCCATCTTCGGCGCCAGCGCGGCGACGAGGAAGTACGCTGCCCGGATGTTGGCGGCGAACAGCCGGTCGAAGGTCGCCACGTCCAGGTCCGCGGTCGGCCCGAACCAGGAGAACCCGGCGTTGTTGACTAGCACGTCGACCGGGCCGGCCTGCTCGGCCAGATGGTCCAGCTGGGCGGGGTCGGTGAGGTCGGCGGCCACGAGCCGGGCCTTTCCGCCCGCCGCGGTGATCGTCTCCACGACGGCGGAGCCTCGGGCGGTGTCGCGTCCGTGCACGATGAGTTCGGCGCCGTTCCGGGCTAGCTTTTCGGCCACCGCGCGGCCGATGCCCGCGGTTGCGCCGGTGACAAGTGCGCTCAGACCTTCCAGATCTCGATGCTCGTTCATGTGTTGTCCTTACCCGCCTGCCTCTTGCTGCCCCGCCCAGCAGGAAGGGCGGTCGTCGGGTGCGCTGTGAAGCACCGTCGCGCTCCGGATTTCCAGCCGCCAGATAGCTTTGTCGCGTGGTTCCCGTCAGCTATCACGCGTTCTTCGGTGGTTGTGCGACCGTCGCCGGCGCACTTATCGGACTGCTCTTTGTTGTGCTCTCGGTTTCCGCGGAGAAACTGGCAGGTGACAAATCTAGCGCTGACCTCCAGGTAAAGGCCGGAGCGGCGTTCTCAGCCCTCGTCAACACCCTGGTGATCGCGCTTGTAGCACTCCTGCCAGGGACCGGCTTTTCTACGGCGATCATCACCCTGGCGGCAACCGGCCTAGCGTCGACGGTAGCCCTGGTCATCCTCCTATGGCGGGAGCACCAGGAGAGCATCGGGACTGGTCAGGTCGTGCTGCTCGCCTTCCTCCTCGTCCTGTACATCCTGCAGCTGGCCAACGGCATAGGACTGGCCGGGTCAGCGCGCGATCCGAGCGCTATCGACAACGAGGCCGTGCTGTGCATCGTCTTCTTCCTGTTCGCCATCGCACGGGCCTGGCAGCTGGTTGGTGCTCGGGATACGAGCTTGCTGTCAACCTTCGCGGAGATAGCCCAGCAGCAGGTAAGAGGCCAGCGCGCGCCGCCAGCTGAAAGCCAGACAGTGGAGCCAGGCAGTGAAGCCGGGGTGGCGCAGTCCGCGCGCCCCGCCGGCCCGTCAGCGAAGGAGTAGCCAACCATGTCAGCCGAAGCCGTTACCTCAAATGGAAGGGCCCGCATCCTCGCCGATGGACATCAGCTGCCGATGCTCGGCCTTGGCGTCTGGCAAGTGCCCGACGGGCCGGAGTGCGTCAACGCCGTGCGCTGGGCGCTTGAGCTGGGGTATCGCCACATCGACACGGCTCAGGCTTACGGTAACGAGGCGAGCGTGGGAGCCGCGCTTCGTGACAGCGGAGTGCCGCGCAGCGAAGTATTCATTACCACGAAGTTCTATCCGGCTCGAAAGGACCCGGTCGCCGAAGCTGAGCGGAGCCTGCGGCGGCTCGGGGTGGACCAGATCGATCTCTACCTGATCCATTGGCCGCAGGGCGGTCCGACCTGGGCGTGGCCCGGCATGGAGCGGGCGCGGGAGCTGGGAATGGCCGGGTCAATAGGCGTTTCGAACTTCAGCGTCATCGAGCTGGACGAGTTGATCGGCTCCGCAACGAGCAGGCCGGTGGTCAATCAGGTGCAATTCAGTGCGGTGGAGTATCGGCGCGGACTGCTTGAGGCCTGCGGCAAGCGGAGCGTCGCGGTTGAGGCTTACAGCCCGCTTGGTACCGGCCAGCACCTGACGAACGAGGCAGTGAGCCGGATCGCCGCCCGTGTCGGGCGCACGCCAGCACAGGTGCTGTTGCGCTGGTGCCTCCAGCATGGGGTTCCGGTGATCCCGAAGTCCACCCACCGCGACCGGATCGCGGAGAACGCGCAGGTCTTCGATTTCGCCCTGGCCGAGGAGGAGATGACCGAGCTCGATGCGCTCGACCAGACCAACGGCACCGACCGGGCGCTGGAAGGCAAGTGGTGGTAGGGCTCGCCTGGCTGATCAGTCGGCGGGAAGCAACACGCCTGGGTTGAGCAACCCGGCTGGATCGAAGGCAGCCTTGATCGATCGCATGACGCCGATCTCGGCAGGGCTGCGGGAGAGGCCCAGCCAGCGCGCCTTGGCTCGCCCGATGCCGTGCTCCGAGCTGATAGAGCCGCCGAGGCTGGCGACCAGGCCGAGGACCGCACCGGTCACTGCTTCTGTGCTGTCGTTCGCTCCGAGCACGTTGATATGCAGGTTAGCTTCCGCAAGATGGCCGAAGATCACCAGCTCGGCGGTCGGGGCCGGCCCGGCAACCGCATCCGGCAGGCGCTCTACCAGTTCGGCCAGCCGGTTGAGCGGCACCGACACATCCAGCTTCAGCGGCACGCCGGCCACGCTTATCGCCTCGGCATGGCCTTCCCGCAGCGCCCACAGCCGGGCCCGATCGGTCGCCGACGAGGCGACCGTGGCGTCGAGTACCTGCTGTCCGCCTTCGAGCGCGGCCAGCACGTCAGGCAGCGGATCGGTGTCGCCGGCTACCTCGACCAGGACGTAGGCCCGGCCGGCTCCGGCGAGCGGTACGCCGACGCCGAGGTGGCGCCCGACGAGCTCGAGCCCGGGGGCAAAGGAAAGCTCGGCCGCACTGATCCCCGGCAACTCCGTGCGCAGGAACGCCAGCAGGTCGACGGCCTCGGCGGTACCGCGCACCGCGATAAACGCGACCGCTCGCTCGGGCTCTGCAGCGACGAGGCGGAGCCGCAGCCGGGTCACGACCGCCAGCGTGCCCTCGGAGCCGGCTAGCAGATGGCCGAGGTCGTATCCCGTGCTGTCCTTGGCGAGTCCGTGCAGCCGGGAAACGATCCGGCCGTCGATCAGCGCGGCCTCGACCCCGGCAACCTGCTCGCGCATGCTCCCATGCCGTACCACCCGGATGCCGCCAGCGTTCGTGGCAACCATGCCGCCGACTGTCGCTGACTGCCGTGCCGCCAGATCGACGCCGAAATCCAAGCCCGCTGCCTGCGCGTGAGCGCTCAGGGTGGCCAGTGTCACGCCGGCGCCGACGGTGACCTGCCCGGCCTGTGCGCAGACCGCGCCGAGCTCGGTGAGCCGGGTGGTGCTCAGCAGCACCGGCGGGTTGTCGCTTGGTCCTGGCAGCGGAACGCTGCCGCCCACCAGGCCGGTGTTCCCGCCCTGGACCATCACCGGTACGCCCGCCTCGGCGCACGCCGCAAGGACCTGCGCGGTCTCCTCGGTGCTCGCCGGCCGTACCACGGCGCGCGCCTCGCCGTGGAAACGCCTGGTCCAGTCGGTCTCGTAGGATGCGCGCACATCACGGTCGAGGAGTACGTGCTCAGCCCCGACAACATGACGCAGTGTCTCTTCCAGTGCCAGCCCGGGTCGGGTCAAGACAGAACCCGCAGCCGCACGGTCGGGTCCATTTCCCGCAGCCGGGCGACGACGTCATCGGGATAGTCGATGGCGATATCGGTGAGCGCGTAACCGAGGTCGCCGCGGGTGCCCAGAAGCTGTGCCTCGACGTTGACGCTGTGCGCGGCCAGTACCGAGTTGATCTCTGCCATCACTCCGGGCACGTTCCGGTGCAGGTGCGCCAGCCGGTGCGTGCCCGTGGCCGCCGGCAGCGTTACGTGCGGCAGGTTCACCGACAGCGACGTGCTCCCGTCGGTGACGAAATCCGCCAGCTTGGCGCCCACGAAAGCGCCGATATCAGACTGCGCCTCCTCGGTCGAGCCGCCGATGTGCGGAGTCAGGATCACGTTCGGAAGCTCACGCAGCACCGATACGAACTCTTCGCCCGCTGACCGCGGCTCGTCGGGGAACACATCCACGGCCGCCCCAGCGAGGTGACCGGACAGCAGATGCCTGCGCAGCGCCTCATGGTCGACCACGAAGCCGCGGGACAGGTTGAGGAACAGTGCTCCTGGCCGCATCCGGCTGAACTCCTTCTCACCGAACAGCGAGCTGTTGGAGGGGCGGCCATCCACGTGCAAGCTCACGATGTCGGAGGTCTCGAGGAGCTCGTCGAGGCTGACACAGCGGTGCGCGTTCCCGAGTACGAGCTTGTCAGCGGTGTCGTAGAACACCACGCGCAGTCCGAGCGCCTCGCTGACCACCGAAAGCTGCGCGCCGATGTTGCCGTAGCCGACGATACCGAGCGTGCGGCCGCGAACCTCGTGAGCGCCGTGCGCCGACTTGTCCCATACCCCGGCATGCATCGCCCGGTCCTTCTCGGTGAGCCGGCGGGTGAGCGCGATGATCTCGGCGAGGGTCAGTTCGACCACGCTGCGGGTGTTCGAGTAGGGCGCGTTGAAAACGGCGACGCCGAGGGCGGAAGCAGCCGCCAGGTCGATCTGATCTGTACCGATGCAGAACGCCCCGACTGCCAGCAGGTCGGGGGCCGCGGCAAGGACGGCCGGGGTGACCCGGGTCTTGGAGCGGATGCCGAGCATCTCGACGCCTGGCAGCGCGGCTGCAAGGTCAGCTTCGCTGAGCGCTGAGGTCCGCTGGGTGACCTCCACTTCGGCATTTTCGAGCAGCCGGACGGCCTCGGAATGGATGTTCTCCAGCAGCAGCGCCTTCACCGCCCCAGGCTAACGGAAGCCCCATCTGCCCGATCTAGCGGCGGCGCCATGCCATCCCCGCCATGGTTGCCGGCCCGCTGAGGCGGGGAGACTGGAATACGCTGGTGCGAACGGCTAGCCGGAGGAGCGAATAATGCCTGGAATCGTTGTCGGCGTGGATGGCTCACCTAACTCCGAGCGCGCGCTTGAGTGGGCAATGAAGCACGCTGCGGCGCTACAGGTTCCGCTGACCCTCCTGGCCGTGCACGAGGTCCCCAAGAGCTACTGGGGTGGCATCCCGGTAGTGGGCCCGGCCGATGAGATCCTGCTGGCTCAACTGCGTGCCGGAGCTGAGCAGATGACACAGCGGGTTGCGGGCAGGGTCGGCGATGTTCAGCCACCCTCAGTGAATGTCCGTGCCGTGAACGGCTTTGTCGTGCGGGAGCTTGTCGAAGCGTCACGCGATGCCGACCTGATCGTCCTCGGCTCGCGCGGCGGACATGGGATCGCCCGGCTGGTGACGGGCTCGGTCGGCAGCGAGGTAATCGAGCAGTCGGTGTGCCCCGTGGTGATCGTCCCGCACCAGAGGTGAGGGCGGCTAATCCTTTCGCCCAGGTGCCGGACACGTGCTTCGCTTCCTGGCGCGGCGGGCGGGCGATGGCGGTACCGGGGACACCCGACGAGGCCGGCGCAGCCGGAACAAGACGACGGCCAGGGCGCCGCCGAAGATGATCCACGGGATCGCGACGATCAGGTCACTGCCGGTCATCGCGTCCTCCCTGGCTTTGCCGAGCGCTCTCCAGCGACAGTTCACACGACGGCGCTGAGATCGGGGTAAAGCCGTCGCCTCGGTCCAGCCCCGCTGACCCCGGTTAGACAATGAAACCCGGCTTCGGTGCAGTTGGCGTGATCGGGTTGTGGAGCTCAGATGGAGCCGCGGCGCCGACGCAAATAGGGCGTTAACGGCCAGAAGCCTACGCGCGGAAAGGCGGATGAGCGGTCATGGCGGCGACGGTGCTGCTGGTGGAGGATGAGCGAAAACTGCGCGAGCTGGTGCGGTCTTACCTGGAGCGAGCCGGGTTGTCCGTGCTGTCGACCGGCTCCGGCGCCGAAGCAATCACGCTGGCGGCCGCGACCTCACCGGACCTGGTGATCCTTGATCTCGGCTTGCCGGACATACACGGCGAGGGCGTCGCCCGCGAGCTACGCGCCGCAGGCAAGGTGCCGATCCTGATACTGACCGCGAAGGCCGCGGAGGAGGACCGGATAGCAGGGTTGGAACTCGGCGCTGACGATTATGTGACTAAGCCATTCAGCCCGCGCGAGCTGGTGCTGCGTGTCCAGGCAATTCTGCGGCGCGGCTCGCCAGCGGTCCGGCAGGGCACCGCCAGTTATGGTGGCGGGACGCTGGTCATCGACGAACCGCGGCGCCAGATCACGGTGCGCGGCGCCGAGGCGGATCTTACCCCGACCGAATGGGGCATCCTGGCCGCCATCGCGACGGTCCCGGGCCGGGTGTACACACGTTCCGAGCTGATCAACATGGTCCGGGGATACGAGTTCGAAGGCTACGAGCGCACAATCGATTCGCACGTGAAGAACTTGCGCCGCAAGATCGAGGAGGACGCGGGCAGTCCCCGGATCGTGCTGACCGTGCTGGGCACCGGATACCGGCTGGGCCTGATCCGCGATGACTTATGGCACCAGTTCACCGCAAGTTCGCGGCGGCGCGCTCGGCGCCCGGCTCGCGCTGGCTTTCCTTGCAGTCGCGCTGGCAGCGGTCGCCCTGCTCGCCGGGCTGACCGCGGCGCTCGCCGCTGCCGACATCTCGGCCCTGGCTGGACGCCAGCGTGCGGAACTGACCAGCGCGATCGCGGTAGCCGCCGGAGCGGCGTGGGACCGATCAAACAACTGGGCGACGGCGAATCTGTCCTCAGTGCTGGACCTGGCTGAGCGGACCGGCGCGGACGCTCAGATTCGCAGCCAGGCTGGCCAGGTAGTCGCGTCCTCTTCAGGTTTCGGCGCACAACCGGCCCTCCCGGTGGACAGCGCGGTAATCGTGGTCGACGGCCAGCGAGTCGGCGAGGCCGTCGTCCGGTTCAGTGGCGCCGGGATTGCCAGCGCCGACGACGCGCTACGAACGGACCTGCTGAGGGCCATCGCCGGCGCCGCAGGGCTGGCAGCGTTGCTGGCATTCCTGGCCGGCCTTGTGGTCGCCCGGCGGATCACCCGCCCGGTGGAGCGGATTATCGACGTGACCCAGGCAATGGCGCGTGGCCAGCGAACCGCCCGGGTCGGCAATGTGGCCGCCCCGACGGCGCTGGCCGAGCTCGGCATCGCGTTCGACCAGATGGCCGACGCCATGGACCGGCAGGAGCAGCTTCGCCGCGACTTGGTCGCCGACATTTCGCACGAGTTGCGCACCCCCATCGCGATCCTCCAGGCGGGACATGAGGCCCTGGTCGACGGGGTTGCCGAAGCTACTCCCGAACAGCTGGCGTCGCTGCGCGACGAGGTGCTGCGATTGGCGCAGATGGTTAACGACCTGCAGACACTGGCTGCGGCCGATGCGGCCACTTTGCACCTGTCGGTTAGACGGTCTAACCTCGCCGCCATCGCCGGCGCCGCGGCTGACAGCCTGGCCGGCCGGTTCGAGGCGGCCGGGATCGCCGTCGAACGGCAACTCGCCGCGGCCGACATCGATGGCGACCCCCGCTGGCTACACCAGGTGATCACGAACCTGCTCACGAACGCTCTCAAGTTCACTCCGGCTGGCGGCACCGTCACGATCTCGACCGGGCCTTCAGAGCGCGAGGCGGTTCTGACGGTGAGTGACACCGGCACCGGGATACCAGCAGACGAATTGCCGCGTGTTTTCGACCGATTCTGGCGCGGACATCATGCCTCGCACCGGTCCGGCAGCGGCATCGGCCTGACCGTCGCCGCCGAGCTTGCCCGCGCGCACGGCGGTCGGCTGACGGCGAGCAGCCAGCCTGGGCGCGGAACCCAGATGACGCTCACCTTGCCCCTCGCCTGATCACTGGCCCGTGATTACGGCCTTGCTTCGAGGATCAGGTTGAGTGGCGTCTGGGCGGCCTGACGGAAGCTGCTGTAGCCGGCCTCCTCGAATACCTGGCCTAGCCGTGCCTGCCCGGCCTGCGCGCCGAGCGCGGCGCCCACCTCCTGGGACAGCGAGTTCGGCGTGCAGATAGCCGAGGACGCGTGGTAGAAGAGGGCGGCCATCGGATTTCCGGTGAGATTGCCCTCATGGTCGTCGAGTGCGAACGGCTCGACGAGCAAGACGGTCCCGCCGGGTTCGAGATGCTCCCGGGCATACCGTGCGATGCCGACCGGGTCGCCCATGTCGTGCAGGCAGTCGAAGAAGCAGATGAGGTCGTAGCTGCCGGGGTAGTCCTTGGCGGTCGCGACCTCGAAGCTGGACCGGTCGGATACGCCGGCGTCTTCGGCCCGGCTGCGCGCGGTGCGTACTGATGGCTCGTGGAAGTCGAAGCCCCAGAATCGGGAGTTCGGGAAGGCCGAGGCCATGACTACCACAGAGGCTCCGTGCCCGCAGCCGACGTCGGCCACTGCAGCGCCCGACTCCAGCTTGGACTGGACGCCGTCAAGGGACGCGATCCAGTCCGGCAGGTAGGCGCGGTAGCCCGTCCGGAACAGCCACTCCGTGCCGCTGAACAAACGGGGATCGTGATCGGCCCAGCTCATTGCCCCGTCCCCGTGAAAGGCCGCCGTTACCTTGTCAGCGTCGGCGTAGAACGCGCCGATCGTATTCATGGCGCGCGCGGTGAACACAGGCGAATTCTCATCGGCTAGTGCCATGGTCGCGGCATCGCTCATCGCGTAAGTGTCAGCGGCCGCGTCCCGCTCGATGAGGCCGGCTGCAGTCTGCCCGTCGAGCCATTCACGGACCAGACGCGGATTGCAGCCGGACCTGGCGGCCAGATCGTCCGCACTCGCGGGCCCGGTTCCGGCCAGAACCCGGTACAAGCCCAGCTCGTCACCGAGCCAGATCCCGTAACACACGGCCGAGCCCGTCACGTAACCGATGACGCGGTGCATGAAGTCCTCGACCGCTCTTTCGTCCACGCTGGCTGTCATGGTCAGTCCCCTCCCGAGCGTGAGCGTGGCACCCAGCAGCCGCAGTGCCACAACCGGATTTCACGGCTATTCCGGACACGGTCGGTTCATCCGGGCAGGGTCACAGCTGGCGTGCCCGCGTGATAGCCCCCCAAGACCTGCCGACTGTCCGGCGCCTGTCCTATCTTGCCCCCCCGGCACAGGCCCGGATCAGCCGGCGCGGGCACCGCCCAGCTGCCCCACTGCGGCGTACCGGCCGACCAGCCATGCGCCGCCGCTGGAATACAGCAGAGCCGGCCATCGTGCGCAGCATGTGCCGATCATGTGGAGACCAGGTGGAGACGGCATCGATTAGCTCAAAATCGATCCTTCCGCGGATCGTCGCCGGATGGCAGAGTTCGGAGGAAGCTGCTCCGTCGGCCGGAGCGCGGGACCAAAGGTGGCACAGATGACGGACGGCGAGCCTTCAGAGGCTGCCGGCTATGACGACCCGATGACGTTCGGGGACGACCCGGCTGACAGCGATTCGGGCGGGGTTATGGCGAGCGAGGGCGCGGCTCCTTCTGGGGGAACGGGTGCCGAGCCACGGGCTGGCAAGTTCCACTCGCAGGCAGGCAGACTCAGGCGGCTGTTCACCAGCGGCGACCGCAACGCCAACTAGGGTCAAGGCCCGCCGTGTACGGGCCGCCCTGCGCTGAGGGCTGGCCGAGGGCCGCGCCAGCCGTAACCGGCATGATGCTAGAAGTCGGCCGTACCTGGGAGGGATACCCTGCTCGGTCTTGAACTCGTCGTCGCCCTGGGCTTGGCGGTGCTGGTGTGCGGCGCCCTGGCGCGCCGCCTCAAGGTGGCTCCGCCGATCCTGCTGCTCGCCTGCGGCGCGCTGCTGGGATTCGTTCCGGTCCTGCGCGGCGTCCACCTGCCGCCAGAGGTAGTGCTGCTGCTGTTCCTCCCGGCGCTGCTGTACTGGGAGAGCCTGACCATTTCGCTGCGGGAGATCCGGAGCAATCTTCGGGTCATCGCGCTGCTGAGCATCGTGCTCGTGGTCCTGACTGCGTGGGCCGTGGCGGCGGTAGCGCACGCCCTGGGACTGGGATGGGGACCGGCGTGGGTACTGGGCGCGGCCGTGGCGCCGACTGATGCGACGGCGGTGGGTGTCTTCGGGCGGCTGCTGCCGCGGCGCATCGTGACGGTGCTGCGCGCTGAGAGCCTGGTCAACGACGGTACCGCGCTGGTCATCTACGCCCTGGCCGTCGGCATCACGAGGGGCGATGAGCATCTCAGCGTGCCGCACGTGCTATGGCTATTCGTGCTCGCTTACGGCGGCGGGGCAGTGGCCGGGGCGGTGACCGCATGGCTGGCCATGCAGGTGCGCCGCAGCCAGGACGATCCGCTGCTCGGGAACGTGGTCACTATCCTGACCCCGTTTACCGCCTTCCTGCTCGCTGAGGCGATCCATGCCTCGGGCGTACTGGCGGTCGTGGTGAGCGGGCTCATCTTGAGCCAGGCCGGGCCGCGGCTGGTGCGGGCTGCCGCCCGCCAGCAGGCGGACGCGTTCTGGTCGCTGGCCACGTTTCTGCTCAACAGTGCGCTGTTCGTCCTGGTCGGGCTGGAGTTGCAGTCGGCGGTCCGGGGCCTGGGCAGTGCCGCCCTGACCCGAGGGCTGATCGCCGTTGGCGCGGTGTCGGCTACGGTCATTGCCGCACGCTTCGCCTGGCTATACACCACGCCGTACCTGATACGGCTGCTGGACCGTCGCCCGCAGCAGCGGCTGCGCCGCGTTGGCGCCCGAGCCCGGGTGGTCAGCGGGGTAGCCGGCTTCCGGGGCGCGGTGTCGCTCGCGGCGGCGCTGGCCATACCGCAGACGGTGGCGTCCGGCATGCCGTTCCCCGACCGCGAAATGATCATCTTCGTGACCTCCGGCGTCATTGTGGTGACCCTTGTCCTGCAGGGGTTGTTGTTGCCGGCCGTGGTGCGCTGGGCCAGGCTGCCCCGCGACACCTCCGTCGAGGAGGAACGGCACCTCGCCGATACGCTCGCGACCGAGGAGGCACTCGCCGCCATACCGCAGCTAGCCGCCGGCCTGGGCACCGAGCCCGACGTGGTCGGCAGGCTGAGCCGGGAGTATGAGAAACACCTGCGCGTACTGCGTGCCAGCGAGCCGGCTGCCGACGACGAGCCAGCCCTCCAGTACGACCAGCAGTACACGGCGCTGCGCCTGGCCGTGCTCGCCCGCAAGCGCGCCACGGTGGTCCGGCTTCGGGACGAGCGCCGCATCGACGACACCGTGCTGCGCCAAGTCCAGGCCAGGCTCGACATCGAGGAAGTCCGTCTGTCCGGGCGCGAGCTGGTCGACTAACCCTCGCGCTCGCGCGGCGGCCGGGCATCGGCGCACCCTTGCCGGCCGGACGGATCTGGCTCTACCGTCGGCTTTGCGACCGGGCCGGCGGAGAGGCGGGAACGTGCAGGAGCACTTGCTGTATATCGGCGGCGGATGGCGCCCCGGAGCTGCCGGTACCGCCCTGGCGACGAGCCCGTCGTCGGGCGAGACGTTTGCTTCGGTCGCGGTCGGCGACCGCAGCGACGTCGATGAGGCAGTGGCTGCGGCCGCCGCTGCCTGGCCAGACTGGGCGGCCACGTCGGCGTTTGACCGGGCGGCGTGGTGCGAGCGGATCGTCGCGGGTATCAGGCAACGGCGCGAGGAGCTGGCCAGGGTGCTGACCCTGGATCAGGGCAAGCCCCTGGCCGCCGAGGCTTACGACGAGGTGGATGAGCTTGCCGCATACTTCTTGATGGCTGGCGAGGACGCGAAGCGCCTCGAAGGAACGCTGCCTGCTTCGGTGGCGGGTGGCCGCCGGATCCTGGCCACGCGCGTCCCGCTCGGTGTAGTGGGCGTGGTCAGTCCCTGGAACTGGCCGTACACGATGGGCGCGGAACTGATCGCGCCGGCCATGGCAGCCGGCAATGTGATCGTCTGGGTGCCTGCTCCGACTACTACCGCTTGTTGTGCGGTGCTGGCGCAGGTGATCGCCGACGCTGGGCTGCCGGCTGGCGTGTTCAACTTCGTCTCCGGCGCTGGGGCGGTGGTCGGCGATGCCCTGGTCGGCCATCCGGGAGTGGCCGGGGTGGGTTTCGTCGGTTCGGTAGGGACCGGCGCAAGCGTCGCGGCCAGGGCGGCGGGTAAGACGCAGCTGCTCGAGCTGGGCGGGAACGGCCCCATGGTTGTGCTGGAAGACGCAGACCTAGAGCTCGCTGCGGATGCGGCTCTCGAAGCCGCCTACCTGTGCGCGGGCCAGAGCTGCACTGCCGGTGAGCGCTTCCTGGTGCACGCCGGCGTGCGCGCCGAGTTTGTGGAGCGCGTGGTGGCGGCGACGAAGGACAGGGTTCGCCTGGGGGATCCGTTCGAGGCGGCAACGACGATGGGCCCGCTGAACAACGAGCCGACGGCCGCGAAGTTTGACCGGCATGTAGCTGACGCCGTGGCCAATGGGGCGCGGATCTGCTGCGGCGGCCGGCGCGCCACCGTGTTCCCGACGCAGCTGTACGCCGAGGCGACGGTGCTCGACGGCGTCACCGTCGGCATGGCGATCGAACAGGAGGAGACGTTCGGGCCTGTCGTTCCGGTCATCGAGGTGCAATCAGCAGCCGAGGCCCTGGAACTCACCAACGCCTCCCCGTTCGGCCTCACCGCAGCGGTCTTCACCGGCGACCTCGAGCGCGGCCTGGCCTTCGCTGAGCGGGCAAGGGCCGGGTGGGTCAACATCAACGCGTCGACGAATCTATGGGAGTCCCACCTTCCGTTCGGCGGGCGGGCGGGCAGCGTCAGCGGCAGGGGCCGGGTCGGCGGGCGCTACCCGATGCAGACATTTACCGAGCCCAAGCTCGTGACCTACCCTGCCCCGCGGTATTAGCCGGTCGAGAGGCTCCGCCAGCCGGGCCAGCTGAGGGCTATCCGGGTCGTGGTTCTGCCGCCCCGGCAGCCAGGCCAGCCAGCCCGGCAGATACCAGCTTCGCTCGCCCAGAAGGGCCATCGCGGCGGGGACCAGGATGCCGCGGACAACGGTCGCGTCGATAAGTACCGCGACAGCCAGGCCAATGCCGAGCGTCTTGACATCGACGAAGGACAATGTTGCGAAGAGGGAGAACACTGCCACCATGATGACCGCAGCGCTGGTCACTACTCCGGCGCTGGCGGCAATTCCGCTGGTTACGGCTTCGGCAGTGGGCATGCCGCGGGCGCACCTCTCGCGGATCCGGCTGAGGATGAAGACGTGGTAGTCCATGCTCAGCCCGAACAAGAACACGAACATGAACAACGGCACCCATTGGGCGATGGCGCCGTTGCTTGAAAAGCCGAGCAGCCCCTGCAGCTTGCCGTCCTGGAAGATCAGTGTGACCACGCCGTAGGCGGCCCCGACCGATAGCAGGTTCAGCACTATCGAGACCAGCGGGATGGCGACCGAGCGGAACGCGATCATCAGCACCAGGAACGCCAGCACGGCGACCACGGCGAACACGATCGGGGTCCGGGCCCGCAGCGTTGTGCCCCAGTCATAGCCGGTGGCGGTATTGCCGGTGACCGCGAAGCTGACGCCCCCGACCTTGCCGAGCGTCTGTGGCAGGATCTGGTTCCGCAAGGTGAGCAGGGCATTGGTCGAGATGGCGCTCGACCCGTTGCCTGCTAGTGGCACCTCGATGACAAGGCCGCGACCCGCTGCTACCGGCGTCACGGTGATCGGGGCCCGGATCGGTCCGGTTGGCGAAGCGCGCGCTTCAAGGGCGAGCAGTGCGCTGTGAACGGCCGGGCCAGCCAAGTGCGGGCCCGTCACCACGACCTCCGCTGGCGCTGGCCGGCCGGGAAACGCGACGGAGATCTTGTCCAGAGTTTGCGCTACCGGTGCGTTACCGGGCAGGTTCACCAGCGGATTGCCGAGCCGCATTCCGAGCGCCGGCGCTGCTAGCGCCAGCATCGCTATCGCCGCGATGCCACCCCATGCAAGGGGATGCTTTACCACGCGTCCGACCAGCGCCGCCCACAACCGCGATGGCCGTGCCGCGGTTCGGCGGCGGCCAAGGAACGGGATTCTGCCCCGGTCGGCCCAGTCGCCCAGCATCGACAGCAAGCCCGGGAGCACCGTCAGCGAACCGGCAACAGCGACGCCGACGACCGTGATGGTGCCGAACGCCATCCCGGTGAACAGGACTATGCCGCTCAGGAACAACCCGGCCAGGGAGATCATCACGGTCAGTCCGGAGATCACGATCGCCCTGCCAGAAGTAGCTGCTGCCACCCGAAGCGCGTCGGCAGGGGACCGTCCGGCGGCCCGTTCCTCGCGCTCGCGGCGAAGGTAGAAAAGCGAGTAGTCGACGCCGACCGCCATCCCGAGTATCAGAACAATCTCAGCGGTGCCGGACCTGATCGGCAGCCACCGGCTGGGGATGGCCAGCAGCGAGATCGTCGCCACGACAGCGCTGCCCGCCAGCACGACAGGAATGCCGGCCGCAATAAGCGCGCCGAATACCACTAGAAGCAAGATGAGCGTGATGGGGACCGAGCTGAACTCTGCCCGCCGGAAATCGGATTCCAGCAACGAGTTCGCCGCCGCACTCGCGCTAGCTGCGCCAGCTTCAGCGATGAGCAGGTCCGGGTGAGCTGCCTGCACCGTTGCCACCGCCTGCTGATCGGCCGCAACAGCGACGTTCTGGTTGGCATGTGGTCCAGCGACCTCGAAGGTAACCAGCACGCTGTGCCCGCCGGCCGCCGCGAGGTTGTTGCCGGCCGCAGTGGTGGCTGCAGCGCCGGCCCGGTTGCTCCGGGCCTTGCCGCCAGCGGCAGGCGTACGGAGGCCCGACGCTGCGCGCCTCACGGCCAGGCTCGGCGCACTGACATCCATTGCCGTCGAGTGCAGCCGGTCGAGCGCGGCAGTCACCTGGCGGACCGCTTGCCGCAACTGCGGGTCGTTCGCGAAGGTGAGCTGGCCAGCACCAGGGCCTCGCGGCTGGATGAGCACGCTCTCGACCGGGGGCGTCGTCACGTTCAGCTGATGCAGAATGCGCTCCCCGTGGCCTGCCTGGCCCGGGTCAAATTGCGGCAGGTTCTGCGTTCCCAGCAGCTGCCCGGCCAGGAAGGCCGCGGCGACCAACCCGAACCAGCCGACAACAGCGGTCTTTGCGTGCCGTGCGCTCCAGAAAGCAATCCGCTCGCTGACGGGCCCGCTACGGTGTCGCGGGCCGGGCGTCACGGCCTCTCCGTAACCCTGGCGGCGGGGAATGCAGCATCTGGCCTCAGTTCCAGGCAACCGGCAGCGCACGCCAACCGGACTGTTACCGGGATCCTCTCACGAAACACCAAACCCCCCCACCGCCTCACTCAACCTTCACACCTGGCCGGCAACGGCGGGACACATAACGCGGCTCGCAACCGGCTCAGCTTGCTAGCCGCCAGGGCCTGAAGTTCAGGCGATTAGTCGCCGCGCAAGTGGTCGTGGACCAGGCGGATGGCGATGGAGCCCTCCCCGACTGCGGAGGCAACGCGTTTCACCGATCCATGGCGGACGTCGCCCGCGGCGAAGACCCCAGGCAGGCTGGATTCGAGGAACATCGGCAGTCGCCGCAACGGCCACGCCGCGTCCGGCTGACCGCCCTGGAGAAGGTCGGTGCCGGTCACCACGAACCCGGACTCGTCGCGCTGCACTGCGTCAGGGAGCCATTGAGTGTGAGGCTCGCCGCCGATCAGCACGAACAGGCCCGCGGCGTCCACGGTTTCGTCCGCGGCGGACTCCAGGTCCGTGAGTGTGAGGCTCTCCAAGCGGTTCCGTCCGGCGCCTCCGGTCACCGCGATCCTCTTCCGGATCGCAATGTTGGCGGTCGATTCGATCTCCCGGATGAGGTACTCGGACATGCTGTCCGCCAGCGAGCGTCCGCGGATCAATACCGTCACTTGCGCGGCGTACTTGGCGAGGTACACGGCGGCCTGGCCGGCGGAGTTGGCGCCACCCACCACGAAGACCTGGCGGCCCTTCATGGCCTTGGCTTCTGAGGCGGCGGCGCCGTAGAACACACCGGCGCCGGTCAGGGCGTCGAGCGCGGGGATGTCAAGACGCCGGTAGGCCATGCCGGTGGCAATGACCACGGCCCGGGTGCGGACCTCGTTCCCGTCAGAAACCGTGACTACCAATGATGAATCTTCGGGCCGCACGCCGGTGGCCGGGTTGCCATACACGTACTCTGCGCCGAAGTTCCATGCCTGCGTGTAGGCACGCACGGCCAGGTCCTCGCCGCTCACACCCGTCGGGAAGCCGAGGTAGTTGCGGATCAGTGAGCTGGCCCCGGCCTGGCCGCCGATCGCTTCCGGTTCCAGAACGACGGTGGACAGGCCCTCCGAGGCGCCGTAGACCGCCGCTGCGAGGCCCGGCCCCGCTCCGATCACGGTCACGTCATATGGGCCGCCGCCCGGCTTGATCTGCACGCCGATGGCGTCGGCGACCTCGGCGTTGGAAGGGTTCGATAGGACCCTGCCGTCGAACATCACCACAGCCGGCAGCGCTTGCGCAGCCGCCCCGGCGTCCTGGAGCAGGCGCTGTCCCTCGGGACTGTCGGCGGGGTAGAAGCCGAACGGAACGCCGTTGCGTCCGAGCAGTTCCCGGAATTCATGTGACCGCGCGGCCGACACCTCGCCGACGACACGAACTGCCTCGAACCCTGGCAGGTTCGACCGCCCCCACTCGTCAAGCTGCTCGGTGATGACCCGGTGGAAGCGCTCGTCCGGCACTGTCATGGGCCTGGCAACGTATGCGTCGATGTCGCCGACGGCGAGCGACTGCAGGATCGGCTCCCAGCTCGCCTGATAACCCCAGGCCGTGACTAGCACCCGCCTGGCGGCTGGATGGAGCTGCCGCACGCGCGCTAGGAGCTCTGTCCCGGCCGCTCCGGGCAGCCATTCGCCGGCTAGCACAAGACTGAGCTGGCTACCGCGGTCGCGGACTTGGCCGAGGACATCGAGCGCCTCCGTTGCCGATCCGGTGCTGATGACCTCGTAATCAGCCTCGTAGCGCTTGCGTAGCTCGGCCTCGACAAGGTCGCGCGTTCGCGGGTCGTCGACCAGCAAGACAACCGGTTCCGGCATCGGGCCCCCGATCTCGGAATGTCACGGCAACTCTAGCCGCGGCGGTTTAGCCGCCCGCAGGGGCGCCGAGATCGCACCCCGCTCGCCTGGTCCCTGCGCCAGCGCCGAGGCCCGAGACCGACGGCTACCGGTAGGCACCGCGGCGGGAAGCCCGCCCACCGGTAAATCCGGAGGAGCGGAATGTGGTCGGGCTGTTGAAGCCGGCCGATACTTGGGGACGGTGCCACAGCGTCTTATGGATAGAGATCGCCGCCGGATGCTGAGGAGCAAGGGTTGGCCGGGCGTGATATGGACGCGGAGGTGGATTTCCGGGAGTTCGCTTCGGCGCGGGCTGCGCAGCTGTTCCGTCTTGCGTTCTTGATGTGCGGCGACTGGCACGAGGCCGAGGACCTGGTCCAGACAACGCTGGCCAGCCTGTTCGTGGCGTGGAACCGGGTGCGCCGGTGCAACAGCATGGAGGCGTACGCGCGCCGGGTGCTTGTCAACGCGTTCCTTTCCGAGCGCAGGCTCCGGCGATCGGGCGAGACGCCCGTCGCGCAGTTCGCAGACCTCAGCGCCCCGGCGGTCGACCAGGACCTCCGGCTGACCCTGGTCGCCGCGCTGCGCCGGCTGCCGCCGCGCAGCCGGGCGGTGGTCGTGCTGCGCTACCTCGAGGACCACAACATCGATTCCGTCGCCGAGCTGATGGGCGTGACCCCGGCGGCGGTCAAGAGCCTGAACGCCAGAGGTCTGGCGCAACTGCGAGAGCTGCTCAGCGGGGACGAACAGCACTTGCTTCAGCCGTGATAATGCGAGGGGACTGACATGATCGATGAGGATGCCCTGTCCGATCTGTTCGACAGGGCGGTCCAGGATCTGGATCCGGCGGTCCAGGCGATCGTCGCCGGGGCCGAGCGGCGTGGCCGACGGCTGCGCACCCGGCACCGCGCCTGGCTAGCGCTGGGCGGCGGTTTCGCGGCGGCGCTGACCGCAACGGCGCTGCTGGCGGGGATGTCGCTAGCTCATTCAAGGGGCGGCGCGCTGGCAGCAGCGGGGTCGCGGAGCCACCATCCGAGCGCCAGGCAGGCGGGAACCGGCCAGGTGAGCGCCACGCCCTCGCCGAGCAGCTCCCCGGCGGTGACGTCGGCCCCTGCCGTCGGTGCCCTCCCGATGCTGGCCCCGCGCTACAAGATGCCGGTAGCGCAGATGCTCGCTGCGCTGAGGCGCCTGCTGCCTGCCGGTTCGACTTTGGGGTATGTCAACCCGTACGCCACCGAACCCGGGAGCGTGGAGGTTGACTACAACGATGGCCAGGGTGCGGTGGACTTCCAGATCGACGTTGCCCCGACCGCGATGTTCGACCCGCTGAGGTGCCCGACACCGCTGTGGCAGGACGAGGGTCCGCGCCCGCCCGGGGCCCTCCCGATCAGTTGCGCCATCCGGACGCTCCCGGACGGCAGCATCGAGCGCGACGCCGTCTACTCCACAGATGCCTACGGGTTCTACGCCTACAGCGTCTACGTCAGCCGCCCGGACGGGGTCACCGTGGACGTCGAGGTCGGCAACGGGATCATCCACACCCTGCCGCAGGCCGACCGGGCTCGGCCGCCTGGCTCGATGGCCGAATGGGAGGCGCTCGCCGAGAATCCCGTGTGGCAGCTCAAGACGGGGTGGCATCTCCAGCGCTGACGGTCCGGCGGTGCGTCGAGTTGATCTACGCGATGCGCGCTAGGTTACGGAGCGCTGGCTTTCGCGACAGGCTGGGCGTCCGTCAACAGGTCCGTCGCCAACCGGCGGAGTTCGACTCGGCGGACTTTGCCGGTTGCGGTCGTGGGATAGGTATCGGTGAACACGACCCTGCGAGGCCGCTTGAACGATGGCAGCTCGGTCCGGCAGAATCCGATGAGGTCGTCCTCCGTCGCCTGGGCACCGGGCCGCAGCATGACATACGCGACCGGCTTATCGAGGCCGTCGCCATCCTGACCGGCTACCACTACGGCCTGCGCGACGGCTTGGTGGCGCAGCAGCCGTTCCTCGACTTCGGCCGGTGATACCCAGATGCCGCTGACCTTGAGCATGTCACCCGTTCGCCCGAGGCAGGCGTAGTAGCCGTCAGCGTCCTGGACGTAGGTGTCACCCGTGCGCAGCCATTCGCCCTGGAACACCTGGCGGGATTCGTCGTAACGGGACCAGTACCCGGTCGCGGCAGACGCGCCGCGCACATAGAGCGTGCCGGACGTGCCGACCGGAACGGGAACGCCGGCGTCGTCGAGGATCTTCAGCTCGTAGCCGGGCACGGCCGTGCCGGTGCTGCCGGGCCGCACGTTCCCGTCCCAGTTGGACAGGAAGATGTGCAGCATCTCGGTCATGCCTATGCCGTCGAGGACGTCCACGCCGAAATGGCGCGTCCATCGCTCGTACAAGGCGGCTGGTAGCGGTTCTCCGGCCGACGTCGCAAGCCGGACGCCGGCCATGGCGTCGGCTGGAAGCTCAGCGCGCAACATGTTGGCGAAGAAGGTCGGTCCGCCGAAGAACAGCGTGGCTCCGAACTCTTGTGCCCGCTGCACGATGACCTGCGGGCTGGCGGGGGACGGCTCGAGGATCGCGGTCGCTCCGGCCGATAGCGGGAACAGCACCGAGTTACCCAGCCCGTAGGCGAAGAATGCCTTCGCCGCCGACAGGCAGCGGTCCTCGGGCCGGATTCCCAGCACCTGCGCGCCGTAGGTCTCGCAGACTACCCGGACCGAGCCGTGCCGGTGCATCGCCGCCTTGCTTTTGCCTGTGGTGCCGGAGGTGTAGAGCCAGAAGGCCGGCGAGTCGGCGGTGGCCGGGTACACGGCGTCAAGTGGGTCAGCCGCGGCTAGCGCGTCAAGATCATGGACTGGTATTCCGGCTGCATCCGGTCCGAGGCCACGGGCGGCCACGATGCCGCGCAGTTCCGGAGCCGCTGGGGCGGCTTCCGCAGCAAGCCCGGCGAACTCGGGCGTCACCGCGAGGAGCCGGGCGCGCGAGTCGCGCAGCAGCTCGGCGAGCCCGTCGGCGCGCAGCATGGTGGAGACCGGCACCGGGATCACGCCTATTCGCATCGCGGCGAGATAGACCGTGACGAAGTCAGGGCTGTCGGCCATCAGCATGACCAGGCGCTGCTCTGGCTGGATTCCGATGTCGCGCAGCCCGGCTGCGGTCCGCTGGACGCGATCCAGCAGCTGCTGGTAGGTCAGCTGCCCACCAGCGCCGGTGATCGCCAGCCGGTCGCCCTCCCCGGCTTCCACCCGCGCATCAAGCAGGTATTCGCATGCGTTGAACCAGTCGCCCGGCCCTGCCGTCATGGGCTATCTCCTGCCAGTCTCAGGACAGATGGACGTAGTCATAATCGAAGGGCTTGCCGTTGATGCCATGCCGCGGCGGGGCGATCCAGGCCGCGATCTTGCCGCGCTCATACACCGGCTGCATGAGCGACCGGACATAGGTCTTGTCGACGTCGGTGGGGAGCCACTCGCGCTGGCGCTGTTGCCACTCCTGCGCGGTCAGCTGCTGCCCATCCGGAGATACCTCGATCGCGGCGAACGCGCCGACCTTGCGGTTAAATGCCACGTGCGGGAGCTTGAGCCGGTGCGGCAGCCCGGCATCGGAGAGGATCTTGTTCCAGCGATTCACTCCGCTCTGGCAGTCCGTGATGTACTCCCTGCGCAGATCGGTGTTTAGGGCAGTCAGCGCCGCCACCTCGACCTGGCCGATCTCGTTATCCGCGGTCAGCGCGTCGACCATCGTCGAATCGCTTGTCAGCTTGTGATCGTCGCGGCGCCGGTCTTCCAGCCAGCGGCCCTTCAGCCCGGCTGTGTAGTAGTTCGCGACGTTGGTCGAGGTCTCCCCGCCGAACAGGTCCAGTGAGACGCTGTAGTGGAAGTTCAGGTACTTCTGGATGACGGTTAGCGGGATCGCGCCGTGACCGATGACGTCGTCGGTGTCGTTTTCGATCATCACCTGGGCGGCGCGTTCGACCATCCGGTCGATGCCCGTGGTGCCCACCATCATGTGATGGGCCTCCTCCTTGAGCATGAACTCACACGTCCGGCTGAGCGGGTCGAACGCAGACTCCTTCAGGGTGCCGAGCTGGTACTTGCCGTCCCGGTCGGTGAAGTAGGTGAACATGAAGAACGACAGCCAGTCTGGAGTCTCCTCGTTAAAAGCGCCCAGGATCCGCGGCGACTCCAGGCTGCCCGAGGACCGGCGAAGCAGCTCGTCAGCCTCGTCCCGGCCGTCCCGGCCGAAGTGGGCGTGCAGGAGGTAGACCATCGCCCACAGATGCCTGCCCTCCTCGACGTTCACCTGGAACAAGTTCCGCAGGTCGTACAGGCTGGGCGCGGTCGCGCCGAGATTGCGCTGTTGCTCCACCGAGGCAGGCTCGGTGTCGCCCTGCACCACGATCAGCCGCCGGAGCTCCGCCCGGTACTCGCCAGGTACCTTGTCCCAGGCCGGCTCGCCCTTGTGCTCGCCGAAGCCGATCATCCGGCCGGGATCGCGCTCCGCAAGGAAAATGCCCCACCGGTAGTCCCGCATCGGTACGTGCCCGAACTGCGCCCAGCCTTCCCGGCCCACATTGATTGCGGTGCGCAAATACACGTCCTGCGTCGGCAACGTGGGGCCCATCGACTCCCACCAGGTCAGGAAGTTCGGCTGCCAGGACTCCAGGGCCCGCTGCAGTCGGCGGTCCTCGTGCAGGCCGACGTTGTTCGGGATCTTCTCGGCGTAGTCAGCGGCAGTCGTCATGCCAGGCCCTCCATCTTGCGCCCCTTGCGACGCCTCCGTTTGTGACTGGCCTGATCCGCACTGCTCATACTCGCTTCCGCTCGAACCCAGCCCGCTGGCCGGTGCCGTATTTCTGCAGTGCGCCGTCCGGGCCAGACGCGTTCGGCCGGGTGAAGATCCAGTTCTGCCAGGCCGTCAGCCGCCCGAAGATCTTGGTCTCCATGGTCTCCGGGCCGGCAAACCGGAAGTTGGCCTCCATCCCGGTCAGTGCGTCCGGGCTGAAGCTGGTCCGTTCCTCGATGGCGATGCGGACCTCGTCGGCCCAGTCGATGTCGTCGGGTGCGAACGTGACCAGGCCAAGCCGCTCAGCGTCTTCGGCCAGCAGCGCCTCTCCGGCCTCCTTTTCCGCCGCGGCCAGGCCGTCGGGGTCGCCGAAGAACCGGGTCTGCATCCGCGTCAGGCCGTTGCCCATCGGCAGCGGGCCAAGGTTCATCTGGTCCACAGTGATGACGGCCGGCTCCTGGACGGGGTCGGCATCCTCGAACACCCCGGCCAGCATGTACGACCGGTCAGCCGCCATGGCCAGCTCCAGCAGTGACCCCGCGAAGCAACTGCCGGGCTCGATCAGGGCGATCAGGCTCCGGCTGGTCACGTCCAGCCGCTTGAGGGTCCGCTTCAGGTACAGGATCGTCTCGTTCACCAGCCAGTCGTTCCGGCCGTCGAGAAGTATCTGGTCGTAAGCCAGCACCTGCCGGGGATCACCGCGGGTGCGCAGCACCCAGGTGCCGAGCTCAGTCTCGTTCGTGCGCAGGTCCAGGATCAGGTCGTCCAACTCCCGCGTCATCGCGAGTGGCCAGAATCGCGCAGCCTGCTCATGGACGCCGGCCGCGTCCCGCGGCGGGTCCTGCTGCGGTCCGGCGATCGTGATCTCCGCGACTCCGCGAGCGTGATCGAGGGCGGCCGAAACATGCGGGTAGGTGATGGCGTCCTCGGTGCGGGTCTTGTCCAGGGCCGTGAGCGCGATGCCGGTCGCGTCGAACGGCCGGGAGGACCTGGCTGCGAGGTCGGCAGCGCGAGCGGTCACGCTCTGCATCCACGTGCTACGCGGAACCGCCTCGTCCACCAGCCGCCAGGCGACAGCCTTCTGCCCGCCCACTCCCTCGGGCTTGGTCGAGAAATAGTCGGCCAGGTCTCGGCGGACGTGCCGCTTGTCGGTCAGCCGCGTGAGCCCACCGGTGCCGGGCAGCACCGCGAGCAGCGGCAGCTCGGGTAGTGACACCGCAGCCGAGCGGTCGTCGATGAGCATGATGTGCTCGCATGCCAGGGCCAGCTCGTATCCGCCACCGGATGCGGTCCCGCTCAACGCCGCGATATAGGTCTGGCCGGAGTTGGCCGCCGCATCCTCGATGCCGTTCCGCGTCTCGTTGGTGAACTTGCAGAAGTTCACTTTCCACGGATGCGGGGACGCGGCCAGCATGCGGATGTTCGCGCCGGAGGAGAAGACCTTTTCCCTGGCGCTAGTGATCACGACCGCGCGCACCTCGGGATGCTCGAACCGCAGCCGCTGGATCGCGTCGTACAACTCGATGTCCACGCCGAGGTCATAGGAGTTCAGCTTGAGCTCGTAGCCAGGACGCAGCCCGCCGTCCTCGGCGACGTCCATCGTCAGCGTCGCCACTGGCGGTGCGACCTCTAGCCGCCAGTGCCGGTAACGGCCAGGCTCGGTCTGAAAGCTGACGAGCGCGCCGTCACCGCCAGTCACCGGCCCGCGCTTTACGCCCGACGCAGTCGATGCCATGCACGTCCCTACCGTCCGGATGGATCGTACGCTCTACATAATCTGATACTGCTGCCAAGATCTAGTAGCATATTTTACAGGTGGAGGGCAGCGCGGAGTCAAGCCGCAGCCGTTTGGTCCGCCTTGCATGTGTTCGGGACAGAAGGGATAACGGGGTGGCCACTCCTGCTCCGCTGGCAGGTAGTCCTGGCCGAAAGGTGCTATCCGCCCGCACCCTTGACTCTGGCCCGGCGCTTGCTCCAGGTCCCACGCTGTCGCGTCGGCACGCGGCCGGCGCCGTCAGTGCTCGCGGGCTTCTGTTCACGGTGCTCGGTGAGTTCGTGCTGCCAACCGGAGGTTCAGCGTGGACCTCGGCATTCATCGAGACGTTCGGCCGGCTAGGGGTCGAGGAGAAGGCGATCCGGCAGGCGCTCGCGCGCACTGCGGCTGATGGCTGGATCAGACCCGAACGCTATGGCCGGCGCACCCGCTGGTGGTTGACCCCCGACGGCGACAGGCTGCTCACCGAGGGCACCGAGCGGATCTACGCATTCGCTGGCTCGCAGCGCGAATGGGACCGATCGTGGCTGCTGGTGCTTGCGCGGGTGCCGGAAAATGACCGGGCCGCGCGGCACGTCCTGAGAACCCGCCTCAGCTGGGCTGGCCTGGGCAGCCCAGCCCCCGGCGTCTGGATCACCACGCACACCGAGCGCAAGGATGAGGTGGAGCACATCCTCCTCGAGGCAGGCATCAGTGGCGCGCAGGTCTTCGTGGCCGAACACCGGGCCGGCGAGCTGGCGTCCTTGGTCGCCCAAGCGTGGGACCTGCCTGCGATCGAGCAGTCCTACGAGGAGTTCCTCAGCGACTTCGCGTCGCAATCTGCCCGGGAGCCGCTCACTCGTCTCATCGAGCTCGTGCACGCCTGGCGCCGGTTCCCCTCGATCGACCCGGGCCTTCCTGGGCAGCTACTGCCCGGCAGGTGGAGTGGCGCCCGTGCCGCCCGGCTCTTCGCGGCGCGCCATGCCAGCTGGTCACCGGATGCGGTTACCCGGTGGATAAGCCTCAACAAGGCGTCCAGCTAGCTGCGGCGCACTGGCGCCCGTTCGCTGCGGTCGCCGGCCGCACGGACGGGTAAAGTCTTGCCGGTGGACCGGACGCAGCGCAAGGACAGCAAGGACAGCAGAGACTCATGAGTGCCCCGGCCACGGCGGCTGGGAGCCCGAGCCCGACGGGGGGCGAGGGCTTCACGCACCGGCAGATCCTGGTGATCATGTCCGGGCTGATGATGGGGATGTTCCTGGCCGCGCTCGACCAGACGATCGTCTCGACCGCGCTGCCGACCATCGTGGGGGATTTCCACCACAGCAACCTGCTGTCGTGGGTCATCACGGCATACCTGCTGGCCAGCACGGCCTCGACGCCGATCTGGGGAAAGGCAGGAGACCTATACGGGCGCAAGCGCCTGTTCCAGCTGGCCATCGTGTTGTTCCTGATAGCAAGCGCGCTCTGCGGGCTATCGCGGAATATCTTCGAGCTGATCGCCTTCCGCGGCCTGCAGGGAGTCGGCGGCGGCGGCCTGCTGTCGCTCGCCTTCGCGATTATCGGCGACGTGATCCCGCCGCGAGAGCGCGGCCGCTACCAGGGATACTTTGGCGCCGTCTTCGGTGTCTCTAGTGTCGTCGGCCCGCTGGCAGGCGGATTCGCAGTCGACCACCTCACCTGGCGCTACATCTTCTACGTCAACCTGCCGCTGGGCATCGCCGCGCTGATCGTCACCAATCGCGTGCTGCGGCTGCCCGTCCGCAAGCGGGAAGTGAAGATCGACTGGTGGGGCTCCATCCTGCTGGTGGCGGGGGTGTCGTGCATCCTGCTCGCGACGCAGCTGGGCGGTAGTAGCTATCCGTGGGCATCGTGGCAGATCATCGGGCTGTTTGCACTCGGAGCGCTGGTCCTGTGCGGCTTTGTGCTCCGAGAGGCGGTGGCACCTGAGCCGATACTGCCACTCGGCCTGTTCCGGCTTCGGATCTTCACGGTGTCCAACATCATCTCCTTCGTCAGCGGCGTGGCGATGTTCGGCGCGCTGGCGTTCCTGCCGCAGTACCTGCAGTTGGTGCACGGGGTATCGGCCACCGAGTCTGGCCTGCTGCTGCTGCCGTTGCTAGTCGGCCTGCTGGCCATGAGCATCAGCTCGGGCATCTATATCTCGCGCACCGGGAACTATCGCTGGTTCCCGCTGGCCGGCACGATCATCGTCACCATCGGGCTGGCGCTGCTATCGCGTCTGGGCGCCCACACCTCGCTGACGATAGTGGGCCTGGCCATCCTGGTTTTCGGCGTCGGGCTCGGCCTGTTCATGCAGGTGCTCACGCTAATCGTGCAGAACGCCGTGCCGATGAAGGAGCTAGGCGTCGCGACCTCGTCCGTCACCTTCTTCCGGTCCATGGGCGGCGCCATCGGAGCATCCGCTCTGGGCGCGGTCCTGACCGCGGGGATCATGGCCGAGCTCCCGCGTTTCCTGCCGCCAGCCGTGCTGGCCGTGAGCGGGAACAAGGTCGGAACGCTGATCGGGAGCCCGGCCCAGCTGGACGCGCTGAAGTACACGCACCCGGCGATCCACGAGGGCATCATCCAGGCGTACTCGCATGCGATTGACAGGCTGTTTCTAGTCGCCGTGCCGGTGTCGATCCTGAGCGTTATCGCCGCGTTGTTCATTAAGCAAGTGCGGCTGCGCACGAGCAACACCCAGACGCGGCCCACAGTTGAGCCTGTCGCGGCGGCCGGCGAGGATGCGGTTACGGTCGCTCCCGAAGGGAGGCACTAGATGCCTGGCGTGACTATCTCGGCGGGCTACGGCGCGGGCGGCAGCATCATCGCCCCCGAGGTCGCGCGCCAGCTCGGCCTCCCGCTGCTCGACCGTGCGATCAGCTCGCACGTGGCGGCGCAACTACAGGTGTCGGTCCAGGAAGCCGAGGGCGCGGTCATCCGCCGACCGCTCGTGGATCGCTTTTTTAGCGTGCTGTCCCCGCTGGCTGGCGGGGTGCTCGGCGCCGGCACTGACGGCACGCCATACGACGTTGCCCCGCCACCGAATGAAGCGGCATTCTTCCGCGAGCAGGCCGAGGTGATCATGCGCGAGGCTCTCGCGTCAGGCGCGGTGATCCTCGGGCGGGCCGGCGGGGCTGCCTTCAGCAAGGAGCCAGGCGTGCTGCGAGTGCGGCTGTTTGGGCCGCCAGAGGCGCGCATCGCGCAGGCGGCCCGGATCGAGAGCGTGGACATAGTTACCGCCCGTCAGCGCCTGCCCCACGTCGACCGCGCCCGCTCGCAATACGTCCGCCGCCTGTACTGCGTGAGCATCGATGACCCGGAGTTCTACCACCTGCAGATCGACAGCACCGCGGTGCCGCTCCAGGCGTGCGCCGAGCTAATCGTCACCGCCTACCGCAGTTACGTCGAGGCTCAGCAGGCTGGCACGAGCAATGAAGCCGCAGCACCGTAGTTCATTGGCCGAATCTGTTGTGCAAAAGGCCGAGCTGAGCAGCTTGCGTGCGAAGGCAGCACCAAACCAACTACGATGTAGTCATGAGCAAGCGCGCAGCGACGCCAGTGCGGTTCGACGGCCCCGTCGCCGAGCGACTTGCCTCTTTCGCGGCCGCCAACCCTGGCATGTCCTTGTCGTCCGCGGCGAATCGGCTGGTCGATGAGGCCCTCCGGGCGAGCGAGCACCCGGGGATCATGTTCCGGCCCGGACCTGCTGGGCGCCGCGCCGCGCTGGCTGGCGGCCCCGACGTGTGGGAAGTCGTCCGCGCCGTCAAGTCGGCCCGGGACGCGGAGCCCGAGCTGGCCGGCGACCGCCTGCTCGGGCTTGTCGCCGAGAACCTCGGCACCCCGTGCGGCTGGTTCGTATGGCCGTCCGGTACTGGGCGTCCTACCCCGAGGAAGTCGACGCCGAGATCTCGGCCGCCGACACCGCAGAGCACGCCGCCGAGCACCATCAGCGTTGAGAGTGACGGAGCTGTCGCCGCCGGGCACCATCAGCCCGGTCCGGTGAGCAGGGCCGCGGCGGCGGTCAGCATGACTGCTGCCGTCGCGCCGTGCACACCGTAGGCGGTTGCCTTCGGGCCATTGTTCCGCAGCACGATGATGCCGTCCCCGACTGGGATGACGCTGGCCGCCGCCATATATCTGCCCAGAATGTGTGGCTTCCTAGCTGCGAGCAGGATGAACACGACTATCCCGGAGGTGATGTCACGCACGCCCTTGACCGCAAGATAGGGGTCGGTGACCCCGTCGCGCTGCGAGGTGGTTATCCCGTACCCGGCTGCGGCCACTTGCGGCGCGACAAGAAACCGGCCGCCGATGAACACGATGCCCGCGCCTAGGAGACCAGATAGCCCGTAACCGATCTTCGTCCATACCATGACGGGTCTCACCTCCTCTCTCGTGCCGCGAAGAACGCCTGGCCAGGTGGCGGAAGTACTCGAAACGCTCGAGACCGGGAGTGATCACCATCAGCTGATCGGCATCAGATCCTGCGACGGCCGCGAGCACGTGGATCAGCCGTCGGCGTGCCCGCCGGGTCAGCTGGCGTTCAGCACGGACGCCCGCTCCTTGGTGAGTTCTTCCGGGGCCGGATCCGGCTTGTGGGACAGGTGGCTCGGCCACCACATCCACCGCCCGAGGTCCAGGTTGAGCGCGGTGACAAGGACGGACCGCACGATTAGCGTGTCGAGCAGGATGCCGAACGCGACCGCGAAGCCAAGCTCGGTAAGGAACGTGGCCGGGATGGTCGCTAGCACCGCGAACGTGCCGGCTAGCACCAAGCCAGCTGAGGTGATCACACCACCGGTCGCCGCCAGTCCGACGAGCGCGCCATGCCTGGCGTCGCGTCGTATCGCCTCCTCTCGGATCCGGGTCATCAGGAAGATGTTGTAGTCGATTCCCAGTGCAACCAGGAATACGAACACGAACAGCGGGAACGCGGTATCGGCTCCGCCGAACCCAAACACGTGATCGAAGAAAAACGCGCTGACCCCGAGGGCGGCCGCGAACGACAGCACAACTGTGGCAGTGAGGATCAGTGGAGCCACGATTGACCGAAGCAGCAGCCCGAGGATGACGAACACCACGAGAAGGATGAGCGGGATGATGACTTTGCGGTCGTGCGCGGATGCACGCGCCACGTCCAGGTTGATCGCCGTGGTGCCGCCCACTAGGGCGTGGGCGCCGGGAACCGCGTGGACAGCGGAACGTGTCCTGTCGATTGTCGCGTACGCGGCCTGACTATCCGGCGCTGAACTCAGCGTCCCCTGCATATAGGCATAGCCGCCATGGAAGGCGGGCGGCGAAACACTGGCGATACCTGGGGCGGCGGCGAAGGCAGACCGCAGCGGTCCGGCCGCACTGGCCTTGCCGACCACGACGACAGGCGTGCCTGCGCCCGCAGGGAAATGATGAGCGAGCACAGTCTCGCCGAGCACGGAATCGGGCCGCCCGCGGAAAGACTGCGCGTTGCTCAGGCCGTGGGCCGTCAGGCCAGTCAGCCCGATCGCCAGCACGCCCAATAGCAGGGCGGTCGTGATCCAGGTCACTCGGGGTCGGCCTGCGACAGCCCACCCTATCCGCGCCCAGAATCCCCGGGTGGTTGGCTCGGCAGAGCCATAGCTGGGCCGGTATGGCCAGAACACCGTACGCGGGAAGATCACCAGCAAAGCCGGCAGCAGGGTGGTCATGGAGAGGAGGCCGACCGCTACGCCGATCGCCAGCACCGGGCCAAGATCCTTTGTGGAGTTCAACTCCGCGACGTACAGCGTCAGCAGCGCGATGATGACGGTTGCGGCACTGGCGATGATCGCCGGGCCGGCCCGGCGGAGCGCCTCAACCATCGCTTCCTGCCGACGCTGATGGCGGCGGAGTTCCTCCCGATAGCGCGCGACGATCAGCAGCGCGTAATCCGTGCTGGCCCCGAAAACAAGAACATCTAGTATGCCGGCGCTTTGCGCGTTTACTGTGAGGCCCGCGTGTGCCGCTAGCAGGTAGATCACCGCCTGCGCAGTGATCAGCGCCACTCCAGACGAGATGACAGGCAATATCCACAACACCGGGCTGCGGTAGGTGATCAGCAGAATCAGGATGACAACTGCCAGCGCCGAGTACAGCAGCGTGGTGTCAATGCCCTTGAACACGTTGTTATTGTCCGCCGCGTTTCCGAGCGGTCCGGTGATGTGAGAGATCAGGCCAGGTGGGTTCGACGCAGTGATCGCTCGGATGGACTGGGCCGCCTTCGCGGCGCCGTTCCAGCCCTGTTTGCCCAGGTTGACCTGGAGAAGTGTTTCCATGGCCTTCCCGTCGGCCGACGGGGTCGGACCGACGACCTGGCCCGGCACGACGCCGTGAATCCGGGCGAACCTTCGGGCATCCGCAGCAGCCTTGGCTCGGTCCGCGCTGGTCAGTCCCGTGGCACGCTGATAGACCACTACGCCGGGATAGACGTTAGGCGACTGGAAGCGGGCCTGCACGTCAAGGACCCTGGTCGACTCCGCGCCACCTGGCAGCCAGGCCTTGGCGTCGTTCTTCTCCGCCCCCGTGAGCTTGGACGACAGCGGCAGGGTGAGGATGAGCACGACCACCCAGAAGGCTACGACCAGCCACTTGGTCCGGCGCCCGGCCGGGATCTCTGCGAGCTTCCTTACTGCGTTCATCAGCCCCCCTCGAGCGTCTGCCGGCAATCAGTGCCGGGCATCTGCCGCTCGTGCTGCCGCGATCAGTCGGCCATATATTCGGACCTTTCGTGACAGTTCGACTGCTGAAGTTTGGCGAAGGTATTTATCCACGGTACTAAGCGGTGGCCCGGCGGCTGATGCCGGTCTGTGGCTGGCACGCGGCGGATCAATCGGGCTCCTCTAGCTATCCAGAGCCGCGATTCCGACGTACCAGACGAGAGCGCCCAGGACGTGTGATCCGATGGCGCCACCGCGAAACACTTTGCTTCACCGGGCGGCCGCTCCCCACCGCACCGCGCTCACGCCGCGGACTGCGGTGATCGCCGCGGCGATGCTGGGCGACAGATGCTCCCCGTCGCGCACGATCAGGACGCTGTGCCGGACGGCATTGACGCCGGCGAGGCGGATGCGCGCCACGTTGCCTCCGGCCGGGGTCAGCTCCGGGGCAATGGTGATGCCCCAGCCGATTCCCACCAGGCTGATCGCCGTTCCGATGTCGTTGACGGTTGCGGCGAGCTCCGGTTCGAAGCCAGCCGAGACGCACAAAGCCATGGTGAGGCGTCCGATGGTGCTGCCCGGGCAGACGATCCACGCCTCGTCCCGCAGTTCGGCCATGGTGCACACGTCGGCGTTGGCCAGCCGATGTCCGTCCGGAACGCAGAGGCGCAGGGCGTCCTGGCCGAGGTGCCACTCGCGCAAGCCGGGGACCGGACGGTGCTGCGGCGCGCCGATGCGGGAGACGATGGCCATGTCTAGCTGGCCGCGCAGGACGGCGTCGGCGCCAGTCTCATCGGTGGTGGCGACGAGCCGGATCTGAATCTTAGGGAATTGCTTGCGGACCTCCATCAGGGCGAGGCTCATGGTGGGCGGGCCTTCCCGAAACGGGACGCCCGCCCGGAGCGGGCCGCTGACGAAGGGATCCTCGCTAGTCAGCATTGCTTCCGCGGCGCGCAGCTCGACGAGGATCCGCTCGGTGTGCTCAACGAGGGAGCGCCCGGCCGGGGTCAAGCCAATCCGGTTAGCCCGCCTGGTGACGAGCGCAGTACCTACTTCGCTCTCGAGGGCCGATAGCTGCTGTGAGACCGCCGACCGCGTGTACCTCAACGTCCGTAGCAGCGGCCGCGATCGAGCCCTCGGTAGCCACGGCCCGCAGCATCATCAATTTGCGAACGTCCAGCATGCGTCACATCCACTAACGGTGTGTATCGCTCATAGTAACTCCAGATTACTTGTCTCGGCTACGCAGCAGTTGCTGTAGTGCTGCCATGCGAGCGGCGCTCACGGAGATACAGCGGATACGCACGTCCGGCGCACGCGCAGTTGAGGCGTTCACGGTGGCTGGCCGAAAGCTGCTCGCGATCCCGCAGCTCGCCCGTGACATCCCGGGCAGTCCGCCCGGCATGAACGGCGGTGACAGCGATACCGAGCTGCTTCTGCTGAAATGGGCGGCGGGACGCTTCGAGCCGTGGTCGACGCTCCGGGCCCATGGCGGTGAGGACGCAGAGTTCTTTACCATCGGCGAGCGCTCGTTTCTCGCGGTCGCGAGCATCCGGACGGGGTCGGGCCCATACGAATTCGCGACCGAGTCCCAGATCTTCACCTGGGAACGGGACCGGTTCGTCCCGTTCCAGAGCGTTGCAACCTTCGCGGCGAAGCAGTGGAAACACTGGAACATTGGCGAGCGGCACTTCCTCGGGCTCGCCCAGGGCGTCGTTGTCAATGGACTCGAGGACCGCAACCTCGATTCGGTTGTGTACGAGTGGGATGGGTCGTCGTTCGCTGAGTATCAGCGGATCCCGTCGCGCTGGGCCTACAACTGGCACGCCTTTTCTGTCGGCGACGCGTTCTTCGTCGCGCATGCGGACCACGCGGATCCGAGCATGCTCTACCGCTGGGACGGCGAGCGACTGCAACCACACCAGGAACTGGCCGCGGCGGGCGGGCGCGCGTTCGCAACGTTCGACCATGACGGCGCTACGTATTTGGTCGTCGCGCCCATTTTCGCGCCGGCCCAGGTGATGAGATGGGACGGGGAGCGGTTCAGGGTTATCCAGACGCTCGACGGTCTCGGCGGTCGCGAACTTAAAGTCGTACGCCGCGACGACAGCATCCTGCTCGTGCGGATCAACTTCATCCTCGGCACACCGGCCGAGCCTCGCCCTTGCCTCGACTCTCAGATCTACGAGTGGGACGGCCGAGCGCTGCGCGTCGCCGCCCAGTTCCCGACATGCGGGGGTACCGATGTCGCTGTCGTGGGTGATGACGCTGGCGGCATCGAGCTAGTGGTGTCGAACTCGCTGACGCCGGAGCTGCGCTTCGCGGCAGACACGGTGCGCTACTCCCTGTCGCTCGAGACCTGTTGAGACTGCCGATGCCCACGTTCGAGAGCAGCGAGCTGATCGACCTCTTCAGCACCTACACGGGCAGTCCTGGAACCATCGGCGCGCACCTCGCAGAGACCGTGATGCGGGCGACCGCGCGCGATCCGCTGCTCGTAGCAACTGGCACGGACCTCGCTCTTTTTCCCGGTGACGGCTCGGCTCCGGCCGTTGAGCCCTACCGGCTGTCGACCCGCGGATTCAAGGAGCTGGCCGGGGTGTCTCATCTCGGCCCGGCCGTGGCGACCATTGCGCGGATGCGCGAGATCGATCCTGCCGGGAGCTGGCGCACCGACGCCGAACGCCTGCTCGAAGCATGCAAAGCGGCGCGGGCCACCAACTCGGCGGAGCTATGGCGTGACCACATCGCGGTCCGCGCGTTCGCCGGCCGTGAGCCTGTGATCGCATCAATGATCGACTACAGCTGTCGCGTGACCGAGCGTTGTCTGGAAAAGGCACTCGACAACGCGACCTATCTCACTATGCACACAGTGCGGCGGGGCTACCTCGAAGGCCCGGCCGACGACCTTCCCGTCCCGTTCAACCATGTCATGATCGCGACGTTCTTCCTGGCTGGCATGGATATCGCTCACCGGCTGATCGCATGGTTCGACGGGCTCGACATCGCGTGGGAGCGCGCCATGGTGATCATCGCGGGTCAGGCAGGCCGGCCGACCGCGGGCGTCACCGAGGAATCCAACAGCGTCGCGGGGGTTGTGCGCGCCGCGGCGCGCGGGCGCATGGCGCGCGACCGGCTGTTTATCGCGCCGCATGCTCGCGCGTTCCCGGCCTTCGACGGCGCCAGCCCGCCGGACCTCGGCGCCCTCGAAGACGAGTATCGACAGCTCTGGGCCGCGCTGCGGGCTACCTCTGACCTCGGCGGGCAGATGTTCCAGGGTTACCCGCGGTTCGAAGCGCTTCCCGCCGAGCACGTGAGTATCAGCGCCGACTCGGTGAGCGTTCACGAGAAGCCGGCCGTGGATAACCCTGATGACTGGTACGCCCTGATCACCAGGCTTCGCGTCGTGATGGAGGACCCGAGGCAGCAGCTCTCCGGCGCCGTCACGGACTACGCCAGCACCCAGTTGGTCCTTAGCGGCAACGATCCGTCAGCAGTCATCGTCCCGGGGCTGGATGGCGAGCCCTATCCGCAGCTGACTGGGGATGCGCCGTGAGCCGGCAACTTCCCACGCGGGTCATCTGCGGCCGCTTGCACCGCGAGCCAGCCGACCGCGATGTACAAGACCGAGGCAAGAAGCACCGAAACAGCAGGAGTCATTCTTCGCGCGGGCTGTGGCCACACGCTAGCGGCCACCAATTGCGCGGCCACATTTTGGAGGACCAGGATGAGAATCCGACGTGAATGGAACAGGCGCGGCCTGGCGGCCGGTGCTGGACTCGTTGCGCTAGCACACTGGTCGCGGCGTGCGGCAGCTCCTCGGGCGGAGGGTCCGCCAGCGGCGGCACGTCTCCGATTGTCGTGGGAGCATCGGTGTCGCTCAGCGGTGACTTCTCCGCAGACGGCCAGGCGGCGCAGCACGGATACCAGCTGTGGGCCGACTACATCAACTCGCACGGCGGCCTGCTCGGGCGCAAGGTCCGGCTTGACATACTCAACGATGCGTCTGATCCGGCGCAGGCTATAACCGACTACCAGAAGCTCGCGGGCACCGACCACGTCCAGCTCCTGCTAGGGCCGTTCTCGACGTTCCTCACTAAGGCCGTTTCGGTAGTCGCGAAGCGGTATGGGTATGCGTTCTTCACCGGAATGGGCGGCGGACCTTACATCGTCCAGCAGGGACTGACCAACGTCGTCAACATCGATCCCGACGGCACCAAGCTGATGGACGTGTTCACTCGCGACGTCCCGAGCCTCCACCCTGCACCTCGCACGGCGGCATACGTAACTGAGAACGATCCGTTTACCCAGCCGGAGGTCCAGGAAGCGCAGTCCATCCTGCAGTCCGAGGGCATCAAGACCGTGCTCTTCAAGGTTTACCCGGCCGAGACGACCGACTTCACGCCGATCGCCCAGGCTGTCGTCGCTGCCAAGCCGGACATCGTCGTGGCAGGCACCGCTCTGCCTGACCTGCTGGCATTCATCAAGACGTTCCGCCAGCAGAACTTCAACCCTAAGGCCCTCATCGCGGCCGGGGGAGCCGACGCCGGAGCGCAGTTCACTCAGGGAGTGGGCGGGCCTGGCGCGGCAGAAGGGATCATGATTCCCGAGGTCTGGGCGGCGTCCCTGTCGACCCCGCTGAACAAGTGGTTCGTGCAGGCATACACCCATCGTTACGGCGGCAACGCCGCTGCCATCAGCTCGACCGCTGCGGAAGCATTCGCAACAGCGCAGGTGGCCGGCGAGGTTGTCAGCGCCACGCACTCTCTGGATCAGCAACGTCTGCTGGCATACGCCTTCTCGCACACGATCGGGTCTGTCTTCGGCCCGGTCCGGATCAGCCAGCAGTCCAAGGCCAACGTGGCCGGGGGCATCTTCCTGACCCAATGGCGGAATGGGTCCCTCCAGGTCGTGCTGCCGTCCAGCTACGCCACGGCGACCTTCGAGTACCCCAAGCCCGGCTGGCCGGGTAGCTAGGATCCCGGGGACTAGGAGGGCGGCCCGATGCATCTGCTGTTCCTGGGCATCGTCGACGGCCTGCTGACGGCAGGGGTGTACGCCCTGATGGCCACCGGGCTGAACCTTGTCTTCGGCGTGATGCGGATCGTCAACATGGCCCAGCCGGCGTTCGTGATCCTCGGCGGCTACCTCAGCTTCGAGTTGCTCACCAGAGCGCATGTCGGGCTGTTTACCGGCCTGCTGATTACTATGCCGGCCATGTTCGCGTTCGGCGTCGCGGTAGAACGCCTTGTGCTCCGCCGGCTCGGGGCCGACCGGGAGATCGTGTCCTTGATCGCCACATTCGCCTTGGCGGTCGCCATTGAAGGAGGCATCAACCTGATCTTCAGCCCCAACTACATCACGATCAACTCTTCGTACGCGACGAACGTCTTCAGCCTTCTCGGCCTGCGAATCCCCGAGATCTACGTTTACGTTTTCGCGCTGAGCGCAGTCTTGCTTACCGGCCTCTTCTTTCTGCTGCAACGCACGTCGTTCGGCCGGATGGTACGTGCGGCGACGCAGAACCCGCTCGGTGCGCGCCTCGTCGGAGTCAACATGGCAGGCGTCTCGGCGGTTACGTTCGGATTGGGATGCGCGCTGGCGGCTGCGGGCGGCATGGCATACGCGGCCACCAACAGCATCAACGCAGGATCCTGGTATGACCTCCTGCCTGCCCTTTTTGCCATCGTCATTGTCGGCGGACTTGGCAGCCTGCGCGGCATGCTGATCGCGTCGGCCCTGGTGCTGGTCTGCATCGACGTCAGCGCTGTGGAGTGGTCTCCGGTCTGGTCCAATCTCCTTGCGTACGGCCTCGTGATCATCGTTCTGGTCTTCCGGCCACAGGGCCTATTCGGCCCGGCGGGAGGTCGCATCGCATGAGGATTCCGCACCTGGTCAGGCAAGGCGTCGGCTCCGGGTCAGCGCCGGCGGCGTTGGTCGTTTTCGCGATCGCGTTTCCATTGGTGTTCACGAGCCCGGCTGTAACCACCATCGGAATCTGGACGTTGCTCTACGTCGCCGGCGCCGCCGCCTGGAATCTCTTCTCCGGCTTCTCCGGATACATTTCCTTCGCGCACGGGGGTTTTTACGGCGTCGGCGCGTACGCCACGTTGCTGTTGACGAGTTCCTGGCACGTGCACGGTGGTTACGTCATGTTCCTGCTGCTGCCTGTCGCCGGCCTTGCCGCGGCGGCGGCAGCCCTGCTTGTCGGCGCCTTCGCCTTGCGCACCCGCAACATGGTGTTTGCGATGGTGACCATCGCGGTGTTCTTTAGCGGGCAGATCCTGGCCTTCAACCTCACCGGGCTGACGAATGGCGCCATCGGCCTGGAGTCGCCCATAGCTCCCTGGGGCCCGGGCTTCTACAACATTCCCTTCTACTACGTCGCGCTGCTGCTGGCACTCATCGCGACCGTTGCGGGCCTGCTTGTCCGGCGCTCCAGGTTCGGCCTTTATCTGCGCGCCATCCGCGACGACGAGGACAGGGCCGCTGGCTACAACATTCCGACCGACGAGGACAAAACTGATCGCGCTCGCTGGATCGGCCGCGATATTCGGGATGGTCGGCGGTGTCTACGGGCTCTACGCAGGCTCCATCTACCCGCAGTTCGCCTTTGACCCGATCTTCGACTCGGCCGTGCTGACGTGCGTACTTATCGGCGGCCTCGGCACGGTCTACGGTCCGGTCGCGGGAGCCCTGCTGCTCATCCCCTTGCAGCAGTGGCTGCTACTCCAGACCAGCCTTGGCAACTGGTACCTCCTGATCGAGGGCGGGATCCTGCTGCTGGTCATCGTGTATGCGCCGGCAGGCCTCGTGCCGCAGCTCCAGGCCTTGTACGCGCGGCTCCGGACGCCAGCGGCAGGCCGGATTGCGGGCACCGGCGATGGTGACCAAACGGCAGAAGGCAGCGGCCAGCACCGCCCGGTGAGCGCATCATGAACCTGCTCGAGGTGGCGGCAGTGACTAAGTCGTTCGGCGGGATCCGCGCTCTCGACGACTGCTCGCTGACGGTCGAGGACAAGACGATCACGGCACTCATCGGGCCTAACGGCTCAGGCAAGACAACGCTGTTCAACGTGATCACCGGCTACGTCCGCCCGGACAGTGGCCAGGTGTCGATGAGCGGCCGCCGTCTCGACAGCGCCTCCACTGGCCGCGTATTCGCGGCTGGCGTCGCCCGGACCTTCCAGTTGCCGCGCATCTTCCCTCGCCTGACGGTCGAAGAGAACATGCGGCTGGTCGCAGGCTCGCACCCCGATGCAAAGCGCCACGCAGCCGGGCAGAGACTAGAGGGGAACGAGGATCTGCTGGAGTTCGTCGGCCTGGCCGGACACAGCCGTGATGCGGCCGGCACCTTGTCTTACGGCCAGCGCAAGCTCCTTGAGCTGGCCTGCATCCTGAGTACGCGACCCAAGATCATCCTGCTTGATGAACCTGCGGGCGGGGTCAACCCCTCGCTGCTCTTGCTGCTCGCCGACCGGATCCGGGCCATCAGGGCGGCTGGCTGCACCGTGCTGGTCGTCGAGCACGACATGGAGTTCGTCATGTCACTGTGCGACCAGGTCATCGTCATGAGCGCCGGGCACGTCATAGCCGCAGGAACGCCGCAGCAGATCCGTTCCGATATCCGCGTGCTCGACGCCTACCTGGGCAAGGGTGCTGCCGATGGCTAACCCGGGAGCGGGACCAGATCTGATCCTTACCGATGTCTACGCAGGCTACGGCGGCGGCGACGTGCTGAAAGGGCTCTCGCTCACTGTGCAGGCGGGGAGCCTGACCTGCGTGGTGGGTCCTAACGGCGCGGGCAAGTCGACCCTGCTCGCTGTTGTCAGCGGCCTCATCCGGCCGCGGCAGGGCCGCATGATGTTCGGTGGCCGGCAGGTTGCGGGCGCCAGCGCACGGCACATCATCAACCTGGGAGTCTGCCAAGTCCCGCAGGCTCGCAGCCTATTTCCGCACATGACCGTCCGGGAGAACATGGAACTGGGTGGCATCGCGCTGCACGACCGATCGCTGGCCCGGCGCCGCCGGATCGACCTGGAGCAGCGGTTTCCGCTGCTGCGCGAAAGGGCCCGTGAGGCAGCTGGAAACCTGTCGGGCGGGCAGCAGCGGCTCGTCGAGATCGCCCGCAGCCTGATGCTGGCACCCAAGCTCCTGGTGCTGGACGAACCTTCGGCTGGCCTGGAGCCGAGGATCGCCAGCGAGGTTTACGCGACTATCGAGGCCTTGCATGCGGCTGGGACCACGATCCTGCTGGTGGAGCAGAACGTCCGGGCCGGGCTCGGGCTGGCGACCCACGGGATCGTACTGGAGGGGGGACGTGTCCGGGAAACGGGTTCCGGCGCCAGCCTGCTCCAAGACGGGACGCTGGCCGCGCTCTATCTCGGCGGCCGAAGCCATGAGTGACGAGAGGCCTGCGATGCCCCGCTCAGCCGAGCTCTCCAGGCGCGTACTGCCTGCGTCCGGGGTGTCAGCTCTTGCGGGCACGAGTGCCGCCATTGCAGCTGGCGGCTGGGTCTTCCTCTCTGGCTATCTTGCAGCTCTCGGCGGAGCGCTGACGCCGGCTGCTGCGGTAGACCCAGACCGCCGGTTTCTCGAGGACGCCCTGGAAAAACAGTCCCGGGTGATCCTCCAGCAGGCCGCAGCTGCCCTTGCGGCCGCGGGCAGCAGGCTCGACCGAGATATCGTCCGGATCTGGCAGTGGATCCGCGCGGACTACCCCAGTGATGCCGATTACGTGGTACTGGCATGGCCGGGGTTCACCCGTGGTGACGGCTACGTACGCGCAGCGCGAGAGCTGATCTCTGATCCGGTCCGTGCATCAACAGCGATCGGCGTACGGCAGCTACGCGTTCCCGAGGCGCTCATCCAAATCGATCTCATCGCAGCAGGTCCCGGTTCCGGAACCGGCAAGCAGCCAGTAGAAGGGCTGTCAGCAGAGCCCACATCGTATGTTCCCGCAGTCAGGTGGGGCGACTGGGTCTTTCTCTCCGGCAGCGGTGCAACGGACTTCAAAGGTGACTGGTTCAGCAACGTGCACATGGACGAGCCGAGCATGGTCGCCCCAGAAGCTCGAGTCAACCCGTACATCTGGCTGGGCTCAGAAATCGAGGCTCAGACCGACTACACGCTGCACCGGCTGCAAGCCGTGGCAGAACGCGCCGGATCCAGCTTGGACCGGTGTGTTAAGGCAGAAGTCACGCTTTGCCATCCCAGTGACTACCTAGGGTTCGAGCGTGTTTGGCGCCGCTGGTTCCCGCACGATCCGCCCGCCCGGCAGCTGCTTACTGGCACGCGGCTGGTACTCAAAGGACTGCGGGTCGAGATCGCGCTCACCTTGCTTGCTGGCGCGTCAGCGCTGCGCCGCGAAACCGTCGAGGTACCCGGTGCTGCTTTGCCTCCATGGCATGCACCTCACGCGGTCAGGGCAGGCGATCTGGTATTCATCAGCGGGCAGCTTGCCGTCGATGAAAATGGTGCGGTGCTCAAGGCCCCCGGCAGAAGTGGCGAAGGGCCGCAGGCCCTGTCAGCGAGCGAACAGGCCGACTACCTGCTCGATCGGATCGCTAGCATCTGCGCTGCGGCCGGGGGGAGCCTTGGAGACCTGTGCAGGGTTCAGTCTGCACATTGTGACCTCGCGACGCTGCCGCAACTGATGGACGCATGGACCCGCCGGTTCGGCGCCGATCCCCCTACCCTGACGCCGATCGGCGTGGGCGGCCCGGACCCGCTGCTGGCACCCGGAGCCCACATGCAGCTTGACGGCATCGCCTACATTCCCGGCTGACGACGCCGAACAGCAGGAAGGGACGAAGGGTCATGCCAGGTCACCGGTTCCTGGATCGCCTGCGCGGCGACGAGCTGACGTTGATGCTCGGTATCCGCAGCAGCCGGACAGCCGATGTGGTGCGCATCGCGCATGAGACCGGTTACCACGCCATCATGGTTGACCTCGAGCACTCGACGATGTCGCTCGACACGGCCGCTCAGCTTTGCGCGACAGCGTATGACCTGGACATGGCGCCGTTCGTACGGGTGCCGGAGCGGGAGTACGGAGCGATTGGACGACTGCTCGACTGCGGAGCCCAAGGCATCATCGCACCGCGGATCGAGAACCCTGCGGAGGCGGAGACGGTCAGCAGGGCGTGCCGATTCGCACCGCGCGGACAGCGCTCGCAGCTCGCGATGGTGCCGCAGCTCGGCATGCGGCCGACGCCCGCGGCCACACTGAATCCTGCGCTGGACGACGCGACGATCGTGACGATGCTGATAGAAACCCCTGCAGGCATCGCCAGCGCCGATGCGATCGCGCAGCTCGACGGCGTGGACATGCTGGCTATAGGCGCGAACGACCTCACCGCTGAGCTTGGAGTTCCCGGACGCTACGACGATCCCCGCGTCCGCGAGGCCGTGGCGATCGCGGCCGCGGCCTGCCAGCGCCATCAAAAGCTGCTGATGGTAGGAGGCATAGCCGACTTGGCAATCCTGGACAGGCTCATCCCGCTGGGTGTCTGCCCGCTGCACCTGGTCGGCAGCGACGCGGACGTGCTCTTCGCCGGCGCCGCGGCGCGCGCCGAGACGTACCGGCAATGGCGGCACACCTCGACCCGCGGAGCGAACCCATGACAGAGATCCTGCAAACGACGCCCATGCGGGCGGCCGAGACGAACACCCGGCCGCGCTTCCCGATGCCGGCTGGCGCGTGCGACGCGCACTTTCACGTCTTCGAGCCGGGCTTCCCGCACGTCCCTGACCCGCTGTACACCTTCCCCGACGGCACGCTCGAGCAATACCTGGCCATGACGGAGGTGCTAGGCATCGAGCGCATGGTGCTCGTGCAGCCGACCTTCTACGGGACCGACAACAGCCTGCTCGGCGAGGTGCTGCGCCGTATCGGCCCGCGCGGCCGCGGTGTCATGCGGATCGAGGATGACACCGATGACGCGGAGCTCGACCGGTTCCACGACCTCGGCGTGCGGGCGATCCGGCTGGACCTGTTCGCCCGCGCAAGCTGGCCGACCGCGGAGATCATCGCCTATATCCGCCGGATGGCCGCGCGTGCCGCGCCACGCGGATGGCACATCCAGTTCTACTCGCCTGGGTCGATCGTGAGGGACCTGCTCCCGTTCCTGGCCGATCTGCAGGACCGGTTCGTCATCGATCACATGGGCTACATGCTGGAAGCCGACGGGCTGACGCAGGCGGACTTCGAGCGACTGCTCGGCGTTGTCCGTCTGGGCAATTGCTGGATCAAGCTGTCCGGCCCGTACCGGATCGCCAAGACCAAGCCGCTTAGCTACGTCGAGCCTCTCGGCCGCGCGCTCGTATCAACCCGACCGGACAGGATGATCTGGGGATCGGACTGGCCGCACCTGCCCGACGGGCAGCGCGACACGGGCGAGCTGCTGAACCTGCTGGCAGACTGGGCGCCTGATGAGACAGACCGGCGTCAGATCCTGGTCGAATCCCCAACAGAGCTGTTCTACTCAGATTCAGTGGAGGCCGCCGTCACGTCAGTGACATGAAGTCTTAGAGGAGGGTCGTACAGCGGGGTGAGTGTCAGCGAACGACCCATCGCCTGGAATGTCCCGCGTGACGATCTCGGCACGGTCCGCCCTGGTCCGGAATGTGACGCAGGTCCGATCACACGCCGGACTGATTCTCGTCTCAACCAAGACTTTCCCGCAGGACCGCGGTTTCGTCGGCGCCGTCGCTCGCGCGCTGGCTGCTGTCCTGGACAAGCCCGGCCAGATGCAGCTAGGTCTAGAGCTCCCGGCCGCAAACTTCGGCCGGACCTCCTGGGACTAGCTGCTGCTGGATAGCGAACAGTCGTCGACCTCGAAACTCGCCCCGCCGGCGATCGTGTTGGTGCTATATACCGAGAGCGGCATTTTGTTTCCGTTACCGATGGTCGTATAGCTCACCTGTATCTGGTACCAGCTGGTCGTCGTGGGCAGGTGCAGCGAGCTGGTAGCGGCAGCGTTCGCTGAGGCCCCGTTCTGGTGGTCTTCGTGTAGCTGCACGGTCACAGTGATCGTCGCAGTGGCCTTGACCCAGCAGCTGGCCGTATAGGCGGTGCCGGCTACCGTCGAGCTGACTGTCGGCTTAGCGCCATCATTGATTCCCGCGGCAGCATATTTCGAGCTGGTGGTGGCGATCATCACCGAGTAGCTGCCGGAGTGGGCATCGCTCGACTGAGTCAGCGTCGTGGCCGGGCCGTAGGTCGTCCAGCCCACAGGCAACCCGCCGCTCCACTCCTCGAAACCGGGATTAGCTAGCAGGTTAAGAACGGCGGGCGTCGTTACTGTAGCCGCAAGAGAAGCTGGCCCAACGTCGCCCAGACTGTCGACGGCGGCCACCGTGTAGTTGTACGTCATGCCCGCACTGGCAGAGGTATCGCTGTAACTCACGGAGGTAGCCGCAGCAGTCCCGATGACTGATCCGTTGCGCACAATCTGGTAACTGGCAATGGGCTCGTTGCCTGGCGTGGCGGCGGTCCAGCTGAGATTTACCTGGGTCGGGCCGACCGCAGCAGCGGTAAGGTTCGCAGGGGCCGACGGCGGGATTAGCGCCGGCGTGGTCACAGTGGCGGTATTGGAGGCAGGACTGTCTTCCGAATTAGCATCCACGGCGATGACGTAGTAGCTGTTGAGCGTACCGGGGCTGACGGAGGTATCGACATAAGTAGTGCCTGGAGCAGTGGCGAGCAGCGCGCCGTTACGGTAAATCTGGTAGCTGCTTATCGGTGCGCTGCCGGGCTGAGAGGCCGACCAGGCGAGGCTGACCTGGGTCGGGCTCACGGCGGTCGCTGTCAAGTTCCCGGGCGGTCCTGGCGGCGTGGGGGACGCGCCCGCACCGGTATACAGCGAGCAATCGTCAACTTCGAAGGTAGCTCCGCCGCTGACCATGTTGGTGCTGTAAACAGAAAGCGGCAGCTTGTTGCCGCTGCCAATTGCCGTGTCGCTAACCTGCACCTGATTCCAGCTGGTCGTATTGGGCACCATGAGGGAGCTGACGGCTGCGGTATTGGCCGAGGCTCCGCTCTGCTTTTCCTCGTGTAGCTGCACATTGATGGTGATGAAGGCGCTCGCCTTTACCCAGCAGCTGGCGTTGTACGTAGTGCCTGTTGTCGTGGAACTGATTGTTGGCGTCGCGCCATCTTTGATGCCCGCGGCGGCGTAGCTCGTGCTGGTCGTGGCAACTTTCACGGAATAGCTGCCGGTATGGGCGTCGGCCGACTGCGTGAGGGTAGTGTCGGCCCCGTAGAGGGCCCAGCCAGCCGCCGCTCCGCCACTCCAGCTTTCGAAGCCCGGATTGACAAGCAGATTATCAAGGACAGGCATGGTGAAGGCGGCGGGGACCGATGGCAAGCTGACGAGGCCATTGCTGTCGATCGCATTGACGGCGTAGCTGTAGCTGGCACCAGGGCTCGCACTCGTATCGGTATAGGTGGTACCGGTAGTCGTGCCGATGGCCGTGCCGTTACGCAGCACCTGATAATCGCTGACGGGCACGTTCCCAGGCGTAGAGGGCTGCCAGCTAAGGTTTACCTGCGTCGGGCTAGTCGGCGCGGCGGCTAGGTCGGTGGGAGGCGCAGGGAGAACTGTCGTGTCGCTGACGGTGCCGAGATTGAAGTTAGCCGTCATGGAGTTGGCGCTGGTGGCTAGTCCCAGCAATGGCAGGCCGAGAAGCTCCTCTGTGGTGCGGAGCAGGGAGTAATGGCTATAGAAGGTACCGTCCACCGTGCCAGCGGGAACATAGGGAGCCACGACAATAGTCGGTATATGGCAGGACGGCTGATTCACGTCTAGTACCGGGTTGGCGCAATCCTCGCCCTTCACCTGATCCGCGCCGGCTCCCTCATCATTGGTGATGAAGATGACCGTGTTGCCGCTCTGATAATTCGGTCCGCTAATCATGAAAGGCACGATCTGGCTCAGCCAGGCGTCGCCCGTGGCGGTGCTGCTGTTGTGGGCGTCATCAATCAAGTTCGGCGTAATGACGCTGAAACTGGGCAGAGTTCCGCCGCGCACGGTATCGTAGAACGCGCCGGTCTCAGTACTGGGGCTGCCCATAGGAACGTCGTACTGCCCGCAGGTAGAAAGAGCCGGGTAATACACCGCCGGATTATGCCGCACCGCATAGTTGCCTGAATTAGCCCGGTAACAATTGGACGGCATATCCTCGTCATAACCAGCCCAGGTCTCTCCGGCTGCCTCAACTTGCGAGAAGATGCTGGGATAGGAGCTAACGCAGTACTTAGTGGTCAGATTCGGTGAGCAGTCATTCAGGAAGCTGGTATTCAGGACGCTCTGGCCGTCAGTAGCGGCAATGTAGTTATCGAGCGATGGGTGGCTCTCGTTATGGAAGTTAGTGGGTGTCCCGCATTCGTTGGCCAGCGCAGTCTGGTATGGAGCGTTGGCATTGCCGATGACACTGCTGTAGCTCTCATTCTCCATCCAGATCCAGACAACGTGTTGTACTTGGCCCGGGGTGCCGGGATTCCCGCAGGGCTGCGTGAATTGCTCGGTAGCACCTGGCGCGCTTGCTGCCCGCGCATAGCCCGGCGCCATTGCGACAACACATGGCACCAGGAGGAGCGCGCTCGCGGCAGCCAGCAGGCTTGGCGCCGCACGGTTGCTGGACTTAACATGCATAGCCAAATTGCGTAAGCGAGGGTACACCGAGCACTCCCTACGTTCAGCGTGCCAGCGCGGTCGCAGGCCGAGATGGTGTTAAGAGCAAGAAAATGCCCCCCAGTGAAGGGAGTGTACGCGCATTGCCGGAATCTGCCAGCGGGGCGCCAGGTCGAAGTCTTAGCGGGCGGGCCCTACAGCGGGGCGAGTCTCCGCGAACGACCCATCGCCTGCAATGTCCCGCGTGACGATCTCGGCACGGTCCGCCCTGGTCCGGAATGTGACGCAGGTCCGGTCCGACCGGAACAGGTCGTAGGAATACTCAAACGGCACGCCCGCAGCAGACGAAGACGTACGGGTGATCGCCAGCAGCGGCGCTCCGATGCCGACGTCCAAGAGCGCGGCCTCATCAGCGGCTGCCGCTGCAACTTCCAGATGCTCGACTACCTCGACGGGCCGGATCCCGTACTCGTGCTCGAGCAGGTCGTAGATCGACCCGCCCAGCGGCAACTCGAGCAGTCCGGGGAAGCTGTCGGCCGGGAACTGCGCCCGTTCCATCGACAGCGGAACTCCATCCGCGAGCCTGATCCGGACGATATTAATAACCAGGCTGCCTGCCGGAATGGCAAGGCTGTTGGCGGTCGACTCATCGGTGGCCGTCATCGTCGCGGACAGCACCTGTGTACCGGCCCGGAAGCCCTGCGGGCGCAGGTATTCGGGGAGGCCCACGATGACCGACAGGTCGCGGTCGACCTTCGCATGCGCGACGAAAGTGCCGCCCGCCCGGCCAGGTACCCGCCGGACGATGCCGCTCTGCGCGAGAACTGTGACCTGGTTGCCGGCCGCCCGCCTGAGCTGGCCTCCGCGCGGCTGGCGAGCCAGGCGCGACATTGCACGACGAAGCCGGGAAGGTACTCGGTGGCGAAACCGGCTGCCGACCAGTCGGCCGGCAGCACGGTCCTTGCATCGGTCCAGACATAGGCCCAGGCAGCCCGGCCGTCGGCCAGTGTCAGCTTGCGCAGGTCGTATGGCCCCGACTCATACTCGTCGAGGAGTCCTACCTCGCTCGTCGTCAGCCCTGTCAGGAGCAGGCCGTGCGCCGTCGCGGGGGCTGACACCAGGCCAGGCTAAGGGCGCAATGCAAGCGCAGCCGCGCGCCAGCCGGCCAGCGCCGCAGAGCAGTTATCCGGCGTCCGGCCGAGCAGGACGCGCAGCACGTCCGGGAACTGCAGTGTCCCGTAGACGAACAAGTCACCGCGTTGGGCTATCAGCGCCGCGGCCCGGCCGCTACTTGCCCGCCTGGGCTCACCCGTCATGAACACGCTCCTGTCAGGACGCACCACTGCCGTCAGTATCAACCAGGACCAGGGGACTCGGAGGGTGTGGGCAGGTGCCGACAAGTGTCGCGGCGTTAGTCAGTGCGTGGCCAGTGCGGGCCGAGGTAGGGGTCTGGGTGTTCGTGGCTCCAGCGGTCGAGGATGGCCGCAAGGGCCGGGGCCTGACCTCCGCCGGTGGGCAGGTTCTGTTTTAAGACGAAGATGAGCACGAGATCGCGCTCGGCGGAGAAGTCGGCGACGTTCTCGGTGACAACGGCCCGGCGATCGGCCCGGGCCGCGGCCGCAACCTGGATGTCTGGGGCGCCGCGCAGGCCGGCCTCGGCGACGTGGAACGAGTCGTGGCCGTACTTGTCCCGCAGCAGCCTGGCGGCAGCAGCCGGGAACATCTCGTCGATCAGGAACGCCGTCACCTCAGCAGGGCCTCGCGTTGTTGGGCGGCCTTACGGCTGCGCTCGGCCATCACCCGGTTGCGCTTGATCCGGTCGCGGATCTCCTGAGCATGGTCGGCGGCATAATCGAGCGCGACCCGGATCAGCCTGGGGTGCAGGTCGGATTCCTCGCTCAGCAACGCGATGCGCTGTTCTTCCGGGCCGTTCAGCTCCTGGAGCCTAGCGACGATCTCCCAGACATCCGGGCCCGCGGCAAGAGCAGCCCGGCGGTCGTGGGCCGGCCCACGGAAGATGACCCCGGAATAATCGAGCTGGTCAATGCCCTCGACGATGAGCTGCTCCAGCAAGGCCGTGGCGGTCACGCTGTCGTGAGCGGCCCGGGAGGCGAGGCGACTCTTAGTGGCGTCGCTTATCCGGAAGGACGTGCTTCTGGGCATGCTGACCTCCTTGTACTACGAAGCATTGTACCGCGACGTAGTGCTAGTGAGCTACATTCCCGGGCGCGGTGCTCCCCGGTGCTGCTGCCATTCATGACTAGGGTCGGCTTTGCGCGGGCTCGTTCCCGTGGCAGGCAGGCGATTGTCGTGGCCGCCGGGGGAGCGCACCGTCGCCCTTGACACGCCTTCCCCGGCCGTGCCCATAGTGAGCGGCACCGGGCGCCAGAGTCAGGGCCGCGTGCCAGGTAATGGCCGGGCCACCGTGACGGCGCGAGCGCCGGATCCCTGCGGGTGGGGACAGAAGGGATCTTCGAATGCACAGGCACATCACTAGCGCGTACGTCGCCGCGGCGGCAGCCCTCGCGCTCACCGCGGCTGGGGTCACCGCGGCCAGCGCCTCGGTGTCCGGCGCTTCGGGCTCAGGCCCCCGGGCCACGCGAGCAGTACGAGTGTCCTCGGCACGGACGTCACACGCGGCGGCCAGTCCGGGCGCTGAACTCTGGGTGAAGCGCTACAACGGCCACGGCACCGACGACGCCAGCTCGGTGGCGGTCAGCCCAAGCGGGAAAAGGGTGTTCGTCACCGGGAGAAGCCAGGGGACCGCAGGCAGCTATGACTACGCCACGGTCGCCTACAACGCGGCCACCGGCGCTCAGCTGTGGGTGAAACGCTACGACGGCCCCGGCAGCATCGACGAGGCATCCTCGGTCGCGGTCAGCCCGAGCGGGAAGGCGGTGTTCGTGACCGGCCAGAGCTTCGGGGCTAGCGGCGGGGTTGAGTACGCCACGGTCGCGTACAACGCTGCCACCGGCGCCCAACTCTGGGTTAAGCGCTATGACGACGGCCTAGGCGGCCATGGCCAGAGCGAAGCCGTAGAGGTGGCGGCCAGCCCGAGCGGGAAGACGGTATTCGTCACCGGGACCAGCCTCAGCACGACAGCCGGGAATGACTACGCCACGATCGCCTACAATTCCGCCACCGGCGCGCAGCGGTGGGTCAAGCGCTACAACGGCGTCGGTAACGGCGGGAACTACGCCCACTCGCTCGCTGTCAGCGCGAGCGGGAGCACTGTGTTCGTCACCGGGTACAGCCTCGGGACCAACAATGGCTATGACTACGCCACGGTGGCGTATAACGCAGCCACCGGCGCCCAGCGGTGGGCCAAGCGGTACAACGGCGCCAGCAACGGCGAGCTCGGGGCGAGTTCGGTGGCCGTCAGCCCGAACGGGAAGACAGTGTTCGTCACTGGGTCCAGCTATGGCGGCAGCACCCCGAATTATGACTACGCCACAGTCGCCTACAACGCAGCCACCGGCGCCCAGCGGTGGGTCAAGCGCTACCACGGCACCGCCAGCGGCGACGACCGGGCTTACTCCGTAGTGGTCAGCCCGAGCGGGAAGTCGGTGTTCGTCACCGGGTCCAGCGAGGGGGCCGCCGGAACGTTTGACTATGCCACGGTCGCCTACAACGCTGCGACCGGCGCCCAGCTGTGGGTGAAGCGCTACAGCGGTGCCGGAAAAGTCGGCGAGGCCTACTCGGTGGCGGTTAGCCCGAGCGGGAAGACGGTGTACGTCACCGGGTCAAGCTGGAAATGCGTCTGCGGAGGCCTGGAATACGCGACGATCGCTTACAAAACCGCCACCGGCGCACAGCTGTGGGTCAAGCGGTACGGCAGTCCCGGCGGCGGCGGCGTCGCCGTCTCGATGGTGGTCAGCCGCCCGGCGGGAACGGTGTTCGTCACCGGGTACAGCATCTTTGCCGTCACGGGTTTTGACTATGTCACGATCGCCTACAAGGGCTGATTTCAATCCAGGCGCCGGCGCGCGTGTAGCCAGGCCTGTGCAGGCCTGGCTACCTCGGGATCGCGCCGGGCGCAGCGGCTACGCGCCTTCGGAGGCCGCCTTACGCTGCTTGAGGATGAACAGCACCACACCGGTTATGAGGCTAGCTATCGCCAGGAAGCCGCAGACGCTGTGCAGGTACGACTGGTGGACCACGCAACCGCCGGAGTTGAGTACCGCGCCGGGGTCGTTGCATGAGGGGAGGTTGACGTTCGTTACCCCCCACAAGATCGTGAACAGGACCATCGCGATGACTGCCTTCGTAATGGTCGGCGTCCTCGTGAACTTGATCTTCATTGCGGTTCCTTTCGTCGGACCGGGACGGGCCGCCCAGGTAGCGGAGCATTAGACCCAGCGTGACCCCGGCCGGAGCTTGAATGCAGAGGCCCGTCGGCCCCATCGACCGCGCTAGGTGTGGGCCGAACGGCCCATTTACGCGCGGAAGCCAGTACACCGCCCGGGGATAGGGCCTGCCGTCAGCCGGAGCCAGCGACCGATTCGATGCCGGCCTGGATGGCGTAGCGGACCAAGTCCGCGCGCCGGCGGGCGCCGGTCTTGTCCCTTATCCGCTCCAGATGCGATCTCACTGTGTTGACCGACAGGAACAACCGCTGGGCTATCTGCGCGTCGGTAGCGCCCCCGGCCAGCAGCGCCACGATCTCTCGCTCTCGCTCCGACAGCAGAGCGGCTGAACTGTCCGGTGTCGCCCTGCCTGCGGCGGGAACGTCGACGGTGGACGCAACGCCAGGATCGGGCTCAGCTGAAGCGGTGGCCAGGGCGATGGCGTCGGCATGGCTGAGCGTCCGGCCATGCCGGTAGGCGACGTCGAATGCCGCATCGCCCAGCGCGGCCCTCAGATCGGCGTGGTCGCGGTCGCGCAGCCCCGCTTCGGTGGCCTCGAAAATCCGCCCGGCCCGCTCGTAGTGTTCATCGGCGACCCCGTGCAGGGTGGCGGCGACGGCGGGGTCGCCGTCAGCGCCGGCCGCCAGGGCCAGGCCCAGGAGCGCGGCATGAAAATAAGAAGACTTGATACCGGTGGTCCGGGCCATGTCCAGGCTCTTGAGGAAGAGGCGGCGGGCGTTGCGGGGATTGGCGTCGATGAGGTCGACGAGGCCCATGTTCTGCCACAAACCGACGGACATGTTCAGGTAGCCAAGGTTGTCAGCGAGCGTGCTCGCCTCCTGAAGATGCGCCCGGGCCGCAAGGAGCTTCCCGGCGGCGAGTTCGTAGACGCCGAGGTTCGCCAGCGTGATGGCGAGCCGGTAGTTGTCCCCGGCGGCCCGTGACAGAGTGAGGGCTTCCTGGTTGTCAGCGAAGGCGGCGTCCAGATCACCCCCTTCGCCCTTGAACACCGCCCGACGGCCGAGAAGGTCTGCAATCAGCCGGGGATCTCCGGTTGCCCGGGCCCGCGCGACCGCCTCGTCGATCTGAGCCCGTGCGGCAGGCAGATCGCCGCGCTCCAACCTGAACCAGCACAGCTGGGAAAGCGCGTCGGCGGTGACCGCGTCATCGGCGAGGCTACGGGCGATGCTGAGGGCCTCCCCGGCTAGCGCCGGGATCGCCGAGTCGTTGCCGAAGTGATTGAGCAAGTGGCAGCTCGCGGTCAGCGCCCGGGCCCGGGCACGGGTGGGCATGTGGGCGTCTGGCCGCTCGAGCAGCACGGTGAGGGCCTCGAGGACTTCGCCGCCGTGGCCGCGAATGTTACAGAACCAGCGCAGCCCTGCCGCCAGTCGCAGGCCAGGCTCAGCGCTGCCAGGATCGGCGATGCTGAAGGCCAGCGCGGCGCGGATGTTGTCGAACTCGACGTCGAGCCGGTCGAGCCAAACGGCCTCGTCGGGCCCGCGCAGGTGCACGCCGGCGGTCTCGACCAGAGCCAGGTAATGATCGCGGTGGGTGGCGCGGGTTTCGTCGAGCTCGGAGCCGGCCCGCGATGCGAGCCGCTCGGCGGCGTAGTGGCGGACCGTCTCCAGCAGCCGGTAGCGGGTCGAACCGTTGATCTCTTCGGCCTGGACCAGGCTCTTATCGACCAGCGCGGCCAGGCGGTCCAGCACCTGCCATTCTCCGGTGTCGCCTGCCGAGGTGACCGCTTCGGCGGCCTCCAATGTCCAGCCCCCGGCGAAGACCGACAGCCGGTCAGCCACGACCCGTTCCCCCGGATTGAGCAGATCGTAGGACCAGTCGATCAGGGCGCGCAGGGTCTGATGACGGGGCAGGGCTGTACGGCTCCCTCCGGTCAATAGCCGGAACCGCTCATCGAGCCGGGAGTTGACCTCGGATACCGAGAGCGAGCTCAGCCGGGCCGCGGCGAGCTCGAGAGCTAGCGGAATACCGTCCAGGCGCGCACAAATGGCCGCCACCGCCGGAGCGTTGCCGTCGTCGAGTGCGAAACCTTGCCGGTGCATAGCGGCGCGCTCGGCGAATAGCTGCACCGACTCGAACGAGGCGAGCCCATCGGCGGCCGCGAGGTCGGCAGGCGGGACTGCCAGCGACGGAACCCGAAAGACATGCTCCCCGCTGATGCCCAACGGCTCCCTGCTTGTGACCAGAAGACATGCCAGCGGGCAGGACCGCAGCATGGCGTCGGCCAGCTTGGCCGCCGCGCCGAGCACGTGCTCGGCGTTGTCGAGAACCACCAGCAGGTACCGGTCGCCGACCGCGTCGACCAAGGTGTCGAGCATGGGCCGTCCCGGCTCCTCCCGGACCTGGAGGACGGCGGCTACGGTGCGGGCCACCAGCTCGGGTTCGGCCACCGGCGCCAACTCCACTAGCCACACGCCGTCGCCCGCGCCATCCACCGCCTCGGCTGCAACCTGCAACGCCAGACGGGACTTGCCGATCCCTCCCGGCCCCACGATCGTCACCAGCCGCGAGCTGCCCGACACCAGAGACCGCAGCTCGGCCAGCTCGGCAGCCCGGCCCACGAAGCTGGTTGCCTGTGATGGCAGGTTGTGCCTTACCGCCGGGTCATCCAGCGAGTGCAACAGGCCGAACCCATCGGCCAGCCCCGGACCGGTCACCTGGAAGACCCGCTCAGCGCGACCCAGGTCCTTCAGGCGGTGCTCGCCCAGGTCTCGAAGCCCGATCTCGCCGCGCAGCCGGTCTGCCAGCAGCTCGGACGTCGCTGCTGACACTAGGACCTGACCCCCGTGGCCGACGGCTAGCAGCCGGGCGGCCCGGTTTACCACCGGACCGAGGTAGTCGCCCTCACGCTCGACGCAAGCCCCCGAATGCAACGCCATGCGCACGCGGATGGGCAAGCCGGAGCGCCACGGCTCTGTTCCGACGGCCCGGTTTACGGCCACCGCCGCCGCGAGCGCGGCAGACGGGTCAGCAAAAACGGCGCGAAGCGCATCGCCCACCGTCTTGAACACCAGGCCGCCTGCGACCTCGATCTGTTCGCGGAGAATGCGGCTATAGCGGGCCGATGCCTCCGCCATAGCCTCGCGATCGACTTCCCACAGCCGAATGCTGCCCTCGATGTCGGTGAACAGCAACGTCACCGAGCCAGAGGGGAACCCCATCTGCCCATTGTGCACCTAGACCCCGCCACGGCTAGCTGCCTATCAGGTGCCCGGTCTTCTACCATTTGCCGATGGAGACCGTCACTTTCCTGTTCACCGACATCGAGGGCTCAACAGCTCTGCTGCGGCGCGTAGGTGATGACGTGTACGCGCAGGTCCTGGCCGGTCACCACGCGCTGACCCGGTCGGCTCTGGCCGTGCATGACGGCACGGAGGTCGATACCCGGGGAGACGGGTTCTTTGCCGTGTTCTCCTCGCCGCGGGGCTGCGTCGCCGCAGTGATGGAGATGCAGCAGGCCATCGGGGCGCATGCCTGGCCGGACGGGGAGCTAGTCCGGGTGCGGATGGGCATCCATTGCGGCGAGGCGGAGCAGACGGTCACCGGGCTGGTCGGCCTGGAGGTGCACCGTGCCGCGCGGGTGGCCGCCGTTGCCTACGGCGGGCAGGTGCATCCGGCGACGACCTGATCAAGTACCTGCTCTACAGCCTCATGAGCAATCATGACCTGCTCACGGGCGACACAGTAGCCGCCCGAGCTCACGTGGAACAGGCGATCCGACCGGCCAGGCGACCGGCGGAGGCTACATCATGTCAATCCAGATGGGCTGGGTCTGCGCGAGGAAAAGAACCCGGACGAGGCGCGGTCGATGTTCGAGACGGCGTTGCAGATGGGCCGCAGAAAGGGAGATCGCGTGGGTCTGGCCTACGCCAGCCTCGGGCTGGCGTGCCTTGCCGCGGACCTCCGTGACTGGCAGCAGGCCTCGGAGCTCCATAGCGCCGCGCAAGCGTTTCTCAACCAAGGGGGGCTGCCCTGGCAACAGCTGGAAGAGCGCTACCGCCAGCAGAGCCTCGGGGAGGTACGCTCACACCTCGGCGACGAACAGTTCGACCGGACCTTCGCCCGGGCCACGGCACTCAGTTACGACGATGCTCTCGACCTCGCCCTCGGAAAGCTCCGCACCGTCTGATGTCTCAGCAGCAACGGTTCGTTACGGTCGGCCGGGCTGTTGCCGTCAGGCCGCAGACAGCTACGCGGCCGCTTGCGGGAATGCCACCGGACTGCGATTTCCGCCTTGGTCCACGGCGCGCACCCCGAACTGCACGTTGTCCTTCGAGAGGTCGAGCGTGACCGTCGTGACGTTGCCGACGTCAGTGGTGTTAGTCCAGTCAGGCGAAGTGGTCTCCCGCATCACTACCTGATAACCGGCCAGGTTGGGCTCGGTGTTGGCGTTCCAGGTCAGTGTGGTCGTGTTGATGCCTGCGAAGCCGGTCGGCGGTGTCGTGTGGATCTGCACGTTCTTGGGCGTGCCCGGCCCCGTGGCCAGGGCCCACATGACAGCCGCGTTCACCTTCGCCACTCGGGCGACGTAGTCGAAGTCCACGAACTCGAGCAGGTCACCGAACTGCACGCCATTGATCACCTCGACGTTCCTGTGCTCGTGGTCGAAGTTCTCCCGTGGTTCGGTGAACCGCGCGGCCGGGTAGCCCTGCCCCTGGAAGGAGACATGGTCGCTGGCGCGCAAGTATCGGTCGCGGCGCCAGATCGTGCGGATGTTCATGCCGGTGAGTGAGAATGGCGCCACCTCCTCGGCAAACCGGCCAAGTTGGCGCGACAGTCCGTCGTTCTCGCCGCCGACAGCCTGCATGGTCGAGATCTGGCCAGAGGTCACGTTGGTCGGGATGCCCTCCAGGAACAGCCGCAACGTGTGCGGGTCAGGCTTGGTGCCGTCGAAGGCCTGGCTCGCCCCGACGATGTCGTTGCTGAACATGCCTTGCACGTCGGCGCCGACCGCGGCCATCTGCTTGGCCATGAAGGTCGAGCCGTACAGGCCCTCCTCTTCGCCATCCACTGCGGCGAACACCAGGGTGCCCGGGAACTGGCGGGTCGCGAAGATCCGAGCGAGCTCTAGCGCGACCGCGACGCCGGACGCGTCGTCATCTGCCCCCGGTGCATCACTGGTGGAGTCAAGGATGTTCGTGCACCGGGAGTCCAGGTGCCCGGTCACCACATAAAACCGCTGCGTGGATGCGGTGCCCTGCAGCGTCGCGATGACATTGGTGATCGAAGTGGGCGCGGCAAGCGTGGCCGTCGGGGCCTGCGTAAACGTCTGCTGCTGCACCGTCATCCTGCCCGATGAGGTCGCAGCGATCTGATTCATCTGCGCGGTGACATAAGCGATTGCCGCACCGATGCCACGATTCGGGTCGGTCTGGCTGGACGCCGTGTGCCTGGTGCCGAGCCCGGCCAAGGTCGTGATTATGGTCTGGATGCGTCCTGGATCGATCTCACTGAGCAGCTTCCGCAGGTCAGGATCGAAGCCGTGGGCGGCAAAGACAGAGGTACCTGTGACGGCGGCGTGGGCGCCTGCGGTCTGAGCGACGATGGGTGCAATGACCGCGGTGGCGGCCGACGCAGACAGGAACGTACGGCGGCTGGGGCTTTTTGCCTTAGGAACGTCATTGTTCTCCATGTCTCCGAATCAAGCCAGGATCCGTTCAAAAGTCAAGCTATTAGGCAGAATAGGACGTAGATCATTAATCATGGCTTTATCGATCTTCATCTGACAACGGTGGCTGTTCCGGGTCAGCCCGTACTGGGGCACTGGCTGGGGACGGCGGGGGGAGGGCAGCTTGGTCAGGCAACCTCGAAATCGGCTGTTCAACGTGTGTTAGCATCGGTACATGTCACTGAAGCGGACGAATGTCTATGCTGACGGTGATGATCTCGCGCTGATCAAGGAGATCGCGGCCAAGAGGGGTGTGCCTGAAGCGGAGATCATCCGCGAGGGGATTCATCTCGCGGCGATGAGCAACCGAGTATGGGACAAGTCGCTGGACTGGCCGACGTTCGGGGGAAGCGGTGAGTCAGCGACGAGCGATGAGGTCGCCGAGACGGTCGCGCGTGGCGCCGCCCGGCGGTGATAGTCGTGGGTGATACTTCGGCCATCATTGCCGCTTCCGACCGCAATGCACCCGAGTCCGCGGCATGCCGGGCAGTCCTGCAAGACGCAGGCACCGTGATCATCTCACCGCTGGTGCTGACCGAAGTTGATCACTTGGCCAAGGCCCGTTTCGGATCTCGGGCGCGCACCGAGATCATCGACTTCATCCTCGCTCAGGCCCTGCTGTCGCGCTTCGAGATCCCAGCGACTCCCGTGGAGATCCTGGAGACAGCGCGTCTTGTCCAGCGGAAGTACGCCGCGCTCGATTTGGACCTTGCCGACGCAGTCAATGTCGCGCTGGCAGCTAAGTATCGGACTGACGCGCTACTCACGCTCGACCGCCGCGATTTCCGGGCGATTCGGCCGCTTACCCCGCACAAATGGTTCAGGCTGCTACCGGACGATCTCTAGCGCCCGACTTGTGCGGGATGGCGAGCGTCCGGGGGGTTAGCAGCCTTACGCGCTGTCAGGGCGGCGGAGGCTGCGCCCGGCGATAGACGTGGGGGTGATGCGTAGGAAGTGCTCTCGCCGATCGCCGGATGGCTCCTCGTCGGCCGCCTGCCACGCTGATAGCCGGTCGTCCTCGGAGTCCATATGGTGCGCGTCGCCTTGGATGATGACCATCCAACCTTCCCGCGCGTCCGGGCCGACCTGGTCGATTTCGAAGGACACCCGGTACTCGGCCCCCTGTATTCCAGTTCGAAGGTCCTCGTCGGTCGTGCTGTCGAGCGGGGTGCGGAACACGATGCTGTCGTTGTCCAGCTTGTATCTGACCGGGATCACGGCCAGGCCGGTCCTGCCGGAATAGCCGAGCCGCCCGACGCCGCCTGCTGCGATCAGGGTCCAGCACTCGGCCTCCTCCAGCGCCTCCACCTCGGGATCCCAGATGGTGGGATCACGGCTGAGTTCGGGCGGGACGGGGCTGCCGGGGGGCGGTCCGGCCGGGTCATCAGGCATCCGCGGTCCTGTTCACATGCGGCCAGGTTCGGCGATCTAGGTCAGGGCCATTCCCTGTGCTGGGCTGCCTAATCGCCTGCGGCGGAGGCGACCGCCCGGCAGATCAGTTGGCGCGACGGACATGGTCGCTGCGCCGATGCGTGCGTACAGTCACTCGCCGACCTCATAGACCATCTGGTCGAGATGCTCCCAGTCCGCTCGCTCGATAGGAACGCCGGTCAGGCTCGAGGAAACGGACACTTCGATGCGGTCTGGATCGACTCCTACGATCGCTTCCCAGGTCTCGGTTCGCCTGCGGCCAATGAACGCCTTGCGCTCGGTCAATCTTTGCTCGATCACATCGAGCTCGTCGGGCGTGCCCGCTTCGAGAGAAAGCGACCGCAGTCCGATGCTGCCCCTGCCCATGTGGACGGGATTCGCGCCGCCCAGCTCGCGGAGCAAGAGGACCTGCCGCCGGCTCGCCTCATCGAACATGAGCGCAGCGACTCTGTCTTCGCGGGTAATCGTCTGCAGGTCAAACATGTGCTGGTAGAACTCGATAGACCGGTTCAGGTTGCTCACGTTCAGCAGCGCGGCCTGAATGCTCAGTTGCATGAACCGCCCCTCTGTCTAGGTGCCTGCTTCAGGCTGGGTGGCACGCATTACTGTGCGCGTCGTCATCATCCTTCCAGAGAGGCACCCCGCCTCCCGCGACGGAGACTTCTGAGTTCCTAGACTGGAAACGTCGTGGCTGACTTCTTCGCGTACGCGGTGGATAAACGGCTCGCCGCATTCTGGCTCCCGTTCGGCGTTCGCCCGGGCAAGGACGGCGTCACCATCACCGACAACGGGACATTCCGTGCGACCTTCGGGTTTCTGAAGCTGGAGACTCCGCTCGCCAACATCGATGAGGCCCATGTCACCCGCAACTACCGGTGGTGGACGGCCGCCGGAGCGCGAAGGTCATTTGCCGACAACGGCTTGACGTTTGGTACCAATCGGATCGCTGGAGTATGCATTCATTTCCAGGCGCCTGTTCCTTCACTGCTCAGGAGAAAAGGTCATCCGGCGCTTACCGTGACCGTCGCCGACGTAGATCGTCTCGTTGACCGGCTACAGCAAGGGCCACTCAAGAGCAGTCGCTGAGGATCCGGACACTATTCGCCAGGTACATCGAGCAATGCGCGGCACACGTCCCCGATGTCGACCATCCCGATGAGGCCACCTTCGCCGACGACCGGCAGGTGCCGGAAATGCCCGATCACCATGAATCTGGCCGCGTCACGAATGCTCGTGGCCGCGGTGATGACGGTCGGATTCTTGGTCATGAAGTCGTGGATCCGGACGTCGTTCACGTCCTTCCCATCAGCTACCGCGTCGGCTATGTCGGCGTCGGTGACCAGGCCAACCGGTCGCTTGGCCAGCTCGTCGTCGACGACCACCAGAGCTGTCGCGCCCGCATGCTTCATGAGGTATGCGGCTGCGGCCAGGTGACCGTTTGCTTCTACTGTCGTCACCGCTGGCTGCATAACGTCCGCGGCCGTAGCCGGAGCACGCCCCGAGGAGGGTTCTTGCGCTGAGGCTCCCGTCATGATCCACTCCGTTCCGGCGAGCCGCCGTGATCCCGAGACGTCCGTGGCCCGCCAACCCGCCTCATTCTGGTCCTACCGCCAACCGGCGTGACCGAAACTGCCGGGCAGCGCCGCACCGAGGGTTGCTGGTCAGCGACTAACTCGCCACGCACGGGTCGGCCTGTGACGACGCACGTAGCCTCCGTATCCGATCACCGCGATGAGCAGGACGAAGAGTCCGAGTCCGATCTGGAGTCCGCGGGTCATGCCCGGCGGGTAGATCACCTGGATCAGATAGTGCGAGATGAACCCGCCGCGGTAACCGGCTTGGCCGCCCCGGCGCAGCAGGTAGTTCTGCAGCGCAGTGAGCGGGCAGGCGAACCCCACCAATTCCACGAGAACGCCGTACACCATCATCGGCAGCTGCACCCAGATGAGCCGCGGCCAGCGCCAGGCCAGGAAAGAGCCGCCCACCACGAAAGCGATAAACAGCAGGTGGACGACGAGCACGAGGTCGGCGGCAATCAGGTACCACATCACGTTCACAGCCAAGGAAAGCTAGCTTCAGGATAGATCCGAGTGCAGATGAGACGACGTGCAGCACGGCACCGCTCACAGCCAGACGCACGACGACGCCGGGCATGCCGGCGCCACTGCACGGAACCGAAGCCACCGCCTTAGACCAGTCCGGTCCTGGCGCGTGTCGAGGAGCTCGCAGTGCCCGGCCGCGTGCAGGCCGCCGCCCCGGCCTGCTCTACGACGGCCGACCCTAAGGAGCCCAGCGTCGGAGTCCTCGACCTCCTGGTTCGGCCCCACGAACGTGAACGTGTCGAGCTGGCCGAACTCCGATTACTCTTCGACGACGCCGGACGGCCGGAATTGGCTCTACGTCTACCAGGGCGTGGTGCTGGGCTCAGCGCGGCTCGGGAACGACCTGTACTTCGCGTGGACCGCGGGCCGGGGTAGCGGGCGCCTGTCCTGGCTTAAGCAGCCGCGCGTGGAACTGGTCGAGATGACCACGTCATTCAAGTTCGTGAGCCAGCGCGCGATCTGGAATGCCCAGCATGCTTATGCCTGGGCGTACCTCACCTCGGCACTAAACCTTAAAGGTGTGCCGCAGCTGGGCATCTCGCTCGTGTGGGGCGGGAACATCTATTACCCCAATGCCGCCGTCGGCGATCTGACGACGTCGCCGTATCTGGTGGATACCACGGTCCTCAGCAATGCGAACTGCGCCTGCGGTCGCTGGGGAGACTACCTCGCCGTGCGGCCTAACTACGCATTCCCCGGTAATGCAAGGCGTCCCAGTTCGTCGGGACCGGCTACTCATACGACACCCCAGTCACGTCCCCGTATAACGGCTATGACGACGTCTACGTAGCCTTCAGCGGCTGAGCGGCCGGGCCGGCAGGCCGAAGTCTGACAAGCCGCGGCAGCCTGCCGGCCCGATCGCCCCGGACGAGCCGGGCAGCGGCCACAACGATCCCGTTCCCTCAATGATCTTGGACGGGACGCTGTCGGCTTGCGGCTGCGTCAGCTCTCGGTTCTGCGCGCTTGCCTGGGATAGCGGGAGAGGCCACGGCCGAAGATCACGGTCTCGTAGGGCGTCGTCGGGAGCGTCGTGGTGCCGTCGTGCAACGGCCCGGCCAGGCGCGCGACCGCGGGGATCGCGAAGAACTTCATCGTGATCATGGTGTCGCCTGGGCGCTCGCCGGGGTCGACGTCGAAGATCGCGTAGCCGAACCCCTCGCGCGGGTTGACGGCCGCCGACCACGTCGCGTCCTCGACCGAGTCCGCGGCATTGCGGCGGAAGCCTTTCGCCGGCGACCCCGTGATCGCGTTCGGCTGGGTGTGAACCCTTGCCTGGCGGCGCCCGGTGGCAGGGTCGGTGAGGTACCTGTTGGACGGGGCGTTGGAGCCGGCGCAGCCCAGCACCACGAATACGGTCCCGCGCTCGGTGTCCCAGGCTTTCGTGGCATTGTCTCGGGTCGTGGCCGGCTCGGTGGTCACGACGTGCGGACGGCGGGTGTCGACCGGCTTTCCCTTCACCTGGCCGGGGTTCGGGCTGGTCACGGCGCCCAGCTCGCCGGGGTCGTGGCCGCGGACCGGGTAGGTGCGCTCGTAGTTGTGCTCATGGCCGGACAGGACGAGATCGACCTGGTACCGGTCGAACAGCGGTAGCCACGCCCTCCGGATGCCCATGTCCGAGCCGTTCGCGCGAGCCGAGGACATCGCGCACTGGTGCATGAACACCACGATCATGTCGACGCTCGGGTCCTTGCGGGCAGCGGCGAGGGTGTGCTCGAGCCAGAGAGTCTGCAGGTTAGGCCTGCCGTTGCTGAAGTCTGGCTTTGCCGAGTTGTCCGCCGGATGGATGGCGAGGTCACCGGTGTAGCCGAGGTTGCGGATGCTGGTGCCGTTCGGGATGCTGGCGCCCGAGCTCGTGGTCAGGGACCTGGCGTTCGGATCGCCGTGGATCCAGGTGGCGCCGCTGTCCTGGTAGATCACATCGTCAGCGTCGAGGGAGATGAACTTCACCGTGCCGACCTGGAAGCTGTAAAAGTGGTTCCGCAGCCGGTTGCCATCGTGGTTAGTGACGCCGTTATCCGGTAGCAGGAACCTGGCCAGGTAGCTGCCGTATCCGTACGGGCCGTTGTAGTAACTGCCCCGGTCGCCTTGCGCTGCCCGGTAGCTTTCGCTCCCGGAGTCGCCGTCGGCGATGGTGGTCGGCTCGCCGGCGGTCGGCTCGCCGCTGGCTGGCTTGCCGGTGCGGTCGCAGATGCCGAACTCGGTCTCGTGATTCCCCAGCGCTGGCATCCAGGGCCGGTTCGCCGCCGACCGGGAGATGTTGACGCCGAAGTCGCGCCACACGCCGGGCGCGTTCTCGTAGTCGAGGTTGGCGTAGCAGAGGTCGCCGTTCATCAGGTGGAAGAGCGGAGGCCCTTCGCCGTCCCCCGGCTCCTCGATGGCATTAACGGCGTAGTGCGCGTTGTCGCAAGACTGGAACCAGACCTGCCCGGACGCGTTCCGGTCCCACGACGGGGTGGAGAGGTCGCCGTAGCTGGAGAAGCGGAACCTGGCGCGGCCCCGTGGTGCCGTGCGGAAGCTGCCCTCGGCTGTCGACGACGGCGCCGGGCCGTCGCTGACTTGGTAGTAGTAATGCGTCGCGGGCTCCAAGCCGGTGAGCTGGACGTGGTAGTGGTACGTCGTCTGCCCGTTAAGTCCGTCCGTGTAGCTGAGCGCGACCACCCGCGGGTATCGCTTGCTGACGTCGAGGGGCTGTGGCTTGGGAAGCTCAATGACGATGCCCGGCCGATCGTCGGTGATGGGCTCGGTCGAGTATGCAAGCGTCGGCGCCAACATCGGCACCGATCCCGGCGCGGACCATGAAACGGTCACCGCGGTCGCCGGATCCGTACCCCAGCTGAGCCGCAAGCCCTCTGGCGCAGTTCCTGTTGGCAAGGCCACAGGCGTGCGAGGCCGACCCGGCGGAGGCGTCCGCCCGCTAGAAGCGGGCAGGTCCTGGCGCGAGACAACTCCTTCCGCTAGCGACCGGGCAGGTGCCGCCCTTCGCGCCCGGCAAGCGGTCAGCAGCCCCAAGGGCACGACTCTGGCACAGCCGCTCGACCGCCGACTCTGGACTCCCGGAGGCCCGATTCCTCCTCTCAGGATAGTAAAGACGCCAGGTGAACCGGCCGTGGCCGCGCGCCGGCCGCCAGGTCGACGCGTGAAGAACTCAGAGCTACGCTCATCTGCCGGGCGGCGGCCGGAGCGAGCCGGTCAGCGGCGGATGCGTTCCCGGCGTGGGGTCTTGCGTGACGCTTGTTCAGAAATCAGAAACGAGCCAGCTCGGGCGGGGGTTACCCGTCCGCTAAATGAGCGTCTAGCGAAGGCATGCCGATTCCGCCAGCTGCCTGGCGGGTGCGCTGGTGGGGATGCCTCCCCTTGCCTGGACCTGGGCGGGCTGGCAGCGTTCTTAGTGGCCGGGCGGACCGCGCGCTGGCGGGATGTCGCAGATCCGGGCGGGAGTGGCGATGGACATGGCAGTGCGGAGGACCATGCTGGTGCTCTTAGTGGCGGCGGGTATGACGTCTGGTGACCGGCGGCCTGGCCGGGGCGGCGTGTCCTCGGCGCCAGTATCGGCGCGCGCTGCGGTGGCCGCGAGGCTGGTCAACCATCAGATCAGCGGGACCGAGCGGGCGGTCTCCTGTCAAACGGCTGCCCGGTGCGTGGCTGTCGGGTCGGGGGTCGACGATCACAGGGCCGCCAGCCAGGTCGTCGCGCTGGTCGGCGGCAAGCAGGCACGGGTGACCGTGGTGCGGTCGGCGTGGAACCTGGTCGCGGTGAGCTGCCCGTCTCGGGCCGGGTGTTGGGCGATGGGCGTGCTGCGCAAGGGCGGCGCTGAACCGGGTGCTGGTGCAGATCGGCCCGACGGGGACGGTGACGAGGACGATCACGGTGAAGGTACCGGCAACGGTGTCGCTGGCTCGATCTCCTGCAACAAGATATCTCCTGCGAGCTTTTCGGCGGCTCGCCCGACCAGCTATATCTCGCGCGGTGGAACGGTAAGACGCTGAGGCTGCACGACGTCCATTCCGCCTTCGGCGCGGTCCAGTACTTCGCGGCCGATGACATCTCGTGCTGGCATGCAAGTTGCGTCGCTGTTGGCGCGTGGCAGGGCCCGGGCAGCACCGAGAACGGCGGAGTCATCGTGACAACGAACCGCGGAAAGCTGTTGAAGGTGCTGTCGGTGAGTAACGAGGACTTCCAGGGCGTCTCGTGCGTCTCCTCCTCCACCTGCTACGCGACCGAGGCCCGCGCCAACGGCGGAGTCGGCATCCCGGCGGTCACCACGCTGCACGACGGCACTCCGGGAACCTTTCAGAAGGAACCCGTGTTCGCGTTCGCGATCGCATGCGCTGGCACCACGTGCTGGACGGCAGAAGGGAACCAGGCGCTAAGGGGTCCACGTTCGTGATGATTGCCAACGGCGTGGTCGGGCCGCCAGTGGCGGACCCTGCCATCAATTACCCATTCATCGCCAGGCGCGGCCAAGGCATCGCGGCAGTCGGCGGTGCGGTTAACGGCGGATACCGGGTTTCGGAGGTTGTGACCGGCTAGGTGGCCTGGCGGGGCGCTGGTCGCGATGCTCCCTTGCCTGGACCGGGGCGGGCTGGGAGCGTTCGTAGGGTCGGCCGCGCCGCGTGCTGGCGGGATGTCACAGATCCGGGCAGGAGTCTGACGAACATGGCAGTGCAGAGGGCCGTGCTGGTGCTCGCCGTGGCGACGGGCGTCACGCTGGTCACTAGCGGCCCGGCCGGGGCTACGGGCGCGGCTCGGGCGGGTTCCTCCGGACCGGGCGCGTCATCGCCCGTGTATGGCGCCCTCCGTGGCGTGGCCGCTACCTCTGCCCAGGACGCCTGGGCGGTCGGAACCTCGATCCTGCACTGGAACGGCACCGCGTGGCAGCCGGTGCCCACCCCGGGCATAGCCGCCGACTTGCTCAGCGTGGCAGCCACGTCCGCGCGGAACGCCTGGGCGATCGGCTACATCATGGGCGTGGCGGGCAGCAGCCTGATCGTGCACTGGAACGGCACCGCGTGGCAGCGGATCCACAGCCCGCTCCGTCTCAACCTGGTCGGCGTGGCGGCCACCTCTGCCCGGGACGCCTGGGCGATCGGCAGCCAGAACTTCCGGGACGACCCGCAGAAAACCGTGATCCTGCACTGGAACGGCACCGCGTGGAAGCGCAGGCACCCCCCGAGCCCACCCGGCGCCCGCCTGGAGGCCGTGGCTGCCACGTCCGCGCGGAATGCCTAGGCGGTCGGCCAGGACCACGGGCGCAACACCTGGATCCTGCACTGGAATGGCACCGCATGGAGGCAGGTGCCCAGCCCGAGCCCACCCGGCGACGACTCGCTGGCAGGCGTCGCTGCCACCTCTGCCCGCAACGCCTGGGCGGTCGGCAGCCAGGGCAACCACACCCTGATCCTGCACTGGGACGGCAGGGCGTGGAAGCGGGCGCGAAGGCCGAGAATAGCCGGTGTCCTGGACAGCGTGGCCGCCACGTCCGCCCGGAACGCCTGGGCGGTCGGCGCCATTGGCTCGAAAACCTTGATCCTGCACTGGAACGGCAGGGCGTGAAAACCGCAGGCGGCCAACGCGCAATTCGGTAACCTCACCGGCGTGGCCGCCACGTCCGCCAGGAACGCCTGGGCGGTCGGCTACCGCTGCACCATCCAATGCCGAGAATAACTTGGTCGTGCTCGTGCGCTGGAACGGCACCGCGTGGAAGGCCGTGACGACTTTGCCCGCTCGGCCCCGTTGAACCCCGCGGTCGCATCGGCCTGCGACGCCACGCAGCCAGAAGCCTTTCGGCGACGATCGCGATCATGATGCTCGCGGTCACCCGGGCGACGCGAGTTTCGCTGCCGGGCTGTCGGCCGGATGGAATACCCCGAGGACCCGCATGGTCTGCGGCCCGGTGTTCTCCAGACAGTGCCGCACGCCCGGCTGCAGGTGCAGGCACGTGCCGGCGGACAACTCGCGGTCGGCACCGCCTACATGAGCGACGCCGGTGCCCTGTAGGACCAGCACCACCTCGTCATAGGCGTGGCTATGCTCCGGCGCCCGGCCTGGCGGGATCTCGCCCACGAATTGCGTGGCCGCCGCGCAGTCGCGGCCGGGGCCGAAGAGCACGCGGAACTTCCGGTCTCCGGTCGTCTCGGCCGGGCAGTCCTGCAGGTCACGGCTGAGCGGTTCGCCGGAGCCGCTGGCCGTCGGCCGCGCGTTCGGCTCGGCCTGGCATGAGCTCGCGGCGGGCAGCGCGACCATGTCCAGGCGCAGCCCGCTCTCTTCATCGCACTCCAGGTCGTAGGCGGCGTCGGCCGGGATCCACAAGCCGCGGTCGGGGATCAGCGCCGGTCCCGGGGAACCGTCCAGGTCAAGCCGACCCGAGCCCTCGAGCACGAACCAGAGTTCGCCGCCTGCCCCGGCCGCGCCCACGTGCCACCCGCGCGCCGGAACCTCGGCCAGAGTGCAGACCAGGCCGGATCCGCCCGTTCCGGTGCGCGCCAGGACCGTCAGGCTTGCTCCGATGTCGCCCATGCCTGGCAAAGTAAGCGCGGAGAGCGCGAACGGTCAACAGGCGCCGCAGGTGATAAAGCGCCGCGATCTAGACCTCATCCTCCGCCCAGGCAGGGGACATGTCAGGGGCCGAGGGGTCGAAGCATGCGCCGCTTGGTGCCGTTCCGGGCCTCGGCGAAGATGGGGCTGAGCCCAGGACTTTGAGGTTAGGGAAGTAGCTGCCGGCAGCGATGCATCGATACGCCCGCGGGCACGAGACTGCGGCCAGCCCGAGCCGTCCACGAGTGAGCGAGGAGCGGGGACCCTCAGCAGGTGCCAGCTGATCCCGGTCATTAGTTTTGGCTGCAACTTCGCTCGGTTGCCCTAGGCTCCATCGCAGAAGTGGCACGCGTCGTAACAGGTGAACTGTAGGTAAGGCGGCGATGAGTGATGAGGCTTGGCCGGTTGTCCTTAGTTGTCGCGGCTAGCGTGGCCGGATTGATAGGCGCAGCGCTCGTGCCGGCGGCGGCGTCGGGTTCCCTGGCGCCGTCGGGCGCGGCGGCGCCTACGGCAGGCCTCATTGTCATGCGGGCAGATACGCCGCCGCCAATTCCGCGGGGCGCCGCCAGGTTGGGTGCAGTGGCCGGGTCGGCTGTGCTCCACCTGGATGTCACACTCCGCGTCCGGAATCCTTCGGCGCTGACCTCGTTCATCGCGGCGCTGTCAGACCGGCAGTCCCCGTTGTTTCACCACTTCCTGCGCCGCGGCCAGTTCGGCGCGCGCTTCGGCCCGACGAAAGCTCAGGTCGCCGTTGTGGATGCTGCGCTGCGCTCCCGCGGGCTTTCGCCCGGGCCGGTAACGGCCGGCCGGCTGGCCATTCCGGTGACCGCGACCGCGGCCACCGCCGGGCGCGCGTTTGGCGTTAGCCTCGACCGCTACCGGCTCCCAGGAGGCCGCGTAGCCTACGCGAACTCGGCAGCGCCGCGGCTCCCGGCGGCCGCGGCCCGGTATGTGCAGGGCGTGCTGGGGCTCAGCGACTTGTATCTGCCGCGCAGCCTTGCCGCCCGGCCTGTGCGGCCAGTTGGCCGCCGGCACGGTTCGGTGTCGCGGATGACAGCCGTTCCTTCGGCGGGTGGCCCCAGGCCGTGCGCGGCTGCCCGCAACGCCGCCACCCCGACCGGGCCCTTTACAGCCAACCAGCTGGCGTCCTACTACGCGATGTCCCCGCTATACGGGCTGGGTGATCTCGGCGGGGGAGTTCATGTGGCCCTGGCCGAGTTCGAGCCTGACTCGACGAGCGACATCAATGCCTACCGGTCCTGCTATGGCGTGCATACCTCGGTTCGCTACATAAAGGTGGACGGCGGGGTCGGCAGCGGAACGGGCGCAGGTGAAGCCGCCCTCGATATCGAGGACGTCATCGGGCTGGCACCCGGTGTCTCTATCGACGTGTACCAGGAGCCGAACGGCGGGGACACCGACACCTATGACCTGTATTCGGCGATCGTCAAGGACGACGCCGACCAGGTCGTGTCGACCTCCTGGGGCGCGTGCGAACTCGACAGCGACTCGTCGCTGATCAGCTCCGAACACACCCTGTTCGCCATGGCCGCGACGCAGGGCCAGACCGTATTCGCCGCCGCCGGCGATTCAGGATCCACCGCGTGCTATGGCGACGGGTCTTCCAACGGCGGCAACCTGTCCGCTGATGACCCGGCCAGCCAGCCGTACGTCGTCGGTGTCGGCGGCACCTCGATCGGCGCGACCTCGGAGAACGTCTGGAACAACTCTTCCATCTCTAACGGCGCCGGCGGCGGCGGGCTGTCCGTGGATTGGTGCATGCCGTCCTACCAGGACAAGACCGCCATCCCCGGCCTGATCAGCTCCTACTCACGGACAGCCGGAAGCTGCGGCACGAAGGTGCCGTATGTGCGCCAGGTCCCCGACGTTTCCGCCGACGCGGACCCGTACACCGGGTACGTCATCGACTACAGCGGATCCTGGCAGGCCTTCGGCGGAACCAGCGCCGCCGCGCCGCTGTGGGCGGCGGTCGCGGCGCTGACGGACGCTTCCCCGTTCTGTAGCGACTACGGCTCAGGCGCTGCCGGCGTGCGCCCTGAGGGCCTTTACAAGATGGTCGGCGCCGATCACTCCTACATTTACACCGGCGGTGAGGCGCTTTACGACGTGACCAGCGGCAACAACGACTACACCCCGTCGGGATACAGCGGCGGCCTTTACCCCGCGACCCGCGGATACGACATGGCCAGCGGACTTGGAACGCCGCTCGCCACAGGGTTCGGCGCAGCCGGGAAACCGAGTATGTTCTATCCCGGGCTGACCGCGCTGATGTGCTGGCAATACCGGACCAAGCTCCGGACCACCACGATCACTGGCATCAACCCGCGCCTGGGCCCGTCAGCTAAGCCCCGGACCATCACGATCACCGGAACCGGCTTCCTTCCCGTCAGGGGCGCCGACATGGCTGAGATCGGATCAAGGCAATTCGCCGCCACCTGCCACAGCACGAGGCGGTGCACCGTCCGGCTGCCGCCCATGCATCCCGGCACCGTGGCGGTCCGGATCTCCGCCGAGGACCTGACTCTCAGCCGCATCACCGCCGCAACTCACTACCGGTTCGTCGCTACGCCGAAGATCACATCTCTGTCGCCGGCCAGCGGACGGTCCCGCGGCGGCAACACCGTCACTATCCACGGCAGCAACTTCATCGACGTCACATCAGTTCACTTCGGCCACAACCGTGCCGCCCACGTCAAGGTCATCTCCCCAACCAAGATCACCGTCACCGCGCCCTCCGGATCGGGCACCGTGACAGTCACAGTCACCGGCGCCGGCGGAACTAGCGCACCCACACATGCAAGCCGCTACAGATACAGGTAGCTTCGACTGACGTCACCGGCCGTATCGGAGAGGTAACGCCGGTGCCGTTCAGCCCCGGGACCGCCCGTCCCAGGGCTGAACAACGATGAAGCCCGCAGTCGCGGCCGCGGTATCCGCGCTCCGGCCAACAGCACCTAGTTAACGGCATCGGTCCGCACAACCAGGGCGGTCGGCCTTTCCGCAGAGGCTCATACGCGGCACGCCAGACGTGCGAGTTGCGCCTGGACCGCTCGCTCACGCGGCCGGGTTCGCCGCGCATCGCGGGGGAAGGGGTTGGGGCGGAGGACCTGCCGGAAGCCGCATTTGCCTGGGCAACCCGGATCCGGCCGAACAGCCATTCTGCTTTGATAGGTAGTCATATCAGTAAATCGCAGCATCGGGAGTGAACCATGACGTTCCCGTCCTCGCTTACCTCGCCGGGGCGTGGGGTCAATCCACGCGACGGAGCAGTGCGGCAATGACGTCGGCAACGCCGCGCGACCCTATGGTCGCTCTCAACGAGGTGCTCAGCGAGGTAATCGACATGGTCATAGCCCTGAGGCAGGCCCACCGCAGGGTGCCGGAACCCCACGAGCTACATGCCGAGCTCGACGATTTGTTCCGCGATGCAAGGACGTGGGCCGAACTGCTGGTGGAGGCGGATACCGCTCGCGGCGTGTCGGCGCTGGACTATATACCGAGCGCGGCGGGCCGGCAGCGTCCCAATCTCGGACACGGTTCGATGAGTGACGATGAGGTCCGCCAGATCGTCACGGAGAAGCTGGACCTTCTCGCCGAGCATCTACGGACGGCCTTGTCGGAGCAGGACGACGACCGCGCCCGGGAGCTACTTGGCAGGATCGAGGTCGAACTGCAGTCGCACCTCGACGCGATCAACAAACCGTGAAGCGGTCCTCATCTCACCGCTTGGCGCCCGGCTTGGCTCAATGACCGCACACGTGGTTGGTATGTTGCGCTCGTGGAATTTCAAGATGTAGTCCGCCGTCGGCGGATGGTCCGCAGTTACGACCTAGCCCGGCCGGTGCCTCCTGAGGTGATTGACCGGATCGTCGGTAATGCGCTGCGAGGGCCGTCGGCCGGCTTCTCGCAGGGCTTCGCGTTCCTGGTGCTGGACGATCCAGCCGACATCGCTCGGTTCCGCGATGCCGTCCGACCCGAGGCCGACCCGGAGGAATGGTTCGCCGCGCAGGTGGATGCTCCGCTGGTCATCGTGGCGCACTCGAACAAGGATGCTTACCTGGATCGGTATGCGTTGCCGGATAAGGGGTTCACGGACCGGTCAGATGCCTGGTGGACGGCGCCGTACTGGGACATCGATACGGGCTTCGCTTCCCTGCTGATGATGTTGACGGCAGTGGATGAAGGGCTTGGCGCCTGTTTCTTCGGGCTTCCGGTGGACCGTATCGATTCTTACCGCCACGCGTTCGGCGTGCCGGCGCATTTCGCCCCGATCGGGGCGGTCTCCATCGGCTACAGCGACGAGCCGCCGAAAGATCCGCGCGAGATTAGCCGGCGCCGCCGACCGGTGGCGGACGTGATCCACCGAAGCCGGTGGAGTCCGCCCGAACAGTAGCCTTGTCAGGCCCAGCTGGCCGCAGGATGCTAACGAGGGAGCCACGTGTCCGGACCGTTCATCTTCATCGCCACCAACCGGCTCAGGGACGGCAGACTCGGCGCTGAGCAGCAACGCGTTCCTGAGCTATCACGCTTCATTGAGGCGAATGAGCCACGGCTAATCGCCTTCAACGAGTACGTCAATGACGACCACACCGAGGTGGCAGTCGTCCAGGTCCATCCCGACGCTGCCTCCCTGGAGCACCACATGGGCATCATCGGTGACCGCGCCCGTGAGGCATACGCCCAGACGCTGGAGGCCACCACGCGCATCCAAGTCTTCGGAACACCGGCCGGAATTATTCTGCGGCTGCTCGAGGAGCAGGCCGGCTCGGGAGTTCCGCTGAGCATCTTATGCGCATCACCTGGGCGGGTTCACGCGCGCATCGGAAGACTGAGCTAAAGGAAGCAATCGCCCCATGCTCGGCAGCCGGGAGCCATTCAGCCTGGTGCAAACAAGTAGCCGTTCCGTGCGATCGAACTACCAACAGCACTGGTGTCGCGGGAGTTGTCGCTGAGTGCGGTGCGGTCATCGGAGGAACCACAGAGGTGATCGCATCGGCAGGCGTTAACGACGGCTTCCTAGCGCGGTTCGGGCGCGGGCCGTTCGGTGGGATCCAAAGTCGAAGCGGCTTCGGCACCCTATGTTCAGCGCGTTACTTGCCAAGCTCCGGATCCTCCTGCGCAGGCCCGGATCGGTGTTGCGGCGCGGCGCCGGGATGCCGGAGCTCGCTCGCAGATACTTCCCCGCTGACGGCTTGTGGAGTGCGCGGCCAGGCGGCGAACTTGGCGCGCAGCGCAGCGACATCTTGCTGGCCGAGCCCGTAGCGGGAGAACTCCTCGTCGCCCATGCGGTCGAGCTGCCTGCCGGCATCGGCGAAGTCTTCTGCTGTCAGGCCGGGATCGAGGCGGCGGGCGAAGCCAATCAACTGCGCCGGATTCATAGCGGTCGAGCATCCGCCCGGTGTCGGCGTAGTCGCGGACTTCGACCGGCTGGCCAGCGCGCAGACCTTGCCGCCTGCCACGTCTTCCAGCGCGAGGACCGGCCCGACGTCCATGACGACCGGGGCCCGGCTGCGCTCGAAGTAGGCCATCTGCAGCATGGTCTGCTCGCCATTCGGAGTGGTGACGATCCACTCCGCCAGCCCCTGGCCCATGCCAGGGAATAGGTCGGCCAGACCGGCTGTGTCGTCCTGCCGTTCGGCTTGTAGCCCGGCAGCGGCGAGCGCTGCCTCGACCGCGGTGGCCGCAGCTTCGACGCCGTGCTCCTGGTCGGTGAACAGGTCAATGTCCTGCGTCGGGCGCGTCGTCAGGCCATGGGCCAGCAGCGCATTGCCACCGCCCAGAGCGAACCCGTATGTGGCCGCGGCAGCCAGCGCGATGGACGCGACCTGCCGGTGCAGGTCGCTGACCCCCATCAGGCGCCGCCTGACGAGCGCAAGACCGGGTGCAGTTCCTCCCAGGCACGCCGCACGCCAGCTGGCAGCCGCAAGTCTGGCCATAAGCTGATCAGGATGCCGCGGTTCAGGTAGTCAGCGAGGTCTGAGGGCCGCGCTGCCTCGCGCAACACGGTCTGATAGAGCCAGCGCCGCGTCGAGACGCTGTCCAGGTCGAAGCGGCGGTCAGTGCTGCTCCAGAACAACCGCAGCGGCAGCTCGACCGTGCCGTGTACGGGGCCGCGCAGGCTAACCAGGTCGGTCACCACGATCGCGCGGCGGCCGGGCCTGGCCTGGTGCTGTGTCCGCACCGCCACAACAGCCTGTGCTTCCATGGCTCCAAGACTAGCCACGCCCGCAGCCGAGCGAAAACCTGTTCGACCACACCGCCCACCAGACAGCCTGACCACTTTGGGAACGTCCCGCTGATGACTGGTGGAGCCGGGCGAGTTCTGCATGCTCGTGCCGCCCGAGAGCCAGGGGCCGGCTCTGGCCTTAGCGACTGACCATCCTGACCGGATCGCTTCCCGGCCAGGTATCGGCTGGGCTCCGACGCTGGTCGTTGACGAGTTCGACGCGACGATCGCAGAACTTCGCCAGCGAGGCGTGACCTTCGACGCCGAGGAGGAGGGCGCTAATGAGGGCTACCGATTGGTAAGGGTCCTTGATCCAGAAGGCAACCCAATAGGTATCACCACCTAGTTCGCGGTTGGCCAGGCGGCATATATGTCCTACCGACCGCCCAACGGCCCACCCAGCAAAGACGCACTCGGCCGCATAGTTGACGACAACGGTGGCCTGAACGAGGCACCCCAGCCGTCGTAGCTACCTGTTCGCACGGCCCGACTAGCCAGCCAATTCCCGCGTGCAAACTCGAAACTGAACGCAGCACTTGCCCGCCGAGCGAGCTGGTTTGTGGTCGCGCCTCTAGTCAGGCATGACAAGCCGTCCGGCGTCATCGCGGCCGAGGTTCAGGACACCGGTCACGGCACCGACCGGCAGCGGCCCGTATATGTGTGGATAAGCCTCGGCGCCGGGCTCGGGAGTCTCATACCGCACAGGGGCCGGCACTCGGGCGGTGTCGATGACCAGGATGACCAGATCGCCGGCGTCGGGGTAGACGAGCTCGGCCACAGCGGCGAGCTGGTGGCGCAGCGAGCAGTGGATGAAGCCCTGCTGCTCGAGCGCGACACCGCGGGTCGACAACCGGTACTCACCAGCCTTGGCAGCTTCCTGCCAGGCCTCGGCCTCGGTGATATGAAACAGCTCGGACATACCGGAAACATAGCTTCGGCCAGCTACGTCCGCTACCGCACATCGCCGCCGCTACCCGCTGAAGCCGCGCCGCCATGACCGGCCGTTGCCGCGTCACAATGCTGTCGTGCTTCGCTGCAACGTTCGCATTTGTCGCGTGCGGCGCGTTGGACTGGCGGCCAGGCCGGGTCTACTTCCTGACGTTTCTCGAACCCTCGCGGGACGACCGGACTCTGGCCCTTACCGCCAGGTCGGCCAGCCACATGCCACCGTATGCGCAGGCAGAATCTGAGATCGACTCATTTTCCGCTCATGCTGCCCAAGGCTTCTGAGCGGCCGGTGGCGTCGGGCCATTGTGCGTAAGGTTGGCGATGGCAGCCCGCGGCAGCCGTCGGGCGGAAGACCGTGGAGCGGAGCCGCCGGCGGATCGGAAGAGGGCTGAAGGTCGGTGGGATGTCCTACCAGTCCATGATCGACATCCTGGAGGCCGAACTTCAGGTGCTGTCGGCTGCGTTCGGCTCGCTGGCCGGCGAGGATCGGGGCCAGCCGACCAGGCTCGTGGCTGCCGATCCAAGTCTGCCTAGCTGGACCGTAGTGGAGCTGGCGGGACACCTGGATATCGCGATCGGGCGAACCCGGATGCTCATCGCCGGGAGGCAGGACGCGGAGCCGGCCATGGATAGCGCGAGCTTCTTCATCAGGGCCGGTGCCCAGGTCGCAGCCGGTCTTTTACGCCAACGCCTGCCAGGTGGTTGAGGGCAAGACGCCTGCGGATGTCCTGGGCGGGCTGGGCGAGACGTTTATTACCACGATCACAGCGGCGCGGGCAGTGCCGGCCGACCTGGTCGGTCCGGCGATCTTCGCGCCGATGCGGGTCGATGAGTTCGTGCGCAGCCGCATCGTCGAGGCTGTCGTGCACGGCATCGACCTCGCGCAGGCGCTCAACCGGCCGATCTTCGCGACCCAGGCGGGCGTCGCTGCGACCGCGGCGCTTCTGGACGACCTGCTGGCACGGTGCGCCGGCGGCTCTCGTCCGCCCGGGCTTGAAGACGACCTGCCATGGGTGCTGGCAGCAGCAGGCCGCACCGAGTCGCAGGACAACCGGCTGCCGCTACTCGGCTGAGCCCGCGCCGCCGGGAGTGCGGAGCGCTGGTGCGGGCCGGTCAGGTGGATCTGCTGAGGACTTTGCGCATCACCGGACGGTCGGGCTGGCGCCGGGCCACGACGTGGAAGCCGTGCTCGGCGAAGGCTGACGCGACGCCCAGGAACAGGTTGCGGGTATGTCCTGGCACCGCGGTATCGACTGGATAGGCCTCCAGGGCGGGGGCACCGGCCGACTCAGCCACGCCGACGGCAGCCTCGATCAGCGCTCCCATCACGCCCCGGCCGCGATGCGTGCGCCGCACGTAAAAGCACGGCACGGACCATACCGGCAGCTCATCCACGGGCCGGAAGTACCGGCCGCGGGCCAGCCAGTCCAGGTCAGCCCGCGGGGCAAGCTCACACCATCCCACCGCGGCAGCGCCGTCGAAAGCCAGCAGGCCTGGTGGCGGTCCGGTCCGGGCGAGACGTTCCAGGTCACCCTTGTTGTCCTCGGGTGGCCGGTCTCGGTAGCGCGGGCCGATACGCCAGTACATGCACCAGCACCCGTTCGAAGCCCCGGTCTTGCCGAACAGATCCTCCAGCGCCGGCCACTGCTCGGCGGTCAAAGGGCTGAAGGAGAGATCCATCACCGCATTCCTAGCCTGTCCGATGCCACTTCCTGGTCCACTGCCCGCCGGCTCGACTGGCGGCTGTCGAGCCAGAGCGCCCAGGGCTCAATCGTGCCGATCTCGAGCAGACCGGCCGACGCCCAAGGATCCTCGGCAAGACGTGCCCTGATTGCGTTCTCATCGGCGGCCTCGACGACATGCAAGGTCTCTGCACCACCGGCGACAGGGCCGCCCATAATGATGAAGCCGTCATCGACGAGCCCGTCCATGAAGGCCGCATGGTCATCCCAGGCGTCTTGCCCCCGGATCGGGCGTGCGGCGTCCCAGCCCGGGCCGTGCACCAGCCTGACGGCAAAAGTAGCCATAACAGAGACGGTACTGACAGCTAACGACATCCAGTGCAATCTGGGGGGCAGCATGTCGCCCCCGATCGCGTCCGGTCATGGCGCGGTGGGCCGTGGGCCTGGCTGGGCGAGACTCAGAGCGGTGGCACCTTGCCGCGGATGGACGGTTTCAGGCGTACCGGCGCGAATCCCGGACGTTACGCGACACTGGAGGCGGCGCTGCGCCGCGCGGAGACGGAGGCTGATACCGCATGAAGATCACCGACGGCCAGCTTCGGCTCTCGGCAAGCGACGTCGCCAATTTCCTTGCGTGCCGCCACCTAACCCGGCTGGACCTGCTGCGAGCAAGGGGCGAACTACGTCCGCCGCATGAGTTCGACATTGGATTCCAGGATCTGATCCAACGCGGCGCAGCTCACGAGAAGGCAGTGCTCGAAAGGTTTCGTGCCGACGGGCTGAGCGTTTTGGACATCCGCGCAGGCCCGGAACGCGAAGCGGCTAGCGCGACGATCGGAGGCTCTGCGCGTCGGCGCGGATGTGATCTATCAGGGCCTGCTGGTGCGAGAGCAGGCTCAGAATGAGCTGGCTCTGCTGGGACTTCCCGACTTCCTGATACGCGCCGACCTGCTTGCCGCGCCAGATGGTGAGCCGCGTCCTGAGGGGATGCACTACGAGGTAGTCGACGCAAAGCTCGCGCGGTCCGCCAAAGCGCGGGCCGTGGCGCAGACCGCGTTCTACTCGCACCTTCTCGCCGGCCTGCAGGGCATCGAGCCGCGCTGGATGCACCTGGCGCTCGGCGACGGGGAGCTCGCCTCATTCAAGGTCAGCGACTATGCCGCATATGAGCGCCAGACGCGACGCCATCTCCGAGCATTCATCGCTGAAGACCGGGGTGAGAACCCGCCTACTGATCCCTACCCCGATCCGGTGGAGCATTGTGCCATCTGCCGGTGGAGCGAGATGTGCGCCGGCCGCCGACGACGCGACGACGACCTTTCCCTGATCGCCGGGATCACGAAGGAACAGCGCCGCGCGCTGAAGACCGCCGGGGTCTCGACCAGGCGCGGGTTCGCCGACCTGGCTGAGCTGCCCGATTTGAGTCGTGCAGGCCGGGATGCCCTTGACCGAGCTCAGCTCCAGGCGCGGCTGCAGGTGGCGAGCGAGGATGCTGGGCAAATCCAGTACGAGCTTCTGGAGCCTGCGCGCGATGCCATGGGCGCGCTGGTTGCGAACCGCGGGCTGCTGGCGCTGCCGGAACCGAGGGTTGGCGACCTCTTCTTCGACATCGAGGGAGCGCGCTACTACTCCGAGGACGGCAAGGAATTCGGGCTGCAGTACCTGTTCGGCGTCGTCGACACGGCCGACACCGACGAGAGCGGCACGCCCCGGTACACCCAGATCTGGTCTTTCGACCGCTCTGGTGAGAAGCGCGCCTTCGAGGAGCTCATCGACTTCATCACCGAGCGCCGGCATCGCACTCCCGGCCTGCACGTCTACCACTACAACCACTACGAGCCGACCTCGGTCGACCATCTCAGCGAACTGCACGAGACGCGGCAGGAAGCCGTCGGCCGGCTGATGGGCCGGTTTGCCACCCGCGAGGACGAGGTAGACGATCTGTTCCGGCTCGGCGTTTTCGTCGACCTCTACCGCGTAGTGCGGCAAGGGCTCCGGGCCGGGGTGGAGAGTTATTCCATCAAGCGGCTGGAGCCCCTGTGCGGATACGACCGGCGGGTGGATCTGCGGGCAGCGACGCTCAACCTGATCGCGTTCGAGGCCGCGCTGGAGGACGGGACCGCGGACGGCGACCGCGAGCGGCAACAGATCATCGCCGGGTACAACGAAGACGACTGCCGCGCCACCATGGCTCTAAGAAACTGGCTGGAACAGCGCCGGGTCGAGCTGGCGACACGTTTGAGCATGGATCTGCCGCGCCCGGTTGTCCTGGAGGACGCGCATGCGACTGAGGATCCCGAAGTCAGCCGGATCAGGGCGTCGTTGGTGGCTGACGTTCCCCTAAATAATTCCGAGCGAACCGGCGACCAGCACGCGAAGGCGCTCCTGGCCGATCTGCTCGACTGGCACAGACGCGAGGCTAAGCCCGCTTGGTGGCGGTATTTCTACGTCCGCACGCTGAGTGCCAGCGATCTGATCGACGAGCCGGACGCAATCGGCGGCCTGGAGAACGGCGACATCGTTGGCGAGGTGAAGCGATCCGTTCTGCGCCGGTTCTCGTTCCCGCCGCAGGAGCACCGGTTCGCAGCTGGCGACACCGCTCACGATTCCGAGACTGGCCGGGGCTGGCAGGTTTGGTCGCTGGACGACGAGCACGGTGTGATCGACCTGAAGGTCGGCAAGGACTACTCCGGACAGTTGCCGGCTGCGCTAGTCGAAGGGGGTCCGCCCGACACCCGGAACCAGGCTGATCGTCTGCGGGCCCTCGGTGCACGGGTGGTCCGCGAAGGCCTGAGCCACGAGGACGCGGCAACCGCCCTGCTGCTCCGGCTCCGGCAGGCCGGCGATGACGCTGAAGCCGGGCCACTGCGCAGCGAAGGCGAGACGGCCACCGAAGCGGCCGTCCGGCTTAGTCTGGCCCTCCGCGATTCGTATCTGCCCATCCAGGGACCGCCAGGGACCGGGAAGACGTTCACCGCGGCCGACCAGATCCTCGCGCTCATCGCGCAGGGCCGCAGCGTCGGAATCACGGCCACGTCGCATGCGGTCATCCACAACCTGATCGGCGAACTGCAAAAGCACGCGACCGGCCGCGGAACCGCGCCGCGCATCGGCCAGCGCGCCGAGGATGACAATCCCTTCCTCCATCCAAGCGCGGCGCGGATGAGCTATGACCAGCTGGCTGACGGTCTCAGCGCCGGCGAACTGGACGTGGCGGCCGGCACCATCTGGATGTGGGCGCGCGAACAATTCCACCGCAGTATCGACACGCTGTTCGTCGACGAGGCCGGCCAGATGTCGCTCGCTAACGTGCTGGCGGTAGCCGGAGCCGCACGGAACCTCGTCCTTGTGGGCGACCCGCAGCAACTCGCCCAGCCCAGTCAGGCCGCCCACCCTCCGGGAGCGGGCGTCTCGGCACTGGAGCACATCCTGGGCGACCGCGCGACGATTCCCGGCAGCGCGGGGCTGCTCCTCGACCGGACGTGGCGTATGCATCCGACGCTATGCCGGTATACGTCTGACGTTTTCTACGACGGGAAGCTGGCCTGGGTCGATGGGCTCGAACGGCAGGAGATCCTGGGGGAGTGGCCGTTCAATGGCGCCGGCCTGCGCATCGTCGAAGTGGAGCACGAAGGCAACACGAACGCGTCGCCAGAAGAGGCACATCACGTGGCGCGCCTTGTGCAGAATCTTGTGGGTCGCGAGTGGCGCGATAAGACCGGGGAACGGCTACCTATCGGGCCAGATCAGATCATGGTCGTCACGCCCTACAACGCACAGATCAGGATGATCGAAGAAGCGCTGGCCGGGTCTGGCTTCGGCGGGATCAGGGTCGGGACGGTCGACAAATTCCAGGGACGCGAGGCCCCCGTGGTCATCTACTCGACGGCGACATCGTCTGCCGACGACGCACCCCGCGGCATGGAGTTCCTCTACGACCTGCACCGGCTCAATGTCGCCACGTCCAGGGCGAGGGCGATGGCGATCATCGTGGCTAGCCCGGACCTCGTCCGGGTGTTCTGCCGGACACCGCGCCAGATGCTCCTTGCGAACGCACTTTGCCGAACCTGGGAATCAGGCCGACCTAATGCACGACTCGCCGAAGCAACTCAGGTAGCGGTCAGGCCAGGCGGCTAGCGGTGGAGTTGCCGCCGGTCACGCTGACCGATTGGCCGCACCAGACTGTTCTTCTACGGCAGCCCGGCGGATTTCACGATGCGAGTCGCCAGTGGCGCGCAGTTCATCGTGGGAAGCGTGTTCCAGCAGCAGCAGGGAGTTGTCGGCACCGGGCAGCGCTTGCAGGATCTCGTCGAGCTTGCGCTGAGTGGCTGCCTGCTCGCGTGCCTGCGTGTGCTGGATGACAAAGACCATAGTCAGGGTGACGGCCGCGACCAGCGTCTGAAAGACGCGTTCGCCCAGGCCGGGAAACCCCAGGGCAACGCTGAGGACAATCCACGCGAGGTCCGCGGCGATCACAATCAGCGCGGTCAGCGGGCGCGACGCCGCCTGGTCCACCCGCGACAGCAGCCTCCGCAGCGGCGACCGCTCGCGATCGACCGGCCGTTCAGGTTCGGACATGCCAGCTCCCGGGCAGCTGCGGAGAGAGGTCACACATTGCGCCAGCGGGCCTCGCATAGGCCGTACACGCCGAAGATGATCAGGCCGAGCGCCGCGAGGATCAGCAGGAACTCGCCGAACGGCTGGTCACGCAGCGTCAGCAGCGCCTTGTCGATGCCGCCGGCTTTCGCGGGCTTGAACGTGACCGCCGCGTCGATTACGAGGACGCCCGCGAGCGCGAACACCAGGCCGCGGGCGATGGTCCCGATCACGCCCAGCAGCTCGACGATGCGACGGGTCCGCGGCGACATCTGCGCCGTCTGCAGCTTCTTCAGGAACTCGCGGCGGAATCCCTGCATCACCAGAACTGCGCCCACGATCACGATGATCAGCCCGACAATGCCGACCAGCCACCTGCCGCCGGCGCCGTCATGCATGACCCTGGCCGACAGATCCTGCTGCTGGCGAGTCTGGCTGCCCTGGGTGCCGGAGATTACCTTGAAGGTCAGGTAGGCGAAGCTAGCGTAGACCAGCGCCCTGGCCAGCGACTTGAGCCGCGGACCAGCGCCGTTGCCTTCACCAGTGACTCCGAACGCTGCTTCGCTGAGGCGCCAGAGGGAATATCCGGCGAACCCGATGCCGAGCAGCCAGAGCGAGACGGCGCCGTAGGGCTTTCCGGCGAGCAGCTGCAGGGCGCCTTGCTGGTCGGCCTGCTGCGAGCTGTGGCCGAATGCGACCAGGATGGCGACCCAGCCGATAAGGATGTAGATGACGCCCCGCGCGGCCAGCCCGGCCCTGGCCAGGACCCGCATGGCCCGGCTGTCGGAGGCGCGCCTGGCTCTGGCTGAAACTTGTGATCCCGATGTCGAATGCATGCCCGAAGTTGCCCGGCAGGCGCGCGCGCAAACCTCACCGTTGGCACAAGTAAAGGTGAGACCTGACTGCCGCGCGCCTGTAGTACGTCTCCCACCGGCGAGGAACCGCTGGCCCGTCTGGCGCAGGACCCAAATGGATCCCGTCGCCTGCCGGGTGCGCTTACGCCAGGGCGCCGGCGTTACCCCTTCCGGCATTGCAAGAGTGGCATCCGTGCCGAAGTTGGCGTCGTGTGCCTCGTCGACTTGCAGCGCCGAGGAACTCACTGGATAAAGGGGCGATGGCCACCGCCATGTCGGCTTCCGGCGCCGCTTGCTGGGTGGCCATCAAAAAGCCGTTCACCTTGGCGCCAGCCGACTGCGCGTGGGCAGCGCGCTAGCTCTGGCGCGGCGCGCCCTCGTGCTGGACGTTCGAGTCAAGTTGGTGGAGGCGGACCGAGTGGCCGGAAGCGTCCGATTCTCTGCGTCCGGCTTCCCGTCATCGCCCAGCGGGAACCCGTCGCCGGGCCCGGGAGAGCGCCAGATAGTTGTCGAAAGAAGTGGTTCTCCATCACTAGGACCACGATGTGCTTTGTCAGCGGCAGCCGGTCGGTCCGGCTGGGGCAGCCGGTCGGTCCGGCTCGCTGCGACGGATCTGGTCGCTGACCGGGCTGAATCCGGTCCATAGCGCTTTTGCTGCGGCGCCGCAGCACCCCGCGTTCGACGCCTGCCGACACGGCCGTGCGGCGCGTGGCTAGCCTGCCTTCCGCTGCCTCGGTGTGTCTGCTGTCGCGCTGTTGGCATTGGCATCCCGGTGGCTGTGATCGCCGGTACCGACGCGTGGCGCCATATCGGACGCGGCTCTCTGGCGCCTGCGCCGTGCGCGAACGACGACGATGATCGCGACGGTTATGAGCACGACAGCCAGGCCGCCGACCACATACCCCGCTGCCTGCACCAGACCTGTCACGCGATGCCAGTTCGCGCCAGCAGCCCATCCTGCGCACGCCAGGCCGGCGATCCAGGGCACGCAGCCAGCCACCGTGTACAGACCAAAGCGCACCGGCGGCATCCTGGCAAATCCGGCCGGCAGCGAGATGAACGTCCTTATCACCGGCAGGAGTCGGCCGATAAAGACAGAGCGTGCGCCGTATCTGTCGAACCATCGCTGCGCCTTCGCCATGCCATCGTCGCCGCCGGCGACGAACCTCGTCAGGCGGCGCCAGGCGGTCTGGCCGCCGTACCGGCCGACAGCCCAGGCGAGGTAGCTGCCGACAACGTTGCCGGCCACGCCGACGGCGATGACCAGCCCAAGGCTCAGGTGGACGCCGGGCACCGCACCCGCCGCCAGCGCCCCGGCTAGCGGCATTGTCAGTTCAGAGGGGACGGGGACACAGGCGGACTCCGCCACCATCAGGATGAAGATCGCGAAATAGCCGTATGCACCGATGAAATGCTGCACCTGAGCGCCTCCGGTTGCCTCCCGACTCGCCAGCCGGCCGAAATAACCGAGCCGCTAACTGCCCCTAGCCCGAATCCGCAAACCGGCCGACGTCTGCGTCCGGTGATAGGCCGAGAAGCCACCGACAGACTCACGAGGACCCAGGGACCCAAGCGGATGAGCTATGCACCGGTCCGAGACGGGAGAGCTCAGCCGCGCCGCCGACGGGCGGCGGCGCCTCGTCGAGCCGGGCGTGGTCCTGCGACCGCGATGTGGCGTGACGGCACGTCCAGGCTCTCAGCCCGGTTGAACCGCTCCACGTGGACGGCTCGCTATGTCGCGCGACGAAGTGGCAGTCGGCCACGGCCAGGGACCTGGTGCAAGGCCCGCAGATCCTAGTGCACAGCGTGATCACCAACCGCGACGGCACCGACGGTAAAGTCAAGATCCGCGGCGCCGCGGGCGCCGAAGGCGATCTGGTTGTGCAGCGCCGCTACGCCGACGTGGCGGCCAGCGAGGTCGGCGAGAGCCGGTGCCGGGACGCTTCCACTTGTTCGACGACGATCTCGACCTGGTCAGCTAGATTAGCTATAACCCGCCGGCTGGCTGTCAACAAGTGGCGATATGGCCGCGAGCGAAGATATAACTCTGCGCGCCGCGCCGTGAAGGTCCACGCGCGGAAGAGCTTCGGCGGTGGGCTGCCGAGCTGAGGGACGTGCTCGCGCAGGAAGGGTTCTCCGAGGCCCTGGTACGAAGTCAACAAGAGCCGCAAAGCGCCGAAACGCGCGCGGCGAGCGCTAGCGGAGGGAGCCCGAGCTCATCTTCGTCTGGGTGGCGACGGGATGCTGCCGCGCAGCGTGGACGCGATGGCCGGGACGGCAGCTGCGCTGGCCATCCTCCCGGCCGGAACGGCGAATCTGCTGGCGACCAACCTCACCACTCTCGCTGCTCTCACCGACGCTGGTGCGCGCAGGCCGCCACGGCGAACGGCGCATGATCGATACGGGCACCGTGAACGGCGAGCACTTCGCCGTCATGGGCGGCACCGGATTCGACGCGCTGTTGATCTCGGGTGCTCCGGTCGGCGCTTGAGGAGGCCGGAAACCGGAATCCGCCGGGTGAACCACCCATGATCTGCCAGCTATCCGAGAACCCCGCAGCAGGCTGACCACGGTCGCGGTCTGCAAGGACCGAGTTGAGCATCACCGCGTTCCTAGAGTCGTGCCAACCCTGTGCACCCAGCCGTGCCTGCCGATCTTGAGCAGGAGGACGATGTAGCCGGCGCGTACGACCGCCAGGAGGCACCTGTTGCGAGGATGGCCCACGCATGATTCTGGAGCCCGAAAATCGCCGCAATGACAAACGCGCACTCCCCGATGAGATCGCCAGCGAGCACCGCGCCGTATCGCAATGGGAAGAGCACGCGTCAGCGCTGAGCGCCCGTCGGCCATCGCCGTCCCGAGGTCAGGCACACTACCCGGCGGATGCTGCCTGAATGCCACAAGACCGGGCTCCGAGTCGACCCCGCTGCGGCCGCGCCGGCGTTCACTGGCATCTATCCGGAGAGCGGCCCAGGATCCCGGCAACTATGCCAGACGCGGTAACCAAACTTGAGGACACAAGCCGACGCCCGGCAGCGCCGCCGGAACTGCCCTGGTCGTCCGCCGGTGATGGGGGCCGCTACGGCCAGTTCTGTCTGAAGGCAGCAATAGCTGCTGGCATATCAGCTTCGTTGAGCAACCGAGCCGCTAGCCGCGGCCGCCAGCTGAGCCCGGACGGTAGGGCTTCCGCGGCGCGCAAGGCTGCGGGCAGCCGGAGAATCTGACTATACCGCGGGAACCTTAAGATGATCTTAACCAGCATGCAGCAGGCGGCCCGTGCTGATGACGGCGGGCCGCTAGCATCACAGCAGTCGTCTCAAGGTGAGGTCCGGTGTCAGGAGCACGGGTCGAGCATGGTCGTCGTAGTCGGCCGGGTCGTGGTCTGTCGCTGGACCGGATTGTCACTGCCACCCTGGAGCTGGTGGACGAGCAGGGCATCGGGGCCGCGACGATGCGGGCGGTATCGTCTCGGCTTGAGGTCCGCTCCATGTCGCTATACAGGTATGTGCGGGACCGCGATGAGCTGTTCGACGCGGTTGTGGAGCGGATCGTCAACGAGCTTTCCGACGATCCGGAGGTCGAGCTGCGTCCGGCGGGCGGATGGCGGCCCTATCTGACGGGTATGGCACACGGGGTGCGCCGCTACGCCCGTGCGCATCCGCATGCCTTCCCGCTGGTCGCCACCCGGCCGCCAACGGCTCCGTGGGTGAACCCGCCGCTTCGGTCGCTGCGCTGGGTCGAGGCGATGCTGACCGGATTGGCTGCGGAAGGGTTTAGCGACGAGCAGGTGCTGTTCACTTACCGCACGTTCAATAGCTTCTTGCTAGGTGCCCTGCTCCTGGAGACCAGCGCCATGACGCTGCGGGACCCGAAGCCGGGCGACGGGTCCTTCACCAGCGCCGACACCGTTTCGAACGATGGCGGTGACCCAGCCGGCCAGGCGGCCGCCAGCCCAGTTACCGGCGGCCTGAGCCCAGCCCGCTCCGCCGAGCAGCGAGAGGCGATCAAAGACGCCAGCAGCGCGCGCGAACCGCGGCAGCTGGCCTATCATTGGTTCCTGGCATTGTTCCCGGCGCTGATAGCGCTGCTCGGGCTGGCCAGCCTCATCCATATCGGTTCCGGCACCGTGCACCGGCTCGTTAACGGGCTGGACAAGGCGCTGCCGCCGGGCGCGTCGAGGAGTGTTCACCCAGGCGGTCATGCTGCCACCGCCCGGTCGGCCGGGACTCGCTGACCGTGCTGATCCTCGGCACCGTGGTCGCGCTGTGGAGCGCCTCCGGCGGCATGGCCGCGCTCGAGATGGGGCTGGACACCGCCTACGAAGTGCCGTGGACCGCAAGTTCCTGCCAGGCGGCTGCGGGCATTCCCGCTCATGGTCGCGACAGTCGACCTCGGCGGCATCGCCGCGGCCCTGATCGTCTTCGGCGCTTCGATCGGCTCGGCTGTTGAAGGTCATCTGCCGGTATCGCGGGACGGCGTTCGTCATCGCATGGACGCTGGTGCGCTGGCTGGTCACGATCGCGGCCGTCTCGCTGCTGTTCTCGTTCTACTACTTTTACGGCCCAACCGGGAATCACCGCGCTGGCAGTGGGTCAGCGCCGGCGGCCTGGCGGGCACCGCGATCTTCCTGCTCGCCTCGCTCGGCTTCTCCGTCTACGTGAGCAAGTTCGGCGCCTACGGCAAGTCGTCAGGCGCCGCTTGCGGCCGCCAGCAGATCAGACTGAACCGAAAGGAAACCATTCATGTCCACCCCATCGCAAGATGTTACCGCCGTCATCGCGCCGCAGCATGAGCATGTCAAGGTACTGCTGGAGAGAGTCCGGCAGGGAACCGGGCACGAGCGAGCCGAGGCTTTCCACACCCTGCGGCTCACCCTCGCCGTGCACGAGACCGCCGAGGAACAAGCCATCCACCCGCAAGCCCAGCGCCAGCTCGGCCCTCATGACCGTGCCGCCACCGATCGCGTCGCGGAAGAGCAAACAGCCGGACAGACCATAGGCGAGCTAGAAAAGCTGGACGTGGACTCCGACCAGTTCAACTACACCTTCGGACACCTGGCCTCCAGCGTTGTCGACCACGCCACCGCCGAGGAAAACGACGAGTGGCCAGCGCTGCGGCAGATCTCCGATGCCACCATCATCAACGGGATGGTCGAGCAGATGCAGGCCGTCACCAGGCTGGCCGAAGACCCCTCTGCCCCGGGAACCGAGCGAGCGGCGGGTCTCGAAACGCAGGACAGCTCCGGGTTGCTGCCCCGGTCGCCGGTGATGGCATCGCTGGTGGGTGGCGGTGGCGCGTCCGCGGCCCTTGCGTGCTGGTCCCGCATGGGGTCGAGGTTCATGGAAGATGTGACGCACATCGTCTGAAGGCTGTGCGCCTGCAACCCGGCACCGGCGTGGCTGCCCCTCAGCTTGATGGAGTGCCTACGTGGGCCGCCGAGGTCCGGAGCGCCTGGGTTTCGCAGGATCTGCGGTAGGCACCGCAGCTCAACTCTGAAACGACGGTACGTCTGAGGCGGCCCCGCCGTCACCTCTGAGCTTGGGCTTGCTCGCCACCTGGCTTCGCCGAGCGGCAGCCGCGATACAGCGGGGCAGCGGATCGGCAGCCGCCAGAGTGCGCTGTTGGCGCGCCGCGACGGCGCCCGCTAGTGATTTGGCGCGCCGCGCTACGGCAGTTACGCCGCGGCCATCCGCCCGTCTGGTCATCGCCCTCGGCCGCGGGCGGTTCCCCTGATCGACTCGACGCTGGGCAAGCCAGGACCGTGCCCGATGCCGGGCGGCGGCCGTGGCGTGGCAATGCGGTCGGACAAGGTCACCGCGCCGTGCGTTTCGCTGGCCGCCGGCGCATTCGCAGGGCGCCCAGGAGCAGGGCGCCGAGAAACACGACGATGCCGATGATCAGCAGGTAGAGCAGGCCTTTCGCGACGACGCCCACGATGCCGAGCGCGATGGCCGCAATCACCAGCAGCAGGAAGAGCGCAATCATCGGATCCTCCGCTCCGTCCGGTGGCTCACCGGCGAGCTAGGCACCGCTCGCCGGCGGCGCCTGCCCGGTATGTCATGCCGTAATGCCGGAACACTGCCTCCTCGTCGCCGGCCGGCAGTTCGCCGTCGGTGTCGATGGACGGCGCATCCTTGACCTGTCCCTTGTCGTAGCGGACCTTGATATAGTCCGGGCCGACGGTCGCCTGGTCCAGGGGGACGAAGGCGAGCCGACGCTTTGTGGGCATCCCGACCTTGACTGTGCCAAACGAAGGCAAGTCAGTGCTGGTGTCGACATATACGGCCTCCAGCTCACCGATCTTGTGACCGTCAGCGTCAACCACGTCATGGCCGCGCCACTCCCGGATATCGCCAGCTTCGAACACGCTAACCTTTCCCCCCCGCAGCTCTCTCATTGGCGACGCCTTACCCGGACCTGAAGGCTGCATGCACGTTTAGGGGATCACGCCTGGGGGCCGGGCGGCGATATGGGAGCCTGCCAGTACGGTGGGCTCTAGGACGATGATCGAGTAGAAAGCGCGGCGACGGCTCCACCATGGCTTCATGGCGATTGCAGGTACGGACAGCGGGCGGTCGGGACAGCAGCGCACGTGCACCAGGATCGTGGTTCGGCCCGGCCTGGTCCAGACCACAGCGACGTCAGCCAGCTGGTGGAGCAGCCAGAGCCCGCGGCCGCGGCTGAGAACTGCGAGGTCGGGCCGCCTGGTCCGGCCAGCGGATCGATGCTGTTGCCGCTATCGTGCGCCTGGCAGATCAGTTCGCCGGTGTCAGCACTGGGCCCGGCGTTGAACGGGCCGTCGTGCACACACCCTGGGCACCCTCGGACAGCCGTTGCGATCAGCAGGTTTCTCGGCAAAATCCCATAGCGCAGCGTTGGGCGACGAGCCGGTTCCCTTCTCGGTCCTCGGGGGCGACATCGGGTCGCCCCATCTCTGTGGACACCTCAAGTCAGCGTGACCAGGGCGCATCGGCTGGCCGCACAGGATCCACCGTGACCGAGAATAAACGCACCACCGTTCTGGCCAGGATGACCGCTGCGATGTATGCGTCTATAAATGCCTTGCTTTAATGCAGAGAAGCATCATATTCCTGGATGTTCGAATGAGACTTCTTATTGAATGTGGTTCACCGCGAAGCGACACGGCGTCAGGGCAGCTAGCGTCAGCGGGCCGGAGATCGGCGTTGGGATTCGCTGGACGGTACGCGCCGTCACGGGTCGCGTCTGAGGACCAGCAAGGCGATGTCGTCCCTGGCTGGCGCGCCGCTTGCCAGCGCCCCCATGATCCGGATGCAAACCGTGTCTGGTGAGGCGGGTTCGACTGCCTGGCACAGCCTGTCTAGACCCAGGTCGAGGGGTTCGCCCCGGCGCTCAACGAGCCCGTCGGTATACAGGCAGAGTACAGCGCCGGGAACAAGATCGACGCTAGTGACCCGGCGAGCAGTTCCGGGGGCTACGCCGATCATCAGGTCGGGCTCTACCTCGGCTGGCGCCGCCGGCCGCCCGGAGTAAGCAAGGACCGGCGGCAGATGACCGGCAAGCGAAATTCGCATCCGCTCCAAGTCGGCGTCGAAGACGGCATACAGCACTGTTGCGAGCGCGCCAGGTTCGAAGTGCTGCATCTTGCGATCTAGCCTGGCAAGGACCTCGGCCGGGTCATCGCTCTCCAGGGCGTAAGCGCGCAAGGCGCTGCGCATCCGCCCCATGATTACGGCAGCCGAGAGCCCGGAGCCGGCGACGTCGCCCACGACGGCGCACAATTCGCCCGATGGCAGCGTGAACACGTCGTACCAGTCCCCGCCGACCGCGCCGCTGCCCGGCACGAACCGGGCGGCCAGCTGCATCCCGGCAACATGCGGAAGCGCAGATGGCACGAGGCTGTGCTGCACGGCGGCAGCCGCTACCCGATCTGCCTCGGCGGTCAGGGACTGCAGGGCGGTGGCCGCGCGCTCGGCTGCTAGCTGCAGGATCTCGATGTCCAGCTCTGTGAACTGACGCGGGGACATGGAGCCAACATGCATGACCCCGATGACCCGTCCGCCAGCTATTAGCGGCACGCCGGCTAGCGCCCGGATCCCCTTGTCCATGAGTATCGGATTCAGAACCGTCGTGTGATCCACGCGGTGGAGCACCACAGGCCTTTGCTCGGCAGCGATCCGGCCAGCGAAGCCACGGCCGACAGGGATGCGTACGCCCTGACGAACCTCCTCCTCCAGCCCGGCGGCAGCCGCCGCGATCAGCTGGCCGGCCGGGTAATCCAGCAGTAGCACTGCCGCGGTATCGGCCTTGAGAATTTCTCTGATCCGGTCTAGCAGCTCGGCTAGGAAGTCCTGCCTGTCCAGGCGCGACAGCGCGGCATCCGTGATCGACTGGATGTCGCGCAGCCTGTCCTCCGCCGCGACTGAGCTCCCATCCGTCACCATGCACCGCCTCGGGTCATGCCTTTCCGGGCTGTGCAGCAGGCTTCGCAGCGCCTTCGCGGTCGCCCTATACTCACATGTGAGAGTGGCACAAAGCGTAACCGCTCGTCTGGCTGGGGTTGTGGCCGTGCGAGCGAGTCGGTAAGCAGCGCAACGCAGATCTTTGCCGTGGCCGCTGAATCATCGACTCGAGGTCTGTCCTCCACCACGGCGTACCAGGACTATCAGCAGGAGCGCACGGCGTCTGCCGACTACCAGGCCAGGGCATCGATGTGCACCGAGATCGCCTAAGACGCTGGGCCGGACCCGTCCTGATTCTGCACGGCTATCGTGAGATGGCATTTCCGGTCGGCCCGCCCGGAAGCTGCATGCCGCGCTCCCCGCAAGTACACTCGCCGAGATTCCCGACGCGGCGCACATGGCTCACTTCGACAACCCCGAGGCCTGGCTCGCGGGCATTCGCGCCTTCCTTAGCCGACAGTGAACTGTGCCCCCCGACTGTAGATGCCCGTCATCCTCGCGGGCGCCGAAACCAGGTGAGTGGGCGACGCGTCCAGGGTCGGCGCCCGATCGCCTGGGACGCGACCGCAGGGAGCGCCCTCGACGCTGCGTTCGCGAGCCGGACAATCAGGAGCAAGCATCGCGGTGGCCCGGCTAGCCAAGCTGGATCGGTGTGGCTGCAGACGGCGCGCTTGCGCGAGCGGGCGTCAAGCCAGAGCGCGGCGCGGGAAGTGCCGTCGCGCCGCCTTGATTGCCGACATGTGGCTTGATCCGGGCGGTCGGCAGATGTCACCTCATCGGGCTAAGTGTCGGTGTCTGTCGCCGGGAGCCGGGCTCACCGCGCGGGCGTGTCCTGTGCGTATCGGGCCGCCGGAGCGTGAGCGCTGGCCGCGTTTGGTTAGCCGCCGCATCCATGGGCAGTTGCCGCGATGTGACTCGCCTACCAGGAGGGGAGGTGCGCCGTAGTGACATCGCAGCCAGCAAACGGCCGCATGCCAGACAGCTCCGGGCTGCCGGTATCGGCAGGTCAGCGGGCGCCTGACGGAGCCGTCCAGAACCACCGGATCCGGCGGACCCGGATGGGCGGCGTTTGGGTCGCAGTCGCCTTGTTCGCGGTCGTCCTACTGCTGTTGCTGATCTTCATCCTGGAAAACGGGAAACGGGTTGCGGTCAGCTTCCTCGGCGGCAGCGGGCACCTGCCGCTGGGCGTTGCGCTCCTGCTCGCCGCAGTTCTCGGCATCCTGCTGGTGGTCATCCCAGGAACCGGGCGGATCATCCAGCTGCGCATCACTGCCCGCCGCCACCGCCGCGCGGACGCCACGGCAGCAGCTGTCGCCCCCTCGCAGCCGCCGCCCGCCGATCCGGGCCAGCACTGACGCGGAGCGACCCGGCCGCTTGGCCGCCAGAGAGCCGCGGGTGACGCTCTGCTTCCTTCGCCAGGCGGAGCTTGTCGGCCTCGATCTCGCGGCTGACCAGAGGCCCTCCCGAGAAGACCCAGTGGCGGCAGGCTCGGGGCAGAGGATCGGGATCCGCGCTTCGCCGCCCGGTTTCCGCGGTCTGTGTGGCCGGTGCCAGCGCGCGAGCTGCGAGCACGAGTTGCGGCAGCTAGGGACGCGCGGGTGTGGGCAGCGGGTCCACTGCTCCAGCGCGTCAGCCGGCGGCAGGCCGAGAGCAACGCCTAGGGTCATCGCCGGGAGGCCGCGGCGGAGGGCGGCTTCTTCTGCTCAGGGCGTGACGATGAATGCGGTATCGCTGGTCAGTCCCCACGGTCAGTCGCCCGGCGAGTAGCCATCGCGCCGATGAGAAGCATTGCGCCGTCGCAGCTGGGCATCGCAACTCCCGCCACGAGCACCAGGGCCGGCGACCAATAGATGGAGATGCTGGTCACGGGATTTATCGCGGCGGGTGCCCGCGTCGGCGCAGTGCCGTGCGCGGCGGCGTCGCCGGGATGGTGGCGACGTCGGGTGGCGGCTCGGGCCAGATCAGCAGCACGGCGCACGGGGCGTGGTCGACCACGAAGCGGGTGACGGGACTCAGGCTGCGGGGTCCCAGGCGGGTGCGGTCGCCGTCGCGGGCCGCGATCAGCAGGTCGGCGTCCTGGGCGGCGGCAATGACCTCGCGCTCAGTCCGCCCGGATCGTTCCACCCGAATACACGGTCGGCCGAGGCGGTCGGCGGCGGCCTGCAGGAGCCGCTCCGCGGCGCCGGCGGCCAGGTCCTGGAGGCGGGCGCCGGGATCACGCTCGCGATGGCCGCGGCCGAGCAGCCCCGCGTACGCGCCCCGGGCGGCATCGGGCAGGTCGCGGCCGGTGACATGCAGCAGCACAACATCGGCATCTGGCGCTGCGTAGGCCCGGGCGGCGTCCACGCAGGCCGGCCAGGTGCCCTCGGTGATCCAGCCGATGACGGTCACGGGAATCAGCCTCCGATGACGTGCAGTGAGGCCCACAGCGCCAGCACCGCCGCGGTCCGCGCGGCGGGCACGGTGAGCAGCCCGAGCCGGGTGAATTCGGCCAGGCCGGCGTCGGCGTCGTGAGCGCGGGCGACGCGGCGCCAGAGCAGCGGGGCCAGGGACCCGGCGTAGGTGAGGTTGGGGCCGACGTTCACCCCGACCAGTACCGCCAGGACGGCGCCCGGTCCGCCGTGGACTGCCAGCGGCAGCAGCACCAGCACGGCGGGCAGGTTGTTGATCACGTTGGCCAGGGCTGCCGCGAGCGCCGCGGTGCCCAGCAGCGCGGGCAGCGTGACCCCGCCGGGCAGCAGGTGACCCAGCGCGCGTCCGAGCCCGTTGCCGGTCACCGCGGCGACCACGATCCCCAGCGTCAGCACGAACACCAGGAACGGGATTCCGCCGCCCGGGCGATCGCGGCGGGAGTGGTACGGCGCTGGGGCAGGGCGCGGCCGGCCAGCACCGCCGCGCCGGCCAGGGCCGCCCAGGCGGGGTTCACCCCGGCGGCGGAGGTGACGGCGAACCCGGCCAGGGTGCCGGCCACCACGGCCAGGGCGAACACCGGCACCTCGGCTGGCCTGGCGGCGGGAGAGGGCTGCGTGCCGGCAGCCAGGTCAGATGCGAAGAACCGTCGGACGACGAGGTATTCGGCGCCAATCGCTGCCAGCCACGGCAGCGCCATCAGCGCCGCGAAGCGGGTGAAGCTCAGCCCGCTGGAGCTGGCCAATACCAGCCCCGGGTAGGCCAACGGCACTGAGACAGTTGCGATGGCTGTTCCACCAGGCACGTGCGTCCGTCTGGCCTGCCTCGGTATACGTGCCCTGGCTAGTTCCAGCCTGGTCTTGCCGCCCGGCCCGGCATGGAACTCCACCCGCAGCGGCGCTGCTCATCGCCGGCCCCGCAGCCCCGACTAGCCGATCCCGAGCGATCGCGAGCGATCCCGAGGTAGCCGGCGGCGCATATCGCCGATTCTCGCGCCGTTCCCGGACCGTCCCTGGCGCTCGTCGCTGGCGCAGGATAGAACGTTCGGTATCCGGCGGCTGGTCGCTATCTGCCATTGCGCTCGCGGTGCCCGCACCCTGGCCAGCAGCAGGGCCGACGCTGGCCTTCCTCCAGCTCTTCTGCGTCCGGCGGATGCGGCGTGCTCGGGTCATCTCCTGCTTGGCGGCGTCGACCCAGCAGATGAACTCGTTTCGGGCCAGAGGCGTGATGTCCTTCCAAGCATCGAGTGCCGTCGGGTTGGCCTCAGCGCCTTGCGCAGGGGCCCTGCAGGCAGTCCGTCAACCACATTTCCTCGCCTCCAGCCGGACGCCACGGCGTGCCGCCTTCCGAGCGCACATGCGCATCAGCGGGTTTACGGCATGTGTGGTCGGGTGGTCCAGGATGATGTCATGAGGGTCCGGTTCGTGGGCAGCGGTGACGCCTTCGGCAGCGGCGGGCGCTGGCAGACGTGCATTCACCTCGCCGCCGGCGGGCAGGTGTTGCTGGTCGACTGCGCGGCGACCAGCTTGGTGGCGCTGAAGGCCCAGGGCTGGATTCGGGCATAGTGGGCGCGGCGGCGGTGACTCACCTGTACGGCGACCATCTCGGCGGGCGAAGTCACGGTTTCGCAGGTCGGCTCTGTAGCGCGGCCAGGAACCGAACGATCTTTGCGGACGTCGCGGCCGGTCCGCGGCGTGGCAGGTGGTGACCAATGTCGCTCAGGAGCTCAACCCGGGCATCGGGCAGTTCTGCCGCAAGCCGAAAGGTGGCCCGGACGGGGATCAGGGTGTCGCTCGGATCGGCCAGCAGCAGGACGGGTTGAGATATGTGGGGGAGAACAGCAGTCAGGCCGGGCAGTTCGGCCATCAGCGCGCGCTGCTCGGTGAGGAAGCTGCGCCATACCGGCCCGTAGTCGTAGTGCACGTTGCCCCAGATATGCCAGTTCACATGCTCGCTGGCGGCAATTGGCCGCCGCCGGCGGCGTGCGATCGCGGCAAGCCGGACTCGGGCCAGCCACGGAGTCAGCCACCACGCCGCGATCGTGCACACCTCACCGGCGACCGGCGCGGCCAGCAGCCGGTCCCAGCCGGTCAGGCAACCCGGCCCGACGCTGGCCAGCAGTACCAACGCTTCGACGCGCTCTGGTGCCAGCGCCGCCGCCGCCAGCGCGACGCCGCCACCGTAGGAGTGGCCAACCAGCACGGCACGCTCGACGCCCTGAGCATCTAGCTCCGCGACTACCGCGCGAGCGTTGACCGTGAACCCGCCCGCCGCCAGCGGGTTAGCACCATAGCCAGGCCGGTCCAGGGCAATCACGCGCAGGCAGTCCGGAAGCTGGTCGGCAAGCTGCTGCCAGTCCGAACCCGAACCCGGCTGGCCGTGGAGCATGACAACCACGCGCTCGCCCATGCCTCCAGCCTAAGTGCCGCATGATCCCGGAGCGGGCTGGCCAGACCAGCCGGCTGCCATACCCCGGAAGTGACGGCGGCGCGTCGACGATGACGGCCAGCGAATGCCGCCACTGCGACGTCTTCCCAGGTGGGTGTACGAGACCTTTGAAGCCGTCATGACCACGGCCAACCACCTCCGGAAGCACAAGGTGTCGTTAACCATTGCCTTTGGCTATGACCGGGCTACCCGGCGGTCGGCGGAGTCGCGATGTCACAAGGTTTCCGGACGCTCCTGCTGACCACGATCGTTAACGTCGGCCTGCTCGCAACCAGGCGCTGACTCCCGGAAGTTCTGCGCAGCGCTGCCGCTAAGCAGGACGGCCAGGACGTCGCCGATGGCGGGTTCGAGGCTTGCGGGCTCGGGCAGCGGCAGGTGCGCCTGGATCTGGTAGCGGTTGCGGCGGCCGTGCTTGTGCTTGACGACGTACCCGGCTGCGGTCAGGTCGGCGACGATCGCGTGGGCGCTGCGCTCAGTGATGCCCACGCTGGCCGCCACGTCGCGCAACCGCACGCCGGGGTCGCGTCCGATGCACAGCAGCACCCGGGCGTGGTTGGTGAGGAAGTTCCAGCTCTCCACCCTCAGAAACCTATCACACAATTCCGGAAACCTATTGCGCGTTTCTGGCTTCATGCGTACGCTGAGAGCAGATCCGGACAGTCAGCGGCCGACGGCCGCTACAAGACCGGGTCACTCAGTGAGATGCCGGCCCGGGTTTCAGCGGCCCGCTCTCGCTGGCGAAGGAAACATCGCCATGACCGAGCAACCGCCGCCCCAGGGCGCGACCACCACCTTGCCGCCGCAGTCCGCCAACGGCACTTCACCTCAGTTCCCGGCCGCGCCTAGCCCGGCTAAGGCAGGGCGGACGCATACCCGGATCAGCGGCATGCGGACTAGCCTCATCGCCGCCGTCGCCGGCCTCATCGTGGTGATGATCTTCATCGTCCAGAACGCGCACGCCGTCAACATCAGCTTCCTCGGCGCGCACTTGCGCCTGTCGCTGGCCGTGGCGCTGTTGTTCGCCGCTATCGTCGGCGCGCTGATCATGGCCGCCGCCGGAACCGCCAGGATCACGGAGCTGCGGCGCATCATGCGCCGCGACCGGCGCAAGCTGCACGCCCGCTGACACCCTCACCACAAGACCCGGCAACCGCCCGGGAACCTGCGCGCCCTAAGCAGGAACCCTGCTGCGGGCCCCGCCCTGTCCGGACGGCAACGGCTACCAACTCATGCGCAACCCACTCATGCGCAACCCACGTACGTCGCTGACTAAGGAGTCGGTCATGGGCATCATCGCTTGGATCATCCTCGGACTAGGCGCAGGCCTGCTCGCCAACATGATCATCCCCGGCAAGAGACAGCAGGGCCTCATCGTCACCTGCCTGATCGGGGTCGCCGGAGCCCTCGGCGGCGGCTGGGCCGCTACCAAAATCTTCCACATCCACACCCTGCACGGGTTCTTCAACGCCGACACCTGGCTCACTGCCATCGCTGGCGCAGCTGTCCTGCTGCTCGCCTTTCACCTGGTCAGCCGCCAGTCTGGCGGGTCTCGGTCTCGCGGCCGTTACGCGCACCGGTAACCCAACAGGCGCCCCTGGCCGGGACCGCACTCTCAGCACCCGGCCAGGCAGGCACGCGATGAGCTCAAGGCACAGGCGCCTTTGTCACCGCCGCCAGCCCATCCTGCGCCGAGCACTCCTCGTCCCGCTTCAGCGTGTACGGCACGTGCAGCGTTTTCTGTTGGTCGGCCATGCCGTTCCTTCCCGGTGGCCTGCTTACCGGATCGCGTCTACGCCTCCGGGCGCGCAGAGAGCGCACGCCGTCATGATGCGTCTTCAGGATTCTGCGGAACTCGCAGCAGCCGCCTGCTTTTCTATCTCCTTGGCGCGCTCTGCGGCGTAACGCTGGTACTCGTCGCGGATCTGGGTCAGCACGTTCCGGTCGTACTGCGAGGTTGCCGCGGCAATGCCACTCTCTGCCCTGGCGATCTTTGCTGCAATCTCGTCCATCGTCAGTGTGGCCATGCCTGCATCATCGCAGCATGGCGACGTCGCAATTCTGTTCTTTGGTCACCATCAACGCTCGGTCAAGTCATCCTGGCCGACGCGCTCGAACTTTTGCCAGCCGAGCCGAGCCGCGCCGCGCCGTGCCATGGCTTGGATGCTGGAGCCTGGGGCGGCAGGTCTGGGGCCGGCGTTGGCCTCTGACCTGGGCGGCTACCTCCCGCGCATCATGCCAGCACGCGCAGACCGCGGTCGCCGGCCATCGCAGTGGTCCGATGAGGGGCCTCTTCCCGGACATATGTGTACCTTATTTTACATCTTTCAAATCAGTTACGCGATATGACTGCTTTATTCCTTTCATGATATTCCGCGAAGGTAGACTTCTGACTAGCGGGGAACGTGCATACGCCCGGACCCCTCAACCCAGGAGCACCAGATGATCAGCACTGCAAGCCGCGCCGCCGACCAGACCGCGAGGCCCGCAGCCGCTCAGCCCTCCGCGTCGCCCGCGCATAACACAGTGGCAGCGTCGGGTGGATCACCCACTACCAGCCGGGAGCCTTCCGGCCAGCGGGTGGTCGGCTCTGCCGCCGGGCACGCAGCCAGGTTCGTCTCGGTGAGCATGGCAACCCGGATACCGGAGCTGGCCAGGTGGATCGCCGCTCGCCCGAGCTTCACCTTCGCGGACGCCGCAGCAGCGAGCGCTCCGTCACCGTGCAGCCCGAAGGTGATCGCTTACACGCTCCCGGACGCAAGGCTCGCCTCAGCGCTGGCTGAACTGGGCTACCTGATGACGGCCGGCGGCAAGAACGGCTACACCGTTACCGCGATCTAGGCGCCCCGGCCAGGCCGAAGGCACCAGCTGTGCCAAGACTCCCGCGACCTCCTGAGGGCTCCGACATCAGCCACCGCGCGTTCGAAAGGAGCGCATATGCGGAAATGGTGGCTTGCGGACGCCTCGAGAGCATCATCACCTTCCCAATGGCCGTCCTGCCGTCGTCCTGATGCCCGCCGAGCTGGCGTTTGTGTGGATCACGCCGTTCTCCGCTGGCCGGAAGCGCTCGCCTTCCCCGAGCACGCAGGCAACGCCCGCCAGGAAGTGCATTGATATGCCTGATATTTGACGGCATTCTGATATTGGTCTACGGGACATCGGCCATTCAGGTCAGTGCCCGGCGGACAGGAGAAACTCATGCAAACCCCCGAGACCCTGGGGAGCGAGCTGGGAGCTTCGATCGCTTCGGGCTCCGAGGCCGAGGCTGCGTGCACGCCGGCCGTTGAGATCTCGCATCTGCGCAAGACCTACGGGCAGCTGGTCGCAGTCGACGACGTCTCGTTCTCGGTCACTGAGGGCGAGATCTTCGGAATCCTCGGCCCGAACGGAGCCGGGAAGACCACCACGGTCGAGTGCGCCGTCGGCCTCCGGGTCCCAGACTCAGGGACGATCCGGGTGATGGGCATCGATCCGCAGGCCGATAAGGCCGAGATCCACGAGATCACCGGAGTGCAACTGCAGTCGGGTGCCTTTCCGGCCAAGCTCAGGGTCGGCGAGATCATCGACATGTACCGGTCCTTCTATCGCCATCCGGCCGACGCGGGCGAACTAGCCGGGGCGCTCGGGCTCGCCGGTAAGCGCAAGTCCTACTACCGGTCCCTGTCCGGCGGCCAGCAGCAGCGGTTATCGGTGGTGCTGGCGCTCATCGGCGCGCCCAAGATCGCTGTCCTGGACGAAATGACAACCGGACTGGACCCCCAGGCCCGCCGGGACGCCTGGGAACTCATCGAGCATATTCGTGACCGCGGGACGACCGTCCTGCTGGTCACGCATTTCATGGAGGAAGCCGAGCGATTGTGCGACCGGGTAGCGCTCATCGACTCCGGGCGCATCGTCGCGCTGGACAATCCGGCGGGTCTGGCTGCGCGGGCCGCGGGCGCGAAGACCGTCCGGTTCCTGCCGTCGGCCCCGTTCGACGAGAGCCTGCTGACCGGCCTGCCGGAGGTGAACGCGATCGAGCGCGACGGCCACCACATCGTCGTCACCGGCACCGGTGAGCTCGCCACCGCCGTGATCGTCGCGATGCACGCGGCGGGCGTGCAGGCGCAGGACGTGCGGATCGACGCATCGACTCTGGAGGACGCCTTCGTGCGACTCACCGGAAGGCACCTGCACGAGACAGAAGAAGAAGCAGAAGAAGCAGCACCGTCATGACCGCGCTCACGCTGACCAGGCCTCGGGCGCCGCGCGCTGCGTTCGGCAACATGGTGATCAACGAGGCCAGGCTAGCCTGGCGGCAGCCGGCCGGGATGATCGCCGGCGCGGGGATCGCCTTGCTGCTCCTGGTCATCTTCGGCGAGATCCCGGTGTTCAGGCAGTCTTCGGCCAATCTGGGCGGCTATTCGGCGTTCGACATCTACATCCCGATCCTCATGACCTTCTCGATCGCGCTTATTGCCCTCACCTATCTTCCAGGGCCGCTGGTTTCCTACCGTGAGCTCGGCATCCTGCGCCGCCTATCGACGACGCCAGTGCCCGCGTACTGGGTGCTGGCCGCGCAGATTGTCGTCCAGGCCTGCCTGATGGTGGTCACGCTGGCACTCCTCGTCACCGTGAGCATCGTGTTCTTCGGGATCGCCGCCCCAGTGAACCCAGCCGCGATGGTGCTGGCGATCGCGCTCTGTATGGCCGCGCTGTTCGCGATCGGGCTGGCGATCGCGGCCCTGGCCCGGACCGCAGGTGCCGCCCGGGGCCTGATGGCGGCGGCGCTCTACCCGATGATGTTCTTCTCCGGGTTGTACTACCCGGTACAGCTAATGCCGGCCGTGATCCAGGACATCAGCCACTACAGCCCGCTAGGCGCGGCCGTGCAGGCCATCGGCTACTCGTGGGTGGGCCAGTTCCCGCCCGCGCAGGCACTGCTGGTCCTCGTGGGATACGCGCTAGTGTTCGGATTCCTCGCCAAGCGCTACTTCCGCTGGGAATAGCCCCGTGAATCGCTCGCGATGTTCGGCTCACGCCGGAGCGGCCTGGAGTACAGCGCGCGCACCGGTACGACTTGCGGGTGGCCGCGCACACCACCTCGGGCACGAACTCCACGTGGGCGGACATCTTGTACGCCCGAGCACGACTGATCGAGCTGTCGACCTCAACTTTGGCCAGGTCGCCGAGCACCGCCCACCGCACCCGCCGATCACTGGGAATGTCGGCAGCGTCGTCTCGGCGTCCCTGCAGTAGCCCCGCGACACGCACCCGGCCTACGCGTGCCGCCTAGCCGGTATCAGGGGTGGCCGGGCGCTCGCCTCGCATTCGAGCGATGTAGCGGTCCGCGGAGCGCTCGACCGCAGCAGCCCCGTCGCTAAGCACGACCCGGCCCCACCAGCCGCCATACACCCGGTCGAAGCGGAACTGCCCCACCCGGCGAGCGATGTCGCGCACCGTGGCCTCGTCCAGCGGAATGAGATTCGGGTAACTCCACATGAAGCTGACCCAGTCGCGATCCGGCACAACAGTGACGGTATCGCCGGTCAGAAGCGCGCCGCTGCCGCCAGATCCGGCGGGCCAGTGCAGCACTGCCGCACCGTCGAAATGGCCGCCGATACGGGCCAATCTGAGGCCAGGCACTGGCTCTGCCTCGTCGTCGAAAAGCTCTATCCGCGCTGACGGACGCTGAATCCAGTGTTGGTCGGCACGCGGGATCAGGATGCGTGCGTCAAATGCCTCTGCGAACTCGACGTGGGCGCCGTAGAAATGCGGATGCGACATACAGATGGCGCTGATGCCGCCCGCAATGCGGATGCTCGCTATCGCCTGCTCATCCAGCAACGGGATACCGTCCCACAACACGTTGCCGCCGGGTGTGCACACCAAGAGCGCCCGCTGGCCGATCCCGACGGCAGGCTCGACGCCGATGCCGAGCAGACCCGGTTCTTCTTCGCGGATGACAACCGAGTGGCCGACGGTCAGCTCAGCCATCGTCGTCCATTGCTGACCGCCCCAGCCGACGTACTGCCGTTCGTCCGCGCAGACTGGGCACGACGGCGGCGGCTGCGCAGTGTCGGGATACTGCACTGCGCACGTGGCGCAGATCCAGGCTGGCATCCGCAGCTCCTTGCGCCGACTTTGCAGGCCAGTTCCAGCTTGGCCGATGGTATCCCCCGCGACTGCGGGCCACGCCGATCATGCCTGGCCTTCGGCGAACCCTCCGGTTCGCGCCCGCGGCGGTTTCGGCGCCATATTTGGTCAGTTGCTGCGAAGGGACGGGCTGCAACAACACCTGCCGGTCAATCGGACAAGGTGGAGAATCGCATTGTGTTCTTGGTGCCTGGGCAGCCGGACAGCTCGGTCTCTACGACGTCGCCATCTCGCAGCAGCCGCGGCGGCACCTCGGCGATGCCGATGCCGCTGGACGTGCCCATGGTAATCAGGTCGCCGGGTTGCAGCGTCATTAAGCCGGACAGGTAAGACACGATCTCCGAGGGCGAATGGATCCAGTCTGTCGCCGGGAAATCTTGTCGCTGCTCACCCGAGAGGACTTCACTCGCAGCGGGCGACGGTATGACGTGATCCTTGACGTCGCGGCCAACCGCTCGCTTTCGGACTACAAGCCAGTACCAGCGGCCGGCGGAGCTGTCGTGCTCATCGGGGCGGGACAGGGTCGCTGGCTCGGACCGGTGGCCCTCGGCTCGCTGCGCTCGTTATGTCACGGCTCTGGCGTCAGCGGATGTTGCCATTTCTCGCCAAGCCCAGCCAGCAGGACCTGATTGTCCTCAAAGAGCTTATTGAGGCGAAGAAGCTGACCCCGGTCATCGACCACGTCTACTCGCTGGCCGAAACCCCGGACGCCATGCGCTACCTCGAGACCGGACACGCGCGGGGGAAGGTCATCATCACCGTGTGAGGCGCGCGATGCCGTTTCAGGCTAGGCAACGACATTCGCGTCGGTCAGCGGATGCCGGTATCGAGCTGGAAGTCGACGGTTTCGCGCTGTCCGGCAGAGACGGTTACGACCCTGGGCCGTCGCTTTGCGAAAGGGAACCCGTCTGCGGCCGCCTGTATCGTGTACGTCCCTGGCTGCAGCGTGAATTCGTAATGGCCGGCACCGTCCGTGCGGTCGGCAGCCACTACCTGACTGCCGCGCAATGCCTCGACGGTGGCGCCCTGAACAGGCCGGGTGTTCGAGTGCCCGACACGTGAGACCGGCGAGACCGGGCCAGCCGAGACCGTTCCGGCAATCGAGGCGGCCGGCGAACTTGTTCCTGGCCGCTGGCTACCGCAGCCCACGGCCAGCCCTACGAGCGCGATAAGACACAGCCACCGCGCATTTGCACGCATACAGCTTGGACGACGTAGCTGCCGCCTCGGTTCCGTAGCGCCGGTCAGAAGCCAACCGCGACTGCCGCCTTTCATATCGGGGGAACGGGTTCCTGGCACCGGGACTGTGACCAGTTCAGGTCCAGCCGCGGCGGCCGGCCTCAAGGCCCGCCTGGAAACGCGTCTCCGCGTTCACCAGGGTCATGATCCTGTGCACATGACGCTGTACGGTCCGGGCGCTCCAGCCGAATGTTCTCGCCATGATCTCGTCGGTGGTCCCCGCCGCGAGCAGGGCAAGCAGGTCCCGGTCTTGCTCGGTCAGCATGCCGTCGCTGGCCTCCTGTTCCGGCTTCTGGTTGAGCGGAATGGCCTTCGCCCAGATGACCTCGAACAACTCCGACAGCGCGTCCAGTAGTGAAGAGGGGTGAACGACGTAGGCGGCCTCGTTGACGGTATGACCCGATGTCAAGACGGGAATCAGGGCCAGCCGGTCGTCGCTGAGCGCCATCTTCATCGGCGCCGACCCAACTCTGGCACGCTCTCCATGCCGGATGCCTCTGCGTATCTCGCCAATGCGGCCGGGCGCGGTGATCCCGTTCCTGTCATAGACGGTGCGGTAACTGACCCGGCCCTCGTCGAGGAGGCGGTACTCCTCGGGGTTGCCGTCGGGCTGCTCATCTGTGTAAGGCGGCTTATCGAATACTCGCATCTCCTTCCGGGCCTCGCGTTGCAGGCGCACGAAGGCGTTACGCACCTTGCTGGCTCCCTCGATCACTTCGATAAGTTCTGCCGGGTGCCGGTCACCGGCCGGCACCCGGTAACTCGCAGCGATCTGATCGGCGTAAGCGCGTAGCTGACCGAGCTTGCTCTCCTGCGCCGCGATCAACGTCGACGCCGCGAGATCGGGCATGACTGCCAAGAACCGCGCGGGCTTACCCGGCAGCCGGGTGGCGAGACCCCGCTCGACGAGCCGGCCCAGAATCCGGGCCGTCCGCTCTCGGCTGAGCCCCGTCGTTGCGGCCAGGTCCGCGGCCGTACAGGACCTAAGAGGGATCAGGGCCTCGTAGACCCGCCCGTCGGACTCCGGGATCCCGACAATCTGCCACATATCATCTCCGTCAGGTTCCAGACAACTGTCCGGAATACGAAGCGGAAATGCTCTTGCAGGCGTTACACGTTTATGTAACCGTGATCTTGGTGGCCAAATGACATTGCAGCGGACTAATGTAGCAATGAGCGCAGAAACGCTTAATCCGCCCATTGTCGCCGCAGTGACTCGCAATGCGGTCGCCCGCGCCGACCTGGCCAGGCAATTGCCCGGGGACTCTGTGCTGCTGTTCTTCCCAGACCAAGCGACGGCGGCCCGCACCCTCGGTGATGCCGTATCGACTGCAGTAGCTGATCCAGAAGGCGTTGCGGCGCTGGCGGTCAGCTTAGGCGGCCTGGTGATTGACTCGCTGCTCCTGAAGGTGACATGGAACGGAGTAGTGCTCAAGCTGACCAGGCTGGAACGGCAGCTGCTCAGCTGCCTGGCCACGCTGCCGATACGTGCCTGGCCCTACGAGCGCCTCTACCAGGAGGTATGGCGCGATACCTGGCTGGGCGACACCTCGGCGTTGCATGCCACCGTAAAGCGCCTGCGCCGTAAGCTCCGGGCGGTCGAAGCGACAGTAAGGCTGGAATCGGTTCGTGGGGTCGGATTCCGCCTGGAGACTGAGCCACTCCGGCTGCGGCCTGGCGCTTCCGGCCGTCGCAGCGCAAGCCAGACGCGGGTCGCCACTGGAGACGGGCTCGCGGCGGACGGGCTCAACGAGGCCATGTAGAGGTCGGCGCCCCCCGGACTTGCTGCTCAGCCAGCCGGACCTGTGGCGGCCGTCAGCAGGCCGTCGGCGTCAGCGCGATCCCCCCACGGTGGAGGCCCGGCACGGCCGGGCCCGCCCCCGCGGTGCGGGGACGGGCCCGGCCAGCGATTGCGTCCGCTAACAGCTTTGCGGTCGCAAGGTGAAGTTAACCGTCGCGGTCCTACCTCCTTTGATGCGTTGGGTCTGGGTCACTGCGATCCACCCGGCCGCGGAGGCTTGCAGGCTGTACGGGCTTGCCGCGGCCGGCCCTCAGAACGCGTAGTTCCCGTTGAGGTCGGTCCTGAGCGTGAACGAGTAGCCGCTCCCGGTCTTGCCGTTGGCGTAAACCACGCCTCGCAGCGGCGCCGTGACCTGGCTGCAGTTCTCGCCGGACACCGTCCCGTCGATCTTGCCCCAGCCCTTCGGCGGCGTCACGTTCATCGTGACGTTCTCGGGGCTGACGGCGTACGGCGTGTCCTGCTCGAAGCCGATCTGGGCGGTGTAGGTCCCGGGCTGGGTGACCTGGTCGGCCGGCGTGGCCGTCAGGGTGACGGTCACGTTGACGCTCTGCCCGGGCTGGATGGTTGCGGTGGTGGGATTCTCCGACATCCACGGGATGACGACGGTCCCGCACTGGGTGAGACCGGAAAGCACCTCGGAGTTCGCTGACGGGTTGAACCCGCCCGAGGAGCCGCCGATCTTGTAGAAGCCGCACGAGCCGCCCGACCGGTACACCGGGAACTGCGCGTTCGGGATCGAGGCCCAGGTGTTGGTCGTGGGGTCGTAGGCGTATCCCTGGTTAGTGATGGTGCTGGATCCGTTGGTCACGCCGGTGCTGACCACGAGCATCCCGTTCGGGGCGCCGGCGGCCGAACCCCACAGGTCGATCGGCATGCTCGCGATCGGGCTCCACGAATCCGAGCCTGGGTCGTAGACGTAGGCGTCGCTGTAGGTGGTGCTGCCGTTGATACCGCCCGAGCAGTACACCTTTCCGTTGATCCCGCCGCAGGACATCCAGGAGTCACCGTGCGGGTAAGGCGCCGCGGTAGACCAGCTGTCGGTTGACGGGTTGTAGACCTCGACGGTAGAGGACGCCGTGCAGGCCGAGTCCGCGCAGCCACCGACGAAGTAGATGTTGCCGTTGGCGACCGCCACGCCTGGCGCGGCCGTCGGGCTCGGGTTCGCCGACACCGTGCTCCAGCTGTCGCTGGACGGGTCGTACACGTCGGTCTCGGCGATCGGGGTGCCGGAGGGGGTCCACCCGCCGGACACGTACAGCTTGCCGTTATCGGCGGCCACGCCTGGCTTCTCCCTGGCCACCGGCATGTTGGCGATCGCGCTCCAGGTGTTCAGCCCGGGATCGTAGACATACCCGTTGTTGATAACGGAGAAGCTGGTGTTGAGACCACCGACCGAGTACTCCTTTCCGTTGATGAAGTCGGCCGAGTTGTCCATGACCCCGGTCGGGTAGGCGGCGATCGAGGACCAGGTCGGGTCGGCCGGCGGCCCGGCGGTCACCGGCGGGGTGTCGTCGTTGCTGTGGCCGCCGAGGAATGCCGGCGTCGCCTGGCCCGCATCGCCTAGCGGGACTAGCTTCAGCTTCGCGCCCTGCTGGTGCAGGATCGTGAACGCGCCACCGCGCTGGTCCAGCTTCACGTTCACCGGCGCGGTGCCGGTGTTCTTGAGGGTCATCGTGGTGTTGGTGGTGCTGCCGAGCACCTGCGTCGTCGAGATCGACGACGGGGTCACGGTCAGCTTGCCGGCTCCGAGCCCGAAGTTGGCCAGGGTCGAGCTGTCCGGGGCCACGTTGACCGTCTGGCTGGCGGTCTGGTACGGGGCCTTGGCGGCGGTGAACTGGTGCGCGCCGGTTAGCGACGAGAACAGCCAGTAGTAGCCGGCCCCGATAGCCGGGTCGGCGCTGAGCGCGGTGGTGGCGTTGTCCGACGGGTTGTCGGTACTTGTCACGGTGGCGCCATCGAGACCGTTGTTGGTGTTGGTGTCTGTGACCTGGCCGACTACCAGGCCGCCCGGGGTTGGCTGACAGGACTGGTTCTGCACGGTGACGTCGTCGACTTCCCACCACCAGCCGAACGAACTGATGAAGTGGAACCGGAACTGCACCGCGCTCTGGCCACCGGCCTGCGGGACCTGGACGGTTTCCAGGTCGGGGCCGCGAACGCTGTCGCTGGTGTGCTGCCAGACGTTCGTCCAGGTTGCGCCGCCGTCTGTGCTCACGTCGACAGCGCCGGTCTGGCCGGGGTACCCGAAGTAATCGTTGTGGAAGCGGAGGACCGGATTGGCCACGCTGGACAGGTCGAGCGTCGGGGTGATCAGCGAGGTGTCCTGACTACCGCTGGTCCCGTACTGGTCGGAGTTCATCACGGCGAAGTTGCCCGTGCCACCGGTCAGGTTGCCGCGGCCCTCCGGGTTGTTGAACGCCCAGACCTCGCCGTTGCCCTTGTTGTCCTGGACCGTCCAGCCAGGCGGCGGGGTAGTCCCGCCATCCCCGGCGTAGTCGTCGAAGTTCTCGCTGAGAACCGGGGTGCCGTACTGCAACGCATAGCCTGGCGCGGTACAGGACGGGTCGACCGGGACCGAGATGTTATGGGTGACACCACTTGTCCCGACCGTGACCGAGTCGTTGACCACCTTGTAGCCCGGCAGGTCAGTAGTGACCGTGAGCTGGTAGGTGGCGCTCTCCGGCAGGGCCACGGTGTACTGGCCGGTCGACGGGTTGGTCCAGACCGGCCCGCCGGGCCGGCCGGTGATATCGATGCTGGCATGCAGCGGCCAGCCGTGCCCGGATCCGTCGGTCACCGTCCCGGTCACGTTCACGCTCGGCACCGGGCTGAGCGCGACGTTCTCGGTGGTGGTCCCGCCGTTGGTGACCTGCACGCCACTTACGGTCTGGGTACCGTAACCGTACGCCGAGTAGGTCATGTCGTAGCTGCCGTCGGGCAGGAGCAGGCTGTAGTTGCCGTTGCTGTCGGTCGTGGTGGTGCCCGCCGATGTCGACACCGTGGCCCCGGCGATGGGCTTGCCGGTGCTGGAGTCGGTCACCGTGCCGCTGACGGTCCCGTGGTTACCGGCCGTACAGCTCGGGAACTTGAGCGAACCGATCCTGGTCTGCCAGCCAGCGTCGCTGGTCGACGCCATGTACTCCGTGGGTGTACCAGAACGTGCACCCGTCGGTCGGATCGACCTGCATGGCGCTGTAGTCGCCCCAGCGGGCCTGAGAGTCGGTCTGCGAGCCGGCGCCGGCTATCAGCGTGGTCTCGCCCTGGGACAGCTGTCCGGCCGGGTCGCCGGCCAGCCGTCCGGCCACCCGGATCGACGGGAACGTGGACGAACTCGACACCGAGTAACCGACCGCTACGTCGCCGGAGGCGTCGATGTTCGCGCTGCCCATCCACCGGTTGTCCGAGTCCGGCGCGTAGGTGCCCTGCTGGGCAACCGTCCACCCAGACCCTGTGTTGGCCAGCTCGTACCAGCGCACGCCGGCCTGGTTCCCGCCGTTAGTGCTGACGTTCACCGTCTGGTCGAACACGATCGCCTGGTTGCCACCGCCCAGATCTCGGTAGGCGGACTGGTACATCAGCCGGTCCGACAGCGCGTCCAGGCCCTGTGAGGTGCCCGGCTGCGGGATGCAGTCCCGGTTGTAGTTGCACAGGTTGGAGTTGAACGCCGCGACCGGCAAGGTGGTGCTTGGAGCGCCGTTGTTGCCGAACGTGGAGTTGGCCGGAGTGGACCAGTCGACGTGGAAGTCCCACTCGTCGAGCTGGTCGCTGGTACACGGCCCTCCGTTGGCCGCGTCACACGACATGAAGTACGGGTCGGGCGCCCCCGATGGCGGATTGAACCCCAGCGCGGCGCCCTCGGTGTTGCTCGGCAGCAGGCTGCCGTACTGCGAGCCGATGGTGAACTGGACCATGCTGGCCTGCTGGCCGGCCAGCATCTGGGCGCGGTCGTACGCGGTCACCGTAACGCCGGTGAACGTCGCGCCATTGAGGAAGTCGTTGTTGGCCTGGTAGTAGGCGTCCGGCCACACGCCGAACTTGGGGTAGTCGTTCAGCGTGGTGTTGCTGAACAAGAAGTCATACCGGTACCAGGCGCCGGTCGGGTCGCCGGTCTGCGACACCGCGATGCACTCGTGGAAGCCGCCGCTGCCGAGTTCCAGCTGCGGGTAGGCCAGCTGGGTGACGATAAACCGGTTGGCCGCCTCGTCGTACAGCGAGACGACGTCGCCGCCGTTGGCCGCGGGGTCGACCGCCGGGTCGCATTCCCCGCCGAAGCCCTGCCACAGCGTGCTCAGGGTCTCCGGCCCAAGCAGCGTGTTCCCCTGCTTGTCGTATACGGCCAAGCTGAAGTTGACCGTCTGCACGATATCGTTCGGGCCGACCGCCATGTTGGTGTCCGGCGGGAGCACGCCGTTGAGGTTGCCGACGCCCTCGAAGTTCTGCCCGAAGGACGGCATGTCATTGGTCGTCACCAGGTTGCTGCGCTGGATGTCCGCGGTGTGGGCCTCGCGGCTGCCGCCGACCAAGTGCGGCGGGCTGCGCAGCGGGAGCGCCTTGATCTTGTTGCTGGTCACCCTCCTGAGAGGCTTGAGTGTACGCAGCTTCGGTGAGGTGTCGTGCCTGACGGCCGTTCGAATCACGGGCTTGAGCTTCAGTGCTGGGCCCCGCAATTGCGCCGTGCCGCGGCCGGCGTGCGAATGCGCCAACTCAGCTGCAACGGTGGCTGCCAGGGCGCGGTTGGCCGCAGCGGTGTGGCTGACCACTGCAGCGTGGCCAGGTGTCGCGGCGCGGGTAACTGCAGCCGAGCCAGCCGGCGCCTGCAGGGCGACCAGGCCTAGCGCTGCCGCGAATGCTGCCAGCAGCGTAACCGCTCTCCACCGCCGATGGCCCTTGCGCCATAGGCGCGGGCCTGGCCTGGAAGAACTGGGAGTGAGCATCGATCCTCCTGAGCACGACGAGGCGCCGGTGTTTCCGGTACCCAATGCCACCGGGCGCGAAATATCGCCTCGCAACCCAGTCATCAGGCACAGCGTGCGCACTGGCGCAGCGTGGCTCAAGGACGCGCCGCGGACAGTTCGTGGGCAACAACAGGGCAGGTTGTGGGCAGACGCCCAGCGGGGATGAACCCACCGAGTCGTGCAGACCCGATAGCGGCGCACCTTCCTCGTCAACAACCGGGATCGGCGTGGGAGACGACGAGCGCGGCTGGCACGGAACCGTCGAAGTGAACCTGCACGGTGTGGTCGGCACTGCAGGCCGCTCTGGCCGTCAACGGGTCGCGCGGGCGCGGAAAGCTCGTCTCCAATGACGACGCCCACGGGAGCTCAGGGTCGTGCCTCCCCCGTAGGAGCCCGGCTGCGCAGTTGGTCGGCGACTCTATACGTCGATGATGCAACTGGGCGCGTGGGCGGCCTGAAGCAGGCGGTGGATATCGGAGCGATCGCCAGTGACGACGTCGGCGCGCAGGTCGGCGGCGGTGCGGGCAACGACGGCGTCGACTACGTCGCGGGTGGCAGCGCGGTCCATCAGTTCGCCGGCGGCGTGGGCTTGCTGTTCGGTCAGGGGGATGACGTCGCATCCGCGCAGGAGGCGGTGGAGCTGGACCTGGGCGGGGGAGCGGCTGACCTGGGCGATGACGGGCGCGGGAACTACCGGGGATGATGCCGGCTTCGAGCCGGACGCGGTGATCGGCCCACACGGCGCGGACGTTGCGGTCGGCGGCGACCAGGACGCCGGCGTCGTAAACGACCGGCGTCATGCGGTCCGTCGCTCCGCGGCGATGCCGGACTTGCTGCGCCGTGCACGCAGACTGGGGGTCACGACCTGCGTGGTAACGAACGGCTCGCTGCTCACGAAGACATGGCTCGGCGAGGTGGCAGAGGACCTCGACTGGCTGACACTGTCCGTCGATAGTGTCAGCCCTGCCACTAATCTCCGAATCGGACGGGCAGACAAGTCGGAGCTTTCGAGCCGGTCAGCCTGCAGTCGCAGGTCGCTTGAGCTCTTCGCGCCTATGGCCCGGTCTGTTGGCGTCGGAATGAAGGCCAACACTGTAGTCACGAGGCACAACCTCGCTGAGGACATGTCGCGCTTCGTCAACTCCGTCATGCCGGCGCGCTGGAAGATCATGCAGGCCATGCCGGTCGACGGCCAAGAGCAGCGGCCCGAAGAAGTATGGAGCGTCACTGCCAGCGAGTTCGACAGCTTCGTGGACCGGCACCGGCCCGAGATCGCGGCGGAGGTCGCCATCGTGCCGGAGCCGATCGACTTGATCCGGGGCTCGTACGTCATGGTCGATCCGTGGGGCCGGATCTTCGAGTCGACATCAGGACGGCATCACTATCTCGGGCCCATCGAGCAGGCCGCGTCAGGCACAATTGAAAGTGCACTGGATCGTCAGAAGCTTGCGGCGCGGGGTGGCTTGTGGCGCTGGGATCGAGCCCTGCCGGCGGCCGCACGAAGATAGCCGCGGGCACGGCAGGCCCGGGCCAGCGGCACGCCGCGGAGGCGGCGCGGTGCGAGCCACAAAGGCGCGCGGAAAGGCGGCCTGATGCACCCGAAACCGACGATCCATGGCTAGTGGTGAGGTGCCGCCCTACCACCAGGGGTGCACGCTGCTTGTGTTCGGAACTCCTGCCGCTGGTAAGTCCTCGCTCATCACCCGGCTGACCGGAATGTGGCTCCGGGCGCACGGACCTCTTGATATCTCGGTCGTCTCAGACAACGGCTTACTGCGCAACCTTGAACGCGCTGGAAAGGTCGGGCCGTCCCGGATCCCGCTCGATCAGGCGGAGTTCCGGCTCAGCCCGGTGATGCGCAAGTCCATCGCCGCTCACACGATCAGGGATGTGGTCGCGGAGTCCCTGCCCAGGCGGATAGCCGTGCTGGAACTTGCAACCTTCCGACTGGCAGGCAGTACAGGAGAACCTGTGCTTGCCTGAGGGCCGCAAGAGCTACGCGATCTATCTGCGCTGCAGCCGGGAAGTCAGCCTTCAGCGGCAGCACGAACGTGCTCACGCTGGCGTCTTCAACGCCATCCTGCCGGCCGACGTGCTGGCCAGCTTCCTAGCCGCAGAACCGCCGCGGGCCTGGCTGGCCAGCCAGCTTCACTCCTACTGGGAGTTCGACACTGGAGTCACCTCCATCGAGGAAATCCTCGCCGGAGTCGGAGAGCTGGAAGAGTACGGCGCAAAGAACCTGTCGCATCTCTACGACCTCGGCGATGCCAGCCGTGCGGCTCGCGTGTCGATTGAGCATGCGGTCGGGAGCTAGTCGGTGCGAGAGGCTCAAGCGCGCCCCGCGGCCGGCCGCTAGGCGATCCCGCTGGGCGTATGGCAGAGCAACGCTAGTTGTTCCCGCGGCTTGAGCCTTTGTTTGAGACTGCGGGGTCTGCCTGCCAGCCGATACCCTTATGGAACTGGGCGCGTGAAAAGACCCTTGCCGCCGACACTGGGTCATTCGGGCCTCGCTGACAGCGCGATACCCTGACCAAGGCTACAGATGCCGCGTCGGCCCACGTCTCCTCCATCGGCTCGACGTAGCAGCGCAGCTGCGGTGAGCCGGTCGGCTCGCACGACTCCGTCATCCCCGCCCAGCTCTTTCGCCGAGGCGCGCAAGCTCGAAGCGCATCAGGGGGACATTCCCACGTCACGAACCGGCACGCAGAACGTCTTTCTATGCCGCGAGCCGGTTGGGCGGTTGGGGCCTGAGTCAGCCTTTCCACCAGTCGAGCACACGGAGCGCGCGGAGCGTGTTCCAGCGGCTCGGCTCGCCTGCACCGCCTTCGAGTGCGAAGTGGACGCGGCCGGGATGGACGCGATCAAGCAGCCAGCGGCCGTCCGGTTGCCGCTTCGAACGCACAACCTCCACGGCTGCAGCCATCCGGGAGTCCGGCTCGGCGCCCGAATTTCGGAAGTAGTCGAGCGCACGCAGCACGTCGTAGCGCCAGTAGTAGGGGAAGGCGAAGTCGAGAAACTCGGGATTGACGACCTCGCCGGTGCTCTTGCGGCGGAACAGGCCGCGCTCCAGCAGGTACTCTTCGCCGCTGCGTCGCGCCTCGCGCACTGCGGCGGACCCGCCGGTCGCGCGCTCGAATTCGAGCAGCCCGTCGAGCACGGTGATGGTGGTGTCGAACGAGGAGCGCACCGATCCGTTCTCGGCCTCGCAGTTCCATCCGCCATCAGAGAGCCGCTCGCCGAGGATCCGGTCGACCAGCGGCGCGACGTCGACCGTGTAGTAGGCGCCCGCCTCGATCGTCCTGCCGTTGATGCACGGCTCGACCTCGCCGTCGAAGTACCGTTGCCCGGCGTGCTCCCAGCGCCCGTGCTCGGCGACGAGCGAGATCGCGCGGCGTGCCGCCTCCGACGCCGGGTCGAGCCCGAAGATCTGCAAGGTCTGCAGGGTGTGCATCGTCGCTGTCCAGGGCTGGCCCGGTTCGCCGCCGGTGTAGGACGCAGGGAAGCAGGCGCCGCCCGCCCACAACCCGTCGGCGTCCTCGAGCGCCAGCAGATGGGCGCCCCAGCCCTCGCGCTCTACACGCGCTCGTTCGGCGGCGACTTCTTCGGGCGAGGCGCCGGTGAGATCGCGCAGCACCTGCCAGCGGATCGCCGGGTCGGAGTCGAGCAGCCAATCGATCGTGGTCGCGAGGCCAGTCACCGACGGCTCCTGGATGGTTGTGGCGTTCAGGGTGGTGTTGTCTGTCATGAGGCTCACGCTAAATCCGGTTCCGGACAATCAGCTTCCGGAAATACTCTGCGGCGGGTAATGGTGCTCGGTCCGAGCGGATCTGCCGCCTTCGGACGGCTTGAGGAGATGCTCGGGCGCTTATGCCCGCCGGCGCGCCGCTGCGGTAGCAGGCGTGCGCCGGAGCGACCGCGCGGACAGGGCGGTTAGCCAGGCGAAGCCGGTGATGATGCTGGTGCGCTGGAACAGCCCAGCGACGTTGACGAGCCGGGGCGATTGGCCGAAGCCCGCAGCGGCCAGGACCATGGTCGTGAGCATGGTCACGGCGCTGCCGCCACTGTAAAGACCAAAACGGCGCTGACCGGCCTGCCAGGACCGGCAGCCACAACCGAGCGCCGCGGCGGGCAGGCCCACGAACACCGGGACAGCCGCCAGATTGTGCGCGGTGCCAGTACGGCTGGGCTGGGTGAGCGCATCGGGCGTTCCCACGGGATAGCCGCTGACCGGATCAGTTGTGAAGACGGCCGATCCGATAAGCCCTGCGCCTGCGGCGCCGATGAGAGCCGATGCTGCCCGGCTGCAGGCCACCGGCTCACCGGCGCGTGCCAGGCCTGTGGCTCCGGCCAGGAACAACGTTCCCGCCACCGCAAAGTTTCCTGACTGGACCCAGCCGCGCGGTCCGAGCGCGAGTGAACTGACGGGATGGCGCAGCGGCCGGTAAGCATCCCGCACCGCACCCTCGAGTAGGAACACCGCGACGAAGACAGGGCCCGCGGCCACACCGCAGCGCAGCAGCAGACGGGTCCAAGCCTGCGGCGAGCCGGGCATGCTGGCAGGGTTCACGTGCGAAGCGTAGCGGGCCAGGAACCACGCCCCGCAGGCTGTTGTTCCTCGTCAATGAGCGTTGACCAGATGCACGCTCATAGCCGCGTTGCTGCGTTACGGCTTGCCTGCTCCGGTGGTCCAGGATGATGTCATGAGGGTCCGGTTCGTGGGCAGCGGTGACGCCTTCGGCAGCGGCGGGCGCTGGCAGACGTGCATCCACCTCGCCGCCGGCGGGCAGGTAGTGCTGGTCGACTGCGGGGCGACCAGCCTGGTAGCGCTGAAGGCCCAGGGACTGGATCCGAACACGGTCGGCGCGGTCGCGGTGACTCACTTGCACGGTGACCATTTCGGCGGGCTACCGTTCCTGATCCTGGACGGTCAGTTCTCCGGCCGGTCCGAGCCGCTGCTGGTCGCCGGGCCGCCGGGCATCCGGCGGCGGCTGGCTCAGGCCATGGAGATCCTCTTCCCGGGCTCAGCCGGCGCGCGGCGGCGGTTCGGGGTGCAGGTAACCGAGCTGGCTCCCGATGGCACGCCTGCCGCGCTGGGCATGGCGAGCGTGCGCGGGTGGGAGGTCGAGCATGCCTGCGGCGCTCCGCCGCTGGCACTGCGGGTCGACCTCGGCGGCGTCAGCTTCGCCTACTCCGGGGACAGCCAGTGGACCCCGGCTTTGGCCGAGGCGGCTCGCGGCGCGGACCTGTTCGCCGTGGAGGCGTATACCTTCGACCGGCCTGTCCGCTACCACCTCGACTACCGGACGCTCAGGGCCCACCTCGCCGAGATCCACGCGGAACGGGTCGTGCTCACTCACATGTCCGCCGCCATGCTCAGCCGGCTCACCGACGCCGAACTGCCCGCAGCCTACGATGGCATGATCACCGACCTCTGACACGGCACAGGCATGCCACTCCCACACATCCGGATCTGCCGCCAGCCCAATCCGGCGAGGCTTCGCGCCGGTTTTGGTGCTGTCTGGCAGTCTTGCGAGCCGGAGCGAGGCTACATTTATGCGCTATGGCCTGGTTGTTCAAGGGTCCGCGGTCACGGCAGGTCCTGGCCGGGCTTGCCGTCGCAGTCCTGGTGACTGCCGCCCTGCGGCTGGCTGGGGTGCTCGGCACGGCCGCGCAGGTCACCGCGTACGCCACTGTGGTGCTGGCGGCCGGCGCGGCCGGGCTGGCCGTCGCCGCGGCCGGGACGTACGGGCAGCTGCGGCGGGCTGGCCTGCAGCAGGCCGGCCAGCTGGCCAGCCGCGTGGTCGCTGACCTGGCGCAGGTGCGGGTCGAGCGGTTCAGCGGGCCGGGGGAGATGCTGCGGATCGAGGTTCATAACGGCAGTGAGCGGGCGATCGGGAACGTGTACGTGTGGGCCGACGCGCGTGGTGTCGCCGGCCACTACGCCGCCGGGGTGCCGGTGAACGACATCCGGTCCCGGCAGATGGCCAATGTGGCGCATGACGATGACCTGCACTGGCAGCTGCGGGTCATCCACCCGGGGCAGCGGGCGTATTTCACCCAGCTCGCGGTTTTGAACCCGCGGCCGGTCGCGGCCAGGACCGATGCGGACATTACCGGGTTCGCCGAGTTCACCGACGCCGCCGGGGCGTGGTGGCGGTGCGATGAGGACGGCAACGTCAGCAGGCGGCAGCCCGGCCAGGCGCTGCCGGAACCGGCCGGGCGCAGCGCGGGCGAGGACGCGGACGCAGGTTCCAGCCCGGAGCCTGCCTGGTCGCGGCCCGCCGGCCCGAGCCGCCCGATGCTGCCCGCTCCCGGTGGCCGCAATCCGCCGAGCTAACCCAGCACGGCGTTGTCCTGCCGAGAGTCGCAATACCCGGTCGTGGGATCGTTCGCTTGCCAGAGCGCTGGGCACAATCACGGGGTGAGCGTTCAACTGAACCACACCATCGTCTCGTGCCGTGACCAGCAACGGTCGGCGGCGTTCCTGACCGGCATCCTCGGGTTGCCGGCGGCAACCCGGTTTGCGCATTTTCTCGTTGTCGAAGCTGACAATGGCGTCTCACTGGACTTCGCCGAGACCACTGGGGCGATCACTCCGCAGCACTACGCCTTCCTCGTAGGTGAGGAAGAATTCGACGCTGCCTTTGGCCGCATCCGGGACCAGGACCTGCCGTACTGGGCAGATCCGGGCCAGACCCAGCCGCGGGTAATCAACCACCGGGACGGCGGCCGCGGCGTGTACTTCGAAGATCCCGACGGTCACGTACTGGAGATCATTACGCGGCCCTACGGCAGCGGGAGCTGAACCTCCAGCCCGCCGATGCTGTTGACTGGCCACATGACTGAGCTCCCCCTGGTGCGGGCTGCGCGGATCCCGGTAACAGCTACCTACCACGGCGTCGACGTTACCGAGGACTACCGGTGGCTGGAGGACGGCTCCTCCGAACAGACGATGGCGTGGACGAAGGCCCAGCAAGAGCGCACCCGTGCCTACTTCGACGGGATCCCTTGGCGAGATACCCTGCGGGCCCGTGTCGAACAGCTGCTGAAGGCCGAGAGGACAACGTACAAGCGGCTCCTGTCAGGCGGAAGCACCTTCTTCGCGCTGAAGGCGCAGACGCCGCGGCAGCAGCCGTTCCTGGTGGCTCTGACCGACCTTGACGACCCCGCGACCGAGCGTGTCGTTGTGGATCCGGATGCCATTGACCCGTCTGGTGAGACCGCCATCGACTTCTTCGTTCCCTCTCCGGACGGCAAGCGGGTCGCGGTCTCGCTGTCGGAGCATGGCACCGAGGACGGATCGCTGTACATCTATGACACCGACAGCGGGAAGGTCGTAGACGAGCCGATCCCGCATGTGAATCTGATGGGTGGTTCAGTGGCCTGGCGTCACGACAGCGCCGGATTCTGGTACACCCGGTGCGCTGACCCTGCGGGCTTTCGTCAACAGGTGTGGTTCCGCGAGCTCGGCGGCGCACGGGACCAGGTTGACCTGGCTGGCGGCTTCGCCGACGAGCGGATCGCGGAGAACTATCTGTGCGCCTCGCCCGGCGGCCGTTGGGCGATGGACCGGGTGCAAAAGGGTGATGGAGGTGAGTGGCAGGTCTTCCTCCGCAGCCAAGGCGCCGACGGCTCGTGGTGGCAGGTGGCAGGCATCCCCGACAACTGCGTGCATGCCGTGCTCGGCACGGACGCGCTGTACCTGCTTTCCCGCCGCGACGCCCCGCACGGCAAGGTGCTCCGGCTACCGCTGACCGCTGGTGCCACGGTGGCCGACGCCCGGGAGATCGTGCCGGAAAGCGACTTGGTCATCGAAGACCTTGCCGTCACTCGCGACATCGTCTGGGTGGTGGACATGGACGGCGGGCCGCAGCAGGTGCGCGCCTTCGATACCAGCGGGAGGCCGCTGCCCCCGGTGAAGATCCCGGCGATGAGCTCGGTGTCGTCGTACTTCGCTCGTCTGTCGACGCTTGGGCAGGACCGGATCGGGTGGTCCTGCGAGTCCTTTACCGAGCCGGCGACCTGGTGGGTAGCAGCCGATGGCGAAGCGCCCCGCCCGACCGCACTGAGGACGACTACCCCCGCCGACCTGTCCAGGTACGAGGTGACCCGCGAGTTCGCGACGTCGAGGGACGGTACACGCATCCCCCTCAACGTGATTGCCGCACCCGGCACCCCGCGGGACGGAACCGCGCCGGCACTGCTGACCGCGTACGGCGGTTACGGCATCTCGCTGGTCCCGCGGTTCGATCCCGGAATGCTGCTGTGGCTGGAGCAGGGTGGCGTTTACGTGGTGGCCAACATTCGCGGCGGCGGGGAGTTCGGCGAGGAGTGGCACCACGCTGGTCGACTGGCCACCAAGCAGAACTGCTTCGATGACTTCATCGCCTGCGCGGGCTATCTGCACAGCAGCCGGATCACCAGTCGCGAGCGGCTGGCGATCATGGGCGGTTCCAACGGAGGGCTGCTCATGGGTGCTGTTCTCACCCAGGAGCCAGAGATCGCCCGCGTCGTCGTTGCAGCGGTGCCGGTGATGGACTCCCTGCGAAACGAGACCACCACCAACGGGAGGTTCAATACGCCCGAGTTCGGCACCGTCGAGGATCCGGAGTTGTTCACGGTGCTGCTCGCCTACTCGCCCTACCACAACGTCGTCGACGCGACCGCCTACCCAGCGGTGTTGCTGACCGCCGGACAGAACGACACCCGGGTCGATGCCTGGCACGCCATCAAGATGACGGCTCGACTCCAGGAGGCGACGTCATCGGACCGGCCGGTGCTCCTGCGGCTGGAGTCCACAGGCCACCTGGCTGGGTCACTCGACCAGTCCATCGACGTGACCACAGATCAGCACGCTTTCCTCTTCGACCAGCTAGGCCTCGGCTACCGCCTCGTCGCCCCTGACTGATCGGTTCGGTCGCCGGCGCGGAGTCGAATGCTCAGGCGGCGTTAGATCTCCTTCAGCACGGAGATCATGAAGGCTGCAGAGTCGTCGAGCGACAGCGCTGAGGCCTGCATGTGGTGGAAGAACATGTTGTACTGGTGGACCTCGGCCAGGTCTTCGATCCACAGCACCCCGGTCTGGTGCCCTATGCAGACAACTTCTGGGTCGGCTGGATCGGGGAAGCCCATGATGACAAACGGCAGGTCCATTGCGACGTGCGCGCCACTGCTGAACGGCATGACCTGCAGGAACATGTCCGGCGTGGTGGTCAGTTCGATCAGGTGCTCGATCTGCTGGCGCATGACTTCGCGGCCGCCGACCTGACGGCGCAGGGCAGCCTCGTCCAGGACGTCCCATACCTCAGGCGGGCTGGCCCTGGCCAGCCGCTGACGCTCCATAATCAACTCGACCGACCGGTCGTCAGCAGGAAGCGAACGGCTCATCCGGCCCGCGGCTATTACCTCGCGCGCGTAGTTCTCGGTCTGCAGGAGGACAGGTATCCGTGTCAGGTTGACTTGCTTGATCTGCGAGGCCGCGCTTTCCATTCCCAGGTACGTCGCGAAGTGCGGGTGCACGCTGTCGCCGTAGGCATGCCACCAGCCCTTCTGCCGGGACTCCCGGGCCAGCTGGATGAGGCCGTCACGCTGGTCGTCCGGCACGCCGTAGATCCCGAGAAGGTCGCGCGCGTCCCGCGGTGAGACTGTCACGCGGGCGGTCTCGATCCGGCTGATCTTGGACGCCGAGCACTCCAGCTGCGCGGCGACGTCCTCGCAGGTCAGCTTCGCGGCCTCGCGCAGGCGCCTGAGCTCAAAGGCCAGACGGCGGCGCCGCACCGTCGGGCTCGGCGTTCCGGACACGTTCCCCGTCCGATCTGTGCGTACCGTGCACGCCTTCCACAGCAGCTATGCGCATGTGCTGCCGTCATGCTACCCATCGGCGGGCTGCCTGGGGCCTTTGTGATCAGCCAGTGCACTGCACCCGACGCGGCGAGCCGTCCTACAGGCCGCGATGGCGGTGCGACGCTGGCGGCCTGGGCTGCGCCATGTGTCTTGACTGACATTACGGCGGCAGCCAGGATGTTGACTGCTACCTCGTAGCAGCGCGATCGCTTCGGGGCCATGCCGAGTCCCGCACCGAGCCCCCGGGTGCGCGGGCGGGGAACATCGCGCCTTGTACCAGGGGGCGGGCGAAAACTCTCTCAAAGGTGAGGCGCTGTATGCAATCTGTCAGGAAGAGTCCTGTGCACAGGTTAGTAGCGCTGGCGTCGCTGGTGATGCTGCCAGCCGCGCTAGTCGTGTTCGCCGGGGGCGCCACTGCGGCCCCAGTAGCGCCGGCAACGGGAGCACACGCTCTCAGCGGCACCATCACGTCAACAAGCTTGGGGCAATCTGCGCCAACCTTCACTGGCCCAGCCGCCACCGGCTGCGCCGGCGCTGGTTGCAGCTTGCTTACCGGGCCCATCCGCACTCCCTCCACGGCCGCCCTCTCCGCGCAGTCCGCAGCGAAGGCCACAGCTGCCGCTAGGCGGCTAGCCGCATCGGCGAATGCGGCCGATAGCCATCACGTGATGCCGTCGCCGACGCTGACGCGTAATGGTCCCGATCCCGCGCCGCCGAGCGTCAGTTGCGAGCCGATGGGTCCGGGCTGTAACCCCATTAGTGCGTCCGCAGGCGGTGCCACCGGCGTCAAAGGCCTGAACGCCGTCGACAGCGCATCGCTGAGCACTAACCCGCAGGGCGACATCGAACCCGCGGACCAGGGCCTGTGCGCCGGCAATGGCTATGTCGTCGAGACGAACAACATCGGCGAGATTCTCGTATTCAACAAGCACCTGCACCGCCTGTCGGCGCCGATCCCGCTCGACACGCTCATGGGACTTACGGGCCAAGGCTGGAGCAGCGGCGGAGACCCTTCGTGCCTGTTCGACCAGGGCAACGGCGGGCACTTCTTCTTCACTGAGATCGTGTCCAAGAGCACCGAAGCCAGTGGAGGCCCTTTCTCCGGGTGTTTCGCTGGCGTAGCCAATAGCTGCAGCGAGGGCATAGCAGTCTCGGCGGGCTCGAATCCGTTCGGCCCGTACAACGTCTACTTCGCCAATGCCGATTACAACCCGACCGAGCCGGGCGCTCCTTACCTGCTCAACGACTTCGCGAAGATCGGGACCAGCCGAGACGCATTCCTGTTGTTCTATGACGAGTTCCCGCTCAACGGGAATGTGCCCGGCTTCGGCGGCGGCTTCTTCAACGGAGCACAGGAGCTCGCGTTCAGCAAGGATGCTCTCGAGCGAGGCCTGCCGGTCATGAAGTCCAACGGAAAGCCGAACCAGAAGTTCAACGTCGCGCTCGAGAACATGGGGTTGCTGCCAACTCCAGACGGAACATGCGCGTCCACCAGGGGCGCAGCCTGCTGGTACCAGGTGATTCCGGCGGTCCCGGGCGACGCGTCGCAGTACGACAACAGCAATGGCGGTTCCGCATTCATGCTCGGGACGCTCGATTTCTTCGGCCAGAGTGACAACCGGATCGCCGCCTTTGACTGGACCGGCCTCGGCAGCCTGAACAGCTCGAACTGCGCTAAGTGCGCCGGTATCCAGTTCGGCGGCGGGCTGTTCTCCGGCGTGCAGTCTTACTACGGCGAGGGATTCCTGGCCGCGCAGAAGGCCGGGCCGATACCACTGGGTGACGAATGCGGAGCCGCGGGTCTGAGCGTTGGCAATCCTCCGCCGGCGACTTGCCCCGAGGGTGGCATCGCTACCAATGGCGATGGCTTTACACAGGCCGGGCAAGGACAGGGCCAGATCTATGGTGCCATCAGCACTGAGATCGCCCAGACCTACTCATCGGAATCAAGTCCGGAAATACATCAGGGCGGGGCTTACTGGGTCGTCGGCACACATAGTTTCGACAACCATGGGGTCTTCACCCTGACGAGCCAGGGCTATGTGTCGCCCGAGCATGAGGACCTGGCATTCCCGGCAATCGCCACAGTACCCAGCAGCGGAAAGGCCCTTATGACCTTCACGCTGACGGGCGACGGCGGACCTACCGGAGCCGACAACGGCGGCTTCTACCCGAGCACCGCTTATGGCTGGCTGACCAGCACGTCCGGCGGTCTTACATCACCTATCCACGTAGCTGACCTGGGCCAGTCGCCTCAGGATGGTTTCTCCGAGTATCAGGGCCTTCCAGGTCCTACCCGGCCGCGCTGGGGCGACTACAGCAACGCGATCTGGTCAGACGGCCAGATCTACTTCGCAACCAACTACATCCAGTACCCGAACTGCACAGGGACAGACTTCACCCTGACGATCGGGACCTGCGGCGGAACCAGGGATGGTTTCGCAAACTGGGGTACCTCGGTTAACTCCGTGCGGCCCTAACGGCTAAGGCCAGGGGCCTGCTCCTGCTCCACGCGGGCAGGAGCAGGCCCCTAGTCGAGCTGTCAGCTATCAGGGTGGGACGCAGCCCGCCCGCCGGGCCTCTGCCGCCCGGCCAGCCGAAGTCACGCCGTGGGTTACCGGCGTCGTTCGTCTCGCGTTGCCGCGGGACGTTTGATGGCGCTTCCGTTGCATCCGTTCAGGATCGGGAGGCCTCCGGCGGAATGCCGCTCCTGCCTATCCGTCTCATGGGCGCCAACACGAGCTAAGCAAGATCACTGTCCAGAGTGGCGCGAAGCGCCATCGCCTGCGACGCGCGTGCCGGGTCCTTGCGGCGCTTGCGCTTACCCGCAGAGCGCCATCGGTCGGTCCGCGAGGCGGTGCGCCCGAGCGGCGGCAGATGGCGGCAAGCTGCACGGTGTAAACAGGCTCAGCCTTCGCCGTGGCGACCTAGTGGCTGTGGGAGTAGCACGAGGCTCAACCGGATCGCCGAGCACTTTGCGTCGCGGACGGACCGCCCTCTGATCGACCGGCGCTAAATGTGGAAGATCGGAGTACTGATGGATGTCATCGCGATCGGTGACAACGTGAGCGACTGTTACCTGACGATCGGCCAGATGTTCCCCGGCGGGAACGCGGTCAACGTCGCGGTCGCGGTGGCCCGGTCCGGGGGCAGCAGCGCGTACATCGGTGTGGTCGGCGATGACGCCCGCGGTCGGCTGCTCATCGATTCGCTGGCAGCGGAGCGGGTGGACACCCGGCGTGTCAGCGTCGCGCCTGGGACTACCGCCTGCTGCCAGGTCATGCATGCCGATGGGGAGCGACTGTTCATACCGCGGCAGCGCGGCGTGCTGTTCCGGCCGACCGAGGACGACCTCGCTTTCGCGGCCACGGCCAGCATCATTCACTCCACTTACCGCAGTGGCCTGGAGGACGTGCTGCCGGAGCTAGCCCGTCGCGGCCGGGTGTCGTTCGACTTCAGCGATCACCTAGACGACGGATACGCCGAGGACCTGCTGCCGTTTGTTCACATCGCGGAGTTCTCTGCTGCCGCGCTCGACGACGCGCACTGCGCGGAGCTTGCGCGTTGGGCACTTGCCCGCGGGCCCGCCTATGTCCTGGTGACCAACGGCAGCAAGGGAGCGACGCTCTTCGATGGCGCGGTTAGCGTCAGCGTCAGCGCTGTACCTACCGCGGTGATCGACTCGCTCGGTGCGGGCGACTCTTTCATAGGCCGTGCCCTGCACGGCCTGATCCGCGGCGAGCCGGCTCAGGCGCTACTCGAGGCGAGCGCGCGTGCCGCGGCCGGGACCTGCTCGAACTGGGGGGCCTATGGGCACGGGGTGCACGTGTCTACCTGCTGCGGGCTCGGGCCAGATTTGTAGCCGACCCGCGTTGAGTTCGCTCGCGGATGTAAACGCATTTGGGTGTGGGTAGTCTGCGACTATGACTGATCGCGCGCCCTTTGGCCGGACCGGGCATGAGAGCAGCCGTGTCATCTTCGGCGCGGCGGCACTGGGGTCTATGCGGCAAGAGCGCGCCGATCAGGTCCTTGCGACGCTGCTGGAGTTCGGGGTCAACCACATCGACACGGCGGCGTCCTATGGCGACTCAGAACTTCGGATCGCGCCATGGATGCCAGAGCACAGGGGACGGTTCTTCCTCGCCACCAAGACCGGCGAGCGCTCGGGTGACGGCGCGCGCGCCAGTCTCGAGCTCTCGCTTACCCGCCTCGGCGTCGACTCCGTCGATCTCATCCAGCTCCACAATCTCGTCGAGCCAGACGAGTGGGAGGTGGCCCACGGGCCCGGTGGCGCGGTCGAGGCGCTGGCGCGGGCCCGGGACGAAGGGCTCGCCAGGTTCATCGGTGTGACCGGGCACGGACTGCGGATTGCGGGCATGCACCTGCGGAGCCTGGAGCGGTTTGACTTCAGTTCGGTGCTCTTGCCGTACAACTACGCGGTGATGTCCGTTGACTGGTACCGGGCTGACATGGAAGCGCTGCTTGGGGTGTGCGAGCAGCGCGGCGTGGCGGTGCAAACGATCAAGTCGGTCGCGCGTCGGCGCTGGCCAGATTCTGCGGGGCCGCAGTTCAGCTGGTATGAGCCGCTGGCCGATAGCGACGCGCTGGTTCGGGCAGTGCGTTACGTCCTTAGCCGCCCGGGTATCTTCCTCAACTCGTCGAGCGACGCCCGCCTCCTCAGGCCGACGCTCGAGGCCGCAGCCGCCGGCGGGTCGGCTCCGACAGACGAGGAGATGGCCGCCGACGTCGAGCGGCACGAGATCGAGCCGCTGTTCGACGGCGCGGGGCTGGAGCGGATCTAGACGCTCGACCCAGCGAAGTCAGCGGTCACGCTCGCGTTCTGACACCCAGACCGAGCGCCGCCGCCAGATCTCGTCAATGTCGTGGGCCGGGGAGAGGTCAGCGGCGTTTGCTAGGCAGAGGAAACCATCGCTCGCGGGCTGAGCCACCGGTGCTCACATGCCGATGTGGGCGAGTTGCGTGAACGCATGTTGATGCGATCAACCGGATATTTGCGCTTGGTCGAGGTGAGCCACAGGCACTGCGGAGGCAGCCTGATGTTTTCACTGACCGTTGCGGTATGACACGTCGCCGATAAGGCGCGGTCGGCAGCGTGAGTTTACTGTCCGAAGTACTGCACGCAGGTCAGCCCGGTTCGGTGCGGCCGGGGTGTCCGCAGCCCAGGCCTGGCCAGGTGCGGCGGGTTGGTTGTTGTGGCGGGCGGGGATTGACCTGGCGGGAGTGGCCTGGTGAGGTGAGCTTTATGGCTGCGCCGGTGGTGTTTGTCGGCCGTGAGGGTGAGTTGTCCTGCCTGCTGGCGGCGCTGAGCGGGGGTGTGCGGCTGGTGCTGGTAGTGGGGGATGCCGGGGTGGGGAAGACCCGCTTCGTGGAGGAAGGGGCGGCCCGCGCGGCAGCTGCGGGGGCGGTGATGGTGCGGGGGGAGTGCCTGCCGCTGGCCGAGATGCTGCCGCTACTGCCGGTCGCGGCGGCGGCGGGTGAGCTGGCCCGGACGGACGGCGGCGCGCTGGTGGCTGCGGCGCTGGACGCCGCGCCGGGGTATGTGCGGGCGGAGATTGGGCGGCTGGTGCCGGGGCTGGGGTCGGGTGACGTGCCGGGCCCGGGCGACCGGGATGAGGGGTGGTGGCGGGGGCGGCTGTTTTCGGCGGTGGCGGAGTTGCTGGCTGCGGCGGCCAGTAGGGCTGGGTGCCGGGTCGGCCTGGTGGTTGAGGATGTGCACTGGGCGGACGGTGCGACGCTGGATTTCCTGACCTTCCTGGCGCGCGGGCCCTGGGACGCGGTGAGTGTGGTGGTGACCTGCCGTGGTGATGAGGCCCCGGTGGCGGGGCACGTCGCGCACTGGCTGGCGGCGGTGCGCGGCGCGGCGGGGGTGGAGGAGATCCGGCTGGGCCCGCTGTCCCGGTCGGAGGTGGCGCAGCAGGTCGCCGCGCTGGCTGGTACCCCGGTGCTTTCGGGGGTTGCCGAGGAGTTGTATACGCGGGCGGAGGGGAACCCGTTTTACACCGAGCAGCTGGTGGCCGCGGGCCTGGCCGACGGGGCTGGGGGCGGGCTGCGCGTGCCGACTGGGCTGCCGGGCCGGCTGGCGGAGTTTCTGGCGGCACGGGCGGGCCGCTGCACTGGCGACGGGCGGGCGGTTCTGGCGGGGCTGGCAGTAGCGGGCCGGCCGCTGACCGAGGAGCTTTTGGGCGCGGTGTCCGGGCTGGGCGCGGAGGCGGTGCGCGCGGGGCTGCGAGAGCTTGCGGATGCCCGGCTGCTGGCCGAGGATACCGTCGGGGCTGAGTGCCGGCCGCGGCATGCGCTGCTGGCCGAGGCGGTGGTGGGCGGGCTGCTGCCAGGGGAGCGGGCCGTGCTGCACGAGCGCACGGCGCGGGCGCTCGTGGCGGCCGGGGACGAGGCGCTGGCCGGAGAGGTGGCCGGGCACTGGCAGGCCGCGGGCCGTCCCGCTGAGGAACTGACCGCGAGGGTGGCGGCGGCCGAGGCCGCGGAGCGGGTGTTCGGGTACGCCGAAGCCGCGGCGCACTGGCAGCGGGCCATCGAGCTGCGCCAGGCACAGCCCGGCACTGCCGACTCGTCAGGGGCCGACGTGCCGGGCTTGTACTTGCGGGCTATTGACGCGCTCGAGTGGTCCGGAAACGAGGTACATGCCGGCGTGGTCGCCGAGGAGGCCTGCCGACGGTTCGCCGGCCATTCCGACCCGGCGACGGCCGCTGCCGCGTGCCGCCGCGCCGCGCGTTACCGGGCGATCGACGCGCCCGACGCCGGGCTGGCCCTGATTGAGGAGACGCTGGGGCTGTTCGAGCAGGCGCCGCCGTCAGCCGATCATGCCAAGGCGTGGCTCGATTACGCCGACATCTGCCAGCGGTCCGGCGGGGGACGGCTTGACGGCATCCGTCCCGCGTTGAACCAGGCCCTGGAGATCGCCGAAGCGACCGCTGCCACGGCCCTGATTCCTCACGTGCTGGCCAGAATCGCCGGGGACGCATTCGGCCGCGGCCGGGTCGAGGAAGGATTCGCGTTCCTGGAACGAGGGTGGGCGCTGGCCCGGGCCGCAGACGCCGGGGTGGCCCTGGCGCGGCTGGCCGAGAACGAAAGCGATGCGCTGCTCAAGCTCGCTAGATTCGACCTCGCCGCCGATGTTGCCCTCGCAGGCCTCGAGTCGGCCCGGAAGGCCGGCCTGGAGGCCTCACGAGGAGCCGCGATCCTGGCCTTCAACGCCTGCGAAGCCAATCTCGCATGTGGGCGCACGGCCGAGGCAGCGGCACTGATCGACCCGCTGACTGCCGGGCCGCCGGATCGCGATCACTGGCCGGTGCACGAGGCCCGCGCGGAGCTCGACCTGCTGCGCGGCGACACCGGTGCTGCGGCCAGGCGGTGGCGGCTCATCGACGCCATCCCCGCCCTGTCCGCCGGTGTCGAGTATGCCCGCGAGTCTGCGCAACGGGCGGCGGAGCTGGCGCTGTGGGCCGGGCGGCCCGGAGACGCCTTGGACGAGGTCCAACGGAGGCTCCCGATGTTCAAGTCCCCGGACCAGACCATCTTCGGCGGGCGGCTGCTGGTGGCGGGCCTGCGGGCGTGCGCCGACCTGGCCGAACAGGCCCGGGCGCGCCGCGACGAACCCGCCACAGGGACAGCCAGCGCTGCCGCTGACGGCCTGACGTCGTGGGTGGGCCAAATGGCAGGCGCCCCGTTTACCGACCACCCGTTCGTGGCCACTATCCCCGCCGAGCGTGCCACCTGGGACGCTGAGCGGGCCCGGCTGGCCGGGACGTGCGACCCCGAGGCCTGGCGCGCGACGGCGAAGACATGGGAAGGGCTGGGCTGCCCGCACCGCGCCGGATACGCGTGGTGGCGGCAAGCCCAGGCGCAACTGGACGGTGGGCAGCCGGCCACGGCGGCCGCCGCCGCGCTGCGGGCCGCCGCGGCAGCCGCTGACGGGCACGCGCCGCTGCTGGCCCAGGTCCGCCGGCTCGCCGAACGGGCCCGGATCCCGCTTCAGCCCCTCGCGGTCGGCACCCCCAAGACGCCGCCACCGGCGCAGGCCCCGGCGCCGTTTGGGCTGACCAGGCGGGAACTGGCCGTGCTGCGGCTACTGGGTGCCGGGCGCACTAACGCCCAGATCGGGGCGGAACTTTACATCAGCCCCAGCACCGCCAGCGTGCACGTCACCAGCATCTTGCGCAAGCTGGGAGTCTCAGGCCGGGTGCAGGCCGCGGCAGTGGCCGAACGGGCCGGCCTGCTGTCGGCCAGCGACCCTAAGGCCAGGTCCGCGGGAATCTAAGCACCCGCGGCCTGCGATCCTGTGCGATCGCACGATCCGCGCCGCCCGGCCTGAGCCGCATCCTTGGGACAAGGCCCAGCTACACCACCGAAGAGGCCGCGATGTTCCGTTACACCCTCGTCCAGGCCCGGCTCGCCGACCTGCACCACCAAGCCCAGCGTGACGCGCCGGCCCGCGCCGCCCGCCGCGCCAGGCGGCAACAGGCCACACATCGCGTGCCTGAGTTCCTGGCCGCCCTAAGGCGCTGGGCTCGTACCTGGGCTCCGCGCCCGCGAATGACCGCCGCAACCCCGGTCGCCACCGCCCCGGCCCCGGACCGGCTGCCACCGCCGGGGCGTCGGCCCGTGGCCTGACCGCCACTGGATCAGGCACGACAGAACTGGAGGCACAGTCATGACCATCGCATGTAAGACAGTCCTGGTGACCGGGGCCAACCGCGGCATCGGGCGGGCGCTGGTGGAGGAAGCCCTGGCCAGGGGTGCCAGGCGGGTGTATGCGGGCATGCGACAGCCGCTCGCCCACCCCGACGCTCGCGTCACGCCGCTGACCCTGGATGTGACCGACGCGGCGCAGATCCAGGCGGCTGCTGGTCAGGTCGAGTCTCTCGACATCCTGATCAACAACGCCGGCGTGTTCCTTGTCGATGACCTGAGCGACCGGTATTCGCTCGAAGCGCACCTGGCCGTCAACTTCTTCGGCATCTACGGCGTGACCCAGGCCTTCCTGCCGGCCCTGATCCGGTCCGGCGGGGCCATCGTCAACAACGTGTCGCTCGCGGCCCTTGCCCCCATACCGCTCACCCCGGCGTACTCGATCTCCAAGGCGGCCGCGTTCAGCCTGACCCAGTCGCTGCGCCTCCTGCTGGCCGCGCAGGGCGTGCGAGTCCACGCCGTGCTGACCGGCCCGGTCGACACCGAGATGATCCGGAGCCTCGACATCCCCAAGGCCCGGCCGGAATCTGTCGCGCGAGCCATCTTCGACGCAGTGGACCACGGGGAGGAGGACATCTTCCCCGATCCCCTGTCGGCGTCGCTTGCCGACAGCTGGCGCAGCGGCGCGGCCAAGGAACTCGAGCGCCAGAACGCCGCGCTGGTCCGGCCACAGCCCGCCGCGGCTTAGTCACAAGAAGGGACCGAAAGGCAGCCCCCGTGCGTCAAGTGGCGAAAGTGAGAGAATCATGAGTAGTCAGTACTCCACCGCAACATTCCCGGTGGACCTAATGACACAGGCGGGGCTCGCTGCCGCTGAGCCTGCGGGTATAGGACTGCCGCTTTCGGGAACGGAGCGGACCCGGCACCGCAGGCTCCGCACGCTCGGCCGAACCGACCGCGAGACGCTGTATGCGGTGCTGCGCGCCGGGCTGGTCGCCCACCTGGGCGTGATCATCAACGGGTGGCCGATGGTGGTCCCCACCTGCTACGGGTTCACCGCAGACACCCTTTACCTGCACGGCTCGGTCGCCAGCCAGAGCCTGAACACCGCCGACACGACGGTGTGCGTCACCGTCACCCTGACTGACGCGCTGGTGCTGGCCCGGTCGGTGTTTGAGCACACCATCAACTACCGCAGCGCCATGATCTACGGGCAGCCCCGGCCCGTCACCGACCCCGCCGAACGGCTCGCCGGGCTGCGCACCATCACCGAGCACGTGGCTCCCGGCCAGTGGGACTACGCCCGCCAGCCCAGCCGCAAGGAACTCGCGGCGGTCCGCCTGCTGGTGCTGCCGCTGGCCGAGGCCTCGGTGAAGATCCGCACTGGCCCGCCCAGCGACGCCGACAGCCCGGATGCCGCGCTAGGCCTGTGGGCGGGCGAGCTGCCACTGGCCACTACCTGGCAGCAGGCCATTCCCGACCCGGCCCTTCCGCTCGGTATCGCCGTTCCCGCGCACATCAGATCCCGCGTCGGCACCCGAGCCGACCAGCGGGCCACCCCGCAGAGCCTGCGGCTGGCGCATCCGCCGACCTCGCCTGGACCAGATGACCAGCTCAGCCGGACGGCCATTGCCGCCGGAACACCAAGAGGAGACCGTCATGAAGGATGAATCGTCATACCCCGGCGGGCCGGCGGCCGGCGCCACCAGCGGGCCACGCCTGCCCGCGGCCGTCGACCGGGCCAGTTTCCAGGTCGAACTGGACAGGCTGCGCATCAGGGAGAAGGCACACACCAGGGAAGGCGACGCGATCGCCGCGGCCCGCCGACGGCTGCCGATGGTGGAGGTCGACGCCAGCCTCGCGCTGACCGGGCCCCGCGGGCAGCTCACCCTCGCCGACGCGTTCGAGGGTCGCCGCCAGCTGATCGCCTACTACTTCATGTGGTGGGACGGCCATCCCGCACCCGAGCAATGTGAAGGCTGCACCTGGGTCACCACCCAGGTCACCGAGCTGTCCTACCTGCATTCCCGCGACATCACATTCGCGGTCTTCTGCCAGGGGCCTTACGACGAGAGCGTCCGCTACCGCGGCTTCATGGGCTGGGACACGCCGTGGTACTCCGCGAAGGATTCTCTGGACGCGCTCCTGGTCGGGCGCCAGATCGGCCTGTTCCACCTGGTGTGCTACGTACGGCACGGCGACCGGGTGTTCGAGACCTACTGGACGACCCGTCGCGGCGTCGAGGCGATGGACTACAGCTACGCGCTGATGGACCTGACCGTGTATGGACGCCAGGAGCGGTGGGAGGACTCGCCCCCCGGATGGCCGCGGCAGCGCTCCACGCGGACCGACGGCGGCGCGCCCGACTGGCCGCCTGTGTCACAGTGGCCGGGCGGACGCCCCATCGCCCAGTGGCCGCGGCTGGAAGCCGGGCGCTCTGACGACCTCGCTGTCGGCCATGACGGCCGCTAGGACGGCCGCGTCGGCCGCGCCGACAGCGACGCTCGGGCTGGCCGCCGCGTGGTGGGTGGTCTCGGTCTGGCAGATGACCAGGATGGACATGGGGTGGCGACCCGGATCGGCTCGTTTAGGTTCTTCGCCGGCCGCTCGCACTCGCGATCGTCGCATGTGGGTTTCTGATCATCGTGGACCGCTCGTCGGTTCCCGGGCTGACGCCACCGATGTGAGGTCCACATCGGAGGCTCGGTCCATCCCGAACTGTCTAGGAAATGCAAAGGAGACAGCACCATGACCAGTCACCGGATCGGCAGCCGTGCGGAGTGGCTCACGGCGCGCGCTGAACTGCTGGCGCGCGAGAAGGAGTTCACCCGGACGGGCGACGAGCTGGCCCGACAGCGCCGGGAGCTTCCCTGGGTGCCGGTCGAGAAGGAGTACGCGCTCCGGACCGAAGACGGGGCTATGACGCTAGCTGAGCTGTTTGATGGCCGCTCCCAGCTGGTGGTCTACCACTTCATGTTCGGCCCCGGTTACTCGGCCGGATGCCCCTCATGCTCGTCGACCGCTGACAGCTTCAACAGCGTCCTGGCCCACCTCAAGGCCCGCGACGTGACCATGATCTGCGTCTCGCGCGCGCGACTGGAGAAGCTGCTCGCCTACCGGCAGCGGATGGGCTGGAGCTTCACGTGGGCCTCCAGCCACGACAGCGACTTCAACTTCGACTTCGGCGTATCCGCCGGAGAGCAGGTGACGCACGACCCGGCCGATACGGGGCCCGAAGCGAACGAGCTCGCGCTGCTGAAGCTACTGACCGAGCAGCCGGCCGTCCGCGAGAACCTTCCGCTCATCACGACGCAGAACGCGACCGCGACCGGGACCGACCTCGACGGTTATTTCTCCGAGGGACACGGCGTCAGCACGTTCGCCCTCGAGGGCGGCAGCGTCTACCACTGCTACTCCGGCTATGCCCGCGGCACGGAGTTCCTGATGGGCTACTACGCGATCCTTGACCGCGCGCCCAAAGGCCGCGACGAAGGCGATCAGCCCATGAGCTGGCTACGCCGCCGCGACGAATACCACGACCAGTGACACATGCCGGAGGAGATCATGGCGAACTCGGCCGCCGACGGGCCAGCGACTATGCAAGGACAAAAAGAGGACATAGTGCTGAGCAAACGGTCTCGGGCCTCCATTGCCGCGCGGTGCCGACGCCCCGCTACGCCCCCATGACAAGCGCTAGGACGGCCACGACGGCGGCCGCACCAACCAGCCCCAAACCACGAAAGGGAAGGAACCATGACCGATCACAAGACCGGACCACGGGAAGAGTCGCTGACGGCCCGGCTGAACCTGGCCGGCCAGCGCGTCGTCGTGATCGGCGGCACCAGCGGGATGGGCGCGGCGACGGTCCGGGCGGCACGAGACCTAGGCGCCGACGTCGTCTCTGCCGGCCGGCGTTCTCTGTCCGAGCGCAAACCCGCCGCCGGCGTGCGCGAGGTGGTCGTCGACACCACCGACGAACAGTCCGTGTGCGCCCTCTTCGAGTCGGTCGGCGAACTGGATCATCTGCTCGTCACCGCATCGCCCGGCCAGTCCGGCAAGCTGCTCGACCAGGACCTCGCGCAGGCGCGGAGCTTCATGGATGGCAAGTTCTTCGGAAGCTGGACGTGTGCCCGCTATGCCGCCCCTCGCCTCCGATCTCGCGGGTCTATCACCTTCGTCACCGGCGGTTCCGTGGTCCGCCCTCGCGCCGGCGCGTCGATGATCACGGCGGCATTTGCTGCCGTCGAAGGCCTAACGCGTGCGCTTGCCGTCGAGCTCGGACCGCTCCGCGTGAACGCGATCCGGCCCTCATATACAGACACAGAGTTCTGGAGCTTCCTCTCTGATCAGGAGCGGGAGGACTTCCGGCGGCGCGTCGCGGAGACGGCGCCGGTACGACGCGCGGGCGCGCCCGAGGATGTTGCTCAGGGCGCGATCTTCCTCATGACCAATCCACAGGTGACCGGGACGATCCTCGAGATCACCGGCGGAGACACCCTCGTCAACAATGTGGGCTGATGGTCGTCGAATAGTCGATGTCCAGCACCGGCCGTAACACTGCACGACTGCCGGCGCGTCTCGACCACGAGCCGCTGCACGCGAACAGCTCTGCTGGCCATGGACGCGCGGCCGTATCCGCGCGCGGAGCCAGAAGCTGGCATGAGCCTCTGGCAGCCACAACCAATCTGAGGAGGAGCCCCGATGGCACCCCACACGATCGGCACCCGCGAGGAATAGCTCGCAGCGCGGCTGGAGCCTACTCCAAGCCGAAAGGAATTGACGTGCCGCAGCGGCGAACTGACGCAGCTGCGGACGCTGGTGGCCCGCTACCCGTGGTGCACGATCGAGGCGGGACTGTCTGACGCTGCGCTCGCCGGCCAGCTGGCAGCCGCGGACCTGTTCATGCTGGCGACCAGGACGCGGCCGGGGCGGCCTGCGCGCGGTCAGGGGCTCGGCTGGTGCTGCCGGCGGCACAGGCCGGCGGCACAGGCCCGCGGCGCAGGCCCACGCCACGCAGACTTAATTGCGTTGTCAGCTCCGTGCCTGGCCGGTTGACTGCCTGGGTGCGTATTGAGAGATTCGACCCGATCGGCGACCAGCAGCGCTTGCGAGCCTGTTTCCAGATCGTGGACGCGTGCGGCCACCACGACGATCCTGAGCTTCCGCACCAGTCCTTCGCAGGTTTCGCCAACGACTGGGCGCACGGCTGGGGAAACCCGACGCAAACCTGGCTGGCCTGCGACGAGGTCGGCGAGCCGATCGGCTGTTACCTGCTGGTGCTGCCTGACCGGGATAACCCGACTATGGCCTCCTGCGCGCTGTTCATCGCGCCCGCATACCGCCGGTCGGGTCACGGGCGGAGGCTGCTCGCGCACTGCGCAGACCAGGCCAGGCTGGCCGGCCGGTCGCGGCTGACGGCGCAGGTCGCCCAGGACTCGCCGGCAGCGGCGTTCGCCGTGTCTGCCGGTGCACACATCGGCATCAGTGAGGTACTCAGGACGCTGACGGTCGACGATGCGGTGAGGTCGCGGCTGCCCGGCCTGCGCGCGGAGGCCACGCAGGCGTCCCGCGGGTACTCGCTGGTCTCCTGGCTGGGCGCGACCCCTGACGAGCACATCCACGGCGCGGCCGGCATCGAGCTGGCCATGGCCGACGCGCCACGGGATCCGGGGGTGGAGCCCGAGAGCTGGGACGCCGACCGGATCAGGAAGGTGGAGCGGCTCGGCATCGCTGCCGGGCAGCAGTTCTACGCGGTCGCGGCCCTGCATGATGACAGCGGTGAGATGGTTGCCCTCACCCAGATCGGTACCTCTTCGGGCGTGCCCGGCTGGGGTTTCCAGTACCTCACGGCTGTGCTGGCCGACCATCGCGGGCACCGGCTCGGACTGCTGGTCAAGATAGCGAACCTGGAGCTTGTCCTCGGCCATGAGCCGGGCCTGCGCAGTATCGTCACGGGCAACGCCGGCCCAAACGATCACATGATCACCATCAACGACACGCTCGGATTCCAGGTGCTCTCAGTACGCAGGAACTGCGAGCTCGAGCTGACCGCGACCCGGCAGCCAGGCTGAGTCGGGTCAGCGCGGCCGCCAGCGCGGCATGCTCGAAGCCGGTTGCGGTCCTGGCCAACCCGCGATCGTCATGCTTAAGCCGCCCGACGATGGCACCCGCGTGGAGCTCTCGAGCTTCGTGCGACCCGACTCCGTGCCGGGCTCACCGGCCGCTATGGCCAACGAGCTGGGATTGCGCAACGTGGCGTTCGAGGTCAACGACCTGCAGGCGGCTGCTGATTATGCAGCTACCGAGGGCATCGGCGAGTACGAGGGCGCTTGGCGGATGGCCTACGTCCGGGGGCCGGAAGGGATCATCGTCTCGCTGGCCGAGCGCATCGGCTGAGCGTCGCAACGCCCGCATCTGCCGCGGACGGCGCGCGATGTCCGGAGTGACGATCTTGCCGCGGTGCGCGCTTTGAACGAGCGCATGGTCATGCGGTAGTTCGAATGTGCAATTCAGGGTCCAGAGCTGTAGTCGAAGTCAGTAGCGAAGGCTGCGTGGCGCCGCCCTCGCACTTCCCAGCGGAGTTCCGGGTCGGTCGACCGCAACCCTTCACCGTGAAGCTCCGTGCCGGGGTGGTCGAAACCTGGGATCCCGCACCGGACGTCTCCGGGCGCGGAGGCATCGCCTTCGGCCTCCACCGTCAGATACCCGACGACGCCGATGCGCTTGCGAGGCTCGGCATGCTCCAGCGTTATCCGAGCTGAGCGCACAACGTGAACCTCACCAATAGCGGGACCGTACAGGCGCGCAACGGTTCCGCCCGCCCGGCCGAGGAAGATGTCGGCTATCGCAGCCATCTGGGCGTCATCGGCGGCGCGGTCGACGTACAGCACGACCTCCCACGGGGTGCTGGGGTGCACCCGGTCGAAGTAACGGATCGACATGACGACCTGCAAGTTGGACAGCTCGATCCCGTCGGCGTGGCCTTGCTGGACGTGCCATGACAGCGCGCCAAAGCACTCGCCGAAGCTGGACGGGCCGCCAGCGCGGCCGCCCACGCTGCGGCACGGGCATATCGCCTCGCAGTTACATGCCTCGAAGTAGGAGCCGCGGACCCGCCAGTCCGCCTCCGTGCCCGATCCCTGTGTCGCCATCACATACCGCTCATCCCGCCTGGACCGCTGTGCCAAGCCCTCCGCCCGCCTCCCTCACACCACCCGTAACATCATGCTGCCACGAAGGCATGTCCAGACAGCAGGGGAACGCATCCTGGCCCATGTGTCGTGAGAGTGAGTTCGACACTGGCGCCACTGCGGTCCTAGCTGGCAACGCACTCATTTGCCGCTTCGAGGGCTCTCGGTTCCCGTAAGGCGCATGGGTCCAGAGCCTTTGAGTCAGTGTCCCTCGGTGAACCCGTAGCCATGCCGAGGCCGAGTTCGGCGGTTAGCCGGATAGCTACACTGCTGGCGCGACGTTTACGTCCAGGGTGACTGCTTCGGAATCAGGGTCGAATTCCCGGGGATCGCCCTCGAGCGCGAAGGCGATCGCCTCCAGGCAGTCACGCTCGGCGTCGGCGCGGGACGGTGATCCGCCGCCGTTGATGTGCAGGGCGGGGACCCGGTAGTGCCAGTTCCTGGCTTCGTCGTCGAACAACAGCTCGACGCGCAATGCACTCACCATAAGGTCGTCCTACAGTTTCCGCAGTTCATCAGGCGTGTACCCGTAGTCACGCGCGATCCGGGCCAGAGCCGGCCCGCCCAGATCTACGCCATCATGGTAGGCCCAGATGCGCTGCTGGTCGCCCTGGCCAGTACCCGGTGCGAGCCCGAGCGCCTGGTCTCCGTCCAGCCGTCGCGCTTCAGCGCGGCGAGTATGCGCGCAGCCTTGGCCACGACGGCACAGTACGGCACGGCTCTGTCATTCGAACCGGTTCGTTCTCCGCGAGCGCAGGACCATGCCCTTGCCCAGCGCACGGGCCTTCAACCGGCGGGAAACCGGGCGCACCCTTCGAGCATGATGCATCACAGCGAAGTCGCCCGCATTCCGCTCGAGAATCCACACGCGCAGCCTGACCCACTGCGACTCGCAGTGGCCGCCTACCTCGCCAGGTTCACCGGCTCCTCGCGCGATCACGCGACTTCGGACCTGCGCTGCTTCCTGTCCTGGTGCACAGAGCGCGGGCTTGAGCCGACTGCGCACGGCGCGTGCACGTGGGGCTATATATCCTGCCCAGCCGAGCACGTCCGCCGCCCGGCAGTACCCCCGGAGTCACCAACGCTCGGGTTCACGTACCTTCAGTTCGAGACAATGCTCCCAGCTGCCCGCGAGTCCGCGAACCGACGCGACTTCGCCCTCGTGGCCATGCTCGGCTTGCTGAGCCTGCGGATCTTTGAGGCCACTGGCGCCGAAATCGCGGATCTCGGCGAAGAGCACGGCCACCGTGTGCTGCGGGTACGCGGAAAGGGAGCCAAGGTCGTGCTCGTTCTGTTGCCGCCCGCGGTCGGGCGCGCCATCGACCGCGCGGTCAGCGACCGACCCACCGGACCGATCCTCCTGAACACGCGCGGTACCAGAATGGACCGGCATGCCGCGACCCGACGACTGTGGAACCTGGCCGAAATAGCCGGCGTCCGGATAGGAAGAACGCACCCGCACATGCTCCGGCACACCTTCGTCACCACGATGCTCGACGCCAGCGTGGACCTGCGCGACGTACAGATCGCCGCCCGCCACGCGGACCCGCGCACCACCATGCGCTACGACAGGGCACGAAAGAAACCTCGACCGGCACCCTAACTACATCCGCGCCGCCTACATGGCCTCGGGAACCTGACAGCCCAGCGACTACGGCCTGCGCGCACGACAGTGCCGATGAGAGCGCGTGCTCGGTCGAGGTCAGGCACGATTTGCAGCAAAAACCTTGCTGAACATCCCAAGGTAACTGTCGTGAGCCAGGCACAATTCTCCGAGCGCGTCTTCGGTGAACCACGCGATGGCGTCGTGTTCGTCCGGTGCGGCGTTGGCCGGAGACCCCGCCCACGCTTCGATCAACCAAATCTGCATGTCGAATGTGTCGGCACGAAGCTCTTGCATGGGCGGACCCGTCGGCGCCGCGATATCGATGCCCAACTCCTCTCGGAGCTCTCGAGCGAGTGCGGCGCCAGGCAGTTCCCCGGGCTCCACATGACCACCAGGCAGGTCCCAGACGTCGGGATACCAGCGGCGCCGGGGAGATCGGTGACATAGCAGTATCCGGTTGCCGTCCCGCAGCAACGCCGTGACGATGCGAGCCCGCGGAGAGCGTTCCGCTGAGATCGACATAGGCGCATTCTGCCACCCGTCGCGGCCAACACAGCGCCGTGCCGAACGGCCGCCGGCATAGTGATCTGCCGCCGAGAAGACGCGGTCGAGGAGCACCAAGCGGGACAGCCGGGCGGCGACTGCGGCGACTGCGGCACCGGGTGGCGGCGTCGTTTGGGGAGAACCTAACGAATTCGATTGCCACCCGGCCCGTAAACCCCAGGTGGCGGCCAGCCGGGCGCCAAGAACCGCCGCCGTGCAAGGGGCCAGGTGCACTGATCTGCCGCTTATCATGTGTGGCTCCTCACGGGTAGCGGCCGCGCCGCGAAGTTGTGGTCGACTGCGTCGTGAATCTTCCGGCGGAGTTGCCGTAGCCCTCGCGGACGCGCCGTGGCAGGCTGTTTTCGGTGGCCGACTTCGACGAGCTGGTGACAGAGGCGATGACCGCGCCGTTCTCCGGCTGGGACCTCTCCTGGCTGGACCGCCGGTCGGAGAGTGAACCGCTGCCGTGGGACTATGGCGCCCGAGTAGCGGCCCTGGCTGGCGCTGCACGGACGATGCTGGACATGGGCACGGGTGGCGGCGAGGTACTGTCCGGGCTGCCGGCCAGGGCAGACAGGACCGTCGCAACCGAGGCCTGGCCGCCTAACGTGCCGGTGGCCGGACGACGCTTGCTACCGCTGGGCATCCCCGTCATCCACAACGAGGGAGCCCGCGACAACATGGATCAGGACGGGGGCAACGACGACGGCGGCAGCCTGCCGTTCCGCGATGGGTCGCTGGACCTGATATGCAACCGGCACGAGTCGTTCCTCGCTTCCGAGGTAAGCCGCGTTCTCGCGCCGGGCGGCACCCTCGTGACCCAGCAGGTCGATTACCACGACAACGACGACCTGGCCCAAATGCTTGGCATCGAGATACCGGAAGAGCCGGACAGCTGGATCGGGCTGGCCACACGGCAGGTCACCGAAGCCGGACTAACGATCGAAGAAGCTACTAGAGCCGATGAACGCATTTACTTCGACGACATCGCGGCCGTCGTCTACTACCTGAAGGCCGTGAGCTGGGCTATCCCGGGGTACAGCCTCGACAAACACCGGGACCGCCTCCGCGCCCTGCACCAGGACGCCAGAGCGTGGCCGGTCATGACCAGAGGGCACCGGTTCCTGCTAATAGCATCCAAGCCCGGCTGAGGCCGCGAGGCCGCTGTAACTCCGCGCCGGGGCCGCTGGCCGACCTTGGCGATCACCGAGGCGAGAGAGCGTCAACCTCGGCCTTCGCCCGATGGGCACTCGTATTGCAACGACGGCCACCCCTCTGTGCTGGAACGCCGCCACCGGCCGCACGGTCATCGCGTCGAATTCAGTCGGTAGCTTCGGCAGCTCCCGCGGGCAGCAGGGTGACCAGGAGAGCGCGCCCAATAGTGGGTAAGGCTAGGGCATGACGACAACGCTTGCCGCGCCGCTGGCCCCGTTCGCCGACGCGCTTCCGGTGCCGCAGCGGCTGGTCGCGGCCGAGCAAAACGGTCGGCTGAGTGTGACCATTCGCGCTGGCTCGCACCGCTTTCACCGCGACTTGCCCGAGTCGGCGATCTGGGGCTATGACGGGACGGTCCCGGGCCCGACGATCGAAGCCGAGGCCGGCGAGCCGGTCACGGTGGTCTGGCGCAACGACTTGGACGGCGCGCTGCCGGTTGTGGTGACGACCGCTCCCCAGGCAGCCGATGCCGGCGGCGTGCCGGTGCAATGTGTCCCAGGGCTGAGCGGCGGCACGCCGGACCAGAACGCGGCCGCACTGGCCGGTCACACGGTCGTGCACCTGCACGGCGGGCTCACCCCGGCGTCGTATGACGGCTGGGCCGAAAACCTGTGCGCGCCCGGCCAGGACGCCGTCTTCCACTACCCGATGAGCCAGCGGGCGGCGCTGCTTTGGTACCACGACCACGTGATGGGCGTCACCAGGTTCGGCGTCTACGCCGGGCTGGCAGGGCTGTGGATTATCCGCGACCAGCGCGAGCGCGAACTCGGCCTGCCGGAAGGGCCGCCGTTCGAGGTGCCGCTGCTCATCCAGGACCGCAACTTCGGCCTCGACGGCTCCGGGCGGCTAACCGGCCAGTTGGTCCATAAGACCGACCCGGAGGTGATGGAGGCCTTCCCGCCGTTCACGGTCGTCAACGGCAAGGTCTGGCCGCTGATGGAGGTGCAGCCGGCGACCTATCGCTTCCGCGTCCTCAACGGCTCAAACGCCCGCACCTACCGGCTGGTGCTGCTGCGCAGCGGTGAACCCGAACTCCATCGGATCACTCAGATCGGCACCGACCACGGCCTGCTCCGCTTCCCCGTCCGCGTGCCGGGCGACGGGCTCGTGCTCGCGTCGGCCGAGCGCGCCGACCTGCTCGTCGACTTCTCAGGCCTAGCGCCGGGCAGCGAGCTCACGCTGGTCAACACTGCCGCTGCCCCTTTCGACGGCGCCCCCTTCCCCGCCGCCAACGCCCAGAGCGCCGCAGACCCCGGCCAGATGCTGCCGTATCCGCATGTCATGGGCTTCCGCGTCGTGGAAGGCCCGGCAACCCGTCGGGCGATCCCCCGCGAGCTTGCCAGCGACTACCGCCCACCTGCACCGGACGCGCTGGCCGCCGCGCCGCGCCGCACCATCGCGCTTGTCGAGCGCGAACTCGAAGGCGAACCCAGCATGCTCACCATGCGCGAGCTCGTGATCGCCGACGACGACCACATCGGGCCTGCGGTCACCGTCACCGACGGTGAGCTGACCACCCGCTACCGCGCCGCCGCCGCCCACTTCGAGGACACCACGACATTCTTCCCGATACTCGACCGGCTTGAGGTCTGGCAGCTGATCAACCTCACCGACGACACGCACCCCATCCACGTCCACCTCGACCCGTTCCAGATCCTCTCCCGACGACCCATCCGCTACCAGATCCCCGAGCACGGCATCGAAGACCTCGCCCTCACCGCCGCCGTCACGCTCGGACGCGACCCTGACGACGAGCTTGGCCACACCATCGACGAGAACGAACGTGGGCTCAAGGACACCATCCGCGTCAACCCTCACGAGATCACCGAAATCGCCGTCCGCTTCACCACCTACAGTGGCCGCTACATGTACCACTGCCACATCCTCGAACACGAAGACCGCGACATGATGCGGCCCTTCGTCACCATGCCCGCCGAGCTCATGCCGTTCATGGCCTGACCGGCCGCGGTGCCCCCGGCGCGTGGTCGACGCCTCTGTGCTCCGGCTGACATTAGTCCCGCCTGTCCCGCGGTGAACCGATCAAGACGCCCGGCGTGTCAGGCGCGCAGTAGGCGCAGGTGGCGCCGGCGCTGCCGGTGATGGCCGGGGAGCTGAGAGTCTCAAACGGCGGGATCAGCCGGGTTCTGACGGCCTACCTGCCGCCGTGTCGCCCTCGCGGTCGTTATGCAAAGCGCGGTGTCCCGGCAACCAGCCGATCAGGCGGGCACGCCGCGGACCGGCCGGCCGGGCATTGCGTCGGGGATCAGGCTCCCGTCGCGTACCACGAAGGTGCCGTCTACGAGCACGTGCAGGATCCCAGTTGACGGCCGGGTGCTGTCGGCGTAGGTCGCCTGGTCGGTGACGCGGTCCGGATCGAACACGACGAGGTCAGCATCGGCGCCGGCCTGCACCCGGCCCTTGGCGCGCATCCCCGGCGCGCACGTCTCCAGGACGCGCGCGGGCAGCAGCGTGCAGCGGCGAACGGCGTCGATGAGCGGCCTGCCTTCTTCGCGCCACAGGCGCAGAGCCCGGGAGAACGTGCCGGCGGTCCGGGGATGGGTCACTTCCCCCGGTGGCAGTGGCCAGCCTTGCGGGTCCGACCAGCCGCCGCTGGTGGTGGGTGGCATGGCGTCGCTGGCGAAGATGGAGTCCCCGAAGCTGAGTGCGCGGCGGAGGAATGCCCGGTCAGCGGGATCGTTCTCGTCGAGGAAGTCCATGATGACAGCGCCGCCCGGATCCGCCGCCCTCAGCTCCCGCAGGCGGGCCTCGTCCGCGACCCGTTCGCCGGTGGGCAAGTAGGTCAAGGATGTCGTGGTCATTCCTTGTGCGGCCAGCCGCTCGGGGGCGAGGAAGGCGGCGCCGATGCCCGTAGCGCCGGATCCGTACGGGTAGGCCTCGGTCGTGACAACGCCGCCTTGACTGCGGCAGCGGTCGATCAATCCGAGCACGCGGTCAATGTGGCGAGCGGACGTGCTGTTGATGTGGCAGTGGTGCATGTGCGCCCCCGTCTCGCCTGCGGCGCGCACGATCTCCTCCGCGCCGTCGATCCGGGTCGCCGGCGTGAACTCGACCAGGTCGCGGCAGTGGGTGAACGTCGGGACCGCCGCCGCGGCCGCCAGCCGGGCCACCGCAAGGTATTCCTGCGGATCCACCCCCGGGGCGTAGCCGACCAGCAGCCCGATCCCCAGGGCGCCGGCGGCGATGTCGGCCGACAGCTGTTCGAGGATCCGTGTCTGCTCGGCCTCAGTCGCGGCCTTCTGCCAGGCCGGATTGCCGATGTTAGCGATGATCATCAGCCCTCCGCCGTCGGCGGCCAGGCCCGCGACCTCCTGCATCCGGGCGGCAGTCCAGGACGCTGAGAAGCCGTAATTCAAAGGCGAGCCTCTGGCAGCCTCGCCGGCGTACGCCGCCTCGATCGGCGCCCGACCCGCCTCCAAGTCCAAGGCCGTCGTCACGCCGTCGCACGCCTGCAGCCGGCGACCGGCGAGAGTCTGGGCGTGGCTGTGCAGGTCGATGAAGCCCGGTGCGACGACGAATCCGCCGACATCGATCACCGTCCTGCCCCCGAGGCGCTCCGGCGATACGGCCGCGATCCTGGCCCCGTCGACTGCAACATCCCGAACCGCGTCCAGCCCTGACTCCGGGTCGACGACCCGTCCGCCGCGCAAGACAAGATCATGGGCGCTCTCATCCATGATCACAGACGCTAGGTCGGCCGGCTCGCAACGTCAACCGGCCTCGCGGATCAGGTCGCGCCGCGTTGGGCAGCGACCACCCCGAACGCGCTGGAAGGGCCAGCGTGCCCTGGCAGCACTGACCGCCGCATAGACGGATGCTAAGTAACCAATGCTAAAAGTCAGGTCGGGGCCATATGCCAACAGCCGCCGTATCAGCCAGCCGGGTCGGCGATCTTGGGTTGCCTCCGTGGCTCGCGGTGCAGGACGTCCGATCTTGGCACGTCAGCTCGGCTGGGTCGGACGCTTTCCGTGACGGGCTCCGAAGGCGCACTACGCTCGCTCGCGTCGGTCGCGGCGGTAAGCGTCCCGTCGGCGTGCCTCAGATCGTCACCATGCTGATCGGGCGCCCGCCGTGGATCGGGCCTCGTACCAGTCATCGTCAGGGTTAGATCGGGAGGTTCCCTGATGGCGAGGCCTGGTTCGTGCCATCACACTGAGTTCATGCAGCTGGGCGGCAACTTGATCAGGCAGACCCACTGCCCGGGTACTCACTGCTATGCCCAGCTCTGAACTAGCCAGGCGGTCCGTGTCGGATATCGACACAGACCTCGCAGAGAAAGCGGACACCGCCATGCACGAAGACGACGAAGACCCTCTTGTCGCAGCCGAGCAGCTAGCCAGGTTCGACCCGCGAGCCGGGGCCCAGGCATTCCGGGACATCGCCTGCGACGGGAGTGTCGATGACGGCCTGCGCTTGGAAGCGGCCGGGCAGCTGCCGGAGCTCGACCGGCGGGCTGCTGCCGAGGCACTGCGGGCGATCGCCTGCGACGGGAGTGTCGATGACGGCCTGCGCTTGGAAGCGGCCGGGCAGCTGCCGGAGGTCGACCGGCGGGCTGCTGCCGAGGCACTGCGGGCGATCGCCTGCGACGGGAGCGTCGATGACGGCCTGCGCTTGGAAGCGGCCGGGCAGCTGCCCGAGGTCGACCGGCGGGCTGCTGCCGAGGCACTGCGGGCGATCGCCCGCGACGGGAGCGTCGATGACGGTCTGCGCGCGGAAGCAGCCCATCAGCTGGCTAGTTTCGACCCGCGGGCCGCTGTGTAGCTCGTCCGCACCAGCACCAAGTCCACGATCAGGTCGAGTCGCCATCGCCCAGGCTGCTCGGCGTCTGATAGGCAGAGATTCGCCCCGTTCAGCGGCGGCCTCATGAGTTGGGGCTCGGCCGCTCGCCGGCTGCCTACCTGCCTGCACGAACACTCGCCGCCTGAGACGTCTTCCAGACTCACATGGGCTACTTCGTCTCCGGCCGGATGAACGTCGTCATGGACGACGGACGACGGACAGGAGATGGAATTCGGGCCGGGCCACTTCGCTGTGATGCCGCCAGGCCGCGATGCCTGGACTTTAGGCAGCGAGCCGTGCGTGGTGATCCACTGGCGCTGGCGGCGTACGATCGCGCAGCGCTGCTACGGTGCCGCTATGGGTATCGCGCTCAGCGAAGGCATGCTCCGGCTGGTCGACGGGAGGAACTACGCGGTCCTGGCGACGGTGAATCCGGACGGGAGCCCGCAGACTTCTGTGGTGTGGGTCGGCCGCGACGGCGACGACGTGTTGTTCTCGACGGTGGAGGGGCGCGTTAAGCACCGCAACATGCTGCGCGACCCGCGTGTCAGCATCACGGTGATCGACTGGTCGGAGCCGGAGATCTACGTCGAGTTGCGTGGCCGGGTATCGATGACACCAGACGTCGGGCGGCGTGTCGACACTGAGCTGTCCTGGAAGTACGACGGCAAGGACCCTGTCCAGGACCGGCCAGGCGCGATCCGTGTCGTCGTCCGGATGGTGGTGGAGAAAGCAGCGGGCGGGCGACATAACCCGAGGTAGGGCATCGGAGCCGGAAGGCCAGTCGGCTCGCCGTCGATGAGGGTGCAGACGGCAGCTGCGACCTGCCCGCCCCCGCGGGCTCCACACAGTCAGTTGTGTCAGGGGACGAGGACGGCGCGGCCGCGGACCCTGCCCGCGGCCAGGTCGTCGATGGCCTCGGCGGCAGCGCCCAGCGGATAGGTCTTGGTGTGCAGGGTGACCTTGCCCGCCTGCGCCAGTGCCATCAGCTCAGCCAGCTCGTTGTAGGTGCCGACGATGTTGCCGATGATGTTGCGCTCGGTGGATATGATGTCCAGCGTCGGGACGGTCACGGTGCCGCCGTAGCCGATGACGAAGTGCGAGCCCGGCCCGGCCGGTCATGGCCCAGCCGTCGTGCTCGGCGCCCTGCTCGGCGACGAAGTCGAGCACGACCTCGGCGCCCGTGCCGCCGGTCAGCTCCTGGACGGCGGCGACGTGACTGCCGTCGGCTACTACCGTGTGGTGCGCGCCGAGTTGCTGGGCGAGCTTGAGCGCCTCGGGGTTGCTGTCGACCACGATGATGGCCGTCGCGGTCAGCGCGGCCAGGCACTGGATGCCGATGTGACCGAGGCCGCCAGCGCCGATAACCACGCAGGTCGTACCTGGATGCAGCAGCGGGATCGCCTTGCGGACGGCGTGGTAGGCGGTGATGCCCGCGTCCGCGAGCGCGGCCACGTCCTGCGGACGGGTCGCCGGGTCCAGCTTGACGCAGGCACGCGCCGAGGTCAGCAGGTACTCGGCCATTCCACCGTCGCGGGACAGGCCGGGGAACGTGCTGGCGTTGCAATGCATGTCCTGGCCGGCGCGGCAGGCACGGCACAGACCGCAGGTCGGCGTCGGATGCAGGATCACGGTGTCGCCGGGTGCCACGCTGGTCACGGCGGCGCCCACCTCTTGCACCCAGCCCGCATTCTCGTGGCCGAGGATGTACGGCAGCGGGGTGCCCATGGCCGCGTCCCACTGGCCCTCGATTATGTGCAGGTCGGTGCGGCAGACGCCGGTCCCGCCTATCCTCACGATGACGTCCAGTGGGCCAGTGATGACGGGGTTGGGCACGTCGTCCACGGTGGGCTGCTGATGGAACCCGTGCAATCGGACCGCCTTCATGCGGACTCCTCTTCGCCTAGTCCCGGTGTCGCGTACCTGTGCCGCAGCATGCTGCGGCAGATCCCGGCGTTCGCCTGCACGCTGATCCCGGTCGTGCGGGCCTTGCGCAGGTGCAGCGGCAACTCGCCGACGCCGACGGCTGCGCCGGTGACCGGGTCGATCACCAGCGGATCCTGATCGCCCGCAGGCAGTCCAAGCTCGGCTCGGCGCTGCCGTAGCCGGCTGAGCGCCACTGACGGCTGCAGATCTCCGAGTGTCATGGCCGCGATGGCCTCGGGCCCGAGCCCTGCCTCGGCGAGTGGCCGGCAGACCTGGTCGGTGCCGGCCATAACCGCCTTGCGCAGGAAATCGGCCCGCAGCGAGTCGAGCTCGCCCCGGGCCTCGCCGCAGAAGGTCCTGGCGAACCCGGCTCGCGCCGCGACGCCGGTGTTGATCGCGTTCCCGGCAAAGTGATCCTCGAGCACAACCTGCGCGCTGCGCACGCCGTCCAGCGCGGTCACCACGTCGTAGGCGTCGGCCACCATGAGGAACGCGAAGTTGGGCGCGCAGAAATACGTCGGCAGCCGGAGCCGCACCTGCGCCTCTCCGTCTGGTGAGACGGAGCACGAGGTCACGAAGCCGAGCGAGGTGATGGACTCGTCCAGCTCCGGGTCGCGCACCGCCTCCAGCGCGGACAGGATGGCGTGCTGTGTCGGCACCGCGCTGGTAGTGCTCAACCGACCGGCTGGCCTTGCAGCTGGTACTCGGCCGGAACATCGATTCCGTAGAGCCTTGCCGCGTTAAGGCCTAGGATCTTTTTCTTGCCCGCCGTGCCCAGACGCGGGTAGTCAGCGAACTCCTCGGTGTCTGGCATCTCCCAGTCCACGAAGCCCTCGACCTGCCATTTGGGCTCCCAGATGGCGTAGTCGCTGCCGAACAGCATCTTGTCCTCGCCGACCCAGAACAGCAGCTCTCCCATGACTTTGGCCATGAACCTTGGCCGGGCATGCATCAGGCCGCCGGTCACGACCGCCAGGCCTGCGTAGACGTTGGGCTCTTGCGTCGCCATGAAGCAGAAGTCCTCGATCCGCGGCAGTCCGACATGCTCGACGATGAAGTTCAGGCCAGGGAAATCGGTGGCGGCGTGGTCGACGTCGGCCACATCGAATGCGTCCTTGTCCAGCGGCCAGATCGTCGGGCCCTTGTGCACGTGGATGTTCTTGATCCCGAGCTCCTGGCAGGCGTCCAGATAGCGGTAAGCGCCAAGGTCGGTGAGCTTCCAGCCGCGGGAGCCGTTGTTCCACTCGGCAGTGTAGAGCTTGCATCCGCTGGAGCCGTAGCGTTCCACGTTGCGCCGAAGCGTCTTCAGCCCTTCATCGCCATCGCGCGGATCCCAGCGGGTGTTGTACACGAACTTGCCGGGATGCCTCTCGCCCATCGTGGCGTTGCGCTCAGTGGTGTTGAAGCCCTCCTTGTACCACTCGAGCAGGTATGTGGGCTGGAAGATCGCCACGTCCACGTGCCCGTCCTCGAAGACGTCCTTCATCAGGTCGTCCTCGGAGTACTTCTGGAAATGCTCGATGGTCCAGTGCGTCTCGGCCGGGGCTAGGCGCATGTAGGCGTGGAAGCACTCGATCCAGCCCTTGGCGTACTGCTCGGCGCCTGGCACCCAGTTGTCCGGTGCCGCGTTCCAGTAATGCATGTGGCTGTCGACCACGAAGTACTTCTCGCCGTCCTTTTCGTACACCGTGCCTCCTTGCAGGCTGGGTCGGGCGCTTGTGGCTTCTTCGTCCGTTGGCTACGCGGACACTGGGGTCGGTGTGATCTATCCGTCCCGCACCAGCCCGTGATGGCCGGGGCCGCGCGGAATGATGGGCCAGATATCGACGACGACGTCGTCCTGGACGACGTGGAACGCGTCGTAACAGTTGACGGTGCTGGGCGAGTAGCCGGGTACCAACGCCACGGAGTCACCCACATTCAGCGGTGAGCCCTCGGCCGCGGAGAATATGCCGTGCTCCTCATCGAACCGGAAGACCTCGTGGTCGTGGCCAACCATCGTCACGTTATTTGTGTCCGCGACCGACTTGTTGCCCACGTCGACGATGACCTGATTGCTCCGCCGGCTTATCACCGATGTTTGCACGGTCAGCGAGCGCTCAAAGCCTCGAACCATCCGCCCGTGAAAGTTGTCCATGACCACGTACGAACCGGCCTGAATCTCGGTAATTCCAGGGTAGGCAGCTGTCCACTGCCAGGTGGCAATGCCACCCGCCGAGCGGATCGGGCAAGGGATCCCGTTCGCCTCAAGCAGGTCGGCGACGCCGACGAACAGCTTCATCGCCTCCTGTTGCCGTTGATGGCGCAAGTCGGCCTCGGGTGTTAGCGTGCAGTGCCCTTCATAACCGGTGATGCCCTCGAAATGCAGCCCTGGCAGGTCGCTCACATGCCTGGCAACTGCCAGAGCGTCCTCGGCATTATCGACCCCGCACCGGTTCATGCCCGTGTCAACCTCGACGAAGATCCCGAGCGTCGACCCGGCCCGGACCGCGGCGGCCGAGAGCGCGGCGGCGTTCGGCGCCTCGTCCACCGCCACGAGGATCCGGTGATCTCGGGCAAGCTCGGCTAGCAGCCGGATCTTGTCCGGATGCGAGATGGTGTTCACCACGAACAGGTCGTCCAGGCCGGCGGCGGCAAGGACGGCGGCCTCCCACACGGTGGCCATGGACAGCCCGCCCGCGCCCGCCAGCACCTGGCGGCGAGCCAGATCCGGGCTCTTGTGCGTCTTGTAGTGCGGCCGGATCGTGGTCGAGCCCATGCGCCGTAGCTCGCTGGCCATCAGGTCGATGTTGCGCTGGGCCGCAGCGATATCGAGCACCAGCGCGGGGGTGATCAGCTCTTCGCGCCGCCGCCCGACTGCGCCTCCGTACTGGCGCATGATGCGGTCACGAGACTCCTGCAGCAGCGGCGCGAAATCCAGCATCGAGAACCTCCGGTTAGCTAACAGCCGACACTCTTTCCGTGGCCGGCCCGAGGCAGCGGACCACGCGGACTGGCTCCTGCCCGGCCAGGACGCGGAACGGCAGGCTCGCTGGCAGCGCGAACGTCTCGCCCCTGCCGATCGGCTGGCTGCCGAAGTCACCCTCGAGGGAACCCTCGCCGGACACCACGATGGCGATCGAGAATCGCCCGTCGTCCACATCGATCTCGTCCGCCACTTCCAGCGCGGCGGCGTCGAAGAACGGGAGCACCCCGCGGGAGAAGAGCCCTACCTCACGTGAGCCGTGGCTGGTGCGCAGCTCGCGCGGCTCCTGGCGGGCCCGGCCGAAAGTCTGCTCCGCGTTAGCGCCGGTGTAGCTGATCATGTCGAGGGCCAGATCCCAGCCCAGCCCCATAGTCGCTCCCGCGTCGTCCTCCCCGGACGTCTCGGGAATCACAATGTGGTCGCTCGGCTCCTGCACCTCGATGAATGAGATCCGGGGCCCGAGGAAGTGCGGCACGCCCGCATGCGCGACGTACACCTCGCCCGGATGGACATCGGTCCTGTGCAGCGAGCTGCGGATGTCGGCGTTGCGGTGGCCGCGCACGGCGTCCGCGAACCAGTCCCGCTCGATGCCAGGAACGAAGCCGATCCCGGCGTAGGCCGGCTCTGAACCGTCGCCCGGCGTGTCGAGCACGATCCACGCCTCGGTCTTGCCAAATGGGGACCCCAGGTGCTGCCGGGCCCAGTCACGTGTCGGATGGGCATGCAAGGGGACTGGGCCAGCCGGCGAGAGCAGCTTGACCAGCACGCCGGTGATAGGCCCCCAGTGCTCGGCAAAGCGCGCGCCGACCATCTCCTCGGGCAGGCCCGCGACGATGTCCCTGAGTGCAATGGTGCCGATACCCGGCAGGTCGATCGAGCTCAGGCCCTGGGCACGGCCATCCGGATCGTCGTTATTGGCCGAAGTGCACGAGCCCACCCAGTCTTCTGACCACCAGTCGTCGGGACGGTCAGGAACTCCACGGAATTGCCTGGTCAGCGAGCCGCCTTCGTAGAAGCGGTAGAGCGGGTGGTAGGCCAGCGGCAAGGGCCGCCTGATCGCCTCTCTGAGCTGATCGAGCCGGTCTGTCATCGCATTGGACCCTTCCGGCTCGGTGACGTCGCCCAGGCTCGCGGACACTGGCACTCCTACAGCTCGGCGTTGACGATGAAGCCGGCATCGACGAGCAAGGTCGCGGCGGTCACGTAGCTGGCATCGGGCGAGAGCAGATAGGCGATCGCGCTCGCCAGCTCCTCGGGCTGCCCTCCCCGGTGGAGCGGGATCCGATCGGTGTAGTACTTCACCGTCTCCGGATCGTCCATCATCGGCGCGCTCATCGGGGTCATGACCCAGCCGGGTTCGACCGCGTTCACCCGGATGCCGTGCTCGCCGAGGTTGCACGCGAGCGCCTTCGCCAGCATGCTGATCGCGCCTTTCGTGCCGCAGTAGGCCGTCTGGTAGGGCGCGCCGACGTGCGCCGAGATCGAGCTCACGCAGCAGATAGCGCCGCCGTGCCCCTCCCGGATCATTTGCTTGGCGCCCTCCGTGCAGACCACCCAGGCGCCGCGGACATTCGTCTCGAACAGCAGGTTGAAGTCCTCGATCGTCGTCTCATCCCATTTCAGGAACGGGTTGACGGCCGCATTGGACACGACGCAGTCGAGCCGGCCCGCTCGTTCCGCCACACCGCGCACCATCTCGGATACCTGCGCCGGGTCACGCATATCGGCAACGACCGGAAAGCCCTGCCCGTCGGCCTCGCTGATGCGCCGCAGCGTCTCGCCAGAGTCCTGATCGGGCAACTGGTTCACGGCCACGGTCGCGCCTTCCGCGGCGAGGCGAGCCGCAGTCGCCTGCCCGATGCCGGTCGTCGCGCCGGTTACCAGCGCGACCTTGCCTTCGAAGCGTCGTTCCATAGCCTGTCCATTCCGTGGGGTCAGAAGATGGCGATCGGGTTCCAGGGCGATCCCGTCGCACCCGGGAGCCGCAGCGGCAGGCCGACGACCATGAAGTCGAAACGCCCTTCCTCAGTGCACGCCGCGGCGACGTCTTCGAGCTGGAGGCTGTCGGAAACGAACATTCCCATGGCCGTGACCTGCAGAGGGTGGATCGGATACAGAATGCCCTCGACGTTGCTGGGCACCGTCTCCCCGTCGCCGTCCGGCAGGAACGCGGCGATCCTGCGCTCGAGCATCCACGGGATCGTGTCGACGTGCAGGCCTGCCTTTCCCTGGCCGGCCGGAGGGTAGCCGTTGTCCCACGCGCCCAGTTCACGCCTGCGCCGGTGGTGCCCGGTGCGGAAGACGAAGATGTCGCCCTCGCCGAGCCAGACGCCCTGCGCCTGCTCGACCGCCTCAAGTTCGGCCCTGGTCACCGCCTCTCCCGGCTCTAGCCACGGGACGCCCCGGAAGCGTGGCACGTCCAGCAGCACGCCCCGGCCTACCAGCCCGTCGCTGTAGGTAGTCACGTCGAGCGCCGTGGCGCCGCGGGTGGTCATGACCTCGAGCGCCGGCCTGCCGTTGTAGACGCAGCCCTTGTACGCGATATGACAGAGCGCGTCCATATGGGTGTGGCAGTCACCGTGAAACGCGAGGCCGAGAAAGTCGCTGGCGAACGTCAGCGTATTCGAGATCTCGATGTCGTGGCCTTGCACCACGTGATGGATGACGGGACTCGGATTGTCAGGCCCGGCGACGGTATTCATCGGGATGGCCATCGTGACGTGCCGCCCGGACCGGACCAATCCGGCCGCTGCCCGCACCATGTCAGGCGTAATGAAGTTGAGCGTCCCGAGTTCGTCGTCGTGACCCCAGCGACCCCAGTTCTTTACCGCCTCGAACATCTCGTCGAACTCGCGCAACGTCACCTTGGCGGGAAGCGTCAACGTCGTCATCGCTAGATCACCTTCTGTTCGTGACTGATTCGCCAGCCGCTGCCGGTTCGCTGTGAGCACCGGCTAGCCTCGACACTCGTGCCGCAAACCCGCTGATGGCATCGTGGCCGGGAAGCGCGCCGATCTCGAGGTCGTACCGGCGCGCCTCGCCGGGCTCGAGCCACTGAAGCTCACCCCGTTCCCTCGCATCGAACCGGCCTGCGTCCCGGTTGGTGCTCGGTTCGAGCCCGAGCGCGTACGTGCCCTCGCCCGGCATTCGCCAGACCGTATGGTGCGGGAGTTGATCGATGCGGAAGACCTGGTAGACCCCGAGGCCCAGGGCGCGGTTGACCAGTGCCACGGGGACGGTTCCGTCCGGCTCTGCAACGACCTCGTGCTCGAAGCATGCCTCGGTGGCATTCAGCACTGGCGCCGACATCCGCTCGTACCCTTCGACGGGTACGCCGTAGTCCGTGGTCGTCCGGCTGCTCGGCACGAGTAGTTCTGATCCCTCATCGAGAACGGGAAAGCCGACGTTGCAGTGATACAGGAACATGTGGGAGGCGCGCGTGTGCCCGACGTTCTCGACCTCGTCCGTGATCGCGAAACCGGAGCCGCCGACCGTGGCCTCAATCCGCCTGCGGAGCGCGAGGCTCTCGCCGAACACCGCCGACTGAAGCACCTCGCCCTCGGCCCACAGCATGCACTCGTCGCCCTCCCACCGCTCCCCGTACCCAAGCAGGCGCGCAGGCAGGCCGCCGACCCGGCCGTGGAGCCCGTAGGCAACTGTCGGCAGGACGTGCGGCTGATTGAAATGCGCGGCCGTGTCCGTGCCAGGTACCAGCGTGTGATCGAGGCCGCAGGTCACCACCATGCCGCCGCCCCAGGCCCGAAACCAGCCCCACTCGTCCGGCTCGTAGTACCAGGGTGCGATCACTCCGGCCGCCGATTGCCAGCTCAGCGGGCGCCCGCCAAGCTCGCACCGGCCGACATCGAAGCACCGGTCGACTAGCACGTCGAAAGCGAACCCGCTGCCTGTCCGGAACTCCAGGACCCGCACGCCGCGTCCGGCGCCATCGCCGAGTGTCACCAGCCGCACCCCGGCGACCTGCTCAAGTCGGCCGACACGGCGCATCAACTCGGTCCGGCTGAAGCTCGTCCCGAAAAGTTCAGGCATCTTGCGTTCTCCTCATGCCCGAGCCGGCATTAACCCGTGGCGCTTACGCGCGAGCTGCGCTCCCAGTTGCCTGCCAGGAATGCGTAGGCATCAGCGGCCAGCTCGTCTTCACTCTCGAAGAGCTTGCGCCAGATTTTTGTGGCGGCAGCCAGGTTCGGCAGGAAGTTGCCGAACGCCTCGACGGTCAGCCAGCCGTCATACCCGACGTCGCGAAGAGCAGCGAACGTCGCGTCCCATGCGACGCTGCCTGTCCCCGGCACACCCCGGTCGTTCTCCGATATGTGCACGTGGGCGATCCGTGCACCCGCGCGGCGGATTGCGGCGCCTGGGTCCTTCTCCTCAATGTGCGCGTGGAAGGTATCCAGGTGGATGCGGCAGTTCGGATGCCCGACCTCGTCGATGCAGCGGATGGCCTGGTCCAGTGTGTTCAGGTGATACAGCTCGAACCGGTTGACTACCTCCTCGGCCAGCACCACCCCGGCCCCGGCCGCGTACTCGGCCACCCGGCGCAGGTGCTCTACGCTGCGTTTCCACTCCTCATCGGTAGGGCCTTTGCCGGTGAACACGCCGAGCGCCACCTGGTGCGGGCCGCACAGGACGGCCGACCCGACAGCGGCACAGCAGTCGACGACCTCACGCATGTGCTGATAAGCGGCCTCGCGTACGCCCGGATCCGGGCTCAGCGGATTGTGCTCCGCTGCGATCACGGTATTAGCCGTCCGCTCCAGCCCGAGGTCGTCAAGTCGCCGCGCCCAGAGCGCCCATTTCGCCGGGTCGAGGTCGAAGATGGGTACCTCTACGCCGTCGAATCCGATCTGCTTCAGCCGCTCGAGGACGGGCATGAGGCCGTCGTGCATGTCATCTGCCCACAGGTAAAGGTTGATGCCAAACTTCATGTCATTTCCCTTTCGACATGGCGTGCTAGTTCGCCTGCGCTGCCGCGCTCGTGCCCGGTCGCGATCCCGCGGTCGCAGCGGGCCGCAGGTAGTGGTCAAACGCTTCCTGCGGCTTGAGCGCCTCGTGCACGATCGCGCTCACCGCGCGGATCATCGCAACCGGATGGTCGCTCTGGAAGATGTTTCGGCCCATGTCCACACCGGCCGCTCCTTCGGCGATGGCACGATAGACCATGGTCAGGGCCTCGAGCTCAGGCAGCTTCTTGCCGCCAGCCATCACCATCGGCACCGGGCATGCCGATGCCACCGTGTCGAATCCGTCGGCGCAGTAGTAGGTCTTGACGACATGCGCGCCCAGCTCCGCGCAGATCCTGGTGGCAAGCCTGAGGTAGCGCGCATCACGGGTGAGTTCCTTGCCCACCGCCGTGACCGCGAGCACCGGGATCCCGTACCGCTGGCTCTGATCCACGAGCCTGGTCATATTGTGCACTGAGCGGGATTCGAACTCGCCGCCGATGAAGACCTGGACGGCCACAGCTGACGCGTTGATCCGGGCGGCATCCTCCATGCTGACCGCGATCTGCTCGTCGGAGAGTTCCCGCAGGATGCTCGGGCCGCCACTGGCGCGCAGCACGATCGGTGTCCCGGACGCAGGCGGGATAGTGGAGCGCACCATGCCGCGGGTAGTCATCAGGGCGTCGGCGTGCTCCAGCAGCGGGACGATCGAGAGGTCCACGCGCTCCAGCCCGCTCGTCGGGCCCTGGAAGTAGCCGTGGTCGATCGCCAGCATTACCGTGAGGTTGTCTGCCGGGCGGAATATCCGCGCTAGCCTGCTCTGCATTCCCCAGTCCAGGGCGCCTGAGCCCTTCAGCTCATACGGCCGGAATCGGACGGGCACCGACGCAGAGAACCGGCCGGCATCGATCCCGGCGTCACTGTCAGCCATCGTGTCTCCTTCGCCGGCCGACCGGGCCGGCCGCGTTCCTATGCACCTGCACCTCGCCAGAGCGGATGGAGCAGACCCTCGTCGGATAGCGCCAGCATTCGCTGGTAAAGCTGCTGCCAGCTGGCGTAGCTGTCGTTGTAGACGGACACGGCCGCTGGGCTCGGCTCGAACGTCGCCGGCCGCTTGCGCAGCTCGGTCTCGAGATCGGTGAGGCTGGCGTAGATTCCCGCACCCTTACCCGCGCAGAGGGCGGCACCGAGCGCGCTGCTCTCGGTAACGGCCGGCACGAGCACCGGAATCCCGGTCACGTCTGCGACGATTTGCGGCCACAGCGCGCCCTTGGCGGCGCCGCCGCTCAAGGTGAGCTCAGCCGGCCTGCCGATGCCTAGACTGCTGATGATGTCGAGGTGACCGCGGACCACATAGGCGGCAGCCTCCTCGATCGCGCGGATGCAGGCGGCCCGGCCTGATCCCGTCGGGTTGCCGAGGTCGAACTGGAGGAATGACGGGCTGGCGTGTGTCCATCTGCGGGCGTTCATCAGATTCGACAAAATGGCGTACACGCCGCCCGAGCCCGGCACGATATGCGCCGCCGCTTCCTCCATCACCACATACGGGTCGAGGCCGCGGCTGCGCGCCAGGGCGACCTCGCTGTCACAGAAAGCGTCCCGGTACCAGCGCATTGCCATGCCGCAGTAGAACCCGATGCCCTCCAGCATCCACTCGCCCGGCGTGACATGACACAGCGTCCTGAGCCGGATGGCAGGATCGATTAGCGGCTTGTCCATCAGCACCGTGTTCTGCCAGAACGTGCCAGCAAGCACGGTGAATTCGCCGGTTCGCACGCCCGCCCCGAGCAGGCCGAGCTGGGTGTCCGCGCCGCCCGCGACCACCGGCGTGCCAGGCCGCAGGCCGGTCTGCGCCGCTGCCTCTGCGGTGACTGATCCGACCACCGTTCCCGGGTCGACGACCGGCGGCAGCACGGACACCGGGATTCCGCACATGTCCGCGATGGAGTCCGACCAGCGCCGGTTGGCCAGGCTGAACATCCCCGAGCTTGAGCCACAGGAGGGCTCGGTAACGTGCACCCCGGCCAGCCGGTAGACGATCCAGTCGCTGAGCATGCCCAGGCCGGCGGTCTGGCCGAGGATGTCCGGCCGGTGCCGCGCGAGCCAGCGCAGCCGGGCTGGCGTCGTGATGGAGACCCAGTCGCCGGCCTCGGCGTAGATGCGCTGGGCGGCGCCTTCGCTGATGAGATCCTCGGCCTCAGCGGTCGCCCGGCTGTCCACGTTAGGGCAGGCCCAGATCTCGGTGCCGCCGGAGTCGTACAGCACGACTCCCTCGCGCATGCTGGTAGTGCTCACGGCGGCGATGTCGGCCCCGTCGGTACCAGCCATCTGCAGCGCATGCCGGATGCAGGCAGCGATCGCCGTCCAGTTGGCATACACGTCGAAGTCCTGACCGCCCGGAACTCCCGGCGGCTCGCGGTGCACCCACTCCTGCTGCGACACCGCTGCCTGCTCACCTGCCGCAGTGAACAGCAGCGCGCGGCAGCTGCCGGTTCCCGCGTCGATTGCCAGCAGGTAAGGTCCTGCCCGCCCGGTCACGACACCGCCGCCTTCCGGGTCTGGTAGCCGGGATTCAGCAGATAGTCAGGTTCCTCCCCGGCCAGCACTCGTGTGATCGCGGTGACTACCATCTCCGCTCCTCGCCGCAGGGTCTCGCGGGTGGCACCGCCAATGTGCGGCGTGATGATCACGTTGGGTAGGTCTAGCAGCGGATGGCGGCTTCCGCCTGATCGCCGCTCGGCGACATCAAGGGCCGCGCCTGCCAGCGTGCCGCTGGTCAGGGCGCTCAGCAAGGCTTCCTCGTCGACCAACGACTCACGCGCCGTGTTGATGAAATAAGACCCGCGCGGCATGCGAGCGAAAGTCGCGGCGCTGAACAGGTGTCGATTGCCCGCGCTGGCCCTGGCGTGCACGGAGATGATGTCCGATCGTGCAAGCAGCTCATCGAAGCCGACAATGCTCACTCCCGCTGGCACGATGCCCGGCGGTGCCGGATCGTGAGCCAGCACGGTGAAGCCGAGCGGCCGTGCGCTGAGGGCCACGGCCCTGCCGACATGACCGAGGCCGACGAGCCCGAGAGTCATGCTCGCAGCCTCGCCCCCGATGAACTGCCCGCCCTCGAACGGGCTGTCGGCATGCCGCCCGCCGTCGAGCAGAAAGCGGGCCGACGCCGGCACGCTGCGGATCAGCATGAGGGCGAACGTCAGCGTCAGCTCGGCGACCGCCTGCGCATTCTTGCCAGGCGAATTCGTCACCGGTATCCCGCGCGCGTTCGCGGCGGCTACGTCGACGTTGACCGGGCCGCCGCGCGCGCAGCAGACAAGCCGCAGCGGTGCGGCATCAAGGATCTCCGCGGTGACCGGCGCGCCGTGGACGACGAGGATCTCATGCCCGGCTACCGCTGCCGCGACGTGTGCCGGGTCGCCAGCGTATTCGCGTATCAGCTGTTCCGACGTCGTCCGCGGCGGTGTTGCCGCGGCATCCTTGATCTGTAGCTCGGTGACCGAGACACCATCGCCGAGCGCGGCGAGTGCGTCGGTGAACGCACTCACCGGCATGAAGGGATCGCCCACGGCCAGGACGCGCACGGGCTCGGCGTGACTCACGGGTAGATGTACGTCGGCTTGAGGTCTATAGCGTGTCCGCTGCCGGACTCCAGCACGAACTTGAGCGTCGGCGCGGTATCCAGGTAGTAGAACTCAATCGACTCGCCGATCCGGCCGCTCATCAGCACATCCGCGCCGTTAGCTCGCCAGTGCTCCCGCATCAGCGAGCTGTCCTGCACCGTGTGCTTCATGCAGGCAATGTGCTGTACGCCCTCGCCGTGGGTGTCCAGGAACTCCTGATAGATGCTGGGTCCGCTGACGGGCTGAATCAGCTCGAAGCCCAGCCCATCGACCGATGCCTCCGCGCCGATCATCCGGAACTCGACCGGCTTGCCCTTTACGCGTGTGTCGTGCAGCAGCGGCGGCTTGTAGTCGAACACGCTCCACGGGCCCCAGCCGAGCGTCTGCGTATAGGTCGTCAGGGCAGCCTCGATATCACGGACCACGACGGCGATCTGAGTGATCTTCATGGGAGTTGGCGGGGCGACGATCTGCCCCCCGTTGCTGGCGGCCATTTGTGTCCTCCTCAGCTAGCCACGGCATCGATCCGGTCGCGCGCGGATGCGGAACGGAGCAGATCGAGCATGCGGGCCAGGTTGCCGGGCGGATCGGTGCCGTCGTAGATCGCCCGGCCGCTGACGACGACATCGACGTCCCAGGCGGCGATCTCGCCGGCATTGGCGAGGCTGACTCCGCCATCGACACCGACCTGTACCGCGGTGCCCAGTCCCGCGGCGAGCCGACGCACCGCGGCGACCCGGCGGCGGGTGCTGGCCGCCGGACCCTGCGCCGGCCAGCCGGGGTCGACGGCCAGGACCAGGACGAGATCGACGAGCTCCAGTACCGGCTCCACCGCCTGAACGGGAGTACCGGGGCTGATTGCGACTCCGCGCAGAATCCGCCGGTCCTGCTGGTCGGCTAGCGCGGCCAGTTCCAGCAGGGTCCGGTACAGGTGACGGGTTGCCTCGGCGTGCACGGTCACCACCGCCGGGCCTGCAGCGACGATCTGCGTCAGGATCTGGATTGGCTCGTCCACCATGAGGTGCGCGTCCACGGGCAGACCGGTGGACGCGACGGCGGCCACGACGGCAGGCCCTACGGTGAGCTGAGGGCAGAAGACCCCGTCCATAACGTCGACGTGTGCCCAGCAGCCGGTCCCGTGCAGGATGCCAAGATCCTCGCCCAGCCTGGTCAGGTCCGCGGTGAGGACGCCGACACTCAGCTGCGGGCTCGCCCTGCTCATTCGGTGAGCTCCTGCGTACCTGCCCGGCGGGGTCTTCGGAGGTTGTCCATCTCGCAGCCTCCTTCGCGCGCGGCATCTCTCAACGGAGCGGCCGGCCTGCGGTGGCGGCAAAGCCCGGCGAGAGCATTCGCTCATGCACTGGCCATCCGCTCCACTCCGGAGTATCAACCTGCGCGCAGACGTTGGCAAGAGACCGCGTCATTTCCGGGTGTGCTATACAAGTGCGCCCGATGTCCGCGGCCGAGAGAGCGCGATTGGCCATGCGCTATTTTCCCCTGATGAGCAGGCACGTCATTGGTCGCGGCGTCGCCACCGGGTCGCCGGCGGCGACCCGAGCCCGGCGTCGCCCGGGCACTGGCCGCAATGGCCTCATTGCACAGCGGCTAGATTTCGGCGAGGCTCGGCGTACATCAGGCCAGACTAGGCGGCGGAGTGAAGAGCACGGGATTTGACGAAGTCGGGCGATGGAGTTCTGAGGAGCTCCTGCTTCGGGCAGCCTGGTTCTACTACAAGGACGAGCTGACCCAGGACGAGATCGCTAAACGCCTGTCTGTGTCCAGGGCCTCAGTCGGGCGACTGCTCGACCGCGCTCGGCGGGTCGGCCTCGTCACGATCAACCTGAATGCGGAGTACCTGAACGCGTTCGAGCTCAGCGCCGAGTTGCGCCGGACGTTCAGTCTGTCCGAGGCCCTCGTCGTGCCCGACCATGAGAGGGAACCTGCGGACCATCACGCCCTGAATGCACGCATCGGGCTCGGCGGTGCGCAGTTCATCAGCACTCATCTGCGACCCGGCGCCACCCTGGGTGTTGGCTGGGGTGAGACGGTGTCCAGAGTCATCGCGGCGACGAATTTCGGGTCCGTCGGGCCGGTGCATATGGTGACCCTGACTGGTGGCGTTGACGGTTACCTGCAGACGATCTTGTCGTCCAAGGGCGAGACAGGCTCCGACGCGGACCTCACGACGGCCTCGGTCATTCCAGCGCCCAACATAGCGTCATCGGCGTCGCTGGCCGCAGCCCTGCGCGAGGAGCCGACCATCCAGCAGGTCCTGAAGCAGGCCAGCGGTGTCGAGCACGCGGTCGTAGGCGTCGGCACACCGACGACTGATGCCACGATTGTGCAGCTCGGCTACCTGACCGCGGCCGATGTCCGGACCTTGCGCGAGCGAGGCGTCGTCGGCGACATTCTCGGCCAGTTCTTCGACGCCGATGGCAAGGTGGCTGACCTGTCGATCCACGACCGGCGCATCGGGATAGAGCTGTCCGATCTCAAGTGCATTCCGAAAGTTGTCGGCGTCGCGGGCGGCTTGCACAAGGTCCGCGCGATCCTGGGCGCACTGCATGGCGGATACCTGGATGTCCTGGTGACCAATGAGCTGGCCGCGATCCAGCTGCTTGAGCTTGAGGGCTCCAGCCGTGCCGCGACGACCTGACGAGCTCGGCGGGGTCTGGCAGCACGAGCCGCCGCAGCGCGTGCTCATTCCCGTAGTCCGGGCGAGCAGACGCTCAGGGTATTGACATCTGCTCAAAAACGGATATGAATGTCAGCCAAGCAGCGCAGGAATGACAGCGTGCTGATCGGCCGGCCCGCTGCCCGGGAAAGGGGATCGCATGCCCAAGCACGCGATCGGCAGCAAGAATGGCGCGCTCCGGCTGAGATCCCGCTGGCAGGACGGCGAGAAGCCGCATCTTGCCAGCACGGCCGTTGCCGCTGACCGCACCGGAGTTCCGAAATTGTGATCGAGTAACGGCCGTCGCCGCTTCAGGCTCAGGCGATGGCACCAGGCATCAACGGCGGACTGCAGGACTTGAGGAGGAGCCATGTCAGACACCGCGTCGCCTGGCACGATGCGACCGAGCAGCGGCGAGCCCGTGCTCGAGGGCACCGATCTGCAGCGTGATGCCATCGGGCTGGTCGGCGCCACGATGCAGGCCATCACTCACATCGCGCCTGCCATCGCTGCACTGTTCTTCACCCAATTCGTGGTGTCACTGGCCGGCATCACCGCGCCGCTGGCGTATCTGCTCGGGGTCATTGTCGTCCTGATGCTTGGTAGCACGCTGGTCCAGCTGTCCAAGCACATGCCGTCGGCGGGCGGCTACTACACCTACGTAAGCAGGGCACTGCACGCTCGGGCCGGCTTCCTCACCTCGTGGATGTACGTGCTCTACGCGCCACTCGCCGGTGGCCCGATCTACGGCTACTTCGGCTTTATCGTGGCCGGCGAGCTGAAGTCGAACTACCAGATCAACGTGCCCTGGCTGTGGTGGGTGTGCGTTCTGGTAGGAGCGCCGCTCATCGCGTTCCTGCAGCACCGGGGTATCAGGATCTCCGCCAGAGCGATGCTCATCCTTGGTGGCATGGAGATGATCATCGTGTTCGTCCTCGCCATCTGGGGCTTCATCAAGCCTGGGCCTGGCGGCTTCACCTTCGAGGTATTCAACTTCAATCGCAAGCTCGCGGTGGAAGGGTTCGCCCTGGCGGTCGTGTTCTCGATCCAGGGCCTCACCGGCTGGGAAGCGGCCGCGCCGCTGGCCGAGGAAACCCGCGATCCGAAGCGTAACGTGCCCAGGGCCACGATGCTGTCGGTCGTCCTGCTCGGCGTGTTCCTCGTCATAGCCTACTGGGGCCAGATCATCGGCTGGGGCGTCAACAAGCTGCGCCCTGACCACCTCGTCCGAGCTTCCGGGCCTCGTTCTGGCGCACCGATTCTGGGGTGGCGCCTGGGTCATCCTGCTGTTCGCATTCCTGAACACCACGATCGCGGTCTGCCTTGCTACCGGGAACGTCGGCACCCGGATGTGGTACCGGATGGCCAAGAACGGATCCTTCCCCAAGGCGCTGGCTAAGGTGAACCCTCGGTTCAAGACGCCGACGAACGCGATCCTGACCCAGATGGCGCTGTCGCTAGTGGCCGGGATCGGCGTCGGCGCCTGGATCGGCGCGGACAAGTCGTTCTTCCTGGTAGACGGCCTCGTCCTAGTCCTAGCGGTGCTGTTCGTCTACGTCATGGCCAATGCCGCGGTCTTTGCTTACTACTTCCGGCAGCGCCGATCGGATTTCAACATCATTCTGCACGTGCTGTTCCCGCTGATCTCCACGGCCGCGCTGATCTACGCGCTCGTGTACTCGTTCATACCGTTCCCGGCCTCCCCGTATAAGTACGCGCCGCTGATCGACGGCCTGTGGCTAGTGCTCGGCATTGTCGTGCTCGTTGTCATGCGGGTCCGCGGGAGCGAAGAATGGCTCCTCACGGCAGGCGCCTCGCTCGGTGAGGGCGAAATAGATGAAGTTACCACCAAGCCTGCCGGCGGATAACCCGGCAGGCTTGGCTGAGCCGGGCGAAGCGCTGGTCCCGACCCAGCGTCAGGTGTGCGCGCTCGGGCCTACGGGCGCGCGAATGCAGCAAGCACCGTCATCGCTTCGGCGATCACCGCCTTCTTCTTCACGACTGCCATCGTGGGCTTCACGGCTCTATCTCGCCGTTCGCCTGTCCCTTTGCCGCCGTGGTCGTGCTGGCGCTCGGGATCGCGTGCTCGGAGCTTGTGCCAGTTCTAATTCCTCTGCGTGACGGGAACTTCCTCTGCGTGACGGCAGCGTCGGTTGATTCAAGGATTGAACCGCTTTGGTTTTCGGCAGCGGATTTAGGATGTCTTCGTCCAACGCCGGACCTCGCCGACTGTCCTCTTGCTGCGCCTCCAGCAGGATTCGAATCTGCGCACACTGCCCCGGAGACCGAAGTTCCGCTGGGAAGCGACCATCGGCGCCAGGGACTGGAGCCAACCGAGCTCACGCAGCCAGGTGACCCTCGGACAGCTCGTAGACGAGCGGCGTGTGCCCGCAGGCGGCCACGTCGCCCACCTGCTTGGCGTCAGCAGCGTGGTCCGCGTCTTTGAGCTGACGTTCACGCAAGAGGTAGGCGGGCGTCCGGTCGCGCTAAGCCAGATGTACCTCCGTCCCCAGGCCAGTGCGAAGCTCGAGGATATGTGTGCTGCGGATGATCAGCGTCCGGTCCTTGTCGAGAGCGGGCCGGACGTGCCGGAACAGCTGGCAGACCGGTACGGAATCGAGGTAGCCGTCTCCGACGTAACGGTGGAACTGACTCAGATGAACGAGTTCGAGTCCTCCCTGCTGGGCGCGACCCTGAGAGTCCCGCGTTCCTCGTCAGCGCGCCGGATCTTGATGCCGCCGAGGCGCCGGTCTCTTCACGCGGACCGTCATACGGGGAGAGCAGTTCCGGTTCTCACTGGCGCTGCGCCAGCCCGATACTGACGGTGTGAAGCGCAGCCCCGGCCTCGTGGCGTACATGACCTAACCGCGGGACCATGCCGGGGCGTGCGGCGATGAGTTCGTCGACACTGGCCAGAATTACCGGGGCC
>CAWBDZ010000006.1:0-484635 GCA_963787665.1 uncultured Actinomycetota bacterium
CGGCCGGCTGGGCCGGATTGATCCAGTCGCGCCGCGATGAGTTCGTCGGCACTGGACAGGGTGGTCCCGTTCCCCTCCATATCGTCAGACCAGACTGCGTCCGGTGCGGGCTGCCGAGTCAGCTGTACTGGCGTAGCTGCGGCCACATCTGGCCCCAGGGGCGGCGCGGGCCGGTACACAGGTAGACGTGACCGTGCCACTCCTGGTTGTGCAGGCCGTAGGGGTTGGACAGGGTGGCAACGGCTCGCACGCTGGTGAAGAACTTGCTGAGGTAGGCGGCATCTCCGCCGCCGTCCATGGGGCCAGGCATGACTGCCACGACTGTGGTTGCGCGCGGGTTGCCTGGGCCCCACCACCAGTAGGTGTTGTGGCCGCTGACCGCCTGAGGCAGGCCCGTTCCCTGGCCGAGTATGTTGATCGCGCTGGCCTCGCCGTAGTTCGACGCGAAGATGACCGCGCTGGCGCGCTGCCTGGCCGGCAGCGAGAACCACACCGTGCGGACCGAGCTGACAAGCTGCGGCCAGCCAACGGACTCCGCGAGGACAGCGTTGATCTTCTGGGTGCCGCCCAGGTCCCTGGCTGGCAGCACTGGCAGGACGAGCGGCAAGGCGAGCGCGGTGGTGAGCGCCGTGGCCAGCAGCAGCGTGCGGAGCCGGGCCTTGCGTGCGGCTAGCCAGCCGTCGATGGCGACGGCTCCGGCGCCGAGCAGGTAGATGTACGCGCCACCCAGGTAGTAGATCTTCCCGCCGGTCGTCAGCGCGAAGAACACGAACAGGATCGCGTACGCCCACGCCAGCGCCCGCCAGAGCGGCCGCCCGGACCGCCACAGGAAGCGCAGCCCGGCAGCCCAGACCACCACCATGGCCAGGGCAGACATCAGCAATTGCCCGATCACCCAGCTGGCGATGTTGGCGAGACCGCCGTTCTCTTGCGAGAGCGTGCGCGTCATCGCGATAGTGGCCCACTGGTGCTGCGCCTGCCACCAGATGTCGGGGATGGTGAACGCGGCAGCGATCGCCGCGCCGGCCAGGAACCAGCGGTTCAGCACTAGCCGGCGGCCACCACTCAGCAGGGCGCCAATGAGCAGGGCGAGGGCAAAGAAGCCGATGCTGTGCTTGTTCGCCAGGCCGAGACCGAGAATCAGGCCGCCGAGCAGCCACCACCGCGTCTCACCGGTGCGCCCGATCCTGACGACAACCAGCGCCAGGCCCGCCCAGGCAAGCACGTCGAAGGCCGTCGGCCCGAACAGGTGATCAGCACCCAGCACAACTGGCATGGTGGCGGTCGCCACCGCGGCCAGCAGTTGCGCCCGGCGGCCGCCCCCGAACTCGCGCGCCGTCAGGCCGGCAATGATGACCGTCGCCCATGCCGCCAGGGCCGGCCACATCCGCAGGCCCAGCAGCGACACGCCGAACAGTTTCAGTGACACCCACGCGAGCAGCGGCGTCAGCACCGGCTGATCGACGTAGCTGGCCTGCAGATGCCGAGCGCATTCAATGAAGTACAGCTCGTCGCGGTGGAACCCGTACCGCGTCGCCAACGCCAGAAGGACCGCGAAGACGACAGCGCCGACTGCGATGACGCGCCGGTCGAAGGGAGCGATGCCGCTGACTGGATCAGCGGCGTCCCGGCCCGCCTCGGCCGGGGTGTTCGGTGCTCGTGCGAGAAGGTTCATGGCCGTTATGTTCGTCGGCCAGCGACGTCATGCACATCGGCCGCAGTGCCCGTTTGCGCGCCCATCCCGAGCGGGTAGAGCGCGGTCATTCGGACGGCCTCGTTTCCTTCTTAGGTAGGGGTTGGCACTTCAGCCTTGCGACGGATGGCCTGCGCACCGCGGCGGCCTTTACGATCGGCTGGTGAAGAGGCTCGCTAGCTGGGTCACCGGGCTGCCGCCGCGCATCCAGGATCTTGCGCTCGCGGTGGCGCTAGCTATCTTCAATGTCGGCTCGCTGATTCCGGAGACCAGGCAGCTTCAGCTGCCCTATGTCGCGTTCCTGCTCGTGATGCTCCAGGCGCTGCCGCTGGCCTGGCGGCGTCGGTGGCCGGTTGCGGTGTACTTCGCCGTCGGCATTCCGCGCGCCATCTACGACCAGCTCAACCTGAACTTCGCGCCGATTCCGCTCGGTCCCGCGATCGCCTACTACACGATCATGGATCGCTCCTCGACCAGGGTCCGGGTGGTAATGAGTGCCGTGACGCTGGTCGGCATTGTCAGGTCGCAGCTGCTGCCTGGCCACAGCGAGCCCTATGACTTCTTCGTCGTCGTGCTGCAGTTCGCGGTGGCGGGCGCGCTTGGCATACTCAGCCGTACCCGGCGCGCATACGTGCAGGAGGTCGAGGCTCGGGCGGAGCACGCGGAGGCCGAGCGCGCCCGCCAGGTGGCGCTGGCGGCGGCAGGGGAGCGGGCCAGGATCGCCAGGGAACTGCACGACGTGGTGGCGCATCACGTCAGCCTTATGGCGGTTCAGTCGGAGGCCGCTGCGGCACTGCTGCCCGGCCGGCCTGAGGATGCAAGCAAGTGCGTCGAGGTCATCGGCCGGACAGCACGGGAAGCGCTGACCGAGCTCCGCCGCCTGCTTGGGGTGCTGCGCGGCCCTGCCGACGTCGACGGCCGGGCGACCACGGCACCGTCCCCGTCGATCAGCCAGCTTGACGATGTGCTCGGGCCGGTCCGGCGGGCAGGAATCGCCGTCGACCTGCGGGTTGAGGGCAGCCCCAGCAAGCTGCCACCGGGCGTGGACCTGGCCGCGTACCGCATTGTGCAGGAGGCGCTGACCAACACCGTCAGGCATTCCGGCGCGTGCGAGGCGGCAGTCACCGTCAGCTATGAGCCTGGCTACGTGACCGTGTCTGTGACAGATACCGGGAACGGGACCGTCTCGATTACGGTGGGCGGCAACGCCAATCGAGCCCGGAGCCGGCCGCCGGCCGCGACGGCAGCGGGCCGCGCCTCGCGGATTCGGGTGGATTCGGCCTGGCAGGCATCGCCGAACGGGTCGCGTCCTGCGGGGGCAAGCTGACCGTCGGACCTGGCGATGCTGGCGGGTTCGCCGTCACGGCACGACTGCCAGCGCCATGAGCGCAGGCGAACCAATCCGGGTCATGGTGGCAGACGATCAGGAACTGGTCAGGACCGGGTTCTGCGTGATCCTCGAAGCGGCCGACGGCATCACGGTGGTCGCCGAGGCGGCAAACGGAGCCGAGGCAGTCCAGGCCGCGGCCGAGCACAACCCCGACGTGATCCTGATGGACGTCCGGATGCCGGAAATGGACGGCCTCGAGGCCACCAGGCAGATCACCGGCGGCGAGCGGGCCGGCGCGCCGCGGGTCGTCATGCTGACCACTTTCGACCTGGACGAGTACGTGTACGAGGCGCTGCGAGCGGGCGCGAGCGGATTCCTGCTCAAGGATGCACCGCGGCACGATCTCATCGCCGCCATCAAGATCGCCGCGGCGGGGAACGCGCTGCTGGCGCCCTCGGTGACGATGCGGCTGATCGACGCGTTCGCCCGCAGGCCGGCGCAGACGTTGCCGGCGCCGTCGCGGCTGGCGTCGCTGACCGGCCGGGAGCGGGAGATCCTGCTGCGTCTCGCCCGCGGCCTCACCAACGCGGAGATCGCGGCCGACCTGGTCGTGAGCGAAGCAACGGTGAAGTCGCACGTCGGGAACCTGCTGGCCAAGCTCGGGCTGCGGGACCGGGTCCAGGCCGTGATCCTGGCCTACGAGACCGGCATCGTGCGGCCGGGGGACCCGGACGCGGGCCACTAAGCCGCGGCGATCACCTAAGCCGGGGCGATCACCGCAGGGAGGGCGCGCTCGGCTAACTGGCACGGGTAGGTGCCGGGATCCGCCGTTCGGCTGCGTTTATGCTCGAGGTCGTGGAGCGGTACGTGATCCGGGGCGGACGTGAAGGATACGACCGGCTCTTGCTACTGGCGCGAGCGAGTTGGCCTGACACTGCCGCTTTGTTCGGCCGAGCCGGGCTCCGTCCGGGCATGAAATGCATCGACCTGGGCTGCGGCGGCGGGGAAGTGACCTTTGAGATTGCCAGGCTCGTTGAGCCTGGCGGCTCCGTCACGGGCGTGGATATGGACGAGGTGAAGCTCGGCCTGGCTCGCAAGGCCGCTGTGGAGCGCGGAGTCGGCAACGTTGAGTTCCTCGCAGGGAACGTCAACGAGTGGCACGAGCCGAACGCTTATGACGTGGTGTATGCGCGGTTTCTCCTCCAGCATGTGAGCCAGCCGGTGAATGTTCTTCGCCGGATGTGGGCCGCGGTCCGATCCGGCGGCCGCGTGATCGTCGAGGACCCGGATTTTGACGGGTGGTGCTGTCATCCCCCCAATGCGGGCTTCGATTTCTTTGTGCGCGCCTACGCGGAGGTGATTCGGCGACGGGGCGGTGACCACGCCAGCGGAAGAAAGATGTATCAGTACTTTCTTGAAGCCGGGATCCCAGCGCCGCAGGTGGCTCTCGTGCAGTCCGTTGCCGTCAGCGGAGAGGGCAAGGAGCTGGCGTGGTCGACGCTGGATGCGACCGGCGAGGCGATCGTGTCGGAGGGCGTGGCCACTTCAGGCGAGCTGGCCGCCGCCCTGGCCAGCCTGAGACAGTTCACTGATGACGACACGACGCTTATCGCACGCCCTCGCGTTTTTCAGCTGTGGTCGGCCAGGCAGCCTGCGTAGCTAAGCTCGACGCTGGCGGCCGCCTGTGCGGGACGCACCGGCCGGCGGCATCGCGCGCACTGCCCAATGCTGGAAGTCAGGAGTCGGGAACAGGCGCCGTGCCGTGCTCCCGGAGATCGCGAACGCGAACTGGGTGGCCGGGTAAAGTTGTTCAAAGCAGTCGAACGGCGTCCCCGACGTATCCATGCTTAGCCCGCGGATGCGCACCAGAAGAGTGCGAGCCGGGACGGCGAGCAGGCGGCGCTCATCGGCCGCCGGAGCGACAACTTCCAGGTACTGCTCCTCATAGTCATCGGCCAGCCCGTACTCGCGGGCCAGCAGGTCATACAGCGATCCGCGAAAGCCGCCGAGCTGGCGGTCCAGGTCGGCGGCGAGGGCGACCGGGATGTGCGAGGTCTCGACCACGGCAGGCTGGCCATCAATGATGCGCAGCCGCCGCAGCCGCCACACTGGCGCGTCGTCCTGGGTTTGCAGCGCGTGGGCGATGTCGGCGGACGGCAGCCCTGCCCGCACCTCCAGGATCCGGGTCTCCAGGCCCTGCGCCTGTGGGCCGACGTCGCCCTGGGCGAGCGTGGCTAGCAGGCTGCCAGCCCTGGCCGGCTCGGTCACGATGCGCGGGCGGGCCAGGAATGTGCCAAGGCCCTGGTGCCGGCGGACCCGCCCGGACCGCTCCATCTCGTCCAGCGCCCGGCGGACGGTTATCAGGCTGACTCCGACGCCTCAGCTAGCTCAGCGTAGGTAGGCAGCAGATCACCAGCAACCAGCCCGCGCTCGGCTACGAGCTTCTCTACGTACTCGACGACCTGCTCGTACAGCAGCCCGGCGCGGCCCGCCCTCGACGATATGCCGCGCGGCACCCGCTCAGGCCTGCTGCCGCCAAGATCGAGCACCATCACGAGTCGCCAGCTTAGCCATGGTCACGGCTGATCGCAGCGAACGCATCGCTGGCCGCATTCAGCATGTCATCGACATCGTCGCTGGTATGCACCAGCGACAGGAATAGGTTCTCGAACTGGCTCGGGTGGAACAAGACGCCGCGCAGCAGCATCTCCTGCCACCACCTGGTAAAGCGTGCTTCATCGGCATAGTGCTCAGCCTGTCTCCAGTTACGGATCGGCCGCTCGCTAAACCACAGCTGGAACACGGTGCCTAGTCCCTCGACTAATGACCGGCAGCCCCGCGTCGGCCGCTAGCTTGCGCAGCTCGCTCATCAGGGTCTCGCCGAGCGCCCGCTGCCGCTCGTAGAGACCTGGCTCCGCCAGCACGTCCATGGTGGCGCTGACTGCGGCGCAGGCAATGACGTTAGCGTTGTATGTGCCTGAGTGCGAGTACCTTCCGTCAGCGATCATGGCCATGACCTCTTTACTGCCGCCGATGGCGGCCACCGGGAAACCGCCCCCCAGGCCCTTGGCCATCGTCGTCAGGTCCGGCGTGACGCCGAAGAACTCCTGCGCCCCGCCGCGCGCGAACCGGAAGCCCGTGATGACCTCATCGAAGATCAGCAGCGCTCCATGCAGCCTGGTCTGCTCGCGCAGTAGCTCCAGGTAACCGGGCTCGGGCAGGATGCAGCCGGTGTTGAAGACGGCCGGCTCGGTGATGACTGCGGCGACCTCGTCACCGCGCTCGGCCATCACCCGCAGGAAGCTGTCGGGATCGTTCCAGGTCAGCACGATCAGTGTGCCTGCCAGCTCAGCCGGGACACCCGGCCCCGATGGGACCGGGCGGGGCGCGCTGGCAGGCCCGGCCTGCGCTGGGTCGACATGATTGCTCCAGTAGACCGTGTCCTGCCAGCCATGGTAATGGCCCTCGAACCGGATGATCAGGCGTCGGCCGGTGTAGGCGCGGGCGAGTCGGACGGCAGTGCCCACCGCCTCGCTGCCGGAGTTGGAGAACCGCACCATCTGCGCGCCGGGCACGGCCTCAGTCACCTTGCGCGCTGCCTCAATCTCCAGCTCGTACGGCAGGCCAAAGCAGGTGCCAAGATCGCCGATGGCATTGGCGACCGCCGAGGTAATGGCCGGGTGGCGGTGGCCGAGAATCATCGGGCCGAGGCCCAGCAGGTAGTCGACGTACTCATGGCCATCGACATCACGCAGGCGTGAGCCGTACCCCTGCGCCATGAACGGCGGATAAGGCCGCCAGCCGAACTTGACAGTCCGGGCGCTGCTGCCCGCTCCGCCCGGGATGTACTGGCTGGCCTCGGCGAACAGCTCGCCGGAGCGCTGAGCCCAGCTCGGTAGCGATCGTCGAAGGTCATGATCAGTTCTCCCATCCGGGTGGTGGGCAGGTCTGAATCACGACGTTACCTTGCATACTCTGCATGTTCAATACTGGCCAAGTCAGGCGCCTGCCGCAGTCGACGGTGCCTTGGCGCGATGCCTTTTGCGGAATGGATCGTGGCCGTTCTGGGCTGGCTCCGATTCCGGTCTCGATCTGGCCCTTGACAGCCCGAGATAGCCAGATACATGCTGTCCATACTCTGTATGCATTGTTGCGCGCTCGGCCGCCACTCTGGCAGCACGGGCACGCCCGCTATAAGCCGCGAGTACTGCAGCATGGAGGAGGCCAGATGCCCGCCGGAACGTCTCGCCGTGACTTTCTCAGGCGCGCCGGGCTGCTGAGCCTGGCTGTGCCCGCCGCGGGCGCGGCACTGGAGGCATGCGCCACGGTCGCGGCAACCGCCAAGGCCAGCACCATCCGGGTGGGCTGGGCGATCGAGCCGGACACCATGAACCCGCTCACCACCTACAGCACCGAAGCCGTTGAGGTGCTCCAACTGGTCTACGACAACCTGATGCACTACGGCCTTGACCTCAAGCCCGAGCCGGGACTGGCGACGTCGTGGACCTACAGCGCCGATGGCAAGTCGATCACCTACAAGCTAAGGTCAGCCACCTGGCACGACGGCAAGCCGTTCAGCGCCGCGGACGCCAAATTCACCTTCGACCTGATCAAGTCAACGCATGTTAGCCAGTACGCCCAGTGGGTCACCGACCTGGTCTCGACGCAGGCGCCCGATGCCACCACGCTGGTGCTGACCTTCTCCGCGCCGCAGGCCTTCAACCCGGGGCTAGCGGTCCCGATCATCCCGCAGCACATCTGGCAGGGGATGACCGGTACGCAGATCCAGAAGTTCGCGAACGCAAGGCCCGTCGGCACCGGGCCGTACACGTTCGTCGACTGGAAGAAGGGCCAGTCGATCGAGATCGCCCGCTACGAGCGCTGGTGGGGCGCCAAGCCAGCCGCGCAGAAGGTCAGCTGGATCCTGTTCCAGAACGAGGACGTCATGGCGCAGAGCCTGCGGACTGGTGCCGTCGACATCTGCCCGGAGATCCCGCCGACAATCTGGGATGGCCTCGCCGGGGCGGCCGACGTCAAGACCGTCTCGCTGAAGTCGTTCTCGTTCCATCACATCGGCATCAACGTTTCCGACAACCCGAAGTCCGGTGGCAATCCGCTGCTGAAGGAACTGACGATCCGCCAGGCACTCAGCTATGCCGTGGACCGCCAGCAGCTCGTCAACGTGGCGCTCGCCGGGCACGGGCTGCCGGGCAGCACCATTTTGCCGGCCGGGTTCACCGAATGGCACCTGAACATCCCTGAGGGCAAGCAGCTGAACAACGATCCGGCCAAGGCCGAGGCGCTGCTGGAATCAGCCGGATACACCTACCGCAACGGCAGCAAGGTGCGCTCCTCCAAGGACGGCAAGCAGCTGAGCTTCCGGCTGATCGCGATCCAGTCCACGTCGGTGGACGTGGCGGCCGCCCAGGTCTTCCGCGACGCCTGCGCGAAGGTCGGCATCCAGCTCAACCTGACCACGCTGGATGCGAACACTCTCGGCGCGACGGTCTATAACGCCAAGGCGCCGAACTGGGACATCTTCGTGTGGGGCTGGGACTCGGGCGTCTATGACCCGGACTACATGCTCGGCGTCCCGCTGTGCAACCAGATCGGCTCCAACAACGACGTCTACTACTGCAACCGGCACTACGACCAGCTCTACAACGAGCAGGCCACTGAGCTTGATGCCGCCAAGCGCCTGGCCCTGGTCAACGAATCGCAGCAGTTCTACTACGACGCTGCCTCGTACATCATCATGTGGTACCAGGACAAGCTGCAGGGCTACCGGACCAACACATGGAAGGGCTGGACGAACGTCAACGGCGGGATAATCCTGAACTTCACCCGCGATAACTACCTGAAGGTCACGCCGGTCTAGCCGGCGCGGCAGACGCGACGTGTCCCGGCTCCGTTACCTTGCCCGCAAGATCGTGTGGCTGGTGGTCACGCTGTATGGCATCGTGACATTCAACTTCGTGCTCTTTCACTTGCTGCCCGGCAATCCGGTTCGGCTGCTGGCGCGCTCCGGCCACCTGACGCCCCAGGCCGTGGCACAGATCACCCAGGTGTACGGGCTCAACCATCCCGCGCTCGAGCAGTACGTGATCTACCTGCGCGACCTGCTGCACGGACAGCTCGGCATCTCCTACACCTACCGGATCCCGGTCAGCCAGCTGCTCGGCCAGTCCCTGGGCAATACCGTCCTGCTTCTGACTGGGGCTACCATCGTCACGATCGGCGCTGGCACCATCGCCGGGGTCATCGCCGCGAACCGGCGCGGTGGTGCCTACGACTCTGCCACGGTGACCAGCTCGGTCATCGGCTGGAGCCTGCCTACATTCTGGACTGCTTTGATTCTGGCCTTCCTGCTCGGAGTCTGGCTGCACGCGTTCCCTATCTTCGGCATGGAGACGCCGAACGCGGTCTATACCTCGCAGTTCCAGCGCATCCAGGACATCGCCTCGCACCTGCTGCTGCCGACGCTGACGCTGGTGATCGTCAACATCGCGCAGTTCGTGCTGGTCGCGAGGGCGGCCGTCATCGAGGTGCTGGCAGAGGACTTCATGGTGACCGCCACAGCGAAGGGCCTGACGCCGCGGCGGATCCTGTGGCGGCACGCCGTGCGCAACGCCCTGCTGCCGATTGTCACGTCATCGGCGCTCCTGATAGGCCTGGTGGTCGCGGGCGCGATCGAGGTGGAGACCGTGTACTCCTGGCCCGGCATGGGCTTGCTGGTCTACAACGCCGTGCTGAACCGTGACTACCCGGTGATCGAAGCCGCGTTCCTGGTATTCGCCATCGTCGTGCTGCTCGTCAACTTCGCCAGCGACCTGCTGTACCAGGTCCTGGATCCGCGCGTCCGGGACGCCTGATGGCCCGGGCAGGAGCATCCACTCAGCTCGCCGACGGCCTGTCGCCGCCGCCCGGCCGGGCCTGTCGCTGCCGGCGACCGGGACTCGGAGCTGCGCCGCGTCTGGCGGTACGTCATCGGCGACCGGCTCGGCCGGCTGGGCGTCGTGCTGTTCATCTTCGTCGTGATCATGGCGATCGGCGGGCCACTGGCGTTCCCGTTCAATTCCCAGTCGGTGGGGTCCTCCTCGGCCAGCCTGCTGGTAGGACCGTCAGCTCAGCACTGGCTCGGCACCGATGAGCTCGGCCGGGACGTGTTCCGCGAACTGCTGTCCGCCGCCCACGTCTCCCTTGAGGTCGGCCTGGCAGCGACCGCGATCTCGATGATCCTGGGCGCCGGGATCGGCATCGTGGCCGGCTATTTCGGCCGCTGGCTGGACACCGTGCTCATGCGGATCACCGACTTCTTCCTAGTCCTGCCCCAGCTTCCGCTGGTGATCGCGCTGGCCGCCTTCTTCGGCCAGAACCTGGGCGTGATCATCCTGGTGATCGGCATGACCGGCTGGCCGACGACGGCGAGGATCGTCAGGTCCCAGACACTGTCGCTGCGGGAGCGGCAGTTCATCACCAGAGTGCGCTCGCTCGGCGCATCGCACCTGCGCATCCTGCGGGTGCACATCCTGCCCAACGTGATGCCGCTGATCTTCGCTAATACCGTACTGGTGATCGGCGGGGCCATCCTGGCCGAGGCCACACTGTCCTTCCTGGGCCTTGGTGATCCGGTGCAGGTCTCGTGGGGGACCATGCTGCATTTCGCGTTCGAATCCGGCGCCATCGGCCGCGGGGCCTGGTGGTACTTCATCCCGCCGGGAGTTGGGATCGTCGTTGTGGTCCTGGCCTTCACCCTCACTGGCCACGCCATCGACCAGGCGCTCAACCCCCGGCTGCGCGGCTCGCGATGAGCCTGCTGGAGATCTCGCAGCTGCGGGTGCAGTACGCCACGCCCGCTGGCCCGCTGGTCGCCGTGGACGGCGTGAGCCTGGAGATTGACACCGGCGGGGTGCTCGGCCTGGCCGGCGAGTCGGGCTGCGGCAAGACGACACTGGCGCTGTCGATCCCGAGGCTGCTGGCGCGCGAAGCGACCGTCAGCTCGGGTTCGATCACGTTCGACGGCCAGGACGTGCTGGCACTCGGCGCCGAGCAGCTGCGCGCGCTGCGCTGGCAGCGAATAGCGGTCATCTTCCAGGGCGCCATGAACTCCCTCAATCCAGTGCACTCGATCGGCGCCCAGCTGGCTGAGCCCATCCGGGCCCATGAGCCGCAGACGACCAGGGGCCAGGCCCGTGATCGCGTGGCCGAGCTGCTCGACAGCGTCGGCATCGAGCCCAGCCGGTCCGCCAGCTTCCCGCACGAGCTGTCTGGCGGCATGCGCCAGCGGGTGCTGATCGCCATGGCGCTAGCCTGCCGGCCGCAGCTCATCATCGCCGATGAGCCGGTGACCGCCCTGGATGTGATGACGCAGGCACAGATCCTGGACCTGCTGCGCAGCCTGACCGACCGGCTGGAACTGACGATGATGCTGATCTCGCACGACCTGTCGGTGATCGCCGAGGTCTGCGACTCGGTCGCGGTTATGTACGCGGGGAAGATGATCGAGTCGGGACCGACCGCGCAGATATTCGCGCCAGACGCCTCCCGCGGCGGCCCGGCGCACCCCTACACCGCCCGGCTGCGGCACGCGTTCCCCGACATCCGGCGCGACCGGACGTTTGTCGAAGCCATCGCCGGGCATCCGCCGGACCTGGTTGCTCCGCCGCCGGGCTGCCGGTTCGCCGAGAGGTGCACGATCGCCACGGCGGAGTGCATGGAGACCGAGCCAGCCCTGGAGCTGGTCGGCCCCGCCCACTGGGCAGCGTGCCACCACAGCGATCTCGTGCTGCCGGCCTCAGGCTGGTCCCGATGACCACCGTCCCTGCTCCGGCACCGCTGCTCCAGGTAAATGACCTGGTGGTCCACTACCGCAGCCGCCGCGGGCCACGCGACCGGCGACTGATCCGCGCAGTGGACGGCGTCAGCTTCGCCTTGTCCACCGGCGAGATACTCGCGCTGGTCGGCGAGTCCGGCTGCGGCAAGACCTCCATCGTCCGGTCGATTGCTCGGCTGCAGGACATCGCCGGGGGATCCGTGCTGTTCCGCGGCGCCGGCATGGCCGGCATCCGCGGCGGCGCGCTGCGGGAGCTGCGCCGCGAGATCCAGGTGGTTTTCCAGGATCCGTTTGAGTCACTCGATCCGCGGCTGTCGGCCTTCGACACCGTCGAGGAGTCCCTGCTCGTGCACAAGCTTGGCGGCAAGGCGCCGGCCAGGCGGGAGCTGGTACTCGCCACGCTGGAGCAGGTCGGCCTGCATCCGGCGGCCGAGATCGGTCGGCGCTATCCGCATCAGCTGTCCGGCGGGCAGCGCCAGCGCCTGGTCATCGCGGGCGCCATGGTGCTCGGGCCCGACCTGGTTATCGCGGACGAGCCAGTGTCGATGCTCGATGTCTCCCTGCGGGCGGGCATCTTGCGTCTGATGCTGGATCTGCGGGCGAGCCGGGGTGTGTCGATACTGTTCGTTACCCATGATCTATCGCTTGCGTGGGTGTTGGCCGACCGTGTTGCCGTCGTCTACCTGGGGCGAGTCGTCGAAATCGGAACGGCGGACGAGGTTATCCAGGCGCCGCTGCACCCTTACACGACGGCACTGGTGTCGGTGATCCCGGTGCCCGAGACCGGAGCGGCGCGCGAGCGGGTGCTGCTGAGCGGTGAGACCCCTTCGGCCAGCCGCGTGCCCGCCGGATGCCGGTTCCGTCCGCGCTGCCCGCTGTACCGGAAGCTAGGCGAGCCAGGCCGGTGCCGTGATGACGACCCGGTGCTGAACAGCTCGCCCGAGGCCAGCGGGGGTCATCAGGTGGCCTGTCATTTTGCGACGCATGAGGAGCGAACGCCGTGAGTGTTTCCCAAGATGAGGCTGTCGAGCTGATCAGTGACATGGTCCGCATCGAGTCAGTGACGCCGTGGCTGATCCCGACCGGATCGGGTGAAGGCAATGTCGGGGCGTATATAGCCGCGCGGATGGAGCGGGCCGGCGCCGAGGTCGAGATCGTCGAGGTGCAGCCTGGCCGCCCGAATGTGCTGGCCCGGCTGCGCGGCACCGGCGGCGGGCCGACGCTCTGCATCAACGCGCACACGGACACCGTGGGCTTCGCGAACTGGCCGGATGAGGCACTGACGCCGCGGCTGGATGGCGATCTGCTCTACGGGCTCGGGGCTGCCGACGACAAGTCGGGCTGCGCGGCCGGCATGCTGGTGCTGGAGTCACTGGCCCGGTCCGGTACGCGGCTACACGGCGACCTGCTGCTGGCCTGCGTCGCCGATGAGGAGGGTGTGTCGATCGGGTCTGAGCACCTGGCCGGCCGCACTGACATCGACGCCGCGATCGTGATAGAGCCTCAGGAGACCGAGGATCTGGTGGTGGAGCATCAGGGTTTCGGCTGGATCGATGTCATCACCCACGGCGTCGCGGCGCACGGCTCGGCACCCGACACTGGCGTGGATGCCATCGTTCACCTTGCGGAAGTCATCACCCGGCTGCACCGGCTGGACAGCAGCCTGTTCATCCCGGAGGCAACCCCGATGAACGGGCGTACTGTCTTTCACACCGGCACGATCAGCGGTGGCACCGATTATGCGACCTACCCTAACCGGGCCGTGCTCGGCATCGAGATAGGCACCCAGCCCGGCGAGCACCTCAGCGACCGGGTTGCCGAAATCGAAGCGATCTTCGCTGAGATCGCAGAGTCCGAGCCGGGCTTCCGGGGCGAGGTTTGCGTGCGGCTTGACCGCGACCCGTTTATGGCCGAGGGGCATGAGCAGCTGCTGGAGATCGTGCAGGACTCGATGACCAGCGTGCTCGGCAAGCCACCGAAGATCACCGGGATGAATGCCTGGACTGATGCCGCGCTGATGCAGGCGGCCGGGATTCCCACGCTGCTGATCGGCGCGACCGGCGGGAACTTCCATGCGCCGGATGAATGGCTGTCAATCAGCGAATTCATGAAGTTGTGCGGCATCTTGGAGCAGTCAGTGTCAAGGTACCTGGCGTGACCGAGACGCCAAGGCTCCGAGCGGACCTGACCGGACGCTATGTGAGCCTCAGCGCTGCGGAGCGTGAGCTGGACGACGCGCTGTATTACTTGCGCCATGACTGCGTGCCCTGCGCGGAGCGCCACTTCGAGCTGGCCCGCAAGCATGGCGCATCGGACGCGGACGTCGAAGCCATCCGCACGCAGGCCAGCGAGCTGCTGTAACGGAGGCGTCGGGTCAGCCTGACGTGAACTGATAGTCGATCACACGAGAATCCCGGACCGATACGATGAGGCCGCGGAGAAGTCCTTCGCCGTATTCGCTGCCGGCGTTGAAGGTCATCGTGTGGCCCAGTTTCACTACGCCCCGTGACTCGTGAATGTGGCCATGCAGCCCCGCGACCGGCTGCATGGTTTCGATTGCCGTCCGGACTGCCTGGCTCCCCGCGCCGAAGTAGACAGGCTGGCCATGCTCTACTACCGGTGCGGGAGGCCAGACAGCGGCGTCGAGTTTGATGCACCGGTCTAGTGTCGAGTCGATGGGAGGCACATGGAAGTTGAAGATCGCCGAGCTGACATCTGGAACCTGGCCGATGGCGCTGGCGATTGCGGCCTCGATTTCCTCCTCGGTTCTCTCCCGTGGCGTGTTCCAGGGAGTCGGGGAGGAATAGCCCATGGTGGCCAGGACATGCCGGTCATCGAGTGGGTGGACCCCGGATTCGGAGTAGACGAGGTTATCCCCTGGCATGTCGTGGAGATGCTCCAGGAATTCATCGGTGTCGTCGTTGCCGCCGCCGAGGAAGCAACGCGTGCTGCTGCCGGATAGGCGCTCGCTGGCAAAGCCGATCCACGACTGGAGGCGCTCGATGGCGAGCCTGTTGAATAGCCTCTCGATCGCGTCCTTATCGCTTGACAGGCTCTCGTACTCTTCCTGGTTGCATTCCACCGTGTAGGAGCCTGACTTGCCGAGAGCGGTCCTGAAGTTGGCGACTTCCTGCTCGGAACCGAACTCCTGCCGTTGGCCATGCAGGTAGGCGTAGCGGGATCGGCCAGCGGCAGCGACAACCGGGACTACCGTCTTGCCCATCAGGTCGCCGCCGCAGATCAGGACGTCTGCCTGGTAGAACTGGCCAGCGTTGATGAACTTCCTGAAGGTGCTATCCGAGCCATGGAAGTCGCTGGCGTAGAAGATGCGGAGCGGCGCACCTCCCCGCTCGCCCTTTCTCCAGAATCTCGGCATTAGCGGCACGCTACTCCGGCGGGACGGTGCGGAATGCCCACCGCAGGTCGATGCCGGCGCGCTTGCGCACCGCGGAGATCACGAAGTAGTAGACCAGCGTGGCCACCACAAGTATGCCGGCCGTGACCCACGAGACGACCGCCGTGCTGGCCAGGATGCCGAACGCGGACTGGGTGAGGAACTCGACGATGGTGAAAACCATAAAGGCGAACCCGATCGTCCCCAGGATGCTGATCAGCGGGATGCGGCCCACCTTGAACCGCGAGGCTGGCGACGCCTCGTAGGTTTCCTTCATCCGGTACGGGAAGACGATCGCGGCCAGCAGGCTCCAGATCAGCGCGAGGGTCAGGAACATGTACCCGGCGGCCAGCACCTCGGTAAGCGAGGGATGGAACAGGAAGATAACCGACAGGACGATGGAGATGGCCGTTCCGAACCAGATCGCGTTGGCCGGAGCGCCGCGCTTGTTGACCTGACCCATCCATGCCGGCAGTACCCGGTCGAAGGACTGGCTCAGGTAAATGCGCGACGACGCGAGGGTGGTGTTGAACATGCTCTGCGAAATCGGGCCGAGGAAGCCTAGGAAGATCAGGATGGCGAGGAAGACGTTGAGGAAGGGAATGAGGAAGAACGACTGGACGCCGCGGAACGCCCAACCGCCGCCAAGAACCGTCGGGTGCCCGAAGGCCAGGAAGGAGAAAGATCCCATCAGCGGCTGGCCGACGTAAGCGTACGTCCAGACGAAGGCGATCAGGTAGGTGACGGTGAGCATCACGGCCGCGCCCATCATGGAGGCGAACAGCCGGCCGAGGTTGCGTGCGCTCTTCATCTCGCCCAGTAGTTCGGTCTGCCACATGCAGGACAGGTAAGAGCCGATGCCCAGCAAAGCAGTGAGCGCGAGGGTGTTGCCCCAGCTAAACGGGATGTGCTGGTTGTAACCGAGCGCTGCGGCCTTCGTGACGACCTGGGAGGAGCTAAGCCCGCCGACGGCGTGCTGGAACTTGTTGAAGTTGGCGACGAACGTGGAGTGCGACACCGCGAGCCAGCCGATCGCAATCAGCAGGATGGCCAGGGCGGTGAACGCCATCATGAAGTATTTCTGGATACCCAGGTACAAGCGCATCCCGCGGACCATGATCACGGCCGAGATGAGCAGGAAGACGATGGTGAACGCCAGCGTGACGTGCGACCCGGCCAGCCAGTTGGCGGCGGTGATCCAGCCGTGGGTGCCGGTGATCGCGCCGATGCCGCTGAAAAGCGGCACCAGGCCGCCGGAGATGATCGTACTGGCAGCCAGGAAAGCGAAGAAGAACTGCCAGAAGGCCAGGCCGGCGAAGGTGGCGGTAAAGCCCAGTGCTGGGTTGAGCAGCCTGCTTTGGTACACGTAGTCAGCGCCGCTGCGCGGCATGGCGCTGCCGAGCATGGAGTAGGCGCCGAAGATCGCAATGCCGATCGCCAGGTTGAGCAGTATGGCGACGAGGATGCTGCCGCCTGGGAACTCGCCGGGGCCGAGGAAGAAGAACAGCGTGACGCCGTACAGGCCGGCCGCTGACAGGTACCCGAAGTACATGCCGTCCCTGGGCGACATGGCCCTGACGACTCCGGATGATTGGCGGAGGAACACTCCGGGGGTGGTTGTGTCACTGGCCATGTCGGTCTCCAGTCCGGTGAGCGATCGGCGTGAATCAGGGGGACTGCGTCTCCTCGGGCAGCTCGTACCACTTGGCCCGGGTACCGATGCGGGCCCTGGTCTTCCAGCGTGCGGTCTTGGGCGCAGCGTCGATGGCGGCCCGCACCGCGGCGATCCGGGCGGTCGCCTGGCGCTGCGCGGCGGGCGCCAGGCGTGCGGCGCTGAGTGCCTGACAGGCATCAAGGGTGGTCAATGATGACTGCCACCAGCCCCAGCTGGCCCGGCATAGCTCGGCGATCCGGGCGACGTTAAGTCCGTTCTCGGATCCAGGTGTAGGTTCGTGCTCGAGTAGCAGAGCCAGCAGGTCTGTCTTGTCCTTATCGGTGAGCTCGACGATCTGCAGCTTGCTGAGCGCCAGGTCGGAGGCTGGTAGCGAGCAGTGGTCATCGATGGAGAGCCGGTCCGACAGCTTCAGTTCCTGGCACATCCGCAGCACGTCCAGGAAGACGTCCACATGCGCGCCTGTATCCGGGTTGCTGTACATCATCTGGCGGCCGTAGTTCATCGCATTGAAATGCTGGTGCGGCTCGAGGCCGAGCCGGGCCATGGCCGCGTCCATAGCCTTCGCGTCACGCGCGCGCGCGCAGATGTCAATGTCGTGATAATCCCGGGACAGGCCGTACTGGCTCATCCCCGGGCATCGCAGGGCTATCCCGAGTCCGCCGATGAGCTTGGCCTGGATCCGGTCACCGGCCAGGGCCTGCTGCAGCTCCCGAGCCCGCTCCAGCATGTCTGACGGCTCAGCGTGCGTGGCCGCAGCATCCGTCACCTCGGCCCTCCCGAAGGGCTCGGACGTGCACGGCGCGGGTGCCGCCGCAGCATCGGTTCTCATGCCAGGAACGCTCTGGCAGTAGATTCCAGGATGCCGCACAACTGCACAAGTTCGGGAACGGAAACCCACTCACCAGGAGCATGAAAGTTGCCGCCAGCAGGCCCGATCAGAACTGTGGGGACGCCGGCCGACTGAAGGAGCGCGGCGTCGGTCCAGGCATTGAGGCCGACCTCGGCAGGCACGTTCCCGCGCACCTGCTCGAATGCCCCGCTCAGCTTCTGCAAGAGCTCTTCGTGTCCGGCCGAAGTAAACGGCTCGCGCTCCAGCTTGATGACGATGTCTCCGCTGAAGGACGGGTCCGCGCCGCTAATATCAGCGAAGATCGCCTCGATTTCGGCAACCCGGCTGGCGAGGTGCTCGCCCGGCTGCGTGCCGATCTCGATTCCCAGCGTGGCTAACGTCGGATACGTCGCATAGTCGGTGCCGCCGACGATCTTGCTTGTGTGGAATACGGTCTTGCCGCACGGTGAGCCTGCGGTCGGTTCGAACGCGTCTCGGTCCAATTCCAGTAGTGAGGTGATGACCTGCGCCATGTGCGCGATGGAGTCGACGCCCTGCTCCGGGGCTGAGCCGTGCGCGGCGACGCCGCGGGTGACGATGTCGATCCAGCCGAATCCCTGATGGGCGACGACTACCTCATCCAGGCCATGCGGTTCGATCACGATTGCCGCGTCGATGCCGCCGCGCTGGACCAGCTTCTCGGTGCCGATCGAGAGCGCTTCCTCGTCCGCGACGAAGGCCGCCAGCAGGGTGCCTGCTGCGGGCGGGTCACTGGCCAGGGCCTTGAGCGTCAGCAGCATGGCCACGCACCCTGCCTTGTCGTCGGCAGCCCCCAGGCCGTACACGCGGTCGCCTGCCAGCCGGGGCCGCAGCGCCTCCGCGCGCCAGTTGTCGTAGCCGACGGTGTCCGCGTGCGCGTTCAGGCATAAGGTCGGGCCGGCGACCCTTCCCCGGACCGTGGCGAGCAGATTCAGCCGGCCCGGTTCGATCTCGTCGATCTCGGTCTGGATGCCGAGCTGCTCAAGGTAGTCGGCCATCCTGGCCACGATCGCCTTCTCGCCGGCGCCGCCGGGGACGAGCCACGGCGTCACCGAGTCGATCCGGACCAGGTCACAGAGCAGCTCAACCGCCTCATCTGGCGCGGCGCTCATGTGACCTCCCGCCGCCTCGCTAGCCCGGCCCCGAGCGGTTCGGAGGCCGCTGGCTCGACGGCTAGTCGTCATGCTTGGCATACAGTGTATGAGATGTCTGGATTTTAAAGTAGCAACTGGCGCGACTGACGGTCAAGGATGAGCTCATCGTCGGTGATGGCCAGTGATCCTGCATCTGGCGACGACTGTGCATATCGCGATTGCGGTAGGAGGCACACTGATGGATCAGTTCCCGCTGTTCTTCGGGCGTCAGCTAGCTGGGGAACTGGAGGCTATCTGCCGCCGGCCCTATCTCGTCGTGACTATGGACGATCTTTGGCCGCGGTTCGCCCATCAGTTCACGGCCGGTCTTGGCGGCGTGCATCTCGTGCGCAGCCTGGAGATCGAGGACCTGGAGCAGGCTGCGGCCCGGTACGCCGGGATGAATGCGGTGATCGGACTCGGCGGGGGCCAGGCCATCGATGTCGCTAAGTACCTGGCCTGGCGGCTGGGCATCCAACTCTTCCAGCTTCCGACGGCGCTGTCGGTCAATGCGCCGTTCTCGCACAGGGCGGGCGTCCGGGACCGCGGTGTCGTGCGGTACGTGGGCTGGGTGCTGCCGCAGGCGGTATGGCTTGACTGGGACATAATCCGGAGTGCGCCACCGCTGTTCAACCGGTGTGGTGCCGGGGACATCCTGTGTTACCACACCGCGCACTGGGACTGGCGTTATGCGGCGTCCAAGGGTCGTTGCGAGGAACGGTGGCCTTACGATCCGGCGCTTGTCGAGGCGGCCGCAGCGGCCAAGCAACAGGTCATCGACGCCGCTGAAGCAATCAGGGAGCTCACTGACGAGGGCATCCGCGCGCTGGCAGGCGCGCTCAAGTGGGGCGGCGCTGCGTTCGGTTACGACGGGTGGAATCCGCGGCACATCGAGGGCTCGGAGCATTTCCTGTTCTATTCGCTGGAAGCAGTGACCGGCCGGAAGTTCATTCATGGCCAGGCGGTCGCGCTCGGGATCCTGGTCATGAGCGCGCTGCAGGACAACGAGCCCGAGGAGATCCGGAGCGTGATCGACCGGATTGGCATCCCCTACCGGCCGTCGGACATGGGCATCACCTGGGCAGACGTCGCCACAGCGCTCAAGCGTCTGCCGCAGACTGTCGAAGAGGGGCGGCTCTGGTACACGATTGCGTCAGATCACGTCGTCTCCGACGCTTTTATCGATGCGATTCGCGATTGGATGGAGTCCGGGGGAGTGTTCGACCGGTCGGTGCTGGCCGGGATCGAGACGACCTAGCTGCCGCGCGCCGCGGAAGCCGACTCCATGCCAGGCGCTGGATACCGCGTCCGGCGGGCTGGATGTGTTTTGGGTTAACGCGGCCTCCTGAGCCGGGCGGTGTCGTGATAGTAGCCAGCGATAGCGCGGCGCGCTTGCTCGTAATCGGCCCACAGCTCATCCCAGATGGCGGCGCGGTCCGGATCGGGCTCAGCTACCAGCCCAGTGCCGGACCGGCGGGGCAGCCGCTTCCCGTCAATGCCGAGAGCAACCAGCAGCGCCGCCCCTCGGGCAGAGTGATCTGCGTCGTGATCGGGTGGTGTCCGTACTCGGCGCCGGCTGGCGTCGGCGAGGTCAGCCCGGAATGCAGGGTCAGCGGCACTGCCGCCGCCCACGTCGAGCTCGCTGCCGAGGTCCCCGGCCTCGGCGAGCACCGACAGGCAGCGGCGGCTCTCCAGGATGATTCCGTTGAGCAGACCGCGGGCGAGATGGCGCCGCCCATGGCTCAGGTGGACCCCCACGAAGGTGCCATGCAGGTGCGGGTCCCAGAGCGCACCCTGCTCGCCGGGGCTTAGGTAAGGCAGGATAAGCGGAGCGTCCCGAGGGTCTACGGCGGCGCCGAGCGCGACCAGCGCCGTCTCGTCCGCCACGTCGGCAAGCAGCCCGGCGAGCCACCGGATGGCGCCCCCCGTCGCGAGCAGATCCATTTCGAGACCCCACCGGCCCGGCTCGGCGAGCGGCGTGAGCATAAACCGGTGCGCCGGGTCTAGTAGCGGGCGGCCAGTCACTCCGAGGATGACGTTGCTTGTGCCGGCGATGTATGCGACCTGCCCAGGCTCGGATGCGCCAAGCCCCAGCGCGCCGAGAACTGAGTCGGCTGCACCGAGGCAGACGGGGATCTGGGCGCAGCCCAGGCGGGTAGCCGCCACGCTGCTCAGCCGCCGACAGGTGAGTGACGGCAGAACGGGAGGCAGTGATGGCAGTTCTTGCCCCGCCATGCCGGTGGCTTCCGCGAGCACGGAACTGTTCCAGCCGCCGCCTGCGAGCTCATAGCAGCCGAATCCGGTCGCGGTGCTCGGGTCGGTCGCGAGCACGCCGGTAGCCCATCCGAACAGGTAATCCTTGGCCGCAAGTAGCCAGGAAGTCGCTGCGGCGCGGCGCGGTTCCTCATCGGCAACGCGCAGGTACATCGGCAGCAGGTAGCGGCCGTCGACCCACTGGCCCGTAGCGCGGTACAAGGCGTCCGGCACGCACCGCTCGCGGAGCTCGTCGCCTTGGTTGTCGGCCCGGCTGTCCTGCCAGGTGATCGCCGGCCCGGTCGGCTCGCCGTCGGCGTCTGTGGTCACCAGTGTCGGGATCATGGCCGACAGGCCGATGCCCCGCCACCGCCGCGGTGCGACAGCGCCGCGAAGCTGGCCGGCGACAGACTCGGCGGCGGTGATCCAGTCGTGACATGCCTGCTCGGCGGCGCCGGGCGCCGGCCGGTGGCTCACGTACGAGGCGCTGGCGCTGGCGACGATGGCGCCCGACGCAGCGACCGCGACGCCCTTCAGTCCTGAGGTGCCCAGGTCTAGGCCGATGTAGACATCGGCGTCACGCTGCCTCATCCGGTGGTCATGCCAGTTGCGAGCCTGCCAGCTCCGCCTAGATCGCGTCGCCGTGGCTGATCGTCGGATCGGTGTAGAAGCCGGGCAGGATGCCACCGGGGGATAAAGTTCGCGGCGTCCTGCGTGACCGTGCCCCGGTAATGCCAGACCGCCGTCCCGGCGGCGAGCGCGTAGAAGATTGCCGCCATAAGCCCGAGCGTACTGACGATCTCAGCTTCTAGCAGTTGGGAAGGTTGTCTCCAATCGCACAGTGCGGCCTTCGCGAGCGGCCGTCCGGGTGGCGAGCATGATCTCGAGGACGTGGCGTGCGCGGTCAGCGCCGACGACCGGTTCGATTCCGTGCTCGAGGCAGTCCACCAGGTGACCGACCAGAACCGCGCGCGCCAGCAAGGCGGCCCTTCAGGGGGCGGCTCGGCGTGGTCACCTGGGCGCCGAGCGCCGAAGACTGAGGTATGCCCGGCGGTCCAAGGCTGCGCGTCCTGCCGGCAGCCGTCAAGGGGAGGCCTGCCCAACGTGGCAAAGACGACCCGGTCCCCCACGCGGAGCCTCTGCGCCAGAAGGCGGGGTGCCGGATCGGCGCGTCGTTGACCTGGCTGCGGAGCCGTATTGACGGATAGCGACCCCAACCCGGTGAGTCACAGATCAACGGTTCTTTGTGGCATCGGTGGCCTCAGCCGGCAACTCGGACGCGCAGGCTGGCGATATTCAAGAACAGTTTGACGGTGCATCTGGCTTCCACCGTGCCATCTGTGAGGTTGCCAATCATGAACTGGCGCGGAGCTTGTGGAACGGCTGGGAATCACAGCTCCGCATGTTCCTCGCGGTCGACATGCGCTCCTTTGACGACCCTGTCGAGGTTGCCGATCAGCACGGCCGCCTTCTTCAGGCCATCGAGAGCGGAACCGTGGACGTCCCGAGCCGGGAGCTCTACTTGCATATACGCGGATCCGACGACCGCCGTTGTGCCCGCACGGTGAGCATCTTCGGAAGCGAGACGCGAGCCTCTCTTTCGCGAAACGCGCCGGCCTTGCCCAAGGGGAACATGAGTCCTTGGGTCTAAGTTATGGGACGTCGAGGAGCTGCACAGTGGCTGTTATGGATAACTGACAACTGCCCAGCCTCCAATCGTGGCCGTTGCCGCACGCGAGCGGGTAGCACCACAAGGCCGGGCGTTCGTGCATTAGCCATGATCGGACACGAATTCGATGACGTGCAGGTCGTCAGAGATGGCGCTGACACCTGCTGCGAGCGCGGTGACTTGATTCCAGCAAATCGAGAGGGGCGCCGCCATATGGCGCCGCCCCTCTGTCTGCTCTCGAAGTGCCCCGCAGCTAGCGCAGGACGAGCTCCAGTGCGTCGTCGGCCCGCGTCGAGTCCTGGGCAGGGATCGTGACTGGGTGCGATGCCATGAACTCGCGTATCTCGCGGCGCTGCCAGATGGCACCCGTAACCGCGATTGCCATCGTCCAAACAACGGCGACACCGAACGTGACAGCGACAGCGATGAGGCTCTGGATACTGAACATTGGAGGTCTCCTTCCGCGTCTCCCGTACACCAGAAATATGCACACGATATCGACTGAGTCAACAGGCAAGACTTGAGCGGCGCTGGCGGAGAATCTAACCAGCTGGCTGGTCTAGGCTGCACGGCTGCCAGATGCGCGCGGCCATAATGTGCGGCGATCCTCGGCGGCTGAGGCTCTGAGCGATGTGCCACGACCTGGGTCAGGGCATATGCGCAGGTCAGCTAGCTGGCAGGATTGTGCGGAGGAGTCAGCCAAATCGCCGGACAGTCCGGCGCGTAGCGACGCCGCGCTGGCTGATGACTGAGAGATCGCGCCGCATGGCTGTGTGCAGATCATCCGGGTTCCGGGATAGCCAAGCGCCGTTTGCGACGGCGATGAGGTCAGGTACCCAGCGATCACCATGGTTAGGCTCGGGCAAGCCGATCCGACACTAGCCGGTTGAGGCTCACATGCTGTTCAGCAGCTTCGCAGGCAAGACGGCGGTGAACCTCTGGCGGAACACGCACCACGAATCGGCCCGAATAGCTGCGTTCCGACAACGGCTCTGGAATCGGCTCGCCGGATGCGGCCAGATCGGTGAGCATGTCACGCACGACGTCGGCGAGACCCGCGAGCGCTTCCACCGGGGTGGGCGCGAGCCAGGACAGTGACGGGAACTCCGCGACGGTGGCGACATGCTCGCCGTCCTCAGCGGACCACGCGACTCGGTAGGTGTAGTGGGTTCCGTCAGGCATCGTCGTCACCCTCCTCGTTCTTCTCGGCTTCCAGCTTGGCGATTGCGTCGAGCACCTGCCGGACTTGGTACGCCTTGGCGTTGCCATTCTTGCCGCGCTGGATGTTCACGCGAGGATCGCCTTGCCATGGCGTCTTGTAGACCTTGTGCGAGGTGCCTGTCCTGCCGGGGTTCACCGAAGTGATCGGCCCAGACCTTAGCCAGGTCATCGAAACGGACGTTCTGCGGAGAGCGTCGCATTTGCTCGATGATCTTCGCTGTCTTGCTCGCACTTGAATAGTATCAATAGTGATACTATTCATCAAGGTGCACGCCTTGCCGTGGGGAAAGACACAAGGCGGCGTAGAGGTGCCCGCCGCCACGCAGCGCATCACCTGGCGCCACAGGGACAAACCCACATATCGGCGCGAGGCGATTTTGGTGCCGCCATGCCCGTAACCCGTGCCTGCGGATCGCCTGGCGCGGTGAGGCTCGGACCGCGAGCCAGGCGATCCGGGGCTAGGGGCTAGCCTTTGGCAACTGTCTGCTTATGCCAGGGGTTGGTGCCGAACGGCTGGAACCAGAACAGCACGTCGCCTGGCTTGGTGTTGATGGCGGTGATGATGACCGACCTTGCGCTCACGGCGATGGCCGGGTTGGCGTAGGTGGCTCGCCGGCCGGACTTGGCGACCCGCTCACGGGTCCAGGTGCTACCGCCGTCCAGCTTCCACCAGTAAACCAGCGTGCCGTTCCTCGTGGTGGCGGTGACGACATCGTACGAGTCAGGCCCGCCGAGCACTGGCCCGGTCCAGGTGACCATGGCATGGGTGTACGAGGTTCCGCCGCTGGGCGAGGCGACAGTCTGCTGGCTCCAGGTCGAGCCGCCAATCGGCTGCCACCACAGGTCGATGGCCCCAGCGGTGGTGGCCGCGGTGATCAGCAGGTCGCCGTCCGTCGCCACGATCGACGCGCCGGTGAAGCTTGCGCCCGGGCCCGCAAAGGCTATGACCTCCTGATTCCAGTTCGTCGAGTCCAGCCGCTTCCACCAGAAATACAATGTGCCGCCGCTGGTCGCGGTGATCAGCCCCAGGTATGCGTGCACGATGCCGTCGTAGCAGGCGGTGATCGACGGGGCAGGCACGAGCCCGCCTACGGACACGCCTGCCTTGATCCAGTTGCTGGTGTGCGGGGCGAGCGTGAAGGAGAAAAGACGGTTGGCTTTGTCGCCGGCGCTGATCAGTACGGTGCCATCCCCGGCCGTGCTGACCGACGGCGCCAGGTAGGGGTAGCCGTGAGCCTTAGCCACCGTGCTGCGGCGCCATCTGGTGCTGCCGGAGCGCTGGGTGAAGGACAGCAGGTCACCGGAGCCGTCCAGGGCCGCGATGGCCACGGCGTGCCCGGTCCAGGTGATGGACGGCGAGCTGTATCGCGCCGAGCGCCCGCCCTTGGCTACGAGCTGCTTGTGCCACGTCGCACTCGTCGATGCCTCCCAGAAGAAGTACAGGTCGTGGCGGCTGTCGGTCGCGGCGATCACCTTGCGCGAGCCCGTCCAGGCAATCCGGCTGAATGTGTACTTGTAGCTCACGTGCCGAAGCGCGGTAGCCTTCGCCGCACCAGCAACGTGCTGGCTGGCCTGAGCCGCCGGAGCGGCCCAGGCCCCGAGCCCGACCGCCAGCGCCACGAGCCAGCCCGCAGCGCTCCGGGGCATGCGTGTTGTAGTCATCTGCTCTCCTTCTCGGCGCGCTGCCACGTCAGGCAACGGCTATCTCGGCAGCGTCGACGTCCTTGAACGAGACGTCCTTGAAGAACCTGCCATGCTCCCGGAGCGCGTTGTCGCCTGCCAGGATCTGAATGCAGCCCGTCACAGGGACTCATACCGTTCGTTTGGGCCACTTGCCTACGCGACTTAGGCGGTCCGTTCCGTGCCATTCCGTTCCACGCCGGAGCGGTCACGTTGCCAGGCCTGCCGACTCATCCGGTCCGCCTAGACATGCATGCGCGCTCGGCCACTGCGATGGGCGCTCATGCTGCTCTTGGTGTCCGTGGACGCCCAGCGCGGGCAGCGCAGCCTAGCAAGTTACGTCGAGCAGAGTGGTGTACCGGGCCGGCCCGTTGATAGGGCTCCTTCAGATCATGGATCGCCGAGCCCTTAAGCCGGTCAGGCTCGGCTTGACTGGCAACGGCAAATCGGCCTATTGGGGATGCGCAGAGCCCGTGTCACCTGTTACGGTCGACAATCGACCGCTATGATTGCGAAGAGCGGCCGCTGCTGGGGGCGGCATGAGCGGGCGACACCAGCAGGGGACATGGGCGCAGGACATCGCAGGCGAACGAGGCGGAGGAGCAGTGCATCGTGAAGATCCGGATGGCCGATCCGAGTCCGCCAGCTGGGTCCGGGCATGTCAGTGACGCATGACCGGCGGGACGTGCGCTGGGGCATCGTAGGCACGGCCAACATCGCCAGGGCGCAGTTCCTGCCCGGACTACGCGAAGCCGGCGGCGGCCGACCGGTTCTTGTCGGCAGCCGGGACGCCGGGCGAGCAAGCGCATTTGCCTCCGAACATGGCGTCGACCTGGGCGTGGCCGGCTACGAGCAGGTAGTCGAGTCGGCGGACGTGGATGCCGTCTACGTGGCGGTGCCCAACTCGCTGCACTCAGAGTGGACGGGCAGGGCGCTGCAGGCTGGCAAGGCTGTCCTGTGCGAGAAGCCGCTCTGCGTCGGCTCTGACCAGACAGCTGCGGTACTAGACATCGCAGCCGCAGCGCGGGGCGGTCCGCTGTGGGAAGCTTTCGTCTTCCCATTTCAGGCTCAGCACCTGCGCGCCTGCGAGCTGATAGCGGACGGCGCGATCGGCGAGCCGGCCGAGATAGTGAGCGCCTTCCACTTTCAGGTGTCCAGCCCGTCGAATATCCGGCTGTCGGCTGAGCTTGGCGGCGGAGCGCTCGCGGACGTGGGCTGCTATCCGGTCCGGCTGGCCGTTGAGATCTTCGGCGCGGCCGGGGCCACGGTGACGGCGGGAGTCGCGCAGGCCGAGCAGGGAGTCGAGGTCGATGCAGCGGCGATCGTGACGTGGGGCGCCCGCAGGCTGATGCTCACCTGCGGGTTCAGGCGCAGTTACGACACGTTCACCCGTATCCTCGGCGATCGGGGTCAGATTCACCTGACGAACCCGTTCCATCCGGGTCCGGCGGACACGCTCGTCGTGCACCGCGCTGGCGCCGAGGCGATCGTCGAGCATCCGACCACCGACGCGCACTCGTTCACCGCCGCGCTTCGCCACATCAATGCCGCGGTGCGAGGTCAGGCAGAACCGGCGCACCTCGCCTCCGAGTCCGCGCTAGCCGTTGCGCGGACGGTCGAAGCGCTGCAGACGGCCTGCGGACTGCGGTGATGGCCGTGCCCGAGCTCACCATCGCGATCGGCTCCTACCTCGAACCCGAGCAGGTCGAGCGGATAGCAGCCCAGCCTGCCGTCCGCGTGCTGTACGAACCGGAACTGCTGCCGGTTCCGCGCTATCCGAGTGACCACACAGGCCTGCGCCGGCAGCTAACTGACGCCGACCTGGAGAAGTGGCGGGAGCTCGGCGCGAGCGCTGACATCTTCTTCGACTTCGACTGGCTTGAGCCGGCGTCCATGCCGCAGCGATGCCCGGACCTTCGCTGGATTCAGGCCACGAGTGCCGGGATCGGCGGCTTCATGCGCCGCACGGGCCTGGACGACAGCGGCCTGGTTGTCACGACGGCCGCCGGAATCCACGCTGTGCCGCTCGCAGAGTTCGCCGTCGCCGGTGCCCTTTACTTCGTCAAGGGCATACCGCAGCTGCGGCGCCGTCAGGACGCCCGGCACTGGGAGCGGTACGCGACCCGGCAGCTGGCCGGCCTGCGCTGCCTGGTGGTCGGCCTCGGCGGTATCGGCGCCGCGGTGGTGAAGTCGTTCGCCGGCCTCGGCGTGGAGGTGTGGGGCCTGGGTCGCGACGGCGGGTCCTATGCGGTCGCAGGTCTGTCCCGGCTGATCACCCGGTCGCAGCTGGATGAGGCACTGCCGGAGATCGACGTGCTCGTGCTCGCTTGCCCGCTGACCGATGAGACCGAAGGCATGATCGGCGCACGGCAGATCGAGCTGCTGGGGCCGGCTGCCATCGTCGTCAACATCTCCCGCGGGCCGATCATCGACCAGCCGGCCCTGACCGCTGCGCTGAGCGCGGGACGGCTGGCAGGCGCCTGCCTTGACGTGTTCGCCGAGGAGCCGCTACCGGCCGGCGATCCGCTGTGGGCCCTCGACAACGTGCTCGTCTCTCCGCACTCGGCGTCGACCGTGGCCACGGAGAACGCGGCGCTCGTCGACCTGTTCATCGACAATCTGAGCCGGTTCCGGGAGGGATCGCAGCTGCGCAACCGGTACGACCCGGTGCGGGGCTACTAAATGTCCGGTCGCTGGCTGGCCGCTCGCGGCCCACGAGAGAAAGAGTCCCACCATCATGAGCACTAAAGAGCTTCGCGTTGCCGTAGTCGGAACTGGCCACTGGTCCGAGCGTGCCCACATCCCTGGCTGGCAGCGCGATCCGCGCGTCGAGGTAGCCGCAGTTGCGGACGTCGACGCCGAGGTGGCTCGCCGCGTCGCGAAGGAGTTCGGCGTCGAGCGCGTCGTCACGGACTACCGGGAGCTTCTCGAAGATCCGGCGATCGACGTCATCGATGTCGCGACGGGGAACGAAGCCCACTTCCAGATCTCCTGGGATGCGCTCGAGGCGGGCAAGCACGTGCTATGCGAGAAGCCCGTGCACCGGGACGCGCGGCAGACCAAGCGGGCCGCCGAGCTCGCCGCGGCGAAAGGCCTGAAGACGAAGCTGGGCTTTACCTTCCGGTTCGCGCCCGCGGTGATGTACGCGAAGGACCTGATCGACCAGGGCTTCGTCGGTGAGCCCTACATCTTCAACGGCTATGAGCAGAACAGCCAGTGGATCGACCCGGCGACCCCGCTGCGCCAGGCCGAGGGGGCCGAACCAGATTCCCCCGAGATCGCGGTGTCCTCGATCGAGGGCTACGGCGCGCCGATCATCGACATCATGCACTGGTGGATCGGGCAGCCGCTGACCAGCGTGGTTGGCACCATGCGCAACTTCGTGCCGACGCGCATGGTCCGCTCGACGGGACAGATGCAGCGGATGAACATCGACGACGGCGACATGTGGCTGTGCGAGTTCGGACCCGACGTGCTGGCATCTATCCAGTCCTCCTACGTCACCGTTGGCAACTATCCGGGCATCGAGGCGAGGTTCTACGGTTCTGAGGGCGCCATCATCGTGCGCCTGGTGGAGGAGTTCGGGGTCTGCCAGACAATCAAGACCGCCACCAAGGACGAGGTGGAGTTCGTCGAGCGGGAGATCCCCGAGCACTACTTCCCGGCCGGGGGCAACAGCCTGGAGCCCTGGCCGTTCCTGTTCTACTCCAACCTGGTGCGCAACTTCGCCGACGAAATCATCGGCGGCAGCGAGGCAAACGAGGGCGACTTCGCCCAGGGCGCCATCGTGCAGCGCACGATCAACGCGTTCGAGCGCTCGGCCCGCGAGCGGCGGTGGGTGGCGTTTGACGAGGTCGAGGGTGCCTGAGACGGAGAAACTGGCGACAGCGCACCAATGGGGCGATCTTCGCGGCGGCCTGGCTACGGCCGGGCCGCTGCTGGACGCGGCGGTCGGCACGGCTGCCGCCGGCGGGGCCAGCTACGCCGACGTGCGCCTGAGCGAGACGCAGGAGCTGCGCCTTTATGCCGTCACCGGCCGGGCGCCCGACGAGCGACTTGAGGGCAACCTCGGCCTCGGCGTCCGGGTGCTCGTCGACGGGGTGTGGGGGTTTGCCTCGCTCCCGCTGCGGGAGGCCGCCGATGTGGGCCTGGCGGCCCGGCTGGCCGTGGCTAACGCGCGAGCGGCCGCCGCCGGCTCACGCGAACGCGTCGTGCTGCCGCCCCGGCCCGCAGAGTGCGGCCAGTACCAGACGCGGGCCCGCATCGACCCGTTCGCCGTGCCGCCCGCCGACCGCGAGCGCGTTGTCGCCGACGCCCTGAATGCCGTGATGGCGACCGCGGGCGTCCTGCAGGCCCAGGCTGGCGTCAATGCCAAGCGCACCCACCGGTACTTCGCCAGTACCGAGGGCTCGCGGCAGGAGCAGCATTTCGTTGAGTCCGGCGGCATGGTGCTCGCGGTGGCCGGCGGCCACCAGATAGTCCAGCGGCGCAGTTACCCCAACTCCTTTCACGGCAACACCGCGGCCGCCGGCTGGGAGTACGTCGAGAGCCTCCGGCTGCCCGAGGAGGCAGCACGCGTCGGCGCGGAAGCAGTGCAGCTGCTCACCGCTCCCGTCGTGGACTCTGGCTTCTCCGACCTGGTGATCGGGCCCGCCCAGCTGGCCCTGCAGATTCACGAGTCCGCGGGGCACGCGCTCGAGCTGGACCGGATTCTCGGCGACGAGGCCAATTTCGCTGGCCGCTCCTTCATCGGCCCCGATGCCGTGGGTACCCTGCGCTACGGCTCGCCGGCGGTCAGCATCGTGGCCGATGCGACCGTCCCCGGCACCCGTGGCACCTTCATGTTCGACGACGAGGGCACCCGGACACGCCGGACGATGCTCATCACCGAGGGGATGGTGACCAACTTCCTGTCGAGCCGCGACAGCGCCGCCCGCATCGGCGCGGAGTCGACAGCCGCCGCCCGATCAGATGGATGGGGCTTCCTCCCGCTCTGCTTCGCGACGAACGTCTTCCTTGAGCCGGGAACGGGGACCACGGGCGAGCTGCTCGACCGGATGGGCGACGGTTATTACCTGGATGACAACCGGAGCTGGTCGATCGACAGTCGGCGGCTCAATTTCCAGTTCGGCACCGAGGTCGCCTGGGAGGTCCGCAACGGCAGGCGGACGCGGCTGGTCCGTGATTTCTCCTACGGCGGGATAACACCGCAGTTCTGGGGCTCGCTGGAAGCAACGGCTGGGCCTGCGGAGTTCCGGACGTTCGGCATGCCGTGCGGCAAGGGCGAGCCGAAGGAATGGGGCTTCCTCTCCCACGGCGCCGCGCCCGCGCTGTTTCGCGACGTCCGGATCGGGGTGGCCTGATGGATGCCTGCACGCAGCCGTGGGTCGGCGCCGACCGCGCGCTCGGCATGCTCGAGGACGCGCTGGCCGCGTCCTCGGCCGACCAGGTGGAGATCTTCATGACCAGCCGGACCGGGCAGCACACCCGCTTCGCTGGCGATCGGGTGCATCAGCCGCAGGTGATCATTGAGTGCCAGGTGATGGTGCGGGCCGTGGCCGGCACCGGCAGCGCCCGGGTAGCGGTCAGCGACCTGGGCGCGGCCGGGGCAGCGGTCACGGCCGCTGCCGAGATGGCACGGCGGCGGGACGGGCTGCCGGGCTCGTCGGCACCCTATGGCGTCAATGGGCCGCTGCCGGTCGCCGAGCTGGACGGCCTGTGGCAGCAGAGCACGATCGGCTGGGACGCCAGCGCGCGCTCCGCGCTTGCCGGGCAGGTGATGGCCCTGGCTAGCGCGGCCGGCGGATCCGCCGCCGGGGTGCTGACCTCGGCGATCACCGAACTCGCCGTCGTGACCAGCGGCGGGCAGCGGGCACACTGCGCGGCCACCGAGGCCGGTTTCTCCCTGACCGCCACGGTTGGTGATGCGTCGTCGTATGCCGCCGACCTCGGCCGCGACGCCAGCCGCCTCGATGTCGAAGGCTGGGCCGATCGCAGCGTAGGTGAGGCCGCCAGGGCAGGCCGCCTCATCCCGGTACCGGACGGGGTCCACGACGTCGTCTTCGGCGGGCTGGCGACCGGGGAGCTGATTGGCTTCGTTCCCGAATTCGGATTCCTCGCCCCGGCCCTGGCGGCGGGAATCGGACTGGCGGCTACCTGCCCTGGCGGCATGCTGGCGCCCTCGGAGATCACGGTCGCTGACGACGCGCTGGCACCGGTCGGGCTCCCGTTCCCTTTCGATTTCGAGGGCACGCCCAAGCGCCGGGTGGCGCTGATCGCGGCTGGCCGGGTGGGCGGCGCGGTGAGCGACCTCGCCTCTGCCGCGGCGACCGGCGGTTCGTCCACCGGGCACGCCCATATCGCCAGAGAGTCCTCACCAGCTCCCGAGGCGGCCAACCTGGTCATGACGGCTGGCACCGCGAGCGAGGAGGACCTCATCTCGGGCGTCGAACGGGGCCTTTACATCCAGCGCCTCTGGTACAACCGGCTGGTAGACGCGGAGGCTGGCACGGTCGTCGGGACCAGCCGGGACGGCTGCTTCCTGATCGAGGATGGCAAGCTGACCGCGGCGCTGGCTACCGGCCGCTTCACCGAGAGCGTGCTCGGCACGCTGGCCCGCACCGACGCAGTCGGCTCCCGCCTCATCACTTCGGCCACGCCGAACGTGTGGAACGGCTGCGCGTCCGCCCCGGCCATCCGGGTTCGCGGCTTCCGTTTCGGCAGCCGGCCGGGAAAGGATTAGAGCGCCGTGAACGTCACTACCAACGCCGGGCAGCTGGCCGGCCGCCTGTGGCACCTGCCGCGAGCACGCCCGAAGGAGGCGTCGTGATCTCCCATCAGTCATTGCCCGAGGCCGTCCGGATAACTCTGCGCCGGCGAATACTGAACAACGAGCTGAAGGCCGGCGAGCGTCTCATCGAGGCCAGCCTCGCGGCCGAGTTCGGTGTCAGCCGGACGACCCTGCGCGCCGCGCTTATCGAGCTCAAGAACGACCGGCTGGTCGAGTTCTCGCCGCGTCGCGGCTGCTCGGTCGCACGCATGTCGCGCGCCGAGATAGACGATGCCTGCTTCGCCCGCTATCTGCTTGAGGCGGGCGCGGCCTGCGAGGACCGGGTCATCATCGACGACAACCTGGTGACGTCGATGGAGAAGGAACTCGACGCGATGGCGGACTCGGCTGACGCCGGTGACCTGGCCGCGATCGTGGAGTGCGACACCCGCCTGCACGGCCTGCTCGTCGAGGCAGGCGGCCGCACCCGGCTGGCCGAGCTGTGGCATGCCCTGGACGGGCAGATGGGTGCACTGATGCGGTCCTCACTGGAGTTCCAGGGCGCTGACCTGTCGCAGGTCGTCGAGCGGCACCGGCAGCTGATCGACGCCGTCCGCACGGCGGACCGCGATGTGCTGGCAGCGGCGATCAGGGAGCACTACCTCAACCCGCGATCCTTCCATGACCATGACGACCAGGGCTGAGGCGCGCGGCCTGCCGGACGCCCCGGGGGGTCCGCTCGGCCTGGCCACGCCGCTCCGTGTCCCGCCGTCCCTGGCCGCAGCCTCGCTGGACGGATACGCGGCGACCTACGGCCGCTCGGTCCTGGAGCTGGACACCGAGCTCGCGGCCGCGCCCGCGCCCGCGGACCTGATCGACCTGACGCATGGGGATACCCGGGCGTTCGAGCCGCCAGCGGCCGCTGCTGCCGACTTCGCCGCGGCCGTGGCGGAGAACACGGAGGCTTACACGGCTTATCGCGGCAGCCTCCGCCTGCGGTCCCTGCTCGCGCCCCGGCTAGCCCGGCTGCTGGGCCGGCCGGTCGAGCCCGGCGGTGAGCTGATCGTGACGCCCGGAACTCAGGGCGGGCTGTTCGCGGCCCTGTCTGCGCTCGTCTCACCGGGCGACGTTGTCGCGCTGCCGGATCCCGAGTACTTCATGAGCGAGCGGATCATCGCCTATCTCGGCGCTACCGCGCTGCGGCTCCCGCTGACCCAGGACTCCCGCGGCCTGCTGCACATCGGCGCGGACGCGCTTGACGCCGCCGCCGATGCCGACCTCCTGCTGCTGTCGCATCCCAACAACCCGACCGGCGGCGTCTACTCGGCGCAGACCGTGCGCGCGCTGGCCTCGATGGTGACGAGTTCGGGCATGCTGGCGGTGGTGGACCAGCTGTATTGCCGGCTGATCTTCGCCGGGGCTGAGTACCTGCATCTCAGCGCCCTGCCGGGGATGGCCGAGCGTACCGTCACCCTGCTCGGGCCATCCAAGACCGAGTCGATGAGCGGCTTCCGGGTCGGTGTCGCCGTTGGTCCCGCGCCGGTCGTGGCTGCCATGGAGCGGGTGGTGTCGATGGCCTCGCTGCGCACGGCCGGGTACGCGCAGCAGTCGCTTCGCCACTGGATGGCCGGGGACGAGATCTGGCTCGCGGAGCGCATTGCCGCTCACGCGAGCATCCGCGACAACCTGGTGGCTCGCCTGGCCGCGATCCCTGGCGTGACCGTGCGGACTCCGGCAGCCAGTTCGTATGTCTTCCCGGACGCTTCCGGCGCGAGTGGCCCCGACGACCATGCGCTCGCGGTAGCGCTGAAGGCCCATGGTGTCCTAGTGAGCCCGGGCTACCAGTTCGGCGCCACCGGACGCGGCCGGTTCAGGATCAACTTCTCTCAGGACCCGGCGCGGATGGCGACGGCACTGGACCGCATCGAGGCCGTGCTGACGAGCTGAGTCTGCGGGCCGGTCTCTTCTGCCGCCACTAATCTGTCCGCTGGTCGGCAGTATCGAGAGGGAGGTTGACCCAGCGGCGCTCGCGATTCGAGATCTCGACCGCGTTGACGATTTCCTGCACCCAGAGACCGTCGTCGAAGTTTCCCTCGTTTTCCTCGCCATCGCCCAGAATCTCGGTGGCGAAGTGAGCAGTGAGGTTCGCGTAGTACAACGTGCGCCAGGACTCCCGTGGGCTGCCGCCTGCCGGGTAGTAGCTGGCCGGTACCTCGACGTCACGGAACTCCACATCGTCGGGCCTGGCCATCTTGAAGGTCTCGCAGATGCCGAACTCCTCGACCAGCCGGGCGATGGCCGCACCCTCGGAGCCGTAGACCCGTACCTCGATACCGGGATAGTTGCCGACGGTGACGAAGCTGGTCTGCACCGAGCAGATCGCCCCGCTGGCGAACTCTCCGATGAAGATGTCGCCATCATCGATGTTCGTCCGGGTCATCAGGCCGGTGTCGGCGATCATGCGCTCGGGGACGAAGTTGCGCAGTATCCCGACCACGGAGGTGAGGTCGGAGTCCATCAGCCAGTGCCCGATGTCGATGACGGGTGCACCGTAGCCTTCCAGCGAGGCGACCTTGATCGGGCCGTCATGCGCACGCTCACTGCCGCGAAGCGGCGTCTGCGGGTTCAGCCACTGCGAGTTCTGCTCGTAGGCGTTGTAGATGTAAGGCGTGCCGAGATCGCCGCGCGCGACCAGGTCCTTCAGGTAGCGGACGGCCGGGCTGTAGCGGAAGGTCAGGCCGACCTTGGTCTTCAGGCCCTTGGACCTGGCAAGGTCGGCCGCCCGCCGTACATCACGGTAATCGTGGGCGACGGGCTTCTCGCTGAGCACGTGCTTGCCGGCCTCGATGGCGGCCATGTTGATCTCGAAGTGCTGGCTGTCCCTGGTGACCACGTCGATGACGTCGATGTCGTCGCGCTTGAGTAGTTCCCGGTAGTCGTGGGTGGCTACCGCGCCGTACTTCTGCGCCGCCTCGGCGGCCCGCTGCGGGTCTACGTCGCAGACACCGACTATCTGGCATCGGTCATCCCGCGCCCAGCCGGGCAGGTGCGCCCAGTTGGCCCACCGGCCGGCCCCGATGACGCCGACGCCTAGTCGACTGGCTGCCATGTGCTCCGCCCTCCCGACGCTCGCGGCGGAGTCAGTGGTCCGTCCGGCTAGGTCGTCGATTGTTGACAACTACCTCATCATGAACTAGCTCGGTCTTCGACGTCAATACCCGCACGATGGGGGACTTGACGACACGTATCGTTCACGAAATAGTTGTGGTTGACGATCGACAATTGGCAATGACTGGGGGCTGACGATGTCTGACGCCGTGGGCGTTCTGTTCGCCGCGCCGCCGGGGGCGGCCTTGTGAGGGCTGAAACGAATGTATCCCGGCTGGTCAGTCAGGTGCTTGCGGGGGAAGTCTGGCCGGCACTCGCGGACCGGCACGCCTACCGCGTGGGCCCGGACGGGCAGCCGTTCGTGCTGCCCGGCATGGGCGGCGTCACGCTGGACGTGCATTGCGGCGATCCGGCTACCGGCTACGTCTCCGATCACCTGGAGCCGGGCGCATCTGTCCGGCACCGCGACGCGGCCGCGAACATGGCCCTCCAGTTCCTCACCTGCGTGGGGAACGAGGTCAGGATCGCCTCGGGCCCGGCGGCGGGCGCTGTCGGTCACGTGATCGGCCAGCACGCCTACGTGCTCGTCGACTTCCCGCCCGCCGCCATCGCCGGGATCACTACGGGCGACCAGGTCACGGTCACCGCTGTTGGCCAGGGCCTGGCGCTCACCGATCACCCGGCGATTACGGTCAAGAACTGCTCGCCGCGCCTGCTAGCGGCCATGCCGGGCGGGACTGGCGCGGACGGACGGCTCGACGTGCATATTGCTGTCACGGTGCCAGCCGAGGCTGTCGGCGCGGGCTCTGGCATGGTGTCGGAGTACGCCAATACCGACCTCATGGGCGCGTACGCCGGTCTCGGAGATGATCTTTCGCTAGGCCTTGAAGGGCTGCGGATAGGCGACATCGTCGCGCTTGAGGACTCCGATCACAGGTACGGCCGGGGCTACCGGCCCGGATACCTGACGATCGGGGTGATCTCCACTGGGCAATGCATGTTGTTCGGGCACGGGCCGGGCCCGAGCTCGCTGATGAGCGGCCCGGCTGAGGCGTTCCGGCTGGTCACCGACGATGCCGCCAACCTGTCCAGCTGGCTGCACGACGACGTGGAGGCGAGCCGGTGAGCGCCTTCGCTGAGAGCCCGGAGCCCCGTCCGGTCGCCATGAACCTGCTCGGCCTGGTCGAGCAGCCTGAGCTCGGCGATACGCCTTACCGGGTGGGCTGGGACGGCGAGTCCTATGTGCCGACTGGGGATGGCGGCATCGTGCTGGGCGTCCGTCTCGGCGAGTCTGCCTTCGCCCGTGACGCCGATCACGCCGCCCCCGGCGCCTGCCTGGTCCACCCCGACCAGGCCGCCCGGCACGCGCTGACGATCTACTCGTGCATCGGCAATCAGGTCGTAATCAGGACTGGGCAGGCAGCGGGCGCGTGCGGCATCGTCGTGGGTAAGCGCGGTGAGGCCGGACGCGTCATCGTCAGCCTGGCCCAGGATGACCTGGCCAGGCTGCGGCCGGCCGACCAGGTGACCGTACGGGCCTTCGGCCAGGGCTGGCGGCCCGCGGGCTTTCCGCCAGAGCTCACCGTGCTGAACACCGATCCCGCCGCATTCGCTGCGCTTCCCGTCGCCGTCGATGGCGGCCGGGTGATCGCCGGCGTCCGCCTGATCGTCGGCAGCAAGCTGGCCGGCAACGGTATCGGGCGACCTGCCGCAGGCTGGTGTCTTGACCTGCAACTGTCCGGCGGGGGAGCCGCCGGGCTGCTGCTCGGCGACCTCATAGCAGTGTCTGACCTGGACGCCAGGTGGAACATGGGCTACCGCCGGGGCTGGCTTACCGTCGGAGTGGTGGTACACGGCGGAAGCCCGATGCCGGGTCACGGACCGGGCATGACGCCCATCATGACCGGCCCGGCGAGCGTCCTGCAAGCGGAGCAAGACGCGGCCGGACATGCCGGGCTGACCGAGGCCGTAGCGCAGTCGCTGATTACCAGCGGGCGCGAACTAGAGTAGCGGGCGACCGCGAGCAAGAAGGATGTAGGTACCAGCCATTCTCGAGCATGTGTCACTTCCAGAAGCGGTATCCCGCGCGCTGCGCCATCGCATCCTCAACAACGAGCTGACGGCTGAATCGAGGCTGGTCGAGGCGAACCTCGCCGCCGAATTCGGGGTCAGCCGCGGCACTATCAGGGACGCCATGCGCAGTCTGCACGCTGAGGGCTTGATCGACATCGTGCCGCGGCGGTACAGCGTGGTCACCCGGATGTCGACCGAGGACGCCGAGGACGTCTGTTATGCCCGCTACGTGCTCGAAGACGCGAGCCTCGCGGGCGGCTTCGGAGCTACTGGCCGTAAGGAACTGGTCAAGGAACTGCGGCTGGCGCTGGAGCACATGTCCGTCGCCGCGCGACTCAACGACCTGGACGCGCTGGTGGACAGCGACACCCAGTTTCATGAGGTGCTTATCGACGTCTCCGGCCGGCGCTGGCTGAAGGACCTGTGGAGCATGCTGAACAGCCAGATGGGTGCCCTCATGCGGGCAGAGCTGGAGCGCCAGGGCCTCGAAATGCCACAGACAGTCGAGCGGCACCTGGGCATCGTGTCGGCCGTCAGCGACGGCGACCTGCCGCGGCTGCGGGCCGAACTGCGGGCGCACTATCTCGCGGGCTTCCCGGATGCCGATGGCGCGCCCGCAGGCGAGGTTAGGATCACGACCGCTGGCGGCCGGTGACCCAGTCGTAGCGGATGTCGTCGTCGATGATCGCGGCGCCGGCTCGGCTGCCTACGCCAGCGCCCCCGTCGACGTGACATACCGAGCCGGTCACGTAGCTGGCCCCGCTTGAGCACAGCCACATCACCAGGTTCGCTACTTCCTGTGGCTCGCCTGCCCTGGCCAGCGGCAAGGCGGGGATACGCCGGGCCAGCCCCTCGGCCATTGCTGGCGGCAGCGGCTTGGGCTGGGTATCGATCAAGCCGGGGCTGACGCAGTTCACCAGGATCTCGTAGCGGCGCCAGCTCGATCGCGGCGACGCGGGAGAAGCTCTCGGTGGCGGCGCGGCTGCTCGCGTACGCGGCCGCGCCGGCGGAGCCGCGGTTGCTGACACCGGAGGAAAAGTTCACGATGCGGCCGCCTTGACCCTGCGCGATCATCGCCCGTCCGGCCAGCTGGGTCATCAGGAAGGTACCGCGGCAGTTCACCGCGAAGACGGTGTCCCACACGTGCACGGTCTCTTCCAGCAGGCTTGTGTGCGGCGCCACGGCGGCGTTGTTCACGCAGAAGCTGAGCTTGCCGAAGTGCTGCACGGCCCCGTCGATGATGCTCGCCGCGCCCTCCGCAGAGCTGACGTCAGCCTGCACGGCCAGCACACAGGCGCCGTACGGCTCGCAGGTTTCCGCTAGCCCCACCAGGTCCCGGTCGGCTGCGACGACCCGGCAGCCAGCCTCCGCGAACCCACCGACCATGGCGCGCCCCACCCCCCGTGCCGCACCGGTGATGACGGCGACCTCAGTGGAGAAGTCATAGTTGACGTTCATTGGTGTCCTCTCGAATCTGCTGCGCAGCGGCGCGGTGCCTGCGTGCGGAAATGGTCCTCAGGCCGGGAAGCCCGGCACCGCGGAACTGACCGGCGTGGTGACCGGGGACTGCAGCGGGAAGTGGCACGCAGCGCGGTGCTCGCCTCCGAAGGCAAGGGTGGGCGGTAGCTCATCGGCGCACAGTTGCTGCGCGCGCGGGCACCGGGTGCGGAACACGCAGCCAGATGGCGGATCAAGCGCCGAGGGCAGCTCACCTTTGACACCGCCAGCCGCCAGCCGCTCGCGCAGCGGGTTCGGCACCGGGATCGAGGCCAGCAGGCCCGCGGTGTAGGGGTGTGCCGTCCGGTCGTAGACGTCGCTGACGGTGCCGAGCTCGACCAGCCGGCCGAGATACATCACGCCTATCCGGTCGGCCATGTACCGGACCACAGACAAGTCATGCGAGATGATCAGGTAGGTCAGCGAGTGATCGGCCTGCAGCCGTTTCATCAGGTTGAGGATCTGCGATCTTATGGAAACGTCAAGTGCCGAGACCGGCTCGTCGGCCACGATCAGCTTCGGGCTCAGCGCGAGAGCCCTGGCCAGGCCGATCCGCTGCCGCTGACCGCCGGAGAACTCATGCGGGAAGCGGTCAGCGGCATTGTGGCTGAGTCCGACCTCGTCGAGTAGTTCCATGGTCCGCTGGTGCTGCTCGGATCGCGTGCCGATGTGCTGGATCGCCAGCGGCTCGGTCAGGATTGTGCCGACCCGCATCCGCGGATCGAGTGAGGCATACGGGTCCTGAAAGACGAGCTGGAGATCGCTGCGCAGCATGCGAACCTGCCTGGACGGCAATGTGCCCAGGTCGTTGCCATCGAAGACAATGCTGCCCGCGGTCGGCTTCTCCAGCGCCACCATCATCCGGCCGATGGTCGTCTTGCCGCAGCCGGACTCGCCCACCAGGCCGAAGGTCTCGCCAGCGCGGATCTCGATGGTCACGTCGGTGACTGCCTTGACTGAGCCGGTCCGGCGCTGCAGCACGCCGGCCGTGACAGGGAATTCCTTGTACACGCCGGCCAGCTGGAGCAGCGGCCGGCCGGGATCGCTGCCGTTAGCTGTCGCGGCGGGCTGGCTTACGGCGGCCGTCCGGGCTGACTCCGCCGACGGCGCCGTCTCAGCTGTGTCCATCGTCGCGGCCGGCTCGGCTGCTTCCGCCTGGGCCAGCTTGTCGATCGCCGCGATGTCCGCCGCGCTGGTTTGCGTAGGGTGGAAACAGGCGAACTCATGCGCAGGGTCCGACCCGCCAAGCTGCGGGTCGTTGTCACGGCAGTCCGCCTGCGCGTACAGGCATCGCGGGGCGAACCGGCAGCCGGTCAGTACTCCGGTCAGCTCCGGCGGCAGGCCGGGAATCGAGTAGAGCCGGTGCCGCGCGTCCTGGTCCAGTTTGGGGATCGAGGCCAGCAGCGCCTCGGTGTAGGGGTGCCGCATCTGGTCGAACAGCCGGGCAGTCGTCGCGTGCTCCACGATCCGGCCCGCGTACATGACGTAGGTGTTGTCGGCGCGCTCGGCAATCACCCCCAGATCGTGCGTGATCAAGATGACGGCCATCCGCAGCCGGTCTTTCAGATCGTCGATGAGATCGAGGATCTGCGCCTGGATCGTGACATCCAGCGCGGTTGTCGGCTCGTCCGCGATGAGCAGCCTGGGCTCGTTCGCCAGCGCCATTGCGATCATCACTCGCTGTCGCAGGCCGCCAGACAGCTGATGGGGGTAATCGTCCAGCCGCTCGGCTGGCTTTGGCATGCCGACCAGGGCCAGCACCTCTGCCGCGCGTGCCAGCCCGGCCTTGCGGTTAACGCGCTTGTGCAACTGCACGCTCTCGGCGATCTGGCGGCCGATGGGCATGGTCGGGTCGAGCGAGGTCATCGGGTCCTGGAAGACCATGCCGATCTCGCCGCCGCGCACCTTGCGCATCTCAGGGTCCGAGAGCGGTACCAGGTCGCGGCCGCCGAGCAGTACCTGCCCGCCGGTGATCCGGCCGCCGGGTGGCAGCAGCCGGATCAGCGAGGTCCCGAGCATTGTCTTGCCGCAGCCGGATTCGCCGACAAGGCCAACCGTCTCGCCTTCGCCGACGACGAGGCTGGCGCCGTCCACCGCGCGCACCGTCGAGTCGCGCAGCTTGATCTCGGCCCGCAGATCCCTGACCTCCAGGACGCTCACTGCTGGCCGCCAGGGGCACCGTCATAGCTGGTCGGTCCCGATGAGACTGTCACTGGGCTCGGTTCTCCGTTCGCACTGCGCTCACTGTCGGCCATCTCAGGGCTTGCCATGTTCAGTCACCGGAGCCGGACGTCGAGCAGGTCCCGCAGGGCGTCTCCGACGAAGTTGAAGGCCACCACGACCACCACGATGATCACGCCGACCGGGTAAACCTGCCACCAGTAGCCAGCGAAGATGTAGCTGGAACCGTTGGACAGCATGCCGCCCCAGGTAGCCGCTGGGGGCGGCAGTCCGAAGCCGAGATAGCTGAGGATGGCCAGGATCAGGATCGCGTCGGCGACCTGGAACGTCGCGTTCACCACGATGGTGGAGACGGTGTTCGGGATAATGTGGCGGATCACCGCCCGGGTCGAGCCGCCGCCCATCACCTGGACCGCCTGCACGAACTCGCGCGTCCGCAGGGTCAGGCTCTCGCCGCGAACCAGCCGGGATGGCACCTGCCAGGCCAGGAACGACAGCACCACGATCAGTTCCAGCGTGCTCGGCGCCACGCTCGTCGCCAGGATCAGCAGCAGGAACAGCGCCGGGACCGCCAGGATCACGTCGACGACGCGCATCATGACGGTGTCGACGAATCCGCCGGCGAAGCCCGCGATCGCGCCCCAGATGACGCCCGTGCTGGTGGCGAGGATAGCGACGGCAGCACCGATCTCCAGTGAGCTCTGGCCGCCGACCATCAGGCGGCCGAGGATGTCGAAGCCGTTGTCGTCAGTGCCGAGCGGGTGGCCGTGGCCCGGCGGCAGATTGGACGCGGCGAGGTTAGAGGCGACCTGGTTGGTGTGATAGACCAGCGGCCCGACGAAGCAGAACACGCACGCGAGGAAGATCGTGGCCAGGCCGACAATGCCCAGCGGGCTGATACGCACGCGCCTGCGCGTACGCACCGTGCCGCCGGCCGGCGCCGCCTCGGTGACGGCGCCTGCGGCCCCGCTTGCCGTCGGACTCGAGAACATGGTCATCTGTGGCCCCTAGCTGTACCGGATGCGCGGGTCGAGCACGGCATAGGCAATGTCGGCCAGCAGGTTGCCGACGACTGTGGTCACGGCGATGATGACGGTGATGCCGAGCTCGACGGGATAGTCCTGGCTCTGGGCCGAGTTAAAGAAGAGCAGTCCCGTTCCCGGGTAGTTGAAGATCTGCTCGATGACCAGGCCGGCAGTGAAAAGCCACGGCAGTGACAGGCCGAGCAGCGTGACGATCGGCAGCATCGAGTTGCGCAGCACATGACTCCAGAGGATCTTGTGCTCGGGCAGGCCCTTGGACCGCGCGACCTTGATGTAGTCCTGGGCCAGGCTCTCGATGGCCGAGGCGCGCATATACCGGCTGAACAAGGCGAAGTTAATCAGGACCAGGGCCAGCACCGGCAGGATGAGTGCGACAGGGTCGGTGAGGACCTCGCCAAGCGTCGTGCCCTGCGGTGCTTCAGGCGGAAAAATGTGCAGCCGGGCGGACAGGATGTCGACGAGCAGGAGCGCGAGCCAGAAGGTCGGCATCGAATACAGCAGGAACGAGACGCCAGTCAGGCTGTGGTCGAGCACCTTGTTGCGGTAGATGGCCTGGGCGATACCGATCGGGATGGCGATGAGGACGGCGATGAGGAACGCGATGCCGACCAGGAACAGGGTTTTCGGCAGGTCAAGCGCGAGCAGCGAGTCGACGCTGATGTTGAGCTTGTAGGAGTAGCCGAGGTTGCCGTGCAGCAGCTGGTTAACGTAGTGGAGGTACTGCACGGGCAGCGAGGCGTCTAGTCCGTACTGCTTGTTGAAGGCGGCGATCGACACCGGGGTGGCCTTGGCGCCGAGGATGGCGCGGGCTGGGCCGCCGGGCAGATGATGCAGCAGCAGGAACACGATGATGGTGACGCCTATGACGACGACAAGCGAGTGGATCAGCCGGTAGACGAGGTAGCGGGTCATGGCGCGGACCTCTCGCCGCGGCGGATGAACTCCCGCAGCACGTTGCCGGTGACCCTGGCGACGTTGTTGTCATAATGCGCGTAGCTGAGGCTGGCGCTCCAGGCGATGGACCCGACGCTGAAAACCGAGCCTCCAGCGGGCGTCTCCAGATAGGTCATGTCCGCCCGGACGTTCTCGGACTTCGTGCCGCCTTCGCGGGAGCTCATCTCCTCGACCTCCTCCACCGCGCGCTGATAGGTGTCGTCGTGCTTGCCCCGCGTGCTGGCGACCACCAGCGTCCCCCGCGGTGTGCCCAGCGCGGGATCGGCCCGGTCCAGCTCGTCCGCGGCAGCCCCGCCGAGCTTGAGGCCGAAGTCGCCGATCACCTCGTCCGGGCCGATGCCGTCGAAGATGAACTTGGCGCGCGGGTCATGACTATCCGGCGTGCGGTCGTAGCCAGCTCCGGGACCGCCGCCCTGAGCGCAGAAGCCAACGCCGACCAGTGCCTGCGGCGCCCGGCCGCGGTCCACCCAGTGGCCGCCGGGCTGGCCGGTGGAGTGGTGGCCCTCGCCCGGCTCGCCGGTCCAGGTTCGGGACCCGCTCCGGCCGCGCTGGACCTCGAGCAAGTGCGGCGCGCCGTCCGCGACCGTGGTGACCCAGTAGAACCCGTTCCCGCCCAGGTAGGCGAGGTTGCCGCCGCCGTCGATGTAGGTGGCGAGCGCGTCGAGCATCTCCTCGCTGACGTACTCGGGGTGCCCGCCGGTCACGATGCCCGCGTAAGGGCGCAGCAGGTCTGCGCCCTCAGCGTGCAGGTCGTCGTCGGTGATCGTGTCGTACTCGATGCCCTCGTGCTCAAGCCAGTCCAGCAGGTACAGGTCACCGCTGACTTCCCGGCCAGCGTTTCCCCTGGTCACGATGCGGTGCCAGGGCCGCTGATCGATCATCGGCCGGCGCGAGGAGACGTGCGCGACGCCTGACCCGTCGCGGTGCTTGCAGTACAGGGACAGCCCGAGTTCCCGGTGCTCGCCGAGGAATGCGCTCGCGGCCTCGTCTTGGGTACCACCCTCACTAGCCGTAGCCGCCCTGGCCGGGTGGTGGAAGTTCGAGTAGATCGTGTAGGTGAAGGTCGGGATCAGCACCGCTAGCGGCGAGGTCGCGCCGCCGGCCGCCGGCCGGACGTAGAACGGGATGACGTCTTCGTGGTCGCCGGCCGTCAGGCGCGCCGCGTACATGCCGCTGCGGATGTGGCCGGGAACGCGCCAGCTGAAGGCTGGCGGCCAGCCGGCATCGGCGAGGTCATCGTCGTGATACCAGGTGGCCTGGTATTCAGCCGGCTTAACGCGCCAGTCCAGCGCCTGGCCCGACCAGTTGCGGCCGGTCGCGGGCCGCGACGGGGAGTTGACGTATCGGAGCTCAGGCAGCGTGTCCTCGGCGCCGGCGGCCTGGGCCATCAGGCCGGACGCATCAAGGGCGAGCGGCAGCGCCCGAGGTGCATCGATCTTGCCGTTGTAGGCACCGTCGGTGACGGAGGTGATAGCGGCCGGGTGCAGCGGCCCGGCCGACAGCGCGGCCACGTAGGCGCGGCTGCCGAGCGGAGCGGCGAACGGCGCCTCCTCGCTCCTGACCGCGATGGCCGGCCGCTCCGCGTAGCGGCCCGTTCCCTGGTGCAGCAGCACGACCCGGCCGCTGGCCGCGTCGACGCTCCCGGCCACGTAGTGCCACTGCCGCGCGGCCAGCGGCTCAGTGCTGCTGATCTCGCCGGGTTGTTCCGTCCTTGCGCCGGTAACGCAGGGCGAGCTGCCCGGCATCGCTGATTCCGAGCGCGAGCCCGGGCTGTTCGCCGGGCCCGAGCCAGGTCACGATGCTCTGCCAGCGGCCAAGCACGGGCAGCGTGGGATAGACCCAGGCCGAGACCGAACCGTCGCCAGCGGGCGAGGGCTGCGCCGCATCTGTGACCGCGTACGATCCGGACACCGTCTGATGCGCCGTTCCGGCGTAACTGCCGTCGACCTCGCTGGGCACGCGCTCGTAGCTCAGCGGCGGCCCGTCCCCGTCCGGCCGCGGACCGCGGCCGGTGATCCTGATGATCTCAGCCTGGTAGCTGTTTACGCTTGCACTGACCATGAACTCGACGGGGTGACCCGAGCGGACGCTCCATCCGCTCGGGTACCCCATCAAGGGCATGTCCGGAGCCGGCGTAATGCCTGGTACCGGAATTGCCGTCACTTCGTGAAGTACCAGCTCTCCGGGAACACCGACAGCGTCGTGTTGGCTGGGATAGGCCCGTTCAGGGTGTTCTTGACGGCCATCACCTCGAAGTCGGAGTTGGGCTGCCAGAGCATCGGCAGCTGCAGCGTGACGTACTTCTCCCAGGCGTTGTAGTCCGCCGGAGTGGCAGTGCCGCTGGCGGCAGTCGCGTCGAGCTTGTCCTGAGCGGGGTCGCAGTAATTCTCGTGGTTGTTGTTGCCGCCGCAGTCGGTGTAACCGGCCTCGACGGGATATCCGTTCGGCGGCGTGTAAACGCCGCCGCCCCAGTCCGCCAGCTGCCAGCTGCAGGCAGACTGACTGGCAGTGCAGGCCGGCGAGGCGGCGAACACATTGACGTTGTTGACCAGTTTGATGTCGATGCCGACCGTCGCCGCGACCGTCTTGTAGGAGGTCATGGCGATCTGCTGCTGTAGCGCACCGCTGTAGATCAGCAGATTCAGTGTCAGCGGGAAGCCTGCCTTGATGCCGGCGCCGCACTCGTTCGCGGCGGTGCCGGGGTGGGCGCAGGTGGTGGTGCCACCCGGGTGAACGGCCCAGCCGTGCGCCTTGAGCAGCGCGCCGGCCTTGGCCGGGTCGTAGGGATAGGCATTCGGCTCGGCGCCTTGCTCCGACGCCGGACCGTTGACGACCATGCCGTAGTCAGGCTGTGCGTAGCCGGAATAGACCTTCGAGATCTGCAGGTTCTGGTCGATCAGGTACTGCAGTGCCTGCCGGATATACAGCTGCCGGAAGGCAGGCCCGACCGTCGGGTTGTTGAAGTTGATGAAGAGCGAGTTGAAGCCGTAGACCTTCCAGGGCGCGACGTTATAGCCCAGCGCCTTGATCTCGGGCACCGTCGTGTAGTCGCTGGGCGGAAGGTATCCGACCGTCAGGTCGCCAGCCCGCAGGGCGTTGTATTCCGCGTCCTGGCTGGTGAAGGGCACCTCGACGAACTCGGAGACCTTGGGCTTGGCTGGCCCGCTGTAGTTCTTGTTCGGGACGAACGTGACCTTGCCGCTTAGCGTGTAGCCGCTGAGCTTCCACGGGCCGTCGACGGTCTGCCACAGCGGGTTGGTGGCGTAGGTCTTCAGGTCCTTGGACTGAGTCTCCAGGAAGGCCAGCACAGCCTTCGCGCCGGCTGGTGTCTCGTCGTAGTTGCCGACCTTGCCGGTCGCGCTGGTCTTGTCCCAGACATGCTGCGGTATCGGTGTGATCTGGGAGAGTTCGTTGCCAGTGAAGAAGCTCGGCCCGTAGGGCTTGTCGAGCGTCATCTGGATCGAGTAGGGGCTGAGAACCTTGATAGCCGTCACGTTGTCGGGGAACTGCTTGGGCGTGTAGTCAGCCCACTCCGACTTGTTGGCCTTCAGGATGTTGAGCCAGAACATGAGGTCACGGCTGGTGACCGCGAGTGCCGTCCGACCACTTCCAGTGCTTGATCGAGACTGTGACGACCGTGCCGTTGCTGGAGTAGACAGGCGGGTTGCCGAGGCTCGTCGCGTAGTTGACGGTCGGGCTGGCGCCATTGGACTGGTTGTACAGGGGCGGCCACATAAGGCTCTCAAACCAGCCCTGCTCCTGGATGGTGAAGAACGCCCCGGAGTAGAACGGCAGGATCCAGGTGGGGGCGTAGCCAGCCGACTCGGCGAAGGTGACGATCCCGCCCTTGGCTGCGTTTGTTCCGGAGGGAGGCGTTGAATTGCCGCCTGAGCTTGAGCAGGCGGCCAGTGCCGTCAGAGCGCCGATACCCACGATCGCCGCGCCGCGCCGCGCCAGGCGACGGCGGAACGGGCCGGCGGTGTTAGGGGCGGTGCTATTTCGTCTCGTTCGTTTCGCCATCGCGTAAGTCCTCTCGCTGGGGCCAGTTCGCGCTCCTGTGAGGTAACGCGGAGGCGCCACTGTCGGCCCTGCACGGACCGCGAGTGGCGGACTGACCCTCAAAGTCGAATGTCGACAACCGACCGTGCCCCATTACAGCCCTGTCTTGCCGCACTGTCAAGGGATGATGCGATATCGGAATCCAGGCGACGCTAGCCCTGCTGAGAGGCATGGATGGACCCGGCGCAGCGAGCGCGAGGCAGCGTCAGGCCGGTACGAAGATCGTGACGTTCATCCGCTATGACCGGTTCGATCGTTGACGATCTACCGGAGACCGGCGAGCACGCGCCCGACACGGCAGGATGCAAGAGGAGTTCGGGGCCGGGCTCGCAGTTCTGCGCAAGGCGGCGCGGCGCGCGATGGCCTGCGATACGCCAGCTGAGTCAACTGGCGGCAGCCGGGAAGGTGGTCTCCAATCGCACAGTGCGGCCTTCGCGAGCGGCGGTCCGGGTGGCGAGCATGATCTCGAGGACGTGCCGTGCGCGGTCAGCGCCGACGAGCGGTTCGATTCCGTGCTCGAGGCAGTCCACCAGGTGATCGACCAGAACCGCGCGCGCCAGCAAGCCGGCCCTGTCAGGGGGCGGCTCGGCGTCCAGTGACAATGGGGTGATCCAGCCTGACAACCCGGGCGCGGCATCGACCTGGTATAGCTCCAGGGGCAGTCGGCCCGGCCCGGTCGGCACGCCAGGGCGGTTGACGATCAGGGTGCCGGCGGACCCGAAGAGCTCAAGCTGAGCGCTCTTGCTGGCGAGCACATTGAAGGTCGCATCGATGTACGCGAACGTGGCGTCGCCGAAATCCAGCAGCAACAGCGTGTTGTCATCAACTGTCACCGGTATCTGCAGGCCGTCAAACGGACCGCCGCGCGCATGGCGCACTGGTGCTGTTAGGCCGGACAGCGCGGCCACCTGGCGAGCCGGGCCGAGCAGCCCGACGATCCGGTCGATGCCATAAACGCCCATATCGAGGAGCGGGCCCGCTCCTTCCTGGTAGAACCAGGTCGGGTCCGCTGGCCAGGCCATCGCGGCCGGGCCGCCGTGTGACGACTGCAGCCGCGCGAATGCTACTTTGCCGACAGCACCCGCCTGGATCAGTGCGCGGGCCCGCGTCCACTCCGGCTTCAGCATGTCGTAGGGCGCGCACAGGACCAGCAAGTCGTTGGCTTCCGCGGTGGCACAGATCTCATCGGCCTGGCTAAGCGTGGAGGCGAGTGGCTTTTCCGTGACCAGGTGCTTGCCAGCCATCAGGACCTGCATGGATGTCTCATAGTGCGCTTCGATCGGGGTGAGGTTGAGCACTGCATCCACGTCGGCCCCCGACAGCATCTCGCTCAGCGAGTCGAATACCGCGGGAATGGCCCAGTCGCTCGCGACAGCCTCTGCCCGCGATCGTGTCCTGCTGGTGATCGCTACTACCTCGACCTTGTCAGTGATTCGGTGCAGCCCCGGCAGAAATCCTGGCTCGACCGTGGCGATCATGCCTGCGCCGACGATGCCCAGCCGGAGCGGGCGCCCCGCTTTCTGCCTCGCCGGATCCGGATCTCCCATGGCACCCTCTCTGGCGGATCGGCCCGGCCGTGGGCCCTGAATTGACAGTGCGGATGTCTATCAGAACAGTAGGTTGTCCTGGTAAAAGAGCATCTTGACACATCAGTCTCGTCATTCTACTTTCGGACCACCAGTGAGCCCGGCCCTGATTGACGCTGGTCGCCTCCAGGACCTCGCCCGTTTCATCGCGCAAGAATGCTGAAGGGGAGACGTGATGGCGATGTCCATGACCCGGAGGAACGGAGCCGTTCTCGCAGCGCTTGGCCTGGCTGTGATGATGTGTGCCTCTTGCGGCGGCTCAAGTCCGGCCTCGGGCGGATCTTCAGGCGGGGCGAGCACGGTGCTCACAGTTAACAACAACGAGGGCGAGCCGCTCACCGACACGTTCAACCCACTCGCTCCAACGAGCACGCTGGATGTGTACGGCTCCTGGTCGATGATCTACGAGCCGCTGATCCAGTACGATCCGCAGCGGCCGGGCCTCACCTACCCATGGCTCGCAACGTCCTTTGCATGGTCCAATGGCAATAAGACGCTGACCTTCAATCTTCGAAAGAACGTGACGTGGTCGGACGGAAAGCCGTTTACGAGCGCGGACGTCGTCTACACCTTCAATCTCATGAAGACCGATTCCGCCGTCAACGTGTATGGCATACAGTTCCAGAACATCTCGGCGCAAGGTCCGTATCAGGTCACGATGACATTCGCCACATCGGCTTACCCGTCGTTCTTCTACATCGCCGAGCAGACACCGATGCTCCCGCAGCACATCTGGAGCAAGATCTCGAGTCCGGCGACGTATGCCAACACCAACCCTGTCGGCACCGGGCCCTATGTCCTGCAGAAATTCAGCCCCGAGTACTTCACCCTGACTAAGAACATGCACTACTGGCAGAAAGGCTTGCCTGTCATTACAACACTGGAGTATGTGGCTGGCACGGCGACCTCGCTGGAGAGCATGGTCAATAACGGCACCCTATTTTGGTCGAGCGGCGGCAATCCTGGAGCTCAGAAGTGGGAGAAGCAGAGCCCTTACAATCATTACTGGTTCCCCGGCGGCGGAGTAGTATCGCTCGAGCCCAACCTGACCAGGTGGCCGCTCAATAACCTTGCCGTACGCAAGGCGGTCAGCCTGGCTATCAACAGGACCGTGATTGGTAGCCGCGGCGAGTTCGGTTACGAAACCCCGGTGACGTCGGCCAGCGGCCTGCTGCCAAGCCAGCAGAGCTACGTCACCTCGGCTTACAGTCAAGACAACCTCCAGTACGACGTGACAGCTGCCCGCAAGACTCTGCAGAGCGCTGGCTTCACGGTGGGCTCGGGCGGGATATTCCAGAAGGGAGGCAAGCCGGTCACCTTCGCGATCGAGGACCCGACCGGCTTTGTCGACTACATCACCGACTGCCAGCTCATGGTGCAGGAACTCAAGCAGGCGGGCATCGGCGTTACCTGCGACGGGGTTTCGACCAACGCATGGGGCAGTGATGTCGCCGACGGCAAGTTCCAGTCCACGATCCGCTGGAGCGATTACGGCAACGGCAATCCCTACTTCATCTATAACGGCTGGCTGAACTCGGTTCTGTCGGCTCCGATCGGGAAGAACGCCAGCGATGACTTCGAGCGCTGGAACAACCCGGCAAGTCAAAGGGCGTTGCAGCAGTACGTCGCGGCCACCACTAGTGCTGGCCGGTCACAGGCGCTGAGCGCACTCGAAGGGATCATGGTCAACGATGTTCCGGTCATCCCGCTGGTCGATGCGGCCGACTGGGGCACCTATATAAACAAGAGCGTCATCGGCTGGCCGACGCCGCAGAATCCGTACGCTGACGACTCACCTGGCGCCAGCTATGCCGAGGTGGTGGCGCTGCACCTGCGCCCGGTCGGCTGACATGGCCGGACAGGCAGAACCAAGGGACACCGCGGGATCCGCTGACTCGCGGGCAGGCGAGCTCCGCGCGGGTGTCGCCCGTGCCGTGATCACGCCGCCAGTGGGCTCGCCGCTTATTGGGTTCGCCGCGCGAGGCACGGCAACAGGCTGCCACGACGAGCTAACCGCGACGGCGCTCGTGCTGGACAGCGGCAGCGTCCGGCTGGCGCTGATCGCCTGCGATCTGCTCTACTTCCGCCGGGCTGCTGAATTCAAGGCCGCCATCAGCCAGGCCACCGGAATCCCGGCGAGTCGGATCCTGCTGACGGCGAGCCACACGCACTACGGGCCAGCAATGGAAGGCGATCAGGAGTCCGCCGCATCGGCGGTCGCCCCAGCGCATCATTCGCTGGTCGGTGCCTATCGCGGCTACCTGCTGCACACCCTGACCGGGGTAGTCCAGGCGGCGGCCTCAAAGCTGGCGCCCTGCTCCATCGGGTCGGCCGTCGGCAGCGTGCAGATCGGCATCAACCGCCGCGAGAAGATCGCGGACGGCAGCATCATCCTTGGCAACAACCCCGACGGCCCGTGCGACCGGCGCGTCATGGTCACCCGGATCGACCACGCGGACGGTCGCCCGATTGCCGCACTGCTCAATGTTGCCTGCCACGGAGTCTCACTCGGCAGCGAGTGCACTGAGATCAGTGCGGACTTCCCCGGCACTGCGCGCGAGCTCATTGAGCGGGAGACCGGCGCAACATGCCTGTTCCTGCAAGGGGCAGCCGGCAACATCAATCCAGTCCTGATGGGGTGGGACTGGACGTATGCCCGGCGGCTCGGGCTGAGCCTCGGCGCGGAAGGAGCCCGCCTATTCTGGACCGCGGCTCCCCGCCGGGCGAACGGCCTGGCCATCGCAGCCACGGTCGAGCATCTGCCCCCGCTCATGCCGGCGTCGCTGGAGCAGGCGATGCAGCAGGCCAGTCAACTCCAGGTCGAGCTCGACGAGCTGCCGCCTGAAGATGCCGGATGGCGCGCCTGGGCCCAGTGGCGCCTCACCAGGGTTCAGCGGGCGGCCGACGCCCTGCGTGATGGCAACTCGCTACCGCCGGTGGCCGCGGAGCTTGCGGCGGTCAGGCTGACCGAGGACCTGGCCATGATCACCTCGCCGGGGGAAGTCTTCACCGAGCTTGGCCAGGCGCTGGTCGCCCAGTCGCCGTTCCCGGCCACGGTGTTCGCCGGCTACACCAACGAGGCAATCGGCTACGTGCCCACACCTTCCGCTTACGACGAAGGCGGCTACGAGGTCACGCACAGCTGCTACGTCGCCCGGCAGTCCAGCGCGATGCTCCAGGACACATCGCTCCAGCTGCTTGGATCTGTGGTCCTGCGCTAACCAGACGGAAGGATTGAGCATGACCACGAAAGACCTGCGCCATCATGGCGTCAGCAAAGCCCCGGTCGTCCTGGGCGGCAGCCTCTCGAGTGCTGCGCATCATGAGAACTGGCCGCGGCCAGCCGGCCGTGAGATGGACCTGCTCCGGCAGGTAGTGGATAGCGGCTGCTGGGGCTTCGACGGGCCCATGGAGGCGGAGTTCGAGCGCCAGTTCGCGGCCTATCAGGGTGCTGATTATGGCTTGTGCGTGGCCAACGGGACCGTCGCTCTCCAGCTGGCGCTGGAGAGCCTGGACGTCGGCGCTGGCGACGAAGTCATCGTTCCCGGTATGACGTGGCAGGCGACGGCGGCGGCAGCGCTGGATGTCAACGCGATCCCGATCCTGGCCGACATCGATCCTGACACCTACTGCATCGACCCGGCCGCCGTGGAGGCGCTTATTACGGCGCGCACGCGCGCCATCATCGTCGTCCACCTGTACGGCAGCCTCGCGGACATGGACGCGATCCTGGCAATTGGCGACAAGCACCAGATCCCTGTCATCGAGGACTGCGCCCACGCGCACGGATCGCGCTGGCGCGACCGCGGCACAGGCTCGATGGGGCGGCTCGGCTGCTTCAGCTTCCAGCTGTTCAAGACTCTGACTGCCGGCGAGGGCGGATTCATCACTACCAGCGACGACAACCTCCGCGAGGAGGTCTACAGCTTGCGCAACTGCGGCCGCCGCCGCGAAGGCTCCAAGGATGAGCACTGGCGGCCGATCCAGAGCGGCAACTACCGGCTGACCGAATTCCAGGCGGCCGTCCTGCTGGCGCAATTCGAGAGCTTCGATCAGCAGGCAAGCCTGCGTGACACCAGCGTGACATGGCTGGAGGCGCGCCTGGGCGAGCTGCCGGGTGTCGCGCCCATGACCGCGCCGCCACAGCGGACCAGGATCTCTCCCTACCAGTTCGCGTTCAAGTTCCGCGAGGCTGAATGGGACGGCCTATCCCCGCGCGCATTCCGGTACGCGCTCGCCGAGGAACTCGGCTGCGAGGTCTCCACAACCAACCAGCCGCTCAGTGCCGCCCCGCTCTACCTACCGCGCACCAAGCGCCGCTATCACCTCAGCGATGAGCACTGGGCAGCCATAGATCCCACCCGATTTGACTTGCCAGTTGCCGAGCGCGCCTACCGGGAGGGCGTGATCCTTCCGCACAGCCTGCTGCTGGACGAGGCGGCTCTTGCGGCGGTCCCGGACGCCATCTCGGCGCTATACGATCACCGGCACGAGCTGGTCACCTGGGCGGCGAGCGCCGAAGAGTGAGGTATTTTCTCCGGCGGCTGGGCTTTTACGCGTTCGCGGCATGGGCTGCGCTGACGGTCAACTTCTTCCTGCCCCGGCTAATGCCGGGAAATCCCGTTGAGGTCCTGTTGGCCCGCCTCAAGGGGCACCTGTCGCCCCAGGCCACGCACGCACTTATGCTCCAGTTCGGGCTCACTAACCAGTCCGGGCTGATCCCGCAGTACTTCTCATACCTCAATCAGCTCGCGCACGGTCAGTTCGGCACTTCCATCACCTACTTTCCGACGCCTGTGCTGAGCGTGATCGCCGAGGCCCTGCCCTGGACGCTCGTCTTGGTCGGCGTGTCGACGGTCCTCAGCTTCGTGCTGGGAACGGCGCTGGGCATCATCGTCGGCTGGCGGCGCGGTTCCCGGCTGGATGTGCTTCTTCCGGTGACCACATTCTTCTCGGCGATCCCGTATTTCTGGCTCGCGCTGCTGGCGATCATGGTGTTCGGCTATGTGCTGGGCTGGTTCCCCACCTCCGGTGGCTACGCCCTGGGCACCACGATCGGGCTCAACGGACCGTTCCTCACCAGCGCACTCAGTCATGCTGTGCTGCCCGCGCTGACCATCGTCGTTAGCTCGATTGCCGGCTGGCTGCTCGCCATGCGGAACATGATGGTGGGCGTGCTCGGGGAGGACTACGTCGCGCTCGCGGAGGCCAAAGGCCTGTCAAGCAGCCGGGTGATGATGGTCTACGGCGCCCGGAACGCGATCCTGCCGAACATCGCCAATTTCGCTTTGTCGCTTGGCTTCATCGTCAGCGGCGCGATCCTCACCGAGGCGGTCTTCGCTTATCCAGGTATCGGCTACCTGCTGTATGAAGCGGTGTCGAACGAGGACTTCCCGCTCGCGCAGGCGATTTTCCTCGTAATCACGATCGCGGTGCTGCTGGCGAACCTGCTGGCCGACTTCCTGTACGGGGCGCTGGATCCCAGAGCAAGGCAGAGCGGATGACGCCATGAGCACTGCATTCCAGGCAGCAGCCGATGCTGCTGAGATCGGCGCCGCCGACAGCGTCAGCATCCGGTTGCGGAACAACTTCAGGGGCATCCTGACGCCGAGCGTCCTGGTGGGAATCATCCTCCTCGGGATCTTCGTCATCCTTGCTATCATCGGCCCGCTGGTTGCCCCCTACGACCCGTCAGCCACCACCGGGCCGGTGCTGCAGGGACCGTCGCTGACCTATCTGCTGGGCACGACTCAGACGGGCCAAGACGTGCTGTCGCAGCTGCTGGTCGGCACGCGCAGTTCGCTCGTCATTGCCTTCAGCGCCGGTGCATTCGCCACCGCGATCTCCGTACTTGTCGGGACCGCGTCCGGGCTCATCGGCGGGCTTGTCGACGAAGTGCTCTCTCTGGTCACCAATGTCTACCTGGTCATTCCGGCGCTGCCGCTGGCGATCGTGCTATCTGCCTACCTGCCGAACGGCGGCGAACTGGCCCTGGTGCTGGTGATCAGCATCACCGGCTGGTCCTGGGGTGCACGCGTCATCCGGGTGCAAGCGCTGTCCCTGCGCAACCGCGACTACATCCTGACCGCCCGGGCCAGTGGCGAGTCCACGCTCCGGCTCATCCTGGTGGACATGCTTCCGGACATGCTGCCGGTGATCGCGGCGCAGTTCCTGTCGCTGGTGATCTTCGCAATCCTCACCGAGGCAGGCCTTGCGTTCCTTGGCCTCGGCGGCACGGGCGGCTGGAGCTGGGGGAACATGCTGTTCTGGGCGACGGAGGACACGGCCTGGAGCCAGGGCGCCTGGTGGTGGTTCCTGCCGCCGGGACTGTGCATCGCCCTGGTGGGCACGAGTCTCGCCCTGATCAACTTCGGAATCGACGAGGTCCTCAACCCGCGGCTGCGCTCAGCCCGGCAGGCCCGCCAGGCGCGCGGCAGACTCACGCCCGCGGTGACCAGCGCCGAAGTCGAAGAGCCGCCCGCTGCCGACTCCGATGACCATCCGGTGGTGCTGGAAGTGCGGGACCTGACTGTGCGCTATGAGACAGGCGAGGATCCCGTCCGCGCGGTCAATCACGTCAGCCTCGATCTGCGCCGCGGCGAAGTACTGGGCATCGCGGGGGAGTCTGGCTGCGGCAAGACCACGCTGGCCTATGCGATCTGCCAGATCCTGCGCCCACCGGCAGCCATCGCGGGCGGCCAGCTGATCTATCACCGAGCCACGGTCCCGCCGGTCGACTTGCTGGCGATGACCGCAGAGCAGCGCAAGTCATTCCGCTGGCAGGAACTGTCAGTGGTGTTCCAGTCCGCGATGAACTCGCTGAATCCGGTCATCGACATCGCCAGCCAGATGACCGACTCGCTGAAGGTGCACCGGCCGGACTGGTCCAAGAGCCAGCGGACGGCGCGCGCCGAGGAACTGCTGCGCCTGGTCGGCATCAGCCCAGATCGTCTGCGGAGCTTCCCGCATGAGCTGTCGGGCGGCATGCGCCAGCGCGTCGCCATCGCGATGGCCCTTGTCCTGGAGCCCGCCATCGTTGTCATGGATGAGCCGACGACTGCGCTGGACGTCGTGGTGCAGCGGGAAATACTGGAACAACTCCGCGACATGAGGACGCGCTTCGAGTTCGCGATGATCTTCATCACGCATGACTTGTCACTGCTGATCGAGTTCGCTGACCGGATCGCGGTTATGTATGCGGGCTCTATCGCCGAAATAGGCAAGGCGGAGGACATTTACGAGCGGCCCGGTCATCCGTACACCGCCGGCCTGGCTGCCTGCTTCCCGAACCTGCACGGGCCGCTGAGGGCGGTCCAGGGGATCCCGGGCTCTCCGCCGGACCTGCGCCTGGAGATCAGCGGCTGCCCGTTCGAGCCGCGCTGCCCGTACAGCTTCGAGCCGTGCCATGACGCGAGGCCCGCGCTCCGGCCAGGACTGCCGCCCGATCATGACCGGTCACTGGTCGCCTGTTACCTGCACGACCCGAGTGCGGGCAGACCGCTGCCGGCCGCGACTCCGGTGGAGACCACAGATGCCTGACGCGCCGGTGCTGGAGGCACGCGAGCTGACGAAGGTGTTCCGGCTGCGACAGCGTGGGTCCTGGTTGGAACGCACCACCTTGCGGGCGGTGGACAGCGTGTCGCTCCAGCTCTTTGCCGGTTCCACCGCCGCGCTGGTCGGGCAGTCGGGATCAGGAAAATCAACCCTCGTAAAGTTGCTGGCTCAGCTGGAGCATCCGACCAGCGGATCGATCCGGATTGAGGAGCGAGAAGTCTCGGCGCACTGGGGCCGCAGCTACCGGAAGTACTGCGAGCTGGTGCAGATCGTGCTGCAGGATCCGTATGCGTCAATCAATCCGGGCTTTCGGGTCGGCCGGAGTATCCGCCGGCCGCTGGAGATCCACAAGATCGGCAAGAGCAGGGCCGAACGGGATGCTGAGGTGGCTCGCCTGCTCGAGCAGGTGAAGCTCATCCCGGCGCAGCAGTTCGTCCGCAAGTTCCCGCATGAGCTGTCCGGCGGGCAGCGGCAGCGCGTTGCCATCGCGCGCGCGCTCTCCGTCGGGCCTAAGGTGCTGCTCGCTGATGAGCCGGTCTCGATGCTGGATGTCTCGGTCAAGGTCGCGATACTGCGGGTGCTGAACGAGTGCCGCGACGAATTCGGGCTGGCGCTGCTGTACGTCACGCACGACATCGCCTCGGCCCGCTGGTGCGCTGACACGATTTCGGTCATGTACGCGGGCCAGATCGTCGAGAGCGGGCCGAGCGAAGTGGTGACGCAGCTGGCCCGGCATCCCTACACGCAGGTACTGATCAATGCCACGCCCGATCCGGCAGCAGTCCACGCGCCGCTCGCTGTCCAGGGCAATGGCCAGGTCCCGGAAACCTCCTTGTCGGATCAGGTAACGGGCTGCAGGTTCCGGGGCAAGTGCCCCTCGGCAATGCCGCACTGCGCGACCGACGACCCTCCGGTCATCCAGCTAGGCCCTGGACACTGGGCCCGTTGCTGGCTATACGCCACCGATGAGGAGCATTGAGGCCGGCCGGTGACCGTCCACTTGCCGGATTGCTGACAGTCCCGGGAGAGTAACCACTATGCGTTTCACCTGACTTGTGACGCGCATGACGGTCTGTAGCGCGCAGGCTGCTGACCTGCGGTTCCAAGTCCTCCTCGCTCAGCACTTGCTTCCTCCCTATTCCACGGCTCTAAGCGGGCTTGCAGGCAGGTCAGTGATCATCATGAATCGTTCGATCATGGCATTGAGCTGATCTGGGACTTCGAGCTGGATGAAGTGGCCGGCCCCGACTGTCTGGCCGATCGTGATCGCAGGGCAGGCGCTGCGCAGGTCAGCAGCGGAGTTAGCCGGAACGGCCGAGCCGATCGACAACACCGGCACTGTGGCGTTGCCCAGCATGCTGGCCCCATCGAACTCGCCCATCGCCTGCAGGACAGCGGCAGCGATCCCCGGCGCGACTGCCGGGAATTCGTCGATGATGGCTTGCCTGCGGGTCACATCGGTGGGCAAGAACATGCCTTTCACGAACGCCGTCCGCCACGACCGGTCGTGGTCGGCGCGGACGACGTCAACCGATTCCCGGAAGAATGCCTTGGCCGGCTCGTTCGTGATCGGCGCCGGGTCCACCATCACCAGGGCGCGGATCGCGCCGGGCCGGGCAGCGCACGCCAGGCCGATCAGCGCGCCCAGGCTGTGCCCTACCAGCACCGGCCGCCGGAGCCTGGCCGCCCCGGCCACCGCCAGCACATCATCAGCCAGCACAGCCATGTCATAGGCGCCTGGGACGGGATCGGGGGCGCTGCTTTGGCCGTGCCCCCGCAGATCCACGGTCATCACGGTATGGGCCGCGCAGAAGTGCCTGACCTGCGGTGCGAAGTATGAACGGTCACAGCACCAGCCGTGAACGAAGATCATCGGCGGATCGCCGGCGCCAGCAATGTCATATGCCAGGCTGACACCCGGCGCGGAATCGAACTGGGCCATAGCCACTCCTTGTCATCCCAGGACCGCCAGCGCCCTGCATGCGGGCCTGCCTGACGCCGGCCCGCTGGTGCCCGTCCTCCGGGGGGCCGCGGCGGCGGCCGTGCGCGCGCCCGAGGCCGTCGCCGCCGCGGTGCTGGAATTCTGCGCGGCCGCGCAGACCACCAATCCGCAACCTGTCGACTAGCCCTTGTTCGGCCCGCCGGGCGCCTGTCCGTGACCTAAGCGATCTGTGGTACAGCTGCCACCGAATCGCCTTAGGCGGCGTCCTTGCTACCAATGCGCACGGCATCCGACGATATCTGTGCACAGGCAGCGACCCCGGTGCGACTACTCCGGGATGCCGGCAATGGCTTCTACCTCTACCTTGGCATCGGGCTGCACGAGTCTGCTGACTTCAACCAGGGTGCTAGCGGGCCGGTGTTCGCCGAAGAACTCGCGGCGAATCGGATTGATCTTCGGGCGGTCATTGATGTCCGTTAGGAACACGGTCACTTTCAGGACGTCGGCGAAACTAGCGCCGGCAGCCTGGAGGACCTGGCCGATTCCCGAGAAGACCTGCCGTGCCTGGTCGACCACATCGGCGGGCAGCTTCTGGGATTCGGGGTCGATACCGACTCGTCCCGACACGAACAGCAACCGGCCAAATGAAACGGCATCAGTGTAGTGGCTGACGGGCTCGCCGAGCTCCGGGAGGCGAAATTCGCGCCTGGATTGCGCATTCATGATTGTGTCGCCATTCATATGGTCTGGGTGCTGGAGGCTGGGATCCGTCCGTGGAGGAAGTCCGCGACAAGCGCATTGAAGTCGTCAGGGCGCTCGAGGTAAGGCACGTGTCCGGTTCCGGAGAGCAGTACCAGCGGGGTTCCCTTGAGTGTGCGCTGCGCGGCATAGCCGACGTCGGGCTTGATCATCTCGTCATCGGCGCCCCAGATTAGAAGCAGCGGGATTCGGTCTGAGACGTCCAGGAGGCGGTCGCCGATGACGTCGTCATCGACATTCTCCGCAAAGTATCTTGAGAGCTCATGGAAGGCCTCGTCTGAGCCGGGTGAGTTATTGATCCTGAACTCCTCTTCGATCCACGCATCCGTAATGAGTTCATGCCGATGAAGGATGAAGCGCAGCTTGTTAGCTATTCCCTCCTGGGCCCGGTTGAGGATGCTCTGGCTGATCGCTGTCCTAGTCTCCCGGCCGAGCGGTACCACGCCCATGGTTCCGACCATTACCAGCGAAGTGAATCGCTCTGGCGCGGTAACCGCGGCTTGCGCGCCGATGTGGCCACCGAGGGATGTACCTATTATTCCGGCATGGTCGGCGCCGAGCGAGTCGATAAGATCAATCAGGAATGACGCGTAGTAGCCTACCGAGTAGGGCCTTTCGCCCTTATCGGCAAGTCCATGGCCCGGTAGGTCGACGGCCACGGCACGGTAGCCCGCTTTTCTCAGTCCGTCTACGTTGAAGCGAAACCTGTCGGCTCGTGATCCGACGCCGTGCAGCATGACCAGCAGGTCTCCTGGGCCGCCGCTGTCCAGCACGCGTGTTGTCACGCCGTTAACTCCGATCGGATACTGGATCACAAGTGCCTCCTTCGTGACTGACTCGAGACGTGCTGCGGTAGGAGGGCAACGTCGGGCTTGCCCTCCGGCGATGCGTGGAAGACCGCCTCAGAAGGTGCTTCAGTTGATCTCGGCGGCCAGTTCCTTGCCGTCACCCGGGGCCATCTTTATCTCGTCCTTGTCGACAGGGACGTTCTCCGGGTCGCCTCCGGGGATATCGATGCGGGCCATGGTCCAGCCTTTGGTTCTGAGGGCCTTGTCGACCTCTTCCTGGCCGTTCCCGAGAACCCGGTCGTAGGTCATGTGCTCGATGGAGTAGATGAGCCCGCGGTCGTGAGTCCAGCGAGTGTCGAGTTCATTCTGGTCGAAGTGAACCACGCTGCCGCCCTTGATCACGGTCTCGATGTTCCGCTTGTCCTGAAGCACGCGAATGTTCTGGAGCGGGTCGCCGTTGACCACGATGACGTCGGCAAAAGCTCCGGGCGTGAGCTGCCCGATCATCCCTTCCATGTTGACCATCTTTGCGCCGTTCCGCGTGCCAGCCTGGATTGCTTCCATCGCGGTCAGGCCACCGTAGGTCATCAGCAGCTCAAGTTCCCGCGCGTGCCACTCCCCGTAGGGTGATACTGCGAAGCCGGAGTCCGTGCCCATGGCAAACGTGACACCCGCCTTGTGGGCCCGGTGGTAGCTGTCAGCAGACAGCTCCAGCAGCCGCTTGCAGCCATCGCGCATCTGCCTTGGGACGCCGAACGGCTCACCGAAGTCCGCCAGATTCGAGAGCAGCAGCAAAGTGGGAACGAGGGGAGTCCCGCTCTCGGCTAGCTTGCCGACCGCCACATCGCTCATCGCGTTTCCGTGCATGATCCAGTCGAATCCCGCGTCGAGTGCGGCTTCTACTTCGGCCGATCCGCGAGCGTGGATGGTAATGCCTCGCCTCAGCTGATGCGCCAGATCGGCGACAGCCTTCATCTCGTCGCCCGTGAACGCCTGGTATTCGCCCAGCGGGCTATCGGCGAGCTTGATGAAGTCCACCCCGTTTTTCACCTGGTGGCGGACCTCGGACATCATCTCGTGGACGTCGTTGGTGAGAACACCCAGGTTGCCAGCGGGCACGCCAACCTCGTCCGGATACCAGTCGGTCAGCGAGTTGCTCGTCGACAGGTAACGGCCCGCCGCAGACATCCGCGGTCCTTGGATCAGCCCGTCGGCGATCGCATCGCGGATCCCGACTCCAATGTAGTAGCTGCCTCCGGGCTGCGAGATCGCTGTCACGCCGGCCCGCAGCACCTTCTTCGCGTTGGCCGCCGCTATGAGCGTCCGCCGCTCGTGACTGGTGTAGAGGTCGATCTCCTCCTCGAACCGGCTCTCGCCGTAGGTCATGTGGCAATGGGCGTCGATGAGCCCGGGCATGACCGTCTTCCCGGTTGCATCAACAGACTCCACCTGCTCGCCGCGCGGAACGACTGAGAGATCAATATCGCGACCCACGGTATGCACCCGATCATCACGGATCAGCACCGAAGCGCCCTGAGGCACCGGTGAGCCAGTGCCATCGATGACGGAGCCGCCGGTAATGAGCATCCAAGAACTGGGCACCGAGCCATCTCCCTTTCGCTGTCACAAGCAGGATCCCGCCGGAGCGCGCTGCATGTCCAGAACGGGCGGTCCAAGCCTATAAATTATCGCAAACGCCGCCGACGGGCGCCAGGCATCTCGGGAGGATGGTGCCGCCTCGCGGTGTCTGGGGCCGCGTATCGGCCTGGTTGAACCGCTTGACCGTCCGGCCGCAAGCGTGATACTACATTGCCGTGATCCGATAATTTATAGACATTAACGGAGCTGGACTGAATGGGCTAGGGCCGGGGCGGAATCGGGATCGGGATCGGTCAGGGTCGGATATGGAACAGCGGGACGAGGTCATACCGGGCAATGTCACCCGGTTCATCACGCCAGACGGCACCGAGGTGGTTGGCCAAATCGTGGGGGACGCCGCCCATGCCAACGGCTCCTCTTATCCGCTGGCCGGCATCCGGTTCCTGGTTCCGGTCAAGCCCACCAAGGTCGTGTGCGTCGGCCTGAACTACCTCGATCACATCGACGAGATCGGCATGGAACGGCCAACCGAGCCGCTGCTGTTCCTCAAGCCGCTCAGTTCACTGACTGCGCACGCGGAGCCGATCATCCGGCCACCCGACGTCACCCGCCTCGACTACGAGGGGGAGCTAGCCGTCGTCATCGGACGGCGAGCCACCCGAGTCAGCCGACGAGACGCTCTTGACTATGTCGGCGGGCTGACGATAGCCAACGACGTTACGGCGCGTGAATACCAGGTGCCGGGCTCGCAGTGGACAAGGGCCAAGGGATACGACACATTCGCGCCGGTTGGCCCTTGGCTAGTGACGACCACTGACTGGTCGGGGCGCCGCATCGAGACCCGGGTGAACTCGGAGCTCGTCCAGTCATCTACCACCGATCGCCTGATCTTTGACGTTCCCACGCTCGTCTCTCACGTGAGCTCGATCATGACCCTTGAACCTGGGGACGTGATCCTGACCGGAACTCCCCGCGGCGTTGGGCCGGTCGCGAACGGCGACGTCATCGAGATCGCAATCGAGGGAATCGGCGTCCTGCGCAACTATGTGGCGACCGAGCGGGCGGCTCAGCCCGCAGAGAAATAAGAACGGGAAAGGGACGGCGTCGTGTCGGTCCGCTACTGGAACCCTCCCAGCCTGGCTGCGCCTATCGGAATGTACTCGCAAACCGCGCGCCTGCCAGCCGGCGGGCACGACCTCGTGTTCATCGCCGGCCAGCTGTCGGTGGACGCCCGCGGCGAAAGTGTCGGGACAGGGGACTTCCCGGCCCAGATGCGCCAGGTCTTCGCCAACCTTGGCGCGGCGCTCGAGGCCGAGAGCCTGGGCTTTACGAACATCGCGCAGATGACGACCTACCTGCGCGGTGAGGAACTGATCGGGGAGTTCTACAGCGTGCGCGAGGACCTGTTCAAGCAACTCTTCCCGGCGGGCCAATTTCCCCCGAACACACTGCTTGTGATCTCCCGGCTCGTCCGGCCCGAGTTCCTCATCGAAGTGCAGTGCATCGCGGCGAGCTGATCGCGGCCGACGCTTCAGCGCCTCATGGCCAAGCGGCATCGTCGCCTCAGCGCTCTGGTGAGAAGCAGTGATTGGAGGCGAAGAATGCGTCAAGGCGCCGACTGGCTAGCCGCCCGTCGTCGGCTGGGCTGGACCGATCTCGAGGTCGCACCGCTGAGCCTTGGGACTATGCAGTTCGGCTGGAGCATGCCAAGCGTCGCAGCGATGGATCTTCTGGACGCCTATGTTGATGCAGGCGGAAACCTCATTGACACCGCCGACATGTACGGCCCTGACCAGACGCGACGGTCATGGGCCGCCGCGAGGCCGCACGTGGGCGTGTCGGAGGAGGTAATAGGACGCTGGCTGCGCGACCGCGGCAACCGCGACCAGCTGCTGATAGCCACCAAGGTCAGGGCGCAGATGTGGGACGGCCCGGACGGCCACGGCCTGTCGCGGGCCCACATCCGCCGGGCCGCGGAGGACAGCCTCAGGCGGCTGGGCATCGACACGATCGATCTCTACCAGGCGCACTGGCCTGATGACCAGGTCCCGGCGGAGGAGACCCTCGGGGCGCTGCAGGAGCTGGTCGATGCCGGCAAGGTACGGTACGTCGGCACGTCAAACTTCTCCTCGGGCATGCTCGAACATCTCCTCGAGCTGAACCGGTCACACCAGTACCCGCGCATCGCTAGCGAGCAGCTGCGCTACAACCTGGTCAACCGATCGGAGTACGAGGCCTCGCTCCGCGATCTCGCGCTGCGGGAGAACATCGGCGTCCTGTGCTACAGCCCGCTCGCATCCGGCTTCCTGACCGGGAAATACGCCGCAGGCGCCAGGCCGGGCAGTGACAGGCTCGGCTTCGTCACTCAGTACTTCACCGAGCCCGGCTGGCAACTCCTTGAGGCGCTGGCCGACACCGCCGCGGCGCACGACGTGGCACCCGCCGCCGCGGCCTTGGCCTGGCTGCTCGCACAACCCGGCATCAGCTCGGTGATCGTCGGGACGAACTCCGCGGAGCATCTGCAGGAGGCGATGCCCGCAGCTCGGATCCAGCTCGCTCCGGAGGAAATCGATCGGCTGACCAGGCTGGGCTGGGAGAGTTCGAAGATCGAGTTCCAGTCGTGGTAACAGACGACGCCCGCGCTACTGGCCATGCTGGCTCGGCGACATGGCGCGCCAGGGACGGCGCACCGGGCCCGATCGTTATCGGCCCGCGATGTGCCGGACGCAGAAATTCGATAACATATACACCCTTAAAACGATCTTCGTGATCGGACGGAGGCGAACTAGATGGTACGAATCCGGGCCGGGCGCCTGTGCCTCTTCGCCGGCCTCTCCCTCACCCTGGGATTGTCGGCTTGCGGCAGCAACGGCAGCGGCAGCAACGGCGCAGGCGGAGCCCCGGGATCTAAGGGGCCGCTGGAGATCGCCGTCTTCAGCCCGTTCAGCGGGCCGAACGCGGACTATGGCTTTTTCGAGTACGCGGGCTGCCCGCCCGCGATCCGTCTGATCAACGCGGACGGCGGCGTGCTCGGACACGATCTCACCTGCACGATCGTCGACGATCGAGGCGACCCAGCCGACGCGGTACCTGCCGCGCAGAAGATGCTCGCCACCTCCCCGCACCTCGTCGCGATCATCGACGGCAACAGCGGCCTGCTGTCCGCTACCGTCCCGCTCTTCAACACCGCACACATCCCGGACCTCTCCTGCGGCGGGGACATCCAGTTCGACACGAGCACGTACCCCTACTTCTGGCGTACGATCCCGGGCGACGACGTCAGCGGGTACGCAGTGGCCGCATACATCCACTTCAAGACCCACTACACGAAGGTCGCAGCGGTGTTCGCCAACGACCAGGCAGCTCAGGGCAACGTGCCAGGACTGGTGAAAGGCGCGAAAAATCTCGGTCTCGACATCGTGGTGAACAAGGCGATCGCACTTGACTCCACGTCCTACGAGACTGAGATCCAGCAAGTGCGCGCTGCCCATCCCCAGGTCCTGGCCACGGAATCGGACCCGCAGACCGGCGGCGTTTTCCTGGGTGAGCTTCAGCAGGCAGGCGGTCTGCTGCCGATGATCGGCACGTCCGGCACCCTCGGCACGGACTACAACAAGGCCGCGATCGCGGCCATCGGGTCAAGCGCATTCACCAAGGATTTCGTCCGCCTGACCCTCTACGCGCCCTCTAGCGGCCCAGCCTGGAAGACGTGGAACTCCTCGCTTCTTGCGTCGGCCTCCCAGGTACAGAAAGCCTCGACATACGCGAACCAGATCTACGCAGAAGTCCCCTACGACAACGTCAACATGATCGCGCTGGCGATGCTTGCCGCGAAGAGCACCGAGCCAGGCGTCTACAACCCGTACATCCGGAAGATCACCGAAGGCAGCACCGTCGTGCACACCTTCGCGGAGGGGAAGGCGGCGCTCGCGGCCGGCAAGACCATCGACTACGTCGGGGTAGAGGGGCAGGTGCACTTCGACAAGTACCAGAACTCGGCCGGAGTCTGGGCGGCCCTCAATCCCATTACCAACGCTCCTGCCGCGGTGCTGACCCCAGCGCAGGTGTCGGCAGCAGAGGGCCGGTAGCCACCGGCCGCCACCGGCCGCACGTGCTGCGGCGCCTCGCTCGCAATTGACGACGGCAAGAGAAGACGACCGCCACGAGGAGATGCTATGTCGCTAGCCTGGACGACCCTGGTCTTCGGGTCCTACACGGCAGCGCTGCTGGCAATCGGGGCGGTCGGCTTCACGCTGCAGTACGGGGTGACCAACGTCCTGAACCTCTCCTACGGCGGCATCATGACCTCGGCCATCTTCGTCGATTACGCGGTAGGCCGGGGCAACCCGAACATCTGGCTGGCGATCCTCGTCGGGGCGGCCTGGGGAGCTCTGCTGACCTGGGTCATCGGGCATTACCTCATCTCGGCCTTCGTCCGGCGCGGCACGTCCCTGTTCGGCATGGCGATGGTGACCATCGCGCTCGGCCTCGTAATCGAGTTCAGCCTGGAAGCGATCCAGGGCCCGCTGATCCTCACCTACCGGGCGCAGCACGGGTCGGAGGTGCACCTGGGCTCCGTCATCGTCAGCACGGAGCAGCTGATCATCATTGGCGCCGCGGTGGTCATCATGCTGGTTATTCACGCGCTCCTGAGGTACACGCGCCTCGGCCTGGCCATGCGGGCGACGGCCGCCGACCCATCGCTGGCCCGCGCATGCGGTGCCTCTACCGGCCGCGTCCGAGGTGTCGCCTGGATCGTGTCCGGGGCGCTATGTGGCATCTGCGGGGCGTTTCTCGGCATCACCCAGGGTTCGTTCAACTCAACCACGGGCGGGGATTTCTTTATCACGCTCGTAGCGGCCGCGATCGTGGGCGGAATCGGCAAGCCCTACGGCGCGATGGCGGGCGCGCTCATCGTCGGCCTGGTCAGCGAAGGCGCCGCGGCGGTGATCTCGCCGGACTACAAGTACGTTGTCGCCTTCGTCATCCTGGTCGTGGTCTTGCTGGTGCGGCCGCAAGGGATCTTCGCGGAGTTCGCCAGCACGAGGGAGCTGGTCGGATGAGCGCCGGCATGCAGTACTACACGTCGACGCTGCTCGTGCTCTTCGGCATCAACATCATCGCGATCTGGGGCCTTGACCTGCAGTTCGGGATGACCGGCATCTTGAACTTCGCCTACATCGTCTTCCAGTCGGTCGGTGCCTATACCGCGGCGGTCCTGTCACTCGGCCCCGACACCCAGTACGGAGGGTTTCAGACCTATATCGGAGGGCTGCGCCTGCCGTTCCCGCTGCCACTGCTCGGCGCCGCAGCGGCCGGGGGAATCCTGGCGGCCGCACTCGGGTTCCTCGCTCTGCGCCGGCTGCGAGGGGACTACCAGGCGATGGTCATGCTGGTCATCTCGGTGATCGCGACTGGCGTCGCCAATGCCCAGCTGAATCTCGTCAACGGCCCGACCGGCCTCGCGCTCGTCCCCCATCCGCTCGGGACCGTACTGCCCCTGAGCGGGCTCGGCTACCAGTGGTTCTACGTCGGGCTGACCGCGCTGCTCTGCCTGGCGGCATTCTGGATCGCGCGGGGGATAGCCGGCTCGCCGTTCGGCCGGGTTTTGCGCGCCGTCCGCGACAGTGAGACTGCCGCGGCCGCGCTCGGGCGTAGGGTGACCCGGGCGCGAATGATCGTCTTCGTGATCGGAGGATGCCTGGCGGGACTGAGCGGCGGTCTGCTTGTCGAGTTCATAGGCGCGTGGGGCCCGGCCAGCTGGCTGTACCCGGAGACGTTCCTGTTCTTCACGGCGATCATCGTCGGCGGGACGGGGAATCTGCTTGGCAACGTCTTGGGGGCGCTGCTCGTGCCCATCGCCTTCGTCGAAGGAACGCGATACCTGCCCGCGTTCGGGTATCCGGGGCTGGTCGACTCGCTGGACTGGGTCGTCATCGGGTTGCTACTGCTCACGTTCCTGTGGTTCCGGCCGAAGGGCATCCTGCCGGAACGGCGCAGGGTCTTCCCCGCATCACCAGCTTCCAGCGACGGAAACCGGCCGGAAGCCGAGCCGGTCTCAGAGGATGGCGCACTTCGTTGAGGAATGTCCGGCATCGAGCGCTGAACGGGCGGCCAGCCTCCGGGCACCAGCTCGCCGCACTGGCGGGAGACGGTGCGCCAGCTACACCGCCGCTGCTTGTTGTAGACGACCTGCACCGCTCGTTCGGCGGAGTGCAGGCGGTGGCGAGCGCGTCGTTCACTGTGCAGGCTGGCACCATCACCGGCCTGATCGGCCCGAACGGGGCCGGGAAGTCTACGGTGATGAGCCTGATCGGCGGGCAGCTCCGCCCGACGTCGGGCCGGGTAATTTTCCAGGGACTCGACGTGTCGGGCGACCGACCGTATCGTGTCGCGGAGCGCGGCATCATCCGGACGTTCCAGACCGCCAACCTCTTCGGCCGGATGACCGTGCTCGAGAACCTGCTCCTTGGCGCGCCGGCCTGGCGCGGCGAGTCCGTGACGGCCGCGCTGCTCGGCAAATGGTCGTGGCGCGCGCGGGAACGGCAGCTTGTCGACCAGGCCCGCGACGTGCTCCGCCGCTTCCGGATGGAACACGTCGAACGCGAGTACGCGGCTAACCTCAGCGGCGGGCAAAAGCGCATCGTCGAGATCATGCGGGCGCTGATGGCGCAGCCCCGGCTGCTGCTGCTCGACGAGCCGATGGCGGGAGTCAACCCGACACTTGCCGGGCGGATCGCCGATCATCTCGCGGAATTGCGGACCGAGGGGATCACCATGCTGATGGTCGAACACGAGCTGGCAGTGGTCGAACGGCTCTGTGATCCGGTCATCGTCATGACCCAGGGGCGAGTACTCGCTGAGGGGTCCATGGCCGACCTGCGCGCGAACCGAGAGGTTGTCAATGCCTACCTCGCCGGGTGACCTGCGCGCACGGCCGCAGCCGTTCTTCGTCGTGGACGGCGTCGCCGCAGGCTACGGCGGCAGCCGCGTGGTAGACGCATTCACCGCACAGGTTGGCCTCGGCGAAATCGCGACCATCGTCGGCCCCAATGGCTCGGGCAAGAGCACCCTTCTGAAAGCCATCACTGGCGATATACCGGTGATGGATGGCACGGTCTCAATGGGTGGCAAGAACGTGACGGGCCTGCGGCGAGATCAGCTGGTACGGGTCGGCATCGGGCACGTGCCGCAGGAGAGGGAAGTCTTTGCCCCCCTGACGGTACGAGAGAACCTGCAGATGGGCGGGTATCTGCTCAAGAGATCTCAGGTCCCGGAAGCTATGGAGCGGGTCTTCGAGTTGTTCGGTGACCTCGCTCGGATGCTCGGCACGCCTGCCGGACGGCTGAGCGGCGGCGAACGGAAGATGCTGGCCCTGGGACGGGTCTTGATGCATGATCCACTCGTCGTAGTCTTGGACGAGCCAACTGCCAACCTCTCGCCCTTGATCAGCAACGTCGTGCTTGCCGAGCAAGTGCCAACCTTGGCAGCCGCCGGAAAGGCGGTCCTTCTGGTCGAGCAACGGGCGCTGGACGCGCTGAACATTTCCGACTGGGCGTACGTGATGGTGGCAGGAGGCATCCGAGCGGAGGGTCCGGCTGCCGACATAAGGTCACGTGACGACATTGGCGAGATGTTCCTCGGCCGATCCACAGCCGCCGCGGACAATAGCCACGACGAAGAAAGGGCTTCGAGGGGCGACATTGGCCGCTGACTTGCAGAAGAGCATCGTCGATGAAATAACTGTCCAACTCCGGCAGGAGGTCATCTCGGGCCGGATCCACCCAGGCCAGCGAATTCGGCTCAGGACACTGGAGGAACTGTTCGGCGTCTCGCACATCCCCATCCGGGAAGCCCTACGCAGTCTCGAAGCGGAAGGTCTCGTCGAGAATATTCCGCAGCGTGGAGCCATCGCCACGCCGCTGTCGGTCGAAGAGCTCGCAGAGCTTTATGATCTGCGGCGACTCCTGGAGCCCGCCGTCGCCGAGCGCGCCATTCCAAGGCTGACGAAGGACCAGTTGCGCCTGTCAGCCTCGGCCCTCGACGCGCTGCGCGCGATTCCCGGCGAGTGGGCATCTCCGGACTTCCCTGAGGCGCACCGCCGGTTTCACTGGCTGCTCCTCGAGCCCGGCGCGACCTCCATGATCGAGCGCGTGCTGACGCAGTTGTGGCAGACGTCTGAACGCTACGTTCGATTCTCCATGATCGTCGGGGGTGGCGCCCCAATCGCCCAGCGACAGCACGTGATGCTTCAGAAGCTCGCACGTGCCGGCGATGCGGCTCGGTTCCGGGCCGAGCTCATCGCCCATCTGGACAACACCGAATCGCGGGTCCGCGATGTCATCGGAAGCATCGCCCCGGCAGACGGTTCGCTCTAGCTGTGCCCGCGCGTCAACGAGTTGCCTCGTGAGTCCCAACCTCGCCCCTGGCGGGAAGTGGCCTCGGCCCACTGACGATCCCGGCCCCGGTGTCAGCGCACCGGGGCCGGGAACTTTCCGGCAACGGCCTGTCTCAGTAGACCTTCACTTGAAGGTGTGGGTGGACAGGATAAAGGTGATCTCCTTGACGGCTGGAGAGGTCTTACTCCGGGAACTGGTGGTTGGTGGCGCCGCGATGGCCAGCGTGAGCACGCCGTTCCGCACTGCTTTGACGGACAACTGCCCGGCGGCCGCGCTGTCTGAGTAGAGGCCGACCTGCCTAAAGTACAGGTTTGCCGCATTGGGGTTCGTCGGCTCGACATAGATGAGCAACGCCGGGACGGAGTGGCCGCCCTTCACCGACTCGCCTGCGTACACGACGAGCCACTGGCCGCCCACTGTGCCGGGGCCTTGCCATCCGTTGGAGACAAGGAACTGTGACGGGGGCAGCGGACTTTGATGCGACGGGAAGACCGCGCTCTTCCGCGCGGGCTGGGGGTCAGCGGGCGGAGCGTAGCGAGGGTTCTTTGGCATCGGATGCAGTGCTGCTTTGCGTTGCGCAGCTTCCATCGACCGTATGGCTGCAGCCTTCGCAGCAGGAAGATCCCGGGAGTTGAGCGGCAGGATCCCGCTGTGCTGCGGGTTAGCCGCTGCCACCGCCGCCACGGTGCCGCCTATCACGCCTGCGGAGCAGAAGACGGAGACGGCGATTAAAACGAGCCTCTTGGCGTGGCGCTTATGCTGCTGATTGTGCGTGCTCATTGTTGTCACTCCGTCTTCTGGCCGATTTCAAACACCGGGGTTTGTGCACACGCTGTTCCGCTAAGCGCATTCCACAGAGATGACCATGATTGCGAAGGGGTATAGCTAGACGAACCCCCAGGTGCGTAGTAGTCATTCAGCGGCCCCTCGAAGGCTATCGACCTGCCATGCTCGTAGTTTCCGTAGAGGCAGATTTCCTTCCATTCCGGTGCTTGACCGGAAGCGTATATCTCGGGTGCCACTACCGCGTCGGCGAGGCCGTAAGAGAGATACCAATAGTTATACTGATTGAAGCTGCTGTTCGCAGCGCTGCACGTGTACCCGTTTCCGCTGGTGTAACCGGTCTCTGAACATCCATCGGCGGATCCGTAGTTTAGATAAAGGCCGGTAGTGACACTTTGCCATCCGTTCGCCCATGCGGTCACGGCGCTCGCCGAAGTGCCCGAGCTCCAGTCCTCTATATCGTTCCCGCCGATGAAATTTACTTGCGAGAGAATGTCGGCGGCGATTGAGGATGTCCAGATCGCATGCAGTACATTATGCCACCCTTTGCCACCGGTAGTCGAAATATCGCTCAGTGAGTTATTTGTCCCGACTGCCACTGTAAGATTTTGCGTATTACCGCTGCAGTTGAAGTATCCAAGGCCGTAATTCTCTCCTACTGCCTCGATCTGGGTGTTTGTGAGAGTCTCGCCATTAATGAGCTCTGTGCCGCTGCCGCTGGAAAGCTGGCCACCGAAATCGAGTTCCGCGAGGCGTGACGTGTAGCCGTGGCTCTGGTCGTATGCCCCGTCCGTGCAGCCAAGGTTATAGGCGGTCGTGGTGGACGCGGTATTGATGTAATAGCCAGCGCTGAGGTTTGGCGGCCCCGGCGCGGCATAGGCGGCCGGTCCTAACGGGAGTTCCAGAGGGATGCTAATAATTAAGCCAAGCAACCCTCCGGCCGCCACGAGGGCATATTTCCGTAGATCCATATTGCCCGTCCTTTCATGAGATAATGCAGATTGCAGGAAACTTAAGTTGTGTCGCTTGATGCTCCAAGATCTGCTAAGGAATATATAGTTATAGATCAGTGCAGGACAGGCATTGTCCTGGCAGACTCCTGGCAGAGTGCGGCCAGGACGGCAGCGGGTCGCGGAGGCCGGGTGTGAGCGACAACAGGTCAGCGCTCGGCTGGGATCTGCGTGCCAGGCGCATTGCGGCGGGCCTGTCGCAGCAACGACTAGCCGAAGTGTCCCGGCTGAGCGTCCGCGCGATCGGGGACATTGAGCGAGGCAAATCCCAGTGGCCTTACCCGGACTCGCTGCGTCGGCTGGCCGATGCGCTGCAACTTCGAGGCCAGGCGCGGGCGGAATTCTTCGCCGCGGGTCAGCGCCGTGACGCCGCCGGGGCCGCGGAGGTGGCTGATCGGGCCAGGCCAGGCTCCTGGCGGCAGCGAGTAACCGAGGTTGTACCGCGGCAGCTGCCGGCCCCGGTGCGGCACTTCGTGGGACGTTCGGGTGAGCTGGCGGCGCTGGCCGGGCTGCTGGGCCAGGCCGGGCAGGACACCCGACCGACCATGGTGATAGCGGCCATCGGCGGGCTGGCCGGGGTCGGCAAGACGGCGCTGGCGGTCCAGTTCGCCCGCCAGATAGCCGCGTCGTTCCCGGACGGGCAGCTGTATGTGAACCTGCGGGGCTACGATCCGGCGTTGCCGCCAATGCCCGCCGCCGAGGCGGTCCGGCTGGCCCTGGACGCCTTCCAGATCCCGGCCGGGCGGATCCCGGCCAGCGCCGGAGGCGCAGGCCGGGCTATACCGCAGCGTACTGGCCGGCAAGAAGGTGCTGATCGTGGCCGACAACGCGGCCGACGCCGCCCAGGTCCGGCCGCTGCTGCCCGGCAGCGGCGGGCTCCCTGGTCATCGTAACCAGCCGCAGCACGCTCGCCGGACTGGTCGCCACCGACGGCGCGGTCCCCCTGTCGCTGGACGTGCTCACCAGCGCGGAGGCCCGCGACCTGCTCGCCCGCATCCTGGGCGACGCCCGGGTCGCCGCCGAACCCGAGGCAGCCGGGCAGCTGACCGAGGCGTGCGGGCGGCTGCCGCTGGCACTGGCGATCAGCCGCAGCCCGGGCCGCCACCAGCCCGCGGCTACCGCTTGGCAATGCTGGCGGCCGAACTGGCTCGACGCCGCGGACCGGCTGGACAAGCTGCAGACCCCAGGTGACCCGTTGACCAGCGTCCGGGCCGCACTGGATAGCTCCTATCAGCACCTGAGCGCGGACGCGGCCCGCGTGTTCCGGCTGCTGGGCGATGCACCCGGGCTCGGACATCTCCCTGCCTGCCGCGGCCAGCCTGGCCGGCCTGTCCGGCCCCCAGGCCGCCCGGCACCTGGCCGAGCTGGCCGAAGCCAGCCTGGTCAGCCAGGACGCTGCGGGCAGGTACGCCCTGCACGACTTAGTCCGCCTGTACGCGGCCGAGCAGGCCCAGCGGCTGCGACAGCGCGGCCGAGCGCGAGGCGGCGACCTGCCGGATGCTTGACCACTACCTGCACACCGGCCACGCCGCGGCTCGCCTGATCCGCCCCGGCAGGGACCCGCGTCAGCGTGGACCCACCCAGTCCCGGCACGGCACCGGAGTACCTGGCCGATAATCGGACCGCGATGGCGTGGTTCGAGGCTGAGCACCGGGTGCTGGTCACTGCCGCCGGTCACGCCAAGGCCACCGGGCAGGATAACCGCGCCTGGACCATCGCATGGACACTCCATGACTTCTTCTATCGTCAGGGACTTTGGTACGACCAGCTGGCTGTGCAGACCACTGCGCTGGCCGCCGCCGGTCCGGCTCGGCGATCAGACCCTGCAGGCGAAATCGCACTTTTACATTGCCCGCAGCGTCACAGAGCTTGGGCGCCACGATGAAGCGGAATCCCATTTCCTGCGCGCCCTGGATCTGTTCCGGCAGGTCGACGATCCCGCCGGGCAAGCCCACGCGCATCTCAGCCTCGCGTTCACCCTCGATCGCCAGGGAAAGCCCACCCCGGCTGCCGACCGAGCTCGCCGAGGCCCTCCAGCTGTTCACCGCCGCCGGCCACCAGGAAGGGCAAGCCAATGCCCTCAACCACATTGGCTGGCTTCTCAGTCAGCTTGGGGACTACGGACAGGCACTAAAGCACTGCCAGCAGGCCCTGGCCCTGAGCCGCAAGATCGGCGCGCGGCACATCGAGGCCGACACGCTGGACAGCCTCGGCTACGCCCACTACCACCTCGGACAGCACGCCGAGGCCGTCGCCTGTTACCAGCAGGCCCTCGACATTGCCAGGGAGCTGGGCTTCCGATACCTGCAAGCCGAGTCGCTGAACCATCTTGGTGACACGTACGACGTGGCCGGTGACTATGAAGCCGCCTGCACAGCATGGCGGGAAGCGTTGGCTATCCTCGACGACCTGCAGCACTCCGACGCCGAACGGGTCCGCGCCAGGCTCGATGCCGCTGAACAGCCAGCGGGCATCCGCAGCCGAGCGACTGAGTAAGCGCAGACGGCGCGATCGGTCAACAGGTACCGCAGGCGATAAAGCCCAGCGGTCTGGACCCTGCCTTCGCCCAGGTCCGGTCCACCACGGGCCATGAGTGCGGGCGCCACGTGAAGAGCCCATCAAGGTGAGCGCTGAAGTAGTCATCGTCCGGGCCGGTCCCGGGTTCCGCTCATTGCCGCGCTGCGCGCGCCGGGCCAGAGGCTCTTGACCGCGGCGATGGATGGAGCTGTCAGCGGTACGCGGGCGCGACGCAGAAGATCGCGGACACCGGGCTTGCGCCGTAGCTCCAGTACTCGTGCGGCATGCCCTCAGGGATGTACAGGCAATCCAGCGGGTCGAGTTCGAACCAGTCGCCACGCTCGGTCAGATGGACATGCAGTTGGCCTGACAGCGCATACACGACTTCATCGCCGCGATGCTGCTCGGGCTCGCTCCTGTGTCCGGCAGCCAGCGAAAATGTGCCTGCGGTCAGCTGGCTGCTCGATGACAGGATCGAGACGAGCATGGGCCTGCGTGATCCGTGCACGAAATGCAATGCCGTGTCGGGCCCGACCGCGGCCAGGCCGCCTTCGGCGAGCGTGCGCGCCAGCTACGTCCGGCCGGCAATCCGGCCACTCGCCGAGCAAGTCGTAACGGCCTCCCACGATCTCGCCAAGTTCCCGTTTGGCGGGCATAGTGGCGATCTCCGGTGTGTCCAGCCCGCGGTCAGGCGGGGCGAACCAGTCGAGCACGATGACCTCGTCGTGGCCTGCGTTGTAGCCGAAGTGGTAGCGGGCGCCGCGCCAGGTGACCGCCATGCCCTGGGAGGCAACCGCGACGTCACCGCTCTCGGGGTCGTGGATTGCTAGCGATCCCCGCACCACGTAGTAGAACCTGTGCTGATCGTAGAGCGGCTTCCAGACCTTCGATGCACCGAACCAGTGGCCAGGGCCTAGTGCGTAACTGACCGCGGAGATGCGCTCGCCGCGTCCGTAAATCAGGTCCGCGACCTGCCCCGACTCCTCGTCCCCCCACAGGAACCGGGTGGCTTCTCGCTGCCGGACCAGCATCGGCTCGGTCCCGAAGCGACGTGGTCCGCCGGGCTCCGGGGCGGCCGCGCCGCGATGTTCCTGCGCCATGTCCTCACACTCCTTTTCGCGATGGACTGATCTGCTCCGGAGCACGAGCGGTGCGCCAATCTCGGGCCCGACCGCCTAACAGAGACGACCGGCCGATTAAGGACCGGCCACTCGTCCTCGTGCCTTCCCCGGCGCCGGCCGTTTGCTGGCATTTTCCGGAGCCTTGACAGTAGAACGTCATAAGTTAATAATCTCACTACAGTAGGACTTCCGGAACGTCGAGGAGTGCTTGGTCTGCTTGTCCCGCCGGCAGTCGCGAGTGGCTGGCGACTGCAGGTGGAAAGCCCCTGGTAGCCCTGGTCCGGCCGGCCGAGAGGAGCCGTGATGCAGGAGCAGCAAACGACGTCGGATGGTCCGGGACGCGCGCCCAACATGTTCCTATCGCTGCGCTGCCGCGGCCAGGCAGGCGCGGTTTTCTCATGCCAGCTAGCCAATCAAGATCCTTAACAGCCACCTGCCCGGACACTGGTCGAATCACATCGCGGATCGGCGGCATGCCGCCTCAGGAGTCGACATCAAGGAAACTCGGCTTTGCCGATGAGCAGAGCGCGCCAAAGCGGCGCGGTGGAGGAGACTGCAATGGAAAATGGCAGTCCAGGCCCCTTCTCACGTAGGGACTTTCTGAAGGTATCCGGTGCCGGCGGGATCGCGTTGGCAAGCGCGGCGGTTCTGGTCGGCTGCGGTAGCTCGGGCAGCAGCCCGGCGGCGTCGAAGGCGGCCGGCGCCATTAAGAAGGGCGGAACCTTCAGGGTAGGGCTGATCGGCGGCAGCGGCAGCTCGGAGACGCTGGATCCGAACGGGCTCACGCCGAGTGATCTTGCCCTCTATCGGATCCAGAACGTCTTTTCTAAGCTGACCGACATGGATCATACGGGTAACTACGTCCCGCAGCTCGCCGAGTCGCTAGAGCCGAACAGCGATGCGTCCGAATGGGTCGTGAAAATCAGGCCGGGCGTGCAGTGGCATGACGGCAGCGACGTGACCGCGGACGACGTGATCTACTCGTTCCAGCGGGTGCTCAACCCGAAGTACAAGGCGACTCTTGGGGCTGCCGCCGGCGACATCTCGATGGTGGATCCCAACGGAATGACGAAGCTGGACAAGTACACGGTTAAGTTCAAGCTGCTTTACCCGTGGGTAGCGTTCCCGGCCCAGGTTGGCCAGCGGTACAACGCCATCATCAAGTCCGGGACGACGCATTTCACCCTGAGTAACTTCATTGGCACCGGCCCGTTCCAGCTGAAGCAGTGGTCGCCCGGGCAGAGCTTCGTGCTCACGAAGAACCCGAACTACTTCCTCTCGGGGAAGCCGTATCTCGATGAAGTGCACGGAATTAGCATTGTGGACGACTCGGCGCGGCTCGACGCACTGCTGGGCAACCAGGTCGATGCGATCGAGCAGGTGAGCACGGCGGATGCCAAGGTAATCAAGGAGCGGGGAATGCAGCTCCTTGTATCACCCGCCGGGCCGTGGGACCCGATCGTCATGAATACCAGCCGCGGTCCGTTCAAGGATCCGCGGGTCCGGCTTGCGATGAAGCTGGTGGCAGACCGGGCGCAGATGCTTCAGACTGCGCTGCAAGGTTACGGCAGTATCGGAAACGATCTCTTCGCGGTCCACGACCCGCTCTACGACCACACGATCCCGCAGCGGCAGCACGACCCGGAGCAGGCAATGTCGCTGCTGAAGCAGGCTGGATTCGCTGATTACCCGTTCGTGCTGAACACAGCCGCGGTAGTCCCCGATTTCGTCCCGTCCGCGCTGGCGTTCCAGCAGTCCGCCAGGGCAGCCGGCATGAAAATGACGGTTCGCACGGACCCGGCGGACAGCTACTGGGGCAGCATCTACGGATTTCAGGAGTTCTTCTACTCGAGCTGGGGCTACCGGACCTTCTTCCCGCAATGGGATCAGTCCTATGTGTCCTACAACTCGGCGGAGACGGACTGGAAGGACTCGAAGGCGCAGGCGGCCGTGGGTATGGTGAAGTCGGCCGCCGCGACCACAGACGTCAGCACCCAGCAGCGCCTGACCGGCCAGGCGCAGGAGCTTGAGTGGTCGGACGGCGGCTACCTTATCTGGGCCTATAAGGAGGTGCTCGACGGACTGGGCCCGCATGTTCACGGGATTCAGCCGAATCCGTTCTCTTCGCTGGGCTGGGATCCATGGGACAGCGTGTGGATATCGTGAGCCGACCCGCCGCAGGCTCCTGGCTCGCGCGGGCAGGGAGGTTTCCTGCCGGGCCTAGCGGGCCGCGATGGCGCGGCTGATTGCGAGACGGGTCGCGGCCGGGATCTTGACCCTGTGGATCGCGTCCATACTGGTCTTTCTCGCGATGAACGTCCTGCCGGGCAACGCCGCGACGGCTGCGCTTGGCCGGCAGGTGACCCCGCAAGCTCAGCGGCTGCTATCCCGGCAGCTGGGGCTGAACCAGCCCGTACTTGAGAGGTACGGTCACTGGGCCTGGGGGATCTTGCACGGACAGCTCGGGAAGTCGGCCGTCAACAGCGTGGCTGTCACGTCCCTGATCGGAGAGCCACTCGTACACACCGGCATCCTGCTGCTGGTCACGCTGATCTTTCTCGTGCCGCTGGCACTGCTGCTCGGAATCGGCGGTGCGCTGACGCGCCGCGGCGGAATCGACGCGACCGTGCAGGCAGCGATGCTCGTTTTCGCCGCGCTTCCGGAGTTCGTCGTGGGCACAATGCTGATCCTGCTGTTCAGCATCCTGTGGCCGGTCCTGCCACCGGTCGCGTTGACAATCTCCCCCGGCACGCTCGCCCTGCCCGTCGTGACGCTGCTACTGGTCTCGCTTGGCTACCTGGCCCGGATGATACGCGCAGGCGTGCGAGACGTGCTCGACTCGCCTCATGTCGCCATGGCACGCCTGAAAGGCTTGCCGGAACGAACGATCATCCGGCGGCATGTGCTGCCGAACTGCCTTGGCCCCTCGGCTCAGGCACTGGCAGCGACGATCGCCTGGCTGGCTGGAGGAATCATCATCGTCGAGGAACTGTACGCGTACCCGGGCATCGGCCAGGCCCTTGTCGATGGCGTCCAGTCCCGTGACGCGCCGACCGTCGAGGCGCTCACCCTGCTGATCGCCGCGGTGTACATCGTGGGGAATATCACCGCTGACATCATCACCATCCTGTCCACCCCCAGGCTGCGCGCGAGGCTCTGACATGGCTTCTCAGGTGCTACGCAAGCAGCCAGCTCAATCGGCCCAGGGCACGTCCCGACGGCGCTTCTCCCGCCGGGGAGTGGTGGGCCAGGTCATGATCGGCGCGGTCGTCCTGGTCGCAATCGTCGGGCCGTTCGCGGCGCCAGACGATCCGCTCCGGATATACGGCGCGCCGTATACATCACCGTCGGCTGGCCACCTGCTGGGACTGGACTACCTGGGCCGGGACGCGCTGAGCAGGTTCCTCGATGGCGGCCGATCTACGCTCCTCTTCGCGCTCGCGGCCACGGCACTCGGCTATGCCATCGGCCTGGCGATCGGCCTGCTTGCGAGCTACTACGGCGGCATCACCGAGCGGATCCTGATGCGCAGCACGGACATGCTGCTGATCTTCCCTGGCCTCATTTTCGTCCTGCTCCTGGTCGCCGTCTACGGCTCGAACACGCTCCTGCTGATCGTCGGCGTGGCACTGGCTAACGCTCCGCGGATAGCCAGGCTCGTCTACACGGCCGGGCTGACGGTCGTCGAACTGCCGTATATCGAATACGCGCGCTCGGGTGGCGAGCGGATATCGTACGTCGCCAGAAGAGAGATACTGCCCAATATCCTCTCGCCCATCGCCGTCGATTTCGGGATAAGGCTCAGTGGCTCGATACTCCTCATCGCAGGCCTGAGCTTTCTTGGCTTCGGCATCCAGCCGCCGACGCCGGACTGGGGCCTGATTATCAGCGAGAACCTGACCGGCTTCTCCATTCAGCCTTACTGCATGCTCGCGCCCCTTGTGGCGATAGGGCTGCTCACGGTGGGGATCAATCTTGTCATTGACGGGTGGCGAGGCGCCTCCCGCGCGAGCAAGGATCGCAGCCTTGCCAGCGCTAGGTGAGGCCCCCGTCGCGCACGGCAGCGGCGGGCTCATTGTCGAGGACCTGAGGGTCGATCTGGACGGCACTTCGCTCGACGTGGTGCGGAATGTGAGCTTCCGGTGCCGGGCCGGCGAGGCAATCGGCATTGTCGGGGAGACAGGAAGCGGGAAGACGACCGTCGGGATGGCCCTGCTGGGATACGTCAGGCCCGGCATGTCCATCCATTCCGGCCGCGTCACCGTAGACGGGACAGACATTCTCAGCCTGACTCAGGCACAGGTCACCCGGATCCGCGGGCGCACGATCTCCTACGTTCCGCAGGAGCCCGCGAAGGCACTCAGTCCCGCTATGCGGATAGGCCGGCAAATCCGGGAGATGCTCGATGGCGAGGCGGCGAGCGGACAGTCTCGTGATGAGCTGGTGGCGGCTGCCTGCGAGGCGGCCCAGCTGCCATTCGATGCCGAGTTGCTGGGGCGCTATCCGCATCAGCTGAGCGGAGGTCAGCAGCAGCGGGTGGCGATCGCGATGGCCCTCGCCGCCAGGCCGCGGGTCGTTGTCATGGACGAGCCGACGACCGGGCTCGATGTGATGGTGCAGGCCAGACTGCTCGACGTGATCCGGCGGATCCGGTCGGCGCAGGGCGCCTCGATCGTGTACATCAGCCACGACCTCGGCGTCGTCAGGAGCCTGGTCGACCGGGTCGTCGTACTGTACGGCGGCCGGATTGTGGAAGAGGGCGGCGTTGACGAGATCTTCCAGTCTCCCGCGCATCCCTACACCCGCCGCCTCATTGCCGCCGTACCGAGGACCGATGGACCTCGCCGGAAACTGCGCGGAATAGCGGGATCCGCACCGCAACCGTCATCGCGCACGCCTGGCTGCCCGTTCGCGCCGCGCTGCGATCTGGCCATCGAGAAATGCGAGCAGGAGATGCCTCCTGCGACCGGGCCGCAGGCTGGTCATGTTGTCTGGTGCTGGCGGGCCGGGGACGCAGATCTGGACCTGACCGAGACGCCGTCGGCCATCGAGCGGGCGGATCGGCCTGCGACGGCGCCGGCCGAGCTGCTGAAGCTGACCGAACTGCGCGCGGGGTACCGAGAGAAGGTCTCGCTGCTGCGGAGGTCAAGGGACACCATGGCCGTAGCGGTCGCGGGCCTGTCGCTCACGATTCATGACGGCGAGTGCGTCGCTCTTGTCGGCGAATCCGGGTCAGGGAAAACGACGGTCGCGCGCTGCGTCGCCGGGCTGCATCAGCGTGCGGGCGGACAGATGACCTTCGCAGGCAGCCCTGTTCCCGCCGACCCGCGCAAACGCGGGCCCGAGCTGCGCAGAAGCATCCAGATGGTGTTCCAGGATCCAGACGGCTCGCTCAATCCGCAGATGCGGGTAGCCGAACTGCTAGGCCGGCCGCTCAAACGCAACTTCAATCTCGCGCCGCGGCAGCGGACTGCCAGGGCTGCGGAGCTCCTGGACCTGGTACACCTGCCCGCAGGCCATCTCCATCGGTATCCGGCCGAACTGTCCGGTGGCGAGAAGCAGCGCGTCGCCCTCGCCAGGGCGCTGGCCGCCGAGCCCCGGCTGCTGGTGTGTGACGAGATAACCTCCGCGCTCGATGTCGCCGTCCAGGCGAGCATCCTGGAGCTGCTGACCGAACTTCGCGCGACACTCGGGATGGCCATCCTGTTCATCTCACACGACCTGGCGGTTGTGCGGGCGATCAGCGACCGGGTATGCGTGCTGCGCGCAGGCGAGCTGCGGGAGTGCGGCGACACTGAGGAACTGTTCGCTGCGCCCCAAGATCCCTACACCAGCGAGCTGCTCGCCGCCGTGCCTGATCTGCTGCCCGGAGACTACTCAGGCCTTGCCAGGCAGATCTAGGAGCGAAGAAGGAAGGCTCAGCCGTGCCGCCGACGATCCGACAGATCGAAACCTTCATGGTGCCGCCAGGCTGGACTTTCGTCCGGGTGCAGACCGACGACGGAGTCGACGGCTGGGGCGAGGCCGGAGCCAACATCACCGCGCCGGCAGTGGTGGGCGCGATTGCGCAGATGGCGGAGCTGCTCGTCGGGAAGCCCGCGCACACCATCGAGGATCACTGGCAGTTCATGATGAAGGGCGGGTTTCACCGCGGCGGGCCCATCCTGTGCAGCGCGGTGGCGGCGATCGATGAGGCCCTGTGGGATATCGCCGGCAAGATCCACGGCGTGCCGGTCTATGACCTTCTCGGCGGGCCCGTCCGGGAGCGGATGCGCGTCTACGGATGGGTCGGCGACGGCATGGACTCGCCCGGCGAGGTAAGCGCGATTGCCGCGGAGCTCGTCGCCAAGGGCTTCGACGCAATGAAGACATCCTTGTCGGTGCAAGGCGGCATGCTGACGGCCCGCGACATCCACGTGATCGTGGAGTGCGCGGAAGCTGTCCGGGAGACAATCGGCCCCGAGCGCGACTTCGGAATCGACTTCCACGGCCGATGCCAGCGCCCGGCAGTTCGCCGACTGCTATCAGCGCTCGAGCCGACCCAGCCGTTCTTCGCCGAGGAGGCGCTGCTGCCGGAGTACCCCGGCGACTTCCACAGCCTGGCGGCATCCACCTCGATCCCGATAGCGACCGGAGAACGCCTGTACTCGCGGTGGGACGTGAAGCAGGTCATCGGCAGTGGCATAAGCATCCTGCAGCCCGACGTCTCCCAGGCGGGCGGCATATCGGAGACGCGGCGGATATGCGCCCTGGCGGAGGCGTATGACGTGCGAGTGGCGCCGCACCACGCGATCGGTCCTATTGCCCTGGCGGCATCACTCCAGCTGTGCTTCACCACGCCGAACATGCTTGTCCAGGAACGGGACCTGAACTGGCTGAGCGGGCTTGCCGGGCGGTACATCGAGAACCCGGAGATCTTCGCAGTCCAGTCGGGCCACGTCGCCCGTCCGGAAGGACCCGGGCTCGGCATCGTGGTCAATGAGAACGAGGTCCGCAAGCAGGCCCAGCATGAGCCCATCCGGCGGCTGCAGCGGAACCGGCAGCGTGACGGCTCGTTCGCCGAATGGTAGTGAGGGAACGGGCCGTCCGAGGGAGACAGCCTTGAGGCGGTACGTGGTCTACGGGGCGGGGGCAATCGGCGGCACCATCGCCGCGCGCCTGCGGCTGGCAGGACACGACGTGGTGCTGATCGCGCGCGGAGCGCAGCGGGCAGCGCTGGCGGCTACGGGCCTTGAGTACCGCGATCCAGCCGGCACTCAGCGCCTTGCCCTGCAGGTCATCAGCCAGCCACGCGAACTGAGCTGGCGTCAGGATGACGTCGTTGTCATGGCGATGAAGACCCAGGACACCTGGTCAGCGCTGTTCGACCTCGCGTCAGCCACAGGGCCGCACACCGTCGTCGTCTGCGCGCAGAACGGGGTCGAGAATGAGCGGCTGTGCGCGCGCTTCTTCGACAATGTCTACGGGCTGTACGTGCTTGTCCCGGCACTGCACCTGGAGCCCGGCGTTGTAGAGGCCTACGGGAGCCCGGCGCCGGGGGTACTCGACGTCGGGCGCTACCCGGGCGGCGCCGACGATGTCGCTCGGGCCCTGGCCCGCGATCTGTCTGCGGCCGGATTCAGCTCGCGGCCTGTCGCGGACATCATGCGGTGGAAGGCCGCAAAGTTGCTCGCGAACCTGGCGAACAGCATTGAAGCGGCCTGGGGAACCGATATCTGCGAGGGCGACCTGTACCGCCTTGCCCGGCAGGAGGGTGAGCGGTGTCTGACGGCGGCCGGGCTCGGATTCGTCCCGGAGGCAGCAGAGCAGCGAAGGCGTAACGGGTTTGTGCAGGCGAAGGCAGTCAGGGGACGTGGCATCGCCGGCGGGTCTACCTGGCAGACCGTGGCGCGCGGTCACACCAGGACTGAAGCCGAGTTTCTCAACGGCGAGATTGCCCTGCTCGGCCGGCTGACACGCAATCCCGACACCGGTCAACAGCTCACTCCAGGTCATCGTCCGGGAAATGGCGGCTCGCGGTGATCGGCCTGGCACCGTGCCGATGGCCGTCTACGACGAGCTTTGCCGCTGCGCGGCGGCGGACTCCTGAAATCAGGTCAGGCCGAACTTGCTGGCGGCAGCGAGGGCAGCGCCGATAATGCCGGCGTCCTGACCAAGTGCGGCCGCGATGACTGGCAGGTCGCGGGTGGTGCAGGCGTAGATGAGCGGCCGTGCGGCGGCGGTCACTCGTTCCCGGAATCCGGGATCCAGGCCCAGGCCGCCGCCGACCACGACGGCCTCGGGGTCCAGGGCGTTGACCAGCCGGGCCAGCTCCGTGCCGATGGCGGCCGCTGCCCGGGTGACGACCAGATCATCGGCCGGGCAGGCCAGGACATCCTCGGCACGGGTCTTGCCGGCCTTGGCGGCGAGCTGATGGCCGCCCCAGCTGAGTTCCACCATCGGCGCTCCGGCGACGACCGCGTTGCCGCGCGCGCCCGGCCAGGGCCGGGCGTCGATGACCAGGGTGTGGCTAACGCCCGTTCCGATCGTGAGGTACAGGAACGAAGACAGCCCGCGCCCGGCGCCCAGCCGCGCCTCGGCGAGGGCCGCGGCGCGGACGTCCGACTCGACATGCAGCGGGCCGATAGCGGCGAACTCTGCGGACAGGTCACGCCCGCGCCAGTCCCACGAGGCCGCGGAGGTCACCTCGCCCGCCGGGGTGACGAGCTCGGGGATTCCGAGGCCAACGGCCTGTACGGGCAACGCGCCTGCCAGGTCCGTAGCCAGGGCAAGACAGTCGGCCAGTACGGCATCGCCGCCGCGGGCCTTAGCCGCCGGGACCTGGCGCCGCCGGATGACCCGCCCGGTGCCGAGATCGACGATTCCGGCGGCCAGCTTGGTACCCCCGGCGTCGATCCCGATCAGGCTGGTCACGCTACGTACGAGGGTGCCACCCCGAAGACCGCCCGCGCGGTCGCGGCTCCGTAATTGCGGTACTCGTGCGCGCAGCCTTGCGGCAGGTAGCAGACATCGTCCGGCTCGAGCTCGAAGACGCTGACCGCCTCTCCTTGCCATGCCCGCACGGTCAGCAGGCCGCTGGTGACGTAGAGCACCTGGTCGCCGCCATGTTCGTGGGCGGCTGACTTCTGGCCAGGGTCGATCTCCATGACGCCGGCTGTCAGGTGCTCGGTGCTGGCCAGCAGCCCGACGAGGACGCCCAGGTCGCGACGCCACACGATGTCGCGCTTATCCAGGCGGCGCAGGGTGCCGGGCGCGACGCTGGCCGGCGCGAGCCGTCCGAGCAGCGAATCGTCGGCGTAGCGGCTGCCGTCCAGATATGGCCGGCTCCGCGCGTAAGCACCGGACGCGCCTGTTGCGGGCGGTGGGGCGAACAGCTCCAGGACCCGCAATGGCCCGCCCCCGTGAGCGAACGCGTGATGCCAGGTATCGCGCCGGAAGAACACACTCTCGCCCGGGTCAAGCCGCTGGACCTCGCCGGTCTCCGGGTTCGCGATCACCATCACGCCCTCGAGGACGAACAGGAGTTCATCGGCGCCGAACACGGTCCGGTGATCAGGGGAGTGACGGAATGACCCCTGGGGCTCAAGGCCGAAGGTCAGGGCGTGGATGAGGCCGCTGGAGACGTAAATACGGTCCGAGACCTCGCCGGATCCCGGATCGCCCCAGACGTGCCGTACGGCGGACCGGCTCGGAATGTGAGTCGGCGAATCAAAAACGGGCCGGGGCGAGGGATGGTAGCTGCCCGCGGCAGAAGCGTCCCCGTCAGCGGAAGCAGACGAACTTAGCTTGACCTCCATCGTCTCCTCCTTGACAGGATAAACTCATAAACTCATAATAGCAAGGCGATGACTCAATCTCAACAGGCCTCGACAGAAGCCGTGACTGCCCTGCAGCGATGGCAGGAACTGGCGCAAGGCTTCGCCTTCGTCAATACGAGCATGCCCCTGCACGCGCGCATCAGCCAGCTCATGGTCGATCTGATCGAGAGCGGCGAGCTGAGCGCCGGGGAGCAGCTTCCGGCTGAGCGGGAGATTGCCGAGCTGCTCGGAGTCTCTCTAGCCCCGGTGCGCCAGGCGATCCTGGACGTGGTCAATAAGGGACTGCTGGTACGCGGCCGCGGCCGCGGCACGTTCGTGCGCGCTCCCGGCCTGGACGAGAAGATTTCCATCCTGCACTCGTTCACCGAGAGCATGCGCGACCAGCACGCGGAGGTAGATACCCGGGTACTCCGGCAGGAGCAGGTCGCGATGCCCGCCGAGGCGGCCAGTGCGCTCGGGCTGCGCGAGCGCAGGGCGATGCTGCTGGAGCGCGTCGCGCTGGTTGGCCGTGAGCCAGTAGCGCTGCTGCAGGCTTACCTGTCGCTGCGCGCATACCCGAAGCTGATCGATTCCTCCTTCGCCAACCGCTCTTTGTACGAGACGCTGGCGGACCGCTATGGCGTCGTGGTCACCAGCGCCGACAGTGTCATTGAGCTGGCCCGCGCCACCTCAGCCGAGGCCGAGAAGCTCGGCACCGCGGTCGGCGAGCCGCTGCTGAGCGTGGAGGGCACAGCGTTCGCTGAGTCGGGCGAGCCGGTCGAGTTCTTCCGGGTTCTGTACCGGGGCGACCGGGTCCGGTTTCACCTGGAGTCGCACCGTCAGACTGACCGCGTGGTCCGGCTCGTGGGCAGCGGCGATGAGAACGCCGACGGACAGCGGGTCAGCGCCGCCACCAAGGGACGGCCGGCTTGACGCCGGTCCGGCTGGCCGTGATTGGCGCTGGCGACGTCGCGCAGCGCGACTATCTGCCCGAGGCGCACCGGCTCGGCGACCTGGCGGAGATCGTCATCATCTGCGGCCGCAGTCCGGAACGGGCCCGACGGGTAGCCGGGCAGTTCGGGATTGCGCGCTGGTCAGCTGACTACCGGGAAGCGCTGGCCGCTGACGTAGACGCCGTCGTGAACCTGACGCCTGTACCCGTGCACGAGGAGATCACCCGCGCGGCTCTGGCGGCCGGGCTGCACGTCTACAGCGAGAAACCGCTGGCGGTCACCGCCGCGCGTGCGCGCGCACTGGCCGGTGAGGCGGCCGAGCGTGGTCTGGTCCTCGTCTGCGCTCCGTCAGTCATGCTGTACCCGCAGCTCGCTGCGGTGGCTGAGATACTCCAAGCTGGCGATCTGGGCACGGTCTGCTCGGCCCGCGCCCACGCCCTGGGCGGCGTACCGCCCTGGGAAGGGTACGACTCAGACCCGGCGCCCTTCTTCAGTGCGGAATCAGGACCGCTGATCGACATGGCGGTTTACCCGCTGCACGCCCTTACCGGGCTGCTCGGACCGGTCCGCCAAGTTACCGCGATGTCCCGGCGGACCCGGCAGGCCTTCACCATCGTCGCGGGACCGCTTCGAGGGCAAGTCGTTCCCGTCGAGGCTGACGACCAGTGGCAGCTCGTGCTGGACCTGGGCACGTGCATCGCCTCGGTGGAGGCGAACTTCGCCACCGCCGCAAGCGCCGCCGCCGAGTGCGAGCTTCGCGGCGACGCAGGAGCGGTCGCGTTCAGCCTGCTGGACGTCGCAGCGCCTGTCACAGTACTGCGACCAGGCGCCGCGGAGTTCACCGAGCTGCCGGTCGCAGCCGGCGCGAGAAGGTGGACCCGACCACATCCTCGGCGTCGTCCATCTGGCGGAATGCATCTCAGCGGGCCTGGCGCCGGTGGCCTCTGCCGCGCACGCGATCCACGTCCTGGACGTGATAGAGGCGGCCCGGCTCTCGGCTTCCTCGGGCCAGGCGGTGAGCATCGAATCAACTGCCGGACTGCGGCTAGCAGAACCGACATCTGCCGGAGGCGCGTAGTGAGCTCTACTCCTGGTGACCCGCTGCGGCTGGGAGTTGTCGGCGTCGGCGCGCTGACCTTGCGGGCGCTGCTGCCGCACCTGACCCAGGATGACCTGACGGGCACGGTGACCGTCACTGCGCTGTGTGATCCGGTCGCTGACAGGGCCGCCGCGGCCGCCAGGCAGTACGGGATCCCGCGCTGGTACGCCACCATCGAGGAACTCGCCGCCGACGACGAGATCGACGCTGTCACCATCGCAACTCCCATCGGCCTGCACGCCTCGCATGTGCGGATCGCGTTGCAGGCCGGCAAGCACGTGCACGTGAACAAGACCATGACCACGACGGTGGCGGAGGCCTCCGAGCTGATCGAGCTGGCTCGCAGTCGCGGCCTGCGGATAGTCGCCTCGCCGGGCGAGATCCTGCGGCCCCAGCTCGCACGAACAAGGGAGCTGATCGCCTCCGGCGCGATCGGGCGGCTTAGCTGGGCGATCTGCGGCTGCGCTTTCGGCAGCTATCACGAGGCCGAGGAACCTGAGCGGCTCGCGGCCGGAGGCTCGCCCATTGACCCTTCCTGGTATTTCCGCCGGCCGGGCGGCGGGCCGCTCTATGACATGACCGCCTATGCCCTGCACGGACTCACCAGCGTCCTCGGCCCTGCCCTTCGAGTAACCGCCATGTCGGGCATCGTGCTGCCGCAGCGGGCCTTCGACGGGCGCCAGATCGAAGCCGAGGTGGACGACAACACGATCGCTCTGATCGACTTCGGCGGCGGGGCATTCGCAGTGGCGCACGGCACCGCGGCCGGCACAGTGATCGAGGACTTCGCCGCCGCGCGGTTCTTTGGCACTAGCGGAGAGATCTCTGGTCTTTTGCTCAACGGGGAGCCCTTTGACTTCCCCGGCCGTGAGCTGACCACCAGCGCCCCGACATGGGACTGGGACGTGCAGATGCGCGTCCTGCCGCACGTTACCGGGCCGCACCGCCAGATCCCCGAGTCGCACGTCTTCGAGGACATCATGCAGCTCGTCGACTGGGTGCGCGATGGCGTGCCGTCACCGGTCACCGCCGAGCACGCGCGTCACGTGATCGACATCATCGAGAGCACTTACCGGTCCGCGGAAAGCGGCCGGACTGAGGTCCTCAGCACCACCTTCGCCTGGCCGGACACGGGATCGCCCCCGGGCACGGCATCGTCCCCGGCGGGCTGACGGTGAGCGCCGGGCTCGCTGAACTGACCTCGACTGAGGCGACCGCCCTGGCCCAGTCGGCGCTCATCGGCGCCGGGGCAGCAGGTGATGTCGCCAGGGCCGTGGCTGCGCACGTGGTCGAAGCGGAAGAGGCCGGGCACCCGAGCCACGGCTTGCGGCAGATACCGATCTACTGCGTGAACGCCGGCCGGCCCGGCTTTGACCTGCAAGCCATTCCTAAGGTCGAACAGACGCGGCAAGCTGTGACAACCGTCGACGCCGGTGGCGGCCTGGGCTACCTCGCCCTGGCAGTTGCCGTCGATCGCGCGGCGGCCGCTGCCAGGGAGCATGGCGTGGGGATCAGCGCCGTGCGACGCTGCGGCCACGCCGGCCGGGCAGGCGCCTGGGCTGAACGCGGCAATAAGGCAGGCTGCGTCACGCTAGTCGCCCTCGGCGGATCGGATCCGCCGTTCCTGGTGGCGGCCGCTCCCGGTGCGCACCCCGCGCTGCACACCAACCCGGTCGCGATCGCCGTCCCCGGTGATAGCGCGCCGCTGTTGCTGGACATAGCGACCAGCATGGTGGCTGAGGGCAAGGTGCACGTCGCGCTGGCAGCCGGCACGAGCCTGCCGGCAGGCAGCATCCTCAGCCCGGAGGGTGTGCCCTCGGACGATCCGGCCGACTTCGTTCGCGGCGGCAGTCTGCTGCCGGCTGCCGGCCATAAGGGATTCGGCCTGTCGGCCATGGTCGAGGCCCTTGCCGTCTCGCTGACCGGCGCCGATTCGGCCGGCCTTGAGCCGCGCGAGGGCGCGCTAGTGATCTGCATCGATGCCGGCGCCTTCCGGCCTGCCGCGCAAGTGTCGGGCTCGGTGGAACTGCTCCGCGCGCGGATCCGCGGCTCCGGCGAGCACTCCAAGGTCATGGCGCCCGGCGATCCGGAATGGTCCAAGCGTGCTGGCGCGGCCGGGCGCATCGCGGTGGACGCTGTCGTGCTGGACCAGCTGCGCGAGCTCGCGCGCAGGGGGTCGCATCGATGGGAGGCGGGGGAGTTCAGTGAAGATTAGCCAAGTTGAGGCGTTCCTGGTCCCGCCTCGGTGGGTGTTCGTGCGCGTCAACACCGATGAGGGCATCACCGGCTGGGGCGAGGCGGGCAGTGAGGCACTGCCTCGGACCATCGTGTCCGCTGTACGCGATCTGGCTGGCTATCTGGTCGGGCAGAATCCGCTGGAAATCGAGCGGCACTGGCAGGTGATGACCAAATCGACGTTCTACCGCGGCGGACCGATCCTGTCCAGTGCGGTAGCCGGCATCGACCAAGCGCTTTGGGACATCGCCGGCAAGGTGCGTGGCGTTCCCGTGCACGAACTGATCGGCGGTCCGGTCCGGGATCGGATGCGGGTGTATGCGTGGATTGGCGCGGACAGGACAGGCGAGTACACGCTCGATGAGATCGCGCAGGAGGCGCGGGACCAGGTCGCGGCGGGATTCACGGCGCTGAAGATGAACGCGTCGTCACAGATGCAGCCGATCGACACCCCGGCGCAGGCGGAGGCCGTGGCGGCGAGGCTGGCCGCCGTGCGCGACGCGATCGGCCGAGACCGCGATATCGCCGTCGACTTCCACGGCCGCATCTCCGCCGCCATGGCCAGGCGGCTGCTGCCCCTGCTGGAGCCATACCAGCCCATGTTCGTCGAGGAACCGTGCCTGCCCGATTTCCCCGAGGCGCTCACCGAGCTGGCCCGGCTCACCTCCATCCCGATCGCGACCGGCGAGCGGCTGTACTCACGCGGGGACTACAAGCACATACTCGGCCGCGGAGTCGCGGTGATCCAGCCGGATCCCTCCCATGCCGGCGGGATCTCCGAGACCTGTCGCATCGCGTCGATGGCCGACGCGTACAACGTGCTGCTGGCCCCGCACTCGGCGATCGGGCCGATCGCCCTGGCCGCATCGCTGCAGGTCGACTTCGCCGCGCCGAACGCGATCATCCAGGAACAGGGCGTCGGCTACACCGAACCGGGCCGGGGGGCGTCCGACATGCTGGACTACCTCCTCGACCCGTCGATCTTCAGCTACCAGGATGGCTACGCCGCCCGCCCGCTCGGACCGGGCCTCGGGCTGGACATCGACGAGGCGGCAGTCATCCGCGCGGCACACGGCGGCCATGACTGGCGTCCGCCGCCGTGGACTTACCCGGACGGCTCGCGGGCGGAATGGTGAGAACGTGGTCCGGTTCGCCGCGGGCACCGCATCGTTAGGGACCACCGATCCAGGACGGGGGTACTGATGAGCCAGGCCATCTACCGCGTGGCACTTCCGGACGGCAGCAAGACTCTTGCCGTCGGCAGCCCGGAGGGCGGGCCTGCTGAGCTCGTTGAGGGCGTTCGCCTGGACGATTTGCTGGCCGGGTCGGCGTCGCGCTTCTGGGCGACGCTGAGTGACGCGCCAAGGTCCGCGCTGCCCACCTCGGCGCGAGTGGTGGCCCCGATCGAGTCGCAGCAGGTCTGGGCGGCCGGAGTGACCTACGCGCCATCGCGGGACGCGCGCAAAGCCGAGTCCGCGCACGCAGCCGCCTACGCGGCGGTTTATGGCGCCAGCAGGCCTGAGCTGTTCTACAAGGCCAGCGGCGGCCAGGTTCGCGGGCCGGGCGACACCATCATGGTGCGCTCTGATTCGACCTGGGATGTGCCCGAGCCCGAAGTAGCCCTGGTGCTCACCTCGACCTTTGAGGTTGCTGCTATCACCATCGGCAACGACGTGTCGTCGCGCAGCATCGAGGGTGCCAACCCGCTGTATCTTCCGCAGGCGAAGGTGTATGACGGCTCCTGCGCGGTCGGGCCGTGCCTGGTGCCGGTACCGGCCGACCGTGATCTGGACATCGAGCTGATCATCGAGCGCGCCGGTCAGGAGGTGTTCCGCGGCTCAGCGTCGGCATCGGCGATGCTGAGGACGTTCGAGGAGCTGGCCTCCTGGCTGGGTCGTGCCCGCACACTGCCGGCGGGCGCGTTCCTGCTGACCGGAACGCCCATCGTCCCGCCGCCGGAGTTCACCTTGCTGGCCGGCGATCTGGTGCGCATCACTATCGGCGGCATCGGCACGCTCGCTAACCCGGTGGACGTCCTGCATTGCGGGTTGCCGCCGGCCGACGAGGGCACCTCGGCGGCACATCTCCCATAACGAGTGCAGGGCCGGACGCATGAACGACCTGACAGGCATGAAGGCGGTGGTGACCGGCGGCGCGGCCGCCGAACCCATGGTCGATGCGCGTGAGTACGAACGTTGAGGCCAGATGATCGGTCGATAGCTTCGCGTCGGATCTTCATGTCCTTGATCGATGCGTCGTATGGGAGCGTCGCATTGATGGCGCATCTGTATTAATCGTGCATCTGTCCGTCGTCCCATGGGTCACGACGGGCTCCCACGTTGGTCCTGCCGGGTTCAGCAATCGTTACCGCTGCAGGGCCACCATTTGGCTCGGTTTGCGTCGGCTGGGCGGCGTCCACAACGGAGTTCTTGCCGTCATCCTGCGGCGGATTCTCGTCGTCATCGCGCTGCCCGCGCTCCCGTAGACGCTCGGGTGCGTCGTCCATAGCCACTTACTCACATATTCCAATCGCGCCGTCAGATTCGGACACTTGCACGCACAGAGTCTTGGTCATCCTCACTCCCGACGGCCCGCGGGAATGACCAGGTGGCGCCCGACATTGCAGATATCAACATAATCCAAACTGGGCGGCACATGCCGATCGGGAGCATGCCTGGCTCTCTTGGGTAAACCTGACCAAGTCACGCCATCGGATTGACTGCGTCGAGCGTCAGCGCTTAGCGACCGTACTATGCACGTCGGCCGGACGGCCGCCTCCCGTCGGCGCTGCCAGCGGGAGACTGGCGACGCGGGACCCAGCAGCCGGAATGCAGGCGTTGGGACCTGGAACTGGCCAACGGGAGCCCACAGCTGCACTGTCGGGAACACTCTGGATACGCGGATCGACCGGAGTCGCGAACCCTTGCAAGCCTCGACGCGCCGATAGAGGTCCCGTGGGCCGATGCGGATGTTACGGGTTATAGGACCGCGTACGGATGCGGTCAGCCGCATCGGGCACCGCTTGGTAGGGTTCGACGCCTTGCTAGGGTATTGCTTGATTGTCAGCAACCGGCCTAGTTGGCAGATTGCATAAACGGGAAGAGGATGACCGTGCCCAGTTCGACCCGGCCCGCACCCGATCTGCTGGAGCCACTGCAGCTGCAGAGCACTTCAGCAATGATCGCCGACCGGCTTCGTTCAAAGATTCTTGAGGGCACATTTCCACCCGATACTCAGCTTGCCGAGGTAGAGCTTGCCCGGCAGCTCCGTGTGAGCCGGGGCCCGATCCGCGAGGCAATGCAGAGGCTGATCCAAGAAGGACTGCTGCGGGCCGAGCGGAATCGCGGCGTCTTCGTCGTGCAGCTCGATCAGGATGACGCCCGCGACGTGTATTTGGCGCGAGGCGCCGTCGAGCGTGCGGCCGCCACCATAGTGGCCAAGCAGGCGCCGGAGAGCGCTTTGCACGAACTCCAGCTGATCGTTGACCGGCTTGCCGCGTCGCTCAGTGGCGCCTGGCCCGAGACGGTAGCGCATGATCTCTCCTTTCACCAGGCGCTTGTGGAAGCAGCAGGCAGCGTTCGGCTGAGCCGGATGTTCCGCACTCTGATCGCGGAGACACGGCTTTGTCTAGACAGGCTTGAGCCGTTCTACGACGGGGGGGCTGAGCTGGTAGCCGAGCACCAGGCCATCTTGGACGCTGTGCAGTCTGGCGACGTGCGCGCCGCCGATCGTCTTCTCCGGCTGCACATGGACTCCTCGGCAGCGCGATTGTCGGCACCGAAGGCCGCCTCCTAGCCAAACAAACTTCACGCGCGGCCCGGCATGCGGTCCAGGTCGACGAAACAAATTCCGCGTCTTTGTGGACAGGTGCACAGGCAGATCCTTAGCAGCCTCCTGCGAGCCAGGTCAGAGGCCCGGCCGGCCTGCGTGGCCGACGAGCGGGCGCTGTCGGGAGCGCCTGAGTATCGACGCCCATCGCACAGGGCTTCTCAACTCTGGCTGCACGGTTGTTGACATTCCTACAAACATCGGAATACATTTCATACCGGACATCCGAAAGGAGCAGGGTGAAGCGAACCGGCGAACGCGAGATCCGAGCGGTACGCGCCCGTGAGGTGCTTGACTGCCGCGGCCTTCCTACAGTGCAGGTCGACATCACCCTGGTGGACGGCTCTGTGGGCAGGGCTGACGTACCTGCGGGTCGGTCAACGGGCACTCACGAGGCGCGAGAGGTCCGCGACGGAGGCTCAAGATACGGCGGGTACGGCGTACGCCGCGCTGTCGCCAATGTGACGGATGTCATCGGACCAGCCGTTGCTGGACAGCCGGCCGACCGGCAGCGGGAACTCGACCGTCTGCTTGTCGAACTCGACGGCACGCCAGACAAATCCGCTCTGGGCGCGAACGCGATACTCGGCGTCTCGCTCGCGGCAGCCAGAGCTGCTGCCGTTTCGGTGGGTCTGCCGCTGTATCTGTACCTGTCATCTGACGGGCACGTGCTGCCAGTGCCTCTGGTCAACCTCATTAACGGCGGCCTGCATGCAGCAGGGCAGCTCGAATTCCAGGAATTCATTGTGATCCCGACCGGGGCCGCATCCTTCGGCGAGGCGCTTGCTGAGAGTTCTGAAGTCAACCTGGCGCTCGGGGCGGTGCTCGAGGACCGCTACGGGCGCGGTGCGCTTGTGCTCGGCGACGAGGGCGGCTATGTGCCGCCCGTGGGCGACCCCAGGGAAGCTCTCGAGCTGCTCCATCTCGGCGTGGAGAAGGCGGGCCATGCGGGGCGATTCCAGTTTGGCCTGGACTGCGCGGCTACGCATTTCTACGACCTGCAGGACGGCTCGTACACGGTGGCCGGCAAACGGCTCAGCCGGGACGACTTGCTGGCCCTCTACCTTGAGCTCATCCGCGACTTGGGAGTCGTAACGATCGAGGATCCTTTCGCTGAGGATGACTTCGAGAGCTTTGCGCTACTGACTGCGCAGTCGGGGATCCAGATCGTGGGCGACGACCTCTTCGTGACCGACACCAGTCGGCTTCGCCGGGGCATCCAGCAAGGGGCCGCCAACGCGCTGCTCTGGAAGGTGAACCAGATCGGCACTCTGACCGAGGCCCGTGACGCTGCGTCGGTAGCGACAAGCCATGGCTATGGCGTATGCGTGTCGGAGCGATCCGGCGAGACTGAGGACCCCATCATCGCTGACCTCGCCGTCGCGCTCAATGCCGGTCAGATCAAGACAGGAGCGCCGGTCCGCGGGGAACGCACCGCCAAGTACAACCGGCTGCTGCAGATCGAGGAAGAACTCGGCAGCGCAGCAGCATACGCTGGCGGCCACTTCCTCAAGCCATCGTGAGCAGACGCTTGTGACAGCCACCACGGCGAAAGCCGAATCAGGTGAGTCAGCCGCAGGTGAGGCGCTCTTTGCGCCGATCGCTAATGTGAGTCAGCTGCTCGATCACGGACTGACTGGGCTGCGGCGGGTGGTGCTCGAGGTGGCAGCCACCGGGCTGCGGGCGGCGGATCCGGCTTTGGCGGTCGACCGGCTCGTTGATGTCGAAGGCCAGACACTCCGGGCGGGCGGCCGGAATTTCGACTTGGCGGCGGCCCGATCGGTCGTGCTGCTCGGCGCAGGCAAAGCGTCACTGCGCATAGCCGAGGCACTGGAGCGCAAGCTCGGAGCACGGATCACGAGGGGCCTTGTGGTGGGCCGCCGCCAGAGCACCCAGCATAGCCTCAGCCGGATCGAGGTTATCGAGGCTGATCATCCGGTGCCGGGCGCGGCTAGCGCCGAGGCGGCCCGCAGGCTCGTGAGAATGGCGGATGACGTCGATGAAGAAAGCCTGGTGATAACTGCCTTCACAGGAGGGTCCTCTGCGCTCGCGTGCCTGCCGCCAGTCGGCGTGCCGTTTGCGGCCAAGCAGCAGCTCCATTCCCTGCTTCTCGACAGCGGGATGCCTATCGCCGAGATCAATACGGTCCGGAAGCATGTGTCGGCGATAAAAGGCGGACGCCTCGGCGCCCGGCTCGGCGGAGCCTCAGTCCTCAACCTGACGGTGTCCGACGTCGTCGGCGACGCGGTCGACCTGCTGTGCGATCCGGTTGTACAGGACACGACGGGTACCGCAGACGCGGTCACCGTTCTTAAGCGGCATGGCCTGTGGGCCGCGGTGGCTCCCGAGGTGAGGCGTCATCTGCTTAGTCAGCTGGCCGATTCGCCATCACTGGCGGGCGCGGACATTACGACCGTAGTGCTGGTCACCGGTGCTGCAGTTGTGAACCAGATGGCGGAACGGGCGCGGTCGCTTGGACACCAGCCGGTAATCCTGGGGTCCTCTATCGAAGGTGAGGCGGCAGGGATAGGTGCATTTCTCGGCGCTCTAGCCGCCGAGTCCGTCTCGCATGGTCGCCCCTTCACGCCAGGCTCGGTGGTCTTGGCGGCTGGCGGCGAGGCAACAGTATCGATCCAGCACAGCGGCGGAGCGCTGGCTGGTCACGGTGGCCCGAACCAAGAGATCGCGCTCGCTTTTGCCCGCGTTTTGGCGAGGAACCCGGCAGCTTTCGCGGCGGGAGCCTTCCTCGACAGTGACGGATCGGACGGCGGCACTGACGCGGCCGGCGCATGCGTGGACAGCACTACTGCCGCCAGCGCCGCCAGGCTTCGCCTGTGCCTGGACGACGCCATTGCCGAGCACAACTCAAGTGAGGCGCTCGGCGTGCTCGGGGACCTTGTGATGACGGGACCGACGGGAACGAATATCTCGGATGTGTGGGTGGTTGCAATTGGCGCCGGCCAGACTGCCGGCGCCGGCGCCCCGGCGGGTAAGACATAATGCCCATCGTCACGCTCTTCGAGAGTTCGGCCGGAGCAAGGAGCGCGAGGCAGTTGCAGGGCCAGCAGTTCCCGGTGCGAGCGGCCGATCCCTGGTCGGCTGCTCAACCCGGGGATCTCCGACTATGGTCCGGATGCCTTGGGCGCTGGGGAGGTCCGCAGTGACGAACCGGTGGCCCGCAGACTGGCTGCTGGGCATTGATATCGGCACGGGCAGCGTCAAGGCGCTGGCCGTGGGCCTCGATGGCCGCCTGCTCGCCTGCACTTCCGTAGAGCATCCAATGCACCACATGCGGCCCGGCTGGTGCGAGAACGACCCGGATGACTGGTTCCGCGGCGTCGTCGCGGCCACCCGGGAGCTGCTGGCCGTCGATGGCGTGGACGGCGGCGCGGTGCGGGGGATGTGCCTGGTGTCGCAGCGTGATCCATGGGTCTTGCTGGACAAGGCGATGCGGCCGCTGAGGCCGTCGATCAGCTGGACAGATCGGCGCAGCGCGCCCGTGCTAGCTGAGTTCGCTGCGCGGATGGGTATTTCGTGGCTGATCGAGCGGACGGGCGTGCTGCCGATTGCGGGGCTTGGCCTGCCGACCCTGCTGTGGATCCAGCGATATCAGCCAGAAGTATGGTCGGCCACGCGGCGGCTGCTGTCACCCAAGGACTATGTCTTGTTCCGGCTTACCGGACTGGCTGCGACAGACGTCAGCTCCCCTGCCCGGAGTGTCATGAACGACCTCCAGGCTGACCGGTGGTGTCCCGAGATCTGCGCAGCAGCCGGCATTCCCCTGCAGTTGCTCCCTGAGATCAGCTGGCGTCCCTGGGAACGGATAGCCGAGCTCGGCGAAGAGGCGGCGGGTGAGCTCGGGTTGCGGCCCGGAGTGCCGATCGCCGCCGGCGGCGGCGACGATCCAGCCGCGACGCTGGGTGCAGGTGCCATCGACGTGGACGACCTGTGCACCGGGACAGGCACCAGCAGTGACTGGCGGCTGGTAGTCGGTGATGGCGTGCCGGATGCGACGCTCGCGCGCGGCGACATGGCGAGGCATGTCGTGACAGACCGTTTCCTCTTCGAGGTTTGCATAGAGAGCACGGGCTCCTCGCTGCGGTGGTTCCGAGACGTATTCCTGGGCCGCAGCGGCAGGACGCACGACTACGCGGCCCTCGTCGAGGAGGCCAGGGATGTCGCTCCGGGCGCTGACGGCCTGTGGTTCCTGCCGTTTGTCGATGGCGCGAAGCGCGCGCCCTGGTACCTCGAGCACGCCACCGGCGGGTTCCTCGGAATCGTCTCCGGCCACACCCGCGCCCATTTGGTCAGGGCATTGCTGGAAGGCATCGCGTTCGAGTACCCGGCCACGCTTGACCTGATCGCGCCAAAGCGGGACCGCACCCGGCCGATCACGATCGTCGATGGCGAGTCGCGCAGCGACTTGTGGAACCAGATCAAGGCGGATGTCACCGGCGTACCGATCAGGACCACCACGATCTCCGAATCGGCGGCAGTCGGGGCGGCGATCCTGGCCGGCCAGAGTGCCGGCGAGTTCGCCAGCGCCGCCGACGGCGTTAAGCGCCTCGTGCAGTTCAGAAGGCTTTACGAGCCAGACCCCGAGAGCCACGCACGCTATATGGAACTGCGCGAGCGCTACGAGCTCATGCTCGAGGCCGTCCGGCCGCTGTTCCGAATCCCGCCGGCCGATGACGGCTCGCCCAATCAAGAAGGCTAGGCACGGCGACAGGACCGCTTCGAAGGAGAACCGATGACAGCAATTTCACTCGACCCGCGCGTAGAGGCGTTCCTGGCTGCCGGGCAGACCCGGCTCCTCATCAACGGGGCCTGGGTAGACGCCGCAGATGGTGCTACCTTCCAGACTCTTAACCCCGCTACCGATGAGCCGCTGATGCGCTGCGCGTCGGCGGCAGAGGAGGACGTCGACCGGGCCGTCGATGCTGCGACGGCAGCCGCCGAGTATAGCTGGAATAAGATCACGCCGTCGGAGCGCGGCAGGCTGTTGTGGCGGGTCGCTGAGCTCCTTGAGCGCGACGCGGGCGCCCTGGCCCAGCTCGAGGTGCTGGACATGGGCAAGCCGCTGCGGCTTGCCCGCGACGACGATCTTCCTATGGCTATCGACCACTTCCGGTACTTCGCAGGATGGGCGACCAAGCTAGAAGGAGAGACGATCCCGGTATCGGCAGGGGCCTACCTGAACTACACGGTCCGAGAGCCACTGGGGGTGGTCGGGCTCATCATCCCGTGGAACTATCCCCTGATGCTGGCAGCATGGAAGCTCGCCCCCGCCCTGGCCTGCGGCAACACATGCCTGCTGAAGCCAGCCGAGCAGACGCCGCTGACGGCCGTGTGGCTCGGCCAACTGCTGCTGGAGGCCGGGATCCCGCCGGGCGTGGTGAACATCCTGACCGGATTCGGCGAGACCGCAGGCGCAGCCATCGCGCAGCACCCCGGCGTCGCGGGCGTTGCTTTCACTGGCTCTACGGCTGTCGGGCGCGAGATCGTCAGGGCCAGTGCCGGAAACCTGAAGCGCACCGCGCTTGAGCTCGGAGGCAAGTCTCCGAATGTGGTGTTCGCAGACGCCGAGATCGATGCCGCAGTGGCTGGCGCCGCACATGCGATCTTCTACAACATGGGCCAGGACTGCGCGGCCAGGCTCGAGACTGTTCGTGCAACAGGAAGTTTACGAGGACGTCGTGGCAGGCATCTCTGCGAAGGCCGCCGCGCTCCGGCTTGGCCCCGGGCTGGAGGAAGGGGTCGACCAGGGCCCCTTGGTCTCCCGTGAGCAGCTCGAGCGGGTTACCGGCTACCTGCGCTCCGGGCTGGACGAGGGCGCGGTTGCCGCCGTCGGCGCCGGACATCCCCAGGACGCGGGACTCGGCCGAGGTTACTACGTCGAGCCAACCGTTTTCCGTGACGCCACGAACACGATGACGATCGCCCGGGAGGAGATTTTCGGTCCGGTGGTGACAGTCATTCCCTTCAGGGATGCAGATGACGCCGTTCTACAGAGCAATGCCACCAACTACGGCCTCGGCGCAGGCGTGTGGACTCGCGACATCAAGAAGGCGCACCGTGCCGCCGCCGCGCTCAAGGCTGGGTCGGTATGGATTAACTGCTACAACGTGTACGATGCGGCCTCGCCTTTCGGCGGGTATAAGGAGTCCGGGTTCGGCCGCGAGATGGGCCGCCATAACCTCGATCTCTATACACAGGTAAAGAGCGTGTGGGTCGACCTCTCCTGACCGCTCGGTGTCCAGCTATGGGCACCGCTAACAGCGCCCGGGTCGGGCCGGACCAGTGATAGCGATTCTCGGCGGCCTCGGAGCGGCACTCTGCTGGACCATCTCTGCGCTCTGTGCCGCAGCGGCAAGCCAGGTCATCGGAGCGGAGTCCACTCTTGCCTGGGTCATGACGATCGGCCTCGTGCTGGTTGTCCCGCTGGCCGGCTTTCTGGCTGATCCCGCGCAGCTGTCAGCGAGGATGCTGGTGCTGCTGGCGGCAGTTGGCATCTCGAACGTTGCCGGACTGCGGGTCGAGTATGCGGCCTTCCGGCAGGGCAAGGTCGGTGTCGTCACTGCCATCGCCTCGACCGAGGGAGCGATCGCTGCCGCGATCTCGGCGGTCGCCGGCTCCCGGCTCAGCGGCAGTACTGCCGCGCTCCTCGGGTTCATCACCCTCGGAGTCGTCCTCACCGCGGCTAGCCCGGACCATGGAGCGGCCGAAGGACTGCGCAGCCGCGCTAGTACCCGTGCCGCCTTCCTGGCCATCGTGACCGCGATCCTGTTCGGCATCTGCCTCTACACCACAGGCCGCGCGGGAGCTCAGGTATCTGTCCTGTGGGTCGTGCTGCCCGCCCGGCTGTTCGGCACCGCGGCCTTCACCGCTCCGCTCGCGTGGCGCCGCAAGCTGCAGCTGACCCGCCGGATGCTTCCGCTGGTGGCAGCCGCAGGCGCCGCTGAAGTGCTCGGGATCCTCAGCTATTCGGTAGGCGCCCGCCACCAGCTTGCCGTCGCCGCCGTGCTTGCCTCCCAGTTCGCAGCCCTTGCCGCCGTTGCCGCGTACTTCCTGCACCGTCAGCGCCTGAGCCGATGGCAGATGGCTGGCGTGGCGGTAGTCATCGTCGGCGTGACCTTGCTGAGCATCGTCAGCGGCTAACCCCGCGTTAGCTACGCCGAATGAAGATCCAAATCGGTTCCGCATGGGTCTTGCGTCCCATATCGGCTGATGGTACGTTCCCGTCCAGCGGTTAGATTGACGAATTGTTCACAATCAACAGACTGCCGGTCAGGGCATGGTCATGTAAGTGCGTGAAGAACGGAGCGTCCGATGAGCGATAGCTCAACCGCAGCCAGCCCGCTGCCCACAGAGCAGGTTCTCGACGACTCGGCGCTGGACGCCATCAGGACCGGTGACCGGGCGTACCTCCATCAGCTCGGGTACCGGCAGGAACTCCGCCGGGCGCTCGGATTCTTCTCGAGCTTCTCCGTCCAGTGGACCAGCATCGCCGTCGCGGGCGGGCTGGCGCTGAGCCTTGGAGCGGGCATCATTCAGGTTGGCGGGGTCGCGTTCTGGGCCTGGCTCATCGGCGGCGGGCTGCAGATGGTGGTGGGCCTGTCGATTGCCGAAGGCGTGTCGGCGTATCCGCTGGCCGGCGGCTCGTACCAGATCATCAACCGCATTATCGGTGGTAAGCGCGCCCTGGGATGGCAGGTTGGCTGGTGGCTGATCGTCGCGCACATAGCCGCTGTGGCTACCGAAGCCTACGGCATTGCCCCGTTTATCTTCAGCTGGTTCAACGTGAACCTCACTGGCCACTGGCAGACATTCGGCTGGGCCGTGATCCTCATCGCCCTGTCGACACTGCTGAACCTTACGGCCGTGAAGATCGCCGCGTGGTTCAACAACAGCATCGGGGTGGTCGCCGAGTTCTTCGCAATCGGGATCGTCATCATCGGCGTTCTGGTTGCTGTCTTGTTCACCCACGTGCACTTCCAGAGCCCGAGCGTCCTGACATCGACGGGTGGCCTCGTAGGGCCTGGGCACTCTGCTTTCCTGCCGTTCCTGTTCGCGCTGCTCGTGCCGGTTTTCGTGATCTCGGGCTTCGACATTAATGGCACCGCGGGCGAGGAGACGGGTAAGGCGGCGCGGACGGTGCCGCGGGCCCTGCTGATCGCGAACTTCAGCACCTTCGCCTTCGGCACGATCATGGTCTTGTTCACCGTGCTGCTGATGCACAACCCTTCGGCGACAGCTCACGCCCCAGACGTGATCAGGACCGTCCTGGGCCCGGTGCTGGGATCGGCAACTGCGACGACCTTCGAGATCCTCGCTGTCGTCTCGTTGTTCGTCAACATGATGATCCTCCAGCTGACCTCCGCCCGGGTGATGTGGGCTCAGGCCAGGGACGGCCAGGCCCCCTTCCCGCGGTTCCTGACGAGGCTCAGCAGGGACCGCGTGCCGGTCAACGCAATCTTCGTCGGCGCTGTCATCGCCGTGCTGCTGATCGTGTACACCGGCCTGCTAACGGTTCTGCTCTCGATGACGGCCATCTTGTCGGCGGCCGGCTACGCAGTGGTCGTGGGCGTGCTCATCTATGCCAAGCACCGCAAGCTTCTGCCAGCGCGGCCGTTCAGCAATGGCCGGTGGAGTCCGCTGGTGGACTGGGTGGCCGTGACCTGGTCGGTCGTATTCTGCGTGATCCTGATCAAGTCCAATCCCAAGGACATCGGCTTCGGCTTCGCCGGAACCATCGCCATCGGCATCTTCCTTTACTTTGTCCTCATCCCCCGTAGCCGCCGCGGCGTCCTCCACGACATCCGCTCCCCTGACGAGATCGATGCTGAAGAGACAGATCCCGCCGGCACATGAGTGATGCCGGTAACGCAGCTGACGACGGCCCGGTTCTGATCGGATGCGACATCGGGACGAGCGCGGTCAAGACGATCCTCGCGACGGCGCAGGGAACACTGCTGGCGCGGTCTGTCGCCGAGCACGCGATGCACCACCCGCAGCCCGGCTGGAACGAGAACGACCCGGATGACTGGCACCTGGGGATTACGCGGACCGTCCGCGAGGTGCTTGCCGCTGCGGCAATAGATCCGGCCCGCGTTACCGCTCTGTGCGTGGTCTGCCAGCGGGAGCCCGTCGTGCTGCTCGACGCCGACGGGCTGCCGGTGACCCGGTCGATCAGCTGGACAGACACCCGCGCTACCGCCGAAGCTGACCGGGTGGCAGCGCGATTTGGCCAGCCATGGCTGATCGAGACAACAGGCATGGTGCCCACTCGCGGCATGAGCCTGGCTCATCTGCTGTGGGTACAGGGTCACCGCGGCGATCTCTGGCGGTCGGTGCGGCGGATCCTGTTCGCCAAGGACTACGTGCTGCGCCAGCTGGCCGGCTGCGGGACGACGGACCCGACCACGCCCGGCCGCAGCTCGTTGCTCGACATCGGCCGCCAGCAATGGAGTGACGAGATCTGCGACGCGTTCGGGATTGACCAGGCAATGCTGCCGCCGATCGCGGAGCGACCCTGGGAGCTGGTGGCTCAGCTGCCGAAGTCGCGCGCCGATGAACTGGGCCTTCGGCCCGGACTCCCGATCGCCATGGGCGGCGCCGATGACGCCAGCGCCGCACTCGGATGTGGCGCGATCGATCCGGGTGATATCTGCGTCGGCTCGGGAACGGCGGCCAACTGGCGCACCGTCCTTGGCGCGTATCAGCCAGATAAGTCGGCCCGCGGTGACGTATCGGTGCACGCAGTGCCGTCCCGGTACCTGCACGAGATGGCGATCGAGAGCACGGGCTGATCGCTGCGCTGGCTCCGGGACGCCTTCAGAGTGCCGGACGGCACCAGCGGACGCGAGGAGTTCGATCAGCTCGTCAGCAGCGCCGGGACAGTGGCCTGCGGCGCAGACGGGCTCTTCTTCTTTCCGTTCGTGGACGGGGCCGCCCGCGCGCCGAGGTACGCCTCTGGCGCCAGCAGGGCATTCATCGGCGCGGTGTCGGGCCATTCGCGGGCGCACCTGGTGCGCGCCCTGCTGGAAGGGGTCGCGTTCCAGTACCGCGCCCTGATGCCGTTTCTCGGCACCGGCCAGCCCGCCGGGCTGGCGGAACGGGCATCCATCCGCAGCCCGATCGGTATCGGCGACGGCGAGGCGCGCAGCCCCTTGTGGACCCAGATCAAGGCTGACGTGCTTGGGCTGGCGCTGCGGGTGCCGAGGATCGCTGACCTTGCAGCTGCGGGCGCCGTCATCCTGGCCGGATGGCGGCCGGCATGTTTGCTGACGCTGCGGACGGCGTTCGCCAGGTCGTTCGCTGGGAACACCAGTACGAGCCAGATCCGCGGCGCACGGCTGTCTACGCCAACATCAGTGTCGAGTACGAGCGCGTTTACCTCAGCATCGCGCAAACCCTCAGCCTGCACCGCGACACCGGTCAGGGCAACGGGATCACATCGGGCAATCTCCAAGGGGCGCTTCAATGACCACCAGCATGGGCAAGACTCTCCGCCTCGGCAGGCTCTTCGACGCCGACAGCAATACCTCGATCATCTTGCCAATGGATCACGGCGTTGAGGAGCACGGCTACGGCGAGCTGGAGCGGCCAGCGGAACTGGTGGCCAGCCTGGCTGCGGCCGGTGTCGACGCCTTCCTGATGCGCCGCGGCCTGGCCGCCTTCGCCGCGAGCTCCTTCGCCGGCCGGGCTCAATGGGTGCTCCGTCTTACCGCTCGAACGGGCCTGTCACCGGGCCTGGAGACGGAGCAGCTGGTGCTGGCATCGGTCGCCGAAGCGCTGCACAACGGCGCCGACGCAGTGGTGCCGACCTTCTTCATCGGCCCCGAAACCGAGGCGGTGCAGCTCCCGCAGCTCGGCGCGATCGCCGACGAGTGCAACCGGCTGGGCATGCCGCTGCTGGCCGAGATCTTCCCGGCAGGCAGCCCGGACGCCGCACCTTACGACGGTCCTTATACGGTTGAGGACATGCGCGTGGCGGTGCGCGTCGCCTCCGAGGAAGGCGCCGACTTCATCAAGACCTGGTACACCGGCGATCCGGAGTCGTTCCGGCGCGTCATCGATTACAGCCTCGTTCCAGTGCTGATCGCGGCGGCCCGAAGGCCAAGAACGACCGGGATGTGCTGGAGATGGTCCGCGGTGCCATGGACGCCGGCGCGTCCGGCATCGCCATGGGCCGCAAGATCTGGCAATCGCGCGATCCGGCCCGGATGGTCTGCGCACTGGCCGCCATCATCCGCCGCGGGGCCAGCGTCGACGAGGCCTACGGACTGCTGATGCCTGCCCGGTCAGGCTGATCTGGATTGGCGGTGGTGACCGGCTACGACGTCATCGTGATCGGCGGTGGCGTGCTCGGCACCGCCGTCGCCGCGCGGCTGGCAATGACATCCGCTGCGGTGTGCCTGCTCGAGGAGGCCGACGACGTCGCCGAGGGGGCGAGCAAGGGCGACGCAGGCATCGCCACGTCGTTCTACGCACCGCCAGGCACGCTCGAAGCCGAACTCATCGCCAGCTCCTGGCCACGGTGGGAGGACATCTGCGATCGGCTCGATGTCCCGTTCAGCCGCCCTGGAGCGCTGACGGTCGCCATCACTGACGAACAAGCACCGCAGCTCGCCGGGATCTGCGCGGAGGCGGTCGCGGCGGGAACCCGGGCCGAACTGCTGACCGGCCCGCAGGCGCGCGACCTTGAGCCCATGCTGACCCCGGAGTGCCGCGGCGCGGTCCATCTCCCCGACGAAAGAGTCGTCGATCCCGTTCGCTTGACCTCGCCTATGCCGAGCTGGCAGCAGCCAACGGAGCCGTCATCCGGCTGTCCTGCCCCGCCGTGGGGTTCGACAGCCGCGATGGCCTGCTGACGGCGGTCGATACTCCGGCCGGGCGGTTGCGCGCCCGCTGGGTGATCAATGCTGCCGGCTCGCCGGCGGTGCGATCAGCGCCCTGGCAGGCGGCGAGGACATCAGGATCTGGCCCCGTAAAGGCCAGTACTGGGTGCTCGATCGTGACTTTGGCGAGCGCCTGCACAAGATGGTGCTGCCGGTGCCGATGCCGCATTCCCGCGGCGTGCAGGTCGTGCCCACGACGAACGGGTCGGCTCTGCTTGGGCCCGACGCGCAGGTATCTGACTCGGCCGACAAGGGCACTGATGCCGCCAGCCTGCAGGCCATTCTGCGGCTGACCGAGCAACTGGGTACCGGCGTCAGCCTGGACTACGCGATCAAGACCTACGCCGCGAACCGCGCGGCCTGCGACGAGACAGTGCGAGTGCGCCCGGACGCGCGGCGATCGAACCTGTTGCACGTCGGCAACCGCTCGACCGGCGTGTCGGCATCGCCTGGTACTGCCGACCGGGTGCTTGACCTCCTGCAGCGGGCAGGCCTGCATTGTCCTGACCGCCCGGACGCCGTGCGCCGCCTGCCGAAGGTGCGGCGGCTGCTGCTCGACCCCGACCCTGAGTCGCTGCCGTCGGAGGATCCTCGGTACCAGCAGGTCGTGTGCGTATGCGAGCAGGTGACGGCCGCCGAGATTGCCGCCAGCTTCGACCGGCACCTCCCACCGCGCTCGATCGAGGGCATCCGCAAGCGCACGCGGGCGACGGGGGGCCGGTGCCAGGGCTCGGTCTGCATGGTCGGGGTGGCAGTCCTGTGCTCGATCCACACCGGCCTGCCGCCGGCCGAAATCGGGTACAGGCGGGCCGGAGCGACCGAGGAGTCGGCAGTGAGGCGTGATAGCGTGGCGGTTGTCGGGGCTGGCGTCGCTGGCCTTGCCGCGGCCGCGGAACTTGCCGACCGCGCTCAGGTGACCGTTCTTGACCGCCTGCCAGTACCAGGTGGCGTCCTGCCGTTCGACTTTCCGGCGATACGCCACCTGGAGCAGCAGTGCCAGTCGGCCGGCGTGCAGTGGCTGCTCGGCACCACGGCGCTGCGGTGGCAGCAAGGCAGGCTCCTGGCTGCCGGGCCACGCGGAGTGCAATGGCTCGAGACGGATCATCTGGTGTTCGCCGGCGGTTGCAGGAAGGCAACTGCCGCCGAGCTGCCGATCGCCGGACCGAGGCTGGCCGGCGTACTGCGGCGCCAGTCGCGATCCACCTGGCTGAGGCCAAGGTCACCCTGGGCCACCACGTCGTTGTCATCGGTACCGGCGACTCGGCGGAGGCAGCCCGGCATGCCATCGCGGGTCAGCGCAGCGAGGTGACTGTCATTGCCGGACCGTCGGATTCGGTTCCGTCCTTCCAATACGACGGATTGATCTCAGGCTGGACCCCGGTGGCCGTTTCCGGCACTGGGCGGGTCAGCGCGCTCACGCTGGAACGCGCCGGGCAGCAGTACAAGATCTCCTGCGACGCGGTCATCCTGGCCGGCTCGATACGCCCGCTGCGCAACGTGGACGGCGGAATTCACGATCCGGCGGACCACGTAACGTTCATACAGCCCGCGGCCGAGGAGAGCAGCCAGGAGAAGGTGGCCTCCTTTGCACGCGCCGCGGCCGCCGACCTCAACCTCGAGCACTCATTAGCGCTAACTGACAAGCACGCGTAACCGAGAGCCGCGCCCAAACGACCCGTCAGACGACTGAGGTGACGAAATCAAGGTGAGTTCGCCGGTAGGCGATTCCCATCGAGCCAGTGCGGCTAACCGTCGGATCCGGCCATCTCACCCTTGAAGGCCAGGTGGGTGCCTCGCCAGCCAAGGTCGAGCTGGAGCCACGTGACCTGGTAAGCCTAGGCGGAGTGGCTGGCTGCGCTTCGCCCTGCCGGTGTGGCCATTCTCGCGGTCATGGCCGGCTTGCGGCGTAGGCGTCAGTGTCGGCTGAGAACAGGCTGGAAGGGCGATGCGCGATCGTCACGGGCGCGAATCCCGGCATAGGCGAGGCCACCGCCCGCCTGGCTAGCCAGGGCGCCGGCGTCGCCCTGGTGGCCCGCCGGGCCGACGAATTGGCCCGCGTCGCCAGCGATCTGGACAATGCGCTCGCCGTGCCGGCCGACGTCGCTGACCATGACCAGGTGCGCAACGCAGTGGAAACGGCCGAAGCAGCCCTGGGTCCGGTGGACATTTTCGTCGACTGCGCCGGTGTGATCGGACCGACCAAGCTCGACGCTCTCACGCCGGAGATCTGGGATCGGACGCTGGCCATCAATCTATCCGGCCCGTTCTACTTCGGGCGAGAGGCCGGGCTGCGGATGCGCGATCGGCGTGGCGGCCACATCGTCAATGTCGCGTCCGACCTGGCCTTTACCGCGATGCCCGGATACATCGACTACAGCGCGTCCAAAGTGGGCCTGCTCGGGCTGACCCGCGGCCTGGCCGTAGAACTCGCCCCGACCGTGCTGGTCAACGCGGTAGCACCCGGGCCGGTCGACACGCCCATGATGGATCACGAACTCGAGGCAGAGGCCGATCCGGAAGAGGCGAGGGACGCCACCGTCCGCCGCGTGCCGCTGCTGCGCGTGGCCCGGCCGGACGAGATAGCTCGGGCCATCTTCTTCCTGCTAACCGACGCCACTTACGCCACCGGCGCGGTCCTCGCGCTGGACGGCGGCGTTACCGTACCGGCTCGGCTGAGCGGAGATGTCACGCAATGAATGAACCGCCGGAGCAGTCAGCCACGCGCCGGACAACCGTGATCGGAACCGGCACGATGGGCTCGGCATTGGCCCGCGCCCTGCTCGCCGCCGGGCTCGAGGTCACCGTATGGAACAGGACCCGGTCCCGCGCCGAGCAGCTTCAGGCGCAGGGCGCGAATGTTGCTGACACAGTCGCCGGGGCGGCCGAGCGTAGCGATGTCGTGCTCGATGCGCGTCTTCTCGGTTGAGGCCTCAGCCGCCGCGCTGCGAGCCGACCAAGCTGTCACTAACTGTCCTGCGTGGTAAAACAAACACACGCGGAGCCCACCACTGGGACGCTGGCTGATGGCCGCCGCAACGCCGCGTGGGCAGCGGCCCTCGGGATCCGCTATGTGGACTGCGCCATCATGGCCTACCCGCGGGAGATCGGCACACCCGACGCCGTCATCCTCTACTGCGGGGCCGCCGGAGCCGATAGCGAGCTGCAGGGGATGCTGCAGGCGCTGGGCACCGCGCGCTTCGTCGGCGATGACGCGGGCCGAGCGGCCGTCGTGGACGTGGCCCTGATCGCGTTCTTCTACGGCACGCTGGCGGGTTTCATCCACTCCGCTGTCCTTGCGACGACCGAAGGCGTCGCGATCGAGGAGCTGCTCGCACTGTCGGGCCCGTTCTTCTCCGGGTTTATTGCCAACGCGGTGACGGAAACGGGAGAGCGAATCAGCGCGCGAGACTACAGCGAGCCGCAATCGTCGATGGACACCCACTTCGGAGGTATCGACCTGCTCGTGCTCGGCTCAAGCCGTGATGCGGGCATCGACACCGGCGTCGTCACGGCTATCCGGGGACTCTTTTGCCCGCGCCCTCACCGCCGGGCGCGGCGGTGAGGACATCGCTTGCCTGGTGGAGGTGCTGGGCGGACCCCGCGTCTCAGGCGAAGCGTAGCCGGGCGAAACCGCAGCCGGGCGCGATCGAGCAGACTGGCGGATCAGCTGTCGCTGGAGGCAGCCCAGATGTTGAGGCCTGCCTCCACCGCGTCGCGATCGATCGCCGCGAGTTGAGCGTCGGCGAAATCGCTATGTCCGGCGGCTGCCGCATTCTCCTCAAGCTGCGCCACGCTGCTCGCGCCGATCAGCACAGAGGCGACCCGGCGATCGCGCAGTGCCCACGATAGCGCGAGCTGCGCCAGCGACTGCCCGCGCGACCGGGCGATTTCACCGAGGGCGCGGACATGGGCCAGCGTCTCCTCGCTCAGATCGTCGGCGGACAGGGAAGTACGGCGGCTCGCCCGCGATCCCTCGGGAATCCCGCTGAGGTACTTGCCGGTGAGCACGCCCTGGGCGAGAGGGGGCAAAGACGATGCAGCCGATGCCCTCGCGTCCGAGCACTTCCAGCAAGCCGCCCTCGATCCATCGGTTAAGCAGGGAGTACGACGGCTGGTGGATCAGCACTGGCGTGCCGAGCTGCCGCAGGATCTCGGCTGCCCGCTCTTGTCGCTCTGGTGAATAGGAGGAAAGGACCTGGTACAAGGCCTTCCCAGAGCGGACCGCCGTGTCAAGGGCGCCTAGGGTTTCTTCCATCGGCGTGTCCGGGCTCACGCGGTGACTGTAGAAGATGTCCACGTAGTCCAGTCCCACCGGGCCCAGCGACTGATCCAGGCTCGCGAGCAGGTACTTGCGTGAGCCCCACTGACCGGACGGTCCTGGCTGACATGTCGTAGCCGGCCTTGGTCCAGACGATCAGCTCATCCCGGTACGGCCGGAAGTCTTCGCGCATGATGCGGCCAAAGTTCCGCTCCGCCGACCGGTACGGGGTGCCGTAGTTGTTCGCCAGGTCAAAGTGGATAATCCCCAGGTCGAAGGCTCGTCGGAGTATCGCCCTTTGGGTCTCCAGCGGCCTGTCATCACCAAAATTGTGCCAGAGTCCTAGCGATACCTCAGGGAGCCGAACGCCACTTCGGCCGCAGCGCCGGAAGTCGATCTGGGTGTAGCGGTCAGCTGCCGCGGCATATGTCATGATGCTTAGTTTGTCATATTGCCGGCATTAAGGCAGCATCTTCAGGATCCCGGCTGTCGCACGATTGAAGTTAGAGGATTGCTAGGGGAGGCCGCCGATCACCGGTGACGTAGTTATCGGGCTGGCAGGGGCGGAACGATGAACGATGAACCAGCTGTCGACGCCGCTCGAAAACGAGGCCGTAGCGACGCTCGATAATGAGGCCAAGTCAGACAGATTGGCTGGGTGATCTCAGTGGAAGATTGGGCGTTGATCCGGCGGCTTGTCGCGGACGGGGTTCCGCAGCGGCAGGAGGCCAGGCAGCTGGGTCGGCTGGGACGGGTCGGTGTCGTGGCGGGACGCTGGCCACCCGCATCGTGCAGTTGCGGCCGCGAGACCCGGAATCAATTGGGATCGTAGAGCCGCGCAACGGATTCTTCTAGACCACCTCGTTCATACCCGGCCGGGTATTCGCCTCGCCCGGTGATTTCAACGCCCAGTTCACCGGCTGGCTGGACCGGGCGAACAGCCGGACGGTACCTACCATCAAGGCCAGCCCGGCCGATCTGATCGACACCGACCGGGCTGCGAGGCTGCCGATGCCGTCGGTTCCACCGGCGCTGGGCTGGTGCCACCGTGCGCGGCTGGGCAGCGACACTACGTCCGCCTCGATGCCAGTGACTACGGGGACGCAGGCTTGTGTCCGCCGCACCAAGTGCTAGCGGTTTGCGAGTCCGCTCGCGGCCATCGGCTGCATCCGGATATCGCGAACCTCGACGGTTGCCGACCAGACACGAATAATTGGCACACCGCAACGACTCGAAGCAGTTTGGGAAATCACCTCCCGGCCGTCAACATAAGCCGTCAATGTACCTGAGAAGACAATCTCGAGCTGATGCCAGCTGTGATCAAGTTCTGCGGTCACGTAGTGATACGGTTGCTGCCAATCATCAGGGTATTCCAATCCGGTACCCTCCGAAGCCAAAATCGTATTGGAAGGCCGCCGCTTCTGGCTGTGATTGTGAGATGAGCGCGCCCGAAGAGACCCCGTAACCGCTCTGATTGCCTAGTTGACTGACCACTCGGGCCTGCATTTCGATCGTGTATCCGCAGACCCTGGGCACGTTGGCAATGACGCCAGCCCACTTATTTCCTGCATTGAGCTGCTGGCTGAATGCGATCCGAATGACTCCACCCGGCTCGTGGGCGACCCTTGCAATCCCGAACGTTAGCCACCTTCGGGCAGCGAGCGCTATCACAGGTCCCACTCGCAGACCAGGCGCGTTCGTTACCACTAGGCTTGTGATTTGACTCTTCGATGCATCAATAAACACGTTACGATTGAGTATCGCCAGGTGCGTTCGGCCGTTGATTGAAATATCGATTTCTTCCCCGGTCCTAATGCGGTAAACGCTATCGACTAGACCGCTCATCCCACGGCGGTGGCGTATTATCAGAATCGTCTCGTCGGGCCTAGGATTAGAGTTTGTTTCAACGTGAGCCTCAATTGAGAAGTTACCAATTTCGGTTATGAGTCCAACGGATCCACCAAACGATATTGTGCCGTCTGGGTGGATCGTGAATGTTGCTGAAAATTTAACTGGAACGACTGGAGGTGCGTATCCGACGCCTACGCCCACCGAAGGCCGACATGCCGTGACAAGCAAACAGAGAACTAAAGCTATCGGCGTGGCGCCAAGTCGAGAAATTCGCCTACATGGGAAGTAAACCGACATTCTTCTGAGCCAACCAATAAGTAGCCTCGAAGGCATTATTACACTTCCATAATCGCGGTTCTTTATGGTTTCCGGGGCGCGCGAGCAGGCAGCCATAATGTTAGACGCCCCATCCCTCGCTTCAGGTGACAGAGATATGCCTCGCTAGCCCGATCTTGTGGCGGCTCAGCGTGGCCACCGCTCGTGGCAGTTATCCATCCGCTCCTGCCGCTGTCCGCGGGTCAAGCACTGAAACATGCGCGGAGCCGGGAGGTCCGGAAGAATGCCCGTACCGTGACGCCCTCCTCGTCGAACCGCACTCCCATGCGGCAGATCCGCCAGGTCACCTCCAATCCGGCCGCGGCGAGGTAAACGGCAACAACGGGAACTAGAAACTGCTTCGCCCATCCGGCCCGTCGAATCCGTCAATGAGCAGGCACATGCGGTCAACGACGGCAAGGAATTAGAGCCCGGTCGCTCGAAGGCGGTTTGCCTCGTCATACTTGCCCGGGTACAGATGGCCCATCGGCCCGATCCGGGCGTGCCGCAAGGCCGCGCGGACTGCTGCTGCCCGAACCCACATCGAGATCCTCGCCCAGGCGCGCTCATCTTCCATGTACCCCGGAACTGACCGGAACGGGATCCCGCAATGCTCGAAGGTGTTGCCGATCTCGGCAGCGGGCAGGCGCCGCTATAGGCCAGCCAGTCCCGGTGCCGAAGCTGGCTTGGTCCATCGACTCACCTGGCTGCAGATGACAGACGAGCACCGGGGCACCCGACCGCTGGGCGATGGGCACCAGGATCGTGGCCGTGATGTAGGTGGCGAGGAATGGTCTGGCGGTGCATGGTGTCGATCAGGCCGGGGAACTGCCGCCAGCACGCGGCAAGTCCGCCGGCGACCAGGCCAATCCCGGGCCGTCGGCGGGGCGGCCGGTTCAGCCCTTCAGGATGGCTGCCGACCCAGTCTGTCTCGTGGCCATGACACCACGAAGCGGCCTGGGACCTTGGCCTCTACCTGTTTGTGCCCACGGCATGATCTGATGAGAGGAAGTCCGGGTCGCCGCTCCTTGTCAGGGCGCCGTGGTACATCGGCGTGCCAGCATCTACCTCAGCGACGAAGACCTGGCGCAGGCGAGGCAGCGGATCGGCCAGTACATGGATGCATTGAGCCGGGACGGCACCCGCATCACAGAGAAGCTGGATTCCGAGGTCACGAGAAGCGCCGCAGTGCGGAAGCGGCAGGAGCTAGTGATGAAGTCATTCGATTGAAAGTCGCCGAGCCAGCCATGAGATCGTTCGATTCGGAAATCGGCGAGACCGCAAGATGGCTTGCCAGCCCTCGATTCGAGGGCATCACGCGTTTGTATTCTGCGCGTCAGGTGGTGGAGCAACAGGGCACCATCCCCACTGACTACACAGTGGCGAGAATGGCGGCCGGGCAGTTCTACGATCGGCTCCGGCAGCTCTTCGCCGAGCGCAAGCAGATCACCACCTTCGGCCCCTATTCACCCGGTCAGGCGGTGGCCCTGAAGCGGATGGGAATCGAGGGCATCTACCTGGGCGGCTGGGCCACGTCGGCCAAGGGATCCGTCACGGAGGACCCGGGACCCGACCTGGCCAGCTACCCGCTCTCCCAGGTGCCCGACGAGGCCGCGCCGATTGTGCGCGCCCTGCTCATGGCGGACCGGAACCAGCGCTTCGCCCGCTCGCGCCTGAGCGAGGCGCAACGTGCTGCCTCTCCCGAGATCGACTATCGGCCGTTCATCATCGCCGACGCCGACACCGGACACGGCGGCGACGCGCACGTCCGGAATCTGGTCCGTCGTTTCGTCGAGGTCGGGGTCTCGGGCTATCACATCGAGGATCAGAAGCCCGGCGCCAAGAAGTGCGGGCACCAGGGGGGAAAGGTGCTCGTCGGCGTGGACGAGCAGATCAAGCGGCTGAGCGCCGCGCGCTTCCAGCTGGACGTCATGAAGGTGCCCGGCATTATCGTGGCCCGAACCGACGCCGAATCGGCCACGTTCCTGGAGGGGCGCGGGGACGAGCGCGATCATCCGTTCATCCTGGGCGCCACCAGTGTTGAGCTTGCCGACGTACAAGGTCGGCTACCTTGCCATCTTGAGGAAGCTCCGCGAGCTGGGCGTCGACGACGCGCGCGGTCATCTGCTGTACAAGATCTCCGCTGCGGAGTACGACGAGGCCAGCGCTTGGCTCGAGCGGACGGGCGTGATGCGCGTGCTCGAAGAGAGCGCGAAGGCGTTCCAGCAGGCCGACGGGTCGGTGGTCGAGGCACTGCTGGATCGGGTCGAGACGCAGTACCTGGAGGCGTGGCAGTCCGAGGCCAACCTGAAGAGCTATCCCCAGGCGGTCGCGGACGTGATCGAGTTCCGCGCAAGCGAGGGGGAGCGCTTCGACGTGAGCGCCGAGGAGTGGCTGGCCTTCGCGAACCGGACGTCGTTCCACGCCGCCCGGGCCAGGGCCAAGTCGATGGGCATCGACATCATCTGGGATTGCGAGCTCTCCAAGACAGCCGAGGGCTACTACCAGATACAGGGCGGAATCGAGTACGCGGTCGCCAGGTCGCTGGCTGTCGCCCCGTTCGCGGACCTCCTGTGGATGGAGACCAAGACCGCGGACCTGGCGGACGCCCGGCGCTTCGCCGAGGCCATCCACGCCGAGTTCCCCTCCAAGATGCTCGCGTACAACCTGTCACCGTCGTTCAACTGGGACACGACCGGGATGAGCGAGGAGGAGATGAGGCGATTCCCGGAGGAACTCGGCAAGCTGGGGTTCGTCTTCAACTTCATTACCTACGGCGGACATCAGATCGACGGCCTGGCGGCGGAGGAGTTCGCCGCCGCGCTCAAGCAGGACGGCATGCTCTCCCTGGCCCGGCTGCAGCGAAAGTTCCGCCTGGTCGAGTCGCCCTACCGGACGCCCCAGACGCTCGTAGGCGGGCCGCGGCTGGATGCGGCGCTCATGGCCTCTTCGGGCGGCACGGCGGCCACCAAAGCGATGGGCGAGGGCTCGACGCAGCACCAGCACCTGGTCCAGACCGAGGTGCCGACCAAGCTGCTCGAAGAATGGCTCGCGATGTGGACAAAGCACCACCAGATCCCGTATTCGCTGTGCGTCGGACTGCGGCCGAACACGGCGGGCTCTGAGTTGCTGGAGCTCACCCTGTCCAAGACAAGCGGGGAAAAGGTCGCCAACATCATCTTCGATGTGATCGTGGATCGCCGGGGGCGCAACATCCTCTCGGTTCGCGACCAGAACACGTTCGACATCGCCCTGCGCAAGAAGCGCCTGATGACGCTGAACCACCTGTTCCTTGTTCACCGTTACAAGATCTGGTCGGTCCACTACGTCAGCCCGACCGATGACAATCGTTACCAGGCCCAGAAGATGAAGACGCACGGTCTGTTCAGCGACGTCCACGACGAGGTTGGCGACGTCATCGTCGCAGATGTGAGCGCGGAGGGCGTCAAGGCCCTGCTCGCCCCGGACCGGGACCGCCTGAACGCCTTGATCCAGCGGAAGTATCCATATGTGCCGGTCGACGTCGCTGCGCAAATCCCGCAAGGCACTGGTCAGTGGCGAGAGTCGTGCCTGAAGCGCGACATGGCCGCGGTGAGCTCCTGCTGGCGTCCAGCAGAGCCCGCCGCCGGGTCACTGGCTCTTTCGGGTTAGGACCTCAGCGGCCGTTTCGATGGTCTCCCACGCCCCACTGTCAGTCCGGATTTGATGCTGCCGAGTTAGAGGGCGGAGCTGAGAGTTTCGAAGGCTCTCTTGGGACCGTCAGGCTCGTCGTAGTCGATGTCCACGAGCACGTCGCTGACGCCGAGTGCTTCAAGCTGCGGCAGCAGCGGTGCGATGAGATTTGGCTGATGGGCGTTGAGAATACATCGCCAGCCGGATAGGTCGCGGTCGTGAGCGGAAGCGATCTGGCGCACGTAGGTGACGGCGTCCTGGACAACGGCGATTATGTCGTCCGATGGCTTGGGCAGGGCAAGCCAGCCGTCGCCTATGGTGGCGGCACGGCGCAGGGCTGGTCGGGACATGCCGCCCACGAGTATCGGGATGGGGCGGCTCGGCGTCGGGTAGTAGAAGGTGTCTTCGGGAAGCTGGTAGTAACGCCCGCTGAAACCGCCTGGCTCGCCGGTCCAGCAGCGCCGGAGCACGCCGATTAGCTCATCCAGCCGTGCGCCGCGGTCGGCGAAGGGCACGCCTAGCGCGTCGAACTCTTCGGCCATCCAGCCAGCGCCGACGCCGAGCACGACCCGGCCTCCGCTCATAGCGTCGATGGACGATATCTGCTTGGCGAGAACTACCGGATTTCTGAGGGCCGCCAGAAGGACCCCGACTCCGACGTCGGCGATCCTGGTGGCGCCTGCAAGGACCGGCAGGCAGACAACCGGCTCGTACCACGGGTCGCGCGGATCCCAGTAGATCTTGCCGTCATCGGTGAACGGGAACCGCGACTTCGTCTGCGTCGGCATGACAAGGTGATCGCTCAGCCACAACGAGGTGAATCCGGCGGCCTCGGCTCGAGCCGCGGGTTCGGCCAGGCCGACCCGTGTCACCGCCGGCCCGTAGTTATCTACTTTGGCGCCGAATCTGAGATTGGTCACGGCTAGTCATGCCTTTCATCCCACCGGCCTGAGATAAGCAGTTGCAACAGCGTCACTTAACATACGTTGCTTTGCAGTCGCTACCAAGACCGGTCTTGTCAGGGATTGGCGCATGATCGGCGGCCACGCGGTTGACATCGCATAGTAAGTGTGGCTCAATCTGTACAGCCTTATTGTCCGGTAGGTGGCCGGGACCGGCTGCCTGAGCGCCCTGTGGCGGCAGGAGGCCTGGAATGGCTGAGAACGTGCGCGCGGACCCTGCACCCGGATCACAGTCAGGCCACGGCGAACAGCTCGGGCAAGCCAACCTAGGGACGATCGAGGCTTCGGGCCTCAGCCTCGCGGGCCTTGCTCCCACGATGGCCATGGCGCTGGGCACTGCGTTTGCCGCGTCGGAGGCGGGCGGTGCGGTGCCATTGTCGTACCTGCTTGCCATGGTCGGCTCGTTCTCGCTTGCCTACGTTGTGGTCAGGTTCGCGAAACGGTACGACGTTGCCAGCGGGGTGGCTTTCACCTACGTGCGGCGTTCTCTCGGCAAAGTCGCGGGTTTCGTGACCGGCTGGCTGTATGTGGCTGCGTGGCTGTCCTCAACCGCGGTGGTCCTCGCCATCGGCGGCGTGTCATTCAGCGCGCTGCTTGCTCGGCACAACGTGAACGTTTCCTGGGCCTGGATCTTCCTGATCGAGCTGGCGATCGTCACGACGCTGAACTTCATTGGCGTGCGGCCTTCCGTCCGGCTGCTGGTGGTGCTCGAACTGGTCTCGATGGCCACCCTGGCCGGGGTGATGATCCACGTGCTCGCCACCGGGGGAGCCGCCGGCTTGACCTGGAAACCGTTCGATCCGTCGCTGTCGCCGAAAGGCTGGTCCGGGATCGGCTACGGAATGATCTACGGGTTCTCCGGCTTCGCCGGGTTCGAGGCTGCGGCCGCGCTGGGGCGCGAGAGCCGGAATCCCGGCAAGGCCATCCCTCGGGCGATCATTTTCTCCTTGCTGGGCGCGGCCGTGTTTTACATTCTTGTCACTTACGCCCTATCCATCGGATACGGCGTCAACCACGCCGCGACGTGGGCAAGCGATCCCGCGCCGCTGGACACGATCGTCGGCCGGTACAACGGATCGGCATGGGCTCAGACCATCGACGCGATGGTTGGCATCAGCGCGTTCTCCTCGGGCCTCGGGCTGGTCACGTTGTCGACCAGAGTGCTGTACGACATCAGCCGCATCAGGCTGGCGCCCCGCTGGCTGTCCTGGTCGCATCGCCGGTTCGCCACCCCGTACATGGGGGTGCTCGTCGCCGCACTGATCGCCGTGGCCCTCGCTTACGGCATCGGCCTGGCGACTACGGCCAGTACGATGATCGGCTGGCTGGCCGGCGCCAACACCCTCGGGCTGATCGTCGCTTACATCATGATGTCGGTCGGCGCGTTCTGGCAGGCAAGAAACCCGCAGGCGTGGCCCGGCGCTGCGATTGCCCGCTTCGGGATCCCGGTCGTGTCGGTTGCGCTCCTGGGTTACGCGCTGTACGCCTCGGTGATCCCGCAGCCGGCGTTCCCCTACAACCTCACCCCGGTCGCCGTAGCAGGCGTCATCGTAGTGAGCCTGGCGGCAGCCGGCCTGCTCAGACGTCAAGGAACCGAAGTCGATCTCGACGCAGTACGCGTCTAGGCCGCAGGCAGCTGCGTGAGAACCCGCGACGGAAACGTGCTTGCCGGCGAAGCTGGCCCGCTGGGCCAGGGCAGGGTGAGAAGACCTCCTGGGGCGTTTTCAGCGGCAATCCGGAGGCCGGTGCGCTGAACTTCGTCACCCCGGCGCACCGGGTCGCGGCGACCCGGTGCGTGCGGCGCGGCCGCGTCTTCGCGCTTGGCATCCCGATCTTCGATCCCCGCGGCGATCCGCTGTCGGACGACCGCCCGCGGGCGCTGCACGTGCGGTACCGCGACTGGTCGCATTACCAGACCGGCCGCTGCCAGCCGCTGGCGGGCGGGGTTGCATCGGTCGACGACGGCATCTTTATCTCGTGTCACGGCACCACGCACATCGACGCGCTCGGCCACATCATCGCTGACGGCACGATGTGGGACGGTCACGACGCCAGCCAGGCCAGCGCCGGCCTGGACTGGGCCAGCATCGCCCCGCTGGCCCGCGAGGGCATCTTCGGCCGCGCCATCCTTGCCGACGTAGCCCGCTACCGCCAGGAAGACCACCTGGACCGCAGGCACCACATCACCCTGGCTGAGCTGCTGGCGACACTCGAGGAGCAGGCAACGTCGGCAGGCCAGGGTGACGTGCTCCTGATCCGGACCGGGAGCTTGGCGCAGTTTTACGAGACCGGCGCCGGGGAGTTCTTCAGCGACTACTCCGAGCCCGGGCTGAGCTACGAGCCTGAGCTCATCGACTGGTTCGCCAGTAACAAGATCTCCGGACTGGGCAGCGACACCCTGTCGAACGAGCTGCCCGACTCGCCGACCATCCGCGCCGGCTATCCGCTGCACCGCTACCTGATGCGCAACCTCGGAGTGCTGTTCCACGAGGCGCTGTGGCTGGAGGACCTGGCCGCTGACTGCGCGGCCGATCGATGCTGGGAGGGCCTGTACATCGCCTCGCCCCTGAACATCACCGGCGCGAGCGCGTCGCCGGTGAATCCCCTGTTCGTCAAGTGATGGTGCCGACGATGAACCAGCCACGAGCCGACCCGCGCAGCCTGGTCTCGCAGTTCCGGCAGCAGACGCCCGCCTTGTCCCGGCTGGCGGACGGCCAGCCGCCGGTCTACCTGGACGCGCCGGGCGGCACGCAGATGCCCGAGCCGGTGCTGGAGGCCATCCGCGGTTATGTGCGCCGCGGCATGGCCAACCGGCACGGGGCGTTTCAGACCAGCGTCGAGACCGAAGAACTCATCGCCCGCGCCCGAGACCAGGCCCGTGCCCTGCTCGGCGCCGACGGGTACGCCATCGTCTTCGGCCAGAACATGACATCCCTGTGCTTCGAACTGGCCACCTCACTTGCCCGTGACTGGGCGCCCGGGCAATCTCGTGACCAGGTGATCGTCTCGGAGATCGACCATCACGCCAACGTCGACCCGTGGCGGTCGGTCGCTGCGGACAAGGGCCTGCACGTCGGCTGGCTGCCGGTCGACACCAGCCGCGTCGTCCTGGATCTGGGCCAGCTTGATCAAGTCGTCACACCCCGCTGCGCGCTGACCGCGGTCGCACTGGCGTCGAACGCGGTTGGCACGATTCAGGACGTGGCCCGCATCGCCCGGCGAGCTCATGAGGTCGGCGGCATCACCGTCGTCGATGCCGTTCATGCGGTGCCGCACATCGCAGTTGATGCCGCAGCACTCGGCGCTGATGTCGTGCTCTGCTCGGCATACAAGTTCTTCGGCCCGCACATCGGCATCATGGCGATCCGTGAGGAACTGCTCGACCGGATCCGCTTTTACAAGGTGGCGCCAGCCCCGGCTCGCGGCCCGGACAAGGCCGAATTGGGATCACAGAATCACGAGGCGCTCGCCGGACTGTCGGCGGCGATCGAGTTCCTGGCGGCGTTCGGAAGCGGCGGGCCGTTGCGAGAGCGGCTGACTACGGCCATCGGCGCGATCGGAGCGGCCGAAGCGCCGGTCGCGGCGATGCTCCAGGACGGGCTCGCGGCCATTCCCGGGGTGCGACTGTACCGCGCGCCGCCCGGCGAACCGAAGACACCGACAATCGCTTTTACCGTGGCTGGTGCCAGCCCGAGCCTCGGTCGCGCGCACTTGCGCGGAGCAGGCCGTCTTCGTGACCAATGGTGACTTTTACGCAACGACGCTTGCGGAGCGGCTCGGCGTGGCGCAGTCGGGCGGCTGGGTCCGCGTAGGCCTGGCGCCGTATGTCAGCGAGCCCGAGGCGGCCCGCGCGATTGCCGCCATCTCCCGGGCGGCCTCACTCGCGCGGCAGAACCCTGGCCCGACCCGGACGGACCGGGCCGAACATGGCCAGCAGGAACCTGAGCGGAGGGCCGGGTAAGTGATAATCAGCAAGGCACACCACTTTGGATTGACGGTATCCAACCTGGACCGCTCGCTGGAGTTCTACGAGAAGATGTTCGGCCTAGTACCGGAGTTCATCGCTCACGGCGAGGGTGATGAGCTGAGCCAGGCGGTCGGGGTACCTGCAGCGCAGCTGACATTCGCGTTTCTCCGGCTCGGTGGCAGCACCGTGGAACTGCTGGAGTACGACAATGACCGGCAGCTGGATCACGGTAAGCGCAATTGCGACGTGGGGGCTCCGCACCTGTGCTTCGACGTGCCCGACATTGACGCTGCCTACGCCGAGCTGCTCGGCAAGGGCGCCGACTTCTACTCCGAGCCGCTGCGGATCACTGACGGCCCGCTGGCCGGCTGCGCGTTCGCTTATCTGCGCGATCCGGACGGGCTGACACTGGAGATCTTCCAGTCTGCGCCGGGCAGCGGGCATGAGTGACGGCGTGACCTGCCCGCCTCAGGATGAGGCCAGCCCCGACGCGCACCGGTCGATGATGGCCGAGCGGCTGCGCGACGCGCGGGCGCGCGCCGGGTTGTCCGCCCGGCAGCTGGCACTGCAGGTGGGATGCTCGGCGAGCCTGATCTCGCAGATTGAGCGAGGCAAGGCCGCTCCGTCGGTGGGCCGCCTGTACGCGATCGCCATGGCCCTCGGCGTCTCGATGGACAGCCTCTTCCCTGATACCGGCCTCGCTCCCGGCGAACCCGCGGCTGGCGCTGTCCCGGGAGACGGCATCATCGTGCGCCGGGAAGGCCGGCCGGTAATCAACCTGGAGCGGGGCGTCAGGTGGGAGAGGCTGACGCCCCACACCGAGCGCAGCTTTGAATTCCGCGAAGTCATCTACGAGCCGGGAGGCGGCTCGCCCGGGTCAGAGCGCGCGATACAGCACAACGGCCGGGACTACGCCGTCATTATCGAAGGAGAGCTGACCGCGCAGATCGGCTTCGAGCGATTCACGCTACGGCCCGGCGATTCGGTCGCCTTTGACGCGACTATCCCGCATCAATTCTGGAATCAGGGCCCGCAGCGCGTGCGGGCAGTCTTCGTGCTCCTCGACCGTGCCTAGGCAACGATGCAAGCCCTGCTGCCGCGTCAGGACGCGGCTCCTGCCGGGGAACTGGCCTTCCGGCCACTTCCGCGATCGACACACCAGGTACTAGAAGGGTGACGGCTGTGGACGGCGCAGAAAATCTCAACGTCATGCGGGAGCATCCGCAGAAAGTCCGGGCCGCCGCCGTTCCGCCAGACCAGAGCCTGACAGCCGACGACGGCTGGAAAGACATGGGCGTGCAGTGGATCATCACCCGCGACAGCGTCCCCGCTGCACGGCATACCGTCTTCGGCATCACGACTTTCCCGCCCGGCGCGCGCCACGACATTCACCGGCACCCGCACGCCGAGGAAGTGGAGTATCTCATCGAAGGCGGCGGAATCGCGCGCGTCGGCGACTCGGACGTCAGCATGCGCGCCGGCGACGTCATCTTCGTGGCCGAGAACGAGTCACACGGCTTCTGGAACACCTCGGCGACCCAGCGAGCCGTGATGATCTGGTGCTACGGCGGGGCGTCCAGCCTCGCTGACGCAGGCTACGTCACCGAGGCTGACCAGCCGCCCGACAGAGCCGCGGACGCAGTAGCCCGCGGGCCACACCGAAGAGTGAGGAGAACGCGGCGAATGGCGATTCACACCTATGGTCCGAATGCGGTGGACTGGGAGCAGCGGGTTGATCTGGGCAGGCTGCGGTCGGAGCGGCTGGCCCGGTTGAAGGCGCAGCTGGAGGTGTCGTCGCTGGGCGGGCTGCTGAGTTTCGATTTCGGCAATATCCGGTACATGACCGCTACCCATATCGGCACGTGGGGGATGGATAAGCTGATCAGGTTTGCGCTGCTGCCGCGTGGCGGCGAGCCGGTGGTGTGGGATTTCGGCTCGGCGGCGCGTCACCATCAGCTGTATAACCCGTGGCTGGATCACACTGGCGGGCCGCCGACGCCCGAGGGTGCGCGGGCGACGGGCGCGCGGGCGGGTATTTCGACGTTGCGGGGCGCGTTTCACCCCGACGCGGGCATCGCCCGGGAGGTGGCCGCGCAGGTGGCGGGGGTGCTGGCGGAGTACGGGCTGGCCCGGGAGCCGGTCGGGGTGGATGTGGCGGAGATGCCGGTGCTGGCCGCGCTGGCCGCTGCGGGCGTCGATACGGTGGACGGGCAGCAGGTGTTCCTGGAGGCCCGGCGGACCAAGACCGTGGATGAGATCAGCCTGCTGAGCCAGGCGTGCGCGATGGTGGATGCGGCGTACCAGCAGCTGTATGAGTTCCTGCGGCCGGGGGTGCGGGAGAACGAGTGCGTCGGCCTGGTCGCCAGGGTGCTGTATGACCTGGGCAGCGAGTTCGTGGAGGGCGTCAACGCGATTTCGGGTGAGCGCTGCTCGCCGCATCCGCACGTGTACTCGGACCGGCTGATCCGGCCCGGCGATCCGGCGTTCTTCGACATCTTGCACAGCCATCTGGGCTACCGGACGTGCTACTACCGGACGTTCGCGGTCGGCAGCGCGTCGGTGGCGCAGCGCGATGCGTATGTCCGCTGCCGGGAGTACATGGATCAGGCGATCGCGATGGTGCGGCCGGGGGTCACCACCGGGGACATCGTGTCGCTGTGGCCGGCCGCGACCGAGTTCGGCTTCCCGGACGAGACCGCGGCGTTCGCGTTGCAGTACGGGCACGGTGTGGGGCTGTCGATCTGGGAGAAGCCGATCTTCAGCCGGCTGGTGTCGCTGGATCATCCCGAGCCGCTGGAAGAGGGCATGGTGTTCGCGCTGGAGACCTACTGGCCGGCGGCGGACGGCTGGTCGGCGGCGCGGATCGAGGAAGAGGTGGTGGTCACCGCTGAGGGGTGCGAGGTGATCACGAAGTTCCCGGCCGAGGAACTGCTGGTGGCCGGCCGGAAGTACTGGACTGCCGGCGGCGCGCTTGACACGCTGCGGGAAAGCCAGTCGAACCTTAATACCGCCGCCGGGCGCGGCGAGCTGACCGGGGGCCAGCCAGCTTGAGCGGACTGGGCCACGGACCTGTCCGCAAGCACTTTGGCTGGGTCCGGGAACGAGGGCATCAACTGCGTTACAAGACCCTGACCTGGTTGGGTCACGCGGCTGTGTTTTCGGCAGATTCACTGACTGGGAGGCGGACAGTCCGGTCGCCGAAGTCGGCGACGAGGTCGAGACGGCCGCCGAGTGCTTCGACGTAGCGGGCGATGACCTCGAACGAAGTGACCTCGCCATGCTCGATCTGGGAGATCCTGGCGATGCTCACGCCCATCGCCGCCGCGACATCTCGCTGGGCGAGGCTGAGCTGCTTGCGGGCCTGGGCGAGCTGGAACCCGCGAGCCTGGGCCAGCAGTGCCCGCGCTCCGGCCTCGATCTGCTCGGGGGAGACGCTGGCTGCGTGCAGTTCCCGCTCCAGGGTTTCCCAGTCTTGGGGGGTGCGCTTCGGCATCGCTTATTACTCCTCGCTGTCCGTCATGTAGTCGAGGTACAGGCGCTCGGCGGTCTGGATGTTTGTCGCGGTACCAGCGCTGCCAGTTCCCCGCCTTGTCACCGCCCAGCAGCAGCAGCGCCGACCGTAGCGGGGTCGAAGGCGAAATGATCCTGATCTACGAGCGCCCCCGCGATCCGGGGCGCAGTTCCTTGAGGTGGTGGATCGCTGAGCCTTTAAGCCGATCTGCTAACGGCCTTCCCAGCGCGGGTCCCTCCTCGCGCAGCGCTGCAACTGCCTGCGCCACCTGTGTCGCCGAGGCGAGATCCTCCTCGATCAGCGTGGTGAACCAGGCACGCTCACGAAGTCCAGCGGGTAACCCGTCACGGCCCAGGTCTGCTCGTTATTATCCGGCAGGCGATTGGGGCCGCAGCCGCGCAGGATCGGCCAGAGCGTGCCCTTGGCACGTCATTGATGCCATGGAACGAGTTTCGGGTCGGACAGCATCGGGTCATGTCGAGGTCTGGCGGATCGGCGGCTCCTTGTGCGCAGATACAACACGGCGGACCGGTACCGCAATGCCAGATCCTATGACCGGGTCCGTTAGTCGCCGTCTCGCCAAGGTCTCCCTAAGAGGCTGTGGATGGAGTTGACCGCGCCTCAGTAGCTGCCGGGATCACTTCAGTGGCGACTTGCTCGAAGGATGTTTCCCACGCTAGGTCTTGTGGCGTGCCGACAGGGGGAATGGTGACCGCCTCGGCCGTAGCATTGTTGAGCTCAGCGCCCCACAAGGGTCGTTCTAGTTGCGCGGCGATAGGGGCAACGCGGGTTCGGATTGCGTGCCAGACCGCGGAAATGGTGCCTGCAATCGCCGCGACCGCCGTGGCTGTCCGCGCGACCGCGGAGCCGGGGATGTATACAAGCAGGACGATGGTTCCTGCCAGAAGAAGCAGCAGGGGAACAAGGAGCCACGGCATAGTGCGTAATGCGCGGCCTGGCAAGGCCGGCGTAGTGGCGTGCGAGCCGGTCTCCGGCGCGCAGGTAGTCCTGCGGGGTGAGCAGATCTATGCACAGCTTGTCTCCGTCGAGTACGCCTCGCCAAAGTGCTCCCTGGCGGGCTACTGCCGCCGCGAGGGCCTCCATGGAAGGCAGCTCGGTTTGGCCATTTGCGGCGCGCGGGCGCTGTCGCCTTAGTGACGCTGTTGCCTGGTCTCGCCCGCCTGGATGGCTGGCGGGCCTGTCCTTGTCGCTCGCCGGTGTGGACGTCGTGCTGAGTTTCGACCCGGCGGCGGCGGCCGTGACTGCTTGCTGCCACCAATCGAGGGATTGCGCCACAGCTCGCGCGGCGTGGTCGGGGAGCAAGGAAGCCAGTTCGTCCAGCCAGACGTATAGCTGACCGATCCGGTGGCGCTCGAATGCCATGGCCAACTCGGCTGGCGTTTGCTGGGGGCAGGTCGTGTCTGCCAGCGCCCGGCCTAGGCCGTAGGCATTGCCGTAGGCAGGATCTGCCGCGGTGAGGACGACGAGAAGGTCCACGTGGAGCTTGGCGAGCGCCGCCCGGTATTCCTGGCGCCGTGACGCCGCGCCTTCTCCCTCTTCGATTGTGGCCTGAAGCTTGCTGCGCGCATTTGTGGTGAGATTCAGCGCGATGGCGGGTGGAGCGCCGACCTTAGCGGTTACCTGGCCGACTACGAAGTCGGCCTGGTCCAATCCCAGCCGCTGCCAGTCGTAGGAAGTGAGCTTGCTGAGCCCGGGCAGTTGCGCGAGGTCGTAAGTCGTGGTGGTGGACCTTCCGGCACCTCGAAGCGGCTGAATAGCTCCTCAATACGCCATCCAAGCCTGAGGCACGCGCTCGCAACTGGGTCCACCGGTGTGGCCTCAGGCCCATCAGCTAATACCGTCATACTCTCGTGCACCACACCTTCCGATTGCCCGTCGGCGCTTCAGGCTGCCGACCAGAGGTCCAGCCTTCACCTGTCGTTGAGATGAGATCGCGGCGCGCTGAGCCCTCTGCTACGAGGTTGTCGCCGTTTCGGGGTCGTCCCGTTAGTTGCGCTGGGATCTGGTAGCGCGCGGCTACCTGCTGGATCGTTGCCAATACAGCGCGGAGTGGGTCTCCGGCCTTTCTCATAGGCACTCTCATGGTTCCGCCCGCCGTGACCGCATGCCCATCGCGCGCCACGATCTTGAGAGCCCACAGCGTGTCGTCCCCCATGCGAGCCCCTCCATCCGTGAAGTCGCTGACCTCGGGCCAGCTAAGCCGGGAGGTCCGAAAGAATGCCCTGACCGTGACGCCCTCCTCGTCGAACCGCACTCCCATGCGGCAGATCCGCCAGGTCACCGCCAATCCGGTTGCGGCGAGGCAAACGGCAACAACAGGAACTAGAACGTGCTTCGCCCATCCGGGCCTGTCGAATCCGTCGATGAGCAGCACATGCCGCTACCAACGGCGAAGGAAGTAGAGCCCGCCCGCTCGCAGGCGGTCAGCCCAGCTGCGAATCGTGGTCGCTGCTGACTTTTGGTCGAGGGCCATGGCTCATTATTGAGGGTAACTGGCGATCACACGAAGGGGTTGCTCACGGAACGATCATGAGCCAGGACGGCGACCGCGCAAATTTGCCGCGGCCCGTAACTGATGTGTCGTGAGCTATGTCAGAGGGCGGAGGTTCAGGCGGCCGGGGCGACTTTCACGTCGAGGGTGACTGTCTCTGCGGCTGGGTCGTAGTCCTCGGGGTCGCCTTCGAGGGCGAATGCGATTGCGGAGAGACATTCTTGTTCGGCGTCGGCGCGGGTCGGCGTTCCGCCGCCGTTGATGTGCAGGGCCGGTACCCGGTAATGCCAGTTAGCGGCTTCCTCGTCGTAGAACAACTCGACCCGCATCAGGCTCATGGCAAGATCATCCTATAGTTTCCGCAGCTGATCAACGGTGTATCCGTAGTCACGGGCGATCCTGGCCAGGGCCGGGCCGCCCAGGTCCACACCGTCATGGTAGGCCCAGATGCGCTGCTGGTCGCCGTTGACCAGGACCCGGTGCGATCCCGAGCGGCGGGACTCGATCCAGCCGTCTCGTTTGAGCCCCGCCAGGATGCGGGCTGCCTTGGCCACACCCTGACCGTATGGCAGGGTACCGTCAGTTCCAGCTCGCGTGCCTGGAGCGCGGAGCCGAGGCTGCGGCGGTGCATCCAGGAAGAGCCCGGACCTCTGTGATCAGAAAGCTGTCCATGACGGCCATTGTGTCCGCCCGGCGCGGCGGGATGTCGCTAATCCCAGACGGCGGACAAAGCCGAATCGCAACAAGATCAACCGCACGGTCGGCTCGCGCCGCGACACGGGCCTTGAGTCACGAGCCGTCCCGCAGCTCGCGCAGGCGCTCACGGGTGAAGCGGACGTCGTCGAAGGTGACGACGCAGCCATCACCGGTCGGCGACTGTGCCTCGAAGCCGACGGAGGCGGGCGTGGACGCGTCGCGGATGGCGAAGGAGCGGATCAGCTGCCAGTTCTTGCCGTCGAGGGAGGCGTGGTAGGCGAATGCGTGATCGATTCGGGAGACACGCAGCCATACCGTCTGGCCGTCGACAACGAACGCGTTGGCGTCGTCTGAGACGCCGCGGGTGACCACGGAGACGATCATGGGTTCGCGGTCGGGGGAGTACTCGAAGCAGAGCTTGCCCCAGTGGCGGTCGTCGATCCACAGCAGCAGCACGCCAGCGTCAAAAGTGGACTCGAAGCTGACGGTGACGCGTGCGCTGAACTGGAAGTCACCGTCCGGGGGGACGCCGAGCAGCGTCGCGGCGTTATGCGTGCCCTCGGCGTTGAGCTCGGAGTCCGCTCCCGGGTCGATGAACAAATCGCTGTGGGCGGCCGCGGCCGCCGTCACCGTGGCGGTCGCCTCGTCGATGATCCACGCCACGTCGGACGACGGCGAGAGGGCGAAGGGCAGTCCGGGCACGTTGCAGGCCATGGTCATGTCGCTTCTCCGACGGTGCTTGAGATGGCCGAGGCGTAGTGGCTCTGCCTCGCGGTTACTAGAGCGCGGTCGTTACCTTGCCGATGTGCCGGAACGCTCCCGGCTCCAACCCTTGCCGCTCCGCGAGCAGGACGCTGAGCAGCTGGAACGGGACGATCTCGGCGATCGGACGCACCTGATCTGAGTACGCCACCGGCAGCAGCGGGCCAGCGGCCTGAGTCGCAGGCAGCCTTATCACGTTGGCACCGACGGCGAGCAGGTCAGACACCAGCCGGTCATTGGCCGGCGCGTCGGCCGCCGCGCCGGCCAGCACGATGATGCAGGTACGGCCGTCGGCGAGCTCGAGCGGGCCATGCCGGAACTGCGGCGCACTCATGGCTTCCATCGGCACCTTGGCTGCTTCTTTGACGATCAGCGCGCCAGTCTGCGCGGCCGCGAGCGAGGCGCCGCGGCCGACGGCGAACAGCACATTCTCCGTGACAGCCTTGTCCCATGCGCTCAGATGGGCGTCCCACCGGCTGAGATAGTCGCCGAGCCGGGCTGGCATCTCATATACCTCTCGCGGCGCTGGCCGCTGCACAGCGACGGCGGTGGCCAGCAAGTGCGCGGCCAGGCTGTTGAGGTAGCTCCGGGTGCCGACGGTGTGCTCAGCCCCGGAGCGCAGTTCGATAACGGCGTCGGCCGCCGCGGCGAGCGGGCTGGTCGTGTCATTGGTGACGCCGAGGATCGCGCGCGGCCTGCGCGGCTGCTCCAGCAGCGCCGCAATCTCAGCTGACCGGCCAGACTGCGATGTCACCCACAGCAGGCTGTCCGGCGTTATCAGGCCGTCGGCTTGCGACAGCAGCTCAGCGGCCTCGATGCACCACACGGGCAAGCCCGCCGCGGCCAGCTCAAGGAAGGCCGGGTACAGCGCGAACAGCGAGGCCCCCATGCCGGTCATGATCACCCGGCCGAAGGTGGGCAGGCGCAGCAGCAGCTGCCGCGCTGGTTCGGTGACCCCCTGGTCGAGAAGGCGCTGCAGAGCCTCGGGCTGGCTTCTGATGTCCGCTACGTACGGGGGTGTCGCGGATGCGATCAGTCCTGTCACGGCCTGGACTCTAACAGATTTCTGTGCTGATCAAACAGTTGACGTGGTTACTACGAACGCCCTATATTCCTGCTCGTGACTGTGCCTGCGAGGCTCCCGCGATTCCGCGGGTTCCTGGCGCGGTCGGGCCGGGTGGTCACGCCAGCCGAGCTGATCCCATGACATGGGCGGTGGGAATCGACCTCGGCGGCACCAATGTGCGCGCGGCCCAGGTCGACGACACCGGCGCTGTCGGCTGCGTTCTGACCGAGCGGCTGGACCCTGACCGCAGCGAAATTCCGTTCGCTCAGCTGATCGACATGACGGGTGCGCTGATCGAGAAAGCGGCGGGCGAGCGTCCGGTCGGCATCGGTATCGGCGCGACCGGGCCGGTTGATTCTGCGAGCGGCGTGATCAGCAACCCGGACACCCTTCCCGGCGCATTCCAGGGCTCGGTGACCGATGCGCTGTCCGCGGCGACTGGGCTGCCTGTGCGGCTGGATAACGATGCGGACGCAGCGGCCGTCGGTGAAGCCTGGATCGGCGCCGGCGCCGGAGCACAGGTCATCGTCTGCATCACCATCGGCACGGGCATCGGCGTCGGTGTCGTCCGGGACGGCCAGATCTTCCGCGGCACATCGGGCAGCCACCCGGAGCCCGGGCACCATGTTGTCGACCCAAGCGGACCTGCCTGCTACTGCGGCGCCCGCGGCTGCGTCGAATCGCTGGCGTCCAGTCCGGCAGTCCTGCGCGCGGCCATTGAGACCGGGGCGCTGCCGGACGGCGCGAGTCCTGCGGACGTCTTCGCGGCGGCCGGGCACAACCCGGCGTGCGCGCTGATCGTCGAGCGGGCGCGCGCGGCGCTGTGCACCGCGGTGCTCAATCTGATCGCTATCCATGCTCCTGACCTGGTGGTAGTGACGGGGAACGGGCACGGCGATTTGGACGCCCTGCTCCGGCAGGCTAGGCAGCAGGTCAGCGCCTATCAATTCGCGCCACCGGGCATTGACGTCCGTGCGTCGGCGCTCGGCGGCCTGGCCGGGTGCGTGGGCGCAGCGCGCTTGGCACTCCTGTCCGGATCCGGCCATGGCTAGGGCCGACCGGCATCAGCTGGTCTGCGAGGCAGTCCAGGCGAGCGGCAGGATCAAGGTTTCTGACCTGGCCGACCGGTTGAAAGTGTCGGAGATGACGGTCCGCAGGGACCTGGAGGAACTAGAGGCACGCGGCGCCCTGACCAGGGTGCACGGCGGCGCGATCTCTAATGTCTCGCGCAGTTTCGAGCCCGGCTTCGCGGCCCGGAGACTGCAGCATGTCGAGGCCAAGCAGCGAATCGGCGCGGCCGCTGCGGCCCTGGTCCGCGAGGGCGAGACAGTCATCGTCGACGCGGGGACGACGACGCTGGACGTTGTCCAGAACTTGCGCAGGGACCTGCGGTTCCGCGCTCTGGCGCTCAGCCTGTTCGTCGCGGACGCGCTGGCTGACATGCCGAACGTGACGCTGATGATGCCGGCAGCCCAGGTCCGCCCGTACGAGCGGTCGTTCGTCGGGTCGGCGACAACAGCCATGCTTGAGCAGTTGACATTCGACACCACGTTCCTGACCGTCGGCGGTGTCGATGTCGATGCCGGATGCACGGAGTACGAGTTCGATGACGCCGAAACGAAGAAGGCTGCACTCAGGAGTGCGCGGCGGAAGATCATAGTGGCCGACTCGTCGAAGATCGGAGCTGTCGCCTTCGTGCGGTTGTGCCACATCAGCGACATCGACATCCTGGTGACCGATTCTGCGGCGCCCGCGGATGCCGTTGACGCGCTGCGCCTCGCCGGGGCCGAGGTAATCCTGGCCTGACGGCAATCCGAGATCTTGGCATGTGGATACACGAAGAAGGGTCGGAACGATGAAATCCCACCGGCTGATATTGGCGACAACCGTGCTGTGCTCCGCGGCGATGGTGCTGGCGGCATGCAGCAGCTCTGGTTCGGGGCCAAGCCTCGACCTCGGGGGTCATCCATCTCACGATGTGGCAGCAGTGGGGCGGCGGGCATGAGGAAGCCGCCCTCAACTCGGCCATCAGGCAATATGAGCACCTGCACCCAAATATCCGATCACCGAAACGCCGGTGACCAACGACGCGAAGATACTGTCGGCGATCAGCGGCGGGAATCCTCCGGACATCATCGACCTGGGCGGGACAATTCAGCTGGCATCCTGGGCCAACGAGGGCGCGATCATGCCGCTGAACTCGTTCATTGCCGCGAGCAAGCTGAACATGTCGCAGTTCGTGCCGGACGCGCTCAAGCCCGTCACGGTGAACGGCCAGGTTTACGCGCTGCCCTTCATGGACTTCACGGCCGGGCTGCTCTACAACAAGAAGCTGTTCGCGGCCGCGGGCCTAATCCAACGATCCGCCGGCCACGCTGGAGCAGCTGACATCGGATGCCAAGAAGCTGACCAAGGTAAGCGGCGGCAAGATTACCCAGCTCGGGTTCGCGCCTGACTGGCCGGGACCTGACCAGGGCCAGGTCTGCCCGCTTGGAGAGCTACGGCTGGCTCTATGGCGGCCAGTGGTACGACCCGGCTACCAAGAAGATCACCCCCGACAGCCCGGCGAACGTGGCCGCCCTGACGTGGGAGACAAACTTCGTCAAGCAGTACGGAGCCCAGAACATCGCCAACTTCCTGAGCAGTGCCGGCGCGTACCTGACCGCCACTGACCCGTTCGAGTCAGGCAAGCTGGCGATGGTGTACGACGGGCCGTGGGCCATTGCGTTCATCGAGGCGAACGTGCCTAAGCTGGCGAGCTCCATCGGCGTCGCGCCGCTGCCGGCGCCTGCGGCAGATCCGCAGAACAACGGAACCAGCTTCATCGACACCAACCCGCAGGTGATCCCGCATGGCGCGCAGTATCCGCAGCAGGCGTTCGACTTCATCAAGTGGGAGACCGCGAACCCGCAGCTGGCGTCGAGTTTCGCGAACCTTGTCGCCAACCTGCCGCAGCTGAACAACGTGCCGTCATTCCCGCTGGAGAAGAATGCGGGCTTCGACTTCTTCCTCAGGAACGGCGCCTCCGATCACGTGCACGTCTGGCCGCAGCTGCCGACCTCCAGTGAGTACGCCACCAAGTTGTGCCAGGCGCAGCAAGCGGCCATCTACGGTCAGCAGTCACCCAGCCAGGCGCTTGCCAGCCTGACCAGCCTGACCCCATGACCAGGAGATAGCCGTGGCCAGCAGCGCATCCCTCGAGCGGCGAAGGGAGGGACGGCCGGCCCGCACAGGCGGCGCGCGGCCCGCGGCGCGGGGGCGGGCCGCGCTGGCCGCGCTGCCCTTTCTCTCGCCGTGGGTCGCCGGGGTGGCGTGCCTTGTCGCCATTCCGCTCGGCCTGAGCCTGTACTGGAGCTTCACCAACTACAACCTGCTGACGCCGCCGCACTGGGTGGGCCTGGCTAACTACCAGTCGCTGTTCCACGACCCGGTGTTCTGGCAGTCAGTGCGCAACACCATCTACATCACTCTCATCGGCAGCATCGCGGGCATCGCCATGGGCCTCGGCTCCGCGCTGCTGCTCAACAAGCCCGGCAAGGCGGTCACCTTCTACCGCAGTGCGATCTTCATCCCCGCGGTCGTGCCGGTCGTCACGATGGTGATCGCCTGGGTATGGATCCTGAACCCGGACTACGGACTGCTGAACGGGGTGCTGCACCGGCTGCACCTGCCGACGTTCGGCTGGCTCGATGATCCGTCCACGGCGAAGATCAGCCTGCTCATCATCATCCTGTGGGGTTCGGTCGGCCAGATCATGATCGTCTTCCTGGCCGCGCTGAAAGCGATACCGCAGGACTATTACGATGCGGCCGCCGTGGACGGCGCGAGTGCGTGGAGTCAGTTCCGCCGCCTGACGTTGCCGCTGCTCAGCCCGGTGCTGCTCTACAACGCGGTCATCGCCCTGGTGTTCTACACGCAGATGTTCGAGCAGGCATTCGTGGCCAGCCCGCTCGACCTGGGAGCGCCGGTCAACTCAACCTTGTTCTACTCGCTGTACCTGTACCAGAACGCCTTCACCTACCTGAGCATGGGCCGGGCAGCCGCCATGGCCTGTCTGCTGCTGGTCTTCTCGCTGCTGGCCGTGGCCGGGTTCTTCGCGCTGCATCGTCGCTACGGCTACTCGGGAGACTAGCCATGGCAGCGACAACTGAAGCGCGCGGGTCGCGCACCGATCCGGCAATGCCGCATGCGCCCTCAAGGAGGCGGCGCCGGTGGCTGGGCCGCGGCACCCGGCACCTGGCGTCCCTCATCATCGCGGTGCTCTTCCTGGTCCCGCTGTTCTGGATGCTGTCCGGATCGCTGAAATCCAATGCGGATATCTTTCGCTTCCCGCCCAGCCTCTGGCCCGCTCATCCGCAGTGGTCGAACTATCCCAAGGCGCTGACGTACATTCCCTTCTGGCACTATCTCGCGAACAGCACCATCGTCGCGGCCTGCACGGTGGCCGGCACGCTGGTGTCCTGCGTACTGGCGGCGTACGCATTCTCGGTCATGAGGTGGCCCGGACGAGAACAGATGTTCGCGGTGTCACTGGCCCTGATCATGCTGCCGTTCCCCGCCGTGATGATCCCGCTCTACGTCATCTTCCGGCACCTGGGCTGGATCGGCACGCTGACGCCCTTGCTGGTGCCTCCGTGGGCGGCCCAGTTCGTGACGCCGTACTTCTCTGCCGCGCTGGCGATCTTCCTGCTGCGCCAGTTCTTCCGTGCGCTGCCGACATCACTCATCGAGGCGGCCCGGCTGGACGGCGCAGGCAACTGGAAGATCCTGCGCAAGGTCGTGATCCCGCTGTCCCGCGGACCGATCATCACGGTCATGATCCTGACGTTCCTCACGTCCTGGACGGCCTTCATCGGACCGCTGATCTTCATCAACAATCAGTCGCAGTTCACCCTTTCACTCGGCCTGGAGCAGTATCAGAGCACGCACTACACCGCCTATAACTACCTGATGGCCGCCTCGCTGATCTTCATGATCCCGACGCTCATACTGTTCGTGGCCGCCCAGCGTCATCTGATCAGGGGGATTGCCTTTAGTGGCCTCAAGAATTAGCCCGTCGAAAAGCCTGCGCTGGGGAATCCTCGGCGCGGGCGCTATCGCGGGCGAGTTCAGCGACGGCGTTGCGGCATCCAGTACCGGGGTGGTGCATGCTGTCGCCTCGCGAAGCCTGGCCAAGGCCGGCCGATTCGCCGCCGCCCACCAGGTGAGTACCTGGTACGGCTGTTACGAGGACCTGCTCACTGATCCCGGCGTCGACATCGTCTACGTCGCCACGCCGCACCCGATGCACGCCGAGTGGGCCATCAACGCCGCCAGGGCCGGCAAGCACGTGCTGTGCGAGAAGCCGCTCACCGTCAGCCTCAGCCGAGGCTGAGACTGTCATAGCCGCGGCGCGGGAGTCGGGCGTCTTCCTGATGGAAGCTTTCATGTACCGCGCGCACCCGCAGACGGCGACGCTGCTGGACATCCTGAAATCAGGAGTGATCGGCGGAGATCCGCGCGCTGTCGGTCAGTTTCGGCTACCGCCCGGCCACCAGATGGGAGGCTGACCGCGTCACCGACGCCGAGCTTGGCGGCGGCGGCATCCTCGACGTCGGCTGCTACGCGGTTTCGGTGGCGCGCCTGATAGCCGCGGTCGCCCTGGGGGACCAGGCGGCCGAGCCTGACCAGGTAGTGGGCTGCGCGCGAATCGGCCCGCAGGATCATGTGGACCACATCGCGATGGGGGTGCTGTCGTTCCCCGGCGGCCTGCTCGCGCAGATCGGGTCGAGCGTGACGACCCGGCTCGACGACGCAATCCGCGTGTTCGGCAGCAATGGCCGGGTGGTCGTGCCGCGGCCATCTTGGCTCGAGGAGCACCGGGTTGCTGGCACCTCGGTCATCGAAGTCGAATCGGACGGCGCAACTCGCGTTGTCGAGGTCGTGGCCGAGCAGGGGATCTTCAGCTACGAGGCCGATCACGTGGCCCGGTCGATCGGTGCAGGCCAGTCTCCGCTGGTGCCCTGGGCGGACACCCTGGCCAACATGCGGACGCTGGACCGCTGGCGGCGAGCCGTCGGCCTGCGTTATGACTTCGAACGCACGGCATGAACTGCCGCCTAGTCGTACTGGGCGGCAGCGCGGTTTCCACCGTCCAGCTCATCGACGCGCTGGCTGACTGGCCTGGTGGCCAGGCGAGGCGGCCGGACGGTTTCGAGCTTGTCCTGCACGGCAGGTCCTGGCGCCTGGAGGCGGTCGCTGATGCCTGCCGGATGCGGGCCGCCGCCATGGCCCTGCCGGTCAGCGTTCGCGGCGAGCGGGACCTGGCCGCGGCCCTGGACGGGGCCGACTTGGTGCTGAACCAGATCAGAGCCGGCGGCCTGCAAGCGCGGTCAGTGGACGAGTCGTTTCCACAGGAATTCGGCATCCCCGGCGAGGAGACCATGGGTCCTGGCGGCCTGGCCTGCGCCGTCCGCACGATCGGCGCGCTGCGGCCGATCTGGGCGCAGGTGGCGCACCGTGCGCCGGCGGCGCTGGTCATCAACCTCACCAACCCGGCCGGCATCGTCCAGCAGGCGGCGAGGACTGAGGCCGCCCTCCGCATCGTCACCGTGTGCGACTCGCCGCTCGGCCTGCTCGACAGCGTTGCCTGCCGGCTCGGCCGGCCCGACGATGACGTGCGTTCCCGGTACGTCGGCATGAACCACGTGGGCTGGTATGTGCCAGCCGATCTCGGTGAGCTTGACCGGCTCAGCGACCTCGCCGACGGGCTGGATCCCGAGGTGGCCACCCTGCACGCGGCGATGCCCGGTCCCTACCTGCGCTATTACACGCATCCGGACCGCGTGCTGGCCGCGCAGCACGGAGCGCCTACCCGCGCGGAGCAGCTGCTGGCGATTCAGCAGGAAACGATGAACTCCTACCGCCAGGGCGTCCTGCCAGCAATCTGGCAACGCAAAGCGCCCTGGTATGGCGTCGCGGTGGTCCCCCTGATCGATGCCTGGCTGAATGGCACTGACCGCACGCTCGTCATCGGCCTGCCGAACGCTGGCCGTGTCCCTTGGCTGGCGTCGGACGTCATCATCGAGGGTCCGGTACGGGCGCCGGTCCCCGGCCACCTCGAGGCCCAGCCGGTCGTCGCCCTGCCCGACCTGCCGCGCGGGCTGCTGGCCCGCCACGCCGCCTACGAGCGGCTTGCCGTCCAGGCTCTGGCTGGCCAGCCGACCACCGCCGGGCTAACTCGCGCCCTTCTCGCCAATCCGATGGTGGCCAGTCTTGACCAGGCCAGGGCACTAGCCGCGGCCATCGGGCGCAGGATGACTGACCCCGCATGACTGAGGTACGGATGGCGGCCCGGCGCGGCGGGCGGCTCCCCGGCAGGACCGACAGCCGATGCTGGGTCTGTAGGGCGGGACGCCGGCCACTGTGGGCGCCCGGTCACCGAGCCGGCCGAGCTGGTCGGCCACCGCGACTACCCCACGGGCAACGTGGTGTTCCGCGGCGGGCTGCCCGTTGCGCTGATCGATTTCGACCTGGCGATGCCGACGACCCGGCTCTACGACATCGTGAACGCGCTGTGGTACTGGGCGCCGCTTAAATGGGGCGATCCGCGGGACCGGGCGCCCGCCTTGGCGGACGCCGACATCCCGCGCCGGGTCGCGGTGTTCGCGGACGCCTACGGGATGACGGCCCGCCAGCGTGCGGAGCTGGCGCCGTTGGCCGTCGACATGGCACGCCGCTATCACGAAGATTCCCGCGCGTCGGCCGAGCTGGACCCGGCGTGGCGCGCGATGTGGGAGGACGGCGGCAAGGACGTGCTGCCGCGCGCCGAGGCGTGGGTGCGCGAGATGGCCCCGGCGATCGCCGCCGGCCTCAGCCAGCCGGGCTAGCTGCTGCCAGTGCGGCGGGAAGCCCGAGTGCTGGCGCGCAGATCACCCTTTTATGCGTGTTTGAGCTAGAGCGCAGCGACGCTTCGTTCGTGGCGGCTCGGCGTGCGGTTATCAAGACCACTTCGCCCAGTTGGCGGTCCGAGAACGGCTGAGCACGCAGTCAGCCAGCCCGCATGCTTATGTATTGCCAGCGCCGAGCATGAATGCCCGGATCTAGCCGCTCTCAATGCGGGCAACTGTGCCCGTGGCTGGCTGCTCACGAACGCGCGGGAGTTCGCGTGACGCAGCCAGCGGATGGATGACGGGTTAAGTCAGGATGCGGAAGGCGCAGCGCGGCCCGGGAGCGTTCGCGAGGCGCTCGTCCGCGGTCAGCAGCACACAGTCGAGAGCCTCGGCCAGCGCCACATAGGCAGAGTCATAGACGGTCACATTGGCCCGCAACTGGTAGGCGCGCCGCATGAACTGCAGAGATGGATAGCGGTCGAATTCCAGGTCTTCCAGATCGCCGACGGCATCAGCGAACCGCCGGTCGGTGATGCTGCCAGCCAGCCATCGCTTGCGCAGCACCGCGACCGTCTCGACGTCGACCAGGTCCGGTGCCGCGACACCGTCCGCGGCACGCAGTTCCTGCCGGGCCCGGTGACCGTCGGCGCCGTCGTCACCGATGACGTTGGCGAGCACCGAGGCGTCGATGACGATCAATGCCTTTCCCGGTCCTGACCCAGGTCGGCCACTGCCTGGTGGAGGCCGACGCGGCCGCCGCGGCGGCGCTCGATCCGGTCCAGGACCTGCTCCGGATTGGGCCGCTCCGCTAGCCGGCGCAGCTCAGCGGTCACGAATTGCTGCAGCGACTGCCCGCGGAGCTTGGCGCGGCGCTGGAGCGCCGCGTGCACATCATCGGGGAGATCGCGGACGAGCACGTTCGGCATGCTTACATTATGCAAGCATTAGCCGGCTGGTGCAAGTACGGCGAAGGTCCCGTCGTGCCGCATGGAAGTGGGCGGCCGCCGCGTTCGGCGAACGTCTCGCGCCCAGGCGCAGGACAGTGGTCCTGGCCAGGGCTGGTTAGTCACCTTCGACGTCAAGAGCCCCGCGTCTGCTGGCTCTTGACGCGCTCACACTGGCGACCGGCGTAGGACGCACCGGCGGCCAGTATGTTCCGGGTTCGCGTATCCCATGGCAGTGGGCGCGGCCCAAAGCGCCTAGTAGCTGAACTGCTCGTACCAGTCCGTTGGCCGTCCGTCCGGGGTCAGGTCGAACAGATTCCACAGCGGCTCCAGGGTGCCGACGTGGCGTTGGTCTTGGCCGGGGTCTTCTGGTGCGTAGAAGAGCTCCGAGCCCCAGAAGTGGCGGATGGTGTCGCCGTCGCGGTGGAACACGTTCAGCATCGGCTGCTGCTCGCCGTCTGGTGTCTCGGCGAGGTAGTCGCGGTTATATGTGGTCCCGGCCGTGGACAGCAAGCGCAGGTGCCGCCAGCCGCGTTCAGCGCCGAAGTTGAGGATGCGCTCGATCGGTGCTTTCCCGGCGGCTGCGAGGTTGATTCGCTGGGATGCGTGCTCGGCGGCGCCGTCCAGCGCGTCGAGGAATGCGGTGCACGAGGGACACGGGCCCTCCGAAAGCGGTAGCAGTGCGGTTTGTCCGATTGCCGGGCCCGGGCTGTCGTCGTCCGAGGCGCGGGGGAACATCATGCTGTAGATCACCAGTGAGTCCTTGCCGGGCGCGAACAGCTCCGACAGCGTCACTTCCGCCGGGCTGCCGTGTGGGCCTCGGCCGTGGAACACGTAGTCGTGCGGCACGATCCCGCCTGGCGGCAGCCTGCGTCTGCCGGCAGCGACGGTCTCAGTGGCGCGGCGCAGCTCGATTTCCTGGTCGAGCAGCCGGTTCCGCGCGGCCCGGTACTCGGCTGACTCGCCAAGAAACGCGATTGCCATCGGCCCTCCTCGGGACGTCGACTGCTGCCCTACCCTAGAGCGGCCACGGCAGTTGAGCAGGGCCTATCGCCCAGGCCTTTCTGCCTCATCTGCCGACGACAGCGTGTAGAAGACGATGTAGCTTTTGCAGCGCTGAAGAGGCGGTTAGTCGCCGCGCGAAACTTGGCAATTGCACCGGCGGCTCGCGGCCACTCACCTACCCGCGGTTCGGTACCGAATCCATGACCTCCTGCTCGACCTTGGCGAGGTCTGCGTGCTGCGGGGATTCATAACATGTCAAAAATGCCCGGTGCGATCACCTAGCGAACAGCTTCGCCGAGTGCTCCGGCGTGTGGACAGAGCGGGCCGCGGTGATACTCAACGTGTGTCGCCCGGCGAGCTTGCCGGAGGCAAACCATGCGAGCCACGCTAAGACAGCTCACAACGGCAGCACGGGGGTGAAAACGTTGAAAAGCTCTCTATATGAACGACTTGGCGGAACCGACGGGATCAAGGCCGTAGCGCAGGCCTTCGAGCAGCGAGCCGGCAAAGACGACCGCATTAACCAGAAGTTCGCCCGGACCAACTTCCAGCGGCTGACAAAAGAGTTCGTCGACCAGCTATGTCAGGATACCGGCGGACCATGCAGCTACACGGGCCTCAGCATGAAGCAGTCGCACACGAACATGGGTGTCACCAGCGGCGAGTTCGACGCCTTCGTAGAGGACTTCGTCGCAACCCTCAATGACTTCAACGTCGGCAAAGCCGAGCAGGACGAGCTCCTGAGTGACCTGGCACCGATGCGTGACGACATCGTCGAAGTAGATTCACCAGATACCGGAACCCCACTTCCAGCCGTCTTCACGCCAGCACCGCCGCTATGAGGTAAAACAGCACACGGAGGAATGTCGGCAAGCCGGACAGCCGTCTAGCAGACTAGGCGGCTTCTCCGGTATGGCCGGACCCGCCGAGCGCGCACAGCGCCCCGGCCATCACTTGATCCCGAGACCCGCTAGCGCCCGCTGAACCGCCGACTCGACCGCATACATCAGGTGCCAGACGAGGCCAAGAATGTCAGGCGGGCCAACGACGAGTGCGAGGAAGCGCTCCTACGGGTCGTCGGGGGGCTCTGCGATGCCTACGACCCCAGGGCTGCGAGGACTGGATACGGGAAGGTGCTAGATGAAAGCGATTGTGGTGACGGACCAGGCTGCGGGAACGGCCGGGATGACGCTGGTAGAGCGGCCCGAGCCGCCGGCGGCGATAAACGACGTCGTTGTTCAGGTTCATGCGTCGGGATTCGTTCCGACTGAGCTGGCGTGGCCCTCGACCTGGACCGATCGCGCCGGCCGTGACCGAACCCCGTCGATCCCCGGGCATGAGCTGGCCGGAGTGGTCACCGCTCTCGGGGATGGCACGACGGGGCTGTCGGTGGGACAGAGGGTGTTCGGCCTCACGGACTGGTATCGGGACGGCACCCTCGCGGAGTACGTGGCCGTCGAGGCGCGCAACCTCGCGCCGCTGCCGGGCGACGTCGACTTCACGCTGGGCGCGAGCCTGCCGATCTCGGGCCTGACCGCATGGCAGGGGCTGCTCGAGCACGGCCGCCTTCAAGCGGGGCAGACCGTCCTCGTGCACGGCGCGGCCGGCGCAGTCGGTTCGATGGTCACGCAACTCGCGCGAGAGTTCGGCGCCTACGTCATCGGCGCCGGACGCGCCGCCGACCGTCAGAAGTCGCTCGACTTCGGCGCGCAGGAGTTCGTCGGCCTTGACAACGACGCCCTGGAAGACGTCGGCGGCGTCGACCTGGTGTTCGACGTCATCGGCGGAGACATCCAGAAGCGGTCCGCAGGCGTGATCCGGGCCGGAGGAACGCTCGTGTCCGTCGTCGGGTCGACGGAGGCGCGGCCCGGCGACGGCCTGGCGGTCGACTTTGTTGTCGAGTCCGATCGTGGCCAACTGGGTGAGATCGTGCAGCGGGTGCGGGACGGACGGCTGCGGACAAACATCGGCACCGTCTCGACCCTCGACGACGCCGTTGCGGCCCTCAACACGACCGATCGCCGCAAAGGGAAGACGATCATCAGCGTTCGTCCATAAGAACTCGGGGACAGGCAACGGGTACGAGTGCCTCTTCTGCTGGATGCCACGGGCTGATAATCCGCGGGCGACCGCCTTCTGCAATGGCCGGGGTCTGCTCGCAAAGTGATCCCGTCCACGATGACGAGCCCGGCAGCGGTCTTGACGAACAGCTCAGGCCGGCTGGCGCTGGCCACCCGGTCGTACACCTCACCGCCGTCGATGGCCTCTTCCCGCCTCGCCTCGCGGCTGCGCGGGAAGGTCACGCCAGCGACCCCATACGGGCTGCAGATCCAGTGGCGCCAGGATGGCCGCCGAGCCCGGGCACCGGCCCCGATGCCCGCAGCGGCGCCAGGTCCTGCAGGGGCCGGCCGGGATCGGCCAGCAGTGAGGCCACTGTCACGGACCGGCCGAGCAGGACCTGCGGATACTGTTCGGTGTCGCCTCGGGCGAGGCGGATCTCGCCAGCGGCTCGCACCCGCGACAGGCGAGTCGTCATGGCTGCTTCCGCTCGGTCAGGACCGCATCCCGGTCCAGGCAGGCCCGTCGGGGTAGCTGTACTGGCGGATCGAGTCGGCGCGCATTTCCATCGAGTTCCCGGCCGCGGCGGGCGCGATGTACCGGCCGTCGCGTACGACCGCCGGACTGACGAAGTGCTCGTGGAGATCGTCGATCCACTCGATGACCCGGTCGTCCATCGTCCCCGAGACGCACGCGTAGTCGAAGAACGACAGATGCTGGACTGCCTCGCAGAGCCCGACCCCGCCGGCGTGCGGGCAGACCCGGATCCCGGCCTTTGCCGCGAGCAGCAGGTTGGCGAGGTTCTCGTTGACTCCGGCGACCCGGGTCGCGTCGATCTGCATGATGTCCAGGGCTCCGGACTGCAGCAGCTGCTTGAATATCACCCGGTTGGCAACGTGCTCGCCGGCCGCGATCGGGATCGGGGCGACCGCGCGGCGGATCTGCGCCAGGGCCAGGATGTCACCGGGAAAGGTGGGCTCTTCTATCCACGCGGGGTTGAACCCGGAGAGCTGGCGGATCCAGTTGATCGCCTCGCTGGTGCCCCAGACCTGGTTCGCGTCGATCGCGATCCGGTAGTCCGGACCGCAGATCTGCCTGGCGAGCGCGAGACGCCGCACGTCGTCCCGGAGACTGCCGCCGACTTTGAGCTTGATCTGGCCGAATCCTTGGTCCATGGCCTGGCGGAGCAGTAGGGCCAGCTGATCGTCGGTGTAGCCGAGCCAGCCCGGCGCGGTCGAGTAAGCGGGATAGCCGCCGATCGTCAGCTCCCGGATCCGCCCGGCCTTGCCGTCCGCGCCGCGCTCCAGCAGGTCCAGTGCCTCGGCCGGGGTGATCGCGTCCTCCAGGTACCGGAAGTCGACGAGCGCGACGAGCTCGGCGGGCGTGAGCTCGCAGAGCAGCCGCCATAACGGCAGCCCGGCGCGCCTGGCCTTCAGGTCCCAGCAAGCGTTGACAATCGCGCCCACCGCCATGTGGGCGATGCCGGTCTCCGGCCCGAGCCAGCGCAGCTGGCTGTCGCCAACCAGTCGCCGGGAAAGGCCGCCGAGGTCGGCGACAAGCTCGTCCACGTTCGCGCCGACGACAGCCGGGGCGAGCGCGGCGATGGCCGCGACTTGTACGTCGTTGAAGCGCCCGAGAGTGAAAGTGAAGCCATGACCGGCCAGCTCGTCCGGCCCATCGGTGCGCAGGACAGCGTAGGCGGCCGCGTAGTCCGGGGCCGGGTTCATCGCGTCCGAGCCCGCGAGCGTCCGGGACGTCGGGAACCGGACATCGTAAGTCTCCAGGGCCAGGATGCGAGGCATCGGGCTCCCTTCGGTCGCTGCCAGCAGTTAGCGGAACGCGCCGCGCCCGCCGCGTGCTTTCGCCGGAACGTCACCATCCCGGAGCTCGGAAGATTACCGGGCTCGGCCGGCTTCGGCACGAGACGTCGACGGGAGGCGCTCTGCCACGGGCGAGGGTCAGTGTCGACGGTAATGTCCGGCATCTGAGTGAGGCGCGGACAACACCTGGGACGCCCCGGCACGGGGCCAGGTTTGCTGGCGGCGGGGACTAGCGGGACCCGTTCCCCCTCATAATCCTGGCATCCCAACGCGGGCCTTAGCGCACACTGAGCTCGCCGGCCGCGAGCCCGGCCTCGATCGCGGCGACCATCTGCGCCAGCGCTTCCAGGTCGAGGTCGCGGCGGTGGAGGACGCCCTCAAGGAGCTGCGGAGGGAGATCGACGGCGGGAATACCAAGGCGGGCTCAGGGAGCCGCACGGTCCCGCGTGCTGCGAGGACTGGCTTGCGCTCGCCCGGGCGCTGGCAGATCACGTGCCGCGCGGTGGCGTCCACGTCTAGCGCGTCGGCCGTCATGTACCTGAGGTTGCGCCACGCGCTGCGGCCCTTCTCATCAGCCATCGGTAAAAGGCCCCTGTTCCCGCACTTACCTCCGTCAGGCCGGGTCGTGCCACGGCTCGTGGTCCGGCAGGAGGCTGTCGGCCTCGTTGGGGCCCCAGCTGCCGCGGACGTAGCTATGGACTGGGACCACGTCGCCGAGTACCGGGTTGACGACGCGCCAGGCGGCTTCGACGGTGTCCTGCCGGGCGAAGAGCCAGCGATCGCCCGATAGCGCGGCCGCGATCAGCCGGTCGTAGGGTCGGATGTCGGATCCGGGGTGCTCGGTGAAGGTGAGCTCCTCCTGCTGGGGTGTCCAGCCGACGCCCGGCTTCTTGCCGACCAGGCTCAGTCCGACCTGGGCTTCCGGCCAGATCCGGAACCGCAGCGCATTGCCGATGGCCGAGGGCTCTAGGCCGAAGACATCACGCGGTGGGCGCCGGAGCTGGATGCTGATCTCGGTGGCGGTCAGCGGCATGCACTTGCCGGCCCGGATGATGAGCGGCACGTCTGCCCAGCGCCAGGTGTCGGCGACGGTGCGGATCGCTACGTACGTCTCCGTCGTCGAGCCGGCGGCTGCCCCGTCGACGTCAAGATACCCCTCGTACTGGCCGCGGACGGTGTCCTCCGGTGTCAGCGGCCGTAGCGCGCCGATGAGGTCTGACTTGGCGTCTCGCCACGAACCCAGGCCGCGGCCGTCCGGCGGGTCGGCCAGGACGCTGGCGAGTACCTGCAGCATGTGGTTCTGCACGACATCGCGGATGGCGCCGGTTTTGTCGTAGAAGCGGCCGCGGTCGGCGACGTCGAAGGCCTCGGCCATGGTGATCTGGATGTTCTGCACGTACGCGCGGGTCAGCACGGGCTCGAGCAGCGAGTTGGCGAACCGGGCGAAGAGCATGCTCTCGACCGGATCCAGGCCTAGCCAGTGATCCACCCGGTAGATGGCGTCCTCGTCGAAGAACTTGTGCATGGTCTGGTTGAGCTGCTGCGCGCTAGCCAGGTCAGTGCCGAACGGCTTCTCCACCATCACTCGCGCGTTCCCGGCCCGGCCAGCGCCGGCGATGCCCTGGGCGATGCGCCCGAAGAGCGGCGGCGGGACCTCGAGGTAGAACAGGACGCTGTCGATCTGGCCGCCGACCGCGGCCGACATGGCCCGGTAGGTCGCATCGTCGTCCAGGTCGCCGTCGACGTACCGGAGTAGCCCGAGCATCTTGGTTGCCGCCGGGGTCGTCGGGTCGATGCCGTTGAGCTTGAGCGAGGCAAGCGCGTAGTCCCTGAACTGGTCCTGACCCCAGCCGCTCTTTGCGACGCCGACGACCGGCATGTCCAGCACGCCGCGTTCGGCGAGCCCGACCAGGGCCGGGAACGTCTCGAGCTTCGCCAGGTCACCCGTGGCGCCGAAGATCACCAGCGTGCCAGCCCGATCAGCCGTCATGTCAGCCTCCCCTCCGGGTTGCAAGTTGCAGAATGTGCCTCTCATTTGGCTGCTTCGTGCTCTGCTCCCACTCGGTGTCGCATCGCAACGCGCTCTTCGACCAGGAAGCGATGCCCGTCGGGTCCTGACACTAGGGCGGCGGGGATGTCTCCGTGCAGGGTCATCAGGTCACCGCTAGACAAGGGCCTGCCGCAGCGCGCGAGCGCGTCGGCGGCTGCGTCGAGTGACGCGACTTGCACGACGGAGTGCGTGGCGGCGATGTCGTTGCTGGCCGTGTCGCGGGGGATCGGCAGGCGTTTGCCCGCGTGGTATTGCAGCAGCTCCATACGCGGCGCGGGCAGCTCTTTGGCGAGCTGAGTGACGCTGACCTGCGCTCCGTCGACGTCGTCGAGTTCGGCCTGCTCGGGTCCGCGGTTCTCAGTGCTCGGTCCGGCGCTGAACCCGAAGACCGAGCTGAAGAATCTGGTGCTGATGCGGGAGTCGCTAATGCCTATGGCGGTGTGATCGATGCCGAGAAACGGGCCGGTGCTGTCCGCGTGGTGCCATTCGCTCGCGCCGCGCCCCTCTGGGAACGCGATCAGTTCCAGCGGGTGGCCGTCATGATCGCGAAACTTGAATGCCGTCACGCCGCCGGACTCAGCTGGTAGCCGCACCGGCCCCGCGCGGCTGATTGGCCTGAATCGCGGATTGGCCATGACGCGCTGGTGCGCGGCGGTCATCTCGGTCACGACGATGGCCAGGTGCTGGAACCAGATATCCGTGCTCGTGCTGTCACACGGGTACGGGCGCCCCATGGAGTCGGTGAACTCCAGTAGCTCAACCCGCTGGCGGCCCAGCCGCAGCAGTGAGCGCCGTCCGCTGGCCTCCGGGATGCCCAGCACCCTGGTCAGCGAGTGCTCGATGGCGTCGCGGCGTTCGAACCCGCACCCAAGGGTGGCGTAGTCATCCTCGGCCTGCTCGAGGTCGGACACGATCAGAGTGATGCGGTCGATCCGCACTTCTTGCATGCTGGTCACCGTGCCATCGGGTTGTCGCTTCGGGCCGGGCCCTGCATGTGCAGCTGAAGGCCGCTAACGACGAGCGCGAAGTGGCTGAACGCCTGGGGGGTGTTGCCCAGCTGGCGATGCGCGACCGGGTCCCATTCCTCGCTTAGCAGGCCGACGTCGTTGCGCAGCAGCAGGAGGCGCTCAAACAGGTCGATCGCGTCCTGTTGCTGCCCGGCGGCGTGCAGCGCGTCGACGAGCCAGAACGAGCAGGCGATGAATAGGCCCTCGCTGCCCGTGACGCCGTCGTTGGTCTCGGTGGTCTGATAACGCCTGACGAGGCCGTCCTCGCTCAGGTCGCGCCGGATCGCATGGATCGTGCCCAGCACGCGCGGGTCGGTGGCGGGCAGGAAGCCGACCCGCGGGATAAGGAGCAGGCTGGCGTCGAGGGCGGGGGAGCCGTAGGCCTGAGTGAAGGTGTTGCGCTCGGCGTCGAACGCGTGCGTGACCACGTCGTGGTGGATCTGATCACGCAGCTGTTCCCACCGCAGCGCCGGGCCGGGGAGGCCGTGGGTGCGTACCGATCGTGCCATCCGGTCGGCAGCGGCCCAGGCCAAGATCTTGGAGTGGGTGAAGTGCTGCTGGTCGCCGCGCACTTCCCACAGCCCGTTGTCAGGCTCGCGCCAGGCTGACTCGAGGTGACTCATCAGCGCGACCTGCAGAGCCCACGCGTCGCGGTCGGCGGGAAGGCCTGCCTGGCGGGCGAGGAACAAGGCGTCCAGCGTCTCACCCCAGACGTCCAGCTGGAGCTGCTCGGAGGCCGCGTTGCCGGTTCGGACAGGGCTGCTGTGTTCGTACCCGGTCAGCCAGCCCAGTTCTTCCTCCGGAAGCCTGCGCGTTCCGTCGATGCTGTACAGGATCTGCAGCGCCTCTGGCTGGCCTGCGATGGACCGCAGCAGCCAGTCACGCCACGCGCCGGCTTCGGATCTGAACCCGGCCGCGAGCAGGGCCTGCAGGGTGTAAGTGGCGTCGCGGAGCCAGCAGTACCGGTAATCCCAGTTACGGGCCCCGCCGAGTTCCTCCGGCAGCGACGTGGTCGCAGCCGCGACAATGCCGCCCGTCGGCTCGTAGGTCAGGGCCTTGAGGGTAATCAGGGACCGATCGACGGCGGCGTTGTACGGCCCCGCCTGGTAGGTGGCGCCAGCAAGCCACTCAGTCCAGAAGTCTTTTGTCGCCGAAAGGGCATGCTCGGCTTCGACATGCTCCATGGCAGGGTCATGGCTGGGCGCCCATGACATGACGAACGCAATCCGGTCGCCCTCGCGCACGCTGAAGCTGGCGAACGTCTCCCGATGATCTCCGCGCAGCGGAACTGCCGATATCAGCCGGACAAGGTCGGGGCCGGCGATCGCGTGGATCTGGTTGCCATCGGCTTTGACCCACGGAACGACGCGACCGTAGTCGAGCCGCAGCCGCAGCGTCGATCTCATCGCCACCTCGCCGCTCAGGCCCACGGCGAGGCGGATGAGATGCGGCGTCCGTGCCCGGGGCGGCATGAAGTCGATGACCCGTACGGCGCCGTCCTCTGTTTCCCAGTCCGTCTCGAGCACCAGGGTGTTACGAGCGTAGCGGCGGGTCGTGCAGTGATTCGCGGCCGTCGGGGCGAGCGTCCAGTGTCCCGCCTCCTCGCTGTGCAGGAGAGCGGCGAACGCGGCAGGTGAGTCGAACCGGGGCAGACAGAGCCAGTCGACTGACCCCGTGGTGCTCACGAGCGCTGCGGTGTGCAGGTCTCCCAGCAGTGCGTAATCTTCGATCTTCGGCATTCCGACAGACCTCTCATGGGCTGTGCGGTCGTTGCGAAGTCTTTGCAGCGGCGGCAGCCTGCTGCGGGTGGCCGGTGGTTGCGGTGCGCTCGGCGATGTGATCGCCCACGCGCAGCGCATTCGCGATGATCGTCAGGGTCGGGTTCACGGCGCCGATCGAGGGCATGAAGCCGCCGTCCACGACGTAGAGGTTGTCCAGGTCGTGGGCCCTGCAGTTCACGTCCAGGACGGAGGTGGCGGGGTCGGCGCCGAAGCAGGCGGTGCCGGCCTGGTGTGCCGTCGCTGCGGCGTCGAACCCCTTATGGAGGTACAGGCTGCGAACAGACCTCATGTGAACCATGCCAAGCTTGCTCAGCATCCCCTCGAAGGTCCGCCGGAGCCGCCTCACGGCTTCGGCGTTGTTGCCGGGTTGCAGTACCAGCCTTATCGCGCCGTCGGGGCGGAGCGTCACTCTGCTGTCTGCAAGGGGGATGTCCTCGCTCGATAGCCAGAAGTCGACAGAGTGCTTAGCGACCTGCCCGTAAGGGGCGGACGGAGCCCACCCGAGCCCGCGTGGCGCCGCCCCCTTGATCTGCCAGTCGTCGGACTTGCCGAGCATCTGGATGTGGCCCATCGGGTACTGCCCGTACTCGCTCGGGCCGTAGAAGTCATTGAGAGCCAGCGTCTTCTGGAAGACCGTCAGGTTGGGCTCGCGTGAGTACGCGATAAGGGCCAAGTTGTTGTGCCGCATGTAGTTCCGGCCGACCAGATCGGACGAGTTCGCCAGGCCATTGGGGTGCCTGTCATTAGCGGACTTCAGCAAAAGGGCAGCTGAAAGGATGGCTCCCGCGGAGACCACCACGACGTCGGCAGTGAAAGTATGCGGGGAACCGTCGGGCAGCGTAACCGCTGCCCCGGTAACGGACGTGCCGCTACTGTCTGTCAGCAGCCGCTCGACAGTCGTTCTGGTCATCAGCACCAGATTGGGGTGCGCGGCCAGCGCGGGTCGAAGCACCGCCGATTCGGCGTCGGCCTTGGCGCCGAGCGGGCAGGGGAACCCGTCGATGCGGTCGCATCGGATGCACAGAGAGTCCCTGGTGGGTAGACCATCAGCATTCTGGGCGAGCTGCACGCCGAGCGGCAGGTGGAACGGATGGAGGCCAAGCCCCGCCAGACCGTCTGATACCTGCTGAATATGCGGCTCGTGCCGCACCGGCGGGTATTCGTAGTCCTGGCTGGACGTGCCGGCGAACGGGTCCTCGCCGTGCTGGCCGTGTACCCAGAACAGGCGCTCTGCTCTGGCGTAGTAGGGCTCCATATCTTGGTAAGTCAGCGGCCAGGCCGGTGCGATGCCGTCCGGATGCCGGACCTCACCAAAGTCTGCGGGCAGCAGCCGGAGCAGCGCCGCGCCGTAGACCTTGGAGTTGCCGCCCACGCAGTAATGCAGCTCGGGCTGGAACGGCCGGTCATGAAGGTCGTAGAACGTCTCGCTCGCCGTGTATTTGCCCATGCCGAAAACAGCGCGGGAGTTCCAGTTGTCTCGCTCTCTCGGCAGGAAGTCGCCGCGTTCGAGCAGCAGAACGCGCTTGCCTGTCTCGGCTACGCGCGCCGCAGTGGTCGCGCCTCCCGGCCCGCTGCCGACGACGAGGACGTCGTAATGGTCATTGCCCATGGTCAGACGAAGCCCCCGTTGGCGTAGACCACCTGGCCGTTGACCCACCGGCCACTCGGTCCGACCAGGAACGACACCACGCCGGCTATGTCGTCGGAACTGCCGAGACGTTCCAGTGGCGGCAACGCTGCCAGCTCTTTCTGTTCTTCGGCCGGTGTGCTCTGCAGGAATGCGGGAGTCGCGGTGGGGCCCGGCGCAACGGCGTTGACCGTGATGTCGCGGCCGCGTAGCTCTTTCGCAAGGATCCGGGTGAGTGTGTCGACCGCGGACTTGGACGCCGCGTATGCGCTGAGCTCGGGTGGTGCCGCCCGCACCATGCTCGAGGAGACGTTGACGATCGAGCCGCCGCCGCGAACCCGTCGGGCGGCCTGCTGGTCGACAACGAACGTGCCGCGTACGTTCACCCTTTGAATCGCGTCGAAGTCGCTCAGGTCAAGATCGACCAGGGTAGCCGGGTGATTGATCCCGGCCGTATTAACCACCACGTCGACATGCCCGAAAGTGTCCTCGATGGCATCGAAAAGGTCGGATACTATCTTTTCATCGGCTATATCTGCCTCGAATCCCGCACCACGACGGCCGTGCCGTTCAATCTCGCCTACCGTCGTGTCGGCTGCCTCATTGTCGCCGGCGTAAGCCACCGCGACGTCAAACCCGTCGGCCGCGAGCTTCCCGGCTATGACCCGGCCCATGCCTCCGGTCCCGCCTGTCACCAGGGCGGTGCGCGTGCGGCCTTCGGCTGCATTGCCCGCTGTCATGGCCATCTGAGGTATTCCTTTCCGCTAGGTAGTCACAGAGCGTTCCGGGTGGCCTGGTCCGAACCACCAGGTCTCGTGGCCGCCGGCGTGCCTTACCGTCGCCGGGTGGGAGCGGATCGGCTACCGTCCCAGCGACAGTTACCGTGCGGCTGGGCCTCCTCGGCCACGGCCGGCCAGATGCCGCGCTTTCCTACACGCAGTCCGTACCCGGTCTTGCTTCCGGTACCCGCTTTGCGCGGCTGTCCAGAGACCTGCACCTCTCGGGCATTGGGAGCGCCGCGAACTTTGTGCTGCTGGCCGGATCCCGGGTCCTGTCGGCATCGTCGGCGACGACCGACGCAGCCCGGTCCGGGTTGCCGTCCAGGACACCACAGGAGTGACTCTTCAACGTCACGCTGCCACTGAGTACTGGCCGGATGAGCAGCAGGCAGGCTTGGGCGGATGTCCAGGTGGCCTAGTAGGCAGCCTGCCGCCGCGGGGGCATGCGGAACTAGTCAGGTCCTGCCGCAGGGCGGTTCCGGGTGCGGGAACCTCCTGCCGAGCGCCGCACGGTGTTGCGCGCTATCTGGCTGAACCGGTGGTTGCCGAGCATCACTTCGCGGACCGCGGTCTAGCGTGGCGTTGATGGTGCGGACGGAAACCTGAAATTTTCTGAACCCCAGGAGGTCGTCATGGCATCGGTACTGATCACAGGAGCGTCGAAGGGCATCGGCCGCGCGGCGGCGGCGGAGTTCACCCGCCGTGGCCACCGGGTGATCGCCACCGCGCGGGACCCGCGCGCACTCGCCAGCGTGCCCGCGGACCAGCGGCTCGCGATCGACGTCACCGACCCCGACAGCATCACCTCGGCAGTCGCGGAGGCCGGGGAGATCGACGTCCTGGTCTCCAACGCAGGGGAGATTTTCTACGCCGCCGTCGAGGCGACACCGCCGGAGGCACTCGCGCGGCTGCTGGACATCAACACGATCGGTGCCCTGCGGGTGGTGCAGGCGGTCCTGCCAGGGATGCGCGCCCGCGGCCGCGGGCGGCTGCTGTTCATGTCCAGCATCTCAGGGCGCATCGCGCGGCCGCCCGGCGCGGCCTACGCCGCGACCAAGTGGGCCCTCGAGGCGCTGGTCGAGGCCCTGGCCATCGAGGTAGGCCCGCTGGGGATCGAGGCCGCGCTGCTCGAACCGGGCCCGGTCAGCTCCGGCGTGCTCGACCACGTCACCACCTACACCCTGCCCGACGATCCCTACGCCCGCGTGCCCGGCCGCGGCGGTCCGCCCGCCGGCCAGATGATCACGCCGGAAGAAGTCGCGGCCGGGATCGCCGACGCGGCAGAGGCATCACAGCTGCCCCTGCGGATCCCAGTCGGCGAGCTCGCCGCCAAGATCCTGGCCGCACGCTAGGCCGCACCCGATGACCGGCCGTTCATCCCCGGCGCATCCGCGGCCTTACGGTCGTGAACGGCAAATGGCCACTAGGAGAGTCATTGATGGCTAGCCTGCCGGGCGCCGCATCCATGAACCTCGTTAGTCATTCCGGGGCAAGGCCAGCCTGGTGATTGGGCAGTTAGGCGACATCGGTCAGGTATCGGCCAAGACGATCGCCTCGTTGGCGGCGTGGCAGCGCCGCGCGGCGCCAGCCCGGCATCGTGAGCCGAAGCTGCCGGTGCGGCGGTCCGCCCCGCCCACCCCCTGGGGGCAGCCCAGGGTTGTCACCGAGCTAGGAGCGATTTGCGGCCGCAGTTTCCGAATCTGGTCACCCGTAGCCCGGAGTGGAGGCTTCCGGGTTCCTGTTACCTACGCTGGAAACAGGCAGCGGCGGGGAACAAATACTCACCGGGGGCAATGGTGGAGACGCCAGCACGCAGAAGCGCGATGATAGCGATCGGCAAGACGGCGCTGCTCTGGGCTAGGTAATACATATAGTCGGCTTCATCGCGCATGGCTCCGCCGAGCAACCGGTAGACCGGCTGTCCAGCCGCTTTGCCTCGCAGATCCCACAGTGCCTGGTCGATGCCGGCGAACGCGAAGTAGCCAGTCGGAGCCCGGAAATCCCACAGTCCCGTCTTGAAGAAATCCCGGAAGATTGCCTCGCCGTCCCACGGATCACGCCCGATCAGGAACGGCTGCGCGGCAGCGACTGCTCGTTCGACGGAGGCAACGTCGGCGCCGCTGCAACTCTCGCCCCATCCCACCGCGCCGTCATCGGTAGTCAGCTTGACGATCACGTCCGTGACACCGCCGCGATGGATCCGCGAGCTCAGTTCGGCGTGGAGGTAGGGAACGCTGACGATGAAGGTCTGCAACCGGTCGATCTTCATGCCGTGCCTCTGGGCCAGGTCCTCCAGAGTTGCGCTCGTGGCAGCGGATCAATCAGCTCGCGGTTAGTCATGATTATCGGTTTGCATGACGTTCATGATGTCAATGTTGGCCTTGAACGCCATGTAACCGGAGTCAATGGGGAAGATCCCGCCAGTCGTGATGGCCGACTCGTCGCTGGCCAGGTATACAGCGAATGGCGCAATTTGCTCAGGCGTTGCTACGGGCAGAAGATGAATTGGCTCAAGTGCGGCGGCTTTGCTGCGGTCGGACATCCATTCCATTTGGGACTCGCTGGCCACAAAGCCTGGGCAGATCGCATTGACCCGGATACCGTCTGGCGCGAGCCCTGCCGCCAGGGACCGGGTCATCGAAACGACCCCGCCTTTGGCCGCCGTGTAAGAGTCCAGCCCCGCGCACCCGATCAGCGCATCGGTGGTCGCCGTCAGGATGATAGAGCCCGACTTCTGCGTGATCATCACCCGGCCGATGTATTTACAGACGAGGAAGGTGCCTCTCAGGTGGATGGCGATCATGCGGTCCCATACCTCTTCGGCAAGCTCTGTGAGTCGCCGGTCCTGGGTATTGACGAACCGTACGTCGGCCGCGCAGTGGTACAGGACATCGACCCGGCCGAAACGTTTGGCCGCGAAGCTTGCGAGCTGCTGCACCTGCTCACTTGAGGAAATGTCCACCGTCGTCGGCGCTGCGGAGCCGCCGGCCGCAGTGATGCCATCGGCGATTCGCGCGGCTCGCTCGCCAACGATATCTGCCACGATGACGTGGGCGCCTTCGCGGGCGAACGCCTGGGCGCCGGCCCGGCCGATACCCGACCCCCCGCCAGTCACGACGGCTACTTTGCCTGCCAGCCGCCCGCTCATATGCCTGTCCATCAGAAGCTGGTGTGGATTGTGCGGGTGATTCTGTAGCTGTCATCTACTACCGGCAGCTCGCGCCATTTATCAAAGATGGTACATGGATGCGACATTCCAAGACAGACAAGGTCGCCAACGGCAATGCTGTCATTTTCGGGGATCCTTGTATAGGCATGCTGGTCGTCCAGTTGGACGACCTGCATGCCCTCTGCCCGACGGCTACCGTGCCGATTATGAATTGACAGCGGCATTGGCAACTCCACGTCGAAAGCACAGTCACGCTTGCCGAATCCCAAGATCGCGAGGTTCGGCTCCGGGCGAGAATTCACCCGTGCCCAGAGCTCGCACGCAGCCTGCAGAGGCGGGCGGTCGGGCAATCTGGTACCGAACGGTGACATTTGCTGGTACATCCCGTGGTCATGGGACAGGTAAGCGCCGGAACGCAGGACCAGCCGAGTCGGCCGCCCCACGTCAGGGTCACGCCCAAGCAGCTCAACCACACGATCGAAGAAGCCACTGCCGCCAGCAGAGACGATGACCTCCTCAGTGCCGTCCAGCAGGCGTAGGCGGGCGAGATCGCCGACCAGATCGCGCAACCGTGTCAGCAGGGTGTCCACCCGCGTCAGCGTCACGGCGTCAGCGGTGTGGCCGAGGATCCCCTCATAGCACTCGACCCCGGCCAGGCGCAGTCGCGGCTTGGCGCTAACGGCGCGAGCGACACTTACGGCCTCCTCTGCGGTACGGCAACCTGCGCGGCCACGCTCGAAGCCGAGTTCCACTAGGACAGCCACTGGCCGCCGGAGGCCAGCCTCCATGAGCACTTGATCCATGATCTCGACTCCGGCCCGCGAGTCGACCAGACAGTAGATCTCGAGCTCTGGGTCCGACGAGAGTTCTGCCGCGATCCAGCGAAGCGCCTGATCGTCAATGACCTGGTTGGCAATGAGGATCCGGCTGGCTCCAGCCACCCGGAAAACCCGGGCCTGGCTGACATTAGCCACCGTGACCGCCCATGCGCCTTCAGCGAGTTGCAGTTGGGCCAGCTCGGTGGACATGTGTGTCTTGCAGTGCGGTGCCAGGTGCACATCATTGTCGCGGCAGTACTGGGCCATCACCCGGGCGTTGTGCGCAATGGCTGTCTCCTTGAGCACAACTACCGGAAACAGGACATCGCCGCCGAGCACGTCACGGGCGCCGTTATGTCCTCTCAGCGTCGTCGCGGGCAGCCATTTGGTCAGGTTCGCGTCTTGATTGGGGCCACCGGAACCCTCTGCAAGGCGGGCAGGCTGCACGGATGTCACTGGTCTATTCCTTGGCCCGCGTGGATGGCTGAAGAAATCTTGGGCGGCGCATGCAGGGATGGCTGCGCCGGTGGCCCCGGCGTCGGCACCTCGACGCAGAAGATCCGGCCGGCGTCCGGCTGGGCGACAAGGGCATCCGGGCCGATGCCCTCACGGGCCGTGGTGATGTAGAGCGTCCGGCCGTCGTCGCCACCCAGGGCGCAACTCGACGGCTGGCTGGCCGCTACCTCGACGGTTGCTATCAGTTCCCCGTCCGGTGCGTACCGGCGCACCTGGCCGCCGCCCCATACGGCGACCCACAGGCAGCCCTCCGCGTCCAGGCACAGCCCGTCGGGCACGCCCTCATCCGGCTCCAGCCCGACGAGGTGCCTGCGGTTTGCTGGCACGCCGGCCGCGACGTCGTAGCTAAAGGCGCTGATGGTCCCCGGCCCGCTGTCGACGTAGTACATCGCCGTGCCATCACGACTCCAGGCCAGGCCGTTCGAGATGGTGACGTCAGTCACCACGCAGGTATAACGGTCGAACCCGTCGTGCCGGTACAGCGATCCCGCACCTGGATCAGCGTCGTAGGACATGCTTCCCGCCCAGAACCTTCCCGCGGGATCACAGGCTCCGTCGTTCATCCTTACTCGCTGGTCCTTGCCCGCTTCCGGCTCGGCGAGAAGAGTGACGGAGCCGTCCTCAGCCAGGTGGGAGAAGCCCTGATTGGCGGCGACTATCCAGCCGTCGCCCGGGTGTTCTAATGGAGCAACGGCAGTCAGATGCCCGGGCACGCGGTAGACATCGGTGACTTCCAAGCCAGTGCTGTTCGGGCGCGCGCAGAACAGGCGTCCGGTGAATACGTCCACCCACAGGAGTCGATTGTGAACGGCATCCCATCTGCAACTCTCGCCGAGGTTCAGTCCCTCGGGGGAACACGGTGCGGCTACGAAGCGGTCCATATGCCCTCCCACTGGCACGTCGCCCACCGTCTGCCGCAGTCGCTTGCCCGGTGAAGCGCTCGCGCCGCCGCTTCTGCCAGTCCGCGTACCCATACAGGCTGTGCCATACTAACGGCGATGCCAATAATGGGGAAGTGTTCCGTATCCCGGAACAAGGAGGATAGCTTTATTGGGCGAGGTTGACGTGTCGGCGGTGGCCAGCGTGGACCGCGCGCTGCGCGTCCTCCAGGAACTGAGCCGCGCGTCGCGGGGCCTCTCCCTGAATGATCTGGCGGTCCGGCTGGGTATCCCGAAAAGCTCACTCCACCGGCTTCTCGGAGCGCTCAAGCACCGGAGGTTCGTCACCCAGCCCGAGACGGGGGGACCGTACTTTCTGGGCAGCGAGCTGCTGGCCACAGCGTTCCGGTTCCACGACACGCTTGATCTGCGGGCCTTGATCCACCCACTGCTGGCCAGAGTCAGCGGTGAGCTGAAGGAGACCACCCACATGGCAGTGCTGGACGGAGCCGAGGTGGTCTACCAGGACAAGGTGGACGCGCCGCACACGATCAAGCTGTCCTCGGTCATTGGCGGGCGTAACCCGGCGCATGCCACCGGTATCGGCAAGGCTTTGCTGGCCTGGACCCATCCCACCGATGAGGCGATCAGCACCTGGGTTGGGCGGTGGGCGCCGCTGGCCGCGCCGACGCAGCGCACAATTACCGGTCCGGTCCAGCTGGCCAGCCAGCTTGCGCAAGTGCGAGAGCGCGGGTATGCGCTGGATCTTGCCGAGAACGAGACCGGGGTGTGCTGCGCCGCGGTGCCGATATTCCTGGGCCGGCCGGTGCCAGCCGCTGCGGTGAGCATCACTGTGCTGAGCGCGCGCGCGAATTCGGGCCGGCTTGCCGAGCTTGGCCAGTACCTGCATGAGATGGCGGCCGAGTGGACCGCTGCCGTGGCGGACGACGAGACCGGACGACCAGTACAGGGGGCTTTAACCGCGTCCGGGTAACGCGCCCCGTGCGGTGAGCTGGGTCAGCAACTCATGGTCGCGCCGAGCGTTGACATCCCGTCTGCGCCGTTGGGATCATTAGGGAATGATATTCCGCGATACGGAATGTGGCTCCGGGATTCTGCAAGGACTAACGTGAAGGCCCTGGTGTTCACAGCACCCGGGACAGTGGAGCTGTGCGAGGTCCCGGAGCCGCAGGTAGCCAACGGCGAAACCTTGGTGCACGTCCGGTCGGCCGGCATTTGCGGTAGCGAGTTGCACGGGGTCCGGCATCCCGGCTTCCGTGTGCCGCCACTGATCATGGGGCATGAGTTCGCGGGCGTCAGCGACTCTGGTGACCCTGTGGTGATCAACCCGCTCTTGTCCTGTGGTGAATGCGACATGTGCGGGCGTGGCCAGCCGCAGCTGTGCCGACGGCGGGCACTCATCGGAGTGCACCGTTCCGGCGGCTTTGCCGAACGCGTGGCCGTCCCCGCATCTGCGCTGCGGCCGCTGCCCACTGCACTGTCCTTCGACGCTGCGGCCCTGATTGAGCCTGCGGCTAACGCGGTGCATGCCTGGCGGCTCGCGGGCGGGTCCGCCGGAGTGCGGGTGGTGGTGCTCGGCTGCGGTGCGATCGGCCTGTTCTGCATGCTTACCGCACTGGCGGCCGGAGCGGCCAGCGTGGATGTGACTGACCTGTCCGATGCCAGGCGGGCACAGGCGCTACGGCTTGGTGCCACTGCTGTCAGCGCTGAGCCGGCGGGCGAGTACGACATTGTCGTGGACGCGGTCGGGGCGGCGGTCACCCACGCGCAGTCAGTTCGGCACCAGCGCCCTGGTGGCGTCGCGGTGTGGCTCGGACTTGCGGATCAGACGGCCGGGTTTGACGCCAGCGCCTTGGTCCGCGACCAAAAGCAGATACTCGGCTCCTTCGGCTACGACGACGCAGACTTTGCGCAGGCGGCGGAGATGCTCGTCGACTGGGACGTGAGCTGGGCCGCTGCATACCCGCTCACCGCAGGCGCCGAGATATTCACCCAGCTGATGAATGGCGGCTCGCATCCGGTGAAGGCGCTCCTGCAGCCGTGACCGGCGCGTGCCAGTCCGTTAACCCAGTCAGGCCCTTGACTGCCTGCCAGCCGGGGACAATACTGGATCAACTTATTGGAACCACAATCCGTATGACGGAACGGTTTAGGCACCATCGCGGCTGTGTTGCGGGCACGTGGCGTCCTGTCCGCTGCGACGCAGTGCACCCGGCGCCGCGTAACGAGGCCTTGGCGGTTTCCGCCCATTCGAACGGATACCGCGTTCGGACATGAGTGCACACGAAAGAACCTTCATGCGGTCCCTTGGGGGTACGGGCGGCCCGTTACTTCGGCTCGTGCTTCCGGGCAAGCCGCGTGGCGCAGCACGACGAGAAGGAGGAAGGCATGCGGCTGAGCAGAGGCGAAGCGGGACGGCAGAAGCGTGGTAGGGCAACCTCGCTGCACCACCGCAAGTCACCGCGGATAGGCGCAGGGATTTGCGCCGCCGCGCTCGGTGTCACCCTGGCGGCGTGCGGATCGGGGACACCGTCCAGCGGTGGCTCCGGGACTAGCTCAGGCAGCGCGTACAACGCCAAGATCACGTACTGGTTCTGGGGCGAGAGCGACATCCCCGGAATCACCAAGTGGATGCAACAGCGCATCGCCCTGTACGAGAAGCTGCACCCGAAGGTAAGTATCGACTTGGTGCAGCAGTCGAATACGACCATCATATCGAGCTTCAGGCTTGCATCTCAGAGCCATACCGGGCCCGACCTCGACACGCAATGGGCAACCATGCCCACGCTGACGCCCGCATTCGCGGGAGACGTAACGCCGATCTCGTCGCTTGTCCCAGCCAGTGACACGGCAGACTGGGTCAACACAAACGAGAACACGTACAAGGGCCAGATCATGGCGATGCCCTTGTACCTGATCGGCATACCGCTGGTTTGGAACAAGCAGCTCTTCCGCCAGGCTGGCCTCAACCCGAATGTAGGCCCCTCAACGTGGGCGCAGTTCCTCGCTGACTGCAAGGCCTTGAAGGCGCACGGGATCACGCCATTCGGGATGGGTAACAAGGATGGCTACTTCGGAGCGTGGATGTTCGGGATCTACGCCAAGCAGGAGCTTAACTCGCTGGCGCAGCTCACCAACGGCGTTTCGAACGTCGGAACAGCTCAGGCAACTCTGGCGGCGAAGCTGACGAACCTCTACGCGATGATCCAGGGACTCATTAAGGCCGGTTACGTCAACAGCAATGTTGCGTCGATCACGCTGACCCAGGGCTTCCAGTTGTTCCCTCAGAAGAAGGCGGCCATGTCGTTCACGACGGACGGCAACGTGCTGTCCTGGGGACAGACGATAGGCGATTCCAATATCGGCGTTACCAGGCCACCAATCTGGGGCACCGGCGCGCTCGCGAACACCTACGACACGACGCAATCCTCAGATGAGTTCATCAGCTCTTGGTCACCGGTCAAGAAAGCGGATGCCGCGTTCCTGACCTGGCTGCACCAGCCAAGCAACATGGTCGCGCTGAACAAGGAAACCGGTGCGTTCCCGGCCGATACTCGGTTCCCGGTATCGGACATTACGAACCCGCTGGCTCAGGAACTGTACAAGCTGGACACCACGGGTAAGTCCATATGGCTTGAAAATTACATTCCACCGCAGATCGATTCGGATGCCGATCTCCCTGCGGGTGAGCTAGTGATCTCTGGTTCGGGCTCGCCTTCGGCTGCCGCACAGATCTGGGTGACGCAACTACGAGAGTGGCGCGCTCAGCAGCTGACCCAGTACCAGCAGTACAAGTCGTGGTCGGCAACCCTGGGCAGCTAGAGCTTGCGGGTCCAGCGGGGGCCTGACCAGAAGCCCCCGCTGGACCCCAAGGGACCGGTAATGTGCCAATGACGACGGTCCTGAGCTGGGTCCACAATCGGGAAGGGCCTATTGGATGGGCAGACGACGCCGGATGGATGCAGCCAGCGGCAGGAGTGCGATGCTCGCTAGCCAGACCTCCCGCGGCCTGCAGTTGGCCGGCGTCCCCTACCCATGACTGTTGCCCCAGCCCAGGACCGCTCGGCGGCCGGGTCTGCGCTGCCGCGAGCCAGGCACTTCGCGTGGCGCCGCCGCGAGCTCTGGCCCATCGCCTACGCCCTGCCGGCCGTAGGCGCCCTGGGCCTGGTCTTCCTTTACTCCTTCGTGGAAGTGGTGCACTATAGCCTCTACTCAGGCAGCATTGGCGCGCTGACCTATGTGGGTTTCGCTAACTACGGCGCGCTCTTCCAGGATCCTGTCTTCACGATCTCGCTTTTCAACAACCTGAAGCTTCTTACCATAGTCCCTATAGTGACCGTGCTCGCCCTGGCCGTAGCGCTTGTCATCAACACCGGGTTGCGAGGCTGGCGGCTGTACCGCATCTTCATCTTCTTCCCTTACGTACTCCCGGCTACAGCGATGGGTCTCGCATTCTCTTTCATTCTCCAGGGCAGCGGCACCCTTAATACGCTGTTGCAGGACGCGCACCTGGGCTTCCTCGCCCACGACTGGCTCGGGTCGCCCAAGTGGGTTATCTTCAGCATCTCCGGTGTCATCATCTGGCAACAGCTCGGCTTCGGGGTCGTGATCTTCAGTGCGGCGCTGCTCGCTGTCCCACCCGAACTCATTCAGGCTGCTCAGATCGACGGAGCATCATGGTGGGTCATCCAGCGAAGAATCATGATCCCCCAGATCCGCCGGATCATCCAGTTCTTTATGATCATCATGGCGATCACGGCGTTGTCATCGGTCTTCACGTATGTCTACGTCCTGACCGGGTCAGGGCCGGCGTATTCATCGAGCGTCATGGAGTTCTATATCTATCAGGATGGCTTCGAAAACGGGGCGATCGGCATAGCGTCCGCAGCGGCCGTGGTCCTCCTTGGGATCGCCAGCATCCTCGTTGTGCTGTACCTCTGGGTACGCACCCGGGCGATGCGGGAGAGTCACTAGTGAGGATATTGAGCACTGCATCGCGCCAAGTGCTGCTCATAGCCCTGGCGGTTATCTCCCTCTATCCCATGTGGTTCATGATCAGCACGGCACTAAAGACGCCGTCTGCCTACACTCTGGACCCGGTGGGCCTGCCCGCTCATCCGACGCTGTCGAACATCGGCGCAGTGTTTTCCCAGTGGCCATTCCTCACCTGGATCAGAAGCAGCCTCATTGCAACGTTCACGTCTGTCTGCATCGCCACTTTCATATCCATTCTGGCGGCGTATCGCAATCGTGTTCGGGAGGACCCGTGGCCGTGAGACTTTCCTGCGCACCAACATCGCGCTGATGGCGATACCGCCAGTAGCGCTCCTCACGCCGATGTATGTGCTGATGGTGCAGCTTCACCTGATCAACCAGCTCCCGTCGGCGATCATCTTCTACTGCGGCCTGCTTGTCCCGTTCTCCATTTTCTTCTTTGTCAACTTCTTCCGCGAGATTCCGCACGAGCTGATTGAAGCCGCCTATATTGACGGTGCACGTCCCTCGCGCGTTCTGCTCAGGGTGATCATGCCGCTATCGGGCGCGAGCACGTTCACACTGGTAATTGTCAATGCCATCTTTGTCTGGAATGAGCTACTGATCGCGCTGGTGTTCCTGCAGAGCAATGGATCGCGGACGCTCATGGCCGGCGTCGCTCTCTACCAGGGCAGGTACATCACCAACCAGCCGCTCATTATGGCCGCTGCGTTCCTGTCGCTGCTCCCGCTGGCCGTCCTGTATGTATTCGGGCAGCGTTTCTTCGTCCGCGGGATGACCGCTGGAATGGGCCGGTAGCGCCCGAATCGCATGCCAGGAAGCGATTCGGGCCCCGGCTGGCCGCGTCCAGGCCGCTTGTTTGCAGACAGGGCTGAGCGAGGCTGCGTAACCGCTGGAGGTGACTGAATGAGCAGCCGTACTCGCGAATCTGTGTCGCTCTGGCTGGAGGAGGCACTCGCGGAGGAGCATGTGGGTCAGCCGCCGGCAGCGGCGGAGCCAGTCCCGGACCGCGCTGACGTGGTCATCGTCGGCGGCGGCTTCACCGGTCTCTGGGCCGCCATCCGGCTCCGGGAGCAAGATACGAGCCTTGATGTGTGCCTCATCGAAGCCCGCTACTGCGGGTACGGGGCCAGCGGCCGCAACGGCGGCATCGTCGAGGGGAGCTGGGCCAAGCTTCCCGCCATGTGCAGGCTTTTCGGCCAAGCGGACGGCATCGGACTGGCCCAAGTCATCGAGGCTGGCGTGGACGATCTGCGGAGCTTCTGCGCGGCGAACGCCATCGACGCGCAGATTCGCAATTGCGGTCACCTGTGGCTGGCCACTAACCAGTCGCAACTCGGTGCATGGGACAAGGCCGTCCAGGCGGCCGAGCAAGCGCCATCATCGCCGTACAAGCCGGTTGATGGTGATGAGGCGCGCCGCCTGTCCGGATCGCCGCTCGCGCTCGGCGGAGTACTCGAGGAACACTCCGCAACCCTCCAGCCAGCCATGTTGGTGCGCGGCCTTAGGCGGGCTGCGATCGCCCGCGGGGTAAAGATCTACGAGTTCACCGCGATGACCGGGCTCGAGGGCGTTAGCCCAGTGCTGGTCGTCACCGATCGCGGCACGATCCGTGCGGAGAAGGTCATCCTGGCCATAAACGCCTGGTCGGCGTCGCGTCCCGAACTCAAGCCGTACCTGTTCGTTACCTCCAGCGACATCGTTGCGACTGGCCGTGTACCCGAACTCATGGACGGCGAGACGCTCGGCTCGGGCATCGCGCTATCGGACTCGCGGCGTCTCATCTTGTACTGGCGTTCGACTCCCGACGGGCGGCTCGTCTTCGGCAAGGGGGGCGGCTGGATGTCGCGCGGTAACCGTGTTGATGCCCGGTTTACGGGCGAGTCCGGTCTGAGCGGAACGGTAACCAGGGGAATGCGCCGGCTCTATCCCTCGCTGCGGGACCTCCCGATCGAGTACAGCTGGAACGGCCCGATCGACTATTCGTCGACCGGGTTCCCGTACTTCGGCCCGCTGACCGACACCAATCCCTCCATTCTGGTAGGAGTGGGTTACTCCGGGAACGGCGTCGTTCCGACGGTGTTGGGCGGGCGCATCCTCGCCAGTCTCATCCTGGGCAAGGACGATGGGTATGCGTCACTGCCGCTGGTACGTCGGTGGCCGCGCAAGATCGTGCCGGATCCGTTCCGCTCCCTAGGCGCGCCGCTGGTCAAGGCCGCGCTCGCCCGGAAGGAGCTGCTGCTGGACGCGGAAGCCGAGCCAGGACGGTTGCTGAAGTTCATGGCGGGGCTCGATCCGACAGCAAGCCCGTCCCAGTCGGACTGATCTTCGGCAAGGCGAGCCTCTTGCTGGCTCGGGAGATCACAGCCTGGCCAGACAAGGTCCGCGGCGTGCGAGTTCCAGGGCCAGTGCCCGCATCAGCAAGCAGCTGACCGATTACATCGAGCAAAGAGCGGCGAACGAGGCGTCCGAGTAGCCCAGCCGGCAGTGCCGTGGGATAGCTGCCTTATCAACTCATTAGGACACGTGAGCTAGTCACGCGCCAGGGCCAGGACTTTCGGCTGCGGAGATCAAACTACACGACTTGTTTCGAGACGTTTGCCCAGGTGCTGGCACGGCTACCCTGGCCCCCATGGGGAGGATAGATCCCACTGGGAAGCTACCGCCGTATAGGCAGGTCGCCGACATCCTGGCTGCCCAGATCAAATCGGGCAAGCTGAAGATTGGCGCAAGGCTGCCCAGCGAGTCCGAGATCATGGACGAATACGAAATCGGCCGGTCTACGGCCAGGCGCACCGTCGCGTGGCTTCGCGATCAGGGCCTGGTGGAGACCGTGCCGACTCGGGGTACGTACGTGCTCTAAATCCTGGTAACAGCCACTGGCGCGGCGCTTGAGGCCGTTGGGCTATTATCCGGCAGCACCTGTTTCGGGGGCGCGTGGGTGTGGATGCCGTACGCGAAGCAGCCGACAGTCAAACTGAGGATTACCGCTACCGTCGCCCCGGCGCGAGCCATTTCCCTCGCTCGCTCGCTGCACGACAGCGGCCCTCCGCAACGGCATTTCGGTCGCCACGGATTCAGGCGGTAGAGGTCAATCAGGCCCACTTTCAGGCGCTTCAATCGCTCACCAGATCCTTCGCGTGGGGGGCGAACTGCTTCCCTGCCTTGCCGAGAGACCACACCCACTGCTTGTCTGTTGGCAGCCACTGCTGCCAGCAGCCGCCGCCCGTCCCTACGATGCAGGTCTGGAAGTTACCTGTCGAGGCAACGTAGAGACCGGTATGCGAGCCTTTCGGGGTGGCCCAGTAGTACCGGACGTCGCGCGATTCTGGCACCTCTCCGTCGTACACCCATCCCTCTAGCCCAGCCGCAAAGTTGATGCTCGGGTGCACCGTCACATCATGGCTGGCGATTGCGTAGCGGGTCGCGCAGAAGAAATCTTCCAGCCGGTACGACGCCAGGGCCTGGAGGAATACACCGAAGGCCGTCGCCGTGGTGTTGTAATCCCAGCAACAAGTGAGGCCCTTGCCAGAGCCGTGACAGTCCGTAGCAGGAACCGGCTTCGCATTCTTGGGCGGCGGCTGAGGGCACGGCGGCGGCGACCCGAACTGGCATCCGAGCATCGGTGTCACGTACGGCGCGGGCGTGAGCCGGGCGTGTGTTCCCGTGCTGCGCACTGTAGGCATGACCGATGACTGCGCGGAGTTGAGCCGCCGCTTCTTCAGCTTCATCGTGCCCTTGTACTTCTCCCCCCTCTGCTGGCCCGGACGGACAGCAGGGTGGTGGACAGCGCTGGCATGGGAGGGCGTCGTGCTGTCTGCCGACTTGGCTGATGCTGGCGTGATCGCGGCTGTTAATGCCACTGCCGCGAGACCGGGCAGGACGATCAAGAGATGACGCCGGCTCTGCATGGTGGCCCCTTTGCTGATTGCTGGTGGCGCTCAGCATAACGTGGCTCGTGTCTACGCGCTACGACTTATATCGAGACGTTTGATACGACCTATCTGCGACGTGAGGCAACCTCGATCTTTCGTGCGCCCAGCAGAGCGGGAGGTGACGCTGTCACGTAGCAGCGGGTCTTGCTGTTCGTAAGCTCGCCGTCGCCTGCTGGTGGAAGTCCGGTCCGGGTAGCTGCCAGGAGGCCCGGTAGCAGGCTGGCGGCTCGTCTGGAAACGGTTGGGGAGGAAGGCCGCCGGAGACCGCAGATCGGCAAGGCGAGAGCGGAGTTCTCGCAAGTGGGATTCGAGTGGGCGGTACTGGGATTGAACCAGTGACCTCTTCCGTGTCAGGGAAGCGCTCTCCCGCTGAGCTAACCGCCCGCGAGGCGGAAGCGGGAATCGAACCCGCGTACAGGGCTTTGCAGGCCCTTGCCTAAGCCACTCGGCCATTCCGCCACAGGCCGACCCTGGTAGGAGCCGGGCCGGTACGAAGAGCCGAGTGGACCGTCGGCACGCGAGACGGCTTCCGGCACCTCCGAGCGGACGACGGGATTCGAACCCGCGACCCTCACCTTGGCAAGGTGATGCGCTACCAGCTGCGCTACGTCCGCATGCACCGGCCCTGACGACCCAACAGCCCGGGCAACCGGTGTGCGTTCAGAACTGTAGCCGATCCTGACCGTGCGGCAAACTCGCCTAGGCTGTCAGGCCGTCCCGCCGCGGCCCGCATGCGACGCACGTCGCGCCGTTGGCCCTCCCAGCGCCCGGGCTGCGCTAGCGTCAGAAAGCGTGGCAGTCTGGATGAACGGGGAGCTGCTCCCCGACGATGAAGCTCGGATCTCGATCTTCGACCACGGGCTGGTGGTCGGCGACGGAGTCTTCGAAACGATCAAGGTCGTGGCGGGGCAGCCCTTCGCGCTCAGCCGCCACCTCGCCCGGCTGGGCCGCTCAGCGGCAGGCCTGGGGCTGCTCGCGCCCGATCTGGACGCCATCCGGGCTGGCGCGCACGCTGTGATCGAGAGCTCAGCGCCGCTGCCGCTGGCCCGGATGCGCATCACCGCGACCGCCGGTATCGCCCCATTGGGATCGGAACGGGGACCTTCCAAGCTCACGGTCATCGTCGCGCTAGCCCCGCAGCAAGCCCCGGCGGCCGCGGTGGATGTAGTCGTCGTGCCGTGGAAGCGCAACGAGCATGGCGCGCTGGCGGGCCTCAAGACCACCTCATACGCGGAGAACGTCCGGGCTCTGGCGTTTGCAGCCGAGCAGGGGGGCAATGAGGCGATCTTCGCTAATACCGCCGGAAACCTCTGTGAGGGCACCGGGACCAATATCTTCGTGGTCTACGGCGGGCGGCTGATAACGCCGCCGTTGTCGTCTGGCTGCCTGGCCGGAGTTACCAGGAGCCTGGTCATCGAGTGGGTCGGCGCGGTGGAGGATAACCTGCCCATCTCGGTCTTGCCAAATGCTGAGGAAGCATTCCTAACTGGGACAACCAGGGACGTGCAACCAGTTCGGAACGTCAATGGCTCCAAGCTTGCGGCCGTCCCCGGTCCAATCACCAGAAAGGCTGCCGAAGTATTTGCGATGCGGGCGGCGGAATCGCCCGATCCGTGAAATGGCGCGTGCTGCATACGGCATTGGCATATTCACGGACGACAGCCGTTATGCGCGCCAGAGCAGATCGTCGAGCTCGCCGTCGACGTCGATGTACTCGGTCTCGTGACCTGGCGCGATGACCTCGTAGGTCCGGCTCAGGAACGCAGCGGTCGAGTTGCGCGGCGCCTCGAAGTGCGCCTCGCCGAACGGCGAAGACAGCGCGATGTTCAGCAGTTCGTGTCCCAGCTCGTCAGTCGGCCACACCTGGACGTCACCCTCCCCGGCCGGACCTTCCAAGCCCACAGCCAGGAGATCTCTGGCAAAAATCCACTCCACCGGCTCGTCGGTGCCGACGTGAAAAGCCATGCGGATCGCATACGGGTCATCGGCGCTGTAGTACAGGCTCGCCACGAGGGGAACGGACCCGTGGTCAGGCACGACCAGGCTCAGGCCGAGTTCTGCGGACACGGTCACACTGCTGTTCATCATCGGGTTCAGACCTTTGCCTTGTCGTGTCCCGGATTGCCGGGCTTCACTTTATTGGCGCAGTTGGCCAGCACATATGGCGTCCTGGTTCCGCTGAATTGTTTTCGCGGAAGGTTGATTCCGCGAAAGAAGGCGCTCGTAACCTCGGTCACTGATCAACAAACCGACTACGACCTGGTCAAACGCTTCTCATTTAAAAACACCGATTTAGACGCGCCGTGTTCCCGGCGAGTAACAAGGCAGCAATGTGACCTTCGTCTCACCGAGTCCTGGGAAAGCCCGTTAGCAGCCTGCCTAGTCCTCGATGCTATGCGACCGTCAGTATTTGGAAGGCTTTCTCGCGAAATGCTCTCGCGGTCATCATGATAATCTAATTGGATATAGTCGACTTAATTTGGCTAAGACCGGATGTTACGAATAATCCGGACGAAAGCGTCCCCGCAGAATCTCGCGCTGCCGGGCGATCCGGCCGGGAGCCGCAGCTGATGGCCCGCCCAACAGCGCCCTCGCCGGCCGTAGCCAGGCAAACGGACTGGACGTCACGTCGGCGACGGGGCAGCGGCAGGGACTGGGGCGGGCTGTGCGGGTGCGCGGCTCAGCACAGCGCGAGCCTCGGCGCCGCATGCGCTAACCTGAGATCGCCTTGCGGCGAGGGGATGCAGCCGACGGCGAAGGGCGATTGGCTCAGCGGGAGAGCGCCTCGTTCACACCGAGGAGGTCACTGGTTCGATCCCAGTATCGCCCACGGACGGAAGTTGGGACGCATCCGAGTGTCGAGCTGGCACGTGCTCTAGAAGGTGTGAGCGGGGCAACAAAAGCGAAAAGCCCGGCCGAAGCCGGGCTCTCGCTCTGCGGCCGCACTCGCCCCCCTCATATGAGCGCTCGCCGAAGCGGGTGAGCTGTAGACCTCCGCGGTCCAGGGGCACTCGCGTGTCGATGCTCAGGTAGTACTCGCCCACGTCGCGGGACACGTGCCGAAAGCTGGCCGCCTGCACTTCGCCACACTTGTAGGCTTGTGCGTATTATCATACAGGTTGCGCGGATAGTTCGCGCCTCTATCTACGGCCAGCGCGCCGAGCCTCTGACGACCATCCGCTCATAGTTGGCGGCGGGGAGTCCGGCTTAGCGGCGAGGTGGCTAACCAAACGAGACGCGCGTGCGTGTGCCGTCATAGACGCGCGCAGGTTGGCCCGGCTCCTCCACTACGAGCACGGGCCAGCCGTACCGCCCGGCGCCATACAGCTTCTCTTGCTCCTCTGGCGTGGCCAGGCGGGCAGAGACTACGGCTCCGTGCCCGGCGCTGATGTGAACCCGCTCAGGGGCATGTGCGACGTGATGGCCTACACCGCGCCGCGTCTCGATGAGGTCTAGCTCGCGGAGCACGGCCATAGCCCTACGCACCGTGTCCCGGCTCACGTTATAGCGGCCCGCTAGTTCCGGTTCGGACGGCAACGGGGAGCCTGCCGGCAGCTGGTCGGCGATGACCTCAGACCGGATGATTGATGCAAGCTGGACATAAGCCGGAATCGTACTGTCGTGCCGAATATCGCTCGAGCGATCCCAGAGAGCGCTATCGGATGCCGACAACGTGAACCTTTCGCATCGCGTCAGGCCTCCATAGTGCAGGTACCCGGCACGTGCGGACAAGCAGACAGGCGGGGAACGGGCGCACTGCGCCAGCCGCTGCACGTCAGCAGCGCAGAACCGGCGGTAACCGGCCGCCGACCGAGCCGGAGCGCCATCACCTCACGCACCTTGCGGAGAGTGCCGCAAGCTGCGGCTGTGCAGGCGTTCTCGTTACGGATCGTTTACGCAGTTGATGGGTTCTCTACGTCTGGCGTCGGGTACGGACGTGACGCTGAGTAACTAAGATGGCACGCGAAGTGTTGAGTCCTGCCCCCTGAGCGCAGCCCGGCTGCGTGACTCAGGCGTGCGGTGCTTTTGGCAGGCAGCGCCATACCGGTCGTGCCACGGGACGGGGGAGCGGCGTGTTCGGAGCGGGACGACCCGGTAGCCAGCCAGACGGCGAACGACCCGACGGCGGCGAGGCAGCGGATCGCGACAGCAACGGTGATGGAGCTGGGAGCCCAGGCGACAGCAGCGGCACAAGCTCCAGACCCTGGGGCGTCATGCGAACCGTACGGGTCGTCGGCATCGCGGCGGCCGCGATCGCGGTGGTAGCAGGCGGCGCCGTTTACGCGCTCACTCACCACGCCGGCAGCACTGCAGCCCGCGCTGCAGCCGCACCGCGCGAGGTGGTGGTCAGCGGGCCGATACACCTTCAATCGGTGACACCAGCCAACGGCGCCACCGGCGTGAACGGCGCGGCTCCGGTTGTCGTCAGTTTCTCGGCTCCGCTCGCGGCCGGCTCGCCGTATCCGCAGCTGAGGCCCAGCGTGCCGGGCAGCTGGAGTATGCAAGGCACCGCCATGGTCTTCACGCCGGCGAGCACATTCGCCCAGTCAAGCCGCATGACGGTGGTGATTCCCGGCGGTCCGTCAGGCGTCCGGTCGACCAGCGGCGCGCTGCTCACCGAGTCAGTCACCGAGCATTTCAGAATCGGCACCTACTCCCAAGCCAGGCTGGCGCAGCTGCTGGCCCAGCTGAACTACCTGCCCGTGACCTGGTCCGCGGTGAACAACGGTGCGGTCAGGGCAGCCTCGTCCAGCGTGAACTCGGCTGGCAGTACGCCCGAGGGCGCGGCCTTCGATCCGCCGGGGGGCACATTCCACTGGAAGCCCGGCTACCCGTGGACCCTCAGGAGCTTGTGGTCGCCCACGCAACCCAACGTCATCCTCCGCGGCGCGGTGATGGCATTCCAGTCACAGCACGGCATGACGATCAACGGCGCGCTGACGCCGAGGCTGTGGAAGGCGCTGTTTACGGCCGACCGACTAGGCCAGCGGAACCAGAACGGCTACACCTACGCGATCGCCAGCAAGCGGCTGCCGGAAACACTCACCATCTGGCATGACGGCCGCCAGGTATTCCGCAGCCTGACCAACACGGGCATCCCGGTGTCACCCACGGTCGACGGCACGTTCCCGGTCTACCTGAGATTCCTCAACACGATCATGAGCGGCACCAACCCGGACGGTAGCCATTACTCCGACCCGGTGTCGTTCGTGTCCTACTTCAACGGCGGCGACGCGGTGCACTACTTCCCGCGCGGTTCCTACGGGTTCCAGCAAAGTCTCGGCTGCGTGGAACTGCCTTACAACGCGGCCAAGCGGGCGTATCCGTACCTCACTTACGGCAGCCTCGTGTCGGTCACCGGCTGACCCCTCCCCGAAAACTCCGCCCGGCACCACGTGGACGTGGTGCCGGGCGGTGCCATGCCGTGGCCAGGCTCTCGGACCATCGCGTACAATTCGGCTGTTCCGGATTAAGGTCCCGTATACGTTTCTTTACCTGGTAGTTTCGCTAGATCCCACGCAAGGCATCTAGAGTCGCAGACAGGATGTCCTAGTACGCATCCGATCCAGGCGACCGGTCGATGTGGAACTTACCGCCCGCCACCCGCCGGCCGGGCAACTGACGCGAGTGAGCGAGGGAGACACGTTGTCCTCACTGACGCACCTGCGCGGGCGGATCACCGCTCTCGGTGGCGTTATCGTGCTGCTCCTGGTGGCCGGCGTCTGGATCGTGCTGACTCATGCGCCCGCTGAAGGCTCGGACTTGGACGGTGCGGGCAACGACGCTAAGCCAGTCGCGAACGCAAGCCCGACCACGCAGGCCCCCGTTGGCCCGCTGCGCCTGGTTTCGGTGACGCCTGCTAGCCACGCGATGGACGCGAATGGCGCGGCGGACATCACGGTCCAGTTCTCCGCTCCGCTGGCCGCCGGGTCCCCGCTGCCTACGATCAGGCCCCTGGTCCCGGGCACCTGGCAGGGCGCGGGTACCAGCTCACTTACCTTCGACCCGGCCCGCGCCTTCCGCCAGCACACCCGCGTCACCGTGAAGATCCCCGGCGGCCCGCTCGGGGTGCGGTCTACGGGCGGCGGCTTGCTAGTCCGGACCGCGCAGATCCGGTTCAGGACCGGCGGCTTACAAGCCGGCACGACTGGATCAGCTGCTGGCCCAACTCGGTTACCTGCCGCTGACCTGGACCCCGGCACCCGGCGTACTCGCGCCTGCGGCCAACAACGCGATGGCTCAGCTCAGCGCCGCCTACTCGCCGCCGCAGGGGTCCTATAGCTGGCAGCCTGGTTACCCGGCGCAGCTCAAGGCTTTCTGGCAGCGCGGGGCTGCCTCCGGCCTGATCATCAAGGGCGCGGTGATGGCGTTCGAGGCCGACCATGGCATCGTGATGGACGGCGTCGCCGGTCCCGAGGTCTGGAAAGCCCTGCTCAAGGCCGTGACCGCCAACCAGCGCAACACCAACGGCTACACCTACGCGATCGCCCGCGAGGGCAACCCGGAGACGCTGACCATCTGGCACAACGGCCGGAAAGTGCTGCGCGTGCTGGCCAACACCGGGATTTCGGTGGCGCCGACCACGCTCGGTACCGACCCGGTCTACCTGCGCTTCCGCAACCAGATCATGAAGGGCACCAACCCGGACGGGTCCAAGTACGCGGACCCGGTGCAATATGTGTCCTACTTCCGGTCCGGCGAGGCGGTGCACTACTTCCCGCGCGGCTCCTACGGCTCCCCGCAGAGCCTGGGCTGCGTCGAGCTGGACCTCAATGACGCGGCGCGAGCCTGGCCGTACCTCACCTACGGCAGTCTGGTGACCGTTGCCCGCGGCGCGCTGACACCTGCGGGGAGCCCGGTCGCGAATTAGCACGCGGTACCACGGTCCCACGCGCGAAGCGAGCCGCCGATAGCATCGGGCAGGGGCATTGCACGACGTCCGAAGACAAGCCGCCCCTGCCCAACGCGCGAAGGAGCCAGCCGTGCCTGCCGACAAACTTCACATCACCCTCGCCGGAAGCGAGCACGTGGTGGAAGACGGCACGACGGCCGGCCAGGTGCTGGCCGACCGCGCCCAGCCCGCCCAGTCCCAGCCCGCCCAGTTGCCCAGTCCCGCCGCGGCACCACGATCGCCGCGAGGGTGAACGGCGAGCTGCGCGATCTGGCATACCAGCTCGCGGACGGCGACCGGGTCGAGCCGGTGGCCATCGATGAGCCCGACGGCCTGACCATCTTGCGTCACTCGAGCGCTCATGTCCTGGCGCAGGCAGTACAGGACCTGTTCCCCCAGGCCAAGCTGGGCATCGGCCCGCCGATCGAGAACGGCTTCTACTACGACTTCGATGTGGCCGAGCCGTTCGGCCCTGACGACCTGAAGACGATCGAGCAGAAGATGCGCCAGATCGTCAAGCAGGGCCAGCTGTTCAGCCGCCGCGTCGTCAGCGACCATGAGGCACGGCTGGAGCTTGCCGATGAGCCGTACAAGCTCGAGCTGATCGACCTGAAGGGCAGCATCACCGGGAAGCCGGGCGAAGCCGAAGTCGGCGACTCCGGCGAATCCGTCGAAGTCGGCGGCGCGGAGCTCACCATCTACGACAACCTCGACGCCGGGACCGGCGAGCTGTGCTGGAAGGACCTGTGCCGCGGCCCGCACCTGCCGACGACCAGGAACATCCCGGCGTTCAAGCTGATGCGCACCGGCGGGGCTTACTGGCGGGGGAGCGAGAAGAACCCGCAGCTGCAGCGGATCTACGGCACCGCGTGGCCGTCTCGCCAGGCTCAGGACGACTACCTCAAGCTGCTGGAAGAAGCCGAGAAGCGCGATCACCGCAAGCTCGGCGCCGAGCTCGACCTGTTCTCGTTCCCCACCGAAATAGGCAGCGGGCTCCCGGTCTTCCACCCCAAGGGCGGCATCGTCCGCAAGGCGCTGGAGGACTACTCGCGTAAGCGGCACGAGGAGGGCGGCTACGAGTTCGTCTACACGCCGCACATCACCAAGTCGAACCTGTTCGAGACCTCTGGCCACCTGGAGTGGTACGCCGACGGCATGTTCCCGCCCATGGAGTTCGAGGGCGCGAAGTACTACGCCAAGCCGATGAACTGCCCGATGCACATCCTGATCTACGCATCGCGCGGCCGCTCTTACCGTGAGCTGCCCCTGCGGCTGTTCGAATTCGGGACCGTGTACCGGTATGAGAAATCGGGTGTCGTGCACGGCCTGACCCGGGCCCGCGGTTTCACCCAGGACGACTCGCACATCTTCTGCACGCCCGAGCAGCTGCAGGACGAGCTGGCCAGCCTGCTGGACTTCGTCGTGGGCTTGCTCCGCGATTACGGCCTCACCGAGTTCGAGGCTGAGCTGTCCACCAGGCCGGACAAATTCGTCGGCGAAATCGCCGACTGGGACAAGGCTGAGGCCGCGCTCAAGTACGCGCTGGACAAGTCCGGCCTGCAGTACGTGATCGCGCCGGGCGAAGGAGCGTTCTACGCGCCCAAGATCGACGTGCACGTGAAGGATGCGATCGGCCGCCGCTGGCAGCTGTCCACGCTTCAGGTTGACTTCCAGGAACCGGGGCGGTTCGGCATCGAGTACCAGGCTGCGGACGGCAGCAGGCAGCGGCCGTACATGATCCACCGGGCGCTGTTCGGCTCCATCGAGCGCTTCTTCGGCATCCTCGTGGAGCACTACGCAGGCGCGTTCCCGCCGTGGCTGGCGCCGGTCCAGGTAGTCGGCATCCCGATTTCGGATGCGCACGTGGACTATCTGCAGGAAGTCGCGGTCCGGCTGCGCGAGCACGGCATCCGGGTGGAGGTCGATTCGAGCGACGACCGGATGCAGAAGAAGATCAGGACCGCGCAGCGCCAGAAGGTGCCATTCATGCTGCTGGCCGGCGATGACGACATGGCAGCCGGGGCGGTGTCGTTCCGTTATCGCAACGGCGAGCAGAAAAACGGGGTGCTCATCGCCGATGCCATCGACGAGATCACCAGCGCGGTCGCCAGCCGGGCCCAGGTCTGACCGCGGTGACCGACGCCCGTGCCGGAGCACCTGCCGGCGCGCCCGGCGCCGACCAGGCCAGCCGCCCGCGAGCCCGGAGCGAAGGCGTCGCCGAAGTGCCGGAAGAGATAGCCCCGGACGGCTTCATGCGGCTGTGGATGCCGCATCGGATGGCGTACATCAAGGGCGAGGGCAAGCCGCCCAATGCCGGCGCGGGCGAGTGCCCGTTCTGCCAGATCCCCAAGATGAGCGACGCTGACGGCCTGATCGTGGCCCGCGGCGAGCTTGTCTACGCGGTGCTCAACCTCTACCCGTACAACAGCGGGCACCTGATGGTGGTCCCGTACCGCCACGTTGCCGACTACACCGACCTCGCCCTCGCCGAGACCGCCGAGCTGGCCGAATTCACCAAGCGCTCGATGACCGCGCTCCGGGCTGCCGCCCAGGCGCAGGGCTTCAACATCGGCATGAACATGGGCGGCGTAGCCGGCGCCGGCATCGCCGCGCACCTGCACCAGCACGTGGTCCCGCGCTGGGGCGGCGACGCCAACTTCATGCCCGTCGTCGGCCGCACGAAGGTCCTGCCGCAGCTGCTGGCCGACACCCGGGTAATCCTCGCGCAAGCCTGGCCCGCCCAAGATCAAACCCAGCATTCCTGAGGTAACGTCACCCGCATCCCGGCCCGGTGCCAGCGCCCCCGGCAAGTGATGCAGCGGCCCGGACATGCCCCGTTCTTGCCGTTGCTCGTTCCGAACTATTGGAAAGCCGGCTGTCCGCCCAGGCTAACGATGGCTGGATTGTCCGGTACGCCGAGGCAGAAGTAGTCGAAGCCCACGGCCGCGATGGCCCGCTGTGGATCGAGCCGCAGCGCCAGTCGCGGTCCGCCGCGGGGATGGATCAGGGCGTATGCCATCAGGGAGCCCTGCTCGACGAAGTCCAGCTCGATCTCGCAGCCGAGGCGGGTCCGGTACCACTGCAGGGATTGCCCGAGGTCGGTGACCGGCAGTTTCAGGTGGTGAACCCACGGCAAGGGCTGGTGCGTCCGACGTTGTCCATGAAGTTCCCCACCGCGGTGCTGGCCAGCTCCCGGAATCTCACCATCTCTCAGGCCGGCCGTCGGCGCCTCAGGGCTGGCCCTGATGGTGCGGCAGGGCTGGCCCCGATCCGCCCAAGCCGCCCTGGTGGTGACCTAGCAGAGGCAGACACATTAAAGCCCTATGGAGGTCAGGATGCACAACCGAGCACGACGCGTAGCGATTGCCATTGCCAGCGTGGCATTAGCGGCAGGCGGCATTGCCTCCGTCGCAGTCATGCCAGCCACGGCCGCGGCTGCCGCCGGAACTGTCCGGTACTACGCCTTCGACATCAACAACGGCACCACCGACCCGGGTCTGATCCCGGTGGCCGGGTCCAATCCGGCCAAGTTCGCGCAGGGCGATGAGCTGATCCTCAATGATCAGGTCACCACTACGCACTGGGCCGGGCACGGCTATCCGATCGTCGGGTTCGACTCCGGCGTCTGCACCATGACCAGGATCCCGGAGAAGAACGCGGAGCAGACGATTGCGGACTGCGTGGTCTCAGTCTCCTTGCGCCGGGGCGGCCTGGCCGTTCAGGGAGCCGTCCACTTCAAGTCCGGACAGCCCGAGCCCGCGACGCTTGCTGTCACCGGCGGGACCGGGAAGTATTACGGCAAGACCGGTGAAGTCCAGGTCTCCTTCACCAAGACCCACAAGATCCTCTCGTTCCGCTTGAAGTAAGCCGCCATGGCGGCCGGGACGACGTCCCGGCCGCCGGCCTAGCGGCGCAGGTAAGTCAGCACGGCCAGCACTCGGCGGTGATCCTCGGCGGCCGGCTCTAGGCACAGCTTGGCGAACATGTTGCCCACGTGGGTCTCGACCGTCTTGGGCGACATGTAGAGCTGGGCGGCGATCGCCTGATTGGAGCGGCCCTCAGCCATGAGCGCCAGGACCGCTAGCTCGCGCCCGGTCAGGGACACCAGCGGGTTGTCCTGCCGCTGCCGGGCCACCAGCCTGGCCACGACGTCCGGATCGATCACTGACTCGCCGGCGGCGACCCTGGCGATAGCGGCCGTAAACTGCCGGACATCGGCGACACGCTCCTTGAGCATGTAGCCGACGCCACGCGGGTCGTCTGCGAGCAGGTCGAACAGGTGCTCAGTCTCGACATGCTGCGACAACACGACCACCGCGGTACCCGGCCACCGGCGGCGGATTTCCACGGCGGCCTGCAGGCCCTCGGTCGTCTGGGTCGGTGGCATCCTGATGTCCGCGAGCACGACGTCAGGCCGGACCGCTGCCACCTGCTGCAGCAACTGCACGGCATCGGCGGCGGTGCCCGCCACCTCCAGCCCGGCCTCAGTCAGCAGTCGGCTCAAGCCTTCCCGTAGCAGCACGGCGTCTTCGGCGATGATCACCCGCAGCTGCGCGGGCGGCGCGGTCATGGACACGGAATGTCCGCCTCCAGCCTGGTTCCGGCTCCGGGCGGGCTGTCGACCCGCAGCACCCCTCCCACCGAGGCGACCCGGTCGGCCAGGCCGCGCAGTCCGGTCCCGCCCTCGGGTCGGGCGCCGCCGGCGCCATCGTCGGATACGGTCACCGTGACCAGGCCTGGCAGCTGCCTGATCGTCACCACGGCCGCGTCCGTCAGCGCGTGCTTGGCGACGTTGGCCAGTGCCTCGGACACGACGAAATAGGCGGTGGCCTCGACGGTGGCCGGGAACCGCCCGGTCGGCACCGCGGCGATCGTCATCGCCACCGCCGAGCGCTCGGCCAGCGCCTGGAGCGCGCCGGACAGCCCGGTCTCGGTCAGCACGGCCGGATGGATGCCTCGGGCTAGCTCGCGCAGCTCGATCAGTGCTTCCCTGGCTTCCTTGCCGGCCGATTCGAGCAGGGACCGCAACGCAGGATCTGCTCCGGCTGCCTGCTCGCGGGCCATACCGAGCGCCAGGCTGAGTGTCACCAGCCGCTGCTGCGCGCCGTCGTGCAGGTCCCGCTCCAGCCTGCGGCGCTCGGCGTCGCCTGCCTCGACGATCCGGGCCCGCGAGGCCCGGACCTGCTCCAGCTGGGCCTGGACTTCGGCCTGCAGCCGGGCGTGCTCCAGGGCCATGCTGGCCGCGGACGCTGTCAGCCGGACCAGCTGCGGTTCCTGCTCGAGTCCCTGATCATGCACCAGGACGGCGCCACTGGCGGCGAGCTCGGTGAGCGCCCGGCCTGGTTCGAGCTGGTCCGGGTCGACGGGCCGCCCGGCCGTGTCGAGATAACTTGTGCCATCATTCACCCGGAATGCCAGCTGCAGCGTCGAGTCTCCCAGGGCCCGGGCTAGCGCGTCCCGCAGCATCTCTGGCGAGGCCCCCGGCTGCAGGTCCACGATCGCGGTGCCGACCGCGCCGCGCGCTGTCCGGGCCAGAAGCGTGCTGACCACGAATATCGCCGGGCCGGCGAGCAAGATGACCGGGGCAATGCCCCAGAGCAGCAGGCTGGAGTCGGCCAGGTTGAGGTTGCTCGCGACGGTCTGCGTGACCGACAGCGCGATAACGGCGACGCTGATCCAGACCAAGGCGACCATCGCCCGCCGGGACCAGCCGCGGGCCTGCCACCAGTGGCGGAAGATCAGGGTTAGCACGACGGCGCTGAGCGAAAGCCCGACAGGAATAGAGATAGCGTCGAAGACTCGCTCGATGCCAGGAGTGTCACTGATGAGCAGCAGGTTGGCCGGGCAGCCTGGCCCGCACCCACTGGCAGCGGGATTCCAGAACAGCATCGAGACCAGGCTCTGCAACGTATTCCAGCCGTAGACGGCAATCACCAAGCCGCACTCGAAACGCGAGCGCAGCCGTCCGGTTGGCCAGGCGAGGGCGAGGTGGGCCAGCGCTGCCGCGTAGACGTTCGAGATCAGGTTGCCGACGGTGAACGGCAGCGCGTATGGGAGGTGGGCCATGCTGGGCAGGATCCAGGTGTAGCCGGTGACCGTGAACAGCAGCCCGAGCCTGCTGGCCGGCCATCTGCGCCAGGCCGCCAACCCGGCCAGCAGGAACGACGCTCCGATACCGGCCGAGATGACAGTCACGATCACAGGCGGGAACGGTCTTTGCGCGTACACGACGGCGATCTGGGTTGTCACCACCGCGATCGCGCCGACTGCCAGGGCTGCCAGTAACCGCCGGTTCATCGCTGATCCTCGGGCAGAAACTCGCGCAGCGCCGCCCCGGACAGCTGGTCCTTGGGCAGGAAGCCGGCTGCCGGGCTCGCCGCGATGAGCCCGCCGTAATCCGCGGCATCCCTGGTCGACGTCAGCACGATGACCGGGCCGTCAGCCTGCAACGCGAGCCGCCTGGCAACCTCGAACCCGTCCACGTCGGGGAGCTGAATGTCGAGCAGCACCAGCCTGGGCCGCACGCACCTGGCCGCCTCGGTCGCCTGCGCGCCGGTCACCGCCTCCGCCACCGTGAACCCGGCAGCCTCCAGCATTCTCCTGGCAAAGACCCGGAAGCCGTCGTGGTCGTCGACTACCAGGATCGCAGCGGCTGGCTCCACCCTTGCAGTGTGGCATTTCCGCAGGCCCAAGACATCAGGGCCAGCCCTGAGGCGGCCGTGCGCTGGCGAGGCTGACTCACCCTGAGCCGCCACGCTTCGGCCCCGAAACTTCCTTCCGCCTACGCGAGCATGATGGTGAACATCGTCAGCGGCCGATTGGTCCGACCGTCGGGACGGAGGGGCCTGGTTCGCGGAACTGCTCGATAGCAGGCCGCCGCTTCGGGTCCGGTGGGCGAATGTCAGTGCCCGCTCGGGTCTGGAGTCCACGAGGCGAGACCGTGCTCGTCATTGCCCTCGGGGTCGTAGCCAACCAGGTAACAGGCCACGCCGCATACAGCGCACCATGTCGTACTCTCCCAGCCCGCCCGATCGCACTCGACGAGTTTCGCAAATCACCGGCGCGACTTCGCCGACGTCATGGGCCGGTGCCAGACGGACATGGGGGCGGCCAAAGCGGAGAAATGGCCGCCCCATATCAATCCGACGCCACGCCCCGCAGGCCGCCGTCCTTCAACCCCACGGGCCGGCCCTCGCCTGGCCAAGGGTTAGCTCGGCGGGCGTATTGGCTTGAGTTGCCCAGAGCGCCGGGCCGGGGGTGGAGCCGGGTGTTGAGCAGCCATTTCTCCGCTTTGGCTGCTCAATATCCGGTCCGCCGCCGGGGCAGGCGGCCCGTTCCCCTTCCCTTAAGCCTTGTCGGCAGCTGCCACCTTTTCTGCGAGGTGCGAGGGGAGCGGCTCGTACCTCAGGTATTTGCGCGTGAACGAGCCGGTGCCGTGCGACATGGAGCGCAGGTCGATCGCGTAGCGGATGACCTCGAGCTCGGGGATCTCCGCCTTGACGAGGGTGCGGCCGCCGGCCACTGGCTCGGTGCCGAGGAGCGGCCGCGGCCGCGGCGGGACGACAGATCGGACATGACCGCGCCGACATAGTCGTCCGCGACCAGGACGGACACCTCGTCGACCGGCTCGAGCAGCTGGACTTGCGCTTTGGCGGCGGCGTCGCGCAGGGCGGCCCGGCCGGCCAGAACACTGGCCCTCGCGCTCCGGCCAGATGGCTGGGGCACTAGACCCGGGGTCGAACGAACGGCCCCGGGTCATCTGCGCGCTGAGTTCCTGACCTTCTGGAATAGATCGGCCACCTCTTGTTCGACGCACTAGCGAGCTCGCCGCCGGCCTGCCGCCTGCGCTAGGGGAGGGTGAGGATGATGCGCTCGTGCACAGTGCCGCTTTCGAGCTGGCGGTGCGCGTCGGCGGCCTGCCGGATGGGCATGGTTTGGTGCGCGCGCAGCCGGAGCCGGCCATCGGCCAGCAAGGCGATCGTCTCGTCCAGGGCACCGGGAGCACGGTCGGTGTCGGGCTCGGAGAGCATGACGCCGAAGTCAGCGGCGGCCGGGTCGGACAAGGTGATGACCCGCTCGGGTCCGCCAGTCAGGGCGATCGCGTCGGCCAGGACGCCCTTGCCGGCCGCGTCGAGCACGGCGTCCACCGGGCCTAGCGCGCGGACCCGGTCGGCCAGGCCCGCGCCGTACCGTACTGGCGTCGCTCCCAGCTCGCGGGCGAGCGTTTCGTCGTGCTCGCCGACTGCGCTGATGACCTTGACTCCCCGCGCTACCGCGAGCTGCGTCGCGATGATGCCGACGGATCCCCCGCCGCCGAACAGCAGCAGCGTCTCCCCGCTGGTGACGTGCAGCTGCCGGAGGGCACGGACGGCCACCTCGCCCGAGGTGGGCAGCGCGGCGGCATCGATCCACGACACGGTGTCTGGCTTATGGGTCCAGATTGAGGCCACCGCGTACTCGGCATAACCGCCCAGGCTGAACAGCAGGGTCGTGACGGCGTCGCCGGTCGACGTGCCGGTTACACCTGGCCCGACTGCGTCGACGGTGCCTGCTGCCTCGAAGCCGAGCACGGCGTCAGGTGGCAGCGGGAATTCGTCTTTGAGATAGCCGGCTCGCATGTCGAGATCGGTCGGGCCGATGCCGGTGGCATTGACCTTGATCCTGATCTGTCCTTCGCCTGGCTCGGGCATCTGGACCGCGGCCCACTTCAGCACCTCCGGCGGTCCGTATCCAGTCATCACAACCGCACTGGGCATGGCACTTCTCCTTCCTGGTAGCGGCCCAGGTTGGGCCGCGAACGGCAACTCAGAGTGTTCTCTGCACCTTGCTTGCTGCTTCATCGACTGGGCCATGTGCCAGCGCCGCCGCCTCCCGGCCCCGCTCGCGGGGCAGATCTACGGAACCTGCTCGCGGAGAGCTGATGGCCGCTCCGGCGCGGCTGAGCAGGGTCAGCGCGCGGGCCGGTCGCCACTTCTGTCTGGCAATTTACATGATGTGTCATGTAAAAGCAAGGGCCGGTCCGGCTCCCGGCGGTGCATGGCCCGCGGTCCGTGCTGCCGCGAGACCAGACGATGTCGTCAAAGGGGCTATGGTGCCGGATTCCGGCTTGCAGATGGCTGGCGTGAGCGCGGCAGGCAAGGTCGCGGGCTGACGGGCCGACGGCGGTAGTACCGGCGGCGCGTCCCGTGCCGGAGCACGACAGTTCCCGGCCAGCGCGGAACCCGGGAGGCGGGCCGGGCCTCGTCAGTCCTCCGCTGGGTGCCAGTCGACTGGCGGCGGCAGCGAGCCCACCTTGATGATGTTGGCGTACACGCTTTCCAGTGCGTCGCCGAGCGGCCCCACCAGGCCGTCCGGCAGCCCGCCGAAGAACAGCCGCCGCACAAGGTCAACGTGGCCAGGCGCCGCCTCCTCCAGGGCCAGCCGCCCGCGGCTGGTCAGGGTCACCTCGGTCACCCTCCTGTCAGCGGCGGACAGGCCGCACGACACCAGGCCCCTGGCGCTCATCCGCCGCACGTGGTGAGACACCCGGCTGCGCTCCCAGCCGATCTGGGCGGCGAGCACCGTGATCTGCATCCGGCCCCCGTCCGCGACGCTCAGCGCCGTCAGCACGTCGTAATCGGGCAGCGACATGCCGCTGTCAGCGAGCAGCTGGCGGTTCATCTCATATGACAGGCGCAGCTGCACCCGGATATAGGCCAGCCACGCCCGCTGCTGGTCCCCCTCGAGCCAGCCGCCGGCGGGCGCCGGGGCGGTGTTGCCGTTACGTGACATATCACCTGAGCGTACTAGTCGCGCCACCTGGGTCCCAGCATCATCTCGTAAGCCGCGCCGTATACACCGACGTGACGTTCATCGATCCAGACGGAGAATTCGTGGCGGTGGCAAGCGCTGAGCAACCGGGTGGGCCGGTGCCAGACGGACATGGGGCGGCCAAAGCGGAGAAATGGCCGCCCCATATCCATCCGACACCAGCCCCGCAGGCCGCCGTCCTTCACCCAACGAGGCGGCCCCTCGCCTTGGCGCAGGGATTAGCTCGGCGGTCGTGAGCCTTGAGTTGCGCCCGGACCTGGGCCGGTGGTGGATCCGGGTGTTGAGCAGCCATTTCTCCGCTTTGGCTGCTCGATATCCGGTCCGCCGCCGGGGCAGGCGACCCGTTCCCCTCCCTAGGCCTTGTCGGCAGCTGCCACCTTTTCTGCGAGGTGCGAGGGGAGCGGCTCGTACCTCAGGTATTTGCGCGTGAACGAGCCGGTGCCGTGGGACATGGAGCGCAGGTCGATCGCGTAGCGGATGACCTCGAGCTCGGGGATCTCCGCCTTGACGAGGGTGCGGCCGCCGGCCACCGGCTCGGTGCCGAGGACGCGGCCGCGGCGGGACGACAGATCGGACATGACCGCGCCGACATAGTCGTCCGCGACCAGGACGGACACCTCGTCGACCGGCTCGAGCAGCTGGACTTGCGCTTTGGCGGCCGCGTCGCGGAGGGCGGCCCGGCCGGCCTTCTGGAAGGCCATGTCGGAAGAGTCGACCGAATGCGCCTTGCCGTCGAACAGGGTGACCCGGACGTCCACCATGGGGTAGCCGGCCAGTACGCCCTGCTCCAGCTGGGCACGCAGGCCCTTCTCGACCGATGGGATGAACTGGCGCGGCACCACGCCGCCGACGATCTTGTCGACGAACTCGAAGCCGCTACCGGACGGGAGCGGCTCGACCTCGACGCTGCAGATGCCGTACTCGCCGTGGCCGCCGGACTGCTTGACGTTCCGGCCCAGTCCCTGAGCTTTGCCCGCCACCGTCTCCCGCAGCGGGACCCGCAGGTTCACGGTTTCCACCGCCACGCCGTACCGGCTCGACAGCCGGTCGAGTGCCAGGTCGGCGTGCGCCTCGCCCATGCACCACAGCACGAGCTGCCGGGTCTCGGCGTTGTTCTCCAGCCGCAGCGTCGGGTCCTCGGCTACCAGCCGGGCCAGCGCCTGCGACATCTTGTCTTCGTCGGCCTTGGACTTCGCCTGGATCGCCACCGGCAGCAGCGGCTCCGGCATCGCCCAGGACTCCATCAGCAGCGGCTTTTCCTTGCCCGACAGCGTGTCGCCGGTCTCGGCCGTGGCCAGCTTGGCCACCGCGCAGATATCGCCCGCCTGGCTGAGCCCGATAGTGCGCTGCTGCTTGCCGAGCGGCGAGGTCAGCGCGCCAATGCGCTCGTCCTCATCGTGATCGGCGTGCCCGCTGGCCTCCCGGCCGTGACCGGATACGTGCACGGTCGCGTCCGGCCGTAGCGTGCCGGAGAAGACCCGGACCAGGCTGACCCGGCCGACGTACGGGTCGGAGGTGGTCTTGACCACCTCGGCCAGCAGCGGGCCGTCTGGGTCGCACGCAAGGTTGGTCACTGGCTTGCCGTCCAGGGTGGTGACCGACGGCATCGGGTGCTCGGCCGGCGCGGGGAACGCCTGCGTCATCACCTCGAGCAGTTCCTCCATGCCGATGTGGTGCGGCGCCGAGGAGGCGAGGACCGGATAGAAGCTGCCCCGCGCCACGGCCGTTTCCAGGTCCTCGATCAGGCCCTTGACCTCGATCTCCTCACCCGACAGGTAGGAGTCCATCAGGGTCTCGTCTTCGCTTTCCTGGATGATCGCCTCGATCAGCGAGCCGCGTGCTTCGGCTAGCCGGTCAGCTTCCTCGCCAGGCACGTCGGTGTCGGCCCGGCTGCCTCCGGAGTAGTCATAGAAACGCTGCGAGAGGAGCCCGATCAGGCCTTTTACCCCGCCCTGGCCGTCCGATACCGGCAGGTACAGCGGCGCGACCGAGTCCCCGAACGCGGCCCGGCAGGCCGCAAGCGCCTCGTCGAAGTCACCGCGCTGATGGTCGATCTTGGTGATCACGACCGCCCTGGGCGTGCCGACTGCAGCGCACTCATCCCAGAGCATCTGGGTCAGGCCGTCGATGCGATCGGTGGCCGAGACCGTGAACAGGGCCGCGTCCGCGGCCCGGAGCCCGGCCCGCAGGTCGCCGGTGAAGTCGGCGTAACCGGGCGTGTCGAGCAAGTTGACCTTGACGCCGGCATGAACGAACGGCACCAGCGTCAGGTTGACCGAGCGCTGCTGCCGGATCTCAACCTCGTCGAAGTCGCTGACGGTCGTGCCCTCTTCGACCCGGCCCTCGCGCTGGATCGTGCCGGTCGTGACCAGGAGGGCCTCCGCCAGCGTTGTCTTTCCTGCACCTGAGTGGCCGACCAGCACCACGTTGCGTACGCTCTCGGGCTGGCCGGCCGCTGTTGTCCGGCCGGCGGCTCCCGTTGCGTGAGACTTATCCGCCATCCGCATCGCCTCCTGAAGCGCGCTGAGTTAACTAACCACCCTCGTTTCCGAGTGTTCGGCTGCCGCACCCGTTCGTTCCTGCACTCGCACGTGCCTGCGCGGTGTTCGTGCTGTACGGCGTTCGTGCTTGCACAGTGTTCGTGCTGTACTGCGTTCGTTGCCGCCCGGTCTGCTGCTGCACGCCCAGCCTTTACCTGACGGTCGGGGATCACAAGTCCCTGGCCGGAATCGCCTGGGTTCAAGTCGTCCCGCAGTGGTGATTCCCGCCCGGAGGCCGCGGTGCACCGCGCCGGTGCCGCGACATTGGCGGGTTGAGTGCCGCTGCCACGACAGTAAAACCGCCAATGTCTGCGTCGTCGATCTTGGTGCGGCGGGTGAACCCGCCGAAAACGCCCGGAAACCTCGCGCGGGGCCTAGCCAGGCCGACCTGTGCCGCCAGTAAGATCAAGCCGCCATGCCCAAGCACCCTGCTGCGCTAGGCGGCCCGGCGAGCAAAGTCCTGCGGCCAGCCTTCGTGCGCATCCTGACACCGGTTGTCGAGGCGCTGGCGCGCACGCCGATTACCCCGAACGCCCTGACGATCATCGGCACCATCGGCATGTCAGCTGGCGCGCTCGCGCTCTTCCCCACCGGCCATTTGTTCATCGGCGTCGTGGTCTGCACCGGCTTCGTCTTCACCGACATGCTCGACGGGCAGCTGGCCAGGATCAAAGGGACGACCGGAAAGTACGGCGCGTTCCTCGACTCGACCATGGACCGGGTCGCCGACGCTTCGGTGTTCGCCGGCCTGGCGATCTGGTTCGTGCTCGGCGGCCATTCCAAGCTGCTGGCCGGGGTGGCCCTGTTCTGCCTGGTGGCGGGCGGGCTTGTGTCGTACGCCAAGGCGCGGGCTGAGAGTCTCGGGCTGAGCTGTGACGTAGGCTTCGCAGAACGGACCGAGCGATTGCTTATCGGGCTTGTTGCCACCGGGCTGTCAGGCCTTGGCGTACCGTATGTCCTTTCTGTAGGGCTCTGGTTCCTGGCCGCCGTCAGCTTGTTCACCTTCGTCCAGCGCGTGCTCGCCGCGCGCCGGTCTGCTCTAGAGATCGCCGCCACCGAGGCTGCGGCTCAGCCTGCAGCGGGCCAGCGGCCGGCGGGCGAGGCGCCGGTGGCCGATGGGGTGCCGGCGCGATCAGGCTGCAGCGGATCACGTGTCAGGCGGCCCCGCGAGTGACCGACGGGAAACCGCGCCGGAAGGATAGGTACATGCCGGGTCTGAAGGACAGGATCATCGACGCCGGGTACGGCGCCGGCTGGGGCCTGGTCTGCCGGCTGCCCGAATCCTGGACTGCGTGGGCGTTCCAGTTCGTGGCCGACATTGCCTGGCGCCGGCAGGGCCGCCGGGTGCAGGTGCTCGAGGGAAACCTGGCCCGCGTGCTCGGGCCGGACGCAGACGGCGCCGCGATTCGGGCGGCCTCGCGCGAGGTCATGCGGCGCTATGGCCGGTACTGGCTGGAGATCTTCCGGCTGCCTGCGATGCCAGTGGAGCGACTGGTAGATGGCATGCACGACGAGGGCGGCGCGGCCAAGGCGATTCTGGCCAAGGTGGCCGAGGGCCGCGGCGTCGTGATCGGACTGCCGCACATGGGGAACTGGGATCAGGCTGGTGCTTGGATCAACGCCAGTGGGGCAGGCTCTTTTACGACGGTGGCGGAACGGCTGAAGCCGGAGAGCGTCTACGAACGCTTCGTAGCCTTCCGCGAGGGCCTGGGCATGGAGGTACTACCTGCTAGCGGGGGGACCCGGCCGTTCGGAATACTCGCTGAGCGGCTGCGTTCTGGAAAGATTGTCATACTTCCTTGCGATCGCGATGTGACCGGCAGCGGCATCGAGGTGGATTTTTTTGGTGAGAAGGCCAAGATGATGGCTGGTCCCGCCGCGCTTGCCGTGCTTACTGGCGCCGCCTTGCTGGCTGCTGTGCTGTGGTTCGAAGAAGACGGCTGGGGCGTGCGCGTCGGCGAGATCCAGCAGCCGGCCGATGGCACAAGATCCCAGAAAATCGGCGCGATGATGCAGGGGCTGGCAACATTCTTCGAAGCCGGTATCCGCGACCATCCCTACGATTGGCTGATGCTCCAGCGGGTCTTCCTCGCTGACCTTGACGCCGAGCGGCAGGCGATTGCCAACGAGCGGGCCCGGCAGAACGGCCAGGTCACGGGCGAGGAACTGAGCGGGCAGGAGGTGCCATGAGAATCGGTATCGTCTGTCCGTACGCCTGGGAGGTGCCCGGCGGGGTCCGCGAGCACGTGAGCGGCCTGGCCGATGCTCTCATCGACCTCGGCCACGAGGTCTCGGTCATCGCTCCTGCCGACGATGACGCCGAATTGCCGTACTACGTGGTGCCCGCCGGACGTGCCGTTCCCGTTCCCTACAACGGATCGGTCGCGAGGCTGTCGTTCGGGTTCCTGTCGGCCAGCCGGGTGCGCCGGTGGCTGAAGGACGGCGACTTTGACGTCCTGCACGTTCACGAGCCTGCCGCCCCGAGCCTGTCCCTGCTGGCTTGCTGGGTGGCTGACGGCCCGATCGTGGCCACCATGCACGCGGCAATGCCCAGGTCGCGAGCCCTGCATGTGGCCCAGCCGATCCTTGCCTCCGCGCTGGAGAAGATCAGCGGCCGGATCGCAGTTGCGGAGGCGGCCAGGGCAACGCTGGTCGAGCACCTGGGCGGCGACGCCGTCCTGATTCCGAACGGCGTACACGTCGGCCGGTATGAGAAGGCCGAACCGCTGCCCGGCTTTCCCGGCACCGGCGGCACGCTCGGCTTCCTTGGCCGGATGGACGAGCCGCGCAAGGGCCTGGACATCCTGCTGGCCGGATTCTCGCTGCTGGCAGCGGAGCGGCCCGCGCTGCGCTTGCTCATCGCGGGGCGCGGTGACGCGGATGAAGTGCTGGCCCAGGTTCCTGCTCCATTCCGCGACAGAGTTGTACTTCTCGGCCAGGTCAGCGACGCTGACCGGATCCGGATGCTGCATTCGGTCGACGTGTTCTGCGCGCCTAACATCGGCGGCGAAAGCTTCGGCTACGTGCTGGTCGAGGCGATGGCGGCCGGTGCCCCCATCGTGGCCAGCGACCTGGACGCGTTCCGGCAAGTGCTGCGCGACGGGCAGGCAGGGGAGCTGTTCCGCGCCGGCAGCCCGGAGGCGCTGGCGGCGGCCGCGGCCCGGCTACTCGACGATCCGGCGCACAGTGCATCACTGGCCGCGGCAGCATCGGTTGCCGTGCGTGAGTTCGACTGGTCGGTCGTGGCGCGCGATATTGTCCGCGTCTACCAGGCGGTGGCCCCAGCTGCGGGCCGGGTGGCCGTCGCGCTATGACGCCGATAACCAGCATCATCGTTATCGTCGCGCTGGCCATTTTCGGGGTGTACATCTCCTGGCGGGCAGGCCGCCTGGACCGGCTGCATGCGCGGCTTGAGGCGGCCAGGTTCGCCCTGGACGCGGCGCTGGTCCGGCGCAGCTCCGTCGCTCTGGAACTGGCCGCGTCCGGGTTGCTCGATCCCGCGACCAGCGTGCTGCTCGCGGGCGCCGCGCATGACGCGCGGTTGGCCCAGGCAGGCCGGGAAATGCCGGAGAGCGACCTCACCAGGGCGCTGCGGGCGGTTTTCAGCCAGCCCGACTTCCGGGCCTTGCTGGCGGGCCGGGAAGGCGCCGAGGAACTCCTCAGCGAGCTGGAGGGCGCCTCGCACCAGGTGTTTCTGGCCCGCAAGTTCTACAACGACGCGGTGGCGGCTACTCAACGAGCCAGGCAACGCTGGCTGGCCAGGATGCTGCACCTGGCCGGGCGGGCTCCGGCGCCGGAGTTCTTCGAGATTGACGACTCGCTCGTGCCAGCCGGCGAGATCAGCTCCGCTGCGGACATACCCCACCTGACCTCCTGACCGGGGCGCCCGCAGCCGGTCGGGCTGCGCGAGTCCGCGCGCCGATGACCGCGCAGCCGGACAGCGGGCCGAGCGCCTACGATGGAAGGACCGGTCAGTAGCTATCAAGCGAGGTTTGTCGTGTCAGTCCTGAATTCGCCCGAAACCCCCGATCGCGCCGAGCGCATCAGCGGAACCGGTTCTGGCGGAGCGCCCGGCGCCGCGGCGCAGGCTGGCGCAGGCACCGCAGGCAACGCAGAAGGGCACCAGCAGGGTCAAGCGCGGCATGGCCGACATGCTCAAGGGCGGCGTGATCATGGACGTCGTCACGCCGGACCAGGCCAAGATCGCCGAAGACGCGGGCGCCGTCGCGGTAATGGCGCTGGAGCGCGTCCCGGCCGACATCAGGTCCCAGGGCGGCGTCGCCAGGATGAGCGATCCGGACATGATCGACGGGATCATCTCGGCTGTCTCGATCCCGGTCATGGCCAAGTGCCGGATCGGCCACTTCGTCGAGGCCCAGGTACTCCAGGCCATCGGCGTTGACTACATCGACGAGTCCGAGGTGCTCACCCCGGCCGACGAGGCGCATCACGTCGACAAGTGGGAGTTCACCGTCCCGTTCGTGTGCGGCGCGACCAACCTGGGCGAGGCGCTGCGCCGGATCACCGAGGGCGCGGCGATGATCAGGTCCAAGGGCGAGGCCGGTACCGGCAACGTGGTCGAGGCGACGCGGCACATGCGCTCTATCAGGGCCGACATCCGCCGGTTGTCGACCCTGTCCGCGGAGGAGCTCTTCACCGCGGCCAAGGACCTGCAGGCGCCGTACGAGCTGGTCGCCGAGGTAGCGGCAGCAGGCAAGCTGCCGGTCGTGCTGTTCACCGCGGGCGGCCTGGCCACGCCGGCCGACGCCGCCATGATGATGCAGCTCGGCGCTGAGGGCGTGTTCGTCGGTTCGGGCATCTTCAAGTCCGGCGACCCGGCCGCCAGGGCGGCCGCGATCGTCAAGGCAACCACGTTCCATGACGATCCCGACGTCATCGCGAAAGTGTCGCGCGGGCTCGGCGAGCCGATGGTCGGCATCAACCTGGACGATCTGGCGCCGGAGCAGCGGTACGCCGGCCGCGGCTGGTGATGGGGGAGAGCCGCAACCCGTCAGTTGGGGTGCTCGCGCTCCAGGGAGACGTGGCCGAGCACCTGCGGGCGCTGCGCGCGGCGGGCGCCGATCCCGCACCGGTGCGGCGGCCGGAGGAACTGGATCGCGTCGAGGGCCTGGTCATCCCTGGTGGCGAGTCGACCACGATCTGGAAGCTGATTGACATTTTCGGGCTCGCCGAACCGCTGCGTAAACGCATCGCAGACGGCATGCCGGCGTTCGGCTCGTGCGCCGGGATGATCATGCTCGCGGACCGGCTGCCCGACCCTGCCTCTGGCCAGCAGACCCTTGGCGGGATCGACATGACCGTGCGGCGCAACGCCTTCGGCCGTCAGGTCGATTCGTTCGAGGAGGACCTGACCATCGCGGGCATCGACGGCCCGCCCTACCGGGCCGTGTTCATCCGGGCACCCTGGGTCGAGGACGTCGGCGCCGGCGTCGAGGTTCTCGCGACCGAGCCGCGCGCCGGTAGGATCGTCGCGGTCCGCCAGGGTCCGGCGCTCGCCACGTCCTTCCATCCCGAGCTCACCCCGGACTGGCGCATCCACCAGATGTTCGTCGACATGGTGAGGGAACGGTCATGAGCGGCCACTCTAAGTGGGCAACCACTAAGCACAAGAAGGCGGTTGTCGACGCCCGGCGCGGGAAGCTCTTCGCCAAGCTGATCAAGAACGTCGAGGTAGCCGCGCGCAGCGGCGGTCCCGACCCGGCTGGCAACCCGACCCTCTACGACGCCGTGCAGAAAGCGAAAAAGAGCTCGGTGCCGAACGAGAACATCGACCGGGCCATCAGGCGCGGCGGCGGGCTCGAAGCCGGCGGCGCGGCGTACGAGTCGATCACCTACGAGGGCTACGCGCCCGGCGGGGTCGCGGTCCTGGTCGAGGCCCTGACCGACAACCGGAACCGGGCAGCCTCGGACGTGCGCGTCGCGTTCACCCGTAACGGCGGCTCGCTGGCTGACCCCGGCTCGGTCTCGTACCTGTTCAGCCGGCGCGGCGTGGTCATTGTCCCCAGGTCACCCGGGGTGACCGAGGACGACGTGCTCGCTGCCGTGCTGGACGCCGGCGCTGAGGAGGTCAACGACCTCGGTGACTCCTTCGAGGTGATCAGCGATCCCAGTGACCTGGTCGCGGTCCGCACCGCGCTGCAGCAGGCCGGCCTGGACTACGAATCAGCGGAGCGCCCGTTCCTGCCGTCGGTCGAAGTGGAGCTCGACGAGGACCACGCCAAGACGGTGTTCCGGCTGATCGAAGCCCTCGAGGACTCCGACGACGTGCAGGACGTCTATGCCAACTACTCGGTCTCCGACGAGATCATGGAAAAGCTGGGATGACCGGCAGGCCCTGGTGAGCCTCGGCGGCCCCGACATCCGGCTGTTCACACCCGACGACGACATCGAAGCCGAGCTGGACCTGCGGCGGCGGGCCTTCGGGCCGTTCAGCGCCGCGGCGCGTCCGGGCTGGCTCGCCCTGCTGAAGGAGTGCGTCGACGCCAGGCAGATGGTCGGGGTCTTCGACGGCGGGCGGCTGGTCGCCAGCGCGCGTTTCCACAGCATGCGGCAGTGGTGGCATGGCCAGCTCGATGCCGATGGCAGGCGTGGCGGGGGTGAAGGTCGCGCCGGAAGAGCGCGGCCGCGGCGTTGGCGGCGCGATGATGGCCTGGCTGCTCGGGGAGATCGCCCGGCAGGGCTACCCGGTCTCGGCGCTGTACCCGACCACGGCGCAGGTGTACCGGTCGGCTGGCTGGGAGTTCGCCGGCGGCAAATACGAGACGGTGCTGCCAGCGCGGTCACTGGCGTCGCTAGTAGCGGCGGATGAGGTCGCGGCGGCGGCCGGCGCCGCCCGGACCCGTGCCGCCCAGGCGGCCCCGGCCTTCGGCCCGAAGCTGCGCCGCGCCACTGCGGCGGACGCCGAAATGATCATCGACGTCAAGGGCCGGGTGCACGCCGAACTGCGGGACTGCGGGCCCAACACCCGCGGGCCAGCCTCGCTGCGCCGCTGGCTGGACGACGAGGACCACTTCGCCTACCTGGCCGAGGACGGGTTCCTCGGCTATCGCTGGGCCGATGACCTCGACGAGGTCGAGGTCGAGGAACTGGTGGCCGGGTCCGCAGAAACCGCGCGCGCGTTCTGGCAGATCCTGGCCTCGCACGGCACGGTGGCGGAGCGGATCCGCGCCTGCCTCGGGCCCGACGATCCGGTCAGCTGGCTGATCACCGAACCGGCCGCGTCGCTGCACCGGCGGGAGAGCTGGATGCTGCGCCTCGTCGACGCCCCGGCCGCCATCGCGGCGCGCGGTTATCCGCCCGCGGTGCGCCTCTCGACCCTGCTCGACCTCGCCGACCCGGTGCTGCCCGCCAACGCGGGCCGGTGGGCGCTGGAGATATCCGATGGAGCCGGGCGGCTGGCGCGGGCGGATCCTGGCGATCTTCAGGGCGGGAACGGGTTCGCTCCTGACTCCGCCGCAATCCTCAGGCTCGGGCCGCGCGGGCTGGCCGCGATGTTCGCCGGGGTGCCACTGGCCACGCTGCGGCTGGCCGGGCTGGCGAACGGCGGTGACCCGGCCGCTGACGCCAACCTGGACAGCGCGTTCGCCGGCCGGGCCTTCATGATCGATTACTTCTAATACCGGGCCCCAGCGCCTCCTCTTGGCAACTGCGGCCGGTGGCGGCGCGTCTGCGGCGGGGCGGCGGCCCGGACCGCTAATGTGGCGACCGAACAGGTGTTCGCAGCTAGCGGGGCGGTGACGGATGCGCGTGCTCGGCGTGGATCCGGGCCTTACCCGTTGCGGCATCGGCGTGATCGAGGGCGAGCCCGGTCGCGCGCTGCGGCTGATCGGCACCGACGTGATCCGGACTCCCGCGGCGGACGATGTGGGCGCGCGGCTGCTGGCCCTGGAGGTCGCGCTGGACCAGTGGCTGGCTCAGCATCAGCCGGATGCGGTGGCCGTCGAGCGGGTCTTCAGCCAGCACAATGTCCGCACCGTCATGGGCACCGCCCAGGCCGGAGCGGTAGCCATCGTCTGCGCCGCGCGGCGGGGCATACCGGTAGCTCTGCACACCCCCAGCGAGGTGAAGGCCGCCGTGACCGGCAGCGGCCGGGCCGCCAAGCCGCAGGTCACGCAGATGGTGACCAGGCTGCTGCGGCTGGCTGACCCGCCGAGGCCCGCCGACAGCGCGGACGCGCTCGCCTTGGCCATCTGCCATTTGTGGCGCGGCACCGCCCAAGCACGGCTCACACAACAGCGGCTGGCCGCGGCCCAGCGAACTGCCGCCGGAGGGATCAGATGATCGCGCACGTGTCGGGTTCGGTCGCCGCGGTGTCCCCGGAGGGCGCCGTCATCGAGGTCGGCGGTGTCGGGCTGCTGGTGCAGTGCACGCCGGGTACCCTGGCCCGGCTGCGGCCAGGTGAGCACGCGCGGGTCGCGACATCGCTGGTGGTCCGGGAGGATTCGCTGACGCTGTACGGCTTTGCCACCGATGACGAGCGGAATACCTTCGAGCTGCTGCAGACCGCCAGCGGGGTCGGGCCGAGGCTGGCTCAGGCCATGCTGGCCGTGCTGACGCCCGAAGCGCTGCGCCGGGCTGTTGCCGGTGAGGATCTGGCCACGCTGACTTCGGTGCCGGGCATCGGCCGCAAGGGCGCCCAGCGGATCGTGCTCGAGCTGGCCGGCCGGCTCGGCCCGCCATCCGATGGCGTCGGCCAGCCGATCGCCGGCCAGTCCATGGCCGCAGCGCAGTGGCGTGATCAGGTCCGGGCAGGCCTGATCAGCCTCGGCTGGCAGGGCAGGGAAGCCGATCAGGCCATCGCGGCGGTAGAGCCGCAGCTAATCGAGCACGGCGACGCTAACGGCCAGGACGAGGTCGACGTTGCCGTTGCGCTGCGAGCGGCGTTGAGCGCGCTGGGGCGGCCGTGAGCGCGCTGGGGCGGCCGTGACCGGCAGCGACGCGGCGCTGAACCGCCAGCGCGGCGAAGCCGACCGCGTTGTCTCGGCGCTTGCCGACGCCGACGAGCGGATCGTCGAGGGCGCGCTACGCCCCAAGCGGCTGAGTGAGCTCATCGGCCAGAACCGGGTCAGGGAGCAACTGTCGCTGGTGCTGGAGGGCGCGCTGGGCCGTGGCCGGGTGCCGGACCACGTCTTGCTGTCCGGCCCGCCCGGGCTGGGCAAGACAACGCTTGCCATGATCGTCGCGGCCGAACTCGGCGCGCCGCTCCGGATCACCAGCGGTCCCGCGATCGAGCGGGCCGGCGATCTGGCGGCAATCTTGTCCACCGTGACCGAGGGCGAAGTCGTCTTCATCGATGAGATTCACCGCGTCGCCAGGCCGGCTGAGGAGATGCTCTACCTGGCCATGGAGGACTTCCGGGTCGACGTGGTGATCGGCAAAGGGCCGGGCGCGACCGCGATACCGCTGGAGATCGCGCCGTTCACGCTGGTGGGCGCCACCACGAGGGCCGGGCTGCTGCCCGCCCCATTGCGAGACCGGTTCGGCTTCACCGCGCACCTGGACTTCTACGAGCCAGACGAACTCGGTGTCATCGTGCGCAGGTCAGCGGGGCTACTTGGGGTGGCGCTGCGCGATGACGGCGCGGACGAGATCGCCGGCCGGTCCCGTGGCACGCCGCGCATCGCTAACCGGCTGCTACGCCGGGTCCGGGACTTTGCCGAGGTCCGCGGGGACGGGGTGGTAAACAAAGACAGCGCGAGGGCGGCCCTGGAGCTGTACGAGGTCGACGAAAGCGGCCTGGACCGGCTGGACCGTGCCGTGCTCGCCGCGCTGGTCAGCAGATTCGGCGGCGGACCGGTGGGATTGTCCACGCTGGCGGTCGCCGTGGGCGAAGAGGCCGAGACCGTCGAGGTCGTGGCCGAGCCGTTCCTGGTACGGGCCGGGCTGATAGCACGGACACCACGGGGCCGGGTAGCGACGCCAGCCGCCTGGCAGCATCTCGGCCTGCCGTTGCCGCGGCAGCTGGCCTGGATGCAGCAGGCTGGAGACCCGGGGTCGGCCGGGGCTGAGGGGGACGTTACGCTTTTCGACTGACTCGGGCGGTTTTCCGGCTCAGCAGCAGATCGCGCCCAGGGCCGTGACCTGGGGCGGAATGTCACTGATGGTCGCAGCCTGGTCACGATCACTCGCCAGAAGCCGTAGCCTGTTGGTGCGCTGCATGCGCGCCGCTACACTGCGGCAGTTGGTCCAAAACACGCCACTTCGGCGCGGCAGCCGGGCACCCCGGCCGCACGCCAGTCAGCCTCCGGCGGCGGTGGCCCATCTACTCGGAAGGATGTCCCGCAATGGGGACAGAGCACATACTCGCGGCAAGCGGTACGAGCAGCACCGGCAGCTCGAGCTTCCTGATCATCATCCTGATCTTCGGCGTCATGATGGTCTTCCTGTTCCGGTCGCAGCGGCGGCGCCAGCGCGCAACCCAGCAGACTCAGCGCCAGGTGATGGACGGCTCGAAGATCCGGACCTCCTTCGGCCTCTACGGGACCGTCATATCGGGCGATGACCGCAACGTCATCGTCGAGATCGCGCCCGGTGTAGAGGTCAAGATGCTGCGCCAGGCGATCGCGACGGTCGTGCCGGACGAGGAGCCGGACGGCGTTTACGACACGATGCCGGACCGGCGGATGACGAGGCTGAGGACGACAAGCCCGCCAGCCAGGACGAGCGCACCGACTTCAGCGTCTAGCCCCGCCGGACCGAAAGACAGGGCAAACCCCCGTGGCTCCTCCTAGCAATCCGCAGTCTCATCCGGGGCGATATCTCGCCGCCCTGGCGGCACTGCTCGTCGCCATGCTGCTCGGCGTTCTCGGCTCTAACCTGGGCAATCCCTCTGCCTGGCACAAGAGCTTCAAGGTCGGCCTCGGGCTAGACCTGTCCAGCGGCACGCAGGTCACGCTCAAGGCAGTGCCGGCGCAGGTGAAGAAGGGCCAGACGGCCCCGCCGCCCAGCGCTGCCGCGATGAACAAGGCAGTCCAGATCATCACGAGCCGCGTCGAGGCGACTGGCCTGACCGGCTCTTCGGTGGTGAAGCAGAGCACCAACGAGATCGTTGTCTCGGTGCCAGGCGCCGGTGCGACGAAGGTGGAGCATCTGGTCGGCACTACTGCGCTGCTCCGGCTGCGGCAGGTTCTGGTTGAGGCGCCGAACTACGTGACCCCGACTACCACGACGCCGACACCGACGCCGTCGGCCACACCGTCCGCCAACGTGAGCGGCTCGCCGAGTTCCTCGGCCAGTGCGACGCCGTCGGCCACCCCGACCACGTCGGCTAGCACGAAGTCGGCCGCTGGGTGCGGGTCAGGCCGTCGGGGCCAGCGAACTGGGCAACTCGGCAGCCTCGCCGAAGGCATCGGCCTCTCCCAAGACGTCGGCCTCACCGAGTACCTCGCCGTCGCCGACCGCCAGCGGGAGTCCGAGTTCGCCGACATCCGGCAAGCTGTCGACCACGACGAGCGCGGGCGTCAGTGGTGACGCTGCCGCGCTGAACCCGGCGACTGTCCAGCTCTTCGACAAGCTGAACTGCGCGAAGAAGAACTGGCAGGCACTGATCTACCACTCGAACGCCAACTTGTATGACGATCCGAATGCGCAGACGGTCGGCTGCCTCAACGGCGTCAAGTTCGCGTTCGACAAGGCGGTCGTGCAGGGCAAGGACCTCAGCAATGTCGCGGCGCAGGACACGACCCAAGGCTGGCTCGTCAACTTCGACGTCAAGCAGCCGGCCGCAGCGGCCCTCGGCGCGCTGACCACCAGAATGGTCACCAATTACCTGCCGTCGGCGAACACGAGCTCGAATAGCTACACGCTGAATCAGCTGGCTGTGCTGCTGGACGGTAACCTGCAGGGCTCGCCCCCGCAGGTGCAGGGCGCTATCTCCACGTCGGGTCAGATCAATGGCGGCTCCGGCGGATTCAGTCAAGGCCAGGCCACCCAGCTAGCGGACGTGCTCAAGTACGGCAGCTTGCCGCTGTCCTTCAAGCCCCTGTTCATCTCGTCAGTGTCAGCACAGCTCGGCTCGGACCAGCTATCGGCGGGCCTGTTCGCCGCCGTGATCGGCCTGCTGCTCGTGGTGCTGTACTCGTTCCTGTATTACCGCGGCCTTGGCGTGGTGTCCGTCTCGAGCCTGCTCATCGCGGCAGCCCTGACCTACTTGTCGGTGATCTTGCTGAGCAAGTACGAGGGATTCACCCTGTCCCTGGCCGGCGTGGCCAGCCTCATCGTCGCCATCGGTATCACCGCCGACTCGTTCATCGTGTACTTCGAGCGACTACGCGATGAGGTACGCGAGGGCAAATCGCTGCGGTCCGCCGTCGAGCGCGGCTGGACCCGGGCCAGGCGAACCATCATCGTGTCCGACACGGTCTCGTTCCTGGCTGCCTTGCTGCTGTACATCCTGTCCATCGGCGACGTCCGCGGGTTCGCCTTCACCCTCGGCCTGACCACGCTGATCGACATCGTGGTGGTGTTCCTGTTCACCAAGCCGATGATCACGTTGCTGGCCAGGACCAAGTTCTACGGCCAGGGACATCCGCTGTCCGGGCTGGATCCGGCCAGGCTCGGAGCCAGAGCGCCGTGGCGGGGCTCGCGGCGGCCGGTGGCTGGCACAGCCGGCGCGGCGGCTACCACGCGCTCCTCGACCACCACGCGCCCGTCCAGCACGCGCCCCTCGACCAACACCCGGGAGGCGTGATGTCGCGGCTCGCCACGCTTCGCAACGTTCCGGGACGGCTGTACCGCGGCGAGGTCTCCATCGACTTCGTCAGCCGGAAGAAGCTCTGGTACACGATTTCCGGGGCAATCCTGCTGATCAGCATCCTGGCGGTGGGCATCCGCGGGCTTGACTTCAGTGTCGAGTTCAAGGGCGGCTCGCTGTTCAACGTGCCGGCTGCCGCCTCGGTGAACCAGGCCAGCCTGGTGCAGGTCGTCACCGCGAACGGCGGGACCAACCCGACTGCGACCGAAGTGAAACCGTTCAACGGACATCCCGCGCAGTGGCAGGTACAGACCAGCCAGCTGTCCCCGAACCAGGCGCTGACGATCGAGACGGCGATCGCCAAGAAATTCAATGTCAGCCCGGGCGCCATCTCGGTCACGTCGGTTGGGTCAAGCTGGGGTTCGCAGATCTCCCAGAAGGCGCTGGAAGCGCTGATCGCGTTCCTGATCGTGATCGTGATCTACCTGTCGATCGCGTTCGAATGGCGAATGGCGGCCGCGGCGTTTGTCGCGCTCGCCCACGACATCGTGATCACAATCGGCGTGTACGCGCTGACCGGCTTCCAGGTCAGCCCGGCGACAGTCATCGGCTTGCTGACCATCCTGGGTTACTCGCTGTACGACACCGTCGTGGTGTTCGACAAGGTCAGGGAGAATACCGCCTCGCTGCTCGGCACGCGCAAGAGCACTTACAGCGACGCAGCGAACCTGGCGCTGAACCAGACCCTGGTCCGGTCCATCAACACCTCGCTGACCGCACTGCTGCCAGTGGCGGCGATCCTCGTCGTCGGCACGCTGCTGCTTGGCAACGGCGAGCTCAAGGACCTGTCCCTGGTGCTATTCATCGGCATGCTGTCCGGTACCTACTCCTCGATCTGCATCGCTACGCCGGTGCTGGCCGACCTGAAGGAGCGCGAGCCGCAGTACAAGCAGCTGGCCAAGCAGGTCGCGCTGCGGGCGGCGGGCGGCCGGAGCGCAGCGCGCAGGGCGGCGAAGGCTGGCACCTCAGCGAGCAGCGGTGGCGCCTCGGCGGGGAATGGTGGCGCAGCACCCGGGAACGGCGGCGCCACAGCCGGCGGCGCGAGCGCTGTCGCAGTGACCGATGCCGGGGACGATGAGGACATGCTCGACGGCGAGCCACTGATGAACCAGCAGATGTCCGGCGAACCGGTGCCGGCTGCGCAGGCCACGCCGAGCGGCCAGGCACGCGCGGCCAGCTCAAGACCGCCTGGGCAGCGGCAGCAGCCAGTTCGCAAGCCAGCGGCTAAGCGTCGGCCAAGCGGCAAGAAGAAGCGGCGGTAGCCTGCCAGTGGCCGGCGACGGACTGGTGCCGGGCACCGCGGTGGACATCGCGGACTTGGTGCGGTCCAAGATCCGGGACGTACCCGACTACCCGCAGCCGGGCATCCAGTTCAAGGACATCACTCCGCTGCTCGCCGACGGCCACGCCTTCGCGGCCGTCATAGCGGCGCTGGCTGCCGGAAGCGAGGGCGTGACCAAGGTTGCAGGCATCGAAGCACGCGGCTTCATCCTGGCCGCTCCGGTCGCCCACACGCTGGGCGCTGGCTTCGTTCCTGTCCGCAAGCTCGGCAAGCTGCCTGCGCCGACGTTCGCGCAGACCTATGACCTTGAGTACGGCAGTGCCACGCTTGAGGTGCATATCGATGCTTTTGAACCTGGTGACAGGGTGCTGATCGTGGACGACGTGCTGGCAACCGGCGGGACCGCCGCGGCCACGGCAGAGCTGGTCAGGCTGACCGGTGCCGAGGTGACCAGCATCGTGGTCCTGCTCGAACTCGGCTTCCTGGCTGGCCGGGCCAGGCTGCCCGGCCTGGAAGTGCGCTCGCTGCTAGTTGTTTAGCCGCTCGCCAGGTTAAATCCCCTCGCCGGGTCAACCCCCTCGCCGAGTAACCCAACGTGCGGAGCCCGGCACGTCCTGAATCATCCGCCGATAGACTTGTTGACACGGCGGACGTGAGGAGCGCGTGTGGCCGGTGACGTGGTAACGGCCGGAGCGGCCGGACCCGATGTCACCCAGGACCTGCCTGCGGCGGATGACGGGGTGACGTCGCTCGTTGGCGTGCCCGCCGACGCTGACACCGAGACTGAGACAAAGCCCGAGCCCGAGCAGCGGAGCGGGCGGACCAGCGGGAGCGGCAAGAGGTCGCAAGGCCGGTCCGGATCGGCCCGGGCCGCGCGCAAGGCGGCCCAGCCTGCGGACCCGGCTAGCCCAGGCCAGCCTGCGGCCCCGGACGCGGCGTCCGGGGCCGCAGCGGTTCGGCGCAGGCTGGCCAGACTCGGCTCAGCGCGCGTCGGCAGCGTCAACCCGGTGCTGGAACCGCTCGTCAAGACGGTGCGCACGACGCATCCCAAGGCTGATATCCGCCTCATCGAGCGTGCCTACGAGGTCGCGGCGAGGCTGCACGCGGGTCAGTCCCGCCGCAGTGGCGATCCCTACATCACTCACCCGCTCGCCGTGGCGACCATCCTGGCCGAGCTCGGCATGAATCACGACACGATCTGCGCGGCGCTGCTGCACGACACCGTGGAGGACACCCAGTACACCATCGCCCAGCTCCGTGAGGAGTTCGGCGAGGACATCGCGACCCTGGTCGACGGGGTCACCAAGCTCGACAAGGTCAAGTACGGCGACGCGGCCCAAGCCGAGACCGTCCGCAAAATGGTCGTGGCGATGTCCCGCGACATCCGGGTGCTGGTCATCAAGCTGGCCGACCGGCTGCACAACATGCGGACGCTGCGTTACCTGCCGCGGCCCAAGCAGGAGCAGAAGTCTCGCGAGGTGCTGGAGATCTTCGCCCCGCTAGCGCACCGGCTGGGCATGAATACCGTCAAGTGGGAGCTTGAGGATCTGGCGTTCGCCACTTTGTACCCCAAGCGCTACGACGAGATCGCGAGACTGGTTTCGGAGCGCGCGCCCGGTCGGGAGATGTTCCTCCAGGAAGTGATCGAGGACGTTCAGGAGGACCTGAAGGACGCCAAGATCAAGAACGTGGTCAGCGGCCGACCCAAGCATTACTTCTCGGTCTACCAGAAGATGATCGCCCGTAATGTCAGCTTCGATGACATTTACGACCTGGTGGGCATCCGCGTTCTTGTCGACTCGCTGCGCGACTGCTACGCGGTGCTCGGCACGGTACATGCGCGATGGAATCCGGTCCCCGGCCGGTTCAAGGACTACATCGCGATGCCCAAGTTCAACATGTACCAGTCGCTGCACACTACGGTCATCGGTCCGGAGGGCAAGCCGGTCGAGCTGCAGATCCGGACCTGGGGCATGCACCGCCGGGCCGAGTATGGCGTCGCCGCGCACTGGAAGTACAAGGAAGAGATGGTCGGCGGCGGCACCGCCGACATGGCCTGGCTTCGGCAACTGGTCGACTGGCAGCGCGAGACCGAGGACCCGGCCGAGTTCCTCGATTCGCTCCGGTTCGACCTGGGCGCCGCCGAGGTGTACGTGTTCACGCCCAAGGGCGAGGTCATCGCGCTGCCGCAGAGCGCGACGCCGATCGACTTTGCCTACGCGATCCACACCGAGGTCGGGCACCGGACCATCGGGGCCAGGGTCAACGGCCGCCTGGTGGCGCTGGAGAGCACCCTGAACAACGGCGACACCGTGGAGATCTTCACCTCCAAGGCGTCCGATTCCGGGCCTAGCCGGGACTGGCTCGGCTTCGTGCAGAGCGCCCGGGCCCGGAACAAGATCCGGCACTGGTTCTCCAAGGAACGCCGGGAAGCCGCCGCCGAGAACGGCAAGACGGCGATTGCCAGGATGATGCGCAAGCAGGGGTTGCCGCTCCAGCGGCTGGCCACCGCCGATGCGCTCAACGCGATCGCCAGCGACCTGCGCTACGCCGACCTTTCGGCGCTGTACGCCGCCGTCGGCGAGGGCCACGTCAGCGCCCAGTCGGTGGTCGCGAAGCTGATCAAGTCCGCTGGCGGCATGGCCGGAGCCCAGGATGACCTTGCCGAAGCGACCCTGGTCACCAGGGCGCCGCGACCTCCGGCGCCAGCGGGGGATTCCGGCGTCGTGGTCGAAGGCGCCAACGACGTGTGGGCCAGGCTGTCCAAGTGCTGCACGCCGGTGCCTGGCGATCAGATCATGGGCTTCGTCACCCGGGGTAACGGCGTCTCGGTGCACCGCAAGGATTGCGTGAACCTCGAGCACCTGCTCGCGTCAGAGCCCGAGCGGCTGGTCGGCGTGCGCTGGTCGCCCAAGGAAGGTTCCCAGTTCCTCGTCGCCATCCAGGTTGAGGCACTGGACCGGACCGGCCTGCTGTCCGACGTGACCAGGTCGCTGTCCGACCAGCACGTGAACATCCTGTCCGCCACCGTCAGCACTACCAGGGACAGGGTCGCCTTCAGCCGGTTCACCTTCGAGATGGGTGACCCCAAGCACCTAGGCGCGGTGCTGCGGGCGGTGCGGTCAATCGACGGCGTCTACGATGTCTACCGCGTGACCAGCTAGGCGGTCGCAAGCAGCAGGAGCCGCAAGCCCTCGGGCGGTTCGTGATAAGAAGACGTCATGGCCGAGATCGCATCTCTTGTCTTGTTCAGCGGTGACCCGGAGCAGACGGCCGCGTTCTACCGCGCGATCGGTCTCCAGCTCCACGACGAGGACCATGGCGACGGACCGCGGCACCTGGCCGCCGACATCGGCGGCGTGCACTTCGCGGTCTTCGATGCGGCTAGCTCCGCGGGCCACGCACCGAAATGGCGGGAGCCGGGCAGCTCGTTTCCGGGCTTTTATGTCGCGTCGCTTGAGCACACCCTCACCACCCTGGCCGGATACGGCGCGCCGGTTCTGGTCAGCCACCAGGTGCGGCCCTGGGCCTGCCGCGCCGTCGTGGAGGATCCCGACGGCCGGGCCGTAGAGATCAACCAGCGCGGCCACTGCGCAGACACGTGAACACCGCCGAGTTGGCTGCTGGCGTCAGCGGGACTAGCTCGATAGCTCGGCGAGCGTGCGTTCGGCCTCGGCCAGCCAGGACTGGCGGGCCTCGATTGCCTCCTTGGCCTGCTGCTGCGCCTTCGCGTCGCCGCTGGTTTCGGCCTTGGCGAGCTGGCGCTCGAGCTGGCTGATCGCACTGCGGATCTGCTCGACCGTGCCCCTGGCTCGCGTCACGGCTTCGGGGTTGGTCCGGCGCCAGTGTGAGTCCTCGGCCTTGCGCAGGCTCTCCTCGATCTTGCGCAGGCCACCTTCCAGGCGCTCTTGAGAGTCTCGCGGGACGGCACCGGCGCGCTCCCAACGCTCCAGGATGCTCCGCAACGAAGATCTTGCGGCCCGCGCGTCGGTCGGCGGCAGCAGCTTCTCTGCCTCGGCGAGCAGCTGCTCCTTGACCACGACGTGCTCCCGCAGCTCCCGGTCCTTGGCGTCCAGTACCTCGGAGCGGGCCTTGAAGAACGCGTCCTGAGCTGCCTTGAACCGGTTCCACAGGTCGTCTTCGGCGGTCCGGTCAGCCCGGCCAGCCTGCTTCCAGGATCGCATCAGCTCGCGGTAGGCGGTTGCCGTGGCGCTCCAGTCAGTCGAGGAAGAGAGTTCCTCTGCCTTGGTGACTAGTTCCTCCTTGCGAGTCCTGATGCCCTCGCGCTCCTCTTCGAGCGTCGCGAAGTAGGCCTTGCGCCGCTTGGCGAAGGCATTCCTGGCTGCCGACAGCCGCTTCCAGAGGGCGGCCTCCGCAGCCCGGTCGCCACGCGGGGCGGCCTTCCATTCCTCCAGCAGCTGGCGCATCCGCTCACCGCTGGCCTTCCAGTGGGTGGCCTCGGCCGCGATCCGCTCGGCCTCGGCGACGATCCGCTCCCGGGCTTCGTGCGCGTCAACGCGAGCCTGCTCGCGCGCCGCCTTGTGCTCCTCCCGGCGGTGCTCGATGGTGCCGCCCAGCGCCTCCAGCCGCTTGAGCAGGCCAGCGAGGTCCCCGATGGCGTGCGCGTCCGTCACTGCCTTGGTCAGCCTGGTGATCGTGGAATTCGCCTGGCCGGCCGACAGGTCGGTACTGGATATCCGCTGCTCGAGCAGGCTGACCTCGGTCTCCAGCGAGTCGAACTTTCGCTTGAAGAAGGCCAGTGCCTCAGCCGGACTGCCAGCCTGCCACGAGCCGATCTCTCGCTCGCCCTCGGCGGTCCGGACATACACCGTACCGTCGTCGGCTACCCGGCCCCACGGATCGCTTGCGGTGCTCACCGCGTACCTCCTGCTCGGTACCTGACCAGCGGCTTTACGTTGGTCAAGCCTTCTTGATCGTCACGCTTTCGATCTGAACCTTCTCCTTAGGGTGCCCGTCGCCAGCACCGTTGGAGTTATCACTGCCCGCGTTTGCCACCTTCTGGATGATATTGAGTCCGCTGACAATAGTGCCAAACGGAGTGTAATTGGGCGGCAACGGCGTGTTCTTGTAGACCAGGAAAAACTGGCTGCCGTTACTGTCCGGCTGTCCGGTGACAATGGCCATCGCCACCGTGCCCGCCGGATACGTGGCGCCGGTCTGGTTCTCGGGGCCGAACTCGTAGCCCGGCCCGCCATGGCCGGTCCCGGTCGGGTCGCCGCACTGAAGCACATAAATGCCCACCGTGGTGAGCCGGAAGCAACGGCTGTTGTTGTAGAACTTCTGGTCGGCGAGTGAGACGAACGACCCCACCGTGCATGGTGCCTTGCTGTTCAGCAGGTCGATCACGATGTTGCCGCGGTTCGTCTTGAACGTCGCCACGTACGTGACTTTTGTGTCCGGCTTCGTCGGCGGCAGATTTACCTTGCGGGAGGCGGTGCCGGCCTTGATCCAGACGCACTTGCCGTTGACCATGGCAGGGGTAGTGCTCGGCGAGGGCGTGGCGGACGGCGTCGCCGACGCGCTGGCCGACGCGTTCGCCGAGGCCTTGGCCTTCCCGGGACTCGCGCTGGCAATGAGCCCGACTACGACGCCGACGGCGACCACGATCACAGCCACGATCACCGACACTGAGATCTGCTTGGCACGCCTCGCACGCTCAGCCTGGCGCCCCATCCGGCGCTGGTGAGCGTCCCTGGCGAGTTTGCGCTGCCGTTCCTTCTTCCCGGCCACCTGTGCGGTCCTCCTGCTCATCCGCAGTGTCCTGCGGTCTGCCTGGTCTGGCAACGTCGCTGCCTGCATGGACAGGTCAGCGCGCGTTACGAAACTTCGCGAATCGTACCGTTGTGACGGCTGTGGTAACGCCGCCGTTACCTTTCGAGTCCCAACTGCGCCCAAGCCGTGTCCTGTGCGGACCCGGACCAGCCTAATCAGCACTTCTCGATAGCCTGGTCGTATGCGCGACATGCGCGTGTGACCGGAGGTCCCCCAAAATGAGTGCGCTGTGCTGATAGCCGGATTCCCCGCTGGCACCTTCGCCGCCAACTGCTACCTGCTGGCGCCCGGCCCAGGCCAGGAGTGCCTGATCATCGACCCTGGGCAAGACGCTCAGCAGGGCATCGAGGAAATCATCGAGCGATACCGGCTCCAGCCCGCGGCCGTCCTGCTGACACACGGCCACATCGATCACATCTGGTCGGTCGCGCCGGTCTGCGGCGCGAAGGGCATTGCGGCCTACATCCACCCCGCAGACCGGGCGCTGCTCACCGATCCCGGCCGCGGACTCGGCCTCGGGCCCCTTCAGCAGCTCTTCGGGGGTCTTGAGTTCACCGAGCCCGATGAGGTCATCGAGCTGGCCGACGGCATGACGCTGGACCTCGCCGGGATGCAGCTAGTCGTGGATCATGCGCCCGGGCACACGCCCGGCTCAGTGACGTTCCGCCTCCCGGCCGCGGTGGATCCGGGCACGCTGTTCACCGGTGACCTGCTGTTCGCCGGGTCGATCGGCCGGACGGACCTGCCGGGCGGGGACTACCCGACCATCCTGGAGAGCCTGGCGCGGGTATGCCTGCCGCTTCCGGATGAGACCGTCGTACTGGCCGGGCACGGGCCGGGCACCACGATCGGCGCAGAGCGAGCCGCGAACCCGTTCCTGGCCGGGCTAGCACCGGCTAGCGGTCCGGTCACGGGCGTGTGAGCGGGCTGAGCCCGTTACCCGACCGGCTGACGGACGGGGCCGGTCCGGGGGCGAACCCGTTACCCTCCTTATGGTGTTGATCTTGGAAGTGACGACAGAGAGGCTGGGCTGAGCGATGATCCGCAGCCACGAGGCGGGCAGCCTGCGGGCAGCCGCGGCGGGCGAGCAGGTGCGGCTGGCGGGCTGGGTCGCGCGGCGGCGTGATCACGGCGGCGTCGTGTTCATCGACCTGCGGGACGGCAGCGGGATCGTGCAGGTCGTGCTGCGCCAGGAGGACGTGGCGCACGACCTGCGGGCCGAGTTCTGCGTGCTGGTCACCGGCACCGTGCGGCTCCGCCCGGCCGGGAACGAGAACCCTGAGCTGGCGACGGGCGAGATCGAGGTCGCCGCGACGGGGATTGAGGTGCTGTCGCAGTCCGATCCGCTGCCGTTCCCGATCGAGGGCGGCGGTGAGCTCAACGAGGAAATCCGGCTGAAGTACCGGTACCTCGACATCCGGCGGGCCGACATGGCGGCCGCCCTGCGGGCCAGGTCCAAGGCCGCGTACGTGCTGAACGAGGTGATGAGCGCGGGCGGGTTCGTGAACGTGGAGACCCCGTTCCTGACCCGGTCCACGCCCGAAGGCGCGCGCGACTTCCTGGTACCGGTGCGGCTGCGGCCCGGCCACTGGTACGCGCTGCCGCAGTCGCCGCAGCTTTTCAAGCAGCTACTGATGATCTCCGGGCTGGAGCGCTACTTCCAGCTCGTCCGGTGCTTCCGGGATGAGGACTTCCGGGCCGACCGGCAGCCGGAGTTCACCCAGATCGACATCGAGATGTCCTTCGTGACCAGGGAGGACGTCGTTGTTGTCGCGGAGGATATTGTCGAGCGGCTGTGGGCGGAGATCACCGGTTACCAGGTGCCGCGGCCGATCCCGCATATGACCTATGCCGACGCGATAGCCAGGTACGGTTCGGACAAGCCCGACCTGCGGTTCGGGACCGAGCTGATCGACCTGACCAGTTACTTCACGCAGTCAGAGTTCCGGGTATTCCAGGCGCCGCATGTGGGCGCCGTGGTGATGCCGGGCGGAGCCGCCCAGACGCGCAAGGAGCTGGACGGCTGGCAGGAGTGGGCGAAGTCGCGCGGCGCACGCGGGCTGGCTTACGTGCTGATCGGGCCGGACGGTCTTGTTGCCGACGCAGGGCCGGTGGCCAGGCACCTGTCGGAGGCCGAACGGTCCGGGCTGCCGGCCGCCGTCGGTGCCGTCGCAGGCGACGCGGTCTTCTTCGCGGCCGGCACTGCGAACGAGGCGCGGACGCTGCTGGGCGCGGCCCGGCTCGAGATCGGCCATCGCTGCGGGCTCATCGACCCGTCTGCGTGGGCGTTCACCTGGGTGGTGGACGCGCCGATGTTCGAGGAAGACGGCGAAGGCGGCTGGACCGCGGTGCATCACCCGTTCACCGCGCCGCTGCCCGAGTGGGCGTCCAAGTTCGCCGACGAACCTGCCGGGGCCCTGGCTGACGCCTATGACATCGTCTGCAACGGGACCGAGATTGGCGGGGGCTCTATCCGGATCCACCAGCCGGACATGCAGCAGCAGGTGTTCGGCGTCATCGGCCTGTCCAGGGAAGAGGCAGCGTCGCAGTTCGGCTTCCTGCTGGAAGCGCTGCGCTACGGCCCGCCGCCGCACGGCGGGATCGCCTTCGGCTGGGACCGGCTGCTGATGCTGCTGACCGGTCGTGACTCGATCCGGGACGTCATCGCGTTCCCGAAGGCTGCGTCCGGCCACGATCCGCTGACTGGCGCGCCAACGCCCATTACCCCGCAGCAGCGCAAGGAAGCGGGCATCGATGTCGTGCCGGAGGACGCCGCAGCCAGCTCAGCGTGACGCGCCCGGTCAGCGAGCTAGCCGGCTGGGCGACGCCACCGGCTGAGCGACGCCACCGGCTGAGCGACGCCGCCGGGTCAGCGACACCGTCGGCTGGGCGACGCCGCAGGGCGGTGTCCCTGACTCTCCACGGCTGCGGCGGCTTTTGCCGTCCGTTTCGTGCAGTTTGAGGCCGTCGCGGCCGTGGAAAGTGCTGACGGCGCGGAGGTTAGGTCTACGCTGCGTGGCGGACTCATCGCGCCTAGGTGTCCGGCAGCTCCCGGCTAGCAGCGCTGATGATCGCGAACGCGCGGGCAAGCAGGTCCTCGAGTTCGCCGGCAGCAGTTGCGCCCTGTGGAGCCGCGGCGCGCGCCGCCCGCTGACCCCTCAGCTCGATGATCGCGCTGCGCAGGGCGGCGACGCAGACCCGCGCGATGACGTGTGCCTCGTAATCGTGGTCCGGCGCGTCCGAACCCCGATCCGAGTCACCGCCCGAACCCCGATCCGAGTCGGCATCCGCGTTGCCGTCCGCGTCCGTGCCATCCGGCTGCGGCCGCGCCAGCAGCGCCGAGGCGACGGCATTCTCCAGCCGGACCAGCGGCCGGGCGGTGGACCGCCGCAGCCTCGCCGCCGGCGGACTGCCGCTAACCAGCCACAGCGGCCCGGGCGCGGCTGATACCGCGACTTGCCTGGCGAATGACAACAAGGCCTGTCGTACTGCGGCCAGCGGCGGCTCGTCAGCTGGCCTGGCGAGAATTTCGTCCTTGAGCATCGACAGCCAGGACTGGAACTCGTCAGCGACCAGGTCTTCCTTGCCATCGAAGTACCGGTAAAAGGTTCGCTCGGTGACGTTCGCCAACTTGGCGATGTCGCGGACCGTCGTCCGCTCGAACCCCTCGCTGGCAAACAGCTGGTTCGCGGCTGAGCGCAGCGCGGCCCTGGTCGCCTGCTTGTTCGCCTCACGACGGCCAGCGGGTTCTGCCATGCAGGCATCATCCCACAACTTGTCACATGTGACACTTCGGCTAGCTTCTGCTTCGCCCCGAGCCCGGCTCCCCGATCACGTCGTAGCGTGTCCGAAGCCAGCGGCCGCGTTCGCCGGACGCGGCCTTGGCGCCGCAACTTAGTGCCGGGTACCGACGGGCCAGGCCGTGTCGGACCGGCCGGGTAATGTCGCATCGTGCCTCGTGTAGACGACGGCTCGGCCGGGAGCCTGTTCGACGACTCAGCCGCTGCGGCTGAGCAGGCTGCTGCGCCGCTTGCTGTCCGGATGCGGCCCCGTTCCCTCGACGAAGTCGTCGGCCAGGCGCACCTGACCAGGGACGGATCGCCACTGCGCAAGCTGGCCGACAATGACGCGCCGATGTCGGTGCTGCTGTGGGGACCGCCGGGCACCGGCAAGACCACCCTGGCGTACGTGGTCAGCAGGGTGACCAAGCGGCGGTTCATCGAGCTGTCCGCGGTCTCGGCGGGTGTCAAGGACGTGCGGGCGGCCATCGAGACGGCACGCGGCCAACTCGGGCTGACAGGCGAGCAGACCGTGCTGTTCATCGACGAGGTGCACCGGTTCAATAAGGCGCAGCAGGATGCGCTGCTGCCTGCGGTGGAGAACCGGTGGGTCTCGTTCATCGGCGCTACCACGGAAAATCCGTCGTTCTCCGTCATCGGCCCGCTGCTGTCCCGGTCGCTGCTGCTGACGCTGCGCCCGCTCAGCGACGAGGACATCCGGATCGTGATCGGCCGGGCGCTGACTGACGAGCGCGGCCTGGCCGGACAAGTGACGCTGGCCGACGGGGTCGAGGCGCAGCTGATCAGGCTGGCCGGCGGTGACGCCCGGCGGGTGCTTACTTACCTGGAGGCGGCCGCGCTCGGCATGCCGGCAGGCGGCCAGATCACCCTTGAGGGACTGGAGCGCGCGGTCGACCGGGCCATGGTCCGCTACGACCGGGCCGGAGACCAGCACTACGACGTGATCAGCGCGTTCATCAAGAGCATGCGCGGCAGCGACGCCGACGCGGCCGTGCATTACCTGGCCAGGATGATCGAGGCGGGCGAGGACCCGCGCTACATCGCCCGGCGGCTGATCGTGCACGCCAGCGAGGACGTCGGCATGGCCGACCCGACCGCGCTGCAGATAGCGATCGCCGCTGCCCAGGCGGTGGAGTTCGTCGGGCTGCCCGAGGCCCGGCTGAACCTGGCCCAGGCCGTCATCCACATCGCCCTGGCGCCCAAGTCCAACGCGGTCGCGCTGGCCATCTGGTCCGCCGGGACCGACGTCCAGCAAGGCCTGGCCGGCTCGGTGCCCAAGCACCTGAGGGACGCGAGCTACCCCAGCGCGGCCAGGCTCGGCCACGGCAAGGGTTACCAGTACCCGCACGACGACCCGGCCGGCGTCGTACGCCAGCAGTACGCGCCGGATGGCCTGGTCGGCAAGCGCTATTACCTGCCGACAACCCGCGGGGCCGAGGCGCGATTTGCCGAGCGGTCGGAGCGGATCCGTTCGATACTGGACGGCACCGCGGATGCTGACGATGAGGGGAACGGGTCCGCCCAGGGCAGCTGAGCAATCCCCGGGCTGCAGGTCTGCCAGCTCGATCAGTTCCGTACGCTGCGAGTGCCGGCAGGCGTTGACGTCAGAGCAGCGCTCAAGAGGAGCCGGACCGGGCCTCGCGGGCTGCTGACGCCGGTCGCCGCTCGAGCCCGCAGCCCTCGCGATAGGGTCGGCGGCAGGCAGACCCAGGACGCACGCGGATGAAAGGCGAGCGAATATGAAGGCCGGGCGCAGGTGACCGCCGGACAGGTGGCAGCGCTGATTGCTGCCGGCTTCTTTGCCGTGCTGTCGTGTGTGGCGATAGTGGTGCTGGTCCGGCTGGCCCGGTTGATGTCGGCCGTCACCGGCATGGTCACCGACTACCGGGACCGCGCTGACCAGCTAATCGAGCAGGCGCAGGCCGCGGTAGACCGCACGAACGCGCAGCTGGCCAGGACTGACGCAATCACTGCGAGCATGGACCAGGTCACCGCGAACATGGCCGAGCTGTCAGGGCATGTGTCCGCGCTGACAGGACTTGCCCGGGGACTGTCGTCGGCGGCGACCGCGCCGCTGACCGGGCTGGCCGCGCTGGTCTACGGACTGCGACGCGCGATCGGAGTCCGCCGCTCGCTTCAGGTCGCGGTGATGGCGCAGAGTACTCCGCAGCCGGCCGGGGCCGCGGTGCACGAGCAGCAGGCGCGGGCCGCTATCACTGGCCGGCCGGGGCGGTGAGCTGGCTGTGATGCGTCGCGGATTCTGGCTAGTCACAGGTGCGGTGCTGGGCGTAACCGGATATCGCAAGGCCAATCAGATCGCGCGGAGCCTGACCGGTCAGGCCGGCCCGGACAGCGCGCTGGCACCGCGGGCGCGGCGGCCGAGCGCCATCCAGCTGCGGTGGCGGTCGCCGCTGGCGCTAAGCATGCGCACGCCGTCGAGTGTCCGCAGGCCGTCGAGTGTCGGCAGGCCGTCGAGTGTCGGCAGGCCGTCGAGTGTCGGCAGGCCGACCGGGTTCATCAGGGATGTGCACGACGGCATGGCAGAGTATCGGGATCTGCATCGCGCGGACATTGACCGTACCCTCGGAGGTCAGGGCCGGACGACGTCGGCCGGCACGCCCGCTGGCGGGATCGACCCGGGTCATCGCAAGTCCTGATCCGACCGAACTTCCTGGCCCCGCCCCCGCCAGGGCTCATCTACGTGAAGGATGGCTGTCATGGAGTCGGCAGAGATCGTGCGCCGTTTCCTTAGCTACTTCGAGCAGCGGGGTCACATCGTCGTGCCCTCTGCGAGCCTGGTAGCCGATGACCCCACGCTGCTGCTAGTCAACGCCGGCATGCAGCCGTTCAAGCCATACTTCCTCGGCCAGCAGACGCCGCCGTTCAGGCGGGCCACGAGCTGCCAGAAATGCGTCCGGACGCCGGACATCGAGGAAGTCGGCAAGACCACCCGGCACGGCACGTTCTTCCAGATGCTCGGCAACTTCTCCTTCGGTGACTACTTCAAGGACCTGGCGATCCCGTTCGCCTGGGAGTTGCTGACCCGGCCGGAGTCTGACGGCGGGTTCGGCTTCGCGGAGAGCCGCCTGTGGGTGACCGTGCTGCATGAGGACGACGAGGCCGCCAAGCTCTGGCACGACGTCGTCGGCGTGCCGGAGAGCCGGATCCAGCGCCGCGGCCTGGCCGATAACTACTGGCACATGGGGGTGCCAGGTCCGGGCGGTCCCTGCTCGGAGATCTACTACGACCGCGGCCCGGAGTACGGCCGCGAAGGCGGGCCGGAAGCCGACGAGGACCGCTACCTCGAGGTCTGGAACCTGGTCTTCATGCAGTACCAGCTCGGCGCCGTGCGGTCCAAGGTGGACTTCGATGTGGTGAGCGACCTGCCGTCGCGCAATATCGACACCGGCATGGGCATGGAGCGGATGGCCGCGCTGCTGCAGGGCGTGGACAACATCTACGAGATCGACACCATGTGGAAGGTGCTCGAGCGCGCGGCCGAGCTGACTGAGCAGCGTTACGGCGCCGAAGAGCGGACCGACGTCGCGCTGCGCGTGGTCACTGACCATGTCAGGACTGCGGTCATGCTCGTAGCCGACGGCGTCATCCCGTCCAACGAGGGTCGCGGCTACGTGCTGCGCCGGATCCTGCGCCGCAGCGTGCAGAAGCTGCGCCTGCTGTCCGGGGCCCAGCGCGGCGGTTCCGGCGGATCGGGCGGGTCCCGCGGCGGGCTCGATGAGCGGTTCCTGCACGAGCTGACCTCGGTGGCGATCGGCGCACTCGGCCAGCAGTACCCGGAGCTGATCAGGGACGCCCCGCACATCCACACCGTGATCGACGCTGAGGAAGGCGCGTTCTCGTCGACGCTGCGCACCGGCTCGGCCATCCTCGACGCGGCGGTCGAGGAAACCAGGCGGCGCGGCGGCGACATCATCCGCGGCGAACAGGCGTTCCAGCTGCACGACACCTACGGCTTCCCGATTGACCTGACCCTGGAGATGGCGGCCGAGCAGGGCCTCGCCGTCGACGAGAGCGGATTCCGCCGGCTGATGACCGAGCAGCGGCAGCGGGCGAAGGCCGACGCGGCCGGCAAGAAGACGGGGAACGCCGACATCTCGGTGTTCGCCCGGGTGCTCGAGGAATCAGGCGGCATCATATTCACCGGCTATGACGAGATAACCGGGAACGCGGCCGTCATCGGCCTTATTGCCGACGGCGCGGCCGTACCGGCGGCCGGGGCGGGCACCGAGGTAGAAGTAATCCTGGACCGGACGCCCTTCTACGCCGAAGGCGGCGGGCAGCTCGCCGACAGCGGGATAATCACCGCGTCCGGGAGCGGCCCAGGCGTCGCAGCCAGGATCGACGTCACCGACGTGCAGTCGCCGGTCCCGGGCCTGATCGTGCACCGTGGCACCGTGACCGCAGGCGAGATCGTCATCGGGGCGCCGGTGTACGCCGAGATCGACGTCGAGCGCAGGCGGGCCATCTCGCGGTCGCACACCGCGACGCACCTGGTGCATCGGGCGTTCCGCGGTGCGCTCGGCGAATCGGCGGCGCAGGCTGGCTCGGAGAACGCGCCCGGCCGATTCCGGTTCGACTTCACCGCCCTCGGGGCCGTGCCAGCGTCCGTGCTAGCCGCGGCCGAGGAGGAGGTCAACCAGGTCCTGATCAACGACCTGGAGGTGCACGCCTTCCACACCTCGATCGACCAGGCGCGGGCGATGGGGGCGCTGGCGCTGTTCGGCGAAAAGTACGGTGACACCGTCCGGGTCGTCGAGGTCGGTGACTACTCCCGAGAGCTGTGCGGCGGCACGCACGTGGCCAGGTCGGGCAACCTAGGCCTGGTCAAGATCCTCGGCGAGTCGTCGATCGGATCTGGCGTCCGCCGGGTGGAGGCGCTTGTCGGCATCGACGCGTTCAACTTCCTGGCCAGGGAGAGCGTCCTGGTCAGCCAGCTCACCGAGCAGCTGAAGGCGCGGCGGGAGGAACTGCCAGAGCGCATCGCGGGCGTCATTACGCGGCTCCGGGACGCCGAGCGCGATCTGGAGCAGTTCCGCTCGGCGCAACTGCTCGGTGGCGCGGCCGACCTGGCCGCGAATGCCGAGGACATTCACGGAGCCGGTTACGTCGCGCACCGGCTGCCTGATGGCGTCGGCGCCGACGGGATCAGGAAGGTGGCGCTGGACGTCCGTGGCCGGATGGCTGCGGACCGGCCCAGCGTGGTTGCTGCCATCGGCGTGTCTGACGGTCGGCCGACCGTCGTGGTCGCAGTCAACAAGGCCGGCCGGGCCCGGGGCCTGCGTGCCGGGGCGCTGGTTCTCGCCGCGGCTGGCGTGCTCGGCGGCCGTGGCGGCGGCAAGGACGACGTTGCGCAAGGTGGCGGCGCCCCACTCGGTGACCGGGCTGATGACGCCATCAACGGGGCCTTTGGGGCTGTTCAGCTACTTATTAGCGACATAATGGGCGCAGGTGCCGTAGGGTGAATCCGTGCCGACGCCAGCTCGTGTCCAGGATGAGACCTACTGCCCCGACCTTGGTCAATGGCGGAGCGACGTAGAGGCCGGCGTCCGGCTTGGCGTCGACGTCGGCTCGGTCCGCATCGGCGTAGCCCGCAGTGATCCTGGCGGAGTGCTGTCCTCTCCGCTGGATACGGTCCAGCGCGGAGCCGGTGATCTAGCCGAGCTGGCGGGGCTCGCTGCGGAGCACGAGGCGGTCGAGATCATCGTGGGCCTGCCTGTCGGGCTGCGCGGCACGGAAGGCAGGGCAGCAGCTGACGGCCGGGCATTTGCGAGTGCGCTTGCCGAGCGGGTCGCTCCATTGCCTGTCCGGCTGGTCGATGAGCGGTTCACCACCGTCCTGGCGCACGCCGCCTTGCAGCAGGGCGGCCACAGGTCCCGGCAGCGGCGCCAGTCGGTCGACAAGGCTGCGGCGGCACTACTGCTCCAGGGCGCACTTGATTCCGAGCGCGCGACAGGCGATCCGGCCGGTGCTCTGGTCACCGTCGGGGGAGGCACGACCAGATGAGCCGCGACGGTTACGGGCAGTGGGACGAGGGCCAGGGCCGCGATTCTGACCGGTACGGCGTGCCCGGCGGTCGCCGCCGCGCTTCGCGGTCGGCGCGTCGCCCGGATGAGCCCTGGCTACCGGACTCGGAGGGCCTGGAAGACGGCCCCGTTACCAATCAAAATTCCTATCCCGACCAATATCACGACGGATACAACGGCGACGGGTACCGCGACGATGGGTACGGCGACCAGGGCGGCTACGGGGCGCCTGCCGGTCACGGCGCGCCGGCCGGCTACGGGGTGCCGGATTACGACCGCGGCGCCGGCGGATACGGCCAACCCGGCTATGAGCAGGACGGATACGGTCGGCCGGATTACCGGGCGCAGGGCGGTTATGACTCGGGCGTCGGCTATGGCCAGCCCGGCTACGAGGCGCCGGACCCCTATGGTCAGCCCGGCTACGAGGGCCCGGACCCCTATGGCCGGGCCGATCCCGGCGGGCGAACCGATCCCGGCGGGCGTACCGACCCGTATGGCCAGACCGTGGAGCGGGGCCAACTGGAGCCGTACCGCCCTGATCAGCGATTTGATCGCGGCGGGTATGAGACCAGCGGCAACTATGCCGCGCCGGACCCTTACGCCGGCCGGGATCACTATGACGAGCAGGCGGGCGATCCTTTCGTCCGGCCCGACCCGTACAGCCGTGACGGCGGTTACGCTGGCCAGCCAGGGTACGGCGGCCAGCCAGGTTATGGCCAGCCGGGATACGGCGAACCCGGTTTCAACGACGGCGCGGGATATGACGAGCCTGAGTACGGAGCCGGGGGGAGCCCCGGGCCCGTTCCGCAGTACCAGGATGAGGCCTACGGCAGCGGCGCTGGCCGGGATGACCGCTACGGGCGGCAGGCCCCGGTGGACGACACCGGGGTAGCGCGGCGCGGGCGCGAGCCGGAAGACGAACTCGATGCCGACGACGCCCGGCACAATAACTTCTTCAGGGGCTTTGGCGGCGACGATGACGACCCCCGCCGTCGCCGCAAGGCGCGGCCGCCGAAGCGCGGGCGGGGTATCGGCGCCGGCTCGATAGCCCTGATCATTTTCCTGGCTGTCATCGTCGCGATTGCCGGTGTCGGCTACCACTACTACAAGCTGTACCAGGACCGGCACGCGACCTACAGCGGTCCCGGCTTTGGTTCGGTGCAGGTCACCGTCAAGCCGGGTGCCACTGGTGACTCGCTCGCGCCAGAGCTGCAAAGGCTCGGGGTGATAGCGGCGATCGACCCGTTCGCCGCCTATGTGGCGACCCAGCCAAACTCCCTGCAGCCAGGTGTGTTCAAGCTGCACAAGCACATGGGAGTGACGCAGGCCTGGGCGATGCTCACTAACCCGAAGGACAGGGTACAGAGCGGCGTGACGGTGCCAGACGGGCTACGCGCTAGCAAGATCATCGCGCTGGTCGCGAAGGACACTCACAAGCCGCTAAGCCAGTTCCAGGCAGCGCTGAAGGACACCAAGGCACTCGGGCTGCCGTCCTGGGCGCACAGTAATCCCGAGGGATTCCTCTGGCCAGCCACCTACGACTTCGCGCCCGGAAGCACGCCGCTGGACATGCTCAAGACGATGGTCGCTCAGTTCAAGACCGAGATCGCGGCGATGAACCTGGCCGCTAAGGCCAAGACGGCAGGGTTTTCCAGCGAGTATCACGTAATCATCGAGGCGAGCCTGCTTGAGGCCGAAGTCGGACCGCAGTACTACGCCAAGGTCGCCAGGGTCATCGACGTCCGGCTAAACGCGGGGATGAGTCTGGGGATGGACAGCACAGTCGCCTACATCTTCAACAGGTACGTCTACAACCTGACCCAGAGCGAACTCAACTCGAGCTCGCCCTACAACACCACCAACCACGTGGGCCTGCCACCCGGACCGATCGACTCGCCCAGCATCGCGGCGATCGACGCGGTGCTGCACCCGTCGAAGGCCAGCTACACGTACTTCGTCACGGTGAACAAGAAGGGCCTGACGCTGTTCACTAACAGCAACGCGCAGTTCCAGACCTGGTCGGCCCTGGCCACGCACAACGGGGTCTGAGTCGGCTGGCATGCGGGCGGCGGTGCTCGGTTCGCCGATCATGCACTCGCTGTCACCAGTGCTGCACGCTGCGGCCTACCGAGAGCTCGGCCTGACTGGCTGGTCATACGAGGCGATCGAGTGCGACGAGGGCGGACTGGCCGGGTTGCTTGACTCGCTCGGGCCGGAATGGGCCGGGCTGTCGCTGACCATGCCCCTGAAGCGGGCAGTGCTGCCGCTGCTCGATGAGGCTGAGCAGCTAGTTACCGACGTCGGCGGGGCCAATACCGTGCTGCTCCGGGGCGGGCGGCGCGCGGGCTATAACACCGACGTGCCGGGCATGGTTGCCGCCTTGCGCGAGGCTGGCGTTGAGCTGTCAGGCAGCGCGGGCGCGTCAGGCGGCGCGGGCGCGTCAGGCGGCGCCGGGGTGTCCGGTGGTGACACGGTGGCTGGCGGTGACACGGTGGCTGGCGGTGAGACGGTGGCTGGCGGTGCCACGGTGGCTGGCGGTGTCGGGGGCCGGGGATGCTGCTGCGGCGGCGTCCTGCTCCTGGGCGGCGGCGCTACGGCCTGCTCGGCGCTCGCCGCGCTCCTGCGTGCCGGTGCGACCGACGTTGTCATGGCGGTGCGCGATGCGGGGCGGGCCGGCCAGGCACTGGAAGTGGCCGGCCGACTTGGCATGGGCATCCGGCTTGCGGCGCTCACCGCTGACGGCGTCCGGCTCGCCGAAACGAGCTCCTCGGGCGCCGGGTCGGGTGCCCGGGCCGCCTGGCGGCTGCTCATCTCGACTGTCCCAGCCGGAGCCGCCGACGGAGTGGCCGGGCAAATCGCAGCCGGCGATCTGGCCGCGGAGGCCGTCTTCGACGTTGTCTACGATCCGTGGCCGTCGGCGCTGGCTGCGGCAGCCATGGCTGACGGTTCGACCGTAATATCCGGTTTCGAGTTGCTCGTGCTTCAGGCTGCGGGCCAAGTTGAGCTCATGACCGGGCGGCAGGCGCCTCTAGCGGCAATGAGCGCGGCCGGCCTGGCAGAAATCGCCCGTCGAGCCGCCCGCTGACGGGGTTCCAGGCCATCCTGGCCGCCCCCGTACATGCCTGGCGCGACATTGTTGGCTCAGGTGTCGCGCGCGCGACACTCAGACCAACAACGTTTCGCTAGTCGATCTTGAAGACAAGCTGCGCGGCAGTCCATCGCTGAGGATTTGCCATAGATAGATATGTTTTGCGCTGCCTAAGGTCAGCCGCGTCGCGGGCTGTTGACCGGCAAGGCAGCGGCGAGCGTGCGATACCCGCTGAAAGCAGCCCGACCAAACCAGCGGATTACGGGCGAAGCGCCTAGGACTGCGCCGGAGTGGTTCGGGAAGGCGAACCACTTATGCTCGAGGCGGCGGAATGACGGGCGGCTCGTGGTCAGCGACGCGGAATGACGGACCGCTCGTGGTCGGCGAAGCGGAATGACGGGCGGCTCGTGGTCAGCGAAGCGGAATGACGGGCGGCTCGTGGTCGGCGAAGCGGAATGACGGACCGCCGTGACCACCTTGGCGGCAGGGGCCGCTCTGCGGCCGCAGCGGACCGACGGCGCATCGCTCGTGATCACCGCGGCGGAATACAGTACCGCCGGAATGAGTTACTCTTGCCTGACGACAATGCTCGGCAGAAGTTGCCGGGCGTGCAAGCGGAGGACCACCTCGGCCGCCTCCCACCTAGCCAGCACAGTGCGGGATTAGCGAGACACTTTCCAGCACAGCGCCGGCGGGTATCAAGTCGGCTAGCCGCAGCAGGCTAGCCGGGGCCGGTCGGCTCGGTACGGGCTGGCTGGTTAGGCCGGACGCCCTGCTGTCGGCCCGGACTAGGGTCGGCAAAGGGTGTCGCGGGTATTCCCGCGTCCAGGCGATTCCTGAGGCGGGCGGTCCCGCATTGGTGGCCCCGCAGGCACGATATGCGGGGCCTTTTGCTTTGGCAGCCGGTTGAATCCGGCAGCCGCCGCTGGTGGCAAACGTCATTGCCAGCAGACTCCGCTTGTTCTGCGCTGGGAAGGCCCCGGCGCATGAGCACCGTGACACAAGGAGGTCACATCAGCACCGAACCTCGTATCAACGAGCGCATCCGGGTTCCCGAAGTGCGGCTAGTCGGCCCAGCCGGCGAGCAGGTCGGGATTGTAGCTATCAACGATGCGCTCCGGCTGGCGCAAGAGGCAGATCTCGACCTGGTCGAGGTTGCGCCCATGGCCAGGCCGCCTGTCTGCAAGCTCATGGACTACGGGAAGTTCAAGTACGAATCTGCCCTGAAGGCCAGGGAGTCGCGCAAGAACCAGGCCCAGACGGTCATCAAGGAAATCAAACTGCGGCCCAAGATCGACCCGCACGACTACGGCACCAAGAAGGGCCACGTCGAGCGCTTCTTGAAGCAAGGCGACAAGGTCAAGGTGACGATCATGTTTAGGGGACGCGAGCAGTCCAGGCCCGAACTCGGGTTCAAGCTGCTCCAGCGCCTGGCCGGCGACATCGAAGAGCTCGGCTTTGTCGAGTCATCGCCGAAGCAGGACGGCCGGAACATGATCATGGTGATCGGGCCGCACAAGCGCAAGGCCGATGCGATGGCAGCGGCCAAGGCTGACCGGGCTACCCGGGCGAGCACCCGTGCCGCCGAGGCAGCGAATGCCGCGGCGCAGTCCGCCCCGGCCGAGGCTGCCAGGGCTGACGCTGTCCGGGCTGAGGCTGGCGCGAGCGAGAAGGCCGCTGCGAGCGAGAAGGCCGCTGCGAGCGAGAAGGCCGCCAGTCCGGCACGGGCTGCCAGCCAGACGTCGGCTTCCCGCCCGGCGCCTGCCGCGAAGCAGCAGGTGGCGGACCAGCCGACTGCCGATGAGGCCGCCGCAGAGCAAGCACCGGACGCAGCCAGCGCAGCGGAGGCAACAGGCGCAGCGGAGGCAACAGGCACCGCCGCCGAGTCGCAGTCAGCGGCTAACGGTACCGCCACCAGGTCGCCGGCAGCGGCCGCGCCGAAGCCGGCAGCCCGGCCGACGGCGGCAGCCAAGTCGACCGCGACGCCCAAGCCGTCCGCGCCACGCACCACGCCTGCTTCGGCAGGCAGGCCCGGCCCGGCAGGGGGCTCGGCACCCAAGCCGAGCGCGCCCCGGGGTACCACGGCCGCGGCCAGGCCCGGAACCTCCGCAGCTCCCAAGCCCGGCCCAGCCAGGCGGGCAGCTGAGGGCCCGGTTCCGGCACCGCGCACGGTCGCCGCGGAGAAGGCGGCCGGGGCCGACAAGGCCCGGCCCGCGGCTGCGCCGAAGGAGTCAGGCGAGGGCTAAGAGCAACCACCTCCGGTAGTTCGCCGGCCGGGAGCACATCAGCGCAGTGCTCACGAGCACAGCGTTGTTCACCAGCACAGCCTTGGTGAACCCCGGCTGGCGAGATGCCAGGGCTGCTTGGACAGGGCCCGAACAGCGAGCTCGGCAGGTAATGCTGCCAGCAAGGAAATCGTGCCTGACGGCACGCCAGATTGACGTGCCGCGTGACGACAGGAACAGGCACGACAGGAAACGGAGAGACGGCGACATGCCGAAGATGAAGACGCACAGCGGTGCCAGCAAGCGGTTCCGGCTGACGGGCACCGGCAAGATCGTCCGCCGCCGCGCCAACCGTGCTCACTACGCCGAGCACAAGCCGAGTACCACGATGCGCCGTCTGGCTGGCTACGTTGAGCTTTCGCCAGCTGACGGCAAGAAGATGAAGAAGTTGCTGGGGAAGTGACCCGGCCCGCCTCCAGGGAGAGTGTTTCGACATGGCACGCGTGAAGCGGGCGGTCAATGCCCACAAGAAGCGCCGGGTAGTACTCGAGCGCGCCAGCGGTTACCGGGGCCAGCGGTCCCGGCTCTACCGCAAGGCCAAGGAGCAGCAGCTCCACTCGATGACCTACGCCTACCGGGACCGCAAGGACCGCAAGGGCGCGTTCCGGCGGCTCTGGATCCAGCGCATCAACGCCGCGGTCAGGGCCGAGGGCCTTACCTACAACAGGTTCATTCAGGGCCTCCGGCTTGCCGAGGTCGAGGTCGATCGCAGGATGCTGGCTGAGCTGGCCGTCTCTGACCCCAGCGCGTTCGCTGCGCTGGTCGTGGTTGCCAAGGCAGCGCTACCCGCCGACGTCAACGCGCCGGCGGCCTGAGCCGGACCGGTGACGGCGCCCCGGCGCCGCCGTTGACCAGGCAGGCTAAGCCTTTCCCGCAGGCGGGCGGTGCGACGAGCATCCGTTCGCCGCGGGTGAAGGCTGCCCGTCAGCTCGCTAAGCGTGCGTTCAGGGAACGGGGCCGAGCATTCCTCGCGGAGGGCCCGCAGGCGGTCCGCGAAGCGCTGGCATTGCCAGGAGTCCTCACCGAGCTGTTCGTGACCGAGCCGGGCCGCAGCCGCCATCCCGAACTGGCTGACAAAGCTGTGCGCCAGGGCATCGCCGTGCATGAGGTGAGCGGCGAGGTGATGGCCGAGCTCGCGCAGACGATCACGCCGCAGGGCGTGCTAGGCGTCTGCAGGTTCGTCGACGTGCCACTGGAGTCGCTGCTGGCGGTCAGGCCGAGGCTGGTCGCCATGCTGGCCAACGTCCGCGACCCGGGTAACGCGGGCACCGTGCTGCGGTCAGCTGATGCGGCCGGCGCCGACGGCGTGGTCTTCGCGGCCGCCTCCGTAGACCCGTACAACAGCAAGTGCGTTCGCTCGTCCGCGGGCAGCTTGTTCCACCTGCCGGTGGTGGCCGGCGCGGCGCTAGAGCAAACGATCATGGCACTGCGCTCGGCTGGCTTGCAGGTGCTGGCCGCTGACGGGACCGCCAGCCATTTCCTGGACTCTGACGACGGCGGGCCGGACCTGGGGCGGCCGACAGCCTGGCTATTTGGCAACGAGGCGTGGGGCTTGCCGGACAGCCTGCTCGGGCTGGCCGATGACGTGGTCGCGGTGCCGATCTACGGCAAGGCCGAGAGCCTGAACCTAGCCGCCGCTGCGGCGGTTTGCCTGTACGCGTCGGCGCGGGCACTCCGGGCGGCGCCCCGCTGAGCCGTCGGTCGGACGGATTCCGTCCTCCGGCGGTGAACAGATAGAAAACTTTCCTCCTCCCGCGGGCAAGATCTGGCAACCGCCGGACATCTGAGGCATGTGGGAGTGCCGGGGATCAATGCGAATCCGCTAGAGTCTGATCACGTTGCGTCATGAGGTGACCAAGAATGGGTCAGGTGGCCGGATGACGCGGCAGTGCTGCGACAGTGGGTGCCCCCCCGAGTCCGCTGACGTGGCTGCGGTGACGCGCTGCGGTCGGCAGGCCGCGGTACGGCGGCGTGCGCGCGGCTTGACGCCGGGGGACAGGTGAAGTCCGAAGCCTCCCGGAGGCGACGCGCAGGTGGAGCGAATTGTGACAGGTCAGGCTGCGGCAAGGGTCGTGCCTCCTGTTGCCGGCGGCGCTCAGCCTGACGACTTCGCTAATGGGCTAGTGCTCGCCGACGACCTGCCGGACGGCCTCATCATTGCTGACCGGGCGGGCAAGGTCGCGGTTTTCAACCGGGCAGCCGCCCGGCTCACTGGTATCAACCCAGCGCTGGCACTGGGCCGCGACGTGCGACAGGTGTTGCCGCTGCGGGACAGTGAGGATCGTTGCTGGTGGACGCTGACCCGGCCGTACGACGGCCTGTCGACCAGGACAAGGCATCCCGAGCGGCCCCTTTACCTTGCTGACGGGACCGAACTGCTCGTCAGCGTCGGTTATGTGCGCGCCCCGCGCGGCCGCGGGCCGCGGGCGGGCTGGTCCCGCGAGCCAGGCGCGGTGCAGCGGATCGCCATCACCCTGCGTAGCGCACAGCAGCGAATGCGACTCGAACGCAGCCGGGCCGACCTGGTCTCGACCGTGGCGCACGAGCTGCGGTCGCCGCTGACCAGCGTCAAGGGCTTTACCGCCACGCTGCTCGCCAAATGGCCGAAGTTCACCGATGACCAGAAAGTCGTCATGCTCGAGACGGTCAACGCCGATGCGGACCGGGTCACCAGGCTCATCACCGAGCTGCTGGACGTGTCCAGGATCGAGGCCGGCCGGATAGAGGTCCACCGCGAGCTCGTCGACATCGCTGCCAGGGCCAGCAAGATCATCAGCGGCCGGGTGGCGGCCGGGGATTCCGCCGACCGGTACTGCGTCGAGGTGCACGATGACCTCCCGGAAACCTGGCTGGACGTCGACAAGGTCGACCAGATCCTGGCGAACCTGATCGAGAACGCCGTCAGGCACGGTGCTGGTACCGTTACCACTGTGGTGGAGCCGACGGTCGTGACGGGGGCTCCTGGCGTGGCCGTAGCGGTCCGCGACCAGGGTCCTGGCATCGCGCCCGAGGTTGCGCCCCGTGTCTTCGGCCGGTTCTGGCGGGCCAAGCGCCGCGGCGGTGCGGGCCTCGGCCTGTTCATCGTCAAGGGCCTGGTGGAGGCGCACGGCGGCGAGATCATCGTGCAGCAGGCGCCGGGCGGCGGGGCTGAGTTCCGATTTACCATGCCCGCCGGGACGCCTGACTTCGGCTAGCCGGCGGGCCTTCGGCACCTGCCGCATGTCCGGCGCTCGATCGCGGTGCGCGGTGCCGGGTCGCGGGTGCGTCGCGGCTGCTGCCTGATAGCTATCGGTTCACACTAGCCGGGAGCGCCAGCAGCGCAGTCGTCGCCGCCGTCGCCATTACGGCGGCACCATCCCGAACTATTGATCCTGATGAGCACAGGAGATCAGAAACGATGTCCGCTCCAAATAAGGCTTATGACCCGGTGCAGGTGGCGATGCTGTCTCCCGACGAGGTACAGCGCATGCAGGCTGAGGCGCTGGCTGCCATCGCAGCCGCTGCTGACCTGGACGAGCTGAAGGCCGCCCGGCTGGCGCACGCCGGTGACCGGGCGCCGATCACGCTGGCCAACGCCGAGATCGGCGCGCTGCCGCCGGCCGCGCGGGCAGAGGCCGGCAAGCGCATGGGCGCGGCGCGCACCGTGATCCGGGATGCCCTGGGCCGCCGCCAGGCCGAGCTGGAAGCCGACCGCGATCAGCGGGTGCTGGTGGACGAGGCGGTGGACGTTACGCTGCCGTGGGATCGCCGGACCGCTGGCGCGCGGCATCCGGTGACCACTGTCGGCGAGCGTCTGGTGGACGTCTTCGTCAACATGGGGTACGAGGTTGCCGAGGGTCCTGAGGTCGAGGCCGAGTGGTACAACTTTGACGCGCTGAACTTCCCGCCCGACCATCCGGCCAGGGAGATGCAGGACACGATCTTCGTCGCCGGGCCTGAGCCGGGCGAGCGGTCCGGTGTGGTGCTGCGAACCCATACCTCACCGGTACAGATCCGGGCGATGCTGACCCGCCCGTTGCCGCTGTATGTGGTCAGCCCGGGCAAGTGCTACCGCAGCGATGCTCTGGATGCAACGCACAGTCCGGTCTTCCACCAGATCGAATGCCTGGCCGTCGATGAGGGCCTCACCATGGCGGACTTGCGCGGTGCGATCAGGGCGTTCGTGGATGCCATGTTCGGTGCGGGCCTGGAGACCAGGCTGCGGCCCGACTTCTTCCCGTTCACCGAGCCATCTGCTGACGTCTCCATGCAGTGCCACGTGTGCCGGGGCGCATCGGCTATACCCGGCGGCGAGCCTTGCCGGGTTTGCCGGTCGCAGGGCTGGATAGAGATCGCCGGCTGCGGGATGGTCAATCCGCGGGTGCTGGTTGCCTGCGGCATCGACCCGGACCGGTACAGCGGATTCGCCTTTGGCCTGGGCATCGACCGCTCGGTCATGATCCGGGACGGGGTGGAGGACATCAGGGACACGCTCGAGGGCGACCTGCGCTTCAGCCGTGCTTTCGGAATGGAGGCGTGATGCGGCTACCGCTGTCCTGGCTGATGGAGTACGCCGCTATCGGCCTGTCCGCTGATGACGAGGCGGGCGTGCAGGAGATGTCCCGGCGGCTGACCGGTTGCGGCCTGGAGGTCGAGTCGGTCGAGTCGGTGGGGCACGACATTAGCGGCGTAGTGGTCGCCGAGGTGCTCAGCATCGAGGACCTGACCGGCTTCAACAAGCCGATCAGGTACTGCCAGGTGTCCACCGGTGACGGCCAGGAACGCCACGTCATCTGCGGCGCCACCAACTTCTCGGTCGGCGACCTGGTGGCGCTGGCCACGCCGGGCGCGGTACTGCCGGGCGGATTCGAGATCGGCGCCCGGAAGACGTACGGCCACGTGTCGGAAGGAATGATCCTCTCGGCGTCCGAGCTGGCGATCGGCGACGATCACACGGGCATCATGGTGCTGCCTGCCGACGCCCCGCTCGGCACCGACTTTGTTAGCTACGCGGGCCTGCGGGATGTCGTGTTCGACATCAACGTGACGCCCGACAAGGGTTACGCGCTGTCGGTCCGCGGCGTCGCCAGGGAACTAGCCATCGCTTACCAGGTGCCGTTCACCGACCCGGCGGACGTCGGCCTGCCGCCAGACGTGGCGGCGGTCTCGCCGGAGGTGTACCCGGCCAGCATCGAGGACCCGAGCGCCTGCGACCGGTTCGCGTTGCGTGAGGTGCGCGGCATCGACCCAGCCAGCCCGACGCCGCTGCAGATGCGGATCCGGCTGGCCAGGGCGGGCCAGCGGTCGGTGTCCCTCGCGGTCGACGTCACCAACTACCTCATGCTGGAGGTTGGCCAGCCGCTGCACGCGTTCGACCGGTCGCGACTGACCGGGCCGATCGTCGTCCGGCGCGCACGGCCGGGGGAGAAGCTGGAGACCCTCGACCATGTGGTCCGGACGCTTGACCCCGAGGACATCCTGATCACCGACTCGTCGGGGCCAATCGGGCTGGCCGGCACCATGGGCGGTGTCGAGACGGAGGTCTCCGGCAGCTCGCGAGACCTGGTCATTGAGGCCGCGCACTTCTCGGCTCGCGGCGTGGCCCGGATGAGCCGGCGGCACAAGCTCGCGTCGGAGGCGTCGGCCCGGTTCGAGCGCGGTGTGGATCCGGAACTGCAACTGCGCGCTTCCGCCAGGGCGGCATCGATGCTGGCCGCGCTCGGCGGCGGCACCGAGGTTTCGGGCTGCACCTTCGCCGCGGTTGACATCGAGCCGGTCACTATCACGATGGCCGCCGACTATCCCGATCAGGTGGCCGGCCTGGTGTACGGGCTCGACACCGTGCTGGCCCGGCTGCGCGAAGTGGGGTGCACGATTGTGCAGGCCGCTGACCCGGCGCCGCCGGCCGAGGCGAGCCAGGCTGCGGCCGACCATGTCAGCGTTGCGGACGGTCAAGATGGCCAGTACGGCAGGCACGATCATGGCCGGCACGACAGGTCCGGCGTGGTGCTGGCGGTGACGCCGCCGTCCTGGCGGCCTGACTTGCGCGACCCGGCTGACCTGGCCGAGGAAGTCATCCGGCTCGAGGGCTACCAGAACATCCCGGTGCACGCTGTGCGCGCGGCCGGCGGCCGCGGCCTCACTGCCCGGCAGCGGCTGCGGCGGACTGCCAGTCGCGCTCTGGCGTATGACGGGCTGGTCGAGGTGCTGAGCCAGCCGTTCGCGTCACCGGCCGACTTCGACAAGCTGCAATTGCCTGCCGACGACCCGCGGCGGATCGCGGTTCGGCTGTCCAATCCGCTGAGCGAGGATGAGCCGTTCATGCGGACCACCTTGCTGCCCGGCCTGTTCCGGACGCTCGCCCGCAACCTCGGCCGCGGCTTCACTGACGTGCCGCTGTACGAGTTCGGGCTGGTGTTCCGGCCCAGGCCCGATGGCCAGCGAGTAGCCCCGATACTGCGGGTGGACCGCGGGCCGGCCGTGTACGAGGTCGCTGAGCTCGACGCAGCGTTGCCGGATCAGCCGCTGCGGGTCGCGGTCGTCCAGGCGGGTAACGCCGAGCCCGCTGGTTACTGGGGCGCGGGCAGGCCGGCCGGTGGCAGGACGCCATCGAGGCGGCCAGGATCGTGCTGCGCGCGAGCCGGGTGCCGTTCGAGATCCGGGCCGATCAGCACGAGCCGTGGCACCCGGGCCGCTGCGCGGCCATCTTCGTCCGGAACGCCGACGGGCATGAGTGGCTGGCCGGACACGCTGGCGAACTGCACCCGAGAGTGATCGCCGCGTTCGGCCTTCCGGCCAGGACCGTGGCGATGGAGCTGGACATGTCCGTGATCGAAACGGCCGCCGACGCGATCGGCCCGGTGCAGGCGCCTGTGCTCTCTAGCTATCCGGTCGCAGTGCAGGATGTGGCGCTCGTCGTGGCCGACACGGTGCCGGCCGCCGATGTCGAGCGGGCGCTCGCCGCGGGCGCTGCCGGGGCCGGCGACGTGCAGCTCGAGGACTTGCGCCTATTCGATGTGTACACCGGCGACCAGGCGGGGGAGGGCCGCAAATCGCTCGCCTACACGCTGCGGTTCCGGGCACCCGACCGGACGCTCACTGCCGACGAGGTCAGTGCCGCGAGGGATGCCGCAGTGGCGGAGGCGGCCAGGCAGACCGGAGCAGTGCTGCGCAGCGGATAGCGGTCAGATTCGGCTGTGGACTGGCTCAGAAGGTGAACCGCGTGCCGATGCTGTTCGGCACGAAGGCTTCGCCGAATCGGGCGGCCATGGCGTGCTGGGCCCTCCAGCCGGTGCAGTGTGCGGGGACGAGCACTTGGGGATCGAGCAGAGCGAGGTCATCGAGCACCCGCGGTATGAGCGGTTCGAACAGCGGCCCGTTGAGGTGGAATCCGCCGAGCAGTGCGTGCAGCGGCTGCTCGCCGGTCAGTCGCAAGGCGTAGCGGCTGATGTTGACGACGCCGGCGTGGCCGCAGCCGGTGATCACGATCAGTCCCTTGCTGCGGACGTTGACGATGAGCGCTTGATCGTCCAGGACGAGCGGGTCGGGCTGCCAGACTTCATCGATCCAGGCCTGCTGGATCGGGAAGCCCGGCTCGTAACCGCTGACGCGTGGCACCTCGCCGGTGATCAGGACGGAACGGTCGAGCAGGAAGCTTGGCTGTTCGTTCTCGATAATGTCGAAGCCGGCCTCCCGCAGCGCGGTCGCGCTGGTGGTCGGTAGCTCAAAGGGCTCTCGTCCGGGCAATACCGCGCGGCGACGGCGCCAGAAATGTGGATGGATGAGCACCGGCATGCCGGCCGGGCCGAGGACGCGCAGCAGTCCGTCCAGGCCAGCGGTGTGGTCATAGTGCCCGTGGCTGCAGACGATCGCCCCGATCGAGGATGGATCAACGTCCAGGCGACGCATATTTTCCACGACCCCGTCGGGGCTGGTTCCGGCGTCGAACAGCACCCGATGCTCCCGCCCGGCTTTGGAGATGGTGACCAGCAACGAGAATCCGTGTTCAGCGATCAAGGCGTCGGGGACCTCACGGTCGGTCATCACCGAACATTGCCGTGCGGGCCGCACCTGCGGACCTACCCGGTGGGCCGGCCCTTGGTCGGGCATGAACAGATCTAGGGAGTTGTCCATCAGCGTGGTCACGGTGACCGCATCGACCGGTTCGAGGTTGAGTACCTCAACTGGGCCCACGTCGTGCAGGAGCCTGTGCGGATTGTGCTGCGGAGACTCATCGACGCACATGCCGTGCTCCTCGCGGAGGAAGTCGCGCCGGGCATTCTGACCGTAGACATCCTGGCAGGCGCGCTGGTCCCGATCCCGCCGAGGAGCTGCACCCATCCGGTATGGCCCGATACCGTGGACGGCTGACCGGTTAAGTCACTTCATATTCTGAATATAGCTAAATTCCGGTAAGGTGACCCCGACCTTCTTCGCTAGCCTCACTCCTGCTCGGGGGATTCATGATCAAGGCGTCGTCGCGACGTGCCGCCGTTGTCCTGTCCGGTAGCGCCATCGCCCTGACCGCCGGTTTGCTGCCGGCCCAGGCCACTACCAGCAGCTGGCGGATCAGTGCAGAGCTGCACACGCCCGGCAAGATCAACCTTGTGTTCGGCGTGGACGCAGTGAGTGCTCGTGACGCGTGGGCAACCGGCGTCACCGCTAATAACAAGACGGCCACCTTCAAGTCCGTGCTGAGGCACTGGACCGGAAACGGCTGGCATTCGGTCACGCTGCCGTCCCGCGTGGCGAAGCGCTGGAACAGCGGTGCCCCGCTCTTCACCCAGATCGCGGCGTCGCCCGCCGGCGATGTCTGGGTGTTCAACGGCTTCCTGCGCGGTTCCTACCTGCACCGCAGCGGCAACCGCTGGAGCACGGGCGGCTTGCCCGGTGGCGGCGGAACAGCTGGCCCCAGTCTCGCGATCACGGCCGCCAGGGACTTCGGCAAGGACAACGCGTGGGCCTTCGGGGGAAAGGTCAGCCTGGCCAGCCCGACGACGGCGAAAACAAGTCCCTATGCCGCGCACTTCAACGGCAGCAAGTGGACGGCGCAAACGTTGCCTGGCAGGGGCGAAATCACGGCGGTCAGCGCAGACTCCGCCAGCAGCATGTGGGCAGTCGTAGGGAGCCCGAGTGGTCTAACCAGCCCTGGTCCCGTTATTGGTTCAAGCCGTCCGTCGGTGCTGCACTGGACAGCAAAGGCTGGCTGGCTGCAGGCCGCCGTCCAGCCGGTCCTGCCGGCCGGAGCGAACCTGACCAGTGTCGTGGCCGAGCCAGATGGCACGGTCTGGATCGGCGGCTCGGTGAAGAACGGAGCTAAGGGCACGACGGCGTTCGCGGCGAAGTGGACAACAGCCGCGTCGGCCTGGACGCTTGCTCGCCTCGGAGGTGCGACGTCAGGCAAGTGGGGCCTCGGCGACATGGCTCCCGACGGCCGCGGTGGCATCTTCGGCGTCGCACTCGCCATCAACGTCAAGGGCGAGCCAGAGCGCCTCTGGCATCTGGCCGGCACCACCTGGTCCCGGGTGGCACAGCACTTCGGCAAGCACGAGTGGATTTTCACCCAACTGGCTGCGGTTCCGGGCACGCACTCGGTCTGGGGCGTCGGTGCACTCAAGGTTGGCAAGGGCGAGGACGGCCTCATCGCCATCAACGGCCCGACGCCGCGTTAACTCGGGTCGTCGGTGAGTGCCGTTACGATGACTGAGCCTTCTTAGCCGGACTCCATCCTGTCCCGGGGGACTCGTGAGCAAGCTGTCGTCGCGGCGTGCCGCGGTAGTCCTGTCCGGCAGCGCGATCGCGCTGACCGCAGCATTGCTGCCGGCGCAGGCCGCCACCAGCGGCTGGCGAGTCCGCGCCGAGTTCGCCGTGCGCGGCGCTACCAGTGCCGTGGTGAGCATCGACGCGGTGAGCGCCCGTGATGCGTGGGCGAGCGGCGTCGACCTTTATGACAGCAGGGGGACGTTCCAGCCGGTGCTGCGGCACTGGACCGGCAAGAAATGGCAGCTGGTCGCGCTGCCATCCGGAGTAGCCAGCCGCTGGCAGCGCAGTTTTCCTATCTTCACCCAGGTGGCGGCGTCATCGGCCAGTAACCTCTGGGTGGTCAGCAGCTACCCTGGCGCAGGTTACCTGCGCCTGGCGGGCAAGCACTGGACCCTGGGCGGGCTGCCTGGCGGCAGCACCTCGGCCGGGATCAGCATCGAGATCACGGCTGTCCGCGACCTGGGCGAGGACAACGCCTGGGCGTTCGGGGCGAAGATCGATCAGGCTACCTCGACGCCAACCACGAGCCCGTACGCGGCGCACTTCAACGGCAGCAAATGGACGGCTGAAAAGCTGTCAGGGCAGGGCGCGATCACGGCCGTCAGCGTCGCTTCGTCAGGCAGCGTGTGGGCGGTCGTCGGCCGGCCCAACTCCGCCATTAGCCCAGTCGCCATCCAGGGCGCGGTCAAGCCGCTCGTTCTGCACTGGACCCCGGCCCGCGGCTGGCAGCAGGCCGCCCCGCAGCCGATGCTGCCGGCTGGCGCGAACCTGACCAGCGTTCAGGCCGCAAAGGGTGGCGCCGTCTGGATCGGCGGCTCGGTGAGTAACGGCGACAAGGGCACGACGGCCGTCTCCGCGCGCTGGGCGCCCCGAGCGTCGGCATGGACCATTGCTGACCTGGGCAGAGCTTCGGCAGCGAAGTGGGAGCTGACCGCTATGGCTCGAGACGGGGCCGGCGGCTTGTGGGGCGTTACAGTTGCCGGCGACGTCAAGGGTGAGCCGGAGCGGCTGTGGCACCTCGCGGGGGCCATCTGGTCGCAGGTCAGGCCGGCGTTCGGCAACCGGCAGTGGATCCTCACCCAGCTGGCCGCGGTACCCGGTACCAGCTCGGTCTGGGGTGCTGGCGACCTGAGGAGAGGCAACGCGGGGGATAGCTTCATCGCCATCGACGGCCCGACGCCGTAGCTGAGCCTTAGCAGTAGCACCGAGGGAACGGGTCGCAGATTAGGCCGGTGTCTTGAGCACGGCGAGGATCTCGATGCTGCCCTTGACGCACTTGGATGTCTTGCCGGTCTTAAGCAGCTCTGGTGTCGGGAAGCCCTGACACGTCCAGCCGTTCACGGTGACCGGGCCGCCGCCGCCATTGCCCGGGGCCTTGCCCTGCACGATCGCCTTGGCGTAGTCGCTCTCCACCGCAAGAGCCGTGGTGCATGCGACCTGGCCCTGCTCGACGGCCACTTCGACCGGAACATTGGCGGCGGTATGGCTGGTCCCGCAGTCCGTGGCACGTGCTGGCTTTGGCGCCGACTGCCCGCATCCGGCAACCGCCAGCGTGCAGCCAACGGCCAGCGTGCCGGCGACCACCAGTGTCGCCAGGCGGATGGCCCCGGTCAGCCGAAAACCCGCGTCGCGAGTCCGCCGGACCTGCATGAGCTCTCCCTTCAGCGCCCATCATGCCGCCTCGGTGCGTATCGGCCCATCCAGATCGCAGATCTGGCAGTTGCCAGTTACCGACCGGAATCCCCCGAAAGGACCGTCCACGGGTCCAAGGCCCCGTTACCCTCCCGAATAGCGTTTGCATAATCAATCGGACTTCCGCATAATAATGCAGAGAGCGTACGCCAGCGAGGCGTGCTGACGAGCCAGTCCGGTGGAGGGTTGATGGGTGCGCGGGTGGCCGTGGCCGGCGCTAGCGGATACGCGGGCGGCGAGCTGCTGCGGCTGCTGGCCGCGCATCCGGATCTGGAGATTGCGGCCGTTACGGCCGACTCCAGCGCGGGCCAGGCAATCGGCCAGCTGCATCCGCACCTGGCTGGCTGCCGCGGCCTGGCCGGGCTGAGCCTGCAGCGGCACGATCCCGCCGTGCTGGCCGACTGCGATCTGGCCTTCCTCGCGCTGCCAGCGGGCAAATCAGCGCCGTTGGCCGCTGAGCTGTCCGGCGACGTCAAGATCGTGGACCTCGGACCGGACTTCCGGCTCGCCGACCCGCAGGCGTGGGCCCGGCACTATGGCGGCCCGCACCCCGGCCGCTGGGTGACCGGCCTGCCGGAACTGCCCGGCGCCAGAGCGGCGATCCAAGCCGCCGACCGGGTGGCCGCACCGGGCTGTTACGCCACCGCCGCGATGCTCGCGCTCGTCCCGGTGATTGCGGCCGGCCTGGCGGACCCGGCCGACGTAGTGATCGTGGCCGCATCCGGCACGACAGGCGCCGGCCGGTCGCTGCGCACCGACCTGCTCGCCAGCGAGGTAATGGGCTCCGTCTGCGCGTACCAGGTCGCGGGCGCGCACCGGCACACGCCCGAAATAGAGCAGGCCCTCGCGGCGGCGATTACCGGTCGCAGGCCCGGCGAGGCGGCAGTCCGCATCAGTTTCACCCCGGTCCTCGCCCCGATGCCGCGCGGCATCCTGGCCACCTGCACGGCCCGGCTAGCCAGCCCCGCGGTCACCACCGCGCAGCTGCGCGCCACCATCGCGGCGGCTTACCACGGCGAGCCATTCATCAGCCTGCTCCCCGACGGCGCGTGGCCGGCCACGGCCTCGGTGACCGGGTCCAACGGCGTGCACCTGCAAGCCGCTGCGGACAGCCGGTCGGGCCGCGCCGTCATCGTCGCTGCCATCGACAACCTCGGCAAGGGCGCGGCGGGCCAGGCCATCCAGAACGCCAACCTCATGCTCGGCCTGCCGGAAACCGCCGGGCTCACCGCAGTCGGAGTAGCGCCATGATCGCGAGCACGCTGTGAGTGTCACCAGCCCGCAGGGTTTCCGGGCCGCGGGCGTCGCTGCCGGGATCAAGCCGTCAGGCAATCCTGACGTCGCCGTCGTGATCAACGACGGGCGGTCCGCTGCCGCGGCTGGCGTCTTCACGTCCAACCGGGTGAAGGCCGCGCCAGTGCTGTGGAGCCAGCAGGTCCTGCGGGGCGGCTCGGTGCGCGCCATCGTGCTGAACTCCGGCGGGGCGAACGCCTGCACTGGCCCGGCAGGCTTCCAGGACACGCACCGGACCGCGGAGCACCTGGCTGGCCTGCTCGACGTCGGCGCCGGCGAGATCGCTGTGTGCTCGACCGGGCTGATCGGCGAGCGGCTGCCGATGGACCAGCTGCTGGCAGGCGTCACGGCCGCGACACAGCAGGCCTCCCCACAAGGCGGGATAGCCGCTGCCGAGGCGATCAGGACCACCGACACTGTCGCCAAGACGTGCAGTCTCCAGCAGAGCGGCTACCGGATCGGCGGCATGGCGAAGGGCGCGGCCATGCTTTCCCCCGCACTGGCCACGATGCTCGCGGTGCTCACCACCGACGCGGACCTGCAATCGGCTCAACTGGACCAGGCGCTGCGCGAGGCCGTGCGTACCACCTTCGACCGGCTCGACACCGACGGCTGCATGTCCACCAACGACACCGTGCTCCTGCTCGCCAACGGGATGGCGCGCACCAGCCCGGACCTGGACGCGTTCACCCGGCTGCTGACCGGCGCCTGCGAGAACCTGGCTGCACAAATGCAGGCCGACGCCGAGGGCGCCAGCAAGTTGATCACTATCGAGGTAACGGGTGCGGCGACGGAGGCAGATGCCGTCGAAGTAGGCCGCGCGATCGCCCGCTGCAATCTGCTCAAGTGCGCGATCGGCGGCGAAGATCCCAACTGGGGCCGGGTGCTCGCCGCCGTCGGCACGACCCGCGCCTCGTTCGAGCCGGACCAGCTCAGCGTCGCGATCAACGGAATCTGGGTGTGCAAGGACGGTGCGCCGGGCGAGGACAGGTCGGCAGTCAGCCTGCGGCCGCGGGACGTCACGATCACCGTGAGCCTGGCCGCGGGACCGCACACCGCGAGCGTGCGGACCACCGATCTCACCGCCGCGTACGTGCACGAGAATTCGGCGTACTCAACGTGACGGCGGATCTCCAGACCGGAAACGGGGCGATCTCCAAGGCCGCCACCCTTATCGAGGCGCTGCCCTGGCTCGAGCGCTTCCATGGCCAGATCGTGGTGCTGAAGTACGGCGGCAACGCGATGCTCAATGACGACCTGCGCCGGGCCTTCGCACAGGACGTGGTCTTCCTGCGGCAGGTCGGGCTGCGGCCGGTCATAGTGCACGGCGGCGGCCCGCAGATCAGTGCCCAGCTAGACCGGCTCGGCATGCAGTCGATCTTCAAGGCAGGTCTGCGGGTGACCACGCCCGAAACCATGGATGTGGTCCGGATGGTGCTGACCGGCCAGGTGAACCGCGAGATCATCAGCCTGATCAACGCGCACGGCCCGCTCGCGGTCGGCATGTCAGGGGAGGACGCCCATCTGCTCACCGCGCGCAAGACGCACGCCGAGATAGACGGCGAACTCGTCGACATCGGCCAGGTCGGCGAGATCGAGACGGTGAACCCCGGCGCGGTCTCGGCGCTGCTAGCCGACGGCCGGATCCCGGTGATCTCCTCGGTCGCGCGCAGCGAGGACGGCGGCATGCTCAACGTCAACGCCGACACCGTCGCTGCGGCGGTCGCTGTCGAGCTCGGCGCTGCCAAGCTGGTGTTCCTCACCGACGTGGCCGGCTTGTACCCGCGCTGGACCGGCGACGACGCGGCCAGCGCGCTGCAAGCCCGGCCAATCAGCCAGCTGACTGCCGACGAACTTGCCGCGCTCATGCCGGGCCTGTCCGGCGGCATGATCCCCAAGATGGCGGCCTGCCTGGCGGCGGTGCGCGGCGGCGTGCCGCAGGCGCACATTCTGGACGGCAGGCTGCCGCACGCGATCCTGCTGGAGATCTTCACCGACTCCGGCATCGGCACCATGGTTGTTCCCGACAACCCCCCGAGAGGCACGCGATGTCAGCCACTGAGCTGCTGCAAGACCGGTACGGCGCGAGCATGATGCTCACCTACGGCATGCCTCCGGTCGCGCTGGCCCGGGGCGCCGGCTGCACCGTCTGGGACGTTGACGGGAACGCCTACCTGGACTTGATCGGCGGTATCGCGGTTAGCGCGCTCGGGCACGCGCATCCGGCCCTGATCGACGCCGTTACCAGGCAAGTTGGCACGCTCGCGCATACCTCCAACCTGTTCCTGCACGAGCGGCAGGTCGAGCTGGCCGAGCGCCTGATCGGGCTGCTCGGCACCGACGGGCGGGTGTTCCTGGCCAATTCGGGAGCGGAGGCAAATGAGGCCGCGCTCAAGCTGGTCCGCCGGAGCCAGGGTCCAGCCAGGCCGGTGTTCGTGGCCGCCGAAAACAGCTTTCACGGCCGCACGATGGGTGCGCTCAGCCTGACCGGCAAACAGGCAATCCGCGCCCCGTTCCAGCCGTTCGGGGTGGACGTCCGGTTCGTGCCGTACGGCGACACCGCGGCGCTCGAAGCCGCGATCGGCGCAGACACCGCGGCCGTATTCCTCGAGCCGTGCCTGGGGGAAGGCGGCGTCGTGCCCGCTCCGGCCGGCTACCTGAAGGCGGCCAGGGATGCCTGCGACGCGGCCGGTGCGCTGCTGGTGCTGGATGAGATCCAGAGCGGGATCGGCCGGACTGGCGAGTGGTTCGCGTTTCAGCGTGAAGGCGTGCTGCCGGACGTGCTGACGCTCGCCAAAGGCCTCGGCGGCGGCCTGCCGATCGGCGCGTGCATCGGCATCGGCCGGTGCGGCTCGGTGCTCGGGAAGGGCGACCATGGCAGCACCTTCGGCGGTAACCCGGTCGCCTGCGCCGCTGCGCTCGCCGTGCTCACCACGATCGAGCGGGACGGGCTGCTCGCGCACGTCAACGCCGTGGGCGAGCACCTGGCCACCGGAATCGAGGGACTGAAGCATCCGCTGGTGACCGGCGTGCGGGGCAGCGGCCTGTGGCTGGCGATCGCATTGAACGGTGCGGCCGGCACGGCGGTAGCGGCCACCGCGCAGCGCCACGGGTTCCTGGTGAACGCGGTCCAGCCGGACGCGGTCCGGCTCGCGCCGCCGCTGATCCTGACCGAGCAGGAAGCCGACTCCTTCACCGCGGCGCTGCCCGCGATCCTCGACGCCGCCAGCGTGGTGCTGGCGGGCCAGGAGGGGACATGACGACGCCCGCAATCCTCGGCGCGGCAAGCGTTGCGCGAGCCGTCAGTGAGGTGAGGTGAGCATGCCCGTGGTCCGGCATTTCGTGCGTGACGATGATCTTGCCCCGGCTGAGCAAGCGGCTGTGCTCGCGCTTGCCGCCAGGCTGAAGTCAGACCGGCTGGCGCACCAGCCGCTGGCCGGACCGCAGACGGTCGCCGTGCTGTTCGACAAGCCGTCGCTGCGAACCCGGGTGTCGTTCGCGACTGGCATCGCCGAGCTTGGCGGTTACCCGCTGATCATCGACGCGCAAGGAACGCACGCCAGCCGCGGTGAACCGGTCGGTGACATGACCAGGGTGCTGGCCAGTCAGGTGACCGCGATCGTCTGGCGCACGTTTGGCCAGGACCGAGTCGAGGAGATGGCTGCCGTCGCCGCGGTGCCGGTGATCAATGCGCTGACCGACGAGTTCCACCCGTGCCAGGTCCTCGCTGACCTGCAGACCATCCAGGCGGCCTACGGCAGGCTCGGCGGGCTCGCGCTCACCTTCCTCGGCGACGGCTCCTCCAACATGGCGCACTCCTACTTGCTTGGCGGCGCGACCGCAGGACTGCACGTGCGGATCTGCGCGCCCGAGGACTACTGGCCCGATGCGGCCGTGCTCGCCGCGGCGACCGCGATCGCAGCGCGCACCGGCGGCTCGGTGAGCGTCACTGCCGACCCGCAGGAGGCCTGCAAGGACGTCGACGTGCTGGCCACCGACGTCTGGACGTCGATGGGCACCGAAGGGCAGGAGGACCGCCGGCTAGCGGCGATGGCCGGATACGGCCTGGACGAGGCGAAGCTGGCGATGGCCAGTCCCGCTTGCCGGGTCCTGCACTGCCTGCCCGCGCATCGCGGCCAGGAGATCGCTGCTGCGGTGATCGACGGTCCGGCCAGCCTGGTCTTCGAACAAGCGGAGAACCGGCTGCACGCGCAGAAGGCGCTGCTGTGCTTTCTGCTGGGAGGGTTGCCGTGAACACCAGCCCGCTGACCAAGGCCGCCAGGCATGCGCAGATCGCGGCCATCCTCGGGCAGCCATCGGCTCCGCTCCGATCGCAGGAAGAGCTCGCCGAGCGGCTCGCCGCACGCGGCGTTCGGGTGACCCAGGCCACGCTGTCGCGTGACCTGGAGGAACTTGGCGCCGTCCGGCTACGCGGCCCCGACGGCGCGCTGGTGTACGCGCTGCCGGGTGAGCCCGGACCTGGCGGACTCGGCGCCGCGCTGGCGGGCGGCCCGTTCGCGCCGTCGGCCGCGGACCCGGCCGTCAGGCTGACCAGGGTGGCAGCTGACCTACTGGTATCCGCTGAAGCCAGCGGCAACCTGGTCGTGCTGCGGACACCGGCGGGCGCGGCGCAACTGCTTGCCTCGGCGATCGACCACGCCGGCTGGCCGGCCGTGCTCGGCACGATCGGCGGCGACGACACCGTGCTGGTCGTCGCGCGTGACCCGCAAGGCGGTGCAGAACTTGCGCAGGGCCTGCTCCGGCTCGCCGAGAGTAACAGCTACCTGGCGGGCCGCAGATAAGCAGAAAGCACTGATGGAAACGAGATGCAAGGAGGTGCCCCGGTGACAGAGAAAGTCGTGCTCGCGTACTCGGGCGGACTAGACACGTCGGTGGCGATCGGCTGGATCGCCGAGCAGACCGGGGCCGAGGTCATCGCGCTGGCGGTCGACGTCGGCCAGGGCGGCGAGGACATGGAGACCATCAAGGCCAGGGCGCTGGCCTGCGGAGCGGCCGCCGCCCACGTTGTCGACGCCCGCGATGAGTTCGCGACGAAATACTGCATGCCCGCGCTGCTGGCCAACGCGCTCTACATGGACCGGTATCCGCTGGTCTCCGCGCTATCCCGGCCGCTGATCGCCGGCCACCTGGCCAGGGTCGCACTGGAGACTGGCGCCAGCATGGTCGCCCACGGCTGCACCGGCAAGGGCAACGACCAGGTGCGGTTCGAGGCCGGCCTGGCCGCGCTCGCACCCGACGTGCGGGTCTTCGCCCCGGTCAGGGACTCGGGCATGACCAGGGACAAGGCCATCGCGTTCGCGGCGGAGAAGGGCCTGCCGATCGACGTCACCTCGCGCTCGCCGTATTCGATCGACCAGAACGTATGGGGACGCAGTTGCGAGACCGGGCATCTGGAGGACATCTGGAACGCGCCGCAGCCAGATGTCTACGGCTACACCAGCGATCCGGCGCACAGCCTGCCCGCCGACGAAATCGTGCTCAGCTTCATCGGCGGGCTGCCGGTCGCGCTGAACGGCCAGGCGCGCACGCCGCTGCAACTGATTACCGAGCTGAACGCGATCGCCGGGCCGCATGGCATCGGGCGGATCGACATGGTCGAGGATCGCCTGGTCGGCATCAAGAGCCGGGAGATCTACGAAGCGCCAGGCGCGATGGTCTTGATCACCGCCCACTCAGAACTCGAGAGCGTCTGCGTCGAGCGGGACCTGGCCAGGTTCAAGCGGCAGGCGGAACAGCGCTGGACCGAGCTGGTGTACGACGGGCTGTGGTTCTCCCCGCTGAAGCAGGCGCTCGACGCGTTCATGATCGAGGCGGCCCGCCCGGTCACCGGCGACGTCCGGCTGAGCCTTCAAGGTGGCCGCGCCGTCGTGACCGGGCGGCGCAGCCCGGCGGCGCTGTATGACTACTCGCTGGCCACCTACGACACCGGAGACACTTTCGATCAGCAGCTGGCCAAGGGCTTCATCGAGCTGTTCGGCCTGCCGGCCAAGATCGCCGCGGACCGCGACCGCCAGCTCGCGGCCGGCCATAATGCCAAGATCGCGAGCTGACAGTACTCGACCGGCCCTGGTCGAACCCGTTCCCTTCGATCTGGAGACCGACCGTGAATCCTGAGCCGGCAGCTGAGGGCGAGGCGGCGGGCGGTGGTCCGTTGCGGCTGTGGGGCGGCCGCTTCGAGTCGGGCCCGGCGGAGGCACTGGCGAGGCTGTCGGTCAGCGTCCAGTTCGACTGGCGGCTGGCGCCCTATGACCTGCTGGCGTCGGCCGCGCACGCCAGGGTGCTGCACAAAGCCGGGCTGCTGACCGACATCGAGCTGAGCCGGACCCTGGGCGCGCTGGATGACCTGGGCCGGGCCTGCCGGTCCGGCCAGTTCCGGCCGTCGGCCAGCGACGAGGACGTGCACACCGCGCTGGAGCGCGGGCTGCTGGAGCGCGTTGGCTCGCTAGGCGGCAAGCTGCGCGCGGGGCGCAGCCGAAACGATCAGGTTGCCACTGACCTGCGGCTTTACCTGCGTGATCGAGTCCGGACCATTACCGCCAGGCTGACCGAGCTGGAGCTCGCGCTGATCGGCCAGGCCGAGCGGCAGCCTGGCACGCCGGCGCCGGGGATGACGCATCTGCAGCACGCTCAGCCGGTGCTGCTGGCCCACCAGCTGCTCGCTCACGTGCACGCTTTCGCCAGGGACGCGAGCCGGCTGCGCGACTGGGACGTCCGCGCCGCGGTCAGCCCGCTGGGCTCTGGCGCGCTGGCCGGGTCGTCGCTCCCGCTGGATCCGGAAGCGGTTGCGGCCGAGCTCGGCTTCACCAGCGCAGCCGACAACTCCATGGACGCGGTGAGCGACCGGGACTTCGCGGCCGAGTTCTGCTTCATCGCGGCGCTGCTCGGCGTGCACTTGTCCCGGCTAGGGGAGGAGGTCGTGCTCTGGTCTACCCATGAGTTCGGCTGGGTGGAGATCGACGATGCGTACGCGACCGGCTCCTCGATCATGCCGCAGAAGAAGAATCCGGACGTGGCTGAGCTGGCACGCGGCAAGGCTGGCCGGCTCATCGGCGGCCTGACCGGGCTGCTGACCACGTTGAAAGGCCTGCCGCTTAGCTACAACCGGGACCTGCAGGAGGACAAGGAGCCGGTCTTCGACGCGGTGGACACGCTGCTGACGGTGCTGCCGGCCATGGCCGGAATGATCGGGACGCTGCGGTTCCATGCCGAGCGGCTGGCGCAAACCGCGGCCGCGGGCCACGCCCTGGCCACTGACCTGGCGGAACTACTTGTCCGGCGCGGCACCCCGTTCCGCGAGGCACACGAGGTCGTCGGTCACCTGGTCGTCTGGTGCCAGGTGCATGACTGCGAGCTTGCCGACGTCAGCGACGACGATCTGGCGAAAGTTTCGCCGCTGCTGACGCCAGACGTGCGCGAGGTGCTCACGGTACCCGGCGCGATCGCTGCCAGGGCCGCCCGCGGCGGCACCGCTCCGGCCAGGGTGGCGGAGCAGCTCGAGCGGCTGCGGCAGGACGTGCACGACCAGGCCGCCTGGGCCGCCCGATAGGAGCGCGACCGCCATGCAAGCAGCGAAGGCATGAAGCGGCTGCCGCGCGAGTTCTTCGACCGGCCCTCCACCGAGGTTGCGCCGGACCTGCTCGGCTGCGTGTTCTGGCGCGACAGCCCGGCTGGCCTGGTCGCGGTCCGGCTTGTCGAGGTGGAGGCATATCAGGGTCTGCTGGACCCGGCCTCGCACGCGTTCCGCGGCCAGACGGCGCGCAACGCAGTGATGTTCGGCCCGCCTGGTCATGTGTATGTCTACTTCACCTATGGCATGCATTTCTGTGCCAATCTGGTCTGCCTGCCAGCCGGGCAGCCCGAGGCGGTGCTGCTGCGGGCCGGCGAGGTGATCAGCGGAGTCAGAACTGGCCGCCAGCCGTCGGGCCGCGGACAGTGAGCGCTCGGTCCGGGAGCTGGACCTCGCGCGCGGACCCGCCAGGCTATGCCAGGCACTCGGCATCGACCGTGGATTCGACGGCGCCGACGTCTGCGCGGCGGGCTCCGGAGCTGGCATTGGCCCGGCGGTAGTCAGCCCCGGACAGGCCCGTGCTGCGGCGAATGGCGCTGCAGCGGCTGGCGACGCTGCGGCGCGTGCGGACAGGTCCGCGAGTGGGCGTTAGCCAGGCGGCCGACCGGCCATGGCGATACTGGCTGGCCGGAGATGGACACGTTTCCCTCTACCGTCCTTGGAAGCCGCGGACGAGTAAACAGAAACCAGTTTCCGGCCGCGACGCCGGAGATGGGACGATGCACCAGTGAGTGACATCATCGACGACCTCAGCTGGCGCGGCCTGATTGCCGTGTCGACCGACCTGGCGGATCTGCGCCGGACGCTTGATACCGGGGTTGTGACGTTTTACTGCGGCTTCGACCCGACTGCGCCCGGCCTGCACATCGGAAACCTGGTTCAGCTGCTGACCATGCGGCGGCTCCAGCAAGCCGGGCACCGGCCGATCGCCATCGTCGGTGGTGCCACTGGCCTGATCGGCGACCCGGGCGGTAAGTCGGTCGAGCGCGTACTCAACCCGCGCGAACTGGTCGCAGAGTGGCTCCTGACGGATCCGCGCGGAGGTCAACAGGTTCCTTGACTTCAGCCCTGGCCCGTCCGGCGCGACGGTGGTCAGCAACCTGGATTGGACCGGGCAGCTGTCCGCGATCGACTTCCTTCGGGACATTGGCAAGCATTTCCCTGTCAATCAGATGCTGTCCCGTGAAGTGGTCCGCGCTCGGCTGGAGGCCGGCGGGATCAGCTACACCGAGTTCAGCTACCAGATCCTGCAGGCAAACGACTACCTCGAGCTGTACCGGCGACATGGCTGCGCACTGCAGATTGGCGGCAGCGACCAGTGGGGCAACCTGGTATCCGGGGTGGACCTCATCCGGCGGGTTACTGGCGACGCGGTGCACGCGCTGGCCACGCCGCTGATTACCAAGCCCGACGGGACCAAGTACGGCAAAACTGAGGGCGACGCTGTCTGGCTCAGCCAGGAGCTGATGAGCTCGTACGCCTTCTACCAGTACTGGCTGAATCGGGCGGACGCGGAGATGCCAGGGCTGCTGCGGGTCTTCTCCTTCCGGTCCAGGAAGGAGATCGAGGATCTGGAGCAGGAGATCGCCGAACGGCCTCAGGGCAGGCACGCGCAGCGGCTGCTGGCCGAAGAGCTCACGATCCTGGTGCACGGCGAGGCCGAGCTGGCCAAGGTCCAGACGGCCAGTCAGGCGCTGTTCGGCCAGGGCGACCTGCGGGCGCTGGACGCGGCGACTCTCGCGGCCGCAGTGGCTGAGGTGCCGAATGCGGAGGTGTCACTGGCAGCAGGCGAAGACCTGCCGCCGGTCGCCGATCTGATGGCGGCCTGCGGGATCGTCGCGAGCAAGTCGGCGGCGCGGCGTGCCATCGCCGAGGGCGGCGCCTACCTGAACAACGAAAAGGTAACAAACGTGGACGCGGTGCCGTCATCTGATGACCTGCTGCACGGCGAGTTCCTCGTGCTGCGCCGCGGCAAGCGAACCGTGGGCGCGGTGCGGGTGCTGCGGAGCTAGCGGGTCCGGAATGGGGGCGCTGAATGGATCGCGGGCGCCAAGCGCCGAAAAGGTGTCATTCATCACTGTGCACGAGTTCGCCACTTGCGGCCTATATCGCCTGGATCCTGCCTGCGGCTGAGCGAGTTCGCCGGGCCGCCTGCCGTGCTGCCTCAGGCTGTATTGCCGCAGGTCGGAGCGGTAGTCGGGGCGGTAGTCTGCGGATAAGGGCGGTGCCGCGGAGTCCGGTCCGGCCTGGGCGAGAAGCCCGGCCTCAGCGGGCTCGGGCACGGGCGATCGATTTGACTTCAGCGCCTTTGCTGCCTAATGTTTCGTCCTGCCCGCAGAGACGGGACGCCCGGCAGGGCGGACCGCGACAGGGCCCAGCAACCACCCTCAGCTCATGGTGATCCGGCTTCGGATCGCCCTGCTAGGGGTATGCTGTGTGAACCGAACGTAACCATGTAAGTCCAGTCTGGCTAACCGACTTGACAGGCTATGCCTGTCCCGGTAAGTTAGCAGGGTTGCCCCGGAAGAGGTTGCAAGACCTCCGACGGTGAGCGTCCGCTCCTTGAGAACTCAACAGCGTGCTAAAAGCCAGTGCATATGCACAACCCCGTCAACTGGGCGGTGCTTCGGCATCACCCTGACGGAATTTTTGCCAGATCGCCTCTGGCTGCCATTCATGGCTGTCTAGGGGCATCTCTTCAAGTCTGCAATCCGCATCGCGTCTTCGGACGTACCCTGCGGTCTTGCATATAGACATTCAACGGAGAGTTTGATCCTGGCTCAGGACGAACGCTGGCGGCGTGCTTAACACATGCAAGTCGAGCGGAAAGGCCCTTCGGGGTACTCGAGCGGCGAACGGGTGAGTAACACGTGAGCAATCTGCCCTTAGCTTCGGGATAGCTCCGGGAAACCGGAATTAATACCGAATACGACTCCGGCTGACATCAGCTGTGGTGGAAAGTTTTTCGGCTAGGGATGAGCTCGCGGCCTATCAGCTTGTTGGTGAGGTAACGGCTCACCAAGGCGACGACGGGTAGCCGGCCTGAGAGGGCGACCGGCCACACTGGGACTGAGACACGGCCCAGACTCCTACGGGAGGCAGCAGTGGGGAATATTGCGCAATGGGCGAAAGCCTGACGCAGCGACGCCGCGTGCGGGATGAAGGCCTTCGGGTTGTAAACCGCTTTCAGCAGGGACGAAGCGAAAGTGACGGTACCTGCAGAAGAAGCGCCGGCTAACTACGTGCCAGCAGCCGCGGTAACACGTAGGGCGCAAGCGTTGTCCGGAATTATTGGGCGTAAAGAGCTCGTAGGTGGTCCGCTACGTCCGCTGTGAAAATCCAGGGCTTAACCCTGGACTTGCAGTGGATACGGGCGAACTAGAGGTAGGTAGGGGAGAATGGAATTCCCGGTGTAGCGGTGAAATGCGCAGATATCGGGAGGAACACCGGTGGCGAAGGCGGTTCTCTGGGCCTTACCTGACACTGAGGAGCGAAAGCGTGGGGAGCGAACAGGATTAGATACCCTGGTAGTCCACGCCGTAAACGTTGGGCGCTAGGTGTGGGGTCCTTCCACGGATTCCGTGCCGCAGCTAACGCATTAAGCGCCCCGCCTGGGGAGTACGGCCGCAAGGCTAAAACTCAAAGGAATTGACGGGGGCCCGCACAAGCGGCGGAGCATGTTGCTTAATTCGAAGCAACGCGAAGAACCTTACCAAGGTTTGACATGCAGGGAAAAGCCGTAGAGATACGGTGTCCGTAAGGGTCCTGCACAGGTGGTGCATGGCTGTCGTCAGCTCGTGTCGTGAGATGTTGGGTTAAGTCCCGCAACGAGCGCAACCCTCGTCCTATGTTGCCAGCGGGTAATGCCGGGGACTCATAGGAGACTGCCGGGGTCAACTCGGAGGAAGGTGGGGATGAGGTCAAGTCATCATGCCCCTTATGTCTTGGGCTGCAAACATGCTACAATGGCCGGTACAGAGGGCTGCGAGACCGCAAGGTGGAGCGAATCTCAAAAAGCCGGTCTCAGTTCGGATTGGGGTCTGCAACTCGACCCCATGAAGTCGGAGTCGCTAGTAATCGCGAATCAGCAACGTCGCGGTGAATACGTTCCCGGGCCTTGTACACACCGCCCGTCACGTCACGAAAGTCGGCAACACCCGAAGCCGGTGGCCTAACCCGTAAGGGAGGGAGCCGTCGAAGGTGGGGCCAGCGATTGGGACGAAGTCGTAACAAGGTAGCCGTACCGGAAGGTGCGGCTGGATCACCTCCTTTCTAAGGAGCAACTGGCGCGCCCGCGGGACGTTCTCTCGCTGTCGCGTCCAGAGCCACATCTCGGGCGAATGTTCCGAGGTGGCCAGCTCATTAGTGGAGCACTGGTTATTCGGTCCGAGCGTCATCGCCGGGCCCGTTAGTACGGCTGCACTGTATTTCGCGACATTGTTGCGGAACACGGTCAGCACGGAACGCAGGGTCCGGGGGGCGAGTGGGCCGAGCACGCTGTTGGGTCCTGAGGGAACGGCCGCCATGAAGTCTGTGGGGCTATACCTCGGCCAGGACCGATTCCTTCGTCGCCACGTGCGTCGCGGGGGCCGGGACCGCCCGTATCTTGAGAACTGCACAGTGGACGCGAGCATCATCTGTAGTTGCCAAGTTGATAAGGGCACACGGTGAATGCCTTGGCACCAGGAGCCGAAGAAGGACGTAGGAGCCTGCGATAAGCCCCGGTTAGTCGGCAACCAGACATTGACCCGGGGATTTCCGAATGGGGAAACCTGATTGGGCGTAATGGCCCATCGCCCCTGCCTGAACACATAGGGCAGGTGGAGGTAACGTGGGGAAGTGAAACATCTCAGTACCCACAGGAAGAGAAAGCAACCGCGATTCCCTGAGTAGTGGTGAGCGAAAGGGGAAGAGGCCAAACCGGTCACGTGTTAAAGCCAGCAGGCGTTGCGTGATCGGGGTAGCGGGACTGCTCAGCCGGAGCTGCTGACCCGGCAGGAAGTAAGAAATCGCGTTGATAGCCAAAGACGTTGGAAATCGTCGGCATAGAGGGTGATACCCCCGTAGGCGAAATCTTCGCGACTTCCGAGCAGTATCCCAAGTAGCACGGGGCCCGAGAAATCCCGTGTGAATCTGGGGGGACCACCCCCTAAGCCTAAATACTCCCTGGTGACCGATAGCGAACAAGTACCGTGAGGGAAAGGTGAAAAGTGCCCCGGTGAGGGGTCGTGAAATAGTACCTGAAACCGTGTGCCTACAAGCCGTGGGAGCGTGTCAGCCTTCGGGCTGAAGTGAAGTGACCGCGTGCCTTTTGAAGAATGAGCCTGCGAGTTATGGTATGTGGCAAGGTTAACCCGAGTGGGGTAGCCGTAGCGAAAGCGAGTCTGAATAGGGCGTCTGAGTCGCATGCTATAGACCCGAAGCGGAGTGATCTACCCATGGGCAGGTTGAAGCGCGGGTAAGACCGCGTGGAGGACCGAACCCACCAGGGTTGAAAACCTGGGGGATGACCTGTGGGTAGGGGTGAAAGGCCAATCAAACTCCGTGATAGCTGGTTCTCCCCGAAATGCATCTAGGTGCAGCGTCGCGTGTTTCTTACCGGAGGTAGAGCTACTGGATGGCCTAGGGGGCCGACAAGCTTACTGAAGTCAGCCAAACTCCGAATGCCGGTAAGCCAGAGCGCGGCAGTGAGACTGCGAGGGATAAGCTCCGTAGTCGAGAGGGAAACAGCCCAGATCACCAGCTAAGGCCCCTAAGCGTGTGCTAAGTGGGAAAGGATGTGGAGTTGCAGAGACAACCAGGAGGTTGGCTTAGAAGCAGCCACCCTTGAAAGAGTGCGTAATAGCTCACTGGTCAAGTGATTCTGCGCCGACAATTTAGCGGGGCTCAAGCACACCGCCGAAGCTGTGACATTCGCGTGATAGCCCGGCCCTTTGTGGTTAAGGTGGATGGCTTTCTTGACCGTTGTGGTTTCGGCCACTTCTGTCCTGACGGCGGCCACTGGCACCTTTAGGGTCCAGGTATGCGGATGGGTAGGGGAGCGTCGGGTGGCGAGAGAAGCAGCGGAGTGATCCAGCTGTGGACGCCACTCGAGTGAGAATGCAGGCATGAGTAGCGAAAGAGGGGTGAGAAACCCCTCCGCCGAATGACCAAGGGTTCCTGGGGCAGGCTAATCCGCCCAGGGTAAGTCGGGACCTAAGGCGAGGCCGACAGGCGTAGTCGATGGACAACGGGTTGATATTCCCGTACCCGCTTAAAAGCGCCCATGCCGAATCTGGCGATGCTAAGCCGTCAATGCTGGCCGATCCTTCGGGAAGAGCCGGCTGCGACTGCGACCCAGACCGGTAGTAGGCAAGCCGATGGGGTGACGCAGGAGGGTAGCTCAGCCCGGGTGATGGATATCCCGGGGTAAGGGTGTAGGGCGACGTGTAGGCAAATCCGCACGTCACATGCCTGAGACCTGATGCCGAGCCGAGTTAGGCGAAGTGAGTGATCCCATGCTGCCAAGAAAAGCCTCGCGGCGAGCTTTTATGCGGCCCGTACCCTAAACCGACTCAGGTGGTCAGGTAGAGAATACCAAGGCGATCGGGTGAACCGTGGTTAAGGAACTAGGCAAATTATCCCCGTAACTTTGGGAGAAGGGGAGCCGCGTCTGGTGAGGAGACTTGCTCTCCGAGCTGGATACGGTCGCAGATACCAGGGGAAAGCGACTGTTTACTAAAAACACAGGTCCGTGCTAAGTCGCAAGACGACGTATACGGACTGACGCCTGCCCGGTGCTGGAACGTTAAGGGGAGGGGTTAGTGGCTTCGGCTGCGAAGCTCTGAACTTAAGCGCCAGTAAACGGCGGTGGTAACTATAACCATCCTAAGGTAGCGAAATTCCTTGTCGGGTAAGTTCCGACCTGCACGAATGGCGTAACGACTTTCCCACTGTCTCAACCACGGACCCGGCGAAATTGCACTACGAGTAAAGATGCTCGTTACGCGCAGCAGGACGGAAAGACCCCGGGACCTTTACTGCAGCTTGACATTGGCGTTTGGGACGTCTTGTGTAGGATAGGTGGGAGACTGTGAAGCAGGGACGCTAGTTCCTGTGGAGTCAACGGTGAAATACCACTCTGGTCGTTCTGAATGTCTAACCTCGGTCCGTGATCCGGATCAGGGACAGTGTCTGGTGGGTAGTTTAACTGGGGCGGTTGCCTCCTAAAGAGTAACGGAGGCGCCCAAAGGTACCCTCAGCCTGGTTGGCAATCAGGTGTCGAGTGTAAGTGCACAAGGGTGCTTGACTGTGAGACAGACATGTCGAGCAGGAGCGAAAGCTGGGACTAGTGATCCAGCGGTGGCATGTGGAAGCGCCGTTGCTAAACGGCTAAAAGGTACCCCGGGGATAACAGGCTGATCTTCCCCAAGAGTCCATATCGACGGGATGGTTTGGCACCTCGATGTCGGCTCGTCGCATCCTGGGGCCGGAGCAGGTCCCAAGGGTTGGGCTGTTCGCCCATTAAAGCGGTACGCGAGCTGGGTTTAGAACGTCGTGAGACAGTTCGGTCCCTATCCGCTGCGCGCGTAGGAGTCTTGAGAGGGGCTGTCCCTAGTACGAGAGGACCGGGACGGACAAACCTCTGGTGTGCCAGTTGTTCCGCCAGGAGCACGGCTGGTTGGCTACGTTTGGAAGGGATAACCGCTGAAAGCATCTAAGCGGGAAGCTCGCCTCAAGATTAGGACTCCCTCAGGGTTAACCTGGTAAGGCCCCCAGTAGACGACTGGGTTGATAGGCCGGAGGTGGAAGCACGGCAACGTGTGCAGCTGACCGGTACTAATAGGCCGAGTGGCTTGGCTTCTACTTATAGATCTTGTTTCGCGTCCACTGTGCGGTTCCCGAGATGCGGTCGGGCGCCTGGTTCCGGCCGAGCCGGAGCTAAGCGCGCTCCTGACATCTCCATAGTGTTTCGGTGGCCATGGCGAAGGGGAAACACCCGGCTCCATTCCGAACCCGGAAGTTAAGCCCTTCAGCGCCGATGGTACTGCCCGGGGGACTGGGTGGGAGAGTAGGACGCCGCCGGACATCTTCCCGCTGGGGGCCATACCTTTTAGGTAGTGGCCCCCAGCGCATTTTTGTGCTGCCTAAGACTTGTTAGTAGCGGCGGGCTGCCTGGGCAGCCCGGCCGCTGGAACGGCCTGACCGGCCGGTGTTGGAGGATAGACAGATGGCAGGGAACTCGCGCGGGTCGGCTGGCGGTCGTGCCGCGGGCGGGTCCGGCCGCAATTCGGGCCGCGGCGCTGGTAGTTCCGGCGCTCGGTCTGGCCGGCCGGGCGCAGCTGGCGGGTCCGGCCGTGCTGGGGGCTCGGCGCACTGGCGGGTCGGCCGTGCTGGGGGCGCCGGGCGTGCTGGCAGGCGGCGCCGGGCGTGGCGAGCGGCGGTAATTCTGGCGGCGGGCGGCCTGGTTCAGACAGCGGGCGCTCGGGATCTGGCGGCTACGGTGCGGATCGCGGTCGGTCCGGGCCTGGCGGCTACGGCGCGGGTGGCGGCCGGTCTGGCGCACAGCGTTCGGCCGGCGGCCAACCTGGCGGCGCGGGAGTTGGCCGTTCGAGTGCTCAGCGTTCCGCCGGCAACCAACCCGGCGTGGCCGGCGGCGGCCGTTCTGGTGCCCAGCGTTCGCCCGGCGGCCAAGCTGGCGGCGCGAGCGGCACTCGGTCCGGTGGGTCAGGCGCGGGAAGCGCGGGTTATGGCCCAAGCGGCGGACGTGCTGGTTCCGGACGTGCGGGTTACGGCCCGCGAACAAGTGCGCCGCGAGCTGGCGCCGGTGGCAGCACGGGCGGCAGCAGATCCCGAGATGGCGGTACCGGCGCCGGCAGGTGGTCCGCCGATGGACCGGAGGACCAGGCACCGGAGGACGGGGTCAAGGTGGACGGGCTGCCGGTCCGGCCACCGGCCCATCGGGTCGCGGAACCGCTGCTGGCAGCCGGTCTAGCTGGGGTGCAAGCCGACCCGGCCGTGCTCCGGCCGCCGGGCGTTCTGGCCGCCCAGGCGAGGCGAACCCGGAAAGCCGGCCACGGCGGGACGGGGCTGGGGGATATGACCGGCCGCCACGGTCAACCGGCGGCGGACCGAGCTCCGCCAATCGCGGGCGCTATGAACGCACGTCCGGCAGCGACCGACGCTCGTCCGGCAGCGACCGACCCTCGTCCGGCAGCGACCGACCCTCGTCCGGCAGCGACCGACCCTCGTCCGGCAGCTATGGAGCCCCCCGAAGCTATCGAAGCTCCTCTGAAAGTCGACCGGGCGGCGACCGGAGCGCGGCCGGCGACCGCGGTCGGCAATACGATTCGGCACGGAGCGATTCGGCACGGAGCGATTCGGCACGGAGCGGACCGGCACGGAGCGGACCGGCACGGAGCGGACCGGCACGGAGCGGACCGGCTCGCGGTGGTTATGGCAGCTCTCGAGGCGGCCCCGGCCGGGCAGGCTACGGCGGTTCACGGGCCGGCGCCGGCCGCAGCGACTCTCCTCGCGACTCGGCTGGCGGCGGTAGTTACCGCGACCGGCGGCCTGGCGCCGATCGAGCACCAGCCAACGGCCGGGCCAGTCTCGACGCCGTCGAGCTGACCTTGCCCGATAGCATCACCGCAGACCAGCTGGACCCCGAGGCGACCGCTGAACTGCGCACGCTGCCGGGCGACCTGGCCAGCGTGGTTGCCCGGTTGCTGGTAGCGACAAGCATGGCCGAGGACCCGGACGAGGCGTTCCGGTTCGCCAAGAAGGCCAGGGGACTCGCGGCGCGGGTCGGGGTCGTGCGGGAGACTTGCGCGATCGCGGCGTATCAGGCTGGGGACTGGAACGCAGCGCTGGCTGAGTTCCGCGCTGCCCGACGGCTAACCGGCCGAAGCAGCTATCTGCCGCTAATGGCCGACTGCGAACGTGCCCTGGGCCGTCTGGACCGCGCGCTAGACCTGGTTACCGGTCCAGATGCCCGTAAGGCCGATCAGCAGACCCGGATTGAGCTCCGGATCGTCGAATCCGGAATCCGGCGCGATCAGGGCTTGTTCGACGCGGCAGTCGTTGCTCTGCAAGGTCCGGAGTTGGCTGGCGAGCGGACGCGGCCGGAATATGCCCGGCTGTATTACGCCTTCGCGGACGCACTGCTGCAGGTCGGCCGTGAGGATGAGGCCCGACATTGGTTCGGCCGCGCGTCGAGTGCCGATGTCGACGGTGACACGGACGCGGCTGAGCGTTACGAAGAACTCGACGAGTTCAGCTTCGACGACCTCGACGACCTAGCCGATCTCGATGACATGGCCGATCCCGACAAGCTAGCTGATCTCGACGGTGGGCATGTCGATGGCGGCGGCGTGCATGGCGGCACCGATCTGGATGACGGCGTCTAATCAGCCACGATGTCGATCATGGTTCGCCGACGTCATGGGACCCGAGTTGGCTCACGATCACGGGCCGGCAGCAGGCTCGTGGCGGTGACCTGCGATTTCGCAGCTGATGATTGGCGAAACTGCGCACTAACCCGAGTTGGGCCAACTTAGTGCGCAAGTCAGTGGGGGGATTGTGACCGAGATATGGCGCTGCGATATCCGCCGATCTGCTGACTTCTGGGCGTGGCAATCGGGGGGTGTCCGCGTCCCCGCCCTCGTCCGCGCCGTCAACTAGCTCACCTTGGAAACCAACAGCTCCGCGACGCGCACCCCGGCGGCAGGGTCATCCCATTCCCCGACTGGGAGCCAGCCCGCCCCGGGGACTAACCAGAGAGCCCCCGTGGTCGGCATCAGGTCACTCTCGCGGTGGTCAACGTGACGACGATCGGCCTGGTGACCTGATTGTCAAACTGTTGCCGGACAAAATCCTCCATGTCGTCGAGCAGTCCCTGCCTGGCTGGCGGCGTCATCATCTGCGTGCTGGAGTAGGAGAGCATCAGCTTGCGATAGTCGGCCGCACTGTAGATCTGGTTCCAGTCGTAGGTACGAACCTCGACGTTCAAGAACCGCGGGTCGCTACGGAGCACGCGGTGAATCGGAGGGTCTACTGCGTTGCGTTCAGGCGCCCGCGGGCCCGCATGTCCCTCGCCGTATCGCTCGTAGATCGGCTGTGCCGCAGCGAAGAACCCCTTGTCGTCGGGTGAGCTGACTTGGTTCAGGTCGACGATCGCAACCACACCGCCGGGCTTGAGGACACTCACAGGTCTGTCGACCTGCGCTGTCGGGGAGATCCAGTGGTAAGCGGTAGCCGAGAACACGGCGTCAAAGCCATGTTCCTCTACGTCGACTTCCTCGAAGTCACCGATTGTGATCGTCAGGGCGGGCGATGGGAGGGCCTCGCGTAGCTTGGCGGCCATCGCGGGGCCGATCTCGATGGCGTGAACGAATGCCCCTCGGCTGAGAAGGTCGCGGGTCGCCTGGCCGGTACCGGGCCCGACCTCAAGGATTGCCGGATGGCTAGGCAAGAGCCGAAACAGGTCCTCGAACATGGGCGCTGGGTAGTTGGGCCGTATCCCGTGGTAGATCTCTGCGGCGCCGTCAAAGGATCTGCGTGGCTCTGCAACAGGAGATTTCGTCATAGCGCGATTGTTCCAGGCCAGCGCTGGCTGGCCGACCTCATGGCTGTCCCAGAAAGCCCCAGACCCGCGCACTACAGGATGGGTGATCCTGAAGCAAGCTTCAGCATCCAGCCGCAGGCGAGCAGATCTGGTGCCTCTGCGCCGCATCGGTTCCCACATCGAGCGGCTCCCGGTCCGTGCTAAATCGGCGTTCCGCGCGCCCTTGCGGTTAGTGCGCAAATCCGCCGCCGCCGAGCCGAGTACCCGCAGGTCAGCACGCTGCGCCGCCGCTCAGCGCCGAAACTTGGCCCAAGTCGGGTGACCTGCGGTTTCGCAGCTGATGATTGGCGAAACTGCGCACTAATCCGGGCCGGGTTGAAGCCGGAGGGCCTCACCGTTCTGGGGCGGGTATGTGCCGGGTGGTCGGCCAGCGGGCCGTGGGCGTTGTCAGGAGATGGTCGTACATGGCTCTTGCCTGCTGCTCAGGTAGCCCTGGCGGGGCGGTAAGCGAGACGGTGGCCACAGCGTGAAGATCCTCGGTCCAGTAGGAGATGTGGTACTGCAGGACGTGTTCGCGGTCGGGTTCGGTGAATCCCAGATCCCATTCGTCGCCTGGTGTCAGCGGGTCATCACGCAGGTAGGTGCGAAGCAGCAGAGCCGTCTGCCACGGATCGGACAGCCATTCTCGCGCCGCCGTCGCCCGCTGCACTTCGGCCGTGTACTGCCCAGCATCAAAGACCAGGTCCGGGAGGGTGACCGGCGACCAGGTGTCCGCCCGAAGTAGATCGAGCGGCTCGTCGCCGGCTTCGCATACCTCGTGGAAGTCGCTCCAGATCACCACATCACCGTCGCGGCTGATCTGCGGGGCGAGGCCGCACGGGTCGGGCGATTGGACGTAGACGACGACGCGGCGTGGCGGCTCCGCCGCGAGCAGCGGGGCGTCATCGGTTAGCAGTTCTTGCGCGGGCCAGGGAACATAGGGCCAGCGCCACTTGCCGACATCGGCGAGCAGGTCCTGGCCGTCAATCAGCAGTCGGGCGACCGGATAGACGTATTCGTCGTCCCCGATGTCCGGGACGCCCATCCGGACATCAAGCTTCCTGATCCGCCCAGCCGCTTCCGCGTTCATGGGTGCATTGTCGCCTCGGCCGGGGCCCCGCACACCTCAGATCCGGCCCCTCAGTGCGCACTAATCTGAGCCAACTCGCGTCATGGGACACTCCTCACGGCGCGCTAGCTTGATCGCCCGGCGCTCTCGGCGAGGATAGTCAGCGTATGACCCGACTTTCATCAAGTTAGTGCGTACCTTCTAGTTACTTGATGACGCGGTTCCGGGGCACCAAGCCTGGCGGCTCGTCCGGCCCGGCGCGCACCTACACCAGCGACCAGAACACGACTACATCGAAGTCGCCCGTCGACGGGTCCGCATCGCCGTAGATCTCCCACCGAGGGCCGGCCAGCTGGTACCCGTTCGCCTTGCTCCACTCGCGCACCGCCTGATGAGTGTCGCCGATGTTGGCGATCGGGCCGGTGTGGTTCGCGGTGGCGACGAGCCCGCCCGGAAGCGTTGACGCGACAACGGGACCGGTAGGCGCGAATGAGCCGCTTACCTGAACGCCGACTTCAACGTTGGGGACCTCGTCCTTGTAGAGCATGATGTTGTGGCCCCGCTGGTATAGCCCCGCTGGGGCGTCGCCCCGGAGAAAGCTCCATACCTTGTCCAGCATCGGCCCCCACATCTTGGGGAACTCCGCCCACGTCGCCGTCGCCGCTACCACCGCTGTCGGCGTCGGCTCGACGGTCTTCACGGTCACCTCAACGGTCATGGCGCGGAGCATACGCCGCAGTCGTGACCAGCACGTGCTATCCGCAGGAGCCCTTTGCGTCATCATCATCGGATGTGGAGACGCCTTGCCGGCTGACTGGATTAGTGCGCAACTTCAGCGATCGCGAACAGCCAGCCCGCAGGTCAACGCATAGACGAGCGGATCAAGGTCAAATTGTGGTTTACCACTGAACAGCGAATGGGCGCTGATTCCAGAGGGCCTCGGCCTGCTATTGCCCTACCCGGCCGTCGATGCACTCGCGCAGCAGATCGGCGTGCCCGCAGTGGCGGGCGTACTCCTCGATCCGGTGAACCCTCAGTTCCCGGATGGCGATGCCGGACCGGCCCACACGCGCGCCTAGATCCGGGTGCTGGTCCAGCACTGCATCGGTTGCCGCCTGCTCACGGGCAAGGTCGGCGAATGCGGCCTCGACCAGCGCCTGCTCCGCAAAGGCTCCCTCGAAGGCGGCATCACCCTCCCCGTACAGCTTCGGTGCCGGGTCTCCTGGCGCAATCCAGTTGCGCCAGTCCCGCTCCACCTCGGCAAGATGGCGCAGCAGGCCCAGCAGGGACATGGTCGACGGCGGTACCGACCGGCGCGCCAGTTTCCCCGCGTCCAGCCCCTCGCACTTCATCTGCAGGGTCAGCCGGTAATTCCTCAGGTACTCGCGCAGCGTTGCCAGCTCACCGTCCGGGCTGACTCCGTCACTGTCGCGGGGATCTTCGCCGGGGTCCGCCCACATGTCGGGGTAGACGCTGGCTTTGCTCCACCGCTCGGGCACATCGCTCACCGTGTTCACGATGCCGGGCAGTCGCGTGGCACGCAAGCGGATATTCAGGCGGGTCAGCCGACGGCGCGTGCAGTCACGGCGCACTGGCGTGATGGCCCGGCGCTCTCGGCGAGGATAGTGGGCGTATGACACGCGACCTCGCCGTCGAACCGATCCGCGCGCTGCTAGAGCCCGGTGCGCTGGAGGAACTGCGGGTCCGGCTTGAGCGCCCCCGGCTACCCCCATCGGATACCGAGGGCTGGGAACGGGGCGTGCCGTCGCACTGGCTCGTGGAGTTGCTGGCCGACTGGCGAGCCTTCGACGTCGCCGCGTTCCAGGCCCGACTGGACGAGATGACGCACCTGCGCGCGCACGTCGATGGCCGGTCGGTGCACCTGGTGCATGTGCCGGGGCGGGGCCCGGACCCGCTGCCGCTGCTGCTGACGCACGGCTGGCCCGGATCGTTCTGCGAGTACCTGGCGCTGGTGCCGCTACTGAGCGATCCCGCTGCGCACGGCGGCGACCCGGCTGACGCGTTCACCCTCGTCGTACCGTCGTTGCCAGGATTCGGCTTCTCAGCGCCACCCCCGCCGGGCGGGCTGACCGCCGAGGCAGTAGCCGGACTCTGGCACCAGATCATGGCCGACGGCCTGGGGTATCCGCGCTACGCGGCACACGGCAGCGATTTGGGCGCCGGGGTCACCGCCCGCCTGGCTCGCGCTCGCCCGGACGCTGTCATGGGCATCCACCTGGCCACGCCGGGATTGCCCACACCGCCAAGACCTTGGACGCCCGCCGAACAGGCGTACGTCACCGACGTGGAGGCGTGGACCGCCGAGGAGGGCGGCTACGCCCACGAACAGGCCACCAAGCCCGCTACCCTCGGCGCAGCACTGCACGATTCGCCGCTCGGGCTCGCGGCCTGGATCGGCGAGAAGGTCGTGGCCTGGAGCAGCATGACCGCCGACGGACAACCCGCGTTCGACCGGGACCTGCTGCTCGGCACCCTCACTCTCTACTGGGCCACCGGAACCGCGACGTCCTCGCTGCAGCCCTACTGGGCGGCCCGTCACACTCCCGGAAGCGCGCTACCCACGGCGGACCTGCCACCGGTGCCCACAGCGGTGAGCATCTTCGGCGGCGAGCGCATCCCGTTCCCCAAGCCGCCCCGGGAACTGGCCGAGCGCCACTTCATGCTCGCCGGCTGGCGGGAGCACGACCGAGGCGGCCACTTCCCGGCCGTCGCCGAACCCGAACTGCTCGCCGAGATCCTCCGCGACACCTTCCGGTCCCTACGCGGGCACCACAAGGGGTGACCTGCGCTCGGGTCCGCATCGTTACGGCAGCGTGCTTGTCGGAGTGCGTTCCTGCTTGCTGTCGTGGTTGCGGAGGCAGCGATGGTCCGCACAGATGCTCGCCGGGGAGCCTGCGGGTGGGAGCGCGCACGCTACGGGGGGCTGGCGGCGGCGTCTGCAATGAGCTTGGCCGTGGCTGGCTGCGCGTCCCCTCAGTCGACAGGCCCGCCGGACTGTCTCGCCAAGTTCGCGATGAGGGCCGCGCCGACCACAGTTCGGCCAGGCGACCTCGTCGCGCTATCCGACAACGCGCCTGCGGCCCGCCCGCCGGGGGTTGAATTCGGCGACCCGGGAACTCTCGGGACAGTCAGTCATGGGCAATACACGCCGCTGTGGGACCTGGGGGCCATCAGACCGGGTCATCTCAGCAGCAACTGGCCTGCCGACAATCCGGTCGCAGGCGCCGGCATCAAGAATCAGCCGTTCAGGATTCGGGTGCCCGACGTGCAGCCCGGGCGCTACCTAATCCAGTTCGAGTACGACGACCATGCCGCCAGCGCCGCACCCGCGTCCGGGAACGTCTGCGTCACGATCACCGTGCGGTAGCCGAGCGGTGCATCGTATCGGCCAGCTGATCATTGTCGGTTTGCAGTGCAACCCTGCTGAGTGTCAGAGCTCGGCGCTACCGTCCTGCCATGCCCACGGACCATCCGGCTGGCCAGGACGGCGTCACTCGTCCCCGGGTGATCGTCTCAGTTACTGCGACCGCGGATGGGCGTGTCACGCTCAGCCGCATGGAGCGGTTGCTCGATGACGGTCCGAACCTGCGGTGGAAGGCCACGTGGCCGCCGGATGTTGAGGACTTGCTGACGCGCCGGGCGATGGCAATCGAGCAGCGGCATCATCCAACCGTGGTGCTGGAGGGCAGCGGCACCTTCGTAGCCGACGAGGTCGGCTCACTGGATCTTCCGGACACGAGCGTGCCGGCTGACGTGCTGTGGACGGACTTCCTGCCGTACCGCAGCACAAGGTGGTTCGCGGTCGTGGACGCCCGCGGCAGAGTGGCATGGAAGCACAAGGGCGACGGGGAGACAAGCCTGCTGGTCCTAGCCAGTCACAGCACGCCGTTGCCGTACCTTGCCCACCTGCGCCAGCAGCGGATTCCCTACCTCCTCGCCGGTACCCATCGGGTGGATCTGACGTCCGCGCTGGCGAAGATGCGGATGCAACTCGGCGCAGAGTGCGTCGTATCGGAGGCCGGAGGCGGGCTCAACGGCGTCCTCCTTCGGGCCGGCCTGGTCGATGAACTCCACATCATCACGGTGCCCGCGCTGATCGGCGGGCTCGGCACGCCATCGATCATGGATGGCCCACCGCTCGAACCCGGCTCGCTCCCCGATCAGCTGCGAGCAATAGATGTGCAGGTCGGCGCTCACGGCACCATCTGGGCGCACTACGAGGTCGTAGCTATATAGGTTCCACGCTCTGCAGATGGGGATGGCTCCCCTTGCCTGGACGGTAGCGGGTCATGGAGCATTCAGGCTGACCTGCTATACGCGAGTGCGGCGGCAATTCGGGCGGGAGCGCGATGACAATGCCAGTGAGGCGGGCCGTTCTCGTGCTCGTGGCGGCGACGAGCATGACGCTGGTCACCGGCGGCCCGGCCTGGGCCGCGGGCGCGGCCACGGCTGGGCGGTCGGCGCCGGTAACGGTGCGGACGGCGGCGGCTGCGGGGCTTGTCAACTATCAGATCAGCGGGGCCGAGCGCGCGGTCGGCTGCCTGACGGCCGTGCGGTGCGTGGCTGTCGGCTCCGGGATCCGCGATGGCCGGCCCGGCGGCCAGGTCGTCGAGGTGGTCGGCGGGAAGCAGCGACGGGTGAGCGCGGTGCGTTACTCTCTGGGGCTGTACGCCGTGAGCTGCCCGTCCCGGGCGGGGTGCTGGGCGATGGGGATGCGGAAGCGCAGCCCGACCCAGCTGATGGTGCAGATCGGCCCGGCCGGCACCGTGACCAGGGTGATCCCGGTGAAGCTACCCGCAGGGGTCCCGCTGAACTTCATTTCCTGCAGCAAGATGACCTCCTGCGAGGTGTGGGGCGCCATCCCGAATTACGCGAACAACGCGTTTTACTTCGGGAGGTGGACCGGCAAGAAACTTCGGCTGCACGGTGGGCTGGGCGGCGGGGATTCTGCCGGCACGGGAGGCCTCTCGTGCTGGCAGGCAACCTGCACTGCCGCTGGCGGCTGGTGCGACGACGATTGCTACAACAGCGGCGATTTCGTCATAATCACCGAGCGCGGGCGGCTGGTGAAGGTGATCCCGATCCCGACGAGCATTGGTATGGTCAACCTCTCCTGCGTCTCCTCCGCCACGTGCTACCTCGACGGGGGCACGACGGTCACCACGCTGGACGACGGCGTCCCCGGAACCACCCAGGTCATGCCTGTGTACCCGCCCGATGGCGGGCCTGCGGACGTGCCCGACATCGCGTGCGCCGGCGCCACCTGCTGGACCACCGGGCCCGCACCCGACCACCCCGGTGGGCCGGAAGCCGAGTCTGTGTTCGTGAAGGTTACCGACGGCGTGCCGGCCAGTTCGGTGGTCGTGGACACGGCCATGCTGTGGCCATCCATCACCCGGCGCGGCAACGGCTTCGCGGCGGTCGGCGAGGCGGTCGGGGCCAGACACCAGGTAACGGAGTTCGTGACGGGCTAGCCGACCGCTCTGACGACCGGTGATCAGCTGCCTGCTGTCACCGCCTTGAGCTCGTCGAGCGACTCTCGGATGAGCTCGGGGAAGTCTCGTTCATCGGACTCGTTGATCCAGCGCTCGAACGCGATCCTGAAGACCGCAGTCCCCGCTTCGGCGGTCAGGCTCGCGGCGGGCTCCTTGATGCCGCGCTGGCGGAGTACGGCTGCCATGGCTGCGGCCAGTGTGGCCATCTTGATCAGCTCGCGCTCTTGGAGTTCTCGGTTCGCCGCAATGATGGCCTGGCGCCGTCGCGCGCCTTCGCGGCGCTCGGCAAACATGGCACCGCCGGCCTCGACCGCCGCGGCGACCGCTTCGATCGGCGCTACGGAATCAGGTGCGCTGGCAAGGGTGCTCACGATCAGCTCCTGTAGCGCGCCAGCGCCCCAGAACAGGACCTCGCGCTTGTCGGCGAAGTGACGGAAAAACGTTCGTTCCGTGAGCCCTGCCCGGTTGGCGATGTCCGCCACAGTGGTCTGTTCGAATCCGCGCTCGGTGTAGAGATCCATTGCCGCTTGCTCGAGCCGGCCGCGCGCGTTCGGCTCCCATCGACTCATGTCCTGATGGTACGTGATGACAGTCGCCGACATCGAGTGCGCCGAGCCAGCACGTACTCTGGCCGCGCCCGAATGGACCGGCACGATCGCAAACCTGGGCCGCGAACGCCCTGACCTAGCTGACCCCTTCGGTCTTGTCCAGCCAGCGCATGATGCCGGCGACGTTCGCTTGTGTCCCGCTGATCCGCTCGTACTTCGCGGCGAGGTCGGGATCAGCGTCGTCAGCCAGCACCAGGTAACGCTGCCGCGTCCGCTCGGCCACCATCGCGGCAGCGTGGTCGAGGTCAAGCCCGGCCTTCCGGGCTCGCCTCGTTTCGTCGACCCATAGGCTGATCTCCTCTGCCGACCGCGTCAGCGTTTCGTCGACCGCGGTGACGGGGCCGAAATGGCTGAACAGCAGCCGGGCCGGCTGCAATGAACCGAACATCCGCAGCGATTCAAGCGCGACCTCGAGGTCGAAGTCAGGTGGCGGCGTAGCTGGCCTCATGTCGCCGGTTTCCTGAACGTAGATGCCGGCCGCATCGCCCACGTACAGGTCCCCGCTGACCGAGTCGATGAGCCCGACGTGGTGCCGCGCATGACCGGGCGCGTAATGGCTGTCCAGCCGGCGCCCGCCGCCGAGGTCCACCATGCCAGTGCGGTCCACCGCCCTGATTCGCTCGGCGGGCGTGGGCGCCAAGGTGCCGAACAGGGTGTCTAGGTCGTCGCCGTAAACCATCCGGGCGCTCGCCATCAGGCGGGACGGATCGGCGAGGTGCCGTGCGCCAAGCTCGTGCACTACCACTTGAGCGGACGGGAACATGGCGGCGATGTCACCCGTGCCGCCCGCATGGTCAAGATGAATATGGGTAACGACGACCGTGGCCAGGTCCGCGGCCTCGACGCCGAGCGCAGCGAGAGCATCGCGGACAACCGGAGCCGACGGCGCCGTGCCCGTCTCGACAAGGCACGGACGCTCGCCCCGGATGAGGTAGCCAGCAGTGATCCCGTCGTACCCGGCCATCTGAGTGTCTATCTGGAATACATCGTGCCCGAGGTCGGTGATGACATCTGAACTGCCAAAGCTGCGTCCGGCGTCTCCCATGCGGCCATCATGGCTCAACACCATGTCCGGACATAAGGTGTGCAGAATGATCGACGCACGCGCGGCGACGGTGCCGGAGGCGGCTGCGCCGTCGCTGCCACCAGGATTTTCGGGCGTCGGGCACGGATGGCGGCCATGTGGTATGGTAAACGGTATGGCGACAAGGAAGGTCACCGTCACACTCGACGCGGCCCAACTGGACCAGATCCGCGCCTTGGTGCAGGCACAGACCGCGCCGAGCGTGTCCGGGTTCGTGCAGCACGCGGTCGCAGTCGCCCTGGATGACGTCGCCGGCTGGGGCGCGATGCTCGCCGATGCGCTGCGGCAAACCGGCGGGCCACTATCCGACGACGAGCGCGCCTGGGCCGACGCCATACTCGGCACCAGCACGCGGCCAGCTGCCTGATGCCAGGCGTGACAATGGACGCAGGCGGCCTGATCGCCCTGGACCGGAACGACCGCCGCGTCGTAGTTCTGCTCGCCCGCGCGAGGGAGACAGGAGCCCGCGCTACGGTGCCAGCGACGGCCCTGGCTCAGGCGATCCGCAGGCCCGACCGTCAGGTCCGGCTCTCACGGCTCATCCGCCAGCCGACGACCGACGTCATCGAGCTGGGGCGGGTGGATGCTACGAATGTCGGCAGGCTGCTGGCCGCCAGCGGCACTTCTGACATCGCCGACGCACACGTGGTGATCTGCGCGCGTCGCGCTGACCAGCCCGTTGTCACCTCCGATCCGGGCGACCTGCGCCAACTCGACCCGAATATCCGGCTGATCGCTCTCTAAAACCTGCCCGGACGCCGATTCGAACGCCTAGTCCCGGTTCAGCCCTGCGCGAACAGGCGCATGACGAGGCCGGTTCGAGGCTTTGGCCCGAACGACGTCGACTTGCGCGGCACTCGCCTACCCAGCGCGGCCACCTGGTAGACCTGCGCAGCCGACATCGGGCAGCAGATCACGGCGGTCCCGCCAGGCTCCTCATCAGCGGCGCGCATCGCCGCCGCCGCGTCGTGCACCGCCTGCACGCTACGTGCGTCGTCCTCGATGCCCCAGATCCTGGCGAACAGCAGTCCCTCAAGGACCGCGCCCGGCAGTTGCTGCCACAGCTCAGCAGGCTGATCGGGGACGGCCGCGCGCAGCAGCCCGGGGTCCGGATCGGTCAGCAAGTACGCCCGGCCATTGCCGGTCAGCAGGAACGCCATGCCGCGGCTGCCAGCCTCAGCCAGCGCGGCAAGCGCGCCCGCCTGGTCGGCGCTACCGCCTGGCAGCTCACGGACTGCGAACGCGGTCTCGGCGAGCTTGGCGGCCGACTCCGGCACCAGCCCGACAATGACCCGGTGGATCGCGCCGAGCTGAGGCGGGTAGGCAGCGGAGTCGACCAGCAGCGCCAGCCCGAGATCCCAGGGTCCGCCGTCGGCTCCGGCCTGCCGCAGGCGCTGCTGTAGCTGCAGGTACGCCGCGTACCGGTGATGGCCGTCGGCGATCAGCGCGGCGCGCGGCGCCAGGTCCGCGGCGATCGCGGCGAGCTCGGCGGCGTCAGTGACGGCCCATAGCCGGTGCCGCAGGCCGTCGGCGGTGAACGCCTCGGTTAGCGGTGAACGGCTGCCTGCGATCTGATCGACCAGCCCCGTGGCGACCCCGTTACCCCCCTCATAGAGAAGGAAAATCGGCTCGAGGTTGGCGTGCGTGGCCTCCATAAGCTGGCGCCGTCCGGCTACCGGACCGGGAGCCACGTCCTCATGCGGCAGCACGATGCCGGCCGAGTAAGGCACCAGCCCCAGTGCGCCGATCAGGCCGCGCTGGATGGGGCGGCGGGTGCCGTCACCTTCGGCGACCGCTTGCTCGTAGACGTACAGGGCGGGCTCGGGATCGGCGTCCAGAATCCCCTCGGCGAGCCAGTCCCGCAGGTCACGGGCGGCGTCTTCGTAGGGGCTACCGGGCTGGCCCTGCGGGTGGCGGGGCAGGATGAGACGTACGACGTTATGCGGATCGGCGGCCATTAGCTGGTTTTCTATATCTGCCGCGATGACGTCGTACGGTGGAGAAGTGACCTCGGCGAGCCCGCTCACCCGGTCTTCGGCGTACCTAACGCCGCGGAACGGGGCGAGCACCAGGCCAGGTGCGTTCTCTTGCCCAGGCACCTGGCCGGACGGAAGGATCGGCATATATGTCTGAAGGACCTGCACGCGGTCATGATTCCCGCCCGGAGGATCCGGTTTCGTCACAAGATGCTCCTGATTCGGTGCCTGTTAACGGTGCCGATTCGCATCAGCTGTACAAGCGCGGCCTCGACCTGCTCGGACGAGGCAGCCCAGCGGCGGCAGCGCAGCTGCTGGAGCGCGCCGCTGCTGCCGAACCTCGGTCGAGGAGCGTGCTCGAGGCGCTGGCCAGGGCACAGTTCGACGCTGGTCAGTATGCGGCAGCAGCGGACAACTTCCGCCTTATCGTCGAGGCCAGCCCAACTGACGATTATGCCCAGTTCGGCCTCGGGCTCGCGCTGGCCCGTACCGGCGATCCCAGCGGCGCGGCCGAACATCTCGCCCTGGCCGTCGCGATGCGACCGAATTTGCGCCACTACAATGACGCGCTGCGCAGCGTCCGCGCCACGCTGCGGGCCCGCAAGGCCATGCGGATGCCCGGCGACGTGCCGCCGGCTGGCGACATGCCGCCGCCCAGCGACGTGCAAAACGGCAGCGCGGATTGAACGGTAACGAAGTTGCCGCGCCACGCGGCTGCGCTAGCCCGCTGAGCCATCACTACGACGCCGCACTGCTTGACCTGGACGGTGTCGTTTACCTGGGCGGCTCGCCCATCGCAGGCGCAGCCGACCAACTCGCGGTGGCAGCCAAGCGCGGAATGCGGCTGGCATTCGTGACCAACAACGCCTCGAGGACGCCGAGCGCGATCGCCGCTCAGCTGTCGGGCATGGGCGTGCCGGCGACGGCGGCCGACATCGTGACGTCAGCTCAGGCGGCCGCGCACGTGCTGGCTGACCGGTTCCCCGCTGGCTCGCCGGTCCTGGTGGTCGGCGGCATGGGCCTACGGCTCGCGGTCCGGGCCCGCGGCCTGCGGCCGGTTTCGGCTGCGGCCGAGCGCCCCGTGGCTGTCGTCCAGGGCTACGCCCATGACATCGATTACGGACTGCTAGCCGAGGCGGCGCTGGCCCTGCGGGCCGGAGCTTTCTATGTCGCCTCCAACGCCGACCCGACGCTGCCCACTCCGCGGGGGCTGCAGCCGGGCAACGGATCGCTCGTGCAGTTGCTGGTGACGGCGACCGGGCGCGAGCCGGTCGTGGCGGGCAAGCCTGAGCCACCGCTCCATGCCGAGTCCGTGCAGCGGGTGGGCGCGCGCCGGCCGCTGGTCGTCGGCGACCGGCTGGACACCGACATCGAGGGCGCGGTGCGGGGCGGCGCCGACAGCCTCCTCGTGCTGACCGGCGTGACCAGGCCGGCCGACCTGTTGCTTGCCTCGTCCCGGCACCGGCCGACTTACGTGGCAGCGGATCTCGCCGGGCTGAACGTCAGCCATCCGGACGTGCTGATCGTGGACGGCGGATTCCGCTGCGGCGGCTGGACGGCGTCGTTGGCTGGCGGCGATCGATGGCTTGCCGTTTCCGGCGAAGGAGACGCGATCGACGGACTTCGCGCGCTGTGCGCCGCCGCCTGGTCGGTGGGCGACGAGCCTGATGGCGAGGGTCGCCAGCGTGCCGCGGAGGGGCGCCGGCGTGCCGCCGAGGTAGTCCTTACGACCGTAGGACTCGCTAGCTGATATCCCCCTGCGGGCTGACCGGGATCAGACCCGCGGCCGACGCGGACTATCGCGTCTATCGCGGAGACTGGCATCCAGGTCCGGGAGCCATGCCTGCCGTGGCCGGAAGGGATACACACATGATCGAGGCACAGGGCCTCACCAAGCGGTACGGGGACACGCTTGCCGTCGACAACCTGACGTTCAGCGTGGCACCCGGCAAGATCACCGGCTTTCTCGGCCCGAACGGCGCCGGGAAGACCACGACTATGCGGTTGATTCTCGGGCTGGACCACCCGACGTCTGGCCAGGTCACCGTCAACGGGCGGCCGTTCGAACGGCTCGCCCAGCCGATGCGGCAGGTCGGCGCGCTACTCGACGCTAAGGCTCTGCACGGGGGCCGGAGCGCTTACAAGCACCTGCTCTGCCTGGCCCAGTCGAACAATCTGCCCACAAGCCGCGTCGGCGAGGCGCTAGCCCTTGTCGGTCTATCGGATGTAGCCAAGAAGCGGACTCGCGGGTTCTCGCTCGGCATGGGCCAGCGACTGGGGATCGCGGCCACCCTGCTCGGCGACCCGGAGATCCTGATGTTCGACGAGCCGGTCAACGGGCTGGACCCCGAGGGCATCTTGTGGATCAGGAACCTGATGAAAGCGCTCGCGGCCGAGGGCCGGACGGTCTTCGTGTCCAGCCACCTGATGTCGGAGATGGAGAACACCGCCGATCACCTGCTAGTGATCGGCCGCGGCAAGCTGATCGCCGACTGCACGGTTGATGAGTTCATCGCGGCGAACTCGCAGCAGCACGTTCGGGTACGCACGCCTCAGCAGGAACAGCTGTCCAAGTTGCTGGCCGCCGCGGGCGGGACGGTCCGCGACCACGGCGACGGCTCGATCATTGTGTCCGGGCTTAACGCCGGGCAGGTCGGCGACCTGGCTTACGAGGGCTCAGTGCGCCTGCATGAGCTCGCGCCGATGCAGGCTTCGCTCGAGCAGGCGTTCATGGAGCTGACCGCCGGCAGCGTGGAGTTCCACGCTGGCGTCCCCGGTCAGCCGGTTCTGGCAGGAGAGGTGGCCTGACGTGGCGACGACTATAGAGGCCGCTGCGCCGATCTCGGGCTTGAGCCCGTTGCCACGCTCGGCAGGCAACGCGAACTTCATGGGCGCACTCCGCTCCGAGTTCACCAAGATCTGGTCAGTCCGCTCGACCTACTGGACGCTGTTCGCCCTCATTGTGGTGTGCGTCGGTATCGGCGCACTATTCAGCTGGGGCCAGGCCGAGCAAATGAGCCGGCTCGCCAGCGGCGCCGGGCCGCTGCGTGGCGGCGGTATCCGCTTCAACGGCGGCGCACCGCCCGCCAGCGTCATCGCGCAGATGCGCGCCGTCCGGGTAGGGCGGGCTGCCAGCGTCAGCCTGTTCGGCCTGCTGATCGGGCAGTTGATCATCGTGGTCCTCGGCGCGCTGACGATCACGTCGGAGTACTCGACCGGCATGATCAGGACGTCGCTGAGCACCATGCCGAGGCGCGGCACAATGTTCGCCGCCAAGGGCATCGTGTTCGGGTTCGTCGCGCTGGTGGTCGGGCTGGTCACGAGCTTCCTGGCGTTCTTCATCGGCCAGGCGATCATGTCCAGCCAGCACATCAATACCACCCTGGGCCACCCGGATGTCCTGCGTACCGTGATCGGCGGCGGATTGTTCCTCGCGGTGTGCGGGCTGCTCTCCTTCGGCATCGGGGCGATGCTCAGGCACACCGCCGGAGCGATCGCCACCGCAATCGGCCTGCTGTTCGTGCTGTGGATTCTCGGTAACTTCCTGCCCTCGCCGCCGAGCGGCTGGTTCGGCCAGGCCGACATCGACAAGTGGATCCCGTTCAATGCCGGCTCTGGCATCTGGCAGCACCAGATCAACGGCACTAACCCGTTCTCGCCGTGGGTCGGGTTCGCGGTGTTCTGTTGCTACGCGGCGGTCGCCGTCATCGCGGGTCTGATCGTGCTGCGCAGGCGGGACGCGTAAGGCCTCTGGCCTGCGGTGGCAGGTCAGCGGGCGCAGCGGCCACATGAGGGGCAACCGGCCGCTGTCGGGGGAACAACGGAGCTGGCCGGGCCAATGGCCCGGCCAGCTCCTCGTGTTGACGCATGCGGTCAGTCCGGCTGGCAGCGGGGGCACCAGTAAGTGATCCGCTCGGCCAGGTCCGGGCCCTGGCTGGCCTGGCGGATTGCGGTGCCGCAGCGCCGGCATGGCCGGCCCGGCCGTCCGTAGATCCAGTTCTGCCGGCCTGGCCGGGGATCGCCGGTCGTGACTTGGCCTGCTCGCTCCTTGTTTGCCTCGAGCAACTGCCTTGCAAGCTCGACCAGGTCGGTCAGCTCATCCACCCCACCGACCGGGCGCCACGGGTTGACCCGGCGCATGAACAGTGTCTCGGTCTTGTAGATGTTGCCGATGCCGGCCAGGTTGCGCTGGTCGAGGACCGCCTCGCCGATGGCTCTGGCCGGATCCGCGGTCAGCCTGCGGACCGCCTCGGCCGCGTCCCAGTCAGGCCCGAGCAGATCCGGACCCAGGTACCCGACGGTGGCCGGCTCGTGGCTAGTGCGAATGACCTCGACGACGCCAAGCAGGCGGCCGATCGCCTGCCATTCGGCGTTGGCCAGCACCAGCCTGATGCGGTGGTCGCGCAGCGGGTACCCGGTAGAAGGGCCGATCCGCCAGGATCCGTCCATCCGCAGGTGAGTGTGCACGCTGATGTCGCCGTCCACCCGGATGAGCAGGTGCTTGCCGCGGGACAGCGCCTCGGTCACGGCGCGGCCGGTCAGGTCGGTGGTGGCGAAGCGCGGCACGCGGAAGTCGGTGCGGACCAGCACGCGGCCCGCCAGCGCGTCATGCAGCTGCCGCGCCGCCCGCCAGACCGCGTCGCCTTCCGGCATGGCCCCAATATGCCACTGGACGCCGTCGGCCGCGTGAATAGCAAAACGGACTAACCAATGCCAAGGTGCGGGGGCCGACTGGTCAGATGAGCCCAGGCCCGGCTGGACAATCCGGCGGGCCAGGGGACAATGAAGGCGCGGGTGCACTGCTAACGCGGGGTGATCTGTCATGGGCACTGCTTGGCGCGCGAGCAAGCGCGGCATCGTTGCGGGCGCGCTAGTGCTGGCGGGGCTGGTCACAGTACCGGCGAATGCCGCGGCATTAAGCACTACGGCAGCAAGTACTGCAGCCTGGAATCTGGTCTACCAGGCCCACGTGTCCGGGTTCTTCTCGAGCGTCGCGGTCATCAGCAAGACCGACGCGTGGGCGGCAGGAATTCTGATCAAGGGGCACACCATCGTGTTTCGGCCGTTCCTGCGGCGGTGGAACGGGCTTTCCTGGAAGGCGGTCACGATCCCCAAGAGTTCAGGCTTTGAATCCGACTATGTGGCTGCGTCATCTGCGACCGACGTCTGGGTGATGGGCGCGAACAGGGCAGGTGAGACGAGCGCGGTGTACCGCTTCGACGGCTCGCGGTGGCACGCAGTTCCCGTCGGAAGGCACATTGCGCTCGCAGATCCTGTCGTCCTCGGACGGCGGGACGTGTGGGCACTTGGCAACAACAACACCTCTTCCGACATCTTCCACTGGAACGGCCGCCGCTGGCTGGCCTACACCGTGGGGACGAATCTGGTGGCATTGTCGGGAACGTCCAACAAGAACGTCTGGGCGGTGGGGCTGGCTCCGCATCGCGGCGTCGATGGAAGGATCGTTGCTTACCGCTGGAACGGCTTCCGCTGGCGGGCTGTGCGGATGCCCCACCCGGCGTCCAGCGCGCGTGGCGGCGAGGACATCCAGGTTGTCTCGAATTCTGACGTCTGGATTGGCGGCAGCCTGACGAGTTATAACAACCCTCCCTTCCTGCTGCACCTCAGCGGTCATGCCTGGAGCAAGGTGGCCATTCCGACCGCATTGCAAGCCGATTCCACATTGTTGCTAGCCGACGGCAGCCGGGGAGTCTGGCTAGGGCCTTCTGCGCACTGGACGGGCCGGGTGTGGCAGGGGCCGGTGCCCATCTTGCCTGACTCAGCTGGCGGGAGTATCGACGCCATGGGCCGCGCTCTCGGGTCGGCGTCCTACTGGCTGGCGGGCGGGACGACCAACACAGGCTCCACGGTGGAGGAGCCGTCGATCTATCTGTACGGCCCGGTTCCTTAGCTAGGCGCTGATCAACGGCGGCCCCTGGCACCGAAGATACGGCCAAGTCCATGGGCCGCAAGCTTTTAAACATTGAAAGCAGGACGCGCGGGCGGCACCGCCTGATGCAAGCCGGGGCTAACTACTGCGCCGTGTCAGCGCACGCCTGGCCTTGGGCGCCTTCGGCCAAAAAACGCGAGCTCACCCGCGGACGCGGAGTTGTTGAGACTGTCTGGTTATCCTCGTCAAAAGAGATAACAAGCTCTGGGCCCACCAGCTGACAGCCCTGACGCCGAATTATAGGTCGGGAGCGAGCGGCAGTCGGCGGCAGCATGACGGCGCGTTGAGACAAGCGCCCAGAGCCGCAGTGAGCGGGCCACCTGTATCAGCCGCCGTTCATGCTCAGATCCGGCTGATCTGAGCCGAAGGCTAGGTGTTCGACGCCCGGATCTTGCCGATGAGCGGACGGCCGCTCCTGTGGACACGGCAGAAGGCGGGCAGGTTGTCCGGCTGACGCATCTGCTCCGGCTCAACCCGCCTGATGGACGCTCATCCCATATTGAATGGCAGCCTGAAGGACATCGACGTTTATGACTGCGAGGTGTCTGAACTTGATGCAATAGCCCGTAACACTGGCCTTGCCGATCGAGCCGCCATAGGTGCGCGCCAGGTAGGTCTTGTCGTCGAGGCCAAGCACATAGACCGAAATGCCAGTCGTGTTAGCGCTCAGGCCAATGCGATAAAACTCTCGCGACGACCCATCGGCGTAGGAGATGGTGTAGGCGCCGTAGCCAATGTTCGGGTTGGCCACAATCTTGCCGTCCGCGTTCGTGCCATCGGTGAACCACAGCCTGCATCCGGGAAATTCCGCAAGGATGTGTGCGTGCAACCGGCGGAGGTCGGCCTGCTTAGGCTCGGGTTGACTGGCGAGGTACGCCTCGACTTGCTCAGGTATATCCATCTCGCGCCGCATGCTAGCAACGAACTGTTCCATGCCGGGTCGGATGGACGCCGCCCAAGCATCGCCGGTGTCCGCGTGGATGGCCGTCAGCCGCGAACAGAACGACCATCCGCTCGTGCCGCGAACGGCATGGCTAGGTGGCGTCACAGTGGGGTGAGGATCATGAGTATCTCGTCGCGGTCGTCACCTGGAGCAAGCCGGAGTGCGGCGGGCCAGCGGCCGATCACTGTCCAGCCGAGCTGGCCGTAGAAATGCTCCAGCCCGGTACCACCACGAGCGGCAAGGCGAAGCTGCTCCAGACCCATCTCCGTGCGGGCAACGTGCCTGGCGTGCGCCATCAGGGCACCCCCGATTCCCTGGCCGCGGCAGGCAGGGAGGGTCTGCAGATGGCTGATGGTGCCCCAATGCGCGATGAGCCGATAGGAATCGCGATGCAGGTGCACCCAGCCGGCCAGGGCATCGCCGGTCCGCGCGATGAGGAGCCGGCTGCGGCCAGGGTTGAGGCCGGCGATGAGCCGGTCGGCCGCCGGCGCGACCGTCGTGGTGTCGACGGGCGGAAACGGAAACCCGACCGCCCCGCCGGCGTTACTGACCGTGATCCAGCAGTCGATAAGGTCCTGTCTCAGACCGGGGCTGATCTGGTCAGGACTCGTCAGCTGGTCGACAACCGGATCAACATGCTCGTCCACACGGGCAGTCTGCCAGGCCGCTGCCTGAGACTCCGAAGGCATCATGTTCTGCCGCAGCGGGGGAATGAGCGCGAGGCGAGTAGCAGTAAGGCCGAGGAGTCAGGCGGCAGGCGCGACTGTCACGTCGAGCGTGAGGGCTTCGGCTGTGGGGTCGTAGTCGGCCGGGTTGCCCTCCAAGGCGAACGATATCGCGGACAAGCAGTCTTGCTCGGCGTCATGACGTGAGGGCAGGCCGCCACCATTGATGTGCAGCGCCGGAACGCGGTAGTGCCAGGTGTCGGCCTCATCGTCGAAGAACAACTCGATGCGCAGCATGCCTTGCCGTCCGGCATTCTCAGGTGTCACGGCTGCCCATTCACGATGCGTCAAAGGCCCGCTGCTACCGCGGGCGTGGTGGGTGTTTGCCAGCGGCCAGCGCGCCCGGCGGTGGCCGGAACATCCTGATCGAGATGCACGTTGATAACTAGCGGACACGACACATCGTGTTGCTGTCGGGTAGACCCGGGCCCATGACGAACTCCGGGCTAGCGAGGTGAGCGTGATGACCGGTTGGCATGCGGAGCGGACGCCGGGCAGGTCGGCCAAGGCCGTGATCGCCGTGACACTGCTCGCACTGCTGCTGCTGACAGCCGTGCCGGTGGCCCTGCTGGCCGCAGTGGTCATGATGATACTGGGCCACGTTGTCGGCGGGCTCGCGCTGTTCGGCGGCTCCGTGCTCGCCGCCGCCATGGCTATCGCGATCGCGGGCATGACCGGGATGCAGCACCTGCGCAAGCTGCTGTCCAGGGCCAGTTTCAATGTCGTGCAGCTGGACCACGGACAGTACACCGACGACATCGCAGAGCCGAACAGCAGCGACTACACCGACGTCGTGCAGCTGGACCGCAGCGAGTACACCGAAGTTCGCTGACCTGACCCTGCTGTCGGCGATTCTCACGATGTCGAGCAGGCACGCGGCACGGCCGTAATTTGTGCATCGTCAGCACGGGCGTGATCGCCCGCTTCTGCCGCTCTGCGATTGTGTGCGGCGAATCGGTCCTGAGCATGTCGGGTCAGCTCGTTAGCTCGCGTAGCAGCCGGGGCAACTCCGCTGGGAAGAACGCCTCGCCAGCGGACTTGAGGCCGGCGGCTTCCCACCAGCGGTACCCGACCACGGTCTCCCGCTCTACCGTATCCAGGCCCGCGAGGCTGACCTCGACAGACTCCACGCGGAGTAGGAAGTAGTCCTCTTCCTGACGGTAACGTCTTCCGTCGAAGCCAAACTCGGCGATCCGGTGCCACACGGGGTCACCGAGGTCGGCGGGATCGACCGCAAGGCCAGTCTCCTCGAGCAACTCCCGCGCGGCCGCCTCGGCAGTGCTCTCCTCCGGATCAATACCCCCGCCGATGGTGAACCAGAACAGCTCAGCGGGCGCGGAGGGATTGAATCCGTGCAGCAACAGCACCCGGTTGCCGGCGTCAACGAGCAGGACCCGCGCCGCGCGTCTGGGAATCACATCAGAATCCTCCACGCAGGCCACCGTACCTGGGTGCCTGCGGCCGCCGTCGGCGTGCGGCGGGGTCGACAATAACGGCGAGAGAACTCCGCGCCGGCAGAGCCCAATCACCTCTGAGAGCCTCGATCAATGCGCGCTTCTGCCGCTGTACGGGCCGACCTCAGGGAGGTTGCCTCGACGTCCTACACGTTTCCGCGGAAACGCGCTCTCATGCCGCAACCAGAACGAGGGCTCGAGCGCCTGCTACCAAGGGCCGTGGTTGACGCAGTCCTTGCACCGGGATCTGGCGACCAGGCCGGGTTGCTGTCCCCCGGTTGCCGGCAGCTTCTCGCCGTTTCCCAGACGTTCCCACGCCAGGGGCTGGCTGAGCGTCGCCCACTTGCTGTAGTCAGGATCCCCACCCTTGTGCGGGCACCCGGCAAAGTGCGCGACGCCGCGCCTGGAGATCAGCACCTCACCGCCGGCAACCGCGGCCCGCCGGTTCGCTGGGACCATTCCGGACCCGCCGGGCCTGGACAACCTGACAGCCGGGGCCTGTCCCGCGGGCCTGGGCATCTCAATGATCAAGAACTCGGCCAGCGGGCGAACCCGCAGCGCTAGGGCGAGAAACTCGCGCTGGCTGTCCTGGATCCGGTCCTGGCCGACCTTCACCTCGCAGAACACGACCTTGCCCGGCTCCCGCCAGGCAAACACGTCAAAGAACCCCGCGAGCCTGCCGCCGTTCGCGACCTTAACCGTGTCGAAGATCTCTGCTGCCCACCGTGGCGCACCCGCGGCGGCAATCGTCGCAAACGCCGGGGCCGGGAACCAGTCCCGGCGCAGGAAGCTGCCGAACGCCGATACCCAGACACCATGCCAGCCCGTCAGCGCCAGTTCGCTGACAACAGCGAGTTCCGCGCACACCGGCTGGCCCGCGACCGCCACCATCGGCTTACGGGACCAGATGCCCGGCAAACCCGGCGGATCCGGCTCGCCGTCCCACCAGGCTGGCGCCCACCGCTGGGTAGCGACCGCAACACAAGGCCCGGACGGCAGGTCCAAGACAGTGGCAGGACGCTGCGTGATGATCACCGCTGCCCGCCCCGACTCATTAGCCGACCTACCTTCGCCCGCCCTGCCATAGACAGATCATCGCCGACCACTGCTCATCACTCAAAGCACGCTCGTGCCGCAGACATAGTCAGGACCGCACGAGCTCAACCTCGCCGGCACTACGCCGAGCCTGCGTATTTGAGTTTGCTGCGTTGCCGTTCGCGGCGGTGCACAATGGTCCAGGCTGAAGGGGGTCGACCTGCCTATCACTTGTATCGACATCGAAGGCGGTAAAAGCGACGTAACCGCCTCGGCCGCCGCGGCGGTAGGCCAGCGGATGGCCGGCCACCATCACATGACGATCATTCATGCCGAGACCACCGACGGGGAGCAGTGCCTAACCGTGGAGGGCATAAAGGTGCCCGGATGTGTCCGGAGCATCGGCTTCATTTACCCCACTCCGACTAGGTGGCTGCCGATCCGCGCGTTCCCGAGGCAGGTCCTGTACTACACAGGCCTGCGCCAGGCAGGCATCGAGGGCCCGGATATCGATGCTTTTCCGGCTGGCCCGGCTTGAAAGGTGGCTGGCGCTGACCGCGTCCGACGATCTCGGTGATGACGTGCCTGGAAGGCGGGGTGCGCCGGATGAGCAGTTCATGGCGGACGGGTCGGCGGGTAGCGTTCAGCAATAGGTCCCGGCCATCCCGCCGGTCTATGCTGTGACGCTTCATCCGATCGCAGAAGGAGCCGTGATGTCCCGCACCCGGGTCCACAACATGAACGTATCCCTCGACGGCTACGCCGCCGGCGAGCACGTGACGTTCGACGCCCCGATCGGCGGCGCCGAGCGGCTGTTCACGTGGTTCGATGGCCGGGTAATCCATGGCGTCGATAAGGCGGATGCCCCCGTCACGCTGGACCGCGCTCTGACCAGCATGTGGAGCCAGGGCATCGGCGCCGAGATCATGGGACGGCGCAAGTTCGGTCCCCAGGTTGGTGATTGGCCCGACGACGGGTGGCGGGGCTGGTGGGGCGACGAGCCGCCATTCCAGACACCGGTGTTCGTCATGAGCCACCACCCGCATCCCACGATTGACTTTCCCAACGGGACGAGCTTCCGGTTCGTGGACGGGCCACCGGAGGAGGTGCTCCGCCTAGCCCAGCAGGCTGCTGGTGGCCGTGACGTCCGCATCGGGGGAGGACCTTCGACGGTGCGTCAGTTCCTCCAGGCCGACCTGGTCGACTTCATGCACCTGGTGATCGTGCCGATTACCCTCGGGCGCGGCGTCTCCCTCTGGGAGGGATCAATCGGCTTCGAAGACCGCTTCACCGTCGAGTCGGTCGCCTCGCCTAGCGGCCTTACTCACCAGCTGTGGAACAAAAACGACCACGCCTGAACCCGGAACCTCAACCGGGGACTGCCCCCGCCAGACTGACCAGATCTGCACACCTCAACGGCCAGCGGCGATAATGCGACAGGCCACGCAGATCGGCGGCTCGGTGCGCGGTTATCAAGAGCGCCCTCACCGTTGCCGACCGCGATCCCCAGCCAGGTCGGCCGAGTCCGGCCGCATGTTTATGCACAACCACCAGGGTCGTGATCGCCCGCATCTGCCGCTAGCGGTGCGTGTTTGCTGGGTTCGCTGCTTAGCGGTTCGCTCTGCCTGACTTGGCCTAGGTGGTCTCAGCCGTGCCGGGAGCGGGTGGGGTGGTGTCGGGTCAGGTGAGGAAAGCGGCCAGGGTCGGAGTGAACCTTCGGTCGCGGGTCACCGTGATGTGGCCGCGGCCGTTTATGAGATGCAGGCGGCTGCCCGCGACCAGTCGTGCGGTTTGCTCGAACAGGGCCGGGCTGTAGAACCGGTCGTCGCCTCCGGCGATGATAAGGGTCGGCACCGTGATCGGCGTCGCGCAGGCGGCCAGATCGAAGCCGTCTTCGGCCTCTATAGTGGTCGCCATGTCCGCCCAGTCCTCGGGACTGTGCACCAATCGGCCGGCGAGCAGCCAGCCGGCTGCGGCGGCAGCGATCTTGCCTCGCCGGGGCGGCACCAGTCCGGCGCCAGCGGTCGCCGCGGCGCGCCGGTACCTGCCACGCCGGATGGATTCCGCGACTTGGGCCTGAAGTTCCCTGCCCGTTGGGCCCAGACGGCAAGCGGCGCTGATGAGCACCAACCGGCCAACCAGCTCGCCATGATCAGCGGTGAGCTGAGCCGCGATACTGCCACCGGTCGACGTGCCGACTAGATCGACCGGCGCGGCGAAGGCGTCGCGTAGCGCATCGGCATGCTGGCCCGCGAGCTCGGCCATCGTCATGCCCGGAGGCATGCCTGCGCGACGGTTAAACACCACCAGGCGCCGTGACCCGGCCAGCGGCAACAGCGGATGAACGATGCTCCTGACCACCGCGTCACCGGCGACCCCGGTGACTGGCATCAATCCCGCGAGAATGACGAGCGGAGACCCGCTCCCAACAGCCGCATACGGCAACGAGCCATACACTCCCCGCTCGACGTCCACCACGTCAGTGTGCCAACCCGCGCCGGCTCCGTCGAATTGAACGCGCCGGGACTCTCCGCAGGCGCATCCCAATTCCTCGGACTCGCCAGGTCGGCTCAATGCGCGCCGGCGCTCAGCTGCGCCGCTGACGCTGCACCATTCCTTGGCGTGTTGGTCAGGCTTGTTCCGGCGGCTCGACATGGCTCAGCTAGTGCGACTGCTCGGGCAACGCTGACCAGAATGTCTCGCCGCGCAGGGCCTGCTCTGCGAACATCCGCATCTGCCGCGGAGCGCTTCGCCGAAACTCGACATGCTGGCGCTCGGCTGCGACATGGCATCCGGTGCGCCGGACACCGCATACGTCCTCGAACACCGCGGCAGCGCAAGGGAGTTCATCCCGCTCGTGGTCAAGCTGACAGGCATCGCAGAACCAGGCTGAACGGGCGCGCTGGGCGGACGCACTCATCTGGCTCTCAATGCGGGCAGCTGTGCCCATGGCTGGCTGCTCACGAACGCGCGGGAGTTCGCGTGCGGCAGCCCGCGGATGGATGACGGGTTAAGTCAGGATGCGGAAGGCGCAGCGCGGCCCGGGAGCGTTCGCGAGGCGCTCGTCCGCGGTTAGCAGCACACAGTCGAGAACCTCGGCCAGCGCCACATAGGCAGAGTCATAGACGGTCACGTTGGCCCGCAACTGGTAGGCGCGCCGCATGAACTGCAGAGATGGATAGCGGTCGAATTCCAGGTCTTCCAGATCGCCGACGGCATCAGCGAACCGTCGGTCGGTGATGCTGCCAGCCAGCCATCGCTTGCGCAGCACGGCGACCGTCTCGACGTCGACCAGGTCCGGTGCCGCGACACCATCCGCGGCACGCAGTTCCTGCCGGGCCCGGTGACCGTCGGCGCCGTCGTCACCGATGACGTTGGCCAGCACCGAGGCGTCGATGACGATCAATGCCTTTCCCGGTCCTGACCCAGGTCGGCCACTGCCTGGTGCAGGCCGACGCGGCCGCCGCGGCGGCGCTCGATCCGGTCCAGGACCTCCTCCGGATTGGGCCGCTCCGCTAGCCGGCGCAGCTCAGCGGTCACGAATTGCTGCAACGACTGCCCGCGGAGCTTGGCGCGGCGCTGGAGCGCCGCGTGCACATCATCGGGGAGATCGCGGACGAGCACGTTCGGCATGCTTACATTATGCAAGCATTAGCCGGCTGGTGCAAGTACGCCGAAGGTCCCGTCGTGCCGCACGGAAGTGGGCGGCCGCCGCGTTCGCCGAACGTCTCGCGTCCAGGCGCAGGACAGCGGTCCCGGCCAGGACTGGACAGTCACCTTCGACGTCAAGAGCCCCGCGTCTGCAGGGCTCTTGACGCGCTCACACTGGCCATGTACAGCAGTCGACCGCCGCCTGTCGCGGCCGAACTCGACGACCTGCGCGAGATCAACGTGGGCGACTTGGACGGCCACAACGACGACAGCGCGTGGCAGGTTTACCAGGCCACACTGGCCGCATGGCGATCCGGGCAGCTCGCGCAGCGGTTTCCTGCGGGCGAGTCCGGATACGAGCTGGCCACCCGGACCGGCCAGGCCCTGCGAGACGTCGCAGATCAGGCGGGCGCTAGGCACGCCATCATCGTCGCCCATGGCGCCAGCATCCGGGCAGCAGTGCAGGCGCTGACCGGCCAGCCAGAACCACGCACTGACCTTGCCACCGGCGGGGTGGCACGGTTCACTGTCACCCCACGCCCCGGCTCGGCCGCCGACATCGCCGTAGCCGCCTGGACGTGACCGCGACCGGCGTCCTGGACTGCGCGGCTTAACACACTCGTTTGCCCCAGATGCTGCGCGGTGATGGGTGCCCGCGGGCAGGAATACCAGGCGACATCCGGCGCACCCGGGAGCTGCGATCGTGCCGGAATTTGCCGGGCAGCGAGGGACGGCCATGTACCGCAATCACGACGCCGAGGCGTCCTTTTGAGTCGACCAGCAAGCGCCGCCCGGGATTCCCTCTAGCGAATCCAGCATCAAGCGCGGCAGCCTCCTTGTTGGTATCGACACGGAACTCGTGGAGAAGCTGGGCGCAATGATCTTTGTCCTTGTGGCTTAGGGCGCCGCTTTCCGGCACTGGTGTCGCAGCACCGGCCGGTTCGACGGCGCGCCCCCGAGGTACTACATCCGCGGCCGTGGTCAGTGAGAGGCGGGTTCCGGCCGGTGCGGCCAGCGGCAGCCGAGCCGCAGTGGCCGGACTTACTCTCGTGCCGCAGGCAGGCAACCTCATCCTGTGTCGATGCTCGCGGGCTGTCGCGCGAACGCTCAGCAGGTCAGGTGCAGGATGGCGTTGGTGTCCGCGCTCTTGCCGGCCAGCGCCTCGATCGCCTGCGCCGTCGGCAAGATGACCAGATCGACCTTGTGACGGCGGGCTGCGGTCTCTACTTCCTCCATCACCGGCAACTGCCCGTTAGCACCGGTGCCGATGACCAGTTTCCGGCATTGCCAGGGAATGTCTTCGGCGATCGACAGTGGCGTGTGCCCGTAGGCGTGCCGGAACTTCTTCGACGCGGCCTTGTTGCGTTTGCGGAGTCTTCCCCGGTCGATGATCAGGTCGTGATCATAGGTGACGCCATCGACTCGCACCGACCCGAACGAGAAATCGCTGATGCGCATCCTGGACCCCTACCCCCTGGCTGCCCGGCAGCACGGCGTGCTCCGCTGCCGAGTTACCCGTGGCGGCCGGGTCGACCGTGCATTCCAGCCTAGACCCGGCCTACGGACTTCGCAGGCAGGCCTCCCGATGGTCGGGGCGCTGGTCGAGGAACGAGCTCTGGATCGTGTGGGCTCTGTCTAATATTCGCGTGTGGGACTTTTCGGGAAACGGGCTGAACGGCCAGGCGGCAGCCCTGGGCCGCAGCCGGCCGGAGCAGGAGCCGCTCTGGTACCACTGCTGCTTGGCGAGCTGCCCCTCGACCAGTGGCCCGGTCCTGGCACGCCTGCGCAGGGCGCGCCGTGGGACAGCTTCATAGCCGCGCGCGCGGAGCTTGGCGCCGGGCATCGCGACCAGGCCATCCGGCTGTGGCTGCACATCGCGGCGCGTACGGATATCGAGGCACGCCACGTTCTGCAGGCTTGGACTTTCCTGCGGCAAGCCGGCTTTGCTCCCGACGCGGAAGACGCCAAGGACGTGCTCGGCGTCGTTGTATCGGTTCCGGTCCAGCACGGTCACGATGTCCTCGCTGCCTACCGTGACGGCTCGATCAGGTACATCAACTTCTCCGGCGCAGCCGTCGTGTTCGACGAAGGTCCGCCAACGGCGGGCGCCGCCGCGCGGGAGTTGCTCGAGCAGGGCCGCAGCTTGGTAAGCCGCATTGGGCCGTGGACCGAGCCGCAGCTGCCGCCGCTGGCTCAAGGAGATGCCCGGCTGATGGTGCTGACGCCGAGCGGTCCGCATTTCGGTCAGGGACCATTTTCGGCCCTGGGCTCCGACCCGATGGCCCGGCCGGTACTGGACGCCGCATTCAAGCTGCTGAACGCGGTGGTGTCAGTCGCCGGCAAGACACCGCCGACGGAATCCAAGTAGGGGACGAGACTTCCTGCTCGGTCGAAAGCACTCGCTCTTGCCGCGGACGGTGCCCGGCGTCCAGACTGGCGATCTTGCCAATGAGCGGCCCCGGTCGCACGCCAGCTATGTGATGGTGCAGTCCGCAGGGATCATTCCTGTCTGCGACCGAGTCCTCGGAAGATCAGCAAGCCGAACGCCGCGAACACCAGAACGATCCCGACATTGGCTATCAGCCGCTCAGTGAAGTGGTGCCTGAAGAACAGGATGTCCACGCTGACCACGACTGCTATCAGCGCGAGCACGTACAGCACGACGCCTACCTGTCTTGCCATGGCCTCGTTCTACACGATGAGTAGGGCAAGAGCGACGGCTAAAGGTCACAAGTTCGCTTCTGTAAGTCCAAATTGATGCACGCTCGATGGTCAGGCCAGCAGCGATTCATGCAGCTGGTCGGAGAAAGCCTCTACCGGCAGGCGGTCCGGGCCGAGATGGATCGCGCCAAGTGCCAGCCGGACGTCCTCTCCTCTGGCTCCCGACGCCGCGTAGTAGCGGCTGCGGCGGGCGCGGCCGTCGACGGTGAAGGTCGTCATCAAAGCCGCGAACGTGCTGGACACGCGACGCATGCGGCGTAGCCGCTCAGCGCGCTGCTGGCCGTACGGTCTCAGTGCGGCCACCGTCCAGTCGTCGGCGGCGAGGAGCAACTCGGAGAGTTGCCGCACGTCGCGCAGCGCCAGGGACAGGCCCTGGCCGTCGACTGGGTCGTCGTAGCCCCCCGCGTCGCCGATAAGCACGACTCCGTCGGCGTAGGGCTGGTTGCACCACGTTTGCTCGCCGCTGAACGTTGCGCACGGCCCTGCTGGTGTGACGTCACCGAGCCCTCGTGCTGCCGGGATCGCCTGAAGCTGGGCGAATGCCTGCAGGAAGCGCTGCGGCCCGGCGCGTCCGGCCCACCGGCTCGCTTGCTCGTTGGCGTGGCAGGTGTACAGGCGTAGCCGGCCGCCGCCCTGCGGGAAGACATAGAACTGAAAGTCTGCTTCGACCCCGATGCTGTACTGGTTGTATGGCCACCCCGACGCCCCCTCGACGAGCAAGCCAGCGATCAGGTGGGTGGCCGGGGCCTTCGTGATCTGGATGCCTGATTGCTTGCGTACCGTCGAGGTCCGGCCGTCGGCACCGATGATCAGGCGTGGCCGCACGTCCATCTCAGTGCCGTTAAAGCACCTCACCGACGGCCGGGTGCCTGCCTGGACCCGCACTTCGGTGACACCGCGCACCAGCTTCGCGCCCAGGCGGACAGCCTCATCGGCGAGGGCCTGGCACGCCTCGGGATGGGAGGCGCAGAGGGGTCCGCACACGCCTGGGAGGATGGTTGATGCGTCGCCCTTGGCCGCTTCAGCGGCAGATGGCGCCAGTAGTTCGTCATAGGGCACGCTGTAGCGCGCATCCACGGCACGCGTGCCGCGCAGGACGGTCTCGAGCCCGAGAGAGCGCGCTTCCAGCACTCCCCACGGTGCCATGTATTCACCGCGTACGCGGTCGCGGTAGGCGGGCTGCCGCTCCAGGAGCAGCACCTCGAGCCCGCCGCGGGCAAGAACAGCGGCGATTGACGCGCCTGCAATGCCTGCTCCGATGACAACGACGTCGGGAGTGCTCGTGCGCATACGATCTCTCTCCAAGGCCCTGGCGACGCGAGCGCTTTGGTCAGACGGGCAGCGACAGGTCGCCGCGGGCGAGGACGTGAACGGCTTCGGTCGTCACCGGCCGGCCGCCGATGCCCAGTCGCCGCTCTTGACCTCCCCGATGAGCCGGATGTTGATGAAATTCATCTGAGCCTCCGGGATGTCGGCGATGGACAGCTCAAGTCCACCACCGCGCCGCCCCCGCGGCATCAGGCGTATGAGCCATCTTGGGATGGCCGGATCGGGCCATCCTGCCGCTAGGGTCTGAACAGCCCGACGCGCGCTGCAGCGGCGGCGGCCGCGGCGCGCGTGGGCAACCGCAGCTTGGCCAGGATGTTCGCCACGTGGCGATGCACGGTATGTGGGCTGATCACGAGGCGTTCAGCAATCTGGGCGTCGCTGAGACCCTGCGCGACCAACTCGAGTACCTCCCGCTCCCGGGCACTGATCTCAGCCAGCGCATCGGTGGCGGCCGCGCTCGCCGGCGCGGGCGGGCCCTGGATCCCCAGAAACGGTGCGACGGCCCGCAGGACAGCGTCCCCGTCACCGTGCCACGGCAGGTGCGCAGTGCCCGGCAGCGTCACCAGGTCGGCGTGCGGGAGCAGCGCGGCGATCTCACGTGCGCCCTTCAGCCGCATCGCGCGGTCGTGCTCGCGATGCACAACCAGTGCCGGCGCCCGGACCTCGGGCAGCTCATCGCGCACGTCGGTCTGGTAGATCAGCGCGAGCAGATCGGCAGCGATCTCGGCGTCGGCAGCGGCGCGCTGGGAGGCAGTGAAGGCCGCCCGGTCTTCGGCAGACCAGTCCGGGCCGAACACGTCCGCTAGCAGGCGACTGCCCAGCCCCCAGTGCGAGCGCACCAAGTCCATCATGCCGGTCCGCGCTTGCGGCGGGCCCAGCGCGGACCCCTGGGCGTAGCTGCCGTACAGCACGAGCCGATCGACGCGCTCCGGCTGCCGAGCCGCGAAGCTCACGGCGATAGTGCCCCCGCACGAGATGCCCACCAGCGTTACACGCGTCAGTCCAAGCTCGTGAAGGACAGTGCATAGCGTCGCATCTTCAAATGCCGGCGTGAACGTCTCGGGCGGCCGCTCCCGATCGGACAGGCCGGTCCCGAGCCGGTCATACCGCACGACCATGCGCTCGGCAGCTAGGCCTTCAACAAAACGGCGCAGCGGATCAAAATGCCAATCTTCGACCACATGAGAGCACCACCACGCCGGCAGCACTACCGCTGGGCCGCTCCCCACCACGGCAAAGGCGATACGCGGCCCATCCGGCAGCCGCGCAAAGCCGGTGGTCTGCCTCATCGGCTCACAGTAACCGCACACCGCCGTGGGCGCCATCGAGGCAGTGGCCAGCGCCGTCGTACGGCCGAGCATCGAGGCAGCCAGGCAGCGATCGTCCTCGGGCGGCCAGGGCAAGTCCTGCTCTAGCGCGGCGGGTCGCCTTCTATCAGACGTCGTCGGGACGTCACCGTCGGCTATCCGCCTCGCGGAGCATCGCGTCGAGCTCGGGGTCGGGCCCGAACTCCCGGAGCTCTTGCGCACAGCGGCAGGCGACCGCGATCTTTGCGGCCCACTCGAGGGCAGCCTCCCGGGTGGGCACGTCGATGACGGTGAAGCCTCCACTCAGCTCCTTGGTCTGCGGGTACGGGCCGTGGGTGACCGTACCGTCGGGGGCCACGATGCTCGGCCTCTGGAATTCCATTCCGCCGGCGAAGATGTACACGCCGGCGTTGATGGCCTCCTGGCACACCGCGTGCGCGGCCTTGGCGACGGCGGGCCCCTCCTCGTCGGGGATGTGGTCCATCGCGCCGTCAGGGAATGAGATCAGGTACCGCGTCATCGCATGCCTCCTTGTCCCGGCGGCCTTCTCCGGCCGCCCTCTCACCTGTGCTACGAAGGCCTCGCTCCGGATCGACACTCTGGCAGAGAAATCTCACTGGACCTCCGCCGCTCAGCCCTCGCGAGCGTCATGTGACCCCTGTTCGCGGAGATCATCGCCGCTGCCACCGCTGCCTTCTGCGGCTGGAAGTTGCTGCTGCCCGATCCACCCGGCGGGGCCTGCTGCCCAGACGGCACGCGCTACATGATCTTGCGCAGGAGCAGCAAATCGAACACGCTGCCCTGGACCTTGAGCTTGCCCGTCAGCCAGGCTCGCATGAAGCTGCCCGGATCGCCCGCTATGGCGACCACAACGTCGCTATCGGCGGTGAACCTGACCTGCGCCTGCACGGCGCCATTGGGGACTTCCTTTATCGGATCGGCGCCGTCCGGCCTGAGCCGCGTCATGAATGTCAGGCCAAGGTCGGGAACGCGGCAGCTCAAGGTCCGGTCCACCAGGTGCGTGGCTCGCTGCTCGGCGTCCATACCGGCAATGCGGCCAATGAGGCTGTCCAGTGCCGTACGGCATTCCTCAGCTGTCGCCATGTTCTCCTCGCTCTCCGTAACAATTCTCCGCACGGCTTCTGACCAGTGATCGCCGGGTTATGCACCAGCGGCACCGGCAGGCATGGCTGAGGTGCCCCGGCCTGACGGTATCGGGCGGTAGCGTTCATGCGAGGGATATGCAGGCGTAGCGCGGCGGGCTGGCCGCGCAGAGGAGCGTAGCCAGATGGAGCACGAGGCTGGGTCCGGCTGGACCGGGTCGCCGGCTCAGGCGAGCGACGGGGACGACCGAGGTAACGGGGCCGCTTCCCCGACTCGGCTGCTGACAGGATCGTGTCCGCAACCGGGGGAAACGGGGCCGCGACAGGCGACGAGGCCGCGACAAGCAACGAGGCCGCGACAAGCGACGAGGGCAGCACTGGTAACGAGGAAAGCACCGGGAACCAGGGCAGCGCTTCGGACCAGCCCGGCACCGGCAACGAGCCCGGCACCGGGAACGAACGGGTCGACGCCGCCCTGCGCTTGCTCGACCGGCTGCCCGGCCTGCCTGTCAGCGAACACCCACAGCTGTTCGAGCAGGTGCATGCGCAGCTGAGTGAAGTGCTCGGCGAACTGGAGTCCGGGTCCATGCCGGGTCCGGCCGGCCGGTAGCTGACCGGCACTAGGCCCGATGAGCAGGAGGCTGCGGCTTGATGCGGAACTCGTCCGACGAGGGCTTGCCCGCTCGCGCGAACAGGCGGCCGACCTGATAGCGGCGGGCCGGGTGGCTGTTGGTGGTCAGGCGTCGGTCAAAGCGGCCTCACAGGTGTCGGTCGATGCCGCCATCACCGTGCGGCAGCCGATTGACCAGCCCGATTACGTCTCGCGCGGCGGCCACAAGCTCGCCGGCGCGCTCGCCGCTTTCACTGGCCTCGAGGTGGCCGGCAAGCGCTGCCTGGACGCCGGAGCCTCGACCGGCGGGTTCACCGATGTCCTGCTCCGCGCCGGAGCGGCGCACGTTGTCGCCGTTGACGTCGGTTACGGCCAGCTGGCCTGGTCGCTGCAGACCGATCCGCGGGTGACCGTCCTGGACCGGGTGAACATCCGCTCCCTCACCGCCGACCAGGTCGCGCCGCCGCCGGAACTGGTCGTGGCGGACCTGTCCTTTATTTCCCTGACGCTCGTGCTGCCGGCCCTGGTGGCATGCTCGGCGCCGGACGCGGATTTCGTCCTCATGGTCAAGCCGCAGTTCGAAGTCGGCCGCGACCTGGTAGGCAGCGGTGTCGTCAAGGATCCCGATCTCCGATTCGCTGCGGTGAAGGCGGTCGCTGCGGCGGCAGCGAGCCTGCAACTTGGCGTCGCCGGCGTCACCGCCAGCCCGCTGCCGGGTCCGTCGGGAAACGTGGAGTATTTTCTCTGGCTGCGCCGCGGCGCACCCGGGCTCGACGAGGACACGCTCGGGCAGGCGATCGCAGCAGGGCCGCAATGACCAGCAGCCAGCAAGCGCGCCCTGACGAACGTGTCATGCTGCTCGTCGCGCACACCGGCCGGCCAGCCGCGCTGCGCATCGCCAAGGTACTGGTCGGACGGCTGGCCCCGGCAGGCATCGGCGTCCGGGTGCTGGAGACCGAGGCCGCCGAGCTGCGCCTTGCCAACGCCGCCGTGGTGCCTGCGACCGAGGCAGCCGCCGCAGGCGCCGAGATGGTGATCGCGGTCGGCGGCGACGGGACGCTGCTGCGTGCGGCCGAGCTGGCCCGGCCAGCTGGCACGCCGCTGCTCGGTGTCAACCTCGGCCGGGTCGGTTTCCTCGCCGAAGCCGAACCAGAGGACCTGGCTGCCGCCGTGGACAGCGTGGTAGCCCGCAGGTACCAGGTCGAGCAGCGGATGACGGTTGACGTGACGGTGCAGACCAATGGCGAGCAAGTGGCGACCTGGGCGCTGAATGAGGCGACGGTCGAGAAGGCAGCCAGAGAGCGAATGCTGGACCTGGTCATTGAGGTTGACGGGCGTCCCCTGTCGCGCTGGGGCTGTGACGGCGTGGTGTTTGCCACGCCCACCGGCTCGACGGCCTACGCTTTCTCCGCCGGCGGCCCGGTGGTCTGGCCGGAAGTCGAGGCACTCCTGATGGTCCCGATCTCGGCCCACGCGCTGTTCGCCGGTCCGATGGTCGTCTCGCCGCGGTCGGTACTCGCGGCAGAGGTCATCGGCGTGGCCGGCGGCCAATCTGAGACGGCAGGTGCCGTTCTGTGGTGCGATGGGCGTCGAAAGGTCGAGCTCCCGCCGGGGTCGCGAGTCGAGGTGAAGCGCGGCAGCAAGCCGGTCTTGCTTGCCCGGCTGCCGGCCGTGACGGGCGCCGAAGAGAGGATTGGCGCGCCGTTTACCGACCGCTTGGTGGTGAAGTTCGGTCTTCCGGTGGCCGGCTGGCGGGGCCGGGCCGACGGCCGGGCGGAACCTGGCACGAAGGCGGCGCGCGCGGCGGGTCCGGCCAAGGCGCAGGCACGCCGTGCGCGTGCGTCGCGGACGCAAGCACCAAGGGCGGACGCGCGGGCGGCAGATGAGGAGCCAGGCAGCCATGCTTGAGGAAGTGCGGATCACTGGCCTCGGGGTCATTGACGAGGCTGTGCTGGAGCTATCCGCGGGTTTCAACGTGGTCACCGGTGAGACTGGCGCCGGCAAGACAATGGTCGTGTCCGGCCTCGGCCTGCTGTTCGGCGGCCGCGCCGACCCATCCAGGGTGCGCCCAGGCGCCGACCGGGCGGTGGTGGAAGGCAGGCTGCGAGTGGAGCCGGGCGGTCCGGTCGCCCGGCAGGTCAACGATTCAGGCGGTGATCTGGACGACGATGGCAGCGCGCTGATCCTCGTGCGGTCGGTCAGTGCCGAAGGCCGGTCCCGCGCGACAGCCGGCGGCCGGTCTGTGCCCGTGTCCCTGCTCACCTACCTCGCCGACGACCTGGTGGCCGTGCACGGGCAAGCCGATCAGCAACAGCTGCTGCGGCCCGGCCGGCAGCGGCAGGCCCTTGACCGGTTCAGCGGACCCGGCTTCGCCGAACTGCTCGCCGCCTACCAGCGGGCGTATCAGCGGCATCAGCAGGTGGCCGCCGAGCTGACTGAGCTCACCACTATGGCCAGGGAACGGGCGCGCGAAGCCGAGGACCTCCGGCACGGAGTCGAAGAGATCCTTCGTGTCGAGCCCGTCGAGGGCGAGGACATCGAGCTGGTGGCCGAGGAAGAGCGGCTTGCCAACGCCGACGCGCTGCACGCAGCCGCCACGACCGCGCACGAAGCGCTGGTAGGCGACCCGTCCAGCGGCAACTTCGACGCGACGGACGTGACCAGCCTGCTGGCAGCTGCCCGGTCGGCGCTAGAAGGCGCGGCGCAGCATGACGCGCAGCTCGGCGCGCTGGCAGGCCGGGTGAATGAGGCCGCCTATCTGCTCTCCGACGTGGCGGCCGAGCTCGCGTCCTATGTGCAATCGGTGGAAGCCGACCCGGTGCGCCTTGGCGTCGTGCAGGAGCGCCGGGCGGAGCTAACCCGGCTGGTGCGCGCTTACGGTGCGGCCAGCGGTGATGTCGCTGCGGTAATTGGCTGGGCCAAAGCCGCCAGCGCGCGGCTCGCCGAGCTCGACAGCGATGAGGACAAGATCGGCGCGCTCGCGCAGCAGGAGGCCGAGCTCGCGGCCACTGTCGCCGACCTGGCGGGCCAGCTCACCGTGGCCAGGACAGCGACAGCCAGCCGGTTCGCCCAGCAGGTCACGGCGGAGCTCACCGCGCTGGCGATGCCGCACGCGAAGATCACGGTGGCCGTGACGCCAGCGAGCGGATTCGGCCCGCACGGGGCGGACGAGGTAGAGATCAAGCTATCGGCGCATCCCGGAGCTCCAGCGCTGCCGTTGCACAAGGGCGCATCGGGCGGCGAGCTGTCCAGAATCATGCTTGCGATCGAGGTGGTGTTCGCCGGGGCCGACCCAGTTCCCACGTTCGTTTTTGACGAAGTAGACGCGGGCGTCGGCGGTAAGGCGGCGGTGGAAGTCGGGCGGCGGCTGGCGAGACTGGCCCGGATGGCCCAGGTCATCGTCGTGACGCACCTGCCCCAAGTCGCAGCGTTCGCCGATACGCACCTGGTGGTGGAAAAGGCCAGCGACGGCTCGGTCGTGCACAGCGGCATCACCAGGCTGACGGAGCAGGCCCGGGTCCGGGAGCTGTCCCGGATGCTGGCCGGGCTGGAAAACTCAGAGTTCGGCCGCGCCCATGCCAGCGAGCTACTCGATGCCGCAGCCGCGGAGCGGGCCGAGCTGGCCAGGTAGCTCCCGGATTGGCGGTTACGCTGGGCAGATCTGGCAAAATGGCTACTCAATGAGAATGCCGACCCGGGGGTTCACCGTCACGCACCGCGCCAGGTCTAAGGACCTAGCGGGGCTGACGGCGACTGCCCGGCTGGACGGGCGGACCAAAAACCTGACCAAGCGCCTGAAGCCGGGCGACATTGCCATCATCAATCACAGCGACCTGGACCGTGTCGCCGCGGATGCACTGATCAGGTGCCAGGTGGCGGCCGTAGTGAACGCGGCGCCGAGTATCAGCGGCCGGTACCCCAACCTTGGGCCGCAATTGCTGATCGAGGCGGGCATCCCGCTGATAGACGATGTTGGTCCGGATCTGTTCGAGCAGGTCAGGGAGGGCCAGCAGGTCAGGCTCGACGGTGAGACTCTCTACCTGGCAGAGGTCGCCATCGCGAAAGGCACCAGGCAGACGGCCGATTCGGTCGCCGCCGACGTGGCGGCTGCCAAGGAGGGCCTGGCGGAGCAACTCAGGGCGTTTGTCACTAATACCTTCGAGTACATCAGCCGCGATTCCGAGCTACTGGTGGAGGGCATCCGGCTCCCGTCGCTGAAGACGAGCATCGCCGGACGGCACGCGCTCATAGTCGCCCGCGGTTACCGCTACCACGAGGACCTGCAGGCGCTGCGTTCCTACATACGCGAGTTCCGGCCGGTCATCATCGGCGTGGATGGCGGTGCCAATGCCCTCATCGAGGCCGGTTACTGGCCGAACATGATCATCGGCGACATGGATTCCGTCTCCGACAAGGCGCTGAAGTCTGGCGCCGAGATTGTCGTGCACGCCTACCGCAATGGCCACGCACCAGGCCTGCCGCGGGTGCAGGACCTCGGTCTGCCGTCTGTCACCTGTCCCGCAGACGGAACCAGCGAGGACGTGGCTGTGCTGCTGGCGGACGTGGCCGGAGCGAGCCTGATCGTCACGGTAGGCATGCGATTCGGGCTGGTAGAGTTCCTCGACAAGGGCCGGTCGGGCATGGCGAGCGCCGTGCTGACCCGGCTTCGGGTGGGCGACAAAATCGTCGACGCCAAGGGCGTGAGCCGGCTCTATCAGAGCCGGATCGCGGCCAAGTCACTCATCCTCCTCGTCATAGCCGCGCTGTTGCCGGTGATCGCGCTGATCGCTACGCCCAGCGGCAGGCTCTACCTTGGGGGTCTCAGCCTGGCGCTCCGTCAGGTGTGGTACTGGCTAACTGGACTGCTCTAGTGATCGACTTCAGGTATCACCTGGTCTCCATAATCGCCGTGTTTCTTGCCCTTGCCGTCGGCCTGACGGTCGGCGCGACGGCGCTGAGCGGCCTGGCCGAGGCTGCGCTGCACGCGGAGCTGAAACGGGTAAGCCATATCAACTCGAGCCTGGCGAAAGACAAGCAGGCCCTATCCCAGCAAGTAAATGCGGACCAGGCCTTTGCGCAGGCGAACTCGCAGCGAGCGCTCAGCGGGATTCTGGCGGGAGAGAAGGTCGTCCTGGTGGTGGCGCCGGGCGCCGACAACACGGTGACCACCGACGTGACCGCCGCGCTGGTTCAGGCCGGCGCGACGGTCACCGGCCAGGTCAACCTCACGCAGAGCTTCCAGGACACTGCAGGCCGGACCGAGAGCGCGCTGAGTCAGCTGGCGCAGGGACTGCAGACGACGGCAAACGTCACGCTCCCGGCCAACCTCGGCAGCCCGGCTGCGGGCCAGCAATCGGCGGCAGCGGTACTGGCGCCGGCGATTCTCACCAAGAGCGCTTCCCTCGACGCGGGCATCGGGCTGCCTGCCACCGCCAGCGCGTCGATACTCAACACCCTTGCGCAGAACGGCTTCTTGTCGGTCAGCGGCCCGCACGGTGGCACTAGCCTGGCGCCGGCGATGCTGGCGGTGCTTATCGTCCCGGCCGGACCGCCGGTAGCCGGCAGTTCCAGCCTTGCCGCGGCCCAGGTCCTGCCCGTCGTGGCGCAGGAACTCAAGGCAGCCGGCGACGGGACAGTGATGGCCGGACCGGTCAGCGCCATCGCCAGTAACAGCGCGATAAGCGCGGAGAACGGTACCGGAAAGGTATCGACGGTCGACAACGCAGATACCGAAAGTGGCGCGATCATGGTGGCGCAGGCGCTTAACTTCCTGCTGAACGGCAAGGCGCCGACGCAGTTCGGGATCGGGCAGGCCACCGCGCCCAGCCCCGCGCCTACGCCGAGTGCGACACCGACCCCGGTTACGTCGTCGGCCAGCACGAAGCCGACCCCGTCGACCGGAGGCCACAAGTGAAGTCAGCGCCACCGAAAGCAGCGGGACCGAAAGACTGCACCGAAGAGCAGCGCGACCGAGAGCAGCGCGACTGAGATCTGGCACGGTGGCCGCGGCGACCGCGCGACTGTCGTACGCGCTGCTGCAAGCCAAGCCGCCCGGTGGCAGCACAACCTGGACCCGAACAAACCACCGCAGCGAGCCGATCACGCTGCTGGCAGGGCCGGCCGTCGCTATCGGCGCGGTCGCCGGAGCGCTCGCCGGGAAGGCCGGCAAACGCGCCTCGATCGCGTCCGCCGTGGCCGGGCTCGGCGCCGCAGCTTTCGGCGGCTACGACGATTTGGCGGGTAACGGGGACCAGCGCGGATTCCGCGGCCACATTGGCGCGCTGCGCAACGGCGAGCTCACCACAGGCGCCATCAAGCTCGGCGGCATTGGCGTCACCGGTCTCGCCGCGGCAATCATCGCAGCCGATTCAGCCGACCCCGATCGCGGTCTGGTGGCCGCGGCTGATGTGCTCATCAACGCTGGCCTGATCGCGGGCGGTGCCAACCTGCTGAACTTGTTTGACCTGCGGCCGGGCCGGGCTATCAAGGTGGCGGGTCTGGCGGGCGCGCTACTGGCAACGGCCGGCGCCGACGGCCCGGGCACCGCTGCGCCGCTGGCCGCCGCCGCCGCGCTGCTGCCCGAGGACCTGGGCGAGCGCGCCATGCTCGGCGACGCCGGCGCGAACGCGCTCGGTGCGATGCTCGGCGCGGCCGCCGCGATGTCGCTCGGCAGGCGCACCAGGATCGCGACGCTCGCAGCTGTGGCCGGCCTGACCGCCGCGAGCGAGGTGGTCAGCTTCACCAGGGTGATCGAGCGCACTGGGCCGCTGCGATGGCTGGACATGCTCGGCCGCCAGCCCGTTGCGACCGAACCGACGGCTGGGTCGGCCGATGCTGCCAAGACTGCTGATGCTGGGGAGATTGCCGCGCAGTTGAACGGTGCGCCGGCGCGCTCGGCCGAAGCACGTTGACCGGTAAGACCGCATCGTTCATGCAGGACGGCCAGGACGCCGGTGCCCGCCCGCCGGACGGGACGCGCATTGCCCGCGCGGCGGCACTCATCGCGGCGCTGACCGTACTCGCGCGGCTGCTCGGATTGGTCCGCACGGCCGTGTTCGCCAAGACGGTCGGTGCCTACTGCCTGGGCACCGCGTACGTGACCGCGAACACGGTACCGAACATCATCTACGACATCGTCCTCGGCGGCGCATTGACCAGCATCATGGTCCCGCTGCTGGCCAGGCCCGCAGATCGATCGGCGACCGATCCGGCGGCCGCGGCTGAGGTAGCGCAGACGTCGTCGGCGTTGCTGACCTGGACGGTGCTGATCCTGGCGCCGGTGAGTATCGCGATCGGGCTGGCGGCAGGCCCGCTCGCCAGCTTGCTGTATCCGGCCAACGCCGGAGCGCATTGCGCGCACGCCCCGCTGGTGGCAACCACCGGGCACATGCTGGCGGTTTTCGCCCCGCAGATCTTGCTGTACGGGCTGGCCGTGGTGCTATACGGCATCTTGCAGGCGCACCGGCGGTTCGGCGCGCCGGCGCTGGCGCCGGTGATCTCCAGCCTGGTTGTGATCGCCGCTTACCTCATCTTCGTGCCGTTCGGCGGGAGCGTGCATACGGCCAGCAACCTGGCTGTCCTGCCGCTGCCAGCGGAGCTGATCCTGTCGATCGGCACCACGGTGGGCGTCGCGGCGCTGGTGCTCACCGCGCTGGTACCCGTCTGGCGGCAGCGGATCCGGCTGCGGCCCACGCTTCGCATTCCGGCCGGGGTCCGGCGCCGCGGCGGCGGGCTGGTGGTGTACGGCATCACGGCACTGCTTACCCAGGACGCTGCGCTGCTGGTAGTGATCGTGCTGGCGAACGGGCACGGTTCGAAGGCCGCCGTGGTGCTCTATCAGTACGGCTGGCAGGTGTTCGAGACTGCCTACGCGGTGCTGGCCATCTCCATCGCGGTGAGCGCGTTCCCGGCGCTCTCCATCCGTCAGGGCGCGGATTTCGATCGCACCGCGGCCGGATCGGTCCGGGCAGTGCTGCTCATGTCGTTCCTGGGCACCGCGCTGCTGCTGGCGCTCGCCGTTCCGGCCGCCCGCTTCCTGGTGCCGGCTGGCCAGGTGGGTCAGCTGGCGGCCGGCCTTGCGCTGTTCGCGCCGGGTCTGGCCGGCTACGGGCTGGTCGCCTGCTTGTCCAGGGTGCTGCTGGCGGCGCGAAGGACGAGCTTCGCGGCCATCTGTGTCGGCGGCGGCTGGCTGCTGGTCATCGCGGCCGACGTCGTGCTAGTGACGCTCGCGCCCGGTCCGTCCGCGGTCGCGATGCTGGCCCTCGGGAACACCATCGGGCTGACCGCGGCCGGGCTCGCCCTGCTCGTCGCGGTCCGGCGGGCCTGCGGGACCGCCGCCCTGGCGGGCGCGGGCCGGGCAGCGGTTTCGGGTCTGGTGGCGGCGACAGCTGGCGCGGCCGCGGGCGCTGCGGCAGCAGCGGCGTTCCCGGCGACCGGACCGGCGGGTGAAGCGCTGATCGCGGTGCTGGCGCTGCTGGTCGCGCTCGCGGCGTTTGCGGGAGTCGCGTTCGTGCTGGACGGTGGTGAGCTGCGGGCCGCGGCCGCCAAGGTCTGGCGGGTCGTGCCGTGATGACAGAACCGGCCGCCGGGGCAGCGAGCGGGATCGGTCCTGCCGCTGCCGGGCGGCCGCGCGTGGCGCTCGTGCTCGGCTCGGCAGCAGGCGGCATGGCAGCGCATGTCGCCGCGCTCGCGGCGGGCTGCCGCGCGGCAGGCCTGGCGGTTCGCGCCTTCGGGCCCGGGCCGACGGCAGGCGCGATCGGCAGGAACGTCCCCGTTACCCCCGTCAATATCACCAACCGGCCACGGCTGCCCGGCGACGTCGTGGCGATCATCCGGCTGCGGAGCGCCTTCCGGGGCTGGCGGCCGGACGTCGTGCACGCGCATGGTGTGCGGGCCGGCGCGTTCGCGGCGCTGGCCTTGCTCGGCGGGGTGCGCGGGGCCGGGCCCGCGCTCGCGGTCACCGTGCACAACGCGCCTCCCGGCGGCCGGGTTGCCCGGTTCAGCTACGGGCTGCTGGAGCGGTTCTGCGCTCGCCGCGCGGACCTGGTGCTGGCCGCCTCGGCGGATCTGGTCGAGCGGATGCGCGGCCGGGGCGCTGCCGAAGTCGCGCAGTTTGACGTCGCGGCGCCGCCAGCCGAGCCGCCGAGCGCGGCCGAGGTGGCCAGGGCGCGCGCCGACATTGGCGCAGCTGGCCGGCCGGTGGTCCTGGCCGTCGGCCGGCTGGCTCCGCAGAAGAGGCTGGACGTGCTCGTTGACGCGGCCGGCCGGTGGCAGCATCGCGACCCGCGACCGGTTACCGTCATCGCTGGTGACGGACCGCTGGCGGGGGAGTTGCGAGCGCAGGCGGCCCGGGTCGGCGCCGAGGTCCTGCTGCTCGGGTCGCGGCCGGATGTGGCTGCGCTGCTGGCTATCGCCGACGTGGTCGTTGTGCCGAGCCGGTGGGAGGCGCGGGCCCTGATCGTGCAGGAGGCGATGCGCGCGGGCCGGCCGCTCGTCGCCACCCGGACCGGCGGCATCCCCGAACTGACTGGCGAGGATGCGGCGTTGCTGATCCCGCCCGGGGACGCGGCTGCGCTCGCGGCCGCGGTCAGCGCCGTGCTGGATGATCCAAAGCTGGCCGCCCGGCTGGGCCAGGCTGCGCAAGCCCGCAGTGCCACGTTCCCGACCGAATCGGACTCGATCAGCGCGGTGCTGGCCAGCTATGCGTGGCTGGCAGGCAGGCGACCGGCGAGCTAGAGCGGCGTCGGAGCCAGCAATTCGATCTTCAGCACCTTGGCGCCGCCAGGTCCGCTGGCGATGGTGAGCTGCGGACGATCCGGCGCAGGCTGGCTGCGCAGCAGCTTGAGGATGGCTCTGAGGTCGCTGCCGTGGTACCGCGTCGTAAATCTGCCGATCTCCGCCATTCGCAGCGGCGCCGGACGGGCCGCCGGGGGAGCCGCCGCGCCGAAGCTGACAAGGTGCACCGCGTAACGCCTGGCGATGACGCGCAGCGCCGCGATCAGCCGCGGGTCGACCAGGCCCGAGGTCAGGGCTCGCCGGGCGGTCCCGTACACGAACACCCGGCGGTCTGCGGCCAGGCTGCGGCCGGCCGTCCGCCGGGCGGCCAGCGCAAGGCGCGTGTCGTGCTGATACGACGCGGCACCGCCGGGCACGAACTGGCGCACTTGCACCGCGGTCGAGCCGGAGCCGAAGCTCGCGATGATGAGCGGTGCGCTGGCGGCTACCTGAGCGCCGTATTTCGCCCGCACGGCCGGGGTTGCCACGACGAGCGTCGTGCTGCCCGCCGCTCCGTTCACGCTCTGCTGAGTCAGCACTGGCTGACCGGCCAGCCGGGCGCCGGTGCCGAACCCGGCCGCCGCGAGATCCGTGCAGGTCGACGGGTCGCAGCCGACTACTGTCCGCGGGATCACGTTCGCCGCGATCCACCCGGCGGCCGACTGCGCATTCACCCCGGCCTGCACCTCAGCTGGGGATGGCGGCAGGGCCGCGGGCCGGCCGGGTGGCTGGCCGGCGGCCTGTCCGTCGCGTTCCGGGTTCCGCCGAGCGTGACGACAGCGGTCCCGGCGGCCGCGGCGACGAGGACCGCCGCGGCGCCAGCCGCGGCCAGCCTCAGCCCGCTCACCTTGCGATGATCAGGAACGCGTAGCACTCGCCGGCGCAGCCAGAGCCGCAGCGTGGTGGCGATCACCTTCCGCCACGGCGGCTCGGCTGGCAGCCGGATTTCGGAGGGCCGCGAGGCGTCGCTAGACATCCGCTATCCCTATAGCCTTTTGGTAAGCCTTATTCGGGATAGTTCAGCACATCGACGGCTGGTGTCATAGCAGTTTCGGCCGAGTGCGGCGGGGGATCTACATCTACCACTGGCACAAGTGCAATAAGATCATCAGAGCGCATCCGTTGGGATCGGCCATCAAAGCGGCCGACCTGGATGAACCATAACGGATCGTAACGGGATGGAACAATCAGTGACGACGCCTACGGTGCCGCGCGTTGCTCCGTCATCTCATGGTCACGATTCCGGCAAATGTGGCCTAGAGGCCAGGTCGTCCGCCTACCCTAAACGCAAGCGTGCAGGCAGGGCCAGCCTCGAAGCAGCGGGGGCAGCCAGGGCGGAGCAGCCAGGCGGCGCGGCGAGTCCTGCGGCGACGGTGGCAGCGCAGGTCCGCTAAATGGAGGTATGGCCGAGGTGACACGGGCGTCCATCGACTCGGCCGGCCCGTCCGGGCCAGTCGGGAAGGCTGCCTCGGTGACGCAGGCCGTACAGGTGACGTCGGCCGGATCGGTCGCGCCAGACGAGCTGGTCGAATCCGCCGACTCGACGACGCCGGATGGATCGCTTTCGCCGGATGGATCGGTTGCGCTGGCCGGATCGGTGGCGTCAGCGGGATCAGTTGAGTCCGCCGGATCCGTGGCGCGGGGTGCCCAGGTGACAGCGGCCGGGACTGCTGCGCCAGAGTCGGTCAAGCCGGTCTTCCGGCCTGGCACTCGTGGCCCCGTCGAAGGCCATGGTCCGGTCGAGCGGGTCATGAGCACGGTGATCCGCAAGCTTGCCTGGAGCCGGCTCGCCAACCCACGGGTCGCCATCGCCGTGTCCGGATTTGGCCTGTTGCTTGGGGCGATCGTCGGGGCCACCGCGCCGAACACCGCGACGTTGCCGACCAAACGGCCTAACGCGCTGCCGCTGTCCAATTTCCTGCCGTCGCTGGCCGGCCACAACGTCATCGCGCTGACGCTGCTGTACGCGGGAGACCTTTTCGCTTGCCTGGGGCTGGCCGGAATGCTGTGGGCGCACAGCCAAGGCTGGCGACCGGACCCCCGTAAGCTGCTGCTGGTCAGCGCTGGTGTCGTGGCGGTCCTGGTCAGCCTGACCCCGGTCGGCTCCTCAGATACCGCGAGCTACGCAGCCTTCGGCCGGATATCGGCGCTGGGCGGTAATCCGTATACGACAAGCCCGGCTCAGGCCCTTCAGCACACCCAGTACCTGCCACTGGTGGGCACGGTGTGGAAGACCCAGGTTTCGGTCTACGGCCCCATCGCGACCTGGGTGCAGCGATTCGCCGCGACCATCGGCGGCGCGAACGCTGCCACCACCCTCTGGGTGCTGATGATCCTCAACGGCCTGGTGTTCATCGGCATCGGCTGGCTGCTGCTCAAGACTTCCGACGATCCCATCCGGGCGACGCTGTTCTGGGTGGCGAACCCGGTACTCATCCAGCAACTGGTGAGCGGCGGTCATCTCGACACGTTCGTGGCCGCGGCGTGCATCTGCGCGATCCAGGCGGCGCGCCGGGTTTCGGGCCTGCGAGGCGACGTGCTGATCGGTGTGCTGATCGGCCTCGCCATCGGCGTGAAGGTCAATGCGGTCCTCGTCGCGGTCGGCCTTGCCTGGCCCATGCTCCGACGGCACGAGTGGATGCGGACCGCGCGGATTACGGTTGTCTCGCTGGTGACGGTCGCCCTGCTGTACAGCGGCTTCGGTATCACCGCGCTGAAACCGCTGGACGGCGGGTCGAAGTGGGTCATCCTTCCCTCGCCGTGGCGGATTTTCCAGGGGGTCGGTGATTGGCTGGGCGTCCACACCGGCTTGTTCGCCACCTACGCCCAAGCGGGACAGGCCACTGCGCTTGTCATTAGCCTGCTGTGGCCGATCGCTATGATCGTCGTCGCGTGGTTGATCTACCAGCGGATCTCCTCCGATCAGCCGCAGGAAGTGGTGGCACCGTTCGCGCTGAGCTTTGCCTGGATCGTCGTAGCTCCGTGGGTATTTCCGTGGTACGCAGCACTGGCATGGGTCGCGCTGACTCAGGTCCCGCGGAACCGGATGACCAGGTGGCTGACGATTGTCACGGTCCTGCTTGCTCTCTGGCATTCCGGCGGCGGGCAGGGTCCGGCGCACGGATCACTGTGACATGGTGCGGTCCGTCGACAGCCAGCTGAAGCCCGGGAGCGCGGGCCGCGGCGCGAACCAGGCAGTGACCAGCACCTCGGCGCGGCCGCACGCTGCGTCGCGCTTCGCGGCGTGGGCTGGCGTCCTACGGCGGCACTGGCTAGCCGCCTCGCTGCTCACCGCCGGCCTGGTGCTCCGGGTGCTGGCGCAGTTCGCCTACCGGCCTGCGCTGTTCTATATCGACTCGGTGAAGTACCTCTACACCTCGCAAGGCAACGATCCCGAGGGCTACAAGTTGCCGTTGCGGGCGATCTTGCTGGTGGCCAACCTCAACACCGTCGTGGCGGTCCAGCACCTGCTTGGCCTGGCCATGGCGGTACTCATCTACGTGCTGCTGCTGCGGCGCGGCGCGCCTCGCTGGCTGGCGGCGCTCGCCATCGCGCCGGTCCTGCTGGACGCCTACCAGCTGCAGGACGAGCAGACGATCATGCCAGGCACCTGGTTCGAGGCGCTCATCGTGGCTGGCATAGCGATCTTGCTCTGGCAGCCGCGGGTTAGCTGGAAACGGGTGGCGGTGGCCGGCATCGTGCTCGGGACGTCGGCCACCGTCGCGCAGGTCGGCGAGGCCCTGATCCCGGCCGCGGCGATATTCGTGCTCGCGGCCGTCCCCGGCAACTGGCGGAACCGCGTCGGCAAGGCCGCGGTGCTGTGCGTGGCCTGCGCCTTTCCCATCTTGGCCTACTGCACCGGGTCCTACCTGCTCGGCGGGGGCTTCTTCCTGTCGCATCAGGGCGTCACCTCGGTCTACGGCAGGACGGCGGCCGCCGTGGACTGCGCCACGATCAAGCTGCCCGCCGACGAACGCGGGCTGTGCCCGACGAAGACGCAGCAGGCCAGGGGGAACGACTGGCTCGAATTCGGCGCGAACGCCCCGGTCCAGCACTACTACCGCGACCTGCCGCGTGCCGACACCGACAAGCTGGTGACCAGCTTCAGCCGCGCCGTGGTGACCCAGCAGCCGCTGCGCGTGCTCGATGCCTACGGCCGGGATGTGCTGAAGCTATTCGCGGTGACCCGGGACACCGCGCAAGGCGATCCGCCCATCTCCCGCTGGCAATTCCAGACCGCGTTCCCGTATTTCTCTCCGCATGCGACGCCAGCCATTGTCGAGGCTGCGGCCGGTCGATTCGGTGGCGGCAGCCCGATCGTCTGGCGGCCTGTCGCCGCGTTCTTGCGGTCCTATCAGCTCCACGGCGGCTACACGCCGGGTCCGTTGCTTGTGCTGTGCACGCTGACGGGTCTGGCTGGCTCGCTCTTTGTGCTGCGCCGGCGAGCAGCACCCGCCACCCGTCAGCTCGCGCTGGCCTGCCTGCTGTTCTTCGTTACGGGGGTTTCGCTGTTGCTGGTGTCGGACTTGTTCGTGTTCTCGTGGCGATACCAGTTGCCGGCGTTCGTTACGCTCGTGCCGGCCGGCGCGCTCGGGATTACCGTCATCATCAGGTCACTTGAGTCCCGGCCCCGTGGTGGCGAAACCCGTGGTGGCGAAGATCCTGGTGGCGAAACCGGCGGTGCTGAATAACGTGACACTGAAGAGCATCGCCGGGCGGCCAAGGCCGCCGGGGCAGCCGGCGGAGGCTGAGCGGCCCGGGCAGGATGGGCCAGCATGGGCTCCCCGGCTCAGCGTGGCTGCCGTCGTGTTCGCCGCTTCGCTGGCGCTGCTGCTAGGAAGCCTCCAGGGCTTCTCCCAGCACCCCTGGTCGATGCTCGACCTCCGTGTCTACCTGTGGGGCGGCTCGCTCGTACGGCATTCGGACGATCCTTACCTGTACACGTATCTGCACGGCAGCCTGCATTTCACCTATACGCCGATGGCTGCTGGCATCTTTGCGGTGCTGACTGTCGTGAACGTGCAGATCGTGAAGGTACTCCTGATAGCCGCCGGCATCGCATCGCTAGTTGGCGTGCTCTGGCTGACTTGGGGCGCGCTTGGATACCGGCGTTCGCGCGCTCGTTTTGGCGCCACGCTCTGCGTGGCGGCAGTCGCTATCTGGCTCGAGCCCGTCTGGCAGACGCTGTCCTTCGGACAGGTGAACCTCGTGCTGATGCTCGTCATCGTGGCCGACCTGTGCCTGCCGGACAGCCGCCGGTGGAAGGGCGTCGGCGTGGGCCTGGCGGCAGGCTTCAAGCTAACGCCGCTGATTTTCATCCCCTACCTGCTGTTCACGCGGCGGTACCGGGCTGCGGCTGTTGCGACAGCGACCTTCGGCCTGACGATCGCCGGCTCGCTTCTCCTGCTGCCGAAGGCCTCAGAGCACTACTGGCTCGACGGCCTGTTGCTGAACCCGAACCGGCTGGGGAACATCCGCTACGTCGGTAACCAGTCGCTGAACGGCGCATTGCTGCGGCTGTTTGGCGACGCGGCAGGTGCGCAGTCGTACCGCCTCGCCGCCGTGGCCGTGGTGGGCGTAGCAGGACTGGTGCTGGCGGCCTGGGCCTCACGCCGCGGCCAGGAAATGGCCGGCATCCTGATCTGCGCGCTGACTGGCCTGCTCGTTTCGCCGGTCTCATGGTCGCACCACTGGGTGTGGGTCGCGCCCGCGCTGGTCGTGCTGGTGGACCTGGCAACCCGGCCGCTAAGGCTGCCAGCAGGACAGCGCTGGCGATGGGCGGGCTGGCTTGGCGCGGCAGCGGTCGTGGTGCTGTTCACCGGCTTGCTGTGGACTGTGCCAGCGTCAGTGCCTGGCGTTCCCCCTCGTGATCAGCCCGTCCAGGGCCTGGTCATGACCGGCTCACAGCAGCTAGTCGGGGACATGTACGTGCTGGCCGGCCTGCTCAGCCTCGGCGCGGTCGCGGTGCTGCTGCTGCGCGCGCGAAACGGCTCTGCGCAAAGCGCTCGCTCAGCGCGAAACGCTCGCTCGGCGCGTCCCTAGGCTGGCCGGTGGCGAGGTCCGCGAGCCATTCGCCGAACAGCGGCCCGAACTTGAAACCGTGCCCGGACGTGCCGCAGCCGATGACCACGTTCCCGACCCGGTCCACCACGAAGTCCTCGTCTGGGGTGTTGTCGTACATGCAGCGCTCAGTCTCGGCGGGTGCAGGGTCGTAGCCGGGCAGCACCTGGCGGACGACTTCGGAAATACGTGCGACCTGGTAGTCGTCGGCCGGCTGGTCGCCGCCGTCCGGATCGGCAACTGGCCCGCTCAGGTGGATCCCGACCTTGTACAGCGAGGTGCCCGGCACCGGCAGCCCGTACGGAGAGGGGGTTCCGTGGCAGATGAAGATGGGCGCGGGTTGGTCATCGGGCGCAGCGAGGCGCAGGTAGGCGACCTGCTCCAGGGTTGGCCGCAACGGCAGGCCGATGCCGAGGGTCTCCAGCAGCCGGCCGGACCATGGCCCGGCCGTGATGATCGCGACTCGCGCTATGACTGGCTCGCTGCTGGTGCGCAGTGTCACCCGCCCGCCGGCATCTGCCAGGCTGGCGACCCGAACGCCGGTCTGGATCTCGGCGACGCCGTCGGCGAGCGCGGCCAGCGCCTGGTCCGCGGCGGTCACGCACGACTCCGGTTCGAGCAGCGCAGGCCCGCCAGTGCTGATGGTCGGGAACCGCTGCGCGACCTCGCCGGCCGTCAGCAGCTCCCACGGCGCTCCGGCCTGACTCATCGCATCCTGCACCCCGCGCAGGCCGGTGCCGAAGGTGAGCTGCGGAGTGGGGTGCAGGATGACCCGGCCCGACTCGGCTTCAAGCTGGCGCCACAGCTCGCCAGCGCGGCGAGCAGCCGCAACATATCCGGGGTCGGGGTAGCCAAGGCGGAAGATGCGGCAGCTGCCCTTCGAGCCCGCGCCCTGATGGCCGATCTCTGCCTGCTCCAGCACGACCACGTCGCGGCCACGGGCTGTCAGCGCCCGGCCGGCCGCGAGCCCGAGCACGCCCGCACCGACGATGGCCACGTCGCGAACCTGGCTCATGTCCGGGCAGACTACTCCAGTTGAGGCAGTCCTGGGCGGGCGAGCAGCGCCAGCGCGGCGGAAGGCAAACGATGGGTCAGCAGGCGACAGTCACCGGCAGGTGCGACCCGGCCTTCGCGGCGGTCCAGAATGAGTTCGCTGCCAACTTCACCGAACGCGGCGAGCTGGGGGCTGGGGTCTGCGTGACCGTGCACGGCACGGTCGTCGCGGACCTTCGGGGCGGCTGGGCCGGTGCCGGGCGGGCCTGGTCGCAAGACACGCTGGTCAACGTGTTCTCGGTCGGCAAGGGAGTGATCGCCGCCTGTGCGGCGAGGCTGGTCGGCCAGCGGCGGCTTGATCCTGATGCGCTGGTGACGCGGTACTGGCCGGAGTTCGGCGCGGCCGGGAAGCAAGACGTCACGGTGCGCCAGCTGCTCAGTCACCAGGCCGGCCTGCCCGCGCTGCACGAACCTCACCCGGCTGGCAGCATGCTGGACTGGCCTCGGATGAGCCGCGCGCTCGCAGAGGAACAGGCGTGGTGGCAGCCAGGCAGCGGTCACGGTTACCACGTCAACACGTTCGGCTTCCTCGCCGGGGAGCTGATCCGGCTGGTTACCGGAGTGACGCCGGGGGAGTACGTGCGCCGCGAAGTTGCCGGCCCGCTCGGCGCCGACGTGCACATCGGGCTCGCGATCGCCGAGTTGCACCGGGTCGCCGACTTCCACTGGAAGGACGGGCCGCCCGACGCGCTGCTGCCTGACGGCGCGCCGCCCACTGACGGCGCGCTGATGACGTTCAATGCCTATTTCAACCCGCCGGACTTCTCCGGCCGCGGCGTTGTCAACAGCGCCGCGTGGCGTACGGCCGAGATCCCGTCGGCAAACGCGCACGCCTCGGCCGCGGGCGTGGCGAGACTGTACTCGGCGTTTGCGGCGGATGGCAGCATCGACGGCATCGAGATCGTCGATAGCGGCGCGCTCGCGGTTGCCACCGAGGAACAGGTCTATGGCGACGACCTGGTACTGCGTCGACCGTCAAGGTTCGGCCTTGGCTTCCAGCTCACCCATCCGGAGCGCGAACTCGGCCGCGGTCCCCGGAGTTTCGGGCACTACGGCGCCGGCGGCTCGGTCGGCTTCTGCGACCCGGACGCGGGCCTTGCGTTCGGCTACGTCACCAACCAGATGGGTCCGCGCTGGCGCAACCCGCGTAACCGTGCCCTGATCGACGCGGTCTACGACAGCCTCTAGCGCAGCGCGAGACGGCCCTCACTCATGGGTGTGGCGCAGCTACTGCTATAGCGAACCTGCGTCACACCCATGAATGACCCGACTTCGGCCACGCTAGTGCGCAAGAGCGCGGGTGTTGGCGGTCGTTGGAATCTGGACACTGAGGGCCATTAGGAGCTGCCCGAGGACGGCCAGCCCGGTGACGGAATGTGACTGACCGCGGAGTAACAGTCGCTCTAGATCCGCCTCGCGGCGGCCTGAAGACGGCCGAAGGTGCCGTCTGCAGCGCACGCGACTAGCTGATCTGCGCTTACGGTCGCCGACCGGGCGCCCCAGTCGGTTCATGCAGCCGTCGAGGGCGGACCGACCCGACCTGGTTCGTGCCGCGCCTGGCGGTACCGAGATAGGCGGTCCGCGATGGCAGGCCTGCCGGTCAGCCGCGGCGGCACCGCCACAGCAGGTACGTCGGAGCCGGAGCTGGCGGCTCGACGAAACGCTCGGCCTCCAGCCCCGCGTCAAGCAGTGCGTTCAGGAACGTGGACAGCTTGCGGTGCGTCGCGCCCACCCGGATCCGGACGCCTTCGGGACTGTGGTCCGGCGAGGTCCAGAAGCCTTCGCGCTCGTACCCTTCTCCCGGCGGCCAGCTGCTCAGACCCAGCCCGCTGCCGGGAAGGCACGGGTGCACGATCGAGGCGACGAACCAGCCACCCGGCCGTAGCACCGTCGTCACAGTAGACAGGGCGCCCGCCAGGTCATCGATGTCCATCAGCGCCAGCTCGCAGGTGCAGCCGTCGAACGGCCGCCCGTCCCACCAGGCGGGCCGCCGCGTAACATCAGCGCGGACGTAGGCGATGTTCTGCGGGCCAACGGCACGTGCCTTGTCGAGCATCGCGGCGGAGATGTCGACGCCGACAACGTCGGCTCCCAGCCCGGCCAGATAGCGGCTCATGCGGCCCTGCCCGCAGGCGATGTCCAGCACCCGCTCGCCCGTCACGACGGGCAGCAGGCCGGCTTGCGCCGCGATCAGCGGCGGCGCGTCGCCGATCCACTGCTCGTACCACTCGGAGAATTCGTCATACCTGGCCAGCGCCTGGGGCATACGCCCACGATAATTGCGCGCCGGGTATCACGACCAGCCGGGCGGTCAGGTCCCCGAGGAAGAAGAGCTGAGGCTCCGTCGCGGGACGGAAGCCCGCGCCGCCATTGGACTCCGGCGCCCGGCCAGCAGGTTGAGCGAGGGCAGCCACCTGCCGAAATGCTCAAAGCCAGAAGGTGGCCGAAAGACAGGTAGCACAGCGCCCACTCACCGCGCGTCCATGGGTGTGGCGGAGGTACTGCTATGGCGAACCTGCGTCACATCCATGGATGATCTTGTGGGCCGATTACCAGCCGCGGGCGCGCCATTCGGACAGGTGCGGCCGTTCCGTGCCGAGTGTCGTATCCCCGCCATGGCCGGGATAGACCCAGGCTGCGTCTGGCAGTACGGCGAAGACCCGCTCCTCCAGGTCGGTCATGAGGCTGTTGAACCGCTCCGGGTTCTTTTCGGTATTGCCGGGCCCGCCGGGGAATAGCGAGTCCCCGGTGAACACGTGCGGCGAATCGGCGAGGGTGCCGTTCCCGTCATAAACCAGCGCGATGCTGCCGGGGGTGTGGCCGCGCAGGTGGATCACCGACAGCTCGGCGTTGCCGACAGCGACCTTGTCACCATGATGTACCAGCTGGGTAACGGGTATCGGCAAGCCCGGTGCGTCTAGCGGATGCGCGACGGTTGCCGCGCCGGTGGCCCGCTGGACGGGCGGCAGGGCGGCGTGATGGTCCCAGTGCTGATGGGTCGTGATGATGGTTGCCAGCGGTGTGTCGCCGATCAGCCCGAGCAGGGTGTCAGCGTCGTTGGCGGCGTCGATCAGGGCCAGTTCCCCGGTCTGCGCGCAGCGCAGCAGGTAGGCGTTGTTGTCCATCGGCCCGACCGAGACCTTCGTGATCGTGAGGCCGGGCAGCTCCCTGGTGTCCGCCGGACCGCCGACGGTGACTTTTCCCGTGTACGACATCGTTTCCTCATCTCGCCAGCCGGAGGACGGCCTGCGCGCGGCAGTCCGCTTCCAGATACCTACCATGCGGGCAGCGGCGGCAACGGGCCGGGCCTCGGCGGTCAGCCCTTCGCCGGCGCTGCGGCCGATCAGCCAGGCAGCGAGCAGCCAGTCAGGCCCGCTGATGGTGCGGTCAGGGACGGTCGGGCCCTCCGGGCCGAGCCGGTACGAACGGCCCGAGCCCGTGCTCGCGATCGTGATTGCCGGAGACTCCTCGCCAGTGAAATCGCCCGCAACCCCGTCGAGGAGCTCGGCCGCGAAGTCCGCGGGCCAGTCGGCCGCCAGGTAACCGGCGCCGAGATCGACGTGGTGAATCTCGACCTCGTTAAGCCGTCGCCGCAGCGTGAACCAGGCCGGATGCGGCGCGCCCTGCATTCCGCGGCACCTCGGCTGCCCAGTTCGTCCCGTTAAGTCTGGCAGCTTCGGCGGCAAGCTGCTCCGCCGACGCGTCGACGTCCTCCGACAGCTCGCTGGCCGGCTGGCTGGCACCTGCCGCGATTCCCTCGTCCCGCGCCTCGCCGCTCGGGTATTGCGGGGTCTCGACCCCGGTCCGCGCCCAGATCAGCAAGTTCCGCAGGCTGTCGGCGTTGCGGGCAATATGCGTCAGCAGGTGGCCGCGGCTCCAGCCTGGCAGCAGCGACGGCTCGCGAGCCTGGTCGTCGGACAAGCCCGCAGCCGTCTGCCGCAGCCTGGCAGTCGCCGCGTCGACTCGCGCCGGTCAGCGCCGCTGCCAGCGCGGCCGGATCGGCAGGCTCAGCGGCCCCGGAATATGACGTCACCAGAATTCCTTTCCCTTGACACGGTAACGAGGACCATGTTGGGGGGCTGCCCGCCGACGGCGCGCCGCGCGCGAGGCGTTGGTGATGGCCGCGAAGGGCCCCTGTTTTGTCAGACCCCCCGGATAGCATGGCAAGGCGGGCTGCGGCCCTCCCAGCTAGCCATGCATACCAGGAGGACTAGGTACATAGTGGCAGATCGCCTTGTCGTCCGCGGTGCCCGCGAGCACAACCTGAAGGATGTCTCGCTGGACTTGCCGCGGGACGCCATGATCGTATTTACCGGGCTGTCCGGCTCGGGTAAGTCGAGCCTGGCCTTCGACACGATTTTCGCCGAGGGCCAGCGACGGTACGTCGAGTCGCTGTCAGCGTATGCCCGGCAGTTCCTCGGCCAGATGGACAAGCCGGACGTCGACTTCATCGACGGGCTGTCACCCGCGGTCTCGATCGACCAGAAGGCTGCCGGCCGCAACCCGCGGTCCACCGTCGGCACGATCACCGAGGTATACGACTACCTGCGGCTGTTGTTTGCCCGGGTGGGCAAGCCGCACTGTCCGGTCTGCGGCCGGCCGATCGCACGGCAGACTCCGCAGCAGATCGTGGACCGGGTGCTCGAGCTCGACGAGGGGACCAGGTTCCAGGTGCTCGCGCCCGTCATCCGCGGCCGCAAGGGCGAGTACACCGAACTGCTCCGGGAGCTCCAGGTCAAGGGCTTCTCCCGGGCGCGGGTCGACGGCACGATCATCAGGCTGGACACGGCCGTGGCCGGCGACGTGCCGGCGCTGAAGAAGTACGAGAAGCACACCATCGAGGTCGTCGTCGACCGGCTGGACGTGAAGCAGTCGGCGCGTCGCCGGCTGACAGATTCGGTAGAGACCGCGCTGTCGCTGGCGAACGGCGTCGTGGTGCTGGATTTCGTCGACTTGCCCGAGGATGACCCGCACCGGGAGCGGATGTACTCCGAGCACCTGGCCTGCTTGTATGACGACCTGTCCTTCGACGAGCTTGAGCCGCGATCGTTCTCCTTCAACTCGCCCTGGGGCGCGTGCCCGGACTGCACTGGCCTTGGCACGAAGATGGAGGTCGACCCGGAGCTCGTCGTGTCCGACCCGACCCGGACGCTGGCCGACGGCGCGATCGGAGTGTGGACCGGCGGGAACGTCAGCGACTACTTCGTCCGGCTGATCGAGGCGCTCGGCGACGCGCTCGGATTCAAGATCACGACGCAGTGGGGGAAGCTGTCCGCGGCGGCCCAGCGGGCGCTGCTGTATGGCTACGACAAGCAGGTGCACGTCCGCTACAAGAACCGGTATGGCCGGGAGCGCTCGTACTACACGAACTTCGAGGGCGCCATCCCCTACATCGAGCGGCGGCATTCGGATGCCGATAGCGACTACAGCCGCGAGCGGTTCGCCGAGTTCATGCGCGAGGTGCCATGCCCGTCCTGCGGCGGCGCTCGGCTCAAGCCGGTCTCGCTGGCGGTCAAGGTCGACGACCGGTCGATCTCCGACTACACCGCGCTGCCGATCGGTGAGCTGGCCAAGCTGCTGCTGTCGCTGCAGCTGTCCGACCGGGACATGCAGATCGCCGGCCGGATCCTGAAGGAAGTGAACGCCCGGCTCGGCTTTCTGCTCGACGTCGGCCTCGACTACCTGACCCTGGACCGCGCGGCGGCGACGCTGGCCGGCGGGGAAGCGCAGCGGATCAGGCTCGCCACCCAGATCGGCTCCGGCCTGGTCGGCGTGCTCTACGTGCTGGACGAGCCGTCGATCGGGTTGCACCAGCGGGACAACCACCGGCTGCTGGAGACCTTGCTGCGGCTGCGCGACCTGGGCAACACGCTGATCGTGGTCGAGCATGACGAGGACACGATCCGGTCCGCGGACTGGGTGGTGGACATCGGGCCGCGAGCGGGCGAGCAAGGCGGCCACGTCGTGGTGTCCGGGCCGCTGGAGGAGCTGCTGGCGAGCAAGGACTCGATCACGAGCGCTTACCTCACCGGCCGTGAGTCCATCGCGGTGCCCGCCAAACGGCGGAAGCGGACCAGGGGCCGGGAAGTCGTAGTGAAGGGCGCCGCCGCGCACAACCTGAAGGGCATCGACGTCGCCTTCCCGCTTGGCTGCTTCATCGCGGTGACCGGCGTGTCCGGGTCGGGCAAGTCGACTCTGGTCAATGACATCCTGTACAGCGCGCTGGCTAAGGAGCTGCACGGCACGCGGATCGTGCCCGGCAAGCACACCAAGATCACCGGCATGCAGTACCTGGACAAGGTCGTGCACGTCGATCAGGGGCCGATCGGGCGGACGCCACGGTCGAACCCGGCCACTTACACCGGCGTGTTCGACAGCGTGCGGAAGCTGTTCGCGCAGACGACCGAGGCAAAGATCCGCGGCTACCAGCCGGGCAGGTTTTCCTTCAACGTCAAGGGCGGACGGTGCGAGGCCTGCTCCGGTGACGGCACCATCAAGATCGAGATGCAGTTCCTGCCAGACGTGTATGTGCCGTGCGAGGTGTGCCACGGTGCCCGGTACAACACCGACACCCTGCAAGTGCACTACAAAGGCAAGACCATCGCGGACGTGCTGCAGATGCCGATTGACGAGGCGGCCGAGTTCTTTGAGCCGGTCCCGGCCATTCACCGGCACCTGAAGACTCTGGTTGACGTCGGGCTTGGCTATGTCCGGCTTGGCCAGCCGGCGCCCACGCTGTCCGGTGGCGAGGCGCAGCGGGTCAAGCTCGCGTCCGAGTTGCAGCGCCGCTCTACCGGCCGGACGATCTACGTGCTGGACGAGCCGACGACCGGCCTGCACTTCGACGACATCCGTAAGCTGCTCGGCGTGCTCGGGCGCCTCGTCGACGGCGGCAACACCGTCATCGTCATCGAGCACAACCTCGACGTCATCAAGACTGCCGACTGGGTGATCGACCTCGGTCCCGACGGCGGGTCCCGCGGCGGCATGGTGATCGCGACCGGCACGCCTGAGGATGTGGCACACGTCGAGGAGAGCTACACCGGCCAGTTCCTGAAGAAGCTGCTCGGCGTCTAGCAGTCAACGCCACGGCGGCGAAGGTTATCGTCGGTTTCGGTTAGTTAATCCCGCAATGTTAGGCTGCCCGCGGAAGACTCAACCCGACAGGTCGGCTGCGCCTTGTCGCACTACATTGCAGGGGGCGATGGCGTGACCGGACGACTGGCAACGGCACTACGGCGCGCGGCACCAGCCGCAGTGCTCGCGCTGGTGGTCGTCGCGCCGAGCGCGGCGTGCGCCACCGAACTCGGGGCGGCGCCGGCGCCGGTAATCAGCCCGATCACCCAATTCACCAGCGCCTGCGGCGGGCAGAACAACGAGATAGAGCAGGCCGTCTGGCACCAGTACGTCTACGAGGAGTGGATTGGCTGCGGAACGCCCGTCTACCACATCGGATTCGCCATGTCGTCGGATGGCGGGCTGCATTTCAGCAAGCCCGTGGTGCTGCGTGGCTCGTTTGGCGGCTGGGACCCGGCTCTCGCTGTCGCGCCAGACGGGACGGTATACGTCGCCTTCATGAACGCGACTCCAGGTCACTACTTCCCGGTGGTCGAGGCGTCCTTCAATCACGGCAAGACCTTCCCGCAGGTCAGACGGCTCACCGGCGGCAAGCTCAACGACTGGGGCGATCGCGACTTCATAGCCGTGAGCCGGACCGGTGACATTTACCTGACCTGGGACTACGGCCCGAGCCGCAAGAAGGTCAAAATTGTCTGCCCGCCGGGCGGCAGTTGCGCGTTCGCGGCCGGCGATCTCAACATTGTGTTGCGGAAGTCGACCGACGGCGGCCGGACCTGGGGACCGATGGTGCATGTCAGCCCTGGCTACCCGGCGGGCGGCGGTGCTGCCGCACCGCTGCTGGTCGCACCGGACGGCAAGATCTACGTGGACTACCACGCTTACCGGGTGACCAACCGCAGCAAGCTCACACTAGGCCCGGCGCACACCTTCTTCACCTCGTCGGCGGATGGCGGCACGACCTGGTCGAAGCCGGTCCGGATCGGGCCTGCCGGGCTGACGATGAACACGGCGGAGTGGTGGATCGACGGAGACATCAGCGCCGACTCGGCCGGCAACTTGTACGCGACGTGGGACAGCCAGGTGCACGGCCGCGACATCGGCTGGCTGGCGTACTCCACCAACCACGGCCGGACCTGGAAGACAGTCCGGGTGACACCGGACACCGACAACGCGACACACATCGTCCAGGTAGCAGGCGGGCGGCGCGGCGTTGCCTACGTCGGCTGGCTGGCCGACAACTCGCGGCGTGGCTACGCGCTGTATCTGCGTGAGTTCTCGATCAGGAACGGCTGGCTGTCTCCGATCGTGCGGGTGTCCCGGCGGGTGTACGGCAACAAGGCAGTGTGGCCGGGGGATACCTTCGGCATCTCGGTGGAGGCGCGCACGACGAGCGGACCGCAAGCCGGTTTGCAACGCGTCGCGGTCAGCTGGGGCAGTGCTGTGCACAAGGTCTCCGAGGACCGCGCCGCGATCGTTACGTTCCGCTAGGCCCAACCGTACTAGCGTAGGCAGTACCGACTTATCCTGACAGATTGCTGTTCGCGTCTGTCGCTGTGCAAACCGGGAGGCGTGACGTGGGTCGTTGGCTGACAAGGACGCGACGGTGGGCTGCGCCAGTCACGGTTATGGCGCTCGCGGCGATAACGCCAAGCGTGGCCAGCGCCGCTGGCCGGGCGGCCCCTACAGCACCGGGATTCGTAGTTAGCCCGATCACTCAGTTCAGCGCTTGCCCCGGCCAGAATGACGAGATCGAGCAGGTCGCCTCGCGCGGCTACGTCTATGAGGAGTGGATGGGCTGTAATAGCCGGATCGGGTTTGCCACCTCCGCCGATGGCGGGCGGCACTTCAGCAAGCCAGTCGTGCTCGCCGATTCGGCTGGCGCCTGGGATCCGGCTCTGGCGGTCGCCCCCAACGGCACCGTGTACGCCGCGTTCATGAGCCTCAACGCACACCACACGTTCCCGGTAGTGGAGGCATCGTTCGATCATGGCAAGACGTTCCCGCAAATCCGGCAACTGATCCCGAGGCAGAACGGCAACTGGGGCGACCGCGACTTCATCGCCGTAAGCCCGACTGGCGCGGTGTATGTGACCTGGGACTACGGTCCCAGCGCCAAGGAAGTCACGTTTATCTGCGCCAAGAATGGCAGCTGTTCGTTCGCCACCGGCGATCTCAACGTCGTCATGCAGAAATCGACCGACGGCGGCCGGACCTGGGGCCGGATCGTGCACATCAGCCCCGGCTTCCCGGCCAGCGGTGCAGATAGCGCGCCGCTGTTCGTGGCACCGGACGGCAAGATCTACGTGGACTACCAGGGCTACCACATGACCAGCCGGACCAAGCTCACCATGACTAACGCGCACAGCTTCTTCACCTCGTCGGCGAACGGCGGCAAGACCTGGTCGAAGCCGGTCCGGATCGGGCGACCGGGGCTCACCATGAACAAATCCGAGTGGTGGATCGACGGAGACATGAGCGCCGATTCGGCCGGCAACCTGTACGCGACGTGGGACAGCCAGGTGCGCGGACGCGACATCGGCTGGCTGGCATATTCCCGGGATCACGGCCGGACCTGGAGGACGGTCCGGGTGACGCCGGACACCGACAACGCGACCCACATCGTGCAGGTGGCAGGCGGGCGGCGCGGCATCGCTTACGTCGGCTGGCTGGCCGACAACTCGCGGCATGGCTACTCGCTGTATCTGCGTGAGTTCTCGATCAGGAAGGGCTGGCTGTCTCCGATCGTGCGGGTGTCCCGGCGGGTGTACGGCAACAAGGCAGTGTGGCCGGGGGACACGTTCGGTATCTCTGTCGAGCAAGGCCCGCGGGTCGTGGTCAGCTGGGGCAGTGCGACGCGCAAGGTCTCCCAGGACCGCGCCGCCATCGTGACCTTCCGCTAGCTAATCTGCCGTAGCCGACAGCCGTCGGGCGCGCCAAGGTGCCCGGGTTAGGCTGCCACCGTGAACATCAGCACTGCGGCCGGCCCCGCGCGAGTGACGCTAGATACCTCGGTAAAGTCGACGTTCCTGCTGGTCATGACCCATGGCGCGGCAGGCGGGGTGGACACCAAAGACCTGCTGGCAGTCCGGGACGCCGCGGTAGACCTGGGTGGTGCGGTCGCCCGGGTACTCCAGCCGTACCGGGTCCGGGGGGCGCGTGCACCAGGCTCGCCAGACCGTCAGGACGAGGCCTGGCTGGAGATCATCGCCGCGCTACGGCGAAAGCATCGCGGCATTCCGCTCGTCCAGGGCGGCCGCAGCAACGGGGCCCGGGTGGCCTGCAGGACCGCGTCTGCCGCGGGCGCGCGGGCAGTCGTTGCCCTGGCGTTCCCGCTTCATCCGCCCGGCCGGCCTGATCAGAGCAGGGCAAGCGAGCTACGCGCCGCTGGCACCGACGTGCTGGTAGTCAACGGTGAGCGCGATCCGTTCGGGATCCCCGACAAGGCAGACGCCACGAAAGTGATCGTGCTGCCGGGAGAGACTCATGCCCTGTCCAGGAACCCGGCCGCGGTTGGCGCGGCGGTTGGTTCGTGGCTTGAGGAGCTGCTACGCGGCTAGCTGCCGGCGGGAAGGCGCAACAGCAGGGCTGCGGGGTCGCCCTGCGTGCTCAGGCAGCCGGCGACTTGGCTGCCGTTACCTCGGTAGTGATGGCGAAGGTGCCGATGTCGGTTGGGCGATGCGGAGCGATGGCCGTGCCCTCGGGGAGCAGCTCGCCGGTGTCCTCGAAAACAACGATGCCATTGCAGAGCAGGCTCCAGCCCTGCTCGGGATGACTGATGACGGTCCGTGCCGCCTCCCGGTCCGCCCCGCTAGGGTCCGGACACCGTGGCGTGTGCGGGCACATTCTTGTGCCTCCTGTGTACTCAATAGTTTGTGTTGCTGATCACACCCTACTGTGCCAGCAGAGTGACCCTGCACGGCATGGCTCGATGTGACTGTTTTCCGAACCGTGCTTTGTAGGTTTCATGTAGTCCGCATTACGCAGGCAGATGTAGCCCATGATCAATGGGACTGGTAACAATGGGCCGACCGCGGCGAAAAGGCCGGCGGAACGACAGCCGTCAGGTGTGGTTCGAGGCCGGCAGCCGGGCTACCTCGGCGCCTATCACGCGGACGAGCCGGCGGGGCGGGAAGCCGGTCAGCCGGTGCGTCTCCCGCAGGGTCAGCAGCCGCTCGGCCTCGTCAGTCCAGGCGTGCACGCCGGAGGTGGCCATCGCCTTCCGCCGGTAAATGCGGTCCTCATAGCCCTGCGGACCGATCTCAGCGCGCTGGGAGGCGTAGCCGGCCCGGGTTGCGTCGGTGAGGGCGATGTCCAGTTCGCGGGCCAGCTGGTACTGCTCGTCGGCCGGGGCGGCGAGAGCCTGAGCCCGGCGGTAAGCCTGTTCGGCGGCCTCGGCGCGGCGAAGGAGTTCATCGAAGTTCGCGGCCAGCGCGACGTCGGCGAGATAATCCGCTTCAGCGGTGGCGCTTATCTTCGTGCGAACCTTTTTCACGGGGTTATCTTAGCGAAACTGGACGGCCTGCTGAGTGCAGGGATGTTCGGTACCGAAACGTTACCGAACGAAATAGTGCCAGCCCAGCCAGAGCCAGTCCGCCAAGATTAGCGCCCGGCCCGTTTCGGCCGCATTAGATAGCCGAGCCCCTCCCCGAGCGGGCGGGTATCCGGCTAGCCTTCCGGCGGCGCTCCGGCCACCTCCGGGGCGCGGGCGGCCACGTCAGGCCAGGCTCTCCTGCCAGCTCGCATGCAGCGCCGAGTACTCGCCGTCGGAGGTGAGCAGGTCCTCGGGCAGGCCGTCCTCGATGATGCGGCCGTGCTCGAGCACGAGTACCCGGTCGGCGATCGCGACGGTGGACAGCCGGTGCGCGATGATCACCGCGGTGCGCCCGGCCAGGATCGTCTGCAGCGCATCCTGCACCAGCCGCTCACTGGGGATGTCCAGCAGTGACGTGGCCTCGTCCAGCACGAGCACCGCCGGCGCGGCAAGGAACGCCCGGGCGAACGAGATCAGCTGGCGCTGACCGGCCGAGAGCCTGCCGCCGCTCTTGCCGACCTCCTCGTCGTAACCGTTATTCAGCTCAGCAATGAACGCGTGCGCACCGATCGCGCGGGCCGCCGCCACTATCTCGCCCCGGCTCGCGCCCGGCTTGCCAAGCTCGATGTTGTCCGCGATCGACCCGGTGAACAGGAAGTTCTCCTGGGTGATCAGGATTACTTCCTGCCGCAGGGACCGGTCAGACAGCTGGCGCACGTCCACTCCGTCCAGCAGCACGTTGCCTTCGAGCGGGTCGTACATGCGGGCGAGCAGCCGCGCGATAGTTGTCTTCCCGGCTCCGGTGGCCCCGACCACCGCTACCGTCTGCCCGGCCGGAATCGTCAGGGTCAGGTCTGACAGCACAGTTGTCGCGGGAGGCACCGAAGCGCTGGCTCGTCCTGGGTCTCCGGGACGAGCCACCGTCTCCGACCGGTAGCCGAACCGAACTGCCTCGAACTGCACGCGCCGGCCGCGGCTGGCTGGCCCGCCACCGCCCGGCAGCTCCACCGGATGCGCGGGCTCGGCGACCTTGGGCGGCTCGTCGAGCACGCCGGAGATCTTTTCCAGCGCGGCGCCCGCCGACTGGAACGAACTGTAGAACTGGGACAGGTCGATGAGCGGATCGAAGAAGCGCTGCAGGTACAGCAGGAAGGTAACGAGGACCCCGACCTGCATCTGGTGATCGATGACGCGCAGCCCGCCATAGAGCAAGACGGCGCCGATAGCCAGGTTGCCGACCAGGGTCACGCCCGGGAAATAGATGGCCAGCAGCCGGGAAGAGCGCAGGTTGGCCTCGGCGTTCTTCTGGTTGAGGTCGGAGAAGATCTCCTCGTTACGGCTCTCCCGCCGGAACGCCTCGACCGCCCTGATGCCGCCGAACGTCTCCACGAACTGCACGATGACCTGGGCGATGGTTTCCCTGGTTCGCCGGTAGGCGATGGCGGACTCGCGGCGGAACCATGCGGACAGCCAGACCAGCGGCGGGAAGCCTGCCATGACCACGAGCGCGAGCTGCCAGTCCAGCAGCAGCATCCCGCCGCCGACCAGCAGCAGCGCGAGTACCGCGGAAACCAGCGATGCCAGGCCTTCGTCGAACAGGTCGGAGATCGAGTCGATATCGGAGACCTGGCGCGAGATGACCCGGCCCGAGGTGTAGTGCTCATGAAACGAGATCGGGAGCCGCTGGAAATGGGCGAACAGGCGGCGGCGCAGTTCGAGCACCACCCGGCCCCCGAGCTGCCCGATGCCGGCGATGTACGCGCGGGTGGCAGCGGCTTGCACCAGCACAGATACGGCGAACGCAACGATGATCAGGGCCAGCGGGCCGGCGTTGTGCGTCCTGGTGAGCTGCGGGATCTCGTCGATGCCGACGCCGACGAGCCAGGGTCCGGCCAGGGCTCCGAGCTGTGCCGCCACGATCAGCGCGAAGATCGTCAGAGACAGGCGGCGGTAAGGGCCGAGCAGGCTGGCCAGCAGCCGCCGGGAGCGCCTGCGCAACAGCGTGCCGAGCTTGCCGCTGATCTCGTCTTCCTGCTCGGCCGCGATGCCGCGCCAGGCCTGCACGGCGGTCACCGGCGGGCTCCGGCCGTCAGGCCTGGCGATGCCCGGCCATCGTCGCCGCCCAGATTCTCCGAGCTCATCAGCTCCCGGTAGCGCGGCTGCGTCGCCAGCAGTTCGTGGTGCGTGCCGAGCGCGGCGATTACCCCGCCCTGGAGCAGGGCCACCCGGTCGGCGAGCGACACGGTCGACGGCCGGTGCGCGACGACCAGGGCGGTCGACTCGGTGAGCACCTCCGCCAGGGCGGCGGTCACCTTCGCCTCGGTGTGCACGTCCAGCGCGGACAGCGGGTCGTCGAGCAGCAGTACCTGCGGCCGCGCCAGGATCGCGCGCGCCAGCGCCACCCGCTGGCGCTGGCCGCCAGATAGCGCCATGCCCTGCTCGCCGATGCGGGTGTCCAGCCCCCACGGGAGGTCAGCGACGAACTCGGCCTGCGCGGCCTCGAGCGCCGCGACGATGTCCGCCTCGGTCGCGTTCTGCACGCCGAAGCTGACGTTCTCCCGGACGCTCGCGGAGAACAGGGTCGGATCCTCAAACGCGCAGGCAACCCGGCTGCGCAACTCAGGCAAGGGCAGGTTGCGCACGTCAATGCCGTCCAGGGTGATACGGCCGCCGGTGACGTCGGCCAGTCGCGGCACCAGGTACAGCAAGGTGGTCTTGCCCGACCCGGTCGCGCCCACCAGGGCCACGGTCTCGCCCGGCTCAAGCTCCAGGCTGACCTCCCGCAGCAGCGGGGACCGCGCCTCCGGGTAGCGGAACTCGACCTGATCGAAGACCAGGCGGCCGGCCCGCTCGTTGCCGTCCCGTCCGCGTGCCGACGTGACGGGCCGGGCCGAGGGCCTGGCAGCTTTCGCCATCGCCGCCTTGCGGCCGCTGAGCCAGCGTCCCGCGGTTAGCCCGGGCCGGTCCAGGACCCCCTGCAAGCCCGGGTCGGCGATCTCGGGCTCGGTGTCGAAGATCTCGTAAATCCGCTGCGCGGCGGTGGCCGCTTCCTGGCCGGTCGCGATGATGAAGCCCATGGCCTCGATCGGCCAGACAAGCAGCAACGTCAGAGTGACGAACGCGACCAGGCCGCCGAGCGTCAGCGCGTGGGTGCCCACGGCGAACGCGCCAAGCAGCAGCAGTATGCCGATGACCACGTTCGGCACCATGTCCAGCGCCGCCCAGAAGGTGCCGCGCAGCCGGGCCTTGTCCACCTGGGTGCGGAAGACCAGCTTGGACTGAGCCAGATGGCGGGCGGCGGCCTCATCCCGGCGGCCGAGCGCCTTAAGCACCCGGATGCCGGTCGCAGCCTCCTCGACGTAGGTCGCCAGGTCGCCTTGCTGGTCCTGGGACAGCCTGGACAGCACCCGGTAACGCTTCTCAAATCGCAGGCACAGCACCAACACCGGCAGGAACAGGCAGCCGGTCAGCAGGCCGAGCCACCAGTTCAGCCGGATCAGCAGCGCGACAATGAGCAGAAAGGTCCACGTGTTCGTGATGAAGAACACGACGCCGAAGCCGGCGAACCGCCTGATCGTCGAGAGGTCGTTGGTCGCGCGGGACAGCAGCTGACCGGACTGCCACGAGTCGTGGAAGGCGGGCTCGAGCCGCTGCAAATGGTGGTACAGGTCGTCGCGGATGGTTTTCTCCATCCCGGCGACGGCGCCCGACAGCGCCCACCGGCGGAAGAAATTCAGCCCAGCCTGGAACGAGCCGAGCGCCATGGCGGCAATGCTGAGCGGCAGCAGCTCTGATCTGATGCCCTTGACCACGACACTGTCGATGACGGACTTGGTGATGAACGGGATCGCGATCTCGGACGTCACCGCCACGATCGCAGCCGTGATCATGACGAACAGGCCCAGGTAGTAAGGCCTCAGGTACTCGCGCATGCGCCACAGTGCTTGTGCGGGAGTCTGGGCTTGGGCGGAGTCTGGGCCTGCGGGGGAGCCTCCGGGTGCAGCGGAATCGGCGCCTGCGCAGGCGTCTGGGCCTGGGCGGGCGCCTGTGCCGGGGCATGCGGCGGCGAGCCAGCTGACGAGGGGGGCATTGTCCGCAGGTTAACCGGCGATCGGTAGTGCTGTCACCAGAATTTTCGGCCGGCGAACGCCCATTGCGCTGGCTAGCTGGTAAACAGCGATATGCCGGCGGGCTGGCGGATGTTCGGCGGCCGTATGCCGACGCGTCATGCCTCGCTGACTAGCCAGAGCGCGCGTGACCTCGGCTGGCGGAATGGTGCCTAGGGTGGCGAAGAGCGGGTAACTCTGGCACTCTGGCCAGACGACGGCGTGCTGTTGCCGGAGTCGGCTTGGAGGGGGCCAGGTGGAGCGCACCCATTCATGGGAGATGCCTGCGCCGCTACGAGAGCCCGTTCCGGTTTTAGCCGTCTACAACGCGGGGATCGCAGCGATCTGCCGGATTGCCGCTCAGTTTGACGAGACGAACTGGGGTGCGCAGACGCCGTGCCCGGAGTGGCGCGCTTTCGATCTGGCCGGGCACCTGCGCTGCGTCGCCGACGACTTCCACGAGTATTTGGATGAGGCCCCGGTCAGCCGCTACGCCCGGCTGATGGCCACCGGGGCTCATCCGGACACCCTGAACCGGAAGCTGGCCAGGCAGAACGCTGCCGAGCTTGCCGCCTTGGCCGACGCCATGCCAGCCGAGCACATCGCCGCATTCGCCGAGTCGGCGCGCCGGTATGCCGCACGCCTGAGCGCGGTCTGGGAGCTCCCGCATCACCAGTACGGGGAAACCTGGGTAACGGTCGGCGGGATGGCAGGTGCCGCCAGCGCCGAGTGGCATCTGCATGCCTGGGACCTGGCGATGGCGCTCGGCACCGACTACCGGCCCGCCGATCCGGCCGCGGTCCTGGCCGGCTGGCTGGCAGGCATGCCGCACCTGCCGCTGCCGGCCAGGGCACGCAGCCACGGAGGCTGGAGTGCTCGTCATCCCGACCCCTGGCAAGCTGTGCTAGCGGTGTCCGGCCGGCGCGGCCCAACTAGCCTGGCCAGGAGGCGGTCGGCCGGGTGGGTGCGCCAGCGCCTGCGGCGGAAGGATGACCTGCCAATGCGGCGGAAGGGATAACCGGCAGTGAAGCTCAACGTTGAGGCGGTCCGGGCCTGCTATCCGGCACTGGCCGATGGCTATGCCTACCTCGACGGCGCTGCCGGGACACAGGTGCCGGCCGTCGTGATCGACGCCATCAGCGCTGCCCAGGCAGCGGGGATCGGCAACGGCGGCGGGGTTTTCCCGGCCAGCCACCGGGCGGACTCCATCACCGCAGACTGCCGTGCGGCGCTGGCAGCGCTGACCGGCGGCCACCCGGATGGCGTTGTGCTCGGGCCGAACATGACCACGCTTACCTACCGGATAGCCGCGACGCTTGCCAGCACCTGGGCTGCCGGTGACGAGGTAGTCGTGTCCCGGCTCGACCATGACGCGAATATCCGGCCCTGGGTACAGGCTGCTGAGCACGTCGGTGCCACCGTGCGGTGGGCCGAGGTCGACCCGGAGACCGGCGAGCTGCCCGCTGCGCAGTACGGCGCGCTCATCAGCGACCGGACCAGGCTCGTCGCCGTCACTGCGGCCAGCAACGTCATCGGTACCAGGCCGGACGTCACGGCCATCACCGCACTGGCACGCGCCGCCGGCGCGCTGAGCTACGTCGATGGCGTGCATGCGACTCCGCACGTGCCGGTGGACGTGCGCGCCCTCGGCGCGGACTTCTACGCGACCAGCGCCTACAAATGGTCCGGCCCGCACATCGGCGCCGTCATCGCCGAGCCGGAACTGCTGGCTACGCTTCGCCCGGACAAGCTCGTGCCATCCCCGGACACGGTGCCCGAGCGCTTCGAACTCGGCACGCCGTCGTTCGCCAGCCTGGCGGGAGTGACCGCGGCAGTCCGCCACCTGGCGTCACTCGGCGAGGCGGGCGGGCCCGCACCGGGCTCGCTGAGAGAGCGCGTGCTGAGCTCGATGGCCGCAGTGCAGCAGCATGAGCAGGAGCTGTTCGGGGTCCTGCTGGCCGGCCTGGAGAGCATGACGCCCGTCCGCACCTACGGGCAGGCGGCCAGCCGGACGGCGACCGCGTACTTCACCGTGGCCGGCCACACGCCCCGGCAGGTCGCCGAGCACCTGGCCAGCCGCAAGATCAACGTCTGGCACGGGCACAACTACGCCTGGGAACTCACCGGCGTGCTCGGTATCCGCGATAGCGGCAGCGCGGTCCGGGCCGGGCTGGTGCACTACAACGACAGCGCCGAAGTGGATCGGCTGCTCGCCGCCGTCGCAGAACTCAGCAGCTAGCTGCTACCTGGCTGGCTAACTGAAGGTGCGGCGGTACAGCCGCGTCTCGCGCTCGGCGAAGCCGGCCTTCGCGTACAGTCCCCCGGCAGCTTCCCTGGACGGGCGGCTCGTCAAGTCCACGGTCCTGGCCCCGGCCGCCTCGGCCAGCCGGAGCGCCTCGCCGACCAGTGCCATCCCGGCACCCTGCCGGCCGGCCGCCGCGTCGACGACGACGTCCTCGATCCAGGCCCGCATGCCGGTCGGCGCCGGGAAAATCGCCAGCGTCAGCGTGCCGATGATGGTGCCGCCGTCACCGCGTGCCAGCAGTACGGTCACCGCTGGCGACGAGATGACGGTCGTGATCGCGTCCGCATCCAGCGGCCTGGCCGTGCTCGACAGCTGGGGGAGCAGCCTGCCGAAGGCATCGACCACATCGTCGGTCACCTTGTCGAGTACCTCAATGCCAATCGTCACCCGGCGCACTTTACCCGCGTGACTAGGAGCCCCGGGCAGCGGCGCGGCTAGCTCAGGCCGGCCGCGTGCAGGGCCGCTGCAGCGCCCGCCGCCGCGATGATCACGACGAGGAACGGTGCCCGCAGCAGCAGCGCGGCGACTGCCGCAGCCAGGCCAGCCAGCCGCGCCGGATCGAACACCAGCGCGTGCCCGGTCGTCGCGGTCTGCACGGCCGATAGTGCGGCCAGCAGGGCGACCGGCACCAGCTCGGCGAACCTGCGCACCAGCGGCCTGGCTGCGACGCGTTGCGGCACGGTCAGGCCGGCCAGCTTGAACCCGTAGCACCCGGCCGCGGTAACCAGCACGGCGATCCACGTTCCGGTCATCGCTCCGCCCCGGCAGGGCTGGCGAGTGCCCCGGCTAGCGCCGCCATCGCGGCCAGCATGACCGGCACGCCGATAGGCAGGACCGGGGTAGTCCCCAGCGCGATCGCCGCGCCGGCCAGCGCGACGGCCCGCTCGGTGCGGCCGGCCTTTACCCGAGGCCAGATCAGCGCCAGGAACGCGGCCGGCCCGACTACCTGGATGCCGAACGCCTGCGGCGAGCCGACCCGGCCGGCCCCGAGCGCGCCAGCCAGCGTGCATAGGTTCCAGGTCAGGTAGGTGCAGGCAAACGTCGCTATGAAACCCTTCCGGGCAGCGGCCGGGCCGGGCTGGGCCAGGGTGACGGCAGTCGTCTCGTCGATGACGCCGAGCGCGGCCAGCAGCCGGGCGGGCCCGCGCGGCCGCAGCACGTCTGCCAGCCGCAGGCCGTAAAGGGCGTTCCTGCCGCCGAGCAGAATCGCCCCGGTCGTGCCCGCGAGCAGGCCGCCACCGCTGGCGATGACGCCGACCAGGGCGAACTGGGATGCGCCCGTGAAAGCGAGCAGGCTCAGTGTGCACGCTTGCCACGCTGTGAGGCCTGAGCTGACCGCGGCCGCGCCGAACGCGACGCCGGCTACCCCAGCCGCCAGCCCCAGCATGACCCCGTCCCGGACCGGCCGGGCCGACAGCTGTATCGGCGGATCTGCAACCCCCGCGGCTGGCATAGCGCCCAACCTAAAATTCAGTCCGCCGGCCGGGTCTTGTACGTTCTTGCCGCGCCCGGCTCCGCGTCCCCTGCTGCCGCGCGCCAGCTGAAGGCTCAGGCAGCCAGCCGCCGCTCCCGCTGGTAGGAACCGGGCGGCACGCCGACAACTCGCTTGAAGTGCCTGGTCAGGTGTGCTTGGTCGGCGAAGCCAGTCAGCGCTGCTACGTCCGCGGGCGGCACGCCGTCATCAAGCAGCGAGCGCGCCCGGCGCACCCGCAGCTGGTTGAGGTAAGCGTGTGGCGGCAGCCCGGTCTGGGCCCGGAACGCGCGCAACACCGTGAACTGGCTGAGTCCAGTAATAGCGGCCAGCTCGGCGAGCGAGGGCGGCTCGGTTAGCCGCTCGTGCAGCAGCTCGCAGACGGCCCGGACCGCCGCCGGCGCCAGCCCGGCGCCGGCTGCTCCAGTCGAATCCCGCACGGGGGCCAGGCCGTGCGCCGCATGTGCTTGCAGCAAGCCTGCCAGTGCCACGTTGAGCAGGCTGGATGAGGCAAGCTGATCGCCGTGCTCGGCGGCGCGGTGCGCGCTGCGCAGCAATGCCTCGCTGCGCCGGTCATACAACACTGTTTGCGGGAACCGCGGTGTCCCGCGCCGCCAGCCGAGCTCCTCGGCCACCGCTGTCACCACGTTGACTTCGGGATACAGCACCCGGTAGGTCCAGCCGGACGGCGTCCCCGCCTGACCGGTGTGCACGACTTCCGGATCAAGCAGCGCCACGTGGCCTGGCCCAGCGCGCAGCAGCGTCGCGCCGTAATCGAACTCCTCGACGCCGGCCTCGATCAGCCCGAAAGTGTAGGTCGCGTGCGCATGCCGGGCGTACCGGTGCGTGACGAACCGCGCCCGCAGCAGATCGACTCCCGCGACCGCTGCGTGCTGCCAGTACCGGGCAACTTCGGCCGTCATAACTCATGCCTACCTGATCGCTGGTCCCCGATCCAAGCTGATAATCGTCGGCTGCCCGCGACTCGGCCCGGTACCGTACGAAGCGCCCAGGTCATGCCCGGTATCATCGCCAGATCGTGTAAAGTGCTCCTCGCCGAGAGCCAGATCGCCCAAAACTGGGGGACGGCCGCGTGCGTTTGACGGAGGGTGTCGCGGGCAGTGACTGATCTCGTCGGCCCGGCAAATGCTACGGCCGCACCAGCTGGCGCCGCTGTGGGCGGGAATGGGCGGATCCGGCCGGCTAACGCGCGGCACCGGCTGTTGATCTTCGCCGTTCCCCCCTTGGTCACCCTCGTGGTCTGCCTATGGGGCCTCGGGGATTCGTCTTACTGGCGCGACGAAGCGGCCAGCCTGGTGGCGGTGGACCGTTCGTTCGGCCAGCTATTGCGGCTGCTCGGGCAAACCGACGTCGAGCACGGCGTCTATTACGCCATGCTGTGGCCCATCGTGCACCTGGCCGGTACCGGGGAAGTGGCCACCAGGCTCCCGTCCGCGCTGGCCATGACGATTACCGCGGCTTTCGTGACCGCGATTGGCATCCGGCTCGCTTCGCTGGCAGTCGGGCTCGCCGGCGGCCTGGTCTTCGCGATATTGCCAGCTACGAGCTTCTACGCGCAGGATGCCCGGCCCGATGCGCCGTCGGTCGCCTTGGCCGCAGCCGCCACGTACCTTCTGGTGCGGACCCTGCAGGCCAGCGGGTCACGGCGCCGGTGGCTGGTGGGCTATGCCGTGTGCATGGCGGCGCTCGGCTGGGTCAATGTTCTTGCCCTGTTCCTGGTCGCGGCTCATGCAGTGACGGTCGCGCTGGCTGCGTTGCGCGCCGAGGACCGGGCGGCCGCGCGGCGGCTGGCGGCCGGCTGGCTTGCCGCCGCTGCGGCGGCTTTCGTCGGTGGCTTCCCCTGTGATCGCGATCTCCTTCTCCCAGCGAGCCGCGGTGAGCTGGATAGGGCCGCCCACGTTCCACATGCTGAGGTTCCTGCCGACGCTGGTCTCGCCGCTGCCGAACGGGCGCGCGTATAGCCTGCCGTTCGCCGTGGGCATCGTGGCCTGCATTGTCCTCGGGTTGCTGGTCAGCGGAGCCGGCGGCAGGGCACGGCTGGCCCAGCGCTGGCCGGCGGGCCTGCTCGCGGTAAGCATTCCCTGGCTGTTCGCGCCGGGACTAGCACTGATCGTCGTCTCCTTCGTCAAGCCGCTCTACTTCACCCGCTACATCCTGTTCTGCGTTCCCGCGCTAGCGCTGCTGGCGGGCGCAGCGATCGTCGCGCTTGGCATCATCGCGGGACCGACCGTGCTGGTGGTGCTCGCGCTGATCGGCCTGCCCGCGCAAGAGGCCATCAGGGCGCCCGCCGGGCACGGCGAGAACATAAGAAGGGCAGATCAGATCGTCGCCGCGAGGGCCCGGCCAGGAGATGCGGTGATCTTCTATAACCCCAGCGAAGAGAGCCTGGTCGATGCGTACCCCTACGGATTCGCGCAGCTCAACAACATCGGTCAGGCCAAAAGCCCGGCCCAATCGGAGACGCTCACCGGCACACTCGCGCCGGTCGCCGTCATCCGGCACCGGGCGGCCAGCGTGCGGCGGGTGTGGCTAGTCGACTTTAAGCACCAAGCTCCGATTTATAACGACATCCACGGCCTGGGGTTCGTCCTAGTGCGCCAATGGCGGTCAGGCGACCTCTGGTTGTACCTGTACGCACGCTCCGCACCCGCCGCGCCGTCCGGCGGGGGATAAGCCGGAGTTCACAAGGCGCTAGAGGAGGCCCCCCGTCTGCAATCACCTCCATGCCGGTCGGATATGCCCTGACAGAGTAGGCATGGTGCCAGGTTCGTCAGCGTCACGCGGCGATGCGTGTCGCCCGGCGCCGTGTTATCGGCGCGTCCCGGCGGATGGGGGCCGGACCAAGTATCCTCTGCCCAGGATGATCAGATTCGCCACCGATGGGATCTTCGGCTTCTTGGCGACCAGCCGGGCCGGATACCCCGCGACTACCGGGAACGAGAACGGGCGAGCCTGCGGAGAGCCGCATCGCCGCCTGACGACGAAATGACCGCACCGTCCAGTCACGACCACAACGAGCTCAAGAGCCCGGGGGCCGCGCATCCGGATTCGGCGGTGGCCAGCCTGACCAGCCAGCCCGCTACCGCGACTACCAGCGAGCAGACCGCGGATAGCGGTCGGCTCCGGCTCGGATCGTGGCTCCGGCCCAGGTCTGCGCTGCGGGCCGCGGCCAGGTTCCGCATCACCTCGCCGGTCCGGCAGGGGCTCATCGCACTGGTCATGTACCTGGCCGCGTGGCTGTTCACCGAGGCACGGCCGCTTATATTTCACCCGGCAATCCCCCAGCTCGACCAAGTGAGCATGGACCCGAACTTCTACACCTGGGCCCTGAGCTGGTGGCCATATGCGATCTCGCACGGGCTTAATGCGCTGCACCCGACAGTCATAGGCGCGCCCCACGGCTTCAACCTGGCCTGGATCACCAGCGTTCCGCCGCTCGGCCTGCTCGCCTGGCCGCTCACTGCCGGTCTTGGCGCAGTGGTCAGCTTCAACCTGCTAACCGCCATCGCGCTGCCACTCGCTGCCTGGGCCGCGTTCGTACTGTGCCGCCGGCTGACAGGACGATTCTGGGCGGCCCTGGCCGGTGGTGTCGTCTACGGGTTCTCGGCATACCAGGCCGATCACAACGCGGCGGGTCAGCTGAACCTTACGTTCAGCCTGCTGCTCCCGATTATCGCCTACCTCATGCTGGTGTGGTGGCAGGGCAGGCGGCGCCCCTGGCCTTTCGTTGGCCTGCTGGCCCTGGCCATCGTGGTCCAGTTCTACCTATTCCTCGAGACCTTCGCTGACATGACCGGCGTGTTGCTGGTGGCCCTGCTGATCGGCTACGCGCTGGCAGGAAGCGCCAACCGGGCGTCCGTCGCCAGGCTCAGCCGCCTCGTGGGCCTGGCTTACCTGATCGCACTTGTATTCGTCGGCCCCTACGCGTGGTACGCACTTACCCACTACCCGACGGGCTTTTATCGGTCCCCCGCGGTGGGCTCGCTCGATCTGTCAAGCCTCGTGCTCCAGCGGCCAGACGCGACCGTCAGGTGGTTCCCGCCCGAGATCACCGACCACGCGACGCGACCGTCGCTGGGGGCATACGTCGGCATCCCGCTGCTCGTGCTCGCTGTTGCGCTGCTGGTGTTCGCCCGTCGTCGGCGGCTTGTGCGATTCCTGTTCCTGATGCTGGTCTTCGTGATTGTCGTGTCGCTTGGCCCGGTGCTGACCATCGGCGACCGCACGATCGTCACCTTGCCCTGGCATAGCCTGTGGTTCCTGACCGTGCTGCGCAGCGCTTACCCGGTGCGTTTCATGGTGTTCGCTTACCTGATCTTCGCCGTCATGGTCGCAGTCTGGCTGGCCGGCCCATGGCCGACCCCGGCTCGGTTCCGCCGGGCGTGGCAACGAAGGCTGCTGACCGGGGCGCCGTGGCTGCTGGCGACGCTCGTGCTGGCGGCCGTCGTGACTGATCTGCCGGAATCCACGGCACATCCACAGCCGTCCCCGGCGTTTATCACGAGCGGCGACTACCTTCACTACCTGCACCGCGGCGAAACCGTGATAGTTCAGTCAAGCCGCGGCAACGCAGGCATGCTCTGGCAAGTGCAGACCGACTTCCATTTCAAGCTGGCCGGCGGATACGTCAACGCCGCACTCGCCCATTACCACCTGGCTGTGCCAGAGCCACTGGGAAAGATATCCATTTGCCATCCGGACGCAACTAACCTCCAGGCGCTGCGAGCATTCCTGATCAAAGCCAAGGTCGGCGCGATCCTTGTCGAGGCGAACGGTTCACTGCACTGGCCGCGCCTCCTCAACAGAATCGGAATCCACAATGTGCTGGTCGGCGGCGTGTTCGTCTACCGGCCGGGGCCGAAGCACTGGAAGCTACACCTGCCGTTCAACCAGCCAGTTACATCCTCCAATGCGCAAGGCTGCGTTCCCGGCGGCGGCTCCACGACGAGCTGAGCAGGCTCAGCCGCTGAGCAGGCTGAGCAATCTGAGCAGTGGCGGCGAAGCTCGTCAGCCCGCGATCCGGTAGACGATCACGCCGCCGATGAGCCGCCCGTGGAGGCCGACTTTCGCAAGGATCGTCGGCCAGGTTCCTGCCCAGCTCGCCTCGACCAGGATTGCCGACACCTTTGCCGTCCGAAGGTAGGCCCGGAATAGTGTCACGTCCTGCGGCGTCAACGGGTTGCTGGCCAGGTTGGCGACCGGCAGCGGCAGGTCAGTCTGCCGGGAGAGCAGGGAGCCGAGATACGCGCTGGCTAGCCGCGGGTAGAAGTTGGTTTCTGCCTGCCACAGCAGCCCGGCATTTCCCCGTCCGGAGATGACTACCACTGTGGCGCCCGGTGCCAGGTAATGCCGATATTCGCCGGTGGCCACGAAGGCCGGCAGTCTCGGCTGGCTGTTCAAGGAGAGCGCGGGCGTGTTCGCGGCGATGGCGCCGATTGCGAGCACCGCCAGCAGCCAGCGCAACGAGGTCCGCGGGGCCGGCCGGGAGAGCCACAGCGCGACCATCACCGCCAGCGCCAGGAAGACGAACACCATGAGCCTGGCCGGGTACGCGCTATCCACGAACGACAGCAGCCACACGTGTGACCACGGCAGGCTGAACGGCTCGCGCCCGTCGACGTGCAAAATCGGCCCGAACGCACCGACGATGAGGAGCACGACCATGATCACCAGGAATCTGGTGATCTTCCTGGACCAGGTAGCTACCGCGAACAAAATGGCAAGCACCAGCAGCGGAATCCCGACGTAGCCGTCCCGGCCGGCGATCGACAACGGCGCGGCGTAATGGGCCAGCCAGCTCCAGCCGAAGGTCTGGCCGGGCCGCGGCACCACCAGGCCGACCAGGTCGACAGCCGTCCCGATGGGAGTCTGCCCCATTACCTTGAGCGGCCTGTGGTTCAGTGCGTAGATCAGCCACGGGACGGCGCAGATGAAGGTGATCAGGTACGCGATGCCGGCCAGCGCGCTGAGCTGACCGATCTTCTTCCGGTATGGCCGGCCAGCCAGCAGGTAGCCAACAACCAGTGCTATCACCCACACCGCAGTCATCTCGGCGAAGGTCTCGATCGACAGGTAGAACTGCAGGACCAAGGCGAGCGCGAGCAGGCCGGCAAAGCGAGCCGAGCCGGTTCCCCGCTCCCACCACACGACCACCAGGTAGGCCATGAGCGGCAACAGCAGGCTGAAGGCCAGGTCCAGCTGTCCGGCGATGATGTGATTCAGCTGGTATGCCGAGAACCCGAAGATGGCTCCGCCGGCCAGCGCGGGCCAGAACTGGCCGGTGAGCCGGCGGCACAGCACGAACGCGGCCCAGGCGGAGACCGGGATCGACGCAACGACGAGCAGGTTGAATGCCGCGACCGGCCCTGCAGCCAACGTCAGCGGAGCTGCCAGCACAGCCAGCGAGGGGATCATGGTGACCCAGGCCAGCACGTGGCCCCTTGGTGCGCCGACCGCTGAGGTGTGGAACGGATTAAGCCCGTGCCCGATCGCATGCGGCCACCATTTGAGAATCCAGGTGAAGAAGTTCGGGTCCATGTTCACCTGGTAGAGCTGCGGCAAGCTCGGGTGGGCAACCAGCTGAAGAGTCTCAGCAATGACCCAGACGGCCAGATAGATCGCAAGCGCGACAAGACCCTGCAGGGCCGGTGACGCGATCTTGAAGCGGACCGAGAACGGTCCGATGCGTGCGGTCTGCGGCACAGTCAGCGGCTGAGAATCAGCCGGGACCTGACTCGCCACCATGGATTCCTCCCCGGTCGTGGGCGCGACTTGACGTCAGCCCGGCCTGCCGGACCGGACCGGATGACCGGTACACCGAGACGCCGTCCGCCGTGTAGAGCAGCCGGAATCCGGTTTCGGCCAGGAAGCGGCGGATCTGCGGGTAGTGCATGTTAACCGCCTGCTGACCAGCCCCGCCGCTAAACGTCCAGCGCTGTGACCAGAGCAGGGCCCAGCCGACGTGCAGCGTACGCAGGTCCCGGCGAGCAGCGGCCAGCCCAGCCGGAGTGAGCTTCTGGCCTGCCTGCAAGCCGACCAGCGTGGCGTAGAAGGCGTGCCGCCGGATCCCGTTGATCGTCCGCTGCGGGACTCCGGAGGTATAGGAATCACCCCGCGGATGGCCGTCCTCGGTGGCAAGTTCCAGCGCGTAGAGCGGGAAATCGTGGCCGAACTGATTGGGGCCGCGGACCTCGAACGGGACGTCGACCACGACCGAGCCAGAATGGTCGGCAGCAATCGCGTGGTCCACTGCTGGCAGCGTGGTGGGCACGATCACCGTGCCGGCATCGCCCGGCCAGCCAGCCTCGAGCACGGCGAGCAGCGCGACCACGATCAGAACTGGCCATGCGCGCTGGCGCAGCCACTGGACCGCAGCGCCGGCCAGCAAGCATGCAGCGACCAGACCGAGCAGCGCGAGCCGGTCCGCCTCGCGGAACAAGGAAAGCCCGGGTATCCGGATGAGCCAGGTGTACGGCATCAGCAGCGACACCCGGAGCCCGTGCCACTTGTCGGCGAGCGGAACAAGCTCATGGCCAGCGATATACAGCGTCGGGCCGAGCGCCAGCACTGAGGTGACCAGCCAGAGCAGGCCGAGCCGTCGCGCCGCGGGCCTGCCCCAGCTGACGACCAGGCCGACCACTGCCAGGACCGTCAGCACCACGCCGAACGTCGCGAGCAACTCGCCGGTTACGTGCTGGCGGTAGCCGGAGGCCAGCCAGGTCATCCCGTAGTTGGCCAGCCGCGGGGATGGCGCGAACAGGCTGGGGAATTCCGCCGCGTACTTGATGTACTGACTGTCCGGCGGCGGTTTCGTACCGCCCTTGCCAGCGGTCTGAGCGATGGCGACGAGCTGCGGGATGGCGATAACGAAGGCAATCACGGCCCCGACCGCGACGGCACCGAACTTCGTCACGGCCGGCTGGCGCAGCAGCCACGGGATCAGGACTGCGGCGGCGAGCACGACCGCAAGCGCCGCGAATTCCTGGTCCACCAGCACCGACGCACCCAGCACCAGGCCGAGGACGATGCCGCGTCCGATCGTCGGCTTGCGGCGAAGCCGGACTGCCGCCTCCAGCGCCAGCGGCAGGAAGACGCAGCCAATGGCGGTGTGCAGGTGCAGCCAGACCTGCGAGGCCAGCATCCCCGACGCGCCGTAGAACAGCCCGGCCGCGACCGGGCCGACCAGGCCAGGCAGCCACAGCCGGGCGGCCCGGTACATCGCGTACCCGGCGAGGCCGGGCGCGACTATGACCAGCAGGTTGTACGAGACCGCGGCGCCAAAGGCCTGCGTGACCGGCGTCATCAGCACGCCCAGCAGCGGCATCAGCGTGTCCAGCCCCATCCGGACGCCTACCGGAGCAGCCAGGTGGCTGGTGAACCACGGGTTGCCGAGATGGGTCACCTGCCTGGCCACCCACCACAGGCTCCAGACGTACTGGGACTGATCCGCGCTCAGCGGCATCCGGTCGGGCAGGTAGTAGGCCCGCGGCCAGGTCGCCAGCGCACCGGCGGCAAGAAAGGCCACCAGGGCGAGGACCTCCCGCACCCAGGTGCGCCGCAGCAGCCGGGGCAGCCCGGTCGGCCGCGCCCCGGTGCGCGCAGCCTGCGCAGACGCGTCGTCGCCCTGGACGCCCTCGCCGGCCGGGAGGTCAGCTGGCGCGGCCAGGTCGCGAGAGTCCTGCTTGCTCACCTAACCTCCGTGCAGACTCCGGGACGTCGTCACCGCATCGGCATGACCGAGCGCCCGCAACTGCGGCCGAACGGTACCAGGACGGTCGCCAAGGGTACCCCGTGGAACGCATGCGCGGGAGCCAGCCAGCTTGCGGCTGCCCCCGGCCAGGCTCTCAAGTCAACCAGAACAGTACCCGGGAACAGCAGAACCGTACCCGATAATCTCTGTTCCCGCATATGTCTGACATGTCTGTTGCGCGTTCGCCTGGATTACGGTCCGGGCTGCCCTGGCGCCGCGGCCGCCTCGCTCCGCTCTGCCGCATCGTCGGGCCCATCATCGGCGGGCTCTGCCTGCCGGGCCCGGTACCGGGTGAAGCCAGGCAGCGCGAGCGCGATCACGGCCGACAAGGCCACCGTGATCAGGCCGCCGGATAGCGCGCTGACCACCGGCGACGCGAGCGAGCCCACAACACCAGACTCGAGCCGGCCAAGGGAATCGCCGCCCGAGCCGATCACGTACTCGGCGGCCGTGAGCCGACCCCGGAGCGCGTCGGTGGTGACGGCCTGAACGATCGTGCCCCTGATCACGACGGTGAAAGTGTCGGCGGCGCCCGCAATGGCGAGCAAGGTAAGCGTCAGCCACAGGCTGCGCGCCAGGGCGAAGCCGGCGAACGCCGCCCCCCAGATCGTGACCATGAACAGCATGGCCCGGCCCTGCCTGGAAAGCTGGTTCAGCGGTCCCGTCCAGACCGAGCTCAGCAGGCCGCCGACACCGATGGCGGTAGTAAACAGACCGAGCGTGGCCGGGTTGCCGCCGAACCGCTCGGCGTTGATGGCGGGGAACAGGGCCACGGGCAGGGCGAAGACCGTGGCGTTGAGGTCGGCCAGGAACGCGCCGGCCAGCACCTGACTGCGCTTGATGAAGCGGAGTCCCTCGGCGACCGCGCGCGGGCCGGGCCGGGCAGTGCCCGGCTGCGGCGGCATTGCCGGCAGCCGGCTCACGCCATACAGCGCTGCGCCGAAGCTGATCGCGTCGATCAGATAGCAGGCCTTCAGCCCGGCCGCTGCGGTGATCAGCCCGCCCAGCGCCGGGCCGACGATGAGGGTGGTCTGGAAGCTGATCCGGTTCAGCGCCAGGCCCGCAGGCAGCCGGTCCGGCGGGAGCAGACTCGGGATCAGAGTCCGGCGGGCTGGCATGTTGAGCGCGGCGAGCGCAGACTGCACCGCGACCAGCGCGTACAGCAGCCACAAGACGGACAGCCCGGCGAACGCCTGAGCGGCCAGCATCGCGGAGACGCCGGCTTGGCACATGCTGGTGACCAGGACGAGCTTGCGGCGGTCCACCGCGTCGATCAGCGGTCCGCCGAGCAACCCGATGGCCAGCAGCGGACCCAGCGCGACTAGTCCGATGGCGCCGACGGCGAACGGTGACCTCGCTATGTCGTAGACCTGAAGCGGGATGGCGAAGCTGGTCAGCGCGCTGCCCACCCCGGACAGCAGCGTGCCCAGGAACAGCCTGCGGAACAGCGCGGATTCACGCAGCGGGGTGATGTCGGTGAGCAGCCTGGACATGCGCGTCCTAGTCCGGCTCGCGAGCGGCCGCGAGCGCAGCGGTGAACTCGGGATGCGCGCGTGCCCATCGCGACTCGGTGATCCGCTGGCGGAACGAGCGATGCCGGAGCGCCGCCGCGATCGCCGGGACAAGCTCGGCCAGCGGGAACGGCAGTTCGGCGTCCATCTCGGCGGCAGCCGACGCGGTCGCCGCCCATTCGGCCTCGATCTTCGGCAACAGGTCACGGGCCCTGGCGGTCAGGTGGACAACCCGCTGCCGGGCATCCTCGCCGGGCTTAAGGACGACGAGGCCGCGCGCCCTCATCTGGGCCACGGTCTGGCTGGCGGCCGAATGCGTCACCGAGATCGCGCTGGCCAGGTCCCGGATGGGCACCGGCCCGAGCTCGACCAGCGCGCGGACCACCGGGCTGAACCGCGGCCGGTACCCAGTCACGCCGAGGTCGGAAAGCACGGACGGCCACGTCGCCATCCATGAGGTCAAGGACGTGCCGCAGCTGCGTGCCGAGTCCGGTCAGCGCGTCGGCCTGACCGCCCCGGTCCCGCTCAGCCATGACCGCTCCAGCCCTGGGCCGCGGCAAACCGGTCGGTGGCCGCGACAATCGCCGCGTCCATGGCGGCGCTGCCGCCGTGCCCGGTTTCTTCGATGAGGACGAGGTCGGAGCCCGGCCAGGCGGCCGCCAGCTGCCACGGCGTGCCCACCAGGTTGATCAGGTCGAGGCTGCCCTGGACGATAATGCCGGGAACGGCTTCCAACCGGGCTGCGCGCCGCAGTATCACACCGTCGTCGAGGAAATGATCGTTGCTCCAGTAATGCGTGACTAGCCGCGCGAACGCCAGCGCGAACTTCGGGTCCGCGTAGCGCGGATCGGGCCGCGGTGAGGTCGGGACCATGGCCTCCTCCCAGTCGCACCAATCGCGGGCTGCCTTTGCCCGGACGTCCTCGTTCCCCTCATTCAGCAGGCGGCTGTAAGCGGCGGCGAGATTTGTGTCGCGGTCGCGTTCCGGCACGCCGTCGCGAAAGCGCGCCCAGGCGGTCGGGAAGAGCGCGCCCAGGCCGCGGGTGAACAGCTCAACCTCGCTGCGGCGTCCGGTGCCGACGCCGCTCAGAACCAGCCCGGTGACCAGCCCGGTGTGCTCCTGCGCATAAGCGAGCGCGAGAACCGAGCCCCACGACGCGCCGCGGATCAGCCAGCTTTCGACCTCCAGGTAGCCGCGGAGCCGCTCGATGTCGTCCAGCAGGTGCTGTGTCGTGTTCGCCGCCAGGCTTACCGCCGGGTCGCTGACATGCGGCTTGCTGCGCCCGCAGCCCCGCTGGTCGAACAGCACGATCCGATACGCGGCCGGATCGAAATAGCGGCGCATTCGCGCGGTGCATCCCGAGCCAGGACCGCCGTGCAGGACGAGGGCAGGCATGCCCGCTGGGTTCCCGCAGGTTTCCCAGTAGATGGCGTTGCCGTCGCCGACGTCCAGCATGCCGTGGTCATACGGCTCAATCTCGGGGTAGCGGGTGTCCATCGATCCTCGCTTCAATGTGACAGCGTTATAACAGCGCTAATAGATTAGCACATGGCTATCCGCGGGTGGGCAGGCCTTGAGCTGGCGGGTCAGGCGGGGCGGCGCCGGATCAGCACGATCGCAGCGCCGACCAGGAGCGCTGACGCGGCGAGCAGCCAGCCGATCTCGATCGCCTCGAGAGCGTGGTACCGGCTTGTGGGCTGGTAGGTCACCCACTCGACGATGTGATGCGCTCTCATCCATGCCGCCGAGTTCAGCTGCTGCGCATTGTTGAGCAGGCGTCCGTCCGGGAAGGCCAGCCCTTCGCTGATGATCACAGGCTGAGGTGCCCGGAGACCCCCGAAGCCGGAATAGGTGTAGTAGCTTCCGCCAGCATGGAACTGAACTGCCAGTGCGCGGTGCAGCGGCGGCAGGTAATGCATCCGCCAGGATGCCGATACCGCGTAGAAAAGCGCGCCGTAGCAGGCGAACGTCGCCGCCATGGCGGGCAGCGTCCGCCGAATGGCGGTGCCGAGGACGACTCCGAGCGTGAAGGCGAACACGACCCAGCCCGCGAGCAGCACGGGGTTCAGGTTGAACAGCCACGGCGACCACGCCGACCGCGGATTGAGGCGCTCGAAGGCCAGGTGCGGGAACGGCGCGTGCCACCAGGCGAACAGGGCGCCGAGGCCGAGTGCGGCTAGTGCCAGCAGGGTGGCGATGGGCAGCCACTGGGCAAGCAGCCACCTGGTGCGGCTCGCAGCCTGGGTCCAGGCCAGCTTCGCCGTGCCGCTATCGATCTCGCGGGGCAGCAGCGGTGCGCCGAGGAACATGCCGGCGAGCAGCGGAAGGAGCTGGAGGATGAGCTCGAACCACTGCAATACCCCGCCGTAGTCGACGCTGCCACGGGTGCTGCCGTACCAGTGGGGTCCACCACGGGCCGCGAGCGCATACAGGGATAGTCCCGTTGCCGCCAGCGTGATTGCCAGGACCGCGACGACAACGCCCGTCCAAAGCAGCGCGGTCCGGTGCTGGCGGGTCGTGGCTCGCACCATCCGGCGCCACGGCACCGCGGCGGCCTGCTTGACTGGCCGCTGGCTATCGCTGGCCGGCGGCGCGACGGCCGTCATGGCGTCGCCGCCGATCCGCCGCCCGATGCGGCCATCGCCGGGCCGGGCAGCATGCGGGCGGCAGGGTCGCGCAGGTAGCCAAGCACCAGGTCCTCCAGGCTGGCCGGGTCGGACTGCCAGCCGGCCGGGGCTGGAGCACCGGGCACTGAGGTCCTGACCAGCAGATGCGCCTGCGCACCTGCCTGGCGGGCATGAATAACGGCGACACGTTCCCCGTCCAGGGCCATCTCGTTGCCGGGTCCGGTCAGGACGCGGTGCATGGAGAGCAGGTCCTCGACGCCGCCGGCGAGCTGGAGCTGGCCGCCGTTGAGCACAACGAGGTAGTCGGCGATCTGCTCGAGCTCGGCGACAACGTGTGAGGAGAACACCACTGACATGCCCTCTTCGGCAACCTCAGACATCAGCGAGCCCATGAGCTCGTGCCGGGCGAGCGGGTCGAGGCTGGCGAGCGGTTCGTCCAAGATGAGCAACCTAGGCCGCTTGGCCAGGGCAATGGTCAGCGCGAGCTGCGCGCGCTGGCCCCCGGACAAGGCGCGCACTTTGCGGTCCGGCGGGATGCGCAGCGTAACCAGGCGGGCGAGCGCGCGGTCGTAGTCCCAGTCGACGTTCAGGTTCCCGGCCAGGCGGAGCATGTCGGCGGCCGGCAGATGGCCGTATAGCGGTGCGTCTTGGGCCACGAAAGCGATGCCGACCCTGGCAGCGTCCGATCCGGGTCGCTGGCCGCCGAGCACGGCGATGTCGCCGGCGGTCGGCCGCAGCAGCCCGGCAGCGAGGTTCAGCAGCGTGGTCTTGCCTGCGGCGTTCGGCCCGACGAGGGCGACGACGTGGCCTTCGGGGATGGCCAGGCCGCAATCACGCAGCGCCCAGGTCCGCCGGTAACGCTTGGCCAGGCCACTGCACTCGATCACGTTCACGCGACTTCGCCCGTGTGCTTGGAGGCTTGGGATCGCTGCCGGGCGGGTTGCCGGTCTGCGCCGCGACGCTGGCCCTGCTCGTCGTGGCGCTCAACAAAATCCCGCAGCGAGGTTGTGAAAAGAGCCGCCATGCCGTCGCCGTCCAGGCCCGCGGTCTCGGCGGCCCGCAGCCAGGCGACCAGGCTCTTGCGAAGCTCAGCCTGCTCGGCCAGGCCAACCCGCCGCAACGTGCCAGCGATGAACGTGCCCTGGCCAGGCTTGCCGGTCGCCAAACCGCGGTGCTCAAGCTCGCGGTAAGCCTTCAGCACAGTGTTGGGATTGATCGCCAGCGACTCGACCGCCTCCTTGACCGTCGGCAACCGGTCGCCCTCCTTGAGGTAGCCGAGCCGCAACGACTGCTCAACTTGGTGGACTAGCTGCAGATAGGTCGGGACTCCGGACGCCGGGTCTAGCCGGAACCCGATCGGCGAGCTGGCCGCGGGCGGATCCGTCACCGCCCCTGCAGGCGACGAGTCCTTAGACCCTTTATCTATAGTCATAGGTGAAGGGTAAAGCCAGTCGATCCGCGGTGTCAACGCCCGTCGCCGACGTCGCGAGCCTCCGCCAGCCACCCACCGAACTCGTCGTCCAGGTCGGTAATCGCGGCGACGAAGTACTTGTGGTAGATCAGCCTTTTGGTGAGCGGCTCCGTCGCGATAATGCGCCGATCGCTGAGCCGCCGGGTCAGGTTGAGGTGTCCTGCCAGCCCGCGTTGCGTGGTCCGGACTGATGCGAATATGCGCCGTGTCCCGCACAGCACAATCGGTCCGTTCTGCAGTTCAAAGGTCACAGGGCCGGCCGCTCGCGCGAGTGCCACGAATCGCCAGAACATTTCGCCCGTGGCCGCGGAAGCGTCGCGCAAGTAGGGACCGAAGTCGGCATCGCTGGCTGCGGTCGGCCAGCGCGACTTACGCATCCGCACTCTCCCGGCGAGACGCAGCTGCAAATCGGCTGATTAAGCCTTCTGACGGTCGCAGCCGACGTGCGATCCGGTCAAGTCCGTTCGCATGGCCGCCGCTGGGTGGTCGCGGGTGCTTTGTTTAGCGTGACATCCACACCACTGCTCAACTATGAGCAGCACTGTCAAACTCACGCTAAACAAAGCCCGGGCGGTGGCGTCCCGTCCCCCCGGGCGGCGCGGGCGGGTGGCAGCGTCCCGTCCCCCGGGGGGCGGGGGACGGGACGCTGGGGGGTTGGCCGGCCGGGGGTCTGGCCGGGCTGGGGGTTGGGCCGGGCCGCGGGGGGCGGGGGGTTAGAAGGCGGGGGTGGCGGTGGTGATGTCGTAGTGGGGGCCCCAGTACCACTGGGTGGCCTGGGCGCCGGGGAGGTTGTGGGGGATGCCGGTGGGGTCGGCGATCCACCAGCGGACGCGGTGCTGCAGGTGGCGGGGCAGGGCGGCGACGGCGGCGCGGGCGGCGGGCCATTCTGACCGCATGGTGTAGAGGCGGGCCAGGGTGTGGGGCTGGGTGGTGAGCTTGGCGCGGGTCCAGGCGGCGGCGCTGGCGGGGGTGGCGTCGCCGGGCTCGATGTCGAGGGCGGCGGCGCGGGGGTCGGTGCCGTTGGTGTCGATCCACAGGACGTGGCGGCCGGTGACGGCGGCGGGGCTGACGGCGTAGCCGCCGTCGGCGTAGGTGGCGATGTCGTGGCGGGCGGGGATGGCGGCGGGGGTGACCGAGTCGTAGATCCGGTACGGCCGGGCGTCACGCCGGGCGTCACGGCGGGCGGCGGCGGCACGGCGGGCGGCGGCGTCGGGCGGGCGTCGGTGCGGGCGGCGGCCAGCCGGGCGTGCGTGGCGGCCTGCGCGGCGTGCGGGGCGGGGTGCCCGGCGGGGGCGTGGTGGGCGTGCGGGGCGGGGTGCCCGGCGGCGGCGGTGGTGAGGGTGGCGGCGGAGGCGGTGCCGGCGCCGGCCAGCGCCGCGGCGGCGCCCACGGCGGCCAGGACGGCGCGGCGGCCGCGCAGGGCGCGGGTCAGTCGGGCGGTGGGGGGCATCGGGCGTCCTTCCTGTCGGCTGCCGGGCGGCCGGGCGGGCCGGGTGGCGGCGGGTAATGGCAGGTTCGACGCGGGGGGTGGCGGTCTGGTTTCGTGGTGTAACCGAGGTCACTACTTGCGGGTAACTTTGCTGCCCGGTTATCCCGACATGCCCGGAACGGGCCCCGCGGGACCGGCCATCAGCGACCAGCCCGCCTTGGCCGACGGGCTAGCCGCGTAGAGTCGGCCGAGTTGGAACTCGCCGGGACAGCATCCGCCGGGACAGCACCCGCGCGGGACAGCATCCGCCTGGCACCCGCACTCGCCGCGCTGCCATCGCAGAAAGAGTTCTATGCCAGTGCCGAGCTCATCGAGACCTCCGCGCTCTCAGGCTGCGCTGCATGATCTGCCAGCAACCAGCGATGAGCGACGGGCATCGGGCAGGGCCGCGAGGAAACGGGCAGCTCGGGGCACGCTCGGGCACTGGGCCGAGGGTGACCGCGGGCACGATGCGCTAAAGACGATCTTGGCCCAGAACCAGATCCGGGTTCCCGAGCTGGTTCCCATCCGGCATCAGCGGATGACGGCCTCGGCGTGGAACTACTACCGGGGCGCGGCAGCAGTGATGGCTGCGGACTTGGCGTCGCAACCCGACAGCGGACTCGAGGTGCAACTGTGCGGTGACGCTCATGTCCTGAACTTCGGCCTTTGGGCCACGCCAGAGCGGAACTTGTACTTTGACTTGCGCGACTTCGACGAGACGCTGCCCGGCCCGTTCGAGTGGGACGTCAAGCGCTTCGCGGCCAGCCTTGTGGTAGCTGGGCGGGAGAACCGGCTCAAACCCGCTAAGGCCGCCGATGCGGTCATGGCCGGCGTGGACGCGTACCGCCTGAGCATGCGCCGGTACACGGCGATGCCGGAACTGGACATCTGGTACGACGGCATGTGCGTCGACAGGCTGATGAGCTATTTCCAGGCGGCCGACCGCGGGCGGGTCTCGATCCACATTGAGAAGAAGCGGCAGCGCCGCACCAGCCTAGGAGCTTTTGCCAAACTGACGACGATGGCGCACGGGCGGCCCCGGATAACCGAGGAGCCGCCGATCCGCGTCACGATCGATGATGACGAGCAGGCCGACCTGGTGGACCACTTCCTGGCTGAGTACCGGCTGACACTGCAGGAGGACCGGCGGATTCTGTTCGACCGGTTCACCGAGGTCGATACGGTCCGCCAGGTCGTGGGGGTTGGCAGCGTTGGCATGCAGGTCTATCTAGTCCTGCTTGAGGGGCGCACCGGCGCCGACCCGTTGTTCCTCCAGGTCAAGCAGGCTGGGCCGTCGGTGTACGAAGCCCACACCCGACCCAGCGCGCATGACAACCACGGTGCGCGAGTGATCAACGGAAAAAGGCTGGTCCAGACCGCGACCGACATCTTCGTTGGCTGGGGCTCATTCCATGGCAGCGACTACTACGTTCGGCAGTTCCGTGACATGAAGATCATCCCGACTACCGAGCTGATCGCCCCGCGTCTCGCCGAGTTCGCTACCGCATGCGGCGAGGCACTCGCCCGCGCCCACGCCCGCACCGGGGATCCGGTAGCTATCGACAGCTACATCGGGAAGGGCCCCAATTTCACCAATGCCATCGCTCGCTTCGCGTACCAGTACGCCGATCAGAACGAACGGGACCACGCTCAGCTTGTGAGCGCCATCGCAAAGGGCGCCGTAGAGAGCGCGCCTGGCTAGATCGCACGCCACGCGGACAAGCACGCAAGCTCCCTTACTTGCCGTTGGACTGGCCGTCGTAGGTGTCTAGGTCAGTCAGGACCGTGTAGAACTCCCATGCCGCTCCGTCGGGATCGTTGGCCCACACCTTTGTCTGCCGCGCGTAACAGCACCGCGCCTCTTCCTCTGCTACCGGGTCGAGACCGGCGCCGGCTAGGCGTTGGTGAGCTTCCGCGACTTCCTCGGCCGACTCGACTTCGACGCCAAGGTGGTTGATAGTCGCGCCGGGGCCGTTGCCCGGTGCGTTGAGCACGAGCTTGAGCGGCGGGTTGTCGAGCGCGAAGTTGGCATATCCGGGCTTGAGCTTGGCAGGCTTGGCGCCGAACAGCCGGCTGTAGAAGTCCACTGCGGCGTCCAGGTCGGAGACGTTGAGCGAGAGCTGCACTCGGGCCATGACGGCCTCCCTGACGTATCGAAGATGCTCAATGGATGTACTATATATCGAGAACCATCAATACATCAGGAAGGGCTCATGGGATGGCCGATGAACTGGCCTGCTCGGTCCTGGCCGCGCCGTTGTCGGACGCCGAGTCGGCCGCGCTCGCTGCCGGGTTCGCGGCGCTGGCCGACCCTGGACGGCTGCGGCTGCTCAGCCTGATCGCCGACCGGCCTGAAGTCTGCGCGTGCGCACTGGTCGAGCCGTTGGGCAAGTCGCAGCCGACGGTGAGCCATCACCTGAAAGTGCTGACTGAGGCGGGTCTGATCACCGGCGACAAGCGCGGCCGATGGATCTGGTATCGGGTCGTTCCCGGCCGGCTTGACATGCTGCGCCGGGCACTCGAACAGCCAGCGGGCGTCGTGACATGACTACCGGCCAGCAGGTTGCGGTCGTTCCGGCCGGCTCCGCGCAGTGGGTGCGGCTCGCGCGTCGCGCGCGGCTGCTGTCGTGGCTTACGCTCGGCTGGCTGGGCATCGAGGCAGGAGTCGGCGTAGCGGCGGCGATCATTGCGGGATCGGTTGCTCTGCTCGGCTTCGGACTGGACAGCGGCATCGAAGCACTCGCCAGCATCATCGTCATATGGCGGTTCACTGGCTCACGGCTCAGCGGAGCCCTGTCAGAACGGCGCGCGCAGAAGCTTGTCTCGCTGAGCTTCTATCTCTTGGCGCCTTACATCGCTGTCGAGGGCATCCTTGGCCTTGTCGCTGGTGACCGGCCCGAAACAAGCGTGGTGGGCATCGTCCTCACGGCGGGGACATTCCTGCTTGAGCCACCACTCGGCGTGGTCAAGCGCCGCCTTGGACGCCAGCTCGGCTCGACCGCGACGGCAGGCGAAGGCACTCAGAACCTACTCTGTGCCTACCTGGCCGGTGCTGTCTTCGTCGGCCTAGTCGCTAACACTGTGCTCAGCTGGTGGTGGCTCGATAGCACGGTCGCACTGATCATCGCGGCATGGGCCGTCCGGGAGGGCCGGAATACTTGGCGCGGCGACGCTTGCGCATGTCCATGTACGGACCCTGTTACCGCCCCGGTGAGTAGCTTGCCGGTCGGAGTCAGATCCATCCGTAGGATGAGCCGGTGAGCAGAGTTCATGACGTCGGCGGCCAGACCGGCTTCGGGCCAGTTCCAGCCGACCAGGGTCAGACCGAGTTCGAAGCCGACTGGGAGGCGCGTGTGTGGGCGCTTAACGCGGTGCTGCGACGGCGCGGCGTCTACAACTCTGACGAGTTCCGTGACGCGATCGAGCGGATCCCGCCGCAGGATTACCTCGCCGCGTCGTACTTCGAGCGCTGGCTACTGGCGATAGAGATGCTGCTAACCGAGAAGGGCGCGGCGTGAAGTTCTCGGCCGGGTCGCTGGTCCGCGCCAGCCCGATCGATCCCGATCATCACACTCGGCTGCCGCGCTACGCGGCCGGACGCGTCGGCGAAATCGTCGAGGCCGAAGGTGAATGGCCATTGCCGGACGACGTGGCTCGCGGCGTCGCGGAGCCGCGGGTGGAGACGGTATACGCGGTACGGTTCACGGCCACGGATCTGTGGGGTGAGGGCACTCACGCGGTGACCATCGACATGTGGGAGTCCTACCTGGAGGCGGCGCGGTGAAGGCCGACGACGGTCACGTCCACCTGCCGATCGCGGCACGGGTCCGAGCGCTGGAGGATCGCGTGGTCGCCGCCGGGCTGGCATCTGACGACGAGCTCGACGCGATACTAGCCGGGGCGTTCAAGGACGCGTCACCAGTCAACGGCGCCAGAATCGTGGCCCGCGCCTGGACCGACAGCGCCTACCAGGAACGCCTGCTCGCTAACGGCAGCGCGGCTGCTGCCGAACTCGGATTCCAGACGCTCCGCACCGGCGGCGGCGGTTTCCGGCTGAAGGTCGTGGCGAACGCACCGGGCCAGCACAACATGATTGTCTGCACGCTGTGCTCGTGCTATCCGATCTCGCTGCTCGGGCCGTCGCCGAGTTGGTACAAGAGCCTCGCTTACCGGTCACGTGCGGTCCGCGAGCCTCGCGCGGTGCTCGCAGAGTTTGGCCTCATGCTGCCGGCCGACGTCGACATCACGGTCTGGGATGCCAGCGCCGAAACGCGCTACCTGGTGCTGCCGATGCGGCCGGCTGACACCGCGGACCTGCGCGAGGACCAGCTCGTCAGCCTTGTCAGCCGTAACGGCATGATCGGCACCGCCGCGGTCTAGCAAGGTGGCGGCTGCCGCAGGCCATTCACCGGCGCGGCCAGCGCTCAGGGCGCGAGCGTGAACGGCGGGTACTGGTCGGTGATCAGCGTTATCGCGTAGCCGATGACCCGGTTGTGCCAGCGCGCGACGCCTTCAATGAAGTCGAACATCCCGCGGGGATAGCGGCCAGTGAGCAAGACGGCGAACCAGGCCACGATCAGGATCACGATCGCCACGATGTCCAGGAACAACAGCACGATGTAATGCGGTATGGCCAGGAACCACTTCACCAGCGGCAGCCAGCGGTTCAGGTCCTGGGCGGCGTTCGGGTACTGGTAGTCGAGATGGACCGACTGGTGCTCGTCGGTGGACGGGTACTTGTCGTCCATCAGCGCCAGGTAAATGAAGACACGCATGCCGAACCGCTGCAGCTCGAGGTTCCAGTCGAACCACCAGCGCGGGTACTTCTGCCGGAACAAGATCATCAGCAGCGGACCGAAGAACAGCAGTCCGCCGGCGCCTGCCGCCGCTTGATGTCCGTAGCTCCACTGCCACGCGCCGCCGTCCACCGTGCCGAGGACGATCCCGATGGGAATGACCGTGAAGATCCGGAAGAAACTGGTCACGCGGTCCAAGTCCCGATCGGGATAGTCGACCGAGAAGCTAACGGGGTGCGAGGCTCCGCTAACGGGGTATGAGGTTCCGTTCATGACGACCTCCTTCGCTGACTCCCTACCGCTGGGAGAATGTACTCCTCACACACGCGAGTAGGTAGCCGCCATGCGCATCGACTGGGATGTCCCCATCCCGATGGACGACGACCTGCTGCTGCGCGGCGACGTCTTCCGACCGGACGAGGATGGCCGTTACCCGGTGATCATGACGCACGGGCCGTACGGGAAGTGGCTTGCCTTTCAGGACGGCTTCCCGCGCCAGTGGGCGAACCTTGAGTCCGAGCATCCGGATGCGCTGGCGGGCTCCTCTCACCTGCATCAAAACTGGGAGACCGTCGACCCGGAGAAATGGGTGCCCGACGGGTACGTCGTGATCCGGGTTGACTCCCGCGGCGCCGGGAGGTCGCCAGGCTTCCTCGATATTTTCTCCCCGAGGGAAACGGCAGACTACTACCAGTGCATCGAATGGGCCGCCGCTCAGCCTTGGAGTAACGGGAAGGTCGGGCTCCTCGGCGTTTCTTACTACGCGATCAACCAGTGGCAGGTCGCCGCGCTTCAGCCGCCGCATCTGGCCGCGATCTGCCCATGGGAAGGCGGCAGCGACTTTTACCGGGACTTCACCCGGCACGGCGGCATACTCAACGTCTTCGTCCGCCAGTGGTACCCGCCGCAGGTGGCGGGGGTGCAGCACGGCGTCGGCGAGCGCGGCCCCAGGCATCGCGCGACCGGCGGGCTGGCCGCCGGGCCGGAGACGCTGAGCGAGCAGGAGCTGGCGGCAAACCGCGCCGACACGCCAGGGCAGGTGCTGGCTCGTCCGCTCGCCGACGACTACTACAAAGACCGCAGCCCGGAACTCGAGAAGATCACCGTGCCGGTGCTGTCCGCCGCGAACTGGGCGCACCATCTGCACACCAGGGGCAACTTCGAGGGTTATACCCGGGCGGGCAGCACGCACAAGTGGCTTGAGGCCCACGGCCTGCAGCACTGGGCCGAGTTCTACACCGACTATGGAGTCCGCCTGCAGAAACGGTTCTTCGGCCACTTCCTCAAGGGGGAGGACACTGGCTGGGACGCGCAGCCGCCGGTCCTGCTCCAGGTGCGGCACGTGGACGGCAGCTTCACCGAGCGCGCGGAGAACCAGTGGCCGCTGGCGCGTACCGAGTGGACCCGGTTCCACCTGGACATCGAGCGACGCCAGCTTGGCGCGCAGCCCGACGCGACCGAGCGGAGCGTGAGGTTCGGCGCGGCGGGGGACGGCCTGGAGTTCTGGACGCCGCCGCTGGACCGCGAGCTAGAGATCACTGGACCGGCAGCGGCCCGGCTCACCGTCGCGTCGTCCACGCGCGACGCAGACATTTTCCTGACGCTCCGGGTGACCGACCCCGAAGGGCGCGACGTTACCTTCATAAGCGGGCAGGACCCGCACGGCTGCGTCGGGTTCGGCTGGCTGCGCGCGTCGCACCGTAAGACCGACCCTGAGCGCAGCCGCCCATATCGGCCATGGCACGCCCACGACGAAGAGCAACCGCTCACACCGGGCGAGCCGGTCGGACTCGATATCGAGATCTGGCCGACATCAATTGTCATCCCGGCCGGGTACCGGCTCGGCGTCACGGTACAGGGGCACGACTTCGAGCTGCCCGGCGACGGGCCATGGCCGACGGCGTTCGGCGTCACGATGCGCGGCCACGGGATCTTCGTGCACGACGAGCCCGCGGACCGCCCGCCTGAGATCTTCGCCGGTGTCACCAGCCTGATCTCAGGCGGGTCGCGCCCGTCCTACTTGCTGCTACCGGTGATTCCGAGTCACCACCGGTAGCTCGTGCCCGTCACGGGTAGCTCGCGACGTCCTGCGGCGCCTGTGTCCCCGGATTGGTGGATGTGGCCGGGCCGCCGACGCCGTTGATGACTGAGTTATCGCCGCCGGAGCCGGCGATCCACAACGCGAACACGTTATGGAACTGCACGCCAGGCGTGTCGGGTGCCTGGAACGCCTCACTGTCATAGAGGGTCGCCGGCGTGTTGGTGAACACGACGTAGCTGCCCATCCCGTAGCCCTGGAACGTCCGGACGTTCCGCGTCACCAGGAACGACGGGTAGCCGTCCTGGCTTCGTGACGCCATCCAGGCGGACTGGCTGGGCGGATCGTAGGGCAGTTCGTTCTGGAAGAAGATGTTCGTGCCGCCCTGGCCACTCCAGATCACCTCGTACTTCTGGTAGTGCTCGACTGCCAGGCCATAGGACGTGACGTTGTCGCCGGTGACGATCACGCCGGTGGCGCCGGTGTTCTGCGTCCAGCCGACGGCGTTGCCGTGGTCGGCCCGCCACGCCCACACGTCGTCGATGATCGAGTTGCTCGCATTGTCGAGCATGCTGACCGTGGCTGCGACGTTGGTCGTCTCGGCACCGCCGATGCGGAAGAACACGTCCTGGATGGTGTCCGGATCGGCTGCATCGGCCGGCCCTGAATGCCCGACTGACAGCAGCACCGGCGAATTGACCGGGCCAGCGTCGAAGATGAGGCCGGATAGCTTCACGCCGTCGTTAGAGACGGCGATCATCGCCGGGCCGCCGTGCTGCGGCACCAGCGTGGCAAATCCCTGACCAAGCACGACCGTGTCGGGATGGCTGATCACGATGGGCTGGTCAAGGTTGTAGACGCCGGGAGTCAGGATGAGGTTCTTCCGGTGCGCCAGCGCGGCATTGATCGCCCCGACCGGCGTGGCCGAGTCCGCTACGAAGAACTTCGACAGCGGTATCGATTGCCCGGCTTCGCTGCCGCTGGCCCACGACGGACCCGATGAATTGTGCTGGACAGCGGGCACGAAGACGTTGTAGTTCCCGCCCGAGTCTGTATACAGGAACGGCTCCTCCGCCGTCACCGGGCTCGTCGCAAGGACGGTGTTCTGGTCACACTGGCCGCCGAAAGCTGGCGACGGCGCTCCCTCGACCCCGGCGTAGACCATGTTCCAGAGCCCGCCGTTATCCGGGGCGCACCCGTTGGACCCGCCTATCTCGCTGTTGCGGACCATGAACTGCTGGTTGCCGTAGAAGTTGAGATCGCCGCTGAACTGGCTGTCGGCGATGAAGCCGCCGCTGGCGAAGTTCTTATTTGCGCAGTAGTCCTGGAAAACGACGCTGCCGTTGACGATCGCGCGGCGGATCGGTGAAGCCTGGGAGGCGGACCACATCTCGGCAGAGTTCGTGCAGTACTTGGTGAAGGGGTCCAGGACCGGGGGCGCGTAATCCGGCGGCGAGCTCGGCAGGGTCACGTTCAGCGTCAGGTTGGACAGCGAGCGCCAGAAGTTGTCGTCGGAGTTGCAGTAACTGGTGTTGGGCGTGCACAGGTTGTTGAACACGTCGATGGCACCGTTGACGACGGTGGCCTGCGGCAGGTAGCCGAGGCCAGCGACCTCGGTGTAGTAACCAACCTGGAAGACCAGCGGGTCGGCTGCCGACCCGTACGTGCCGGGCTCGAAGAAGATGGCGTAGCGCTGGCTGTCGAACTGGCTCGCCACGGGTACTTGCTGGGTCGAGATGGTGTTCAGGTCAGCCTGGATGGCGGCCTGGCTCATCGTGTCGTTGAACACGCAGACGTTAGGGCCGAAGGCTGCGACGTTCGCGTCCGCGCACGGGGACGGCGTGTCGGCGGCGGCTGTGCCGGCCGAGGTGACGGCTAGTCCGCTCACGGCCAGTGCGACTGCGGCTAACGCCGCCAGGCGGCGTCGCGCTCCCCGGGACCGGACTTGGGCCCATCCAGACTGGCTGGCTTCATGCATGATGGCTTCCCTCCTTGTCTGGTTGCTGCCGGCTTACTGCTGCTCAGCAACGTTCCGTATGCTTCGGGATATATAGAGCACCTGTACCGGTCTATATCGGGCTATCAATCGAGTCAACACTGATCGAGCCGATTCCGGGACCGGTTGACAGCCGAGTTGACCGGTGTGATCTTTCAGGGGGAGCCTGGCGCGCGGGCTACCGGGCAGGGGGTTTGGCCATGTCTGCTAGCACGTGCCGGTCGAGTGCTCGCCGTATGGCAACCGCCAGCCTGGCCTCGCTGGGTCTGGCGGCGGCCTTGCTGGCTGCCCAGGCTGGCACTGCGCAGGCTGGCATGGCGCAGGCTGGCGCGGCGCTGGATGGCGGCCGGGGCTCGGCGGCCGCTGTGGCGGTGTCGGGTCCGCTGCACCCGCTCCCGCATGTAGGCAAGAACAGTTACCTCGGGCGCGTGTGGTGCTTGACAGCGGAAAGATGCTGGGCGGTGGGCGCCTATGCCAGAGCCAACGGGGCTGGTGCCAACGAGGCGCTGTACTGGAACGGCCGGAAATGGTCGCTGACACCCGCCGCCGAGCCGGCCGGCACGGCACCGGCCGACAACAACTTGCTCGTCGGCGTCGCGTGCGCATCTTCCAAGGCGTGCTGGGCCGTTGGCTTCGACTTCGGATTCAGCGGCCCAGTCGTCAACCAGGCGCTGCGCTGGACCGGCACACGATGGTCTTGGGTGCGTACGCCGCAGCCTGGCGGGACAGCCAATAACGCACTCAACGAGCTGACCGGCATCAGCTGTCCCGCGGTACGCGAGTGCTGGGCCGTGGGCAGCTACACCAACCGCAGCCGGAGCCGCGGCCAGATCCTGCGCTGGAACGGCGGCAAGTGGTCCGAGGTCTCGATCCCCAACCCGGCCGGCCATAGCGCTTCTGATGCCAGCAGCCTCGCGGCGGTGACATGCGCGTCGACCCGGAGTTGCTGGGCTGTCGGCGGCTACAGCAAAGCGCTCAGGCGGGGGAGAGTGCGGCTTAACGAGGCCTTGCACTGGAACGGGCGCAGGTGGTCGCTGGTGGCGACTCCTCAGCCGGCTGGGACCGCAGCGACTGCTCTGAATGAGCTAAGCGGCGCGTCCTGCACCTCGGCTCACAATTGCTGGGCCGTAGGCGACTACGGCAGCGTTTCCGCCACAGGCCGCAGCCTTAACCAGATGTTGCACTGGAATGGGACCAAGTGGTCCGCGGTATCCGCCCCGGAACCTGACGGCACCGGCCGGGGCGCCGCCAACTCGGTCACCGCCGTTTCGTGTACCTCGGCCAGCAACTGCTGGGCTGCCGGCGACTACGGCAACCTTCTGGCCGCAACCGAAGCGGTAAAAAATCAGGTGCTGCACTGGAACGGGAAGAAGTGGGTCCGCAGCCCGAGTCCTGATCCGGCCGGCACCAGCGGCGGCGACTACAACGCCCTCGACGGGATCAGCTGCGCGTCGGCGGCCAGCTGCTGGGCCGTGGGCACCGGGCAGCCGAAGACCGGAACCGCCCGGGGCCAAGCGCTGCGCTGGAACGGGGCCCGCTGGTCTGGTTACAGCTAGCATCGACAGTGAGGATGATGCTCCGGTGACCGTCCAAGACAGCCCGGCTGGGCCTGCCGCTCAGCCCGCGCTGAGACAGCCTGGGCCTGAGTTCCGCGCGCTCCTGCGGGGCCGCCCGGTAGCCCGGGTGCAATTGCCGGACGGCAGCGATGCCTGGCTGGCCGGCGGCTACGAGGAAGTCCGCCAGGTGCTCGTCGACCAGCGCTTCTCCAGGGCGCTGGCAGTGGCTCCCGGCCGCTCGCTGCAGGGCACTGAGATAGTCGCCGCGGGCTCCATCAACGGGCTGGACCCGCCCGAGCACACCAGGCTGCGCAAGCTCGTCGCCAGAGCGTTCACCGTCCGCCGGGTAGAGGCGATGCGCCCGCGCGTCGCCAGCATCGTCGCGGAGCTGATCGAGGCGTTCTGTGGCGGGCCGCAGCCAGCCGACCTGGTCGCGCGTTTCTCGCTGCCGCTGCCTGTCCAGGTCATCTGCGAGATGCTCGGCGTGCCGGCCGGGGACGTGGACCAGTTCCATGCCTGGTCCGACACCATCCTGGGCGACTGGGAGCGGGACAGCGAGCAGATCTTGCCAGCACTGGCCGACTTGTACGGCTACATGGCCCGGCTGATCGAGGCCAAGCGCGCCACGCCCGCTGACGACCTGATCACCGCGCTCATCGCCGCGCGCGACCAGGCTGACCGGCTGTCCGAGGAGGAACTCACCGTTCTCGGCTGCTCGCTGCTGATCGGCGGGCATGAGACCACCGCGAACCAGATCAACATGTCGCTGCTGACCTTGCTTGATCACCCCGCCGAGCTGGCCAAGTTGCGCGCCGAGCCGGAGCTGATTCCCGGCGCGGTCGAAGAATTCTTGCGTTACGTCCGGCTGGGCGGCGGTGCCCTCCCGCCTGCCCGGGTGACCACCGAGGATGTGCAGCTCGGTGGCGTTACGATCCCGGCAGGCGAGGCGGTGCTGCCGTTGTTCGCCACTGCTAACCGCGACCCGTCGGTGTTCACCGACCCGGACCGGTTCGACGTTACCCGCGCGCCTGTCAACCAGCTGGCCTTCGGCGCCGGCGCTCATCACTGCCTCGGCGCCCAGCTCGCCCGCCTCGAGCTTCAGGAAGCGTTTCGCGGCTTGCTCAGCCGACTGCCCGGCCTGCGGCTGGCTGTGCCGGCCAGCGAGCTGCAGTTCAAGCCGGGAATGGCGCTTTACACCCTCCGTGAGCTGCCGGTCAGCTGGGACGCCTGACTCGGCCGTCCGCAGGTGGGCGGCAGCCGCGCTGCTACCGTTCGGCCATGGCAATAGCGTTCAGTGCGGAGACGCTCCGGCTGCTCGACGGAAAGAACTACGCGGTCATCGCCACTGTGAATCCGGACGGCAGCCCCCAGACGTCCGTGATCTGGGTCGGCCGCGATGGCGAAGATTTGCTGTTCTCGACCGTCGAAGGGCGCGTGAAGCATCGCAACATGCTGCGGGACCCGCGCGTCAGCGTCACGGTGATCGACTCGTCGGATCCGGAAAACTATGTCGAGTTGCGTGGCCGGGTGTCGATGACGCCGGACGTCGGCCGGCGCGTCGACACGCAGCTGTCCTGGAAATACGACGGCAAAGATCCGGAGCCGGACAAGCCTGGCGCCGTCCGCGTGGTCATCCGGATGACGGTTGAGAAGGCGGCCGGATACGCCGCCTAGGGCTAGAGGCCGGCAGACGTTGAGCGCAAGCTCAGCAGTCGGTCAGGTTACGCCATACCTCTGACTGCTAGAATTCTGCGACTGGTTTGCCCGCTGTCTTGCGGAGTTAAGCCTTATTGATATCGTTCTGGACGATATTTCCCGGCTGCATCGGGCGGACGACGTGAGTCGTGACGGCTTGGAGGAAACATGAGTGATCAGCAGTTCTTCCCACAGGAGGTCGGCGGCGACGCGCCGGTTGGGGAGCGTCAGGAAACCGGTGGTCCGAACCGGACTCCGCGCAGCGAAATCGGCCCGGCCGTCTCGGCGAACCGCAAGAAGGAGCCGGTGCTCCTGCTCGACCTGTCGACCAGCATGGACTGGAGCGCCTCCGACGACGCGGGCCCGGACTGGCCGGACCAGGGCACCCGCCGCGCCATCGTGATCGGCGCTCTTTCCGGCCTCGTGCGCGCGCTGGAGGACGAGGACACCGAGGCGGCCGCGGAGCAGGCGGCCGGAAGCGACGAGCTTGGCGGCCTGATGACGCACGGGTTCGCGAACGGCCACGTCGAGATCGGTGACCTCAACAGCTCGAACCTGGAGCGCAGGCTCAATTCCATCCAGTGGGGCGGCCGGACCTACATCATGCCGGCCTGGAAGGCTGCGCTCGCCGACTACGACGAGGAGTTCGGCGACCGGGATCCGGACGAGCAGCCGGTGATGGAAGTCGTCGTCGTCACCGACGGCGAGGCAGACGACTGGATGGATTTCGAGGCCGTCCTGGAGAAGGCGTCGGCCAAGCGTGTCTTCGTGGTGGCGATCGTGGGTCATGGCTCCAAGCACGACGCCACGCTGAGGGCCTACCAGGAGGCGTCACGTAAGAACGAGGCCCAGGACAAGTTCGGCAAGAACCACGTCCAGGTGGTGTCGTTCGACTCGGTGACCGACCCGGCCGAGATAGCCACAGACCTGATCACGCTAGTGGTCTGAGGACGCGGGCACCGAATGATGCCGTGGCGCATTCGGGACTTTCACGAGGATGACCTCGACGCGGCGATCCGGCTATGGGATGACCCGGCAGCCGGGGGGACAATGCCGGTCTTCGGAGTGTCTGACCTGATCTCGGCGGTCCGCGACGAAGCACCAGCTGTCGTGGCGGTTGTCGGCACCGAGGTTGTCGGCGCGGTAGTCGCCACGATCAGCGGCGCGCGTGCGTCCGTGCTGCGCATCAGCCTCGCGCCCGGCTGGCGGCGGCGCGGCATTGGCAGCGCCATGCTCACCGAACTCGAGCGGCGGCTGGTGGCGGCCGGCGTGCACCGCATCGGCTGCGAGCTGTCCGACGATAACGACGTGGGCGCCGCCGCGCTGGAGCACTCCGGCTACACCGTCCGGCACGGCATCAGCCGGTACGAGAAACTGGAGCCGGTCGGGCCTGCCGACGTCGGGATACTCGGCCAGCTGGGCGGCCGGATGATCCGGGCGGACACCTGGTCGAGCCTCGGCGGGATGGCCAGCGAGAAGCAGCTAATCGAGCGGCGGGTGATCTTGCCGCTGGCTGAGTCCCAGCTGGCCGGCCATCTCGGCCTGGTCCCGCCCCACGCCATTATCTTGTTCGGTCCGCCAGGCACCGGGAAGACCACCTTCGCCAAGGGCGTCGCCGCACGGCTGAGCTGGCCGTTCGTCGAGCTGTTCCCGTCCCGGCTCGCCGGCGACTCGGCGGCCGGGCTGGCGTTCGCGCTGCGTGAGGCGTTCGGCATGATCGCTGAGCTGGACAAGGTTGTCGTCTTCATCGACGAGGTGGAGGAGATCGCCGGAGTCCGGCAGCCGCGCACCGCCTCGGCTGCGCAGGGCGTCACCAACGAGATGCTCAAGCTGATCCCGCCGTTCCGGGAAGGAGATCACCGCTTGCTCATCTGCGCTACGAACTCGATTCGCGACCTGGACACCGCGTTCCTGCGGCACGGCCGGTTCGACTACGTGATCCCCGTCGGCCCGCCGGATGAGGAGGCCCGGCAGGCGATCTGGGAGCGGTACCTGGCCGCGGTACCGCACGCGGACGTCGACATGGTGGCGGTCGTCGAGCGGTCGAGGCTGTTCACGCCGGCCGACATCGAGTTCGCCGCGCGCAAGACCGCGCAACTGGTGTTCGAGCGAGTACTCATCGATGAGGGGAACGAGGTCACGACCACGGCGGACGTGCTGCAGGGTATCGGCCAGACCAGGCGCACCCTGACCGAGGAGATGGCCGGGCAGTTCGAGCACGACATCCAGGACTACGCCCGGCTCTAACACCCAGGCGCTGGCGCCTGTGAGGCCGCGGCGGGGTGAGTCAGCGGCATGGGGTGTAGGGGACGTCGTAGAGGTTGACGTCTTTGAGGATGGAGTTGAAGTTATAACTGGGTGAATTCGCCTGCGCGCAGAACTTCGACGTCGCCAGCTTGTACTCGACGTTGAAAACCGCCTTGCCGTATGTCGAAGGCCAGGCCTGCAGCCCGGGCGCGGGGAAATTGCACTCCCGGTACTGCCAGCACTGTTCGTTGATGGCGAAGTCAAAATAAGGCTGCAAGTCGTTGGCCTGCCCGAGGTCGTTCTTAAGCCCGACGGCGAAACCGGCGGTGTGCGCCAGGTTGGCGATCGCGGCGTCGAACTGCTCTTGCGTCGCTGCGCTGATCGTCAGCCCGGTCTTGTTCTGGTAGGCATCGACGTTGTCGAACTCGATGGCATCCGCGCCGGCCGACCGGGCCTTGGCTAGCCGGGCGGCGAGCTCGTCGAGGACGAACTGCTGCGCGGTCTCCGTTTGCCCGGTATTCGGGTTCGTTCCGGAGACGTTCGTGTTGATATTCAGCCAGAACTCGTTGCGGAACCCTCCGACCGGCTTGCCGAACAGGCAGCCGCCGCAGCTTGAGTTGAAGCTCTGATACTGCGGGTAGTCCGGGCGCCAGGTCTCGGCTGTCCCCGCGTCGATGTAACCGATGACCTTGTCGCCCAGTGCGTGCAAGGCGCTGATGGCGGCGGTATTCAGCACGCCGTAGTTGTTCGGCGTATAGCAACTGCCGTCCTGGTAGATGTCGATGTCGAAGACCGAGGGCGCTACCTGCTGGCCGGTCGCGAATGACGGGCCGGTAATGGCCGTATTGATGAACCCGGTGGCCGGGTAGATGCACTGGCCGGCCGAGTTGACCGAGCCCTGCAGCTGGTACTGCCAGCGCGAGACCACCGGCGGCTGCCAGCACGAGCCCGCCGACGTGTTGCACGCAACCGGGGCCGGAAGAGCAGCCGCCGCGGGGGCAGCCGGCCGCGGCATGTGCAGCGCGGGCCCGGCCCAAGCCGGCGCTGCGGCGATAGCTGAGGTACCGAGCACTATCACGGCAATCAATAACAGCGAACGAGCGCCTCGCATGTGGGCCCTCCTCTGTGGCAGCCCTGCGGCACGTGCTGGCCGCGTAGGGCGGCCAGGGACCGCTTTCACAACCAGCCTGAACGGATCATAACGATGACGGCCGTAATGAACCAGGGCCGCGCAAGAAGCATTCTTGAGGCGATCCTGCACTAGCCTCGGGCTTTCGCGTGGGATGAGTGGCGGCGTGTGAGCCACATGAAGAGGGTGTCTTTGACCTGGAAGGATGTGGCTTGCCGGGGGTCTTGCGCGTCCCGGCTGAGAAGCACTTTTCGGGTGAAGGTCGCGTGCACTTGCCGGGTAGCCGTGTCCGATGACGCCTGAGGTTCTGTCGGCGGACGAATATCCGGAGAGAGTCCTGCGGCTGCTCAGGGCCGGTGGATGCCTGCTGGTTGACTTTGCCAATGGGGCAGAGCTGATAGTCGGAGTCATGGACATGGTCTCTGGAACGCGCCCCGGCCTTGATCGGGTGGTGTGGTGGGAAGGCTTCTACAACGCCCGGGATCTTGGCGGGCTGCCTACGGTTACAGGGGCCTCGACCTGCTACGGGCGGCTGATCAGGTCAGCTGATACGCGGTTCATCACTGCCGCCGGGTGGGAAGCGGCGCGCGACGCCGGCATCTGTGTCGTCATTGATCTGCGCAACGCCGATGAGGTTGAGCCTGGTTCCCTGCCCGCGGCAACCCTGGGCGCCGGGACGTTCGCCGTGCCCGCGGCCCGGGCGATGGCGGCGCGGCCGGCGGACATCCAGACCATGCTTATACCCGTCGATGACATCGAAGACCTGGGCCTGTGGCGCCGCCTCAATGGGGAAGGGCTGAACGGCACGCCGCTGTACTACCGGCCCTTCCTCGACGCCAAGCCCGAGCGCATCGCCGCAGTGCTCACCGCGATTGCCCGGGTTCCGGGTGGCGTCATTTTCCACTGCGGGGCTGGCCGCGACCGTACTGGACTGATAAGCCTTCTGCTGCTCTGTCTTGCCGGCGTGACGCCGGAGGCGATCGCCGCGGACTACGAGGTCACCTTCGCCCAGCTGGCGCCCCTGTACGCCGCTCTCGGCCTCGAGCAGGACGAGCGGGATGTCCGCGACTACCTGAAATCACGAGGAACGACTATCAGCGAAACGATCATCAGCCTTGTCCGCGACTTCGACGTGGCTGAGTACCTTGCTGCTGCCGGGGTCTCCGGAACCGACATCGACGCCTTGCGCAGGCGGCTGCTCTGACCACTCCACGGCCGGGACTGGGACATGCCCGTACCACGATCGTGTCGTACGGCGGCGCGCTGCTGCTGACCGAGACCGCCCGGGTCACCGGTCTGACCGCGAGCCTGTCGCAGACGCTGGACCGGTGGCGGTTACCGCGATCGGTGCATGACCCGGGCAAGATCGTGGCTGACCTGGCCGTGGCGGGCGGTAGGCGCCGGGGGCCGGATTACTCGTGCGGCCGGATGACTTCGGCATATTCATCGTTGCCCGGCCCGGTCAGGATCTCCCGCGCCAGCGGGTCCGAAAGGGCCCGCGCGGTCGTGCGCCATTCCCGCAGGCATGCCTCGACGGGCGCGGCGTCACGGGTAGCCTCGGCGACCGACAGCGCGTCGCGCAGCTCGTCGAAGAACTCTGCCCGGTCGTCTTCGTCGAATGCAGCCAGCCATGCAAGCTGGCCCAATTCGGCCGGGCGTACCCGGTCCCGGCTCAGCGCCGCCAGCGCGAGCAGTGCAGCCACAGCCGTGCGCGCTACCTCTGTGATCGCCTCCAGCTGCGTCAGCGGCACCATCGTAAGCGCGAACCCGTCGGTATCGCGCAGCAACGCGCCGCCCTGCCGGGCAGCTCCGAGGAATTCCCGTCGCTTCGCGCCAGCCAGATCGCTCGCCTGGAACACCGTGCTGATAGTCACCCGACATGCCTCCTAGCAAAATCTTACCTACGATCTTACTAGACCTTGGAGGCCACAGCTACTCCGGCAGCGGAGCGCGCGCTGCCTTACCGGAGGGACAGCGCGGCAAGCGCCGCGTTCACGATTGAGCCCGGGTCAAGGTCGTGCGCCCGGTACAGGTCGGCGACCGTGCCGGACTGGCCGAAACTGTCGACGCCGAGGCTGACGGCCGGGACGCCGAGGGCCGAGCCGAGCCAGCTCATCGTGTGCGAGGCCGCGTCGTGCACGGTGACGAGCGGCGCCCGGTCGGGGAAAGCGCTGCGCAGCGCGCCGGCGATGGATGGCGCCGTCGCGGTGCGCACGCCCTGCCGCAGCGTCCGCTGCCAGGCCCGGTACAACCGGTCAGCGGAGGTGACGTCGACAACCGTTGCCGCGATCCCCTCGTCGGCCAGTTCGGCGGCTGCGGTCAGGACTTCAGGCAGCACGGCCCCGCAGCCGACCAGGTAAACCGGCGGCGCTCCCGCCGCTGCTGCTTCTGAGGCATCGACGAGCCGGTAACCGCCGGCCAGCACCTGGCGGCGCAGGATCGCATCACCCAGCCGCTCCCTGGCGGCCTGGAACGGCTGCTGGTCGATGCCGCGAGTGGTCAGCCGGAAGTAATAGGAGCCGGTCTCGACCGTCTCGCTGCCCGGCAGCCGGCCGCCCGCCGCGGCTACTGACTGCAGCGCGCCGCACAGCAGCCAGTCGAGGGCGACGGCGTAGGCGGGCTCGATGAAGGTGACGTTGGGCAGTTCAAGACCGACCGAAGCGGTGATTGTCGACTGGTGCGCGCCGCCTTCTGGCGCCAGGGTCACGCCGGACGGCGTACCCGCCACGATGAACCGCGCGCCGGAGTACACCGAGTAGATGAAGGCGTCCAGGCCGCGCAGCACGAACGGGTCGTACACGGTGCCGATTGGCAGCAATGGCTGATCCGACAGGTCCCAGGCGAGCCCGAGCTGGCCGAGCAGCAGGAAGAGGTTCATCTCGCTGATGCCAAGCTCGATGTGCTGACCGTCGGGCCCCTCGGCCCATTTCAGTACCGGATCCTCGCTCCAGGCCCGGCGCGGCACCGGGCTGAAGACACCGGTTCGGTTGATAAAGCCCGCGAGGTTAGTGGACGTAGCGACGTCGGGGGCCGTCGTTACCAAATAAGGGGCAACGGCCTCGGCGCGCGAGAGATCAACCAGGATCCGCCCGAATGCCTCCTGAGTAGAGATTGGGCGGGCGGCACGCAGCCCGGTGGAGTCCGGCACCGACACTGCCGCGGGATCGGCGGTCCGCGGCGCCCGGGCGAGGTGCTCGCGGCGGGCTGCGGCCCACTGCCCGGCCGGCGTCATCGGGTCCAGCCGGTCCCATTCGGTCGCGCCGGTCAGGCCGAGGCGATCGCGCATCTGGTCGATCTGCGCGGTGGTCAGCAACGCCGAATGGTTGCGCGGATTGCCGGCGATCGGCAGGCCCCAGCCCTTGATCGTGTAGGCGAACAGCACGCTCGGCCGGTCCTTGTCGGCATCGCACTCGGCGAACGCCGCCAGCAGCGAGCCAATGTCGTGCCCGGCCAGGTCGGTGACCAGGGCGGCCAACTCCGCGTCGCCAAGCCCGGAGCAGAACTGCGCGACTTCGGCCGGGGCTCCGTCCAGGAACCGCTCGCGCACCGCCGTCGCGTCCAGCCCGAACAGTGACTGGTAGTGCTCGTTCGGCATCGCATCGATCCAGTCGCGCAGGCTGCCACCACCCGGCTGGGCGAACGCGGCCTGCAGCGCCTGGCCGTACTTCGCCTCGACCACGTGCCAGCCCGCCGCGCTGAACTGCTGCTCCCATTGCGCGATCCGGACGCCGGGCACGACCCGGTCCAGCGACTGCCGGTTGACGTCGATGATCCACAGCACGTCCCCGAGGCCGTCGGTGGCGGGATCGGCAACGGCTTCCCAGATGTTGCCCTCATCCAGCTCGGCGTCGCCGATCAGGGCGACGAACCGGCTGCGCGGCCGCGCGCCGAAATGCGCGTCGACATATCGCCGGACCGCCGCCGCGAACAGCGGCGCCGCGGCGCCAAGGCCGACCGAGCCGGTGGAAAAGTCGACCCCGTCGGGATCCTTGGTCCGGCTCGGATACGACTGCAGCCCGCCGAACGCGCGCAGCGTCGGCAGGTAAGCGCGGTCCAGGTTGCCCAGCAGGTACTGAATGGCATGGAAGACCGGCGAGGCATGCGGCTTCACGCTGACCCGGTCGGGCGCGTCCAGGTGCGCGAAGTACAGCGCGGTCATCACGGTGACCAGGCTGGCGCTGGACGCCTGGTGGCCGCCGACCTTGATGCCGTCGCCGGTTTCCCGGTCATGATTGGCCGCGTCCACGATGCGGGTCGCCAGCCACAGCACCCGCTGCTGGATCTCGTCGAGGACCGCCGCGTCGTAGTCAGCCGCGGGCTGTGCGTTACTCATGATCTCCATGCTGTTCTCGCAGGGCGCCGCAGGCTGGGCGGCCTGCGTTCGCGCCGACCAGCACACCGTAGCTGACACTCTGGCCCGCTCTGACGGGCGGTTGCGGCCGCTGCGCGTTAGGTCGTCGGGGTAGGAGTAGGCACCGCAGACCGGCCGGGTGACCGGGACTGCGACGGCGTCGGGCCGGCGGGCTGTGATGGCTTCGGCCCGGGGGAGCGCGCAGGCGTCGGAATCGGTGATTGCGGTGTCGCCGACGGAGCCGGTCGCTGCGACGGGGCCGGTGTCTGCGACGAAGCCGGTGTCGGCGACGGAGCCGGAACTGGCGCCGGATGGGTGGCCGGTGCCAGCGGCATCGGGGACCGGGCCCCTGCTGTTGCGCCCAGCACGCCGGCTGTGACAGCTACGACAGCAGCCACTGCGGCGATGCCCGCGATACGGCGCCTGCGCCGCCGTTCGCCGCGGCGCAGTACCTCGGCGGGCGTCCGCGGCTGCGCGTCAGCGGCAGCTTGCGCGGCTAGCCGCTGCAGTTCTTCTTCGAGGTCAGCCATGTGCCATCCACGCTCTGGTGGCGTCGGCATCGGACAGGTAAGGCGCGAGGGCCCGTCGCCCGCGGGCCAGCCTGGCCTTGACGGTGCCCGCCGGAACGCCGGTCTCATCGGCGATCTGCGCCACCGTCAGCTCGCACAGGTGATACAGCACGAGCGCCCGCCGCTGGTCGGCAGGCACCTTCCGCAGCGCATCGATGACCGCCACCCGGTCCGGACCAGGGCCGTCAGTCACCTCGGGCGGCGGCTGCGCGCGCATCAGCAGGCGTCCGAGCCGGGCTCGTCGCCAGCGTGACACGGCTATGTGCCATGCCGTCGTGCGGACCCAGGCTTCCGGCGAGCTTCGCGAGTCGAGCTTGCCGCGATGCGACCAGGCTCGCACGAACGCTTCTTGGACCGCCTCCTCGGACTCGGCCAAGTCGCCGGTCATCGCGTAAAGCTGGCCGACAAGCCGCCGGAACGAGGCGGCGTAGAAGTCGGTGAACTCGTCAGGGCTGACTCTCTGCCGTCCTCTCCGGCCGTTCGTGTCCATTGTGATGCGGTCGGCCCAACGGTATTCGAACGGCCGGGCAGCTGGTGTCCATTCACGGGGTGACGGGCGCGTGAGTGGTTCGCGACACGCTGCGCGGGGGTGCTTGAACCTTTGGTTGAGGTTGAGCATGATCGGCGCCTGGCCGGGGTGCAGCAGTGCAACGAGCACCTTGGGGTCAAACGATCCGGTTAGCCGTTCGACTGCGGTGGCCCGCCACCCGGCTCTCGTCTCCGAGACGATTTCCCGATCATGCTGGGGAACTCGTTCCTGGAGCGCACCACAAACACAATTGCCAAGATCCCAAGGACGGGTGTCCAGATCAGTTTCCCGTAAAAATGGGCAGGGAAGACGGCGCAGATCGCCCCGGCCAAAGCCAGGCCCCAAGCCTTGCGCCTCAAGGCGCTAATGCCGCCGAGTATCGCAACCACACCGAGTGCGTCAGTAAGTGCGACACCGATCGCAAGCGGCCACGTTAGCGAGTTGGCTCTTATGGCTTTCCCCGTTTGGAATTCGCAAATGAACGCCCCGACGATGATGGTGAGTGCCCCAGCTGCGGCTGGTTTCCAAGTCCTCATACGTTCATCATCGACGTCCAGGCGTCCGAGTCGTCATGCCAGAGAGCGAACCGGTTCGTCCCCAAGGATGAGTCCAAAACCGCCTCAGGGATCATTCTCATAGCCTGACCAGGCGCTACGTTCGGTTACATGCAGGCAGTCCGCCGCGTCGCCGGCATCGACCCTCGACGTCATCATGGAAGCTGGGATGGCGATCGCCGGGGCCCCGGGTTGACCGTCCTCGCTGCGTGGGGTCCGGCCAGCCTCCCCATCAGCGCGGTCATCATCCTCGGCGCCCGCCAGGGCTTCGATCTCAGCGCGGTCTCATGCGAGCCCCCGTGGATGGACACGGCCGCTGGACGCAGAGTGCGGAAAGTCAAATGCCGCGCAACCCGATGTCCGCCCCGCTGGTACCTGTTCTGGCCGGCGCAACTCGCCCGGCGTGAACAGGAGGCGGTACATGAAGGTGACCCGCAAGCGGGCATTGATGGTCGGCCTGCCGGCAGCCGTGGTGATCGGGGGCGCTGGCGTTGGCTTGGCACTGGCGGCCGAGGCACCGGCAGGCCTTGCCGCGTCGCATTCGACAGTCGCTTACCGGCAAGCGCCGAAGGCGTCGCCCACGCCGTCGCCTGCCGGGCCGCGGCCGGTTCCGTCGCCGCGGCCGGCAAGGCCTCGGCCGGTACTGTCGCCTGGCCCCGTTCCCACCGGGCCGCGGCCGGTTCCGTCGCCGCGGCCAGCAAGGCCTCGGCCGGTATTTTTTTTTTTTTTTTTTTTTTTTTTTTTTTTTTTTTCCGTCGCCTGCCCCGGCCCCCGCCGGGCCGCGGGCGGTTCCGTCGCCGCGGCCAACGAGCCCGCGGACAGTCCAGTAGCCGCAGCCGCGGCCGAGTGGCCCGGCACCCGTTCCGTTTCCGAACAATCCGCGTCGTGAAGGCGCCAGGGGCCAGTTTGCTGCCGCTGCCGCTCAGCACTCGCGAACGTCGTAGCGTGGCGTGATGGCGCACCGTTACTGGCCGTTGTTTGATCTGCGGATTGACTCGGCCGACCTCACTCTTCGCCCCATGACCGAGGCCGATCAGCCCGCGATCGCCGATCTGCTGCCCGACGACGTGGAGCTGGACCCGGCGGCCACCCGGTACGCGACCGGAGATGAGCGCGTCACCCGCGGCACCGTCGTGCACCAGGGGTACTGGAGGTCTTACGGGACGTGGCGGCCTGAGGCCTGGCGGGTTACCTTCGTCGTCTCCGCAGCGGGCCAGATCCTTGGCGCCCAGGAACTTGAGGGGAACGACTTCGCCGTCTTGCGTACGGTCGACACCGCGTCTTTCCTCGTCCCCTCGGCGCGGGGCCGCGGCTACGGTAAACAGATGCGGCGGGCCGTGCTCGCGCTGGCGTTCGGCCCGATGGGCGCGCAGGCCGCAATCACGTCGGCATGGCACGACAACCACGCCTCCCTCGGCGTATCTCGCGCACTGGGCTACCAGCCCAACGGCGAGTCGCTGCATGCGCGCGGCGACGGCGCTGATGTCATGGTGCACATGCGCATGTTGCGGGCCGACTGGCTGGCCAGCGATGCCGCGGCCGGCATCCGCATCACCGGCTTCGAGGCTTGTCGCTATTTGTTCGGCCTTACTACCGGGTGACACGAGGCACGCCACGCGCTGAGGTCACCTGGTGCTGGTGATGAGGCGTTCGCGGTCGAAGGCGGCCGATGTAATCCGCCAGCCGAGCCGGTTGAGGATAAGCAGTGCAACTGCAGCGGCGAGGGCAAGCGCGAGCGTCGCGTGGATCACGTTGTAAGCGATCAGCGATGTCACCGCGACGGTCGGCAGGCTGGCCAGGATGGCGAGCTGCTGGGCGACGCGGACGTCGGCTGACCGGGTGGAGATCGCGATGCCGACCCAGATCGACCAGCCGGCCAGCAGCGGGGTGAAGAGCAGCTGGGCGAGCAGCTCCGGGCCGCGGATGAGTGCCGGACGACACGCCGGCTGCGCGAAGAGCTCGATGCAGACGACGAAGAAGCCGAACACGGCATAGGCGACGGCGACCGACGGGCACGAAGGCCGCCAGCGCCTTGCCCAGCAGAAACTCCTCGCGCCGGATCGGCGTGGTGAGCACCGGCTCGAGCGTCCCTTGCTGGCGCTCGCCGACAACCGAATAGGCGGCGAGCACGGCCGGCACGAGCGCCGGGATACCCAGCATGTAAGCAACGAGCGCGCTCGATGGCGCAGCGCCGCTGGAGGCCGAGGCTGGCAGCGTGAAGATCTGCGATCAGCGGGCTGAATGAAGAAGACCAACGGAAGGACGGCCATCGCAACGACGATGTAGCGGTTGCGCCGGTACTCCCGCAGCTCCTTGCGGACGATGGCGCGCACGCGCCCGTGCTGATGCTCATCGCCGCTCGCCTCCACGTCCTGGTCGACGAGCTCCAGGTAGACGTCCTCGAGCGAGTGGCGCGACTCGCCGATCGACAGGACGTCAGCGCCGGCTGCACCAGCGCCCGTGTCACGGCCGGGGCGGCCGCGGCGGGGTCGGAGACGGCCAGGACGTAGCCGCCGGGCCGTCCTGCGTGCCAGCCGTCGACGCGCGGGAAGGCCGGCGAACACGCGGCTCTGGGTCGGCGAGCGGGGCGACCGTCCGGACCGCGAGCGACTTGGCGAACAGCCGGTCGCGCAGCTCGTCGGGACGGCCGATCGTGCGCAGCGTGGTGTTCAGGATGGCGACCCGATCGCAGAGCCGCTCGGCCTCCTCGAGCCGGTGGGTGGTGAGGAAGATGGTGACGCCGCGCTGGCGCAGCCCGTCGATCAGCTCGTGCACGTCGCGGGCGGCGACCGGATCAAGGCCGGAGGTCGGCTCGTCGAGGAACAGCACCTGCGGGTCGCTGAGCAGCGCCCGGGCCAGGGCGACCCGCTGGCGCAGGCCCTTGGACAGGGTGCCGCAGGCGTCGCCGGCCCGGTCGGCCAGCTTGACGGCCTCGCAGGGCCTGCTCGATCCGCTCGCGCGGATCGGGCAACTCGTAGAGGTCGGCGAAACACTGCGAGGTTCTCGCCCACGCTCAGCCGCAGGTACAGGCCCGGGGACTCGGGCATGATCGAGATCCGCCGGCGGATCTCGACGCCGTTCTCCGGCGCGAGCGGCAATCCCGCGACCGTCGCCGAGCCCGAGGTCGGCGCGATAAGGGTGCCGAGCGTCCGCACCGTCGTCGTCTTCCCGGCGCCGTTCGGACCGAGGAAGCCGAACACCTCGCCGCGGTCGACGTTGAACGAGACATCCGACACCGCGGTCCGGCCGCCGAAGTCCTTGGTCAGGTGGTTGACGGCGATCGCCGGCGTCCCGGCGTCGTCCGGCTGTCCTGACCCGCGACCGTATCGCCAGCGCAAGCCGGTCATGTCCGGTTCTCCGTGCTCGGTCATGACATCGACCCAGCCGGTGGCGTCGGCCCAGACCTCTCCGCGGTTGAGAATGCCGAGGATCACCTCGGATTTGGCCTCGGTGTACGCCGCGCCCTGGTCGGCCCACAGCCTGGCCGCCTCATGCTTCGCGGCAGCGTAGGCTTCCCGCGCGCTGGCGCTGGCCCGTAGGTAATCGCGAAACAGCAGGTGCAGCCGTTCCCAGTCGCTACCGTGCTGGCAGACGTGCACGTGCACGTCCCCGGGCTGTCCGGGCGGCGGCTGGAAGTACCGGTGCTCGAAGTCGCGGAAGCGCAGCTGGAGCCCGGCCGCCTCGCAAGGCGGTACGTAGTGCTCCACGTCAGCCATGTCTGCCACGCCGATCTGGATGTCCACGATCGGTTTGGCCGCCAGACCGGGTACCGAAGTTGAGCCGACGTGGTCCATCCGGCAGGCGATCGGGCCGAGGAGGCTTGCCAGGCGTTCACGCCAGGCCCGGAAGATCTCCGGCCAGGCCGGGTCGTAAGAAATGACCCGGACGGGCTCCGGCCTTCGCGGTTCGGAGCGTAGGTTGGCCTCGAACCCGGGCCACAGCACCGGCGTCGCGCGGACGGCCAGTTCCCTACGCTCGGTCAGCGGCAGCTCGTGCGGCTTGAGCCCTCTCGGCTCGGCTACCAGGGCATACAGCTGGATCAGGCTGACCTTCGGCCCCTCGCGCTCGCGCATTTCGCGCCAGGCCGTGAAGGCATCCCCTCCGCCGGCGACTTCGGCAGCACCGCCGTGGCACCTTTGCTCCGCGTGCCCGAGGTCAGACCTGTCGTCTGCCGTCACAGGCGCCAACCTCACCTCCCGGCGGCCGCGGTGAAAACTGCGGCGATGCCCGGCACCCGTCGCCGCAGATTCCCGGAGCTGCGCTGACGCTTCCGGCGATGTCCGGCGGGCCGGGCTCGAGCGGGGCGAAGGGATTCTGCGGCCGTCAGAACCGGCCGATCCGGGAATGCCGACCGAGGCGGGGTTATTGCGGCAAGAAATCGAGCAGCAATGCGTTGACCTGCTCTGGTGCGTCGAGCTGCAGCCAATGGCCGGGGCCGTCCAGGCGCTCGTAGCGCCATTAGCCGGCCACGTTACTGCCGGAATCGGTCATCTGCACTTCGGTGAGGGCGAAGTCTCCGGTGCTCCAGACGCCCATGGTTGGTGCTTGTACCGGCGGGAGCTCCATCGCCGGGCCCGCAAAGGTTTCGGCCGGGACGTTGGCGCGGTACCAGTTCAGGCCTGGGGTGAGTGAGCCGTTCGCTTCCAGGTCGGCGATCACCTGATCGGCATCGGGGTGGCGTGCCCAGCTTCGGAAGTTCGCCCAGTTGTCCTCGCTCAGCCACCGCTCGGCGATGCCTGCGAACTGGAACAGCAGCATGTACCACGACTTTTCATGCTGTTCCAGCGTGCGAAGGAACGTGACTGGGTTGCCTACCGACAGGGCGACTAGGTGGTCGACGCTGCCGGGTGCGAGGGAGGCAAGCGCCCAGCCAAGTGCGGCGCCCCAGTCGTGACCTACTACGTGGGCCTGGGTGATCTCCAGGTCGGCGAGGATCGCCATGACATCCCCGGCCACGAAGGGCAGCGAGTAGGCCTCGACGGCCTCTGGCTTGCCGGAGCGCCCGAAGCCGCGCAGATCGGGGACGATGACCTGGAACCCGGCCTCGGCCAGCGCCGGTACCTGATGCCGCCAAGCCGGCCGGAGTCGGGCCAGCCGTGCAACAGCAAGACCGGGCGTCCCTCCCCGGTGACCTGGTAGTCGATGCCGACCCCGTCGACGTCTATCCGGCTCATCCATGCCCCCCGCTGCTCGTGCGGACAGGCTCCTGCCTCGGTCCGACACGCCGTCGGATCTACCGCGTGTTAACCCATCGTTCCTCCATGATGGTACGAATAGCGCACGCACTGGTGCCGTGTCGGGATGTGCCGGTAGAAGGCACGGAACACTGCGGGGGGTCCGTGGCAGCCCGCTCGTCGTTCGAGGACTCGCCGGCCGACGCTTTCGCGGTCCGCCGCCGGCGGCTGCTGCTGGCAACCGGTGCTGTAACGCTGACTAGCGCGCTAGCCCCTCGACTGTTGTCCGGCCGGCCAGCAGACCACCGGGCTGCGATTCAGCCGGTGGACCAGGTGCACCCGGTCCGGGCTCACGTTCCGCATGCACCGTCCTACCCCGTGGATCGTCCGCTGTACTACGTGCGCGACGTTTCCAAGGACATCGCGCTGACCATCGATGACGGTCCTGACCCGCTCTACACTCCGCAGGTGCTGGAGGTGCTGCGCCATTATCGGGTGACCGCAACGTTCTCCATGATCGGCGTTCACGTAGCCGCATACCCGGATCTTGCCCGGTCGGTTGCGGCCGCTGGCCACCGCATCGCGAATCACACCTGGACGCATGCCGACCTCGCCAAGATGGCCGCCCATCATGTGCACGCCGAGCTTGCCCTGGCGAGCCGGGCGATCCACGCCGCGACCGGCCAGCACCCTGGCCTGTTCCGTGCCCCGTACGGGGCCTGGTCGCCGACCGTAATCAGGCAATGCGAGCACATGAGGATGATCCCGCTGGACTGGTCAGTCGACCCGCGCGACTGGGCGGAGCCGGGAACCCGGAGCATCATTCACAACATCATGCGCAACACTCGGCCCGGATCGATCATCCTGGAGCACGACGGGGGCGGCAACCGCGCGCAGACGGTAGCGGCCCTGCGGGTCGTCATCCCCGCGCTCCTGCGCGAGGGCTATCACTTCGTGACTCCGTGACCGGAGTATCTGCCCGACCATTTATGCCTGTGCACCCAGCCTCGCGAGTACGCCGGAAGCACTCTGCCCGGCCCCGCAACTGTGAGTGATCGCGTCGTCACCGTAGTATCTGGTCATGATCAGGCCTTGAAGCGACGGTAGGCGTGGGCTTGACCGCAGCGGGCTGTGTGTCCGCAGTCACGATCGGGGGGTCGGTGACCTGATGAGCAGAATGTCGCCAGGCGTTCTCGCCCCGCCGCATGAGTTGCTGACGCCCGGTGAGTGGCGAGGGCGGGGCCGCGAGCAACGCAGTCTGGTGCCCCGGTCGAGCCACGCAGAATGGGCGCCGCCGCCGGACCGTCCCGATCCGGTTGCCACTCTCGAGGAGCAGGCCAGCACCCGGGTGCCGGACTTGGTTCCGATCCGGTACGGACGAATGATCGCCTCTGCGTTTGCCTACTTCCGCGGCGCCGCGGCGCCGATGGCCTGGGACCTGGCGCACTCGCCCACGACAGACATCCGGGTGCAGGCCTGCGGAGACGCGCACCTGCTGAATTTCGGCATGTTCGCGGCGCCCGACCGGCGGCTGGTCTTCGACGTCAACGACTTCGATGAGACGCTTCCGGCTCCGTTCGAGTGGGATGTCAAACGGCTGGCGGCCAGTCTTGCAGTTGCCGCCCGCGATAAGCAGTTCAAGGATCGCGATGCCCGCACCGCGGCGCGTGCGGCCGCCCGCAGCTACCGCACCGAGATGGCGAACTACGCCGCGATGCGGTTCCTCAAGGTCTGGTACTCCAGGGTCGATGTTGACGAAGTCACTGGGCTGTTTGACGCGGTCCAGCCCAAGGCAGCCGTGCGCCGTCGCCACCGGGACATTGAGAAGGCTCATCGCCGCACAAGCCTGAAGGCGTTCCTGAAAATGTGTGACCAAGTCGACGGGCAGTACCGGATCAGGCCGGCGCATCCCGTGATCGTCCGCTATCCGATCGAGCGCCACCCCGACGTCCTGGAGGAACTGCAGTACGCCATCGCGATGTACCAGGAGACGCTAGAGGAGGATCGCAGGGAGGTGCTGCGCCGGTACTATTTCGGCGATTTCGCGCGCAAGGTCGTCGGCGTCGGCTCAGTTGGTACCGAGGCCTTTATCCTTCTGCTGCTCGGTGACCGTGCGGATGAGCCGCTTTTCCTGCAGCTGAAGGAAGCCCAGGAGTCGGTGCTGGCCCCGTTCGCCGGCAAGAGCGACTACCAGCACCAGGGCAAGCGCGTGGTCAGAGGCCAGCGCTTGACGCAGGCGGCTACCGACCCCTTCCTTGGCTGGACGACAGGACTCGGAACCAGCGGCGCGGGATCCAAGGGACTATCGCCTGCAGCAAAGGACTACTACGTCCGGCAGCTGCGCGACATGAAGGGAAGCATGAGCGTTTCCTTGATGGATCCGCTTCAGCTCAACTACTACGGCAGGCTCTGCGGCTGGGCGCTCGCCCGAGCCCACGCCCGGACCGGCCGCGCCGCCATGATCGCTGGCTATCTGGGCAGCAGCGAGGACTTCGACCACGCCATCGCCGAGTTCGCGATGGCCTACGCCGACCAGAACGAGCAGGACTACCGGCGACTGCTGGAAGCTGTCTCGGCTGCGCGAGTTCTCGCAACAGTAGAGCAACAGTAGATAAGTAACTGCAAGCCGGTGACGCGAAGCGCAACCGGACCAGAGTGGAAGCTGCCGCAGGCCGCAGGCCGCCCGCGCCGGTGGTCGCGAGAGTCGGACGTCGTGTCCCAGGCCTCTCCAACGGCTGGATGTGGGCCTTTGTAGCCGCCGGGCATTGGCCGGTACGGAAAGTGAGTGCACTCAGATACGGGGACGGCAGCCAGGGCTGCGGCGGAGCCGTGGAGGAAACTCTGAGCTGCCGGGGGTGACCTGTCACGCGTCACCCGCCATGCGCGCTCGGGGCCGCTCATCGTGCGCCCGGCCAGGACCGAAATCCTCTGACTGTTCACAATAGCGGACCGGTCCTATCGCCGCAGTCAGCACAGATCTGCCATATCTGGCACGCTGAAAGCCTGGGTAGGCCCTGACCTGGCGTGCCCATCTGGCGCGGATCGAGACCTTCGGCCTGGCCGCCTGCTCTTAGGTCTCAGGCGCTTGCCTAGCACTAACAGCGACTGACCAGCGAACATACAACGATGATCAAGAAAGCCGCGATACTCCATCTAGGGCAGCGGGACGGCGTCGAACAGGTGCAGCCGGTGCGCCGCGGCTGCCGCTTCGCCCCGGCCGGCGACGCCCATCTTGGCCAGGATGTTCGACACATGGACACTCGCGGTCTTGGCCGAAATGAACAGCCCGGCGGCGATTTCCGGATTCGACCGGCCGTCGGCGACTAGCCGCAGCACTTCGAACTCCCTGGCCGTCAGGCCCAGCGGCGTCGCCGGCGCCGGATCCTGGCCTGCAGGGTCGCCGCCCGGCACGATCCTCGCGCTGCGGGCGAGGATTACGATCTCGTCCAGCAGCGGCCCCGCGCCGAGGCGGTCCGCGAGTTCCGCCGCGCGCCGCAGCCGCGCTGCCGCGGCGCCGCGGTCGCCGGCGGCCAGCGCCGCCTCCGTCGCCCTCAGCAGCGCGACGGCCAGCGGGTAGGGCTGGCCGATGCGTTCCCAGGCCACGGCGGCGTCGTCAAAAGCGGCCAAGGCTGCCTGGCCCGCCGCTGCGCCGTGGCTTTCTCCCGCCGCGCGGAGCGCCTCGGCGGAGAACGTCAGGCGGTTGGCCAGCTGAACGGGGCCCAGCGCAGGCATCTGTGCCGCCATGGCGCGAAGCCGGGCCAGCAAGTCCGCTGCCCGCGCTGCCGGCATGCTGTTTTTGCCGCCGGCAGCCCGCGCGGCCGCGGTAACCGCCCGGGCACCAGCGGCGAGCAGCGGCCACGCGTACCGGGGGTCGCCCGCCAGATCGGGCCGGCCGACGGCGTCCGCCGCGGCGGCCAGCGCGCCGGCCGGCTTCCCTTCGGCCAGGCTCAGCTCGATGTCCAGCCGGGCCAGCGGCACGTGGTACTGGCCGCGGTTCTGGTAGCTGGCCGTGCCGAGCGCGGCCCTCGCCGCCGCGGCAGATTCCCGGGCACCGGTCAGATCGCCCCGCCGCACGGCAACATCACCTGCCAGCTGCCGCAGCGCGGCGCGGATGTCGGGCTGGGGCGGGGACAGCGCCAGCGCGTGCTCGATCACCTCCGTGGCCTCATCCCACCTGCCAAGAGAGACCAGCGGCTCAGCCACGTTGATCGCCAGGAGCGAGCCCGAGGTCCGCGCGAGACCATAGTCCCGGGCGCTGGCAATCCCGGCGCGCGCCACGTTCGCGGCCTGCTCGTGCTCGCCCATGCCCTCAAGCACGTGCGACTCGTCGATCACGGCATGCAGCAGCGGCTCGTAGGCCCCTGCCCGCCCGGCGACCGCGCGCGCCAGGCCCAGCATCTCCAGGGCAACGGTATCGTTGCCGGACTGGGACTGGATGATCGCCAGCTCATGCAGCGCGGCCGACTGGGTGGCGGCGTCTCCGGCCTGCCGTGCCAGCGCCAGGGCCTCCCCGGCGGCCTCCGACGCCCGCGATCCGCCCGGCGGCCGGGCAAGACTGGCGATGCCAACGAGCACCCGCGCACGCGCGGCGTCCGCCACGCCCGCAGGCACAAGGTCCAGCGCCGCCTGCATGTCCGCGAGCACGTCATCTGCGCCGCTGCGCCTTCTCAGCAGCGCCCGCGTCTCCAGCAGCAAGGCCGCGCGGACGGGCTCGGCGGCCGGGTCGATCTCTGTCAGCGCAGCGGAGGCGAACGCTGCCCCCCGCTGGTACTCCCCGGCGGTCTTCGCGACCCCGGCGGCGTGCTCTAGCACGGTCAGCTGGCTGGCGCGGATCCGCTGCTCGGCGTCCGGCACCTTGTCCCACAGCTCAAGCACCCTCGCCAGCAGGGTGAGCTGCTCGGAGTGGGCCAGTGCACGGCCGGCCTGCCCGGCCGCCCGCCAGCCGCTGACCAGCGCCATGGTGGTGTCGTGCGCGGCGTACCAGTGGTGCGCCTGCTCGATCACCGCCCGGCCCGCGGGGACCAGCCCGGGATCGGCCAGCAGGGCCTCAGCAAACCGCGTATGCAGCCGGGTCCGGTCGCCGGGCAGCAGGTCATCGAGGACCGCCTCCCTGATCAGGCCGTGCCGGAACGCATAACCGTCGTCGTCGGCGGTCAGCACGTTGGCCGCCACCGCCGGGCGCAACACTCCGGAGAGGGCATCATCAGCCAGCCCCGTGACCGCCGCGAGCAGCGCGTGGCCTGTTCGCAGCCCGCCGGCGCTTGCCGTCCGGAGTACCTGCTGGGTCTCCTCTGGCAGCCGGCGCACCGCGGCAAGCAGCAGGTCGCGCAGCGACTCGGGCAGATCCGCGCTCAGGCCGCCGTCAAAGTCACAGCACAGCAGCTCCTCGACGAACAGCGGATTGCCCTCGGCCCGGCGGTACACCTCGTCCGCGAGCGACGGCTCAGGCTCGCGCCCCAGGATGCGGGCCACAAGCTCATCGGCGTGCAGCCGGTCGAGCCTGGGCAGTTCCATCCGCTCCACCCAGCCGAGCCGGCCAAGCTCGGCCAGCAGCGGGCGCAGCGGATGGCTGCGGTGCAGCTCGTCGGACCGGTAGGTAACGACGATCAGGAGACCGTCCAGCATCTGCTGGCGGCCGATGAGGAACGCCAGCAGATCCCTGGTCGAGCGGTCCGCCCAGTGCGCGTCCTCCACCAGCAGCACAACGGGCCCGCTATCTGCCAGACGCTCAAGCAGCGCGAGCATCTGCTCGAACAGCCGCGGCCTGGCCATGCTGTCACCGGCGCCGCCGTCCGACGGGCCGAACTCCGGCAGCAGCCGGGCGAAGTCGCGCGTGTCCCCGCCGGGAAGCAGCCCGGCCACGCCGTCGGCGCCCAGGTCGCGGACCAGCTCGCGCAGCACAGCGGTGAACGGCGCGAAAGGCAGCCCGTCACCGCCGAGCTCCACGCAGCCGCCCGTCAGCACCCGCGCCCCAGCTTCCCTCGCGCGAGCGGAGAACTCTCTCACCAGCCGGGACTTTCCCACGCCCGCCTCGCCGCCGATGAGCACAACCGACGGGCCGTCCCGGCCGGCCGGGGCGAGGGCAGCATTCAGCACCGCCAGCTGCCCCTCCCGGCCGACAAGGACCGGGCTTGCGGCGCGGGTGGTCATGCCCCGAGGATGCAACACAGAGGCAAGATCCGGTGTCTGCGGCGGCCGGCCCATGACGTGGCCAGGCCTTCCGCGGCGGCTGCGCTGCTCACGTCACGCGGCTCGCTCGCCAGTCGGCTGCCGGCCTTCGCCGATGCCTGGCTGCTCACTAGCCGCGGCGACGGGGGCCACCGCCCGGCTGGAGCCCGACGGCCGCGGCGCCTCGGCGGCTGCCTCGATTGTCGCGCGCCTGCTCCGGAGCGCCTCTTTCGCAAGCCGGTGCTGAGCCGCTCGGTCACGCGATTCCCTGATCCGCTCGGCGGCCAGGGCCTGTGCCATGAACGGGTGCATCTCGTTCCTCCTCGATGTGCGGGCCGTCAGCGGCCCTGCACTGTCGAGGTTCGCGGTAAGGCCCGCTACCCCACATTGGGCAACTGCCCTATCTTCGAGCTGGCTTGCCTTAGCCCGCGTCATGCCGGCCGCCGGTCGCCCGGCGGACGGGGCGCCTCGCCGGAAGCTAGCGGTCCTTTGTCGCTCCTGCGGGGAGTGCCCTGAATATCTGTCCGTGGCGTGCCGCGGCAACGTGCATGGCTGGCAGCTGATGTGGTCAGCGGCGGAGTACCGAGGCCCCGGCTCGTTCGACGATCTGTTGCAGTGCTGCGACGTGCAGCTCGAATGCGGCCCGGCCGGCCTTGGTCAGCCGCGCTGAGGTGGTGGAAGCCGTCTCGACCACGCGAGTGGTCGCGACAGTAGATAAGTAACTGCAAGCCGGCGGTCAACGCGAAGCGCAACCGGGCACCAATTGCGACTCTATGACTCAGCTCGGGCGTTACCGCCGCGGCGGGCGGCCGACAAAGGTGATCGGCCTGTCCATCTATTCGGGATCGCGTGCGTTATTGGCTGTTAGCCGGGCGCCTGCGCTCTTACGCTGTGCCCGTGGAGGCTTTCACCTTTTTATTCACCGACATTGAAGGCTCCACGTCGCTGCTGCAACGGGTGAGGGAGAGCGCTTACGGCGAGGTACTTGCCAGTCACCACGCGGTGATTCGAGCTGCTCTTCCGGGCACGGCGGCAGGGAGATTGATACTGCCGGGGACGGATTCTTCGCGGTGTTCTCTTCGCCGCGGGCGTGCGTGGCGGCGGCGCTGGAGATGCAGCAAGCGCTCACATCCCGCACCTGGCCGGGTAATGAGATCGTCCGGGTGCGGATGGGGATGCACTGCGGGGAGGCCGAGCAGACGACCGCCGGGTTCGTGGGCTTGGACGTGCACCGCGCGGCCCGGATCGCGGCAGTCGCGCACGGCGGGCAGGTGCTGGTATCCGAGACGACCGCGGCACTGGTCAGTGATGCGCTGCCACCGGGCGCGGCGCTCCGGGATCTGGGCGTTCACCGGCTGCAAGGCCTGGGCAGGCCATTGCAGCTCTTTCAGCTCTGCGGGGCTGGCCTGGAGGCAGAGTTCCCGCCGCTGCGGTCACTGGGCAGCCCGGCGCTACCAAACAACTTGCCGACCGAGCTGACCACGTTCATTGGCCGGGAACGGGAATTGTCACAGGTCCGGGCGCTGATGGATGGCTCGCGGCTGTTGACCCTGACAGGGGCCGGCGGCGGCGGGAAGACCCGGTTGAGCTTGCAGGTCGCTGCTGAGCTGGTCGACGGGTCGGGGATGGGGTCTGGCTCGTAGAGCTGGCCGCCGTCACCGATGACGGCTCGGTCGCGGCCGCCATCGCCCAGGCACTGCGGATACCGCTGCAGCCCGGACGGTCCGCTTGGAGGTGGTAGCCGACCCGTAGTGCCGCAGGACGTTCTCATCGTCCTGGATAACTGCGAGCAAGTCATCGGCGGTTGCGCGAAGACGACTGAGACCCTGTTGCGGCGCTGCCCGAAGGTACACGTGCTTCGCGACTAGCCGGGAACTGCTGGGCATTGGCGGAGAAACGATCTACCGGGTGCCGTCACTGTCGCTGCCCGAAGGTGATGATCTCGACCCGGCCACCGTAGCTTCGTGTGACGCGGTCGCGTTGTTCGTTGCACGTGCCCAGGCACAGGGGGTCGGCCTCACCCTGGATGCGGACACGGTACCGGTGGTGGTCTTCGATCTGCCGGAAGCTGGACGGGTTGCCGCTGGCCATCGAGCTGGCGGCGGCGCGGCTGCGATCGATGTCACTGACCGACCTCGCAAGTCGGCTGGATCAGCGGTTCCGGCTGCTCACCGGTGGCAGTCGGACCGTGGCGGAGCGGCAGCAGACGTTGCGAACGGCAGTCGACTGGTCGTACTCCCTCCTCACGCGCGCTGAGCAGGTCCTGCTGGCGCGCCTGGCGGTTTTCGCCGGAGGCTTCGACCTGGCGGCCGCCGAGCAGGTATGCGGGTTCGGGGCCGTCGACGCCCTTGACGTCTTCGCACTGCTGGGCTCGCTGGTGGATAAGAGCCTGGTGCGCGGTCGAGTCGGCGGGGCGCACCGTGCGCTACAGGATGCTGGAGACCATCCGCCTGTTCGCCGCGGAGCGCCTCGCCGAAGCCGGCACCGACGAGATCGCCGCACTCAGCGCCTTGCATTGCACGCACTATCTGGCTGTCGCCGAGGAAGCCTCGCCCTATCTGCATAGCGCAGACCAGGGAAGGTGGCGTGCTCGACGAGACGTCGACCAGGCAAACCTGCGTCGAGCCACGGGGCACGCAGCCGCACAGGCCGACGGTACTGCCCAGGTGCTGCGATTTGGCATCGCGCTCTGGCGCTACTGGGCAGTCCGTTACGCGGGCGCGGAGGCGGCCAGCCTGCTCGTGCCCGCGCTCAGGCGGCCTGAAGCGGCTCTTGATCCCTGGTTGTTCGCAGAAGCATTGGTCAGCGCGGCCCGTGCCATCGTTTCCGCGGACCTCGCGATCGGCGTGCAGTTGGCCGGACAGGCTGCTGAGCTAGCGGAGGCGCTTGGCGACAACCGGCTGTTGATTCTCGCGCGCGGCACGCTGTGCCTGGCATATTTCGCGTCTGGCAAAATTGAGATAGCGCGTCGGCTGGGACAAGAATCCGTCGAGCAAGCCCGGAAGCTGGGCGACGACCTGCTGCTGGGCATGAGCCTGCGCAGTTATCTGCTGTCGCTCGGGCCAGCCGAGGCCCGGCGGCTGTACGCCGAGGCCATCGCGTGTACCGAGCGCTGCGGCGACCTCGGTACCAACGGGGCGCTGCATAACAACGCTGGCATTGCAGCCATGGAGATCGGCGACCTGCCGGGTGCACGGGCTCATTTCGAAGCCGCAATACAAGGTGCGGAGGCAACGGGATTCGCAAGCCCCACCGCGTTGGGAAACCTGGCGCTAGTCCTTCGCGGCGAGCACGACCTCGACAGCGCCCGATCCGCCTTCGACAAAGCCCTGCGGATCAGCCGCCGGACCGGCGACAAGAGAACGGTGGCGTTCATAATCCACGGGCTGGCGTGCCTGGCCACCGATCTGAGTGACTGGCATCGGGCAGCCAGCTGCATGGCGCTGCGCAGTCGCTGCTCCAGGAGACCGGACACCAGTGGGAAGCCTCCGACGCCCGGTATCGCCCGGAGAGCCTCGACCGGCGGAAGCAGCCCTGAGTACGGAACAGTTCCGCCATGCGTACGCCCAAGGCGCGGCGCTGAGCTTCGACGAGGCCATCGACCTCGCGTTCGAGCGAACAATGGTTGCCTAAGTTCTCTCCGGAGGCATGATGCTCCGTTCGCGTCGGGCGCCGCGGACCCTCGAGTCCGCCTGGGCCAGAGGACGCTTGGCCCACTGGCGAGATGAGCAGTTCACTGGGAAGCACGTGCCGCGGGTGTGTCACCATGCGGTGGCACACCCGCAGCGTGTCAGTCCTCGGTCGGCAGCCTTTTATCGATGAGGACTCACAAAACCCAAAAAATCGGTCGCAGTTATGTATAATCGAGCCAAAGACCTAGCGCATCCGTAAAGGAGGCCAGCGTGCGTCGCTTGCGCCCCCGGGTCGCTGCAATGGCAGCTGCCGTCTGCTTGTCCGCGGCAGTCGCATTTCCCTCGCTGGCTAGTCCGGCGACAGCCTCATCCAGCCATTCGTCGGCGGCGGCAGCAAGCGCGCGGGAGCCCCTGCTGCTCATTACTGGCCAGCGCCTGGCGGTCCGGCAGCTGGCCGGCGGTGGCCGGGCGGTTGCGCAGCTGGCAGGGACAGCCACCGCGCTGGTCTCGATAAGGCTAGGCGGTCTGACCGAGGAAATACCGGCGGAGGCCATGGCCTATCTCGGCCGCGGTCTCGATCCGAGCCTGTTCAATATCGGTGCGCTGCAGCGAGCCGAGAAGGCGGGACGGCTGCCGGTAGCGATCACGTTCGCGGGGCACAGCAGGGCTCTTCCGGGCGTCACCGTCACCAGCTCCGGCCAGGGACGCGAGCAGGGATACCTGACCGCAGCGGGGGCGAAGTTGTTCGGGGCCGCGCTGGCCAGGCAGTTCCGCGCAGATCACCGCACGGGCCGCTATGGCATGGACGGGTTGTTCAGCCGTGGCGCGGAAATTGCCCTGCTCGGGGCGGCTGCGGCAGCGCCACGCCCCGGCTTCCGGCTGGACACGCTCACTATGCGCGCCACGAATATGCAGGGCCGGGCAGACAACGGGGACCTGGTTATGGTGCTCAACGTCGACAACCCGGAGCGGTTCGAAGACTTCAACGAAACGACCAACGTCTTCTATCACGGCAGCACGAAGTTCAGCGTGCCGCCCGGACACTACTGGGCAATCGGCGAGTTTTTCAGCTTCGCCAAGAACGTCCTGGCATGGCGCCTCGTGGTGCTGCCGCAATTTACGGTGCGCGGGAATACGACCGTGCATCTAGCCGAGCGGGCCGCGAGCAGCCAGATTGGCTTTGCCACTCCGCGGCCCTCCGCAGCGCAGCAGCTCAGCTTCACAGTCAATCGGATAGCCAGAAACGGCTCAATCTTCTCCAGCGGATTCAGTGCTTACGAGCCCGGCATCTCGCTATGGGTCAGCCCGACTTCGAAAAAGCCAACGGTCGGCACCATGAGTTCCTTCACGTCCGGACAGCTTGCGTCGCCGCCCAAGTTCACCGGCACTCCGTACGAGTACAACCTGCAGTATGCCGGGCCTGCCGGGATCATTCCTGCTCAGCAGAAGTTCACTGCCACTCCGGCGAGCTTGGCCGCGGTCACGCAGCGCTACTTCCAGGACGTGGGATCAGCCGGGGGCTGGGGCGTGTTCGGCGGCTTCCCGCAAGAGCTGCAGGGCGGCATTCTGTTCGCCAATGTCTTCCCGATCAGGCTGCCAGTGACCCGGATCCAGTACTTCAGCGCGGGCACTCTGCAGGCGTGGTCCAGCTTCTACATCGAGTTCCTGTCGTCATTCGCAGGCGGCCAGAGCGGCCCGTTCCAGGTCCTTAACCCGGCTACGCAGGCGGCCGAGGACTGGGACGCTTACCCGTTGCACCCGCAGCCTGCTGTGCAGCTACTGCCGCCAAGCCTGGGAGCCCTGCTGCCCCAGCTGCCATCCGCGATCCGGCTCGGCAACACGCTGTCGCTGTACAGCACGCCGTTCAGCGACAACACCCAGGGCAATGTCGGCGGCGGGTACTACGGCGGACCTGGCACGGTAATCACCGGCAGTTACGCGGTCTACCAGAACGGTGTGCGGATCGCTCACGGCAACCCGGCCAATGGGCTCGTTCTGGTAACGCTCAGCCCGAAGCCGTCGACTCTGAAGTTCGTGCTCACCGCCGGCCGGTTCAGCTCGTCCTACCCGCTATCCAGCGCCAGCAGTACCACCTGGACCTGGCGCTCGGCACGGCGGCCCGGTGCGAAGGTCCCGCCGTCCTGGTACTGCGCGTTCACAAACAACGGCCAGCTGCTGCGCACCTGCGCGGTGCAGCCGATGATGACGGTGGACTACAACGTCCAGGGCCTCCAGCCGGACGGCCGCAGGCCCGGTGGCCCGCAGGTCATCGACCTCAGTTTCGGTCACCTGCAGCTAGCCCCGGCCGCATCCGTCACTGGTGCCAGCGCGCAGTTCTCCTACAACGATGGCCAGACCTGGCAGGCAGCGACGGTCACGCCCCTGGGCGGCGGACGCTTCCGGATGGCCTTCACCGCGCCGGCCGGTGTCGACGTGACCTTGCGCGTGCACGCGACGGACGCAGCCGGTGGCGCCATCACCGAGACGATCCTGCGCGCCTATGGCGTCTCATAGTGATACGGGGAACGGGAGCAGCCAGATGACCATTCAGCCTGTCAATGGTTCTTCCGGCCGCCAGGGACGGCGAGCCCGGACGCAGCGTCGTTCCCGCATGCGGGCCGGCCTGGTTGCCGTCGCCGGCCTGGCCGTGCTGGCAACCGTGTCGGTCCCGATGGCCAGCGCGGCTGGCTGGCGCGCAACGACGCCGGGGCCATCCAGCGCCTTGCGGGCCGCGTGCCCGGCGGTCCCAGCGGGATATATGCGGTGCCTCGTCTTGTACCGCACGCAGACAGCCGTCAACCGCGCCCTCGCCGCGGGGATGACCGGAACCGTGGCGCGGCCTGTCGGCCTGACCCCCCGGCAGCTGGAGGCGGCGTACCGCCTTCCGGTCAGCCGCCGCTCGCACCAGACCGTCGCAGTCTCGATCGCCTACGACACCCCGAATCTCGCGCATTACCTGGCCGTCTACCGCAAGCACTTCGGCTTGCCGCCCTGCACTGTCGCCAGCGGCTGCTTCCGGAAGGTCAACCAGAACGGCAAGGTCAGACCGCTGCCGCAGTCAGGCGTCGGCTCGGGCTGGGACCTTGAGGCAACGCTGGATGTGTCGATGATCTCGGCTGCGTGCCCGCACTGCCGGATCCTGGTCGTCGAGGGCGACGACCCTGGCTTTGGCAATCTGGCAAAGACAGACGACACCGCAGCGCGTATGGGCGCACAGGTCATTAGCAATAGCTACGGCGCTCGGGAAAACGGCTACGCGCTCGCGTACGCCAAGGCCTACCGTCACCCCGGGCACATGATCACAGTGTCGTCGGGCGACTTCGGGTTCAGCGCCGCGAACTTCCCGGCCGACCTCACCAGCGTGACGGCCGTCGGCGGCACGATTCTCTCTCCGGCCCACAACCGACGCGGCTGGGGCGAGCGAGTGTGGAACGACGCAAACGCGGGCGCAAGCAGCAGCGGGTGCTCCGCCTACGTGCGCAAGCCAGCCTGGCAGCACGATAAGGCGTGCGCTGGGCGCACCGTGGCAGACGTGGCGGCGGTCGCGTGGAATATCCCTATTTACAATAAGAACTATGGCGGCTGGGTGACCGTCGGCGGAACCAGCGTCTCCGCACCTTTCATCGCCGGCGTATACGGGCTGGCCGGCAATGCCGCCAAGATCCGTCCCGGTTACAGCTACCAGCATGCGCGGTCGCTATTCAACGTCACTCTCGGCAACAATGCCTGGCTCGTGCCAGCGCCGGCAGTGGTCTGCGGCAACGATTACCTGTGCGTCGCGAGGAAGGGCTACAACGCGCCGACCGGCCTGGGAACGCCGAAAGGGCTCGGCGCATTCTGACCGTGCGCGCATGACGTCGCTTAATGCCGAACACTCCCGGCCTGCAGTGTGCAATGGAGTGATCTAACCAAGCCGTTAGCGCGCGATCAGCGCTCACATTCGGGAGCGAGTAGCCTGCCTGCGAGATCGTGGCGTCCCGCGATGACGGTCTAGTAGGTGTCCTTCAGTATGACTCCGGAGCTATCTCCGGTTGCCTTGCTGATCTCATCGCCAACGGCGTAGGCCGTGCGGGTGCCTGGCACGTTCACCACGTCACGGACCTCGAGCAGGTAACCAGGCCGGGGTGCCGGCAGCGGGACCTTCATCCAGCGGCCGTGGTGCCCGTGCAGCACGTAAGTCATTGAACGCGTCAGCGCGGCAGCGGGCGGGTAGCCGAACGACCACCAGCCGCCGTGGCCGTCGGGGGTGGCGACGGGCAGGTAGTAGCCGAATGCGGACGCGGCGACATGCGCCCATTTGGCGCCGTTCCAGTGCTCCACCTGGGGCCCGTAGTGCCACACGCCGTGCTTGCTTAGGCGGCCAATGACGGCCTCGACCCAGAGATTGGCGGAGCTGATCGCTGTGACGGCGCTGACCTGTACCTCAACTTTGCTCGACGGCGCGGGCAGCGCCTTGAGAAGCGACGGGTCGGTCTTCCAGGTCGAGCCGTTCCAGTGCGCGAGGAGGCCCTCCTTGCCGTCCCAGCCGGTGGCCCAGATGTTGGACGGCGAAACCACGCTGGCCTGGCCCAGGTAACTGCCCGGATAGGCGTTCATGTGAGTCCAGGTGTTGCCGTGCAGGTGCCAGGTACCGATCGCAGGACCAGCCCCGGTCGAGCCGAACACCCAGACGTTGGTCCGGCTCAGCACGTTGCAGCCGGTCAGGAACAGGCTGCCGAAGTTGTGCGGACCACCCAGTGGCCAGAACGCAGCTGCAGTGCCCTCGCTGCATTCGCGCCCGCGGGGCCAAATAGCCGCTCTCGAACGCCCAGATATTGCCCGGCGAACTTGCCCCGGCGCAGACGATTCCGCCCTTGGCCGCGGCAGGGAGGGCGGCCTGAATCCAGCGCTTCCCGACGTGCCTGAGCGCGACCGGGGGCATCGGCTTGTTGAGCTCCTTAGTGCCGAACGCCCACTGGGTCCTCGCGTTTGGCGCGACCAGAGCCGTCAGGTCACCGGATGTCGTGCCGACCATATGCCACCGCGAGGCGGATGCGCTCGAGGCGGCCATAGCCCCGGAGCCGGCGGTCAACCCAAGGCCAGATACCGCGACCGCGATCACTACGGCGCGCCGGACATGACTCGTTATCATCGGATCTCCGGTCGTGCAATATGCAGGCATGAGTGATCTACAGGATGAAAACGTATCGCAGCCGCACCCGCGCTGGCTCGTACAGCGGCTCCGGATGCCGTGCGAAATAGGCAGAGTTGTCTCGGCCGGTCACGCCGGCGGCTCGATCTGATTATCAGATATGATGTGAACATGCGCACGATAACTGCGACCGAGGCCTCACGGAACTTCTCCGAGCTTCTCGACGCGATCGAGCGGGGTGAGTCCGTCACGATCACCCGCGGGCACCATGCGGTGGCCGAGATCATGCCTGCCCGGCGTCGGACCGGGGCAGACCTAAGGGCCGCGATCGAGCGAATCCCCGCGCCTGATGATCGGTTCGCAGCCGACATCGAAGCAGCCCTGGCGCTTACCTCCGTGAAGAGGAAGACCCGTGGCCGGCGGCTGATCCTCGATACCGACGTCCTGATCGCCTACGAGCGCGCGACGATTGACCGAGCTGCCCTGGATGCCGACGAGCTGGCCGTCGCTGCAGTGTCAATCGCCGAGTACCGGGTCGGCATCGAGCTTGCTGACACTCCTGCTCGTGCCGCTGATCGCGCCCGGGCCTTGGTTGCGATCACGTCAACCGTAGAGCTGCTCGACTACACCGAAGCCACCGCCGCGTGCCACGCGCGGCTGATCGCAGAGGCGCGGCGAGCCGGAACGCCGCGCGGAGCCCATGATCTGATCATCGCCGCTCACGCAGTGCAGACCGACCGGACCATTCTGGCCTTCGACGCGAAGCCACGCTTCGCGGATCTTTCCGGAGTCAGCGCCACCGAGATATAACTCCGGGCAGTGCATGCGCCGCCAGCCGCCGCCAAGCGGACCCGGCTGATTTGGGTGTGAAGGAGCTACTGCAATAGCGATAGCTCCGTCACTCTCATGGATGATCTTGGAAGACTCGCGGAAGCCACTCAGGAAGCCTTCACGCACCCGTGTCAGTACGCGCAATCCGCGAGGGCCTGGCTGTTGCGTAGCCGAGCGCTGCCGCGAGGATGAGCGCGCTGCGCGGGGTGTATGCCATCCGCCACAGCCCGCCGTGGGCCGCCGCGTGCGCTTCGTCTTGCCAGGGATGCGCTTGCGCCGGGCCGCCTCCGGTGTGCAGGTCGTGGACGAGCAGCGCGGCCATGAGGACCTTGCAGGTGGCGGGGTCGAAGGCCTCGACGCCGAACCGGTGCGCGCCGGCGTATGCGGCAGCCAGCGCCTTGTTCTTGACGACTGACCGGGTTCGGGATGGGGGTGCGACGTTCATTGACACCGTCGCGCCGCCATCACGCGCGACTGTGGCGCGCCAGCGGTGCAGCCTCTTGGCGAGCGCATAGTTGGGACCCTGCTGCGCCACCAGGCTGTCGTTAATGCCGGGATCTGCCCCCGGTTCGTAGGCGCGCCGCAGCAGCCGCCCACCGGACAGCGTCCGCAGTGGCGGGCCAGCCATCTTGGCCGCTCGCGAGCGTGTTGCGTAGGCACGGACGGACTGTGCGACCGCCTCGGCTGGCACGGCGAACACGTCGGTCGGCGTCGCGAGGAACGCGAGCGCGACATCGCCGCGGGCGGTCTGCAGCCGCATGGTGAGTGCGTCTACCGCGGCGGCCAGACGCACGTTGGCCGCGCCGTCGGCGTAGACGTAGTTGCCCAGCACCAGCGGCATGTCGGCCGCAGCGAGCCAGTCGGCAACTGCGGGCACGTCGCTGATCAGATCGATGCCTGCGTGCTGCGCGATGTCATCGTCGCTGTTCCCCGTTAGCTGCTGGCCGGAGTTGCCGGCGACGGGAATCAGGAGCGTCCCGCCACTCCGCCGCGCCGCGTCCAAGACGCGGTTCCAGATGGGGGGACTGGGCAGGTCAACGGCGATGACCTGGGTGCCCCAGCCCAGCAGGACGGGCAGCGGCCCTACCTCGGCGCCCGCCCCGAGAACGGCGATGGTGCGGCCGGACAGGCGGAGCCACTCCGGGTGCTGGGCGACTGTGCGGACCGCGTCCGCACACGAAGGCTCGATCACGCCATCGGCTGTCCACGCCTCCAGCCTGCGCAGCAGGGCGTCGCCGCGCAGCAACTGGCCGTGATAGGGCAATGCCAGCTCATTCACCGCTTCCCCGGTGCCCTGCACTGTGACCGTGGCAATAGACCGCCGGGCAGGTGCCGAGAGCAAGGCGTCGAGGCCGGATTCTTGGCCATCGTCGTGCGAGACGCGCATTTGCCGGTGCAGTGATTCGAGTCCGCCGCGGGCAACCGTGACCGCTGCGTCCTTCGACGCCAGGCCGGCCTCGACAAGCCGCCGAAAGTGGACCAGGTAGCCCGTACGCCAGTTCGTATCCCGCTCGGCGCCTAGCGCGCCGGCCGGATCGACAGGCCGCAGTGCGTCAGCAACCACGGTCTTGCCCACCGCCGAGGTGCTTCTGCGACCATCTTCCGACGCGGGAAAGACAACCCCAGAGATATCGTCGCCACCCATAACGCTCCTATCAACGTCACGAGATAACCACGCCGAACGTGATCTCGCCAGCCGCAGCCGACCAGCAATCTCGCCCGCGACGCTGACCTGGTAGTGCGTGGCCGGGCCAGGCAATGGACGGCGGCGGTAGCGACTAGTCGGCGGCCACGCGATGATCGGGATAGGTACCGCATCGAAGTCCGGCTAGCGACCCCCCGAGAGCAAGCAAATGACTGACCGGCCGACCGTGAGCTCCAGCCTCGGCACCCTGCGCGGTTGCGTCGAGGACGGGTTGCGGGTGTTCCGCGGCGCGCCATACGCGGCCCCGCCGGTGGGAGCAGCCCGATGGAAGGCCGCCGCGCCGCACCCAGGATGGGAAGGCGTGCGCGACTCCGCAGAGTACGGGCCGTCGGCCCCTCAGCCGTGGCTGCCTGGGGGAATGCCACCGGTCGGGTCTCACGGGGCGCCGCCGTTCAGCGAGGACTGCCTGACGCTCAACCTGTGGACGCCTGGCATCGACGATGCTCGCCGTCCCGTCCTGGTCTGGATCCACGGCGGCGGCTTCCTCACGGGCTCGGGGAATCTGCCGTTCTACGCCTGCGACACGTTTGCGCGTGACGGTGACATGGTGGCAATCTCCATCAACTACAGGCTCGGCCCCCTGGGCTTCCTGTCGGGCGTCGGCGACGCGAACGTATGGCTGACCGACCAGATCGCGGCGCTGCAGTGGATCGCAGCCAATGTCGCCGCGTTCGGCGGCGACCCGGCCCGCATCACGCTGGCCGGCCAGTCCGGCGGAGCGTTCTCGATAGCAGCGCTCGCTCAGCACCCCGCCACGCGGGATCTCTTCCAGCGCGGGATTCTGCAGAGCCCGCCGCTGGGACTAGACCTACCCACGGTGGAAGAGGCGCTGGCCCGGACACAGTCGCTCGCCCGCCACCTCGGGCACGACGACCTCGACGCGCTGCGCGAGGAGCCATGGGAGCGACTGATAGGCGCCACCATCGGGGTCTTGGGGGAGTACGCGCGGTTCGGCGAATGGGGGCTGGCGTTCCTGCCGGTCATTGACGAGGCAACAATGCCCCGGCACCCGGTCGCGGCCCTAGCGGACGCAGACATTGACCTGGTGATCGGCTGGAACTCGGCGGAGGCGTCCTTCGCGTTCGGCATGCATCCGCAGTACGCAGCGGTCACTCGCGACCAGGTCATCGGATGGGCAGGTACGCGATACGGCGACCGCGCGGCCGCCCTGTATGACACCTATGCGGCGGACAGCGCAGCGGTCGCCCCGCGCGACGTACTGACCCAGATGGTTACCGACGGCCTGTTCCGGTGCAGCGGATTGCAGGTGGCCGCTGCGCGGGCCGTGTCCCGCCCGGCGCATGCCTACCAGTTCGAGGTGCCGTCACCCTTGCTGGGAGGAGCGCTTGGCGCGACCCACTGCATGGAGCTCCCCTTCACCTTCGCAAACATCGAGGCTTGGGGCGCTGCACCGTTCGTGCAGGGATTGCCCGGCCGGCATGTCGAGCGGGTTACCGCCGCCATGCACAACGCCTGGATTGGTTTCATCCGCGATGGCGATCCCAACCCCGGCCGTGCCGATTTCTGGCGGCCTTACCGTGCCGATGACCCCGCCGGGCTGGTCATCGGCAGCGACGACATCCGGGTTGGGAGCGACCTGCCGAGGCCGGCTGTCGGCCGCGACAGTTGACGACGCCATGGAGGCCCGAATCGAGGGTGGCGATCTGCGTCTTGTCCTTGTTGAAGGCCATGCCCCTGGGCGCCAGCCAGCTAGCAGGTCATGCCCTGATCTGCTCGGCACTCCGCTCGGTTTGGCAGCAGGCGACCAGGTCGTCGGCATACCTGAGAAGGACCGGGAGCCGGCCATCGCGCACCGGCGTCCGTGCCTACGTGGAGGCAGTGGACTCTGGCTGCAGAGGGCAACGCTTTGATTGCCGCACTTTGTGTGGCACTATGTATGGCATGGCAACGCGACTTAATGAGCCGACTGAGCGCCGCACTCCTCTTCCCCTGACCGCGCGCGACCTGGCGGACCTGGCGAAACTCAGGGAACCCGGGCCGGAGAGGGAGGCCTTGAGCGCTCTGGCAACTGCTCTGCCCGACGGCGATGTCAGCGAGGCTCTGCTGGTCCACGCGGTGTTCGTGGCTGGCCTGCGTGCAGTGCGGGAGGCCGCTGAGACAGCCTCCTATGAGGCGGATGCGCCCGACAGGCATGCACGCACGGACGCGGATCGCGCCGCGGCGCGGCGCAGGCGACCGTCCTGGGCTGACGAGGACTAGCCGATGCCCGGTACGGACTTAATTCGAGGCCGGGTATATGGGGCCAAGATGGAGCACGTCGATGACGGCCGGGAGAAGTATTACCTCGTGGTCTCCAACAACCGCCGTAACGGCGCCTTTCCGCAGGTTCTCGCGGTCCGCCTTACTACAACCCCGGTTAGGAGCCCGCGCCCCGCGCTCGTCGAGCTTGACCACCGCGAGGCTTTCTGCGGGCGCGCATCGTGCGATGACATCGTCGAGCTGTATCCCGACGAAGTAACTCGCGACCTGGGCGCGCTCACCCCAAACGCGATGGCGCGGATCGAGGACGGCCTTCGCGCTGCCCTGGGCTTCTCCTCATAATCAGCATGCTCAGACCTACGAATCGAAAGGCTGGGACGCCGTGAGCGCACGCAGGGCTCCTGCTGGCCAGATCGAGAGACAGCAAGCACGAGACCGACACGACCGGCGTCATTGGCCGCGACGCAGCCAGGGCCGACCCTGAGGATCGAGTCGGCCCTGGCGCGGGATTAGTCCTGGTCGGCCTGTTCGCCGGCGTCCTCCGCGCTGGACGTGCCGGAGCGCCGGACCCGCCGGACGTGCTTGCCGCAAATGCGTCCTCAAGCCGGCCGCGGGCCCATTCCAGCCGCTCGAGCATCTTGCCGAACCGCTCTTGCACGCGGTCGATCCGCGACTGCAGATCCGGCCCGGACCGGCCGTCGCGGGCGTCGCGATGCCACTGCTCGCCCTTGTGATAGCTCGATGCGCGGTGGGGGTAATAGGTCTCGCGACGGAGATCCTCGGCTTCGTGGGCGAGATCCTCGGCCTCGTCAGCCAGGTCCTGGGCCTCGTCGGCTAGGGCCTGAAGTTCGTCTGCCCGGTCCTGCTGATCGTCAGCGAACTCCTCGGCACGGTCGGCGTCTTCCTGGGCCTGGTCGGCGCGTTCCTGCGCCTGGTCGGCGCGTTCTTGGGCCTGGTCGGCGCGCTCGCGCGCTTGATCAGCCAGTTGCTGGACCTTCTGCTGTTCTTCGCGGCCGGCCCAGTCGTGCGCCTGGTCGGCAGCCTCCTCCGCTAGCTCGGCCCGTTCCTCTGCCCGGTCAGCTGCCGTCTGAGCCCGGTCGGCCTCGCGTTGCGCCTGCGCGGCCTGGCGCTGAGCCTGGCGTGCCGCTTCCCTGGCCTGGCCGACTTCGTCATAGGCCTTGTCGGCAGCTTCCCGTGCCTGCACCGGCATAGCCGGGCCGGGTGGCATCGGCGGGCCGGGTGGCATCGGCAGGCCCGGTGGCATCGCCGGGCCCGGTGGCATGGAGGCGCCCGGTGGCATGGATGGGAACGTGTCCTGCTCTGCTTCTCCGCCCTCGGATGTTGCGCGCCTGGCGACGATGAACGGCTCTCCCGTTTCGGCCATGCGCTGGCGGACTGCCTGCTTGAAAGCTTTATCGCGAGTCATGATCATCTGCTTCCCGGCGAGTCGGCCCGCGTCTGCTCGCCAAGGTGGATGACCGTGACGTACCAGATGACCCCGCGAGTCGAAGACCCTTGTCCTCGTTGCCGCAGCTGGCGCGGGCCAGATGACGGCTCGGAAGCGGGCAGGCGGTGCGCTGCCACTAGTGGCAGGGTACCTCGCGATGTATCGCCTGCGCCATAATCGTAGGTCGTCCAACAAAATTCGCCAGGCGGCCTGACACGTGCTGCGAGCGTCGGCTACGATGCGTTTATCATGCGGCGCTTCGTACTCATCCTTAGCAGCCGTAGCGGGACCTGATCACGGCAGGCCGGCGACCCGCTACGGGGGTGAGGCGCTGGCCGTATTGCCTGCAGGTCGCTCGATCGTCGTTACCGCTCGCCGGACCCAGACGACACGCGCTCCTTCTTACTCGACCTGAAGGCTAACGGTTCGCCTCAGCTGGCCCGCCTGACAAGCCAAATCCAGTCTCGCGAGGAGAGAACCGCCATGCCGGAGCAGCGCCAGCAGGCCAGCGAAACCCCAACCCAGCAACACGCCCGTCGGCGTGCGCTGGACGCCGTCCAAGAAGCACTCGACCGCCGCGACAATGGCGGCGACGCAGCGACCGCGACCGACAACTGAAGACGCGGCCGCGTATTGCCCGGCAGGGCAGCGCGGCCGGTACCGCAGAAACCGGAGGAAGCCAGTAATGACCGTCAGCCCGAACCAGGAGCTTGTTTTCGATATCCGCCCCAGCGACGCGGCTGTTCCCGCGGCTGAGCGGGCGCAGCAGCTGGTAGCTCCCGGGTTTGGCGGCGTATTCACCGATCACATGGCGACAATCCGGTGGACCGAAGACCAGGGCTGGCATGACGCACGCATCGAGCGGTATGGCCCGATCAGCCTGGACCCGGCCGCCCAGGTCTTCCATTACGGCCAGGAGATCTTCGAGGGGCTGAAGGCCTACGCGCACTCCGATGGCACCATCGCGGCGTTCCGGCCGCAGGCAAACGCGGCCCGGTTCAACCGCTCGGCGGCCAGGCTCGCAATGCCGGAGCTTCCGGAGTCGTTGTTCGTCCGCTCGCTCGAGCTGCTGGTCGCCCAGGACCGCGAATGGGTTCCGCGTACTGAGGGGCACAGCCTGTACATGCGCCCGTTCATGATCGCTACGCAGATCGGCCTAGGGGTCAACAGGCCATCCTCGAGCTACCTGTACGCGGTGATCGCGTCGCCGGTAGCCGGCTACTTCGGCGGGGAGGTCCGGCCCGTCACCGTCTGGCTGTCGGAGGACTACTCGCGCGCCGCGCCTGGCGGTACCGGTGAGGCTAAATGCGGCGGCAACTATGCGGCCGCGTTCGCCGGGCAGCAGCAAGCTCTCGACCACGGCTGCGACCAGGTGGTCTGGCTCGATGCCGTGGAGCGGAAATGGGTCGAGGAGATGGGCGGGATGAACCTGTTCTTCGTCTACGGCTCAGGCGCCGATGCCCGCATCGCCACGCCCGCCACTACTGGTTCCCTGTTGCACGGCATGACCAGGGACTCGCTGCTGAAGCTGGGTCCGGACCTCGGCATCCCGGCCGTTGAGGACCGGATCTCGGTGTCCGAATGGCAGCGCGGCTGCGCCTCCGGCGAGATCACCGAGGTGTTCGCCTGCGGAACTGCCGCCGTGATCACCCCGGTAGGCGCCGTGCGCGGAACCACTGCGGAGTGGACTATCGGCGACGGCACCGCCGGACCAGTGACCACGCGGCTCAGGGAAGAGCTCGTCGGCATCCAGAACGGCACCCGTTCCGATCGTTATGGCTGGATGCACCAGCTCTGCTGAGCGAGGCAACATTTTGGCTGCCGGCTAGCGTGCCCTGGCATGCAGGCATACGGGCGTGGCGTAGCGACGATCTCTGCTCAGCGGGGGACGGCGCTTGAGGTCTGGTACGCCGACTTCGGGCTTAGCGAGCTGCCAGGCGGCGAACTGGATCTGCTCGCTGCCGACAGTAGCGAGCGGCTGGTGCGGTTCGAGACCGTGCAGATCGCCATCGACCTGGACGCGCCGCCAGACGGCGTAGCCGACGCGTACCTGCGCCTGCATTTGTTGTCAGCGCGACTAGTTAAACCGCATGGACTCAACGTTGATGGCATCTTCGGCCAGCTTGCCCTGGTCGCGTGGACGGACCTCGGCTCCGTGCACCCTGACGACCTGCCGGAGATCCGGGCACGGCGCCGACTCGCCGGACAGGCGCTGATGGTGCACGGTGTCGACAAGTTCCCCCGTATGACTGACTTCGTCAGCCCGCCAGGTGTGCGAATCGCCGATGCCAGCAGGGTGCGGCTCGGCGCTTACCTGGCCGAGGGCACTGTCGTGATGCAGGAGGGCTTTGTGAATTTCAACGCTGGGACGCTGGGTCCGGCCATGGTGGAAGGCCGCATCACGGCGGGCAGCGTCGTCGACGCCGACACCGACATCGGCGCTGGGTCGTCCATCTTGGGCACGCTGTCGGGTGGCGGCACGAACTTGATCCGGATTGGCAAACGGTGCCTGCTTGGCGCCAACTCGGGCACCGGGATATCGCTCGGCGATGACTGCGCCATCGAGGCCGGCCTCTACGTCACCAGAGGCACGCTGGTGACGTTGCCGGATGGGCAGGTTGTCAAGGCCGCCGAACTGAGCGGACCGCCAGGAATCCTGTTCCGGCGGCATAGCGTGCGCGGCAACGTGGAGGCGGTGCCGTGGAAGTCGCACACCTTCACCGGGCTCAATCCCGAGCTGCACAATTAGCAGCGCAGATAAAGAGGTCGTGTTGGACTTCGTTCTCGTGCATAGCCCGCTGGTCGGCCCGATCACGTGGCGCTGGGTCGCGCAGGAGCTCAACGCGGCCGGCCATCGGGTTAGCGTGCGTGCAGTTCCAGCAGCAGTCGCCGAGCAAGGCTGGTCCGCTTTCGCTGACTCGATGGCCAGGCAAGCTGCAGGCGGCGAAATGCTTGTCGGCCACAGCGGTGCCGGACCGCTGTTGCCGCAGATCCCGAGCGCTCCGCGCGGCCGCCCACCGGGCTGGTTTTCGTGGACGCGTCTATGCCGCCGAAGGCCGGCGCCGTCGAGCTGATGCCGGCAGAGATGCTCGCCGAGCTGCAGGCGCTAACCATCGACGGCATGCTGCCGCCATGGTCAGACTGGTTCGGTCCCGGCATGATGCAGGAGCTAGTACCCGACGATGCGAAACGGGCCGTCATCTCAGCCGAGCTGGCGACGCTTCCCCTTGCCTATTTCGAGGAGCCCGTTCCCTCCCGAACGGGTGGGCCGGCCTACCGTGCGGTTACGTGCTACTCAGCGACGCGTACGCGGCCGAAGCAGCGGGAGACGGCTGGCCAGTTGTACGGCAGCTGGGTGTGCATTTGGACATCGCTACCCGCCCGGAAGAGCTGGCCAGCGCGATTGAATCGCTAGCGAGCAGAATGTGACCGTGCGGATCCAGCCGCGCGTCAGCGAGCAGTTCGTGCTTGTAGTCGGCTGGCCAGGGTCGGGCAAGAGCACCCTCGCCGCGGAGCTGGCGGTAGAGATGCGCCTGCCGCTGCTGGCGAAAGACGAGACCAAGGAAGCTCATGGACGGCTTCGGCCGTCCGCACAACGTGGCCGAGTCGCAGCGGCTCGGCCGGGCTGCTGTGCTCGAAATGCTGCGTCTTGCACGGCACTGCCCGGGCGCGGGCTGGACAGTACGTGGTTCGATTACGCGATCCCGATCGCGCGAACGCTGCCTGGCCGACTCGTCGAAGTGCACTGCGTCGTGCCCGTCGAGGTGGCCAGGTCCCGTTATCGAGCCAGGGCTGGCCAGCGCCATGCTGGCCACCTCGACCAGCAACGGACCGAGGATGAGCTGTGCGGCACGCCGCCGCGCCCGCTCGAGCTCGGTCCCGTGATGAACGTCGACACCTCCGGCCAGTTCGACATCAGCCAGCTTGCTTGCTCGTCGAATCGGCCGTCTAGTCGGCGGCTGCGCAATACCCCTAGATGCTTATTGGTTCGGAGTTGTCAGTTATATGCCGCTGAATGGCGGTAACGCGCTCTTGTCGCTCGACGATTGCGTCGGCAAGGGGTACGGCAAAGTCGACTCGGCCGAGACCGAACTGCCTCTCCTGACGCCTTAGCAACGGTGACAGGAGAATGTCGTACCTTGCTGCGACGATTAGCACATGAGTTCGGTAACCACGGCATTGCGGCAGGGTCGGGGAGCAGTGCTCCAGGCGTACCGGTTTGCGTTGGACCCGACCGCGGCGCAGGAGCGGGCGCTGCGCTCGCATGCCGGGGCGGCGCGGTTCGCGTGGAACTGGGGGCTGGCCAAATGCAATGAGCGCTACGACGCTGAACGCAGGTGGTACTCGGCCGTGGAGTTGCATCGGTTGTGGAATCAGGTGAAGAAAGCTGACCCGGCGCTGAGCTGGTGGGCGCAGAACTCTAAATGCGCTTATCAGGAGGCGTTCCGGGACCTGGACCGCGCGCTGCGCGAGTTCGTGAAGTCCCGCGCGGGCCAGCGGAAAGGACGGCGGCTAGGCTTCCCGAAGTTCAAGAAGCGGGGCCGGTGCCGCGACTCGTTCCGGTTCTCCACTGGGACGATGCGGTGCGCGGGTGCGACGGTGACGCTGCCGCGGCTGGGCACGCTGAGGACGCATGAGTCGACCCGCAAGCTCGCCCGCCGGATGGAGAACGGGTCCGCGCGGATCCTGTCGGCCACCGTGTCCCGCACCGCGCAGCGCTGGCACGTGTCGTTCACCTGCGAAGTCGAGCGGGCAGCCGGGGCCGCGCACCGTCGGCCCGGCAGCGCGATCGGGATCGACCTGGGCGTCAGGACGCTGCTGACCGGGGTCGACGATGCCGGGGAAACGGTCATCGTGGCCGGGCCGAAGGCGCTGAGCGCGTCGTTGCGGAAGCTGCGCCGCGCCTCCAGGGCGCATTCCCGCAAGGCCAAGAGCGGGGCGAACCGGCGCAAGGCCGCCGCCCGGCTGGCCCGCATCCACGCCCGGACCGCGAACATCCGCGCGGACGCCCTGCACAAGGCAACCACCAGTCTTGCCGCCAGGTACGAGACCATCGTGTGCGAGGACCTCAACGTCGCCGGGATGGTCGGCAACCGGCGGCTGGCCCGCGCCATCGCCGACCAGGGGTTCGGTGCCGCACGGCGGATGCTCGCCTACAAGACCACCTGGAACGGCGGCCGCCTGATCGTGGCGGACCGCTGGTACCCCTCTTCTAAGACGTGCTCGGGCTGCGGGACGGTGAAAGCCAAGCTGCCCCTGTCCGAGCGCACCTACCGCTGCGAATACTGCGGCCTGGCCCTGGGCCGGGACGTCAACGCCGCAGCGAATCTGCTCAACCTCGCCGCCAGTGGGGCGGAGAGCATAAACGCCTGCGGAGGGACGGTAAGACCCGGCACAGTCGGGCACGACCCGGTGAAGCAGGAACCCGGTACTGCTCACGTGGGCAAAACCGGGACCGCCGGGCCGCAAGATCCGGCTGCGAGCGGTGTGCTAATACCCGCACACTGACTCGCGACGGCAGCTACTCGCTGCACTACTCAACTGCTGGCGCGAAGGCCAAGCTGCTGGCCACCGCAACGATTGTCAGCCACTGGGCTGCCATCGATCAGTTCCCCAAACTGGCGCGGCCCGCACGGCCTCGGGCCGTTCGGCTTGCGGGCGATCTTCGACGGTGCGAACGGGAAGAGCGGCAGCCCGTACAACATCGGCACCTTCTACTCTGCGACGGCGGCACCATCCGGCACAAGCTGGACGCTGCAGCCAGGTTCGCTGTCGCATACGACGTTCCCGCCGCTTACCGACTCTGCGGCGACCGCCGAGCCCAATGGGGAGCCGGTGACGGCCTGGACATCAATAAGCTCTCTGACCTATCACCTGGGAGTCGATCCGAACGTTCCCGCCAAGACGCCTGACGTGCAGATCCCGGTCGGGCCCTCCGGGGGCGTGATCGACCCGACCTGGTCACGGCGAGCGGCGGCCAAGTATGGGGCGCCTGGTTCAACTCCTCGGGCACGGCCACGATGGGCTACTGGGCCGACCGGATCTTCTCCGGCACGGCCGGCCTGGTAAAGGCGCCAGCGTCGGGCGGCAAGAACCTCAACAACAGCCAGCCGCTCCAGCCGGTCGCGTTCGCGGTACGGTCAGGCGGCGGCGAGTACATCGCCTACTGCGTGCCGACCAAGACCATCACCTGCGCGCGCATCGCACTGTGGCGAGTCGGTGCCAAGAAGGCGCGGATCGTGCCCGGCTCGGGCGGCGGTCAGGACAGCAAGGTCGCGCTCGCGGCGGCGCCCGGGCGGTCATCTGTGGGTGCTCTGGTTCGACTTCCGGCGCAACATCATCGAGGCCGTCAGGACGAATGCTGCGGCGACGGCCTTCGGGCGGGTGCTGACGATCGCTCCGCCCAAGCACATGTTTGATTTCCAGGCTCTGGAGGCTGAGGGCAGCGCAGGACCGCTGGACATCGTGGCACTTGAAATGCAGACCGGTCCCGGCACTTCGCCCGCGTGGTTCGACGCGCAGATCCTGCCGCCGCTGTCACTGCACGCGTCGAAGTTGAAGGTGAGCGTCCCGGGCACCGTTACCTTCACGGTGCTGGACTCCGGTACCCCGGTGAAAGGCGCGGTGGTGACCTTCCTCGGTAAGACCGCGGTGACCGGCGCTAGCGGCACCGCCCTTTCACGGTGAAGAAGGGAACGAAGGCCGGCAAGCACGTCGCGGTCGCGCACAAGCCCGGCTACACCGCGGCCCGCGTCACCGTGAAGGTAACGTAGCCGCCTTCGGGCTGGCGACGCTCGATGATTGGGTCATGGTGACCAGGGTTCCCGGCGCGCCCCCGGGTCGGCGGCTTGTCGTCGATCTAGGGGTGACGCTGGTGGTGATCCTGCCGATGGTGTTGGTGGCCCCGTCGGATCCGGCGGGGCCGGGCCCGGCTCGCCGGCGGTGCCCGTTCCGGCCGCCCCTGAGCACGATCACGAAGTGCTGATACGGCAACGGCACTTAGCTGCTCACCCAATGCGACGCACCACATCGCCGACGGTGACACCAGGGATCTGCAGTAGCGTTAGCCCAGCGGCCTGGGTGCGAGGGGGTGCGGCATGGCCGAGTCAGTCCGCCCGGCCAAAGGGACCAGGGCCAAGACGCCAACGCTGTCTATGCACTGGGCAGCAGCCCGGCGGAGAGCGCCCGGCTGCGACGCCAGGCCGAGGAACTGGCCGCCGACAGCGCGGTACTGCTCGACCGGGTAGGCCTGCGACCCGGACAGGCTGCGATCGACCTCGGCTGCGGCCCGCGCGGGATCTTGGACTTGCTGGCCGAGCGAGTCGCACCGGCAGGCCGGGTCGTCGGCCTGGACGCCAACCCCGTGCACGCCGCCATGGCCGCCGAGTTCGCCGCCGGGCACGGCCTGAGCGACGTAGAAATCATCACGGCCGACGCCCGCAGCACCGGGCTGCCGACGGGCTCCTTCGACCTAGTGCACGCCCGCACCCTGCTGGTCAACCTCCCCGACCCCGCTGGAGTGGTGGCCGAGATGATACGGCTGGCTAGGCCCGGCGGTCAGGTCGCGTCCATGGAGCCCGACACCGAATACGTGCTGTGCTATCCGCCTCACCCAGCCTTCTACCGGGTCGGCGAGATCTTCACCGCGGTCTTCCGCCGCAACGGCGCCGACCCGTGGATCGGCCGCCGGGTACCCGAGCTTTTCCGGCAGGCCGGTCTGGACGATGTCAGGGTCGAGGCCAGAGCGCAGATGTACCCGCCAGGTAACTCCCGCCGCACCCTGCGCCTCGACCTGGTGCGCGCCATGCGCCCGCAGGTGCTGGAGATGGGGTTGGCCAGCGCTCCGGAACTCGACGAGCTGGACACCGCGGCCCGCGCGCACGTCACCGACCCTTACACGGTCGTGATGTACGGCCTGCTCTTCCTCACCTGGGGCCGCAAACCGGATCATGCGCCGCCGAATCGCGGATTGAGCGTGCGCTAACTTACGTTGAGCCGTTCGAGCGGCTGGCCGGTTATGCCGGCGATGATCTCGAAGTCCTTGTCCACATGCAGGACCGTAAGGCCAGTCAGCTCAGCAGTCGCAGCGATGACGATGTCGGGGATCGAGGGTGCCCGATGCTGGCCACGATCGGCAAGAAGGGTGAGGACTTCGACGGCACGGTCTTCGATGGCCGGGGTCTGGTACTCCACCGGCATCAGCGCCAGCGGCTGCTGCTGCATCCCGGAGCGCAGGTCCGCGCCGGACCGGGCCGCGTAGCCGACCTCCAGCCGGGTGACCGTGGTGATACGGACCAGCCCTCGTCCGATTCGGGCCGCCCACGCGCCGGCGTCGGGGCTGGAGACGAGTCGGACTAAGGCCGACTTTGTCGATGAGCCAGTCCGTCACCGCCACGCCTTCGACATCACCGACTGGGTCATCCAGATCGCTGAACATCTCGGTGAACGTAGCCAAGTCCTGCGTGCCGACCGTTGTGCTGGTTGTGGCCGCGTCCTGGGCTAGCCGACGCCGGACATATTCGCTGCGCGACAAGCCTAGACGGTTCGCACGCGCGTCGATAGCGGCGACGACCTCTTCGGGTACGTCACGGATCAGCATGTCAGTCATTGGCGCCCCCAGGTGGTGATATCCCATGATAGCGCGGTCATCCTGGCGCTGCCAGTCGGCCACGCCCGGCCAGCGGCCGGCGAAGAAACGCGCTTGCCCGTTGGCCCTCGCCGATCAGCCAGCGTGCACGCTCGCAGCCGCCTGGAGCTGAACCGCCCGTGAGGCTCCGAGCCTGGAGTCAGCTGCCATGCTCAAGGCTGGCAGTGCTTCGCACCGGCGCTCGGCAATGCCGCCAAGGAGAACGAGGAAATAACCCAGCGTCCTGACAGCAGCACCATGTGCCAGGTCTCGAACAGGTACGCCTGATTTGCCGACGGCGAGTACGCCGGGTTGATCTTGCCAGTCACAGGGTTCTCTGCGGCGTACTTGCTCCCGTCGTCACAGGTGGTCACGGTTGCAGCCGTGTCCGTCATGGCGGTGACGCTGGTCATAAACAAGCGGTCCTTACCGGTCGGCACCACATCATTGGCCTTAAGAGAACCCATTGCTGCCATCAAATGAGTCAGGGCGTTGCCAGTCACGTACTCCCTGACGGGAGGAACCAGGCGCCAGGCGTACTCCGACTTAGCCCAGAGGATCTCAGCCATCTGGAATCCCGTTAGGACCTTGGCCCGTGCCGGGTTCGCCGGTAGTGGCGTCGCGAAGATCTCCGGAAACGGTCCGAGGCGAGTCATCAATGACGGGCTGCTGCCGACAGTGGGACTCGCAGCAGCCGGGATGGCCTCATCGCGGTGGTGGCTGCGCTGGCGGCCGTACTGCTATCGCGCAGTGCCGCGATGACTAGCCGGTCCCGCAGGCCGACAGCGCCAGGACGCCGGATACCACAATCGAGGCAGGAATACGCAACCTACTCGACTCGAACCTCGCGAAAGCAAGACAGGACCCCATATAGGCGAGCATGATCCCACACCCGCATGCCGCGGGTCAAGCCTGCGGGCCGTCGTTTGCTAGCGGCTGCAGGTTGCTGGGTAATCGTCTGGCGACAAATTCGCCCATCAATGCTCGTCCGTGCCAGACGCTGTCAGGAACTGACCGATCTTTGCTGCAGTCTCGGCCGCCCCGCGCCGAGGGAGGTGGTGACCAATGCTGCTCAGGAGCTCGACACGGGCATCAGGGAGCGCCGCCCCAAGCTGACGGCTTGCCCGGACGGGGATAATCCAGTCGTTCGCGTCGGCCAGCAGCAGCATCCGGCTGACGTATGTGCGGAAGCAAGGCAGCCAGACCGGCCAGCTCGGCAACAAGCGCGCGCTGTGGAGCGGTGTCTTCTGCTACGGCAAGGACGACTTCCTGTGGCCGGTCATCGCTGCCACCATCCTCGGAGTCATAACATCCCGCCGGAGGCGGACAGCTAATAAGACGACATGACGGGCAGGCCAGCACTGTCGGCATTGCCCTAGGTGCTTGGCGTGAGCTGGTGCGGGTCACTTCCAGCGGGTGCCGTTCCAGTGCAGGATCAGGGTCTTGCCCGAGCCGTTATGGCCGACTGCCCATGCATTGCGGGCAGAGGTAGCGGCCACGCTCGCGAGGCTGGAGTAGCGGGTCAGGCTCGGGAGGGGGACCTGCCGCCATCTTGTGCCGTTCCAGTGCAGAATCAGGGCCTTGCCCCCGGCGCTCTCACCGACCGCCCAGGCGTTGCGGGCCGAGACTGCGGCCACGCCGGACAGGTACACGCCCCCGGGCCGGGCCGGGATGGGAACCTGCCGCCAGCTCGTGCCGTTCCAGTGCAGGATCAGGGCGTTGCCGACTGCCCAGGCATTGCGGGCAGAGGTGGCGGCGACCGAATTGAGGCCGGCACCATCACCGGCCGGGCTGGGCACCCGCCGCCAGGTTCTGCCGTTCCAATGCAGGATCAGGGCGCCGCAAAAGACGACGTTGCAGCCGTTGCCGACCGCCCAGGCATTGCGGGCTGAGACGATCGCGACTCCCTGTAGGAAGGCGACGCCGCCGGCGGGCAGGGTCGGGCTGGGCACCTGCTTCCAGCTTGCGCCGTTCCAGTGCAGGATCAGGGTCAAGGCGTGGTCACGGGAAGGATAGGAGGTGCCGACCGCCCAGGCGCTGCGGGCCGAGACGACGGCCACGCCGCCGAGCTGCGCCCGCCAGCCCGGCGTCGGGCTGGGGGTCGGGCTGGGCACCTTCTTCCAAGTGGCCCCGTTCCAGTGCAAGATCAGGGTCTTGCCCGAGCCAATGCTGCCGACCGCCCAGGCATAGCGGGCCGACACTGCCGCCACGCCGGACATGTTCACGTAGGGCGGCGGGCTCGGGCTGGGAACCCGCCGCCATCTTGTGCCGTTCCAGCGCAGGATCAGGGACTTGGGCACGTCGGTGCCGCCGATCGCCCAGGCGCTGCGGGCAGAGATGGCGGCCACGTCAGACAGGCCGCCGCTGATGGCCGGCGCGGCGACCTGGCCAGCCGCCCGTGCCTGGCCGACCGCCGCAGGCCCGACCACCAGAGACCGCTGCCGACGCACCTGCCAGCAGTGACGTGATGACAATAATCCGGGCGTGACGCCCGAAAAGCTGGCTGTGCATCTGCTGCCTTCCAAGATCAGGCGGGCTGGCTGCGCGAGATCGGCCGTTGCCGGCGAGCTGCGAAGTATCGGCGAGGCGGGTTGCTCCAAACGGTTCCGACGTTCCTGACGATCATGGTCGGCCAGCCTATCGGCCGCTGCATTTCGGCGAGCTCACCCTTCCGGACGGCACCTGGCAGAATGCGCTACCGCGCGAGGCGCCGAGCCTGGCGGGCTAGCTAGTCATGAACAGCGCGCTTACGGCCTGCCGGAAGGAATGCTCCTCGACCCGCCCGGTCCAGGCAAGGGGAGGCATCCCCACCAGCGAACCGGGGAGCCCGTCGGCCATCAATCGGCGCGTCGTTCGCTCAGACGCCAGTCTCCGGGCGGTTGCCTCGACTGCCGGTCATCAGTTGAGACGCCGTGTCAGATGAGCGAGCTTAGGCGGTAAAGGTGATATCCGGGCGGGCAGCTTCGGCCGTTGCGCCGCTCGCGGGGTTCTGCTGCCCCTTTTCAGGATTGTTCCGGGTCGGCCGGCGCAGCTGGCGCGAGGACGGTCGCCGCTCGAGGGCGGGGCCAGTGCTTCGCTCGCACTTCCGCGTTCACAAGGTCTCTGGCGCTAGCCGGCGGGACTGACCCCACGATAGCGGCTCGGCCTCCTCGAATAGCAGGCGCCGGCTCCTCGTGCCTCGCCAGCGTTCCGGCGGGTTTCCGGCCTTCTTTGCGGCCCGATAAGCCCTCGCCGATCTCGGCGTGTTTCTGCCTAGGGTCAGTCGGCGCCTTTGCCGGATGATCGCGGCTTCGCTCTAACAGTTTCGCGGCCCCACGGCCAGCTGCAACCAAGCCTGCTCGCGTCACCGTGTAGGAGTTCCCCCGCGCCTGTACGTCACCCGTCGCCGCATGAGCTCCCGAGGTTCTGGGCCGCACCCGGTAGCCGTGAGCACCAGCGCGAGGCTCCTGGTCGCCGCCGTCGGCTTGAACCCTGCGCCCCCACAGCGGGCTCCGCAGCGCCCACTGAGCGAAATCCGTCTGTCGGATAGGGTGAATCTCCGATCAGCGACCCGTACGGCCCCACCGGCACGAGGAACGCCGCGGTCAGCTTCAGTCCATGATCGCCGTCAGCGCAACGCACTCCGGATCTGACCGGGAGCCGCGCCGCGTGTGCAGGACCGAGAGCGCCATCACGCGCGGCAGCCCTGTGCTCTGGACCGGCCCGCATTCGATCCCCGCGACGCCATCGGGCTTGACCGGGCCGTCATCACTGACCCCGCCCGACGGCCAGGCGAAGATCAGTGCCCCGGCAACGGCCAGGAGAGCAACGGGTATCCAGACGATCAGCCACTGTCGCGGCCTCACCTGCTGATTGTGGCTCACTCTCGTGCCTTCCCAGGACTACTGGGTACGGCCGGACGGCATCCGCCACCACCGCCAGAAGTTCGGCGTCGTCCTCTGCTGCGCCACGACCAGCTGTAACACCTGACCGGCCAGGATCGCTTCGGTGCTGCTGAACAATGACAGCCTCAATCATGAGGCTCGACCCTCAAAATGACCTGCGAGCGCGGAGATGAGCGCGACTGACGATGCCGAACTGCGCGACCTTCGCTGCCACTGGGGCTCGGCATACGTCCTCGATTACGACGGCGAGCGGTACACCGCTACCCGCGTGGGCTCACCTGATCATGTGCTGACCGCTGACACGGCAGCACTGCTGAGAGGAATGATCAGATCAGACTACTTTGACTGGCTGGCCTCGCGGCAGGAGGCGCTCATCTCCCTGACTTGCAAGCAGTCGAATAACTAGATCGCGCCCTGCTTCCGGGAGCAGGAGGAGGCCAAGGGCAATGAGCCGAAATGGCTGGTGGCCGTCGAGTTCACCGACGCTGACGGAGCCAGGTGGCTACGAGAGCCACGAGGGATGCTCCGCTCCATCTGATCGCTCCGATGGTGTTCTGCGGGCTGAACGCTCGGTGCCAGGTGGCCATGGGCTAGCGTGACGGTCATGGCGCCGCGGTGTTACCCGCCTTCGACGATGCGGTGGGCTTGACTTCGACACCGATCAGCTTGATGTCGTCCACTGGCACCAACAGGTACTCAGCGCTCAGCTCGGGCCCGGATCCGTCTGGCCACAGCTTCACATCGTCGAGCCGCAATGCCGTCACAGTGCCGACCGTTCCGGGGTTCTCGGTGTTCATTGTGCCAGTGACCCTCCCCCCGGAACGCAGCCAAATTGTCACTGGCGGCTTGTGCGCCTCTTGGGCGCCCTTCGCTCCCTACTCAGGTCGGTGAGCCAATCGGATGGCTTGGCCACGGGACAGCCTTCTTTCTCATTGGTTTCGGTCTTAATGATTTGCGGGGTCGTTGACCGCGGGATGCCAATAAATTCTCGGATGAGCAGGATGAGTGCTGGCGCTACCGCTCCGAACGTGACCAGCCCCAGCAGGGCGGCTATCAAGGCGCCGGCAGCTTCGAGATTGCTTTGTATCTGGGCGAGCACGCCCTGCGGGTCGGCCGGTCTCAGGAGCTGGCGGAGCAGCGTGCGCGTGTCTTCGGGCAGGACGCTGGTCGAACCCAGTACGATGCCGTCCTTGACCGTCTCACGCTGGCTTCGGAGCTGGTGCTCCAGGCCAGGGTCGTCCTCAAGGTAGCGGGGCACGACTACAAGTGACACCGTTTCCCGGTTCGCACGTTCCAGGTGCGCGGCAAGTGCCATGCCGACGGCAACGTCGGCTGGATCTTTCGGCGCCCAGATGGCTGCGAACACGACGACGGGATTTAGCGTGCCGCTAATCCCGATCCGGTGAAGCCGAAGCAGCCGCCGCGGCACCGCCAGTGTTGACACCCCGCCGATGTCGGACTGTCCGTGCGGCACGCAACCGCGGATCCGCTGACGTTTCGCGGAACCTGGCGCTACTGCCTGCCAGGCGCCGATCGTCGTTGCTTCCAGTCGATTTCGCTTCGCATCCCGCGACATGAACAGCAGTGGCGCATCCTTGACCATGGCGCATCTCGCTGCGTCCAGCATTTGTGCCTTGGTTGCGCCGGGCCCGACCTCCACGATGAGCCGTGGTGGTTGCCGCCAGAAGCGCGACGCCTCCAGGGCAGTCTCGACGCGGGTGGTGCCGCCGACCCGCGTGAAGGACACAGCGACGGGCGGCCCTTTCAGCATGTCACGTAGCAACCCGAGCGAGACTAACAGCGCGATACCAGCGACGACGACAGCCACCCAGGCGAGCCATCTACCTCGCGACTTCCTCGCTCTAGCCAGCCAAGACGCAACCGCAGACCGAGCACGACGGAACCGGTGTGCAGCGACTTGGCGCCCGGTAGCATCCGGCATCCCCGCACCTTAGCGCGACACCGCAGGAAACAGCCGCCCTGAGGCGGATCTAAGCTCACTTGAGTCTTTCAGGGCCAAATATCAATAGAAACGGCGTTCACAGTCCGACCGCCTGCGAGAGCTCCGTGGCGCTATTCTGCGCGCGCTTCGCCGCATATACGTGTTACCTAGTTCAGCTGCAGGGGCCGGTCGGGTACCACGGGGACCGAATGCTGGCCGAAGTCCCTGCGCCTTCCCGACCTTTGGTCCCCCCTTAGACCGCTGCCGTTAGCAGGGGAGGTCTCCCCTGTCGATTTGCGAACGGCGATGGGAGCATTGCCGTCAGTTGCGGCTCGCGGAGCCAGCCAGCGGGCTAGCCGGGGAGTGCCGATGAGAGTGACCTGGAGCGGGATGCTGCCTGCTGGGCGCGGTGGGAGCCTGGCGGCGAGTTCGGTGCGGCGGCGTGCGGCCCGGGTGGTGCTGGCGGGGGTCGCCTTTGTGGCGGCTGCCGGGCTGCTGACCGGGGCAGGACTTCTGGGGCATGCTGACGCGCAGGCCCGCTCGGGTGGCGGCTGGGGCAAGGCGGAGAAGGTTCCCGGCCTGGCGGCCATTTTCAAGAACGGGCACTGGACTGCGGCGATCAAGTCGCTGTCGTGTGCGTCGCCGGGCAACTGCACCGCGGCCGGGTATTACAAAGCCACTCCTCGCGGGGACCAGGCGCTCAAGTACGCCAGGGCGTTCGTGGTGAGCCAGAAGAACGGCCGCTGGGGCAGGGTAGTGACGGTGCCTGGCGTCACGGCGCTGGGCACGGGCGGCGATGCCGAGATCAGCTCGGTGTCCTGCACGCGCGGCGGATGCGCCGCGGGCGGGTATTACGACGGGACGCGCGGGGCACGTGCCAGGCGTTCGTGGTGAGCCAGAAGCACGGCCGGTGGCAGCGCGCTGAGGGTGCCCGGCCTGGCGGCGCTGAGCGCCGGCGGGCTGCCCAGGTCGACTCGGTGTCGTGCCCGTCGGCGGGTAACTGCGTGGCGGGCGGCAGCTTCACCGACGGCGGCGGGCACGTGCAGGGGTTCGTGGACAACCAGCGGCATGGCCGGTGGCAGCGCGCGGAAGAGGTGCCCGGCCTGGGCGCACTGAATGTCGCCGGGGACGCGGTGGTGACCTCGGTCCGTTGCGCGGCCGATGGCGACTGCGCGGCTGGCGGGTCCTACCAGATCAGCATCGGGAACCCCAACTACCTGCCGGGTACATTCCAGCCGTTCGTGGTGAGCGAGCATGACGGCGTCTGGTCGGCCGCGCTGGAGGTGCCGGGCATCCAGGCGGTCAACAGCGGCGAGGACGCCGGGCTCACCTCCTTGTCGTGCCCGTCTGCGGGCAACTGCACCGCCGCCGGAAACTACTACGACAACAACCAGGACGGCCCGTACCCTCACCCGTGGCGGTAAGCGAGAAAAAACGGCCGCTGGGACAACGCGGTGAACTGGCGCTACGCCGGGGCGCCGTGTCAGTCGGTAGACTCACCGCGGTGTCGTGCCCGTCGCCGGGCAACTGCACCGTGGGCGGCGAAGGCATCGGTAACGGCTACGGAAACAGCCCGCCCTGGGTGATCAGCCAGCACAACGGCAGCGGGGCGCCCCGGTGCCGATCCCAGCAACGGCGGTAGTTGGCACTATCTACTCGGTGTCGTGCCCGTCGGCCGGGAACTGCACGGCGGTCGGGTAGTACGATAGTAATCGCTCGCTTCTGGTGAGCGAGAGGCACGGCCGCTGGGGCAAACCCGAGCAGGTACCCGGCATGTCAGCATTGCGCAAAGGCGCGACAGGCCAAGTCGATTTCGTGTCCTGCCCGCTGGCGGGCAAGTGCACCGCCGCCGGGACCTACGCCCTCTTTACTCGGCCGTTCCTGGTAAGCCAGGTGAAATGACCTGCAACCCTCGGCACGGAGAGCCGAGACGGGATGCGCTGGTGTTACCGCAGCTACGCTGATCCGGCAGTTAAGCTGGCCGACAGCTCGGCGGCCGCTGCGACGACCTGGGCGCTGAGCTTGCGGCCGGGGGACTGGCCCAGCCGGCTAACCGGCCCCGACACGCACAGCGCGGCCAGCAGCACGCCGTCGCGCATGACCGGCGCGCTGACGCTGGCGACGCCCGGCTCACGCTCGGCGACGCTGGCGGCCCAGCCCCGACTGCGGACGGCAGCCAGCTCGGCTTGCTGGTCGGCGGGCAGCTGCGCGACATCGGCCGACCAGGCCAGCAGCACCTTGCCGCCCGAACCGGCCGACAGTGGCAGCAGCGCGCCGACCGCGACGCTGTCGCGCAGGCCCGTGCCAGCGCCCGCGTCCCGCGCGGCGATGCAGAGCCGGTGGTCGCCGGACCGGACATACAGCTGGACGCTCTCGCCGGTCGCCTCGTGCAGCCTGATCAGCACCGGCCCGGCCGCGCTGGCCAGGTCCAGTTCGGGCCCGGCGACGGCGGCGAGCTCAATGAGCCGCGGGCCGAGGCGGAACAAGCCGGCCGGGTCCCTGGCGACCAGCCGGTGCGCCTCCAGCGCGACTAGCAGCCGGTGCGCGGTCGGCCGGGGGAGCCCGCTGGCCTGAGCCAGCGCCCGCAGCGACTGCGGCCGGTCGGTCAGCAGGTCCAGTAGCACGACGCAGCGATCGAGCACGCCGACCCCGGTCGTTCGGCTGCCGGTCGTCGCGAGTTGCTGTATGCTGTCCATATCCTGAACAGGCTATCTCATTATTTGAGACAGCGATAGGTTGAACTCTACTCAGACGAACTCGGTGCCGACATGACTGGACGCATGTTTGACAAGGTCTGGGACCGCCACCTGGTGGCGAGCCCGGACGGCGAGCCACCGCTGCTCTACATCGACCTGCACCTGGTGCACGAGGTCACCTCGCCGCAGGCGTTCGAGGGGCTGGACCTGGCCGGCCGCAAGGTACGGCGGCCCGACCTGACGATCGCCACGATGGATCACGACGTTCCCACCATCGGCCTCGACCCAGTTACCGGCGCCGGGCCCATCGCAGACCCGCTGGCCGCCGAGCAGATCGCCAGGCTGCGGGAGAACTGCGCCAAGCACGGCATCACGCTGCACGCGCTCGGGAGCATCGAGCAGGGCATCGTGCACGTGATCGGACCGCAGCTCGGGCTGACCCAGCCCGGCATGACGGTTGTCTGCGGCGACAGCCACACCTCGACGCACGGCGCGTTCGGAGCGCTCGCGTTCGGCATCGGCACGAGCGAGGTCGAGCACGTTCTCGCCACGCAGACGATGCAGCAGATCAAGCCGGCCGCGATGGCGGTGACCGTGGACGGCGACCTGCCGCCCGGCTGCACCGCGAAGGACCTCGTGCTCGGCATCATCAGGGCGCTAGGCACCGGCGGCGGCGCCGGCGCGGTGATCGAGTACCGCGGTGCCGCGATCCGGGCGCTGTCGATGGAAGGCCGGATGACGGTCTGCAACATGACCATCGAGGGCGGCGCGCGGGCCGGCATGATCGCACCGGACGACACCACGTTCGCCTACCTGGAAGGCCGCAAATACAGCCCGACGGGCGCGCTGTGGGAGCAGGCCCTCGACGACTGGCGGTCGCTGGCTTCCGATCCGGGCGCCGAGTTCGACCACGAGATCCGCATCGACGCCTCGGCGCTAAGGCCCGCCGTAACCTGGGGAACCAACCCTGCGCAGTCGGTGTCCATCGACGACCTCGTTCCCGACCCGAACGCGTTCGGAACGCCGGCCGCGCGGCAAGCCGCCGAACGTGCGCTGACCTACATGAATTTGCAGCCGGGCACGCCGATCCGTGACATCGCGGTAGATGCGGTGTTCATCGGCTCGTGCACGAACGGGCGGCTGGAGGACCTGCGGGCAGCCGCGGACGTGGTGCGCGGCCGGAAAGTGCATCCGGGCGTGCGCGCGCTGGTGGTCCCGGGCTCGGCCAGGGTTAAGGCCGAGGCGGAAGCCGAGGGCCTGGACCAGCACTTCGTAGCGGCCGGCTTCGAGTGGCGCTCGGCTGGCTGCTCGATGTGCCTGGGCATGAACGGTGACATTCTCGCGCCGGGGGAGCGGTCCGCGTCCACCAGCAACCGGAACTTCGAGGGCAGGCAGGGCCCTGGCGGCCGCACTCACCTCGTGTCCCCGGCAGTCGCCGCCGCCACCGCGGTGGCAGGTCGCTTCACCTCACCAGGAGATCTGTAATGGCCGGCCTTCAGCGGGTGACCGGGCGCGCGGTCGCCCTCGAGCGCAGTGACGTGGACACCGACCAGATCATCCCGGCCGCCTGGCTGAAGCGGGTGGAGCGGACCGGGTTCGCGGCCGGGCTGTTCGAGGCCTGGCGCGACGATCCGTCGTTCGTGCTCAATCAGCCTGGTGCGGATCAGGCAAAGATATTGGTAACGGGTGCCAACTTCGGCTGCGGCTCGTCTCGCGAGCACGCCGTCTGGGCCCTTCAGGACTTCGGCTTCCAGGCGGTCGTGGCACCGAGCTTCGCCGACATCTTCCGCAACAACTCCATCGGCTCGGGCCTGGTGCCCGCGCAGGTGAGCGAGGAAGCATCGGCACGCCTGTTCGCCGCGCTGGCCGCGGATCCAGCGGCCGATGTCGTGGTCGACGTAGCCGCCCGGACCATTTCGATACCGGCCGCGGGCGTGCAAGAGCCGTTCGTGCTCGGGGACTTTGCGCAGTGGCGGCTGCTGGAAGGCCTGGACGACATCGCGCTCACGCTGCGGCACGAGGATGCGATCGGCGTGTACGAGGTCACCCGTCCGGCGTGGCGGCCAGCGCTGAGTCAGCCCAGCGGCTGAGTCGTCCAGTTGGCCGGGTCCGGCCCGAGGACGTGTATGTGACGCAGCAGGCCGAGCGCTCCACCTACCTGGTCGGACGAGACGTAGACGTACATGCCGTGCAAGCTCCCGAAGCACGCTTCCTGCCCGGCCGTGCGGAGAACACCGGCAGCGCCGTCGAAGGATACGCTCTGCGTCTTTCCGCCGATGTTCACGCAGCCGTTCGGGTACGGATGCTCGATGAGGACGGTTATGCCCGCTGGATCCTGGCTGGGTCCGAGGTACAGCGCGTACCCCCTCAGCTTGCCCCCCTCGACCTGGGACCCGGCCGCAGCCACCTTCCAGCTAGCCGGGATGCCCGTCAGCCTGAACGGGAACCGCAGGCGCAGGTTCGACCGGTAGCGAACACGAGCGGCCACCTTCCTGAGCTGGGCTGGCCTCAGGCCTGACCACTGGGCGACTGCCCAGCCATCCCGGGCGTACTGCCACGCGAGCGCGGTCGGGTGACCGTTCTCGTCCAGCATCAGGTACGCGGGACGACCGCCTGCCAGGTGACCTGCAGGAAGGATCGGACCGGGAAGCGATGGGGCGCCCTCGTTGCAGAGCAGGCCGCGCCGATACAGCCGCGAGTGCAGGTACCGCTTGTGCTTACCGCCGTCCGTCAACTGGAACGTACCTTTCGCCGGCGACCAGAACGGTCCGGTAAAGGAGCACTGGTGCGCCGCGAATACCGTCAGAGAGATGGACTGGCCGTTCGGACCGTTGACGTCGGCGAAGGACTGAGTCGCCGTCTGCTGAGTGGGAGGGCTGACCACGGAGAAGCCGCGGGGCAGCCAGCCAAAAGTGGCATAGATGGCCAGGGGGTCGAAGCTAGCCGGAGCCATGGGTCCGCTGGCAAGCTCCGGTTTGCGTGCATGAGCTTTGTGTGGATGAGCGGCTCCTGCTGGCCGGCTGGTCGCACCGGTCGGCAGGACGCCGCCGGCGAACAAGAGGCCAACGGCGATGACGACACCGAACGATACCGCTGGAACGCCGGCCCGTCGGATCCTCAGGCGGCGGCGGCCTGCCATGTGGGCACGGGCCACGTCCACCGTGCTCGGTGGGAGGTTCGCCGCCGCGACGCGCTCGAAGTGAGCACGCAGTGCCTTCTCATCCATGGTCACGCACCTCCCCGGCGATCGCGTCCGAACCTGGCCGCGCCGCGCCAAAATCTCCGATCGGGTCGGCCGGCAGCAGCGCCAGCCGGAGTGAGCCCAAACCCTTGGAGGTCTGGCTCTTGACGGTGCCGGCCGAGCAGCCCAGCACCTCGGCGACCTGATCGACGGTCTGGTCGCAGTAGAAACGGAGGACGAGAGTCGCCCGCTGCCGCGGCGGCAGGTCCGCGAGCGCCGCGTTGACATCGATCGCATCGTCACGGTCGTCGCCGGCTTCTAGCCAGTCCGGTACTTCGCCGCGCAGGCTGACCTTGCGAGCCCAGCCTGACTGGCGCTGGCGGAGGAACTCTCTGACCAGGATCGTCCTGGCATATGCCTCGGGATGATCCATGACGCGGACCCGGTGCCAGTGCACGTAAAGCCGGGTGATCGTCACCTGCACCAGGTCATCGGCGCTATGCCAGTCCTGGCATAGCAGGTGGGCGATGCGCCGCAGCGCCTGCAGCCGGGCAGCCACGAACTCCGTGTACTCGTCGTCGCGACGCGTGTTCCTCACGGCACGCTCGATCGGTGCGGTTGCATCATGTTCCTTTGAATGCTTCCGGCCGGGCTCCCGGTTGCCCGCTCCCAGCTGGAATTGTTGCCTGCCGCGCGTCACGGAGGCCCGCCTGGTAGCCGCGCACGAACGGGTTGGTCGGGGTGAAGGACCACCGGTCGAAGCCCACCGGATCGAGCAAGCTGCCAAGGTCATCGGCCAGTGGCGCGAACCAGGCCGGCAGCCGGAACGGCGTCGCCCCGGACGCCGCCGCACGCAGCGCCGTCTGCTGTGCGGCGGCCCACTGGCGCAGATCAAACTCGCTGCTCGCGGTGTCACCGAGGACAGGCCAGATTACGTCGCCTGCCGCCGACGCCGTGGCCATGGCGGCCCGGTAACCGCGCCGGTACTCGTGCCGGGCCGGAACCCTGCCGACCAGCAGGTAGATGATCCCGCCCGTCGCATTCAGCGAGATGATCGCCCACGCCCAGCGCGGCAGTCGCCGCACTTGCTCGGCCCGCACGATGTCGACCAGGCAGAACGCGACGAACACGCACGGCGGGACGAGCAGAAGAGCGGGGTTCATCCAGTTCTCCGATCTGGCCAGCCGGGTGCAGCGCGCTGCTGGGCCGACATATGTAGGCTACATATGTCGGCAGTAGATGTAAACTGGTGCCTGTGAAGCTGACCGGCCCGTTGGAGCGCGTCCTGCGGGCGTTCCTTGCCGACGCGTCTGCCCGGCATTACGGCTATGACCTGATGAAGGCCGCCGGACTTGCCAGCGGGACGTTGTACCCGATGCTCGCCCGGCTGGAGGACCAGGGTCTCGTCACGTCGCAGTGGGAGCCGCAGCGCGAAGATAGCGGGGGACGGCCGCCCCGCAAGTATTACCAGCTCACGGGAGAGGGAGCGCGCGTCGCCCGGCTCGAGCTCGCGCAGGCATCGGCCGCATCCGGACGCCGCACAGCCCGGCGCACCGCAGACGGCGCGCCGCGGCCAGCGCACCGGAGCGCACAGTGACCGGGAGCCTGCGCGCCCAGCGGCTGGCCGAGCGAGTAATCGGCAGCGCGTGCCGCCGGTTGCCCGCCGATACAGGCAGCGACCGCTACCGCGAATGGACAGCCGAACTGCCCGCTATCTTGCACGACCCGGACATCCGCGCCGCGCCGCTGCGCACCGCCCGCATGCTCCGCTATGCCGCCGGCGCGTACCGAAGCTGCCGCCAGCTGCGGGTCCATGGCAGTGCCCGCCCGGATAGCGCTCCGGTCGGTGTTGCCGGAGGCTGGGCGAGCCGGTCCCGGCGGCACCCTCTCGGCCGGCCGGCGTTCCCTGATGGTGTCATCCCCGCGGTCGCTGCCGTGATCCTCTGGGTCGCGGTGGTCGTGATCATCCGCGCGCACCCGCCGGTCGGCTACTGGAACGCTGTCGGTATCGCGGGAGGAATCGGCAGCGAAGTTCTCGCCGTGATCGCGATAGTCAGGTTCGTCCGCTGGGCGCGCCGGCGTTCAAAGCGCACGCCTCGCGCCGTGACGGATTGAGTTGCGTGGTGAGCGGATAAGACTCCGGCACGGGGGGACAACGTGCCGGAGTACGTTCTTGATCATCACAACGAAGGCGAGCGTCGGCGGCTGGCGCTGACCTGAGCTGACTAGGGTGCGCCGCGGCTAGCTCGGTTATGGCGATCGCGAAGCGGCGTACGTTTTCGCCGGGAAGGTGTATACCTGTTGCTCTGTGGTGCGTCCCGGCCCCGGTAGCGACGGGCCCGCCCCACAGCGATCGTGCGTTGCGGCTTCTAGCCCTATGGCCACAGGAGGTCGCGGCCGTCATGGCACAGGATCGGATAAGCGCGCCTGTTGCGCCAGTCCCGTCTGTCGTGACCACGCCCGTCCGGTCGGCAGCCTCCGAGCAGGCCGGCGTTGCGGTGGACAAGGGCCGGCGGCTGCTGGCGCGCCTGACCACCGGCCCGTGGCCGCTGCTGTGCATTCTGATCGTGCAGACGCTGCTGTCCATGCGGCTGGTGTGGTCGAACACTGCCTTCCAGGATGAGGGGCTGTACATCTGGGCCGGGCAGCTCGAATGGGCGCACTGGCTGCACGGCGGGTCGGTACCGGACTTTGCCGCGTACTTCTCCGGCGCCCCGGTTGTCTACCCGCCGCTGGCAGCAGTCGCCAACAGCATCGGAGGGCTGGCCGCAGCCCGCATCATGAGCCTGGGCTTCATGCTCACCGCGACCGCATTGCTCTACGCGGTTACGAAGCGCCTGTTCGGGCGCGGACCCGCGATCGCTGGCTCGGCGACATTCGCGACGCTCGGGTCCGTTCAATTCCTCGGGGCGTTTGCCACCTTCGACGCGCTGACGATCATGCTCCTGGCGCTCTCGTCATGGCTGGCGGTGCGGTCCGGCGGTCGCCGGGGCGAGCTATGGCTGGTGGGCTGCGCGGTCGTCATGGTGCTGGCGGATGCGGCCAAGTACGCGGGCCTGCTGTGGGACCCGGTGGTGATCGCACTGGCCGTGCTCGGCACAGGCGGTGCCTGGAGGACAGCGGCATACCGCGGAATCCGGCTTGCGGTCTACACGGCCGCGCTCATCATTCCCATGCTGTTCCTGGTCGCAGGCCACAGCTACCTAGAGGGGATAACGTCTACGACGTTGTCGCGGCCAAGCAGCACGGCTTCGGTGGCGCGCGTGCTGTACACCAGCGGCCTGTGGATCGGCGGAGCGACCCTGCTGGCCATCATTGGCGCGGCGGCGCTGACCAGCAGACGAAGGAAGCGGCTGACGGCGCTGGCGTGGGTTCTCGTGGCTGCAGCGTTCCTTGCACCCCTGGAACAGGCACGCATCCACACGAGCTTCAGCCTCTTCAAGCACGTCGGGTACGGTGCGTGGTTCGCAAGTATCGTCGCCGGGTACGGGCTCGCCGCGATAGCCCGCTTTTTCTCGTCGGAGCGGGAGAAGAACTCCAATTCGCTGAGCGTGATGCTGGTGGTCATGCTCGGCCTGTTCGGGATCGCCCTTAGCGGCGCGAGCTTCGCCGCATGGCCGAACTCATCGCGGATGATCAGCGACATGGCGCCGGTCATCCAGCGCACCGGCTGCCCGTGTCTGGTCGCTGAGAGCGACGTTGTCCGCTACTACCTGACGAAGCAGACGGCGCACGACACCCTCACGACCGTCTTTGTCATGCACTACCACGATGACGGGCGCGAGCTCAGCGGCGTGCCCGCGTTCCGCGCGGCCATCCGCGATCACTATTTCCGCTTTGTTGAGATCGACGCGTCCGAACTACCGGCGGTCTACGCGCCGATAGTGCAGGCACTGTCGACATCGCACTACCGGCTCATGTTCTCCATACCGTCGAACGTGCCCAGCGAGCCGTTGAGATCTGGGTTCGTTAGCCGCACTACGGGTTGGTCTACGGCCGGAACCCGAGCGGCGTCGGGGCGCTGAACTCGATCCGCAGGACTGACATGCCACCGGTAAGCTTCACCGTTGCCGTTCGCGCAGGGCCGGTAAAGCGACGGAAGCGTGGCAGCAGCGCGAGCATCGCGTGCACATACGCGAACTGGACAGGTGGGCCTGCCGGCTACGTTCTCTGCCAAGTCGGCATAGCGTAGCGGAACGCCCGGGGTTGCGCCCGGCCGGGATGTTGCCGAAATCCTCGATGTAGATCGGGTGCCTCGAGGCTAGTTCCGTGATGGCGACCAGCAGCCGCGAGTCGACTTGGCCGGCATTCATCTGTTTCCCGGCGCTCGCCGATTGGTAGATCTGGGTTAGGCTGCGGACCAACGCGCCGCCGATTTGCTTGCGGTTCTGCAGGTCTAGGGCAAACTGCGCGTTGGTAGGCCGCAGCTCCGTCCGGCGCGATCACGCGGATCGCGACCCGGCGGTCCCGGAACCGAAGGTCGCGATGACGGCCGGAGCAATCTGATTGAGGCTGCTCCCGAACAGACTCCGCACCCTCGCGGTGACGATCACGAGAGTGGAACTCAGCGGGTAGTGGGCGGGCCGCTAGCACTAGCACGTTGCTCGCGGGGAACCCGTCATTCACAAGCGCTGAGCACATCTGGCGATCACAGGCGACGAACGCGTCAGGGCTGACCTGCTGGGCGACCCAAGCGGCCGCTTGCTTGAATTGGCCGCTTCCTGCCGCAAGCAACGACGCTGTCCGGCCGGTGGCTGGTTCGTGGTGACGAGGACAGCATGAATGCCACCAACGCGGCGGCGACCACGACCACGGCCACGGCAGTAACGATGCGAACCGCGCTAAACGGCCTGCGGGCTTTAGCTGACCGCCGTTTCGTCTGCGGTTTGGTACGTCCGGCAGCAGGAGATCGCGGAGGAGCGGGAGTTCGCGGTGCAGCAGGCGGCCGCGTCGTGACGGGCGGCCGACTGGCAGCCGGCGGGCCTTTCCCGACCGGGCTCGGCGCCGCTCCGGAACCCGCGCGCGCTCCGGAACCGGGCCGCTCAGCCTGGTCCCACGGCCGGTCAGCGTCAGGTGCGGGCCGAGGCTGTGCGGTCGGGCTTAGACGACGGAGCGCGCTCTGTCGGCGCGGGAGCCTGGGTTCGTGCCGAGTGGGTCGGCGCTTCGCGTTTTGGCGGGGCTGGTGCATCCGGCTTCGCGGACAGGCCCCAAGGAGCGTTCTTAGGTAGGACCGGGCCCTTCGGCGTCCCGTTATGCGTCGGCGCGGTGCGCTTGGGCGGTGCGAGAGCATCGACGTGCTCCGCCGACAGCTGCGACGCGGAGCTGGTGGGCTCTTCGGCTCGACCGTTCTGTTCCCCTGGCTGTGCAGGCGCGGGGCGCTGCGGGAGCGCGGGTGCCTGCGACTGCGCTGCGGGCCGCGGCTGCGCGGCGGGCTTGGCCGATGCTGCTCGATTCTTCTTAGACGGGCGTTTGCGCCTCGCCCCATGATCATGCTTGACCGCGGTCCCGTTGACGGCGGTACCGTTAACAGCTGGGCTAGCGTCCTCCTTGGCCACGGCGCCGGAGGCGGTCAGCCGCGGGATCGGCTCGGTCGTAGGATCCGGATCCTGCTGCGACTCCTCAGCGCGCGCGGCATCGACCGCAGCCTGCATGCGCAGCAGCACCGAGTCCGGCAATGCCGGGCGCGCTGCCGCTGCGGGCGCGGTCCTGGCCGCCCCGGCACACGCTGCCTCAACGGCAGGCCTGGGCTCTCCTCTTCCATACGGTCAAACCCCCCTGGAGGCTCCCGCAAAGAAGGTTGCGAACCCCCAAGCAAAGCGCACCACAAGATCAACAGCTATTCAAGCCAAAGTGACTCATTGTCGTCGAGAAGTTGCGTAAGCGCCTGCCCGTCGCGGTCGCTAGGCACTCCTAACCCGGCAACTTCAGCGAATACCGCCCTCAGCGGGTAACTGGACAGTACCTTCTGGTATACGGTGCACCTTTCCGTCGATTATCAGTACATTAAGTTACGCCGCCGATACACAGAGCAACCGGCTGCGAGGGGGGTTCGGCGGACCGCCCTTGCGCGCCCCTGATCGCAGGCAGGTACGACGCATGGACAACGGCCTGACACCGCAAGGGTCGGAGGAAGCCTCCAGCTTGGCGACCGCGCGTCCCGCGAGCCAGCACCGCCAGTCGCGCTCGGCGGGCATGAGGGTTCCCGCTGCATTGCCATTGCTCGCGGTGCTCGTCGTCCAGGCGATCCTGTCGCTGCGGCTGGTCAGAGCCGACACCGCATTCCAGGACGAGGCGACGTACCTGTGGGCCGGGCACCTGGAGTGGGCGCACTGGCTGCACGGCGCACCGATACCTCCGTTCCCGGCTTATTTCTCCGGAGCGCCCGTCATCTACCCGCCCCTGGCCGCGGTGGCAGATAACCTCGGCGGCCTCACAGCCGCCAGGGTCCTATCCCTGGTTTTCATGCTCGGGGCGACAGTGCTGCTGTGGGCTTCTACTAAGCGGCTGTTCGGGGCGCGGGCCGCCTTCTTCGCCGCCGCACTGTTCGCGGTACTCGGACCGACGCTTCATCTGGGTGCGTTCGCCACCTATGACGCGCTGGCGGTATTCCTAATCGCGCTCGCGGCCTGGCTCGTGGTTCGAGCTGGCGATCGCCAGAACGTCGACAGGCTGGCTGGTTGCCGCAGGAGTCGTGCTGGCGCTGGCCAACATGACGGCGTATTCCTCTGCCCTGTTCGATGTCGCCGTGATTCTGATGGCACTACTGATTGCGCTGCCTGAGCTTGGCGTCAGAGCCGCCGCGAGGCGCTGCCTCATGGTCCTGGTCGTCGTGGTCGTTCTACTCACTGTAGGCGTTCTGGTCGGCGGGAGTTCTTACGTCCACGGAATCGGGTCGACAACCATTGCGCGGGCTGCTGGCGGAGCCTCGGCGGCCACCGTTCTGGCCGATGCATGGTCATGGACCGGTGTCGTCGTCGTGGCCGCTCTGTGCGGAATCGTCATCAGCTGGATGCGCCGCGAGCCGGGCGCTAAGACCTGGCTTCTAACGGTGCTGGTCGTCGCAGCGCTATTGGGGCCGCTGGAACAGGCCCGTCTGCATACGGCGGCCTCGCTGGACAAGCACGTGGGCCTCGGCGCGTGGTTCGCCGCCATCGCGGCCGGCTACGCCATCGACAGGGTTGTCGCGGCCGCGCCGGCCGGGAGTATGCGCGTTGTAACGTGCGGAGCCTTGGTGGTCGCCTTCGCGCTCCCGGTCTCCCTGGGAGTGAGCCAGTCCCGGGACTTCTCTCAGAACTGGCCGAACGCGGCCGCATTCGTCGCGATACTCGGCCCGCTCGTCGATCACGGTAACGGGCCCCTGCTCGTCGAGGATCCGTCCATCCCTGAGTACTACCTGCACGCCGAGAGTCAATGGATGCGATGGTCCAGCACCCGGAACATAGTGCTTCCCGGGGGAGTCAGTACCGGAGGCCCGAGCAGCACTGCTGGCGTTGTCGGCCCTGGTAACGCGGGCACGTTCGCAGTCGAAGATCGCGCGAGCACTACTTTTCCCTGGTCGCCCTGAACTTCACCGACACCACCACGCTGGACCACCAGATCACCACAGATCTGAAGCGCAGCGGTCACTACTGCATTGTTCAGGTCGTCCCGTACGGCATCGAGGTTCCCCCGATCGGCGTGGGCACCTATGTGATCTGGCGTCGTGACGCGCACTTCACTAAGGCAGGCCGAACCACTGGCTGGAGCTGCCCGTGAGTGTCTTCACTCAGGCAGACAGACGGCCAGCCCAGTCCCGCCTCGTACTTCCGCAGCCGCCAGACGACAAGGAGAAGTATTCCTATGTCGACCGGGACCTGGGATTCCTGACGACCATCCTCGTCATCGGTGCCAGCTGCCTGATCGTCAGTCAGCTCAGGTTCGAGATGCACGACATGGTGCTCTGGCCGTTCATGGCGTTCACTGGCACCTATCTCGCCTATCAGGCGATTAGCCTGCCGGTGAACTTCTCCGGCAAGGGCTTCAACCTGGCCACTCACCAGGCATTTGTCAGCGCATGGAAGCCGCTCTCGTATCCAAGTGTCGATATCCTCCTGCCGATCTGCGGCGAGCCGATCGAAGTGCTGCACAATACCTGGAAGGCCGTATCCGACCTAGTCGTCGGCTATCCAGGCGCTGCACAGCCGTATGTCCTGGACGACGGTGGGTCCGACGAGGCGCGCGACAGCGCGGAGTCCTTCGGATTCGCCTACATTCGGCGACCTGACAGCCCGGCCGGCAAGAAGGCCGGCAACCTCCGCTATGCCTTCGCTCGGACGACGGGCGAGTTCCTGGTCATCCTGGACGCCGATTTCGCGCCCCGCCTCGACTTTCTCGCCGAGCTGCTCCCGTATTTGGACGATCCGGCTGTCGCGATAGTCCAGTCGCCCCAGTTCTTCCGCGAGAGCGCCCGCCAGAGCTGGATCGAGAACTCCGCAGGGGCGGTCCAGGAGGTGTTTTACCGGACGGTTCAGGTGGCCCGCGATCGGTTCGGCCAGGCGATCTGCGTCGGAACCTCGGCGGTCTACCGGCGAGCTGCCCTGGAGCCGTTCGGCGGCCCGACACTGATCCCTTATGCCGAGGACGTGCATACCGGGCTTGATGTGCGGCGGGCATGGCTGGAGGATGGTCTACCTGCCGATCCTGCTCTCGACCGGCATCTGCCCGGACAACCTCGATGCCTTCGTACGGCAGCAGTACCGATGGTGCTCCGGGAACGTCGGCATCGTGTTCTCGTGGCGATTGTGGTCCATTCCGATGAGCATCCCTGCTCGTCTGACCTACATCTCCGGATTCAGCTACTACGCCTATACCGCCCTGCTGATCTTCGTAGGCCCGGTCATCCCGATCGTGATGCTCGCCTTCCTGCCCAGGGAGATAGAGCTCAGGAACTTCATCATCCTGGCGCCCGCGATGTTCACCGGACTAGTCCTGTACCCGCTATGGCACCGCGCTCGCTACGGGCCGTCAACGTGGTCGCTGGGCATAGCCAGGGGCTGGGCGCACGTGTTCGCCATCTGGGACGGTGCCCTCGGCAAGAGCATGAGCTGGCATCCGTCCCGGACGCCCGGTAGCTCGCTGCGGCGGTTCAGGATAGGCGTCACATGGTGGAGCGGCGGCGCGGCCTTGCTGTGGCTGACGCTGGCCATCTGGCGGACGGCAGCGATTGGCTCCTTCCGGTTTGCGGTCTTGTTGTTCTTCGGGGCGATCAACTTTGCCGTAGTGAGCCGCGTCATCTTCGCCGGGGGCAGATCAGCGTGAGATCCCGCGTACCAGACACCATGCGATCGCGCGTAGCGGTTTTGGCGGCCGTCGCGGTCGCTGTTATCTCGGTCGCCGTGGCGGCGTTCCGCATATCTCCCGGGCCCAGCCCCGAGCCGCCTGTGCACGCCACTCTCAAGGTCAGTACGGCCTCATACCTCGGCGTCTACGAGGCCGGGGCGCCACCGAGCTTCGCGCCGATTGCCGGGTTTGCCCGAGCCGCAGGTCGTGAGCCGAACCTTGCCGGGTACTTCAGCGGCTGGGTGGAGCCGTTCAATATCGTCTTTCGCCGAGACGCTGCGCCAGCATGGCGTCATTCCGTTCGTACAGATTGACCCGACAGACGCTTCGATTTCAGCGATCGCGGCCGGGACCTACGACCCTTACCTGCAGCAGTACGCGGAGAGCGTTCGCGACTTCGGCCACCCGGTGGTGATCGGATTCGGGCACGAGATGAACGCCACGCTGGTACACATGGGGTTACGGGCACGTCGCGCCGGCCACGTTCATAGCCGCCTGGCAGCACATAGTGACGGTATTCCGCCAGCAGGGCGCGGACAACGTGACCTGGTTGTGGACCATTCAGGCCGAGGGCCCCGGCATCGGACCGGCCCAGGATTGGTGGCCCGGCGCGCAGTACGTGACCTGGGTCGGCATCGACAATTTCTATTACCGTCCGTCGCAAAGCTTCGCGACCGTCTTCGGCCGCACCATCAACCTGGTGCGGTCGTTTACCGACAAGCCGGTGCTGCTATCGGAGACGGCGGTTGGGCCCGAAGCCGGGTCAGTTCGCAAGATCCTAGGATCTATTCAGCGGGATGGCATGCCGCCAAGACGCTGGGCCTCGTGTGGTTCGACATCGCCCAGCACGGGGGGACCTACCACCAGGACTGGCGGATCGAGGACAGCCCGTTGGCCGAGCCCTCATTCCAGCTGGGCGTCAGCCAGCACCTCGCGCCTCTCGTCGGGGCACGTTAGGTGCGAGGCATGGATCGCGGGCATGCGAGTCGGCTGGTGCAATCCGCTGAACGATGCGCCCGCGGCAGTCTCCGTGCTGGACGGCATTCTCGTTGCTGAAGCTGCTGCGCACAGCCAGCCCGATCTTCCGCAGTCGCGAGCCGGGCGATTGACGCCAGGCAGCGCTGGACGGTCGCCAGGCGCGCGCCGCTAGCTGTCGTCCTGGCAGTTCAGGCGGCGCTGTCGCTTCGGCTTATCTGGTCCAACACCGCTTTTCAGGACGAGGCTCTGTACCTGCGGGCAGGGCACCTGGAGTGGTCGCACTGGTTGCACGGCTACTCCGATCCCCAACTTCCCCGTCTACTTCTCCGGGGCACCGGTTATTTACCCACCGCTTGGCGCCCTGGCGGATAGCGTCGGCGGCCTCGCGGCCGCACGCGCGTTGTCACTGTGCTTCATGCTCGGCGTCACTTGCCTGTTGTGGGCGACGGCAGGACGCCTGTATGGACTGCGTGCGGCGCTGCTGGCCGCCGGACTGTTTGCGACTCTGGCCGGCAGCCAGTTCCTCGGCGCGTTCGCGACGTATGACGCGATGGCGCTGTTCTTGCTGGCGCTCGCGGGCTGGCTGGGCGTTCGCTCGGCCGACTGCCAGCTGCGGATGCGGACTGCTCTGCTCCTGCTCGCTGGGGTAAGCCTCGCGCTGGCGGACGCTGTGAAGTACGCGACCGCAATTTTCACTCCAGTTGTAGTGGTTCTGGTGGTAGTCGCCGTGTGGCGAGGGCGCGGCGCCCGCGCCGCTGTCACTGCCGGCTGCACTGTCCTGTGCACATGGCTGGGCTGATAGCTGCCGCGGTTACCCTTGCGGGGCAGCAATACTGGCTCGGCATCAAGACGACCACACTTGACCGGCCCCATGCGGGCGTGGCTGCGACAATCGTCATCCAGCGCGCGTATATGTGGACGAGCCTCATCCTCGTCCTGGCCGTGCTCGGCGCCGTGCTGGCCGTGCTCAGCAAAGAACGCGGACGAATCCTTCCCGCCGTCCTGGCGGCTGCCGCCTTGCTCGTCCCCGCGGAACAAGCCCGGCTGCACACGACTGTCAGCCTGCAGAAGCACGTGGTATTCGGTGCCTGGTTCGCCGCGATCGCAGCCGGGTACGCGATGGCGCGGCTGAGCCGAGTTGACCCTGGCCGCGGCTGGGCACCCGTGATGGCGATACCGATCGCCGCGTCGACCTTGTTCGGCTCGATGGGACAGGCAGCTGCCCTTTATCGAGTCTGGCCGAACTCGGCACGGGTCGTCGCGGTGCTGCGCGCCGCCGTCAGATCTCACCCTGGCTACTACCTGGCCGACGACTATGACGTTGAGGCCTACTATCTGCGCTCGGCCGTTCCCTGGCAACGGTGGTCAAGCACCTATTACTTCAGGCATCCAGGGAGCGGTCCAGGACCAGCCTCTTACCAGGCGGCGATCAACGGTCATTACTTCTCCCTAGTGATTCTCGACTTCGGCGACGCGGCGGCAACTGACGGGGAAATCACCGCGGACATGATCAATGCCGGTGGCTACGTCGTACTGGCACGAGCCGGGCAGTTCACCATCTGGGCATCGCAGAAACCCGCGCCATCCCTGCCGCCTGGGGGGAGTCGTGTCAGTCACTAGTCACCCTCAGACTGCGCACCAGGACGCGTACTTGCCACGGCCGCCTGGCGATCGGGAGAAGTACGAGTACTTCGGGAAGCAACGCCGCTGGGTGTTTGCGTGGCTCTTCATCGCGGCGATCGGGATCCTCTACGGGTACGTCCACGTGGCTGAGCGCGCCTGGATTGTCGCACCGATCATGTGGCTGCTGCTGATGGTCATGGTGCCGCCGGTGGCAGTCAACTTCTGGCTGCGGATCGGTCGGCCCAGGCTGACCCTGGCAGAGCACAGGCGACCGTCGCAAGCTACTCGCGAAGGTGGCGAGACGATAGATGTCTTCCTGCCCAGCTGCGGAGAGTCGCTGGCAGGGCTGAATAACACTTTCCACTACGTCAGCCAGCTGAAGTGGCGCGGATCAAGGTCGTCTACGTGCTCGACGATTCGGCCAGGGAGCAGGTTCGCGACCTGGCAGACGGCTATGGCTTCAGGTACGTCGTGCGCCCCAACCCAGGCGAGATGAAGAAGGCAGGCAATCTCCGCCATGCCCTCGGCATCAGCGACGGAGAGTTTATCGCCGTCATCGACGCCGATTTCGCAGTCCGTGAAGACTTCCTCCAGGAGACGATGCCGTACTTTTCCGATCCGAAGATCGGAATCGTCCAGACTGCCCAGTACTTCGACGTCACCGACCGATCGCTCTCCTACATCCAGCGCTACGCTGGAACGCTCCAGGAGATCTTCTTCCGGTTCATCCAGCCAGCCCGGGACCGCTACAAGGCGGCCATCTGCGCCGGCACGAACCTGGTGTACCGCCGCGCCGCGGTCGTGGCCGCAGGCGGCTTCGCGGAGGTGCCGATAGGCGAGGACGTGCATTCCGGGGTGAAACTGTGGCGGGCTGGTTACGAGACCCGCTACCTGCCACTCTGCCTCGCCACCGGTGTGGCGCCTACTGACTTCGCGTCGCTGGCCAACCAGCAGGCCAGATGGTGCCGTTCCTCGATGCTACTGATGATCGACAAGTATTTCCTGCGAGGCGCCGTTCACATGGCAGCAGCGAGCCGCATTCTGGGCTGCGTTTCTCTACTACATGTCATCGGCCGCATTGCTGATCACCGGGCCGTTCCCGACGCGTGACGATGATCTGGTTCTTCCCTCAGCGGATCTATCCGCACAACTACCTGCCGATCTTGCCGGCGCTCGCCGCGTCGGTGTTCGTGTTCCCGATGCTGAGCCGAGGCTGGCGGCCGACGATCTACCGCATCTGCATGATCAACTCGTGCTGTCACCTGTACTCGGTGTGGTACGCGGTCCGGGGACGTGTTGCCGAATGGGTCCCGACAGGCGCGTCGCACAGAAGCGGGCAGGTTCCGGTGACGGTAAACCGGATCCTCCGTGCCTGGATCGTGCTTGTCCTCGTGCTCATCTGGTCGGGTCTGGTGCTGCGCGTGCACGAGTTCGGCTGGCGTCCGTACTGGGCGACGGAGCTTCTGGCTGGTGTGCAGCTTTACATGCTGGTGCCCCTGCTGACTCCCAGCAAGGGCGTCTGGAAGAGCCAGCCCGGAGGCTGCGACATGAGCGACACGCAACGGCTCGCGTCGAGGCAAGCCGCATCTGCGAAGGTCAACAGAAGGAGCGAAGTCGATGAAGCATCGCAGCACACCTCGCAGAGAAGCGGCCAGAGAATCGCGGCCGTCAGCGCCATCCTCGGCGCAGCTGCGATCGCGGCCGCTGTGACGCTAATAAACAGGTCCGCGGACCCGAGCGGGCCGCTGCCGGTTCATCTGCCGGCGACGCCTCAGTCCTACCTCGGGGTTTTTGAGCCTGGGTTCCCGGCGTCTGACGCTGGCCTCACGGCGTTCGCTCGGGCTACCGGGACGAAGCCAGACGTGGCGATGTACTACAGCGGTTGGTACGTACCGTTCCCAACCAGATTCGCCAGCCAGCGTGGCCAAGAAGGTGCGGTGCCACTCGTCCAGATGGACCCGGATGGAGTCAGCGTCGCAGCGATCGCTGCGGGGCGATACGACGCTTACCTGTCAGCCATACGCGGAGGCTGTCCGCGCGTACCGCGACCCGGTAATCCTGAGCTTCGGTCACGAGATGAACGGCAACTGGTACTCCTGGGGCTACCGGCACACATCGCCAGGTGTTTTCGTGGCTGCCTGGCGACACATCGTCAAAATGTTCCGCGCGCTCGGCGCCACGAACGTCACCTGGCTGTGGACAGTAAATGTCATCGACGACACGCAGCGCGGGAAGATACCCGACCCCGACGCCATGGTGGCCCGGCAGCAAGTACGTGAACTGGGTGGGGATCGATGGCTACTACCTCAAGCGGTCCTGGCAGTTCGCTCCATTGTTCGGGCCGACCATGCGGCCGTGCAGGAAGCTCACGACCGCGACCCGATACTCATCGCCGAGACCGGCGCAGTACCTGCTGCCGGGCAGGCGGCGAAGATCACCAACCTGTTCGCTGGAGTTCGCTCCTACGGACTGCTTGGGTTCGTCTGGTTCGACGCCACGAACAGCAGTGGCCAGAAGTTTAGTTTCAGCAGTCGAGCCTCGATGGCCGCGTTCCGCAAGGGCGCTAAGTCCTACACCCGGCCCTGAACGTCGATGGCAAGCCCTATCTCGATCACTAGGAACCTGGACGCAGGCAATGTGGCTCTTTAATTGGCGGTTTCAGCCTGAAGCACACTGTGTAGTTAGTAGTCTACTCGTTTGTCGCACGTGTCGAGGCGTGGGAGACGCCATGGCACGTGCTCGTGCGGTCGCGTGCCTACCAGGCTCCATTGGGTGCGATGTGGGGGGATTTTGGAAGGGAAGGTCGGTCGAAGGCACTTTGAGTATATTGCTGTTGGTTTGCGCCCACCGAACGGTCCATGCGCTGGCGGAGCCACATGAGCCCTTCCGAGATCAACGGGCGGACCTACCGCAGACGAAGCCTCGTTAATGACCCACCCGCCCAGTCGGCTGACATTCCCGTTACTGGTCCGCCAGGGGCGTATAGCCACCCTTATGCGGAGTCTCAACACGCGGGCGTCGCCGTTGCATTCTCTCTGGCTCAGGGGGACTCCGCTAGCACCCGAGTTCCACACTGCGGACGTTCGAGACCTCACTCGGGCCCCTCCTGGTTGAGCCGTCGGTCGGTCGTCGCCTGAAACGCGTGCCGGTCACGCAGCGACTGCTGCGATCGAGGTGGATGCTGCCCGCAATCCTCCTATGCAGGCCGGCCTATCGCTCCGGCTGATGTGGAGTAACACTGCCTTCACTGACGAGGCGCTCTACCTATGGGCTGGGCACCTTGAAATCACGCATTTGCTCTATGGCACGGCTGTTCCACAATTCCAGGCCTACTTTTCTGGCTCTCCAGTTATCTATCCGGTCCTTGGAGCGATCGCTGACTCGTACGGGGGTCTCGCACTCGCCTGCGCACTATCACTGGTCTTCATGCTCGGCGCGACGTGCATGCTCTATGGCACAACTTCGCGCCTGTTCGGTCGTGCCGCCGCGCTATGTGCAGCCGGCTTGTCGCCGCCCTCGGCCCGGTTCAGCTGCTCGGCGCTCTGGCCACATATGACGCGATGGCGATCTTTCTGCTCGCCCTCGGCTCTTGGCTAGTTGTTCGCGCGACGGGCAAGATCGGCGAGCTACTTCTCGTGGCCGCCGCGCTTCTCTGGCTCTAGCTGCCGCTACCAAGTACGCCACCGCGCTGTGGCTTCCGGTGGTAATAGTACTAGCGGTTCTGACGACCACACGCGGAGGGAGATTGAGGGCAGTATTCCGTGGCCTTCGACTGTCTGCCTATATTGCCGTCCTGCTGTGCACAGCGCTATTCCCGATTCGGTGGCAAAACCTATATCCGCGGTGTCATGTATACGACGCTCGACCGACAGATTACTAGCACAAACTCGTCTTTTTGGGCCGTATTGAGAGAATCGTGGTCCTGGGTCGGCCTAGTGTTCGCACTGGCATTGATCGGAACCGTGGTAAGCTTCGTGCTCCCCGGCCGGGCAAGGTGGGTGTGTGTAACCCTGACGGCCGCAGTTTTGCTCGCCCCTTTGCACCAAGCTCAGCTACATACGACCGTCAGCCTTCACAAGCATGTTGCTTTCGGCGCTTGGTTCGGCGCAATCGCCGCCGGATACGCTCTCGCAAAGGTGAGAGAGGTAAATGCCGCCAAAGCTTGGCGCGCGGGCGCGATAACTGTTGCTATAACTGCCTTCATCAGAGATCCACAGGCAACTCAGTTGTTCGTTGACGGGTGGCCGAACACCTCACTCATGACAGCTTACCTGGCCAAGATGATTCCAGCCGACGGATGTCCCTGTTTGATTGCTCAGCAGAGCCCCGTGAGCTATTACCTACCGGAACTTGCGTCCTATGACATTGTCGGACCCTATTCGTTCTACTATCGGACCAGCTCTGGTCACACGATGACGCATGGGATCCGTGCCTACGAGGCTGCGATACGACGACATTTCTTCTCCGTCATCGAAATAGATCCAGCCGAGAATCCCGAAATATACGGTCCGGTCATCAAGGCACTTCGAGCTACCGCGGGCTACGCTCGAGAGCATGTTATAAGAATTGCTGCTCAGCCTCAGAGAACAATACAGATCTGGCTTTACACGGGTAATGGCGCATAATGAACATTGGCATAGCTGCTACTACATCGTCGCGTCGCGCTCCAGGCAGGCATCGCTTCAAGCTCGTATTGCCCCAACCGCCCGATGACGTTGAGAAGTATTGTTACATCTACCGCCACCTGCCGTACCTGACACTGGTAATGGTGATTGGATTTATCGCGGCAACCGTAAGCCAGGTCTGGTTCGAGGTGACCTCGGGCTGGTGGTATTTTGCGCCGTTCACATTCGTTTGTTTCATGTCTTTCGGCTTGGCCATCCCCCTGTGCTTCTCTGGTAGCGGATTTGATCTAGACAGGCACAACGCTCTGGTCCAGGCATGGAATCCGCGCCGGTATCCGCGGGTAGACATCTTCTTGCCGATTTGCGGCGAACCTATCGAGGTACTTCGAAACACTTGGCGAGGTGTGTTTGAACTCGTGCACTCGTATTCAGGCGTGGCGGTGCCTTACGTCCTTGATGACGGTGCTGATCCGCGAGCTCACGCGCTCGCCGCTGAACTGGGCTTTACCTATGTGATACGGCCAGATCGTGGCGTAGACAAAAAGAGCGGCAATCTAAGATACGCATTTGCGCATACAAGGGGGCAGTATATAGTCATTCTCGACGCGGATTTCGTTCCCCGTGAGGATTTCCTCGTCGAGACTCTTCCGTATATGGATGATCCTACGGTTGGCATCCTCCAGACTCCTCAGTTCTTCCGGACCGATCCGCGGCAGACGTGGGTGGAGCGTGCCGCGGGGGCAGTTCAGGAGGTTACCGAAGCATCCAGGTGTCTCGCGACCGCCTGGACGCCTCAATATGCGTGGGTTCGTGTGCCGTTTATCGCCGGACCGCGCTTGCGATGGAAGGCGGAACTACCCTGATCGCTTATGCGGAAGATGTTCACACGGGCCTAGATGCGCGGCGCAATGGCTGGAGGCTGGTATATGTTCCGTTGCGCTGTCCACTGGCATGTGCCCAGATAACCTCGACGCCTTTGTCCGCCAACAATACCGGTGGTGTACAGGCTCCACTAGTACCGTCCTGACGTCGAGGCTGTGGACGGTTCCGATGAGCGTTAGAGCCCGCTTGACATATGTCTCGGGCTTTTTCTACGATGTCCAGACAGCGCTGGCGACATTCGTCGTCCCCTCGATTCCGGTATGCCTTTTGCTGCTGCGGCCGTATATGATTAGCCCGCAGAACTCGCGGCTTATTCTAATTGCTCTTGCGGTGAGCCTGGCGCTTGTGCCGCTGTGGAATCGCTGTGACTACAGGGCCGTCGATGTTGTGCCCCTGACTAACGCCCGGGGCTGGGCTCACGCTCTAGCCATCTGGGACTATGTGCGCGGGAAGACTATGGCATGGCAGCCTACTCGCTCCGGCGTGGGCTCGGTGCGGCGGTTTCAGGTAGGTACTGTGCTATGGAATGGCGGGATCGCTATATTGTGGCTCGGACTTGCGTTCTGGCGGACCATCGAATTCCGATCGTGGCAGTATGTGATATTGATCGTTCTGGGATTTGTTTATGCTGCTGGAACGGCGCGAATCATCCGGCAGTGGCGTAAGGAATAGTTGTGAGCTCTTGCCGCCTGGCCGCTCTTGCGGTCATCTCAGCCGCCGCCGTGGCTTGTTCAGGTTGTTCGGTCGTTAAGCATGCTGCTGCGCCTAACGGGCAGCCGATCTTGCCGGCGAAAGCGACGCTTCCAGTTGGTGCGAGTTCCTACCTTGGCGTTTACGAGGCTGATGAGCCGTCTTCTTACTCTCAGATCGACACATTTGCCCAGAATGTCGGGCGCAAGCCGAATATTGCCCTATATTTTAGCGGCTGGGGCGAGGCGTTCCATTGGCATTTTGCTACGACCGCATGGACCGGCGGAGCTATTACGCTCGTGCAGATCAATCCTTACAGGATTTCTCTAGTTAAGATAGCTGCGGGCGACTATGACGGCTACCTGGCTAGGTACGCTGACCAGGTCCGTGCCTTTGCTCACCCGGTTATTATTGGCTTCGCTCACGAGATGAACGGCGGCTGGTATCCGTGGGGAGATTCCTCGGTATCTCCGGTAATCTGGATAGCGGCATGGAGACACCTAGTAGCCGTCTTCCGGCGCAACGGTGCCGACAATGTGACGTGGCTGTGGACGATAAATGCGCTCGGCAAAGGATATTTCCTCTCCGAGCAAGTGGTGGCCGGGTTCTAGGTATGTAACTTGGATAGGAATCGACGGCTACTACGGCAGTGCGCTCGATAATTATCCAACGGTATTCAGCCCAACAGTAGCGGCTGTTCGGAAAATTACTTCTAAGCCGATCCTACTTTCGGAGACAGCCACCTACCCAGGCGCGATTTCGCAAATAACTGGTCTGTTTAAGGGCATACGCCAAGACCGTCTGCTCGGCCTCGTCTGGTACGACGTCGTGGCAAGGATGGACTGGCGACTGGAGAATGATCTGGCCCATCTCGCCGTCTTTCGCCAGGAACTGAAAAGCTATGGATAGATCCTGGCGCCCGATTGGCCGAGCAGGCCGACACGTGGAAGCCCCGGCAAGCCGCGTTGGCCAGTATCGAAGATTGCTGATGCTCGGCGCGGCAGTTGCGCTGGCAGTAATCGTTTTCGCTGTCGTCTACAAGTCGGAGACTCCGGGCCCTCGTAGGGTTGACCCGCCCCGCCTAACGAGGCTGCCGACTGAGCCGGACTCGTATATCGGCGCCTTCGTTTCCGGTGTACCTAAGTCCTTCACTCCGGTGACATCGTTCCAAGGCGACTAGGGTCCGGCCTAGGGTAGTTTTGTACTACAGCGGTTGGTTTGAGCCTTTCTGGCTAGTTTCGCTCGAGCAGCGGCCAAGCAAGGCTCCGTGCCGCTAGTGCAGATCGACCCGACCGGAGATCAGCCTCGCAGCGATTGCGCCGGGCGATACGACAGTTATCTGAGCAGCCTACGCGAAGGCCGTTCGCGAATACCGTCACCCGGTGATCCTGAGCTTCGGTCACGAGATGAACGGCCAGTGGTACTCGTGGGGCTACCGCCACACATCTCCGAGGGTCTTCGTCGCAGCTTGGCGGCACATCGTCAGGATCTTCCGCGCGCACGGAGCCGGAACGTCACGTGGCTGTGGACCATCAACACCATCACGCACCGGGCGCAGGAAGATTCCCAAGCCAGACGCCTGGTGGCCCGGCAAGCTCGTACGTGACCTGGGTGGGGATCGATGGCTATTACCACAAGCGATCGATTGGGTTTCCTGCCTTGTTCGGACCGACGATCGGCGCCGTGCGTGAGCTGACTGCGGATCCGATACTGATCGCCGAGACGGGCGCCGCAGCTGCCGCGGGGCAGCCGGCGAAGATTGCCAGCCTGTTCGCGGGTGTCCGCGCGTACCGGCTGCTCGGGTTCGTCTGGTTCGACGATGTCGCCTATCCGCGACTACCGCATTCAGGGTGCCGCCTCGATCGCTGCGATACGGCGGGGCGCCAAGTCCTATCGACGGCCCGTGACTCATTAATGAGGTCTCGCCTGATCGTGCTCGTTGCGGTCGCGCTCGCGGCTGCCGCGGTTGCGGTCGTGGCCGTGCGCCTCGCCTCGGCTGCCGCGTCCAGTCCGCCCAGCGGCCGCGCATGCCTCGCTTCCGATCAGGCCAGCCTCCTACCTCGGGGTGTACGAGCAGCGAGGCCGTCTGGCTATGGTCAGATCGCGCAGTTCGCGGCGGTAGCTGGGCGGCATCCGAACCTCGACGGGTACTACCGTGATCGCAGCGGGGGACTACGACCGCTACCTGCGCGGCTACGCTGATGCGGTGCGGAACTTCGGGCACGCCGTCGTCATCGGCTTCGGGCACGAGATGAGCATCGACGGGTACTACTACCGGCGGTCGGACAGCTTCGCCACCGTGTTCGGCCGAACCATCAGCCAGGTCAGACTCTTCTGCGGCAAGGCGCTGCTTCTGGGCGAAATTTAACGAAACACCGTCCTACTCAGGCTGGCCGACTGTACCTTTTGGTATGCGGTGTTCCTGTCCGGGGTATCGCGCGATAACGCATGGCGAAGGTGGGAAGGTCGGCAAGCCTGCCCGTTATCTGCGCGATCCGCTGCGGTGCGCCGACTAGGTATGGGGGACCTGCGTCTTGAGCGGCCAGCTACGTCTTACGGTGCTGGGCACTGGGCACCTCGGCACTACTCATGCGGCGTGCATGGCCAGCCTCGGTTTCGAGGTCTTGGGCGTCGATAATGATGCGGGGAAGGTCGACCAGCTGAATGCTGGCAAGTTGCCCTTCTACGAGCCCGGATTGCGCGAGCTGCTGCGACTGGGGCTGGACTCCGGGCGCCTGACATTCACCACGTCCTACCCGCGGGCTGCAGCCTTCGGCGATGTGCACTTCATCTGCGCCGGCACCCCGCCGCAGCCGGGAAGCGACCATGCGGATTTGTCCCAAGTCCGTGGGTGTATCGCAGCATTGGCGCCACTCCTTGACCGGCCCTGCCTGGTCACGGGGAAGTCCACGGTTCCGGTCGGCACTGCGAGAGGGCTTGCTGCCGAACTAGCGCGAGCGTGTCCAGGGGTGGAGCTTGCGTGGAACCCCGAGTTCCTGCGCGAGGGCTCAGCGGTATCGGACGGCCTGGCTCCCGACAGGATAGTCGCCGGCGTTATGTCCCCATGGGCCGAGGAAGTTCTTAGGACGGTCTACGCGCGCCAGCTTGATGAGGGCACGCCAATATTCGTCACCGACCTTGAGACAGCCGAGCTAGCCAAGGTGGCGGCGAACGCCTTTCTTGCCACGAAGATCTCTTTCATTAACGCCATGGCGGAGGTCTGTGAGACCTCCGGTGGAGATGTCAATGCCCTAGCGCAGATCCTCGGCGCCGATCCGCGCATCGGCTCGGCCTCCCTCCGCCCCGGGCTCGGCTTCGGCGGAGGCTGTCTTCCGAAGGACATCCGCGCTTTTATCGCCCATGCCTCCGAGTTGGGGGCTCGCGAAGCTCTCGACTTCCTCCGCGATGTGGATGCGATCAACCTACGGCGGCGGACCAGAGTCGCCGATCTGGCCAGTGAGCTAGTTCACGGGAATCTCTCCGGTGTGCCCGTCGGCGTGCTCGGTGCCGCATTCAAGCCGGGTTCTGACGACGTGCGGGACTCGCCGGCCATGGATGTGGCCCAGATCCTTCAAGGGATGGGAGCGCAGGTCACGGTATATGACCCAGCTGCCCTGGGGAATGCGCGCCGGGCATGGCCGGAGCTCGGCTACGCGGCGACATTGGCCGAGGCCGTTCGCGGCTCTCACATCGTTCTGCTACTGACCGAGTGGCCGGAATTCACCAGGCTTAAGCCCGGCGACTTGGGTCGGCTGGTGGCGCGGCGGAACATCGTCGACGGGCGCGGCGTCCTGGATCCGGATCTGTGGCGCGCCGCTGGATGGGACTACCGGGCACTTGGAGTCGCAATGGCACCGGCGACTTCCGTCGGCTCGGTGCTGCAACGCGCGAGCACGAGCAGGGGGCATGGCGGTTCTGTCTGAGAGGCAGCCTTCATGGCGTCGCCAGGATCATCAGCGGCACCGGGCCTGCAGGGCGCCAGAGCCTTTCGACAGCCTGTGACTCGTTAATGAGGTCTCGCCTGATCGTGCTCGTCGCGGTCGTGCTCGCGGCTGCGGCGGTTGCGGTCGTGGTCGTGCGCTTCGCCTCCGCGGGCCCAACCAGCCCAGCGGCGGCGCATGCTTCGCTTCCGACGAGGCCAGCCTCCTACCTCGGGGTGTACGAGCATGAGGATCCGTCTGGCTATGGTCAGATCGCGCAGTTCGCGGCGGTAGCTGGCCGGCATCCGAATCTCGACGGGTACTACAGCGGCTGGCCTGAGCCGTTCAAGACGGCCTTCGCGCGGACGGCGCTCAAGCATGGCGCTGCGACCCTGGTGCAGATTGACCCGACCGACGCTTCGGTCGCCGCGATCGCAGCGGGGCACTACGACCGCTACCTGCGCGGCTACGCCGATGCGGTGCGGAACTTCGGGCACGCCGTCGTCATCGGGTTCGGGCACGAGATGAACGCCACCTGGTACTCCTGGGGCTATGGCCACGTCCGGCCAGTCACGTTCGTGGCGGCCTGGCGGCACATGGTCACCGTGTTCCGCCAGCAGGGAGCTGACAACGTCACCTGGCTGTGGACCATCCAGGCTGACGTCCGGGGGAGCGGTCCGATTAAGGACTGGTGGCCCGGTCGGCACTACGTGACCTGGGTGGGCATCGACGGGTACTACTACCGGCCGTCCGACACCTTCGCCAGCGTGTTCGGCCGAACCATCAGCCAGGTCAAGCTGTTCACCAGAAAGCCGCTGCTGCTCTCAGAGACGGCGGTCGGCCCGGAGGCCGGGCAGGCAGCGAAGATCCAGGATCTCTTCCAGGGCATGGCCACTTACGGGACCCTCGGCCTGGTGTGGTTCGACATTGCCCAGCACAGCGGCATCTACCACCAGGACTGGCGGATCGAGGACAATCTCGCCGCCGAGCGCTCGTTCCGGCTCGGCGTCCGCAAAGATCTGGCCCCAGCCGTAGGGGGCTGATCGGCGGCCGGCTGGCTTAAGTGTGACCAACCGCCCGCAGCGTGAGGAAGATGCTGTATCGTGTACAGCGAGTAATGATCAACGACCACGATCCGGGCAGGAACTCGCTGTGAGTCACCGCAGACATCTCGTAGTACTTATTATCACGTAGCGCGACGCCCGCACGGGCTCGCGCTACAACCTCTTTGCCAGCCGGCAGGGAGGTTTTTTGTTGGACCCAACGGGGGCTCCGCCCCCCGTTATCCCCCGAAAACCAGCGCACCAGCCGTTAACCGAAGACACAAAGGAGCCCGTCGTGCAAGAGCTCACCGGAGCCCAGGCACTTGTCCGAAGCCTCGAACTGCAGGGCGTCGAGGTAGTCTTCGGGCTCCCCGGCGGCACGATCCTGCCGACCTACGATCCGCTGCTGTCCTCGTCGCTGCGGCACGTACTGGTGCGGCACGAGCAGGGCGCCGGCCATGCGGCGGAGGGGTACGCGTGGGCGACCGGACGGCCCGGCGTGTGCATGGCTACCAGCGGTCCGGGCGCCACGAACCTGGTGACCGCGCTATCCGATGCCTATATGGACTCGGTGCCGATAGTGGCCATCACCGGCCAGGTCGGCACCAGCCTCATCGGCACCGACGCGTTCCAGGAAGCCGACATCACCGGCATTACGCTACCCATCACCAAGCACAACGAGCTGGTCACCTCGGTGGACCGGATCCCGGCGGCCATCGCCGAGGCCTTCCATATCGCGACCACTGGCCGTCCGGGCCCGGTCCTCATCGACGTGCCCAAGGACATACAGCAGGCCAAGGGGCCATGGCGGCTGGCAGACGGGGAGTGGCCGCCGGCCATGGAACTGCCGGGCTACCGGCTGCCAGGCCCGCCGGACCAGGCCGCGATCGAGGCGGCCGCCAGGATGCTGCTGCAAGCTCGCCGGCCAGTGCTGTACGTCGGCGGCGGCGTAGTCAAGTCGGACTCGCACGCCGAGCTGTTCCGGCTGGCCGAGCTTGCGCAGGCACCGGTCACCACGACGCTGATGGCCCGGGGCGCGTTCCCCGACTCTCATCCGCTCGCGCTCGGCATGCCGGGCATGCACGGCACCTACCCGGCGGTCGCAGCGCTGCAGGAGGCCGACCTCGTGGTCGCGCTCGGTGCCCGGTTCGACGACCGGGTCACCGGCAAGCTCGACACGTTCGCGCCGCGGGCGCGGATCGTGCACGCCGACATCGACCCGGCCGAGATCGGCAAGAACCGCAGGCCGGACATCGCGATCGCCGGCGACCTGCGGCTGACCATGGGCCGCCTGGCCGACGCGGTGGCGGCAGAGCTGGCCCGCGGAACCCGGCCCGACACCGGCAGCTGGCTGACCGCCCTGGATGGCTGGAAGTTCCAGTTCCCCCTTCGTTACGCGCAGGAGCCTGGCGGTCCGCTGAAGCCGCAATACGTGACTGAGCGGCTGTCGGCGCTGACCGGCGGCGAGGCCATCGTGGTGGCCGGCGTCGGACAGCATCAGATGCACGCCTCGCAGCATTACTCCTTTACTAAGCCGCGCAGCTGGATCAACTCCGGCGGCGCGGGGACCATGGGGTTCGCTGTGCCTGCCGCGATGGGCGCGCAGGTCGGCCGGCCCGGCGAGCTGGTCGTCGCGATCGACGGCGACGGCTGCTTCCAGATGACCGCGCAGGAGCTGGCGACCTGTGCGATCGAGAAAATCCCGATCAAGGTGCTGATCTTCAACAACGGCTTCCTCGGCATGGTCAGGCAGTGGCAGGAGCTGTTCTACGACGAGCGCTACTCCTCGGTCGAGCTCGGCACCGATATCCCGGACTACGTCAAGCTCGCGGAGGCCTACGGCTGCATCGGCTTGCGCTGCGAACGGGCCGACGAGGTGGACGCGGTGCTGGACAAGGCGCTCGCGCCGAGCGATGTGCCCGTCGTGGTCGACTTCCGCACGCACGACCGGGAGGGCGTCTTCCCGATGGTCCCGGCCGGCAAGCCGAACGACGACATCGTGCTGGGACCTGAATTCACCGCAGACGAGCAGCGCGCCGCGATACGCGCGTAAACAGGGAAGTGAAGGGCTAGATGAGCACGCATACCTTGTCCGTCCTGGTGGAGAACAAGCCAGGCGTGCTCTCGCACGTCGCAGGCCTGTTCTCGCGGCGGGCTTTCAATATCTCCTCACTCGCCGTCGGGCCAACGCACGACGAGCGGGTCAGCCGCATCACCATCGTGGTAGACGGCGCATCCACTCCGGTCGAGCAGGTCAAGAGCCAGCTCGACAAGCTGGTCCGGGTACTCAAGGTCGTCGAGCTGACCGACGGGTCCGCCGTGGAGCGTGAGCTCGCGCTGATCAAGGTGCACGCCGACCCCGCGCTGCGCGGCCAGCTGCTGGAGGTAGCCGCCGTGTTCGGCGCCAGCGTGGTCGACATGAGCCCGACCACGCTGGTGCTCGAGGCGGTCAGCAGCCCCGCCAAGCTCGATTCGCTGCTGACCATGCTCGACAGCTACGGCACCTGCGAGCTGGTCCGGACCGGCCGGATCGCGCTGGCCCGCGGCGCGGGCGTGATCACGGACGAGGCACCGGCCTTGTCGCCCGTACTTGGAACGGCAGTTCCCGACGCTGCACAGTCCGCCGCCTGACAACCCGTTACCAAAAAACGAAAGGACACTCCGACATGGCCACCGTCTACTACGACTCCGACGCAGATCTGAGCGTGATTCAGGCCCGCAAGATCGCCGTCCTCGGTTACGGCTCACAGGGCCACGCGCACGCGCTGAGCCTGCGGGATTCGGGCTGTGAGGTGCGCGTCGGGCTGCCCGAGGGATCGCGGTCCCGCAAGCGCGCTGAGGCTGCCGGGCTCACCGTCACCACGCCCGGCCAGGCCTCCGCGTGGGCCGACGTGATCATGGTGCTCACTCCCGACACGACGCAGCGCAAGCTCTACGCCGAGGCGATCGAGCCGAACCTGCAGCCGGGCGACGCACTGTTCTTCGCGCACGGTTTCAACATCCACTTCGGCTACATCACCCCGCCGGACACCGTGGACGTGGCCATGGTCGCGCCCAAGGCGCCCGGTCACCTGGTCCGGCGGCAGTACGAGGAAGGCCACGGCACGCCAGTGCTGGTCGCGGTGGCCCAGGACGCCACCGGGAAGGCGTGGGACCTGGCCCGCTCCTACGCCTCCGCGATCGGGGGAACGAAGGCCGGTGCGCTGGTCACCACGTTCCAGGAGGAGACCGAGAGCGACCTGTTCGGCGAGCAGGCGGTGCTCTGCGGCGGCGTGACCGCGCTGGTGAACGCCGGGTTCGAGACCCTGGTCGAGGCCGGTTACCAGCCGGAAGTCGCCTACTTCGAATGCCTGCACGAGCTGAAGCTCATCGTCGACCTGATGTATGAGGGCGGCGAGAGCTGGATGCGCTACTCGGTCAGCGACACCGCCGAGTACGGCGACCTGACCCGCGGCCCGCGGGTGATCGGCGAGCCGACCCGGGCGGCCATGAAGAAGCTGCTGGCCGACATCCAGTCCGGCGAGTTCGCCCGCGAGTGGGTGGCTGAAGACGACGCCGGCCGGCCGAACTTCGAGGCGCTGCGCGCTGAGGCCAAGACCGCGCAGATCGAGCAGGTGGGCAAGCCGCTGCGCAAGATGATGAACTGGCTCAACTCCGCCGCCAAGGAGATGGACGAGTGATGGCAGGCGATGTAGGCGAGGTATCCGCGGAGGGGAACCCAGACGGGAACGCGGCGGGGAAAACGCACGTCATCACCCACCTTCCCGGTGACGGCGTCGGCCCCGAGGTCACCGCCGTCGCGCGCAACTGCGTCGACGCGGTGGCAGCACGACACGGCTTCGCGGTCGACTGGCGCAATTGCCAGCTCGGCGGGCAGCACTATCTGCGGACCGGCGAGGTGCTGCCGGACGCCGTACTGGAGGAACTGCGCAAGTCCGACGCGATCCTGCTGGGCGCGGTCGGCACGCCCGACGTGCCGCCCGGCGTGCTCGAGCGCGGCCTGCTGCTACGGCTGCGCTTCGAGCTCGACCTGTACATCAACTTGCGGCCGTCCAAGCTGCGGGCCGGCGTCGGCGGCGCCGTCGGCAGCCACGCCCTGGAAGACCTCGACCTGGTCATCGTCCGGGAGAACACCGAGGGCCTGTATGCCGGGGCTGGCGGCACCGTGCACCGCGGCACCGAGTTCGAGACCGCCACCGAGGAATCCCTGAACACCTGGGTCGGGGTGCGGCGCTGCGTTCGGTACGCCGCGCAGCTCGCGGCCTCACGAAGCGGCCGGCTGACGCTGGTACACAAGACCAACGTGCTCACCCACGCCGGGGACCTGTGGCAGCGGATCGCGACCGAGGTGGCCGACGAGACTGGCGTGCAGCTCAGCTACGCGCACGTCGACGCGGCCTGCCTGTGGATGGTGGACGACCCGGCCAGGTTCGACGTGATCGTCACCGACAACCTGTTCGGCGACATCCTGTCCGACCTGGGTGCGGCGCTCACCGGCGGGCTCGGGCTCGCACCGAGCGGCAACCTGAACCCGGACCGGACCGGTCCGTCGGTGTTCGAGCCAGTGCACGGCTCGGCGCCGGACATCGCCGGCAAGGGCCTGGCCAACCCGGCGGGCGCCGTGCTGTCCGCCGCGCTGATGCTCGATCACCTGGGCGAGCAGGCAGGCGCGGCCGACCTCGAGTCAGCGGTTAACGGCGTGCTGGCGACAGGTGCGCCAGGCAGCACGGCGGAATGGGAGAAGGCCCTGCTGAGCCGGCTATCTGGGGGAGCGTCATGACGCAGAAGGTAGAGATCTACGACACCACGCTCCGGGATGGCTCGCAGCAGGTCGGCCTGGACCTCACCGTCGCCGACAAGCTGCGGGTCGCCTCGGTACTCGACGGCCTCGGCGTCGACGTCATCGAGGGCGGCTGGCCCGGTTCCAACCCGAAGGACGCCGAGTTCTTCGAGCGCGTCAAGGAGCTGAACTTCAAGCACGCGACGCTGGCCGCGTTCGGTGCCACCAGGCTGCCCGGCCGGGCGGTCGAAGACGACGCGAACCTGCGCGCGCTGCTGGCGGCGCAGACGCCGATCGTGACACTGGTCGGCAAGGCATGGACGCTGCACGTTGACGAGGCGCTGCGCACCACCCGGGCCGAGAACCTGGCCATGGTGGCCGACTCGGTCGCCTTCATAGCGGCGGCCGGGCGGCGAGTGGTATTCGACGCCGAGCACTTCTTCGACGGGTACGCCGCCGACCGCGGCTACGCGCTGGAGGTCCTGGCTGCCGCGGCCGAGGCAGGCGCGGACACGCTGGTGCTGTGCGACACCAACGGCGGCACGCTGCCTGACGACGTCGCGCCGATCGTTGCCGAGATAGCCGAGCGGTCCAAGACCGCGATCGGCGTGCACTTCCACAATGACGCGGCCTGCGCGGTGGCCAACTCGGTCGTCGCGGTGGCGGCGGGCGGGCTGCAGGTGCAGGGCGCGGCGAACGGCTACGGCGAACGGTGCGGCAACGCCGACCTGTTCTCGGTGATCGCCAGCCTGGAGCTGAAGCGCGGGCACTCGCTGCTGCCCGAGGGCGGGCTGGCGGCGCTGGCGTCGACCGCACGCACGATCGCCGAGGTGGCGAACCTGCCGTTCGAGGCCCGGCAGCCCTACGTCGGCTCGTCGGCGTTCACTACCAAAGCGGGATTGCACGCGTCGGCGATCGCTCGCCGCCCCGATGCCTATTCCCATGTTGACCCTGAAACGGTGGGGAACGAGGCGCGCGTGCTGGTCAGCGAGCTCGCCGGGCGCAGCAACGTGCTGGCCAAAGCGGCCGAACTCGGGCTGGACCTGTCGGCGGAGCGGGCCGGCCAGGTGCTCGAGCAGGTGAAGGAGGCCGAGCACCGCGGGTACGCGTTCGAGGCGGCCGACGCGTCGTTCGAGCTGCTGGTCCGCAAGAGCGCGGGAGTTCTGCCCGCATGGTTCAGCCTTGAGGGCTACCGTGTGGTCATCGAGCGGGCTGGTGATGCTGATCGCAGCGAGGCGATCGTGCGGCTGCGTCTTGGTGCCGACCGGGTGGTCGCGGTAGGCGAAGGCGTCGGACCGGTGCACGCGCTCGACCAGGCGCTGCGGCGCGGTCTTGCCGAGGTTTACCCGGCGCTGGCCGGCATCCACCTGGTGGATTACAAGGTCCGCATCCTGGACGGCCGCGCAGCGACTAGCGCGGTCACCCGGGTGATGCTGACTTCGGCCGACGCCGACGGCGAATGGACGACGGTCGGGGTGTCCGACGACGTCGTTACCGCGTCGTGGGAGGCGCTGACCGATGGCGTGGTCTTCGGCCTGCTCCGGGCGGGCGCGAAGCCGCTGGCAGATGTACCTGGTGAGTCCGGCGAGTCCGGCGAGCCTGTGGGGGCCGCCGTGGGTAGGGAGGCTGTATGAGCGAGTTGCCGCGGCCGCGTTCTGGTCCGCTTACCACCGGTCCGTCGCGCGCGCCGGCCCGGGCCATGCTGCGCGCGGTGGGACTGTCCGAGGACGACCTGCAGCGTCCGCAGGTCGCGGTTGCCTCGTCCTGGAATGAGGTCACCCCCTGCAACGTGCACCTGAACGGGCTGGCCGCCGCGGCAAAGGAAGGCGTCCGCCAGGCCGGCGCGGTGCCGCTGGAGTTCGGCACGATCGCGGTCTCGGACGGAATCTCGATGGGCACCGAGGGCATGAAGTCATCCCTGGTCAGCCGGGAGATCATCGCCGACTCGGTCGAGCTGATGGTGAACGCCGAGCAGTTCGACGCACTCGTCGCGATCGCGGGCTGTGACAAGTCCCTGCCGGGAATGCTGATGGCCTGCGCCCGGCTGGACGTCCCGGCGGCGTTCCTGTACGGCGGGACCATCCTGCCGGGCTGGGCGCACGGCAAGTCGCTGACGATCCAGGACGTGTTCGAGGCGGTCGGCGAGCACTCGGCCGGGTCGATGTCCGACGCTGAGCTGCTGACGGTCGAGCGCGCAGCCTGTCCCGGCGCCGGCTCGTGTGCGGGCATGTACACGGCCAACACCATGTCGGCCTGTGCCGAGGCGCTGGGCATGACGCTGCCGGGCGAGGCTTCCGCGCCGGCGGTTTCGGCTGAGCGCACCGACCTGGCGCGCAGGACTGGCTCGGTGGTGGTGCAGGCGCTGGCAGCCGGGATCCGGCCACGGCAGATCATGACCAGGACGGCGTTCCTGAATGCGGCGGCGGTCGTGATGGCCACCGCGGGGTCGACGAACGCGGTGCTGCACCTGCTGGCCATCGCCAACGAGGCCGGCGTGGAGCTCACCATGGACGACTTCGACGAAGTGAGCCGGCGTACCCCGGTGATCGCGTCGATGCGCCCGTCGGGCCTCTACGTCATGAGTGAGCTGGACCAAGTGGGCGGCGTTCCCGTCATCATCAAGGAGCTGCTGTCGGCAGGGCTGATGGACGGCGACGCGCTGACCGTCAACGGGCGGACGCTTGGTGAGAATGTGGCGGACGCGTTCTCGCCCGATGGCACGATCGTGCGGCCGGTCAAGGATCCGTTCAAGGCCGACGGCGGCCTCGCCGTGCTGCGCGGCAAGCTGGCGCCCAACGGCGCCGTGGTGAAGACGCCCGGCATCGAGACGCTGCGGTTCGAGGGCCGCGCCCGCGTCTTCGAGTGCGAGGAAGCGTGCTTTGAGGCCGTGACGGCTGGCCATGTCAGTAAGGGCGACGTGCTGGTGATCCGGTACGAGGGCCCGAAGGGCGGGCCTGGCATGCGCGAGATGCTCGCGGTCACCGCCGCCATCAAGGGCGCGGGCCTCGGCAAGGACGTGGTGCTGCTGACCGACGGCCGGTTCTCCGGTGCGACGTTCGGCGCGTGCGTGGGGCATGTCGCGCCCGAGGCGTACGAAGGCGGCCCCATCGCGCTGGTAGCCGACGGCGATCCGATCGTGCTGGACGTGCCGGGCCGGCGGCTGGAGTTGCTGGTCGACGACGCCGAGCTGGACCGCCGCCGGTCTGGCTGGAAGCGGCCCGCGCCGAACTACACCACCGGTGTCCTGGCCAAGTACGCGGCGCTAGTCTCCGGCGCGGATCGCGGCGCAGTATGCACGGTGTGACATAGCAAGTGTGGCGCCCGGGCGCGTCGGCGGCTCGTTTCCGCGGCCGTCGACGCGCCGTGATCGCCTGGCAGTTTGCACTGTCCGGGTATGAGGTCGCATTCGAGCGGTTATGTCCAGTTGTATGGCGCTTGGATGCGATGACATACTCGGCCGGTGGCGTCCACAAGACGTACATTCCTGCAGTCAGCGGGCCTGGTCGGGCTAGGCGCCGGTGCTGGTGTTGCCGCGACCGAAGTCCGTCGTAGTGGTGCAGAAGTGGGCCCTGTTCCTGGATCAGGAGTCGTGGAGTTCTTTGGGTCCCACCAGGCGGGTATCGCCACGGCCTCGCAAGAGCACCTGCAATTCGCGTCGTTCGATCTGACCAGCGATTCGCTCGCGGATCTAACGCAACTGCTGCGCTCCTGGTCAGAGGCGGCTGCACTGATGTCGCGCGGTCGGCCCGTCGGGCCCGTTCAGACGGGAGCCGAACCCCCGCCGGACACGGGGGAGGCGCTGGGGCTCCCGCCATCCCAGCTAACCGTTACGTTCGGCGTGGGTCCGTCGGTGTTCTCCGCGGGCGGCCGCGACCGGTTCGGGCTCGCTGCGCGGCGGCCCGCACCGCTCGTGGACATTCCGCCTTTCGCCGGCGAGGCCCTGGATCCGGCGATGAGCGGCGGTGACCTTGGTGTGCAGGTATGCGCCGACGATCCGCTGGTGGCTTTTCACGCGGTGCACAGCCTCACGCGAATCGCGAGCTCAGTCGCAGTTCCGAGGTGGCTGCTGGCGGGATTCGGGCGCACTTCGAATAGCCGCAACCAGGTGACGCCGAGAAACCTGATGGGATTTAAGGACGGGACGGCGAACATCATGGCCCAGGAAGCCCGGGCCCTGGACACGTTCGTCTGGGCCACCGAGCCCGAGTCCCCGTCGTGGATGCGTGGCGGGTCATTCATGGTGGTGCGGCGGATTCAGATGATGCTAGGAGAGTGGGACGCGACTGGACTTGATGACCAGCAGCGGACCTTCGGGCGCAAGAAAGTCTCCGGCGCGCCATTGACAGGTTCTCGCGAGGACGATCGCCTAGATCTGCGGGCAGAGGCCGGGGGACTGCCGGTGATTCCGGCTGATGCGCACATCCGGCTGGCGAGCCCGACCTACAACGGCGGACAGCGGATCTTGCGCCGCGGATACTCCTACACGGACGGGATCGATCCGGCCAGCGGAACTGTCGCGGGCGGGCTGTTGTTCATCTGCTATCAGCGTGACCCGCGACAGCAGTTCATCCCGATACAGCGACGGCTAGCGGCATCCGACGCGTTGAACCGGCACATTCAGCATGTCGGCAGCGCGGTGTTCGCATGCCCCCCAGGTGCCCGCCCAGGTAGTTTCGTCGGCGAGGGCCTCTTCCAGTAACGCGACGCGGCGGCTGGGGTCAAGGCGCGTGATGGTCAGAGCGACCCTCGGATCGCGCCCAGCGGATGGACGCGGTTGTGGATGGCCAGGTAGTAGCGGCCAGGGTGGGCCTCGATGTCTGCGAGCAGGGCTGGTGCCACCCCCGTCACGCATCCGGAGGGCTTGTATCCGGCGCCGAGCCGGATAACGACTGGACCCGAATCGCTGTTGTTGGCGCGGTGAATGTAGGCGAACAGCGGGTCGGCTACGCCGCTGAGCCGGGTGACGTTCCAGCACACTCGGTCGCTTCCTGCGGCGATGTTGATCACCGCTGCGGCGGAAGCTCCCGATCCAGGCCGGGCCGTTGCGGCCGCGGTGAGCGTCAGCGCGAAAGTGTGGGCTCTGACATCAGCCTGGAACGGGTTGACGGCGGGCTTGGCGGGCTTTGGAGGGGACGAAGCGGCCGGAGCGCCGGCACATCCGGCCAGCAGCAGCATGAGCGTCCCAGTTAGGACCCGCGCGCTGATCTTCGCCGACACGGTCATTGGTGTGCTCCATCAAACAGCCGGGCTGCGATGCGTCTGGCTTCAGGAGGGCATAGACGTCATCGAGAAGTGATTTAAATTCCGTCGCGGGATCAGCATAGACATAAGACAATCTTTGCCTCTACTATCCCATTCAGATCGCTTGGATATTGATTGTTCTTTCAGCCCGGATGAGCCCTATAGGCACTCGGGAGGACGCATGCGACGTATGCGGTGGATTGCCTTTCTAGCGGCTCTTGCATTTCCCGTCGCTTTAGTTCCGGGCCAGGTCACAGCCCAGGCGCAAACCCTCACGGGCGCGCAGCAGCTAGCGACAGCGCGAGCCCAGGCACCTTCGGCGACGGCGGCGACGACGGCGCCCGCATCGTCGCCCTCTCCGCCCGCGTCAGCGTACGGGTTCGGCTATGACGATCAGGGCAGGCTGATCGAGGCATCAGCCCCCACCGGGTCAACCGCGACCTACAAGTGGGACCCGGCAGGGAACCTTCTCTCCGTCGCCCGCCAGTCCTCAGCGACGGTCTCAGTGACCCAACTGGCCCCGGCCAGCGGGCCGGTCGGGGCGACAGTGCGGCTTTACGGCACCGGGTTCAGCACGACGGCGAGCCAGGACACCGTGAAATTCAGCGGCACCAAGGCGACTGTCACCACCGCTTACACATTCGAGCTGATCGTGACCGTCCCGAGCGGTGCGGCCAGCGGCACTGTAACGGTGACCGCGCCGGGCGGTTCGGCGAGTAGCCCGGCTGCGTTCACCGTGACCCCGTCGCAGGCACCGACCGTGAGCTCGCTGAGCGCAACCATCGCGACTCCCGGAACGCAGCTGACGGCCACAGGCACGAACTTCAACACCGCGGCCGCCGACGACACCCTCGCGATTGGCCAAACCCGGGCCAGCGTCGCCAGCGCCACTGCTACGTCCCTCACGTGGACGGTGCCCGCGTCGGCCGGCTCAGGTCACGTGCGCGTCCAGACTCCCCACGGCATCGGGACCGGCCCGGACCTGTATATCCCGCCCGCGGGCTACAGCGCCTCCAGCGTGGTGCAAGCGACCAGGATGACGCTGGGCGGCGCTTCGCAACAGGTCACGATCGGGACCTCTGGCGGGATCGCGATGCTGATCTTCGATGCCACCGCCGGGCAGCAGGTCTACGTGAACCTGACCGGCAGCACTTTCAGCGGCGGGTCTATGAACCTGTACGACCCGCAGAACAATCAGATCGTCAGCGACTACCTGGGCACCTACATCGACACGACTCCGCTGCCGACTACCGGCACTTACACGCTGCTACTGGCGCCGGGAAGCAGCACGGGCAGTGCGACCGTCACCCTCGCCGACCCGGTGAATGCGTCTTACTCGGTGTCGCCGTCGGCGGCGGGCGCGGCGGTGACGGTGTCGACGCCGACGTTGGGGCAGAACGCCAATATCACGTTCAGCGGGACGGCGGGGGAGCGGATCTTCATCCAGGCGTCGAACTGGAGCTACAGCTCGTATGCAGAACTGACGGTGAAGAACCCCGATGGCTCCACGTTCTCGGCGAACAACTTCTTCAGCGGCAACGGCGTCTCGGGCTATTACGACATGAGCGAGACGACGCTGCCGCAGACCGGCACCTACACGGTGTTCTGGGATCCGCAGACGAGCTCGACCGGCAGCACCACACTGACCTTCTACCAGGTGCCGGCTGATCCGTCGTCCCCGGTGTCGCCGTCGGCGGCCGGGGCGGCGGTGACGGTGTCGACCTCGACGCCGGGGCAGAACGCGAGCGTCACGTTCAGCGGGACGGCGGGGGAGCGGATCTTCATCCAGGCCTCGAACTGGAGCTACAGCTCGTACGCGGAAATGACGATAAAGAACCCCGATGGCTCCACGTTCTCGGCGAACAACTTCTTCGACGGCAACGGCGTCTCGGGCTATTACGATATGGGCGAGACGACGCTGCCGCAGACCGGCACCTACACGGTGTTCTGGGATCCGCAGACGAGCTCGACCGGCAGTACCACGCTGACCTTCTACCAGGTGCCGGCAGACTACTCGGGCACGGTGTCGCCGTCGGCGGCCGGCGCGGCGGTGACGGTGTCGACCTCGACGCCGGGGCAGAACGCGAGCGTCACGTTCAGCGGGACGGCGGGGGAGCGGATCTTCATCCAGGCATCGTCGAACTGGAGCTACAGCTCGTACGCGGAAATGACGGTGAAGAACCCCGATGGCTCCACGTTCTCGGCGAACAACTTCTTCGACGGCAACGGCGTCTCGGGCTATTACGATATGGGCGAGACGACGCTGCCGCAGACCGGCACCTACACGGTGTTCTGGGATCCGCAGAACTCAGCGACCGGCGGTACCACGCTGACCTTCTACCAGGTGCCGGCAGACTACTCGGGCACGGTGTCGCCGTCGGCGGCCGGCGCGGCGGTGACGGTGTCGACCTCGACGCCGGGGCAGAACGCGAGCGTCACGTTCAGCGGGACGGCGGGGGAGCGGATCTTCATCCAGGCGTCGAACTGGAGCTACAGCTCGTACGCGGAAATGACGGTGAAGAACCCGGATGGCTCCACGTTCTCGGCGAACAACCTGTTCAGCGGCAACGGCGGCTCGGGTTACTTCGACATGGGCGAGACGACGCTGCCCCAGACCGGCACCTACACGGTGTTCTGGGATCCGCAGACGAGCTCGACCGGCACTACCACGCTGACCTTCTATCAGGTGCCGGCGGATCCGTCGTCCCCGGTGTCGCCGTCGGCGGCCGGCGCGGCGGTGACGGTGTCGACCTCGACGCCGGGGCAGAACGCGAGCGTCACGTTCAGCGGGACGGCGGGGGAGCGGATCTTCATCCAGGCCTCGAACTGGAGCTACAGCTCGTACGCGGAACTGACGGTGAAGAACCCGGATGGCTCCACGTTCTCGGCGAACAACCTGTTCAGCGGCAACGGCGTCTCGGGCTATTACGATATGGGCGAGACGACGCTGCCGCAGACCGGCACCTACACGGTGTTCTGGGATCCGCAGACGAGCTCGACCGGCAGTACCACGCTGACCTTCTACCAGGTGCCGGCAGACTACTCGGGCACGATCTCGATCGGCGGTTCTGCACAGACCGTCACGACTACTACCCCGGGCCAGAACGGCAAGGTGACGTTCGCCGGAACCGCCGGGACGGGCATCACCCTCGCCGCCAGCAGTGTGACGATCTCAAGTTCCGAGGTGCTGCTCCTGAACCCGGACGGGACCACGTTGACGTCCAGCTACATCTTCACTAGCGGCGGAACGATCCCGGCGACGCTCGGCGCCACGGGTACCTACACCATCCTGGTAGAACCGCAAGGCTCGGCGACCGGCAGCATGACGCTCACCCTGACCGATCCGCCTGCTACTCCCGCGCAGATCGCTCGGGCCGAGCAACGGTACGCGCGCTCTGCCGGGAGAGCGGGCCATTCGCCGCACAACTCAACTGGTACGTCGCCCCGCAGGCCAGCTGAGCCGCACCCTAAGCGCCCACAGCGCCGCCCAATGGACACTGCCCATCTGATTGCCAGCGTTCCGATGCCCCGTTTCAAGACTGCCGCTCCGGCGTTCTGGACGCCTGGCCGGCGGAATCTCACCGGAAACTGGAACACGAATCAGGTGAACTCCCCATGGGCGCAACTGCCGCCACTAGCTGCTGCGCCAGGCGTGACCGCGCTCGCGGGTCAGGTGCTCCGGCTGAACGGCCAGCCGCTGGCGCACGCTGAAATTTCGGTCGACGGCACGCACGTGAGCACACGCACGGACAAAGCTGGCCGGTTCCTGCTGGCCGGCCTGCCAGCCGGGCACCAGGTCCTGCATGTCAACAGCCCAGGGTCGGGCCCCGACAGCAGCCGGTTCGCCACATTCGAGTTTGGCGTCACTGTGGCGAAGGGCCAGCGCAGTGTGCTGCCATTCACCGTCTGGCTACCCGAACTGGACGCGGCACACACAGTGGCCGTCAGCTCGCCAGTTCGCCGCCCGCTGACGCTCACCACACCGCGCATCCCGGGCCTTGAGATCAAGATCCCGGCCGGCAGCACGATCACCGCTCCTGACGGCAAGCCGGTCACGCACCTGAGCATCGTTCCGGTGCCGGTGAACCGGCCGCCGTTCCCCCTGCCGATGGGTTCGTACTTCCCCGTGTACCTGTCGGTCCAGCCCGCCGGCGCCTATGTCAGCCGCGGAGCGGAGATCATCTACCCGAACTACTCGCACTTGCCGCCAGGTCAGCGAGTGCCGTTCTGGAACTACGACCCGGTGAAGCGCGGCTGGTATATCTACGGCAAGGGGACGGTCTCGGCGAACGGCAAGCAGATCATCCCCGACCCCGGAGTGCGGGTGTGGCAATTCACCGGAGCGATGATCTCCGGGTCGTTGATCCCGCCGTGGCTGAAGGACTTCGTTAAGGGACTGGTCGGAGCCGACCCAGTTAACTTGGGCAGCGGCTTGTGGACGTATGAAAGGACCGACCTCTCGCTGCCAGGAGCACTGCCCGTAGCGCTAACGCGCGTGTACCGCCCGGCGGACAGCAACTCGTACTCGTTTGGGGTTGGCACCACTAACACCTATGACATGAGGTTGTGGTCACAGAACAACTACCAGACCGCCGAGCTAGTCCTGCCGGATGGCTCGGACATCAACTACGTGAGGACGTCGCCCGGAACGGGATGGGCCGACGCGGTCTACCAAGCTCAAGGCACTTCCACGCAGTATTACGACTCGACTATCACGTGGAACGGGACCGGCTGGAACCTGCACCTGCGCGACGGCAGCACCTACGTCTTCGCCGAAGATGTGGCTTTCGGCCTATCGGCAATCCGGGACAGGTTCGGCAACCAGATCACCCTCACCCGTGATAGCTCCGGGCACCTTCTTCAGGTCACGGGTCCGTCGGGGCGCTGGATCACCTTCACCTACGACGGTTCTAACAGGATCACTTCCGCGACCGACAATATCGGCCGTACCGTGACCTACGCCTACAACACCGCCGGTCAGCTAGCGTCGGTCAAGGACGCGGCCGGGGAGACAACCAGCTTCACCTACGATCCCACCAGCGGCTGGATGACCCAGATCACCGACTCGCGCGGCAATGCGTTCGTCACCAATGTGTACGACGCCAACGGCCGGGTGATCCAGCAGACGATGGGGAACGAGTCGGCGCCATACACGATGAGCTATGTCCTGAACTCCAGCGGACTGGTGACCCGGTCGACGATGACAAGTCCAGATGGCAACAAGACGGTCACGAACCTCAATGGTGACAATTTCCCCAGTTCTGTAACGGCGGCGGCCTGGCACGTCGCTTGCGCAGACGACTACGTACCAGTACCAATCAGGCACGGATTTCGTATCTTCTGAGACGGACGCGCTCAACCGGGAGACCACGTTCAGCTACGACTCGCTCGGGAATCTGACAACGGTGACGAGGATGGCGGGCACTCCAAACGCCCGCACGACGACAACAGCATACGATCCGACGTTCAGCGAGCCGACTGCTGTGACCGACCCGAAGGGCAAGAAAACCACATACGGGTACGACAGCAAAGGCGAGCTCACGTCGATCACGGATCCGCTAAACCACAAGACCGTGATGGCGTACGCCAACGGAAACGGCCAGCTGACCTCTGTGACCGATCCCGCCGGCGATATCACTACCTACGGCTACCAGCTTGGCGACATGACATCGGTCACTGATCCCAACGGCCATACCACGACGCAGTTCCTCGATGGTGCCGGACGTCGGGTGTCGACCACCGACCCGCTCGGCAACACCACCACCTATGGCTTCGACCCGCTGAATGACCTCACCAGCATCACTCAGCCCGACGGACAACAGACGACCTACACCTATGACCCCGATCAGAACCTGGCGAGCATCAAAGACGCGGACGGCAACACCACCACATACACCTACGACAATGAGGATCGCCTGTCGACGAAAAAGGACGGGATGGGGAACCTGTGGACCTACGGCTACGACACCGACGGGAACCTGACGTCTATCACGGATCCGAAGGGCCAGACGACGACCAACCAGTACGACGCTCTCAGTCGGCTAACGTTCGCAGGCTACACGGCATCCGGCGGGACTAACTATCAGTCCACCATCGGCTACACCTACGACAACGGCAACCGGCTCACCCAGGCAGCCGACTCGACCGGCGGCACCTTCAACCAGGCCTGGGATGGCTTTAACGAACTCACCCAGGAGTCCGGGCCGAACGGAACTATCGCCTACACCTACGACGCTGACGGAAACAGGCTAACTACCGCGGTGACCGGCCAGCCACAGGTCAGCTACGGCTATAGCGATGCAGGCCGATTGACGTCCGTCTCCGCCGGTGGCCAATCCGTAGCTATGTCTTACGACAAGGCCGGCAGGCTCTCGGCCACGACACTGCCCGACGGGATCACGGAGACCTACACCTACGACCCCGCGTCGCAGATCACCGGAATTGCTTATGCTCACGGGTCCACCACGGTTGGCAACCTGGCCTACGCCTACGACCCAGTTGGTAACCGCACTGCCGAATGGGGTTCCTACGCAAGCTTGACGATTCCTCAGGCCTTCGGACCGGCGCTCTACAACGCAGACAACGCCCTGGCTTCTTCTGGTGGTACGTCCTACAGCTATGACGCAGACGGGAATCAGACAAGCAACGGCGCCAGCACCTACACCTGGAACGTCCGGGGCCAACTCACGGGAATCTCCGGCCCGGTGAACGCCAGCTTCACCTACGACCCGTTGGGCCGCCGTGAGCAGTCGACCATCGCGGGCACAACCACCGGCTACCTGTATGACGGGGACAATGTCATTCAGGAGCTTTCCGGCGGCACACCCAAGGTCAATTACCTGCTCGGGCCGGGCCTCGGGGAGCGGTATTCCCGCACCGACAGCACGGGCACCGACAGCTACCTTACTGATGCTCTCGGCTCAACCATCGCGCTGGCATCGAGCACCGGAACGGTTCAGACGAACTATACCTACGACCCATTCGGCCAGGCCACGACCACCGGGACGGCCAGCTCAAACCCGTACCAGTATGCCGGCCAGGCAAATGACGGCACCGGCCTGTCGTACGACCTGGCGCGGTATTACAACCCCGCCACTACCCAGTTCATCAGCCAGGATCCCCTCGGCCAGGCTGGCTCGGGCGCCAACCTCTACCAGTACGCTGACGACAACCCGGTCAATCTGACCGACCCGACCGGCCAGCAGGCAACCAAATCCCTAGCCGGCTACCTCGGCCAGATCTCCGGGATCATCGTGCCATTCCTCATCCCTGAATGGGCGGGCGTAGAGCTGTTCTTCGGTGGTTTCAAGCTTCTGGATGTCGTGGACTTCATGCTCAGCCACCTCGTGACGGAAGGCTCAGACGCGGAGTTCGCCCTCGAGGTCTTCGACTACGCGTATGCGGACTATCAGATCCTCGGCGTCTTGTACAACGCCTTGGGCGGCGGAACGTACACGATAGTGGCTGACGGTGGTGGCTCGGGCGCCCGGTCGTATACGGTCATTGTCATCAGCGGTGGACACGAAACTAAGCACAGAGTCCACTGCGACCGGGGTATCGACCCAGACGGGAAGTGCCGGAAGGCCTAGAGGCCGGGCTGGGTCGGCAGGTCCTCTCAGCGTGCTCTCGCCCCGCGAGCGCGACGTACTTAGTCTTGTGGCTGAGGGACGCACCAACGCAGCTATCGGCCAGCGGCTCTTCCTCAGTGAGAAGACCGTCGAAGGCAACGTTCGCCGGATCTTCGACAAGCTCGCCCTGACGGACACGCTCGAGGACAATCGTCGCGTTCTAGCGGTGCTGGCGCTCCTGCGCGCTTGAGCACTTATCGTGCCTTGCGAACTCGCGCGGACCACTAACCGAGGACCTCGACGAGGAGTATCCACGCATTAGAGGCCGCGGTGCTAACGGCCAGTACGAAAGCGAACGGCAGCGAGTGAAGGCCGCCGCCGGCCTCTCGCGTCCAATAAGGTCACGCGGCGATGGGCGGATGGCTGACTTGAGGGTTCGCTGCTGGTGATCGCTGAAGTTGCGCACTAGGCGCGTGCCCAGGCTAGGCCAATGTCGCCGTATCTCCGGGCGATGAAGACTACTTCGGGTGCGACGGCCGTGCAGATCGTCCATTCGTCGTACCGGGGCTGGCGGGATATCGAGCACCGGCAGCCCGTCCGTAATGCTGATCCAGTTTCGCCGCTTAAGCAGGGTCCCGCAAGTCCGAGGGCACGAGCTCGAAGCCCTCGGTTGCTGCCGCCGTCCGCAAAGGCCGGTCGAAGGTCGCGAATTCCGTGCAGCCTCCGTCGACCCGACGCACAGCGAGGGCACTGGACAACTGAACTGCGTCATAAGCTCGAAGGCCATGCGATGCGCATAGCCTGGCAGCGTCGTCGAGGACGCTCCCAGTGGCCGCGACGGCAGCGAACCGCGGGGGTTCAGAATCGGTCCCGAAGTAGTCAGCCTCGAAGTCGGCGGTGAGCAATCTCGCGTCGTTGGCGGATAGTTCGCCCATGCGTTGCTTCCGCCATAGGGCCGCTGGGACCTCTACCCTCGTCAACTGCGCGACGGCAATGTTTCCTATGCTGCGAACATGCTCGTGGCCGGCCTCGTCCGCATAAAGTTTCACTAGCGCCGAGGAGTCGGCAAACGTACTCAACGGTCCTCGCTGACAAGCTGTGATAGTTCCGTCCCCGCGCCCGCGCGCCTGCGCGCGCCAGCGGTCTCATCGCGCTGGGGACGACTGCGGCGCTCGCCAGGTTCAGCTAGCAACCCGGCCTGGTCCAGGCGATCTCGCAGGCGCTCGGCCTCGCTGCCGGCCAGGCGAGGGTTCGTCGCGGCATCGAGTACGGCCGTCACGTAGTCATTCATGCTGCGGCGCTGGCGCTGAGCTGCACGGCGGACCCGTTCGATGAGGTCGGCTGGTGCTCGCCACGTCATCTGCTCCATGCCTCCATGGTAGCAGGCATGCATGCACAACGAGCTTCGTTACCCATCCGCGGCTCTAGCCGGTGGCCTCCCGATCATCCAGACCATCGGGAAGTACCCCCACCGACCCTGAGGCCTTGCCGAACGCTGCGCCTGGCATCGACGAGCACAACGAACGAAGGTGATAACCACCCGTCGGGAGGGTCTCGCAAGGAATCGAGGGCACCACCGCTGGCGGTCAGCACCTCCATATGCTGATCGGAACGGGACCGTCGGCGCCGGCATGGAGGCAACGTGCAGCACATAGTTCGTACATCGGACGACCGAACGCTAGCTGTCGAAGAGGGCGGTGATCCGGCTGGCCGGGCGGTGCTGGCCCACATGGGCACGCCCAACTCCCGGCATCTGTTTGGCCCGCACTCGCAGGATGCCGCCGAACGGGGGCTGCGGCTTATCAGCTACGACCGACCCGGCTACGGCGGCTCCTCGCCCCGGCCAGGGTCGCAGCGTGGCCGACTGCACCGAGGATGTGCGCGCGATCTGCGCTGAACTCGGGATCGACCGCCTTGCGATGTGGGGCATTTCCGGTGGCGGTCCGCACCTGCTCGCGTGCGCTGCCCTGCTTCCCGATCTGGTGACGGCCGCCGCCTCGCTCGCGTCACTCGCCCCGTTCGACGCAGTCGGCCTCGACTATTTCGCCGGCATGGGCGAGGACAACGTCGATGACACCCGCCTTTACTTTGAAGACGAGGCCGCCGCCAGGGCCAAGACTGACGAGGATCGCGAGGGTTTCCTCGCCGCGTCGCCAGACGATATGGCCAGCGGGATGGCGTCGCTCCTTTCGCCGGTAGATGCCGCGTTGCTGGGTGGTGAGCTCGACAAGTTCCTGCTGTCCTCCATGAAGGATGGCCTAGCGCAGGGCAGCCAGGGATGGTGGGACGACAACTGCCTGATCAGGCCATGGGGGTTCGACGTGGCCGACATTGCCGTCCCCGTCCTGCTGCTGCACGGAAAGCACGACAAGTTCGTGCCATTCGCCCACGGCGAATGGCTGGCAGCCCACATTCCAGGCGTCGATGCGCGGCTGTCCGACGACGATGGGCACCTGACGCTCTTGGAGAATCGCCTACCCGAGGTACATGCTTGGCTGTCGGATCGGCTGTGACGTCCGGTCGCAGGGCAGGTCAGCGCAAGAGGTAATACACCGTGGTTGACAGCTCCGCCGGGTCGTCGTTCCAGTCCGCGAAGACCTCCCAGCGCGGTCCGGCGAGAGCGCACCCGTTCGCGGCGCACCACCTAGTGTCAGGTGAATGAAGCTCTTTTGCCAGGTCGGCAGTGGGTGTTGTTGTTGTCGGGTGCCGCGCCTGCCCATCACGACGCGGCGACGAACTCGCGCAGGGTCAGCGGCGGATGCCCGCCGATCTGCTCGATCGCTTCGGTGACCTGGTAAAGCTCGTGATGCGATCCGACGATCCGGAATATTTCCCAGAGCCTGGACAGGTGCTCGACCGTGTGCGGATCACCGTATTTGTCTAGTGCCCAGTGGTGCCATTTCGCGGGATCGATGTCCACGTAGGGAATCCCGAGCGTCTCCGCCGCCTCGCCGACGGTCAGGATCTCGCCGGTCAGGCGGCAGACCGGATCGATGTCCCCGTTGGCGGTGAGCATGCCCACCGCGACGCGGGCCACGTCGGCGGCCGCCACCAGCGGGATCACCGTGCTGGGCGGTCCCAGCGGAATCACCAGCTCACCATGGCCTCGAAACGCGGCGAGGACGGCCAGGTTCTCGAAGAAGACCGCCGCTCGCAGATGCACCGCGCCAATGCCGGCCCAATCGAAAACCTGCTCCGCCACCCAGTGCTGCCGCATCCGGGGAGTCGGAGCCTCCGGCGAGGCGGCCAGCTGCGACACCTCCACGACCCGTTGCAGCCCCTCTTGCCGGGCCGCCGCGGCGAAGGCGCCGGCGGCATCTAGCAGGCCGCCGGTTACCTGGTAGGTGAAAAACGCCCGGCGCACCCCGCGTACGGCCGGTAGCACCGAGGTGATCTCGCGCAGGTCGCCGGTAACCACCTCCGCCCCCAGCGTCCGCAGGCGCGCCGCCCGCTCATCATCGCGGTGCACGAACGCCCGCACCGGCTGGCCTCGCTCCAGCAGGAGCCGCGTGACGAGCAGGCCCGTCGACCCCTGCTGGCCGCCTGCGGCGCCCGTTACCAGCACCGGTTCCCTTGCCATCGCCGTCACCTCGCCTCCTGCTTCGCGGCCGATTCGATCACGCCGTGAAATGAGAAGGCACCGAGGGTGTCCAGGTCCCGCACCATGGATGCGGCGGGGAACGCCTCGGCGGTGCTGAATACACCGCCCTCGGCCGGGCCCTGACCGCGGGCCAGGCGCAGGGCCGCCTCCACCGACAGCAGCGCCCCGGCCCGCCAGATGTCGCGTCCGCTCAGATGGCCGGTTCGGCCGCCACCGGCGAGCCCGGTGGCCTGCACCGCGATCACGAAGGTGCTTTGCGCTCGCGTCGCGTCATCGACGTGCTCGCTTGTGAACACCTGCTCCTCTTCAAAGGTGGCCGCGGTCAGCTGGGCCTCCACAGTGCGCGCGGGGACGTGCCGCGGGATGGTGACGATCTCGCCCATCGGGAAGGGCGCGATCATCGTGCGCGGGCCCAGCGGCGGAGGGAACGGGAACACCGTGTTGCGGACTTCCGCAGGACCCACGTGATGCGTGCCACCCGTGAACGTGATCCGGTCGATCTCGGTGATGAGGAGTTCCGCGGTGCGTTTCGCGGCGGGAGTCATCCGCCAGCCGCTGACCGAATAGCCGATGGTAACCCGGTCGATGTCTGTCATGCCCTCGGTCACAGTGGCGGTCAGCAGATCGGGGATTCCGCCGTAGAAGCTGGTCTGCGGGATCATGATCGCGCCGCTGCGGTGCGCTGGCTCCTGAAGCTTGTCGAACAGGAACCGCACGTGATGCGGCTCGACGGCGTGGTCGACGTAATGACAGCCTGCCGCAGCAGCGGCGGATGCGACAGGCGGGCCGGTCACCGCGAAGGGACCCGCGCAATGGATCAGCACGGTCGCGTTCTCCGCGAGCTCGCGCAGCGAAGCCGCGTCATCGAGCGCGGCGACGTGGGTCGTGACGTGCGCTGGCGAGGCGAGGCTTTCGGCCATCGTGTGCAGCGCGTCGGCATTGCGGCCAGCCAGGACGATGTCCTGGCTTCTCGCAAGAAGCTCGGTGGCCACCAGACGCCCGGTGTGGCCGTTGGCGCCGTAGATCGCGATGCGAGGGGCACTCATGGTATGCACATTCTGGACAGCAGACGTAACATTTTGGACCGCAGAAACGTAACATTGCGACCTCGAACATACGCTCGATCGAGACAAGGCATCAAGGTGGCGCGGTCTGGCCCGGCGGATGCGTAAAGCAGCAGATCACCGGCCAGCGGATCCTGGCCACCGGCGGCCTCATGCTCTGAGCCCGGCCTGGTCCAGGCGTTCTTGCAGGCGCTCGGTCTCGCTGCCGGCCAGGCGCGGGTCGGTCGCGGCATCGAGTACAGCCGTCACGTAGTCATTCATGCTGCGGCGCTGGCGCTGAGCGGCACGACGGACCCGTTCGATGAGGTCGGCTGATGCTCGCCAGGTCATCTGCTCCATGCCTCCGTGGTCGCAGGCATGCACGGACGTATCCGCCCGGAGATGGTGTCGATCGGCCGGGCAGGCGTTCGTGTAGGAGATAGAGAAGCCGACCTGCGGCCGGCGCAGCGCGCGAAGGGAGGAGGCATCGATGTCCGAGCCAAAGGTCCTGCTATCTGATCTGGGAATTCCCGAATCACCTCGGTGGCACGAGGGCCGGCTGTGGTTCTGCAACTGGATCGAACGCCAGATCGTGGCTGTCAGCCTGGACGGCAAGGCCGAGGTCATTATCACCGGAGATCCCGACAGCTACCCGATGGGCTATTCCATCGACTGGCTGCCCGACGGCAGGCTGCTGATGACCGGCGACACGCTGCGGCGCCAGGAGCCGGACGGGTCGGTGGTCGTCCACGCCGACCAGCAGGCAAACGAGATCGTGGTCGACGGCCACGGCAACATCTACCTCAACGGCGCGGACTTCGACTTCGTGGCCGGAGCGCCGCCCAAGCCCGGCTACATCAAGCTCGTCACCCCGGAAGGCAAGCTACGCCAGGTCGCTGGAGACATCCAGTTCCCTAACGGCATGGTCATCACGCCTGACAACCGGACGCTGATCATCTCCGAGTCGTTCGCCGGCCGGCTCACCGCGTTCAGCATCGACGCCGACGGAGGGCTCTCCAACCGTCGGGTCTTCGCCGAAGGACTCGGCCCGGACGGCATCTGCCTCGACGCCGAGGGCGCGGTCTGGGTCGGCACCGGGTTCTCGGTGGCCCGGGTCGCCCAGGGGGGCGAGGTCCTGCAACGCGTCGAACTCGGCGAGAACCGGGCCCCGTTCGCGCTGATGCTCGGCGGCCCGGACCGGCGAACCCTGTTCATCTGCACCGCAGAATGGCGGATGGCCGACGACCACGTCGTCAACCTCGATCGGCTGACCAACGGGCCTCACACTGGAGAGATCCTGACCCTGCCGGTCTCCGTATCCGGCGTCGGCCGGCCATGACCCAGGAAGCCGGCTAACCGAGCGCTCGCAGGAGCAGATCGCTCCCTCGCCCGCGACCTGCGTGAGGCTCAGGCTGGACCAGAGTCCAGGCCGCGCTCGATGGCGAACCTGACTAGATCGACCCTGTTGTGCAGGTGCAGCTTGCTCAGCCTGGTCTGCACGTGGTTCTGCACGGTCCGGTGGGAAAGCGTAAGCCGTTCCGCGTAAGTGGCCGATCTCGGCGGCCAGGGCGCGCGCGCCGCGGACCAGCCCATGTCCATGGCCGGCTTGCTTAACCTGGCAGCCAACGGGAGGCTAGTGCCTAGTCACCCCGCTTTATGTGCCGTTCCGACGCGGAGCTAAGGAGGCGACGTGATCAGTCGGTCGAAAATGGCGGCGTTCGGCGCAGTCGCGGCCATGGCACTGGCGATCTTGCCAGGCACCTCCCCGGCTCAGGCGCACACGCTGAACACGAAGACCGTGGTGTACGGCTTCGGCGGACGCTGCCCGCCCACCAACTGGTCTGGCCCGGCGGTGCGCCCGGCCAGGGCCTACTTCAGCCTGGCGTGCGAGAACGGTGTCCGCCAAATCCGCTGGCGCTACTGGCGCGCGGCCTCGGCCTTCGGCCACGGGACGATCCTGATCTTCAACGGCATCGGTTTCACGCGACATCCCGGCACCATCTACCTGTCGACCGTGCGCAAGCATCGCGGTCGCCGGTACTTCTCCCACCTGGTCATGAAGTGGATCACAAGGAACGGGCGGCAGCACAAGGAGGTGCTGAACTGGAAACGTGACGGCACCTTCTGGATCTGGCTCGGGAACTACAGCGGTACCAGCGCCCAGCAGGGGGGGAAGGGATGTCAGGGCGCGTGGTAGCAGCAGACCAGGCACCAGATGCGCGACTAAGCAGGCAGGCACCCGCCCAGCATGCCGCAAGTCGCGGAACCGCCTAATTGGGTGATCGGTGCCGCTGAGTTTGGTCAAGCTGGCTGGCCCTTCGACCGCTACTGTGGGCCTGTGAGCAGCCAGCGAGTGCCCGGCGGGGTAGTGCACGAGCTTCCCGCAGACCTACGCGAGGCGCTGACCGCCAACACCACGGCACTCGATGCTTGGAAGGACATCACGCCTCTGGCCCGAAACGAGTTCATCTGCTGGGTCGAGGATGCCAAGCAGGAGATGACCCGAGCACGCCGCATCCGCCGGACCCAGGAGGAGCTGGAGGAGGGCCAGCGTCGGCCCTGCTGCTGGCCAGGGTGCGCACACCGCGAGCGCACCGGCAGATAGATCCAGCGCGTCCGCCAGATACCGAATGTTCTATCCTGCGCCAAATGCATTCCGGCCGGGCGTGCCGGAGCGAGTCGCGGACCACGGCAGTTTGCGTCGGCCGCCCAGCGCGAGATGCGGCCGACGCTATTTGCTAGCGAACCCTGGCCAAGGGGACTGAGAGCGGTATCCCGACAGACTTGACACATGTCGATAACGGAATATGTTGGAACCCGTGGCCCGCTCTTCCACGACGTCGGATGTCTTCAACGCCATTGGCGATGTGCACCGTCGCGAGATTCTGGACGCGCTGATGGCAGGCGAGAAGGCGGTCGGGGCGATCGTGGACGACCTGTCGATGTCCCAGCCTCAGGTTTCGAAACACCTACGGGTACTCAGCGAGGTGGGACTCGTCAAGTGCCGGGCGGAGGGGCGCCGCCGGCTGTACCGCCTGGAACCCGCGCGCCTTGCGCCGTTTCACGAGTGGCTGGCCAAGTACGAGCAGGCGATGAACGACCGGCTGGACCGGATGGACGACTACCTCAAAGAGCTACAACGGCAAGGAGAGCAGCAGTGACACCTCATCGGCATGGATCGGCAGTCATCGAATATCCGAGTGATCTCGAGATTGTCACCACTCGAGAGTTCGACGCTCCGATCGAACTCGTCTTCGATGTATTGACGAAGCCGGAGCATGTGCGCAACTGGTTCGCTCCGTTTGAGGACAAGATGACGGTTTGCTCGATCGACCTGCGCGTCGGGGGGAAGTACCACATGGTCTTCGTGACCGACGACGGAACCGAGTGCTCGTTTCGTGGAACCTACTTGGAGATCGAGCGGCCGACCCGGATCGTCGACACGTGGCTGTTCGAAGGTTGGCCGGATGCGGAGGCGGTCGAGACGGTAGACCTGCACGAGACTGACGGAGTGACGAAGGTGAAGATTAACCTCGCGTTCCGTGACCAAGCTGGCCGTGACCACATGACCAAGACCGACGGACAGGAAGACAGCTGGGACAAGATGGAGGATTACTTGAGGTCACTCGTGGATCCAAGTGGAACTGTCTCTGGTACCTGAGGGTCGGGGCGAGACCTCAAACGGCTGGTCGACGAGCGTGCCCGCACCATTCCAGACTGCCGCGAGCTTGGGTCAGATTCATCGAGCAGGGCGACAATCGAACCAAGGAAAGGCACTGTGAAGCTTCTTCTCACTTCCGCTGGCATCAAGAACACGAGCATCCACGACGCGCTGGTCGACCTCCTGGGCAAACCGATCGCCGAGTCCAGCGCCCTCTGCATTCCCACCGCGTCGTACGGGCACCCCGAGGGGGGTCCTGGCGCGGCATGGCGGTTCATCACCGGACGAGCCACCACCCCCATGTGCGAACTGGGCTGGAAGTCCCTGGGAGTGCTGGAGCTCACCGCCCTGCCCAGCCTCGATGAAGACCAGTGGGTCCCCCTGGTCCAGGAGACCGACGCCCTGCTGGTGGGAGGCGGCGATGCCACGTATCTGGGCCACTGGATGCGGCAGTCCGGACTGGCAGACCTCCTGCCGTCGCTGCGCGCGGTCTGGGTGGGAGTGAGCGGCGGGAGCATGGTGATGACCCCCAGCATCGGGGCGGACTTCGTCAGCTGGAGCCGGGCCGACAGCGACAGAACGCTGGGAGTAGTTGACTTTTCGATATTCCCGCACGTGGATCATGAGGACATGCCCGACAATTCCATGGCTGAAGCAGAAAAATGGGCCGCCGGCCTGGCGGTGCCGGCTTACGCGATTGACGATCAGACTGCGATCAAAGTGACCGATGGTGCTGTCGAAGTCGTCTCCGAGGGGCACTGGAAGCTGTTCACCCCCTAATACCGAGATGGTCAGCCGATTCGCTCACTCGCGGCTGCGCGCTTCCAGCGCTCGCAGGGCCTCGGCGAACGGCCGCTCCAGCCAGGCGAGGTGGTTAGCCTCGCCGTGATGGTGCGTCGTGAACTGGTCGGACCTCCGGACCGCCGTGTGCCGGACATATTCGCGGGCACCCTCGACGAGGGTACGGATGTAGCGGATGCCTTCGGGGTCGGTCATCGTCCAGTCGCCACCGCAGGCTACGTAGACCGGCGAGGTGTGCGCGAAAACCTTGCGGCTCCATTCATCGAGGTGGTCATCGACACCGAACGCTCTGCAGGCTATCCACGAGTTCCCGTCGATCCGCAGTTCCCCGCTGATTTCGGCCTGCCGTCCGCCGTTGGCTTCTGCCCTCATAACGACCTCGCCGTTACGCACGACTTCGAGTGAACGGAGCGGGAAAATGCTGCGCACCTCGGCACGGACACTGACCGTTCCCGGCCCGGAAAGCTCGACGGTATCGCCCGGCTCGTGCCCGTCGGCCGAGAGCGTCACGAGCGGCCCGCCGGAAAGGAACGTGCGGCCGGACCGCACCGCCCGGCACCAGGCCTCATAACTGAACTCCTCGTCCAGCCGGGCGTAGGTGCGGTAGAGACCGACCGGCACGCCGCTTGACATCTTGTCCGTGCCACCGACGAGCGGCAGCCGGTAGCCGCTGTTCAGGTACCGGTAGTACTCGAGCATCGCGTCGTCGGAATGGGCCAGCATCTCGACGGCGTCGGCTCGGCCGGTCGCGACGAGAACAGCCGACTCGCCGTTCGGATTCGGGAAATGCGCGGCGACGACGGTGCCGCCCTGAGCGTGCGTCCGGTCGGCCCAGTCGCTCAGCGTCGCGTCCAGCGCGCCGCCGAGCTCGGCCTCGTCGGGACCGTCGCTGCACCACGGCATGACCGGTTCCTTCAGGCCCCACAGGAGCATGTGGCCGAGCATGTGCTGCCGGTTTTCCTGGCCGACATACGTTACGTAGCCGCCGCCATCGACGACACTGGGCCGCCCGGAAAAATCCTCGGTGTTGGTGAACAGCGCGCCCCACTGCGTCTGCAGCAAATTGACGACACGCAGGTCCTCGCCCCGTTGCTCGAGCTGAGCTCCCGGGGTCGACAGGAAGTGCACGTGCGAGTCTCCAGACCACCATCCTTCCGACGCCATGTCAGCGACGCGCCTGATCCGCAGCGTCAGGTCTCGCTGACCCGGCTCGATCCGCACGGTCTGCTGGAGCGGCTCGTATTCGAACCCGCGCGCGACGTCCGCGACGACCTCGCCTCGTGGCAGCCATCCCTGGCAGGTGCCGTCGATATATGCGTAGGTGCGCTGGCCAAGACGGGTGTCACCGCCAACGTCGTAATGCCAGCTGCCGAGATTTTGCGTGACGTGATTGTGGTGGCCGTGCGGCTGGTAGGGAATCCCCTCGGCCGAACGGAAATGGACCCGGCACGGTACCGGCCGCCCGGTTGCGTCGTCGACCACGGTGACATGCACCCAGTTGCGGCCGCCTTCCACCAGCTCAAGCGAGACCTGGCCGGCATCAGCGCGCCCGTCACGTTCCACGTCGCCCCAGCGCACCCGGCCGAGCTCGTCCTCGCCCCGCCGGACCGCGACGGTGGCCGACGGGAGCGCGGCGATCGACGTATACGCGGACGTTGCCTCGGTCGCTCCCCAGCCGGCCCGGTCGTCCTCGCCGGGCAGCGGCTGCGGATAGGTCGCGACGCCCCGGTCCACGTCGATATCCAGGACGCCGTTCCGTCCGTCCTTAGGCACCAGCCGCACCGGGCGCGCTGGCGCGCGGACGAACGGGTGCTCATCAACGTCGCTGGTCGTGATGCCGGCGACGATGAATCGCTTGCCGCGCGGGATGAGCTCGATCCGTTCGACCGGTCGTTCCGGGTGAGGACTTTCCCAGCACCACAGGAAGTACCTGGCTGGCCATCCCATGTCATGCTCCGCCAGGCGAGCCCCGGCTTCGCCCCAGCTGCCCTGGAAACGCGGCAGGTTATGGTCGCTGGTGTCGGTGACGGCGAGGAACGGCAGACGACCCCATCCGGGCGGCACCACCTGGATCTCGAACCGCTCCCGGATGGGCGCGGTGACGGCCACGCCGCCGGCGAGGTGAAATACATACTCTGCGACGGTCTGGCCGACGGCGTGACCGGCCGGTGCGCCCGGCTCGAGCAGCCGATGCGCGACGATCACTCGCCGCGCCACCCGGCCGATCTTGACCGAAGTCGGAGAGTCGGGCAACAGAAAGCACCGCTCCGCAGACGGCGGCTCCGACCCGATCAGGAACGGCAGGCCGCGCAGGTCCACCCTCCCGAGCGGAACAGCACCCGGCTCGTTGCCAAGAATGTCCACACCCGCGTTGCACGCAGCGGACAGGTCTACTGGCTCATAGCTCGGCATGCGTCCGATCGTAGAGTGCGCGCCGGTCTGACCCCAGTCGATTTCGGCCTGCCTGCGGGCGATCATGCACTTCTCGCTGTCAGGCTGCGGGGACTGGGCCGATCTCGACTCCCGCCAGCTCGGCGTAGATGAGGAAGCGGAACGGGTCCACTAGCTGGTACCGCTCCATCAGCCGGTAAAGCGCCTGCTGGCGCAGTTCCGGCCAGCTCACCGTTATGCGGGTGCCTGGTCAGGCCCGCGGTGACGATCTCCAGTGCAAGCGGCGCGTCGCGCCCGGCCAGCAGCGTCCGCGCGGCAACCGCGAACCGTTCCGGTCTGCCGCCGGCCAGCAGGTCGAGTGCTGCTGCCCGGTCCGCCGCATCGATGGGCTCTAGTCCCTGCCCGTCCGGCTGCCAGTACCCGGAGCGCTGGTGGTAAAGCCGCTGCACGAAATGGTCGCGGATCGCCAGGTACGGCGCGACCGCAGTCGGATGCCCGCGGAGCACTTCCGGCAGCACCGCGGCCTTCAGCAGTCCGGTGAGAGTCAGTCCTCGGCCGATGCCCGCAAGCGTCTCGTCGCGTAGCTCGGTGAGCGCGGCAAGCAGGCCGGGTACGACGCCAGCGGTGAAGAGCTCGGTCAGCACGGTATGTCCGTGGACCAGCGTGCGCGGATTGATCTCCGCGATGAGCCGCAGCGCCTCCAGCAGGCCATCCGGTGATCCCTCGGCGAAGAACGGCGCCCCGAGGTAGGGCATCATCACGTCGCCGGTGAACAGCACACCGCTGGCTGGCAGGAACGCCATCAGCGCGTCGCTGGTCTCACCGCCGGTCGTCGGGTACAGCACAAAGTCTGTCCCGCCGATGGACATCGAGGTGGGCTCGGAGATCGGCTGGTCCACCGTTATCTCCGCGGGCGGCACGGTCGCGTTGGCTCCGCCGAACCCGGCGCCAGTCCCCAGGAAATAGCCGAACGGGACCACGTTGGCGTGCTGCCGTTGCAGTTCAGCCGGGAAACCGGCCTGTGCGATCACGTGCGTGCCTGGACCGGCCAGCGCACCGATCCCGCCCGCGTGGTCGAAGTGCGCGTGCGTCAGGATCACGGAGCTGATGTCCTCAGCGCGCAGGCCGGCGTCGGCAAGGGCGGCGCGGACCCGGTACTCAGCCGTTCCCGCGTCGATCGCGATCACGCCGCGCTCAGTGCTGACAAAGGCGAAGTCGGCGAAGTCATAGCCTTGCGCCACGCGGACGCCTGGCGCGATCTCGGCAATCCTCGGATAACTGAAGTGGTAGCCGTCGGCCGCGTTCGCCCAGCCACCGCCGAACTGAAGCCTCGCCTCTACGGGCGTGGACGACAGGCCCGAATTCGCGGCGGCCTTCGCGGCCAGGTCATCCTTGCCGAGCGCGCCGTACGCCGCGGCAAGCGCGTGGTAGACCGCGCGGATCATATTGCCCGGGAACTCGTCCCGGACGGCGAGGACGAATTCCAGATCGGCGACTGCCTGCTCGGCGTGCCCGGCCTCGGGCGGCAGTCCAGCGAGCGCGAGGCCGCGGTAGTACTGCGCCGGCCCGAGATCCCTGCTCGCGGCATCGTCCAGCTTGGCCACGCCAGCCGCGACATCCTCGCCGGCGCGTACCTGGAAGAACCCGGCCAGCGCGAGCGGCAGCACTTGATCGGGCTGGCTGGCAGCGAGCCCGTCGAAGTAGCGCAATCCATCGTGGTCCGCTCCGGTCGCAGCGAGCACGGTCGCGAGCGTGACGAGCGTGGCCCGGTCCGCGCCCGGCCAGCTGGCCGCCACCTTCAGCGCCTCCACGGTGTTGTCCTTGATGATCTGCTGTGACATTTGATGCTTCTTCCTATGTCAGGCCGGCGGCCGCGGCTAGTCCGCTGAGCGAATGGTGCGCTGCTGGCCAGATGGCCCAGCCATGTGCCCTCAGCGAGGCGCTGAGCTGAGCCGTGCAGTGCTGGCACAGGTACAGCTGCCCGCCGCGGACTGCGCGGTAAGCCGCGCGGACGGCGGGTCCGCACCGATCGCATGTCTCGTTCATTGCGTGCCCCCTTCGTGTGCTGGCGTAGCCGTTTGCGGCCCGGTCAGCGCTAGGCCGCGACCAGGCGCGCCCAGCGCATCCGCTCAGCCGCCGCCTCCGGGTGATCTCCGAACTGCTGCGCCATCCGGCGGGTGCAGCCGCGCGGGCCGAACCGTCGCATTGCAGAGCAGATCGCCCCGGCGATCATGTCAGCGGTCGGCGTGTCGGATGGTTGCAGCGTGGAGGCGAACAGCGCCTCGGACCGCGCGTCGTTAACTGGCGGCTGTATGAGCTCAGGCCGTGTCCTCGCATGCATGTCGCATCTTCTCCCCTCGGTAGCTCGCGCCCTGGTCATGGTGCGTCGGCTGACGGCCCGTGTGCTTGTTGCGGTTGTGATGGCTCGGCGATGGTGGTAACCAGTCCTGTCTGGAGGTCATAGACGTGGCCCGAGACGCTGATCTGCGGCAGCACTTTGGGCGATGACAGCAGCCGCTCCACGTCGGCGCGGACGGTGGCTGCCGGGTCAACGACCGCCTCTGCGGCGAGCGCTGCCTCGTCCAGGCCGGTGCGCGCGGCAAAGGCGGACCGGAATCCGGTGTCGGCGAGGAATCCTGTGCCGCAGCCGGTGTGATGGATGACGGCCACTTCGAACAGCGGACCGTCGGGGATCATCGTCCTGGCGAGGTAGCTGATGAACGCGATGTCGTTAATGACTGCCTCAGTGATCCGGCCGCCGGCGTTGCGGATCACGGGGGCATCTCCGAGCTCAAGCCCCAGGAAGGCGGCAGGGTCGACGCGTGGATCTAGGCAGGTGACGAGGAACACCTGCTGGCGGGGCATGATTGCCAGCCCGGCGTGAGCGCCGGTGGCGGCGAAGGCGCGGTTGCGCTCGAGGAGCGGGCGAAGGTTGGACATGCGTGCCTCCGGTGGTGTGCTGCCATTGCTGCTTTCGGCGGCTTCGTTGACGGTCAAGGCTGTGCTCCGTTGCTGGCGCGGACCTACCGGATCGCTGGCGCAGGGCGCGCTTGGATCTCGGTTTCGTGCGGTCCTTCGGCTGTTTCGGCTTCCTCACTCGCGCTGCTCGCGGGCTGGGCCGGCAGGAACAAGCCTGCCAGCACCGCTCCTACGGCAGCCACACCGCCGGCGACGAGGGAGCCGACGGTGAGGCCGCGCAGGAAGGCGTTGGTAGAGGCGTGCTGGAGCGCCTGACCGAGCACCGGCTGACCGTGCGCCGCGATCTTACCGGCCGCTACGTACGCGGCGCCCACGGACTGGTGCGCGATCGCGGCGACCCGGCCTGGCACGCTGCCCGGCAAGGTGGCCGTCAGCCGCGATGCGTAGACCGATGCGTACACGCTGCCGATCACCGCCACGCCGAGCGTGCCGCCGACGAGCCTGGTCGTGTCATTTACCGCTGAACCGACGCCGGCCTTTCGCCGGGAGATGGCTCCCATGATGGATTCGGTGGCGGGCGCCGAGGTCAGGCCTAGGCCGACCCCGTACAGCACCATCTGCGCCGCAATGACGCCGTAGCTGAGGTTTGCGCTGATAGTCACCGCAACCCAGCCGTAGAACGCTGCTATAGCGACAAGCCCGGTGGTGACGATGACCTTGGTCCCGACCCGCACGGCGAGCTGGGTCCCGGCCACCGATGCGGCGCCTACCGATAGCGCAACCGGCAGCAGGTGCACGCCGGTCGAGAGCGGGCCGTAGCTCCGGACGAACTGGAAATACTGGGTTATCAGGAAGATGAAGCCGAACAGGGTGAAGAACGACACGGTGACAGCGCCGCTGGCCGCGCTGAACCGCATGTTGCGGAACAGCCGCACATCGAGCATCGGGTGCGCAGCAGCCCGCTCACGCACGATGAAGCCCGCGAGGAGCACCGCGGAGGCGATAAATCCGGCCAGGCTGCGCACCGAGCCCCAGCCATAGCTCGGCGCCTCGATGATGGTGAAGACCAGCAGTGCCATGGTCGCTGAGGACAGCACCAGGCCGGCGATGTCGAGAGCTGGTGCGTCCCGATCCTTCGAGGAGGGAACGACAAGCGCCACCAGGAGCGCAGCGGCTGCCGCTACCGGCGCCATGGCGATGAAGATGCTGGCCCAGCTGAAGTGCTCGAGCAGCCAGCCACCGACGATTGGCCCCATCGCGATGGCCACCCCAGCGATCGCGCCCCAGAGCCCGATGGCGCGAGCCCGTTCCCGACGCTCGATGAACACGTTGGAGATCAGCGAGAGCGTCGCCGGGAACGTCATGGCCGCGCCCAGCCCCATCACGGACCGGGCCGCGATGAGCTGTGCCGGACTGGACGTGAAGCCGCCGGCGAGGCTGGCGGCGCCGAACACGATCAGTCCTGCCAGCAGCATGCGCTTGCGGCCGAAGCGGTCGGACAAGCTGCCGAAGGTGAGCAGCAGCGCGGCGAAGACGAGGTTGAATGCGTCGACGACCCACTGCAGCTGAGTAGTGGTGGCATGCAGTTCGCGCACCAGTGTGGGAAGCGCGACGTTCACCAGCGTGGTGTCCAGGTTGACGAGGAAGGCCGCGAGAAGGAGCGCGACGAGGATCATGGGCTTTGATCTCATGGTTGAAATGCTTCACCTGGTGGTTGAAAAAGTCAAGCTCTTAAACTTGAATATCAACCAGCCGTCCGCTAAGCTGCTGATGTGCGGAGTTACGGTGAATACTGCTCGATCGCCAAGGCGCTCGACGTCGTCGGGGATAGGTGGACGTTCCTGATCATCCGGGAGCTCCTGATTCGGGGTGCCTGTCGGTACACCGACCTGAAGGACGGGCTGCCGGGAATCGCGACGAACTTGCTCTCGGACCGGATTCGAGAGCTCGAAGCAGCCGGACTGATCCTTCGGGAGGACGCCCCGCCGCCTGTCGCTACCACGCTGTACCGCCTGACCGATGCAGGCGCCGAGCTGGGGCCGGTGCTCGACGCGATCGGCCGGTGGGGCGTCAGGTACATGATGGATCCGGCCGAGGGCGATGAGTTCCGCGGCCACTGGTTCTCGTTCCCGGTGTCGTTCTTCCTGCGCGACCGCGATCCTGACGGGCCACCGGTGTCGATCGAGCTCCGTACCGCCAGCAGTCCCGCGGTCGTCGATGTATCTGGCGGCGTCCTGAGCGTCCGGCTCGGCACGGCCGCTGCGCCGGACGTGGTTCTGAGCGGCGAACCACGCCTCATGCTCGCCCTGTTCGCCGGCGGTCTCACCGCCAGCGAGGCGGCGAAGCTCGGCCTGGAGATTACTGGCGACGCCAGCGTGCTGCAGCGCGTGCTGCCGGAGCCGATAGGCGCGAGCTAGCAGCCGGCCAGTTTGGCTCTAGGTCCCCAGCTCAGCACGCGTTACCGTGTGAGCATGAGCGCAGGCAGGCACGCTTGTGCGGAAGTATGCCGCGGATTGTGACGTTGATCATGGCGAATATCTGCGCGCCCGCGTGTCGATACCTGATCGAAACAAATGAGCGTCATCCTAGGTTTTGGCCGTGTTGCGGCATGTCGGCAAGTGACTAATGTCCGTCTGATTGCGACCAAAGGGGTAAACACCCAGTGACCGAGACGAAGAGCGCGGGCGGCACCGCGCTGATCGAAGCCGATGTTCGAGAAGGTACATATGGCGGCAAAGTCGCCACGATCGAGCCCGGCGGCGCTGAGTACATCCCGCTCACCGAACGACATGGCAAGCCACTATCAGCAATTCTGGACCTGGGTGTCGCCGAACATGGAGTTCGCGACGATCTTCGTCGGCGTCATCGGCGTCTGGTTCTTCGGCCAGTCGTTCTGGCATGGCCGCGCTGGCGATCGTGCTGGGGACCGCGCTCGGCTCGCTGTCGATGGGCGCGCTCGCGGCCCGCGGTCCGCTGTTCGGCGTGCCGCAGATGGTGCTGTCCCGGATCGGCTTCGGCTTCCTCGGCAACATCCTGCCGGCCGGCATCAACGCGCTGGTCGCGGGCGTCGGCTGGTTCGCGGTCAATAGCGTCAGCGGCGCCTTCGCGCTGAACGCGCTGCTGGGCTGGAACGACAAGATCTGCCTGCTGATCATCGTCGTCGTGCAGCTCGCGGTCGCGTTCTTCGGCCACAACCTGGTGCACGCCTTCGAGCGCTGGGCGTTCCCGGTGCTCGTGATCATCTTCCTCATCGCGTCGGTCGTCATCGTCGGCAAGTCGCACCCGGAGCGCCGATGCACGCCGGACGGCGGCCGCCTCGGCGGCTGGCTGATCACCTTCGGTGCGGCGTTCGGGTACGCGGCTGGCTGGAACCCCTACGCCAGCGACTACACCCGCTACCTGCCGAAGGACACCAACCGGCGGGCAGCCGGCCTGTGGGCTGGCCTCGGCGTCTTCATCTCCTGCGTCGCTGCTGGAGGTCATCGGCGCGGCCGCGGCGACCATCACCAGCATCGGCAAGTACGCGAACAACCCGACGGCCGGCTTCGTCAGCCACCTGCCCACCTGGATCGGCGACTCTCACCCTGCTGGCGATCGCGCTGGGCGCCATCTGCGCGAACGCGCTGAACGTCTACTCCGGCTCGATGTCGTTCCTCGCGCTCGGCATCAAGCTGCCGCTGACGCTGCGCCGGGCCATCGTGGCCATCGTCTTCGGCATCGCCGGCTTCTTCCTGGCGCTGTCCGGCCTCAGCGACGCCGGGACGTCAAGTACAACAACTTCCTGCTGGTCATCGCGTACTGGATCGGGCCGTGGCTGGGCGTGTTCTTCGCCGACCAGTTCCTGCGCCGGGGCAAGCAGGTGGACGGCCTGCTGTTCGACCGCAAGCACAACCCGTGGGCTGGCTTGGTCGCGATGGCCGTCTCGAGCGGCCGTGTCGATCTACTTGTTCGCCAACCAGAGCGGCAGCCCCGGATACGTCGGCATGGTGCCCAAGCACCATCCGTGCCTTCGGCGACCTGACCTTCGAGGTCGGCTTCGTGCTGGCCGCGCTGCTGTACTGCGCTGTTCTTCCGGCTGCAGGGCGAGAGCAAGGTCCAGGAAGAGCTGGTGATCCCGGGCGAGACCGCGAGGCCTGCAGCCAGGAACGGAGCTGGGCGCTGATCTGTCGCCGGCAGCGCCGTTACCCATCTCGAGGAAGGTGACGGGCTCCTCGGTGCCCTGCCAGACCACGGTGTGCTGGGCCGGGCGGCGCGGGCGATCACCTTGCCGCCGCGCAGGACGAGGGTGCGCGGCGCGATCAGCCGCAGCGCGTCGGCCTCGGACGGCGCGTCGAAGACCACCAGGTCGGCCGGGCCGCCGTCGCGCAGGCCGTAATCGGGCACGCCGAGCGCGGCGGCCGGGTTGACGGTGATCATCTCGATGAGCCGCCGCAGTTCGCTGTCGCCGGACATCTGGCCGAGGTGCACCAGCACGAACGCGGCCTGCAGCGGGTCGCCGTAGCCGAGCGGGTACCACGGGTCCATCACCGAGTCGTGGCCGATGCAGACGTTGACGCCGGCCTCCTGGAGTTCCTTGACCCGGGTGTGGCCGCGGCGGATCGGCCCGGTGTCGAACCGGCCCTGCAGGACGGAGTTGTCCAGCGGGTTGGTCACCATGTGCAGGCCGGCCCGGGCGATGTTGCGGATCAGCCGGTAGGCGTAGGCGCTGTTGTAGGAATGCATCGCGGTGGTGTGGCTCGCGGTGACCCGGCCGGACATGCCGCGGCGGATCGTCTCGGCCGCCATTACCTCGACGAACCGGGACTGGTCGTCGTCGGTCTCGTCGCAGTGGATGTCGACGCGCAGCCCGTGCTCGTCGGCCAGCGCCATCGCGAACCGCACCGACTCCACGCCGTCCTCGCGGGTCAGCTCGTAGTGCGGGATGCCGCCGACGACGTCGGCGCCCAGCTCGACTGCCTTGCGCATCAGTTCCCGGCCGCCGTCGAAGCCGAGGATGCCCTGCTGCGGGAACGCGACCAGCTGCAGGTCGATCATGCCGCGAACTTCTTCTCGCAGGTCGACCAGCGCCCGCAGCGCGCGTGAGCTCGGGGTCGCAGACGTCGACGTGGCTGCGCACGTGCTGGACTCCGCAGGCAAGCTGCCAGCGCAGCACCTGCCGGACCCGAGCCTGGACGTCGCGCGTAGGTCAGGTCGGCGACCCGCTCGGCCCAGACCGCGATGCCCTCGAACAGCGAGCCGGAGACGTTCGGCCGCGGCTGGCCGACGGTCAGCACCGCGTCCAGGTGGATGTGCGGCTCGACCAGCGGCGGAGTCACCAGCCGTCCGCCCAGGTCGATGGTTTCGGCGGCGGTGGTGCTGTCGTCTGCCCCGACGATGACGCCGTCGCTCGACGCCGATGTCGGTGAGGCTGTCCTGGCCGGCGATCCGCGCGTTGCGGAGCATCAGATCGATCATCGAAACCCATCATCGCGTGCGCGCGCAGCGGCGGAACGGCAGCGGTCTATTCCGGTGCACGAAGTATCGGTTGACGATATACCGGCTGCCGACTAGGGTCCTGGGCTATGACCGACACCGCAGCAGCACCGACAATGCAGCATTCGCATACGACACGGCCGGTCCGGCCGATGTCGGCGGCGGAGAGATCTCGGCCTGGATCGTGGCATTGGTGCCGCTGTCCGCGCTCTTGGCGTTTCTCGTCGTCATGATGATGGCTTCGGCCTCGGCATCGGCAACCGGCGGTTGCGGTGGCGGCTGAGGTCGCGACGCCGGGCGTGGCGCCGCTGCCGGCGGCATCGGCGTCGCGGGCGGCGCCGGCCTCGCGGGTGCCGGGCACCGGGGCCGGTCAGGTCGCGCGGGGCGCGCTGGTGGCTGGTCGCGACTGTCGGCAGCACCATCGGCGCGGCAGTGACGGCCGATCGCGCTCGCGCCGTCGGGATCGGCGCCATGCCCCCGAAGCGCTGGCGTTCCTGCTGTTCGTCGGCTCGTCGGTGCACGTGGCGTCGACCGGCTGGTTCTACACGGTGCCGGAGGTGCGGGCGCACATGAGGACGCGCAAGGCGCGGTACGTCTGGTGGCCGCTCGCGCTGATCTCCGGGGCCGGCGCGATCGCCCTGCTGGTTCCGCGCGACCGCGCTGAACTGGCTGCTGCTGCCTTATTTCGGCTGGCAGTTCTTCCACTACCAGAAGCAGAACCTCGGCGTCGCCGCGCTGGCGGCAGCATCCGCACGGCTCGCGCCCGCTGCGCACCGCCGAGCGGCGGGCGCTGACCGCGGCTGGCCTGGCCGCGGATCGCGGCGCTGATGTCCCGGCCCAGCTTGCTCCAGTTGCCGATCAGGCCGGTGCTGCCGCTGCTGCTTTCCGGTGGCCGCGGTCGCGTTCGCCGGCGTCGGTCGGCGCGGCCTGTATTGCCTGGCCCGGCCGCGCGCGCAGCGGCCGGCCGGATTCTGCGTGGCCTACCTGACCTCGCTGCTGTTCGGGCTGCCGGTGTTCGTTTTCACCTCGCCGTACGCGGCCGTGGCGGGCCTGACGATCGCGCACGGCTTGCAGTACTTGCTGCTGATGAGCATGGTCGCGGCAGGCGGCGGACAGGGCCGGGCCGGGCAGCCGGGCGCGCGGGCTGGCCGCGGCGGATCATCCGGCTCGCGGCGCTGTGCAACATCGCGCTGGTCGGCGGCGCCGTCTTGTCGCTGGCCTCCGATCAGGCGCGGCACAGAGCAGGCGCGATCCTGTTCGGGTTCTTCCTCGGCGCGGTAATGGCGCACTTCGTCATCGACGCCGGCTTGTGGCGGATGCGCGACGAGTTCCCCGGGCGTTCCTCTCCTCGCGGTTGCCGTACCTAATCGGGAGCGCTCGATGAAGTACCGGATAGCCGATCCATCGTCCGGCGATATACGATGCCACCATGCCACGACCCTCAGGCCGAGTCCGCGGCCGCGGGTTCGCTCGGGACCTTCGGCCGGTATGCCGGGCCCGCGACGCTGATCCTGTCGAGCCTCGCCGACGGTGCCAAGCACGGCTATGCGCTGACCAAGGACATCGAGCAGTTCGCAGGAGTCCGGCTGGCGCCGGGCACGCTGTATGAGGCACTTGCGCGGCTGGAAGGGCAGGGCCTGATCGAAGCGCTGGCAACTGACGACCGGCGCCGGCCCTACCAGCTGACTGCTGCGGGCGCCGAGGCGCTGCGGGTGCATCTGGACGATCAGCGCCGGGTGGCCGACGTCGGGCTCGGCCGGCTGGCCCGTAGCTGGGGCCAGGCGTGACCTCGAGGGGAGACGCGGACCGCGCGCGCATGTTGCTGCGCTGGTACCCAGCGTCGTGGCGGGCCCGGTACGGCGAGGAGTTCGCGGAGCTGCTGCAGGCCGAGCTGGCCGAGCAGCCGCGTAACTGGCACCGAACCGCTGACGTGATCACCAGCGGCCTGCTGGCCCGATGCAGCTCCGCAGGTCTGACCAGCCACCAGCTGCCGGCCGCGGAGCAAGGCCGCGCCGGGCTGGCTTCAGCTGGCTGCGCGCTCGCGGCGTTCATGACCTTCGGCATGGCAATGCTGGCGCAGCTGGCCACCGGCTGGCAGTGGGCGTCGCCGCAATCGGCCGCGGCGGCTGCGGGTACGGCAGTGATGGCGATCGCCGCCGCGTGCCTGGCCCTCGTCGGAATCGCTGGCGATCATCCCGCTCGCCTGGCACGCGGTCGCGGCGGCGAAGGGCAACCGGCGGCTGGCACGGCCTGGCGGCCTCACTCTCGCCAGCGCTTCCGTGCTGATCATCGGCACCCATTACATTCAGAACGGCTGGCCCGGCACTGGCGGAACGCATCACGGCCTGATGCCGGGTGGCGTGGCTGCCTTCGGCTGGGCATCTACCTTGTCGGTGTCCTCTTACTGGGTGCATCCGGCGTTGCTGGCGAGGTTCCCGCTCTCCGAGCTGGCCTGGATGGCGCTGAGCCCGCTCGCCTGGATCGGCCTGCTGACCGGCCTGGTGATGATCACGCGCAGGCTGTGCTGGCCGGCCCGGCTGCTTCGCTATGAGGCCACGCTGGCGGCCGTTGCTGCGGTGCCGGCGGTCGCGTTCCTGGTCGGCGCTGCCAGCTGGGTGCTCGGCCGCGGCCAGACCGGCATGTTCCGGCCGGGCCTGGTCGACAGCGCGGAACTGGCGATCATGGCATTCGCGCTCGTGGTCGCGCTGAAGGCCACAGCGGCAGTCCGCCACGCCGGGCTGCGCCGGCCCAGCCGCCAGTCCTAGTCCGCTGCGTGGTTTCAACCGCGGCTCACTTCCAGGCGGTCCCGTTCCAGCGCAAGATCAGGGTTCTGCCAAAGCCGCCGGTATATCCGACGGCCCAGGCGTTGCGGGCAGAGGTCGCGGTCACGCCGTAGAGCCCTCCGCGCGGGCTCGGTATCCGCTTCCAACTCACGCCGTTCCAGCGCAGGATGACAGTCTTCGTGTTGGCACAACCGTCGCAGCCATTGACGCCGACCGCCCACGTGGTGCGGGCTGAGGTCGCGGTTACGCGGTACAGGGTGCCGGTGCCCGCGCGGTTCGGGCTGGGCACCCGCGTCCACGTCGTGCCGTTCCAGTGCTCGATCAGAGTCCTGGGCCTGTTGAAATTACCGGTAGACCCGACGGCCCAGGCACTGCGGCTCGAGGTCGCGGCCACGCTGAACAGGATGCCGCCGCCAGCGGGGTTCGGGCTGGGCACCCGCGTCCACGTCGTGCCGTTCCAGTGCTCGATCAGAGTTCTCGCGCCAGGCGAATTGCAGCTGCTGCAGCCGACCGCCCACGCGCTGCTGGCCGAGGTCGCGGCGACGCCGTAGAGGTGACCGGGCACGCTCGAGCTGGGTGGCCGCCTCCACGTCCTGCCGTTCCAGTGCAGAATCAGAGTTCTATTGGCGCAGCCGAGAGCAGCTGGTCAGCCGAAGCCGACCGCCCATGCGTTGCGGGCCGAGGTCACGGCTAGGCCGTAGAGGCGTCCGCTCGGGCTGGGGGTCCGCTTCCACCTGCTGCCGTTCCAGCGCAGGATCACGGTCTTGGACCGGGTGGTGAGAACGCCGGTAAACCCGACTGCCCATGCCCGGCGGGCCGATATCGCCGCCACGCTCCACAGAACCGCACCGCCAGCCGGGCTGGGGCTGGGCACAGATGTCCACATCCCGCCGTGCCAGCGCTCGATCCGGGCCCTGGGCCTGGCGGAACTGCCGGTGAATCCGACCGTCCAGGCGCTGCGGGCGGAAGTGGCGGCCGCGCCGAAGAGGACGCCGCCGGCGGTAAGGGGTGTCGCCGGGACGGCGGACCGGGTCGGGGCCGAGGCCTGCGCCGCTGGAGACATTCCGGCCAGCATTCCCGCCGCCAGAAGCGCGGACGCTACGAGCCGGATGCGATGTGCGATGACCGCCTGCCCATGGTTGTGACCCTCCTGCCAGATGGCCCCCGACTGCCCGACTCCGTCGGCGGACTACCCGCTCCATGCGATCAGTGGACGGCCACGACCTGCGTCGGGCCCGGCTGGTCTGACATTGACACAATGCGCAATCCAGGGCAAGTGGCGATAAGGACGGCGTGATGTGAGATCTCGGAGCCACCTAGCCGAAATAGCGCTGCGACGGCCAGATCGCCTGCCAGCTTGCCCGCAGCTGCTGGCAGATCCACACCGGCTGGCCCTGCTCATCGTCATTGACCTGCTCGTGGTTGTTCAGCAGCAGGGCCAGCCGGGCAGTGCCGCAGAAGCCGAGCTGGTCGCGGGCGTAACCGACCACGATGGCTGCCGTCGCGGTGGCCGGCGGCGGGCCCCAGTACCAGAACCCGTTGTGCCCGCTATACGCGGCGGGCAGGCCGTCAGCCGGGCCGAAATGGTCCACCGCGCCGGCCTCGCCGTAGTTGCTTGTCAGCACGATCGCCGACGAGCGCTGGCCGGGCGGCAGCGACCGGTAGGCGGCCGCGATCTGGCTGACGAACGCAGGCCAGCCGACCGTCTCGCCCGCGTCGTAGTTCAGCGCGACGATCGCGGTGCTGTGGAGCGAGCTGACCGGGACCACCGGCAGCGTGATCGGGCACGATGGCCAGGCTCAGCCCGACCGCGGCAGCCAGCAGGCCTCTGCGCAGCGCCGTCGCGGCCGCTGCGCGAGCCAGTCGGCAGCGGGCTGCGCGCCGGCCCCGATCAGCACCGGGAACATCCCGGCCAGGTAATACGGCTTGCCGCCGGTGAGCATGAACGCCACTGCCAGCACCGGGTATGCGACGCCCGAGCGCCCGGCACCAGCGCAGATCGCGGAAGAGCCGGACCAGGCCGCCGATCCAGACCGGGGCGAAATACGGCGCGACCAGTACCAGCTGCTCGGGCAGGATCTGCCACCACAGCGCGGATGTTCCCGATCCGCCAGTAGCGATCGAGTGCGCGACCTTCAGCTCTGGCCAGCCGTGCCCAGCCTGCCACGCCAGGTACGGCGCCCACAGTGCCAACCGCGATGGCACCGCCGGCGTAGAACCACGGCGACCGGAACGGCTGGCGCGGCCCCACCGCGATCAGGCCGACCACGACCGCGAAGATCAGGAACGCTACCAGGTCGGTGTCCAGCAGGCCGACGCCCGCGACCACGCCAGCCAGCAGCCATAGCCTGTCGTTACCAGTGCGCAGGATGCGGAGCAGCAGCAGGCACAGCAGCGCCCACGACGGGCAGGTCGAACGCGGTCGTGCTGAGCAAATGGCTCGATCCGATGGCAACCGGTGCCAGCGCGATGATCCCGGCCGCCAGTACCTGCGCCGTGCGGCGCCCGCCTAGCTCGCGGGTGATCATGGCGGTCAGCACCACTAGCGCTGCGCCGGCGAGCGCCGAGGGCAGCCGCAGCAGCACAAGCGAGCCAGGCGCAATGTCGGACATCAGCCGGGCGATCAGCGGGACGAGCGGCGGCTGGTCCGGGTAACCCCAGGCCAGGTGCCGCCCGCACTGCAGGAAGTACAGCTCGTCTCGGTGGTAGCCATACCGGTCCGAGAACGCCACGAGCGCGGCGGCCAGCAGTCCGGCGACGATGAGAACCGGACCCAGCGCCAGGGCGGGCGGACTGGCCGGGGGAGCCTGGCCTGGCCTCGTAGCCCGCGCCACGTCGCTCACACCCGGCCGCCCCGGATCAGCGCGGCGGTAGCGTCCAGGTCATCCCGGTCAGGTTGCTGGCGGACCGCGCTGATGGCGAAGCCGTCCCCCGTGTTACGCGGCAGCACATGCAGGTGCACGTGGAAGACCTCCTGGCCGGCCACCGCGCCATCGGCCAGGAACAGGTTCACTCCCTCGCACGGCAGATCAGAGGCGCGCAGCGCTGCGGCCAGCCGCTGCGCGACGGTGAACATCCGTGCCCCGACCGGCTCAGGCAGCTCAGCGAGGCTGGCCGCGTGCACCCGCGGTACGACCAGCAGGTGGCCGGTGGTCAGCGGGCGGATGTCGAGGAAGGCAACCACGTCATCATCGGAGTACACCTGACTAGAAGGCAGCCGCCCCGCGACGATCGCGCAGAACAGGCAGTCCGGGTCGGTCATGGCCCCATTATCGCGGGCAGGCCTTGTCATGTTAGGGCGGCGTGAAGACTGCGGGCCGCGCTGTTAAGAACCCGTCAAGATCATTGGGTAACGGGGCCTGCCCAGGGTGAACTGTGCTGGATGAGCAGTGAGCCTCAGCGCAGGCGCGGCCTGGCCGCACCGCTTGCGCTGCCCGCCGGCTTCGGCGCCCTGCTGATAGTCGGCGCCGTGGCCGCGGCCGGCCATGCCTCGGCCGGATGGGTCCTGGTGCTCGCCGCGGTGATCGTCGCCGCAGGCTCCGCAGTCGCCGAGCCGGCGGCCGCGGCAGTGCTCGGTGTGGTCGGCTGGCTGACGGTCTGCGGCTTCTCTCGCGCGCCTTATGCCCGGCTCCAGCTGGCTGGCTGGCCCGCCGGGCGCGCGGCCATCGTCGTGGCTGCCTGCTGCGTTGGCGGGATCGTGGTGGGCGCAACAGTGCGGCGGGCGCTGTCATCGTTCACACTATGGATTGTGGACGTATCCGGTGACCCGAGGACCAAGGCTGGCACGCGCCGCCGCGGCCCCTCCCGGCTGGCTGACCTGACAGGCGGGATCGGCGGACGGCGGGTGGCGGCCGGAGTACTGCTGGTCGGCGGCTTGCCGCTGCTGACGCTGGCGCTCTCCGGCACGCACCTGAACCTCGGCGACGACCTGCTGATTTACCTGGTCGCCGTGGTCGCGGTCGCAGTCGTCGGCGGATTCTGGCCGGCCGTGCTGGCGGCGGTGACCGCGAGCCTGCTGGTCAACTGGTATTTCACCCCGCCAGTGCATACCCTCACGATCGCCGACGGGAAGAGCCTGCTGGCGCTGCTGCTGTTCGTGACGGTGGCCGTCACGGTCAGCAGCGTGGTGCACCTGGCAGCGCTTCGCGCGCGGCAGGCGGCTCGCAGCACCGAGGAGGCAGAGGACCTGCTGGCGCTAGCCCAGACGGTGCTCGGCGGTCAGGACACGCCGGCGGCGGTGCTGGAGCACCTGACCCGCAGCCGCGGCGGCAGGGCGGAACTGCTGGAGCTGTCTGGCGAGCGGTGGGTGCGAGTCGCCAGCAGCGGGGAGGTCAGCCACGAACCGGAGGGGCGCCGGGCAGCAGCCAGGCCCGACCTGATCCTGGAAGTATCGGGCCAGCCCAGGCCGCTTTCCCCACGACTGCTCGATGGCCTCGCCGCGCAGGTCGCTGCGGCAGTTGACCGGGACCGCCTAAGGACCCAGGCGGCGCAGGCCGAGGCGCTGGCGGAAGGGAACAGGATGCGCACTGCGCTGCTGGCTGCCGTCAGTCACGACCTGCGCACGCCGCTAGCGTCCATCAAGGCCAGCGTCAGCACCCTGCGCCAGACCGATGTTGAGTGGACCGAAGCCGACGAGGCCGCGCTGCTAGCGACGATCGAAGCCTCTGCTGACCGGCTGGACGCGCTGATCGGCAACCTGCTGGATATGAGCCGGCTGACGACGGGCTCCCTGCAGCCCTTCCTGCGTCCGACCGCGATAGACGAAGTTGCGCCGGTGGCGCTGCGCGGCCTGGACGGCGGCAGCCTGCTCGGACTGGCGGTGCCGGACGGGCTCCCGCTCGTGCTTACCGACCCCGGCCTGCTGGAACGGGTACTGGCGAACCTGTTCGCCAACGCACTTGCCTACTCTCCGGCTAGCAAGCCGCCCGCCCTGCGCGCTGGCTGCTGCGCCGACGGCGTCCTGCTGGAGATCGTCGACCACGGTCCTGGCGTGCCGGACGAGCTCAAGTCCGCGATGTTTGAGCCGTTCCAGCGGCTGGACGGCCGGAGCGGCGATCCCGCTGCCGGCGCTGGCGTTGGCCTAGGGCTCGCCGTGGTCAAGGGGTTCCTGGACACCATGGGCGGTTCGGTGCAGGCGGCCGACACGCCGGGCGGCGGGCTAACCATGCAAGTGACGCTGCCGGCGGCGGCGGCCACGGTGAGCGTGACCGCGGAGTCATGACGCGAGTCCTTGTCATCGACGACGAAGCTCCTATCCTGCGTGCCCTGAAGATCAACCTGACCGCCCGCAAGTACGACGTGAGTACGGCCTCTGACGGAACATCGGGACTTGCGGCGATGGCGCGCGAGCGGCCGGACGTGCTGATACTCGACCTCGGCCTGCCCGACATGGACGGGACCGAGGTGATCAGGGGCGTACGCGGCTGGACGTCGACGCCGATCATCGTGCTGTCTGCCTGGGGTCAGGAAAGCCAGAAGGTGGCGGCGCTCGACGCAGGCGCCGACGACTACGTCACCAAGCCGTTCGGGATGGACGAGCTGCTCGCCCGGCTGCGGGCGGCGGTCCGCCGGGCGTCCCCGGCGCCAGACGAACCGGTCGTGTTCACCGCCGAGTTCACCGTCGACCTCGCCCGTAAGATCGTCAGCCGGGCCGGTGCCGACGTGCGCCTCACGCCTACCGAGTGGCAGCTGCTTGAGGTGCTGGTTCGCAATGCCGACCGGCTGGTGACGCAGCGCCAGCTACTCGCCGAGGTGTGGGGGCCCGGCTATCAGACCGAAGCCAACTACCTGCGCGTCTACGTGGCCAACCTGCGTCGCAAGCTTGAGCCGGACCCGTCCGCGCCGCGATACCTGCTCACCGAGCCGGGAATGGGTTACCGGTTCAGGCCCTAGCCGGGCGCGTCTTGCTGGGCGCCAGTCGGCTGCAGTTCGTACGCGGGATTGAAGATGGTGCGCTCTCCTTTGAGGCTGGTCAGCCGGCCGTGCACGACGATCGTCCGGCCGGGCTGAATGCCGGGGATGTCACGCCGGCCCAGCCACACCAGTTTCACCCGGCCGGTGCCGTCCCAGAGTTCGGCCTCCATGGTCAGGCTGCTGCCACGCGGGCGCGTCGTGACTGCGCACAGGGTGCCCGCGACGTCTACGATCTCGCGCTCGAGGCTTTCGCTGATGGGGACGGTGCGTGTACTTGGCCATGGCAGCTCACTGAGCTGCTTCTTAATCTCTGCGGCATCGAGCGCCTCGCGGCTGGCGAGCAGCCGCGGACCTGCTTGGGGATCCGCTGTTCGTTTCGCGGAAGCGAGCTGGTACGGCACACTGGCGACGACTACGCCCCGTTCCAGCAGCAGCCGTGCCTTCAGCCGCAGCGCGCTCTGGTTGTGCAGCGCCTGCTCGTACCAGTGGCCGAGCACGTACTCGGGAATGTAAACGGTGACGATGTCGCGCGGGCTTTCACGGCGCAGCCGCCGGACGTACTCGATCACCGGCCGGGAGATCTCCCGGAACGGGGACGAGATGACCGTCAGCGGCAGCGGCATCGAGCTGCGGTCCCACTCCTGCCTGAGCCGCAGCGTCTCGTCCTCGTCGAAGTCGACCGTGACGGCTTCAAGCCGGGCGGGCCTGCTGGCCATGGCGTAAGCCAGCGCGCGCATAGTCGGCCGGTGCAGCTTGGAGACGAGCACGATGGCGATATTGCTGGCAGGCAGGGTGATAGATGCTTCCTCGTCCGGAGTCAGCTCCAACGCCACCGCAGCGTAGTGCCGCTGGATCCCGCGCATGGTGAACCAGATGACCACCATGGCCGCGACGGCGATCCAGGCGCCGTCGGCGAACTTGCTGACGACAACGATGATCAGGACGGCGCCGGTGACGCAGGCACCGATCGTGTTGATCGTGCGCGACCTGAACATCCGCAGCCGCTCCGAGGCATCAGTGGTCGTCCGCAGCAGCCGGTTCCAATGCCGGATCATGCCGGTCTGGCTGCAGGTGAAGGACACAAAGACGCCCACGATATACAGCTGAATCAGCCGGGTCGGTGACGCATGGAAGGCGACGATCAGCACGATCGCGAACCCCGACAGCAGCAAGATGCCGTTGCTGAAAGCCAGCCGGTCGCCCCGGGTACGCAGTTGACGGGGCAGGAACCCGTCCTTGGCCAGGATCGAGGCGAGCACCGGGAACCCGTTGAACGCCGTGTTCGCCGCCAGCACCAAGATGAGTGCGGTGAACAGCTGGAGCATGTAGAACAACGGCGAGGAGTTTCCGAAAACCGCCCGGCCCACCTGGGCGATCACGGTCGGCTGTATATAACCGCCTGGCGTCCCCAGCAGGTTTCCGGCGTGTACGTGACTGGCTAGCGCGAGTGCGGTAACACCCGCGAACATGACGACCGCGATGCCGCCGAGCAGGGCCAGCGTGGTGGCCGCGTTCTTGCTCTTGGGCTGCTTGAAGGCGGGGACGCCGTTGCTGATCGCCTCGACACCGGTCAATGCGGTGCAACCGGACGAGAACGCCTTCAGCACCAGGAACAGCAGCGCGAGGCCGGCAAAGGTGCCGGTCGACTTGATGGCGTAGCCGGCGGTCTCGGCGTGCAGATGCTCGCCGAGCGCGATCCTGATGCCGCCCCAGATGATCATCAGCATCACGACACCAATAAACAGGTACGTCGGGATCGCGAAGCCGGTGCCAGACTCACGCACGCCGCGCAGGTTCAGGACCGCGATGGCAGCCACGACCAGGGCTGCGATCAGCGTGACGTGCGAGTTCAGGCTCGGGAAAGCGGAGGCGAGGTTCGCCACGCCGGAGGAGACCGACACCGCCACCGTAAGCGTGTAGTCGACCATCAGCGCGCTGGCTACCGTCATGCCGACACGGGGGCCGAAGTTGGTGGTGGTGACCTCATAGTCACCGCCCCCCGAGGGGTAGGCGTGCACGTTCTGCCGGTAGGAAGCCACCACGACCAGCATCAGCAGGCCGACAGCGAGCGCTATCCACGGCGTGTAAGCAAGATAGGCCAGCCCGCCAGCGGCTAGCACTAGCAGGATCTCTTGCGTAGCGTAAGCAACCGACGACAAAGCGTCACTAGCAAATACGGGTAGCGCGATCTTCTTCGGCAGGAGCGTGTGGCCAAGCCGCTCGTTGTGCACCGGGCGGCCGACGAGCAGCCGCTTGACTGTCTCGAATGCCATGGCCACGAGCGCATGGTAGGCCCGCAAAAGGTCCTGTGACTATCCCTGCGGCTATCTCAGCCGAGCGGGAGCCTTTGTACCTCGCGCAACCCTGAGTTCGACAACCCGTGTCGTGGCGAATTCGGTCAGCTCCATCCAGTCGCCGTGCCGGGTGCGGATCACCAGGTTCGCTGGTGCCTGCTCCAGCAGCTGGCTCCCTGTCGCCAGCTCCACATTTGCCAATGCCTCCGCCTCGGCCCGGAGGGCAGCTATAGTCGCGGACGCCATGGACTGCACCATACGACACACCGACAGCAGGGTGCCTCTGGCCGCCGCGCGCGCAAATGAAACGATCTCCAGATGAGACTGGCGCGGCGACGGCCGCCTCCGGAGGCACCGACGGTGCCTCCACCGGGCGACGGCGAGTCGCCGCCTGATCACTCTGGATCTGAGCCCCAGGTCCAGTCGCTGGCCGATTTGGCGGCGGTGAGCCAGCCACCGGCGGCCGAGCTCGCGGCTACGGTCACCGTCGAGGATCACCTTGAGCCGCGCATCCGGCTGCCCGCCGACCTGCTGCGGTGCCTGACCGCGTGCATCGAGATTGCGCTGCTGATGATCCTCGGACTGGTCGCCAAGAGGACCACGAACGCGGTGGAGTTTCAGGTCGTCCAGGCCAGCAAGGGGCTAGTTAAGGCACTGATCTCCCCGCTACACACGATCGCATTCATTGGGCTGCTAGTGCTGCCGGTCGCGCTGGCCGTCCGGCTGATCATCCTCAGCCAGTTCCGGCGCCTTGCCGAGGCCGTAGTTATCGGGCTGATTGCCGGGGGAGTGGCCGCGACTCTTGATGTGATCCTGCGGCTTGACTCGTTGTCGCTGCTGTACCAGGCGCTAGCTCGTCAAGGCGCTGCCGCCGGGGCGGACTCGCTGGACTGGTACCTGGCTGGCGTGGCTGCCTTCCTGACAGTGATCGGCCTGTCCGGCCGACCGAGGTGGCGGACCTGGTTCTGGCTGGTGATCGGCTTCTACTGCGTGACTACGCTTGCCTTGCCGGCCACCTCAACGCTGCTGTCGTTGCTGATCACCCTGCTGCTTGGTGCCGCTATCGGCTCCGGCTTGCGCTACCTGATCGGCACGAACACCGAGCGGCCGACCGCCGCGGAGATAGCAGCGGCGCTGAGTGCCACGCTCGCTCCGGTCGTAGCCATCCGGCGGATCTTCGACACCCGGACCGAGAACCGCCGGTACGCGGCGCGCCGCAAAGACGGCAAGCTGCTCGACGTGACGGTCTTCGACCGAGACCAGCAGGCAGCGGATGCGCTGTACCGGATCTACCGGCGGGTGCGCGTCACCAGCCAGGTCTCCCGGAGCGCTCCGCTGACAGTCAACCGGGCCGTGGAACGCCGGGCGCTGATGGCGTACGCGGTCGAAGACGCCGGGGTGCCGACGCCGCGCCTGCAGGCCGCGGTGCGAGTCGGACCCGAGGCAGCGGTGATCGCGACCAGCCACCACGACGGCAGGACGCTGGACCAGCTGCCAGGCGAGCTGGCCGACGAACAGCTCAGCAGAGTCTGGGATGCGGTGCTCAAGCTGCATGCGCACCGGGTAACGCACCGCTCGCTGATCGCCGACCACGTTTTGCTGACGGGGGAGGAGGACAGCGAGGTGATGCTGCTCGACCCTGGCGATGGCGACGTTGCCGCCAGCGACCTGCAGCTCCGGCTGGATCTGGCCCAGCTCACTGCGACGATCGCGCTGCTAGTCGGGCCCGAGCGGTCGGCCCGCCTGGCCACACGCAAGGTGGGCCAAGCCGAGGTGGCCAGGCTCGTGCCGCTGCTGCAGCCGGTGGTGCTGCACCGGTCTACCAGGGCTGCGTTGCGGCGCCGCAAGGATGTCCTGCCAGCGCTGCGCAAGCGGTTTATGGGCACCGCGCCCGCCGCGGCGCCGGAGCAGCTGGAACGCGTCCGGCTGCGGAGCGTCGTCACGCTGGTGGCCGGCATCTTCGCCGCGTACATCATCGTCGGCCAGCTGAACCGGGTCAGCTTCGGCCACGTACTGCGGGAGTCGGACTGGCGCTGGATCCTGGTCGGCCTGTTGCTGTCGGCGGCGACCTACGTCGGGGCCGCCTTTTCGCTGTCAGGGTTCGTACTTGAGCGGCTGAGCTTCATCCGGACCTTCCTGGCCCAGCTTGCCGGGACCTTCGTTACCCTGGTCACGCCAGCGGCGGTGGGCGGTGTGGCGCTGAACGTCCGCTACCTGAACAAGTCGAAGGTAGCTCCGGCCGACGCCGCGGCGAGCATAGGCGTCTCCCAGGTGTTCGCCTTCGCGCTGCACATGACGCTGCTGATCATCTTTGCCGCCATTACCGGGGCATCAAACACCAAGACCTCGTTTCATCCGCCGGGCTGGGCATACATCCTGCTTGCCGTGGTCGGTGCGGCCATCCTGCTGGTGTTCGCGTTCCCGGCAGGCAGGCGGCTGGTGCGGTCCCGGGTGGCCCCCGCGCTCGGGCAGGTCATCCCCAGGCTGCTGGACATCGCGCAGCGTCCGGCCAAGCTTGCCGAGGGCATCGGCGGGGCGCTGCTGCTGACTTTCGGCTACATCCTGTGCCTGGACGCCTCAGTTCGCGCGGTGGGCTCGCACGCGCAGTTCTTCCCGCTGGCCGTGGTTTACCTCACCGGTAGCGCGCTCGGCTCCATCGTGCCGACACCGGGCGGCATCGGCGCGATTGAACTGGCTCTTTCCGGCGGGCTGAGCACGATCGCGCACGTCCCGCTGGCCTACGCGACAAGCGCGGTGCTGCTGTTCCGGCTGCTCACGTTCTGGCTGCCGATCCCCATCGGCTGGGTCGCGACGAATTACCTGCAGCGCAAGGGTGCGCTCTGACGCCTTGCCCGATTACAGCCTGCTCAGGCGTAGTGGTAGCGCGCTTGCAGGATGACGATGTCGTCGCCGTCGATGAGATAGACGAGGCGGTGCTCTTCGCTGATCCGCCGGGACCATGCTCCGGTCAGGGCGTGACGCAGAGCCTCGGGTTTGCCGATTCCCTCGAACGGGTCTCGTAACACGTCGTCGATCAGCCGGTTAACGCGCTTGAGCGTCGCACGGTCGGCGGACTGCCAGTAGGTGTAGTCGTGCCAGCCATTGGGCGTGAAGACGATTCTCATCGGTCCAGCGGGTGTTCTTCCCGCTCACCGCGCTCGGCCTGGGCCAGGCTCTCCAGCAGGCGGCGGGCGTTGGCCGGGGAGCGCAGCAGGTGCGCGGTTTCCTCGAGAGCCTCGTAGTCGGCGCGGGAGATCAGCTCGGAAGCGGTCAAACGGCATTGGCGTCGGCTTGGTGGCGGAGGGCGAAGATCGCTACCTGGAGGCGGTCTTGCAGACCGAGTTTGGTCAGGATGCTGCGGACGTGGGTTTTGACCGTCTGTTCGCCGATCCCCAGGTCCCGGGCGATCTGGCGGTTGCTGTGACCGCGAGCGATAAGCCGGAGCACGTCGCGTTCGCGCGGCGAGAGCGGCTGCAGCGGGTCCGGCGGCGGTGGCCGGCGGAGCGCCTGGGTGAGCCGGGTCAGCAACTCGGGGCTGAAGCTGGCGGTACCGGCGGCGGCGTCGCGGATGGCGGCGATGACGTCCTCGGCCGAGGCGGTTTTAAGCACGTAGGATGTCGCGCCTGCGTGCACGGCGCGGACGAGGTCCTCGTCGTCAGCGGCCGAGGTAAGCACGACGACGGCAGGCCGGTGCGGCGCATCGTGCAGTGCGGCGAGCACGGCGTGCCCGTCCAGTCCGGGCATGTACAGGTCGAGTAGCAGCACGTCCGGGCGGGTGGCGGCGACGACGTCTACCGTCTGCCTGCCGTCTCCGGCTTCGCCGGCGACCTCAACATCTGGTTCCTGGCTGAGCAGGTAGCACAGCCCGTCCCGGACGACGCGATGGTCGTCGGCGATCACCACCCGGATCGTCACGGCACCGGCACCCGGACGGTGATCGCTGCGCCGCGCCCAGGTGCGCTGTCGATGTCCACGGTGCCACCGAGTTCGCCGACCCGGTCACGGATGTTGGCCAGCCCGGAGCCGGCGTGCGAGGCGGCCGGGTCGAAGCCGGTGCCGGTGTCGCGGACGGCAAGCTGGACGTGCCCGTCCTGGCGGGTCATGGACACGGCAAGCTGGCGGGCGTTACCGTGCCGGACGGCGTTGGTGCATGCCTCCTGGGTGATGCGCAGCAGGGCGTGCTCGACAGGCGCAGGCGACGGTGACGTCGTCCAGGCTGGCGTCGACGGTGACGCCGAGCCGGTCGCGATACGCCGCGCAGATCTCCCGCAGGGCCGGGGCGAGCCCGGCACCGTCCAGGCTGGCCGGGCGCAGCTCGATCAGCAGCGCCTGCATGTCGCGCAGCGCCTCCTCGCTGATCCGCTCGATCGCCCGGGCCTGCTGATTGCCCGGATCGGCCCTGCGCATCCCGGCGGCGATCATCCGCAGGCCGAACAGGTGCTGGGAGATCGCGTCGTGGACCTCGCGCGCGATCCGGGCCCGCTCCGCGGCGCGCGCGTCGCCAGTGGCTCGCTGCCGTTCGGCGGCCAGCGCCGAGCCGAGCTGCCGCGTCATGGTGGTGAAGTTCGCCTCCAGCCGGCCGACCTCGTCCCGGCCGGAGACGGGCAGGGTGACGTCGTAGTCGCCGTCGGCAACCGCGACGGCGGCTCGTTCCAGGCGGCGTACCCGGCGGACGAGGCGCCATGAGGCCAGCAGCCCGAACAACACGCCGACCGGCACGATGGCAATGAGCAGCACGAAGGGGGCCGACTGCAGCAGCGGACCGGTCTCGCCGAGCTGACTCAGCTCGCTCCAGGCGCGGACGGGGTTGATGAACCCGGGCGACCATGGCGCCTGGACATAGACGTAGGCGACCTGTCCCGGCAGCTTGCTGATGCCGCCGCGGCCCACCGGCAAGACCATGAAGAGCACGCTGCCGTAGCGCGTGGGGTACGGCATGGCCAGGGTGGTGCTGCCTTTGGTGATCATGTGGGCGGTGCGACCGGCCGCGATTGCCTGGGCCGCCGGGCCGGGGAGTTCGCTGGCCGCCGCCGGGCTTGGGAGTTCGCTGGCTGCAGCGCGTCCGGGCGGGTACCGGGATGGCGCCGAGGACGCGACGACCGTGCCGTCGGCGGCGATCGCCATGACCGCGGTGACCGCCAGGCGGCTGTGGATCGGGCCGGTGATCGCCGGAACCACCAGCGTGCCGTCCGGGGCCGACCGGGTCTGGCCCGGCCGCGCTGGCTGGCGGGGTTCGCCGAGCACGGTTCCGGCCGGCAAGCCGCGGGGATAGCGCTGGGACAGCTGGCTGGCGTAGATCCTCGCGGTGGCGTCCACCTGGGCCTGCAGCTGCGCGCCGTTCACCAGCGAGGGTACCTGGAAGCCGAGCACGAGCCCCTCGACCAGCACTACGACGGCCAGCGTGACGAGAATGTAGGACGCGATCAGCCGGCCAGATAGCCCCCACGCCCAGCGCCGCACCCTGTCCAGCACACCTGCACGCTACCTCCGCGCAGCCCCCGGCGTATCCCTCCAAGGAGGGACCCGCCCTACCTCCGGCGCGTGACGCGCAAGGCGCCGCCGGCCGGGACGCTGGCTGCCATGACCCACAGTCACCCGGCACAGCCGCGAAGAGACACCAGATCAACAACTGCCCCGGCCGCGGACCCGACCCGCGACCGCCCTGGCCAGCCGGCGAGAGCGCCGCTGCCGAAGCGGCACAGGAGTACGGGGATGAGCATGCTGGAGCTCGAGCGGGTGTCCAAGGTCTACGGTCAGGGCGCTGCCGAGGTGCACGCCTTGGACCGGGTCACCCTGTCAGTGGACGAGGGCGCGATGGTCGCGGTGATGGGGCCGAGTGGATCGGGGAAGAGCACGCTGCTGACGATCGCGGGCAGCCTGGAAGAGCCGACCGAAGGCGAGGTGCGCGTGCGCGGTGCCGCGCTGGCGGGCATGTCACGCAACGAAAAGGCGCGGCTGCGGCGGCGCACGATCGGCTATGTGTTCCAGGATTACAATCTGCTGCCCGGCCTGACCGCTGCGGAGAACGTAAGCCTGCCGCTCGAGCTCGACGGGTTGCCCGCGCGGAAAGCCCGAGCTGCCGGGCTGGCGGCGCTGGAGGAACTAGGGCTGGCCGAGCGGGCCGAGCGCTACCCAGACGAGCTGTCGGGCGGTGAACGGCAGCGAGTGGCGATCGCCCGCGCCGTGATCGGAGAGCGCCGGCTGCTGCTGGCCGACGAGCCCTCCGGCGCGCTCGACTCCGGCAACGCCGAGGCGGTCATGCGCCTGGTGCACGAGGCGTGCAAGAACGGCGGGATGGCCGCCGTTGTGGTCACCCACGACGCACAGCTCGCCTCGTGGGCCGACCGGGTGGTATTCCTGCGCGACGGCCTGGTCACCCACCAGACTGCCGCGGCACCGGGTCCGGAGTCCCTGCTCATGCCCGGACCGCCGCAATGAGCGGTCAGGGGCGCGGCGGTACTGCGGTACTCGAGCGGCGCGGGCGCGCGGTGGCCAGCAACGGGGGCGTCCCCGCGCGGCGTGCGGTCATTCGCTGGGCCTGGCGGCTGCTGCGCCGCGAGTGGCGCCAGCAGCTGCTGATCCTGGCGCTGATCACCGTCGCCGTCGCGGCTACCTTCCTCGGCTCGGCGGTCGCCACCACCACCCCGCCCCCGGCGGGCGCCGGCTTCGGCGCCGCGACCGACATGGCCACGTTCGGATCCCTGAGCCCGCGCGTTACCGCAGAGATCGCGGCGCTGGCGCACCGGTTCGGCCGGGTCGACGTGATTGAGAACGAGACGTTCTCAGTGCCCGGCTCCGTCACCACCTATAGTCTGCGCGCGCAAAACCCGAACGGCGCGTTCGGCCAGCCGATGCTCTCGCTGGTGAGCGGGCACTACCCGAACGGGACCGGCCAGGTAGCCCTGACCAGCGGGGTCGCAGCCGAATTGCGCCTCGAGGTCGGCGACACCTGGCGCGCAGCCGGTGCTGCCCGGCGGGTGGTTGGCATCGTGGCGAACCCGCAGAATCTGCTCGACGAGTTCGCGCTCGTTGCGCCCGGCCAGGTCAGCGCGCCCACCTTGGTCACTGTGCTGTTTGACGCGCCAGGCGTGAGCCCCCACTCGCTGGGCAGGAACGTGACGTCGCCGACGTCGGCGCCAACACCAACGTGATCAACCCGGTGACCATCTCGCTGGCAGCGGCCACTCTCGGGATGCTGCTCATCGCGCTGGTCAGCGTGGGCGGGTTCACGGTGCTGGCGCAGCGGCGGCTGCGCTCGATCGGCATGCTGGGCGCGCAGGGTGCCACGGACGCCAACGTCGGGCTTGTGATCAGCGCCAACGGTTTCGCGACCGGGGTTGTCGGCGCGGTGGCCGGGTTCGCGCTCGGCCTGGCGGCCTGGCTGGCGTACCGCCCGCGCGCGGAAGCCAGCGCTCACCACGTCATCGGAGTCCTCCAGCTGCCCTGGCTGGTGATCTTTGTGGCGATGGCGCTCGCGGTGCTGGCGGCGTACCTGGCGGCTGTTCGACCCGCCCTGGCGATCGCCCGGATGCCGACCGTCGCCGCGCTCGCGGGGCGGCCACCGGCCCCGAGACAGGCTCGCCGCTGGGCCGGGCCGGCCGGTGTCGCATTGCTTGTGCTCGCGTTCTTCCTGATCGGACTGGCGAGTGAGCAGGGGACGTCGACCGCCGCCGAGACAGGGAACAAGTCGACTCTCTTTCTCTCCCTGATCGTGGGTCTGATCGTGCTGTGCGTCGGGGTAGTGCTGGTCGCCCCGACGTTCCTGGGGCTCCTGGCCAAGGCCGCCGGGCGGGCCCCGATAGTCGTGCGGCTGGCCGTCCGCGACCTGGCCAGGTACCGGGCGCGCTCCGGGGCGGCGCTCGGGGCGATCAGCCTCAGCGTGCTCATCGCGGTCATCGTCTGCGTGATCGCCGCCGCGCGGTTCGGCAGCGCCCTCGACTACGTCGGGCCTAACCTGGCTTCGAATCAGCTCGTCGTCTACCCGCAGGGCAGCAACGCTCAGTTCGCGCCGCCCGGAACGGGCCAGGGCTCGCACCCGCCGGGCAAACCGAACGGCCGGCCGCAGAGGCAGACGGCATCAAGCCCGGGCCCGAGGGTCTGGTTCCGCTAACGGGACCCGAGCCGGGGCGTTCCCCGTGACCAGCGCCCGGCTTGCAGCGATGGCAGCCCAGGCCCACGGTATCGCGGCCTCGCTCGGGTCCCGGGATATCGTCCAGCTCGAGACGACTGACTCCAGCGTGCTGCGCGCCGCGTCCGCGCGAAACTTCTCCGGATTTGTGTACGTGGCCACTCCGCAGCTGCTGCGCGCGTACGGCATCACCGCGACGCAAGTCAGCCCGGAAGCCGACATCCTCACCATGCGGCCAGGCCTGGCGAGCATGACGGAGATGCAGCTCCAGTATGGCGCTTATAAGAGCGGCCCTCCCGGCCCCAGCTCGCCCTGCCCGCCGAGCTCCTGCCTGGCGAATCCGAAGATCCAGGAGGTCAGCGCGTTGCCGTCCGGTACGTCGGCGCCGAACACCGTGATCACCGAGCGCGCCGTGCGTCAGTTCCACCTGACGGTCACCACAGCCGGCTGGCTAATCCAGACCCCGGAGTCGCTGACGGCAGGCCAGATCAGCGCTGCCCAGCACGCCGCAGCAGCGGCTGGGCTGACCGTGGAGACGCGCGACAGCATCCCTACGTTTGCCGAGATCCTCAACGTGGCCACCGTTTTCGGCATTCTGCTGGCGCTCGGCATCCTCGCCATGAGCGTGGGCCTGCTTCGCAGCGAGACCGCCAGCAGCCTCCGCACGCTCACCGCTGCCGGCGCTGGTAGCACAGCCCGCCGGGCCATCTCCGCCGCCACCGCGGGCTCGCTCGCGCTGATCGGGGCGGTCGTCGGCACGGCCGCCGGATACATCGCAGCGATCGGCTTCTTCCGGACCGATCAGCTGGACACCCTGTCGTCGCTGACCAGCATCCCGGTGGCCAACTTGCTACTGATCCTCGCCGGTCTGCCGCTGGTTGCGGTGATCGGCGGCTGGTTGCTCGCCGGGCGGCGAGCCGAGTGCGATCGGTCGCAGTCCCTCCGAATAGCTGGCCGGAACTGCCGGCCGTTGGTGCTACTGGTCAGATGGTGCTGCCGCGGCTTTGCGGCCGCGCGTGCTGAATAGCTCGGCGTAGTTGTAGGCAGCCTCGGGCTTGGCGCGGACCGCGGCGTCGATCTTCCTGGCGTCGTCGCCGATGAGAATCCGCCATGCCCCCGATCGCACTCCGTCCAGGATGACGGTTGCCGCCTCAGCCGCACTGACCGGCGCCTTGTCCCGGAAGTCGGTGTTCATCGTCACGAGCATCTGTCGCAGCTCACCGCCGGAAGCGCCGTTGGCCAGCAAGCCGACCTTGATCAGCGCGGCCTGCGCGCTGCGAGGGATGATTTCCTCGAGTTGGGCGTCGCTCATGTGCTCAAGCGGGGGCAGGCCGCGGGCGCGCATGCTGTTCGCGACGATGTCGGTCCCCACGTGCCCGGGCATCACGAGGACGACCCGGACGCCGGGTGCGTTGACGCGCATGTCCTCGATCAGCGCCTCGGAGAAGCCACGGACGGCGAACTTGGCCGTGCTGTAGGCGGTATGCGGCATTCCCGGGCCTAGCGACGCCCAGAGGCCGTTCACGCTGCTGGTGTTGACAAGGACGCCGTCGCCGCTCGCGATGAGCAACGGCAGGAACGCGCGAGCGCAGTAGTAGACGCCCCACCAGTCGATGGCGAACGTGCGCTCCCACTCCTCCCGGGAGGCTTTGATGAAGCTGCCGCCGCCGCCGATACCCGCGTTGCTGAAGACCAGGTCGACGTGGTCGCTCTCGTGCCCGGCGAGCAGTTCATCGCGGAATCGCAGGACCTGCGCCTCGTCGGAGACGTCGCAGCCGTGGCTGGTGACCTGCACGCCGGGCGGCGCGGCCGCGCGCGCCATGGCGGCGGCCTCCGCGACGGCGTCCACGTTCAGGTCGCAGGCTGCGACCGAGCATCCCTGCAGCGCCAACTGGCGGACTAGCTCGCGGCCCATGCCCGAGCCGCCGCCAGTCACCGCTGCGAGCTTTCCCGTAAAGGACTCCACAGACCTGATGGTTACGTGCCACGCCACCGGACGTCAACGGCCTGCACATCACTTCCGGTAGGCGTGGTACGTATTACACATCGGGAGGTCTGCGATGCGGCTCAACAGCTCGTGCGCCGGATGCGCGGACGGGCAAGTACCACCATGAGCACCGATCAGCTCATGGATCTGTTGCGCGGCGATCGCTGCGGAGTTCGAGGCTGAGATTGTTGAGCTGTGCCAGCGCCGAGGCGACCTGAGCGTCGCCCCAGCGAGAGCCCGCGGCCGCCATCAACCCGGCGATAGCGCCGGGGGCGATGGTCAGTTGATGTCGAACTCGTTCCCCTCGGGGTCCTTCAGCGCGACCGCGTAGTGGTCCACGCCCTCCTCGAGTTCTTCGCTCAGGTCGCTGAGCAGCGTGGCGCCGAGATCACACAGCCGCAGGGCCTCGGCGTCCACGCGCTTCTTGCGGGTCTCGATCGGGAGGTCTCGCCCGCCGCTTGCGTGGATGTCGATGTGGAGCCGGTTGCTAGATGGTCTTGCGGTCGGGCACGACCTGGATCCAGATCCGGGGTCCGGCGCCATCCGGATCGATGATGCAGTCCGTCCCCCGGCCGAGCCAGGACTCGGGCAGTCCGATGTCGCGCCGCCAGTCGTCCCAGGTGGCGAAGTCGGCCGGCGGTGGCTCCAGCACATAGCCCAGGGCCTCGGCCCAGAAGCGGGCCAGCGGCTCCGGGTGGCCGACGCAATTGATGACGAGCTGGTATCGGACAGCCATGGGTCTCCTCAAGTCAGGCCGCGGCGTCGCCGGGCGGCCTGGCAAGTATGCCGAGAGCCTCCGACAGTCCGGCGCGTCCAGAGCGGGCCGGTCGTGACCCACGCGGGACTGCACGGGCTCAGAAGAGGGTGCGGTGGCCTGACCGAGTCAACAGCCCTGTCCGTCAAAGCGGGGCAACCCCAATGACCTGGTCCCCGATCAGTGCTCGTTTTCGTACTTGAAAGAGAGCTGAAGCTTGGTGCGATAGGTGATCGCGCCGTTCTCGTCGAGGTGGATGTCCTGCTTGACGACCTCAGCCACGCGAAGATCGCGGATCGTTACGGCCGCGGTTCTGATCGCTTCCGCTGCGGCGTCTTCCCACGATGTGCTGCTTGTCCCGATGATTTCCGTCACCCGGTACACGCTCATAGCGCTCTCCTTTGAGGACTGCCTGTTCGGACGCTCCAGTGCACAGACGCTCAGTCTGCCTTACTCAGT
>CAWBDZ010000007.1:0-1357072 GCA_963787665.1 uncultured Actinomycetota bacterium
TTTCCTCGGCTAGCAGCGAGCAGGGCCTTAAAGTTGGCCGGGGGCACCAGTCACCTTGCACGTGTGGGCGGGAAAGGTCAGCCACGGCGGTCATGTACCGATCGGGCTTGACGATGAGGGTGTCCGTGGGCGCGCTCGTTGTCGGCCCGGCCGCTGCTGGAGGAGTTCCGGCGGATCGAGCCAGCGGCGGATCCACCTCCGGGATCAGCAAGTGTGGGTATACCGCCGGGCGGGGATCTCAGTCGATCGGCTCGCGATGCACCCACTCGACGAGGTTGTCGGACGCGAGCGCCCGGACGCGCGCGGCGTACCGGGCGAGGTCGGCGTCGTCGAGGAGGTCGCGCCACTGGCCGCTCGTGCCGCGGCTGAAGAACGCGGCGGGATCGATCCAGTGCTCTGGACCGCCGCCGGGGACGGTCGTGCCGGCCCTGCTGCGCATCGACTCGAACGTCGCCGCCTGGACCAGGCGGGGCCATCGGTGCTCGTCGACGTCGATGCCGAGGCGCGCGGCCATCTGCCGCATCTGCCGCTCCAGGTCGGCCTTTAGGTCGTCGTAGTGCAAATACACGACGTCGAGATCGTCGGCGGCGTCCCGGAAGGTCTGCAGGTGCTCTACAGTGCGCCGCAGCGACGACCCGACCTGCGTCGACGGCGTCTCGTCGTCGACCCACTGCCAGAAGCGGTCCCGCTCGCCGTCGGGGCGCGTCCGCGGTGGCCGCAATGGTCCGAGCTCGATACCGTCGATCGCGGCCGCCCGTTCGCGTTGGTTGAGGAACGCGCCGATGTCGGTGTTGTCGATATGGTGGTCCATCGACAGCCCCACGTCGCGCGGGTCCCGGCCGACGCAGATGTAGGTGACCGTCGGATCGTTGGGTATCCCGTCGAGCGGCGTGTGGGTCTTGATGAACCGGCGGTGCGTCTGGGCTTGCAGGTCCGCGAACACGTCTGTGCGGGCGCGAGTCACCATGTCGATCCACGGCGAGAGCGTGTCTAACGGGAGCGGGAGTTCCGGTTCCTGCAGTATGAGCAGGGCGCAGATCATCTGCGTCCACGTCGTCCCGCACTTTGGCGGGGTGCTGATGATGATGTCGCCGGGGCGGAGTTCGAAGCCGTCCCAGCGGTTGCTGTCGTACATACTCGCCTCGTAGCGGCGCACGGCGTCATCCTTGCAGCGGATCCGATCCCGCGAGGCCCAGATGATTCACCGCACGACATCCTGCCGAGGGAATAGCCAATGCACCATCGGCTCGACTGCATGTCTATGCAGCACCCACCTCGGGATGAACGTCCGGTCATCAGCCGCGATGTGGTGCGTCGTGCCTGGCTACGGGCCGCTGCGCCAGCTCGATCTGGAGTGTCAGTCGCCTGTTTGACCGTCGATCGACTCGCGGATCAGGTCAGCGTGTCCGTTGTGCCGGGCGTATTCCTCGATCATGTGGGTCAGTACCCACCGGAGCGACACGCGCTCCTGATCGCCCCAGTACACGACGGCGTGAGTCTCGCTCAGCGCCGCATCTCTATTATCGCCGAGCTGACCCGTTGTGATGGCGCGAGACCGGCTGACTCGTTCGGCCCACAGGGCCCGCAATACGTCACCGGGATCACCAGCTGCGCTCTGCCAGGTCCAGTCTGCGTCGGCTTCAAAGTCCACGCTCGCCCAGGGCTCGGGCAGCGGCTCGCCTGCGACCACCTCGGTGAACCAGGAGTCCTCGACGCAGGCCAGGTGCTTCAGCAGCCCGCCGAGCGTGATGGGCGAAGGCGGCAGCCTCACCCGCAACTGCTCATCGGTCAGCCCGCGGCACTTCCGCCGGAGCGTCTCGCGCTGATAGTTCAGGAAACCGACTAGCGTCGCTGCCTCGTCGCTGTCGCGAGGCGGCTCGGGCCGCTCTTGGTCGTCCATCCTCGTCCCGCTCATCTCGCATTCGCCCATGGTCACGACCTATCCCGGCCGCAACAGCTGGGAGTCTGGCATGACCCGAGTGCTGCGTGGCCGGGGGACCACATGCCGTGCCGAACGCCGGCTCGGCGCGCGGAAATCAAGAGCCCTGCGGTCAACGCCTCCGGCCACGGCCGAGCGGCCAGTCCGTATATCTATGTATCGTCGGCGCTGGATTTAAATGCGCACATCTGGCGCAAGTGGCGCGGCCTTAGGAGACTTCGGAAGTCCTGGTCTCCGCTGCGCCGCCATGCCCAGTGGCTTCACGGTATTCCCAGTCGGCCTTGGTCAGCGCATACTCGACGTCGCCGTGCTCATCGCCATCGATCGTGTACGGCCACGGCTGATGGAAGGTCCGCGTCAGCGAGAGGCCGGCCTTCTCCATCACGCGCCGTGACGCGGTATGGACCGCCATCGTCGTGGCCAGCACGCGCTGAACGCCGAGCTCGGTGAAGCCATGGCGGATCAGCGCGCGCGACCCTTCGGTCGCGTAGCCCTTGCCCCAGGCTGACTTGCGCAGCCGGTACCCGAGTTCGGCCTCGCCAGGTGAGCTTCCCTCTGGGGGCCGGAAGTGGAACCAGCCCAGGAACTCTCCGGTGGACTTCTCGATGGCCGCCCAGAAGCCGTACCCCGGGTAACGGTCGTAATAGCCGAGGAACGCGGGAAGGTCGTCATTGAGGATCTCATCCCGCGGGGTTGGCCTGCCGCCGGTAATGAAGTTCATGACATCGGGATCGCCGTCAAGTTCGACCAGGTTGTCCACGTCGGCCATGGTGAGCCGGCGCAGCATGAGCCGCTCGGTTTCCAGGAAGACATCCATGACCGGAACCCTTCGACGACACCGCCGATACTAGGCGCGGCGCGTCTTTCTTGCAGGGATCGGCCACGACCCGCAACCACGCTCTATGACCCTGGCCGAACTGCATCCACATCTGGCTTCGGTGCGCTATGTAGAAGCGACGTCAGTGACATGGAAGTACGCCACGGGGCGCGATCCCTCGGTCACGATTACTACGGCGCCTGGCTCGATACTCTGCTGCCCTTCGTTGTCGACGACGAGCCAGGTGGCAGTAGCGGCCGAGCGCCAAGCCGTACGGTCGGTGGCTCGGATCACGAACGAAGCTAGGCCATCAGAGGCCGTGGCCGGAGGGACATAGGCAGTCGCCGCATAGTCCTGATCTGGCGGGGTCGGCGGAGGTCCGCTGGCGCGGCCACCCTGGTCGTCGGTCAGCCAGACAACCTCTCCCCGGAAAGGCAATTCGCCGTCGATACGCACGAGACCTGATTGTCCACGGGCGCTGCAGCAACATCCGCATCTGCAGCGTGGCGAGGCTATCGCGGTCTCGGTGTGTTAGCTGAGTTCAAGTTCAAGCCGCTCAAGCGGCTGTCCGGTGATGCTGGCGATGATCTCGAAATCCTTGTCGAGGTGCAGAACGGTTAGCCCGGCGAACTCTGCGGTGGCACCGATGATGAGATCCGGGATCGACGGGGCCCGGTGCTGACCGCGATCGGGCAGCAAGGTCAGCACCTCCAGAGCACGGTCCTCAATCGCAGGGGTCTGATATTCCACCGGCATCACCGACATCGGCGGGCGCTGCAACCCGGCGCGAAGATCCACGCCGGACCGGGCTGAATACCCGACCTCCAGGCGCGTCACCGTCGCGATCCGGACAAGCCCCCGCTCGATCCGCGCCGCCCACTCAGGCGCGTCGCGGCTGTCAGCCAGCCGGACCAGGGCCGACCTATCGATCAGCCAGTCCGTCACCGCCACGCCTGCGACAGCACGTCAGGATCGCCCAGGTCACCGAAGAGCTCCGAGAACCTGGTCAAGTCCTCAGTCCTCACCACCGCGCCGGCCCCTGCCGCGTCCTGGGCAAGCCGACGCCGGACATACTCACTGCGCGACAAACCCAGACGGCTGGCCCGCGCGTCGACAGCGGCCATCACGTCGTCAGGCACATCACGGATCAACATGTCCGTCACGAGCACCTCCAAGTGATATCCTATGATAGCATCGCTATCGCGGAGCCACAAACCAGCCTGGTTCACGTCCGCATCTGGCTCCCGCTGTCGGTGCGCGTTAGCGGGCACGGTCATACGGCTGCGAAGTAGATGTGCGACCACGCCGCTGCAGCCCGGCAGTGGAGCAATTCAGCTGCCATGGTGTCCGGCTCGACGGTCAGCTCGCTTCTGACCGTAATCCCTACAGTGGCGGCTCTCGGTTCTACCGGGGAAGCGCGCCCATTCAGCCGCACTGCGAATGAGCCACCAACAGCAGAAACCGGTGTCGGCGGCAGGCCACGGTGACCGCATGAATGACACGCAAGAGCCGGCCTGACGCCAGTCGCTTCCATCGGAATGTTCGGTCATGCCACTGTTGGTGCGCTAGCTAGGAGCGACTTCAGCGACGTGGAAGTACGCAAGGCGGTGCGATCCTTCGGTGACGATCACTACAGTGTCTGGTTCGACGCGCTGCATGCTGGCAACGGCAATCGAAAACTGACCAGCTGACGGCAAGACGGTTTCTACCGAGGGTCGCAACACTTTCCCTGGATCCTGGGGGCTGTGTTGTCATCGCGTCGTGTGAGGAAGGGGCCGGGCTGGCGCCCGCAGTCGGCCAAACGTCAGCGGCTCACCGAGTTGCGAGGGTGGAGCATTCTCGCCGCGGCCCGCGAGGTCGGGGTTTCGCGGACAACGGGCAATAACTGGTCGCGTGGTTACAAGACCTACCGCCATGGCCAGGTCGCCGGTTTCGTGCCGGCGCTGGACCTGCTGGCGGTCCGTCAGATCAGCGCGAGGTTCTTGTCGCAGGACGAGCGGGGTCCCGGTCTTAACTCGCAATGCACCTCCGGGACGAGTGGCCGAGCTGCGGGCGGCTTGGAGCCGCCCGCTGCTCGATCAGGTGTAGCGGTTAATGCCCGTTGCCGATGCCGAGGCCGGGTAGGACTCGCGTGCCCTCTTGCCGGACGGCCTGAAGCGAGCGCGGAGAGAGCCCTAGCAGCTTCAAGATCGTCGGGGCGACCTGGGTCGTTTCCACCGAGTGGCTTGACTGGCGAGGCTGGACGGTGCCTGGCGCATAGACGACGAGCGGAACGTCCCGATCGCCCGGGTTGTCGCCGCCGTGCTCGGCGATCTTCGAGCCGGTCGTGTAGATCGTGCCGACCTGCGCGATTCCGAACACGTCCGGGTGGTGCGGGTCGGAGTACCGCACGCCGAAGAAGTGCGCGGCCTGGTGGCCGGCGAAGATCTCCCGCAGTCCGGAGTGCTGGACGGTGATCGTCTGGCCGGCGTAGTTGACCGCCGGGGCGGTATGCGTCCACAGGTAGTTCTTGACGAAGTCACCCGCCGCCTGCGAGCGGTCTGACAGCCACCACAGCAGCCCGTCGTCGTCGGCCTCTTGGACGAGCAGCGTCGGGCTGCTCGGATGCCGGGCGGCCCACGCGGCGTTGACGCCGGCAATGATCGGGCCGTCGTCGATCCGCTGCAGCTGGTTGTTGTTCAGCGGCGACTGGCCGTGCTTGGCCGTCAGGATGATCGCCGTCGAGTGGGCCTCGCCGTCGGCCCGGATCGTGTCGGCCATCCGCTGCAGGGCGTCATTGACGTAGTTGAGCGCGCTCCGGAGCAGCGGGCCAGGTACCTGTTGGCCGTCCACGGTCACATACCCGCCGCGCAGCGACGGTCCGTCGGTGTAGTTGCCCTGCGCGTTTGGGCCAATCAGCACCGCCGGGGAGCTCTTCAGCTTCTCGGCGGTCGAGACTGTCTGGAAGTTCATCCCGTAGATCGCTGGCGTGCCGACCTTCGGCCCGGCTCCGGAGTGGTCGTAGCCGTTGATCCAATTGATGACCGCCTGGACCTTGTAAGTGTCGTACTGCTTGGTCGCGGCGTTGTCGGCCGTCCACGCGCCGTCGACCGGGTACGGCACGCCGTTCGGCTCGACCGCCTGCGAGTCGATCTCCGGCCCGAAGAAGTCGTCGATGCTCATGCCGTTCGAGCCCGGGCCGTTGTACGACGTATAGATCGCGTGCTTGTCAGACCACGCCGTTCGCATGCCGGCCTTGTGGATCACCTGGAAGATCGAGTTGATCCCTACGTAGTCCCACGGCTGAATCGGCTTGCAGGTATTCGGATCGACCGGGTACGTCGCCGGGTTCAGACCCGACTGCGGGTGCGTACTCAGGTTCATGATCAAGCCCGGGTTGGTGTCAATGCCGCCCGCGTAGATCGAGCCGCCCTCATCGAACGAGGGAAAGGTGTTGCCGCTCCCGTTATTCAGCAGGTCCGGCACGGCCGGAAGGTTGTCGTCCGGCGAGTCGTAGATCACGTTGCCACCCGGGACCGGCCCGGAGCAGTTCGTAGTCCCCGGCGGGAAGACGCCGTGGCTGTACTCGTCGTCGTAGTAGATGCCGGTGACCTTCGGGTCGCCGCCGGTCATCAGCGCCGTGCCGCCCGGATCGGAGTCCGACGGGTCGGCGGTCTGCGCGTTGGTGTATTCAGCGCCGCCGGTGGCCAGCCGCGTGAGCTCCGAGTTGGGATGGTGGGCGACGTACCAGTCGAGATCGGACTGGTGCATGCCGTCCACCGATATCAGCAGCACGTGCTTGATCTGAGCGTGTCGAGCAGCGGAGGCGCTGGATGAAGACAGCGCCAAGGGCGCCGCCGCGATCGCCAACGCAGCGACTCCCGCCATCGCGACTTTCGTTCCCGAGTTCAAATGTTCATTCCCTTCGCCGGAATCGATCCCTGGGAACGTATGGGCCGCGTTCTAACGGTCCCTGACCATGTGATGGCCTGCATATGTTGAACAGGTAAATCTCAGTCGACGTTGCGACGTATTAATACCGCCGATCCGAACGTCCGGTTTCTCGGATCTGACCGCCTGGTCTCGACCTCCCACGAGCTGATCATCGAGGGCGACTCCTACCGGCGCCGCCAGAAGCCATCCATCCGCCACGACACAGGCGAGTCCGTTGACGACGAGAGAGGAAACCATCATGATCACTCATGACCCAAGGTGGTCCCTACCTCGTGGCAGCACCCCGGTCCCATCACGCTGGCAAGCGACAGTGCCGCAACCGATGGCAGCGCAATGACGTCTCACCTCGCGGGGTGAGTGGTGCGCATGTCCGGAGCTTCTCGGTCTTCGCGCTGGGTGCTAGGCGCTGCCGCGGCCTTGAGCCTTGCTGGGTGCGCGGCGTCTACGCCCATCACCGGAGCAGCTAGGCCACCGCGGTCTCCGCTAACGTCAGGCAGCCCAGCTCGCGCCGACGCACTGCCTCCATTTCGGTATCCGGCAGCGGTGCCCGGAAGGGCGGTGCTGCCACGGCACTTGCTGGGGGCGGGACGGAATCCGGCGCCGGACCGGCCATGGCAGCATCGGCTGCTGCTGGCGGGCGCGTTCACTGACCTTGTGTCGGCCGGCGCGGTGCTGTACCTGCTGGAGACCCTGCCGCATCGGGCCGAGCCGATGCAGCTCCTGCTGCGGGTTGATGTGCGCACTGGCACCATCGGCTACGCCGCCCGGCTCGTGCCGGTATCCGGGCCGGTCGTGGTCAACCGGTCCGGTGTGTGGCTGCTGGGCTCGGCCTGGCTCAGCCGGAACCTCGAGCAGTCCGGCCCGCTCACGCTCTACCGGTTCGACCCAAAGACGCTGCGGCTGATCAGCCGGCGCACAGTAGGACCCGGCGGCTGCTGCCAGCAGGCCACGCTGTCGGGATGGACCGGCGGACGGCTGTGGCTGTCGGTCGGCTCGGCTGTCCGGCTGATCCGGCCGGTGCCGTGGACGGTGCTGCAAACCGTGCGTATCCGCGGCGGGCAGGTGCAGTGGCTGTCGTTCACCCCGGACCGGCGCCGGGTCTACCTGTCCGTCACCGGCACCCAAGGTAACCAGGGCCAGAGATTGCAGGACCGCACGCTGCCGGGCTGGCGGCTACTGCACGCCGCGACGATCTCCGCCAACCTGAACCTCGGCCGTATCTCCGCTGCAGGTGCCGCGCTATGGGTTTGGGCTGGCGGTGGCACTACTGGCGAGATTCAGCTGTTCACCGCCGATCTGCGCCATGCCCGGCTCGTCCTGGGTGCCGGTGAGCTGGCCCGCGGCCGGGAAGAGAGGCACTTCTTCAGTCTAGGGAACGGCACGGGTGCCGTGGTGCTCGCCAGCGTGACCTGGCTGACCGGCCAGAATGCGCTGGCCTGCCTGCAGGACGACACAGGACGAGTGCTGGCCGAGCAGCCGGGGGACCAGACCCGCGGCCCGGCCATCACGATGAACCCGGTCGTCGTGGCCGGCGGCCTTTACGGCCTGTCAGACGGCGGACTGGTCCAGGTGCGGCCACCAGCGGCGTGCCTGCGGTAGCACATCAGGAAATGCTGGCGAAATTCACTACCAGGCTCTCCGGCCCGCGCAGGTTCAGGTTTGGCTTATATGCCAGGCCGGCCAGGTCGAGCTCGGGTGCCGCCACCCGCCGGGCAAACTCTTGGAGCGCGACGCTGGCCTCGAGTCTGGCCAGCGGGGCTCCGAGGCAGAAATGCGGGCCGGCCCCGAACGCGAGATGTGCCGTCGCGCCTCGCCTGATGTCGAACAGGTCCGGGCTCTCGAACATCTCCGGATCGCGGCCGGCCGCGGCAAGCAGCAGCAGGACCAGGGCGCCGTCCGGCGCGGCAATGTCGCCGACGGGCATTCCACCGCGAGCCACCCGGGCTGTCATCTGCACCGGGGCGTCGTAGCGCAGCGTCTCCTCGACCGCGCCATCGGCTAGTTCCGGGCTGGCCTGAAGAAGGGCAAGCTGCCCACGGTGGCGGAGCAGGGCCAGGATCGCGTTCGAGATCAAGCCAACGGTGGTCTCATGCCCCGCCACCAGCAGCAGGATGCACGTCGCGATCAGCTCGTCCTCGGTCAGCCGCTGTCCGGCGTCCTCGGCGTGGATCATTTCCGACAACAGATCCTGCTGCGGATCGGCCCGGCGACTCGCGATGAGCCCGCGGAAGTACTCGGCGAACTCGTCGCTAGCCACCTGCGTGCATTCCTCGCGGACCCGGAGTTCATCGGGATTCATGCCGAACCCGGGCTGGAGCGAGTGCGCCAGCCGCGCTGACCAGCCGGCGAACCGGGGATGATCCGCGACCGGCACGCCAAGCATCTCGGAGATGATGCGCACTGGCAGCGGGTACGCGAGCTGACTGACCACCTCAAGCTGGCTCGCCATTGCGGCCGCGTCCAGGAGCTCGGTGGTGATGGCCCGGATTCGCGGCTCCAGCCTGGCAATCATCCGCGGCGTGAATGCCTTCGACACCAGCCGCCGCAACCGGGTGTGATCCGGCGCATCAAGTGACAGGAACGACGGCCGCCGAGCCCGCCGGCCGCCATCTGGAGGTGCGAGCAGGGACCGATGCCGCTCACTGCTGGCGTTCGGGTGCCGGATCACCGCCGCGATGTCGGCGTGCTTGCCGGCCACCACCAGGGCGCCGTCCGCCTCCGCGAACGGTGACGCCGCGCGCAGGCCCGCCAGCACCGGGTATGGGTCCGGCAAGGTCTTCGGGTCGGCGAGATCGGCGAGCGCGGGCCGTTGCAGGGTGGTCATCGGCGAGATCTCCGGAAGGGAGGGGAACGGGTTCGGTTTCAGCTGGCGGCCGCGGCAGGCAGCCCGACTGGGTTGGGGAACGGCAGCTCGGCTGCACAAGCCGCGCTGATCGGCGCCAGCAGGCCGGCCAGTTCGGTCCTGCGCTCGGCGCCGATGCGCGCCCACGGGCGCGCAGCGGCACGGTCGGTCGCCTCCTCGATGCTCTGGTGCAGCGCCACACCTTCGGCGGTCGCTGCGCTGGTCTGCTCCCCGGTGTCCGTCAGCAGGCCGCGCTGGATCAGCCGGTCGGTGGCCGCGGCCCATTCCTCGTCAGTCCAGCCGCGGACGCGCTGTATCCAGTCGCGGCCAGCGCTGACCGCCACGTGGCCGTTGCCGCCGGTTGTGAGGTCCACGCCGACCCGCAGGACTATTGACTCGCAGCCGTCGATGTCGGCCGCGACCAGGGCGGCGATGTGTCCGTCACCGCGGTGCTCGCGCAGCACGGTCGCCGCGTGCCACAGGCGCGCCAGCGGCTCGGCTGGGACGGGGAGCGCCACGTTCGAAGCGCCCAGCACCCGGCCGACAATATCGAGGTCGCTGGCTGCGTCCGCGAGTTGCTGGGCGGCCGTCGCAACGTCGGCGGGTACCGGGTCGGCCGGACCGAGGCCCAGCAGCCGGCGCAAGGAGGCCACGGCGCCCGCCTCTCGCACGGCCAGTGCATCGGCCGGGCTGATAAGATCCCAGACCGCGGGCAGCGCCCGCGAAGCCACGGCGGGCGCGAACGAGCAGAACGCGGCGATGACTGGCGCCGGGCCGACAGGCCCCATCGGCGCCGCCCGACCGGCGAAGTAGCCGCGCCAGAATCCGCGCAGGCCAGCCTGCTCGAAGGCGTCCTGAGCTTCGGCGGCGAAGTAGCTGATGACGTGCACAGGCTCGAAGAGCGTCCACATCCGCCGCGCGGCATGAGCGGCATCATTCATGCGCCCATCATTGCAGGCTTCGGGACAAATCGATACATGCTAACCGGCGGAAACCGCTTCTGCGCCGTGTGACGCAGGCCATGTGCCGCCCCGATTGCGGGCGCGGAACTATTTACGGCACAATGATGTTGTGAAATACGTGGGACAGGCTAGCGATGCTCGCGGCGCCGGTGGCGCCGGGCTTGCTGCTGCCCAGACTCAGGCCCAGCCCGCCGCGCTGCCGGCCGGCGTGGGCTCGGAGTCGGGCACCCGCGGGCGGATCGCCCGGCTAATCCTGGAAACCGGGCCGGTGACCGCAGCAGGACTGTCCGCCAGGCTAGGTCTTACCCCGGCGGCCGTGCGCCGGCACCTGGACAACTTGCTGGCCGACGGCATGATCGAGGCGCGGACCGCGCGGCCGTATGCCAGCCGCGGGCGTGGCCGCCCGGCCAGGATGTTCGCGATCACCGATGCGGGCCGGAGCGCGTTCGAGCATGCCTACGACGACCTGGCCACCAGCGCGCTGCGGTTCCTGGCCGAGACGGCCGGACCAGGCGCGGTCGCCAGGTTTGCCCGCCAGCAGATTTCTGAGCTCGAGCACCGGTACCGGCCCGTCGTCGAGGCGGCCGCGCCGGGCGACCGGGTCAAGGCGCTCGCCGCGGCGCTGTCGGCCGACGGCTATGCAGCGTCAGCGGGTCACGCCCCGGCCGCGGGCGGGGGAGACCAGCTCTGTCAGCACCACTGCCCGGTCGCACATGTCGCCGCCGAGTACCCGCAGCTCTGCGAGGCCGAGACAGAAGCATTCGGCCGCTTGCTCGGCACTCCGGTGCAACGCCTGGCGACCATCGCGCACGGCGACGGAATCTGCACCACGCACGTCACGGCGTCATCCCTGATGCACAACCGCACTACTACCGAGGCCGGAGGAATCTCCGCATGACCACTATCGCCCACCCGGAACTCGAGGGGCTCGACCGATACAAGTTCGGCTGGTCCGACTCGGATAAAGCCGGGGCTGCCGCGCGCCGCGGCCTGAACGAGGACGTCGTTCGGGACATCTCGGCCAAGAAGGACGAGCCGGAGTGGATGCTGGACCTGCGGCTCAAGGGCCTGAAGCTGTTCGGCCGCAAGCCGATGCCGGCGTGGGGTTCTGACTTGTCCGGCATCGACTTCGACCACATCAAGTACTTCGTCCGGTCGACCGAGAAGCAGGCCGCCACATGGGACGACCTGCCCGCCGACATCAAGAACACCTACGACAGGCTCGGCATCCCTGAGGCCGAGAAGCAGCGGCTGATCGCCGGGGTGGCCGCGCAGTACGAGTCCGAGGTGGTCTACCACAAGATCCGCGAGGACCTTGAGGAGAAGGGCGTCATCTTCCTGGACACCGACACTGCGCTGCGGGAGCACCCTGAGCTTTTTCAGGAGTACTTCGCCACCATCATCCCGGTCGGCGACAACAAGTTCGCCGCGCTGAACACCGCGGTCTGGTCCGGCGGCAGCTTCATCTACGTGCCGAAGGGCGTGCGCGTGGATATCCCGCTGCAGGCTTACTTCCGGATCAACACCGAGAACATGGGCCAGTTCGAGCGGACGCTGATCATTGTGGACGAGGACGCCTACGTGCACTACGTCGAGGGCTGCACCGCGCCGATTTACTCCTCGGACTCGCTGCATTCGGCCGTGGTCGAGATCATCGTGAAGAAGGGCGCGCGCTGCCGGTACACCACCATCCAGAACTGGTCGGCCAACGTCTACAACCTGGTCACCAAGCGGGCCGTGGCGCACGAGGGCGCGACGATGGAGTGGGTTGACGGCAACATCGGCTCCAAGGTGACGATGAAGTACCCGGCCGTGTACCTGATGGGGGAGCACGCCAGGGGCGAGACGTTGTCGGTAGCCTTCGCCGGTGCGGGGCAGCACCAGGACGCCGGGGCCAAGATGGTGCACTGCGCCCCCAACACTTCGTCGTCCATCGTGTCCAAGTCGGTGGCCAGGGGCGGCGGCCGGACCTCTTACCGTGGCCTGGTCCAGGTGCAGGAAGGCGCCGACCACTCCAAGTCCACGGTCAAGTGCGACGCGCTGCTGATCGACACTGTCAGCCGGTCGGACACCTACCCGTATGTGGACGTCCGCGAAGACGACGTGGAGATGGGACACGAGGCCACGGTCTCCAAGATCTCCGATGACCAGTTGTTCTACCTGATGAGCCGGGGCATGACCGAGGACGAGGCGATGGCCACGATCGTGCGTGGTTTCGTCGAGCCGATCGCGCGCGAGCTGCCGATGGAGTACGCGCTCGAATTGAACCGGCTGATCGAGCTTCAGATGGAAGGAGCAGTCGGCTGATGGCTGGCCTGCAGGGGGCCGTCGAGACGGCTCCTGTGTCAAGGCTGCACGAACGACAGTCGTTCGAGCCGTCTGACTTTCCCGTACCTACGGGCAGGGAAGAGGAGTGGCGGTTCACGCCGCTGCGGCGCCTCCGCGGTCTGCACGGTGACTCGGCACTAGACGAGGGCAAGGTATCGGTCGTAGCCAGTGCCGCACCTGGGGTCGCCATTGAGAAGGGCGAACATGGCGACCCCAGGGTCGGCACCGCCTACGTCCCGGCCGACCGGGTCAGTGCAAAGGCTTTTGCCGGATTCACAGAGGCCACGATCGTCAGCGTGCCGGAGGGCGTTGAGAGCGCGACGCCGACCTGGATCGCGGTGCGCGGCGAGAGCTCAGAAGGAACGGCGTACGGGCACACGCTGATTCAGCTCGGTGCGAATGCTAGGGCTGTAGTGGTGCTGGAGCACACCGGCAGCGCTACCTACGCCGACAACGTTGAACTCGTCCTGGGGGACGGGGCATCGCTCGCAATGGTGTCGCTGCAGTCGTGGGCAGATGACGCTGTGCATCTTTCACACCATCATGCGCAGTTGGGCCGCGATGCGCGGCTCACGCATACGGCCGTGACGCTCGGGGGCTCGGTGGTGCGAATGGCGCCGTCCGTGCGGTATGCGGGCCCCGGCGGAGACGCCGAGCTGAGAGGGCTCTACTTCGCCGATGCAGGGCAGCACATGGAGCACCGGCTGTTCGTGGACCATGCGGAGCGCAACTGCCGCAGCCGGGTGAGCTACAAGGGCGCGCTACGAGGTAACGACGCGCACGCGGTGTGGATCGGCGACGTCATCATCCGGCCCGAGGGCACCGGCACCGACACCTATGAGTACAACCGCAACCTCGTGCTGTCCGACGGCACGCGGGTCGACTCGGTGCCGAACCTGGAGATTCTGACCGGCGAAGTCGCGGGCGCGGGCCACGCAAGCGCGAGTGGCCGCCTTGAGGATCACCATCTGTTCTACCTGATGGCTCGCGGCATTCCGTTCGATGAGGCCAGGAAGCTCGTCATCCGCGGCTTCTTCGGCGAGCTGATCGAGCAGATCGAGGTCCCCGAACTCCGCGACCGGATCACGGCCGCGATAGAGGGGGAGCTGGCATGACCGAGTTCCGCCGCGCCTGCTCGCTCGCTGAACTGCCGGCTGAGGGCGCAGTAGGCGTAGAGGTTGACGGCGTGCCGGTCGCGGTCATTCGCGCCGACGGCGAGGTGTTCGCGCTGCATGACGTCTGCTCGCACGAGGAAGTCCCGCTATCCGAGGGCGAGATCTACGACCACACGGTGGAGTGCTGGCTGCATGGCTCGTGCTTCGACCTGCGGACCGGCAAGCCGACCGGGCCTCCGGCCACCAAGCCGGTCGCTACGTACCCAGTGAAGATCGACGGCGACGATGTGCTCGTCGGGCTTACCGAGAAAGAGAGTTAGATGTCCACCCTTGAGATCCGTGACCTGCACGCCGGTGTGACGGACGCCGCGGGGGAAAGCCTTGAGGTGCTCCGCGGCGTCGACCTGACCATCACGGCCGGGCAGACGCACGCGATCATGGGGCCGAACGGCTCTGGCAAGACCACGCTGGCCTACGCCATCGCCGGGCACCCTAAGTACACGGTGACCCAGGGCTCCATCACGCTGGACGGCGAGGACGTGCTCGCCATGAGCGTCGACGCCAGGGCACGGGCCGGCCTGTTCCTAGCCATGCAGTACCCGGTGGAAGTGCCCGGCGTGTCGGTGTCCAACTTCCTGCGTACCGCGATCACCGCAGTCCGCGGCGAGGCGCCCAAGATCCGCACCTTCGGCAAGGAACTGCGCGAGGCCATGGACCAGCTCGCCATGGATCCGTCGTTCGCTACCCGGAACCTGAACGAGGGCTTCTCCGGCGGCGAGAAGAAGCGGCACGAGATCTTGCAGCTCGAGTTGCTCAACCCGAAGATCGCCATCCTGGACGAGACGGACTCCGGCCTCGACATCGACGCCCTGAGAGTCGTGTCGGCGGGCATCAACCGGTTCCGCGAGGATCCCAAGCATGGCGTGCTGCTGATCACGCATTACACCAGGATCCTGCGCTACGTACGGCCGGACTTCGTACACGTCTTCGTCGCCGGCCGGATCGCCGAGGAGGGCGGCTCGGAACTGGCAGAGGAGCTGGAGACAAACGGCTACGAGCGCTTTCTGAAGGCGGGCGCGTCAGCGTGACTGCCCAGAGCCAGGTAACGACGGCAGCGAACCGGGCGGCCAGCGGCGACCGGCTGGACGTCGAGGCGATCAGGGCGGACTTCCCGATCCTCGGCCGGGCCGTTCGCGGTGGTAACCGGCTGATCTACCTGGACTCCGGTGCCACCTCCCACAAGCCTCGCCAGGTGCTGGACGCCGAGCGCGACTTCTACACCACGCACAACGCCGCCGCGCACCGAGGAGCCCACCTGCTGGGCGAGGAGGCGACAGACGCCTACGAAGGCGCCCGGTCGCGGATCGCCGCCTTTCTGCGGGCCGAGGCCGGTGAGCTCGTTTTCACCAAGAGCGCGACGGAAGCGATCAACCTGGTCGCCTACGCGATGAGTAACGCGGCCACCTCAGGGCCGGGGGCAAGCCGGTTTGCGGTGGGCCCGGGCGACGAGATCCTGGTAACCGAGCTCGAGCACCACGCAAACCTGGTGCCGTGGCAGCAGCTGTGCCAGCGCACGGGCGCCACGTTGCGCTGGTTCGGTGTCACCGAAGACGGCCGGGTGGACCTGAGCAATAGTGGCGAGCTCATCAACGACCGGACCAAGTTGGTCGCCGTTACCCATCAATCGAACGTGACGGGTGCTGTCCCGCCGGTCGCTGAGATCGCGGCGGCCGCGCACGCCCACGGCGCGCTCGTGCTCGCTGACGGCGCGCAGTCGGTACCGCATCAGCCGGTTGACGTAACGGCACTCGGTGCCGATTTCCTGGTGTTCTCAGGGCACAAGATGCTCGGGCCGTCGGGCGTTGGCGTGCTCTGGGGCCGGCGCGAGCTGCTCGAGGCGATGCCGCCGTTCATCAGCGGGGGATCGATGATCGAGATCGTCCGGATGGAGGGCTCGACGTTCCTGCCGCCGCCCGAGCGGTTTGAGGCCGGCGTGCCCGCCGCTGCGCAGGCGGTCGGCCTCGCCGCGGCCTGCGATTACCTGGACGCGCTCGGCATGGCGAACGTGGCAGCCCACGAGGAAGCGCTGACCGCGCACGCGCTGGAGGCACTAGCCGGTATCAGCGGGCTGCGGGTGCTCGGCCCGCTAGACACCGATCATCGCGGCGGGGCCGTCTCGTTCGTGCTGGACGGCATTCACCCGCACGACGTTGGCCAGGTGCTTGACGAACTGGGCATTGCGGTTCGCACCGGGCATCATTGCGCGTGGCCGCTGCACCGGGCACTACATGCGCAGTCGAGCACCAGAGCGACCTTCTACGTGTACAACACCCACGACGAGGTAGAGGCCCTCGCAGATGGAATAAGGCAGGCGCAGAAGTTCTTCGGGACAGGGTGATGGAGCTCGAGTCGATGTACCAGGAGATCATCCTGGAGCACTACCGCCGCCCGCTGCACGCGGGCCTGCGGGAGCCCTTTGATGCTCAGGTGCAGCACATCAACCCGACGTGCGGAGACGAGGTCACGCTCCGGGTATCACTCAAGGACGCCGATGGCGAGCCCGTGCTAGCGGACATATCTTACGAAACGCTCGGCTGCTCCATAAGCCAGGCGAGCGTCTCCGTCATGGCCGACATGATCATCGGCAAGACAGTCAGCGAGGCCATGGCCGTCAGCGACGAGTTCTTGCGGCTCATGCAGTCGCGCGGCTCGATCGAGCCAGACGAGGACGTGCTAGGCGACGCGGTCGCGTTCGAAGGGGTGTCGAAGTACCCGGCACGGATCAAGTGCGCGCTGCTGGGCTGGATGGCCTGGAAGGACGCGACGGCCAGGGCGCTCACCGACAGCGCCGTGAACGGCGCCGCCGGAAACGACGCCGCGAGGATTGGGGAGCACAGATGACCGACATCGCCGACACCGCTGCAGCCGGCGCTCCGGAGGCGGCGGCTAGCCCGGAGACTGAGGACCTGCTGGAGGCGCTCCGCGACGTCGTCGACCCTGAGCTGGGCGTCAACGTCGTAGACCTCGGCCTGGTTTACGGGGTGACCGTCGAATCGGACCGTACGGCCACCATCGACATGACGCTGACCAGCGCAGCCTGCCCGCTGACCGACGTGATCGAGGACCAGGCCCGGGCTGCGCTCGACGGCCTGGTACAGGACTTCCGCATCAACTGGGTCTGGCTGCCGCCGTGGGGCCCGGAGAAGATCACCGAGGACGGCCGCGAGCAACTGCGGGCGCTTGGATTTAACGTCTGATCGGACCCGTCAGCTCGTTACGACGGCAGCTGTCGCGCATTTGTGCCTACCTGCGCATCGCCAGGGAAGTAAGCCGGCGACGCCAAGGAGGCTGGCATGTGGCACGCTATGTTCGCCGAGCAGATCCCGGTCGCGGAGAAGATCTTCCGGACGGTGTTCGTCTACGCGCTCATTACGGTCCTGTTCAGGGCCACGGGTAAGCGCGACCTGGCCGGCCTGAGCACCTTCGACTTCGTCGTCGTGTTCTTGCTGTCCAACGTCGTTCAGAACGCGGTGATTGGCAACGACACGTCGCTGACCGGCGGGGCAATCGGCGCGGTCACGCTGGTCGCGGTCAACGCGGGGATCAACCGGCTGGTGTTCGTCAGCCCGTTCGCAGCCCGGATCTTCAATGGCCGCGCCGCTACGATCATCACCGACGGCCACGTCGACGATCGCGCCATCAGGCGGCTCGGCTTGCGGCGAAGTCAGCTTGACCACGCGGTCCGTATGCAGAACGCCGACGATATCTCCGAGGTTGCAACTGGCGTGCTCGAGCCGTCCGGTCAGTTCGTGCTGACGTTGAAGGACGGGGAGCAGACGGCGACCAAGACCGACATAGCCGACCTCGTCGAGCGGCTCGGCGCCATCGAATCGTTGCTGAAACGGCCGCCTGCCGACCGCGCAAGTCCTCAGACGATGCGTTGACCGGGCGGTAGCGGGTAGCTGGGCACGCGTGCACCCGGGAGACTGGTTTCTCAGTAGGGCAGAACGAGGCAACCCGGCGACCCGGCTCGACTCCCGCCACGCGGACGGCGCGGCCTGGACGGTCGGCAATGAGGTGCGGCCGCTCATCCACGGCAGCCGGTACTTCGCCGAGCTAGCGTCGCGGGTGTCGCAGCTGTCGGCGGGCGACCTGCTGCTGTTCACCGACTGGCGCGGCGACCCGAATGAGCGACTCGGGCCGGACGGGCCGCCAGTGTCGGCCGCGTTCTGCGCGGCAGCGCGCCGCGGCGTACGGGTTGCCGGGCTGGTCTGGCGCTCGCATTTCGACCGGATCGCGTTCAGCGAGGCGGAAAACCGGCACCTCGGCGACGAAATCGAGGCAGCAGGCGGTCAGTGCCTGCTGGACATGCGGGTCCGGCCCGGCGGATCGCATCACATGAAGATGGTGGTTCTGCGTCACCAATCACAACCTGAGCGTGACGTAGCTTTCGTCGGCGGGATCGACCTATGTCACAGTCGCCGGGACGACCAGTCGCATGCTGGCGACCCCCAGGCCCAGCAGATGGCGGCAGTGTACGGCCCGACGCCGCCATGGCATGACGTGCAGGCTATGATCCGTGGCCCGGCGGTCGGCGACGCTGAGACCGTGTTCCGGGAGCGGTGGGATGACCCTGTGCCGCTGACCCTCAACCCCGTTCACCGGCTGCGCGACCTAGTCGGCCATGACCAGACCCGGGCGCGGCCGCTGCCCCCGCAGGAACCGGACCCAGCGCCGTGCGGCGGCCACGCGGTGCAACTGCTTCGTACCTATCCGTTCCGGCGCCCCGGCTACTCCTTCGCGCCACGAGGCGAACGGAGCATCGCGCGTGGCTACCTGAAGGCACTGCCGCAAGCCCGCTCGCTTGTCTACATCGAGGATCAGTACCTGTGGTCCGCGGAGGTCATGTCGGCGCTGGCGGACAGCCTGCTCGCCAACCCGGCCCTGCGAGTAATCGCGGTGATCCCGCGATACCCGGACCAGGACGGCCGTATGTCGGCACCCCCGAATCTGGTGGGGCGAGCGAGCGCTCTCGGCCTGCTGCGGCGGGCCGGTGGTGACCGGGTGGCGGTCTACGGGCTCGAGAATGCGATGTGCACGCCCATCTACGTGCACGCCAAAGTCTGCATCGTCGACGACACCTGGGCCGTCATCGGCTCGGACAACTTCAACCGCCGGTCCTGGACGCACGATTCCGAGCTCAGCTGCGCGGTCATGGACCAGTCCACATCGGGTAACGACGCGCGATTCGCTGCAAGCCTGCGCGCAGCGCTGGCGGCTGAGCACCTGGGCCTGGCGCCGGACGCGCAGGTGCCGCCTTGTGCGGACCTTTTCGAGGCATTCGGCCAGTCCGCGGCTGCGCTGGACGCCTGGCACTCGGCCGGGCGGCCGGGCCAGCGACCGGCCGGCCAGCTGCGGCGTTACCCCGAGCTTCGCCTGCCGGCCGCGACGCGAGCCTGGGCCACGGTCCCCTACCGGTTGCTCTACGATCCGGATGGCAGGCCGGCCGCGATGCGCCGAGCCGGCGCGTACTGAACAGGCTGCCGCGACACCAAGATCTCTGAGCTTGCGCAACGCAAAGCGAAGTCGGATAATTCGGTGCGCCCGTGCTCGGGCGTCAAGGCCATGCCGTAATCGTCGCTAGCCGGGGGCCGGCGAAGGCGTATTCGGGCCGACACGGTACGTCGTGGAGGAACGGTGACGAACACTAGCCCTCCGCAGGCGGAGGCAGCGGGGTTCGCCGTCGGCTTGCGCATCTCCGGGTACCGGCTCGAGCAGCAGATCGGCAGGGGCGGCATGGCCGCCGTCTTCCGGGCCCACGACGAACGGCTGGAACGCCAGGTGGCCCTGAAGATCCTGGCTCCGGTGCTGGCCCAGGACGACGCCTTCCGGCAGCGTTTCATCGCCGAGTCGCGCGCCGCGGCAGCGGTGGAGCACCCCCACATCATCCCGGTCTACGAGGCGGGCGAGGCCGACGCCATGCTGTTCATCGCCATGCGCCTGGTGCGCGGCGGTGACCTGCGGACCATGGTGGCCCAGCATGGGCCGCTACCGCCCGGCCGGGCGGAGTGGATCTTGTCGGCGGTCGCTTCCGCGCTCGATGCCGCGCACGCTGCGGGCCTGGTACACCGCGATGTCAAGCCGGCGAACATGCTGCTGGACGTGCGGCAGGGACGGCCTGATCATGTGTACCTGTCTGACTTCGGGGTCAGCAAGGCATCCATCGGGTCGAGCGGGCTGACCGGTAGCGGCCAGTTCATCGGCACCGTTGATTACGCTGCGCCGGAACAGATCCATGGCCTGCCAGTAAACGGCCGGACCGACCAGTACGCGCTCGGTTGCTCGGCTTTCGAGCTGCTCTGTGGGCAGCCGCCGTTTTTCGGCAAGCAGTTGCTGGCAGCCATGTATTCGCACCTGTCCGCCCCGCCGCCGGTCGCTACGTCCATACGGACCGAGTTGCCTGCCGCCGTGGACGAGGTGTTCGCCCGGGTGCTGGCTAAGTCGCCTGCCGACCGGTATGAGACCTGCCAGGAGTTCACCGGCGCGCTGCGTGCCGCCCTAGGCTTGCAAACGTACGCCCAGGGGCACTCGCCGGCATGGGACCGCGATGCGACCATCGATCCGGCCGTGGTGGAGCGGCCCGCGTTCCGGATCAGAGGGATCGCCGACGGCGACGTGGCCGGGGACTCGGCTGATGCCGCCATGCACACTGACCGGTGGGCAACGTCACAGCTCACGGTGGGCGGGAGCCAGCGGGGACAACCCGGTGCCGGCACTCCGGCGGCCAGGCGCAACCTGCTGCTGATCGCGCTCGCGCTGGTGATCGTGCTCGGCGGGGCGGCGGCCGGGCTACTGCTCACCCGCGGCCCGCAGTCTGCCCGCTATCCGTTCGCCTCGCAGGCCTACCCGAACGGCCTGGCCATCACTCAGGTGTGGACGCTTACGGGCTCGGGCGGGTCCTCACTGGAGGTGACGATGACGGTCACCAATATGACCCGCAAGACGGTCACCGCGGCGCTGGAGGAGCCGATCCCGACGTCAGTGGCACCCAACCCGCATGACATCAGCTACGCCGGCGTAGTTCAGCCGCTGGTCATCGGCCCGCCCGCGGTGTGGGACCTGCGCCTGCAGCCCGGCGGCGAAGCCACAGTCAGCTACCGGGTGGCCGAGCCGCCCAGCGGCACGAGCCAGGCCCGGCTGATGCAGTGGGTCGGGGCGTACGCGGCAGCATCGTCGCAGCAGGTGCTGGTGCCGGTCGCGCACGCCGGCCTCCTCAACGGGGTCTGGATCATCCCGCGTAGCTTGCACGTCAAAGTCGGGCAAACTCGCGTGCTCTCGGCCCACGCTCGCCTATTCAACGGCCAGCTGGCTCCTCGTGCTGACCTTGCCGGGATGATTTGGACGACGTCGAATTCAGCCGTACTCGCCGTGACTCGCAGCGGAAGAGTGATCGGCAAGTCACCCGGTACGGTGCTGGTTACCCTGGTTATCGGCGGGCTCCGGGCATCGGTGACGGTGGTGGTGGACGCCTCGGGCAACGTGCTGCCCCCGCCTGCTTACAGCCCGCCTCCGGGCCAGCCCACCATATCGCCGACTCCGTCGGGGACACCGTCATCGTCAGGCACGCCGACACCGTCGGGAACCCCGTCTACGGGCACGCCATCGGCCACGACGACGCCGACCACCTCGCCGCCCGCTCCGGGCCCCAGTTAAGCGACCGCGCGGCTGTCGCGTCACTTCTCATCGCAAGAAGCCGGATATCCGTACGCGTAGTGAAGCGGCGTCCAGGCCGTGCGCAGCCGCGTGGTCGGCAGGGGTGCCATACCGGCGCAGCTCAGCGCGGCCCACGCCGAGCCCGAGCACCCGGTGCGGCACGTCGAGCAGCGCCTCGTCGACCTGACGGCTGGAGGTACCGGCGAGGTACGGCTCGACCAGCACGACATCCGCGCTGCTAGACCATGAAACTGCATGGCGCAGCGCGCCTTCGTCAAACGGGCGGACGGTCACCGCGTAGAGAACTGTCACGTCCAGGTCCGCGACCGCGTCGAGCACGGGCTGCAGCATCGGCCCGACGGCGATCAAAGTGCCGCGCCGCCCGGCCCGGATCACTTCGAACCTGCCCGGCGTCACCGGTCGCGGCTCGGGATTGCTCTGACTCGATAGTCGCAGGTAGACCCGGTTGTCAGTGGTCGTGGCGTGGCGGAGCAGCAGCTCCGCCTCCTCCGGGTGGCCTGGCACGTAGATCGTCCAGCCGTCCAGGGTGTCCAACAGGGCGACGTCGCCAGGCGCCTGATGGCTGCGGCCTTCCGCCGACATGTCGTAGGAGCCGCCGGAGCTGACCAGGATCGCCCCCGCGTCTTGGTGGCTGAGGTCCAGCTTGACCTGCTCGAACGGCCGCTCGATGAGAAAAGACGGGAACGTGTACGCGATCGGGCGCAGCCCTGTCAGGGCGAGGCCGCCGGTCACGCCGATCAGCAGCTGCTCGCGGATGCCGACGTTGATGACGCGGCCGGGGTGTTGGAGCGCCGGGGATTCCAGTTGTGCCGCGCTGATGTCGGCCAGCACGACCGCGACCCGGGGATCGCGGTCCACCAGCTCGGCGGCGGTTGCGATGAACCGTTCCCGCATCGTTTCCATAGCTGGCACTCCTCAGCGGATGTTGGTGTGCGGCCGGGCGACCAGGGCGTCCTTGGTTTCTACGACAGCGATCACGGCATGCGGGCGGCCCGAGTGCGGCGCTCTGAAAGCGGCTTCGAGCGCATCGTGGTCGCGGCCGTCTACAGTCAGCACCGACCAGCCTTCCCGGTCGAAGCGCGTGCCGACACCGCCGGACCAGCCGTGCGTCGCAGAGCAGTTGTCGACTACGACCACGTGCAGACTGTCCAGGCCCGTCGCGCCGGCGAACGCGATGGCCTCGTGGTTGGAGCCCTCGTCCAGCTCGGCATCCCCGAGCAGAGTGAACACGCGAGGGCTGGCCAATAGCTGCGCGCGCAGTCCGAGTGCCATCCCCACCGCGAGACCGAGGCCATGACCCAGGGATCCGCTGCCAATTTCGACGCCCGGAATCAACGTCCGGTCGGGGTGATGGCCGAGCGGCGAGCAGAATCCGGCGAACCCGGCCAGCAGACCGGGATCGAGGAAACCCTTGGCGGCGAGCACGGCGTAATAGGCCATCGGGCCGTGGCCCTTAGACAGCAGGAAACGGTCGCGGTCGGGGGCATCCAGGTTCCCCGGATCGACATCAAGGATCCGGTCGTAGAGAACCCACAGCACGTCGAGCGTCGAAGTGGCCGCAGGGCCGTGCTTCTCGTCGCCGGTCATCAGCGCCATCAGCGGCTCAAGGTCGGCGTAGCCATAGTGAGTGGGCTGCGTCGTCGTCATGCCAACATCCTCCAACTTCAAGCTCACTTGAAGTCAAGCGGGATTATGATCAGTGGTGATGGCTGCCCTTGCGGACCTAGTTACCATTGGCGAACTCGCCCGCCGGGCTGGTGTCGCCACCTCGGCGCTGCGTTACTACGAACAGCTCGGCCTCATCTCCGCCCGGCGAACTGCCGGCGGGCAGCGCCGCTACTCCCGCGCCACGCTGCGCCGGGTGGCGTTCATCCGCGCCGCCCAGGCGGTCGGGCTGAGCCTTGACGAGGTGCACGCCGCGCTGGCCCGGCTGCCGGACGAACGCACCCCGAACAAGACGGACTGGAACAAGGTCTCCGCGACCTGGATTCGCCGCATTGACGAGCGGATCACCGAGCTTGAACGGCTCCGCGAGACGCTCAATAGCTGCGTCGGCTGCGGCTGTCTGTCGCTGCGCACCTGCCGCCTGTACAACCCCGACGACACCGCAGCAACTCGCGGCGCTGGCGCGCGCTGGCTACTGGGCGACACCCCGCCCGACAAAACCGAGCATAGAGCGTGAAACACTGAAAACAACATAATCAGTCAGGCGTCGGTGGCGGTTGCCCCGCTGCAGGCCGGGTAGACACGGCTGAGGTGCGAGTAGGGAGGCGACACATCCAGTGAAAGTGGATTTCCTGCGGTCGCTCTACGACGAGATCGGCGATTACGTGTCGGTGTACCTGGACACCGACCGGGTTCACGAGGAGAACGCCGCCGAGGCCATCGGGATCCGGTGGAAGGACGCCAGGGAGCGGCTTGAGGCAGCTGGCGCAAACCCGGCCTCGCTTGACGCCGTCGCCGAAGTGATCTCAGACCGCGATGAAGTGGCGCCTGGCCGGGCCGTATTTGCCCGCAACGGCCATGTCGCATTCACTGGCGCGCTAACCGGGCCACCGCGGCGGGAGATCGCGCGGCTAGCCATGCTCCCGCACCTGATGCCGCTGATGGCCCAGCATCGCCCGCCGATCCCGCATGTGCGGGTGAGCGCCACCCGAGTTGGCGGCGAGATCGTCGCGATCGGCGGTACCGGCGAGGGCTGGCGAGACTGGGTGGCAGGCCGCCAGTGGCCCGTGCACAAGACGCACGTAGGCGGCTGGTCGCAGGACCGTAACCAGCGTCACGTCGAGGAGACCTGGAGCGAGAACGCCAAGGCGGTGGCCGAGGAGGTGGCAACCGCAGCGGCCCAGGTGGGTGCCCAGCACGTCATCGTGGCCGGTGACGTCCGGGCCAGGACGCTGCTAGTCGACAACCTGGCCACGCCACTGCGGGATTCCGCGACCATCGTGGAGCAGGAAATAGCGGCGGATAGCCAGGCCATGGCCGAAGCGGCGGACCGGGCGCTGGCGGACTGGGCCGACCGGGATGTCCGGGCCCGCTTCGAGGACTGGGGGAGCCGGCTCGCGCACGGCCGGGCCGTCGAGGGCCTGGATGCGACTATGGCGGCACTTCGCGACGGCCAGGTCTTTGACCTGTTCATCGCCGACAACCCGTCCTCGACGGCATCGGCATGGATCGGGCCTGCCGGTACCGATCTGGCGGGTTCGCGCGAGGAGCTCGCGGACCGGATGGTGCCCGAGCCAGCCGTCGACCGCGCTGACGCGGCCATCCTGCGGGCCATCGTCAGCACCGACGCGGAATTGCACTTCCTGCCCGAGGATCTGGTCGCAAGAGGGAACCCCGAGGCCTGCGGCGGCATCGCCCGGCCGCGCGACGGCGTGTGCGCCACGCTCCGCTTCCCCGTCTGACCAGCAAGCCTGGCCACGCGACAGACCTACCGGCGCGGCGGCCCGGCCGCCAGCCGGTCCGCGAACTCGCGCAAGGAGTCCGCTTTGCCGTCTGGGGCTGACCAGCGAGTCTCCAGCCACCAGGTACAGCCGGCCTGCTGCCAGCCCGCCACGGTGTCCGCCGCCTGGCCGGGTTCGGCGGTTGGCGTCTCGCCGTCGGCGATGATGTCGAAGTCTGGCGGCACGTCGTGTTCGGCCAGCCAGCCCGCGACAGCCCTCGCATCGGCTGGAGCAGGATCTCCCTCGACGTGCTGGTACTGCGGGATCACTCCGTCGCATCGCAGCACCCGGCGCATCGACTTAGGCGCGGGCCACACGCCGACGACCCAGATCGGGATGCGATCTTGGACGGGCTTCGCCGCCGCGCCGAGGTCCATCCGGCCGGTTTCGTACTGGTAGTGCCGCCCTTTGTAACTCCGCCCGCCCTGCCAGAGCGTGCGGATCAGGTCGATGCCCTCGTCTAGCAGCTCAGCGCGCTGGCGCAAGTCAGTCGCTTCGCCAGTGTCGGGCAGGTCGGTGTCGACCGCACCCACGCCCACAGCAAGGATGGCCCGGCCCGCCGACAGCTGATCTAGCGCCGCGACCTGACTGGCCACCTTCCAAGGCCGCCGCCAGGGCAGCGGGGTCAGCATGGTGCCCAGCCGGACTGAGCTCGTCCTGACCGCCATGGCGGCCAGCATCGTCCAGGCGTCCGGCCCGTAGGCCGCCTCCCAGGCAAAAATGCCATCCCAGCCTGCCCGCTCGGCCAGAACTGCCAGCTCAAGTTGCTCGGTCGCGGTACCCGACGGGATGACGGCGCCACAGCGAATCGGTCGGTTAGCCATGCTGACCGTGCTACCACAGCCGTCTGACATCGCGTGGCGAGTGCGCGTTCATCGCCTGGTAGGGGCCATTTCTGCCGGTGCCTAACGGGCGGTAGCTACCATCGGCTAGACTCGCCACATCATGACTCGCGGCCTGCTTCTTCCCGGCCGCGGCGAGGCCCGGTAACCAGTCCGGTCGGCCCCTCGCCGCGGGCCGTTCTGCTGCGCCGGCCGATGTCCGCCGGTTCGCCTCTCCCCATTGACAGGTCAGGAGCAGAGCAGAGTCATGAGTACACCTTCCTTTCAGCGCCCGTCCGGCATGCCGTGTCATCGTTACCGCCCGTTCCCCCCGGTTGACTTGCCGGACCGGCAATGGCCGGCCGCCGCGATCACCGCGGCGCCCCGGTGGCTGTCCACTGACTTGCGGGACGGCAACCAGGCCCTGATCGATCCCATGAACGTCGCCCGCAAGCAGGCCATGTTCGAGCTTCTGGTTCGGATGGGCTACAAGGAGATCGAGGTGGGCTTCCCGGCCGCGAGCCAGACTGACTTCGACTTCATCCGCAACCTGATCTCCAGCGGCGCGATCCCTGACGACGTGCGCATCTCGGTACTGACGCAGGCCAGGGAGGAGCTGATCGAGCGGACCGTCCAGTCGCTGGTGGGCGCGCGCCTGGCTACCGTGCACATGTACAACGCCGCGGCTCCGCTGTTCCGCAGCGTCGTATTCGGCTGGGACGGCGACGGGCGGCAGGAGTGTAAGGCGGTGGCGGTCGACGGCACCCGCGCGGTCATGAAGTACTCAGGCGAGTACCTCGCCGGCACTGACTTCGGCTACGAGTACTCGCCGGAGATCTTCATGGACACCGAGCTGGATTTCTCGCTGGAGATCTGCGAGGCGGTCATGGACGCCTGGCAGCCCGGCCCGGACCGCGAGATCGTGCTGAACCTGCCGTGCACCGTGGAGCGGTCCACGCCCAACGTGTACGCCGATCAGATCGAGTGGGTGAGCCGCAACCTGTCCAGGCGTGAGCACATCGCGCTGTCGGTGCACACTCACAATGACCGGGGAACGGCGACCGCAGATGCCGAGCTGGCCATGCTGGCGGGTGCGCAGCGAGTTGAGGGCTGCCTGTTCGGCAACGGCGAGCGGTCAGGCAACGTCGACCTGATCACTCTCGGCCTGAACCTGTACAGCCAGGGCATCGACCCGATGATCAACTTCAGCAACATCGACGAGATCCGGCGGACAGTCGAATACTGCAACGGCATCGGCGTACACGAGCGCCATCCGTACGCCGGTGACCTGGTCTACACCTCGTTCTCAGGCTCGCATCAGGATGCGATCAAGAAGGGCTTCGACGACTTGGAGCGCAAGGCCGCCGCCGCGGGCCGGCCGATGAGCGAGTTGCCCTGGCAGATGCCATACCTGCCGATCGACCCCAAAGACGTCGGCCGGACCTACGAGGCTGTCATCCGGGTGAACTCCCAGTCCGGCAAGGGCGGCGTGGCGTACATCATGAAAACCGATCATCAACTGGACCTGCCGCGGCGGCTGCAGATCGAGTTCAGCCAGGTGATCCAGCGGCACACCGACACAGAGGGCGGCGAGGTCGCTGCCGCCCAGATGTGGCAGATCTTCGCGGCGGAGTACCTCGAGCCGGGGCCGTTCGAGCTGGTGAGCTACGCGTCGGCGAGCGAGGACGGCAGCGAGCAGGTCAGCTGTGCCGTGCGGGCGTACGGTACCGAGCACGCGCTGTCGGGCCGTGGCAACGGGCCGATCGCGGCCTTCTGCGCCGCGGTCTCTGGCATCGACATGGGTCTCGGCGGAGTAGTCGTCCGAGTGCTCGACTACGCCGAGCACGCGCTCACCGCGGGTCGCGACGCAGAGGCCGCTGCTTACCTGGAGATCGAGGTAGGCGACCGCGTGCTGTGGGGCGTCGGTATCAGCTCGTCGATCGTCCGGGCCTCGATGAGCGGCGTGATCAGCGCCCTTAACCGGGCGGCCAGGGCGCAGGCGAGCTAGCGGCGGTAAAAGGGAGCGGAGAAGGCTGCGAACCACTGGTCGATATAGTCCGGCTGGCGCTCGCCAGGGAACGTCACGTCGATCGGGAAGCCCGACTCCTCCGGCGGAGCCATGCTCGCGGCTCGCTCTACCGCAGCGACCACCGCATCCTTGGCGATCTCGTCAGCCGGGTCGTCCAGGCTCACCGCGATGAGCAGGCCCTCGCCAGCGAACTGGACCGACAGCCAGGCGGCGGCAGACTCGCGAGCCTGGGGAATAGCGCGCAGGCCTGCGCCGATGCCCGCGAGCAGAGAGTCGGGGCTGATGGGCGGTGGCCCGAGGCTGATCCGGGCTGTCGGCTCTTGCTCGTCGTCGGTCGCCAGGTAGGCGACACCCTCGGGGTAAATGGGAACGCTCTCGTTCGCCCCGGCATTGAGCGCGATGCCGATGGAACCTGGCAGCAGCCTGGCGAGGTCGGCGGCGCGCACCACGGCATGCGGCACGATCTCCCTGTCAGGCTCGGCGAGCTTCTGGAGCATCTCGGGCGAGGAGTAAGCAGGCACGAAATCGCCGCCGAGGTACGACACCATCGGCAACGTAACGGCTGTGCCGCTGATCACTGGCCTGCCGTCATCGGGCAACGGCAGCCAAAGCCGGGCCGACTTGAGCGCGTCGAGCAGGTCACCGATGCGGGCTGTGTCCCTGATGGCCGCCACGAGCGCTCGCTCGACGGATCGGCCAGCCGGATCGGTGGCTACGGCTGGTTTGGCGGCATGTGCGTGCACGGGCTGCGGGGCTGGCATGGCAGTCTTGCCGTCGGGAGCGATGCGTACGTCCATCTGACGCATAGTAAGCGCTTCGAGGCGGTGAGTAATGGAAAACGGCGGACGTGCCGCCCAGCGGTGGGTTGATGTTGGCCCCGAACGCATCGAGAACTGGCTGAAATCATTCGGCGACAGGCACGGCTCACCAGTGGCCGAGGCAGGTCCCGAGATCGTCACGGTGCGCGCGGGTGACGGAGCAGTGGCCGAGTGTCACGTGCCGTTCCCGCCGCTGCACGTTCCGCCCGAGGCCGGCAACTCCGGCGCCGAGCTGGCGGCGCATGCCGGCGCTGACCGGACCGTGGCAGTGCTGTTGGTGCGGCTGGGCGGGTACGCGGCGGGTGTCTTCACCGGGCCGGGTGCCCAGCTCGCCGCTTCGAAGGTGGGCAGCCGGCTCGTGCACGGGCGCAGCTCCGCCGGCGGCACGTCGCAGCACAGGTTCGCCCGGCGGCGGGAGAAGCAGGCGAGGGAGGCGCTGGAGGCGGCCGCTGACTGCGCCGTCGGCGTCTTCAGCCGATTTGGCAGCCGGCTTGACGCGCTCGTACTTGGCGGGGATAAGCGCGCCATCGCAGCGCTGCGCGACGATGTCAGGCTGCGGCCCTACTTCGACATCGCGGTGGCCAGATTCCTCACGGTGCCCGATCCGCGCCTGGCCGTGCTGAAGGAAACGCCGCGCCAGTTCCGCGCCATCCGCGTAAAGCTCACCGAGCCGACCGAATAGTTCCTGCGTCGCTACAGAGCCCGCGGAGCGCCAGGCGAGCTACCTTCAGGTGATGGATGGCATGTCTGGTGACGACGACCGTGTTCACTTCAGCTTCCGCTGGTAGTTGGGCCTGTCTCGAACGGGGAGTTCATGCCGGCGGCAGCTGGCCGCGGTGATATCCAGCTGGCCGAAGAGGTGCTCCGACGGGCCGCGGTAGCCGCTGACAAGCTGAGCATTGACCGCCGCCGGTTCCTGCAGACCGCAGGCGGCATGGCCGTTCTGCTTGGGGCGCTGAACACGGCCGCGTGTTCGGGTAGCAACAGCCGGCCGACGGGGGCGCGCTCGGGCGGCAGCTACCTCTCGCCGCCACCGGAGGACCTGCCCGCTTGCGAGCACGCGCTCGGCAGCCGCGGCGAGTTCATCGTCGACGTACATACCCATCACGTCATGCCGCGCCTGCCGTGGCGCGTGACCGCGCCGGCGACGCTGCAGCTCGTCATGGACATGCTGCCACCAGACTGCACCGCATCGAATCCGCTGACGTGCGTGGACCGCAGCGCTTACCTGCACGACGTGTTCCTGGCCAGCGACACGACCGTCGCCTTGCTGTCGGACCTGCCCGCCACCGGCGAGTCAACCGACCCAATGCCGTTCAACGACGCTGAGGGGACGCTGCAGATGGTGAAGGGGCTGACCCGCGGCGGATCATCCCGGCTGTTGCTTCAGAACGTGCTGGCACCCAACTTCGGACCGCTGGGCGCCTCGCTGGATGAAATGACGCGTAACGCCGAGACCGGCAAAGTGTCAGCATTCAAGGTCTACACGGCCTGGGGGCCGGGCGGCCGTGGTTTCAGCCTGGACGATCCCGCGATCGGCCTGCCGGTCGTACAGCGCGCCAGTGATCTCGGCGTCAAGGTGATGTGCGGGCACAAAGGGCTGCCGCTCCTTGACTTCGCCAGCACCTGGAATCAGCCGCGCGACATGGTCGCCGTCTCCCGGCAGTTCCCTGACATGCAGTTCGTGGTCTATCACGCCGGCTGGACCCCCAGCCACGTCGAGGGACCCTACAATCCGCGCGATCCGGTCGGCGTGGACTCGTTGCTGAAGGCGCTCGACGACTACCGCGTGCCGCCTGACAGCAACGTCTGGGCAGACATCGCGTCCCTGTGGCGGGTGCTGCTGGCTCAGCCAGACCAGGCGGCGCACGCCATCGGCAAGCTGCTCAGGCGTCTCGGCACGCGCCGGTTGCTCTGGGGTACCGACAGCGTCTGGTACGGGCCGCCGCAGACGCAGATCATGGCCTTCCGCGCCTTCGGTATCTCGACCGAATACCAGGACCGCTACGGCTATCCGGAGCTGACCGACGCGGTGAAGGCGCGGGTTCTCGGCCTGAACGCGGCGGAGTTGTTCGGGCTCGATCCGGAGGCAACCCGCTGCGCGCTGGCCGCGGACATGCTGGCGCAGAGCAGGCCGGTCCAGCGCTCGCTCGCGGCAGCCGGCGAACTGCCCGCCCCCTGGGTGCCGCGCGGGCCGGTCAGCCGTGTCCAGATGCAGCAATGGCGCGCGCACGAGACCGAGCCCTGGCTGCCTACCTGACGGGGGGTTCACGGGGGGCGGAGCCCGCCGGGCCTGTTGTGGGGTTCGGGGGTTCGGCGGAGCCCGCCGTGGCTTCGGGTAAACTTCGGCTATGCAACCGCTCCTGTCGTGACGCCGTGCCCCGGTCCAGGGGTGAAGTCTGTCTGGCATCCGATCCGGCAATGGAGCGATTTTCCCATGATCTCGGCACGTGAAGTCGAGCTGCGCGCTGGCGCGCGCCTGCTGCTGGAAAGTGCGTCTTTCCAGGTCGCGGCTGGCGACAAGATTGGCCTGGTGGGGCGTAACGGGGCCGGCAAGACGACGCTGGCCAGAGTGCTCGCCGCCGAGGGGCAGCCGGCCGCCGGACAGGTGCAGTCCGGTGGCTCGGTCGGCTACCTGCCGCAGGACACCAGAGTGGGTGACCTCGAGGCGCTGGCCGTGGACCGGATCCTGTCCGCGCGCGGTCTGGACTCGCTGCTGGCCGGCATGCGCGAGGCCGAGCTGCAGATGGCCGACTCGAACCCGACCCGCCGCGATGCTGGCGTGCGCCGGTACGGCCACCTGGAGGAGCGGCTGACCGTACTCGGCGGATACGCGGCCGAGTCGGAGGCAGCCTCATTGGCGGCCAGCCTCGGACTGCCGCAGAAAGTGCTGAAGCAGCCGCTCCGCACGCTGTCCGGCGGCCAGCGGCGGCGCATCGAGCTGGCCCGGATCTTGTTCGGCGGTTCGGAGACGCTGCTGCTGGACGAGCCGACCAACCACCTGGACGCAGACTCGGTCACCTGGCTGCGCGATCACCTCCGCTCGTTCCGCGGCGGCCTGGTCGTCATCAGTCACGACACCGGCCTGCTGGAGGCTGTCGTCAACAAGGTGTTCCACCTCGACGCCGACCGCAGCGTGCTGGACATCTACAACCTCGGCTGGACGGCATACCTGCAGCAGCGCGAAACCGACGCGCGCCGGCGCCGCCGGGAGCGGATGAACGCCGAGCGACAGGCAACGGTGCTGCAGTCGCAGGCCGACAAGATGCGAGCCAAGGCAACCAAGGCCAAGGCAGCGCAGAACATGCAAAAGCGTGCTGAGCGGCTGCTGGCCGGCGTGAGCGCCGACCGCGCTGCCGAGCGCGTGGCGAGGCTGCGCTTCCCGGTGCCCGCGCACTGCGGCAAGACGCCGCTGAGCGCGCAGGGGCTGTCGAAGTCGTACGGCTCACTCGAGGTTTTCACCGACGTCGACGTGGCGGTCGATCGCGGTGCACGCGTTGTGGTGCTCGGGCTGAACGGCGCGGGCAAGACGACTTTGCTCCGGCTGCTGGCCGAGGTGGAGGAGCCTGACACCGGAGAGGTGATGGCGGGACACGGGCTGCGCCTGGGGTACTACGCGCAGGAACATGAGACGCTCGACAATTCCCGCACGGTTCTTGAGAACATGCGCTCGGCCGCACCGGAGCTGGCCGAGAGCGAGCACCGCGGCATTCTCGGCTCGTTCCTGTTCTCCGGCGATGACGTGGCCAAGCCGGTTGGCGTGCTGTCTGGCGGCGAGAAGACGCGGCTCGCGCTGGCGCTACTGGTGGTTTCCGGCGCCAATGTGCTGCTGCTTGACGAGCCGACAAACAACCTCGACCCAAGCAGCCGCGCCGAGATCCTCTCCGCGCTGCGCCGGTACGCCGGGGCGATCGTGCTTGTCACCCACGATGAAGGCGCGGTCGAGGCACTGCAGCCAGAGCGGGTCGTACTGCTGCCCGATGGCATCGAGGATTCCTGGAGCGAGGAACTTGCAGACCTGGTTGCCCTTGCATAGGACAGCACCGGCCTAGCACCGCGCACCCCGGAAAGAATGATCGTCTTTTGCTCGCGTGTGGGTAGCCGATCACGAGCGAATGGGTGATCATGGCGAGATACGGTAACGCAGCGGTCAACTCAGCTCACCGGGAGGTTCGCGTGACCGACACTCTCAAGAAAGGCACCAGGGTCACCGGTGCCGACCGCACGAAGCTGGCCGCCGACCTGAAGAAGAGGTACGGCGGCGGCGAGAGCATCAGGTCGCTTGCCGCCTCGACCGGCCGGTCGTATGGATTCATCCACCGCATCCTGAGCGAGAGCGGCGTGGCCTTGCGCGGCCGCGGCGGCGCGACCAGGGGCAAGGCCAAGTCAAAGGCCTGATGTCTAGTCCCGGTGGTGTCGAGCTAACCATCGACGGCGCTGTTGCCACGGTCACGCTGAATCGTCCGGAGCGCCGCAACGCGCTGACCCCGTCCAGCTGGCACGCGCTGGCCCGGATCGGCGAGGCTGTGCCGGAGCACGTGCGCGTGGTCGTGGTCCGGGGCGCGGGCCCGTCTTTCTGCGCCGGTATTGACCTGCGCCTGTTCACCCCCGAGGGAGTGCCCGGCGAGGACCGGACGCCGCCTGGTGACGCCGCGGACTTCGACCAGATCATCGCCGGGTACCAGGCCGGTTACCGCTGGCTGCGCGACCCGCAATTCGTCTCGATCGCCGCAGTGCAAGGACACGCGATCGGGGCCGGCTTTCCAGCTCGCCCTTGCGTGCGACCTGAGGATTCTGACGGCGGACGCCAAGCTGTGCATGAAGGAGCCAGCGCTCGGACTGGTTCCCGATCTGACCGGCACCAAGCCGCTCGTCGACCTGGTCGGTGTCGCCAGGGCCACCGAGATCTGCCTGACAGCCCGCATGGTGGGCGCGGACGAGGCTGCCCAGCTTCGGCTGGCAGAGCTCGTGGTGCCCGCTCCGGAGCTGGACGCGGCGGTCAGCGATCTCGCCGCTGCCTTGCTGTCAGTGGACGCCGCCGCGGCCCGCGCTACCAAGGCACTGCTGGCCCAGGCCCCGGGCAATACACTGGATCAGCAGGCGGCAGCCGAGCGTCAGGCGCAGGCGAGGCTCCGCATGAACCGGGCAGGCCAGGCGGGTGTCGTTCCCTAACATAAGGTTCGCCGTCAGCGGATCCGGGATGATCTCGCGCTGCTGCTAGGTTCACCGGTCATGACCATGCAGACCCAGTGGCACGCCATGCGCGGCTTCACCCGCGATCCGTCGGTGACCAAGCAGCGGCTGAAGCCGGGCACGGTACGGCGGATCGCCGGGTACGCCCGGCCGTACCGCCTGGACCTTTCGATCTTCCTGGTAGCGGCGGCGCTGGACGCGGTGGTCACCGTGCTGTACCCGGTGCTGATTGCCGTGGTCATCGACAAGGGCATCGTGCCGAAGAACACCGACGTGGTGCTGGAGGTTGCCGCCGCGGTCGCCGGGCTGGCGATCTTCGACGCCTTCCTGGGCGTCGTCCAGCGCTACTTCACCTCACGGGTCGGTGAGGGCCTGATTTACGACCTGCGCACCCAGGTGTTCGGCCACGTCCAGCGGCAGCCGATCGCGTTCTTCACTAGGACGCAGACCGGCTCGCTGGTGAGCCGGCTGAATAACGATGTCATCGGCGCGCAGCAGGCGCTGACCTCGACGCTGTCATCGGTGGTGTCCAGCGTGCTGCAACTGGCCCTGGTGCTGCTGGTGATGTTCTTCTTCTCCTGGCAGGTAACGGTGATCGCGCTGGTGCTGATCCCGATCTTCCTGTACCCGGCCCGCCGGGTCGGCCGCAAACTTCAGCGGCTTACCAGGGAATCGATGCAGCTAGACGCCCAGATGGGCTCCACCATGACTGAGCGGTTCAACGTGGCCGGCGCGATGCTGGCCAAGTTGTACGGCCGTCCTGCCGATGAGCTGGGCCTGTTCTCCGGCCGGGCTGGCCGGGTTCGGGACATCGGCGTGCTGACCGCGTTGTGGGGCAGCGCGCTGGTTACCGGCCTGGCGCTGCTGGCCACGCTCTCGACCTCAGTTGTCTACGGCCTGGGTGGCTGGCTCGTCATCCGCGGAACGCTGCAGATCGGCGCCATGGTTGCCTTGGCCACGCTGCTGAGCAGGCTGTACGGACCGATCACGTCGCTGTCGAACGTGCAGGTCAACGTGATGACGGCACTCGTCAGCTTCGACCGGGTCTTCGAGGTGCTGGATCTGAAGCCGCTCATCGACCAGAGCCCGGGGGCGCGGCCGCTGCCGGCCGTGTCCGGCGCGCCGGACATCGAGTTCGATCACGTTAGCTTCCGGTACCCGGCAGCGTCGGAGGTGTCACTGGCTTCGCTGGAGTCCATAGCCCTGCCTGTGCCGGAGAAGGCGGGGCCTGCTCGCAACGCGCTCACCGATGTCAGCTTCCGGGCGCCGGCCGGCAAGCTGACCGCGCTTGTCGGTCCCTCCGGTGCCGGGAAGACAACCATCACGCACCTGGTGTCGAGGCTGTACGACCCGACCAGCGGCGTTGTGCGAATCGGCGGCGCCGACATCCGGGACGTGACGCTGGAGTCGCTGCATGACTCCGTCGGCGTGGTCACCCAGGACGCGCACATGTACCACGACACCATCCGGGCGAACTTGCTGTATGCCCGCCCGTCGGCGACCGAGCACGAACTGGTCCTTGCCTGCCAGGCCGCGCAGATCTGGGACCTGGTCGCGGCGCTGCCGGACGGCCTGGACACAGTCGTGGGCGATCGCGGCTACCGGCTGTCCGGCGGCGAGAAGCAGCGGGTGGCGCTGGCGAGGCTGCTGCTGAAGGCCCCGTCGATAGTCGTTCTTGACGAGGCAACGGCACATCTGGATTCCGAATCGGAGGCGGCCGTACAGCGTGCGCTGAAGACGGCGCTGGCCGGCCGCACTTCGCTGGTCATCGCCCACCGGCTGTCCACGATCAGGGAGGCCGACCAGATCCTGGTGGTGGACGACGGCAGCATCATCGAGCGGGGCGAGCATGAGAGCCTGCTGGCGGCGGGCGGCTTGTACGCCGACCTGTACCAGACCCAGTTCGCCCGTCAGGAAGTGGCGTCGGCGGGCTCAGTTAACTCGCCGTAGCCGACCCGGCGCAGGTCCGGTCCGGCTACTGACTCGACCTCGGTCAGTTGCGTCGCCGTGAGGCGCGGCGCGCCCGGTGCCGCGCCGGGTGGCGCGAACGTGCCGATAGTCTCACCGACGAACTCGGACAAAGCGGCCGCCGTGGCGGTCGGGTGACGGATCACGTGCTCGTAACGCAGCGTGGTGAGCTGTTCTGCCGACATCGCCGTGCGCAGCCTTGCCATCGCCCGCACCGAGCCGCGCCAGCGCATCGCGCACTTGCCAGCCAGCGAGAGATCGGCCCAGGCGGCGAGGTCGTGCTCGGTCTCGATGCCGAAGAACGGATTCGGGAACTCGGTTTCCACATTGGCCATGCCCGGCTTGAACCAGGCGAGCGACTGGTTATCGGCCAGCATGGCCGCGACCACGTCGCGGCCATCCCGGATGATCTGGACAAGCTTGGCATCACCGAACGCGTCCACGAGCGCGTCGGCGCAGTACATCAGGTCCGGGCTCGCGTCGCCGTACCTGACGATGTCCCGTTCCGCGACGCAGGCGGACGGCCCGGTCACCTGGCCAGCATCACGGCAGACCGGCGAGCAGCTGAGACAGCCGTGCGCGGTCACCTGCCAGGCCTGCGCGAACGCATCCCGCAATACCGTGGCGGCAGCGTCGCTGCGCCCGCGCTGGATCGACGGGCTCCTGGCGAAGGCGTAGACCACGCCCTGCACGGCCTCCTGCCCGATGGTCAGGTGGAAGCCGCGGGACCGCTTGATGGCACGCCCAAGCAGGTCCGCGCCGGAATGCGGAGCGCTGATGATAAAGACCGGCTGGCGAACCTTACGGCCGTTTACGACCAGAATGTGCGGGCGGGGTGGCATAGCTACCCATCAGTGTGACACTGCCTCATTCGGCGGCACCTTGCGGCCGCCGGTGCGGCGGCAGTGATGGCCAGCGTGGCTCTCCAGGTTGAGCGCAGCCTGGATGAGCGGCACGTGACTAAACGCCTGCGGAGTGTTGCCGACCTGACGCCCGTACCTCGGATCGAATTCCTCGCTTAGCAGGCCGAGGTCGCTTCGCAGTGCCAGCAGGCGCTCGAACACGCCCACCGCCTCGTCGTACTCGCCAATCAGATGGAGCGCATTAACCAGCCAGAAGCTGCAGGCCAGGAACGCTCCCTCAGCCCCCGGCAGGCCGTCGACGTCGGCCCTGGCACCGTCGGTGGCCGCCTTGGCGGCCTGGGTGTAACGCAACACCAGGCCGTCCCTCATGAGCTCACGCTTGATGACCCGGACCGTCGAAACCACTCGCGGGTCATCCGGCGGCAGGAAGCCCAGCTCCGGAATCAGCAGCACCGAGGCGTCGAGCTCGGTGCTGCCGTAGTACTGGGTGAAGACGCCGCGCGCAGTGTCATAACCCTGGTCGCAGACCTGCTGGTGAATCTCGTCCCGGAACGCGCGCCACCGCTCGACCGGTCCCGCATTGCCTTGCTCGACCAGGTGAATCGCCCGGTCAAAGGCCACCCATGCCATCACCTTGGAGTGCACGAAGTGCCGTCGCGGACCCCGGACCTCCCAGATCCCCTCGTCCGGTTCGTGCCAGTGCTTCTCCAGGAAGTCCAGCAGCTGCCGCTGCAGGCTCCATGTGTGCTTGTCGAAGTCCAGCCCGGCCTGGCGGGCCAGCGTCAGCGCGTCGATCACCTCGCCGTAGACGTCGAGCTGGCGCTGGTCGACGGCCGCGTTCCCGACCCGGACCGGTGCCGACCGCTCGTAGCCCGGCAGCCAGGCAACCTCCCATTCAGCCAGCCGACGCTCCCCGCCGACGCCATACATGATCTGAACGTCCTTGGCGTCCCCGGCCACCGCACGGCCCAGCCACCGGCGCCAGCTGTCGGCCTCGTCGGTGTAGCCGGTCCGCAGCAGCGCCTCGAGAGTGATCGTCGCGTCCCGTAGCCAGCAATAGCGGTAGTCCCAGTTGCGGACCCCGCCGATGTCCTCGGGCAGCGAGGTCGTAGCCGCGGCGACGATGCCGCCGGTCGGGGCGAACGTCAGCGCCTTCAGGGTGATCAAGGAGCGCAATACGGCATCGCGGTACGGGCCCTTATAGGTGCACTTAGCAGACCAGCTGGACCAGAATCGGCGGGTTGTGGCCAGCGCCTCCTCAGGTTCTACGAAGGATGCCGGCGGCAGGTGTGACGCCTGCCAGCACAGCACGAACGACAGCCGGTCGCCGGGCTGGACGGTGAAGGTGGCCTGGTGAACCATGTTGCGGCCGATGTTGGGGACCGGGCTGAAGAAGCAGACTGAATCGGGCCCGGCGATGGCCCGGATCGAGTTCCCGCTGCGCATCACCCAGGGCAGGATCCGGCCGTAGCCGAACCGCAGCCGCAGGACCGATTCCATCTCGACGCTGCCCTCGACGCCTTCGACCGTCCGGATCAGCACCGGAGTCGAGTCGTCACGCGGCGGCATGAAGTCGGTCACCCGCACTACGCCGCTCAGCGTGTGCCAGCTGGTCTGCAGGATGAGCGTTTCGTCCTCGTACTGCCTGCTGACCTCGCCGCGCCTGGCTACCGGCCCCTCCAGCGCAGTCGGGCAAATGCGCCACTGCCCATTGCGCTCGTCACCCAGCAATGCCGCGAAGCAGGCGTCAGAGTCGAACCGGGGCAGGCACAGCCAGTCCACCGACCCGTCGCGGCTCACCATTGCAGCCGTCTGCATGTCCCCGATAAGCGCGTAGTCCTCAATCAGACCGGCCATGTTGCCTCCTGAACCTTGCCCGGCCGCCACGGCTCGGCCGATCCCCTTAAGCCTGACATGGGACGAGCACTGCTTGGGGCAGGTCGTAGAGTGGCGGCGTGCAGGAATCAACCGGCAGGGCCGCGCGCCCGGGCGCTGCGGCGGTGGCTGCGGGCCTGCTGCTGGCAGTCCTGACCGGATGCTCGCAGATGGACGCCGCGCTGTCCAAGCAGTGGATGGTCGTCGATTTCTCGCCCACTACCTCCATTGCGACGGCGCTCCATGTGCGCGCCGCCTGCTCGCACATCCAGGACGCCCCGCCGATGACCCTCCCGGCGAAGCACTCGGTGATCAACATCATGTACGGCGTCCGGTACGACACCACGAACGCCTCGCCGGCCGACCTTGCTCAGCTGCAGACGTGCCTGCAGAAGTTCGGTTCGGTGGCCGGCGTGAACCCCGAAAGCGCCGGCGACGAGGGCAGCTAGGCCGAGTTAGCCGAAGCTGGCGTAGCTGATGCTGGTCGCGGCGGCTGTGAGATAGCGCACACTCCTGGCCCGATGCTTAACCCTGCCCGCCGGGGGAAAACTGGCGGCTGATGGACATGTCGGCGGCCCGCCAGGGCTGCTGACGTGGGCGGATGCGCTCTGAGCCGTGCACCTGATGCCAAGGCCCACGGTGGCGCAGCCGGGCCCTGAAAACCTTCACTAAATTCCTCTCGGTAATGTAGGCTTCCACATGATTCAATCCTAGTAAAGAGATCGGAATAGGTGGGCTGATGAAGAAGGTACTTGCCGGACTCGCGGCAGCGGGCGTCGCCCTGCTAGCCGCGGGCTGTGGATCGTCCGGGTCGACTGGGCCGGCGAGCGACCCGGCCGGCAACGTAACGCTGCGGCTGGGATTCCTGGAGAACATCACGCACGCGCCCGCCCTGGTGGGCGTCAAGGAGGGCTTCTTCAGCAAGAACCTGGGCAAGGGCGTGACCCTGAAGCTCTACCCGTTCAGCACCGGCACCGAGGAGGCCACCGCGCTGCTGGCGGGCCAGCTCGACGCTGCCTATGTCGGCCCGAACCCCACGCTCAAGGCATGGCAGCAGTCGAACGGCAGCCTCGTCAAGGTCATCTCGGGTGCTGCCTCCGGCGGCGCAGCGCTCGTGGTAAAGAAGGGCATCACGTCCCCGAGCCAGCTCAAGGGTCAGAAACTGGCGACGCCGTCGCTCGGCAACACCCAGGATGTGGCGCTCCGGTTCTGGCTGAAGAGCCATGGGCTGACCACCACCCAGACCGGGGGCGGTGACGTGCCGATCACGCCGATCACGCCGAACTCAGACGCCGTGCTCGCCTTCGAAGCTGGCAAGATCGCCGGTGGCTGGGAGCCGGCCCCGTATGACGCCGAGATGGTGGCGGCGGGCGGCCATGTGCTGGTGAACGAAGCCAGCCTGTGGCCTGGCGGCAAGTTCGTCACCACGAACCTGGTGGTGACGCAGGCATTCCTGTCGGCGCATCCGACCGTGGTCAACGGCCTGCTGAAGGGCCAGATCGAGGCGAATAGCTTCCTCAACAGCAACAGGTCGGCCGCCGAGACCGCGGCCAACGCGGAGCTCATTAGCCTGAGCGGCAAGGGCCTCAAGCCGAACATCCTGGCTGCGGCGTTCGACGAGGTCACCTTCACCAACGACCCGATAGCGTCGTCGCTGAGCACTGACGCGCAGCACGCCGTCGCCGTCGGCCTGCTCAGTCCGGTGAAGAACCTCAGCGCGCTCTACGACCTCGCGCCGGTCAACAAGCTGCTGGCAGCGGCCGGCCAGCCGCAGGTCAGTTCGTGAGGGTCAGCGATCAGCAGGTGACGCCCCCGGGGACCCCGGGGGCGTCAGCCCTGTCCGCAGGTAGTGCAGTTCCCGTCGGCGGGCCAGCCGAGGCGGTCAGGATTACCGAGGTCAGCAAGGCTTACCGGACCGGCCGGACCGAGTTGCTGGCGCTGGACAAAATCTCGCTGACCGTGCATGACGGCGAGTTCGTGTGCATCATCGGCGCTTCTGGCTGCGGCAAGAGCACGCTGCTGAACCTCGTCGCGGGACTGGACCAGCCGACTGCCGGGCGGGTTGACACGCACGGCCGGCACGTCGGGCTGATGTTCCAGGAGCCGGCCTTGTTCCCATGGCTGACCGCCAGTCGCAACGTCGAGCTAGCCCTGCGGGCCAGGGGCGTGCCGCGAGCCCAGCGGCGCGACAAGGTCGCCGAGCTGTTGGCGACCGTCCGGCTCGGTGGCTTCGGCGACAAGCGCCCGCACGAGCTGTCCGGCGGCATGCGGCAGCGGGTGGCGATGGCCAGGGCGCTCGCGCAGGACGCCGATGTGCTGCTCATGGACGAGCCTTTCGGTGCCCTCGACGCCATGACCAGGGACTTGCTGCACGACGAACTGGAGCGGATTTGCGCCGAGCGGACGCTGACGGTGCTGTTCGTCACCCACAACGTCCGCGAAGCGGCCAGGCTCGGCGATCGCGTCATCGTGCTCAGCAGCCGCCCCGGTCGCGTGATCGACGAGTACACCCTGCCCAGGACCGGCCAGCGCCGGATCGATTCGCCGCAGGTATCGACGGTGGCGGCCAGGCTCACCGACCGGCTGCGCGAGGAGATGGGGCGACATGGCTACTGACCAGGCACTGCGTGGACTTGACAGCCTCGAGCTGCAGCCTGGCCAGGGCAAGCCGGAGCCGGGTCGCCGCGCGCGCAAGGCGTGGGCGGCGCTCTGGCCGAAATTGCTGGCGATCGGGCTCGTGGTGGCCGTCTGGGAGCTGATCACGCTCAGCGGCTGGAAGAAGTACGTGCTGAAGGGCCCCGGCCCGGTCTTCTCCGACCTCTGGCAGCAGATGCAGCACGGGATGCTGTGGTCCACGATCGGCTGGACCTTGCGCAGCGCCATCACCGGCTATGTCGTGGCCCTGCTCATCGGCTCCGTCGTCGGACTCCTGGTCGCGCGGATCAAACCGCTGCGAGCGGCGGTCGGGTCGATCATCACTGGCCTGCAGACGATGCCTTCGGTTGCGTGGGCGCCTTTCGCGATCATCTTGTTCGGCGAGAACAACTCGGCCATCTTGTTCGTGGTCATCCTTGGCGCCGCTCCGTCGATTGCGAACGGGTTGATCACTGGCGTGGACTACACGCCACCGCTGTTGCTGCGGGCCGGCAAGACGCTTGGCCTGCGAGGCTTTGCGCTCTACCGGTACCTGATCCTGCCGGCCTCGGTGCCCGCCTACGTGGCGGGGCTGAAGCAGGGCTGGGCGTTCGCCTGGCGTAGCTTGATGGCCGCCGAGTTGTTCATTGCCATCATCGGGCAGATCTCGATCGGCCAGCAGCTCAGCGTGGACCAGCAGAGCCTGGACTTCACCGGTGCCAGCACGGTGATCATCGTGATCCTCGTGATCGGCATCGTGGTCGACACGATCTTCACGAAGGCTGATCTGGCGGTCCGGCGGCGTCGCGGTTTGCTGGACTCGGCGGCGGCGGCCTGAGAGCGGCGGCGGGCGCGCAGGGCGGCGCGCACCGCCCCGCTTAGTGCGGCGCGTGGTGGTAGACGCCGAATACGTTGCCGGCCGGATCGCGGAACGCGCCGGTCTGCATGTGATCGTCGACGGGATCGGGGCCGTAGACGCGCTCGCCGCCGAGTTCGGCCGCTCGGGTCAGCACGGCAGCCACGTCCGGCACGCTGGCGTAGACCGTGGCCCAGTTGCCGCGCTCAGCGGTCCCGATGCCGCCATGAATGCCGCGTGAGGTGCCAGTGTCGACCATTCGGTAGCCCTCACCGGAAATCTGCCAGCCAAAGATCTCCGCGTAGAACTGCTGGCTGCGGGCTGCGTCCGGGCCGAGGATCTCGAACCAGTCGACCGGCGTGCCATCCCCGGTGCCCGGTCCCATGGCAACCTCGGGCCGGGCCAGCACCAGGCCGATGACCAGCCCGTCCGGGTCGGTAAACCGGGCGAAAACCGCCATGCCGGGCAGCTCGGTGATCGGCAGCACGGTCTTGCCGCCAACCAGGTTGATCTTGTCCAGCGCGGCTTGCAGGTCATCGGTCTCGATGTAGAACGTCACCCGAGGATCGGGGTCGGCGGTGATACCGCCGTTGATCCCGCTCCCACCGCGAGTGTCAACGACTGTGTAGCCAGGAACAGGGCTCATGCTCCAGCCGAACAGGCTCGCGTAGAACTCGGCGAGCTGCCCGTCGTCCGGGCCGCCGATCTCGAAATGGACTATCGCGTGCGCCATGCTGACCTCCTGCCCAGTACCGGTCCGTGGCCAGTCTGACACAGACCGTCGCGACCATGTCGGGGGCGATGGTGGCACCGATTACTCGGTGGCGCCCTGGGCTAGGTCCGGGCTACCGTTGCGGTATGGCTATCCGGCTGTTTAGCTGCCTCCCGGCCCGTGGCTCGGGAGGCGTCGCCGTGTCCTAGCGGCAGGACGCCTGGGATCGAGACGCGAGATCGGGAGACCGCGATCCGTCTCGATCACCTGGAGAAGCCATGCCTGCCGTATCACCGCTACAGCCAGAGCAACGTGCATATCTCAGCCCTGGCCAACTCGCCCGCGATCTGGCGATCCGGGACCTGACCGACCCGGCCGAGGGTCCGCACGCTATCCAGCAGCTAGTCGACCTAGCGGTCGCGGCGCTGGCCGCCGTCTGGAGGCTGCAGATCCGCTGGTGCCGCGGGTCCAGGATCGTCCCTGTCGCGGATAACTACGATGGCCTCGGCTACGACCCGGCAGACGTCACCCGGGCAGCCCGCTACACCAGGTACCTGGACAACACGCGGATGCTGCGCTCGCACTCCACGGCGATGGTGCCGCCCGCATTGACTCAGCTAGCACGGGGGCACCTCGCTGGCCCGGCCGACGATGTGCTGCTGGTGTGCCCCGGCATCGCCTACCGTCGTGATGCCATCGACTGGCAGCACACCGGCACGCCGCACCAGCTGGACCTGTGGCGGATCAGCCGTCAGCCGCTCGGGTCGGCCGACCTCGACCAGATGGTCGGCGTGCTGCTGGCGGCGCTCGTGCCAGGCGCGGACAGCCGGGCTATACCTCGGCAGCACCCCTACACCCAGGCCGGCCGCCAGATCGATGTCCAGGCCGGGCAGGGCTGGATCGAGGTGTGGGAATGCGGCCTGGCCGAGCCTGGCATACTCGTCCGGGCGGGCCTGGAAGGCCGCAGCGGGCTGGCGCTCGGCATGGGCCTGGACCGGCTGCTGATGCTGGCGAAAGGGATTCCCGATATCCGGCTGCTCCGGTCAGCGGACCCGCGCATCGCGGCGCAGATGCAAGACCTGACGCCGTACCGTGCGGTATCGCAGCAGCCCGCGATCCGGCGGGACTTGTCGGTGGCGGCCGAACCAGGCGAAGATGCCGAAACGCTCGGCGACAAGATCAGGGAATCGCTCGGCCCCGACGCGGATGCCGTCGAGGATCTGCGGGTGCTGTCGTCCGCCGCGCATGGTGACTTGCCGCCCGCGGCGGTGGCCCGCATCGGGTTGCGACCGGGTCAGCGCAACCTCCTCGTCCGGGTCGTGCTGCGCAGGCTGGAGCGGACACTCACCGACGCCGAGGCCAACGTGCTGCGGGACCGCATCTACGCGGCCATCCACCAGGGCACTGCGGCGCAATGGACCAGTGAGCGCGGCGTCAGGCGAGCTTGATCCGCTGGCCGCCGGTATAGACATTCATCGAGGTGCCGCGCAGGAACCCGACCAGTGTCAGCCCGGCGTCCTGCGCGAGGTCGGCCGCAAGCGAGGAAGGCGCTGATACCGCCGCGAGCACCGGTATGCCGGCCAGCACCGCCTTCTGCACAAGCTCGAACGACGCGCGGCCGCTCACCAGCAGCACGCAGCCGGTCAGCGGCAGCCGGCCCGCCTGCAACGCCCAGCCGATGACCTTGTCGACAGCGTTGTGCCGGCCCACGTCCTCGCGTACGGCCAGCAACTCGCCGCGCGCGGTGAACAACCCGGCCGCGTGCAACCCGCCAGTCGTCTCGAAGACCCGCTGCGCCTTGCGCAAGGCGTCGGGCAGGTCAGCGAGGACCGCCGCTGGCACCAGCACCTGATCAGCGGACACGCTGAAGGTACCGGTCACACGAAGGTCGGCGATGCTCGCCTTGCCGCAGACTCCGCAGGCGCTTGTCGTGAGGAAATTCCGGCGGGATGCCGCCATCAGCCCGGGCCGCAGCGTGACGTCGGCGATGTTGCCTTTCTCATCCGCGGCGTGCTCGTGTCCGCAGCGCTCGCCATCGCAGATCTTAATCGTCACGATGTCGGCGGCTGTGGCGACGATGCCCTCGCCGACCAGGAAGCCGGCCGCGAGGTCGACATCATCGCCGGGTGTGCGCATCGTCATGCTGACCGCCTCACCACCGATCCTGATGCCCAGTGGTTCCTCGGTGGCCAGCAGGTCGGCACGCTCAGCCGCGGCGGGCGGCTCGACTGCGATCCGCGTTACCCGCCTGCGTGCTGTCCGTCCGGTCACGTTGCCTGTCCGGTCACGTTGGCTGTCCGATCACGTTGCCCGTCCGATCATGTTGCCCGTCCGATCACGTTGCTGTTCGCGCCATGATCCGTACCCCGCCTTGCCCTCCGCAGGCTACGTCCGTTTGGATAGGTACGTGGAACTGCCCGATCCGCGCAGCTGGATCGTGAACTGGCCGGTCTACCAGCAGCTGACCGGCCGAGACCGGCTGGGCCGCGGACATGCGGTCAGGTCGCCGCACACCGAGCACGCCGCGCCCCGCACCGAGGCAGCGGAGCGCGTGGTTAGTTCGGTGTGCCCGTATTGCGCCGTCGGGTGCGGCCAGCGAGTCTATGTCGCCAAGGTCAACGGCCAGGACACTGTCACCCAGATTGAGGGCGACCCGGATTCGCCCGTGTCCCGTGGCAGGCTGTGCCCGAAGGGATCGGCGAGCAAGCAACTGGTGACACACCCGGGACGGCAGGTCAGGGTGCTGTACCGGCGCCCCTACGGCAAGACCTGGGAGCGGCTCGGCCTTGATCAGGCGATGGACATGATTGCCGACCGGGTGATCGCGACCAGGGCAGCCAGCTGGCAGGAAACCGCCGACGGCAAGCGGGTCAGGCGGACGCTGGGATTCGCCAGCCTCGGCGGAGCCACGCTGGACAACGAGGAGAATTACCTCATCAAGAAGCTCTGGACCGCGCTCGGCGCGATTCAGATCGAGAACCAGGCGCGGATATGACACTCCGCCACCGTCCCCGGTCTGGGGACTAGCTTCGGTCGTGGCGGGGCGACCACTTTTCCCCGCGATCTGGTGAATTCCGACTGTATTGTGATTTGCGGCTCGAACATGGCCGAATGTCACCCGGTCGCGTTCCAGTGGGTGATCGAGGCCAAGGCGCGCGGTACGACCGTCATCCACGTGGACCCGCGCTTCACCCGGACCAGCGCGCACGCGAACCTGCACGTGCCGACCAGGGCAGGCGGGGACATCGTCTTCCTGGGCGCGCTGATCAACCATGTCCTGTCAGGCGGGCATGAGTTCCGCGACTATGTCGTCGCCTACACCAACGCGGCGGACATCCTGCCGGACGACTTCGTGGACGCCGAAGAAGGCGGTGGTCTGTTCTCCGGCTACGACCCGCAGACGCGGAGCTACGACAACTCCAGCTGGAAGCCGACCGGCCAGCGCGATGAGACGCTGACCGATCCGCGGTGCGTGTTCCAGGTATTGAAGCGCCATTTCGCCCGGTACACACCGGAGATGGTCGAGCGGGTGTGCGGAATCCGGCCTGCCGACTTCGGCAAGATCGCTGACACTTTGGTGGCAGCCAGCGGTCGCGAGAAGACAACGGCCTGGGTGTACGCGGTCGGCTGGACCCAGCACAGCACTGGCGTGCAGCACATCAGGACCGCCGCGATCCTGCAGATGCTGCTCGGCAACATGGGTCGCCCCGGCGGTGGCATCCTGGCCCTGCGCGGCCACGCGAACATTCAGGGCGCGACGGACATCCCGACCCTGTTCCACCTGCTCGGCGGGTACATGCCGATGCCGGGCGCGGACGAGGACATGGCGGCCTACCTGAGCCGGATACCGGACACCGGCTTCTGGGGTCTCAAACGAGCATTCCTGGTCAGCATGCTGAAGGCCTGGTTCGGGGACGCAGCGACCGCGGACAACGACTACTGCTTCGACTACCTGCCGCGGATCACCGGCGATCACGGGACCTACAAGACGACGTTGGACATGATCGACGGCAACGTGCGCGGCTACTTCCTGCTCGGCGAGAACCCCGCCGTCGGCTCGGCCAGCGGCCGGCTGCAGCGGCTGGCGCTGGCCAACCTGGACTGGCTCGTCGTCAAGGACCTCACCATGATCGAGAGCGCGTCGTTCTGGCTCGACTCACCGGAGGTCAGGGACGGGGAACTGGTCACCGAGCGGATCGGCACCGAGGTGTTCTTCCTGCCCGCGGCGTCGCACGTGGAGAAGGATGGCACGTTCACCAATACTCAGCGACTGCTGCAATGGCACGCCAAGGCGCTCGAGCCGCCAGGCGATGCGCGCAGCGACTTGTGGTTCATGTACCACCTTGGCAAGCGGATCCGCGCGAAGCTCGCCGGGTCAGCCGATCCAGGCGACCGGCCAGTGCTCGACCTGACCTGGGAGTACCCGGAGCAGGGTGAGTTCGCCGACCCGTCGGCAGCGGCGGTGCTGGCGGAGCTTAACGGCTACACCTCTGCCGGCACGCCGCTCGATACGTTCATGCAGCTGGCCGACGATGGCTCGACCCGATGCGGCAGCTGGATCCACGCGGGCTGCTTCGCTGGCGGGCAGAACCAGACCGCCCGCCGCAAACCGTGGCAGCAGCAGTCCTGGGTCGCGCCAGAGTGGGGCTGGGCCTGGCCGGCCAACCGGCGCATCCTGTACAACCGCGCGTCGGCCGACCCGGCCGGGCGGCCGTGGAGCGAGGCGAAGGCTTACGTCTGGTGGGACGAACAGGCGGGCGAATGGACCGGCCATGACGTGCCGGATTTCGAGAAGAAGAAGGCACCGGGCTACCGGCCTGAGCCGGGGGCGACAGGGCCGGCCGCGCTCAGCGGCACCGATCCGTTCATCTTGCAGTCTGACGGGAAGGCGTCCTTGTTCGTTGCCCGCGGCCTGCAGGACGGGCCGCTACCGGTCCATTTCGAACCGGCAGAATCGCCGGTGCGCAACCCCGTCTACACCCAGGACGCCAGCCCGCTGGCGATCGAGTACCGGGACCGTTGGCCAACTCGCGGCCAATTGGCCGGTCACGACGCCACGTTCCCTTATGTCGTGACGACCTACCGGCTCACTGAGCATCACACGGCCGGAGCGATGAGCCGTACCCTGTCGCGGCTGGCCGAGCTGCAGCCCGAGATGTTCTGCGAAGTGTCGCCCGGGCTTGCGGTCGTGCGCGGGCTGGAGAATGGCGGCTGGGCGACGATTATCACGGCGCGCGCGGTGATCGAGGCGCGGGTGCTGGTGACGCGGCGGATGCGGCCGCTGCGGATCCCGGGCGAGGGCGTGATCCACCAGGTTGGGCTGCCTTATCACTGGGGTACCGCGGGCCTGGTGACCGGTGACTCGGCTAACGACCTGCTGCCGGTCGTCTTGGACCCGAACGTGTTCATCCAGGAAAGCAAGGTGGCCACCTGTGACATCCGTCCGGGGCGGCGACCCACGGGTGCGGCGCGGATGGAGCTAGTGCAGCAGTACCGACGCCTGGCGGGTCTGGAAGGCGAGGAACCGCAGCCCGGGCGGCGCGCGACGGGCGCCGAGTCAGATTCCCAAGCCGAGCCGGACAGCAGCGCTGGGCCGGCCGCTACCGGCGGGACGTGGTGCCATGACCAGTAACTCCCTGTACGGGCCGCTTGCCGACGTGTCGGGCGACGCGGGCTACCAGGCTCATCCCGAGCGAGTCGGCTTCTTCACCGATACCAGCGTGTGCATCGGCTGCAAGGCCTGCGAGGTGGCCTGCAAGGAGTGGAACGGGCTGCCCGACACCGAGGACGTGCTGGCGCTGACCGGCATGTCGTACGACAACACCGGCCAGCTCGGGGCCAACAGCTGGCGGCACGTCGAGTTCATCGAGCAGCCGGTGCCCGATGGCGGTGAGCTGATCGCCGCGGTCGCTGAGGATGGCGACGGCAGCGGGGCGACCCGGTGGCTGATGGCCTCTGACGTGTGCAAGCACTGCACGCATGCCGCGTGCCTGGATGTCTGCCCGACGGGCGCGCTGGTCCGCACCGAGTTCGGCACGGTGATCGTGCAGCCGGACGTGTGCAATGGCTGCGCGTACTGCGTGTCGGCGTGCCCGTTCGGCGTCATCGACCGGCGCGAGGGCGACGGCCGGGCATGGAAGTGCACGATGTGCTATGACCGGCTGCGCGGCGGCCTGGAGCCAGCGTGCGCCAAGGCCTGCCCGACCGATTCCATCCAGTTCGGGCCGCTGGACGAGCTGCGGGCCATCGCCCAGACCCGGCTGACCGAACTGCATGCGGCCGGGCAGACCGATGCACGATTGTACGGCGAGGATCCTGACGACGGCATTGGCGGAGCGGGCGCGTTTTTCCTGCTGCTCGACGAGCCAGAGGTGTACGGCCTGCCGCCCGACCCGGTCGTGACCACCCGGGACCTGCCGAGCATGTGGCGCTGGGCCGGAGCAGCGGCGGCGGTGCTGGCGGCGGGCGTGACCGTAGCGTTTTCCGGGCGGCGACCGTGACCGAGCAACTGCAAGTACCGCCCGCTGATTTCCAGTCCTATTACGGCCGGCCGATACTAAAAGTCACCCGGTGGAAGGAACCGCATCTGCCGTTGTACCTGGTGCTGGGCGAGATGTCGGGCGCGATGGCCATGGTCGGCGCGGTGGCGCACGCCGTCGGGCGCGAGCCGCTAGCCCGTACGGCCAGGTTTACGGCGGCGGGCGCCGCCTATTGCGGCAGCGTTGTCTTGATGGCGGACCTTGGCCGTCCCGAGCGGTTCCTGCACATGCTGCGGGTAGCCAAGCCCACGTCCCCGATGAGCATGGGGTCGTGGATCCTGTCCGCGCATGCTGGCCTTGCCTCGGTTGCTGCTGCCAGCGAGCTCACCGGACAGTTGCCCGGCGTTGGCGTGCTGGCTGGTGCCGCGTCCGCACTGACCGGGCCGCTGCTGGCCGCCTACCCTGGCGTCCTGTTCGCCGACACCGCCGTGCCCGCCTGGCACAGTGCTTACCGGGAATTGCCGATCTTGTTCGTCGGCGGTGCGATGACGTCGGCTGGCGCCGCCGGCCTTGCGGCCAGCGCGGTCAGCGGTGATCGCGCCGACTTTGACGCGGCGAGGAAGCTTGCGATGATCGGCGCCGCGGTGGAGAGCGTGGCCGGGTTTGGCCTGGAGCGCATGCACGGCCTGGCGGCCGAGCCGTACCGCACCGGCGACGGCGGCAAGATGCTCAGGACCGCGCGGTACCTCACGATCGGCGGGGGAGTGGCGGCGCTGGCCGCCCGCCGCAGCCGGACCGCCGCCGCGCTGTCGGCCGGGCTGCTCATTGCTGGCGGGCTATGCGCAAAGTTCGGCGTGTTGCGGGCCGGCAAGGCGTCCGCGGCCGATCCGAAGTACGTTGTCGCGGGCCAGCGGCCCGAATCCGTGCCAGCGCGGGGCTGACAGACAGCGTAGCGACAACACTATGTAGTTTTCAGTGTCACAAACTCAGGCAAAACGACTACTGAGGGCACTGGAAACGTCGCCGGTGTCAATCGAGTGTTGCAACCAGGAGGCCGTTGAGGGCTTCGGCGGGGGTGGCGTAGCTCAGGACACGGCGGGGCCGGGTGTTGAGCTGGCGGGCGATCTGGTCGAGCTGGTCCTGGCTGATGCCGGCCAGGTCGGTGCCCTTGGGCAGGTAGTAGCGGATCAGGCCATTGGTGTTCTCGCTGGTGCCGCGCTGCCAGGGTGAGTGCGGGTCGGCGAAGTAGACCGGGATGCCGGTGGCGATGGTGAACTGCGCGTGGCGGGCCATCTCCCGGCCCTGGTCCCAGGTCAGTGACCGGCGCAGGGCGGCCGGCAGGGTGGTGATGTGGGCGGCGACGGCGTCGGCGACCTCGGCGGCGGTGCGGCCGCGGGGCAGGGCGATGATCATGCAGAACCGCGTGGTCCGCTCGGCCAGCGTCGCGACCGCGCTGGCCGGGCCGCCGTCCTTGGTGCCGATGACGTAGGGGTCGGGCCGGGGCGCGGTTCCGGGATTTCTCCTGGCCCGTTTCCCCGGCCCGCCCTCCGCACCGGACGTGCGCGTCTCCGCGCATCCGGCGCTCCGCAGGTTCCCGGTGTCAGGCGACCTAGCAACCGCGGTGCTCGTCCAGGGTGTGGGGATGTTGCCTGCCCGCCAGCGGTACCGGGTGACCGGTACTTGCGTGGTGTCGAACATGACGATCCCGTTCTCGGCCGGACGGTTTCCTGGCCTCCCGGTCAGGTAGCGCCGGAAGAGATCCGCCCACCGGATTCCTTTGTGCCGCTTGCGCAGCCATCCGGTGACCCGGCGCCAGGTGAAAGCGTCCAGGTAGCCGAAGGTCGCCTTGGACACGCCGTGCCGGAAGTAGGCACACCAGCCCCGCAGCACCGGGTTGAGCTGGCGCAGCAGGGCTTCGAGCGTCGCATGCCGAGTTCTGTTCGTCAGCGCCCGTACCTTGGCCATCACCGAAAGCAGTGCCTTCTTCGACGGGTAGGTGTAGACGTGTTTCTTGTTCGTCCCCCTGTGCAGGCGCCGCTGGATGCGGAACCCGAGGAAGTCGAACCCCTCATCGATGTGGCAGACACGGGTCTTGGACTCCGACAGGCGCAGGCCCAGCGGGGCCAGCACGTCGGCGACCTCCTCCCATAGCGCGTCCGCGTGCGCCTTGGTGCCGCATACCATGATCGCGAAGTCGTCCGCGTAGCGGACGATCCGGTAGTACGCGCCACCGCGGCTGCGGTGCGCCTCGCGCCGTGCCCTGCTGCCGTGGTCGTCCTTGGCGCAGAAATGCTCATCCAGCGCCGACAGGGCGATGTTGGCCAGCAGCGGCGACGCGATGCCGCCTTGCGGGGTGCCGGACGCTGTTCCCCGGACCTGTCCTGCCTCGGCCATGATGCCCGCCTTGAGGAAGGACTTGACCAGGGCCAGGACTCGTTTGTCGGCGATCCGCCGCCGCACGCGATCCAGGATCGCGTTATGGGACAGCTCGTCGAAGCACGCCGTGATGTCGGCCTCGAACACCCAGTGATAGTTCCGGGTGCCCAGAGCGTGGATCTCGGCGATCGCGTCCTGGCAGCGGCGGTTGGGGCGGAAGCCGTAACTGACCGGCTTGAAGTCCGCCTCGAACACCGGCTCCAGCACCAGCACCAGAGCCGCCTGCACGAGCCTGTCCAGCGCCGTCGGGATGCCCAGCCGCCTGAACTTCCCCGGTGACCCGGCCTTGGGAATCATGCGCTCCCTGGCCGGCAGCGGGGTAAACACGCGGGCCTTAAGCTGCTCGCGCGCCTGGTTCAGGAATGCGTTGACGTCCTCGGCGCCGGAGATGAAGGCCGGGATGACCCGGTCCACTCCAGGCGTGCGAGCACCCTTGTTACCGCTCACCCGCATCCAGGCGACCGCCAGGAAGTCGGGGTGACAGATGAGGTTGAACAGATCATCGAACCGGCGGCCGGGATCCCCGGCCGCCCACAGGTGCAGCTTGGCCTGCATCCGCCGTACCCGTGTCTCCGCCCCCACCGGGGGAAGCCACAGCTCGCCAGCATTCACCAGCGCCTCCGTCCCTTGCAGCACGTCGCGTGCGTGAACCCGCTGGACCCCTTCGCCATGCGGGCGGCTTTCCCGCCCTCGGACTACTACGGGTCCTCCGCCCCGCCCCGAAGCCACCGGCAGGCAACGCGCCGCCCCGCTGCGCCCGGCCCGGATGGCCAGACCCAGACGGGAACCTCGGGGTGGTTCCCACGTTCACCATCAACCGATCGTCGGGCGAGGTGCCCAGCTATGCCCCTGCGGCATCGCCACGGCTACGCCGCAGACCTTCACCGTGGCCTCCCCGGCCAGCGACCCATAACCAGCCCGGGAGTTCCCCGCCCGTCATGAAGAGCAGGTACGCGCCGCCATCCAGCCCACATCCGCCGGGTTGGAGCTGGCGGGAGACTTAAGGGGCGTGATAGCGCTGGTTCCTCTCGTACACCTTCCCGTCTCGCTAGCCGGGCCCGCGCCGTCCGGCAGTACCAGCACGTCCCGTCGTTGTCAGGGCTGCTTCCCGCCCTCACCGGCGTTCCCCGGATCAGGCTGCCCCCAGCTTCGCTACGCTGCTGCGACAGCGCAGCGGCGGAGTCCTCTCACCTCCGCTCGGTTACATGGCGCCTCGTGGCGCTCCAGGTCGCCTTCCCAGTGACCGGGCACGGCCCGGTCGGCGGCCTCGGCGGGGCGGTCGCTGATGCTGATCATGCCGCGGATCTGGCCGACCCCGGTGTCGGCGCGGGACCGGGACCGGCGCCGCCGCGCCCGGCCGCACCGGACCGCGGCGGTGATCTCCTCCCGCAGCCCGCCCTTACCCTGCACGAACAGCGCCTGGTAGATCGTCTCGTGGCTCACCTGCAGCTCCGGGCAGCCGGGATGGTCGCGTTTCAGCCTGCCCGCGATCTGGCCCGGTGACCAGCCCTTCGCCAGCAGCGCCGCCACCTGCGCCCGCAACGGCCGGCCCGGTGCCAGCTTGCACGGCCGGGACTGCCGCGCCCGGTCCCGCGCCAGCATGTGCGCCGGGAACGGCCGGTACCGCCGCGGCGACGGCGACAGGCCGCGCCGTAACTCCCGCGAGATCGTCGACGGCGACCGGTGCAGCCGGGCCGCGATCTCGCGCACGCCCATCCGGTAGCCCAGCAGATAGGCGATATCTTCCCGTTCCTCGAGCGTCAGCCGCTTACCCGCCATCTCCGGGCCCCTCTCCGCATCAAAGCGGAGGCACCGCCGGCCGCCGATCATGGTTGCTGCCTCGCCGGCCGTCAAGCGTCGTTCGTCCTCGCTGCGCTGCGGGCGCTCCACGCCGGACCGCCGCTCGCCAGCCACCGAACCCGGCAGCTATCCCGCGATGCCCACCTAAGCTCAACCATCCGGCCCCTTGCCGGGCGTTGCAACCATCATTGACATCAACGACATGGTGTGGGCCGTGGCTTGAGCCCGGGCAGTTACCGGAGCAGCAGGGCCGGGCCGGATTGCGGCACTAGTTCGCCAATGATGGTTGCACCGGGGATCTCGCCCGCGAGCAACAGGCCGCCGGACGTCTGCGCGTCGGCGAGCATCAGCAGCTGCTCTTCGGTCAGACGGCCGAAGTCGCTGTGCGGCGCCACCCAGTCGAGGTTGCGCCGGCTGCCGCCGGGTACGTACCCGGCGGCCAGCGCCTCGCGGGCACCGTCGATCAGCGGCACCGCGGCGCTATCCACGACCGCCGTCACACCGCTCGCCCTGGCCAGCTTGAACAAATGGCCGAGCAATCCGAAGCCAGTGACATCCGTGGCGCACCTGATGCCTGCGGCCAGCGCCGCACGGCTGGCGGTGTCGTTGAGCGTGGTCATCACGGCTATCGCGGCGGGGAATACCTCGGCGGTGGCCTTGTGCCGCGAGTTCAGCACGCCGCTGCCGATCGGCTTGGTCAGCGAGATCGGCAATCCGGCCCGGCCGGCGTCGATGCGCAGGAGGGCATTCGGGTCGGCGAGCCCGGTGACGGCCATGCCGTACTTAGGCTCCGGGTCATCGATACTGTGGCCGCCGGCCACGTGGCAGCACGCCGCGGTAGCGACGTCGAGCCCGCCCCGCAGCACCTCAGCGGCCAGATCCGGGCTGAGCAGGTCGCGCGGCCAGCCAAGCAGGTTAAGCGCGACGAGCGGCTCGCCGCCGACTGCGTAGACGTCGGAGAGCGCGTTCGCGGCCGCGATCTGGCCGAACGTGTAGGCGTCATCGACCACCGGCGTGAAGAAATCCGCGGTGGCCACGACTGCCCGGTCAGCGCTGATCCGCACCACCGCGGCGTCATCGCCGTGCTCGACGCCGATGAGGACATCGGCGGGCCGCCGCGACGGGATCAGCCGCGCGACCGCTTCCTCGAGCTCACCGGGCGGGATCTTGCAAGCGCATCCGCCGCCGCGGGCGTACTGCGTCAGCCGCACGGGCGAGTCGCTGGTCATGGCCGGACACTCGTCATGGCCAAACTGTAGTGAAACGCGGTCTTGCGCCCGGCGCCGCGGCATGGTGCCATGCCTTCTGCAGGTATTTGACTGGCAGGTAACCGGAACGAGCTGCCAGCTGGCGGCCGGAGGTGGGAAGTGGCGGACGCACACTCGACGAGTGAGCAGATCCAGGAGCAGCGGGATGAGATCGTACGGCTCGCCGGCGGGCGCACGTTTTGTGATCTGCTGACGGCCACGGCCGACCAGTACGGTGATCATCCCGCTTACTCCGATACTGACGGCGGCCCGTGGCAAACGATCACCTGGGCGGAAACCCGGGAACTGGCCCTGCAAGTGGCCGCTGGCTTGATCGCGCTCGGCCTGCAGCCAGGCGAGCGAGTCGCGATGATGATGCCGAACCGCACCGAGCACGTGCTCAGCGACTTCGGCACGATGCACGCGGGCGGCGTCCCCGTTACCTTCTACGCCACGCTGGCGGCGGAGCAGATCGCCTACATGGCCGGCAACTGCGACGCGCGCATCGCCGTGATCGATGGCGCCGGCGAGCTGGAACGATGGGCGTCAGTGCTCGGGGACCTGCCTAACCTGACGAAGATCATCGTCCGGGACGCGGCCGCCTGCCCGGACGCGCCGCTGTACCTCAGCTGGGACGGGCTGCTCGCGGTCGGTGCGCGGCGGCAAGCCGAGAAGCCCGGCGAGGTGGCCGACCGGCTCGCGGGCATTAGCTCGGCGGACCCCGTGACCCTGCTGTACACCTCCGGTACCACCGGGAACCCGAAGGGCGTCATCATCACCCATGACAGCGCTCTGTACGAGGTGCTCGCCGCTGACGTCAACGGCGTCGGCGTCAAGAACGTGCGCTGGGTGTCGTACCTGCCGCTCGCCCATATCGCGGAGCGGATGTTCACCGTCTACCTGGCCGTCGCGAACGTCGGGCACATTCACTTCTGCCACGACGCGTCCACCCAGCTGGTGGGCACGGTCGGAGCGGTCAAGCCCACCGCGTTCTTCGGCGTGCCGAGAGTCTGGGAGAAGTTCCAGGCAGGCATTACGGCACTGCTGGCCGCTGACCCTGACGAGGCCAAGCGCGCTGCGGTGGCCAACGCCATGAAGTCCGGGCTGGCGTACGTGCGCAGCCGCCAGTATGGCCAGCAGACTCCGCCAGAGCTGGCAGCGGAGTTCGCCGCGGCGGAAGCTTCCGTGCTGCGGCCGATCCGCGAACTGCTCGGCATGGGCGAGGTCGGCATCGCCATCAGCGCAGCCGCGCCGCTGCCGCCAGATGTCGGCGACTTCTTCGCCGGCCTCGGCATGCCCATGCTGGATGTGTACGGGATGACCGAGACGACCGGCGCGTTCACCAACAACACCCCGGACGCGTTCAAGCTCGGCACGGTCGGTCGGCCCGCCCCTGGCATCGAGGTGAAGATCGCGGACGATGGCGAGATCCTGGCGCGAGGCCCGCTGAACACACCTGGCTACCTGAACCTGCCGGACCAGACGGCGGACCTGATCGATGCAGACGGCTGGCTGCATACAGGCGATATCGGCTCCATTGACGAGGACGGGTTCGTTCGCGTCGTAGACCGCAAGAAAGAGCTGATCATCACCGCGGGCGGGGAGAACGTTTCGCCGGCCGCAGTCGAGAACCTGCTCGTTGCGCACCCGCTGATCGGCCAGGCACTCGCCTACGGCGACCGGCGGCCGTACCTTGTCGCGATCCTCACGCTTGACGGCGGGGTTGCGCCGGGTTGGGCCAAGGCCCGTGGCATCGAGGCCGGCTCGCTAGCTGAACTGGCGGCGAACCCGGTGGTGCTGGAGGAAGTGCGCCAGGCTGTCGCGGCGGCGAATGCCCGCCTGGCTCGGGTTCAGCAAGTCAAGTACTGGGAATTGCTGCCGGTCGAGTGGACCGCGGAAAGCGAGGAGCTGACGCCCACGCTAAAGCTGAAGCGACGCGTCGTGCACGCTAAGTACGCCGATGTCATAGATCGGCTGTACGCCGGCTAGCTGGCGATCGTTTCAGGCTTTATCGCCCGGGTGGCGAAGTAGCCAGGCAGGAACCCGGCAGTTGGCCCGGCGTGCATCCTAGCCTCCTCGAAACCCGTGATCACGAAGCCGGCATCGAATTGTCCGCCGATCTGCTCGGTCAGCGTGTGGCTGTACTCGACGGGCGCCTCCGCACCGAACTGCTCGGCTCGCTCGGCCGGTGACAGGTGCGTCAGGTCGGAGTACGGCAGCGCGTGCCGCACGATGAGCTCGTCGCGGTTCTCGGCAGCGTCGGCGTCGAAGATGAAGACGTCAGGATTCATGAACCCGGCTAGCAACACGCCGCCGTGGCGCAGCACCCGGTAGCACTCGTGCCACACTGGCGCCAGGTCCGGGCAGAACACATTGGACACCGGGTGGAAAACAAGGTCGAAGCTGGCATCCGCGAATGCGCTGAGGTCGCGCATGTCACCTAGCACGGTCGCGATCTCCAGGCCGTCGCGGTCGGCCACCAGCCGGTCCTGGGCGAGCTGGCGGGCCGAGTTGTCCAGCACGGTCACGTTCGCGCCGGCCGCGGCCAGCACCGGGCCCTGCTGACCGCCGCCACTGGCCAGGCACAGCACATCCTGGCCGGCCAGGGATTCACCGAACCAGTCCCGCCGGACGGGGGAGTAGCCGATCAGCACGATCGACCAATCGCCGGCCCTGGCCGCCTGGATCACATCGGGGCCGACCGGCACTGTCCACTCGTTGCCCGCGTCGACCTCGCGGTCCCAGGCCGCCCGGTTGTGCGCTACGGGATCTACTTCGCCGGTCATCCACGGGACGGTAGCCGCTTTCGGCGGTCGGTGCAGGTTGTTATCCGGTCGCATCAGCCGCCGGTCGGGCGAAACACCATGCAGCTGCTCGTGGCGTGGGCGTAGAGCTTGCCGTCCGGGCCGGTGAGGCGCGCCTCGGCGAGAGCTGACCGGCCGCCCAGGTGGGTAACGGTGCCCTCGCACTCCATCCGGCCGACGGCAGCGGTCACCGGACGGAGGAACTTCACGCTGAGGTCCAGGCTGGTGTAGTAAGTGCCAGCGGGCAGCATGCTCTGAACCGCGCAGCCGCACGCCGAGTCGCACAGCGTGGAGAGCACTCCGCCGTGCACCGACCCGATCGGGTTGTAGTGGAAGTCGGCCGGCACGAACTCGAAAACCGCTGTCCCAGTGCCGACCGAGACGAGGGCGAAGTCCAGCGTCCTGGCGACTGGCGGCGCTGGCAGTGCCCCGTCGGCGATGGCCTCGAGGAATTCCTTGCCTGCCATCTCCCGGGCCGCGGCCGCGGTGATGGCCGGGTCGTGCCACGCATAGCGCCGGCTTCGCGGCTCCGCCAGTAGCTCGTCGTCATCAGGCTGCGGGCCGGCTAGCCGCAGGTAACTAGGCTGCACGGTGCCCTCCTGAGTAGTAACGCCCGGCCAAGCTGACCACGGACGGTACGGCCACGTGCTGCGAACCGGCCGGGCCCGGCAACTGCGGCCTGATGACAATGGCGTCCGGAGTTCGTTCCCGCGGCGCTGCTGGCCATCGCCGGGCGATGATGCCGAGCATGCGCTCGTTCGCTGGCAGCACGTCCAGGACGAGCGTCCTGATGCCCCGGCCGGCGGCCCGGCCTACCAGCGCCGAGAGCAGCAGCGTGCCGATGCCGCGCTGCTGCCAGTCGTCCGCGACTACGAGGCCAATGTCACTGGCGCAGCCCTGATCGGCGGCCATGCCGTGACCGATGACTGTGCCCTCGCCGTCGGTGACCAGCAGTATGTCGGCCCTGCCCGCAGCCCCCGACAAGGCCCGCATCAGTCCGGAGCTCGGCGGCGCGACCGTCGCGAAAAACCGGAAGTACTGGCTGCGCGGCGACAGGCCGCAGACAAACTCGCGAATCCGGTCGGCGTCGGACTCGCGCGCTGTCCGCAGCAGGCCGGCTGGAACGACCGGAGTTCGATTCATAGACTCAGCCTGCCCCGCCTTGCTAAGTCTGTCAAGTAGACTTAGCCTAAGGAAATGACGAAGTCCTGGGCGCTCGACTACGACACGGCGAACTGCAATATCGCGGCGGCATTGTCGGTGGTCGGCGAGAAGTGGACGTTCCTCGTGCTGCGCGAGGCATTCAACGGCATCCGCCGGTTCGATGACATCCAGCGCCGTACGAGCGCGCCGCGCCAGCTGCTCAGCGACCGGCTGGCCAAGCTGGTGGCGGCGGGCATCCTGCGCAAGGTGCCCTACCAGGAGGAAGGGCAGCGCGCCCGGAGCGAGTACCGGCTGACCGAGAAGGGCATCGACCTGTTCCCGGTGATCGCCGCACTGCTGGCCTGGGGTGACAAGCACGCGGCCTATCCGGGCGGTCCGGCTGTCGTACTCACGCACCGCGATTGCGGCGCCGCCGTTCAGCTGGAGCTGACGTGCGCCGAAGGGCACGTCCTTGGGTCCGCTCGTGACGTCACCCCGCTGCCGGGAGCAGGCGCCCGCCGCGTCGCCGCCTGACCGCCGATAGGGTCTGGTCTCGGAGGCGTCAGGGTGCCTGGTGGCCCCCCCGGTCTTCAAAACTGGTGGACGGCGCTCCGCGTCGTCGGCGGGTTCGATTCCCGTCCGCCTCCGCTGACCTGCATGTACGCCGTTCCCGCGGCCCTGGCTCACTGCTCCGGCCAGGGCCCGGAACGGTTGGCCCGGGGAACATCCAGGAACACAGGGCGGGGTCACGGCGTCCCGGAGCGCGGGCCGTTGCGACCAGCGCGGTCACGAGCGGCTCGCGCCGACTGAGCCAGGCAGATGCGCAACGGCTAGGCAAGCCACCGGTAACCCCCGCGCAAGCCGCCGGGCATTTACCGGCAAGAGTGCGCCCGGGCAGCCATAGCCAGCCGGGCGCTCAGTGCCCGTCATGCTTGCGGTGCTCTATGGCAGGGACCAACTCTGCCGAGCCCTGGCGGCGCACGTTTCAAGCCGGAGCTGCGTACCGTTTTCTTTGACTTGGCCGGATCGGTGAGGCAGCGGCCGGTCGACTTGACCACGTATTCGCCGTCGGCGTGGCGCTTCCAGATCTGCGCTGCTGACCCGGTGCACGGCTCGAGCACGGCGCCTCTGGCCGAGGTGACGCACTTCCCGGCCACCCGCAGGTCGCCGGCGGCGGTGAACGTGATCCGCTGGCGTGCCTGGCCGTCGCACGACCACAGGTCGATCTTGGTGCCGTTACCTTGCGGTCGCGGTAGTCATCGGCGCATTTTGCGTCGTATCCCTTGACCGGCCCTGCCCTGGAGCTGACCTGCCAGGTGAAGGTGACCGGATCCAGCCGGCGTAATCGGAGACCGTGATCGTCGTGCTGAAGGTTCCTGCTGTAATTGCGGGCTTGCCGGTGATCTTGCCTGAGGTGCTGCCGACCGACAGCCCGGCGGGCAGCCCGGACGCCTTATAGGTCAGCGCCGTGCCGGTGTTGCTGGAGGCGCGGACCTGGACGCTGACGCTGGCGCCGAGAGTGCTTTTCTGCGTACCCGGCGTGGCGACCATGAGGCCAGGCGCGGACGTCAGCAGGCACCGGCCCGCGGCGTTGCTCCACAGGCTCTGCATCGCGAACGTCCCGGTCGAGAGCTTGACGTCGCCGACAGGTCGCTGCCCAGCGGGCCCCAGTTGCTGCCGCCTGAGACGCACTTGTCCCCGACCTCGCCGCCACTGACGGTGTCGCCCGTATCGATCCAGCCAGTGTTCGGGTTGGGGTCGGTCGCCGATTCGGCGTATTCATGTCCGGCGATCGTAGAGAACCCGTCGTAGGTGCCCGCAGACCCGGGGTTGATCCAGTTCTCCCCGCAATAGGCACCCGCGTCGGTCGAGTAGGGCAGGTTGGTGTAGGACACCGTGCCCGACCATGAGTGCCAACCGCAATACAGGCCGTGCGCATTGGGCACTCCGCAGCTGCCTACGAAACCGTCGCTGAAGCAGGTACCGGATTGGGAGGCGATGACGATCTGCGCGTCTGCCAGGTCGGTGATCCCTTCATAGCTGGCGAAGCCGTCCGCCTCGGCCGCGAGGTCGGCTGGGGTCACCGGATCCGGCGGCGCGGAACTGTCCTGCCAGGCGCCCTCGAACACCGTGCCGGAGAACGCCGGCCCGACTGCGAGGTGATCGTCGACCAGCTGTCGTCCGAGGTCACGCCGAGCCCGTCGTAGACGTCATACAGGTCGGTGTAGGCGGGCGACGAGGTTGTCCAGTCCGGTCCCCAGAGCAGCAAGTAGACATGTGGAGATGCCTCCACCGCACCGCCGCCGTAGGACAGGTCGCAGTTCGGCTCGGCGCAACTGGAAGGTGCGCTGGCGGCAGATGCAGCCGGGAGCCGCTTGCCGAGCGGCGGGATGATGCCAGCTTCCGGTCCGGGTGTCGCGTGCGGGAGTGCGCGCGCGAACGCTGCGTGCAGGCTGATCACGTGGAGGGGCGGCCCGGCCGCCGCTGATCGCCCGCCGGCAGCGGACGCGGGCGCTGCGGCGAGTAATAGGGCTGCCGCCGCTATCGCGGCGGCCAGAGGCAGAGGTCTCTTCACCTTCATGGCCTTTCTCGGGGGTCAGGCTCGCAGCCCTCCATTTGACGCGCTCGCGGTGCTGGCGGGTGACGCCGGGCCGTCCTTGCCTGCGGAAACGGAGTCAAACGGGGTCAGGCGTGAGCGGACGGGAACAGCGGGGACGGGCAAACGCGGCCTTCAAAACTGGTGGACGGCGCTCCACGTCGTCGGCGGGTTTGATTCCCGTCCGCCTCCACTGACCTGCATGTGTGCCGTTTCCGCGGCCCTGCCTGACTGAGTCGGCAAGGGCAGGGCGCTGATGGGATCAATTTGGATCACACCGCACGCTCATGACTTCCCGGCCTTCGCGCCGAGCAACGCCTGAGCCGGGCTGCCGGTGACCAGCATGACGCTCGCCGCCACCGCGAGCACGGGCACGAACCGCCGCACTGCCATGTTCATTCGCCGCTCCCGCCCGGTATATGCGACATCCCGGCCGGCACGCGCACGGCCGGCCAGCAAGAATGGTGCCCGACACGCCTTGGTCCAGGCAAGGGGAGGCATCCCCAAGCTGAAATCCTCGCGGCCTCTGTTCCCGCCGTGTCGCTACCTTCTGGCGGCGGCCCGGCGCCGGGACACCGCCTCCCAGGTGAGCCCGGCGCCGAGTAGCACCAGCAGGCATATTATGACAAGTCCGGTTTCGACTGCTGCTCGCTCGAAGACCGGCCCGTTGTTCGCGGTCCCGGAGAAGGTGGACAGCAGGGAGTATTCGATAAGCGGGTGATCGTCGGTGAGGAGGGGGCCTGCGCCGACGAAGCGGCTGACCTGGCGATCGCGCATCCATATGAACTTGTGCAGTATGCCGGGCCACCTGGTGGTCGGGACCGGGCGGAAGTCCGGCGCGCCAGCCAGGTCAGCGCGAGCTGCCCGGGATCCGAACACCCGCATGATCGCGCTTCTCCGTAGCTGTATCGGAGCGTCCGAGCCGATCATGTACATCCCGTAGGGATGCGGTCCCCTGATCACCATCACGTGGCGGAACGACGCCCTGAAGGTCCGGAGTATCAGCTTCCTGTAGTCGTATTGGACGAACGAGGTGAGGACCCCGCCGGGCTTGAGGCGCTGGGCTGCCTCCTGGTAGAACTCGTGGGTCAGCAGCACGACGGCGCCGGCGCTCCACATTGGCGGCGGCGCGTCGATGGTGATCAGGTCGAACCGCTTGTTCGACAGCCGGACGTAGTTCCGTCCGTCGCTGATGATGATGTGTCCGAGCGGGCTGTGCAGGTACTTGTTTGCGTCGCGGTAGAACCAGTGCATGACGGTCGGTACGGTCGGGTCAAGCTCGACGGCGGTGGTGTGCAGGCCGAGGACGATCGAGGACCGATATGTCGAGCCCATGCCGAAGCAGATGTTCAGCATGGTCGTGGCGTTCGGCCGGATCGCCTTGGGGATGTAGGCCAGCAGCTTGGTATCGATGGTGAGCTTGGTGATCCCCTGCCCGTTGATCAGCAGATTGCGCTTAAGCGGGTTGGCGCTGCCGGTCACGTCGACCGAGGCCACCGGGTCGTCGAAGTGCGCCGTCCGCTGGTGGGTCGCTGCGACCTGCCGCTGGACGTAGCTGAGTCGCGCTGCCGGGAGGAAGAAGGTTATCGCGACGATGCCGACAGCCGCGACGGCAATGAACGGCCGTATCGGTTCCCGTTTGGAGCCGTAGACGAACACGAGGCCGCAGCCGAGTGCCGCTTCGGCGATGCACAGAGTGATGATCGCCGCGCTGGTCCCGATGAACGGGATGAGCAGGAAGCCGGCAGCGACCGTGCCGACCACGCACCCGGCGGTATTAACGGCGTAGACGATGCCGACGCCGCGGCTGGCCTGGGCGGCGCTGTCGACGAAGAGCCGGACTGTGAGCGGGAACGTGTAGCCCAGGATTCCGGTGACCGGCAGGATCAGCAGCACGGCGAAGGGCAAACCGGCCGGGCCATTAATGTTGCTGACGATCAATGGAACGATGGCCAGGAGCGCGGCGGTGGCGAGGAGAGCGCCCAGAGTCGCCAGCTGCGGCGGCCGGTCCTTCTGCCGTTCGTAGACGAGGCTGCCCGCAGCAATGCCAATGAGGAAAACCGACACGACGGCGATGAAGACGTAGATCGACGAGCCGGTGGATTGCAGCATGATCCGGGTCCACAACACCTCGAGAGCCAGACTGACCAGCCCGGATACGAAGGTGATGGAAAGCAGCAGGTACTGACGTGCCCGCAGCGGCGGTCGGCGCTCGGCTGCCGGGACCTCGGCCTCCTGCTTCTCCGGCCGCGGCAGGGTCCGCGAGATCAGGACCGCCCCGCTTCCGGCGCAGAGGTTAAGGGCAACCGCCACGAACGTCGTGGCCCGCAGGCCAATCAGCTCGATGAGGAAGTAGCCGCTCAGCACCGAGCCGATCACGGCACCGAGCGTGTTCAGTCCGTACAGCCGCGCTACGCGCTCGCCAATGTCTGGGTCGGTGCGCACCAGATGCCTGGTCAGGACCGGCAGAGACATGCCCATCAGCAGGGTGACCGGGATCAGGGCCACGAACGCCAGGGCGAACCTGATGAGCGCCACCTCGCCAGCGGGAAGCGAAAGGTACGCGCTGCGGAACAGCGTCGCTACGACATCGAACAGGACCGGCATGAGCAGGGCGAGGCATCCGATGGCTATTTCCAGCAGGCCGTATACGGCAAGGGCTCGCCGCAGCCTCGCTCCGACCTTGGCCCCGACGAGCGCGCCGATGCCGAGGCCGGCGAGGAACGCGGTTACCGTCGTGACAACCGCCTGCGTGGTGTCTCCGAAGACCAGGACAAGGTCCTGCGTCCAGACCACCTGGTAGATCAGGCCAGCCGCGCCGGAGACCATGAACAGGACGGGGACCAGCGCGTCGAACCTACCGGAGCGGCCAGCCCGGCCAGTTGTCGCAGCCTGATCAGGGTGCGCTGTGGCTGGCGTTGGTGCGGTCGCCGCCTCATGGCCGGCGGCGTTTGCCACCGACTCGGCTCCTGCCTTCACCCACCTCGCCATGCTTGGCCTGCTTCCATCTAGCGCGTTCCGGGTCCGGCGACCCTACCAGCGCCTCGATCGTCTGACGCTGCTATTCGTGGGTAATACTGCCGATCTGGAGACCAGACTGACAGCTCCTCCCACGAGCCCGGCCACGGCCGCGGCGGCTGCCAGCGCCTGTGGTCGCGTACCGGGCTGCTAGCCATTACTCTGACTGGTCATGAGCCAGGTTCATGGCCCAGCCCTGCCTGGTATCAGTGAGCAGAGCGTGCCGCGCCCAGCGGCCCGGCCGCCGCTCGGCCTGCCTGCCTGGCTGGAAGCGCTCGGGGTGGCGCTCTCGCCGGCGATCGCCGCGCTCGTTCTGCGGCTGCGCCTCATGGCGCCAATCACCATGGCGGATCCGTCGATGCACACCATCTACATCGTCGATCCGCGGCAGATGTTCGTCAGGTACGCAGGCGTCATTCCGGCCGGCCGACTGCGCGAAGGCGCCAGGGTCGGCTTCCTGGTGCCAGCCCGGCTGGATTACCTGGCTTTCGGGTCCGTGCCCGGATTCTTCGTCACCCGGTACGTGTTCGCCTTGATCGCGGTGGTCCCGGTCTATCTCCTGCTGCGCCGCCTGTACGGGCGGTGGGCCGGGGTGGCCGGGATCATCGTGATCCTCTCCTCGCCGGTGATTGTGACCGCGTTGGGCACCGACTACCCGAACTCGGCCGTGGTCTCCTACGTTGCCGGGGGACTGGCCTGCCTGGCGATGCCGTGTTCGCCGCGCTGGCGGCGCGCGTGGCTGGCCGCTGCCGGGGTTCTGTTCACCATGGCGGTGTGGGCGCACGGGGTGGCCGTGCCGCTGGTGGCATCGACGATGGCCGCCTACATAGGCGTGCGCCTGTTCCGCGAGCGGGCCCGGCTACTGGGCGACCTGGCCATGCTGGCCGCGATCGTGGCGGCGGTCACCGGTGTGCTCGTAGCGGCCTCGGCCGTGTTGCTCGGCCATCCCGACTTCATCGCGCTGACCTGGCAGGGCTTCCGGCTCCTGTCCCAGCCCGCGCAGATCACGACCTGGCACTCGGCCACCTGGCGGTGGGCGCCGCACATGGCCTACCTGCTGGTTCCTCCGGCGGTGCTGGGCTGCTTCATCGCTGCCTTTGCCCGCCGTGGCCGGACAGTTCCGACTCCGGTGCTGGTGGTCGGGATAGCGGCTGCCGCGCAGTTGGCCACCTTCGCCTGCCTCGAGTTCTTCTGGACGCTGCAGGACCTGGAACAGTACTTCTTCTCTTCCACGCTGTGGGCAGGGGTCTGCCTGGTGTTCGCGATCACCGTTGCGGAGCTGGCCCGGCCGCTGTCGGGCCGGGTCACCCGGTGGCTGCCCGCCGCGGTGCTGCTCGCCGTCCCGCTTGGTTACGAGGCGTACGCCCACGTGCCCTCGTTCGGCTGGCTGCCGGTCGGGACGATCCTGGCGATTGCGATGATCGCGGCGGCGGCGGCGGCACGCGCAGGCGGCAAGCTGCGTCGGCGCCAGCTCGCCGCAGTGACCACTGGGTTGATGCTAGTCGTGATGGCCGGAGCAGGGCTGGTGCTCACCGTCTCGCCACAGAGCCACCTGCCGCTGCCGAACACGCCGATAGACGACGTACCGGCTCCGTATGCCGCCGCGCTCGGCGGTAGCTTCGCGTCCTACATCGACGCCTATCGGATTGCCACTCGGTTGCCCGCGTTCGTCGGTCCGCCCGATTACGCAGGCCAGCAGGTCATCATCTGGTACCCGCACAGCAAACACACCTACTGGCCGTACGTCGAGGACGCCGGGATTTACCACGAAAACTTCAATAGTTTTGCCGGGCAGCCGCCGATGTTGACACGGTACGACTGGCAGCGCCTGCGGCAACGCCGTCCGGCCGAGGTATTGCTGTACGCGAACACCACGGCGACGTTCCCGGCGGCACTGGCGAAACTAGCGCCATTCCGGCCGAGGCTGTTGCGAAGGGGCGAGCTTCGCGCCGGTTCCCTGGTCCTGCACGTCTGGCTCATCCGGCTCCGCGCCTTCGCCCGGGCCCACGGGTAGAGCCGGAATCAGGGCGGCCAGTGCCAAGCCAAGGCCGAGGCTGCGGTATCCGCAGTGGGCAAGTGCGGGCCGCGGGAGAGCAGTTGGCCTGATCCCTACGTCGGCTCGCCGAACTCGGTGGGCACGTCCGAGTACGTCGGCGCGTCCGGGAAGAGCGATGTCGGCGGCGTCGATGCGGGCCGCGTGAATGTCCCGGTGGGCGAGTATTGATCTGCGTCGGAAGGGAACGGGGTTCCTCCCGCCGCAACCACCCGTGACGGCAGCGGCCGTACCGGGATTGTGCTCGAGGCGTACGGATCGTCCGCGGCATCGGCAGCCACGTCCTTGGCTGCCAGCATGGAGAACCTGCCGACAGCCAGCGCACCGAAGCACACGACGAGCAGGCCAAGCCCGCTGAACAGGGTGACCTGCTCCAGGTAGGCCCGGAGCGGTGCGGCTCCGCCACCCGCGACGGTGAGCCCAGCCGCGATCGGCGCGCCGACACTGATCGAGAGCTGCTTCAGCACGTACGTAACGAAGCCCGTGCCGAGGCCGAACCAGGCGCCACCGAGAACGGCGAGCAGTCCGCCGGCGACGCCTACCGCGCGGTTCCGGGTGACCAGCACCAGGGCACCGCCGAGCAGCGCCGCGGCGCCCGGGGCAATGGAATAGTAGAGCCGGGCGGAGTTATAGGCCCATGCCCTGTCGGGTGTGAAGCCGAAGTGGAAGTACGGGCCCACGAACGGGGCGAGGCCGCCCCACAGGCCAAGCAAGATCAGCAGGCCTCCGCAAATAGCGCCGCGACTACGCGGAATCCCGACCGGTAGGTTCATCTGTACTCACTCCCTGCGGAATCGGATGTTTAAAGACTTGCACATGCACTGCACTCGAAGGTGGGTTCCTTCGGCAAAGTGCTAGTAAATCGCTCAGAAGAGCTGTCCAGGCCAGATGGCAAGGCAACCGCAGACAGGTATGGTCGCGATCGTGGACGTCCGCAGGCTGACTCCCCGCACTGACGCCGTGCTAGCCGATCCACGGCTGGCCGCCGCACAGCAGCGACTCGGCCGCGCGATCGTCCTGGCCGCAGTCCACCATGCACAGGACCGGGCCCGGGCTGGCGAGATAACAGCCGACGCGGTCGCAGACGCGGCGGCTGACGCGCTGCCGGCACTGGCCGCCACGCTGACCCCGGTCATCAATGCGACCGGGGTGGTACTGCACACCAACCTGGGCCGTGCACCTCTCTCGGCTGCCGCGCGGACCGCCATCGCGGCCGCCGCCGGCTGCACGGACCTGGAGTTCGACCTTGCCACCGGGCAGCGCGGGCGGCGCGGCCGCGGCATGCTCGCGGCGCTGGCTGCCGCCGTCCCGGCGGCCGAGGCCGTCCACGTGGTGAACAACAACGCCGCCGCGCTGGTACTCGCAGCTACTGCCCTGGCGGCCGGGCGCGAGATCGTGGTCAGCAGGGGCGAGCTGATCGAGATCGGTGACGGCTTCCGGCTGCCCGATCTGATCGAGTCAACCGGCGCGCGCATCCGGGAAGTCGGGACCACCAACCGCACCACCGCGGCCGACTATGCGGCCGCTATCGGCCCGGCGACTGCATTCGTGCTCAAGGTTCATCCGTCCAATTACCGGATCGAGGGCTTCACCGCGAGCGCAGCGGTGGCTGAGCTGGCCGGGCTTGGCGTTCCCGTCGTCGGCGATATCGGATCTGGCCTGCTAGCGCCGCACCCGTTGCTGCCGGACGAGCCCGACGCGACGAGCTGGCTCCGCGCTGGCGCTGCCCTGGTTACCGCCAGCGGTGACAAGCTGCTCGGCGGGCCGCAGGCAGGGCTGTTGCTCGGCAAGTCCGAGCTGGTGACCAAGCTCGCGCGGCATCCGCTGGCCAGGGCATTGCGCGTGGACAAGCTCACAGTGGCCGCGCTGGAGGCGACGCTTTCGGGCCCCCGTCCGCCGGTAGCCGATGCGCTCGCGGTCAGTCAGGCCGAACTTGGCAGCCGGGCTCGCCGGATCGCCGACCGGCTGGACGGAATCGATGTCCGGGTGCAGCTGTGCGACGCGGCCGTCGGCGGCGGCGGCGCGCCCGGTCAGCCGCTGCCTAGCGCGGCCGTCAGTCTGCCCGCTGAGCTCGCGGCGGCGCTTCGCAGCGGTGCGGCCGTGCGCAACGGTTCGGTGCCTGCCGTCGTCGGCCGGATCGAGGACCGGCGGCTGCTCCTTGACCTGCGGGCCGTCGCCGCGACCGACGACGAACTGCTTATCGCCGCCGTCATGGCCGCAGCGGGCTGAGCGCGAGGTGGGTGGCATGCACGTCGTGGTGACCGCAGGGCATGTGGACCATGGCAAGTCAGCGCTGATCTGCGCGCTGACCGGGATGGAACCCGATCGGTGGGCCGAGGAACGGCGCCGCGGCATGACCATTGACCTCGGTTTCGGCTGGCTGACCCTGCCCTCAGGCGATCAGCTGGCGTTCGTCGACGTGCCTGGCCATGAACGGTTCGTAACCAACATGCTGGCCGGGGCAGGCCCGGTGCCCGCGGTCATGTTCGTGGTCGCGGCAGACGAGGGCTGGATGCCGCAGTCGGCCGAGCACCTGGCCGTCCTCAGCGCCCTTGGCATCGGTCATGGCCTGCTCGTCGTCACTAAGGCTGACCTGGCCGACCCAGGGCCGGTTATGGCGCAGGCGGCAGCTCAGCTAACGGCATCGAGCCTGGCTGGCATCCCGTCGCTGGCGGTAAGCGCAGTGACCGGCGCGGGCCTGGCCGAGCTCCGTGACGCGCTGGATGAGCTGGGGCGCAAACTTCCCGACCCTGACCCAGGTGCGCCCGTCCGGATCTGGATCGACCGGGCATTTAGCATGACCGGCAGCGGCACCGTGGTGACTGGGACACTGCCTGCGGGCACCGTGCACCGTGGCGATGAGCTTGTCCTGACCCCGGCTATGCGGCCCGTCAGGGTTCGTGACCTGCAGTCGCTTGGCGAGCCAGCGGAGCTGGCGACCGCCGCCGCCCGGGTGGCGCTGAACCTCCGCGGGGCCGGAAAAGAACTGCCCCGCCGCGGCATGGCCCTGGTCCAGGCTGGCCGCTTTACCTTGACCGACCTCATCGACGTGCGGGTGACTACGGTCAGCCAGCCAGATCAGCAGGGCGGACAGTGGCGCCGGGGTGCTGACGACGACAGCGACCTACCGCGCGCGGTCACCGTGCACGTTGGTTCGGCTCGCACCGTAGCCAGAGTCCGCCCGCTGGGGCCCGGGCTGGCCAGGTTGAGCCTGGCCGAGCCGCTCCCGCTGCACGTCGGCGACTGCGTCTTGGTCCGCGACCCGGGAAGCCGGCGGCCCGGCTCCTGGCCGGCCGTGGCCGGCGCGACAGTCCTCGACGTGATGCCGCCGCCGCTACGGCGGCGCGGCGCGGCCGCGGCCGCAGCCCGCCAGCTTGCCTGCTGGCCGGACCTACCGGGGGCGGCCGAGCTACTGGCCCGGCACGGACTGCTAAAGGCCAGCACACTGCTGGCGATGGGGATTTCTGACCATCCGGTGCCGGTCACTGGGGAGTGGCTCGCCGATCCTGCGCACTGGCGCGCGCTCGGCGGCCAGCTCGGTGAGGTGCTTGCCAGCCACGCGGCCAGCGAGCCACTGTCGGCGGGGCTGCCGATCGAGGCGGCACGCGCGGCGCTCGACCTGCCAGAGCGGCGGCTGGTCACGGCGCTGGCCCGAGCGCCAATACGGGTCGCCTGCGGCGCGCTGCACATCGCCCGGCCAACCGGACAGCCGGCTGGCCCGGATTTGCCGGCGGCTGTGCTCGCGGCGGTGCGGATCTTGCGAGCCGACCTGGCCGTGGCGCCGTTCGTGGCCCCGGACGCGGACCGGCTGAGGAAGCTCGGGCTCGACGCGCGCAGTCTGGCTGCCGCCGTCCGGGTGGGCGAGCTGATGCGCGTCAGCGACCAGATCGTGCTCGCGCCGGGTGCTGACGCGGCCGCTGCCGCCATCCTGTCCCGTCTCGACCAGCCGTTCACCGCGGCGCAGGCGCGCGAAGCGCTGGCAACTACTCGCCGCACGGTCATTCCGCTGCTGGAGCTGCTCGATTCCGCTGGCATCACCCAGCGGCTGGCAGATGACCGCAGGGTCCTTCGGGCTGCCACTCCGGCCGAGGCGGCGAGCGTGGGAACGCTAGTGCGCGGCGAAGCGAGTGGCTGACCAGGTTCCTGGCTCCACCGGCGGCTCGCCGGCCGCGATCCACCGCGACAGCACTGCGGCCGTCACCGGGGCGTTCAGGATGCCGGTGCGGAAGTGGCCGGAGGTCAGCCACGCGTTCGCCAGGCCCGGGACCATGTCGATGACCGGCCTGCGGTCGGGATGCCGGGGCCGGAAACAGCACCACTGGTAGGCCACGCCGATCCCGCGCAGCCGGGGCAGCACGGCAGCCAGCCCCTGAACGATGCTGTCGATCACTTCAGGCTGCACTGCCGGGCTCTCGTCACCCAGGTCGAAGGTTCCCCCGGCCAGCAGCTGGCCGTTCTCGATCTGGGTCGCCAGCGGCGCCACGATGCCCGGCAGCGTGACGTCAGCCCGCTCGGTCACGAGCAGGTGGCCCTTGACCCGGTCAGACGGGATATGCAAGGGCAGCCCGTCCAGCATCGGCGGGCGGCCGGTAGCGAACACCACCGAGCCGGGATAAATGTCGCCGGCCGACGTGCCTACCCGGACAATCCGGTCGCCGCTGATCTCGACAGACGTGGCGGCCACGCCAGTGGTCACCTTGGGCAGGCCCGCTGCCAGCCGGACCACGGCCCGCAGCGGATTGATCCGGGCCTGGCGGTGAATAAGCGCACCCTCCATGGGCCGAGCCAGGCCCGGCACTAGTTCCCGGACCTGGCCGGGGTTGAGCCACTGCACCGCGCGCGGCTGGTGGGCCGCGTACCCGCTGTCATGCGGCGCCAGGCCAAGCCAGTCGACTTCCACCAGCCCGACCCCGCCGGGTACCGACTGCTCCAGGTCACGCCAGCGCTCCAGGCCAGCCCGCTCGAGGTCAACGAAGGGCTCGGGGTCGCTCCACTGGTGTGGCTCCGGGATGAGCAGGCCGGTAGCACCGCCGGTCGCGCCAGCGCCGAGCCGTCCGGTCTCGATTAGCAGCACGCTGCCCAGGTCCGCTTCCGCGCAGGCGGCAGCGGTGCTTACGCCGAGAATGCCGCCGCCTACCACCAGGACGTCGGGGCGGGCGCCAGCCACGCCATCGTCGGCGCGGCCCAGCACGGAGCGCTCCTCCGCAGTGAGCTGGTCGCGCCAGATAGCGCCAGTCACGGTCATAAGGCCATCCTGGGTGAACGGCCGACGTAGCCGGCCTCCGGGGCCGCGGTGTGCAAGGCGGCGAGGGAAATCGTAGGCGAGATTTCGCCGGGCTGGTACGTGGGACGCCGATCCGGCGCCTGATCCCTTTCCTGCCCGCAACACCGAGGCAACATCGAGTTTCCCGGCCAGAAACACTGCTCGCGCAGTGTGGAGCCATGGAGTTGCATCCTGAGCAGCAGGCCAAGCGGCGGATCGCCCTCATCGCGCATGACAACAAGAAGACTGACATCGCCGAATGGGCGCGCTTCAACCGGGCGGCGCTGAGTCCGCATGACCTGTGCGCGACTGGCACCACCGGCCAGCTGCTTGCCCGGGAGCTGGACCTGCCGGTCGACTGCTTGCGCAGCGGACCACTCGGCGGCGATCAGCAGATCGGCGCGCGCATCGCCGAGGGGGAGATCGACATGCTGATCTTCTTCTGGGATCCACTTGAGCCGCAGCCGCACGATCCGGACGTCAAGGCGTTGCTGCGACTCGCCGTGGCCTGGAACATCCCGGTGGCCTGCAACCGGGCCAGCGCGGATTTCCTGATCTCATCCCCGCTCTTCGAGCGGCGCTACGAGCGGCTACAGCCCGATTTCGCCGATTACGCCGACCGCGGCTGGGCGGCCGTCACCGCCACGGCTGACCAGGTCGCCTGAGCCGAGCAGCGGCGCTCCGGCAGGCAGGGCAGGCTAGTTCGGACGCGTTCCCCTGATATTGATCTCCAATCCGGGAAGTAACAGCGCGCGGCCGCTGCTGACGTAGGCAGGGTGCGGCTGATGTAAGCCGGGTCCGCGGCTGATGCGCGCGTCCTGGCCTGGCCGTATGGTTGGGGGATCATTAGCGCACTGCCAACGCTGTCAGAGGAGGTGCCGTGCCGCTCACGGACTCCTACGGGCGAACGGCAACCGACCTGCGCGTGTCCCTTACCGACCGGTGCAACCTCAGATGCTCTTATTGCATGCCGGCCGAGGGGCTGGAGTGGCTGCCGAAGCCCGAAGTGCTGACCGACGACGAGCTGATCCGGCTGATCACGCTGGCCGTTACCCGGCTCGGCATCACCGAGGTACGGTTCACTGGCGGTGAGCCGCTGCTACGGCGCGGCCTCGTGGACATCATCTCGCAGGTCGCGGCGCTGGCGCCGCGACCGGAGATCTCGCTGACCACCAACGGCATTGGCCTCAGCCGGCTGGCTGTCCCGCTGCGCGAGGCTGGTCTCGACCGGATCAACGTCTCGCTGGACACATTGTCGGCGGAGACCTTTATCCGGCTGGCGCGACGGGACCGGCTGCCGGACGTGCTGGCCGGATTGTCCGCCGCTGCCGCGGCCGGGCTGACCCCGGTCAAGGTCAACGCGGTGCTGATGCGCGGTGTCAATGACCGCGATGCCGCCGGATTGCTGCACTTCTGCCTGGATCACGGTTATGAGCTGCGGTTCATCGAGCAGATGCCGCTAGACGCGCAGCACGGCTGGCGGCGCGAGGACATGGTGACCGCGGACGAGATCCTGGCCATGTTGAACGAGGAGTTCATCCTCAAGCCCGAAGATCCGGCCGAGCGCGGGTCCGCGCCGGCTGAGACGTTCCTGATTGACGGCGGCCCGCAGAAGGTCGGCGTGATCGGCTCGGTGACCAGGCCATTCTGCGGATCGTGCGACCGGGTCCGGCTGACCGCCGACGGACAGCTGCGGAACTGCCTGTTCGCCACCTCGGAGAGCGACCTGCGCACGCCGCTGCGGGCCGGTGTATCCGACGATGAGCTCGCGGACCGGTGGCAGCGCTGCATCGCGGTGAAACTGCCTGGTCACGGCATCAACGACCCCGGCTTCCTGCAGCCGGCCAGGCCGATGTCGGCCATCGGCGGCTGAGCCCGCGCCGTGTTCGCCTGATGCTGATTGCCGGCGGCGGCCGTGGCTGAATTCGACGCCGTTATCCTGGCCGGCGGGCGCGCCGCCAGGCTGGCCTTCGCCGACAAGCCGGCCCTTGAGGTCGGCGGGATGCCCATGCTGGTGTCGGTGGCGCGCGCGGCGGTCGCCGCCGGGGCGAGCAGGCTGGTTGTGGTCGGACCCGACCGGCCAGGGCCTGTGCATGATGGGCTAATCGCGGCGGCCGCGGGCCTGCCCGGCGGGCTGCGCATTGTGCTGGAAGAGCCGCCGGGCGGCGGACCGGTGCCAGCGCTGCGCCGCGGGCTGGCTGAAGTCAGTGAGCCGTGGTTGGCGCTGCTAGCTGCTGACTTGCCGTTCCTGACGGGCGCACAGCTCGGCGACGTGCTGGCGTCGGCGCGCAGGGCTGGCGGCGGTGGCCACCGTTGTCGCCGCGACAGTTGTGGCGCGGTGCTGACCGACGATGCGGGCAGGGCGCAATGGCTGGCCGGCTGCTGGCCGGCGAGCCCGCTGCGAGCAGCGCTGGCTGGTTACGCGGGCAACTCGCTGCATGGCGTGTTGTCGCCGCTGTCGCCGGTGTTCGTGCGGCCGGCCGGCAGCGGCGCGCCACCGCCATGGCTCGACTGCGACACTCCTGATGACCTTGCCGTTGCGCGTTCCCTGACCGACCAGAACGGAGAGTTCAGTGACGACTCTGGAGAGCTGGACAGCGGCGGTATGCGGGGAGTTCGGCATCGATCCCGCCGCGGTGGACGTACGGAAGATCCTTGACCTGGCCAGGGACGTCGCGCACCAGGTAGACCGCCCGGCCGCGCCGCTGACCGCATACCTGATCGGACTGGCGGCAGGGGCCGGGACGCCCGTCGATGACGCGATGGCGCGCGTGCTGGCACTTGCCGGGAGCTGGGAAACCGCCCAGAGCGAGCCCGAAGGCTAGCCGCCTCGGGGCCAGCACGATTTCGCCGGTCCGGCCCGACCTCCTGGCCGGGCGGGCAGCCGCGCGTCGGCCGCGCAGCCGGGCGTCGGCTACCCCTAGCGGACATATACCGCTTAACGGGTGTGCGTCCTCGCAAGGCTATCCATCGGTGTGAAGAAAGCTCGCTATAGCAGTAGCTCCGTCACACCCATGGATGATCTTGAGGGCCAGTCGGATGGATCCGCTGCGGGGGCTTGCCTTATCGAAGTTAGCGATATATCGTTGACGTATCGAAGAGCTACGATGACAGTCCGGAATAGGCCGAACTAGTCAGATCCGTAGCCGGATCACGAGGAGCATGTAATGAGAAACGAAGACGAGCGCCGAGCACGGCGCGGATCTAGCCGGTGGGAGCCTGCCGAGGATGGCGAGCGTCGCCGCTGGCACGAAGATGACGAGAGGCACGGACACGGCCGGCGCGGGCATGCGCATTTCCCGGGCCCATTTGCCGGACCTGGTTTCCCCGGTCCGGAGATGCACGGGTTCGGTCCGTGGCCGCGCGAATTCCGCGGCATGCGCGGTCCGCGTGCGCGGCGGGGCAATGTCCGCGCTGCAGCGCTAGCGTTGCTTGCGGAGCAGCCGATGAACGGCTACCAGATCATCCAGGAGATCGCAGAGCGCAGCGGGGGAGTATGGCGGCCCAGCCCCGGGTCGATTTATCCCGCGCTCCAGCAGCTTGAGGATGAGGGCCTCATCACCGCCGAGGCCGGCGATGGCGGTCGCAGGGCATTCCAGCTGACCGAGGATGGCCGGACGTACGCGGCCGAGCATCCGGACGAGCTGAGCGCTCCGTGGGACGTCGTCGCTGGTGGTGCCGGTGGTGCCGCCATCGAGATGCGCAAGCTGATAGGTCAGGTCGCTATGGCGGCGTTCCAGGTCGTCAGCGTGGGGACCGAGGCGCAGGCCGGGCAGGCCAGGCAGTTGCTGACCGAGACCCGCAAGGCCATGTACCGCATCCTGGCGGCCGACGACGACGACGAGACCACCAGCAGCACGGACAAGTAGGGTGTCGGCCCGACAGGGCACAAACATGGAGCGGCAGGGGGGTTCCGGGGTCTCCCCGGGGGCGGTACTGCGAGCCCGCCGGGAAGCGGGCCGCAGGCCCGCAAGCCTAGAGCGGCAGGGGGGTTCCGGGGTCTCCCCGGGGGAGGTACTGCGAGCCCGCCGGGAAGCGGGCCGCAGGCCCGCAAACATAGAGCGACGCCGGGTGGCTACGGGGGCAAACCACCCGGCGTCGCGTTCATCGGCGCTCCGACGGGGGCCCGGAACGCCGGCAATTGGTGCCCCAGCGGGGGACCAGAGCACCGGTATGCATGTTACACCGAACCTCCCCCTAGTGCGTCAAGACCGGATTAGGTGGCAATCTCGGCATCCCTGACTGCACCGTAAGGCAAACCCGAATAACCATGCTTTGTCCGTCGAGTGATGACAGATAAATAGCCGAAATGCCAGGGCGCGCCTATAACGTCGGATCTTTGCGGGATTGCCGCTAGCGACCGGGTGGCTGCGCAGCAGGTGGCGCGGGCGGAACGAACGGGCCATCGCCGCGACCGCTGTCGGGTGGCTGATATACCTCCGGCAGGTTTGGCTCATAGGGGCGGAAGCCTCGGTTGATTGTCGGTTCCCGGCCGCCATTGGCAAAAATGACGGCGAAGTACGGAATGACGATCGCGCCGACCAGCGGTATCGCCGTGATCCAGCCCAGGTGATTGACGAACAGCAAGATGGCCGTGATGAAACAGACGGTCCGGATACCCATCATGATCAGGTAACGGCGTTGCCGGTAGCTAATGTCCTCGGACATGCTGCGCCGCGCCTCGGTGACTATCTGAGGTTGTTCGCGACCTCGCCGCTGGGCACTTCTCACGCCTCCACGTTATGCCGCACACAGGCGATCCGCTACCGCGGGCGCAGGCATCGCAGGCGCGGGCGGGAGGATGTCAGTTGCAGTCAAGCTCAGCCGTCACGCCCGTAGCTATCGGGCGGGTAACGATGCAAGGCAACCGCCCGGCCGGGACGATCGGCGCGGGCCGCGCCAGATGTCCGGAGGACACATGACCGACCGCACATACCGGGTTACCGAGATCGTCGGCACCTCGCCCGACGGCATCGAGGCCGCGATCAGGGGCGCGATGCGAAGGGCGGGCCAGACGCTACGGCACCTCGACTGGTTCGAAGTAACTCAAATCCGGGGTCAGATCGTGGACGGCGACGTCGCGCACTTCCAGGTCGGCCTCAAGGTGGGCTTCCGCCTCGAAGACACCTGAGCCACGACCTCAGCTCGCCTGGCTCACCGACGACATGTTGAAGCCTTCGACCCGTACCGGCGGCATGGCGGCCCTGGTGAAGTAGTCGCTCCACTCGCGCGGCAAAGTTGGCACGGTAGCACCAGCCTCGATGATCCGGTTCAGCATGGCCACCGGGCTCTCGTTGAACCGGAAGTTATTGACCGCGGCGGTCACTTCGCCATTCTCGACTAGGTATACGCCGTCCCTCGTGAGGCCGGTCAGCAGCAGGGTCTGCGGGTCGACCTCGCGGATATACCACAAGCACGTCAGCAGCAGGCCACGGCTGGTGTTGCGAATCAGCTCCGCGGTCGAGCCGGCCGCGCCGGGCAGGTCCATGATGAGGTTGTCGATCGCTGGCGTCACCGGCAGTCCGGACAGGGCGGCCGAGTGCCTGGTCTGCACCAGGGCGGCCATCTGGCCGCGGGAGATCCAATCAGTGGGAGCCTTCGGCAGGCCGTTGTCGAAGACCGACGACTCGCGGCTAGAGGCGTGCGCGATGACGAACGGTGCGCATTGCAAGCCCGCAGCACCCGGATCGCTGCGCAGCGACAGCGGCAGGCTGGCCAGTTGCTCGCCGACCCTGGTGCCGCCTCCCGGCTTGCTGAACACGGTGCGGCCATCTATCGCGTCCTTGGCGCCTGCTGACCAGTACATGTAGATCATCAGGTCAGCGAGGGCCGTGGGCGGCAGCAGGGTCTCATACCGCCCGGCCGGCAGGTCGACGGTCCTGGCCGCCCAGTCCAGCCGCTGCGCTAGGTCGGCTTCTAGCGCCCGCACGTCTACGTCCGCAAAGTCCCGGGTGCCGGCGCCCGCCCACGCGGACTCGCTGAGGTCGGCCGACTTGGCGTTCAGCTCGAGGCGGCCGGTCGGCTGATCGTGGCGCAGCCGGATGCCGCTCGAGGTGCCGACGAAACTGGAAGTCATCAGGTGCTCGGCGAAGCCGTAGAGTTGCCGTCCGGCACTGGCCGCGGTGGCGAAGGCGTCCCCCAGGTCCTCGGCGAACAGCTTCAGCACGCCTATCTCGGTCGCCGCGGGCGGGTCATCCCATCCGGCTCCGAGCCCGGCGCCGTGCACAAGCGGCTGCGCGTCCTCGGCCGGCGAGGCCTCGGCAGCGGCGTGCTCGGCTTCGGCCACAATGTCGGCGATCTGGTCGTCGAGCACGCCTGCCCTGGACACCACGCCCACCCGCGCCGCGTCGCCGCTGCGGCTGATCGCGATCACGGTGAGCTGGCGGCTCCGGGATACCCCGTTCGTAGTCAGCGAGTTGCCTGCCCAGCGAAGGTTGGCGGCCGAGCTCTCGTCGGCGATGACGATGCAGTCGTCGCAACGGGCCGCCTGCAGTGCTCGCTCGACGGCGTCTTGCGCTGCCTGTGCCGCCTCGAATTGGGCGCTCATGCGCCTGCCTCCTGCGCTGTGTTGAGGATCCTGATGCCGCGCATGACGACCGACGGGCAGCCGTGGCTGACCGGCGCGACCTGGCCTGGCTGCCCTTTGCCGCAGTTGAAAGCGCCGCCGAGCACATAGGTCTGCGGCCCGCCGACCGCCTCCATCGAGTTCCAGAAGTCCGTGGTGGTGGCCTGATAGGCGGCGTCCCGCAGTTGCCCGGCGAGCTGGCCGTTCCGGATCCGGAAGAACCGCTGGCCGGTGAACTGGAAGTTGTACCGCTGCATATCGATCGACCAGCTCTTGTCGCCGACTATGTAGATGCCGTCGGTAACACCGGCGATCAGCTCTTCGGTGGACGGCCCGGCCGGATCGGGATGCAGCGAAACGTTGGCCATCCGCTGGATTGGCATGTGGCCGGGCGAGTCTGCGAAGGCGCAGCCATTAGAGCGGCCGAAGCCCTCCAGCTTGGCCATCCTGCGATCGAGCTGGTAACCGGTCAGCACGCCCCCAGAGATCAGGTCCCAGGACTGTGCGGCCACCGCCTCGTCGTCGTAGCCGATGGTGGCCAGGCCGTGTTCCGCAGTCCGGTCACCCGTCACATGCATGATCGGCGATCCGTACTGGAGCGTGCCGAGCTTGTCGATGGTGGCGAACGAGGTCCCGGCGTACGCGGCCTCGTAGCCCAGCGCCCGGTCTAGCTCGGTGGCGTGCCCGATCGACTCGTGGATGGTCAGGAACAGGTTGGATGGATCGATGACCAGGTCATACCGGCCAGCCTCGACCGACGGCGCGGCCAGCTTAGCGGCCAGCAATTCCGGCATCTCGGCCAGTTCGGCCGGGAAGTCCCAGCCGGTTCCGGTCAGGTATTCATATCCGCGCCCGACCGGCGGAGCTAGCGTCCGCATGGTCTCGAACCGGCCGCTCGGCTCGACGCCGACGGCGGTGAGCTGCGGGTGCACCCGGACCCGCTGCTGCAACGACGTCGTGGCCCCGTCGCTGTAGAACTTGCACTCTTTGACCTGGTAAAGGGACGCGTCGACGTGATCAACCCCGGCGCTGGCCAGCAGGCCGGCACTCCAGTCCGCCAGCAGGGCGATCTTCTCCGCCACGCTCACGGCGAACGGGTCGACCTCGTAGGCCGACAGCCACGTCACCTCCCCATAACCGGGTTCATCGGCCAGTTCGATGCGCTCGGCGCTGATGGGCACGGCAACCCTGGCCACGTCGACAGCCTCAGCGGCCGCGCGCGCCGCAGCCTCAGGCGTCAAGTCCACCGCGGATGCGAAGCCCCAGCAGCCATCCACGATCACGCGCACGGCCAGGCCCAGGTCATCACTGTCAAACTGGGTCTCCAGGCCGCCGTCGGACAGCCTGACCTGCTGGCCCCTGCTTCGCTCGGCCCTGAAGTCCGCGTGCGATGCGCCTAGCTCGGCGGCCTGCGCCAGTGCGGCGTCGGCCAGCTTTTGCAGCGGGTGGGCAGTGAATTCGGGGTCGATCTGGTTACGGTCCACGAGTTGCCAACCTATCCCAGGCTGCAGCGTCGATTCCGGACCGGTACGCTCGCACCCGTCCGCATCGACGAGCAGCTTGCCGTCTGGAGGTAGCACGTTGGGTCGATCGGTTCTGGTGACCGGCGGGAATCGCGGGATCGGTCTTGCCATCGCGCGCCGCCTCGCCGCCGGCGGCGACGACGTCACGGTGACTTCGAGGTCCGGCGACCCGGTCGACGAGCTGACCGTCGCGAGCTGCGATGTGCGGGACACCGCCCAAGTGGACGCCGCCTTCAAGATCGCCGAGGAAGCGCACGGCCCGGTAGAGGTGCTCGTCGCGAACGCAGGCATCAACAGGGACCAGTTGCTCGCGCTGATGAGCGAGGACGACTTCGCTGACGTGCTCGACACAAACCTGACTGGCGCCTACCGGGTGGCCAAGCGCGCGGTGCGCGGAATGATCCGGCTGCGCCGTGGCCGCATCATCTTGATCTCCTCGGTTGCCGGGCTGCTCGGCTCCGCCGGGCAGGCGAATTATGCCGCCTCCAAGGCCGGCCTGGTCGGCTTCGCCCGGTCACTGGCGCGTGAGCTCTCATCGCGGAACATCACCGTGAATGTAGTGGCGCCCGGGCTCGTCGACACCGACATGATGACGGCGCTGACCGACGACCAGCGCAAGGCCATCCTGGCCGGTGTCCCGCTTGGCCGGTACGCCAGCCCGGACGAGATCGCCGCGGCGGTGGCATTCCTGGCCAGCCCGGACGCGGCCTACATCACCGGGGCGGTGCTGCCAGTCGATGGCGGCCTCGGGATGGGCCACTGACGACGTTCGGAGATTACGACGGAAGGCAGGCGTGATGGGCATCCTGGACGGCAAGCGGATCCTGGTCACGGGCGTGCTCACAGACGCCTCGATCGCTTTCCATGTGGCCCGGATCGCGCAGCAGGAAGGCGCGACCGTGGTGCTAACCGGCTTCGGGAGGCTCAGCCTTGTCGAGCGGATTGCCAAGCGACTGCCGGAGCCGCCGCCGGTGCTCGAACTCGACGTGAAGGACGACGCGCACCTCGGCTCGCTCGCCGAGCGAGTCAGCGCTCACGTCGACGGGCTGGACGGAATCGTGCACAGCATCGGGAACGCGCCTGCAGGCGCTCTTGGCGGCAACTTCCTGCACACGCAGTGGGCAGATGTCGCCGCCGCCCTGCAGGTGTCCGCCTATTCGCTGCAATCGCTGGCCATGGCGGCGCTGCCGCTGATGGAATCCGGCGGCTCGATCGTCGGGATGGACTTCGATGCCAGCGTGGCGTGGCCCGGCTATGACTGGATGGGAGTGGCCAAGGCCGCGCTGGAGTCAACGGCCCGGTACCTGGCCCGCGACCTTGGCCCGCGCGGCATCAGGGTGAACCTGATCTCGTCCGGCCCGGTGAAGACAATGGCGGCTCGAAGCATTCCCGGCTTCGATCAATTCGAAGGACTATGGGACCAGCGCGCGCCGCTGGGCTGGGACCTGACCAGCGCCGAGCCAGCCGCGCGCGGTTGCATCGCGCTGCTATCGGACTGGTTCCCCGCCACCACCGGCGAGATAGTGCACGTCGACGGCGGCGCGCACGCGATGGGCGCGTGATAACGCGGTCTTGTCGACCTCTGCAGGCCGGAACGATAATCGAAGGCGTGGCGATACCGGACGAGACCGGGCCGGACGAGACCGGGCCTGACAACCATGACGGACCGCCGCGCGACCCCGGCCGGGTATCTGACGCCGACTGGAGGCGGGTCGTCGAGGACCTTGTCGGCTCAGCAGAGGCGAGGGGAACGCGGGACTCCTTCATGCAGCAGGTCCACCCGGCGCCGCGGCCCGGACCGGTCGAATACGTGCCCGCGTCATCCGCGCCGGGATGGTTTGGCGCAGGCGCCCTGGCGTCGGCGGCAGCTTCGTGGCGCCGCGTGCTGGCAGGTATCGACCGGTGGCTGCGCAAGCCCCCGGCTGCCCTCACGCTGCCAGCCGGGTCGCAGGCGCGGTTCACCATCGGGCGCGAGCCCGCGTGCGACATGACGCTGCTGGACCGGACCGTCTCGCGCTGGCACGCGTGCCTGAAGCGGGAGGATGACGGGTGGCTGCTGACCGATCTCGGGTCCACCAACGGGACGCGGCTGAACGGCTGGCGGGTGAATGCGCCGATCACGGTCAGCCCCGGTGACCTGGTTTCTTTCGGTGCTGCCACATTCGTGCTGACCGAGCGTCCTGGTCGGCTCCGGTAGTGCCGGTAGCTAGAGTCAAGAAATGACCCTGGTGCTGGTGGTCCGGCATGGCCTGACGTCGTCAACCGGTAAGGCGCTGACCGGCTGGATGCCCGGCATATCGCTGGACGACCGCGGGCAGGCGCAGGCTGCCGCGCTCGGCAGCCGGCTGGCGCAGGTCCCGCTTGCGGCCATCGTCAGCAGCCCGCTGGACCGGTGCCGGGAAACGGCGGCGGCGATTGCCAGCAGACAGGAACGGCCGGCCGCCGATCCGGCGGGGACGCAGGCGCCGGTTCCGGCGCCCGATCCCGAGGCAAACGGCAGCGGCCCGCCAAGTGCGCCCCGGTCCGCCGCGGTCCAGCTCGATGACCGGCTGGGCGAATGCAGGTACGGCGACTGGACCGGTCAGCAGCTGCGCAAGCTCGCCCACGACCCGCTCTGGAAGGTCGTGCAGGCGCACCCGAGCGCGGTGCGGTTTCCCGGTCCTGATGGTGAGTCCATGATGGCGATGCAGCAGCGAGCAGTGGCTGCGGTCCGGGACTGGAACGACAAGCTCGGCAAGGACGCCACCTACCTGATCTGCTCCCACGGCGACGTCATCAAGGCGATCCTCGCCGATGCCCTGGGCATGCACCTGGACATGTCGCAGCGGATCCAGATCGATCCGTGCTCGCTGAGCGTGGTCAGGTACACCACGCTCCGGCCGTTCGTGCTGCGGATGAACGACACCGGCTCGGACCCGGTCGGCCGGACGCACCGTCCGACCGAGGCAACGCCGGGCGCGGAAGCGGATGCGCAGATCGGCGGCGGCGCGGGCGGCGTCCCGTGACCGGCGCAAAACGATCGCGGCTTCGCCGGTAGCCTGACTGGTGGGGACGTTCTGGCCGCTAGCATCACGAGGACGTGGTGTCAGCCAGCAGCTTTGCGGCCCGCCGGCCCCGCGGACAGTTTCGGCGCGGGAGGATAGGGGTCATGCCGGTCTACTCGTACGACCCGCCGGAGCGATTCGTCGCGGGCACCGTCGGCCAGCCAGGGGAGCGCACCTTCTACCTGCAGGCAACCCTGGGCGCCAGGACCACCAGCGTTGCGCTGGAGAAGGGGCAGGTCAGCCAGCTAGCTGAGCGGCTCGAGGAGCTGCTTGACGAGGTTGCGCGCAGGACCGGCGCCGATGCGGGACTCGGTACCGAGCCAGAGCCCATGGACGAGGGCCCGCTGGACCTGCCGCTAACTGAGGATTTCCGGGTGGGCGCCATCGCGCTTGCCTGGGACCATGATGGCGAACGGGTCATCATCGAAGCGCAGGAGGAGAGCGAGGAGCCGATCGAGCCGCTGGCTGACGATGTGCCCGACGACGGGCCCTCGGTGCTGCGAGTGCGGTTCACGGCCGAGGCGGCACGAGCGTTTTCCCAGCGCGCGATCCAGGTAGTGCGGCAGGGCCGCCCGCCGTGCCCGCTGTGCGGGTTGCCACTCGACCCGGCGGGGCACGTGTGCCCACGGCAGAACGGGCACCGGGTTGGGCATGCCTGATGCAGCAGCCGGCCGGGAGCTTCCGGACGACGCCGCGCTGACAGGCGGCACCGTCTCCAGCAGTAACGGGGCCGTGGACGAGCCCGCGGCGCTTGATTTGCTCTCCTGCGGCACGCTGGAGATTCAGGGCCGGCTCGTCGACGCGTCGAACGCGACGATGTACTGCACGATCAGCGGTAACGGCGTCGAAGCTGCCTGTGTCTACAAGCCGGTGGCGGGCGAGCGCCCGCTCTGGGACTTTCCCGAAGGCACGCTGGCCGGGCGCGAGCTGGCCGCCTACATCGTCTCGCGCGCGGCGGGCTGGGACGTAGTGCCGCCCACGGTGTACAGGGACGGCCCGTTCGGCCCCGGCATGTGCCAGCTGTGGATCGACGCCGACACCTCCGTCGACCTGCTCGAGCTGGCCCGCAGCAACGATGACCGGCTGCGGCAGATGGCAGTGTTCGACGCGGTAGTGAACAATGCCGACCGCAAGATCGGCCATTTGCTGCCCGACATCAGCGGTCATCTGTACGGCTGCGACCATGGCGTCTGCTTCGGCGAGGAATACAAGCTGCGGACGGTGCTATGGCAATGGCGCGGCAAGAAGCTGCCCGCATCGGCCATGGCAGCCCTTGGGCGGCTGCGCCAGCAGCTCGCTCATGGTGACCTGGCCAATGAACTGAGCCAGTGGCTGTCCGCGGCCGAGCTCGACACGACCATCAAGCGGCTTGAGCAGCTGATCGAGCACAAACTGCACCCGTTCCCGCCGTCAGACTGGCCGGCCGTGCCCTGGCCGCCCATTTAGCGGCGCCCCGGCGGGTGCTGACTGTCATTCGCAGCCCTCGGCGTCAGCGGCCGCCGTGCTCGCCCCTGTCGCCGCGGCGCCGCAGGTACCGCTCGAATTCCCGGGCTATCGCGTCACCGCTAGCTTCCGGCAGGTCGGCCGCGTCCTTGGCCTCCTCCAGGCTGCGCACGTACTCGGCCACGTCGCTGTCTTGTTCGGCCAGCTCGTCAACGCCCCGTTCCCAGGCGCGGGCCTCAGCGGGCAAGTCAGCGAGCGGCAGCGACATGTCGAGGATGTCCTCGACGCTGCGCAGCAGCGCAAGGGTTGCTTTCGGGCTCGGCGGCTGGGCCACGTAATGCGGCACGGCCGCCCAGAGCGAGACCGACTGCATGCCGACCTGAGCACAGGCCTGCTGGAGCACGCCGACAATGCCGGTCGGGCCCTTGTAGTCGACGGGCTCGACGTGCAATTGCGCGGCCAGCTCCGAACCTGACGTCGCCGCGGTCACCTGCAGTGGCCTGGTGTGCGGAGAGTCGGCAAGCAGCGCGCCGAGCAGGATGACGAGCTCCACGCCAAGCTCGGAGAACGCGGAGACAAGTTCGGAGGTGAACCCGCGCCAGCGCATGTTCGGCTCGATCCCTTGCAACAGGACAAGGTCACGTCCGGCCTCGGGCGGCCTGGCGAGCGCCAGCCTCGTGGTCGGCCAGATCAGTTCCTCCGACTGGCCGTCGGAGACGTCCATGACGGGCCTGGTCACCTGGAAGTCGTAGTAATCCTCCGGGTCGATCGCGCCGATGGACTTGGCGTCCCAGGCCGTGGTGAGCTGGCTGATCGCGCTGCTAGCGGCCTCGCCGGCGTCGTTCCACCCCTCGAAGGCGGCGATCAGCGCTGGCGAGTTGAGTTTGCCGATGGCATCTAGCTCGATCGTCGGCCACCTCCCTTCATCCGCGCATGCCCCGGCCGACCCGGGACCGGGTAAGTCAGGTCAAGCCTATGTTCCCCGAACAACATCAACAGAAAGGGCCGCCTTCCCCGAGTCAATCAGGTCCGGTCCATAGGATGTGATCACCATGCCGCGTTCTGAAGGTTGTTCCTCCGATGCCGAGCTCGATTTGGCCGGAACTGAGTTGGCCGAGCCGGAACTGAGCGATATCGGCCCGGCGGGCGCAGTGCTGGTGACCGGGACAGCCGGCGGACGCGCTGCTGGGCTTCAGGCCGTCATGTTCGACATGGATGGGCTGCTGGTCGATTCCGAACCGCTGTGGTTCCGCGCGGAGGGCGCGGTGATGGCGCGTCTTGGCGGCACCTGGCTGCCGGCCGACCAGAACATGCTGGTCGGCGGTTCGATGGCGGTCACGGTTAAATACCTTTTGAGCAAGGGAACGCGCCCCGCCGAGCCGGCTGCCGTGGCGCGCTGGCTGATCGAAGCGATGGTCGACTTGATCAACTCCGGGCCAGTGCCGGTGCTGCCTGGTGCCCTCGAGCTGGTTGCCGAAGTGGCCGCCGCCGGACTGCCGTACGCGCTTGTCACCTCGTCCGAGCCGGCCGTCATGGATGCGGTGCTGGCGCAGCTGAGCGCGCAGTTCCCGGTCACGGTGTGCGCGGCTGACGTGGCGCATCCTAAGCCGGACCCGGAAGGTTACCTGCTGGCCGCCGCGAAGCTCGGCGCGGATCCGCGGCGTTGCATCGCGCTAGAGGATTCGCCGAACGGAGTAGCTGCCGCCGAGGCTGCCGGATGCCGCACAGTGGCGGTGCCCAGTGTTGTCCCTATCCCGCAGCGGCCCGGCCGAGTCGTGCTGGAGACGCTAGCGGGAACCTCTGTCGCCGAGCTAGCAGCCCGGACCGGGCTTGCGCTCTGATGCACTGGCGGTCTGAGTCACCGCCGCGCGGTGGCCGGGTGGCGGGCATTTCGCGGGTCCGGAAGGGTCTTCAATCTGTGCGAGAATAGGGGTTGACCGCGCCCAGGCCGGTCGCGGCCGCGAGGGGAGGCGAGAGTGGGTACCTGGCTCAGTATTGGTGGCTGGGTCTGCGTCGCCGTCACGATCGTCGGAATAGTCCTGAGCGTCATGGTATGGCGCAAGAAGGGACCCGGCAGCGGACTGCGGGGCATTGCCTGGTCGCTGATTCCGCTCGCCGCCTACCTGACGCATTCCGTGCGGCTCATTGGCCAGATCGTGTCGGCGGTCGTGCAGTTCGCCACCAGCTTCGTGTTTTCCCCGAAAGCCTGGCTTGGCGTGGGCCTGCTCGGCATCGTCGTCCTGCTATTCATGGTCTCCGGTGGCGCCCCGCTGATGCGCGGCCGCAAGCGGCGCAAGGCCGCCAAAGCCGCCAAGGCCGGCAAGGCACCGCGGTCTGCGCACGACGGCCAGTCGCCCGCGTCGGTGCCCGCGACGCGTGAGCACTCGGCCGTCTCGGCTGGCGACGACGACGACCACCTCGGCGAAGTCCGCGAGATCCTGCGTCGCCGCGGCATCACCTAGGCGTTCTCGCGGACGAACGCGCGGGACGCGACCCATAGGCACAGCGCAGCCATCCCGATAGCAACTGCTACGCCCTCGACCATGATGGTGCCGCCGTAATGCCCTTGGAACGCGCTTCGCATCGCATCGATGATGTACCGGAACGGGGTGGCGCGGGCGATGCCCTGCAGCCAGCCAGGGCCCAGCGTCAACGGCAGCATGATGCCCGACAGCAGCATTAGCGGCACCATGACCATGTTCAGCAGTGGCGCGAGCGCGTCCTCGCTCTTCAGCACGAGCCCCACGGTGTAGGAAATGGCGGCCAGGCTGATCGCAACCACGGCGATGAAGCCCAGCCCGATCAGCACGCCGGCTACCGGCGCGCGCATGCCAAACGCCAGCCCGGCCATGACGAGCACGATGGCCTGGACGAGCAGCGTCAGCACATCCCTGAGCACGCGGCCAGACAGCAGGGCCAGTCTGCTGACCGGGGTGACCCGGAAGCGCTCGATCACGCCAGCCCGCCAGTCAGCGATGATCGAGAAGCCGACGAACGCGGCGCCGAACAAACCAAGCTGGATCAGCAAGCCGGGCACGAAGAAGCTGTAGGAATTCCCGGCCGGAAAGCCAGGCAGTCCGCCGCCGGCGATCCGGGTCAGCAGCGGCCCGAAGAAGACCAGGTAGAGGATCGGCTGGCTGAGGCCGATGATCAGCCACGCTGGCTGGCGCAACATCAGCCGCAGCTGCCGCCGGAAGATCAGGAAGGTGTCGCGGGCGAAGGACATGCTGTGCTCCGTGATAGGTCCGTGGCGAGTTCGGCGGGATTAAATGGCGAGTTCGGCGGGATAAAACAGTGACTGCTGGCGCCCGATCAGGCGGCGCCGGCAGCTTGTGGCTCTGCGGCGCCCGCGGTCGAATCCTCGCGTAGCGACCTGCCGGTGAGAGTCAGGAAGACGTCGTCCAGAGTCGGCCTGGCCAGCTGGATTGAAGTCAGGCTGAGTCCGGCGCCGTCGAGCACTCGTAGCAGGCCCGGCAGCGCTTCCTCGCCCTGCTCCACCGATAGCCGGATGGCACGGCCATCGACAGCGATGTCGCGCACGCCGGGCTCGGCCGCAAGCTTCTGTTCGGCAACGGCCATGTCGCCGGTCACGCTGAGCGTGACCACGTCGCCGGAGATCTGTCGCTTCAGCTCCTCGGGCGCCCCAGACGCGATGATCCGCCCGTTGTCGATGATCAGCACGCGGTCGCAGAGCGCGTCGGCCTCCTCGAGGTAATGCGTGGTGAGGAACACCGTCGTGCCCAAGTCCGAGCGAAGCGCGCGGATGTGATCCCAGAGGTTGCTCCGACTCTGCGGGTCCAGGCCCGTCGTCGGCTCGTCCAGGAAGACCAGCTGGGGCGAGTGAATGAGCCCGAGCGCGATGTCCAGGCGCCGCCGCTGGCCGCCGGACAGCGTCTTGCAGAGCCGCCGCTCCAGTCCGCTCAGCTCAAGCTGCGCTGTCATCCGGCCGGTCCGCGCCGCTACCTCGCCCGCTGGCACCCGGTACAGCTGCGCCTGGATGTCCAGCTCTTCCTGTACCAGGCAGTTAGGGTCCGAGCCGCCGGCAGTCACGCCGATGGCCTGCGGCACGTAGCCGATCTTCCGGCGCACGCCAACCGGATCGCGGAGCAGGTCCGCACCGCAGACGGTGGCCGTGCCGGCCGTCGGCCGCAGCAGCGTCGTCAGCATCCGCAGGGTCGTGGTCTTGCCGGCGCCGTTAGGGCCGAGGAAGCCCACGATCTGGCCGGCCTCGACCTGCAGGTCTACTCCGCGAACGGCATCCACGGTGCGCCGGCGGCTGGTGAAAGTCCGGGCGAGACCCGTCGCGTCGATGATGGACATGGTCGTGCCTTTCGGGGGAGTGGACACGGAACTCGTCGGGGAACTGCACGCTGGGTTGCCGCGAGTCCCCGTGCGGGCGGGCCGGCGCTTGCGGCCAGGAGACCGGCCCGCCTGGCAAGGCGACCATAAAGAAGCGGCGGGCACGCTGTCAAGTAATATCTCGACTTGATTTTATGTCTCGAAGCGGTTATGACCAGATTTGGTTATGTCTGGTCTAGGGCGCCCGCGTCAGTTGTCAACCGCGGTGCCGGGATCTGCTCAGGCAGTCGCTCGGGCTCCGCTACGGCGGCAGCTTCTGGCAGCGGCGGAGCGGTGCCGCCGAACGCCGGGCAGAGCGCCTGGAACGAGCACCACTCACAGAGCCTGCTCGGATGATGGCGCCAGTCGCGCGAGGTCATTGCCCGGTCAATGGCCTGCCAGAGCGCATTAATCTTGCGTTCGGTGGCAAGGAGGTCGGCCTCGTCCGGCGCATAGCGGACTATCTCCCCGTTGCCCAGGTAGATCAGCTGCAGCAGGCGCGGGATCGTGCCGCGCGTGCGCCATAGCACGAGCGCGTAGAACTTCATCTGGAACAGGGCCCTGGCCTCGTACTCTTCACGAGGTGCGGTGCCGGTCTTGTAGTCGACGATGCGCAACTCGCCAGTGGGCGCGATGTCCAGCCTGTCGATGTAGCCGCGCAGCGTCAGGCCCGAATCCAGTACTGCCTGCACCGACATCTCGCGGAACGTGGGCTCGATCCGGTTGGGGTTCTCCAGCGTGAAGTACTTGTCCAGCATGGCCCCGGCTTCGGCGAGCCATGTCTCGCGCTCCTGCTGGTCGCCGAACAGCTCCGCCAGCGCCGGCTCATCGGCCACCAGCCGCTCCCACTGCGGCGTCAGCAGGCTTCGGGCCGCCGACGGCGTCCGGTCACCGGCCGGCTCGTCAAAGAGCCGCTCCAAGACGGCGTGCACCAGCGTGCCGCGGGCGGCCGCCGGACTCGGAGCCTCGGGCAGCCTGTCGATCACCCTGAACCGGTACAGCAGCGGGCAGGTCATGAAGTCGGCAGCCCGTGACGGCGACAAGCTAGGGCCGGCCGGCGGGCCTAGCTCACCGGTCTTCGTGCTGGTCTCGCCGGCTGTCTCGGCGAGGGCTTCAGTCATGGTTGCAGACTAGGGCAGGCCACTGACAGCGGGCGCGTTGTCGGCGCCGCGGCGCGCCCGGCGAGTGAGCTGAGATCGCGGTCTGCCGCGTAGCATCGGGTGCGTGGCAGGAGGAATCCAAGAAGGCGGCCCGCAAGCCGGGCGGCCTGCGCAGGACCCGGCGCCGGGTCGGCGACGCGATCCCAGGCTCGGGATCATCATCGCGCGGCCGTTCGGCATCCCGGTGTATATCTCGCCGTACTGGTTCCTGGTTGCCGCGGTCCTGGTGGCCGTCTACTCGAATTCGAACACGCTGCCCGGCACGGTGCAGGGGTCGGTACCGCGGTACCTGGTCGCGGTGGCTTTCGTGGTCCTGCTGTACCTGTCGGTCCTGATCCATGAACTGAGTCACAGCGTGGTCGCGATCAGGTTCGGACTGCCGGTACGGCGGATCCTGCTGTATCCGCTCGGCGGCTTCTCCGAGATCGAGCAGGAGCCGCCGACACCGGGCAAGGAGTTCCTGGTGTCGGCGGCCGGCCCGGCGATGTCACTGCTGCTCGCCGGTATCGGCATCGGCATCAACCTGCTCGTCAACCACGGCACCTTCGACACGCACGGCATCGCGTGGGTGCTGGTTGACCGGCTCATCCTGGCCAATATCGTGGTCGGTGCCTTCAACTTGCTGCCTGGCCTGCCGCTCGACGGCGGCCGGGTGCTGCGGGCGGGCCTGTGGAAGCTGACGGGCAAGCCCGGCTACGCCACCATCCTGGCAGCGTGGGCCGGCCGGTTGCTCGCTGTTGCGCTGATCGGGTATGCCGTCAGCAACCCGACCGGCCAGTTCCTGAGCGGTTACGGTCTGTGGCTGGTGATCATCGCCGCGTTCATGTGGATGAGTGCTACGCAGGCGCTGCGGTCAGCGAAGATCAGGGAACGATTGCCGGCGCTGCAAGCGCGCTCGCTCGCTCGCCGCGCCATCCCGATACCGTCGAACCTGCCGCTCGCGGAGGCGATCAGGAGGGCTGACCTGGCGCAGGCGAGGGCGCTCGTGATCGTCGATCACGACGCTAAGCCGATCGCGATCGTGAATGAGGGCGCGGTCATGGCTACGCCGGAGCAGCGCAGGCCGTGGATTGACGCCGGATCCCTGGCCCGGACCCTTGACCCGGACATGATCCTGTCGGCCGACCTGTCGGGCATGGACCTGATCGAGGCAGTGCGTAAGGCCCCGGCGTCGGAGTACCTGCTGGTAGAGCCGTCCGGAGAGGTCTACGGGGTACTGGCGACGACCGACCTTGACCACGCGTTCGCGGGCAGCTGAACCATCGGTTCCGCGGCGCTAGCCTGCTATCCGTGATCACTCAGCCTCGCGGCCCGTTTGCGGCCGGTGACCAGGTCCAGCTGACCGATCCGAAGGGGCGCCAGCATCGGCTGGTTCTGACGGCTGGCAAGTCGTTCCACACTCATCGGGGCTCGCTTCAGCATGACGACCTGATCGGCCAGCCTGAAGGCAGCCTGGTGACCTCGGCCGGCGGTACCCCTTACATCGCGCTCCGGCCACTGCTCGCCGACTACACGGTTTCGATGGCGCGCGGCGCCGCGGTCGTCTATCCGAAGGACGCCGCGCAGATCGTCGGGCTCGCCGATATCTTCCCTGGCGCGCGGGTGGTGGAGGCGGGCGCCGGCTCGGGCGCACTGTCCTGCTGGCTGCTGCGCGCAGTCGGCGACGGTGGCAGCGTGATCTCGTTCGAGCGGCGGGCTGATTTCGCCGAGATAGCGGCCGCCAACGTTGAGCAGTACTTCGGCGGGCCGCATCCGGCCTGGCGGCTGGTCGTCGGCGACCTGGATGCCGGCGGCCTGGCCAGCGCGAACGTAGCCGATGTCGACCGGGTCGTGCTGGACATGCTGGCGCCTTGGGAGGTAACGGGTGCGGTAGCGGCCGTGCTGCGGCCTGGCGGGCTGGTGTGCTGCTACGTGGCGACCACGACGCAGCTGGCGCGCACCGTCAGCGTGCTGCGGGAACAGGGTAATTTCGCCGAGCCCGCTGCCTGGGAGACGTTGCAGCGCGGCTGGCATGTGGACGGGCTCGCGGTCCGGCCCGAGCATCGGATGATCGGCCACACCGGCTTCCTGGTGACGGCCCGGCGGCTCGCCGATGGGGTCACTGCGCCGCCGCGCCGCCGGCGGCCGTCCAAGGGCGCTGAGGCCGCGGCCGCGGAAATATCCGCGGTGGAAGGCGAAGCAGGACTTGCGGATGTGATCGGCGCGAGCGAGGCTGATGGGGCATAAGCGACCAGGCATCCGCGCTTTAACAGACGGGACGGAGGTTGCGAGTTTTCCGGATCGTAACCCAGTTTGCGGAGTCGAAGCCCGCCGCCAGGTTACGGATTGACCTTGGATAGGTAGGGTCTAGGTAACTCGGCTCTTCGGGAGGGGGTGAGGGGCATGGCCTCTCGTGACGACAGCGTTTACTCGGGCCGGCATGACGACGAGGTCAAGGTCCTGACCACGCAGGTCTCCTTCCTGGAGGAGGAGGTCTCGGCCCTGCGGAGCAGGCTTGCCGACTCGCCTCGCCAGACGCACCTGCTTGAGCAGCGGCTGCGCGAAGCTGAGGCCAACCTCGCGGTCATCACCAGCCAGAACGACCGGCTCGCCGGTACGCTGCGCGAGGCGCGCGATCAGATCATCGCGCTCAAGGAGGAAGTCGACCGGCTTGCTCAGCCGCCGAGCGGGTTCGGCATTTTCCTGCAGGCGAGCGAGGATGGCACGGCCGACGTCTTTACCGGCGGGCGCAAGATGCGCGTCAGCGTCAGCCCCGCTATCGAGCTGACTGACTTGCGTCCCGGCCAGGAAGTCGTGCTGAACGAGGCGCTCAACGTCGTGATCGCCCAGGGCTTCGAGACGATCGGCGAGGTCGTCATGCTGAAGGAGATTCTCGACGGCGGCGACCGGGCGCTGGTGATATCGCATGCGGACGAGGAGCGAGTGGCACGGCTGGCCGAGCCGCTGCGCGAGCAGACGCTGCGCTCAGGTGACTCGCTGCTGCTTGAGCCGCGGTCGGGCTACGTCTACGAGCGGATCCCCAAGGCCGAAGTCGAGGAACTCATCCTCGAGGAAGTCCCCGACATCACCTACTCCGAGATCGGCGGGCTCGGCCCGCAGATCGAGCAGATCCGGGACGCGATCGAGCTGCCGTACCTGCACGCTGACCTGTTCAAGGAGCATCAGCTCCGGCCGCCGAAGGGCGTGCTGCTGTACGGACCGCCCGGTTGCGGCAAGACCCTGATCGCCAAGGCGGTGGCGAACTCGCTGGCCAAGCAGGTCGCCGCCCGCAGCGCGCGGGACGCGGCCGAGTCCGGCAATCCCGAGCCTGCCGACAGCGGCGCACCGGGCAAGGAGCGTCGTAGCTTCTTCCTCAACATCAAGGGCCCGGAGCTGCTGAACAAATACGTCGGCGAGACCGAGCGGCACATCCGGCTGGTGTTCCAGCGGGCCAGGGAGAAGGCCAGCGAGGGCATGCCGGTGATCGTCTTCTTCGACGAGATGGACTCCATCTTCCGGACCCGTGGGTCGGGTGTGTCCAGCGATGTCGAAAACACGATCGTGCCGCAGCTGCTCAGCGAGATCGACGGCGTTGAAGGCCTGGAGAATGTCATCGTGATCGGCGCGTCCAACCGCGAAGACATGATCGATCCCGCCATCCTGCGGCCCGGGCGGCTGGACGTGAAAATCAAGATCGAGCGGCCCGATGCCGAGGCCGCGCGCGACATCTTCTCCAAGTACGTTCTGAAAAACCTGCCGCTGCACGCCGACGACATGGCCGAGCATGGCGGTGTCGCGAGCGCGACCGTAGCGGAGATGATCCAGCGCGTCGTCGAGCGGATGTACTCCGAGACCGAAGAGAACCGGTTCCTCGAGGTCACGTACGCCAACGGGGACAAGGAAGTGCTCTACTTCCGCGACTTCAACTCCGGCGCGATGATCCAGAACATCGTCGACCGGGCGAAGAAGATGGCCATCAAGGAGTTCCTCGAGACCGGGCAGAAGGGCTTGCGGGTGTCGCACCTGCTGACCGCGTGCGTGGATGAGTTCAAGGAGAACGAGGACCTGCCGAACACCACCAACCCAGACGACTGGGCCAGGATCTCCGGCAAGAAGGGCGAGCGGATCGTCTACATCCGCACGCTCATCTCGGGCAAGAGCGGTACCGAGGCGGGTCGCTCGATCGACACGGTGTCCAACACGGGCCAGTACCTGTAGCCGCGATCTGCCTGGCACCAGCGGGCGCGGCGTGCGGTCTGGGCGCAGCCCGGCATTAGGCTCTTGGTTATGAGCGCGCGCCGGGTCATGGGCATCGAGACCGAGTACGGCATCTCCGTGCCCGGTCAGCCGGGCGTGAATGCCATGGTCAGCTCGTCCCAAGTGGTCAACGCCTACCAGGCTGCGACCGCGGCCCGGGCCCGCCGGGCGCGGTGGGACTTTGAGGAGGAGAACCCGCTGCGCGACGCCAGGGGATTCGACCTGGCCGCCGAGACCAGCGATGCCTCGCAGCTCACCGACGAGGATCTTGGCCTGGCCAACGTGATCTTGACCAATGGCGCCAGGCTCTACGTCGACCACGCCCATCCCGAGTACTCCGCGCCGGAGTGCACGAACCCGCTAGACGCGGTGATCTGGGATAAGGCCGGCGAGCGGGTCATGGCCGAGGCGGCCGCGCGGGCTGCGGCGTCGCCGGGCGGCCAGCCGATTCAGCTGTACAAGAACAACACCGACAACAAGGGCGCCTCCTACGGCTGCCACGAGAACTACCTGATGAACCGGGCGACCCCGTTCGCCGACATCGTCAGGCACTTGACCCCGTTCTTCGTGTCCCGCCAAGTGGTATGCGGGGCCGGCCGGGTCGGCCTCGGGGCCGATGGCCGGGATGACGGTTTCCAGATCAGCCAGCGCGCCGACTTCTTCGAGGTCGAGGTCGGCCTGGAAACGACGCTCAAGCGGCCGATCATCAATACGCGTGATGAGCCGCATGCCGATCCGGACAAGTACCGCAGGCTGCACGTCATCATTGGCGATGCGAACCTGAGCGAGATATCGACTTACCTCAAGCTGGGCAGCACGGCGCTGGTGCTGGCGATGATCGAGGACCGGTTCCTGGCCGCCGACCTGGCGATCGAATCGCCGGTTGCGGAGCTGAGGGCTATCTCGCACGACCCGTCGCTGCGGCACCTGGTCACGCTGCGGGATGGCCGCAAGATGACCGGGGTCCAGCTCCAGCTTGAGTACCTGGAGCTGGCCAGGAAGTACACCGAGGACAGGTACGGCGCGGACGTGGATGACGTCACCAGCGACGTGCTTGCCCGCTGGGAGAGCGTGCTGGGCCGCCTGGCGGAGGATCCGATGCTGGCCGCGCGCGAGCTGGACTGGGTCGCCAAGCTGGAGATCCTGGAGGGTTACCGGGCCAGGGACGGGCTGGCCTGGAGCCACCCCCGGCTTCAGCTCGTTGACCTGCAGTACGCCGACGTCCGATCCGATCGCGGCCTGTACAACCGGCTGGCTAGCCGCGGCCGGCTGACCAGGATCACCAACGAGCGCGACGTCCTGGCGGCGATGGAAGAGCCACCCACCGATACCAGGGCTTACTTTCGCGGCCGCTGCCTGCGGCAGTATCCGGACGCCGTCGCTGCGGCCTCCTGGGACTCGGTCATCTTCGATATCCCGGGCCGCGAATCTCTGCAGCGGGTCCCGACGATGGAGCCGCTGCGGGGCACCAAGGCTCATGTGGGTGCGCTCCTGGACAGGAGCGCCACGGCGGCGGAGCTCGTCGGCGCGCTGACCGGACGGGACTAGGTGCGCAACCGCGCGACATTCCTCGACAACCGTCCCTGATACGCAGGTATGTAGCGAAGCGGGCAATTTGCTCTCGTCGTAGTCGTGTCGCTGTGTCTATTCTGGCCACAAGTTGTCACATCGTGATACCGATGCAGTGGGCCGGGGTTGGACCCAACGCCGGCAGGCGAGGATAGCGTTGGGCGCACGGGCGGCACCGCAGAGCACGGAGGTAGGGCATGGCGACGAAGGACACCGGTGGACAGCGGCAGACAACGCGGCGGACCGAAGAGGAGCAGGACGACGACGTTCAGGAGACGAGCGACGTCAAGGAGCGCCAGGACAAGCTGACTGACGACGTCGACGCGATCCTCGACGAGATCGACGAAGTGCTCGAGGAGAACGCCGAGGAGTTCGTCCGGTCCTACGTGCAGAAGGGCGGCGAGTGAGCCACGCCACCGGAAGGGCTTAGGGTCGGATCATCCGGCTCAGGGTCGGATCACAGCGGGCATTACCGGAAGGACTTAAGCGGTGAGCGGCTTTGAACCCCAGGCACGGTGGCAGGCTTCGGCGTTCCTAGCCGCTGGGTCTTCCTCCTTTGCTGATCTCCTCGCGACGACGGCACCCGGGCTGCTGCCGCAGCCTGACTCCATGGGCGGCGGCACGAGCGCTGCCGATCTGCCGCACGGCACCACGATCGTGACAGCGCAGTGCGCCGAGGGCGTGGTGATGGCCGGCGACCGGCGGGCTACCGCGGGCAGCATGATTTCGCAGCGAGACATCGAGAAGGTGTTCCGCACCGACGACTTCACCTGCGTCGGCATCTCCGGCGTCGCAGGCATCGGCATCGACCTAGTCCGCCTTTTCCAGGTAGAACTCGAGCACTACGAGAAGCTCGAAGGCCGGTCGCTGTCGCTGGAAGGCAAGGGGAACCGGCTGGCCGGCCTGGTCCGGGCAAACCTGCCCGGTGCTATGCAGGGCCTGGTGGCGGTGCCGCTGCTCGCGGGATACGACCTAGAGAACGGACGCGGCCGGATCTTCAGCTTTGATGTCGCTGGCGGCCGGTACGAGGAGCAGCGGTTCGCCTCGATCGGGTCAGGCTCGGTGTTCGCCAGAGGAGCGATGAAGAAGCTGTACCGAGACGGCATGCACATCGATGACGTCGTGCTGACGCTGATGCAGTCGCTGTATGACGCTGCTGATGACGATTCCGCGACTGGCGGCCCGGACATGTCGCGGCGGATCTACCCGGTCGTCGCGTCGGTGACCGCGGACGGATTCCACCGCCTGACCGAAGAAGAGGCCGGCCAGTATGCGCAGGCCGTCCTGTCGGAACGCCAGCAACTGCCGGACGGGCCGGTAGCTCCGCTGCGGACGGCCGCGGACTCGTGACCGGTTAGCCGACCTGATCACCCCAACCCCACTCGAGTAAGGAAGCGCCCGCGGTGTCGATGCCGTTCTACGTGTCACCCGAACAGGTGATGAAGGACAAGGCGGATTACGCGCGCAAGGCCATTACGCGGATCCGCAGCGGTGTCGTGCTCGCTTGCGAAGCCGGCATCCTGTTCGTCGCGCCGAACCCGTCAAGGGCGCTGCGCAAGTTCAGCGAGATGTATGACCGCATCGCGTTTGCCGCGGTCGGCCGCTATAACGAGTTCGAGACCCTGCGCAAGGCTGGCGTCAGGTACGCGGACATGACCGGCTTCCAGTACGACCGGCGCGACGTCACCGCGCGCGGGCTCGCCGACTGGTACGCGCAGCTGCTGGGTGCGCTGTTCACCGACAGCAACAAGCCGTACGAGGTTGAGATCGTTGTCGCCGAGGTCGGTAGTACAGCCGACGCCGATCAGATCTACCGCATCATCTTCGACGGCTCGGTGGCCGAGGAACACGGATTCGTCGTGATGGGCGGCCAGGCTGACAAAGTCGCCGCGGTGCTCAAGGAGCGGTACGTGCCTGGCATGTCGCTGACCGAGGCCATGTCGCTGGCCATCGCCGCCCTGGCCGGCCAGGGCGACGGCACCAACTCCGAGCCGCTGACCAGCGGCCAGCTTGAGGTCGCGTTGCTCGAGCGGACCAGCGCCCACCGGGCGTTCCGGCGGCTTGGCGGCGCGCGCCTGGACGAGCTGCTGGCGCAGGCAAAGTCGGCCGGCCCGAGCAGCCCGGCGGCTACCGCGAACGGCTCGGGCAGCAACGGGTCCGCCGCCGGGGACGGGTCGGCGGCCGGGGACGGCTCGCCTGACGGTAACGGTCCTGGCGGAGGTAACGGCAACGGCGCAGGCGGCGGCGACTCTTCGGACGGCTGAGCCCAGGTCCGAGGGCTGAACACGCGCAGCGAGCGGCGGCGTTTTGGGGGGGTTTTCCGGGTGCACGGGGGGCGCCAGCCGCGCTGCGGGCGGGGCTACACGGTGGGCGCCAGCCCCCCGTGCGTAGATGTACTGTCGAGATGAAGGCAAGGGCTCTCGTGCCGCACCGCGGAGGACGATCGTGACAGCCGACCTGGCAACCATTACCGGCATTGACGTGCCCACCGGCCTGCTGATCGGCGGGCAGTGGTCGTCGGGCCGAGCAGGTACCCTCCCGGTCGTTAATCCGGCCACCGAAGACGTTATGACAGAGGTGGCCGACGCCAGCCCGGAGGACGGCCTGGACGCGGTCGCGGCGGCAGCGGAGGCGTTGCCACGGTGGTCGGCCAAGCCGCCGCGGGAGCGCGCCGAGTGCCTGCGCCGTGCTTACCAGCTAATGACCGAGCGATCCGAGCAGCTCGCCCGGCTGATGGTGCTGGAGAACGGCAAGGCACTGCGCGACGCGCGCGGCGAGATCCTGTACGCGGCCGAGTTCTTCCGCTGGTACGCCGAAGAGGCCGTGCGCATCGATGGGTCGCTGATGATCGCGCCATCTGGTACTAACCGGATCATGGTGCAGCGTCAGCCTGTCGGGGTCAGCTACATGATCACGCCGTGGAATTTCCCGGCCGCCATGGCCACCCGCAAGATCGGCCCTGCATTGGCGGCCGGGTGCACCGTCGTGCTCAAGCCTGCCAAGGAGACGCCACTGACGGCGCTGGCGGTAGCCGGGCTGCTGACCGAGGCTGGCGTGCCCGACGGTGTGGTCAACGTCGTACCCACGAACAAGCCAGGTCCGCTGACCCAGGCCGTGATCGCCGATCCGCGGGTTCGCAAGCTGTCGTTCACCGGGTCGACCGAGGTGGGCCGGATGCTACTCAAGCAGGCGGCCGAGTACGTGCTCAACTGCTCGATGGAACTTGGCGGCAACGCGCCATTCCTGGTGTTCGAAGACGCTGACCTCGACGCGGCGGTGGAGGGCGCGTTCATCGCCAAGATGCGCAACGGCGGCGAGGCATGCACCGCTGCCAACCGCTTCTACGTGCACGAGAGCATCGCGGGCAAGTTCTCGGCCAAGCTCGCGGCCAAACTGGCCGCGCTGCACGTCGGGCCTGGTCTCGAAGACGGCGTCGATCTCGGTCCGCTGGTCAATGCCGACACCAGGTCCAAGGTGTCCGCGCTTGTCGACTCCGCCACCGGCGACGGTGCGCAGGTGCTCACCGGCGGCCGGGCCCCGGACCGGTCCGGCTACTTCTATGAACCGACCGTCTTGGACGGCGTGCCCGCAGACGCCGCGATCTTGTCGGAGGAAATATTCGGGCCGGTCGCGCCGATCGTCAGGTTTGCCGACCAAGACGAGGCGATCGAGCGAGCCAACAGCACCGAGTACGGCCTGGTTTCCTACCTGTACTCCAGTGATCTGCGCCGCGCGCTGCAAGTGGCCGAGGCGCTTGAGGCAGGCATGGTGGGCATCAACCGCGGCGTGGTGTCGGATCCGGCAGCGCCGTTCGGCGGAGTGAAGCAGTCCGGCCTGGGCCGCGAGGGCGGCCACGATGGGCTGCTTGAGTACACCGAAACCAAGTACATCGCAGTCGACTGGTGAGTGGATGGACAGGCGAATATTCGGGCTGGAGAACGAGTACGGCGTCACCTGTACCTTCCGCGGCCAACGCCGGCTATCCCCGGACGAGGTCGCACGGTACCTCTTCCGGCGAGTGGTGTCGTGGGGGCGCAGCAGCAACGTCTTCCTGCGCAATGGCGCCCGGCTCTACCTCGATGTCGGCAGCCATCCCGAGTACGCGACACCCGAATGTGACAGCCTGATCGATCTGGTCACGCACGACAAGGCAGGCGAACGGATCCTCGAGGGCCTGCTCGTCGACGCCGACACACGGCTGCGCGAGGAAGGCATCGCCGGCGACATTTACCTGTTCAAGAACAACACCGACTCAGCCGGCAACTCCTACGGCTGTCACGAGAATTACCTGGTCGGCCGGCACGGCGAGTTCGGCAGGCTGGCCGATGTGCTGATCCCGTTCCTGGTAACCCGCCAGATCATCTGCGGCGCCGGGAAGGTGCTGCAGACGCCACGTGGCGCGGTGTACTGCGTCAGCCAGCGCGCCGAGCACATCTGGGAAGGCGTGTCCTCGGCGACGACTAGGTCCCGGCCGATCATCAATACCCGGGACGAGCCGCACGCCGACGCCGAGCGGTTCCGGCGCCTGCACGTGATCGTCGGCGACTCCAACATGAGCGAGACCACCATGCTGCTCAAGGTTGGCGCCACCGACCTGGTGCTGCGGATGGTCGAGGCTGGCATCGTGATGCGGGACCTGACGCTGGAGAACCCGATCCGGGCGATCCGGGACGTCAGCCACGACATGACCGGGCGCCGCCGGGTCCGGCTGGCCAACGGCCGCGAGGTCAGCGCGCTCGACATCCAGCAGGAATACCTCACCAAGGCGCAGGAGTTCACGGCCAGGAAGGGCGCGGACGACATCACCAGCCGTGTCCTCGAATTGTGGGAACGCACGCTGCGGGCGGTCGATACCGGTGACCTCGGCCTGGTGGCGCGCGAAATCGACTGGGTCACCAAGCTGCAGCTGATCGAGCGATACCGGGCGAAGCACGACCTGCCGCTGGCCTCGCCGCGGGTCGCCCAGCTCGACCTGGCCTACCACGACGTGCATCGCGGTCGTGGCCTGTATTACCTGCTGCAAAAGCGCGGGGCGGTCGAGCGGGTGTGCCGCGACCTGGACATCTTCGCCGCCAAGTCGATCCCGCCGCAGACCACACGGGCCCGGTTGCGTGGTGAGTTCATCCGCCGGGCGCAGGAGCGTCGGCGGGATTTCACCGTGGACTGGGTGCACTTGAAGCTGAATGACCAGGCGCAGCGGACCGTCCTTTGCAAGGACCCGTTCCGCTCCGTCGACGAGCGGGTGGAGAAGCTCATCGCGGGCATGTAGCCGCGCCGCGGCCCGGCCATTGTCTACTTTTCGTGCTCGGGCGGGTACTTGTGGTTGCTAAGCTCGGCCGGGTCAGCGGTGGGCATTTGCGCGTTCTGGGATGGAATTCCAGGCTGCTCGCCCGGCTTCTAACGACGCTAGCCGACCTGGCGGCGCTGTCCGGGTGGCCCGGTTCAGTCGGCCTGGGCCGGTAGGCTGACTTGTCTTGAACCCAACACTGAGGAATACCATGCGCCGCATCGCAGCAGCCGTGCTGGTCCCGCTCGCCGCCTGCGCAGTCCTGGCAGGCTGCGGGTCGTCAGGATCGAACCCGGCCGGCTCAACGACTAGCAACGCTGCCGTGAAGGTAACGGGTACCTTCAACAAGACTCCCAGCGTGACCTTCCCGAAGAAGGCTCCCAGCACGAACCTCGTGATCAGCACGCCGATCAAGGGTGGCGGCGCGGCGCTCAACTCCGGCAGCTCTGCGCTGGTCAACTATGCGATCTACAAGTGGAGCGGGACGACGAGCAGTCTGATTGGCTCGACCTTCGGCACCGCTGCGACCAGCGGCCCGCAGATCATCCCGGCGCAGGTCGGCCTGCCTGGCCTGACCACGGCTCTCAAGGGCGCGAAGCTAGGCAGCCGGATTGTGGCTGTATTGCCGCCCAAGTACGGCTATGGCACCAGCGGCCAGTCGCAGTACGGCATCACCGGATCGGACACCTTGGTCTGGGTCATCGATGTGCTTCAGCAGTTCCCCCAGGGCCAGGCGGCCAGCGGAGCGGCGGTCTCGCACGGTGGTGGCGCCCTGCCGACGGTGACGGCCGGTGCGCCTGGGCAGGCTCCGGCGATCAAGATTCCGAAGCACTCGCCGCCGACCAAGCTGTCGGTCACCACGCTGATCAAGGGCAGCGGACCCAAGACCACCAACGGTGAGACTGTGGTCGCGCAGTACGTCGGCATGGACTGGCAGACCGGCAAGGTATTCGGCACGTCCTGGCCGTCGGCGCAGTCGCCGTCGGGCAGCCCGCTCAGCTTCACGCTCGGCGGCCGCATGCTGGCGGGCTTTAACCAGGGCCTGGCCGGGATCCCAGTCGGCAGCAGGGTGATGCTCGTCATCCCGCCGGCGCTTGGATACGGCGCGGCGGGACAGCCAAGTGGCGGCATCGGAAAGAACGCCACCCTTGTCTTCGTCGTCGACATCCTGGCCACCCAGCCCGCGAACAGCTGACCGGCGAGCCGGACGCGCCTTAATTCCAGCGCTCGAACGGCTCGCTGATCTCCGCGCCGGCCAGGAAGGCAGGCAGCAGTTCGCGCAGCCTGCCCGGGTAGAAGCGCTCGGCGCTGGCCAGCAGCTCGGGAACCGGCCACCAGCGCGCGCCGACGTACTCGTCCCGCTCTTCCGGGGTGCGACCGCCGTCGGTGATCTCAGGCTGGCTGGCGTCGATGCGGACGTGCACGACGACCTCGTGCTGCAGCCGCCGGATGCCATGCCCGGTCCAGGTGGCTGACCGCCGCCAGCGCGGCGGCCCGACCTGGGCCGCGGTGACCAGCAGGCCAGTTTCCTCGCGGAGCTCGCGCACGGCCGCCTGCTGGTAGCTCTCGCCCGCCTCGATGCCGCCGCCGGGCAGTTCCCACCAGGGCTGCGGCGAGCGAGAGCTGAGCTGCGCGCGGAACAGCAGGATCCGGCCGGCGCTGTCCTGCAGCACGACGCGCACGCAGGATCGTTCCAGGTCATACTTTCCGGGTTCGTCGCCGGCCGGAGCGGTTGCGTCCTGGGCTAGGCCCAGGCTGGCCGCGTGCCTGCCTGCTGCCGCGGCGGACAGGAAGTAGGCCGGGTCGGCGTCGAGGCCGCGGCCCATCGTTGACAGCGGCACCGGGCAGGCTCGCAGCACCTCCAGCAGCCCATCGACGCTGACTCGGACCAGGTTATGGCGCCCTGCCAGCGGCGCGGCTGCGGTCAGCAACTGCGCGCCGAACTCGCCGCCCAGCTCGGGCACGACGATGTCAGCCCTGGTCAGCGCGACCCGGCCATACGCAGTCAGGCTGTGATGGGAGATGCCCTGGTGCCGCTCGCGCGGGTCTGCCTGGCTGATGCGCAGTGATCCGACTGGCCTGCCCCGCAACACCGAGGCGGCATTGATCGCCTCGCCCGCGGCGACGCCAGAGAAGCCCCACATCGTGCCGGTACCCAGATTGCCAGGTCCCTGAGCCACCACGGCCAGCTCAGCGCCCAGTACGTGCCGGGCCGCCAGCAGCCCGCTGTGCAGCGTGACGGCTTCCAGGTCGCCGCCGAAGGCCTGGCCCACCGTCACCGTCCCGGTCAGCCAGCCCGCTTCGGTCAGCGCGGCGGCCGTGCGGGAGAACCAGGCGGGCAAGGCGCCGCCGTCCGGCATCACGTAGGCGATCCGCGGCGGCCCGAGGTTGCTGCCGCGTTCCGGCCGCGCGGCCAGGTAGCCAGCCAGGATGGCGGGCAGCGCGGAATGCAAGTCAGCGACGACGACGGGCAGGCCGCTGAGGTCGTCGGCCTCCCGCAGCGTCTCGTGGAACTCAGAGCCTGGCTCGTCCGCGCCGGGCACACGGGCCTGCAGCGGCGTGTACCTGGCCTTGATCAGGTGACCTGGCTCGTCCGGTTCCGGTGCTGGTAGCCGGTCGGGAATCGCGACTACCAGGGCGTATCCGCCGGTCCCGAGACCCAGCTCGAGCGCGTCGGTATTGAGCAGTACCCGGTCGCCGGGCACTGGCACGCCCGTCAGCCGCGGGTAGGCCAGCGCGCGTACAGTGCCGCCAGGCACCGCCACGTCCAGTTCGATCGCGCCGGCCCAGGTTCGGCCTAGCGCGGAAACCTCGCCACTTCGCCACCTGATCACTCCGGCAGGGTAGCGTCGGATCGCGGGAAGGGGTGGCGATGTCCAGGCGGAAGACCGAACGGCTGCTGAGCCTGGTGCTTTGCCTGCTGTCGGCCCGTAGGTACCTGACTGCCGCGCAGATCAGGGAAGCCGTTCCCGGGTATCCGGAGTCCTTCGAGGCCTTCAAGCGGATGTTTGAGCGCGACAAGGATGAGCTACGCGAACTCGGCATACCGCTGGAGACCGGTACGAACTCGGCGAGCGACGAAGAGGCTGGCTACCAGATTTCGCGGCAGGCTTATGAGCTGCCTGAAATCAGGCTCGAGCCGGACGAGGCCGCCGTGCTCGGGCTGGCCGCGCGGGTGTGGCGACGGGCAGAGCTAGCCGGGGCGGCCGAAGGAGCGCTGCTCAAGCTGCGCGCTGCGGGCATCGATGCGGAGGACTTGACACAGCCAGGCATCGAGCCGCGAGTGCACACCGGCGAGGCTGCCTTCGGCCCGTTGTGGGAGGCGGTTCGGGACCGGCGTCCGGTGACCTTCGGGTACCGGGGGGCCGGCCGCAGTTCGGCGCAGCCGCGCAGGCTCGAGCCGTGGGGCGTGGTGAACCGGCGCGGCCGCTGGTACGTCATGGGGTTCGACACCGACCGGCAGGCGCAGCGAGTCTTTCGGTTGAGCCGGATCGATGGCGTCGTCGGCTTCACCGGGCCGCCGGGCACGGTCACCGTACCGCCTGGCACCGACGTTCGCGGCGCGGTGCTGGCCTGGGACAGTGAGTCGGCGCCGCCGCGGGTCTGCAAGCTGCTTGTGCGCGCGGAGGTCGGCTACGGGCTGCGGCGCCATCCGGTCAGCGTCGCCCCGGCGCCGGACCGGCCGGGCTGGGACCTGATCGAGCTGGATTTCACCGACACCGGATGGTGGAGCGAGCAACTCGCCTCATTCGGGGCCGACGTGATCGTGCTGGAGCCCAGTGACCTGCGCGATGCGGTCATCGGGCGGCTGAAAGGAGCACTGGCATGACGGCGGATGCCCCGGTCCGGAAGGGTCAGTCCGGGCCGGGTCACGTTCGGCCAGGTCAAGTACGCGGCAGCGCCGCGGCGCCAACCGCTACCGAGCGGCTGCAGCGGCTGCTGGCGCTGGTTCCGTACGTGGTCAGCAGGAACGTCGTAGGCATGGCCGAAACCGCGGAGGTGTTCGGCATCACCGAGCGTGAGCTGGTGGATGACCTGAACATGCTCTGGTGCGTGGAACTCCGCTCACCAGATCCCTACTGCCCTATCGACCTGTCCTACGAAGGCGGGGAGATCATGGTCAGCGAGGCTGAGGCGTTCGACCGGCCGTTGCGGCTCGGCGTGGACGAGGCTTGCGCCCTGCTGATCGCCCTAAGGATGCTGGCAGACCTGCCGAGCGTCGGTGACGGTTCGGCGCTGAGCCGGACAATTGCCAAGCTCGAGGCTGCGGCCGGGGCCGCGGCGGCGCCCAGCAGCCAGGTTTCGGTGCAGGTCGATGACGTGGCGGGCGCGCCAGCGTCCGCCGAGGTCGCTGACGCGCTCACGCGCGGCAGGCGGTTGCACATCTCGTATTACGTACCGGGCCGGGATGAGGCGACCGAGCGCGACGTCGACCCGATGCGGCTGCTGGTCGTGGAGGGCCGCAGCTACCTGGAAGGCTGGTGCCGGCGGGCGAACGCGGTCCGGATATTCCGGCTGGATCGGATCTTGTCGATTGAGGTGCTGGATGTACCAGCCGATGTCCCGGCCGACGCCGAGGCGGTCGATGTCGACGGCGGACTGTTCCGGCCTTCGCCTGATGACGTGCAGGTCGAGTTCGAGCTCGGTTCTGCGGGCCGCTGGGTGGCCGAGTATTACCCGTGTGAGCAGGTGGACGAGCTCGCGGACGGTCGGCTGCGTGTCCGCCTCCGGACGCCCGACACGCAGTGGGTCCGACGGCTGGCGCTGCGGCTTGGCGAGGATGGCCGGCTGACCGCTCCCACCGCGCTGGCCCGGCAGGTCGCCAGCGACGCAAAGGCAGCACTTGATCTCTACGCGTAGGGTAATTTGCCGGTTATCGGCCATTAACGAGGCGGTAGGTCAGTAGCGCCTCATGCGATCCCTTAGCTGGACCTCGCGTGTAGACTCAGCATCGAGTATGTAGCCCTGAGCGCGCTGCCGAAGGGGACCGACTGTCATGTTTGATCCGAGCGCACCACACATCATCATCTTGGCGATCGTGGTATTGCTTCTGTTCGGGTCGCGACGGCTGCCCGGCGCGGCCAGGTCGCTGGGCCAGTCAATGCACATCTTCAAGAAGAGCGTGTCAGGCCTCGATACGGACGAGGACATCAACGGCACTGCGGCGAACCCAGCCTTCTTGCCGCCGCGGGCCGATTCTGTCTTGCCGCCGGCCGCACCGGACGCCGCCCAGCAGCAGCAACTGCTGGATCTGCAGCGCCAGGTAGCGGATCTGCAGCGGCAGTCGGCCGGCGGGGCGCGCTCGGAGGACCAGACCGCGCAGCCGCGCTGACCCCCTGTCCGAGGTGGCCGTGGGACAGGAAGTGCCAGAGGCCAGCCAGCCTGACCTAGGGTTTGGCCGGCGGGCCAACCCCGAGGCCCGGATGCCGCTGATGGAGCACATCCGCGAGCTTCGCAACCGCGTCATCAAGATCGCGGTAGCCATTGCGGTCGGGTCGGTAATCGGCTGGCTCCTTTATCCGCACATTTTTGCCTTCATAGAAGGACCCTTCTGCAAGCTGCCTGCTGCGATCCGGCACATACCGGGGTCGGCACGCCACGGTAGCTGCAAGCAGCAGCTCTACGTGACCGGAATCTTCGACGCGCTGTTCCTGCAGATTCAGATCTCGATAGCCGCCGGCGCGATCTTCACCGCGCCCATCTGGCTGTACCAGCTATGGGCTTTCATCGCGCCCGGGCTCTACCTGCGCGAACGACGGTGGGCGTACTACTTCGTGGCCGCCGCGGTCCCGTTGTTCGCGGTGGGAGCGACAATCGCCTACTTCGCGATGACCAAGGGCCTGCGGTTCTTGCTGGGGCTGGTGCCCGCCGGGGTGACGCCCCTGATCACGATCAATACTTACATCAGCTACGCGGGCGCGATGCTACTGATCTTCGGTATCGCCTTCGAACTGCCGCTGGTGTTCGTGCTGCTGAACCTGGCCGGAGTGCTCACGCACCAGCGGTTCAGGAAGTGGCGCCGGATGATCATCTTCTTGATATTCGCGTTCGCCGCGGTCTTCACGCCGAGCCCGGATCCGATCAGCATGCTGCTGCTAGCCATTCCCTGCGTGGTGCTGGTCGAGGCCGCAGAGGTGTTTGCCTGGGCCAATGACCGGCGCCGGTCCCGGCTGGGCAGCCTGGAGTACCCCGGCCTGAGCAACGCCGAAGTCGCTGAGTACGGCCTGGACCGGCCGTTCGAGGAGGACGCGGATACACCCGCCGGCACACCGGGCGGCTAGCCGAACCCGTTCCCTTACAAAGCTGGCAGGCCGTCCGGCTCGTCGTCATCGTTAGCCGGCCGGTGTCAGGCTGAGACCTGATCGACGATCGCGATCAGCTGGCTGAGCGTGCTGCGCAGCACGGGGAGCCGGGATGCCGCCACCAGCTGCACGATCACCGGCACAGTCGCGTCAATCAACTGGTAGGTCCGGCCGCAGTGGCGAGAGCTGTCGTGGACCCAGAACAACGTGATGCCGAGCGAGTACAGCCACAGCAGTTCTGGCAGCCGGTCCCGCACGGCACGGCTCATCTTGGCCGTTGAGCCCTCGATCACCTCGCGGTAGAGCGCGATCGAGGCCAGCCTGGCCGGACTTGACTGCGGGCTGAACGGGCTCAGCGGGCTGGCCGGCTCTGCTGCATGCTTGTAGAAGGTGGCTGCGAAACGGTGGTAGGGCGCGAGCACGTCTACCAGCGCCCGCACCGTTCCGCCGAGGCGGGCAGCTAGCTCGGTCTCAGTGCCGAGAACGCCGCGGCAGGCCGCCAGGTGTGCGGCCAGGTTACGGGCGTAGAACTCCTTGATGAGATCTTCCTTGGAGCTGAAGTAGTAATACGCGCTGCCCGTCGATACCCCGGCCCGCTTGGCGACGTCGCGCATCGTGGCTGCTTCATAGCCGCGCTCGCGAAACAGTGCCAGGGCCGCGTCGATGATGGCCGCTCTGGTCTGCTCTGCTCGCGGCGTGAGTACCGCATCGACGACGCTGGCCACTATAGGACCGACGCGGCGCCGGACTGGGGCTGGGCCGCGGCGACGGGTTGCGATGCTTGAGGTGGCCGCAGTGCGGGGATCGCCGGGCGGCCTGCGTGCAGCGAGGGCTTGCTCTGCGACCGGCGGCGGGTGCGGGCCAGCGCAGCGAGGGCTACCAGCGGCAGCACGCCGAGCACCAGCAGTACTTCGCCGACCTTGACCGACAGCAATTGCAGTCCTGCGCGAGCACTGGTGATCTCACCGTGGGTGCGCATGGTCAGCGTTATGAAGCCCATGCTCAGCAGGTAAAAGCCGAGTACCAGCAGGCGGCTGACCGCTTTGGCCAGCGCGTCGTTCCCGCTGAAGACGTCCAGCAGGAACGCTCGGCCGCTGCGGGCCAGGCCGGTGCCCACCACGACTGTGAGGCCTGTGCTGATGAGGAGATAAGCGAGATAGGTACCGACGATGTCCATGGCCGCCTCCGCGCGCCGAGTTCTTGAACATGTTCAAATCTGCCTCGCGCACATGCCGAAGTCCATACTGAGCGTGGTGTGATTTTGAACACGTTCAACTAGCGCGCTACCACTGCCGTGCCCGGCGGCTGGGTTCACGCTCGACGGGCTGCGGCAGCCATGTCAGCCCGTGCGCCTACTCTTGGCCGTATGACCTCGCAGGCCAGTCCGGCGGATCAGGCCGGTGAAGCCCGGATCACTACGTTCCGCCAGCTTTACCAGTTTGAGTTCGACGACTTCCAGGTGCAGGCCTGCCGCGCGCTGAACGGCGGCCATGGCGTCCTGGTGGCGGCGCCGACCGGATCGGGCAAGACGGTCGTCGGCGAATTCGCCGTGCACCTGGCGCTGGAGACCGGGCGAAAGTGCTTCTACACCACGCCGATCAAGGCGCTGTCGAACCAGAAGTACAACGACCTGGTCAGCCGGTACGGCGCGGCCAAGGTGGGACTGCTGACCGGGGACAACAGCATCAACGGCGAGGCACCGATCGTGGTCATGACGACCGAGGTGCTGCGGAACATGCTGTACGCGGGATCGCTGACCCTTGGCGGGCTCGGGTATGTCGTGCTCGATGAGGTGCATTACCTGGCCGACAAGCTCCGCGGTGCGGTGTGGGAAGAGGTCATCATCCAGCTGCCCGAGTCGGTGCAGGTCGTCGCGCTGTCGGCGACGGTCAGCAACGCGGAGGAGTTCGGCGACTGGCTTGAGCAAGTGCGCGGCGGCACGACCGTGATCGTGGACGAGATGAGGCCGGTGCCACTGTGGCAGCACATGCTGGCTGGCCGCAGGCTGTACGACCTTTTCACCAGTAACGGGGCCGTCAATCCCGAACTGCGCCGGCTGGCACTGCGCGATTCGGTGGCGGAACGATCAGGCAACCGCCGCCCCGGCCGCGGTGGCCGGAGGCCGGTGCGCTACCGGTCGCCCAGTCGTCCCGATGTCATCGAGCGGCTGGATGCCGAGGGCCTGCTGCCCGCCATCACCTTCATCTTCAGCCGGGCCGGCTGCGACGCCGCGGTGCAGCAGTGCCTGCTGGCCGGGCTGCGGCTGACCAGCCCGGAGGAGTCTGCGGAGATCGCCAGACGGGTGGCGGAGCGTACCGCCCTGTTCGCCGACGCAGACCTGGCCGTTCTTGGCTACCCAGCCTGGCTGGCGGGCCTGCGCCGCGGCATTGCCGCGCATCACGCCGGGTTGCTACCGACGTTCAAGGAAGTGGTCGAGGAACTGTTCACCGCCGGGCTCATCCGCGCGGTATTCGCGACCGAGACGCTCGCGCTCGGTATCAACATGCCGGCCAGGACAGTGGTCATCGAGAAGCTGGACAAGTGGAACGGCGAGCACCACGCCGACCTGACGGCGGGTGAGTACACACAGCTCACCGGCCGGGCCGGGCGGCGCGGGATCGATGTCGAGGGACATGCCGTGGTTTTGTGGCAGCCGAACGTCGATCCGCTCGCGGTTGCCGGGCTGGCCGGCACTCGGACCTATCCGCTGAACTCCAGCTTCCGGCCGACCTACAACATGGCGGTCAACCTGGTCGGCCAGGTCGGCCGGGCTAAGGCCGCCCGGCTGCTGGAGTCCTCTTTCGCGCAGTTCCAGGCCGACCGCGGCGTAGTTGGCCTGGCCCGGCAGGCAGCAAGGCTGCACGAGCAGATGGACGGACTCGCGGTGACCTGCGAGCGCGGCGACATTGCGAGCTACGACGAGATCCGCCGGGAGATCACTGACCTGGAACGGACGCAAGCGCGGCAGCAGACAGCCGCCAGGCAGGCCGAGGCGATCGCGTCCATCGCGAAGCTCCGGCCAGGCGACATCATCAGCGTGCCGGGCGGCCGCCGGGCCGGTGTCGCCGTGGTCTTGCAGCCCGGGGGAGCGGGCGACGGGCGGCCGCTGCCGCTAGTGCTGACGGAGGGCCGGCAGGTGAAGCGGCTGTCGATGGCCGACTTCCCGGTGCCAGTCAGTCCCATCGAGCGGGTCAGGATTCCGCCGTCGTTCAGCCCGAGATCCCCGGCAGCGCGGCGTGACCTGGCCTCAACCGTCCGGAACCGGCTTGCCGGGCGCGACCTGTCGCCGCGCAGGCCGAATCAGCCGGGGAACGGCAACGGTACAGCGGCAGATGGCGCTGCGGCGGTCGCGACGCTGCGCCGGCGGTTGCGGCGGCACTCCTGCCACGACTGCCCGGACATGCAGCTGCATCTGCGCGACCTGGCCAGGAGGGCCCGGCTGGAACGCGAGGCGGCGGCTTTGGAGCAGCGCGTGTCGGGCCGCTCGCACGTGCTGGCCAGGACGTTCGGCCGGGTGTGCGCGGTGCTTGGGGAGCTTGATTACATCGAAGGCGACGCTGTGACCGAGCAAGGCAGGCGGCTGGCCGCCCTGTATGCCGAGCTCGACTTGCTAGCCGCCGAGTGCCTGCGCCGGGGCACCTGGGAAGGGCTCAGCCCGGCCGAGCTGGCCGCATGCGTATCAGCGCTCACCTACGAGTCGCGTCGCCCCGACGACGGCGATCCAGTCCGGCTGCCGCACGGGCGGGCGCGGGAGGTGCTTGCCGAAATGGTCACCATCTGGGGCGAGCTTGCCGACGTGGAGAGCGGTCAGCGCTTGTCGTTCTTGCGCCAGCCTGATCTCGGTTTCGCCTGGACCGCGCATGCCTGGGCCCGCGGCACCTCGCTGGAGAAGCTGGTGACGCCGGATCTGACCGCCGGCGATTTCGTCCGTGCGGTCCGGCAGCTAATTGACTTGCTTGGCCAGCTCGCTGTGGCCGATGCTGGCGGCGAGCTCGGCAGCACGGCCCGGGCCGCTGTCGACGCGCTGCGCCGCGGCGTCGTCGCGTACTCCTCGGTTGGCTAGGGAGGCGATTCTCATTCATGGATGTGAGCTATCGGCGGCTGGCAGCGGCCGACTGGAGCCAGGCGCGCGACGCGCGGCTGGCGGCGCTGGCGGAAGCCCCGTACGCGTTCGCCTCCACCCTCGAGCGAGAGCTTGACTTCGCCGACGAGGTGTGGCGCGAGCGGGCAGGCAGCGGCCGGACAGTCGGCGCGTGGCACGGCAGCGTCCTCGTGGGCATGGCGACTGGCATGCCGGAAAAAGACGGCTGGCACCTCGTGGGCATGTGGGTGTCGCCCGAGTGGCGCGGCAAGGATGTCGCCAGCAGGCTGGTGGCCGAAGTCTGCGCGATGGCGCGGCAGGCGGGCGCGCACGGGATGACGCTATGGGTGACCGAGGTCAACGACCGGGCTCGTGCGTTCTACCGGAAAGTTGGCTTCCAGCCGACCGGGGCTCGCCAGCTGGTTTGGCCGCAGCAGCCGGACCACTGGGAGGAAGAGCTGGCGCTGCGGCTTGATCAGGCGAGCGCCGGTGCCGCAATCGGCAGGTCGTAGGTCCGCCGGACGCTGCTGCCGAGCCTGGTGATGTCGGCGCCGTACACATGCAGGGAGATCGCGACGCCAGAGCCGTAATTGCGGACCTGGTGGATGTCGCCGGGCGGGGCGAAGCCGCTCACGTCGCCGGGCTCGTCCCTGCTGTACCCGGCCTGCTCAAGCCAGCGGCCATCCGGGCTCACCCGATACAGCTCTTCGTAGACGGTGCCCTGGAGCACGGCCGTGACGCACCAGGTCACGTGATCATGGATGGGCGTGATCTGGCCGGGTCGCCAGACCACCGCGATCACCGAGAATGAGCCGTCCGGCTGGACGTGCAGGATGTGAGACTGGTAGCCGTCCGGGCGGCCTGACTCGTTCTGCCGCGGTCAGCAGGCCGGCCTCCGGCAGCGTGCGGCGCACCTGGGATGCGACCAGCTCCGCAGTCCGCTGCCAGTCCGCGCGCTGGCGGGTGGCGGAGCGGATCGCGGCCAGCAGACTCGCAGGACATCGGTCGTGAACCGGGTCTATGACCCCCATAAGTCTCTCCTCGCCGGCCGGTAATGCCGTGCTTCAGCCTACGGACTGGGCAGTACCCGGCTCCAATGCCAATGATCCATAGATCCATAGGAAGGCCGCATGAATGGGGGGAACGGGCCAGCGCCCGGCCGGACTGCTGGCAGGATTCGGGCATGGGCTCCCTGATGCTGCTGGACTCGGCTTCCTTGTATTTCCGTGCGTTCTTCGGGGTGCCGGAGACCATGACCGCGCCGGACGGCACCCCGGTGAACGCCGTCAAAGGGCTGCTCGACATGATCGCCAGGCTGATCCGGGCCCGGCATCCGGCCCGGCTGGTGGCGTGCCTGGACTTCAGCTGGCGGCCCGCTTTCCGGGTGGCAGCGTTGCCCTCCTATAAGGCGCACCGGGCTAATCCCGATGGCTCCGAGGTCGTGCCCGCCGCGTTGTCCGCACAGATCCCGATCATCTTGGACGTGCTGGCCGCGGCCGGCGTCGCAATGGTCGGCGCAGCGGGATACGAGGCCGACGACATCATCGGAACGCTGGCGACGGCGGCGACCCAGCCAGTGGAAGTAGTTACCGGCGACAGGGACCTATTCCAGCTTGTCGATGATGAGCGCGACATCAAGATTGCTTATGTAGCTCGTGGCGTGGCCAACCTGGAACTGGTCGACGAGGCGGCGGTAACGGCGAAGTACCAGATACCCGGGCGCAGTTACGCGGCGTTCGCGGCGCTTCGCGGCGATCCGAGCGACGGCCTGCCCGGCGTGCCCGGAGTAGGGGAGAAGACCGCTGCGGCGCTGGTGCGGGTGTTCGGCTCGGTCGAGGCAATGCTCGAGGCGCTCGATGGCGGGCACGGCGGCTTCCCGATGGGCAGCCGGGCCAAGCTTGTCGCGGCCCGGCCCTACCTGGAAGCGTGCGTGCCCGTGGTCGCGGTGGCGACCGATGCACCGGTGAAGCTGGCAGGCGGAGAACTGCCATCGGTGCCTGCGAACCCGGCTCGCATCGCCGAACTCGACCAGCGCTGGGATCTCGGTTCGTCGCTGGGGCGGGCGCTTGCCGCGCTTGCCGCGTCTGTCGGCTGACCCGCTAGCGCTGGCTGCCGAGTACTTGCAGCGCGACCAGGCAGGTGTCGTCTTCCGGGTCGGTGCTGCCCAGGGCCCGCAGCACCGCGTTGATCACCTCTTCGGGATCAGTGTGGCCGCGGGCTGCGGTCAGCAGCGTCGCCAGGCCCTCTTCGACCGACCGGTCATGCCGTTCGACCAGGCCGTCGCTGTAGAGCAGGAGCAGATCGCCGGGTTCTAACATCACAGTGGCGGCAGCATAGGGCAGCCGGCCGGCCCCGAGCAGGATCCCATCAGGCTGCGGCAGCGTCCTCGCCGAGAACCCGCGGACCAGCACGGGTGCCGGATGGCCGGCCTGCGCCCAGGTGAGCATGCCGCTCACCGGCTCGAAATAGCCGGCGACTACGGAGGCAGTGTGCTCGGGCGCGACATGCCACACCAGGTCGTTCAGCCAGCCGACGAGTTGCTGCGGCGGCGCGCCGGTAATGGCCAGCCCGGCCAGCGCGCCACGCAGCCGCGCCATCCCTGCGGCCGCGGACAGCCCGTGCCCGGCCACGTCGCCGATGGCCAGCAGCACTTGCTTGGAAGGCAGCTCGGCGGTGATGTACCAGTCGCCGCCAACTCTGCTGGCACTGGAGGCGGGCAGATATCTGACCATGGCCCGTAAGCCCGGCAGGTCGAACGGCTCGTCGTGCAACGGCAGGATCGCCCGCTGAAGCTCCAGCGTGACGTGGCGCTGCTGGGCCAGTTCGGCGGCCAGCGCGGTCCGGCCTGGCGACTGCGCGCCCGGAGCGACGGCAAGCCCTTCTGGGCGGCTTGCCGGAACCTGCCCCATGTCAGCCTGCCCCATGTCAGTCTGCACTGTGTCAGCTGCACTGTGCTAGCACCGGCCGTGTCAGCTCGGACCATTGTCAGCCTAAAGTTGTACAAGAGGTCAGCCGTCGTAACCAGCGTGTGCCATTGGCGGCGCTTGTGTCTAGATGCGGACAGAGTTCGCGGCAATGAGATGATTCGCGGGGCGGCCGTGGCCGGCCCGGCCAGGAATTGAATACCGAGCGAGTGCTGGAGGTGCAATGGCGCACGATGACGAGGGAACGGGTTTGTTTCCGGCCACCCGGCTCCGGCAGGTGGCGGTCGCGACGGAAACGGCCCGCCTGGACGCGCTGCTGCTTACGCCCGGACCTGACCTGCGCTATGTCACTGGCTATGACGCGCACCAACTCGAACGGCTGACCTGCCTTGTGGTGCCGGCTGCCGCCGCCAGCGACCCGTTCCTGGTCGTGCCGAGGCTGGAGGTGCCGGCTGCCCAGGCTTCTCCGGCTGGACGGCTGGACCTGGAGATCGTCGGATGGGATGAGACGGACGATCCGTATGCGCTGGTGGCCGGGCGGCTCGGCCCAGTAGCGGCAGTAGGGCTGTCAGACCGCATGTGGGCGCTGATGGTGCTGCGGCTGCGGGCCGCGATGCCCGCGGCGCGCCAGGATTTGGCTAGCGCGGCGCTCCGTGAGCTGCGTGCGCGTAAGTCCCCAGCGGAAATCGCCGCGTTGCTGGCTGCGGGCGAGGCCATCGACAGCGTGCACGCCCAGGTGCCCGGCTGGCTGCGGGCTGGCCGCACAGAGCGTGAGGTAGCAGCCGACATCAGCGATGCGATCCTGGCCGCCGGGCACGCGAGTGTGGACTTCGCGATCGTCGCGTCCGGCCCGAATGGCGCCAGCCCACATCACACGGCGGCAGACCGCGTGCTCCAGCCGGGCGACGCCGTGGTCGTGGACATCGGCGGCACCATGCCGACTGGTTACTGCTCCGACTGCACCCGGACTTATGCCATCGGCGAGCCGCCGGCCGAGTTTGTCGATTACTACCAGGTGCTAAAGGACGCCCAAGATGCCGCGTGCGCGGCCGTCCGCCCGGGCATCGCGGCGGAGGCGGTAGATGCTGCCGCCCGCGAACCCATCGCCGCGGCCGGATACGGGGCGTACTTCGTGCACCGGACCGGGCACGGTATCGGCCTGGAGACACACGAAGATCCCTACATCGTGGCCGGTAACACCGAGCCGCTGCGGGCAGGGTACGCGTTCTCGGTGGAGCCAGGCATCTATCCAGGGCCGCACGGCGCGCGCATCGAGGACATCGTGGTGTGCACTGAGACTGGCGTTCAGCGGCTCAACAACGGGACCCGCGAACTGGTTGTGGTGACGGGCTGATGCCGGGCGTGCAACGGGAACTGCGGGACGACACCACTGCTGCGTTGTTCGGCCTGGTCCGCGACCTGGCCGATGGCGAGCTGCGGCCGCGCGTGGCTCAGGCCGAACGCGACAGCCGTTTCCCGCGGGCAGAATTCGCGACAATCGGCGAGGCGGGCCTGCTCGCGCTGCCGTACCCGGAAGAGCTTGGCGGCGGCGGCCAGCCCTATGAGACTTATCTGCAGGTCCTCGAGGAACTGGCCAGCGTCTGGCTAGCAGTCGGGCTCGGCGTCAGCGTGCATACCCTGTCCTGCTTCCCGATCGCCACGACCGGTTCGCGCGAACAGCAAGACCAGTGGCTGCCCGACATGCTCGGAGGCGGCCAGCTCGGCGCTTACTGCCTGTCCGAGCCGGCCAGCGGTTCTGATGCGGCGGCGCTGCGAACCCGGGCCACAGCGGACGGCGATGAGTTCGTCGTGGATGGGGTGAAGGCATGGACCACCCACGGGGGCCAAGCTGACTTCTACACGCTGTTTGCCCGGACCTCCGGCGATCATGACGGCCCGGACCGGTCGAAGGGCATCAGCTGCTTCCATGTGCCGGCCAGTACCGCGGGAGTGGAGGCAGCCCCGGCCGAACACAAGATGGGGATGCGCAGCTCAACGACCGCGCAGATGCGGTTTGACGGCGCCAGAGTGCCAGCCGCGCAGCTTGTCGGCGAGCCGGGCCGCGGCTTCCGGATCGCGCTGGCGGCGCTTGACGCCGGCCGCCTCGGGATCGCCGCCTGCGCGACCGGCGTAGCCCAGGCTGCGCTTGACTGTGCGGTCGAGTATGCGCGGCAGCGCAAGCAGTTCGGACGGCCGATCATCGACTTCGAAGGCCTCCAGTTCATGTTGGCCGACATGGCCACTGGTGTCGCCGCTGCGCGTGCGCTCTACCTCACTGCGGCTCGCCTGAAGGACGCTGGCCAGCCCTACGGCCAGCAGGCGGCAATGGCCAAGCTGCTAGCGACTGACAACGCGATGAAGGTCACCACCGACGCGGTGCAGGTACTCGGAGGCTACGGCTACGTCGAGGACTTCCCCGCCGAGCGCCTGATGCGCGAGGCCAAGGTGCTGCAGATTGTCGAGGGTACGAACCAGGTGCAGCGGATGGTGATCGGCAGGCAGTTGGCCGGCCGCTGAGCTTCCGGCCCGGGCGTCGCAAGCCGGGCGAAATTACTCTGACGACACTCCATCTTGTCGCTCATAGCGACGAGAAACTGTCGGTGGTGTCCGATAGAATCGAGCATAGATTCGAAGACGATGAGTTGCGGGAGGTGACCCGGCCCATGTGCGCCACCGATGAGCAGCAGCCTGCCGGGACCGTCCCGGCCGGCTCAGATTGCGCTGCACCTGATCTACGAGCTCCAGACGCGGCCCGGGCGGGCCGTCCCGAGCCGGTCCCGGCTGACGCCGCGCAGGCGCTGGCGTACGCCCGGGCGGGGCTGGCGTTCCTGGCGGCCACCGACCCGGCGGACCTGACGGCTGCGGAGCAGGCGGACCTGCTGCGGGGGCTGGCTGCGGCGGAGTCGCAGCATGTGGCCGCAAGGTCGGCTGTGCTGTCGGCGTTCGACCGGTGCGGCGGGTACTCCGACGACGCGGCGGCCACGGCGAAAAGCTGGCTGCGCTGGCAGGCCCGCACCACCAGCGCCGCGGCCGGCGCGGCGGTGGCCTGGGCGCGGCGGCTGGCCGGCCACCCGCGGGTGGCCGCGGCCCTGGCCGGCAGGGGAGATCTCGCCGTCGTGGGCGCGGCACATCATCGACTGGACTGACCGGCTGCCCGAGCACGCCCGCGACGAAGCCGACCGGATCCTGCTGCAGGCCGCCGCTGACGGCGCGGAACTTGCGGACCTGGCCGCGGCCGCCGAGCAGATCCGGGCCCGCACCGCGCGCCCGGACCCCGGCCCGTGCGGCGAAGACGGCGGGTTCGGCGAGCGCAGCCTGCGGCTGACCCGCCACTTCGAAGGCCACGCGCACCTGGACGCCGACCTGACCCCGCCCGCCGCCTCGGCGCTGCAGGCGGTGCTGGACGCCCTGAACGGCCGGGCCGGCCCCGAGGACCTGCGCAACCCGCAGCAGCGTGACCATGACGCGCTCGCCGAAGCATGCCGGCGGCTGATCGGCGGGGGGCTGCCCGGCCGGGCCGGGCAGCCCACCCAGATCCAGCTGCACCTGACCCTCAGCCAGCTGCTCGGCCAGGCCGAAGCCGACCAGGCCGCCGCGGCGTGGATCGCCGCGAACGGCGTCCCCGCGCCGCCCGGCGCCGACTGCGACGCGCAGATCACCCCCATCGTCACCGGCAACCCCGACGCCGGCATCCTCGACCAGCTCGCCGCCACCCTCCTGTCCGGCGGTACCGGCGCGGCAGGCACGGCGGGCGGCGGGTTCGGCGGCAGCGTTCTGGGCGCCGACGCCGCGGGCGGCAGCGGCACCGGCAGCGGCCGTGGCCGGCAGCTGACCATCAGCGCCATCCGGCAGCTGGCCATCAGCCACGCCGCCCGGCTGCTGTCGGGGCCTGGCGGGCTGGCGTCGTGGCTGCGGACCAGCCAGCTCGACGGGTATGCCGCCTCGGTCAGCCTGCCGCTGGACATCGGCGCCACCACCGACACCATCCCGGTCCACCTGCGCCGCGCGGTCGCCCGCCGCGACACCCACTGCCGGTTCCCCGGCTGTGACCAGCGGCCAGCGGCGTGCCACGTCCATCACCTCGTACCCCGGTCCGAAGGCGGCCCGACCAGCATCGATAACTGCTGCCTGCTGTGCAGCTTCCACCACCTGACAGCGGTCCACCGGTGGGGCTGGCAGCTGATCCTCAACCCCGACGGCACCACCACCGCCAGCCTCGGCAGCGTCACCCTTCATAGCCACGCACCATCGATCGCCGCCTGATCAATGCTCAGGGCGCGGGCGTAGACATCGGTACGCGCCGGGTAACTCCCAGCGGGACGCGCGGCAACTCAGCGGAACGAGCCTGCGGTCAGCCCGGAGATGATCCGCCGCTGGGCGAACAGCACGATCAGCGCGATCGGGAGGGTGATCACTACGACGGCCGCGTCGATCAGGTTATAGAACGTCTGGTACTGGCTCTGTCCCAGGTTCACGATGGCCAGCGGCGCGGTGTAGTTGGACGGGCTGGTGATGAACGACAGTGAAAGCAGGAAGTCGTTCCAGCAGAAGATGAAGCCCAAGATGGCCACGGTGAAGATGCCAGGCACCGCGACCGGCACGATGACCCGGCGCAACGCCTGCAGCCGGGTCGCACCGTCGACGATCGCGGCTTCCTCCAGTTCCCTAGGGATCTGGCTGAAGAAACTCGTCAGGAACCAGGTGGCCAACGGCAGCGTGTAGATGAAGTAGGAGATGACCAGCCCGCCCAGGTTGTCCAGCAGGTGGAGGCTCCGGTAGCTGATGAACATGGGCCCAACTAGAGCGATCACCGGGAAGAACCCGCCGACCAGCAGGAATCCCTGTATGAGTTGCTTGCCGCGGATATTGGTGCGGGCGAGCCCGTAGCCGGCGAGCGAGGCGATGATGACCGTAAGGATCGTGGTGGAGAGCGCCACGATCACGCTGTTGAGCAGCGCGCGGGTGAAGATGTGCTGGGTCAGAATTGTAGAGAAGTTGCTCCAGGTGATGTGGCCTGGAAGCAGGCTGCTCGTGCCGGCCGCGATCTCAGGCTGCGTCTTGAGTGCGGTGATCACGATCCAGTAGAACGGGAACAGGCTCACGATCACGAAGATCGCGACCATGACGTAGAAACCCGACCATCCCGCGGCCTTGCGCCTGCGTGCCCGGCGCCCTGAGACCCCGACTCGCGGGGCTGCGGTAGTCACTGCGCTCATCTGTGCTCTCCGTACTGCTCAAGGAGGACGCTGCTGCCGACGCCTCGCATCACAGCACCTGCTCGGTGCGGAATGCCCTGGTATAGCCTGCCGCGATGATCAGGCACATCACCATTAGCGCTACCGAGATGGCCCCGCCGTAGCCGTAGTTGGACTGGTAGAGCATGGCGAACCAGTTCTGGTAGGCGAGGACCTGCGTCGAGTTACCCGGTCCGCCGCCCGTCATCGCATAGATGACGTCGAAGATCAGGAACGAGGAGAGGGTCCGGAAGATTAGCGCCACCATGAGGGCTGGCTTGAGCATCGGCAGCGTCAGCCGCCAGAAGGTCTGCAGCGCGCCTGCTCCGTCGATCTTGGCTGCCTCGTAGACGTCGTGCGGGATCACCTGCAGCCCGGCGAGCAGCAACAGCGCCATGAACGGGATGTTGCGCCAGGCATCTGCGATCAAGATCGCGCCCCACGCGGTCCAGGTCTGCGCCAGCCAGGTGGTGTGTGCCAGCGGCAGGTGCAGCTTGAGCAGGATGAAGTTGACGAACCCGTTCTGGGGGTCGAACATCGACTTCCAGAGCAAGCCTGACACAACGGTCGGGACGGCCCACGGGATGAGGATCGCGGCCCTCACGATTCCGCGGCCCCGGAACCGAATGTTCAGAGCCAGCGCCAGCGCCAGACCGATGATCAGCTCCACCGCCACCGATACGACCGTGAAGCCCAGCGTCCGGTACAGCGACGGCAGGAACAGGCCTGCGGTGAACAGCTCCTTGTAGTTCGCTATCCCGGCGAACGTGCCGAAGTCGGCTGGGAACAAGTAGTCGACGTGATGGAACGAGTTCCAGATGTTGTAGACCAGCGGGAACGCGGTGATCGCGAGCAGCACGATGACCGCGGGCGCGACCAGCCCGTACCCGAACCGCCGGTCCCGCTCGGCAAGGCTGTAGCTGCCCTGGCGGCGCGGGCCGCCAGCTGCCACCGCCCCGGTGGCCGGTGCTTCCGGCGAAGCCGGCTGAGCCGACCCCGCCGGAAGCAACGGTTCCTGGCGTGCGGTCACGCCGTCCTCACCCGCCGGTTGAAACCGTAGACAGCAGCTGCTTGATCGTCGGTGCAGTTCCCGACAGCGCGGCCGATGCCGTCGACCCACCGGTCAGCACCGACGAGATCATCGTCTGCAGCTGGCTTGAGATCTGGGTGTAGACGGGGGAGACCGGGCGCGGTGTCGCCGCGTTGAAGACCGCCTGCTCCTGCCGGAAGTACGGCGCCGCTGCGTACAGCTGCGAGTTGTAGGCCGACTTCACCGACGGCGGGTCGCCGGCCGAGACCGCACGGGCGATCTGCGCCGAATCGCTGGACAGATACTGGATGAACTCCCAAGCTGCCGCCTGATGGGTGCTCTTGGCATTGACCGCCAGGTCATCTCCGCCCAGCGACGCCTGCGCCGTGCCGGTCGGGCTCGGGAACGGCACCCAGCCGGTCTTGCCATTGACCGCCGCGCATCCGGGCATGCAGCCCTTGCCGTCTGACAGCGCGAAGATGTACGGCCAGTTCAGCGCGAACGGGGTCTGACCGGCCAGCCAAGCATTCTGAACCTGGGACTCTTCCCAGGTAGACACCGCCGTCGGCGCGACGTGGTACTTGTTGATCGCGTCGGACATCATCGTCAGCACGCCGACGTTGGCGGGCGTGTCAATGTTGTCAAGGGTCGACGGGGTGAGCTGACCTCCCATTGACTGGAACGCGGTCACCGCTCCCTCGTATTTGTCGCCCTCGAATGCCAGCCCTTCCTTGAGCTTCTTGTCTGCCTTCATCGCGGCCGCCGCGTCGCTGAACAGCTGGGCCGCAGTGGTGGGCGGAGTCTTGATCAGGTCGGTGCGGTAGTACAACCCCTCGGCGTTGATGAACCACGGGATCGCGTAGACGCCGCCCTTGTACTGCCCGGTAGCCATCTGGCTCGGGAAGTACGCGCTGGTAGCCGGGTGGAACTTAGTCAGGTTGGCCAGCCAGCCGGACTGCGCGAACTGGGCCGGCCAGATCACGTCCGAGGTGATCACATCCGGCGTGCTTGACCCGGCCGTGAACCGCTGGGTGAGCTGTTCGAATGCCACGTCCGAAGTGGGCGACAGGTTGAGGATCTGCACCGTGATGTTCGGGTGCAGCTTCTCGAACGCCTTCACCGCAGTGTTGGTCGCAGTGCCCTCCGAGCCCAGACCTTGAGTGGCAAACACGATCGTCTGTTTCGCGCCGGCACCTACCTGGCTGCTTGCGCTCGGGCTGCTGCTCCCGCAGCCCGCCGCGGTCACAGCCGCTGCCGTGCAGATAGCTACCGCAAGAACGGTGCTCCTGCCTCCTGGTACCGTCGGCCGTCGGTTAGCTCCGGACCGGTCACTCCGGCCTGCGAGTTTTGCCATGCCTGGCCACTTCGCCATGGTGGCTACCTCCTTCGTCTTCCGTCTGCACGGGTCCGGTGAAGACCAAGTGCCGCTGGTCGCGCAGGACCGGGCTGAGCTTGCCCGGCACGGCGTCGGCTCGGGTCCAGGTGGCCACATCGGGCAGATCGCACGACCCGCGTGCATCTCGGGCGACCTACATGCGTGTTATATACCTCTGTTAGGTATAGGTCAACGGGTTGCGGCAGAACGGTTAACCGGCAATGTCAGAAATGGCGGCGGCGGGCGGCCATTCCTATCCCGAACGGAGAATTTGGCGAAGTTCGGCAGACAGCTGGGCCAGCGTTGAGTCGACGGTCGTGCGCTGGGCGAGCGCCCCGTGTACCGCGCTGGAGATCGCGAGGCTGAACTGGTTGTAGTCGACAAGCGCGGGCCGGGGCCTGGCGGTGAGGATGGCCTGCCTCAGCACCGGGAGGAAGGGGAACTTCCGCACCAGCGCCGGCTGGCTGTACAAGCTGGTCCACACTGGCGGCAGCGCTGAGTGGATCAAGATGTACCGCTCGCTGGCTTGGCTGGTGAGGAATCTTATGAACGCCAGCGCTGTTGCCGGGTGCCGGGAATAGGCGCTGATCGCGAGATTCGCGCCACCGAGCGTACTGGACCCCGGGCCGTGCAGGCCGGGCAGTGTCGTGACACCGAACTTCCCGGCTACGACGTTGCCGGGCCCCGGCACGCTGGCCTCTCCGTACACGTAGGGCCAGTTCACCAGGAACAGCAGCGTCCCGGCCTCGAACGCTCGCCGCGAAGCTTCCTCGTTCCAGCTGAGCGCCGCGTGCGGGATCCAGCCGCGGTGGAACCCGCTGACCAGGAACGACAGTGCCTGCCGGGCCTGCGGTGTGTCCACGGCGGGACCGTTAGCTGACAATAGCGACCCGCCCGCCGACTGCACGGCCTCTGCGAAATTGACGGTCAGTCCCTCGTACGACTGGAACTGGCCGCCATAGCCATCTATGTGGTAGCGAGAGCGAAGTGAGGCAGCGTCATGAGCAAGCTGGGCCCAGGTCCGCGGCGGGCCTAGCCCGGCTGCCGCCAGGATGTCCTTGCGGTAGTAGAGAACTTCAGCGTTGCTGGTAAACGGCACAGCGTAAAGGTGACTCTGGTAGGTCGCCGTTTCCACCGCCGGGCGCAGGAACTGCCCGGCCGGAATGACGCCCGGGTCGACGGGCGTGATCCAGCCGTTGGACGCGAACTCGGCGGTCCAGATCACGTCCAGGCTCATCACGTCGTACACGCTGCTATGCGCCTGCAGGTTCGCCACCAGCTGCGCGTACTGGTCGTCCGCGTCGTCGGGCAGGTAGATCGGCGTTACTCGCTGCGTTGGGTGCCGGGCGTTCCATTGGCCGATGAGCGGCTGCACGTACCCGGTATCGACCTTGCCGGTCGCGAACGTGATCGGTCCGGTGCCGGACCCGTCGGACAGATCAGCCGTCGAGGTGGTGCCCGCGGTAGCCGAGCATCCCGCCATCAGCAGGACACTCGCGAGTAGCAGGGACCCCGCTGGTGCCGCAGCGCGGGCACGCCGCATATGGACCTGCCTTCTGCCAGCCGGCCGGAATACCTACGAATGTAACAACGGCCGCCAGTGTGCGACGATAGGCAACGACTGGCCAGATACGTGCGGCGGCCCGCTGCCGCGGGCTCGAGAGGGGACGTGCGCCATGCGCATGCCGCTGCTGGCGCTCCTGGCGAAGGAGCCCGCGCATGGCTATGAGCTGAAAGCGCAGCTCGAGCAGATCTTCGGCGAGGCGTATCCGTCGCCAAACATCGGGCAGATCTACGTGACTTTGCAGCGGCTGGAGGGCGATGGCCTGGTCCGCAGCCAAGATGTAGTCCAGACCACCAGGCCAAACAAGCGCGTCTACGAGCTGACTGACGCCGGCCGCGAGGCACTGATGAGTTGGGTCGACCAGCCGAGCGGAGGTCCGCGGGTGCGGGACGACTTCTTCATGAAGCTCGCTCTGAGCCAGTACACCGGCGCGTCCGACCGGCTCGGCTTGATCAACCGCCAGCGCCGGCATTACCTCGGCCAGATGCGAGGGCTGGCGGAGCTGGCGGCGTCCTGCGAGCGTCGCGTTCCGCGGCTGCTGATCGAAGGCGCGATGCTACACCTGCAGGCAGATCTTGACTGGCTGCAGCGATGCCAGGAAGAGATGATGTGACGAACGGTGCCTGCGGGCCGCTGGTGCGGACTGTTGGGCTGACGAAGGTGTTCCGCGGCGACGGGGTCGATGTTCCGGCGGTACGCGGGGTAGACCTCGCGCTACACCCGGGCGAGTTCGCTGCGCTCATCGGACCCTCCGGCTCGGGCAAGTCGACGCTGCTGCACATGCTGGGTGGCCTGGAGCCGCCTACGAGCGGGGAGATCTGGCTGAAAGGCGTGCGGGTCGATGGCTTCAGCCGGGCCCGGTGGGCGTTACTGCGCCGCCACCACATCGGCTTCGTCTTCCAGTTCTTCAACCTGGTCTCGAACATGACAGTCGCGGACAACGTGGAGCTGGCCGCGCTGATGGGCGGCGCGACCAGGAGGCAAGCCAGGGAACGGCGCGACGAGCTGCTGGCCGAGCTCGGCCTGCAGGCCAAGGCCGGCGCGGCCCCGGCCCGGCTGTCGGGCGGCGAGCAGCAGCGAGTGGCCCTGGCCCGCGCTATGGCAAACCGGCCCAGCCTGCTGCTGGCCGACGAGCCCACCGGCAACCTGGATAGCTCCTCAAGCCGCGCGGTACTCCGGCTGTTGGCTAAGGCTCATGCCGACGGCCAGTCCATCCTGCTCGTTACGCACGACGCCCGGGTGGCTAGCGCTGCGGACCGGGTAATCAGCCTGTTCGATGGCACTGTCATCGACGACGCGGCGATGGCGGCGTCACGGCTGCGGGCGCCACTGCCGGACGTGCTGAAGCTGCGGGGGTGAGCGGTGCGTGCCATCGCCCGCTGGATCCGCGCTGACATTCTCGCGAGTATCGGGCAGGCCATCGCCGTTGCGGCCGTGGTGGCGGGCGTTGTGACGGCGTTGCTGCTGTCAGCAGGACTGCTGCAGGGAGCGACCAACCCCTGGCAGGGCCTGTTCACCGCGACCAAGGGCGCGCAGATCTGGCTGCATCTAGTACCTGGTACCGATGTTGCCAAGCTACGGCGGACCGTGCCCGGCATCGAGGCGATCGCTGGGCCGTATCCGGCCACGGCGGCGACTCTTCTGCAGCCCGGCCAGCGCAGCCCAGTCGAGCTGCGCGCTATGACACCCCGACTGCCGCCCATCGGCCGCCCGCTCGTGGTTTCCGGGCACTGGCTCAGCGCGGCGGCCACAAACGACGTCGTGCTCGAGGCCACCTTCGCTCAGGCGGTCCACGCCACTGTGGGCGAACAACTGACGCTGCGAAACGTGGACGGTTCGATCGACGCCCGGGTGCGCGTAGCCGGCCTGGCTGAGACGTCCGACCAGGGCTTCTACCCAGACCAGACGCCGGGCCTGATCTGGGTGCTGCCGCACCTGCTGCGCCACATCGAGCCGAATCCAGGCCACACCGAGGAAGTCGCCGGGCTGCAGATCGCCAGTCCCGCTCGCAGTGGGTTCGTCGTGCAGGAGGTCGTGGCGCAGCTCGGTGCTAGCGCGGTCGGCTCGGTGACCACCTGGCAGCAGGTACGGCAGTCGATGGCCAGGCGTGATCCGCTGCTTGGCCTGCTGCTCGCGCTATTCGGATTGGTGGCGCTGGGCGCGGCGATGCTGGCCATCATCAATGTCACGAGCGGGCGGGTGCTAGTCCAGCACGCCGAGCTCGGCATGTTGCAGACGCTCGGCTTCACCCCGGCCCAGCTGACGATCATGCTGACGGGCGAGCATGCGATGCTGACCGGAGCGGGAATCGCGGTCGGCCTGGTGGCAGCGCGCCTGCTGATGCCGCTGCTGCTCGGCAGAGTGCCCGGCGTGGTCCCGGCCTCCGCCGCTTTGCCTGTCGGCTGGACAGGGCTGATCGTCGGCGGCACGTTCGCCGCGGTGGTGCTGGCGACCGCGGTACCCGCCTGGCGGGCTGGCCGGGTGTGGCCGGTGGCCTCGGTCCGCGCGGTCCCGCGCGGGCATCTCTCCCGGCTGGCCACTGCGGCCATGGCGGCACGGTTGCCGCCTGCCGTGGTGCTCGGCGGCCGGGCCGCGTTCGTCCGACGCGCGTCCGCCGTGCTGACAATCTGTGGCCTCGCTGTGCCAATGCTCATGATCACGATAGGGCTTGGCTTCTGGGCAACGCTCGATGACGTCCAGGCCGATCCGGCCAGCATCGGCCTCGCGGCGAGCCTGACGGTCCACTCCGGCCGTTTGACGATGGCCCAGGCCAGTCGCCTGCTTAGCGCAGACCAAGACGTGCGGGCCGACTACACCAGCGTCCAGGCGGTCGGCCTGGTCCCGGGCGAGACGACCACGATCACCACGCTGGGGATGGGTACCTCGGCACGGCCGTACCCGTTCCAGGTAGTCTCCGGCCGGCTGTATCACGCGCCGGAAGAGGCGGTCGCCACGCAGGCCCTGCTGGACGCGCTCGGCGCGCGGGTCGGCCAGTTCATTCAGATGTACTTTGGCGGCGTGCCGGTGACGTTCCGCATCGTCGGACGGATCATTGATGCGCAGTATGGCGGCGAGGTGCTTGCCTATGGCCGTGACACGCTGGCTTACGAGGGGGCACCGTCGCCGGCTGGTTTTTACAGCGTGTCGCTGCGGCCCGGCGTCCGGGCTGCCGCGGCGGCGGCCAGGCTGCGAAGGGTGTCCGGCGGGAGGCTGGACGTCAACGTGGTCACTAACCCGGCCGATCAGCTCGGCATTGTGCGCGCCGCCCTGGCCGCGCTGATCATGATCCTGGCGCTGATCGCCATCACTGGCCTGCTGACTGCCTCTCGCGTCGGCCTCCGTGACCACCAGCGGGACGTACAGGTGCTGCGGGCGATGGGGCTCACGCCCGTCCAGCTGAGGACCGCCGCCGTTGTGCGGACGACGGTGCTCGCCCTCATCGCCGTTACCCTCGGCGCGGCTGTCGGCCGGGCCGTCAGCAACTCTCTGATCAATGCGGTATCTGAGGCCTACGGCCTGGGTGCGGGGCTTGCCAGGTCAGCCTCGCCGGGCGCCGTCGCTGCCGCGATTGGACTCGCCGTGGGGGCTGCCGCGATCGCGGGCGCCGTCAGCACCATAAGCCAGGACCGGATCCCGGCGGCCGTCGTCCTCGGTCCCTGACCAGTCAGTTTGCCGGGTGCCCGATGGACAGCCCGCTGGCGGCGTCGAAGAACTGAAGGTTGCCAGTGTCGACGGCCAGGTTCGCCGCGGACCCTGGCTTAATGCTGCTCCTAGCGGCCACCCGGGCCGTCCACATCGTCTTGTTGTCCGCCAGCGGGATGGCCTCGTCCTCGCCGTCGTCGGCCCGCGCCTCCGCGATGCTCGCGTGCTGCACGGGCGGCGCGTCGATGGTGAAGATGACGTGGATCTCGCTGCCGAGTTCCTCGGTCACGCTGGATCGCACCGGCATCCGCGGCCAGCTGGCGTCGGCCAGATCGGCATCTTCGAAATCGGACGGCCGGATGCCGAGGATGACGTCCTGGCCGAAGTAACCGTCCAGGCCAGGCCGGGACTGCAGCAGCCGGTCCGGCACGGCAAGCCGGTGCCCGGCGAAGACCACGGCGGTACCATCGTCACGGACTAGCTGGGCCGAGGTGAAGTTCATTGCGGGCGAGCCGATGAACCCGGCCACGAACAGGTTGACCGGCGCGTTGTACAGCGTCTGCGGCGTGTCGACCTGCTGCAGCTTCCCGTCCCTGAGCACGCAGACACGCTGGCCGAGCGTCATCGCTTCGACCTGATCGTGCGTTACGTAGACGGTGGTAACGCCAAGCCGGTCGTGCAGCTGTGACAGCGAGGCACGCATCGAGACGCGGAGCTTGGCATCCAGGTTGGACAGCGGCTCGTCCATCAGGAACGCCTGCGGCTCGCGGACGATGGCGCGACCCATGGCGACGCGCTGGCGCTGACCGCCAGACAGGGCCGCGGGCTTGCGCTTCAGGTAGTCCTCGAGGCCGAGCATCCGGGCTACATCGGCGACGCGGCGCTGGATCTCGGGCTTGGGCGTCTTGCGCTGCTGGAGGCCGAAGGCAAGGTTCTGCTCGACGGTCATATGCGGGTACAGCGCGTAATTCTGGAAGACCATCGCAATGTCGCGGTCCTTGGGCGGCAAGTCGTTGACTACCCGGTGGCCGATGGTGATGGTGCCTGCGGTGATGTCCTCGAGGCCGGCGATGGACCGCAGCGCGGTGGACTTGCCGCATCCTGACGGCCCCACGAGCACCATGAACTCGCCATCGGTAATGCTCAGGTCGAGGCCGTCGATGCCCTTCACCCCGCCGGGATAGACCTTGTCCACCTGGTCAAGCACGATCTGCGCCATCGGGCTCCTCCCTATCTCCTGGCCGGAGCGTACCTTTGCGGCGCGAGCGCGGCTATCAGCCCGAAGATCATGTTACGGGAGCGTAAGGCCCGTGACCGTTTCGTTACCTGTGTCAACGACGCGGGTGCAGGCGCGGGCACGTTAACGTGTCCGGGTGGAGGAGATCAACCGGACGATCATCTCGCTGCTGGCTGCCGACGGGCGGATGAGCTTCACCGAACTAGCTCGCCGTACCGGGCTATCGGTGTCGGCCGCACAGCAGCGCGTCCGCAGGCTGGAACAGCGCGGCGTGATCAGGGGCTTCGGCGCGGTCATCAGCGCGGAGCAGATCGGCCTGCCGTTGACGGCCTTCGTGTCCATTAAGGCCTTCGATCCGGCCGCGCCCGATGACGCGCCGCAGCGGCTGGAGCACCTGGCTGCCATCGAGGCCTGCCACAGCGTCGCTGGCGACGCCAGCTACATCCTCAAAGTTCGGGTCAGCTCGCCACTGGAACTCGAGGATCTACTGCAGGAGATCAGGGCCGCGGCGAACGTGTCCACGCACACCACCATCGTGCTGAGCACGCCGTTCGAGAACCGCCCGCCGCGGGTCTAACACCGGGCTAGGACCAGCTGTTGCTCTAGCCGTCCACGTACCCAGGCTGCGGGCGGGCCGTCGCGGCGGCCTGCTCGGTCTCGCCCTGCACGAGCCGGCTGTGGCTCAGCGCCACCACGCCGGCCAGCAGCAACGCCAGCGCGAGGGCCTCCGCGGCGAGGTCGGTCACCCCTGCCTCGATGTGCTCGCTAAACAGGAACATGCCGAGCAGGCTTGCGGCCAGCGGGTCGACAATCGTGAAACCTGGCTGGGAGGCGGCCAGCGGCCCGGCGGCGAGCGCGTGCGAAGCGATCAGCAGGCTGAACGCCCCGGCGCCGATCAGGACGTAGACCGACCAATTCGAAAAGACCGCCGCCGCTCCGCCGCTCAGATGGGAGCTGAATTCCTTGATGACCGCGGCCACGAATCCCCAGCACACGCCGGTCACGGCGCCGAGAACGGCCGCGCGACGGGATGCGGGCGCGGCCGAACTGCGGCCGAGCCCGAAGGCCACCGCCAATCCCCCTGCGACGACGCCGAGGGAGGCCAGGCCCGCCAGCCACCACAGCTGGGCCGGCGCGTACGTCCGCCCGCCTGACGGCGAGGCGGCGAACAGGAACAGGCCGAGTCCGGCGGACATTGCCGCCGCTGCCAGCCAGTCCCGGCGCTGCAGCCGACGCGAATCCAGGATCGCCATATAGCCGAACACGAAGAGCAGTTCCAGCGCGAGTATGGGCTGGACGAGCGCGAGCGCGCCGAAGTGCAGCGCGGTGAGCTGAAAGCCGAATCCTAGGATCATGCTCGCGATCCCGGCCAGCCAGATCGGGCGCCGGGCGAGCCTGAAGGCCAGTCGCGCGTCGAACTTGGCCACCTGGCTGTCCTTTGCGCCCAGGCGCTGGCAGACCGAGGAGGTCGCCGTGCAGAAGCTGGCTCCGATCGCCAGCAGGATCGCCTTATCCACCTGCCCCAGTCCGCTTCACTCGGTGCTCACGCTATCGCTGCGGCTGTCCGGGGGCCACCGCTATAACGGCTACCCAGACCAGCACTGAGCGCGCGAAGTCCATTCCCGCCAAACAATCATCGGTGGCAGCATGACGGCCCATGATCACCGGGGGCGTACCGGCTGTGCGCTAGCCGGCAGCGGCGTTCCCGGCTGCTGCGGTCTGCAGCGGCGCGGTCACTGTCGAAGCTGGTAGCGACGAGGGGCTGACAAACGTGCTGCCACCGGGTCCGGCTTGCACCGCCTCATGCAGGGCGCTGCCCTTGAGGTACTGCGGCCAGCTCAGGAACCACTCGGTCCAGCCGTTGTCCCAGCGCCCGCCCTTGGGGCTATGAACCACTGTGATGGGGTCACCGGGCACAGCGAGCTTGTAGTAGGTCTCGGCATGTGCGGGTGACAAGTTGACGCAGCCATGACTCACGTTCTGGAAGCCCTGCTCACCGACCGACCAGTAGGCGTCGTGGTAGTAATCCCCGCTGAAGGTGAACCGCACTGACCACGGCACGGAGAGGCTGTATCCCGGGCCTGTCATCTGCACCGGGTTGTGCTTCTCGATGGTCAGGTAGCTGCCGTTAGGAGTGGCGTCGCCGGGGCGGCCGGAACTGATCGGCCAGTTGTAGCGAAGCTTGCCGTTGTAATAGATCTGCGTCCGGTGCGTCGCGGTGTTCGCGATCGCGACCAGCGACGCGCCGATGTCAAACGTCTGGGTCAGGGTATGGAAGCCGTACATGCCAGGCGCGCCTTGCACGCCGTTCAGGTGCCCGGTGAAACTCACCGTGGTGCCGGCGGGCCAGTAGTTCCGGGGCCGGAAGTCCAGGGTCTGGCTGCCATCCCAGTACCACGCGCCGACCACCGGCTTCGAAGTCTTCAGCTGCAGGGAGCGCTCGACCGCGGCCTTGTTGGTGATCGGCTGGCTGAAGGTCAGGATGATGGGCATGCCGACGCCATAGCTCTGCTTGTAGCCCTCGAAGATCTGCGTGAGGAACGTCCGGCTCGGCGTCAGCGTACGGAAATTGCTTGTGACCTTGACGCTGCCGCTGCCACCCCGGGACGCCGTGGCCGTCACCGTATAGGCCTGCGAGACATTCAGCGCCCAGTTACTGTGCCAGACCTTGCCGCCCTGGCTGAGGGTGCCGGGGACGATACCGGCCGCTGTGTGCACGGCGACATTCGTCAGCGTGCCGCTGGCCGCCGTCACGGTGATGCCAGCGGACGGGTCGGCATCGGTGGTGCCGTTGGCTGGCGTAATCCGCACTTGCGCCGCATCCGCGGCCGGCGTGCCGCCGCCGGCAGGTCGGGTGTGGTTATTGCTGGCCGTGGGAGTGCTGCCGGTAGAGCACGCTGCTGCCAGCAGTGCCAGGGCCGCCATCGCGGCGAGGCCGGCCGACTGCCGCAGCCGACCCGGCACGCTGCGCCGCATCGACATCCTCCTTCTGGCCGTGCTTGCCACACGGCCCGCTAGCGAGGTTACCTTTCCCGCTGCCTGGTTCGTGAACTCAGGCAGCAGGCAGCACTGCAAGGCCGCGCGATCGCCACCCGGGCGCTGATCAGATCCAGTGGCGCTGCACACTGGCGGGTAAGCCGAGGGAAGGGGCCGCCGTGGTCATACAGCTGACGGAGCTAGCCCGTGCCGTAGCCGAGCGAACCGGCTTGTCCCGCGAGGAATCGGCCGATATCACCCGGGCAGTAGTGGAAGGGCTGGCAGGTCAAGTCAGCAAGGGCGAGGCGGACCACCTCGCGGTCGAGCTGCCCGAGTCGCTAGCGGCCGAACTGGCGGCACGGCCCGGACACCGGACGGAGGCGCATCCGGTGCGGGTCCTCGACTTCATCAGGCAGGTGGGCGCCCGAACCGGGCTGCCAGAACGCGATGCGCGCGCGGGCACCGGTGCCGTTCTGGCTGTACTGCGAGAAACGCTCAGCGAGGACGCGTACAGCCATCTCATGGGGCAGTTGCCGGCGGAGTACTCAGAGCTGGCGGCGGCAGTCGGGTGAGCGGCAGTCGGGTGAGCAGCAGTCGGGTGAGCAGTGCTAGCCGGATTGCGCGCTGAGGTCCATGACGAAGATATGCGCGTCGGCGACCGGCAGCTCGGTGAAACCGACATGCGCGTAGAACCCGGCTGCTCGCGGGTTGCGATGGCCGACGAACAGATATACGCCGCGCGAGCCCTGGCGCCGCAGCTCCGACGTTAGTGACATGATCAGCCCCCGCCCGAGCCCGCGCCCCTGCAGCCGCGGCAGCAGGTTGATGTGCAGGTGCGAGGGGAACGGCTCGGTTAGCCGATCATCGCGTCCCCACGCGTGATGGATGTCGTGCAAGGTGTGCCGCTCGGGCTGCGACAGCTCTTGGCTGGGCGGCGGTTCCGGGTATCGTTCCCGCAACGCGGGCCACCAGTCCCGCTCCAGGCACTGCCGGAATGCCTGGCTGTCGAGTGCCCCGACGATGTAGCCGCCGACGCCGGCCTGATCCTCGGCTACGAACGTGAGCGACGGCTCGAAGATGGCGTAGGGCGCGGCAAAGACGTGGCCCGGCAGCGTCGGATCGCTGAACAAGGCGGTGGCGTCCTGACCGTTGTCAGCCGTTTGCACGCAGATGCTGTACAAATCATCGAGGTCGCCCGGCTGGTACTGGCGAATCCGCTCCATGCCGTTCGTTCTACCGCACGGATCAGGGTTGCGGACAGCGGTTATGCCGACTAGGAAGCCACCGCGAACAGCCGCAGCGGCTCACTCCCGTTGACTTCGACCCCGAGCGGAACGATGGCGGCAGTACCGCGGTGCTCGGCGGCCGCCAGGGCCAGTTCGTCGGCCCTCGCGGCTACCACCGTCGCCCCGTGCAATAGCGCGTGGTCGACGAAGGCCGTATACGACCGGCCGTCGCCAGCAGGCGGTGCCGCCAATACGACGTCGTGCTCGCCTACGCAGGCTGACCTGGTGAGCTCGGCCAGCTGGGCGGCCATGTCGAGATGCGTCAGCCCGGCCGGGCCAAGGCTGCCGTCAGCCCGCCGGCTGTAAGGCAGCAAGGCAAGATCGTGGGGCCGGCCCGCCGGCGGGCTCAGCGAGCCCATGCCGAGCAACGAACTGAAGGGCGTGGCTGCAGGAGCTTCACCGAAGGAGATCACCTGGCGCACCGACGAGCGATCAGCCGCGGCCAGGCCGGCAGTCGCCAGTGGTTGCGCAGTGAGCAGCATGCGGGCGCCGCAATCAGCCAGCTGACAAGCAATCTCCGAGATAGAGAGCTGCGCGTTTACCGGGCATGGGATTCCGCCCGCCGCGCTGATGGAATGGCAGGCCAGAACGTAGCTGGCGGCGTCCGGCACGTACACGCCTACGACATCGCCGGATCGCAGTCCGCGCCAGGCCAGCCCGGCGGCTGCGCGCAGGATCGTGCTGGCTAGCTCTGCGTACGAGAACGGCCGCTCGGACTGCCAGCCGAGCAGCGCGGGCCGACAGCCGAAAGCCGAGGCTGCATCCACAAGCTGCTGCGTCACCGTGCTCTCGCCGGTGGTAATGGGTGTCGTCACCCTGACTCCGCCTGCCCTCGCCGCCAGTCGGCTAATTTCACTTCATGACGGTATGCGCCAAGGGCCTGCATGCACATCGTCAGGAATGTGTAGCCGGCTATGTATTCGCGCCGGCGGCGGCGAGCAGGCATGTACATGCACGGCCCGGGACTGGCCTGCCGTTAGCAAGGTACGGTTGGCGGCTAGCGGCGCTGGCGGCGGCCGGCGTTGGGCGGCGGCCGGGCAGGCTGGCGGCGGCCGGGCAGGCTGGCGGCTTGCGCATGCTGGGCACGCAGTGGTGGTGCGGCCAAGGACGGCCGGCTAACCGGGCAGCCGGCCACCCCCCTCGAGTGGCCGGCCGCGCCGGTTAGCTTCCTAGATGCACGTTACGCAGCAAAGACGCTCCTGACATGGGCCGAATTGCGCATTCCGTTATGCAGATGCAGGGCGGCCGGAATGTGTAGGCAGGAGGCGCTTGATGTACGCCGGACGCGCTTGATGTACGCAGACCGCGTAGTGATCAGTTCTTGCGACCGAAATCAGGTCGCTGGCCGATAGTCCAGGCCGCGACCTGCGCCCTGGAGTTAAGCCCGAGCTTGCCAAGGATGTTGGCCACGTGCCTGGCGGCAGTCGCGGGGCTGATGACCAGTTCATCAGCGATGCCGCGATTGGACAGCCCGCGCGCGATGAGCAACGCAATCTCCTGCTCGCGCGGGGTCAGTACTGACGAGGACGCCGAGTCAGTCACCTCAAGCGGGCCCACGTCGAGGCTGCGCTGGACTGGCTGCGAGTCCGAGGCGATGGCTGCGGCGAGTGCGAACCGGGACGCCTCATGCATGCTGAGGCGGCCACCCTCGGCAGCCAGGCTCGCGGCTAGTTCCTCCCCGAGCTGGAGGTGGGCGGCGGCGAGGACACTGTCCAGCCGGGCCTGCGCCATAGTGGGCCGTCGCGGACCCAATACCTGCCGCGACGCGGCCGCGGCGCCCTCAATACGGATCGCGGTCGCCGCGTCTCCCCGGGCGGCTGCCAGCGCGGCGATGGCCTCCAGGCCGCGCGCGATCCCCAGCCGTTGACCCGTCGCCACGGAGAGCTGGAGGCTCTCGGCGAAGCTCGCCGCCGCAGTCGGCAGGTCATTCTCGGCCAGTGCGATCCAGCCGATGCCGGCCTGGCAGCGGGCGATCTCGGTTCTGGCGTCGATGGCCCGGAAGAGGTCCAGCGCGCTGCGGAAATGCCGCAGCGCCGAGGCGTTGTCGTTCCGCGTCCGGGCCAGGGTTCCGAACCCGTACAACGCGTTCGCGAAGCCCCACCCGTTGTTGTCGGCGAGGACGTCAAGCGCGCTCTCGTAACACGCCTGCGCACCGGCAAGATCACCGCTGCGGGCCAGGATCACGGCCCTGGCAACCTGGGCAAGTCCTTCCTCCCATTCGTCACCGTGCGTCCGCGCCGCAGCCACCGCCTCGTCAGCACGCTCCAGTGCGGCGGCCGGCAGCCCGGCCCGCAGGCTGATCAGCGCAAGTATGCGCAGCGCGCCTGCCGGGCAGGCGGCCCGACAGGCGGTACACGCCCTGACCGCAGCCTCAGCCCGGCGCGCGGCACCCGGATAGTCCTCGTGCTCAAATGCCAGCTCCGCACCGAGCATCAGGGCCCGGATCCGGACCTGGGCCGGAGCGGACATGTTCAGCGCCAGGAACCGCTCGAACCAGCTGATGCCTTCGGTGACATCACCGTGCACTACCCAGGGCGAGCGCAGCGCCGAGCACAGCCGAAGCCCGCGCTCAGCGTCCGCGCTGGCCAGGCAGTAGGCAAGCGCGGCGCGGAAGTTGGATTGCTCGGTATCGATCCGCTGATACAGGACGACGCGCTCCGGCCAGGACGGCGGACCGCGGACAAAGCCCAGGCTCACCACGGCCTCGCCTAGCGCGAGCATGTGCCGGGCATGACGAGCCCGCAGCTGCTCCTGCTCGCCAGCCTTGACGAGCTGGTCGGCAGCGTAGGCCCTGATCGTGTCGAGCAACCGGTACCTGGCGTCACCAGCCACCTCGTCTTCGAGCGCGACTAGCGATTTGTCGATAAGTGCGGCAAGCAAGTCAAGCACCCGGTCGGCCGGGATCTGCTCGTCGGCGCACACGTCCTCGGCCATCTCCAGACTCCACCCGGAGAACACCGACAGCCTGCGCAGCAAGATCTGCTCGTCTGCGGTGAGCAGGTCGTAGCTCCAGTCGACGGTCGCTAGCAGCGTCTGCTGACGCGGTGGCGCCGTGCGGTCGCCTGAGGCAAGCAGCCGGAACCGGTTGTTGATCCTGGCTGCTATCTGTTCGGTAGACAGGGCGCGGACGCGCGCGGCGGCGAGCTCGATCGCGAGGGGAACGCCGTCCAGCGTCCGGCAGAGCTGCACGATCGGGGCCCAGTTGTCGGCGGTAAGCGCGAAACCCGGCCGCACCGCTGCAGCCCGGTCGACGAAGAGCCGGAGCGCCTCATGCTCGCCCGACGGCATCGCCTCCTCGCCCGCCGACGCGGGCAGGGTCAGCGGCGGCACCCGCCAGACGGTCTCGCCGCGAACTCGCAGCGGTTCCCGGCTGGTCGCGACGATACGGATTAGCGGGCAGCCGGCGATCAGATCGCGGACCAAATCCGCGATCGCGTCGACGATGTGTTCGCAGGTGTCGAGTATCAGGAGCAGTTTGCGCCCGCGCAGGGCGTCGACAAGTGTCGCCGACGCCGGACGGTCCGGCTCTTCCCCGACGCGAAGGACGGTGGCCACGCGCCGGGTGGCGAGCGATGGATCGGCGATATCGGCGAGCTCGACTAGCCAGGCGCCGTCGGGGAAATCGCTGGCCAGCTGCCAGCCCAGCCGGATGGCCAGCCGGGTCTTCCCGATGCCGCCAGGGCCGCAAAGGGTGAGCGCTCGCACGTTACTGAGCAGCAGGGCTAGGTCGCCTAGGTCACGCTCGCGGCCCACGAAGCTATTCGGCTCCGCGGGCAAATTGCCCAGGCGCGTTACTGTGTCTGCCGTCATTGTCACTTCGGTGCGTCTTCGGCGGGTCAATGCCTTAGTGTCTCACCGGTACCCGCCAAGCGCTCGCCGCACGCGCTGTGTCGTCAGGCGATTACCGGAATGACTGTGACTTCGGCCGCCCTAGTGTAACGAATACGACCAAAGTACATTATCTTACCGAGAGCCCACCATTGCTCACCAGGACGGGCTGTCGGCGGGATGGTCACGTCGAATTGGACCGTCATGGCCGTACCTGCCGCGACAGCGAAGCCGGTGGTCCACGGCCGGGTCTGCAGCCAGCTCCCGTATGGCGAGATGAGCTGCGCCTCGCCGCGGATGGCCGACGCCGCCTGGTTGCGGATCACCACCTCGATGGCGCCGGAATCGCCAGGGGCCAGCGAAATCGCCTCCGCCAGCAGGCCAATGTCGGCCTCGCTCGCCAGCGCATCCGCGACCGCGTCCTGCATCCTGGCCACCTCGGTGAGTGACAGGTCCAGGCGCGGTGCAGGCGGCTGGCCGATGCTGAGCAGCACGCTGTCCTCGATCAGCTGACCGGCCGGATCGGTGATCTGGGCGGTGGCGAAACGCCGGCCGGGCGGGCATCCGGGTGCGGCCGTCACGACCATGTTCCATTCCTGGTAGCCAAACGGAGGCAGCCGGTAGGCGAACGGTCCCGCTGGCGCCAGCGTCATACCGGGCGGCTCCGTCAGGCTGACGGTGCCCTCGGACGGTGACGGCCCGCACGCGACCGTGAGCCGCAGCGCGGCGCCGCCGCCGTCATCCAGCCGCAGCTCTGCGGGCGACAGGTGCACAGCCACGGGCATGTTGCCGGCCGGCGCGGGTCCTTTGCCGTGCAGCCAGTACCGGGCATAGACCGGCTGAGCTGGCTCCGGCACGGCGGCGGAGCCTGGCCCGGTGGACGGCCCGGTCAGGCCGGACGGGCGAGGGCTGACGACGAGCGTGGCCGTCCCCGCGGCCGGCACCTCGACATGCGCCCCGTCAGCCGATAGCGGGAGTGCTGCACCGCTGCCCTCCTCACACAGGGTGGTGCCGTTCGCCCCGACCAGCCCGGTGAACAGGTCCAGCCGAGCGGCTACCGGGCCGGCTTCCGCCGATGTCCCGCAGCCGGGCCGTGACGCCATCGCTGACCTGCGGCGAGCCGGACGGTGCTAGCGGATTGCCGGCCGGTTTCAGCGCTGACAGCACCGCTCCGGCTGGCTCAACGCTGACGAGCCGCATAGTGGCTGGCAGTGGGCCGGGATGGCGGTCGGTGCCGACGGTCAGCAGGTCATGGTTGTAGTCCTGGCCTGCCGCGGCGAACCCGGCGCTCCGCCAGTCGCCAGCGCCCGCCGCAAGGGCGTAACAGAAGGTGTGACTCCAGTGCTGCCAGGCGAAGCTGCTGCCGTCAGGACAGGTTCGCTTCTCGCCGTCAATCCACACCCCGCACGGCCAGCTGCTGCAAGCCCGCATGAGCGCCATGGTCAGCTTGCCATCGGGCGTGACCAGCCCACTCGGCGTGCCGCGGTTGAGCAGGGCGACAGTGTGAGCAGCCAGCCAGGTGGCAGGGCCGCCGGCGCTGTCAGCGGCGGCCGGCGGCACTCCGCTGGCTTCGATAACCGAATCGGCAAGGTCGGCCGTCAGGCGGCTGGTCTCGGCGGCGAGATCGGTCGCCGCGACGATCAGGACCGGCAGGTCAAGAACGCCGCGCACGTCGGCGCCTGCCGCAAACGCATCCGGCCGGCTGCGGGCGGCCGGGACCCAGAGCCGGGCCGTGCCGTGATCGGCAAGGTGGCGGGCGAGTGCCTCGGTTGCCGGCGCTCCAGCCACCGCCAGAACGTCCGCAGTGACCTGGTTCTCCGCCGGACCCCCCAGGCAGATGCGGAAGTCGGGCAGGTTCGAGTCGAGTTCGCTGTAGCCGTAACGCGTGCCGCCCGGGACCGAACAGGTTGCGGTGACCCCTTGCGCGGCCAGCGCGGCGACCAGGGCTCGCGCCTGCGCGCGGGCCTGCGGCGGGGTAATGACTTCCGCTACCCCGATGGCCTGAAGGTGGCGGGCGCCGTTCTCGTCGGTGACCGCAACGGTGGCGGTGGACCCGACGGCGAGCCATTCACTGGCCGGGCTGTCGAGGGTATAGGAGTGCTCGGCGACGTCGCTGTCGATTGGTCCAGGCGGCCTGCCGATCGCTGACAACGCGGTCTGGTACACCGGCAGCCCGCCGGGCACCTCGACCGGGAAGATCAGCCTCAGCAGACGGTCCTGCCCGATCGAGCCGTCGACATGGGTCCGGAACTCGATGCGGTCCGCGCCATCCCAGAGCAAAGTCTCCTGCGTCACCCTCAGGCCGCCGAGCTGGAACTCGACCACCAGCCTGCCGCCGACGGGGCACCGCTCGGCACGCACCGCGGCGGGCTGGGCCGCGCTGCCGGCACCCGGCCCTGCCGGGCACAGATGCCAGGGTCCCTCGCCCCAGCGCGGGTGCGTCCGGTGCTCTGGCTGCAGTATGAGCTCGTTGGCTCCGGGCCGGATCAGTTCGGTGCCGGTGCGCTTATCGAGCACGCGGACAAGCGTTCCGCCGCGCGCGGGGTCGGCCGCCACCAGGAAGGCCTCGTTCTCCACTACCGCACCGGGCGACGACTGCCAGCCGGCCGGGGCCGGAGTCGCGGACCGGCCGGCGACCAGATAGCTGCGGTAGCCGACGCCTGGAACGTCGGTGGCGCGGAACGTGATCGTAGCCGCGCTCAGCGAGCCGTCCGTGGTCCGGGTTATGCCTTCGGCCAGGAACGGCACCTGCGCGCCGGCCTCGTCCAGCAGCGTCAGCCAGTCCGGCCAGCCAGGCGGCAGGCTGAGGCTGATGCTGGCCATCGCGGAGCGGTCGAACGACAGCGAGTTGACCACCATGACCGCGACGGCGGGTCCAGTCCCCAGGCTCGCGGTGTCGGCCAGGCTGGCCAGGTATCCGATGGCGGCCGACCGTGCCTGTTGGCCCCGTTCCCATGCTTCCCGCCAGCCGCCGAGCAAATCGAGGTACACCTGATCGCCTTCGGTGCCGGTGATCGCGTCATGGTGGGCGCCGAACACTAGCTGTCGCCAGGCCTTGTCCAGGCTGGCGATGGGGTAATCCGCGCCGGCCAGCCAGGCGAGCGTCGCCAGCCGCTCGCCGTCCAGGACCGCGGTCTCCGCCGCACGCTGCGCCTGCTTGGTGTCGATATAGGTGACGTCCTTGCCGGTGTAGAGCGGGTTCATGTCCCGGGTTTGCGGCGTGATCCAGACATCGCGCGCCGCGGCGTCGGCCCGCACCGCGGCGAAGAACTCGCCCGGCACGGCCGTGACGAACCGCGGCCATGCGTACCGGGCGTTCCAATCGCGGTGGATCGCGGTAGCCCAGCGGGACGGCACCACATGATCACCACCGACTGGCAGCAGCACATTGCGTGTAGCCGCGACCGGGGCGAGCTGCCGGAACTGCTCGTAGGCGTCGGCTTCGGCGGCGGCCAGCGTCTTGGCGTGGTGGGTGACCCAGCCCGCGCCGTAGTGGTTGGCCATGTAGCTGGTGAGGAGCCCGTTGCCGTCGGGAGACAGCCACTCAAATTCCGACGCGAACTGCATCAGCTTGTTGTCGCCGGCCGACCGGCTCGGGCCCCACTGGTGAAATGGGCCTCGCGCCCATGCCGAGTCGGTCAGCCCGGCCGCGGCCATCAGACCGGGATAGCCAGGATCGAAGCCGAACGCGTCCAGCATCCAGGACGTGCGCGGGTCCCCGCCAAGTACCTCCCGCTGGTAGGCGATGCCGTAGACCGCGTTGCGGATGGTGGACTCCGCGCAGGTCAGGTTCGTGTTCGGCTCGTTGTAGTTGCCGCCGACCAGTTCGATCCGGCCGGCTTTGATGAACTCAAGCAGGTCCGCGCGGTCTTCGGGGTGCGCATCGAAGTGCGGCTTGAGGTAGTCGAGCTCGGCGAGCACGAACTTGTAGTCCGGGTCGCGGCGGGCTGCGTCCAGATGCAGCCGGACAAGCTCGAACGCCGTCCGCACCTCGGGCATTTCGCCGTGCTCATCGGGCAGCAGCAACCGCGTTTCCAGGAATTGCCCCTGCGTGGACCACCAGACCGGGTCGTAGTGGAAGTGGCTGACCATCCACATGACCCAGCCGGGTTCGGCGACTGTGACCTCGGTGGCCAGTTCCGCGCTGACGCCCGGGCCAGCCGCGCTCACTCGAACCGGCAGCCGGGTGCCCGGCTCGGATCCGGACGGTACTGCGACGGGCACCTCGGCCGTCACGTCGGTGCCGGTGACCAGCACCGGCTCCGGCGTACCGACCTGCGGGCCGTCCACTCGCACGATGATCGCCGTGCGCGGGTCGCTGATGACGGCCGCGCTCTCGTCGTTGGTCAGCGTTACCTTGATGATCTGCAGCGGTTGCGTCGCGGTCCCGCCGAACAGATCCGTGGAGTCAATGCCGGCGATCCGCATAAGATCATGGTCGCACGCCTGGTCATGCCGTCGCGGCGAGGTCGGCGAGCGCCTGCCCGGTCAGCCGGTGCACGGTCCACTCATCCATGGGCCTGGCACCAAGCGAGGCGTAGAACCCGAGCGCGGGTGCGTTCCAGTCCAGCACCCACCATTCCAGCCTGCCGTAGCCGCGCTCTACGCACAGCGCCGCGAGCGCGGCAAGCAGCGCCCGGCCGTAGCCATGGCCGCGCAGCTCCGGCGTGACGTACAGGTCCTCAAGGTAGATGCCGTGCTGACACAGCCAGGTTGAGTAGTTCAGGAACCAGAGTGCGAAGCCGACCACCGTCCCCTCGTGTTCGGCCACGTGCGCGAAGACCGCCGGAGCTGGCCCGAACAGGGACTGGAACAGCTGGTCTTGAGTGCCGGTGACCTCGGTCAGCGCGTGCTCATACTCGGCCAGGTCGCGGATCAGCCGGTAGATGGCGGCGGCATCGGCGGGATTAGCGGGCCTGATCATGCGAGCTGCCCCGGCACCGCGAACCGGTAACGCAGCCGGTACCGGTCCGCCGGGATGACGATGTCGGCGGTCTCAACTGGCTGACCGCCGGACAGGTGGGCACGTTCGACCACCACGACTGCCGATCCGGCCGGGATGGCCAGCGCGGCAGCTTCGGCGAGCAAACAGGTGCGCACCGATAAGTCCTCGACGACCTGGTCAACTTCGATGCCGATAGAGCGCATCCGCTCGATCACGCCGCGGCCGGCGAACGGGCCGTGCTCCGGCATGGCAACCGGTGTGCCCTCGGTCAGTCCGGCCGGCTCATAACTGGTAGCTAACTGCACCGGCTGCCCGTCGACGGACATGAGGTAACGGGTTGCCGTTACCAGCGCCGCCGCTGGTTCGGGCGCGGCCCCGGCACCTAGGCGCCTGGCGATGTGCGCCGGGGGCGCGATCAGCTCACAGTGATGCTCCCAGCTGACGAAGCGGGCAGCTGGCCGGTCGGCTATCAGCATGCCGTCGGCCGGGCTGGCAGGTTCCTCGATACCGAACGGCGAGCCGGGGAAGTGCAGCCGGTCATGCTCGAGCTGGCGGGCAGCGGGCGGCTTGCGGACGTAGGAGCCAGAGCCTGCCCGGGCCTCGATCAGGCCCTCGGTGGCGAGCACCTGCAGCGCATGCTTCGCCGCGGTCTCGCCCACGCCGTAATTGGTGATGATCGCGTTGCGTGACGGCACCCGCGCGCCCGGCTCCAGGACGCCCTCGCGGATCCGCATCCGCAGGTCCTCGAGCACCCTGAGGTAGACCGGGTCAGCTGACCTGCCCATGACTGCTCCCTGGCGATGCGGCCTGCTACCGCTTCGATCGCCCGCCGCCATTGTCGCCGACACGCCGGCGCAGACCGTGTTTTGCCGCCGATTTGGCTTCGGCGAGTCGGCCGGCTACTCGCTGCCTTCTTCAAGCAGCAGGTGATAGCCATTAGGCGTCCTGGCATGCAGCACCCGGTATTGCCAGTCCGGGCTGGGCGTCATGAGTTCCTCGCGGTAGCGGACGCCTGCCTCGGACAGTCGCTTTTTGGCCATCTCCAGGTCGCTGACACCGAACTGCCAGGTGAGTACCCGGTCCGGGGCCGCCGGTGAGAAATCCTGGCGCCACTCGATGCCGAATTCCACCTGGCCGTGGCCGAGCGCGAGGAAGTACGGGTACTCGGGTCCCTCATAGGTAACGTGGAAGCCGAGGCCGACGTAGAAGTCACGCTCCGCCTGCAGGTCTCCGACGAACAAGATCGGAATGATCCGGCTGAACAATGCCGCCATAGCGGGACATGCTAGCGACCTTGCGGTCCTAGCGTGACACTCTGCTCACACCTTCACGCAGTCGTACCGCGATCGTCGCCGGCAGGCCGGATCGGGCGCCCGGCTGCAGGCACGTTGGAACTGCCAGTAGTGGGTAGATTACTGTTGGTAGGCGAGCACGGAAGCGACTCGGGGGGAGATGTCACCATGACGACGCAGGCCGAAGAGCTCCTTGGCGCCCGGGTAACGGGCTCCGACGGGAAGGTCGTAGGTACCGTCGAGCAAGTATTCCGGGACGACGTGGACGGGACGCCAGCGTGGGCCCGCGTCCGGTCTGGCAAGACGAGCCGCTTCGTACCGCTGGCCAGGAGCAATGTCACTACCGATGGCTTGAACGTGCCGTTCGAGAGCCAGAAGATCATCGGCGGTCCGAACATCGACGCAGGCCAGCACATGTCGGCCGCGCAGGCGGAGGAACTCAGCCGCTACTACGGCCTGACCGTGCCTGCCCAGTCCCAGCCGCGCAAGATGACCGAGGACACGACCGCTGCGAACACGATGACCGACCAAGACTGGCTCATCCGTCAGGAGGAGCGGGTTCAGGTCAGCACCGAGACGTTTGAAACCGGCCGGGTCCGGCTGCACAAGTACGTCGATGTCGAGCCCATCCAGCAGGCGGCCCGTGTGTTCCACGAGGAGTACGACATCGAGCGCATGCCCATCAGCGCCGGCGAGCCTGTACCTGGCGGAATGCAGGAGGTCGAGCAGGAAATCATCCTGCACGAGGAGCGCGCCGTGTTCCGCAAGGAAGTCATTCCGGTCGAGCGCGTCCGGCTCGTGACCCGCCGCGTGGAGGAAGACAAGACTTTCGCGAGCGAGGTCCGCCGGGAGCGCATCGAGATCGAGCCCGACCAGTCCGGAGGCCAGAACACCAGCCCGGACATGGGCAGCGGGCGGTAGCCGATAGCAACCCGCAAGCGCGCCCCCGGGCTGTCGCCCGGGGGCGTTACGCTGCTGTACCGGCGGGGTCTCGCGCTACTTCTTGCGCGCCAGGGTCAGTCCGTCGCCGATCGGCAGCAGCACCAGCACGACCCGGTCGTCGGCGGCCGCGTGCTCGTTGAAGGCACGGATGCCCTGGACGCTCGCGTCCTTGCTGCCTGGGTCGATCACCCGGCCATGTGACAGCGTGTTGTCGATGAGGATCGCCCCGCCTGGCCGCATCCGCGGTACGACTTCGTCCCAGTAGCTCACGTAACCGGTCTTGTCCGCGTCAATGAACGCGATGTCGAAGGCCTCGGTCGCCGGCATGGCCAGCAGAGTTTCGAGCGCAGGGCGCAACTGCAGGTCTATCCGGTCGGCGACGCCGGCCAGCTGCCAGTATTTGCGGGCCACCGCGGTCCACTCCTCGCTGACGTCGCAGCACGTGAGCTTGCCGCCGTCGGCCAGGCCACGGGCAACGCAAATGGCCGAGTACCCGGTGAATGTGCCGATTTCCAGCGCCCTGGTGGCACGGACGAACTGGGTCAGGAGCGTCATGAAGGTGCCCTGCTCCGGGCCGACCTGCATGCCTGCGGCGTCCGGGAACCGGCTGGCCGTCTCCGCGGCAAGCTCGGCGAGCACCGGGTCAGCTGCGGCGCTATGGGTTACCAGGTATTCCTGCAAATCCACATTGAGCAGCTCACTGCGTCGGGTCATACCGGCGATGCTAGCCGAATGCAGATTCTGGCTCAGATGAGGCATTACCCGGGGCTGCCGGGCGTTGGGTGGTTTCGCGGAGTTCGGCAGTGCGCGGGGGCGATACCCTCGTTCCATGCCGCTGAGCTTCATTCCGAGCCCGTCCAGTAGCGGGTTCCACCTCGGGCCGCTGTTCATTCATGTGTACGGCCTCATGTACGTCGTCGGCATCGCCCTCGCCGTGATCATCACCAGGCGCCGCTGGCGTGCTGCGGGCGGCAACCCCGACTTGGTCGGCGACGTCGCCCTCTGGGCGGTGCCGGCCGGCATCATCGGCGGCCGGATCTACTTCGACATCACCACCCCGGCGGACATCCCGCACCACTGGTGGGGAGTCTTCGCCGTATGGTCGGGTGGGCTGGGTATCTGGGGCGGTATTGCAGCGGGCGCGGCCGTGGGCATCTGGCGGGTCCGGCGGGCGGGCGCGAGCGCCGGGCTGTTTGGTAACGCCATAGCCCCGGCGCTGCTGGTTGCACAGGCCGTCGGCAGGATCGGCAATTACTTCAACCAGGAGCTATTCGGCAAACCGAGCGGCCTGCCATGGGCGCTGCAGATCGCGCCCGCGCACCGGCCGCCCGGCTACCTGGGGTTCGCAACATTCCAGCCCACGTTCCTGTACGAGATCATCTGGGACCTGGCGCTGGCCGCGGCCCTCGTGTGGCTCGGCCATCACCGGCGGATCCGGCCCTGGGGCCTGTTCGCGCTGTACATCGCCGGGTACTCAGCATTCCGGATCTTCGAGGAGTCGGTCCGGATCGACTCCTCCGAGCACTTCCTGGGCCTGCGGCTGAACTTCTATGTCGCGCTGGCCATGACGATTATCGGATTGGCATGGTTCTATCGATGCCAGCGCGGACCGATGCCTGCGACGGAGGCCGGCCCGGAATCCGGTTCCGATCCCGGGCGCAACTCAGCGACTGAACCTAGCGCAGCCAGCGGATCGGACCCTGTGCTGGAGACCGGGCCCGCGGCGGACAGTTCGGCGCACGTGGCGAGCAACTCTGATAGCTAGCTCCGGCACCGCGCGGCTGCAGCTGGAATCATCCGGTGGCATGAGCGAGACCAGGAAGATCGACGTCTTTATCGAATCCGGGCGCAGGCGAGTATTCGCGTCCGCGCTCGACTGGCCCGGCTGGGCGCGCAGCGGCAAGACGGAAGAGCTTGCCGTCCAGGCCCTGGGGGACTACCTGCCCCGGTACCTGACCATCGTCGCACTGGCGGACGTGCCGCGTCCGCTCGGCGAGCTGGCAATCAGTGAGCGGCACCCCGGCGAGGCGAAGAACGCCGACTTCGGCGCTCTCGGCGAGGTCGCGGCGGCCGAGCATGAGCCACTATCAGACGAGGCCGGGGCCCGGCTGGCAGTGCTGCTGGAGGCGTCGTGGCAGGCCTTCGACCGGGGCGCGCTCGCGGCACCGCCGGTGCTGCGCAAAGGCCCGCGCGGCGGCGGCCGCGATACCGAGCAGATTGTCCGGCATGTCCTGGACACCGAGGTGATATACGCCCGGAAGATGGGCCTGGCCAGGGACAAGGCCGCAGAGGCCGGCCAGGACGTGACCACGGTTATGCGGCGGCGGATAGCCACCGCGCTCCGCGCGCCCGGCGGCTTGCAGATGCCGCCGAACGGCTGGCCGGTCCGCTACGCGGTACGCCGGATGGCATGGCACGTCCTTGATCATTTGTGGGAGATCGAGGACAAGAGCGAGCCGGCCTGACTCTGCTAGCCTGGTTGCCATGCAGCGCGCAATTGTGACGACGACGCCGGAGTACGTCCCGGCGCGCTGACAGTTGTGTCAGTCGACAAGCTGTCTTAGTCGAGAAGCCCGGGGCGAGCGCCCCGGGCTTCTGGCGTTCCGGTGGTCACTCGCCCCTGTCCTGCGAGGAGACCGTCATGTACGACCATCGTAAGCTTGGCCGCGAGCTCGAACTGTTCGACACCGATCCGCTTATCGGCGCGGGGCTGCCCTACTGGCTCCCGGCCGGCGCCGCCATCCGGCACGCCCTGGAGGAGTACGTCAGGGAGCTGGAGCGCAAGGCCGGATACCAGCACGTCTACTCGCCGGTACTCGGCAAGCGCGAGCTCTACGAAATCTCCGGGCACTGGGACCACTACCGCGACGGCATGTACCCAGCCATAGACCTAGGCGCCGAGCAGGTTGTGCTGCGGCCCAGCATCTGCCCGCACCATGCGCTCATCTACCGGTCCAAGGCGCGCAGCTACCGGGAGCTGCCGCTGCGGATAGCCGAGCTAGGCGGGCAGTTCCGGGCCGAGCTGTCGGGCGTGCTTGGCGGGCTGACCAGGGTGCGGGCGATGCAGCTCAACGACGCGCACATTTTCTGTGCCGACGACCAGGTCGCGGGGGAGGCGACGGCCGCGCTCGGCATGATCCGGCAAGCCCACCGGGCGCTCGGGATCGAGGCTGTCCGATACCGGCTGTCCCTCGCTGGCCCGTCCGCCAAGTATGTCGGCAGCCAGGACAGCTGGGACCGGGCCGCGGAAGTGCTGGCGGCGGTGCTCGTCGGCGAGGGACTGCCGTACGAGGCAGCGGAAGGCGAAGCCGCGTTCTACGGCCCGAAGATCGATGTGCAGGTCGCCGACAGCGCGGAACGGGAGGCTAGCATCGCGACCGTGCAGGTCGACTTCTACCAGCCCGAGCGGTTCGGCCTGGAGTATGTCGGCCCGGGCGGTAGCAGGCATCGCCCGGTGATGGTGCACCGCAGCGTCATCGGCAGCTCGGAGCGGGCGGTCGCGCACCTGATCGACGTGCACGGCGGCGCGTTCCCGCCCTGGCTCGCCCCCGTCCAACTGGTCGTGCTGCCCATCACCGACGCCGAGCTGCCGGACGGCGCCGCCGTCGCGAGGCAGGCAATTGAGCTCGGCTTGCGGGCCGAACTGGTAGGTCCCGAGCACGGCAGCCTCGGCGCGCGCATCCGGGCACGCCGGCTGGTTCCTTATCAGGCCATCATTGGCCGAGCCGAGGCCGCCGCTGCTGAGGTCTCGGTCCGGCTCCGGGACGGCCGCAGGCTGCCGGCCATGCCCTGGCCGGCGGCGCTCGCGCGCATTCGCGAGCGGGTCGCCGCATACCGACCCGAGCTGTGGCAGCCGGACGCCGCGGTGACGATCGGCTGACGATACTGGCGTACCGACCACGCCCGCGATTATGATGCCACTGTGCCTAGCACTAATGATATTCAGTCGATCCCGTCGGCGGCACCCGGGGCTTCGGTGGGATCGGGATCGCCGGACCCGGATGCCCTGATCAGGGAGGCGCGGCGCCGTCAGCGCCGCCGTTACCTGCTGATCGGCGGTGCGCTAACAAGCGTGATCGCGCTGTGCGCGGCGCGTGCTTGCCGGTCTCGCCAGGCCTGCGGCGCCGCGGCCGCCGAGCAGGCCGCGGCCGGTCGTGCACAAGTCCCGGCCCGTCGCCCGGCAGGTGAGACGCGCGTCCGGCCAGATCCCGGCAAGCACGGCGACGACGCTGCTGATGTGGCCGGCCGGCGCTCCTGTCTTCACCGCGACTAGCGGGCCGGGGGCTTACCTGGACAACCTGGCGGCCGGCACGTTGCGGCAGAGCCAGCGGCCGAGCATTAGCGCTGGTGACTACCAGCCGCTGCTGATCAAGGTCGGCGGCTACCTGGTCTATGTCGGCAACGGCACGACCGCCGTCAGGGCCGACCTGACCGGCCGGCCACGAGTCCTGGCTGCTACCCCGTTCTTCGCGCCCGCCGCAGCGCCGGGCCACATCTGGCTCGAGAACGCAACCAACCTCGCAGTGATCCGATCGGCCGCGATTGCGACCGACCGGATTGGCCCGCCGGTGACGCTGCCACCCGGCAGCGGGCTGGTTGCCGGGACCGACGATGGCTTGCTGCTACAGGAACGGTCGGGCCGGCTGGCGCTATGGAAACCTGGCGCCGCGCTGCGGCCGCTGCCCTACGCGGCGAACTGGGCCTACGGCATCGACGTCAGCAGCCGCTTTGTCGCCTACGCGACTGGCTGCCGGGACGGCGAAACCAGCAGTTCCAGTCCGATCCCCACGGCCGGCTTCAGCGTCTGCCGGATGCTGCGGGTGCTCGATGTGGTCACGGGCCGGGTGCGGTCGTTCGCCGCGCCCGCCCGTACCGCGGGATGGGTGCCGAACGGTTTCTTCACCGTTAGCGCGATCTCAGACCGGTACCAGATGATCGCCGCCTACGCTGCCGAACGGCCGGCCGGCGCGGGCCGAGTCCGGCTCTATCTGCTGCGGCTTTCTGGCCGGTCCGCCCGGGCCACTGCAGTGCCGTCATCTGGCGCGTTGCTGTACGCGAGAACCGCCTGGTCCGCGAGCGGCGGATGGCTGCTCTACGGCAGGCGCGGCCACCTGTGGGCCTATCAGCCGGCCTCCGGCAAGGTCCGCGGCTCAGGTCAGCCGTGCTGCCAGTACACGGTGATGGTCGCGGTGCGGAGCGCCAGTACCGGGCGCGGCTAACGACCCGCCGACACCGGCTCAGGCGCGACCGGCTCAGGCACGACAGGCTCAGGAACGACCGGCCCGGCAAGCCGGGACCGCCAGTAGTCCTGGCCAGCCTCGGGCAGCAGGTGGATCGGGTCGTAGTACTCGTACTGCCGCTGGAGCGCGAGCGGGTCACCCATCTCCACGCCGGTCCGGTAGTTCTTAGTCCAGTACGAGATGCCGAGCTCGCGATCGTAACGGGCGACCTGGTGCACCCAGCGCTTGCCGACATAGGGCACGTCGCAGATGAATCGCGGCGTTGCGAAGCCCGGCAGGTAGCCCATGATGTCGTGCTGGAGCTGCTGCGCCTCGGCCAGCGAAAGCCGCCAGTGCTCGCTGTTGGGGATCATGTCGCACATGTAGAAGTAGTACGGCATGATCTTCGCGTCGTCGAGCAGGGCGAAGCACAGGTCCAGCAGCTGCTCGGTCTTGTCGTTTGTGCCGCGCAGCAGCACGCCCTGGTTGCGGACGTCGCGGATGCCGGTGTCCAGCATGGCCTTCGAGGCCTGAGCCACCAGCGGCGTCACGGACTGCGCCGAGTTCACGTGCGTGTGAATGGCGATGCTCACATCACGCTGGCGCGCCGCGGTAGCCAGCCGCTCCATGCCGGACCGTACCTCGTCGGTCAGCCAGTACTGGGGCAAGCCCATCAGCGCCTTGGTGGCAAGCCGGATATCGCGGATATTCGGGATCTCCAGGAGGCTGGCGACGAACGACTCCAGCCGCGGCCACGGCATGTTGGCCACGTCACCGCCGGAAACCACCACGTCCCGTACACCGGGATTCGTCCGCAGGTACTGCATCATGGCCGCGAGCCGGTCATCCCGGCCAAGCTCGAACTTATGCTTTTCGACGGTCGGGGTCGGGTTGCCGACCAGGTCCATCCGGGTGCAGTGCCCGCAGTACTGCGGGCAGGTCGGCAGCAGTTCGGCCAGCACCTTGGTGGGGTACCGATGGGTCAGCCCCTCCACCGCCCACATTTCCGCCTCGTGCAGCGAGTCCCGGGAGGCCTCAGGATGCGACGGCCAGTCCGCCCGGCGGTCGGAAAATACGGGGATCATGTACAGGCGCACCGGGTCGGCGTAGAACGCCTCGGTGAAACCGGGCTCGGCAGGGGAGAGTTCCGGCACCATGGTGTTGATCATCTGCGGCGGTACCAGCATGGACATGGTGGCCCGCTCAGCCTGGTCGCGCTCAAGGTCGGCGTAAAAGGCCTCGCTGAGCCCGTCGCCGACGATCTGGCGCAACTGGCGGATGTTCTTGATGCAATGCGCTCGCTGCCACTGGGCCGAAGCCCAGTCTTGCGGCGACACATCGGCCCAGCCAGGCAGGCGCTGCCAGTCCGGTTCAACCAGCTCCCGGTGCCGGTAGACATACGGCTGGTCGATCATTGACTGCACCTGCCCCTCATGACTGGCCTCAACCCAGGACGATAGCCTGCGGTTTCGGCAGGCTACGCAAGAACCTGCTGTCTGTATAGTGTCAGACGACGAATCCTATCGAAAGCTCACACCATCCTTGCACCGGCGACCAATCCCTGCATTACAGGCCAGAAGGGACTCTCTGTGACTCGATCACCGTCGGCCCAGGACCAGGCCGGCGCCATCGCGGCCAGCGCGAGCGGTTCGCCACTGGGCTTGCACCGGGTCCTCGAGCCCGTCGGAGTGCTGCCGCAGGCAGCCTGGCGACTGGACGCCAGCCCTGGCATCTGGCCGGACGAAGTGCGCGTCCGCGTGCACCGGCTGAATCTGGATGCCGCGTCGTTCCGTCAGCTGCACGATGCCAGCGCCGGGGATCCGGACAAGCTGCGCGCCGCCGTACTAGAGATCGTGGCAACACGCGGCAAGATGCAGAACCCGGTGACTGGCTCCGGCGGCATGCTAACCGGCGTGGTCGAGGAGGCTGGGCCCGACTCGCTGCTCGGGCTGACGCCCGGTGACATGATCGCCACCCTGGTTTCACTCAGCCTGACGCCGCTGGTGATCACCGACGGGCTGAAGCGCTGGGACGGCAAGTCAGAGCAGGTGCCCTGCGAGGGCCACGCGATCCTGTTCGGCCGGTCCATCGCGGCGAGACTTCCCGATGACATGGCCGCCGAGCTTGCCCTGTCGGTGATGGATGTCTGCGGTGCGCCCGCTCTTACTCACCGGGTCGTCAGCGCGAGCCCGCCCGGCCCGGTGGTCGCTATCATCGGCGCTGCTGGAAAGAGCGGTTCACTCTCGGCGGCTGCTGCCCGCAAGGCCGGGGCCGGCCTGATCATCGGCGTCGTCCCGCACGAGGCCGAGGCGGAAATCCTCCGTGACGCCGTGGCGGCCGACGGCGAGCACGGCCTCGTCGATGAGGTTGTCATCGCCGACGCCCGGGATCCGGTCGGGGTATCCAGCGCGATCGCGTCCGCAGGGGGCCCGGCCGACGTGACCGTCGTCTGCGTCGATGTCCCCGGTTGCGAGGGCGGCGCGATCTTGTCGACAGCCCAGGGCGGGACGGTAGTTTTCTTCTCGATGGCCACCTCATTCACCGCGGCCGCGCTCGGCGCCGAAGGCGTGGCTGCTGACCTGACCATGCTGGTCGGCAACGGATATGTGCCTGGCCACGCCCAGCTCGCAGTCGACCTCATCCGCACCGAACCGGGTGTCCGAGGTATCTTTCAGCGCCGGATCGACGAGTACCGTGCCTACCAGGACGGGGAGTAATCATGGAAACCCCTGTGACCCACAGGCTGAACCTGGATCCCGCCGTCGTCCGTGAGGCACGGGAACTCGCCCGCAAGGCCGGGCAGCCGATCGTGGCGATGGCCCGGACGCATACGACCGTGAGTGTAGAACGGGCGGTGCTACGGCTGGCCGGCCTGCAGGGCGCTGACGCCGACGGCATGCCCTGGGTGAACCGGCTCGTGGACGCGGTGCGGGAGAGTACCGGTCTGGAGCACGGCGTCGCGCTGCCGGCCTGGGACGCCCTCAGCTCCAGCGGCTACCCGGATCTGGCGAGCCTGGCCGAAGCAGCCGCCCACGGCAAGGTGCAGTTCCGGGTCCCGGCCGGGGAGGCCGCGCGGCAGGCCAGGCGGGCCGCCTCGGCGGCGCTATCACGCGGGATCGCCAGGATCGACGCCAACCGGGCGCGCCGCCAGCAGCTGATCGACGAAACTTCCGAGCCGCGCAAGCCGTGGATCTACCTGATCGTCGCGACCGGGGATATCTACGAGGACATCCCGCAAGCGCAGGCCGCCGCCCGGGAGGGCGCCGACATCATCGCGGTGATCCGGTCGACTGGCCAGTCGCTGCTGGACTACGTGCCTGAGGGCGCGACCCGGGAAGGCTTCGCCGGCACCTACGCCACCCAGGAGAATTTCCGCCTGATGCGGGCGGCACTGGACGAGACGAGCCGCGAGCTCGGCCGCTACGTCCGGCTCACGAATTACGCCTCCGGCCTGTGCATGCCGGAGATCGCCTCGCTGGCCGGCCTGGAGCGGCTGGACATGATGCTGAACGACTGCATGTACGGCATCATCTTCCGCGACATCAACCCCCGCCGTACGTTCATTGACCAGCGGTTCTCCCGGCAGATCCACGCCCGCGCCGGGATCATCATCAACACCGGCGAGGACAACTACCTCACCACCGCGGACGCCGTTGACGCCGCCCACACGGTCGTGGTCAGCCAGCTGATGAATGAGTTCTTCGGCAAGGAGGCCGGCCTGGCTGACAGCCAGCTCGGCCTCGGCCACGCGTTCGAGATCAATCCCAACGTGCCGGACTCGTTCCTGCTCGAACTCGCACACGCGCAGCTGGTCCGTGAGCTGTTCCCGGACGCGCCGCTGAAGTACATGCCGCCGACCAAGCACATGACCGGCAACGTGTTTGCCGGTTACCTGCTGGACGCGTTCTTCAACCTGTGCGGCGTCATGACCGGCCAGTCGATCCTGCTCATCGGAATGATGACCGAGGGAATCCACACCCCGTTCCTGTCCGATCGCGACCTTGCCCTGGAGAACGTCCGGTACGTGCGGGATGCGGCGGGACGGCTCGGGGAGAGCTTTGTGCCCGCGCCGGGCGGCTTCATCGAGCGACGGGCGAACGAGGTGCTCGGCGAGTCCATCGCGTTGTTGCGGCGCATCAATGATGACGGGCTGCTGACCGCGATCGCCGATGGCACATTCGGCATCACGAAGCGCCCGGCCGATGGCGGCCGCGGCCTTGACGGGGTCGTCGCGAAGGCCGACGGCTACTTCAACCCCGCCTCGGACATTCTTGAGGGGAACGGGGACGCTTCAGGGGACTCGGCCCCCGTTCCGGCGACTCAGGTCGGAGCCCGGTCATGACGGGGAGCATCGTGCGGCCGTACGGCGACACCACCGGCGACGGTCGGGTCCAGGTCTCGTTCACGCTGCCGGTCCCGTTCGGCACGCCCGCCGAGAAGGCCCGGGCCGAGGGCGCGGCAGCGCAACTGGCCGCCAAGATGGGCCTGGAGCCGGCGATGGTCGTGCACGCCAAGGGCATGGGCCCGGACTTCACCTTCTTCATCGTCTACGGCCGGGTGTCGCATCTCGTCGACTTGTCCGAGGTGACGGTCACCGAGCGGGAGTTCCCGCTGCTGTCCCCGGCTGAGGTGAATATGCGCATCCGGACCGGCCTTGGCCGCAAGCTGGTAGTCGTCGGGGCGTGCATCGGCACCGACGCGCACACCGTCGGCATAGACGCCATCCTGAACGTCAAGGGGCACTCGGGCGAGAAGGGCCTGGAGTACTACCGGGAGATCCGGGTGGTCAATCTCGGCGCGCAGGTCGAGGTCCCCGGCCTGGTCGCCAGGGCCAAGGCGGAGGGCGCGGACGCGGTTCTGGTCAGCCAGGTCGTGACGCAGCGGGACGCGCACATTTCCAACGCCCGGGAGATGGCGGCAGCGTTCGACGCAGCGGGCCCCGGCCGCCCGCTGCTGGTCGTCGGCGGGCCCCGGTTCGACCCGTCGGTGGCCGCCAGCCTCGGCGTGGACAAGATCTTCGGCAAGGGCACGACGCCCAGCGAGGTCGCCAGCTACCTGGCGCACGCCCTGACACCAGCTGACGTTTCCCCGGCAACGTCCGGGCGGGAAGTAGGAGCTAGCGCGTGACCGAGGATTCCCGGCTGGGGCTGACGGTCACGCACCGGCGCTACGTGCCGTACAGCCATGCCCACTATGGCGGCAACCTGGTGGATGGCGCCTACATGCTTGGCCTATTCGGTGACGTGGCGACCGAGGTGTGCATCCGCACCGACGGGGACGAGGGGCTGTTTGCGTCCTACTCCGACGTGCAGTTCAAGGCGCCTGTCATCGCCGGGGACGTGCTGGAAGTCACGGCCACCATTACCCGGGTCGGCACCCGCAGCCGTCAGCTGGCGTTCGAGGCGCGGGTCGTCTGCCGCGCCCAGCCCGAGCGCGGCCCGTCGTCGTCGGCGGTGCTGGCCGAGCCCATCGTCGCGGTCTCCGCGGCAGGCACCGTAGTCACTCCGCCCGCATAGCTCGCGCGGCGCTGCTGCGGTCCGGCGCGCGCCGAGCTCAGCTGTCGCCCCACCTGCTCACGTTCAAGGCGACGAAGCCGTTGCAGCCTGGCGGAGGTGCTGGCGTGAGCGTCGTCGCCGGGCACGGGTTGAGGATCAGCGGTGGCCGCGGCCTCTGGTCGAAATTGAAGTCCCGCAGGATGTTGCCGGCTATCTGGTCCCGGATGACACGCCGCCGGTCCGGGCGGCCATCGGTCCCGGGATTGAGGCGCGCGCCGGACAGGAAATCGTCCTCGATGAACCTGAGGTAGGAGTCCGATGACAGCGGCTGATGGTCGATGAACCCGTGCCGGGCATACGGGCTGATGACTAACGCGGGTACCCGGATACCGTAGCCGAGCAGATCGACCCTGGGCGGCACCACATTGTCGTAAAATCCGCCCCAGTCGTCCCAGGTCAGGAAGATGGCGCTGGAGTCCCAGTCCGGGCCCCGCATGACCGCGTTGACGATCCGGGTGACGTAGGCCTGCCCCCGGCTGACCAGGGCTGGCGGATGCTCGCTGTCGGCTGGCTCGGGCAGGATCCAGGAGACCGCAGGAAGGGTGCCAGCCGCGGCCGCGCGCTGGAACGCGCTCAGATCCTGAATGTGGCGCTCCTGATGGTCCTGCCTGACGTCGGTGAAGCCCGGCAGCGGGTTCCAGTCATCTGGCACGCCTGGCCCGGTGCCGCCCTGCTGGGTGCCGTGGTCAAGGTAGCAGCGCCAGCTCACGTGGTGCCTGTGCAGCAGCCAGGTCAGGTCGGTCCAGGCGAACGGCCGCGGGTTGGCCGTGGTCCTGCTCCTGGGATAGGCGGCACCTTTACAGCTCATTGGATTTGCCGTCCTGCAATTGGCTGACCAGGCGGACACGAGGGCTAGGTGGGCGGGCAGGCTCCAGGAACGATTGGACTCAAACATGTGGTCGTCGAGCACGAAATGCTTCGCGTACGCCCAGTAGTCAGGGATGTCGGACCGAACGTGGTGACCCATCACATCGGTATTGCAGGCGCTGCCGCTCGCGCAGAAGAAGATCTCGGCTTCCTTGACGAAGCCGTTCATCTTGCCGCGGTCGACATCGGCGAAGCTGTGATTATTCGAATGCGGACCACCAGCGTTGCTGTCCGCGTGATCGACGTATGGCCGGGCGCAATGGTGATGGAGCGGATCGGGAATGCACGCATGCCTCGGCAGGCCGTCTGCACCCGGGTAAGTGCCGAAGTATGAGTCGAAGGACCGGTTCTCCTGCATGATCACGATGACATGCCGGATCTTGTGGATGCCGTGCAGCCTCAGCGCTGATGCGCTCTCTGACGGCTCGCTGACGCAAAACATCAGGCGCGTCACCAACAGGAGGATGGCAACCGTTGCAGCTGGCAGACCAGGTCTCATGCTGACTCCAGGCCCTTGACGATACGCGTCTGTCCCGCAGTTCGCCTCGTCCGCGGCTCGGAGTTTGCCGCGAACGATCCCGCCCGGCGCAGCTGCCTGTGAGTGGCGCACCACGCCAACAAGGCTGAATAACAGGCGCAGAGCGATTGGCCGCCGTTCCGAGACGGGACGGCGGCTTGCGCCGGAGTCACCGTGTCAGGCGGACCGGGCCGCTCCAAGGGCGAGGTCGAGGGCCTGGTCGAGGCTGAGCGCCTTGCCCTGGTTGTAGGCGCGCTCGAACTGCTCCTCGCCGAGGGCGGAACGCACATTCTCCAGGCTGTCATGGCGGTAGCGCGCTTCGGGCTCTTGCCAGCATTCTCCGGTCCGGTCTAGGAACACCTGGGCGATACCGTGCAGCTGCCCTGCCCGGTACCTGTCGCCCGTATCGGCGGTGAGGCACGCCAGGCCAAGGCTGGCGTAGGCCAAACCTGAACGGTCCCCGTTGCGGCGGCTGACCTGCAGACCTTCTGCGAACCCGGACCGCGCGCTGGCCAGGTCACCCTCCTGGCGCAGCACCCAGGCCAGGCCAGTCGACACGAAATGGCTTTTGAGCCCGATCTCCTGCATGATCTGGCCCGCTTGCTCCAGGTGGGCCCGGGCGGCGGAGATGTCACCTGCGCGCAGGGCGTGGCTGCCTGCGTTGTTGTGCAGCAGGCAGGCCCCAAACCGGTCGCCGGATCTATCGGTGCAAGCGATGGCCTCGGCGAACAGCTGCCCGCAGCGAGCCGGACCGATGCGATCGTCGAACAGCAGATGCACCATGAGGCTCCCGCCTAGCAAGACATCGTCACCCAGGCGCCGGGCGTACTGGACAGACTCCTCCCCGAGGGGAAATCCTCGCTCCGGCTCGCCGGCGAAGTAGTACGTGGAGCTAAGTATCATCAGGGAATTGCCCAGCAGTTGGTCGTCGCGCTGCTGGCGCGCGAACTCCACCGCCTGCTCGCCAAGCTGCCGGGCCGCTGTCATGTCGTGAAACTGAGCAAGTATCGCGGCCGTGACCAGTGCCTCGCCGAAAGGTCCCGGCTCGGTGCGGGCGTCGGGCCGCTCCAGCACCGGCGCGAGCAGGCTGAGGGCTTCCTCGTGGCGAGAGCGCGTCATCCAATACAGCCGGAGCGCAGCACCAAAGCGCAGCACCCGCGTGATCCCGTCTGACCGGCCGGCCAAGTAGTCTGCGGCGCGACGCAGGTTGGCCTGCTCGGTGTCCAAGCCGGCGAGCCATCTGCCCTGGTCAGGCCCTGCCAGATGAGGTGCTGCCGCCTCGGCGACCGCCAGGAAGTGTTCGCTGTGGGCCGCTGCGACAGCCGCGCCTTCGTCTGCGACGCCGTCAGCGAGCCGTTCAGCGGCGAACTGGCGGATGGTCTCCAGCAGCCGGTAGCGGAAGGGCGCTGCGGTGGACTCCGCCACGACGAGGCTTTTGTCGACCAGCGAACCGAGCAGGCCTGTGACATCGAACGCGTCGATGTCGCCGAACCCGCACACCGCTTCGGCGGCGTCCAGGTCGAAGCCATCGGCGAAGACCGACAGCCGCCGCAGCAGCGCCTGCTCGGCAACGTTGAGGAGCGAATACGACCAGTCAACTGTCGCCTCCAGGGTCTGCTGCCGCTCCAGCGCGCTGCGGCTTCCCCCTGTCAGGAGGCGGAAGCGCTGGTCGAGACGGTCGTGCAGGGCCCCGAGGGACAGCGAGCGCAACCGGGCGGCGGCGAGCTCGATGGCCAGCGGCATGCCGTCCAGCCGCGCGCAGATCGACACCACCAGCGGGCCGGTCTCCTCGTCAACGGGCAGGCCGGCGCCCTGCTCTCTCGCCCGCTCGACGAACAGCGCGACGGCATCTGATGACCCGGGCGGCAAGGTACCGGCGCCGCCAGGCGGGGGAAGTGACAACGGCGGCACCCGGTAGATGGTCTCGCCGCTAATGCCGAGCGGCTCGCGGCTGGTGGCGACCAGGTGTACTCGTGGGCAGTGCCGCATGATGGCGTCAGCAGTCTTGGCGCAGGCGCTGATCAGATGCTCGCAATTGTCGAGCACGATTAGAACGTCCTGGGGGGAAAGCGCGTCAAGGAGAGTCTCCGGGGTGGGCCTGCCTGGCTGGATGGCTATCCCCAGGGCCTGGCAGATGGCTGGCGCCACCGCGTCCTCGTCTGTGACGGCAGCCAGCTCAACGAGCCAGACCCCATCACCGGACCCGTCCAGCACTTCGGCGGCCACTTGCAGGCTCAGCCTGGTCTTGCCCGACCCGCCGGCCCCGGTCAGGGTGACCAGACGAGAGGATCCGACCAGGGCCCGCACTTCTGCCAGCTCTGTAACGCGGCCGATGAACGTCGCCAGCTGGGCCGGGAGATTGTTCGGCAGCGCCGGATTGCCCAGCGAGCGCAGCGGCGGGAACTCGGCCTGTAGGGCTGCCGCTTCCAGCTGGAAGATCTGCTCCGGACGGCCCAGGTCCTTCAGCCGGTGCACACCCAGGTCCCTCAGCGCTGCGCCGGGCGGGATCGAGTCGCGGACCAGGGCAGCCGCTGTCTCCGACAGCAGGACCTGACCCCCGTACGCGACCGCCGCCACCCGGGCGGCGCGGTGGACATCCAGACCAACCAGACCAGTAGCCGTCTTCGCCGCCTCACCGGTGTGGACACCCATCCGCACCCGGACATGCTCTCCCTCAGGCCACGGACGTGCCTCGAGGGCCTGCTGCATCTGTACCACTGCCGCCACGCAGGCCTTCGGCGAGGAGAACACCGCGAAGAACGCGTCTCCGTGGGTACCCACTTCCTCGCCCCCGTGAGCGGTCAGGCCCGACCGGATGAGCGAGTGATGGTCGGCAAGTACCTCCGCGTAAACGCCTTCCCCCAGGCGCCGAAGCAGTGCCGTTGAGCCCTCAATGTCGGTGAACAGAAACGTGAGAGTCTCCACGCTCAGATCGTAAATGGCCGGTCGGCCCACAAACGACCCGCACACGCAAAGTGCGGGGGCTGCCGCCTCACAGCGCAGAACGGGGTATCTCGACCGAACTTGTCATCAAGTAACCAAAGTCAGGCGCCGTGCAGGCGGCCTGCCGGCCGCGAAGATCCGGTCATTGCGGGTGACGGCGACCGGCACGGTTGTGGTTCCGTAGCCAGCTGCGCGCGGCCTCCTGCGGTTCGACGTCACCGTTCCGCGAACACGGGCTCTCCGTCGGCGTAGGTATAGATCTCGGTGCCGTCCATGAATGCGCGCTCAACCCGGCTCAGCACGTCCAGCGGATCTCCCGACCAGATAACCAGATCAGCGTCCTTGCCGAGCTCGATCGTGCCGAGCCGGTCATCGATGCCGATGATGCGGGCCGGATTGATGGTGAGGGCCCGCAGCGCCGTCTCGCGGTCGAGGCCATGCTTGACCGACAGCGCTGCCTGGTGCGCGAGGAAGTGGATCGGCACCACCGGATGGTCGGTCGTGATCGCGATAGTGACACCCGCGTCGGCCAGCCTGCCCGGGTTGGCCAGCGAGCGGTTGCGCAGCTCGACCTTGGACCGGCTGGTGAAGAGCGGCCCGATGATCACCGGGATGTCACGCGCGGCGAGGACGTCGCCCAGCATGTAGGCCTCGGTACCGTGGTCAATCACGAGGTCGTAACCGAACTCGTCGGCGAGTCGGATCGCGGTAGCGATGTCGTCGGCTCGGTGGCAATGCTGCCGCCAGGGGATTTCCCTGCGTAGCACCAGGCCGAGCGCCTCGAGTTTCAGATCACGGTCGACTGGCTTCCGGTCGGCCTCCGGCTTGCGCTGCTCGCTCTCAATGCGCTGGAGGTAGTTGCCCGCATCGACGAGCGCGCTGCGGATTACCGCGGCCACCCCGAGCCGCGTACTCGGTGTCTGCTTCTTCTCGCCATAGGTCCGCTTGGGATTCTCGCCAAGCGCTGACTTCATCCCGGCCGGGGCGCGCAGCAGCATTTCGTCCACCGTCCGGCCCCAGCACTTCAGTGCTGCGGTCTGGCCGCCGATCGGGTTCCCAGAGCCGGGGTTGACGTTGACCGCCAGCACGCCTCCGGAGACTGCGTCCCGGAAGCCAAGGTCGGCGGGATTGATCGCGTCCAGTGCGCGCACCTGAGCCGTCACCGGCTCGGTCATCTCGTTGCTGTCCTGGCCAGCCCAGCCTTCGGCTTCCTCGTGCACGCCGACGTGACCGTGGGCCTCGATGAAGCCCGGGAGTATCCAACCGCCTGCAGCGTCGATCACCGGCACGCCCTCGGGAACGGACACGCTACCGCCGACGGCAACGATCTTGCCGTCTTGGACGAGCACAGTGCCGTCGGCAACGGGCTCGCCGCTGATCGGCACTATCCGACCTCCGGTGATCGCCACCGACCCACGTCTCATTTGTGCTCCTCACCCTTTGAGCGGGTTGTCCGGCAGTTGGCTGGCGATGTCTACCGTGGTGCGTCGCCCATGCGGTACTCATGGGTGAGCTCGTCCAGCTGACGCTTCAGATCTGCGTCGAGAGTGAAATCGAGCGCTGCCAGGCTGGCGTCGAGCTGCTCCGGCCGGCTTGCCCCGATGATCGGCGCCGTAATCGCGTCGTTTGCTAGCACCCAAGCGACTGACAAGGTCACCAGGCTGACTCCGGCGTTGCTGGCCAGGGGAACGAGTGCGTCGACGGTGTCGAACTCCCGGTCGTGCCAGTAGCGGTCCTGGTATGCCTGCGCGGCATTGCCGAGGGTGAAGCGAGTTCCTTCGGGCGGCGGCGCGGTCCGGGAATGCTTGCCAGACAGCATGCCGCCCGCGATCGGGTTATAGGGGATGACGCCGACGCCTTCCTCGGCGCAAAACGGGAGCATTTCCCGCTCGATCTGGCGGAACAGCAGGTTGTACCGGGGCTGGACCGAATCGAAGCGGGCCAGCCGCAGCGTCTCGCTCCGGCCGACGGCCCGCACCAGCTGGTAGGTGAGGAAGTTCGAGCAGCCGGTGTACCGGACCTTGCCCTGATGAACCAGGTCGTCGAGGGCGCCAAGGGTCTCGTCGATCGGCGTGCGGGGGTCATAGCCATGAAGCTGGTACAAGTCGATGTAGTCGGTTTGCAAGCGCCGCAGGGAGGCATCGACCGCGGCCAGGATGTGCTTGCGGGAGTTGCCGGCGTCGAACGGCGCGGGCCCGGTCGGGGCGAAGCACTTGGTGGCAACGATGAACCGGTCCCGCTTCCCCCGCAGCCAGCGGCCAAGGATTTCCTCGGTGATCCCGCGGGTACTCAGATCTCCGCCCAGCGGGTAGGCGTCGGATGTGTCGATGAAGTCGATGCCGCCTTCCGCAGCGTGGTCGAGAATCTCGGCAGCAGCCGGCTCATCGCGCTGCAGACCGAACGTCATCGTTCCGAGGCAGAGCCGGGAGACCTGCAGGCCGGTTCGGCCGAGCCGGGTGTGATCCATGGCGGCACGTTACCGCCTCCTGTAAAGGAGATGGCCGTCTGGTCCCGGGTTTGTCCGCGAGTATGTGACGCGTGATTAACGTTAAGGTCGAGCCGCTGGCGCCAGCGCATGTGGAGGAGATACCTCGGGCTTTTGCCGCGGTCCGCTGGCCGGGCAAGAACGCCAGCCTCTACCCGCGCTACCTGGCCGAACAAAACAGCGGGACAAGATCCGTCCTGGTCGCGTCGGCTGATGCTCAGGTCCTGGATTCGGCCTTTATGCCGACTGCGGCTGCGCACCTCATGTATCTCAACCGTGGCTACGTGCCTGACGGGCGCGGCGTTGTCTACCAATTCGCGCCTGTCGCTCCCGGCACCACAGTCCGGGTGGACGACGACCTCAACCTGATGATGACGCGCGTGCTTTAGGCGGGCAGCAGTGAAACGCCCTCGACCAGGTCAAGGTACGACATCACCGCCCGGCCGGCCCCTATCGGCGTCCACGCTCGTGGAGCACCTACATCGGCATCGGCCATGATGGACTGATGAGCAGTCCCCGCGACACCGCCCTGGATTTGATCGCGTTTATCGACGCGTCGCCGTCGCCGTACCATGCCTCGGCCGAGGCCTGCCGCAGGCTGACCGCGGCCGGGTTTGCTGAGGTCCCGGTGAACGGGGACTGGCCATCGGCCGCCGGCCGTTACGTCACCGTTGACGGCGGCTCGCTGTTCGCGTGGGTGGTGCCCGGAGAAAGCCCGCCGCATGCGGCGTTCCGGCTGCTGGGGGCGCATACCGATAGCCCGGCGCTGCGCGTAAAGCCGCGGCCCGACAGTGGCCAGGCCGGCGTACGCCAGCTCGGCGTCGAGGTTTACGGCGGCGCGATCCGCAACTCCTGGCTCGACCGGGACCTGGGCCTAGCCGGCCGGGTGGTGGTGCGTACCCCGGATGGCCCGCGGGTCCGGCTGCTCCAGGTGCACCGTCCGGTGCTGCGGGTGCCGCAGCTCGCCATTCACCTGGACACGGAGCTGAACACCGACGGGCTGAAACTGGACCCGCAGAAACACCTGGTGCCGATCTGGTCGCTCGGCGACCCGGATCCAGGCGGGTTCGCTCGCTTTCTCGCCGCCGAGCTGGGCGTCCCGGCCGTAGACGTGCTCAGCCACGACGTGGTGACCTACGACCTGGCGGGCGGAACGCTGGCGGGGGCCGGGGAGGAGTTCGTGAGCTCGGGTCGGCTGGACGACCTGGGATGCACCCACGCGGCCATCACCGCGCTGTGCGAAATCGCCGCTCATCCGGCGGAAGGGCACATCAGCGCGCTGGTGCTATTCGACAACGAAGAGGTAGGCAGCGAGTCTGCCACCGGCGCGCGGGGCGCCTGGCTGGGCAGGCAGCTGGAGCGCTCGGTGCTCGCCCGCGGCGGCGGGCGCGACGACTTCCTGCGGGCGGTCGCGAGCTCGGTTCACGTCTCAGCGGACATGACGCACGCGACGCACCCCAACTACGTTGACCGGCACGAACCAGAGCACCAGGTCGCGCTGAACGGTGGCCCCGTCGTCAAGGTGAGCGCCAGCCTGAGCTACGCCACGGCCGCGCCGACGCACGCCGCATTCCTGCTCGCCGCGCAGCAGGCTGGCGTGCCGGTCCAGTACTTCGTCAACCGCAGCGGCGTGCGCAGCGGCTCCACGATCGGGCCCCTCGTCGCCGCAGGGCTGGCAATGCCCACCGTCGACGTCGGCATCTCAGCGCTGGCCATGCACTCGGCGCGCGAGCTTTGCGGCTCGCAAGACCCTGCGATGCTGATCGCGGCGCTGCGGGCCTTCCTCACGCCCGCGTAGCCCACTGGTCTCAGGGAAGGGAGCTGACCGAAATCTAAGCGTGGCGTATCGGCGTATCGCTCTCGGCATCGCGAGGCGCTCCGGCCGCGGCGTATTTTGAGATTCATGCGCTTCGCCTTCAAGACCTCACCACAGCACACCAGCTGGGACGCCATGCTCTCGGTATGGCGGGCTGCTGACGACATCGAGTTGTTCGAGTCAGGCTGGACCTTCGACCACTTCTACCCGATCCACGGTGATCACTCTGGCCCGTGCATGGAGGGCTGGATCACCCTGACCGCACTTGCACAGGCGACGCGGCGGCTGCGGCTTGGCACGCTGGTTACCGGCATTCACTACCGGCATCCCGCAGTGCTGGCGAACATGGCGGCGACGCTCGACATAGTGTCGGGCGGCCGCCTGGAGCTCGGCATCGGAGCAGGCTGGAACATCGAGGAATCAGGCGCCTACGGCATCGAGCTGGGCACGCCCGCCGAACGCAGCGACCGGCTGGAGGAGGCCTGTGCGGTCCTCACGGGCCTGCTCACGCAAGAGACGACTGACTTCGCAGGAAAGTATTACCAGCTGACCGCGGCCCGGTGCGAACCCAAGCCGGTGCAGCGGCCGCATCCGCCGATCTGCATCGGCGGCAGCGGAGAGAAACGGACATTGCGCACAGCGGCGCGGTTTGCCCAGCACTGGAACTTCGTCGGCGGCACACCGGAGGAGTTCGCCAAGAAGCGCGATGTGCTGTACCAGCATTGCGCGGAGGTTGGCCGTGATCCGGCCGAGATCCTGCTGTCCAGCCACGTGGTCTACTCCGGGGATCCGGCCGAGACTGCGGCCACGGCCGCCGCGCTCGGCGGGGTCGGTGCTGAGCTGGCGATCGTGTACCTGCGGCCGCCGCTGTCGCCCGATGTGCTCGAGCCGCTGGCAGCGGCCCTACGCGAGCTGGATTAACGGCACCCGCCCGCCCATTGTCAGCCCCTCGCGAAGCAGGCAGCATGTTTGCTGACTAGGGGAGCTGCCATGACTACCTCACGGCGCCTGATCGGCTTGCTGCTCGGAACCGAGGAGGACTGGCCGCGCGCGTTCGAGGCGATACTCAGCCGGCTGGGACCGGTGACGGCCGCCGACGGTTCCCGGCACGAATTCGACTGCGAGCGGATCACCATAGAGCCGTTCAGCCTGCGCGACCGGCCGCGTTACCACCTTGTCATCGACCGGCTCGCCTACTGGTACTACGTGCCGCGCGAGTGGCTGAAGAAGGTCGCGCTCATGGACGATGTGTACTTGCTGAACAGCCCGTTCACGTTCCAGTCGATGGAGAAGCACGCGGCCTACTGCGCGATGATGCGGCTTGGGCTGAAGGTGCCGAATACCGTCCTGGTGCCGTTCAAAAATCCAGTCGACAATGCGCGCTACGCGTACACGGCTGCCAAGTACAACAAGCCGTTCGATCTCGACGCCATCGCCGCGCAGATCGGCTACCCGCTGTTCATGAAGCCGTACGACGGCGGGGCCTGGCGGGGAGTGTCCAGGATCAGCAACCCTGCTGAGCTGCACGCCGCCTACGACCAGAGCGGCGAGATGCTTATGCACCTGCAGAAGGCCGTTGACTACGACGTGTTCGCCCGGTCGCTGACGATCGGCGCCGAGACCATGGTCATGCGGTTCCGGCCCGAGTTGCCCATGCACGAGCGTTACGCGGTCGACCACGAGTTCCTGTCGGCGCCAGTCGGCGTGGAGGTGGTGACGATCGGCAGGCTCGTCAACGCCTTCTTCCGCTGGGAGTTCAACTCGTGCGAGACGCTGGTGGCCGACGGCGAGATCTACCCGATCGACTACGCCAACGCCTGCCCTGACGTCGCCCTCACCAGCTTGCACTACTACTTCCCGTGGGCGATCAAGGCGCTGGTCAAGTGGACCGTGTTCGCGCTGGTCACCGGGCGCCGGCCCAGCCTCGACCTGAGTACCGCACAGTACTTCGAGATCGCCGACGACAACGCGATGTCCTACGTCGACAAGCTGGCCGCTTACCGGCAGCTCGCGGACGACTACTTCGACACGGAGCGCTATAACGACTTCTGCGCGACAGCGATGCCGGGTCTGGACGAGATCGTGCTGGACTGGGTGGCTGGTCCCGACTTCGACAAGCTGCTCGTCGAGACTGTCCAGTTGGTCTACCCGCCGGCCGAGCATGACCGGTTCATCGCGCATTTGCGCGGCTTGCTCAGCATGTGGGTCAGCGACGAGAGCGCAAGGCTGGAGGCCGCCTGATGGGCAGGGACATTGAGTCGATCACGATCACAGGCGAGGACCGGCGCCGGTACCGGGCCAAGCTAGCGCGCTCGCTGGACGCACTCGCGCGGATGTTGCGCGAAGGCCTCATCGACTCCGAATCGTGCCTGGTGGGCCAGGAGATCGAGCTAAACCTTGTGGACGACGACGCAGCGCCGTCCATGCGCAATGCCGACGTGCTCACCGCGATCGCGGATCCGATCTGGGCGACGGAGGTCGGGCAGTTCAACCTGGAGATCAACGTGCCGCCCCGGTCGCTAGCGGGGGACGCGCTGGCTGGCCTGGAACAGGAGATCCGGGCCAGCCTTAACGCCGCGGACGAGAAGGCCAGGAGCGTCGGCAGCCGCCTCGTCATGATCGGCATCCTGCCGACGCTGCGCAAGGAGGACGTGCACGCTGGCACGATGTCGGCCAACGAGCGGTACCGGGTGCTGAACGAGCAGATATTCGCGGCGCGCGGCGAGGACATGCAGATCGAGATCGATGGCGCCGAGCAGATCCTCACCCATGCCGACAGCATCACGCCGGAGGCGGCCTGCACGAGCGTGCAGCTGCACGTTCAGGTCAGCCCCGAGAGGTTCGCGAGCTACTGGAACGCGGCCCAGTCGATTGCCGGGGTACAGGTCGCGCTGGCGGCCAATTCGCCGTTCCTGTTCGGGCGGCAGCTGTGGCACGAGACCAGGATCACGCTATTCGAGCAGGCCACCGACACCCGGCCGGACGAGCTGAAACGCCAGGGCGTGCGGCCTCGGGTCTGGTTCGGCGAGCGCTGGATCACCTCGGTCTTCGACCTGTTCGAAGAGAACATCCAGTTCTTTCCTGCACTGTTGCCGATCTGCGAGGACGAGGACCCGCAGGCGGTACTGGACCATGGCGACTGCCCGCAGCTCGCCGAGATGAGCCTTCACAACGGCACCGTCTACCGCTGGAACCGCCCGGTGTACGCGGTCACCGGCGGCAAGCCGCACCTGCGAGTGGAGAACCGAGTGCTGCCAGCCGGACCGTCGGTCGCCGACACCATGGCGAACGCGGCGTTCTATTACGGCCTCGTCCGGGTGCTGGCGGAGTCTGAGCGGCCGGTCTGGACGCAGATGTCGTTCGCGACCGCGGCTGAGAACCTGCACGAGGCGGCCCGGCACGGCATGGGCGCACAGCTGTACTGGCCGGGCTTGGGCGATGTGCCAGTCGCCGAGCTCGTGCTGCGCCGGCTGCTGCCGATGGCCAGCGAGGGCCTGAGCAGGTGGGGCGTGGACACGGCCTCCGCCGACCGGCTGCTCGGCATCATCCAGCAGCGCTGCCTCACCGGTCGCACGGGCGCTGCCTGGCAGATCGGCTGCGTGGCGGACCTGACCGGACGCGGGGGAGTCAGCAGGCCGGACGCACTACGGCAGATGACCCGTCGCTACATCGAGCACATGCACACCAACGAGCCTGTTCATACCTGGCCGCAGGGAGCATGAGCCAGCGGCGGTGATGCCAGGTGGCCGCCAGCTCGCAGGCTGGCGGCCACCGGGCTTCGCGCGCTACTCGGCGCCGAAGGACTGGATCTCGGCCAGCTCGATCTCGGACAGTTCCCGCGGGGTGTCGCCCTTAGCAACCTTCGCGCTCTGCACCTGGTGCCTGATGCCGTCGACGACCTCCGGGTTAGCCAGTGTCGTGACGTCTCCGACGTCAGCGAAGTTCGATACCGACGCGATCACGCGGCGCATGATCTTGCCGGACCGGGTCTTGGGCATGTCCGGCACGAGCCAGACGTTCTTCGGCCGGGCGATCTTGCCAATCTCGGTCTCGATAGCCGCGACGACCTTGGCCTCCATCCCGTCCGGCTCGACGCCTGGCTTGAGCGAGACGTACATCTCCACCATCCGGCCGCGGATGTCGTCGATCACCGGTACGGCTGCCGCTTCGGCTACCTCCGGTACCGTCAGCGCGGCCGACTCCAGTTCCTTGGTGCCCAGGCGGTGGCCGGCCACGTTGATGACGTCGTCGACCCGGCCGAGGATACGGAAATACCCATCTTCGGCCTGGACCGCGCCATCTCCGGCGAAGTACGGCCAGTCGTGCCAGTCCTTGCTCTCCGGGTCGGCGTTGTACTTGCGGTAGTAGACGTCGAGGAACCGCTCGGGCTGGCCCCAGACTGTCTGCATGATGCCAGGCCACGGATTGCGGATGCAGATGTTGCCGGCCTTGCCGCTGCCCCTGGGGATCTCGTTGCGGTCCTCGTCGTAGATCACCGCGTAGATGCCGAGCGCGCTCGGGCCGCAGCTGCCCGGCTTCATCGGCTGCAGGGCCGGCAGCGTGCTGCCCAGGAACCCGCCGGTCTCGGTCTGCCACCAGGTGTCGACGATGGCCGCCTTGCCCTTGCCGACGACGTTGTAGTACCAGCGCCAGACCTCGGGCTCGATCGGCTCGCCGACCGTGGTCATGTGCTTGAAGTGGTAGTCGTACTTGGCAGGCTCGTCCGGGCCCACCTTGCGCAGCATCCGGATCGCGGTGGGCGAGGTGTGGAAGATGTTCACGCCGAGTCTCTCGGCGATCCGCCACGGCCGCCCGCCGTCGGGGTAGTTCGGCACGCCCTCGTAGATAACGGTCGTCGTGCCCAGCGAGAGCGGCCCGTAGACGATGTAGGAATGACCGGTAATCCAGCCGATGTCAGCCATGCACCAGTAGACGTCGTCAGGGTGGATGTCCTGGTAGTACTTCGACGTGCCGGTCACATAGGACATGTAACCGCCGGTCGAGTGCTCTGCGCCCTTTGGCCTGCCCGTCGTGCCGCTGGTGTACATCAGGAACAGCGGTGCCTCCGCGGGCATCGATACCGGCGCTATCTCTTGTCCCGCGTATTTGCCGATCACCTCGTCAACGAAGAAGTCGCGGCCGTCAACCATTGGCGTTTGCGACGCGTACTGCTCCGGCTGGCGGCGCCAGACGAGTACCTTGTCGACTTCCTGATCCTGGCGGGCTGCCTCGGCCACAGCCTCATCGGCCTTCACCTTGTGATCGGTTATCGAGCCGGCCCGGTAATAACCGTCCATCGTGATCAGCACCCGGCTGCCTGAGTCGGCGATCCGGGTGCCGCATGCATTGCCGCTGAAGCCGCCGAATACCTGCGAGTGAATGACGCCCAGCCGGGCGCAGGCAAGCATCGTGATCGGCAGCTCAGGCACCATCGGCATGTGCAAGGTGACGCGATCGCCTGTCTGCACGCCCGCGAAGTCCCGTAGCAGAGCGGCGAACTCGTTCACTTTGCGCAGCAGTTCGCCGTAGCTGATATGCACGGTCTCGTCGGTCTCGAGCTCAGGTACCCAGATGATCGCGGTCTTATCAGGATTGACTGCCGCGTGCCTGTCGACGCAGTTGTAAGACGCGTTGAGCTTGCCGCCGACAAACCACTTCCAGAATGGCGCGTTACTGGTGTCCAGGATCGTGTCCCAAGGCTTGTCCCAAGACAGCATGTCGGCATACTCGGTGAAGCAGTCCGGGAACTTATCCTCGCTGAACCTGGCGAGAATCGCGGGGTCATTAGCGTTGGCCTGCCGCACGAACTGCTCCGGCGGCGGGTAATACTCTTCCTCGCGCCAGTGAACGGCGATCTGAGACTCAGAGACCTGCATCTCCGGGTTTTCTGTCATTACTGCCCTCCAGGCCGGAACTGAGTGTGGCGCACTACAGTGGACCGCACGCTCGGTGATGACCGGATGTGCCGCAACGGTTGTGCGCGGACAGGGTGTGCGCGAACAGGGCTGCTCGAACACGGTCTAGACAACTCTGACTCTCCCGGCGGCATCGGGGCAAGTACCCGCTGGACCATGCACCGGCTGTCGGTTGCTGACAAGCCTGCCATGAACGTCCTCACCTGTTACGGGAACCTCAATCGTAACGCCGTGGGACAACCCCGAACAGGCCCGTCAGTCCGGCCCGGTGTAGATCGCTAACGTGTATCAGTCCTGGCAGGACAGGTTGACATCGCGCCGATCGGCGGTAAGTTTCTGCGCAGTCCAGCACCGGGCCAGGAGGTCAGGGAAGGTCAGCCGGGTCGTCGGCTGCGCCGTGAGGTGGCCAATATTCCGGCACCGCGCGCTACGCGACGGGCCCGAGCCCTGGCTGGGCGGGGGGTTGGATCCGGGAGGGGCCTGGGTACCCAGTAGACAACGGAGGGCAAGCCCGCTACCGGCGGGACGCACTCCGGTCCGAAGGGATTTCCCAGGCCCTCTTCCCCGGATAAGAGTCTTCCAGGGGTGGATAAGGGTCTTCCAGGGGTATGGAGTTCGGCAATTGCGGGGGAGCGGCTGCCGAGTTGTGGTGTGCTAGGCGAGCCGGGCCGTCGGCGGGGAACGAGGCCTGCAGGTTGTTTCGGAGGAACCAGATGCGGAAGCGCGCGTGGATGCGGCTGCGGGTGCCGGCCGCGCACGGGGCCAGGCCCGATTGTGGCAGGCCGTCACTGACTGATGGTGACTGACTGATGGATGCCGGCGCGCGGTGGGCTCCGATCGGGCCGGTCGCCGTGATTATCCCGACATACAACGAGCAGGAGAACCTCGAGCGCATCGTGACCGCAGTACGGGCAGCCGTGCCTGACGCGGACCTACTGATCGTTGACGACAACAGCCCGGACGGCACTGGTGACCTGGCCGACAAGCTCGCGCTGGTCGACGAGCACATGCAGGTGCTGCACCGGACGCAGAAGGCCGGCCTCGGCGCTGCCTACCTGGCCGGCTTCGGCTGGGCACTCGATCGCGGCTACGGCGCGCTCGTCGAAATGGACGCCGACGGATCGCATGATCCCGCCGAGTTGCCCGCGCTGCTCGCTGCGCTGGCAACCGCCGACCTGGTTGTCGGCTCGCGCTGGGTCAAGGGCGGCGTCGTTCGGAACTGGCCCAGATCACGAGAGATCCTGTCGCGGGGCGGCAACGCTTACGCACGGCTCGCGCTAAGGCTGTCGGTGCACGATGCGACCGGCGGCTATCGGGCATACCGCGCCGACGCGCTGCGCGACCTCGGCTTGCACAACGTCAAGTCGCAGGGCTACTGCTTCCAGATCGAGCTCACCGCGCGCGCCGCGCAGGCCGGGAAGGTAATTGCTGAAGTACCGATCACATTCACCGAGCGGACTCGGGGCAGCAGCAAGATGAGCAAGGCAATCGTGGCGGAGGCGTTGCTACGTGTCACCCAGTGGGGTATTACACGGCATTTCCGGCAGGACCGGACATAGCAGACCTAACGTCAGGCGCTCTTGCGATGCCTGCTGCTCTGCCGCGGCTCGGGTGCCTCGGTCGACGTGCGCTGACCGCGGATCGCTGCAAGCCGCTCGGCGAGAACTTCCTCGAGGTCGGCCACGGTGCGCCGCTCCATGAGCATGTCCCAATGGCTGCGCGGCGGCTTGATCTTTTTCGCGGCTGGCAGGTCACCGGACGCAGTCACGGCCAGGGCGCCGCAAACCCGGCATTCCCAGTTCGTGGGGAGTTCAGCCTCAGCCGAGAAAGGGACCGTGAACCGGTGGCCCTTAGGGCAGTCGAAAGCCACCTCCTGGCGTGGCGCCAGGTCGGTGTTACGGTCGTTCTCGTAGCTTGTCGCTCCGAGTCGCGTGCCGCGAAGTGCTCGCTCGGCCATGTTGTTACTGCCTCCCCAGGCGCTGTGCCGTACTACTTCACCAACGGTGAGGTCCCGGACAAGATTCCCGGTGAGCGGCAGTTCCAACCTCCTGCGCACGCCGGATCTGGAGAAAATGCCTTGCCAGCCGGCGTTTGCCCGCCTAGCTGCCGGTTCTTGGCCACCACTGGCCGCGGGCAATCAGCAGATCCCGCAGCGATTCGATCTGATCGGTCATGATGCCGTCCGCGCCGAGGTCGAGCAGGCTGGCCATGGTCTGCGGGTCGTTCACGGTCCAGACGTGCACCTGCAATCCGGCCGCGTGCGCCCTGCCGATGAACTGCCTGGTGGCCATCGAGACCGGAATCTGGGCGCATTGGATCGACCGGCTAGCGAACCTGGTCCGCAGCAGCCCGGCTGGAAGCCCTATCCGGATGGCGCCGATTGAGGCAGGCGTTGTCGCGTAGCAGACGGGCTGTGGCAGCAGCCGGCGAGCAGCATTGAGCCGGTGGCCGGAGAACGAGGTCAGGCAGACCCGGTTCCAGGCGTTGGTCTTTTCCAGGACCCCGACCATCGGCCTGATAGCCGGCTCGTCCTTGACGTCGATGTTGAAGCGGATCGCGGGCCAGGCCATCAGCAGGTCGGCGAGTACCGGTATCGGCTCGGTACCGCCGATCCTGGCGGCGGCCACCTGAGCAGCGGTCAGCTCGGCGATCTTGCCGGTGGCGTCCGTCACCCGGTCCAGCGTCTTGTCATGGAATGCGACCACCGTGCCGTCCGCGGTGGCGTGCGCATCAGTCTCCAGGTAGGTGTAGCCGAGCGCGACAGCGTGCTCGAAGGCCTGCCAGGAGTTCTCGGGGTAGTGGCTGGCGCCGCCCCGGTGCGCGAATGCCAGCGGCCGGGGATGATCAAGGTATCCGGAGGGCACGGCCCAAGTCTGCATGTCCGGCCTCAGCCCGGTGCCGTCAGGGTCGGTGCGGTTCGGGCGGTTGTTGGCGGATGTCCGCCCAACTGTCCGCAGGGGCCCATTCACGGCGTCGTGCCTCGGCGATGGCCACCGCCGCGGCAGCCGCCACGTTGAGCGAGCCGACCTTTCCGACCTGCGGAATGTAGGCGACAAGGTCGGCGGCGGCAAGCAGGCCCGCGGAGCAGCCGTGGTCCTCGTTGCCCAGGGCAAGGCACACGTCGCCGGCCAGGTCCGCTTCGTGCAACGGGAGCGCTCCGCTGGCGAGCTCGACCGCGACCACCCGGAACCCAGCTTGCATGGCTGCCTGGGCGCCGGCCGCTCCCGAGGGCGCGTGAGCGAACGAGATCAGCCGGTCAGTCCCGAGGGCGGTCTTGCGCGCCGACGGATGATCCGGCGAGGCTGTGTCCCCGCACAGCCAGATCTGCCGGACGCCGAACGCGGCCGCGGTGCGAATGATCGAGCCGACGTTGAACGGCTGCCCGACGCCGTCTAGCAGCAGGCTGATGCCCGCCTGGGTACTGCGCCGCCAGCCCCGGTTCAGCCGCTTCACATCGGTCATGCCGAGCTGGCGGCGCGCGGCGGCGCCGGGCTCTGCCGTCACCGCCGTACCTCCAGTACGCGATAGCCGGACCTGGCCGCGAACCGGCTCGCGGCCCAGCCGGACTCCGCCAGCCAGCGCTGCAGTGAATCCGAACCGAGGTTGCGCTGGACGACGAGATAAGCAGCTGCCCCCGGGGCGAGCCTGCCCAGCCAGGTCGCCAGCATCGCATGCAGGGCGGGTTTGCCGATCCTGATGGGCGGGTTAGACCAGATCAGCTGGTAGCTGGCCGGCAGGCCGGGGTCGAGGGCCGGGACGCAGCGGGCATTGGCCAGCCCGGCGGCCGCCGCGTTTTCGGTACACAGGGCGATGGCCCGGGCATTCACGTCGACAGCCCAGACCCGCGCGGCCGGCGCTCGGCTGGCCAATACCAGCGCGAGCGGACCGTAACCGCAGCCGAGGTCAAGCAGGTCGCCGGTGGCGGGCGGCGGCGGGGCGCTCTCCAGCAGCAGGCGCGTGCCGGGGTCGAGACGGCCGGGCGAGAAGACGCCGGAGTCAGTCGCCAGCGTGAGGTGCATGTCGGGCAGCACCACCTGCACAGTTCCCGGCCGGTGCGCGGCGGCCGGCTGCTCAGCGAAGTACTGGCTGCTCACGCGGGCTGACGCCGGCCTGCTCGAGCGCCGGGGTGATGTACTTCCTGGTCACCCAGCGTTCCACCACGAAGGTGAGCACGGGCAAGATGCCCGCCAGCAGCACGATGATCGTGCCCGGGCTGGCCACCTTCATCCGGACCAGCCTGGTCATGGCGAACGCCACGACGACGTAGATGATGTAGAGCACGCCGTGGATGGCACCGACGACCTCGGCCGGTCCGGGGATATTGGCGAGGTACCGCAGCGGCACGCAGATGAAGCAGAGGATCACCAGCATCGTGCCGGTCACGTAGGCCATGATCCGGTAACCGCGGGTCGCCAGCCGGAGCGCGTCAATACGCACCGCTGACCTCCTCTCCTCGGGTATCCATGCCTTAGTCGTCCGCGCTTACGGGCCGCGACCTGGTCCGGCGCTTCGGCGCGTTCAGGCTGGCCAGGTAGGCATTGTAGGCGGCAAGTTCGGGATCTTCGGCGCCGTCGCTGTCGGCGGCGGCGGCACGCGCCCATTCGGGCAGGCTGAACGGAGCGTCTTCGTCGTCAGGGACGGCTGCGGCCGCCCGTTCGCGCTTGTGGGCCGTGCCACCGGGATGGCGCCATTCGTCGAGGACCGTCTTGGCCCAGAAGACCACGACGAAGACGGCGAAGATCGGCCATTCGAAGGTATAAGCCCAGCTCAGCGTGTTACCGCTCTCGGCGCGGTGCAGTTGCCACGCACCGAGCCAGATCATGCCGACTGTGCAGGCCACCGCGAAGCCATGCCATGCCAGCCACCGGGGGCTGACAAGAAAACGCCAGCGGACTGGCGGCGGCGCACTGGACATAGCAGGAAGCCTAGCGCTACTGCCGGTAGTATTCGCGGGCCAGGCGCCAGGTCAGCGGGTGATGCGCCACACCTTGCTCGTGCCGGAGTCGCCAGCTGCCAGCTCGAACCTGGACGGACGGGTATCGACATGCTGGTAGCCGAGCTTGGCCGGCACCCGGCCGCTGGCCAGGTTGAGCTCGTCGTGCTGAATCTCGACCCGGTCGATGCCCGGCAAGCCAAAAGCCGCCTCGGTGAGCGCTGCCGACGCCGCGGTCGCGACGCCGCGGCCGGTGATGGCGGGGTGCACCCAGTAACCGATCTCCAGGCCGCCCGGCCCGATCCTGGCCATCAGCCCGGCGCTGCCGGCGGGCGTCCCGGCGGCCTGGATCAGGTACTGGAATGCGGCGCCAGCCTCCCAGTCAGCCTCGCACTGGTTGAGGTACATGCGCGCGTCCGCGAGGCCGTAGCTGGCAGTCGCCCAGGGCATCCACGGCCGCAAGTGCTCCAGTGACTCGCTGACCAACCGGAAACATAGCTCGGCATCGTCCGGCCGCCAGCGGCGGAGGCTGACAGCAGCGTGACGCAGCGTCTCCGGCGGCGTCTGATCGGGCATGGTCCGAGGGGGCACGGTCATGATCCGATCATGGTCTGCTCGCGCTGGTGAGGGCAAATGTGATTTACCCCACCGGATCGCCCGCCCGCCGCCACGGTGGCGCAGCGTCGCGATAGTTAACCAGCGAGTCACGACCGGAGGGAGGCCTGGTCAGGCAATAATTGAGTACATGTCTCTAGCTGACCTGCTGGCCGTCCGGAACCCGCATGCCAGCCGCCTGCCCCAGCGACTGGAAGACCTGCGCGGCCCGACCCGCGGCGTCATCGTGCTGCCGAGGCACCTGTCATGGCCTGGCATGCGGGAATGCGACGTCACCGATGCCGTGTCCCGGCGGAGCATGTACGGCATAGTGCTGACGCAAGGCCAGCGCAACGACGTCGCCCGGTTCCTCAACCCGGACCTGCTCCGGCTGGACTGGCCGCTAATCAGGGAATCGCTGGACCCTAAGCTGCGCGGCATGTGCGAGCGCCGGTTCGCGCTAGGCGAACGGGCCGCACCGCGCGGAGGGCGGCGCGCGCCGGGCCGTTAACATGGATCACGGCTGTGATTGAGCGAAGATGTGTTCGATCGCAGGCGCGGCTAGGGCACCCCTAATTTCGCCAGAGCTACCTGGAGCTGTTCGTGACCGAAGCGCACGCTGATCTGTCCGGGCAGGCTCAGCGCCCCCCCGGCCAGCAGACCGCAGGGAGCAGGACCGAACCGGTTCAGCGCGGGAATAAATGGTGGACCCTGGTCGGGGTCTGCCTCGGCACGTTCATGCTGCTGCTGGACATCACAATCGTCAACGTGGCGCTGCCAGACATCCAGCGGGCGCTGCACTCGAGCTTCTCGGACCTGCAGTGGATCGTCGACGCCTACGCGCTGACGCTTGCCGCATTCCTGCTCACCGCGGGCAGCCTCGCCGACATGTTCGGCCGCCGGCTGCTGTACCTGGTCGGGCTGGTGGTCTTTACCGGCTCATCAGTACTCTGCGGCTTCGCGGTCAACACCGTCATGCTGATCCTCTCCAGAGGCCTGCAGGGCCTGGGCGGCGCGATCATGTTCGCGGTATCGCTGGCACTGCTGGCCGACGCTTTCCGCGGCAAGGACAGGGGCGTGGCATTCGGCGTCTGGGGCGCTATCACCGGCCTGGCGGTCGCCATCGGCCCGCTGCTCGGTGGCATCCTCACCTCGGGGATCTCCTGGCGCTGGATCTTCTTCGTGAACGCACCCGTCGGAGTGGCCGCACTCATCATTACCGTGCTGCGGGTGGGCGAGTCGCGGCAGACTCAGGCCACCCGTCCTGACTGGGCTGGATTCGCGTTGTTCAGCGGCGCGCTGGCCAGCCTGGTTTACGCGCTGATCGAGTCCAGCCGCCGGTCCTTCACCGATCAGCTCGTACTCACCTTCTTCGCCATCGCATTCGTGCTGCTGTGCGCGTTCGTACTCCTCGAACTGAGGATCGCAAGACCGATGTTCGATCTGCGCCTGTTCCGGCTGCCAACCTTCAGCGGCGGCCTGGTGGCGGCGTTCGGGCTCAGTGCCTCTATCTTCTCGATGCTGCTTTACCTGGTCCTGTACCTGCAGGACATCCTCGGGTACTCGGCCCTGCAGACTGGCGTGCGGCTGACAGTGATCTCCGGCGGGATCCTGGTCACGGCCACGATCTCGGGGCGGCTGTCTTCACGCGTGCCGGTCCGGCTGCTCATCGGGCCCGGCCTCATTCTGGTCGGCGTCAGCCTGCTGCTGATGCGCGGGCTGAACGCGACATCGAGCTGGACACACCTGATACCGGGCATGATCGTCGGCGGCCTGGCCGTCGGATTGGTGAACCCGCCGCTGGCCTCCACCGCGGTGGGCGTCGTCCGGCCCGAGCGGGCCGGCATGGCCTCCGGGATCAACTCGACGTTCCGCCAGGTGGGCATCGCGACTGGCATCGCGCTGCTGGGCTCGCTGTTTGTGAGCAAGGTCAAGGCCGATGTACAGACCGGGGTGGCTGCCGTTCCGGGGCTGGCGAGCCATGGCGGGCAGATCGCCGCCGCCGTCCAGTCCGGTCAGATTGGCCGCGTCATCACCCGGCTGCCTGCGCAGATCAGGCCGACGGTCGGTCTCATCACCAGGGGAGCGTTCACCTCGGGCCTGAACGAGATCCTGCTCGTCGCGGCTATCATCGCGTTCGCCTCCGGCGTCTTCGCACTGGTCGCGATCCGCAGCCGGGACTTCGCCCAGCAGCAGGCAAGCGCACCGCCGGCTGGCGCACCGCCTGGCTGACAGCTCAGGCGGCGTTGCCCGGGCGCGGGCCTGCAGGGCCGGGGGCCGGGGCGCGGCTGGTCCGCTTACAGTTACCGCATGCGGAAGTACGTCATCATGGGCGTCCAGGGCAGCGGTAAGGGCACCCAGAGCGCCATGCTCGCAGCTGACCTGGACCTGGTGCACATCGCGGTCGGCGACATCTTCCGCTGGAACGTGCAGCACCACACCAAGCTCGGCGCGCAGGTGCGGCGAACCATGGCGATCGGCGAACTGGTCGGCGATGACCTTGCCGAGGGCGTGGTGAAGGACAGGCTCGCCGGGCACGACTGGAATTACGGCTTCATCATCGACGGCTTCCCGCGCAACGAGCGCCAGGCGAAGTTCTTCCTGGAGAGCTACGACATCGACGGCGTTATTTACCTCGACTTGCCCGACAGTGAGGTGCGGCGTCGAGTGCTGGCCAGACGGCTGTGCGAAGGCTGCGGCATGGACTACAACCTGATCGACAGCAGCCCGCGGGTCGAGGGTCAGTGCGACGCCTGCGGCGGCAAGCTGGTCCAGCGCGAGGACGACACCGAGGAGGCGCTTGCCGTCCGGCTGCGCGAGTATCACGCCAAGACCAACCCGGTGCTCGACATTTTCCGCCGCAAGGAGTACGTCGTCACCATCGACGCCCGCCCGGACAAGGTGGCAGTCCAGCAGGCCATCCGGGCGGCGCTGAAGCTGCCCGCCTACCGGGGCCGCGGCTAGCGGATGCGGGTCGTCGTGGCGCCCGACTCTTTCAAGGGCAGCATCAGCGCGGCCGCAGCGGCTGCCGCGCTTGCCCGCGGCTGGGCCAGCGTGCGTTCCGCTGACGAGATCATCCGGCTGCCGCTGGCGGACGGCGGTGAGGGCACCATGGCGGTGCTTGCCGCGGATGCGCGTGGCGCGCGCTGGCACCGGGCGCGGGTCAGCGGGCCGGGCCGCGCGCAGGTCACCGCCGCGTGGCTGGAATTGGAAGGGAACGTGGCCGTCGTCGAACTGGCCGCCGCGGCGGGGCTGACGCAGCTCGGCGAATTGCTGCCGCTGCGGGCCCACAGCTACGGCGTCGGGCAGCTGATCGGGCTTGCGCTCGACGCCGGGGCTCGCCGGATCGTGGTCGGTCTCGGCGGGTCGGCGTGCACTGACGGCGGAACGGGTGCATTGGCCGCGCTCGGGGCGCGGTTTCTCGACGCCTCCGGCAATGACCTGCCGCGCGGCGGCGGCGCGCTGGGCAGCCTCGCGGCGGTCGACCTGACCGGCCTCCGGCCGGCGCCACCCGAAGGGCTCAGCTGCCTCACCGACGTGCAGGCGCCGCTGCTCGGGGAGAACGGCGCGGCCGCGGTGTTCGGCCCGCAGAAGGGCGCGCGGCCGGCTGACGTCGCTGTTCTGGAGGCGGGACTGGCCACGCTGGCCGCGCTGCTTGGCGGCGAACCTGGCCGGCCTGGCGCAGGCGCGGCCGGCGGCGCTGGCTACGGTCTCGCCGCGGCGTGGGGCGCGAGCCTGCGGCCGGGCGCGGCCGAGATCGCCAGCATTGCCGGCTTGCCGGCCGCGCTGGCCGGTGCCAGCCTGGTCATCACCGGTGAAGGCCAGTACGACCGGACTTCGGTGACCGGCAAGGTCACCGGCGCGGTGCTGGCAGCGGCCCGAGAGGCCGGGGTACCGGCCGCGGTGGTGGCCGGCCTGCTATCCGCGCAACCTCAAGCCGACGTGCGCGCGGTCGAACTGACGGCGCTGGCTGGTGGCCGCGAGCAGGCCATTGGCGCGGCGGGGCACTGGCTCACCGAGGCGGGCCGGCAGCTTGCCGCTGCGTGCTAGCCGGGGGATATCGGTACAGCAGCGGTGCGTACCTCATACTCTGGGCTGGTGCGGGAAATTGTAGTTTTCAGTGGCAGTGCGCACCCCAGGCTATCTGCGGAAATCTGCGCTGATCTAGGTGTACCGCTCCATCCGGTGCGATTGCGCCGGTTTGCGAATGACTGCCTGGAAGTTCAGCTTCAGGCCAACTGCCGCGAGCGCGACGTGTTCATCATCCAGCCACTCGGCCCGCCGGTCCAGGAGAACCTTGTCGAGTTGCTGCTCATGCTCGACGCTGCCCGTGGCGCGTCGGCGGCGCGGGTCACTGCAGTGATCCCGCACTACGCTTACGCGCGATCGGACAAGAAGGCGATGCCGCGAGTGTCGATCGGCGGTCGGCTGGTCGCAGACCTGCTTGTCACTTCCGGCGCGAACCGAGTGCTGACGATGACTCTGCACTCGCCGCAGGTGCACGGCTTCTTCTCCATTCCGGTCGACCACCTGCACGCGCTGCGGGAGTTCGCTGATCACTTCGGCAGGCTCGACGTCAGCAACTCCGTGGTGGTCTCGCCGGACCTCGGCAACGCCAAAAACGCGGCGGCGCTGGCCAGGCTGCTGCAACTGCCGGTCGCTGCGGGCGCGAAGGAGCGGCACAGCGATGAGGAAGTGACGATCAGCTCCATCATCGGGGACGTCGGCGGCCGGGACGTGATCGTCCTGGACGACGAGATCGCCCGCGGCACGACGATCCTGGAACTGCTGGCCAGGCTCCGCGAGCACGGCGCCAAGTCGGTCCGGATTGCCTGCACGCACGGGTTGTTCTGCGACGGGGCGCTGAAGCGCATCGCCGCCCATCCGGAGGTTCTGCAGATCATCTGCACGAACACGCTGCCGATAGCGGACGCCGAGACCGGGCCGGAACTGCAGGTCATCTCGGTCGCGCCGGCGCTAGCCGAGGCGATCCGGCGGATTCACGAAGGCGAGTCGGTCAGCGCGCTATTCGGCGTCACTTGACCGCCGTTGGCTCCTGCCCTGGCCCAGGCGGCGACCTGGCTGCGGGAGCTGAAGTCCAGCTTGGCGAGGATGTTGGCGACATGCCGGGCCGCCGTGGCCGGAGTTATATACAGCTCGCTGGCGATGGCGCGGTTGCTGAGGCCTGCCGCTAGCAAGGCCACGACTTCGCGCTCCCTAGCTGTCAGCGCGCCAGCGGGCGCGCCCTGCGCTGGCCGGGCAGTGGCCGGTTCAGCTGCCGCTCGGCCGCGCACGCCGTCCTCGGCGCCGTCGCCAAGCGCGAGGTGTACTGCGTCAGCTTGCGTCATGGCCGCGCCGTCAGCCCACAGCAGTCGATACGGCATGCTGGCCGAGCCCGGCCGCGGAGTCGAGCAGAGGCTGCGTCCTGGATCCTGGCACCGGCGGCAAGCCTGCCTGCCGCCGCAACGTCGTGACAGCGCCAGCCAGCCGCACTGCAGCGGCGGGGTTCCCTTCCAGGACGGCGAGCTGGGCGAGTATTTCCAGGCCGCGTGCCAGCCCGATCCGGCTTCCGGAGGCGTAACTCAGGCGGAGGCTTTCGGTCAGGATGCGCCGCGCCGCGGCGAGGTCGGACCGCTCGATCGCGAGCCGGCCGAGACCGGCCAGGCACCGAGCAATCTCTGGCCGGGCATTAACCTCGCGCAGGATGGCTAGCGCCTCGAGGTAGTACTCCTTCGCCGAAGCATGCTCCGAGCGCACCCTGGCCAGGTCGCCCAGGCCGATCAGGACGCGCGCCGAGCCCCATTGCTGCTCGATCGCCCGCATAATGACCAGCGCGGACTTAGCCAGTTCAGTTGCTTCTCGCAGGTTGCCCCGGCTGGCAGCGACCGTTGCCATCGAGCCGAGCGCATATCCCTCGTTCCACCGGTCGCCGGCCGACCTCGCTACCGCGAGTGTCTCGGCCGCCCGGGCCGCGGCTTCCTCAAGCCGGCCCGAGTGGAGCTCGATCTCGGCCAGCAAGTTGAGCACTGCGGCTGCGTAAAACTCCGCTCCGGCCGACCAGCAGACCTCCAGCGCTTCCAGCGCCAGCGTCTTGGCGTTGGCCGACCCGCTGGCCAGGGCGAGCTGAGCGCAGCTGGCCAGCGCCGGCCCGCGTACCGAGTCGGGTGTTGTCGCAGCGCTCGGCAGGGCAATGAACTGGTCCAGCCACGCCCAGCCTTCGGCAGACGTGCCGCGCACGATCCACACGGGCAGCATCGAGACGCACAGCCGGAATCCGGTTTCGGCATCGTCGCCGGCCAGGCAGGCGCTGAGTACCTCGCGCAGGTTCGCCGACTCCACGTCGAATCGCCGGAAGACGTGGACGCGAGCCGACCATGGGGCAGGCACCATGGCCATGCCGATGGCGAAGGACGCCTCGGTCTCGCGCACCGTGTAGTCACGGCGGCGGCGGCGCATCCGGTCCGTCTCGCCGGCTAGTGCGAGGCGGTCAGCGGCGTACTCGCGGACCGTTTCCAGCATCCGGTAGCGCGCTTGTCCCAGCACGTCGGGCTCTACTTCGACGAGCGACTTGTCGGTGAGCGCGCTCAGCAGGTCAAGGACCTCGGCAGCCGGGAGGATGACATCGGCGCACACGAACTCGGCCATGTCGAGTGACCAGCCAGCGAGCACCGACAGCCGGCGGAGCAGAACCTGCTCAGGCGGTGACAGCAGGCCGTAGCTCCAGTCGAACGCCGCACGGAGCGTTTGCTGGCGGGCGGGCGCGGTCCGGGCGCCGGTTGTCAGCAAGGCCATCCGGTGGTCGAGGCGAGCCGCGATCTGGTCGAGGGACAGCACCCGCACCCAGGCCGCGGCGAGCTCGATGGCCAAGCGGCAGACCGTCCAGGGCCCGGCAGATCGCGGCGACGCGGCCCAGATTGGCCGGGCCCAGCGAGAAACCCGGCATGACTGCTCTGGCGCGCTCAGCGAACAACATGATGGCGTCATAGTCGGGCACGCGGCTGCCGCCGGAGGTCCCGTCGGGCGGCACCGTTAGCGGCGGTACCTGCCAGGCTGCTTCGGCGGCTATCCGCAGCGGCTCGCGGCTGGTGGCCAGGATCCGCAGTCCCGGCGCGCTCGCCAGCAGCCGCTGGGACAAGGCGGCGCACGCTTCAATGAGGTGCTCGCAGTTGTCCAGGACCAGGATGGCCGTGCGGTCTCGGAGCGCGTCGGACAGGGTCTCGACCAGCGGCCTGCCGGGCTCCTCGTCGACCGCGATGACCGAGGCGACCGTCGGCACGAGGTCATCCGGCCGTCGCAGCTCACCCAGCTCAGCGAACCAGGCGCCGTCTGGGAAGTCGCTGGTTACCTCGGACAGCAGCCTTGACGCGAGCCGGGTCTTGCCGATGCCGCCAGCGCCGCAGAGCGTCACGGCGCGCGCGGCCCTCAGCAGCTCGCGCAACTCGCCGATCTCCGCGGTCCGGCCGACGAAGCTGGTGGAATCCTCGGGCCGGCTGGCAAGGTCTCGCATGTACCTTCTTCGGGTCCCGGCGGGCCGACCCAATGCCCGGCTCGCCATCTCAGGCAGGCTCACCGATCACGGTAACTCCGGCGCTTGCCGAGCCGGGGCAAATTACTGCTGATTGCCCCGAAGAAGATGATGCGTGCCAGTGCCTGCTTAAATATCCGCTCGGCCGCGTGTACCTGCACGGCCGAGCGTCCTCTGGCCAGGCGGAGCCCGTCGACAGTGTGAAGCTTTCAGTGCCCCAAACCGGGCATTCCCGTCGCCAAGGGCACTGAAACCTTCACACAGTGGAACTATGCATCGTAATCATAGGTATTGGATGTGAAGATTGGCGGCCGCGTACTCGACCAATGCCGTCGTTCTGCTCCGGCGTTACCGCTCGGTAGCAACGCCATTGCTCGCGCCGGCTTCGAGACCGAGCAGGAAACGCTTGCGGTCCAGGCCGCCGCCGTAACCGGTCAGGCTCCCGTCTGCGCCGATGACCCGATGGCATGGGATCACGACGGCGATGGGATTGCGGCCGTTGGCCAGACCGACCGCGCGGCTCGCCGATGCGTTGCCGACGGTCCGGGCGAGCTGGCCGTACGACCAGGTCTGGCCGTAGGGGATGGTCTGCAGTGCCGCCCATACCCGGCGCTGGAACTGGGTGCCTGCTGGCGCGAGCGGCAGGTCGAAGACGGCCAGCCCGCCGGCGAAGTAGTCCTCGAGCTGCCTGGCTGCCGACGCGAACGGCTCGTCCTGCGGATCGCCGGTGCCGCCGAGCACATCGGAACCCGGCTGGCGCCCGCGGGTATCCATATACAAGCCGGTCAGCATGCCGTCCTCGGCTACCAGGGTGAGTGGCCCGATCGGGCTGGCCAGCACGACGTGCGAGCGCGCCGTGACGATAGCGCGCGAGCTGCTTACGGTCGGGTCTGAGCTGATCATTACTGTCTCCTTAATTGTCAGCGGGCAGGTAGTTGATGTCGTGATCGCCGGTGGCCCACAGGTACTGGACCGCGTACGCGCGCCATGGCCGCCAGCCTGCCGCGCGGGCGGTCAGCGCCGCGGGCTTGGCGGGCAGCCCGGCCGCCTGGGCGGCGGCCCGCACGCCGAGATCGGCTGCCGGGAACGCGTCCGGATCGCCGAGGGCCCGCATCGCGATGGTCTCGACCGTCCACGGACCGACGCCTGGGAGCGCGGCCAGCCGGAGCCGGGCCTCGTGCCAATCGCCGCCGACACTGAGGTCGATGGTCTTATTAGCCAGCCCGGCTGTCAGCGCCGCGAACGTTTCGCGGCGTGACCTGGGCATCGCTAGCGCTGCCGGATCCACGCTCGCGAGCACGTCCATTGCGGGAAACAGCCTGCTCAGCCCGCCGGACGGGTCGTCTATCTCGTCGCCATGCGCGGCTGCCAGCCGGCCTGCGTGCGTTCGGGCCGCCGCTGTGGAGATCTGCTGACCGAGCACGGCCCTGACCGCGAACTCCCCGGCGTCCACCGTTCGCGGCACCCGACGGCCCGGCGCCTTGCCGACCATCGGCGCGAGGACGTCGTCGGCGGAGAGCAGCTCGCCTACGGCCACCGGGTCAGCGTCCAGGTCCAGCAGCCTGCGGCACCGGCTGATCGCGCTGGCCAGGTCGCGCAGGTCGGTCAGGGTCAGCACGCAGCTGACGTGGTCAGGCAACGGCCGCAGCTCGGCGATGCCGTGACCGTGCGGCAGCCGCAGCGTGCGCCGGTACGCGCCGTCGCGCCATTCCTCCACACCGGGCACGGCGGTAGCCGCCAGATGACCGAACAGGTTGCCCGGTTCCAGTGGCGCCCGGAACGGCAGCCGCAGGACAAGCGTGCTCGCCGTCGCAGCGGGCTGTCCCCGGCCGGCCCGCTCGCGCAACTGCGTGGGCGACAGCGCGAACACTTCCCGCACCGTGTCGTTGAAGGTCCGGATGCTAGCGAAGCCTGCCGCGAAGGCGACGTCGGCCATCGGCAGGGCAGTGGTCTCGATCAGCAGCCGGGCGGTCTGCGCTCGCTGCGCCCGGGCCAGCGCCAGCGGTCCGGCACCGAGCTCGGCGAGAAGCTGGCGCTCTACCTGCCGGACGCTGTAACCGAGGCGACTGGCGAGCGCGGGCACGCCGCCGTCATCCATGACGCCATCGGCGATCAGCCGCATGGCACGGGCCACCATGTCGGCCCGTACGTCCCATTCCGGAGAACCAGGGCTGGCATCGGGACGGCACCGCTTGCAGGCCCGGAAGCCGGCCTGCTGCGCGGCGGCGGCGCTGGGGAAGAAATGCATGTTCTGTGGTTTCGGCGGGACCACGGGGCAGCTTGGCCGGCAGTAAATGCCGGTGGTCCGGACGGCGGTGTAGAACCATCCGTCGAAGCGCGCGTCCTTGGACTGGACGGCGCGGATGCAGCGATCCCGGTCAAGATGTATTCGGTCTTCGGCCATAGGTCCAGCATCGGCGATGACAGCGCCGTATGACTAGCGGAATTCCGACACGGATGTTGCGACGCGCCAGCTAATGAGGGTGTTGTCGCAAAATCGCTAGTAGTTGTGAGGTGCCAGGCCGTCTATTCGCCGTGATTGGCGAGGCGGTCGTCGACCTGTAGCCGGCCCGGCGCTGATCCGCCGCGCCGCGCAGATGTGGAGCGCTTCCGCCAGCACCGAGTATAACAGGATTTCTTCGTGCCGCGCAAAGTTGCGCGATGCGAAAGTTCGGGTACGATGTGCGCGTGACCTCGATCGACCTGCCGCCCGGCCTGGCGCGGACTGCCGTGCTGCCCGCCGCCGCCACAGAGCGCCGGCCCGAGCGCGCGGGCCTGCGGGTGCGGAAGAAGATCGCTACCCGTAAGGCGCTCGGGATCGCGGCCATGCGGCTGGCCGCCGAGCGCGGACTGGACAACGTCCTGGTCGAGGACATCGCCGAGGCTGCCGGCGTATCGGCCCGCACCTTCAACAATTACTTTGCCAGCAAGTACGAGGCCATCTGCGCGCTCGGGTTCGACCGCGCCATGCGGATCGGCGCCGCGCTGCGGGACCGGCCCGCCGAAGAGCCGCTGTGGGACGCCATCGTGAACGCGGTGATGTCCGAGTACGGCGCGGCCGACAGGGCGCTGGACGAAGACTGGATGGCAGGGGTGCGGCTGGTTACCAGCACCCCGGCGCTGCGTGGCGAGTACCTCAAGGTGCAGGCGATGACGCAGTACTCGCTCGCCGAGGCCATCGCGCTGCGGCTCGGCTTCAAGCCCGACGCGAGCATGTTCCCGCGGATCCTGGCCGCGTCGGTGACGGCGGCCGTGCAGGCGGCCATGGAGCGCTGGCTGCACTCGGACCCGCCGACCGCGCTGGGACCCGTGGTCCGGCGCAGCTTGCGGCAGCTAGCCGACGGCATGCTCGACGTGCTGCCGCCTCGGGCCGCCCCGCAGGCGGCGAACACTAGCTAGCGGCGCTGGCTGACCAGGACCCGTTACCCGCCCGAATTGAAAACCTGCTCCCGGAGAGACTTCCTTGCTGATCCGACTGCTGCGCGAGTACCTGCGGCCATACCGCAGGCAGTTGCTGCTGGTGATGGTTTTTCAGCTGCTGCAAACGCTGGCGACGCTGTATTTGCCCACGCTGAACGCCAACATCATCGACAAGGGCATCGCCCTGGACAATCAGCACTACATCTGGACTACGGGTGGCGTGATGCTGGTGATCACGCTCGCCCAGATCCTGTGCGCCGTCGTCGCGGTCTACTACGGCGCGCGGGTCGCGATGGCACTCGGCCGCGATGTCCGGCACGGAGTGTTCAGCCGGGTTCAGCAGTTCTCTGACCGGGAAGTGAATCACTTCGGCACGCCGTCGCTGATCACCCGCACGACCAATGACGTCCAGCAAGTCCAGATGCTGGCCATCATGACCTTCACGCTGCTGGTGTCCGCGCCGATCATTTGCGTCGGCGGCATCATCCTGGCGCTCAACCAGAACGTGAAGCTGTCGTCGGTGCTGCTGGTAGCGGTGCCGGTGCTCGGGATACTGGTTACCCTGATCATTTCGCGGATGCGGCCGCTGTTCCGGCTCATGCAGGAGCGGATCGACGGCATCAGCCGGGTACTGCGTGAGCAGATTGCCGGCGTCCGGGTGATCCGCGCATTCGTGCGCGACGGCGCGGAGCGTTCTCGGTTCGCAGCGGCCAACGACCAGCTGTTCGACGTGTCGCTGGGCGCCGGGCGGCTGATGGCGCTAATGTTCCCGTCGGTCATGCTGGTCACCAACTTGTCCAGCCTGGCTGTCGTCTGGTTCGGCGGGCACTTCATCGCCGACGGCGTCATGCAGCTCGGGTCGCTAGTGGCCTACCTCACCTATCTGCTGCAGATCCTCATGTCGGTCATGATGGCCACCTTCATGTTCATGCTCGTGCCGCGCGCTGAGGTCAGCGCCGAACGGATCATGGAGGTAACCGACACCGAGGCCGTGCTCTTGCCGCCATCGCGTCCGGTGACTTCGCTCATCGCGCCCGGCTTGCTGGAGCTGCGCGGGGTCGAGTTCAGCTACCCGGGGGCCGAGCAGCCGGTGCTGTGTGACATCGACCTGACGGCGCGGCCAGGAGAGACTACCGCGGTGATCGGCGGCACCGGCAGCGGCAAGTCCACGCTGGTCAGCCTGATTCCCAGGCTGATGGACGTCACTGGCGGCCAGGTCCTGGTCGGCGGGGTGGACGTGCGCGAGCTCGCCCCTGAGGTGCTGTCCGCCACGATAGGCCTGGTGCCGCAGAAGCCATATCTGTTCTCCGGCACGGTCGCCAGCAACTTGCGGTACGGCAACCAGGACGCGACCGACGAGGACTTGTGGCAGGCACTGGAGATCGCGCAGGCCCGCGATTTCGTCGAGCACATGCCTGACGGGCTGAACAGCAGGATCGCGCAGGGTGGCACGAACGTGTCCGGCGGTCAGCGGCAGCGACTCGCCATCGCGCGGGCGCTGGTGCACCGGCCGCAGATCTACTTGTTTGACGACTCGTTCTCAGCGCTGGACTACGCGACCGACGCCAGGCTGCGCGCCGCGCTAGCCCGCGAGGTAACCGGCGCGACGGTGGTGATCGTCGCGCAGCGCGTGGCCACCATCCGGCAGGCGGACCGGATCGTGGTGCTCGAAGCGGGCCGGGTGGTCGACAGCGGCACGCATGCCGAGCTGATGGAGGCCAGTGAGACCTACCGGGAGATCGTGCTCTCCCAGCTGACAGAGCAGGAGGCAGCGGCGTGAGCGTCGTTGAGCAGCCGGGGGAGCGGGCTACCCCGAAGCGGGGGCCGGGTCCGGCAGGGGGCATCGGACCTGGCGCCGGGCGTGGTCCGGGCATGTTCATGGCCGGGCAGTCCACCGAGAAGGCGCTGAACTTCCGCGGCTCGAGCCGCCGCCTGCTGGGCATGATGACGCCCTACCGGATGGTGATGTACCTGATCCTGGCGCTCGGGGCGGCCAGCGTCGCGATGACGGTGCTCGGCCCGCGGCTGATCGGCGATGCCATCGACGTGATCGCCTATGGGGTGTTCACGCACCGGCCGGGCGGCGCCGACTTCGGGCACGTCGGGCAGATCCTCTTGGTGCTCGCGGTGCTGTTCGTGGGCTCTGCGATCTGCGCGGCGCTGCAGGGCCGGCTGACGGCCAGGGTGGTCCAGCGGTCCGTGCAGACGATGCGCGAGGACGTGCAGGCCAAGCTGGCCCGGCTGCCGCTGAGCTACTTCGACCGGCAGCCGCGCGGCGAGATCCTCAGCCGGGTCACCAACGACATCGACAACCTGGCCCAGTCCATGCAGCAGACACTCAGCCAGCTGGTGATCTCGCTGCTGACGATCGTCGGCGTGCTGATCATGATGTTCATCACCTCGTGGGAGCTCGCGCTGATCGCGCTGGTGACGATCCCCGGATCGGCGTTCGCCGTGACCCGGATCGCGAAGCGGGCTCAGCCGCAGTTCATCAAGCAATGGTCGACCACCGGAAAGCTGAACGGCCACATCGAGGAGATGTACACCGGGCACGCGCTGGTGAGCGCGTTCGGCCAGCGCGAGACGGCCATGCAGACCTTCACCGATCACAATGAGGCGCTGTACCAGGCCAGCTACCGGGCGCAGTTCATCTCCGGCACGATCCAGCCGCTGATGATGTTCGTGGGCAACCTCAACTACGTGCTGGTCGCCGTCGTCGGCGGGCTGCGGGTAGCCGCCAGGACGCTGCCGCTGGGCAGCGTGGTGGCCTTTATCCAGTACTCCCGCCAGTTCAGCCAGCCGCTGACTACGGTCGCCAGCATGGCGAACCTGCTGCAGTCCGGCGTGGCTTCGGCGGAGCGGGTGTTCGCGCTGCTGGATGCAGAGGAGCAGTCGCCGGATCTGGCAGTGCCCGCCAGGCCCGCGGGCGTGCAGGGCCGGGTCGAGTTCGCGGACGTATCGTTCCGCTACAAGCCGGACCAGCCGCTCATCGAGGACCTGTCGCTGACCGTCGAGCCCGGCCAGACCGTCGCCATCGTCGGCCCGACCGGGGCCGGCAAGACCACGCTGGTGAACTTGCTGATGCGGTTCTACGAGGTGGACTCCGGCAAGATCCTGCTGGACGGGGTCAACATCGCCGACATGAAGCGCGAGGAACTGCGGGCGCTGACCGGCATGGTCCTTCAGGACGCCTGGCTATTCGGCGGCACGATCGAGGAGAACATCGCTTACGGTTCGGCGGGCGCCACCCGGGAGCAGGTCATCGAGGCGGCGAAGGCAACTTACGTGGACAGGTTCGTCCGCCATCTTCCCGACGGGTACGACACCGTGCTGGAGGACGAGGCGACGAACGTCAGCATGGGGGAGCGGCAGCTGATCACGATCGCCCGGGCCTTCCTGGCGCGCCCTGCCGTGCTCATCCTGGACGAGGCCACCAGCTCGGTCGACACCAGGACCGAGCTGCTGATCCAGCGCGCCATGGCCTCACTGCGGCAGGGCCGGACTAGCTTCGTCATCGCGCACCGGCTCTCCACAATCCGCGACGCGGACGTGATCCTGGTGATGGAGAATGGCCGCATCGTTGAACAGGGCACCCATGCCGAGCTGCTCGCGGCCGGCGGCGCCTACGCACGGCTGTACCAGGCCCAGTTCGCCCAGGCTCTGGCAGAGGTCGCCTGACGAGTACGCCTGAATGGGGATCAGATGGATATTCGCGAGACGAACCGCAGGGTTATCGAGCAGTTCAGGGCCGGGGGAGCGATCGACGGCATGCACCGGGACCGGCTGATTCTGCTCACCACGATCGGCGCCAAGACTGGGCAGCGGCGTACCACGCCGATGATGTTCCACCGGGACGGCGACAGGGTCCTGGTCATCGCCTCCAACGCAGGCGCGCCCAAGGATCCCGACTGGTATCGCAACCTCACTCAGCAGCCGCGGGTTACGGTCGAGATCGGGGATGAGAGCTATCCGGCGGTGGCGGAGGTGCTGGCGGGCGCGGAGCGCGAGCGTCTGTGGCAGCTGCTCAAAGATACCTACCCGTTCTTCACCGAGCAGGAAGAGAAGGCTGGCCGCACCATCCCCGTCGTGGCGCTGACCAGGTTGCCAGCCGGCGCCCCGTAATGCCCCTTTGCAAGTCCGCCGCACCTACCGGTGGCGGCCGATCGTTATCGCACCTGCGAATATCAGGTAGAGGCCGCCGTAGAAACCAACGAAGAACAGCGTTAGCTGTGCTGTTGCTAGCGGTGCACCGGAGACAAAGCGCAGTATTAGCCCGGCGGCCATGAGCAGCGCGCCGGCGTACAGCATGGCCACGGCGGCCCGGCGTGTCGGTGGCGCCGGGCAGGTCCAGTCCGGACCGTGGACCGCGCGGGGCGCTCCGCATCTGTTGCAGCGATCGAGGTTCGTCACGCCGCCGTGAGAGGTGTCGAACTGCTGAATGACAGCCATTGGCCTCGACATGTCACACCTTCCGGCTGGGCCAGACCAATCATCTGAGACCGGGAACTGACCGAGTCCTCGCGGCCGCGGCCTGATCTGCGACTGCGTGGATTCGTGTTTGACGATACGCCTCTCGCAGGAGCATCGCGATCAGGAGCAAGCGCGCGACAACTGCGCTAGGCCCCCATCAGGGAGGCGCTGGCCGTCGCCATGCCTGGTGGACAGGGCTGGAGTGGTTAGTAACTCAGCTGCTCGTCCCAGTCGGTGCCGCGCCCTTCGGGGGTGAGGTCGAACAGATTCCACAGCGGCTCAAGAGTGCCGACATGGCGCTGGTCTTGCCCGGGGTCGTCTGGTGCGTAGAACAGCTCCGAGCCCCAGAAGTGCCGGATGGTGTCGCCGTCGCGGTGGAACACGTTCAGCATCGGCTGCTGCTCGCCATCCGGGGTCTCGGCCCAGTAGTCGCGGTTGTAGGTGGTGCCGGCCGCGGACAACAGGCGCAGCCGCCGCCAGCCGCGTTCGGCGCCGAAGGCGAGGATGCGCTCGATCGGCGCTTTCCCGGCGGCGGCGAGATTGACCCGCTGGGAGGCGTGCTCGGCGGCGCCGTCGAGCGCATCGAGGAACGCGGTGCACGACGGGCATGGGCCCTCGGCCAGCGGCAGCAGCGCGGTCTGCCCGCCTGCCGGGCCCGGCCGGTCGTCGCCAGGGTCGCGAGGGAACATCATGCTGTAGATCACCAGCGAGTCCCTGCCGGGCGCGAACAGCTCCGACAGCCGCACGTCGGCCAGGTCGCCGCCTGGCCCTTGCCCACGGAAGGCGTAGTCCTCCGGCACAACCCCGCCGGGCGGAAGACGCCTCCTCGATGCAGCTACTGCCTCCGTCGCGCGGCGCAGCTCGATCTCCTGCTCGAGCAGTCGATTCCGCGCGGCCCGGTACTCCGCTGACTCTCCAGGAAACGCGATAGCCATGGGTACTCCTCGTTGGGTGATCTGTGCTCGGCAGAACCTGGAATCGGCACCCAGTCAGAAGACCCTATGTCCTGACGGGGTGGCGTCGTCACTCGAAGTACACCGACCGTGCGTGCAGGTCAGGTAGGAACATGTCCGCCAGGCTGTCGGTTCCGCCGACGCAGGTCCAGTGGTCGTCGCAGAGCGTGGCCGCTAGCCATGAGCGGTCAGCGGGAAACATCAGGTCGGGCAGCACGTCGCGCCACCGCCGACCCGACCTCGTTCCTCCGGCCGCGCATGAGCAAAGTTCATGATCATCTTTGTGGGGGAGAGGGGAGGGGGAGGACCTCTTGGCGCGGCTGCCGCGGCAACTGTCCCATGGGCCTGTCGGCGTCAGTCCGGATACTCGTCCTTCCGCCAGCTGCGCGGCTCGGCGGGTTGTGCTTTCGGCGTTCGCTCGAGCAGGAAGCTGAAGTAGGGCGCGACGAACGGGTCTGGCGCCGTGACCGTGTAGGTGTGGTACACGGTCCCGTTCTCGCGCGCGAAGGCGATCCAGCTCGGGATCTCGCGCAGGCCGTGCTTCAGCTCGGCGCCGATCTGGCCTGACCAGTCCTGGAGCCAGCCGGGCGGGTTGTCGATCAGCTGCCTGAGCTCGGGGATCTGCTCGGGCTGCCCCTCGGCCATAGCGAGCCCGAAGTCGAAAGCGAAGTCGGTGTTGTAGGTGGAGACGTAGGGGAACTCCCAGCCCATCCGCCGCTTGTAGGCGGTCAGCCGCTCGATCGGTGCCCTCGAAGAACAGAGCAGCGTGACGTCGCGGTGGTTCAGGTGGACGAGCGAGCCGTTAAGCCCGTCGGCCAGTCCGGTGCAGCCGGGACAGGCGCCGAGCGTGAATTCGGGGCCGAACATGATGTTGTAGGCGAGCAGCTGTGAGCGCCCTTCGAAGAGGTCGATGAGGGTCTTCCTGCCGTCCTCGGTGTCGAACTCGTACTCCTTCTCGACCGGGACCCAAGGCAGATCGAGGCGCTTGCTCTGGATCTCCACGTTTCGCTCCGCCTGCTCGGCCTCGAGACTGGCGAGTTCGTCCCGGGCTGCCTGCCACTCCTCGCGACTGCCGATCCTGTGCTCGGGCATGTCATCTCCCTCCTGTCGGACGCGATGCGCTCCCCTGCGAGCCCGATCGATCGTCTCGATCCGACGCTACTGGGATGACGAAATGAAACCGCGGCGACCCGGGAACTCATCGCAGACGGGCGCGAGGCGTCGCGTGTGCCGCTCACTCACGCGGGAATTGGTGGTGTGCGTGCCCGCGCGCTTCCTCGCTGACTACTGTGGCGCGCCGATAATGTACATTATGTTAAGTAGCGCTGTTCTGTCCTTCTCCAGCCAGTCCGGGTGACCGCCGTCTCGAAGCACTGTCCCCGCATCCCGGGAAGGTCGCCGGGGTCAGAAGTCGACGCGCATGACGACTCGGCGCGGCGAGGGCCGGGAGACTTCGGTGAAGCCCGCTGCGGCGAATGTGCTCTCGGTGCCGACGTGCAGCTCGTCCAAGACGACGTTCGTTGTCGTCATGGGATAGCCCTCGACGGCCCGTGCGCCGTGGTCCCGGGCATAGTCGACGGCGGCGCGGGCGAGCGCCAGGCATATGCCGCGCCGGCGGAACCCGGCACGGGTGACGAAGCAGGTCACCGCCCAGACGGAGTCGTCGGTCCGGTCTTCTGAGCGGCCGGTCCACGCGACGCGGCCGCCGCGCACCAGGCCTATGTAGGCGGTGCGGGGTTCAATGGCGCACCAGCCGACCGGCTCGTCATCAAGGTAGGCGACGAGGCCGGTGGTCGCATCGGCGTCCGCGCAGCCGGGGTCCGTCTGGCCCCGGAGCCGGTCGGCGCGCTCCTCGGCCGGGAACGAGACGAAGCACTCTTTCGGCCGCATCTTGTATCGCTGGCACTGGCAGTTCGCTGGCGCGGTGGAACTGAGGATCTTCTGCAGATCATCCCAGCTCGCCTGGTTCGCAGGCCGGATGGTCAGCGCGGCGTTCGCCAGTTGCAGTGTCCGGGTCGCCATGCGCGACATCATCCTCTCGATCCGGTCCCTAGCCATCATGCGGCCGCGGCTGCTGAGGCGGGCAGTCCCCCACGAGCCCGTCGATGGCCTCGCGCATCAGGTCGGCGTGGCCGACGTGCCGGGCGTATTCGTCCTGGAGGTCTACCACGATGCGCCGCAGGTTCGGCGATGTGCCGGTCTCCGATGTCGTGTACTTCGCCGGCTGGTCTAGGCCGCCGCCGGCGAGCGCCTTGGCCATCGCGGTCCGCGAACGCTGGACGGTGCGGCGCCAGAGGCCGTAGAGCTCCTCAGGCGGGTCATCGGCCGCGGTGCGCCACGCCCAGTTGGGGTCGGTGTGGTCGGCCACGTCAAGCGGCGGTCCGGGCGCTTCGCCGGTGAAATCGATGGTGTACCGCTCCTCGACCAGCGCGATGTGCTTGAGCAGCCCGCCGAGTGTCATCGTTGACGGCGGGTGCGGTCGGGTCAGGCTGGCCGCATCCAGGCCGCCGCATTTCCAGGCGAACGTGGCGCGGGAACGGTCGAGGGCGAACAGCAGCATCTCGACTTCGTCCGCGGTCATCGACGGTTCGCGGATGGTGGTGTCCAGGACAGTGTCGTGAGTCATGCCGAGCAGGCTAGGCCCGGTTCCGGACGTTCTGCGTCCGGGATTGACGACGGCCAGCTGAATCGGCCCAGGGGCGGCCATGCCGAGATGGCAGGTGGCGGACAGCGCGATTGCTAGCCCGGTACGCACTAGGAGTCTGCCAGCCACGCCAGAAAGCTGCCCTGCGACCAGCAGCGGCCAATGGCCTCGGCGTGCAGAGCCGACCGATCGAACACCACCAAGCCGATGATGCTGTGGCCAGAGGCGCGGCGATCGCCAAGTGTCGGTATGGTCGGCGCGACTCCGACCCCCTCCGCTGACACCCACGCCACCGCCCGGCCGGCCGCCGCTTCGTCGAGGCGGTGCAGAAAGCGCAGGCGGCTCTCGAGCGGGAAGCGCGACAGCGCCCACGTCGTGGTGACGACGGGAAGGGCGTCCGCGGGCACACGGGCGCAGGCGTCGGGCAGCACCTCGACGGCGTCACCTTGCAGCAGCAGCGGAGGGGCTGTCGCCGCCAGCGCCATCTCCGCTTCGAGCCTCGCGACCCGCTCCGGCTGATCCGGCCACAGGCAGGCGCGCAACCATCGGGCGTCATCCGCGTCGGTCACGTCGACCGGATCGGAGTCGACGCCGACCCGGGCGACGACCTCGGGTATCGCCCGCGTCGGTATGGGCCGCTCCCCCACGACCGATGACGAGAGCTGCACGGAAGATGACGGGTCGCCCAGCGATTGCCCGTTGCTGTAGGTGATGCCAACGCGATCGACATTGAGATTGAGCCCAGCCGAACAACCCACATCGATCAGCCCAACCGCATTCGCGTCTGCCCGGCGCGCCGCCTCGGCAATGGCCGGATACAGCACAGCGCAGCGTCCGGTTTCGTTGGCCCGTGTCTGCCGGCGCACGGCGATGGCCACTACCGAGTCGGTCATTCGCAGCAGCGTCTCGATCGCCGCGCCAGCGGCAGCGTCGCCGTCCGCAGCGGCATAGGCCGCGGCAAGCGCCGGGGCGCGTCCGGCGAGGGCGAGGTCGTGCAGCGCGGCGAGGATCACCGCGGGGTGCCGCTTGCGCGCCGGTGCCGCCTCGATGGCGCGCAGCGCCTCGTCAGACTCACTCAGGGCAACGGCGACGCGCTCGTACAGCGGCGATGTTCCGGCGGCGTCGACCTCACCGAAGTGTCGGTACACCTGAGCGAGTGTGCGGGCCCTGCGCATGGGCACGGCGCTTCCTGCGGTCGGCCCTGGCATCCCGACGATTCTAGCCACTGGAAGCGTCAACCCCCGACCCGTTACCTGGCGAGCTTGCGTCGGCTACTGAGGCCTGAGCGTCAGCCGGTGACGCGAAAGTGGCCAGCCTTTGGCCGCCATCCGGCGGGCGGATCTTCGCCGGTCCGCCCGTCGACCGCTTCGCGCAGCAAGTCGGCGTGGCCGGTGTGCCTGCCATACTCCTCGATCAGGTCGCAGACCAGCCTGCGCAGGTTGGCGTGGTGGCCGTCGGGGTGGGCGAGGTGCACGGACTGGTCAAGCCCGCCGTTCGCCAGGGCCGCGTTGAGCCTGGCGCGTGATCGTTCGACGGCGCCATCCCACAGTTCATAGAGCCGGTCAGGGGTGTCGTCGGCGGCCGACGTGAATTCCCAGTCGTTGTCGTCGTCCCAGTCGGCGCCCTCCCACGGCGCGCCGATAGGTGCTCCGCTGAGCTTGACGGTGAACATGTAGTCCTCGCACACGGCGAGATGCTTGAGCAGTCCGCCAATGGTCAACGACGAGGCGCCGATCCTGACCTGCAGTCCGGCCGCGTCGAGATCATCGGCCTTATACCGGAACGTCGTGCGTAGCCGGTCGAGCGCACCGGTAAGGTGCTCGGCCTCGGTGCCGGCCATCGGTGGTTCCCACGGGTAGTCGCTGTTAGTCATGTCGCCACCGTAGATCGCCTTCCGGACGATCAGCTTCCGGAATCTGACGCAATCTGTGGATGAGCGGCGATCAGCAGGAGTGCGTCAACAATGCGCCACCAGTCCGGTGCGGCGAGGTCCTTGCCCATCGTCTGCGCGAGTGTCGCCAGGGCAGCAACGAACTGGGCAGAGAACTCTCTGTATCCAGGTCGAGCGCGGTGGCGATAGCCGTGACTGCCTGCCGGAATCTGGCGGTGCGCCCGAGCCGGACCAGCGAGGCGGGCACTTCGGGCGATGCGGGTTCCCTGGCCTGCTGGCTGTCCTCGTCCGGCATGAGTGCGATGACCAGCCGCAAGCCGAGGGCGCCGGCGAGCCGGGTCAGTGCCGTGGTCGTCGGGTTGCCCCTGCCGTTCTCGAGATTGGCGATGTAAGGCACCGACAGGCCCGCGTCAGCTGCAACGGATGCCACAGTCCGGCCCGCCGCGGTCCGCCGTGCCCGCAACTGGCGGCCAATCGCCGCATGCTCCACGCAAGTCCTCCTCCTGTGTCTTGACAGAATAGTAACTCCGAAACCTATTCTCATAGAACAGGCCTCAGGAGGTGCGCCGGTGTTCCAAGCCCTGCGGATACCGGATTTCCGGCTGCTGTGGGGCGGCGGCCTGATCAGTTCGCTGGGCTCGTGGCTCCTCGTCCTAGCTGTCCCGGCGCACGTTCTCGCGGCCACCGGCTCACTGCGCGACACCGGGCTGACGCTCGCCGCAGAGTATCTGCCGCAGCTGGCCCTCGGGCCGGTCGCTGGGGCCGTCGCTGACGGCTGGGACAGACGGCGCCTCATGATCGGGGCGAATCTGTTTTGCGCGGGCGCGGTGGCGGTCATGCTGCTCGGCACCTCGCCGGGAAGGTACTGGGTCCTGTATGCCGCGCTGATCGCCGAGAACACCGGCACCGTGCTATACGCGCCAGCCGTGCAGGCTCGCACCCCGGCCATCGTCGGCACCGGCGCCTTGCTGAGCAGCGCCAATTCGCTGACCTCAGTCAGCAGCGGCACCGTCCGGCTGATCGGCGGCCCGCTCGGCGGCGTCTTCCTAGCCTTTTGCGGGATCAGGTGGCTGATCTGCGCGGACAGCTTCAGTTACCTGCTGGCCGCCGCCGCCATGTTCATGACGTCCCCGTCCGGCGGCCGGCACCGGGACCGGGCTGCCGTGGTCAGCGCTGTAGCACGCGATTTGATCGAGGGAGCGCGGGCGCTCCGCGCGCAGCCCGTCGCACGGGCCCTGCTTCCCGTCACGGCCATCTTCTTGACGGCGAACGCGTCGCTGAGCGCCGTGCTCATCCCCTTCGGGGTCCAGCGGCTAGGCGGCATTGAGCACACCGGACTGCTGCTGTCCTGCCTCGGTGCGGGCTTCCTGCTCGGCGCACCAGTCATCCGGGCCTTCCTGGACCGGGCCGAGCCCCGGAACTTGCTGACCGCCAGCCTGACTGCAACTGCCGGCGCGTACTTCCTGCTCTTCACCTCAACGTCGCTGGCCACCGCGCTGCCCGCCGCGGCAGCCGTCGGCATGTCCGGCTCCATGTCACTGGTGGTCCAGCAGACGACCCTGCAACGAGTAATCCGCGACGCGGTACTCGGCCGGGTCAGCGCCGTATTCCTTACCGGCGAGGCAGCAGCAACCCTCATCGGCTCCGTCGCCGGGCCATTCCTCGCACAGGCAGCACACCTGGTGGCCGTAGCCACCGCAGCCAGCCTCGTCACCCTCAGCGCAGCAGCGCTGGCACTCCTCATCGTGCCGCGGATGCGGGCGATCGTCATCGGCGACCCGCCGCTATCGAAACAGAGCGCTGACTCCTAATCGGGCATGCCCAGGACACCGCGACTACGAGGGCCGCCGGTGGCTGGCGAAGTCATGATATCTACGGCATGCTTGCGCAATGAAGAAATGGGCCATCGTAGTGGCTGCTGCGCTCGTGACCCTGGCGGGCAGCGCGATGCCCCTCGTTAGCGCGGCGGCGCAGGCGGCACCCGCACGACCGGACATTGACCCCTCCGAATGGTGCGGGAACCAGGCACCGCCGTGCGTGGTTTCCGCGTCGCGCAACGGGGTCGCTATCACCCAGAGTGATCCGGTCTATGCAGTATCGGCTGCGGGTTCGCTGCAGCCGGGCGGCGAGTTCCTCACCCAGTGGGGAATCTCCGACGCGCAGATTCCCGGCTCCTATGCAACGCTGGCGCCGGGAGATGCAGGAGTCCCGTTCAGCATCACCGTCGACGTCGGTCCGCACCCGCCGCGTGTCGTCGATGAGTACGCGGGCGGGGTGAGCGTCGCCAAAATCTACGACAGCGGGGCTGGCACCTGGAACGTCACGATCTCCGGCACCGCCGTGGAGCAAGGAGTAAACGCCGATTGCAACTCCACCGCCTGGACCTGCCCGCAGAATGAGACCAATACGATCGTCGCCTTCCAGGGTGAGATCGGCGATTGGCACCAGTGGACCGGTTCGGCCCAGCTGAACGACTTCGACGGCCTCGACCAGTGGACGAACGTCGAGCTGACCGAGATACCGCCGCAGATCACCGGCAATCCGCTCACCATCAGCGAGCAGCTTGGCAACTCCCACGAGCTGAACGGCCAGGTGTTCGAGGGCTTCTGGTACGCCGTGCTCCCGAACGCGTTCCTCGTGGACATGGGCATCAACGACCCTTCCACGCTCACTTCCGCTGGCATCTCGGCCAGTGTGGGGACCGGGACGGTGACCGTGACCCCGGGACCGACGTCGACCGAGATCGCCATCACCGGGATCACGTTCTCGCCGCGGAAGGTGCACATCAAGCGCGGCATCATCACGCCGAATGCCCCTACCGGCCTGAGGAGTCGCCGTGCCTCGGCGACGGTGGCCTACATCACCTTCCGCTCGGCGCGACCGAGGGGTTCCCGTGTCCGTTCCTACGAGGCCCGCTGTCGGGCCCTGCACCACGGCACCCGCTACGGCTCCCGCTCCCGCTCAGCCGTGAAGGTGACCCGGCTCGCCCGCGGGGTCAGCTACGTTTGCCAGGTCCGGGCGAAGGCCGCAGTCGGCTACGGACACTGGTCCAGAGGCCGCAAGCTGGCCCGCTGACCGTCCCAGCCAGCGCTCGATCCGTAGTCGCTGGGGGATGGCCGGTGCCGTCGCGCCCGTGCCGTGCTGGTCTCAGCACGGGCTTCTGCCTCAAGCCCTTGCCGATGCCAGCAGTGGCCGCTACCATCGTTCCACTAACTGATTAGTGGAAGTGCGGTTATGATTGAGTTCCAGCTTGACACCGCGTCTGGTGTCGCCACCTACCTGCAGCTTGTCCAGCAGGTTCATCAGGCCTTGCAGCTTGGCTTGCTCGAACCGGGCGACCAGTTGCCGACGGCTCAGCAGGTTGTTGCCCAGCTGGCGATCAATCCGAACACGGTGCTGAAGGCCTATCGGGATCTTGAGCGCGAGGGCCTGGTGCGAGCCCGGCCGGGTCAGGGGACCTTCATTACCCGGTCACTGCCGCGAGTTGACCGAGCCGCCCAGACCCGGTTTCTCGATTCGATGGCCGACTGGCTGCGCTCGGCGCGCGCCGCGGGCCTTGGCCCCGATGAGATCGAGGCGATCTACCGCACGGCGGTCCGTAGTTGTTTCGCGGAGGGCGTGGCATGAGCTTTGTTATGGAGGCCAGCAACCTCGGTAAGCAGTACGGCCGCCGCTGGGCGCTGCGCGACTGCACTCTTGCGATTCCGGCGGGAAGGGTTGTTGGGCTTGTCGGGCCAAACGGCGCGGGCAAGACCACTCTGCTGCATCTGGCTGTCGGGCTCCTCGCGCCGACTTCGGGCTCGATCAGAGTTCTCGGCGCAAGTCCTGCCGATGGCCCGCTGCAGCTCGGCCGGGTCGGGTTCGTGGCCCAGGACACGCCTGTTTATGCGCGGCTTTCTGTTGCTCAGCATCTGCGTATGGGCGCGTGGCTGAACCCGAGCTGGGACAGGGAGATAGCCGAAGGCAGGATCGAGCAGCTTGGTCTTGACCCTCGCCAGCGGGCTGTCACGCTTTCCGGCGGCCAGCGTGCCCAGCTCGCCCTCACTCTTGCGATCGCGAAGAGACCTGAGTGCCTCATCCTCGATGAGCCGGTCGCGAGCCTCGACCCGCTTGCGCGGCGTGAGTTCCTTCGCAGCCTTATGGAAGTTGTCGCCGCGCAGGGCATCAGCGTCGTGCTCTCCTCCCACCTCATCGCCGACTTGGAGCGGGTGTGCGACTACCTCGTCGTACTCGTCGCTTCCAGGTTGCAGGTTGCCGGAGAGGTCAGCGCGTTGCTCTCATCGCACCGCCGGATTTCTGGTGCTCGCCGGGATGCGAGCAGCCTGCCAGCCAATCAGGAGGTAATCGAGGAAAGTCATACAGACAAGCAGAGCACATTCCTGGTCCGGACCAGCGAACCGGTTCACGACCCGGCCTGGACAGTCAGGCCAGTTACGCTCGATGACCTGGTAATCGCCTATATGAGCCGCCAGGCGGCCACCGAGCGCGCCCGTCGGCCGCAGCTGCAGGTCATGTCGTGATCCGGTTCACTTGGCTCCAACTCCGCGGACAGGTAACAGTGGCTTTGGCCGGCCTTTTCACCTTCGCAGTCGTCCTGGCGGTCACCGGACCGCACCTAGCCGGCCTGTATGCCGTCAGCGGGGTCACCGGCTGCCACGGCGGCAGCTGCGCTAATGCGGCCAACACGTTCCTCAGCCGGTTGACCACCACCAGCCCCTACCCGATCGTGTACGTGCTCGGCGTCGGGGTCATCCTCGCCGCCCCCGCGATTATTGGCATGTTCTGGGGAGCCCCGCTCATCGCGCGCGAGCTCGAAACCCGGACGTTCGCCCTGGCCTGGACCCAGAGCATCACCCGAGCACGCTGGCTCATGGTCAAGCTCGCGATGACAGGCCTGGCTGCCATGGCCGTCACCGAGGCGCTAAGCCTCATGTATGCCTGGTGGGCCGATCCCATCAGCAAGGCCATCGGTCTCGGCGGCCCGTATCCGTTCGGCTCCGTATTCGCCGAGGGCCGGCTCGGCTCGTTCATCTTCCCCACCAGCGGCATCACCCCGCTCGGCTACGCCGTGTTCGGCTTCGCCCTCGGAACCGCAACCGGTGCCCTCCTCCGCCGTGCCGTGCCGGCCATGGCCGTCACCCTGGCCATCCTCGCCGCCACCCAGGTTGCCATCCCGCTGTGGGTTCGCCCGCACCTCATCCCGCCCGATCGGACGGTCGTCAGCGGCCCGTCGTTCTTCGAGTCTGCGTCGATGAGCGTCGGCACGCTAACCGCCAGCACCGTCCCCGGTCAGCCCGAAGCCTGGATCCTCTCCAGCCGAGCCATCAACGCGGCGGGGCGGCCTGTCAGCACGATTCCCGCCGCCTGCCTGCCGCCGCCCTCGCCGATAAAGGCCAAGGCCCCTTCCCCCGACCTGGGCGCCTGCATGGCCAGCCGGGGCATCCGAGAGGCCATCACCTACCAGCCGGGCAGGCGCTACTGGCCCCTCCAGTGGATCGAGACCGGCATCCTGCTGGCCCTCGCACTCGCCCTGGCCGGGCTATGCTTCTGGCGAATTGGCCGCCGGCGAACCTGACGTGTCTCACTCGATCGGCTCGGTGTCTCGTCCGATCTGCTCGGCCACATGCCGCCGTCGACTGCGCGTAAGACGGCCGGGGACGGCAAAACGAGCGCGCCGGGAAGCGAAACCTGCAATCCTGCCGTCGCAATGATGCGCGGTGAAACAAGGAGAACCTTCATGCCACGGCAGATCATCACGACCGGGAACGCACCGAGTTCACCGCTCTACAGCCAGGGAGTCAAGGCCGGACCGCAGGTGCTCGTCTCGGGCATGACTGGCATTGACCCGATCAGCGGCAGACTTGCCGGAGACACGATCCAAGATCAGACACGACAGGCGCTGACGAACTGCGAAGCTATCCTCCAGGCCGGCGGCGCCAGCCTGGAGGACGTCACCGAGGTGGGGGTACTTCTCACCAACCCAGCCGACTTCGGCGGCCTGAACGAGGAATACGCGCGGTGGTTCCCGTCCGAGCCACCGACCCGCTACGTTGCCAAGCTCGGCGTCGAGCTGCCTGGGTTGCTCGTCTCGGTCCGCATGACAGCATTCACCGCCTGACACCACACCCGGCAGCATCCCGTGGCGCTCCCCCTGTCATCGGGCCATGGTGGCGTCGATCCGGGTAACAACGTGGGCAGCTGACACCCTGATCGCCTTCGCGGCGTGTCGCGAGCTGGCGTCCTTCCACCACTGGGTCCGGTAACCAGTCGTACCGCAGGCAGCGGAGAATTCCACCTTGTACCGGCCGGGCAGCAAGTCGGCCAGCGAGAAGCTGCCCGACTTGCTGATCGCCACGATCGGCAGCGACCCGGCTGCTAGCGGCATCGCGGTCACGCAAACGCCGCTGAGTACCTTGCTTGCGGGGCCGTGCACGGTCCCGGTGATAGCGCCGTCGGACTGCAGTGCCGCACTGATGCCCGGCGTGGTGTGGCCAACCGTGATGGTGACCTCGGTCGCGGTTGCCTGCGTCGGCTGGCCGTTGTACCACTGCGGAGCGAGGTTCGGCGGGTTGAAGCCGCACTGCGGATCGCCAAAGAAGACCTGATAATTGCCGGGCGCGAGGCCGGTAACCAGGTACTTGCCGGTCGGGCCGGTGAACCCGATGCCGCCAGGGTTGTTCGGGTTGGCGCTGTCGAACTCCGCGCACGCGTCCAGCACCGGTGTGGCCGAACCGGCCGCCGTGATGACCCCGCTGGCCGACCCGCCTGGGCTAAGCCGGGCGTTCACTCCCCTGGTGGCGTGCGGCGCCTTGACCTTGGCGCGGGCGAGCGCTGCCACGAGGTTCACGCCGTAGTTGCAGGGAGAGAACTCGATGGAGTAGCTGCCGGTGGCCACGCCGACCATCGTGTACCTGCCGGACTTGCCGGTCGTGCCGGACCCGAACTGGCTGAAGCTGGAGTCGTAGGCGAACACGCAGATGTTCTTCAGCGGCTTGCCGGCGGAACTGACGACCCGGCCTGAGATCGTGCCGCCCAGCGTCATGGTCGCGTCGATCCCGGAAGTTGTCGCCGCGGGCCTGACCGTGACCGGCGTCGCCGACGACTGCGAGTAGCGGCCGCGGTACCACTGATCCGGGTAGCGAGAATTGACTGAGCACGGGATGAACTCCACGTCGTAGCGGCCGGGCGCCAGGCCCGAAATCCGGTAAGCACCGCGCGAGTTAGTAGTCGGCCCGATCCCGCCGCCGATGAACACAACCCCTGCTCCCCGGGTGCTGACGCCTATCACGCAGATGTTAGCTAGCGGTTTCCCGGACGGGCCCCGTACGACGCCGGTAATGCTGCCGACGCGCGGCAGGACCGCATTGATTCCGGTCGTCTCGCCGACTGGGACGGAGATGATCTCGGCGGCACCTGAGCTCGGTGCGTCGGGGTACCACTGGGCTGCGTATCGCTGGTCGCCGCAGACGTTGAACTCCACCATGTACTGGCCGGGTGCCAGGCCTGCGATGTGATAGGTCCCGTGGAAGGTGGGGGCCAGTTGCTCGAAACTGCCGAAGAGCTGGGCGTCAGTTGGGGTCGCCGCGGTGACGCATATTCCGTCTAGCTTGCGGCCGCCGGCGTCGGTGACCGTGCCGCTGATCTCAGCGCCGGGCTGCAGCTGGGCGTTGATGGTCAGCGCAGCGCCGCGGGTTAGCTTGATCGGGGTGGCCAGGCTTTGGTCGGACTGGTTGTCGTACCAGTACGGCGCGTAGTCACCCGAGCTTCCGCAGCCGGTCGAGAAGCCAATCTGGTAAGTGCCGGCCGGGAGCTCGTTGACGAAGTACGATCCGTCGCTGAACGTCGCGCCCGGCGAATTGCCGCTGCTCGGGCCGTTGACTTGCACGCATATCCCGGAAAGCTGATGGCCGTGAGTGTCGGTCACCGTGCCGGAAATCTCGGCCCCGGGCACCATCACCGCGTTCAGGCCGGCAGTTACCTTGCCCTCGGTTGCATGCGCGTATCTAGAGGTCGGCACGTAGTTTCCGTTGTTATTGCAGCCCGGCGAGAACTGGACCTGGTAGGTCCCGGTGCCGAGGCTTCTCAGCCGGTAGCGGCCGGCTGCATTCGTGGCGGCGGTCACGTCACTGGAACCGTCGCTATTTGCCGCCTCGACGCAGATCCCCCCGAGCGGGATCCCCGAGCGGCTGGCGAGCCGGACAGTCCCAGTGAACACGCCGCCGGGAAGCAGCACGATCCTCCGGGTGACCACGCGCGTGCCATAGGTGATCTTGATCGCCTTCTTCACGGCCACCGGCGCGTAGTTCCCGTTGTTGCCGCAGCCAGTGCTGAAGTCCACCGCGTACTTGCCGGGGAACAACGCGTGCATCGCGTAGCTGCCGTTGCGAGAGGTCTGCACCTCGAGTCCGACAAAGCCGCCGCGCACTGTCCCTTCAGCGCTTACGCAGATGCCTCGGAGCTTGCGGCCCGACCTGGTCGTGACCGTCCCGGAGATCTGGCCGCCGAGCAACAGCTTGCCGTTAATGTCCTTAGTGGTCTTGCCCCTCGTCACCTTCACCGCGTTACCGCCGAACCCGAACGGCGTGTTGTGGCCCCTGTATATCTGCTCCAGCCAGTTCTGGTTGCTGAAGCACAGATCGCTGGCGAAGGTGACTTGGTAACGGCCGGCCGGAACATGGCCGACGACGTAGGAGCCGTTCCTGCGAGTGGTGGCGCCGTATCCCTGGCCGCCGTTGACGGGGAAAACGACAATGCACACGCCGCGAAGCTTCTTGCCCTTGCCGGTCACGACGCCGGAGATCCGGCCAGTCTTGGCCGCCGCCGCCGCGCCCAACCCGCGCCCGCGTGCGTTGGCCAGGAAACGGTGCCAGGTCGCAGCGCCTGAATGGTGGGCCGCCGCGAGATTCAGGGGCGGCATCATCATGACGGGAACGTGGCGCACCTCGCCGGCCCCGACCTGCACGCGCGCGGCGGTTCGCTGCCAGCCTGCTGCGCCAGACCAGATGGCGCGGTAACTCCCCGGCGCGCGGCAGTTCCGATACTGCAGCTTGTAACTGCCAGCGGCGAGGCCGGGGATGGTGAACGCACCTGACGGTGCGACGGATGCAGTGCCGCTGCCGGACCTGCCGACGGCTGACACGCAGGCCCCGGCCAATGGCAGGCCGTAGGCGCCCAGCACCGTCCCGGTTATCGAGCCCGCTTGCGGAACATGCTCGTGCAGCCTGACTCTGGCCCGCTGCGCTAGCAACGCAAGCCCGGCCCGAGATGACTCGGTGCGCCCGGCGCCCGGCCGGGCAGCATCGGCTGCCAAGGAATGATGGGCAGCGGCCGCGCTGGCCATCGCGGGGATCGCCGCAAGACCCGCGACAGTCACGACAGCGGCAAGGGCAGTAATCGCCTCGTGCCTACGGGTACGCAGCGCGCTGATTAGCGATGTCATGGAGGGACCCCAGTTCCTGTACTCGGCGTAATTGCGCGCGTTGCTGCACGGCAATTGAGCCTGCTCTCCCCCCGGCCGTTGCCGCAACCCCAGGCGCCGGCGATCGCCTGTCAGCAGACGTCGTTGTTGGGCTGGTCATGATCCTGGGTATGAGCAGACCGGGACCGACGGGGGGCATGCGGCCATGGGGGCAGAGTCAAAGGTCGGCCGCCGCAGGTCAGCCCGCGATCTAGATCTCAGCGATGAGCAGTTCCGCGGCATGGCCCGCATTCCGGGCGGCGAATTCGCGATGGGCTCGGCCGACTTCTACCCGGAGGAACGGCCGGTCCACCAGGTCGCGGTGGACGGATTCTGGATCGACGTGCGACCCGTCACGGTCGCAGAGTTCCGCCGGTTCATCAAGCAAACCGGCTACCAGACCGTCGCCGAGCGCCCTCTCAACCCGGCTGATTACCCGGACGCCGATCCTGAGCTGCTGGTGCCGGGCTCGCTGGTGTTCCGGCGGACGAGCGGCCCGGTTGACACCCGCGACTTCCGGCAGTGGTGGGCCTACGTTCCAGGCGCATGCTGGCGCCAGCCAGAAGGACCGGGCAGCAGTCTGGGCGGCCGTGACCACCACCCCGTTACCCATATCGCGTACCAGGACGCCGAGGCCTACGCTTCGTGGGCCGGCAAGGCCCTGCCGACCGAGGCAGAGTGGGAGTTCGCCGCGCGCGGCGGCCTGGACGGCGCGGTGTATGTGTGGGGTAACGAGTTCGCGCCGGACCGGCGGCCGCTTGCCAATACCTGGCAGGGCGAGTTTCCATGGCAGAACCTGATGCTGGACGGATACGCGGGCACCTCCCCGGCCGGAGCGTTCCCCGCCAACGGCTACGGCCTGTACGACATGGCCGGCAACGTCTGGGAATGGACCAGCGACTTCTTTCGCCCGCGCCATGGCAGCGGCGCCACGGCCACCGAGGCCACGGCCCCATGTTGCGCGCCGCGCAACCCTGCCGTGACCGAGCCCGGCCGCGACCTGGCGTCAGCGATCCCGCGGCGGGTTATCAAGGGCGGCTCGCACCTCTGCGCGCCGAATTACTGCCTCCGTTACCGGCCTGCCGCGCGGCAGGGCGAGGCGATCGATACCTCAACTGGCCACATCGGATTCCGGTGTGTTGTCCGAGCCGCTGACAGCTCCTAGTAGCCCTGGCCGGGGCTGGCATAGCGCGCGGACGAAGGCACGATCCGCACCCCCAGCGGTACCAGCGTGACTGGGATGATCTTGAAGTTCGCGAGGCCGAGCGGGATTCCGATGATCGTCACGCACAGCGCGATCCCGGCGATCAGGTGCCCAAGCGCTAGCCACCAGCCGAACAGGATGATCCACACGACATTGCCGATCATCGACGCAGCTCCGGCTTCCGGCAGGCGCTCGATCGTCTGGCCGAACGGCCACAAGACGTAGCCCGCGATCCGGAACGCGGCGATGCCGAACGGGATCGTGATTATGAGCACGAAGCAGACAAGCCCCGCAAGCACGTAAGCGATGGCCATCCAAATGCCCTCGAGCACAAGCCAGATCACGTTGAGAATCGCGTTGAGCATGCATCCTCCGGAGGCTCGCCAAAGTGCCGCAAGCACTGCGGCACACGGCCACTGTGCCATCGCGAACACCAGCAATGATTCACCCGCAGCGGGTGATGAATGCGCGGCAGCAGCACATGAACCGTGGGTAGGAACGAGATCGTGACCGGCTCGTCTCGGTGGCGGACCAGCCAACGGTAGTGGCTGCCCGGCGGCGGCCATCACTCAACAGGAGGCAGCGTGAGCGAGCCGTTCAAGGGCACGATCAACATCGACATTCGTGACTCAGTACCGGACTGGACGCCGTTCCAGCCGCCGAAGGCGCCCGACGGGTCGCCCAACGTCGTCTACATCGTCCTCGATGACGTTGGCTTCTCAGCCATGAGCAGCTATGGCGGCCCGATCGAGACGCCGAACATCGAGCGGATCGCCGACGCTGGGGTCCGTTACACGCAGTGGCACACAACAGCGCTGTGCTCGCCCAGCCGGTCCTGCTTGCTGACCGGCCGTAACCACACCCGCAACGGCATGGCGTGCATCACCGAAGGTGCCATCGGCTTCCCGAACGGCAGCGCCAGCATCCCGCCGGAGAACGGCATGCTCTCCGAGATCCTCGGCGAGCAGGGCTGGAACACCTATGCGCTGGGCAAGTGGCACCTGACTCCTGAGGCCGAGTGCAACGTTGCCTCGCCACGGCGGAACTGGCCGACCGGTCGCGGATTCGAGCGGTTCTACGGTTTCCTAGGCGCCGAGACCAACCAGTGGTATCCGGATCTGGTCTATGACAACCATCCGACCGACCAGCCCCGGTCACCCGATGACGGCTACCACCTGACCGAGGACCTCACCGATAAGGCCCTGGAATTCATCAAGGACGCCAAGACCATCGCGCCCGAGAAACCGTTCTTCCTGTACTTCGCGCCAGGCGCATGCCACGCACCGCACCAGGTTCCTAAGGACTGGATCGAGAAGTTCAGGGGCCGGTTCGACATGGGCTACGAAGCGATGCGGGAGCAGACGCTGGCCCGGCAAAAGCAGTTGGGGATCGTCCCCGGCGACACAGACTTGCCACCGGTCAACCCACTAGGTACGCCGGCAAGCCACACAGAACCCGGCAAGCCGATGCCGGAGATGGACTTCACGCGGCCGTGGGACACGCTGTCAGCGGACGAGCAGCGGCTGTTCTGCCGGATGGCGGAGGTCTACGCCGGGTTCTTGGCTCATGCCGACCACCACATCGGCCGCCTCCTGGACTTTCTGGAGGAGTCCGGGGATCGCGACAACACGCTGGTGATCCTGGTATCCGACAACGGCGCGTCCGGCGAGGGCGGCCCGAACGGCTCGGTCAACGAGAACAAGATGGCCAACGGCATTCCGGACGACCTGGCCGAGAACCTGGCCAAGATCGACGAGCTCGGCAGCCCGCGGACTTACAACCACTACCCGACCGGGTGGGCGATGGCGTTCAACACGCCGTTCAAAATGTGGAAGCGGTACGAGTTCAACGGTGGCACCGCGGATCCGTGCATCATGTCCTGGCCGGCGGGCATGAAGGCACGCGGGCAGATACGCCACCATTACCACCACGCTGTCGACCTCGTGCCTACGATTCTTGACGTGCTCGGGGCCGATGCGCCTGAGTCGATCAAGGGCCATGCGCAGTCCGCGTTCGACGGGGTGAGCATGCGGTACAGCTTCGACGACGCGTCCGGCCTGTCGGCGCGGCGGACGCAGTTCTACTCGATGCTCGGCTCCCGGTCGATCTGGCATGACGGCTGGAAGGCAGTGACTAACCACGTCTCCTTGGCCGGCTGGGGCGACTTCGGCAACGACAGCTGGGAGCTGTATCACACCGACGCCGACCGCTCCGAGTGCCACGACCTGGCTGACAAGGAACCGGCTAGAGTGCGCGACCTGATTAACCTCTGGTACGCCGAGGCGGGCGCGAACGGCGCCTTCCCGCTTGACGACCGCAGCGCGATCGAAATAATCCTCACCCCGCGCCCGGTGCTGACCAATCCGAAAAATCGGTACGTTTACTTCCCCGGCGGGGCCGAGGTACCGGAGGCCCAGGCGGTGAACATCCGCAACCGGTCCTACTCGATCGGCGCGCTGGTCGATATTCCGGCGCCGGGAGCTCAGGGTGTCCTGTTTGCGCACGGCTCGCGGTTCGGCGGCCACGCCCTGTACATCAAGCACAACCGGCTGCATTACGTGTACAACTTCGTCGGCAGCATGGAGCAGCGGGTAGTGGCGCGTGAGGACCTCCCGACCGGAACGAACCTTATTTTGTCCGCATCGTTCGACAAGGATGGCGAAGACTCGCCGGGCGCCGCGACCGGCGTCTTGTCGCTCTATTACGGCGACAAGAAGGTCGGTGAGGGCCGGATCAAGACCCAGCCAGGCAAGTTCTCCATCGCGGGCGAAGGCCTGTGCGTTGGCCGCGACAGCGGTGAACCCGTGACCGACGACTACCCCGGCAAGCCGCCCTGCGCGTTCACCGGCGGGACCATCCACCGCATCGCGGTTGACGTGAGCGGCGAGCCATACCTCGACCTGGAGCGTGAGGCCGCGGCGATGCTCGCCAGGGAGTAGCAAGAAGGGAGTAGTTAGCAGCACGACAAGTCCGCTGCGCCATCAAGTCGGCGCAGCGGACTTGTTCGGTCCGGAGCTGGCTAGTTTGTTCCGGGGTCCGTGCGCCGGGCCTGGTCGACGGCGAGCCTGAGGCGATCCTGGTCCGGGACGGACAGGTCGGTCCGGATCAGCTCCATCGGCTGACCCTCGAACGCGTGCACGACTGCGTCAATCTGGGCGTCCGAACTCAGCAGCACCATCGCCGAGGTACCCGGCCGCAGGTCACTCTTGACCGTCTCGATCATTGAGCCGTCGATGACGGGATGCTGGAAGCGACGCACGAGCGACGCCATCTTGCCGCCCTGCTCGGTCACGTGCTCTTGGGCCGTCGGTTCTGTCGCGTACTCGGGCCACCGGAGAACCGCCACGTCCATCACGTTGATGAGGTCCTGGTTATCCAGTTGCTTGAGCCTCCCGACGGCGGTATCGGCTCCTTCGGTACCCGCGAACCGCCATGCAGTAGTTGGCATTTACCGCTCCTCCCCTGGGGCGAGACTTTCGCAGGCTCGCGCCGGTGCCCACCACCATGGTGTCCCTGGGCTGCCCGGCTTAGCTTCACCCGGGGTGGGTGATCGCCAGATCGCGGACTCAGGCGGACATTGCGCGCATCCGGTTGTGCGTCAGCCGAGCCGGGACAGGCCCCTCTGGAGCTCCTCGCCGTTCATCACCGGAAGTATCTCTACCTCGGCGTCGAGCCCGTGGAAGAACGGCTCGGAGAAGGGCGGTATGTCGGATGCATCGGGCATATCGACGATTACGTAAGCGGTCCGCTTGGCCTCGAAAGTCGTGAAATACATAGCCTCTGGCTTCCAGCGATCCGCCGCGTCCTGCATGACCCGTCCGATGCTCCCGTCGTCTATCGCTCGGTTCCCAGCGGCGGTTGGAATGCTGATTCGCGCCATCATTCGCATATAAATCCCCCCTATTGAGTCGACGATGACGCGGGCACCAACTCCACGCCATGACCACTGCACCCTGGGCCCGCCGGAGGTCATGACGCTCCCCCCGTAGCGGGTGATGAGCCTGCCCTTATCTCGGGCCGGCCGAGGAGCAGGCTGAGATTCACCCGGTCTCAGCCAGCCCTGCCGGGAGCCCGAAGCGGGGCAGCGTTCCAGCATCGAACCGGGTCATGGCCACGATCTGGCCGCCCGACAGGGTCAGCACCATCAGCCCGACGGTCACGAAGGCCCTGGTCTGCGGGTCGCGTACGTAGAAACCGAAGGCCGGTTGGCCGTTCGCGCGTGCCGGGATCAACCTGGCGGTCCAGCCGGGCCGGAACGCGGTGGCGGCCAGGAATTGCGCCGCCAGCTCGCGGCCCTGGTATTCCAGCGGCAGCGGCGGCATGGTCAGCCAGACATCTTCAGCGAGCAGGCTGACGATGCCGTCAATGTCGGCGGCCTCGAATGCCTTCGTGAGGCGCGCGACTAGCTGCTGCTCAGCAACGGACTGCGGGGGCGGAGCAGGCGCCCGTTCCCCCGAAAATGCCTGCTCGCGTTCCATGGCGGCGCGTGCGCGTTTGAGCGCGCTGGTCACCGATTCCTCGCTGCTGTCGAGGATTCTGGCCGCCTCGCTGGCGTGGAATCCCAGCACATCGCGCAGGATCAGGGCGGCGCGCTGGCGCGGCGGCAACAGCTGCAGGGCGCGGATGAAAGCAAGCGAGATGGATTCCAGTGCCTCGTACCTGGCGTCGGGACCGGGTGTGCTGTCGGCGAGACCCGCCAGCATGACGTCCGGGTATGGCTCAAGCCACAGCACCTCGCCCAGCCTGGTCGGCTCGGGCGGCTCGAGCCCGGCAGGTGGCGCAACGACAGGCGGCCGTCGCCGGGCCGACCGCAGCGAATCGAGGCAGCGGCTGGTGGCGACCCGGTACAACCAGGTCCGGACCGAAGCGCGGCCCTCGAACCCCGCCAGACCCTGCCAGGCCGACAGCAGCGTGTCTTGCAGTGCGTCCTCGGCATCTTGCACTGAGCCAAGAAAGCGGTAGCAGTGCACCTGCAGCTCGCGCCGGTATGGCTCGACAAGCTGCCCGAACGCGTTCCCGTCCCCGGCCTGCGCCCGGGCGAGCAAGTCTGCTGTCACCAGGCAATTCTTTCATCCTTCACCTCATGCGACGGGGCCGATATTAGACGACCGCGGGAGCGGAAACTGGGCGGCTGGCGGCCGCCCAGTCTGGCCGAGCGACTGCCGTCTAGATGAGCAGGACGGAAGCCACCGCCACCGCAAAGGAGAATGAAGATGTGTACTCTGCACGAAACGCCCGCCGTCGCGATCGCTCGCGCACACGTCGAGGCATGGAGCAACCACGACTTTGACACTGCGCGCGAGGGGCTTGCCCCCGACGTCCGGGTCACCGCCGTCACGACGCAGCCCATGCCGCCGGCCACCGACCTGACGGGCTCTGACAACTACATGATCGGGCTGAAGCAGTTTGCCCAGGCCGTGGTGCCAGGCAGCCTGCAGGTGCTAGCGAGCGTCGGCGATGACCGGAATGCGCTGCTCATGCTGACGGTCGAGGTGGACTTCGGCGCGGGTAAGGCGACGCTGCCTGGCGCTCGGCTGTACCTGCTCGACGAGAACCAGAAGATCAAGAAGGAGCACGTTATCTTCTACGCGGCCCAGGGCTGACCGGGTGCGAAACGCATGGCCCGCTGCTGTTCGCTCATGAACAGCAGCGGGCCACAATGCTTGAGTGATGACGCAGCAGCAGTTGCCCGCTGACGTTCGCGAAGCTACCCAGCGGCACCTGGCCGTCCTGGACGCCGCGCTGCCAGGCCTTGTCGAGGGCCTGTATCTCACCGGGTCGGTGACGCTCGGTGATTACCAGCACGGCCGCAGCGATATCGACTTCATGGCCTTCACCACCCGGCCGGTCGACGATCCCGAGGTGGCCGCGGTACTCGCCGACGCGCATCTGACCCTGTCGGCGGAGCTGGCGGCGGCCTTGCCAGGTACTGGTCACTATGACGGCAACTACGTAGCCCTGGCCCGGCTGCCTGCTGTCCCTGACGACGAGCCGTCGGCGCCGCACGTCGTCAATGGCGTTTTTCATGCCCGCGAACCGAACAACCAGCTCACTCCGGCGACCTGGACCGAGTTCGCGAAGTACGCGGTCGCAGTCCGCGGGCCCGAGCGAGGTGACCTGGGGGTCGGCGTCTCGCCGGATCGGCTGAACCGCTGGCTGCTCGGCAACCTGAACGGCTACTGGAAGCGCAGCGCAGTGGATGGCCTGGAGGTGCTCCGCAAGCAGGATGGTGGCGAAGCACTGCAGGCCGATGTCGTCGCCTGGATGGCGCTGGGCGCGGCCAGGTTGCACTACACGCTGGTCACCGGCGACATTGCGTCGAAGTCGGCCGCCGGAAAGTACGCCATGAGCTTGTTTCCCGGCTACGCCGACGTAGTCAGCGCGGCACTGTCTTGGCGTGCCACCGGCACGGGCACATTCACCTGTTCCGATTGGATCTCGTGCGCCGAGATGACTCTCGACATCATCGCCGACGCCAACCGGACCTTTGGCGTCGTCTAGTCAGGAGCACCTAGCGTGAGGCTGCGCGTCACGAGGCGACATAGATGAGATAACCGCCAAGCGCGATGAGAGCGACGCCGGCGACCTGTTCGGCGTGCTCACGGAAACGCCCGCTGACAACCGAGCCGAGAGCTAGCCCGAGCTGGCTGGTGAGGAACGCCAGGATCGCGATCGCCGCGATGACGGGGACGACCGGAAGGCGGACGAGGCCAAGACTGAATCCGATCGCGAATTCATCCGTGCTGATGCTGAGCCCGAGCGCGATCATGGCCAGGCCGCTGACACCGGCGATTCGGCCGGCGGCGTGCTCGTCATCATCGCGGCGCACTAGCATCCAGATGCCGACGGCGATCACCGCAGCGGCCGCGAGGTAATCAGCCACCGGGCCGACTGCACGCGCCAGCCCGCGGCCGGCCGCAAGGCCGATGAGCGGCATGCCCGCCTCGAAGGTGACGAAAATGGCCGAGATGCGCAGCCGCGTTCGCCAACCCGTCGGCGCGGCAGTTCCGATGGCGGCGGCTACCGCAAACGAGTCGAGGCCGAGCGGGAGCACGAAGGCCAGTAGCTTCAGCACGGCTCGCGAATCTACCGGCTCGCTTCTCAGCTGCGTTCGGTGGCGTCGGTGGCCGCATCCGCGGCGTCCGCGATCACTTGCTCGACAGTGCGCTTCGCCATCGTGACGAAGGCCGGATTGGTCTCGCGGTAATACGGGATTATCAAGGCTGCCTGGTGCAGCGCGTAGCCGCGGGCCCGGTTCCAGGTGCCGTCATCCACGGTCAGGGCCCCGCGATAAGCGGTTCGCCCTGCCGGGCCGAAAACGCTCCACGCCGGAACCACGTCGGCCGCGGGATCCCCGATGCCAGCCGCGCCGAAGTCGATGACCGCACTGAGCCGGCCGCCACGCACCAGCAGGTTCGGCGGCAGCAGGTCGGTGTGTACCCACAGCGGCTTGCCCGCCCAGGCTGGTGCCCGGAGCGCGAGGTCCCAGGCGGTACCGGCAGCTCTGTGGTCGATAACGCCCCGGGCCGACTCGATTGCCGCACGCGTGACGATGTCGAGATCCCGAAGTGCCTTGCGGCCGCCGTGAGGCGCCCGGGTAACTGGCTCGATGCCGCGCAGCTCGGTGACGAATCGGGCGAGGTCCGCAGCAGCCTGGCATTCGTCAGCGACGAGCTCATCGGCGTAGGTGTGTCCGTCGATCCACCGGTAGATAGCCCAGGGATATGGATACCAGCACTCCGGGTGGCCCTTGGCGACAGCCTCCGGCACTTCGAGCGACAAGCTGGGCGCCAGCCAGGGCAGCCACTGGCATTCGTTCTCGAGGTCACTCGCGTAGCGCTGGACGCGCGGCAACCGCGCGCAGTATTCCTCGCCGAGCTGGTAGATCGCGTTGACGGTACCGGTCGACTGGACGGGTGTAATCGGCAAGCCGCTGAACTCCGGAAACTGCGCGGCAACTAGCCGCCTGACGAGCCCGGCGTCGATGCCGAACTCATCGTCGTGCATCCTCATCCGGCTTGCCTGTCCATGTCCCGGGCAGGATAGGCCCTGACCGGGGTGCGACCGTAATGATTTTCCGCGTTCAACAGCTAGAACCTGGTGTCCTCTCCCCCACTGTCGCGGTCAGCCGCGAGCTGCGGCGGCCACGCCGGTACCCTGCCAACGTGGTGCAAGGTTCCGCGGTGTCCGGTCAGGTAACGCCGCAGCCAGCCGACCCGGCAGCGGATAGTCGCAGTCGTTCCCTGACACGCGCGTTGCGCCACCCAGTGCTGATCAGCGGCCTGGTGACGGCCGCAGGTGCCGCGATATGGCTCATATTCTTTCCACGCGTCGGTACGGACCTGTCGGCGGCGCTGGCGCGGGCCGGCTGGGCGCGGGCGTATCCGGGATCGGCCTACCTCTTCAGCTGGTATGGCGGCTTCCACCCAGCGGGCTATTCGCTGCTAGCCCAGTACGTCCTGGCGGTCGCCGGTACTCGGCTGGCGATGGCCGCAGCAGCAGTCATCGCGGCGACGATCCTGACGTCGTTGCTGGTTCGCCATCAGGCGCCCAGGCCGGTGGCGGCGGGCCTGTGGATGGCTGTCGCGTTGTGGACCGAGCTGTCGGCCGGCCGCGCGGCATTCACCCTCGGTCTGGCCGCCGCGGCTGGCTGCGTGGCTGCCGCCGATATCGGCCGCCGACGCAGCCTCGCCCGGCTGTCCCTGGCGGCGGTGCTTGCGCTACTGACCTGCCTGCTGAGTCCGGTCGCGGCCGCCTTCCTTGGCATTGTGGCGATCACGATGGCTATTGCCCGACGGTGGGCTGAGTGCGCCGCGGTCGCCGTTCCCGCGGCCCTGCCGTTGCTCGTGATGGCGCGCTTCAGTGACGGCGGATCGCAGCCCATCGGGCTGCAGACGTGGCTGCCAGCGCTGATCGCCGCCGTTGCGGTAGTGGCGCTCGTGCCGCGCCAGTGGCGGCTGGTCCGGGCCGGTGCGGTCGTCTATGCCATCGCGATCCTCGTGACCTGGCGCTACCCCGGCATGATCGGCTCCAATATCGGGCGACTTGGCGAACTGCTGGCCGGACCGTTGCTGGTCGGCCTGGGCCGTGACCGGCCCCGCTGGCTCCTCGGAGCCGCTCTGGTAGCCGCGGCCGTCTGGCAGGTTGCACAGCCGGCCGCGGATCTCAGCCAGGGCAACGCGGCACCGTATGCGCCGCAGACCGCGGCGCTTGTTCGCGAGCTGGTGAAACTGGACGCCGATACCGCCCGCGTCGAGGCGGTGCCGCAATACGGGCACTGGGAGTCGCTGGATCTGGCGTCCGCTGTGCCGCTGGCGCGGGGCTGGGAGCGGCAGCTGGACGTGGTGCGCAATCCGCTGTTTTACTCCGGGACCCTGACGCCGTCGGCGTACTACCGCTGGCTCCGGTACAACGCTGTGCGTTACGTTGCGATCTCGGCCGGCACACCAGACTTCGCCGCAGTCGCCGAGGCCGATATCGTGCGAGCGGGCCAGCCGTGGCTCGTGCCTGTCTGGCACAACGCGTACTGGCAGCTGTACCGGGTGGCGGGCGCCATTCCGCTAGCCAGTCCCCCGGCTACCGTCACCCGCACTACGCCGGCGCAGATCACGCTGCGCATGGACCGGGCCGGCATCACCATTGTCCGGGTGCACTGGTCACCCTTGCTGCAGGCGCCCGGTGCGACAGTGGCTCAGCATGGTCCGTGGACCAGCCTGACCGCTCGCCGCCCGGGCACCTACACGCTGTCAGCCCCGTACTGACGCCGCCGGATTCTCCGGTTCGGCTGTCAGCGCGTCCGGCCGAACGCGATCTGCCACGACGTCATGGCGCTGCTGCGCTTGCCGAAGAACATCCGATGCCGCGGCACCAGCGAACGCGGAACGGTCAGGTCGTGCTGCTGGCCGTCGCAGGCGATGGTCCCGATGCTGTGCCCGTTGATCGTTATCTCTAGCGGGCCGTGCCCGCTGGCACCGGTTGGCAACCCGTTGAAGACTATGGGAGGCGCGTTGTAGCAGCGGCCCAAGACCGCATAAGGTCCGGCGGACGCCGTCTCGCCGCCAATATCGTCAGTCTGGTTGCCCTGGCCGGGCTGGCTGAAGACCGGATGAAACGACGCCGGGTGCGTCAGGGCTGGCGGCGGAGCGAGTGCCGGTACCTCAGGCGCATGACCAGCAATACCCACCGGAATGTGCGTCCTCCCGTGGCTGGCGAAGGTCAAGATCACGTCACTCGTGACCTGGCCGACGTTCGCCACATACACCCCGGCTGGGTGGACCACTCCCCCGCCATATCCGCGGCCGGGTATCGCGGCCGACCAGCTCCGCAGTCTGGTGTCCGGAGCTGTCAGCACGACGATCCAGTTGTCAATACGTTTCCCCGAGGCAGACAGCTCCGGAAGGTACTCGGAGATGTCGGGCCCGAAAGCTTTCGGCCTGGCCGGCGCGGCCGTGGCGGTCAGCGCCCACGGGCTTGCGTCCCCCTTCCAGGCGGGCTGGCGGCTCATGACCTCGGATGCGCGCGCCACGCCGACGACAAGCTGGCGGCCGGTGTCCGGGCTGCTGGCCTCGAAAATGACCGCGACGTCCTTGCCGTGCGCGACAGTCTGCCCCACGTACCACGTCACATGGTAGGACGCCAGGAGACGCGCGATATCCCGTGGCGAGGACGGGGCAGTCGAGCCCAGCACGGTTTTCGCTGGATCACCCCACGCCAGCACCGCATTGTCCAGCACTGATTGCGGAACGCTGCCGTTCCGGTAATCGGGCCACGCCAGCGCCCAGCCTGGCACGTGGCGGGCGGTCGGCTGCTGCACGAACCCGGGCAGCCGTCCCGCGCCGATCCCAATGGCGACCACGGCTAGCGCCGACGCCGCGGCACCGGCTAGCTGCCGCTTGCGGTAGCGGATCGCGCGCCGCCGCACTGCCTGGAACCGGCCTGGCGGCACTGGCGGCTGGTCGCTGGTGAGGTCGGCGAGCGCCCTTCGCATCACCTGCTCATCGGTTATGGGGGTCATGTCACTCGCCTCCCGCGGCGGCCATACTGTCGTTGGTCGTGGGCTGCTCTCGGTACGGGCCGAGCGGCGCTTGCTCACGCAATGCGGCCAAGGCCTTGGCGGCCTGGCTCTTCACCGTCCCGACGGTGACGCCGAGCAGTTCCGCAACCTGCGCTTCGGATAGATCCTGGTGGTAACGGAGCACCACGACGGCGCGCTGTCGCGGCGGGAGTTTGGCCAACGCGGCCCGCAGCGCCTGCCTGCTGTCGACGCTGGCGTAGCTGTCCGGGCCGGCGGAGTCGGGGAGCTGGCCAGATGGGACCTCGCCGCGCCAGCGCCGCCGCCACCAGGACGACCAGGTGTTCACCATGATCTTCCGGACGTAAGCTTCCGGATCGTCTCGCCGGATCCGCGACCAGCGCGGATACGCCCTGGCCAGGGCGGTCTGCAGCAGGTCCTCGGCAAGCGCCCAGTCGCCCGTCAGCACATAACCGAATCGCTGCAGGGCCTGGCCGCGCCCGGCGACGAACTCCTCGAACACGGCGACTCCTGCCTGGCGCCCCACGATGATGAACCCAACGCCCGGTAGACCCGCTGGACCTCGCAAAAGGTTGCCGTCCCCATCGACATTCAGGGCGGGAACGGGGCGTCCTAGGCTAACCGAACGCCGCCGCTACTCCGCCTATCCGGCAGAATCCCGGCGCTCAGCGCTGGGTGGCCAGGCGTTTGCCGAACCGCAGGCCGGCGAAATCTCCTGCCTGCCGCCATTGCTCGATGTAGCGGAAGTAGGCGGCGGCGCCGTGCACGTAGCCGCCGAACAGGGAATGGGCGCTGAGTTCTCCGCCCTCGTTGTTGTAGTAACCCGGCGTGCAGCGGGCCAGGAATGAGCGCATGACTGGGTTGGGCACCATCAGCTCCATCCAGGCGTCCTGAGCCTCCTTGGTGACCTCGACCTCATCGAAGCCGCCACTGACCGCATGAGCCAGCACCGCCGCCACGGTCTTGGCGGAGTCGGCCAGGTTGTGCGGCACGTTCGCGACGAAGTTAGCTCCCTGGGAGAGCTGAACCATGAACGCGTTCGGGAAGCCATGCATGTGGATCCCGTGCATAGAGCGCATCCCGTCGGCCCAGAACTCCGATAGCCGGAGCCCGTTCCGTCCCGTCACGTCGAATCCCGTCCGCCGGGTGGGCGCGGTGCCGACCTCGAATCCGGACGCGTAGATGATGCAGTCGACCGGGTACTCAGCGCCGGCCACCACGACCCCGGTCGGAGTGATCCGCTCGACTCCCCTGCCGTCGGTATCGACGAGATGAACGGTGGGCAGGTTGTAGGCATCCAGGTACTGGTCGTGGAAGCAGGGACGCTTGCACAGTTGTCGGTACCACGCCTTCAGCCGCTCGGCGGTGGCCCGATCGCCGACGATCGTGTCCACCCGGCCGCGAATCTCGGACATCTTCTCGAAATCGGCAGTCTCCACTTCGGTCATGATCTGCAGGGCGGTAGCCGTGCCTTCCTTCAGCTCCTGGATCCGGCCGCGCATCCGCTTGGACAGGTCCGTCCATCCGTCGCTGACCAGGTCCTCGGCTGGCCACTCACCAGGGGTCATGTTCGCGACGAAGTTCTCCAGCCAGCGCTGCTGCCAGCCGGGAGTGGCCATGTCGGCGAACCACTGCGGGTCGATCGGCTGGTTGTCGCGCACGTCGACAGACGACGGGGTGCGCTGGAAGACGAACAGTTCGCGGCACGCGGCCGCCAGATGCGGCACGCACTGGACGGATGTCGCGCCGGTACCGATGATGGCAACCCGCTTGTCGGCCAGCTGGTCCATGGGTGCCCCGGCAGGGTCCCCGCCGGTGTAGGCGTAGTCCCAGCGGCTGGTGTGGAAGGTGTGGCCCGCAAAACTCTCGATGCCCGGGATGCCGGGCAGCTTCGGTACGTGTAGCGGGCCGGTGCCCCACCCGACGAACTGGGCCGTGAACTCGTCTCCACGGTCGGTGCGCACGATCCACCAGCCGCGGGATTCGTCCCACTCCAGGTCGGTGACCCGGGTGTGGAACAGAGCGTTTTCAAACAGTCCGAACTGCTTGGCAATGCGCTGGCAGTGCTCGAGGATCTCGGGCGCGTGGACGTACCGTTCCGTCGGCATGTGCCCGGTCTCTTCGAGCAGCGGCATGTAGATCATCGAGGTGGTGTCGCACTGCGCGCCCGGGTACCGGTTCCAATACCAGGTCCCGCCGAAGTCGCCGCCCTTCTCGACGATGCGCACGTCCTGGATCCCGGCCTCCTTGAGCCGGGCGCCCGTCACCAGACCGGCAAAGCCGCCGCCGATGAAAGCCATCGTTACGTGATCACGCTTCGGCTCGCGCTCAACGCGTTCGGTATAAGGGTCGTCGAGTAGCTCATTGAACCGGCCGCCGAGCTGCAGATACTGATCGTTCCCGTCCGGTCGCAGCCGCTTGGCGCGCTCTTCGGCGTACTTGCGGCGCAGGGACTCGATCTCGACCACGGTCATGCAGCCCTCCTTAGACCGAATGTTGCGCATTCCGGGTCAGAAGGTCAAGGGGCCCGGCCCGGCGGCCGACGGTAACCAAGTGGCCCGGCCTCGCCGAGTGCTGGCACAGTATGCGAGTGCAGAAGAACTATTTCGATGAACCGGTCGCCGCGCGTTACGACGAGGACAGCACCGGCATGTTCGCGGCCGAGTCGGTGAATCCGGCCGTGGACTTCCTCGCCGAACTCGCCGGCGAGGGTGCGGCCCTAGAGCTAGGCGTCGGCACCGGCCGGATAGCCCTGCCGCTGAGCCAGCGCGGCGTCCGCGTCCACGGGATCGACCTGTCCGCCGCGATGGTCGAGCGGCTGCAAGCGAAGCCTGGCGCCGCGGCCATCGGCCTGACCATCGGAGATTTCGCCACTGTCCGGGTCGATGGCACGTTCCGGCTGGCCTACCTGGTCTTCAATACGATCATGAACCTGACCACCCAGGACGGGCAGGTGAATTGCTTCCGCAATGCTGCGGCGCACCTCGAACCCGGCGGCTGTTTTGTCATCGAGACGATGGTTCCCGACCTGCAGCGCCTGCCGCCGGGAGAAACGGTACGGCCGTTCACGGTGACGCCAACTCGGCTGGGATTCGACGAGTATGACGTCGTTACCCAGCGGATGGTCTCGCACCACTACTCGGTTCGCGACGGCAAGCTCGAGACGATGTCGGTCCCGTTCCGGTACGTATGGCCGGCTGAACTCGACCTGATGGCCAGGATCGCCGGCCTGCGACTGCGGGAACGATGGAGCGACTGGCACCGGCAGCCATTCACAAGCGAAAGCTCCAGCCACGTGTCGGTCTGGGAGAAGCCCTGGTAACAATCACTAGCCGAGCTAATTGATCACGCTGTTCGGGTAGCGCGGAATTGTCGGCGCCATTCGCTATCATAATCGAGTACGGCGAATTATGGCAGGCGGTGATCGTATACATGAGCGACTCGCGGCAAAGGACAATCGAGCGCGTGCCGCCTCCTGCCGCCGATTCTCACCAGAGCGCTGACGACCCAGGCATTGGCGAGGGCTGGGAGTGGTGGGCTGACGACGGCTATGACGATCTGGATCCGGCGGATGCGGATTTGACGGGGATGCCGAGCATGCGTCGTGGCTGGCGTCGCTGCCTGCTGATGTGCGGGCGGCGTATGAGGCGGGTCCGTGGACCGGGGCGGGTGAGTCGATCCCGGCGGGGTTCTTGCATCATGATGACGGCGGGCCGGCGGGGGTGGGGTTCGCGGCCGGCGGGGCGCTGGACAGGCTGGTGCTGAACCGCACCGAGGTTGATGGAGGCTCTGAAGCCACAGGAGGCTTGGAGTCAGACAGCGCAACCTCGCGCAGCACCGCCTCGGGCAGCGCGGCGCCGGGTGGCCTGGCAGGCGGCGCGGGTGCGGACTGGCCGCGGCTGACCGGGACCGTTCACCTCACCATGCCGCGACCTGCCGGGAACTGGCCGCGATGATGGGACCCTGGGCCCGCTGGTGCCTGACCCTGACCGGCCTGATCAGGTGGGCCGCGGGGCTGGCCGGCAAGGCCGCCACCCTGGAAACCGGCCGGTGCGGCCACGCCCGGCAATCACCGCGGTACGTTCCGCCGCCGAGCCTGGTCCACCTGATCCGGGTCCGGCAGCGCACCTGCTGTTTCCCGGGCTGCCGCCGCGCCGCGGCCCGCTGCGACACCGACCACACCACCCCCTACGATCAGGGCGGCATCACCTGCGAATGCAACCTCGCGCGATCGAGAGTGCCATAACTTCACACCCCGCGAAATCGCCGTCCGCCCGGCCTCCTGTGAGCCGGGTGCTTCAGCCTCGGTAGGCGTCGCGCCGGTGGCGGATGGAGTGCACCTGAACCTGGTGCTTGGCCTCGTCGATCCGGTAGACGATCCGGTACGTGCCGCGACGGGCTGAGTAGTAGCCGTCGAACGGCTCGTCGAGCGGCTTGCCTGCGCGGTAAGGGCTGACGGCAATCGATCCCTCGATCGTCTCCATAGCGGCGGCGGCCACCTCAAGGGGCAAGCTCTCGTGGATGTTGCGGCGAGCCTGGCGTGACAGGCTTACCGAGTACGGTCGGCTTTCCGCCGGGTCACCGCTCAATGCGAGCCCAGATGCCGTCGCTGTTCAAGCTCGGCGCGGACCTGCTCAGCACTGAAAGTGTCGCCGGCGGCGAAATCCTCGCGAGACTGACGAAGGTCCGCCAGGGTATCCTCATCGCTGAGGATGTCCAGCGTCTCCTGCATCGACTCGTACTCCGCCACGGAGATCAGCATGACGTCGGCGCGCCCGTTGCGTGTGATAGTGAAGTGATCGTGCTCGCGGGCCACCCGGTCGGCCAGTTCCGCGATCCGCGCCTTCGCCTCGGTGATCGGTATAGTCTCCATGCAGGCCACTATACAGACCGGTCGCTGTTCTGGCTAGAAAAGCGTCCATCCTGACGGTGCCGACATGCTCCATCATGTTTCACATAACAACGCATCTGCGATCGCTAAGCCGCACGCTGACAGCTCCCCGCGCTGGTACGTGTAGGCACATCGGGGTCGCGGTCGATCAAGCTAGACGCAGGCTCAGCCTCAGCACTGCGTGCCGCCAGACTGCTGGGCTCGATTAGGAACGCTCAGGCACGCAAGAAATGCCTGGTTGCCCCGGCCTACCCCCGAGCCCTTGCATGATGAGCTCGTCGTTCTTCATCCCCCACGCGATCGCGACCGTATGAGTGAATACGAGATATTTGTAGGTCACGTAGAACGAGGGCACCGTTATCCAGCTGTGCTCGATCGCGCACGGCCAGGTCCGCACGGGGATTCCGATGTAGGCGTCGCGGCCGGGAGCCAGGGTCACGTCGCTCAAGACGGCCGTCTTCCAGCCGACCAGCGAGCCCGGATATTCGGCTGAGTAGATGACCGGCCCGGCCGGGGTCAGCGGCTCGAATCTCCCGTTATCCCGTGGAAGCGTTACAGACTCGATGGTCACTGCGCGACTGCCATTGTTAGTCAGGTCCACGAAGAGCGAGAACGTGCCCCGCTGGGGCGGAATGTAAATGTCCTCGCGCACGCCCCCGAACGTGTTGACGTCGCGGATGCCGACGCCAGTAGGCAGCCCCGGATAGTATTCGTTGCCAAATCCCGTGCCACCAAAGCCGAGCGCCTGGAAACTCACGGCCCAGAAGGCGAGCAGCACACCTACCGCTGACACCGCCAGCAGGAGAGCGGCAAGTACACTCCACCGTCGCCTGCCTCGGCGTCTCACTGCTGGTCCCGCGGGACCAGTCAGCGAATCGTAGTCGAATCCCCCGACATCGCTCATCGAGTACTCCCGTCAGAGGCCTGACCGCAGCGTACGCATCTCCCCGCACCGACAGCAACAAGCGTGTGCCATGTCGCGCCCCTATGCAGACGACATCACCAGGCCAAGCAAGCCCCCCGCTGGCGGCTGAACCAAGATCAGCCCGGACTCATGACCTGGCGGCTGCCCAGCGGCCGCACCTACACCACAACCGGCGACCCCTACCCTGCCTGCTAGCCGGCTGGCAGCAAGCGCAGTAGCTCCTCGGCATTACCGACGCGGACAAGGTAACGACTGCTCTCCGCCGGGACGAGGCCATCACTGGCGAGCGCGTCGACCACGCCAGTAAGGCCGTCCCAGAAGCCGCCCACGTCCAGCAGGGCAATCGGCTTGGCATGCAGCCCGAGCTGATGCCAGGTCCAGATCTCGAAGAGCTCATCAAGCGTGCCGAGCCCGCCGGGCAGCGCGACGAATCCGTCGGCGAGCTCGGCCATTCGGGCCTTACGCTCGTGCATCGAGCCGACGACCTCAAGCCGGGAAAGCCGCTGGTGGGCAACTTCAGCCGCAAACAGTCCGCTGGGAATGACGCCGATGACCTCACCGGCGGCCTCGAGCGCGGCATCGGCGAGCACGCCCATCAGGCCGACGCTGGCGCCGCCGTAGACGATGCCGACTCCCGCTTCGGCCAGGGATCGCCCGAACTCGGCCGTAGCCGCTACATACTCGGGCCGGCGGCCAGTCGAGCTGCCCAGGAAGACCGCGACGCGCATGACTAGCCGATCGTGCGGCTGCGCCCGCGGAACTCGGCCACGACCTCGTCGCCGCGGCGAACCGTGACATCGTAGATTCCGCTGCGGCCGTAGCGCGTGCGCTCGGTGGCGGTCGCGACCAGGACATCGCCCTCGCGCACCGCAGTGATGAAGCTGATGTCGGCGTCGGCCGCGACGGTGACCGGGCCATCGCTGTTGCAGGCGCAGGCGAATGCGGTGTCGGCGAGCATGAACACGAACCCGCCGTGGCAGATCGAGTGGCCATTGAGCATCTGCAGGGCGACGCGCATCTGGACGACGGCCGTGCCGTGCCCGACGTGCAGCAGCTCCATGCCGAGGCCACGCGATGCCTGGTCGGCCGCGAACATGACGGCAGCTGGGCCGCGCGGCGGCTCGTACTCGCCCGGCGCCCCTATCATCCAGCCAGTCCTGGCATGCGACCCCGCTCGTTGCGACGCAGCCTGCGTCGGCGGCGCTGATGCGCGCCTGCGCGAAATCCTAGTGATAGCGGTCTACTACTGTGCTGATCATGACCTCATTCCGGCAGCCGGGGACAGCGCTGACCGATCGCACCTTCTCGGTTCCGCTTGATCACTCCCAGCCGGCCGGCGAGCAGATTGAAGTGTTTGCCCGCGAAGTTGTCGCCGCGGACGCCAAGTCAGCGGATCTGCCGTGGCTCGTGTACCTGCAAGGCGGCCCGGGCTTTGGTTCGCCCCGGCCGATTGGCCGGGAGAACTGGCTGGACCGCGCACTGCGGGATTACCGCGTGCTGCTGCTAGACCAGCGCGGCACGGCGCTCTCGACGCCCGCGAACCGGCAGACCCTCGCACGCCTTGGTGACGCCAAGGTGCAGGCCGACTATCTGGCCCATTTCCGCGCCGACTCAATCGTCGCCGACGCAGAGCTGATCCGGCCGCAGGTCACAGGCGGTGCGCCATGGGCAGTGCTCGGGCAGAGCTTCGGCGGGTTCTGCACGGTGACCTACCTGTCCAAGGCGCCGGACGGGCTGAGCGAGGCGTTCATCACCGGTGGCTTGCCGGGCCTCACTGCCACGGCCGATGAGGTGTACCGGCTCACTTATCGGGAGGTGGCTGCCAAGAACCGGGCCCACTATGAGCGTTACCCGATGGACGTGGCGCGAGCGAAACGGGTCGCCAGGGCGTTGGCTGACGCCCCGGCCGTACTGCCTAGCGGCGGCGCGCTGACAGTTGAGCGCTTCCAGTCGCTGGGCCACATACTCGGCTCAAGCACCGGCAGTCACACGCTGCATTACCTGCTGGAAGACCCGTTCGCCGGCGCTGACCTCAACGACGACTTCCTGTACCGGGCCGAAGCGGAGCTGTCGTTCGCCTCCGGACCGCTGTACGCCGTCGTGCACGAGCTGTGCTACGCCCAGGGCGCGGCGACCCGGTGGGCGGCGCAGCGGGTCATGGCCGAATTTGACGAGTTCTCGGCTGCTGCCGCCCTCGACGGTGACGCGCCGCTGCTATTCACCGGGGAGATGATCTACCCGTGGGCGTTCGAGCAGGACCCGGTGCTGCGGCCGCTGGCAGCGGCGGCCGGCCTGCTCGCCGAGCGTGACGGCTGGCCCGCGCTCTATGACGCCGAGCGCCTGGCTGGCAATGAGGTACCCGTCGCTGCCGCCGTCTACTTCCACGACATGTATGTGCCGCGCGAGCTGTCCTTGCAGACCGCCGACGCCATCCGCGGCTTGCGGCCCTGGGTGACCAGCGAGTATGAGCATGACGCCCTGCGCGTCAGTGATGGTGCAGTGCTCGACCGGCTGATCGCGACGGCACGAGGCGCGGCATGACTGGGAATCCCGGCGCGCGGCGCGGGATGAACCGATGCCGCACGTCGGCGGCTAGGCTGAGCCGGTGATTACGCGGACCTGCCTGTGCCTGCTAAGGCGGCACACAACTAGTGGCCCTGAGGTGCTGCTCGGCCTGAAGAAGTCCGGATTCGGCGCGGGCAAGTGGGTAGGGCTCGGCGGCCACATCGAGGAAGGCGAGAAGCCCGAGGCGGCCGCCGTCCGCGAGGTGCGCGAGGAGTCGGGCCTGCTGGTTCCGGCCGACTCCTTGCAGCATATGGCCAGCATCGAATTCAGGTTTCCGGTCCGGCCGTCCTGGGATCAGACCGCCGATGTCTTCGTCACCTCGGTCTATCAGGGCGAGGCTGCGGAGTCCGATGAGGTCGCGCCTCGCTGGTTCGGCGAGCACGAGATCCCGCTCGGCCTGATGTGGGATGACGCCAAGTACTGGCTGCCGCTCGTGCTGGCCGGCGAGCGAGTCGATGCACTGATCACTTTCGCTGATGACTGCGCCACTGTGGCCGACATCACGCCGGAACTGCGGGGCGCTTAGCCGAGCGCCTCCAGTGGCCGTTGACTTACAGGCTGCCTTGCGGCAGCACGAAGAGCCCGGCGACCTTCGATTGCTTGTCGTAGACGACCCGGCCTTTCATCTCGCCAGCTTCGAACGTCATCGGAATATCCACGATGGTGAGATCCCCGGTCTGGCGGGCTACGGCCTCGCCCATGCCCTCGTACGCACCGACGGTACCCACCACCATCGCCCACGCAGCCGGCAGGCCGCCTAGTTCGCCCAGTTTCTGGAGCGTCAGCTCGTTGAGCTCGGACAGCACGTCGTCGTAGCGCTCCTCGATCCAGTTGATCATGAGCTCGGTGGCCTTCTCGGCCGCACCAGGCATCATCGCGTTGCTCATGGGCTGTCCCGTTCTCGGATCGACCGGGTGGCCGAATCGCTGGAATGCCGCTTGCCTGGAAACGCCGAGCAGATCGCCAAGCTCCTGCCAGGTGCGGCCCGCCTCCCTGGCGCGCTCCACACTGAGCCGCAGCGCGGTCGCGGCGGTAGCGGCCATCTTGCTCGCCACCCGGACGGCATCCAGGCCGGCCGGACCGGATGAGCTCGCGCCCGCAGAGCTCTCCCCGGCACCAGCTGGGCTGGCAACTCGTTCCTGCTGGCTGGCATCGGACTCACTGGCGTCCGCCAGCGCCCGTGCCATGCCTTCCAGTTCTGCTGCCAGCGCGGCAAGGCTGCCGCTGCTTGGTTCCACGGAGGTCCATCGTGTCTGACGCCAGAACGCGTGTCAATCCTTGCTTTACAACGCCGTGCCGCTCTCGACGCTCGCGAGCCGCCGATAATGTGAGTTGCGCAACATGAGCAGGCAGTGGGAGCCGAAGGCCGGGTCGCTGCGGTGATCGGTCACTGGTAGGAGATCAGGACCGGGATCGGGGTGTGATCGATAGTCGCCGCCGGGCCGAGCATCGGCTTGTCCTTGCGGTAGAAGTCCTTCCAGCCGAAATGAACTCCGCGCGGTGCCGCGCCGATGATGGCTCCCCAGGTCTGCTGCTTAGTCGACGGCGCACCCTGGCCGTCCATGTTGATGACGATGGCCAGGTCGTTGTGCCGGGTGTTCAGCCGCGCCTCGCCCTCGATCATCGACAGCCGGAACTGGTGCAGCTCCAGCAGCTTCTGCGGCAGGTGGTGGCGCGCGGTCAGCCGAGCTAGCCAGTTGACCACGCTGTTAATCTCCGTGATGCTGACGCTGCCGATCTGCCGCAATGGCCGCTGGCCGGGTTGGAGCTTCCATTCCGGATCAAGGGCCAGGCCGACGTTCGGTCTGAGCAGCAGCGACCGGTAGCGCCGGGCCTGGGTGAGCAGGTTGTCCCGCCCTGGCTGGAGGTCAAGGATGACGTACATGCCTGCTTTCGTCGCTGCATTAACCCACGGGCGCAGCGAGGAAACCGACGACTCGTAGGAATAGCTGCCGGTCGGCCCGGGTGATCCCTGCGCGACGGTGGCAATGATCTCGAAGGCCGGAATCACCTTAACTTTGGTCAGCTTGTCGTACTGCGCGGCCACTGTCTTGGCCCGGGCGATGCTGGCCGTCAGGCCTTGCTGGCCGAGTGCGCCCAACGCCGGGGTTGTCGGGTTGCCGTAGAGGGCGACGATCTTGCGCATGGGGAAGAGCACCTGGCCACCGCCCGGCAGCTGCTTGCCCGTCTCGGCCACCGCGACCCGGTAGGACAGCAGCGCATCGGATCCGAATCCGGTTCCCAGCGCCAGCACCCGTCGCGGCTTGGCCGCGGCCAGCGCCCTGATGGCGGCCGGGTCGGTCTGCGGATCGTAACCGCGGACCAGGATGACGTGGGCGCCGGCCACGGTAGCCGTGGCGCGCACGGCCTGCGCCGCCGCGGATAGTTGCGCCGCGGACTGTCGTGCCGCCGTCCGTCGTGCCGCTGAACGGCCCTGGTGCAATAGCAGCACGAGATGCGTCAGGTGCGCCGGCGGGCTCGTCCTCGGCAGGCTCGACGCCCTGGCCACCACGTGGACATGCGGCAGCAGCGCCGACAGCTGCCGGGCCGGGATGCCGACCGCCAGTACCGCGCCAGGATTGAGGGCCCTGATCTCCGCGCGCAGCAGGCCATTAGCCGCCCGGCCGGGCTGGCCTGAGGTCAGCAGCAGCGGCGCATGCGCGCGCACGGCGATGGCGGCGGCCGCTGCCACCTGAGCTGGCTTGGTGCCGTTTGCGACGACGGCAGCGGGCGCGGCGGCGAAAAGCAGGCCTGTTGTGCGTGCCGCGATGTCTTCGGGTGAGCCGGACAGCACCGTCGTCCTGGCTGGCGGCTGGTGGACGCGGAACTGGAGGCTGGCGTGAGCTTGCGGAGTGGCGGTGACAGAGCCAAGCAACGCTACGGCTGTACCGGTGGCCGCGATCACCAGAATCCCGGCAACGCTCCACGTCAATAGCCGGGGCCGCTGGTCATGACGAGGCGCGCGGGCGCCCCGTCGCGTATCTGATGCGTGGAGGCTTTGGTGCACGTGCGGTGTCCATTCTGGCTGAAGCGGCTCTCGCTGTATGGGCACGGAACTGAAGACTCGGGACGCATGGTGATGGTTGCAGATTGCGGCCGACTGCGCTCTGCGACTCGCGGAATCTGCTGAGTAATCGTGCCAGCAAGAGTGCCGTGCTTGGCGCATTCCGCAGCGTTTCGCCGGTGCTTGCCGCCCGGGCTTGGCTCAGGTAGGTAGTTGCTAACAAGCAACCTTTCGGAGGTAGGCTCGGTTCAGTGGGCGTGATCTCAAGGCGGCAGCCAGAGCAACTGCAAGCGTCGGGGCAGCGATCTGACCGGTACAAGTGGATCGCGCTGTCGAACACCACCCTGAGCATGACGATGGCGACGATCGACGGCTCGATCGTCATCATCGCGATGCCGGCCATCTTCCGCGGCATTCACCTGAGCCCGCTGGCGCCCGGCAACATCACCTACGTGCTGTGGATGATCATGGGTTACCTGCTGGTGCAGGCGGTCCTCGTGGTCACCCTGGGCAGGCTCGGCGACATGTTCGGCCGGGTCAAGATCTACAACCTCGGCTTCGTCGTCTTCACTCTCGCCTCGATCGCGCTGTCGTTTGACCCGCTGACCGGCGATCACGGCGCGCTCTGGCTGATCCTGTGGCGAGTGGTGCAGGCTTTCGGCGGAGCCATGCTGATGGCGAACTCGGCGGCCATCCTCACTGACGCGTTCCCCGCCAACCAGCGCGGCATGGCGCTCGGCATCAACCAGATCGCCGGGATCTCTGGCCAGTTCGTCGGGCTGTTGCTGGGTGGCCTGCTGGCCGCCTGGGACTGGCGCGCGGTGTTCTGGGTCAACGTGCCGATCGGCGTGTGGGGCACCGTCTGGGCCTACCGCAGCCTGCGTGAGATCTCGACCACCAACAAGGCCAAGATCGACTGGGTGGGCAACGTCCTGTTCGCCCTAGGTGCAGGCGGCCTGCTCGCGGCGATCACCTACGGGATCCAGCCCTACGGCGGGCACTCCACCGGGTGGACCAATCCGATGGTAGTCGGTGGCCTGCTGGGCGGCGTGCTGCTGCTCGTCGTATTCGGCATCGTGGAGACCAAGATCGCCGAGCCGATGTTCCGCATGAGCCTGTTCAAGATCAGGGCTTTCGCGGCGGGTAACGCGGCCAGCCTGATGAGTTCGATGGCCCGCGGCGGCCTGCAGTTCATGCTGGTCATCTGGCTGGCCGGGATCTGGCTGCCGCTGCATGGCTACGACTACACCGTCACCCCGTTGTGGGCTGGCATTTACATGCTCCCGCTGACGGCCGGATTCCTGATCGCCGGGCCAGTATCGGGCTACCTGTCCGACCGGTACGGCTCACGTCCGTTCGCGACCGCCGGGCTCCTGGTGGCGGCGTGCGGATTCACCGGGCTGATGCTGCTTCCGATCGACTTCCCGTACTGGATCTTCGCGCTGATCATCTTCTGCAACGGGATCGGTTCGGGCCTGTTCGCGTCGCCGAATACGTCGTCGATCATGAGCAGCGTGCCGGCCAGGTACCGGGGCGCGGCATCGGGCATGCGCTCGGTCTTCATGAACTCGGGCATGTCACTGTCGATCGGCTTCTTTTTCTCCCTGATGATCGCCGGACTTGCCAGCACGCTCCCCCGGACGCTGAGCAGTGGCCTGCGGGCACAAGGCGTTCCGGCCGCGGCAGCAGCGCACGTCGCGCATCTGCCGCCAGTGAGCACGCTGTTTTCGGCGCTGCTGGGTTACAACCCGGTACGGGGCATGCTGGCCCCAACTGGGCTGCTGACGAAGCTGCCCGCGCACAACGTCGCCACGCTGACCGGCCACAGCTTCTTCCCGCACCTGATCTCTGGTCCTTTCCACCACGGCCTGGTGATCGTGTTCAGCGCTGCCATCGCAATGTCGGTGCTCGGGGCGCTGATCTCGCTGCTGCGGGGCAAGCAGTTCTATTACGCCGAGCCCGGCAGCGACAGCCAGTCCGCGACGGCAGCGGTGGCGGCCGGGCCGAAGCCGTCCGGGGCCAGCCTGCCTGTTGCCGACTGAACCGGCTAGGACGCGAGCCAGCAGTACACTCAAGGCGTGCCCCGATATGAGTACCGCTGCCGCGCCTGCGGAGACACCTTCGAGCAGACGCGTCCGATGAGCGAATCCTCAGCGCCTGCGTCGTGCCCGCAAGGACACGACGACACCGTCAAGCTGTTGTCGACCGTAGCTGTGGGCGGGCGGGCGGGCCAGGCGGCGCCGCGGGCAGGCGGCGGAGGCGGCGGGTGCTGCGGTGGTGCGTGCGGCTGCGGCTGACCTGTGCGGGCGGCTGGCCAAAGCGGAAGGTCACCCTGGTTATGGGTTCGCGGCAATGCGGCCCGCTACCAATAACGCGGCTGGCCCGGGATAGTTTCGAGGTCGCCGAGGAGAATGTCTCGGTCTTCGTCGTCGGCGATCGCCTCGGCAGCTGCCAAAGCTCGGTCGGTGTACTGGCGGGTCAGGCTAGCGTCCCCGGCGACTGCGTGAGCCCGGGCCAAGGCTTCGTACGCGAAGCCGATGTCCCAGTCCCCGATGCCGTTCTCCTGGCATATATCCAGGGTCCTGCGAGCATGGTGCAGCGCCGGCTCAGCCCGGCCGAGCACGGCGTAGACCCGCGAGATCTGCCACTCCCCGCGGGCGAGGTGTGCGGGCGTTGAGCTCGGCACCTGGCCCCAGTGATACCGGGAGGCATGTGCGGCATGGACCATGCGGTCATCGTCGTGCCTGGTCCGCGCTTCCTGCTCTATCAGCCGCCAGGTCTCGTTGAACAACTGGACGGCTAGCAGCTTGGCGTCAGTGACGCTGCCGGTGCCAGGCGCGCTATTACTGGCTGCATTCTCAGACATGGCGGCCTCAAGTCCTCGGGCTCGGTCGGTGTACTGGCGGGTCAGGCTAGCCGAGCTCGGACCGCACGGTGCGCAGACGGCCCTGCAGGAAGCGCTGTTCGACGTCGCTGGGCGCCAGGGTCACCGCGGTGTGAAGTTCGCCGGCCGCCTCGCTCGTATGGCCAAGACGGCGCAAGTTGTCCGCCAGGGCAGCGTGCCATAGATGTGAGTACTCCAGGCCGACGATGGTCTTCAGGGCAGCCAACCCCGCTTCGGGGCCGTCGCGCTCGGTAATCGCGACCGCCCGGTTGAGCGCCACTACCGGGTTGGCAGTGATCGACGCGAGCAAGTCGTAGAGGCCGACGATCCGGTCCCAGTCCGTCTCCTGCCAGCTGGGAGCGGTCGAGTGGGCCGCGGCGAGGTGAGCCTGGATCTGATAGGGCCCGGCGACCCCGCCGGACCGGGCCACCGCCTCGGACAGCGACGCCGAACCCGCGGCGATCGCGGCTCGGTTCCAGCGGGTGCGGTCCTGGTCGGCCAGGGTCACCGGGTTACCGTCGGCGTCGGTGCGGGCGGAGGTGCGAGCCGAGGTCAGCAGCAACAGCGCAAGCAGGGAGAGCGCCTCGGGCTCGTCGGGCATCAGGCCGGCCAGCAAGCGAGCCAGCCGGATCGCCTCGGCCTCGAGATCGACACGGGCCACCGCGTCCCCGCCGGTCGGGGCGTGAGCCTCGGTGGCGACCAGGTACACCACCGCCAGCACGGCGGCCAGTCGGTCCGGAAGCTCCGTGTCGGAGGGGATCGCGTAGGGGATGCGGGCCGTGGCGATCTTGGAGCGGGCCCGCACCAGGCGCTTCGCCATGGTGGCCTCAGGTACCAGAAACGCGCGGGCGATGGCCGGCACCTCGAGCCGGGCCAGCGTGCGCAGCGAGAGGGCCACCTGAGCCTCACGGCCGAGCGCCGGGTGGCAGCAGGTGAAGATCAGGCGCAGCATATCGTCGCGCAGCGAGCTCTCTGGCTCCATCGCCTCGATCGCCTCCTCGATCTGGTCCGGTGCGGTCTCGGTTCCCCAACGGAACGCGGAGCGCTCCTTGGCACGCCGGGCTGACTCGCGTCGCAGCAGGTCAAGCGCCTTGCGCCGGGCGACCACTGCGAGCCAGGCCCGCGGGTTGTCAGGGGTCCCAGTTTTGGGCCAGGCATCCAGGGCGCTGATCGTGGCCTCGGAGAGCGCGTCCTCGGCGACGGCCAGGTCGCCGATGGTCCTGGCCAGCGTGGCCAGCACCCCGGGACCCTCGCCCTTCAGGACGTCGACCAGAGTGTCGGTGGCGTCCATGCCAGGGTGCACCTAGGCGTGTACCGGCGCTATCGGACGAAGCTCGATCTTCCCTCGCCAGGCGGTCGGGATCTGCGCCGCCCACTCGATGGCCTCGTCGAGGTCGGCCGCCTCCAGCAGAAAGTATCCGCCCAGGACCTCCTTCGCCTCGGCGTAAGGGCCGTCGACCAGCAGGATGTCTCCGCCCTTGCCGCCCGAGACGGTGATGGTGGTCGACATGGTCACAGGGTGCAGAGCTTCGCCGCCGCGCATGACCCCGGCCTCGGTGGCCCGGCGGGCAAACTCCGTGTACTCGGGAGAGAACTCCGTCTCTGGCGGCGTGTCCCAGTATTTGTCCCGGTCGTAGTAGCACAAGGCCACATACAACGCCATCGTCAAGGCTCCTTCCGTTTACCGGACCATGCCATACCGTTTTACCTGGGCCATCACGACCGCGCCAACCGCTGCTACGGCCCTGGAACCCGTTTGGATCCGGGTATGGGGCGCCTCCCCCGGAGGGAACGCCCCGTACCCGGAAGGCGGCGCCTTAGCTGGCAGGGCTGTTGTGGTAGGAGGCGATGCGCCAGGCGTCGCCGCGCCTGACCAGCACCCAGCTCGCGCGCACCAGCCGCTCGCTCGCGACAGTGTCCTGCCCAGGGAAGATGATCCCGCCCTCGCTGACCACGATGGCCGTGTCGTCGGTAAGAAAGCGGACGTCCACCGGGTGGTCGGTCGCCCGCGACCCGTTGAGCGGGCCCGCGAACCCCGCGGCCATCGTGGCGCGGATCTCTTCGCGGTCCTTCTTGTAGACGCCCGGCTGGATGACGCTGGCGTCGTCGGTGTAGTCGGCCACGAACGCTTCGGCGTCGTTAGCTTCCCACGCCCTGTACAGGCCCGCGAGCGGTTCGAGAACGGCCTGCCGGTCGGTGTCGGACCCTGCCGTGGTGGTCTTACTGGTCATCGGTCTCCTCGTTTCTCTCCGCGTGGTGGCAAGCGCCACCCGTGGGAAGGACGGACAGGCCCGCCCGGAGAGGACACCCCGTGGCGCAAAGCCGGAAGAAATTTGAACCGTTACCGCGCCGGCTCGGTGACTGGCAGGTCGGTCTGGTAGCCGAGGATGCCGTCGAATCGCGCCCCATCGCCCGCGCGAACAGAAACTTCTCCACGTCCGGCGGGTCACGCCGAGAAACGCTCGACCTGCCGCATCTTGTTGGTCGCGTCCAGGGCCGCGACCTTGTACGACTCGGCCAGCGTCGGGTAGTTGAAGACGGCGTCCACGAGGTAATCTACGGTTCCGCCGCAGCCCATCACGGCCTGGCCGATGTGCACGAGCTCGGTCGCCCCGGTGCCGAACACATGCACGCCTAGCAAGGTGCGGTCTACCGGGGACACCAGCAGCTTCAGCACGCCGTAGGAGTCCCCGATGATCTGGCCGCGGGCTAGCTCGCGGTACCGCGAGACGCCGACCTCGAACGGCACGCAGCCGCGGGTGAGCTGGTCCTCGGTCTGACCGATGAAGCTGATCTCCGGCAAACTGTAAATGCCGATCGGCTGCAGCTGGCTGATCTGGCCAAGGGGCTCGCCGCAGGCATGATGGGCGGCACAGCGCCCCTGCTCCATCGAGGTGGCGGCCAGGGCCGGAAAGCCGATGACATCCCCGACCGCGTAGATCGTCGGAACCGCGGTCCGGTACACCTCGTCGACGCTGATCCGACCGCGGTCGTCGGCCGACAGGCCCGCGGCGGGCAGGTTGAGGCCGTCGGTCATCCCCTGGCGTCCAGCCGAGTACATGACAGTGTCGGCCGGGATCCGTTTCCCGCTGGCCAGGGCCGCGATCGCGCCGCCCGGCCGGGCCTCGACCGCGGACACTGTCTCGCCGAACCGGAACGTGACAGCCAGGTCGCGCAGGTGGTATTTGAGCGCCTCGACGACCTCGAGGTCGCAGAACTCCAGCATCCGGTCGCGCTGCTCCACGACCGTCACCTTGGTGCCAAGCGCGGCGAACATGGACGCGTACTCGATCCCGATCACCCCTGCCCCGGCGACGACCATGGAACGCGGGACGGTGGTGAGCTGCAGGATCCCGTCGGAGTCGATGATCGTGCGGTCATCGAAGGCCACGCTGGCCGGGCGGGCCGGCTTGGTACCGGTCGCGATGATGATCCGGTCGGCGCTGGCCGGGCGGCTGCGCCCGTTGGCGTCTGCCACCTCGACGGTGTCATGGCTGGTGAAGCGCGCCGTACCGGTCAGGATCGTAACCCGGTTGCGGCTGAGCTGGCTGCGGACCACGTCGTTTTCCCTGCTCACGACGTGATGGGTCCTGGCGGTCAGGTCACCGATGGTGACCTCGTCCTTGAGCCGGTAGCTCTGCCCGTACATCTCCCGCTGGTCAAGCCCGGTCAAATAGAGCACTGCCTCGCGCAGCGTCTTGGACGGGATCGTGCCCGTATTGAGGCACACCCCGCCTAGCATGTCCGGCCGCTCGACAATCGCCACCCTGCGGTCGAGCTTGGCAGCGGCGATCGCCGCCTTCTGGCCGCCCGGGCCTGATCCGATTACGAGCACGTCGAAGTCATGCACGCCCCCAGTCTGACGACGCAGCGCACACTTCGGAAGCCCGCCAGGCCCGCGGGCCTGCCGGGCTCCCCGGCCGCGCCGCTAAGCTGTGCCCAGCCGAGCGCCGGAGGGCAGCATGCAGCTCAGCACTGAACGGCTGCTTACCGAGGTCGAGGCGAGCACCGGCAAGCTGGCCGCGATCATCAGTGACAGTGATCCCGGCCTCCGAGTGCCCGCCTGCCCGGACTGGACATTGCGGCAGCTCGGCACTCACGTCGGCCGGGTGCATCGGTGGGCAGGCGAGATCGTCGGCACGAGGGCAGCCCAGGCCATCTCCATGAACGCCGCGCCGGACGGCGTACCGCCCGGGGATCGGTCCGGGCAGGCTGACTGGCTGCTAGCTGGAGCAACGCGGCTAGCGGACGCCATCCGGGCGGCCGGCACCGACCCTGTCTGGGCCTTCGGCAGCCTGGCGCCCGCGACGTTCTGGGCTCGCCGCCAGGCGCACGAGACAATGGTGCACCGGGCCGACGCCGAGCTGGCAGCTGGCCGGTCCGTGGCATTCGACCCTGAGCTGGCTGCCGATGCCATCGACGAATGGCTGACGATCATGGCCGGGCCGCGGTACGGCCGGGCGGATGCCCGCGCCACCGCCCTGCCGGCTGGCGCATCGATGCAGGTAGTCGCCACGACGCCGAATGAGCGGGGAACGGGGTCCCGCGAGTGGCTGATCACGCGGTCCGGCGGCGTCGTGGTCACGGCCGGGCCCACTGGGGCTGACGGTCCGGCGGCGGACGTCACGGTGACCGGGTCGCCAGAGCAGGTACTGCTCACGCTGCTGCGCAGGCTCGCGCCCGAAGCCGCAGACATCACGGTGTGCGGCGACCCGGCGTTGCTGACGCGGTGGCTGGCCGGGACTCCGTTCTGACTCAGCGCGTCGCGCGTACTGGCTACAGCCAGCTGACGCGCGCGCTTGTCAGGTCAGCCTCGTCTGGTGCCGTGCCGAGCTCCCCGGCCTTCACCTGGTCCAGCATGCCGTGCACTGCGCGCTGCACGTCGGGTACCGCGGCGCGCAACCGCTCGGCATCCGCGGCGAGCGCCGCATCTACCTCGACGCCGACGTGGCCAAGCAGGCCCTCCAGGTCGGACAGCTTCGCGCCCACCCAGCCGACGGGATCGCTGTTGAGCTCCCGCTCGAAAACTCGCTTGCCCGGTTCCCAGCCGCTCATGTTGGGGTGATGGTGGGCCCGGTTCAGGCTGCCGGGCGGGCCGTCTGCGCTCTCCAGCAGGTCGGCCCGCCAGACCGGGGAGCCGATAGTTATCGGCCGGGCGGAGTAGATCGAGCCGGTCAGCTCACCTGGCTGCAGCATCCGGACCTCGACCCGGACTCCGCGCTCAGGACCTTCCTGGCCCTTGGCCGGTGCCGGGTCGATGAAGTAGATGTCGCCCATCACGACGCCGATCTTGTCGAAGCCGAACACCTGCAGCATGATTTCCGTCCCATCTGGCTGTGCGGTACTGCCGACATTCATCACTGCCGACATCATCGCCCAGCAGCGCTTGGTCGGCCATAGCGGGAGCCATGCAGAAGCGCGGATGGCGACCCGCGCGGCTCACACCCGGCGCAGGCAAATCCGCTGGTCAGGCAGGTCGGCGATGCTAGGATAGTTAATGCAGGATTAACACCTGATGTCTATTTATTGATAATTCTGATAATTCTTTGTCACAGCGTGGAACGAGGGCACATCGGTGGGTAACGGCGCGCGCGGGTTCGTGCTCGGTGACGCCGGAACCTCGGCCGATGAGCTGCTGGCCAGGGCCGCCGCGGACGCCGGCATGGCGGCGGGCGGCGGCTTGCAGCTTGAGCGTGCGGGCGCAGCGAGCACCTGCCGCCGGACCTGGCTCGACACTTTCGACTGGCGGCTGTACCGGGCGGGCCTGACACTGGAGCAGTCGGCCGCCCGGGGTGCTGCGGAACTCGTGCTGACCGGCCGTGACGGCGAGGTGCTGGCCGTCGAGCACCTGCCCGGCGGCGCCCTCCGCTGGCCGTCCCTGCTGGCCGGGCTGCCGGCCGGTCCCCTCCGGGAGCGGCTCGAGCCGATCGCCGGAGTGCGCGCGCTGCTACCGGTGGCACGAGGCACGAGCAGGGTGCGCGAGCTGCGGGCGCTGAATGGCGATGCCAAGACGATCGCCAGGCTGGCGATCGACACGATGGCGGTCACCTACCCGGCTAAGGCCACGGCTGTGCCACGGCTGACCGTCACGCCCGTGCGCGGCTACTGGGGCCACGCCGACCGGTTTGAGCAGGCCCTTTACGCGCAGCCAGGCGTGACCAACGGCAGCACATCTGCGCTGGCCGCCGTCCTGGCCGCCGCGGGCACCCGGCTGGGCGAACAGCCCGGCAAGGCCTCCGGGCAGGTGCTCAGTCCGGAACTGCGGGCCGGTGACGCGCTGGCCTCGATCCTGTCCGCGCTGCTCGACACCATCGAGGCGAACGTGCCCGGCACGGTTCGCGACATCGACACTGAGTTCCTGCACGACCTGCGTGTCGCGGTGCGCTGGAGCCGGTCGGCCCTCAAGCTCTGCGGTCAGGTGCTGCCGGGCGGGCTGGCTCGCAGGTTCAAGCCGGAGTTCCGCTGGCTCGGCGACCTGACCACGCCAACCAGGGATCTGGACGTGTACCTCCTTGGGCTACCCGCGATGGCGGCCGGGCTAGTCGCTGCCGCCGAGGACGACCTGGACCCGTTCCGTGATCATCTGACCGTGTCCCGCGCGGGTGCTCATGCGGAGCTGCGCCGGGGGCTGCGGTCGACGCGGTTCGCCCGCCTCATCGGCGACTGGCGCGCGGAGCTAGCCGACGTACATCAGGCTCGCAAACGGCCGACGGTTGCTCAGCTAGCCGCCGACCGGATTGCCGCGGCGCATCGCAACGCGCTCGATGCGGGTGGGCTGATCACCGCGTCGTCGCCGCCCCAGAGCCTGCATGACCTGCGCAAGCGCTGCAAGGAACTGCGCTATCTGGTGGAGATGTTCGGGTCGCTGTATGACCCGGCGGAACGCTGGCAGGCTGTGCGCGAGCTGAAGGCACTGCAGGACAGCCTCGGCGAGTTCCAGGATGCCGAGGTCCAGCTGGCGGAGATCCGCGCGTTCGCGGCCGCGATGCTCGCAGACCGGTCTGCGCCAGCGGCCACACTGCTGGCCATGGGAGAGATCACGGCCGGCCTCGCACGGCGGCAGCGGAAGGCCAGGAACGAGTTTGACGGCAGGTTCGCGGCATTCGCGAGCACCGCCAGCCGGCAGCGGCTAGCGGCCCTCGCGGGGACTGCCGCCGCATGAGGACTTTTGCCACCTACAACATCAAGGGCGGCGTGGGCAAGACCGCGACTGCTGTCAACCTGAGCTACCTCGCGGCCAGCGAGGGCTACCGGGTGCTGCTCTGGGACCTGGACCCGCAGGGTGCGGCGAGTTTCCTGTTCCGGATCAAGCCCCGGGTTAAGGGCGGCGGAAAGGCGCTGATCCACGGGACCAGGTCGGTCGAGGCGGCCATCAAGGGCACTGACTATGACAACCTCGACCTGCTGCCCGCTGACTTCACCTACCGCAACCTCGACCTGCTCCTCGATTCGTCCAAGCAGCCCGCGCGCCGTCTGGCGCGCTTGCTGGCGCCGCTCAAGTCCGATTACGACGTCATCTTCCTGGACTGCCCGCCGAGCATCTCGCTGCTGTCGGAGAGTGTGCTGCGCGCTGCCGATGTGCTCCTCGTGCCGCTGATCCCGACGACCTTGTCGGTGCGCACGCTCGATCAGCTGACAGAGTTCGTCGGCGGGCTGAACGGGCACCGCCCGGCCGTGCTTGCCTTCTTCTCCATGATCGACAGGCGCAAACGGCTGCATTTGGAAATCGCTGAGCAGCTGCCGCAGTCCAGGACGGACTTCGCCGTTACCGTCATCCCGGCGCTGTCGGCCATCGAGCGGATGTCGGTGCAGCGGGCGCCGGTCACGGCGTTCGCACCACGCAGCGCGGGGTCACGGCAGTACGGGCAGCTGTGGCAGGAGGCGCGCGAGCGGGCCGGGCTAACCCCGCCTGCCCGCTGAGCGAACTGGCCAGCGCGTCAGCCAAGCCCGTCCAGGAAACTGATCATGGCGGCATTCACTTCGGCCGGGCGCTCCTGCTGCGTCCAGTGCCCGCAACCGGGCAGCAGCAGCTGGCGAGTCAGCCGCGGCAGGACCTCCTCGAGGCCGTCGACCGGGATGAAACTGATCACCGGGTCTCGCTGGCCGGCCACGAACAGCGCGGGCACGTTGATCTTGGCGTGTTGCCATGCGCTCGTCAGCTCCCAGTTCCGGTCGATGTTGCGGTACCAGTTGAGCGGACCGGTGAACCCCGACTGCGCGTACTGCGACACGTAAGCCTCGATGTCCTGCTCTGTCAGCCAGGACGGCAGCTCCGGCGGCGCGTTCGCTGCGTCGAGGAAGCCGCCGCCGTCAGGGATGCGCGACATGCCGGGTGCCTCGCCGGACAGGCTCGACAGAACCTTCCGGAACGTGCTAGCGGGATCACGGCTCAGCTCGGCGTCGGCTACGCCGGGCTGCTGGAAATACACCATGTAGAAACCGTTACCGAGCAACTGACGCAGTGTGGCGATCGGTGCTGCACTCCCCCGCGGCCGGTACGGCACGCTGAGTCCGATGACGCCGCGGATCCGGTCCGGCCGGAAGAGCGCCGTGTGCCACGCGACCGGCGCACCCCAGTCGTGGCCCGCGACCACCGCCTGCTCCTCGCCGAGCGCGTCCATCAGGGCGACCACGTCGCCCGCGAGGTGCAGGATCGAGTACTGGCTGATGTCATCGGGAGCACCGAACCCGGTTGGCGGGCCGGTCTCGGCATAGCCACGTTGGTCCGGTGCCACCGCGTGATACCCGGCCTGGGCCAGCGCGATGAGCTGATGACGCCAGGAGTACCAGCTCTCCGGAAAACCATGGAGCAGCAGGACCAGCGGCCCCTGGCCGGCCTCCGCGATGTGCATGCGCAGGGCGCCGGCCTGGACGTGCCGGTGCGTGATGTCAGGACGGCTTGTCGCGGGGTCTGTCATGGCGGGAGAATAGCCCGCTAACAGGATGCTATGAGGGGCATGTCATCGTCATAACCAGTCTTTCTGGCTAATTGCGTACGCACGGTGTCGTGTCACGGAGCATCCTGTAGGTCAGGGATTCTCCAGGTTAAGGAGACCTGCGGCCGGCTTCCGGTTGAACAAAACGTGTCCGCAGCGCGGACAATCCGCCCAGAGGGGGGCCCAGTGAGTCGCAGGGTGCTTCGGCTGGAGATTCCGGTTTTCCCCGAGCGGATGATGTTCCGTGTGCATGACCCGGCGGCAGAACTGGACGTACCGGGCGCGCCTGCGCCGCCGCTGGACTCCCTTATCAGTACTGGCAGGGATCAGCTCATAGTCTCCTGCGCGCAGGAGCATCTGGGTGTCCAGCTGACTGTCGAGGAATGGGACGACGCCCCGCCGCCCTTCAGCGATGGCTACGAGGACGAGGCCAAATGCGTCCTGTACCTGCGCGGCCAGCTATGCGTAGACATGGGCTCGGTCGGCCAGGCTGTACACGGCCTGCGCTTGAGCGGCGGAGTAGGTGACTACGGCATCCGCGTCTACACCAGGAACCGGGTGGCGGCGCTACAGAGTTACGACCAGCTGTATCAGCAGTACGCAGACCCGCTCAGCGACGAGTTTCAGCAGGCCCGTAAGCAGCTCGAAGGCATGGAGCAATACCTGCTCCAACTGTGGCGGGAGTCCTGAGCGCGAGCCGGAAGGCCTGCGGCCGAGCGCGAGTCAGTTTCCGGTAGAAGTCTTGGCACTCGCATTGGTTGTCTGCGTTGCCGGCGCGGTGGTCGAGTTGTGATTTATCGGCCTGAAGTTCTGCCGGGCGAACGGGCTGAGCACGAAGAGCACCAGCGTCACGGCAGCGATGAGGGTGAGTGCGAGCACGCCGCTGATCGTCCTGGCCCGCGGGGACAGGAACGGAGTATGCATCCCCTGCTGGCCGAATGCACCCAGTCGGGAGGCAAGCCGTGGGTCATCAGCGGCTAGATTCCGTTCCATCTCTTCCAGGATGCGCTGCTCATCCATCGACAGAGCCACAGCGACACCTCCGCCCGGACCGCTCAGGACTAGCTCAGCCGGCCATTGCGAGCCGACTCCATTCCACGATTGTTTACTAGCCCTTTGCTCACGGCAAGAGGAAGGAGACATGTCAGGTGCGCGGGCGGCAAGTTTCGCCCGGAAGGCGGAGATGATGCTCTAAGCGGCCGGCGGACGCTGGTCGAATCACCCGGCTGACATGCAGGGCTGTGTGCCGTCGTGAGTTCAGACCTGGCCGCCAGGCTCTGATTGGCCTGCTGCGTCCCCCTACGAGACTGGCCTGGCGGCGAGCGCAGCGCCAGCTGGCCACGTAACCGGCCTGGCGGAGACGCGGGCCGGTCAGAGCAGCGACAGCTGAGTGCCGCCGCTGGCAGTCGAACCTGATCCTGGGTCGGCCGCCGCGTTCTTCTCCCCGCGAGGCTGCCTGCGAGGCGGGAGGCGTCGCGCGCCAGCCGGGCCGGTCTGGCCCACCCGGTACTTCTTTGCCAGCGCAGCCACGCGCTCGGATATCGACTGCTGGTAGGACGCCGGAGCGTAGGCCCGGCTGCCGTACAGCTTCGCGTAGGCGGGGATCAGTTCCGGATAGCAGTCCCGCAGCCAGCCAAGGAACCACTCTCGGGCGCCCGGCCGCAGGTGCAGCACGATCGGGCTGAGATGCGTAGCTCCGGCTGCCGCGATATCGCGGACTGCCCGCTCCAGGTCGGCCGGCGAGTCGGTCAGGTACGGGAGCACCGGCCCCATCAGCGCGCCGCAGGGCAACCCTCGCTCGTTCAGCGTGGCACAGGCGGCGAGCCGCCGCTCGGGCGCTGGCGTGCCGGGCTCGACCAGCCGCGAGAGTTCTCTGTCGATAATTCCCGCTGAAACATTCAGGCCTACATCCGTCACCTCTGCGGCCTCGGCGAGCAGGTCGATATCGCGCAGCACCAGTGTCCCCTTGGTCAGGATCGAGAAGGGGTTCGCCGCGGCGGTGAGCGCTCGGATGATGCCGGGCATGAGTTGGTACCGGCCTTCCGCGCGCTGGTAGCAGTCGACGTTGGTGCCCATAGCGATGTGCTCGCCCGCCCAGCGCGGCGCCGCCAGCTCGCGGCGCAGCAACTCGACGGCATTGACCTTGACCACGATCTGGGTGTCGAAGTCGTGGCCCGCGTCCATGTCGAGGTAGGTATGCGTGTTGCGAGCAAAGCAGTTGTGGCTGACGACGCCGTTCGCGATGAAGTCGCCTGTCCCGGTGGTGATGTCATACATCGGGAGGTCGAGCCCGAGTGGCTCGACCGACGCGACTTTCAGCTTGGCATCGCTCTTAATCGCCACTCCGTCGATTCTGCGCTTGCGGGTGATCGCTGGGTCTGTGCTATGGAAGAACCTGAGCCGCTCCTTCAGCCCGCCGCGCAGCCTCAGATTCGTGAGGCCATTGCCGCCGACGATCGGCTCCACGGCGACATCGAAACCCAGCGCGGCAAAGCAGGGCAGGGTCCAGGCGATGATCGACGGGTCCGTGTTGGAGATCCGCAGGATGCCGTCGCTGCAGCTGCCCTCCGCGTCGAATATGCCGGCCAGGAAGCCTTTCCGCCAGTCCAAGTTCGGTACAGTCGGCCACGCGATGAGCTGCCGGATGGCGTCGACGCGGTCGCGGCCTGACGCCCTGATGGCGAGCATGCGCTGCCGGGTTGCGGTGGCCTCTGAGAACACGAACTCGGTGGTGGCGATGCCATCCTCAGCGAGGTACGTGCTCGTCCGGTCGAGGGCTTCCGAGTCGACGAGTGCCAACCTGAAGTTGTGTGCGACGTCCCCTCCGCCACTGCGGCGACGGTCTGAGTAGACGCCGACGTGGCCGTCGCCGCGGATCATCCCGCACAGGTAACCGCGCCGGTAGTCGGGAGACGCTTTCGGCGACTCCGCGAAGGCGCCGACGCCCAGCAGTTCGTTATTGCTGGTCAGGTGCGGGCGACGGGTCTTGCCGCTTCTTGTCCCGGTCACGAATTTCCAGCCGCGGCCGGTAAGGAATCTGTGATCTTCGCTGGCGATGAGGCTAGTGCCGTCCTCCAGTGTGACCCGATACGCCGGTTTGACCGTCCGCCAGTGCGCCAGCACAGTAGTCGGCACGTACCGTCGGTACTGACCTTGGCGGAGCGTTCCATAGATCGCATCTCCGACACGAACCTGCGCAATGGGCTTCGTGCGCCCATCAGCCATCAGAACCGGCGTCTCGGCGCTTACGCAGTAGGTGCATGCATGACTGCATCCGCGGTACGGGTTGATCGTCCAGCGGAACGGGACTCTCGACGCCTCGGGCACCTTGCTGATGATGGTCTTGGCGTGCACCTCGTGAAATGTGATGCCGCGGAAGCCCGGAGTGTCGAACGTGCGGGTCACCGCGGCGCGCTCGAAGAGGGCCGGAGCAGCCGTGTCTCCGCTGGCCTCAGTGAGCCGCAATGTGTCCCAGCGCATGCGTGTCACTATAGAACGAATGTTCGATCAGATCAAATACATATTCGAGTGACCGTACCCTCGCTTGGCTCACTAGCTAAACCAGAACGGAAGTAACGCTGATCCTGCACCACGGCGAGGTGTTGGAGCGGCCTTGGACGAGCTAATTATCGATAAATCGGTTTTCCTCGGCCTAGCGGGTCTGAGCCCGAACCGCGGGCGGCGCAGCGACCGGCAGGCCGGCGTCACGCCAGGCAGCGAATCCGCCTGCCAGGTCGGTTGCGAGCAGCAGGCCGAGATCCTGCAGCGCGGCTGCGGCGAGGCTGGAGGTGTAGCCCTCCGAGCAGAACACAATGGGCTGAAGCTCATAGCTCGCAATCGGCAGCCGCGCCGCCGAAGCCGGGTCGAAGCGCCATTCGAGCACGTTGCGCTCCACGACGAGCGCGCCGGGTATGCCGCCTTCGGCGCGGCGCTGGGCCTCCGGCCTGATGTCGACGAGAATCGCGCCGCTGCTGACTGCCTCCGCGGCCCGGTCCGGGCGGAGCCTCACCAGCCTGGCCCTGGCGTCGGCCACCAGGTCGTCGACCGAACGCGATCTGGGCGGCCGCCTCACCAGTCCTGCTCCGCTCGCTCGGTCCCGACCAGCTTCAGTCCGTCGTCGGTCATCGCGTAGCGCCGCATTGCCGATAGCGGCGGCGAGTAGGCATGCACGCTGATCGCTGTCACTGATGAGGCATTGCTGACGTTGTGCAGGTGCTGTCCGCCGAACCGCGTCACCGATCCTTGCGCGGCTGTCCGTACCCGGATGCCCCGGCTGCCGGGCAGTGCCAGCGTCTCGAGGAGCTCACCTGCCGCCACAGTGAACGCACCGCAGGCGTCGCCGTGATCGTGGAAGCCAGTCCTCTGGCCCGGCAGCCAGCTGAGCAGCCAGATCTCGTAGCTTTCTGTCAGGGCCAGCCGACGGAACCATCGGCGGTGCTCGTACCGCACGATTGCGCGCCAGCCCTGGGCCTCGGCGGTCTCACAAACGAGCTGTCCGAGCTGTCCCGCGCTCAGCATCCGGTCGCCTTCCGGGCGCCGACCAGCGCGAGCCAAGGCGCTGGTCGGCTGAATTCCTGACGAGAGCATCCTACTAATCCAATCTAATTAATCGAGTTTTCCGTACGGTACCACGCTGGCTGGCATTGCACTGGTCAGGGCCGCCTAGGCTGGGCCGGAGTCAGGCAGGGGGACCAGCGCCGCTGCGCTATTGCAGCTATCGCGATCGGCGACGGCATCGGCAGCGTGGCGCCGTTACCTACTGTCCGATGCGTTCGCGCTCGAGACGGATTCTCGTGGGGCAATCTTTGCCGTCAACGTGTCCGGCAGGCTTGGTTACCGGCTCGCGATCACGATCTGACCGATCCGCCCGTCAGTCGCAGCGGTCCACCCGGCTAGGCCGGGTCCCCTCAGTCGGGTCGGCCAGGCAGCGCACGTAAAGTGGACTGCCGTGGAAGCACTGCATCACAGCCAGGTACGGCCAGTCGCAGAAGGCCTGACGGTCAGCACCGTCAGGTCTGTTCATCCTGGCGACTTGCTGGCCCGGCTGCCTGGCGCCGCCGCATCGGCGTGGATCCACCAGGGTGACGGCCTGGTGGGCTGGGGCGAGGCGGCCCGGCTGACGATCCCGGCGGGCGTTGACCGCTTCGCTGCCGGAGAGAAATGGCTGGCCGAGCTGTTCGACGCAGCGACGGTCCGAGACGAGGTCGGCGTTCCGGGCACCGGCCCAGTTGCGTTCGGGAGCTTCACCTTCGACCCCGCTTCGGAGGGCTCTGTCTTGATCGTCCCGGCGATCGTCGTCGGGCGCAGGTCCGGCGTCTCGTGGCAGACCACGATTGCGGCACACGGTGCAGTGCCCGAGTTTGCAGTCGCTCCCCCGGTCAATCCAGCTGAGGTGCGCTGGAGCGACGGCAGCCTGAGCGCGCCGGAGTGGGAGCAGGCGGTTTCCGCAGCCGTGTCGCGAATCAAGTCCGGCGAGCTGCGCAAGGTCGTCCTTGCCCGCGACCTGCATGCCTGCGCTTCCGGCGACATTGACGTGCGAGTGCTGCTGGCCAGACTGGCTGCCCGTTCCCCCGATTGCTACACCTTCGCCTGCGCCGGCCTTGTCGGCGCGACGCCGGAGTTGCTGATCCGGCGCGAGGGGCGGCGGATCAGCTCGCTGGTGCTGGCCGGCACGATGGGACGCGGCGGCAGCAGGGCCGACGATGAGGCGCTCAGCTCCGCGTTGCTCGGTTCCGCGAAGAACGCCGAAGAGCACCGTTACTCGGTGGAGTCGGTTCGCGAGCTGCTAGATCCGCTGTGCGTCGAGCTCGAGGTCGATGCCGGCCCGTTCCTGCTGCGGATGGCCGATTATCAGCATTTGGCAACATCGGTCACCGGCGTGCTGGCGCGCGATGCGTCGGCCCTCGCGCTGGCGGCGTCGCTGCACCCGACTGCGGCGATCTGCGGCACCCCGACCGAGGCGGCGCTTGAGCTGATCCGAGAGCTCGAGGGGATGGACCGCGGCCGCTATTCAGGCCCCGTCGGGTGGGTCGACGCTCGCGGCAACGGCGAATGGGGCATCGCGCTTCGCTGCGGCGAGATAGACCGGCGGCGGGCCAGGCTGTTCGCCGGCTGCGGCATCGTGGCCGGCTCGCAGCCCAGTTCCGAGCTCGCAGAAGCCGAGACCAAGTTCCGGCCGATGCGCCGCGCGCTGGAAGGCTAGCGGGCTGCCTGCGAAGACCGGGTCACCGCCGTCATGGCAGCAGGACGATCTTGCCCCGGACGTGGCCGCTCGCAAGGAGCTCATAAGCCTCGCGCACCTGCGCTAGCGGGAACGTCGCCGCGATGGGCACTTCGAGCTGGCCCGCAGCTATCCGGTCCGCTAGCTCCGCCAGCACGGCAGCGCTTGCGCCCGCAGCGCTGCCCTCAGCCTTGACGCCATATTTGTCCACGGCGGCGAAATTCGCGATGGTGTCCACCCGCGATGGCTTGACGCCAAGCTCGAGCGCGAGCTCCACGTAGTCGGCTCCGAAGGTGTCAATGAAAGCATCGACCCGCGGTGCCACCTGCCGGACGCGATCTGCGACGCCTTCGCCATAGCTGACCGGGGTGACGCCGTGGGCCGAGAGCCACTCGTGGTTCGGCTGACTGGCCAGCCCGATGACGGTCGCGCCGGCGAGCCGCGCTAGCTGGACCGCGATCGAGCCAACCCCGCCGGCGGCACTGGAGACTACGACGATGTCGCCTTTGGCCAGGCTGACCGCCCGGACTGCCGCATAGGCCGTGGCACCCACGACGAACAGCGCTCCCGCTTCCTCCCAGGGGACGGCAGTCGGCTTCGGAGTCAGGTTGCCCGCCTCGGCGAGCACGTACTCGGCGTGGCTGGCCCTGTTGTTGGTGAAGCCGATAACCTCATCGCCGGCGCCGACGCCGGTGACGCTCGGACCTGTCTGCGTGACGATGCCGGCGAAGTCACTGCCCTCGCCAGACGGGAACACCGCCGGGAAACGCGAATGCATGATGCCGTCGCGGATCTTGGCCTCGCCGGGATTGATGCCCGCTGCCTTGACTTGGACAAGTACCTGTCCCGGTCCCGCTTCCGGTTCGGGTACCTCAGCCACGCGCAGCACCTCAACGCCGCCGTATTGATCGAACCGCACTGCCCGCATGGCAATCCTCTCCTTCAGGACAGCGGTCTTACATTCCCATTCCCCGCTCCGACCAACCGCTGCCGGGCGCCAGTTATGCCGCTGGTTTGCAGGCTCCATTCCGTAGCATCAGGGCGGCATGCCGACATAGGCACGGTCGGCGGCGTCTCACGAGCCGAAGGGTTGGCCATGCTCCGCAGGCTCGCCAGTGTCCTCGCCGTCGCGCTGGCAGCTGCAGCCGCGGCTGAGCCGGCGGCGGCGATTACCAGGCCAGCACTCCGTAACCTTCGCCGCCTGCGGTCCACAGGTGGCCCCAGAGTGTCCCGGATGGGCCATTCTCGGGCAGCGTCGCGAGCGCCACGCTCACCTCCGCTCCCTGCTCTGGCGTGCGGAATCCGCTGCGCCCGTTGAGGTCCGTGGCGCAGTAACCCGGGTTGGCCGCGTTGATCTTGATCGGCGTGTCCCGGAGCTCCTTGGCGTACATCGCGGTGATCATGTTCAGCGCGCTCTTGGAGGACGGGTATGGCACCGACGCCATTGGGTACAGCGGGTTGTCCGGGTCTGTCATAGAGCCGATCGAACCGACTTCGCTGCTGACATTGACGATCCTGGCAGCCTCGGCGCGGCGAAGCAGCGGCAGCATGGCGTTGGTCACCGCGACCACGCCGAACACGTTGGTCTCATAGACAGTCCGCAGGGTGGCAAGCGTGGTCTCGCTGGGCTTGCCGGAACCGTCACCGCGCGCGATCCCGGCGTTGTTGATCAAGACATCCAGCACGCCATACTCAGCGTCGATCCAGCTGGCAGCCTTCGCGATGGACTCCTCGTCGGTGACGTCGAGCTGCACGAACCTGGCATCCGCCCCCGCAGCCGCGAGTTGCTGGGCGGCCCTATGGCCGAGGGTCTCGTCCCTCGCGCCGGCCAGCACCGTCCAGCCCTGGCTGCCGAGAATATGAGCAGTTGCATATCCGATGCCCTTGTTGGCGCCCGTGATCAGTGCGATAGATGGCATGCGCCGAGCCTGCCAGCCCTGGATCTCGAACGACAGAGACCTGGCGAGCCTGGGATCAGCGGTACCACCCAGATCACCGGATCACCGCGGGAGCGGCAGGAATGGTGAGGCAAGCTGGAATCACCGGCACGGTAAGCGGGAGGAGCCCCGGTAATGAACCGCGACGACCTGGCGACCTTCTTGCGGACCCGCAGGCACCGGCTCCGGCCGGCCGACCTAGGCTTGCCCGACACCAGCTTGCGGCGGACGCCTGGGCTGCGGCGTCAGGAAGTTGCGCAGGTCGCAGGCATGTCGGTCGACTAGTACATCCGGCTGGAGCAAGGCCGCGGCCCGCATCCGTCGCGGCAGATTCTCGGCGCGCTATCGCGTGCGCTGATGTTGAGCGGCGACGAGCGCGAGTACCTCTTCCGGCTGGCCGGCCAGAGCCCGCCGCCAGCGTCCGACCTGTCTAGCCAGGTCAGCGCGGGCATAAGGAACCTGCTTGACAGCATGCCGGAGGCGCCGGCTTACGTGGTAGACGCCAAGTACGACATCCTCGCCTGGAACCGGCTGGCGACGTTCTTCATCGGGGACCTGTCGGAGATCCCGGTGCAAGGCCGGAACATGATCCGCTGGACGTTTCGCCAGCCGGCCGCCGACGTGCCGTGGACAGACGAGGCAACGCTCCGTTTCGTGCGGGCGACGGTCGCGGATCTGCGCGGCTCCTACGCCCGCAATCCATCCGACAACGGCATCGCGGAGCTGGTGACCGAATTGCTTGCGCTGTCTCCCGTGTTCGCCGAGATGTGGGCGGAGCACGTGGTGGAGTCCCGGCGCCCGCTGATCAAGCGCATTGATCATCCGCTGGCCGGGGCCGATGGAGTTCGAGTGCCAGATCCTGCACGTGGGAGACACTGGACAGCGCCTGATCATCTACTGCGCGGAGCCGGGCTCGGCTACCCAGGCTGCGTTCCGGCGGCTGGCTGAGAACGTCTCGGCGGTGAGCCAGTGACCGACCGGTGGCCACCAGCCGCGCCGCGACGCCCTAGCCGAGGCCGTCGAGATGCGCGGTGTCGTTAAAGCCCCGCACGATCCAGCGGTCACCGGTGATCACGAGCCGGGAGATCGAGGCGTTCTCCGCGCCAATGAAGGCGAACGGCCTGGATCCGCTGGCCAGCGCCATTGCCTGGCCGATGACTCCGCCGTGCGTGAATGCTGCGACCCGCTGGCCTGGGTGCGCGGCGGCCAGCCGCTCAACTGCGGCCCGCACGCGGGCAGCGAACTCGGCGGCCGGCTCGGCGCCTGGAATGACGTCCCACCGCTCCTGCGCGAACATGACCTGCGCGACTGGGTGGCCAGTGGCCACCATCTTTCGGTACTCGCCGCCCTCCCAATCACCGAGGTTGACTTCCCGCAGCTCAGGCTCCACCTGCGGGTCGAGTCCGGTCGCCGCCGCGAGCGGCGCTGCGGTCTGCGCGGTGCGCTGCAACGTGCTGACGTAAATCGCGGCCAGGCCCGCCGCGGCCAGCCGGACGGCGACCTGCTGCGCCTGCTCCTCGCCGAGTTCTGACAGCGGCGGATCGCCGTGTCCGCCTACCAGCGTGAACGGCCGGCCGTCCTGGTACGCCTCGGACTGGCCGTGCCGTACGAGCAGGAGGTCGAGCGCACCGGGCGGCGGCGCAAACCGGTGCTGGCGGTAGGCAGCCGGTTCCGGGTCAAAGCCTGCTTCTTCCGTCACAAGCCCAGAAGCGTACCGGGCTAGAGTTACCAGACATCCTTGTGCCCGGCTGACCCGGTGCCTCGGGGCCGGTCAGGCCTGCAGGATCAGCCGATCTTGCGGGCCTTCCATACTTCCTCGCAAGGCCATCGGCGGGCCCACTCGATGGTGGCGAGCGGATGCGATGCGGTCGCCTCCGGCGGCGGCTGCAGCTCGAGGAGATCCTCGACCTGCAGGCCGCTGCGGCCCAGCAGGCGGATCATCTCGCCGTGGCCCAGGTGGAACTCCACGGACTCATCGTCTGGCCACTCGAACCGGTGCATCCCGAAATAGGGCCGCAGCAGCTGCTCCGCCGCAGGCAAGCCGTCCTGCTCGGGCACTGTCAGCATCAGTAGCACAGAATTCACCAGGAAGATCAGCTGGCCGCCGGGCCGGAGCAGGCGGGCAGCCTCGGGGATCCATGCGTGCGGGTCGCACCAGATGCTCGCGCCGTACTCGGAAATCGCCAGGTCGAAGCTTGCGTCGGCGAACGGCGCCTGCTCCGCGCTAGCTTGCAGCAGCGGGAATGACAGCCCGAACCGGCGCTGCAGCTCGCTCGCGGTCGCGAGCTGGGCGGCTGAGTTGTCCAGTCCGACGGGTCGCGCGCCACGCCGGGCTAGCCAGGCCGAGACGTACCCGGTACCGCAGCCGAGCTCTATGCTGGCCAGGCCGTCCAGGCCGGCTGGCAGCAGGCCGGCCTGCGCTTCGGCGATGCCCCAGATGCCCCACCTGGGCTCGTCCGCGGCCCAGCTGCGTAAGCCTGCTGCGCTGTAACCTTCCGCCCACCGGTCCCAGGCCGCCCGGTTCCGGAGTACATGATCAGATTGCACGTGGCATCCCGGACTTCCCGGACCGGTCTCAGGCCAGGATCTTGGCCTTCTGCTGGTCGAACTCGGCAGGGGTGATCACGCCACGGTCGCGCAGGCTGACCAGTTTGTCCAGCTGGTCGGCAGTATTCCCGTCGGATTGGGCAGCGGACTGTACGTACTCGCGGAACTGCTGGTCGGCCTGCTGGGCCTGCCGCGCGGAGCGCTCATGCATGGAGCCGCCGCGCGCGATCAGGTACACCAGGACGCCGACTAGCGGAATAAGCAGTACGAACAGGAACCACAGCGCCTTTCCGCCGCCCGACAGGTCCTGACTACGGAAGATGTCCATGAAGATCGCGATCAGGATCCAGATCCAGATCACCCACAGGAACACCTCGAGGATCGTCCAGAACAGGTTCAGTAGCGGATAGGACGAGCCTGAAGCCGCAAGTGTCATTCCTTTTCCTTCTTATCCGGGGTGCCTGCCGGTCTGCTCTTTAGTCGACCGGCCAAGGCGTATGGCGAGATCAGCATTCCCTGGCCGGTGGAGATCAACATCACCCGTTGCGGGTGAGCAGAGCGCGGCAGCGAGCCAGAATCCGCAACATTGGTGGATTTAGTGCTGCCGCAGCGACACCAGAACCGCCAATGTCTGGTGAATGGATCTTTGATTGGCGCCAGGCTTAGCGAATCACAGTGTTTTATCCGTTTTGGTGGTGCCGAGGAGGGGACGCCGGGCGGCGGGCGGCGCTCGTCGGGCGGGGGTCGCCGGGCGGCGGTCGCCGCGCGAGCCGGCTAGTGCTGGCCGACGGCCGCTGAGCAGGCCGCGCCGATTGCGGCGCGCAGCCGTGCCTGCTCGCTGCGGTCGGTCCTGACCTCGACCAGCCGGAGCCCGCGTCCGCCGAGCAGCTCCGGCAGGTCAGCAGCGCGCCGGGCCAGCGCGTACGGCAGGCGGGCGGCAGCGGCGAGGTGGCTGAAGTCCGCGCCGTGCGGGGTGCCGAAGACCCGCTCGAACGAATCGGGATACGCAGCCTGCTCCAGGCCAGAGAAGATCCCGCCGCCGTTGTTGTTGACCACGATCAGGCACAGGTCGGGACGCGGCTCGAGCGGGCCGACCATCAGGCCGGGCGCGTCGTGCAGCATCGCGAGGTCACCGAGCAGCGCCGCGGCCGGCCCGCCGCCAGCGCGCTGGTGCGCGAGCGCCGCGCCAATGGCGGACGACACCAGCCCGTCAATGCCGCTTGCCCCGCGGTTGGCAAGCACCCGAAGGCCGACGCGCGGGACCAGGTGCCGGTCAAGGTCGCGGACCGGCATGCTGGAGGCCGCCCACAGCAACGCGCCGTCAGGCAGCGCCGCACCAACGTCCCGAGCGAGCAGCGGTTCGCTGAGTCCGCCTGCTAGCGAGGCTGCGGTCAGCACCTCGTCGGCGGCCGCGCTCGCTGCAACGTCCGCCGCCAGCCAGCCCTTAAGCCAGCCGGTCTCGGCTGGCTCATCCTGGCCTGCCCGGTGACTTTCTGACGGGCCGCGCAGCCGGACGGAACAGGCCACGTCGGTGGCCGTTCGCGCCGGGTCCGCCCACCTGCCGTCAGGCTGGCCGAGCACAACATGCCGGGTGGGCGCGGCACCGGCCGGGTCGACGCCGCGCAGCAGGGCCAGCTGACCACGGGACAGGCCGGGCCGGCCAGCCGCGATGATGACGTCGGGCCGGTGCGCGGCCAGGAAATCGGCGGAGTCAAGCAGGTACTGGTACGAACGCAGCGCGGCCGGGCCGCAGCGCGCGCCCGACGACGGTTCGGCCAGCAACGGCCAGCCCGCGGCGTCCGCGAGCTCAGACAGGGCGCGCGGATTAGCCGTCCCGTCGCCGCAGACAACCAGGCCGCGCTCGGTCCAGTCGATCTCCAACTCGGGCAGGCCATGCTCGGACAGGCCATGCTCGGGCGCGGCAGACCAGCCACGCGTCCAGGGCGCCCCGGCTGGCCGGCCATCCAGCGGCTCGGACCAGCCCGGGTCCGCTTCGACGGGCACCAGCGGCTCCCGGAACTGCAGGTTGAGATGAACGGGGCCGGCAGACGCGACCCCGTTACCCGCCGCGAGGGACCAAGCGTGCGAGGCTAGCGATCGCCAGTAGCCGACCTGGCCGGGCCGGTCCTCGGGCACCCCGGTCTCGCAGTACCAGCGAACGGCCGCGCCGTACAGCTTGACCTGGTCGATTGTCTGGTTGGCGCCGGTGCCGCGGAGTTCGGGCGGCCGGTCTGCGGTGAGGACGAGCATCGGCACGCAGGCTTCGTCAGCCTCGATCACCGCGGCGTGGAAGTGCGCGGCCGCCGTCCCCGATGTGCACACCACCGCCGTCGGCCGCCCGCTCGCCTTCGCAAGCCCGAGCGCCAGGAAACTCGCCGACCGCTCGTCGATCCGGATATGCAGCCGGAGCACGGACTCCGGCATCGAACCGGCCGCATGCAGCGCCATCGCCAGCGGCGCACTGCGTGAGCCCGGCGCGATGACCGCTTCGCGGAGACCACAGCGGATGAGTTCGTCCACGAGCACTGTGGCGAACGCGGTCGACGGGTTCACGACGCGTTCAGCCTGCCCTGGGCATCATGCTGGGCAGGAACTCAGCAGCCGCCAGCATGCGTGCCTGCCAGCCAGCCGGATCTATTTCCCAGCGGGACAACTCGCGCTGATCGACCGCAGCGACCCGGACGGGTAGCTCGCCGCCGGACTCGGCCAGCGGCTCAGCTGTCACGTCTCCAGCGAGCAGGCTCATCGTCGCGAGCCCGCAGGCATGCGGCAGCTCGGGCAGCGCCGCCGCCAGCGCGACGCCGGCGGCCAGGCCCACCGACGACTCGACCGCGCTGGACACGACCACGGGCAGGCCACACGCCTCGGCGATCTGCAGCGCGGCCCGGACGCCACCAAGCGGCTGTGCCTTCAGCACGACGATGTCCGCGGCTCCGGCCGCGCGCACGGCGAGCGGGTCCTCGGCCCGGCGGATGGACTCGTCAGCGGCAAGCGGCACGCTCACCCGCCGGCGCAGCGCGGCAAGCTCGTCGAGCGTCGCGCAGGGCTGCTCAGCGTATTCAAGGCCGAATCGGGCGAGCGCCGTCAGCATGCGTTCGGCCTTGTCGACGTCCCAGCCGCCGTTTGCGTCAACGCGGATCTGGCCCGTCGGGCCGATCGCGTCCCGGACCGCCTCCACCCGGGTGATGTCAGCGGAGTCCGGCTGACCGGGCTCGGCGACCTTCACTTTCGCGGTCCGGCAGCCGGATCCGGCGACGATCGCGTGCGCTTGCGCCGGGCCGACGGCGGGCACTGTCACGTTCACCGGCACACTGGACCGGACCGGCGCCGGCCAGCCGTACGCGGCGGCCTCGAGCGCGCACGCCAGCCAGCGCGCGCATTCGCGCGGGCCGTAATCGGGGAACGGCGAGAACTCCCCCCAGCCGGCCGGGCCGTGCAGCAGGGCGCCCTCGCGCAGCGTCGTGCCGCGGAATCTCACCGGCATCGGGATCGCGAATGCCTGCAGCGTGGGCAGCAACTCGGCGGCAAGCCCGCGCAGGTTACCGTCGGTCACGGGCGGCGCGGGAACTTGCCGAACTCCGGCGCGCGCTTGTTCACGTATGCGTCCCGGCCTTCCTGCGCTTCCTCGCTCATGTAGTAGATCATGGTCGCGTCGCCGGCGAACTGCTGCATGCCCGCCGCGCCGTCTGTTACGGCGTTGAGCGCGCCCTTGAGCATGCGCAGCGCCAGCGGGGACTTGGCCAGCATCTCCCGCGCCCAGGCGACGGTTTCGTCCTCCAGCTGATCGAGCGGGACCACGGTATTGATCAGGCCCATCTGCAGGGCCTCCTGCGCGTTGTACTGGCGGCACAGGTACCAGATCTCGCGCGCCTTCTTCAGCCCGACGGTTGCGGCCAGCAGCGACGAGCCGTAGCCCGCGTCGAACGAACCGACTTTCGGCCCAGTCTGCCCGAAGATAGCGTTGTCGGCCGCGATAGTCAGGTCGCAACAGACATGCAGGACGTGGCCGCCGCCGATCGCATAGCCGGCCACCATCGCGATCACCGGCTTCGGCGTGCGGCGGATCTGCACCTGCAGGTCAAGCACGTTGAGCCTGCCAACGCCGTGGCTGTCCTTGTATCCGTCGTCGCCGCGAATTCGCTGGTCGCCACCGGAGCAGAAGGCCTTCTCGCCGGCCCCGGTGAGGATGATGACGCCGATCTCCGCGTCGTCCCTGGCCCGGTTGAACGCGTGCGACAACTCGAACAACGTCGCCGGGCGGAACGCGTTGCGAACCTCGGGCCGGTTGATCGTAATCTTGGCGATGCCTTCCGCGGTCTCGTACCGGATGTCGGCGTAGTCCTGCCCTTCTGCCGGCCCTGATGCTTTCCAGTCGACCACCGTCGGCCCTCCCGTTGCTGTCCTGATCTGCCCGATTAACCTTACGACCGTGACATCCCGGCCATTGCACGCGGTCCTGCTCCCGCCGTCGGCCGGCCAGCAGATGCTGGCCGCGCTGGCTGCCGCCCTCGACGGGTCCGGCCCGGCGATCCTGCCGCTGGACCCGGCGCTGCCTCGCGAGGCGCTCAGCGCCGCAGTGCAGACGTTCGCGCCGACTGCGATCCGCACGATCGAGGGAACGAGGCCAGCACCGGCAACTGGCCGCCCGTCGGACGTCGCGGCCGAGACCGCTGTCGTGATCGCGACGTCGGGATCAACCGGCACACCGAAAGGCGTGGAACTCAGTGCTGCCGCGCTGACCGCATCAGCCTCATCTTCGCTGCGCCGGATCGGTGCCGGGCCTGCCGACCGGTGGCTGTGCTGCCTGCCGACCTTCTATGTGGCCGGTATCGGCGTACTGGTCAGGTCGCTGATTGCCGGCACCGAGCCGGTCATCTCGCAGTCAGTGAGCCCTGAGGTGCTGGCCGGCGCCGGGTGCCAGCACGTCTCGCTGGTGCCGACGCAGTTGCGCCGGCTGCTGGACGCCGGCGCCGCGGCGGGATCCGTGCAGACCGTCTTGCTTGGCGGCGCGGCGGCGCCCGACGGGCTAATAGCGGAAGCGCGCGCCGCCGGCTGGCGAGTGGTCACCAGCTACGGCATGAGCGAGACCTGCGGCGGCTGCGTCTACGACGGCGTGCCGCTCGACGGGGTTTCGGTGCGAACCGGCGCCGACGGGCGGATCATGATCAGCGGACCGGTGTTGTTCTCGGGCTACCGGCTGCGGCCTGGCCTTACCTCGGAAGCGCTGATCGACGGCTGGTTCCGCACTGCAGACCTTGGGGTGGTGTCCGCCGACGGCCGGGTTACGGTCCGCGGCCGGGCCGATGACGTGATCAACTCAGGTGGGCAGAAGGTGGTGCCCGGCGAGGTCGAGGCCGCCATGGGAACCTGTGCCGCCGTGGCAGACGTTGTCGTGGTGGGTGTGCCGGATGCTGACTGGGGCGAGGCCGTGACTGCGTTCGTAGTTCCCGCGAATGCGTCCGATCCGCCCGGAGCCGACGAGCTCAGGGCACACGCGCGGGCCGGCCTTTCTGCCTACGCGGTGCCAAAAAGGTTTGTGGTTGTGCGAGAATTTCCGCGGCTACTGTCCGGTAAGCCGGACAGGGTGGCTTTGCGGCGGATGGCCATCTGAGGGCGCAGGGAGCCGGACGCAAGGAGTGAGGGGAGCCAGGCGGAGGACCCAGCAGACGCGGGCGCAGGATAGCCAAAATAAGGCGCGCGTCAACTCCGTGGGAACATTTTGCCGCCTCGTGCGTTACAAGATAGTGCCCGTGGTGCTCGCTGCCAAGGGTCCCCGCTAACGAAAATGCCCGCGCCGGCCAGGGCGCGGTGACCAAGCGCATGCCTTTATGCGCCCACGAAGGGAGTGTCTCATGCCGAGGAGCGCGACTTTGCTGTCGTCCGCCCGCGAGGATGAGGAGACCACGACCCACGTGGACGAGCTGATACAGCGCGGCCGCGGCCAGGGCTACCTTTCCCTGCCCGAACTTCGCGATGCCTTTGACCAGGCGCGAGTGTCCCCGACTGAGGCCCGTTCCATCATCCGTGAGCTGACCGAGGCCGGCGTGCAGCTCGGCAACGAGGCATCCGGGCCGGCCGGCGCCGCCGCCGGTGGGAACGCGGCGGCTGTGCCCCAGCTCGCCGCCGACGCCGAGCTGGCCGACGTTGACGCCGAGCTGGCTGAGCTGGCGTCACCCGCGCCCCAGGCCAGCACCAGCGGACCCGAGACCGATCTGGATGACCAGACCTCGGTCATGGGCGACTCGGTGCATACCTACCTGAAGTCGATCGGCCGCCGCAGCCTGCTGACCGCCGAGGATGAGGTCAACCTCGCGAAGCGCATCGAAGCAGGCCTGTTCGCGGAGTACAAGCTGGAGACCGAGAAGCGGCTCTCCAAGCAGTACCGCGCCGACCTGGAGGCGGTCGCCGCCGACGGCAGGCGGGCCAAGGCGCACATGCTCGAGGCCAACCTGCGGCTAGTGGTGTCGGTGGCCAAGAAGTACAGCGACCGCGGACTTTCGCTGCTGGACGTGGTCCAGGAGGGCAACCTCGGCCTTATCAGGGCAGTCGAGAAGTTCGACTACACCAAGGGCTACAAGTTCTCTACCTATGCGATGTGGTGGATCCGGCAGGCCATCCAGCGCGGGTTCGCTGATTCCGCTCGCACGATCCGGCTGCCCGTGCACGTGCTGGAGATGCTGAGCAAGCTGAGCCGTGTGGAGCGCGATATGCACCAGCGGCTTGGCCGGGAGCCAACCCCGGAGGAGCTTGCCGTCGAGCTGGACCGGACGCCGGACCAGATCGAGGAGCTGCTGCGGACCAGCAGGCAGCCGATCAGCCTGGATTCGACCATCGGCGAGGATGGCGAGACCAGCATTGGTGACCTGATTGAGGACGTGGATGCGCCCGAGGCAGGCGAGCTTGTCGATCGTCAGCTGATGGCCGACCAGCTGCGGCATGCGCTCGACGCGCTGACCCCGCGCGAGGCGACCATCATGTCGATGCGGTTCGGTCTGTACGACGGCAACCCGCACACGCTCGACGAGATCGGCAAGGCCCTCGGCCTGACCAGGGAGCGCATCAGGCAGCTGGAGAAGCAGTCGCTGTCCAAGCTGCGGCACCCCAGCCGCGCGCAGCCGCTGCTCGATTACGCCAGCTGACTGCGGCAGCTGACAAGCCCAGCGGGCCGGCTCTAGCCGGCCGCGGCTGACAAACCCGGACCAGTAAGCCGGGCCCGACCCCCCGCCGGGCCCGGCTTACTGCTGTGTACACCTGCCGCTGTCACGGCGCGGCCAGCACGCGGGAGAATCGCACAGTGACTGAGTCCGAGGCGGCGGCCGCCCCGCAGTTCTCGCTGCGTACCGTCTGGGCGCGGAATCTGGAGACCCCGCTCCGGCAGTTCTTGCGGACCGAGACCGGTAGCTCGGTCGTCCTGCTTGCGGCTACCCTGGCGGCTCTGGCCTGGGCCAACATCTCCCCGTCGGGGTACACCACTGCGTGGCACACCGAACTGTCGATAACGCTGGGCAACTACGGCCTGGCGGCGAGCCTGCATGAGTGGGTCAACTCGGGCCTGATGGTGTTCTTCTTCCTGGTAGCAGGCCTGGAAGCACGCCGCGAATACGACATGGGCGAGTTGCGTGAGCGCCGTCGGCTGGCGTTGCCGCTCGTGGTGGGACTCGGCGGGATGGTCGTCCCGATAGGCATCTACCTGGCGTTCAACGCCGGGCGGCCGTCGGCGGTCGGCTGGGGCGCGGCCATGTCCACCGATACCGCGTTCGCGCTTGGCATGCTGGCACTGGTCGGCTCGGGGTTCCCGGACCGGCTGAGCACCTACTTGCTGACCTTCGCGATCGTGGACGATGTCGCCGGCATCGCGATCATCGCTCTCGCCTACAGCGGCCACATCGACCTGACCGCGCTGGCCATCGGCGCTGGCGTCCTGGCGGTAGCAGCGGTTGCCAGCGTGCGGGGCCTGCGGGGCGGCCGGTATTACCTGGCCCTCGGGCTTGTTGCGTGGATCGCGTTCTTTAAATCTGGCGTCGATCCGGTGGTGGTCGGGCTCGTCATAGGACTGTTCGCCCTGGCCTACCCTGCGCAGCGCCGTGATCTCGAGCTGGCGTCGGAGTCGTTCCGGCTATTCCGCGAGCAGCCGACGCCGGATCTCGCCCGCGACGCGCGCGAGCGGCTGCGGGTTGCTCTCTCCCCCAATGACCGCCTGCAGCAGCTGTTCCATCCCTGGACGAGCTACCTGATCGTGCCGCTGTTTGCTCTGGCGAACGCGGGAATCCCGATCAGCGGGAGCTTCCTGGGCCGCGCCTTCACCTCACCGGTGACGCTGGGGATCTTGCTCGGTTATGTCGTCGGTAAGCCAATCGGGACGGTTGGGGCCGCGTGGCTGCTCGCCAAGGTCAGCCGCGGCCGGATCCGCCCGCCGATTGGCTGGGCGGCGGTCACCGGCGCGGGTGCCATCGCCGGCATCGGCTTCATCGTGTCGCTGCTGATCGCCTCGCTGGCGTTCCACGGCACCGAGCTCGCCGAGGCGAAGGTCGGCGTGCTGTCGGCAGCTTTGTGCGCCTCCGCACTGACCTGGGTGGTCTTCCGGATCACGGTGCTGTTGCCGAAGCGGATCCGGCTGCCGGCACTGCTTGGCACCGTCGAGTCGATCATCGATCTCGCGGTGCCCGTCGACGCCAGTCGCGACCACATCCGCGGCGCTTCCGACGCGCCGGTAACGCTGCTGGAATACGGCGACTTCGAATGCCCCTACTGCGGCCAGGCCGAGCCGGTGATCAGGGAACTGCTGGCGGGCGCCGGCGACCTCCGCTACGCGTGGCGGCATCTGCCGCTCAATGACGTGCACCCGCATGCGCAGCTTGCCGCCGAGGCAGCCGAGGCCGCCGCGCTTCAGGACAAGTTCTGGGAGATGCACGACCAGCTGCTGAGCCACCAGGGCGAGCTCACCGCCAAGCACCTCGTCGGCTATGCCGGCGATGTCGGACTAGATGTCGCGCGTTTCATCCGCGACCTGCGCAATGGCGCGGGACAGGCCCATGTCGCCGAAGACGTCGACTCGGCAGACCTCAGCGGCGTCTCCGGCACGCCGACGTTCTTCATCAATGGCAGGCGGCATCACGGCGCCTATGACATCGACGCGCTCACTGCCGCTGTCCGCGCGGCCAGAGCCGTGGCCCTGATCAGCTCGGGCGGCCGGGCCGCCGCCGGCTCCCGTACCGGCAGGCGGGCAAGCTAGCCGGGACGTGAGACGGTCGGCTCCGCGGCCGCTTGGCGGTTAGGCCAGCTACGGCTTCGGCGACACCGAGCCCGGCGGCGGGATCGTGCCCGGGCCGTTGGTACTGCAGGCAAGGGCGCCTGGATCGGTCTCGACCAGCGGCTTGGCCAGCTTCGGCGGATGCAGGAACGCACGCCCGCTGAGGTCCAGCATGTCCAGCATGTTGTGGGCGTTGGCATCGCGATAGGTCATGGCCGGGAGGTTCCACTTGGCTTCCACCAGCGCGCAGATGCTGGTGTGGTCGAAGACCTGGTGCGATACGTAGTCTGCTCGCGCCCATGGCGACACCACCACGCACGGCACCCGGAAGCCGAGTTGCTTGAATCCGGTGTAGGCGCTACCGGTCCGAATGTCAGGGGGGATGTTGTCAGGAGCAAGCGCCCTGGGCGGCATCACATGGTCGTAATAGCCGCCGTGCTCGTCGAAGGTCCAGATCAGCAGCGTGTTCTTCCAGCCGGGCCCATGCATGACGGCATCGATCACCTGCGCGGCGAACTGCTCTCCGTGCACGATGTTCTCCGGGTCTTCCTCGGAGTTCGACAGGTAATTCGGCTCGACCAGGCTGAAGCCGGGCAGCTTGCCTGCCTTGGCCTGAGCGAAGAAACTCTCGATCTTGTGCATGTTGCCGGCGTACTTGACCAGTAGCTCGGGGAACAGTCCGGCCGTCGGCGTCGGCAGGAAATCGCCGAGCGGCGAAAAGAAGTCGGCCCAGCTCACGCCGATCTTGTGAAGCCGGTCGAAGATGGTGCCGTTGGCGGGGTAATCGAACGGATTCGGGACGCCGTCATTGACCATGCCCATCGAGGTGCCGGCCATCAGGTATCGCCGGTTTGGGAACGTCTGCCCGAGCACCGAGCAGAAATACCTGTCGGCCAGCGGGAACGTCGATGCCAGCGAGTAGTAGAACGGGAGGTCTGCCTTCTGCCAGTACCCCATCGACACCGGGCCGCTGCCGGACTTGACGAACCCGTTCAGCTTCCCGCCGTTCAGCTGCGTATGACTGTCAACCCAGTTCTGGCTCGGATGGCCGGATAGCTGGCAGGTAGTAGGCATCCGGAACGCATGCTGGATCCTGCCATCGCGGTACCGGTTCTGCGCCGTCGGCTTGCCGTTCGAGCCAAGCGTGAACCCGTCCGCGCCTGGCCGGGCCAGCATGCCGAGGTGATTGTCGTAGGAGTGGTTCTCCATCATCAGCACGACGATGTGCTTGATCTGCGGGAGCGTGTCGGTACCGGCTTTGAGATGCGGGTACGGCAGTGAGCCGGGCTTGCGCAGCGCCCGCCGGGCGGGCTCGGCAGCCGCAGCAGCGGCTGACGCGGCACCCGACAGCCCGCTCGCGCCGACCGCGAGGCCCGCAGCCAACGCAACCTTCATCAGGTCGCGTCTGGTGCTACCACCGCCCTGCACCGTATCGGTTGGCTCTCCGCCTGGCTCGCCCTGGTGATCGCGCACACTGCCCTCCTGCCGCCGACTGTCAGGGTGCGAGCGTCGCAGACTGGCGCCGCCGGGCACAAGCCCCGATTTGCTGGTCCAGGACAGGTCAGCTCACGCCGCCCCGAGCCGAGTTTTGAGCCAGTCGAGCGCGGCGATCCCGTGCGCCTGCTGGAACGCGCGGAGGGTGGGCAGGCCCGGCGGGTCCGGCTGACGGCCGAGGTAGACCCACATGCCCGCCAGCGCGGCAACTACCGCGGTGATCGCGTCCTGATCAGCGTTGCGGACCAGCGCGTTCGCGCTGAACACCTCATCCGGCGCCGGACCGCCGTTGACGGTGACGTTCGGCAGCAGCGCGACAAAGTCAAACCACGGCGGTGCCAGGCACGCCCACGGCCAGTCAACGAACACGACCCGGTCTGGCGTCAGCAGTATGTTGTCGGCGCGTACATCGCCATGGGCGAGCGAGTCACCGTGCACCGCCTCGCCCCAGCGTCGCTCAAGGCTGGCCAGCTCGTCGAGGTGAGCGACGGCCCACCGGTCGAGCCCAGCCAGGTTATCGGCACCAGCAGCGGCAGCCGCAGCCAGCAGTCCCCAGCAGCGGCCAGGATGACCGAACCGGCTAGCGGCAGGCGGCGCGTCGATCGGCGCGGGCGTCAGCGCGACGGCCAGGTCAGTCAGGGCAGCCAGCACGCGGTCCAGCTCGTCCGGCTGCCACGGCTGCGCGGGCATCCGCCCGTCGACGTCCTCCAGCATCAGGATCACCCAGCCGCCTTCGTCGATGGCGCCGAGCAGCCGCGCCGCCGGGGCGTTGGCCGGCAATGCGGCTGCGATCTTGGCCTCAGCCCGGTGGATGCCCGGCGAGTCCGGGTTGATGTCCCCAACCGCCTTGACAAATGCTCGCTGGCCGCTCGCAAGGCGCACCCTTGCGGCAACTCCTGGCGAGAACCCGCCAGGCTGGGTAACGGCTTCCACGACCTGGCCGCCCAGCTGCCGCTCGACCTCGGCCCGCAAGTCAGCAGGTATCGACGCGAATGGCAGTCGCCTGCCCTCGGCCGCCGGCGGCTGCAGAACCCGTTCCGTCATCTGGTCATGATCTTGGCGGGAGACGGCTGCGGCAACTGATTATGCGGTCAGAGCGCGGTCAGGATCACCGGACCGGAGGCCGTCACCGCGACAGTGTGCTCGACATGCGCCGCTCTGCTGCCGTCTCCGGTGCGAAGCGTCCAGCCGTCCGGATCGACGCGGTAGGTGTCGTGACCGCCGGCCATGAACCACGGTTCGATCGCGATCACCAGGCCCGGCTCGAGCTTCAGGCCGCGGCCGGCCTTGCCGTCATTGGGCACGGACGGTGACTCATGCATGGTCCGTCCTACTCCGTGCCCGCCGAAATCGGTGTGCAGGCCGTAACCGGCTGCCCTGGCTACCGCGCCGATCGCGGCGGATACGTCGCCAAGCCGCCCGCCCGGCACCGCAGCGGCGATCCCGGCAGCCAGCGCGCGCTCGGCAGTCGCGATGAGCCGCAGATCGGCCTGCCGCGGCGCTCCCACGCTGAACGAAATCGCCGAGTCCCCGGTCCAGCCGTTCAGCGTCGCGCCGAAGTCGATGCTGACAAGGTCGCCGTCAGCCAGCCGGTAGGGGCCGGGGATGCCGTGCAGCGCGGCGTCGTTAACCGAGGCGCAGATTACCGCGGGGAACGGGGCCTGCGCGAAGCTCGGCTGGTATCCGAGGAACGGCGAGGTGGCGCCCTCTTCGGTCAAGACCGACCTGGCCACCTCGTCGAGTTCGATCAGGCTGACGCCGACGTCCGCCGACTTGCGCACGTCCTGCAACGCGGTCGCGACGACGCGACCGGCGGCACGCATCGCGGCTATCTCGGCTGCTGTCTTGAGCTCTACCACCTGAACATAGTGTCAGGACCCGGCTGGCTTCCACACGTACGGGGTAGTGCTGGCGACCGGGGTGAACCCCAGCCGCTTCAGGATCGGCCGGCTCATTTGCGATGCGTCTACCTGCAGGTACTTGTAGCCACGTGCCGCCGCACGGTCGGCCCGGTAGGCGACAAGCGCGCGGAAGATGCCTTTGCCGCGCCATTGCGGAACCGTGCTGCCGCCCCATAGCCCGGCGAAATCGATGCCCGGCACAAACTCGATCCTGGCCGAGCTGACTGGCTCAGTCCCCGCCATCGCGACCACCATCTCGGTGAGCTGACGCGGATCCCCGAGCGCCTCCAGCAGGGCTTGGGTCAGCCAGGACATCTCCTCGCTGCCAGGTTCGTGCCGGTGCACCTCCATGAGCGCATGCACGCCAGCCTCATCCGTCACCGGTACCAGCCTGACCCCCTCCGGCAGCACGACCTCGGCCTGGATCGCCGCGGTCTCGGCGAACAGCATCAGTTCCTCGTCCTCGGCCACGAAACCGGCCGCCACGAGCCGGTCGGCCAGATCAGCCGGCTGGTCGTAGTCGTAGAGCTTCCATTCGACGCCCTCGCCGCGGGCCGTGAAGTAGTCGCGCTGGGCCGCGATGGCAGCATCGGCGGTGTCGGCCGTCAGGTCCGACCAGGTGATGGTGGACAGTCCCTGGCCTGGCGGCGCCAGCCAGCGGACGACGCTGCCGAGATCATCGACCGCGGAGCCGGCCAGGTCAGCCCTCGTGCTCCGGCGGACCTGGGCGTTATAGTCCGCCAGCACCTTCTTCGCATCCACCAGCGAACCTCACCACGGCCCGGCCGCGGGCGCAACCGGTATTGCCGCCGGTAGCGGCCTGGCCAGGCAAGCACCTACGCTATGAACGGTAAACACCGTTTGTCTTTGCACCGCCCGTTGATTGTGCACCGCCCGTCGCCTTGCCAGCCAGGAGCCGCCAGTGACCGCCGCCGCCACCTCTCCCGACTCCCCGGCCACGCAGACCGGTCCCGGCGAGCCGGTCGGGTTCCTGATCGTCGGCGCCGGTTTTTCCGGCCTCGGCGCGGCGATCACGCTGCTGGCCGCGGGTCACACCGATCTGGCCGTGCTGGAGCGGGCCGATGACGTCGGCGGGACCTGGCGGGACAATGTCTACCCCGGCTGCCGATGCGACGTTCAGTCCAACCTGTACTCCTATTCTTTCGCCCTCAAGCCGGACTGGAGCGAGACCTATCCGTCCCAGCCCGAACTGTGGGAGTACTTGCAGAAGATCACCGACGATCATGGGCTTCGCCGTTACCTTCGGCTCGGGCACGAGGTGACCAACGCGCGCTGGGACGCGGCGTCCGGCCGCTGGCTGGTGACCACGACTAAGGGCATGTTCGCCGCAAAGTACCTGATCGGCGGCGCGGGCTTCCTCGTCGAGCCGTCGCTGCCCGACATCCCCGGTATCGCGTCATTCACCGGTACGATCATGCACTCGGCTCGCTGGGATACCAGCTGGCAGGCTGACGGCCGCCGGGTCGCTGTCGTCGGCACGGGCGCGTCCGCGATCCAGATCGTGCCGTCGATCCAGCCGAAGGTCGAGCACCTGACGCTGTTCCAGCGGACCGCGCCGTTCGTGGTGCCGCACAACAACCACCCGGTCAGGCCGCGGACCAAGGTGCTCTACCGGACCGCGCCCGCCGCGCAGCGGGCGTCCCGGCTGGCCGTGTACTGGATGCGGGAGTTCCTGGCACTGGGGTTCATCAAGAACCCGAAGATCCTCAAGCGGGCGGAGGGCATGTGGCGCAAGCACATGGAAAGCGCGATCACCGACCCGCAGACCCGCGCGCAGCTCACCCCCTCCTATGACATGGGCTGCAAGCGCGTGCTGCCGTCCAACGACTTCTACCCGGCGCTCGCCAGGCCCAATGTCAGCCTGGTCACCGAGAAGATCATCGAATTCCGGCCGGACGCGGTCGTGACGGCCGACGGCGCCGAGCATCCCGTCGACACCGTGATCCTGGCGACCGGCTTTCACGTCACCGACAACCCGATGCTCGCCAAGATCGCCGGCAAGGACGGCCGCCGCCTCGCGGATGCGTTCGGCGAAACTTACCTCGGCACGGTCGTACCCGGCTTCCCGAACTACTTCCAGCTCACCGGGGCTAATACCGGGCTGGGCCACTCGTCCATGCTGCTGATGATCGAAAGCCAGCTCGCGTTCATCACCGACGGCATCGCGAAGGCGGAGGCTGGCGGCGGCCGGTTTGAGGTCCGGCCCGAGGTGGCCGCCGCCTACAACGCCGAACTGCAGCGCAAGCTACCGAACACGGTCTGGGGCTCGGGCTGCTCCAGCTGGTACCTGGACAGCGAGGGCCGCAACCTGACGCTGTGGCCCGGATTCACCTTCCAGTTCCGCCGACGCACTCGCGAGTTCCGCGCGTCCGACTTCGTGATCGGCTAGCCAACCCGGGCCGATAGGTTGCAGCTGTGCAGAAGCTGGCGGGGCAGGTGGCCGTCGTGACCGGGGCGACTCGGGGCGCCGGGCTGGGTATCGCGCGGGTGCTTGGTGAACAGGGCGCGGTCGTTTATGTCACCGGACGTAGCGTGCGGGGCGGGCCGGCCGTGCCGGAGTATCCGGGCAGCGTTGAGGACGCGGCCGAGGCAGTGACTGATCGCGGCGGGCGGGGCATCGCCGTGCGCTGTGATCACGCTGACGAGCAGTCGGTCATCGAGTTGTTCGACCGGGTGCGGGGTGAACATGGGCGGCTGGACCTGCTGGTGTGCAACGCGTGGGCCGGTTACATGCCGTACCCGGAGCACAACGACTGGTTCGGCCAGCCGTTCTGGGAACAGTCGATGCAGCGGTGGGACGGCATGTTCACCGGCGGCCTGCGCGCTCACCTGCTCACCGCCCGCTACGGCCTGCCGCTGATGGTGCCGGCGAACCGCGGGCTAGTGGTCTTCACCACGTTCACCATGGGCCGCAAGTACCTCGGCAACGTCTTTTATGACGTGGCCAAGAACGGCATTTGCCGCGCAGCCGAGGTGCTGGCCGGCGAACTGGAGGAGCACGAGATTGCCGTGGTAGCGCTCACGCCGGGGTGGGTGCTGGTCGAGCGCATGACAGAGCTGACTGCGGCGCAGCGGGCGCAGACCGAGTCACCGGAGTACATCGGCCGAGCGGTCGCCGCATTGGCCAGCGACCCGGGCGTACTCCGCAGGAGCGGCCAGGCACTGGCCGTGGGCAACCTGGCCCGCGAGTACGGGTTCACCGACATCGACGGCAGCCAGCCAACGGCCTACCCCATCGTCGGGTAGTCGGCCGCTAGCCGGGCCTGATCCAGCGGGCACAGAGGATGCGGTACAGACAGGCGGGCGAAATACGACCCTCACGTGCCGACGAAGTACTGTGCAAGCCGGCGACCTAGGCCGGTCTAAACGCGGCGCGCTGGGGGGCGATAATGGACTTTCAGATCGATTATCAGGCTGTGTTCGACAACATCCCGATGCCCGTAGCCTTGCTCACCCCGGAGTTCGTCATAGCCGACGTGAACCTCGCATACGTGCAGGTGTCCGGCCGGGACCGGGACGAACTGCTCGGCAGAGACATCTTCGAGGCCTTCCCCGATGATCCGTCAGATCCGGATGCCACCGGGACGCAGAACGTGAGAGCTTCACTGCGCCGCGTGCTTGATACCGGCAAGCCCGACACCATGGCCCTGCAGAAGTACGCCGCTGAGGACCCGGAGACGGGCCGGTTCGTTACCCGGTTCTGGTTCCCGGCGAACGCGCCGGTCTTCTCCCCCGACCATGATGTGGTGCTGATCGCGCACTGCGTCGAAGAGGTAACCGACCGGGTTCGCAAGTTCGTTGCGAGCCAAGCCGAGCTCAGGAACTGACACCTTGTCCGGTGTTCGCGTGCGCGCTGCAACAGAGGCCGACCTTTATGCGATCGCTGCGATCGCGGCTGCGACAGGACAACACGAGGAATGGGCGGCCACCAACCCCGCCTACGTCGGGCACCTCATGCGGCTCGGCCGGGTGGTTGCCGCGGAGCTGGACGGCAGGGTCGCGGGATTCGGCGCCGTGCAGCGGCTTGGCACCGGGCCGGACGCGATAACGATGTTGTGCGACCTGTTCGTCGACCCGGCCGCCCATGGCAGCGGCTGCGGGCGGGCGATGCTGGCGAGCCTCTGGGCGGACTCCGGCCGTCGGATGACATTCAGCAGCCTGCACTCGCACGCGATCCCGCTGTACACCAGCTTCGGCCTGGATGCGTGGTGGCCGCTGCTGTACCTGGCTGGCGAGCCCGACCGGCTGGTGACGCCGGATGGCTGGGCGGTAGACCGGGCCGGTCCTGATGAGGTGGCGCAGCTCGAGCTCGGGTGGACCGGGGTGGACCGGACAGCCGACCATCACGCGTGGGCGGCCCGGCCCGGAGGCGCTCCGGTGATCGTCAGCGCAGGCAACGAGGTGTTCGCGGTCGGCGCCATGATCGCGACAGGTCATGAGCGCGGCATGGCGCACGTCGTCTTGTCACCCGCCGCGGACGATGCCATCGCCGCGGCGGCGGTGATCACCGCCTTGGCCAGCCTGGACGCCGTAGCGGCCGGCGCGCCGCGGCAACAGCTGCCGTTCGCAGGCCCGGCTCACGTGTGCCTGCCTGGCCCGCATCCCGCGGTTCGCCCGCTGCTAGCCGCGGGCTGGCGGTTCGACGAGTTCGACCTGTTCATGGCCACTGAGCCTGGCTTGCTCGACCCGCGGCGCGCCGTGCCCTCCCCTGGCCAGGCCTGACAGTGTCACGGGCGTTGCAGCCCCGGCAGGGCGCCAGGCCCTCGCCACCGGCCGGGGCGCGCGGATGGCAGGCTAGGAGCCTTGCAACTCCCGGATCCGGAGGATAGCCAACGTGGCGCTGGATGCTGACGCGATCGTCGTCGGGGCCGGGCTGGCCGGCCTGGTCGCGACAGCGGAGCTTGCCGCCGCGGGCCGGCGGGTCATCGTGGTGGAGCAGGAGCCGGAGGCGTCGCTCGGCGGGCAGGCGTTCTGGTCCTTCGGCGGCTTGTTCTTCGTCGGCTCCCCGGAGCAGCGCCGGATGGGCATCCACGACAATTACGAGCTCGCGCTCCAGGATTGGCTCGGCAGCGCCGGCTTCGACCGGCCGGAGGACGAGTGGCCGCGGCGGTGGGCTGAGGCCTACCTCGGGTTCGCAGCTGGCGAGAAACGCGCCTGGCTGCATGCCAAAGGCGTGCGGTTCTTCCCGGTGGTCGGCTGGGCCGAACGGGGCGGTTACGGTCCCACCGGCCACGGCAACTCGGTTCCGCGATTTCACATCACCTGGGGAACGGGGCCTGGCGTGCTTGCGCCGTTCGAACAAGAGGTGCGCGCCGCGGTCGGCACTGGGCGCGTACGGCTGCTGTTCCGGCGCCGGGTCGACGAGCTGACGGTGACTGGCGGGACCGTCGACGGCGTGCGCGGCAGCGTCCTCGCGCCGTCCAGCGCCGCGCGCGGACAGTCCAGCTCGCGCGAGGTGGCCGGCGAGTTCGAACTGCATGCACAGTCGGTCCTGGTCACCTCCGGCGGCATCGGCGGCAACCACGAACTCGTTCGGCGTCATTGGCCTGCCCGGATGGGCAATCCGCCGGAGCACCTGCTGTCGGGCGTCCCCGAGCACGTGGACGGCCGGATGCTGGCGATCAGCGAGTCGGCCGGGGCCGCTGTGATCAACCCGGACCGGATGTGGCACTACACCGAGGGCATCGGCAACTGGGATCCCATCTGGCCGCTGCACGGCATCCGGATCCTGCCGGGGCCGTCGTCAATCTGGCTCGACGCGCGCGGCCGTCAGCTGCCGGCGCCGCTGTTTCCCGGCTTCGACACGCTCGGCACGCTCGAGCACATCATGACGACCGGTTATGACTACACCTGGTTCGTGCTGACAGAGAAGATCATCGAGCGCGAGTTCGCACTGTCCGGCTCGGAGCAGAACCCTGACCTCACCGGGAAGAGCATCCCGAAGCTGCTCGACCGGGTGAAGCCGGGGCCGCCAGGGCCGGTCGCCGCGTTCATGCGGCATGGCGCCGACTTCATCGTGGCGGACAACCTGGCTGCGCTGGTGCCGGGCATGAACAAGCTCACCGGCGAGGACCTGATCGACCTCGGCGACCTGACCCGGCTCATTGAGGCCCGCGACCGCGAGGTCGCTAACTCCTTCACCAAGGATTCGCAGCTAACGGCGATCCACGGCGCACGCCGCTACCGCGGCGACAAGCTCATCCGCGTCGCCAAGCCGCACCGGTTTCTGGATCCGGCGGCCTGCCCGCTGATTGCCGTCCGGCTGCACATCCTGACCCGCAAGAGCCTCGGCGGTCTGCACACCAATCTCGACGCGCAGGTCCTGGACGGCTCAGGCCAGCCGCTGCCGGGCCTCTACGCAGCTGGCGAGGTCGCGGGCTTCGGTGGCGGTGGCATGCACGGCTACCGTTCGCTGGAAGGCACGTTCCTCGGCGGCTGCCTGTTCTCCGGCCGAACCGCGGGCCGCAGCGCGGCGCGGGCTACTGCCTAGAGGAACGGGCCCGGGCCTGTCATCGGCACGTCGGCCAGCCCGGCTCGTTCCTTGACGATCGCCGCGACCGCGTCGGCGTCATCCGGCGTCAGGTACGACTGGGTCGGGCCGCCAGTATCGATGATGAGCGCCGTGCTCTTTGCCGAGCGCAGCGGGTCGAGGCTCGCCCAGTACCGCGGGTTCGCGGTCCCCCAGATCCGGCCGCGCCCGCGGAGCGGCGAGATCGTCACGAGGCGGGCGGCCTTGATGGCCGAGTACAGGATCCGCTTGTCGCCCCAGAGGTAATACCAGCGCACCACAATCGCATCCTCGGTGCAGGTGATCCACTTATCTCGGTACAGATCGGTCATGTGCCCATCATGCCACCGGCCGGTGATAGCAGCGCAAGGATTGGTTTACAGTCACTGCCATGGCCACTGTGGAAGACGTCCGGCGGATCGCGCTGAGCCTGCCGGAGACCTATGAGCGCGACTCGCGCGGAAACCTGGACTGGCGGGTGGCGGACAAGAGCTTCGTCTGGGAGCGACCACTGCGCAAGGGCGACATCGCCGCGCTGGGTGACCGGGTGCCCGCCGGCCCTGTGTACGCGGCCCGTACCGCGGACGAGGGCGTCAAGCACGCCCTGATCGCCGACGATCCGGTTGTCTACCTGACCACGCCGCACTTCAACGGCTACGCCGCAATCTTGTTCGAGCTAGACCGGATCAGCATCGAGGAACTCGCCGAGCTCATCACCGATGCGTGGCTGGCCCGGGCCCCGAAGAAGCTGGCCGCGGAGTTCCTGGGAGCGCGGTGACCAGGCTCAGCTAGGGATCCAGAGGCAGAACGGGTGCCCCGCCGGGTCGAGGTACACCCTGACTTCGTCTTGCGGCTGATATTCAGCCAGCGTCGCCCCGCACCGCACCGCGTGCGCTCCGCCAACCTCCAGGTCATCGACCTCGATGTCCAGGTGCATCATCATCTGCTGATCGCCAGGCTCGGCTGGCCAGGCCGGTGGCACGTGCCCTTCCTCGGTCTGGAATGACAGACCCGCCCCGCCAGGCCCGGCGAGTGCCACCCAATCGGGCTCGTCCGCCCGGGTCTCCCAGCCGAGCAACTCGCGGTAGAAAGCGGCGAGCGCACGGGCATCAGGCGCGCCAAGCACCGTGGCAGTCAGCGTCATCGCGGGCCGAGTCATCGTTCCTCCCGAAGGGACCTGTTCTGCAGCCGACGCTAGCCCGGGGGTCTGACACTGCGGTGCCGCGCGGGTATCGTCGGGCGGCATGTTCCTGCGGTGGTACCGGCGCGGACTGGCCCGGCGGTGAGCGGGCAGACCGGTCCGGCGCGGCCGCGCCTCCGGCAGACGCCGCTGTATGCCACCTGCGTGCCCGGCCTCGGGCGGATGCTCCGCAGGGAGCTAGACGGCGACGGGACCACCGTTACCGGCACCGGCTCGGATGACCGGGTCCAGATACTCTTTCTCGCCGCTGATCGCGCTGGTCGGGCCGCGCTCATGCACTCGCGGCTGGCCGAGGATGTGTTCGCTGAGATCGGCCGGGCGAGCCGGGCGGGCGGCGCTGATCCTCGCACGGTGGCCGCGCTGGCCTGGCAGCCCGACGCGGTACAGCGCGCGCTGTCGGTCTGGGCCGAGGCCGTGGCCCCGCTGTCGGGCGCGATGACATACCGGGTGATAGCCCGGTTGCGCAGCGAGCGCACATTCCGGCGGAGCGACGTGCGGCAAGCGATGACCGCAACGATCGCGAGAGACAAGCCGCGGTGGAAACTCGCGAACCCCGCGCCGCTAGAGATCTGGCTCACCGAGTGGCAGGACGGGCAGTATGTCGCTGGGCTGCGACTCAGCGGCGGGGGCAGCAGGCAGCACGGTGCCCGCTCTGCGGTCCGACCTGGGGCGATGCCGCCGACGGTCGCGGCCGCCATGGTGCAGCTGGCCGGTGCGCCGAGCGGCCTGCTGCTAGATCCGTGTTGCGGGCCGGGCACGATCATGGCCGAGGCGCTGGCGGCGGGCTGGGCCACGGAGGGTACCGACATTGACCCGGCGGCGGTCGCGGCGGCGCGGCGGAATGCGCCAGCCGCGGCCGCGCAGGTGGGCGACGCGCGCGAAGTGCTGCTGCCCGACGAGAGCGTCGGCGCGTGCGTGTCGAAGCTGCCCGCTGGCGGCCAGCACCATCAGCTGGCCGGTGGCTGGCAGGACTGGGCTGGCGCAGTCCTCGGCGAGCTCAGCCGGGTCACCAGGACCGGTGGGGCCGTCGTCGTGCTCGCATCCGAGCTGCCGCGCGCCGCCATTCCCGGCTCGCTGCGGCTGCGTAAGACGGTGCCGATCCGGCTGGCAGGCGCAGGTTCGGTCATCTGGGCGTTCCGTCGAGCTTGACCGCAGGCGCAGCTCGCGCTCGCTAGTACCGTGCCAACGATCACGAATGTGAGCCGGTCTCTCACCTAGCTGCGCTTGCGGCCGACGGCGAAGTAGGACAGCGGACCGAGCAGGTTGACGGCCATCGCCGACCGCCAGAGCGCCTTCGGCCCGCGGATCTGCTCGGCGGGCCGCCGGTTGATGTCCACGAGCGCGACGATCTTCAGCGAGAGTTCAGCGACTGCCGCGGCGACGATGAGGACCCGCTGCCGGTCGCTAAAGTCACTCCACTTCTGCCGGGCCATCGCACGCGCCTCCTGTCGGTCGGTCACCGAGCCTGATTCTGCCGCAGGGACGCCGCAGCCGGCGTTCGCTAGCAAGATTCGGAAGTTATGTAGCATTATGTTCCATTGTGGAACGTGGGCGAGGCACCAGCAGAATCGCTGTAGCTGGTACGAATAGCCGCGCGCCGCATGCCGCGGCGCAGGTGGTGTCCGCGTCGCGTAAGAATGATTCATGAGCAAATCCCCGCTTGCGCCGCCACCCGGTGACAAGCCTCTGCGCACGGCACCGCCGCCGCCGCCGGCCTGGCGGCACTGGCTGTGGGTTGCTGCGCTGTTCGTCGCGCTCCTTTACATTCTGCCGAGCTTCGTGCACACGACGCAGCCGAGTCAGCTGACCTACACCCAGTTCCGCAACGACATAAACGCGCACAAGATAAAGACCGCCGACATCCCGAGTCCGGCGACTGCTGGCGCCAACGTGACGGTAACCGGAACGCTGAGCAACGGCCACAACTACTCGGTGACTACTGGGTCCTTCGGGCCAGGATCGCCGCTGGATAGCAGCTTGCGCGCGGCCAAGGTTGCCGTTTCCTACCAGCCGCCCGGGAGTTCGTTCGGCGGGATCCTGCTGCAACTGCTCATCTTCATCGTGCTGCCGTTCGGCCTGGTGTTCTTCCTGTTCCGGCGGATGGCCCGGACGACCGGCAGCACGCTGCAGGGCGTGATGGGCGTCGGCCGGTCGCGCGCGAAGGTCTTCGACGCCGAGCAGCCCAAGACGAAGTTCACCGACGTGGCCGGTTACCAGGGCGTGAAAGCAGAGATCAGCGAAGTCGTCGACTTCCTGCGCAGCCCGGAACGGTACCGGCGGGCCGGCGCCATGGCCCCTCGTGGCGTGCTCATGGTCGGTCCGCCCGGCACGGGCAAGACGCTGCTCGCTCGCGCGGTGGCCGGTGAGGCATCAGTGCCGTTCTTCTCGGTGACAGGCTCGAGCTTTGTGGAGATGTTCGTCGGCGTCGGCGCCGCGCGGGTGCGGGACCTGTTCGCCGAGGCCCGCAAGGCGGCCCCGGCGATCGTCTTCATCGACGAGATCGACGCCATCGGGCAGCGCCGGGCCGGCTCGGGCGCGGTCGTGTCCAACGACGAGCGTGAGCAGACGCTCAACCAGCTGCTGTCGGAGATGGACGGATTCGACGTTTCGGCCGGCATCGTGGTGCTGGGCGCGACGAACCGTCCGGAGGTGCTGGACCCGGCACTGCTGCGGCCTGGCAGGTTCGACCGGCAGGTCGTGATTCCGCTGCCGACGCTGGACGAGCGCGCGGCCATTCTCGCGGTGCACTGCCGGGACAAGAAGCTCGGACCCGATGTGGACCTGACCGTCGTGGCGCGCGGCACGCCCGGGTTCTCCGGCGCAGACCTGGCCAACCTCGCGAACGAGGCGGCGATCTACGCCGTGCGGGAAGGTCGCGACGTGCTGACGGCTGCGGACTTCGAGAATGCCAGGGACCGCATCCTGCTCGGCCGCCGTGAGGGATCAAACGTGCTGCTGCCTGAGGAGAAGCACGCGGTCGCTATACACGAGGCTGGTCACGCGCTGGTCGCGGCGCTGTCCGACCATGCGGACCCGGTCGCGAAGATCACCATCCTGCCCGCCGGGCAAGCGCTAGGCGTTACGCAGCAGCTGCCGCTGTATGAGCGGCACCTGTACGGCGAGGATTACCTCAAGGAGTCGCTCGCAGTCCGGCTCGGCGGTCGTGGCGCGGAGCTGGTTGAGCTCGGCCAGGGCTCCACCGGAGCTGCCAACGACCTGGCGTCCGCCACCGACCTGGCGACCAAGATGGTCCGCGAGTTTGGCTTGTCGCCGGCGATCGGGCCGGTCGGTTATCCCGAAGGCGGGTCCGTCTTCCTGGGCGGCGGCGGTTCCGGCCTGTCCAGCCGACCCTTCGCCGAGGCGACCCAGGCCATCATCGATGAGGAGGTGGCGCGGCTCCTCCGGGAGGCCGAGCAGTCAGCGGTGGAGCTCATCCGGGCGCACCGTGAGGAACTCGGGCAGCTGGTGTCCTTGCTTCTTGAGCACGAGACAGTCGATGGTGCAGCGGTGTACAAGATCGTCGGTCGGCCACAGCCCGAACGCAGGCCGGAGGAGATGACGATCGCGCCGCATGGAGCCACTGCTGAGAGCGTTCCGGCCGGCCATGCCACGGCCGCGGATGTCAAGCCCGAACCGAAGTCTTAGCGCCACCAGGGCCGTCGCCTGACCCTGGCCAGTCGCTCTGCGGGCTCGGCCAGGGTCAGTGATTGCGCCGCCAGGTGCTTGAGATGGTGGCCGACCCACAGGGCGTCGGCCCGGTACCCGGCCGGCCGGTTAGCGTTGCGCGGGCCGGCGGCGGACAGGTAGTCCACCTGCGGCGGCAGCGCGGCCAGGACCGGTAGCTGGCGGTTCCGGTTGGGCTTGGCGACAAGGTCAGCGAGGCTGTTGTAGAACCCAGCGAGCGCTACCGACTGTCGTTCCAGCTGAGCATCGGGCTGGCCGTCATGCGGGTGCGGACCGGTCCCCGGCAAGCTCGCCAGCGAGAGCGCAGTTAGGCGCAGCCGCAGAGCCGCCATCACGAGCGCCCACAAGTCCGCCTTCGCGAGCCGTTTGGAGCCCTGCTCAGTCAGGTAGCCGCGGAGCGCGTCGTCCACCCTCGTACCTGCAGCGACGGCCGCCGTCGCCCGCTCCGGCCGGTAGGCACGCTCGCCGAGAGCCCAGCTGACCGCGTCGCTGAAGTAGTTCGCGCCACTTCGGTAGGCGTCGGCGAGATTGTCTCCGACAACCGCCGACACACCGCGGGGCCAGAACAACAGTCCGACGACGAGGCTCACGGCGCAGCCGATGGCGACATCTTCCACGCGCAGCAGGCCGACCCGCCAGCCAGCCGGCGCGAGCAGGTTGAACAGCACCACGACCGTGACAGTAAAGGCGGCCTGCCCGGCGACGAATGGCGCCGTTCCCGGCGTGTAGGCCGCGACGAGGACAGCGACAGGGAACGCCACCCACAGCGCGACCGGGTTGGTACCGATGGCGAGGAGCAGCGCGCCGCCGACGACAAAGCCCGCGACCGTGCCCACGAGCGCCCGCATCGCGGTGCTGCCTGTTGCGGCCGCGCTGGTCCGGAGCACCGACAGAGTGCCGAGGACGACCCAGAACGCATGCTGAACATCGATTAGCTTCGCCACCGCGACTGCCGCCGCGAGCGCGACGGCGCCGCGGGCCCCATTCCGGAACCAGACTGACCGCAGCGTGGCGTCAGTCGCGATGATGCCGGCCGCACGCGCCTTGATCCTGCTCCGGGCGGACGCGGAGACGGCGAGGGTGTCGGCCTGCCCTGCTTCGCCCATGCTCACTTCGGCGGGGCTAGCTCTGCCAGCGGCGATCATCGCGTCACCGGCAGCAGCTGAGACGGCGATGCCGATTGCCTGCGCGTGGAACGCGTCGTCGGCGGTGCGCACCGCAGTCTCGGGATCAGCAGTTAGCACATGCAGGCGGCGCGCGCTAGCCTGCCGTGCCCGCCAGAATTCTTCGAAGTCCGGGTCAGTGTCCCGGCCAGACAGCAGCGCATCGACCTGACTTAGTGCCCGTACCGAGACCGCCATCAGGTCCCGGTCCTCCTTGGCTGCCGCCGGCCAGTCGAGATGGCCGTCGGTCGCGTCGAGGATCAGGGATGTGCACCACTCCAGCAGGTGGATCACGCCCGCCAGGCCCTGGTCAGCCGAGGCAAGACCGATCGGCCGGTATGGAGTGGCAACGAAGGCATTCATCAGCTCGTGTTTGGCTGCGACAGACGCCTCCCGATCGGCGTCAGCGGCCCGGCCAGCGGCGGCGGTGTCAAGCTGCCGTGCCAGCGCGGCTGCCAGCGCCGCCGCTTGCGCGCGGAGGCGGTCGCCCGGCGAGCGCGGCGATAGCAGGAGGACCGCAGCAGTGCTCACCACCGAAGCCAGCCACCAGCCCGCTAGCCGCCAGCCAATCATGCCGGGGGTTCCGACCGAGGCCACCGGCAGGACGTAGGCGAGCAGGCAGGCAGTCACGCCCGAGGCCGCGTTCGGCCCGGCCGAGCCGGCAAAGTAGATGGCGAAGGCGACCGGGACGGTCACGACCGCCGCAAGCCAGGCCGAGCCGCTGACCAGCGTGCCGATCGTGAGAGCCACGCTGCCGGCCACGGCCAGGCCGAGGTGGGCGACGGCCTTGTCCCGCCTCGTGCCGCCGAACGAGCTCATGACCAGGGCGCCGAAGCTGCCGAACGTGGCAAAGACGGTCATCTGCTCGTTGCCGATGACCTTGAAGGAGATCGCGAACAGCGTCGGAATCACGATCGTGGCGCGCACCGCACGCATGGCCGCCGGAACCGACCAGCTCACCCGCCACCACGGCGCGGTGGGCTGCGCTGGCGGCTGGCCGGCCTGGCTGGCGGCTGCCGCACCCGCCGACTGTGCTACCGCGCCCTGAGTCATTTGCGTACTACTCTGTCATCGGCCCGGCGCCAGGGAAATACCCGTCCGGCACCGTGGCCTGGCGGGCCTTACGGGGGCTCGTGGCCGTGCGGGGTCCGATTTGCGGAAGGCCGAGGCTAGACAGGCAGCGTGATCTGCTGCTTTGCTCGGTAAGGGAGTGAACCATCTGTTCTGCTAGCGCGTCATCTCTGTGTGACCCGGATTCGGCCGAACGCGGGCGGGAGTCCCGCGGGCGGGCTTCCGGCCGATTTGCAGTTCGCTGAGATGTTAGCCGCCATTATTACGCGGAGCCCCTGGTCTCCCTCAGTGCCCGCCATGGTGTCAGCATCTGGTCGGCTAAAGGGGCGGAAATGATGACGAAAAGGATCCTACGCGGCTTCACGGTGTTGACATTGGCTACGGCCTCGGCGCTGATGCTTCCGGGGGTACGTGGGTTGCCCGCGAGTGCGTCGGGAAGTGGTCCGGGTCAGAATCTCAGCGCGGCGTTCTCGTCGTCGTGGCAGACCAATAACACGGTGTGGGCGATTGCGCCGGTGGGCGGGAACGTGTTTGTCGGCGGCAGTTTCACCTCGGTGCGGCCGCCGGGTGATCCGCTGGGTACTGGCGAGGTGGCCCGGACGTACCTGGCGGAGTTCAACGCTAGTACTGGCGCCCTGGTGACGTCCTTTAGTCCCACGCTCGATGGCAAGGTGACGGCGCTGGCGCTGTCGCCGGGTGGCGGCACGTTGTATGTGGGGGGCAGCTTCACCCACGTCAACGGGTCGTTCCGTAACCATCTGGCGGCATTCAGCACCTCCACCGGCGCGCTGAGCACCACCTGGGTGCCCAACGCGGGCAACAGCGTTAACTCGATCGCGGTGTCCCCAGACGGGTCGGATGTATATATCGGCGGGTCTTTCGGGAAGCTAGACAATGTCGCGCGGCACGACGCGGGCGAGGTGACCGGCTCTACGGCGGCGCTGCTGCCGTGGGCGCCGAACGTGAACGGCGTGGTGACCTCGGTGGCGGTAGCGCCCGACGATTCGCGGGTACTGGTCGGCGGTTACTTCTCGCAGTTCAACGGCGCGCCGCAGGAGTCGGTGGTGGACGTGGACCCGACCACAGGCGCGACCAACAACCTGACCTCGATCGAGCCGTACTACTCCGGCTGCACCGCGACGGTGAAGGACATCGTCATCGGCAGCGCGACGGCGCAGAATCCCGCCGGTATCGCCTATATCGCCTCGGAGGGCACCGGCGGGGGCTGCTTCGATGGTGACTGGGCGGCGAACGTGGCGACCGGGGCGCTGGTGTGGCAGAACGACTGCCTGGGCGCGACGCAGTCCCTAGTGATCATCAACAACTGGCTCTACAAGGGCTCGCATGCGCATGACTGCGATTTCTCGCCGGGCGGCTTCCCGCAGGTCACCACCGTGGACCATCACCTGCTGAACCAGTCGCTGGCGGACGGCACGCTGGGGCACTGGAACCCCGATACCAACAACGGGAACAGCTCCACCGGCACGGTCGGCGGCGGGCTGGGGCCGCGGGTGATGGCCACCGACGGCACCAGCATGTTCCTGGGCGGCGACTTCACCACGGTGAACGGCAAGGCCCAGCAGGGTTTCGCGATCTTCGGGCCGGGCCCGGACGTGGCGCCGGCCCGACCCGGAAAGCCGACCGTGAGCAGCACATCAACGGGCGTCGACACAGTGACTTTTAATGGTGTGAGCGACCCCGACGACGGCACCTTGACCTATTCCATCTACCGCAGCGGCACCACCGCGCCGGTCGGCACGATGACCGCGACGTCCTGGCCGTGGGCGTTGCCGGTGCTGCATTTCCAGGACAAGGGCCTGACCCCAGGCAAGAGCTACACCTACACCGTCACCGCCAGCGACGGCACGCTCACTACTGCCAAGTCCCCCGCCTCCGCATCTGTCACCGTCAGCTCGACCAGCCCGGCGCTCAGCTACCAGCAGACGGTGCTGAACGACAGCCCGTCCTTCCTGTGGCCGCTGAACGACTCGGGCAGTACCGCAGCCGATGCGACGACCAACGGCTTCAACGGGACCTACGAGTCAGGCACTACGCAGGGCGTCGCAGGTCCCTTCAGCGGAAGCACTGCCACTAGTTTCGACGGCCAGTCCGGTCTGGTGACCGCGAACAGTTCGGTCTCGGGCCCGAACGCGTTCTCGATCGAGGGCTGGTTCAAGACCACGACCAACGCGGGCGGTAAGCTCATCGGTTTCGGCGACCAGCCGACCGGCTTCAGCAGCAACTACGACCGGCACATCTACATGATGAACGACGGCCAGATCGTGTTCGGCCTGTGGAACAACGCGACCGAAACCATCGAGTCGCCGGACGTCTACAATGACGGGCAGTGGCACTACGTGGTGGCAACGCTGGATCCGACCAACGGTATGACGCTCTACATAGACGGGCAGCTGATCGGCACGAACACGAATACGGTTGCGCAGCCTTACTCCGGGTACTGGCGGGTCGGCGGCGACAACCTCAATGGCTGGAACCTCGACCCCTGGGGCAGCAACAGCCAGGGAACCACGCAGCCGCACAGCTACTACTTCGGCGGAACCATCGCGGACGTCGCCGTCTATCCGGTTGCTCTCTCGCCGGCTCAGATAGGCGCGCACTACGCGGCCGGGCTAAACCAGCAGCTTCCCTAGGATCCGGCTGCTGGTCGCGTCCAGGTGAGCGTCACGGCTGCCGGCCCGCGCAGCCGTGATGGAGAAGGCGCTCAGCTAACAGCGAGCCGGCAAGCCAGGTCCACTGCGAGCAGCCACGGGTCCGCGTTAGCGCCGGGAATCACCGGACGATCACGGCTGACCAGCCAGTCGGTCACGGAGCGGTAGATAAGGGCGCGGACCAGGTACTGCCCGAAGTCCGCGGTGCGGCCGACCGCAGCCACGAGCTGTGAATCCGCTCCTTCCCAGACGAGGGCGTCGGCGACCACTATCGCCGCCGCGAACGCGGCCGGGCGCCAGTACGCCGAGAAGTCGATGATGGCTGGCGGCCGGTCATCATGGAACAATACGTTCCCGCCGAGGTCACCATGGATCAACTGACTTGGCGCCGACACCGGCCGCCGCGCGGCCGCGAGCCGCCGAAGGTGGCTGGCCTGAGCGAACTCGCTGGCGGGCAGCTCTTCCCAGGCGACCCGGTCACCAATGGCCCACGGGGTGTCACGCTGATCAAGGAATCCGGGCCGCGCGACTCCGGCCAGCGCGGCATGGAAACGCTCGCCGACGGCTATTACCTCGGCCCACCGGCCGCCGGCATGCTCCCCGGCCACGTACTCGGTCGCGCACCAGCCGTCGGCGCAGACCGAGCCGTCGGTGGCAAACCGCGGCCTCGCCACCCGGAATCCTTCGCATTCGATCTGGGAGAGCACCTCGGCCAGCCATTCCAGCTCGGTAACCTGCAGGTCCGCTGGCTTGAGGACGAGGTCGGCTGCCCGCCACGAGGTGCCCTGGCCACCCGGCAAGGCCGTCAGTGGCACGCCTGCTACGCCGAACGCGGTGAGCACGGCTTGCGGTGGCGGCTGATGCGGCATTTGGATATGCCTATCACCCGCCAGCCGCAGGAGGACCGGATGCCCGGACAGGTACCGTACGTCAGCTATCTCCGCCTGGGCGACGATCCGCATCTGGTGGCCAACGCCTGCGGCGGCTGCGGGGCGCTCTTCTTTGACCGGCGGAACGCCTGCGCCAGCTGCGGCGGCTCCGCCTTTAACGAGCGCCGCCTGGCTAGCAACGGCGTCCTGCGGGCCTTCACGATCGTGCACCGGGCTTCGCCAGGCGTCACGGTGCCGTACGTGTCCGGCATCGTCGACCTGGACGGTGGCGGCGTCGTGAAGGCTAACGTGGTGGGCATCGACCCCGAGCCCGATCAGGTCGCGCTCGGCATGAAGGTGAAGCTGGCGACGTTCCCCGTCGGAACTGACTCTGCCGGGACCCAAGCCGTAGGCTTCGGCTACGAGCCCGCCTGACGGGGCCTTTGGCCACGATTGGCATGATCGTCCTGTGATATCAATGGGCCATGGCGAGCCCGGTTGACCCAGTCCTCGACAACGTGAGTACCGGCCTGCCCGAGCTGCTCGCCCTCGAGCGCATCGAGGACGACATGTTCCGCAGCGTGATGGTGAGCCCCGAACGGGCCGGGCTGTTCGGCGGCCAAGTCGCGGCGCAGGCGCTGCGCGCGGCTGCGGAGACTGTCCCGGCGGGGCGGCAACCGCACTCGCTGCACGGATACTTCCTCTCCCGCGGTGACGCGTCCCGCCGGGTACTACTGACCGTGTCCAGGGACCGTGATGGCGGCTCGTACTCCAACCGGCGCGTGATCGCGGTGCAGAACGGCGTCGTGATCTTCAACATGGCCGCGTCCTTCCACGTCGAAGAGGACGGCGCTGACTACCAGGCGCACGCCGCGCCGCTGGTGCCGTCGCCGGAGGAGCTGCCGGACGACATGCGCTGGCACCGGATGCACGGCGTGGAGATCCGGATCCCGCCGCAGCCGCAGCCGGGCCAGCAGTGGCCGTCCCGGATGTGGGTCAGGTCTCGCCACAAGCTGGATTCCGACACCCTGCATGCCTGTGCGCTGGCCTACGTCTCCGACATGTTCACCGGGCTCGCGGCAGTCCCCGCGATAGCTGTCGCTGGCCCGCTGACCAGCATTGACCACTCGGTCTGGTTCTTCCGCAAGGCCGAGCTCGATGACTGGGTGCTGATGGACCTGCAGCCGGAGTCCGCCTCCGGCGGCCGGGGCATGTACACCGGCCGGATCTTCAGCCGGGATGGCACGCTGTGCGCCGGGATCGCGCAGGAGACCCTGTTCCGGCCCGGCGCCGCGCGCATCGGGCCGCTGGCGCAGTAGCGCGCCAGCGGCGCGGCGGCCCGGATGGCCAGGCCTAGTTGCGGCCATCCGTGCTGGCATCACGGTGTGAAGGTGATGCCCATGGCCTGCCCGTCCTTAGGCTTGGCGGAAAGCGAGGTGTATGGTCCGACGGCGTGTGTAGCAGTCTCGATCCGGACTACGCCATTCCTGGTGCCGACGTAGAGAGCCCTTCCGTCGGGTGTGACTCCGATTACCCCCCAGTTATTAACGCCCTTGATCTTGATTGGCTTGAATGCATGGCCGGTGGCGAGGTCGACCGGGATTACCCCGCCGGGGCAGAGCACATAGATGGTCTTCCCGTTTGGCGACATGAGCATTGTGTCAGCGTCGCCCACCGATGCCGGCAGGCTCATGGGCGGGAGCGCCTTGTTGGTCACAGTGTTGATCGGCGTCAGCGCCAGACTGCTGAGCACGTAAGCGGTCCTGCCATCTGCCGAGACGAGGATCTTCTCGGCGAACCCCGGCGCCTTTATCCTGATCGGCTTGAGCGGTGTATTGGTGGCGGTGCTGATGGGCGTGACGACGTTGATTTGGGGCCTTCCCCCCTGCGCGCCGTCAAGGACGTATGCGGTCTTGCCGTCGGGAGTGATCGCGATGCTGTCCAGGAACCCGAACTTTCCGCCGGAAACGGTGATCGGCCTGAGGGCGACGTTCGTGGCAACGCGGGCCGGCGTCACGTACCTGGTTCGGGACCTACCAAGACCGTCTTCGGAGTCAGCGATGTAGACGGTCTTGCTGTTCGGCGTGATCGCGATGCTGAGACTGCCGTCGCCCGGGATCTTGACCTGGTTGAGTGCAGAATTAGTCGCGAGGTCGACGGGAACGACGCCGCCAGGCTCCCCGGCTACATACGCAGTTTTGCCGTTTGGCGTGATCGCGATGCCCCAGTTCGTACCTTGCTGGCGCAAGTTGATCGGCCCTCCGGCCTGATTGGTCTGGGTGTTGATGGGCGTCGCCGTTTCCTGGAGTACGCCGCCGAGCACATACACAGTCCTGCCGTTCGCCGTGGCAGCGATGGCAGGCATCTGGGGCGAGGGATATCCGACCGGAGGTACAGAGATGGGCTTCCCGGCCTTGCCGGTGACGGGGTTAACTGGCACTACGGTGCTCCCGGCCGTGATGACGTAGGCGGTCGGTTTCACCGGCACATGTCCCGCTCCGGATGGGCCGCCGATACGCACCGGTGACTGCAGGCACTCCGCCCGCGAGCACGGCAACGGCTGCGGCGGACGTGGCGGCACTCGTCGACCCGGCGCCGGCGCCGCAGCCTGATGCCTGCCCGCAAAGCGTTGCGTGCGAGCGGCCCGATCGGCGGCTCGGTGGCGGTGGCCCGGTCGAGCAGGGCGCGGAGCGTCGGTCTCATCCATTTCTGCGGTCCCCTGTCTGCTGCAGATTGTTGGTATGCGCGTCGGTCGACTCCCGCTCGGCCGAGGTATCGTCCAGAAGCTCGCGCAGTTTGGCTAGCGCACGGGAGCTCTGGCTCTTGACGTTGCCCGTAGAGCAGCCCAGCGTCTCCGCGACCTGCTCGATGCTCTGGTCTGCCCAGTAGCGCAGCACGACGACGGCCCGCGCCTTCGGCGGCAGAGTCGCGAGCGCATCAAGCACGGCCATCCGCAGCTCGGGTGAATGCTGCTCGGCCGATCGCTCGGGCACACGACAGGTCAGCACCTCGGTGGGGCGCTTGCGGCGGCCCTCGGCCAGGTAAGTGTTGACCAGCGTCCGCGTGGCGTAGGCATGCGCCGCGTCTCGCCTGCTGATGCGGCGCCAGGCCACGAAGACCTTCGCCAGGGTGGTCTGAGTCAGATCCTCGGCCGTGTGCCAGTCCCCGCAGAGCAGGAACGCAGTCCGCCGCAGCCGCCCGGCTGCCGCTTCGGCGAAGGCGATGAACTCATCCTCCGCGGATGTCACGAGTCACGACTCCTCCGTTCCGGGCAGGCCAGTGCGGTCGGCGCGTTCCGCCCAGATAGATGCAGCGGGCACACGGCGGGTTGCATTATGGCCGCCGGAGCTGTGCTGGCCACTGTCAGATGGGCTGTGCAGGCCTTGCCTGAGCCTGGCGGGCGCGGGCGGCCCGAAGTTAGGCTGCAGGCATGCCTGACTCGCTCTGGATTATCGGCGTGGCGATGACGAAGTTCATGCGCTACAAGGACAAGGACCTGATCGACCTGGGCAGCGAGGCCGCGATGGCGGCGCTCTCGGACGCCGGGCTGTCCATCTTCGATGCGGACATCCTGGCGGCCGGCTGCCTCTACGACACCAACGGCATCGGCCAGCGGATCCAGAAGCAGATCGGGCAGACCGGGATCCCGGTCTACAACGTGACGAACGCTTGTGCCACCGGCGCGACGGCGTTCCGGGTAGCCGCAATGGCCATCAAGGCGGGCGAGGCCAGCATCGGGCTCGCTGTCGGGCTGGAGCAGATGGGCAAGCTCGGCCTCCTCGGCGCCCAGCCGGGCAAGAAGGACAAGCCGTACGAGCCAGCCGGGCGGTACGGCGCCGTCGGCCCGGTGGAGGGCATCCTCGGCACGAGCATGATGCCCGGCACATTCGCTCAGTCCGGCATGGAGTACGCCTACCAGCACGACGGCGTCGGCTTCGAGCAGTTCGCCAAGGTGGCCGAGAAGAACCACGCGCACTCGACGCTCAACCCGCTGGCCCAGTACCAGAAGGCGTACTCGCTGGATGAGGTCATGAACGCCGAGATGATCGCCTATCCGAACACACTGCTGATGTGCTGCCCGACCGGCGACGGTGCCGCCGCGGCGGTGCTGTGCAGCGGGGAACGCCTGGCGAGCATGCCGGCCGAGGTCCGCCGGCGTGCGGTCAAGGTGTCCGCCTCGGTCCTGACCAGTGATCCCTATGTCGACGGCGGCTCCGTCCAGTTCGACGTGAACACGCTCACCCGGCAGGCGGCCGACAAGGCGTACGAGCTGGCCGGCGTCGCACCGGAGGACCTGGACCTGGTTGAGTTGCACGACTGCTTCGCTACCGCGGAACTGCGGCACTACGACAACCTGCGGCTGTGTGCTGAGGGCGGCGCGGGCGAATGGATCGACAGGCGCGGCCCCTGGCGCGATGGGCAGATCCCCGTCAACGTGTCCGGCGGGCTGCTATCGAAAGGTCACCCGCTGGGCGCGACCGGGATCGCGAACATCTACGAGGTCTCCACGCACCTGCGCGGCGAGGCCGGCGACCGGCAGATCGAAGGGGCGAAGGTCGGCCTGACTCACGTCATCGGGCTGGGCAGCGCGTGTGCGGTGCACATCCTGGAGAAGTCGGCCGCATGAGCCAGCCGCGGCTGACTGAGCTGCCGGGGCCGGTGCCCGTTACTGCTGGTGCCTTCGACCTAGCCGCGCTCGGCTATGTGGAGCAGGAGTTCCGCCTTGACGGCACGGCCGAGTCCTACCGGCTGGCCGGTGAGCGCGGGCTGGATGGCAACTGGCCGGTCCAGCCAGACGAGCTCGCTCCGTTCACGACCAGGCTGCTGCTTCGCCGCCCTGCCGACGCAGCCAGCTTCAGCGGCACGGTGCTGGTCGAATGGCTCAACGTGTCCGGCGGCCTGGACGCCGCGCCGGATTGGATGCTGGCGCACACCGACCTCCTCCGGCAGGGCCACGCGTGGGCCGGCGTGTCGGCGCAGCGCGCCGGGATCGAGGGCGGCGGCATGGTCGACGGCCTGCACCTCAAGGTGTCGCATCCGGCGCGCTATGCGGCGCTGTGTCATCCGGGCGACAGGTGGGCTTTCGATATCTTCAGCCAGGCGGGCCGCGTCATCCGCACTGACGCCGGGCTGCCCGCTCATGGCCGGAACGGGACGCCCGTGCGGCTGCTGGCTAGCGGGCACTCCCAGTCCGGTGCGTTCCTCGTTACCTATGTCAATGCGATCGACTGGCTAGCCGCTGCCTACGACGGATTCCTCGTGCACGGCAGGTCAGGGGTAGCCGCGTCGCTGGATACCGGATTCAGCCCGAGCGGCCTGGCCGACGCTGGCGAACGGATACGCGGTGACCTGCGGGTGCCTGTCATCGTGCTGCAGACCGAGACGGACGTGGCACTGCTCGGCAGCGGGCGGGCGGCTCAGCCAGACGGCGAACTGCTGCGCAACTGGGAACTGGCCGGAGCCGCACACGCCGACACCTACCTGCTGTTCGCCAGCGGACAGGACGACGGCCGGCTGCCGCCACATCAACTGGCGCAGCTGCTGAGGCCGACCACCGACATCCTGATGGGCAGCACCCAGTCGCCGGTCAACAGCGGCCCGCAGCATCACTACGTCGAGTGCGCGGCGGTCGAGCAGCTGACCGCCTGGGTCCGCGGCGAGTCCAAGCCGTCGTCCGCGACGCGGCTCGAGCTGAGCGCCGACGGGCGCGACTTCCGCCGCGACTCGCTGGGCATCGCCACTGGCGGCATCCGCACGCCGTGGACCGATGTGCCGACGTCGGTGCTGTCGGGCACGGGCCAGCGCGGCGAACTGTTCGCGTTCCTGTTCGGCACTACGGCAGAGCTCAGTCACGCCGACCTCGCCCGGCTCTACCCCGGTGGCCAGGAGGATTACCTGGCGAAGTTCGCGGCCTCGCTGGAGACAACGATCGCCGCGGGGTTCCTGCTGGCCGCGGACCGGGCGGAGATCCTGGCACTGGCCGCCGCGGCCTGGGTCAGCTGAAGACGAAGTCCTCGAGCAGCCGGGCCAGCGCCAGCGGCTGGTCGCTCTGCACCGCGTGGCCGGAGTCCGGCACCGTTTCCACCCGCACGCCGGGCTGCAGCTGCCGGAAGTGGTCGACGTCGCTGTCGGGCACGAACTGCGAAGCACCGCCGCGGACAAGCATGACCGGAGCGGTGACGGCGGCCACGTCGGCCCACAGCGGCGTGAAGTCCGCGAGCCCTGCGGGCCGGTTGAACAGGTCATATCGCCATGTCCAGCGGCCGTCGGGCAGCTGCACGGAATTGTGGCGCACGCCGCGCTCGACCGCGGACCGCGGCCGCCGCGGACTGGCGGCGATCGCGGCTTCCGCCATCACCTCGAACGAGTCGTACACCGGCGGTCCGGCGATCAGGGCGACCGAGCCCTGATCGGCCCGGCTGAGCTGGCGGACGGGGTCCTGCACTTGGGGCGTGACATCTACGATGACCAGCTTGCGCACCAGATCAGGCCTGGCCGCGGCCAGCCGGATCCCGGTTACCCCGCCCAGTGACATGCCCACGACGGCCGCTGCCCGCGGTGCCGCCTGATCCAGCACGTCGGCGACGGCCTCGGCGTTGTGCCAGGGTCCGTAGTCGCGGTCGGCGCGGCGGGCGGAATGGCCGTGACCGGGCAGGTCGATCGCGATCAGCGGACGGCCGAGGGCCAGCGCGACGGTGTCCCAGGTGTGCGCGTTCTGGCCGCCGCCGTGCAGCAGCACGAGCTGCGGCGAGGCCTCGCCGCCCCACACGATCGCGCTGACGTCCTGGTCAGGAGCCACCGAGAAGGAACGGCGGGCGACGCTCGGCGGCTCGCTGACGGACAGCCCGGCTTCGCCGGCGTTCTCGGAGAGCATGCCGAACTCGTCGTACTCGGCCTCGGCGTCCATTGGCCTGTGCCTCCTAGTCGAGCCAGCCGGCCACGGTCTCGATGTCCGCCGCGCCGTTCGGCCCGACCGGCTGCACGTTCAGGACGGTGACACCGGCCGCGCGATAAGCCGCTAGCCGGTCGCGCACGAATCCTTCCGGCCCGATCAGTGACATGCCGGCCACCAGCTCGGCGGGGACCATAGCGGCCGCGCCTTGCTTGTCTCCGCTGAGGTAGGCGTCCTGTATCCGTTCAGCCTCCTGCTCGAAGCCGTATCGCTTCAGCACGTCGTTGTAGAAGTTCCGGCCGCGAGCGCCCATGCCGCCGAAGTACAGCGCCAGGTTCGGGCGGGCCAGATCGCGCAGGTGGGCGACGTCATCGCCGATAGCCAGCGGGCCGCCGGCCACGATCTGCAACGGTGGCAGATCCTTTTGCCGGCTGGCCTGGCCCGCCGCTAGCGCGGCGCCCCAGACCTCGGCGGCGCGGTCGGGCCAGAAATGCAGCGGCAGCCAGCCTTCCGCGATCGCGGCGGTCATCTCCACGTTCTTCGGGCCGAGCGAGGCAACGTAGACCGGCACGCGCTCTCGCACCGGATGGTCTATGAGCTTCAGCGGCTTGCCCAGGCCGGTGCCCTGGCCGTCGGCTAGCGGGATCTGGTAGTGAGCCCCGTGGTAGTCAAGCCGCTCGCGCCGCCAGATGGCGCGGCAGATCTCGATGATCTCTTCCGTCCGGCCCACGGGGGCGTCATACGGGATGCCATGGAAGCCTTCGATCACCTGGGGGCCGGACGCGCCGAGGCCGAGGATGAAGCGACCACCAGACAGCTTGTCCAGGCCGACGGCGGTCATGGCGAGCAGCGACGGGCTCCTGGTGTACAGCGGCAAGATCGCGGATCCGATCTGCGCCCGGCTGCTGACCGCCGCCAGGTAGCCCAAAGTGGACACCGCGTCGGCCGTATATGCCTCGCCTGCCCACAGGTAGCAGACGCCGACTTCTTCCAGCCGCTTGACACGCTGCGCAAAGACTTCCGGGTTGTCGCGCATGCCAACTAGCGAGCCGAGTTTCATTGCTACATCCTCACATGACGCCGGAGAATCCTGCACGACCGGAGCTATCTGCCCCATCGCAGGCGACGATGACGCAGGGTCGCCCGCCGGTGAGGCCGCGATCGGGCAGGCACTGGCGCAGGCAACTTGATAGCTAGCATGGACCTGTGGATGAGGCCGTACGCCACTACATCGAGAGCATCCCCGCGCAGCACCGGCCGCTGTTCGACCGGCTGCAAGAGCTGATCGTGGCGCTGCACCCGGACGTGGCGGTCATGTTGTCGTACCAGATCCCGGTGTATAAGGTCGGCCGCCGACGTCTCTACCTCGCGGCGTGGCAGCACGGCGTCTCGATCTATGGCTGGCAGGCAGACCGGGATGGCGGCTTCACCGGCCGCCATCCTGAGCTCAAGTCTGGCAAGGCGACCATCCGGCTGCGTCCGCGAGATGCAGCGGCGATCAGCGACCAGGAATTCACCGACCTAATCCGCGCCGCGCTTAAGGCATGACGGGAGCGTCGCGCCTCGATTTTGCGTGCTCGGCCAAGCGCGCGGAGCCAGCTCGACTGTGGTGAGATGGAGCCATGGCTGCCGATCACGGCGGCATCGTGCGCTCGGCCGAAAGCCGTCGGGTTCGCGAGTTCGCCCAAGGTGTCCGTGACTCCCCCGCTGTGCTGGCCTTGCAGGGTGAGGCCGGGGCAGGCAAGTCGACGTTGTGGCGAGTCGGCGTCGACGCCGCGGGGGCCGTCGGCCACCAGCTCCTGCGCAGCGAGCCGTCGGCCAGCGAATCCGACATGTCGTTCGCTGGTTTGTCCGATCTGCTGACCGACGTCCTGCCCGCGGTGGCGGCAGACCTCCCGGCTCCCCAGCTCGATGCGCTCGAAGTCGCGCTGCTGTTGCGGACCGCCGGGAGTCAGCCGCCGACTGCCAATGCCGTGGGACTCGCCGTACTTGCATGCCTGCGTGCCTGCGCGGAAGCGGGCCCGGTGGTAGTTGCCGTCGATGATGTCCAGTGGCTAGACGATGCCAGCCTCGAGGCCATGGTTTTCGCGCTCCGGCGGATGAATGCCGGCTCGCTGTCACTGCTCGTCGCCGCGAGGACCGAGGGATCCGCTGACCTGCTCACAGCCGGCTCGGCACCATTGCCGGTCCGCTGGCGCAGCCTGCTCGGCGCGCTGCCCACCGCCGAGGAGATCGAACTTGCGCCGCTCGACATGTGGCAAATGCAGAATCTGCTGCCGGCCGGCGTCACGGCGGAGCAAGCTCGGCTGGTTGCCCGGCAGTCCGGCGGCAATCCGTTCTGGGCAATAGAGATCCTGGCCAGCCTGAACTCTGGCGACACAACCGTGCCGCCGCTGGCCCGCAGCCTGACCGGGCGACTGTCGAGGTCGTTGAGCCAGCCTGCGGCCGCCGCGCTGTCCGTCGTCGCCGCAGCAGGCCGGATCGGGCTGCCAGAGGCGCTTGACGCACTCGACTACCTGGATGATCCGGCGGCGGCCGTGGACGCAGCCGTGCTGGCCGGCGTGCTGGTGGAGACCGGCAGCCGGATCGCGGTCGCGCACCCGCTGATCAGTGCTGCCGCGGTTGAGGCCATGCCGCCGGGGCAGCGATCCAGGCTGTACGGCCGGCTGGCCGTACTCTTCGCGGCTGACCCGGAACGTCATGCGCACTTCGCCGCCCTGGCCGCTGGCGCCGGCGAGGACGAGGCCGTCGCTGAGGCACTTGACGCGGCAGCCGCCGCAGCGCACGCGAGGGCCAGCAACGGGCCGGCCGCCCAGTTCGCGGCGCAGGCGGTCGAGTTCAGCACTGACTCCGACCCCGCCGCGGTGCAGCGCCGCCGGATCCGCGCGGCAGAGCTGCTTTTCCTGGCTGGGGACGTCGCGGGCTCGCTCGCCCAGCTTGACACCCTGGACACCGATCAGCTGCCGACGCCTGATCTTGAGCGGGTACTGCCGCTGCTGCTGGACACGACTGAGCTGGTTCATGGTGCCAGCGCAGCGATCGTTCTGGTTGGCCGGGCCGTGCGGAGCGCCGTCGGACCCGCGGCGCCGGGCGCTGATACTTGCACTAGCCTCAGACGGCGTCTACGGCATCCCGGGCAACCGCCGCGCTGCTGCCATTGAGGCCATCAGCAGCGGCGACATCGCCGGCGATGCTGCCGCGCCGGCGGTCACTGGGCGCTGCTGAACCTGGTTGTCGCCAAGGTAACCGCCGGCGAGGGCCTCGACGTCGACATGCTCGACCGGGCCGAGCGGCTGGAGGCTCACGCGCCTGTCATCCGGTTGTACGACGGCGCGGACGTATGCCGCGGGGTCTGGTCCAGGTACGTGGAGGACCTGGATACCGCGCGCGCGGCCATGCGCCGGTCGATCGGTAAGGCAAGGGAAGCGGCGAGGACTACGCGCTGGTCACGTTCCTGTCCTATCTCGCCGCAACCGAGGAACTTGCCGGAGACTACGAGGCAGCGGCATCAGCGCTCGAGGATGCCGAGCGCGTTACTTCTTGGCACGACTGGCCGCGATCCCCATGGCACTTGGAGCCGCTCTGCGAGCTGCGAATCGCCGCTGGACAACTGGACGAAGCGCTCGCCATCGCCGACGAGCAGTTGCCTGACGACGATCGCTCCCCGGTCCCGCGCGCTTCGTCGGCGCTCGCGTGCGCGGCAAGGTGGCTGCCTGCCGCGGCGACGCGGTTTCCGCGGCGCGTCATTTCGAGGTGGCTGGGCGGTGGGCGGCTGAGTGTGAATGGTTTGATCCCGGCGTACGGAACCGAATCGATGCCATGCTAGCTGAGGCGTACGTGGCGTCGGAGCGGCCGGACGAGGCGCGGCCGATCGCGGAGGCGCTGCGGAAAACTGGCACCCGGCTCGGCCGTTCGGCACTGATCGGCGACGCGGACAGGATCGATGCGCTGGCGGCGGCGCAGGCGGGCAACCTGGACGAGGCGGCCGAGCTCGCCCGCGCTGCGGTCGCCGCACACGGAGCGTCGCCGCTGCGGCTTGAGCTGGCACGCAGCCTCCTCACGCTCGGCCGGATTGAGCGCCGGAGGAGGGCGCGCAGCGAGTCACGCCACGCGCTCCGGCGTGCGCTCGACATTGCGTCTGCGGCTGGCCACCGCATGCTGCTGGCGGAGATCGAGCGTGAACTGCCGCGGGTGACGGGGACGCGCTCGCAGGCCGAGCTCACGGCCGCCGAGCAGCGCGTCGCCGAGCTGATTGTCAGCGGTGCCACCAATCGTGACGCCGCAGCGGCGCTGTTCGTCAGCGTGCGGACGGTCGAGACCCATGTCGCCTCGATCTATCGCAAGCTCGGCGTACGCACCCGTGCTGACCTGACTCGTCATCTTCTGGGTGCAGCTAGCAAATAACGGGCAGGCGGCTCGGTAGGACTACGTATATGAGCTCGCAGCGCAGCGGGTCTGCTGGCAGATATCCGTGTACGCAGCGGATTCGCGGCGATGCGCCCGTCGTAGCGTCGGGGGCATGAACACAGCACTTGCCGCCAAGAGAGCACCCGGTGTCCCGGCCGCAGCGATTCTCACGCCCTCCGACACTTGCTGGGATGACGCACGAAAGGCCTGGAACCTCGCCGTCGACCAGCGGCCCGCCGCGATCGCCAGGCCTGGCTACCAGCGGATGTCGTTGCCGCGGTGGAGCACGCCGCCGCCACGGCTTGCGCGTGGCCGCGCAGGGCACCGGCCACAATGCTGCTCCGCTCGGTGACCTCGGTGACACTCTCCTGGTCAAGACCGATGCGATGCAGCAGGTCAGCATCGATCCGGTCGCCAGGACTGGCTGGGTAGCGGCTGGCGCGTGCTGGCAGCAGGTCGCCGAGGCCGCAGGCGCGCACGGGCTGGCGGGACTGGCGGGCTCGTCCCCCAACGTGGGCGTCGTCGGCTACACCATTGGTGGCGGCATGGGCTGGCTGGGTCGTACGTACGGCCTGTCGGCGAACAACGTCGAATCGATCGACCTGGTAACCGCCGACGCCCGCCTGGTCCGTGCCGATGGATGCCGCGAGCCAGATTTGTTCTGGGCGTTGCGCGGCGGCGGCGGCAGCTTTGGCATCGTCACCGGGCTTGAGATCCGGCTCTTCCCGATCAGCAGCGTTTACGCCGGGCTGCTGTGGTGGCCAGCCGACGCTGCCGCCGAGGTGCTGCATTCCTGGCGAGAGCTGATCCAGAGCACGGTTCCGGATGAGTTCACCACCGCGCGCGACTGATGCGTTTCCCGCTGGCCGATGACGTCCCAGCGCCGCTCAGAGGCCGATCGTTCGTGGTCATCGACGTGATCCATCTCGGCTCCTCCGGCGAGGCCGACGCGCTACTGCAGCCGCTCCGTGCACTCAACCCGGTCACCGACACCATGCAGATGATGCTGGCCAGGCGCTCGGGCACCTGCACATGGATCCTGAGCACCCGGTGCCGAGTGTCGGCGACGGGCTCACGGCCCGAACGCTGCCAGCCGCGGCGATTGACGCGGCCATCAGCGTTTTCAACTCTGCTGACGGTTCGGCGCTGCTGGCGATCGAGTTGCGCCATATCGGCGGCGAGATGCGCCGGGCACGGCCACGGAATGGCGCCCTGGCAGCCATCGAGGCAGACTACGCCGTCTATGCCGTCGGCGCGGCGCCCACCGTGACGACCGCGACTGCCGCCAGGGCTGGCGTTACTGCCGTCATGTCAGCGCTATCCGGCTGGGCGGCGCCGCAGATGTATCTCAACCTGGCGGATTCCAGCCGTGACCCGGCTTGCTTCTGGTCCGCAGCCGCGTATGACCGGCTCCGTCACATCAAGGCGGCGGTGGATCCGCACAGCCTGATCCGCTCGAATCACCCGATCCCGCCTGCGGGCGCGTAACACATTCAGGAAGGCACTTCAGTCATGTACACCACCGGTGCAAACCGGCACTTCCGGCCGTCAGGCGAGCCCGGGTCGCCACGTTCCACCACCGTCGCCGGAATTCTGCTCAACCGGCTTGCCGAGCCCGGGGTCCTGTCGTTCTTCGGCGTACCCACTATCCCTGCCCTCAGGAATGAGTACGCCAAGCCATGAACACGCAAACTCGGCCGACAGCCACGCTGCCGCATCCGGTACACCTGAAACCGCCGCCCCTGCGCACCGCTGACGGGCACGACCGCGAGGAGCGGCGGGCCAGCTGGCTGGAGCTGTTCTTCGACCTAGTCTTCGCCGGCGCTGTCGGCCAGCTTGCGGGTGCACTCCAGGATCACCCGGGGCTGGGCACGCTGGCACGTTTCGTCATGCTGTTCACTCCCATCTGGTGGCTGTGGGTGCAGCTCACCTTCTATGCCGACCGGCACGAGGCGGAGGACGCCGCGCACCGGACCGCATTCCTGGCCGCGATCTTGCTATGCGTTGGCCTGGCTGCCAGCGCTCCACGGGCGCTGACAGGCAGCACCTCCGCCTTTGTCATTGCGTTTGTCAGCCTGCGCGGCCTGCAGCTCGTTCTATATGCCCGGGCTCGCCGCTACCTGCCGATGACCAGGGCGCTGTACGGCCGCTACCTGATCTTCTTCGGCGCGGGCGGCGGCCTGTGGCTGGCCTCGCTAGCCGTCGGCGGCCCGGCTCGGTTCGCGTTCTGGGCCGCGGCGCTGGGCGCCGATGCCATCGGCGCGCTGGCGATGCTGCGGCCAGGGCGGCGAGTCCCGCTCAATACCGCGCACCTGACCGATCGGTTTCAGCTGTTCGTCCTGATCGTCCTCGGCGAGTCTGTGGCCCGGCTGATCAGTGCGGCTACCCTGCGACCGTGGAGCATGCAGCTCGCCGTAGTGCTCGGTGCCGCGCTGATAACGCTGGCGGCACTGTGGTGGACGTGGGTTACGGCAGCAGACCAGGTGGCGCTTGACAATCCCCGATCGATCGCCGGTTTCACCGCGGTCAACCTGCCGATCGTGGCAGGCATCGCCGCCGGCAGCGCTGGCCTGCACAATGCGATCCTCGCCGCGGACGGAGCTACTACTATTCCGGTCGGCCCGAGGGCTGCCCTGTATGGCGGTGTCAGCCTGTTCATGCTGGCCAGTGCCATCCTGCCCTCCCGGAAACTGACGCGGTCCGCTCGCAAGGTGCGCGCACTCGCGGTCGCTGCCGCGGCTATGGGACTGGTTTTCATGGGCGCCATCGTCGTCCCGGTGTACCTGGTGCCCGCGCTCGCCGTCGTGCTGGCGCTCGGCATCGCCGCTGAGGTGCACCCGAACTGGCCAACCGGGCTTATCGTGATCCCGATGCGGCAACAGCGCCCTGAGGCGGGAGGCCTGCCGGTCCGCCAACGCCGCTCAACCGGGCGATCTGCCCCTAATCTCACCTCATGATGAGCTATAAGTATCAATAATGACTAAGACATAATTATTGTAGCTCTAGCTCTTGATATTCAGGAATGAGAAGGCAATATTTTCTCTGCCAGACAATTGCCCAAACTATTCTTGGCTGCGGCACAATAGTTACTATGTCAACCCCTCCCGGCCAGTTAGGCCACACCAGCACCGCAGTGGTCCGGTCGCAGCGAATTGGTACCGCGGACGGCAAATGGCGGTACACCGGCGAGTTCGAAGTGATCTGCCGCGACTGCGGGGATGACCCGGGACTCGACTACCCCAAGGTCTCGCCTCTCCTCCGGCGGCTTCGCGGGCCGTACCGGAACCTGGATCGAGCGCAGGCAGCGCTGGAAAGGCATTGCGGACGGGACACCTGGCGGGCACGCCACCTGTGACCACCGGGCAGTCCCTAGGCAGCCGCAGGTCCGGCCGCCGATTCCGGGTTCACATATGTAATAAATAGGCTAAGAAGAACTCGGCGGTGAGGTGTCGTTTAGCGTCAGGGTGGATATGCTGTTCCACTTTCAGCAGTACATCCACCCTGACGCTAAACGAGTCGTGTGTTCTCGTTTTCCCGAATAGCGCAATCCACTCGTACCGGTCAGACGGGTCGCCGGAAAACCACGGAACGTCGATCACCCGCACGCCAGGGGTGGCGCTAGTGTGCCGGTGTGATCAAACCGGTTGAGTACATCGAGCCGCCCGCGCCAGCATTCTTGTTCGACCTGGACGGCACGCTGATCGACAGCGTTTACCAGAACGTCATCGCCTGGCGCAACGCGCTGGCCAAGCTCGACATCGATCTGTCGGTGTGGCGGATCCATCGGCGAATCGGAATGAGCGGCGGCCTATTCGTGTCCGCGCTGCTGCGCGAGACCGGTCGATCGCTGTCGGAGCGGGACATCGAACTGCTGCAGGAGGACCACCTGGCGCATTACCTGGCGCAGGTGGATTCCGTCCGGGCACTTCCTGGCGCGAGCGAGCTGCTCGCCGCCCTCACTGCGCGCGGCGTGCCGTGGGCGATCGCTACCAGCGGCCGGATGGCGATGGCGGAGCGGGCACTGGCGATGCTCGGGCTTCAGGACGACGCGCCGATGGTGACCCGTGACATGGTGCGGCGGGCTAAGCCCGATCCTGATCTGTTCCTGGCGGCCGCGGCATTGATCGGCGTTGACCCGCGCCAAGCATGGGTTGTGGGCGATAGCGTCTGGGATTTGCTAGCCGCGCGCCGGGCCGGCGCGCTGGGCATCGGCCTCCTGTCGGGCGGATACGGCCGGGAGGAGCTTGAGCGGGCCGGCGCCTACCGTGTCTACGCGGACCCGGCGGAGTTGCTGGCGCGCGCCGACGAGGTCGGTGTCCGCAATCTTTCCGGTCCTGCTGATCTGTCGCCGGCTGCGTCGCCGACCACGGGCGCCATACCAGCTGCCTGAGGAGTCGCTGTGGCAGTGCTTTGAGAGCTATCAGTTACAAAACTGGTGTTGCAGGACTCAATGGCGCTTCGCCTGCGGATGCTGAACAATATGGGCAGAACGGAAGACCCGGCGCCAGGAGGTTCTGATCATGGGTGACCCCGCACCGAGGGCAGGCGACTCCGACACGGCAGTGAACGGGCAGCCTGACTCGCTGGATGCCGCGCGCGAGGCGGCCCTGCTCCAGGACGTGATCCGGGCGCAGGAGCGGCACCGGGAAGGCGGCGTCGATCCCGAGCTTGCCAGCGACGACGCCGAGGCCGACCCGGCAACCTGATTGGGCATCGCCGCGTGTCGGCGGCCGCAGCAGACGGCCGGCCGGAGTCGCATTAGCCGAGGGATAGTCCCTGCTGTTCAAGTGCTTCCTGCAGTAGCCGTAGCGCCCTGGGCCCGACTCCATGGAGCTACTTGAACTCTGCGGCCGGAATCGAGTCGAGCTGTCTCAGTTTGGTGTAGCCAGCCGCCACGAGGGCCCCTGGTTGCGGGCGCCCCGATGCTCTTCGGCAGTCCGTTATCAGGCTCGGAGGACACCTGCCCGATACTAATGGCGCGGCCGCTCGTGCCGGCCGCCGCGCGGCCTGGACGTCCCGGGGCTCCGCGGTGTCTGGGGTGTCCGGGCCGCGGGAATCCGGCCGCGGATCGTCGCCGCAGTATTCCAGCGCACTGCGCCAGCCAGGTCACGGGCGTGCTCGAGAGCTGTGTAGTCCTGCCTTGCCTGGCTATCGGCAAGCGCGAGATCCAGGTCGTAGCCGCACTGTTCTAGCACTATCGAGAAATCCCGCCGCATCGGCTCGAGCATGTCGTAACCGAAAGACCGGTGCAGCCTCGGGAACAGCGGCCGGTACAGCCGCGCTCGCTCGTGCAGGCCGGACGAGTGAGACATCGGGTTCTTTGGCCGCCGCCGGACGTATTCGGGCAGCACGTCGGCGAACGCCTGGCGCATGATCCACTTGTCCTGGCCGTCCCGCAGCTTGAGGCTGACGGGCAGCCTCATGGCGAACTCGAGCATGGACGGGTCAAGGTAGGGGACGCGGGTCTCAACGCCGTGGCCCATGCTGATCCGGTCGACGCGCTGCAATTCGGTGCGGTGCAGGTTCCTGATCATGTGCAGGAACAGGCGGCGAGACGAATAGGACCCGATCCGGTCGTACATGGCGTAGCCGCCGAAGAGCTCATCTGACCCGTCCCCCGTCAGCAGCACTTTGATGCCCAGGTCGCGGGCCCGCGCGAACAGCGGGACGGAAACGATCGCGTTGATGATGTCGCCGTACTCGGTAAGCTCCGACATCCGGATCGCGTCGCGCACGTCGCTGGCGCGGATGTCACCAGGCCGCACCTCGATCACCTCGTGCGGGACGCCGAGGTCTGCCGTCAGCCGCCGGGCGAACTGCAGGTCGTCGCTGCCCGGCGCGCCGACGGTTAGCGCGACACAGTCCGGGTGCATCTCCCGGACGTGCGCCAGGACAACCGAGCTGTCCAGGCCGCCCGACAGGATCACGCCAACGGTCAGGGGGGTGTCGACGCGGACCCGGATGCTGTCCTCAAGGAGGAGCCGCAGCGCCTTGATCGCCTCGGCCGGTTCCTCGATCAGTGGCTGATCCTCGCCCAGGCGCATCAGGTCGACATAGGGCGCCAGGGCCGGCTCGGCCATCGGCTGCGCCCAGCCGTGGTGGCCGGGCGGCACCTCGGACACCGGGGCGCCGACCGGTACCAGAGCTTTAACCTCGGAGGCAATGTGCAACCGGGCGTCCCTGATCGACCAGTACAACGGCTTCACTCCGACCGGGTCGCGGGCAAGATAGGTCCGGCCATTTGCGCGGTCGGTGATCGCGAAAGCGAACTCCCCGCGGAACCGGCCGACCGCGTGCTCCCCCCAGGTGAGGAAAGCCTCGAGTGCCACTTCGGTATCGCTTTCACTGCGGAACTCGCGGCCCAAGCCGATCAGTTCGGTGCGCAGTTGCCGGTGGTTGAAAATCTCGCCGTTGTAGCACAGCAGCCAGCGCCCATCGCGGGACAGCCACGGCTGCACCGCCCGGTCCGGGTCCACGATGCGAAGCCGCTGGCTGCCGGCGAGCAGGCCGTTCTGGCAGGCAATTTCCTCAATGTCGCCGCGCGGCGCGAGTGCGTCCAGCATCTGCCGGAACAGCCCGTCCTCCGCGCCCGCGCCGACAATCAGGGCGACGCCGCACACTGCGATTCAGCCGCCCATCTGCTGCTCGGGGATGAGCCGCAACGCCCGGCCAGCGCCAGGCCGCACGCAGATATGCCATGCCTGGCCCTCATCGACGACGTTGACGTCGCCCGCGCGCTGGTGTTCGAGCAGCAGATCCTGGAGCACCTGATCGGCCTGGAACTGCCGGAACCACGCCATCTCGACGTCGGCCGCGTACCCGACGCAATGAGCGCTCGGCAGGAGCGCCGCATAGCCAAGGGAACGCAGATGCCGCTGGTGCGCCTCACTACGCGTGAGGCTGGTCACCCACAATCGCGGCGTGCCCGCCGGCGCCAGCCGTCCGAATTCGGCTGCGATCTGGTTGAGCAGCACAACTAGTTCCGGGCGGGCGCGCGCGAACCGGAGCCCGGCGGTTCGCGGCGCATGACCCGGCACCGCCAGCCGCTCCGCCGAGCGAACCGCACGGCCGAAGAGTGTAGAAGTCTGACGGCGATACCGGAACAGCAGCATGTCGCGCATCGCGTCCAGGTCGAGCAGTTCGGTGGACCTGAGCACATCAGCGTCGTCCCGGTAGGCAGGGAGATGGCCCCACCAGAGCACGTCAATTTGCGAGAGCAACGCGAGCCGGATCATCGCCGCCAGGTCCCCGGCCGAGCTGTGCTCGTTACTCCGGTACGTCCGCACCTCGCGCAGCACTCGCTGCATCGCGGCCTCAGGTCCGGGCAGCGTCGCCGACAGGATGAATGCAAACTCAGGCTCGGCCAGCCGGCGTGCGAGGATCCGCTCGGCTGCGGCTACGGTCGGCGGCCCGTCGGCCCCGAGCTCGCCGACAACGTCGGCTACCGCGCCTCGATAGGCGGAGAGGTCAGAATCAAGCCTGGCAACGCCAGGCAGTAAGCCGTTGGCCCCCGTCTGCGAGCTAGCCAGCCACGTAGCCACAGGCGCCACCCCCAACTGCCCATCCACGTTCCCCCGAACGTCCTACAGAGAGTAACAGGGCGGCGACGGCGAGTGACTCGAAGTTGGTATTGCACGCTGTTCGCCCATAGTGCCGCACGCTCTGGTGGCTTTCGGCCACTTGTCCGTCCATCGGCGTACATAGCGGGCCTATGGTGCCGGTGTGCAAACTTCCAAACCCTGAGCTCGCCGACATCGGCAGGCTGGCCCGCCGCCTGATGCGGCGCTGCGAGTGACAGATGCCCACCTGGCCGCTGCTCGACCAGCTACTCGACACCCGCAACGCGCTCACCCAGGTACTGCTCGGCGGCGCGCCCGGACATCCGGGCTGAGCCCAGGCCGGCCGCCATCGCCAAGGTCGCGTGGCGTAGGTTCGAGCCTGACTCAGATGATCAACTTCGCCCGTCGCTTAGGAGCTTCCGCATGCCTCTCGACGCTGACGTCGCACGCCTCGCCGAGGCGCCGACACTGGCGACCGTCGTCACCCTGATGCCCGATGGCCAGCCGCAGGCCCTGCTCACCTGGATCGACACTGACGGTGAAAACGTGCTCGTCAACACTGAGCCACAGAGGCAGCGATCGCGGAACATCCGTCGCGATCCGCGGGTGACCGTACTGCTGCACTCGGCCGAGGACCCCTGGGACTGGGCCGAGGTCCGCGGTCACGTCGTGGAGACGATCGGCGGCCAGCAGGCGAGGGATCATATCGACAAGCTGTCGCGTAAGTACGTAGGCAAGGACTACGGCAATCCCATCGGCCCGGACGGCCGGATCATGTTCGTGGTCAAGCCCGACAAGATCAATACGCCGAGGCTGATGGCCGGCGTTAACCGCAGGTCTGCGATGCTCAGCCCCGAACCGTTAGTCGGCGGCGCTGCCAGCGGTTAGCTGACGGGCCATTAGCTCAACCAGCTTCTCCAGCCCGCGGATCGGCCGCACCATCACGGTGAAGCTGACCAGCTTGTCATCGGCGTTCCAGCGCAGCACGTCGACACCCTGCACGTAGACCCCGTCCAGGCTGGCCTCGAACTCGAGCGCGGCGCTGGTGTCGTCCCACCACTGGTTGAGGTAGCGCAACGACGGCCCGAGCACCGCCATCGCGCTGGTCAGGTAACGGGTCGTCAGTTCCTTGCCCGGCTGCGGCGAGTACACGGCAGGCGAGCGGAACACGACGTCGTCGGCCAGCAGGCCGTCCAGCAGCCCGGGCTCACCAGCGGCAAGGACGGCATGCCACGCTCGCACGGCGGCTGGTTGCTGCGACCGCACTTGCTCGGACATAGTGCTAGTCAACAGCAGGCTACTAAGCCTGGCATCGCGAGGGCTGTCGCTGGGAGGGCGCGATGACGTCGTTGGTGGGTCGAGGTCGCCGGCTAGTAGTCGGCGGGCTGGCGATCGCGCTGAGTGCCATGGCGGTCGTCGTTCCCGCCCTGTCAGCATCGGCCGGTGTCCAGCGGGCGGTGTATTACAACTGGGCGCAGTTCCGGTTCGCAGCCGATCACAGCGCCGCGAACCCAGCTGCGAACGGGCTGACGGCACGTACCGTGCACTCGCTAAAGAAGAAGTGGAGCTTCAGCACGCTTAGCTTCGAGGACTCCTCGCCGGCCGTGCAAGGCGGCGTCGTCTACATCGGGTCGCCGAACGGCCAGGGCGACCTGTTCGCGCTGAGGGCCAGCAACGGCAAACTGATCTGGCGGCACTTCATCTCGTCCAAGGGCGTGTCGTCCTCCCCCGCCGTGGCTGGCGGGATCGTATACGTCGGCTCCGGCTCGAATCATCCGGGCGTGATCGCGCTGCGGGCCAGTAACGGCCATAAGGTGTGGTCGTTTAATACCCGCGCCGCGGTGATGGCATCACCGGCGGTCGTTAACGGCGTTGTGTACATCGACGGCGAAGGCGGCAGCTTGTATGCGCTGAAGGCCAAGACTGGCAAGAAACTCTGGACCTTCACGCCGGGCGGCGACTTGGTGTCCTCGCCCGCGGTGTCGGGCGGGCTTGCCTACCTCGGCGGTGCCAAGCACAAGATCTATGCGGTCTCCGCAGCCACCGGAAGGCTGAAGTGGAGTTTCACCACTAAGGCTGGCACCTTCTCATCACCGGCGGTCGTCAACGGGGTGCTGTATGAAGGCGCCAGCTACTGGCTGTACGCGCTGAACGCCAAGACCGGCAAGCAACTGTGGAACTACGCGACCGGCAGCGCGGTGGCGTCATCGCCCGCGGTTGCTAACGGCATCGTGTACGTCGGCTCAGATGATTACCGGCTGTACGCGATCAAGGCCTCATCCGGGAAGAAGGTGTGGAGCTACACCACCGGTGGTGCGGTGCAGTCGTCGCCGGCCGTGGCCGGCGGCGTGGTTTACGTCGGCTCGATTGACGGCTACCTCTACGGCATTAATGCCGCAACTGGCAAGAAGCTGTGGTCCTACCGGACCGGCCTCGGGGTGTACTCGTCCCCCGCGGTGTCCGACGGCGTGGTTTACGTCGGCTCCGACATCGGCAAGGTGTACGCATTCAGCCGCTAGCCCCAGCCGGGCTGACTGGTCCCTACGTGCACTAGACCGGGATGGCGGCGCCGTTGACGAGTCCGGCGGACGGGCTCGCCAGGTACAGGTAGGTGCGGGCGATGTCGGGCACTTTCGGCCAGGCATCGTGATTGGCCGACGGAATCGCGGCCCGGTTGACAGGGGTGTCGATGATGCTGGGCACAACGCAGTTCACAGTGACGCTGGTGCCGCGAACCTCATCAGCTGCCATCGCGACCAGGTGCAGCACGCCCAGCTTGCTGACCGAGTAGGCGAACCCGGCGCCGGCCCTGACCACCCCGGCGCGGCTCGCGGTGTGCACGATCCGGCCCTGGCCGGCTGGCTCCATGACCCGCAGCGCATGCTTGGTGACGAGTGCCGCGCTCACCAGGTTGAGCTGAAGCTGAGCCGTCAGCTCGGCAGCGTCGAGTTCAGCCAACGGCCGCTTGGGCGCGAACCCGCCGACAGTATTGATCACCGCCCAGGGCGCCGGTGCAGCGTCGAACAGCGCCGCGAGCGCGTCGTCGTCCAGGACGTCGACGGCCGAGTACCGTACGCCGGCGAGCTGCCGGTCAGCCCGCGGCTCAGCTCGGTCCGCGCCGGTGACCGCGGCGCCGGCCTCGGCGAACGCGGCGGCAGCGCCGTATCCCAGCGCGCCTGCGGCGCCGAACACCACGACCGCACGGTCAGCGTAATCGGAGTCCATGTCAGCTTCCTCACTCTGCGGCGGCGAGCGACGCGACCAGGTAGGCCACGCCGAACGGATCATCGCGGTAGCGGATCTGCGCTGCGAACGACTGGGCAGCTACCGCGCCGGCTAGCACTTGCAAGGATGCCCGGCCCGTCGCCAGCAGCTCACGGGCGAGCCCCGGATCAAGTGCCAGCAGCGCGGCAAGGTCGCCAGACCGCACCGCGCGCTCCACCTCCGCATCGAAGGCAAAACTGCGCGCGTCCAGGTAACCGGGTGCCTTGGGCCCGCGGCGCGCACTGCCGTCAGCCATCACCAGCAACGCCACTGAATCGGCTGCCGCAGCCAGCCGCGCGCCAACTGCCGCGCACTGCGCCGGCGGTTCGTCTTCGGCGACAGACTGCAGCACCCGGTGGCTGCGGTACCCAGCCTGGTCGAGCAGCCGCGTGCCGAGGCCGACAGACAGCGGGAGGCTCGGTGCGCTGCCATCACCGGAAGCGGTGGCATGTTCGGAGGACGGCGCGAAGCGGTCAGCTCCGGGTGCATAAGCGCCGGTGTCGAGCCGCGCGTCCGCGGCCCAGGATCGTGTCTGGCCGGCCACGCCGATGACGGCGACGAGATCCGGCTGGGCGGCAAGCAGTTCGGCCACCGCGTCGCGGCACGCTTCGCGTAGCTCGGGCAGCACCGGGTCGGCGCCGGTGAGTTCACGGGCGAGCAACGGCGGTGCAGGGCACAGGGCTGCTGCTGTCATCATCGGTCAGGCCAGCCCGCGGACCGCCCGGGCCGGCGGCTGGTCGCCCCTGATTGCCGACGCCATGTGCACCACCTGCCGGGATTCGGTGACGTGATGCACGCGGAAGATCCGCGCTCCGAGCCAGGCGCAGATGGCGGTTGCCGCCAGGGTTCCGGGCAGTCGCTGGTCGGGTGGCCGATCGAGGGTTTCGCCAACGAAGTCCTTATTCGACAGCGACACCAGCACCGGCCAGCCCGTCCGGGTCATCTCGTCCAGACGGCGGGTGATCTCCAGCGAGTGCCAGGTGTTCTTGCCGAAGTCGTGTGCCGCATCGATGATGATGCGATCCGCTTGAACCCCGGCCTCGATCGCACGGTCGGCCAGTCGTTGCGTCTGTTGGAGCACGTCCGCCATGACGTCGGCGTAGGCGACCCGGAACGGCCTGGTCCTCGGCTGCTGCGGACCCGCGTGGGCGCAGACCAGCCCTGCACCGAATTCGGCGGCCACCTCGGCCAGCAGCGGGTCGTAGCCGCCCCAGGAATCGTTGAGCAGATTGGCGCCGGATTCACAGGCTGCCCGCCCGGCCTCATGGCGCCAGGTGTCCACACTGATGACCAGGTCAGGGTAGGCCGCGCGGATCGCGCCGATGAAGCCGGCAGTGCGGCGGATCTCCTCGGTGGCGTTCACCTCCGCGCCTGGGGCGGCGGGTACGCCGCCCACGTCGATAATGTCCGCGCCTTCCGCGATGGCCCGGTGCACGCGGTCCATCGCGGCCGATTCATCCCAGGTGAGCCCGGGCCGGTAGAAGGAATCGGGAGTCCGGTTCACGATTGCCATGATCAACGGCTGATTGGGAGGGAACGAGTGGCTGCCAAGCCGCAGGGCTCCTTGCGCGCGCGGCGCGCTTTCAGCTGTCACGACGCCGTGCCGGGCTGGTCGCGTACCAGCGCAGCTGGCGGCCGCTCGGTCACCGGGACCGGCCGGGCGACCTGCCGGACCGTGCCGTCGTCGGCGCGGACGAACTGCCTGAGGTCGGCAGCCGCGGGCGGCTGCCCGGCGGGCCTGCGACGCTCGGCTACCAGCATTAGCTCGGCAGCCATCAGCGCCAGATCGTGATTGGCCTGATGCCGGTGCGCGCGGCTGCCCAGGTCCACCTGGGCGACGGCGTCGAGGCCGTAGCGCGCCGCGGTGTCCATGAGAGTGGCCAGCTCGATGCCGTATCCGATCGGGATGCTCAGCGACTCCATCAGGCTGCGCCGGGCTGCCCATTCCCCCGCCAGCGGCTGTACGACGGCCGCTAGCTCGGGCCACCATAGGCTGATCAGCGGCCGCGCGACAAGTTCGGTGACCCGGCCGCCCTCAGTTGACGTCGAGCCGTCCGACTCGGTTCGCACTCTGGTGTAGAAGCCCTTGACCAGCTGTACCTGCTCGTCTTGCAGCAGCGGTCCGAGCAGACCGGAGACAAAATGCGGACCCCACCGGGTCAAGTCGGCGTCAACGAATACCAGCAAGTCGCCCTTGGTCACCAGCAACGACTTCCACAACGCCTCGCCTTTGCCTGGGAAGCTGCCGGCTGACGGCAGCACCTCGGCAGCCCGGTACACGACGGCTCCGGCCGCCGCGGCCACCTCGGCGGTCGCATCGGTCGAGTCGGAATCCATGACCACAAGCTCGTCCACTAGTGGTACATCGTCGACGAGCGAACGCGAGATGGCGCCGACGACACTGGCAACGGTTCGTTGCTCGTTCCTCGCCGGGATGACCACACTGACCGTGACTCCCAGCCGTTGCTTGGCCTCGAGCAATTGGCCGGACGGCCAGTCCTGCCAGCGCGAGGCCCGCCGCTTCAGCCAGGCCTCGGTCTGATCTTCCATGACTGGGTCAGCCTAGTTGAGCGCAGCATCCTGCGTTGCTTCAGCCGGCCGGCCAGGATGTGCTAGCGGACGGCTCGCACGGGCATGACGGCGAACGCGCCGGCGATGCCGCAGCAACCGCCCAGGATGAACAGCGACCTGTAGCCGCCGAGGTGGCTGATGATCAGGGCGGCGAGCAGCGGTGCGATGACCTGCGGTGCCGTATTGGCGATATTGAGCACGCCCAGGTCCCTCGCGGCGTCTTCTGTCCGCGGCAGCACCAGTGTGACCAGCGCGGCGTCCACCGACAGATAGCAGCCGAAGGCGACCCCGGCGAACGCGGCGAAAATCTCGAGGGTGCTGAACGTCGGCGACAGCACCGGCAGCAGGCAGCCCGCTCCGGCCACGGCCGAGGAGATGAAGACGAACGGTTTGCGCCGGTTGAGCCGGTCGGACAACGGCCCGGCGATGGCCGCCGCGAGGATCGCCCCGACTGCGCTGATCGCCGCCAGCACCGTCACCCCCTGGGCCGGCTTCATGCCCTCGGGCAGATGTATGTAATCGGTGAGCACGTAGAGCTCGAAGTTCACCACCAGGAAGTAGCCGAGGATTGCCAGTGCCCGGCTGGCGAAGACGCACGCGAAGTCGCGGTGCGTGAGCGCGGACAGGAACTCGCCCAAGCGGATCCGGGCCGGGCGGGTGTCACGCGGCGGCCGGGGCAGGTCTGCCGTGCTCGCGTCCGCGGTCCGCAGCACGAACTGCCACGCCGCCAGGATCAGCAGCCCGCCGAGCACTACGTAGCCGACCGCCAGATGCCCGGTGAACTGGCTGGCTATGCCGACACCGGTGACGCCGCCCAGGATCGCGGCTACTCCGGCGACCGATGACGCCACGCCCCGTCTGGCTCGAACAACCCGGTCCGGGATGACCGCGGTCAGCGGCGCCTGGAACATGTTCGCCGTTGACTGCGCAAGGCACCAGGCAATAAGCACCAGCAGTACCGTGTCGGCCTGCCCGAGGATGGCCAGCAGCGGCAGCAACGCAGCCGAGGCACCGATCAGCCAGGGGGCGCGCCGGCCGAACCGCGACCTGGTCCGGTCCGACAGCGATCCGCCAACCGGGTTGAACACCGTCGCGAAGATCGCGCTAACGCCGGCGACCAGGCCGAGCGCCGCCACCTTGTGGGGCCGGTCGATCCGCTCGAGCTGCGAAGGCAGCAGTACCGTGCCGACCCCGGCATACATGGCGGACAGCGCTCCGCCAGTGATCCCCAGGCTGACCATCAGGCGCCGGAATCCGGTCCTGGCGGATGCCACCGGCTCAGTCCCGGCGGCGAGCCCCATCTCGGTCATCGGAAATCCCTGGGTCAGCTGCGCTTGCGGGTTCGGCCCGGGACGAGGTCCGGATGCGTCAGGACACCGTGATGGCAGTAGTAAGGCGGATTTCGGCGATGCTGTGCGCAGCCTCGATGATGTACTCGCCAGTGACCGTTTGCCAGCCGTCGGCCCAGATCTGGAAAGCGCGGTCTGGCAACTCGATGGTCGCCGTCGCGGTTTCCCCAGGGCCCGCCGTCACGCCGGCGAACCCGGCCAGCCAGCGCTCCGGCCTGTCCGCGTCCGGTGCGGCCGGACGGGCATACAGCTGGATGACCTCCCGGCCGGCTCGGGTGCCAGTATTCCGCACCGTGACTGTGACTCGGTTGCCGTCGGCCGGGGCGTAGGCGGTCCAGCCGCCTGTCGTGAGGTGTTCGTAAGCCCAGGTGGTGTAGCCGTCTCCGTGCCCGAACGGGTACCGTGGCGCGACTTCTGCCCGCTGCCAGGCCCGGTAGCCGATGAAGACGCCCTCGTCGTACCGAAGCTTGCCGCCGGACGGCGTGACCGACAGCACCGGGCAGTCGGCGGCCGCTACCGGCCAGGTGGTTGGCAGCCTGCCGCCGGGCTCGGCCGCGCCGAGCAGGACGTCGGCGAGGGCGGCACCCGCCTCCTGACCAGGGAACCAGACCAGCAGCACGGCCGCGACCTCGTCGGCCCACGGCAATTCGACCGGCGATCCGGCGTTCACGACGACCACGGTCCGCGGGTTAGCCGCGGCCACCCGCCGTACCAGCTCGTCCTGCCGGCCTGGAAGCGCCAGCGAGGTGCGGTCAAAGCCCTCGGATTCGACCTCCTCGGTCGTGCCGACTACCACTATTGCCACGTCGCTGGCCCGCGCTACCGCTTCAGCGTCGTCCAGCAGGTCGTCAGCCAGGGCCATCGGCGGGCCGTAGCCAAGGGTGAGCGATACCATCGCGAGGTCGCGGACGAGGCGGACCCGCTGGCTGAGCGAGACAGTCACGCTCTCCCCGGCTTCGAGCCGCACCTCGACATGCCGCTCAGGCGGGGCGAGGAACACCATCGCGATGTCATCGGACTCTGGCTGGACGTCACCGTCGAATACCGTCACGCCTGCGACCGTCAGCGTGAACTGGCCGACTCCGCGGATGCCCAGGGTGTGCGCCCCGCCGACCTCAGCGGTCAGTTCTCCTGAGATCGCCACCGCCGCCAGATCCTCTGGCTCGATCCCCTCCGGCATTTCCATCCACCGGCCCGCGCCGGTCGCTAGCGGCGTTTGGTACACAATCGCACCGGTCCGGTCTACGAACGTGGCCCGCAAGCCAGTCCACTGCGGTCCGGCGGCCGGGCCCAGGTTGCCAGTGCGAGGATCAGCGCCGAACGCATAGGACAGCCGGACGGTCGCGGGCAGCGCCGCGGATAGTCCCTCCAGCGGCGACACGATGTGCTCGGGAAACACCGTCGCGCTGCCGCCGCCAAGCACGCGCGCATCCTTCGCCAACGCGCCGATGAGGGCCAGGCTGCTGAGGCTGGAGGCGCTGAGCGGCAGCAGTCCGGCCGGATTGGCAGCCAGCACGAACGAGCGGGCCGCGATCTGCCTGGCCAGGCCGCGTCCGTCAATCCTGGCTGGCCGATCGGCTGGTGGCACGGACTCTGGCGCCCCGGCCAGCGTGCCGACCCGGGCGGCGAGCCTGAGCGCCCGGCGTACCTGCTCGTCGACGATCTCCATGGCGACCGAGCCGTCGCGGACGGCTGCGACCAGCTTGGCACCCCATGGGCTGCCGAGGGCGGGCATGGCAATGTCGAGCCCGCCGTTCGCCGCGCCGGCGGTGTCGCGAGTAGCCAGCCAATCGGACACGATCGCGCCGTCGAACTGCCACTCGCCCTTCAGCACGCCACGCTGGAGCTGGGCGTGCTCGGTCATCGAGACGCCGTTGACGCAGTTATACGCCGACATGACGCCCCACGCGGCGGACTCGCGGATGATCAGCTCAAACGGCGCGAGGTACAGTTCGCGCAGCGCTCGGTCGCTGACCTCGGTGCTCGCGGTGAACCGCTCGGTCTCGTAGTCGTTGGCCACGAAATGCTTAACTGTGGTGCCGACACCCTGGTCCTGGACTCCCGCCACGTAACCGGCCCCGATCTCGCCGGTCAGCAGCGGATCTTCGGAGTAGGCCTCGAAATGACGGCCACCGAGCGGGCTGCGGTGCAGGTTGACCGTCGGAGCGAGGACCACGTGGACGCCCTTGCGCCGGGCTTCCTGGCCGAGGAGCCAGGCCGACCTCGCGAGCTGCGGATCCCACGTCGCCGCTAGCGCCGTCGGACTGGGCAGCGCCACGGACGGGTCACCTGCCGTCCACTGAGTGCCGCGGACGCCCACCGGGCCGTCGGACATCACGATGGACGCCAGGCCGATCTCGGGCACAGCCGGCAGCGACCACATATCCTGCCCGGACAGGATCCGGACTTTCGTCTCCAGATCGAGAAGGTCGAGCGCGGCCTGCACGGCGGCCTCTTGCGCGGCGGTCAGGGCGGACATCCGGGCCTCCTTTAGGTTGCGCCCTACTATGGTGGGATAGCGGCTGATCCGCCAAGTAGATCGTCGGCACCGAGGCCGTTGGGCAGGACGAGCCGGACGAGCGCGCCGCCCTGCGGCCGATTCACGGCGGTGACAGTGCCGCCATGCGCTCGCGCGATCGCCTGGACGATGGCCAGGCCCAGGCCGGCACCGCCATCCGCGCGGGCCCGGCCGCCGTCGGGTCGCCTGAACCGCTCGAAGGCATGTGGCAGGTAATCGTCCGGGAAGCCAGGTCCGGCGTCAGTTACCGTGATCGTGACATCGTTCCCGTTGGCTTCGGCCGAGATATCGATCTGCGTCCCGGCCGGCGCGAAGCGCAGCGAGTTGTCGACCAGGTTGTCCACCGCCTGACGGATGCGGCCGGGATCGACTAGCGCGATCAGCTCCGGCGGCACACTGACCGTGCAGGTAACGCCGGCCTCGGCACACCGCTGCGCGGCCTGCTGCGCGCTGCGCAACAGCAGGGCGGCGAGGTCCGTCGGTTCGGTCCGGGTCGTCAGCTGCTCCTCGTCGCTGCGCGCCAGGAGCAGCAGGTCATCGGTGATCCGGGACAGCCGGGCCGCCTCTTCGGCCGCCGCGGCGACGGCGTCGGCCAATTCCTCGCGGCTGCGGCCAGGCTTGGCTGCGAGTTCCAACTCGCCCTGCAGGACGGCGAACGGAGTCCGCAGCTCGTGACTGGCGTCAGCCACGAAAGATCGCTGCCGGGCCAGCGCGCTGTGCAGCCGCGCGAGCAGGTTGTTCATCGTGCCCGCCAGGGCAGCGATCTCATCGCGGGTTCGCGGCACCGGGAGCCTGCCCGACGGGTCGGCCGCTGATAGCGCGGCCGCCTCCCGGCGCAGCCGCTCCACTGGTGCCAGAGCGGCGCGGGCTAGGAAGTAGGCGCCTGCCGCTGCGATGAGCACGAAAGCAGATCCGCCTATGACAAGCCTCGTCACGACTGCCGATATCGTGCCATTCGCCGATTCCAGCGAGATTCCGGCGACAGCGATCCAGCCGGGCCGGCCCGGAAGTCTCGTGGCCATCAGCCGCTCAGGGCCTTCATCGAAAGTCGTCGTCAGCGTCACCGGCTGGTACCTGGCAGCGCGTTGCCCGGCTCGGCCAAGCAACGGTACCTGGCCGGCATCGGGACTTGCAGCGCGCACTCGGCCGGACGAGTCGATGAACTGAGCGACAGACTCGCTATCCCCGAAGTTCCTCAGCGGGGTTGCTTGTGTGCGCTGCAGTATGGCGCGGCTGAGCTGACCAGCGAGCTGAGTGTCAACGGCATTGAGCACCACGGAGCTGACCTGGCTGACGAGCAGCCAGCTGCCAAGTGCGAACGCGGCGGCCAGGGCCAGGGTGAAGACAGCCGCGACGCGCAGACGGATCGACATGGCGCTGGCGCTTAGGCTTGCTGCGGCTGGCGGAGCCGGTAGCCCATGCCGCGGACTGTCTCGATGTCATGGCGGCCAAACGGGTTATCTACCTTGCGCCGCAGGTAGGCGACGTACTGATCGACGACGTTGGAACCGCCGTCGTAGGCGAAGTCCCAGACTGCTTCCAGGATTTGCGATCTGGTGAGCACCGTGCCCGGATGCCGCAGGAACAGTTCCAGCAGTGAGAACTCCTTAGGTGACAGCTGAACCTCGGATGTTTCGCGCCAGGCCTGCTTGGTGGCCGGGTCGAGTCGCAGGTCGCCGACGGCCAGCACGGCCGGCCGGACGCGGTCGTCGCGGCGCGCCAGCGCCCGGAGGCGGGCAGCCAGCTCGAGCAAGCTGAACGGCTTCACCAGATAGTCGTCGGCGCCGGCGTCCAGCCCGCGAACGCGATCGCCAACGGCGTCCCTGGCCGTGAGCATCAGGACGGGCACCCACATCCCGGCGGCGCGCAGCTTACGGCATAGCTCAAAACCGTCGAAGCCAGGCAGCATCACGTCCAGGACGATGGCTGCGTAGCTGTTCTCGGTGGCCATCCACAGGCCTTCCGGCCCGTCCGCTGCGATGTCGACCGCGTGTCCCTCCTCCTCCAGGCCCCGCTTGAGCAGCCGGGACATCCGGGGCTCGTCTTCCACCACCAGTACGCGCATAGCAACGAGATTACGCAGGTCAGATGTCTCGAGGATGTGAGGAACATGTGAGTCGCTGACATCTTCCGCTCACCGTCTTCTCATCATCCACGCCGCAAGCTGGAAGCGCCGGGTCAGCCCGGCCGGATGAGAGGACGACATCATGGTTCAGGAATACCCAGATCGCGAATATGAGAGCCGGCGCAGGCGGCTGCCGGTTACCGCGGACGACGACAGGAACGCCTACGAGTCGGCGGGCCGGTATGCAGGGGCCTGGCGAGATTCTGGCGTGCGGAAGACTCGGCGGGCCGCTAACTGGACCGCCGCGGCGCTCATCGCCGGCGTGGCGGCGACGTCCGGCTATTTCGTGCACGCCACAGCCTCTTCGCCGTTGGGCCCCGCAAGCGTTGGTACCAGCGGCAACACAGGCGTGAACCAGCAGCCTGGGACAGCGACCGCACACGGGCAGAAGCCGAGCCTGACCCACCCGGTCGTGACGTCGAGCGGCTCGGGCGTCACCGTGGGCGGCTCCGGATCGGGCGGCTCAGGCGGTGGGAGCGCGACCACCTGGCGGGACAACTGATGTCTGTCAGCGTGATCAGCATGACCGGCCGGCCGGTCTGGAAGATGCTCGGCTCGGGTCCGGCGAGCGTGGCAATAGCCGAGCGCGACGCTCTGGGCACGACGGCGAGGGTCGTTGCCTGGCCGTCGTTCGCGTTGCGGCGGGCGCTAGGCGCTGTCGACCGTGAGCTTGAGCGGCTGGACCTGGCCGCGAGCAGGTTCCGGCCCGACTCGGAACTGTCCAGGATTCATCAGCGCGACGGTGGTCTGGTTCGAGGTCAGCGCGGGCCTCGCTGAGGCGGTCAGGGTGGCGCTAGCAGCCGCGCAGTGGACCAGCGGCCTGGTGGACCCGACCGTGGGTGCCGCTTTGATCAGGCTCGGCTACGATCGGGACTTCGCCGAACTCGGCACCGGGCAACGGGTCGGCCTGGCTGTCGAGCCCGCCCACGTGCCGAGCTGGCAAGGTGTGGCTCTGCGCGGGACCTCATTGCACGTGCCACCTGGCGTGCGGCTTGACCTGGGGGCGACCGCCAAGGCGCTCGGAGCGGACTGGGCCGCGGCCGCTGCGTACCAGCTTGCCGAGGCCGGCGGCGTGCTGGTAAGCCTCGGCGGCGATATGGCTGCAGCCGGTGAGAGCCCGCAAGACGGCTGGCCAGTGCTCGTCGCAGACGATCACCGGCAGGCGCACTCATCCTCGGCGTCACCGACGCAGCTCGTGCGGCTGGTCAGTGGCGGACTCGCCACATCCTCGATCCTCTGTCGGCGGTGGGCGCGGTCCGGGCAGGTCATGCATCACATCATCGATCCGCGCACCGGCCTGCCGGCCGACGGCCCGTGGCGGACGGCCAGCGTCGCCGCGGATACGTGCGCCCAAGCCAACGCAGCGTCGACTGCGGCGATCATCAGCGGTGGTGCCGCGCCCGGCTGGCTCGCCGCCCAGGGACTCGCGGCCCGCCTCGTCGGCCACGATGGATCAGTCGTCACGGTCGGCGACTGGCCGGCAGCCGACAACGGGCCGCTGCCGGGAAAGCGATGAGCGGGCTGGCGGCTGGCGCCACCAACAGCCAGTACCTGTGGTTCCTCTCCCGCGGCAGCGGTCTGGTCCTCCTTGTGCTATTCAGCGTTGTCATAGTCCTGGGAGTGGCAACGCGGCTTGGCTCGGCGCCACGGCGGTCGCCGCGGTTCATGGTTGCCGAGATGCACCGGACCCTGTCGCTGTTCGGGATCGCGCTCCTGACGCTCCACGTCGTAACGGCGATCCTCGACCCGTACGTCACCATCGGCTGGGCTGCGACGCTGGTGCCCTTCGCCTCGCCGTACCGGGCCGCGGCGATCGGCTTCGGCACGCTTGCGGTCGATCTGGCCGGCGCGGTCCTGATCACGAGCCTGGCCCGGGCCCGGCTGGGCTACCGCACCTGGCGGGCGGTGCACTGGCTTGCTTACCTGGCGTGGCCGGTCGCCTTCGTGCACTCGCTGACGGCCGGGGGTGACCTTCACTACTGGTGGGTTGCCCTGATCGAGATCTGGTCGGCGGCGCTGGTGGCCGCGGCAGTGATCGCGCGCCTGCTCGGCCGGCGGCAGCCCGATACGGGCTTGGCGGAGGCGGCGCCGCGGCAGCCTGCGCAGCGCAGTTGTGCAGGGCACCGATGAGCACCGACCGCGCTACGACGGGCGCTGGCTGCAGCTCGGCCGAGGGCCTCGATGCGGCGTGGAGCCTTCCGCGGTTGCTGCCACGCAGTTTCGGCGCCGGCCCGGCGAGCCTGGGCGAGCACCTAGCCCAGTTCGGACCTCTTCCGGGGCACCGATCGCGCGACAGCGCCAGTGCGAGCGGGCTAATAGCAGAGGTGGGCCGCGCCGGGCTGACCGGCCGTGGCGGCGCAGCCTTCCCGACCGCCCGCAAGCTCGCCGCCGTCGCCGCGGCGGCCCGGCCGGTCGTCGTGGTGAACGGCACTGAAGGTGAGCCAGGCAGCGCCAAGGATAAGGTGCTGATGGCCACGCAGCCGCACTTGGTGCTCGACGGAGCGGCCGCGGCCGCGCTGATGGTCGGTGCCCGGCAGGTCGTGTTCGTAGCCCACGAGGCGGTCAGCGAAATCATCGAGCAGGCCACCGCCGAAAGGCGCGCCGCCACTCTCGACGACCCCCGGATCCGCGTGATTGTCGCCGCTGATGGATTCGTGGCCGGCGAGGCCAGCGCAGTAGTGAACTGGGCGGGCGGCGGCCGCCCGGTGCCGACGCTTACACCGCCTCGGCTAGCCGAGCGCGGCCTGTACGGCAGGCCGACGCTTGTGCAGAATGCCGAGACGCTCGCACACCTGGCGCTCATCGCGAGGCGCGGCGCGAACTGGTTCCGTGCGGTCGGCAGTGCGGAGGAGCCTGGCTCGATGCTGGTCACCGTCCTTGGCGCGGTAGCCGACCCCGGCGTGCGGGAAATCGAGATCGGCACGCCCGTCGCCGACGTGTTCAGCGAGGCCGGCGGCCCGACTAGTCAATTGGGCGGCGTACTGGTCGGCGGATACTTTGGCAGCTGGGTCCGGTGGCCGGCGGCGGCGAGCCTGCCGTTCTCCGCGGCCGGCCTCGCGGCGGCCGGGGCAGCACCCGGAGCTGGATTGCTGGCCGCCCTGCCTGCCAACGCGTGCGGCCTTGCGGAAACGGCGCGGCTGGCCAGGTACCTGGCCGACGAGTCGGCCGGGCAATGCGGGCCCTGTATATTCGGCCTCGACGCGATAGCCGCCGATCTGGCGCTGGTGGCCGCGGGCAGTACCGTCGCTACCGGACGACTGCGTCGCTGGCTCGGCCAGGTCGATGGCCGAGGCGGTTGCCGCCACCCGGACGGCGCGGTCCGGATGATTCGCAGCGCCCTCGACGTCTTCGGTCCCGAACTGGACCTGCACGCCAATGGCTGGTGCAGCGGCGCGCGCGAGCTGCATGTACTACCGATACCGTCCGGGCGGAAGCGATGACTGGCCGGCGTGAGCTCCGGGTCAACCCGATCGCCTGCGATGGCCGCGGCCTGTGCGCTGAGGTCGCCCCTGCTCTGATCGTGCTGGATGACTGGGGCTTCCCGATCATCCGGCCGGGTGGCGTGCCTTCGTGGCTGACAGCTGACGCGCTAGAGGCAGTCCGGCTGTGTCCGAAACTTGCCTTGCGACTGGAGTCACGCCCGGCCGACCCGCCCCGGCCGGTCAGCGCCAGACCAGCTCATCCTTGAGTACCTGGCCCATGGCATCGTTGGGCAGCTCGTCGTCCGAGTCACCGTCAGCTGGCTAGTTTCCCGCGGCTTTCAGCAACTCCGTCACGCCTTCCTCTATGCCTGCGGCCAGAACTCCAATGTCGGGCGTTGACGCGTAATCACCGGTGATCCCGAATGTCACGTTATCGCAATAACTGAAGATCGAGATCCCGGTACGGAGCGTGGTGGCGATCGGTACGTACGGGATTATCTCCACCAGCCTGCGGCCTAGTGCGTACAAGGGCTGGCGCGGACCTGGCACGTTAGTGGTAACGGTTACGATCTCGCGTTGCGGCAGCCGGTAGGCCAGCCGGACCGCCATTGAAGCGAGCGGATAGGCGGTATAGCGGCCAAGCGCCACCAGGGCCTCGCCCGCGGTTGCTTCCCTGGCGGCCTTGAGCTGCGCGAGTTCGGCGCACACAGCGGCGAAGCGCTCGACCGGGTCGGCCAGGTGAACCGGCAGCTCGGCAACGATCACCGAGACACGGTTCTCGTAGATGTTTTCTTCGCCCGCCGCACGAACAGATACCGGGACCAGTGACGGCACCATATGCGGCTGGGGCTGCTCGCCGCGGCTGAGCAGCACGGTACGGAAAGCGCCGGTGATGGCGGCCAGTACGGCGTCGTTCACGGTGCCGCCAAAGGCTTTCTTGATGGTCTTGACGTCGGTCAGCGATGCCCGTGCGAAGGCGTACCGGCGCTGCCGGCCGATGGGGCCGCTCAGTGAGGAACCGGGGGCCGGCCGGGCGGAGCCCGCGAGCTTGGCCGCGGCCCTGGCCGTTTCGGTGACCTGGCGGACGGCATCATCGGGCTTGGCGACAGCACTGACGATCGCGCGGGTAGTCCTAACCGGCAGGGCCATCATGTCCAGGACCGCCTGGCCAGCTAGCCGCACTGACGACGGCTCACCCGGCGGCCGCGAGCGCGCTGCCTGCTCCGGCGCAGTCTGCGCAGGCTCAGGAGCATCTGGGCTGGCATCGAAGATCACGCGATACAGGTCGGTGCCGGAGACGCCGTCGACCATCGCATGGTGCACCTTGGAGATGAGCGCCCATCGGTCCTCGCTCAGGCCCTGGACCAGCCAGTACTCCCAGAGCGGGTAGTCACGGTCCAGTCGCTGGGCCATCACCCTGGCCATCAGGTTCGTCAGCTCCGCATCGCCACCCGGTGCCGGAAGCGCGGTGTGGCGCAGGTGATAATTGAGATCGAAATTCGGATCATCGACCCAGACCGGCGGCCCGAGGTTGAACGGCACAGTGCGCAGCTTGCGCAGGTAGATGGGGACCTGCGGCAGACGCGCTTCGATTGCGGACCTGAACTCGTCATAGGACGGCGGCGGACCTTCGAATACGGCAATTGAGGCAATCGCGAACGAGGCGTGCTTATCCTCGTCCTCAGCGGCGATGAACTGGGCATCCATTGGCTTCAGTCGCTCCATGCCGCCTCCCGCCACGCTGTGACCTCGCGATTCGCAAGGCCCCGTTACCCTCATCCTTACCGGACTGTAGGGTGCGTGAACCCTGGCGAGACCGAGTCCTACGTCCTGGCTGTTGAGGACCTCGGGCATGACGCTCCCGCCGGGCTGCCAGCTGCGTGCGGCAGGATTGGATCCATGACCACGCCGTTTCCGTCACCGACCATCGCGGTGCCGTCCCGATCGCAGGTGTTCGCCGGTTACCTTGACTACTTCCGGTCCAGGGTGGTCGCCAAAGTGCGGGTCACTGCCCGAGTCGGAGCTGCGCAGCAGCAGGCTGCCGTCCGGCTGGACGCCGCTCGAGCTGCTCAAGCACCTCCGGTACGTCGAGCTCCGCTGGCTTGTGTGGGGCTTCGAAGGCCAGGATGTCGGCAATCCGTGGGCCGACTCGCAGGATGGCCGCTGGCACGTCGATCCAGGCGAGAGCCTGGAGAAGCTGTCGGCCGAGCTGACCGCGCAAGGTGAGCGCTCCAGGGCGGTGATTGAGTCGCACGACCTGGCCGAGATCGGGCAGTCCGGTGAGCGGTGGGATGGTGCCGATCCCGCCTCGCTTGAGCGGGTGCTGTTCCACCTGGTCCAGGAGTACGCGCGGCACCTAGGCCACCTCGACATCGTCACCGAACTGGCAGGCGGCGAGGTCGGAGAATAGTGACAGCGTGCGCCCGCTGCCTACCTCGGCATCTGCCATCACGACAGGTACTCCTCGCGCAGCAGCCGCAGCCGGTCCAGGTGCTCTTGCAAGACCTGGACGCGTTCATCCGCGGATTCGCGGACACTGATCGCGCCGCGCCCCAGATCGGCGCGGATGCGGGCGAGCTGGTCGTCTAGCTTGGTTGCGGCTTCACTCGCGAGCCTCTGGTACTGCTCGCTGCGTTCGTTGATGCTTGACATAGCCGGACCTCCATCCGGTCAGGGCCGGGAGACCGGGTGGTTGCACACCCGCCCGGCCCGCCTACGTAGCGCGGGCCATGTGCTGCGCGTTACGTCGCTCCGCGCCAGGTCGGAGAATAGTGGCAGCGTGCGTCCGCGCTGAGTGTCAGGCGTTGTCTTTCGAGCAGCGCCCGGCCGATGATCAAGGCGCTGAATCTCGCTGGTGCCCTCATAGATGCCGGAACAGCCGTGCGTCCCGGTACATTCGCTCGACGGGCACGCCGCGCATGTAGCCGAGGCCGCCGTGGATCTGCACCGCTAGGTCCGCGGCCCGGCCGACCATCTCTGAGCAGAACAGCTTGGCGGCCGACGGGCCGATCCGCCGGTCGGCGCCGGAGTCGTAGTTCCGTGCAGTTTCCACCACCATCGCCCGGCCGGCGAACAGGCCCGTGTGAATGTCCGCGAGCATGGCCTGCACGAGCTGGTACTCGCCGATAGGACGGCCGCCCTGCTTGCTGGTGCGCGCGTGCGCGACCGATTCGTCGAGCAGCCGTTGCGTCATGCCCACGCAGATGGCAGCAATGTGGACCCGGCCGCGGACCAGCGACTTCATGGCCTCCGCGAATCCGGCCCCGGCCTGACCGCCGACCAGCGCCTGGGGAGGAACGCGGACATCATCGAAGAACACTTCCGCGGTCCAGGCGCCCGCCTGGCCGGTCTTGCGGTCCTTCGGGCCGACCCGCACTCCCCCGCGCTCTGCCTCCACCAGAAACACCGAGATGCCGCGAGTGCCTCGCTGCTCCTCCCCGGTGCGGGCGAATACGACGAACAAGTCGGCGACCGGCGCGTTGGTGATGAAACGCTTAGCGCCCGAAATCACATAGCCGTCGCCGTCTCGCTGCGCCCTTGTCGTCAGTCCCGACGGGTCGGAGCCCGCCTCCGTTTCGGTCAGCGCGAACGAGGCGATCGCGCCCTCGGCGAGCCGCGGCAGCCACGCCTGCTTCTGCGCGTCGGTGCCGGAATTGACCAAGACCTGACCGGCGATGCCGTTGTTGGTACCGAACATGGAGCGGAACGCTGGGGTGGTGTATCCGAACTCGAGCGCTAGCTGCACATCCTCGGTCAAGTTCGCGCCCAGGCCGCCGTACTGCTCGGGCAGGGTGTAACCGAACAGGCCCATGTCCGCTGCCGCTCGCCGTAGGTCGTCCGGAATCGCGTCGGTCTCCTCGATCTCGTCCTCGCGCGGGACGACCTCATCCCGGACGAACAGGCGGACCGCGGCAAGCACGTCGGCGAAGTCTTCTGCCCTCATGTCCATTACCTTGCCAGGTCTGTCTGCCTTGCGGACCCGGGACCATCTCCCCTACCTAGGAGTTGTCAGGCCGGCCAGTGTGACCACCATGAGCGTGTAGCTGGTTGAGAAAGGCTTGAGCAAATGACTGACTTCTTCGGGATCCTTGCGGCGGGCCCGGCATTCTTCGTGAGCGCCTGGCTGCTGATGATTTTTGCCGGCATCACCGCTGCCGACGTCGGCATCCGGCCGTTCAGCTACCTGACCGCAATGGTGGTGACCATCGGGCTCTGGCTGGTAGGGCCCCGGCAGCTGGCGCGATCGCGCGGGCGACTCGACAGAAGAAAGCGTAATAAAGGAACGGAGTCGTTCCGGATCTGCGCGTCGTTAGTCGCGCGGCCTGGCTTAATTACGGAACGTGCTTGTCTCGGATCCGGCGGCTCCGGCAGGATCGGCGTGGCTCGAGTCACGTTCAGCCAGGACGATGAATATGCAGCTAGATCCTGGGATCGTCACGTTACTTCGGCTACCGTCTATTAATGGCCGAGTGATGGCCATGGCACGCTGAAGCGTGACAGGAGCGGGGAGGTTCCGTTGTCTACGCGAAGCGGTCCGCATTCACCGTCCGGCCGGGATCGCGAGCCGGACGGCGCAGAGGACCAGAGCGCGTTCGCCGCGATGCTCGACGAGCACGAGGCGCATGTTTTCGACTACCTCAGTCGGCTAGTTGGCGACGAGGCCGAGGCCGCGAGCGCCACGGAAGTGGCCATGAACGCGGCGCAGTCGCTGCTGGCCGATCCGGACCGGCTCCGGGCCTGGCTGTTCGCCTTGGCGCGGCAAGAAATAGCGACCAAGATCCAGCGGGCCGACCAGGACCAAGACGGCGAGATCCGGGATCTGGTGTACCGGCACGGCATCCGGCCGGAGGACCTGCCAGCCGTGCTCGGCGTGACGGCCGAGCAAGTGCAGGCGATGCTGACGGACGGCGTTGACGCACCGGCCGACGCAGGCGCACGGGGCGCAGCTGACGTCGCGGGCGCGCACGCTGACGTACCCGGCGAGGTTAACGTGCCAGTGGCGGCTGACGGTCGCCGCTCATGGCGGCTGACGTCCCGCTCGCGGCGGCTGACGTGCCGAGCGCGGCTGACGTCCCGCTCGTGGCGGCTGACGTGCCGAGCGCGGCTGACGTCCCGCTCGTGGCGGCTGACGTGCCGAGTCGCGGCTGACGTCCCGGCGGCGGCTCCCTGGCTGGCCGGGGCTGCTGCAGCGGTCATGGCGGGCGTCGCGGGCGTCAGTGTCGGCGCTGCTCAGTTTGACGATGCGGCGTTTGACGAAGCGGCGGAACTTGACGATGCGGCGGAGTTTGACGATGCGGCGGACTTTGACAATCCGGACGACGACGAGGCGCCGGCGGAGCCGCCCTCGTGGATCTGGGACCGCACGGCCGCCGCGTTCATCGACGATTCTGACACTGACCCGCGTGGCATTCCGGCCTATGACGAGTTCCTGGCCGCAGCCTCAGCCATTTCCGAGCCCGCGTTCGCTAGGGCCGGCCCGGCAGAACGGCCGCCCTTCTCCCGCGCGCGCAGGCGCCTGGGCTTGTCGGCGATATTCGTGGCCGTCGCCGGCGCCGCCGCGGGCGGGGTCGTCTACCTAGGCGGCTCCCCCCCGGGCCAGGCGGACACCCACGCGGCACAGAAGCCGAATACCGGATCAGCCAGGCCCGTAGTGTCCTCGCTGGCGCCCACTCGGCACACGCCGACTGCACGACACACGCACGCCGCAGCGAAGCATCATCACCGTGTGCAGCAGGTGTCCCGCCGTTCCCGGGTCAGCCCACCAGCGCCGCTGTGCCAGCGGCCACGACCACATCTAAGCCTGGAGGCGTGCTGACGCCGCCGCCGCGGCACAAGCCGCGTCCTAAGAAGTCGAGTCACTCCTCGCCGCCGCCGACCATCACGCCGTCGCCGACGCCCACCCCGACGCCCACGCCCACTAACACGCCGACGCCTTAGCGAACGGGGCATGCAGCCGGGGTAGCACCGACAAGATCAGCGGGCTGCCTCGAAGATTGCCGCCACGCCCTGGCCGCCGCCGACGCACATGGTTTCCAGGAGGTACCTGCCGTCGCGGCGGCGCAGTTCGTGCAGGCCGGTCGCCAGCATCCGAGCGCCGGTGGCCCCGATGGGATGGCCGAGTGAGATGCCGGAGCCGTTGACGTTGAGCTTGTCGGCGTCGTTCCACTGCCATCCGGCCAGCACGGCGAGCACCTGCACGGCGAAGGCCTCGTTCAACTCGACTAGGTCGATGGAGCCAAAGTCCAGTCCTGTCTTGGCGAACAGCTTCGCCACCGCCGGCACCGGCCCGATGCCCATAGTTGCCGGTTCGCAGCCTGCCGCAGCCCAGCCGGCCAGATAACCGACTGGCTCCAGGCCGAAGTCGTCAAGCCTGTCCTCGGCCACTACCAAGCACGCGGCGGCAGCGTCGTTCTGCTGACTGGCATTGCCTGCCGTGACGGTGCCATCCGGCATGATCGTGCGCAGCTTCGCCAGCGACTCCGGTGTCGAGTCTGCCCGCACGCCCTCGTCCTTGCCGATCGGGACAGGATCACCGCGGCGCTGCGGCACCTGGACCGGGACAACCTCGTCGTCGAACCGGCCGGCCTGCCAGGCCGCTGCCGCGCGCTGATGGCTGCGGGCCGCGTAGGCGTCCGCCTCGTCTCTGGTAATGCCGTACCGCTCGGCCAGATTCTCGGCGGTCTCGATCATCCCGGAGATCTTGCCGAATCGCCACTCCGGCTGCGACCGCTCCCGGCCCCGGTCAAGCCGGTCGAACAGGAACTGGTTCCCGGACCTGGCGCCCCACCGCATTGACGTTGTGTAGTGCTCGACCCTGCTCATGCTCTCCACCCCGCCGGCCAAGACCATGTCGGCGGCGCCGGTCTGCACCATCATGGCTGCGGTAATGACGGCCTGGAGGCCACCGCCGCAGCGGCGGTCGAGCTGGAAGCCCGGCACGCTGATCGGCAGGCCGGCCTGCAGCGCCGCCCACCGGCCAATGCACGGAGTCTCGCCGTTGACGTAGGACTGGGCGAAGGCAACGTCGTCGATCAGGGCCGGATCGACCGCCGTCCGGTCGACGACGGCCTTGATGACAGTCGCCGCGAGGTCCTCGACGGGAACGTCGCGCAGGCTGCCGCCGAACGTGCCCACTGGCGTGCGCAATGGCGAAACGATCGCGGCTCGGCGAATGGTCATGTGGATCCCCTTCCGGTCAGAAATCGGCCCCGGCCTGGTTGGCGGCTGCCGCCAGCGCCGCCCTGTGGTCCGGATGCGCGATGGCGATCATCCGCTCGCGGCGCTGCGGCAGCGTAAGGCCACGCAGGTCAGCGACGCCGTACTCGGTCACGACAACGCCGGCGTCAGCGCGGGACAACGTCGCTGGTCCGGTGAGTCCGGCCACGATGCGGCTGACCGGCCCGGCCGTCGAGGGCAGCGCGAGCACCGGGATGCCGCCGCGGGACCGGGCAGCGCCGCGGGCGAAGTCGGCCGCACCACCGACCGCCCCGACGTAGCGCGCACCCACGGTCTCGGTGTTCGCCTGACCGGTCAGGTCAACTTCAGTGGCCGAGTTGATGGCCACTAGCTGGTGCTGCGCGGCGAGCACCTCTGGGTCATGGGTATAGGCGGTATCGCGCAGCTGGATCGCGGGATCTGCCGCCGCGCGGTTGATCAGCGACCCGGTACCCATCAGGAAGCCGGTCACGACCAGGCCGCGATCCACGCTCTTGCGCGCACCGGTGACGACGCCTGCCGCCATCAGCCAGCCGATCGCGTCGCTGATCATGCCGGAATGAACGCCGAGATCGCGATGGCCGCCAAGGTAACGAGCGACCGCCGACGGCATGCTGCCGATGCCGAGCTGGATGGTCGCGCCGTCCGGGACCAGCCCGGCGATGTGGCCAGCGATCGCGGCGTCGACCTCTCGCGGTGGCGCATCTGGATACTCCGGCGGCGCCCGGGACACCGGCACCATGACGTCAATCTCCTCCGGGCTCAGCCTGCGGCCGCAGCCGATGTCCGGGACCTGATCATTGACTTCGGCAATCACGACTCTTGCCGTGCCGATCAGCGTCGCCAGGTAGTCGGCGCCGAGCCCGAGGCCGAACGTGCCGTCCGGTCGGGCAGCCGGCAACGAGAGCAGCAGGGCGCCAGCCCGCATGGGACCGGCTCCGAGTATGAGCGGCAGCTGAGAGTAATGGCATGGCACGATGCCGAGCGCGCCAGCGTCGCTGAGGCCGCGGTTGGCACCGGCGGCGGTGTACGAGCTGAAGGCGAGGTAGTCGGCGTGGTCAGGATGTACCGCGGCCGAGCTGGAGATGCCGGTAAAGCACCTGATGCCGCCTAGCTGCTTGCGCTGATCGGCCAGCACCTCGGTTAGCGTCAGCGGTTCGGCGCAAGCCTGGCCCCAGGCCACCAGATCGCCGGGCCTGATGTACCTGGTCAGGTCGAGTGAGGCCAGCCCAACCGTGGCGGTCACCCGGCCAGGTTCCGTTCCGGCGAATGAGCCGTCAGCCGAGTCACAATCCGCAGCTTAACCGGGCGTTAGGCCGGTTTGCGAGGCGCAGCCGCGCACGGCATGGCCAGCGGGTCACGCGATCACCGCGGCGTACCGCCAGTCGAGCACGTCGCAAGCATCCGGTCGGGCCGTCCTAACGACCGAGCGCAGCCGCACGAGGCCACCACCACCTGGCAGGTAATCGACTTGCTCGACCGAGATCGTGCTGTGCAGCGTGTCGCCTTCGTGCACAGGAGCGAGATGATCGCAGCTTTCCCAGCTCGCTACCGTCACCATAGACGGGAGGCTGCGGACCGCCTGAGCGAGCGCGAGCCCGATGACGTGCCCGCCGTAGACCAGTCGCCGGCCCCCGGCTGCGGCTGCGTCGTGGTGCACGGCAGCGATGTTCAGTGTCAGCCTGGCTAGGTCAGGCGCGCTGGTCACTACGTCACCCCCGGCGACCTGCCAGCTCTGCCCGGCATGCAGGTCAGCGGGCCGCGGCCCGCCAAATCGACCGAAGTCGGACAGCCGCCAGCCGCTCACCAGCGCCTCCGGGTCTGCGGCCGGGGCCTGCTGGCCAGCCGCGGCAAGATCGTCGGCGTGCCCGGTTTGCGCCGCCTGGTCGCGCAACGGCAGCATGGCGCAGCGCCAGAAGTCCAGTACCGGCCGGCGCTCCTGGTCGACAGTGGTTATCCGCAAGACAGCAAGCCCGGTCGCGGGCCGCCCTTCCCGTGGCTGGTTCTGCCGCAGCGCGACCACCTGCGTGGACGTCCGCAGCGTGTCGCCGATCAGCGGCATGCGCCGGAATGCCAGGCCGCGATAGAACAGGTTGGCCTTCACATGCTGGGTCACTATCGTTGACTGACCGATCGCGACATCCCAGGTCAGGCTGGGTGAGGCCAGCAGGGCGCCGCCGGTGACCGCCTGGCATAGCTCCGCATCGAGCGCGAGCGCGAGCCGGTCGCCGGTGATCGACTGGTGGACGGCGGCCAGCCCGGACGTTAGCGTGATGCCGGGCGCGCCGCCGAACTCCTGGCCTACCGCCAGTTCGTCGAAGTATGGCCCCTCGAAGGACTGCATCCGTCGCGCCCCTTCTACCGAAGTGAAAACCAAACCATGAAGTCAGCGCCCCAGGAGCACGTTGTGAGCGGTCTTTCGGCTGAAGAGCGAGCGGTCGTCAGCACTGTTGCCGAGTTCGTCGACCGTGACGTCAGGCCGGTCGTGCGCGAGCTCGAGCATGCCAATGAGTATCCCGGGGAGCTAATCGGGCAGATGAAGGCCCTGGGCATTTTCGGGCTGGCCATTCCCGAGCCGTACGGCGAGGCGCCGGTGTCGACCCCGTGCTATGCCGAGGTGACCGCCGAGCTGGCCAGGGGCTGGATGACGCTGGCGGGTGCCATGGGCGGCCACACGGTCGTGGCGAAGATGCTGCTGGCGTTCGGCACCGACGAGCAGAAGCAGCGCTACCTGCCGCGGATGGCGACCGGCGAGGTGCGCGCCGCAATGGCGCTGACCGAGCCCGGCGGCGGATCAGACCTGCAGGCGATGACCACCATCGCCCGGCGCGACGGCGACGGCTACCGCGTGAACGGGGCCAAGACATGGATCACCAACGCCCGCAGGTCACAGCTGATCGCGCTGCTCTGCAAGACCGATCCGGAAGCGATGCCGCGCCATCGCGGCATCAGCATCCTGCTGGTCGAGCACGGTCCGGGCCTGGTCGTCTCGCGCGACTTGCCCAAGCTGGGCTACAAGGGCGTGGAGAGCTGCGAGCTGTCCTTCAATGACTACCGGGCGCCTGCCGATGCCTTGCTCGGCGGCGAGCCGGGGCGCGGCTTCGGCCAGATGATGAAGGGCCTGGAGATCGGCCGGATCCAGGTGGCGGCGCGGGCCGTGGGCGTCGCGCAGGCTGCTTTCGACGATGCGCTGCGGTACGCCCAAGAGCGGCAGAGCTTCGGCGTGCCGATCTGGAAACACCAGCAGGTGGGGGCCTACCTTGCGGACATGGCGGCGAAGCTCACCGCCGCGCGACAGCTGGTCAGGTACGCGGCCGAGCGCTACGACGCCGGCGAGCGATGCGATATGGAAGCCGGAATGGCCAAGCTGTTCGCGTCCGAGGCCGCAATGGAGATCGCGCTGACCGCGGTGCGGATCCACGGCGGCTACGGCTACTCGACCGAGTACGACGTCGAGCGGTACTTCCGCGATGCGCCGCTGATGATCGTGGGTGAGGGCACGAACGAGATCCAGCGCAACGTGATCGCCCGGCAGCTGATTTCGCGGGGCGGGCTCGGCCGCTAGCGTGGCCGGGGAACGGCGCATGTCGGTTCGCGCGCAGCCGCGGCGGGCACGCGCATTGCCGGCAGCGCGCGGCTGGCACGGAACCATCGCGGTGCTCGTAATCGGTGCCGTCGCGGTGCAGATCGTGATCGCGGTCCGGGTCAGCGGCACGCCGCCCGACGTGACCGCCGGTGTGCTGCGCGGAGCCTCGCTGCCAGGCCGCATCATCCGGGTGCTGAGCTTCTTCACCATCGAGAGCAACCTGCTCTCCGGGATCGTTTCCGCTCAGCTAGCGGTGCGGCCGGACCGTGACGGCCGAGCGTGGCGAGCTGTCCGGCTGGCGGCCCTGTATGGCATCACGGTGACCGGCATCGTGTATTCGACGATCCTCGCTGCCATCCACGAGCCGAACGAGGCTGCGGAAACAAGCGTCAACGTCGTCGTGCACTACATCGTGCCGGTCATGATGGTCGCCGGCTGGCTCGCATTCGGGCCCCGGCCACGCGTCGACAGGCGGACCATTGCCTGGTCACTCCTGTTCCCCGTGCTGTGGTTCGGGTACACGCTGGTTCGCGGCGCGATCTGGAAGTGGTACCCCTATCCGTTCCTCGACGTACCAGCACACGGGTACGCACAGGTCGCGCTTAACGCTGTCCTGGTCACGGTGGTCCTGGGCGCCGTGGCGGCTCTGTTCGCTGTCGGCGACCAGCGACTGCCGGCTGCCCCGCGATCGGCCCGATAATGTTGCCTGGGGGGCGCAAGTGTCGGGGGTGGATGAGGTACGGGCTCAGGCGCTCGAGGTGGCGGCCGGGTGGTCGACGCCAGGCGCGCCTGACTCCTGGCAGCTGACGGCGGCACTGTTCCGGCTCGTCGCCGGGCACGAGGACCTGCTTGGTCACCTGGCAGAGCTGCCGGCGGACCGGCTGCCCGCGCTGCTGGCAAGCGCGGCCATCTCGTACCTGGTGCGCCGGGACCGGCCGGCACCGCTAGCAAGCTATTTCCCGGAGCCGGGCAAGCCGCAGCCGCGTGTCGATGCCGCCTTCGACACCACGAGCGCATGCCTTCGTGTCGGCGCGGCTGGACGAGATAGTTCAGGTGTGCGGGCGGCGCCGCTACCAGATGAACGAGGTTGCCCGGTGTGCACAGGTAGCGCTGGGGATAGCCGCCACGGCCGGGGCGGGATCGGGGCCGGTCGGCCTAGTGGACGTCGGCACTGGCGCCGGGCTCGGGCTGCAGCTAGACCGGTACAAGTATGTGATCGGTGGCCAGGCATCAGGACCCGACGCCGCTGGCCTCAGCCTGCACTGCGAAGTGCACGGTACGCGGCAGCCGCCATCCGTTCGCCTGCCGCACGATCGCCGATCGCGCCGGGATCGATATAAGCCCGGTTGATCTTGCTGACGCCGATTCGCGGGCGTGGCTGGCCGCCTGCGCGCCGCCAGAAGCCTCGGCCCTGGCGCGGCTGTGCGCTGCGATCGAGGTAGTACGGGAGAATCCGGCGCCAGTGGTGGCCGGTGACGTCATCGCGGCGCTGCCTGGCGTGCTGGACGGCCTTGCGCCTGGTCTCCCCGTTTTCGTGGTCGACGCCTACACGGCCGTGTTCCTGCCGCCGGACCGGCGCACGGAACTGACCCGCATCCTGGCCGGAGAGGCCCGGCGGCGCCCGGTGACCTGGCTGTCGCTGGATCCATTGGTCCCGCTGGGACCCGCTGGAAGCGACAGCGTCCAGGGCATTTCAGTGCCAGCCGACCTGATCAGCGACTACCAGCGCGACGGGGTGTTCGCTGTGCTCGGCGCGCGCACGTTCGGCGGCCGGTGGGATGACGGGCTGCTGCTGGCTCGCGCGCATCCTTCCGGCCAGTGGGTGCAGTGGCTCGCTTAGACCGAGTCGCAATCCCGGCTATCCATCGGCATTTGGCGAAGGGGGCGCTCGCCGCAATGTCCGCGGATGTGGCTGACCTGCTGCAGCCCGCCTTACACTAGGTTGACAAGCGCCGAGCAACATCAGCCCGCCATGTCCGCGGTGCAACGGGTGTTGAGCACTCGGGTCGGCTCGATGCCTGCCAGCTCGGCGCGTGCGCATCCGCTGTCGAGCCAGTCCAGCTGGCCCGGCGCGTGCGCGTCGGTGTCGATGGCGAACATGCAGCCCATGTCGGCGGCCAATTGCAGCAGCCTGTCCGGCGGATCCTGCCGCTCGGGCCGGCAGTTGATCTCCACCGCGACGCCGTGCTCGCGGCACGCGCCAAACACCGTCTCGGCATCGAACTGCGACTCGGGCCGGCCTCGCCCGGCGATCATGCGGCCGGTGCAGTGGCCGAGCACGTCGACGAGCGGGTTGCTGACGGCGGCCAGCATCCGGCTGGTCATCGGCTCGGCTGGCATTCGCAATTTCGAGTGCACGCTCGCCACCACGACATCGAGCCGGTCAAGCAGGTCGTCGCGCTGATCCAGCGTCCCGTCCTCGAGGATGTCCACCTCGATGCCGGTTAGAATACGGAACGGGGCCAGCTCGGAATTCAACCGCCCGACAAGCTCGAGCTGGACCTCGAGACGCTCCGCAGATAGGCCGCTGGCCACCGTCAGCCGCGGCGAGTGGTCGGTCAGCGCGATCCACTCATGACCTAGGTCACGGGCCGCGAGCGCCATCTCCATCGGCGGGCTGCCGCCGTCGGACCAGTCGGAGTGCGTAGTGGCAGTCGCCGCGGAGCGCCGCGCGCATGGCGGACCGGCGGCCGGCTCGGCCTCGTCGATCAACCGGGCCAGGTATGACGGCTGCTCGCCGCCGGCGGCCTGCGTGATAGCCGCCGCGGTGGCGGGCCCGATGCCCGCCAGTTCCTCGAGCGTGCCGTTGCTGATCCGCCGATTCAGCTCGGCTGGCGGCAGACTGGCCGCCACGCTGCGCGGCACGGCGAAAGGCCCGCACCCGGTAGGTGGGCGCGCCGCTGCGCTCAAGCTGGAAGGCGATCTGCCGGAGCGCGGGCAACGGATCCATTCTGCTAATTCGGCGGCGCGGCGGCAGCGCGGCGCTGTTCGATCGCCCTGTGATGGTCGTAGAGCTCGGCTGGCGGGGACTCGCCGCGTAGCTCGCCGACGAGCATGGCGATGGCGTGCATGATGTCGGCCGTTGCCGCGCGCAGCCTGGCCGCCGTGAGCGGCTGCCCTTGGTAGCTGCTGAGGTCTACCGGCGGGCCGGCGATGACTTTCATTGTCTTGCGGGGAAATGGGTGAAAGCCGGGACTGAGAGTGCCGGCCAGGCCCACCTTTTCGCCCTTGCGATAGGGCAGCAGCTCGTGGGCTCCCCACGACGCCAGGGGCAGGACGGGTGCGCCGGTGGCTAGCGCCAGCCGCGCTGCGCCGGTCTGCCCGGTCCTGGGCCAGAGGTCCGGATCGCGGGTGCAAGTGCCTTCGGGGTAGACCACCACGCATTGATCGGCCGCGAGCGCGTCCTCCGCTGGCTTCAGCGCTGCAGCCGCGCCGCCGTCGCGGTCGACCGGGATCTGCCCGGTGCCACGCACGACCCGGCCTACAAACCCGCGGCGGAACAGCGCCGACTTGGCAAGGAACACCGGATAGCGACCGCTGGCCCACAGGTAGTAGCACAGCGCGAGCGGATCCGCCTCGGAGATGTGGTTGGCTGCGACGACGAGTCCGCCAGCTCGGGGGACATCGTCCATGCCGCGCCAGTCGCGGCTTGCAATCGTGCGCGACAGAGGCGGCACGACCGCGATCGTGAGATCGCGCCAGCCCGGGGAATATCGATAACTCATGGCAACATCCTGCCTCGGCAGCCGTTTCAGCGCCGCTAGCCAGCCGGTGTTCTACTGCTCAATGGTGAACTGGGTTGTGCGAGCGGCCAGTTACCCGCTTGTCGGCCCTGTCATAGCCTTGCGCTGGGCGGCTGCGGGAGCCGTTGGCTTCCCTTGCAGGAACTGGGCCGCGTCTTGATCGCAACCAGTCAGCCGGATCCACGGTCCTACTGCTCCGACAAGATGGCTTCTAGCTCGGCCATGGGATCACGGACGACCGGGCCTGTCGTCTCAACGGCGGCGTAGCGGATCTCGCCCGGGAACGGGAACGGGGCCTCGTAGCCGTCCCCGACCGCTGGCCCCCATTCGTACCCGCAGGTCAGCCCTACCCCCACGCCGTTGAAGCCAGAGGGCGTGAACCGCGGGATCTGCTGCCGCGCGACCTCGATCCCGTCGCAGGACAGCACCGCGAGCCCGCCCAGGCCGTCGTCCTTGGTGAAGGCCAGCTCGACGTGATGCACACCGGGCGCGACGAGATCGGCAGCCTCGACCAGGACCCGTTCCCTGCCGTAAAGGTTGTGAACGTAACGGAGGCGGCCGCGCAGGATGTGCAGCGACCACCCACCCAGCACCGAGCCAAGGGCCAGCAAGACACCATCAGCGTGCCCGCCGTCGGGGATGACGACGTCCGCGATGAGCGTGTGCGACCGGTTCCGGACGTTGACCGCCACCGACTCGGGCACCTGGGCGCCGCCGGGAAAGTACCGGTACAGCGTGCGCGGGGCGCGGCGGTCCGGCTTGGGGTTGACCAGCGCCCACAGCACCCGGTTATCCAGCGGCAGCACCTGGTTGCGGGCTGCCTCAGCCCACCACAGCTCGATGAGCTCGGCGAGCAGGCCAGGATGCTCCGCTGCGAGGTCGCGGGACTCCGCGAGGTCCTCTTCGACGTGGTAGAGCTCCCAGACATCATCGTCGAACGGGGCGTTCGGGTTCTGGTCGTCGTAGAGCGGGCCGACTGGATGGAATGTCACGGCCTTCCAGCCACGGTGGTAGATCGCCCGGGATCCGAACATCTCGAAGTACTGGGTCAGGTGGCGTCCGGCCTCGGATTCGCCGCCGGGCGCTAGCAAGTAAGCGAAGCTCGTGCCGTCAATCGGGCTCTGCGCGATGCCGTCAATCTCGCTTGGCAACGGGACCGCGGCAAGTTCCAGCAGGCTCGGCACGACGTCGATGGCATGGGTGAACTGGTGCTGGATGCGGCCGGCCGCGAGATCACCGGCTGGCCAGGAGATGATGCAAGGGTCGGCGACGCCGCCTTCGTGCACCTCGCGCTTCCAGCGCCGGAACGGGGTGTTGCCCGCCATCGTCCAGCCCCACGGATAGTTGTTGTGCGTCCGCGGGCCGCCGATCTCGTCGATCCGGTCGAACATCTCCTCGGGTCCGGCGGGATCGAGATTGAGCAGGCGGATGTCGTTGATCGAGCCTTCCGCGCCGCCTTCCGCGCTGGCGCCGTTATCAGAGACCACCACCACGATCGTGTTGTCTGCTTCCCCTATCTCGTCGAGGAAGCCGAGCAGGCGGCCGATCTGCTCGTCCGCATGCGACAAGAACCCGGCGAAGCATTCCATGAACCGCGCCGCGACCAGCTTGTCGCGCGGGTTCAGGGAGTCCCAGGCCGGCACCCAGGCTGACCGCGGGGACAGCACCGTTCCGGCGGGAAGCAGGCCTTCGGCAAGCTGGCGGCCGAAAGTCTGGTCGCGCCAGGCGTCCCAGCCGCGATCAAACCGGCCGCGGTAGTGGTCGCGCCAGCGCGGCGGCGGCTGGTGCGGTGAGTGGCAGGCTCCCGTCGCGAAGTACAGGAAGAACGGCTTGGAGGCGTCGACCGCCCGCAGGTCGCCGAGAAACTCGATGGCCCGGTCCGCCAGGTCGTCGGTCAGGTGGTAGCCGTCCTCGATCGAAGCTGGCGGCCGCACGCCGTGGTTGTCGTGGTAGAGGGCCGGACGAACTGATGAGTCTCGCCGCCGTGGAACCCGTACCATCGGTCGAAACCGCGCGCCAGCGGCCAGGTGGCACGCGAAGCGGCCATGTTCGTCTCGTCCTCGGGCGACAGGTGCCACTTGCCGACCGCGTAGGTTGCATAACCTGCCGTGCGGAGCATCTCGGAGAGGTAGCCGTTTTCCCGCGGTGGCTTGCCCCAGTAGCCGGGGTAGCCGATGGCCAGGTCAGCCACCCGGCCCATGCCGCTGCGGTGGTGGTTCCGGCCGGTGAGCAGGCACGCGCGGGTTGGCGAGCACAGCGAGGTGGTATGGAAGTTGGCGAGCCTGACGCCGCCCGCGGCGAGGCCGTCAAGCACTGGCGTCTCGATGTCGGAGCCGTAGCAGCCCAGCTGGGCGAAGCCGACGTCATCGAGCACGACCAGGACGATATTCGGAGCTCCAGCGGGCGGTTCCGGCTCAGCGGGCCACCACGGCGTGGAGTCTCGCCAGTCCCGGCCGATGTGGCCGCCGAAGTCTTGCGTCAAGATCGCTGTCCTTCCTTGCCCGGGTCCCGCGAGGGTCACCAGTCTGTAGTTTGGACCCGTGGCGGAGCAACTCGCGGTCCAGGCGACGGGCGGAATTTCAAGACCGCCATCCGCTACGTCCTCGGGGTGGTCCTGGGGATCGTGGTGCTGGTCCTGCTAGTCGGCAAGCGGGGTCAACTGCTGGCCGCCTGGCAGCAGATCCGGCACGCCAGCCTCGGCTGGGTGCTGCTTGCCGTGCTGGCCGAGGCGACATCGCTGGTCGCCTTCGCCTGGCTGCAGCACCGGGTGCTGCGGCTCAGCGGCACGCGCATCACCATGCGGGCCTTGTTCCTGCTGACGCTGGCCAACGACGCGATCGCGAACACGGTGCCTGGTGAGCCCGCGGTCTCCAGCGCTTACCGGTACCGGTATTACCGGCGGCGCGGCGCAACTGGGGCGAGCGCGGGCTGGACCGTGTTCACGATCTTGATAGCCCAGGCTGATCGGCATGTCGGCGCTGCTGCTTGTCGGTGTCCTGGTGGCGCTGGCAAGCAGCACCACCAGAAGCGGGGCGGGTACGGCACTGGTCGGCCTCGTCATCATCATCGGGTCGGGCGCGGTCCTGGTGCGCCGCGACCTGGTACTCGCTTTGGCGGCAGCGGCGGTGCGTGGTGTCCGGCGGCTGACTGGGCATCCGCGCGGCAACATCGGCGCCCGGATTGAGGCGACCCTGGCCCGGATGCGAGAGATCCCGCTCAGCAGGGCATCGATGATCGGCGTCGCGGCCATCGCGGGCTCGGTCTGGTATTGCGACTTCCTGTGCCTCATCTGCGCGTTCGGCGCGGTTCATGCCGCGATTCCCTGGAACGGCGTGTTGCTCGCTTACGGCGTGGCGCAGATTGTCGGGTCGTTTCCCGTCGTGCCCGGCGGCATCGGGATCGTCGAGGGCAGCCTGGCGGTGATCCTCGCCGCTTACGGGACCGGCCGGGTCCCGGCGGTGTCTGCGGCGCTCGGGTTCCGGATCGTCAACTTCTGGCTCGCGATCATCATCGGCTGGGTCAGCGTCGCGGTGATCGCGCTGCTCGGGCGGCGCCGCGCCGCCGACGCAGGCCAGCTCGCGCCGGGCGGCGATCTGGGGGCGATCGCCGTGCTGCCGCCCGATTAGGAGCGAGGCCTGTCGGGAATTCGGCGCTAGGTCGTCCCGGAGACCATGGTGCCGGCGGCGCCACAGACAAAGCACAAGCAGCCAGCAGGGTCGCTGGCTCTCGCCACCCAGAACACGTCGCCGCACCGCGCGCACTGCAGTCGCGGGGTGTGCACCGGGGGCATGAAGCGTGGATCCATCTCGCCGGACAGACTACCTATTCAGCACGCATCGACACAATCCGGCATGTTGAGGTCAGCGTAACTACCGGCTGAAGCGGTGCGCTTGGTCAGAACCGGACCGGCATGTGCTTGATGCCGTTGATGAAGTTTGACCGCAGCCGGGAAATCTCGCCGTCGAGCTGAATTCGGGGCATGCGCTCGGCCAGGGCCTGCAGCAAGATGCGAAGCTCAAGCGCGGCCAGGTGCCTGCCGAGGCAGAAATGCGGGCCGCCACCTCCGAAGCCAACATGCGGGTTGGGCTGGCGGCCCACGTCGAACTGCCGGGGCCCGGCGAAGACATCCTCATCGCGGTTGGCGGAGGCGTAGAAAACCACGACCTTGTCGCCGGTCACGATTTGCTGGCCGCCAAGCTCGGTATCGCGGGTGGCGGTCCGGCGGAACAGGTTCACCGGGCTGACCCAGCGGACGATCTCCTCGGCCGCGGTCGGGATGAGCGTCGGCTCAGCCAGCAGCCGCTGCCACTGCTCGGGATGCTGGAACAACGCGAGCATCCCGCCGGCGGCGGCGTTCCGGGTGGTCTCGTTCCCCGCCACCGTCAGCAGCAGGAAGAACAGGTCGAACTCGGTGCTGGTCAGCGCCTCACCGTTGTCATCAGGCTGCAGCAACTGGGTAATGATGTCATCAGCCGGCTCGGCCCGGCGGCGCTCGGCCAGCGCGGCGCCGTAGGCGTAGATCTCCGCGGCGGCGTTCTGCTGAGCTTGCGGCGCGATCTGGAACTCGGGATCAGCCGCACCGATCAGCAGGTTCGACAATTCGAAGATGCGGCCGCGGTCCTCGACCGGCGCGCCGACAAGTTCGCAGATCACCCACAGCGGCAGCGGCGCCGCGATGTCGGTGACGAAGTCGGCCTCGCCGCGCGCCTGTACCTCGTCCAGCAGCTCCTGGCAGATCTGCGCGATGTGTGCTTCTAGCCGCCCGATCATCCGCGGCGTGAAGCCGCGGTTGACGAAGGCCCGCTGCCGCGTGTGCTGCGGGGGGTCCATGTTGAGCATCATCAGCCGCTGCAGTTCGATCTGTGCTTCCGGAATCTCCCCGAACAGCGACAGCCGCCGGGCCGAGGAAAATATCTCCGGATGCCGGGACAGGTGCTCGACGTGCGCGTGCCGCGTCACGGCCCAGAAGCCGGGCCACCCGGGTTCACCGCCGTGTGCATGCCAGAACACTGGTTCGTGTTCGCGAAGCCAGGAGAACTGCTCATGCGGCGGACCGGCGCGCCTGTAAACGTCGGGGTCAATCAGGTTGATCTCCGGCGTCACGTTTCCGCCCTTCGCCTGCTGATGACGCCCCGGATTATGGGGGGGTCTCCCACGACTGTACGGGCAATACCCACGGACATAATGCTGCGCAACGGGCCATCGGGTGCACCTCATCCACAGCCGCGGCGTCAGGGCGCCGGTTAAACTCGGGACATGCTGACAGAAACCGACCTTGCCGTTCGCGGCGAGCAGGCGGGAAGCACGTCGTGAAACCACTGTCGCGCATCCCCGGCCGGGTGGTTGACCGGGTCCTCGGACTTCCCGCCGCCGACGAGGCGTATCTGAAGCGTCGCGACGTCGGCGTGCCGATGCCCGACGGCGTCGTGCTACTGGGCGACCTGTACCGGCCTGCCGGAAACGACGATCCGCGCCCGGTCGTGCTGATCCGCTCGCCCTACGGCCGCACTGGTGTGGCTGCGATCTTGTTCGCGGCTCCGCTCGCACGCCGCGGGTTTCAGGTGTTCATCCAGAGCACCCGGGGCACGTTCGGTTCCGGCGGCGAGTTCAGGCCATTCCTGCATGAGCATTCCGACGGGCTGGCCACGGTGGCATGGGTTCGTACCCAGCCATGGTGCGACGGCACCGTGTCAATGGTTGGCGGCAGCTACCTGGGCCACACCCAGTGGGCGATCGCGCCCTATGTCGACCCGCCACTCAAGTCCGTCTCCCTGCACGTCACCGCGGCCAAGATCACCGCCGCGTTCTACGAGCACGGCGCGCCGGGCCTCCGGAACGCGCTGATGTGGACTGCGCAAATCGGAAATCAGGAGCGCGGCCGGCTGCGGGGCATCATCCCGAACCCGGTGGAACTGGCCAGGATCAAGCGCGCGCTGCGGAAGGTGCCGCTGCAGGCGGCCGACGTGGACGTGGCTGGCGCGCCGGTGCTGTTCTGGCGGGACTTCGTGGATCACGCGGCCCCTGGTGACTCCTTCTGGACCGGCGTGGATCACGACGCAGCGGACCTGACCCGGATGCCTCCGGTCAGCATGGTAACCGGCTGGTGGGACCTCTTCCTGCCTGAGCAGCTGCGCGACTATGCGGCGCTCAGGGCAGCCGGGGTAGCTGCCAGGCTGACCGTCGGACCATGGCTGCACGCGGAGCCGGCCGAGCTGCGAGCGATCACCCAGAACGACATAGCCTGGCTTACCCATCATCTGGCCGGGGGCCCGCCGCCTGCCGGACCACCGGTACGCCTCTTCCTGCAGCAGGCCGGCACCTGGCTGGACTTCGAGCAGTGGCCGCCAGCTGGCTCAGCTGCTGTTAACTACTACCTGCGGGCAGCTGGCGGCCTGGCGAGCGATCCGGAGCCAGCGTCAGCCGGGCCTGCCACCTTCACCTACGATCCCGCCGACCCGACGCCGTCCGCGGGCGGACCGCTGCTGGCGGCGCCAGGAAAGCAAGCCGACAACGCGGGCATCGAATCCCGTCACGACGTACTGCTGTACACCAGCGAGCCGCTGCGCGCGGATCTGGACCTGATCGGCCCGGTAACGGCCCGCGCCTACGTGCGCACGAGCCTGCCGTATGCGGACTTGTTCGTCCGGGTCTGCGACGTCGACTCGATGGGCGTCTCTCGCAATGTCGTGGATGGCATCCGCCGGATGAGCCCGCAGAGCCTGTCCGCACCTGACATCCAGGCCGATGCTGACGGAGTGCTGGCAGTGGACATGAAGCTTTTCCCGACGGCATATCGGATAGCGTCCGGGCACCGGATCCGGGTGCAGATCAGCGGCGGCGCATTCCCCCGGTACGCGCGCAGTTTCGGCTCAGCAGAGCCCTTTGGCGCTGCCACGGGCGGTCAGCCCTGCCGATTCGAGATATTCGCCGACTCTGAGCATCCGGCGCACGTGCAGCTTCCGGTCCTCAGCGGGGCCTAACTGGCTGTTCGTGCAACTGGCCGACGGTCGCGGTCAATCTAGAGCTGGCCCTTGGCCGGGTCTCCGGCCGGGACCTGCTGCGTAACAACGACTTCCGGCCGCCCGGCGACTTTCCCGGCGAGCTTCGGGTTCAGCGCAGCGAGGGCCGCGCCCTGACTATGCGTGCGGAGCGCCTCAGGACTCGCCCACTTCTCCACCATGATCAGCCGGTCCGGCGCCTCGTGCAGCGCGTACAGCTCGCAGCCGTCCTCGCCGTGCACCTGCGCGATGGTATCGCGGAAGGCTGCTACGACCTCGTCGCGGTGCTCGGGCTTGGGCACGATAGTTGCCACAACCACAACGGACATCGCATTCCTCTCCTAGCTGGCCGACGTCAGGGGTGCCTGACTCGCTCACCTGGCGTAGTCGCCCGCATCGTCTGGCCAGGCCGGCGGGATGCCGGGGGGCAGCGGCACGGCGAAGGCGTTAAGCAAGAATGAGACGAGCGTGTAATAGCCGCACAGCGAGACGAGCTCGACCATGCCGGTCTCACCGAGCAGGGCGCGGGCGGCGTCGTAGCTGGCCTGGCCGAGCTGGCCAGTACGGGTCAGCTCGCTCGCTACGGTGTAAACGGCTCTCTCGTCGCTGGCGTCGAAGATTGGCTGCTCGCCGCGGCCGATCGCATCGACCGCGCTGTCAGGCACGCCGTGCTCACGCGCCATCCGCGCGTGCGCCCACCACTCGAACTCGGCCTTCCACCGGCTGCCGACCGTGATGATCGCCACTTCAGTCAGGCGTCGCTCGATCGACGTGCCGAACCGCAACGCAGCGCCGAGCGAGGCCAGGCGCCGGCCAACGTCGGGAGCGTGCAGGAACGCGTTGAACGGGCCAGCCAAGCCCCCGGCCTCGGTGACTAGCCCATGCCCGCGGGTTCCGACGATCTTGTCCCAGACGTCCTGGCCCGCCGGATCCAGGTCGTCGCGGCGCAGCTCTGTCAGGCGGCTCACACCTGGACCTTAGTGTTCGCCGGTGTCGCGCGCCACCGTGCCTTAGCCCGTCGGGGAAAGATCGAGCACGATCTTGCCGAACGCCTCGCCGGACTCAAGCCGGGCCAAAGCCTCGGCCGCGCGGTCGAACGGATAGACCGAATCGATCACCGGGGCGATGCCGCGACTGGCCATCAGCTCGGCGAGTTCGGCCAGCTGCTGGCGGTTCCCCATGGTGCTGCCCAGCAGTTCGAGCTGCAGGAAGAACACCCGCCGCAGATCGATTTCGGCCAGGTGCCCGCCAGTCGCTCCGCAGCTGACGATCCGGCCCCCCGGCGCAGTGCTCTTGAGCGAATGGTCCATCGTCGGCGCGCCGACCGTCTCGATGACTAGGTCGACTCGCTCCGGCAGTCGTTCGCCCGGTTCGACGGCCATTGCGCCAAGCGCAGCGATGCGCTCCCGTTTGGCGGCGCTCCGGCTGGTCGCGTACACCCGCGCGCCGAGTACTTGGGCAAGCACCACTGCGGCCGTTGCCACGCCCCCGCCGGCACCCTGGACCAGGACGGCGTTACCTTCGGAAACTTGTCCCTTGTACGCGAGCATCTTGTATGCGGTCAGCCATGCCGTCGGCAGGCAGGCGGCTTCGACGAAGGAGAGCTCCGGCGGTTTGGGTACCAGGTTGCGGCCGGGCACCCAGACCGCGTCGGCGAAGGTGCCGGGATGCAGCTCAGACAGCAAGGTCCGCTTCGGATCGAGCGTCTCGTCGCGGTCACCGGATGCCTCGCCGATGACCGCGTGCACGATGACCTCAGCGCCGTCCGGGCCGATCCCGGCGGCGTCGCAGCCCAGTATCATCGGCAACTGGCTGGCCGCCAGCCCGACGCCGCGCAGCGACCACAGGTCGTGATGGTTGAGCGAGCTGGCCCGGACCTGCACACGCACCCAGTCGTCGGCTGGCTGGCCAGGCTGGTCGATGGTTCCGACTGTGAGGGCATTGAGCGGCTGGTCGGCATCGAACGCCGCGGCGTACGCGGCCCGCATCGTGGTCACTGGCGCTCCCGACTGAGGTTGACCGGAACGCGTATACGGTACGGGACTGGTGCTCAGCCGCGCGCGGGGCCTCCGGTCGTGAACTGACCCGGCATCCGGCCGGCGCCAGGCGGCCCGGCGAACGATTGTGCAATCGCCAGCCATTGATGCGCGCCGGGCCCGGATGCCTCGACCGCCGTGTCGTCCCAGTGCCTGCGCCTGGTGACCAGCAAGCAGAAGTCCAGCGCAGGACCGGTAACCCGGTCGGTGGCAGCTGCCGGGCCCCAGGTCCACGATTCGCCGGCTGGCCCGGTCAGTTCCACCCGAACTGGCGCTGCCGGCACGGGAAGGCCGTTCGCCGCGAAGGCGTAGGGGCGAGCACCGATGCCGATATGCGCGACGTGGCGGAGCCGGGCCGTAGGCTCGCGATGCGCGCCCACAGCGTCGGCGATGTCCTGGCCGTGCGCCCACGTCTCCATCAGGCGCGCCGTGAGGGCCGAAGCGACGCTCATGGGCGGGCCGTACCAGGGCACGCGCTGGGCCGGGTCCAGTCCGGCGAATACCGACAATAGCCTTGCCCGGGCGGCTATGAACCAGTCGCGGAGCGCTGCGGGAGTCAGCTCACGGTACTGCGCAGCGATAGCGTCCGGGTCGAGGCCGGCGGCTGCGGCAAGAAGCGCGATCTCGGTGAACGATTCAGGGTCTGTCGCCGAGGTGACGGCCGCCTCGTCGAAATAGGCGAGATGGCTGACTTGGTCGCTGACCGTCCAGCCCGGTGCAGGCGTCTGCCGCTGCCAGGAAAGATCGGGCAGCGGATCGATGATCGCGCGGAGCGCCGCTGTCTCAGCGCTCAGGTCATCGACGAGCTCGATGATGTCAACGGGCATGATCGGCCTCCAAGGACGACGAGCTAGTACGAGCGCGGCAGGCCCAGTACGTGCTCGGCCAGGTAATTCAGCACCATTTCCTGGGGCACCGGCGCGATTCGGAGCAGCCGCGATTCCCGCCAGTAGCGCTCCACGTGGTACTCGGTGGCGTAGCCGAACCCGCCGTGCGTCTGCACGGCAGCGTCGGCTGCGGCGAAGCCCGCCTCTGCCGCGAGGAACTTGGCCAGGTTCGCGTACTCGCCGCAGGGCAGGTTGCGGTCGACCTGCCAGGCGGCCTGCCGGACCGCCAGTTCGGCCGCGGCCAGCCGGGCGTGCGCTTCCGCGAGCGGGAACGAGATGCCCTGGTTCGCGCCAATCGGCCGGCCGAACACGACCCGGCTCCGGGCGTAACTGACAGCCCGGCGCAGGGCGGCCTTGCCGATGCCGAGCGCCTCGGCCGCGATAAGCACCCGCTCGGCGTTGAGCCCGTCGAGCAGGTACCCAAATCCCTTGCCTTCCTCGCCGACGCGGTCGGCCTGGTCCACGAACAGCCCGTCGTAGCGCACCTCACAGGATGCGACGGCGTTCCGGCCGACCTTGGGGATGGACGTGATGGTCACCGCCGGGTCCTTCAGGTTCGCAACAAACAGGGTCAGCCCGTCAGTACGCCTGCCGCAGTCTTCGGACGGCGTGGTGCGCGTCAGCAGCAGGACCCGGTCGGACTCCAGTGCCTTCGACGTCCAGACCTTGAGCCCGGTGACTCGGTAACCGGTCCCATCACGAACGGCTCGCGTGGTGATTGCCGTCGTGTCGAGCCCGGCATCGGGCTCAGTCACGCCGAACGCAACATGGAGGTCGCCGCTCGCGACGCGTGGCAGGTATCGCTGCTTGAGTTCCTCGCTGCCGTGCCGAACCACCGGGTGCATGCCGAATATGGACAGGTGGATGGCGCTGGCGCCGTTCATGCACGCGCCGGAGGCGGCCACTTCCTCTAGAATGATCGAAGCCTCGGTGATGCCGGCGCCGCCGCCACCGTAGTCAGCCGGGATGGCGATGCCGATCCAGCCGCCCCGCGCCATCGCCCGGTAGAACTCCCACGGAAACGTGTGGGTCGAGTCGGCCTCGGCCCAGTACTCGTCCGGGAACTGCGCGCAGACGCTCCTGATGGCGTCCCGGATCTGCCGGTGGTCGGTGTCCTCACTGAAGTCCATCTCTCCCGCCCTCCGCGCGCCACATCGGCTATCACTATGCCTGCCCATCGCGAGTCTTGGAGACTCAGCAATGCGTGGGCAGACAGCATCGACCCGGAGCCGCTGCTGACGGGGCAGCAGATCATGAGGGGAACGGCGCCTGCCGACGTTGATGCGGTGCTTGGCGCTTTCGCCGGGTTCTGCATAACGGGCGGACTTCACTCGATCGAGCCCGGCCTGGAACCGATCGGCGCGGCCAAGCGTGAACTTGGCCGCGGCGCGCTCGGCTGGCTGGAGCAGCGGTTGCGGCACTGAGCCCGGCTTACCCAGTCCTGCGCCTACCAGTATTGAGTCGTGGCACCGGAGCTGTTGATGACACCGCCGACAGTCTCGGGTCGCTCGAATACCGACTGGATGGCTACCCGTCCTGGTCCCTGCAGCACCAGCCAGATGGCCTTGGACTCCCAGCGCGCGGAGCTGAACCAGTACCGGCCCCTCGGATACTCGAAATGCAGGAACATCCGGACCGAACGGTCTTTCCAGATCAGCCCGCCTGGCTGGATGAGGATCCGCTCACCTTGGCGCAGATCACGGATGAAGGTATTGCCCGGCGCGTGCAACAGCAGCAGGCCTGGCCCGCCCTGGGCGGTGAACCGGTCCATCGCCTGTCCCAGCGGGTAGTGGTATTCGCGCTCGTCACCCTTCTGGGTGACGAACCAGACGCCGGAGTTCTCCCAGTGATAGCCGACGTTGCCGGTGGCGACGAGGAACCGGTGCTCGACCACATCGACGGCGTGGTTGGCCGGCAGCGGCACTGCCAGGGTCTCGCCGGGATGATCGGCGCTTATCGCGAGGTGGCCCGGGCCCCGCGCGGTCATCATGATCAGCGGCATTCCGGCCATCATCCGGTTCCAGCCGCCGGCCATCTTCATCATGTCGAGCTGGACGCTCGGCTCGGAGTGCAGCAACACATGGTGGGAGAAGTAGACCGAGTCCTCCGGATCCAGTTTCATCTCCGCGACCGGCACGTACTTGCCGCTGATCTGGCACGTGGACCGGTTGAACCGGATCCTGGCCATGTCCCGGATCGGCGGCTGTTCGGCCCAGCCGGACTTCGTGACCCGCGCCCGGACGTCGGTCGGTGCTCCGCAGTGCGGGCAAGTGGTGCCAGCTGCGTCACTGGGAATGCGGCAGTAGGGACAGGTATAGGTCGCCGCGGTAGGAGTTGACATCTCGGTCGCCTACTCGGAGCCGTGGTGGACATACATGGACTGCACGCCAACCCGGCCAGGTCCGGTCATCTCGGCCAGGTACATGCTGTGACTGCCGAGCATTCCGGTCTTGAACCTCTGCTGCACGGTGTTCATGGCAACCGATGAGTCCTTGTACAGAAAGCCGCCAGGTTCGACGAGGATCTTCTCGCCGGGCTGGAGCGTCTTCTGGAACACGTTGCCGTAACCGTGCAGCAGCAGCAGTCCTGGCTCGTTCTGTGTGACGAACCGGTCCATGTACATCCCGCTGCCGCCGTGCATGACGTTGGCCAGGCCCTTGATCCGCACGAAGGAGTAGTTGAGCGAATGCATGCCGGCCAGGAAGGCATGCTCGCGGACATCGATCTCGTGCGATGGGTGTATCGGCAAGACCACCACTTCGCCCGTCGCGTCCTTGGACAGCGCGATGCGGCCCGGACCGTGCGCGACGCTCATGATGTGCGGCATGCCGCCGATCATCCGTCGCGTCCCGCCGGGAGTGTTGAGAGCCGACAGCGGCACCTGGGGTTCTTTCCAGAGCATGACGTGATGCTCGAAGAAGACCGAGTCGCCCTGCGCGAGCGCAAGCTCGGCGACGGGCACGATCTCGCCTTCGATCTGACAAGTGGAACTGGAAAAACGGAACTCGGTCATGTCCCGCAGCCGGGGAGCCTCGGCCCAACCCGAATCAGAGACAAGATTCTTCTTGTCGAGCGGGGCGCCGCAGGTCGTGCAACTCGTTCGCTCTGGCTCATTCTGAGCCTTACACCACTGGCACTCGATCCTATCCATCCGGACAGGCCTTTCTAATCGTGGGCGTTCGGCGGACAGCGGGGAATAGCGGAAAACAGTGGACGATACCGGGGCATCGGAGAATGCTGGCAGCGATCGTAGCGGAGACCGGAGTTCCAGCCCTGGTAATGCGGTCAGACGGATGGCGGGGCTGTTGGCGTACCGCACTCAGCACAGAACTTTGCGGAAGCGCTGAGGCTGGCGTTGCAGTTAGTGCAGTGCTTCTGCGTCGCTGTCCCGCACTCGGGGCAGAATTTCGCGCCGACCGTGACCGGGCTCTGGCAGTTGGCACATGCCATGGTTGCGGCGGCCGTCGGCGCCTCGGCCGGTGCGGCCTCCTGCGGTGGGGCGGCGGCCGGCGGCGGCACAGGCTGGCTAGGGGCCTGCTGCGCGTAGCCCTGGCCGCTCCCGGCGAACCCGGTGCCCGGCGGTGGTGCATACGGTGCCTGAGCCGGCGCCTGCATCGCGTTGCCGGCCATGCCCATGCCCATGCCCATGAACATCGGCGCCACCGCGCCACCGCCCTGGGCCATCCCCTGGCCGGCGCCCTGCAGCGCCTCGGCCTGCGCAGCCTGCAGGAAGCCGCCTGCCAGTCGGCTGTAGGCGGTGTCCCCGGCGAGCTTCTTCAGCCGGGCGTTGTCCTCGTCATCGAGGTTGACGTCGACGTTGCCCAGGCGGGTCAGGCTGATCCCGTAGTCGGCGAGTTCCCGGTTGGCCGCCTCCAGCGACTGCGTCTCGATCTCTGGGCTGTGCATGGAAAGCCCCAGTATCGGCCACGCGCCGGACATGAGCTGAGTGGTGACCGTGGTCCTCGTTACCTTCAGAAGCTGCTGGGTGACCCAGCCGGTGATTGCCTGGTTGTTGGTCACGTCAACGGTTCCGACCAAGTTCAGGATCAGCTTGGTGGGGTCGTTCACCCGCAACGCGTACTCGCCGAAAGTACGAAGCGTCACGATCAGGCCGCTCACCGGGTCCTGGACCTCGTCGAGCCGGCCACCGAACCGGTTGTTCGGGAACTCGCGCGTGCCGATGAAGTAGATCTCCGCCTTGAACGCGTTCCCGCCGGATGCCCAGTCAACGAACATGCCGAGGAACGGGAGTTCCTTAGCATCCAGGGTGTGCTGGCCCGGCACGAGCACGCCCATCACCTGGCCCTGGCTCATGAATACTGCGACCGCGTCCGGCTCGACAATGGCCCGGGCGAACTTCCTGATGTTCTGGTCCGGCCACTTGAAGACAATCTGGCTCTTGGCTGTATCGGGCGCTGCGATGAACTCGCGGCGGGCCTCGTTGAGAATGCCCATCGAAATCTCTCCCCTAAACCTGGTGGGACTCACGCTGCCTGCCGCTGTGGCCGCAACTTACCCGGATCATACGACGGCAAGGCGGCCATCTCCCCCTATCTCGCGTCACAGTTCCCGCTCGACCGCCATAGTCAGCCGAACCACCGGCCATTGACCTAGCGTCAGAACAATCACTACGCACTACGCTCCGGGACGGAGGGCACGATGGAAGAGATGCATGGCAACGAAATGCAAGTACTTGAGGGCAGTGCTGACGGCGACCTTCGGTGGCTGGTAGTCGCCTACGGCAACCGCGAGGATCTGTACACGATGCTGCGGGTCTATTCGGGCGACAGGCTGGTCGTGCCCGGTTCCGGTTTCGGCGGCCCGGCGCTGGGCCCTGACTCGGTTCTCAATGAATGGCGTGGCCGGACCGACGATCTGCCCTATTTCGTAATGGCGCGAACGGTTCCCGAAGCCGACCGCGTGGTGGCGACGACGGACCAGGACGCCGAGGTGGAGCTGGCGCTTTCGGCACCGGTCGAGCAGTTCGGCGTGCGATTCGCGGCTGCCGCGCTGCCGGTCGGCCACCGGCCCGCCAGCATTCGGGCAGAGCGGGATGGCACAGAGCTCGCGAGCCGGCGGCAGCCGATGCCGCCGGGCTACCACTAACGCCGTGATGGACTGGCAAGCCGGAGCAGCGCTATCGCCGCCAGTTGTCCGATCTACCAGAGCCCGAGTAGCGACCCGACTACCCTGGCGGCCTGGCCGCCCTCCTGCTCGGCGATGGCCACCGCGGCGGGGACATCCAAGTCGCTGGCGAGAGCTTCGCGGATGGCGGCCACAGCCGAGGTTGCCTGACCCGTCCTGCCAGCTGCGGACTGGAGACGCTCCAGCAGCCCGGCGGCAGCATCGAGTCCGGCGCTGTGGAAATCCCAGTCCGAGCGCCACGGCCGGTTAAGGATCAGCAGCCTGATCGCTGCCGCCGGGTAGCTGCCTAGCAGGTCGCTGATCAGCACGAGGTTTCCGGTGGACTTGGCCATCTTCTCGCCTGCGACCGTAACGACGCCAGCATTCAAGTGCGCCCTGGCGAACGGGGTGACGCCCGAGAACGCCTCTGCCAGCAGGGCCTGGTAGACGTGATGCGGGAAGCGCAGGTCCGCTCCGCCTGCGTGCACGTCGATCGCCGGCCCGAAGGCATGAATGGCCATCGCCGCGCACTCTGCGTGCCAGCCTGGCCTGCCCTTACCCCACGGACTTGGCCAGGCTGCCTGCTCCGGATCCGGCTCGTCGCGGTCAGCGGCCAGCCAGATGGCGACGTCGAAGGGGTCGTCCCGGTACGGGTCATCGGGCTTGTCGCCGTACTCGGCGGAGAGCTTGAGCGCGGCATCGCGGGGCAGGCCGGCCCGGCTCACTGCGCCCGCTCCCCTGAAGTAGATGGTGCCCTCTCGCTCGTATGCGGCACCGCGCGCCAGCAGGCCGCGACCGAGCGCGATGACCTGCGCCACGAATGCGTGCGCGCGCGGTTCAAGCTCGGGCTCGGACACGCCGAGCGCCGCCATATCGCGCTCGAAGTAATACTGCTGGATCGCGGCGAACCGGTCATAAGGTGCGCCAGCCCGTTTTGCCGCCGCCAGTAGCACGTCGTCGACATCCGTTACGTTCCGGCAGATGATCACATCGATGCCGGCCGACCGCAGGACCCTCGCCAGGGTGTCCACCCACACGAACGTCGCGGCGTGGCCAAGGTGGGTGACATCGTACGGAGTGATGCCGCATGCGTAGATCCTGGCCCGGCCAGCTAGCGGCAGGTCGCTGCCACTGAGCTTAAAGACAGGCATCTGGTGAGCATCCGGGGTGATGTCCACGGGCGGTCCGGCCATGTCAGGCCAGGGTGAGGAAGAGCTTCTCCATCTGCTCCTCCGTCATCGGGGCTTCTCCATCGGAAGCCGCGCACTGGCGCATCCCGCTAGCCACGATCTTGAATCCAGCGCGGTCGAGCGCCCTGGATACGGCGGCGAGCTGGGTGATCACGTCCTCACAGTCGCGCCCGTTCTCGATCATCGCGATCACGCCGGCCAGCTGGCCCTGGGCCCGCCGGAGCCGGTTGAGCACCGGGATGGTGGCATCGTCGCTTACCTTCATCAGGCTGCCCTTCCTGGTTCGAGCCCGATAATACCCGTCAGGGTATAAGCGATTCGCAGTTAGGTGCCCCGATGGTCACGGCTCTTATCGGCCCAGGTCAGCAACGTCAGACCGGGAGACCAGCGATCACCTGCCGCAGCTGCGCTGATCGATTTGACCGACCCGCGCATACTCAGCGGCATACTGGCGATTAGACACCTGCGGGCCTGGCACTGCATCGGGCAGGCCTGCTCGTGACCGGTACGCGCGAAGGGGTGAGACGTGAGCATCGGCGGGGCGCTGACGGAGGCGCGCAGCGAGGCCGGTCTCAGCATCACCGACGTCAGCGAACGCACGCGCATCCGGGCGGCGATCATCAGGGATATCGAGAAAGACGACTATGCCGCCTGCGGCGGCGACTTCTATGCCCGCGGGCACATCCGGGCGATCGCCAAGGTCGTCGGCGCCGATCCAGTGCCGCTCATCGAGGAGTACGACGCAGCTCGGCTGCCGCCTGAGGATCCTGATGGCCTCGTCCCAGGGCTGGCGCCGCCTGACGGGCGTACTGGTCCTGACCAAGTGCAGGCGAGTCCGCCAGGTGGCAACCGCGGCAGCGACACCGAGCCGATTCAGCCAGTCACCGAATTCGGCCGCGGCGAGCTGCCGGCGTCGGCGGCACTGCAAGCCAAGCTGGCCGAGTCTGGCCAAGCGGCTCGCGCCCGGCTGGGTGAGTCGGCGCACGGTGCCAGGGCCTGGCTTGGAGGCGCGGCTAGTGCTGCCGGCAGCTGGCTGGCCGCGCGCTCTGATCGCGCCGGAGGCAGCTGGCAGGACCGGCGCGGGCGCGCCGCGGGACCGCGGTCGCGGCTGACCGCAGCTCTGGCGCTGGCGCTGCTGGCCGCTATCGGCCTGCTGCTCTACCTGCTGATCTCGGGATCAGCTGGCCATCCGAGCGCAACTGGCCCGCATTCCGGCGTCGCAGCGCTGCGCCATCGCGGCACGTCAGCTACCCGGCACGGCGGCAGCACGGTCGCGCCCGCCGCGTCCAGCCCAGCTGCGAGTCAGCCGGCAGCCGCCTTGCTGACCCCGGCCAGCATCGCGGCGTTCGGTCCCGGCGGCGCGAGCCAGGCCGACAATCCGCAGTCGGCGACACTGGCGATCGACGGCAACCCGCGCACGGCCTGGCACACTGACTGGTATACGACGCCGGATTTCGGCGGACTCCAGTCAGGCACCGGGCTACTGCTGGACATGGGCCAGCCAGTCGCGATCTCCTCAGCGAGTGTCTTGTTCGGACCGGCACCGGGCGGCGCCCTCCAGCTGCGCGCGGGCAACTCGCGCGCGCTGGCAAGCCTGCAGCCCGTGGCGCAGGCCGCCGACCCCGGCGGGCCAGTCACCATACGGGTCAGCCGACCGGTCACAGCGCGGTATCTGCTGGTCTGGCTTACCAGGCTGCCACGCGACACAGCGGGAACGTACGAGGCCTACATTTACAACGTCGCTGTCCGCGGCGGCCGCTAGCACGGCCCGCCCGGGTCCTCACCGGCCGACCGGCGCCGCCGGGTGATGCTCTACGACGGTGTCCGACGACGGGAAGAAGACAGTCTCCCGGCCATCGCGCCAGTGCACTAGGAAGGGCGGCGCGCCGTCCTCGCCGTGAATCTCGATGATCTTGCCGTGGCGGTCTTCATCGCCCTGGTGGCGTCCCTTGACCGTGAGCTCGTCCCCTACGATCGCTTTCATGATCATCTACCCCCTGGGTCATCTCTTGGCCATATTCGGCGAGGTGTTAATACCCGCTAGGGCCAAAGGTCCGCACCGCAGTCACTGATAACCGGGCGCGCCGAGCACGACATCGAGCCCCGAGAAGCGGAAATCTGCCCCGGTCCGGTGTTCGCGCGCGATCATCAGCAGCCTCTGGTGCTCGCTCGCCAGGTCGGGCAGCGCATCGGCGGCGAACCAGCCGACCTCGGTTAGCTCGGAATCACTGGCCGTTGCGACTCCGCCAACTGGGCGACAGCGGAAGCAGAACTCCAGGTATTGGACCTTGTCCCCATTGGGGTAGGTAAGGAGTTCGGAGGTAGTGATCGAGGTCAGCGCGTCCGGGACAGTGATCACCCCCGTTTCCTCGAAAATCTCCCGGACTGCGGCGTCGGCTGGCTGCTCGGGCGGCTCGATGATGCCGCCCGGCAACGTCCATGCACCGTTGTCAGCCCGCCTGCCCAGCAGCACCCGCGGTTAACATGCGACTTATGAGATTCGCGATCGCGATCCCGCAGTTCTATGCGGACGGCGAGTTCGACCCAGACGCGTTCCGGGCCTACTTCAGCAGGGCAGAGGAACTTGGCTACCACAGTGCCTGGGCACAGGAACAGGTCCTGGGCTCCGGGCCGCAGCTGGCGCCTCTTGAGGCCTTGACGTACGCCGCCGCCAGCACCGAGCGGATGCGCCTTGGCTGCGTGGTCTTCGTCTCCACCTTGCATACCCCTGTGCAGCTGGCCAAGAGCCTGAGCACTCTGGACCAGCTGACCAGGGGCAGGCTGGACGTCGGCATCGGCACTGGCGGCAAGCACCGGCCGTTCGCTGCGTTCGGGATCAGCCCGGAGCGCTACGTCGCGCGATTCACCGAGGGCCTTGCGCTGATGAAGGCGCTGTGGACGGAGCCTCAGGTCACCTTCGACGGGCAGTTCTGGCAGCTGTCCGGCGCCGCGATGGAGCCTAAGCCGTTCCAGAAGCCGCATCCGCCGATCTGGTTTGGCGCGAACGGGGCATCCGCGCTGCGCCGCGCGGCCCGGCTAGGACAAGGCTTCTTCGGCGCGGGTTCCGCGCCGACCGCGAGGTTCGCCGAGCAAGTTGTGCTCGTCCGGAATGCGCTCGCCGAGTTCGGACGGCCAGAGCAGGACTTCCCCATCGCCAAGCGCGTGTACATAGCGGTGGACGACAACCGGTTGCGGGCGCGCGAAAGGATCAATGCGGCGCTGGAGCGCCTGTACGGGGGCAGGTCGCCCGACATCGAGGCCGCTGCGATCGCCGGAACCGCCAGCGAGTGCGCGAGTGAGGTGGCGCAGGTGGCGTCCGCAGGAGCCCAGCTCATCCTCTTCACGCCCCTGTTCGAGCAGGCGGAGCAGGCTGAGCGGATTGCTGCCGAGATCATCCCCAGCGTCTCGTGACGGTGCATCCGGCCGCCCGAGCGCCGTCAGGTCAGCTCGAGCTGAGCCTGCGCCGTCGCAAGCACGCGGGTGACCTCGTAGCCGAAGCGGACGTCGCACGGGTGCGTGAGCTGCCCGGTCCTGGCATTGCCGGCGAGCTCGGCGGCAGCCACGCGTAGCGCAATCGCGGGGTCGCCGGACTCAGTAGGAGCCGTCGACCTGCCCCGTTCCCCCCATAGCCACAGACTGGAGCCGGCTGCCGCCTCCGGAGCGGCCAGCGTGACCATCGTGGTGCTAGTGGCGCCGCTAGCGTGCCCCAGCACCAGGCAGGTCAGGTCGCCCGCGCCGGGCACTGCGGTCACAGATACCACCGGCCCGAGGCTCGCCGTGAGCAACGCAACCGAGTGCGGCCCGACGTCCCACAAGCCGCCTTTCTGCTGCCGCCACGGCGTGTTAAACGGGCTGTCCCCCACCACGGCAGACCCGAGCCAGCTGGCCATCCCGCCAGCCCAGCCGCCACTGCGGCTCACATCAGCCAGCCAGGCCCGCACATCCGCCTGAAACTGGGCCGTGAAAAACACCACTGAGGCGACTTTCGCCGTGTCGACCGCGGTGGCGAGCGCTTCAGCCGCAGGCATGGAGGTCGCGACCGGCTTCTCCAGTAGCAGGTGCTTTCCGGCCTGGGCCGCCCGGATCGCGATGTCATTCTGCACGTCCGGCGGCACCGAGAACGCGACCATATCGACGGCGGTCAGGAACTTATCGAGGTCATCGTATGCGGCCGCGCCATGCTCATCAGCGAGCGCCCGAGCGGCCGCTACATTGCGTCCCCAGACCGCGGCGAGTTCGATACCGGGCGTCGTCGCGAGCGCACGCGCATGTGTGATGCGGGCCCAGTATCCGGTGCCGGCGAGGCCGAATTTCAGCGCGGGTCCTGCTGGTGTCACAACGTCACCCGAAGTACGCACCTGCCGAGCCTATGGCCGGCCTGCGGGAGCGCCGTGAGTGGCGCGCCCGCCAGCCGGCCAGCTCGGTAGCGAAGCCGCATTGATCACGACCCGCTACCGGCGAGCGGGATCAGCTCACGGGACCGGCGCGTACCAGACCCGCGTACCCCAGTTGCTGAACGTGTCGCGTGGTTGCGGCGCGACATATTCGGACGCCATGTAAATCTGGCCGTTGTAGTACTGGGACATGGAGTAGTCGCCGTACCGGCACTGGCCGCTGGAGAACGGCGGGTAGCAGGTGAAGTCGTCCAGCGGGTTGACGCCGCCTGCGGCGATGTGGATCGGTCCGGACGGGCCGGCGCTGCCCTTGAATACCATGTAGGCCGTGCTCGGGTACCTGGTCGAGCTCGAGATGGCGAAGTTCAGGTAACCATTTCCGGCCTTGTTCACCCCGATCACCGGGTACAGCAGTTCCTCTGGCGTTTCCACGTACCCGTTACTCACCAGGCTGACCGAGATCGAGACAGGGTTTGCCTTCGGCTGCAGTACGAACCAGCCAACCCCGGCGTTCTGTGCGGTGCCGAAGTTGAAACCCGTGGTCAGCTCGGCATAGAGCCTGCCGCTGGCGTAGGTCACCTCCTGCACCGCGTTGAAGTCGGTTTCCAGCGATGCTGTCGCGCAGAACCCGACCGAGCATCCGAACGGCGTCGGGCCACTTCGCTGGTAGGCGTTGGGCGGGAACGAGTAGGGCTCGGATGCCACATCCGTCTCGACCATGGTCGGCCGCCCGCCAATGTTCAGCAACGCGGTGTTCAGCAAGGCGTAGACCTTCAGTCCGGTGCCGTAGTTGAGATTGGAGTTGGACTCGACGAAATACTCGGTGTCCGGCGCGGACGAGCCCTCCGTTACCGACGACGGCGACAGGTGGTAGGCGCCGAACGGATCATTCGACGACAGGACCGCGTACCGCTGCACCACCGGAACGGGCTGGCCGAAGCTCATGGCAGCGCTGATCAGGGCGCTCTTGGACATCGCGTAGATGACCGTGCCATTGAAGTTCGGGCCGTCCACAGAGAACTCGTTGGTGGCGATGAAGAAGCCGCTGTTGTCCAGGCCGACCTGGTCGAAGTCACCAAAGCACGGGCAGCCGTTAGCGGTGTTAGTGCTGTCCGAGGTGTCGATCGAGAAGGTGGTGTAGGGGCCGAACGGGCTGGTTGTCTGACTCACCGCAATGAATTGCGTGCTCAGCGGCGAGGTCACGCCATCGCCGAAGATGAACTGGGTCAGGAACCAGTGGCCCGTCTGCGGGTCACGGTAGGCCCGCGGGTCGGACAGGAAGGCGCTGGGCGGCAGGCCGTAGATCTGGTATCCCGGAATCGCGCCGAGCAGCGTCTTGCCGTCCGGTGCGTAGATGTTCAGCGTGTCATTGACGTATTCCACGATCGCTGTGCCGGCCGTGCTCGGACCGACCGCCAGCGCCTGGTCCGGCGGGCTGACGTCGCCGACGCCGCCCGCGTCCGGGGAGTTGGCCGCGCCATTGATAGCTGCCGTAATGCCATCGAAGCCGTGCTCGCCTGGAACGTTGCCGGCAAACGACTTCCGCAGTGCGGTTCCGGCCACGTGACGTGTCATCGCATTGGCAGTGCGGCCGGCCGTCTTGGCATTCGCCGGGCGCCCGAGCGGAACCATCTTCATGTGCTTGGCCGTTGGGGCGGCCGCGTTCGCGGCCGCGCGCTCGCGCCGCGCGTCAGCGCGCGCCAAGGTACGCAGGTTCACGGTGCCGAGGCGGTGCAGCGTCACCTTGCCGCCACCTGCATGCACCACGTGTGACCTGGACGCTGCGGGATGGCTGGCAGCCGTGGCTGCTGTTGCGGCAGGAACGAAGACTGCGGCCAGCGCAGCGGCTCCGATGGCGGCCGTCACGAGGCGGACGGACCGGTGCCTGCGGGTGGGCGGATTAGACGACTGTGTCATGCTTTACCCTTCCCCTGAAAGGCTATAGCGCGCACAGAATTTCCCGTGCGCTCGCCTAGTTAAATAGTCAAGATACATTCCTTCAATACTCGATGGCTTAACTGGCACCGGCGTGTGTAACGCCGTTGTTGAATCAGCGGACGGATTGTGGTATTTGGGGGGCCAATGCTCGATTACCTGCGCTCGGCGCGCGTTCCCGTCTCCCCTACGCTGGCGCCGTGGCCACGAATGCCGATCTCAGGAGCGCCGACAGCAGGCGGGTGCCAGCCGCGATGCGCCGGGACGTCCGGCTGCTCGGCGCGATCCTCGGTGAGGTGATCAAGCGAATCCGACGGGCAGGATTTGCTGGACGATGTCGAGGACTTGCGGCACCGCGTCATCGCGGCACGGCGGCAAGAGTCGGCCGGAGCCCGCGCCGCCGACGACGACGCGATCGCCGAGCTAGTGGCGAGCTGGCCGGTAGCTCGCGCCGACGCTGTGGCCCGTGCCTTCACGGTCTACTTCCACCTGGCTAACCTCGCCGAAGAGCACCAGCGGATCCGGACACTGCGCGAGCGTGACACCGGCACTAAGCCAGTGCGTGACTCGCTCGCGGCCACGATGGCGCAGCTGGCCGACACGATAGGCGACGGCGCACGGGCTGCCCTGGTCGGGCGCCTCGAAGTCCACCCGGTGCTGACCGCGCATCCCACCGAGGCGCGGCGGCGCGCGGTGACGGAGGCGCTGCGGCGGATCGGCGCGCAGCTCGATGTCGTCGACAGCCCGCAACTCGGCGCGGCCGCGCAGGCCGAGGCGCGGCGCCGGCTGCGGGAGGAGATCGACCTGCTATGGCGCACGCCGACGCTGCGCAGCCAGGCAATGCAGCCGCTCGACGAGGTCCGGTCCGGCACAGCCGTGTTCGATGAGACCCTGTTCCAGCTCGCGCCGGCCGTGTACCGGGCGCTTGATCAGGCGCTGCTAGGCGGGGCCTCGGGCGCCTGCGCGCCGCAGGCGCCATCGTTCCTCCGCTTCGGCAGCTGGATCGGAGCGGACCGGGACGGGAACCCGTTCGTGACCGCCACGGTGACCGAGCAGACCGCAGCCATTCAGGCTGATCATGCGCTGCGTGCCCTGGAGAACGCGACTACCCGGATCGGGCGGTCGCTGACGCTGGCCGACGTCCTACCCGCGGCCGATCCCGCCGAGCGGTCATCGGACCGAAGCGAGGCACGGGCGGAACTGGCCGCCGCGCTTGATGCCGCCCGGCGGGCTCATCCCCAGCTGGTCGGCGATCTCAGCTCTCGGTCGCCGGGCGAGCCGTACCGGACTTACCTGCTGTATTCCGCGCAGCGCCTGCGCGCGACCCGGCTGTGGCTCGCAGCTGCAGGTGGCCAGGAGGCTCCGGCAGACACACGCGGGCTGGCCTTGGCCTCCCCCGCGGAGTTCACCGGCGACCTGCGCATGGTCCAGCGGGCGCTCGCCGAAGCAGGCGCGCCGCGGCAGGCATACGGCGAGCTGCAGCAGCTGATCTGGCAGGCCGAAACCTTTGGCTTCCACCTGGCCGAGCTAGAGGTGCGACAGCACAGCGCCGTCCACGCGGCCGCGCTCGCCGAGCTGCGGGCCGGCCGTGACCCGTCAGCACAGACGCAGGAGGTACTGGCGACATTCAGGGCGATCCGCTCGATCCAGCTCCGGCACGGCCCCGAAGCGTGCCGCCGGTACGTGGTTAGCTTCACCACGTCGGCGGCGGACATTTCGGCGATCTACCAGCTCGCCGCGTTCGCATGTCCGGGCCAGTCACCCGACCTCGATGTAGTGCCCCTGTTCGAGAGCGGGAACGACCTCGCCAGGGCCGTGCCGATCCTGGACGAGATGCTCACGCTGGAGCCGGTGGCCAAACGCATGGCTGAGACGGGCCGGCGGCTGGAGGTCATGCTCGGCTACTCCGACTCTGCCAAGGAACTCGGCATGGTCAGCGCGACGCTGCGGCTCTTCGATACTCAGCTACGGCTCGCCGCCTGGGCCGTGCGGCGGGACGTGCGGCTGGTCCTGTTTCACGGCCGGGGTGGCGCGCTCGGCCGCGGCGGCGGCCCGGCAGGCCGGGCGGTGCTGGCGCAGGCACCCGGCTCAGTAGACGCCCGGTTCAAGGTGACCGAACAGGGCGAGGTCATCTTCGCCCGGTATGGCAACCCGGTGATAGCGCAACGGCACGTCGAGCAAGTCACATCGGCGGTGCTGCTCGCGTCGGCTGCGAGGCCAGACCAAACTGGCCCGGCAGCGACGGCGCCAGACCATGAGCCGTTCGCACCGGTGACGGCGGCGCTGGAGGCCGGAGCCCTCGCCGCTTATCGTGCGCTCGTCACCGCCGACGGATTCGCGGAGTGGTTCGCCCGCCTCAGTCCGCTTGCGGAGATCGGCGGCATGCGCCTCGGTTCCCGCCCGGCGCGCCGGGGGCTGGCAGCCCCCGTCGGCCTGGCTGACCTGCGGGCCATCCCGTGGGTATTCGCCTGGGCCCAGACCAGAATCAATCTCCCCGGTTGGTACGGCCTTGGCAGTGGCCTGGCCGCGGCGATCGAGGGTCCGGGCGGGCTGACGGCGGTGCGGCGTGCCTATCACGATTGGCCGCTGCTGGCCGTGCTGCTCGACAACGCCGAGATGAGCCTGGCGAAGACCAACCGGCACATCGCGGTCCGCTACCTGGCGCTCGGCCAGAGCGAGCAGCTGGCCGCGCAGGTGATCGCCGAATACGATCTCACCCGGCGGCTGGTGCTTGAGGTCACCGAGCACAGCCGGCTGCTTGCGGGCAGGCCGGTGCTGTCGCGTGCCGTGGCGCTCCGCGATCCGTACGTGGACGCGCTTTCGCACCTGCAACTGCGCGCCCTGGCCGAGCTGCGCGCAGTCAAAGACCCGGCGCAGCCAGATGCCGCCCTCGATACCGCACTTGAGCGATTCCTGCTGCTGACGGTCAACGGCGTGGCAGCCGGCCTGCAGAACACTGGATGAGCCAATACCGATTACTGGCGATGGAGTTAGCCATCGCGCGTCGTGGTGGTCGTAAGTCAAGCCTGGATTGTCAGACTCTAATGCAACGATTAGCACATGAGTTCGGTTACCGGATCGTCTCCGTCGCGGCCGGGCGTCGTGCTCCAGGCGTACCGGTTTGCCCTCGATCGTCTCAGGCGCAGGAGCGGGCGCTGCGCTCGCATGCGGGCGCGGCGCGGTTCGCGTGGAACTGGGGGCTGGCCAGGTGCAAGGACCGGTACGACGCCGAGCGTAAGTGGTATTCGGCGATGGAGCTGCACCGGCTGTGGAATCAGGATGAAGAAGTCCGACCGGCGCTGGGCTGGTGGGGCCAGAACTCTAAATGCTGCTATCAGGAGGCGTTCCGGGACTTGGACTGCGCGCTGCGCGACTTCGTGAAGTCGCGTAAGGGCTAGCGTAAAGGACGGCGGCTCGGTTCTCCCGGGTTCAAGAAGCGGGGCCGGTGCCGCGACTCGTTCCGGTTCTCCGTAGGGCCGATGCGGTGCGCGGGTGCGACAGTTACGCTGCCGCGGCTCGGCATGGTCGCGACGCACGAGTCCACCCGCAAGCTCGCGCGCCGGATAGAGAACGGGTCAGCGCGGATCCTGTCGGCTACCGTGTCCCGCACCGCGCAGCGCTGGCACGTGTCGTTCACCTGCGAGGTCGAGCGGGCGCCGGGGCCGCGCACCGTCGGCCTGGCAGCGCGATCGGGATCGACCTCGGGGTGGAGCATCCTGGTCACCGGCGTGGACGATGCCGGGGAAACGGTCATCGTGGCCGGGCCGAAGGCGCTGCGGTCCTCGCTGCGGAAGCTGCGCCGCGCCTCGAAGGCGCACTCCCGCAAGGCCAAGAGCGGGGCGAACCGGCGCAAGGCCGCCGCCCGGCTGGCCCGCGTTCACGCCAGGATCGCGAACGTCCGCGCGGACGCGCTGCACAAGGCCACCACGGAGCTCGCTCGCCGGTACGAGACGGTCGTGTGCGAGGACCTGAACGTGTCCGGGATGAGCCGCAACCGGCGGTTTGCCAGGGCTATCGCCGACCAGGGCTTCGGCGCATACGCGGCGGATGCTCGGGTACAAGACGCCTGGCACGGCGGCCGCTTGATCGTGACGGGCCGCTGGTACCCCTCTTCCAAGACCTGCTCGTCCTGCGGGACGGTGAAAGCCAAGCTGTCCCTGTCCGAGCGGACCTACCGCTGCGGCCACTGCGGCCTGACCATGGACCGGGACGTCAACGCGGCATCTAATTTGATTAAGCTCGCCGCCAGTGGGGCGGAGAGCCTAAACGCCTGCGGAGGGACTGTAGGACCCGGCACTGCCGGGCACGACCCGGTGATGCAGGAACCCGGCACCGCGCCCGCGGGCAAGACCGGGACCGCCGCCAACAGGCGGCCCCAGGCCAGGAGTTCACTCGGACTCACTGACCCCGAGACGACTTCGAATTAGTGTTCGACCAAGGAGTGGCCATGAAAGGCGACCGGATTGAGATTGTGGTCGATGACGGCGGCAGCAACCGAACGTACGAGGTAGCCGCGACCCGCGCAGGGCGGCGGGTGGAAGTCGCGACCCGGCGGGGTCTGGTGGAGGTTAGCGAGGTCACCCGGAACGGGACGCCGGTGCGCACCGCTCGGTTCATGGCGAGCCGGATCATCGCACTGGTGGAGTATCCGGCGACGGACCGGCCCGGCTCCGCCGCGTCCGGCTAACGCGACGACCTCAGGACGCCGAACGGCGGCGCACGCCAAGGCCGGCCAAGCCCAGGCCGGCCAGCGCGATGATCGGGCCGGCCACCGCCCAGAAGGTGACGCCGGACATGACGCTGCCGCCGAGGATCCCCACGCCCTGCAAGGTGAAGATGACTCCGATCACCGCCAGTACCACGCCGGCGCCGACAAGCACTCCCCAGTTCATGTTCGAGTCTCCCTCAGTGGGTGCCGTGCCGATTCAGTCCGGCGGGCGCGGTCAGCCATGGGCGGCCGATAGCGCCGTCAGGACTGTCAGCGCGATCGACAAGAGCGCCGCAAGCCCGTGCAGCCTGACCAGCCGTGGCGGGAACGCCCAGGCCGCAGTCACCTTGCGCGCCCTGTCACGCCTGGTGCGGTCAAGCCAGCCAAGCCCGGCACCCATCGCCGCCAGCCAGATTCCGAACGCTGTCCAGGCTAGCGGCTGGTAGTGCACGAGGACGAACATCGTCCACGTGGCTAGCCCGCTAATGGCCAGGGTGGGATGGCTGAATTCCAGCAACGGGTGCTCTCCCGGCGGGGTGACGACCCGAGTGTTAGGGGCAGGCGGCGGCGACCCGTCGGCGGCTAGCGGGACGGCTGCTGACCTGCGCCGGGGATCCGGCGCCAAGCGCGTTCCGGCCGCACTCGCTGCTTGCAACGCGTCCGCCCGCGGCGTTTCTGCACGGGCGGCGGCCGCCCGCCGGGCTGCGCCGCCGGCCCGCAGCATGGTGAACCCCACGGCAGCGGTGGCAAGCCACAACAGCAGGACCACGATGGCCAACGCCGACCCTCCGCACTCACAGCCTTCCGGGTCACCACGCTAGCCGACGGGAGTCACTGGCTGGCCCGCGCCGGGCCCGGCCGGCGTGACGTGCTGAAATGGGCTTAGCTTGTCGGCGAACGCGGGGCATTAGGGACATCCGTGCGCCAAGATGGTCGTCATGTCCGAGCCAGTGCGAGGAGGAGCATGCCTTTCGATGTAGCCGGAGCGTTCGCCGCTCGGTCCGGGGAGAACTTCGCGCTGCACGAGCGGTTCCTGAACCGCCAGCTCGCCAGGACGCTTAAGACCATCGGGTTCGATCGAGAGTACGTCCGCGGCGAAGGCAGTTACCTGTACGACGCAGCCGGGCAGCGCTACCTCGACTTCCTGTCCGGATTCGGCGTTTACGCCCTCGGCCGCAGCCATCCCGGCGTCAAGGCAGCCTTGCACCAGGCGATCGACCTGGACCTGCCCAACATGGTGCAGATGGACTGCGCCTTGCTGCCGGGCCTGCTGGCCGAGCAGCTGGTAGCCCGGGCGCACCCGGGCATCAACCGGGTCTTCTTCTGCAACTCCGGCGCAGAGTCCATCGAGGCTGCCATCAAGTTCGCGCGACAGTCGACCAGCCGACCGCGGGTGCTGTACGCGGAGCATGCCTTCCACGGGCTAACCACAGGTGCCCTGGCGCTGAATGGTGGCGCCGAATTCCGGCGCGGCTTCGGGGCGCTGCTGCCAGAGACAGTCCCCGTTCCCTTCGGAAATCTCGCTGCGCTCGAGGCGGAGCTGCGGGCCGGCGATGTCGCCGCGTTCATGGTCGAGCCCATCCAGGGCAAGGGCGTCTACTGCGCGCCCGCCGAGTACTGGACGGCCGCGCAGGAACTCTGCCGACGGCACGGAACGCTGCTGGTTGTCGATGAGGTGCAGACCGGGCTCGGCCGGACGGGCCGGTTCTTCTGTCACGAGCACTGGGGCCTGGAGCCCGACATCATCACGGTGTCGAAGGCATTGTCCGGCGGCTACGTCCCGGTCGGCGCGATGCTGACCACCGATAAGATCTACGCCAGCGTGTACCAGTCGATGGAAGACGCGCTGAAGCATTCGACGACGTTCGGCCGCAACCAGCTAGCCATGGTGGCGGGCCTGGCGACACTGGCGGCTTTCGACGATGAGGACATCGTCGCCCGGGCACAGCGCACCGGGCTAGCCCTTAGCGACGGCCTGAAGTCGATGGCCGAGCGGTATGAGCTGATCAGCGACGTGCGCGGGCTCGGCCTGATGATCGGCATTGAGTTCGGCGAGCCTGAGTCGAGGTCGGCCAGCCTCCGGTTCCGCGCCGTCGAGCGCCTCCGGCACGGCATGTTCTCGCAGCTTGTCGTCGTTCCGCTGTTCCACAGGCACCGGATACTGACTCAGGTCGCGGCCGACAACGTCAACATCGTGAAGCTGCTCCCGCCGCTCATCACCGGGCCTGAGGAGGTCGACTACTTCCTGGAGGCGTTCGAGGACGTCATGGCCGACGCGCACCGCGGCTCCGGCCTGACCTACGAATTCGGCAAGACGATGGCGCGCGGAGCGCTCGGCCGCAAGCCAGCCCGGACGGTCCAGCGGCCGGTAAGTCCGGCGGCCGCCGACGCTCCGGTCGGGCAGGCGGCACCGCACCGCATGCAGCGGGAACCAGGCGTGGCGGCCGAGGCGGGGTACGCGCCGGCAGCCAGGCGGCTCGAGGCTGGCGACCGTGTCGTTGTCACCGGCGCCTCGGGTTTCATCGGGTCGGCCGTCATGCGATCGCTAACCGAACGCGGCGCCCATGTCGTCGCGGTCGTCGAGCCGGGCGCTGACCTCCGCAACGTCCGTGACCTGGACGTCGAGCGGACGGTGCTGGACATTCGCGATCGAGCGGCGGTCCGGTCGGCGTGCGAAGGTGCCCGTTTCGTCTTCCATCTCGCCGCTATCTACCGGTTCTGGGCACGCGACCCGGGCGTGTTCAGCGCGGTGAACGTCGGCGGGACCATCAACGTCCTGGATGCAGTGCGGGCCGCAGGCTGCGAGCGGCTGGTGTTCACTTCCACGGTCGGCGTGCTGGGCCTGGGTAAGGCGAGCCAGGGCGAGCCAGCCGACGAGACCTCTTACGCCGACGTCGGGCACCTGTTCGGCCACTACAAGAGGACGAAGTTCGCGGCCGAGCACGAGGTGTTGCGCGCCGCGGCGGAAGGGCTGGATGTCTGCCTCGCTCTGCCGACTTTCCCGCTGGGTCCTGGCGACCGCACTCCGACCCCGACCGGCAAGCTGGTGCTGGACTTCCTGAACGGCAAGATGCCAGCCTTCGTGGACACTGCACTCAACGTCAGCCATGTCGATGACCTTGCGCTCGGCCATGTGGCCGCGCTGGAGCACGGCCGCACCGGCCGGAGCTACATCCTGGGAGGGGAAAACCTCTCGATGCGGGCCATCCTGCAGATGCTCGCGGAGTACACCGGGCTGCCCATGCCCCGACTTCAGGTCCCGCGCGGGCTGGTGCTGTCGGCCGGCGTCGCGTCGAGCCTGATAGAGGGACGGCTGCTACGCCGGGAGCCACGCGTAGCGCTGGAGGCCGCACGGATGTCCACGACCAGGATGATCTTCAACGATGACCGCGCGCGGTCGGAGATCGGCCACAAGTCACGCCCCGCGAGGCTGGCTATCGAGGATTCAGCGCACTGGTTCGCTGACAACGGCTACGTGCGCGCGAACAGGCTAGCCGCGATCAGGTGGCAGCGGTAGCCACGGGCTCGCGCCTCGCAGTCAGCCGCCATGCTGTCGCGAGGCGCCTGCTCACTACAGTTGAGGCGTGACGACCAAGCTCTGGCGTCGCGCGCGGACCGCAACGTCGGTCACATTGCTAGCAGCCGGCACAATCGGGCTCACGGCATGCGGCGCAGGCGACCCGGCTAATCCCGCGGACGCGGGGGCTCACGCAAACCAGAGTCATGCCAATTCGCATGGGAGCTCGCCGACGACGCGTGCGGCAGCTGCCGAGCCATACCTGCCTGCCCCGCAGACGCTGGCCCCGTTCGGCAGGCCGGGCGTTCTGCCAAGGCAGGGCGTCTGGCACCCCGCCGGTCGGCCGGTGCGCAGCTTCTGGGCGGTCTATGAGACCTGGCTGGTGCCGCCCGGCGGCACCCGGCGACAGCGGGCGGCCATCGCCTGGATGGACACGCGTCTGCTGTCGGCGCGGCTGTACTCGGGCTCGATCAGCCCCGGCGGCGGCCACTACAGGTACACCGCGCCGATCGCGCGGGCCCAGGCTGCCACGTTGGTAGCGGCCTTCAACGGCGGATTCAAGATGAAGGATGCACGCGGCGGTTACTACACCGAGGGCCGGATGATCGACTGGCTGCGGCCCGGTGCCGCCTCGCTGGTGATATACGCCGATGGCAGCGTGAACATCGGAGCCTGGGGCAGGGACGTCACGATGACCAGGCGTGTCGCCAGCGTGCGGCAGAACCTCGTACCGCTCGTCGCGGATGGTCAGCCCACCTCGGCTGCGGCAGGTAACTGGCACGCCTGGGGATCGACATGCGGCGCTCACTCGTGCGCCGCCTCCGTCCCCGGCCTCGAGCATCAGTGGCGGACCGGGCTGGGCATCACGGCCAATGGCGCCCTGGTGTACGCAGCGGCGCCATCGCTGGACCCGCTCCAGCTTGCTGAGCTGCTGGTCCGGGCAGGCGCTGTCCGCGGCATGCAGCTTGACATCAACCCGTCCTGGCCCGACTTCGTTACCTACCATCCACCAGGCCCGCGCGGACTGGCCGGCCCGTCCAACGGCCGCAAGCTCATTCCGTGGACCGTCCAGGGCGCGGCGACGTTCTTCGAACGATCGTGGGCGCGTGACTTCATCACGATGTCGGCGCGCACAGCCCGCTGATAAGCGTCGTTGCTGGCCTTGTGGGGTGGGTGGGTGATTTGTCACCTCTAGCCGACGCAGCGTGATGTTCACACCTTGTGGGTGACGACACAATCCGCGCACTCGGACCAGGCTGTTAGCGATTATCCAGCGGGCTACCAGCGCAAAGGGGATCGCCGTGGCTAAGCCTGACGGCACCTTTCTCTACGTCGCCACCTATCCGGATGAGCTTCAGCTCGAGAGGACTATCAGATCGTCAAGGGCCTGCATTCGCAGGGCCTAGTCGGCTCGTACGATGCGGCCGTCATCACCAAGGATGCGGCCGGGAAAGTTCACGAGAACAAGGACGAAACCGCTACCCGCCACGGTGCATGGTGGGGCGTCGCAGCCGGGGCTGCCGTGGGCGTCTTATTTCCGCCAGCAGTACTGGGCGCTGCGGCCGCCGGTGGCGTTATCGGCGGAATCAGCGGTCACCTGGCGAAGGGCATGTCCCGGTCCCGGGCCAAGGAACTTGGTGACTTCATCGACCCAGGCCAGGCCGGGCTGATAGTCATCGGCGAGACAACGATTGAGACGGCGATCGAGAGCAGTCACCAGGGCCGACAAGGAAACTGTCGAGGACCTGGACGTCAGACCATCGGACATCGACAAGACCTTGCAGGAGACCGTCAGAAAGATGTAGCAACCCACCGAACGGGAGCCGGCGGCGCTAACAGTCCATGATCACGTAAACGATACGCTGCCGACGGCCGGATTTCTTTACGCGCTGACCGCCGACGTGGTTATTGAGCCCGTTTGGCCCGAGCCGAGTCGCTCCGCCCGGTCCTTGATGCCCAGCAGCATCTTGCGCTCCATGATGAGACTGCCTGGCTCCATTAGGTAGGTGTAGAGCGCCCGCACCGACCAGGTAGCGCCAGGCGTGGCGATCCGGTTCCGGCTGATGAGCCGGGTGCCAGTGCTACAGGGCACCAGCTGAAAAGCCCACACCCAGTTACCGTCTTCGGAGCGCAGCACCAAGGACCGCTCAGGCTCGAGCACGGCCGCGCGGAGCGTTGGCCCACGAGCGCCAAGCCGCTGTGCGTCGCCGACCCGCAGATCCTGAAACTGCGGGAGGATCTCGTGTGCGCTGTGCATGCCTAGCCCGAGCAGGTTCTCGATCCAGTCATAGGTGTAAGCGCCCCCGCGGCCAGGCCCCATCTGCACGAGCCAGGGCCAGATGACACCGGGCGGTGCCGCGACTGTGACGGCCCGGGTAGTAAGCAAGTCCGGGTTCGCTAGCAGATCGTCGCCGGGCATGGCCCGGCCTGCCTCGTCATCCGTCGCGCCCCAGTGCAGGCACCAGATACCCCACAACGGATAAGACGCTATGTCCACGGCAGCGCCCAGCGCTAGCCCGGCCGCGGCAGCGACGGCTGCACGCCGAACCCTGCGCCGCGCTGGCACGGCAATCATGACTATCGCCCCTCCGATGTTGCGGGCTTACCTTCGGCTGTTCTGCAGGCTTACATGCCAGCTGTTCCAATGGTCGTCGTGGGCTTCCGGCAGCGCGGCGGCCGAACGTCCCGCCGGACAAGCCTTAGGTCCTGGGCGTGCCTCGGCCCGAGGCGCAGGCCGAGTTCAGCCGACCGCCGGTCCCGGTTCACCCGGTCTTCGCCTGCTACTGCTTGGCTACCGGCGTACAGCACGCCATTCCTGGACATTATTTGCGTCAGTGTGCGCTATGGTTCGCCAAGCGTCAGGCGAATGGCTCCGGGACGCCGGGGTTCGGTGAATCGGAGGTAGTCGGATGGTCGGCAAATTAACTGCCCGCGCGCTGACGGTGGGCGCCGTGGGTGCGCTGGCGGTCAGTTTGGGCGGCGTCGCGGCCGCTTCGGCGGGCGCCCACCTCGGCGGCACCGGGGTCCGGCACTCGCACCAGCGAGCACGCAGCTGCGCGCTCGGTCCGACTGGATCGGTCAAGCACGTCATCTATATCCAGTTCGATAACACCCACTACATGCGGGATAACCCGAACGTACCGAGCGACCTGCAGCAGATGCCGAACCTGCTCACGTTCATTACCGGGCACGGCACGCTGATCAGCCACGAGCACACCCCTCTGATCGCGCACACCGCTGATGACATCGTGACATCAGAGTCGGGCCTGTACGGCAGTCGTCAGGGCGTGCCGATCGCAAACGAGTACAACTACTACAAGCCGGACGGCACTAGCGATACCGCCGGCTCCTTTGCGTACTGGACCGACCCCATCGTGGACTACGACACCAACCTGGCGGGCACGCCAGTCGGCGATCACACCCCGACCATGATCACCCAGAACGGGAAAGTCGCTCCGGCTCCCTGGGTGCCGTACACCCGGGCTGGCTGCAACTTCGGCACCGTCGCGGCCGCGAACACCGAGCTGGAGAACACGCTCCCGGACGTCGCGGTGGTGTACGGGAAGAACTCGCCCGAGGCTAAGGAAGCCGGCAAGACCAACTCCTCTGGATCGGACCAGGCAAAGGCAGAGGCAGACTTCATGGGCCTCGCCGTCCACTGCGCCCGCAGGTCGGCCGTGTGCGTACGGTCCCACGGATCGGTGCCGGACGTCCTCCGCAACGAGCCCGGCGGCTACCACGGATTCCGGGCGCTGTACGGGAACAAGTTCCTCCAGCCGGTCATCAGCCCGTCGGGGCCGGTCCGCAGCCTGGGCGGCAAGGTCATCAAGGACTCGTACGGCCAGATCGGCTTCCCCGGATATGACGGCATGACCGGGCCTAATGGCCTTTCCTACACCCTGGACATGCAGCTGCACGGCGTCCCGGTGACCTATACCTACCTCAGCGACCTGCACGACTCGTGGACTGCAGGCACGCCGTTCGGCCCGGGCCAGGCGGGTTACGAGGGCCAGCTCAAGACCGAGAACGCCGCGTTCGGCACGTTCTTCGCCCGGCTTGCAGAGCACGGCATCACCAAGGCGAACACGCTGTTCGTGTTCACCGCCGACGAGGGCGACCACTTCGTGGGCAGCAAGCCGAGCCCGGCCGGCTGCAATGGAGTGACGGTCAGGTGCCACTACGCCCACATCGGCGAGGTGAACGGTGATCTCACCGGACTACTCGGCGCGAAGGGCATCAGCACGGCATTCGACGTCAACGCCGACTCCGCGCCAGTCATCTACGTGCACGGCCAGCCGGGTCGCGGGACCAGCTCGGTCCGGGCCCTGGAGCGTGCTGCGGGCACGCTCACCGGTGACGACCTGGCCACCGGCAAGACCGTGCACCTCACCAACTACCTCGCCGATCCCGTTGAGCTGCGGATACTGCACATGGTGACAGCTGATCCGAAGCGGACGCCGACGGTGGTGATGTTCGGGAACACCGACTTCTGGTTGTCTGGCGGTGCCACCAGCTGCGGGACGGCCTGCTTCACTGAGCCGCCAGGCACCGACGCGTGGAATCACGGCACCGTGGGCTCGCAGATCAACACCACCTGGCTGGGAATGGTAGGCCCGGGCGTCGCGCGGCGCGGCGTCGACAACTCCGTCTGGTCCGATCACACCAGCATTCAGCCGACGATGCTGGCACTGCTGCGGCTGCACGACGACTACGCACCGGACGGCCGGGTGCTCGGCGAGATCATCTCCTCGTCAGCGCTGCCAGCGGGGATGCGGAAGCACCGGGGCGAGCTGCTAAGGCTGGGGCAGGTCTACACCCAGCTCAACGCGCCGATCGGCAGCTTCGGCATGGACACGCTGAAGGCTTCGACCAGGGCACTGGAAAGCGCGTCAGCGGGCGACCACACCTACGTCACAATCGAGAAGCAGCTGGCCAAGCTCGGCCAGCAGCGGGACGCGGTCGTGGCCAAGATGCGGCGCTTGCTGCTTCGCGCGGCCTTCGCCGGCAAGCCGGTGAACGTCGGGCAGGCTGTGGCGCTCACCACGCAGGGTTACGTGCTTCTCGGTAAGGCTGCCGCGCTAGCGGCCTGACCGCCGGTCCCGGCCGGCTCCGAGCGCCTGGAGCCGGCCGGGGCATGCCGGACGCGCCGGCCTGGCGAGCATAATTGCCTGCGTGGAAACCATGCTGGGTAACCAGGGGTATGTCATCGTTGGCGCCAGCCTCGCCGGCGCGAAGGCAGCTGAGACGCTGCGCGCCGATGGCTTCGATGGACCGGTCATCCTCATTGGCCAGGAAACGGAGCCGCCTTATGAGCGGCCATCGCTGTCTAAGGACTACCTGCAGGGCAAGGCAGACCGGGACACGATCTACGTCCACCCCCGCCAGTGGTACGACGACAACGACGTGGACTTGCGCCTCGGCGTGCCCGTCACCAGCATTGACCGGGCTGAGCATGTGGTGCGGCTGGCCGACGGATCCAGCGCGGGATACGCCAAGCTCCTGCTGACCACCGGCTCGTCGCCGCGGCGGCTCGGTGTGCCGGGCGCCGACCTCGAGGGGGTGCTGTACCTGCGCACCGTCGGTGACAGCGACCGGATCAAGGCGGCGTTCCAGGCGGCTGACCGCGTCGCGGTCATCGGAGCTGGCTGGATCGGGCTGGAGACGGCAGCGGCCGGGCGCCTGGCGGGCGTTGAGGTGACGGTGCTGGAAACGGCCGCGCTGCCGCTGCTGCGCGTGCTGGGCCCCGAGGCGGCCCAAGTATTCGCCACGTTGCACCGTCAGCACGGCGTCGATCTGCGCTTCGGTATTGAGGTAGCCGAGATCACCGGGGCAAATGGCCGCGTGGATGGCGTCCGGCTGTCGGACGGCAGCCAGGTCCGCGCCGACGCCGTCATCGTTGGGATTGGCATCACCCCCAACACCCAGCTAGGTGAGCACACCGGACTCGAAGTCGATAACGGCATCCGGGTCGATGCGCAGCTCCGCTCGTCCGACCCGGATGTCTTCGCCGCGGGCGACGTGGCCAGCGCCTTCCATCCGCTACTCGACAAGCACATCCGCCTCGAGCACTGGGCCAATGCGCTCAACCAGCCGCAAACAGCGGCTAAAGCGATGCTGGGCCAGCCGGTGAGCTACGATCGCGTGCCGTATTTTTACAGCGACCAGTACGACCTCGGCATGGAGTACTCCGGCTACGTTGAGCCGGACGGCTACGCCGCCGTCGTGTTCCGCGGCGACGTGGACCGGCGTGAGTTCATCGCCTTCTGGCTTGACGACGGCGGCCGCGTGCTGGCAGGCATGAACGTCAACGTGTGGGACGTCAATGACGCGATCCAGGCTCTGGTCCGGGCTGGCGGCCAGTGGAGCCGACCGCGTTGCGCGATCCGGAGGTGCCCCTTGGGGACCTGGCCGGATCGTGATCCTTGTGCCCAACGACTAGGGCCGCTAGGGCTGCTGGAAGTAGCTCTTAGTCCAGATGCGCTCGTGCAGGTACTTCTTGACCTGGGCGATGTACTGCTGGGCCGGCGGAGTATGCCACCGACCGGCAAACCAGCGCCCGACGCATCCCCACGCGTCGCCTGCGTGATAGCGGCCGACATGCTGCACCGTATTGAGCCACGTCTCATAGCCGTCGTAGCACGAGCGCCAGATGGCATACGCGGTGTCGGCGTTCATCGCGGTAGACCGTGCTATGCCGGGCCAGCTTGAGGTCTCGTACGGATAGCGATTCTGCAAGATTCCCCAGCTTTGAGGACACAGGCCCGGCCTGCCATCGACACCCGGGCCGTGACCGGGCGGGCAGCCGCTGGTTTCCCAGTCGCCTTTGGTGGTCTGCCGCCACCAGCTCTCCACCGCGGCCTGCGCGAAGACGATGTTCTGGTTGATGCCCCACTTACAAGCTGCCCAGCGCAGAATCTCCGCGGTGGTGCCGGTGAAGTCGCCGTTGACGCGCGGCGCCAGACGCCGGTTCGCCTGCGGCTGGTCGCCGCTGAAGAAATGCTTACTGAGATGGTGGCCGGTGATGTGATTGAACCGGCGGTTGACGCCCTTGTTCTCGCGGATCGGCCGGGCCCGGACCCACCTGGCGCATTGCGCGCCGGATGGCAGCTTTGCTCGCGGGGGCAGGGTACGGAAGAAAGCCGGCGCGGACGTGGCGCGGGCGGGCGCCGGCGAGTAGCCGGCGACGGTCACCGAGACGACTGCGACCACGGCAATAAGCATCGCGCGAATAAGCCACGAACGGTTCATACCAGGAGCTTATGGGCCGGGACGGCTGAGCGGCGGGAGGTATCGAATGTATCGCCGCATTGATGTTCCTGATCACCCAAATCGACTAGGCAGCGCCGAGGCCGATCAGCAGGCCGTCGTCGGCCACCGCAGGCGAGCTCGTCAGGAAGATCACGACGCAGCCGACAGGCGCGGTGATGGTTTCCAGCGTCCGCGCTCCATCGAGGCTGCCGACCGTGCCGATCAGCTGGCCCTCGGCTAGCTGATCGCCCGGGCCGACGGCAGGCTCCCACCAGCCGGCCTGGCGGCAGCGCAGCCACACGAAGCGCCCGAGATAGGCAGGCTCGGGCCCGGCCCCATGGTCAGCCCCGTCAGCGGTCATGCCGCAGCGCGCCGAGCACCCGGTTCAGCCCGGCGACATGCAGCCGCACGGCATGCTCCGTCACCAGGCCGCAGCCTCCGGCCTCGGCCGTGATCGCCGGAATGCCGACCGCGGCCGCCGCGCCGCTACTCGTTCCCGCCACGGTCCGGTCAGGCCCCGCCTCCTGCCGGATCACGTACGGCAGGCCGTATGCGGTCGCTAGGGCGCGTGCCCTATCCTCGGCCGGACCCGCCTCGTAGAGGGCGAACGGCTGTAGTGCCTCGACTAGGTCGCCGCAATGCGCGTCGATATACGCGTCCGACCCGCTGATCAGCTGATGAAAGGTGTCGTATGCGAGGCGGTCCGCGAGCGTGCCGTCGACGTTCCCCGGGAAGCAGCGGTTCAGGTTCTTGCCGTCTTCGGGCACCACGAACGGCATCCGCGCCTCGAACGCGGGCAGGTTCAGCACCGGAACCGCCCGCACCCGGCCATGGAACTCTCGCGCCTCAAGGTCGCGTAGCCACCGCCGGACACCTTGCATGGAGGCGTACTCGCAGCCATGTACGCCCGCGATCACCGTCAGCAACGGGCCGCCCGCCGAGCCGGTCAGCTCGACCATGGGCACGGCCAGCCCGGCCAGTTCAATCGTGCGGCGGGTCACTGTTGGTGGCATCGCCAGCCTCTCTGCTCAGCTCGCACAACCTGACGGGTGGTGCGCCTGCATGACATTCTCCGATGACGGCCCCGCGCCCGGCAGGGCCGGCGAAGGAGCGGCACCATGAAAGTCTTCCTCTCCACCGACATGGAGGGAACCGCGGGGATTGTCGACTGGGAGCAATGCGTCGGGGACGGCCCGCAGGCGGCAGCCGGACGCAGGCTTCTGCTCAATGAGGTGAACGCGGCGATCGAGGGCGCCCTGGCAGGCGGTGCGACGGAGATCGTGGTCAACGACTCGCACTCGACCATGCGCAACCTGCCGGCGGCCGAGCTAGCGGGCCAAGCGTCCTATATTTCCGGCAGTCACAAGCCGCTTTACATGATGCAAGGGCTCGACGGCAGTTTCGACGCCGCGATGTTCATCTCGTATCACGGTTCGATCGGCGCACCTGCCGGGCTGTCGCACACCTACAACCCGCGGGCGGTCGTCGAGGCCCGCCTGGACGGCACAGTGACGGGCGAGGCGGGCATCAACGCGCTCGTCGCCGCCCACTTCAAGGTGCCTATCGTGCTGGTCACCGGCGACAGATCCGCTTGCGAGGAAACGGCGGCGCTGCTGCCAAACGTGCGTGCCGCCGTGGTCAAGGAGCCCGTGAGCCGGCTGGCAGCTCACAGCTTGCACCCCGACCTCGCGTGCGCACTAATCAGGGAACGCTCGCAGGCAGCCGTGCGCGGGTCGGCGGGCGCGGCACCACCCCGGCTTGATCCTGGCGTTCTCGAGGTCTCAGTCCGCACGACTGACATCGCCGAGGCGGCCAGCTGGGTACGCGGGGTGGATCGCACCGGGCCGCGCGAACTGCGCATACACGGGAGCGACCCGCTTGCCACGTATCGCTCGTTCTGCGCCGCCATCTTGCTGACGCGCTCGGTCGCCGAGCTCGTATGACCGCGCTCGATGCATGACACGCAGCAGAAAGCAGTCACGACGCCGCTGGCCAGCGTTCAAGCTGGCTGGCTTGGTCAACGACGGCGGCTAGCACGTCGGCATCGGCTCCGAGCGCCGGCTGGAGCCACGTCAGCACCCGCGGCACGGCTGTCCGTAGCGGGCCGGCGGCCAACGGGACTACCTCCGCCGCCCGCGCATCACTGACGGGCGCGCCGCGCCCGCGCAGGTGACAGACCCAGGCGGCCAGCACGCGCGTGGCGCCCGCGGGAACCCGGCCGGCCGCCCGCTCCGCGCGAAGTACCGGAAGGACGCGGATAGGGAGCTTCTGCGAGCCGTCGGCGGCGATCCGGTCGAGCGGGTCATTCATGCGCACGTTCGACAGCCGCTCCAGTACTGCCACGCGGTAAGCGGCCACGTCGGCGGCGGGCTGGGCGAGGTGTGGAGAGGCTGCCGCCCACCAATCCTCGAGCCAGTCCCGGCAGGTCGTGTCGGCCACTGCGCCGGCGACGCTCCGGTGACCCAGAATGGATCCGGCGTAGGCCAGCAGCGAGTGCGCCCCGTTGAGCAGCCATAGCTTGCGCTGCTCGTACGGCGTGACGTCAGCGGTGAAGGTCGCGCCGGCGATCTCCCAGCGGGGCCTGGCCGGGAAGGTGCCGCTGAGCACCCAGTCCTGAAACGGCTCGGTAACCACTGGGCAGCGGTCGTGCAGGCCGGTAGAGCTGAGCACGGTCCGGATTTCAGCCGGGGTGGTGACCGGAGTGATCCGGTCGACCACGGTCGTCACGACGGCTACTGATTCCGCGAGCCAGCCTGCGAGTTGCGCGCTCACCAGCTGGGCCAGCTCGCTGACGATCCGGCCAGCCAGCTCGCCGTTGCCAGGGGTGTTATCGCAGGGCACCAGCGCGATCGGTCCCGCGGCCGCCCGCCACCGGGCCGCGAAACCGGCCAGCAGGCGCGCCGGACCGGTCCGCACCGGCCCGGCGGGGTCGCTCCGCAGTACGGCCAGGTCGGCCTGGACCTCGGGGCGGCGAAGATCCAGGCCGCCGTGCGGGCCGCGAAGATAACCGGCCTCGGTGATCGTGACAGTGACCGCCGACAGGTCCGGGGCCTGGAAATAGCGAAGCCAGGCGTCGTGCTCGTCTGCGGCATGCGCCCGCGACAGGCTGCTCAGCACCTCGAACTGGTCGGCATCCGGTGCACGCGTCACGAGGGTGTACAGCCCTTGCTGCGAGTTCAGCCAGCTGACGAGGGGACGGCTGCTGGTCCCGGTGAAGGCGGCGATCCCCCAGTCCGCGGCGTCCGGCGCGTGGCTGGTATACCAGCACTGGTGCGCCCGGACGAAGTTACCCAGGCCAAGATGCACCACGCGGACCGGCGCAGCGGCCCGGCCGGGCACAGCGGCTCGGGTCAGGCTTGTCACCACCGGCTGCCGGGCTGGCACATGGCCGAACAATACCGGGACCTGGTCAGGCTTTCCGGCTGAGCCAAGGCTGGACGTTCTGGCAGCGGTGTGCAATCCTCCACGCATTGGCCGCAAATCACTCGATGGGGAAACGCTGCCAGATGCTGCGGATCATTGATCAGGTCGCCGCCCGGTGAGACCCGCGGTTTCCGGCATCGAGGACGTCACCGCCGAGTTCCTCACCACCGCCCTGGCCGGCCCCCTCGGCGGTACCGAGGTCACGGCGGTGGCGGCGGCAGCCATCGGTACCGGCCAGGTGTCCGATAGCTACCGCCTGCACCTCACCTATGGCGGCCCAGCGAGCCTGCCCCCCACGCTGATCGCCAAAGTGCCTGCGGCTGACCCGGCCAGCCGGGCGGCGGCACGCGCATTCCGCACCTACGAGATAGAGGCCAGTTTCTACGACCAGCTCGCGGCCGGCCTGCCGGTCACGCTTGCCAGCTGTTACTACGCCGGCTACGACGCCGACCCGGACGAGTACCTGGTGTTGCTGGAGGATCTCGCGCCTGCGAGCCCGGGCGACCAGCTGGCCGGCCTGGGCGCAGCGGATGCCGCCGCCGCGGTCGACGAGCTGGCGGCGTTGCACGCGGCAGGCTGGGACAGCCCGGAGCTCGCCGGGCTGGCCTGGCTGAACAGGTCGGGCCCGGACGCGGCCGCACTGATGACGGCAGCCCTGACTGGTCTGTATCCCGGTTTCCGCGAACGGTATGGCGCCGGGCTCGAAGCTGGCACCGTTACCCTCATTGAACAGTTCCTGCCGCTTGCGGGCAGCTATCTGGCTGGCCGGGCTGAACCGCGCACGATCGTGCACGGCGATTACCGGGCGGACAACTTGCTCTTCGGCCGGCTCCGGCCAGCCGTGCTGGACTGGCAGACCTGCAGTTTCGGGCCTGCCGCCGGGGACTTGTCGTACTTCCTCGGTTCCAGTCTGCCGGTGCCGGTCCGGCGTGAGCACGAGGAAGCGCTGGTGCGGCGGTACCACTCGGCACTCACCCAAAGCGGCGTGCAGCTGACCTGGGCCGATTGCTGGGACGGATACCGGCTGCGCGCATTCAGCGGCATCGTCATGGACGTCATCGCGGCTATGGTCGTCCAGCAGACCGAGCGAGGCGACAAGATGTTCACGGCAATGGCGAACCGGCACGCCCGGCACGCCGTCGACTTGGACGCGCTAGCACTGATCCGCTGAGAGGCCGAGTTTATGGCAACAGGCATTCCGGCAACGGCCCTGCAACTGCGGTCGCTTGTGACGGCAGAGCAGACGGTGCAACTGTCCCTGGACACCGTGGAGGTGCCGGCGCCTGGTCCGGGCGAGGTGCTCGTCCGGGTGGAGGCGGCGCCGATCAATCCGTCCGACCTCGGCCTGCTGCTCGCGGGCGCGGACGTGCTCGCGGCCGGCTCCAGCGGCCCGGCCGACCGGCCTGTTGTCACGGCGCCACTGCCAGCCGCCGCCATGCGTGCTGCGCAGGCACGGGTCGGCATTCCGATGCCGGTGGGCAACGAGGGCGCTGGAACGGTTGTGGCCGCCGGATCGTCAGCAGCCGCTGCGACGCTGCTCGGCAAGAAGGTGGCGATGGCGGGTGGTGCCATGTACGCCGAGTACCGCTGCGTGGACGCGGCGTTCTGCATGCCGCTTCCCGAGGGGACGCCGGCGGCGGACGGAGCCTCTTGCTTCGTGAATCCGCTGACGGCGCTTGGCATGCTCGAGACGATGCGGCTGGAGAATCACAGCGCGCTCGTGCACACCGCCGCGGCCTCAAACCTCGGTCAGATGCTCAACCGGCTGTGCCTCGGCGAGCAGGTCCCGCTGGTCAATATCGTTCGCCGGGCTGACCAGGAGGAGCTACTGCGATCGGCAGGCGCCGCTTATGTGTGCAACTCAACGTCACCAGGGTTCATGGATGAGCTGACCGCCGCAGTGGCAGCGACGGGCGCGACGCTCGGCTTCGACGCGACCGGCGGTGGCAGGCTCGCCAGCCAGATGCTGACCTGCATGGAGGCGGCAGCCGCAGCCACGGCCGGAGGCTATAGCCGGTACGGATCGGCCGTCCACAAGCAGGTGTACATCTACGGGTCACTTGACCGCAGCCCCACGGAGCTGACTCGCAACTTCGGCATGGCGTGGGGCATCGGCGGTTGGCTGCTGACGCCGTTCCTGCAGAAGGTCGGCCTGGAGCGCATGAGCCAGCTGCGCGACCGGGTCGCGGCCGGACTCACGACGACGTTCGCGAGCAGCTATACCGATCAGGTATCGCTACCCGGTGCCTTGCAGCTGGACACCATCGTCGCGTACGCCCGGATGGCAACTGGGTCAAAGTACCTCATCATGCCCGTCGGCTAGCGACCAGGGCACGGCCGCCCCCGCCCGCTCGGCGCGGCAACTGCCGGGATTAGACTCAGCGCGGGTCAGGGTGCGGGCCGCGACGCGCGTCCGGTTGCGGGCCTCCCTACGCTCAGCTGCCAGCGGAGCCGCGAATGGCGATGACGGCGTCATCTAGCCTGTCCAGCAGCGATGATCTAGCGGGTGAGCTGCTGTCGGCACACAGAAGGCTGCTAGAGCTGTCGATGCAGCTGACCCAGCAGGACGATCAGGCCGACATCCTGCTGCTAGTCACCGATGCGGTTAAGGCACTCGGGCCATGTAGCGCTGAGGGCATCTTCCTGGACGGAAGCTGGCGCGTCCGCCGGTTCAGCGGAGCCGGATTCGATTGCACCTGCCTGGCCGGCGGCCGCGCCGTCGATGGCGCGCCCGCCCCGCTGCCGGACGTGCCGTGGGCCTGGGCGTACCCGATACCGGTGCGGGATGGCGAAGCCGGCTGGCTGGTCGTTTCCGCAACGCAGGAACCCACCGAGCGCAAGCGGTTCCTGCTGCAAGTGCTGGCGCAGCAAGCGGGCATCGCCCTCGCCAGCGCACGCCTGCACAGTCGCGAACGGGCTCAGGCCGCCGAACTGGCGGCCGCCAATCTGGCGCTGCAGCGCAGCCTCGCCGTTCATGACCGGCTGACCGAGGTGGCCATGGCCGGCACGGGGCAACAGGGAATCGCGGAAGCCGTCTACGCGCTTACCGATCACCCGACCTGGATCGAAGACTGTTTCGGCAATCTGCGGGCGTGGGCCGGACCGGGCCGCCCGGGCCGGTATGTCAAGGATCTCCCTGAGGACCGCGAGCGCCTCCTGCGCCAGGTGATGGAGACATCGGGGCCGCTACGGGACCGAGACCGGCTCGTTTCAGTGGCCCGGCTCGCGGGCGCTCCCGCTGGCGTGCTGATGCTTGGCGATCCGGGCCGGACCGCGGGAGAGATTGAACGGCTGGCCATCGAGCACGCCACGACGGTGCTCGCGATGGAGCTCGCCCGCCTGCAGAACATGGTCGAATCCAGGGCCAAGGCCCGTACCAACCTCGTGCTCGAGCTGGTGGCGGGTGACAATGGCCCGGCCACGGTCAACCGCGCCCAAGGGCTCGGTTATGACCTTGGCCGTCCGCATCGGGTCATCGCGCTGCAGTGCCAGGAAGGCGAGGATGTCGATTCTTTCTGCGCGGCAGTCACGAGGGCGATGCTGGCGGCAGGTGTCGGATCGCTGGTCGCCGCTCGGCTCACGGAGGTGATCGTCCTGGCGGACACGGACCCGGCCTGGGACCGATTCCGGACGGCCGTCATCGCTGAGATGCATGGCGCTCGCTGCTCGATCGGGGTCGGCAGCCGCTGTGACGAGCTCGGTGACTTTCCGCGCTCTTATCGCGAAGCCCAACTAGCGCTGCGAGTACAGGAAGCCGTCGGCGGCGGCGAGCAGGTCGCCATCTTCGACGATCTGGGCGTTTACCAAGTCCTCGCGACGACAACTGACATGTCTGCCATGGAGAGTTTCGCTGGCGACTGGCTTGGCACGCTCATCCAGTACGACACCATGCACGGATCCCAGCTGGTCGCGACGCTGACCGCGTACCTCGATAGCGGTGGGACCTACGACGCCACTGCCGACGCCCTGTCCGTGCACCGCAGCACTCTCAAATACCGCCTTAAGCGGATCCGCGAGGTGTCCGGTCACGATCTCGGCGATCCTGACACGCGGTTCAACCTCCAGCTGGCTACCCGGGCCTGGCGCACGATGCTCGTGTTGCGTCAGTCCTGACCAGCGGACTGGCCCGCAAACTCTGGGGCGGCAGCCCCAAACTGGGCATGTCCCGTGCGGACAGCGAGTTGGCCCGCGCGGGACGGTGCAGGCGGGCGCCAGGTTGCCGATGCTAAGACCAAGACACCTCGCCAACTGGAATGGGCTACTGATGATCGTGGATCTCGAGATGCACAGCTACGTCCGTGACCTGGAGAAGAGCCTGCAACGTGTCCTCTTCGGCCGCGGCGGCACTTCGACGGCTGCGGTACTGCTCGTTCGCGGTGCGCTGGCGGACGGCGACCAGGCCAAGGCGACACAGCTGGCACAGGCAACTGAGCGGTTGGCAGAAAGGACGCAGGGCGAGTCCGATATGGTCGCCGCTGCCTGCCATGTCCGGGGCCTCGTCGAGCGGAACTGTGCCACCCTCGAGCTTGCGGCTGGCCGGTACTCGGCTCCGCTCAGCCGCGCCGGGGCAACTGAGGATGCCGCGTTGGCAAGCGCCGAGCAGGGGAATCAGACTGCTGCGGTGGGCCAGTTGCGACAAGCGTACGCACAGTATGAACAGCTCGATTGCGCCGACGGCATGGCCCGGGTCCGCGCGAAGCTACGCGCCACGGGGGTCAGGCTGCGCCACTGGAAGCGGGCTGACAGGCCAGCCTTCGGCTGGGACAGCCTTACCGAAACCGAGGGGCGGATCGTCGACCTAGTCGCGCAGGGTCTCAGCAACCGCCAGGTGGCGAGCCGGGTCTTCCTCAGCGCGCACACGGTCGCCTTCCACCTGCGCCACATCTTCTGGAAGCTGGACGTTACCTCCCGCGTGCAGCTGGCCCGGCTCGCTGCCGAGCGTGGCGTGCCCGGCAAGACAACCGAGGTGGCCAGCATCGGCAAGGGGTCGCGATCGGCAGCGCGCGGTCATGGACCGGTCGCCATGGCGGACGGCATGCTTGCGGCACCGGGCGCAAACTGAACCTCGTCGGCATAATCGCAGGTGCCGTCGGCTCGAAACTGGCGCGCCGCCCGCACCACCTCGGCCCCGAGCTCGCGCAACTGCGCCGCGACCATCTCGTCGGTCAGCCGACCATCGGGATCGAAGATCTGCCAGGACTGGGCGACCGGCAGCACCAGCGGAACGCTCCAGCCGCGCAGCGCCCGCACGATGAAGTCCATCGAGTTGACCGCTTGCAACCCCTGCACGCCGCCCGCCGTCGATACCAGTCCGACGGGCTTGCTGGTCAGGTACGGCGGGTCGCGCTCGGCCAGCAAGATCAGCCAGTCGATTGCATTCTTGAACGAACCGCTTACCGAGCCGTGATAGGTCGGCGAGCTCCAGACCATGGCGTCGCTGGCGTAGACGAGATCAGCGAAGCTGCGAGCCGAGCCGGGCGTAGCCCGCTGCGGCGTGTACAGCGGCAGATCCAGTTCGCGGACCCGAATCATGGCGACCTGCGCCCCAGCCGCGGATGCGCCGTCCAGCGCCGTTTGCAGTGCGGTAAGGCTGGTCGAGCCTGCACGCAGGGAACCGCCGATACCGACGACCTGCACCGAACCTGCCATTTTTACCCCCTCATTGCGTTCCTTGGGCCAGCCTGCACCGCCTTCCGCGGGGGCACGTCACCAGGCTTTGTAGTTTTCTATGGCTCAGAGAAACGCAGCTAGGCAGTCTGCGCAGCGTCGCCAGCGGGCGCAATGTGCGGGGCGCGCTGGGCGACAACGACAATTCCGGTGATCATCACAATTAGCGCGGCTACCTCACCGGCAACCCCGGCCGGGGTACTACTCAGCTTCTCGTTCAGCCAGAGGCTGGCCAGGACTATGGAAATGACCGGATCGCACGCGGTGATGATGGAGAGCACAGGCGCGATCAGCGTGCCCTGCTGAAACGCGTTCTCGTTGAGCAGGAAGCCCAGTGGGCCCACTATCGCAAGAGCGTAGATCGGCCAGTCGGTTAGGAGTGCGGGCAGGCCGCCGCTGACGTCGGAGACCACCAGCTTGACCAGGAACGCCGCGACGCCGTAATTGATGCCGCAGGCTAGCGCCAGGGCAAGCGGCCGCAGGCGCGCGCTTCGCGCAGCCACCGCCAGGCAAGCGAACACGGCGGCTGCGAGCCCGGCAGCGAGCGGCAGCACAACGTAAAAGCTCACGTGCGACTGGCCATTTGATGGCTGGGCGACAACGAGGAATCCGGCGATACCGGCCGCGGTAGCGACGACTCCACCAAGCATCACCGGATCCCAGCGCTTACGCAGGAAAGCGCTGATCAGTACTGCAAATATCAGGTCGCACACCAGCAGTGGCTCTACCAGCGCGAGCGGCCCGAATCTCAGCGCCACGACCTGGAGAGCGAACCCCGCGACGGTCCCGACTACCGATGCCAGCCATAGCGGCTGCCGCGCCAGGTCAAGGAATATCCGGGGCGACAGCGTACGCCGCTGCCTGACGCGCTTAGTACTGCGCTGGTCGGCGACGGACGCTATGCCGAACACCAGTGCAGCGCTAATGGCTGCTGCCACGGCAACCGCAGAAGACAACTGTTCGTCCGCTTCTCAGTACAGATCTACTCGGAAGTTGCATAGCGGGTGCATTCTGCCACTCAGGCCTGATCACATGCCTGGCAGAACCTACCCAGCAGCGCGCGGTAGTAAGGTCGCAGAGTGCCCCTCGACACCGCAGTTGCCGGCCACGGCTGCTAGGGCACACATGCACGTCAGCCAGGTGGACCTGTCGTGACGGCAACTCCCGCTGACCGAGGCGGACTGAGCTATGCCAGCAGGTCGGGCCGGTGGGTGCTGCTGGCTACAGTTCTCGGATCCTCGCTGGCGGCGATCGACGCTACGGTCGTTGGCATCGCACTGCCCGCCATCGGCCGCGACTTCAGGACGAACCTGGCCACGCTGCAATGGGTGGTGACGGCCTACACGCTGACCCTGGCCGGGCTGCTGCTGTTCGCCGGCGCGCTGGGCGATAAATACGGCCGCAAGCGCATATTCCTCATCGGTGTCGCGTGGTTCGCCGTGGCGTCAGCCCTATGCGGCGTCGCGCCGAACGCTCCTGCGCTGATCGCGGCCAGGGCGTTCCAGGGCATAGGGGCAGCGCTGCTCACTCCGGGCAGCCTGGCCATCATCGAGGCGTCGTTCCGGCCCGAGGACCGGGGCAAGGCGATCGGAGCCTGGTCGGGCTTCGCCGGCGTGGGCACCGCCATCGGACCGTTCCTGGGCGGCTGGCTGATCCAGGCCTACTCGTGGCGGCTGATCTTCGGAATCAACCTGCCGCTTGCGGCAATCGTCATGGGGGTCGCCTGGCGGCACGTGCCCGAGTCCCGCGACCCGGACGCTACTGGCAAGGTCGACTTTACCGGCGGCGCGCTGGTGACCCTCGGCCTGATCGGCCTCACCTACGGGCTGATCGAGGGCCCGACTCGTGGCTGGGGCAGTCCCGAGCCGCTGATAGCGCTGGTCGGCGGCGTAGTACTGCTGGTGGCGTTCCTGGCCTGGGAACGGCGGGTGGCCGCGCCGATGCTGACGCTGAGTCTGTTCAGGTCTACCCAGTTCGACTCGGCCAACGTGGTGACCTTCGTGGTGTACGCGGCGCTGGGCGGCGCGCTGTTCCTGCTGCCGATTCAGCTCCAGCAAGTCTCCGGGTACACGGCCCTGCAGGCCGGCATCTCGCTGCTGCCGGTGACCGTCATCATGCTCGTGCTGTCGGCCCGTTCTGGTGCCCTCGCCGCCCGGATCGGCCCTCGACTGCAGATGACTGCCGGACCGGTGGTGATCGCCATCGGACTGGCGCTGTTCACCCGCATCGACTACACAGGGAACTACCTCACTCAAGTACTGCCCGCCGTGCTGGTCTTCGGGCTAGGCCTGGCAATCAACGTGGCACCGCTCACTGCGACAGTGCTGGCCGCGGCATCGCCGCAGCACGCCGGGATGGCATCTGCGGTCAACAACGATGTCGCCCGCGCAGGGTCGTTGATCGCCGTCGCCGTACTCCCCGCCGCTGCTGGCCTGATGGGTGCGGCATACCTGCATGCGGGGCAGTTTTCCGCGGGCTTTCACCGTGCCGTCCTAATCGCAGCCGGACTCTGCGTGGCCGGCGGCATCCTGGCCGCGGCGACAATCCGCAACCCCGCCCGGCCAGCCGGGGCCGGAGCAGCGCCGCAGGCTGCCGCGCTGCACTGCGCGCTCGACGCCACGCCGCAGGCCGTTCCGATTCAAGCCGAAACCGGACAAGCGGTCGGCGGTTAGTGGGAAGGACGGGCCATGAGTTCCTTCGTGCTGATTCCCGGCGCGGGCGGCGTGGCCTCGTACTGGCACCGCGTCATGCCGCTGCTACAGCGGGCGGGGCACCATGCGATCGCCGTCGACCTGCCAGGCGATGACCCGGCAGCCGGGCTGCCCGAGTACGCCGCGTTGGTTGCGGACGCGATCGGTGACCGGGGCGACGTCGTGCTGGTGGCGCAGTCGCTTGGCGGTTTCACTGCGCCGCTCGCCGCGGCGAAACAACCGGTACGCGCCCTCGTCCTGGTGAACGCCATGATCCCGGAGTCCGGTGAGACCGCCGGGGCATGGTGGGACAACACCGGGTGGGAACGGGCCCGGATAGCCGCCGCGACTAGAAACGGCTATCCGGCCGAATTCGACCTGTCCGTCTACTTCCTCCACGACGTGCCGCCGGACATAACGGCAGCCGGGGAGGATCAGCAACGGCCCGAAGCCGACGCCGTGTTCGAGTCGGTCTGTGACTTTGCCGTCCTGGCCGGCTGTACCGATCCGGGTCGCGGCCGGAGCAGACGACCGGTTCTTCCCCGTCGAGTTCCAGCGGACGGTTGCGCTGGACAGGCTCGGCATGCCCCTCGACGTGCTGCCCGGCGGCCACCTGATCGCGCTCAGCCAGCCCGCGGCGCTGGCCGAGTACCTGACTGTCATGTGAACGCGGGCCAGCCCGCGCATAGGAACCTATGTGGTGGGTAGTGGGCGACGCTGCATCAACCACCAGACGGGAGATAAGCCATGACTGGTGACACCGTGACCGGTGCGACGATTCCGGGCAGGACGCTATTGAGGCGAGGGCGAGCGAGCGGCCTCCTGCTCATGCTGCTGGGAGCATGGGGTGCGCTGGTTCCGTTCGTAGGACCGTACTTCGGCTACGCCTACACTCCGGATAAGGCGTGGGCGTATACCTCTGGTCGGCTATGGCTCTCCGTCGTGCCCGGCGCTGCGGTGTTCCTCGGCGGACTCCTGGCAGCGGTTTCAGCGAGCGCCGCACGGGCTGGCGCCTTCCTGGCCGCGCTAGGCGGCGCCTGGTTCGTCGTCGGCCCGTTCGTCATGGCCGTGGCGGTGCCGAGTGGCTCGATTGGCGCGGGCACACCGGTCGCCAGTGCTGGTGCCGCATTCGGCCCGGCTACCATGCGGCTGCTGGAGGGGGTCGGCTTCTTCTACGGCCTTGGCGTTCTCGTCGTTTTCCTCGCGGCGCTTATCCTCGGGGAAGCCATCGTTCGCCGGCTGGCAGCTCGCGAGTTCGCGGACGGCGAGACAATTCAAGCCGCCGACGGTTACGGCCCGGCCTACTAGTGCTCTGTAAGATCGCTTGTTTTAGTCTTGGCGCGGTTGATGCTAGCGAGGAGCTTGTCGGCGTGCGGCAGGTCTCCGATCCACGGTCCGCTGCCGCCCGCTGGTAAGCCGGCCGGAAACTGAACTGGTTAAGTCGGTTGACCCCGCACCTAGGCTTCAGGTCGTGAGTGACCTGAACTGGCGAGGCTACGCAGATACGCATGCGCCAGCCTTGACTGCCTTTATGCGCGAGATGGCGATCGCTGCTGGCGCTGATCCGGGCCTGACAGAGGACGAGGTCAGATCCTGGTTTACCTCAGGCCTGGTTCGTGATCCGGCCGCTGACACCAGGCTGGTCGCCGATGGCGACACCATCGTCGCCGCAGCGATGCTCGCGCCCCCAGTCGGCGACGGCGACCGGGTGGACAGCTTCGGCGGCGTTCTGCCCGGCTGGCGCGGGCGCGGGTTCGGCCGCGAACTGCTCGGCTGGTCGTTCAACCGCGCCCGTCAGCTGCGCGACAAACTGTCGCCGGGCGCGAACTGGTCGCTCGATGCTGATGGTTACGCCACCGAAGCGACGGCGTTCGCCTTGTTCGAGCGGTTCGGCATGCAGCCGGTCCGGTACTGGTATGAGATGGCCGCCGATCTCAGCGTCCAGCTCAGCCCTCGGCCACGCCCGGACCTGCCGGTGGTCCCGTTCTCGGCTGACTACATAGCCGCGCTGTATGCCGCGCATAACGAGGCGATGGCCGATCACTTCGACTTCGAGCTCACTAGCCTCGCGGACTGGTCGCAGCACGATCTGTTCGAGCCAGGCTTCCGGCCGGACCTGACGCGCCTGGCCCTGGACGGTGACCAGGTCGCTGGCTACGTCCTGGCGGGCGAGGAGACGCCGGGGCGGATCCGGATGAACGAGATAGGAACCCGGCGAGCCTGGCGCCGTCGTGGGCTGGCCGGCTCACTACTCGCCGAAGTGATGACTGCCTCGGCCGAGGACGGCCAGCAGCGTGCCACGCTCGGCGTCGACTCCGACAGCCCGACCGGCGCTGTCAGCATCTACCGCCAGGCCGGCTTCGAGGTCGTCTCGTCCTGGACCTCCTACCGCAGATCGCTGGACTGACCGGCGCGACGTGTGCGAGGCGTTTGCTGCCTACGCCTTGCCCCGGTTCTTGCTGGCCAGAATGATCTGGGTCACCAGCGTTACGCTGATCCCCAGCTTGGCCGCGATCTCGGCCGGCCGAAGGCCCTGCTGGTTGTAGAGCAGCGCCAGTTTCTGCTGCGACCGGGTCCATGGCGGCCGCGGCGGCGTCACCGGCGCCTTGCGCGGCCGCGGCGGCCTGCGGCGAGCCGTCGTGGCCGAGTGTCCGGCAGGGGCCGGTTCCGGGCGCGGGCCCGGCGCAGGAGCGGGCGGGCCGAACGACCCACGGCGCTGGTCACGGTATTTGCCGCTGGCCAGGTCCTCGCGTGTCCCGTCATCCAGGATGAGGAATTCGTCGGCGGCCTTGTTCATGCCTATGGCCACCATCGTCAGGCCCTTATTGTTAATCTCCTGGCATTTTGCTGCCATGCAGTAGTCGTATTTTGCTGCTCGCTCGGGATGGAGTTCAGTTCCGCAGGTAATGCACTGAGCCACAATAGTTCTCTCGCCGCCGGGATTACTTCGTTGCTAAAACGCGGGCGGCGCGCGCGTTGTTCCTGGTCAGGCCGCTAGGTGGCATGTCACGCTCCCGCATCATGAGGTCGCCGCGGGTCGCGCAGCGGATGTGCTGACGGACCTCGCTACCGCACTCCAGCGCTCCCCCACCAGCTCCAGGGCACGCGCCGCCGAGCAGTTCTGGGTGTCGTAGGTACGACCGAGCATGACATGAACGTACCAGCCGACTTGCATCATACAATCAACTTCGTTCCGGTGCTTGTATCACGCAAGTGCATCTCACGCGTGGCCTCACCGCTGAAGGAGTCCACATGACATCGCGAAAGAACTATCAGGAACGACGGCACCAGTCACCGGCGCGAGCCGCGGGTTTGGCCGCGCCACCCCGGCCGCGGGCCAGAGCGGGAATCAGGTCCGCCGCTGGCGCGCGTTCGCGGTGCTGGCTGTTGCGTTCTTCATGACGATCGCGGACCTGGCGATCGTCAACGTGGCGCTGCCGACCATCGGCCGCAAGCTGCACATGCCCGAAGCGAGCCTGCAATGGGTCGTCACCGGCTATGCGCTCACCTTCGGCGGCTTCCTGCTGCTCGGCGGCCGCGCCGCGGATCTGCTCGGGACGCCGCCGCATCCTGATGCCCGGCCTGTTCGTCTTCACGGCGGGGTCGCTGGGCTGCGGACTGGCGACAGCGGACTCGTTCCTGATCCCGATGCGCTGCGTGCAAGGGCTGGGCGCGGCGATCGTGCTCCCGGCGGCGCTGTCGATCGTGATGAACATGTTCCCCGAGGGCGCCGAGCGGAACAAGGCGCTGGGCGCCTGGGGGGCCATCGGGGCGAGCGGCGCGGCCGTCGGGCTGATCGCCGGCGGGCTACTCACCCGCTACGCCGGCTGGCAGTACATCTTCTTCCTCAACGTCCCGATCGGCGCGGCGGCGCTGGCGCTGGCCCCGCGCGATCGTGCCGGAGAGCCGGCTCGCCACTGCGCGGCGGCGCTATGACCCGTTCGGCGCGGTCACCGTGACCGGCGGCCTGTCGCTGCTGGTCTACGCGGTCTCGACCGCCCCGCAGGCAGGCTGGGGCACCGCCAGGACGGTGTCGCTGCTCGCGGCGTCCGTCGCCTTGCTCGCCGCATTCGTGGTCATCGAGACCCGAGTGGAGGCGCCGCTGATGCCGCTGCGGATATTCCGGAACTGAAGACGCTGGCGGGCGCGAACGCGGTCGGCGTGCTGCTCGGCGGCGAGCTTTTTCGCGTTCATCTTCATCGGCACCCTCTACATGCAGCAGGTGCTGGGTTACTCCGCGCTGAAAGCCGGCCTGGCCTGGCTGGCGGCGTCGCTCACCTCGGTCGCCTTCGCGGGCCTGTCGCAGGCGCTGGTCACCCGCGGCTCGGCCAGGCTCGTGATGGCGGCCGGCATGGCGATGATCGGCGGCGGCATACTGTGGGCAACCCAGGTGCCCGTGCACGGGCACTTCTGGGCCAGCCTGGCCGGGCCGTTCTTCGTCGTCGGGATCGGAACCGCGTTCGCCTTCATCCCCGTCTCCATCGCCGCCCTCGCCGGGGTCGCCGAGCATCAGGCGGGCCTGGCCTCCGGCCTCATCAACACCTCCCAGCAGCTCGGCGGCGCGATCGGCGTCGCGATCGCGTCCACCATCGCCGCCACCCAGGCCAGCACGCTGTTGCGCCAAGGCGCCGCGCCGGCCGCGGCACTGACCAGCGGCTTCCAATGGGCGTTCTGGGCCTGTGGCCTGATCGGCCTGGTCGGCGTCCCGGTAACGTTCCTTCTCGTCCGCCGCAACGAGTTGGCGAAGGCAGTAGCCACCACAACTGCCCGGGAGCCCAAGCCCGCACCTGCCACTGCCGGATGAGCAGGCCCTGACTCGGTATTCCGAACGGAGCGGCCCGCTCATGCGCTGGCGACGCTGAGGACGAGTAGTCGTAAGGCGGTAGCGGTAACCGACACCGTCCGAACAGCTGCTGGAAGGTAGTGTCACATGACGGTCTCGCGGCTCCGCCGGCGAAGCAAGGTCCTTGCTGCCGCGCTGGGTGTGCTCGCGTGCTCGCAGCGCTCGCGTCCTACCTGTATGTCCGGTACGTGGATGTCGTGCGTTTCAGTGCGGACCATGGGCGGGTCACGGTTGACGTAGCCCCCGTGGACAAGCTAGGCACGATTCTCGTGACGAACAAGGGCTTCGCGCTGCACATGTTCGCGCCTGACGCTGCCCGCCAGGTCAGCTGCACCGGCGGCTGCGCGACCGCCTGGCCGCTGCTGCTCGTACACGGCGGTGAGACCGTCGCGGCCGGCGCGCGCGTCCGGCCAGGCCTGCTGGGCACTGCGCCGAACCCGGGGGGCGGCCGGGTCATCACCTACGATGGCTGGCCGCTGTACACCTATCTGGGCGGTGCCTCTCCCGGTCGTGCGGCTGGCCAGGGCGAAGACGACGACGACGGCTACTCGTACGTGATGCGCCCCCCGGGCAGATCGCCGGCAACTGATCGCGCGCATCACTCAGCAAGCCCATAGTTCCCGACCAGCAGTAGGCGAAGACCGGTGATAGCACCATGGAAGCACGTGAGATCCTCATCGCGGCCGGCGCGTGGAAGAGCGCCCTCCCCGGCGCCGCCGTCGGCGTTCTGGTCCTCCGCGAGGTCAGCAATCCCGGGCACAGTGCTGCCCTCGAAGCCCCGCAAGCGGCAGCTCGAGCAAGACCTGCGCGCGCCGTGCGTGCGGGGAGCAACTTAACCGCTGGGCCAGCCGTGCTCGGTATATCCCACCGAGCTGTCAGCCAGATCCTCAGCTGCTGACGTGCCCTCGGCGCGCATCCGCCATGCATCGGTAACGAGTTCTCGCAGGCGCTCGACTCCGACCTCGGCCAGCCGGACCATCACCAGCGGCCAGCCGTCGTAGCCAGGAGCGGAGAAGAAGATCTCGGGCTCGCCGAGCAGCAAAGCCTGCTTCTCAGCTTCATCGCCGACATACAGGACTGCGATGTCGGTGCGTATGACTCGCGGCCTGCCCGGAAGGCGCTCCGGGTACGACCAGACAAAGCCCTTGCCGGCTACCCGGAAGTCGAACCCGTCGCTGTCGATCTCTTCGACCTGGGGCAGTCGCAACGCGATCCTGCGTACATCGTCGCTGTCAGCCACAGAAATCCTGCCCGGTGCGCGCCATCGGCATGACCATATGCTAGGCGCCGGTACCGACGATCACGCTGGGTGTGACGGCGCTTCGAGCCCGAGGCGGCGCTGCTCGATGACCAGGCACCGGTCTTCGACGTATAGCAGGCCGGCGTTCTCGGCGATCGCCCGTGCCTCAACTGAGGCGATGCCTAGCTGCAGCCACAGCCCGGTTGCGCCGGCCGCCACCGCTTGGCGGGCGATATCGGGCGCCTGCCAGGCTGGCCGGAATACATCGACGAGCCCGACCTGCTCTGGAATGTCACCGAGCGTCCGGTAGACCCGCTCGCCGAGAATCTCGTCGGCATGCGGGTTGACCGGGATGATGCGCCAGCCATGACCCTGCATGTGCGCCGGAACCGAATGTGCTGCCTTCATAGCCGCCGCGCTGGCACCAACCACGGCGATGGTGTCGTAATGGGTCAGGATTCGCTCGACAACGCCGTCGCTGCTGACCATGGGGCCTCCTCGCCGATACGAGATACCTAAAGCCCGCGATGACGAGGATAGCCGCGTGGCTGACCTTTACTGGTCATCGCGTGTCAAGGGACCTTTACTGTCTGCTCCGAAGGTCGTGGCAAGCGTGATGACGATGCCGACCATGCCGATCGGCAGCACTGGTAGCGCAGCGGGCGCGACGATGAGAACGCCCCCTCCGGCCGCCGCGCCACCTACGGCGGAGGCGAGCACTCCCGCGCTCAGGCGGACGCCCTTGCCTCGCGGCCCGGCAGTCACCAGCTCGGCGACGGCCCCGGTCAGCGTGCCGGTGAGGTATGTGGTGGATACGGGCAGGCTAACGGCGCGGGTGGCAGCGCTCTGCAGCCCCATCGCCAGGGCAGCCGCGGTAAGCAGGCAGAGCTGCCAGGCGCCCGTCGGGTGACTACCGGCTAGCTCCCAACCTGCCCCGAAGCCAGCGAAGGTAACGAGCTCCAGCAGCAAGGTGACAGTGACGGCTGGTGGCCACAGCACGTCCTGGCTGTGCGTCTTCGGGCCGATCTTGCTGCCGAGTGCTGCGCCTGTGATGTAGCCAGCGAACGCCACGAGGGTGTGCGCGGCTAGCGGGCCCGATGAACGAGTGACGGCCAGGCCGAGCAGGACCAGGTTTCCCGTCATGACGCTGGCGAACACCCCGCCCAGCCGAGTGAACGACGCCAGGTCCGTCGCGCCGCTGGCAAAAGCCAGCATTGAGGCCAGCAGCATCAGCGGGGCGCGACCGCGGGCGTCCGGGTTGGCACTCACGCGGTTACCGTTGCCAGAACGGCCGCAGCCGCGCCGGGGTTCGCCGTTACCCATGCCAACAGGATCCAGGGTCGGGCCAGCCCGGGGACACTGCCCCTGGCCCGAGCCGGTAACGACGTACTGGCATCATCGGGTGGTGCCTGAACACTATGACGTGGTGATTGTCGGAACCGGAGCTGGCGGCGGGACGCTCGCCAATGTGCTTGCCCACGCAGGCAAGCAGATCCTGCTCCTCGAACGGGGCAACTTCCTGCCCCGAGAGATGGCCAACTGGGATCCGGAACAGGTCTTCGTCGACGGCCGGTATATCTCCAAGGACACCTGGTACGACGCCGATGGCCGGCCGTTTCAGCCGCAGGTGCACTACTTCGTCGGCGGCGCCACGAAGATGTACGGGGCTGCGCTCTACCGGCTGCGGCCGGCGGACTTCGGCGAGATCCAGCACGCTGACGGCCTGTCCCCCGCGTGGCCGCTCAGCTACGACGAGTTCGAGCCGTGGTACACCAAGGCCGAGTGGCTGTACCAAGTGCGCGGGGCGCACGGCCAGGATCCCACCGAGGGCAGCTGGTCCCGGCAGTATCCCTGGCCGGCGGTCTCACATGAGCCGCGGATCCAGCAGATCTCCGACACGCTGCGCGACGCTGGCTACCACCCGTTCCACGCCCCGTGCGGAATCCTCTTCGACGAGGCCAACCGGCCCGCCAGTACATGCATCCGGTGCGCCACGTGCGACGGGTATCCGTGCCTGGTGCACGCCAAGTCGGACGCCGAGGTCATCGCCGTGCGTCCGGTACTGGGCCTGGAGAATGTCACCCTGCTGGCTGATGCGGAGGTGCAGCGGCTGGAAACCGATCCAGCGGGCCGGACGGTGACCGGCGTTGTCGTCTCCCGCGGCGGGCAGACCGAGGTTTACACCGGCGACATTGTCGTCGTCTCGGCCGGGGCGGCCAACAGCGCGCGCATCCTGCTGAGATCGGCCTCGGACCGGCACCCGGACGGCCTGGCGAACGGCTCTGGACTGGTCGGGCGCAATTACATGTTCCACAACAGCAACGCCGTCGTGGCGATCGACAAAGAGCCCAACGACACCGTCTTCCAGAAGACGCTCGGCCTGAACGACTTCTACTTTGCCGGCGACGGGCGGCAATGGCCGCTCGGCAATATCCAGATGGTCGGTAAGTCGAACGCTGCCGCGATGAAGGGCGAGGAGCCGAAGCTCACCAAGCTGGCGCCGCGGCTGAGCCTGGATGAGGTCGCCCGGCACGCGGTCGACTTCTGGCTGACAACTGAGGACGTGCCGAAGCCCGACAACCGGGTCACGGTTGACCGATACGGCGACGTGCACCTGGCGTATCAGGCCACAAATGCCAGTGAGGCAGCGGCTCTGTATGGCGAGCTGCAGACGATCATGAACCACATCGGGATCGCCGCTCATCACATGCTCGACAAGAACTTCTATATGAGCATGAGCATCCCGGTAGCGGGCGTCGCGCACCAGGCTGGCACTTGCAAGTTCGGCACCGATCCGGCCAGCTCCGTCCTTGACGCGAACTGCAAAGCGCACGAGCTCGACAATCTCTATGTGGTGGACTCCAGCTTCATGCCTAGCATTGGCGCGGTTAACCCGGCATTGACGGTCATGGCCAATGCGATCAGGGTCGGCGAGCAGCTGTTGCAGCGGGCGGGCTGACCCCGGGCAGGCCCAGGTACTCGGCCAGCCACGGCCCGGTCACGCTGTCCGCGTCATGCGCGACATCGCCGGGCGTCCCGGCAGACAGGACGCGGCCGCCCTCCGGGCCTCCACCCGGGCCCATATCAATAAGGTGGTCGGCTGCAGCCAGGAGGTCGAGGTCGTGGTCAATGACGATGACCGTCGCTCCGGCGTCGAGCAGCCGGTCGAACACGCTCACCAGCGTCGCTACATCGAGCGGGTGCAGGCCAGTGGAGGGCTCGTCGAAGACGTACAGCGCGCCGCGCTGGCTGCTGCGCAGCCTGGATGCGATCTTCAGCCGCTGCGACTCGCCGCCAGACAGCGACGGGGTGGGCTCGCCGAGCTTCAGATAGCCGAGGCCGACCTCGGCAACGGGGCGCAGGGCCGCCGCAATGGGTGCTCGGTCAGCGAACCTCTCCACGGCATCACGCACGCTCAGGCCGAGCACGTCGGCTATGGTCATGCCGTCGACCTGGACCGCGAGGACGGCGTCGTTGAATCGGGCGCCGTGACAGGTCGGGCACTGGACGCTGATGTCAGGCAGGTACTGGACGTCGAGGTCGATGTGTCCGAGGCCGCGGCAGGTCGGGCATTGACCCTCGCGGGTGTTGAACGAGAAGTGGCCGGGCTTCCAGCGCCGCCGCCGGGCGTAGGCAGATGCAGCGAACAGTCGCCGGATGTGATCGAACCCCCCGGAGTATGTTGCAGGCGTTGAGCGCGCGTTTTGCCCGATTGGCGAGGCGTCAATCTGGACAACCTGTCGTATGCCCGGCAGGTCTAGGCGCCGCACGTGGCCCGGCTGCGGAGAGCCGCCCAGGCGCGCTTGCGCGGCGGGGATAAGGCTGTCCAGCACCAGGGCAGTCTTGCCCGCCCCGGACGGCCCGGCCACTGCGGTCAGGCGGTTAACCGGGAAGGCGGCGGTGAGATCGTGCAGGTTGTAGAGATCAGCGATCTCGATGGTGATCTCCCCGTCGTCAGCTTCGCGCTCGGCTCGGGCGCGGGATACGCCTTGGGCGCCGGCCAGGAAGGGGCCAATGATCGAGCGCGGGTCGGCTTCCAGCTCGGCAGGGGTGCCCGCGGCGATCACGTGGCCGCCCTGTGCACCGGCTCCGGGTCCGAGTTCGACGACCCAGTCCGCGGATCGGATGAGATCCCGCTCGTGCTCGACAACAATCACCGAATTGCCGTTCCCAGCGAGTGCGGAGATCATTTTGCGCAAGCCGATGACGTTGCTCGGATGCAACCCGACCGATGGCTCGTCCAGCACGTAGAGCATGCCAGTGGTGCTGGCCCGCACGGTGGAGGTGAGCTCGATGCGCTGGCGCTCTCCGGTCGACAACGATGCGCCGGCACGGTCGAGGGTCAGGTAGTTAAGCCCGACGTCGAGCAGCGGTGTGAGCGTGCCGTTAAGCTCGGCGAGCAGGCCGACGGTCACCCGGCTGAGCTCGGCTGGCAGCCCGTCAGGAAGGCTGGCAGCGAACCGTCGCAGCTCCGTCAGGCTGAGCGTGCTGATCTCGGCGATGTTCCGCCCGCCGAGCTGCGAAGTCAGTGCCTCGGGCCGCAGCCGGGTGCCGTGACATACCGAGCAAACACGGGTGATGACGAAACGCTGCACCAGCCGGCGAGTCCGCTCGTTGTCGCTGCGCAGCGAACGCTCCACCGCGGCCACTGCGTTGTCATAGTTCACCGATAGCCGCACGGTCCGCTCATTCCGGCCCGAGTGGAGGGTCACCTGCCGCTGCACTGGAGCGCCGTGCAGCACGATGTCCCGCTCGCGCTCGGTGAGCGACTTGTACGGCACGTCGAGCCGCACCCCGAGCTCGCCTGCGGCATACATCGACAGCCGCCGCCCGCCGGAATTCCACGGCAGCACCGCCCCTTCCTCGATCGTCTTGCCCGGATCGGGCACCAGGGTGGTTTCGTCGACCTCAGACCGCACGCCCAGGCCCTGGCAGGCCGGGCACGCGCCGTAAGAGTTGAAGGCAAACGATTCGGCACTGGGGTGTTCAAAATGCGCACCACAGACTGGGCAGACGATCTCCTCGGCAAACGCCGCGATCGACGGGTCGACGCGATGGCCGTTCGGGCACAGGTGCGAGCCCAGCCGCGACATCATCAGCCGCAGGACGTTCAGGACTTCGGACATAGTCCCTACGGTGCTGCGCGGTCCTGGAACCGGCGGCCGCTGCCGCAGGGCAAGCGCAGGCGGCAGGTGATCGATCCGATCGACGTCCGGGCGCTGTGCCTGGCTCAGCCGGCGGCGGCTGTAAGTGCTCAGGCCAGATAGGTATCGCTGCATGCCTTCGGCGTACAAAGTACCGACGGCCAGCGACGTCTTGCCCGATCCGGACACGCCGACGACGGCGACCGTCCGCCACAACGGAACGTCGACGTCGACGTCGCGAAGGTTGTTATGCCGGGCGCCGCGCACGCCGATGGAGGTGGGCAGTGTCCCCGGCACGGAATCGGCGCGAGCTGTCATAGTGGCAACCTACGCAGGCCGACGCCGGCCTGTACCGGTGCCTTCGATTTGCCGCCCCGGCGTGTTTGCGCTCTGGCGGCTGGTCGGGGGTCAACCGGACCGCCGGGCCTGTAGCCAGCGGTTATCGACGGGAATCAATCGCTAGACCGGGCTCACCTGATCCTGGTGATGCAGGCTCACCCGTCAGGGATCGACTATGGGTACATGGACACGGCATCGGCCGCTGATGGTTCACGCTGGTGAACCGCTCCAGGAAGGGCGTGACGGCCATGATTAGCTCGCAGTACGCAGCGTTATGTCCTGGGGACGGCAACAGTGTCTCGCGTCGGATTCGGCGCCATGCAGCTCCCAGGTCCCGGGGTCTTCGGGCCGCCGAGCGACCGCGATGAGGCCATTGCCGTTCTCCAGCGCGCCGTCGAACTCGGCGTCGATCACATCGACACTGCCCAGTATTACGGTCCCGATGTCGCAAATGAGCTCATCCGGGCGGCGCTGCATCCCTACCCCGAGGGTCTGGCCCTCGTCAGCAAGGTCGGCGCGCGCCGGGACGAGTCGGGCGGATGGCTCCGGTACGACCAGCCGGCACAGCTCAGGCAGGGAATCGAGGACAACCTGCGCAGCCTGGCAGTCGGCCAGCTCGCTGCGGTCAACTTGCGCCTGTGGACGACGCCCAGCCTGACCAGCGGTTCGACGACCAACTAGCCGCCATGGTCGAAGCGCGCGACAGCGGGCTTATCGGCGGTATCGGCCTGAGCAATGTCACCCGCGACCACCTGCGGCGCGCGCTCTCGGTCACAGACATCGCCTGCGTGCAGAATCCGATGAACCTCGCGAACCAGGCATCCATGCCCGTGCTCGAGGAGTGCTATGTGCACGGCATTGCCTTCGTGCCGTTCTTCCCGCTCGGCTCGGCCTTCACCCGGGACAATCCCGTCCTTGGCAGCCCGCAGGTCATCCGAACCGCGGCCCGCCTAGGTCACACACCAGCCCAGGTTGCGCTGTCGTGGCTGCTCAGCCTGGGGCCGAACGTGCTGCTGATTCCCGGCACGTCCTCGATACGCCACCTCGAGGAAAACATGGCCGTCGCGGACATCGAACTCGACGCAGAAGCACGCAAGCTACTGGCCTCGATGGCATAGCAACTCAAGAGGCAGCAGCGCCAGGGCTCGCTGCGGCCTTGGCTCGACGAGATTGCAGCAGCCGACGCGCTGCTCTGATGATCAGGACAGGAGGACGTCCGACTATGAACGTGACACTCACAGGTGCTACCGGTTTCATCGGATCGCACATACTGACCGAACTGCAAGAACACGGTCACGAAGTGACCGCCCTCGTCCGCGACGAAGCCCAGGCGGACAGGGTCGCAGCGCTCGGCGCCACGCCGGCGGTGGTCGACCTCTACGACCGGCCCGCGGTCACGAGCAAGTTCAGCAGCGCAGACGGCGCCATTCACACTGCCAGTCCCGGCGACGCCAGCAGCGCGAACCTCGACTCCGCAGTGGTCGATGCGGCGACCGACGCGTTCGCGGGCACTGGCAAGCCGTATCTCCACATCAGCGGCGACTGGGTCTACGGGGACAATCTCGACATCACCGAGGAGTCTCCTATCAAGGCACCCGCGATGGTGGCATGGAAGGAGCCGATCGAACGCCGGGTCCTCGACGCGGCAGGCATGCGCGGAGTCGTGATCGTCTCGAGCGTCGCCTACGGGGACGGCGGCGGAGGGGTTCCAGGGCTCCTTCTCGGCTCTCCCCGCGACGAAGCCGGCAACCTGATCATGCTCGGCACCGGGCAGCAGCACTGGTCCACAGTGCATGCCGCGGACCTGGCCGACTTCTTCCGGCGCGCGCTGGAAGACGGGTCGGCCCGTGGCCGCTACATCATCGGTGACGGATCGAACCCGACCGTTGCCGAGCTAACGGAGGCGGCCGCTGTCGCAGCCGGCGCGCCGGGAGCGGTCGCCGGCTCCGACGATGAGGCCCGGGCACGGCTGGGCGACTATTTCGCCGAAGTCCTGCTGCTCGACCAGGGCACCGACGCGGCCAAAGCTCGAGCCGAGTTCGGCTGGCATCCGTCCCATCCCCCGTTGGCCGACGAGTTCCGGCACGGGAGCTACCGAATGAATGGAGGCTGACCGACCAGCGCTGGCCGGAGGATGCTGCTAACTAGGCGGGGCAAGCTGCAACCTCCGGCCCTAGACCGCGGCCCGCTCACGGAAGGACAAGTCAGGTGGAACCAGAACGGTCACCGGCGCCCGACATGGCTGACTCCAGCGAGTCGCCGCGCTCCGCCCGGAAATGGCTAATGGGTCCGGCTATCTGCCGGTATCCGAGCATGGGCTGATCGGTGACCTGCACACCGTGGCGCTAGTGGGAACCAACGGGACCATCGACTGGCATTGCAGCCCGTCTTTCGACGCCCCGAGCGTTTTCGGGTCGATCCTGGATGCGGATGGAGGCGGGTGCTTTGAGCTGGCCGCCGCCGTGCCCGCGAGGACACGGCAGTTCTACCTCCCCGATACCAACGTGCTGATCACCCGCTTCTTCGCGCAAAACGGAGTCGGCGAGATCCAGGACTTCATGCCGGTCGGCGGCGCGGCTGAGACGCAGCGCCACCGGCTGATCCGGCGGGTGGTGTGCGTGCGCGGGATCATGCCGTTCCGGACGCGGATCGCGCCCCGGTTTGGCTACGGCATGGACCCGCACACCGTCACCGAGACGGAGGCTGGCGTAGTTTTCACGTCAGACAGCCTGACAATGGGTCTCAGCGCGACGGTGCCGGTCGAGCACGACGGCCGTGATGTGACCGCCGAGTTCAAGCTCGCTGAGGGCGAGTCGGCGGTATTCGCGCTGGACGAGGCGAGCGGCGGAGCCTTCCCGCGCCGATGTTCCGGCGAGGAGGCCAAGGAGCTGGGGGACGCCACAATCGCTTTCTGGCGGAGCTGGCTCTCGGCGTCACGATACCGGGGCCGGTGGCGGGAGATAGTGCACCGTTCAGCGCTGACGCTGAAGCTACTGACCTACGCTCCGACCGGCGCCATCGTCGCCGCGCCGACGACCAGCCTGCCCGAGCAGATCGGCGGCGAGCGCAATTGGGACTACCGGTACGTGTGGGTCCGGGACGCGGCCTTCTGCATCTACGCGCTGCTGCGGCTTGGCTTCACCAGCGAAGCCGATGCTTTCATGCGCTTCATTCTCGGGCACGCCACCTCGCGCGAAGCTAGCGCCTCTGGCCCGATGCAGGTCATGTACGGCATTGACGGGCGCACCGACCTGCCCGAGCGGGAACTGCCCCACCTCGCCGGCCACCGAGGCTCGCGGCCAGTGCGGGTCGGCAACGCAGCGGCGAACCAGCTTCAGCTCGACATCTACGGCGAGCTCATGGACTCGGTCTACCTTTACGACGACTGGCACCAGCCAATCTCCAGCGCCCACTGGGACGCGATCACGACCCGGGCCGAATGGCTCTGCGATCATTGGGACCAGCCCGACGAGGGCATCTGGGAGACCCGCGGCGGCCCCAAGAAGTTCCTGTACTCCCAGCTCATGTGCTGGGTGGCCATGGAACGGGCGATCCGGATGGCCAACCGCAGAGGCCTGCCCGCGGACCTGGATCGCTGGCGGCACGCTCGCGATGCGATCTACCGGCGGATCATGGACCGCGACTGGTCACCAGCGCTCCAAGCGTTCGCCCAATATGAAGGCGCAGAGGTCCTGGACGCAGCCGTCTTGATGATGCCGCTGGTCAAGTTCATATCGCCGACCGATCCCAAGTGGCTGTCCACCCTCGACGCGCTTACCAGCAGCCTGGTCTCCGATTCCCTGGTCTACCGCTACGACCCGCAGGCCAGCCCGGACGGGTTGCGAGGGGTGGAGGGCACCTTCTCGGCCTGCTCGTTCTGGTACGTCGAGGCGCTCACCCGCGCAGGCCGGCTGGAGGAGGCTCGGCTGGCGTTTGAGAGGATGCTCACATACGCCAACCATGTGGGCATGTACGCCGAGCAGATCAGCCTCACCGGCGAGCAACAGGGCAACTTCCCGCAGGCACTGACCCACTTGGCGCTGATCAGCGCGGCCTTCAATCTCGACCGCGCCCTGGGCTGAGCAGAGGCTGCCTTCGGATCGGCAATGCAATCTCATTCATGCGAGCCACATTCCCGTGGTGGCGCTGCCTTCTCTGACGGCGGATCGCAGAGAGATCGATCTGAGAGATCGGTTAGCGGATGCGCAACGGGAGCGTGCGCGGGCCACGGATCTGGCCCGTGGACCAGGTCACAGCGGCTGGGTCGTCGAGGCTGAACTGCGGGATCCGCTCGAGCCAGGCTTCCAGGGCGACCCGGAGTTCCATGCGCGCCAGGTGGGAACCCAGGCAGCGGTGGATGCCCAGGCCGAACGCGGCGTGGCGGTTGACCTCCCGGTCGATGATGACCTCCCCGGCCCGGTCGAACTGCGCCGTGTCGCGGTTGGCGGCCGGGAAGGACAGCAGGATCCAGTCCTCGGCCTGCATGTCGACGCCGCGCCAGCGCATGTCCTGCTTGACCAGCCGCGCCATGGTGACAGGCGCGTAAGCGCGCAGGAACTCCTCCATCGCGGTGGGCAGCAGGCCAGGATCAGCCACAAGCCGCTTTCGGTCCCCCGGATTGCGCGCTAGGTGCCACAGTGATGCGCCGATCGCGCTCCACGACGTGTCGATGCCCGCGATCAGCAGCAGAGTCATCGCGCCCACGACATGCGATGGGTCGAGCTTGCGCCCGTACAACTCGGCGTTGATCAGGTAGGTCGTTAGGTCCTCACGCGGCTCATCCAGGTGCGCGTGGACCTGCACGAGAAGATAGTCGAATAGCTTGGTCATCCGCGCGATCCGCTCCTCGGGCGGCAGGTTGATGCCTTCGAGGGTGTTCTCGACGAACTCACGGAACTGCGGGCCGTCCTCCGGGGGGAAGCCGAGCATGTCTGCGATGACGCGCATGGGTATGTGCTGCGCGTAGTCATAAGCAGCGTCGACAACATCCTGCCCTTCGAAGCCGTCGATGAGCGAGTGGCAGAACGCCCTGGTAGCTGGCTCCTGTCCGGCGATAGCGGTCTTGGTGAACGCAGGCAACAGCAACTTCCGCGCGTCGTGATGAAACGGCGGGTCCGAGGAGATCGGCGGCGCTGCGCCAACCGGCGCCAGTTCACGCGGCGGCCGGAAGTTGCTCATGATGATCGACCGAGACGAGAAGCGCTCGGTGTCGTAGGCAATTGCGGCCACGTCCTCGTAGCGGGTCGGCAGCCATCCGCCGCCGAACCGATCTGTGTGCGCGATCGGACAGCGCTGGCGCAGGTCGTCCTGGATCGGATACGGGTCGGCGGCCCACTCTGGCTCCAGATGAGAAAAGTCGGTCGCCCAGTCCGACACCGGCCCGGTGATGATCTCGCTGCGGGTGCCGAGCGGCTGGTCGGGCTGCGGCTCGCGGAACTCGCGGCTGAAGCGGTCGTCGACGGTCATGTCAGCTCTCCTCGGCCAGCTCGATGGCGCGTTCTGGACAATTGGCGACCGCGAGGCGAGCCTGCCGTTCCCTGTCAGGCGGCACGACGCCATCGCCAAGAACTTGCCCGAAACCTTCCTCGTCGTCGCCGAATAGGTCAGGTGCGAGGTCGTAGCACCGGCCATGTCCCTGGCAGCGCTCGGTATCGATCTGCAGCTTCACTTCGCGGTTCCCGTCTGTGCTGTGCAATCTCGGCCATCTCGGCCGAGGCCGGCCACCACGCGCGTGAGCAACGCGGACCACTCGGTGTCGTCGACCGGGTGCAGGTCAGGCGTGACAAGCGAGCTACCCATTGCGAGCAAAAGGCAGAAGTGGGCCAGCGCGTTCGGCGACAAGTCGCTGTCGATCTCGTCGCCAGCCTGGGCGACCCGCATGAGGTTGGCAAGCCAGTCGGCCCGCTCCCCGACGTAGTCGCGCATCGGCCGGGCCACCTGCTGGTCGCGGCGGGCTGCCACCAGTGCCTCGACAAGCAAGTAGCCCTGAGTGTCGTGGCGATGGGGAAGCTCGCGGCCGATATCGAGCAGCAGGTCGGTAACAGGCCGACCCGGATCTGCGGCGAACATGTCGGCGAGCACCTGTCGGCCGTGCGTCCGCAGGGCAGCCACCAGCAAATCCGCCTTGGAGCCGAAGTGCGCGTACAGTGCGCCGTTGCTGACGCCCGCCGTCGCGGCGATGTCAGCTACCCGGGTGCCTTCATATCCCCGCTCGCCGAATACGTCGGCGGCCGCCTGCAACAGCCGATCACGTGTGTCGGCAGCGGTAACGCCCGCGATGCGGCCCATGCACAGAATTAAACGAACGTTCATCTGTTTCGTCAAGGGGCACGCCGTGACTGACCCGGCGCGCACGGTGCGAGCGGCGTCCGATCTGCCTAGGACCGATGCCGGGCAGCGACGTTTGAGGGCCGCCAGCGGGGTAGTGAGCTTGCCACCCTGCCGAACTGGAGCAACTCATGATCATTCTTGGAGTCATTCTCCTTATCATTGGCTTCATCGCCCAGATCGCGATCGTGTGGACGATCGGGATCATCCTGCTGCTGATCGGCCTTATTCTCGCGCTGCTCGGAACTGCGGGCCGAATGGTGGGCGGGCGCCGGCACTACTGGTAGCTGTCGCGGCGGCCGGGACGCATAATGCCGCCGGCCGCCGCCTTCCATACGTTGGGGTGACACGACCTCGCGCGCCCGGCCTCGCTAGTTGGTGGTCCCTGGCCCGCCGACTCACGGATGCTGTGAATCCGCCAGTCATCAGGGCCATGCGACGCGGTCGAGGAAAACCTCTACTGCGGTGAGAACCTGACCAGCGACGGCAATAGCCGCGGACACCGGTCCCGGCACGAACATAGCGTGTCCGGCACCGTCGATCTCGACCACATGCGGTGTCAGTGACCGGGCGATTTGCCCGTCCCAGTAGGGGTCGGCGGTGCCCCCGGCAAGCAGGAACGGGCGCGTCGCGCGTGCCAGCGCGGCCACAGTCGGCTCATCGGTCAGCAGCGGCGTGAACCAGACCGCTGCCAGGCCGCGATCGGCCGTCACCGGCGCCGCCAGTGACCCCAGGGATTTGCCGATCACCAGTGGCGCGGTGCCGGTGGCTAATGTCAGTTCGGCAGCTGCGGCCTCAACCTTGGCCGCCACCATCTCGCGGTGCTGGCCGATCTCCGGCTTGCCGCCCGCGAGATCCCAGCAAAGCACGCGCACGTTGGCGCCGCGGCGTTCTACCGCCAGCCGGGCGTAAGCAAGCAGCGGCACCTCGGCATTGTTGTTTCCGCCCGGTGCCAGGATCGCCGACCGGCCGGGCTGCAGACGTGGCATGAATCTGACCCTATGGACTTAACGCGAGCGAGATCTAGCCGACAGTGCCCTAAGGTAGACATTTCATGATCCCCGGCCAGGCCCGCAGCCGACCAAGCGGAGTCCCGACCATCTCGACCGAACCGCGAAGGTCACGATGTGAGCACTGCCGCCAGCGTGACTGCACTGCTGGGCGTCGGAGTCCTCGCGGGCATCGTCAGCACCGTCGCCAGCCTGGCCTCGATCGTTTCGTACCCGGCCCTGCTCGCGCTCGGCCTCTCGCCCGTCAGCGCGAACGTGACCAACACTGTCGCACTGATGTTCACCGGCGCCGGAGCCGCCGCGGGCTCGCGGCCGGAGCTGGCGGGCCAGGGCGGCCGGGTGCTCCGGCTCGGCCTGCTGACGGCCGCGGGCGGCGGGGCGGGCGCGGCCATCCTGCTGCTCACGCCCGCTCGGGGCTTCGTGTACGTGGCGCCGGTGCTCATCGCGGCCGGTTCACTGATAGTCCTGCGGCGGCCGGTCCCGGTGTCACCAGGAGCAGGTTCCGGGAACGCGCCTGACGGGGCAGCAGACATGGCGGGCGCGGCCGGCGCACGCGGCCGGGATGGGAGCCTCAGCACCAGGGTGGGGGTCTTCGCCGTCGCGGTCTACGTCGGCTACTTTGGCGCGGCAGGCGGCATCTTGATGCTCGCGGTGCTCATCGGCAGCTTTCCGCAGTCGCTGGCCAGGACCAACGCGCTCAAGAACGTGATATCGGGCCTGGCCAACGCGGTCGCCGGGATCGGGTTCGCGATCTTCGGGCCAGTGCGCTGGGCGGCCGCTGTACCGCTGGCCGCTGGCTTCCTTGTCGGTGGCTGGATCGGACCGTCGCTCGTACGCCGGCTGCCTGCTCGAGGTCTGCGCGTCTTTGTTGGCATCTGCGGTCTCGCCGTGGCCGTCCGGCTCGGCCTCAGCGCTTACTAGCAGGGCGCACGCGTTTCAGTTGGAGTGCGAGTACCGGGCCACCAGCGCGGCGGGAAACCCAAGGTCAGCCGCCATGACCGCAGCCGTTAGCGGGGCGGTAAGCTCCGCGAGCCGGGCACAGCCGTCCGGGCCGATCGCTTCATAGGGATGCGCCGCCAGCTGGTCGGTACGATCCTCGATCAACGCGCGGCGCCGCTGCCCTTCCTCGCTGAGCACGAGTGCGGGACCGTCAGCAAGCCAGCCTTGCTCGCGGACACGTTCGACGCCGGCCGCCCACTCCTGCTCGCTCCAGGCCCGGGTGGTCCGCAATGCCTCGGCCGGGATGCTACCCGTCGCGGCATGCGTGATAAGGGCGCCAAGGCCGTCGAGTCCTTCGGTGAGCAGCAGCGCGACATGGCCGTCGCCGCGGAACTCTCGCAGCAGCGTTTGCGCGTGCCACAGCACCAGGTGTGGCTGATCCGGCCAGGGCAACGCTGCGTGGCTGGCGAAGAGTGGCCGGCCCTGGGGTTGGTCGCAGGCCCGGTCGGCCGCGCGCCGGGCCAGGTCGGCGGCTTCCAGTACCTGCGAGCTGCCGATTTCGTCGCCCCAGGCCTGGCGAAGCGATCGGTCGACCGCCTCTAGGCGCGCGGCGAGCACCTGCGCGGGCGCGGCAATCTCCCATGCGGCTGGGATGAAGCGCCGGATGATCGCCGGATTGAAGTTGAAGAACGTCGCGATGACGGTCTCGGCCGGAACTGGCCCCATCGCGGCTGACCGTGACGCGAAGTAGGTCATCCGGTGATGAGTAATGCCGATCTGGGCGTAGGCCTCCGGGCCGTGCGGGGTGAAGTAGATCATCCCGTGAATCGGCTCCGCAGTCCGGTGCGCGATCCTCGCAGTGCGAGGCGTGACTCCCACGTTCCGGCCGACCAGATCCTGTTCAGACATAGGCCCCATTTTCCGGCAGAGCGAGCCGCGGCGCTACCTACTCGTCAGCGCCCGACTGCCTGGCGCAAGCGCGGCGGCCGATCCGCCGCGATACGGAACAGGTAGAGACTGGGTCCATGAGCGATAACGAGCACCATCCGGGACCGGTCCTGGCGGAACGGCTGCGCCTGGGCGCAGGATTCGGCGTCCAGGACCGCCACCACGTCCTGGAGCTACTGTCGGCGCTCAACCGGCACCTGGCGCACTGGAGTCCTGAGCAGGTCGATGTCGCGATCTCGGTGAAGAATCGGGGCGGCATTGAACAGAAGGTGACACTCGAGGCCTGGCTCCCTGGATGGCCGTCGCTTATCGCCACCTCTACCGAGCGCGAGCTAGATCACGCCCTAATTGAGGTCCGCAGGGAACTGATGCGCCAGATCGAGGATGAAAAGGAAAAGCGGCACCTGCACAAGACGAAGACATCGCGGCGCGGAACCAGCTGAGACGTCACTCAGCTTCTAAGACCGCGCCGCCGTAGCTAGTCGTGCAGAGTCCGGGGCAGTCCGAAGTGAGGGAAGAGGCTGTTGTCGCCGAACCGCGTGATCGCGCTGATCTTGTCGCCAGCCAGGGTCAGCACGATCAGGCCATGGGCGCGGGTGACCGGCGCTTGCGGGTCGTCCAGGTAGTAGCCGAACGCGGGCTGCCTGTTGGCCCGGGTCGGCACAAGGCGGACGGCATGGACGCCCCACCAGGTCCGGCTCAGGAAGAAATCGGCGATGGCGGCATGGCCCTGGTACTCCAATGGCTCGGGCGGCATCGTCATCCACGCGTCGTCCGTGAGCAGCGTCACGAGCCGCTCGACATCGGCTGCCTCGAACGCGTCGACGAACCGGGTGATGAGCTCGCGTTCGCCGGCCGAGCGCGGCGCCGGCGCCCGGTCGCGGTTAGCTTCCGGGAACTGAGTGCTGAGGGTGGCGCGAGCGCGCTGGAGGGCGCTGTTGACCGAGACCTCGCTGGTGTCGAGCATGTTTGCGGCCTCGGCGGCGGGATAGCCGAGCACGTCACGCAGTACCAGGACCGCGCGCTGCCGCGGCGGCAGCCGCTGTAGTCCGGTCATGAACGCCAGGCCGAGCGCCTCCCTCGTCTCGTAGCGGGCTTCCGGGCCGGGGCTTGGGTCCGGCAGGTCGTCGAGGAGCGCGTCCGGGTAAGGCTGGAGCCATAGCGGCTCGGCCCGCCTGCTGGGCTCGGGCGCGTTAAAGACTGCAGGGGCCGGGATCGCGGCCTGCGGGCGGCGGCCGGTGTCGCGGAGGGCGTTCAGGGACCGGTTCGTGGCGATCTTGTACAGCCAGGCGCGCACGGAGGCCCGTCCCTCAAACCCAGCTAGCCCGCGCCACGCGGCCAGCAGTGTCTCCTGCAGCACGTCCTCGGCGTCCTGGACCGAGCCGAGGATGCGGTAGCAGTGCAGCTGAAGCTCGGCCCGGTAGGGCCAGGTCAGCTCGTCGAAGGCCGCCTCGTCGCCCGCCCGCGCGCGCTCCAGCGCCGTCGTAGTCACCATTGCATCCTCGCATCGCATCGTCCTTTGCCAGTTCCTGGAGGTAACGACACCAGCCTGTCCGGAAACTCACCGGCGATTTCACGGCCGTCAGCGGTGTCTCAACGAGCAGACCGGTATCGGTGAACGGAGGACGGATGGTTATCGAGAGCAGGCAGGCGGGCGTGAGTCGGGCCCAGGGCTGGGCATTGGCGCTGGCGTCAGCGGCGTCGTTCATGGTCGTGCTTGACTTGCTGGTCGTCGCGACCGCGCTGAGCACGATCCGGCGCGATCTGGGTGCGTCCATCGGCGAGCTTGAGTGGACGGTCAATGCCTACACGCTGACGTTCGCGGTGTTGCTGATGACGGCGGCTGCGATCGGCGACCGGTTTGGGCGGCGCCGCGTCTTTGCAGTTGGCCTCGCAGTTTTCGCGGTGGCGTCGGCTGCCTGCGCGCTCGCGCCCGGTGCCGGTGCGCTGATCGCCGCCCGCGCGGTTCAGGGCGCCGGCGCGGCCATGGTTATGTCGCTGGCGCTGGCATTGTTGAACGCGGCGGTCCCACCGCAGCGCCGCGGCTGGGCGGTGGGGATCTTCGGCGGCGTGACCGCGCTAGCGGCCGTCGTCGGGCCATTGCTCGGAGGGGCGATCACCGAGGGCATCGCCTGGCAGTGGATCTTCTGGCTGAATGTGCCGATAGGCCTGGTCGCCATGGTGCTGGTGTTGCGAAAGCTCGAGGAGAGCTACGGGCCGAAGGCTGCGCTGGACCTGCCCGGACTTGGGCTCGGCACTAGCGCGGCGCTCGGCTTGGTCTGGGGGCTGGTGCGCGGGAGCTCGGTGGGCTGGGGCGCTCCGGAAGTTGTTGGAGCGCTGGTCGCAGGCGCTGTTCTGGTCGTCGCGTTCGTCGGGTGGGAGCGGCGGGCCCGGGCGCCGATGCTGCCGATGCGGCTGTTCGCCGCCCGGGGCTTCTCTGCAGGCAATGCGGCAGTCTTCATGCTGAACGCCTCGCTGACCATGGCCGTGTTCTTCATGGCTCAGTTCCAGCAGGTGAGTCTCGGCCAGGGTCCGCTTGGCGCGGGGCTGCGGCTGGTGCCCTGGGGGGTGGCGCCGTTCCTCATTGCGCCGAGGGCAGGAAAGCTGGCCGACCGGACGGGCGAACGGCCGCTGGTTGTATCCGGCCTGCTGCTGCTAGCCGCGGGGATGGCCTGGATCGCCATCGTGTCCGCTCCCGGCATGAGCTACGCCGCGCTGCTAGCGCCGATGGTCATCTCTGGCGCGGGGTTGGGCATCGCTCTCCCGGCGGTCACCAAGGCGGTGATCGGCTCGGTCCCGCCTGCCGATATCGGGAAGGCATCGGGAAGCTTCAGCACGATGCGCCAGCTGGGCGGCGCGTTCGGGGTGGCGATCGGCGCCGCCGTGTTCGCTGCGGCTGGCAGCTATGCATCGCCGGCCGCATTCAGCGACGGCTTCGTACCCGCGATTGCGGCCGCGGCGGGCCTGGCCCTGGCCGGGGCGCTGGCAGGGCTCGCCCTTCCGGCCCGGGCCGTGCAGGCGCGGGCTACTTCCGGCACCGGGGCTACAGCAAAGCTGCGAGTACGGCCGCTTCGCTGATCTCTGCCTGCTTGGTCGCTGTGAGCAGGGTCAATTGCCGATCGCTGGCGAGCCCGCGCAGGTGCGCCAGCGCGTCAGCCTGCTGACCATGGTGCAGCTCGAGCCGGTAGCGGCGGCCGAACTCCGGGAAGCGGTCAGGGTCGTGGCTATACCACTTTCGCAGCTCATCTGAGGGAGCGATGTCCTTACACCACTCGTCGAGCGCCGCCTTTGCCTTCGAAAGCCCCCGCGGCCAGAGCCGATCGACCAATACTCTTGTGCCGTCACTGGGCTGCGGCGGTTCGTAAACCCGGCGTACCTGGACTTCAGCGCGCGGCATAACCCGCCTCCAGATCGTCCCTCATGACAGATGGCTAGTGTCGTTGACCCGGCGGACGGCGGCGTAATCGCGGCTGTGCCATTCGATCTCGTTGATGCACGCGGAGCCGAGATACATCCGGTACACCGCGGTGAGCGGAACGTCGAGGGCACGGCACAGCAGGATCTTTATTGGCGTGATGTGGCTCACGACCAGGACTGTCTGACCTTCGTGCGCACACAAAATCCGCTCGCAGGCTTGATCGACGCGCAGGGCCGTGTCGGCGAAACTCTCACCCCCAGGTGGCGCCTGCTCCGGGTCATGCTGCCAGGTAGCAACGGCTTCGGGCCATCGGGCCTGGACTTCTGCCAGCGTGAAGCCCTCCCAGTCGCCGAAGCTGGTCTCGCGCAGGTCGTCGTCAGTGGCGGCAGTCAGGCCCAACTCGGTAGCTGCGATGGCGGCAGTCGCAGCGGCGCGGCGCAATGGAGAGCTGACGACGGCGTCGATCCGGGCACCGGTGGCCAGCCGGGAAGCGGCGGCCTTGGCCTGCCGGGTCCCATCGGCACTGAGGGGCACGTCGGTCAGGCCGCTGAGCCGGTGCTCGGGCGACAGAAGGGTGTCGCCGTGCCGCAGCAGGACGGTGACGGTGGGTTCCTCCGTGGGGATGCTCCACCCGAGCGTCACGGCTGCCCTGCGAGCGTCGCGAGGAATCTCTGTGCCTCGAGGTTGCGGCCCTCGATCCGGCTGGTCATCCCGGCCATCGCCGCTGCCTGCTGTCCAGTTCGTAGTCGAGAACGGCATGCATCAGGCCGGGCGTGCCCTCGTCCACCGCCCGGAAAGCCTCGGCGGCCTTGCTGAAGGGGTAACTGTGCGTGCAGAGCTCTGCCAGCGGCAGTTCGGGCATCAAGGCGGCGGTCTCCTGGCGGCGGCGAAGGCGCGTCCATGTGGCGGACAGCCTGGCGGGCACAGTGGAGACCTGCGTACTGCGGATGGTCAGGCGGCGCCGGTGAAAGGCGCCGCCGAGCGGCAGCACCACTGGTTTCGCGCCGAACCAGGACGCGACCAGCAGGGTGCCCTCGTGGGCTAGCATCCTCAGCGCCGCCGCCGGCGCATCCGGATTGCCACTGGCGTCGATAACGAGCGGCACGTTCTCCTTCGCCAGCTCGTCCGGAGCTGCGGTGGTGACGCCGAGGCCGCTCGCGAGGACGCAGCGCCACGCCAATGGCTCGGCAACCACCGGTCGCTGTCCTGAGCGCTGCAGCAACAGCGCGGTCAGCAGCCCTAGAACCCCGCCGCCGCCAAGGATGACGACCCGGTCGCCGTATCCCGTTCCCGCGTCAAGTGCCACCTGCAATGCCGTCTCGACCAGCGGGAACAACGTCGCGGACGCAGGATCCACGGCGGGAAGGGAAACCAGGTCACTGGTTCGCGCGGCGAACATGTCCTGGTGCGGATGAAAGGCGAAGACGACCTGACCGGAATCTTCGGCCTTGCCGACGGACGCGTAACCGTAGGCGAAGGGATAACGGAAGACGCCGCCCAGCGCGTCGATCGTGTCGTCAAGCGCCAGGCCTTCGCTGACTTCGCCGCGGTAGACCAGGGTTTCTGTGCCACTGCTGATGCCGGAGCAGATGGTAATCACGGTGACCTCGCCCGCCGCTGGCCGTGGCGTGGGCAGATCACGGATCTCCACGCAACGCGGCGCGGTGTGGAACAGCCCACGAGCCGGCACTCAGCGCACCTACCCGCGGGCCAACCCGGCAAAACGCCGCGATTGCTACCACCGGCTGACGGGTAGCGCACGTTCTCACGGGCCGGGCTGCCGGGCCGGCCTCTAGTGTTAGCGTCGCGGAATACGGGCGATCGCCCCGGGGCAATCATTCAGTCTTCGCCGGATCCATCGGCGCCGCCGACCACGCTCGCCGCCTTGCTGGCGGGGACGAGACGGGTATAAGCCAACAATTCTTCGGGCTCAGCACAAGGGGGACCTATGCCTTACGTCAAAGTCGGGCAAGAGAACGCTGGCTCAATCAGCCTGTACTTCGAAGACCATGGATCGGGGATGCCCGTGGTCCTGATCCACGGATACCCGCTCAGCAGCCGGGCCTGGGATAAGCAGCTACCGGTGCTGCTGGAGGACGGCCGCCGGGTCATCAGCTATGACCGGCGCGGGTTCGGCAAGTCCAGCCAGCCGGCCGTCGGCTATGACTACGACACGTTCGCCAGCGACCTGCACGCCTTGCTGGAGACCCTGGACCTGCACGACGTGATCCTGGTCGGCCACTCCATGGGGACCGGCGAGGTGACCCGCTACCTAGGCCAGTACGGATCCGCGCGAGTCGCTAAAGGGGTGCTCATCTCCCCGATCCCGCCGTTCCTGCTGCAGACCCCCGACAACCCTGAGGGCCTGCCCGCTAGCGTGTTCGACGGGTTCATTCAGGCCGCCCGCAACGACCCGCCGGCCTGGATGAAGGGATTCCTGGACACTTTCTACAACATCGACAAACTCCGCGGCACCAGGGTCAGCGACCAGGCCTACCAGGCCAGCTGGAACGTCGCCGTATCTGCCTCGGCCGTCGCGACGGTGGCCTGCATCCCAACCTGGGAGACCGACTTCCGCGCCGACCTGCCCAAGATCGACGTGCCGATCCTCGTCATCCAGGGCGATGACGATAACGTCCTGCCCTACCCCAAGACCGGCCAGCGGCTGCCCGGCATGATCCGGGACCTGCAGGTCGATGTCATCGAGGGCGGCCCGCACGCCATCTCATGGACGCATGCCGACCAGGTCAACGCAGCCCTGCTCAAGTTCATGGCCTGAAGCAAAGGAGCTGCCTATGTCGAACCACTTCAGCGCGGCCAATCTCAAGTTCCCCGGCGATGACGCGCGCCTCGACTTCACCGACCTGTTCCTCTTCCAGTCACCTACCGACCCCGGCAAGACCGTGATGATCATGGACTGCGACCCGTTCCTGACCGGGTCGGAGTTTCATCCTGAGGCGGTGTACCGGCTCAACATCGACAATGACGGAGACAACCTGGCCGACGCCGCGTTCTCGTTCGTGTTCTCCGATCCGCACAATGGCCCGCAGAGCGCGACCGCCGTGTACGGCACCGGAACCCAGGCACAGCAGCCCGAAGCCGCCGGGGAGGTGCTCATCGAGGGCGCCCCGGTCGCCTTCGACGCCAGCGGACAGCCCGTCCAGGCCGGCCCGATCCGCTACTTCACCGGTGTGCGCAGCGATCCGTTCTTCGCTGACGCGGAAGGCGCGATGCACGGATTCCACTGGACCGGACAGGACACCTTCGCGGGCAAGAACATCCTCTCCAACGTGATCGAGGTGCCCAATGAAATGCTGAGCTCCGGTCCGGAGTTCGGCGTCTGGGCAACAGTCAGCCTGCACCACGACGGCAAGCTCGAGCAGATGGACCGGGGCGGCCACCCGACCATCAACCCGTTCATCAACCCCGATGACGAGAAGGACGAGTACAACGCCCGGCAGCCCGTCGACGACGTCGCGAACTACCTGGAGCCGTGGTCACACCTGCTCGAGGAGCAGGGCGGCTATTCCCACGACCAGGCCGTCGCGGCCGTCAGGACGGTGCTGCCGGACATCCTGCACTTCAACCTCAATCAGCGGGCTACCTATCCCAACGGGCGTGTGCCGACCGATGACGTTTACAGCGCCCGCTTTGCCTGGCTGAGCAACGGAAAGATCGGCCCGGACGGACTCAGCCCGCACGACGACCTGATGCCGCAGTTCCCGTTCCTCGGACTGCCGAATCCCTAACGGCGGGTAACCGACCGCGACCGATTCAGTCGATGGCGCGGCCGTTCACGGTCAGAGTCACGTCGATGTTGCCCCGGGTGGCATTGGAGTACGGGCACACCTGATGGGCGGCAGCAACGATCCGCGCCGCCTGCTCAGGGTCCTGAACTTGCGGCAGGGTTACGTCCAGTTCCACGGCGAGCTTGTAACCACGCTCTTCGGTGGGCAGCAGGCTCACACGGCTATCGATCGAGACATCGCCTACCTCGGCGCGTTCACGACGGCCGACCACGCCCAGGGCACTCTCGAAGCAGGCCGCATAGCCCACGGCGAAGAGCTGTTCAGGGTTCGTGCCGCCGCCCTCGCCGCCCATCTCCTTCGGCGAGCGGAGCTGCACATCCAGGGCTCCGTCATTCGTGCGCCCGTGGCCGCTTGCCCGGCCGCCTGTGACTGTTGCGTCCGTCGTGTAAAGAACTCGCGCCATCTCGGCTCCATCCTCGGGATCTGCAGATTGCCGGGCTCACCGGCAGGTCGGCTCCGGTAACTGCCTGACAGTGATCCCGGGAGAAATCCGGCGGCTAAGCGCTCTCGTCTCACCGTACATGGAGGCGTCGCCGCGTTGCGGTGCGTGCCTGTAACCTCGATTCCCGCGCACAAGAACCAACGCCGCCGGGCGTCCTGGCTCAGCCCTGGTCGAGGTCTTCTCGCCGGTGCCCGCCGGATAGCTCGGTCAGAGCAGAGCGGTCCAGCATGCTTGCGTCAACGGCCGCCAGGCGGCAAGGCGTGACCGCGACAAGCGTGGACGTGCGGACTCCTTCTTCGAGCGGCGCTCGCTCGCCCAGCAGGGCGCCCGGCCCGTACTCGGCCAGTCGTTCTCCGTCCCGCTCGACCCGGATGACTCCGTCGAGGACCAGATACACCTCTGTGCCTGGCTGACCCTGCTGGACGACAGTCGCCCCGGCTGGCAGCCGGTCGATTCTGGGTTTGGCGCCGCCGCGCATCAGCTGAACGGATAGGGCGCGCTCCAACGCGGTCTCGACCGCCACGACAAGCGCTGAGGAATTTTCGTCACCCCACGGACTGTGCCGCCCGAATGACTTGCGGTACCAGTCATTGAAGTCGGTCAGACCGGATTTGTGCGACACGTTGCCACTTATGTCGTACATCCAGTGCCGCGGGAACCGGCTCGCCCCGATCATGCCGAACTCGGCCCGGCCGTCAGTGTGCAATGTGAGCGACAATGTCGTCCACACCAGCGGCGGCAACCACTGGACATACGGCTGCCGCCGCACCCGGCGCGGGGCCGGGACCCCGGTCCGGCCGCCGACGGTCTGGACGAACCGCACCCACCCATCTCCGGGTTGCGGATCATGCTGGATGTCGGGGAGCTGGATCGCCTGGAAACGGTGCTGCAGCCCGCCCAGCCTGATGGTCGTAGATCCCATCAGGCCGCCTCCGCTGTAACCAGATCGGGTGATCCGGCCCGAACCGTCAACGTCGATCCAGGCGCGAAGGACATTGGCGAAGCGGAACCTGTCGGCGGCCCGGAGTTGCTCGATATCGCCGAGTTCGCCAGGTGGCGGATCGTCGTAGTGCGCGATTCCGGCGTCGAAGGGCACCCTGGATGCTCCGGTAACCGCCTCGGAGGGGATCCAGGAGAGCGAGGTAACGCTGCGTTCGTGTCGCATGGGCCCATCGTGGTCCCTGCCGGGGCCGCGCGCCAGGCTGGCGGGCACTGTGTCGCGACTAGGTTACGAGCGCTACTGCCTGCTCCTTAGTTAGCGCGCGCCCCGCGGCCAGTTCGGCCGCCCACTGCTCGGGCGCAATCCTGGCCCGCACTGAGTCCAGGAACGACTCAAGCAGCGCGGCATCAGGTTCTGGTATGGGCATGGCCGCTGCTTCCCTGATGCCCTCGGCTGCGCCAGCGAGCCGGGCGGCCCGCAGACTGTCGCCAAGGCTCCCCGACACCGCAGCGAACAGCTCCAGCGTTGTGACGAGAAACTCGATGTCGCCAGAGCTGACCACGTCCAGGAGTATGGACGACAGCATGAGTCGCGCCTCCTGCACACGGCCCGCGCGGAGGCTCGCCAGCGCGAGCGACTGCCGGTCCATGGCGGCGCCAAGCGTGTCACCGCGCGCCTGGTCGAGCTCCAGCGCCTCCTCGAGCAGCTCCGTAGCGCGATCTTGGTTGCCAGCGGCGCTCTCTACTTGAGCGAGATTCGTGAGCGCATCAGCGATCCTCGCCTCGGCTGCGATCTCGCGGGCAATGGCCAGGCTCTCCTCGAGGAGGGATCTCGCACTATCCAGGTGCCCAAGATGGCGATGTGTGATGCCAAGGCTGTTGAGTTCCCGTGCCACCTGGTCCAGATCACCAAGATCGCGCCAGCAGGCCAGGCTGCTCTCGAATCGCGGCAGGGCCGCGGCGTTCTCCCCCTGCTGTTGCAGCAGCACGCCGAGCCAGTGCGACAAGCGTGCCATCGGCGCCCCTGCTCGATCGGAGGCTAGCCGGACTGCGTCCTCGAGCCATCGCCGCCCCTCGGTTGCGTGGCCATGCTGGTACCAGAACGGAGCCAGCGCCTCCGCCAGCCGCAGGCCGAAGGCGACTTGGTGCTGGCTGACTGCTGCTTCGCCCGCCGATGGTTCTCCGGCCGACGGCCCGAGCGACCAGCTAAGCGCGGCGCGCAAGTTGTCAAGCTCGGCCTCGAGCCGGTCCAGCGACGCCAGATGGGCGGGGCCACGCAGCGCAGCACACGTGCGCTCCGAGAATGTCGCGTAGTACTGGGCATGGCGCCGGCGGACGTCTTCGAGGTCACCGGTGCGCTCAAGTTCCTCCAGCGCGTACTGCTGGACCGTGCCGAGCATGCCTGCTCGCGGCTCGCGGTCGAGGCCCTCGGTGACGGTGATCAGGCTGACGTCCAGCAACCCGGCCACTTGGTCAAGCGAGTCCCCATCCTGCTGCCGGCCGCCAGCTGTAACCGCGACCGCCTGCAACGCCTCGAGATCGGACCCTCCCGCGAACACGGCCATGCGCCGGAAGACATCGGCAAGGTCGGGTGTCAGCAAGTCGTAGCTCCACGCGATGGTCTTTCGGAGTGTCTGCTGCCGGGAAGGACGCCCGACGTCGCCCGCCGAGAGTCCGAGACTTTGATCAAGCCGGGCCGCGATAGCCTTGGGCGCAAGCACTTTTATTCGGGACGCGGCCAGCTCGATGGCCAACGGAAGGCCATCCAGGCTCCTGCATACGGCAGCGATGTCTGCCGCATTGTCCGCAGTTACCGCAAAACCGGGTCGAACCATGTCGGCTTGCTGAACAAACAGCCGTGCCGCAGCGCTGGCCGCTACTTCCGCCACGCCTGCATCGCGCGGCAATGCCAGCGGCGGTAGCGACAGCTCATGCTCTCCTTGCATGTGCAGCGGCCGGCGCGACGTAGCCAGGACCTTCGTTCTCCCCGCAGCCGTGAGCAGGGCGGCCACCACGGTGCCCGCGTCTGGCAGTTGCTCCAGGTTGTCCAGCACGAGCAACGACTGCCGGGTGTTCAGACGGTCAGCCACTGCTTCGGCGATCCGATCACCGTTCACACTCAGGCGGGCCGCGATGGTCTTCCACATGGCCTCGGCGTCACGCACCTCGGCCAAGCCGACAAAGAACGCGCCATCCGGAAAGACGTCGTTCAGTGATGATGCCGCCGCGAGCGCCAGGCGCGTCTTGCCGACGCCGCCGGTACCGGTGAGCGTTACCAACCGGATGTCGGGCCGCCCGAGGAGCGCACGTACCTGTCCGAGCTCATCCGACCGGCCGACAAGGGGAGCCAGCGGCATCGGCAGGCTGGTCTGCGCGCCGAGGCTCTTCAGCGGCGGGAACCGCTCCTGGAGGCCGGCAGCAACAACCTGGTAGATGCGCTCGGGTGCCTCAATGTCCTTGAGTCGATGAAAGCCAAGGTCACGCAGGTACACGCCGGCTGGCAGCTGTGCTTCCACCAGCAGCCGGGTAACGTCGGACAGCACCACCTGGCCTCCGTGCGCGGAGGCGGCAATCCTCGCAGCCCGGTGTACGTCCATCCCTACGTAACCGTCCTCGTGCAGGGCTGGCTCGCCTGAATGCAGCCCCATCCGCACCCGCACCACGGCGTCATCAGGCCACTTGTAGCTGGCTAGAGCGCGTTGCGCTGCCACGCAGCAACGGACGGCATCGCCCGCGGACTCGAACACGACGAAGAAGCTGTCGCCCTCGGTTCCCATCTCCTTGCCGCGACAATCGCCGAACGCGTTGCGCAGCAAGGCGCGCTGGGCCGAAAGGGCCTCAGCATAGCGGTCCCCTAGGCGATGCAGCAGGGTCGTCGAGCCCTCGATGTCGCTGAACAGCAGCGTCACGGTACCCGAGGGAAGCACTCGCATCGGTCGATTATCTCAGCGGCCGCGTTCTGCGCGCCTAGCGGCGCTTACCCGTGCCTGGTCTTCTCGTACGGCGGCCAGGTCACCGGTGCATTGAGCTCCCAGCCGATCGGCACGAACCCGCGCAGCGGGACCTTCTTACCGATAGGCAGCAGCACTATCCACTGCTCGCCATCTGTGGGCTGTACCAGGTCGGTGACCGAAACTTCCAGCGCCAGGGACAGCCCGAGCACCTCCGCCGTCGCCATGCGGTACTCGCCAGTCTCCGCATCGCAGACAGTCTGCGTGGCCCAGCTGGCGTAGCCGAGATACCTCATTCGCTCGGCGACTGCCTCCTCGGTCAAGCCGGCGAGGCTCCTGGCCCGCTGGACCTTCTGCCCCACGTAGACGTCGTATTCGTACGCCTCAATGTCCTCCGCTTCCATGGGCCAGAGTGTGCACTCTGAAGCTGCCGGGACGCAAGTGCAGATTGTGTTCGGCAGCCGGCCGCATCGGCTCTCAAGATCATCGCACTGACTCAACCGGCTCCAGCCGCGGAGCGGCGCGTTCCCCCAATGCCAGCGCAACATCCGGGGGCAGCGGCACCGTCGAACCCTGGAAGCCACGGAATGGCCGGAACGCTCCGAGATCAGCTGTACCGGCCAACTCCGTTCTCAACAGCGGCGGATCAATGCGGTAGTCAAACCGGATATCGGTGCGCCACCGACCGTATGTCGAGCGTGCATCATGCCATCGCGGGTCCTCATATGTAGCGGTCGTGATCGTGGCTACGTAGTAGATACCCGGGCGATCGGGTCCCACGATCTGGAGCCAGACGCGATCGCCGACGGTTGTCCGATCCCGGTAATGCGGCGTGCTCCACCAGTGCTGCCGCGACGCAGCGATGGCTGCATCCAGGTCGTAGCGCTTGCGGTTCCCCTGGAAGATCCAGTCCGTCATCAGCGGCGCTCCCCGCCTGGCATGAGGGCGTCCAGGCCGGCGCCGGCCGGCCTGGACGTTGCGATCAAGCGAGGTCGAACCTGTCGAGGTTCATTACCTTGTCCCACGCCGCGACGAAGTCGGTGACGAACTTCTCCGTCGCGTCGTCGCTCGCGTAGACCTCCGCGAGCGCCCGCAATTCGGAGTTCGACCCGAAGACGAGGTCGACACGGCTGCCGGTCCACTTGACCTCGCCCGTGGTCGCGTCGCGACCCTCGAACGTGTTTGCGCCCTCGGATGTCGGCTGCCACGTAGTGCCCATATCGAGCAGGTTGACGAAGAAGTCGTTGGTCAAGGATCCAGGGGCGGTGGTGAAAACGCCGAGTGGCGATTGCTGGTAGTTCGCGCCCAGCACGCGGAGGCCGCCGACCAGCACCGTCATCTCGGGGGCGCTCAGGGTCAGCAGGTTCGCCCGGTCGATCAGCAGGTACTCAGCTGGTAGCCGACTGCCTTTCCCGACATAGTTGCGGAATCCGTCCGCGGTCGGCTCAAGCGGGGCGAACGACTCCACGTCGGTCCGGTCCTGCGAGGCGTCGACTCGCCCCGGCGTGAAAGGAACTTCGACGTCGAAGCCAGCGTTCTTGGCGGCCTGCTCGACGGCCGCGCCGCCAGCGAGCACGATCAAGTCGGCGAGCGAGACCTGCTTGCCACCGGTCTGCGCGCCGTTGAAGGCCTCCTGGATTCCCTCCAGTGCGCGCAGCACTGTCGCCAGTTGATCGGGGCCGTTGACCTCCCATCCGCTCTGCGGCTCGAGGCGGACGCGCGCACCGTTGGCACCGCCGCGCTTGTCGCTGCCGCGGAACGACGAGGCCGACGCCCACGCCGCGGCCACGAGCTGGGACGCCGGCAGGCCGGAGGCGAGGACCTGTCCCTTGAGGGAGGCCACATCCGCAGCGTCGATGAGCTCGTGCGTCACGACCGGAAGGGGGTCCTGCCACAGCAGGGCCTCGGTCGGCACCTCTGGGCCGAGGTAGCGCGCGATCGGCCCCATGTCGCGGTGGGTCAGTTTGAACCATGCCCGGGCGAAAGCGTCAGCCAACTCGCCGGGATTCTGCAGGAAGCGTCGCGTGATCTGCTCGTAGACCGGGTCATCACGGAGTGAGAGGTCGGTGGTCAGCATCGTCGGAGCGTGGCGCTTCGACGGGTCATGGGCATCGGGTACGGTCCCGGCGCCGGCACCGTCCTTCGGCTTCCACTGGTATGCGCCCGCGGGGCTCTTGGTTAGCTCCCACTCGTAGGCGTAGAGGGTCTCGAGGAAGCTGTTGTCCCACGTCACCGGGGTAGGAGTCCATGTCACCTCGAGACCGCTGGTTATCGCGTCGCCGCCCTTGCCGGTGCGGTAGGTGCTCTTCCAGCCGAGGCCCTGCTGCTCGAGCGGAGCAGCCTCGGGGTCGGCGCCGACGTTTTCCGCCGGGCCGGCACCGTGGGTCTTGCCGAACGTGTGACCACCCGCGATCAGGGCGACCGTCTCCTCGTCGTTCATCGCCATCCGGCGGAACGTCTCGCGGATATCGCGGGCCGCGGCGAGCGGGTCCGGGTTGCCGTTCGGGCCTTCCGGGTTGACGTAGATCAGACCCATCTGGACCGCGGCGAACGGGTTCTCGAGTTGCCGGTCGCCGGTGTAGCGCTCATCGCCGAGCCAGTCGGTCTCTGGACCCCAGTAGACGTCCTCGTCGGGCTCCCAGACATCCGCACGGCCGCCGCCGAAGCCGAACGTCCTGAATCCCATCGACTCCAGGGCCACGTTGCCGGTCAGGATCATGAGGTCCGCCCACGAGATATTCCGGCCGTACTTCTTCTTGACCGGCCACAGCAGGCGGCGGGCCTTGTCGAGGCTGACATTGTCTGGCCAGCTGTTGAGCGGCGCGAAACGTTGCTGACCAGCGCCCGCGCCACCGCGGCCGTCGCTGATGCGGTAAGTACCCGCGCCGTGCCACGCCATCCGGATCATGAGCGGGCCGTAGTGGCCGAAGTCGGCCGGCCACCAGTCCTGAGACGTCGTCAGTACGTCCGCGATGTCCCGCTTCACGGCTGGCAGGTCGAGGGACTTGAACGCCTCGGCGTAATTGAACTCCTCGCCGAGGGGGTTGGCCACGGCGGGGTTCTTGGCCAGGATCTTCAGGTTGAGCTTGTTCGGCCACCAGTCACGGTTGGCGTCACCCATGGTGGGGTGAGTGCGACCTCCGAGTGCGACCGGACATCCACCGCTCTCCGGGGTGTCGCCTTCAATGACTACTGGATCATGGTTCTCGGACATTGAGATTCCCTCCGGAAAGGCTGATCACGGTGCTCAGGAATTGAGTGCAGTGGAACAAGCGGGGCACATGCCCCAGTAGACAACCTCGGCCTCGCCGATCGAGAAGCCGTGGTCGTCGGACGCGGTCAGGCAGGGCGCCTCGCCGACCGCGCAGTCGACGTCAGCGACGACAGCGCACGACCGGCACACGACGTGGTGGTGGTTATCCCCGACACGTCCCTCGTACCGCGCCGGGCTGCCGGCCGGTTCGATGCGGCGTATGAGTCCGGCCGCGGTAAGCGCGTGCAGGGCGTCATAAACCGCTTGAAAGGAGATATGGCCGATGAGATCGCGCACCCCCGAAACGATCGCCTCGACGCCGAGGTGATCGCCGTCCCTGACGGTCTTGAGCAGCGCGACACGGGCCGCCGTCACCCGTAGCCCGGCACCGCGCAGTTCCTCGGCCGTGGTCGGAGTCTGGGACACGGTCATAGGTCAAACCCTACCCTGCATAAACACGAACAGTCCAAGGAAGCGAATGACCCAACTCTAGTGCTATCAGCCGCCCTTTGCCCGTTTATGCGGCGACGGTCCCGGCCACTGCGTGGCGTCGTCGGTCAGGCCGGACAGCCAGCGTCTACCCAGCTGCGAAAGAGGTCGACCCGTGCCTGCGGCCAAGGGCCGTCGCAAGGCATCACCCCATCCGAGAGCTTCCCGAGAATCCTGTCGGCGTTCGCACGCACGTCGTCGTAGGACGCGAGATCAAAGGCCATTGACATAGACCTGATGTCCTTCTCGCGGAATAGCGGACGTATATCGCGCTCGTAGCTGACTGCCTCTTGCGCCACTTCGACCTCCGTTCTGTGTCCTGCGTTTCATGCGGACACGAACTGCTGCCGGGACAGTTCTGGCTCGCGCTGGAAGGAAACGGCGGTGGCTGCGCTGGTCATGATCCCGGCAGGTTCGCCATCTGCGCGCTCATCGGTGCGACTGGCAGAGGCATGTCGGCGATCTGCATTCGGAGCGACTTGACTGCCGCGTCGTAAATCCCCGAGAAGCTCGGGAAAGGCTGGATCGTGTCGCTCAGCACTTCGAGCGGGACGTGTGCACGGATGGCAAGCGTCGCCTGCTGCATCCACTCACCGGCTTCGGGGCCGAGCGCGTAGGCGCCGGTCAGTCGCTCGCCGTCGCTGAGCAGCGTCAGGAATCCGTTGGACTGCGCGTAGGCGTGCGTGTATGTGGCGGTCTTCGGCACTTCTGACAGCCGTGCGGTCGCGCTGTAGTCCGCTTCGATCGCGCCAACCGCCGCGGCTTGCGGATCGGTGTAGGTGACTCGCGGAACGGCTTCGTAATTCGCCGGCCGCGGATCTCCGGCGATGTTCGCCGCGACGACGTCACCCTCGTATTCGCCGACGTGGGTAAGCGGCCAGATGCCGTTGACATCGCCGATGGCCCAGAGGCGCTCGCCCGCGCGCAGGTGCTCGTCAACTGAGATCCCGCGCGGGTTGGCCTCGACGCCGACAGTCTCGAGGCCGATTCCCTCGACACGCGGACGCCTGCCGGTTGCCACTAGCAGCTGGTCGCCCCGTAGCTCCGTGCCGCCATCGAATTGCAGGACATACTGTCCGCCTTCCCGCCGCGCGGCGGCAGCGTGCATCCCGAGCATCAGCTCGATTCCGTCGCGACGCAGGGCCTCACCCAGCGCCTCGCCCAGCGGCGCGGACTCGCGGGGAAGCAGGCGGTCGGCGCCCTCGATGACCACCGCCTCGCCGCCGAGACTCCGTACGACCTGCGCGATCTCGACGCCCGCGGACCCGCCGCCGAGGACGAGCAGGCGGCGCGGGATAGCCTTCATGCTCGTCGCCTCGCGGGTCCCCCAGACACCCTCGAGCTCACGCAGGCCCTGGACCGGAGGCACGACCGGATCCGACCCGGTCGCCACGACGATGTGCTGCGCGGTGTGCCGGATGCCCTCGACTTCCACCACGCCCGGGCCCGCCAGCCGTCCGGTGCCGCGCAGCACATCGATTCCGCGGTCCGCGAGCCAATGCTCCTGGCCCGCGTCGGAATAGTCCGACACCATGAAGTCCCGCCACGCCAGCGCGGCGCGAACGTCGACCTGCGCGCTCGCGCCGGCCTCCCGCGCACCCTGCACAGCCTCACCCGGGCGCAGCAGCGACTTCGACGGAATGCAGGCCCAGTAAGAACACTCGCCGCCGATGAGCTCTCGCTCAACGACGGCCACGCGCAGGCCGCGTGCAGCTACCGCCGCGGCGCAATGCTCGCCGGGTGCGCCGCCGCCGAGAACGATCACGTCATAATCACTGCTCGAGCTCATCGTTACCTCTGTCAGTTGCTCAGGGCAGGCGCACGCACATTCGTCGGGCGCGCCGCGGTGCGGAAGTCGGCTCGGGATCCAGACCGGCCGGTGCCAGTGTCACCGGTGGCAGATGCCGCACTCAAGTGTGGTCATCACTAAAGTCGTATATCGACTAAATCACACTGGAAATTGTCGTTAATACGCAGTGCACCGGGCCTCCCTTCTCGCCCGGAGGTCTTCCGCCGGCCACGCCCAGGCCGCGGACATGATTCCCGGTACGAGCCAAGAGATAACCGATTTCGGAGGGATACCCGGTAGCGGCCAGAAGGCGAAGTCCACCGGGACGATCAGCGGGCCAGGTCGCCGATGCCCATCCGCACGGCCTCGCGGGCCGCCGCCGCCCTGGATGGCACTCCGATCTTGGACAGCACAGCAGAGACATGGTGGTGGACAGTCCGCTCGGAGATAAACAGCCGCCGCGATATCTCGCGGTCAGGCAAACCCGCTGAGAGCAGAGCCAGCACCTCCTGCTCCCGCGCGGTCAGGCCCGCTGGTGCGTCCCGAGTGGCAACGCGCGGCCCGCGTGGAATCGCTTTCAGGCCGACGGCTTTCATTCGCTTCCTGACGAACGCAGCGGCCGTCCTGGCGGCGAGCGCATCGAACATGTCGAGAGCATCCCTCAGCCCGCTTTCGTCTGCCGATCCCATCCGGGCAAGGGCCGCGTCATAGGGACGCCCGAGCTGATCCCAACGCGCTGAAGCGGCCTATCCAGTTCCCGGCCAGTTCCAGCGCATATGGCTCGGGCGCCGGCGCCTGGACATCTACTGGCTGCTGCATCCTGGCTAGCCAGATCACGACCGACCAGGCGTCCCACGGATCGACATGGCCCAGGTGCTCGCTCGCCGCCCCGACTTCCTGGGCGGCCAGGTCCGGCTCCCCGGTCAGGTATCTCAGCTCGGCACGGACCGCCCGAATGGGTACCATCCAGGATGGCTGGGCCGTTCCCTCCGCGAGGGCGATTGCCTCATCCAGCAGATCCCATGCGTTCCCCTCCTGGCGCCGGCCCTGGACGGCGGCCACTGCGATGAGCGGATTGAGCCGGTTCACCGGCGAGATTCCCGATCGGCTTAGCATCTGGGTCGAGGTAGCCATGGCGTCGTCCCATCGGCCGACTTTCAGCAGGGCGCTGGCCCGGCCGCCGGTCAGGCAGGTGCTGAACACGCCGAGTTCGCGTTCGTCGCAATAGGCCATCCCCGCCGAGTAATACCGTTCCGCGTCGCCGAAGCGGTGCATGCAGATGCCGGCCTCCTGGAGGCTGGTGTAGGCCCTGCCCGCTGCCTCTTGGACATCGGCATCCAGCGCGATCTGCAGCGCCCGTTCAATCGTCGGGATCCCATCTTGGCCACTTTCAACCAGAGTCAGGCCGATCGCGTTGAGAGCGAAGCTTACGACGTCGACCTGGTCCAGCTGCTCGCCGAGATCTCTCGCCCTTTCGAGCAGCTCAAGGCCCTCGCCCCGTCGCCCCGAGACCAGGATCGCGACACCGAGTTTCGCGTAGGCCCAGGCCAGTCCCGGGCCGGGCGGCGCCGATTCAAGGAGACCGGCAGCCTCCTTCGCGGCTAGCTCGGACTCAGGCCCGCGACACAGCCGCCACAGTGCAGTGGACAGGACGCACAGGTCCTTCCCGGCGCCAACGGCATCGCCTAGCTCACGCCTGAATGCCAGCGCGATCCGCAGTGCTGTTTCCGTCTCCGACCAGCGGTCAAGGAGCGCATATTCGTCTGCTACGCCCTCGTATAGGCACGCGCGGGTCTGCCGATCGCCTCCATCAGCGCACCGCAGAGCACGCTCGAACTGTGCGGCCGACTCGCGATGCGCCCCTAGTGCCGATGAGCGCCTAGCCGCCTCCGGAGCATGCCTGAGGACGGCCCGCTGATCGCCGGCGCCCTCAGCATGGTGGGCCAGGATGGCTGGATCGGCATCGCCGCGCGCGTCAAGAGCGGCCAGCAGACGTGCGTGCAGCTCTGCTTTGCGGTGCGGAGCCACCCCGGCTGCTACAGCCATGCGGACCAGCTCGTGCCGAAATCTAAGGCCGACACCATCAGGCACGAGGATGCCAGTAGCCAGGCATGCCTCCATCGAGGAGCCGCAGTCCGCCAGAATCGGCACGAGCAGCCCCGCGTCTATCCGGGTTCCGATGATCGAGGCGGACTCGACGACCCTCCGAGTACTAGGTGCGGCACGAGCCAACCTGGCGCCAACGGCGTCGCGCACCGTGGGAGGGACAGACGGCCAGCCGGCCTCCAGCACCTCGCTCACATAGAAAGGATTGCCGCCCGTAACGGCGTGCAATTCCGCGGCATCGACGTTCCGCTGGCCAACAAGGGTGCGGACAGCTTCCAGTGATAACGGCGGCATCCGCATCCAGCGAGTGGCGCGCTGTGTCGCGAGATCACCCAGCACTATCTTGAGCGGATGGTCATCCCGGAGTTCATCGTCACGATAGGTGACGAGCACTAGGGCAGCCATCCGACCGAGTCGGCGTCCGGTAAAGCTCAGCAGATCTATCGTCGCCTCGTCGGCCCAGTGGACGTCTTCGATCACCGCCACGGTAAAGGTGGCTGGCGAATCGATCTCGGCCAGGAAAGACGCGAAGAGCTGGTCGCGTGGAGCCATACTGCGGCAAGCAGCACCCAGCTCGCCATCGAGATGCATGCCGATGTCGAAGAGCGGGCCGAGCGGGCGCGGGGTCAGCAGGCCGTCACACGCACCCCAGAGCCAGCGAGTTCCTTTCAGATCCTGCTGAAAGGCTTCCAGGAGCGCTGTCTTGCCCATACCGGATTCGCCCGACACCAGGACAAGCCGCCCGTCGCCGTTCCGCGCTTCGCCCGCGTATTCGGCCAGCGTGCGCAGGAACGATGCCCGCTCAAGCAATTCCATGTTTCGAACCTCTCAGGTCTCTCGCCAGGATTGTGGCCCCTGCGCCGTAGCAGTTCAAGAAGTCACGACGCTGGAGACCGCCAGCGATCCGGAACGGCATCAAGTAATGGCCATCACAGCGCAGGTCCAGCCCCCATCGACCACGAGCGTCTGGCCGGTGACATAGCTGGACGCATCCGATGCCAGAAACAGCAAAGGCCCGTCGAGCTCCTCGATGATGGGCACACGTCCGAGCAGCGTCTGGCTCTCTATATGCGCCACGAAGCCGGGATCGGCCAGCATGCCCGTTAGCTCAGTAGGGAAATATCCAGGCGCCAGCGCGTTCACGCGCACGTGGCGGCGGCCCCATTGGGCGGCGAGATGACGGGTCAGACCGACCAGCGCGGCCTTGGTCGCGTTATAGGCAGCCATCGGCTCGCGCGAGGCAACCAGGCCGTAGATCGACGCGATGTTGATCACCGACCCATGCTCGCTTGCGAACAGCAACGGTGCCACCAGACGGCACAGGTCCAGGACCGCAACCAGATTGACCTGAACAACAGTTTCCAGCTCGGTCAGCGCTTGATCTTCCAGCGGGCCGTCATCGCAGATACCGGCATTGTTGACCAGGATGTCGAGCCGGCCGAAGCGGCCGCTGACAGCCTCAGCTACCGCCTGCCGATGCGCAGCCGATGAGATATCACCGGCCACGGCCACCGCGCCGAGCTGACCGGCCAGCCCCTCAAGACGGTCGGCGCGCCTGGCAGTCACCACAACGTCGGCGCCTGCTTCGCGCAGCACCCGCGCGAACTGCTCGCCAAGACCAGACGAGGCCCCGGTAACAAGAGCCACGCGGCCAGAAAGGAGGCTGCCTTCAGTGTCCATCCAGGTATGTTTCCAGCACGGGCAACGCCTAGGTGCGTCAATCGCGAGCAATAGGCCACCGGAACTGAGGTCCAAGGGCCAGGGTTACGGGCGATCGCCGCGGGCTTTGAGCTCCTGCTCGATCGACGCAACCAGGTCGGGATGCCGGCTCAGGCTGCGCAGGAAATCGGCCGGGAGCCCGAGCTGGCGGCTGGCTTCCTCGAGCACCGGCCGGGTCATAGCAAGCGCCTCGGCCAGCACGTCGTCCCGCTCGTAGGACTCCGGCAGATCGGCCATGTCGAGATCAGCCGGGCGCCGGAACGTCCCGTCCGCGGCCGGAAGCCACGCCGCGTCCTTGGCTATTTCGCCGACGGGTGACAGCATGCGCTCGCGCCGGGCGTCCGCGAACGCCAGGCGGTGAGACTTCTCGACGACGCCCGCGAGCAGGTGCCGGTTGGGGACGAGCAGCGCATTCCAGACGAATTCTGACCGTGCATGATTGGGGTTCCCGAGCGCGTACTCAAGCCCTTCGACCGTCGCCGACGGATCGAACCCCGCCACTCCGCGCTCGTGCCGGGCGAAGTCATCGGCAATGGTCACGTAGCCGAATTCGTCCGCCGCGCGCGCGTCCAGCCGCACCGCTTCCCGGACGCCCATTCCGCGCAGCTGAGTCCGCCAGGGACCGTACAGGTCGGCCGCGAGCCATGCGTCGGGATTGCCGTCGAGATAACACTCCAGGGCCTTCGTCCTTTGATAAAGATCGCCAGGCCGCATCATCCGTCGCTCGCCGGTGGCCGCGTTCTCCCCCACGAGGAAAGTGGTCTCCCGCAGCGTCTCAATGAGCCGCTCCCGGCTGGCCTGCGAAGCCTCGTCGAGTGCGCGCGCGACTAGCTCGAGATCAGCGTCGTGTTGGGCTGCATCCAGCTTCGCGACGTCTGCATCCTGGTACCGGGGCAGCACATAATCCAGTACCTCGGCGACGACGTCTGGCTCATCGAGTCCGAGCGCGGTCAGGAACTGCCGGGCGACAGGATGGGTTGCGATGGCCCGCCGGACCGTTGCGAACTCCGTCTCGGCGGGGCCCGCCAGATAAGCGGCTGGCCTGCCTCGCGCATCGAACGGCGCCACCTGTGCGCCGTCTTCAAGCCGGATGATCGGCTTCGACCGAGCTGACCCGCCTTCATCTCCTGGCTGCCTCGGCTCCTGCCACAAAGCCGGATGCTGGTAGAGGAAGCGGTAGAAGCTGGCGATCCACTGATCAGACCGGGCCGAGAGAAACTCGGTGGTGAGGCGGGCGACGACGACGTCGGGCGTCACCTCGTCCAGGCCCGCTTCCTCGCGCAGGTACCGCCAAAGGGCTGGTGTCCCGATCTCCGAGATCGAATCAGAAACGAAGGCGGTCGTGCCTTCGCCGTACAGATCCCCTAGCAGGTCCGGCGTCAGCAACTCCTGGAGGCCCGCCCCGGTAGCCAGCTTCAGCTGCTGCGCGGAACGATAGCCGCCATCAGCAGCGGGGATCATCTGGTCCTGACCGAGCGCGAGGCGGACAGATTCGAACAGGGCCCGGAACATCGTCTCCGGCCCGAAACGGGCGGCGTCCAGCGGCAGCGCCTGCAGTACCTCGACTGTGAGAAGCCCTTCGTCACGCAGTCCTGTCAGCACCTCTACGAGCAGGCTGGCCGTCTCGCGCACCAGGGCCTGGTTCCACTCGTCATGCTCGGGAACGTTGTCCCGCGCGGGCGTCGTCCGGAACGGGCCCTGGAGGGCAAATCCGAGGAACGTCTCCTTCTGCGTCGGGAAGAAGACGACTAGCGGTGACGTCTCCAGCCTGATCAACCGTCGGGAGTCGATCTCGGCGCGCACCATGAAGGCGACTTCCACCCGCTGATCTGGCTGGCCAAGTGCCTCAAGCTGCCGCTCCCATACGTACCATTCCTCGTCGCCACGGCCGAGCGGTTGTCCGCTGGATAGCCAGACGCGCCGGCCGGAATGGCTCCGCGCAGCGGATGTCCGTGCCAGCACGATGTCTGCCGTCACCAGTCCGCGACTGCGGACGCGCTCGATGTTGCGCAGGAACAGCAGTGTCCTGGCACCGATATTGGCAAGAGCCGCGGAAATCTCCTGCACGGCGACAGCCGCGGGGACTTCGGGGCGGTCGAAGGGGAACACGAACACAGTCCCTGCGGCTTCGCCGAACGGATCCACCGAATAGGGCCGGACGTATTTCTCGATCCGGAAATTCTCGGCGCCGCTGTGCACTCGCGGGCTGTCGGTGTAGGCGTAAACCGCCTTGAAGCCGATGCCGAACTTGCCGATCTGGGTCAGATCGTCAGCCTTGGTGCCCTGGCCGACACCGCAGATACCGCGGACATCGGCGACCGTGAAGTCGCGGCCGTCGTGGCTGACCTCCAGCCGATCGGCGAAAAGGGTGAACGTCAGGTCACTCGCGCCGGCGTCCTCGGCGTTCTGAATCAGCTCGAAGATGAAGTGCGTGCGCTCGCTATAAAGCTGGCCAAGCAATTCGAGCACGGCCGTGTCCCAGCCGTAACGGGACACATTCTCCGCCCGGATCTCGTCATACTCAGCGGGCACTATGGGTCTCCGAGAATCAGCGGGGCGAGCACCTGCCCGGGGCCCGGCGCATGATGCGACGCAGGTGAGCCATGGTATCGGCAGGGCCTGTCCGCACCCGCGGCGGCGCGTCAGCGATCAAGCTCCGTCGCCGAGCGCCAGGACGAGAATCTCTTCCCAGGTCAAAGCTCGGCCCGCAGCATACTCAGCCGTCGAAGCCCTCCGCACCCATGCTGCACCGGAGGCGCTGGCGGTCGAGATCGCGCAAACCGCCTTCCAGGGGCTCAACGGTTTCGCCCATCGCAGCGAGGACCTCATCAGCGGCACCATGGAGCCGCGCGGACCGGTGCATCCCGGCCGCGCCGCTGCCGGCCATTGCCAGACCGATCAGCGCATAAGCGGCGCTGGCCTTCATCCGCACGCGCCTCGCCAGGTTGAGCGATTCGGCGAACAGGCCACCGGCCGTGCTGGGCGAGTCACTGAGGTACTCGGCAAGGCCGAGGTTGAAGGTCTCGTAGACCACCCCGTAGTGGTCGTTCAGCGTTCGTGCGATGTCGAGTGACTCGAGCAGGTGGGTGCGGGCTATGTCTAGGTTGCCCATCGACAGTTCGGCATACCCGAGGTTACCGAGCATGGTCCCGACCTCACGCCGGTCACCAACCTGGCGGTAGAGCACCACGGACTCGGAGGCATCACGGATCGCACTGTCGTGATCACCCCCGACGTCCAGGGCGAAGGCGCGGGCGGCTAGCAGACGGGCGGTGAGATGGGGCTCAGCAAGCCGACGGGCCAGCCCCAGGCCTTGCTCAATGAGCGGCAGCGCGGTCTCCCGCTGTCCGCGGCGCAGCAGGACGCCCGATTTTACCGACAACAAGTCAGCGACCAGGTAGTTGTCCGCTGCCGACCGGGCAATCGCCAGCGCCTCATCGCAGTATTTCTCAGCGATCGGGTAACCGCCCGTCTGCTCCAGAAGGTAGGCGGCGGTAGCCAGACCGCGGGCGCGGCCGGATGTCGTCGGCTGCGCAGCCGGTACATCGAGCAGCGTCCGGAGGTCCTCGACTGCTTCCGTGGCGTGGCCACGTGCCTTCCAGAACGTACGCAACGATGCAACGAGCCGGATGCCAGCCGCCGGGTCCGGCTGCTCCAGGCCGTAGGCGATGGCTGCGCGCAGATTGTCCAATTCCAGGTCGAGGCGATCTAGCCACTCGACCTGGTCATGTGCCACGAGTTGCGGAGCCGCCGCTTCCGCGACAGCCAGGTAGTGGTTGAAATGGGCGATTCGAGCTTCGCCAGCGGCGTTCGGTTTCTGCGCCGCGAGCCGCCGCGTCCCGTACTGCCGGACAGTTTCCAGTAGCCGGTAGCGGCCGGTTCCCGCAACTGTGTCGTCGTACTGCACGAGGTTCTTGTCGACCAAGGCTCCGAGGAGCCCGATAGCCTCGTCCGTATGCACATCCTCGCCAGCCGTAACAGCCTCAGCGGCGGCTAGGTCGAACCCGCCCGCGAATACCGAAAGGCGGGCGAGCACAAAACGCTCGGCGGCGTTCAGCAGCTCCCACGACCACTCGACCATGTTAAGCAGCGTCTGGTGGCGCGGGAGGGCAGCGCGCGAGCCTCCGGTCAGAATGGCGAAGCGCTGGTCAAGCCGAGCGTCCAGCTCGGTCGCCGACATGACTCGCAGGCGGGCAGCGCCCAACTCGATCGCCAGCGGAATGCCGTCGAGCAACCGGCAGATGCGGCCGACAACCGAAGCGTTCTGCTTGGTCCACACAAGTGGCGCCCCGTGCTGAGCGGCGCGGTCAACGAAGAGCCGCACGGCCTCGCTGTTGCGGATCGCGTCCACGTCGTCGTCGTCGGCTGGCGTAGCAAGAGAGGGGACCCGGTAGATGCGCTCGCCGTCGATGCCGAGGGGCTCACGGCTCGTCGCAAGCAGCGCAACGTTAGGGCAATTTCGCAGTAGCGTGTCGGCGACCTTGGCGCACGCGCCGATGAGGTGCTCGCAGTTGTCCAGCATTACTAGAAGGCTGCGTTGGCCGATTGCTTCGACGAGCGTATCGATGAGCGGGCGGCCCGGGTCCGGAAGTATGCCGAGCACGTTTGCAACGGTGACCGCGACGAGACCGCCGTCGTGAAGCGGTGCGAGATCCGTAAACCACACCCCGTCGCTTGAGCCATCTAGTAGCCCGGCCGCCACCTGGAGCCCGAGGCGGGTCTTGCCCGAACCGCCCGAGCCGGTAAGGGTGACCAGACGAGAGGTGCTGATCAAGCGGCCCACCTCCGCGAGTTCAGCCTCGCGGCCGATGAAGCTCGACACCTGTGCCGGAAGATTATTCAGTAGCTTCGGGTTGTCGAGGCTCCGTAGCGGCGGGAACACCGCGGGAAGACCGTCGGCCTCGAGCTGGAGGATCTGCTCAGGTCGGCCTAGGTCCTTCAGCCGGTGCGAGCCGAGGTCCTTGAGGGCGGCGCCGGCTGGCATCGAGTCGCGGACCAGGGCGGCGGTCGTAGCCGAAAGCACGATCTGACCGCCGTGCGCGACTGCAGCAACACGAGCAGCGCGGTGAACGTCGATGCCGACGAAGCCGACAGCTGTCTCTGAGACCTCGCCAGAATGAATACCCATGCGGACGAGGACTTTCTCGCCGCCTGGCCACACTTGCGAGATGAAGGCCCGTTGCATCTCGATCGCGGCGGCGACGCAGGCGCTCGGCGAGGCGAACACGGCGAAGAATGCGTCGCCCTGGGTGTCAACCTCCTTGCCGGCGTGCGCGGCGAGGGCGGCCCGGATTAGCCGATGGTGAACAGCAAGGACGTCAGCGTAGGCGTCTCGCAGGCGCTGCAGCATCGAAGTCGAGCCCTCGATGTCAGTAAACAGAAAGGTGAGCGTCTGCGCGGCCAGCAAGCTAGCGGCTTCCGTCTGAGGTTGATGCTGAGTGTGTGGAAGACAAGGTCACCGGCTCCTCAAGCGCGCAGCGCGCAGCATTCATCAGTTGCCGCCCGCCAGACTGTCGCCGGACCCAACCCACGTTAGGGGGGCCGTCACGGTAACACCAGGCCAGCGGCGCCAGGTCCGCTCGGCGGGGAAAGAATGGGCCTACGTGCGAGAGCTTTCCATACGCTGCTTTGCGCCGCTCCCACGGCCTCCGACATCCGCCAGCGGCCGGTCTGGCCGAGAGGTTTCCTGGCGCGGATGGGCCCGAAGCTATTTAACTAATGCCGATTAGTGTTAGACTCGCTGCCGTGGAGCAAGAGGGCTCAGGGCTCGCGGCGCTAAGCGGTCTAGACGACCCGGTGCGCGGCCGCCTCTATAGGTTCGTTTCCGGGCAGGCCGAGCCGGTGGGTCGGGATGAGGCAGCAGCCGCAGTCGGCATCGGCCGCCCGCTGGCCGCCTACCACTTGGACAAGCTTGTCGAGCTGGGGCTGCTGACCGCCTCCTACCAGCGTCGCCAGGGCCGAGGAGGACCAGGAGCTGGCCGTCCGGCCAAGCTCTACATGCGCTCCGGACGTGAGTTCGCGATGACAGTACCGCCCCGAGCGTATGAGCTCGCGGCACGCCTGCTCGCCCAGGCGGTCGAATCCGACCCAGGCGGCGGAAGCCGAGGGGCGCTAGATGACGCCGCCCGGCAATTCGGCGCCGAGCTGGGGGAACGCCACCAAGCCGACCGCAGCAGCAGCGGACCGTCGCCCGCCGTTGAATCCACGCTGCGCGAGTACGGCTTCGAGCCATGGCACGATGAGGACGGCACCCTGCGGCTGCGTAACTGCGTATTCCGCCAGTTGGCCAGGCGGCACCCCGACATCGTCTGCGGGATGAACCTGGCGCTAATCGAAGGGCTCGTGGCGGAGGTTGGCGCGGACGAGCTGATCCCAGCCCTTGATCCGGGGCCGGGGCGCTGCTGCGTCGCCATTGGCACCGGGAAGCTAGCTGGCGAACGCAGAGGATTCACGCCATGACACAGGAACCAGCTATCGAGCCGCGTGACCCGGTGGTCGCCCGCCCTGACTTGCGGGTAGCCACCAGTTCCGCCCAGGTCGACCTGGCAGCGGCGCAGCGAGCAGCCGCGAACTTCCTGGCCGCCTTGGGGATCGACCTCAGCGGGGAGCACCTGCGCGAGACGCCGGCGCGGATGGCGCGGGCCTACGCTGAGCTGTTCGACGCCCAGCCGCTCCGACTGACGACGTTTCCGAACGACGAGGGCTACGACGAGCTGGTGCTAGCGCGGGCCATCCCGTTCCGCACGGTTTGCGAACACCACCTGCTGCCTTTCTCCGGCGTCGCGCACGTGGGCTACTTGGCCGGCGAACGCATCATCGGCCTGTCCAAGCTCGCCCGGATAGTCGAGCACTTCGCTGCCCGGCCGCAGACCCAGGAGCGGCTCACCAAGCAGATTGCCGACTGCCTGGCCGAGCGTATTCACCCGCGCGGTACGGGCGTCGTGCTAGAGGCCGAGCACACGTGCATGACGCTGCGCGGAGTGCGGTCCCTGGGCGCCAGGACTCTCACTTCGGCGCTGCTGGGGACGCTGCGGGCCGACGCACGCTCGCGGGCGGAATTCTTCGCCCTGGCCGGCGTACCCGGCTGACCGTAAGGCCGCCGCGAGGCGGGAGGGAGAAGATCGCAATGGCTGACGCACTAGCGGCGCTGAGCAACGCCGGTGTCTCGATCTGGCTGGACGACCTCAGCCGGGAACGGCTCGTGGCCGGCAGCCTGGCCGAGCTGGCTGCCCGCGACCACGTGGTGGGGGTGACCACAAACCCCAGTATTTTCGCGAAGGCAATCGCAAGCGGGAACGCGTACGACGAGCAGATGCGGGACCTGTCCACTCGCGGCGGCAGCGTCGGGGAGGCGCTGCTCGCGCTGACCACCTTCGACGTGCGCTGGGCCTGCGATGTGCTGCGCCCGGCCTACGAGGCCACAGACGGCGTTGACGGGAGGGTGTCCATCGAGGTCGACCCGCGGCTCGCCTACAAGACCGAGGCCACGATCGCCCAGGCACGCGCGCTTTGGTGGGCGGTTGATCGGCCCAACCTGTTCGTCAAAATCCCGGCCGCCCGGCAGGGACTGCCAGCGATCGCCGCGTGCCTGGCCGAAGGAATCAGCATTAACATCACGCTGATCTTCTCGTTGCAGCGCTACGACGACGTGACCGCCGCCTTCCTCGACGGCATGGAGCGCGCCCGCCAGGCCGGGCACGACCTCTCTTTGATCGAATCGGTGGCCTCCTTCTTCGTGTCCAGGGTCGACACCGAGATCGACTCCCGCTTGGACAAGATGGGCACCAGCGAGGCCGCCTCGCTGCGCGGCCGGGCCGCGATCGCCAATGCCCGGCTGGCCTACCAGCATTACGAGCAGATGCTGGCCTCGCCGCGGTGGGCCGCGCTCCGCGCTGCCGGAGCCCGCCCGCAGCGGCCGCTGTGGGCCTCCACGTCGGTCAAGGATCCCGCATATCCTGACACCCGCTACGTGACCGACCTAGTCGCGCCTGGCGTGGTCAATACGATGCCCGAAGCCACCCTGCGCGCGGTCGCCGATCACGGCCAGATACCCGCCGACTCGATCCGCGACCATTACGACGACGCGCAGCAGGTGCTCGACGAGTTGCAGGCACTGGGTATCGGCTACGCGGACGTTATGCAGCGCCTCGAGAACGACGCGGTGACCAAATTTGACGCCGCCTGGAAGCAACTCGGCGAGCAGCTAGCTAGCACACTGCGGACTGAGCCAGCACGGCAGCACAGGAGCTAGCGCGCGATGAACCAGACACCGCAAGATGACGCGAACGGCGCACCCGTGGAAGACGACACCCCAGGTGACCCCGCATGCTGGCTGAAGCGCGTCTGCCCGGAATGCGGCGCACTAGCGGACGCCGACCCGCCAACTACCTGTCCGCAATGCCACGCTGCCATGCCCGACGAGTGACCTGCCGGCGGCTTGGCGGCCTCCACTCGGCTCGCCGCCGACCCGGTTCTTGAATCCCACCAGGAAGGCCAGATGGACCCGCAGCCATATCAGCCAGGCGATGACGCCGGATAGGCGCAGCGGCCCGATAACGGCGACGGCTCTGAACCAGGAGATGGTCGCCAGCGTGCCGAAATCGCGGTACCGATAGGCCGGGCTGCCCGGGCTTGCCGTGCAGGCGCGCTTTGATCTGCCGGGCAGCGAACCTTGTCCGTGCACGCCCGGATCCAGCAGCCACGCACCTGCTCAAAGGACCGCGGGCGGCCGGTGGTCGCGGAAGGGGACGCTATTGTCGCGTTGTGAGCTGTGCCAGCGGCAGTCGCGAGCGCCCGGCAGCCTCAGCGGAGCCGTTGTTGCCTCGGTGTAGGGGTTGCTGACGTTGAAGTCTGCTGAGGACGTGGGCGCCGAGACCGAGGCTGCGCATGGCGGAGACGCGGGTGGGCGACGCGCGTGCGAGGCGTCAACGTGGGACCAGACCGCCGCGACGACGGCTCAGGACTCCCCGTCGTTCGCGGGCGACTACGACTTCGTGGTGGTCGCGTGCCGGCTGCCCGTTGATCAGGCGGAGGGTCCTGACGGCGGCGCAGAATGGCGGCCAAGCCCTGGCGGGCTGGTCAGCGCGCTGGAGCCCGTCATGCGCGAGGCTGACGGCGCGTGGGTCGGCTGGGCCGGCGCGGCAGGCGACGGGCCCGGCTCGTTCGATGTCTCCGGCTTGCACCTGGTGGGAGTGGGACTGTCGGCTGAGGAGGTCAGCGACTACTACGAGGGCTTCTGCAATGCCACGCTGTGGCCGCTGTACCACGACGTGATCGTCCCGCCGGAGTTTCGGCGACAGTGGTGGGATGCCTACGTCCGGGTGAACCGGCGATTCGCCAGAGCCGCAGCGGAGCAGGCGGCCGTCGGCGCGACCGTATGGGTGAACGACTATCAGCTTCAGCTGGTGCCGAAGATGCTCCGGGAACAGCGCAGCGACCTGCGCATCGGTTTCTTCATCCACATTCCGTTCCCCGGCTATGAGATCTTTGCGCAGCTACCCTGGCGACGGCAAATCGTCACGGGCCTGCTTGGCGCGGACCTACTCGGATTCCAGCGTGATAGTGATGCGACCAACTTCCGGCGCGCATCGCGGCGGGCTGCGGGCTTGGTGACGAGCGGATCGCTGGTCCGGGTGCCCGTCGAAGAGCATGTCCCGGCTGCCGAGTTCGCCGCCGCGCGCACCGCTGGCGCGCGGGGGGAACGGCCGCTTCCGGCCAACAGGCAGGTGCGGACGGCGACGTTCCCGGTTTCCATCGATTCGGCTGGGTTCGCGAAGATAGCTAGCCGGATGGATGTCAGGGAGCGGGCAACCGGGTTCCGGCAGGCGCTGGGCGAACCGGACGTGGTGCTGCTCGGCGTCGACCGGCTCGATTACACCAAGGGCATCCTTCATCGCCTGACCGCTTATGGCGAGCTGCTCAGCGAGGGACGCTTCGGATCTCTGCGGACATCGCTCGTGCTGGTTGCCAGCCCCAGCCGGGAGCGGGTCGAGCAGTACCGGTTGCTGCGCGATGAGGTCGAGGGCGCTGTGAGCCGGATTAACGGAGAATATGCCGAGCTCGGCAGCCCTCCCATTCACTACCTGCACCAAACCTACCCGGCCGCGGAAATGGCCGCCCTGTACCTCGCCGCCGACGTCATGCTGGTGACGTCGCTGCGGGACGGTATGAACCTGGTAGCCAAGGAATACGTCGCGTGTCGCGACGATGACACCGGCGCGCTGGTGCTCAGCGAGTTCACCGGCGCGGCGGACGAACTCAGTGGCGCTTTTCTGGTCAACCCGCACGACATCGAAGGCATGAAGGACGCTATCGTGCGCGCGGCCACCGTTTCGCCTGCCGAGGCCAGACGCCGGATGCGCGCGATGCGACGCAGGGTCCGCGAATTCGACGTGAGCCACTGGGCAGCGTCTTTCCTCGGCGCACTGCAGCGAGCGTCCGAACCCAGCTAACGGCTCGCGATCAGCCCTGCGTTGCTCGCGGGGCATAGGCTCTGGGTATGGCCGCACTGACGCAGGACGAAGTAGCAACGAAGATCGCAACCGCAGAGAACGGCCTGGCCAGAGCAACGTCGCAGTATGAACGGAACGTATTCACCCAAATCCTCGAAGAGTACCGGCGTTACGCAGATCAGCGGGCCAAGGAGATAGCCAAGCTGGCTGCTGCCGCATCGTGACCTGACGACTGGCGGAGCGCCGCCTTGTCAGGCCTTCAGTTTATCGCCGCCTACTTCGAGCATCAGGATCGTTGCCAGGAGGTCGTCCGCCAGGCAGGGTAGCTCGTCGATGCGGCCGGCGAGGATCCGGCTCAGCACGACCTCGTGGATGCCGCCAACGATCGTTTCCGCGGCAAGACCTGCCCGTCGGCAACCCGGGATGAGTTCGTGGATGTTGTCCTCGATTATCTCGGCGAACATTTGCATCGCCTCGTTTCGCTTCGCCATGGCGCGCGGGCCGGCCGCAAGGACCTCGACAATGCACATCCTGGCCAGGTCAGGCTCACTGGCAATGAACTCGAGATACGCCCTGATTCCTGCGCGCAGTCGCTGCTGCACGGTCGTCTCTTCGAAGTAAGCACGCCGAATGTGCCTGGCCTGCTGGCGCACCACGGCATCGTAGGCGGCCAGGAACGCGTCTTCCTTGTTCTTGAAGTGCTCATAGAAGGTCCGCCGCGACACGCCCGCACGTGCGAGGATCGCTTCCACGCTCATTTCCGCGTAACCGAGTTCCGCTGCGGCCTGCCCAGCTGCGGCAGTGATGCGTTCCCGCTGATTGGCGGCGACGAAGCTGCGCAACAGTCCGTGTCGGCCACTGGGCAGTTGATGCGGGCGTCGCCTAGGGTCGACTGCAGCCTCGGCTTGCTCACTGCCGCCTCGCCGCGTCGAGCCGGCCGACAATTGCACTGGGCTCATGCTTGATTGTATACGGCATTGTTCCTGGAACAGTGGTGGCCTGGCGCTCGCTGCCGGACCCGGTGCGCTCAAGGGATGAGCCCGGCGTCCGGTGCGGAGGCCCGCTGGCCACCCAGGTGGCTTCGATCACTCGGGTTCTGTTGCGCCGAAAACGACCGGTTCGCAAGCGTATTGACTCGGCGCGCACCGGAGCACTACGGTCCTTGTAGCCCAGACACATCTACGTTTCTCATGTCCGTAGCGGTGCCCTCGCACTTGCAGCAGCTTCACTGTCCGATCTGAGTGAACATCTCAGGCGCGTCTGACGAGCTGTTGCCGACGCCGTTCCTAACCGTCGCGGATCGAGATCGGATGGGTGACAACACAAGGAGGCGTGAATGAAGGTGCCCAGTCAGTGGATTCGCCGTGCTTTCCTAGTGAGCGCGACGGGAGGTACCGCGGCTGCGATGATAATTGCCGGGTCGTCAGCACAGGCCGCGCACACGAACCCGAATGCGGGTCGCAGCCAATCCCTCATGGCCTCCAACCCGAAAGGGCCGGGTTATCCCGCGCCTAAGGGTATTTATAAGCCGTTCACCAACTGCCCGCTCCTAAATCCCCTCATGCAGGAATCGCTCGGCGGCAGCGCCACCGGGTGTATCGCGGGCGAAGTCAGCTCCGGCTCGATCAAGATAGGTAATATCACAACAGCAGTTAAAGCTACGACGAAGGTAAAGCACCCGGTAGTTGTGCAGTTCGGTGTCTGGGATCCGCCGAACGCGGGGTCCAACCAGTTCGGCGGCGGGATCCTGCCACCACCCAACGGCCTTTCGGGCCAACTGGTCAGCTCCCCTCAGTCCGTGCCCGGCGGGCTGCTCAAGGCACTGGGTTGCCCGAACACTAAGCGCATCCTTCAGAGGCTGTGCAATGAGGCCACGCACCGGGGCGGGAAGTATCTCAAGATCTACGCTGTCGCGCAGTCCGCCGGCCCGATCACCAACTTCCAGCTCACCACCTGGACGCAGCCGCTGAAATTCAATCTGATCAACCCGCTACTCGGGTCGTACTGCTACATCGGCTCGGACGACAACCCGGTCGTGATCAACCCCACGCTCACCGGCACCTTGGTTGAAGAAGTGGACCCGAACCCGAAGGCTCACCCGGACACCGCTGTCCTCAAGATCAAGGCAGCCACGGCCACGGACACGACGTTCGTCGCACCCGGCGTCACGGGCTGCGGTCCAGGAGGCTCGGCCAACATCACAATCGATAAGGAAATCGACACCACAGTCGGGCTGCCGTCGATATCCGGGGCCAACAGCATCACGCTAAGCGGCGTCTTCTACTTCGCCGCCTGTTACGCGCCGAACAACAAGATGGCAGATATCCTGCTGTCCGCCTTCAAGGCGAGCGCGCAGGGTAGCACTAGCCAGGCAGCCGGTCACCGGATCACCTTCGCCAGTCTCCGCGACGGGCATTACGGGATCAGGCGGCAACGCTGAATCTGGCAAACGATCAGACGACATTCCGCTGACCTGATCACAGTGAGTGCGTGATGATCCAGTGACACAGCTAAGGGCCGCGCGAGGTACCGCGCGGCCCTTAGCATCTATGGCCTCAGGAACTCCACCAGATTGCGCCTCGGGTGCCCACCGGCAGCCGGGCGATGGTCGACAACTCAGGATTGGAGGTGAGCTTGATGGATGACATCGTTATCGATGAAGCGCTGGTCCGTGCTCTCTTGCACGACCAGCACCGGGACCTGGCGGGGCTACAACTTCGCCAGGTCGTCGGCGGCTGGGATAACCGGATGTGGCGCCTCGGGCAGGATCTGGCCGTCCGCCTGCCGCGCACGCCGCGCGCCCCGTCTCTGCTGAGAACCGAGCTGCAGTGGCTGCCCTTGCTGGCCCCGAGTCTGCCGTTGCCGGTACCCGTTCCGGTCCGAGTCGGCGAACCATCGTCACGTTTCCCCAAGATGTGGGTTGTCGCGCGATGGGTTGACGGCGAACCCGCCGACCACGCTCCAATCAGCAGCCCCAACGCCGCCGACAGTCTCGCGGAGTTCCTCAGGGCGCTCCATCGCGCGGCACCCGACAGTGCGCCGGCCAATCCGAACCGCGGCGTTCCCCTGAAAGCGCTCGGGGACATCGACCAGTGGCTCGCTGCCATCGCGTCCAGTGATGTCGCCGCCGACGTGCGCCGTACCTGGGAGCAGGGCGTTGCGGCTGGCCCGTGGCAGGACGGTCCAGTATGGATCCACGGTGATCTTCATCCCGCGAATGTCGTCGTCTCGGACGGGACACTTTCTGGCGTGATCGACTTCGGTGAAATGTGCGCCGGCGATCCCGCGACGGACCTCGCGGCCGCCTGGCTGCTGCTGCCCGCCGGTACGGCAGCACGATTCTTCGACGCCTACGCGAACGCCGACGATGCGACGATCCAGCGAGCCCGTGCGTGGGCGGTCCTGCGTGCCCATCACCTCATCCATATCGGCCAGAACGGGGAGCAGGGCCTGCCCGGCGGCAAGCCGACCTGGCTACCGGCGGGCAGGGCAGCACTTGAGCGCATCCTGGCCGCTAGCTGAGCCCGGCCCGTTTGCCTCGGAGCCCGCGGGAAGGCTCGCTCAGGCCCGTGCCATCGCCGATGCATTCGCTCGAAGACGCTTTTCTCATGTCGGGATTCCGCTGCCAGCGTTAGCGACAGTTGCGGGCCGGAGGGCATACATGCGAGACGATCAGTTCAGCCAGACGCTTGAGCTGCTCGATAAGGGCTATCTGCCTGATGCGGCGGTCGACGCCGAGGACGCTTTGTTGAAGTTGGCTCAACGCTACGCGTATGTCTATCCCAGTGATTCCTCGCTGGCGACGCTCGCCAAGCTTGGACCACTGGTTGAGATGGGCGCCGGCACAGGCTACTGGGCGCACAGGCTGCGCGCGATCGGCGTCGATGTTGTTGCCTTCGATCAGGCGCCTCCCGACGGAGAGCGCACCAACAGATACCACTCGCGCACGCAAACCTGGGCACACGTCGAACAAGGCGATGAGACCGTGCTGTCTGGCTACGCCGACAGGGCCCTCTTCCTGTGCTGGCCACCGTTGTTCTCGTCGCTCGGCGAGTGCCTGACTCACTACTGCGGGGACACTGTTGCATACATCGGGGACGGAGGTTACCGCACCGCCAGGCTGGACCACCTGCACGGAGCGTTTATGAGGGTAGCCTCAGCACCAGTCAGGGCGCTCGATCCCTACCCTGGCGTCCAGCCCCTGCTCACGATCTGGAAGCGGTTGCCGTACCAGCCGTGCAGGTAGCAGGTAGTAGGTGAAGTTGTCGATGGCGTGCAGTTGCGGCGGCACCGCGTGTGCGAGGGGCCGTGTCACTGGGCAGCTTGCGGGGGCGGCCAGGCGCTAGCGGTCTGCCGTCGGTTCCTCGACGTTTACTGGCGCGTCCGCTGACCCAGCTTCGGGTCGGCGCGCGAAGCCACCGCCCCTGTGGAATTATTCGCGTTCGATCCTGCGCAGCCCGTGCGTGGGGGTCCACCACTCAACGAGGAGCATGGTGGCCTTCTCATTGAGGTGGGTGTGTACGACCTGGGAGATGTCGCCGTAGAAGCGCTCGCCGTCGGTTCCCTCGGAAAGTGGCCTCACATTGATGGCCAGGCCAGAGATCTTCGCCTCACCCGGCCACTGCGCTTCGGCGCCCTGGACCGGGTCGATCGTGGCGCTGTGCAATGCGAACCGCGCATCTCTAACCAGATCCGCACCCTTGCGCGCGTTCGCCATCGAGCCGAACACGAGCTCGCCGTCCTCGAAGGCCGCCTCGATCCCGGAGATCCGCGGCGACCCGTCCGCTCGCAAGGTGGCAATCGTCTTATGCCTGTGCGCGTCGAAGAGTCCCTGAACGCGCAGCGCGAACTCAGGTTCTGCGCGCTCGACATCCTTCCACGCCGTCACTCCCCCAATATCGCAGAGGCGACGGGGCGCTTGGCTAGTCGAGGTCCTCGAGGAGAATCTCGACCCCGGCGACGGCGTGGCGCCGGAAGACCTGCTCGACTAGGTCCGGGTCGCGACTGCGGAACGCCGCCAGCATGTCGTGGTGGTCCTGGACGCGCTGCAGTCCCAACTCGGGGTGCAGGTGCAACGATTCCACGGCTCGGGTTCGCCGCTCCTGCCCGATGATGGACAGGCTCAAGATCATGCTCCGAAGCGTGGCGTTGTCAGCGGCGCGCTCGATCTCGATGTCGAACTCGCGGGCGATGCGCAGTTGCTCGTGAACATCCAGGTCGAGGCCGGCGGCCAGCGAGTCCACCAGAGCTGCCATCCGGTCCAGTGCCGCTTCGGTGATCTTGGGGGTCGCGAACCGGGCTTCCATGGCCCGAAGCACCGCACCAGTCAGCAGCAGTTCTCGGAGCGTGCCAGCGGAGCTGCACTTGCCGCTGCCGGCGATGAAGTACCTGCCCAGCTTCGCGTTCGCCACCTCGCCCGCGCACGTCGATCGTGGTCCTGCATACGAGTTCGTACTCAACCACGTCGTCGATGTCGACTCGCCGACCGAGATGTTCCGCCTGGAGATTAGTGAGGGTAACGATGCCTGACCGGCCCGAAGCGCGCGTAACGCTAGGTGACCTGGCGCTCGAAGTGCGGTCGAAGAACGCTGGGCCGTTCTGGATGACCCTTGAGGCATTCATGCCCGACGGCGCGAGTTACCGGATCGCAGAATCGCTCATCACGACGGACCTGATCTGCGAGCTGTACCAGATCGGGCCTGAGTCTTTGCAGATCTTCCGCATCCCGGAACTGCACGTCGTGAAGGTGTCGTTCCCTCGTCCAGTCGTGCAAGGGAGCCTGCACGATCGGGACATGCACGCCGGCCAGCACCACGTCCCGCTGGCGACCACGGCGGTGCCGTCAGCCCGCCTCACTGCACCGTGACACCGCCAGCCCTGCGCAACTGCCGCGACTGGCTATTGAGCGGCCGTCAAGGTTCGTCCTGCTGCCTGCCGGACCGATGATCGTGGAATAGGCTCCCAGGCAGTCAGCTGCCCCTGACGAGGACGCTGCCCCGTGCCCGGGATGAACTCCGGCGTTCCGGCGGGCTATGGGTCAGCGGCGGGAACGTCTCGAGGTGGTGAGAGGCACGCGCGCACCGTATCCGGGCCAGCGCGGGCCGCGGGCTGACGCTGTTCGTCTGGCGGCACGCCGCGGCGCGCCGCCCGGCGGCGCACGGGCTACTTCGGGCCGACCGGCCGGCCGGGAGCCTCGGGCGCGCCACCGGCGGCAGCCGACGGGGCGCGGAGTGTCGTCCCGTGTCCTCCGCAGGCGGGCCGTCGCCGTGCTGGCCGTGGTCTGCGTTTTCCTCGCCGCCTGGCTGGTGGTCCGGCTGACCCACGCGACAGGCCCGCACAAACGGACTGCCTCGCCTGCGCGGGCTGTCGTGCCACGCAGCTTGCCGGCCGTCGAGGCCGGGTTGATGCCCTGGCGGCTGGCGGCCCCGATCAGTCGCGAGGTGGTCGTGGCGGGATCACCGGGCCAGCTGATCGTTCTCGGCGGGCTGACGGCCGGCGGCGTGTCGGCGAACGGGGTTTACGCCGTCCGCGCCGTCACCGGGAGGGTCCGTCGCATCGGAGCGCTCAGGGGTCCCCTGCACGATGCTGCGGCAGCGGTGCTCGGCCGGCGTGCCCTGGTCTTCGGGGGAGGGTCGCCGGCCACTGTTGGCACGGTTCAGGCATTCACCTTCCGCGGCCGGCGCGCCGCTAACCCTGCCGCCAGGGCCGCTGCGGCGGGATCGATGCCCGCGCCCCGCTCCGACGCTGCCGCGGTCACCATCGGCGCGACCACATACCTGGTCGGCGGCTACGACGGAACCCGCCCGGACGCCCAGGTGCTGGCCACCACCAACGGCCGCACCTTCACGACGGTGGCCGCGCTTCGGATACCCGTGCGCTACCCGGCGGTCGCCGCGCTCGGCGGGCAGATCTACGTCTTCGGCGGTCAGGCCATCAGCGGACCCCGTGCTGGCGCACCACTGGACGCGATCCAGGCCGTCGACCCCGGCCGCCACGCGGCGGCCGTCATCGGCCATCTCCCCGAGCCCCTGGCGGGTGCCGCAGCGGTAACTGTGGCTGGCGAGTTGATCGTGGCCGGCGGCCAGAGCTCGGTGGCCCAGCGGCTGACGCCAGGACTTGGCACGACCCAGATCGGCCCAGCCGGGCCGAGCGCCGGCCCGCGAGCCGGCCGGGGAACAGCGGCTTCCTCGTCGTCCACCTCGACCGTCTCCACGATCTGGGCCTTCGACCCCGCGACCAGGCGGCTGCTCCCGGCCGGCCATCTCCAGGTGCCGGTGTCCCATGCCGGGGTTGCAGTGGCCGGCTCCAGGGCCTGGATCGTCGGAGGCGAATCCAACGGCGCGCTGGTCGCCTCGGTCCAGATGCTGCACCCCGGCAGGGCCTTCGGGACCGCCGGTGTGGCCGGGGCCGGCTCGCCGTACTTCGGGGATAGGCTGCTCATCGCCGACCGCGGCAACAACCGGCTCCTGCTGCTGAACGCGCGCATGAAACTGGTGTGGAAATACCCGTCGGCGTCCTCTCCGCCGGACCGATTGCGCTTCTATTTCCCCGATGACGCGTTCTTCACCGGCCACGGCACCGCGATCCTGTCCAACCAGGAGCAGAACGAAACCATCGTCAAGATCGCGTACCCCTCGGGGAAGATCGTCTGGTCGTACGGCCATCCCGGCCACCCGGGCACCGCTCGGGGATACCTGCACGAACCCGACGATGCTTACCTGCTCCGCAGCGGCCAGGTCACGGTGGCCGATGCCCAGAACTGCCGGGTGCTGGTGATCAACCGGAACGGCACCGTCGCGCACCAGATCGGCACCAACGGCGTCTGCGTGCACCATCCGCCGGCCTCGATGGGCTCGCCGAACGGCGACACCCCCCTCCCGGACGGCAACCTGCTGATATCGGAGATCAACGGGTCGTGGGTGAGCGAGTACACCACGACCGGGAAGCTGGTCTGGACGACTCAGCTGCCGATCAGCTACCCGTCAGACCCCCAGCAGCTCGGCACCGACCGCTATCTCATCGCCGATTACGCCTCGCCCGGAGCGATCCTGGAGTTCAACCGCCACGGCCATGTCCTCTACCGCTACCAGCCAACATCTGGGCCCGGCCGGCTCAACCACCCCTCGCTGGCCGAAATGCTGCCCAGCGGCGTCATCATGGCCAACGACGACTACAACAACCGCATGGTCGCAATTGACCCAGCCACCGGGGCACTCGTGTGGCAGTACGGCGTCACGGGCAAGCACGGCACCGGGCCCGGCAAGCTTCACATCCCTGACGGCTTCGACTTGCTCCTGCCGAACGGATCGACGCCGACGCACCCGACGACGGGTTGAGCGTGGCCGGGCGCCCGGCCACCGCCCACCGGCGCGGCCCGTGGGCCCCAGAACCCGACCACCCTCACTCCGCTTTCAGAGCCAGCCATGCATAGGGCCCTGAGATTACCTGTAGCTGAGCTGGACCAACAGGTCGCAGCTGGCCCCCGACTGTGCCTTCTTGAGCGGACCACCCACCGGCAACGGCGGGGCGTACAGGAGGAAGCCGTCGCCACCCGAGCACGACAACGTTCCGGTGGATCGTGCCTTGATAGCGATGTAGTCACCCTTGGTGACATGCAAGTTGACCCGGAACCTCTGGACGACGTAGCTGTCGCCGCTGGCACCCCCACACGGACTCTGGCCGGCGTATTTAATCTCGGGACCGTTTCGCACGATCTTGGCCTTGTGGGCGCTCGGGTTGGCCTTGGCCAGCTGAAGTCGGAATTTTCCCTTCACACACGACACCAGCTTCACGTGCTTGACGGTTCCCGTCCTCGGGGCCTTGAAATGGCTCCCGTTCTCGAATGCGGTGATGGCCACCCAGGTGCAGGTGGAACCGCGGCGGATTCCGGCGTTTTCATCGCACGACTGGCCGTTCTCGGCGTTCGAGGGCTGGCTCTGGGTGGTCAGCTTGGCTCCGAAGAACGTCGGAGTCGCCGCGGTAGCCGCACTCCCCGATGAGGCGGTCAGGCCCACCAGGGCAAGAGGCGTCACCAGCATGCTGACCACTTTGACGAAGTACGACGCAGATCTCTTGCTCATGACATGGAACCATCCTTCCCATCAAAAAGTTACGAACCTTACGACAAACTGGACGTTGGCTTAGCGGCAGGACATGGTGGCCCCTTCGACGGCTTCTGGTCCCAGGCTCGCGGGCGGCAGGACCATGCACCATACGCAGCCGCCCACATGAACGCCCACATGATGACGCGAGCGCAGGTCCGACGTATTGTTGGCGCAGCGTGCTCGACTTCAGCGGTGGTAGCGAGGCGCAGTCTGTCGGCTTGCGAAGGGCGTGGGCCTTGACGGAGCAGGAGCAGGGTTCCCTTTCTTTTGCCGGGCTGCTGCGGCGACTTCGGGGCGAGGCGAAGCTGACGCAGGAGGAATTGGCCGAGACGGCGGGCCTTTCCTTGCGGGCGGTCAGTGACCTGGAGCGCGGTATCCACCGCACCGCCCGCAAGGACAGCGCGTTGCTGCTGGCCGGGGCGCTGGGTTTGACAGAGTCAGCGGCCGTGTTGTTCGTGATGGCCGCCCGCGGGCGCACCCCGGCCGCGGACGCGCTGGCCGTCCTGCGAGGCTCCGGGCGGCGACCGGCCGAGACGACTCCCGGGGTGTGGAACATCCCGGCCCGTAATCCGGCCTTCACTGGCCGCGACGGTCTGCTGGCCGCGGTGCAAGCGAGGCTGCAGACCGGGCACGCGGCGGTCGTGCAGGCGCTGTACGGGATGGGCGGAGTGGGCAAGACCCAGCTGGCGGCCGAGTACGCGCACCGTTTCGCTTCAAGCTATGACCTGACCTGGTGGATCGACGCTGAGCAAGATCGGCTGATCGGGGACCAGGTCGTAAGCCTCGGGCTAGTGCTCGGATGCGTTCCGGCCGGAGCCGGGACCGAGACGGTGCGGGCCGCGGTGCTGGCCGAGCTGCGGCGGCGTGACCGATGGCTGCTGATCTTCGACAATGCGCAGGCGCCCGCGGATGTGGCGCCATGGCTACCGGGGGGCGGCGGGCACGTGCTGATCACGTCCCGCCAGCGTGGCTGGGATGAGGTCGCCACGCCGATCGAGGTCGACGTGCTCACCCGGGCCGAATCGATCGAGCTGCTGCGGCGCCGGGTTCCCCGGCTCACCGAGACCGACGCGAACCGGCTCGCCGCCGAGCTCGGCGACCTGCCGCTGGCCATCGCCCAAACCGCCGGGTTCATCGCCGACACCGGCACGCTGGCAAGTCAGTACCTGGGCCTGCTGCAGACGCGCGCAGGGCAGCTGCTCGACCAGGGCGTGCCAGGCTCTTACCCGCGGTCGCTGGCGGCCGCCACCGGTCTGATAGCAGACCGGCTGTCAGGCCACGATCCAGCCGCCGCGGAGCTGGCCAGTCTGTGCGCATTCCTGGCACCGGAGCCGATTCCCGAGTACCTGTTCACCGGCGCCGTCGGCGTGTTGCCTGGCGAGCTTGCGGCGCGGACTGCCGACCCACTGGCCTGGCGGCAGACCCTGGCCAACGTGTCGAGACAGTCGCTGGCTCGCGCCGATCACCGCGGGCTGCAGATGCACCGCCTCACCCAGGCCATCCTTCGCGACCGGCTCACCGCGGCCCGCGCCGCCGCCACGCGCCGGTGCACCGAAGCGATCCTGGCGGCCAGCGATCCTGGCGACCCGCCCGATCCCGGCACCTGGGCCCGGTGGGCGCAGATGATGCCGCACGTGCTGGCCGCCGACCTGGCCGCGACTGATAACCCGGCACTGCGCGAGCTAGTTCGCCGCGCGTGCTGGTATCTGATCGAGCGTGGCGATGCCCGTGCCGCGCGGGATCTCATGAGCAACCTGCGGCAGCAGTGGCGCGACCGGCTTGGTGCGGATCATCAGCACACGCTGATGGCCGCGCACTATCTCGCCTGGGCGCTCTGGGAACTGGGCCGCTACGTCGAATCCCGCGACCTGAACCGGGACACACTTGAGCGCCATCGCAGCATCTTCGGTGAAGACCACCCCGACACCCTGAACTCCGCTCACAACCTAGCCATGGATCTGCGAATGCTGGGCGACGCGCGGGCGGCCCGCGACCTGGACCACCACACCCTGGGCCGCTATCGCCGTTCGCAGGGCCGGGATCACCTCAGCACGTTGCGCTCCGCGAGCAATCTGGCCGCCGACCTGCGCGCGCTTGGCGAGGCGCGGGCGGCGCGAGACCTGGACCGGGACACACTGGAGCGCCGCCGCCACGTCCTCGGCCACGATCACCCCGACACCCTGAACTCCGCCCACAACCTAGCCATGGATCTGCGAATGCTGGGCGAGGCGCAGGCGGCTCGCGGCCTAGACCAGGACACGCTGGAGCGCCGCCGCCACGTCCTCGGTCACGATCACCCCGAGACCCTCAAATCCGCGAGCAACCTTGCCGCCGACCTGCGCACGCTTGGCGAGGCGCAGGCCGCCCGCGACCTGGACCGGGACACACTGGAGCGCCGCCGCCACGTCCTCGGCCACGATCACCCCGACACCCTCAGCTCCGCGCATAACCTCGCCCTCGACCTGCCTTCGCTAGGCCAGGCAGCTGATGGCCCGCAAGGCCGATGACAGGGCGGGTAGGACTTGGCCGCCCCTCACCGGGCGAAGATGGTGATCCTGAACCGCCGTGGATTCGGTGGAGATGACGTTCCCCGGTTACCAGAGCCGAGATGGTCGCGGCCGCACGCGAATCGCCGAACTGGAAGCCGAGCTGGCGATCCACAGCGAGGCGGCGGAGTTCTCCCGCGACGTGGTGCCCACAAAGACGGTACGAAGCGGTCACGGTGATGGCCGCCAGTGCCGGTCAACAGCACAAGCTAGGTGAGAGCGCGTCAGCACATACTATCGATGGACTCGAGCAGGGCGTCTATGGCGCTGGCTGAGGCGGGCTCGGGGTTTCCCGGGAGGTCGCATGACCAAGAGATCACGGCGAGAATGGCCGGAATACGACCCGTCGGAAGTGAGATTCACTCACGGGCCGGGTGACAGGGGCCATGCTGACCCGTTCTACCTGTTCAAGCGGATAGCACGCGACGACGGTAAGCCATACGAGTCACCGGAGCCGAAGGCTGAACGGGACCTGCTTGCTCTGCTCGGGACCAATGTCGCAGTGGTGGTGATGAGCTGCTTGCTCGTGGTCGTGGTCGCTACCCTGCTAGTGCTCCTGGTTGTCAGGCCGTGATCGCTGGTCGGCTTCGCCCTGGCCGCCACCAATGCGGTCGGCGCGTTTCCAGATCGACATTGACGGCCATACCGTAACCGTGGTGCTCAGGACCACCAGCAGGGAGATCCACGGCTATAGATAGCGCCTCCGCTCACTCCGGCGGATCGGGCACCTAGGGTTCTCAGGATCGCTCATCGTGAGATGTGGCAGTTATCGAGCTGCGGCCGGTCGCCGACTCTGACCTCGACGAATTGTTCGATCAGATGCGTGATCCCGAGTCGGTCTGGATGGCCGCGTTCACTGATGATGACCGGGACGACCGCCGCTACGACGCCTGGTACCGGCACGCCACATTGTCCATGCTCGCGCCGGCGTTCCTCCAGGTCACCGCCGCTCAAAGGGGGCACCAGCGGCTGGACAACTTTCCCGGACACCGGCGCCGCGCGATCATCACGGCCAGGCCGGGGCAGGCGAGCTCATCGCGCTGACGGCCGGCGAGATCCGCCGCCTACTCGCCGCCCTCACCCAGCCCCGGCACCCAGACGAGCACTACCTCCGGTGGTCACGATGGCGACGCGGCCATCAGGCCCGCGCCCGAGCAGCCCATTACCGGCACAGGCAGGCCAGATACCAGCCGCGGCCTTAGCGCCGCCGCGACCCGGCGGTCAGCGCTCGCCGTCCGCGCCGGACTGGTCCACCAGGCCAAGCCGGGGGACCACGGTCCCGGGTGGCAGCAAAGTCCCCGGGCTGGTCACCGCGTTAGCCCCGATGCGGCTGCCGTCCCCGATCAGCGCACCGAACTTGGTCAGCCCAGTAGCGACCACCGCGCCGTCGATCCGCACGCTGACCTGCTTGTCCGCCCGCTCGTTGAAGTGATTGGCCAGCACCGCGCCAGCCTCCAGGTTGACATCGCGGCCGATGATCGAGTCACCCACATAGTTACGGTGAGCGGCAGCCGACCGGGCGAACAGCAGCGATCCCTTGATCTCCGAGTGCGGGCCGATCGTGACCTGCTCGCCCGCCCAGACCCCGCCCCGCAGCACCGCGCCGGGGCCGACCCGGCAGCCCGCCGACAAGATGACCGGCCCGCTCAGCACAGCTGACGAGGCGAAGGTCGCCGACCCGTGCACGGCAATCTCGTCCGAGATGCGCACGAACTCTGGCGGCAGCGAATCAAGCAGGCCAAGGACCAGATCACCGATCCGCCCGATCACCTGCCACGGGGCGTCCCGCGGAAGGCCAGCCTGCAGCTCGCCGGCATCGCGTATGAACCGGGAAAGCACATCAGCCATGGCCCTCATACTGGCCGATCGGCAACATCCCCAGCCGGGGCAGCACCCGATCCGCAGCCGGCATCACAGCATGCGGCTGTAGTACGAGCGCCCCCGGCCAGCCCGCGTAGCCTCCAGGCGCAACGCACAAAGCGTCTAAGGCGTGTAAAGCGTCAACGCAAGCCGATCCACAGAGAATCATGTGAGGCTTGGCTCTTTGGAGGTCGGCAGCAGTGGAAAATCAGCTGGATGCAGCCATCTGAGACTCAGCGCGCGCTAGCTGCGGCCATGTCGACAGCTTCGGCGCTTGGCCTGACCGTCGACGACGCGATCGTTCTTCACGATTCGAACAGGCTCGCTGTGCGCCTGCTTCCGTGTGACGTCCTTGCCCGAGTCGCACCTACAGCGCATCAGGCCGCGCAGTTCGAGGTCGAGCTTGCCCAACGGCTCGCCGAAACCGAGACCCCTGTGGCTGCTCTGGAGCCCCGAGTAGAGCCGCGCGCCTACGGACGTGATGGCTTCGTCGTCACGCTGTGGACCTACTACAACCCTGTGGCACCTCGGGAGGTCTCGCCGGCCGACTATGCGAATGCGCTTGAGCGACTGCATGCGGGCATGCGCAAGCTCGATGTCAGGACGCCGCACTTCACGGATCGAGTGGCAGAGGCTCAGCAGCTTGCGGAGAGCAGCAACCTCACTCCTGAGCTCGCCGCCGCGGATCGGAAGCTTCTCATCAGCACGCTACGGGGCCGGACACAAGCGATCGGCGACCGCGGCGCTGCCGAGCAGCTACTGCACGGCGAGCCGCACCCAGGCAACGTGCTCAGTACCAAGACCGGACTGTTGTTCATCGATCTCGAGACGTGTTGCCGTGGGCCCGTCGAGTTCGACCTCGCCCATGTCCCCGAAGATGTCAGCGAGCGTTATGCGGACGCTGATGAAGACCTGGTCAGTGAGTGCCGGGTCCTTGTTCTTGCCATGGTCGCCGCGTGGCGCTGCGATCCGGGCGACCAATTCCCGAACAGGCAACGAGCAGCTCGTGAACTCCTCAGCGCTCTACGCGAGGGTCCACCGTGGCCGGCGCTCGACGTCGTGATGCGCCGACCGGATGGTCCCCAGGCGGACAGATAACACCGGGCCTAGATCATTTGGATACAGAACGCCTCAAGCGATGTGGACGATGAGCGTCGGTGCCCGCGGTGTGCATCTGTTCCGTTGAGACAGGCCGGGCGCAGGTGGCTTCGACGCCGTTGAGGTCGGGCATGTGCAGGTCCATCACGACCACATCGAGGTCTAGCGCTCGCACCCTGGTGACCGCGTCGGCGCCGGCTGACGCTCCGGCGAGCACGTCCATGTCTGGGGTGGACCCTCGGATTAGGTGCCCGAAGCAGCAGCGGCCTTCAGGGCCGTCAGCCCGGCGTCGAGTGCAGCCTCCAAGGGTCTCGGCGACTGCATTATCTGTGCGAGCAGCAGGCCGCCCTGCAGCGAGGCGAAGATTGCGAGCGACAAGCCGTCGGGGTCGGCGTCGGCTCGCAGCCGGCCGGCAGATCGCATGCGGGTCAAGCCTGCGCGTAGGTAGGCCCGCCAGCGGTCCATGTGGGCGGCGAGCTCGGCGGCGCGCGACGGGTCGCTAGCGATCAGCTCTGACGCGAGGGCGCCGATCGGGCACCCCCACGACGGCTGCGAGGCGTAATGGGCGACAACCGCGTTGCGCCACCCCTCCCACGCATCCCAAGTGTCGAGCGCGTCGAGGAACGGACGTTGCGCCTCGAGCACTCGTTCGGCTTGGAAGGCGGCGATGGCACCGATCAGCTCGCTCTTGCCACCGGGGAAGTAGTGGAACAACTGGCTCTTGCTGGTCGCAGTGCCAGCGCGGATGTCGTCCAAGCTCGTCGCCCCGACGCCGCGGGCGAGGACCAGGTCGGCCGCGGCTTCCACAATCCGAGCGCGTGTCGCTGCGCCTCGTTGCGTCAGAAGCGTCGCGGGAACCACGAAGCCACGATACCCGACTGGACCCTGCAGTCCAGTAGCGGCGTAGAGTGGACCGTACGGTCCACTCTGTAGACGCCTGCGATGAAAGGAACTGCCCGGTGGGAACCCGCCTCGACGGAAAGACTGCCCTGGTCACCGGCGCCACTAGCAACATCGGCCGTGCTATCGCTCTCGCGTTCGGTGCCGAGGGCGCCCACGTCGTGGTTAGCGGCCGCAACACCGAGCGCGGCGTCGGGGTCGTCGAGGCGATCCGGGCTGCCGGTGGACGAGCCGACTTCGTCGTGTCGCACCTCGACGGCTCGGCCGCCGCCTCGAAGCTTCTCGCCGACGAGGCGATCCGGCTGCTGGGCGGCCGGATCGACGTGCTCGTCAACTCGGCCGGGATCTTCCCCGGGCCCACGACACCGGCTACGGACGAAGCGACCTTCGACGAGGTATACGCCGTCAATGTCAAAGCGCCCTTCTTCCTCACTGCAGCCATCGCGCCGGCAATGGTCGAGCGCGGCAACGGGGCGATCATCAACCTCGGCTCGTGGATCGCTCGCCTCGGTATCCCCATCGGCGCGCTCTACAGCTCCACCAAAGGGGCAGTCGAAACACTGACGAGGGCTTGGGCCGCTGAATTCGGCCCAAAGGGTGTGCGGGTCAACGCCATCTCGCCCGGCGTGGTCCGCGCCCCGGCTTCCGAAGACGCGACAATCGGCGTGAATCCAGCCGAACTGATGATGCACGGAACTCCCGCCGGAAATAGCGGTAGGCCCGAAGCCATCGCCTACGCCGCCGCCTACCTTGCCAGCGAAGAGGCCTCCTTCGTGCACGGCACCCTGATCGATGTGGACGGAGGGCGCATAGGCGTCGCAGTCATCGCCCGAGACTAGACGGCGGACCTCGAAGTTCGACTGACGTACTGGCGCGACGCCACCGTGCTTCTGGCAGCCCAGCGGCGTTAAGCTCCCCTCGGGGCCTAGCTGCCCCTCGACGCCGCAGCGGCCATGGTCAAGCCAGGGCCTTGCCGACGGCGGCGCGCACCAGCTGCCCGTTAACCCACGGCGCTTTCTCGCGGCCTGCAGAGCGGAAGGATCGCTTGTACCGCAGGTGCGAGCACACAGCAAGCTCGACGCCTGATAACCAAGCTCGCCGGCCCAGAGGCTGGCCGTCCGCCCTGGATGTCGCGACGCCGGTCAGCTGAGATGGTCACCGGCTGTCGGCAACCGCGTCCCGAGGCTTGTCGACAACTGCGCCGCGCGCGACATTCTCCTTCGCGTTCAGCGGGTCCGAACACCTACATCTGCTCGCCTGGACGGACGGTTACGATGTCCAGCATCGGCCGCAGGCGCGATCAAGGCAAGCGTGAACGCCTCGATCGCGGGCAGGTGGCGCCGATGTTACTTCGCAGGCTGGACTGGCGCCGTCTTGCGCCGCTGACGGCAGTCACCGTCGCCGCGGCGGTATTCACGCTCTTGCTGATCTTCGTCCGGCTGCGCTGGGCTCCGCTGGAATCGGCTGACCACACCTCCGCAGTCGACTTGAACAACATGGTTGCGCGTCACCGAGCGCTGGTCTCGGCCCTGAACGCGGTAACGATGCTGGGCAGTACGGCAGTGCTGTGCATTGTCGTCGGCTTGGCCGTGATCTTGCTGGCAATACGCCAGCGATGGCGACTTGCGCTGTTCCTGCTTGTGGCAGGCGCGGGCGCGCTGGTACTGGATCCAGTACTGAAGTCTCTGGTCGGCCGCCTTCGGCCGGTTCTGGCGCACCCGATCGCGCACGGTACCGGCAGCAGCTTCCCGAGCGGGCACGCGCTCGGGTCGATGGTTTGCTATGGAGCGCTACTGCTGGTGTTCCTGCCCGCCGCTCGCGGCCGAGGGCGGACCGTGCTCAGGATCGTCGCGGCCGCGATCATCCTTATCGTCGGGATCAGCCGGATTCTGCTCGGCGTCCATTACATCAGCGACGTTGTCGGTGGCTGGGCGATCGGGGTGATCTGGCTCGGCATTACGGCATTCGCCTTCGAACTGACCAGGCCAGCGGCTGGGCAGCGGGTAGCTGATCCGGTTACCGAGGGGCTGGAACCGGAGACCGCGCGAGACCTTGTGCTCGCTGAGCCGGAACACACCGGGTCCGGTCCGGCTCGCAGCAGCCACCGTGGCCGAATCGCCGCCGGAATCGTCATCAGCTGGGTGCTGATCCTCGGCGTCATCGTCGGACTCGGCGAGCTGATCACCAAATACGGAACCGGCAATGAGCTCGGAGACCGCACGATCCCGCGCTGGTTCGCCGCGCATCGCACGCCCGACGATACGCGTTGGAGCCTGATCTTCACCACCCTCGGCGGCACGGCAGGGATTGTCATCGCCGCCTTGCTGGCCACCGTCGTGTTCCTGGCGGTCACGCGCCGATGGCGGCCCGTCGTCTACATCTGGGTGCTGCTGGCCGGCGAGATCACCGCATTCCTGACAGCCGCCGCGATCGTAAAGCGACCCAGACCGCCTGTCCCGCATCTCGACCACCACCTGCCCACCTCCGCCTACCCGTCTGGCCACACCGCCGCCACGTGCTGCCTGTACGCGGGCATCGCCATCGTGGTCATCGGTCTCTCCCGAGGGTGGTGGCGATGGCTGTTCCTGATCCCCGCGATTGCGATGCCGGTCCTGGTCGCCCTATCGCGGATCTACCGAGGCGAACATCACCCAACCGACGTTCTCGGCGGCATGCTGTTCGCAGCACTCTGGTTGACCGCTGTCACGTTGCTTCTTAGGCCCTCGGCGGCAGCGCGACATCTGCCAGCGCGAAATCAACCAGCATCCAGCCGTTGGCCAGGGTCCATCCCGGGCGCCCCGGCAGCAGCCAGACAGCAGAGCGCCACTAATGCCGGCTGAAACCTGCCGGCTGAATTGACAGCCCTTCAAGCAGGACATCACAGATCCCTGGCTGCCCCCCAGAAGACAGGGAAGAGCGGCTCCCACAGGGACTCTTAAGTCGCCTGGGCTGCTCAGTAGCCGCCCGCAGATCCCTTTGTATGGCAACGCCCGGGGGTCACGCGTGTCACGGTCGGCACTAGCCGATTCGTAGTGAGGAATCCACGGTCACGCCGGGCAGGCCGACGTCCGACGTATTTCGCCGCAATCCCCGCGGCAACCCGAGTTCCCCCAATGGCGTACAGAACCCGCAGTAGGACGCAACCCGCTCAGGCCTGGCCGCCCGATAGCCCGACCGCCGCCTTCGCAGGCACGCATACTTTGATCGATGACGGATGGACCTTGATCCGCATCTTCTCGACAGCCGGCCGGCTGCCGCCATCAAGCTCGCACGCAAGCCGCCGGTCGAAGCGGATCCTGAACTCCGTGCCCCGCGTCACCTCGACGAACGGCGACCTCTCGGCATTCCCCAACGCAACCCGTCCGAGGGCGCGTGCCCATTCAACCGGGTTCTTGGCGGTGACCACGCCGAGCTCGAGCAGCCCATCGTCGGGCTGTGCCCCGCTGAAGGCCTCGAACCCACCCAGAACCTTGCCGACGTTCCCGATAAGGACGCACGATATGCGGCCCTTGAAGAAGCGCCTGCCGTCAGCCTCGATGGTCGCATTCACCCGCCGCGCGGTGAGGTTCCTGGATCCGGTGTAGAGATACGCCGCGCGCCCGACACGGTCCTTCATTCCCCGATCGGCTTCCTTGATCAGCCGGGCGTCGAACCCGGCGCCGGCCATCACCGCAAAGTGCTCGCCGTTCACCGATCCGGTGTCCAGCATCCGATGATCCCCAAGCAGGCCGACCTGAACCGCCTCAGTGAGGTCAGCCGGGATCTCCAGGTTGGTCGCCAGCAGATTCGCTGTCCCCGCCGGCAGGATCGCAAGGACGGCCTCGGTGCCAGCTACCGCATCGATGCAGCGCTGGACCGTACCGTCGCCGCCCCAGACGAAGATGACGTCAGCTCCGCGCGCCAGAGCGCGGCGAGCGCACTTGGGCGCCTTGCGGCTCCTCTTTACCTCGTACCACAGCGGATCGGCAAACCCCTCTCGAGCCAGCACCTCCCTGAGCTCACGCAGGCCGCCGCCGAAGCTCTTGCCGCCGTGTGCCACTACAGCGATCGTTGGCATGGCGTCGCCTCCTTGTCCTCAGGCAGGCGCCCTTGCGCCTGCATCGCCGTGGCCCATCGCTCGATACATCGCCGACAGCTCCAGCTGTTTTGCCGCCGGGGCCTACCTGCGCCGGTGTGCGGTTACCCATGCGGGCGCGGCCTAATCCAGCGACGGCCGCGCGATAGTTACCGAAGTACGGGGCTTCATTGAAACGCACACTGGCAGAGCGCGGCGCCGGCGTGACATCCCGCTGCCCGCGGTCCAGTCGCCCAAGGACGCCATGACAGGCCTCCATAGTCACGCACCCGCCACGCGATCTTCGGTGCTTGCTACCCCACGGTGCCGCCGAGCGTGCGGATCAGGTCATCGCAGCCTGCTGACTTCACCAGCGGTGCCCCTAGGCGGCCAGTTAGGCCCTGACCCCGAATACGCTCAGGCCTGGTTCATACCTGCCTCACTGATCATTTCCGCAGCGAGGCGGGCCAGGTACTGGGCAGTGCTTCGCTCTTGACTGCGATTCGGCAGCTGGGCGGCCTGGTTCTCGAGGCGGCGCTGGCAGTCCGCAGCCTCGGCCTGTTCCTCGCAATGCGGCGTGCCGCGCATGTCGGCAAGCTGCCGGACCGCGCGGGCGAGTAGGCGCAGCATCCTGCGGTAGTCGCCGGCGAATGAGGCCGCCATCTGCGGCGGCCGGTCGCCCGCCGGATTGTCCAGGAGCGACTGGGCAATAGCACGGGTCCGCGTCGTCAGTTCCTCCAGGGAGTCGAGTACTACACGGTCGGGCCGCGGTACGGCTTGATGAACTCTGGCTCGCGGATTCCAGCGCAGGCTCTCCCGCGCGCTTTGTGCAGCCGCGCGGGCCTGCTCCGCCGCGTGCGTCAACTGCTTGTCGAATTGCGGCCAGGATTGGGCGGCGGAGCGCGGATCCCCAGCCGCGTCGGCGAGGACTTCCAGCGTGCAGGCAATGTGCTGCCCCCATCGCCGGATCGCGTGCTCGGCCGGGCGAAGCTGCAGCGGCGGGAAAACCGCGATATTCACTGCGAGCCCGGTCGCCACTCCGATTCCGACCTCGATCAGCCGGGTGTGACTAGTGCGCCGGCTGGTGACCGCCGAGCAGCAGCACGAACAGAGCAGTGAATGTGACCTGAGCACTTTGATCTCCGAGCCGACGCCAGCCGCTGAGCAGGACGCCGCCGAGCACAATGACGGCGATGCCCGCAACACCCGGACCCAGCAGCATGCCGCCGGGTATGGCTAGCGCTGCGCCTAGCAAGAACCCGCCGACGTACTGGAAGCCTTCGCGCAAAGACCGGGCCACCGTGGGATAGACACCCAAGAGTGCAGCTAGCGGAGCGAAGTAAGGATCGGGCTGACCTGCGGCATACTTCGCCAGCGCCCATGCCGCCACAGCGGCAATGGCAGCCTTCACTGCCCGGCGGCTGCGATCCTGCCAGTATCGGACAGGGCCCGAGGAGGCCGGCCGGAATGGTACAGCCAGCCAGCATGACGGTCCTTGCAGCTTGTTCTGCGCGCGCCCGGCCGCGCCGATCACTGACATTACGCGCAGCTACCCCGAGCGGTAAAAGCTACTCCCGAGGCCGCGGCGGTTCATGCGGTCGGCATCCTCGGTCGTTGTCGTTTCTGTCCCTGATGCCATCGGCAGCCGATCAGGGTTGAGCCGGGGTTAATCCGGATGGACCCGCGTCCCGTGCAGCGGCAATCTTGGAATTGCCGGCGAGGCGGTACTGCTGCCCTCGCCATTGCCTGCGCTAGTTCCTCGTGAACGGATACCGATCGACATGCTTTGGATCATCGCCGCCGTCCTTGTCGCCATCCTGGCGCTGACTGTGCTGAGCTTTACCGTGCACCTGCTGTTCTCCCCCTGGCTGCTGGTGGTGGCCATAGGCGTCCTGGTTTGGCTCAAGTTCCGGCCTCGCCGCTGATCGGGCGCAGCGTGGCCAGCCGTGCGGGCACGTCGGTTTGGCGACCGTGGCCGGCTGCGCGGCAGGTCCAGCCGCAGGCCTGGCTGACCCCTCGCTTAGAAGCGGTTGCGCTCAGCGGCTGAGTGGCGCCTGACGTGGCCTGATGAGCCGTACAAGCAGCTGTCGCGTGGCTCCCAGGTTGGCTCCCCCGCTACCGCCAGGGCCATCAGCTACTCGAACGGCAAGACAAAATACCCCTTCCAACAGGGGACCAGCCATAGGACAATCTGGGGGCTGAGCCCCAGGAGCCAATATGCCAAGGCACTATCCGGCCGAGCTTCGGCGTCAGACCTGCTAACGGATGCTCGCCGGCGAGGCGGTCAAGGACCTCGCTGTCGAGCTGGGCATCGCCGGGGTCACCCTCTACAAGTGGCGGCGGCAGGCGCTGATCGATGCTGGACAGCGACCGGGCCTCAAGAGTTACCAGGCCGATCCTCTCGAAGCGGCTCGGCGGCGCATCATCGAGCTGGAGGCCGAGCTCAAAGTGGTCAAGGCGGCTAGCGAGCTCTTCAAGGAGGCAGCGGCCGACTCGAAGCGAAGTTCCAGGTTGTCGGAGGGCTGAACAACCTGGGCTACTCCGAGCGGTTCGCCTGCAAGGTGGTCGGCCTGGACCGGTCGACGTACTACGACATCAGCTTCCGCAAGCCCACCGACCGGGAGATCCGCCGCCTGCTGCTCGCCGATGCCATCGCCGACATTCACGCCCGGTCCCGGGGCACCTATGGCTGCTTGCGGGTCCGGGCCGCGCTGGAGATCGAGCAGGGGCTGATCGTGAACACCAAGCTGGTGAAGAAGATCATGCGCCAGCTGGGCATCCGCGGCCTGCCCGGACCACGCAAGGGCATCAAGAACCTCAAGAACGCCGCCACCTGCGAGGACCTGGTCCAGCGCCAGTTCACCGCCAGCGCCCCCAACCAGCTGTGGCTCACCGACATCACCGAGCATCCCACCCACGAGGGCAAGCTCGACCGCTGCGTCGTGCTGGACCTGTACTCCAGAAAGGTGGTCGGCTGGGCCATCGACCGGCGCTGCGAGGCAGCCCTGGTCAACGACGCCCTCGCCAAGGCTGGCGCCACCAGGCAGACCTCGGCCACCACAATCATCCACTCCGACCACGGCGCCCAGTACACCTCGTGGGCCTTCACCGAGAACGTCCGCCGCCTCGGCCTCGTCAGCTCGATGGGCACCGTCGGCGACTGCTACGACAACGCCCCGATGGAGTCATTCTGGGGCTCGATGCAGATCGAGCTGCTGAACCGCCAGAAGTGGCGGACCAATCTCGAACTGGCCATCGCCATGGCCGAGTACATCGATCACTTCTACAATTCGGACAGGCGTCACAGCTCGCTCGGCTATCTCACCCCGAACCAGTCCAAGCGTGCACTCAACCACCACCCAGCAGGCATTTGTTGAGAAGTGGTCACGAAGAAGCCCAAGAGGTGGGCGCAGATGGGTTCGAACCATCGACCCCTCGCTTGTAAGGCGAGTGCTCTACCGCTGAGCTATGCGCCCGTGGCCCAGACTCTGGGCCAGCCGCGCCCAAGCGTACCGCTCCCATGCGCCAGCCGGGCTGTCCCTCCGCAGGCCGAGGCCGGGACGGCCGGTGCTACCGGCCCGGCCGCGAAGCGCGCGATACCAGTCCGTTCGCCAGCGCGGCGAGGAACAGAGCGAGTTGCTCCTGCTCCGCTGGCGTTAGGTGATCGACGAGCGCTTGCTCATAGCTCAGGAGATTGCGGACCGCATCCGACACGACTCGCTGCCGGTGCTTGGTCAGCTCCACAAAGACCCGACCGCGACTGGTCAGCGGCCGGGATCCGGACTACGAGGCCGCTCTCGATCGCCCGGTCCACCCGTTGCGTCACCGCGCCCGGCGTAACCAGGCACCGAGTTCTTCCGCGGCGGGATGACCAACCAGCGGCGCGCCAGGCTGATCGCCCAGACCGCCAACGGGCGGCCGGCTCCGTCGCGGACATCGCCGGGACCGTGCTGTTCCTGGCGCCGCCTGCGGCCAATCACATCTCCGGCCAGACGATCCATGTAAACGGGGGCGCGCTGTAGGGCGCAACGACCCAAACCAAACACGCAGCCGCAAAGACTTAGAGGTAGCGCAGTGCGGCCGCGGCGATCTCGTCGGCGACTGCGAGCCGGTTCTGCAGGCGGGCCATGCGCGCCTCGACAGGCGGTCCGCTAGCACCGCCGATTAGCGCCGCCTCCAAATGCACAGCGCCGACGATTGCCGCGGGGAACCTGGCAGCATCCGGAAGCAGCTCACGCTCCGGCGCGGTCAGTCGCCGGACGCTCGCGTAACCCGACGCGATCGCGCTGATCCGCCCTTCATCCGGCGAGATCAGCCAGGCATCCGGCTGATCGTCGGGGAAGTTCGCGTCCAGGTGACTTTCAACCAGGCACGTCGCAAGGTCAACCACGGCCACGCCGCGTCCGCTCATCTCCCAGTCAATCAAGGTCAGCGACCCATCCGGGCGCTGGATGACATTCCGGGTCCAGGGATCGCCATGCACGACGCTCTCCCCTGCCGCGGCTGCACCAGATCCGACCGCGTCGATCGCCGACTGGAATGCGTCAAGCAGGCCGCGCCACGAAGCCGGAACCAGGCCCGCCACGGCACCAAGCCGACCCAGCGCCACCGGGCCAGCCAGCGCGGGGTGCCTCGGAGCCATGGCGAGCCCGCCTACCGGCACCGAATGCAACTGACCGAGCGACTCGCCAAGTTGCCGCAATTGCGCGATCGTCGGCGCGACGACGCCCCCAGGGACGAAGGTTGTGGCCCAGCTGATCCACTGTCCAGCGACTCCGATGAGCTCGCCAGACCGAGTAAGCACCGGCCGTGGCGCCGGGAATGCCATCTGCTTCAGCCACGCCAACGTCCGCGCGCGATCAAGCACCCAGTCGGTCATCGGCACTGCCTCCAGGCCGCGGGCCTCCGCCGGCACTGGCGCGTCAGCCCGGAACGCCCTGACGACCTGAGCCGAGCCGTCTGGAAGCGTGAGCTGGTAGCTGACCCGGATTTCGTCCACCGAGCCAGCCAGAACCTTAATCCCCGCGGGCGCCACGAATCGCTCGTGGTACTCGTCCAGCAGACGGCCGACGAGAGCGGCGTCACTCATTGTCACGCCGCCCCGGTACGGTCACGACATCGCGTAGGGCGGCCGCTGCCTGCTCGCGCCGAGGACGCGCGAAAGCGCGCGCTCGACCTCCTCAGCCAGATCACCGATAGCCGCTCCCCTGCTATCAGCCTCATCCGCCCCGATCACCTGGTCAGTATCGACGCCGATCACCTGGTCGGCATCCACCGCGCCGAGCTGACCGGCGGCGCCGCAGTCACGGCATTCAACCTCGCCCAGCCGCCGCACTAGGTGATAACTAGCGCAGACCGGACAATGGTCGAGGTCGGCGGCCCAGTCATAGGCCACCTGGCAGTCGGGGCAGATCAGCACTTGCCGATCTCTGCGTACGCCACGGCGCCAGGGGCTCTCGCCCCGGTCCGGGTCTACCTGCCGTGCACCGCACTGATAGCAGGGCATCCAGCCTATTCCGATTCTGCCGAGCAGTCAGATTGTCGCCGCGCTAGTCCAGCTCGGCGAGCGCCTTCTGATAGTCAGCGATCTCTCGTGCCTGCGGGATGGGGTTAACCACCTTCCAGCGCACGACGCCGTTCTTGTCGATGATGAAGGTGCCGCGAGTTGCGACGCCGATGTTGTCATCGAAGACACCGTAGGCCTTCGCTACCGCGCCATGGGGCCAGAAATCAGCGAGCATGGTGAAATTGAAATGCTCGCGGTCAGCCCAGGTCCGCAGCACGTAGGTCGAGTCCACCGATACCGTCACAAGTTCCACGTCGTCTCTGGTGACTTCGGGAAACTGGTCGCGTATGGCGCACAGTTCGCCGCTGCAGACGCCGCTAAAGGCAAGCGGGTAGAAGACAAGCACCACGTTCTTGTTCCCCTGGAAGTCCGACAGCCTAACCGGGGCACCGTGCTGGTCCTTCAGTTCGAAGTCCGGGGCCTTATCGCCGACTTCAACCGCCATGGACTGATCCTCTCAGCGCGGGAATCTCGAGGCGAACCACTAATGCGGTCCGGCCGGGACGGGCTCTTCAGCCACGGTCCTGGACCGCTTCAGTGTGCCATCCCAGCCGCGGGACGCGGGACGCGGCTGGCCTGTACGGGTCAGCGGCACTCAGTCAGCGGCGTGCCTTCGGTGCAACCAGGCGGGTGCCCGACCAGTTGCGCCCCGCGGACACCGTGGAAGTCTGGGACAGCCCGGCCGTAGGCGCGGCTTCCCCGATCTCGCTCGGTTCGACGTGGCCCGGCCGGCCGGTCTTGGGCGTGAGCAGCAAGATGTAGCCACCGTCGGCAAGCGGCGTTAGCGCATCCACCAAGGCGTCCACGAGATCGCCATCGCCGTCGCGCCACCAGAGCATGACTCCGTCAACGACATCGTCGTAGTCCTCGTCGACGAGCTCCGCTCCGTCCAGTGCTACGACCGAGTCCCTGAGGTCCTCATCGCAGTCGTCGTCGTACCCGATCTCCTGCACCACGTGGCCTGGCTTGATGCCAAGCCGGTCGGCCAGGTCACGCTGATCGTGCGCCTGGCCCGCGGTCGCGCTCACTGAAGTCCTCCTGATCCTTTCCGTCCGGCTGCGCCACCGGTCCGCGCGATCCTCGGCACATGCCCAGAACCTCTTCCGGCTACACAGCGCTGGTGTTGTCGCCTGCTCTTGATCGGACAGTTCACACTGGGTCGGCGCGGTGCGCAAGTCACAATTAGCGCACTGCCCGAAATCCCTCGTGCAGCGGGCCGCCCGGATAGCCGCCGGGCGCCGATTTAGGCGCTACGCACCTTATGCGATGCCAGTCGACCGGCAGTCCTCCGTTAGCGACAGCCTTTTCTCCGTATATCGCGCGAAACCCATATCGTTAACCAAGATCAACGTGTGGCCGCCGCCCGCGCCCGCGCCCGCGCACCATCGCGGTGCAGCGCATACCGTTGAGCCTGGCGGCCCAGTCGGTGGCCACATCCGGTTACCGCTTGGTAGAGATGCGTTTCTGTCCGCCGCGTATGAGGATTGGAACAGGACAACCCGACGAGACGTGGCCGTTAGCGGCTGCGTCTGCCTACGACGTGGCCAGGTGCCGGAACGCAGGAACCGGCCCGGCCCGCGGAATGCGAGGAATCACCCGTGGCCTCCGGACGCCAGCGTTTCTCCATCATCAGCGACGGACTGCCCACCCAGTTGCCGGACATCGATCCGGACGAGACCAGGGAATGGGTGGAGTCCTTCGATGACATCGTCCGGACCCATGGGCGGACCCGCGCCAGGTACGTCATGCTGCGGCTGCTCGAGCGTGCCCGTGAGCAGCAGGTCGGCGTCCCCGGCCTGCGCAGCACCGACTTCATCAATACGATCCCGCCGGAGCGGGAGCCCTGGTTCCCTGGCGACGAGTTCGTCGAGCGCCGCATCCGGGCTTACATCCGCTGGAATGCGGCCGTGATGGTCAGCCGGGCCAACCGCCCCGGTCTCGGCGTCGGCGGCCACATCGCCACCTACGCTTCCGCGGCCAGCCTCTACGAGGTGGGCTTCAACCACTTCTTCCGCGGTAAGGACCACGGCGAGTCTGGTGACCAGGTGTTCTTCCAGGGCCACGCCGCGCCCGGCATCTACGCCCGCGCGTTCCTCGAGGGCAGGCTCAGTGAGCAGCAGCTCAACGGCTTCCGGCAGGAGCTGTCGCACCCCGGTGGCGGCCTGCCGTCCTACCCGCACCCGCGGCTGATGCCCGATTTCTGGGAATTCCCGACCGTCTCGATGGGCCTGTCCGCCATCAACGCGGTACACCAGGCAAGGTTCAACCGGTACCTGCTGGCCCGTGAGCTCAAGGACACCAGCCGTTCCCGGGTCTGGGCTTTCCTCGGCGACGGCGAGACCGACGAGCCGGAGGTACGCGGGGCCATCGGCCTGGCCGCCCGCGAGGAACTCGACAACCTCACCTTCGTCATCAACTGCAACCTGCAGCGCCTGGACGGCCCGGTCCGCGGCAACGGCAAGATCATCCAGGAGCTTGAAGCCACCTTCCGTGGCGCGGGCTGGAACGTGATCAAGGTGATCTGGGGCCGGGACTGGGATCCGCTGCTGGCCAAGGACACCGACGGTGTGCTGGTCAACAAGATGAACACCACGCCAGACGGCCAGTTCCAGACTTACTCGGTCGAGTCCGGCGCCTACACCAGGGAGAACTTCTTCGGCAGTGACCCCCGGCTGCGCGCCATGGTGGAGCACCTGACTGACGACGAGATCCGCACTCTGTCCCGGGGCGGCCACGACTACCGCAAGGTCTACGCCGCGTTCAAGGCAGCGACCGAGCACGTCGGTCAGCCCACGGTGATCCTTGCGCACACCATCAAGGGCTGGACTCTGGGGCCAGACTTCGAGGCCCGCAACGCCACCCACCAGATGAAGAAGCTCACGGTCGCCGAGCTCAAGGAGTTCCGCGACAGGCTGTACCTGGAGATCCCGGACGCCGCCTTGGAAGCCGAACTCCCGCCGTACTACCACCCGGGCGAGAAGTCCGATGAGATCCAGTACATGCGCGAACGCCGCGCGGCCCTCGGTGGCTACCTGCCCAAGAGGGTGGTGCGGGCCAGGCCGCTGGCGCTGCCGCCGGACTCGGTCTACGACGAACTGCGCAGCGGCTCGGGCAAGCAGTCGGTCGCCACCACGATGGCGTTCGTCCGGCTGCTGAAGGACCTGATGAAAGACCCCGGGATCGGCGACCGGTTCGCCCCGGTGATCCCGGACGAGGCGCGTACCTTCGGCATGGACTCGCTCTTCCCGACGGCGAAGATCTACGACCCGCACGGGCAGACCTATGAGGCGGTCGACCGGAACCTGCTGCTGTCCTACAAGGAGTCCGAGCGCGGCCAGATCCTGCATGAGGGCATCAGCGAAGCCGGCGCGATGGCATCCACCACCGCCGCGGGCTCTGCGTACGCCACGCATGGCACGCACATGATCCCCGTTTACATCTTCTATTCGATGTTCGGCTTCCAGCGCACCGGCGACCAGATGTGGTCGATGGGCGACCAGCTCGCCCGCGGTTTCCTGCTCGGCGCCACCGCCGGGCGCACCACGCTCACCGGCGAGGGCCTGCAGCACAACGACGGCCACTCGGTCCTGCTGGCCTCGGTCAGCCCGGCCTGCATCAGCTACGACGCGGCCTGGGCCTACGAGCTGGCCTACATCGTCAAGGACGCGCTGCGCCGGATGTACGGGTCGAGCGCGGAGCACCCCGACGGCGAGGACATCTTCTACTACCTCACGGTCTACAACGAGCCGTACGTGCAGCCCGCCGAGCCCGCTGATTATGAGGGCGGCAGCGCCGCCCTGGAGCGCGGCATCCTGCGCGGCCTGTACCGGTACGCCCCGCCGCCGCAGCTGCCGGCCGCCGCCGTTCCCGGTGGCGGCACGTCCTCGACCACCGGCGAGCATCCGCAGGCGCAGATCCTAGCGTCCGGCGTCGGGCTCCGGTGGGCCCTGGACGCCCAGCGCCTGCTCGCCGACGACTGGGGCGTTAAGGCGGGAACGTGGTCCGCGACCAGCTGGACTGAGCTGCGCCGCGAGGCTCTTGAGTGCGAGCAATGGAACATGCTCGAGCCAGAGGCCGAGCACCGCGTGCCATACGTGACCAGGGCGCTGGACGGCCACCAGGGCCCGGTCGTCGCGGTCAGCGACTGGATCCGGGCCGTACCCGACCAGATCGCCCGCTGGGTGCGCGCACCCTTCACCTCGCTGGGCACCGACGGCTGGGGCTTCTCCGACACCAGGCCGGCCGCGCGGCGGTTCTTCCATGTTGACGCCGAGTCGATCACCGTCGCGGTGCTAGCCGAGCTAGCCAAGCTCGGCGAGGTGAAGCCCGAGGTAGTCGCACAGGCCATCGCGAAGTACCGGCTCGACCTGGCGGTCAGCGACGCACTCTGAGGCTGGCGTGACGAGATGAGCTACCGGCTCAGAATGAGCGCCGAGATCGGCGACTGGCTGGCCGAGGTAAGCGCAGCCGGGTCAGTCGCCGCCACTGAGCTCGGCGCTGTGCTAGTGGTGCTGACCGAGGCGACCGAGCTGCCTGGCCAGCCCCTGGTCACCGACGTCAGCGCAGAACTGGCCGCGTCCTCCTCGGCCGACCAAGACCCGCGCTATGCCGTCGATCACGCCTACCAGGAGATGCTGGAAGCGATCCAGCAGGTACGGCGGGGACTAGCCGACGCGGCCTCCTACCGGACCTTTAGCCGCCAGCGGTTCCGGCACTTCGGCGACGGGCGCCCCGATGTCATCGAGGAACTGCCGCTGACCGAGGATGAGCTCGCTGCAGCGGCGGCGCGCGAGCAAGATCTGACCGCGCGATACCAGCGCATCCAGCAACAGGTCGACGCGTTCCGAACCGCGAAGGAGACCGCGAAAGCGATCTACACGGCGGCGGAAGCAAGTGTGAAGGTGCGCGCCGCCATCGCGGCAGCCGAGTCGAGCGGCGACCTGACCGCCGGCACTGGCTCGGTGCGGACTGACGACGACGAGGTCGCCGCGCTCAACCGTGCCCTGGGAGCTGCAGAGGCCAACCTGGCCGCGACGCTGACCCAGGCCAGGCGGACGCTCCGCGAGATCCGCGCTGCGAGCAGGCCGGGCGGACAGAGCCCGGCGGACCCGACCTACGACGACGAGCAATCCGCGGACCGAGACTACGACGCACCGGTGCCAGGACTACTCGAGCTGCGCGCCGATCCGCTCGGTACCGACATCCGGGTGCTGTTCGCTGTCGAGCCGGCCGACACGGTGACCCTTCTCGCGGCGCTTGATGGCGTCGACGCGGTCAGCGATCACCGCGACGAAGCGATCTCGCTGGCCGGAATGCTGCTTACCGAGATCAGGGATGGCAACTGGCCGCCGGCCGACACCGAAGGTACCGAGACCGGCGAGGTCCGCTTCGATGATGCCGCCACGCTACTGGCCACGATGTTTCCCGATCGCGGCGCTGCCATCCGGGGCCGGGCAGCCGAGCTGGCTGAGATCAGCACGCTCGCGGGCCTGCGCCAGGACAGCGAGCTGACCATCGCTGACGTCGCCGCTCGCGCCGACCTCAACGAGCAACGCATTTGGGAGATCGAGCACGCTGGGTTCCGGGCGGTCGAACTGCAGGAGGCGGCAGCGTACGTCAGGGCGCTGGGCGGCCGACTTGACCTGACAGCGGACTTCGGCCCAACCGGACGAATCAGCCTGTCCTGACGTCGAGCGACGGGCTGCCAGGCCGGCGGCTTGTCGGTGAGATGACCTATTGTGGGGCGCGATGACCGCCGCTTTCTTTCGCCGCCGCGCGCTGTGAGGCTCGACTCAGCATCCTCGCTCCGGCCGCTCCGGTACCGGAACTTCGCGCTGCTGTGGAGCGCGAGCCTGGTGTCGAACGTCGGCTCCTGGATGCAGACCGTCGCCGTTGGCGCGCTGGTGATCTCCCGCACCGGGCAACCGAGCTGGGCTGCGCTGGTGGCGGCTGGCGCATTCCTGCCGATCGGCCTGCTCGCCCCGCTCGGCGGCGCGCTAGCCGACCGCGTCCCCCGCCGCCCGGTACTGGCGGGCGGCGACCTTGTCGCCGGGCTGGTCGCCGCGGCCATCGCCGGGCTAGTGGCCACCGGACAGGACACCCCGCTGCTGCTGCTGGCCCTGGTCACGCTGCAGGGCTCAGTTTCCGCGCTGATCGGCCCGTTCAGCCAGGCCATCCTGCCGGATCTGGTGCCGCGGTCGGAGTTCCTGGCGGCCAGTTCGCTGAATAACGCGCAGTTCAACGCCGGCCGCATCATCGGTCCAGCGCTAGCAGGCGCCACTATCGCCGCGTTCGGTTACGCAGCCAGTTTCGTGGCCAACGCCGTCTCGTTCCTGGCCGTCGTGATCGCCGTCATGTTCATCCGGCTGTCTCCGCCACCGGGCCGCCAGGGGACCCTGATCGCCTCCCTGCGTACCGGCATCGCCGCCGCGCGCGCCGAGGTGTCCTGCCGCGCCGCGATCATCTCGATGGCAGTGGTGGCATTCCTGGCCGCGCCGTTTATCGCGCTGGTGCCGGCCATGGCGCTGCGCCTTAGCGATCACGGCGGCCCGGCTGCGGTTGCCTCGCTGACGGCGTACCTAACGACGGCGCAGGGCATCGGTGCCGTAACGGGCGCGTTGCTGCTCGCGCCGTTCGCCGCGAGGATCGGCCGCGGACGCCTGCTCGGCTGGACCCTGGCATTGCTGCCCGTGACCTTGATCGGATACAGCGCCGCGATTTCGCGCTGGTGGGGCATCGCCGCGCTATTCGCCGTGGGCCTTATCTACCTCGGCGTGCTGTCCGGCCTGTCGACGACCGTCCAGCTGTTCGCGCCGCAGGCTTACCGCGGCCGGGTGCTCAGCTTCTTCCTGGTCGCCCTCGGCGTCAGCTACCCGATCGGTACCCTCATCCAGGGCCGGGTCGCAGACACCATCGGCATCGGCTGGACTACCGCCGCGTCGGCGCTAGCCCTCAGCCTGGTGATGGCCCTGGTCGCCGTGTTCCGGCCAGGCTTCCGGCGGGCGCTGATCGGCCGTGAACCGCCGCCGGCCCCGGCTGAGCCGATCGCGGCTGCGGACCTCCCGGACATGGCCCGGCCTGCGGATCCCCCGCAGCACCCGGTCCCGCCGCCGGCTGGCGACGTAAAGATGGCACCCTGATCACGTGGCAACGACGGCCGATGGGATGCAGCCGGAAGGTCCGGGCGCCGTAGCGCGCCAGGGCAGGGTCCGCGATGACACCATCGCCCGGCTCGATCAGGCGATGGGTTCACTGGGCACGGCGGCCATGCTGGCCATGGACCGGCGGCTGCCGTGGTTCCGGGAGATGTCAGCGGAGCACAGATCCTGGCTCGGCCTGGTCGCCCAGGCGGGAGTCGCCGCGTTCGTCGACTGGATCAAGCACCCGCAGCGGACCAGGCCAGCAGTCGCGGGCGAGGTATTCGGCACCGCTCCGCGCGAGCTGGCCCGGGCTGTCAGCCTGCAGCAAGCGGTCGAGATGGTCCGGGTCATCGTGGATGTGGTCGAGTCCCAGGTCGACGATCTCGCCGCGCCAGGCGGCGTAACCGAGCTGCGGGAGGCGGTGCTCCGCTACACGCGGGAGATCGCCTTCGTCACGGCTCAGGTCTATGCACGGACCGCGGAGGCTCGCGGCGCATGGGATGCCCGGCTTGAGGCGCTCGTGGTCGAATCGCTCGTCCGCGGCGAGGTCGACGACGGGCTGCAGTCCTGGGCCTCGGCCCTGAACTGGTCCTTCGCGCCGGTCACGGTGATCGTGGGGCGGGCGGCGGGGACTGAAGCCGAGGGGCTGATTGACGACTTCCGCATCCTCGCCCGCCGGGCCCGGCTCGACCTGCTAGCCGGGGTGCATGGCAGCCGCCTCGTGCTCGTGGTCGGCGGCAGCGCCGACCCACTCGAGGCGGCGCGGCACTTCGCTGGCCGGTTCGGGCCTGGACCGGTGGTGGCGGGTCCGGCCGTTCCCGATCTGCAGTCGGCGGTCGCGTCGGCTGGCGCCGCGCTGTCCGGCCTGCGGGCCGCTGGCGGCTGGCCAGATGCGCCACGTCCAGTGCTCGCCAGTGATTTGCTGCCCGAGCGTGCCCTGGACGGCGATGAGACCGCGCGGGCCAGCCTGATCGCCGAAGTGTACGAACCGCTGCTGAGCGGCGGAACGGCGTTGCTCGACACCGTCATGACCTACCTGGAGCAGGGGAACTCGCTGGAGGCGACCGCGCGCCTGCTGTTCGTGCACCCCAACACGGTCCGGTACCGGCTGCGCCGGGTGGCTGAGCTTACCGGGATCGTCCCAGGTAATGGCCGGGGCGGATTTGAGCTGTGGACGGCCGTCGTCCTGGGGCGCCTCGCGCACAAACGAACGTGAGTTGTAGAGTTTCGACATAACCGTGCGTTGAAAGTTCGTTTACTTCGGCATAGGTATGGCGGAGTTCTACAGTGCAGGCTTAGACAATGCTTCTCATCGCTGCCCCTGGTCAGGGCGCGCAGACTCCCGGATTCCTCGGTCCCTGGCTTGAATTGCCCGGTTTCGCCGACCGGCTGGCAGCCTGGTCGGAGCTGGCGGGCTGCGATTTGATCAGGTGCGGCACGACCGCAGATGCCGATGAGATCCGGGACACCGCGGTGGCTCAGCCGCTGCTAGTAGCCGCGGCTATCGCAACTGCGCAGGACCAGGTGGCGAATGCGTCAGCCCGGGTCAGCCGTCAGTCGGTCGCGGTCGCGGGGCATAGCGTCGGCGAACTCGCCGCTGGCGTGCTGGCCGGTGTCATCACCGCCAACGACGCCATGCGCCTGGTCCGGGTACGGGCCAGCGGAATGGCCGCCGCCGCGGCCGCTGAGCCAACGGGCATGACCGCGGTGCTCGGTGGCGACGAGGCAGTCGTGCTGGCGGCTATCGAGGCCCACGGCCTGACCCCGGCAAACGTCAACGGCGCTGGTCAGTTCGTGGCCGCCGGGACGCTGGCCCAGCTCGATGCGTTCGCCGCCGACCCGCCAGCCGGGGCCAGGCTCCGGCCGCTGTCCGTCGCCGGCGCGTTCCACACCCACCACATGGCCCCGGCAGCCGACGCGCTGGCCGCGGCTGCGCAGACTGTGCACGCGGCCGACCCGGCCCGGCCGCTGCTGTCGAACCGAGACGGCGCCGTGGTCAAATCCGGTCCCGAGTGGCTCGACCGCATCATCAACCAGGTCAGCGCGCCGGTCCGGTGGGACATGTGCATGCAGACCATGCGCAGCCTCGGCGTCACCGCGATGATCGAGCTGCCGCCGGCCGGGACGCTCACCGGCCTGGCCCGCCGCGCGCTGCCCGGAGTTCAGCTCGTCAGCCTGAAGAGCCCGGACGACCTGGACGCCGCCCGCGCGGTGCTGGCCGAGCACGCCGACAGTCATGACGATCACCACGCGCCGGAGTGGCGCTTGCTGGTGGCCCCGTTGGCCGGGACCTTCCGCGCGCCCGACGGTCATCCGGATGCCGCTCCGCCGGGCACGTCCGTTGGCGAAGGCACTGATCTCGGCCACGTCGAGATGCGCGGCGGCAGTCACGTGGTGACCGCCGGCTTCCCGGCCACGGTCATCGAATGGCTGGTGGAGGACGGTGACCCGGTGAGCGCCGGGCAGCCGCTCCTGCGGCTGCTCCCGCAGACAGCTGAGTAGTACCGACCTAACTGAAGTCCGGAACAGGCGAAAGGCAGCAGGAATCATGCGACTCACCGAGGGTCAACCCGGCGCTCGAGTGCTGGCTTTCGGCGGTTACCAGCCCGCCAGGGTCGTCACCAATGACGAGCTTTCGCTGACCGTGGACACCAACGATGAGTGGATCCGCAGCCGGGTAGGAATCGCCAGCCGCCGGATCGCGGGCCCGGATGAGACGGTCGCGGACATGGCTGTGCAGGCCGGCGGCAAGGCCCTGGCGGCCAGCGGCCTGTCTCCGGCCGACGTCGACCTGGTGATCGTCGCCACCTGCACTCCCGAAGTGCAAATTCCCAACACCGCGGCGACCGTTGCCAAGCGCCTCGGCATCGTCGCGCCCGGCGCTTACGACCTGAACGCGGCCTGCGCTGGTTTCTGCTACGCACTGGCGAACGCGTCCGACGCGGTACGCACCGGGACGGCGAAGCACGTTCTCGTCATCGGCGCCGAGAAGCTCTCCCAGTGGGTCGACTGGACCGACCGGTCCACCTGCATCATCTTCGCCGACGGTGCGGGCGCGGCAATCGTAGGCCCGGTCAGTGATCCAGCTGAGGCCGCTGGCATCGGCCCTGTCGTCTGGGGTAGCGACGGTGAACTGGCCGACAAGATCTACATCAAGGACCGGGACTCCTTCATCGTCCAGGAAGGCCAGGCAGTGTTCCGCTGGGCGACCACGGCACTGGCCCCACTGGCCAGGCAGGCCTGCGAGAAGGCGGGGGTAGACCCCACAGAGCTCGCCGCCTTCGTCCCCCATCAGGCGAACTTGCGGATCATTGAAGCGATCGCACGCAGGCTCGGCGCGCCGCAGGCAATCGTTGCATCGGACATCGTGACCGCCGGCAACACCTCGTCGGCGTCGATTCCGCTGGCATTGTCCAGGATGATCGAGCGAGGCGAGATCGGGTCCGGCGCCAAGGCGCTGCTCGTCGGTTTCGGCGCTGGCATGTGCTACGCCGCGCAGGTGATCACGGTACCCTGACCCCGCCCCGGACAGGGGCAACCAATCCACTGCAGTAGTTCGGTAAACAGGCAACAGTCCCGCAAAAGGAGAACAGAAGACCAATGGCCATGACGGAGCAGGAAATCCTGGAGGGTCTCGGCGAGATCATCGACGAAGTCGCGGGCGTGCCAGCCGACCAGGTGACGCCGGAGAAGACCTTCGTAGACGACCTGGACATCGACTCGCTGTCGATGGTGGAGATCGCAGTAGCGGCGCAGGACAAGTTCGGCGTCGAGATCCCCGACGACCAGCTCAAGGACCTGAAGACGGTGCAGGACGTCGTCGACTACGTGCGGCGCGCAGAGGTATCTGCCTGACGGCCTGTCTACGGAGCCGGGAGCGGCGCGGGCCGCCGCCGGGGTTCGGACAGGCCGCGGCGCCGCGTTACCCGACTCGACGAGGAGCAGAAGCACAGTGGGAACTGACCGGACACGCGTCGTCGTTACCGGCCTCGGCGCGATCACCCCGGTAGGTGTTGACGTCACCAGCACCTGGGAATCGCTGCTGGCCGGCCGGAGCGGCGTGCGAAAGCTGACCGACGACTGGGCAGCCGAGCTGCCCGCCAGGATCGCGGCGTGGGCAGCGGCCGATCCGGCCACCCTGATCGACCGGGTGCAGGCTCGCCGGCTGGACCGGTGCGAGCAGTTCGCCATCGTGGCTGCCCGCGAGGCCTGGGCGCACGCAGGCTCGCCCGAGGTGGACCCCGAACGGCTCGGCGTCGTCGTGTCGAGTGGCATCGGTGGCGTGGCCTCAACGCTGTCTGCATACGACACGCTAAAAGAAAAGGGCTGGCAGCGACTGTCCCCGTTCACCGTCCCGATGCTCATGCCGAACGGCTCAGCCGGCTGGATAGCCATTGAGCTGGGCGCCAGGGCGGGCGTGCACACCACGGTGAGCGCGTGCGCATCTGGCGCGGAGGCGATCGGCTACGCGATGGAGATGATCAGGTCCGGGCGGGCCGATGTCGTGCTCGCCGGCGGCACCGAGGCGGCCATCATGCAACTGAACATCGCGGCGTTCGCCGCTATGCGGGCGCTGTCCACCCGCAATGACGAGCCTGAGCGCGCATCCAGGCCGTTCGACAAGGGCCGCGACGGTTTCGTCCTCGGCGAGGGCGCGGGCATGGTCGTTCTCGAATCCGAGGAGCACGCGGCCAAGCGCGGCGCTACTGTGCATGCCATCGCCGCCGGCGTCGGCTACTCCTCGGACGCGCATCACATCGCGCAGCCAGATCCGCAGGGAACGGGGCTCAAGCTCGTCATCGGCCGCGCGCTGGCGGACGCGGGCGTCGAGCCCGGTCAGGTATGCCACGTGAATGCGCATGCCACGTCGACCCCCGCCGGGGACGTGGTCGAGGCCCAGGCGATCGCCGCTGCGCTCGGCGACGCCGCGGCTGGCGTGGTGGTGTCTGCCACTAAGTCGATGACCGGCCACCTGCTCGGCGGGGCTGGCGCCGTCGAATCGGTGGCCGCGATCCTCGCACTACGCGACCGGGTCGCACCGCCGACCATCAACCTTGACGATCCCGACGACGATGCCGGGCTGACCATCTCGGCGCAGCCGCAGCCGCTGACGCCGCGTGCCGATGGCCCGATGGTCGTCCTGAACAACTCGTTTGGATTCGGCGGGGCCAACGTAGCCCTCGCCTTCACTGGAGCCTGAGCCGTTGCCAACCGCCTCAAGCGTGCCCCCCGAGCAAGACGCCCCCATCCCCCCGGAGGAGATCGACGTGACCATCCTGGATTCGAGGCTAGCCACCGAGGTTCTCCGCGGGCGGGCGATGAAGCGCGAGCAGCGCGCGCCTGCCGCGGCACCGGCCCGCGCGCCCGCGGAAGCACCCGCGGCACCGGCCACCCCTGCGCCGGCGCCAAGCCCCGCGCGCGATCCGCAGTCCCGGCTCGAGGCGCTGTTCGACGAGGGGACGCTCGAGTTGCTGCTGCCTGCTGACGACAGTGGCGTTCTGTCAGCCGCCGGCAGCATCGGCGGCGTGTGCACAGTGGCATTCGCCAGCGACCCGCGGGTCCAGGGTGGCGCCATGGGCATCGCCGGCTGCCAGGCGATCGTGGCCGCCTACGACCATGCGGTCGATATCGGCGCGCCGATCATAGGCCTGTGGCACTCCGGCGGCGCCCGGATCCTCGAGGGGGTCGAGAGCCTGCACGCGGTCGGACTGGTGTTCGCGGCCATGACCCGCGCGTCGGGCAAGGTGCTGCAGATCTCGGTGGTGCTCGGCGCCGCGGCCGGCGGTGCCGCTTACGGGCCTGCCCTTACCGACCTGGTGATCCTCTCGGATCAGGGCCGCATCTTCGTCACCGGCCCGGACGTCGTCCGCAGCGTCACCGGCGAGGACGTCGACATGGCGCGCCTCGGCGGACCTGAGCCGCACAGCCGCCGCTCCGGCGTCGTGCACCTCGTTACCGCCACGGACACCGAAGCGCTTGATCATGCCCGCGAGCTTGTCCTGCTGTTCGGTCACCAGGTCGCCGACGGCGATGCCAAGCTGCCCGACACTGACCTCGGCGCGCTGCTGCCGGAGTCACCGCGCCGGGCCTACGACGTGCACCCGCTGATAGCCGGCCTGCTCGATGAGCCCGGCATCGAATTGCACCCGCGCTGGGCACCGAACATCGTTACCACCCTCGGCCGTCTTGGCGGTCGCACCGTGGGCGTGATTGCGAACAACCCGCTGCGGCTAGGCGGCTGCCTGGACGCGACGTCAGCCGAGAAAGCCGCCAGGTTTGTCCGGATGTGTGATGCCTTCGGCGTGCCGCTCGTCGTGCTGGTCGACGTTCCCGGATACCTGCCGGGTGTGGGTCAGGAGTGGGACGGCGTGGTGCGCCGGGGCGCCAAGCTGCTGCACGCGTTCGCCGAGGCAACCGTGCCCCGGGTGACGCTGGTCACTCGCAAGGCCTACGGCGGCGCGTACATCGCGATGAACTCACGCGCGCTCGGCGCCACCAAGGTCTTCGCCTGGCCAGGCGCTGGCGTGGCTGTGATGGGATCGGTCGCTGCAGTGCGCATCCTGCATCGCCGGACCCTCGCGGCGGCCGCACCGGACGAGCGCCAGGCGGTGGAGGCCCGGCTCGCGGCCGAGCACGAGGAGATCGTCGGCGGCTTGCCCCGCGCGGTCGCGGTCGGCGTCATCGACGAGGTGATCGAGCCGGACAAGACCCGCCAGGCCATCCTGGACGCCATCGCGCAGGCGCCGCACAGCCGCGGCCAGCACGGCAACATCCCGCTGTAAGCCATCCCGTACGTCTGAGCGCGCCGGTTAGCTCCCGCGACGCCGACGCGGGAATGCGGCGCGGCAGACCGACGCTGACCTTAGCCATGGACGTAGCTGAACGGACCGATGAGTCGCTGCCGCTCGCGGTGCTGGACTTTGTCGGGATCGAGTACGGCGAGAGCGCCGTATCGGCGCTGGCCGGCGCGGTGGGCGTCGCACAGGCGGTCGAGGCGGCCGGGTACCGCCGCTACTGGGTATCTGAGCACCACAACATGCGCACCCTGGCTTGCAGCGCGCCGGAACTGCTGATCGCCCATGTCGGCGCGTTCACGTCGCGGATCCGCGTCGGCGCTGCCGGGATCATGCTGCCTAACCACTCCTCGCTGAAGGTCGCCGAAACCTTCCGGACCCTGCTGGCGATGTATCCGGGCCGGGTCGATCTCGCGCTCGGCCGCGCCCCTGGCACTGATCCGCTGACGGCGCATGTGCTGCGCCGCGGCATGGTCGCCGACGCGGCGGCCGAGTTCCCCGCGCAGGTCGGCGAGCTGCTCGCGTTCCTCGCCGACGACTTCCCGGCCGGACATCCGTACCAGCCGCTGGTCGCAGCCCCTGTCATCGAGGAGCAGCCTGAGCTGTTCATCCTGGGTTCCAGCCCGTACGGGCCGCGGTTTGCTGCCGTCAACGGCATGAGTGCGGTGTTTGCTCATCACATGAGCCCGGACCTGGCCGTCGAGGCGCTGCAGGATTACCGCCGCCGGTTCGAGCCGCGCTCTGCGGGCGCACGGCCGTACTCGGCGATGTCCGTGCTGGCCTTCGCCAGTGACGACGCGGACGCGGTCGTCGACTTCGAGGCCGCCTGGACCCTGACGATCCAGAACATCCGCCGCGGCATCCGCGAGCCACTCGCCCCGGAAACCGTGCGCGACCTGGCCCGGTCACCGGACTTCAGGAACCGGCGGAACGAGGATGGCCGGATGGTGACGGGCGAGCCGAAGGCCGTCGCCGAGCGGCTGCTGGATATGAAGCAGCTGGCCCAGGTCGACGAGATCGTCGTGGTCACCCCCAGCCTCGGCCGGGACCGGCGCAAGGCGAGTTATGCCGCTATCGCTGACGCCTGGCGCGCGGCGGCGTGAATTCCCACACCGGCGTCCGGTCATAACAGGGCTCGGCACTGGCTAGCGCCGGGCCGCTAGGCTGCCGGAGCGACGAGCGCGTCGGTGAGCGGGCCGATGCCCGCCAGCTTGGCCGCCAGGTCGTCGCTGAGCTGATGACGGGCGGCGAGCGCCTCGGGCGAGGTGTAGCTCACCTGCGTCCGCCCCGAGTCGTCCCAGATCAGCACCTTGAGCGGCAGGTCCAGCGCCGAGAGCGGCGCGGCGGCCATCACCGCTGTGCCGGCCGCTGGGCTGCCGAACACGACCAGCGTCGTGTCACGCAGGTCAAGCCCGGCCCGCCGGGCTTCCGCCTGCTGGTCGATCACGGCGAACAATGTCATTCCCTTGGCTGATATGAGCTGCGTGAGCCGCGCCACGGTATCGGCCGTGGAATTGGGACTGATCTTGGTGACGACACCTGTCTCGTTCTGCGCGGTCATTGGTAGTCCCGTTCCCTTCATGGTTCCTGGTAAGGGCCGCGCGCCGTTTGCGGTGACAGGCACGCCCACCCTCCGCAGCGAAGTACCTCAGTCGTGCCGGGAGCACGCCCGGCTCGCCCCAGGACAGCTTCCTCCTCGGGTCAGCGGCCGAATCTAGCCGGGCGGGCGGAACAGCAATTCCGTCCGCACAGATTTACCGGTTAATTTGAATATTTACGGAAGTTATAGTCCGCCTCTAGCAAGTATGTGTAAATCTGGTTCGTCCGCTGGCCTTGACAGCGGTGTCGAATGGAGGCGGAATGCAGCATCCGATGCGCCGACGGCGCGCGGCCCTGTTCGGTTCGATCGCACTGGGCACGGTGATCTCGCTCGCCGGGGCCGGCCTGGCGGCAGGTTCCTCAGCCGGCCCGAAACCAGGCGCACTACACGGCTTTGCCGCGCGGCAGCATGCCCTGAACGTCTATCTGCGGTCCCGGGCCAAGACCAGCGCCGGCAAAGAAGCCGCGGCGGATGGCTCGGGCTCGGTCAACAGCGCGCCCGACGACAATGACCTGGCGGATCAGAACGCGCAGTATGACTTCGAGCGGACCGCCCCGGCGGCGGCTGTCAACGGCCCCGCGCTCGCTAGCGCGGAGCAGCAGGCGAACGCCCTGCCCGCCAGCCACGGTCGCTGGCAGGAGTTCACCGATCAGCCCTACAACGCCGAGCCCAGCAACTACACAGACCCGTTCTGGGGCAACCAGGGCGCGGGCTTTTCGCTGGTGAGCGGGCGTGTTACCGCGCTCGCGGCGGCCCCCGACGGCGCGTGGTTCCTCGGCGCGGCCGACGGCGGCGTCTGGCGGTCATGGGACCAGGGCCAGCACTGGACGGCGGTGTTCGACAACATGCCGACACTGTCCATCGGCTCGATCGCCATCGACCCGGTCGATGGCTCGGTGTGGGTTGGCACCGGTGAGGCGAACGTGTCGCAGGATGCCTACGCCGGTACCGGCGTATACCGTTCCACCGACAACGGCCGATCGTGGGAGCCGGTCGGCGATGTCGGCGGGTTCAGCCCGATGGCATCAGACTCGATCTTCCGGCTCGCCTTCGACCATCGCGGCAACGCCTACGCGGCCACCGACAACGGGCTATTCCGGTACTCGGCCCGCACCGGCAAGTGGACCGAGGTCCTCGATCCGGCGGGGGCCGTAGACAGCCCGCCCTATGACCAGCAGGTCACGGACGTTGCCATCGTGCCGGGCTCGCACGGCCGTGACGTCATCGCGGCTATCGGCTGGCACGGCCCCGGCAACACGCAGAACAACGGCTTCTACGAGTCGACCGACCACGGCCACCACTTCACCGCGGTCACTCCGACGGGCGACATCAACACCGGCGACATCGGCCGGACCACGTTCGCCTACTCAGCGGATGGGACAAAGCTCTACGCGATAGTGCAGTCTCCGGCCATGCTCACCGCCGGTGACGAGTCGGTCCTGCAGGGCATCTTCGTGGCCTCTGGAAGCCCCGCTAGCGTGTCCGGCCCATGGACGAAGATTGGTGACGAGGCGACGCTATCCGCGTCCGGCTCAGCGCTGGGGGTCGGATCCGGCTACGGTGTCGGAGTCCAGGCCTGGTACAACCAGGACCTGGCTGTTGACCCCGCGAACCCGGATCACGTCTACGCCGGCCTGGAAGAGGTCTTCGAGTCGACCAGTGGCGGTGCGAGCTGGATTACGGCCAGCCCGTACTGGAACTACCCGTTCGCGTGCGACGCCACGAACACCTGCCCGAACACCACGCATCCCGACCAGCACGCGATGATGATCACAGATGGCAAGATCGTCATCGGCAATGACGGCGGCGTGTACAGCAGACCGCTATCCGACGATGCCGAGGATGGTCAGTGGACTGACCTGAACACCACGCTGCGGACCATGCAGTATTACGACGCTCGGGCGGGCTCGCTGCCCGGCGGCGGTATCCAGGTCACCGGCGGCATGCAGGACAACGGCACGTCTGTGGTCAGCAACCTGACTAACCAGATGTCGGAGGCGGCCGGCGGCGACGGCTTTGACGTGGTCGTCGATCCGCAGAACGGGAACAACATGGTCGGCGAGTACGTCGACGGCACGATGTATTCATCCACCGACGGCGGGCATTCGTTCGCCGACTACATCAGCCCCACCTGCGTTGGCCAGGCAGAGACCGGCGTGACTCCGAGGTCCGGCTGCGACCCGAACGCGCGGTTCGTCACGCCCCTCGTGCCGGACCAGCAGAACCCGGACGTCTGGGTTACCGGCGGCCAGTATGTGTGGGTCACGACGGACGGCTGGAACACCAGTTGCACCGACGCCGCCTGCTCGTGGACTCCGGTGTACAACACCGGCAGTGGCAACGCCGTCACTGCGCTGTCGTCGGCGAACAACGGCAGCGTCATCTACGCGGCGTGGGTAGGTGGCGGCGGTAACCCCGGACCGACATTCGCATCCGGGATCGCCACCAACTACGGCGGCACCTGGCACGAAGTGAACATGGCCGGGCTGCCGAACCGCTATATCGCCGGCGTCACCGTAGACCCGAGCAACCCCGCACATGCATATGCCGTCTTCAACGGTTACTCGCGCCGGTGGGTACCGGGCGGCGGAGTCGGCCACGTATTCGAGACCTGGGACGGCGGTCAGACGTGGACTGATATCTCCGGCAACCTGCCGGACATCGCGTCCGACACCCTGGTGCTCATGCACCACCGGCTGGCACTAGCCACCGATGGTGGCGTGTTCACCGCGCGCGAGGGCGAGGGGACGAAGACCTTCTGGCTCCGCCTCGGCCACGGGCTGCCCAATGCGGGGGTCGATGACCTCACTGTCGGCCCGGATAACTACATCTACGCCGCGACTCACGGCCGCGGCGTCTGGCAGATTCGCTTCTAAGGTTCGGTAGCGGGTGCCCCGGCGACGCTATGTCGCCGGGGCACCCGCTGCTCCGGACGGGGCCCGGACCGCGAACAGGGCGAGTTGGCCTCGTGCCGTGGCTGCCCTTACGTCATCGTGGCGGCGTGGGCCCGAGGCCGCTGCCGTGCGCGATGGCCGCCGCTTCGGTGCGGCTGGAGGCGCCAAGCTTCGCCAGGATATTGGAGACGTGCACGCTGACGGTCTTGTCGGAAATGAACAGCTCGGCAGCGATCTCCCGGTTGCTACGGCCCGCGGCAAGCTGCCGGAGTACCTGCTGTTCGCGATCTGTCAGGACGCCCAGCGCGCCGGGCCGGACCGCCCCGCGCCCAAGCCGGGCCCGGCGGCCAAGATCTGTCAGCGCCTCGCGCAGCCTGGTCGCGCCGAGCCCTTCGGCCGCCTCCGTCGCGAGCAGCCACTCCTGCTGGGCTGCCTCTCGTTGCCCGTCCTCTGCCAGCGACTCCGCGAGCCGCCAGCGCGTCCTGGCTGTCTCGTACGGGAAGTCTGCGCCGAACGCATCCAGCACTGCCCGCCAGTTGTCCGGCTTGTTGTCTCCCAGCGCCCGCCAGTACTCGGCTTCCGCCCTGGCCAGCCAGCCGCGGCCGTCGACGCCGAGCGCCGCCCGGCTGTTGCCCTGCCTGGCTATCTCTACCAGCGATTGCGCTTGCGCAACTATCGCGGCGGCATCCTGGCCTGCGGACCGCGCGATCCGCGCCTGGTCGGCCAGCGCCGCCAGGCCAACCGCGGCGGGCCTGATGACCTGAGGGCTGTAAGCCGCGCTCCATGCCGCAGAGGCATCGACGGTTGTCTGCGCGGCGCTGACTGCATCCTCAAGCCGGCCAGCCCAGTATGCGTCCTCTGCGAATAGGCCGCCCGCGATGTAGGCGGCCAGCAGATCCTCAGTCATGTAAGGCTCAAGCCACCGGCGACGCTCGGCGACCCGCTCGCTTGCCATGGCCACCTCAATGAACAAGGCCATCGCAGACAGCCGGGCCTCGGCCACGTTGCCCACCCGGACCGGGAACCGGTTGGCGATCTCCAGCGCATGGCCCCAGTTGCCATCCGAATAATGCGCGAGGTAGTGCAGGTACTGCAGGTCTAGTCCGTAGGGCGCCAGGCTCAGGCCGGCCTGCTCGGCGCGGCGAGTACCGAGATGTGCGGTCTGGCCCGCCTCCTCCAGGTCGCCGGATTCCAGCTGGATGATGGCCAGCAGGGTCCGGGCGCGGAGCTCGACGCCGGTCCGGTCCGACCGGCTCGCCACTTCGACGGCCTTGGCAAGCGTCGCCTTGGCCTCGTCGATGCGTCCCTGCCGCTCGCTCACGGCACTCAGCGTTGATAGCGCATCGGCCTGCAGCCACGGGGCGCCGGCCGCGCTAGCGGCGGCGTCGGCCTCCTCGGCCCGCGCCCTGGCCGGCTCGGTGTCGGAATGGCTCAGCAACGCCCGGGCATGGGTGGCAAGCGCCCCGGCTCGCTCCCACGTCGGCGGGTCGGCCGGGAGCACGTCCACGGCAGCGCTGCCCATCGCCCTGGCTTCGTCATCCTCGTCAATGTCCAGCAGGAAGTAAGCGAGCCGCTCCTTGGCGCGGCACAGCAGCCGCAGGTCGGTCTCTGGCGTTTCCTCCAGATATGCCACTAGTCGTCGGAGCTGCTTGACCGCCTGCCCCACCTGGCCGCTCTCCGCCGCGCTCAGCGCCGACTTGAAGCCCAGCTTGCCTCGGCTCATGCCGCCTAGCTTCTCCGGCTCGCTCACCCGGTCCCACAGTTCGAGCGCCTGGTCAAAGTGGCGGTGCGCCTCCGCAGGCGCGGACAGCCGCCAGGCCTCATCACCTGCCCGCACTGAGGCGGCGAAGGTACCGGGAATGTCGTGACTGGCCATGCAGTGCAGTGCCAGCTCGGCTGCAGAGCCAGGCACCTCGGACAGCCGCACCTCATCGGAGAGCAACTCGGCAAGCCGGGCGTGCAGCCGGGTCCGCTCCCCCGGCAGCAGGTCGTTGTAGATGGCCTCACGTAGCAAGGCATGGCGGAACGCAAGGCCACTGGTACCGTCCGGCACCAGGAGCTGCCTCGCGACGGCCTCCCGAACACCGGTCTCGTACTCCGCGGTCGGCAGGCCGGCGGCTCGCATGACGAGCTCGTCGTCGATCCGCCGCCCGGCTACCGCCGCGGCGCGGAGCACCTGCTGAGCGAACGGGGACAAATCCACCGTCCGCGCCAGCAACAGGTCAGCGAGGCCCGTGGGCAGCTCACTCCCGGCGGTGGAAGTGGCCAGAAGTTCCTCAGCGAAGTAGGCGTTGCCCTCCGCACGCCGGATCACGCGGTCAATCACCTTGGGATTGGGAGTCCCCTCGGCCATCCGCACCAGGTGGATGGCCATGGCCACCGAGTCCAGCGGCCCCACATCGATCGCGGTCACGCTGGGCAGCCGCTGCAGTTCAGCGACCACTGACCGCAGCGGATGCGCACGATGCAGATCGTCAGAGCGATAACTGAGCGCCAGCGCGATCCGCTCCCCGCGCAGCATCCGGCTCAGGAAGGTAACGAGGTCCCGTGTAGAACGGTCGGCCCAGTGCAGATCTTCTAGCGTGAGCAGCACCGGATTGGCCTCGGCCAGCTCGGTCAGCATGCCAAGCACAGCGCCGAACAGCTGCTGCTGCGCCATGCCAGGCAGGTCCCCTGGCTGGCGGGTGATCTCGCCGTCCGGCAGCAGTCGCGCCAGCACTGGCCGGGTCGCCAGCGCCTCGTGCAGTCCCGCGCTGGCTGCCCCGCGGAGGGCATCAGCGAGCGGCAGGTATGGCACGGTATCGGCGAGCTCGGCGCAGCGGCCCGACAACACCGTGAAGCCGCGCTTGGCAGCCTCGTCGGACAGCTCAGTCAGCAGCCGGGTCTTGCCTACGCCAGCGTCCCCGCTCACGAGAAAGACGACGGACTGACCGGACTCGGCCTCGGCGAGGAGCTCGAGCATGCGGCCGAGTTCGGCTGCGCGGCCGACTAGCGGAGATAGCACTCAATCATTATCCCAGCTGGCTCGGACAGTTCAGCCGGGTCAGGCTGGTGCCGGGTGTGGGGCGGCGGCTATCGGTCGGGGCGGTTGCGGAGGAGTTCGGAGACCAATCGCAGCTCAAGGACAACCGCGGGGACGCTGTGCTTGCCGAGGTTTATGTCGAGGTAGTGCTCCCAGGGTCCGCGGCCGACGCACTCGAAGGTGTCAGTTTCCGTCGGCACTTCGACGGTGCTGGCGCCCACGTCGATCTCGTTGACCAGGAAATGGGTGTAGTACTGGCCGGCGTCGGGAAGCCAGGCCGGCGGCTGCAAGCAGGCGAATCCGGACAGTGCGGCGGCGAATCTGTCGACCTCGCTTCGCCGGGCGGTCAGGATATCGATGTCTCCGGTTGGAAGCTGGACGCCCTGCGCAAGAGATCTCGTCTCCCTGTATGGGACGCTCGAGGAGCCGGGATCGCGGACCGGGAAGCCCGCCGTGGGTCTAGCTGGTGAAGGCGATCAGCACCGAGCACGGGGCACGATGTGCGACCGAGTTGGGCACGCTGCCGAGCACCCGGCGCACCCCCGTCATGCCCTTGTTGCCGACCACGATCAGGTCCGCGTCGACTTCGCTGGCCACGTCGCAGATCGCCTCTGCGGGCGGTCCACTCCTGGCATGTGTCTGGGTCTGCAAGCCAGCGGCCCGCGCCCTGGACTCGTGGTCGGCAAGCACGGACGCGGCCAGATCGCCGGATTCTAGCTCGTGCTCCTCGCCCCCCGAGGTGCTGAACTGCTGTGGCCGGTAGGCCGAGACAATGTGCAGCTTGCCGCCTGTCAGCTTGACCAGCTCGATCGCCTGCCGGACGGCCTCGGTCGCCGTGTCCGACGCATCCGCACCCACAACAACCGTCTCGAACACTTCGACACCGTCCTCAAGGCTGGCTCGCTTGCTTGCGCCTGCCCGGCACTATAGCGCCACCCACGGGGCCACGCCCCCCGTGCGCCACCCAAAACTCGCGCATCTACCGAAATCCCAGGGTCACCACGAATTGGCCACCACGCCAGACGGCGTGTAGCGACTCGTTGCACTCAGCGCGAGCTCTACGGCCTCGGTTGGCCTGAGCAGCCGGCCTGCCTGATAAGCGGCGTCGTAGGCAGCAGCGCCCATCAGGTTGCGCAGCTGGTCCTGCTCGCGCGCTCGCATTTGCTGCTCCGCCTCGGACCACATCATGATCCTGGCGTCGATCGCGGCTTCGATTGCGGCGTCAGCGGCACCGTGCAGCCGTGCTGCCCGGTCATGGTCGGCCTGCCACGCGGCGCAGCAAGCCGCGCCGAGGATCACCTCCGCGCCGCCCAGGACAAGGCCGGTCCGGCGAGTAGCCAGTAGGCAGCGGCGCACGAGCGGCTCGGCCTCGGCATGCCGGCCCTGGATCAACCGCAGCATGGCCAGATCGCCGCGAAAGAAGTAAAGGTGGACTTCGTCGCCGAGCGCCTCGGCGAGAGCTACAGCCTCTTCCAGGTGAGACTGCGCGTTCTCCAGTTGCCCGGCGTGCAGGTCAAGGCCGTAGAGCATGTGCAGCTCGGCCGCCGCGAGCAGCTCGTCACCGCAGGCCCTGAAGCAGTGGAGCGCCTCGAGCCGGATCGCCCGCTGGTCGTCGCCTGGCGCCGCGACGGCCCGCATTCCGAGCGTGTCGCCCAGCAAATGGACGTCGCCCGTCTGGCGGGCCACTGCTACCGCCCGATCGGCTTGCTCATACGCGGCCTCCTCGTCACCGCTCAAATACGAAGTGCCGGCCAGCAGGCTGAGGGCGCGCACTTCGACGCTTTTGTCAGCGAGCGCCACAGCCATGGCGAGCGCGCGGTCAGCGTACTGGCGGGCAGCCTCGAACCGGCGCTGGTCCCCTGTCCGGTCGAAGAAAAACATCATCTTCACCGTTGCGACCAGTGCATTGGCGAGTCCGATACTTTCCTCAATGTCCGGCATTTCGACGGCGCGCCGGATAGCTGTCAGCACCTCGGTGCGCGCCCGGCTGATTGCGAACCGCTCGATCGAGGCGCCGAGCGTGAACACGTCGCGGGTCCGCTGCTCGGCCTCAAGGTGCGAGAGCGCGCCGCGAATGTTGTCCCATTCCACGTCCAGGCGGCGGAACCAGTCGCGCTGGCGGCGCCCGTTAAGCCCAACATCGGCAGCTCTCGCCATGGCCAGGTAATAGTCAGCGTGCCGGTCCCTGATCCGGAGCACTTCGGCGTCGCCAGCCGACCGGAGCAGTTCCTGCGCAGCGTACTGCCGGATCGTTTCCAGCAACCGGTAACGCACCGAGTCAGCTGCGCGATCAGCCATCACCAAGCTCTTATCGACCAGGGAGCTAACCAGGTCGGTGACGTCGAGCGCGTCAACGGTATCGGTGCTGCATACCTCCTCTGCCGCTTCCAGCTCGAAGCCGCCGCTGAAGACCGAAAGCCGGGCCATCGTTTCCCGCTCTGCTGATGTAAGCAGGTCGAACGACCAGTCGACGGTGGCCTGCAGCGTCTGCTGCCGGGGCAGCGCGTTGCGGCTGCCGCCGGTCAGCAGCCGGAACCGCTGCCCGAGCCGCTCGGTCAGGTGGGTCAGTGACATTGATGAGAGCCGCGCCGAAGCCAGCTCCAGCGCCAGCGGAATGCCGTCCAGCCGCCTGCAGATTGTGGCAACCAGCGGCGCGGACTGGTCGTCGAGCACGAATCCTGGATTCTGAGCGCGCGCTCGTTCTACGAAGAGCCGGACCGCGTCGCTGGCCGCGAGGTCCGCGGCAGTCTCGGCTTGGGCGGCAGGCAGCGACAGCGACGGTACCCGGTAGACGCGTTCGCCGTCGATGCCCAGCGGCTCTCTCGAGGTCGCGAGGAACCGTGCCCTTGGGCAGTGCCGGATGACGTGCTCGCAGAACTTGGCCGCAGCGTCGATCAGGTGCTCGCAGTTATCCAGGACTATCAGGACGTCCTGGCCGCCGATCGCAGCTGCCACCGAGTCGGCTGACGGCGGCCCGGACTGTTCGGCTAGCCCGAGCGCGGCTGCGACCGCCCATGCCACTTGCTCGCCGTCGGTTAGTGAGGCGAGTTCGGCGAGCCATACGCCGTTGGCGGTGCCGTCCAGCAGTTCGGCCGCAGCTTGCAGGGCCAGCCGGGTCTTCCCGCTACCGCCGGCGCCCGTGAGAGTCGCGAGCCGGGATGACCGGGCCAGCTCTGCGACCTCGGCTAGCTCGCGCTCCCGTCCCACGAACGCGCTCAGCACGCTCGGCAGGTTGTTCGGCAGGTCGGGGTTATCCAGCGTCGCGAGCGGCGGGAACGAGGTCTCCAAGCCGTCCGCACCCAGCTGGAAGACCTGCTCTGGCCGACCAAGATCCTTCAGCCGGTGCAGGCCGAGGTCGCGGAGCGAGATGTCCTGCGCTTCGGATACCAACTCGGCGGTGACGCCGGAAACCAGCGCCTGGCCGCCGTGCGCGACTGCCTCAAGCCGGGCCGCACGGTTCACCACCGGGCCGAAGTAGTCACCGTCGCGTTCCTCGCAAACCCCGCTATGCAAGCCCATCCGGACCCTGATCGGCCACTGCGTCGGCCAGGCCTGCGCATCGACGGCCCGCTGCGCGCTGATAGCGGCTTCGACGCCGGCTGTCGCGGTCCGGAACGCAGCGCAGAAGGAGTCGCCAACGGTCTTGAATACGTACCCGCCAGCCGCCTCTATCGCCGACCGGAGGATCTCATCGTGGCGACGCAGCGCCGCCGCCATCGGGCCCGGCTCGGCCTCCCACAGCCGGGTCGAGCCCTCGATATCGGTGAATAGCAAGGTGACGGTACCGGAGGGGATCTGCACCGATTCGGTCACAGCCACAGGATACGCAGCAGCCGCGCACGGGCCCGGTTAGACGACCTGAGCAGACGAGGGCGAGTTAGCGGGGATGGACCTCGTTACCTTGCCTGCTGGCGATGTGCACCGGAACCGCGACTCCGGCGGGCAGCGCCGGATCCGGCGCGGGCCGACCCCAGTGCGTATCCATGGGCAGTTCGCCGGCCCACAGGCCTAGCTCGGCATCGGGGCTGTCAGCGTCATCCGGCGGTCCCGAGCGGACCTTGACCGAGGCCTCCGCCATGCTGAGTGAGAGCAGTGTGGTGGCGACGAGTTCCTTCCGGCTGGGCTGGCGGACATAATGCCACTGACCCGGTGCCATGTGCTCGGAGATCAATCGCAGGCCGGCCAGTTTCTCGTCCGGGTCGATGACGACACGCGGCCGGGCGTAGACCATCGCGCTGCGGTAGTTGACCGCATGCTCGAACACCGACCGGGCCAGCACCAGCCCGTCTACGATCGTCACAGTCAGGCATACCTCGGGCATGTCACCGGCCAGGCTCTGGCTGGCCACCGAGCCGTGCACATAGACGCGCTGGTGGTCGAAACCGTAGCTAGTCGGCACGACCATGAAGCCATCCTCAGCAGGCGCGCCCAGGTGAGCGATGAACCCGGCGCGCAGCACGGCAAGCAAGTCCGCACGATCGGTCCGGCCCTGCTCGCGCAGCCGGCGGTGCCTGGTCCGCTGCGTCGCCGAGAGCGGCGTGCCGGGGACGAGTTCATGCGGCGGATCGTTCGCTTCGATATCAGTCACGCCTCATGTCCTTAGACACTAGATAAGAAGTCAATAGTCTATTGGACAACTGATTCAGTGCGTCAGGAGCTAATGCAACGCCAGTTCGACGGCCTGCTGGCGGGAGAGTGTCGCGCCTTGCCGGTAGCACTCGTCGAACAAGTCGACGCCCAGCTCGGTGCGGAGCCGGCCGTGTTCGGCGGTGCGCAACTGCTCTTCCAGCGGTGCCCAGCGGATGCTTCCGTCGGCGAGCGCATACCGGATCCGCACGTCTGCGGCACCATGCAGGCGGGCGGCTTTGGCGTGCTCGGCTTGCCAGGCAGCGCAGCAGGCGGCACCGAACAACACCTCGCAGACATCGAGCCGGATGCCGCTACGCCGCGCTACCTGCAGGCAGCGGCGGATGAGCGGCGGCGCCTGGGCCGGCTTGCCCTCGATCAGCGACAGGACCGCCAGGTCCGCACGGAAGAAGTACAGGTACAGCTCGTCCCCCAGGCTCTCCGCCGCCGAGATAGCCGCGTCCAGGTGGGTGCGGGCCTGCGTCAGGCGCCCGTCGGTCAGATCGTAGGCGTACAGCATGTGCAGCTCGTTGGCGGCGAGCAGTTCGTCGCCTGACTGCCGGAAACAGTCGAGCGCCTCCAGCCGGATCCGCCGATTTTCGTCGGCCGACTGCTCTGTCAACGCCAGGCACTTCAGGAGCTCGCCAAGCAACTGCCGGTCGCCGGTGGTGCGGGCGAGCGCAACGGCCGGCTCAGCTAGCAGGCGGACCCGGTCCAGGTCGCCCTCGGTGAATGCGATCTCGCCCAGCAGGCCCAGGGCCCGCGCGCGGAGCGCAGGGTCGCCAAGGATCTCAGCCATGGCGAGGCCCCGCTCAGCGAAGTCCCCGGCCGCCGCTATGGCGCTCGGGTCTGCCTGGCGCAGTAGCGTGAGCAGCCTGGACACCGCCAGCAACGCGCTTGCCGCCAGCACGCAAACGCCGGACTGGTCGTCCTCGAGGGCCGCGCGCAAGTAGCCGAGCAGTTCCGAGTGGCCCCTGCTTGCCGCGAATCGCTGCAATGCGGTGCCGAGCCTGATCACGTCGCCGGTGCGTCCCTCAGCCGCCAGATAGCCGAAGACCGCACGCAGGTTGTCCCATTCGGCGTCGAGCCGCCGGAGCCAGTAGCCCTGCCGGTGACCGGTGAGTGCCGGCCCTGCTTCCTCAGCGACGCGGAGATAGAAGTCGGCATGCCGGTCCCTGATGTCAGCCAGCTCAGCTTCGCCGACCGCTTTGAACAATTCCTGCGCGGCGTATTGCCGGACCGTCTCCAGCAGCCGGTACCGGAGCGATTCTGCCGTCCGGTCTGCGATCACCAAGCTCTTGTCCACTAGCGACCCGAGCAGGTCCAGGACGCCGATGGCATCGATCCCGTCGGCTACGGAGATTGCCTCTGCCGCCTCAAGCTCAAAGCTGCCCGCGAATACCGACAGCCGCCGCATGGCTTCCCGCTCTGCCTGGTTGAGCAGATCGAACGACCAGTCGACGGTAGCCAGCAGCGTCTGCTGCCGCGGCATGGCCTTGCGACTGCCGCCGGTCAGCAGGCGGAACCGCTGGTCAAGCCTCTCGCTGAGGTGGCGCAGTGGCATCGACGAGAGCCGGGCGGCGGCGAGCTCAAGGGCAAGCGGGATCCCGTCGAGCCGGCGGCAGATGGTAGCGACCAGCGGCGCAGTCCGGTCGTCGAGAGTGAAGGCCAGGTCATGCGATCTGGCTCGGTCGGCGAAAAGCTTGACCGAGTCGCAGGCGGAGAGCTCGGCCGCGCTGATCGCCTCTCTGGGCGGCAGCGACATCGGCGGCACGCGGTATACGCGCTCGCCTTCGATGCCCAGCGGTTCGCGTGATGTCGCCAGGAACCGCACGCCCTGGCAATACCGGATGATCTGATCGCAGAATCCGGCCGCCGCATCGATGACGTGCTCGCAGTTGTCGAGGACTAGCACCACATCCTGGCCGGTCAGTACCTCGATCACCGAGGCGAGCGCCGACGGGCCAGAGTGATCGGGCAACCCGAGGGCCGCGGCGACGGCACCGGGCACCTGATCATCGTCGGTCACGGTGGCCAGTTCGGCGAACCACACGCCGTCGCCCGCTGAGTCCAGCAGCTCGGCCGCGGCCTGCAGCGCCAGCCGCGTCTTTCCGCTGCCGCCTGATCCGGTGAGCGTGACCAGGCGCGACGACGCGGCAAGTGCCCGCACTGCGGCAAGCTCATGCTCGCGGCCGATGAATGCGCTTAGCTGGCCGGGCAGGTTGTTCGGCAGGTCCGGGTTGTCCAGCGACGCCAGTGGCGGGAAGTCCTGATCCAGGTAACTGGCCTCTAGCTGAAACAGCTGCTCGGGCCGACCAAGGTCTTTCAGCCGGTGCTCGCCAAGGTCGCGCATACGGACGCCATCAGGCAGCGACTGCGAAAGCAGCTCGGCCGTCGTGCCGGATATCAGTACCTGGCCGCCGTGCGCCACCGCCTCCAGCCGGGCGACGCGGTTAACCGCGGGGCCGAAATAATCGCTGTCCCGCTCTTCGCAGGCACCTGTGTGCAGGCCCATCCGGACTCGGATCGGCCGGCTCGTCGGCCAGCGCTGCGCGGTCAGCGCGCGCTGGGCGGTCAGCACTGCCGCCAGCGCGCATTCGGCCGTGGAGAAAGCCGCGCAGAACGCGTCGCCGACGGTCTTGAATACATACCCGTCAGCCTGCTCGATGGCGCTCCGGACGATCTCGTCATGCCGGCGCAGGCCCTGGGTCATGGCGTCCGGCTCGGCTTCCCACAGCCGGGTTGATCCCTCGATGTCAGTGAACAGCAGGGTAACGGTGCCGGTTGGGATCTCGGCCGGTTTCCGCACCCGCACACTTTATGCGAAACATCGCTCCGGCTAGCCGGGGGTCAGCCGGTGGCATTCAGCCAGCGCACCGGGGCGCCCTCGCCGGCCCGACGAAACGGCTCAAGCTCGTCGTCCCAGGGTTCGCCGAGCAGCAAGGTCAGTTCTGCTTCCAGCGACCCGCCGAGCGCCGGGTGCCGCGGGCCATGCCGGTCGAGCAGGCTGCCCAGCTCTGAGGTGGGTGGCCCGTCGGGGTTCCCGGCCCGGTCGGGGTTCTCGGTCCGCTCGGGGTTCCCGGACGGCGCGGACGCGGCCAGCGCCATTGCCGCCCGCAGCCGGTTCTCGCTGATCATGATGTCGCCGTTGGCCGCCACCGTCGCGGAGAACGTGCCCAGGGCTGGCGTGTGGCTATAGCGAGCCGCGTCGCAGCCCGGGCTCGCGTCCTCGGTCACCTCGAACCGGACCAGGTTCCAGCTCGCCATGGCAGAAGTGATCGCTCCCGCCGCGCCAGCCTTGCCCTGCCAGAGCAATTCGGCGCGCAGCGATCCCGGCGAGGCAGGCTGATCAACCCAGTGCAGGCTGACAGGCACACCAAGAACCCCGGCCACTGCCCACTCGATGTGCGGGCACAGCGCCGGGGGCGCACAATGCACGTGCAGCACGCCACGTACGGACACTCAGACCTCCCTGCAGCAGACGAGATTCGTCTTCCCCAACGACCTCGCCGCTCAGGACCGGCCTGGCGATCTTCCGCGACTCATTGTGCACTACTGCTGGTTCTCCCGCCAGCACCGCGCCCGGGATTGCGCGAGCCGACGCACAGTAAGGCCCGATCGTGCCTGATGATTGTCAGCTCGTTGCGTGATGTGATTAGTGCGTGAGCGCAGCAGCCCGCCAGGACAATACCGGGCTGCCCTTCGTCGCGGAGATGTACGGGGTTCAGCTCGACCAGCTCGCTGCCGTACTTGGCTGCAGCCAGTGGCAGGCCCGCGCCGTGGCTGACAGCTGGATCGAGCGCAAGCTAGCCGGGTCGGGGCAGCTGAGCCAGGGTCCGCGCTGGGTCTGGCTGACCCGGGCCGGATTACAGGCCTGCGGCCTCCGGTATGCCCCGGCGCCGCCAGCGCTGCCACGGCTGATGCACATTCGCGCCGTCATCGCAGTCCGGCTGGCGCTCGAATCAACGCCCGCCTGGACCGCTGGCAGCGCGCACTGGCGCAGCGAACGGCACCTGCGCGCGCGGGTTGGCGGAAGGCTCCCAGCTCGCGATCATCTGCCCGACGCTGAAGTGCACTGGCCGGATGACGGGCCAGCGCCGTGGGCTGGCGAATGCTGGGCCATCGAGGCGGAGCTTACGCCCAAGACGATCACGCGGACGACCGCGATCATGCGCGAATTGCTAGCCCGGACGGGCGACTACGGTTGCCCGGCGGTCGACGCGCGCGTGCCGGGCCAGCCGCCGCGGCACGCACGGGCTGTCTACCTCTGCTCGCCGGCAGCGGCCAGCACTGTCACCCGGGCACGGACCGCGCTCGGCAGCCTCGCGGGCCGCGTGGAGATCCGGGCCATGCCGGGGCAGGCGAGGCTACCCGAGCAGCCACCGCCATCGGCGCAGCCGCGGCGGCGTGCACCCGGGCACCGGAGGATGCCAGCGTGATCATGCGGATGTCGGCGCGCGCCATCGCCGCGTTAGCTGCAACGGCCGCGCTGCTGGCAGCGCTGCCGATCACGATCGTCGCGGCGGCTGGCCTAACGCTGGCCTGGCGCGGCGGCTGGCAGCCTGGCCGGCTCTACCGGGCAGCCGGATGGTGCGTGCCGATGCTGGCGATCTGGCTGGTCGCGACTGCCATCGGGCAGCGCTCGCTGGTCGCGGCCGCCCGCGCGCCGTACACGGCCTGGATTGCCATGTGGCATCACGGCGCCGCCGGGAACTACCTCGCTGCCGCCATAGTGATCGCGCCCGCAGCGGTACCGGCCGGGCTACTCGCGGCCGGCTGGGCCTGGTCGCGGCGGATCCGGTCGATGGCCGCGCGGGCAGGCGGCCGCTCGCCTGCGTCCGGTACCGCCTTCGACGACAGGCAATGGCAGCACCAGGCGCGCAGTGCTGCCGCGAGGATCGCGGCGCCGGGTTCAGCACCGCTGCTGACCGTCCGCGGCGACGTCGTCATCGGCGCGGCTATCCGCGCGGTCGGTCATCCGGCCCAGCCGCTCATGGTGCTGCCGGGCGAGCGGCTGCGCGGCCATCAGATCGTGGTCGGCTCGACCGGAACTGGGAAGACAACGCTCCTGCTGCGACTGTGGGCGGCCTACCTTGCCGCGGGCCTCACCCGGCACGCGGCGCGGCTGGCCGGAGCTCCGCTTGTCGTGGTGCTCGACTGCAAGGGCGGCGCGGACGCGCGGCGCATCGCCGACCGCGCGCGCCGCGTGCTGCGGGATGCCGGAGCGCGGAACGTAGCGATCTGGCCCGACGAGACGTATCTGTCGCTCTGGGAGTTGCCCGCGTCAGCGCTGATCAGCACGCTGGTCGACTTGATTGAGCACGGTACCGGCGGCGCCGCCTACTACACCGACGTCATGGACGCTGTGGTTGCCCTCGCCGTCCAGGCGCCATGCGGGCCGCCGACCAGCACGGCCGCCTTCCTCGCCCGCCTCGACCCAGGATGGCTCGCCCTCGCCTATGCGGCTGGCGGCTTCGACGACCAACTCGCCTTGGTCAGGTCGGCGGCACACCAGGTGCCTGACATAGCGCTGCGGTTCCGCACGCTGTTCCGCAGGCTCGGGGCAGGCCTTGACGGCTCTGGCAGCTTCGCCAGCGCCGACGCCTGGTACTGCATCCTGGAGGGCAGTACCGACGTACCAGTCGCCGAGGCGCAGGCGCGTGCCCTCGTCGACTTGCTGGCCAGCTACGTCCGGACCGGGGAGCGACAGGTACTGCTCTGCGTCGATGAGTTCAGCGCCGTGTCCCGTCGGCTACCGATCTGGGAGTTGTACGAGCGCGCCCGTTCCCTCGGTCTTACGCTTCAGGTCTCCGCGCAGTCGTGGCACGGTCTGGCGAGCGAGCAGGATGATCGGTACCGGCTGGCGGCAACTGCGGAAGGCGGCATCTGGCTGCTGCGTACGCCGCATCCCGAGCCGCTGATCGCGCTGGCCGGACAGCGCAAGACAGTGGACAGCAGCCGGGCGTTGACCGGGCGGCTGCGATGGGGCAGGTCGGGGATGTCCAGGATCGAGGAAACCCCGGTAGCCGACGCCAACCGCATCCGCCGGCTCGGCACCGGGCAGGCTGCCTACCTGGATCGCGGCGGCGCCACCTTCGTCCACGTCAAGCGGCTGGTGGCAAGTCAGGCCGCGCTGGCTGGTCCGGCTGCCGCCCGGCCGCCGCCAGTCCAAGCCGAGGTGGCCAGGCCCGTGGCTGCCTCGCAGCCAGTTGTGCTGCCCGATATTTCGCCGCTGCTGGATGAGGCATTCGGCCCGGCCTTCGGCGGCAGTCCGTGACGGGGCCGTTCGCTGCGCTGGGACTGCCGGCCAGCCCGAACCTGACCGACGATGACGTGCGGGCCGCGTGGCGCCGCGTCGCCGCGTCGACGCATCCCGACCTGCCAGATGGAGGCGACCCGGACGCGTTCGCCGCCGCGGCTGCCGCTTACGCCGTGCTGCGAACTCCGGCGGGGCGCGGTGAAGCTCTCGCCGACCTGACTGCGCCGGCGCTGCAGCGGTCCGGCCTCCTGACGCGGGTACGGCGCGGGCGCCCTGGCCGGTTTGCCGCGCGCTTGCTGGCCGCGGCCGCGGCCGCAGCCATTGCGGTCGTGACGGTGGGCTGGCAGCCCGCCGCCTTCGGCGTCATTTCCGGCGCCGTCACCTGGCTGGTCGTGACCGGCCGGGGTGACATTGGCCCTCGGCGGGCCCGCACCACAGGCGCCGGATAGCGACAGACACCGGCAGTGTTATCAGCACCGCGCAGCCGGTTCGTTAACCGGGGCTATTTCGGCGCTTCCGTTATCCTGCCGATAAGGGTTCCTCGACTGAGGAGGGCCTTATGGCCGGAATCTCGCCGTACCGCGTGGTCGTGGTGGGAGCGGGATTCGGCGGGATCGGCATGGCCGTCGCGCTCAAGCAAGCGGGCATCGACGACTTCCTCATCATCGACAGAGCGGACGACCTCGGCGGGACCTGGCGCGACAACACCTATCCCGGGCTCGCCTGCGATGTGCCGTCCAACCTGTACTCCTTCTCGTTCCGGCCGGGGCGCTGGAGCCGCCGCTTCCCTGCGCAGCAGGAGATCCTCGCCTACCTGCGCACACTGGTCGCCGAGCGCGGGCTCCGCCCGCACATGCGCTTCGGCTCGGGTGTCGCCGCCGCCGAGTTCGACGAGCGCCAGGCACTATGGAAGCTGACCCTGGACGATGGCGACACCGTCCAGGCGTCCGCTGTCGTCTCCGCGCTCGGCCAGCTCAACCGGCCCGCCCTGCCCGACATCACCGGCCGCGACGATTTCACCGGGCGCTCCTGGCACTCCGCCCGCTGGGACCACACGGTTGATCTCACCGGCCTGCGCGTTGCGGTCGTCGGGACCGGGGCGAGCGCCATCCAGTTCGTGCCGGAAGTGGCCAAGACCGCGGCTCACGTCGATGTGTACCAGCGCAGCGCCCCTTATGTGCTGCCCAAGCCTGACCGGCCTTACCGGGCCAGGGAGCAGGCCAGGTTCGACGCGTTCCCCGTCGTGCGCAAGGCCGACCGGCTGCGGATCTTCCTGTATGGCGAGCTGCTGACGAGCGGCTTCGTGCTGTCGCCCAAGCTCCTGGCCGTACCAATGCAGCAGTGGCGCCGCCAGCTCGATGCGCATATCACCGACCCGCAGCTACGTGAGCGATGCGTACCCGACTACGTAATGGGCTGCAAGCGGGTGCTCTTCTCCAACGACTGGTATCCCACGCTCGCGCGCCGGGGCGTTGACCTGATCACCGAGCGGATCGATCGGATCGAGCCTGGCGGCGTAGTCACGGCGGACGGCGTATCGCGCCCAGCCGACGTGATCATCTACGGGACCGGCTTCAAGACGGTCGACTTCCTGGCGCCCATGTCGGTGACCGGACTTGCCGGACGGCGGCTGGAGGACGCGTGGGCCAACGGCGCCGAGGCATACCTCGGTATTTCTGTCACGGGCTTCCCGAACTTCTTCATGCTGTACGGGCCGAATACGAACCTCGGCGGCAATTCGATCATTTACATGCTTGAAGGCCAGATCTCCTACGCTCTGACCGCCATCCGGGCGCTCGAAGCCGACGGACTGGACTGGATCGACGTGCGCCCAGAAGTGCAGAGCGAATTCAGCGCCTGGGTGCAGAGGACCAGCCGCACCTCGGTGTGGGAGAGCGGATGCCATAGCTGGTACACCACGGCGTCAGGACGTAATACCAACAACTGGCCGGACCACACGTTCCTGTACCGGTACCGGGTGCGGCACTTCGACCTTTCCCGGTACCGGGTCATGCCGGGGCGCCAGGCTCCGGCCGCTACAGACGCAGGCATCGCATGACCGCCCGGCGCGCCGCTGGTATGCGCGCGCCTGGAATCGGCGGCCTGCGCATGCCCCCACCACTGATGCGACCCTTGGTGCGGCAGATCGGCCGCCGCATCCTTGACCCCGATCTGCCGTGGGAGGTACAACGCCGGCGTCTTCGAGTTGGCCACCCGGGGAACGCCGCTGCCCAAGGGCACGGCAATCGAGCACAAAGTGCTGAACGGCGTCCGCACCGAGGTTGTGACTGCCGCCGGGATCGCGCCGGAGCGAACCGTTGTCCACTTCCACGGCGGCGGCTACTGCGTGGGCTCGGCGCGCATGGCCCGGGCCTGGGCCGCTCACCTCAGCGCCCGGGCCGATTGCCATGTCGTGCTGCCCGAGTACCGGCTAGCACCGGCCCACCCCTATCCGGCTGCGCTCGACGACGCCCGCTGGGTGCTCGCGGCGCTGCTCGCAGATCTCGCCGCCAGCGCCCTGGTGGTGTCGGGCGACTCGGCCGGCGGCGGTCTCGCCCTAGCTGCCCTGCTGAGTCTCCGCGACGCTGGCGAGGAACTTCCGGCCGGTTGCATCCTCATCTCGCCGTGGCTCGACCTTGGCCGCAAGCGCAGCGGCTCGCCGGACCTGGTGCGCCGCGATGTAGTGCTCAGTCCGCGCTGGCTAGCGGCGTGCGCAGCCGCGTACGCCGAGCCAGCAGCCTGGACTGGCTCGCTGGTGTCACCGCTGCATGCTGACCATGCGGGCCTGCCGCCGCTGCTGATCCAGGCCGGCGGCGACGATTTGGTCACGCCCGACGCCGAGGACCTCGCGGCCATTGCGTCCGCTGCCGGGGTTGACGTCACCTACACCCGGTGGCCGCGCATGTGGCATGACTTCGCGCTTCAGGCCGGCCTCCTCGCTGCCGCGGACAGCGCGATCATGCAGGCCGCCTGGTTCGTCAAGGCCGTGACAGGAGTTAGCTGACGTTTCTTCGTTGCGACAAACTCTCACCGGCGGGGAGCATTCGTGGAATTTATGCCGCACGGTTATACGAACAACACGACCAGGTTCGGCAGCACTGTCATTAAGTCGTACCAGGGCCCCGATGCGTCAGCCCGCTGCGGCCGTGAGCGCGCCGTGTTGTCAGCGCTGGCCGGACGGCTGCCCGTACCGCCGGTGCTTGCGAGTAGCGGAACCAGCCTTCGCCTCGGCTACATGCCGGGCGTGCACGGCCAGGAGATGGTCGAGCGCGGATTCGCCGCGCAGGTCTTGGCGGCATGCGGCCGGATGCTGCGGCGCATCCATGCGATCACCCCCGCCGAGGCGAGCGTCGAGGCCGAACATGACGGCTCCGCGGTGCTGGTGCATGGGGACTTCGGCCCGAATAACGTCCTGGTTGACACGGCGGGCCTTATGGTCGTTGCGGTAGTGGACTGGGAATGGGCGCATGCCGGAGACGCGGTGGAAGATCTGGCCTGGTGCGAGTGGATCATTCGCATGCACCACCCGCGCCACGTCGGTGCGCTCAGCTCGCTCTTCGACGCTTACGGCCGCCGTTATTCCTGGCGAGTACGGCAGCAGGCCATGGACGGCCAGTGCCGGGCACTTCTGGCGCTATGCGAGCGATGGCAACCGGGCGGAGACGCGGTACGCCAATGGCAGCGCCGCGTCGAGATCACTGAGTCCTGGACGGAGTGATCGGACGTGCGGGCACGACCTTCCTGACAACAACGCAGCGGGGGGCTTCCCGAGCCGCCGCAGCCGCCGGGCTAACGCCGCCACAGCTCGGTGATGGCGAAACCGAGCTCGGCGAGCATGCGGCGCAGCAGCGGCAGCGACAGCCCCAGGACATTGGAAGGGTCTCCGTCGATGCCCTCGATGAACGGCGCCCCGTAGCCCTCGATGGTAAATGCGCCGGCGACGGCCAGCGGCTCGCCGGTCGCGACGTACGCCGCGATCTCGCTCTCGGTCGGCCGTCCGAACCGGACGGTCGTCGCTGCGACCGCAGCTGACCTCCTGCCGGTGGCGTCGTGGATCAGGCAGTGGCCGGTGTAGAGGGTGCCATTCCGGCCGGCCAGGTTTTGCCACAACCTGGCTGCTGCCGCCGCTGAGCCCGGCTTGCCGAGCGCGCTGCCGTCAAGCTCAAGCATCGAGTCGCAGCCGAGCACCAGTGCGTCGGGGCGAGTCGCCGCGACCGCGGCGGCCTTGCGGGCAGCGAGATCTGCGACCAGGCCGATGGTGTCCAGGTCGTCATGATTTGTCTCGTCGACGCCGCTGACCACGACCTCCGGGTCGAACCCGGCGTTGCGCAGGACGCGCAGCCTGGCGCTGGAACCCGATGCCAGCACCAGGGCGGGAACGTTGGCTCGCGTCACTGAGGCAGCCTAACCGCCGGGCGCTGCCAGTGGCCGGGTACGACCAGGTGGAATTCGGAGGCCGCCTGGCGGGTTCACGCCAGCATGACGACAGGACACACGATCACTGTTAATCCGGCCGGCCATCACGTCGTGATCAGCGTCGACGGGGTGAAGCTGGCCGAGTCCGATACTGCCCTGGTGCTCGAGGAAACCGGGATGCCGGCCCGTTATTACCTGCCACGGGAGGATGTGCGCACCGAGTATCTCCAGGCCACTGATACGCACACTACCTGTCCGTTTAAGGGCGAGGCGTCGTACTGGTCGGTTCAGGTCGGTGACCAGGTGCATAAGGACCTGGTGTGGAGTTACCCAGAGCCGATCCCTAGCGTGGCGCCGATTGCCGGCCTGCTCTGCTTCTATGCCGAGCGCGTCGAGCAGCAGGTGAGCTGAGCTGGCACCCCGCTAACGCTCGATCAGGTCCATGGCTAGCCGCGCGGCCGCGATCGAGGCCTGATCCCCGGTCCTGGAGAAGACCTCGATCGCGGTGTCGGTGAACTTGATGACATGCTCGTCGCCGTGCTCGACTGCCCGGCCGAAGATGTCGGCGCAGATCGGACCGCGCGCACCGGCTGGCACCGGCCCCGCCGGATCCGCCCGCTCCGCCAGCGGCCCATGGTTCTCAGGCGGCGCGTAGACCGACGTCAGCGCGCTGCTCGCGGCCCACGCTGCGGCCAGGCTCGGCGCCCATGCTTGCCGGTCCAGTGCAGGCAACGCGCGCAGGACGGCGTTTGGCGCGGTCGCCGAGTGCACAAGCATGATCCCGTTCCCGTGGCCGCAGGTCAGGTACCGGATGGTGGCAGCATCTACCAGCTCGGTCAACGTGATCGGGACCTGGTCAAAGTCGGCGGGCGCGCCGAGCTGATCGAGCGCTTCGGGCCAGCCTGGCAGCGCATCCAGCTCGCTCAGCCGGTCGCCGATGCCGCCTTCCTGTACCGCGATCCGCGGCACGGTGGCGAGCAGGTCGGTCACTGACCTCGCGCTGGCCCGCCCCGCCGCCGCGGCGGCGGCGGCGCGGTGCCCGGCCGGAACGGTCTGCCAGCGGGCCGCCCAGTACGCCAGTCCGTGCGCCAGCTCGGTTGTCCTGACCTCGTCGTCGCCATCGGCCAGCAAGCACCGCACCGAGTGCCCGACCCGGATGACGCCGTGCGTAGCCGCGGCGATCAGGCCGGGCAGTAGCCGCGGCCACCAGTCATTGAGGACCTCCTGCCATGGCTGGCTCGCCAGCTCGGCGCGGAAGAACGCGGTCCAGTCGGCGATGCGGCGCGGGTCGCCGAGTGCCTCCCGCCAGTCCGGGCCGATTGGCCCGAGCCCGCGCGGGAACTCCTCCAGCCTCAGCATGTACCGATCGAGCCAGCCGCTGATGGCGTCGCCGTGGCCGTGCCGCACCATGGCCTCGGTTGCCATCGGCCCGTGATTGGACAGCCAGCCGTCGAACTCTGGACCGGTCTCATGCAGGCGCTGGTAGGCCTCATCGAGCGCGTCAGTCATAGCGCCTCCCAAATCACTGCGCCGAAATCACTGCACCGAAATCACTGCGCCCGACGCTAGCCGGGCTGCGGGCCCGTCGCGATGGGGCGCCGCGGATCATCGATCCAGTCAGACCATGACCCGACGTACAACGCTGCCCGGACGCCCGCGAGCTCAAGCGCCAGCAGCTCGTGCGCTGCGGTGACGCCCGACCCGCAGTACGCGCCGACGGCCTCTGCAGGCTCCCCCGTTCTCGCTGCGCGACCGTGGCCGCTGCCATCAAGATCCGTTTCGGGGGTAACGACGCCCAGGTCAGCAAACCGCGCTCGCAGCGCGGCGGCCGGCCTGAATAGGCCGTCCGACGAAACGTTCTCAGCCGTCGGTGCGCTCACCGCGCCCGGAATGTGGCCGGCCACCCGGTCCACCGGCTCAGTCTCGCCTCGGTAGCGAGCCGGAGCGCGCGCGTCGAGCAGGATGCCTGAGCGCGCCAGGTCCGCCGCGGCCACGGCATCCAGCACCGGCAGCTGGCCTGGCCGGGCGGTGAAGTCGCCGGGCACCGGCGCTGGATCGGCGGTGCTGACTGGCCGCCCGGCCGCCGCCCACGCGCGGTAACCCCCGTCCAGCACGCGAACGTTCTGGTGACCGTAGAAGCGCAGCATCCACCACGCCCTGGCCGCGATCGTCGCATCGGATTCGTCGTACACCACGACGGCGCTGCCAGCGCCTACGCCGACACCGCGCATGGCCCGCTCGAAGTCCGCGGTGGCAGGCAGCGGGTGACGGCCACCCTCTCCCGGCGGGCCTGCCAGCTCCTTGTCCAGGTCCACGTACACCGCGCCCGGCAGGTGACCGGCCCGGTAGCCGTCGATGCCGGGCGGACCGCCTAGCCGCCATCGGACGTCGATCAATACCGGCTGCATCCCGGCGGCGATGACGTCTGCCAGCTCCGCCACGCTGATCAGCGGACCAGCGTCGGCCGGGCTAACGTCAGGCATCGGATCCCTGGCCTTCCTGTGGATAAGTTGCCGATTCCTGTGGACAACCTGCGGTAACGCGGTGGGGTTCCCGCGCTCGGTTGTGGATAAACGCTCAACTCGCCAGGTAAGTCAGCAACGGGACGCGCTGATCACTGGCTGCAAGCGAGCCGTGCATGCCGATCAGCGCTGACTCGCGCGGCTCGGCGACCGTGGCCACGATTGCCGACGAGCCGCGGGCGGCGGCGACCACGTCGCCGATGCGGTCGGCGACGCGACTGTCGACAGGGCCGAACCAGCCCGTCTCGATCGCCTCGTCCTTACCGACGACCCAGGCGCTGCCCGCCAGGGTTTCCTGCCAGATTGCGAGTACCTCGCGCGCTGCTCCTGGCCTGGCGTAGACGTGCCGGGCCCGCGGCTCGCCGCCCAGCACCGCCACCCCTTCCCGCAGTTGCGGCAGCAGGTCCGCGTCGCTGCGCTCATCGGGGGGAACGTCGACCATGCCGTGATCTGCCGTCACGTGCAGCACGGTTCCTGCGGGCAGCGCGCCAGCCAGCTGCTCGGCCAGCTTGTCCACGTGCCCGAGCTGGAACCGCCAGGCCGGAGCGGTACAACCGCAGGCGTGCCCGGTCCCGTCCAGGTCGCCGGTGTACACCATCGCGAACGCTCGCCGCTGCTCCGCCATCGCCGTAACTGCCCGTCCGACGAGCGCGCCGGGCGTCTCAGCCGGCCGGTAATCCGCACCGCGCATCGACGCTGCTGACAGGCCCGAGTTCTTGTAAGCGCCGCTCGCGACGCGCAGCGCGCTGATCCCGGCGTCCGCTGCGCGCTCGAAAATGGTCGGACCAGGCTGCCAGGCAACCGGGTCGACCGTGTTGTCCCAGCGCAGCGCGTTCAGCAGGCGGCCGGTGCCCGGGACCCGGACCTGATAGCCGACCAGGCCGTGCTGGCCCGGCGGCTTGCCAGTGCCGAGCGAACTGAGGCTGGTGACAGTCGTCGCCGGAAAGCCGGCCGTCAGCCAGCAGCCCGTGTCCTCAGCCAGCGCGGCCAGAAACGGCGCCGCCGACCGGTGTGCCTTCAGCAGGTCCCAGCCAAGCCCGTCCACGACCAGCAGGCAGGCCCGGCTGGCTTGCGGCAGTCCCAGCACGTTCTCCGCGCCAGGCACGCCGAGCGAGGCCAGCAGCGACTGGCTGAGATCGGCCAGCGTGTTCCGCCCGTAGCCGGGCAGCAGCAGCGCCGCGGCGCCGTCCCCTGTTTCATCCCCGGTCACGGACGGCTAGTCGCCTCGGTGAGCGCGCGGGCGAACGCGACAACTTGCTGGACTGCTTCCGGGCCATCGGCGGCGTCGCTGACCCGAACCGTGAGATCGTCGGCCGTCATCGTCCCGGTGTAGCCATGATCGGCCTCGCAGTTCTCGTCGCCGCAATGCGCTGGCTCGATCTCGATATGCGACAGCACGTTCCAGCCGATCGTGAGCACGACCTCGCTGGGCATGGTCGAGCCCGCGACGTAGGAGGCCGGGTCGGGGATCACCCTGGTCAGCGCTACCGAAGAGATCCGCGCATGCCGCACGGCTTCGGTGCTCGTCTCGGCCTGCGGTCGCGATTCGGGCTCTGACTCATCGGCCGGGTATTCGTCGGTGTGCGAGTACACCAGCCGTGTCGGCGTCAGCGCCATCACCGTCACGTGCCGCCGCACTTCCATGCCGGGATCGAAATGAGCGTCATGGTGCACAACGAAGGAAACGACGGGCTCAGCCCCCACCGCGGAGGACACCGCATCGTAGACCAGGCCGGGGTAATAGCCGCTTCGCTCGATCGCGGCCTGCATTCCACCGGAAGCCGCCTTCGTTTCGCTCATCCCCCCATCCTGCACCGTCTGCACTTCGCTATTCACCCCGTGGGCAGACTTCCCGATTCCGGCTGGCCGCCAACGTGGTGGGAGAGCAGGTACCGGAGCACGGCCATGTCCCCGATCTGCCCGGCATCGGCTAGCGACATCCGCTGCGGTGCTCCCGGCCCGGCCAGCAGGCGGGGAGCGCGCGGGTCGGCGACGAATACCGGCGCGATCGCCAGCCGAAGTTCGTCGGCCAGCCCTGCCAACAGGAACTGGGTCAGCACCAATGCGCCGCCCTCGACTAGCAGGCGGCGCACTCCGCGCGCGGCAAGGTCGGCGAGGATGCAGCTCAGGTCAGCTGCTGGTGGCGTGACGACCTCGGCCGCCTGGCCCAGCCGTCCAGTCAGCCCGGCGGCCACGGAGGCGGGCGCGTAGACCAGAGGCCTCTGTTCAGCCTCGGCAAAAAAGCGCGCGCCTGTATCGAGCCGCCCGCTAGCGGTCAGCGTCACCTTGCGCGGGCTAGCGGGCAGCCCGCGCTGCATCCGGCCCTCGCGCCGTGCCGCCGATCGGACCACCAGCCGCGGGTCGTCTGCCCGGATGGTCTGCGCGCCGACAAGGATCGCATCGCTGCCGGCCCGAAGTTCGTCTACCCGATCCAGGTCCGCCGCGTCGGACAGCACAAGCCTCGACGGTGACGCATCGTCGATGTAGCCGTCGGCCGACATCGCCGCCGACAGCAGCACGAATGGCCGGTCAGTCACCGCGCCTTGTTCCGCCGACATCATCGAGCCGAACCTATCCCGCCGCGAGCCTGGCCCCCGGCCGGGCCGCCAGAATCGCGCCGGACCAGCGGCGACCGGCCCCGACCGGCCCGTAGGCTCTGGCCCATGGCCTGGGCTGGGCTGCGGCTGGCGCTCACCTTCCTGACTGCCGTGCCGGTGCCGGGACGGCAGTCAGCCGCGGCGCCCAGCCGCCGGGTCGCTGCCGCTGCCATGTACTGGGCACCGGTCGTGGGCCTGGCGATCGGTGGAGTTGGTGCCGGGGTGCTAGTCCTGGCCAGCCGTTATGGTCACGCGGGCGGATTCCTGGCGGCCGTCCTGGCGATCTCTTCGATGGCCGCCTTGACCAGGGCGCTGCACCTGGACGGCCTTGCTGACTTCGCGGACGGCCTGGGCAGCCGGAAACCGGCCGAGCAGGCACTGCAGATCATGCAGCGGTCCGACATCGGGCCGTTCGGGGTGGTGACGCTGGTACTGACTCTGCTCGTGCAGATCAGTGCCCTGGCGCGGGCCGAACAGCTCGGCCGGGGCCCGGTGGCCCTAGTGGCCGCTGCCGTTGCGGCCCGGCTGGCCATCACGGTGGCCTGCCGCCGCGGCGTCCGGTCTGCCCGGCCTGCCGGGCTAGGCGCACTGGTTGCCGGGACCGTACGCCCGGTGGCTGCGGCACTGATGTGCGTGGCCGTGCTCGGCGCCGCTGCTGCGGCTGGCGGCTGGCGGCTCGCGGTGGCCGTTGGTGCCGGACTGGCCGCGTCCGTCGCGCTGACAAGGCTGGCGCAGCGGCGGCTTGGCGGCGTCACCGGTGATGTGCTGGGCGCGATCGCCGAGGTCAGCACCGCCGTCTGCCTGCTGGTCACGGCCCTGATCTAGGTCGTCACGCGGCACTCGCATCAACCGCGCTGCGCAGCCGGGCAGCGTACTGCGCGGCTTCGGCCTCCGACTCGTACCGCAGCCGGGGCCAGAAGAAGCCGCGCAGGCCGTCACCCTTCGTCCGCGGCACAACGTGGAAATGCAGGTGCGGGACACTCTGGCTGACGATGTTGTTAGCCGCGACGAACGTGCCTTGGCTGCCCAGCGCCGACGGCATCACCGCGCTGACCCGCTGCACCCGGGTAAAGAACGGCCCGACTTCCGCGGCCGGCAGGTCAGACAGCGTTACCACGTGGTCCCTCGGCGCCACCAGCACATGACCCTTGAACACTGGCCGGCTGTCCAGGAACGCGACTACGTGCTCGTCGGAGAGCACGATGTGCGCGGGCACCAGCCCGGCTGCGATGTCACAGAACAGGCAGTCCGTTCCCACCACTGGCGTTCCCACCACTGGCGTTCCCACCACTGGCGTTCCCACCACTGGCGTTCCCACCACTGGCGTTCCCAGCACTGGCGTTGATGGCGTTACCTTCCTGCTGGCCGGCTGCGGCGTCACCACGGACGATAACCTGCCGGAGTGGCAGCAGACGGACGACGGCACATTCTGGCGATCGGCGGCATCACGGCCCCGCCCGAGCAGAGCCAACTGCTTCCTGCGCTCATCGCGCATGCGCTCGCCCTCACCGGAGCTGGCGCGCCGCGGGTGTGCGTGCTGAATACCGCGAACGGCGACGACGCAGCTGCCTACCTGCGCATGTACGCCGGGCTGTCGCGACATCGGGCCCAGGCCAGCCATTTGCAGCTGTTCCCGATGCCGAACGTGGCCGAGCCGGAAGACTTGCTGCTATCCCAGGACGTGATCTTCGTCGGCGGCGGCAGCGTCGCGAACATGCTCGCTGTCTGGCGGGTACACGGGCTCGACCGGCTCCTGCGGCGTGCCTGGGAGCAGGGGATCGTGCTAGCGGGTGTGAGTGCCGGCGCGATTTGCTGGTTCGAGGGCGGTACGACAGATTCCTTCGGGCCGAAGCTGCGGCCGTTTACCAATGGGCTTGGCCTGCTAGCTGGCAGCTATTGCCCGCATTACAGTGCCGAGCCGCTCCGGCGGCCTGCGTACCAGGCGCTGGTGGCTGACGGCACCCTCGCCGGCGGCATCGCCTGCGACGACGGCACGGCAGCGCATTTCACTGACGACGCCCTCGCCGCGATCGTCGCCGACGGCCCGGGCGTGACCGGGTACCAGGTTCGGCCGGACGGCCACGGCGGCCACACCGAAGAACCGCTGCCCGCAACGCTGCTCCCGGTCTGAGGCGCCTCATCCGGACGCCTCATCCGGACGACTGACCCCGGTCGGCCCGCAGGGTGATTCGACCGCGCCGCACGACGAATACGCTGGACTCATGTCGTGGTTCTATGCTTGGCTGCGCCGCCACCGGATGCTGGTGGACAGCATGCTGGCGGCCGTGCTGGGCCTGCTCGGCCTGGGCCAGGTTCATGCTAGACCGCTGCTGTTGATTCCGGCGACCCTGCTCATGATCGTGCCGGTAGCCTTCAGGCGCCGGGCCCCGGTCTGGGCGTTCGGGACCGCCGTGGCAGGCGGGGCTTTGCAGGTCGCCATTGGCCGGCCGATCGCATCTGACCTGGCTGTCCTCGTCCTGCTCTACACGGTGGCGGCGTACAGGACGCGGCGGGAGTCGGTAGCCGCGCTACTGATCTGCTTGGCCGGATCAGCCGTCGCAGTCGCCGTCTGGGCTCCAGTGCAGGGCGTGGACCTGCGCTGGCAGCTGATCCTCGCGGCCGCGTTGTTCGGTGGCAGCGCCCTCACAGCATGGGTGCTCGGCGACTCGATGCGCTACCGACGGGCCTACTACGCCGAACTAGAGGACAAGGCGGCCAGGCTGGAAGCCGAGCGGCACGCTCAGGCAAAGGTGGCTGCGGCCGCGGAACGGGCCCGGATCGCACGCGAACTGCATGATGTGGTGGCTCACCATGTGAGCGTCATGGTGGTGCAGGCCGACGGTGCGGGTTACGCGCTCCGGTCGGACCCGGACCGGGCGGCAGCGGCTCTCAAGGCGATCTCCTGCACTGGCCGGCAGGCCCTAACCGAGATGCGGCGGTTGCTTGGCGTCCTGCGGTCGGCCGGCGATCACGCGCAGCTGGCTCCGGTGCCTGGCCTTGGCGAGCTGCGGGAATTGCTGGATCAGGCCAGGGAGGCCGGGCTGCAGGTGTCCTATACCCTGACCGGCACGCCGCGCGAATTGCCCGAAGGTGCCGAGCTGGCCGCCTACCGGGTCGTCCAGGAGTCGCTGACGAACACGCGCAAGCACGCGGGCCTGGCCGCAACCGCGGCGGTCACCCTGCGCTACGAGCCCGACGGACTGATCGTCGAGGTCACCGACAACGGAATGGCCGCCCCGACTGGCGACACTGGCGGTCACGGTCTAGCCGGAATGCGCGAGCGGATCGCAATGTATGGCGGCACCATCCAGGCCGGGCCGCTCGCCGGCGGCGGATTCGGCGTCGTGGCTCGGCTGCCCTGCCCGGCGGTTGTCGCTGCCCGGCCCAGGACCGACGGCGAGAACCGGCCGATTCTAGCGGCGGCAAGCGGTGCCCAGTGAGCGTGCCGACTCCGGACACTGATCCCGCTCGGGCAGGCTCGCTGATCAGGATTGTCCTGGTCGATGATCAGGAACTGGTTCGGGCTGGATTCAGGATGGTGCTGGACGCGCAGCCTGACATGCAGGTGGTCGGCGAGGCTGCCGACGGCTTGGGTGCGGTCAACCTGGCGCGCACGCTGCACGCCGACGTGATGGTCATGGACGCCCGGATGCCCAGGCTGGACGGGGTGGAGGCGACCAGGCGGATCCGCCAGGCCGGCGACCTGCCGCGGGTGCTCATGCTGACCACTTTTGACCTTGACGAGTACGCGTTCGCAGCGCTGAAGGCCGGTGCCAGCGGCTTCCTGCTCAAGGACGTCCCGCCGGAGGAGCTGCTGTTCGCAATCCGCGCGGTGCACTCGGGCGACTCGGTCGTGGCGCCGTCTACGACGCGCCGGCTGATCGACCAGTTCGCCTCGATGCTTCCTGGCGGCGAAGCGGCGCCGCCCGCCGAGCTGGCCGAGCTCACCGACCGCGAGCGCGAAGTGCTATCCCTGCTGGCGCAGGGGCTGTCGAACGCCGAGATAGCGCATCAGCTCTTCGTCTCGGAGGCGACCGTCAAGACTCACGTGGGCCGGGTGCTGGCGAAGCTTTGCCTGCGCGACCGGGTGCAGGCTGTGGTGTACGCCTACGAGCATGGCCTGGTAAAAGCAGGCAGGCGCGCCTGACGCTCCGGCGGACGGCCGGCAATCCCCGGCTCAGGCCGACCGTGCCTGCGCCGATCATGGGCACTGCCTGCCAGAATGAGATGGTGTCCGAGCAGCGGCCCGCAACCAATCCCCCAGACGACAGCTCCGCTGGAAGCCCGCCGGAACAGCGTTGGCTGCTCCTGGTGTACCGGGTTCCGTCCGAGCCGAGCCGGCTGCGCGCGACCGTCTGGCGGCGGATCAAGAGCCTAGGCGCGATCTACCTGCAAAACTCGGCCGCAGCCCTGCCGTTCAGCGTTGCCGCCGAGCGGGCGCTGCGCAAGCTGCGCAGCGAGATCCTGGACATGTCAGGTACGGCGGTGTTGCTGTCGTGCGACGTCATGGCGGGCGAGCCCGACATCAGGGCGGCCTTCCAGGCGGCCCGGGACGACGAGTACGAAGAAATTGTCGACAAATGCGTCGACTTCCTTGCGGGCGTTGACAAGGAGTACGCCGACAATCACTTCAGCTACGCCGAACTAGAGGAGAACGAAGTCGATCTGGTCAAGCTCCGTAACTGGCTGCAGCGGGTAACCGAACGCGACGTATTCGGCGCTGCGGGCCGCCAGGCGGCGCTCAGTTCGCTGGCGGAGTGTGAGGAGAAGCTGGAGGCGTACGCCGCCCGGGTGTACGCCGAGGAATCAGCGGACCACCAATAGCGCGGCGCAGGCTGACCGGCAGCAGCACCGCGATCACCACCGGAAGCAGCCACCAGGCTGTCACTCCGGCTTTATGCAAGCCGTAGGTTCCGGCCAGGCCGAGGACGATTCCGGCAGCCACCAGCCAGTCATCACCAATGACGAAGTCATACCAGAAGGCGCCGAAGGCGCGGAGCTTTGACATCTTCGATCCCCTCAGTGTCGCAGTGACTGCGCTTTCTGCGCGACCGGCTTGACCTCGGCCGGGTCGCCCTGCCCGCTGCCTGGCTGCCGCAGCAGCACAACCAGGCCGATACTGAACAGCGCAACCGCCGGAATGATCACCAGCAGCGCGGCGTCCGATCCGGGCCAGTGCGCCCCGGCGCCCTCGCCACCCCAGAACACGCCGAAGCTGGTAAGCATGATCCCCACCACGAACTTCATGGTGTTCTCCGGCACCCTGGCCAACGGCGCCTTGATCGCGAACCCAGCGCCAGCGACGAGCACGACGGCGGCGGCGGCAGCGATGGTAGCCAGCCCGACGTTCTTTGCATTGGCCCCGAAGGTCAGCACGATAAAGACGACTTCAAGGCCCTCAAGCAGGACGCCCTTGAACGCCAGCGTGAAGCCATACCAGTCAGGCACGAGGAAGTGCCGACGGGACTGCTCGCCGTGCGCTGCGGCAAGCTGCTCCTTGTAGATCCTGTCCTCGTCATGCAGCGCCTTGTGCCCGCTGCCCCGCAGGATCGCCTTCCGAATCCACTGCAAGCCGAAGACAAGCAGCAGTGCTCCGACAACCACCCGGAGTCCGGTCAGCGGGATGTGCGAGACAGCCGGGCCGAGGGCCGCGACGATGGCCGCGAGCACAGCCAGCGCCGCTGCCGTACCGACGCCCGCCGAGCGCCAGTCCCTGGCCGTACCCGCCGCGAGCACGATAGTGGTGGCCTCTACCGCTTCGACCACGCAGGCCAGGAAGACGGCGATGAACAGTGCAGTCGCGCTAGCTCCCACGGCAGCCCCCAAGCTAATCAAGTCGGCTCTGACCCTCTAGCATAACAGCTGTCATATCCGGTACCTGACGGCCGTTAGCTGGTACCCACGGTCGCGCGTCAGCGCCGCGCCCGAGGATCCAGCCCACGCCGCGCAGGCACTAGGCTCGGACCGTGACGATGATGCCACTAACTACCAGCCAGAGTGCGGCCCGGACCGCCGCCGCAGACGCGATCATCATCGGGGTGACCGAGACAACGGCCGGCCCCGTTCCCGCTCCCGGATCAGAGGACGTCAATGCCGCACTTGGCGGCAGCCTGCCAGCCACCCTGGCAGCGCTAGGCGCCACCGGCAAGCAAGATGAGATCACCCGCATCGCCGCAGGGGCGCAGCTAACCGCGCCCTTGATCGTCGCGGTCGGGCTAGGGCAGACCGAAACGGGTGACGTGGAGGCGTTGCGCCGCGCCGCAGGCTCGGCGGTGCGCACCCTGACGGGCGGCAAGGCCAGGTCCGTTGCCGTGTCGCTGCCGGCCAGGGACGAGGCCGAGACGGAGGCGGTGGCGCTCGGCGCCCTGCTGGGCGCGTACCGGTTCAGCCGGTACCGGGCCGACGCCGATGGCAGCCGCCTGGACATCACGGTGCTGACATCGGCGGCTGGCGCCGACGCCGCGGCGCAGCGCGCCCAGATCATCGCGACTGCCATGACACTCGTCCGTGACCTGGTCAACACCAGCCCGTCGCAGCTGTATCCGGAGACGTTCGCCACCGAGGCAGAGCGCATCGCCGGCGAGGCGGGGCTCACCGTCCAGGTTCTTGATCATGAGGCACTGTCCGACGGTGGCTACGGCGGCATTACCGGCGTCGGCCAGGGCTCTATTCACCCGCCACGCCTGGTTCGGCTTGGCTACAGCCATCCGGACGCAACCAAGACCGTCGTGTTCGCCGGCAAGGGCATCACCTTCGACTCCGGCGGACTGTCGCTGAAGCCGCCAAAGGCCATGGAAGCGATGAAGTCCGACATGGGCGGCGCGGCGGCCGTGCTTGGCGCCCTGCAGGCCATCGCGGCACTCAAGCCGAAGGTGAACGTCGTCGGCTACCTGCCGATGGCGGAAAATATGCCAGGCGGGAACGCGCAACGACCATCAGACGTCATCACGATCTTCGGTGGCAAGACGGTCGAGGTGCTGAACACCGACGCCGAAGGCCGCCTCGTACTGGCCGACGTGCTGGCCCGGTCCGCGCAGGACTCGCCCGACCTGCTCGTCGATGTCGCCACGCTGACCGGTGCCCAGCTAGTTGCGCTTGGCCCGCGTATTAGCGGCGTGATGGGTAGTGATGACCAGGTGTGCAACGCCGTCGTGGACGCTGCCCGCCGGGCCGGCGAGCAGACCTGGCCGATGCCGCTACCGCCCGAGCTGCGCAAAGGGCTGGACTCTGCGGTCGCCGACATCGCCAACGTGGCCGGCGAGCGGTTCGGCGGCATGCTGGTCGCGGGGTTGTTCCTGAAGGAATTTGTGCCAGACGGCGTGCGCTGGGCACATGTGGACATTGCCGGCCCAGCCTTCCACGAGGGCGAGCCCTACGGTTACACCGCCAAGGGAGGCACCGGCGCAGCAGTGCGAATGCTGGTCCAGATCGCCTCCGACGTGGCAGCCGGTCGGCTGTAACGTAACACGGGAGTACAACGTGACGGACAGCGGCGGCTACAACAGTGCCACCTCTGACAGGGCCACCTCCGGCAGTAGCTACGACATCGTCATCCTCGGCGGTGGCAGCGGTGGCTACGCGTGCGCGCTGCGCGCGGCCGAGCTAGGCAAGCGGGTCGCGCTCATCGAGCAGGACAAGGTCGGCGGCACGTGCCTGCACCGGGGCTGCATCCCGACGAAGGCGCTGCTGCATGCGGCCGAGATCGCCGACCTGTCCAACGACAGCGCGGCGTTCGGTGTGCGGACGAGCTTTGACGGCATCGACATGGCCGGAGTCAACTCCTATAAGGACAAGGTCGTAACCAGGCTCTGGAAGGGTCTGACCAGTCTGGTGGCTAGCCGCCACATCGATGTCATCGAGGGCACCGGCCGGCTGGTGTCGCCGACATCAGTACAAGTGGGCGATCGCGTCCTTACCGGCGAGCACGTGGTCCTCGCCAGCGGTTCGGAGTCGCGTAGCCTGCCCGGTCTGCGAGTCGACGGACAGCGGATCATCACCAGCGACGATGCCCTGAGTCTTCAGCACGTGCCGTCCTCGGTGGTCATCCTCGGCGGCGGCGTGATCGGCGTGGAGTTCGCCAGTGTATGGCGCTCGTTCGGCGCCGAAGTCACGATCGTGGAGATGCTGCCGCACCTGCTGCCGGCCGAGGAGGAATCCAGCTCGAAGCTGCTTGAGCGGGCGTTTCGTCGTCGTGGCATCGGCTTCAAGGTCGGCACCAGGTTCGAAGGCGTCAAGGAAACCGACTCGGGCCTCACCGTCGCGCTCGAAGGCGGCACGACCATCGACGCCGAACTCATGCTCGTCGCAGTCGGCCGCGGACCGGTCTCGGCCGGACTCGGTTATGACGAGGTCGGCGTGGCCATGGATCGCGGGTTCGTGCTGGTTGATGAGCTGTGCCACACCAACATCCCCACCATCTCCGCGATCGGTGACCTGCGGCCCGGCATGCAGCTCGCGCACGTTGGCTTTGCCGAAGGCATCATGGTCGCCGAGCGACTGGCCGGGCTGAAGGTGGTACCGATCGACTACGACGGCGTGCCGCGGGTCTGCTACTCCGACCCGGAGGTCGCGTCCGTCGGCATCACGTCGGCGACAGCAGCCGCTCGCGGGATCGAGTTCACCGAGTTCAACTACGATCTGGCCGGGAACGGCAAGAGCCAGATCCTCCAGACTGCTGGCGCGGCGAAGGTGATCACAACTCCGGGCGGCGGGCCGGTGCTCGGCATCCACCTGGTCGGCGCGCGCGTCGGCGAGCTGATTGCCGAGGCGCAGCTCATCTACAACTGGGAAGCCGTACCGGGCGACGTGGCTCAGCTTATTCACCCGCACCCAACCCAGTCCGAGGCCATCGGCGAGGCGCATCTCGCGCTGGCGGGCAAGCCGTTGCACGTGCACGGATGAGCTGCCGCACCGGCGACTCGGCCACGGCCGCGGCAGGCGCTAAAGTCGGTACAAAGCCAAGAAGGAGTTTCGGTTAGCCATGTCGGTTTCCGTATCGATGCCTCAACTCGGTGAGAGCGTCACTGAGGGTACAGTCACCCGCTGGCTCAAGCGGGAAGGCGAGCACGTTCAGGCCGACGAGCCACTTCTCGAGGTCTCGACCGACAAGGTAGATACCGAGATCCCGTCGCCGGTTTCCGGGATCCTGCGCGGCATCACCGTGGCCGAAGACGAGACCGTCGCGGTCGGCGCCGAGCTAGCAATCATCGATGAGGACGGCGCTGCGGGCGGTACGGCGTCGGCCGCGCCCGCTGCGACAACCGAGGCCTCCGTCGCCGGGCCCAGTTACGCCGCGCCCGAGCCTGCGTACCCGCCGCCGGCGCTACGCCCAGCCGGAACCAGCCGCCGCCAGCTACGGCCAGCCATACGAGCCCGTACCCGCCGGGCAGCAGCCGCCGGCCGCGGTCGCGCCGCCGCTGCCCGCCGCCCGCCGCCCGCCGCGCCGCCACCGCCCGCCGAAGCGCCAGCGCCAGTCGCGCCGCCAGCAGAGCCCGATGTCACCTACGTGCCGCCGCCAGCCAGCTACCCGCCAGCCGCCGCCGCCTCCTCCTCCTCCTTCGACTCGGGTAACGGCCAGTCCGCTGGCGCTGGCCAGTTCACCGACGCGGCCGAAGGTCCTTACGTCACCCCGCTAGTGCGCAAGCTCGCCGCTGAGAACGGCATCGACCTGGCCACCGTGACCGGCACCGGAGTCGGCGGCCGGATTCGCAAGCAGGACATTCTCGACGCGGCGGCGTTCATCCGCGGCGCGGCCGGACAGCCGGCGACCAGTTACGCCGCGACGGCTCCGGCGCCGCCTGCGGCGCCCGCGCCATTGTCGGCAGCGACTGCCCAGGCTCCCCCTGCTGCGCCGCCCGCCGTGGCCGCGGCGCCACAACCAGCGCCACCGGAAGGCGCCTCGCCGCGGCAGCGATCGGCCATTGTGCCGTCCAGTCTGCGCGGCACCACCGAGCGGATGTCCCGCGCGCGGCAGGTCATCGCCCAGCGTATGGTCGAGTCACTGCAGACTTCCGCGCAGCTCACGACCGTGGTCGAGGTCGACGTGACCGCGATCGCCCGGCTGCGCGAGAGGGCGAAGGGTGCCTTCGAGGCCAGGGAAGGCGTCAAGCTTTCCTTCCTGCCGTTCTTCGCGCTGGCGACCGTCGAGGCACTCAAAGTGCACCCCAAACTGAACGCTGTGATCGACACAGCGTCCGGCCAGGTGACCTATCACGACGCCGAACACCTGGGCATCGCAGTGGACACCGAGCGCGGCCTGATGGTCCCGGTCGTCAAGAACGCCGGAGATCTGAATATCGGCGGGCTCGCGCGCAAGATCGCCGACCTGGCGAGCCGCACCAGGGCGGGTCAGGTCAGCCCCGACGATCTGTCCGGCGGCACGTTCACGCTGACTAACACCGGTAGCCGCGGCGCGCTGTTCGACACGCCTATCATCAACCAGCCGCAGGTCGGCATCCTCGGCACCGGCACGGTCGTCAAGCGCGCCGTCGTCGTCGAGGACCCGACGCTGGGCGAGGTGATCACCGTCCGTTCGATGGTGTACCTGGCGCTCACCTACGACCACCGCCTGGTGGACGGTGCCGATGCGGCACGTTTCCTGGTCACGCTGAAGGCCCGCCTGGAAGAAGGCGCCTTCGAAACCGAACTCGGCCTGTAGAAACGCTGGCCAGACCACTCCAGCGGGACATTCCACGGCTGTGGCGGTTTTTGGTGCCCGTTTCGTGCCGTTCGTGAGCGCTGGGGCCGTGGAAAGTTCTTATCGCGCAGGTTATCGACCAGGTTTCGGGAGCCTGGCGGAGATCCGGGAACTTAGCGGAGGTGCGGGTGCGGATCGCGATTTCTGCCTCCACCGGGCTAATCGGCAGCTCGCTGGCCGAGAGCCTGATCGCGGACGGCGCCGATGTTGTCAGGCTGGTTCGGCGGCCCCCGGCTACGGCAGCTCAAGTTCGCTGGGACCCCTCCGCGCCAGACGGTAACCTCGATCCGGCCGCGCTGAGCGGCCTGGATGCGGTAGTACATCTGTCCGGCGCGCCCGTCGCGGCAGGCCGGTGGACGCCCGCGCGCAAGCAGGAGTTGCGAGCCAGCCGCATCACCAGCACCAGCGCACTGGTCCGCGCAATGCTGGCAGCTCCGGCCACGCCACCGGTGCTGATAGCGGGTTCCGCCATCGGCTGGTACGGCAATACCGGCGCCCGCACAGTTGACGAGACTGCGCCGAATGGCAGCGGCTTTCTCGCCGAGCTTGTGCGCGACTGGGAGGCCGCCGCGCAGCCCGCCCGGCAGGCCGGGATACGCGTGGTCAACCTGCGGTCAGGCATCGTGCTCAGTGGCAGCGGCGGAATGCTGCCGAGGCTGATGCTGCCATTCCGACTCGGCCTGGGCGCCAGGATCGGTACCGGCAGCCAGTACATCAGCTGGATCACGCTGGCCGACCATATCCGCGCGACCCGGTACCTGCTCGAGCAGCCGGGGATTGACGGGCCGGTTAACGTCACCGCGCCGACGCCGGCGACTAATGCTGAGCTGACAAAAGCGCTAGCAGCCGCGCTGCACCGGCCCGCCGTGCTGGCGGTCCCGGCCAGCGCCTTGCGGCTGGCGCTGGGCGAGGTGTCCACCGAACTGCTCAGCAGTTGTCGCGCTGTCCCGGCCCGGCTTCAGGAGGCGGGCTTCACCTTCGGGCACGCCGCGATTGGACCGGCGCTTGCTGACGCAACACAGGTCAAACGACAACGCTGACCGGTCGCGTGCTCCTACCTGGTCGTGTCAGCGGGCCGGGTTCTCGTCCAGTTCCGCGACGAGTTGCTCGGCCGGCTCGGCCAGCAGGTCGTGCAGCGGACGGCCGGGGCCGACACCAGTCAGTGTGATGTTCCGCAGCCGTGGCACCGGGCCCGTCAGGCCCTGGTACCTGCGCAGCACCGCGTTGGTTATCCGCAGCAGCCGACGTGCGCCGAGGATCGCTACCGCTGCCAGCGGAAGCTCGACGAAGATCGCGGACAGCAAGCTGAGCTGGAATCCGGCCGTGCGCGCATCGAGAACCACATCGAACCAGGCGTCGCAGCACAGCAGCGTCGCGAGCACCACCAGGCAGATGATCAGGATCTGCCGACGGCGCCACGAAGCCCAGCCGGTGATCGCAAATGCACATAGAAGGGCGATATCAAAACCAACCCAGGCACCGCGCCAGCCGCCTGCCCGGTAGTACCGGGGCAGGGTCGCTGCGAGCAGCCCGGTCCAGGCCGCCAGGCCAATGCAGCAAGCGAAGATGACAAGCAGGAGGATTGCCCGACGTCGGTAACTGCCGCCATCCGGCGGCCGGTCCAGATCGTCAAGTTCGGCCAGCGCGCATCTAAGCTCAAGGCGTTCCTGCGGGCTCATGCGGCGCAGGTCTTCCTGATCGATCACGGCACGCACCTCCTGCTCACGCATAGCCACCGGGCGGCTCATGTCATTCCCGCAGGTTTGTGCCCGCTATGCCACTGCTTTACGCGGGGGCCGGCAACGCGGCGGGCGGCTACGCCGCCGGGCCGACGGTCACTGGCAACGCATCGAACCCTCGCAGCAGGAACGTCTCGCGGCGCGTCGGCGCGCCAGCGGCCGCAATATCCGGGAACCGGCTCAGCAGCCGGGAGAACGCAACCGTTCCCTCCAGTCGGGCCAGCGCGGCTCCGATGCAGAAGTGCGCCCCGCCGGAGAAGCTGAGCGGCGCGCCCTCGCCGCGCAGCGGGTTGAATCGGTCCGGCTCTGCGAACCGGCGCGGATCCCTGTTGCCGGCGCCAAGCAGCGTGACTACCTCTTCGCCGGCCTGGACCTCAACTCCGCCAATCGCCCGGTCGCAGCCGAGGCGACTAGTGACTTGGACCGGCGAATCAAAACGCAGCACTTCCTCGACGAACTCCGCGGCGCTGACGTGGCCGTCGCGCACCGCCTGGCCGGCCATCGGATCGTTAAGCACGATGTGCATCCCGTTGCCGAGCAGGTTCGTGGTCGTCTCGAATCCGGCCACGAGCAGCAGGGTCAGGTTGTGCAGCAATTCAGCGTCGGTAAGCCGGCCGTCGTCGGCATCGCTGACCGCGAGCAGATCGGTGAGCAGGTCGTCGCGCGGGTCGGCCCGTCGGGTCGCCGCCAGCCCGGTGAAGTAAGCCAGCAGGTCTACGGCGGCCGCATTGATGGCAGGCATGCTGACCATATCGCCGAGCTCGAAGATGCCAGACAGGTCGCGCGCGATCGGCCGGAAGCTCTCGCGGTCTGCCTCGGGGATACCGATCAGCTCGCAGATCACTGTCACGGGCAGCAGGTAGGCGAAGTCGTGCATGAATTCGACGACAGACCCGTCGGCGCCGCGCTCCGCCATGGCAGTCAGCAGATCGTCGGCCATCTTGACGATGGCCAGCTCCAGGCCCGCTATCCTCCTGGCGGTGAAGGCGCGCGCGATCAGGCTCCTGATCCGGGCGTGATCGGGCCCGTTGACGTTCAGCAGCCAGTCTGCGGCCTGGACGAACACCGGCTCCTCGTGCCAGCCCGGAAACGCCGTCGCCCAGAAGTCGGCGTCTGCTACCCGGAAGGCGGGATCGCGCAGCACCGAGTAGATCGCGTCATAGCCCTGTACCACGACTCCGCCCGGTTGCAGCCGTGCCGCCTCGCCGAGCTCATGCAGGTGGGCGTAGAACGGGTAGGGATCGGCGCGCCCCGCAGGGGTGACGAGCCCGGCGAAGATCTCGGTGGCTTTCAACGGTGCTCCAGTCGTCCCGGCAGCCCAGTCCTCTGACTCCGACCTTAAGTACTATCGCGAGGTCAGTCAAGCTATATCGCGTTTTTGTCGATGGCCTGTCGTCCTCACCTTCGGCGTAGGCTAGTTGCGTGCATGGTGAACTGGTGTTCGCCCATCTTGGCGAGAACGCGATCGGTTATCTGGAAGCCTGGGACCTGCAGCGGCAGGTGCACGACCAGCGGGTGCGGGGCGAGATTCCCGACACGTGCCTGCTGCTAGAACATCAGCCTGTCTATACCGCAGGGAAACGGACGAGTCCGCTGGATCGGCCTTTCGGTGACCCTGGCGCTCCGGTGCTCGACGTCGACCGCGGTGGGAAAATCACCTGGCACGGCCCCGGCCAGCTGGTCGGCTACCCGATCGTTGCACTGGACGAGCCGATCGATGTGGTCAGCTACGTCCGCCTGCTCGAGGAAGCGATGATCGGCATCTGCGCCGAGTTCGGCGTGCTTGCTGGCCGCGTCGAGGGCCGTAGCGGCGCGTGGCTGCCGCCGGACGGCCGCGGCCGCCCTGACCGTAAAGTGGCGGCGCTAGGAATCCGGGTCGCCAGGGGTGTGACCATGCACGGCTTCGCACTGAACTGCGACTGCGACTTGTCGTGGTACGACCGCATCGTGCCGTGCGGCATCAGCGATGCCGCCGTGACCTCGCTGTCGGCCGAAACCGGCCGGCAGATCACCGTCCAGGACGTGATCCCGGCGGCCGAGCGCCATCTCGCCGCCGCGTTCGGCGCCACGAGCATCAGCCGGAGCGTGCTCAGCCTCGTTCCGCAGCCAGCCGGCTAGCGCGACTGCTGAGGGAGGTAACGGGCGCCGTCGGACGCCAGCGCGGCCAGCGCGGCGGTGGCACGGCGCAGACCTGGCTCGGCCAGGAAGTCGCCGAGATCAGCAGGGCTGGTGAAGCTGTACTCGTCAAGCTCGTCCTCCTGCAGCACAACTGGCGTCCCGTCGGCCAGCACGCCGCCATCAAACACGAAGTACATGCTTGGCCGGGCCTGCGGCCCGTATTCCGGCGGCGAGTGCTGCCAGTCCAGGCTGAGCAGCCGCCCTACCGCCCGATCGAGCCCGACTTCCTCAGCCACCTCGCGCGCGCAACCCACATGCGGCGCTTCGCCGAGCTCGCAGATGCCACCCGGCAAGGTCCAGTAGGCGCGGTAATTCGGCTTGACCGTTAGCACGCGGCCGACCTCGTCGCGGATCAGCGCGGCCGCGGCCACCACGACGCCCGGCAAGCTCGCGTGCCAAGTCTGCGGTTCCAGGTAATTGGCTCCTGGCACGACGGTCAGCTGCCCGCCACCTGGGTCAGGTAGCTGGCGACCTCGCCGGCCGGCACCGCGGTCTGCTCGCCGCTGCGCATGTCGCGGACGGTTACGTTGCCCGCCTGGCGCTCCTGGTCGCCGTAGATCAGGCACCACCGAGCGTCTTTGTCACTGGCCCACTTCAGCTGCCTGCCGAGCTTGCCGGAGGACCCGAGGTACACGCTGGCTCGCAGGCCCGCCGCCCGAGCCGCCGCCGCGAAACCGAAGCTTTCGGCTGCCAGGGCCGGACCCATCACCGTGACCGCGACGTCGAGTCGGCCTGGCACCGGTTTTTCGGCTGCGGGCAGCAGCGGCAGGATCCGCTCGACTCCGATGGATGTGCCGGTCGCCGGTACGTCCGGCCCGCCAAGCTGCTCAATCAGGTGGTCGTACCGGCCGCCGCCGCCGATCGAAGCCGGCGATGCCGGGTGCGACCACCTCCCAGATCGGTCCGGTGTAGTAGCTCAGCCCCCGGACCATCCGCGGCGTGAACTCAATGCGTTCAGCGGGGATCTGCGCGGAGACCAGTACGAGCAAGTTGTCCACCTCGTCGAGACCGGCGGTGCCCTCTTCGGTTTTGGTCAGCGTGACGCGAAGCCGATCCGCCGCCCCTGGTCCAGTCAGGTTGTCGACGAGCTCGCCAGCCGTGTCGGCGGGCAGCCCGCGGCTAGTTAGCTCGGCGACCACTTCCGCAGGCGGAAGCTTGTCGAGCTTGTCTAGCGAGATGAGCGCGCCCGGGCCCAGCTCGGCCGGTACGTTGAACGCTTCGAGCAAGCCAGCCAGCACCCGGCGCGAGTTGAGCTGGATGGTGAACTGCCGCAGTCCGAGCGCGTCCAGTGCATCGTGGTGCGCACACAGCGTCTCCGCGTCCGCCAGCAGCGAGTGCGAGCCGAGCGTGTCCAGGTCGCACTGCCAGAGCTCGCGGTACCGGTCCTTGCCTGGCCGGTCGGCGCGCCAGACCGGGCCCATCGCATACCTCTTGTAGGGCCACGCCAGCTGGCTCCCGTATGCCGCCGCCACCCTGGCCAGTGGCACGGTCATGTCATAACGCAGCGCCAGGTCGGCTTCGCCCGACGCCTCGTGCTCGCCGCGCCGAAGGATCTTGAAAACGAGCTTGTCGCCTTCCTCGCCGTACTTGCCGAGCAGTACGTCCAGCCGTTCGAACGCGGGTGTGTGCAGCGGCTCGAAGCCGTATCTGGTAAACACCTCGCGGATTACAGCAAAGGCACGCTCGCGTTTTTCCACATCGGCGGCGAGGAAGTCGCGAGTGCCGGACGGCGGATCGAACTGGCTAGGCATGCTGTCTATGCTCCCGGACGGCTGGTTGCGGCGTCACATGGTTTTGCTGCGGTGGTGGGCTGCCAGCCGCTGCCGGCTCAGATTCGCGTGTCGACCAGCAGCGAGGTTGCCAGGTCGGGCAGGACGACTTCGGTCCAGATTAGCCTGTCCTGGCCGGCGAACAGGCGTCGCTTGGGGTGGTGCGGTCCGGAGCGCGCTCACGTCTTGCGGCGGTAGACCCGCACGGCAAGCGGCGCGAACACCAGCACGATGCCAAGTGCCCAGAGCATCGACTCGCCAGCTGGAACAGCGACCGGCCCGTGCGTCATCAGGCCACGGGACGCCGCGGCGAGCAGCGTCACCGGATTCGCCTTGGCGAATGCCTGCAGCCAGCCCGGCATCGTCTGAATCGGCACTAGCAGGCCGCTGGCGAAGATCAGCGGGAAGAACGCCGTAAAGCCGAATACCTGGACGCCCTGCGGAGTTTTGACCAGCAGCCCGATGTACGCCGAGATCCAGCACATCGCGAGCGCGAATACCAGTACCAGGGCGCAGGCGGCGATCGTACCCAGCACGCTGGTAGGCCGGAAGCCCAGCACGAGACCGAAACCGAGCGTGACGGCGACCGAGATGACGTAGCGGGTAACGTCTCCCATGATCGCGCCCGCCAGCGGCGCCCAGCGCGCGATGGGCAGGCTGCGGAACCGGTCAAAGATGCCCGCCGAGATGTCCTGGTTCAGCATCAAGCCGGTGCCTAGCGTTGCGAACAGCACCGTCTGCACGATGATGCCCGGCAGCACATACTGCAGGTAAGCGTGCACGTTGCCGTGCGCAATCGCGCCGCCGAACACATAGGTGAACAGCAGCAGGAACATGATCGGCTGCAAGCTGAGGCCGATCAGGTCTTCGGCGTTAGTGCGGATCTTCAGCACACTGCGCCAGGTCAGCGTGAACGAGTTGCGCAGCCCGGTCAGCGGGCTGACCCGCCGCACCGGGACGTGCGGGCCGCCCAGGGTGATCGTGCTCATCGCGCCGCCTTCTCCTTCTGGTTCTCCGTCGAGTCGGCATCGGCCGGTCCGGTCGGCGACTCTTCCTCGGCCCGGTGGCCGGTAAGCGACAGGAATACCTCGTCCAGGCTGCTCTTGCGCATGCTGAACTCGGCCAGCTCTATGCCGTGTTCATCGAGTTGCCGCACGATCCCGGGCAGCACCGCCGCGTTCGGCACCTGGACAATGATGTGCCGCGCGCCAAGCTCGGCCACCGGCTCCGAGCCCGTCCACCCGGCGAGCACGGCGGCAACATCAGCCAGCCTGTCCAGGTCTGCGGGCACCACTTCGAGTACCTGACCGCCGACCTTCGCCTTCAGCTCGTCCGGAGTGCCGGTGGCGATGACACGGCCGTGATCGATCACCACGATGTCGTGGGCAAGCTGGTCGGCTTCGTCGAGGTACTGGGTCGTCAGCAGCACCGTCACACCGTCGGCGACGAGAACCCTGATCATGTCCCACACATCGCTGCGGCCCTGTGGATCCAGCCCAGTGGTTGGCTCGTCCAGGAACAGCACCTGCGGCCGGCCAACAAGGCTAGCCGCCAGGTCGATCCGCCTTCGCATGCCGCCTGAGTAGGTCTTGACGGGTCGCGCGGCGGCGTCCGCCAGGTCGAACCTGGCTAGCAGCTCACCTGCCCGCGCCCTGGCGTCGCGGCGGCTGAGGCCTAGCAGGCGGCCGATCATGATCAGGTTGTTGGTACCGGTCAGGCCGTCGTCGACCGACGCGTACTGGCCGGTCAGCCCGATCAGCTGGCGGACCTGGTGTGCCTGCTTGACTACGTCGTAACCGCCTACGCTGGCCCGGCCGCCATCGGGCTCGAGCAGTGTGGTCAGGATGCGGACAGCCGTCGTCTTACCTGCTCCGTTCGGCCCGAGCACCCCCAGTACGGTGCCTGCCTCGGCAGCCAGGTCAGCCCCGGCCAGCGCCTTGGTTTTGCCGAAGTTCTTGATCAGGCCTTCAGCCCTGATTGCTTCCGCCACCTGCGTCGCCTCTCCCCCGGCTGACCGCGCACTGCCACGATTCGCGCCGATAGTACCTCGGTGTCCCGACAGCGGCAGGCTAGCCCGCCGTGCCACTCAAGATATATCTCTTTTGCATCATGGCACAGCTTTTTTAGGCATCGCAATGCGCCCCGCTCCAGCGGGGCGCATTGCTCGCGATGGCTCAGACCGTGCTCATCCGGTCGGTCCCGCGGTCAGGGTCAGAGTCTGCTGCTGCTGCGACTGGCCGGCCTGGTCGGTCCAGCTGACGCTTACCTTGTCGCCGGGATGATAGCCCTCGATCACCCTCTGCAGGCTTGACGGCGAGGTGACCGGGTGACCACCCACCGACACGATCGTGTCCCCGGCAGCTAGCCGAGAAGTGCTGGCAGCAGTGCCTGGCACGACGCCTTCAACGGTCACGCCGGAGCTTGCCTGGCCCAGGCCGCTCGCGGCGGAGGCGACTTCCACGCCCAGGAAGGGTGTGGCGCCAATGTGCACCGTCGCCGACGACTTTCCTGCCTCGATCTGGTCAGCCAGCGAGATCGCCTTGTTGATCGGGATCGAGAAGGCAGTGATGGACTGCGCTGCGGTTGTCCCGACCGGCGTCTGGCTAGCGCCCGATGCGGCCGTGTCCATGCCGATAACCTGGCCGGACGTGTTCAGCAGGGGTCCGCCCGAATCACCAGGCTGGATGTTCGCATCGGTGCGGATCATGTCCGTGAGCTGCTCGGTCACCCCATCGCTTGAGTCCTGGGCGGTGATTCTGTTCCCGAGGGTTACCACCTTGCCTGTCGCCACCGATGGCGTGCCGTCCTTGCCCTCAGCATTGCCGAGCGCGACGACCTTCTGCCCTTGGATGACAGTTGACGAGTTGCCGATCGAAACGGTTGACAGGCCCGAGGCGCCCTGGAGCTGCAGCACCGCGACGTCGTTGGTGTCGCTGTAGCCGACGACCTTGGCAGTGTAGGTGCGGCCGTTGCCGACGTCCCTGACCTTGACCGACGTCGCGCCGGCTACGACATGGTTGTTAGTCAGTACCTCGCCAGTCGAGGTGAGGACCATGCCAGTGCCTTCTGCCGTTCCGTGCTGATACCCGAGCGTCGAGATCACATCGACGAGGCCCGGATCGGTCTGGCTGGCGATCTGCGATGCGGTCAAGGCGCCGCCGCCGGAACTGGCAGCGGCGACGGCACCGCCTGCCGCGGCCAGTGCAAGCGCCGACGCGGCGCCCAGCATTACGAGCTTGCGCCGACGGTGACCGGGCGAGGCCGGCTGCTCGTCCGCCGGCCACATGGGCGGCGGCGGAGGAGGCGGCGGGGCCGCACCGTACTGCGGCGGCTGGCCGTACTGCGGCTGCTCGCCGTACTGCGGCCGCTCGCCGTACTGCGGCCGCTCGCCGTACTGCGGCGGCTGGCCGTACTGCGGCTGCTCGCCGTACTGCGGCTGCTGGCCCTGGCCAGATTGTGGTTGCTGCCCGGCTGGATAGTCTGGGCCGTAATTCCTCTCATCTGAGCCATACTCGGTGCTCATCGGCCTGTGTCCCCTCAGGAGCCTTCGGTGTTCGCTCTGCTTGCGGTCGCCGAGATCTTCGTTATCTCGATAATCGGCTCGGCCGCTTAGCCGGGCCTCGCGCCCGCCTGTGCATTAGCTGCCGATTACCGGAGCGCAGCCTGAGGGAATCCTCTGTGCTGCCTCAGAGCGGACGGCCTGCCTGGCCCGCGTTATACGCTGGATGCTGTGGTACTCGCCCCCGACGGCCGCCGGCTACTCCGCCTTGAGGCACGCAACAGCCAGATCCCGATCGAGCGCAAGCCGGAGTGGATCAAGACCACGCTGCGTACCGGACCCGCGTACACCGAGCTGAAGCAGCTCGTCCGGCGGGAAGGCCTGCATACCGTATGCGAGGAAGCCGGCTGCCCGAACATCTTCGAATGCTGGGAAGATCGCGAGGCCACCTTCCTGATCGGCGGCGATCAGTGCACGCGGCGCTGCGACTTCTGCCAGATCGCCACCGGCAAGCCCGGCCCGCTGGACACCGACGAGCCGCGCCGGGTCGCCGAGTCGGTCGCGGCTATGGGCCTGAGATACGCCACTGTCACCGGTGTGGCCCGCGATGACCTGCCTGACGGCGGCGCCTGGCTGTATGCCCAGGCCTGTCGTGAAATCCATCAGATCGTAACGGGCTGCGGCGTGGAGTTGCTGATCCCGGACTTCAACGCCGACCCCGATCAGCTCGCCGAGGTTTTCTCCGCTCGGCCCGAGGTCCTGGCCCATAACCTCGAAACAGTGCCGAGAATCTTCCGCCGGATCCGGCCCGGGTTCCGGTATGAGCGGTCACTGGCCGTGCTAGAGGCGGCGCGGGAAGCTGAACTCGTTACCAAATCAAATCTCATCCTGGGCATGGGCGAGAAGCGCTCGGAGATCAGCCAGGCCATGGCTGACCTGCGCGCGGCGGGTTGTGACCTGCTAACTATCACCCAGTACCTGCGCCCATCCGTCCGCCACCACCCCATCGACCGGTGGGTGCGGCCCGAGGAGTTCGCTGAACTGGCCGAAGAGGCTGAGGAACTGGGCTTCGCCGGCGTTCAGTCCGGGCCGCTCGTCAGGTCCTCGTACCGGGCAGGCCGGCTGTACCGGCAGGCGATGCAGAGGCGGGCCGGCCCGGTATCCTCACCATCATGGTAAAAATGCCCGGCCGGCGTTCCAGCGCGCAGCCGTCAACCCCCGCCGACCCAGCATCAATGGGCCGGATCAAGCAGATCCGCATGCTGGCTGGCATCGTGCATGAAGGTAACAAAACGGCCCTGCCGCTGGTGGCGCTGAGCGGCATCGCGATCGCCGCCATCGTCATCCTTATCGGCAGCCTGATCGGCCTGATCTGGCCCTTCATCCCGCTCGGCGTCATGCTTGGCGTGCTAGGGGCCATGGTGCTGTTCGGGCGATTCGCCCAGAAAGCTCAGTACGCCGCTATCGCCGGGCAGCCTGGCGCCGCTGCAGCCATCCTGCAAACGCTTCGGGGCGGGTTCACGACGACTCCGGCGATAGCTGCCAACCGCAATATGGACGTCGTACATCGCACCGTCGGCAAGCCCGGCGTCATCCTGGTTGGTGAGGGTTCCCCGTCGAGGCTTCCGAGCCTGCTCGCGGCGGAGAAGAAGCGCATCGCGCGGATCGCCAACCAAGTTCCGATCTACGACTTCCAGGTCGGCGACGCCGAAGGGCAGATCCCGATCCGGCAGCTGCAGAAGAAGATCATGAAGCTGCCGCGCAACCTCAAAGGCCAGGCCGTCGCCGATCTCAACTACCGTCTCGAAATGCTGCCGCAGTCGCTGCAGATGCCCAAGGGCCCGGTGCCCAGGTCCGCCCGGATGCCAAAGCAGCCGAGACCGCGCACTCGCTAGGCCGGCCGCCACAGCAGTCAGCTAAGCACGGACAACGATCGTTTTAGCCGCTTTGTCCTGCAGACCGCGCAGGTCGCGGTCCATCATCATGGCGGGCACTACCAGCATCAGCAGCAGCGTTCGCACAAACGCCCTGGCCAGGCCGACAGGCCGGCCGTCCAGGCGGATCACGCGCAGGCCCAGCAGTCGCTTCCCGATAGTGACACCGGTCAACGCGGTGAGCAGGAAGTCCTGCGCGCCGAACACCAGCAGCGTCCATAGCCGAGGCTGGCTGAGCACGTTTGCCGCGTGGCCGGTCGTAGGGTGGTAAAAAAACGCGAGGGCGATCAGGCTGCACACCACCCAGTCGATGAGCAGGGCCGCGAACCGCCGGCTCCAGCCGGCTACCGAGCCTGGGCCTGATTCCGGCAGACCGTAATACTGGCCGGGATACGCTTCAGCGCCTGCGGCAGTTTGCTGGTTCGTCACTCCTCCACCTGGTGATTGCTCGCCACCTGCGTCACTGGTCCACGGTATCCGCTGGTGGGGTTCGGCAGATCAGGGCGGTCTCGGTTTGGCATGCTGAGATGAGCGTGGCAGGAGTCGGCCGGGTCGCGTAACACCAGCGAAACATCGGGGACACGGCCAGGAAACCGGCTGGCTATAGCGTAACAATTGCGCCGGGCGGCGGCGTCTGTCCGTGGGGGGTGGCCGGGGTCTTCCGGTTGCACAGCTAAGGAGAGCTGATGTTCACAAGTGGCGATGAGGTACTGCGGTTCATAGAGGCCGAAGGTGTGCAGTTCGTTGACGTGCGGTTCTGCGACCTGCCCGGCACCGTGCAGCACTTCACCGTGCCTGCCGAGTCCTTCGACGAGAGCGTCTTCACCGAGGGCCGGATGTTTGATGGTTCGTCGATTCGCGGCTTTCAGCAGATTCATGAGTCAGACATGCTGCTGCTGCCGGACCCGACCACCGCCGTGCTCGACCCGTTCCGCACGCACAAGACGCTCAACTTGAACTTCTTCGTGCACGACCCGCTGACAGGCGAGCCGTATAGCCGTGACCCGCGCAATATCGCCAGGAAGGCCGAGGATTACTTGCGCGGCAGCGGCGTGGCGGACACGGTGTATTTCGGGCCAGAGGCGGAGTTCTACATCTTTGACTCCGCTCGCTATGAGACCGGACCGAACCAGGGTTACTACCACATTGACTCGATCGAGGGCGCCTGGAACACAGGCCGCGACGAGCCGGGCGGCAACCTGGGTGCCAAGCCGTCGTACAAGGGCGGCTATTTCCCGGTGCCGCCGATGGACCACTACACCGACCTGCGCTCGGAGATGGTGCGCAAGCTGATCGACGTCGGCATCACGGTCGAGATGCAGCACCACGAGGTCGGCACCGCCGGCGCAGGCCGAAATCGACATCAAGTTCGACACGCTGCTGACCATGGCCGACAAGCTCATGCTCTACAAGTACGTGGTCAAGAGCGTGGCCAGGGCGGCTGGCAAGACTGTCACGTTCATGCCGAAGCCACTGTTCGGCGACAACGGCTCCGGCATGCATTGCCATCAGAGCCTGTGGAAGGACGGCGCGCCGCTGTTCTACGACGAGGTCGGGTATGCGGGGCTGTCCGATGTCGGCCGGTATTACGTCGGCGGTTTGCTCAAGCACGCCCCGTCGCTGCTTGCTTTCACCAACCCGACGACGAATTCCTACCACCGGCTGGTGCCCGGCTTCGAGGCACCGGTGAACCTGGTGTACTCACAGCGCAACCGGTCTGCGTGCATCCGCGTGCCGATTACCGGCCCGAACCCGAAGGCCAAGCGGCTGGAGTTCCGCGTCCCGGACCCGTCGTGCAACCCGTACCTGGCGTTCGCGGCCATGATGATGGCCAGCCTGGACGGCATCAAGAACAAGATCGAGCCACCGGAGCCGGTGGACAAGGACCTCTACGAGCTGCCGCCAGACGAGGCAAAGGCCATCCCGCAGGTTCCTGGCTCACTGGAAGCAGTGCTCAACAACCTGGAGGCGGACCACGAGTTCCTGCTCGACGGCGGCGTGTTCACCCCGGACCTGATTGAGACCTGGCTGGACTACAAGCGCAGCAACGAGATCGACGCGATCCGGCTGCGGCCGCACCCACACGAGTTCGAGCTGTACTACGACGTGTAGCCGCCCAGGTGGCGCTGACCTGGCAGGACGTCAGGTCAGCGCTTCCGGAGCCCGCACATCGTCTGTCTGCAGGTCCGTGAGCGGTAGCCACCGTAGCCGAATGCCCCGAAAGTCCCGGGCAACCCATGCGTCAGCTGACGTGACGCGCCGATGGCAGTAGAGGCGCCGCTCAGCTTGTCACGATGAGGTAGATGCTGTCTCCGACCAGCCAGAAGCCGAGTAGCAGGGACACGATGATGATGGCCTGGTCTGTATGAGTCTCGATCCAGTGCCGCGTCCTGATGGCGAACGCCTGCGCTGGCTCGGGGCGGAAGCCGGCGTAGATCTCCATTCCGAGCATCGCGGATGTGGCAATGACGCAGAACAGCGCCAGCGCAAGGTAGCTCTGCCAGGACGACAGCTTCGCCTCGACGACGACCGTCACGCCTGCGGCGACCAGTGTCCAGGGCTGGGTGAGCGAGGCGAGCCCGATGGCGTACCACGGCGTCATGTTGTCGATGCTCGTCTGCCACTTGGGAGTCTTTTTCGGCGGTTTCGGCTTACCTAGCTTCCTGTATTGCCGGATCCCGATCACCACTAGCACGACGCCGATGGCGAGTTTGGCTGCGAGTGCTCCCAGTGCGGGAGCCGTAGTGGGCTTGGGAGGGTTGTTTTGCGTGGCGAGCAGCGTGACCGCAATCACGATCGCCAGCGACAGGAGCCAGCCGAAGATGAACGCGGCACCCTTCCTAACGCCGCCCTTCGACGCCAGAACGATGATGAAGGTGGTCAGCGGGATAGGTTCGAGCGTGATCGCCAAGCCGATGAGAATAAGGTTGACGACGATCATCCGCGACCCGATCTGCTGGCCGCGCCCGAACGGATAGCCGACCGACTGTGGCGCACGCCGTGCGCAACGTCGGCGCTCATCTCCACCCCCAGCGCAATAGGCCGCTAGTGCTGCTGGGGGCTGGAGCAGCGACGCGGTATGCAGTCAGTATCTCGGCTTGATCCATTGGATCGGACGGCGGGCTCGGTTGACTGCCGACCTAGAGATACAGTCCGCCGCTCACATGGACTGAATCGATGTGCTCCTGGCCGGGCGCGGACCTGCGCCGGGTCCGGCGGTTCGTGCTCGACGGTAAGGACGTTGGCGCGCCGGGCTCCGTGGCATCTCAGCGAAGCTTCCGCACGGCCTGGCCGATCAACAGCCCGACCGTCTCCAGGAGCGCGCTGTTCTGGCGGGCTAACGCGACGAACGTGGGTTCTATCTCGGCGAAGTCCTGGCCGCGGCGCAGGTCGGCGGCGAGGCTGGACGCGAGCTCGGCGCTGCTGTCAGCCCAGGCGATCACTGCCTCGCGGAGGTCTTCGGACTCGGCAGTCGCCGACTGGCCGGTCTGTAACGGCGTGGTGCTCATTGGCCGCGGTTTCCGTTCTGCAGGGTTGCAGGTGGGTATGCAGTAGACGTGTTAGCGGGCGAACTGGTTGACGTGCGATGCTTCCGCGATCTCAGGCGGCTCGTGCAGCGATTCCTGCAGGGCAGCGAGCGCCGAATCCGGGGACATTCGGAGCGCTCTGGTGCGATTGAGCGCAGACAACCGGCCGCTGTGTAGCGCTTGGGAGGGCGACTCCGGGCGACTGTGCGCGAACGGCCGGCAAACGGCACAGAGTAGTTCTACGATTACCTCTCGTGACAGCTACTACGGGGTTCGAAAACCTGGTGATGACCGAAACGGCCACCGGGCATCAGATCGACGGATTTGTTGACGGCAAGACGCAAGTACGTATCGTTTTCAACCGGCGCGGCGAGCAACTGGAGATTGTCTGCGTGACTGAGGCGCTAGCCTGCGCGGAGCTGGCGACCGCCGAGGCACTCAGCGGCTGGGAACTGGTAAGCGCCACGCTGGAGCCACTCGCTAAGTGGCAGCCCTTCGGGTCCGAGCGCCTTCTTCCGGCCGCAGCGTCCGGGTCAGATCGGGCGGATCAGCAGTAAGCCGCGCGCAGCCTCCAGGGGGAGGCGACCGCGCGACGTTCGGTATCCCATCCGCGTTGGCCCGCGCAGCGCACGCTGCGCGGGCCTTCTAGTTGCCCTGCGCCAGGCCGTATATATCGACAAAGCGACTCTAGGCGTGAACCAGGGGGCCGGGGGCGCTCTGCACAGGCCCCGAACCCGGTCGCGGGGACGTTCCTGCACCTGCCGTGATCCGGTCGCGAAGGCAATCCTTCACCTGCCGTCCCCCTTTCGTTAGTTCTCTGGATAATCGGACCCCATACCGTTACCGCCGTGACGGCGGGATTGGTGGTCGAGGCCCGCGGCGTGACCAAGTGGTTTGGCGACACTACTGCACTTGACCGGGTCGATCTCACTGTCGGATCATGGCGTCGTTCACGGTCTGCTCGGCCCGAATGGCGCCGGGAAGACGACATTGCTGTCGATGCTGTTCGGTCTGGTGCTTCCTGACGAGGGCTCCGTAGTGTTGTTCGGCCGGTCCCGCGCCGAAGCCGGGCCGTCCTGGCTCGACGGCGTAGGCGGCTTCGTCGAGACGCCACGGTTCTATCCGTACCTCAGTGCCAGCCGTAACCTGGCCGTTTTGGCCGGGCTCGACGGCGGAGACGCTAGCGAACTGATCGACGTCGCGCTAGAACGCGTTGGCCTGGATAGCGCGGGACGGAAGAAGGTACGCGGCTTTTCGCTCGGCATGCGGCAACGTCTCGGCCTGGCCGCGGCGATGTTGCGGCGCCCGCGGTTGCTGATACTCGATGAGCCCACTAACGGGATGGATCCAGCCGGCATCCGCGACCTGCGCGCAGCGCTACGCCGGCTTGCACATGACGGCGTCACCGTCATTCTCAGCAGTCACGACATGAATCAGGTGGACGAGATCTGCGACAGCGTCACGGTGCTGAACCGCGGGCAGACTGCGTACGCCGGACGACTTGACGTGATGCGGGCGGATGCACCCGACCCGGTCTGGCGGCTTCGCACTAGCGATGACGCCGCTGCCCTAGAGGCTGCCCCGGGCATCAGCGCGATTAAGGCCGCCAGCCACGACGACGGCGGGCTCGTAGTGCACGCGGCGCAACAGCGCCTCGACGAATACGTCAAGCACCTGGCACTGAGCGGCGTCGCGCTACGGGGACTTGAGCTCGACGTCACGCCCCTTGAATCGCTGTTTTTCCAGCTGACCGGAGACCAGCCCGCTGAGATGGAGGTCTCGTGACGCTCGCCGCGCAGTCGTGGCCGGCGTACACCGAACCCGCCGCGGGACAGCGCACGGGGTCCGGAGTCTTGGTGGTGTGGCGGATCGAGATCGCGAAGCTCAGCGGTTTGCTCAGGGTACGGACGATCATCGCGGCGTGCGTGGTCTTCCCGTTCCTTGTTGTGGCCGGCCTGCACCTGCAGAGTTCGACGCCCAACGACACCGCATTCGCGCAGTGGCTACATGTCTCCGGCTTCGCGGTCCCGATGGTGATACTCGGATTCGCGGGCCAATGGGTGCTACCCGTGCTCACCGCGGTAGTAGCCGGCGACATGTTCTCTTCGGAGGATCATTTCGGCACCTGGAAGACGATCCTTACCCGCTCGCGTACACGCGGCCAGCTGTTCGCCGGCAAGTTCCTGGCCGCGATCACGTTTGCCGTTGTGGCCATAGCGCTGCTGACCATCACCGACCTGATTGCCGGCTTGCTGGCGGGAACTCAGCCCGTCGTCGGGCTGGGTGGCCAGCTCGTGCCAGCCGGGCACGCAACCGAGCTGGTCATCCTTAGCTGGCTCTCAGAGCTGCCGCCGGTACTCGGCTTCACCGCCCTGGCAGCCTTCATGTCCGTCGCCAGCCGCAATAGCGTCGTCGGCATCGGTGGTCCGGTGCTCATAGCGCTGCTGCTGCAGATCGTCGCGCTGATCAATCTGCCGCCTGGGGCCAGATGGCCCTGCTGAGCACACCTTTTATGTCCTGGCATGGATTCTGGGCCGGGCCTGCCTTTCACGGGCCGTTCGAGCAAGGGCTCATCACGTGCGCAGTGTGGTTTGTGTTGTTCTCGGGCGCGTCATGGCTGGTATTCCGGCGGCGGGCCATCGGAGTGGCAGCATGACCGGCCGCGGCAGCCGACGCCAGCTGGCCGCTGCGGCCGGCGCCGCGTGCCTGCTGGCCCTCTTGGTTAGCGGATGTGGCTCGACCGGCCTGACGGCGGGCAAGCTGCAAGCGTCGATCAGCCGAACGTTCGCGAATCTCTATGTACTTCAGCAGGTCGACCAGGGCAATCCGCGACCGTCAGCGCCCAGCCTGCACAGCCATGCGAGCTGCCAGAAAGGCGGCTCGGTCGACAATGCGCAGGACGGCTCAGGCACCTGGCTCTGCCAGATCACCTACCTTGTGGCGGGACCTGGCTACCCGGTGATCGCCAAGTACAACGTGGACGTGCAGACCGACGGCTGTTATGCGGCCGACGGTGACGGACCTGCTTCGGTGAATGGATCCCCGACCGTTACCGGTCCGAAATATGCGCAGATCACCAATCCGCTCTGGCTGATCGACGGGTGCTTCGACATTACCTGACAGCCATGGCAGGGGCTCGGCTCAATCATTAAGGCTTCCGCCAGCTTGCGTTCATCCTCCATCGGCCGCATCGCCAGAACGGCGCACAAGCCTTTTGGTGCCGTTGCTGAGCGTATGGAAGCGCGGCGTGGCCGAAGCGGTTCGAGAGACGGAAGTGATGTAATGCGACGGTTGTTGTCTGCGCGATGGCGTCATGAGCATCGGCGTGTTCTTCGCATGCTGGCAGGTGCGGGTGTCTCGGTCGCCTTGGTCGGCGGCATCACGACCGCGGCGCTGGCCCAGGGTGGCGACGCCGGATTCGGGAACGAGCAAGTTGGCCAGACTTATGCCAACGGCATCCTGCTCCCGACTAACCAGTGGATCAATCCGGCTGGCACCAGGACCATCGTGGTGCAGGGGAACGGCGTGGACGGCGCTGCCGACACCCTGAACGGCCGCATCGTGTCGTCAGCGATCAGCCCTAATGGCGCCTACCTGGCAGCGCTGACCTGGAACGACTTCACCGGTTTCCTGACCATCATCAACCTTCAGACCAACACGATCATTCAGCAGGTCGGAACCGGGACGACCGGCGACCCGTACATCGGAGACGGCACCGTCGCCGCAGACGGTCCGCTCTGGTCCGCCGATGGCTCGACTCTCTGGGTGCCGCAGACGTCGGACCTGCTGCGCTTCAGCGTCGGTACGAACGGGACGGTTTCCACACCGCCCGTCGACATAACGATGGAGCAAGCAATCGACAACCTCACTACGGGAACGACTTACCAACCAGACTTGCCGTCCGGAATGGCGCTCAGCCCAGACGGCACCAAGCTGTACGTCGCGCTCAACGGCGTCAACGAGCTCGGCATCATCGACACGACGACCAATCAGCTGGTGAAGGTCATTCGAACCGGAAACGCGCCCCGCCAGGTCGTGCTGACCGGTGACGACGCGTTCGTCTCCAACGAGGGCGGCAAGCGAGCCAAGCCAGGGCAGTACACCAACAACTCCGACGGAACGAACATCGTCGCCAACAAGGTCACCGGCGCCGCGAGCACCGGCACAGTGACAGAGATCAGTTTGACCACGAACAAGCCGGTCAAGCAGATCAAGGTTGGGCTGGAGCCGACGGCCGAGTATCTGGCTCCCGACGGCACCCTGATGGTGGCCAACTCCAACGACGACTCGTTCTCGCTCATCAACACCACGCTGGCCAGGGTCGTGCAGACGGTGAACGTGAATCCGCTGCCAGGATCCACGGTAGGCAGCTACCCAAACGCGATCACGATGCCGAATTCGAACCAGATCCTGGTCAGCGTCGGCCGCGACAACGCGATCGCGGTCTACGGCTACAACGGGCAGACCCAGCCCGTGCAGTACGAGGGCCTGATACCAACTGACTTCTATCCGGTCAACGTGGCCAACGACACTGCGCTCGGCAAGATCGTCGTTACCAATGACAAGGGCATCGGCGCGCTCGGGCCCGAGAGCACTATCAACAAGGGCCCCGACACCGCCCCGGCTCCCAGCGCGGTTACCGGGCATAACACCTATGACGACACGGCGTCGATCACCGAGTTCACGATGCCGACGCAGGCTCAGCTCGGGCCGTACACCGACCAGGTATTCACCGACAATGGCTGGGACCACCTGCTGGCGAGCAGGCCGCTACACGACTGCACGGCCAAGCCCATGGCCATCCCGGAGCGCCTGGGCTGCCCGTCGCCGATCAAGCACGTGTTTCTGATCGTCCGCGAGAACCGAACCTACGACCAGGTTTTCGGTGACATCGGCAAGGGCAACAGTGACGCTGCGCTGGCGCAGTTCGGTGCGACGATCACTCCGAACGCACATGCCCTGGCGAACGACTTCGGGCTGTTTGACAACTTCTACGATGAGGGCACCCTGTCGGCAGACGGGCACAACTGGCTCGTCCAGGCAGACGCCAACGACTACATCGAGAAGGAGTTCGGCGCCTTCTACCGCAGCTACCCGGCCCAGGGTGGGGACGCCCTGGCATACCAGCGAGACGGCTTCATCTGGAACTCGGCCGAGGCGGCCGGCAAGACGGTCAAGGCGTTCGGCGAGTACAACAACTTCGTCCGGGAGCCGGCGCCAGTGCCGTCTTGGTCTGAGTTCTATGCCGACTCGCAGATCATGGAAGGCAAGGCAGGCGGGCCGCTGCCGGTGCCGCCGTCGCAAGTTGGCGGGTACGCCGATATCCCATCGCTCAACCAGGTGGACGACCACGCTTACCCACCGTTTGATCTTGGCATCCCGGACCAGTACCGGACCGACATATGGGAGCGGTCGTTCGCCAACAGTGAGAAGACGGGCAAGCTTGCTGACCTGAACCTCATCTGGATGCCGGACGACCACACCGCGGGTGTCGGCACGGGCGATCCTGACCCGGTCGCTGAGGTCGCCGACAATGATCTCGCCGTCGGACGGATCATCGACTCGATCTCGCACTCGAAATTCTGGAAGACCTCGGTGATATTCGTGGTCGAGGATGACACCCAGAACGGAACTGACCACGTCGACGGCCACCGCGGCCCGTTGCTCGTCGTCAGCCCGTACGCCCAGCGCGGGATCGTCGACGACACCTACTACACCCAGCTCAACGTCGTCCGAACCATCGAGCAGATTCTCGGCCTGGCGCCGATGAACCAGGAGGACCGGGCAGCCTGGCCAATGTTCGATGCCTTCACGAACAAGCCCGACTACGCGCGCTACAACGTGGTCCCGAACCAGATCTCGCTGACGCTTGGCCTGACCGCCGGCTCCACGGCCAAGAACGGCGTCCGGCAGTTCGTGTCCGCATCCCCAGCCGCTCAGGGCATCCCGCGCTCGGAGTGGAAAGTCTACGAGGCGTGGGTGGTCTGGAGCCGTAACGGCCGGTTCAATGGCAAGGGCGCCATCCAGGACTGGGCTAACCCGGCCCAGCTCAACCGGCTCGACTGGTACAGCGCCCACCACTGGAAGGTGCCCTACCCCGGCGACAAGACAATCCTTGCGCCCAACCAGGTGCCTGGACACAACCTGCCTGCTGACTATCTGGGCGACTAGCCGTCAGCAGCAATATCGGCGACCCCGGGGCCGGTTGGCTCCGGGGTCGCGCCTTCTCCGTCGCTACCAGGACCTTTATTAGCGGTGGAGAACGGCAGTTCTTGGCGCTGCAAGCCGCGCATAACCTTTGCGGGTCCACCATGACGGCCAAACGAAGGCATGAAGCGATGCAAAGGTCAGTACGAGCTCTCCTAGCGACAACGACGGTTTGCGCGGCACTAACTATTAGCGTCGTCCCGGCGCTAGCCACCGGTTCGCGCGCTCCTACAATCAGCATCCGTGCCAACTCGCACCTGCCGAAGGTGACTGGGGACGTGCTAGTCGCCTACGGCGCCGGCAAGTTCACCGAGGCCAACATCAGCGGCACCGTAACCGGCGGGTACGGCGACCGCATCCGCTTGTTCGCACGGCGATTCGGCAGCCGCATCTTCACTCCCGATGGCCCGTCGCGAGCCGTTGCGGGTAAGTACTCGTTCCGAGTGCAGCCATCGGTTGAGACCAGATACCGGATCCAGCTGATATCCGGCCGAACGGTCGTCAAATGGTCCGGCGCCGTAACCGTCTATGTAGAAGCGACTGTCTTGCAGAGCGGCGGCGGCAAGTGCCATCGGTCACCTTGCGTGCAGACTCTGCACCTGTCCATAAAGGTCCCGCCATCGGCCTTCCGGCGGGAGGCTGGAAAGCACTGGTTCCTCTATTCGGGCCTGCGACTTGGCCGGCCCGGTCACATCCCGCCGCTCCCCCGCTTCCTGACACTGGCCAGGCACGCGCGCGCGTCCAAGGCACGACGGGGCCATGCGGACGAGTTCCGTGTAACGCTGCGATTCACCTTCAACATCGGCGGCAACAGCTACCGGCTGGCCATGAACTACTGCACCAGAGACACTCTGTCAGCCGACGGCCTCGGACTCCCTCGCCATCATGCCTGCGGTAATAGGAGGATCAAGCTGCACGCGGGCTACCTAGGCTGACACGCCGGCCCGGCCAGACCACCGATGCCGGCGCCGGGCGCGCCTGCGTATGCCAGCGGACGGCCTCTCAGCCCGGTGCACGCTGGCATCGATCCAGAACGCGCCCCCGTAGCCGAAGGCGACACCCCGCTCAGCGCTGGGCGGCCCGGTCGGCTTAACGCTGCCAGGCGCGGGGGACGACGACGTAGTCCGGTCGCCTTCACCGACCTGATCAGCGGATGCCGTCCTCCCCGGCATCGCCGGTCACGGCTCTTACTTCGCGACCCACGCTCGGCACTGCACCGGCTCGTATACGCAGCCGCACGATCTCCCGTGCAAGCGCGCCGTCTTGCTATCACTGCCCATAGCGTTTGGGAGCCGGTCCGGACGTCGACGGCCCCTATTGGCGGCAAGGGCCAGCGGAGGCGAGCCGGCTCAGCTCACCCGCCTTTACGGGACCAGCAGGCCCAGCCGCTAGCCGCTGGTGGGCTGAGAACGGCGCGGGCGGCTACGATGAGCATCAGGCGGTGGAGGGTGCCGCTGGGTCGCGGGCAGGACAGAGTCCACCTCCGTTCGCAGGTAACAGCCGTCGAGGGTGACGTTCTCTTCCGGCCCGGTCGCGGACCACCGGGTGATCAGGGAGACGTCATGGCTGACCTGCCTGCCCGGCCTGACCTGGGCCAGCTCCAACGCCAGGCCAAGGATCTTCTGCGCGCCGCTCAGCGCGGCGACCCCGATGCGGTCGCGCGGATCAACGCGGTCTCGGGCCCGCTCATGTTGTCCTCGGCGCAGCTGGCGCTGGCCCGGGAGTACGGGTTCGCCAGCTGGGCCAGGCTCAACCTTGAGGTGGAACGCCGCGACATCCTCAACAGCCGCGACCTGTCCCGGCTGGCCCGGCTGCTGGCCCAGCATCCGGAGCTGGCCACTACCAAGATGGAGCACTGGTCCGACCACAAGTCCGCTGGCCCGGTCGGCTACATGGCCATGCTGCGGTTCGACCACGACCGGCTCGGGCTGCCTGCTGAGCTGCCCGGCACCGGCGCGGTCGCCAGGGCGCTGATCGACGCCGGAGCGCCGGTGGACGGGCATCCCGGCGGACAAGGAAACTCCGCTGATAACCGCGGCCAGCTACGGCGACGCCGAAGTCGCCCAGGCGCTCATCGAGGCCGGGGCCGACATCGACGCCATCTCCGCGCCCGATTCGGGCGGCGTGCCCAGCGGCACCGCGCTGCTACACGCGGCGGTGTTCGGCATGACCGAGGTTGTGGACGTCCTGGTCGCCGCCGGAGCCAAGATCCACAGCCTGGAGATGGCCGCCGCCGGCGGGGATATCAGCGGCTGGCCGCTGGCCCGGTTCACCCGCCAGAGCCGGATCCGGGCGCTGGTGTTCGCCGCCGACCACCAGCGGCTGGATGTCATCGACCAGCTCATCGAGGCGGGAACGCCGGTCAACGAGGCCGACGCCGAATGGGGACGGCTGCCGCTGCACACCGCGGCGGGCAACGGCCGGGCCGCCAGCGTCCGGCGGCTGCTCGCCCACGGCGCCGACCCCAACCTCCGCGACCCCGAGCATCACAGCACCCCGCTGGAGGAATGCCAGCCAGCCCGCAGCCCAGGGCACCGCGAGGTCGAGGCCATCCTCCAGCCCCTCACCCAGAACGGCGGCACGCAGCCACCTCAGCCCGTCGGCTCCTGAACCCGCCAACGAGAAGCGACCCTGGTTGCACGCCCAGGGTCGTGGATATATAGGCCTTGTGGAAACATCACAAAAGGACTGGCTCGGGGGCCGTCAATTCAACGTGGACAGGTACCTGCACGGCGCTACGCTCGAAGAAACCGTCGCCGCAGGGGTCTACTGCCTGGTGACTGGGAAGCGGCGAGACGCGAACGTCTACTTCGTGCAGTCGGGCGAAACCTGGGTTTTGGTCGACACCGCATTCCGGGGCCGGGCCGAGCTGATCAGGAGCGCAGCGGAGACCCTGTTCGGGGTCGGCGCCCGGCCACAAGCGATCGTGCTGACGCACGCGCACCCCGACCACGCTGGCTCCGCTTCCGAACTCGCCCACATCTGGGACGTCACCGTGTACGTGCACCCCGACGAGGTGCCGTTGCCACCCTCTGGCCGCATCATCGGCGCCTTGGCCCGCGTCGAGCTTCCCTCCGGACAGGACGGGCTGAGCCCTATCGACCCCAACGTGGGCGTCCCCGGCCTGCCGGACTGGCAGGTCATCCCCGCGCCCGGCCATACCCGTGGCCACCTGGCGCTGTTTCGGGAGGGAGACCGTGCTCTCATCCCGGGCGACGCCGTCCTAACCGTCAATCTCAATTCGCTTGGCGACGCCCTCTCGCAACGGCACACCCTCGGCGGGCCACCGCGCTTTACCACTTGGAACTGGCGAGCAGCAACCGAGTCTGTGTCTGAGCTGGCCCGGCTGGAGCCGAGCGTGTTGGCGCCGGGCCACGGAAGACCGATGGCCGGCCCGATGCTTGCGCCCGCGTTGAGGGCTCTAGCCAAGCAACTCAGCAACCCTGCCAGCGCGACGGTGCGGGCTAATCCGCGGGCCACAAGCTGACGGAGTGGGTCCTCTTGTTCGACTAAGTCTGACCCCGTCTCGGCAAGGCGGCTCTGCAGGGCCTGGCTGATCTAGTTGGCCGCAAGTTGGCCAGGTCGCATATGGCTGGCCGACAGCGGGAACGATTCTGGTCCTGGTCTCGACGTACGCCCTCCCGACGGCATGTGCCTCCTGTCGCCGGCCAGTGGGGTGACGTCTGGGCCTTGATAGACCCTACAGTGACGCACCACGAACGGGCCTACGACAACCTCCCGGCCCACGAACGGCTCACCACCCATGTGCGACTGACCCTCAACGACGGAGCCACTCAGGTCGCCAAAGTCGTACACCCGCGCGGCACCGGCGACCGGAACCTGACCAACGCGAGCATCCGTGACAAGTACGCCAAACCGACCCACGACGCCGTCTCCGCCGACCCGCAGGCCCGCGCCCGAGCCTGCTAACTGGCCAGCCAAGGTGGCCAGCCGACCTGCAGCCCGCCTTGCCGCCTTTAGTAGCAACAGCGGAGCATCGTAAGGATGCGGAACGGATCGTTATCAGAGTTTGGGCCGCGTACGGGCCGCAGTGTCGATTCGGCGGTGGTCAGCTCGTAGCGGGAGTGAGGGCCGAGCCAGAGACCGGCCCCGAATGACAAACGGGAGTGATCGTCATGACGCAGTACCTGCTCGCGCTCTACCGCGACTATGCCGTTCCCGTTTCCCCGGAAAGGAGCCAGCAGGTGTGGGCGGCGTAAACTCGCTGGGCGAGAGGATGACGGACGCCCACGCGTTCGTGTTCAAGGGCGGCATGCAAGGTGGCCCGGAGTCGGCGACCGTGGTGCGCCAGTCCGGCGGCGACTTTCTGATCACTGACGGGCCGCACACCGAGACCAAGGAACACCTCGCCGGGTTCTGGATCATCACCGCGGCCGACCTGGACGCAGCCCTGGAGTGGGCCAAGCTCGCCGCGATCGCGGAACAACTGCCGATCGAGGTCCGCCCGCTGTTCGATGGGGACCTCGACGACGCGATCCAGGCGAACGCGTCCGACGCGCAGTGAGCGTATCTGCGGAGCGGTCATAGACTCTCGCGCAGTGAATGTCGAGGCTGTCTTCCGCCGCGAGTACGGTCGCTGCGTCGCCACCCTGATCCGCTTTCTCGGCGACATCGACGCCGCCGAGGAAGCGGTCCAGGACGCGTTCACCGTGGCGGCCGCCAGGTGGCCGTCGGAGGGCCTGCCGCCCAATCCCGGCGCGTGGATCGTCACGACCGCCCGCAACCGGGCCATCGACAGGCTGCGCCGCGAGTCGGTCCGTGACGAGCGGCACGCGCAGGCTCAGCACCTGTACGGCGCCGACGCGGCGGACGATACTCCGCCTCAGGAGGAGACCGTGCCCGACGACCGCCTCCGGCTGATCTTCACCTGCTGCCATCCGGCGCTGAACCAGCCCGCCCAAGTCGCGCTGACCCTCCGGCTGCTCGGCGGGCTCCAGACGCCGGAGATCGCGCGGGCGTTCCTCGTGCCGGAAGCGACCATGGCCCAGCGGATCGTCCGGGCCAAGCGCAAGATCAGGGACACCCGTCTCCCCTACCGCGTGCCCGCGGAAGCCGAGCTTCCCGGCCGCCTCACACCCGTCCTCGCGGTCGTCTACCTGATCTTCAACGAAGGCTACGCGGCGACCGCCGGCTCGCTGTTGCGGCTCGACCTGTGCTCGGAGGCGATCCGGCTCGCCCGCGTGCTCGCCGAGCTGATGCCCGACGAGCCGGAGGCGCAGGGGCTGCTGGCGCTGCTCTTGCTGCTGCACGCCCGCAGCGCCGCCCGCGTCACCGCCGACGGGTCGCTGATCCGCCTGGCCGACCAAGTCCGGCAGCTCTGGGACCGGGACCTGGTCGCCGAAGGACAGGCCATCACGCGCGCGTGCGTCCGGCGCGGCCGCCCCGGCCCGTACCAGATCCAGGCCGCCATCAACGCTGTCCATTCCGTCGCGCCCAGCTTCGACCGCACTGACTGGCGCGCCATCCTGACACTTTATGACCAGCTATACGCACTCACGCCGACCCCTGTCGTAGCGCTCAACCGCGCGGTCGCGCTCGCCGAAGTCCACGGCCCCGCAATCGGCCTGGCCACAGTGGACGAGCTGCGTTCCTCGGGCCTGGACAGCTACTACTTGTTCCACGCGGCACGCGCCGACCTGCTGCGCCGTCTCGGCCGCGATGCCGAAGCCGCGGCGGCTTACGACGCCGCCCGAGCGCTCACCGCCAACCCTGTCGAGCAGACATTTCTCGACGCGCCAGCGTGCCGCGATCGGCTAAAAGGGGCCGACACGCCTGGGTCTCGGGCGCGAGTTTCGTGGCTCTGTGCTCCGACGGACAGGAGAAGAACAAAGTGTTGGCCGGCAGCCAGCTGCAGCCGCTGGGAACTACCTCGACCGCCACCTGCACTCGCAGGCGTTCGCGGTTAGCCAGGCAAAGGACCGCGTATGACGTAGTCGGAGGCCGTTTCGGTTAGCCCTGCGCCCGGTCACTGACCGGCAATACACAACTGACACCGGCCCCGCACAACGTGGGGAACGTGCTCATGCAGCCCGGACGGGTGGTGCGTGGCTGTGGAAGGTTTGCCGTCGGTCGGGGCTGGTGGCGGTGGTGGTGCCGTCGGGGTTGAGGATCAGCTGCCAGCCCCACCGGTGGACCGCTGTCAGGTGGTGGAAGCTGCACAGCAGGCAGCAGTTAGCCAGGCTGGTCGGGCCGCCTTCGGACCGCGGGTACGAGGTGATGGACGTGGCACGCCGCTGGCCGCTGGTCACAGCCGGGGAACCGGCAGTGGATGTCGCGGCGGGCGACCGCGCGGCGCAGGTGGACCGGGATGGTGTCGGTGGCGGCGCCGATGTCCAGCGGCAGGCTGACCGAGGCGGCATACCCGTCGAGCTGGCTGGTCCGCAGCCACGACGCCAGCCCGCCAGGCCCCGACAGCAGCCGGGCGGCGTGGCTGATGGCCAGCTGCCGGATGGCGCTGATGGTCAGCTGCCGGCCACGGCCGCCGCCGCTGCCGCGGCGTCGGCGCCCAGAACGCTGCCGCCGAACCCGCCGCCCGCCGTGCCTGCCGCGCCGGTGCCGCCGGACAGGAGGGTGGCGGCGAGCTGGTCGAGGATGCCGGCGTCGGGGTTGCCGGTGACGATGGGGGTGATCTGCGCGTCGCAGTCGGCGCCGGGCGGGGCGGGGACGCCGTTCGCGGTGATCCACGCCGCGGCGGCCTGGTCGGCCTCGGCCTGGCCGAGCAGCTGGCTGAGGGTCAGGTGCAGCTGGATCTGGGTGGGCTGCCCGGCCCGGCCGGGCAGCCCCCCGCCGATCAGCCGCCGGCATGCTTCCTCCAGCGCGTCGTGGTCACGCTGCTGCGGGTTGCGCAGGTCTTCGGGCCCGGCCCGGCCGCCGAGGGCGTCCAGCACCGCCTGCAGCGCCGAGGCGGCGGGCGGGGTCAGGTCGGCGTCCAGGTGCGCGTGGCCCTGGAAGTGGCGGGTCAGCCGCAGGCTGCGCTCGCCGAACCCGCCGTCTTCGCCGCACGGGTCAGGGTCCGGGCGGGCGGTGCGGGCCCGGATCTGCTCGGCGAGCCGCGGCCAGGTCCGCAAGCTCCGCGCCGTCAGCGGCGGCCTGCAGCAGGATCCGGTCGGCTTCGTCGCGGGCGTGCTCGGGCAGCCGGTCAGTCCAGTCGATGATGTGCCGCGCCCACGACGGCGAGATGTCCCCTGCCGCCAGGGCCGCGGCCACCCGCGGGTGGCCGCGCAGCCGCCGCGCCCAGGCCACCGCCGCGCCGGCCGCCGCGCTGGTGGTGCGGGCCTGCCAGCGCAGCCAGGTCCGGCTGGTCGGCTGCGCGTCTGCGCAGTGGTCATCGGCTGCGTCGAACGCGGCCAGCACCGCCGACCTCGCCGCCAGGTGCTGCGACTCGGCCTGGCACAGCCCGCGCAGCAGGTCCGCCCGCTCCGCCCCGGTCAGATCCGCCGGGTCGGTGGCCGCGGCCAGGAACGCCAGCCCCGCCCGCACCGCCGCCAGCGCCTGCGCGGCGTTGCCGGGAGCGGCGCCGGACGGGCCGCGTCGAGCCGCGCGCGGTCCCGGCAGGCTGCTGCTCATCGGTGGCGCACATCGGCCGGGTCACCTCCCGCCGCAGCTCAACGTCTTCGAATCTATGCTCGATTCTATCGGACGCCACCGACAGTTTCTCGCTCATAGTGTCGAGCAGAGACGCAGAACCACCATGGCAGGTCGCCACCTCAGCGGCCCCGTCCAGGCTGACGAGAGACCAGCTGATAGCCGGTTTACGACTACTCAGACCGGTCTTGCTGGTTACCAGATGGCCTGTCACACTTTGCACGGAGTATTCGCAACGTTCGCCCGGTAACGGGCAGGAAGCAGACGGGGATGTCTCGAATCTGGCGATTGATCACTCCGGTAGCGATCGCAGGCGGACTCATAGCAGCGGGAGTGGTGCCTGCCCAGGCATCGAGCGCGACAACCACGCCCGGTATCTCAATCAATGCTACGTCGCCCCACTATCTAGGTGCTAAGCATGGCAAGGTCCTCGGTTTTGCCTTGGTGATCTACAAAGTGACTACAAAAGCCCAGAACACCGGCGTGATCAGCGGCAAGATCGCTGGTGGGACTTCAACTGAGACGGCTGTGCTGCTGGACGAACCTTTCGGCGCCAAGAACTTCAAGGCTCTCGGCGCACGCCCTCCCTCTGACTGGCGCGTCGACCCAGCCGTATTCCTTCAACGTTCGCGCCGTCAGTCGCCACCAAGTACGAGGTTCAAGTCATGAACGGGACGACCGTAGCTGCAACGTCCAAGGTTCAGACTGTCTATGTGACCGAAGGCGGGGCTGACACGCACTGGAAACCATGCCACAGGCTTCGGTGCACCTTCACGTTCAAGCAGTACGAGGTACTGCCCAGTTCGGCCTATAACACCGAAGCCAAGAAGCACCTCTACCTGTACGACCTCGTGATCTACCGAACCCTTCCGAAGTACATCAACCTCGTCAAGTCGGCCACTGCGTCTAAGGCACGGAAAATCAACGCGGGCGAATTCGTGCGAGTTATTACCTTCCACGTGAGGTTCAGCCGTCGAGGAGGGCTCTGGATCCCCGTCTCGTGCAGCAAGGACACAGAGCTCCGCGATGGGCTTGGCCTGCCCGGCTCGCACGGCTGTGGGGCGAAGCGGCTGAGCACAAAGCTTGTGTATGCCGGTTAGCGAGCACCCGTCACGCTGACCATTCGGCCCGCCCATTTGGGCGGGCCGAGCGGCGATTTCAAGAAATCGTCCTGATGCTCGCCTAGAGTTTGACGTGATCCTGACTCCTTCCTGTCGGATCATCTGGCCCCGCTAGGTTTGCGCGCCTGGCGGGGCCTCGTTTGCCTGGCGGCTCGACACCGGGAGGATGTCCGCATGCCGGTAGTGGGCCGCGACCAGGACGTCGCCAGAATCGAGCAGGAACTCCGGGCGGCAGGTTCGCCGGAGCGTGCGGTCGGGTCGCAGAACTATCTGAAGAGCAAACTGGAGTTCACCGGCGCCACCGTTCCCAGCGTCCGGGCGATCGTGACTGCCTGGTGCCGGGAGCATCCAGACCTAACTGGCCAGCGACTCACCGACATAGCTAGCAACCTCTGGGATGGTCCGTATTTTGAGTGCAAGATGGCTGCCGTCATCCTGCTCACCGACCGGCGCAAGCTCCTGCTGCCCGCTGACGCGACCCTCATCGAACGGCTGCTGCGCACGTCGGGGACCTGGGCGCTGGTCGACGGACTCGCCGCCGACGTCATGGGCTCGCTGGTGGCGAGCTACCCCGAACTGACCGCGACGCTGGACCGGTGGGCGACGGACGAGAACTTTTGGATCCGCCGGTCAGCCATGCTGTCGCTGCTAGTTCCGCTGCGCCGGGGCGACACAGCGCAGTTCCAGCGATTCGCCGGATACGCCGACGCCATGCTGAATGAGCGCGAGTTCTTCATCCGCAAGGCCATCGGCTGGGTACTGCGAGAAACCGCCAAGAAGCAACCAGACCTGGTCGCCGACTGGCTCGCCCCGCGCGTGCACCGGGTCTCGGGCGTGACCATTCGCGAAGCCGTCAAGTGGTTGCCCACGGCCCAGCGCGACGAGCTGCTTGCCGCCTACCGCGAACGCAGAGCCACGACGGCCTAGCCCGTGCCCGGCAACCACGACGGTCTAACGCGGACGCCGCTCCGCGAGTAGCGGGATTGCCGCGATCTTCTCCTCGGTCAGTTCGTCCCAAACGATCTGCGCACTGCGTCGTGGGCCGTGCGCGGCCCGGCAATCGATGATCCGATCGGGCGTAACGATGAGGTCCACCAGCACATCGTGCCCGGTCAACGGAATCGTGCCGGGCGGGCGAAGCTGAAGTTCGTGGACCGTCGTGACGGCTACCGTGCCAGGCCCGATCAGGCCAGCCGCCATCGCGAGCGCGAACTCCAGGTCGGCAAACCCGCCGCCCTTACCCAGCCGGACGCCGTCCTCGGCGGCCGCGACACTGCCCATCACTACCAGGTCGACCGGAGTCAGCTCGGCCAGGGAGACTGCGCGCCCATAACGCGAGGCCCCGCTGATGGACGCGGCCTTGCGTGGCGGCTCGCTCAGCCGGGCCGGGTCCAATGCGAAGAACGGCTCTCGCGCCGCGAGCCGCGGCACAGCCATATAGACGATCTTGCCGTCCTCCAGTGCTCGCTGGCGAACGGGCAGCTGCGGCGAGTCTGGGTTCGCCTTCAGTGCACCAGCAGCCCGCCATTCCGGCATTGCGCGCAACCGTTCGGCGGCCGCCTCGGCACCGGTGAAGTTCGGGATGCGCCCAGCTGCGCCAGGAAACCTGGCCACCTTGGCCGCGCGCATGGCCTCCCATACCTCCTCGCGCACCGCGGCCTTCGCGGCCAGCACATCCGCAGGCCCGCCAGCGTCACGATCATGGCGGGGCGCTCGAGGGACCATGCCACCATCCTGCCCGGTGGCCCGACCCGAGGCGGCATACACCAGAAGAGCCGGCGCCTGCCTACCGGAAGGCCGGATACAGCGGAAGCTCCGGAGCCTGCCAGTTCTCTGTCGCCGCCAGCAGCGAGCGCATCAGCGTGGCAACCGCCGGCAACTCCCCCGTCGGCCCGAGTTCGTCCGCGAGCGTCTGCAGCCGGTATCTGATGAGCTGGCGGGTGCGCGGGGACTCTGCCTCCGGCTCGGTTGGCTCATCCGCCTCGATGGCGCTGCGCAGTAGCCATCCCAGCGCGGACAGCGTCCACGCCGCGACGCCGCGGCGGACACCTGGTTGCCACACCTGGTCGTCGGCGAGATCCGGCCAGACCGCGCAGACAGCTGACCGGTAGACAGCCTCGGCCGCCCGGCTCAGCGCAACCGGCAGCCGGAACACGCACCAGCAGGTGCTAAACGGCATCCGGATGTAAGCGGCGTCGAGGAAAACCGAATGGTAACCGGCCGACTCGAAGTCGAGGAACCGGATCCCGTCCGCGGTGAGCATGTTGTTATCCGGGCAGATGTCACCAGGCGAGAAAACCGCCCCCTGCTCCACCACCGCCGCGATCTCCGCGAGTTCCGCACCGAGCCCCGCCAGTGGGGGAACGCCCACCTGACCAGCCGCCGCGGCTGCAGCCTGGATCCGGTCTGCGAGACCGGCCATGTAGCTTTCGTCGGCGTGACCGCTGAGGTAGTCAGCTCGCAGCGCATCGAACTCCGGCCGCCTGCGCCCGGCCGCAGCGGACAGCCCGCCGACTGCCCGCGCCCAGTCCAGCAACGCCGACTCCGCAGCCAGAGCTGAGCCACCGAGTAGCACATCAGCCATGCTCGCGCCCGTGCCGAGGTCCGACATCACGACGGCAAGCACGTCGCGGTCGGCGCCAAGGAACGCTGGCGCCAGGCCGGTCCGGCCGGCAAACCGCAGGCCCGCCGCCTCGGCCGCGAACTCGCTCCGGCCTTCGCCACTCCGCTGGTACGTCTTGACGATGACGTTTGAGCCTCCGGCCCCGTCACGGCAGCGCAGCACCACCGACCGCCCGCCGCCACCCTGCAGCACAACAGGCTCGGTCAGCGGCCGCCCTACGGCGGCCGAGGCGGCCATCACGATCTTCGCGACTTCGGACCGCGCGCCCAGCTCGTTGTCTGCCACCGGCAACTCCCCCGTTACCCGTAAAAAAGGCGTTCCATCACGGCCCGGGCATGCCGGGCCGCCCGCCGCCAGTCCTGGACCAGGTCCTGAGCTCCGCCGGGCGGGTAGCCGACAACCTGCGCGACCGCCGCCAGTTCGGCAGGCGAAGTCGGCAGCGCATCGGATGGTCGCCCCCGCACCAGCATCACTGCGTCGCGTATGCGGCTTGCCAGGTGCCAGGAGGTGGTCAGCGTCTCGGCGTCGCTGGGCGCCATCAGGCCGGCTTCGCTGGCCGCGGTGAGCGCCGCCAGCGTGCGCGTCGTGCGCAATCCTGGCACTGCGTGCGCGTGCCTTAGCTGGAACAGTTGCGCGACCCACTCCACGTCGGCCAGGCCGCCAGGCCCTAGTTTCAGGTGCAGCACTGGCTCAACACCGCGCGGCATCCGTTCGGCCTCCACGCGTGCCTTGATGCGCCTGATCTCGCGGAGCGCGCTGTCGTCGATACCGCCCTCCGGGTACCGCATCCGATCGGCCATGTCGATGAATGCCGCGCCGACGCCGGGATCGCCCGCCACTACCTCCGCCCGCAGCAGCGCTTGGGCTTCCCAGGCTACTGACCACCGACGGTAATACGCCTGGTAGGAGGCGAGCGAGCGGACCAGCGGTCCCTGCCGACCCTCAGGCCGCAAGTCCGCGTCGACCAGCAGCGCTGGGTCAGGACCGGGGCGGCTCAGCAGCGCGCGCAGGCTCTCCGCCACGGCGTGCGCCGCCCGCGTCGCCGCCTCGGCGACCGCACCCTCCGGCGCACCCGGCAGCGGATCATGCACGAATAGCACGTCGGCGTCGCTGGCGTAGCCCATCTCGTGCCCGCCGAACCTGCCCATCGCGATCACCGCGAGCCGGGTCGGCAGTGGCCCGGACGCCCGTTGCGCGTCCTGGATCGCGGCCGCGAGCGCCGCGTCGATCGTCACCTGCGCAACGCTGGTCAGCCTCTCGCCGGTTGCCTCGATGCTGGCCAGCCCGAGCACGTCGGCCGCCGCGGTCCGCAACAATTCCCGGCGCCGGATCGCCAAGACCGCCCGCACTGCGCCCGCAGCGCTGTCATGCCGGCGCACGGCCGCGTTCGCCTCGGCCAGCAGGTCGGCGGGCGGCCGCGGCGCTAGCTGCGCGTCGTCGCCCAGCATCGCGACCGCCTCAGGCGCGCGCAGCAGCAGCCCGGTCGCGTACCGGCTCGACGCGAGCAGCCGCGCCATCCGCTGTGCGACCACCGCGTTATCCCGCAGCAGTCGCAGGTACCACGGCGAGCCGCCAAGTGCCTCACTCACCTGGCGGAAGGCCAGCAGGCCCGCATCCGGTTCCGGCGCGTCCGCCAGCCACTCCAGCACCACCGGCAGCAGGGTCCGCTGGATCGCCGCCCGCCGGGAGACACCCGAGGTCAGCGCCTCGATGTGGCGCAGCGCGCCGGCGGGGTCGGCGTACCCGAGGGCCTCGAGCCGGTCGGCGGCCGCCGCCGGAGTCAGCCGGGTTGCCTCGCCGGGCAGTCGCGCTACGGCGTCCAGCAGCGGCCGGTAGAACAGTTTCTCGTGCAACTGCCGCGCCTGGGTGGCGTGCAGCCGCCACTGGGCCATCAGCTCAACTGCCGGATCGCCAGTCAAAGCGATCGCCGGGTCGGGGCCGAGCCGCATCCGGCGCACGGCGCGGCCGATCTGGCGCAACACGACCGGGTCTTTCGGGAGCAGATGCGTGCGCCTGAGCTGGCGCAACTGCAACAGGTGCTCCACCGCGCGCAGGAACTTGTAGGCCGCGCCCATCGCGACAGCATCGGCCCGCCCGACGTAGCCACCCGCGGCTAGTTCCTCAAGCGCGGCAAGGGTGCCCGGCTGGCGCAGCGCTTCATCGGCGCGGCCATGCACGAGCTGCAGCAATTGCACCGCGAATTCGATGTCGCGCAGCCCGCCAGGGCCGAGCTTCAGCTCCCGGCCCGCCTCATCGGCAGGCAGGCTCGCCACCACGCGGCGGCGCATCGACTGGACGTCAGCTACGAAGTCCTCACGCTGCGCAGCGTGCCAGACCAGCGGCCCGACTGCGGCCAGGTACTCGTCCGCCAGCTCGGCGTCGCCGACCGCGAACCTGGCCTTGAGCAGTGCCTGGAACTCCCAGGTCTTCGCCCAGCGCTCGTAGTATGCGCGGTGGCTGGCGACCGACCGGACCAGCGGGCCGTCCCGGCCTTCGGGCCGCAGGTTCGGGTCAACCGGGAATAGCGGTCCTTCCGGCGTGCTCTGCGAACAGACCCTGATCAGGCCGCTGGCCAGCGCGGTTGCCGTCCGCGACGCGGCCACCTCGTCGCCGCCGTCGGCGGGCGGCCCGGCCACGAAGATCACGTCGACATCGCTGGCGTAGTTCAGCTCCCGTGCCCCGGTCTTGCCCATCGCGATGACCGCCAGGCGGCAGTCCGGAGCGCCGGCAGGCAACTCGGCATGGGCGATGGCCAGTGCGGCGTCCAGCGCCGCCGACGTCAGCTCCGCCAGCCCTGCCATCACCGTCTCGATCGGATCCTCGCCGGTCAGGTCCCGCGCCGCGAGTTGCAGCAGCCGCCGCCGGTAGGCGATGCGCAGCTGGGTCGCCGGGTCTGGCGCCTTCGCTGCGGTCAGCAGCTCGGACCGGACTTCTGCCCAGGAGATAGGAAACGGGACCCCGGCGCCCAGCAACCGCCAGTCGGCCGGATGCCGGGCCAGGTGATCACCGAGTGCGGCGCTGACACCGAGCACGCTGACGAGGCGGTCCCGAAGTACCGGATCTGCCTGCAGCGCCGCCATCAGATCGGCGTCCGGGGTCATCCGCGCCAGTGCGGCCAGCGCCTGGTCCGGATCGGCCGATGCAGCGACCGCCTCGAGCAACGGCCCCGCTGCACCCAGCCCGGCCAGCAGCTTCGCCGCCCGGGCCGTGTCGGCGAACCCCATCGAGGCCAGCTGCCCGGCCAGGGTCCCGCGCGGCGTGCTCACTCCAGCACGCTAGCGAATAGCCCAACGGCTTGCGATGGTCGCCCGATGCGGCCCCGTCACCATCCGTAGATCCGGGTCGGCAGCTCGCGAAGCGGCACCTTATCCGGTCCGGGATAAGTGATCATCACCGCGATGTCGTCCGGGTCGCGACCCTCCACGACCGTGACGTCGTCATAACTACGGGAATCGCGGAGCGCAGAGCGCGCCCGCAGGGCCTGCTCGCTACGGCTAAGTTCGTCCCGGTCGGCAGCGGACCAGATGACGTACTGAAAGCCGATATTCCCGAGCGGATGAGCGGCGTTGCTGCCCATCGCTCGCAGGATGAGCTGCGATCCTGCTGGGCTCATGAGCAGCGCGGCCGTCGCGTCGCGGCTGACCGGTTTCAGCCCGAGTATGTCCTCGTAGAAACTCACCGATCTGTCTAGCTCCTGCACGAACATAACCGCCGAGTGGATTCGGGCACCGTTCGCCATCTGCTGACCGCCAAGTCCCGGTAAGGCCACGCAGCCCTCGATTAGGGCCGCATCCCATTGTCGCTGATGGTGCCCGCCGCGCCTGCTCAGAGGACGCCGATATATCGTTCCAGCTCGAACTCGGTCACGTGGCGGCGGTACTCCTGCCACTCTTCGCGCTTGTTGCGCAGGAAGAAGTCAAAGACCTGCTCGCCGAGCGTCTCCGCGACAAGTTCGCTGCCTTGCATCGCGTCGATGGCGTCGGACAGGCTCTGCGGGAGTGGCGCAATGCCAAGAGCCCGGCGCTCCGCCGAGGTCAGCGCCCAGACGTCGTCCTCGGCACCCGGCGGCAGTTCGTAGTCCTCCTCGATGCCCTTCAGCCCGGCGGCGAGAATGACGGCGAATGCCAGGTACGGGTTGCAAGCCGGGTCGATGGAGCGGAACTCGATCCGGGTTGCGTTGCCCTTCTGCGGCTTATACATCGGCACCCGGATCAGGGCGGACCGGTTGTTGTGACCCCAGCAGATGTATGCGGGCGCCTCGCCGCCAGCACCGGCGATCCGCTCGGTGCCGCCCCACAGCCGCTTGTAGGAGTTCACCCATTGATTGCAGACCGCGGTGATCTCCGCCGCGTGCCGCAACAGCCCGGCGATGAACGCGCGGCCCACTTTGGACAGCTGGAACTCGCCGCCTGGCTCGTGGAAAACGTTCCGGTCGCCTTCGAACAGCGACATGTGCGTGTGCATGCCAGACCCGGGGTACTCGGTGAATGGCTTGGGCATGAACGAGGCGAAGACGCCCTGCTGGAGCGCCACTTCTTTCATCGCGACCCGGAAGGTCATGATGTTGTCCGCGGTGCTGAGCGCATCGGCGTAGCGCAGGTCGATCTCCTGCTGGCCCGGCGCGCCCTCATGGTGGCTGAACTCCACCGAGATCCCGAGCGCTTCCAGCATCGTGATCGCCTCGCGGCGGAAGTCGTGCGCGATCGCGTGCGGCGTGTGGTCGAAGTATCCGCCGTTGTCGATCGGCCGCGGCTTGGCGCCGGCCTCCGGGCGCTCCCGCAACAGGAAGAACTCGATCTCAGGGTGGGTGTAGAAGGTGAAGCCGAGCCGTGCCGCCTTGGCCAGCGCCCGCTTGAGCACATTGCGCGGGTCGGCATAGGACGGCGAGCCGTCCGGCAGCAGGATGTCGCAGAACATCCTTCCGGTCCCGGCGGACTCGCCGCCAGCCGGCATCAGCTGGAACGTCGACGGGTCGGGCCTCGCGATCATGTCGGCCTCGTAGACCCGGGCGAATCCCTCGACTGCCGATCCGTCGAAGCCGATGCCCTCCGCGAATGCGCCCTCAAGCTCAGCGGGCGCGACGGCGACCGACTTCAGGTAGCCGAGGACGTCGGTGAACCACAACCGGACGAACCGGATATCACGCTCTTCGAGCGTGCGCAGCACGAACTCTTCCTGCCTGTCCACTCTGGCAGTCTGCCCCGCGTATGTTTCCTGCTTGTTACCGGCCCCGCCTGCCGCCGCTGCATCGGCCGCCGACGCAGCGGTGACGGCACGTAGGCTGGGCTCGTGCCTCAGCTTCGGATCGGGCTCGCGCAGGTCAACGCCACCGTAGGTGACCTGGCCGGCAACGGCGAGAAAGTACTGGAGTGGACGATGCGGGCCGCCGAGCAGGGCGCGCGGATCGTCGTGTTCCCCGAGATGATGCTCACCGGCTATCCGGTTGAGGACCTGGCGCTGCGCCGGTCCTTCGTCGACGCCTCGATCGGCGCCTTGCAGGAGGTTGCCACCAAGCTGGCCGGCGAGGGTTTGGACGGAATCGCGGTCGTCGCCGGTTACCTCGACCGCCGCGCTGGCCAGCAGCCAAGGGTGGGCGTTCCGGCCGGTGCGCCGCTGGATGCGGCCGCCGTTCTGCACGGCGGCCAGGTCGCGATCACCTCGGCCAAGCATCACCTGCCCAACTACGGCGTGTTCGACGAGTTCCGGTACTTCGTACCCGGCAACACGCTCCCGGTATTCCGGATCGCAGCAAACGGCGGCGAACCGGTGGATGTTGCCGTTGCTATCTGCGAAGACCTGTGGCAGGACGGCGGCCCGGTGGCGGTGGCCCGCAGTGCCGGGGCGGGCCTGCTGGTGGTACCGAACGCCTCACCCTATGAGCGGGACAAGGACGATCTGCGGCTTGCCCTGTGCCAGCGGCGCGCCCGCGAGGCCGGGACCGTGCTCGCCTACGCCAACTTGGTTGGCGGCCAGGACGAGCTGGTCTTCGACGGTGACTCCATCATCGTCGACGCCGGCGGGCGGCTGCTCGCTCGCGGGCCGCAGTTCGACGAGGCGCTTGTGCTGGCCGACGTCGACTTGCCCGCCGCGGACACCGCCCGCGAGCCCGGCCGCGAGCCTGCCGATGCCGCCGACGGCACGACGATGACGATCGAGCGGATCGAGCTGGCGCTGCTGCCCGCGCCCCAGCCGGACGCGCCGCTCGCCGCGCCGATGATATGGCCCCGGCTGTCCGATCTGGCCGAGATCTACGGCGCGCTCGTGCTCGGCACTCGCGACTACGTGCACAAGAACGGATTCGGCTCGGTCCTGGTGGCGTTGTCTGGCGGCATCGACTCGGCCCTGGTCACCACGATCGCCACCGATGCGCTCGGCGCTGACCGGGTGCACGTGGTGCTCATGCCGAGCAGCTACTCCTCGTCGCATTCGGTGACCGACGCCGAGGACCTGGTCAAGCGGCAGGGCGTGCACGCGCGCACGATCCCGATCCACCCGATGATCGACAGTTTCAGCGACCTTGCCCTGCACGGACTGGCGGCGGAGAACCTGCAATCGCGGATCCGCGGCCTGATCCTGATGTCGCTGTCGAACGCCGAGGGGCACCTGGTGCTGACGACAGGCAACAAAAGCGAGCTCGCAACCGGCTACTCGACGTTGTATGGCGATTCCGCGGGCGGCTACGGACCCATCAAGGACGTGTTTAAGACGCTGGTCTGGAAGCTGTCCCGGTGGCGGAACGCGCAAGCTACCGAGCGGGGCGAGACGCCGCCGATCCCGGAGAACTCGATCAGCAAGCCGCCGAGCGCCGAACTCGCGCCCGGCCAGCTCGACACTGACTCGCTGCCGGATTACGAGGTGCTCGACCGGCTGCTGGACGACTACGTCCAGCAGGACAAGGGCGCTGCCGAGCTCGTCGCGGCAGGAGACGATCCGGCGCTGGTTGAGCGGGTCATCCGGCTCGTCGACCGGGCCGAGTACAAGCGGCGGCAGTACCCGCCCGGGCCCAAGATCAGCGTCAAGAACTTCGGGCGGGACCGTAGGCTGCCGATTACCAGCCGCTGGCGCGAGCCCCGAATTGGCTAGATCGGATCCCAGCCCGCCGACTCGTACGCGTCCGCGAGCAGCGTCATGAACTCGGCGTCGACCGGCAGCTTGCGGTCGCTGACCCGGGTCACAGCCGCGATGCCGCGCGAGTTGGTTACGAAGACGGTCGCGAACGAGCTCAGGTCTGCCACCCGCACCGGGCGGTACCGCAGCGGCACCGACCGAATGTCGCGTGTCAGCAGTTGCATGGTGATACCCGGCAGCATTGCCGCGGCCGGCCAGACGACCTCGTTACCGTCGAAAAATCCGATGTTCGTCATCGAGCCCTCGGAAATCAGCCCGTCCGGCCCAGTCAGCAGCGCTTCGTCGAAACCGTGTTGCTCAGCCAGCTGGCCGTAGTATGTCTGACCGAAATCACCGAGATGCTTGATGTGCGCGATGGTGCGCTGATAGGGAACGGGCTCCAGACTGAACTCGGGCCGCAGCGCGGCGGGCGGCCGGACGATCACTAGCACCGACGGGGGCTGGTCAGGATCGGGACGCTGCACGTAGACACGCACCGAGGCGTCTGCGCCGCGGCCCAGTGCGTGCCGGACATTGTCGCGGACCCGTGCGCCGTCCATGCTGATGCCGAACAGCTCGTCGGTTGCCTGATCGAGCCGGGCCAGGTGCAGGTCGAGCCCGCGGACCCGGCCGCCGCGCACCTGCATCGCGGTGAAATGGCCGTAGCCGTTCAGCGCCAGCGCGCGAAGCTGGTCGGCTGTCGGGCTGGCGCCGTTGTATTCCAGATTGTCAGCCGTGACGTGCATCTATGGCAGCTCGACGCTAGTGCCGGGCTCAAGGAAGGCCGCCGGACCTGTCTTCGCCGGGACCGCCTTCAGCAAGTTGCCGATCAGGTTCGCGGCCTTGTCGTTGAGCAGCGCATCGTGGATCCAGTAGCCGCGCTCGGGCGCGACCGTCCTGATGTAGTCGGCAACATCGCTGAATTTCAGCCACGGAGCCGACACCGGAACGAGCAGCGTCGGCACCGGCTGCGAGGGCACCGTGAAGGAGTCACCGGGGTGAAACACCTCGTCGTCCACGAGGAATCCGGTGTTCGGAACGATCGGGATCGACGTGTCGAGCAGGGCATGGTCGGCTCCGTAGACGTGCACGTCGAAGCCGGCCGCAGTGAAAGCGTCACCGTGATGCACGGCACGCGCCCGGTCGCCGTAGCCGGTGAACTTGGCAGCTACGGCTTCGCTGGCCCACAACTGGAGCGCGGGATCGGCATCGAGCGCGGCGCGCACCGCGTCGGCGTCCAGGTGATCAACGTGCTCATGCGTCACCAGCACGGCATGTGCCCCGGCTAGCGCGCCTGGCCCGGCCCAGATGCCGGGATCGAGCACCAGCCGCGCGCCGTCCTTCTCCAGCCGGACGCAGGAGTGCCCCAGTTTCGTCAGCTGCATGACGCGAGCTTACCGGGCCGCTAGCCCTCGCAGCAGTTCCTCCACTACCCGCTTGGCGTAGCGGGAGTCGGGCTGCTCCTCGCCGTACATGCTCGCCAGCACCGCCCCGTTCAGCAGGAAGACAGCGGCGCCGATGTCGGTGTTCTCGCGTAGTTCGCCGGTCGCCACGCCGCGCAGCAACACCGCCGTGACCAGGTCACGTCGCGGTTTGACCACCATTTCCAGGTACCGAGCGAGCAGCCGCGGATAGCGGACGCCCTCGCCCTGCAGGAGTGCGAACAGCCGGGCCCGGCGCGGGTCGGCCGCGTCGCGGCAGATCGCGTCCAGCAGCGCGGTGAGGTCAGCTCGGACCGACCTGCCTTGCGGCACGGGCAACTGGGTGCGCAGACCAGCGATGGCGTCGAGCAGCATGTCCTCTTTGCCCGGCCAGCGCCGGTAGATCGTCGCCTTGCCGACACCGGCCCGTGCGGCCACTTGCTCGATGTACAGCGCGTCCGGGCCGCACTCGGCGAACAGGTCGAGCGCAGCGGCCAGGATCGCCTGGTCGGCGTGCTCGCTGCGGGGCCGGCCGGGCCGACGGCCGGTGGAAGAGGCCATGCCTGCCTTCGGTGCGGGGAAGCGTGGGCCGACCAGCGGACGTTGTCCATGGTGGCGCGGCATAAACGATACGGAACATCACCGTATCGCAAATGGGCCAGGCCGGGGCGGGAAGCGGCCGGGTCCACCCTGTTCACGAGAAGCCTGCCATGCCATCATCAGAGGGTCCGGGGACGCCACTAGGGCGCAACGAGACACGGAGGATGTAATGACTGCTGATCAGTACCGGGCGGAACAAGCTGCACCGGCTCCTGAACCCCTCTATGGTGGCGCGGCCGGACGCCGCCTCACCGTCCGGGACATCGCCGCCGCCAAGGCCCGCGGCGAGAAGTGGCCCATGCTCACCGCCTACGACGCGCTGACAGCGTCGGTGTTCGATTCGGCCGGAATCCCGGTGCTACTCGTAGGCGACTCAGCGGCAATGGTCGTCTATGGCCACGATTCCACCGTTCCGGTCACCGTTGACGAGCTCATCCCGCTCACCGCGGCCGTCGTCCGTGGCACCCGGCGCGCGCTGATCGTCGCTGACCTGCCGTTCGGCTCCTACCAGGCGTCCCCGGCCGCTGCCCTGGCGGCGGCGACCCGGTTCCTCAAGGAATCCGGAGCCCAGGCCGTGAAGCTGGAAGGTGGCTACCGGGTTGTCCGGCAGGTCGAGGACCTGGTCGCCGCCGGCATCCCGGTCATGGCGCACCTGGGACTGACGCCGCAGTCCGTCAACGCGTTCGGCGGCTACCGGGTGCAGGGCCGCGGCGAGGATGGCGAGCAGTTGCTGCATGACGCTAAGGCGCTCCAGGCCGCGGGAGCGTTCTCGGTTGTGCTCGAGTGCGTCCCCGCGGACCTGGCCCGGCGAGTGACGGCGAGCTTGGACATCCCCACCATCGGGATCGGCGCCGGACCTGGCTGCGACGCCCAGGTGCTGGTCTGGCAGGACATGGCAGGGCTGTCGCCGCGTACGGCGAAGTTCGTCAAGCGCTACGCGGACGTCGCGGGCGTGCTGCGCGGGGCGGCCGAGACGTTCGCCGCGGACGTGGTATCCGGCAGCTTCCCGACCGAGGAGTTCTCCTACCGCTGACCGCCTGCCCTCGGCGGCTAACCGGACCGCGCCAGCTGGCCGCCGGTCAGACGTCGGTAATGCGGAGGCCCGCGTGCGCCTTGTACCGGCGGTTGATGGCGATGAGGTTCGCCGTCATGGCCTCGACCTGGCCGCAGTTGCGCAACCGGCCGCCGTACAGCCCGCGCATACCAGGGATCCGGTCGGCCAGCGCGGCCACCAGATCGGTAGCCGGCCGGTCGTCGCCGAGCACAAGCACGTCCAGCTCGATCTTCTCGACGGCAGGATCGAGCAGCAGGAAGGCCGAGACATGATGAAACGCGCCGACCACGGTACTGTCCGGCAGCACGGCGGCCGCCTGCTCAGCCGCGCTGCCCTCCGGCACCTTGATCGGGTACGCGCCGCGCGAGTCGAACCCGATCGGATTGACGCAGTCGACCACGACTTTGCCGGCCAGCGGCCCGGCTAGCCCGTCGAGCAGCTCCCGGTGGCCTTCCCACGGCATGGCGGCGATCACCACATCGGCACGCTCGGCCGCTTGCTGGTTCAGTGCGCCAGCGAGCAGCGGGCTGCCGCCGAGTTCGGCTGCCACGGTCGCGGCTCGGCCGGCGTGCCGAGAGCCGATGATGACACGATTCCCGGCCATCGAGAGTCGCCGGGCCAGGCCGCGGCCCTGTTCTCCGGTGCCGCCGAGAATCCCGATCACCACGGCAGCGAGGTCGGCGCCGGCCGGTGCCTGTTGTGTCATGCGCCCGATCTTGCCAGAACCGGCACCGCGCCGGTTCACCAGCGCCTGGCTGGCCACTGCGGCACCATAGGTTCATGAACGCCGAGCAGGTGGCGGCCCTGCGGGCGCTGCTCGCGCCCACCGGCTGGCTCGACCGGACAGCCGGCTTCGCCCATGCGTTGCGGCGTAGTGCGAGGTCGCCGAACGGACTGCTCGTGATCGGCCCGCAGGCGGCCGAGCCCTGGCACATGACGGCGCACTTGGCCGACGAGAGCCGCCTGGCCGGGCTGCCCGGGCTGGCGCCGACATTAGTTCGCTGGGCGCCGCCGCCAGGCGCGCCTCCGCACTTGTCGGTCGGCCTTGACCGGCTCCGGGCGGTCACCCGCGATGAGACGTTGCTGGTCGTGAGCCAGCCGCTGGCGCCAGCGGACCTGCTGGAGCGGGTGCACGATGTCCGCCGGATGGGCGTCACCGTATTCGCCCTCGATCAGGACGACCCCGAGCTCGACGGGCTGGCGCACGAGTCGCTGCCAGTGCCGGCTGACACCTCGCCGGTGTCGTTCGACGCCGCGCAGCACCTGGTGAGCGCGGCAGTCGGCGACGACGCTGCGCGGCCAGCGGGCGGCAGGCACGCGTCCGGCGGACGGCGGCAGACGGGGAACGAGTCCATCCGGACGCGGCTAGCACGCCTGCTGGACGCGGTCAGCGGCTCGGCACCCGACTAGTAACGAGTCTGGCTCTGGATCCGCCGAGAGATCCACGTTCCGGCTCGAAGCGGCCGAACCCGGTTCGCCAGCTGATGGCCCAACCGCCCTTAGCGGCACACGGTTGAGCCCGGCTCGGCCTGGGCGGCCCGGACCGATGAGTTGGCGTGACCCGGCCGGTATGTACCGATGAGCGGTGCGGGCGCGCACCAGCAGGTGCGCGTCCAGCATCGTCGGAAGCCTCCTCGTCGGGGCCTCATTTGAGAGGAGCGTCTCGTGACTACCGACACAATCTCAGCGCCGCATCTCAGCGGGAGGCAGCGGCTGATCCTGTTGGTCCTGATCGGTGCCGGGTTCATGTTCGCCATCGACCTCACGATCCTGAACATCGCGCTGCCGCTGGTCGGCAAGGGCATCGGGTTGGGTTTGACTGGGCTGCCCTGGGTCATCGCCGCATTTGCGCTGCCCGCGGCCGGCTTCACCCTGCTGTTCGGTCGGCTCGGGGACCTGTTCGGCCGCCGCAGGCTGTTCATGTCCGGAATCGGGTTGCTGGTCCTGGCCTCCTTGCTCGGCGGCTTGGCACCCAGCCCTGGGATACTCCTGACCGCCCGAACGCTGCAGGGCTTCGCCGCCGCGCTAGCGATCCCCGCGGCATTGTCGCTGCTCACCACGACATTCTCGGAAGGCTCGACGCGCGCTCGCGTCCTCGGCCTCAACGGCGCGGTACTCACTGGCGGCTTCACCGTTGGCGCGCTGGTCGGCGGGACCCTGGTCAACTGGCTGAGCTGGCGGGCCGCGTTCTTCATCAACGTCCCGGTCGGTGTGGTCGTCCTGGCGGCTACCCCCTTGCTGATCAGCGAGAGCAGCCGGCCCGGCCGGGTGAAGCTGGACCTGCCTGGAGCGGTGACCGTGACCGGCGGTCTGCTGGCCGTGACCTATGCAGTTCTTCAGAAGAACATCCCCTCGGCCGTGGCCGGCGTGCTGCTGCTGGCCGCGTTCTGGCTGATCGAGCTGCGCTCGCCCGCCCCGCTCGCCTCTGTGCGCATCCTCAGGCGGCCCACGGTGAAGTGGGGCAACTACGCAGGGCTTGTGACCTTCGCCATGGGGAGCGGCCTGGTTTTCCTTGTGACGCTCTACCTGCAGCAGGTCCTGCGTTACTCGCCACTGGCCGCCGGCCTGGTCTTCGGCGTCCCGGGCCTGGCGGCAGTGCCGGCCGGGGTGCTTGCCGGGCGCTTCCTTGGGCGCTTCGGCGGCAGGACGGTCCTGGGCGTCGGCCTGCTTGTGCAGGCCCTGGCACCCCTCCCCCTGGTGTACCTCGGCACCCACCGAGCTGCGCTCGTTATCTTGATCCCCGCGCTGTTCATCGCGTTCTTCGCCCAGGTGACCAACATCGTGGCGTACACAGTGACCGGGACGTCAGGTCTGCCGAACGAGGAGCAAGGCCTGGCCACGGGTCTGACGTCGATGACCCAGCAGGTAGCCTTCGCGATCGGTATCCCGCTTATGGGCGCGATCGCCGCGACACAGAGCGTCGAGCTGACCGGCATCCATCTCGCGATAGGGGTGAACACCGCCGTGCTGCTCGCCAGCGTGGTCCTCGTCTGGTTCGGACTGCGGCCGCGTATCAAGCGCCGTTCTGCAGCCCTGCTGGCGTCGCAGGAAGTCGGCGAGGAACTTGCCGTGTCGTCGGACTGAGCCTGCGCCGCTTTCCGCCCTTGGCTAGACACCGAAACGCCGCCGGCAGCCCGCCGGCGGCGCTTCGGTGTCTGCGGAACCCTCAGTCCGTCGACCTATCCGGTGCGCAGGGTTCGGGTTGGTGTCGTCGATGGCGCGGCCTCTTGCCTACCCAGGTAGGCGAGCAGTCGAGTAGCAGGCCCGCTCGCCGGTGGCACCGCGACAACGGGTCCGAACTGCGGGGATCGGCGCGTGTCATCGACTACCAGCGGGGCGATCGCCAGCAGCTCGATGGCCAGCCCGGCCGGCAGCGAATCCGGCCGCGCAGTCGCCTGGCCGACGTCCCAGGCATGCACGGAGATCTCGATCGCCCCGGCAGCAACCAGCAGATGCTGAGCGAGTGGCAGGTCAACCACCAGGACGCCACTCCTGGTACGACGGCGCAGGCCGTCCGTCAGCAATAGCGCGCTGTACCGGTCGAAGCTAGCCAGCGGCATGTCATCCTTCCCGGCCGCGGGCGAGCAGGGCTCGAACCCTACCCTGCCCGTCCTGCAGGCGGTGCACAACGTCAGCAGGGAGTCGTTCAGATGGTTCAGCAGGGCGCGCAGATCCCACTCCCGGCACGGCGTGGGACGCGACAGCTCCTCCGGGGTCGCCGCACGCACGGCTGTGCGCGCGTAGTCGAGGCTGTCTCGCAGGATGGCGCCAAGCGGGGACGAACCGATGACGTCAGTGGTCACGAACTTCTCGTCCGCTCGGCGGCCAGTCGGCTCGGGACATCGAAGGCCGCAAATACCGCCGGGTCGACGTAGCGCACGTTTCGCGCGATGCCCGACTGCGTCACGGAAAACACCTGCAGCGATTGCATCTCGTAGTGGGACCCGGCCCGCACGTATGCCGCGATGGCCGGCTGGCCGTTGGCCGCCACCGGCAGTATCCGCCAGTCTGTGCCCCGCATTTCGAGGGCGAGGGCCATGATCTGGACGTAGTTCTCCCGGCCCAGGTACCAATTGAGAACAGGAGGCATCTCCAGCACCACGTCTTCGGTGAGCAGGCCTGCCAGCGTCGTCAGATCGGCGTCGACAAACGCCGTGACGTACCGGTCGACTAGCGCCCGCTGATCGGCCGTGGCCGGTTCGTCCACTTGATCCTCGCCGATCCCCAGCTCTCCCAGCCGGGCCCTGGCCCGCTGCAGGCCACTGTTGACCGCGGCTGGTGTCGTGTCGAGCGCGGCGGCAACGTCAGCTGCCGGCCACTCGAGCACTTCCCGCATGATCAGGATGGCTCGCTGCCGGGCCGGCAGAAGCTGCATCGCAGCGATCAGCGCCAGCCGCAACTGGCCGCGGGCCAGGATGACGACCGCCGGGTCCGCGCTGCTGGTTCCGAGCAGGGCGTCCGGTATGGGCTCAACCCACGGCACTTCCTGCCCCGCCACCATCGGCGCTTTCGGGTCGTCGGTCGGACCGCCGAGTCCTGACGGCAGCGGCCGGCGGCCGCGGCTTTCCAGTGCCGTCAGGCATGCATTGGTCGCGATCCGGTACAGCCAGGTGCGCATCGACGCGCGCCGGTCGTCGAACCGGTCGTAGGCGCGCCAGGCCCGCAGCAGCGTTTCCTGCACGAGGTCCTCGGCGTCGTGAACCGAACCGAGCATCTGGTAGCAGTGGGCTAGCAGCTCATGCTGGAAAGGGACGGTCTGACGTTCGAAGTCTTCGCTAACCGACACGGGTCACACACCCCCGTCGCGGAGCTGTCGTACCCAGCGCATTCTGCTGGCGGCCGCGTCGGGGCGGTCGCCGAACTCCTGCGCCATCAGGGCGGCGCAGCCCCGGACGCCGAACTGCCGCACGGCGCAGGCGATTGCCGTTGACACCATCGCGGCGGTTGGCGCGTCCGATGGCTGCAGCGCGGAAGCGAACAGTGCCTCGCACCGCACGGCGCTAAGGTTCAGCGCCGTCGCGGTGAAATGTGTAGTGGTGGGCATCTCATACCATCCCCGCTGCTATCTGCAAGCCCGGCCAGTGTCACCGGACAGTGCAGCTGCTAGGCCTCTCGGACGAACTCGTAGGTGACGAAGATGAGGCCGCCACCGACGGTCCGGGCGCCGACGAGGCGCATAGCCTTCTTGTCGCTAGTCTCGCCGAAGAGGCGCTCGCCACCACCGAGCACTACCGGGAACACGAACAGCCGCAGCTCGTCGACCAGATCGTGCTCGATCAGCGTGCGCCCGAGCTGATAGCTGGCGTAGAGGAGGATGTCACCGGCTATCTCCTGCTTCAATTTCGAGACCTCGGTCACCGCGTCGCCCTGCAGGACCGTCACATTGGTCCATTTGGGGTCTTCGAGGGTTGCGGACACGACGTACTTGGGCAGGCTGTTCAACCTGTCCGCCCACTCGCCAGGCTTGGATGACCAGCGTGTTGCGAACCACTCGTCGCTCCGCCGACCCAGCAGCACGGCCTCGGCGCCCAGCGCCTCGTCAAACTCGACCTTTCCCCACTCTTCGATGTCCTTGCCCCCGAACTCGCCGAACCAGCCGCCGAGCCTGAAGCCTTCCGCGCCGTCCGGGTCCTGGACCACTCCATCGAGCGAGACGTTGGTGCTTAGCACGATCTTTCCCATTTCGGTGCTCCTTCGTTCGTGTTGTCAGCAACGACCCTGGTGCGCACCGGTCGGTGCCCGCGCTGCTCACAGGTACATACCGGCGGGGTTACGCCAACTCATCGGTCCGGGCGGAGCTGATGACAGATGAGTTGACCGGGCGCCGCCGGTATATATCTCCGGGCGCACCGCAATGCACCAGGCAGTGCGCCGGTAACCGCCGGCGACCGGCCGGCGCTGGAACCAGCGGAAGGAACCGGACATGCTGCTGACGGACAAGGTTGCGGTGGTCTACGGAGCCGGAGGCGCGATCGGCGGCGCTGTCGCGCGGGCCTTCGCAGCTGAAGGGGCCAGGCTTTTTGTCACCGGGCGCCGCCGGGAACCGGTCGACGCGGTCGCTCATGACATCGCCTCGGCTCGCGGATCCGCCGAGGCGGCGACCATCGACGCTCTCGACGAGCAGGCTGTGGACAGGCATTTGCACTATGTGACCGGTAGGGCAGGCCGCGTCGATATCTCGTTCAACGCGGTGGGTCTCCCGGACACGCAGACTCTGGGCGTGCCCCTGGCCGAGCTGGATGCCGCGAACTTCGCCCTGCCGATCGCGGCCTACACGACGTCGTATTTCCTGACCGCGCGTCTGGCCGCACGGCGCATGATCCCGAAGAGATCGGGGGTGATTATGACTATCACCGCGCTCCACTCGCGGACGGGCATCCCATTGGTGGGCGGCTACGGTCCGGCGATGGCCGCCAAGGAGGCACTTACCCGGGATCTGTCCGCCGAGCTCGCCCCTCAAGGCATTCGCGTGGTCGGCCTGCGACCACAGGGCATGCCGGAAACGCGCACGATCAGGGAAGTCTTCGCGCCTCGCACCAAGGCATCGGGCCTGACCTGGGAGCAGTGGCTAGAGTTCGGCGCCAGCAGGACCCACCCGCGACGGCTCATGACGCTCGACGAGGTGGCGAACATGGCGGTCTTCATGGCGTCGGACAAGGCGAGCGGGATGACGGGCACAACCGTCAACCTGACCATGGGCAGCATGGACGACTAGCGGCCGGGCGGGAGCGGGCCAGCCGGACCTCTTATCGCGCGTCCACGGCCCTGTTGGCGAACAGGACATATTGGAAGATCAAGAACCGAATGACGAAGGTAACGCAGTTCATGATCAGGTAAGCGCCGTTGACGACCAGGTGGCGTTCCAGGTGATGCAGGCCAGCCGAGACAGCCCAGCTGTTAGCGAGCTTGGAAGTCAAACCCAGGATGACCCAGACCGTGATGGAGATGACCCAGAACGGCAAGGTTTCCCGGAGCAGGTCCGGCCTGCCCTTCCGCTCCCAGGCCCAGCGGCTCAGTAGGTAGCTCACAGCAGCCGCTGCCATCGATGCCAGCACCCCGGAGGCGAAGCCGCCCAGGTTGGCCGGACCAGTAAGGATCGCCAGCAACGCCTGGCTCGTGATAACAGCCGCCGCCGCGGCAGGCAGGAACCGGACGAAGCGGTTGCCAGCATCGGTCCGCAGCAAGCGCTCGATTGGAGCGGGTGCGAGGCGCCATGCGCCCTCCGAGATCTTCTGCGACACGGCTGCCATGAGAGCTACCTCAGAGCCCTTCGTCGATCTCTGGTGCTGGCGGCTCAGCCGGCTCGGGCTCGCCGCCCTCCAGGCTTACCGATAGCTGCGGCCCGGGCACCTGAACCGGGCGGCGGCCGTCCAGCCTGCGTATCCCGTAGATCGGCGGCGGCGGCATCGCTGCGAACTGCGCGATCGCCGTACCCACGATCGTCGCCTCGACGACGTGGTCATGGCCGAGCGGCACAACCGGGCACTTGCGGCGGCTGATCTGAGTCTGCATCTCCCGGACGACGACGCCTTCCGCACCCATCCGGATCAGGTCAAGCTCGAGCTCGTTCCTGGCGTCGGTACGCGTCTGCCTGACAAGGTAGGAGTACCCCTCGACCTCCACGTTCCCGGCCGTAAAACGCGCGCTGGCCTGCCAGTCGTCGTGGCGGTACCGGACCGCGATGCCAACCGCGAGCCCGACCGGGATCCAGCCGTGCGCGACGAGCTTAGTGAAGTCCTGGCCGGACAGATCGGAGGCGAACGGCTTGCTCCGCACCGGTACGCCGGACGCACGGATCGCGGTCCCGATGGCCCTGAACTCGAGCGTGTCGTCGTCCCCGAACGGGCCGACTGTCAGCGTCACCCCGATGATGCCGTGACCGCCCAGCGCCGCGGCTTCGTTGGTCATCCGGGTGATGGCCGCGCGCCTGGCCTGATACAGCACGGACACCAGGGCGTGTGCCGAGCCAATCGCCGCGGCACCGGTCGGCTTCTGCACTGGCCCACGCGTGATGCGGACACCGCCAGGCCCGGGCGGCGAATAGGCCCGCGTCCCCTCACCCCGGAAGACCTGCAGCCCGTACGGGCATTCCTCGCCGCCTGTGTCCCCGACGTTGTACACCGCGGCGCCGAGCACCTGGCCCACCGGCTGAAACCCGACCCGGGAGATGGCGGCGAACTCGTTCACCTGGAGCGCGGAGCCCCAGGCCGCCTGGCCGGCGGTCATTAGGAATCCAGGCTCAGGACCATGGTCGGCGTCTGGATGATGTGGTCTTCACGCAGCGGGCGCACCGCGGTACCGATGGCGAAGAACTCCGTCGTGTGCGAGCCCCAGGCGTGACTGTGCTGCCGGAGCTGGACACCGACGATACCCTCGGCGGCGTAGCCCTCGGCTTCGGCCTGCATCCGGCTCATCGCGAGCTCACGGGCGTCGTAGAGGGCCTGGGTGAACTGCTCAAGTTCGACGTTCCGGCCGACGTTACCCATCTTGCTGCCGAGCTTCTGGTGAGCGATGTGGTAGACGCACGACCCCATCACCATGCCCAGCGGCGCGTAACCGGCTCGGATCAGCGTCCAGAAGTCCTGACCGGACAGGTCGGAGGTGAACGGCAGTCCCTTGTTGTTCTTCCAGTTCGTCACGCCGCCGCCGCCAGCGCCTGGTTCGGCCACCACTGCAGTGCCGACAGCGATGAACTCGGCGATGTCCGCGCCGAACTCCTTCATTTCCACATCGAGCCGGACGCCGACGATGCCGTCAGCGCCCAGTGCCTGCGCTTCGGCTTCCATCCGGGTCATGGCCAGTTCCCTCGCGTGGTACATGGCCTGCGAGAGCACGTCGAGCTCCTGGCTCTTGCCCCAGCGGGCTACCTGGAGGCCCACGTGGTAGATCGAGCTGCCGAGCACTAGCCCAACGGGCCGGAAGCCTACCTCTCTGACCAGCAGGAACTCGTTGACCGACAGGTCCGAGGTGAAGATCGAGCCAGGCGCGCCGGGGCGCAGCTCGGCCAGCCTGCGCATCGCGTCCTGGGGTACTCCCAGCACCTCAAGCTCGGTGCTCTGCTGCTCCGTCATCGCGCTCCCTTTACTTTCAATGTCTGGCGCCCAGCTACTCCGGCGCCCAGCAACCTCTGGTGCGCGGTCATAGCCGCACGCGTGCGGCCTGCCGCCGCTGCGGGTCGAGCGACATGATCGCCAGCGGCGGCTTGGCCGCAGCCCGCTTTTTGTCGAACTGGGCTATCGCCGTGCCGATGATCGTCGCTTCCAGCACATGATCCCGGCGGCCTTCCTGCATCGAGCACTCGTGCTCGCCGACCCTGATTTCCATGCGCTGCACGACAACTCCTTGCGCGCCGTGCCGTGCCACGTCCTTCTGGAGCTGACTGCGGGCGTCGTGCCTAGTCGCATTGACCAGGTCGGTATACCCGCTCACCTCGGTGTTGCCGGACCCCCACCGGGTCTGGGTAACCGTCACCCAGTCGTCATGCCGGGCGCCGATCGAGATGCCCAGCACCAGCGCAGCCGGCACCCAGCCGGCCAGCACCAGCTTGGCGAAGTCCTGACCCGACAAGTCAGAAGTGAACGGCTGCCGCAGCGGCACCGCGCCCGGTGCGCGGACCGCGGTGCCGATGGCCTTGAACTCAAGGCCGCCTGCCGGGAAGGCGCCGATCGTGAGTTGCACTCCGACTATGCCGTGCCCGCCCAGCGCCTGGCATTCGGCCGTCATCCTGGCGATGGCCTGCCGGCGGGCCTGGTACAAGGTGCGGACCATCGGCGCATACGAGCCGAGCGTCCCGCTCCCCGAGGTTGCGGTCACGCTGTTGTACGGGTTGGCATATGAGCTGTACCGGCCGCCGAGCCCGCCCATCCCGTATCCGCCGCCCCAGGCCGGGCATGCGTAGCCACCGGTGTAGCCGATGTTGTAGACGGCGGCGCCTAGCACCTGCCCAACCGGGGTGAAGCCGACGCTCTTGATCGAGGTGAACTCGTCGGCGGTCAGTGCCGAGCCCCAGGTGCCACTGGCCCGGATCTCTGCCATCCTGGCTGCGGCGGCAGGCGGCAGCCCGGCTCCCGGCTGTTCCACGGACACGCTACGCCCCCTTGTCGGGCTTTTTCCCACTGCCTATCACCCTACTCGCCGTCCTCGCCCGGCCATCTGTCCTGAGCCTCCCATTCCTCATTGCGGCGGCGGACAGTCTCCAGGGCGTCCGCTGCCGCCTCGCGGGTCGGGTAGGGGCCGAGCCGGTCCTTTCCCGGGCAGCCGGCGCCGTGCTCCACTTCCATGTGCTTCAGGCAGAACCACCAGCTCTGGTCATCGTCCATGACCACTAGACTTGCAGATCATGGTCGCACTGCTCCAGCCCGGCAGGGTCTCGCCCGAGCGGGCCGTCCCCGGACACATCATTCGTCCTGAATACGTCGGTCGGAGTGCCCCGCGCCTGGGCGAGCCCGACGTCAAGGATGCCGAGACGATCGAGCGGATGCGGGTCGCCGGTAAGATAGCGGCCCGCGCGCTCGCCGAGGTCGGCCGGCGGGTGGTACCCGGCGTGACCACGGACGAGCTGGATCGCATCGGGCATGAGTTCCTGTGCGATCACGGCGCCTATCCCAGCACCCTGGGCTACCGCGGCTTTCCCAAATCGCTGTGTACCTCGCTGAACGAGGTCATCTGCCACGGCATCCCGGACGACACCGTGATCGAAGATGGCGACATCGTGAACATCGATATCACCGCGTTCATCGGTGGCGTGCACGGTGACACCAACGCGACGTTCCTGGCCGGCTCGGTCAGCGAGGAATCCCGGCTGCTGGTCGAACGCACGAGGGAAGCCATGATGCGCGGCATTCGCGCCGTCGCGCCTGGCCGGCCGCTCAACGCGGTCGGCCGCGTCATCGAGTCTTACGCGCGCAGGTTCGGCTACGGCGTGGTGCGCGACTTCACCGGGCACGGCATCGGCGCGACGTTCCACTCCGGCCTGGTCGTGCCGCATTTCGACGACCCGACGGTCGGCATGCTCATGGAGCCGGGAATGACATTCACCATCGAGCCGATGCTGACGCTCGGCACCATCGAGTACGACATCTGGTCAGATGGCTGGACAGTGGTCACCGCTGACCGCAAGCGGACCGCCCAGTTCGAGCACACGCTCGTCGTCACCTCAGACGGTCACGAGATCCTTACGCTGCCCTGATGTCGGCTGGTCCGCATCACGGGGGTCCGATCCCGGCTGGCCCGGTTCGCCCGGCTGGCTCGCTCGCTCGGCGCCCTCGCAGGCCAGGCTGCGGCCGGGCAACCAGGACAGCCACCGCGGCAGATACCAGGCCCGTTCGCCAAGCAGCGCGAGGCAGGCCGGCAGCACCACGCCGCGCACTACCGTCGCATCGAGCAGTACCGCGACGGCAAGCCCGACGCCTAGCATCTTGACGTCGATCAGCGACAGCGTGGCGAAGAGCGAGAACACCGCCACCATGATCACGGCGGCGCTGGTCACCACGCCGGCACTCTTGCCGATGCCGTGCACGATCGCGTCACGGCAGCTAGCACCGCCGCTTCGCAGCTCCTTGATCCGGCTGAGGATGAACACGTGATAATCCATGCTCAGCCCGAAAAGCAGCACGAACGTAAACAGCGGTACCCACGGGACGAGCGCGCCGAACGAGGTGAAGCCGAGCAGCGACGACAAGTGGCCGTCCTGGAAGATCAGCGTGACGACGCCGTAGGCTCCGCCCACCGACAGCAAGTTCAGCCCGATCGACACCAGCGGCACCGTCAGGCTGCGGAACGCCGCCATCAGCAACACGAAGGCAAGCAGCGCCACTGCCGCAAAGACCAGCGGGGTTCGCGAGTCCAGCCTCGACCGGAAGTCGTAGCTGGCGGCGGTGTTGCCAGTCACTGCGAAGGAGGCACCGGAAACGCGGCCAACTGTGGCCGGCAACACCTTGTCCTGAAGGCTCACCAGGGCGCGGTCCGAAACCGCGTTTGCGCCGTTGCCGGCGAGGGGCACCTGAAGCACCAGTGCCCGCCTCCCGGCGACGAAGCCCGCCGTTACCGGTCCGCGGATCTGGCCGGCCGGAGTGGCCGCCGCCCGTAGCTCGGTCACTGCGTGCCGCATGGCGGGCCCATGGATGTTGCCGGTCACGACCACCTCGGCAGGGGCCGGCTTGCCCGGGAACTGGTGCTGGATGTCATCGAGTACCCGGACGACACCGAGGTTGTTCGGCAGCGCGATGCCGGGGTCCCCGATCCGCATGCCGAGCGCGGGCGCGGCCAGGACGAGCATGCCGAGCGCGGCGATCCCGCCGTAGCGCAGCGGCTTGCGCACTACCCGGCTGGCCAGGCCAGACCAGAACCGCGACGCGCCAGGGCAGGTCCGGCGCCGGCCCAGATGCGGTAGCCGCCCCTTGTCGGCCCACGTGCCGAGCCAGGACAGCACGGCAGGCAAGAAGGTCAGTGACCCCAGCACGGTCACTCCGACCACGATGATCGTGCCGAACGCCAGCCCGGTGAACACGTCGATTCCGGTCAGGAACATCCCGGCCAGCGAGACCATGACAGTGAGCCCGGACACTACGATCGCGCGGCCAGAAGTGCTCGCCGCGATCTTGAGCGCGGCGAGCATGCTATGTCCTTTCGCCCGTTCCTCGCGCTCGCGGCGCAGGTAGAACAGCGAATAGTCGACTCCCACCGCCATCCCTATGACGAGCACGATCTCGGACGCGCCTGCCCCGACAGGCAGCCACTGGGCTGCGATGCTGAGCAGTGCAACGGCCGCCACCACGGCCGTGCCGGCCAGCAGCACCGGAATGCCGGCCGCGATCAGGGCGCCGAATACGCCGACGAGCAGGATCAGCGTGAGCGGGATCGACGTCCACTCTGACTGCCGGAAGTCATGCCCAAGCAGGGCGTTGGCCACCCGGTCGGTACTGGCGTCGCCCGCCTCCCGGATCAGGAGGCCGGGATTGCGAGCCTGAATATGGTGCACAACGGCCAGGTCGGCCAGCACCGTGGCGTCTGCGGCCGCGTTCGGCCCGGCCACGTTGAAGGTAACGAGCGCCGCGAGGCCGCTGCGCGAGACAAGGCCGCGCCCGCTGGGGCCGGACGGCGATCGGATGTTGGCGGCATCTCGCGGCAGTGCGGCCAGGGCCCGCTCTATCTCGCCGGCCACGGCCCGGACCCGGCGCGCCGCGTCGGCTTCGATGTGCCGCGCTCCGGCACGCGCCTCGATCAGCACGCTCTCGGCCGGCGGGGTGACGACGCCGAGCTGGGTGAGCACCTGCTCGCCCTGTCCGGCCTGGCCCGGGTCGTACTGCTGAACGCCAGCGGAAGTCATTGACTGCCCGGCGATGAAGCAGCCGACAACGAATGCCAGCCACAACACCACCGCGGTCTTCTTGTGCCGGGCGCTCCATCCAGCGATTCGCTCAATTGCAGGGCCGGAGTTCCGGCGCACGCGGGCGCTAGGGAGCAGGCCCATGGTCGCTCTCTGGCTCGGGGAGGGATGGCAGGCCTCACGCCGAAGTCAGGGGCGGCGAGCCAGCTGTGAGGGCAACTGTAGCTGAGCCGTGGCTATGAGTGAGCCAATGCGCCAGAAAGCTGGCGGATCCACATGGATCCGCCAGCTTCTCCTAAGGTTTGAGGCTGTCGTCACGCTTCGTCTAGCGACTGAGCCCGCCGATCCGATAGCCGGGCCAGCCATCGGGGCGCCAGCCAGGCGCGCTCGCCAAGCAGGGCCAGCGCTGCTGGCACCAATATGCCGCGGACCACGGTCGCGTCTATCAGCACGGCAGCGGCCAGGCCCACGCCCAGCATCTTGAGCTGGATGATCGACAGTGTGGCCAGGATCGAAAAGACGGCCACCATGATCACCGCGGCGCTGGTCACCACCCCGGCGCTGCTGGATATGCCGTCCACCACCGCGTCCTTCGCTGCGGCGCCGCGGGACCGCAACTCCTGGATCCGGCTGAGGATGAAGACGTGGTAATCCATGCTCAGCCCGAACAGGAACACGAACATGAACAGCGGCACCCAGGACACGACTGCGCCAAAGCTGGTATATCCCAGCGTGCCCTGCAGCCGGCCGTCCTGGAAGATCAGGGTGACCAGGCCGTAGGCCGCTCCCACTGACAACAAGTTCAGCCCGATCGAGACCAGCGGAATGGCGATGGAGCGAAACGCAAGCAGCAGAACGAGGAAGGCCAGTACCGCCACCACGGCCAGCACGAGCGGGGTGCGCGAGTGCAGCGCCGCGTCGTCGTCATAGTTGTTGGCGGTCGGCCCGGTGACCGCGTAGCTGATGCCTGCGACCTTGCCAAGGGTGGCTGGCAAAACCTGGTTGCGCAGGTCGAGCAGTGCCGCGTCGGATCTTGCGTTCGTCCCGTTGCCCTGGAGCGGAACGCTGACCACCAGCGCGCGGCCGCCGCCGATGGCCGATGCCGTCACCGGTTTCCTGATCATGCCGGTGGCCGATGCGGATCGTTGCAGTTCGGCCACCGCGTCGCGCACGCTCCCGCTGGCCAGGTCAGCGCCGGTGACGACCACCTGAGCCGGCGCGGGCGCCACCGGGAAGGCCGCCTGGATCTTGTTCGCGGTCTGGACCACCGGCAAGCTGGTGGCGAATCCGCCGTCGGGCGGGTTGCCCAGCCGCAGGCTAACCGCCGGCGCCGCCAGCGCCAGCATCCCGATGGTGGCCACAGCGCCCCATGCGGCTGGCCGCCGCACCACCCGGCGGACCAGCGCGGACCACAGCCTGGACGGCTTCGACGCGGTGCGGCGGCGGCCGAGGAACGGGATCCGGGCCCGGTCGGCCCACGGACCTAGCCACGACAGCAGCGCCGGCAGGAACGTCAGCGAGCCCAGCACCGTCACGCCCACCACGGCGATGGTGCCGATGCCGATGCCAGTAAAGACCGGGTATCCGGTCAGGAACAGGCCGGCCAGCGCGATCATCACGGTCACGCCGGAAACCAGGACGGCCCGACCGGAGGTCCTTGCCGCGATGCGCAGCGCCTCACTCGTGCTGTGGCCGTTGCTTCGCTCCTCGCGCTCCCTGCGCAAGTAGAACAGCGTGTAATCGATGCCCACGGCCATCCCGATGATCAGCACGACCTCCGACGTGCTCTGGCCGGTCGGCAGCCACCGGCCGATAACCGAAGTCAGCGATATCGCGGTAATGACCGCGGTTCCGGCCAGCAGCAGCGGGATACCGGCCGCGATGAGCGCGCCAAATACGCAGGCCAGCAGGATCAGCGTGATCGGCAGTGATGTCGACTCGGCCGTCCGGAAGTCGCGGCTGATCTGGCTGCTAATGACCCGGTCCTCGCTCGCGCCGCCAGCTTCGGCGATCAGCAGCCCGGGATGCGCGGCTTGCACCGCAGCCACCGCGCGGAGGGCCGGCCGCACGGCCTGGTCCTCATTCGCCCCAGTGACATTGAAGGTAACGAGTGCCGACTTGCCATCGGCAGAAATCAGCGAACCACTGCCTGGGCCAAGCGGTGACCGGATGTCACTGGCGGTAGACCTGGGCAGCCGCCGCAGCGCGGCTACCACCTGCTGGGCAGCTTGCCGGAGCTCAGGGTCAGTGCGGACGGTGCCGGCCCGCCGGGCCTGGATAAGCACGTCCTCGGCCGGCGGCGGCCCGTTGTCGTTGAGCTTCTGCAGAACCCGTTCCGCCGCGCCGGACTGACCGGGGTCATTCGACGGCACGCTCGTCGTGCCGGCTAGGTGGCCGGCCACGAAGACAATAGCGACCAGGGCGAGCCAGCCGAACACGGTGGTCTTGCAGTGCCGGGCGCTCCACCCGGCGACGCGCTCGACCACTGGACGCGACGCCTTGGCCCGCGGACCCGGTGCGGGGTTTTCTGGGGGGTGCACGGGGGTGTCCCCCCGTGGGGTTTTCTTGGGGGGTGCACGGGGGGTGTCCCCCCGTGGGTGGCAATACTGAATGCTGCGATTGGCGCATGGTGACCTCTCCTAGGTACGGCTAGTCGCGTTGTGGCCCTCGCCCGCGAGCTGGCACTCGCGGGCGAGGGTTTACCTATCGGCCGGCGTCAGCGGGCCAAGCGGCCGTGGACCGGCCAGCACATTCCTGGCCGGAGCGAGCGGGTCGCCCGGGGCGCGCAGCAGTGCTCGCGAGACTTGGCCGTGCAGCTGGGCGGTGCTCACCAGCACGTAGTTGAACAGCAGGAACGCGACTGCGAACCCCGCGCCGGCGGCGAGCGCCGTTGGCAGTGTGTGGACGTAAAGCCCGGAGCTGCCCGGCCCGTACGGGCCATGCGGGAAGTGGCCGATCAGGATGCCGCGGGCACCAGTGGCCTGACAGTTACCCACGCACACGTCCCGCACCGACCAGTACCAGAACGGCATGGTTGCGCCGGCCAGCAGCGTGCTCCACACCGCGAAGACCACGGCGGCGAGGGTGAACAACGGCGGCCACATAGCAAGCACGTAGCCGAGGTCCCGCCAGGTGCTGCCACGGGTCCACCGCGCCCGGGCCAGCTGCATCAGGCCGGATCCAGGTGGCGCCGGGTAGCTGCCGCGGACGGGGCTGGCGTAAACCTGGCGCAACATCAGCCTGCCGACGCCTGCGCAGCCTGCTACGACTCCGGCTAGCGCCAGCAGCAGCGGTACCGCGACGATGGTGATGGCGAGCACCGCCGCGAGCATGCTGGCGGTCATGCAGATGGCGAAGAGCACACCGCTGATGAGCAAGTAGCTGAGCAGGTAACCTACTGCCCGCCACGGGCTGGCCGAGAAGACAAGCCGGACCGGGTCGCGGCGCAGCCGCAGCCTGAAGTCGTCCGGCCGGTCACGCGCGGTCATCCCACATCCCGCATCAGTTTCTCGACGGCCTCAACCTTGCTCGTCAGCTTGCCCAGCTCGGCACGCAGTTCCTGCTGGTTCGTCACTGCGTCCTCGGCCAGCTTCCGGTAATTCGCCATGGCGACCGCATCGGCACGATGGCCCTGCAGCCGGAAATAGGCGACAACGATCACCGCGATCGACCCAAGCACGACCAACGGGATGCCCACGCTGATCAAGATCACCTGGACGGCATGAGCACCGGTGGTGGTGCCCGCAGCTGCCAGCACGCGAGTCATAGGTCACTCACTTTCGTTTGGACGTCGTGGTCGGCATCTGCCGCCAGGACCGCCGCTGTGATCGTCTCCGCGGTCACCTGCAGCTCGAACGGCGCCAGCTCGAAGTACTTCATGGCCTTCCCATCGTCAGATAGTTCTAGGTGCCCGGTGATCAGCCCGGCCTTTTCCAGCCGGTCTAGGTGCATGTACAGCAGCGGCCGGGAGATGCCCAGCCTGCGGGCCAGCTCGCTGACGTGCACACGGCCAGCCGAGAGCTCGGCCACGACCCGCATCCGCTGCGGATTGGCCACCGCCGTCAGCACGGCGAGCAACTCCGTCTCACTGGTCAGCACGGGCTCCCACTACTCGACTTTCACCTGTCAGCTAGAACTTACATATGACGACCGACCCTGTCAATCGGTACTCGCCGGCTACCGTCCGCGGCGGGTGAGATCATCTGCGCATGGGCGAACTGGTCCTGATCCGGCACGGCGAGACTGAGTGGAGCCGGGAAGGCAGGCATACCGGCCGGACAGATGTGCCGCTAACCGACACCGGCCTGGCTGCCGCGACCAGGCTGGCCCCCGGGCTGGCGGGCAGGCACCTTGTGGCGGTATTCAGCAGCCCGGCTCAGCGGGCCGTGGTCACGGCGCAGCTTGCCGGGCTGGCCGACGCGCGCCACGACCCTGATCTGTGGGAATGGGACTACGGCGGCTATGAGGGCCTCACTAGCGGGCAGATCGCCGAAGAGCAGCCCGGCTGGTATTTGTGGCGCGACGGTGTCATACCCGGAGACCAGGCGCACCCCGGCGAGACTGTGAAGCAGGTGGGCCGCCGTGCAGACGCGGTGCTTGGCCGGGTCCGGCCGCTGCTGCCCGACGGCGACGTCGCGCTGGTTGCGCATGGGCACCTGCTGCGCGTGCTGACAGCGCGCTGGCTCGGCTTGGCGCCCGATGAAGGCCGGTACTTCCGGCTGGACACCGGCACTGTCAGCCTGCTCGGCACCGAGCACGGCGAGCCGGTAATAGCCAGGTGGAATATGCCGGCAGCTGGCTAAGCAGCAGGCGGGCGATGGCGGCGCGCGATCGCGGCGCCTGGCAGCAGCAACAGCTGCGGCGGCAGCCTGGTGGTGGACTCGAACGCCGCGCGCAGCGCCACCGTGACCGCGGGGTCGGTCAGGCCGATGGCCGGCGTCCCGTACAGTCGGCGTGCCCACCGCGGCAAGCTGGCGTAGGCCAGCACGTTGAGCGGCGGGACGATCAGGCGCAGCGGAGAGTACGGCAGCGGCAGCTTGGGGGTGAAGGACAGCCGGAGCGCTCGCCGGGCCTCCGCGCAGGCCTGCAACTGCGGCCGCATCCGCCGGTAATAGGCGTCGAGCCCGGCCATGCTGGCTGGCACGTCCCGCGGATCGAGGCCGACGATGGCGGCGCTGCGCCGCTGCTCGTCGACGAACGCGTCCAGGTCGGCCAGCGTCAGCCGCATCCCGCTGCGGCGGGCGATCTCTGCGTACGAGCCGACCTCACCGCAGTGCACCCAGAGCAGCAATTCCGGCTCGTCCAGCCGGAACTCGCGGCCCTCGTGCACGCCGGTCAGTGCTGAGTGGATCTTGCGCAGCCGAGCGCCGGCCCGTTCAGCCTCGGCCACGGTCCCGTACGTGCGCACCCGCACGAACTCGACGGTCCTGGTGAACCGGCCCCAGGCTTGATCCCGCTGCGCGAACGCGGTGTTCTGCCAGGTCCCCTTCATTACCTTCGGATGCAGGGCCTGCATGTACATGGCCCGCACGCCGGCTATCCACATCACGGGTTCGCTGAGCACGCGCCAGGTCACTGAGCCCGGGCCGAACAGACCGTGGTCGCTGCCAGGCGTCGCGGTCATTGCGGGCGGGTCTCCTCCTCGAGCCAGTCCAGGTACGACGACGAGCCAGCCACGATCGGCGTGGCCGTGATCTCGGGCTCGTCGTAGCTGTGCCGCTGCGTCAGGAACTCGGCCAGGTCGTCATAGCGATCAGCTGGGAGCTTCAGCATCAGCAGCCACTCTTCGGCGCGCTCCAGGCCGTCCTCCCACCAGTACGTGCTAGCAATCGGCCCGGCGACCTGAGCACAGGCGGCGAGCCTGGCCTCGACCACGGCGCGGGCCAGTTCTACCGCCTCCGCGCGCGAGTCCGTGGTGGTCTGCACCTGAAAGAATTGCGGCTCGGGGCCGACCGTACGCCGCTGCGCTGGCATGGGCCGATCGTACGCCCGGCCGGGCCTGCCTACTGCCCGCGGACCGGTAGCCTGTCCTGAATTATTCAGCGGGCATCGCCCGATGTGATGGAGACCAGATGCCCCGCTGCCGGCCGGTACTCCGCTGCGCATCGGGATGCTGCCCGCCCGCATCGAACACGGCCGGGCAGCACTTCCCGCTACCTGCTATTAGTACCCGCCGCCGCCTGAGGTCGTCGACGTGTGCGGAGACGGGGTGCCACCGAGCTTGGCACCGGACGAGGTCATCGCCCACCACAGCCCGCCGGACAGGTTCTTGCCGTTGCCGGTGACCTGGCCTGGCGCGCCGTCGCCCACGTAGGTGTAGAGCGGGTGGCCGTCATAGGTCGCCTGCGTTTTGCCGTCGGACCTGGTAATCGTGCCGAATGCCTTCGGCAGCGAGGTACCAGACGCAGCTGACGGGTTGCCGAGGACCGGTGGCCAGTACGTCGTGCAGGTGCCGTTACAGTTCGACTTCGTCGGCGTGTCGATCGCGAACCAGTAGATTGTCTTGCCTTGCGCGGTAGCCAGTACCGTGCCCTTGCTCGTGCTCATCGTCTTAATCACGGCACCCGAGCCGTTGGCCTGCTGGGTCACGCTCGGGGTCGCCGCCGGGCTGGTGGTCGAGGTTGACCCGCCCGAGGGGGACGCCGAGCTCCCGCAGGCAGCCAGCACCGCAACCCCGCCTGCCAGAACCGGCGCCGCCCACCATCGGTTGCGCATGGCCACATCTCCATTTCAGTTTGTCCCGCTTGCATCGGAAGAGATTTCACCTGGGGGCACAGAGAGCCCGCTGTCTCCCTACCCACTGAATACGGTGGGCCCGCCGGGAACGTTCATCTCCGGCTAGCCAGTTATTCTCTCGCAGAGCCAGGCCAGCGAGAGCGGGTACCGGTACTCGATGGCCGCGTGCGTCGCGTCGAAGAGTTCGAAGTGGACCTTTTCGTCCGCTATGCCGAGAACGCCCAGCTCGGCACGGAAGGCTTCAGCGCCCAGATCGAGGAAGAACTCGTCCCTGGTCCCGGCGTCGATCCAGATCCCGCGCAAGGACCGCAGCGCATCGGCGTACCGGGGCGCCATCCGGACCGGGTCCCAGTCCAGCCAGCGCTGCCAGACGGCGGGCCGCAGCTTGCCGGTGACCGGATCGAACGGCAGATCGACCGAGCCGTCCTCGTTCGCCGAGAACGCCGCCGCGACGCCGAGCAGCCCGACCAGGTCGCCATCGGCAGCCACAGTGAAGGCCACCCGCGAGCGGAAGTCTTCCCACCATCGCCAGATGTCGCCGTCGTAGCCGCGCAGCGCCCGCACCGCGGCCGCGAACCCATGCAGGTAGCCGTACTCGTACAGGCTGTCGCCAGCATGCGTCGCCAGCGCGCCGAACAGATCAGGCCGCAGCATCGGAGTGATCATCGCGCCGAACCCGCCGCTGGACTTGCCCATGATCGCACGGTGGTCCCGGTCGGCCATGGTCCGGTAGTGGCCATCGACCCACGGCACCACCTCCGCGCACAAATACGAGTGGTACCGGCCGGTGCCCGGCGAGTCCACGAACTGGCTGCCGCCGTAACTGGTCCAGGCATCGACGTACACCACGATCGCGGGCGGCGCCTGCCCGGCGGCGAATACCGCATCAGCCGTCTCGGTGAATGGCTGGCGGAACGGCGAGCGGTTGTGCCACATCGCCAGGTGACCGGTATAGCCCTGGATGACGTAGACGGCCGGGTACCGGCGGTCTGGCTTGGCCGTGTAACCAGGCGGCGTGTAGACCCACAGCGGCCGCTCGTGCGGATCGCCGAGCGGGTTGTCCCGCAGCAGTTCGCTATCGATCACGTGCTCGCTGAGTGTCCCGGCGAGCTCTGCTGACCAGGGCAGCATGGGCACCTCCTCGTAGCTCATCTCACCATCCGGAGCCGGGCGGAACGCAGTGCCCCCCTGGACCGGATTTCACCGGCCGGCCACCAGAGCACCTGCGCAATCCGCCCTGGCGACATACCGTCAGAAGGTGACCGCAGCTGCCGCAGGACCCGCCGGGTCGGACCCCGCGGAGGAGCGGCTGGCGCGGGCCATTGCGGAGCTCACTCCGCCCGGGGTGCGGGCCCAGCCGGCCGATCCCGTCAGGCCTGGCTCGGCCCTGACGGTCGGCCGCTGCCTGGACCTGTTCGGCGCCCAGCTCGCCAGCAGGCACCTCGACCTGGCCGCCAGGTGGCTCCGGAGCCGCGGTGCCGGGTTCTACACGATCGGCTCGTCCGGGCACGAGGGCAACGCCGGCCTGGCCGCCGCGGTCAGGCTCACCGACCCTGCGCTGCTGCACTACCGGTCGGGCGCTTTCTATCTGGTCCGGGCCGCCCAGGCCAGCCCGCCCCGGGATGGCGTCGCCGACGTCCTGCTCGGCCTGATGGCTGCGTCCGCCGAGCCGATCGCCGGCGGTCGGCACAAGGTCTTCGGCCACCCCGAGCTGCACGTGATCCCGCAGACCTCAACGATCGCCTCGCACCTGCCCCGGGCCATGGGCTTGGCGTTCTGCTTGGCCCGGGCGGCCAAGCTCGGCGTAGAGACCCCATGGCCGGCCGACAGCATCGTGGTGTGCAGCTTCGGCGACGCATCGGCGAACCACTCGACCGCGACCGGCGCAATCAACGCGGCCGCCTACGCCGCCTATCAGGGCCTGCCCATGCCGCTGCTGCTCGTCTGCGAGGACAACGGCCTCGGCATCAGCGTCCGGACCCCGGCTGGCTGGATCGAGGCCGCGCAGGCAAGTCGTCCGAGGCTGAAGTACCTCAGCGCCGACGGCGCTGACCTGGCTGCCGTGTACGACGCCGCGGCGGAGGCAGCGGACTGGGTCCGGGGCCGGCGCTCGCCCGCGTTCTTGCATCTGCGCACGGTCCGGCTCGGCGGCCACGCGGGCACCGACGTCGAGTCCGCTTACCGGTCGCCGGCCGAGATCGCCGCCGACGCCGGGCGGGATCCGCTGCTGGGCACCGCGCGGCTGCTGGTCGAGGCCGGCGCCGTCAGGCCGGCCGAGATCCTGGACTGGTACGAGCAATCCAGGGCGCGAGTCCTGACGCAGGCAGCCGACCTGGCTGGCGCGCCGCGGCTGGCCACCGCCACCCAGGTCATGGCACCAATTGCGCTCCGGCGGCCCGCCACGCTGGCGGCGAGCGTGGCCGCCAGAGCCCGGCACGCCGACAACTGGCCACGGCACAAAGTATTTGGCGCGCAGCTGCCCGAGGATGAGGGACCGCTGACGCTGGCCCAGTCGATCAACCGCACGCTGGCGGATGCGATGGCGGACCGGCCGGGCATGCTGGTGTTCGGCGAGGACGTGGCGCGTAAGGGCGGCGTCTACGGGCTGACGCGGGGCCTGGAGAAGGCCTTCGGTTCCGCCCGGGTTTTCGACACGGTGCTGGACGAGCAGTCAATACTCGGCCTCGCCCTCGGCGGCGGCCTGGCCGGCCTGCTCCCGGTCCCGGAAATCCAGTATCTGGCCTACCTGCACAACGCGATCGACCAGATCCGCGGCGAGGCGGCCACGCTGTCGTTCTTCTCCCGCGCCCAGTACCTCAACCCGATGGTGGTCCGGGTGGCCGGCCTTGCCTACCAGCAGGGCTTCGGCGGCCACTTCCACAACGACAACGGGCTGGCCGCGCTGCGCGACATCCCTGGCCTGATCCTGGCCTGCCCGGCCAGGCCCGACGACGCGGCGGGCATGCTGCGCACCTGCCTCGGGGCTGCGGAGGTGGACGGGAGTATCAGTGTTTTCCTGGAGCCGATTGCGCTCTACCACGAGCGGGACCTGTACGAGGCTGGCGACGGCGGCTGGCTAGCCGGCTATGAACCACCTGCCCGGTGGTCGGCCGCGCACGTTCCGGTGGGCCGGGCCCGCTCCTATGGCCGCGGCAAGGACCTGACCATTATTTCCTTTGGTAACGGGGTCCGGATGAGCTTGCGCGCCGCCCGCACGCTCGCGGCCGAGGGAGTCGGCTGCCGAGTCCTCGACTTGCGCTGGCTCGCCCCGCTGCCATTCGAGGACCTGTTGCGCGCCGCTGCGGCGACCGGCCGGGTGCTCGTCGCCGACGAGACTCGGCGCACCGGCGGGGTGTCGGAGGGAGTGGTCACGACCCTGGTGGACGCCGGCTTTACCGGCCGGATTGCCAGGGCGGCCAGCCAGGACAGCTTCATCCCGCTTGGCGACGCGGCCTCAGCGGTGCTGCTGTCCGAATCGGGCATCGTCGACGCCGCCCGTGATCTGCTCGGATAACCGCGGGCTAGCCGGCCTGCACGAACACGGGTACTGCTTCGCCGTCTGCTTGCCCGAACGCTATCCGCAGCCGCTGGCCGACAGCGGGCTCGGCCGTCGGGTCGGCAAGCTGAGACCACCACCACGGCCCCTCGTCCAGCTCCGCGATCACCAGGATGGTGCGCGGCGGCGCCTCGTCTGCGGGGGCCTTGCCCCAGGTCACTGCCCAGCTCACCAGGGTGGCGCCGCCCGACGCCGGCTGCCAGCTCAGCTCGGTTGCCTCGCACGTGGTGCACTGGACCGCAGTCGGCTCGCTGTAGTGGCCAGCCGGGCAGCGTCGCAGCAGGAACCGGCCGGCCGCGGTGCCGTCGAAGAACGCGGCGGTGGCCTCATCGCGCGCGACCGGACCGACTGTCATGGGGCTTCGCTGCCCAGCACTAGCGTCGAGTGATGATCAAGAACGCCGCCGTTACCAGAGACGAGCGCCACGTCATGCGCTTCCGACTGCCGCTCGCCGCCTTGCCCGCGGACCTGAATGACGGCTTCGGACAGCGGCGTCATCCCCCACATGTAGTACCCGGATAGCTGACCGCCGCCGGTATTCAGCTTTAGCTTGCCGTCAGGTCCCAGCACCCCGCTCGCAACGAAAGGCCCGCCCTCGCCCTTGCCGCAGAAGCCGTAATCCTCCAGCGTGATCAGGACGGTGAAGGTGTAGCAGTCGTACAGTTCCACGACATCGACGTCGGCAAGGTGGAGGCCGGCCATTGCGAGCGCAGCCGACCCTGCCGTAGCCGCGCCCGACACGAGGCCGAAGTCCGGATGACGCCGGAGATAGCGGCCCGGATGAGACTGCGCCCAGCCCAGCACGTGCACCGGTGGCTGAGCAACGGCCCGGTCGGCGGTCGTGACGATCACGGCGATCCCGCCATTGGAGACCAGGCAGCAGTCGAGCAGGTGAAACGGCTCGACGATCCACCTGGATGCCTGATGGTCGGCCAGCGTGATGGGCTCGCGCAGCTGCGCAGCCGGATTCAGGCCGGCCCAGGCACGCTGGGCGACGGCAATGTGCCCGAGCTGCTCGCTGGTCGTGCCGTAACGCTCCATATGCCGGCGTGCTGCGAGGGCGTACATCGGGTTCGCGCCAATCACGCCGCTCGCGCCGAGCAGCCCCCACCAGCCCGCTGGTGCTGTCCTGCCGTAGCTGGCGCCGGCGCCGCGGTCGGTCCGCAGCGGACTGTCGGCAAACACGCACGCGACAACGCTCGCCATACCGGACTGCACGGCCATTGACGCCACCTGGACCATGCCGGCTGCGGTGGAGCCATACGCCTGCAAGTGCGACAGCAGCCGGAGGTCGGTCAGGCCCAGGTCACGCTGCAGGTCTACGGAGATCCCGCCGGTGACGCCGGAGGAGGTCAGCAGCCCGTCCACGTCGGTGAGCCGCAGTCCGGCGTCGGCTACGGCCAGCCGCACCGCTGCGGCGGCAAACTGCGCCGGGCTCTGGCCGTAGACCTTGCCGAGGTCCGTCATGCCAAGGCCAGCGATCACCGGCCGACGGGATGAAACAGTCACAATCGCATCATCGCAGCAGCCCACCGCCATGCACCAGTGATCACGGTGCTGGCGCCCCGCCCACCGGGCCCGCGCCGTCGCGGCGCGGGGCTATTGTCTGCAGGTATGAGCCAGAACATCACCGGCGGGCCGTCGCTGGCCCAGATCCGCAACCTCGTTACCGAGATACCAGGGCCGCGCTCGCGGGAGCTGTTCGAGCGGCGCCAGCGCAGCGTCGCGCGCGGTCTCAGCCACGTGCTGCCGATCTTCGTGTCGGCCGCAGGCGGCGGCGTGGTGGTGGACGTCGACGGTAATTCGCTGATCGATTTCGGCTCGGGCATCGCCGTTACCTCGGTGGGCAACAGCGCCGACCTGGTTGTCGACCGTGTCACCGAGCAGGTGGCGCAGTTCACCCACACATGTTTCATGGTTGCTCCGTACCAGGGCTACGTGGAGGTCTGCGAGCAGCTCAACAAGCGAACGCCGGGTGACCACGACAAGCGCTCGGCATTGTTCAACTCCGGCGCCGAAGCTGTCGAGAACGCGGTGAAGGTCGCCAGGCATGCGACCGGCCGTGATGCGGTGGTGGTCTTCGACCACGCCTACCACGGCCGGACCAATCTGACAATGGCGATGACCGCGAAGAACATGCCGTATAAGGAAGGGTTCGGGCCATTCGCCGGCGAGGTGTACCGGATGCCGATGGCCTACCCGTTCCGCTGGCCGGGCGGCCCGGCCGCGTGCCGCGCCGAGGCCCTGGATGTGGTGAAGAACCTCATCCACTCTCAGGTCGGCGAGGAGAACCTCGCGGCCGTCGTGATCGAGCCGATTCAGGGCGAAGGCGGCTTCATCGTGCCGCCGGACGGGTTCCTGGCCGGCCTGGCCGATTACTGCCGCGCCAATGGGATCGTCTTCGTCGCCGATGAGATCCAGTCCGGCTTCTGCCGGACCGGCGACTGGTTCGCCTGCGACTACGAGAGCGTTGTCCCGGACCTCGTTACCACTGCCAAGGGCATCGCCGGCGGCCTGCCGCTGGCAGGCGTCACCGGGCGGGCGGAATTGATGGACGCCGTCCACTCCGGCGGCCTCGGCGGCACCTACGGCGGCAACCCCGTCGCCTGCGCCGCCGCGCTCGGTGCCATCGAGACCATGGAGAAGGAGGACCTGGCCGGCGCCGCCAGGGCGATCGAGATCATCATGCTGCCGCGGCTGCGCGAGCTGGCACAGTCCAACCCGGTGATCGGGGATGTCCGCGGCCGCGGCGCGATGATCGCCGTCGAACTCGTCAAGCCGGGCACGATCGAGCCGGACGCGGCAGCGGCCGCAAAGGTAGCCAAGACCTGCCACGGTAATGGGATGATCATCTTGACCTGCGGGACGTACGGCAACGTGCTGCGTTTCCTGCCGCCGCTGGTCATCGGCGAGCCGTTGCTGACCGAGGGCCTGAACATTCTGGCGGACGCCTTCAGCACGCTCTAGGAATGCAGGACCTCGGTGCTGTGGCAGAAGTGCACCCGGTCCGGAGCCGCCGAGCGAAGTCGAGTGAGCGAGTTCCGCCAGGCGGCCACGTCGCTGGCCTGACCGTCCGGCAGGTCATCACGCTCCGGTTCCAGGTACCAGCGCGGCTGGTAGGCGGCATCGCCGATCAGCACGTCGGTCTGTCCGTCCGCTGATTCGACGAGCACCGACTGGTGCCCGACCGTGTGGCCTGGCGTCGCTATTGCTTGCAACCCTGGCAGTATCTCGGTATCACCGTCGAGCAGCTCGAACTTGGCGTTCATGAAGTCGAACCAGTCGGCGAGCTTCGGCTGCTCCGCTCGAGCCCTGGTGAGCTCGGCCCGCTGCACATAGAAGGCCGCGTGCTTGAACACCGCGTTCTGGCCGCAGTGGTCGAAGTGGAGGTGGGTGTTGATCACCAGGCCGATGTCGCCGGGCGTCATGTCAATCTCGTCGAGCGCGTCGGCGACCGAGCGGTTCACCACCCGCCAGTCCTCGAGCCATCGCTGCGGGCCGCCCACGCCGGTGTCCACCAGCACCGCCCCGCCGGGGAAAGTGACCACGAACCCGTGCACCGGCCAGGTCAGCCCGTCCACGCCGCGCAAGCTCGCCAGCTGCAGCCGCTTTACTGCCAGCGCCATGTGCTCACCCGCCTCCCATGTTGGACGCCGATCCTAGCGGCCAGAGCCTGGCCGGCTATCGGCTGCCCACGCCCCGGGTTGGCTCAGCCCGGCGTGATCGAACCCGGTGGCGGGATGGTGCCCGGTCCGGACACGTTGCAGGCCAGCGCGTTCGGATCAGTGTCGACGAGCGGCTGGGCTAGCGTTGGCGCAGCCAGGAAAGCAGGCCGTCGCAAGTCGAGCATGTCTAGCATGTTCGACGCGTTCGCATCCCGGTAGGTCATCGCCGGCAGGTTCCACTTGGCCTCAGCCAGCGCGCAGATGCTGGTGTGGTCCATGACCTCATGGGATACGTAGCGCGGCCGGGCCCAGGGCGACACCACCGCGCACGGGACCCGGAAGCCGTACTGGGCGAACCCGTTGTACGCGGACTGGCCACCAGTCACCATCGGCGGAATGTCGTCCGGCGCCAGGGCCGGTGGCGGCGGCACGTGGTCGAAGTAACCGCCATGTTCGTCATACGTCCAGATAAGCATCGTGCCCGGCCAGCCCGGCCCGGCCATGACCGCGTTGATAACCTGGGCCGCGAACTGCTCGCCCACCGCAATGTTCTGCGGATCTTCTTCTGACTGGGTCCCGTAGTTCGGCTCCACGAGGCAGAAGCCCGGCAGTGTCCCGGCAGCGGCGTCGGTAAAGAAGTCGGCGATCGGCACCACGTTCGTGTTCAGGTTCTTCAGGTACAGCTCGGGGTATAGCTCGGTGGTCGCCAGGTTGGTGTAGTAGTCCTTCCAGCTCACTCCGGCGGCGGCCAGCTTGTCGAAGATGGTGCCGTTGGCCGGATAGTCAGTGAGTGCCGGCGTGGTGTCATTGATCATGCCAAGTGAAGTGGCCGAGATCAGGTACCGCCGGTTCGGGTATGTCTGGCCGAGTATCGAGCAGAAGTACCGGTCGGCGATCGGGAAGATGCGCGCCATCGAGTAGTAGAACGGCTGGTCTGCGGAGTCCCAGTAGCCCATGGCAACGGGCCCGCTACCGGACTCAACGAAGCCGTCGTTCCGCCCGTTGTCGAACTGGGTATGGCTGTCGACCCAGGCCTGGCTTGGCTTGCCGGTGAGCTGGCACGTCGTGGGCATGTGGAACGCGTGCTGGATGTTGCCGTTCGCATACGGGTTCGAGGCTTTCGGCTGGCCATCGCGGCCGAGGCGGAAGCCGTCGGCGCGGTGCCGGCGCAGCATGCCGAGCTTGTTGTCGTAGGAGTGGTTCTCCATCATCACCACGACGATGTGCTCGATCTGCGGGACAGTGTCGGTCCCTTCCGCCAGATCCGGATAGGGCAGCGAGCCGGGCTGGCGGAGCCGCCCGTGGTGATGGTGGTGGTGCCGCCACGACGGGCTCGCGGCTGCGCTCGCCGAGCCCCAGCCAGCGACGCCCGCGCCGGCCGCGGCAACGAGCCCAGCCTGAAGAATGACGCGGCGCGACAAACCCTGGCCTGCCTCGGAAGCGTTCTCGCTGGTGCCGTTGGGGTCCATTCCGCCGCCTCGCAATGGTAGGGATCTTCGCCGCCTCTCAGCAGCGGATCGTACGGCAGCGAAATGGCCGGATCAGGTCCTTCCGGGTAAACATTTGGACAGGCGGGTCTGCGCCTCCTCAGCCCTGGTAGTAGGTGTCCGCCACGATGAGAGCCTCGTCCAGGATGGCCAGGCCCTCTTTGGCTTCGGACTCGGTAATGGTGCACGGCGGCACCACGTGCAGCCGGTTGTAGTTGGTGAATGGCACAAGGCCGCGGGACCGGCACTCGGCCACCAGCGCGTTCATGGCTGGCGATGAACCGCCGTACGGCGCGAGCATCTCGCGGGTCTGCCGGTTGGAGACCAGGTCCAGCGCCCAGAACACGGCGGTGCCGCGTACCTCACCGACGACCGGATGGCGGTCGGCCAGATCACGAAGCCCCGGCCCGAGCACATTGGCCCCGATGCGGAGCGCGTTACCGAGAATATCTTCAGACTTCATGACATCGATCGTCGCCACAATCGATGCGCACGCCAGCGGATGTCCTGAGTAGGTAAGACCACCAGGGAAGACACGGTCGTCAAACGTGGCCGCGATCTCGTCGGAGATGATGACGCCGCCGGCCGGGACGTAGCCGGAGTTCGAGCCTTTAGCGAAGGTGATCAGGTCCGGAACCGCGCGGTGATCGGTGAAGGCGAACCAGCGACCCGCCCGGCCGAAACCGCACATGACCTCGTCCGCGATGTACACGATGCCGTACCTGGTGCAGAGCTCGCGGACGCCCGCGAGGTAGCCGGGCGGCGGAATCAGCACGCCGGCTGTGCCGACGATCGTCTCCAGCAGCACTGCCGCGATCGTGTCCGGGCCCTCGAACTGGATGACTTGTTCCAGGTGAGCAAGTGCGCGCTGCGACTCCTCCTCAGGGGTGCTGGCCCAGAACGCCGACCGGTACAAGTACGGCCCGAAGAAATGCACGTGCCCGATGGCAAACTCGTTCGGCCAGCGGCGCGGGTCGCCGGTTGAGGTGATCGCGGCGCCGGTGTTGCCGTGATACGAGCGGTAGAAGCTCAGCACCTTGGCTCGGCCCGTGTGCAGCCTGGCCATCCTGATCGCGTTCTCGTTCGCGTCGGCACCGCCATTAGTGAAGAACACCTTTTCCATGCCGTCCGGCGCGAGTGCCGCCAGCGTGGCAGCGGCCTCGCTGCGGGCCTCGTTCGCATACTGCGGCGCGATTGTGGTCAGCTTCGCGGCCTGCGCCGCAATTGCGGCGGTCACCTTCGGATGCTGATGCCCGATGTTGGCGTTCACCAGCTGGCTGGAGAAGTCCAGATACCTGTTGCCGTCGTAGTCCCAGAAATAACAGCCGTCCGCCGCGGCGATCGGCAGCGGTTTCAATGCCCGCTGCGCGGACCAGGAATGGAAGACGTGAGCCCGGTCCATCGCGAACACCTCGGCGCCGCGTTCCGGATCGGGAACGGGGCCCGCTGGCTGGAAGTCGCTCATCGTCGTGCCGCTCCTCCTACTGGTTCACCGGGAAGCCGAGATTCACGCCGCCGTGGCTTGGGTCCAGCCAGCGCGACGTCACCGCCTTCCCGCGGGTGTAGAAGTGCACGCCTTCGGTGCCGTGCACATGCGTGTCGCCGAACAGCGACGCCTTCCAGCCGCCGAACGAATAGAACGCCATCGGCACCGGGATCGGCACATTGATGCCGACCATGCCGACCTCCACCTCATGGGTGAAGCGGCGGGCCGCACCCCCGTCGTTGGTGAAGATCGCCGTTCCGTTGCCGTACGGGTTGCCGTTGATGATCTTCAGCGCGGCCGAGTAGCTCGACGCGCGGACTACGGAAAGCACCGGACCAAAGATCTCGTCGGCGTAGCAGCTCATGCCGGGCCGCACGTGATCCAGCACACTCGGGCCGAGCCAGAAGCCGTCGGCAGGCTCACCGCTGATGAGGTGCCGCCGGCCGTCGACAGCGAGTGCGGCCCCTTCGGCCACGCCAGAGTCGAGGTAGCTGGCTACCTTATCCCGGTGTTCCCTGGTGACCAGCGGGCCCATCTCCGATGCCTCGTCGGTGCCTGGACCGACCCGCAGGCCCGCCATCCGCTCGCCGATCTTGGCTACCAGCTCGTCGCCGATGGGGTCGACCGCTACGAGCACTGAGATCGCCATGCACCGCTCCCCCGCCGAGCCGAAGCCCGCATTGACGGCGGCGTCGGCGGCCAGGTCAAGGTCGGCGTCCGGCAGCACCACCATGTGGTTTTTCGCGCCACCGAGGGCCTGCACCCGCTTGCCGTGACTGTTTGCCGTCTCCGAGACGTAGCGCGCGATCGGGGTCGAGCCGACGAAACTGATCGCTCCAACGTCGGGGTGGGTGAGCAGCGCGTCGACGGCAAGCTTGCCGCCGTGCACCACGTTGAACGCGCCGTCGGGCAGGCCGGCCTCGGCCAGCAGCTCGGCGATGAGCAGGGACGCCGACGGGTCCTTCTCCGACGGCTTGAGCACGAACGTATTGCCGCACGCCAGCGCGATCGGGAACATCCACATTGGCACCATGACGGGGAAGTTGAATGGCGTGATGCCAGCCACCACGCCGACCGGCTGACGGATCGAGTACGCGTCTACGCCGGCCGACACGTTCTCCGAGAAGCCGCCCTTGAGCAGGTGCGGGATACCGCACGCGAAGTCGACAACTTCCAGGCCCCTGGCCACCTCGCCGGTGGCGTCGGACAGCACCTTGCCGTGTTCGGCAGTGATCAGGGCCGCGAGCTCGGACTGGCGCTGGCGGACGAGCTCGCGGAAGGCGAACATGACCCCGGCCCGCTTCACCAGCGAGGTCTCCCGCCAGCCAGGCAGCGCCTGGCTGGCCGCTGCGACAGCGGCGCCGACCTCCGCCGCGGTGGCGTAGTCCACGGTGCCGCTGACCTTGCCCGTCGCCGGGTTGTAGATATCGCCTCTGGTCGCTGCCTCGCCGCTCCACGGCTTGCCGTTGATCCAGTGCGTTCGGTGGCTGGTCGCCTGCTCCATGGCTTGTCTCCCATGCTCTCTCGGCAAGCTCTTCTGCCAAGTCTGTCGCTGGCCCCGCTGCGCTGCCAAGTTACGCTCTGTAGAGCCGCAGGCCTGCAGCCGACGATATGTCAGGCGGCGTGATGAATACGCGTTGCGTCAGCCGTTCGCCGTCTCGGCTGGCGCTGCACGTCGCGCCGCTGGCGTTGCGAGCGAGCCTCGTCTGGCTAAGCCAGTTTCCAGGAAGCGCCGTTCCAGCGGAGGATCACAGTCGTGGGCTTGGGGTTGTCGTAACTGCCGGTCTGCCCGACTGCCCAGGCGCCCCGAGCCGAGCTCACGGCTACGCCATAGAGGTTGATGCCGCCCGGACCGCTCGGGCTCGGCACCCGCCGCCACGCTGAGCCGTTCCAGCGCACAATAAACGGCCTGGGCTTCTGGTCGGTCACGGCGCCGGTGTACCCGACCGCCCACGCACTGCCGGACCGACCCAGCGCAAGGGCGTCCAGGGTTGAGCCGCTTGCCGAGGTCGGGCTCGGCACGCGCCGCCACGCTCTCCCGTTCCAGCGTTCAGTCAGGGATCTCGGGTGCGGCCCGAAGCACGCCGTGCAGCCGACCGCCCAGGCGCTGCCCCGAGGCGACGCGGCCACCGCGTACAGGTTGCTGCTGGTGCGCGGCGTGGTCGGGGTCGGCACGCGCTTCCAGGCCGTGCCGTTCCACCGCAGGACAAGGGCTTTGAGCCTGTCGTCGAAACCAACCGCCCAGGCATTAGTCGCCGATGTCGCGGCGACACCGACGAGCATGCCGCCGCCGGGCGGGTTCGGGCTGGGCACTCGCTGCCAGTGTGCGCCATCGAAGTGCAGGATCATGGTCTTCGTCGGGCCGCCGAAGCCGGTAGAGCCCACCGCCCAGCCGCTATGGCGGAACAACGCAACGCCGTACAGGACGCTCGGCTGTCCCGACCCGCCAGGGCTGGCCACCGGCCGCCATGCGGTGCCGTTCCAGCGTTCGATCAGGCTCCGTTGCTGCCGACTGAGGCAGTGGGTGCAGCCGACAGCCCAAGCACTGCGAGCGGACGTCGCGGCCACGCCCTCAAGCGCGGCGCCGGCTGTCGTCTCCGGGCTGTGCACCCGTTGCCAGGCGCTGCCATTCCAGTGCGCGATCAGGGCCTGGCCAGTGCCAGGCAGCTTGCCCGCTTGCCCGACGGCCCAGGCGTTCCGCGCCGAAGTGGCTGCCACGTACAGGAGGGCGCCGCGCTCGGCAAACGGCGACGCCGGGATCGCTGCCCGGCTCGCGGCTGTGGCTGCCTGGGTTGTCGGCGCCAGGCTGATCCCGGCCAGCAATGCCGACAGCAACGCGCAACCGAGCGCCCAGCCACGGTGCCTGACGGTGTGCGTACGCATGCTGGGTCATCTCCCCTGCCACGATCCGGCTCGCTGATCGTGACACACGCCGCAATCTAGGGCAAGCGTCGCTGGCCCGACCGCCACGCCCCGGTTAGCGTAGGTACCAACGCGCGGCCGCCCGCGCTGCGACGCCTCGTTACCAAGGAGAAGACAGCATGTCCCTGAATCCGGCCACCACCGCCGTCGTGCTCATCGAGTACCAGAACGAGTTCACCTCTGACGGCGGCGTGCTACACGGCGCGGTCGCGGAGGTGATGGACAAGACCAACATGCTGACCAACACGAAGGCCGTGGTCGCCGCCGCCAGGGCGGCAGGGGTGACCGTTATGCACGCGCCGATCACTTTCGCGGCCGGCTACAACGAGCTCAGCAAGCACCCGTACGGCATTCTCAAGGGCGTGGTTGACGGCAGCGCGTTCGTCAAGGGCAGCTGGGGTGCCGCGATCGTGGACGAACTGGCGCCGCAGGAAGGCGACATCGTGATCGAGGGCAAGCGCGGGCTGGACACATTCGCGAGCACCAACTTGGACTTCATCCTGCGCAGCAAGGGCATATCTACAATCGTGCTGGGCGGATTCCTGACCAATTGCTGCGTCGAGTCGACCATGCGCACCGGCTACGAGAACGGCTACCAGGTCATCACGCTGACCGACTGCACGGCCGCCACGTCGGTACCCGAGCACGAAAACGCCATCAGCTACGACTACCCGATGTTCTCCAAGCCCATGTCGGCAGCTGAGGTCATCCGGGAGCTCAGTTAGCAGCCCCAGTCCTCGCGGTACTCAGTGCAGGATGTTCACTGCACGGGCGATGACCAGCAGGCCGAGGACCAGCGAGACAGTGGCCTGCACGAGAAAGGTCAACTTGGCCCACCGCGCCACCGGCATGACGTCCGTCGGGCTGAACGCGGACGCGTTGGTGAACGAGGTGTACAGGTAGTCCACGAACCGCGCGTCCCAGTTGGGCGTTGCCAGCTCGGGCGACACCATCTGCGGGAACAGCAGGTCCGGGTAGTCCGACTTGCCCTGCGCCCGCTGCACCGGACCGCCCCGGTCGAATTCCCAGTACCACAGCGCGAAGGCGATCACGTTCGTGGCCCACACCGCCGCCCCGGAGCCAAGCAGGTGCACCGGGTTGGTGCCTGTCGTGCCCTCGACGATCGCCTTGACGAGAAGCCCCGCCGAGACGGCGTTGGCCGCCGTGATGAGCAGGATCAGCACGACGCTCATGGCCCGGACCGGCCGTGAGTACCGCTCGAACCGGAACGGATTGGCGATGAGCAGCCCGACGAACAGCGCGCCCTCGAGTGCGGGCAGCAGGTAGATCGGGTGCAGCGCGAGCTGGTCGGGCAGCCGCAGCTGAAGCACGACGGCCACGGCCACCGTTAGCGTGACCGGCCACCGGGCTTCTGCTTGCGTCCGCCGCCGCCAGGCTGGCACGACAGCACCGAACGTGCTGCTCGCACCCCGGGCCGCGACGTGCTCGGCAGCCCGCATCAGCTCCGCCCACGGATCCGGCATGTGTCGCCCGGCCCCCATTGCGGGAACGGGTTCCTGCTGGTCATCTGGCGAAATCTGGTCGCCCGGCTCTGGTGGCTGCGGCATCTGCCTATTCTTGCCCGTCCGGCGACTCGTTGGGTCGCTGCCGTCCGCGGCTGCGGCGCTAGCCGTCAGCGCGAGCGGGCTAGCACCCGTCGTATGGCGCCCAGGGTGCGGTGCCATCCTGCGCGTACAGCTTGGCGAAGGCTGCTTTCTGCAGGGCGACGGAGGACTGGCCGGCGGTTCCCGGGTAGCCGAGCGACTGCCAGGTCGCGGGCAGGATCCCGAACAGGCCTGCCGAGGACGCGGTCGGGTTGTCGCCGCTCTCCCGGTAGGCAACGCACTGCTCAAATGCCGACATGCCCGCGGAGACCGGCTGGCTGGCGGCGGCCGGCTGTGCTTGCGCGGCCGGCTTAGGTGCGGCCGCTGCCGCTGCCGCTGCGGCGGCTGCCCGGTCGCGCGCGGCTTCGCGGCGCGCAGCCGCCCGGCGCTCCATTGTCACGTACTCGGCCTTCCGCAGCTGGGGGTCGGCTGGCAGACGCAGCCGAACCCCGGGCGCCAGCGTCGCGTGATCGCGCAGGTACCGGGTGTTGGGCGGGGTGGCGTAGATGGCCTTCCACGACATGTGATGGGCGGCAGCGATTTCCTTCAGCGTCTGGCCGGCCCGGACCGTGACCCACTGGTTGGTCTTGCGGATGGCCGGTCGATTCGGCTCGGCAGCGGCGTGAGCCGGAGCTGCCTTGGCTGGTGCTGTTTTAGCTGGCGCTGGATTTTGCGCGGCGGCCGGCGCCGCAAGCGCAATGCCCGCCGAGATTCCGAGACCGCCGATTACGGTCGCCGAAGCTGCGGCAATTGCGAACTTTTTGGTGATCTTCACGGGAGGTTTCACCCTCCTCTGCCCGCCCTCAGCGCTTCGCGACGAGGCCGCGACTAGCAGGTATTGGGCGTGCGTCGGGGCGCCATGGCCGGTGGGGGGACATGGTCATGGTCAGGGGGCTGTGCCTAATTTGCTACTGCCCAGTACAACTGCCATCCGCCGCCGGGAGCATCCGCATTGGCCCGAATGTGGAACATGTCACTCCGGGCGCGAACGGGAATACTGGCGCATCAGGCCTGGTCAGACCGTTTCCCTGACGGCGCGGCGGCAAGAAAGGCGGGGAGCACGGGGGTGAGTGTTCAGGCCAGCGGCCTGCTTGTGGTCACGGTCGCCGCCTTCGCCGCGCCACTGGGCGCCAGGCTCATCCGGCCGGCTGGCGGTGCGAGCGCGCCTAGACAGCGACAGCGCGCCGAGTCACCTGACACGGCCGCAATGACCGGGCGTCAGGACCGCCCGGCGACGGCACTTACTGGGTTGCGACTCGGTACTGCTCAACTACGCTCGCCGGGATACGCCCCCGGTCGCTGACGGCAATGTCGTTCTCTTTCGCCCAGGCACGGATTTCGGCGCTACGTTCACGCGCCGATGAGGTCCGCGCTACCCGGCGGCGCTGACCTCGCCCAACCTTGCGCGCATGCTCGACGAACGGCATGACCTGCTTCCGAAGCGCGGCTGCGTTCTTCTTGCTGAGATCGATCTCATAGTCGGAGCCGCCTAGCCCGAACCGTACCGTCTCGTCCGCGCGACCTCCGTTCAGGTCGTCTTCCAGCGCGACCGCGATCTTCGTTGCCATTCCCCCGACCTCCATAACTGCACTGAGATATCGCACCGTACTGATAACGGCAGGATATGCGCGAATCGACTGCGAACGTTCTCGGCATACCGGGGTTCCCGGGCACCCGGCTCCTGGCGCACCTAATTGTCAGCGCACCGACCCGCACAGTCCTTCACTCGGGCGTCATAGCCCGTGTCTGGTAACCGACTGCCTTGGACGACGGCTGTTAACCGGATCCAGTGGCGCAGCATGCCCTATCCAGGGCGTGCCGCCGAATCGCACCTGCATGTCATGTTCTTTACACAGCACAACCTTAGACATGATCCGGCCCTGGGCGATTTCCCAGGCCACCGCGCCAAGCTCGGTACATGGAGTGTGCCAGGTTGTCCTGGTCATCAGGTCCGGGCAAACGATCCGGCGGCCAGCTCCGCACATGCCGGTGAACTCCTGGCAGCGGTCGCAGAACCCGAGCCGCGCCGCGGTGTGATCCCGGATCGGTAAACCACAGGCGGGGCAGGCACTGACGCTCTCGATGCGATCAGGTGCCTCGCGCCGGTGGCGAACGCCGAGCCAGCCGCGTTTCGGCCCGCGCGGGCCGGCGTGGCCGGTCGGCCCGACGTCGTCCTGGCCGGGCTGAGGTCTTGCCCCGTTTGAATTGCCGAACATTTGCGTCCTGCCTCTCATGCCGTGCGCCCGGCCCCCGGGCGGGTAACAGCGCGACGAGCGGTCATAGCTGCCGGTCATGCCCATAACGGGACAAGAAGCTGACGACTACTAACAGTGACCGCTTTTAGACAGCTTGTTACCGGCGGAGCCAGCGTGGCACGCCGGACGGAGGCTGTCCAGCGTTCTGGCTCGCCCCACGACACTGTGAGCTGTATGCGGCGAATGTCGGCGGCGGCTGAGCCGCCTCTGCCCTGCGCGGCGTCAGCGGCCAGCGGCGATGGGCGCGAACAGGCTGTTCCACACCGCTAGTTCTTCGGGGCTCTGGTACTGGTAGTAGTCCCTGGACAGCCGCTGATACTCGGCCGACGGGAACACCAGCGGCGCGTCGGCCGTGACCGATGGCGACAGGCCGATCTCCGGTCTCATGGCGGCCAGCTCCTGACCGGCCCAGCCGGTCGGGTGGAGCAGCACCCGCCGGGCGGCCGGCACCGGGCAGACGTAGTCGTTGTAGTACTCCAGCACCGCCTCGACCTGTGGCTGATAGAAGAAGTCCATCAGCGTCATGGCGTCCTTCGGATTCTGCGCGTTGACCGGGATGCACATGTTGTCAGTCCAGAACATCGCGCCTTCCGGCGGCATAAGGAGCTGAAGGTCCTTGAACTCACTGGTCAGGTCCGCCTGGAAGATGTCGCCCGAGAATGCCATCGAGACGACAATGGCGCCGCTCTTCAAGTGGTCGAGATAGTCCTGCTGGTAGTAACCGCGAACGATGCCCTCGTTCCGCTGCCGGGTCAAGAGCGCGGCCGCTTTGCGCCAGTCCGCCTCGGTCGACTTCGCGGGCTCCACGCCGATAGCCAGCAGTCCGAAACTGCCGAGGTCCTGCGGGTCGGTGAACATGCCGACCTTTCCGGCGTACTTCTTGTCGAACAGCACGCCGATGCTGTCCGGCTTCTTCACCACATCCGAGTCGTAACCCACCGCGGTCCAACCTGATTGCCAGGCCATCGTGTAGTTGTTGCCCGGGTCCCAGGACGGGTTGCGCGCTTGCGGTCCTGCGTATTTCGCGAAGTTGGTCATGAGGTCATGGTCTAGCGGCGTCAGCCAGCCGTTGGCCATCATCTCGCCCAGCGGCGGGCTGCTGTTGGTTGTGACGATGATGTCGTAGCCGGTGTACTGCCGATGCTCGAGCGCTGGCTTGATCGAGGCGAAGAACGGGAGATTCTCGCTGACCGGCTCGCTGTAGTTGACGATGATTCCGGTGTTCTTGGTGAAGTACTCAAGAGTCGGATGCCTGCCGTTCAGCACGTCGATGTAGGCGGGCCAGTTGGCGAAGTTAACGATGTGATGGAGCCGTTGCTTGCCCCACCAAGCCGGGGTACCGACGGTGTCCGTCGCGGCCACCGTCTGCGGCTGTGCCCCGCACGCTGCCAGCAGACCGGACAGGCCGGCCGCTGCGCCTGCGCCCGCGACTCCGGCAAGCAGCCCGCGCCGGCCAATGCGCCGAGCCGTCAGGCCACGCCAGACGGCCGGATCCATGGCCGGATGGCCTGCGGCCGGCGGGTCGGTTGGCTGCGCCATGGCGCTTCCTCCTCCGTGAACAGCGCCGATACAGCGGCGGATGCTCCGATGGTGGCAGAAGTGAGCCCGATATGCCCGGAGTTTGTCGCCACGGCCCGACTCAGGCCTCGACGTTGCTCATCACGTGCTGGATTGGTCCTCTCGCAGGCCCCAGGAGCGCCCTGCCAATCTCTGCCTGTTGTGTTTGTGCAGCAGGACCTGCGACGCTGAGGGCATCGAGCACTGCGCGAGCAGCGACAGGGGTTGACGACAGATGACTTGGAAGCGCCTTCGCCGCTGGCTCAGCGGCCTTTTTCAGAACAAGCCGTGGACTGGAGAGGACAGTAGTCCGGCTTCCGGGCATGTGCGCCGGGATGCACAGGAGGCTTTCAACCGCAACGTGCGGCGCTGGTGACTAGCGCTGACACGAGGGCTAGGCTCACGCTTTCGGTCTCCTTCACTGCTCAGATGCTAACGGCCCGCTCATCGCGGCCCGTCCGTGACGCGTTGCGTTTGTGTGAGCTAGGCGTCTAGCGCGGCGTGCTTAGCCGCCGATCTCGCCGACTCGCTTGCGATCGTCGCGGCAGGTGATGTGAGCACCAACGTGCAGCCGTGACGGCCTGCACTCACCGCCGATGAAGTTGGCCGGAACCCGTCGCTCGGCCCGCTGCGCCGCCACGACGATCGCTTCGCTGCGGTCACAATCGGGCCAGTCTGGGTCGCTCCCCCAGTGGAACCGACCGTGACATGGAACCGAACATTGCACAAGCGAATCAGTAATAGAATCGGCTATCGTCTACGGAATCAGTTGACAGATAGCGGTTGCATGGCACGATGGACCGTATGAAGGAGGCCTACCCATGGCGCACGCAGCAGGGACTCCGCTGGCCTCGGTAGGCCGGATCCGCGGCGCCCATGGCCGCGATCCCGACAATATGAAGATCGTCCTAGACGACTTGTCCAAACAGATCATCGAGCAGCTGCAGCAGGACGGCCGACGGTCATATGCCTCGATCGGCAAGGCGGTCGGCCTGTCCGAGGCGGCGGTCCGGCAGCGGGTCCAGCGCCTGATCGAGGTCGGGGCTATGCAGATAGTCGCCGTTACCGATCCGATGACACTGGGCTTTCCACGCCAGACGATGCTGGGCGTCAGGTGCGGTGGCGACCTGGAGCGAGTCGCCGGTGAGCTCGCGGGCATGGAGGAAATCGACTATGTCGTCATCACTGCAGGCTCTTTCGACATCCTGGTCGAAGTGGTCTGTGAGAACGACGACCAGCTGTTGGACATCATCGGCCGGATCCGCGGCATCCCGAGCGTGACCAGCACCGAGAGCTTTGTCTACCTGAAATTGTGCAAGCAGACCTACAGCTGGGGGACCAGATGAGCACGACATACGGCAAGGACGAGATCGCAAAGCTACAGGAGGCGGCCAAGCGCAACCTGTGGCTCCATTTCACCAGGATGTCGTCCTACGCGGGCTCCGACGTCCCGGTGATCGTCCGTGGCTCTGGCCAGTACGTGTACGACCAGAACGGCAAGCGTTACCTGGATGGCCTGGCCGGCTTGTTCGTCAGCCAGATCGGCCATGGCCGGACCGAGGTGGCCGAAGCGGGCGCCCGGCAGGGCAGCGAGCTTGCCTACTTCCCGCTGTGGTCCTACGCCCATCCGCGCGCGATCGAGCTGGCCGAGCGGCTTGCCGCGCTCGCGCCCGGAGACCTGAACCGGGTGTTCTTCACCACCAGCGGTTCTGAAGCGGTGGAATCAGCCTGGAAGCTGGCGAAGCAGTACTTCAAGACGATCGGACAGCCGTCCAGGTACAAGGTGCTGAGCCGCGATATCGCCTACCATGGCACGTCGATGGGTGCGCTCGCCATCACTGGCCTGCCCTCCATCAAGGAGCCCTTCGAGCCACTGCCGCCCGGTGGCGTCCGGGTGCCGAACACGAACTTCTACCGCGCCCCGGCGTTCGTCGCAGATGACATCAACGAGTTCGGGCACTGGGCCGCCGACGAGATCGAGCGAGCCATCCTGCGCGAGGGTCCGGAGTCGGTCGCCGCGGTGTTCCTCGAGCCGGTTCAGAATTCGGGCGGGTGCTTCCCGCCGCCGCCGGGGTACTTCCAGCGGGTCCGGTCGATCTGCGACAAGTACGGCGTGCTGCTCGTCTCGGACGAGGTGATCTGTGCCTTCGGCCGTCTGGGGTACTACTTCGGGTCCGAGCGCTACGGCTACCAGCCGGACATCATTACCTTCGCCAAGGGCGTGACCTCGGGCTACGCCCCGCTCGGCGGCATGCTAGTACGGGATCGACTGATGGAACCGTTCAGCACAGGCGACGCCACGTTCCTGCATGGAGTGACATTTGCCGGGCACCCGGTGTCGTGCGCCGTGGCGCTGGCAAACCTGGACGTCTTCGAGAAGGAAGACCTGCTCGGACACGTACGGGCCAACCAGGGCGCGTTCCGCGCCACCCTGGAGAAGCTCTCCGACTTGCCCATCGTGGGCGACGTCCGGGGCGACGGCTACTTCTACGGCATCGAGCTGGTGAAGGACAAGGCGACCAGGGAGACCTTCGACGACGACGAGTCAGAGCGGCTGCTCCGCGGCTTCCTGTCACATGCGCTGTTCGACGCGGGTCTCATCTGCCGTGCCGACGACCGCGGCGACCCGGTGGTCCAGCTGTCGCCCCCGTTGACCTGCACGCAGGAGCATTTCGACGAGATGGAGCAGATCCTGCGCAGCGTGCTGACGCAGGCCTGGACCAAGATCTGAGCCGACAAGACCTGACCTGACAAGACCTGACCTGAACGCAGCTGCCCTGGCACCGCGGCGCCAGGGCAGCTTCAGTTGCAAGGTCACCACGCCGCGCTGAACGTCTCCGAGTTGTGAGCTAGCGCGGTGAACGTGCCGTTATCGATTCGGCCGAAGGACGGGCAGAACGCCAGGTTGTGCTGACCGGTGGCGTCGGTCGCGATCACCTGGCACTGGCTAGTTACGGCGCCTTCCTGCTGCAGCCCCTTGTAGGACTTGGTGACCGTCTCGAATGTCTTGGTCACCGTTCGGCTGGGTGACACCTGTGCCAGCAGCATCGTCGCCGTGCCACTGCCGCCAATCGAGGTGACCCGGAACGTCGCCACGTTGATCGGGGAACCGTCGGCACCGACGCCCGCCGACTGGATGAAGCCGAGATGACCGCCACCCTTGAGAACCACGTGCGATGCAAGCAGCTTCTGCCCTGGTACGGAAGTGTCGAGCACCCGAAGCTGGCTCCGGCCGCTGAAGAAGTACGTCGCCGATCCCTTGAGCTGGTCCTGCCAGACGAACGCCAGCTTAGTGCTGCTGATCCAGACCGGGCTCCACGGCATCGCGGGAACGTCGCCAGGAGCGGTCCAGTTGCGGGTCGCGCCGCCGGTCAGCGAGTAGAGCGCGATCTCGCCACGCGAAGTGAGACCGTTGCTGGCACTGTTGTAAAGCTGCAGGGCCACTGCCAGCTGACTGCCGTCCGGCGAGACCGCGATGCCGTCGACCACATCGCTCGAGCCTGCCGGCAGCAGGTTGAAGGGCAGCCGCGTCAGCGTCGTCGACGTACCATCTGCCGAAATTTGCAGCCGGTACAGCGCGGTAACGCCATTATTTCCGTGTGGCGCGAAGCGCGTCGCATCGATGATGAACGTTCGGTCGGAGCCGTCAGCGGCGATGTTCGGGTTCGTCCCGAAGATACCGGGAACCTGCCGTTGGCTTAGTATCTGGCCGGTCTGCGAGTCATGCACCGCGGCGAACAAGGTGCTGCGGCGGTGATAGCTCAGCCCTAGCTGGACGAAGAACTTGGGCATCGGCGTGCCAGCGGCCGACGCCCCAGCGGTCGGCCGATGCACCAGCGAGTGCGGTGACTGCAGGGCGAACGTCAGGCCGGTCACTAGGCCGACGACCGCCACCGCCGCCCCAGCAGGGGCAAGCATGCGCCCGCTTCGACGGCCCGGCCGCAACTGCGGGTCGCCGTGCCGGGGCGCCTGCGGCTGCGGATCGAGCTTCGCCTCCGTTGGCGGTTGAGCAAGTATCCAGTTGAGCGTCGCCTGCGGACCGGGCGGATCCGGTAGGGCGCGAGCGGAACCATGCATCTTGCGGGCCGGAACAGGGTTGGCCGGTGCCATCATGGCCCGTACCCGCTCCATCGTGTCCTGCTGATAATTCATCGCGTCTCCTGACTGATCTGATGACGTGGCGCAGGCCGGTAACCTGCCTGCCAGGCCGGTCCGAGCGCCCGCTCCAGCCGCCGCCGGGCGCGGTGCAGCCGGACCGCCATCGTCGCCCGCGAACACTCCATGGCCATGGCAGCCGCGGCGAGGTCGAGATCCTCCCAGCCGACCAGCCGCAGCGCTTCTTGATCGGAATCGGTCAAGGTCGCCAGTGCGGCCGCAAGCCGAGAGTTTTCAACAATGGCGTCGGCCGCGTCCGGCACGAAAGCCTCACTCCGCTCCTGACGCAATCGCTCGGTCAGGTTCACCGCCCGGCGCCTGGATCTGGCGGCGTTCGCGAGCACCCGGCGCGCGATGCCATACAGCCATGGCGCTGTGAGGGCGTCGTCGGCCGGCGCGACATCCGCCCGGCGCCAGGCGACCAGGAACGTCTCGGCGACGACGTCCCTGGCGGTCTCCGGATCGGTCCGGCGCAATGCGTACCGCAGGACAGCCTCATAGTGCCGTCGGTAAAGATCACTGAATTGCTCAGCTGGATCCATGGCTGGCCTTTCGCCGACTGCTCTCACACTGTGCAATGTCCGGCAGTTCCCCGTCCATTACCGGCAGCGGCCTGCCGGCTCAGCAGGGCAGAACGGGGCAACAGGGTCGGAACCACCGTCCTTGCACAGCGTTTCGCACGAAGTTATGCAGTTGTGACCGCGCAGCGATAACCAAACTGCGCTCCAGACGTGTCTAAGAGGTGTGAGGCCGGGTGGTGGTGCAGGGGCGACCGCCGGGCGTCTGGGTTGACGGGAGGCATCGGTGTCGAGCAACACATCGGGCAGCAACTGGGATGACCTGTCCAGCGGTAACGAGCGGCTCGTGCAAGCGCTCGCGCCACGGCCAGCGCAACCCAGCGCCGCCGACGCGCGCTGGGCGGAACTGGACAGCCAGCGGGAGCGGCTGGCAGACGCCGCCCAGGCTGGGCCGGGCAGCCGGGCGGCAAGCCTGCGGCTGGTGGCGAGCGCGGCCTGAACCGGCTCTAGCTCGCTGGCCCGGCTAGCAGTTCCTGAGCATGCTTGGCAGCATGCTCGACTGGGATGCGCTCCCGCTCGCCGGTAGCGCGGCTGACGAATTCGACTTTGCCCTCCGCGAGGTCGCGGCTGCCGACGCTGATCCGTATCGGGATTCCGACCAGCTCCGCGTCCTTGAACTTCACGCCCGGCCGCTCCTCGCGGTCGTCGAGCAGCACGTCGGCGCCCGCAGATAGCAGCGCCAAGTAAATCGACTCCGCCGCGGCCACTGCCGCTTCGTCCTTTGTCGACACCAGGATCACCGTGACTTCGGCGGGGGCCACGTTGACCGGCCACTTCAGGCCCGCGTCGTCGTGGTGCACCTCGGCGATGGCGGCCATGGCCCGCTCGACTCCGATCCCGTAGCTGCCCATGATGGGGACGATGGCCGAACCGTCCGGGCCCAGCACCGACACTCCCAGGGCCGTGGTGAACCTGCGGCCAAGCTTGAAGATGTGGCCCACCTCGATCGCCTGGACAAGCTCTAGCGGCGTACCGCAGCGCGGGCACGGCTCGCCCGCCGACACTTCTCGCAAGTCCGCCCAGCTTGTAACCGCGATGTCGCGCCCGACGTCGACGCCGGTGAGGTGGACGTCATCGGTATTCGCCCCGGTCGCCATGTCCCGACGGCCTTGCAGTGCGAGGTCGGCGACGATGGGCAGGGTGGTCACGCCGACCGCACCGAGGCTGCCGGGCGATGCGCCAAGCGCGGCCCGGATCTCGTCCGGCTGGGCCGGGCGGATATCCGCCGTGCCGGTGACGTCGATGAGTTTCTGGTCTGCCAGCGGATGATCGCCGCGCAGCAAGACCAGCGTCAGCTTGCCCTCGACTACTTGCACGAGCGTCTTGATCTGCCGGTCGGCCGGGATGCCGTACTTCACCGCCAGGTCCTCGATCGTCCGCACGCCTGGCGTGTCCAGCCGGACTGGCGCGTCGGTACCTGGCCCGTCCTGGACCAGGGCAAGCGCCGACGTCGCCTTCTCCAGGTTGGCCGCATAGTTGCAGTTCGGGCAGGTCGCAACCAGGTCCTCGCCGGCCTCCGACGGGCACATGAACTCGATCGAGTCACTGCCGCCCATGCTGCCGTTCGACGCCTCGACCGCGATCGCCGGGATGCCGAGCCTGGCGAAGATCCGCTCGTAGGCGGCCCGATGGGCATCAAACGACCGGTCCAGTCCGGCCTCGTCAATGTCGAAGCTGTAGGAGTCCTTCATGGTGAACTCGCGGACCCGGATCAGGCCGCTCTTCGGCCTCGGCTCATCCCGGAACTTGACCTGGAACTGGTACCAGAACTGCGGTAGCTGCCGGTAGGAGCTGAGCTCGAGGGCGAGGGTCGCGAAGATCTCCTCATGGGTAAAGCCCAGGACTAGGTCCGCACCCTTGCGGTCCCTGAGCCGGAACATTTCCTCGCCGATGATCGCGAGCCGGCCGCTTTTCGCCCAGATTTGCGCGGGATGCATGCCCGGGAGCAGGAACTCCTGCCCGCCGATCTGGTTCATCTCCGCACGGATGATCGCCATGACCTTGGCGCGCACCCGCATGCCGAGCGGCAGCAGCGAGTAGTGCCCGGCCATCAGCTGCCGGATGAACCCGGCGCGCAGCAGCAGCCGGTGACTGGCTGCATCGGCGTCCGCCGGGTCGTCACGCAAAGTGGGAATGTGCAGCTGTGACCAGCGCATGATTAGGTGCCTTTTCGTTGCCCGCAGGTCCGGCCAGAAAGCGCAAGTCTAGGGCCACGCGCGGCCGGCCATCTCGTTGCCTTGCTGCCGTCAGGCAGAGCCGATCGCCGGGCTTGGGTCTGCTATTGGCCTGGAATACAGTGCTTTAGCCGCTATGTACTGTCTCGAGTTTGGCTCTTCGCTGACCGGGCACTGAACAAGGCATGCCGACGGACAGGTCAGCTCGGCGGGTGCTGACTATCGCCATGGGCATAGTGGCAATATTCGACCTGACGGGTTCGACCGTCTACCGGACGATGCGTCCAGTTCTTCCGCCAAGTCCGCCGCGCAAGGGCGATGAGGATCCGTTCGTGGCGGCGATGAGCACGATCATGACCGCGCACCGTGAAGCGGTCGGCCAGGTGCCCGATGAGAGCGGTGAGACGTTAGCCGGATGACTGACAGCGACCGCATGCCCTTCCCCAGCCAGGCCGATCCTGACAACCGGCCCTCAGACAGGAGGGCAACACCCCCCAGGCAGGAATCGGTCACCAGGCAGGAATCGGCCGGCCCGGCGGAAATCGCAGACGCCGTAGCGGACCGAATCGGCGGCAAGGTGGCCAGCCAGGCCGAGATACCGTCGGTCTCGCAGGCGATCGCGCTACGCGATCAGGCCCCGGAAATGTACGACCTGTGGCTGAAGATCGCCCAGGAAAAGGCGGCGACCGCGAACTACGTCGAACGAGCGCCCTACGAGGTACCGGAGCGGCTGGCACAGTCTGGCCGGCCGCGCGCCCTTGGCGCCCTGGTCATCGTGCTGTCGTTCTGCGGCTACCTGGCCTGGCTCGGCGGTCCTGGCCCATACATCGGCGGCCTGATCGCGATCCTCGACCTTGGGGTCATGTTCGGCATGTTCTTCGGCCTGCGGCCGGAACGGCTGCCCGACGACCGTCGGCAGCCAAACCGTCGCCGGGGCTTGTTAGCAGCCAGCTCCTAGAGGTGCCTATGCTCGACGGCCGGCTGCTCGTGGATGCCCACGTGCATGTGGCGAGACTGCCGACACTGTCGGCTGACTGGCAGTCCTGGGTGGCCACGTTCGGGCCGGGTATCCGCCTTGACGAGTTGTACGATTCTGCCGGAGCGCCCCGCCCGGCTGCTATCGACGCGCATTTTGCCAGCGAGGGCGCTGACCACGTGCTCCTGTTCTCCGAGCACAGCCCCAAGGCGACGGGCATCCAGCCGATCGAAGACGTGCTGCCGCTGGTTCAGCAGAACCCGGCCAGGTTCCGCCCGGTCGCCAATATCAACCCGCACTTGCACTACCCGATCGCCGCGGAACTAGCCCGGCAGGTTGGCCTCGGCGCCGTCGCATGCAAGGTCCATCCCGTGCACGGCGGCTTTGAGCCAGCCGACCGGATGCTATATCCCGCGTATGCATATTCGGAGGAACGTGGCCTGCCGGTCATCGTGCATTGCGGCACTTCGACGTTCTCCGGCTCAGCCAACGCCTTCGGCGAGCCTGCCTTGCTGGACCCGGTATTCCGCGACTTCCCGGCGCTCACCGTCGTGCTGGCGCACGGCGGCCGCGGCTGGTGGTACGACCAGGCTTGCTTCCTGGCGCTCATGCGGCCGAATACCTGGCTGGAAGTGTCTGGCCTGCCGCCGGCCAGGCTGCCGGACTATTACGGCACGTCGCTCAGGCGGCTCGCCACCAAGATGATCTTCGGCACCGACTGGCCGGGCGTGCCAGGAGTGCAGCGCAATGCGCGCACCCTGGAGAAGGTGCTGCTTGAGGCTGGATGCACAGCAGACCAGGTGGCCGGCGCCCTGGGCGGCAATGCGGTCAAGGTCTTCGGGCTCTAAGGTCCCAAGCAAGCGATTGGTTGACTCTGGCTTCCAGCCTGCCGTCGGCCCTAGTGTTACGACAAAGCAGGTTCCAGACGTCGGGAGAGTGGATGAAGACCAGGGCAGCGATCATGCGCGGGATAGGGCAGGACTGGGAGGTCACCGAGCTCGAGCTCGATCCGCCGAAGGCTGGCGAGGTGCTGATCCGGTACGTGGCCTCCGGTCTGTGTCACTCCGACGAGCACCTGCGCACCGGCGACCTCATTCCTCGCTACCCGATCATCGGCGGTCACGAGGGCGCCGGCGTGATCCAGGAAGTCGGCCCGGGCGTGACCAGGCTGAAAGCCGGCGATCACATCATCTGCTCGTTCCTGCCGGTATGCGGGCACTGCAGGTGGTGCTCCACCGGCAAGTCGAACCTGTGCGACCTCGGTGCGACGATCTTGGACGGCCAGCTGCTCGACGGCACCTACCGGTTCCACACTGCCGACGGCGAGGACGTCGGCGCCATGTCCATGCTCGGCACGTTCTCCGAATACTCCACCGTGTCGGAGTTCTCCTGCGTGAAGGTCGACGACGACGTGCCGCTCGACAAGGTCGCGCTGATCGGCTGTGGCGTGCCCACTGGCTGGGGATCGGCTGTACACGCAGCGGCGGTGGAGCCGGGCGACACCATCGTGATCTACGGCATTGGCGGCGTCGGCATCAACTCCGTGCAAGGCGCCGCACTTGCGGGCGCGCGCAACGTGGTGGCGGTCGACCCGCTGCCCAACAAGCGGGAGATGGCCGAGCAGCTGGGCGCCACGCATAGCTGCGCCACTGCCGGGGAAGCAGCCATGCTGATCCACGGGCTCACCCGCGGCGTCATGGCCGACAAGGCAATCATCACCGCGGGCATCGTGACCACCGAGCTAGTGACCGACGCGATGAACACCATTCGCAAGGCTGGCACTGTCGTAGTCACCGGGCTGACCGACATGGTGTCGAACAACATCCAGCTGAACAGCACGTTGCTGACGGTGATGGAGAAGCGGCTGCAGGGCAGCCTGTTCGGGTCCGGCGACCCGTTCCACGACATCCCGCGGATGGTGGAGCTGTACCAGTCCGGCGACCTGAAGCTGGATGAGCTCATCACCACGACGTACACGCTTGACGACATCAACCAGGGCTACCAGGACTTGCTGGACGGCAAGAACATCAGGGGCCTCATCCTGTATGGCACTTCCTGATTCAACGGACCTCGGCAGCGGGCCGGTGGCTGGCGCGACACCGGTCATCGGCCTCAGCCGGGAACGTGAGGTCCTCACCGTCGCGTTGCAGGCCGCCCGGCACGTCGTGCTGGAAGGCCCGCCGGGAACCGGCAAGTCGACGCTGCTCCGCTCCATCGCGCGCGATCTGGGGCAGGCGGTCGTGTTCGTCGAGGGTAACGCCGAACTGACGCCAGCCCGCCTGATCGGCCAGTACGACCCCGCGCAGGTACTGGCCGACGGCTACCTGCCGTCCAGCTTCACCGACGGACCGCTGCTGCAGGCGATGCGCACCGGAGCCTTGCTGTATCTGGAGGAGTTCAACCGGGTCCCCGAGGAAACGCTCAACGTCCTCATCACGGTGCTGACCGAGGGTGAGATCGCCGTCCCCCGGCTGGGACTTGTGCACGCGGACGGCCAGTTCCGGCTGATCGCCGCCATGAACCCGTTCGATGCCATCGGCACGGCCCGGGTCAGCCAGGCCATTGCGGACCGGATCTGCCGGGTTGTGCTCGGCTACCAGGACGCCGCCGCGGAACGCGACATTACCTCCGCCGTGACCGGCCGCGATGGCGAGATCGTCCGGTTCGCCGTCGCGCTGACCCGCGCCACCCGCCAGCATCGCGACATCAGGATGGGTGCATCGGTCCGCGGCGCCATCGATCTGGTCCTGCTGATCGACGGCCTCGCCCGGCTGCGCGGTGAGAGCGCGATGACCAGGCCGACCGCCACGGACGCCGCGCACGCTGCGCTATCCGGCCGGATCAGGATCGCAGACGGCTGCGACCGCAGCCCGGAGGCCATCATCGATGACTTGCTCGGCGAGCTCTGGCCGGGCGACTCACCGCATCCAGACGATCAGGCTGACCTGCCGGACGGCCGGGGAAAAGGTAGCGGCCCCGCGGCGGGCCACCCCGAGCAGCCAGGCTCCCGGTCCAGCTTGCGCCGGGACCGCCACCAGGGCCCGGCCAGGCGCACCGTCAGCCGGGCCGAGCTAGCCAGCAGGCACGCCAATTTCGAGGAGGTTTCCCCGGCGGTTGGCCAGCTCGACGCCGACGCGCTGGCGGGCTTGCTGGCCGCCGATCCGGACGCTGCGGCCGCGCTGCTTGCCGATCTGAGCCAGGCCACTGACATGGAGCTGCGCGCAGTCGCGCGCCGCCTGGCTGCCCGCATCTTTATCCAGCTCGGCGCGGCCGGGCGGCAGTCCGCGCGTGGCACGCGCCGGATCCGCGCGTCGGCGCGGGCCGACGGCGACGTCGACCTCGACCGGACGCTCGACCGGGCTGCCGGCGCCTGGCCGCCACCCGGCGACGACATCGTTACCAGGTCCTGGCACGCGCGCCGCCGGTGCGTTTACCTGCTGGTGGACTCCAGTGGCTCGATGTCCGGGATAGCACTGGCCATGGCGGCAGTGGCGAGCGCCAGCGTGCTGCTGGCGGCCGATTCCCGGCTGGACACCGGCGTGCTCGCCTTCTCCGCCGACGTCACCGTGCTGCAGCCGCCAGGCAGCCGGACCGCGCCGGAGGAACTCGTCGGGCGGCTGCTCGGCCTGCGCGGGCATGGCATGACCGATCTCGCCGGCGCGCTTCGCGCCGCCGCCCGGCAGTTTGCAGCTCGCGACGGCCGGGCAGTTGGCGAGCGCTGCGTGGTCCTGCTGTCTGACTGCCTGAGCACGGCCGGCGGCGACCCTGCGGCGGCGCTGACCGGAATCGACCGCGTGGATGTGCTCTGCCCGATGCCGGCGAGCCCAGTCCCGGCCGACCCGCTGCTGGCCGGCCCGCTGCAGATACCGAGTTCGCTCGACGCGGCTGCGCGGATTGCCAGGCTCGGCGGCGGCATCAGCCAGCCGGTCCGCACCCTCGGCGATATCCCGGCCGCGCTGACAGCTTTGCTCGCAGGCTGACCAGCGCGGGCGCTGTTTGCCGCTGGCCGTATGGGGTAGCTGGCCAGCACAACGAGCAGAGAGGCGGCTTGGACCCATGGAGCGGGCGAGGCTATGGGAAGGCGCCGAGCGGCGTTCGCTGAACCGCCGCGCGAAACGAGCGGCGATCAGCCAGCCCGGCGAGTTGCCGTATCCCTCGGTGGCCGCAGGTACCGACATGCTGCCGCAGGTCAAGCACATCGTGGTGCTGATGATGGAGAACCACTCGTTCGACAACTACCTCGGCACGTTAGGCCGCGGCGAAGGATTCGCAGTCACCGAAACTGGCGAGCCCGACGCTGAGAACCCCGACCTTTCCGGGCGTCCGGTGCGCGTCCAGACCCACTCCACCACACAGCAGCAAGGTGTGCCCTGTCAAAGCTGGCGTGCCAGCCATGTGCAATGGGGCGGCGGCAAGATGGACGGGTTCGTCACTGCTACTCAGCAGGTGGCGCCGGACGCGGATCCGGCTGCCGCCATGGTCTACTGGACCGACCGGGACTTGCCTTTCTACCACGGGCTTGCGCGCACGTTCCCGCTCGCGGATCGCTGGTTCAGCTCATGCCTTGGCCCGACGTTTCCCAACCGCAGGTTCCTGCTGGCGGGTACCGCACACGGCCTGATAGATGACCTGCCGGTGAATATCGTCGACCAACCACCGGCCGGGACCATCTTGGACATGCTGACCAGGCACGGGATTTCCTGGGCCAACTATCGCTGCAGCGCTGCTGACCAGCCCGGCTTCCGCTCCTATGCGCGGTACCGGCGGCGGCGGGCCCGCCATCATCTGCAGTCGATCGGCAGGCCATTCCGTCGCGCTGCGACCGGCGCGAAGCGCGACCTTCAGTTCACCGCGGGCCTGTACCCGCTCGGCCTTGCCCGGTACATGGTCCACATACGCAGCACGGACCAGTTTTTTGCCGATGCCGACAACGGGACGCTGCCCGCGTTCAGCATCGTCGATCCGGACTTCGAGACTTACTCCGAGGAGAATCCGCAGGACATCCGCAAGGGCGAGAGCTTCGCCGCGGAGGTCATCAACCGGGTCATGCACGGCAAAGGCTGGCCGGACACGCTGCTGATCTGGACCTATGACGAGCACGGCGGCTACTACGACCACGTCGAGCCGCCCCCTGCGGTGCCGCCCGACGACATCGAGGGGCGCAGCCGGGTTGCCGACCAATCCTGGCTGCATGCCATCCTGACGCCACTGTTTCCTGGATACGTCCGGCGCGCTGCGGATCTGGTCAGCGAGCATCGCCAGTACGACAGCTACGGCTTCCGAGTTCCGGCTGTGATCGTGTCACCGTACGCCAGGCCGGACTGCGTTCTGTCAGAGGTGTTCGACCACACCTCGGTGCTCAAGCTGATCGAGGAGAAATGGAACCTGCCGGCCCTCACCCGCCGGGACGCCGCAGCGATCTCGCCGATCGGAGCGCTCGACCTTAACTCGGCGCCCGCGTTCGCCACCCCGCCCCAGCTTCCGGCCCCGAGCCTGACGTGGGGCTCCTGGTAACAGCGCGACCATCAGCCGTCCAGGTTGCCACCATCAGCCAGCACCGACGGCCCCGAGCAGCACAAACAAGATCGCAACCGTCGCCAGGACGCCGTGCAGGACGATGACCGCGACCTGCGGGGCCGGCCCCGCAGCCGTGGCGGCCCGCGGGTCGGGCAACCCGGTCACCAGCGTGGCCATGCCGAGACCTGCGATGACGAGTATCAGCCCGACTGCCAGCCAGGCCAGAACGTCGGTTCCGGTGGCCAGGAATGCCGCCCAGATTCCCAGGCCCGCGATAGCCAGGCTGGCGTGCGCGATCAGGACTGCGGGCGGCCTAGTCCGCGGGCGCCGGGCCAGCCCGACCCAGCTGGCCAGCATGTAACTGCCGACAGTTGCGGCGGCGAGCCACGCCCCGAGCGCGGCGAACTGCACCGGCCCGCTGGCGGCCTGCTGCTGTCCTGTAACGGACACCGGCTCGGCGCGCGGCTGCGGCAGCGTCGTGAACAAGCGCTCGAGGTACTTGCTATCCCGCTCCGCCGCCCGCCGTTCGGGCGCTTTGGCCAGCGGCCCGACCGCCGCATGGACGGCCCTGCCCAGCGCCACGTCCACCTGCTCGTGGCTCAGGCCCGCGCAGGCGCGCGGGATCCTGGTCACGATGAGGTGGTCCTGGATCGCGCGCACGCCGAAAGTGAAACAGCTGCCGACTGTCGCTCTGCCGGGCTGTGCCGCCCCGCAGCCAGCTATGACCAGGATGATCAGCGCGGCCGGCACCATCGCGGCCTGGCGCCATCGAATTCCCCGAGTCACGCTCGCACCGCCGCTACCGCAGGGCCGGCCATATCACGACTCGCCCGCTCGTCATCGGGACTGGGGCAGCTTGAATGAGCCTTTCTTGGGCGCCGCCGCGGACGGCGGCGGCACTACCGGCCCGATGTCGCCGTCAGGCGCCTCGTCGAGGTCGACGATGACCGGAGCGTGATCGCTAGGGCCGGTGCCCTTGCGGGCCTGCCGGTCGATCCAGGCTGCCTTGACGCGGGTCGCTACCGGCCCGGAGGCCAGCACCAGGTCGATGCGCATGCCCAGATCCTGATGGAACATCCCGGCGCGGTAGTCCCAGTAACTGAAAAAGCGCTCGTCCGGCCAGCGGTCCCGCACAACGTCGTGGAGTCCAGCGTGCTGAAGGCTGGCCAGCGCCGCCCGCTCCGGCCTGGTGACATGTGTCTGGCCGACATAAGCGGCCGGGTCGAACACGTCGTTGTCGGTCGGCGCGATGTTCATGTCGCCGCAGACCAGTACGTCATCGGGCCCGGTCTTGACGGCCTGTTCGAGCACGCCGAGCCAGGCGAGCTTATACCGGTAGTGATCGGAATCGGGTTCCCGGCCGTTCGGCACGTACACCGAATGCACCCGGATCCCGCCGCAGGTCGCCGATATCGCCCTGGCCTCCGGCTCGGGGAAGCCGGGCTCGCCCGGCAATCCCGGCACAACATCGGCCAGCCCGACCCTGGACAAGATCGCCACGCCGTTCCAGCGTGGCTCCCCGTGCACGGCCGCCTCGTAGCCGCGGTCGTGCAGGTCAGCCCCGAGCAGGTCGGTAAACGCCTGGTCAGACAGCTTGGTCTCCTGCAGGCACACCACGTCCGGCTTGCGCTGATCCAGCCACGGCAACAGCCGCGGCACCCGCTGCTTGACCGAGTTCACGTTCCAGCTAGCCACTCGCACGTGGCCTACATTAGCGGCGTCCGCCCAGGGCTCACCGGCCGCCGTTGGCTGCCAGCGCGAACGCCAGCAGCGAGTTCGCGGAGTAGTCCTGGGCAGGCTCGACCGAGGGCCAGGAGACCACGTTGTCTTCGTAGCCCGCGCTCGCGGTGTTGAACGGCTTGAAGTGGCCGGCGCTGCACTTGCGCATGCCGCTGACCGTGCCGAGGCCGACGAAGTTCGGCAGGCTGCTCGGGCCGTCTGTAACGGCGCCAAGCTGGATGTCGCCCTTGCCGTTCAACGACCCGGCGATGTTGGCGATCTCGCTCTGCATGCAGTGCGGGAACGTGGTGCCAGCGCCGACCACGAACGAGCTACCCCAGCCGTTAGCCCCGAGGGCGAAGTTCAGCTGCTGCTGCGCGAAGCCGCTGTACCGGTCCGACCCGCCGTACTCCCGGTACAGCGCGTTGGTGATGTACAGGCCAAACGCGTGCGGCGTGGCATCGCTAGGGCCGAGCGCGGTGCCGAGCTCGAACGGGTCGCCCTTCGCCCACCGCTCCCCGAGCCGCATCTGGGCCGCCAAATCAGCCAGCAGGCGGCGCGCCAGACGGCGGGCGGCGGCTGGGTATTGGAACCCGTTCCCCTTATTTTCGTGCCGGAGCGCACGCAGGAGGTCGCCCTCGCCGAGTGCGCCGGTGTCGTAGAGGTTGAACGTGTCGCCGCCGGCCGGATGGCCCTGCGCGACGTACGCGCGCGCCCAGCGCTCGGCGACGGCCAGGTCCGCGAGCACCCGCGCGGCCGGGGCGTGCAACGCCTGATCGGCCAGCGTGATCTCGTCCGCTCCCCAGAGCATGTCGCTCTTCCACTGGGTGCCGGGGTAATAGTCGTGCGGGAAGGCGGTCAGGATCTGCCCGACATCGGTAGTCTTCGCCATGGCGTAGATGCCGCGGGCGAGCGCCAGCATGTGCTCGGCGTGGGACCGGTCCGAGCCCGCCGACAGCTGGGCGGCAAGGCCGAAGGCGGCCGCGAAGCGGCCTGCGAGGTCCGGGCTTATCGGCTTGCCTGGTGGGCCGGCGCGGAACACCGGCCGGTACTTCACGAAGTAAGCGGTGGGGCCAGGGTTGTGGTGTGGCCGCACGCTCATCTGGTCCTCTGCCTGCGGCAGGAACCAGAAGTTGTAGTCACCCTGGATGGTGTTGCTAGCGTTGCCGTTGCCGATCCCGACCTGGACGTAGAGCACCTTGCGGCGCGGGCGCCATAGTTTCTTCAGCCAGTTCAGCCCGAACTGAGCCTCCGGCCCCAGCGTCGCGTACCGGCCGGGAAAGTCCCGCGCCGCGGTCAGCAGCAGCCCGTCGGCGTAGCTGCCGGTATAGGCGAACTTCTCGTACCCGCCGCCGGCATCGAACCAGCCGCCGGCCACGTTGACCGGGCCGGCGATCTTGCGGAACTTGCCGAGCAGGTTGTCGTTGCTGTCGTAGCGCGGCGACCCGTAGACATACGCGCGCCGGTCGGTCAGGTTAGCGGGCTCGCGGTTCAGCACGGAGTGCACCACGTCGCCGCCGTCGCGTTCGGAGGTGAAGTACCGCACCGCGTTCAGCACGAGCCGGTGGTACTCGCCACCGGGCGCGCCGATCCGGAACCACGGCGACCAGCCCACCGACCTGCCTGCAGTCACCTTGATGCGGTAGCGGCCGGGTGCCGTCAGGCGCGAGAAGTTCAGCTTGTAGACGGCCTTATAGCGGGCGCTCCAGCTGCCGACGTCCCGGGCCCCGAAGCCGAATTCAACGCCACCGCAGCTGTTGCAGGTGACAGTGAATCTCAGGTTCCTGGTCCTGGCTGGCAGCATCGCGAACGCCACCTTGCTGCCGTGAATCGGGTAGCCGACCTGGTTGACCCGCACCTCGATCGGCGCGGCCTTAGCGGCGGCAGGGCTCGCGGCCGCAGCGGCCGCGGGGACGAGGGCGGACACGCACATCGCGGCTACGGCAGCGTAGCCAACTGCGACCTTCATGACCTGACCTCCAGAAGCCAGCGGATTTCGTTAGGAAACCTACTAAACAAACCCTGCCAACTTCAAGAGGGGAACGGGGCCAACCTGTGATGCGGGCTGCCGGGGCACGCCGCCGCCGGATCAAAGGGCACGCCGCCGGGCCAAGGGCACGCCGCCGGGCCAAAGGCCAGCCCGCCCGGGCAGCTCTTTCCGCACGTCCGGACGAGTTGAACTTTATGGGTGTGAAGTTGCTACTGCCATGGCGATAGCAACTTCACACCCATAAGCCGGTTCGGGACCCCGGGCTAGTCCACGAGCTCCTCGATAGGCTTAACTCCGGCGGTGCCGCGGCGCAGCCGCCAGACCAGCGCCGCGACGTACCAGAGCAGCGCGATCCCCGCGCCGTAGAGGAGCACCTTGTCGGAGGAATGGAACGGGCTCGGCGCCGACAACACGAACATGATCAGCGCGGTGTAGATCAGCACGAAGATGATCACCGGCCAGGCCCAGCGGCCCAGCGAGAACACGCCGGGTATGGAGTCCAGTGTGCGCCGCTTGTAGGCGTAGCCCGCGGTGATCAGGAAGTAGATGATGTACGGGATGATCGCCGTAGCGCCCACCAGGGTGAGGAACGCGCTGGTCTGCAGATAGCCGTAGAACAGCGCGCCGATGTCGATCACGGCAAACACCAGCAGCGCGACGATAGGCGTCTGGGACCGCGGGTTGACCCGGCGCAAGAACCCAGAGAACGGCAGCATGTTGTCGCGTGCCATCGAGTAGCCAAGCCGCGCCTGCGCCCCGGCACCCACCACCAGGATCGCGAACATCGAGAAGATCACGAACGCGACGAACACCTTGACCAGCCAGGATGGCAGCCAGTAGCCAGCAGTGATCAGCAGCGGCAGGGCGCCCGGCGCCTCCACCGCCTTGATGCTCGGGATGGCGACGGTGAAGCCGATCAGCGCGATCATGCCCAGGACGGCCGATGCACCGACCGCCCAGATAACCCCGCGCGGCACGCTGCGCCGAGGGTTCACCGCGTCCTCGGACATGTCTGCGGCTAGCTCGAACCCGACCAGCGTGAACGCCCCCATCAGCCCGGCCAGCCCGAACGCGTAGATCGTCGGATCGTGATACAGCGACTGGGTGCTGGTCAGGATGCTGGCCCCGTACGGCGTCGGCTTGGTCTTGAGCCCCCAGAGCACGAACAGCAGCACACCGAACACGACGGTGCCGATGATCTCGGTGAACACCGCTATGTTGTTCACCCGGGCGGCGACCTGGATGCTGATGATGTTGAAGACCACCGGCAACAGCATCATGATGATCGCCACCGCCAGCACCAGCCGGGGATTCGGCGTTGTGTAGTTGAACTCGCTGAGCAACAGCGGCGCCGCCACGGTGTACATGATCGCCGCGCCGCCCACCGTCATGTAGAGCAGGCCGGCGAAGCCGACGAACCAGCCGTAGGTGGAGTTCACCAGCCGGGAACTCCACTGATACGCATCAGCCGGCCAGCGGGATCCGGGTGCCGAGCTCGGCGACGACCAGCGCGACCATCAGGTTGCCCACGCCGACGATCGGCCAGGTCCAGATCGACGCCGGGCCCCAGTACTGCAGGCCGAAGCCGTAGTTGAGGAAGATGCCGGTAGTGATCGAGATGATCGAGAAGGCGATGGCGAACATCGAAAAGAAGCGCAGCGACCTGCGCAACTCGGGCTTGTAACCGGCCTTGGCCAGGATCGCCTCTTCACTGCCAGGGGCGGCCGGGCTGGTCTGAACTGCGCCGTAGCTATCGTCGGTGCTCATGCTGACCCCTCCTAGGGTGCGACGTTGTCGTGTGCCACGGCCGCGACGGCCGCGAAAGCCTGATCGGTGATGGTGAGAGTGCGGGTCACGTCCGCATCCGTCATCGCCGCCGAGATGAACCAGTTGTGCCGCGGGTGCAGGTAGACCCCGCCTCGCATCGCCGCGGCGGCGAACTCGCTGGCCAGCCGGTGACCGTGGTCGCCGGCGAACGTCAGGTACGGCATCGCCGGTGGTCCGGTGTAGTTGATCTGCAGGCCATGACCCGCGGCCTGGTCGATGATCCCGGCGCGGAGCGCGACGCCGATCCGGTCCATCGCCTCGATCGCCCCCTCTGACCGGAGCGCGCCGATGGTAGCCACACCTGCCGCCATGGCCGCCGCCGAGAACCAGAAGGATCCGGTCACGAAGACGCTGCTGGCGCCATCGCGGAACCGGTCCGACCCGAGCACGGCCGCGAGCGGATGGCCATTGGCGATGGCCTTGCTCCAGGCCGATAGGTCCGGCCGCACGCCGATCGGTTCCCAGCTGGATCCGAGGTGCAGCCGGAATCCGCACCGGACGTCGTCCAGGATCAGAGCGGCACCGGTCCGGTCGCACAGTTCGCGAAGCCCGCGGGCGAATGCCGGGTCGACCAGTTCCTGATCGAAGCCTGCGTCGTGCTTGAACGGGCTGACCACGATCGCGGCGAGCTCAGGCCCGGATTCCGCCGCGGCCAGCACTGAGCGCAGGTCGTTGAAGGTGTAGTGGCCGATGTTGACCCGGTCGGCCGCGGTCACGCCTGCCGGGCGGGGCGTGCACCAGGGTGCCGCGCCATGGTAGGCGCCGGTGGCAACCAGGATCCGGTCGCGGCCGGTCTGCGCCCTTGCGATGGTCACGCAAGTCGTGGTCGCGTCCGTGCCGTTCTTGGCGAACAAGGCCCAGTCAGCGTGCTCGACAGTGTCTACCAGCAACTCGGCCAGCTCCACCATGACCGCAGCGGGCCCGTTCTGGCAGTCGGCGAGCTCAGCCTGCTGCCTGGCCGCCAGCTCGACCGCGGGATGCTGGTGGCCGAGCACGACCGGGCCGTAGCTGCACATCAGGTCCAGGTATTCGGTCCCGTCCACATCCCAGATCCGCGCTCCGCGGCCGGATCGCATGAACTGCGGGTACTCCGGCGGCAGCGGCCCGGCTGACTGGTGCCCATACATTCCGCCGGGGATCACCGCGCGGGCGCGTCGCCGCAGCGCCGCGTCTTCGCCGCGCGGCCGGTCGTCCCGGGGTGCCGAGCGGACAAGCTGTTCAGTCATGCACCTGTTCCTTCGCTAGCTGGCTGATCCGCGCCGCCGCCTCCGGCAGCGCGCCCTGCAGGAAATCGAGCACCTGACCGAGCGTCTCGATCCCGGCGTCGGAGCCGAGGCCGGTGGCCACCAGGGCGCCGCAGGCCACGCCGAGGCACGCCGCGTCGGCTGGCTCGCAGCCGAGCAGCAACCCAGTCAGGAATCCGGCGTTGAACCCGTCGCCGCAGCCGGTCGTATCGACAACGTCGACCTTCAGGGCCGGAACGTGATAGCGCATCCGGGCAGTTGCCAGCAGGCAGCCGTCGCCGCCCAGGGTGACCGCGACACCGCCAGTGCCGCGCGCCAGCACGTCGCTGATCGCCTGGTCCAGTTCTGCCCGGCCGGTCAGCGCGAGCAGCTGATCAGCATTGGGGCAGAACCAGTCCGCCAGCGCCAGCGCCGCGCTAATCCGGGCGAAGTCGCGGGCGCTGCCGGGATGCAGCACGTCCACCACGGTCAGCGCGCCAGAGCTCGCCGCCGCCGCGACCACGGCGGCCAGATCATCAGCAGACAGTCCGGCGAGCGCGTCCGGGCCCCCCAGCAGGAGGGCATCGCAGCCGCGCACGGCCTCCAGGTCGATGTCGGCAAGGCGCAGTTCCCGGCTGGCGCCGGGCACGTGCAAGGCCGGCCGCTCGCCGTTCGCGCGGATCGGCAAGATGGTCGCGGAGGTTTGCGCCCGCCTGGTTCTGACCAGGCCATCGGTGTCGACGCCCGCGGCGGACATGGCCAGGATCAGGACGTCGCCGAGCAGGTCGGTACCGATGGCGCCGAACGACCGGACCTGCGCGCCGAGCCGGGCCAAATCCACCGCCGTGCCAGCGGCTGTGCCGGCCGCGGTGGCCCGGATCTCCGCCAGTCTCGCGCTGCCCTGACCTGGCGGAATCGTTTCCACCGGGCGCCCGAGTACGTCCAGGATGTGCACGCCGACGACGGCGACGCGCTTCACCGGCTGCGCCGCTGACCGTAGCGCCGGCGCCTTGCCTCAGCGGCGACTTCGTCCAGCTCAGCCGCCGACAGGATGCGCGGCTCGCCGTAACTCCTGGCCAGCCGGTACACCCTGGCCAGCCATTCCAGCAGAACCGCGCGGTCGTAAGCCTCGGGCAGCGTCCGCCCGTAACAGACCGCGCCGTGGTTCTGCAAGATCGCGGCCCGGCGCTCGTCCAGCGCCTTCACCGCGGCCGCGGCGAGACCCTCGGAGCCGAACCTGGTGTATGCCGCGACCCGCACCGGACCGCCAAGCCCACCGATGGCGTAGTGGATGGCGGGCAGCTCGTCCCGCCCGGCTGACAGGGCGATCACCTCGGCGGAGTGCGTGTGGACGACGGCCCCTGCCTCGGTGGCCGCGTAGATCGCCAAGTGCATCGGGAGCTCGGAGGACGGGGTCTCTGGCACGGTGACTTCGTCGCCGGCCACGGTGACCACGCAGATGTCGTCAGGCGCCAGCTCGGTATACGGAACGCCGGACGGCGTGATGGCCACCTCATCGCCGACGCGCACGCTCATGTTGCCAGCCGCGCCGACGGCCAGCCCGTCAGCAGCCAGCCGCCCGCAGTAGCTAACTAGCTGCTCACGGGCAATTTGCAGGTTCAGGTCGGCATGCATTACAACGGGATGTTAGACGGACGTCCGACAAAAAAATAGATGCGGACCCAGCTGGCTTCGGCGGGGCGCTGACCGACTCGCACGGCCGGATAGGAGCTGGATTGCCAAAGATTGTCGACTGGGATGAGCGGCGGGACGAAATACTGTCCGCGACCTGGCGCGTGATTGCGCGCGACGGCATCGCCGGAGCCACGATCCGGGCGATAGCCAAGGAGGCCAGCTGCTCACGCGGCATACTTGGCCACTACTTCCACGACAAGGAAGACATCCTCGGCTCCGCGCTGCTGCTCTCGCACCGGCGGGTGGGCGCGCGGATGGCTGCAGCTGCGGATGGCCTGTCCGGCCTGGACGCACTGCGCGCCGTCATGCTCGAGGCTCTGCCGCTGGACGGGCGACGTGACCTGGAAGCCCAGATAGAGATCAGTTTCTGGGGACGTGCGCTCGGCAACGCGGCGCTCAGCGAGTTGCAGCACTCCGAGTTCGACCGGCTCTGGTCGCGGCTGCACAGGCTGCTGCAGCAGGCCGCCGATCTTGGCCAGCTCCGGTCCGATTGCGACCTGAACCTGGCGACGCACGAGCTGGTCGTGCTCATCGACGGGCTGAGCGCGGAGCGCGTCCTTTACCCCGGCAGGGTCAGCCCCGGCCGGCAGACGGAAATGCTCGACCGGCTGCTGCAGTCGCTGCGGGCGGCAGCTAGCGTGTAGCCGTGGCAAGCCGGGCAGAGCGATCCATGTCGTTTGGCGCGATCGCTGATGACTATGACCGGCTGCGCCCGACCGCGCCGCCGGAGGCCATCGACTGGCTGCTGCCCGAGCGCCGCGACGTAGTAGTGGACCTGGGCGCCGGCACCGGCAAGCTGAGCAGGGCAGTCGCGGGCACGGCCGGACACGTCGTAGCCGTCGAGCCGGACGAGCGGATGCGCGCAGTGCTAGCGGCCCGGTCGCCCGGCGTTGAGGTGCTGGCCGGCCGCGGCGAGGACATCCCGCTGCCCGACGCGAGCGCGGATGTGGTCCTCGTTTCCTCTGCATGGCACTGGCTGGATCCGGACCTGGCGGTACCGGAGATCGCGCGGGTGCTGCGCGACGGCGGACGGCTCGGCGTCATCTGGACCGGCCGCGATCGAACGGTCGAATGGCTCCGGCCAGAGGAGTGGTTCAGCGAGCCTGGCCAGCCGCCGGATGAGCCGCATGCGAAGGCGGACGGCGACCGCGACCACGACGGTGACCGGGTAGTACGGCTGCCGGCCGGAGCGCCGTTCGTCAATATCGAGACGGCCATGTTCCGGTTTACCCGTTCGCTGCCGGTGCCCGACGTGATCGAATTGCTGGCTACAAATAGCCGCGTCATTACCGCGAGCGAAGCGGCCAGGACAGCCGGGCGAGCCAAAGCGGCGGCGGCACTTGCGGAGCGTTACCCCGGCGCTGTCGAGATTGACTTCCCGAGTCGGTCCCGTTGCTGGCGGGCCGATCGGGCCAGCAGGACCGGCTGACTGCGACCGAGCGGCGCGCGGGAACCCGTTACCGAAAAAATCGAGCGCGGCTCAGGCTGCGGCCTGTCTAGGCTGGCGTGCATGCTACCGACCAGGCACCTGGTTGAATTCGCGCTGCTGTCGTACGTACTCGTGCTCGTGCCCGGGCCGAACGTACTGTTCGTGATCAGCCGGTCGCTGCAGCTGGGCAGGCTGGCCGGCGTCACGGCCGTGCTTGGCGGTCAGCTGGGTGTCTACGCCCAGGTCATCGCTGTAGCGCTGGGCGTCGGCGCGCTGGTCCAGGAGTCGGTTGCGGTGTTCACCGTCATCAAGCTGGTGGGCGCTGCCTACATCATCTTTCTCGGCGTGCAGGCGATCAGGCACCGCCGGTCGCTCGCGACCATGCTGGCCGGAACGGTCCCGGCCACCAGCACTCGCCGGATGCTGCGCGATGGCTTCGTGGTCGGGGTGACCAACCCCAAGGCGATCGTGTTCTTCGCGGCCGTGCTGCCGCAGTTCGCCGACCGGTCGGCCGGGCACGTGCCGCTGCAGCTGCTGTTGCTTGGTGCGATATTCATGGGCATCGCGCTGATTTCCGACAGCATCTGGGCGGTACTCGCGGGAACAGTTCGCGCCTGGTTCGCGCGCTCACCGGGCCGGCTGGAGCTTGTCGGCGGCGCCAGCGGCCTAGCCATGATCGGCATCGGCGCGACCCTGGCCCTGACTGGCGGTAAGGACTGAGTTCCTAGCGCCCATGCAGGCCAAGCATGGGAAAGACGCAGAAGCTAGGTCTGCAGCGGCATGAGCTCGGTCACGAACTCATCGATAAATCGCGCCATGCCGTCGGTATCCAGCGGTGCGGCCGGCCGTATCACGAACTTGCTAAGGCCAGCGGCTACGTAGTCCTCGATGAAGCGACGCGCGGCCGCCCAGTCCGCGGGCGCAAGCGTGCTCGGGTCAACGCCCGGCCGACGGCGCTCGATCGCCCGAATCGTCTCCGCGGTCAGCTTGCCGACAACCAGGCTGATGCCGAAGTGATCCGCTTCGACCTCGCGCCCGGCTGCCGCAGCCGCGGCCTGGATCTGCGCCCGCCCGCGGCCGGCCTCCTGCGGCGTCAGGAAGCTGGCCAGCCAGCCATCGCCGAGCTCGCCGACGCGCCGCAAGGCCCCCGGTGCACTCCCGCCGAGCCAGATGTCCAGGGGCTTAGCCGGCAGCGGTCCGGCGCTGGCGTCTTCGACGCTGAAGTACCGGCCATCGAAGGAAACCCGTTCCTGGGTAACGAGCATGCGCAACAGCCGCAGCGACTCATCGAACACCTCGCCGCGGTTGCCGGGAACTGCGAAGGCCGCGTTCTCGGGCGGCCTGGCTGGCTTCAAGCCGAAAACCGGCAGCACGCGGCCGGGCGCAAGACCTGCCAGTGACGTCAGCTGCTTGGCGACGAGGACCGGGTGCCGGCCTGGCAGCACCGCTACGCCCGTACCGACCTTCAGGTGGCTGGTCCTGGTGAGCGCGTACGTCATGCCGATGAAGGGCTCTACCAAGTCGCCGTAGACGACCTCGCTGAGCCACAGCGAGTCGATGCGCGCGGACTCAAGCAAGCCGACCGCAGCGGCCAGGCCCGCAGGCGTGGCGGCTGGACCGAGGCTGATGCCAATCCTGACTTTCATATGCCCATCCGACCACATCCGCAGTCGGCGGCCAGCACGCCGGTCCCGCGCGCCGATATGTCACTCGCGAGTCATGCCGGCGTCAACACCAGGAAATGCGTAGGGGTATCCCCCGTTCATGCAGACCGCCATAATGGCTCCCATGCTGACACGCCGAACCTTTATGCAGCTCATGGCCGCCTCTACCGGAATGGCAGTTACTGGCTCGGAGCTCCTATCCCGGGCGGTGGCAAACGCCGCTCCGGCGCTGTCCCCGTCCGGCTCGAACGGCGTCGAGCACGTCGTCGTGCTCATGATGGAGAACCGCTCGTTCGACCACTTCCTCAGCTGGCTGCCCGACGCTGACGGCCGCCACGACATGACCTATCGCGCGACGGACGGCAACGTCTACCGGAACTATCCGCTTGCACCAGACTTCCAGGGCTGCGGCTACAGCGACCCGGACCACAGCTGGGAAGGCTTCCTGATCCAGCACAACTACGGGAAGATGGACGGTTTTCTGCAGCGCCCGACGGCTCCGGCTAATAACCCAGGCGTGCAGCTCGCGGCCGCTAACACCTTCCCCATCGGCTACTACACGAACTTCGAGGACGACGACGGCGACCGGCGTCACGACCGCGACGATCGCGGACCGCCACCACCGCCGCAAGGACGTTCCTGACCTCCCGGTCATCGGCGCCTTGGCCGAGAACTACACGGTCCTGGACCGGTACTTCTGCTCGTATCGCCGGCGAGACCTTTCCCAACCGTTTCTACCAGCACGCAGCACGTACCGACCGGGATCACAACAACGAAACGATCTCAAAGCTGCCTAGCATCTGGGATCAGCTCTCGCCGATCCCCAACACCAAAGGCATCCCGACCGGCGGCTATTTCTTCCGCGATCTTCCGTTCATAGCGTTGTGGGGACTGAAGTACTTCCCGTTCTGGCACACGTTCGCGGCCAGCGACACCGACGCGCTCGGGATTCCGGTTACCACGCTGCCATTCCTCGACACTGTCGCGCAGGGCCTGCTGCCGAATGTCAGCTTCGTGGACCCGGCGTTCGATACTGAGGGCAACGGAACGGCTGCTGATGACCACCCGCTGGCCGACATCCGGCTCGGGGAACGCTTCATCGCCGATACCTATCACGCGCTTGCCAACGCCGGATACCTGGACAACACGGTGCTCGTCGTCACCTTCGACGAATGGGGCGGGTTCTTCGATCACGTACGGCCGCCGCACGTGATCGACGACACGAACCCGGCCGACGTCGATCACACTGGCGACGGTACGACGCCGACTGACGGCCAGCTCGTGCCTGACTACACCCAGCTTGGCTTCCGCGTCCCGGCGATCGTCGTGTCCAACCTTGCCCGCCCCCGGGTCGTCCACCATGGCCCGTTCGAGCACACCTCAACACTGGCGCTGATCGAGTCGACCTTCGGGCTGCCGTCTCTCAGTGCCCGGGACGCCAATGCCCGTAATCTCGGCGAGGTCCTGCACCACGAGCGGCGCCGGCCAGTCCCGGCGGGCGTCATCCCGACCAGCGACCAGGTACCCGGTCCAGCCAACGACGCGTCGGCGATCTGCAGCGCTAGCAGTGTTCAGTCGGTGTCGCCACAGCCTCTGGACGGTGACGAGCGCACCGCCGAGGCCCGGCTGCTGTCGCGGTCCGGCTACCCGACGGGCGCCGGAATGGTGGGCTTCGGCCGGCAGTACAGGAAGGACCACTCAGGCTAGCCGCTACGACGCGCAGGGCGGGGCTGTCCGGTCTGACCTGCAGCCAGGCTGGTGGTTTACCCAGGCCTGCGCTCCGCTACCGACCGCGGGCGTCTGATATATCTTGATGTCAAGATGACTCGTGGGAGGATGCCTGATGATTCATCACGTGCAGCTGGCCTGTCCGGCCGGGACGGAGGACGCGTCGCGTGCCTTCTACGCTGGCGTCCTCGGGCTGACCGAGATTGCCAAGCCGCCGGCGCTCGCCAGCCGGGGCGGCTGCTGGTTTCGCGGCCACGGCGTCGAACTGCACCTCGGCGTCGAGGCTGACTTCCGCCCGGCCCGCAAGGCGCATCCCGCCCTGCTGGTGACAGACATCGACGAGTGGGCCGGGCTGCTCACGACGGCCGGGTACCCGGCCCGCTTTGACGACGATTTCCCGGGCATGCGGCGCTTCTACACCGCCGACCCGCACGGGAACCGGCTGGAGTTCCTCGAGCCGCTCGACGCCGACAGGTCATAGTCGTGCTTGTTCGCTAGCTGTATCCCAGCCCGGCTGCGCGCTGTCGTTCCATGCTGTCAGCTTCTTCCGGCGTGATCACCCGCGCTCCGAGGGCGACGGCCCGGTCACGCTCGCCGCGGGTCACGTCGTAGTGCGCGGCCACAGGGTCCTGGCGCGGGAGAGCCTGCGTGCCGGGCCTGAACATAACGCGCGTGAGACCGAGGGCGGCAGCGAAGGCATGCAGCTCATCGTCAGTGTCGGCCGAGAGGACGAACCACGGATCGTACGCGAAAGTCCGGCTCTGACCCCCCAGCTTATGCACGTACACAGTCATGGCTTCCTCGCCCACCTGCCAACTCCGCCTGCCCGTTCCGATTGCCAGACCCGGCCTTCCTGGCTGCCATCCCAAGCCTGGCCGCTTCACTCGCCGATGTCCACAACCTGCGCACTGAACCCTGCACGAGCAAGTGCCTTGGGCCGGCAACGGGCAGGAACCCGCGACAAGCTCCAACCACGCAGTTCAAACGCGCCTTTTGCAAATGCCCTTCCTGGCCACGCCGGTTTACAAGCGAAGGCTAAGGCTCAGAAGGACTAGGGCCGCGTCACTGGCGGCGCGGCCATAACCCTTCGGAGCTATCGCAGTGAATCCGTTATAGGTCGAATTTCGCAGTTATTCCGTATGCTCGACTCATGCGATGGTTCTCTCCGCGCTCGCACATGGTGCGGCGCACATGTCTGGCGAGCCTGACCAGAATGCACGGCAACAGGCTCGAGTTCCTCGAGCCTGGTCCGGCATGATCAGGGCAGTGGATTCGGGCAGGCGCGATCACGACAACGATTTCAGGCCGCCTGCAGTCAGCAGGTAAGCCTCACTGTCGAGCGAGGCGTCCGTAGTGAGGTCAATGACCGCCTGGCCGACCTGGTCGGCTGTCAGGGCGGGTCCGCGTGTTGCCTCGAAGTCGGCCACCGACATGCCTTCCCTGGCCGCGTAGGCGGCGACTGCGGCTTTCCCGAGCTCAGTGGCCGGCGTGAGTTGCGGCAGGACCGCGACAAATCTGATGCCCAGATTGCTCCGGGAAGACTCACTCGCCGCATATGCGGCGATGAACCTGATCGTGGCCTTCGCTCCGGCGTAACCGCCGCTCAGCGGCGAGCCAGCGACTGCCGCGCCGCTCGACATCACGACCACCGTGCTGCCCGGCTCGAGGGGCCGCAGCAGCGCCTCACGCGTCCAGTTGAATGCGTGCTGGACGTCGACCTCCCAGTTCCTGCTGAAGGTCTGCCAGGTGTGCTGGTACAGCGGTCGCGAAAGCGGGGCCGCGCCTGCGTTGAGCACGAGCAGCCGCGGATGGTACCGGTCGAGCAGCTGACCGGCCACTACCGGGTCGGCCGCGTCGGCAATCTCGGCCGTGACCGAGCCACCTGTCTCGGCGGCGAGTTCCTGCAGGCCAGGAGCGCTGCGGGCGACGCCAACGACGCTGACGCCTGCCTTCGACAGGGCCGTGGCGATAGCGCGGCCGAAGCCGCGGCTGGCCCCGGTTACCAGGGCGGTTGAGCCATCAAGGTGCTGCGGTGACATGCCGATCTCCTCTTCGTGCTGGACTGTTACTGAACGCTGACGGTGCCGAACGCTGACGGCATCGAACACCGGCTGCGCTCACTTAGTGCAGATCCGCGTAGCCGGCCAAACTCATCGGCCGGCGACCCGATGAATTGCGTCCGTCGCGCGGGTCTATATGTGTGGGCCAAACACTGGTCCGAGGCACGGCGGGAGGTGCTGATGTCGGAGCTGGCCACCGGGCCGTCCGTCAGCGACGAATTCGTGCGTCGCGCTGATCCGTACCGCCGTGAGCTGCTAGCGCATTGTTACCGGATGCTCGGCTCGATCCAGGACGCCGAGGACCAGGTGCAGGAGACGCTAATCCGTGCCTGGCGCTCTTATGGCGACTTCGAGGGCCGCGCGTCGCTGCGCACCTGGCTGCACCGGATTGCGACGAACAACTGCCTGCGCGTGCTTGAGACGCGCGACCGCCGGCCGCTTCCATCCGGGCTCGGCGGGCCCGGGGACGATCCGGACGGGGCAGTGCCGGTGGCTCGGGCCGAGGTGCCATGGCTGCAGCCGCTGCCGGACTCTGCGGTGCTCGGTAACGCGGATGACCCTGCCGCCGTCGTGGCATCGCGGGCCAGCATGAGGCTGGCACTGATCGCCGCGCTACAGCACTTGCCGCCGCGCCAGCGTGCCGTCCTGATCTTGCGAGACGTGCTGGGCTGGCACTCTGGCGAGGTGGCAGACCTGCTCGGCATCTCCACAGCCGCCGCGAACAGCGTGCTGCAGCGGGCCAGGGCGCAAATAGCGCAGCTCGCCCCTGACGAGGATGACATCCGCGAGCCGGACGACCCTGATCTCCGCGGACTGCTCGACCAGTACGCGGCCGCGTTCGAGACAGCCGACGTCGGCTCGCTGACTGAGCTACTGCGCGAGGAGGCAACGCTGGAGATGCCGCCGCAGCCGGTCTGGTACGAGGGCCGGGAAATGGTCGTCCGGTTCCTGGCCAGCAGGGTGCTCGTGCGTGCCGGAGATTTCCGGCTCGTGCCGGTCGGGGCCAACTTCCAGCCGGCGTTCGCCGCCTATTGGCGACGCGATGACGGACCATACCTGGCGCACGCCATCATGGTCCTCGCGATTCGGGACCGGCGCGTCAGCCGGATTGTGTCCTTCAATGACGACTCACTGTTCCCAGCATTCGGGCTGCCGCTTGTCTATCCGGGAAGTGCCGGGCCGTCAGCCGCGGACCAGACCTGACCTGACCTGCGCCCGCGACCTAGCGCTCGCCCGTGCTTGGATAATGCCTCGAAGCGGGTTGTCGGCTGCCTTTTGACGCCCACGGGTAGGTCGAGTCGGGAGGTAGTCATGCGGTGGCTGAACGAGCCCGCCCGGTGGACGCTGTCAGATGGGACGCTAACCGTCACCGCGGATCCAGGCACGGACTTCTGGCGTACTACGCACTACGGCTACATCCGCGACACCGGCCATGTCTACGGTCAGCAGATTGCAGGTGACTTTGACCTGTCCATGGGGATTCAGGGCTTCTATGCCGAGCAGTACGATCAGGCTGGCGCGATGGTCAGGGTTGACGACCGCTGCTGGCTCAAGACCGGCATCGAGTACGTCGACAACAGGATCCGGCTGAGCACCGTGATCACGCGCGAACAGTCAAGCTGGGCTGTCGCCGAACTTCCTGACGACGCGAGCGAGCTGAGCTTGCAGCTGACGCGCCGCGGCGACGCTGTTGAGGTGAGGTACCGCATCGACGACGGTCCAGTGGATCTGGCAGCGCTGGTGTACATGCCGCCGGAGGAGCCCGTGTTCGCCGGCGCGATGTGCGCGGCCCCGGAAGGCAACGGCTTTGAGGTCTCGTTCTATGACCTGACCATCACCCCGGCGGCCTCGTAAACCACCCCGGCGGCCTCGTAAACTTGGCGCATGGATACCCGAGCGGCGGCGCAACGGTGGGCTGACACCTGGCAGCGCGGCTGGCAGGAGCATGACGCTGCCGCCATCAGTGCGCTTTACGCGCAGGGCGCCCGCTGGCAGCAGCACCCGTTCCGCGACCCTGAGCCCGGCTACCTGGATCGTGTGTTCGACGAGGAGGCATCCGCGGCATGCCAGTTCAGCACGCCGATCGTAGACGGCGATCAGGCAGCTGTGCATTGGACCGCGCAGACCACGCTCGTAGATGGCGGCACCGAGGATCTGGCCGGGGTCGCGATGCTCCGGTTTGACCAGGACGGGCTCGTCGTCGAGCACCGCGATTTCTGGAACGCCGGCTAACAGTCGCATTCACTCATGTCTATCCGCGACGGTGTCGCCAAGAGGGGCTGAGTCTGGGTGGTTGACGAGTTGCGGTTCGCGGCGGATCTGTACCGGGGCACCGCCGGGTATTACGACAGGTACCGACTGCCGTACCCGCAAGGGATGATCGAAGATCTGGTCGAACGTGCCGAACTGTCGGAACCCGGCACCCTGCTGGATCTGGCGTGCGGGACTGGCCAGCTTGCCTTCGCGCTGCGCCGCTGGTTCTGTGAAGTGTGGGCGGTGGACCAGGAGCCGGACATGGTGGAGGTCGTACGGGCCAAGGCTGCCGCCGGAGGGGCGGGGGATGTACGGCCGATCGTGGCGAGTGCCGAGTCCCTTGACGCTGAGCCGGATTACTTCGAGCTGGTCGTGATCGGTAGTGCGTTCCATCGGCTCGATCGCGATCTGGTCGCTGCCCGGATCCTTCGATGGCTCAAGCCCGGCGGTTGCCTGGCGCTGTGCTGGTCCGATGTCCCATGGACAGGTGAGGAAGACTGGCAGCGAGCGCTGGCAGCCACATTGGACAAGTGGAAGGCGGCGCTCGGTGCAGAGGGCCGCGTGCCTGCGGGCTGGGACCTGCCGCAGAAGCGCCGGCCGGATCTACAGCTGCTGGCGGACGCCGGATTTGAGGTGGCCGGACGCCATGAGTTCGCCGTCGAGCATCGCTGGAGCCTGCCGGAGCTCGCCGGGTACGTCCGGTCGACATCGTTCCTTCCGGCCGCAGTGCTCGGCGACCAGGCCGCCGCATTCGATGCCGACCTCGCGGCCAGGCTCGGCCCGTACGCCAACGGCGACGCCTTCGGCCAGACCGTGAGTTTCGTGTACGAGCTTGCCCGTAAGCCTGCCTGAGGCCGCCCAGATCGCTACAACGCAAGCGCTACCGGAGGGCGGTCCGAATTAACGTGAGCCAATTCGGGTAACAGGCGCATTCACGCGGGGACGCGATCAGCCCGTCAGGGCTGCCGCCAATCGCGCGCGCTCGGCTTCGCTGAACGGGATCGGCTTGCGGTTTACCGGATCCCAGCGCACGGTGACGACGTGCGCCTCGGCCGCCACCTCCGTTGCCGCGGTGATGATCGTCTCGCGCGTTGTCAGGCTGGTCGTGCCAAGCCGCTCCACGGCTATCCGCACTGTCAAGCGCCGGTCCTCGTGGCGGACCTCGGCGCGCAGGTCCACTTCGAGCCGGACGACAACGTATACCGGGTCGCTGCCGAGGACTTGGGCGTAGAAGGCATCCCGGCCCTCTTCGAGGTAGGTCAGGAACACGGCATGGTTGACGTGGCCAAGGGCGTCTGTGTCCCGCCACCTGACATCAACCGGATGCTCAAACACGTGCCTGCTCCTAGAGCGCTCGGAATCGTCCGCCAGCTCGTCCGTGCCACGCTATTCCTAGCGGAAGTCACGGCTTCGGGCGGCGGCGACTACGCGCAGCCGTTCCAGCCGGGTGGCCAGGAGGCTGACGGCGCCGTCCAGCCGCTCCACCCGGCCGTGCACGAGCAGCGCGTTCGCGTCCACGCCGATCTTGCGGAACCGCTGCCACACATTCGGCGGGCAGATGATGTTCGCCATCCCGCTCTCATCTTCCAGGCTGAGGAACACCACCCCGCGCGCGGTTCCCGGCTGCTGCCGGTGCGTGACCAGCCCGCCGACCATCACGTTCTGGCCGTTCCTTGCCGACGTCAGGCTGGCTGCGGGCAGCACGCCCCGCTCGCCGAGCATCGCCCTGATGTGCTCGATCGGGTGAGTGCCGTACGTACCCGTCGCCCACAGGTCGGCGAATGTCTCCTCGGCGGCGGTCATCGGCGGCAGCGGCGGCGCCGTCATGCCTAGCGTCGTACCGGGCAGCTGGCCAGGCCTGATCGTCGCGACGGCTCCGGCCGCCCACAGCGCCTCACGCCTGCTCAGGCCGAAGCAGTCGAACGCGCCACCCAGCGCCAGCGCCTCCAGCGCAGCCGCGGGCACCGCCGTACGGCGGGCAAAGTCTTCCAGGTCCCCATACGGCTGGCCGGCCACGACTTGCTCGGCCACCTGAGTCCCGAGATTGCGAACTTCGGACAGTCCCAGCCTGATCACCGGCTGGCCTGGCGCCGGTACTCCGCCTGCGGGCACGGATGAGCTCGGGCGGACGACCCCGTTACCCTCATCTTCTGGCTTCTCCAAGGTCGCCAGCACGCCGCTAGCGTTCACGTCCACGCCGCGCACTTTGATGCCGTGCCTGCGCACGTCGCTAATCAGGCTGGCCGGGGCGTAGAAGCCCATCGGCTGGGCGCGCAGCAGGGCGGCGGTGAATGCGGCCGGGTAGTAGCACTTCAGCCAGGCGCTGGCGTAGACCAGGTAGGCGAAGCTAATCGCGTGTGACTCGGGGAAGCCGTAGCTGGAGAACGCCAGGATCTTGACGTAGATGTCCTCGGCCACCTTGGCCGGGATGTCCCGCTCCGACATCCCCGTGAGCAGCCGCTCGCGCAGTTCCTCGATCCGCTCCGGCGCGCGCTTCGAGCTCATCGCCTGGCGGAGCCGGTCGGCCTCGGTCGGGCTGAAGCCGGCGCAGTCGATGGCGATCTGCATCATCTGCTCCTGGAACAGCGGGACGCCGAGCGTCTTGCCGAGCGCGTGCTCCATCAGCGGGTGCGGCAGGTCCGGTTCTTCGTCGCCATGCCGCCGACGCATGTACGGGTGCACCGAACCGCCCTGGATCGGGCCGGGCCGGATCAGCGCCACCTCCACGACCAGGTCATAGAACTTCGACGGCCGCAGCCGCGGCAGCGTCGCCATCTGCGCCCGCGACTCGACCTGGAACACGCCCACGGTGTCGGCCACCTGCAGCATCTCGTAGACGCCGGAGTCCTCCTGCGGGATCGAGTGCAGGTCCCAGCGGACGCCATGCGCCTGCTCGACCAAGTCGAAGCAGTCCCGCAGCGCGGTGAGCATGCCGAGGCCGAGCAAGTCGAACTTGACCAGGCCCGCGTAGGCGCAGTCATCCTTGTCCCACTGGAGCACGCTGCGGTTCGGCATCCGGGCCCACTCCACCGGGCAGACCTCTCCCACCGGCCTGTCACAGATCACCATCCCGCCCGAGTGGATACCCAGGTGCCGCGGCAACCGCTGCATCCGTCCGGCCAGCTCGACCACCGCGTCGGGAACGCCGGCGTCCGGCGGGACCGGCTGGCCTGGCGCGTACTGCCGAGGGCCGACCTGCCGGGACCACTCGTTCTGCTGTTCCGGCTCGTAGCCGAGCGCGCGGCCCGCGTCCCGCAGCGCCATCCGCGGCCGGTAAGTGATCACATTCGCGACCTGGGCGGCGTTTTCCCTGCCGTACTTGCCGTAGACGTACTGGATGGCTTCCTCGCGCCGCTGGTGCTCGATATCCAGGTCGATGTCGGGCGGCCCGTCCCGGCCGGCCGACAGGAACCGCTCGAACAGCAATCCGTGCCGCACCGGGTCCACGCTGGTGATGCCGAGTGCATAGCAGACGGCTGAGTTGGCCGCCGAGCCGCGGCCCTGGCACAGGATGTGCTTGTCTTCGCAGAAGTGCACGATGTCGTGCACGATCAGGAAGTAACCGGGAAAGCCGAGCTGCCCGATGACCGCGAGCTCGCGGCTGATCTGCGCGTAGGCGCCGGGGATCCATTCGTCCCCCGGCGGACCGTAGCGGGCTGGCGCCTTGCGCGCGACTAGCTCGCGCAGCCAGGTCTCTTCTGAGTAGCCCGAGGGAACGGGGAAGTCCGGCAACCGCGGCGCGATGACGTGGAAGTCGAACGCGCACTCGGCAGCTAGCTCGATCGTCCGCTCGGTCACGCCGGGGTAGCGGCGAAGACGGGCGGCCATCTCGGTACCGGACCGCAGGTAGGCACTGCCCGCCGCGGCCAGCCAGCCGTCCATCTCGTCCAGGCTGAACCGGGCCCTGATCGCCGCCAGCGCCTGGGCCAGCCGGGCGTCCTGCGGCGCGGCGTGGTGCACGTTCCCGCTTGCGATCACGTCCACGCCAGCTGCGGTCGCCAGGGCGGTCAGGGCGTCGTTGCGCTCGTCGTCGGCTGGCTGGTCGCCGACTGTCAGCTCGACTTTGACGTTCTCCGCGCCGAACACGGCAATAAGCTTGCTGAGCTCACGTGCCGCCGCCTCGGGTCCGCCAGCGGCGAGCGCGGCCGGGACCGCGCCCTTGCGGCAACCGGTGAGGATCACCCAGTGGCCATCATGGGCATCAGCCAGCGCAGGCTCGTCATAAAGCGGCAGGCCCTTTTCCCCGCCGGCCAGCTGCGCGGTGCTGATGACCCGGCACAGCCGCCGGTAACCTTCCGGATCACGAGCGAGGATGAGCAGGTGCCGCCCGGCCGGGTCGGGCACGCCAGCACGTGCGCCCCCGCCAGCAGGCGCTCTCCCGCCAGCAGGTGCTCCCGCGCCAGCGCGCGCTGCTATCCCGCCTCTGATCTTCCGGGAAAGACCAAGGCTGAGCTCCGCCCCGAAAACCGTGCTGAGCTCCGCCCCGGTAGCCCGCAGCCGCGCCGCGGCCTGGGCAAACTGCGGCACCCCGTACATGCCGTCGTGATCGGTGATGGCCAGCGCGGAAAGGCCCAGTCTCGCGGCCTCATTGACCAGCTCGGCCGGGCTCGAAGCGCCGTCCAGGAAACTGTAAGAAGAATGGCAGTGCAGTTCGGCCCAAGGCGAGGCCGCCGCCCTGGAAAGGTCCGCGCCAGGTACCCCGGGCCAGGGCGAAGCCGCCTCAGGCAGGTCCGTCCCGGGTAGGTCTGCAGCGCCGGGCAGCCGGGTAACCGGCCTCGGCGCCTGCGTTCCCCAGGACAGGCGCCGCTCGAACTCCCGCCACGGAACAGGCGGGTTGTCCCAGCCCATGACCGCATCCTCCGTAGTTTCGCCAGCTCCGCCGCCAGCTCTGCCGCCAGCCCGACTCAGTTCAGTCCAGCCGACTCAGCCGACCCAGCGACCGGCGGTTTGGAGCCATCTCGATCAGCATAGCGATCGAGTATGACAATCTCGCCAGTCGATCGAATACAAGTTCGCTAACCCCGCTACGGTCCCTTGCGCGCCAGTCGGCAGCAGGTAGAAACTGTCCCAGCGGAGCTTTCCGCCGGAAACCGGAGATGTCGAACATGTACGTCACCACGAGCGCACCATTCAGGCGAGCCTTGCTCGCCGGACTTATCTCCGGGTCGCTAATCCTGCTCGCCGGCTGCACCGGGACCGGCGCAAACAATGCATCCGGCGGCACCACTACCCCACCAGCTGCCAGCAAGACGCCGTCGCCGAGTGCGCCTCCGCCGAGTGCCCCGCCGCCCAGCAGTCAGCAGCCGACCCAGCCGCCACCATCCGGCTATCGCTGGGTAGGCAGCACCTCCCAGCGGTTCTGGCTGGCCGTCCCCAGGGACTGGATCGCCCTGGACTTGTCCAAGATCAGCATCACCGCCGCCGTCCGGAAGGCAACGCCCAAGGGCGTACCGGATAGCGCGCTTACCGCTGATTTCCAGAATCTCAAGCAGCGGCACGCCTTGTTCGTCGCTGACATAGCGTCGGCGGTCAACTCTCCGCACGCGTTCTCCACGAACGCGAACGCCTTCTGCAGCGTGGCGCCGTTCCGCCCAGGACCAGGCTCGGCCGCCGGGCTCGACTCATTGATCAAAGCCGAGTACGTCCGGATCGGCGCGCACCTGGTCTCACTGAAGAACACCACTGTCAGCAACACAAAGCTGGTCATCACCTCGGAACTGACGGCCCAGACTTCCGGTGGCTACACGCTCACCGAGATCCAGGTCGCGGACCTGACCAGCCAGGGCAGGCTCTGCGAGCTCACCCTGACGACCGACCAGCCGGCCGGCTACGGGCACACCATGCGGAAGATCGGCACGACTTTCCAAGCCGGCTAGACCGCCGATAGCCCAGGGCCGGCGGCCGGCGCCAACTCCAGCTGTCCGCCGTCGCCACCTTGTCTCCTGCTTCAGCGGCGCACGCCTGGCGGCACGATCGTCACGCCGGGCCACCTGATGCGAACCCGCTGCTTGGCCAGCCGGGCCATCGATACCTCCGGCGTAACCCGGACCGGGTTGACCCGCCAGATGCCTTCCAGCAGGTCAGTCAGACCATGCGGAGCGCACACTTCGAGGTCACCATCGACTGGCCGGAGTCGCACGGCGACGCAAGTCGCCGTCTCCGGCCAGGTGGCGACTGCCTCGTGCACGCTGGCGAACGGCTGCACTCGCGAGCCGCCGAAGTAGTGGTGATACCAGGTGTGCACGGCCGCCTGATTAGTGGCCTCCCACGGCAGCGCCGCCAGCCGGGCCAGTGCTTGCTGCGCTGCCAGGTCCCGGGCCCGGGTCAAGCAGGCCGGGTCGAAGAAAGCCACGTCGATGTCGTTCACCTCGGCGGGATTAAAGCCGCCGCGCCGCTGTCCCCAGACCACGTCGCGGAGGACGCCTGCGCCGATCCATGCATCGGGCAAGCCGCTAGCTGCGACCGCCGCGAGCGCTTGCGACAGCCAGGGCTCGGCGCGCAGCGCTGAGACCAAGGGCTCGGCAGCTCGCGGCTCCACGCCGGGACATACGTGGATGCTGTTCATGATCCCGCTCCGCACTTGCATTCGCCCGCCTCTGCCCACTGACCGGAATACCAGAGCGTGCTCCGCCGGCCTCAGCCGGACTGCGGTTACCGACCCCCGCTTCGCCGCCTGGCGTGCTCGAAACTCGGATGATCCGCTCTGGCGGCGGCGCTACCGTCGAAGCCATGCAGACCATGGTGGCCGTAGGCAATGACAAAATCTGGGCGGAGGACTCCGGCTGGCCCGAGTCCGATGAGACCCGTCCGGTACTCGTGCTGCTGCACGAGGGCGTCGGTGACTCCCGGATGTGGGATCCGATCTGGCCAGAGCTGACCACGTCGTGCCGGGCCATCCGGTACGACGTGCGTGGATACGGCCGGTCTCCTGCCGCGACGCAGAATTACGCGCTGCTCGCCGACCTCATCACCGTGCTGGATCACTTCGGCATCACCACGGCCCATTTCGCTGGATGCAGCATGGGCGGCGGCACCGCACTCGAGCTCGCTGTTGCCGAGCCCGGCCGCATTCAGTCGCTGATCTTGCTGTGTCCTGGCATCGGCGGCTATCCCTACCCGGACGAACCCGAGCTCGAGGCGGAATTCGAGGCACTCGCTGCGGCCGGCGACGACGACGGAATCGTGCGGCTGGCGCTGAGCATATGGGCTGCGGCAGGCGACGATCGGCTCGTCACCGACCTGATGCGCTCAGCCGTGGTCGGCTGGAAGAGCGACATGCAATGGCAGCAGGAAGGTGAGCCGGTCCTGGACCGGCTTGGCGAAATCGGTGCTCCTGCGGTGATCATGGTCGGCGACAAGGACAATCCAGCGCTGATCGCTAGTAACGAGGAGGCTGCCAGCCGGATCCCGGACTGTGAGCTGATCAGGATGCTGGGCGTTGACCATTATCCGACGGTGCGCGTACCGACGCTGGTACTCAACACGATCCTGGCCTATTGCCGCTAAGCCGCCATCGACCGCCCGATCCGCCACCGACCGGCCGATCCGCCACCGACCGCCCGAGCCCACCCGTGGGAGCGGACTTCACCGGGGCTAACCCCGGCCGCAACACTATGTAAGTTCCAGTGCCTCAAACCGGGCATCCCGGGCGCCGAAGTCACTGAAACCGTCAGTACGTTGAGTCGTTGACAAGATCAGGGCGATGGCCGACGGCCCCTTAATCCCATTCGCCGCATCGTCAGAGTTCGTCACTGCTCTCAGCACGACAGCGGCCGGCACTTTGCGCCCGTCAGGGCCGTGGGCGGCCCGTCAGGGCCGCGGGCGCAGCCTAGTCAGCGGTCGATGCCCATAGCATGTGACACCCAGCCTGCGGACATCCCTGCATCTGCAGTCAGCGCGGGGACGGCGTTGGCGCGTGCTACCCCAGCGAAGAAGTGCGCACTTGACTTGGGGATCCGCCGCTGCGTCTCGTAATCGACGTACACGATCCCGAACCTCTTCTGGTAGCCCCAGCCCCATTCAAAGTTGTCGAGCAGGGACCAGACGTAATAACCGGCGAGGTTGACGCCAGCGCGGATCGCACGGGCCGCCGCATCGAGGTGCATGTGCAGGTAGCTGATCCGCTCCAGGTCATCCACGGCCCCTTGCGGGTTCACGTAGTCCTCGGCCGCGCATCCGTTCTCGGTGATGTACAGCGGCAGCCCCGGCGCTTCTTTCGATAGCCGCACAAGCAGGTCGTAGAGCCCGTCTGGGTCCACGATCCAGCCCATGGCCGTTCGCCCTAGCTCGGCTGGGCGGTACTCAACCACGCCCGCGAGGCCGCTAGCGGTTGGCTCCTCGTGACGGCGCAGATCGTCGGGATCGCCGGCCCGGATGTATACCGGGGCGTAGTAGTTGACGCCAAGGAAGTCGATTGGCTGCCAGATGGTCTCCATGTCGCCCTCAGCGAGCACCGGTGCCTGCGGCAGCAGCGAGGCGCTCGCGCGGGCCGGATACCGGCCATGCAGCACCGGCTCGAGGAATAGCCCGTTGAGCGCGGCATCGGTGATCGCCCGCGCCTGCTCGACCGCGTCAGGCTGCACTCCGGCCGGCACGCGGACCGGGTGAAGGTCCAGCGTGATGCCGACCGGAGTGGCCGGGTGCACGCTGCGCAGTGCCTGTACGGCCAGCCCGTGACCGAGCAGCAGGTGGTGCGTCGCCGCGGCGGCCGCGGCGTCGTCTTGCAGGCCCGGCGCATGCACACCGTCGCGGTAGCCGTGACTGGCGACGACCTGAGGCTCGTTCACTGTGATCCAGCGGGTCACCCGGTCCCCCAGGTGCTGGGCCATGATCGCGGCGTACTCAGCGAAACGCTCGGCGGTGCTGCGCACGGCCCAGCCGCCAGCGTCCTGCAATTCCTGCGGCAGGTCCCAGTGATACAGGGTGACCGCGGCCCTGATGCCATTGCTGCCCAGCTCGTCCAGCAGCGCGCGATAGTAGTCGAGGCCCTTCTGGTTAACCGGTCCGCGGCCGCCTGGCTGCACGCGCGGCCACGAGATCGAGAACCGGTAGTCGGTCAGGCCCAATGACGCCATCAGCGCGACGTCCTCCGGGTAGCGGTGGTAGGAATCGCAGGCAACGTCGCCGGTGTCGCCGCCGCGGACCTTGCCGGGCTGATGGCTGAAGGTGTCCCAGATGGATATGCCACGTCCATCGGCCGTTGCCGCGCCCTCGATCTGGTAGGCAGCCGTCGCTGCGCCCCAGATGAAGCCCTGCGGAAAGGAAACGGCGCCGTTGGAGTTGGTCCCCGCTGCGGTCATCTGGCACTCCTTCTGTTACCGGAACGTTGCGCGCACATCAATTCGAGCTATTGACGCCCTCTGAGGCGAGTCCTAGTGTAAGCGCTTAGATACGACAATGTAAGCGGTTAGATCATCCGATGTAGCGACTTTTGACCCGGTCTCCTGGAGCAGCCCATGGCGCGAGACGCAGCCGACAGTAGCCAGGTCACGCTGTACGACGTGGCGCGGCTGGCTGGCGTCTCGACCGCGACGGTATCGAGGGTCGTGCATGGCCTCGACCGGGTCCGCGACAGTACAAGGAGCCGGGTGCTTGAGGTCATCGACCAGCTCGGCTATGTCCCGGACGGCGCGGCGCAGAGCCTTTCCCGCCGCCGCAAGAACGTCATCGGGCTGGTCTGCGTGGAGCGCCTCGCGCCGCAGCAGTACGACATCGAAAGCATGAGCCTGCTGTTCTATGACGAGATCCTGCGCGGCGTCGAGGCCCGCATCCGCGACAACAACTGGTCGCTGTTGTTTACTTACCTGCGCGAGGAGAGCCACGTCGACCTGCCGCGACTGCAGTCACTGTCGGGAAAGGTCGATGGGCTACTTATCGGCGAGGGCATCGTGCCGTCAGCAGAACTGGCCCGCCTGGCCGAGCGGCTGCCCGTCGTCGTCGTCGCCGGCGATCCGGCCGAGCATGCAGTCGATGTCGTCACGGCGGACAACCGCGCCGGCTCGGTGGCACTCGCTACCCATCTGGTAGCTGATCACGGCCGGCACCGGCTGTTCTACGTGGACGGGCCGCCGACCGCACCGGACGCCAAAGAGCGCCGGCTGGCGCTCAGCCAGGTCATCGAAGGGCACCCCGGTGTATCTCTCGTCGGCTCGCATTGCGGAAAGTTCAGCGTGCAAAGCGGCGAGGAAGCCGGCGCGAAGGTGCTCGCCAGCGCAGTACTACCGGACGCGATTGTGTGCGCGAACGACCAGATGGCGATCGGCGTGCTTCAGGCGCTGGCGCGCGGCGGGGTACGCGTCCCCGAGGACACGGCCGTGACCGGCTTCGACGACATCTTTCCGGCCAGCCTGTTCGAGCCCTCGCTCACCACGGTGCACCAGCCCATGCGCCTGCTTGGGGAGCGAGCCTGCGCCAGGCTGCTGGATCGCATCGCCAGCCCTGGCCTGCCGCCGCAGGTTGAGCTGCTGCCGACCGACCTGGTGTTGCGCCGCAGTTGCGGCTGCCCGCCCGGCACGGCAGCGCGCACCTTGATCGCGCTCGACCGGGTCGTACCGCGCCCAGCGCTCGTCCCCAATCCGACCCCCGCAGCAAGCTAGGAGCCGGGCGATGCCGTTTATCCTCCGCCGCTTGGGGTTCTACCTGGTCGCGGCCTGGGTGGCGCTAACCGTCAACTTCTTCCTCCCGCGAGCAATGCCGGGCAACGCGGTCGAGGCCATCATGTCCAAGTTCCCCAACCTGACGCCGGCGACGTATCACGCGCTGCAGGCCATGCTCGGCGTCGGCAATCCCGGCTCGCTCTGGCATCAGTACGTGAGCTACCTCAATGATGTCGTGCACTTCAACTTCGGCACCTCTGTGTCCAACTACCCGGCGTCAGTATCGTCGCTGCTCATCCAGACAATCCCGTGGACGCTGGCGCTCGTCGGAACCGCGACCGTGATCGCGTTCTTCGTCGGCACCTTCCTCGGCATCTTCGCCGGGTGGCGGAACGGCGGCTGGCTAGACCGCCTGCTGCCGGGCCTCATGTTCGTGCAGGCCCTGCCGTACTTCTTCCTTGCGCTGATTCTGCTCTGGCTGCTGGCGGTCAAGGAGTTGCACCTCTTCCCCATCGGTCAGGGCTACGCGCAGGGCCTGTCCCCTGGCTGGGACTGGAGCTTCATCAGCAGCGCGATCTACTACTCGCTGTTGCCGGCCTTCACGATCGCCATCACGTCGGTGGCCGGCTGGATGCTGCAGATGCGCAATGTCATGATCACGACCATCGGCGAGGACTACGTACTAGCCGCGCAAGCGAAGGGGCTGTCGAACCGGCGCGTCATCTTCGCCTACGCCGCGCGCAACGCGTTCCTGCCGCAGCTGCAGGGATTCGGGCTCGCACTTGGATATGTCGTCCAGGGCGCCATCGTCATGGAGATCGTCTTCTCCTACCCGGGCATCGGCCTGCTGCTTCTGAGTGCCGTCACGTCGAACGACTACCCCTTGATGCAGGCGATCTTCCTGGTAATCACCTTCGCCGTCCTGCTGGCCAACCTCGTTGTCGACCTGATCATCGTTGCGGTCGATCCACGGGTCCGGACGAGAGAGGCAGCCTGATGAGCGCCGCACTTCCGATGATCAGCGAGCCCGCCGCGCTCACGGCTGTGCCAGCTCGCCAGCTTGGCCGATGGCGGCGCCTGCCGGCGAAGGCGAAGGCGGGCGTGATCCTGCTCGGGTTGTTCCTCTTCACCGCCATCATCGGGCCCTTGGTCGCGCCCTACGACCCGAGCTACCAGAATCCAAGCCCGGCCTTGTCCCTGCACGCGCCGGATGCCGCGCATCTGCTCGGCACCACCCAGGCCGGCGAAGACGTCCTGTCGCAGCTGCTGACCGGCATCCGGCTGACGCTTGAGCTCGGCCTCCTGGTCGGCGTGATCGCCACCGCATTGTCGGTGCTGGTCGGCGTGGCGGCGGGCTACCTCGGCGGTGTCTGGGACGAGTTGCTATCGCTGCTCAGCAACGTGTTCCTGGTGATACCCGCGCTGCCGTTGCTAATCATCTTGCTCGGCTATCTGCCGCGGACCAACCAGACCGCGACCATTCTGGTGCTCGCCGGGCTCGGCTGGCCGTGGGGCGCGCGGGTGATCCGGGCCCAGACCCTGTCCATCCGTGGCCGTGACTTCATCGCCGCCGTCCGCGAGACCGGCGAGAGCGGCTGGCGGATCATCGCCTTCGAGATCGTGCCGAACGAGGTTAGCCTCATCGCGGCCAACTTCGTGAACACAGTGCTCTACGCCATCAGCGCGTCGGTCGCCCTGGCCTTCCTCGGCCTGACGAACACGTCCGTCTGGAGCCTCGGCACTATCCTGTACTGGGCGCAGAGCCAGGAGGCGCTGCAGCTTGGCGCCTGGTGGTGGTTCGTCCCGCCCGGCCTGGCCGTCGCCTTGATGGGCACCTCGCTGGTCCTGCTCAACACCGGCATCGACGAGCTCGGCAATCCGCGACTGCGCGACGCCAACCAGCGCGCAAAGGTCAACGGCCGCCGGCTGCAGCCCAACGCGCCAACGCCCGTCCTGCGACCTGACGCCCCGCTACCGCTGCGCCGCAGCCCAGTGACCGCCTTCGTGCGCTCGTTCTCCCGCAGCGCCTACCTGGCTGATCGAGCCCGGCGAGACAGCGCGTCCCAGCCGCGGCGTGTCAGTTCTACCCAGCCAACCGAGGGCCAGCGATGACCACCGACGTAGGCAGCCCCGTTCCCGCACCGGCCGAGCCAGGTGGCCGCCGGAGGCTTTCCGGCGAGCCTGTGCTGTCAGTGCGCGATCTTTCGATCGCGTACCGCACGGTGGCCGGCGATGTCCGAGCCGTTGACCGGGTGTCATTTGACTTGGATCCCGGCGAGGTTGTCGGCCTGGTGGGCGAGAGTGGCTCCGGCAAGTCGACGCTTGCCTACGGAGCGACCCGGCTGCTGCGGGCTCCGGCCGTGATTACCGGCGGCAGCGTTCACTATCACGGCCGCCGGATGGAGACTCCGGTCGACGTCCTCCAGCTGAGCGCTGACCAGCTCGTCGGCATGCGCTGGCGCGAGATCGCCATCGTCTTCCAGAGCGCTATGAACGCGCTCAACCCGGTCCTTAACATCCACAACCAGCTGACTGACGTGATCCGCGCGCACCTGTCGCTGAGCCGCAGCGAGGCCACGGAGAAGGCGGCCGGCCTGCTGGACCTGGTCGGCATCCCGCGCGCGCGACTGCGCAGCTATCCGCACGAGCTGTCCGGCGGTATGCGCCAGCGGGTCATGATCGCGATGGCGCTGGCCACCGACCCTGAAGTTGTCATCATGGACGAACCGACGACAGCGCTCGACGTGGTCGTCCAGCGGGAGATCCTGGGCCAGATCCTCGACCTGAAGGAGCGCCTGGACTTCGCGATCCTGTTCATCACGCACGATCTGTCGCTGCTCCTCGAGCTCGCGGACCGGATCGCAGTGATGTACGCGGGGCAGCTAATGGAGGTGGCCACCGCCGCGGAGATCCACCACGAGCCAGCGCACCCCTACACGAAGCGGCTGCTGCATTCTTTCCCGTCGCTGCGCGGGCCGCGCAAGGAACTGACAGGCATCCCCGGCACCCCGCCCGATCTGCTTGATCCGCCGCCAGGCTGCCCGTTCCTGCCGCGATGCACCGAGGGCACGGAGGCCTGCACCAAGATCGAGATCCGGCTCGCGAAGGTTCGCACGTCGGCAGATCCCGCCCACACGACCGCGTGCCCATTCGTGCTCCCCGACGCCGTCGACGCGGCCAGCGGCCAGCCGGCCGTTGTCGCAGTCACCAGCCAGCCGAGCACCGAGGATGTGACACCGTGAGCAGCCAGGCAACGGACAGCCAGCTGCCGGAAGCCGCCGGACTGGTCTCGGTCGCAGCCGCTCGGGGACCGCTCGCGCTGTCGGCTGAGGGCCTGGGCAAAGACTTCCGCCTCGGCCGGGGTCACATCCTGCACGCGGTCCGGAACGTGTCGTTCGGCCTCTACCGTGGCGCAGTCGTGGCGCTGGTCGGCGAGAGCGGCTCGGGCAAGTCCACGGTGGCCCGGCTGCTCGCCGGGCAGGAGCAGCCGACCGCAGGCACGATCGGGCTCGATGGCGAGCCGGTGCACCTGTCAAGCCAACGCGCCTTCCGGCGGTACAAGAGCGAGGTTCAGCTCGTCTTCCAGGACCCGTTCGCATCGCTGAATCCCGCGCACACGGTGCGCTACCACATTGAGCGCCCGCTTCACCTGCACCGCCGCTCGCTGTCCAGGAAACAGGTCCGCGAACAGGCCGCGGCGCTCATCGAGCAGGTGCGCCTCAGCCCGGCTGACAAGTACCTGGCGAAGTACCCGCACGAGCTATCTGGCGGCCAGCGGCAGCGCGTCGCGTTCGCCAGGGCGCTCGCCGCCGAGCCGCGCGTCCTGCTCGCCGACGAGCCCGTCTCCATGCTGGACGTGTCGATCCGGCTCGAGATGCTGAACCTGCTCGACGACCTGCGCACCGGCTTCCAGCTGGCGATGCTCTACATCACCCACGACATCGCGTCCGCGCGGTATTTTGCCGACGAGGTGCTGGTCATGTACGCCGGCCAGATCGTGGAGCGCGGCCCGGCTGAGGACGTGACGCAGCAGCCTGCGCATCCATACACCCAGCTGCTGGTGAGCTCCGCGCCTGACCCCGACAACCTCGGCGGCGCGCTACGGAACCGACCAAAGCGCGGAATTCTGAATGGGAACGGGGCCGTCGGCGCCAGTGCCAGCTTGGCCCCGGAGGTTGGCTGCTCGTTCAGCCCGCGCTGCCCGTTCGCGGTCGATCGGTGCCGCGCGGAGTCGCCGCCGCTCCTGCAGATCTCGTCGTCCCGTGCCGCCGCGTGCTGGCGGCTGGACGTCGCGGCTCCTTCGGTCTATGCCGGGCGCGAAGGGGGTGGGGACATTACGAGCTAGGTCAGACGACCCCATACCAGGCCGGATATTAGGCACAGCACAGGAAAGGTAAAAATGAGCATCAACCATCTGAGCTCCAAAAAGCTCATCGCCATCGCGGCGGCCGGCCTGATGACGGCCGGACTCGCCGCGTGCGGCTCGTCCAAGTCAGGCGGCGGTTCCACGACGAATTCCAGCGTGTCGAACACGCTGGTCATGGAAAGCTCTCCGGAAACCACGATCACGGACGACTTCAACCCGTTCGTGTCGACCGCTGCGCCACAGGGCATGGGCGCGACAGGGCTGATCTATGAGCCGCTGCTCCAGTTTGACATCGCCCAGCCGCCGAAGTACACGCCGTGGCTGGCAACCGCTTACAGCTGGTCCAACGGCGGCAAGTCAATCACCTTCACGATCCGGCAGGGCGTGAAGTGGAACAACGGGACGGCGATGACGCCGGCCGATGTCGTGTTCACCTACGAATATGTGAAGAAGAACGCCGCCATCAACCTGGCCGGCCTGCCGATCACCACCGTGACCTCGTCGGGCAATAACGTCACGGTCAACTTCAGCTCTTCGCAGTATCTCGACCTCCAGCAGGTCGCCGGAGTGCCGATCCTGCCGAAGGCGATCTGGGGCGCTCAGAGTAGCCCGACGACGTTTACCGACCCGACGCCCGTCGGTACCGGTCCGTACAAGCTGAAGTCCTTCACCCCGCAGGGCTTCACACTGACGAAGAACTCGTCGTACTGGCAGGCGTCGATGGTGAAGGTTCCGAGCCGTCTACTTCCCGGACTATAAGTCCAACACCGGCGCGCTGTCGGCGCTGTACTCCGGGAAGATCGACTGGACCGGCAACTTCATCCCCGGCCTGCAGAAGGATTTCGTCTCCACGTCACCCAGCACCCACCACTTCTGGGAGGCACCAGGCAGTACCAACGCGCTGATGCCGAACCTGAACAAGTGGCCGACTAACCAGCTAGCGGTGCGGCAGGCCATCAGCCTCGCAGTCAGCCGGAACCTGCTCGCCTCCGAGGGCGAGGCAGGGCTGGAGAATGCGGTCACCAACACCAGCGGCATCACCCTCCCAACCTTCCAGGCATGGGCAGCTCCGGCCGCATCGGACACCGTCTCAGGCACCGGCAGCGCAGCTGCTGCCGCGACGGTACTTTCCAAGGCCGGCTACAAGAAGGACTCCAGTGGCTACTACGCGCTGCACGGCAAGGAGGTAGTGGTTTCGCTTATCTCCCCGTCCTCCTACACCGACTACGCCGCGGTCGGGACCATGGTCGCGAACGAGCTCAAGGCAGCCGGCATCAACGCCAGCTTCTCTGGCACCAGCGTGGACGCGTGGAACGCCGACATGGCCGACGGTGACTTCTCGCTGGCCGAGCACTGGTCGAACAACGGCCTGACGCCATACAACCTGTATGACAACTGGCTGAACAGTGCGCTCAACAACGGCAAGACCAACACCGGCGACTACGAGGGCCTGAAGAACGCGGCGATGGACGCCGCGCTCGCCAAGCTAGCCGGGGACCAGACGGTGGCGCAGCAGACAGCTGACCTCGCCCCGATCGAGAGCTACGTCGCCAAGAACCTGCCGGTGATCCCGGTCACGACGGCGTCTGAGTGGTTCGAGTACAACTCGCAGCACTGGGTTGGCTGGCCAACTCAGGCCAATCCATACGAGACCGGGCAGCCGACAGGCACCAACACCGGCGCTGGCGCCGGCACCGATGAGGTGGTCATCCTGCACCTGAGCCCGGCCGGCTAACCAGCTGGCACCGCACAAACAAGCGGCCCGCTCCCAGTTGGGGGCGGGCCGCTGCCTGTCGCAGGGCCACCGGTCGTCGTAGGTCCGCAGGTCAGTCGTAGCGGGCCTCGATCAGCCAGCGCCCGTCCTGCACGACTGCAAGCCAGCCGGCCCCGTCCTCGGTGACCAGCTGGAACCTGGCCTGCCTGCGGGCGAGCGGCGGATCCCACCAGCGCTCGGTCACCGGCCACGGCCCGGCCCAGCAGGAAACGGCACGCGCAGGCCCGCTGGCTGCCGTTACCCAGGCGGGTATGCCGGACAGTTCCGCGCGACCGGTCACCGTTACCGTCTGGCCCTGACTATCGGTAACCCCCGCCGCTAGCGGCACCGGGTAGACGGTGGCCGGCGCGGGCATCGGGATCTGCCCCGGCCAGGGCCGGTCCGCAGCCCGCTGCGGCTGCCCGGCGTCACCGAACGGAACAAAGAGCACCTGTTCGGCCGGGATGCGACCGCCGGCCAGCACTGGCCGGGTCACCGCCTCGTGCCCGAGCATTGCCTGTACCCGGATCGCCGCGCGCGCAACCCGGTCACTGAGTACCGGGTCGCCCCACAGGGCCAGTTGCCGTCCGGTAGCACGAACCAGCTGATCAGGGATAAGCCGCAGCAGGGTAATCCCGGAGTCCGGCCCCCGGTCCGCGCCACGCCAGCTGTCGAGCTGCCAGCGAACCCGCTCGGCCACGGCCAGTGCCGACAGCAGCCCGTCGTGCCGCCACAGCCGGCTGAACTCCTGCCCGTCGGCGCAGCGGACCAGCACCTGCACGCGCACGCAGGCGTAGCCGCCAGTCGCGAGCCGCTCATGCATCTGGTCAGCAAGTGCCTTGGCCGCGAAGATCACCGGCTCGGCCTGCCAGGCAGGCGGGTCGAACTCCATGTCCGCGGACAGGTCGGCCGCGGGCGGCCGCGGGATCAGCGGGCGCGGGTCGAGTCCGCGGGCCAGCCGGCAGGCGAGCATGCCCTGCGGCCCGAACCTGCTCGCCGCCTCGGCCGGCGGCAGTGCGGCCAGCTGGCCCAGCGTCTCGATGCCCAGCCTGGGCAGCAGTTCGCAAAGCTCCGGCATGCCCAGCGCGCCGACAGGAACCCCCGCCAGGAACGCGCGCGACTCCCCCGGCGGCACTAGCAGCCCGGTCGGCCCGGCTCGTGCCGCTAGTCCCGCGGCGAACAGGCCGTCGGCAATCCCTACCTGACAGCCGACGCTACTGCTGACGGCTACGGCGAGCCTCCTGGCTAGCTCGGCTTCCCCGCCGAAGTAACGCGCCGGACCGCGCGTGGCGATGGCACAGATACCCGGCCGCAGTACCTCAACCTGAGGGCAAAACCCCTCGACAATGGCGACGATCGGCTCAAAGGCGCGCGACACGTCCGGCGCATCCGGCGCATCCGGCGCTTCCGGAGACGCGTCCGGCACGTCCGCCCCGCTTTCGGGCCCGAGCAAGTCAGGGCAGCGCAGCACGAGCACCCGCCCAGGCGCCTGGCCCGTCATCCGCTCTGCACCAGCTGCGCCGCGCGGATATCTGCCGTGCTGATATCCGCAGTACCGGACGCGCCGACGGCAGCCGTGACCGCGCCATCCGGGCCCGGCAGCCATAGCCAGGCCGAACGCGGCCGCTCGCCAGCTCCCCGCCCGGACGCGACGACCTGTGCCAGGCGAGCACGCAGCCGGCCGTACCCGGCCCCGATCCCGGTCCACTCGCTGTCGGCCAGCAGCAGCCGGGATTGCGCACCTGGCCAGTCACCAGCGACCACGAGAACGCTTCCGTACCGGCGTGCCGCCGCCTCCAGCTTGCGCCGCAGCTGAGCCGAGGGCTGCTCCGGCGGGCACAACAGCACGATGTCGAACCCGTCCAGCAGTGATGCGACTACCTGCGGCCAGCCCCGTCCAGGCTCGGGAATCAGCAGCAGCCGCTCTGGGGGCAGGCCAGTTCCGGCTGCCGCCCGGACGCCAATGGCCGGTACCCCGACCACGGCGCACCACGCCCCGTCGGCTACCGCCCCGGCCGCCAGTGCCAGGGTCAGTAGCCCCCAGTCCCCCGATGTCACCACCGACCCGCGCTGGAGCCCGCCGCCGGGCAGCAGTGCCCGCAGCGCCGGAAGAACCGGAAGCATCCCCTCGTCGGGCAGCACGTCGTCTGGGTGGCGCACCGGAGATAGCGAAATGACCTGTGCTATCTCCGTCCCCATCACTCCACTATCGAACAGGTATTCGATACCTGTCAAGCGTCCGGCAGCCTATCCGCCAAGATCGGCTTCGACGTCCCGCCCGAGCTCCTGCCGCAGCTGATCCTCCACCCGCATGCCGTCCGGGCCGAAGACACTAACCACGGCGGCAGCCAGCCCGTTGGCTGCGGCTGCTATCCGGTCGGCCAGATCGTTCAGTTCGTCGATAGTCCACGCCTTGACCGTCACGTCCTGCGAGTTTCGCTGGCTTTGCAAGGTAACCATTACCTCGCCGGGCCGGTATGCCCACGCATCATGGATCACCCGGTTGCGCTTGGCGTTGGCCGTCATGCAGTCAGCCAGGGCGTCGGCCAGGACGGACCTCTGTGCCGCGCCGATACCGGTGTGCACCTTAACAATGTGCTGGCAATCCTCCGTCAGCCCGTGAGCCGTCATCCGGCCGTCGATCACTGCCACGTACTTGCTCCCGACGAGCGCGCTGAACGTGGCCCTGAGCACTCGTTCTAGATATGCCGACTCGATGACGATGCCGCCCAGCGCACGCTGCAATTCCGGAGCATTCATGTCAGTGAGCATCGACCAAGGTGGTTCTAGTTCGCTACCGCATTGCCGACGCCACCAGAAAAACGGGCTGACGTACTGACGGCGCCCTGCCAGGCTGGCGGCGTGTCGTCTGCTAGCCGAACCTCAGCCGCTCGAGTCGCTGCCCGCGCCGGTCCGGACCGCCGCCGCTGCGCTGCGCGACGAGGTCACAGCGGCGTTCGGAGCCAGCCTGCATGCCCTGTACCTGTACGGCGCAGTGACCTTCGCCGACTCCGAGGGAACCGGTGACCTGGATTACCACGCGATCCTGACCGGGCCGCCGGACCCGGGCCAGCGAGCTAGCTACGCCGCGGCCTGCGCCCGCCTGTCTGTCCTGCCCGGCTGCGACGATCTCGACGGCTGGGTCATCGGGCTGGCCCAGGCGCGCAGCAGTCTGCCGCCAGTGCACTTGATCCAGGCCCGCCTGCGCGACGACGCATGGGCCTTGCATCGCGCGCACTGGCTAGCCGGCCGCTGCGTGGTGCTGCACGGCCCGTCGCCGGACAGCATCGTCGCCGAGCCCGGCTGGGCGCAAATGCATCACGCCCTCGCTGCCGAGTTCAGGTTCGCCCAGGCGGGCAAAAACGACGCTTACGCAGTGCTCAATTGCTGCCGGATCCTGCGCAGCCTGGCCGAGCACGATGTCGTGCAGTCGAAGTTTGGCTCCGGCTGGTGGGCACTCGACTTTCTGCCTGCCGGGCACGCGGCCGCGATCACCGCGGCAATGAACTCCTACCGCGGCTGCGCGACAACTGCCGACGCGGCCGCGCTTGCCGCAGACCGCCGCGTTATCGAGGACTTGGTGGCCGCGGCGCTTCGCTGACCAGGGCAATTGCGTAGCCTGTGCGGCATGCCAGAGGCCAGCCGATCGCTGCTAACCAGGTACGCGGTCGCCTGGTTCTACCTAGCCGCCACGACAGCCACCGAGGTTGTCTACGTGGCGCTGCCAGCCGCCGGCCGGGCGGCGCTTGTGCGCTGGGCGAGCACCAACGTGCACAACCTCGGAGCCGATCCGGTCGGCACCCTGATCGCGTCGGCCTTCATTCCCACTTCCTCGCTGTCCGCCTGGCCGGTTCTCATCGCACTCGCACTGTTCGGCGCCAACCACGCGCTGGGCAATTGGCGCACTGCGCTGACCTGCCTGGCGGGCAACGTGATCGGCACGTACGTGAGCGAGGGCATCGTCTGGTACCGGATCACGCATGGCACGCTGCCCGCCGCCGACCGCTTCATCATCGACGTCGGGCCGTCTTACGTGGTAGTCAGCGCAGTCGCAGTCGCGCTGCTGTATGGAACATGGCTGGCCCGGCTGGCAGCGGCGCTGGACCTAGTCTTGCTGATCACGGTCGGCCAGATCTTCGCGGGCCTCACCGGACTGAAGCTCGACGCGGTCGGGCACGTCACGGCACTAGGCGTCGGCGCGATCCTGGGCGGCTTCCTGGTCTGGCAACGGCGGCTCGTGCAGCGGCGCAGAAGGCCGTGATTTCGCGGTACGACCACTAGCCACGCAGCCCGCCGCTGTCAGCTGCGGGCTGCAGTCAGGACGATCGTGGCCCGCTCGGCGGCCGCCCGCACTCTCGAAACCGGATCGTCGCGCAGCGCGGCGACGGCATCGAACGCGGCGCCGATCTGGTATCTGGCGACGACCTTGGCAGCCATCTCGCGCACCCGCCATTGCTCGTCGCCGAGTGCGGCGGTGACGGCCGCGTCGGCCTGGCTGTCGTAACAATGCAGCAGCCCGCGGGCGCCCCAGACCCGGCGCCAGTACTGATTGGCCTGCCGCGGTCCGTCATCGAACACGACCTGGCTGGCCGGGCCGCCGAGCGCGATCACCAGCTCGTCGTCCACCGCACGCCGCTGCAGCAGCGCGATGCAGCCAGCCACGACCTGCTCGCGGCCGCGACGCGCGCATTCAATCTCGATGCTCTGGCGGGGCGTAAGCCCCCAGCTCGACTTCATCGGCACTGCTCCAGGCTCGCATACCGAGGGCAGCTGATGCGGGCAGCCGGACTGTACGCGGAGCTATTCGAGCTCCAGGCCCGGGCTTACCGTTAGCTGCCATGATGGGAACATGCGCGGACGTAGCAAGACTGACTGGTGGGGCGTCGTGCTGGAGGCACCGGACGCGCATGCGCTCGCCCGCTTCTATTCCAGCCTCCTCGGCTGGCCGATAGCGCAGGAGGAGCCGAACGGGGCAGCGATCCAGGTGCCAGGCACTTCGTCCTACCTGAGCTTCGACAACTCGCCGGATTACGTGCCCCCGGTATGGCCGGCTGCCGATGGTCATCAGCGGATGATGATGCATATCGACATCGCCGTCGATGACCTGGCAGCCGCTGTTGCTGACGCCCTCGAGATGGGCGCCACGCTCGCCGGGTTCCAGCCGCAGGAAGACGTGCGCGTGCTACTTGATCCAGCGGGTCATCCTTTCTGCCTGTACCTGGACATCTGACCGGCCAGGCGCGCCGAGCCGGCCTGGGTGAAATTTAGTTGCGTTCCCGGCGCGTGCCTGGTGTACTTTCCGGCGGTAAGGCCGATTACGGCAAGCAGCATGAGGGAGGGCAGATGCGCCGAGCGTTCATGGTCACCGCAATGGGGATAGCCGCCTATTCAAGGGACATGACGCTTAGTGAGCACGCTCAACCTGGGGATCGTCGCGCACGTCGACGCGGGTAAGACAAGCCTGACCGAACGGCTGCTGTTCGAGGCCGGAGTCATCAGCGAGATCGGCAGCGTTGACGCGGGCAGCACCCAGACCGACACCCTCGTGCTGGAGCGACAGCGCGGCATCACGATCAAGTCCGCGGTCGTCGCGTTTACGATCGGCGGCACCGCCGTCAACTTGATCGACACCCCTGGCCACCCGGACTTCATCGCCGAGGTGGAACGGGTCCTCGGCGTGCTCGACGCCGCCACGCTGGTGATCTCGGCGGTAGAGGGCGTCCAGCCGCAGGCGCGCGTGCTGATGCGGACGCTCGCCCGGCTCGGTATTCCGACGCTGATCTTCGTGAACAAGATCGACCGGGCAGGTGCGCGGTTTGCCGGGGTCCTGGACGAGATCCGCGCGAAGCTGACACCGGCCATCGCGGTAATGGGCGGGGTCGCAGCCCTGGGTACCCGGCAGGCGCGCTGGCTACCTGGCAGCCCAGCAGACGCCAGCTACACGACCGCGCTAGCAGAGGTACTGGCGGAGCGCGACGACTCCGTACTCGCGGACTTCGTGCACGACCAGGATCGGCTGTCTTACCCGCGGCTGCGGGCATGCTTGGCAGCCCAGGTCCGCACGGCTCACGTGCATCCGGTCTTCTTCGGGTCCGCGATGACCGGCGCGGGGGTGGACAGCCTCGCTGCCGGGATCGCCGAACTGCTGCCTGCCGCCGACCATAGTCAGTACGGCCCGCTCTCCGGCAGCGTCTTCAAGGTGGAGCGGTCGCCAGCCGGGGAGAAGATCGCCTACGTCCGGATGCACTCCGGCCGCCTGCGGGCCCGAGACCGGGTCCAGGTCGGACGGGCCAAGGACAGCGACCGCAAGGTCACCGCGATCAGCGTGTTCGTGGGCGGGGCAGGCCCGTCCCAGTCAGAGGCCACTGCCGGGCAGATCGCCAGGGTGTGGGGGCTCGGTGACGTACAGATCGGCGACTCGGTCGGCATGCCGCCCACGCGCGCAGGCCAGCGTCAGTTTCCGCCGCCCACGCTGGAGACCGTGATCGTGCCAGCGCGCGTCACCGACCGGCCGGCCCTGCATCTGGCACTCAGCCAGCTAGCCGAACAGGACCCGCTGATCAACCTGCGGCGTCACGACATGCGCCAGGAACTGCTTGTCTCGCTGTACGGAGAGGTCCAGAAAGAGGTCATTCAGGCAACTCTGGCGACCGAGTACGGCATCAGCGTGACGTTTGAAGAGAGCACGACGATCTGCGTCGAGAGACCCATCGGCTCCGGCGCCGCCGCCGAGTTCATGGGCCAGGATCCGAACCCGTTCCGTGCCACGATCGGTCTGCGGATCGATCTGGCCCCGGTTGACGCCGGTGGCAGCTTCCGGCTGGAGATCGAGCACGGGGCGCTGCCGTCCTCGTTCCTGACCGCCATCGAGGAAGCCGTGACCGAAACGCTGCAGGAAGGGCTATACGGCTGGCGCGTCACCGATTACACGGTCACGCTCACCCACTCCGGCTACACGCCACCGCCCCCGTACGGCTGGAGCAAGTGGTCGAGCTCGGGAGGAGATTTCCGCAACCTCACGCCACTGGTGCTCATGGCTGCGCTGCGGGAGGCCGGGACGATTGTGTGCGAGCCGCTGCACAAGTTCCGGCTGGAGCTTCAGGCAGACGCGCTGACGGCGGCGTTGGCAGCGCTGGCCAGGCTAGGCGCCGTGACGCGCCCGCCTGAGCTCGCCGGGCCAGATTGCGTACTGGAGGGCGACATCCCGGCAGCCAGGGTGACTGAACTGCAGCAGCAGTTGGCCGGTCTGACGCGCGGCGAAGGTGTGCTGGAGTCCGAGTTCGACCATTACCGGCCCGCCCGCGCGCCGGTCCCGATACGAGCGCGCTCGAGCGTCAGCCCGCTGGACCGGAAGGAGTACATGCTGCACGCGCAGCGCAGGATCGCCGCCCGCGAGCCACGGAAGGCACCCGAAGACTAGATACTGGAGGGCGTGACCATATCCGGCCAGCCAGTAGCGGTTCGACCGGCGCGCAGCTACCAGGCGGCCGCTGCCATCCTTGCCGCGCGCGACCCGGTCCTGCGGCGGCTGGTTGCCGAGGCCGGTCCCGCCAAGGTCGGCCCGCCGCAAGAGACCCACTTTGCCGCGCTTGTCCGGGCCATTACCTACCAGCAGCTGGCTGGCGCCGCCGCCAACGCCATCCACGGCCGACTGATCGCGGCCCTCGGTGGTGACGTGACGGCGGAACGGCTGCTCTCGCTATCTGTGCAGACGCTCCGCTCGGTCGGCCTGTCCGGCAACAAGACGGCGTCATTGCTGGACCTTGCCGCTAAGGTGCTCGACGGCACGGTCGTGCTCGACCCAAAGGGGTTGCGGGCCGAGAGTAACGATGAGTTGGTCGCCCGGCTCTCGGCGGTGCGCGGGATCGGGAAATGGACTGCGGAGATGTTCCTTATGTTCCAACTCCGACGCCTGGACGTGTGGCCGACAGGCGATCTTGGCGTCCGGCGAGGATTCGGGCTGGCGTGGGGAATCCCGATGCCGACGGCGAAGGAGCTCGAACCGCTCGGCGACCCGTTCCGGCCGTACCGGTCGGTTGTCGCCTGGTATTGCTGGCGGGCAGCGGAACTCTACGGCGGCGCCGTCGATAGTGCTCTTACCCGCTGACGCCCTGCTCCTCAGTGGCTTGGCCCAGGCCGTTCCCGGACCACGATGGCCGGGTCCTTGTCCCGGCGCAGCCCCTGGAAGCGCGGGTGGCGAAGTTGCCCGGCGCTGGTCCACTCGCTGAAAGCGACCTGACCGACGAGCTTCGGTTCCACCCAGTGCACCCCGTTACGGGGTAGATTGCCGCGGTCGAACGAAGGCTGCGGTCGCTCCAGGCCGGAAAGCGTCCGGGCAAGGCTCGCGAGCGCCGCATCATCGAAGCCGGTACCGACTTTGCCGGCGTACGCCAGCTTGCCATCGGGGTCGTAATAGCCGATCAGCAGCGCGCCGAAGCCGGTACGTGCCCCCTTGGGGTCGGTATAGCCGCCGATGACGAACTCCTGGTTGTTCTGGCACTTGAACTTGAGCCAGTCGCGCGACCGGCCAGCCCGGTACGGGGCGTCCCCGCGCTTGACGACAAGGCCCTCCCAGCCAGCCGCGCAGGCCTGGGCGTAATAGGCCTCGCCGTTCTGCGTGCGGTGCGCGGCGAAACGGAGCGGCCCGTCGAACGACAGCAGCCGGCGCAGCAGCTGCTTGCGCTCCCGGAGCGGCAGCTGCCGGACATCCCGTCCGTCGGCCCACAGCACATCGAACAGGTAATAGACGACCGGCACAGCCGCTCGCAGCTCCTCGGTGGGGTCGCGTACCCCGAGCCGCTGCTGCAGCAGGCTGAAGCTGGTAGCTGCGCCCTCGAACGCCACCACTTCCCCGTCGACGATGAAGTCCGCGCTGCCCTGCCCAAGCAGCGCATCGGAAAGTTCCGGGTAGGTGGAGTTGACCTGCTTCTGATTCCGCGTCATCAGCCGCAGGCGATCACCGGTCCGGTACGCCAGGCAGCGTTCCCCATCGAATTTGCGCTCGTACAGCCAGGCCGGATCGCTGAACCTGTCCTTCGTGAGCGTCGCCAGCTCGGGTTCCAGCCAGGCCGGCTGGCCCGCGGCAGTGTCCTGCGCCGGTGCGTCCAGTTGGCTCATGTTTACCGAGGGTACCGATGTCGGCCCTGGCCGTATGGCGCGGCCAGCCGAGTGGGCCGCAAGCGAATTTCGTCGAAGATCAAGAAAGGAGGGCCCGCCGCAGCGGGTCCTCCTCTCTGCCGTGCGTCAACTCTGCAGTGCGTCAGCTGAGATCAGGGTCAGGGCAACGACACGGGTCCGGACGCCTTGATGATCAGCTGGAAGGCGACAGGCGGCTTGGACTGCGAACACTTGCCGCCCGACTTGGCTCCGATGCCGGTGATGCTCACGACGTACTTGCCGTGCCCGCTGACACCCTTGAACTTGCCGGTTCCGTGACCGATCTTGTACGTGCCGTGCTGGTTAATCGTGAACAAGCAGGTCTTGGCGTTGAAGGTCTGGGGGCCGGTGCCCGGCGAGTGCGTGACCTTGAACGTCCCGCCGGGGACGACGATCTTGTCGACCTTGTTGCCGGAATGATCGACGCCGCCGGCCGTGAATCGCCCGGTCAGGATGATGTTCTGATTGCTGGACGTGGCCGACGTCGACATGATCTGGAAGTGCTCCGTGCCTGAGGCCGCCGGTGCGGCGCTGACCGTGGCGCTAGCCGCAGCCAGCCCGGCACCGCTGAGCGCTATCGTCGCCGAAGTCGCCGTGATCGCCGTGGCTAGTGTCTTTCGCATGTTCGTCTCCCCTACGTTTGCGATGTCCCAGGCCGGGACTGCTGACCCTGACGCTACGGGCGCGCCAAATCCGCGTGAACGTGGAAATCCACAGGTTTTGACAGTCTCCAAGGCCAGACACCGGGTACGTGTCGCTCGCGGCCGTCAATGTTTGTGGATTGCCGCGTTTACGATCGCCGTCCCCGGCGCTTAATTTCGGCGCATGTATTACTTGGCTGAGTTCTATCTTCCTGGCGACGTCGATCTTGCTGACCTCGCCAGGCAAGCACGCGCAGCGGCCGAGGCGCTTACCGGCGGCTCGGCCGTGCAGTTCCGGTGCGCCATCCATGTCCGCAAGGATGAGAGCTGTTTCGCGCTGTACGACGCCGACTCGGAGGAGTCGGTAGCTACCGCCGGGACCCTCGCTGGACTCACCTTCGACCGGATCGCCGAGGCTGTCGTCACCGATTCCCCTGGGCCCTGACGTCACCGTCTCATTGCGAGTGCAGCCGGGCCGCCAGTTCCGATCGCGATCGGACGCCGAGCTTGGTGTAGGTCTTGGTGAGCGTTGACTCGATGGCGCGGACGCTGACGAACAGTTCGGCGGCGACTTCACGGTTGCTCATGCCGCGCGCGACCAGGTCTGCGACCTGGCGCTCAGTGGCGGTCAGATCCCCCGGCGCGGGCAGACGTCCGCTAATCCGGCCGAGCTCCGCGCGAGCCCGCGCTGCCCACAGCGGTGCCGCTACTGCGTCAAAGAGCGCCTGCGCTTGCAGCAGCGTCGCCCTCGCCGCACCACGCTGCTTGAGCCTGCGCTGCGCCATGCCGAGCGCCAGCAGCGTGCGGCCTCGTTCTACCGGCATCGCAGATACCTGAGTCAGCAGGTCCAGCGCGGCCGCGAACTCAGCCAGCGCGAGGTTGCCGTCGCCGCGCGCGGCTGCCAGGATGCCGCGGCAGCGGGCGGCCAGCGCTGAGCTGGCCGGCTGACGGACGCTGCGCTCGAGAGCCGCGGCGGCCTCCGCCGCCTCGTTAAACTCAGCCACCGCGACCAGCGCCTCGACAGTGTCCGCCCAGATCGCCTGGGTAATCGGACGTACGCCCAGCACGTGCAGACCCGGGATAAGCGACCGGAATCGTGACGCTGCCGCCGGAAAGTCACCCAGCGCCAGGTCCAGCGATCCGAGCAGCGCCGCCTGCATGAGCGCAAACGGCTCGTCGCCTGCGGCCGCGGCAAGATCGGCGCACTGGCCTGCCAGCTCCCGCACCTGTTCGACGTCTCCGAGTAGCAGCGCGGCAGAAGCGCACCCGTGCAGTGCGGCGCAGGTAAGATGCGGACGCTCTAGCTGCTCGGCGGCTTCAAGGCTCGCCGCGGCTAGGTGAGCCGCCGCGGTCGAGTCGCCGCGCTTTGCCGCTACCTGAGCAAGCCTCAGCAGGGACTCAGCCCGCCAGTACTCCACGCCCTCAGCCTCGGCGCGGGCGAGCACGAACCGCAGTTCGCGTTCCGCGAGGTCAAGACTGCCCTCGTGCAGGTGCCACATTCCGGCTAGCAGGCTCGGCGGCGTTTCGGACTGCGGTACTGAGGCCACCTGCTCAAGTTCGAGCGCACGTGCGAGCGCGGCACTGTCGGGCGGATCGCCATTCATCAGGCCAAGGTCGAAGTTCCTAGCCAGCACAGTGGCCAGTAAAGCTGGCGACCCGACCATCTCCGCGTCGCTCAGCGCGCGCCCGGCCACGGCAAGTGCGCGTGCCGGGTCACCTCGCATCAGCCAAACGTGTGACAAGGCGGACCGGATGCGCGCTGTCCGCTCGCGATCTTCACCCGCGTCAGCCAGCGCCTGCTCGAAGAGCCGCTCCGCCGCGCCAAAGTCGTCCTGCCTCAGCTTGCCGTACTCGGTCAGCGCGTCCGAGCGCTCAAGTCCTGGCGGCGTCGACGCCACGAGCCGGTCCAGTAGCGCGGCCGCTGCGCGCGTGTCGCCCGCGAAGGCCAGCTGCCGGGCCATGTCCAGCCTCCGGCGCCGAGAGTCACCCGAGCACTCAGCTGGCGTGCTGGCCGCGGCTAGCCCGTACAACTCGGCAGCCGCGGCCGGGGCCCCGCGGCTGGCAGCGGCCACCGCCGCGCGGTCCAGATCGGCGGCCACCTGCGCAGACTGCCCTGGCGCGCCCAGTGCCTGGTGCCTGGCCCGCTCCTCCGGCGAGCGGACCACGCGGGCAGCGGCGGTATGCAACTCGCGTTTGCGCGCCGCCGGAATGCCGTCAGCCACGGCTGCCGCTAGCAACGGGTGCGTGAACCGAAACCGACCCGAGTCCAGCTCGAGCACGCCCGCGCCAACGGCCTCGTCCAGGGCCGCGGTGTCAGCTCCGGCAGCCGCGTGCACGGCGGCCGGAGAATCGGGCATCACGGCCACCACGCCGAGCGCGTCACGCACCTCGGGCCCGAGCGCGCTCAACCGCTCTTCCACGAGCTTGCTGAGCGACTGCGGTACCGGCAGTGCCGCGTTGGAGGCGATGGTGACGCCGCGCCGGACTAGAGCCCGGCCGATCTCGAGCGCGATGAACGGGTTCCCGGCCGACTGTGCAGCGATCCGCCGCAGCGTGGGTTGGGCGAATGAAGTGCCCAGGACCGCGCGCAGCGTCCGGTGCAACGCGCCGATGCTGAGCCCGCCGACGGACAGCAGATCGGCGCGCAGTTGCGCGTGATCTAGCTCCAGCGGAAGCCCGGCAGGCCAGGCGTCCGTGCGCTGGGCGTAGAGCAGCCCGATCTGTTCGCGATCAAGGCGGCGCACTGCAAACCCGACTGCTGCTTCGCTGGCCGGATCGAGCCATTGCGCGTCGTCTATCACCATCAGCACAGGTGCCCGCCGGGAGAGCGCCGTCACCGCCCTCCGGAACCCGGCAGCTATCGCGTGCGGATCGGGAGCGTAGGACGGCGCCTCCTCTAGTAGCAGCGCCACCCGCAAGGCGCGCGCCTGCGGCGGCGGCAGGTCGCCGATCAGGTCCGGAAGGCACGATTCAAGCAGGTCAGCTAGCCCGGCAAAGGCCAGTTGCATGTCGCTGCGCGTCGCCATGGTCTGCAGCACGGCATAGCCGCGTTCGGCTGCCAGCGCAACGCTGGCTCTGAGCAATGCCGTCTTGCCCATCCCGGCTTCACCGGCGATCACAAGCGAAGCCGGACCGGACTGAATGTCGTCAAGGAAGGCCGCAATGGTGCGTAGTTCGGCCTCGCGCCCAAAGAGCCCGAAAGCCATGCGCAGAGACTAACCCGAGGCTGGCCGTCCCCGGAACCATAACCGGCACGATCATCGGGCCGGACGGAAGGGCGAATCGCTCGCGTTGCCCGCCAGCGTCCCGAGGCCGCCGCTAACCGGTCTGGCTGCGTGGCACTTTGGGATACACGCGCCAGTGCGGCAGGATCGGGAGAACCATAGTCGCAGTTGCCAATGGCGTGCCCGGCTCCCGGACGCACGGAAAGAGGATCATGGTGAGCGAGAACGCAGCCAGGCTCGCAGTGCTTATCGACGCGGATAACGCCCAGCCTGCCATCACCGAAGGGCTGCTCGCCGAAGTCGCCAAGTACGGGACAGCACACGTCAAGCGCGCTTATGGCGACTGGACCGGCACCAGCCTCAAGGGCTGGAAAGACCAGCTGCTCGCGCAATCGATTCAGCCGATCCAGCAGTTCGCCTATACCAGCGGCAAGAACGCGACGGATTCCGCGATGGTCATCGACGCTATGGACCTGCTGTACTCAGGCCGGTTCGACGGGTTCTGCATCGTCTCAAGCGACAGTGATTTCACCCGGCTGGCGGCGCGGCTGCGCGAGTCTGGGCTGACCGTATACGGGTTCGGCGAGCGCAAGACTCCCAAGCCTTTCGTGGCAGCATGCGACAAGTTCATCTACATCGAGAACCTGCCGCGCGACGACACTGCCGCCGGGGCGGCTGGCCCGGCGCCCGCGCCTGCCCGGCGCGCCTCGGCCGCGCAACTCAAGCGCGACGCCGCGCTGGTCAGCCAGCTCCGTCAGGCCGCGGAGGCGGCCTCGGACGACGACGGCTGGGCCCCGCTCGGACAGGTCGGCACGATTCTTACCAAGCAGCAGCCGGACTTCGACTCCCGCAACTTCGGGTACGCCAAGCTGAGCGACCTGATGACGGCGACCACCCTATTCGAACTAGAACGGCGCAGGCTGGGCGAGGGCAAGCAGAGCGCCATCTACGTCCGGGATAGCCGGCTCCGCCAGCCCGCCAAGAGGACAAGGCCAGCCGCGGCCGACGCGTAGCTACCCTGGCGACGCTCGGGCCGGGGAGCGCTGGTCGCTCGGGTGTGCGCGGCAATTATCTTCGCGCTCGGTACACCAGGTGCCTGCGGAGCGCGACGTCGTCGACATCCGGGTCGTCGAAGTCCTCGGCGGGGTCGGTGATCATTCCGATCCGTTGCATTACCGCCTGCGAGCGCTTGTTCGCTGCCATTGTGATCGCCAGGATCTCCCGCAGGCCCACGGTGTCGAATCCGTAGGCCAGCGCTGCGAGCGCTGCCTCGGTCGCGTACCCGTGACCCCAGGCCGCACGCGCCAGCCGCCAGCCGGCCTCGACACCTGTCAACGACATCTGGTCGGCCAGCAACTGCAGTCCCGTGAAGCCGATGAACTCGCCGGATTCGCGGACCTCTAGGGCCCAGAATCCGAAGCCGTTCCGGTCCAGGTCGTCTTGGAAGTTCAGGACCCAGGCTGACGACTGCTCAAAAGTCAGCACTGGGCCCAGGAACTGCCGGACCTCCGGATCGGCGTTCATAGCTGCCCACGGTGCCAGGTCGGACTCCCGCCAACCGCGCATGAGAAGTCGTTCTGTAGTGATTTCCGCCACCTCAGCAGGCTATCCGGCAGTCGCGGCGAGCCCGCACTCGCCGGGAAAAACCTGAGCCTATACTCAGAGCAACCCCCCGAGTTCAGGCCGTGACGGTCGGCGGTGTTGCCGGAAACAGGAGTCTTGGACCGGTGCCCGTGACTGGCGCCATCGGTCGTAGCTAGGAGGCCTGCATGGGGGGCGTTGTGACTGCGGATTCGTACGTCGCCAATCTGGCGAAGGTCGACCACATTGTCGTTCTGATGATGGAAAACCGCTCCTTCGACCACATGCTCGGGTACCTGTCCCTGACAGGTGGACGTGCCGACATTGACGGCCTCCGTCCGGGTTTCGCGAACGAGTACCAGGGCGACAGTTACCCGGCTCACCACCTGACAACTACGAAAGTAGCGGACGACCCTGACCACTCCGCCAGGTCTGTCGACGTGCAGATCGGGGGCGGGCGGATGGATGGCTTCGTCGCGAGCCTGGCGCGCACACTTGCCGATCTCGGGGTTCACGGTGGCGACCCATCACCCGCTGTGGGGTATTACGACGGCGCGGACGTGCCTGTTTACGACCATCTGGCGGAGGAGTTCCTGGTCTGTGACCGCTGGTTCTCCTCGGTTCCGGGCGCAACGTGGCCCAACCGCTTGTACTCGATATGCGGGAGCGCGGCGGGAAGCCGGGATGACCTGCCACCCCACCGGCCACCCATGTACGCCAAGCCGTCGTTCGTCCGGCACCTGGACGCGCACGATATCTCGTGGCGCTGGTATTGCTTTGACACCCCGACGCTGCGCTTGGCCGACGCCCACTACACGATAGGACACCACCACCGATTCCGTTACTTCAGCAAGACGGGCCTGAGCTGGAAAACCAAGATCGAGGTCAGAGTCGACGCCAGGGCGGCCAGCTTCCTCGAAGACGCGGCAAGCGGCTCGCTGCCGTCGGTGTCCTGGATCGATCCGGCATTTACGAGCTTCAACCCGCTGGGCTTCTGCCCGAACGATGATCATGCGCCCGCCGATATCAAGGACGGCCAGGATCTCGTTCTGGCCGTCTACGACGCCATGGCGGCAAGCCCGAACTGGGAACGTTCGCTACTGGTCATCGTCTACGACGAGCACGGGGGCTTCTATGATCACGTTCCGCCGCCTGCGGCACCCGACGACGACCCTGCGATGTTCGGCAGCTACGGCGTCCGCGTGCCGGCGATCATCGTGTCGCCCTGGGTGGAACCGCGCTCAGTGTCGAGCACAGTCTTCGATCACACCTCAATCATCAAGACGATCATGTTGCGGTTCTGCCCGCAGGCGCTGGAGAATCCACCGCATGCCAAGAACTGGCTACGGGAGCTAAGCGCGGGTCACCCGCAGTATCTCGGCGCCAGGGTGGCTCACGCCGCCCATCTCGGCGAGCTCCTGACGCGCAGATCGCCGCGACCCGCGCCGCAGCGGGACTCGCTGGTTCTGGACGCGGCGACCCGGGCCGCAGAAGAACAAAAGCGCGACGATGCCGCCACCGGTCAGGCAGACGAAGCGAACCACAAGCACACCGGGCTACAGCAGGGCATTCGCGCGGCAGCTCGCGAGCTGGCCCGAAGAGGACACCCGGCCGACGTGCCGTAACGCACTGGTCACCGACGGCTTGGCTTCGGCACGCGGGTCTCGGTCAGGTACCGACGTAGGCCGCGAGGTGCTCGCCGGTGAGCGTGGAACGCGCGGCGACGAGATCGGCGGGTGTGCCCTCGAAGACGATCCGGCCGCCGTCGTGGCCGGCCCCCGGGCCAAGGTCGATGATCCAATCGGCGTGCGCCATGACCGCCTGGTGGTGCTCGATGATGATGACCGACTTGCCGTCCTCGACGAGCCGGTCGAGCAGGCCGAGCAGCTGGTCCACGTCAGCGAGGTGCAGGCCGGCGGTCGGCTCGTCGAGGACGTAGACGCCGCCTTTGTCGGCCATGCGGGTGGCCAGCTTGAGCCGCTGCCGCTCGCCGCCGGACAGCGTGGTGAGCGGCTGGCCGATGGTGAGGTAGCCGAGCCCGACATCGGCGAGCCGGCCGAGGATGGCGTGCGCGGCCGGCGTGCGCGCCTCGCCTGCGCCAAAGAACTCCTCAGCCTCGGTCACCGACATCGCGAGCACCTCGCTGATGTCGCGGCCGCCGAGGTGGTAGTCCAGCACGGCAGCCTGGAACCGCTTCCCCTCGCAGTCCTCGCATAGTGAGGTGACGCCGGCCATCATCGCCAGGTCTGTATAGATCACCCCGGCGCCATTGCAAGCCGGGCAGGCACCCTCGGAGTTGGCGCTGAATAGCGCGGGCTTCACGCCGTTGGCCTTCGCGAACGCCTGGCGGATCGGGTCGAGCAGCCCGGTGTAGGTAGCCGGGTTGCTGCGCCGCGAGCCGCGTATCGCCCGCTGGTCGACCGAAACCACCCCGGCCCCGCCCGACACCGAACCGTCGATCAGAGAGCTTTTCCCCGACCCGGCCACGCCGGTCACCACCACCAGCACGCCGAGCGGAATGTCGACATCGACGTCCTGCAGATTGTGGGCACTGGCCCCGCGCACCTCGAGCACCCCGCTCGCAGTCCGCACTGACGGCTTCAATGCGGCGCGGTCGTCCAGGTGCCGGCCGGTGAGCGTGCCACTGGCCCGCAGCCCCTCGACAGTGCCCTCGAACACGACCTGGCCACCACCGGTGCCTGCGCCCGGGCCAAGGTCGACAACGTGGTCGCCGATCGCGATGGCCTCCGGCTTGTGCTCCACGACCAGCACCGTGTTGCCCTTGTCACGCAGCTGCAGCAGCAGCTTGTTCATACGCCGGATGTCATGCGGGTGCAACCCGATCGTCGGCTCGTCGAAGACATAGGTGACATCGGTGAGGGAGGATCCCAGGTGACGGATCATCTTGACGCGTTGCGCCTCGCCGCCCGAGAGCGTGCCCGACGGCCGGTCCAGCGAGAGGTAGCCCAGCCCGATCTCCGCGAACGAGTCGAGGGTCTGCTGCAGCGCCTCGACCAGCGGTGCCACCGACTGCTCGTCGAGGTCGCGCACCCATCCGGCTAGGTCGCTGATCTGCATCGCGCAGGCATCGGCGATGTTGATCTTCTTGATCCTGGACGACCGGGCCGCCGCACTGAGCCGGGTGCCGCCGCACTCGGGGCAGATGGTGAAGGTGGCGGCCCGGTCCACGAACTCCCGGATATGCGGCTGCAGCGCGTCGGCGTCCTTGGAGAGGAACGACTTCTGGATTCGCGGGATCAGCCCTTCATAGGTCATGTTGATGCCCGCGATCTTCATCCTGGTCGGCTCGCGGTGCAGGAAGTCGTGCAACTCGGTCTTGGTGTATTTGCGGATCGGCTTATCCGGGTCGAAGAAGCCCGACGCGCTGTATAGCCGATAGTTCCAGCCGCCCGCCTTGTAGCCGGGGATGGTGAGCGCGCCCTCGGCGAGCGACTTGGAGTCGTCGTACAACTGCGACAGGTCGACATCGGAGATCGTGCCCATGCCCTCGCAGCGCGGACACATGCCGCCAGTGCGCGTGAAGGTCTTTTTCACCGTCTTGGCGTCACCGCGCTCGATCGTGATCGCCCCGCTTGCCCGCACCGAGGGAACGTTGAAGGAGAGCGCGTTGGGCGAGCCGATGTGCGGCTGGCCGAGTCGGCTGAAGAGGATTCGCAGCATCGCGTTCGCGTCAGTGGCGGTGCCGACCGTGGAGCGGACGTCGGCACCCATCCGCTCCTGGTCGACGATGATCGCGGTCGTAAGCCCTTCGAGTACGTCGGCCTCGGGCCGCGTCAGCGTCGGCATGAAGCCCTGCACGAAGGCGCTGTACGTCTCGTTGATCATCCGCTGCGACTCCGCAGCGATCGTGCCGAACACCAGTGAGCTCTTGCCAGAGCCGGAGACGCCGGTGAACACCGTCAGCCGGCGCTTCGGGATTTCGACGCTGACGTCCTTGAGGTTGTTCACGCGCGCGCCGTGCACTCGGATCACATCGTGGCTGTCACCAACGTGCAGCGCTGGCGACTGCGTGCCCGTCCTCGTGGCCATGCTCATCGTGTTTCTGCCTATCAGTAGGGAGGGTCGGTGCTCATCGGTCCTGAAGCAGCCCGAGGACGTTGCCATCGGGGTCAGTTACGCTCGCTACCAGGCGACCACCACCGACGTCGTGCGCAGGCTCCTTCACGGTGGCGCCCGCGGCGACCACCTCGGCGAGCTTCGCCTCGATGTCCGGCACATGCCAGTAGGCCAGCGGGGAGGTCATGCCCTGCGGTCCACCGCCCGGCACCAGCCCGATGTGCTGACCGGCAGCCTCGAAGCCGACATAGTAGGACTCATCGGTCTGCGGCGGTACGCCGAGCAGCGCGGTGTACACGGCCTTGGCCGTCGCCAGGTCGGACACGGGATGCAGCACGGTCTTGATTCCCTGCGTGGAAGAGTCGGTCATGGTCACTCCTGAAGTCGTGGGTCGCATTGACGCGGTGCAGCTTGTCGAGCTCAAAGACGAACCGTTAGCCCTCCGAAGGACGTGCCCGGATGGCAGGCTCGCCTGAATGGTGATGTCCACGACCGTCAGGCTAGCTGCGGCCCGCCGGCCTGCGCTTCTCGATTCCTGACCGGTCTGGTCACCTGCTTAGCCACGCACGCCGGCACCCCCGCCGCGCCCCGCCGGTACACACTCGGCGGCACCCCAGCCAGCTCAGCGAACCGCGTACACCCCGCGCCAGCGCCTCCACATCCAGCGGCAGCGCATACTCCCGGTCAATCCGGTCCCGCACCCGCCGCAACCGCGCCAGATCACCCAGATGCTGCACCGCGACAGGCCTGCTGGTCACCTATGGATCTTATCCGTTCGGCACATTGTGATCATCTTCCATCACACGCGCTTCACTAGGGCAGGCCATCGGCTGGCTGGGCGGAGAAAGTGCTGGAGATTCCGCCACGATTCAGCTGTGTCCGCCGACTGGCCATGCGGACTGCGGAACAGGCTGAGATAACCGCCGATTTCGGCAAGGTCAAACCAGAGCCGATAGAGCGTCAACGCTTCGCGATCGATGTCCACGCCCGTGGCACTGACGTACCCGTCGAGGATGGAGTCGTCCTGGTCAGCCATGGCCCACAAGTCACGTTCGGGCGGCGCGAGCAAGGCAGACTCCCAGTCCACGAGGACTAGCCCGCGGTCGGGCGTCCTCATTACGTTGCTGGCGTGGGGCTCACCGTGGGTGATGACCAGCCGGTCCGCTCGTGACGCGACCCGCCGGGCCAACGCGTCGTATGCGGTGAGCAGCAGGCCAAGGTCCGCGGCATGAGCGCGCAGCAGTTCGTGGGCACGCTCCGCGTAAGGGCCTGCCAGCCAGGTGTGCAACGGCTCGCTCAGCATTGATCGGAACGCGTCCAGGTGCGGCACGATGAAATCATCGGTCCTTGGTTTGGCGGCGTGAACGCGATGGAGCTGGATCACCATGTTCAGAGCTTCTATCCGGTCGCTGCCGTTGATGAAGTCGCCGTCCGGGCCGGCCTGTGTGCCGACGATATAGGGATGAGCCACGAGCGAATAGCGGTCCGCCAACCTCGCCAGCACCTGGCCGTCTGAGGTTGGTATGGGGGCGATAACGAAAGCCAGTCCTGCGTCGGTGCGAAGGGAAAGCGCCGTGGCGAAAGCACTGCGCAGGCGACCGAACGCGGCATCGGTGGTGTCATCTGCCGTGCGCAGTTTGGCGACGAGGTCGTCAACGGTGGCAAACAGGCGCGAGCCGTCGGCGTTGGTGGCCAGCCAATGATGACTACCGAATCCGACAGGCTGATATTCAAGCGAGGCTGGCGCGAACTGCCACCGGTCCTTCAAAACGTCAGCCAGCACATCCTCGGCTAGGTCGGCTGGCCTGGTGAACACGGCGCCCAGAGTACCTGGACGCATCCCGGAGCTCGGACAACTGAGCTCGAAGTCCCCGGCTGAGGTCAATGTCGCTGCTGTACTTTCGTGCGGTAGAGAAGGGAGGACAGATGCCTGAGGGGTGGGTCTGGGATGAGAGCTTGTTCGCCGGCAGCTCGTCGTTCTACGACCGAGGCCGCATTCCGTACCCGCCGGGACTGCACGATGCATTCGCTGCCGCGGCTGACTTGCGCGGGTCGCCACGTCTGATCGACGTGGGCTGCGGCCCTGGCACGGTAGCGCTACGGCTAGCCGACCTGTTCGCCGAGGTCGTTGGCATAGACGCCGACCGCGGCATGATCGACGAGGCGACGCGGGCGGCCGCAATGGGCGACGTGATCAATACACAGTGGTTCCGGCTGCGGGCCGAGGAACTGCCCGCGGGCCTGGGCACCTTCCGGTACGCGACGTTCGCCCAGTCGTTCCACTGGATGGACCGCGAGCTGGTCGCGGCCAGGATTTTCGGCATGCTGGAGGCTGGTGGCGCCTTCGTTCACGTCGGCGGGCAGGAGATCGAGACCCCTTCACCCGAGCAGCGGCTGCCCCATCCGCTGCCGCCAACCGATGAAATCGAGCGTCTCAAGCAGTCATACCTCGGGTCCCAGCGCCGAGCCGGCCAGGGAGTACTCCTGCACGGGACACAAGGAAACGAGTGGGAGGTCCTGCAGGCGGCAGGCTTCGAAGCGCCGGTATCAATCCGCGTGACTGGCCGGCAGGTGCTGGAGCGAACCGTGGAAGACGTCGTGGCCCACGTCTTCTCGGTCTCGGGCAGCGCACCACATCTATTTGGCGACCAGCTGGCGCATTTTGAGAACGATCTTCGAACGCATTTGACCGCTGCGTCCGACGCGGGGCTTTTCTCGGAGCAGATACCCGATCTCGCACTCGTCTTCTACTACAGACGTTGACGGCTGTTTACGAGGGGTTGCCCCTGGCGAGAGGCGAGCCGATGAAGGTTGCGCGCGTAGCGGTGCCAGTGGTCCCGCATCGCTGCGCAGGTCAGGATCAGCGCGGCGGAAGCGATGGCGTACCAGGCAACTGTCACGCCGTGCGCGGTGGCAGGCGGTTCCACCAGGAGTCTCGCGCTGCCGGGCGCGTACCAGGCCAGCGCAATAACTGCGAAGGTGACAGGCCCGGCGATGGCTCCGCCGAGGTCTGCGTACCGCGAGCGGTCGACGCATGCTGCGGCGGCTACGGCGACCGCGCACCACCCGGTTAGCTGGGCGATCACCGGGTAAACGGCAGGCGGGTGGCCGAGGATGTGCGGCGGGATGGTGTGGGCCACGATGCGCAGTTGCGCCCAGCAGGTCACCGCCAGGACGGGTGCGGCCAGCAGGAGCTGGCCGGCCGAAGTTACCCTAGCCGGGACGGGCGTGGCATAGGTCAGTGGCCGGAACGGGGCGCGGATGACGAATGCCAGCGCCGCGATCGCGGGAAGGAAGGAAAAGCGCACAGCGCCCTGGCCGAGCGGTGAGTTGGAGGTGTCGGCGACATGGGCCAGGACCGCGAGGAAGAGTACGCCGGCCAGGCAGCCGGTGAGCAGCGTGAGCCATGGCATCGTCTGGGTGATGGGCCGGGCGAGGAGTGGCACCGCGCGGAGCCAGGAGAGCAGCACCTCCGATGCTGGTTTCGCCTCGCGGGTGGATCCTGCCGCGGCAGATGATTCAGAGTGCGCTCCGGCGGCGCCGGGCGGATTCACGCCGTGCACAGCGGGTTCTGCTGGCCGTTGCCCTGCCCCTGCTGCACGATCGTGGACCCAGGTTCGGGGGTCTGAGAGGGCGGCGGAGGTGCAGGCACGGCGGGCATGCGGATGCCGACCGCGGCGGCGAGCTGGGTGTCGGTGGTGTGCCAGTTCAGCCATTTAGCCCATGCGCTGGCCAGAACTCGGTCGACCTTCTGTTCCGGCAGGCTTACCATCGCGGTGGCCAGCAGGTACCCGGCGGCCGTGGTCTGCGGCACTCCGGATGGCGTGACGTAGCTGGCGCCTGAGCCCGGATAGGTCCAGTTGGTGACGGAGGTGTTGCGGACCTCCGACGCGCTGCCAATACTGCCGCCAGGGCCGCGCAGGCCATTCTGGAGTTCGCCGGCCGGAGGGCGGGTGGAGAGGATGGCCAGCCAGATCGCGATCGCCTCCCGAGCCTGGTTGTGCGGCACGCATGGCAGGAACACGGTGCCGTTGGGGCTGCCGGTTGCCTGCGGCGGGAGGCGGACCGCCCATTCAGCTGTGGCCAGTGCCACGTCGAAACGCGCATCGGACAGCCTTGCGCCAGCCGCGGGCCACGACCCGACAGGCAGGTAGATCACCGAGGCCGTTGCGGCGTTGCCCGGCGCACGCTGCAGCTGCGCGGTCCACTGGGACACCGTCCCCTTCGGATGGCCATGCGTGAGGGTCGGATCGAGGAGGTAGGGCGACAGGACCTGTCTGACCGTCAGCGGCTGGTCAGGCCGGACGGGCAGGTGCGCAAGCACCCCGCTTACCGGCGCCTCCACCGCTGGCAGCTGGCGACCGAAACCGGGGTAGAGGCAGTACCGGACATGGCTGGCGGTGGTGCAGTGCTGCACCGAGGCCGGGTCGGCGGCCTCGGACACCAGGTGGTTCAGCTCTGCGGTGGGGATGGGCCGCAATTGCAATGCCCCGGCGAGGCAGATCACCGCCACGGCCATGATGCCCGCCGTTGCCAGCCCGCCCCTGGCCCGGGCGCGGCCGATGGTCACCGTCAGTGCCGCTATCCCGGCCAGGACGGCGATGCCGGCCAATTCCACCACGTGCGCGCCGGCGGGCGGATATCCGGCGAGCGGGCTGGGCAGCGAGCCCAGCTGATCCTGCGTCCACTCCCACGGGAGCAGCCAGATGCCCCCTCCCGAGCCCAGATGCGATGTACCGGAACTGAGCAGCAACACCAGTGCGCCGAGCACTCCGGCCAGCGGATGCGGGAATCGCGTGCCGATCGCGATCCCGGCCGCTCCCGCGGCGATCACCAGCACCAGCCCGCCGGCCAGCACCGTGATGCTCGGCTCGCCAATGGCGCCGCGGGCCTGACCCAGGGTGGCGGTGGCGGCGATCAGCAGCAGGCTGGCGGGCACTGCTCCGCCCAGGCCTGCCAGGTGCGCGACAGTCCGGGTGCCGGCCGTGGCCGGGAAGCTGGCATACAGGTCAGCCATGGCGTCCCGCCGTGCCCGGCCGACGGCCAGCTGCGCCGCGACCAGGACGGCCATGCCAAGGACGAGCTGGCCGAACCCGATCCGCCAGGCGGCGTTCCACCACAACGGTTCCGCCCACTGAAGCAAGATCCAGATCACCAGGCCGCCGGCCACAAGCCCGGCCAGCACCAGCACGCTGCGCACCAGCAGGGACGCCTCCACCCTCGCCAGGCTCAGCACCGTCTGCAGCCGCGGAGCGCGGGATCGCTCACTGACAGGCCTCCCGCCGACGCCACCGACAGGGTCAGCGCCTTCCGCACCGTGGAGTGCGAATCCGCCCTCCGTTGCCGTCATCTCACACCTGCCGAGTGCGAGAGCAACAGGTAGCCGTCTTCGACCGTAGGCGCGACAAGCTCGGCGCTGGCTGGCGGGGCGTCGCCGACGTGCCGCCACCGGCCATCGCCGCCGCGCCAGGACAGATGGGCACTGCCGTCGCGGTCGTCCGCCGCCCACACCCGCCCCGCAGCGGTGGCGGCCAGCTCGGCCGGGGTACCCGCGAAGCGGACCCGGCCCTGGAGCAGCACGACGACTTTGGGGCAGACCGCGGCGATGTCGTCGGCCTGGTGGGTGGACAGCACGATCACCGGGTCGCCGGGCAGGTCCGACAGCAGCTGCCGGAAGCGCAGCCGTTGCTCCGGGTCCAGGCCGGCCGTCGGCTCGTCCAGGATCAGCAGGTCAGGGCGGCCCAGCAACGCCTGGGCGATCCCCAGGCGCTGCCGCATCCCCCCGGACAGGGCGCGTATCCGAGTGCGGGCACGGCGTTCCAGCCCGATGGCGGCCAGCACCCGGGCCACCTCCTCCGCGCGTGTACGCCGGTCGGTTATCTCCTTCAGGATCGCCACGTAGTCCAGGAACCCGGCCACCGTGAAATGCCGGTGATACCCCAGCTCCTGCGGCAGGTAGCCGAGCCGGCGGCGGATCTCTACTCGCTCCGCCCGGTCGTGAGGGTCGAGGCCGAACACGGACACCTGCCCCGCGTCGGGTTCGTTGACGGTGGCCAGGATCGAAAGCAGTGTTGTCTTCCCCGCGCCGTTCGGCCCGAGCAGCCCGGTGATCCCGCGCTCCAGCGTGAGATCGACCTCGTCCAGGGCCCGGGTAGCACCGTACCGCCGGGACAGGCCATCGATGCGGATGGCCGCGGTGCGCATGTTCAGGGTCATCTCATCCATCCCCACTCGAAACGGTCGCGGCGCGCCAGCACCACCGCCGCAGAAGCGCAAAACACGGCGGCACACGCGAACTGGGCGTTCCGCTGCACGATCACCAGCGGAAGGTGGGTCGCCGCCAGCAGGAGCGCCGGCAAGGCCCACAACGCCCCCGCCGTGACGGCGGCGGCGCGGGGGTCCAGGACGGTCGCGGCCGCGAGCGTGAACGAACACAACGCCAGCGATGGCAGTAGCAGCGCGACCGGCAGCCACCCTGGGCCCGGCACGACGAGGGCGGCGGCCGCCACCAGGGCCAGCGCGGCGGCCAGCGCGGCGACGGCCCGGGCCAGCAGCAAGGTGAAACCGGAGAAGGGGGCCGCAACTGCCAGCCGGTGAGCGGGATCGAACATCGGCAAGAACGCCGCCGCGACCCCCGCCAGCACGAGCAGCGGAGCCACCAGCAGGAACGGGACCACGAGCTCGCGATCCGGATACCCGCCAATGGCGCCGGTGCCGCCGGGGATCCAGCCGAACCTGACTGCCGCGGCCTCGCCGGTCACTACGGCAAGCACGCCTATGACGGACAGCAGCCAGGACCGGCGCAACGACGGGGTCGCCGCGACCAGCCGAAGCAGATGGTCGGGAACGCCAAGGTTGCGCAGCAGGCGCCCCGTACGCCCGCCGTCGGGGATTGCGGCGCGCACCAGCAGCACGGAGCGGTTGAGCGCAAGCCGCTGCGGGTCCACCTGAGCCGACAGGGCTGAGCGGCATCGCGCGCATCCGGTCAGGTGCGCCTCCACCGACCACACGACGACCGGCTCGATCGTCCCGCTGGCATAGCTGGTCAGCACGTCGTCACTTGCGTGCCATGCTGCTCCGGCTGCAGGTCCGGCCGCGCCGGGAAGTGGGCTCGTCATGATGTTCCCCAGGCTTGTTGACGGTGTGCCGGTGTTTCCGCTCCGGCTTGCTGATCGGCGAGCGAAGCGCGCAGCGCAAGGCGAGCCCGGTGGCAGCGGGACTTGACCGTTCCTTCCGCGACGCCGAGCAGCACGGCCGCTTCGGCGCAGGTCAGGCCGTCCAGCACGGTCGCCTCGATGGCGCCGCGCAGTTCCGGGGACAGCTGTGCCAGAGCCTGACCCAGACGGCCGTGCTCGATGCCGACCAGCACCTGATCCTCAGCGGAGACAACCACCGCTGCTTCCGCCGCTGGCCACGGCAGCCGCCGCCGCGCCCCGTTTTCCCTCCGGATGGCATCAATCAGACGGCGGACGCCTATCCCCCAGATGAACGCCGCGACGTCGCCGCGCCCTCGGTAGGCGCCGGCTTCGCGCCACAGGGCAAGGAAAGTGTCCTGGACCGCGTGATCGACCACATCCGGCATCGCGCAGCGCCGCGTCATCCGGACGGTCAGCCAGCCCGCGTGCCGGTCGTACAAAGCGGCAAGAGCCTCCTCATCACCGCGCGTCGCGGCGCGCAGCAATGTCGCGTCATCGCGCTCCTCGGCACCCGGCCTCATCGCCGAAGCCGCTTACGTGCTCCCATGCACTCCCTGTCGCAGCTACAGACTGGTTCGGTTCCCATCATCCACAACCAAATCAGCCGGGAGACCGACCAGCAACGACACCGACGATCCGTCATCCACTGGTCACGCAGACGTCTCACTTAGCAGCGCTGTCACGCCGCGCCGCCGATGCTAGCCGTTGACAGCTGTACTAGAGGCGATCTAAAGTCTTAACGCCATAGTACTTTGAGGATGTCATCGTGATTAGCTTCCGGCTCGATGGTCGCTCGGTCGTGCCGCCGTACCTGCAGATCGTCCAGCAAGTCCGGCAGGCGCTCCGGATGGGCGTGCTCGACGTGGGCGACAAGCTCCCCACGGTCCGGGAAGTCGTCGCGGCTACGGCAATCAATCCCAACACGGTGCTGAAGGCCTACCGCGACCTGGAACGAGAGGGCCTGGTCGAACCCCGGCCTGGTCATGGCACGTTCGTGGTGCGCCGGCCGCCCGGCCCGCCTCCCGGCACGCATTCGCGGCTGGCCCGCAGCCTGGCCCACTGGGTGCGCGGCGCCCGCGAGGCCGGGCTGGACGACGAGTCGATCGAATCGCTGCTGCGCGCCACACTGCAGTCAGCGGCCGAGGAGGAGATCGCGTGATACCCCTCCAGGAGGCAGCCCCGGCCGTGATCGAGACGCGCGGGCTGGCGAAGCGCTACCGCAAGGTCACCGCCCTCACCGATTGCACCATCACCGTTCCCGAGGGCCGGATATCCGCGCTGATCGGCCCGAACGGCGCCGGCAAGACCACGCTGCTGCGAGTCCTCGCCGGGCTGGCCAAGCCGAGCGGCGGCGACGTCGCGGTGCTCGGCGGCACCCCGCGCCAGGACCCGGCCTTCCTGGCCGAGATCGGCTTCCTCGCCCAGGAGATCCCGCTGTACCGGCGCCTGTCCGCCGAGGATCACATCGCCGTCGGCGCGCACCTCAATCCACGCTGGGATGCCGCGTCCGTGCGGGAGCGGCTGAAAGGCCTGAGCATCCCGCTTGACCAGACGGTGGGCACGCTGTCCGGGGGCCAGCGTGCCCAGGTAGCGCTGTCGCTGACGCTGGCCAAACGCCCCCGGCTGCTGCTGCTCGACGAGCCCGTCGCGGCGCTCGACCCGCTCGCCCGGCGGCAGTTCCTTGCCACCCTGGCCGAGGCGGTGGCGGTCGGCGGGCTCACCGTGGTGCTGTCCTCGCACCTGATCGTCGATCTGGAACGGGTCTGCGACCACCTCATCCTGCTGGCCGCATCCCGGGTCCAGCTGTGCGGCGATATCGACACCCTGCTCGCCGAGCACAAGGTGCTGGTCGGCCCGCGGAAGGACACCACGGCGATCGAGAGGGCCCACACGCTCGTGCAGGCTACCCACACCGCCCGACAGAGCACCCTGCTCATCCGCGCAGGCGGCCCGGTCGTGGATCCGGCCTGGGAGGCAGCCGACGTCGGCCTCGAAGAACTGGTACTCGGTTACCTTGGCCAGGGCGCCCAGCCAGCGCTCGCCCACCTGACCGCGGTTGGAGAAGATCAATGACCTGGCTTGTCTGGCGCCAGCACCGCAACCAGGCGTACCGGGCCGCCGCCGCGCTCGCCGCGTTCGCGATCCTGCTGCTGGTCACCGGCCGGCAGATGGCGACGCAGTACCAGTCTGCCCTCACCTCGTGCGCCGCCAGCCATACCTGCGGCAACCTCGTGAATACGCTGACCCTGAGTACCCCCGGGCTGTCCCTTCTGATCACGCTGACTGTGGTAGTGCCGTGCCTGCTGGGAGTGTTCTGGGGCGGACCGCTGGTGGCCCGCGAACTCGAAACCGGCACCAACCAGTTCGCCTGGATGCAGAGCATCACCCGCGGCCGCTGGCTCACCGTCAAGGTCGGCTGGGTCCTGCTTGCCGCTGCCGCCTGGGGCGGCGCGGTCTCGGCACTCGTCACCTGGTGGTCCAGCCCGATTAACGCCCTCAATCATCAGAACTTCGATCCCAGCCAGTTCGACATCCAGGGCATCGTCCCCGTCGGCTACGCGCTGTTCGCGGTAGCCCTCGGCATCGCCGCAGGCACGCTGCTCCGCCGCACTCTGCCCGCGCTCGCCATCACCATCGGCGTCTTCACCCTCCTGCGCCTGGTGATCGGCCAAGACTTTCGCTCGCGCTATCTGACCGCGCTCACCAGGACCTTCAGCTTCGTGCATCGCCCGGTCTTGCCAACTGGGTCCTACTGGCTGGTCTCGGGAGGCGTCGTTGGCCCCGGCGGCCAGGTAGTGAGCAGCCCGGCCCACGCTGGACCCGGCATTAACTTCGGCGGCGTGCCCTTGCCTATCGGCAACCTGCCGTCCGCGTGCCGGGAGCTCGTCTTCCAGAGTCCGCTCAAGTTCGGTTCGTGCTTGGCTAGTCACGGATATCGCGGGTTCATCACCTACCAGCCCGCCAGCCGGTACTGGGCGTTTCAGGGCATCGAGACGGGCATCTTCGCCGTCCTCGCCGCCGCCCTGATCGCGGTGACGGCGATCGCGCTCCTCCGCCGCGACGCCTAACAACGGGCGGATCCCGCCGCCCTTGACGGTGATCTTGCTCGGCGGCGCCCGGTTGCGCTCCGACGGGTGCCGCTAACGCGGGGTCAGCACACAGAACTCATGGCCATCGGGATCGGCCATCACTACCCAGCTGACCTCGCCCTGGCCGATGTCGATGCGCGTCGCCCCGACGGAGATGAGACGCGCGACCTCCGCTTGCTGGTCACCACGGACCGGTGGAGCGAGGTCGAAATGCTGCCGGCACTTGCCGGTCTTCGGTGGCAGCGGCGGACCGCCCCAGGTGATCTTCGGACCGCCGTGCGGCGAGCGGATCGCGGTCTCCTGGTCCTGATCCCAGACCAACGGCCAGCCCAGAGCTTCGCTCCAGAAGTACCCGGCCTGCTGCGAGCCGTCGCCCGCAAGCGCTCCGATGAATCCGCAGTCGGCGAGGAAATTGTTGCCGGGCTCGATGACGCAGAACGCGTTCCCTTCAAGGTCTGCGAGCACAACATGATCCGCGTCCGAGCCTTGACCGATGTCGATGTGCCGGGCGCCGAGTGCGAGTGACCTCGCCACCGTCTGCTGCTGGTCCTCCAGGGACGTGCTCGTCAGATCGAAGTGCATCTGGTCCTGGCCGGCCTTCTGCTCCAGAGCGGGAAGAAACCGGATCCGGAACCCGGTGTCATCGGCCGGCACAAGCGCAACGCCGTCGTGGGGGTCCTCGGCCATCTCCCAGCCCAGGACGCCTGCCCAGAAGCGGGCGAGACGGAGCGGGTCGTTCGCATCGAGGCACAGCGCCGTGAGGTGACAAGTCATTGCGCTCCGCACCTCCGATCGGCTAACTCAAAGCCGCTGACGGGCCCGTCCGCCGCGGCTGTAGAGAAATAACGCTAGGCGCATGGGCCCAGCCACGCAAAGAGAATAAGTCGCAGCCAGGTCGGCATCGTTCCACGGAGCTCTATCCGATCCGTTCATCGGTCGCAGGCGCAACTCCGCGGAACGACAGGCGTCCACGTCAGCCGGGGACGACTTTTGGTAAATGGGTCCGCGCACGGCCTGGTGGAACTGGCCATCCAGCCACCCGGCTACACCAGCCGCACGCTCAACGGCGAGGGCATCGCGCAGGAGTAACCCTAGAAGCTGTCGCAGGCGGCATGACAGCCGTGCCGAAAGCGAAGGCCATTACTGGACATGCCTGCGTCTAAGCCAGTTCGCCGGGGGGCCCGAGCTATATCCTGTGGTTCAAGTCGTTTTGCATAGTAATCATGCGCTGTGCGTCCTCTATTAGGTGCCCCGGCGAACGTTCCTGATCCAGATACCCGCGATGGTCGGCAGCCTTGACCTTGTGGCGACGCCATAGCTTCCTGATGAGTCCGATCATCACATCTCATCTCACAAAGTGGCCTGACCAGGGTCGCTCGGCTCGACGCTCGAACCGCGTGACGGCCAATCGGCAGACATGTTTCGGCCAGAGATTCTGGTCAGGTCTCCATGATGGCTGAGGATGCTCGCGACGGCTACCTCGCAGTACGTGTCTGCACCGGGACTTTCAGCACGCACGCCGTGACTGGCCAGGGACAGCAGGAAGCGGCGTTGTGTGACGTCTAGCCTGGTTCGCCCGTTTACTGACCCGATTTCTCACTAGCATCGTGCGCTGAAACTGCACCGGGTATGCCGCAAGCGGGAGGACGCCGCTTCGCGTTGCAGCATGTCCGTCCACAGGGAACGATCAAGAAAAAGAAGGAGAGCACGTACTCCCCTCCATTTTCAATCTATAGCGCGCCTGGGGGCTTGCGGCAAGACCCGGGTCGTGCCGCATAATCGCTGACCGAGCCCAGAACCTCGAAGGACATCGCCTACGAGGCGACCGAGGCAACCCGCGCCCAGATGCCGCGCACCTCAGGGAGCTGATGCCGTGAACCGCTCGACAACCAGCGCGTTTGACCTCCCAGACCGCCTCGCTGCCAAGGCCGATCCGCGGCTGATCGGTGGCGACGAGCAGCATTTCGCGGCCATCGCGAAGAGCCTCGAGGAGTCGATTACCGACCTGTCCGTCCGCCTCGGTGCGGAGCGTGAGGCGCCCGGCGGCATAGGCCAGAAGGCGCTGGACCGCGACCTTGAGATCCACCGGCTGACCGCCCGCCTGCGCGTCCTGCGTCGCTTCGGTTTGGACCTGTGCCTCGGACGCATGGTCGGCGCGGACAACCCCGAGCCCGTGTACGTCGGACGACTTGGCCTCACCGACATGGCGGGCCGCCGACTCCTGGTCGACTGGCGTTCCCCCGTAGCTGAGCCGTTCTTCGGAGCGACCCACGCCAACCCGATGGGTCTGGCAACCCGCCGCAGGTACCGCTGGACCCGCGGCCGGATCAGCGACTACTGGGACGAGGTGTTCACCCCGGATGGGTTTGAGGGGCACGTCGCGCTCGACGACCAGTCCGCATTCATCGCCAGCCTGGGTAGCAATCGGTCGGCCCGGATGCGAGACGTGCTCGGCACCATCGCCGCCGACCAGGACGCCATCATCCGCGCGGGATCCCGCGGCGCTCTGATCGTCGATGGCGGTCCGGGCACGGGCAAGACCGTCGTCGCCCTGCACCGCTCCGCCTACCTTCTGTATTCCGACCCTCGGCTCGGTCATCGCCGGGGTGGCGTGCTGTTCGTCGGCCCGCACCAGCCATATCTGGCTTACGTGTCCGACGTGCTCCCCAGCCTCGGCGAGGAGGGCGTGCAGACGTGCACCCTGCGGGACCTGGTCGGGGAGGGAGCCGATGCCGGGATCGAGCCCGACGCAAACGTGGGGCGCCTGAAGTCCTCTGCGGACCTGGTGAAGGCGATCGAGCCGGCCGTCAGGTTCTACGAGCAGCCGCCCGCCACGGGAATGACGGTCGAGACCCACTGGTCGGATGTCTGGCTGAGCGCCGGCGATTGGGCCGAGGCGTTCGATGCGGCTGAACCCGGCACTCCGCACAACGAGGCGCGCGACCAGATATGGGAGGAACTGGTCGCGATCTTGATCGACAAGCACGACGGCGACGTGCCGGCTGACCTGTTCCGCAAGTCGCTGCTGCAGAACAGGGAGCTGCACATGGCCCTCACCCGCGCGTGGCCACTGATCGAGGCGGCTGACCTCGTCGCAGACCTGTGGTCGGTACCCGCCTATCTGCGGCTGTGCGCTCCCTGGCTCAGCTCCGATGACGTCCGGCAGCTGCAGCGAGAGGACGTGCAGGCCTGGACGGTTTCCGACCTGCCGCTGTTGGACGCGGCACGTCAACGGCTCGGCGACCCGCACGCATCACGACGTAAGCGCCGGCGTGACGCCGCTGTCGCCGCTGAACGCGAGCAGATGGCCCGGGTCGTCGACAACCTGATCGAGGCCGCCGACGACGAATACGGCGTCGGTCTGGTGACGATGCTGCGCGGCGAGGATTTCCACGACGCCCTGGTCAACGAGGCCGCACTGCCCGGGCCCGATCCGGACCGGCTCGCTGGCCCGTTCGCGCACATCGTCGTGGACGAGGCTCAGGAACTCACCGACGCTGAGTGGCAGATGCTGCTGCTGCGCTGCCCGCCCCGGAGCTTCACCATCGTGGGAGACCGTGCCCAGGCCAGGCACGGGTTCACGGAGTCGTGGCAGGAACGGCTCGATCGGATTGGGCTCGACCAGATCAGCCTGGCTTCCCTGAGCATCAACTACCGGACGCCGGAAGAGATCATGACTGAGGCCGAGCCGGTTATCCGGGCCGTGCTCCCGGACGCCAACGTGCCGACATCCATCCGCAGCACCGGTGTCCCCGTCATACACGGATCTGCTTCGGATCTAGGCCCGGTCATCGACACCTGGCTCGCCGCCCATGCCGACGGGATCGCCTGCGTCATCGGCGATCCCACGTACCCGGCGACCTCCCGCGTGAAGTCGCTGACCCCGGAACTGTCAAAAGGACTCGAGTTCGACCTGGTCGTCCTCATCGACCCACAGGAGTTCGGCACTGGCATCGAAGGCGCGGTCGACCGCTACGTGGCGATGACCCGAGCCACCCAGCAGCTCGTCATCCTCACAAACTCCTGATCCGCGGGTCGGCTCCACCCCAGGTGGCGCCGGTAGGCTCTACCCCAGGTGGCGCCGGAGCTCAGCTGACACCTGCGTTGCCGCTGAGCGATCCGGCGTCCAGGGCGAGGCCGACCCCTGACCAACTCGTCGCGGAGGAGTCGCCGGCCCGGGCCATCGCCGGCGTCGACATCGCGGACCTCCTTGGAGGACATGGGCCATGGTGCCCGGCCGGCAGGAGAGCCCTGCGGCCCTGCAGCACCTGGGGCGAGCGCCTAGCACAGTACGGTTCCGATTAGAGGCCCGTCCGAGGGACTAGCGTCAGCAGTCACTCAAATTTGTGCACGTGTCCTCCGCCCACAGCTGGGCCACGACCGCGGGGTCCCAGCCAGCGACCAGAATGGTGCCGGCATCGTTAGTGAGCCAGGCGCGCATGTTCAACTGCTCGAACCCCGCGCTGTTGGCGTCGTACCACCAGTCCTGCGCAGGCACTTGCCCGCAAGTAGCGAAGTAGACCTGGGTTGTGTTGGTGTTCGCGCTCAGGCAGAAGTTCGTGCCGTACTGGACCAGCTCCTTCCAGCCGGAGTGCCGCGAGTCGGTGATCCAGCACAGGTTCGTCGGATGGCCGGTCGTCTCATAGGCGATGCGCCCGGAGCCGTCCACGATGTAAAAGCCATTGGACTCGTCCATGATGTATTTGGCGTTGCCGGCGCACGTGTAACCGATCGCCGGGACGACAGCGCTCCGGGAGTGCGCCGGGGCGGCCTGCGCTGACGGGACCGCGATGGCGGCGGAGGCTAGCAACGCGAGTGCGGCTGCTGATGCTAACGCGAACTTCCTCACTACATCCTCCGAGATGGTAGGCCGGTGTGGCCTCCCAGGATGGCACGCTGAGTACCAGTTCGGATAGTTTTGCTGTGACCTGTCCGGAACAGCGGGCCGCGGCTCAGCTGACGCTGCAGTCGCTGCCACAGCCAGGCCGCGCATCGGCGCAGGGTGCTGCGCCACCTGGCGCGTCGGTGGCCGCCGAATTAGACCGCGAACGGCTCGTGCCGGGCACGCGCGGATGACCGTCTCGGCACGTGGTACCGGTCGCCGAGCACCCAGAGGAACACCTTCCAGAACAAGAGGAGATCAAGAATGTCCGCGACACTGACGCTGACGCATAAAGCAATCGGAGTGGAGGTCCGTCGTGGCACCTACGATGTCGAGGTTGACGGTAAGCGCGTCGGGTCGCTCGAAATGAACGACACGATCGAGACGCCAGTCGAGCCTGGACGTCACACCCTGCAAGTCCGCAATGGCCGAAACTCGAGCCGAACTCAGACCTTCGCCGCGGCCGAGGGCGAAATCGTCGCTTTCCGATGCACCGGCAAGAGGTTTTTGCCGCTATTTCTCGCGTCGTTCGTCGTCCCCAGCCTGGCACTCAAACTCACTCGCGAGTAGGCGCAGAGTCCGCACTGAGACCATCTACCGCAACCTCGACGAGCTGGAACGCCTGAAAGTCACCGACCGCACCCCGTCCTCTTCACGGACCCGCCACCTAAACCTGGCATCCGCCGCGCACGGCCATCTGGTCTGCGAGGAATGCGGACGGTCACCGAAGCCCCCGACCAGCTGTTCGCCAGCCTCGCCGACCAGGCAAGCCAGCCTTACGGCTTCACGATCGAACCTCACCGTTCCGCCGTCATTGGCCAGTGCTCGGGAGCGGCAATCATGAACTGGCCGTGGTTGGCCTGCGGTCAGACAGTCGGCTCAGGCAGGAACACGCGGACCTCTTGAGCACAGCGGCAGGCGACAGCCGTCTTTGCAGCCCACTCCAGCGCCTCCTCGCGCGAGGACACGTCGACGACCATGAGTCCGCCGATGACCTCCTTGGTCTCCGGGTACGGGCCGTCGCTGACCGTCCCGTCCGTGGCCACCACGCTCGCCCTCTGGCTGTCCAGCCCGCCGCTGAACACAAACACGCCGGCGTCCCTGGCCTCCTGGACCACCGCGAGCGCAGCCTTGGCCACGTCGGCAAAGTCCTCGTCGGGGATGTGGGCCATCGCGCCGTCACCGAACGAGATCAGGTACTGCGTCATCTCATGACTCCTTTGTCCCGGCGGCTTCCTTCCGCCGCCTCTCACTTGTGCTACGAACGCCTCGCTCCGGATCGACAGCCTGCCGACAATTTCTCACGGACCATAGCGGCGCTAGACGCCGACACTAGGGATGTGTCCTGACTTCACCGAGCCGACGCGCCAACGCCCACCCTGATGAGAACTGCAATGCGCTTGGATCTCGCTCGGGAGGTGCACCCGCTTCCCCTCACCCGCCGAACCCTGCCGGCGTGGGCCTGGCAAGACGCGCCGGACGATGAGGAGTACGGCGAGCTGCACCTGCGGAGTGCCACACCCGATGCTGGCGGCGAATGGACCGATGACGGGAGCGGGCTTTCGAGCAGTGGGGCGGGTGGGGCTCGAACCCACGACCGGCGGATTATGAGTCCGGCTCGCCAGCAATCCGGATTTGGCCGCCTGACCTCGGCAGATGCTGGTCGGAGTGATCATCCCAAAGCCGATTTCGCCACGTATTAGGCATGATCATGGCTGCAGCCCATACGGATCGGGGTCAGCCTTGGGGTCGGTGGTAGATCTCCGAGCGGTGATCGACATCAAGAACGTGAACAACACGGCCGCTCTCGTCGATCCGGTAGACGATGCGGTAGGTGCCGCGTCGGGCACCATGACAACCTGCCAGTGGCCCGAAGAGTGGCTTGCCGACCCGCTGGGGGTTGACCGCAAGTGCGGCTTCGCAGAACTCCAGTACCGCAGCGGCAACGCTCTCCGGAAGCCGCTCGGCAATCGCTCGCCTTGCAGCAGGCTGGAACCGGATCTCGTACCGCTCAGGACGGCCCGTCACCTGCCAGTGGCTCGGCGCCGCGCCAGATCCTGGCGAACTGTGGCCATGTCAGCGCCTGACTCACCGCGCTCAAGAGCGGCCAGGCTCTCGGATATGCGCGCCACAGCATCCGCGTCTCCGAGGATCTCCAAGGTCATCTCCAGGCCCTCAAGGTCGTCAACCGAGAGCAGGACAGCCTCCGGCTCGCCGTTGCGAGTCAGCGTGATTCGCTCGTGCTGCTGCCGTACCCGTCTGGCTAGCTCAGACAGACGCGCCTTAGCTTCCGACAGCGGCACTGGTGTCGCGGCTATGCTCATAGTTAGGAGTGTAGTCCACGCTAGTCTATTTTTCGACTAGTATTCGTCGAGACCGAGACGAGGGTGGTATTCACCGTGACCACCAATCAGTTAAGGCCCTACCGTGGTCGGGTGCCGGCACCACCCGAGATCGATGTCGCGCGGATCCGCGACAAGGCCGCCTTCGACCTGAAAGCCACGGCGCTGATCGCCCAGCCGACGTATCTGCAGGTCAGGGGCGCCAGACCAGGACTTCGAACGGTGGGGCTGTGGACCTTCGAACAGTTGGTGGGGCTGTGGGCCTTCGGCTGACGCTTGACAGTCGTCATCCGGGTGATCCTTGACACTCGTTGTTGTCAGGTTAGGTCCGTGCCGCGTTTTTCTTGCGCACCTCCCCGTTGCTGGTCCGGGTGACGGTCTTGAGCAGTTCGGCGCCGACCCAGAACTGGAGCAGGTCGCGGCCGACGTGCACGTCGCAGCGCTGCCCGGCGTGGTGCTTGCCGACCGAGACCTGCTGCCAGGACACGCAGACCACGCCGTTGGGGCCGACCTTACGGCCGATCCACTCCTCGCCGGAGCGGTCCGGCGACAAGGCGCTCAGCTCCGGCCGCCGGGTACCAGCCGTGCCCGGCCCGAACCGGGATGCCGGGGTGGCCATGCCCAGCGACTGGTGCGGCCGCTGGCTGTTGTAGTAGCCCACCCACTCATCCAGGGCCTGCTGAGCGGTGGTGAGCGAGGAGAACACCCGGCGGGTGTCGAACTCCGCCCGCAGCGTCCGGTGGAACCGCTCGATCTTGCCGGTCGTGGTCGGCGACCGCGGCGCGGTCAGCAGGTGATCGACGCCGTTCTCCCGGCAGATCCGGTCGAACAGCACCTCCACCGGCGGATGCCCGAAACGCCCGGTAAAGACCTTGCCGTTGTCGGTGAGGATCTGCTGCGGCACCCCGAACCGCGCTAACGCCCCGGCCAGCGCATCACACACCGGCCGGGTCCGCTCCCGGGCCATCAGCGCCGCGGACACGCAGAACCGCGAATGGTCATCGATGCCGGTCAGCGCCTTGGCGTGGCTGCCGTCAGCGAGCAGGAAACCGCCGACCACATCCATCTGCCACAACTCCATCGGCGACCCCCGCTCCCACCGCCGCCACTCCTCCTTCCGCCGCCGCCGCGCCCCCGCCTCGATCAGCCCCGCCCGCGCCAGCGCGCGGTAGATCCCCGACTCCGACGGCACCGGCCCGCCCCCCAGCCGCCCCAGCTCGAACCGGATCCGCCGCGCCCCCCACGACCGGTGCACCCGCCGCATCTCCAGCACCACAGCCTCCACCTGCGGATCCATCTGATGCGGGCAGCTGGCCGGCCGGTGCGACCGGTCGGCCAGCCCCTCCAGGCCGCCGGCCTCATACCGGGCCAGCCACGCATGCACGCTCTGCCGGGACACACCCCACCGGCCAGCCACCTCAGACACCGTGCCGCCCTCGCCGATCACCGCCAGGACAGCCTGATACCGCTGCTCCGCCACGCTTAACTCCCTCATACCAGGGAGTGTCAAGGATCAGCCGAAGTAACTGTCAACCATCAGCCGGAACACTGTCAGGCATCAGCCGAACGACCACCGTCAAGCCTCAGCCGGAGTAATACAAACAGTTTGACCTGGATCCCTAAAAGTGGACCAGCCATAGGACAATTTGGCCCCTGAGCCCCAGGAGCCAATATGCCAAGGCACTATCCTGCCGAGCTTCGGCGTCAGACCTGTGAACGGATGCTCGCCGGCGAGGCGGTCAAGGACCTCGCTGTCGAGCTGGGCATCGCCGGGGTCACCCTCTACAAGTGGCGGCGGCAGGCGCTGATCGATGCTGGACAGCGACCGGGCCTCAAGAGTTACCAGGCCGATCCTCTCGAAGCGGCCCGGCGGCGCATCATCGAGCTGGAGGCCGAGCTCAAAGTGGTCAAGGCGGCTAGCGAGCTCTTCAAGGAGGCAGCGGCCGACCCAAAAGGAAGTTCCAGGTTGTCCGAGGGCTGAACAACCTGGGCTACTCCGAGCGGTTCGCCTGCAAGGTGGTCGGCCTGGACCGGTCGACGTACTACGACATCAAGTTCCGCAAGCCCACCGACCGGGAGATCCGCCGCCTGCTGCTCGCCGATGCCATCGCCGACATTCACGCCCGGTCCCGGGGCACCTATGGCTGCTTGCGGGTCCGGGCCGCGCTGGAGATCGAGCAGGGGCTGATCGTGAACACCAAGCTAGTGAAGAAGATCATGCGCCAGCTGGGCATCCGCGGCCTGCCCGGACCACGCAAGGGCATCAAGAACCTCAAGAACGCCCCCACCTGCGAGGACCTGGTCCAGCGCCAGTTCACCGCCAGCGCCCCCAACCAGCTGTGGCTCACCGACATCACCGAGCATCCCACCCACGAGGGCAAGCTCTACTGCTGCGTCGTGCTGGACCTGTACTCCAGAAAGGTGGTCGGCTGGGCCATCGACCGGCGCTGCGAGGCAGCCCTGGTCAACGACGCCCTCGCCAAGGCTGGCGCCACCAGGCAGACCTCGGCCACGACAATCATCCACTCCGACCACGGCGCCCAGTACACCTCGTGGGCCTTCACCGAGAACGTCCGCCGCCTCGGCCTCGTCAGCTCGATGGGCACCGTCGGCGACTGCTACGACAACGCCCCGATGGAGTCATTCTGGGGCTCGATGCAGATCGAGCTGCTGAACCGCCAGAAGTGGCGGACCAATCTCGAACTGGCCATCGCCATGGCCGAGTACATCGATCACTTCTACAATTCGGACAGGCGTCACAGCTCGCTCGGCTATCTCACCCCGAACGAGTTCGAAGCGTCGCACTCAACCACCACCCAGCAGGCCACTTTGTCCTAAGAAGTGGTCCACCGAACGGGGTCAAGCCCAGTTGGTGGGGCGGGTGGGGCTCGAACCCACGACCGGCGGATTATGAGTCCGCTGCTCTGACCGGCTGAGCTACCGCCCCGGGCACTGACAGACCATTACAGCAGAGTTCGGTCCCGGCCAGCGACTGCGCCGGGCCGGGCTGCTCCCGCAGCCGTTACCGGCTGCTGAGCTGCATCTCCATGGCGTGCTCGACCAGCGCGATCAACGTCGACTTGGTGGAATTGCGACCGCGTGCGTCACACTGCATGATCGGCACCCGCGGGCTTATGGATAGCGCCTCCTGCACGTCGGACAGCGCGTGCGGGAAGTCACCGTGGAATCCGTTGACCGCGACGATAAACGGCAGGCCCGCAGACTCGAAGTAGTCCACGGCGGGGAAAGAGTCGGCCAGTCTGCGCGTGTCCACCAGGACGACAGCCCCGATGGCGCCCTGGATGAGGTCATCCCACATGAACCAGAACCGGTGCTGTCCTGGCGTTCCGAACAGATACAGAATCAGGCCGGCGTCGAGTGTCACGCGGCCGAAGTCCATCGCGACGGTGGTGGTCGTCTTGTCCGGGGTGTGGCTCAGGTCATCCAGCCCGTCGCTGACCGTGGTCATGACGGCCTCGGTTGTGAGCGGCGTGATCTCGGACACCGAGCCCACGAACGTCGTCTTACCGACGCCGAAGCCGCCCGCGACGACGATCTTCACCGATGTCATCGCGACTTCCGCTGCCGCCGTAGGGACGGCCCTAGAGCTTGCGAAGTCCACTGAGCACCCTTTCGAGCAGGTTGATGTCCGGGCGACCCTGTGCGTGGTCTATCTGGTGGACCCGAACCAGTCCTTCCATGGCCATGTCCGCGATCAGCACGCGGGCGACTCCGAGCGGCATCCTCAGCACCGCCGAGATCTCCGCGACCGATCGCCAGTCACGGCAGAAGCCGAGAATGGCCTGACACTCCGGGCTGAGCACCGACAGGTCGCGTGCCTCGTAATGAGACGCGGCCACCATCGCCTCGATCTGGAGCTGATAGCGCGGCTTGGTGCGACCGCCGGTCACTGCATACGGCCGCACAAGCGCGCTGCCCTCAGGTTCCAGGCTATGCGAAACCTGATCGAGCAGGCGGGAGTCCGTGGGCGCCGGAATGTGCCCTGCGAACCCAAAGTCTGACCCGCCTAGGTCATCGCGGCCGGCCGGATAGAGGCGCTCGCCCGCGTCCCAGTCATCGCGGCCGGCGCCAAACACGGCAGCCTCCTGTCACTAGCGGCCGCCCTCTCCCCAGCCAGGCTGCCCGCCACTTCGAACCTCTGGCGTCAGGGCGGTCCCAACCCGCTCAACCAGCAGGGCCATTTCGTAGGCGACCAAGCCCATGTCGCAATCTGCGGCCGCTAGCACGGCAAGGCTCGAACCGTCGCTGATCGCCATGATGATCAGCAGGCCGCGGTGCATCTCCACGACCGTTTGCGTGACGGCACCGCCCTCAAATACTCGCGCGGCGCCTTGCGTCAGGCTCGTCAACCCGGACGTCACCGCCGCTAGCTGATCAACCCGGTCAGCCGGGAAGCCTTGCGAGAACGCCATCGGCAGCCCGTCTGAGGAGACCACGATCGCGTGGGCCACTGACGGGACCCGCTCGACGAAGTTCGTGATCAGCCAGTTCAAGTCCTGAGCCGGACGCACAAGCGGACTCACAGGCGCACCTTCCTCTCGCGGCGTGCATCCATTCCCGTCGGATGCCGCGCCGTGGCTTCACGAGGACGGGCCATCTGGCGCGTCCTCGTTCCCAGGCTAAGCATGACCATCTCGGGAAGATCGTGTCACCCTCATCGAGAACCGTCATCCCCATCTGCAAGTTCGTCGTCCCCCGTGACGGCGGCCCGGCCTTCCCTGATACCGCGCTGGAAGCTCGCAAACCGCTCCCTGGTCGCGGCTGCGGACCGAGCCGGAGCGGGTGCAGGCACCTCCTGCGCTGCTGTGCCAGGCACCAGGTTCGCCTGCGGCACGCGCTTGGGCAAGCCCGCTGACGTGGTACCGCCGGTGGCCGGCGAGCTCACCGCGGCGGCCGCTTCCCAGCCCTGATCGGACGGCGACGACCAGGCAGGCTCCGGCGCCTCGACCGTGTCGGGAGCATCTTGCTGGGCTGGCCAGCCGCCGAGGCCGCTGCGGCCACGGCGGAACCAGTCCGACTCGACGGCCTCGAAGATCGGCAGCCTGTTCTCGGCCGCCACGTGCTCAGCTGCCGGTACCACGACGTCACTCGGCGATCCGAACCCGGTCGCCGCCGCGAACCCGTCGGACAGACCGGAACTGCTCGGGCTCACTCGCTGTGCCGCCGGGGTCGCCATGAACTCAGTAGTACCGGCGAAGTCTGTCGTCCCGGCGAAGTCTGTCGTCCCGGCGAAGTCCGTCGTGCCCGCATCGGCCGGGGCCGCCTCCGCGACTGGCATCGGGCCGGTGCCGAAGTTCGCCACTGGCATCGGACCGGTACCAAACGGCTCGCCAGGAGCGTAATCGCCGGCCGGGCTTGCCGCGGTCTCCTCAGCTAGCAGCGCCTCGCCCCTGCCCTCATCGGCCAGCGAGGTGGAACCAAACACCGGCAGCGGGCTGGTGGTCGCAGGGCCGCCCCAGGCCGTCGAGCCCGGATGTGCACCCGCCCCAGGCACCCGGCGCGGTCCAAGCCCGCCGTTGCTGCCCGCCTCGGCTTGCAGCGCAGCGAACCTGGGCGCCCGTGCGGCATTGATCTCATCAGATACCGCGCCCACCTCGGCGCCGGCCATGCTCGGACCGGCGGCCAGGGCACCTGTGGCACCGGCAGGATCGAACCGCCGCATCCCGGGAGCGCCCGCGTCCGTCTCATGACTGACGACCTCGTCCGGTAGCCAGACCAGCGCGGTGAGGCCGCCCGCGCCCGCAGGCCGCAGCCGGACCCGGATGCCGTGCCGCGCCGCCAGCCGGGCAACCACGAACAGGCCCATCCGGCGGGACACCGCCACGTCCACGACCGGCGGGTTGTCGAGCCGCCAGTTAGCGTGCGCCATCTCCTCTGCGCCCATGCCGACGCCCTGGTCAGTGATGTCCAACAGCACGCCGCCGCTGCTCAGCAGGTGACCAGCCACGACCACGGGGGTCTCGGCCGAGGAGAAAGAGGTCGCGTTCTCCGCCAGTTCGGCGAGCAGGTGGACGACATCGTTGACAGCATGTCCGCGCACCGCGATGCCCGCCTGGACATTGAGGGTAACGCGCTCGTATTGCTCGATCTCGGAGACAGCCGCGCGCAGCACGTCGACGAGGGCGACCGGCTGGTTCCAGCGCCTGCTCGCGTCGTGCCCGGCCAGAACCAGCAGGTTCTCTGAGTTGCGGCGCATGCGCGTCGCCAGGTGGTCCATCTGGAAGAGACTGGAGAGCCGATCCGAGTCCTGCTCGCCCTGCTCGAGATCGTCGATCAGGCGAATCTGCCGCTCTACCAACGACTGACTGCGCCTGGACAGGTTGACGAACATGGCGTTCACGTTGCCGCGCAGCGCCGCCTCGTTCGCGGCCAGCCGGAGCGCTTCGCGGTGCACCTGATCGAAGGCCCGCGCCACTTCACCAATTTCGTCGGTGGAGTCGACGTCGATCGGCTCAACTTCGAGCGGCATGCCCACGCCGTCGGAATCACTCATCCGGCGAACGGTCTCCGGCAGCCGGACGCCTGCCACCTCGAGCGCGCCGGACCGTAGTCTGCGCAGCGGCCTGACCATAGACCGGCCGACCACGGTGGTGAGCAGCAGCGCGAGCAGGAGCACTAGCAGCACGGCGGCACCAATAACGCTGGCGTCGACGATCGCCTGCTTGCGCAGGGCCGCTGCGCGGTCCACGGTCTGCTTCACCAGGTCTTGCTGGACCGCGCGAATGCCGTCGATGGTGCCCGTCGTCATGGCGCCGTTCCACTCGGCGACTGTGGTGCCGAGCGCGCTGAGCGAGGGGCCCTTCTGGCCGAAGGCGAGCGCCTGAAGCTCGTACTTGTTCGCGTCGTCGACCAGGCCGCCGGACACCGTGTTGTTATACAAGGTCCACTGCTGGGGAGTGGCGATGAGCTTGTACTCCCCGAGGTCCGCAGTCTCCTCGTTCAGGGCGGTCTCAACGTCCTGCAACACGGTCGGGCTGATGGACTCGACACCTGACGAGAACGCGTAATCCAGGTAGCCGCGCTGCTCGGAGGCTAGCTCCTCGGTATTGGACATAAGCCCGAGAACGCGCACGTCGTTCGCCAGGCTCGGGTCGCTACTGCCGAGCGCGATGTTGTCATCGATCGCCAGCAGCTGGTTGTCCAGCGCGTTGTACTTGCTGATCGCGACGAGCACAGGCAGGCTCAGCCTCGTGGCGGCGTGCCGCAGCAAAGGCACGTTGGCCAGCAAGGTGCTGATGTTCTGGGCTTCACTCTGCACCAGCGCCGGATAACCGGACCCGATCGCGGTGAGCGCGCGGCGGACCGTGGTGATCCACGGATCGGTGTTGTGCCAGGCGTCGGTGACGAGCTCGAAGGCCGGCGTGGCAGCGCCGTTGTGCGCCATGGTCCCTGCCCGGCCCCTGGCGCCGTCGGCGATGTACTGGACAGTCTGATCACGCTCATCTTGCAGTGCTGCCGCCAGCTCGGTGACCGAGGAGCTGAGATTGGCAAGCTGCTCGACCCGCTGGTAAGCAAGCGCATTCTGGACCGAGGTCACGATGCGGGTACTGCCCAGCACCACGGCAGTGACCGTTGGGATGATGATCAGCAGCAGCAGCCGCGACCGTACCCGCCAGTTCTTCAATGAGCGCCGCGACGGGCGGGCGACGGGCGGCAGCTGCGACGAGGATCCGGTGTCTTTCTGGTCAAACGCTCCGGCGGCAGCGCGGGCGGCGGTCACGCCTACGTCGGCCGCGGCCGTGGCGCGGACCTTGCTGTCTCGGGACGGCACGATCTCTGAACCCCTCACCTGGTGGTCGCGACTCGGGCGAGAGCCAGCACGGTATAGAACACTACCGACACGGCCACCTCCCAGGTAACGACTCTGCATCGGGCGCAGTTACTCAGCCAGGCGCAACTCTAACCGGTAACCGGGTAACGTGCGGCAATACGGGCACGAACCGGAAAAACCGATGTAACGTGACGTTTGCCCTACCTCCTGGCAGCAATAGGGTACTCTCTGCCGCAACGTCCGTGTTCAGAAAACTGTCCGGTTCCCCTGCCGGATCGCCGGATGAGATCGCGCAAAAGCCAACCGCGCAAGGAGAGTCATGAGGCTGCACCCGGCCGGAATCTCGCTGCCGAGCCGGCGCCGCCGGGTCCCAGGGACGCGGCTTCTGCTGGCCGGAGCAGCGGGACTGGCCGTGCTTCTCGCGACCGGCTGCGGGAGCAGCAGCGGCGGAACTGGCGCCTCGTCGGCTATCAAGATCGCAGTCGTTCCGGGGATCGCTGACGCGCCGATCTACCTCGCTCAGCACGACGGGATCTTCTCGGCTGCTGGCTTGAACGTTCAGGTCGTGTCCTATAGCAGCGACGCCGCCGAGCTCAGCGCCCTTCAGCAGGGTCAGGTTGACATTGCGGCCAGCGATTACGGCACCATTTTCGCCACAGAAGAGCAGCGGGCAACAAGTGATCTGCGGATCCTTGCCGACGGTTACGACGCTACCTCAGGTGTCCTGGCCGTGCTGACGATGCCGGGTTCATCGATCAAGACTCCTCTCGACCTTGAGGGTCAGCGCGTCGGCGTCCCCGGCTACGACGCGCTCGGCAAGACCGCCGGACACCCGATAAGCCTTGAGTCAGCCGCGGCCAACCAGGCTCTCTTCAGCTACCTGGCGGCGAACTCAAACACCGTCACCTGGGTCCCGATGTCTCAGACGGCTGAGCTGCAGGCGCTCAAGAGTGGTCAGCTCAAGGCCATCCTTGTCAGCGAGCCATATGTGTATGAGGCAGAGAGCTTCGGAGCGGTCGAGGTGCTCGACGCGGCCAGCGGCTCTACCGCCAACCTTCCGCTGTCCGGATACGTGGCTACCGACGCCTGGGTCAAGTCGCATGGCAGCGCGGTGGCCGCCTTCCAGTCCGCACTGCCCCAGGCACAGTCCCAGGCCGCCATGGCCGCCCCCATGCAGCAGACGCTGCAGGCATCCGTCGGGATGACCAAGGAAGAGGCGGGCATGGTCACGATCGGCACGTTCCCGACATCCACCAATGCCAGCGATCTGGACCGGGTGACGCGCCTGATGTTCGAGGCGAACCTGCTGAAGAACCAGCCGAGCGTAGCGCGGATGATCGTCCGCTAGCCGGACCGGCAGCCGCGGGCTTCCCTGCTGGCTAGCGCAGGCCAAGCAGCCTGGCGATCACCATGCGTTGCACCTCTGAGGTGCCCTCGCCGATCTCCAGCACCTTGGCGTCGCGGTAGAACCTGGCTACCGGGAACTCGTTCATATAGCCGTAGCCGCCGAAGATCTGAGTGCCGTCCCTGGCGTTGTCCATGGCCGCGTTCGAGCAGGTCAGCTTCGCAATCGCCGCTTCGGACTTGAATGGTTCGCCTGCCACCAGCCTGGCCGCGGCGTCATACCAGGCCAGCCGCGCGGTCTGGGCCCGGGCAGCCATGTCGGCAATCCGGAACTGGGTCGCCTGATAGTGCCCCAGTTCGTGCCCGAAGGCGCTGCGCTCGTGGGCGTAGCGCAGGCATTCATCGACGCAGCCTTGCGCGAGGCCGGCCGCCAGCGCTGCGATCGCAACCCTGCCCTCGTCCAGGATCTGCAGGAACTGCGCATAGCCGCGGCCGAGCTCACCCAGCAGATTCCCGCTCGGCACGCGGCAGTCAGCGAAGGCCAGCTCGCGGGTGTCAGAAGCGCACCAGCCGACCTTGGAGTACTCCCGGCCAACCATGAAGCCGGGCGTGCCAGCCGGGATCATGATCGCGGAGATCTCCGGCCTGCCCTCGGTCCGGCCGGTGATCGCGAGGGCGGTGACGACCGAGGTGATCGACGTGCCGGAGTTGGTAATGAAGGCCTTCGACCCGTCAATCACCCACTCATCGCCGTCCAGCCGGGCGGTCGTCCGCATGCCACCGGGGATGTCGGAGCCGCCGCCCGGCTCGGTCAGGCCGAACGCTGCAAGCCGTTCCCCTTCGCACAGGTCAGGCAGCCAGCGTTGTTTCTGTGCGGCGGAGCCGAACCGGAAGATTGGCATCGCGCCCAGGCCTACGGCAGCCTCAAGGGTAATCGCGACCGATGAATCGACCCTGGCCAGTTCGTGCAGCGCCAGGCAAAAGGCGAAGTAGTCGCCCCCCATCCCGCCGTACTCTTCCGGGAACGGGAGCCCGAACAGGCCGAGTTTGCCCATCCTGGCGACGATCTCGTACGGAAACTCGCCGCGCTCGTAGTAGCCGCCGATCACCGGCGCGACGACCTGCCGGGCAAAGTCCTCGACGGTGCTGCGGAGCGCCTCCTGCTCTTCATTGAGCGTGAAGCCGATCATGCCTGGATGTTACCGGCCGGTCCGCCGGACAGCACTAGCGCGCACGTCAGCGCGTTGCAGCCAGGCATGCTGGCCAGACCTGGCACCATCGCACCGGCCCCGCACGTTAGTCTCTCGTGCATCCCAGACAGCTTGCATCGGGCCGCCGACCATGAGGGCCCAGGAGGACACGATGGCGACGCTTACCTGCCCCAACTGCGCGGCTGCGGTGAAGCAGGACGACCTGATCTGCTTCACCTGCGGCGCTAACCTGCCGAGGATTAGCCAGCGCGAGGACGATGGGCCCGCACCGACCACCGTCATGCAGGAGTACCTGCGCCCGCAGGAGCGCAATAGCAGCATTTCACCGGCCGTTCTGCGGCTGTCGTTTCCAACAGGCAATGTGGAAGTCCCGGCCGGAACGACCTTGCTGCTCGGCCGCGACCCAGCTGAATCGCTGGTCGCCGCGGCGTTCGCTGACTTCGAGAACGTATCGAGGCGGCACGCGACGATCACCATGGACGATGACGGCCACGCCAGCATCACCGACGAGAACTCGACTAACGGCACGTTCGTCAACGGCGACCGGGTGCTGCCAGGAATCGCCGTCCGGCTGGCCGATGGCGACGTCGTGCGATTGGCTGCTGATGTCTCCGCCGAGGTCGTGTTGCCGCGACAGGAGCCGGACCCGTCGCTCTACGGCCGGCCCGATCAGGCGTAATCCGCGAGCAAACGCCACCAGCATTGGCCTCCGGTAGTCCGGCCGTAACCTTCCGGCCAACTGGCCTTAATCTTGGTGATCGTGATCCACTTTGAGCTGAGCTGGCAGCAAGCTGCCGTTGCAGCGGGCAGTGTGGCCGCCGCGTCGGCAGCGCTGCGACTCCCCCGCCGGCCGCGGCTCACCTCCGTCGCGGTCGCCGCCCAGGAGACTGCGCTGGCGCTCGGCCTGTTCGCGCTCTGGCAGTACGCCGGATCCTTCTCGGTGATGGGGCCTGGCGGCGCGCTAGCCCGGGCGGACTGGATCTGGCGGTTCGAGCGCGCCCTGCATCTTCCTAATGAGGCCGCGGTGCAGCGGCTCTTCCTGCCGTACCCGCTGCTGATCCAGTTCTTCAATCTGTACTACGACGCGCTGCACTTCCCCGCGCTGATCGGCTGCATGATATGGCTGTTTGCCCGGCACCGGGACAGCTACCGACGCTGGCGCACCACGGTGGTGGCATTCACCGCAGCCTGCCTGCTCGTCCAGCTGATCCCGGTTGCCCCGCCGCGGATGCTGCCAGCGGCCGGCATGGTCGACACCGCAGTCCGCTACCACCAGTCGGTCTACGCTGCCACGGCCGGCTTCGACGCCGATCAGCTCTCGGCAATGCCATCGGTGCATATCGGCTGGGCGATCCTGGTCGCGGTCGCGATCATCGGGACCGCCAGCAGCCGCTGGCGCTGGCTTGCCGTGCTGTATCCGGTCCTGACGACCCTGGCCGTGGTGGTGACCGCCAACCACTTCTGGCTGGACGGCATCGTCGCTGCGGCGATCCTGGCGATCGTGCTTGCGGTCCAGGGCCTGGTGCGGCACAGACGAGCCTCGGCGCCAGGGCACTCCCTACTGCGGCGCGTCGTCGATGATGATCCCCAGGGCCTCGGCGAGGACCGGGGCCACCAGCGCGAGCTGACCGGAGCTGATGGTGGCCCCGCTCAGCGAGCCGGTGTCAATGGTCAGGCCGAGCGCGGCACCGCGCAGGTCGGTGCGGTCCATGGTGACCTTGCTGAAGTCGGCCCGGACGAGCTCGGACCCGGGGAACGCGCACTGGCTCAGCGTCGCGCCGGCGAAATCGACGTCTCTTAGGATGCAGTTGTCAAAGGTCACCTGAGTCAACCGGGACGCCCGGAAGTTCACCGAGTCGAGCTTGCAGCCGCTGAAGACGACCTGCCGCAGCTCCGAGCCGTATGCCTGCAATCCGGCCAGCGATGACCCGATGACAGTCACCTCATGCCAGTTGTTGTCAGGCATATTCGTGCCCGTCAGCCGAACGTCCCGCATCCAGACGTATCGCAAGCTGGCGCGCGGGAGCTGGCCGCCGGCCACCGACACCTGCCGCAGCGCGCATTCAAGAAACCGGGCGTTCGGAGCGTGGGGCGCGTCGAAGTCGGCTCCCTCGAATAGCACAGTGTCGTAATCGCCTTCGGCGCTCAGATCGCCTTCGTGCCGGTCAAGCGCATCAGCGAACGGCAAGTCAGCGAAGTCAGGCAGTTTCACGGCGTCCTTTCGCGGCTGACCCGGCCGTCTGTTCTGCCGGCCTAGGTTATGACGCGCGCGACGGCATCGGCTATGCCGGGGTCGCGCATTCGCTTGTTCTCGCCGCCGAGGTAGCGACGAACATCGGCCGCCTCGGCCAGCAGCGCCGACGCCGCCACCTCGGGCAGCGTCGCCGACGAGTCCAGCACCGCCCGGCCGTCCGTCCACGCCCAGACGCCAGCTGCTACGCCGTCGACAAGGGCGAACGGCCGGAACAACCCGTTTGTGGTCACGATCTGCCGCCGGTCGCCGAGAATGCCCTCGCGGGAGGCCCAGCCCAACAGCAACGGGTCAAAGGCGCCGAGCAGGCGCGGCGGCGGCAATCCGGCGTCGGAGCCCCCGCTGCGCAGCTCGGCCAGGCCGTCCGGGCGGTCCCTGAGCTCGGTCGTGATAGCAGCCAGCCCCCGGCGTGCCTGGCCGAGCGCAATGCCCGCCCACTTCGCCAGGTCGCGGTCGCCGGCGGGGCCGTGGCCAGCCAGGTACCGGCGCGCCAGCCAGGCGAGAGCAGCGTCCGGCTCGGGCTCAGGCGGCGGCGCGCCGAGCCACTCCCGGACGTGCACGTAGGCGTGCTGAACGCCGATCATCGGCCCGCGGACGGCGATGCCGCGCAGGCTCGCCAGCATCACGACGTGCAGCGACGCCGCGGCCGGCAGGCCAGCAGCGGTGATCAGATCCGCCAGCTGCGGCCTGGTCAGCGGTCCGTCCGCCGCCAGCGCCTTCTCAGCCACCGCGACGCCCTTGTCCGCATCAGCCGCCGAAACCCCGGATCTGGCCAGGATACGGAGGCAGCCCACATGCAGCTGGGGCCGCACTGTCAGCCGGTGCAGCCACCAGTAGTCCGCACTGCGGACCAGATGCAGCGTGCCGCGGTTCAGCCAGGTAACGATCAGCGACCCGTCGGTCAGCGCGCGGTCCACGTCCGCCGCCGACAGTCCGCTGCTGCGGGCGCGAATGGCAAGACGCGCGCCGCGCGGATCCTGCCCTTGCACCGCCAGCAGCCGCTCGGCGACGTCGACCGGGCTTGGCGCGGGCTCGCCGGTCAGCAGCTGCGCCGCATACCGCGCCGATGGAAACGGCTGCGCAGTCGTGCGTCCCACCAGAGCCTCCTTCACTGCCATCATGGCGCACGCTGCCGACATCAGGCCCGACAACACTCAAGCATGTACTTGACTATCTGGGCTTGCCTACGGCATACTCAAGCACATGCTTAACCAAGTGGCCGACCGTGACTCAGCGGCGAACCTGGACCGGGTCTTCCAAGCCCTGGCCGACCCAGGACGGCGGCTGATGGTCGAGCGGCTTACCCTGGGACCAGCCTCGGTCAGCGAGCTCGGCAAACCACTCGCCATGTCGCTGGCCGCAGTTGTCCAGCACGTTCAGGTCCTGGAAGCAAGCGGCCTGGTCCGGTCCCAGAAGGCCGGTCGCACCCGCACCTGCCAGATCAACGTCCCGGCGCTGCGATCGGCTGAGCAATGGATCTCCGAGCGCCGCTCGCTCTGGGAGCGCAGGCTCGACCGGCTCGGCGACTACCTTGCCGACACCGATGACGCCGACGATGACAACAACCGTCCCGAGGAGGGCACATCATGACCAAGCGTTCCGTGAATCACGCCACCTTCGTCATCGAGCGCGAGTACCCGGCAAAGCCGGGGCGCGTGTTCGCGGCCTGGGCCGACGCCAAGGCCAAGGGCATCTGGATGGACGACCCCGACTATGGTTCGGACGGCAGCGCCTACGAACTCGAATTCCGGGTCGGCGGCCGCGAGCGGTTCGGCGGCAAGGATCCCGAAGGCTCCACCTACAGGTACGACGCCGTGTACTACGACATCGTGCCGGACCAGCGCATCGTGTATTGCTACGAGATGTACGCGGGCGGCGAGCGGATGTCAGTGTCCATCGCGACGGTCGACATCGTCCCCGGCGCGGGCAGCGGCAGCAAGCTCACTTATACCGAGCAAGCCGCCTTCCTGGACGGCATCGACAAGCCCGAGGCCCGCGAGGAAGGCACCACCTGGATGCTCGACAACCTGGGCAAGTACCTGGCTTCGCAGCCGGCTGACTGAGGTCCGGCGGCCGTGGTGAGTAGACGAACAAGGAGGTTGTCATGCGCCAGCTAGTTGTACGGGTTTTTGATTACTCTCTCGACGGCATCATCGCCGAAGAGGACACCGAGTTCTTCCAGTTCTGCCGCGACCTGCCCGATGATCCGGCGCAGGAGGCCCGGACGCGGAGTTTGTACGAGCACGCCGACGTGCACATCATGGGCCGGAACCTCTACCAGGGAATGGCCGGGTATTTTCCGACCGCCGTCGACCATCCCTATGCCGAGGTCATGAACAACGCCTCGAAGGTGGTTTTCTCCCGCACACTGCAGAACGCCGAGTGGGCCAACTCGGCAATCACCGGCGGTGACCTGGCGCAGGAGGTCGAGAAGCTCAAACGGGGCGGCACCGGCGACATCATCGCTCACGGCGGGATCAGCTTCTGGCAATCGCTCATCCTCCTCGACCTGGTCGACGAGGTCCGCATGACGGTATTTCCCTACCTGGCCGGGCAGGGCCGGCGGCTGTTCGGCGATCTGCCGAAATCGCGCCAGCTCGAGTTCGTCTCCAGTACCGCCTTCGGCAACGGCACGGTTGAGCTTGAGTACCGCCCGCACCGCTAACTGTCGAGAGCCGGGGCAGTACGGATGAAGTGAGCGGAGGGGCCGGGAGCGGCATCGTAGACTGGATGTCGTTGCCGGACCTTGCCGGAGGTGATGACCATGGCGCCAGCTGACTACGCCGCCATGCGCGCATCAGACGCCGACCGTTTGCGGGTGCAGGCGCACCTCAACGACGCGTATGCCGAAGGGCGACTAGACAAGCAGGAATGGGAGGACCGCGCGACGGCGCTGGCCAGCGCTGCGACCTACGGCGAGCTTGACAGGCTGACCGCGGACCTGCCCCGGCCCAGCCCGGGCGTACAGCTCGCCCAGCAGCGACCCGGCCCGGCTCCGGTTGCCCAGGGTCATACGAACGGGACCGCTGTCGCGGCGCTGGTCTGCGGCATCGCCCAGTTCGCCTTCTTCCCGCTCTTCATCCCCGCGATCATCCTCGGCCGCTCGGCTCGGCGCCAGATCCGCTTTACAGGCGAACAGGGCGACGGCCTGGCCCGGGCCGGCCTCACCCTCGGTTATGTCGGCCTCGCGCTGGCCGTCGTGGGCGTTGTGGTGTTCGTTTTCGCGACCACCGGGTCCACGGCACCCGCTGGGCCCTGACCAACGCGGGCAAAGATCCACTTTCAGACGCTGGTGGTTCTGGTGTCGCGGGGCGCAGCACCTGAGCCAACAACGTTCGGCGGAACCGCGCGCCGGCCTCATTTGCGCACCGACGACCGCACGTTCCGGCCGCGATGACCGCGCGCCACAGCCGACGACAGCCTATGTAGGGAACCCGTTCCCCTTACTAATGCTTTTCGCTATCCAGACTGGCTAGGCCGGCCGCGTCGTAACGGTCGCCCGCGACTTGCGAGCTAGGCACTGCCGCCTCGATCGCGGCCAGCTCATCCGGGGTCAGCGCTAGTTCAAGCCCGCGTAGGGCCTCGGCTAGCCGGTCGCGCCGCTTGGTGCCGATCAGCGGAATGATGTCGTTCCCGCGCGACGCCACCCAGGCGATGGCGAGCTGGGGCGTGCTGACGCCGCGGTCGGCGGCGATGCGCTCGAGCCCGGACAGCAGGTCCAGATTGCGGCGGAGGTTCTCGCCCTGGAACCGCGGGAACCTCGAGCGCGGATCGCTCTGGCCCAGGCCGCGGGCAACCTCGGTGCTGAGCAGGCCCCGGGACATGACGCCGTACGCGGTCACGCCGATGCCCAGCTCCCGGACCAGGGGCAGGACGGACTGCTCGATCCCCCGGCTCATGAGCGAGTACTCGATCTGCAGCGCGGACACCGGGTGCACGGCCGCGGCCCGCCGGATCGTGTCCGCGCCCATCTCCGACAGGCCCAGGTACCGGACGTACCCGGCCTTGATCATCTCGGCGATCGCGCCCACCGTGTCCTCGATCGGCACGCGGCGGTCGAGCCTGGCGGGCTGATACAGGTCGACGTAATCGGTGCCAAGCCTGGTCAGCGTGTAGGCCAGCGAGTTCTTCACCGCTACCGGGCTGGCATCGTGGCCGATGAATGCGCCGCTTGGATCCCGCTGGCCGCCGAATTTCACGCCGATGAACACGCTGGCGCGATCCAGCCCGCGCAGCGCCTCGCGCAGCAGGAGCTCGTTGTGCCCCATGCCATAAAAGTCGCCGGTGTCCAGCAGCGTGATTCCGGCGTCCAGTGCAGCCCTGATCGTCGCGATGCTCTCGGTCTCATCGGCCGGGCCGTAGATGCCCGACATTCCCATCAGGCCAAGGCCAGCCCGCGAGACACGCGGGCCACCGCGGCCAAGCTCGGTTAGCTCCATCAGCGATCCGTTCTCTCCATCATCTGCGTCGGCTGGTCAGCCCGCGCTGCCCGATGTCGACATGTAGACCGGCTCGCCCTGCACATAGGTCGCCAGCACGCCGGTATGGCCGATTTCCGACGGCAGGCCGGCGAACGGGTCACGATCGAGCAGCACAAGGTCAGCAATCTTGCCGGGCTCGATCGTGCCGGTCTCCCCGTCCAGGTGATTCACGTACGCCGAGCCGATCGTGTACGCGGCCAGTGCCTCGGCGAGCTCGAGGCGCTGGCCGGGCAGGAACGGCTCGGCCTCGGCGCCGGTCGAGCCCTGCAGCGACCGGTTCACGGCGACGTGGACGGCGCGCATCGGATTGGCGCTGCTGACCGCCCAGTCGCTGCCGGCCGCCAGCCTCGCACCGGCACGCAGCAGGTCGCCGAAGACATATTGCCTGGCTGTTCGCTCCGGTCCGATGAACGGGATCGTCAGCTCGTCCATCTGCGCCTCGTGCGCGGCCCACAGGGCCTGCATGTTCGCGGTTACCCCGAGCGCGGCGAACCGCGCTACGTCGTCGGGATGCACGACCTGGAGGTGAGCGATGTGGTGCCGGTTGCCCCCGCGGCCGTTGCCCGCGGTGCCGTTGCCGGCGCGGGCGGCCTCGAACGCGTCCAGCGCCTCGCGGACGGCCCGGTCGCCGATCGCGTGCACGTGCACCTGGAAACCGGCCGCGTCAAGCTGGGTGACGTAGTCACGAAGAGCCAGCGGGTCGACGTAGGACAGACCGCTGCCGTGGTCATGGCAGCCCGTCGGGTCGTGGTAAGGCGTCAGCATCCCGGCGGTGAAGTTCTCGGCGACGCCGTCCTGCATGATCTTCACGGTGTTAGCCCGGAACCTGGGTCCGCGGCCACGCTCGCGCCTGGTCAGGATGTCGGTCAGCTGCTCGCCGCCGCGCTCGCGGTCCCACCAGAGCGCGCCTTCGACCCGTGCGGTCAGCTGCCCGCTCGCCGCAGCTGCTAGATAGACCGGCAGCGGGTCGGGCGAACCGAGGTAGTCCCCGACGATGGCGTCCTGCCAGGCGGTGATGCCCCGGGCGTGCATGTGGCGCTGCGCCAGCAGCAGCCCAGCCAGCCGCTCCTCGACGGTCAGCTCCGGCAACAGCCGGCCGACCAGGTTGGCCGCACCTTCGTGCAGCGTGCCCTGCGGGCCGCCGTCGGCCTCGCGCTCGATCCGGCCGTCCGCCGGATCGGCCGTCCGTGCATCAATGCCGGCTAGCTCGAGGGCGCGCGTGTTGGCCCAGACGCCGTGACCATCGCGGTTCAACAGGTAAGCCGGCCGGCCGTCGGTGACCTCGTCGAGCAGGTGCCGGCCTGGCGTGCCGCCAGGAAACCACTCCATCCGCCAGCCCGAGCCGGCGATCCACTCGCGGTCAGGATGCAGGCGTGCGTAGTCGGCGATCCGGGCTAGCGCCTCCGTCAGGTCGGCCGCGCCCATCAGGTTGCAGCCGAGCATAGTGATGCCCGCGAATGCCGGGTGGCAGTGCGCGTCCTGGAAGCCTGGCAGCAGCGCGCGGCCCCGCAGGTCGACCACTTCGGTGCTGGCGCCCATCAAGTCCTGAACGTGGCTGTCTCCCGCAGCGCCAATGGCCGCGATCCGCCCGCCAACCACCGCAACCGCGGTGGCCGGACTACCGTCCGCGGCTGTAGCCGGGATGAGCCGTCGCTGGCTGGCGTCCGCGGTATAGACCGCGCCGCCGGCGAACGCCAATTCCGCCTGCTGTCCCATTCCCATCCGCCTCTCGATCCTGTCCAGCCGGATCCGCCAGGCACAACCCTTACCACGCAGAGCCACCAGCCGGAATGCCTGGGCCAACCCTTGCCCGTCGAGATCGTGTCGGCCGACGAGCTGCACGTGCCGTCGTGCGGTATCACGACGGCCCGTGCCCGGCTGGGCTTCGCGAGCAGGCGTTCTGGTACCTGCTGCGCGATAGCGGGGCATCCAGACGCGGTGCTCGCGCTGGACGCGTCGATGCTCGACCTACCCGGTAGCCAGGCCAAGCTGCCCGGTCAGGGCCAGCTGCAGTGGAGCCCGCTGACCAGCGACCTGCTCGGCTGGCTGCTGGCCGGCCGGCGGCATGGTCCGGTCTTCCGGACTGACCGGCGCGCTCCTGCGGGCGCCGGCACGGCCGATGTCTGCCCGCTGAGCGGCCGCGGCCGGATGTCTTACCGGCGCGCCGCCGAGATCTTCACCGAGCACACCCGCACGCTCGACCCAGATGGCCGCGGCTGGATGCTGCATCGGCTACGCCGAAGCCGCTAATTCACTGGGCGGACTGCTAGAGCCCGGAGCCAGCCAGGGTGTCGAAGACGGTGTACGGGTAGAGCGCACCTACTTCCTCGGTGCTCACCACCGCGCCCGGTGGCGCTTCCTGCCGGATCCGGGCTGCGAATTCCCCGGCCTGATCGGCGTTGTTGGCGCCGACCACCAGGAACCGCCAGCGCCGCACGACCTGATAGCCGTCGGACATCAGCCTCGCGGCTAGCGCCACCGAATCGCGATGGGACGGCAGTTGCACCCGGACCTCGAACAACGCGTGCCCCTCCGCCAGCGACTCGGTTGTCTCCTCTGCGTCCAGGCGCTGGCGTTCCGCGTCCATCTCGGCCGGGGTAGAGGGCAGCTGCGCGCCGGCTGGCTCCCATTCTTCCTCGATCGGGTGCCACCGCTCCAGGCCGAAGTCAGCGCGCATGCCGTGGCTGACGAGCACCTCAGTCACCGACTGCTCGGCGGCCAGGGCCGCGTCCCGGGAATGGGTGTAGAGGTACAGTTCGTCGGCGCCGCCGGCGCCGACCATGACCCGGCCGCCGAGGCGCCTGTGTACTTCGCCCTCGACCTTGTGGGTGCTGAGCCGGGCTATCGCCTGGCCAGCCTGGCCGCCCTCGTGCAACCGGACTGTTATCCGCCAGTCGTTATCGTCCGTCACTGCCCCGTCGGCGGGGTTTACACCGGCTGCGTTCTGATCTGTCACGGCCGCGACTTTACTCTGCGGCATCGTGTCGTGCCTCGGCTACGCCGGCCGACTGGGACTCGCGATCGGCCAAAGCCGGATAAAATCATCAAGATCGCATGAACCAGACGAACAGCACTGGATGGCCTATGGATGCTGAGCACGCCGTCATCGCGAGCCTGCGAAAAGCTGTCGCTGCGCTGCCTGATGACCCGGCCCTCCGGCTGCACCTGGCTGAGGTGCTGGTCGCGGCCGGCCATCGCGACGAGGCAATCGGTCACCTTGCCGCGATCCTCCAGGCCGACTCCAGCAACGCCGCTGCCCTGAACCTGCTGATCAGGCAGCAGGCGGCTGGCGGCGCGGCTGCACCACCCGCGAGCTCGGGCCGGGTGCCCGCATCTGAAGCTCCAGGCTTCGACTGGGCCGAGGCGGAGGCCGAACTAGGGGACGTGCTGCCGCCCATGTTCGTCGCACCCGATGGCGCGAGCCCCGACGAGGATCGGGACGAGAGCACCCGTGCATTTGATGCGGAACACACCGGCCTCCGGCTGGCGGACGTTGCCGGAATGGCCGAGGTCAAGGCTCGCCTCGAGGCCGCGTTCCTAGCTCCGATGCGCAACCCTGAACTGCGGAAACTCTACGGCAAGAGCTTGCGAGGAGGCCTACTGCTCTATGGCCCGCCTGGCTGTGGCAAGACCTTCATCGCCCGCGCGGTCGCCGGCGAGCTGGGGGCTCGCTTCATGGCGGTCTCCTTCGCCGATGTCGTCGACATGTACATCGGCCAGAGCGAACGCAACATCAGGGAGATCTTCACCACCGCCAGGCGGCACGCGCCGTGCGTCCTCTTCCTGGACGAAGTCGACGCGATCGGCCAGAAGCGCAGCCAGCTGCGAAGCACCCCGATGCGCAGCGCAGTCAACCAGCTCCTGCTGGAGCTTGACGACGTGACCGCGGGTAACGAAGGCGTCTTCGTGCTAGCGGCTACCAACCACCCCTGGGACGTCGATAGCGCACTGCGCCGGCCCGGTCGGCTGGACCGCACGCTGCTCGTGCTGCCGCCCGACGAGCAGGCCCGCGAGGCTGTCTTTCGCTACCATCTCTCCGGCCGGCCGGTAGCCGGCATCAAGCTGTCGGCCCTGGCCAGCCGGACCGACGGTTATTCGGCTGCGGACATCGCCCACATCTGCGAGACCGCTGCCGAGCTTGCCCTCCTGGACTCGGTCCGGACCGGCCAGGCCCGGATGATCGGTCAGGATGACCTGCTCGCCGCCGTGGCCCAGGTGCGGCCGTCGCTTAGCCCGTGGTTCGACTCCGCCAGGAACGTGGCCCTGTTTGCCAATGAGGGCGGCAGTTACGACGATCTTGCGGCGTATCTGAAAAAGCGGAAGCTGTTGTGACGAGCCGCACCACGGGCGACAGCTCGGCAGACGACGGCCCAGCCGCAGGAGGCGGTACCGAAGCCGACCTGGGCCGCGCCAGCGTCATGATCGACTTGCAGCGCTTTGGCGACGCGGCGCTGCTGCTATCCACCGTCCTTGGCAGCCAGCCAGACAACGGCCGGGCCTGGTGCCTGCTATCCATGGCGCACCTCGGCGAGGGCAACTACACCGCCGCCGTGCAAGCTGCGGTCAGGGCGAGTGCAGTCGACCCGGCTAACGACTGGCCTTATCGGCTGGCCAGCATGGCGCTTATCGGCCTGGGCAAGACGGCCGAAGCGGTCAGCGCTGCGCTTGAAGCCCGCAGGCTCGCGCCGCTCTCTTGGCGCCCGCATGTCAGCCTGGCCCAGGCCGCCGCTGACGCCGGGCAGCTAGAACTAGCCGGCGAAGCCGCTGCGGCGGCACTAGCGCTGGCGCCAGATGAGGCCGATGTCCACGTCACAGCTGGAAAGGTCGCGCTGAGCCGGGGCGAGCTCGCGCTCGCCCAGCAGCGGCAGGAGGCAGCCCTGGCTGTCGACCCTGGGAACTATGGTGCTCTGAACGAACTGGGCCGGATCAGACTCAGGTCTAAGGACACAGCGGGCGCGGCCAGTCATTTCCTGCGAGCAGCGCGGTCTGCGCCTGGCAACCGGGTGTTCGCAGCCAACTCCGAGCTGGCGATCCGCCACGTCGCCAGCCGGGTCGCCGCCGTCGGCGCCGCTTGCCTGGCCGCCGCATTCTGCCTGGTGCTAGTTGCCCTGGCCGGCCGACCCGTGCTCGCGGCCGGGCTGGCGCTGCCATTGCCCGTGCTGGCCGGCTGGGCCGTCCGCCAAGTGCGGCGGCTCCCGCCTGAGGGCCGCCGCCACCTGGGTCGGCTGATCCGGGCCTGGGTTAACGTGTCGAAACCGTTAACCCCCAGCCGGGAACGTGGCCGCAATCGAGCTTCCGCGAGCCTCGTATCCCGGCCATAGCACCGGCTGGGTGGCCCGTCCCCATCCGGTGCACGCGGTCGTCAGGCCGCGCATTCCCGGCATACCGGCTGGCCGCCACGATTGTCGGCAAGCTGGCTCCGGTGGTGCACAAGGAAGCAGCTCGAGCAGGTGAATTCGTCCGCTTGGCGCGGAATCACCCGGAACGAGAGCTCCTCGTTGGACAAGTCAGCACCGGGCAGTTCAAGCGACTCGGCGATGTCATCGGGATCGATGTCAATCGCCGTCGAGGACTTGTCCATTCGCCGTGCCTGCAACTCCTGCAGGCTGTCCTCGGTAACGTCGTCGTCTGTCTTCCTCGGGCTGTCGTAGTCGGTAGCCATGTTGGCCCTAACCCCTCCATCTTTACTAACCTCGTCGCGCGCTTGTAACGCATAGGACGGCTCGGTTGTGCCCGAATCCGGCGGGGAATTCTGCCACGTCCTGCCCTGGGCTACACCTACCAGGGCCACCCCGTTAGCGCGTGTCGCGATATCTTTCTTCGAAATCAGGTGTCTAGCGGGCATTCCGCGTCTGGAACCGCACCGGTTGATCGCAGTTGCGTCGCAGTGTACCCCCGAGTAACTTAGTTGATTTACCGCACTGTGCTGCACAAAGTGCGTATGGTACGAACCCACCACATGTCTCACCCGCTTGCCGAGGCCGAAACCGGTTATGCCCCAGCAGACGCCGTTGCGCACCGGCGACCCCAGGCGGGTCGGACGGTACCGGCTGGCCGGCCGGATCGCAGGCATTCCAGCAGATGGCCCGATCTATCTCGGCATCAGCCCGGAAGACGCCGAGGTGGCCATCAGCATGCTCAGAACCGACTGGGCACAGGACGCGGCTGCCAGAGACCGGTTCGCCGCCGAGGCCGCAGTGGCCAAGAGAGTACCGCCCTTCTGTGCAGCCCGCGTACTTGACGCCGGCCTTGAGAGCTATGAGGCCTACCTGGTCAGCGAATACGTGCCCGGACCCTCGCTGCTGGAGGTCATCTCCGCTGACGGAGTCATGGGCGGGCCGGATCTTGAGGCGGTCGCGATCGGCATGGCTACCGGCCTGGCATCGGTGCACCAGGCCGGCCTTGTGCACGGTAACTTCGGCCCTGAGTACGTGATCATCGCCAGCGACGGCGCCCCGCGCGTCGTCGAGTTCGGCATCACGCCGCCTTATGGCACGGCGACGCCAGCTGGCGACATGCTGGCCTGGGCCCGGACTGTGGTGTTCGCCGCGACCGGCCGCCCGCCAGCCAGCCACTGGGACCTGGCGGTCCTGCCTCGTCGGCTCGGCGAGCTAACTGCTCGTTGCCTGGATCCGGACCCGGGCGAACGGCCGGCTGCGCGGTCGGCTTTGCTGGCCCTGCTGGGAAATGTGGACCTGCCGGCTGGCGTCCTGGCCGAGGGAATGCGCCGCGCCACCAGATCGGGGAGTTCGGGCCCGGACGGGTCGCCGCCACCGACCCGGCACAGGCATTCGGGCCTAGGCCCCGGCCCAGCTAAGCCAGCGCCGCCACGCGGAACTTCGGCCCGGGCAGCACGTGGGGGGCCGGCACATGGCGGGCCAGCACATGGCGGGCCAGCACATGGCGGGCCAGCACATGGCGGGCCGGGGCATGCCCCGGCACCGCCACTGCGGCCAGCTCCGGGCCGCCCGGCCACCGCCCGGTCAGGATCCGGCCGACCGGCGACCGCAAGCACGGGTCAGCGCCAACACCCCCCGCAGCGCGAGGCGGGCCGCGGCCGGACCGCGTGGCTGGCCGGCGCAGCCGTCGTGGTCGTCGTGGTTGCCGGTGCGGCCGTCTTTCACCTGCTACAGGACAATGGATCTTCAGGAGGAAAGTCTGCGGGAACCGCAGCGACAGTTGGACCAGCATCGAGCCACCGGCCGAACGCGTCGACTTCGCCACGGCCAGGGCCGACCGCTACTGCCACCACTCCGGCGAGCTTCGCTGGCACATGGGCGGGCATAGTCAGGCAGCCGCCTACCGATGCCTATCACGTCAGCATCACTCTCAAGCCGCGTTCGGGCCAGGGCACCGTGAGCTATTCAGGGACCGCCGTCGGATGCTCCGGCATCCTGGTCCTCAAGCAGGCAACGCCCGCGAGACTGACGATGATCCAGAACGTAACGTCGGGCAGCTGCGAGAACGGCGACGTCACGATCTCGGCAACCGGCGGCGGAGCCGTCTGGTTCAGTTTCCGCAGCGCCGGCCCGGTAGCGGCCGGCAAGCTCACCCGCAGCTAGCGAGCTTGCAGCCGGGCCAGCAGTTCCTGCAGTTCACCGAACAGCCCTGGCCCGGCTGCGATCGTCATCGCCGGGCTCGGCTCTTCGCCAGGCAGTCCGCCGACTACGGCACCGGCCTCCCGCGCGATCAGGCCGCCTGCTGCGATATCCCAGTAACGCACGCCCTGCTCGTAGTAGCCGTCCACCCGGCCGGCAGCGACCGAGCACAAGTCCAGCGCGGCTGATCCGGCTCGCCGGATGTCGCGCACCTGCGGTAGCAAAGCTGCCACGATCTCGCCCTGGCTGGCCCGCTGACTGGCCGCGTACCCGAATCCGGTCGCGACCAGCGCGCCGGACAGCGCGATCCCGGTGTTACTGGTCAGCCGCTGTGGCCCGGTCAGCAGCCGGACTGCGGCCCGGTCAGCCAGCCGGACTGCAGCCACGCTCCGCCGCCGAGCGTGGCGGAGTACAGGCTACGACGCAGCGGCGCGCACACAGCTCCCGCCGTCACCACGCCGTCGACCTCCGCCGCGATGCTGACAGCCCAGTCGGGCAGCCCGTAGAGGTAGTTGACCGAGCCGTCGAGGGGATCGACGATCCACCTGACCCGAGCGCCCGCACCGGTCTCGCCGCCCTCCTCGCCCAGGATCGCGTCTCCTGGCCTGGCTGATTCAAGCCGCCTGCGGATGAGTTCCTCCGCAGCCCGGTCCATCTCGGTCACCACGTCTGTCGGGCTCGACTTCGTCTGAACGACCGCGGTATGGCCAGCCGACGACAACAGCAGCTCGGCTGCCTCCTTCGCTACCGCGCAGGCAAGCTCGCAGAGTTGCTGCGCGTCGCCGGCGTAGGAGGCGGCGGTCACGGTGCCGTCACCGGCTGGCCGAAGGCCTGGACTGGCCGGCGGCGGCGGCGCCGCAGCAGCCAGCCGGACAACGATCTGGCCCGGGTCCCATGGCTCCGAGCGCGACCGCAGGCACCGCGCCGGCGCCCTGGAGTTCAGCTGCCCGCTCGCAGACCAGATCGGTGATCATCGAGACGAACCTCGGGTCGGTACCGGGCGTGGCCGCCCTGGCGAACGTCAGGCCAAGTCGCTGCGCAGTTTGCGCCGCTGCCGCGTCCAGGTCGAACTTGACCTCCATGTGATCGCTGACGAAGCCGACGGGAACTACCACAACGGCGCGGGAACCGGCCGCCGCCACTTCCTCGAGGAGGTCGTTGATATCCGGCTCGAGCCACGGCTGCGACGGGGCTCCGCTCCGGCTCGAGTACGCAAGCCGCCAGGGCCGCCGATAGCCAAGCTCGGCCGCCACCAGGCCGGCGGCCTCGGTCAGCTGCGCCCGGTAGGCACCGCCGGACGGGCCGCTGGCAGCGTCCATCGATACCGGGATGCTGTGCGCAGTGAAGATCAGCTCGTAGTCATCGCCGACGTCGTCAGGCAAGGACCTGGCCGCGTCTGCCGCGGCAGCCGCGAACGAGCCGATGAAGCCGGGGTGATTGAAGTACTGCCGGATCTTGTCGATCTCGGGCGCGCGGGCGCCAACCCTGGCTCGGGCGGCTTCGATGTCGCTGCGGTACTGACGGCAACTGGAGAACGAGCTGTACGGCGACGTGACGAACGCGAGCACGCGGCGCGCCCCGGCGGCTGCCAGCTCCGTGACGGTATCGGCGAGGTAGGGCTCCCAGTTCCTGTTGCCCCAGTACACCGGCAGTGCGACAGAGCGGGCAGCGAAGTCCTTCTCGATCGCCGCCATCAAGTCACGGCATTGCTGATTCAGCGGGCTGACGCCGCCGAACGCGTAGTAGTGCTCGGCGACCTGCTCTAGCCGTTCCCTTGGCACGCCGCGGCCGGCTGTCACGTTCTCCAGAAATGGCATGACGTCGGCTGGGCGCTCCGGACCGCCGAACGATACGAGCAGGAACGCGTCGTAGTCAGGCATGCTTCTATCCAACCAGGGCCTGGAGCCCGGCTGGACCCGGTTGCGGCCGGGCCTGCCGTCAGCCTGGCCTGGATGAGCGGGTAGCCCGGCGATCGGCTAGGGATACGCGGCCGCGTACTGCGCCGCCAGCGCCAGCACCTCGTTAACGTACCAATCGGCGTGGTTGTAATCGAAGATCGCGCGATAAAGGGATCGTCCGCCGGCCGCGGCTCCGTCCGCGCACAACAGCCTGGCTGCTGACGGCACTGCGTCGTACGGGTCAAGCACGTTCGGCCGCCCGGTCTCACCGAACGCGGCGATACCCCACTGTGCCCAGGTCGACGGCAGGAATTGCATTGGCCCGAGAGCTCCCGCGGTGGACGGGCCAACGTTGGTGCCGTCGGCGCTCTCGATCTGACCGATGGCAGCCAGCACCGTCCACGACAGCCCCGGGCAGAAGTCGGCTGCGGATGCCTTGAACAGTGCTAGGTAATTACCCGGCTTGCCGCCCGCCGGAGCCGACGCCACCGGCAACTGGCTGCGGAGCGGCACGACCTTCCCGGCGTGGCCGAGGACAGCGGTGACCTTGCTCGTCAGCGTGGCGAGGCTGACGCCTGGCGCACTGATCAGGCCCGCGACCTGCCGGACCAAGCCGAGCCGCGCCGACGTTGCCTTGTTCACCAGCAGATCCACGCCAGCTATTCCGAGCCTGGCCGCCAGGCCAAATCTGACGACCTGAGCAGACGCGCCGACCAGCCGGTAGAAAGCGCCGGGCTTCAGCCTCAGACTCGTGCTCGAGTCGGTGGACGCGACGAAATCGCCGTTGCTGAGCGCGGTCCAGAATCGCTGATCTGATGCCGTACGCAACGGCACCCACGACCGGAATGTCGCCGGGTCCACGCCGATGACGCTGACCGAGCGGCCGCCGGCAGTGATCTGGGCCCCGTCGAACGTGATCATGGAACGCAGGCCAGGAATCTTGCGGAGCCTGGCCATCTGCCGCGCAGTCAGGCCGTGCGGCGCGACGATCAGCAGATCCGGCAGGATGATCTGGCGGAATGCGCTCACCTGGCGGGCTGACCTGGGTGAACCTCCGGATCCGCGGTTGGCCCCGGCGGCCAGTCCGCTGCCATTGGTCTTGCGGTAGTTCGCCTGGCCAGCTACGTCGCCACCACCCGGCACGGGCGCGGCGAACTGCGGCCTGGCCGGCTGCGCGGCGAGGTCCGGGAGCGCGCGAGACTGAGCGCGCGGTCCGCCGATAGGAGCGGCTTTCGCGGGAGTGTGCAATGCCAGTCCGACAATGAGCACCGCGGCTAGCGCGGCGATCCGGCGGCCCGTCCACTTCCGGCCGTCAAAAAGGCTGCGCCGGGGCAGGCTGGCGCGGCTGGGCCGGCTGGGCCGGTTAGCGGGCGTACCTGATCCGTGAGCGCGCCGTGGGAAGCGTCCCATAACGCCTCCACCTTAACTTCCAGCCCGGCGTGACCCAACGGGCCGGCCAGCGAATATCGCCCGAAAACTTCCAGCCCGGCGTGACCCAACGGGCCGGCCGGCGACTATCACCCGAACAGCTCCTGCTCACGGCGCCAGGTACGGTCAGAGCGGAGGTACGGCTCAGATGACGCACGTTCCGGCCGGGGTCGGCGCCGATGAGATCGACACGCCAGAACCGGAGAGCAGCGGTGGCCGGGCGGGCGGCGCCTACCTGACGCTGCTCCGGACCCCCGGCGCTGCGCAGTTCTGCCTGGCCGGGATGGTCGGGCGTGCGCCGATGGCCATGTTCGGTCTCGGCACCGTGCTGTTGATCGCGGCCAGCACCGGGCGCTATGGACTGGCCGGGGCAATAGCGGGCACCGGGTCGATCGGTTACGCAGCCTGCGCACCACAGCTGGCCAGGCTGGCGGACAGGTTTGGCCAGCAGCGCGTTCTCCGGCCGCTTGTGGCGATCTTCGGCGTTAGTTGCCTGGCCCTGGTTGCCAGTGCGGAACTCCGCGCCCCGATTTGGGTACTGCTGATTACCGGCGGGCTTGCGGGCGCGGCGATGCCATCTCTGGGTTCGATGGTCCGGGCCCGGTGGAGCGCGCTGCTGGGCGACTCGCCAGCCCTGCATTCGGCCTTCGCGCTGGAATCGGTCGTCGACGAGATGATCTTCGTTGTCGGCCCGGCGGTAGTCACGCTGCTGGCCACCACTTTTCCGCCGGCAGGCGTACTCGTCTGCATGAGCCTTTCAGTGGTCGGCACGCTGGTGTTTGCCGCGCAGCGCCGGACCGAGCCAGCGGTCCGGCCGGCGCCTCAGTCCGGGACCGGACAGCACGGCGCGCGGACAGCCCGCGGCCGTCTTCCGGCGGTCGGCCTGGCCACAATGGCGCCGGTGTACCTGTGCCTGGGCGCCATGTTCGCCTCGATCGACCTCAGCACAGTCGATTTCGCCCAGCGGAATGGGCACAAGCCGCTGGCCGGGCTCATTCTCGGGACATACGCCCTTGGCAGCGCGGTCGGTGGCCTGTGGTACGGATCACGAGCGTGGCGCGCGCCGCTAGAACGCCGATTCCTGCTGACGCTCGTCCTGACCGTGGCCGGGGTGGCGACCTTCTGGGCCCAGCCGGGCCTGATCTCCCTCGATCTCAGCGTGGTCGTCGCCGGACTGACGATCTCGCCAACGCTCATCGCTGGCTACGGGCTGATTGAGCGGCAGGCGACGCCCGGACGCAGGACCGAGGCCATGACCTGGCTGTCATCGGCGATCGCGGTGGGCGTGGCGGCCGGCTCGGCGGCAACTGGCCGGATCGTGGATGGCCTGGGCCCTCGCTGGGGTTACGGGCTCGCGGCGGCATTCGGGATTATGGCCGTCATAGTCTGCCTGTTGGGGCGACGGAGACTGGGCGCGACAGCCGTGCACAATGGTGCGATGCTTAGTCAGGGGTTCAATGCGTAGACACGGCTCAGCAGCCGCGGCAGCTTCGTGGCACAACTGGGCCGGAAACGTGTCGGCCAGCCCGCGTCGTCAGGCGAGTCCGGCATCTTCAGCCGAGGTGGCCGCGGAGGTACAACGTGCGGCTACCGACGGCCTGACGGTGCGGATGACCGGCAGCGGTCACTCTTTTACGCCCACCGCGGTCAGCGACGGCGTGCTGCTCCACCCCGGCCGGCTGACCGCGATCAGGTCGGTGGACAACGCGGCCGGGACAGTCACTGTCGAGGCCGGCTGCCCGTTGCACGTGCTCAACGCCGCGCTCCTTGCCCGCGGCCTGTCGCTCGCCAACATGGGTGACATCCAGGTACAGACGGTAGCTGGCGCGACACAGACCGGCACGCACGGCACCGGCCGCGATGTCGGCGGCATGGCGGCCCAGATAGCCGGGCTCGAGCTGGTGCTGGCCGACGGACGGATCGTCGCCTGCTCAGCCGGGTCGCCGGGCGGCGGCCTGACCGGACCAGACGGCCGCGAGATCAACCTATTCGATGCGGCGAGGGTTGGTCTGGGCGCGCTCGGCGTGGTCAGCGCGGTCACCTTCAACGTCGTGCCCGCGTTCCTGCTCCAGGCGCGGGAGGAGCCGATGACCTGGACACAGGTGATCAGTCAGCTGGACGAACTGTGCGCCGACAACGAGCACTTCGAGTTCTACTGGTTCCCCCATAGCGAGGGCTGCCTGACCAAACGGAACAACCGTACCGACGGGCTGGCGCACCCGCTGCCGCGCTGGCGTTACCTGCTGGACGACGAGATCCTGTCCAATTCGGTGTTCGGCGCGACGTGCCGGCTCGGCAGCCTGGTGCCCGCCGTGATCCCGGCGGTGAACACGGTCGCGTCCCGGGCGCTTGGCACCCGCAGCTACACCGATGCCGCCTACCGGGTCTTCACCAGCCCGCGGCGAGTCCGCTTCAAGGAAGAGGAATACGCGATTCCGCGCGCTGCCTTGTCCGACGTGCTCGCCGAAGTACGGTCGCTGTTCCGCCGCCGCGACTGGCGCATCAGCTTCCCGATCGAAGTGCGCGTGACGCCGGCCGACGATGTCTGGCTGTCCACCGCCAACGGCCGCGACAGCGCGTACATCGCCATTCATGTCTTTCATTCGTCGCCGCACGAACAGTATTTCGCGGATGTCGAGGCCGTAATGACGGCCGTCGGCGGCAGGCCGCACTGGGGCAAGATGCACACCCGTGATGCCAGCTACCTGGCCGATGTGTATCCTAAAATGTCCGATTTCACCGCGATACGTGATCTGCTGGATCCGGAGCGCAGATTCGGTAACGCGTACCTGCGGCAGGTACTCGGCTCCTGAGCCGCGACCCAGCCTGCGCGACGCGGACCCTGACCCTCAAGCCAACCGGCTGCGGCACCCAGGGGCACTTGCCACGCCTTAGGCGGCCTCGAACGGTACCAAACGGACAGCAAACGCCGCCGGGGGCGTGGAAAGTCATGGCGCAGCGGCTTCGCCGGGGTCCACGGCGGCCGGAGCCACTATCGGGGAGGGAGAATCGAGAGCGTGGAATTCCTTAGCGCGCCCGCCCATGACCTGACCTACAGCGACGTCTTCCTGGTGCCAAGCAGGTCAGCGATCGGGTCGAGGCTGGACGTCGACCTGACGACAACCGATGGCAGCGGAGCGACGATCCCCGTCGTGGTCGCGAACATGACTGCGGTGGCAGGCCGCAGGATGGCCGAGACCATCGCCCGGCGTGGCGGCATTGCCATCCTTCCGCAGGACATCCCGGCGGACGTGGTCGCCGAGGTTATCTCCTGGGTCAAGGAACGCGACCTGATTCATGACACGCCACTGACCCTGGGGGCGAATGCGACGACGGGGCATGCGCTGAGCCTGCTGCTCAAGCGAGCGCACGGCGCCGTCATCATCGTCGATGATGACGGCAAGCCAGTCGGCGTAGTCACCGAGGCCGACTGCCACGGCGTCGACCGGTTCACCCAGCTGAGTCAGGTGATGACAGCGGAACTGCTGACGCTGCCGGCCGGCACTGACCCGGAACGAGCCTTCAGCCTGCTGCACGACGGCCGCCACCGGGTGGCTCCGGTCGTGGACGCCGATGGTCGCTGCGTCGGCATCCTGACCAGGACCGGCGCGCTCCGTTCGACGCTGTACCAGCCGGCTGTCGACGCGCGTGGCGGGCTCCGGATCGGTACCGCGATCGGCATTAACGGAGATGTGGCAGGCAAGGCGAAGCTGCTGCTGGACGCCGGCGCGGATCTGCTCGTGGTGGACACCGCGCACGGACACCAGGACAAGATGCTGCAGGCGCTGCAGGCGGTGCGCGAGCTGAGCCCCGAGGTTCCGGTGGTGGCCGGCAATGTCGTCACTGCAGCGGGCGTGGCCGACCTGGTCGAGGCCGGTGCCGACATCGTCAAGGTCGGCGTCGGACCCGGCGCGATGTGCACGACGCGCATGATGACGGCCGTCGGCAGGCCGCAGTTCAGCGCGGTGCTTGAATGCGCGGCTGAGGCACGTCGGCTGGGCCGCCACGTATGGGCTGATGGCGGTGTCCGGTATCCGCGTGACGTCGCGCTCGCCCTGGCTGCCGGCGCCGCCAGTGTGATGATCGGCTCCTGGTTCGCCGGTACCTGCGAGTCGCCTGGCGACGTCTTCAGGGACGCCGACGGCCGGCTCTATAAGGAAAGCTTCGGCATGGCCTCCGCCCGGGCCGTTCGGCTGCGCGCTGCGGCGGACTCGCCATTCGAGCGCGCCCGCAAGGAGTTGTTCGAGGAGGGCATCTCGTCCTCGCGGATGTACCTGGATGCGCAGCGGCCCGGCGTGGAAGACCTGCTCGACGCGATCACCGCCGGCCTGCGCAGCGCGTGCACGTATGCCGGCGCGGACAGCATCGACGGCCTGCATCAGCGGGCAGTGGTCGGCATCCAGGGTGCGGCCGGCTACGCCGAGGGCATGCCGCTGCCGAGTGGCTGGTGACGCCCCTATCTGTCTTTCCGGCTGTAGGCTGTGGTGGGGTATTTAGGGCTCTTATGCTCCGTCATCGGCATCGACGGGATGATCATGCGCACAGCGATTCGGATTGTCCTGGCTGCTGTGGTTACTGGCTGCCTTGGCTTGGGCTTGCTGGCTGCTCCCGCCCAGGCCAGCGCGCTGCGGGCCGGGCCAGCGCAGGCCAGAACAGTGCACGCCAGAACCGGCCACGCCCACGCCACGCCGAACCAGCCAGGCGCTCGACGGCCAGGCCGTCCGACTCGAATCGTCGCGGCGGGCGCGGACCTGGTCAACGCTCGTACTGGTGCCGTGCTGTGGAGCCGCGGCCTTCGAACCGAGCGCCCGATCGCGAGCCTCACTAAGATCATGACCGCCATCGTGATCATCCGCGCCGGGCACCTTGACCGGAAGATCACCGTGACACAGCGCGCCGTGACATATGCGCGGGAGTACGACGCGACCAACGCTGGCCTGCGGCCAGGAGACGTGCTCACCGCTCGGCAGCTGCTGGCGGGGATGCTGCTGCCGTCGGGCGCCGATGCGGCTTATCTGCTGGCTAACTCTTACGGCCACGGCTGGCGCAGGTTCGTAGGGAAGATGAACGCGATGGCGCGCCAGCTAGGCCTGCGGCAGACTCATTTTGCTAATTTCGACGGTCTGCCCTGGCCAACCGAACACTCGACGTACTCAACCCCGCAGGACGTGATCTTGCTGGGCGAGGCAGCGATGAAGCTGCCTGCCTTCCGCCAGATCGTTCGGCGGCGCCAGGTCCGTATCACGGCCACCAGATGGCATCAGCAGTACCGCTGGCAGAACACTGACCTGCTGCTTGGCCGTTACCGCGGTGCCATCGGCATTAAGACTGGCTTCACCCACGGGGCCGGTTACTGCCTGCTGTTCGAGGCCGAGCGCGGCCGGCGTGAACTGATGGGTGTGGTGCTGGACAGCACGGGCACTGACCCTGGCAGCCGCTTCATTGCTGCCACCAGACTGCTGAACTGGGGATTCCGAACCTAGGCGACGGCGTTCGGGCTCGCGGCCGTGGTGACGGCATTCATGGCCCAGTTCGCTATCCGCTCCAGCAGTGCCGGGCTCGCGCCCGATTCGGCGTGCCCGAAGCCAGGCACGATCCATAGCTCTTTAGGCTGACTGGCGGCTGCATAGATCTCTTCGGCATGATCGAGCGGGAAATATTCGTCCCGGTCGCCATGTACGACTAGCAGCGGCGTAGGCGAGATCCGCGCGGCCGCGTCGGCCGGCGGCAACGGCACCGGGTCCCAGCGACCATCGGTTATGCGGGTGTTCAGGAACCGCCGGGCGATAAAACGGCCAATCTTGTGCTCCACTGCCCAGTGCACGCGTCGCATGGCCGGCGTGCCGCGGTAATACCAGCGACCCGGGCCGCTGACAGACACGACGGCGTCGACGCCCCGCAGCAGGCCCGCGTGCCTCAGCACGATGGACGCGCCCATGGAGAAACCGATGGTCACGACGTGGTGGTAGCCCAGCTCACGGGCATAAGCCACGGCTGCGTCGAGATCCTTGATCTCCCTGTCCCCGAGCGTGCTGAGGCCCCCGGAGCGACCGTGGCCGCGGAAGTCGAATGCCACCACCCCGCCGTACCGGTTCAGGCGCCTGGCCACGCCCCACAGGTGCCCGCCTTGCCAGTTCAGGGTGAACCCGTGTGCCAGCACCAAGCCCAGGCTGCGGTCACCGGGCAAGTGGATTGCCTCGATCGGGACGCCGTCGTCGGTTACGAGCGTTACCGCTTTGGTCACGGGCTTGGTCATGCCTCTATTGTGCTTGACAGCCGGGACTGCCTGGTCGACCCCTCTTCCCTGGCGGTCCCTGCTGGGGCAATCTTGTGCCTGCCGCACAGTCCCCGCCAGAGTGCAGTTCCCAACCAGCTGCAGTCCCGCCACTTTGCCTGGAGGCGTTTGTGTCCGTCCTGGAAGCGCTTGTCTCGGCCCTCCGCTCATCCGCGGTCCAGATCGTGGACCTGACAGCCCGCCTTGAGTCGTCCACGCCTGTCATCCAGCTACCCGAGCCGTTCGCGAACACGATCCCGTTCAGCTTGCAGGAAGTCAGCCGTTATGACGACCGTGGCCCGGCCTGGTACTGGAACAACATCAGTACTGGCGAGCACACCGGGACCCACTTCGACGCGCCGGTGCACTGGGTTAGCGGGCGTGACCGGGAGGACGTGGCGGCCGTGCCGGTGACCAGCATGGTCGCTCCGGCGGTCGTACTCGACTTCAGCGAGCAAGCGGCGGCGGATCCGGACTTCTTGCTGGAGCCTGCGCACATCCGCGAGTGGGAGGCACAGCACGGCGTGCTTCCGGCGGGCGGCTGGCTGCTCTACCGGACCGGCTGGGACGCCAGGTCTGGCAGTCAGGAACAGTTCCTGAACGCGAACGAGACTGGGCCGCACACGCCTGGAGTCTCGGTAGCGTGCGCACGCTGGCTTGCCGAGGAGGCGCCGGTGATCGGGATCGGCGTCGAGACCGTCGGAACCGATGCTGGCACCGCGCACTCCTTTGATCCTCCGTTTCCCTGCCATTCGGCGTTGCTGGGAGCCGGCAAGTACGGCTTGACACAGCTGCAGAATCTGGGCGCCCTGCCGCCGGCCGGAACGGTGCTCATCGCGGGTCCGCTACCCATCGTGGGTGGCTCGGGCAGCCCGGCACGGGTGCTTGCCCTGGTGGAGCGGTCCTGATGCTGGTCAGCGAGGCTATCGCGGCAACACTCGCGGAGCTCGGCGTCGACACGGTCTTTGGCGTGGTCGGCAGCGGGAACTTTCATGTCACCAACGCGCTTATCGGCCATGGCGTCCGATACATCGCCGCGCGCCACGAGTGCGGAGCAGCAAGCATGGCCGACGGGTGGGCCAGGCAGACCGGCCGGCCGGGAGTGGTCAGCGTGCACCAGGGCCCGGGACTGACAAACGCGCTGACCGCGATCACCGAGGCGGCCAAGAGCCGGACACCGCTGCTGGTACTGGCCGCGGATGTCAGCGCAGGCGCCGTTACCTCCAATTTCCGGATCGATGTCAGCGCCATCGCCCGGGCCGTCGGCGCGACGCCGGCCCGGCTGCATTCGGCTGGCTTCGCGGTCGACGACGCGTACCGCGCTTACCTGACCGCGCGCAACGAACGGCGCACTGTCGTGCTCGCCCTGCCGCTGGACGTCCAGGCCGCGGAGTGCACCTGGCCGGGGCCGCAGGAACTGCGCACGTCAGCAGCCAGCCCGCCGAGGCCGGACCAGGCCGCGGCTCTTGCCGCGGCGCTCGCCGCGGCCGCCAGGCCGGTCTTCATTGCCGGGCGCGGAGCCAGGAACGGTGCCTCCCGGCAGGCACTCGAGCTGGTCGCCGGGCAGTGCGGGGCGCTGCTGGCCACCTCGGCGGCTGCCAAGGGCCTGTTCCGCGGCAGTCCCTGGGACCTCGACATCAGCGGTGGCTTCGCCTCGCCGCTGGCAGCCGAGCTGATCAGCAACGCCGACCTGATCGTCGGCTGGGGCAGCTCGCTGAACATGTGGACCACCCGGCACGGCAGCCTCATCAGCAGATCCGCCACGGTGGCGCAGGTCGACTGTGACAAGTCGGCCATTGGCCTTCACCAGCCCGTTCAGCTCGAAGTGGTCGGCGATGTCGAGCTGACCGCGCAGGCGGTAAGTGCGGTGCTGTCCGGTGACCAGGCCCGCGCAACGTCCCCCGACGACGACATCGGCTACCGGTCGGCCGCCGCCAGGGACCGGATCAGCGCGGAGATCCGCTGGCGAGACGTTCCGTATGAGGACAATAGCGATGAGCAGCGAATCGATCCGCGCACTCTCACCATTGCGCTCGACGACATGCTCCCGCTCGAGCGCATCGTTGCCGTCGACTCGGGCAACTTCATGGGCTACCCGAGCATGTTCCTGTCGGTGCCTGACCAGGACGGGTTCTGCTTCACCCAGGGCTACCAGTCGATCGGGCTTGGCCTGTCGTCCGCGATCGGGTCGGCGATCGCCAGGCCCGACCGGCTGACGGTCGCGGCGCTTGGCGACGGAGGCGCGCTGATGGGCATCAGCGAACTTGAGACCGCCGTTCGGTTGTCGCTGCCCATGGTGGTCGTGATCTATGACGATGAGGCGTACGGCGCAGAGGTGCACCACTTCGGCCCGGGCGGCTACCCGCTGGACACCGTCCGGTTCCCGTCGGCTGACCTGGCCGCGATCGGCGCCGGATTCGGTTGCGCGGCGGTGACTGTGCGATCCCCAGCCGACCTCGGCCCGGTCCGCGAGTGGCTGGACAGCCACCCGGACCGGCCGATTGTCATTGACGCCAAGGTCAGCGCAGACCGCGGCTCGTGGTGGCTCGAGGAAGCCTTCCGCGGTCATTGAGCCTGGGCGGCCGGCGCGGCCAACTGGGCCAGGCCGTCCCGGACTCAGCGGTCGTTACGCGCCGTCGCCTCCGCCGGCATCTGCCAGCACTTTCGCGCGGTGTTCGGCGAGCTCGGGCTCGCCAGGAATCTCACCGAGCTGCGGCTCGTCATCCGGCTCCTCGATCGGGTAGGCGACCTCGCCGTGCACCGCGATGTCTCCGGCCAGCAGTTCAGCATCCGGCATCCGCAGCGGCGTGAAGAACTTGATCACGCGCAGGATCACGTAGGTCACGAGCGCGTCCCAGACGATGATGGTAAGGGCCGCTTCAGCCTGGATCAGCAGCTGTTTCGGGTGGCCGTAGAACAATCCGGCCGTGGTCACGTCGGGTGCCTTGCCGAGTCCGAGGTAAATGATCATCTTCGGATCAGCGAGCAGGCCGACCAGCAAGCCGCCGAACAGGCCGGCGAAGCCGTGCGTGTAAACCACGCCGAGCGCATCATCGACCTTGTTGAACGGCCAGACCTTCCGCGGCAGGTAGCCGAAGAGCACCCAGACCAGCCCTGAGGTCACCGCGCCGATGACGATGGCACCGACGCCGTTGACGTAACCAGCGGCCGGGGTAATGCCGACGAGGCCGCAGATCATGCCGTTGACGCCGCCAATGAAGGTGGGCTTCTTGTTCTTGCTGAAGCCCATGTCCATGATGATCCACGTCATCATGGCCACTGCGGTGGCCAGGTTGGTGTTGACCACGGCGGCTGTCGCGTCGGCGCCGGCGAAGTACGGGTCACCGCCGTTGAAGCCGTTCCAGCCCAGCCACAAGATGCCGGCCCCGACCGCGATGAACAGCAGGTTGTTCGGGACTGCCTTCTCGCGGTCACGCGCGAGCCTTGGCCCGACCATCGCCGCTGCCACGAACCCGGACACGCCAGCTGCCAGGTGGATGACGTAGCCGCCGCTGAAGTCCAGCGCGCCCTTGCCGGCCCAGTAGCCGCCGCCCCACAACAGGAACGCGTTCACCGAATACGCGAACGTGATCCAGAGCGGCACGAAGATCAGCCAGACCCTGAACTTGATCCGGCCGATCACGCTGCCGATGAACAAGATCGGCGTGATCGCGGCGAACACGAACTGGAAATAGACCAGCGAGCCCTCGGGGAATCTGAATTTAGGCATCAGTCCGTCGAGCAGCGGAATATTCGCTTGCGCCTGTTCTCCGCCGGCGCCGACCACCGTCCCCGGCATGCCGACAAACGTGTGGATCCACGGCGAGCCGAAGCCCATCTTGAATGCCCACAGCACCCAGACGATCAGGGTGAGGGCGAACGCGGAGAACACCATCAACATGGTGTTCACCGCCCATTTACGCTGCACGATCCCGCCATACAAAACCGCGAGCGCTGGGATGCTCATCAGACCGACGAGCGTTGCAGCTGTCATCTGCCAGGCGTTATCGCCTGAGCTGAGGAAGCTTGCGTACGGGTTCACTCTCCGCCTCCAAGGGCATGAAGCGAAGGGCTGCCGGGTGGCCAGGCGTCGGCGACCAGCACGGTCCCAGCCGACCGCTTCGGTTCTGTTGGGTACGGTTCATGTCTCCCATGCGCTCGTTTCCGCCGAGTTTCGTGATCGTTACGTCACCCGCACAAGCCGCTGCCAGGGCGGCGGAATTGTTAAGCCTTTGTTTCCGGCTTTGCCGAAATTCGGCACCAGGTCACCCTTCCTTGGGTGCTGGTGAGTGTGCCCCAGCGTTCGGCAAGCGCGTCGACGAGCAGCAGCCCGTAGCCGTGTTCGGCCGCAGTACCTGGCTGCACAACCTCCAGCGGCCGCCACGGGCCGCCGTTATCCCGGACCTGAATGAGGATCCCGGCGGGCCCCGGGCACAGCGCAAGCAACACAGTGCCGCCAGCTGCCCCGGACTGACTATGAATGATCGCGTTCGTGACAAGTTCGCTCACGACAAGCAGCACCGTCTCCAGTGCCGGATGAGTGTCGCCTAACACCTCGCGTGCCAGCGCTCGGGCCAGGCCGGCTGACTCCGGCGTTCCTGGCAGTACCCGAAGCACCGGCATGCGCACCGGACGGCGGCGTGGGACGGCCGGCAAGGCCGGTGAATCGTGAGTGCGCATGACCGTTACTCCGGCTATCTGGGCTTGCTCCGGGCGTTGTCCCGTGAAGGGCCGCAATGTCGCCACGGGAGGTGGCGGAGACGACCGTAGCCGGACAGCCATTACTGCACCGTTACCCAGGTGTAACCACCATCGCTGTGCTGCGATACCTGTCTGACCGGCGGATCGATCAGGCACTGAACCACCATCGCGGCGGCCGTCGCGGCCAGGTCTTGTTCGCGAGCCGAAGCGCTCTAGACTCAAATAGCGCGCATCCACACGTATCCGGCGAGCGGTAACCGTCGACCATTCCTCGGACAGGCGATCAATGGAATTCCGGATCCTTGGCCCGTTATATGCAGATGCGGGAACGGGCGACAGCCCCGCGGTGATCCGCCAGCCGTTGCTGCAGTCCGCCTTAGCTGTTCTGCTGCTGCGTGCCAACAGGCCGTGTCCCCGTGGCTGGCTGATCGAGGCACTGTGGGGCACCGAACCGCCAGGGTCTCCGGAAGCATCGCTGCGAGTGTGCATCAGCCGGCTGCGCCACAGCCTCGGCGGTTGTGCGGAAAGGCTAGGCAGCGTGGGTCCGCCAGGTGGCCGCGCGCCCGGACATCGGCTGCAGCGCGGCTACCTGATGACGGTGCGCCCTGGCGAACTCGATCTTGACGAGTTCAAGGACCTGGCCGCGCAGGGTCAGGCTGAGCTGGATCTCGGCAACCCTGCAGCCGCCACCGCGTCGCTCGCCCAGGCGCTGGCCCTGTGGGCGGACCCGCCATTGCCCGACCTGCCGGATACGCCTGCGATCGCGGCCGAGATAGCCGGCCTCAAAACGCTGCGCGTCGCCGCCGCGGACGCGCTCGTAGATGCCCGCCTCGCCGCAGGCGAGCATGAGCTGGTCCTCGGCCAGCTGCGAGCGGCCCTGCTCGCCGAACCCGGCCGGGAACGGAGTGCTGCGCAGCTGATGCGTGCCTATCACGCCATCGGGCTGCGCAGGGAAGCCCTGGATGTGTACCAGGGCGCCCGCCGGGCGGCCCTCGAGGAGCAGGGCACCGAACCCGGCCCGGTGCTGGCCGTCCTGCACCGGCAGATCCTTTCGGAGGAACTGGCCGCCGAACGCTCGGCCGCCCGGATCACCGCGCCGTCGGCGGCCACTGCACGCAGGCCGGCCTGGCAGGTCCCGGCTCCCCCACCGGACTTCGCCGGCCGCGCCGACGAGATCGCGCGAATCGCCAATTACCTAACGGGTCCGGCCGGCCCGGTTGCGATCGTGACTGGCGGCCCGGGCACTGGCAAGACCGCGACCGTGGCAGCATCGGCGCTCGCCCTGCGCGAACGCTTCCCGGACGGCCAGCTCTACGCCGAGCTGGGCGGGGTGAGTCAGCCGAGGGACGCACTGGATGTGCTGGCTGACGTCCTGCTGAGCCTGGGCATAGCCGCGCGTAGCATGCCGCCAACCGGCCCGGCGCGCGCGGCAATGTACCGTTCGCTGCTTGCCAACCGCCGGGTTCTTGTCGTCGCCGATGACGCCGCGGTGGCCGCGCAGGTTCGCCCGCTGCTGCCTGGACCAGGCGGAGCGCTGCTGGTGACCAGCCGCGGGCGGCTGAGCGGGCTGGCCGGAGCTCGCGTCGTCGAGCTTGACGGGCTGCCCAGCCAAGCCGCGCTGGCGCTCCTCGGCTCGGCGGCCGGGGCAGGCCGGGCCGCCGCTGAGCCAGATGCTGCCGCGGCAGTTGTGACCGCCTGCGAGGGCCTGCCGCTAGCGCTGCGGCTGGCCGGCGCCGCTCTTGCGCAGCGGCCTGGCCTCACAGTAAGCAGGCTCGCCCGCGAGCTGGCCGCAGGCCGAGCGATGGACGTACTGGCAGCCGAGGACACCTCGATGCGCGAGGCGATCGCCAGTAGCTACCGGTGCGTCTCGAGGTCGGCCCGCGTCGCGCTCACGCTGGCGGCGACAACGATGCCGGCCGAGATACCCGGCTGGGCGGTTACCGAGTTGGCCGATGGCGACCGTAACGCAGCGCGCGAACTCGCCGCCGTGGGGCTGCTCGCGCCGGCCCGAGCCGAAATAGCCGGAACTCGGTTCCGTGTGCACGCGCTCACCAGGGCTTACGCCAGAGAGCGCGGCCCGGACTACGCCGGGCCGGGGGCGCAGGAACGGCTCGCACGGCTGCGGGCAGGGTGGCTCGAGCGGGCCGGCCAAGCCGCCGCAGCCGGACCGGAGCTACCGTTCCTGGCCCGCTCGCCGTTGCCCGCACCGCCGGAAGCAGATGCTCAGACCCGGGCGGCGCGCGTGCCCGACGCTGCGCTCTCCCCGCTGCCCAGCCTCGAAACCGGCCCTGACTGGCTGGCGAGCGAACGGGCCAGCCTGCTGGCCGTGGCGGCGCAAGCGTGCGAGTCCGGCGATTACCGCGCGGCGGCAGAGCTGGCCGGGCAGCTCATCGGCCACCAGTGCGTACACGGCAACTTTGCCGACGCCATCACCTGCTGGCGGTCGATCGCCGCGGCGGCCTGCGCAGCAGACGATTCCGACGCCGCAGCGCGAGCCTCGTACTACCTGGCGTTCGCGCTGGCGGAGGGGCATCAGACCGGCGAGGCCGCGCAGCTGCTCACGGCGAACCTAGGCGCGCTGCAACAGGCGCCCGATCAGCGGATCGCGGCGATGGCTTCCGGCCTTGCCGGCCGTTGTCACAGCGCCCGGGGGCGGCATGCCGCCGCGCTGCGAGCCACCCGGGCCGCTATGCGGCTCGCCCCGGACGGGCCAGATGGCGAGCTGACCCGCTGTGCAGCGCAGGCGGTGCTCGGGCTGACACTAGCTCGCATCGGTATCGTCAGCCTGGCCGAGGATCACTGCCGCCAGTCCCGGCGGCTGGCGCAAGAGCTCGGCCAGGCTGTCCTTGAGTCAGCAGCCATTCGCGCGCACGCTCAGGTGCTCATCCTTGCCGGACAGTACGGTGCCGCCGAATTCCTGTCCGGCGAAGGGATCCGGCTGGCGCGCGGATTCGGCAGCGACATCACCGCGGCCAGATTCATGCTGCTGCTCGCCCGGGCACGCCAGCTCGGCGACGATCCAGCAGGGGCGGTCGCCAGCTTGCGGGCGGCGCTGGAAACGTTCCGCAATCTCGGCTGCCTGGCGGAGGAACTCACGACGCTCAGCCTGCTGACCGCGTGCGCCGAGCAGGCCGGGCAGGAAGGCCAGGACGGCCAGGCCCCGGCTGATCGCCAGCGGCTGTCGCAGTTCGTCGCCGAGCAGGGCGCGCCGGATGGCGTTGCGGCAGTGGCCGCGGCGCTGGCCGCGGCCAAGGTGACCGGCGGCTGACACGAGCAGGTGGCTTACGGCAGCTTCAGCAGAACCGCTAGGAGCCGCTCGAGAACCTCTGCATCATCCGTCCGTCGGACCCTGCGGACAATCAGCACCTCGCCCGGCGGGCGGAGTGGCAGGCCTCCATCAGCGGCTGCTGCAATAGCCGGGTCCTGCAGGCAGGGAGGATCCGGCGGCGGTTGCGCAGGCTCATCCATTGCCGGACGGTAACGCGATCAGGGTAACGGGGTCGTTGCCTAGGCGTTACCCGACGGCGTGCGCCTCGAGCCCCTTGGTGCTCCAGACCGAATCGGGCGGCGCAGCGTCAGCGACTGGAATCTGTACTCCGTATCCGTTTGGGCGATGTGGAAGTCAACGATGTCGAACGACTCGCTTGCGAACCGCACGATCTGGTCATCCGTCCGCCAGGAAAAGAACCGGGCGGGAACGTGGTCGTCCGACTAGGCCGGGCAGTCCAGCTGGCTGAAGTCCATCACTCGCGCGAATAGGCCCTTGTCCCGGCACCGCGCCACCATGGCCGCTGACATGTCCGTGGCAACTACGTCCAGACCGTGGCTGACGAAGCGGACTGGCCCGACGCTCAGCCGACGACATCATCACACCTGGCCGGTCACCCCAACTCCTTCTGCTGCAGGCCCTTCGTAGGCGGCGAGATGGCCCATAGGGTGTCGGCGTGGAGCAGCTTCTGGTTGACCGTCCCGGCTGGCTTGACTGGTCCTGGGCGCTGAAGGTGCTAGATCAGGAGGTCCGGCTGGCGGGCGAGGAAGTTCGGCTCGCCGAGGGCATGATAGGCACGCCGTGCCTGCTGGCGGATGGGCCGCTGGTCGTCACCGTGACAGCCGCGGGAAGCCAGCTGGCTGTGACGCCAGGTACGCCCGAGCTGGGCGCGATGGTGGCTCGCCGGTTCCACCTCGAGCTTGACGAGGCTGCCGTGTCCGCAGCGCTCGACGCAAGCACGCTCCCTGATTTGGTGGAGCCCGATGGCTGGCTGCGACGGCCCGCGGCAGCCGCGCTGTGGTCGTACTGCGTGATCTTCTTGTGCGGCGGGGATCCTGACGCGCCTGCGGTCCGGCGGATGTTCAGCGAGCTCGGGCGGCCGGCTGGCCACCTGCGGTTTGCGCCGGACCCCGCTGATCTGCTGACCGCGGGAGACGACACGATCACTGGCTACGGCGTCGCGCCGCACCGCGCGGCGAACGTACTCGGCCTAGCGCGCGCGTTCGCGGCGAGACCAGACAGATACGACGAGATCACGCTGCGGGCTCTGCCCGCCGACGAGGCGATCGCGCGAGTGGCGGAACTGCCGCATATCGGGTCGACGCGAGCCAGGGCGATCTCTTCCACCGCGCTCGGCCACGACGACGTGCTTCCCGACCTCGCCCGCCAGGACGAGCAACTGCGCCGCAGGCTCGGGCTGGGCTGGTCGCAGATACGGGCTGCCGCGCGCCGCGCCGCGCCGTATCGCAGCATTCTGGGTGACACGTTGCTTGAGTTCCTGTCGGACTAGCGGCGCGACCCGGTCAGCGAACTCCGCCAGGATCCAACCGTTCTCAGGGCCTTGGCTCGCATTTCTCGGTTGGCCTGGCAAAGCTCTCGCTTCCGGTGCGTTCGGCGCTTATGGCACAGTCCTGATGTGCCTTTGGACGATCTGCCGGACTGGTTGCCGGCTTGGTGTCTGGACCATCTGGGTGGCGAACCCTCCGACGTGCTGTTCCAGCTGCAGCAGGTCTCGATGGTGTTCGGTCTGCGGTTGGCCGGTGGTAGCGACGTAGTGGTCAAGGCGCGCGCCGATGACGGCCGGGCCGTGTCGTGCGTCGCGGTGCAGGCCCGGTTGGCCGAGCGCGGGTTTCCGTGTGCCCGGCCGCTCACGCCAGTGATCGGTGTCGGTTCGCTGGCTGTGCACGCGGAAGAGTTCCGGCCCGGCGGCGAGGCGTTGCACGGGGACTCGCCGGCGGTGGCCGCGCGCTACGCGGAGGTGTTCGCCTGGCTGATGGCCGAACTGGCCGACGTGATCGTCGCGCCGCCGCTGCCGAATCCGCCTTGGGTGCGTTGGGACCACGCTGATTCCAGGGTGTGGCCGGCGATCGACTGCCTCGATAACCGGGACCAGAGCGTCGTGCCCGCGTACGTCGTTGACACGGCCGAGCGCGCTCGGCGGCGGATACTGGCCGCCGGCCTGCCGTGCGTGCTGGGCTACGCCGACTTCGAGGCGCAGAACCTCCGGTGGCACGGCGGGGAGGTGTGGGCGGTGCATGACTGGGACAGCCTGGCGTGGCAACCGGAGGCGGCGCTGGCTGGAGCGGCAAGTGGGTCTTTTGCCAGTGCCGGGCCGCCCGCGCTGGCACCGATCGAGAGCTCCGAGGCGTTCCTGGTGGCTTACCAGGATATTCGCGAGCGCATGTTCACGGCCGTGGAGCAGGAGATCGCGTGGGCGGCCAGCTTGTGGATGGCTGCGTACAACGCCCGAGAGATGGCACTGCGCGGCGACACCCCAGTGGGCGGCGATGCGCTACGGACACAAGCAGCCGAACGCCTCCGCCGGGCTAATGCCTAGGCGGCCGCGGCGCTAGAGGCGCTCGCTGAAGTACCAGCGATGGCCTTCGGGATCGTCGACCGTGTAGCTGCGGGCACGGTTCGCCCTGGTACCGATTTCGGACACGGCCGCGCCCGCGGCCTGCGCACGCTCCCGGTGGGCCGGCAGGTCGGTGATCGTGATGCACTGCAGCTGGGTTACCTCACCGAGTTCCGCGGGCGACCGGAAGTCGGTCCCAGGGGAACCCAGCATGATGACACCGCCGTTGTCGAGCAAGAGTTCTGCGTGCCTGACGGTCCCGTCGCTGTTTTTATCGCGCGCCCGCTCGGTGAAGGCGAAGACCTTGATCAGCCAATCCATTGCCGCCCCGGCGTCGGCATACAGAAGATAGGGAACGACTTGCGGGTCTGGATTGTCCGCGGGCATGGCAGCAACGTTACTGGGCTCTTCGAAGTTAAGGGGCTGGTCACCGTCGCACCGGCTGACTGATCGTCGTCCGTTTGCAGTGCAACCGTACCCGGCGGCGCTGATTGTGCAGGTTGCGGAATCCGAAGGCGATCCGGGCGGCGTCTTTGATCATCCGGTTGGTGGCCTCGGTGCGGGCGTTGGTGATGCCGGTGTCGATGAAGGCCAGGATCTGCGGCCACCAGGCCTCGATGGTCTTGGCGAGGGTGGTGACCTCGGGGACGTCAGCACGGGCGCACCAGTCGTAGAAGGCGAACAGCCGGTTGCTGATCTCTGATCGCGGTGCCCGCTGGCGGGCCAGCGATAGGAGGTAGCGGAGTTCTTCCTTGGCGATCCAGCCGGCCTGGAGCTCGCCGGTGGCCTCCTGCGCGGAGATCTCCTCCCACATCCGGTGGGACTGCTCGCTGGTGAGCCGTTCGCGGGCGCGCAGCAGCCGCCTGCGGTTGGCCCAAGCCGGGTCGCGGGTGGTGCCGCGCCGGCCGAGGACCTGCCGGTGACCCGCTGCCCGACCCTTGTGACGGCCTGGTCGCCAGCCGGACCAGGTGGAAGTCGTCGACGACGATGACCGCGCGCGGCAGCACCCGCTCGACCGCTGACCGGTAGACCGCGCACGGGTCCATGGCAACGAACCGCACCTGGTCCTTCCACGCCTGGCCCCGCGCTTCGAGCGACCAGGTGAGCGTCCTGCCGGTCCGCCCGGCGACCTGGCCCAGCAGCCTGCCCTGCCCGGCCACGTCGGTGAAGTTGGTCTCGAACCGCTCCGTCCGCACCCACCGGCCCGTCTCGTCTTGCATCCACTTCGGCGCGCCGCGGCGGGTCTCGTCAATGCCCAGCACCACCGGCGGATCAGGCTCAGTCAGCAGCGCATCGGCGTGCGCCGTGTAGTGCCGGTGGATCACCGGCCAGCTCACCTGATACTCCGCGACCGAAGACACGCTGCGCCCCGAGGCCACCTCGGCAGCCGCCTTGCGGCACAGCCGGCCGGGCAGCCCGCCGCGCTCGAGGCCGTCGCCACAACGTGCACTAACCGCATCACGCCGTCCCCGCCGGTGACGCGCTCGACACTCTGCACTGCCACGCCGGGCAGGCCGAACAGAATGGTCGTACCTTTCTCCATAGCCTGTGGCTCCTCCGGCAGCTGCTCGTGATCAACCGCGAGTGTTGAGGAGTCACAGGCCTCTGCCCGTCAGGCTGAGCCCGTGTCGTGCCCATCAAGTTACAAGAGCCGCGAAACTGACAGCCGGCAACGCTTTATGAGTGGCCAAGTCGACCGGAAAGACCTGGTCACCGAGTGCGTAGGCCATCCTGCCATCGGGACCAATGCTGAGCTGCGGCTCGAAGTCAGCCGATTCGGCTGGAAGCTTCATGGGCCTCAGCGCTTTGCCCGTTACCAGATCGATCGGCGCAACGTACCGGCCGACTTGGACATAGGCAGTCCGCCCGTTCGGTGCGACCGCCACCGTGCACAGCCCCGTGTTCACGTCGCAGTTTTGGCTGCGGAGGGCGGTCCGCCGCAACCGCGGGAACGCAGCCTGGAGGTAACTCGTGAACTCGTCCTCAACGGTTGTCATCTGGACATGCGCTCCTCCGCAGCCGGTGAGCCCCTCGCAGGATGAACCTGCACCCACTAGATGCGGTGGACGGCCGGTTCGGTTGGAACGCTCCAGGAAAATCTTTGCTCGCTAGCAGCGCCTTACCGCGTCACCACGATCGAGTCCGGCAGGCCTGGCATCTGGATGGCTTTGAGAAGCTTGCCAGTCGCAGCATGAATCAGCAGCAGCTCGTTGCCGGAGACGCCGGCAAGCACCGTTCTGCCATTCGGGCTGAAGGCCAGATAGGTCCCGCGGCCGACCACCTCGGGCGGTTCGCCGACCCTGATGGTCGGCCGCGCGGTGCCCGTGGCCAGGTCGATCGGAGTCACTCCCGCATCGGTGAGGGCATAGGCCATCCTGCCATCGGGATCAATAGCGAGCACGGGAGCGTCACCCGAGTCGGCTGGAAGCTCGATCGGCGTCTGCGCTCTCCCTGACATCAAGTCGATCGGTATCAGGTACTGGTCGATGAGGACGTAGGCAGCCCTGCCGTTCGGCGTTACCGCCATCGAACAACCTGGGGCGCCGAAGCTGTCCGAAATCCCCACTCTGGGCAGCTTGATTGTCTTAAGCGGCCGGTTTGCCGAGACGTCGATTGGCACCACAATGGATGGCTGCTTGTTTACAAAGGCCAGATAACCTGTTGACCCGTCTGGGCTCACGGCAACACACATCGAATATCCGCTCGGAGTTCCAAGCCCGAGGCTAATGGGCTTCCGGGCGCGCTCGGAAGCAGCGTTGACCACGCCAACGACCGTTTTGGTGACAGTTGAGCGGTAGCCGGCTGCCAGAAGTGTCCTGCCGTTGAGGCTCGCTGCAACATCGACCATGGCTGAGAGGGGCATGGATATCTGCCGCAACTTGGTTCCCGTCGTCAGGTCGATCGGCGTAATGCTGGCCCGCCCGCTCGTTACGTAGCCGACCTCGGCGTTCGGCGTGCTCACCAGGGGGTCAGCCCAAAAACCCTGACTAGCTGCCCGGATGGGTGGCCTGATCCTTCCGGTCACGGTCGAGATTGGCAGAATAACGCCTCGGCTCGTGCTCACATACAACGTCCTGCCTCCGCGAGCGGCGACGATGTCAGGGCCGTAGATGCCCTTCAGGCCGGTCACAAGAGGACGTCCGGCCCTCATGGTGGCCAGGTTGACCGGTACGACGGCACCTGACGACGTCAGCACGTAGGCGGTCTGCCGCGACCGGCCAGAATGGCCGGCCGGGCTCTGATTGCGCGCGTTCCCGAACGCTCCCGAAGCGAACGACACGGCCGCGGCCAAGACGGCTACCGACGCGACCGATGCGACGGCACTCCCAGCGCGGCGCCGTCGGCGCAGCCGGACTCCGACACGGCGCGAATCAGCGACAATCCGGCCGAGTGGTCGCTCCCCAGGTGGCTTGGTCGAAACCGCCTGGTTAAGCAGTGCGCGCAGACGAGTCTCGTCCATACGGATCCCTCCTCACGGCCAGTGCGCTGTCGGCACCGGCATCTGCCGGTCGCGCCTCACCAAGCAGTGATCGCAACTTGTCCAGGGCGCGCGCGCTCTGGCTCTTGACCGTGCCGACCGAGCAGCCCAGTACGGCGGCGACCTGGTCCACGCTCAGGTCCTCCCAGTAACGCAGGATGACGACGGCCCTGGCCTTCGGCGGGAGCGTGGCCAGCGCGTCCATGATGGCCAGCCTTAGCTCGGGACCGGGCACGTCGACCGCTCGGTCGGGCACTCCGCTAGCCAGCACCTCGGTGTGCCGCTTACGTTTGCTGTCCGCCAGGTACGCGTTCAGCAGCGTCTTCCTCGCGTACGCGTCTATGGCGTCACTCCTGAGGATGCGACGCCGTGCGGCGAAGACCTTCGCAAGCGTTATCTGAGCGAGGTCCTCCGCCGTGTGCCAGTCACCGCAGAGCAAGAACGCGATCCGCTGCAACCGCGGGAACGCAACTTCGGCAAACCGGGCGAAGTCATCGTCGGCGGTGATCATCTCATCGCGCTCCTCCGCTACCGGCGAGCCCAGCTGTCGCGAACCCTCTGCCTAGATAGATTCGGTGGCCCACCCGTTCGGTTGGAACGCTCCGGAAGAACTAGCCGACCCGGCTCTTAGCCCACGCTGCCACGGCCCCTGGTCAGCGACCGCGCGATGACCGTGCGCAGCACGTCGTTGGTGCCCTCACCGATCACCATCAGCGGCGCGTCGCGCGTTGGTGATCCACGTTTTCCTGCCGTTGATCACGTAGAAGTCGCCGTCACGAACCGCCGAGGTCTTGATGCCCTGAAGGTCACTGCCAGCCCCGGGTTCGGTGAGCGCGATGCCTGTCCGCCGCTTGCCGGTGGCCAGTTCTGGGAGGTAACGACCCTGCTGGGCGCTAGTGCCGTGTTTCGCGATCATCCAGCACGACAGCGAGTGGCTGCCGATGATGCCCGCCACGCCCATCCAGCCGCGGGATATCTCCTCGAATACCACAGCCAGCGACACCATGTCGGCGTCCATGCCACCGAACTCTTCCGGAACGCAGAGGCCGAACAGGCCGAGTTCGGCCATCGTCTCGACGATGGCGTCGGGGTAGACGCCCTCGGCTTCCAGCTCGCGGGCCACGGGGCGGATCTGCTCGTCGGTGAACTTGCGTATGGTGTCCCGCAGCAGCCGCTGCTCGGCTGTCAGCTCAAAGTCCATGGACGGCTCCGTCACATGCCGGTTCAGTCCTGCCATCCTCAGCGGAGGCACCTGCCGTCCACAAGCCCGATACGTCCCGCATCGGCACCTCGCACGGCTGCCCGTCGGCGACCCGCACTCGCGGGGTGCCGACCGCAGGCACGCAGACAGTCGTCGCGGACTTGGTGCCGTGCAGTGCGGTATGCACGCAGGCCGCTGAGATCTCCGGCGGCCGGACCCGGCCGCCGGGCATGACCCGCGGCTCCTTGATAGCTGGTTCGTGGTCGCGCAGCACGCTGTCCAGCGCGGCGACCACGTTCGCCGGGCTGCGGCCGGGCTGACTCGACATGGCCTGGTCGACCAGCCCGGCGACCCGGTCCACCTTGGCCGAGCTGGCCCGCAACGGGAGGTTCTCCAGAATGTGCAGTCCTTGCGGGAGCCGCTCGACGTCAGGCGAGTCGCCGCCAGCGACACCGACCGAGTACAGCGAGTTCGGATCGCCGATCAGCATCCAGCACGGGTTGTAGTCAGCTGGGTCCAGCGCCGCGGTCACCTGCTCGACGGCCTCGGCGGCGTTCGAGTAGCTCGCGAAGGCGATCGGCAGTTCGCCGCGCGACCTCTTCGTCGGGTCCCGGCCCTCGGCCGACGGCTGGTTGACCAGTGCGGCCACGACTGCGTGCTCGTTGACCGCTAGCCACGTCCCGCCGGCCAGCTCGTCCCGGCCGCCCAGGATCCGCGGCCCGCCTTCGCGCAGCACCGTCATGGCCACACTTGGCCGCTCGTAGAGCTCGTCCCGGTTCGCCGCCACGATCAGCGGCGCGCCCGGCACCGTCTGGAACATCGCGATGAGAAGGCACACGCTTCGAACGCTAGCCGACCTGCGCTGTGCTGGCCCGACGGGTGACCCCGTACCCGCGCTTTACTGGCCGCCGCCGGCTTATCCCTGGCCCAGCCCCACCGAGCGGCCCGCGACATCCGCGAGACTGGCGAAGTTGTAGCCCCGACGGCCACCAGGTGCGATGGCGCCACTGGCGCGGGCGCGACCAGGCACGTGCCGACCAGCCCGGTACCAGCGACGAAAGCAAACACATCTCAGGCTGCGGTTGTAATCCTAAGTCCATTCCCAGTGAAATCCCGCGACAGCCTTTTCGAACGAGCGGATATAGCGGTGCACTGAGCACTGGCTATCCAGCTTGACGGCCTCCTCCTCGAGGATGCCTCCGTCGGCGCCATCCCACTGCGCCCACGACACCCGCGCAGGAATCCGGTCGGGATGGAACTCGACCCGCATGTCGTAGTTCGCAATATGACGGAAGACTGCTCGCCGGTACTGCCTTTCCGCTGGATTATGGTGGTCGCCTGGATAGCGGTAGCTAAGCCAGTACTCAAGCGTGCTGGTCTCGCCGAGGTCGAGCGTCCTGGCCAGCAGGATGTGCGTGGCGAAAACGTCTGGACCGATCCGCATTATGTCGCCCGCGACTTCCCTGCAGCCCTGGCCGACCTCAAGTGTCAGCACGTTCGTGTCGACGAGGAATGGAATACGATCCACGGCTCGCTGCGTCGCCTCGATCACCTGCATCGTTCTTGCGCGGTCGATACGCGCGTCAAGGCCGACCCAGATGTGGTCATGCAGCGTTAGAGTTTGGTGGCGCCGCGGTCCCAGGGCCTGGGTCACCTCATGTTCCTCGAGCATAGGCATGACGCGACTGCCCGCGATCACCCGGACGGTGGTAGCGCCGTTCCATAATTGCCAGAGCCGCGCGGTTTCATCTTCGGTGAACCCGAAGCCGTCGATGAACAGCCCGAGTGACTGGCGGCTAACCTGTCGTCCGGCCAGCACATCAGCGACCAGGTCTCGGAGCTGATACGGCATCACCTTCGCGTCGCTAGCGCGGACTGGCGCCGACCTAAGCTGGGCCGCGATGACCTCGGCGACGGCCATTTGGTTGATGACATCGTCGCGTGGCCGCTCGACTTGCTGCTGCCATGCCTGACGGTAGCGGCCAGGCTTTAACAGCAGCTGGCGGACGTACTCGGCGGCAGCGCGCTGGCCGGCTGGGGGCGCCACATCTGTCATTGGCTCGCACCTTCTGTGTTGCCGTGCGCGTCTCAAACACCGGGCCCCCGGGGTCCTACTCCCACTGCCAGTAAAAGCCAGCCACCGCTCGCTCGAACGAACGCAGGTACCTATGCACAGAGAACTGGCTGTCCAGCGACACCTGCTGGCGCTCCAGAACCTCGCCTTCGGCGCCGTCCCAGCGAGCCCACCACACTCCAGCCGGCAACTTGTCCGGGTGGAACTGCACGCGGATGTCGTAGTTCTCGAGTTGGCGCAGCACTGCCCGGCGCCATTCGCGCTCACTCGGGTCATGCAGGTCGCCTGGATAACGGTAGGTAGTCCAGTACTCCAGCGTAATTGTCTCGCCCATCTCGAGCTTGCGGGCGAGCCGGATCTCCGCCGCGAACACGTCCGTGCCAACCTGGCGAAGCTGGCTGGCGAGTTCGTTGCAGCCCTGGCCGACCTCGATGGTCAGCACATTCGTGTCGCACAAAAAGGGGATGCGGTCCACACCGGGCGCGGTCGCCTCGATGACCTGCAGCGTCCTGGCGCGGTCGGTGCGGCCGTCCGGCCCGACGTAGACGTGATCGTGCAGCGACAGAGTCTGATGCCGTCGCGGTCCGAGCGCCCGCGCCAGGTCCTCCTCCGCCTGCGTCGGGACCGCGTGGCTACCGGACAGCACACTGATGGTGGCAGACCCATTCCACAGCCGCCAGAGCCGGTCAGCCTCGTGCTCGGAGAATCCGAAGGCGTCGATGAAGAGGTTCAGCGCCGGACGGCTGAGCAGCTTTCCGGTAAGGGCCCTGGATACCGTGTCTTTCAGCTGGTGCGCGGTACTGTTCACGTCGGCGGGATCCCGGGGGGACGACCGGAGATGGCCTGCGATTACCTCGGCGACAGCGAGCTGATTGACAGTTCCCCGTCGTTCCCGGCTTACATGCCGCTCCCAGGAATTCCGATAGCGTCCCGGCTTCAGCAAAAGCTGCTGAAGGTAATCCGAAGCCGCACGGCGACCGACGGGCCTCGTCACTTCGCTCACGATGACATCAGCTGCTTTGCAACCCCTGAATCTACTGGAGTTGCCAGCTTACCGATCCGGACGCGAATCCGGTATCGCCATAAGAGTGCGGAACGCGTTGGTTAGCCAGAAAACAGCTAGCGCGCCAGCTTTACGGGACGCATTGTCCGTACTCGTAATGTGTGGTGCCCGGGCACGGCGGCGAAGACGAACTCCCGGCGACCGTAATTGCTGCGCCTTGCGTGGTGATTGCCGCGGCTACTGTTGCGCCGCTCGCAAACAGTGCGGAACCTGCCAGCGCTCCAGCTGCTAGTGCCCGGATGACCTTCATCGCGTGTCCTTCCTGGCATCCCGCCACGAGCCGCCGCTCGGGTGTCCTTCGTGGCCGCCACCAATTCGATAGTAATAGGACAAATAGGATCCCGTCAATGACGCCGTTATCCAACTGCTGTGCTTCGCAAGACTCCTGGGAGCGCCGTTAAGGCGCGGCCAGAACGCAGCTCGGGAGTTGCCTGTGCTCGCTCAGGCACCGACCAGCTCGACTTCGAATCCATCGCCGTTCTCCAGGTAGGCGGCGTAATGGTCGGGCCCGCCTGCGAACGGGTGCAGGTCGGCGAACATCAGCCGCCAGCCATGCAGCTGGGCCTCTCGGGTGAGCTCATCCGCGTGTTCCCGGCCGCCGACGTGGAAGGCCAGGTGGTTGAGCCCCGGGCGGCAGCGGTCATGCCGGCCGGCCGTCCGCGCCGGTGACTGCTCGACCACGATGTAGGTATGCCCGGACCGCCAGCTCCGGCCGCCCGGCCAATCCTGGAACATCCGGTAGCCGAGCGTCGTGAGTAGCCAGCCCCAGCTGACGACAGCCCGGTCAAGATCAGAGACCCAGAGCTCGACATGATGGATGGTCCCGACCGCTGGGCGCTGCGGCCCGGCAGCAAGCTCGCTGCGCGCCGCCGCAGTAGCTGGCACAGCCCGGGCCTGCCGCGGAGTGAACACATCCACGCCTGCCTGATCCCGGCTTGGCCCTGCCTGAGTTTCTGCCACGCTAAAGTCCCTGCGTTTAACTCCAAATACGCCTATCAACCGCGACCGTGCGTGCGCCGCGGTACCGAGGACGACCACGTTACGGCATCTAATGGAGATTTTCGTTCGTAACCGCGTGAAACAGGATGGCCTACCTTTCGGCGGGCGGCAGGTTCGCAAGTTCGGCCAGCCGGGCCCGGTGCGCATCCGCCGTACCAAAGCCGATGGAGTCCGCCTTGGCCCGCTTGAGGAACAGGTGTGCCGGGTGCTCCCAGGTGAACCCGATCCCTCCGTGCAGCTGGATAGTTTCCTGCGCCGCCTTCATCGCCGTGTCGGAGCAGGCAGCCTTGGCTAGTGCGACGGCAAGCTCCGCTTCGGCCACCACCTCGCCGGCCACCGGCAGGTCGCGCTGCCCGGCTGCGGATACCGCAGTCAGGCTGTTGGCCGCTGCCCGCGCAGCGGCCCGCGCCTGCGTGACCGCGACCCACAGGTCGGCGAGCCGGTGCTTGATCGCCTGGAAGCCGCCGACCGGGCGACCGAACTGACGCCGTTCCTTGACGTAACCGAGGGTCATCTCCAGGCATCGCTCAGCCAGGCCGAACTGCTCGGAAGCGAGGATGCCGGCGCCAGCTAGCAGCGCTGCAGTGACCGCCCGCTGCGCAACCTCGCCGGCCGCGACGCGCCGCGCGAGCACGCCGTCCAGGTGCACATCGCACAGCTGTCTTGTCATGTCCAGGGACGTGACCGGCGCCTTGCCCAAGCCGGGCTCACTCGACTTGACCGCGTAGAGCCCGTACGGCACGCCATCGGCGGGCACCAGGAGGATGCCGGCCGGCAGCGCGTCAGCTATGCCGGCGACCGTGCCCTGGAGCCGGTAGGTGCCAGGTTCGTCGCCGCGCTCCGGGCCGGCCAGGCCGACGGTCGCGGGCGGCAGCAGGCCCGGCCCTGCGGCGAACGGGACTGCCACCGCGGCCGTGACATCGCCGTTGGCGAGCTCGGCAAGCAGCTCGTCCTGACCCCCGGCGCAGAGCAGCGCGGTGGTCGCGACCACAGCGCTGCCGACGAAGGGAACCGGCGCCACGCACCGGCCGATTTCCTCTGCCACGACGGCGGCCTCCCGGTACCCGGCGCCGGCGCCGCCCATTGACTCGGGGATCAGCAGGCCAGCGCAGCCAACCTCGGCGGCCAGCGTGTGCCAGAGGCCGCCGTCATAGGTGATCGGCGCCTCGGTCCTGGCCAGCACGTCCCGCCAGGCTGCCTTGTCATCCAGCAGCGACCGGAGGGCGCCGCGCAGCTCGGTCTCGGTCTCGCTGTAGAGCAGGTCGTACGACGGAGCCGCACGGCCGCGGCCGCTCGCACCGGGGCCGGCCGGCTGGGTCGTCGTGCCGTCATTTACCGCCGTCACCTGGGCAGATCCTTCCATGGTCCGGTATCCACCCTGGCTTCCTTCGGCAGCCCGAGCACCCGCTCGGCCACGATGTTCCGAAGGATCTCCGACGTGCCGCCCTCGATCGAGTTGCCCTTGGCCCGCAGGAACCGGTAGCCAGCGTTCCGGCCGAAGAAGTTCGCGCCCTCGGGCCTGCGCATAGTCCAGTCGTCGTATCGCAGGCCGGCCGCGCCGGCTAGCTCCACCTCGAACTCGGAGATGTCCTGGTTCAGCCGGGCGAATGCCAGCTTGGCCGCGGAACCTTCCGGCCCAGGCTGACCGGCGGCCAGCTGCTGCCGGAGCCGGGTCCCGGCCAGCCTGGCTATTTCGGCGTCCGCCCACAGCCGGAGCAGCCGGTCATGTAGCCCAGGAGTGCGCAGCTCTGGGTGCTCACGCCAGGTCCTGGCGGCCGAGGCGATCATGCCTCCTTCCCTGGGCATGGCGTTGCCGCCGATCGACACCCGCTCGTTCATCAGCGTGGCCATTGAGACCGTCCAGCCCTGGCCGACCTCGCCGATCCGGTCGGCATCAGCGATCGTGGCGTCGGTCATGAAGACCTCGTTAAACTCCGCCTCGCCGGTGATCTGGCGCAGCGGCCTGACCTCCACGCCGGGCTGCTTCATGTCGAGCGCGAAATAAGTCAGGCCTTCGTGCTTGGGCAGATCCGGGTTGGTCCTAGCCACCAGCAGCGCGCGCTTGGCCATGTGCGCGGAGGAAGTCCATACCTTCTGGCCGTTCACCGTCCACTGGTCACCGTCCCGGACCGCCCGGGTGGCCAGTCCGGCAAGGTCGGACCCGGCACCCGGCTCGCTGAACAGCTGACACCAGATCTCCTCGCCGGTCCACAGCGGCCGCAGCCAGCGCTCCTGCTGCTCCGGCGTGCCGTGCGCCAGGATCGTCGGCGCGGCCATGCCGAGTCCGATGCCATTGCGCTCAGGGTGATTAGACGGCGCCCCAGCTGCCTCGAACGCGCGATCAACGACCGATTGAAGGGAACGGGGCAGCGCTTGCCCGCCCAGACCCGCCGGGTAATGCACCCACGCCAGCCCGGCGTCGAATCTGGCCCGCAGGAACTCCAGCCGGTCGGTCTGGACAGGTTCATGCACTGTCAGGAACTCGGCGACCTGCGCCCGCAGTCCAGCCGCGTCGGTACGTCCTTGCGTCAGCACAGCGTCCTCCTCAACACAGCGGGCCGCCCGCCACGTAAATGACCTGGCCGGATACGAACCCGGCGCCCTCGCTGACCAGGAACGAGATCACGTGTGCGACGTCGTCCGGGGTGCCGACCCGGCGGACCGGGATCTGGCTCGCCGCCGCCTTCTGGAAGTCCTCGAACCCCACGCCGATCCGGGCCGCCGTCGCCGCGGTCATGTCGGTGGCGATAAAGCCGGGCGCGACCGCGTTGGCGGTGATGCCGAACTGGCCCAGCTCGACGGCCAGCGTCTTGGTGAAGCCCTGCAGACCGGCTTTGGCCGCCGAATAATTGGCCTGGCCGCGGTTGCCCAGCGCCGAAGAAGACGACAGGTTCACGATCCGGCCGAACTTCTGGTCCACCATGTACTTCTGGCAGGCCCGGCTCATCAGGAACGAGCCCTTCAGGTGAATGCCGAGCACCGTATCCCAATCGTCGTCGGTCATCTTGTACAGCATGTTGTCCCGGATGACGCCGGCGTTGTTGATCAGCACCGCCGGCGGCCCGAGCTCAGCCGCCACCGTGCTGACCGCTGCCTGAACCTGCCCAGTGTCGCTGACATCTGCGCCCACCGCCAGCGCCTTGCCGCCCGCCGCCGCGATCGCGTCAACGGTCGCGCCGCAGTCGCTTTCCTTCAGATCCAGCACCGCCACGGCCAGCCCGTCCGCGGCCAGGCGCCGGGCAGTACCTGCGCCAATGCCGCGCGCGCCGCCGGTCACGACGGCAACTCGCTGGGACGCCTCTGACATCTATTTCCTCCTGGTCGCTTACAACCCCACTGCGCTGGCCAGGTCGGCCGCGCGATGAGCGTTCTATCGCTCGACGTACTTCCTGAGCTCCCGACGGGCCAGGGAGCGCTTGTGCACCTCATCCGGGCCATCGGCAAGTCGCAGCGTCCGGGCGTGCGCCCATAGCGCAGCGAGCGGGAAGTCCTGGCTCACCCCGCCAGCGCCATGCGCCTGAATCGCCTTGTCCATGATCCACTCAGTCATCCGCGGCACGAGGATCTTGATCGACTGGATTTCGGTGTGCGCACCCTTGTTCCCGACCGTATCCATCAGCCATGCCGTCTTCAGCACCAACAGCCTGGCTGCCTCGATCCGGACTCTCGACTCGGCGATCCAGTCCTGGATGACGCCCTGCTCCGCCAGTGGCTTGCCCCACGCCACCCGGCCGGTGACCCGGCGGCACATCAGCTCCAGGGCCCGCTCGGCAGCGCCGATCTGTCGCATGCAGTGGTGGATTCGGCCCGGCCCGAGCCTGGCCTGGGCGATGGCGAACCCTTCGCCCTCGCCGGCTATCACGTTCTCGGCCGGTACCCGGACATCGCTGAATACGACCTCGGCGTGGCCGCCGTGGGTGCCGTCGGTGTAGCCGAAGACGCGCATGCCGCGCTGGATGTCGACGCCCGGAGTATCCCTGGGTACCAGGATCTGCGACTGCTGGCGGTGCCGTTCCGCATTCGGGTTGCTCTTGCCCATCACGATCAGGATCTGGCAGCGGGGATCCATCGCACCTGATGACCACCATTTCCGGCCGTTGATCACGTAGACATCGCCGTCGCGCTCGATGCTGGTCGAGATGTTCGTCGCATCCGAAGAAGCGACGTCAGGCTCGGTCATGCAGAAGGCTGACCGGATCTCGCCGTCCAGCAGCGGCCGGAGCCAGCGGTCCTGCTGCTCTTTAGTGCCGAACTCGGCTAGCACCTCCATGTTGCCGGTATCGGGGGCCGCGCAGTTCAGCGCTTCGGGCGTGAGGAATGAGCGGCCGCTCAGCTCGGCCAGCGGGGCGTACTGGAGATTCGTCAGGCCCGCGCCTTCAGGGTGGTGAGCCAGGAAGAGGTTCCACAGCCCGCGGCTGCGCGCCTTCGCCTTCAGCTCATCCATCACCGGGGGCCGTTCCCAGCCCCGGCCTTCGCTGGCCAGCTTGGCAGCCTGTTCTTCGAAAATCTTTTCGGACGGGACGATGTGCTCGTCAACGAATGCCCTGAGCTGGCCGCACAGTTCCTCGGTGCGGGCGTCGTATGCGAATTCCATCTGCTGCCTCCTGCTGCCCGACGAGTCCGGATAAGACTACCTACCGGTCGGTACGGTCTAACGCTACGGTGCTGCCATGGCACAGGTCGAGACCGCGAACGGACCAGTGGACACCGACAGCCTGGGCATCACGCTCATGCACGAGCACGTGTTCATCCTGAATGAAGAAGTGCGCCGGAACTACCCGGCGGACTGGGACGAGGACGAGCGGGTCGACGATGCCGTCGCCAAGCTCACGGCGCTGGCCGCCCGAGGCTGTCAGACGATTGCTGATCCCACGGTGATCGGGCTCGGCCGGGACATAGCCCGGATCCGGCAGGTCGCCACCCGGGTGCCGGTGAACATCATCGTGGCCACCGGCCTGTACACCTACAACGACGTGCCGTTTTATTTCAAGTACCGCGTTGCCGCTGAGGACGGCCTGGATCCTATGACGAAGCTGTTTGTCGGGGACATCACCGAGGGCATCAGCGGCAGCGGCGTCAAGGCGGCCTTCCTCAAGTGCGCAATCGACGAGGAGGGCATGACGCCCGGCGTGGAACGGGTGATGCGGGCGGTGGCCCGGGCACACGCCGAAACTGGCGCGCCGATTACCGTGCACACCCATCCCGGCTCTGGCACCGGCCGGGAGGCTGCCCGGGTGCTGCGCGAGGAAGGCGCGGACCTGACCAAGGTGGTGCTTGGCCACAGCGGCGACACGACCGACGCCGATTACCTGTCCGAACTGGCCGATGCCGGCTGCCTGCTCGGCATGGACCGGTTCGGCCTGGACGTGATCACGCCCTTCGAGCAGCGGGTCAGCACGGTCGCCAGCATGTGCGAGCGCGGGTATGCCCGGCAGCATGGTCCTGTCACACGACGCGTCCTGCTTCATTGACTGGTTCCCGCAGCAGGTAATCCCGATGTTCGCCCCAGCGTGGCACTACGAGCACGTCTTCGATGACGTCGTGCCGGCCCTGCGTGAACGAGGAGTCACCGACACCCAGATCGACATGATGCTGGTCGCTAACCCGAGGAAGTACTTCACCCGCAGCTAGAGCCGCCGGCCGGGTGCATGCACCCGGCCGGCGGTTCCCGCTGAGCAGTGGGCTCCTCATCGCATAACGACCCGCGGAGCCAGGGCGCTAGGCGAGCCGCACCCAGGTGTGGCCGCCCCGGCAGAACCAAAGATGGGTGTTGTGATCAACGAACAGGTCGCCCTTCATGCCCAGGTGCGGATGAGAGCCGGAGTGCGGCGTGAGCTGAATAGCTGCCGACGTACCGGCGAAGACGCCGCCGCGCTTGCCGCTGCCTTTCACTCCGTCACCTGATTTGCTTGAGGCTACGACTCCTGTGCCCTTGTCACTTGACCCGTGGATGCCGTCCGCGCCATTCGAGCCGCCGGCCGCGAGCGCCAGCCCGATGGTGCCGGCCTTGCTGGTGGCAGCGGTCGTTATGATCCCGGTGCCGCCGGTGTTCCCGTTGACCCGCAATGCGATTCCCGCCACGGCTCCTGGTCCATCGACGATCATGGAGGTCGACGTGCCGCTCAGGCCGCCTCCATTCACCCGGAACAGCGGGTTGAGCGTGGTGCCGTTCGTCGTGACACTCAGCTCAGTCGTGTTGTTCGCGTCGTTGGACTGGCCGAGGATGAAGTTGCCGCCGGTTGCGGCCTCGGCTCGGCGCTGGTCAAGCAGCGTGAGGCCACCCACTGTCGCGGCCGCGACCACGCCCGCGCGCTGCAGCATGTGACGGCGGCTCGCCCGGGCCTCGGCCGCCTGCCGGGCTAAGGAAGAACTGCCCCCGTCGCCCGTTGCTGGCTCCTGCTGCAGACCTGCGCCGTCGACGTGAGCGAGCCCTGCTTCCGCGTCCCCGCCCGTGCCGTGCTCGCCATTCTTATTTGTCCTGGACCGCATTCTTCCGCCCCTTTCGGCAATGGATGAGGCAGCTTATAACGGAAGGCACGGCTGCTACCAGGCTTCTGGTTCATAGGGAGTAAGTCCCAGAACATCATCATGAACGCTGAGTGAACTGGGCTCCGGCGGGCATTGGTAGACCCCCGGGAAACGACGGAGCAGCTCGAAATGCATGTCTCGCACAATTGGCCATATACGGGCATGAATGTCTCCGGACCACCGTTCCGCATCGAGACTCCGTATGGACCGCAGGCCGGACTCGCCCGCACTGTCGCCGTCCTCATGCTGCACGCGTATCACCGGGCGCGGTTCGCCGATGATCGCCGCATGGCTGATTCCGAGCATGCCGTCATCCAGCGCGGAACTCTCGAAACCATGCTTGGCCAGCGCAGCACGCAGCGCGCCGAGCGTCGCTTCGGGCTCTGCGGCGAGCGCGTCATAGCCAACGGCGACCAGCCGGTCAGCTGGCAGGTCGATGATCCGGTCACAGAGCGAAACCCACAGCTCAGCGTTTGCTTCCCAGCTGTCCCCGGCCCACGGGAACCGCCGCAGGCTCAAGATCGTGCCCGCGTAGTGCCTCAGCATCAGCACGAAGAGTGCGTCCGGCGGATCCACGGCAAGGCTGGCTGCTACCTCAAGATTCCACGGAGTGTGGTCGACGTACCACGCGCAGTCCTCTTGTCTGGCTAGGCGCTCGGCGAAACTGCGCGCATGCGCCCTGATCTCCGCCAGATATTCTGCGTGGTAGTAGCCGGGGATCCGCTGTATCACGGCCGGGGCTACCGAGTGCGCCACGTAGAACCCGCCGTACTCAGCAAGATTCAGTACGCCTGCTGCTGAACCAAGATAATTGCCGACCAGCGTTGTGCCCGAGCGCGGCACGCCCAGCACGAACAGCGCGCGCGGCCTCGCCCGCGTCATGATGCCGGCGCCGAGCTGGCCGGGCTCGCCGCCAGGCGCTCCCCCCGGGGCCGTCGTGCCGGCCGTGCCATCGTGGGCGACAGCACCTCGTCGACCAGACGCTGCGCCCACAGCCTGATCCGTACCGCTGTTGGCTCGAGCACGACGGGGTGGGCATCGGCAAGCGCGACCTCAAGCAACTCGCCGGTGCGTATCTCCCGCACCGCAATCGGGAGCAGGTCGTTCGGAAGCTCAGAAGCCAGGGCCACGAACTCCAGTTCCGCAGTCGGCGCCGCAGCACGGCGATCGGCGTACGCGGCCACGCGGATGCCGTATCGGCCGCTGCACGAGTCCGCTACAACGCGGTAAGCCGACTCGACGTGACCGGCCGGCTTTGCCCGGGTCTGAGCGACGGCGAGCCGGACGCCCGGTGGCGGTGAGACCAGCAACTCCCTTAGCTCGACAGCCAGCAGGTCGAGCAGGGCGCGAGCACCGTCGTCCAGCGCGTCGCGCGGCGGCTGACCGGCGCCGCCCGTCCTGCCCCGCACCACGACCGGGCGTGCCGCGTGCGCGGACCTCGCTATCAGGTTCGCGGCAATATCCATCGCTGACACCGCAGCCGCGCAGACATAGTCGGCGAGTTGCTGGCGGTCTGCCGGGCGCTGGGCGGCCCCGAGTGCGTGATAGCCAAGCGCCTGGTAGTAGGCAGGCCACTGGTCAGCGAACACCAGCAACGGGACACCGGTAGCTCTGAGGAGGAAGATCGAGGCCACCACGCGAGCAAGGCGCCCGTTACCGTCCGCGAACGGGTGAATCGCGGTCAGCGCGTAGTGCACGTAAGCGGCCTGCACGGCCGGATGCAGACTGCGGAACTCAGCCGAGCCGAGTTCCGCTGCCAGGCGGTTCATCTCGGCAGCGACCTGGCTCGCTGGCGCGAACACGGCAAGGCGCCCGTGCGGGAGCATGAGGTAGTTGGAGACTGGCTTGTACTGCCTGCGCGGCAGTTCGACTTCCAGATTCCGGCCTTCATCGGTGGTCACCGTGTAAGTCGCTTGCGATTCGGTGATCACGTCCTGCAGGACGGCCATCAGGTTCTCCGTCACGGCCTGACGATCGGCGGCGAACTCGCTGGCCAGAATGAGTGCCCGCCGGTGGCATTCGGCTGTCAGCTCGACTCTGCCAGCCTCGTCGTCGGCTGCGGGCAAGGCAATTGAACTCGACAGCACCGTGGTGGTGAGCTCCGGATTGGCGGGGAACAGGCCGTCAAGAGCGCCGGACTCCAGGGCAGCTACGCGGAACAACCTGTCCTGTACTTCGAGCCACGTGTCCGCGTCGACGGAGTTGACGCGGCGCGACAGGACGTGCGCGTACCGCGTCCACCTGGGGTTGTCGACCCGCACGCGGCGCCATGCCGCGGCGCCGTGAAACGGCTCGTAACTCGCCTCGAGTGCAGCTAGCTCTGCCTGCGTGGTTGGCACAGAGAAGACTCCGGCCTGGTCCGCTGCGCTCACCGGCTGGAATTCAGTAGCGGTCGAGAAGAGAAAGCCTGGCGCGGATTCCCGCCGGACCTGCGTCGCATACGGCGAGCATAGGCTCCGGGTTACCGCGAAAGCGTTGCAAAGATGGAAGAACGGGAGGCAGCGGTCCACCTGTGCCGCACCGCGTAGGCGTGAAGCTAGCCGACTGCACCCGGCAGGATGCGCTACGGTCAGCGACCGGTCCGCAGTTCCAGCGCTTCGGAGGCCATGGCGAGCGCGGCGAGGTGCCCGTCGACGGCACCGAGACCCGCTCCCATTGTGTTGACCGACACGTGCGAGGCGCCGGCCTCCCGCCAGCGACCAACGTGATCGACGAGTCTCGCCGCGCCGCCTTCGCCCCAGCTGACGCGACCCTCCATGCCGATCGCCGCCGGGTCCCGTCCGGCGTCAAGGGCGGCCTGCTCGACGATAGCGCGGGCCTCGTCGAGGCGAGGTCCTGGCGGCACTTGCGGGAACCAGCCGTCGGCCAGCTGCCCGGCCCGCACGTATGCCGGTCGTGACTGCGCACCGAACCAGACGGGGATGGGCCGCTGAACCGGCAGCGGCGACAAGCCCGCGGCGGTAACCGTTTCGTACTCGCCCGCGAACGTGACTGACGGCTCGGTCCACAACTGCCGCAGCAACGCGACCTGCTCGGTGACCCGGCGTCCCCGGTCAGTGAAGGTCTTGCCGAGCGCCTCATACTCCACGGCGTTCCAGCCCAGGCCGACGCCGAGGCGGAACTTTCCGCCGGTCAGCAGGTCCACTTCGGCCGCCTGCTTTGCCACCAGCGCAGTCTGCCGCTGGGGAAGGATGATGATGCCGGTAACGAGTTCCAGCGAAGTGACCGCAGCCAGATAGCCGAACAGCACCATCGGCTCGTGAAAGGTCGTGCGGACGTCATACGGCCCGGTCCATGGCTTGTGCACCTCGGGATCCGCGCCGACCACGTGGTCATAGGCCAGCAGATGGCTGAAACCAAGCTCTGCTACCCGCTCGCCATAGGCCCGGACTGCGCCGCGGTCGGCGCCAATCTCCGTCTGCGGGAACACAACACCGATATTCACCAGGCAAATTCTGCACCGCGGCATTGCACGTGCTGCACCCGGGGCTGCCGGTCCCGGCCGGGAATTGCCGCGACCAATGGCAGTGCCGCCGCGCTGCTGCGCGGCGGCACTGCGGAGAACTGCGAGCGCTGCTTGTCAGCTGCGCGGCCGCGCCAGGAATCCGTCGGTGTGGCCCTTGGAGTCGGTGTAGAAGCCGACCAGCTCACCCCGGTCGTTCAGGCCGTTGATGATCGTGCTGCCGATCCCGTGCGGGTCGTTGACCGTCTTGAAGCCGTGCGCCTTGGTCCAGGTGAAGCCGTAGCTCTTGGCCGAGGTACCGGTGCCCACGGTGTATGCGCCGGCGACGACGTTGGAGTCGTTGATGCCGAACGCCTGCGTCATCGCCGCACCCTTGCGCGAGAACGTGATGAAGTGCTTGCCGTACTTGATGAACGACACGGTCTTGCTGCCGCTCACGTAGAAGCCGCTAATGGTGCCGAAGTTGTTGATGCCGGTAGCGGTCAGGCTGGGGCCGGTAAGCCCCTGCGGCGCACCCGGCTTGAGCACGCGGTTGAACTTCCTGGTGTGGATGTTGTACACGTAACCGCGGTTGTGGTTGGCGCTGTTGGTGTAGACACCGACGGCCACGCCGTGGTCGTTGATGCCGAGCAGCTGGTCAATCTGCGGCGATGCGTTGGTCGCGCCCGGGAAGTCCTTCACCTGGTGGAAGTTCCGGTTGGTGGAGGTGTAGAAGGCGAAGTTGGCGCCCTTGGCGTTTACCCAGAAGCCAACGGTGTTGCCAACATCGTTCAGCCCGGTCACCTGGGTCTGCGCTGAGCCGGGGAAGTTCTCGTTGCGGTAGTCGTGCTGGCCGTACGGCAGGCGCAGCGTGTAGCCCTTGTTCGGGTGGCCGGGCATGCCGAGCCGAAGTACCCGGAGATCAGCCCAGCGCTGTTAATGCCCAGCAACTGGTTGAACGTCAGGTCCTTCTTGTTATTCAGCGTGGTGAAGTTGTAGCCGTGGCCGGCCGACGCAGCTGCCGTGCTCGCGCTCGCCGTGCCGGCCAGCGCGATCGTGGCGGCAGCGGTCACGGTCGCAGCAGCCGTCACAGCGGCGGCAGCAGCCTTGATGCCAGTCCGAGTGAACTTGGCAGATGTCATGATCAAGCCCTTTCTAATTAACCTGGCGGGCGCGTCAGCTTGTCCGAGGTGGCCCGCCCTCGTCTGTACGCCTGGAAGACTCGCGGTTGCCTCCGGGGAATGCGCCGGGGGGCCGGGGGGATTCGCAGGGGAACCGCGACCACGGCGGCCGTCACCCGCGCTCTACAGGCGACAGGCACCAGGCGTCTGCCGCGATGCGCCAGCTGCCGTCGGGATGGCGCCGCACCGCTGTCGCGCCGAATCCCCGCAAGTCGACCGGCTGACAGTCGGGCCCCGTTCCGGTGATGCGCCGATCGGCAAGGACCAGGGCGACGAGGCAGCAGGCTGTGCCGACATTAACCGCCAGCTCGGCGGCGCCGATGATGTCCGCGCTGGCCGCAACCTCGCTGCTGGTCAGCACGTCGCAAACGGTCACCGACAGCGGCAGGCGCAGCTCCATGAGCTGGACCAGCGAGTTAGTCAGGCCATGCGTCGCTGGCGCCGCGCGGCGCGCCCACGGTTCGAGCGCCGCTCCAGGCTCGTACTGAGCCAGTGCGGCGCCGAGGTCTCCGTCGCTGATGGCCAGCGAGACCAGCGCCACGACCTCGGCCGGAGAACTGGCCGACAGGGGCACGATGGGATCAGACATGGCCGGGGCCTCCATCCGTGGCGGCGAGGCGCGCCTGATCGTCACGTCTTCTCGATACCGCCAACCTGGCGTCAGCGTGCCAGCAGGCTCCGGGGGGATCCGGCAGGCTCTGGGGGAAACTCAGGGGGAGGTCAGGACTGCTGCTTGGTGAGGCGCTGGTAGAGCGCAGTTGTCTCCGCTGCCGGAGGTACGCCAACCTGCAGGCGCAGCAGATCGGCGAGCTCTTCATAGTGCCTAACCGCTCTGGCCGTCTCGCCCAGGCGGGCCCAGCAGGTCATCAGCTCCCGGTGGGCCGTCTCGTTGAGCGGCTCGTGGCTGACCGCGCGGCGGAACGCGGCGGCCGCAGGCTGGAAGCGCCCGGCCGCCATCTGCAGGCGGCCGGTCGCCAGCAGCGCCGACTCAAAGCTGCGTGCCAGCTCCTCGCGCCGCACCTGGGCCCACTCCCCCGCCGACATCCCGGCCAGGAACTCGCCGCCGTAGGCGGCCAGCGCACGCTGCAGGTCGGGCAGCGCTGCCGCCTGCGGGCGGGCACGGCGTGCGACGGCGAGCGCTTGCTCGAATGTGCTGACATCGCAGACGTGCCCGCGCTCGGTGTTGAAGCTGTACCGGCCGTCGGAATAGATGATCCAGTCCGGCGCGCCGAGGGCGCGGCGCACTCCCCGCAACGCAGTATGCAGCGTGCTGCCGAGCCGCTCGCGCGGCTGGTCCGGCCAGAGCGCAGCCCCTAGCTGTTCTCTCGTCATCGGCTGAGAGCTCACGAGCAGGAACAGCAGCTCCCGCGGCTTGGCGTATCCCCAGTCCGCAGCCTTGATCGGTTCGTCGCCCAGATGCACGGTCGCCGCGCCCAGTGCCCGGATAAGCAGCGCGCGGGCCTTGGCCGGCCGCGGTTTCGGCACGGCGGCCGTTACCTTGGCGGTGGCTGCCGGTCGTGTCCCGTCTCGGGCGGCGCTGGCTGCACAGGTGCGGGCTGCGCGGGTGCGGGCTGCACGGGTGAAGGCTGCACGGGTGAAGGCTGCACGGGTGAAGGCGGCGGCTCAAGGGCAGCGAGAATGTCTTCGGTCTGGGCGAGCGTGCCCTGCTGCCAGGCGGCAGCAAAGTTGGCGTCGCTGAGTGCCGCCCGGGCCGCCGCCCGTGTTGCCTCGTGTAGCGCGCGCTCACACGGCGCGACGACGGTGCCGATCGCGGCCCGCATGGTCTCAGCTGCTGCCAGCAGCATTGCGGCCCGGTCCGGGTGATCCTCGGCGACAGCGAGCGCTGCCAGGTCAGCTAGCAGGCTGCAGACCCGCCACCGGTCCCGAAGCTGATGATGAATGTCCAGGCTGCCGCGCAGCAGCGCGCCTGCATCCAGGTGGTCACCACGCTCGATGGCCAGTAGTCCGAGTTGCTCAAGCGACCAGGCGATGCCCTCTCTGAAGCCAATCCGCTCGGCTCGGTCCCGGCTCTCGCTGAGCAGCGCGAGCGCCTGGCCGACGTTCCCCTCATAGCGAGCGATCGTGCCGAGGCTAATCAGCGCCCACGCCATGCCTTCTGCGTCGCCGAGCTCGCGCGACAGTGCAAGCGCCAGGCTGCATTCGGCCGTCGCCCGGTCGAAGTCGCGCTGCAGCCAGGCGGCGAAGCCGAGATAGCCATGCCCGCTGGCGACCGCCCACTGATCGTCGGCCGCCGTTGCCGTGGCCAGGCTCTCCGCCTGCAGATCGGTGGCGCGCGCGTATCTGCCTTGCTCGCGCGCGACGCTGCCGAGTACTTGCAGTGTGGCCGCGATGCCCCTGGGATCGTCCAGCTCTCGGTAGAGCCGCAACGCTGCCTCGAGCCGGCGGACCGCGGGCTGATAGTCACACTGCAGCAGCGCCAGGCGGCCGCTGCCCAGCAGCGCCACCGCTCGCAGGTCCGCCGGGGCATCTGGGCCCAGGATGACCGCCGCGTCCATCCACTGCCTGACCTCTTGGTAATGGCCGCGCAAGTACGCGTATTTGCCAGCGGGCCCGCTATCCGCAGAGCCGCGATGGCGTCATTGCACTGGCGCGCGAGTTCCATCGCGGCTCTCAGGTTGCCCGTCTCGGCGTCGAGCGCGTCCAGCTCCCGCTCCAGGCCGTCAGCCCCGTCGCTGCCGCGATCGATCCGCGGCGTGATCTCCCCGACCAATTCGGCCATCCGGGTCAGATGCGCCCGCCGCGCTGCGTCTTCCTCGCCCGCGTCCGCCAGCCGCTCACGCGCGTATTCGCGCACCGTGCTGAGCAACTGGTAACGCGCCGTCGGGCCCGATTGATCGACGTGGAGCAGCGATTTGTCGGCCAGCCTGGTCAGCAGGTCGAGCATCTGCTGGCGGGCGATGTCACCACCCACGGCCACCCGCTCGGCCGATGCCAGCGTGAATCCCCCGGCGAACACCGCCAGCCGCCGGAACACGGCCCGCTCCTCGGCGTCGAGCAGGTCGTGGCTCCAGTCGAGGGTGGCGCGCAGGGCCTGATGCCGTCGCGGCGTGCTGCGCGTGCCGCCGACGAGCACGCCAAAGATGTCATCGAGGCGCTCAGCAAGCTGCTGCGCAGACAAGATCCGCATCCGGGCAGCGGCCAGCTCGATAGCCAGCGGCAAGCCGTCCAGGCGCCTGCAGACCTGCAGGACGGATCCGGCGTTCTCATCGGACAGCCGGAACGACGGCACGGTCAGCTGCGCTCGCTGCTCAAACAGGCGGACGCATCGAAACCGGCGATGGCGGCGGCGGCAGGCGGACGCTCAGCGCAGGCAGCGACAGCGGCGGCACTGGCCAGCTGCGCTCCCCGTCAACGCCGAGCACCTCCGACTGGTCGCCAGGATCGTCAATGCCGGGCAGGCCGCCAGCAAGCGTTCGGCCAGCTCCGCCGCGGCCGAGGTCAGGTGCTCGCAGTTATCGAGCACGAGCAGCACGGCGTTCGCGGCCACATGGTCGGCGATCGCTGCGGCGGCGTCTTGGCCCGGATTCTCTGGCACGCCGAGGCGCGTCGCGACTTCGGTGGCGACGACCATCGGGTCATCAAGCGCGGCCAGCTCAACCCAGCGGACACCAGCGGGGAACGACTGCCTGGCCGAAGTCGCGGCCGCGAGCGCAAGCCGCGTCTTGCCAGTGCCGCCGGAACCGGTCAGTGTGAGGAGCCGACCGCGCGCCAGGGCGGTAAGGACCTCCTGGAGCTCGCTCTCCCGGCCGACGAGCGGTGCCAGCCGCTGTGGCACCTGCTCAGTGACTAACGACGCCACGCTGCTGGCCTCCGGTTCGTGCTCCGGACGCCCCGGTGCCGCGGCGGCCGTGCACGACGTATCTGTCTCTCAGACTATTAGAACCGAGACCGCTGTGCTGCGCCGCGGCACCGTGTCGAGTTGTGCGAGGTTGGCGTGATTGGCTTCGGGCATGGACCTGGACCACTGGCTCGCCGCCGCTGCGCGTGCCGTCGGCGACTGGCAGCAGACGTTCGGCGCCTTCGAGCCGCATCCGGCTGCGCAGCTTGGCGACGAGCAGTTCGCCGCCGCCTTCGGCGCGCTTGCCAGCCGGCTGACTGGCAACTACCCGTTCTTCCATCCCGGCTACGCCGGCCAGATGCTGAAGCCGCCGCACCCGGCAGCGGTAGTCGGATACCTCGCCGCGATGCTGATCAACCCGAACAACCACGCACTAGACGGCGGGCCGCCGACGGCGGCGATGGAAAAGGAGGTGGTCGCCCAGCTGGCCATGATGTTCGGCCTGCCCGTGCACCTCGGCCACCTGACCACCAGCGGGACGATCGCCAACCTGGAGGCGCTGTTCGTCGCCAGGGAACTGTATCCGGGCCTGGGCATCGCCTACAGCGCCGACGCGCACTACACCCATAGCCGGATGTGCGGCGTGCTGGGAGTTCAGGGCACCGCAGTCGCAGTTGACGATGCTGGCCGGATGGATCTTGATGACCTGGACGCGCTGCTAGCCGGCGGCACGGTCGGCACAGTCGTCGCGACGGCGGGCACCACCGGCCTCGGCGCGATCGACCCTGTGCACGATGTCCTGGCGGTGGCCAGGCGGCACGGCGTCCGCGTGCATGTTGATGCTGCCTATGGCGGCTTCTTCACGCTGCTGGCAGGAGCAGACGAGCCTGCCGGGCTCGACCCGGCTCCCTGGCAGGCCATTGCGGCCTGTGACTCCGTGGTCGTTGATCCGCACAAGCACGGGCTGCAGCCCTACGGGTGCGGCGCGGTGCTGTTTGCTGACCCGAGTGTCGGCAGGTTCTACCTGCATGACTCGCCCTACACCTACTTCACCTCCAGCGAGCTGCACCTCGGCGAGATCAGCCTGGAGTGCTCGCGGGCGGGCGCCGCCGCAGCCGCGCTCTGGCTAACCTTCCAGGTCTTGCCCCCCCGCCGTGACGGCCTCGGCCAGGTGCTGGCCGCGGGCCGCCGGGCGGCGCTGGAATGGGCTGACCTGCTGGAGTCATCGGATTGCCTGACCCTTTATCAGCCACCAGAGCTCGACATCGTCTGCTACTTCCCGGCCAAGGCGAGCCTGTCCGCGATCGACGCGGCGTCCGAGCGCGTGCTCCAGGCCGGGATGGCCGACGCGGCTGAGCCGGTCTACCTCAGCACTCTGCGCGCTTCCGCCGAGGCGGTGGGTCAGCGCCACCCTGATATCGCGGCCGACGCAACCGGGGCCAGGATCCTGCGAAGCGTCCTGATGAAACCGGAGCACGAGACTTTCGTGCGCACACTGCACAGCCGCGTGGAAGGGCTGGCGCGACGCTAGCGCGGCGACTGCGGCTCGCGCTATTTCAGCAGCAGACGGCCGATCCGGCGCCCGGCCAGGGCCAGGCCGGCGACTCCCATCACGGCCAGGTACAGCACATGCCACAGCAAGCCGGGGCCCACGTACCCGAGGGTGAGCCCGCGAAGCAGCGCGACGCCCTGGTAGAGCGGAGTGCAATCGACCACGTACTGAATCGGCCGCGGGTAGACGCCAAGCGGGTAGAAGGTCGCGGAGAACAGGAACATCGGCAACGTGGCCAGGATGACGAACTCGAAGTGCTGCCAGCTGCGCATGAAGGTAGTAGCTGTCATGCCAGCGCCGGCGAAGGCGAAGCCGATCAGCAGCGCGACCGGGACGGCCAGTACCGCCCAGGGTGAGTGGACCAGGCCCATGGCCAGCATCACGATCATGAAAGCAACGGCATACAGGCCAGCGCGGATCAGCGCCCAGCCGATCTCGCCCAGTGCAACGTCCCCGGAACGCATCGGCGTGGACAGCGCGGAGTCGTAGAGCTTGGCATACTTCAGCCGGAAGAACACGTTGAACGTCGAATCCATGACCGCGCCGTTCATCGCGGACGTGGCTAGCAACGCGGGCGCCACGAAGCTGGTGTAGCCGATGTGCTGGCCGCCCGGTCCGGTGACCGTGCCGACCAGGGTGCCGATGCCGACGCCGATGGACAGCAGGTAGAACAGCGGCTCGAAGAAGCCCGACACCAGGATGAGCCACGCATGACGGTAAGCGCGGGCATGCCGCTCAATGAGGTAGCCGCTGCCCCGGCCGCCGAGAGCGCCACGTCGGGCGGCTAGCAGCGGTGCCGGCAGGATGCGTAGCGGCAGCTTCAGGGACGGGCTAGGGCTAGACATAAAGGCGCCGCCGGTAAGTGCGCTGGCCGATCACGATGCCAGCGAGCACGAATACCACCAAGTAGGCGACATGCCCGAGCGCGCCGATCAGGTCGGCGGTGCCCAGGCTGAGCTGCCGGCAGAGCGCCACGCCGTGCCAGAGCGGAGTGGCATAGGCGACCGGCCGGATCCACGCCGGTAGCTGTGACACCGGGAAGAACGTCCCGGAGAACAGGAACAACGGGATCATGCCGAACCTGAACAGCAAAGCGAAGTTCTGGTCCTTGTTCTGGGTGATCGAGAACGCCTCGACCGGGGCGGCAAAGGCGAGCCCGGTCAGTACGGCGACCGGCCACGCCGCCAGTACCCAAAAGGACCTGATCGCACCGAAAGCTGCCATCGTTGCCAGGAAGATGGCACCGTTCATGATCAGCCGCATGGACGTGAAGAGCAGGTGCCCGTGGAACAAGTCTGCTGGCCGAACCGGAGTGGCAACCGCCGCCTGGTAAGTCTTCAGCCACTTGACCGATGCCAGTACTGGATACATCGATTCGCCCATGGCGGTTTCCATGGCGGCCGCCGCGAGCAGGCCGGGCGCCAGGAAGTCCAGGTAGCTAACGCCGCCGAGGCTGCTCAATCCGTGCTTGTCGACCAGGGTGCCGAGGCCGAGCCCCATGGCACCGAGATAGAGCAACGGGCTCAGCACACTGGTGTAAATCGTTCCCTTCCAGGTGCGGCGATAGTTGACCAGCCAGAACATGAACGCCCGGATGGCCATCAACCAGCGACCCGGAACGGCGCCGGTGCGGCCACGGCCAGCCGCCGGCTGGGGCCGCGGCGCCGGCAGTACCGAGGTCGTCATCCGTCCTCCAGGCGCCGACCGGTCAGACGCAGGAACACGTCCTCGAGCGTGCTTCGGCGCACCAGCGAGGTCAGCGGCTCCAGCCCGAGGCCGCGGACGGTAGCTAGCGCCGCGTCACCATCAGGCACGTACAGCAGGATCCGGTCGGCCAGCACTTCGATCCGCTCTGCTGGAGCATTCGCCACCTTCTCGGCCGCCTGGTCATGATCGGACACGTGGAACCTGAGTTCCAGCACCTCGGCGGTGGAGTACATCTCGATCAGCTCGCGTGGTGAGCCCTCGGCCGCGATCTTGCCGCCGTCCATGACCATGAGCCGGTCACACAGCTGCTCGGCCTCGTCCATGTAGTGCGTGGTCAGGACCAGCGTCACGCCCTGCTGCTTGAGCCGGAACAGCCGGTCCCAGACGACGTGCCGGGCCTGCGGGTCGAGGCCGGTGGTCGGCTCGTCCAGGAGCAGGATCTCCGGTTCGTTGATGAGCGAGCGGGCGATCGTCAGCCGCCGCTTCATGCCTCCGGACAGCGGCTCGACCTGATCGTCGGCTCGTTCGGACAGCTGCACGAAATCGAGCAGCCTGGCTGTCCGCTCCGCGATCACCGGCCTGGGCAGGCCGAAGTAGCGACCGTAGATCAGCAGGTTCTCCCGGACGGTCAGCTCAACGTCGAGGGTGTCCTCCTGCGGGACCACGCCCAGCCGGGCCCTGATGGCCGGGCCGTCGGCCACCGGGTCCATGCCCATGATCGACAGCTCGCCGCCGCTCGGCGGCGACACGCAGCCGATCATCCGCATGGTGGACGACTTGCCGGCCCCGTTCGGACCCAGGAATCCGAACGCCTCTCCCCGCCTCAGCTCGAAGTCGATCCCGTCGACTGCGGTAAATTCGCCGAATTGCTTCGTCAGGCCGGTAGCGTAGATGAGGATGTCGGGATCTTGCACGCCCGCGACACTACCCTGACGGTCTGTCAGTTCCGAACGAATATCTGGGCCGGACAGGGTGATTTGGCTGCCCAGTTGGGCACGCCATCATCTACGGGGCGGTACTCTCACAAGGTCACACTCAGGCGTGGACTAGCAGGAGGCAGGATCCAGAGGTGGGCAGCGTTCGCGGGCTCTACGAGCGGTTCCGCCACCTGATACACGAAGGTGCCAAGTTCCTGGTCATCGGGGCAATCGGCACGATCGTCACCTTCGTCATCGCCAATGCCCTCCAGAGCTTCGGCAGGTACAAGGCGGTCACGATCGCCACGATCCTGGCGACCGTCGTCACTTACCTGGGCAACCGCTACTGGACCTTCAAGCATCGCCAAAGCCAGGGCACTACCCGCGATTCGATCATGTTCTTCGTGCTGAACGGGATCGGCCTGCTCATCTATTACGGTTGCATCGGGCTGACAGACCTGGCTGGCCTGGGAAAAAGCAAGCTCTGGTACAACGTGGCGCTGATTGTCGGCACCGGCCTCGGTACCCTGTTCCGGTTCTGGTCCTACCGCAAGTGGGTTTGGCCCGCCGCCGAAGACGGAGCAGGGCAGGCAGGACCCGGCCATAGCGCACCCGGGCAGCCAGGGCACGCCCATGGCGGAGCTGGTAAGGGCGGACCCGGCCGGATCGGGCCCATCGGCGTGCGCCCGCATGGCCGGCATGCCGCTAACGGTCATGCCAGGCTCGGTCCGGTCCAGCAGGAGAGCCTGCCGGACGCCGAGGTGACCGAGACCTCGGCCTGGCCTCGCTAGTCAGGCGCGGCAGCCGCCCGCCTTCGAAAGAAGCCTGTGCAGCGGGATAGCAAGGTCGCGGTTCGCCTGCACCTGCGTCAGCGCGCCGACTGCCGCCAGCCTGCCGACGACGTGCTGTTCCCTGGTCAGGCCGTGCGCCGGATAGGTCAGCGGATCGTCGACGGTCGGCCCCTGGACCAGCCCGGCCAGGAGCGCGGCCTGCGGCCACGACATCTTGTCAGGCAGGACGCCGAAGTAGCCGCAGCTGGCCGCTGACAGACCGTAGAAACCGTGGCCGAAATACGCCACATCCGAGTACAACCGGAGAATCTCGGGCCCGCTGTAGCTGAACTTCAGCTTGACCGCCAGCGCGACCTGCTCGGTCTCGGCCACGAATCCGGTCTGAGCCGGCGTGTAGAGCATCTTGGCCAGCTGCTGGTAGAGCGTGGCACCGCCCTCGTCCGCCCGGCCGGACAGGTAGCCAACCGCGACCCGCCCGATCGCGACCGGATCGACGCCCGGTTCGGAGTTGAACCGGTGATCCTCCGTCGCCTGCAGGGACGTGGCGAACCGGTACGGCACCACCACCCCCGGATAAGCGGCGTGATGCGCGCGATCGAAGGCGCTCGCCCGCTGCCGGGCATTGGCAACCGACGGGGTCACGGCCAAAAGCGTTCCGAATGCGATCACAAAGACCAGCAACGCAGCGGCGCACACCGCTACAAGCCTCCTGGCCACCAGCCACAGGAGGCGGCGTCTGGACCGGCTCCCGGCCGCGAATGGCACCGGCCCAGCGGTCCGCTCCATGGATTCTGCAGGCCTCATCGATTAGGCCAACGACGGCTAAGGCCGCCAAGTGCCGCGATCGGGTAACGGGGCCGGGTTATCGCCGCGGCTAGCCGGTGGCCAGCCCGCCTACCAGCAATTCGGTGAACTGTCGGCCGACATCCGCCGGGGACAGCGCTCCGTCCGGCTTGAACCAGGAGCCGAGCTGATTCACCACGCTAAGGAAGTAGTGCACGACGATGTCGGCCGGCATATCGGCGCGGAACGCGCCGGCCGCTACGCCCTCTTCGACAAGCGCCCGGAACTTGTCGTGGTAGAGGCGCCGCTCTGCCCGTATCTGAGCCTGCTTGTCGTCCGGCAGCATATGCAGCGAACGGAAGAACACGATCATGTCGTCCAGGTTGTCCAGGCTGGTCTCGATGACGTCCGCCGCTGCCGCCCGCAGCCGCTGTTCTGGCGTCCCGGGACCGGCAGCGATCTCCTCCAGGTGGCTGGTCTGCATGGTCAGCACCTGGTGGTAGACCTCGTACAGCAGGTCGTCCTTCGAGCCGTAGTAGTGGTACATCGCACCCTTGGTAACTCCAGCGGCGTCAACGATGTCCTGGACCGAGGTGCTTTCGAATCCGTGCCGCGCAAACAGCCTGGTCGCGACGTTCAGTAGACGTTCTTTAACCGGCGGCCGGGCGGACTGGCCTCTGGCCCGCCCGGTGGACTCCTTCGACCTCACCGCCATGCCGCACACTCCGGGTCGCTCTGCTCCGGCCGGCTCCATACCGTCCGGTCGGTCTTAAAGTAGGCATGCACACGCCGCCGGGTCAACTCGTTGCACGGGCTAACATTGCCGGCCGCGTTACTTCATCGCCCGCCAGCGACCTGACCGAGGTGCACGGCTACATCCTCCACCAGGTAACCAGGCCGGTGGCGGCGTGGTCCGGTGCCGCCCTGCTGCCACGGGCGCGGCCCGTCGAGCGGCCGATACTCGACCCCGGCGGCATCTAGTCTGTGCAGGTGGGCGGCGATCCGCTCGCGCAGCGCCGGCTTGTCCGGCTCGCCCGCACCGAACTCGACGCTACGGCCAGACCAGGCGACCTCGGCGAGCGCGCAGGCGCGGGGGAAGATCATGTACTCCAGTGCTCTGGCGTCCGGAATGTATTCGGTCCAGACCTGGAACTGGGCGCCGATCATGTTGCGGCGTGCCTGCTCGGGCCAGTCCGCCGGGACGGGTGAGAAGGCGGCCACGTCCTCAATCCTGACCGGCCCGCCGATCGCCACCGGCTCCTGCGGGCCCCGTTCCTGGTAGTAATCGAAGTAGGTTGGCAGCACCGGCGCGGCCACGACGTCATGGCCGGCCAGCGCTGCCTGCCGGGCGATGTGCATGCCGCGCCAGGCCATCACGACGGTATCCGGCCGTAGCAGCCCCGGTTTGCCCGCCGTGCTGGCGAAACCTTCGTCCCAGACAACCGCACGGACCGCAAGGTCTTCCGCGAGGATGTCGGCGACATCGCGCAGGAACGCCGCGTGCAGCTCCTCCGCCGTGGCAAGGCCGCGCTCGCGGCGGCTGGCGTCGATGCGCGGGTCGTCACGCCACGTACCGAGCAGGCATTCGTCGCCGCCGATGTGGACGAACCGGGACCCGGTCGCGGACAGCAGCTCACCGAAGATGTCGCGGAGCAGCTGCATCGACTCCGGCAGCGGCGCGAGCAGATACCGGAAAATGCCCCAGTCCCGACTGACCTGGTAGCCGCCAGGTGGCGGAGCGCCCGAGCCCAATTCCGGCATCGCCGCCAGGAGCGCGGTGCAGTGGCCGGGCAGGTCGATCTCAGGCACCAGTTCCATCCCGCGCTGCGCCGCGAAAGCCGCAATCTCGGCCAGGTCGGCCAGCGTGTAGTAGCCGCCGTGCGGAGTTTCCTCGTAGCTCGGCGGCTGTTCGTTGTTCAGGCTGATCCTGCTTCCGGGCCGGTGCGAGCCGACCTCATGCAAGACCGGATGCAAACGGCTCTCGATCCGCCAGCCCTGGTCATCGGTGAGATGCAGGTGCAGCCGGTTGAGTTTCAGCGCGGCCAGCGCGTCGACGAGGGTCAGCACCTCGCGCTTGCCGAAGAAGTGCCTGGCGACGTCGAGATGCGCCCCGCGCCACGGCATGGCTGGCGCGTCATCGATCTCGGCGCACGGCAGCCACCAGATCTCCCCCGGTAGTCGGTGCGGCCCGCCAGGCATCGGCGGGCAAGAGCTGGCGGAGAGTTTGCACTGCATAGATGGCACCAGCGGTGCCGCCGGCCACGATTCCGATGCCCGTCGCATCGATGGTGAGCCGGTACGCCTCGGCCCCGATACTGGCATCGATGGCCACGGTGCACTCACTGGCACGACCGTCGCCGCCGGGCCAGGGCAGTCCGGCCAGCAAGTGCCGCACAGCACCGGCTGCGGCGGCTGGCTCTGGGCCGGTTCCGGCGGGCACGACCGCAGGCGGCGCGGCGAACATCAGCTGGCCCGGCCTCTCCCGGACTGAGGCCGGCTGCGGCACCAGTCGTGCCAGGCGGCGATCCATCATCAGAACTGCTCCCTCGAACCGGCCCCGTTCCCGGCCGAACACTAACAGCGGCGGGAGACGCGGATCATCCTGAGGCTGGGGTGCGATCAGCGGGAGGTGCGCGGTGCGCGATTCGTGGGCGCAGGCCACGGCCAATCCGCGAACCTGGCGATGCTTTTACATCTCATGATGATTGCCTGCAAATCAGTGCTTAATAAGAGATCACTGCGATGTACTGATAAACGGCACGCGAGATGAGCGGGGCAGTGAATTTCCTTTCTTGTGGTCAGTTCTTTAGTTTCTCGTGACGTACCCTAACGATCGCTGTAAACTGGCTCGGCGCCGGGCAGGATGATATTCGGCTATATCGCCGCTGAATCCTATTCGATATCGCACAGCCTGGCCACGAGGGGTTGGCACAGGGGCCAGCCGTGAGGGGAGGAGCGGGATGCGTAGATTAAGCACGAGCGTCTGGGCCATAGCTTTGGCGGCCGGACTCAGCATCGCTTACACAGGTGCAGCGAGCGCCTCGTCGTCGGGGACAGCATCGAAGCGGATCGTGATCGGCCCTGGACAGTCCATCCAGAAGGCCATCGACAAGGCCAAGCCCGGTACAACCATCGTGCTCAAGCCTGGTGTCTATCACCAGAGTGTGCAGATCCGGAAGGACCGGATCACGCTGCGCGGGTCAGGCTGGCGGCGCACCATTATCAAGCCGCCTCGGCATGCACCGCACAACCTCTGCAATGGCGCCTTCGGCGAAACGGGAATCTGCATCCTGGCGCAGAAGGTCGGGCCGAGCGGGCAGGTGCTCAAAACCGTTCGCAGCGACACGATCAGCAAGCTTTCTGTGGTCGGCTTCCCCAGCAATGGTGTTTTCGGTTATGGCACGGTCGGCCTGACCGTTACCCGGGTGCTCGCCATAAATGACGGCGACTACGGGATCTCGCGTTTCAGTTCCACGACGACCCAGTTCACTCATGATGTCGCGATCGGGAATCACGAGGCCGGCTTCTACGTCGGAGATTCGCCTGACGCAGACACAGTCGTGCGCGATGACCGGGCAATCGGTAACCAGTTCGGGATCTTCGTCAGGCACGCTAGGGAAGTGCTCGTTGCTCACAACTATGTCGCCAAGAACTGCCAGGGCATCCTGGTCCTTGACGACGGCCAGCCCGGCGGTGCCGGAAACACGCTGATTACGCACAATGTCGTCGTCCATAACAACAAGTTCTGCCCCGCGAGTGGCGACACGCCTATCAGCACGAAAGGCGGCGGAATCCTGCTGCTCGGCGCGACCAAGACGCGCGTGTTCAGCAACCTGGTCGACGGCAACAGCGGCAAGCAGCTCAACTCCGGCGGCATCGTCGTCATCAGCGCGCACGCCCTAAGCCACGGCAGCGATCCGAATCTCGACACGATCAAGGGGAACCGCGCTCACCGCAATCACCCGGCCGACCTGATCTGGGACGGCACCGGCAAGCACGTCAAGTTCGTGGGCAACCACTGCAAGACCTCGGTTCCGCCGGGACTCTGCAAGTAAGGCAAGCCGACTCACGGCACATGCTGCGAGCATGGGCGGCGCTCTTTCGGGCGCCGCCCGTCGGGCTGCCCGGGCAGCTAGCGGAGCAGGGCCCGGGCTTCGGCCGACCCTCGCCCATGCCCGGTCTGCGGTAAGGTATGTGGGCCTGCCCGGCCGGGGCTGGCGAGCAGTTCCGGGACGTAGCGCAGCTTGGTAGCGCACTTGACTGGGGGTCAAGGGGTCGCGGGTTCGAATCCCGCCGTCCCGACGCGACGACGCACAAGCCCGCTGATCACGGTGAAAGCCGAGGTCAGCGGGCTTCTTTGCATTTGGCGGGTCACCCTTCGCTGCCGTGCACCAGACGTAGCTGGGACCATTTGGGGACCAACTTGCTGCCAGGTGCGCGCGCTGAGCGCGGTCCCCGCGTCCGCGATCGATTGGGCATCCGGGTGCAGATAGCGCTGCGTGGTCACGAGCGAGCCGTGCCCGGCGATCTTCCTTAGCACGCGGACCGGGACCCCGGCATCGGCCATCCAGGTAAGACCGGTGTGGCGCAGATCGTGCCGCCGCAGATGCTCGTAGCCGAGCTGGGTGACGACGTGGGCGCGCTTCCTTAAGCGTGTCCAGGAGTTCGAGCAAGCCGCTGGGATCGACCCGAGCTAGTCCCATTCAGGCAAACAACGATCGACAGCAACGATGCCTAGCGCTCGACCGGACCAGCGGCGCCAGCATCGCCCGCGAGATCCGCTGGTGGCGCTAGTTCTACAGGCGGTTGAGTAGCTCCTCGGTGACCAGGGTCGTGATCGAGGTGCGGGCGGAGCCCTCCTCTACGTGGGCGGTGATCGTGACCACCGCCTCACGGGGCGGGGAGACGATGCAGAACTGGCCGTAGCGGCCCGCCATGCTGAACGTGCCGTCGCAGGGGCCGCACCAGGCGCCGAGGCCGTAGCGGGGCGCCAGGCGGAACTCCTGGTCCTCGGGGTCGTTGACCGTGGCGACGCTTTCGGCGGCGATCCGCGCGCAGTACCCGGCGGGGACCAGCTGGCGGCCCTCGTGGCGGCCATCGTCCAGCAGCAGCCTGCCGAAGCGGGCCAGCTCGGACGTGCGCAGGAACAGGTCGCTCTCCGCCACCGGGTGGCCGAGGGGGCAGGTGTGCCACTGGGGATTGTGGATGGCGAGCGGGCCGAAGACCCGGGGCATCAGGTAGTCGCGGACGCTGGCGCCGGTCGCTGCGCGCAGCGCGCGGGCCGCCACGTACGGGCCGGTGCCGGTGTAGCTGAAGTAGCTGTCAGGCTCGTGCGCGAGGGGGGTCGCGAAGAAGTCCGCCGCCAGGTCGGGGACCACGACCGGCTCGTCGGCGAGCCAGGAATGCGGGCTCCCTGATGTCATCGTCAACAGATGGCGGAGGTGACCTGTTCCAGGCCCGGGGCGGCGGTTCCCTTCAGCTCCGGGTAGTACTTGAGCGCGGGGTCGTCGAGGGCGAGGCGGCCCTCGGCTTCGGCGATGCCGAGCGCGACGGACACGAACGTCTTCGACACCGACCACAGGTTCTCCCTGTCGTCCGAGCGGAGCCGCCTCTCGACCGGCTCCTCTCCCCGGCGGTACACATGCACGCCGTAGAGCTCCATACCGTTGTTCTGGGCAGACTGCACCAGGCCGTCGATTAGCTCGCGCATGCGGCGGAGCCTACATTGCCGGAGCGGTGAGGTCCTCGCGGAAATCCTTCCCGACCCGGCGGCCTGGGCGCGCTTCCTTAAGCGTGTCCAGGAGTTCGACCACGCCGCTGGGATCGACCCGAGCCAGTCCCATTCAGGCAAACAACGATCGACAGCAACGATGCCTAGAGACCACCGGCGCGTCGAGGAGCGCGACGTCGGGACGGTCGCGTTCGACCATGGCCATGACGTCGTCGATCCCGGCCAAGCCGATCGTGCTCATCTGGGCCCAGATCGCATCCGGCGCGAGCGCGGCGAGCATTCCCTGGTCGCCTGCGACCGAGACGACGGCAGCGGCGTCGGGCACCATCGTGACGACGATCCCGGCGCGTCGCGCCGCGTCCGCCGCTGCCAAATCCTCCGCTTGAAACACCCGTCGGCCGACGCGATACACGGGTTGGTTACGCGACGGGGACCGCGTCACGTGTGGTGGGAGGTTGCCATCAGCTCGGCGAGGTCGTCTGGGGCGAGGAACGATCCTGGCACCGGAGGTCCCCAGCTATAGAGGGCCCTGATGTCGTTCCAGACCTCAGGGTCCCAGAGCTGGTCGTCGATGATGCAGTCCATGTCGGCGTAGTACTCGCTGAAGTTGCCCGCGGGGTCCTTGAGGTACCAGAAGAAGTTGGACCCGATGTGGTGCCGGCCTAGTCCCCACACGTGGCGGGTCGGGTCCTTGTTCAGCAGCGCGGTCGCGCCTCGGCCGATCTCGTCGACATCGTCGACCTGCCAGGAGGTGTGGTGCAGGAACGAGATCGGCGCCGCCTGCACGAGGAGATTGTGGTGATCGGTAGAACATCGGAGGAACGAGGCCGCACCACCGATGGTGTCGCTCACCTTGAAGCCGACTCCCTTGATGAAGAACCTCTCGCTGGCCTCGAGGTCGGTGGAGCCCAGCACGACGTGCCCGAGTTTGCGGGGGCGGACGTCATCCTGGCGGTCGATGGGCTCGGCCCTTCCGTTGCCGCGGTCGGCCCGACCTGGCGCGTTCTGGGCGATCGCGGGAGCCGCCGCCTGGGTGATCGGGTCGGCGACGGTGAGGACGACCTGTACCTCGGTACCGGGATCGATGGCCGCAACGGCGTCCGGGGTCTGCTTGACGTTGCCGCCGAGCGCGGCCAGGCGCGCAGCGACCGAGTCGAGGTCGTCGGGATCGGCTACTCCGATACCGAGCTCGACGACCCGCCGCCGTGGTGAGTGGACTATGCGGAGCTGCTCGCCGCCGTCGACGGTCGCGAATCGGTTGTCGTCCAGGCGGGTCAGGCCGAACTCTTCGTAGTAGGCGGCTGTCTCGGCGACGTTCGGGACGCCGATGCAGACTGACGTGAGGCGGTGCAGGGCCATGATGAATGCCTTTGCGTATGTCAGGCGGGTGGGGCGATGAGGCGGTTGGCCATTGTGCCGACGCCTTCGATGTAACTGGTCAGCACCTGGTCAGGGCGAAGGAACTGGGGCGGCTGGCGGGTTGCGCCGATCCCGGCCGGGGTGCCGGTGAAGATCAGGTCGCCGGGCAGCAGGGGCAGCACGGCTGACAGCTGGACGATGAGTTCGGGCACGCCGAAAACTAGCTGCGAGGTACGGCTCTTCTGGACTTCGCAGCCATCGACGCTGCAGCCGAGTTCCAGGTCGTCGGGGTCACCTAGTTCGTCCGGTGTCACGAGCCACGGGCCGGTAGGACCGAAGCCGGGGAAGGACTTGCCGAGCGAGAACTGCCCGCCCGATGCAAACTGGACCACCCGCTCGGACAGATCCTGACCGACCGTGACCCCGGCGACGTGGTCCCACGCGCTGGCCTGGCTGACCTGGTAAGCGCGGACGCCGATCACGACGACGAGCTCGACCTCCCAGTCCACATACTCGCTCGGCAGTGCCACAGCGGCGAAAGGTGCCGTCAGGCAGGTCGGGAACTTGGTGAAGGTCGCCGGACTGGCTGGGAGCGGAAGGCCCGTCTCCGCGGCGTGGTCTCGGTAGTTCATGCCGATCCCGAAAACCTGTGCCGGTCTCGGCGACGGCGCCCCCAGATCGCCGTCGCCGATAATCGCGCCGCCTCGCGATGGCGCGTCGCTCCGCCCACTCGCGGAACGCCCTCCACTGCCCGTAAATGGCCTGAGGGTCGGATCCGAAACGGCCACCAGACGCTTTCTCGACGTCGATGCCGCCGCCGTCGTCGCCGACGAGCGTGACCCGCCCCGAGACATTGGCGATCTTCATGGGCACGACTCCTTTGGGAGCATTGACTGGCTCTTGGTTACGCCAGTACTGTCACGGTAACAGTGTTCCCATGACGGGAGCAACGTAGCCGGCGACCTAACTTAGGGGACACGCCATGGCGAGAACAGCGAGACGTTCTAGTTGGGCTGTACCGACGTGCTTGGCGAGCGCGCTGCTGCTGGCGGCATGTTCGACGTCGGCGAGCGGATCCTCGAATAGCGCCGCCAAGCCGCCGCTTGTCATCGGGATATCTATGTCGCTGTCGGGCGACTTCGCCGACATGGCCAAGCCGGCCCTGCAGGGTTATCAGCTGTGGGCCGACACGGTCAACGCGCATGGCGGCCTGCTCGGGCGCAAGGTCGACCTGAAGGTTGTCGATGACGCGTCGAACCCGACCCAGGCAGTGACGAACTACGAGAACCTGATCTCGGCCGACAAGGTCAACCTGGTGTTCGGCCCGTTCTCCAGCCTGCTCACGATCCCGACGGCGACTGTCGCGCACCGCTTCGGCTATGCGTTCATCGAGCCCTCCGGCGCGGCACCGCAGGTCTTCTCGCTGCACCTGAACGACGTGTTCCTGGCCCAGCCGGCCCCGATCATCAGCGCGGGCAACGCGTTCGCGAACTACATTCTCTCGCTGCCGAAGGCGCAGCAACCGAAGACGGCCGCCTACCCCTCGGCCGACGACCCGTTCACGCAGGCCATCGTCGACGTGATCGAGGCCCGCCTGCAGGCAGCCGGCATCAAGACCGTGTACTCGACGGTCTACTCCACCGAAACCGTCGACCTGAGTCCCGTGGTGACCAGGCTCGTCGCGGCAAAGCCTGACCTGCTCGTCTCTGGGACCGGCACCGCAGACTCGGTCGCCGAAGTCAAAGGCATGATCCAGGCCCACTTCACGCCGAAATTCGTCTTCTTCACCAATGGCCCGAACGACCCGACCTTCACCGGGCAGGTCGGGGCAGGCTAATGCCAACGGGATCTTCAGCACCGGCGACTGGTTCCCGCAAGCGAAGTCAGCCGGCAACGCCGCATTCGAGCAGGCCTACGTAGCGAAATACGGGGGCACGGCCGCCAACATCGACCCGTCCGCCGCCGAGGCGTACGCATGCGGCCAGCTGCTCCAGCTGGTGGCCAAGAAGTACGGAAACGTCGACAACGCGACCATCATCTCGGCCCTGCACAAGGGCAGCTGGCCCACTGTCGAGGGTAATCTCAGCTGGGACAAGGACGGCTCTCCGCTGGGCTCCGACCTCGTCGTGCAGTGGGTCGGCGGCAAGCTGCTGCCGGTGTACCCGTCGGCCGCGGCGCTCGCCAAGCCGATCGCCAAGCCGGCCTGGACAGGCTGATTGATGCACCTGTTCGTGCAGGCCGTCATCGTGGGAATCCTGTTCGGCGGCGTCTACGCGCTGATCGCCAGCGGTCAGGCGATGATCTTCGGCGTGACGCGCACCATCAACTTCGCCCAGGCAATCCTGGCGATCCTGTGCTCGTTCCTCAGCTTTACGCTCTTCACCGATTTCGGTATCGACCCGTTCCTGTCGATACTCATCCTGATCCCGGCGATGTTCGCCCTCGGCTACGCGATCTACGTGCTGTTGCTCCGCCAACTCAGCCGGTCGAGCGCCGAGCTCGGCCTGCTCGTCCTGTACGGGCTGGGCATCGGAATACAGGGCGTGCTGGACTTCGTCTACGGGACCAGTACCCGCCTGATCACCCCCAGTTACGCCAACAACTCCTGGACCGTGGCCGGCTTCCAGATCCCCGAGGTGCGGTTCTTCGCATTCGTCCTCGCCGTGGGGGTGCTGGCCACACTCCAGGTCGTCCGTCAGCGCACCAGGCTCGGGCGGGCGCTGCGGGCCACCACCCAGAATCCTGTCGCTGCCAGGCTGCTGGGAGTTGACGTGGAACGCGTCTCGGCCATCGGGATGGGGCTGGGGGTGGCCGCAGCGGGAGCGGCGGGACCGCTCTTCGGGATGATCCTGTCGTTCAACGGCAACACCCAGTACGACTTGCTGTCCAAGCTGCTCTCCATCGCCGTGCTCGGCGGGCTGCTGAGCATGCCGGGAACGATCGTGGCCGCCGTCATCCTGGGGGTCGTCGAGTCGGTCGTCGCCGCCATGATCTCGCCGGACTGGTCAGCCTTCTCATTCCTTGTCGTCCTGTTCGCAGTCCTGATCGTCCGGCCGCAAGGCCTGTTCGGGCGGCAATTGCGGGGGGCGTTGTGACCCGGCTCGACCCGCATTCCCGGATCCGGCCGGCAGGCGCCACCAGGGCGGTTGCCTTCCTCGCGCTCTTGGCGGTGCTCCCGTTCGTCGCGGGCCAGCACTGGGAGGTCAACCTGCTCGTGTTCACGGTGATGTACGCCGGCCTGGCAGCGGCCTGGAACCTGCTCGGCGGCTACGCCGGCTACCCGGCCCTCGGGCACACCGCCTTCTTCGGTGTCGGGGCCTACGCCATGGCCATTGGCACGACTCACCTCGGCGTGGGCGGGGGGTACCGGCCGTTCATCCTGGTCGCGCCGATCGCCGTCGGCACCGCTGTGGTCGTGCTGCCGATCGCCCGCCTGCTGCTGCGGACGCGGGCTGCCGCGTTCGCCGTGCTGACCATCACGCTGCTGTTCATGGTCCAGACGCTGGCCTACAACATCCGCGGTCTGACCGGCGGGTCCTCGGGACTCATCGTGCCCATCGCGCCGTTCCCGGTGGCCACCTTCGAGCGGCCCTTCTACTACGCGATGGCGACCCTGCTCGCCCTCACCCTCGCGGTGTGCTGGGTGGTGCGGACCAGCAAGCTCGGGCTCGCGCTCAACGCCGTACGTGACGACGAAGACCGCGCTAGGGGTCTCGGCGTCCAGACCGAACTGGTCAAGCTGGTCACCTTCGCGGTCAGCGCGGGCCTGACCGCGGCCTTCGGAGCGGTGTGGGCCTACTACATCAGCTTCCTGTATCCCGGCTTCGCCATCGATCCGCTCCTCGCGCTTGGCGCAGTGCTGATGGCGTTCCTCGGCGGGCGGCGGACCCTGTGGGGCCCGGTCGTCGGCGCGGCCCTCATCGGCCCCGCCCAGCAGTACTTCGCTTACCGCTTCGGGGCCAGCCAGCTCTACCTCCTCGCATACGCCGCGCTGTTCCTCCTCGTGATCTACCTCCTCCCGGAAGGGATCGTCCCGTCGCTGGCCCGCCGCCTGGGCCGGCTGCGGACCCGGTCCGGACCCAGCACCGCCGTGCGTGATCAGGTCGCGACCGACTCCATCTTCTCCGCCGGGGACCTGGGATGAGTGCGCTGCTCGCGGTGCAGGGACTGACCAAGTCATTCGGCGGAGTCCGGGCCCTGGATGGCTGCAGCTTCGAGGTCGCCGCAGGGATCGGTGACCGCCCTCATCGGGCCCAACGGCTCGGGCAAGACCACGGCTTTCAACGTGATAACCGGCTACCAGCCCGCCGACACGGGCAGCCTGGCCTTCCGCGGGCGCCCCGTCCGGCGTCCCGACCCGTGCCGGCTGCAGCGCCTCGGCCTGTCGCGCACCTTCCAGCAGGCACGCGTGTTCCCCGGCCTGACCGCGGCCGAGAACGTCATTCTCGGCCGCAACGAGCCCTGGCATGCGCTGCTCCGCCGCCGCGTTGCCGGCCCGGACCGGCGCCGCGCCGAGGAGCTTCTCGACGAGTTCGGCCTGGCTGCGTACGCCGACACTGCCGCCGGCCGCCTGTCCTACGGACAGCGCAAGTTGCTGGAGCTCGCGAGCGTGCTCATGGCCGAGCCCGCCCTCGTGCTGCTCGATGAGCCCGCCGCCGGCATCAATCCCGTCATGGTCAAGACGATCGAAGACCATATCCGCCGGATGCACGCCCAGGGTGTCACCTTCCTCGTCGTCGAGCACGAGATGAAGTTCGTGATGCGGCTGTGCGATCCCGTCATCGTGCTGGACCGCGGTCGGCCCATCGCCTGCGACGCTCCAGGGAAGGTTCAGAACGATCCCCGCGTCCTGGACGCCTACCTAGGAGACTGACCTATGGACGCTGGGCTGCAGCTGCGCGGCATCGTGGCCGGATACGGTCAGGGCGACATCCTGCGCGGCCTCGACCTGGACGTGCCCGCCGGCCAGATCACGTGCCTCATCGGGCCGAACGGCTCGGGCAAGTCGACGGTCCTGCGGGTTATCAGCGGCCTGCTCGCGCCCACGGCGGGCAAAGTCAGCCTTGCCGGGGATGACGTCACCGGCTGGTCGCCACGAGCCCTGCTCATCCGCGGCCTCGCCCACGTGCCGCAGGAGCGCGGCCTGTTCCCGGCGATGTCAGTCTGGGACAACGTCCTCATGGGCGGATACATCAACCCCGATCAGCGTGCGGTCGCGCGACGGGCGGCCGAGATCGCCGAGCGCTTCCCGATCGTTGCCCGGCGCCGCCACGAGCTGGCCGGCTCCCTGTCCGGCGGCGAGCAGAAGACGGTGGAGATCGCCCGGACCATGATGGTCGACCCGCCTGTTCTCTGCTTCGACGAGCCGTCAGCCGGCCTGGAACCCCGAGCGCGCAGCATGATTTTCGGCACCCTGGCCGAGCTCAGCAACGACGGGCGGACCATCCTGCTGGTCGAGCAGAACGCGCGCTCGGGCCTCGGCATCGCCCAGAACGGTGCCATCCTCGACGCCGGCACGGTCCGCCTGGCCGCCCCGGCCGCCGAGCTCCTCGACAGCCCTGACGTCGGGCGCCTCTACCTCGGCGCATCCTGACCCCGCCAGAAAGGACAAGCATGAACCGCGAGGAACGCAGAGAGTTCGTGGCGCGTCACCGCACCGCGATCTTCGGCTACAACCGGCGCCAGGACGGGCCCGCCATGACGGTCGTGTACTACGTGGTCGACGGTGACGACATCCTGGTGTCGACCATGGCGGCACGCGCGAAGGCCAAGGCCGTCCAGCGCAATCAGAAGGTCGCGCTGTGCGTTCTCGACGAGCAGTGGCCGCTCACCTACCTGCAGGTGTACGCCGACGCCAAGGTGGAGACTGACCTGGACGCCAACGTGGACCTAGGGATGCGCATCGCGGGCGTCATGGCCGGCGCGCCGATGCCCGAGGAGGTGCGGCCCATGATCTCCGAAGGCATCGTCCGGGAGGACCGGGTTGTCTTGCGACTGACCCCTTACGCCACATTCGAGACACCGCCGCGCCATGTTTACAGCGCCGACGATGTCAACGAGAACCTGACGCATGATCTCGGAACTAGCCTCCCCTGGTAGCCGCGTGATGGAGTCAGCTCGGCGAGGTCGTCTACCGCGAGCGCTGTCGCCGACTGCGAGCCTGATCCAGCCGCATCTCAACACCATCGAGCAGACATCCGAGCCCGAATTCGAACTCCTCAAGGGCGGTCCGCGATGTCAGCTGGTCGGCCATCTCGACCACATGCGGGTACTGATCCGCTGGCAGCGAGCGGTAGAAGTCGCGCAGCGTCACGTTCTTCGCCCCGCCAAGTCCGCCGGCGCGGAAGTCATCCATCGGCTCCTGCAGAACCGAGGCCAGCACCTGATGGGCGAGAGCCGTATAGACATCGGCCGCCAGCGACTGCATTGAATCCGCATGCACGCAGCACGGTGAGTGCGAGCTCCCTGCCGCGCAGCGAATGCGGGCCTACCGGCACCGCAGTAGCAAACAACGCGGCAACGTTGCGGTGGCGGCTCAACGCTGTCCGCATGGAGTGCGCCAGTTCCTCCAGGACCTCGCGCCATCCGGCGCCTTCCAGGGGGCGACGCAACTGGGTCTCACCCAGCACGGCGTCTGCGACCAGTACCAGCACCTCGTCCTTGCCGGCCACGTACCGGTACAGCGTCGTGGTGCCTGTATCCAGCTCCGCGGCAAGGTTCCGCATGCTCAGCGCGCCCAGTCCCTCGCGATCGACCAGCTGCAGAGCCCCAGCGACAATGCGAGCGAGCGTGATGGGAACGCGTCGGACCGGCTCTTCCCTGTCCTTCCGGGCTGCCCACCAGGCGGGAGAACCAGGGGCCGTCAGATCCTGTTCATCGCCAGCGACCTCTTGCGTACGCGTTCCTGCCATGGCAACAGTGTACCCACTACGTGGCCATCCAGCATTCGACGACAGGGAGCCTAGATGCGTCGTGATGATCTCCTGTCATCTCGGACCCACCCCTTCAGCGGCACCGACGTCTGGGCTCTGGTCCAGATGCGCGCTCAGCGCAGCGGCGACCAGATCGCGTTCGTGTGGCATCCCTATCACGGGTCACCGCGGGAATGGACTTACCGCGAACTGGCACGAGATGCAGCTGGCCTTGCTGCCGGCCTCCAGCGCCGGGGCATCGGACCAGGCGACAGGGTCTTGATCCACCTCGATAACTGCCCGGAGTTCGTCCTCGCCTGGTACGCCTGCGCGGCGGTCGGTGCCGTCGCAGTCACGACCAACACTCGTTCTGTACTGGACGAGATGCGCTACTTCAGCGAGGACTGCCAGCCGGCCTGTGCGATCACCGAGCCACGGTTCGCCGAGATGATCGCCGCCTGTGCTCCAAAGCTCAAGGTCCAGGCGGTCCTGGACCACAACACTGACGAAGAAGGGCCCCGTTCCCGCAATGCCGATTCATTTACATCGCTCGCCTGCGATCCCGACAACTTCAGTCCGCGCCCGCCCGATCCAATGGCACCGATGAGCGTGCAGTACACCTCCGGCACGACCTCGCGTCCGAAGGGCGTGCTCTGGACTCACGCGAACGCGCTGTGGGCGGCTAGGGTAAATGCCGTGCACGAGGACCTGCACCCCAGCGACTGTCACCTCACCTACCTGCCGCTCTTTCACGCGAACGCACTCGGCTATCAGATGCTCGCCAGCATGTGGGTCGGCTCGCGGTTCGTTCTGGTACCTAAATGGTCGACGAGCCGGTTCTGGGACGTCTCCGTGCAGCACGGCTGCACCTGGCTCTCGCTGGTAGGCCTGTCGGCACGCGCCCTAGCAACGGGCGCAACCGGGGAGATACCCGACGACCACAGCTACCGGCTATTCGGCTGCGGCGTGTGCGACCTGCCCTTCGACGACGCGCTGGGCGTCAAGACGATTGGCTGGTGGGGCATGACCGAGACCATCTCGCACGGGATCGTCGGGAATCCGTACACGCCGGACCACCCCATGTCCATGGGCCGTGCAGCTCCCGAGTACCAGATCGCGGTCGTACGCGACGACGGCGTGACACCCGTCGAAGCCGAGGAGACCGGCCATCTCCTGATCAAGGGCACGCGCGGCTTGTCGCTGTTTGCCGAGTACCTCAACCAGCCGACCGCGACCGCGGACAGCTTCGACGAAGACAACTGGTTTCGGACCGGAGACAGGGTCACCGTCCATGCCGACGGCTACCTCTCGTTCGCCGACCGGGCCAAGGACATGCTGAAGGTTGGCGCCGAGAACGTCGCGGCGTCCGAGATCGAGCGCGTCATCATGGAAACGGGTCTGGTCGCGGAGGTTGCCGTCGTGGGCAGGCCCGATGACAAGCTCGACGAGGTCCCGGTGGCATTCGTGGTCCCGTGGCAGGGTCGCGACTCGCTTGTGGCGGACATCGAGGCCGCGTGCGCCCAGCGACTGGCTGACTTTAAGGTGCCACAGGCCGTGTACGACGTACGCGACCTCCCGCGCTCCACGCTGAACAAGGTCAACAAGGCCGAGCTGCGCAGAGTAGCTCACGCCGAAGCCGACCGGTCAGCCGCCGAGGTGCGGTGGCTATCTGCCGCCGAGTCGGACCCGTCCGGCGATGCCAGCTGATCCCCGGGCGAGCCGAGTTCCCGATCCTTGGACCCTCAAGAACGAGCTGGAGGTCTCTCGATGACTCTCACCGTGACCGAAGCCGGGCTCGCTTTCACCGACCCGGCCGCCTACGCGGACGAGGACCGGCTCCACGAGGCGCTCGGATTGCTGCGCCGGGAAGCACCGGTGCACTGGGTCGAAGCGCCAGGGTACGAGCCATTCTGGGCCGTTACCCGGCACGCCGACATCATGGACGTCGAGCGGAACAACACGTTGTTCCTCAACGCGCCCAGGCCGCTGCTGGCCACCGCGGAGATGGACGCCGCGGCGAAGCGGCGTGAGGCCGAAGGGACCGCATTGCGGACCCTCATCCACATGGACGACCCGCAGCACAAGGTCGTGCGGGCGATCGGCGCCGGCTGGTTCCGGCCCAGGGCGATGCGGGCTCTGGAAGAGCGGGTGCAGCATCTCGCCCGCCGCTACGTGGACCGGATGGCTGACTTCGGCGGGGAATGCGACTTCGCCACCCAGGTCGCCGTGCACTACCCGCTATACGTGATCCTGTCGCTGCTTGGACTGCCCGAGTCAGACTTCCCGCGGCTGCTCAGGTTGACGCAGGAGATGTTCGGCGGCGGCGACGAGGAACTGCGCCGCGGCGATACGCCGGAGGAGCTGCTCCAGACCCTGCTCGACTTCTTCGCCTACTTCCAGGACCTCACAACCGCGCGCCGAGCCAGCCCGACCAGCGACCTCGCCTCGGAGATCGCCAATGCCCGCGTCGACGGCGAGTACCTGTCGGACTTCGACACCGCCTCGTACTACGTCATCATCGCTACCGCCGGCCACGACACCACTAGCTCCACCATCGCCGGCGGCCTGCACGCCCTCATCCAGCACCCAGCCGAACTGGCCCGGCTGCGCGACAACCCGGCCCTGCTGCCCACCGCTGCAGAGGAGATGATCCGCTGGGTTACCCCGGTGAAGGAATTCATGCGCACTGCGGTCGCCGACACCGAGGCCGGTGGCATCCCAATCCGGCAGGGCCAGGCGGTGCTGCTGTCCTACCCCTCAGCCAACCGCGACGAAGCAATCTTCGCCGACCCGTTCCGCTTCGACGCCGGCCGCGACCCCAACCGGCATCTCGCGTTCGGCTTCGGCGTCCACCTCTGCCTCGGTGCCGCCCTTGCCCGGATGGAAACCCGTGCCTTCTTCGCCGAGCTCCTGCCCCGGCTGAAATCCATCGAGCTGGCTGGCCAACCCGAGTGGAGCGCCACGACCTTCGTCGGCGGACTCAAGCACCTGCCCATCCGTTACGCCCTGACGGGATGACATCTCATCAATCGCATCGAAGCTGAGACTGGCTTGCGGCCGCGATCGGTGCAGTTCGTTCGACGTAGACGACGGACCGCGCGGCAGGCCGATGCAGGACAGACCGAGTTTCGCTTCGCCCACCGCCATCACTACAAACGCGTCTGGGCTCGACGCCTACCACCAGCCTGCTCAGGTAGGCGGAAGGTCGACACGAACAGGACTTCGACACCTTCTCACAGAGCCGATTTTTTCCAGTTTGTCGGGAGCCAATCCGCGGAGCAATGACCGCAGATGCTGAGCTTCTCCAGGCGATGCAAGGCGACTGTCGGCCCAGGTCAAACGCCTATCGGGCCGCATTCGGCCACGTCAGGCGACGGCCAAATCGTGACTGGCGGTCAAGGGGTCGCGGGTTCAAAATCCCGCCGTCCCGACGGTTTTTCGAACGGCCTTGGGACCATTTTGGGACCAGGGCCTTTCTCATCCGGCGTTCAGGTATGCCTTAGCGCGACCCCGGCATCGGTGATGGCCTGGTGGTCAGCGTGCAGCTACCGCTGGGGTGGTCAATGGCAGGAGAACAGGTCGGTTCCGATGATCTCCAGTTCGCGACGGGTGGTCGTGCGGTCGAAAGGCCAGCCGAGTGCTGATGCTGATCAGGCCAGTCCCGTACACGGTCCCCGCGTCATGGATCACGCCTCTGGTCTTCATGCGGCGCCGGCCGGGTCGCGCAGCGGGAGGGCGAAGTCGCTGCCGGCGCGCCTGCTGGCGTCGGTCACTGGCGCGGCGGTAGTCAGGAGGGTAACGCGCAGGCCCAGGTCACTGGGCTGCCGCTGCTGCTCGGCCGCCCAGGCCAAGGCCGAGTCCCCGGCGGCTTGCCATTGCGCCTCCGTCGCGTCCTGGTCCAGGTGAACGTAGGCTTCCTGGTGCGCCGGCTCGGTGCGCAGCGTCAGTCCGGGGAGGCTGGCGGCGAGCTGGCCGGCCAGGTCCTGCGGCACCGGCCAGCAGAACTCCACCGGGCCGTCGCTGTCCTGGTTGACCTCCCCGTAGTAGACCAGGAACCCGGCCCCGGCGGCTCCTTCGATCCGGGGCGCCGGCACCGGCTGGGCCTTGAGCATACCGATGACCTCCTTGCCCAGGTCCCAGACTTGCTGCTGACTGCTGGCATGCCGCAGCAGGCAGAGCAGGCTGCGGGCGGGGATATCGCGGACCTTGACCTCGTACATGACGTTCCTCTTTCCAGCCAGGCGGTCAACGAGGTAGCCGGCCAGGTCCCGGCGGGCAGCATGATCGGCGTCAGCCCCTGACCAGTAAGCACCGACGTGCGCCGCAGCCTCCTCCGGCTCCAGGCTGAGGATCACCTGGATCTGCGCCAGCGGCACTCCGATCTGACGCAGCGACGCGACTAGCCGGGCGTTGTCCAGCTGACCGGCGGCATACCAGCGGTAACCAGAGTCCGGATCAACCCGGGCAGGCGGCAGCAGTCCCAGATCGTCATACAGGCGCAGCGCCTTGGGCGAGAGGCGGGACAGCCTGGCGAACTCACCGATGCTCATCAGGTCCACGGACGGCTCCCTCGTGCCAGGCCAACGCCCGGCTCCCCAGACTGTGCGGCTTCCCCCAGGGTCAAGGTCAAATTAGCGAGCTGCCGCCCTGCCGGTCAGCCAGGCCGAGCTGCGGCACTGTACAGCGCTCCCTGGCCCCGATTCCCGTCCGTTCTATGTCCGGTGGACGCTGCAATACGCGGGCGCGCAGCGATACAAGGTGACACTCCACGGGACAAAGGAAAACGGCCCGCATAGCCGGGAAAACCCAGCTCACGGGCAGTTTACGCAGGTGGCGGCAGGTGCAAGGTTCGAACTTGCGCAGGCTGAGCCGCTTAGCGTTCCGCCATGGTTGCGAATCGTCGTGAGCACACGGTCCGGAGGCCGCCGCTGCCATCAGGCGAATCTCTGGTGCTGACCTGGTAAGCCGTCTCCGGGCCTTGGCGGCTCGTGGTGAGGGTCGTTCCGCGTATGTTCCGGATCACCCTGCCGCCTTAAGAGCGGCATTTACTAGGATTCCTCGGCGGGCGTACTCGATGGCCAGTGAGCGGGCGACCAGTCCCCCTCTGGGTCGGTGGTCTGCCCCACTTCGATCAGGTGACCGTCGGGATCGCGGATGTAGCAGCGCTTCTCGTACTGGTGCTGTTTCGGCGGAGTCAGGAAATGCGCACCCCGGGCGCTCCATTCGGCGTACACGGCCTCGATGTCTTTGACCCGGATGTTGAGGAAGCTGCTGACCCGGTCGGGATCACGCGGCGTCTCCAGGATGACCGCCGGCTTATCGTCGGTCGGGCCGCCGCCAGCATTGATGACGATCCAGCTATTGGCCAGCGCAACATTGACGGGATCTCCGGGACGTTCCACCCTGCCGCCGAGTATTTCGGTGTAGAAGCGCCGAGAGCGCTCGACATCGTCGGAGACGATGAAATGGGTCAGCACCATTCCCTCTGGGGGCTGTGGAAGCTCGGCCATCTGGCACCTCCGCTGGTCAGGTCTCACACCGCGGTTAACGACGGAGTATGCAGCCAACATTACGACGAGTAATCACTATATCTCGCTCCGAAACCGCGGGGTGATCCGGACCGCGACTGCGGCACGCCTGCCATATACGACCCAAAGCACGGTTGTGCAGGCACCGTCGGACGGCAGATAACGGCCCGTGTGGAAAGCAGGCGGGTCAATGACTCGCGTCGCACCTGCCTAATCCCTTGATAGCTGCATAGACCGGCCGGAGCGCGACCGCGCCAGCGGGAACGCCTGGCCAACCGTCTCAGTCTCTGACTCGGGCTCAGGCAGCCGAGGTTCTCGAGGCAGCGCACGGGGGGCTCTCCGCTGCGCGTTTACCTCACGGTGTCGCTGCTATTTAGGGCCGTGCACTGAGGGGCCTCTGCTCACTGCTGTGGGCCGGCGTCAATCAGGCTATGACGCCGAATTGACGCCGCCTCCGTCGACGGACCGTACCGCGACCCGAGGGTCTAATGCCGATGCTTCCGGTCTGCCGCTGGCGCGGTTCTTGCTGCCCTGCTACTATCTACGTACGTAGACAGTAGATGACCCGGTCGGTGCTCGTACCGAGGCGAGGTCTCGCGAGGAGCCCATACCGAGCTCGTCAGCAAAGGCCGCCAGTGGTTGCACGTGTCTGGCGGAATCGCGTGCCGGACCGACATTCTGAAAGGCTCGATGGGGACAATGGGCAAGGCTGAGCGGATAAGGACGCAGAACGCCCGGCAGAAGATAGTGTCTCAGCGGGCGGCCGAGCGCCGGGCCGAGACGCGCCGTAGGGCCATGGTCGCGGGCGGCAGCATCGTCGTGGTGCTCGCGATCGTCGTCGCGATCGTCGTGGCAAAGCTCGGCAATTCGCCGGTCAGGGCTGACGCGGCACCGGCTGCAGCGGACCCGGCGGTGGCGAGTGAGGTCACCAGCATCCCGGCGGCCACGTTCAACTCGGTGGGGGCTGGCACGGCGACCGGGCTGAAATCAATCAGCGGGCAGCCTGAACTGACGGCGCACGGCAAGCCCGAACTTCTGTACGTGGGCGGCGAGTACTGCCCGTTCTGCGCCGCGGAGCGATGGGCGATCGCGGCCGCCGTCAGCCGGTTCGGCACGCTGTCGGGGCTGCATTTCATTCACTCCTCCCCCACCGACGTTTACCCGAGCACCCCGACGTTGTCGTTCTACCGCTCCGCTTACGCCAGTAAGTACTTGTCGTTCGTGCCGGTGGAGTGGTACGGCGAGAAGCCCGATCCCAGTACGCCGTTCCGGCACGTCTACCTGCAACGCCCGACGCCGCTGGAAGCGGCATTGTTCTCCAGGTACTCCGCCGGAATCCCGTTTGTCGACATCGGTAACGGGTATCTGGTGTCGCAGGTTCAGTACGTGCCTTCGGCCCTGGCCAATCGCAGCTGGGCTCAGGTTGCTGCCGCGATGCGCCACCCGTCCAGCGCAGTCGGCAGGGACATCGACGGCGCGGCCAACATGATCACCGCAGCGATCTGCAAAGTAACCCATGGCCAGCCGGGCAATGTTTGCGCGTCCGCGGCGGTCGCGGCAGCAAGCGGATCGATCTGAGCTGGCCGGGCGCGCATCTCGATCCGAGCGGCTCTGGCTGCCGGCGGCCGCTCTGACTCAGACCATGGCGATGAGCATGTAACCCATGGCGACGCTCATCACGATCTTGTAGCAAGCGGCGAACCTCGGAGCCAGCGGCGCGACAGCAGCGGCGGCGGTGCTCGCGCCGCGAGAGTGGCCGGAGGTGAGCGCCCCGACCGAAGCCAGACTGTGCAAACTTCCCATGCCTGTGCCAGACCAACCAGTACCGGCGCTTGGTGCGGCGGCGGCTCCCACTCGCGACAGCCTGGCGAGGTGGTCGGAGGTCCACAGGATGTAACCGGCCATGAACAGCGCGAGGACCAGTGCAAAGGCAGGGTTGGCCGTCGCGGCAGCTCCGGCCATGCCCGGCATCGCCGGCGCCAGCTGTTGGCCGGTCGCGTGAACCGGCAAGAGCATGTAGATCATGGCGACGCATTCGACTGCGTGCGGTCCCGGATGCGAGCACAACCAGGCGCGTGATCTGCGGCGGCTGCGTGCCCTGATGGCCTGCCAGGCAAACCAGGCTGCCGCGGTAGCGAACACGGCCCGCCAGACTGCTCCGGGTATCGGACTCAGCTGCGGTTCGAGCATCCCGGCCATCGCCACGCCCATTAGGACATGCAGGGCATCGGCCTCGAGTTCGGTGGTCCGGCCGCGCACCCGCCAGAGAACCAGGCGGGCCGCGCAGGAGCCAGCGATGACCAGCATGACCACCGCCAAGCCGACTGAGAGCCAGCCAGGCCCCTTCATACTGGGACCCCTGCTGCCCTGAAAGCCCATGCCGCTACCCGCGACGGCGCTCGGAACTGGCTGTGCTGCATGACGGTGAAAGGCTAATCCGCGTAGCGTTATCGGCGCAAGCAGAGAAACAGCCAATAGGCAGAAACCCGACCTAGATTTCTCATCTCCTAAACCCCGGAGGGGTATTGTGAAAACCCGGGAAGGGTATGCCCGGTACCGTCTGAGGGTATTCGCACGGCATTGCGATACCAGGCATGGGTATTGCAAGAACCCCGTGGCGGTATCTGCAACCGTGAATTAGCTATGCCTATCACGCTGATAATGTTGCGTGGCGCTTCCACTGCTGTGTAGATTTCCGGCGTGCGGGCCCCGCCCGCATGCGGGCCCCGCCCGCACCGGGGTTGTCCGGCTAGAAGGCAGGCTGAATGGCATCGGCTGCGATCACCGGTACGACATCCTCGCCGGGGCTCCGGGAGGTCGAGCTGTCGATCCGGGGCATGACGTGCGCGGCGTGCGCGGCCCGGGTCGAGAAGAAACTCGGCACAATTCCGGATGTTGCCGCGTCGGTGAATTTCGCGACCGAGAAGGCTATCGTCACTGCACCGCCATCGGTCGCAATAGCGCAACTGATCGGCGCGGTGCAGCAAGCAGGCTATGACGCCGAATTGACGCCGCCTCCGTCGACGGACCGTACCGCGACCCCAAGGTCTAATGCCGATGCTTTCCGGGTTGCTTATTTGCGGCGCAGGCTGATTGTCGCGCTGGTGTTCTTCGTGCCGCTGAGCGACCTGTCGGTGCAGTTGTCGCTGTTCCCGTCGTTCCGGTTTCCCGGCTGGCAGTGGGTGCTGGTCGCGCTGGCCGTGCCGGTCGCGGGGTGGGCGGCCTGGCCGTTCCATGCAGCGGCGCTGAAACAGGCCCGGCACGGCTCAGCCTCGATGGACACTCTGGTGTCGCTGGGCATCGCTGCGGCCTGCGCCTGGTCGGTGTATGCGATGTTCGTCCTCGACGCTGCGCCGACCCGGGTGAGCCCGGTGCAGTTGCTGATCCACGCGTCCGGCGGCGGCATCTACCTGGAAGTCGCCGCTTCGGTGACCACGTTCCTGCTCGCGGGCCGGTGGTATGAGGCCCGGGCCCGCCGCGACGCCGGGGATGCGATGCGGGAGCTGGCCAAGGCGGGCGCACGGGACGCGTGCGTGCTGGCCCCTGACGGAACCGAGCGGCGGGTCCCGGCCGCGGAGCTACGGCCGGGTGATCGGTTCGTGACCCGGCCGGGGGAAGTGATCGCCGCCGACGGCGCGGTCGAGTTCGGTGAGTCAGCCGTGGACACCAGCATGATGACCGGGGAATCGGTGCCTGCCGAGGTGACCGCTGGCAGCCTGGTGGCAGCCGGGACCGTCGTAGTGAGTGGCCGCCTGGTCATCGCTGCTGCCCGGACCGGCGACGACACCCAACTGGCGCACCTGATCGCCCTGGTCGAACACGCCCAAGCGGACAAGTCATCCGCCCAGCGGCTCGCCGACCGGATCTGCGGCGTGTTCGTGCCCGCGGTGCTAGCGGCCGCGGCCCTGACTCTGGCCGGCTGGCTGCTGGCGGGAGCTGCTGCCGAGCGGGGGTTCAGCGCAGCCCTAGCCGTGCTGATCATCGCGTGCCCGTGCGCGCTGGGCCTGGCGACGCCCGCGGCATTGATTGTCGCGTGCGGGCGGGGCGCCCAGATGGGCATCTTCATCAAGGGCTACCGGGCGCTGGAGGCCTCCCACAGCGTGGACACTGTGCTGCTGGACAAGACCGGCACTATCACCACCGGGGTGATGGCGGTGACGGGCGTGCAGCTAGCGTCCGGCACCGGCCGGGCAATGCTGCTGCGACGGCTGGGCGGCGTGGAGCACGCCTCCGGCCACCCCGTCGCGGTGGCGGTCAGCTTGTTCGCCGGGAAAGAGCTAGGGCAACTGCCGCAAGCGGATCGCTTTACGGCGCTGCCAGGCCTGGGCGTCTGCGGCGTTGTCGACGGCGCGGAGGTGATTGCCGGGCGGCATGAACTGCTGCGCGACCGCGGGCTCGCCGTCCCCGAGGAGCTGGCCGCCCAGTGCGCGGCATGGGAGGGAGCCGGCCGCACCGTGGTACTGGCCGGCTGGAATGGACAGGCCCGCGGCGCAGTCGCGGTCGCGGACACGATCAAGCCGTCGGCGGCCGGGGCGGTCGCCGAGCTGCGGCGGCTGGGCTTGCGCACGGTGCTGCTGACCGGGGACAGCGACACGGTCGCACGGGCGATCGGGGCCCAGGCGGGCGTCGATGAAGTGATCGCCGGGGCGCTGCCCGGCGACAAGGCCGCCGTGGTCCGGGAACTGCAGGCACACGGCCGGCTGGTCGCGATGGCCGGGGACGGGATCAATGACGGACCCTCGCTGGCCGCTGCGGACCTGGGCCTTGCGCTCGGCTCCGGCACCGACGTGGCGATCAGTGCCGCCGACATGATCCTGCTACGCGATGACCTCGCCGTGCTCCCGGACGCGGTCAGCCTGGCGCGGGCCACACTTACCGTGATCCGCCGCAACCTGGCCTGGGCGTTCAGCTACAACATCGCCGCGATCCCGCTGGCCGCAGCCGGGTTCCTCAACCCGCTCATCGCGGGGGCGGCGATGGCGGCGTCGTCAGTGTTCGTCGTCGCCAGCAGCGTGCGGTTGCGGCGATTCGGCCAGATGGTCTCTAGCCCGGCCCGGCAGCGACGTGCGGGCCCAGTGGAAAAGGCGGCTCCGGGCGCACCGCAAGCCGCGGAAGACCAGGTGACGTCATGCCAGGCATGAATACGGGGCTGGATCCCAACGACCCGACGGTCGTGGCGGCGTTCAAGGAGGCGCTGCTGCACCAGGGGCTGATCGCGCTGGCCATATTTGCGGTGCTCGGGCTGGTGTGGGTCACGGTGCGGGCCATGCTGCCCGGCGCCGTGACGGCACGCACAGCCGGCCCGGTCGTGGCCGAACCCGCATGGCGCCGGCTGCTTCGGATCGGCTTCGGCCTGATATGGATCTTCGACGGGCTCCTGCAGGCGCAGCCGAAGATGGCGGTAGGCCTTCCGTCGCAGGTGATCGAGCCGATCGCGGCCAGCTCGCAGCGGTGGGTTCAGGAAGTGGTGAACTGGGCCGGCACGAACTGGTCGTATCACCCGATGCAGGCCGGCGCCTCGGCAGTGTGGATCCAGGTCGGGATCGGCATCTGGATGATCGCCGCAGCGCGGGGACCCCTGTCTCGCCTCGCCGGCCTGGTCAGCATCGGCTGGGGGCTCGTGGTATGGGCGTTCGGCGAGGCGTTCGGCGGGATCTTCGCCCCCGGCCTGACCTGGCTGTTCGGCGCTCCCGGCGCGGTGCTCATCTATGCGGTCGCGGGCGCGCTTGTCGCGCTGCCCGACCGTGCCTGGCACAGCCGTCGGCTCGGCCAGACAGTTCTCGGCGGGCTGGGGCTGTTCCTGGTCGGCATGGCAGTGCTGCAGGCCTGGCCGGGCCGGGGGTTCTGGCAGGGCACCGTGCACGGCCAGCCGGGCACTCTGGCCACCATGACCTCCGCGATGGCCCCGACCCCGCAGCCGCATGTCCTGTCCGCGTGGATCACGGCGTTCACCGGGTTCGATGAGGCGCACGGTTTCGCGGTCAACCTGTTCGCCGTGGCCGCGCTCGCGTTGACAGGCGTGGTGTTCCTGACCGGTCGGCCGCGGCTGGTCCGGCCGATGCTCATCTTTTTCACGGTTCTGTGCCTGGCCGACTGGGTGCTGATCGAGGACTTCGGCTTCCTCGGCGGTCTGGGCACCGACCCCAACAGCATGATCCCGTTCATCCTGCTGGCCATCGCCGGGTACCTCGCCCTGATCCCGGCGCCGGTGACGGCGGCAGAACCTGCCGCCGCGGCCGCGCCGGCGCCAGGCTGGCGGGACCGGGTCCGGCTGGCACGTGGCCAGGTCCGGCCGGAGGCGGTGGGCCAGACGGTCGCGGCCGCCAGCATCCAGTCCGTGGCCGCCGTCGGTGCGATCGGGCTGATCATCCTCGGCGCGGCGCCGATGGCCGCCGCGCAGGCCAGCCCTGTTGCCGACACCATCCTGGCGCAAGCCATCAATGGCTCCAGCGCTCCCGAAAACTTCCCGGCACCCGCCTTCACACTTACTGACCAGCACGGCCGGGCGGTGACGCTGGCGAGTCTGCGCGGCAAGGTGGTGCTGCTGACGTTCCTGGACGATACGTGCTCGGTGGACTGCCCGCTGATCGCGCAAGAGTTCCGGCAGGCGGGGCAGCTGCTCGCCGCCGAGTCGCGGCAGGTCGAGCTGGTCGCGATCAACTACAACCCCCTGTACACGCAGGTCAGTTACATCCAGGCGTTCGACCGGCAGGAGGGCCTGACCGGGGTGACCAACTGGCTGTACCTAACCGGTACCAGCGCCCAGCTGCAGCAGGTCTGGAGACACTACGGGGTGGCAGATGCGCAAATTCTGCCAGCTGGGTCGATGATCGGTCATGGCGACTACGCGTTCGTCATCGACCAGGTCGGCCACCTGCGCCAGGAACTGGGCTTCGATGTCGGGCCTGGGACGCAGGCCACCAAGTCGTCGTTCGCGGCGGAACTGACCTACGCCGCACGCCAGCTGATGGGGCACTCATGAGACCAGCCCGCTCCATGGCGGTCGCGGTGGCCTCGGCCGCCGCAGCTCTGATCGCGGGCTGCGGCAGCGCGGCCCCCGCGGCGCCCGGCCCTGCGGCCGAGGCGCCGCCGGGCGGGGCGCCATTCCTGGCCACATCCCTGATCACACCCGCTGGCACCTGGGCTGCGGCGGTGATGGGCGGCCCGGTCGCCGCGCACGACAACTTCTGGCAGCTGTTCATCCGCCCGGCTGGGCGCAGCAACTGGAAGCTTGTCACCCCGCCGGGGGTAGCCGACAACGGCGGCCTGGCACTCGCGGCGGGAGCCGGGCCGTCGTTGATAACTGGGTTCCGGCCCAGCCAGTACCTCACCTACACGCCGCTGACAGCAACCGTCGACGGCGGCCAAGCCTGGTCCTCGACCGGGCCGCTGGACGGCACGCTCGCGAATGTCCCGGACGCGCTGGCCGCATCCCCGGGCGCCGGGCGCCTCCTTGCCCTGCTCGCCGATGGCACCACTGAGCTGGCCACACGCGGCTACACCACCTGGAGCACCCTTGCCACCCGGCAGTCACTCGCCGCCACTCAAGCCGGCCGGGCGTGCGGGATGGGCGCCGTTACCGCCGTCACCTACACGCGTTCGGCGGTGCCGCTGATCGCCGGGACATGCTCCCGGCGGGGTATAGCTGGCATCTTCGCGGACACTAACGGGGTGTGGCAGGCGGCCGGGCCGCAGATACCGGTTACGCTGGCCCGCCAGCCCATCACCGTGCTCCGGCTCACCCAGACCGCGAACCAGACGGTGGCGCTGCTGATGGCAGCACCCAGCCACCACGCCAGCCTCCTGGCTGCCTGGTCCGGTGACAACGGCCGTCACTGGGCCCTGTCATCAGCACTCCCGCTGGGTACCGCCCGACTTGAATCGGCGTCTTTCGGGCTCCCAGGGTCCGCCGCCGTGATGACCACTAGCGGCCGCGCCTACGTGGTGAGCGCTGGCAAGCAGTGGCTCGTCCTGCCGGCCCCGCCAGCCGGCACCGCCACGATCGCTCTCAGCGCCGGTCGGCAGGCAGATGCCCTAGCTGTCCACCGGGGCACGCTGACCATCTGGCAACTGCCGTTCGGCGGCGCGGCGTGGGCAAAGACGCAAACGATCAAGGTACCGATCCAGTACGGCTCTTCCGGGTGAGTGGAACCCCGGTGGCGGGGCAGGCCCGCTACCGGCCATCAATGCCGCGCAGTGATCGGCGAGCGCGTAATCTGGCAGCGCGAGCGCGGGCGCTCGGCCAGGATGACCTGCTCGGGCCGGAGGACGGCATGTACGGGTACACGGAGAACAAGGACGCTTACATCAAGCGGCTGCGACGCATCGAAGGCCAGGTACGCGGTCTGCAGCGGATGGTCGAGGACGACAAGTACTGCATCGACATCCTCACACAGGTCGCCGCCGCCACCCGGGCTCTGCAATCGGTCGCGATCGGCCTGCTCGAAGAGCACCTGGGCCACTGCGTCGCCGGCGCGGTCGCCGAAGGCGGAGACACTGCTACCGCCAAGGTCCGGGAGGCGTCCGACGCGATCGCCCGTTTGGTGCGATCCTGACCTCCCATGCCGCGACCAGGGGAAGCTGGGCGCGAACCTAAGCCTCAGGCGCTGCCGTGCCCCGGAGCTCGACACCGAATTCGTCAATTTTCGGGAGCTATAGCTCCGGAGCGTCCAGCAGCCCGCGCACGCCATCGACGTTAGGAACGACATGACGGATGGCCGGGATGCGCGAGAACCCGGTGTCCGCCGACACGAGCGCCTCAGCTCCTGCCGCGTGCGCCGCAGCGGCCAGGACAGCATCGAACGAGCCAGAGCCCGTTCCTGCCTCGAACAGGCGTAGCCCTTCGCGCAGGTCAGTCTCCTCGACGATGAGAAGCGGCGACAGCAATTCGATGTAGTCACGGGCAAGTCCCGCAGCATCTTTGCGGTCACGACGGCGAGCGCGGACATGGGCGAACACTTGGATGACTTCGATCGTGGTGGTCGCCAGGATCGTTCCGTCTGCTATTGCGCGGATCAGCCGCTGGCATGGCTCGCGCAGCGGATGATCGGCGCCGACCGCATAGACCAATACCGTCGTATCAAGGACAATCACGCGTGACGTCCGCGGAGCTCATCCAGTTCGGTCAGCAGGCCGTCCACCTCCATCGGTGGCGCTTCGAGGATACGCCGGGCAGCGGCAGCTCGCCTCCGTTGCGTCGCGGGCAGGCCACGGTCGAGCGCCTCCCGGATAACAGATGCGACAGAGGTACCGCGCTGGCGGGCGAGAGCTCGGACGCGCTCGTAGCGCTCATCGTCGATGAGAATCTGCAACCGGTGCGTTAACATGCGCATACATTAGCATGCGCATATGCCGCGGGCTGGGTCCCTCAGTGCACGCTGGTTTCCGCGGGGCTTTGTCGCACCGGCTAAACGCCGGCCTGGCGGCCGTCGATTGATCGCCGGGGCCGTCTCGGGTGCAAATCTTGGCCGCTGCCGTATTCGGCATCGGCGACGCGGCCGCGGCACTCGTTCGCCGGACCGCGTGCTCGCAGAGGTCTTCGCCGGTGGCACGGTCAGTCATGGGGTGGTATTTCTCTGGCCGTTCGAACCGGGATTTCCGCGCCGATTTAAGGGCGCCGAATCAGTCGATTTCGGGAAGCCAAACGGGGACCATCGAGCCAACCAGCACAGACACCGGGCGCTGGCAAGCGAGGTCCAGCTGCATCCGCCCTACTCAGAGTCTCATCGAGCCTCCCCAGCGATGCCTTCCGACACTCAAATCGTGACTGGGGGTCAAGGGGTCGCGGGTTCAAATCCCGCCGTCCCGACGCAGGTCAGAGGTCCGACCGCAGGAATCGGGTCGGTTCTTGCGTCATCTGGGGACCAAGATCAGTAAAGAGAGCCTTCCTCACTGCGACTTGACGGCCGGTCAAGTGCGCCTCGGCTAGGCGTGCCGAACCTGACTAGTGCCTACTCACCGTCCCCACTGTTGAAACCCCTATTCGAGCCCGGCTCACGGTGCGGCCTGATCCTGCGGAGACGGCTTCGGTGTCACAGGTATCCCGTAGCGTGCCGAGACAAGCCGACAGCCGCGCGACGGCACCTCAGGCCGCACAGCGGCAGCACAGGATGGAGGGACTCGGTGCCCCTGAAGGTCCGTGAAATAATCAAGTTGATCGAAGGTGACGGCTGCTACTTGATCACCACTGTGGGAAGCCACCGGCAGTACAAGCACCCGCTTAAGGTTGGCCGGGTGACAATAGCTGGGAAGCTGAGCGCCGAGTTGCCACCTGGAACCGAGCGAAGCATTCTGAGGCAAGCAGGACTGGACCGGAGGACCCCATGACCAGCTTCGCGGTCGTCATCGAACGAGCCAGCGACGGCGGATACGGCGCGTGGTGCCCAGATCTGCCTGGCTGTGTCGCGTTGGCAGACACCGAGGACGCTCTCCTGGCCGAGATGCGCCAGGCCATCGAGTTGCATCTTGCGGGGCTTCGTGAAGACGGCCAGCCAGTCCCGCATCCTCAAACCGTGGCGGCGACCGTCATCACTCTTGACGCAGCCTGACCGCTGCGCTCACTCCCGCGGGCGCCGCGTTGTGCGTTCGAGGAGCCTGCCGCCTTGGCTGCCGTCCTTAAGTGAGGGCCACGTCGAAGCTCCTTCGTCGCCATCCTCGTCTAATTAGCGGAGGCTGCCACCAACTCCAGCCCGGGCCGGTTCGGTTACTCCGGGTGTCGGTCTGGTGCTTGTGGGTACAACGGCCTTGTTGTGGCCCAGTTGACAGTGGCACCACTGCAGACTGGGCACTCGATGCTGTGAGAGGTAGTCAACCGATGCGTCCTGACATCAGACCTGGCGGCATCTTCCCCGATTACGCTCTGCCGGACCACACTGACACGGTGCGCGCGCTCAGCGAGCTTCAGGGCCGCGATCCTCTCATCCTCACTCTGGCGCGGGGTAACTTCTGCCCCAAAGAGCACCAGCAGCACCTCGAGCTGGCGGCCAACTACTCGAAGATCGCGGTGGCGTACACCCAGATCGCCACTATCGCCACTGACGACCATCACACCCTGCAAGAATTCCGCGCGTCGGTGGGCGCCCAGTGGACATTCCTGTCCGATCCCGGCCGGACCGTCCAGCAGGACCTTGACATCCAGGAGTACACCGACCCCGAGCACAACCCCATGATCCCCCACACCTTGGTGCTCAAGCCGGGGCTGGTCATTCACAGTGTCTATAACGGCTACTGGTTCTGGGGGCGCCCGTCGTTCTACGACCTGTGGCATGACCTGCGTGCCGCCACCAGCGAGATCCGCCCGGACTGGGATCTGAGCACCCCGGGGCTCCGCGAAGCCTGGGACGCAGGCGACTACTCGCACTTTCACGGCTGGGACCGGCAGTCCGCCCAGTCGATGCCGTCGTCGTATACGTGACGCATCGACGGCTGTTGGTACCTTCCTGGCCCGGGTCACTCGTCAGGCCGGCCGTGGGCCAACAGAGGCCCCGTCCCCGCTCTTTGTGCTGCCCGTCGCGCAGTCCCGGCGGCGAATGACGTCGGTGGGCCAGGTGACGCGCGCTCACCGGGCTTGCCTTACGGCGGTTGGCTGAGCCGCGGCGAGTTGTGCAAGGGAGCGTCACGTGGCGGTCGGCAAAGTTCGCGGAAGGGGCGAAGGCAGTGAGCACACCGGTATGCGAGATGCTCGGGATTGAACAGCCGATCGTCCAGGCACCCATGGCCGCCGTTCCCCGGCTGGCCGCGGCGGTCTCGAATGCCGGCGCGCTCGGCATGGTGACGCTGACCTGGTCCGCTGACGCCGGAGCCGTCGTTCGTGAGACGGCGGCGCTGACGGCGCGGCCCTTTGGCGGCAACTTCGTTCTCACCGAAGATCATCACCGCCGCCTTGACCAGGCCCTCGAGGCCGGCTTGCGGATCGTCTCGTTTATGTGGGGCGATCCAAGCGGCTACATCGAGCCTGTGCACGCCGCTGGGGGAATCGTTGTGCACACTGTCGGCAGTGCCGCGGAAGCACGGCGGGCAGTCGCTTCCGGTGTGGACGTGGTCGTCGCGCAGGGCTGGGAGGCCGGCGGGCACGTCTGGGGCAGCGTGGCGACACTGCCATTGGTGCCCGCGGTGGTCGACGCAGTGACGCCGGTGCCGGTGATCGCGGCTGGCGGAATCGCCGACGCTCGCGGAGTCGCCGCGGTGTTTGCCCTCGGAGCCCAGGCCGCGTGGCTGGGCACACGGTTCCTGCTGGCCGAGGAAATGCCGATCCACGAGGACTACCGGCGCCAGTTGATAGCGGCGGCCGAAACCGATCCGCAGTGGTATGCCAACCTGTACGACGTCGGGTGGCCCGATTCTCCACACCGCGCCCTTCGCAACTCAACGGCCAAGGCGTGGGAAGCCGCGGGCCGCCCCCCAGACGACCAGCGGCCTGGACAAGGCGACGTGATCGCGCACTTCGCCTCGGGCGAAGCAATCGTTCGTTACGAGCCAGCGCCGCCGATGGCCGGGACCACCGGTGACATCGAAGCGCTCTCGATGTGGGCCGGACAAGGCGTCGCACTCGCGAGACAGCCACAGTCGGCGGCGGATATCGTGACCGAGCTCACCTCCCACCTGTAACCCGAGCCGGCAGGTCGATCGGCGCCACGTATCTGTACAGATATATGACGGCCGCAGCGTACACTGGTTGCGTGGATGTAGCGATCACCGAACTGCGGGCACACCTCAGCGAATGGCTGGAACGCGCACGAGGAGGCGCCGAGCTCGTGATCACAGACCGGGGCGTTCCGGTCGCCCGGCTGCTCGGCGTCACTGCCACTGCCACCATCGAGCGGCTGACTGCAGAAGGAGTCATAGGCCGACCCCAGTCGGCCAGCCGCATCCGCGCATCGCAGCGCCCCCGGCCACGCACCCGGCGGCCGCTCACCGACATCGTCAGCGACCAACGGCGCTGACCGATGTCCCTGGTCTACTTCGACGCCAGCGCCTTCGTGAAGCTGCTCGCCGAGGAGACAGGCAGCGAGCTAGCGGCTGAGCTTTGGGACGGATGCGACGCCGCAATGTCCAGCCGCCTCGCGTACCCCGAAGTCCGGGCCGCGCTAGCCGCTGCAGCCCGAAACCACGACCTATCCGCGAAAGACCGCGACGCAGCCGAGCTGACCTGGAACGACTACTGGGCCGGCACCCGCCCCGTCGAACTCACCGCCGCCGTCGAGCAGCACGCCGGCCGGTTGGGACGCGAACACGCGCTCAGAGGAGCCGATGCCGTCCACCTCGCCAGCGCACTCGCGCTCTCCGACCCAGACCTTGTCATCGCCGTCTGGGACCGCCGCCTGCACGCCGCAGCCCGGGCAGCCGGGCTCCGCGTCGCCCCAGCACAGCTGTAACCCGCCATCGGCCCACACCTCGGCTGCCCGCGCGCTGGTGCCGGACCTGTCAGGCAGTGTTTTGGTTGGTACCTTTACACACGCCGCCTGGCTGTCGGTGCGACCCCGTCCCGAACCCGTCTCCGCCCGCGGCCAGCGCTGCCTGCGCTCGATACTCCAAACGGCCTACCGCCCGCCCACAACCCGAACCGACGTCGCGCTTGCCGGCCGCAGGCGGCTGCTGCTTCGCGCTGGCCTCGATCCCGCCGCTCCCGTCGCCGAGGTAACCGCAGGCCAATGGCATCGGCTCGCGGTCCTGCTCGGCGGCGCAAATCTTGGTGCCAGCTAATCCGGCGAGCGTTAACCCAAGACAGCGGGCCAGCCGACGGCGGGTACCACAACTCAGCGGGGAGTTCCGACGCCACCGGGCACTTTTTTGGGCATCCAATGTCCATCGCGAGCGGTGCCGGTCGTCGTCATGATGACGATCCTTGACTGGAGGCGACCATGACGAACGAGGCGAAGACCGCGCCAGTGCCCGCGGTCACCGACCGCGCGACCTGGCAGGCGCAGCTCGACGAGCTGCTGGTGCGGGAGAAGGCGCACACTCACGAAGGGGACGCAATCGCTGCGGCCCGTCGGCGGCTGCCGATGGTCGAGGTCGACGCGGCCAGCACGCTGACCGGTGCGCAAGGGCCAGTCACGCTGCTGGAGGTGTTCGAGGGTCGCCGCCAGCTCATCGTGTACTTCCACATGTGGCACACCAGCCAGCCAGCCGCGGATCAGTGCGAGGGCTGCACGTTCTTCAACGGCCAGGTCCGCGAGCTGTCCTACCTGCACTCCCGGGACGTCACGTTTGCGACGTTCTGCCAGGGGCCGTACGAGGAGAGCGCACGCTACCGCGACTTCATGGGCTGGGACGTCCCGTGGTACTCGGCCCAGGACAGCGCGGCGGAGTTGCTGGCCGACCGCTGGTTCGGCATGCAGGTGTGTTATCTGCGCGACGGCGACCGGGTGTTCGAGACGTACTGGAGCAGCGGCCGCGCCGCGGAGGCGATGTCACCCAGCTATGCGCTGCTCGACATGACGGTGTACGGGCGCCAGGAGATGTGGGAGGACTCGCCGGTCGGCTGGCCTAAGGCGTTCCGTACCGATGGCGACCAGTTCCGGCTTCGCGGGCGGCCGACCGCGCAATGGGCGCGCCTGGCGGCCGGCCGGTCCGACGACCTCGGCGCCGTCATCGACTAGTCCACCCATTGTTACGTGGGGGCTGAGCGCAGGCTGGCCTGCTCGTTCCCTTGGAACGTCAGTGCGGCGAGCGTTTGCGCGAGTTCGTCGCGGGAGTGGATCCCGAGTTTCTGGTAAACGTGGCGGAGGTGGTATTCGACAGTCTTCGGGCTCAGGAACAACGCGGCCGCGGTCTCGCGTGTCGTTTTTCCGGCGGTGAGCAGAAGTGCAATCTGCAGCTCTTGCGGTGTCAGTTCGCCGAGCGTGCTCGGGTCATTTCGTCGGCGCGTCTCACCCGTCGCAGCAAGTTCAGCTCGGGCGCGATCGGCCCACGGGCGGGCATCGAGGCGCTCGAAGGTGTCCGCGGCAGCGCGGAGCTGCTCGCGGGCGAGGATCCGGTCACGTGCTCGCCGGAGTCGCTCACCGTAAGCCAGCCGCGTGCGAGCGGCTTCGAACGCGTCGGGGGTCTGCTCGTGCAGGCGCAAGGCCTGCTCGAAGTACCCGGGGAAGTCGGTGTCCGTGGCTACCAGACCCTGGCAGCGCAGCGCGCGGGCGAGCGGCCACGGCTGGCTCTTGGCACTCGCGGAGGCGACATATTCGGCGGCTTCCTGCTCGGCCTTGTCGTTCAGGCCGAGCCGCAGGTACGCGTCGGTGAGCTCGGCGGCCGGCCATAGATCGGCGTCGGTGATCGCATATTCGCGCAGCAGTTGCTGCTGACGCTCGAAATGCTCGACGGCCTTGGCCGCGTCGCCGAGGCCGAGTTCGAGCTCGCCAAGTGCCGCCATCGCCCAGATCTCGTACAAGCTCGTTCCGAGCTCGCGGCAGTGACTGAGCGCTTCGGCGACACACGCCCGGCATTCTTTTTCCCGCCCCCGGCGCGCCTGCAGCAAAGCGAGCCCTGCCAGTCCACACGTCAGCTCGGTCCGCTGCCCGCTTTCACGTGCTAGGTCGATAGCTTCCTGATAGGTCGCCCCGGCAACCGCCCAGCCTTCGGTAGCTGCCTGGTCCCGGGCGACCAGGTTGAGCACCAACGGGAGTGCTCCGACCGCAGCACGTGCCCGGGTGGTCCGCAGTGCGTGTTCCAGCAGCTGGCGCCCGGCGCTGGTCTGCCGCAGGAAGAGCGCCCCGACGGTCAGCCAGGGGATCAGCTGCAGGTCCTCTAGCAGATCGGCCGAACTTTCGGCGAGGGTGACCGCCTCTTGCACGGCTTCCGCACCGGCGGCCGCGTCACCGCCGATGATGCGGGCCATCCCAACTGCCATCGCAGCCAGGAACCGGGCGCGTGGCGAAGGATCAGCGGGCAGCGCCGACTGCGCCCGCTCGGCAACCGAGAGCATCTCCGCCGAGTTGCCAGCCAAGAAACAGGCCCAGACGGCCTCGGCCTGCATCGCGACGGCACGCTCGGGATCGGCTGTGCTGGCTGCCGTGGTCAGGATTGCGTGGCCGCGCATCACCGGCCCGCAGCGTGTCGCGATGTGGCCGGCAAGCTCAGCGATCTCGACTAGAGTCACCGGATCGCTAGTCGCCTCGCGGGCCTCGTCGAGCAAGCCGGTGGCGCGCTCGGTGAAGCCAGCGAGCCATCCAGCCTCGGCCGCCTCCCGCAGCAGCCGCGCGCGCCGCTCACCGTCGACGCTGAGACGCGCTGCCCGGTCGAACGCCGCGGTCGCAGTCGCGTACGCGCTGCGGTCGCGGCTGCGAGTGCCTGCCTGCTCAAGAGCCGCGGACGCGGTTTCGTCCGTCCCGATCGCCGCCGCCGCGAGATGCCAGGCCCGGCGGTCGATGTCTCGGTCCGGCAGCGCCGCGGCCAGCGCCCGGTGCGCCTCACGACGCTCGTTGCCGGACGCGTTGGCGTAGATCGCCGAGCGGGCTAGCGGATGCCGGAATACGACCTTCCCCGGGTGCAGCGCGACCAGCCCTGCGCTCTCGGCGGCAGCGAGCGCCGAGAGGTCGATCCCGAGCCGGGCCGCGGCCCGCTGGAGCGTCGGCAGGTCGCCCGCTTCGCTGGTCGCGGACAGCACCAGGGCCCGCCGGGTGGCCTGGTCGAGCAGGCCGGCGCGCAGCAGGAAGGCACGCGAGATCCTGGCCGAGACCAGGACCGGAGCGCCGTCGGGAGCGAGCGCCATGTCGGGTGCGTCCGCTGCGAGTTCAAGCAGCGCGAGCGGGTTGCCGGCCGTCGCCCCATGCAGCCAGCTGGCTGCCTCCGGTGCCAGCCCTGGGACCAGCACGGCCGCTTCGTCGCTGCTCAGGCCGCCTATCCGCAGCACCAGGAGGTCGGCGCTGTCCAGCAGCGACGGCTCGCCTGCACGGACGGCGACGAAGACAGCGATCGGGTCGGCCACCAGCCGGCGGAAGGCGAACAGCAGCGCCTGCGCGCTCGACCCATCGAGCCACTGGGCGTCATCCACCAGCACCGCCACTGGTGCTTGCTCGGCGTAGGCGGCGAGCAAGCTGAGTGTCGCCGCGCCAACCGCGAACCGGTCGTATCCAGCCCCGGGCCGCAGTGCGAGCGCGGCTTCCAGCGCGGCTGCCTGGGGCACCGGGATCTTGTCCAGCATCATCAGAGCCGGGCGGATCAGCTCGAGCAGCGATCCGAACGGGATGTGCGCCTCCGACTCGATGCCGCGCGCACGCAGCAGCTGCATCCCGGCCGCGTGGTCAGCGGCGTAGTCGAGTAGCGCCGTTTTGCCGATTCCTGGCTCTCCCACCAGTGCAAGCGTCGCACTGGTGGCCGACCGCGCCCGCGCAAGGGCTTGCTCGACCTCCCGTTGCTCATGGTCACGGCCGATCAACATGGCGCGATTCTAGGCACCTTGTACAGAGACAGCCTAGGCGGGCCGAAACTAGGTGGCCCCCCGGAAGCGAGGACGACCGCCACGACCGTAGCTTCGACAACGCAACTACCCAAGGGGAGGACATCATCGTGAGCACCATCGACGATGCCGTGCAGGTCGACGGCGACAAGCTGATGCAGTTCGTATTCCGGGCAGTAGGCGAAGTCGGCGCCACCCTGAACACCGCCCTGGTCGTGATGGGCGACAGACTCGGCCTCTACCGCGCGCTCGCCGGCGCTGGCCCGCTGTCGCCAGCCGAGCTGGCCGAGCGCACCAACACTGCCGAGCGTTACGTCCGCGAGTGGCTGAACGCCCAGGCAGCGGGGGGCTACGTCGAGTACGACTCCGAGAGTGGCCGTTACACGCTGCCGCCCGAGCAGGCTGTAGCACTGACCGATCCGAGCAGCCCCGCGTACCTGCCCGGGTTCTTTCAAATCGCGCTGGGCTCGGTGATCGACTCTCCCAAGATCGTCGAGACGGCCCGAAGCGGCGCTGGATTCGGCTGGCATGAGCATGTGCATGACGTCCATGAGGGCTGCGAGCGTTTCTTCCGGCCCGGCTACAACGCGCACTTGATCGCCGAGTGGCTGCCCGCGCTCGACGGAGTCGCGGCCAAGCTCGAGCGGGGGGCGCTCGTCGCTGACGTCGGCTGCGGTCACGGCGCGTCGACGATCCTGATGGCCCAGGCGTTCCCGAACTCGAGCTTCGTCGGCTCGGACTACCACGACGGCTCGATCGAGACGGCACGCGACCGCGCGCAGGAGGCGGGCGTGGCCGAGCGGGTCAGCTTTGACACCTCTTCCGCGGCGGGCTACGGCGGCACCGGCTACGACCTCGTGACCATGTTCGACTGCCTGCACGACATGGGCGACCCGGTCGGGGCCGCACGGCACGTCCGCGGGACGCTCAAGCCCGACGGCACGTGGATGATCGTCGAGCCGTACGCCGGCGACCGGGTCGAAGAGAACCTGAACCCGGTGGGACGTGCCTACTACTCGTTCTCCACGCTGCTGTGTACCCCGGCGTCGCTCTCGCAGGACGTGGGGCTCGCGCTCGGCGCCCAGGCCGGTGAGGCGAGGATCAGGGACGTCATCGGCGCGGGCGGGTTCACGCGGTTCCGTCGAGTCGCGGAGACACCGTTCAACATCGTCTACGAGGCGCGCCCCTGATCGGCTAGATCATCGCGCTACGCCCGTGCCGCGCCAGCATACCCAGGAGGGGGCTGGCGCGGAACGGGTTGCCGCCATTGCGCCGCGCGCGCCAAGCTACTGCCATGACTGGCGGATCTGGTGCTGAGGGCAGCACCGCTGGCCCCGATTCAATATCGCGCTTCAACGATCTGCCGCCGGACATTGCCTTCGATGAGCTGCTGTCTTGCTGCGCATCGACGACGTGGGCCGCACGAGTCGCAGCCGGGCGGCCATACTCCTCCGCCAATGCCGGCATCCTCGTGTCCGACGAGGCAGTAGCCAAGTTGAGCCTGACCGACCTGAAGCAGGCGCTTTCGGGCCACCCAAGGATCGGCGAGCGGAGTCCCGAGCGAGCAGACCGACACGCGCCGGCCGGCGCGTCCGCGCGCGCTACCGCATGGTCACACCGGGAGCAGTCCGGGGTGCGGGCGGCCGACGCGGCCACCATGCGCTCTCTCGCCGAGCTCAACCAGGAATACGAGCGGCGGTTTGATCACATTTACCTGGTCTGCGCGGCAGGCCGGACCGCCGGGGAGCTTGCTGACATAGTGCGCGAGCGCTTGGGCAACGACGCAGGGACGGAGTGGCTGGTAGTGCGGTCCGAGCTGCAGAAGATCAACCGGATCCGGCTAGCGCGATCTGCTGGGAGGCGCCGGGTGAATGCCGTCAGCACGCACGTGCTCGACACCGCGCGCGGCAGGCCAGCGGCCGGCCTGCCGGTGCGGCTCGACAGCCTGGTTGGCTCGGACACGACTGAGGTCGGCCGCACCGTCACCGACGCCGACGGGCGGGTATCCGAGCTCGTGCCTAACGAGCTGGAGCCAGGCCGCTACCGCCTAGTGTTCGACACGGAGGCGTATTTCGCCGGGCATGCGGCCGCTGAGCCCGCCGGCGCAAACTCGGCTGGCCCGCCGCTGTATCCCGAAGTCGCCATCACCTTCACGGTGACTGACCCGGCCGCGCACTATCACCTCCCGCTACTGCTGAGCCCGTTTGGTTACTCGACCTACCGTGGCAGCTGAGTGCCGCACTCGGCGGAACAGCGCACCCGGCGCAATAACGGACCGGTCAGGTGCCGGTGATGTGCTCGGGCCGGACCGGCACCCGCCGGAGCGCGAGCCCCGTCGCTTGCCTGATGGCGGCGACGATCGCCGGGCCGGAGGAGATAGTAGGCGGCTCGCCGACACCGCGGAGACCGTAAGGCGCGTGCGGGTCCGCGTACTCGAGCACGTCAACCCGCATCGGTGGCACATCCAGAATGGTCGGGATCAGGTAGTCGGTGAACGACGGATTCTTGATCTGGCCATTCCTGGTCTGGATTTCCTCCATCACGGCCAGCCCTAGGCCCTGGGCTGACCCGCCATGGATCTGCCCGAGCACAGCCTGCGGGTTCATTGCCTTGCCGACGTCCTGGGCGCAGTCCAAAGCGACCACCTTGACCAGGCCTAGCTCGGTATCCACGTCGACGACGGCGCGGTGCGCCGCAAAGGCATACTGCACGTGCGCAAAGCCCTGCCCGGTCTCAGGGTCGACTGGCTGAGTCGGCCGGTGCCGCCACTCGACCGTCTCCTCGATCACCTCGTCGCCGAGCACGCCGGCCAGGCCGCCGAGTGGCCCCGCCAGCGCACTGATCACCTGTCCGCCAGCCAGCCTCAGGTCATCGGCCCGCACACCAGTCCGAGCCGCAATGACAGCGAAGGCACGCGCCCGGACCAGCTCGCAGGCTGCCTTGATCGCGCCGCCGGTCACATACGTCTGCCGGGAGGCGGATGACGACCCCGCACTGCCAATGCGGGTGTCCTTGCCGGCCACGATCACGCGCTGGACGCCCAGCTCGGTGCGAGCGATCTGCTGTTCCACGGTGACCAGGCCCTGCCCTACTTCGGCCGCAGCTGTGTGCACCGTCACCACCGGCTCGCCACTCACGACCTCAAGCCGCACCCGGGCGGTCGAGTAGTCGTCGAAGCCCTCAGAGAAGCCGACGTTCTTGTAGGCCGCCGCGTATCCGACGCCGCGCACGACGCCTTCGCCATGCGTGGTGTTCGCGACACCGCCAGGCAGGTCGCGCAGGTCCGCCAAGCCGCCAGCTGGAGTGGGCGGCGGCAGGGGCATGGCCTCGACCCGCCGCAGCAGCTCCCGGACTGGTGCCGGGCTGTCTACGATCTGCCCTGTGGGCGCCTCGGAGCCCTGGTGCATCGCGTTGCGGCAGCGGAGTTCAACCGGGTCGATCCCGAGCTCAGCGGCCAGCTTATCCATCTGTGCCTCATAGGCGAAGGCAGCCTGGACCGAGCCGAAGCCGCGCATCGCCCCGCACGGCGGGTTGTTGGTATAGGCGCCGTACGCGTCGAGGTGCACGTTCGGCACCACGTACGGGCCGACGCCCATAGTGCCAGCGTTGCCAACCACGGCGGGCGTGCTCGAGGCGTACGCACCGCCGTCAAGGAAGATCTCTGCCTTGACGTACACCAGCATGCCGTCGCGGCTGGCACCGTGCTCGTAGCGCATGACGGCGGGGTGGCGGTGCACGTGCCCGAAGAACGATTCCTCGCGGCTGTAAAGCATCTTCACCGGCTTGCCCGTATGCAGCGCGAGCAAGCAGGCGTGCACGTGCATGGAAAGATCCTCGCGGCCTCCGAACGCGCCGCCGACACCGGACAGCGTGAGCCGCACCTTATCCGGCGGCAGCCCGAGCGCCGCGCAGATCTGCTTCTGGTCGACGTGCAGCCATTGGGTGGCCACGCGGAGCTCTACGCCGCCATCCTCGGCCGGCACCGCAAGTCCGGACTCGGGCCCGAGAAATGCCTGGTCCTGCATCCCGACCTCGTATTCGCCGACCACGACAACGTCGGCGTGCGGCGCTGGATCGCCCTTGCGGACTTTCACGTGCCGGACCAGGTTGCCCTGCGGATGCAGCGCTGCGGCGACCCTGCTGAGGCCGCTTTCCGCGCCGGGCGCATCATGCACCATGTTCCACCGGGGATGGCCGAGGGCGAGGCGCGCGTCCGTGATCGGCTGGTACTCCTCGTAACTGACCCGGATCCTGGCCGCGGCGCGGCGGGCAATCTCCGGATGCTCAGCGGCCACCAGGGCGACCGGCTCGCCGTGGAAGCGCACGACATCCATCGCGAGCACCGGCTGGTCGGCGATTTCCAGGCCGTAATGCTTGCTGCCCGGTACATCCTCGTGGGTGAGGACCGCGTGCACGCCTGCGGTACCCAGCGCCTCACTGAGATCGATGGACGCGATCCGGGCGTACGGGTGCGGGCTGCGTAGCGTAACACCCCAGATCATGCCGTCCATCCACTCATCGCTGGCGAAAGTGAACTCGCCCCTGACCTTCGCCGCGCCATCTGGTCGGATGGGGCTGGCGCCTACCCCTGCGGTCTCGGGCGCGAGCACCCGTGGCGTTCCGGTCGGTGCGGCCGGTGTCGTCATCGCGGTCCCCTTTCTCATCCACGACCGGCCCGGGCGAGCAGTTTGCGGCTGGCGGCCGCCGCTTCGGCGGCCGCGTGCTGTGCGTCGATCGTCAGCACTTGGCCGCGCTCCACCACCGGCCGTCCGTGCACGAGTAGCAGGTCCAGCGGCGGTGGCGGGCCGAGCAGCAGGGCAGCCACCGGATCCGCGATTCCGGCATGCGGCATGCCGTCCAGACGCCACAGCGCTATGTCGGCGAGCTTGCCCGATTCGAGCGAGCCGATGTCGCCCTCCCGGCCGAGCACCCGGGCGCCGCCCATTGTGGCCATCTCCAGCGCGTCCCTGGTAGTCATCGCCGCCGGGCCGGAGCGGGCCCTGGCGAACAGGACCGCATGCCTGGCCTCCTCCAGTAGCGAGCTCGCCTCATTTGAGGCTGTGCCGTCAACACCGAGGCCAACCGGCACGCCGCCCTGACGGAGGTCCCGCACGCGGGCGATGCCGGAGCCGAGCCTTGCGTTCGATGACGGGCAGTGCGCTACACCGGTGCCGGTGCTGGCCAGCAGCGTTACCGCGGCGTCATCGAGGTGAACGGTGTGTGCCAGCCAGACGTCCGCGCCAAGCCAGCCAAGGTCGTCTAGATACTGCACCGGCGAGCGGCCGAAACGATCCCGGCAGTATTCGTCCTCATCCAGCGTTTCGGCCAGGTGCGTGTGCAACCGGACCGCGTTACCCCTGGCCAGATCCGCCGACTTCGTGAGCAATTCCGCCGTGGCCGAGAACGGCGAGCAGGGCGCGACAGCGATCCGCAGCATTGAGCCTGGCTTCGGGTCATGGTGGGCATCGATCGCAGCCTGAGTGGCGGTCAGGATCTCGTCGACCGTCTCGACGATGGTGTCTGGCGGCAGGCCGCCATGGCGCTTGCCCAGATCCATCGACCCTCGGGTCGGCTGGAAGCGGAGGCCGACCTGGCGGGCCGCGTCAATGGTCGCCGCCAGCACGTCACCGCCGTCATGGGGGAACACGTAGTGGTGATCGGTGGTCATGCTGCAGCCCGTCATCGCCAGCCATGCGAGTCCCGCCCGGGCCGCCGCGGCGACGACCTCAGCGTCGATGTGCTCCCAGACCGGATACAGCTCGGTGAGCCAGCCGAACAGGCCCGAATCCACTGCCAGGCCACGCGTCAGCCACTGGTAAAGGTGGTGATGGGTATTCACCAGGCCGGGCGTGGCGAGGCATCCGCTGGCGTCGACGTATCGGTCGCCTGGCCCGGCGGCCGGAGCCGCTCCAGCGCCGACCGCCGTGATCCTGGGACCAGTCACGATGACGTGACCCGACTGGTACTCGCTGCGCTCGGCGTCCATCGTGACAACCGCGCAGCCGTCGAGGATCGTCGTTTCGGTCAAGGCTGGCCGCCGGCCGGGGACTTGCCCGCAGCCTGTCGCTGGGCCGCCGCCAGCCGGACAGCGTCCAGGATCTTCTCGTAGCCCGTACAGCGGCACAGGTTGCCCGCCAGCGCCTCGCGGATCTCGGCGTCGCTCGGCGCGGCGCGCCGCTCGAGCAGGTCGTGGGCGGCCACCAGCAGGCCCGGCGTGCAGAACCCGCATTGCACCGCGCCCGCCTCGAGAAAGGCAAGCTGGAGCGGGGTCAATGTCTGCGCGCCGGCGAGCCCCTCAACCGTGCGGACGTCGCACCCCTCGACTTGGCCGGCCCCGACCAGGCACGCGCAGACGACAACGCCGTCCAAGTACACGGTGCACGAGCCGCATTCGCCTTGCTCGCAGGCATTCTTGGAGCCGGGGAGCCCCAGCCGCTCACGCAGCAGATAGAGCAGGTTCTCGCCCTCCCATACATCGTCTGCCTGGTACCGGTCCCCGTTGACTGTGCAGGTGACACGCATCCCGCTCACATCCTCTGGTAGTCGGTCCAGGCCCATATCAGGCCGCGCCTGGCCATGACCGACAGCGCATGCACGCGATAGGAGGCGGTGCCGCGGACATCGTCAATCGGCGCCGCGGCGTCGGCCACGAGGTCGGCGAAATGCGCCACCACAGCTTCCGGCAGCGCGGCCCGGGACTCCCACAACCCGTCGGCGGCCAGCGCGCCAGCTAGGAACAGTTCTGCCGCGCGCGCTCGGCGTGGTGTTGGCGCCGCGGACCCGATGCCGGTGCCTACCGTCTGGCGGTCAGGATGCAGCGCGAGTGCGAAAGCCGCGACGGCAATGACCATGGCGTTCCGCGTACCGATCTTGGAGAACTGCTGCGGACCGGTCGCCGGCCGGATCAGCACCGCCTTGATGAGCTCGTCGGGCCGCAGCGCGTTCCGCTTTACGCCGGTATAGAAATCCGGCGCCGGGATGTGGCGAGAGCCGCGGACCGATTCGACCTCGATGACTGCATCTGCGGCCAGCAGTGGCGGATGTGAGTCCCCGGCGGGCGAGGCGGCGCCGAGGTTCCCGCCGACTGTCCCCCGGTTGCGGATCTGCGGCGACCCGACCGTGCGAGAGGCCATCGCCAGGCCAGGCAGCCTGGCATGCAGCTCGGTCAGTATGCGGGTATAGGTGACCGCAGCGCCAAGCCGGATGCTGCCGTTCTCCTCGGCGTACTGGGCGAGTTCAGCGACCCTCCCCAGGTCCAGCAGGAATTGCGGCCGGCGCCGGTCGAAGTTCAGCTCGACCATCACATCTGTTCCGCCCTGGATGGGCACGGCCTGCGGATGGGCGGCCTTGACCTGTAGTGCCTCAGCCCAGCTGGTCGGCTGCTCGAATTCCATAACGCTTCCATTGTGCCCGCAGCCCCGAAGATGCGGACTGCGGATATCTAGCCGGGCAACTGCTCCCGGACGACGGCAGGCAGTTCCGCGGCCGAGCTCACCGGTCGCGCCGCCAGCGCCGCATTTGCCACAGGCCCGGCACACCCGGCTGCGGCCAGAACCTCGGCCGCCTGCGCTTCGGGCAACAGGTTGAACCACTGCAGCGCCAGCCGGTCCCTGGCCGCCTGAGTCAGCACCGCATGCAGGCGCAGCCTGGCCACGCCGCCGTCGGGGAAGACGTCCAGCCGCGCACAGTCAACTTCACGGCCGCCCGGGGTGCGGAATCGGTGCAGCGTATCGGGCTGCAGCCGGGTACGCGGCAGCAGTTGAGCCCAGTCTGCCGGAGAATCCGGCTCCGGGTCACTAGCGCAGCGGCCGGCGAGCGCGGCCCAGCCGGGCGCGTTGCCAATGAAATGCGTCGTATCGAGCTCGGCGAGCCGGATCGCGCCCGCGGCCGCGAGCTGGATCTGCACCCAGTCATTGCCGTCGGTCCGGCGGCGGGCCGTTTCCCAGCCGTCGCCCATATTGCGCGGCCCTCCGGGCGAGATCAGGTTGGCGGGCGAGGAATAGAACATGTTGCTACAGCCGGTAACCAGGGCGCCGTTCGCGAGTGCGGCCACGTCCACCAGCCCGGGCAGCAACCGCGGGTCAGGAACGACCGTGCCGTGCACCCGCAGGCGCGCCACGCCGCCGTCCGGATATATGGAAAGCCGGACATGGGTCACCCGGCAGCTGCTGCTCACCGGGAACTCGTTGCGCCTGTCGCCGGCCACCGACGTCCGCGGGACCAGCAGGGTCCAGACGGCCGCGGCCAGCTCATCGCGCCCTGGGTACCCCTCGGCTCCGCATCCCTCTATCGAAATCTCGGCCGGGTAGTTGCCAGCGAAGAAGGCGGTATCGACGACAACCCCCGACACGACGCCCGGCAGGCCGAGCCGGATGATCGCCCAGTCATGGCCGGCCGAGCGCCGTCGCCGGGTCTCCCAGCCGTCATACACCTGACCCCTGGACCCGAATGTCCCGGCCACGAAACCCGGCGGCTCGGCCTTGATGAGGTTCTCCGGCCCGGCGAAGAACTCATCAGAGGCGCAGATGACACTGCCGCCCATCTTTCGCGCGGCCAGATCGGGCATCGCGCCGAACACGGCTGGTGCGCCCGGAGCGCGGATGTCTGTCATTGCCTCGTCACCCGGCTACCAGCCCAGACCCGGATCGAAGGCCGGGCCGGGATCAGGGGCATCGTCTCGGCGCACAGTGCCTTCAATGAGCCCGTAGGGCCGGTCGTCCGCATGAAACACCTCGTTCGGGTTTTCAAGCCCGAATGCGCTGAGGTCAACGACGAGATGATGTTTGTTCGGCAGCGAGAGCCGGACTTCGCCGATGCCGGGCTGGACCTCGATGAGTCGCGTTCCCATCTCGAACAGCGTCTGCTGCAAGCTGAGGCTGTGGTGGCGGGCGAACGTATCCGTCACGGCGCCGAGCGCGGCGCCGAACGAGGCCGCCCAATCCGCGACGGGTGCGGCATGCCACCACTGCGCGGTGACCGACGTCGCCAGCACCCGGTCGGTGGTGGCAGCCAGGGTCGTGTACCGATCGGTATAGAAATCGTGAAACTCCGAGTCAGTGGTCTTCAGCACGATCAGGTCGCGGACACCGGACACCACCCAGTCGCGCTCTGCTTCGCAGGTGACGACCGCTGTGCGTACGTGCGAGCCGTCCCGCTGGAATGCGTGCGGATACAGAGCATGGTCGCTGACCAGCCGTGACCACGGGTACATCTGCACGGTCACCCGGGCTCGCTGCACGGCCGGCACGTCGCGGACGAAGTGCCGGCCCAGTGCCAGCGCGAACGATTCCGGCTGGCGGGCGGCCTCGCCGTGTTCCCTCGCGAAGGCGTAGATGGTGTTCTTCATTGCGTCGGTTGTCAGGCAGCTTGTGTTGTCGCCCATGAGGTGAACAGCAGTGAAGTCACCGCTGAGAGCCACGCTCACGTTGTAGTCGACAAGTTCATGCGGATCGGCGTCGCGGTAGATCCGCACTACCCGCGTCTCAGCCTTCCCGTACTGATTGTGGGCCAGGATCACGCCCATGAGCTCAGCCCCCTCAAGGTCTGCTGGCGACGGCCCCAGAACCACGCGCCGGGGCCCGCTTGCTGCGAGCAAGCCGGCCGTCGCACGGCCGGCCGGTGCGAACCCTGGCTCCAGGGCAGCTTCCGTGCCGGCGATGCTCCGGCGATTACACTAGCAATCCGCAGGCCTGGGCAGCTTTTGGCACAGCTGGGGCAGCGGTGTCCGCCGGCGGACTTGGATCGTCGAACGTGGAACGGAGCGTATGGCCAGCACTGTGCCTGGCGGGCCGGCCGGGTCGGCTGCGGTCCCCGGCCGGCAGCCGGGTGTTCTCGCGGACTCGGCCGGAGCTGAACTCGACCAGATGCTCGAGTCGGCCGACGGTGCGCTCACGCAGCGGTATCCCGGTGATCGGCCGGGGCGGCAACCGGTGCAGACCGCATACGTGCCGGCACATTCGTTCGCTCCGGGACTGGCGAGCCAGTGGGGCGATGAGGCGTCGGCAGCGCTAAGCCGGCACGCTCCCGATTTGGGTACCTTTGCCGTTGCGATGGGGCTCCCGCGCCAGCTGGCCGCGGACGTCCGCGATCGGGTGCTGGCGAAGCTGGCCACAGAGCCGGTGGAGGATCTGCGCCTCGACTTCGAGGACGGCTATGGCCACCCCGGTGACGCTGCGGAGGATGCCGATGCCCAGCTGGCCGCGATCGCGCTCGCAGACTCGGTAGCTGCCGGCCTGGCGCCACCGTTCGTCGGTGTGCGCTGCAAGAGCCTGGAGCGGTCAACCCGGCGGCGCGCCATCCGCACCCTGGATGTTTTCATCGGCGCGCTAGCGGCCAGCGGGTCGCTTCCGGACCAGTTCGTTTTGACGCTTCCGAAGATCACCTCGGCCGACCAGGTGCGGGCAGCGATGCTGTTGTGCACCCGGCTGGAACAGTCGCACGGGCTGGCCCATGGCCGTCTCAGGTTCGAGGTGCAGGTAGAGACGCCGCAGCTGATCCTCGCGGCGGACGGAGCTGCCGCCGTGGCTCGCTGCGTACACGCAGGCGCCGGCCGCCTTACCGCTCTCCACTTCGGAATCTATGACTACTGCGCGGCGGTCGGCGTCGCCGCGCACTGCCAGAGCCTCGATCATCCGGCGGCAGATTACGCGCGGGCCGTCTTGCAGGCTGCAGCGGCCGGCACCGGCGTGCGCTTGTCGGATGGTTCGGTGAACGTGCTGCCCAAAGGCAGCCACGACGAGGTCGTAGCTGGCTGGCAGCTGCACTCCCGGCTAGTCCGCCGCTCCCTCGAGCGCGGTTTCTACCAAGGCTGGGACCTTCATCCGGCCCAGCTGGCAAGCCGGTACGCAGCGACCTACGGGTTCTTCCGCGGCGATATGCCGGCTGCCTGCGCCCGGCTCCGGGCATACGCGGGGCCGGACTCCGGGAGGCCAGGGCGTGCCGCTCAGGCGGGCAGCAGCGTGCTCGATGAGCCGGCCACAGCCAGGGCGCTGGCCGACTATGTGCTCCGCGGTGTGGACTGCGGCGCGGTCAGCCTGGGTGAGGTGACCGATCGTTGCGGCCTGGACCGGCCAGACCTCGATGCGCTACGGGTGGCGGGCACTTATGCGCGTGCCTGAACTGGTAATCCGGGCGAAGAGAGTGGTGACCGAGGATGGCGTGCGCCCGGCGACGGTCACCGTGTCTGGCGGCCTGATCACCGACGTCGGGCCGTACGAGTCCGAGCCGGGACAGCTGGGCGGGCAGGCCGCGGTCACAGACCTCGCCGATGACGAAGTATTGCTGCCTGGCCTGGTGGACATCCACGTGCACGTCAACGAGCCGGGACGGACGAGCTGGGAGGGCTTCGCCACCGCCACCAGGGCCGCGGCAGCTGGCGGCATCACGACGATCATCGACATGCCGCTGAACTCACTCCCGCCAACAACCGGCGCCGAGGCGCTGCTGGCTAAGCAGGCGGCCGCGCAGGGGCAGTGCCATGTGGATGTGGGCTTCTGGGGCGGCGCGGTCCCCGGGAACGAGCGGGCCCGCCCAGGGCTGCATAAGTCTGGCGTTTTCGGTTTTAAGTGCTTCACGATCGACTCGGGCGTGCCGGAGTTCCCGCCCCTAGACGACGCGGGGCTCCGGCGGGCCGCGGAGCAGACCGCACGGCTCGGCAGCCTGCTGCTTGTGCATGCCGAGGACGCCGGGATAATCGCGCGGGCATTGCAGCCGGGCGGGCCGGACTACTCTTCCTTCCTTCAGTCCCGGCCGCAGGCTGCTGAGACCATGGCTATCGCCCGTGTTCTCGAGCATGCCGGCGACACCGGCGCGAGAGTGCACATCCTGCACCTGTCCAGCGCTGCCGCGCTCCCCCTGCTGGCAGCCGCACGCCGGGACGGCATCCTGGTCACCGTAGAAACCTGTCCGCATTATCTTGCGCTCGCCGCAGAGCAGGTTCCGGCCGGCGCCACCGAGTACAAGTGCTGCCCGCCTATCAGGGAAGGCACGAACCGGGAACTGCTCTGGCAGGCGCTGCGCGCCGGCATCATCGACTGCGTGGCTTCTGATCACTCGCCCTGCCCGCCCGAGCTGAAGCACGCCGGGGATGGCGACTTCGCCGCGGCCTGGGGCGGCATTGCCTCATTGCAGCTCTCGCTGCCGGCAGTGTGGACGCAGGCGCGGGCGCGCGGGTTCGGTCTGGCTGACATCGCCCGCTGGATGGCTTCCCGGCCGGCACAAGTTGCCGGACTGCCTGCAAAGGGCACCATCGCCCCCGGCCGGGATGGTGACCTGGTGGCATTCAGCCCGGACGAGACTTTCCGTGTGGATCCGGGCCGACTGTTCCATCGGCATCCGGTCACGCCATACGCCGGCCAGACTCTGGCCGGGGTGGTGCGGCGAACCTGGCTGCGCGGCCAGCTATCGCCGGGCGATCAGCCAGCCGGGCTCCTACTCACGCGCGCACGCTGAAGCACGCGCAGTTGCTGGATGCTCTACAGCCAGACGGTCGCAAGCCAGATCTCGGCGCCCGCGAGGACCAGGAGGACGACGTTCAGCCCGATCATTTTTGCCTCGCCCCGGCTGAGATGAAGAGTGATCCCGCCGACCTGAATCAGTACGAGCCCGATAGCTGCCGCAAATGCCAGGGCCGGAGCGATGCCGGTCAGCGCGGGCAGGATCAGCCCGAGCGCCCCGAGCACCTCCAGCACCCCGATGGTTCGCACGAGCCTCAGCGGCACAGCGTCGATCCAGCCCATCATCGGCCGCAGCTGATCCGGGGATCGCAGCACCTTGAGCCCACCCGAGTACAGATAGAGCAACGCCAGCAGCGCGCCGACGATCCAGTAGGCCACCGTCATAGCGGACGCCCCTCAGTTACTTCCGACTCTGCACCGGCTGCCATTCAGGCTGACGCGGACTGCTCTTCGAGCACTACCCGCATTCCGTTAGGGGACTGGACATTGATGACGCGGTAAGTCCAGTCCTCGCGCGGCCGTTCCACCTCGACCGCGAAGCTGAGCCCTGATTGCTCGCATATCGCGATCGCGGCGTCAGCATCGCTGACGCCAAGTTGCCAGGTTATTCCAGGTACGTCCGGCTCAGCGTCAGGTTGTCGGCTCAGCCCGAACTCGACGTGATCATTGCCGACGGCGATGAAGCCCGGGTACTCCGGACCCTCATAGGTAGTGCGCAGGCCCAGCCGCTCGTAGAAACGCCGCTCGGCGTCCGGGTCCTTCACATGCAGGATCGGCACTAGCTTCGTGATCAGATCGCTCATATCGCTCATTGTTTCTCAGCCATCGACGGCAAGTGCGGAAGCTGAAAAAGGTTGGCGGGCTCAGACGGGGTCGCTGACCTGCAGTATGCCGCCAAGGCTGAGGAACGGATGGTCTCGCACGAGCCGGACGGCCGCGTCACGGTCGGCTGCCTCGAGGACGGACCAGCCCATGAGCGCCTCTCCGGGCGGTTGGTTGCGGACGCCGTCGGCGTCTATCGTTACTGATTTCCGGACTGGCGTGCCGACATCGGCGAGCGCCGGACCGGCCAGTTCAGCCCAGTGCACGAACGCCCGTCGCGCATCCGCGATGGAGGCCGCGTCAAAGGCCATGGCGCCGGCGTAGTAGGTGATAAGGAACCGTGCCATCCGCCCTCCCGGCATCAGCCGGAGCGGCGCGATGCCCCGGCCGCGCGCCGGCGCAGCCATGATTCCGGCTGGCCGGACTCGGCCGCGATTGACTGCCAGCTCCAGCCTGCCGATCTGCGGTCGCAAATGTAGGCGGCCACGTCGGCGTAGCCCAGACGGGTGGCGACCTCAGCGCCCCGCTTCAGGGTTTCGTGGCGCTTGGCGGCGTGCGCGACTGAGGTGATGCCGTGCCGGCGTAGTGCTGCTGTCACGGCCTGGTGGACATGCCGATCTCGGTCGCGATGGCATTGACAGTCTGATGCTTTGCGAGGTGCCGGTCCCGCAGAAAGGTGGCCACGTCCGGATAGCCGAGCCGCTCCAAAACCGGACGCCAGCGAACGTCTGGCCGCTCCGCGGAGAGCCGCCGGGCGGTCTCAGCCGCGGCCGGGTCGATCCGGCTGAGGTGGCGGGACAGCCAATCCTTGTGCAGCCCCGCCTCACGGCTGATCGCCGCCATGCTGGCACCCTCCCGGGTCCGGGCGAGGACGAGTGCCCGGATGTCGGCATAGCCGCGCTGCCGTGCTAGGTCGTCCGCCGTGGCCATGAGGCTGCGATCGGCACGCTCCCGGCTGGCCTCCGCCAGTCGCGCCGGCGGGCGTGCCGCCCGCGCGCGTGCGGCTTTGCTCCGTCGCTGTTGGGGGAACGGGCGCCCTCGAGCAGCAGCCGCCGCGTCCAGGGCGAGGTCTCCGGCGCGGGCCCGCTGGCGGCCCGCGGCGCTGCCCTGGCGGACGGCCGGCTCGAACATCAGTCGGGCCGTGAAGGCGGCGGCGCGGAGCTTGCGAGTCTCTGGCCCCTCCAGCGACTGGCTGCGTTCCAGGCCGAACACCTCGCAATACTGCTGCTTCGACCAGCCGTGCGCGGCCAGATGGGCCCCACGGAACGGAACGACCTGCCGCATAGATGGCAGGTCACCAGCGAGCCCTCGACGACTACGTCACCGACGGGCGCATAGTATGCCGTTCCGTCCGCTAGGACTCCGGCGACGGGACGCAGCCCCGTGCCGGGCCAGCGCGGCGCAGCCTGGCGGCTCCGGCGCCCTTGGGCTGGGCTGATCATCTCAGCAGACATCGGCGGCCTCCAGCCGATTGGCTAGTCACACTGAGACTACCGAGGAGGCCAGTTCCTGTCATCAGCCGCTTGGCTGCATATCCCGCAGCGGGGCGAGCAGACTACAGACCGGAGTCCGCTAGCTGGCGCTAGCGATCACAGAAAGAAGGAATCGTGGAGATCAGTGCACGCAATCAGCTCGCCGGCACCGTGCAGTCGATCAAGACCGGCGCCGTCATGGCCGAGATCATCGTGAACGTCGATGCGGGCACGATCGCCGCCGTCATCACCGATTCCTCCCGTGAGCACCTGAACCTGCGGGAGGGCGACAAGGTGACCGTCGTGATCAAGGCAACCGAGGTCATGATCGGCAAATAGCCAGGCATGCGGTAATAACCTTGGCGCATGTCCGCAGAAGCAGAAATGTCGCTGTCACTCGCCGAATGGCTGGTGCTGTGCCTGATCTGCGAGCAGACGACGCACGGTTTCGCGCTCGCGGCGCTGCTGGGTGCCCAGGGTGAGATGGGCCGGGTCTGGCGGGTTCCCAAGCCGGTCGTGTACCGGGCGCTGCAGCGACTCGAGCACATCGGCTTGGTAGAGACTACTGAGCTGCAGCCATCAAGCCACGGGCCGGTTCGCTCGCTCGTCGACGCGACGCGTGCAGGCCGCGACGCGGCGGCGGCCTGGCTCAGCCGGCCCGCTGACCACAACCGGGACGTGCGATCCGAGCTGCTGGTGAAGCTCGCCCTGCTCGCGCGCCAGGACGGCGATCCGCGGCCGCTGCTCGATGCGCAGCGTGACCAGCTGGTCCCCGTTGCCCGCGCCCTGCAGGACCGCCTGGACACGGCGACGGGCTTCGACCGCACCCTGGTCCTGTGGCGATACGAGACCATGTCAGGCACTCTTCGCTTCCTCGACGCGCTGAGCGTGCAGGGCAAGGCGGACTCATCCGCACCATAACGGGCAACTGCGACGGCCGTGGCAACCCTCCTCTGAGCCCTGGGTGACAGCATGACGCCATGGAACTGAGAGTCCGCCTGCCGGTGATCGGCGTCGTCCGCACCAGCCATCACGACCTGGAGACCACGCCGATCCAGGCGGGGCTCAACCGCACCGAGCGAGGCGCCATTGAGATTGCCGAGCCGTACCGGGACGGCCTGGACGGCCTCGGCGGCTTCGATTACCTTGGCTGCTCGCCTGGCTGCACCGCCCGCCCGACCCCGAAGGCGACCCGCCGCTGCGGCAGATCCCGTTCCTCCTGCGCCCCCAGCAGCGCCGGATGGGCATCTTCGCCGCCCGCGGGCCCGGCGGTCAATCCGGTCGGGCTCAGCCTCATCCAGCTTCTTGAGGTGACCTGTCAGGCTGTCGTGTTCGCCGGTGTCGACCTCCTGGACGGGACACCCGTCATCGACCTCAAGCCGTACGTCACCCGGTTCGACAGGCCGCCCGGCAATCCGCGCTGCGGCTGGTTCGACGAGATCACTTTCACTGACGGCATCACACCCGAACAGCTAGGCGCTCACTCAGAGCCGTCCGGGAACTAGGCGAGGCATCGTTGACGCCGAAGTTCCCGTCGCTTAGGAGTGCTGCAGAACCTCGATCGAGCACAAGGGCCCTGGGGCTCTTGCGAGCATCTGATCTGCTGTCAGGAGCACTGCATCCATCGCCTCAGCCAGGGCCACGTAAACAGCGTCGTAGATGGTCAAGTTGTCCCGGAGGTCCCAGCAGCGATTCAGCAGCGGGCGGTGTGACACGCGCCTGGCGGGCATTGCTGCCAGGTCTTGCAACGCCAGACCTGCGCGTCGGCTGTCGATGAGCCCGGCGGCCATCTGACGCCTCAGCACCGATGCGACCTCAAGATCAGCGAGTTCCGGAAGGAGGATGCGCTCCCTGCGCAGCCGCGCGCGGGCTTTGTCTCCGTCCTGAGCATCGTCTGCTAGAGCGACGACAAGCACGCTCGCGTCAACGACTATCACGGTCGTCACGCACGGTGGCCACTGCGTCTTTCAAAGGTACCGATCCACCAGATCGGCCCCCAGCGCGATCAAGAAGCTCTTCCATCGTCGGCTGATCGGCCTCTTCAATCAGCCGGGCGCGCAAGTACTCCTGAAGCGACTGATGCGCTGAGGCGGCACGTCGGCGCAAGACCGCATGAGTGCGTTCCGGCACGTCCTTGATCTGGATGCTCGGCATGGCGCCATTATGGCGCCACAAGCGCCAAAGTACAAGTTTCATGGCATTGTCGTCGAGCGCTGCAACCAACCTGCCGAGGACCGCAGCCGAATCTGGGGGCTCGGTTGGGTGCTGTGCCTGGCAGTGCGATCAGTGACTAGCCAACCCGGATTGCGCTCACGATCGTGGCCGTTCCTTGATCCCGGCCGCGAGCAGGTCGACTACCTCGGCGATGCGCGCCGCGCGCACGTCCGGCCGGCGGGTCGTCGCGTCGATATAACGCAGGTACGAATTGCGGTAGAACTGCGCCAGCGTGTCGAAGAATGCCCCAGCGGCCGGGCTGGCCACAAGCGCCGCAGATATGTCATCGGCAAGATCGGCGCGCTGCGGGCCTTCCGGCGCCAGCTCAACGATCACCTCGGAACCGACCGCGACGCCAGTATCGAGGATCCTCGCCGGGAGTGGAAAAACCCACCCGCTGTCGCCAGGCGCAATCGTCACCCGTACCCGGCAGGCGTTAACCGTTCCGTTCACGTGATGCCAAGCTTTGACACCCCACGCCTCGTCCGGGTCAAACGGAACCGCGACAACCGTCCGGCCACGCACGTCAACAGCGATGCGAGCAGTGAACCGCTTAGCACGCATAGCGCCATCGTGGCACGGCCGGGACTGGGCCGGACAGCGGTCACCGCATCCGCCGCTCGGCAGCCAAAGCCAGGATCCTCAGGCGATGTGGGCGCCGACGCCAAAGGTAACCTCTGGCCTGGCAATCAACGAACCAATCCGGGGCCTGTGCGCCCTTGACTTCAACGCCGAACCGTCGCCATTCTTGTTGCGTGTACAAGAACGATGTTCCCGAGAGCGCAACTATGATGTACCAATCGGTGCAGCGCGTGCTTGCCCTCCTGACCAGCTTTGACGAGGCCCACGTTGAGCTCGGCGTCACTGAGATGGCGCACCTGCTCGGGGTGCACAAGTCGACAGCGTCGCGGCTCGCTGCCACGCTTGAGCGAGCTGGGCTGCTCGCCAGGTACGGCCGGCGCTACCGCCTCGGCCCTGAGGTGATCCGGCTGGGCACGCTGGCGCTGCACAGCTTCGACGTGATCGCTTCCATGCAGGCAGCCATGGAAAAGCTGTCGCGGCACACAGGCGAAACCATCAATCTGGCGGTACCGGATGGCGCTGACATCTTGAACGTAGCCGAGGTGCCGAGCACCTTCATCTTGAGCTGCACTGGCGGCTGGATCGGTCGCCGGACCAAGCCGCATGCGGCAGCCAATGGCAAGGTGCTGCTCGCCTACGGCGTCATCTCGATGCCATCCAAGCTGGACCGCTACACCGAGCGCACGATCACTTCAGTCGCCGAACTCGAGGCTGAACTGCATGAAGTCCGGGCCAACGGCTACGCGACGGCCGTCGCCGAGCTTGAGGACGGCCTTGTTGCCGTCGCCGCGCCGGTATTCGACGCCGCGGGCCTCTGCATAGCCGCCTTGTCTGTGTCCGGGCCCGCCTACCGGATGGGCCTCGAAACCCTGCCCGATCTCGGCAGGCTCTGTGCCGCCGGGTGAGCCAGCTTCGGCGGCGATCACTCCCCCAATGCCATCGAAGAAAGACCGGAGATCGTAATGCAGAGCGCACTGGAAATCTCCCGCCAGGCGAGCCTGAAGCCGATCGGTGACATCGCCGAAGACATCGGGATCCCGCCATGGCTGGTCCGGCCCTATGGCGAGCACGTAGCCAAGATCGACTTAGCGGCCATTGACGCACTGGCTGACCGGCCCCGCGCTCGGTATGTCGTCGTGACAGCCGTTACGCCTACTCCCCTTGGCGAGGGCAAGACCACAACCACAATCGGCCTCGGCCAGGCCATGAGCCATATCGGCAAGCGGGCTACGATTTCCATTCGGCAGGCGTCGATGGGCCCGACATTCGGGATCAAGGGCGGTGCCGCTGGCGGCGGATACAGCCAGGTGGTCCCGTTCGAGACCCTGAACCTGCACCTGACCGGTGACATGCACGCGGTTACCGCCGCGCACAATCAGCTGTCGGCGATGCTGGACAATCACCTGCAGCGCGGCAATGCCCTGAACATCGACCAGCACGCCATCACCTGGCGCCGGGTCCTTGACGTCAATGACAGGGCGCTGCGCAACATCGTCTGCGGACTTGGCACCAAGGACGACGGGGTGCCGCGGCAGACAGGCTTTGACATCACCGCGGCATCAGAAGTCATGGCGGTGCTGGCCCTGTCGTCATCCCTGCAGGACATGCGCGCCCGCATGGGCAGGATCGTGATCGGCTTCTCACGGACCGGCGAGCCAGTGACTGCCGAGCAGCTCAAGGCGGCGGGCGCCATGACGGTCATCATGCGGGATGCACTGCTGCCGAACCTGCTGCAGACACTGGAAAACACCCCGGTCCTGGTACACGCTGGACCGTTCGGGAACATCGCGCATGGCAATTCGTCGGTAGTGGCCGACCTGATGGGCATCCACGCCGGTGATTACCTGATCACCGAAGCCGGCTTCGGCGCCGACATGGGCGCCGAACGCTTCTTCAATATCAAGTGCCGCGTCTCCGGACTGCGCCCGGATGCAGCCGTGGTCGTGACAACGGTGCGCGCGCTGAAGGCGCACTCGGGAAACCACCGCATTGTGGCGGGCCGCCCGCTGCCACCAGCATTGCTGGCAGAGAATCCCGCTGAGGTGCACATCGGCGGAGCCAACCTGCGCAAGCAGATCGAGAATGTCCGAGTGCACGGCGTGACTCCCGTCGTTGCGATCAATGCCATGCCGGAGGACTTCGCTTCCGAGCACACGGCCATCAGGGAGATAGCCGCGTCGATGGGCGTGCGGTCTGCGGTGTGCACACACTTCGCCGACGGCGGCGCCGGGGCTACAGAGCTGGCCGAAGCCGTAGTCGAGGCGGCCGACGAACCGAGCGAATTCCAGTTCCTGTACCCGGCAAGCGCCACTCTCGAGGACAAGATCCTCACGATCGCGACCCGGATATACGGCGCGGACGGCGTCGATTACTCGGCAACGGCGGCCAGCCAGATGCGCACCTACGAGCGGAACGGCTTCGGAGATCTGCCAGTGTGCGTGGCCAAGACGCAGCTATCGCTGTCGGCCGACCCGGCATTGCGCGGCGCGCCGACCGGATGGCGGCTGGCAGTCAGGGAGGTCCGCGCGTCGGTCGGTGCCGGGTTCATCTACCCGATCTGCGGAGACATGCGCACTATGCCTGGCCTGGCCTCGAATTCTGCGGCCGAGCGCATCGACATCGACGAGAACGGCCTGGTCGTAGGTCTCGCGTGACCGGATCAGCCGACGTCGCAGGGCTCATCAGCTGACTACCTGAACATGCCGCTGAGCGGCTTCTTCGCCGCGCTCGCCGACGGAACGGCCGCACCCGGAGGCGGCTGCGCCGCGGCCGCCGCCGTGGCCATCGCCGCCGGACTGTGCGCTATGACAGCCCGGCTGTCGATACGCCAGCTGACCGAGGACGTGGCTGCCGAGCTGGCCGCCGAAGCGTCGGCACTGCAAGCCGCGACCGCCGCGCTGATCCAGGCCGATGCCGACTCCTACCAGGCCGTGCTCGCAGCCAAGCGTCCTGCGAATGCAGCAGTCGATGCCGGCCATGCTGACCGGCTGGCGGCTGCCCTCGGCGCTGCAGCGGATGTGCCGCTCGAGGTGCTCGGGCTTGCCGCGCAGGTAGCCCGGCTGGCAAGCCGCCTAGCCGCGGCGGGGAACCCGAACCTGCGCGGCGACGCAGTGACGGGGCTGCTGCTGGCCGAGGCCGGCGCCAGTGCGTCAGCACTGCTTATCGGAATCAACCTGGCCGGCGCGCCCGATGACGACCGGCACGCCAGAGCCAGCCGGCTGCTGCAGGACGTGGCGAACTCAGCCCGTACGTGGCGGGCCTACTCGGCCCCGCAACCTCCGTGATCAGCCTGGCCTGCGCATTGCGATGCCGCGGCCCGCAGCAGCGGGCACTGGCAGCATCTGGTGCTGGGCAGCGAGCGCGCTGACACTGGCCATGTGCTCAGGGGGAATGACCGTTACACGCTCGGTGGCCAGGTCCACGTGCAAGAACATGAGCTCGTTCGTGGCCGCCTCGGAGCCAGAGGCCAGCAGGATCTGGTGGAAGACGTGCAACCTCCGGGAATCGCAGCCGAGCAGCTGCGACGTGTAGCTCAGCCGCTCCCCTGCCCGCACGCTGGCCCGGAAGCAGATGTGGCTCTCCACCGTGTAGATACCGCTGCCCGTCCGGGCCCGATAGGCGGCACCGAGGCCCACGTGATCCAGCAGCGCCTCCGTCGCCTCAGTGAACGCCACCGAATAGTAGGCATCCATCATGTGACCGTTGTAGTCGATCCAGTCGGGCGGAACACTGCGCCCGCCGGTCTGCAGGACATCTCCGGCGCTCAACGGCCGCGCCAGACCGGCTTCCGGCGCTCGGCGAACGCCCGCGCGCCCTCGACCGCGTCAGCCGAGCCGAGCATCGTGCGATAACCGGGCAGGTCACCGGAGCGCAGGATGTCAAAGCCGGTGCGGACATCGCTCGCTTCAGTGGCGCGCAGGATCTCTAGCGCAGCCGCGACCGCCAGCGGCGCGGCTGCGCAGATCGCTTCGGCCAGCTCGGTGGCAGCCGACAGCAGCCTGGCCGCGGGTACCACCCGGTTCACCAGGCCCCATCTCGCCGCCTCGCCAGCAGTCAGCCGGCGTCCGGTCAGCAGGTATTCCACCGCAATAGGGCGCGGCAGCCGGGCTGGCAGTCGCAGCACGCCGCCCGCGTCGGCGACCAGGCCGAGCGTGACCTCGGTGAGGGCGAACTCGGCGTGATCGGCGGCCACAACCAGGTCCGCAGCGAGCACCAGCTCAAAACCGCCACCGAACGCCAGTCCGTTGACGGCTGCGATTACTGGCTTCCCGATCTCCGCGAACTCGGTCAGCCCGGCGAACCCGCCGGGACCGTGATCGGCCTCGATGCTCTCCCCGGCGGCAGCCGCCTTCAGGTCCCAGCCCGCGCAGAAGAAGCGCTCTCCCGCCGCGGTCAGCAGTCCGACCCGCAGGTCCGGATCGCGCCGCAGCCAGTCGAAGGCCGCATAAAGTGCATGACTGGTGGCGACGTCGATGGCATTAGCCGGGGGGCGGTCAATCGTGATGACGAGCGTCTGCCCGGAAACCTGGGTCCGAACGGGCACTGACCCGCCCGCGGGGGTGGCCGGCATGTCAGCCTCCGCGCGGTCGCAGCAGCGACCGCGCGATGATATGCCGCTGTATTTCGCTGGTGCCATCCCAGATTCGCTCCACTCGCGCGTCGCGCCACCAGCGTTCCAATGGCAGCTCACTCATCAGGCCCATGCCGCCGAAGATCTGCACCGCCGTGTCCGTCACCCGGCCGAGCATTTCCGAGGCGAACACCTTCGCCATGGCTGCGTCAGCGTCGGTCATCAGATCAGCGTCCAGGCGGGCCGCCGCGCGCAATGTCAGCAGGTCTGCAGCGGCCAGCTCCGTTGCCATGTCGGCAAGCTTGAACCCGACGCCCTGGAATTTGCCGATCGGCTGGCCGAACTGGTGCCGCCGGGCGGCCCAGTCGGCAGCCGTTTCCAGCACCCGCTCCGCCCGGCCAGTGCTGGTGGCTGCGACTGTTAGCCGGCTTGCGCCCAGCCACTGGCTCATCAGTTCCAGGCCGCGGCCCTCCTCGCCGAGCCGGGCGGAGGCAGGCACCCGGCAGTCGGTGAAGTTCAGCTCGCACTGGTGGTAACCGCGGTTCGAGACGCAGCCCGGGCCGCGGCTTATCCGTAGTCCCGGAGCATCGCAATCCACGAGCAGCGCGGTGATGAGGCTGCGTGCTCCCGCCGTCGTCTGTTCCGCTCCGGTGACGGCGAAGAGGATGACAAAATCGGCTACATCGGCGTGGCTGATGAAGTGCTTGGTCCCGTTGATGACATAGTCCAGGCCATCCCGCTTAGCCGCGGTCGTCATCGACCGCACATCGGAGCCGGCAGCTGGCTCGGTCATCGCCACGCAGTCATGTCGTTCACCGCGAATGGCGGGCAGCAAGTAGCGCTCCCGCTGCTCGCCAGTGCAGGCCCGCAGGATGTTGCTCGGCCGCTCGACCAGCATCTGCAGCGCATAGCTTGCGCGGCCGAGTTCCCGCTCGACCAGCACCACCGACACAGCGTCAAGCCCGCCGCCACCGAGCTCGGCTGGCATATTCGCCGCGTACAGGCCTGCGGTGATCGCCTTCTCCCGGATGGCCCTGGCGAGATCGGAGGGCACCTCGTCCAGCCGCTCGACCTCGGCTTCGTGCGGATACAGCTCACGGACTACGAAGTCGCGGACTGTCGTCACGATTAGACGCTGCTCCTCGCTGAGTTCGAAGTTCACCGGCTCAGCTCTCCGGGATCCGGATGCATCGGCCGGCGTAGTCCGGCACGCCTAGCGCGGCGTGCGCGGCCGCGATCCGCCCCAGCCTGTCCGCGATCTTCGAGTCGAACGGCGCGACCCGCCCGGCGGCAGTGTCGACGTGCAGCAATAGCTGCTCAGCGGTTGCCACGCAGTCGCTGTCGTGGGTGCACATTTCGTGCAGCAGATGGAGTCGCTTGGCATCATGGCCGAGGACAGCCAGCGTGAGAACGAGCCGCTGGCCGACTTTGACCTCACGCAGATGTCGGAGGTGGGTCTCGGCTGTGTACAGCGAACGCCTGGTGGCGCGGTACGGCTCGTCTATGCCGACGAACCGGAAAAAGGCATCTGCATTATCGCCAAAGATCAGGAGGTAAGCCCACTCACTAAGGTGGCCGTTGTAGTCGACCCACTGCGGCAGCACAGTTGTCGCATGGATCTGCAGCGGAGCCCGGATTGACGTGCCCAGAACCCAGGCCGCCTCGCTAGCGTCGGGCACGATGCCGTCTGCCATCAGTCGTCGCCGACCGTACTGCGCTCGCGGCCGGCCGGCGGGAAGCGGGCCATCTCCTCGAGATCGGCCAGGTCCATGTGGTTGCGGATGTAGCGACGCGACGCGTCATACGTCGGGGCGAAGTCCCACGGCGTCTGGACGCCGGTGCCGAGCGCCCTGCTGACGGTGAGCCGCCGCTGCTGGCTCTGGCGCACCTCACGGTCCAGCGTCTCGAGGTCCCAGCGTGCGGCGACCTCCCGGCGGAATCCCCCGACTAGCCCGGCCGACGCCGGATCGTCGGCCAGGTTAGCTCGCTCGTTCGGGTCGGACGCTAGGTCGAATAGCTGGTCCGGGTCGGCCGGTGAGTGGATGAACTTATGCGGACCGCGTCGGATCATCACGATCGGCGCGATCGCGCCCTCGGCCAGGTATTCCGCCACGACCTCGTCGTGGTCCGGGTGACCCGATAGGTGCGGCGTCAGGCTGCGGCCGTCAAGCGGGCCGACGATGCCAGACGTGTCGCCGTCGTTGGCCAGATCCACCAGCGTCGGCAGCAGGTCCATTGTCGACACTGCGGCAGCCACCCTCCCCGGCGGGAAGAGCGCGGGCGCACGAACGATAAGCGGCACTCGTGCCGCGCCCTCGTAGAAGCTCATCTTGTACCAGGCACCGCGCTCGCCGAGCATCTCGCCGTGATCACTTGTGACGATGACCAATGTGTCGTCGAGCCGGCCGGTCTCGCGCAGCAGGTCAAGGAGCGCGGCGATGTGGTCGTCAACGTAGGAGATCGCGCCGTAATAGGCCCGCCTGGCGGCACGCACGTGGTCAGCAGTGACCGTCACTCCGTCCATCGCGCAGACTTCGCGGAGCCTCTTCTCGTGCGGGTGGAGCAGGGCTGCCTCGTACCCGATCCGGGGCATCGGGACGTCCTCGTCACGATAGATGTCCCACCACTTCCGCGGGATCGCGAACGGGTCGTGCGGGTGACTGAACGAGACCACGTAGCAGAACGGCCGCTCGTCGCCGGAGCGGATGTGACCGAAGAGCGACCGCTCGGCCGCAAAGGCGACCTCGTCGTCGAAGTCCAGCTGGTTGGAACGCACGCACGGACCGGCCTGGATGACCGACGCCATGTCGTGATACCAGCGTGGGCGCTCGTGCGGGCGGTCCCAGTCGGGCGTCCAGCCATAGTCAGCCGGATAGATATCAGTGGTGAGCCGCTCTTCGAACCCGTGCAGTTGGTCCGGCCCGCAGAAATGCATCTTGCCGGACAGGACAGTCCGATAACCGGCCGCCCGCAGGTAATGCGCGAACGTGGGGATCTGCGAGCTGAACTCCGCCGCGTTGTCGTAGACCCGGCTGCGCGACGGCAGCAAGCCAGTCATGAACGACGCCCGGGCCGGCGCGCACAACGGGCTGGCAGTGTAGGCGGCGTCGAACACCACGCCGGACTCGGCGAGCCATGACATCGCCGGCGCCTGCGTCACCGGGTTGCCATAGCACGGCAACGCTGACGGGACCATCTGGTCGGCCATGACGATCAGCACGTCCGGGCGACGACCTGCAGGCACCTTGATTACCTCCCGGAGGCGTCGGCCGTCGGCTCGTCCCGCTCTACATCGGCGATGGCCACCTCCAGCGACGGGGTGTCGGACAGCAGCTGTCGGGTGTACGGCTCGACTGGATCGGCAAGCACCTGTGCCACCTCGCCCAGTTCGACGATGGCGCCGTGCCTCATTACCGCAACCCGCTGAGCGATGGACCGCACCAGCGGCAAGTTATGCGTGATGAACAGCATCGAGAGGCCGAGGTCACGCTGCAGGTTGCCGAGCAGCTCGACGATGGCCGCCTGAACGCTGACGTCCAGGGCGGAGGTCACCTCGTCGCAGACCAGCACGGTTGGGTTGCACACCAGCGCCCTGGCGATCGCCACCCGCTGCCGTTCGCCGCCCGAAAGCTGGTCGGGGAAGCTTCGGGCGTAAGCAGCCGGCAGCGACACCCGCTCGAGCATCTCCGCGACCCGCCTGTCGGCGTCACGGCCGCTCGCCGTGCCAAAGACCTGGAGCGGCTGCCCGATGATCTGCCCGATCGTGCGGCGCGGGTTCAGCGAGCCATAGGGGTTCTGGAAGATGTACTGGATCTGCCGGCGGGCCTCGCTGCTGCGCCCGCGCGCCGAAGTCTGCAGCTCGGAGCCCGCGAGCGAGATCGTGCCTGTCCAGCTGCGGTGCAGGCCGGCGATCGCGCGGGCGATGGTGGTCTTGCCCGAGCCAGACTCGCCGACCAGCGCCAGGCACTCGCGCGCCGCCAGGCTGAGACTGACCGAATGGACGACCTCGTTCCCCCCGTAAGAGGCGACAACGTTGGCGAGCCGAAGCGCAGGTACCTCAGCGTCGTCCTCCGCCGGCATCTCGATCGGGTCCCCGACCTGGCCTCGCTGCTGGGTCAGCACCAGTTCGGCGCGGATGCAGCGAGCCGAGTGGTCCGGGGCTGATCTGCCGCAGCTCCGGCAGCGCCTGCGTGCACTGGTCGATCCGCAACGCGCAACGCGGCGCGAAGTCGCAGCCCGGCCGGGCGGTCACCGGGCGACAACTGCGCGACCGGGGATGCCGACGAGCGACCGACCGCCGGTCAGGCGCGGGATCGCGCCGATGAGGCGCTGGGTGTACGGATGGCCGGCCGCCTCGAAGAGCTTGTCGGCGGTCGCCAGCTCGATGATGCGGCCCGCGTACATGACCGCGACCCGCTGGGCGAGCGTCGCGACTACCGCCAGGTCGTGACTCACGTACAGCGCGGCGACGTCGTGCAGCGTCGCGAGCTCGCGCACGGTCGACAGCACGTGAGCCTGGGTCGTAACGTCCAGTCCGGTGGTCGGCTCGTCGAGCACGATCAGCCGGGGCCGGTTCGCGAAGGCCATCGCCAGCCCGACCCGCTGTTGCTGGCCACCGGAAAGCTCATGCGGATAGCGCTTGAGGAAGCCGCGGTCATCTGGCAGCGCGACCTCGCGCATCATTTCCGCAACGCGTTCGGAAGTGTCGCGGCGCCCGCCACCGCCGTGCGCCTCGAGCACCTCCCGCAGCTGCAGGCCGATCCGCAGCGCCGGGTTCAGCGATGACGCCGGATCCTGGGGAACGTAGGACACGACGGAACCGCGCACTTTGCGGAGCTGCTCCTCGTCGAGGGTGAGCACGTCCCTGTCGCCCAGCAGCACGCAGCCGCCCGCGATGCGCAGCCCGCGCCGCGCGTGGCCGAGCAAGGACAGGCCCACGGTGGTCTTGCCGGACCCGGACTCGCCGACCAGGCCGAGGATTTCCCCGCGCGCGATCCCGAACGACACGTCGCTGACGACCGGCGTGCCGGTCGAGCCGATCTCGATTTGCAGACCCTGGACGGAGACCGCCGCGGTGATGGGCTCGGCTGGCGGCTCGGCTAGCTCGGTGGTCACGCCTCACCTCGAGTCCGGTCGATGCCCGCGGCGGTGCGCGCTATGCCGTCACCTATCAAGCCAGTGCCCATCGTCAGCAGCGCGATGGCGATGATCGGCGCGACGGCGCCCCAGGGCTGGACCGGCAGGGCGATCTGATTCTCCTGGATCATCGTGCCCCAGTTCGCGCCGTTGGGGTTGGGCGCGAGCCCAAGGAACGCCAGCGCGGCGATGACACCGATGGAATAGGTCACCCGCAGGCTGGCCTCCACCATGAGCGGGCCGAGAGTGTTGGGCAGGAGTTCGCTGAACAGGATGCGCCAGCGCGGTACGCCCATGGCTTCGGAACACGCGATGAAGTCGCGCTCCACGACCGGCTGCGCGGCGCCACGTGCCACTCGCGCGATGCGCGGCACCGTGGTGAGGGCAATCGCCACCACGATGACCCAGGTTTCCGGCCCGATGATGGCCACCGCCACCAGCGCCAGCATGATCTGCGGGAACGCCATGATCACGTCCATCCCGCGCATGAGGACGTCATCGAGTGCGTTGCGCGAGTACGCCGCGACCAGGCCGATGACCACTCCCACGACCAGCCCGATGGCAGTGGCGACAATGGCCATCACCAGGATGCTGCGGCCGCCGTACAGGAGCCGGCTGAGCACGTCCTGGCCCAGGTAGTCCGTCCCGAGCGCGGCCTTGCCGCCCGGTAGCGAGTTCGGCGCTCCGACCGGGACGCTAGGGCCGTACGGTGCCACGTATGGTCCGATGATCGCCACCAGGGCGAGCACAGCGACGAGCAGCACGCCGATGCGGGTCCGCCAGAGCCGCAGCGACCGGCGCAGCAGCGACGACGCGCGGACAACTGGCGGCGCGAGTTCGCCCGCCCGCACGATCTCAGCGCCGCTCGGCGGATTCACCAGAGTCATAGCCGCGTCCGAAGTCTCGGCGTGACCAGGATCGTGGCGATGTCGGCCATCAGGTTCAGCACCACATACAGCGCGGCGATGAGCATGGCCAGCGCCTGAACAACCGGAAGGTCATGGTTGAGGACCGCCTCCTGCACGGCACCTCCGATGCCGGAGTAGTTGAAGACGTACTCGATGACGATGATGCCGCCCGCCAGGTAGGCGAGATTGAGGGCAATCACCTGGAACACAGGCCCGAGCGCGTTCGGCAGGGCATGTCGGATGAGCACTGTGCGTTCGGGCAGCCCCTTGAGCCGGGCCATCTCCACGTAGTCACTCTCCAGTACCTCAATCATCGACGCCCGCATGATCCGGCCCACGTACGGCGCGACCGCAATCACGAGCGTGAGGCAGGGCAGCACTAGCGCGGCCGGGTTGTCCCAGGGCCGCGATCCCGGCGGAATCGTGCTGACGGCGGGAAGGACATTGGGGAACACCGTGGTGGCGAGCAGGATCACGAGCACGACGGCGACGACGAATTCCGGCAGCGCCGCCAGCACGAGCAGCAGGTTCGAACTCACTGTGTCGAAGAGCTTCTCGCGCTTGAGCGCTGCCCATGAGCCGATCACGATCGACAGCGGAATCGACACCACGGCTGAGATCACGACCAGCACGCCGGAATTCACCAGTTTGGGCCCCAGCAGCGTCGTGACGGGCTCCTGCGCTGCCAGCGACCTGCCGAGGTTGCCGTGCAGCACGCCGGTGATCCAGGTCCAGTACTGACTGAGTACCGGCTGGTCGAGGTGCAATTGCCGGCGCAGCGCGGCCAGGCTCTGCGGGGTCGCCGACCGGCCGAGGATGGCCAGCGCCGGGTCGCCGGGCAACGCCTGAGTCGCGGCGAACACAACCACGGAGACCAGGAACAGGACCAGAACTCCCAGCAGCACCCGGCGTACGATGAATCCCGATACGCCACCGGATGCGAGCCTCTTCACGACGGCCGACTTGACCGCGGGCTAGCTAAACCAGATCGTGCGGTAGCCATGGCCGAAGCTATCCAGGTTGAGAGTGCCCTTGCTCGGCTTGAGCCCCTTCACGTTGGCCGCGTAGCCGTCGATGAGACCACCGAAGAACGGGATGATGTACCCGCCGATGTTGTACTCGATCTGCTGCATCTCGTGCTCGATCTGGATGCGCGTGGCTGCGTCGGTGGTGGCCAGTGCCTGCGTGTACAGCGACTCGAAGTTGGACCCGGTGCCCGACTTCGGCGGCCAGTGGCACTCGTTGTACGGGGAGTTCGGCAGCGAGCCCTGCTGCACTTGGTTCAGATAGCTCCGGGTGCCCCAGAAGTCGACCGAGAAGGCCAGCTTGAGGTACTGGTTCCCGTAGTAGTTCGGGTCGTTGATCACGTTGATCTTGACGCCCGCGGCCGAGGCCTGGTTCGCGAAGACCGTCGCCGTCTCCACCATGCCCGCCGCGCCGTTGGTAGTGTGCAGGTCCACGCTCAGGTTCGCGTGCCCGGCCGCCTTGAGCAGGGCCTTGGCCTCGCTGATGTCTTGTGTTCGCTGCGGCAGCGAGTGGTCGTAGCCGGGGTCGAAGGGGGCGTAAAGGTCGTTGCCGATGAACCCGTAGCCGGAGGCGACCTGCTCGAGCATCCCCTGCCGGTCGACAAGCAGGCGCATCGCCTGGCGGACCCGGGCATCGTTGAACGGGGGCAGGTCGATCGCCATGCATATCGGCAGCCAGCCGCCGGTCTTGGAGACCAGTGCCCCCATGCCGCGCGCCTGCACCACCTTCACCTGCGAGGTCGGCAGGTCGGTCATCGCGTCGATCTGGCCGCCCAGCAGAGCGTTCACCTGCGCCGTCGAGTCGCTGAAGTCGGTGATCGTCACCGTGTCGAAGTACGGCTCTCCGCTGCGCCAGTAGTTCGGGTTGCGGTCGCTGGACACTCTGCGCGCCCGGCGTGAACGACTTGAGCTTGTAAGCGCCGGTACCGATCTGCGGGTGCGGGTAGCCCTGGTACCCGACCGGCACGACGGTGAACGTATAGCTGCCGAGGGTCTGCGGGATGGTCGAGTCAGCGGAATGCAGCGGGAGCCCCACGGTGTACTGGTCCAGCTTCTTCATGCCCGCGATGTCCATGGTTGCGGTGGCGGCGTACCCGGTGAGGCCAAACTTTTTCGTCCCGATGCGCTGAATCGAGTAGATGACGTCGTCGGCTGTCATCGTCTTGCCGTTCTGGAACTCGATGCCCTTACGCAGCTTGATGGTGTAGTGCGTCGGGCTGTCCTGGGTGACGCTCTCCGCGAGGCCGTTGTTGGTGAGCTGGTAGTTCTCGTCGAAGAGCAGCAGTGTCTCAAAGGCGCTCACCAGCCGTGCCTGGTCGGGCTTGGTGATGATGTTCTGGCCGTCCATGATGTCCTTGGAGCCGCCACCGGTGACTCCGAGGCGGAAGTTGCCGCCCCGCTTTGGCGTTCCCGGGGCGCCGCCTCCGGTCGAGGTCGAGCCGGGCGACGTGCCGGTACCGCATGCCGCAGCCAGACCGCCGACGACCGCCAGACCTGCGGCACCGCTAATCAGCTGCCGCCGTGAGAGATCCGTCATGTCATGACCCTTCTGTTCGCCAAACCTCCCGCTCAGCGCATAGGCCGGTGGGCACTTGTCGATGGACCTACGAACGATGTCCTCGTGGTGGTCGAGTCGGAATGGCCCCGCGAGTTAGAGCACCCGCCATTGGATGAGCTAGCTGAGGTGCTAGTAGCGCAGCTCACGAGAGTCCCCTGCGCCGACAAGGGCAGGCGATCTGCGCAGTGGCGCACGCGCTGCTCAGATGGACAGGTCCAGCGGCAAACGATCCGAGAACTGCAGTCTTCGCGAATTCCCTGCGGCTCAGATTCCATTTCCGTTCCCGACTAAGCGCTCTTGCCAGGTAACGCCGACCTTTTACGGACCGGGAGGTGCCCGCCGATAGAATCGCCGTTCACGATATGAACGAATGGTGCATTATATGCTATGGTGGAGTGTAGAGATGATGTCAGGCGAGTGTCAATAGATACGGCTTAGCCCGGCCAATAAGCTGGCAACGGCCGTTCGGTCTCGCCTGGTCGATCAGCGGGTTCGCGGTCGTAGGCCGCATCGCGTAGGCCCCGGCGGGTCGGGCTCAACGAGAAGCGCTCGAGCAGCGCCAGCAACTCGGCCAGGAATTCGTCACGGTACCGTTCCAGCTCGCCAACTGAGCGGCCCGCTGCCTCCCGGTTACAGCCGTCGATCATCCGCTCCCGCAGCTGCGGGGTGAGCGGCGGCGCCGTCAGCCGCGTCCAAGGTTCGAGCAGGGCGGCTCCGAAGTGATCGAGCATGTGAGCCATCCCCCCCGCGCCGCCGGCTAGATGAAAGGTCATGCACGGCCCCATCAGGGCCCAGCGCAGGCCAGGACCGAAGGAAATGGAATCATCGATTTCTTCGACGGTCGCCTCACCCGCCGCGACCATGTGCAGTGCCTCCCGCCACATGGCCTCCTGCAGCCGGTTGCCGACGAAACCCGGCAGCTCGCGGGTCAACTGCAGCGGGCGCTTGCCGACGGCCGTGTAGAAATCGCTCAGCCAGGTCACGGCCCCGGGGCTGGTCCGCTGCCCGCCGACGACTTCGACTAGCGGGATGAGGTAGGGCGGATTAAATGGGTGACCCACCACGCAGCGTTCGGGGCGGGCGCAGTCCGCCTGCAGCAGTGTCATGCTGAAGCCTGAGGTGCTCGACGCGATCACGACATCCGGCCGGGCTAGCCGGTCGATGTCGCTGAGCAAGGCCCGCTTGATGGTGCTGTCCTCAGGCGCGTTCTCCTGCACCATGTCAGCGCCGGATACGGCGGCGGCCAGGTCGGCGTGCAGGACCAGCCGGTCCGGGCTGGCTCCGGGCTGCAGCCCGATCCGCTCAAGTAGCGGCCAGATATCGGCGCGCATTCTCAGCAGGTCGCCCAGCGCAGCGGGCGCAGGATCGTAGACATCGACGTCCAGGCCCATGCGCAGGTAGTGCAGCGCCCAGCCGCCGCCTATCACGCCCGCCCCGACGATGCCGACTCTGCGCACCTGGTCCGGGGGAACTGCGGTCACGGGAGTCCTCCTCTAGATGCTTGTCCCGGTGAGCCATCCGGTCACCAGATCTCGCAACGCGGCTCGATGCCAGGCGAACGCATGGTTCGCACCGTCGATCTCGACATAACGGCACGGCTGCCTGGCCCGTTCATACAGCAGGCGGCTCGCCCCGGCCGGGATCCATTCGTCGGCACTGCCATGTACCACTAGCAGCGGCCGCGGGGATATCGTCGCGACAACCTCAGCCGCGCTGGGCCGGCTGCTGACCTCGGCCGCCTGCCGGCGCAGCCCGGCCGGCGTCACCGCCAGGAACCTGGTGAACTCGCGGTCCAGCGTGCCAGCGTCCGCTGCGGCGAAACTGAGCTCGGCGGGAGCCGCGATGGCCACCACGGCACGCAGCCGCTCGTCTGCCGCCGCCGCCAGGATGGCAGCCCAGCCGCCCAGGCTGTGCCCGGCAACGGCAAGCCGATCCGGATCGACGGCGGAGTACTCCGTCGCCTGCAGGTAGTCGGTGGCCGCGCGCACATCCTGCGCGATCGTGCGCAGGTCATACGGGCCGGCGCTGCCCCAGCAGCCGCGGTAATGAAAGACAAGGCAGTTCCAGCCGACGTCGCGCAGTGCCGTGGCGATGTCCAGGTTCTGCTCCAGCCCGGGACAGCCGTGCAGAAGCAAGACTGTCGGCTTGGGTGCGTCACCCCGGGCCAGGTACAGCACGCCGACCAGCCGATTACCGGCGCTGGCGAACGTTACCCCGGTGATCCCCTCGTGCCCGCATGCAGTCATCGGCGCACCAGTCGGCCGGTTCAGTATCCGACGCTATCCAGGCCCTTGAGGCCGAGGAGCTGGCGCGCTTCGGCCGGGGTGGCGATCTCTAGTGACAGCTCCGCCAGGATCCTGCGGATCTTGGCGACCTGGTCGGCGTTTGATTCCGCCAGCTGCCCCTTGCCGAGATACAGGCTGTCCTCCAGCCCCACGCGCACGTGCGACCCCATGATTGCCGCGGCTGTGACTATCCCCATCTGGAACCGGCCAGCTCCGAGGGTGGACCACTGGTAGGCATCGCCGAGCAGCCGGTCGGCTGTCCGCTTCATGTGCACGATGTGATCGAGGTCAGGGCCGATCCCGCCCATCGTGCCGAAGATGGTCTGGATGAAGATCGGCGCCTCGACCAGTCCCTTGTCCAGGTAGTAGGCCAGGGTGTAGAGGTGCGAAACGTCGTATGCCTCGGCCTCGAATCGGGTGCCCGTCTCCGGGCCGACCACTTTGAGCATGTGCTCGATGTCCGAGTAGGTACTCACGAACGGCTCGGCCCTGGTGCTTTCCAGGTACGGCTCTTCCCAGTCGTAGCGGAAGCTGCCCCTGTACCTGTCGATCATCGGGAAGCTGCCGTAGTTCATGGTTCCCAGGTTCAGCGTGCACAGCTCGGGCCTTAGCTCCAGCACGCCAGCGAGCCTTTCCTGAACCGTCATGCCTGTGCCGCCGCCGGTGGAGATGCTGATGACTACGTCGCAGCGGTCGCTGATGCCCCTGGCATATTTCGCGAAGACGGCGGGATCGGCGGTGGGCCTGCCGTCGGCAGGCTCGCGCGCATGCAGATGCAGCACGGCGGCTCCCGCGGCCGCGGCTGCAACACCCTGTTCAACGACTTGTTCCACGGTGTAGGGCAGGTGCGGTGACATCGACGGCGTGTGGCCCGAGCCAGTGATCGCGCAGGTAATGATGACCTTCGGGGAGACCGCCATCGTAGCCGCCCTTCTTGCCCGCATGGGCGTTCCGTTCACGATATGAACGTTATGTTCTTATCGTGCCGATGCTATCAGTCCGTTTTCGTAATGGTCAAAGGTCAGTTACACGCAGGCAGGCGGACCAATCTGGGACGACGCGCGCGGGGCAGTGACAGGCCGTCGCCGGCAGCCGGACGCGCGAATATGCGCCACCAGCTAGGCAATCAGAGCACGGATACTCTCTGCGGTGGCCGCGGCCTGACGCCCGACCTCGTGCAGCCGCCGGGCGGGGTTGCGCGGCGCAGGTCCCCAGACGTTGACGACCGCCATCGGATACTGGTGCGAGTTCAGCACGGCCGCGGATACGCCCGACGAGAACTCCTCGTACTCCCGGATGCATAGCGCATAGCCGACGCGGCGAGCCGTATCCAGCTCGCGGTCCAGGTCCTCTCGATTGGTGATCGTGCGATCGGTGTAGCGCTGCAGGTCCCTCGGCAGGATCGCGGCCCTCTCGTCGGGGCGCAGCCACGCCAGGAATACCTTGCCACCGGAGGTTGCGTGCAATGGCAGCGGCTTGTTAAGCCAGCTCGGTACCACGACGCCCGGCGGATCTACTTGCTCGACGTACACCAGGTTGAATCGCTTGGCGACCGCGAGGGTAACGGACTCCCCGAACTGCCTTGCCAGGTCCTCCAGCAGCGGCCGGGCCCGGCGTACCAGAGCGTCGTCCGTGACGGCGGCGGCAATCGCGATCGCCCCGTAGCCCATGGTGTACCGCTGGGTGATCCCGTCGCGGTCCAGCAGGCCGTGATACTCCAGAGTTCGCAGCAGCCGCCAGGCCGTGCTCCGGTTGAGGCCAGTAGCCTGCGCAAGCTCAAGCACGGTCGGCGGGGTGCTGCTGTTGGCCACCGCCTTGAGCAGCACAACTGCCCGGTCGACCGCCTGAATGCGCTGATATCCGGTGCCGGTATCGGCGCCGTCTGCCTCGTTGTCAGCCTGCAGCGAAGCGAGTGACCCGCCCGCCTCGGGCTGGCCGGCGACGGTCAGCCGCCGCGACCGAGGCGCTCCTGCTGCCGACCGTTGCACAGCTGCAGCATAACCATTTGTCGGGCCACCGCCAGCTATGGCAGGAGCGCGACGAGCTTGAGCCGGTAGCGGAATCTTCCCATCAGGGCGCCACCTGACTATCGTGCTTGGAACCTGTAGTCCCACGAGGGATACCTCCAGTGGCGGGAGATTCGCGATGAGAAGAATATTCCTGCTAGTCGGAGCTCTCGTGCTGGCATTCGCCGGCGGCCAGGGATTGGTGCCCGGTCTGGCGGCTGCCGCCAATGGTTCGCCCGGCTCGCACCTGGCGGGGGCACACCACCTGCCCCGGGTGCTGCTCGTCTGCAACGGAAGTACCAAGCCCTGCCCACCGATGCCGAGCTCAGCAAGGCCGGTCTTCAGCACGGTGCAGGCAGCCGTAAACGCCGCGCGACCAGGGGACTGGATCCTGATATGGCCCGGCGTTTATCACGAAAAGAGCACGCAGTGGCCGACTGCGGGTGTCTGGATCAGCAAGCCGGACCTGCACATCCGCGGGATGAACAGGAACTCGGTCATCATCGACGGCAGCAACGGGAGCGCAGCGCACCCGTGCCCGTCAGCCGCCGCCAAGCAGGATTTCACGCCGCGCGACGGCATAGTGGTGTGGAAGGCCAGTGGGGTCACTCTCCAGAATCTGACGGTCTGTGATTACCTGACCGGGCCGAGCGGGCACGGCAACGAGATCTGGTGGAACGGCGGCGACGGCAGCGGCAAGATCGGTCTAGGCGCTTATTTCGGGTCCTACCTGACCGCGACCTCGATGTACGGGCCGAAGGACGTGCACAGCCCCAACCTGGCGCAGTACGGACTCTTTGTCAGCAACGCGAGCGGCCCTGGCAAGATCACGCGCTCCTACGCCAGCAACATGGCCGACGCCGCCTACTACGTGGGCGCCTGCCAGCGCCGGTGCAACACGATCCTGGACCGCGATACCGGAGTCAACTCCGCGCTCGGCTACTCCGGCACGAACGCGGGAGGCCGACTGCTGATCACCAAGTCAACCTTCGCACTTAACCGCACGGGTCTGGCGCCAAACTCCCTGAACAACGATGATGCGCCGCCGCCGCAAGACGGCCGTTGTCCGCACTCGGGCAAGTCGTGCACGATCATCGCGAACAACCTGATCGAGAACAACAACAACGCCAACGCTCCCACTAGCGGGATCACTCCCGCCGTAGGGGCCGGCGTCGAGCTGGCGGGCGGATCGTTCGACACAGTGACCGGCAACCTCATCAAGAACCAGGGCTCGTGGGGAGTAGTCGTGCACGACTACCCGGACCCGGAGAAGCCCCCGCCAGGCGTGCACTGCCAGGGCGGCATCAAGAACGACCCGCTGCCGGGCTTCTGCCTGTTCCCCGCCCGCGGCAACAAGATTTTCCGCAACTCCTTCAAGCACGTCGGGTTCTTCGGCAACAAGACCAACTCCGACCTGGCAACCGAAACGCTGGCGGCACGCACACCGCGGAACTGCTTCTACCGAAACGTGGCCCTGACCGGGGCGCTCACCTCAGCGCCCGCGCACATCCAGCGTGCCAGCGTGAACGGCCCGCCATGCGGACGGCGAGGTACCGGCAACGACCCAGAGTTGTTCGATCAGCTCATCTGCGCGACCGGTTTCACCACCTGCCCGCTGCCGGCAAAGGACGCCCGCTACCCCAAGCAGACCCGCATCGTGATCCTCCGCCTGCCCCGCCTGCCCACGATGCCCAACTTCTGCAAGGGGATGCCAGGGAACGTCTTCTGCCCGAAGAACTCCAGTCGGCTGACGGCGCAGTAGCCCTCGGAAGACAAGCCCATCCCGGCGGATTCGGCCGCCCTAGGTCCCGGCTGAGAAGCTAGCCGCGAGCCGTGCGAGGCTGGCGGAAGGGCTAGCACGGGAGCTGGGAGCATGGATCTGGGTCTGACCGGTCAGACAGCTGTCGTCACTGGCGGCAGCAGGGGAATCGGCCTGGCAGTTGTGCGCGGGCTGGCGGACCAAGGGGCCCGCGTCGTCACTGCCGCCAAGAAGTCGTCAGCGGAGCTGGACGAACTGGCCCGCGAGGCCCGGGTACATGCTGTCGAGTTGGATTTGACTGCGCCGTCCGCGCCGGGCGAGCTTGCAGCCCTGGCCGGCGACCGGATCGACATCCTCGTGAACAATGTCGGCGCGGCTCCTGCGCGGCCCGGCGGATTCCTCAGCATCACCGACGAGGACTGGTTCGCCACCCTCACCCTCGACCTCATGGCGGCGGTGCGAACAACCCGCAGCGTCTTGCCGGGCATGCTGGCGGCGCGCCGCGGCGCCATCGTGTACCATCTGCTCGGTAAACGCCAGGCTGCCTGACCCCGCGGTCCTCGACTACAGCGTCGCCAAGGCCGCCCTGGCCAGCTTCTGCAAGGGCCTGTCCAAGGAGGTCGGTCCGCAAGGCGATCCGCATCAATACTGTCAGCCCAGGTCCGGTGGCCACTGACCTGTGGCTCGGCGCACAGGGTGTCGCCCAGACGGTCAGCAAGGCCACTGGCGCCAAGGCGCAGGACGTAGCGGACCAGGCGGCTAGCCAGATGCTGACAGGGCGCTTCACTAAGCCCGCCGAGGTTGCTGACGTCGTCCTCTTCCTCGCTAGCGACCGCGCCGGAAATATCGCTGGCGCGGACTTCGTCATCGACGGTGGTCTCCTGACGATGCTGTGAGGCATGCCGCCGCGGCTGCGGGTCAGCCCGGCGCCGGCCGCACCTCCAGCTGGTCCAGCAGGACAGTCACCCGGTCGCGTATCTCGATCGCGGATCGGGCGGATCTCCTCGACGGTCTTACCGGCGGGGTCGTCGAGTTCCCAGTCCTCGTAGTGCTTGCCGGGAAGCAGCGGGCACGCGTCGCCGCAGCCCATCGTCACCACGATGTCGGCGGCCAAGACGAACTCGTCGGTCCAGGGCTTGGGGAACTCCCTGGAGATGTCGATCCCGGCCTCGGCCATCGCGGCGACAGCGGCCGGGTTGACCAGGGCGACGGGCTCGGACCCGCCCGACCAGGCGATGGCCTTGTCGCCGGCCAGGTGGGTAAACCAGCCAAGTGCCATCTGCGAGCGGCCAGCGTTGTGCACGCACAAGAACAGCACGGACCGAACCTTGCCCGGAGCCTGGCTTTCCGCATGTGCCAGCGCTTGGAGCCGCTGCCGGGCGAATCGTTCCGCGCCGATCACGAGCCACCTGTACACCGTGGCGGTAGCTGCGAGTTCTTCATAGCTGCTGAGCAGGAGATTCTCGATAGTCTCGGTGCCAAATACGCCGCGGAACTGCTCGTGTAAATCGCGAGCTGCGCTGCTTAGGCACATTCTCTCGGCCTTGGTCATCACATGGGTGTCGGGCATCGGTCCTCCTATGGCCGCGCTCGCGCTGTTGCCTGCGCTCGATGCGTCCCCGCGGGCCGGATTGCTCGGGTCCACGCCTGAGCGCCCATCTGGATGGCGTCCCATGGGCTGCCCAGCGGCGGGGTATATGACAGGTCGAGATCACTGAGCCCGTCGACCGTCATCCCGTGGAAGATGGCGGTGGCAGCGATGTCGATGCGCTTGGCGATCTCAGCGTTACGGTGGCCGAACAGCTGGACCCCGAGTAGCTGCCCGGTGGTCTTGTCGCCGGTGAAGCGCATGGCGATCCGGTGGCTGCCGGGATAGTAGGCCTTGTGGTCATCGGCCTCGAAGGCGACGGTGACCGGGTCGAAGCCGGCCGCCGCCGCTTCGTGGTCGCGCAGCCCGGTGCGGGCGGCAGCCTGGTCGAAGATTTTCACGACCTGGGTGCCGAGGCTGCCGGCGAACTCCCGGTTCCCGCCGAGCGCGTTCTCCCCCGCGACCCGGCCCTGTTTGTGCGCGGTGGTGCCCAGCGGGAGATAGGTGTGGCCAAGCAGCCGATGGTGCGTCACGACGCAGTCCCCGGCCGCGAGCACGTCAGGAAGGCTGGTCTGCATGCGCCGGTCCACGCTGATCGCGCCTTTCAGGCCGAGGTCAGCCCCGGCATCGCCGGCCGGGCCGGGGTCGGGCCGGACACCGACGACGACCAGGACCATGTCAGCCAGGCGGGTCACGGCTGCGCCGTCAGCGGCGGTGGCGCCGACCTTGAGTCGTCCGGCCTCGCCCGGCGCGGCACGGCTGATCGTCTTGACGGTGGTGCCTGTCAGCACCTCGACACCGCGGGAAGTGAGCTCGGCGTGAATCAGGGCGCCGAGTTCGGGGTCGACGGTGGGCAGCACCTCGGGCAGCTGTTCCAGCTGGGTGACCGACAGCCCGCGGGTGGTGAGCGCGTCGGCCATCTCCAGGCCGATGTAGCCGGCGCCGACGATCACGGCGCTGGCCGGGCAGGCCTGCTCAAGGGTGCGCATGACCGCGAAGGTGTCGCCCATGGAATGCAGCAGGTGCACGCCCTCTGCCGCGCCCAGAGCGTCCGGGCCGGACAGGCCGCCGATCGGCGGCCGGACCGGAACCGCGCCAGTGCCGACCATCAGCTTGTCGTAGCTGAGCAGCTCATCGTTGCCAGCGGCGGAGGAGACCAGCAGCTTGCGCGCACCGACGTCGATACGCCGGGCGGCGGCGTCCAGCCGCAGCCGCATCCCAGTGGCCTCCAGGTCGGCGATGCTCCGGTGGGCCAGATTGCGCCAGTCAGGCACCTCCCCCGACACGTAATACGGGATCCCGCAGATCGAGAAGTTCGGGTAGGCGTCCGCGACGACCACGGTGACCTCGGCGCCCGGCTCGAGCTCGCGGGCGCGCAGCGCCGCGCTGATCCCGGCGTCACTGCCCCCGATCGCAATGAGGTGCATGAACTCTCCCGCTGGTTCGGCGTATTACTAGGGACGGCGTAGCCGGCTGGCCTGAACCGCCGCCGGATGGCGGCCGTCAGCGGATCCGCCGGTGCCAGGGCCACCCGGCGCGGTGTCCTCGTCCGGCCAGTCCCGGTGGTGGGGAACGATGATGTCAGCTGCTTCGGCGGCAGTGACCCCGGGATACAGGACCCGGACGACACCGATCGCGAGAGCGCCGCCGATGACCTGAGCGGCGATGAACACCAGCACCGACGACGGTGCGATGCCGGCGAAGGTGTTCGAGAACATCCGGCCGACGGTTATCGCGGGGTTAGCGAAACTGGTCGAGGACGTGAAGAAGTACGCCGCGCCGATATAGGCACCGACCGCTGCCGGGGCGGACCGGCTGCGGCCGGTCCGGGCCAGCGCGAAGATCACCAGTATCAGCCCGAGCGTGGCGACGATCTCGGACAGGAAATGCGCCGGCGAGGCCCGGTGCTTGACCGAGATGCTCACTGCCGGCAGGGAGAACATCACGTTCGCGACCACCGCGCCGCCGATGCAGCCAGCCACCTGCGCCGGCAGGTAAGCAGCGGCATCGCGCCAGCTCAGCCCCCCGAACGCGGCGTCGACGAACGACACGACTGGGTTGAAGTGGCCGCCGGAGACCGGGCCGAACATCAAGATGATCGCGAACAGTCCCACCGCGGTGGCCGCCGCGTTCTCCAGCAGCTCCAGGCCCGTCGCGCCGGGCGACAGCCGCTGGGCGGCGATGCCCGAGCCGATCACCACCGCCGCCAGGAACGCGCTGCCGAGCAGTTCGGCCAGCAGCCGCCGCCACAGCGTCACGTCACTCATAGGCCACGTCACTCATAGCGGGAGCCGACTGCCCTGCCGTAGCGCCGCGAGCCGCCTCGGCAACGATCTGCTTGAGCTTTCATGCCGCCTTCATCGATAGACGTCTATCCAGATGTCGCCAGCTTGCCAGCCCGAATAGATAACCGTCAAGATAGACCCATGTCGATACAGGCAGGTCCGACCATGCTGGAACTCGCCCCGTTGGCCCCACCAGCAGGCACTGAGGCATGCTCGACGCCGCTAGTCGGTGAGCCAGTCAGCGAGGGTACCGCGGCCGGACTCGCCCAGGTCTTCAAGGCCCTCGGCGACCCGGTCCGGATCCGGCTGGTGTCCCTGATCGGCGCGCACCAGGGCGGCGAGGTATGCGTCTGCGACCTGACCACCGCGTTCGACCTGACCCAGCCGACCATCAGCCATCATCTCAAGGTGCTGCGGCAGGCCGGGATCATCGACTCCGAGCGCCGCGGGACCTGGGTCTACTACCGTCTGGTGCCCGCTGCCCTCGACCGCGTGGCGGCTCTACTGTCTGGCGCGACCCGGTAGCTGCAGATGGCAGCCTGGGAAAAGGCCCAGCTAGATCAGCTGCAGCGCGTGTCCGCTCCGCTCTTCGGGCATAACGTGCAATGGCCCTGCCGATGGCAGGCCCGGCCATCGTCGGGTGTTCTTAGCAACAGCTCGTAGCAGTTGCCGACCCGGCGGCCTCGTCGCCGTAGAAGGTCGGGCTGTCCGCCAGGACTGCGTAGATCTCCCACTGCTCGCCGTTTGGCGCGCCCTGCACCCAGAACTTGTCCTGCTTGGCGTAGCAGCAGGTCGTATCGCGCTCGTCCGTCGACGCCAGGCCGACCTCGGCCAGCCTGGCCTGCTCAGCGTCGACGGCGTCAGTGTTGGCGACTTCCACGCCGAGATGGTTAATTCTGCCGCCCTGACCCGGGTTCTCCAGAAGGACGAGCTTCAGCGGCGGCTCGGCGATCGCGAAGTTGGCGTAGCCGGGCCGGAGCTTGGCGGGCTCGGTGCCGAACAGCTTGCTGTAGAAGGCGACGGACTCGGCCAGGTCGTTGACGTTCAGCGCAAGCTGTACGCGGCCGCTCATGGGAACCTCCACACATCGATGACTGTCTATCTCTGGCTTCAGAGCCGAGCTTGCCATAGACATCGACGCCTGTCAATATACATGCATGCCGAAGTCCCTGATCGTGCTCAGCCCGGCCGACCCGGTAGCGTGCTGCCCGCCGCTCTCGCGGGAGCCACTGTCCCGGCAACAGGCAGAGCAGGTCGCGCCGCTGCTCAAGGCGCTTGCGGACCCGGTACGGCTGCGGCTGATGTCGCTAGTGGCTTCCCACCCGGGCGGCGAGGCCTGCGTCTGTGACCTGACAGACGCATTTGACCTGTCCCAGCCGACCATCAGCCATCACCTGAAGGTTCTGCACGAATCCGGCCTGCTGGATCGGGAGAAGCGGGGCGTGTGGGTTTACTACCGGGCCCGGACCGAGGCACTGGCAAGCCTCGGCGCGATGATCGGCGACCCCGCTTCCTGACATGGGCACACGCCCACATGCGCGGCCGCCCGACCGCAGCCTGCTCTTCCGTTCACTGAGTTAATCGGCTATCGTCGATGAACGATGAAAGATTCAGCTGAGCCTCTTGAGCGGGCTACGGCCACCGAATACGCCGCCTGGTTCAAGGCACTCGCAGACGCCACCAGGATCCAGATCGTGTCCCTGCTGGCCCGCTACGGCGACCCGATGAACGTGGGCGAGATCGTCATCGCCGTGGACGTCGGCCAGTCAACGGTGTCCGCTCACCTGAAGGTGCTGGCCGAGGTGGGATTCGTGCTCGCGGAGCACCGCGGCACTGCAACCTACTACCGGATCAACCAAGCGTGCGTGGACTGCTTCCCCACCGCCGCGGACATCGTGATGGGACGCCCCGTGCCTGCGCAGCCGGCCCGTGTCCCGGCAGCAAGAACCTGAGGAGCGCACATGACCTACGACACCGCCGGAATCCCGGACGCGGTCATCGACCGCTATTCCAGTCTTGCCCGGACCGCCATGGCTGGCGGCACTCCCGTCGACGGCGATCCGGATGCGTTCACGGCCGGGTGCTTCGGCGCTGCCGCCTACCCCGGCGACACCGCCGGAATCCCGGACGCGGCACTACGCGCGAGCCTGGGCTGCGGCAACCCGCTCGCGGTGGCGGACCTGCGACCCGGGGAGATCGTCTTGGACCTTGGCTCCGGCGGCGGCCTTGACGTCCTGCTGTCAGCCCGCCGGGTCGCGCCCGGCGGCATAGCCTACGGCGTGGATGCCAGCAAGGACATGCTCGAACTCGCCCGCGCCAACGCCCAGCGAGCCGGCGCCACCAACGCCCATTTCCTGCCGGGCCGCATCGAGGACATTCCGCTGCCCGACCAGCACGTCGATGTCATCATCTCCAACTGCGTCATCAACCTGTCCGGCGACAAGGCCCGCGTCCTGACCGAGGCGTTCCGGGTACTGCGGCCCGGCGGGCGCCTGGGTATCAGCGACATGATCGCTGACGAGGGCATCGATTGCGCGCAGCTCGCCGATGCCGAGCTGCGCACCGGCTGCGTCAGCGGGACGATCACTGGGCCGCAGTACCGCGACATCCTGACGGCAGCCGGGTTCACTGGCATCACCATCACCTGTACCCATGCGCCCGGAGATGGCCTGCACTCGGCGATCATCCAGGCAACCCGACCAGCAGCCGGAGTGCGGGCCTAACGCTACGCCATATACCTCACGGGGGTATAGTATCCTCCAGCTGAGGCTCACTGGAGGCAGCGTGCACGGATATGCCGGAAACAAGGATGACTACCTGCGGCGGCTGCGGCGGATCGAAGGTCAGGTACGCGGGCTGCAGCGGATGGTCGAGGAGGACAAGTACTGCATCGACATCCTCACCCAAGTGTCAGCGGCGACGCGGGCGCTGGAGTCCGTGGCGCTCGGCCTGCTCGAGGAGCACCTCGGGCACTGTGTCGTGCAGGCGATCGCCGAGGGCGGTGACACCGCCGAGGCCAAGATCCGCGAAGCGTCCGATGCGGTTGCCCGCCTGGTGCGCTCGTGACCCGGGCCGACCAGGTACTGCCGTTCACCTCGACACAACGCCAGGCTTCCATTCCGAGCACCGCTGACAAGGCAGCCATCGCGACGGCCGACCCGGTCCGGAGCCTGGAGCTGACGATCGGCGGGATGACGTGCGCCTCCTGCGCGTCGCGGATCGAGCGGCAGCTCGCCAGGCTGGCTGGCGTCACTGCGACCGTCAACTTCGCGACGGAGACCGCCCGGGTCAGCTACCCGGCCGAGGTCACCATCGAGAATCTCCTCGGGGCCGTGACGGAGGCCGGTTATACCGCCGCACCTACGACTTCGGATGCACCGGCCGCAGCGACCGAACCACTAGCGGGCGAACCGGCTGAGATGGCTTCGCTGCGGCGCCGGCTGGCGGTGTCGGCGGCGCTAGCGGTGCCGGTGGTGATACTGGCGATGGTGCCGGCAGTGCAGTTCCGTGACTGGCAGTGGGCATCGCTAGTCCTTGCCTCGCCGGTGGCGGTATGGGGGGCGTGGCCGTTTCATAGGTCCGCGCTGGCCCATGCGCGGCGCGGCGCCGCGACCATGGACACGCTGATCTCCGCTGGAGTCAGCGCCGCCTTCCTGTGGTCGCTATTCGCGTTGTTCCTCGGCACCGCGGGCCGGGCCGGCGCTCATATGAGCTTCGCTTTGCTCGCCCGAGATGCCGGGACTGACGACATCTACCTGGAGGCAGCCGCCGGGGTGACTGCACTTGTACTTCTCGGTCGTTACCTGGAGGCCCGGGCCAAGCGGCGCGCCGGCGCGGCGCTGCGGGCGCTGCTTGAACTCGGGGCCAAAGACGTCGCGGTCCTGTGCGATGGCCGCGAGGTGCGGATAGCCGCAGTTCAGCTTGCCGCCGGGGACAGGTTCGTCGTCCGGCCTGGCGAGAAGATTGCCGCTGACGGCGTCGTAGAGGCTGGCAGCTCAGCCGTGGACGTGTCGATGCTGACAGGCGAGCCGGTGCCGGCGGAGGTAACCGCCGGCGACCCCGTCACGGGCGCGACGGTGAACATAAACAGCCGACTCGTGGTCCGGGCTACCGCAGTGGGCGCCGATACCCAGTTCGCGCAGATCGCCCGGCTCGTGACAGAAGCGCAAGCCCGCAAAGCACCCGCGCAGCGCCTGGCCGATCGCATCTCCGCCGTGTTCGTTCCGGTCGTGATAGGCATCTCGCTGGCCACGCTCGTTGGATGGCTGGCCGCCGGGCAGTCGGCAGGCGCCGCGTTTGCGGCAGCAGTGGCGGTGCTGATTATCGCCTGCCCATGCGCGATGGGCCTGGCGACACCGACCGCCCTGCTCGCCGGTACCGGCCGCGGCGCGCAACTCGGCATCCTCATTAAGGGCCTGGAAGTGCTGGAAGCCACCAAGGCGATCGACACGATCGTGCTCGACAAGACCGGGACCATCACGACCGGGCAGATGACCCTGATCGACGTCGCCGCCGCACCCGGTGAAAACACCAGCGACGTGCTCCGGCTGGCAGGGGCGGTCGAGCATGCCTCGGGGCACCCGATCGGGGTGGCGATCGCGGCTGGAGCCCGGCAGCTCCTCGGCACTAGCCTTCCCGCCGCGGAAAGCTTCGCGAGCTACGCCGGCCTTGGAGTCACCGGCATCGTCGACGGCCACGCCATAGTTGCCGGGCGGCGGGACTGGACCCGTTCCCATTGCATGCGGCCCATCCCGGCCGAGCTGGCCGCCCGCGCCGACGACGCGGAGGCCGCCGGGCAGACGCCGGTCTTCGCCGGCTGGGACGGCCAGGCCCGGGGCGTGCTGGTCGTCTCCGACACGGTGAAGCCGACATCGGCGCAGGCCGTTGCCAGGCTGCGTGACATGGGTCTGCGGCCCGTGCTGCTCACTGGCGACAACCAGCGGGCCGCGCAGGACGTAGCCGCCGTCGTAGGGATCGATGAGGTCATCGCCGGCGTGCTGCCCGTCGGCAAAGCCGACGTCATCAGGCGGCTGCAGGGCGAGGGCCGGGTCGTCGCCATGGCAGGCGATGGCGTCAACGACGCCGCCGCCCTGGCTCAGGCCGATCTGGGACTGGCCACAGGTACCGGTGCCGACGCCGCCATCCAGGCCGCCGATGTCACCCTGATTCGCGGCGACCTGCTCGCGATACCAGATGCGATCAGACTGTCCAGGCGCACGCTGGGCATCATCAAGGGCAATCTGTTCTGGGCCTTCGCTTACAACGTCGCCGCCATCCCGCTGGCTGCGGCCGGTTACCTTAACCCGCTTATCGCCGCTGCGGCGATGGCGTTCAGCTCGGTGTTCGTCGTCTCCAACAGCCTCCGCCTGCGCCGTTTCGAGCCCTCGTCTGCACAGCCAAGATCTGCAGCTGACAGAAGGCCGGGCGGCTAACTAATGCGCGTGCTGCACGCGCTCGGCCACGCTCTGGCCGTAGCCGGGACGATGACCTGGCAGATCACCTGGTCACTGATCCTCGGGTTCGCTTTGTCAGCGGTCATCCAGGCCCTGGTGCGGCGACAGACCGTCACGCGGCTGCTCGGCGACGACAGGCCCAGGACGCTGGCTGTAGCCGCAGGCCTGGGGGCGGCGTCATCCTCGTGCTCCTATGCGGCGGTCGCGATGGCCCGTTCGCTGTTCCGCAAGGGGGCCAGTTTCACTGCCGCGATGGTCTTTGAGATCGCCAGTACGAACCTGGTCATCGAGTTGGGCATCATCCTGGCCCTGCTGATCGCCTGGCAGTTCACGCTGGCCGAGTTCGTCGGCGGAGCGGTGATGATCGTGGCGGTAGCCGCGGCGTTCCGGCTTTTCGTGCGCCAGCAGCTCGTAACTGCGGCCCGCGAGCAAGCTGACAAGGGACTGGCCGGCTCGATGGAAGGTCACGCGGCGATGGACATGAGCATCAGCGCCCGCGGAACCTTCTGGCAGCGGCTGGCCAGCCGCACCGGTTACACCGCGGTGAGCCGGATCTTCGTCATGGAATGGACCTCAGTCATCCGGGACGTCGTTGGCGGACTCCTCATCGCCGGAGCGGTCGGCGCCTGGGTGCCAGACAGTTTCTGGCGGCAGCTTTTCCTGACCGGCCATCCGCTGGCCGCCAAGCTCTGGGGCCCCGTAATCGGGCCTGTCATTTCCCTGCTGAGCTTTGTGTGCTCGATCGGCAACGTGCCGCTAGCCGGAGTGCTGTGGAACGGCGGCATTAGCTTCGGCGGCGTAACCGCGTTCATTTTCGCCGACCTGATCATCATCCCGATCCTGATCATTTACCGGAAGTACTACGGCACTTCGATGATGCTGACCATCCTCGGGATCTTTTATGCCGCCATGGTCGTCGCGGGATACGTCGTCGAGGTCGTGTTCGGCGCCCTGGGCCTCATTCCCCAGACGCGGGCCGCCAAGGTCAGCGCGCAGGGCATCCAGTGGAACTACACCAGCGTTCTCAATATCATCTTTCTTCTCATTGCCGCCGCATTGCTCATCCGCTTCTTCCGTACCGGCGGCGGGACAATGCTGAAGATGATGGGCCGCAGCCACGCGCCGCAACAGCCCCATGTTCATGGCGGCGTCGGATCCGAGCCGGAGCCCGGGACATAGGGTTCGTCTTCATCACGATCCGAGCCTGCGCCGCGTGCGCCGGCCGCATCCCCGGATGACCATCGAATCAGTCAGGCCCCGGCCCTGCGCCCAAAGCTCGGATCCGTACGCGACGTCGCCGAGCCACACGGACCGGTGCATGAACCCATGCTGCCGCGCGAACCAGACAAACGCGCCCGCCCGGTCTCGTGCGGTCAGCCTCTCCTTAACCTGGCGGAACACCAGAATCGGCCACGGCCTCACCGCCGGATCGCACCCGGCAGCTGCGATTGCAGCCGCGGTCGTGGAGCGCAGCACCGGGTGCAGCGCCGTCATCGGCGCCGACCGTTCCCGGCGAAGCATGACGGCGCGCGCCGCCGGATTCATGCGCAGCAAAGCGGACCGCACTGCGGACCCTGTCCGCTGGCAGGTGGTCCACTCGTCCCACCGGTATGCCAGCCCCCGGATCCGGGCGAGCGGCCAAGCCGCCGGGTAGAAGCCGGCCGACCGGTTGATGATGACGAGCTCAAATGTGCCGTGCCGGTTCCAGTCGGCGCGCGGCCGGAACCACATATCTGCGTCCGACAGCCAGAGGCCGGCCGCGTGGCCGCGGCTGGCGACGCTCAGGGTCAGCGACCCGATGCGGGTTACCCGGACAGGCAGCCGCGATCGCGGGTCACGGTCGGTAAAAAACGCTCCGTACCGAATCGACGGGTAGGCGACGACTTCAGCGCCGTACGGCCTCGCGTTGCTCTCGATGCTGATGTTCAGGCCGGTTGAGTGCACGCAGAACCGCGTGGCGGATGGGCCGCGCCAGGCGTTGTCGAACACCCTGTAGGCGCCGACAATGCGCTTGGTACCGGGCTTGCACGTCCGCCAGTGCGCAGCCGCATGGGCAGGGCCTGCTACGGCCAACCCGGCGAGCAGGCAGAGCAGGGTGAGCGAGGCGACCACAGGCCAGCGGCTGATCGTGCCGTGCGCTGCGGAGACGCGACGAACCGGCCGCAGTGCCGCGGTGGTCTGGCGGAGAATGTCTCGCATGATTCTGGTCCCTTTTGTCGGCGCTCGATCCGGGCTCCCGGGTAGCGTCGCACGCGCCACTGGAAGGCCGCTCGGCTATCGGTTGCTGACATGATTAAGGGCATGCGAACAGATGGAGCGAGCGCATGCGTCCGTGACGCAAGCGCCCCGCTAGCTCGGGGGGACGGCTAGCGGGGCAGCGGGGTGTCCGCATCAGAGACGCTCTGCAACTAATCGCGGTTTACACCCAAGACCTGCTACCTAGCTGGGCTCATGCGGTTTGCTGAGCAAGCGGCTAGCGCCGCGACCAGAATTGCCGGATCAGCACCGCTAGCGCGGTCGCTCTATTGGCCGACGAGTTGGCGCGCCGCAGCCGCGATGTGGTTCGCGCTGATGCCAGCTGCATCGAGCAGCTGACTGCTCGTCCCGGACCCGGGCATCTCTCGCACGGCCAGGTGCGCCACGGACAGGTCCGCCCGGCCGGCCCGGGTCAGCGCGTCAACCACGGCTGAACCCAGACCGCCCTCGGGATGATGGTCCTCGGCCACCACAAACCGGCCCCCGGTGGCAGCAGCCGCCGCCGCGAGAGTGCCGGTGTCGATGGGCTTGACCGAGTACAGGTCAATGACCTGCGCGCTGATCCCGTCGGCCTGCAACTGCTCGGCCGCGGCGAGGCACTCGTGCAGTGTCACTCCCGCCCCTATCAGCGTCACCTGATCAGCGCCACTGCGGCGCAGTACCTTGGCACCGCCGACCGGGAACTGCTCGCTGGCCCCGTACAGCACGGGGTACGCGCCCCTGGTCGTCCGCATGTAGGAGACGCCGGTCAAGTCCGCCATCGTCGCCACGAGCGCCGCAGCGCTGGTTGCGTCGCTCGGGTACAGCACTGTCGAGCCGTGCACGGCGCGCATCATCGCCAGGTCTTCCAGCGCCATTTGCGACGGGCCATCCGCGCCGATCTCGACGCCGGCATGCGAACCGCATAGCCGGATATTGGCACGCGATATGGATGCCATCCGGATGAAGTCGAACGCCCTGGTCAGGAACGCCGCGAAAGTCGAGGCGAACGGGCGGTACCCGCGCACGCTGAAACCAACCGCCGCGGCGATCAGCTGCTGCTCGGCGATGTACATCTCGAAGTACCGCTCGGGGTACTGGTGCGCAAATAGATCGGCAAAGGTGGAGTTGCTGACCTCGCCGTCCATCGCGACCACGTCGCGGCGCACGCCGATCGCCGCTAGCGCCTGGCCATATGCCATGCGGGTGGCGACCTTATCGCCGACCGCGTACACCGGCATCTTCACATCGGCGGCACGGCCGCCTTCGGTGGCACCTCCGAGCGGGCGGCCACCGGGGAAGGCAACCGGCTTCGGCCCGCGGACTAGCAGATGCCGCTCGCCGCCGAGCTCGATGATCGCGCGCTCGGCCATCTCCGGCGGCAACGGCTTGCCATGCCAGCCCTCCTTGTCCTCCACCTCGGAGAAACCGCGGCCCTTGCGGGTGCGGGCCAGGATGACGGCCGGCTGGCCGCTGCTCGCGTCACGCGCGTCCGCCATTGCCCGGTCGATCTCACCGGGGTCATGGCCGTCGATGGCGAAGACTCTGGCGCCGAACGCCGATGCGCGGCGGGCATATGCATCGATGTCCCACGACAGCTCGGTGGGCCCGCGCTGGCCGAGCCTGTTCACGTCAATCATGGCGATGAGGTTGGACAGCTTGTAGTACGAGGCCTTGTCGAACGCTTCCCAGATAGATCCTTCTGCCATCTCGCTATCGCCGCACAGAACCCATACATGGAACGGCGTCTCGTCCAGGTACTTGCCGGCCAGCGCGACGCCGACCGCGTCGGGCAGGCCCTGGCCCAGCGAGCCAGTCGCCACGTCTACCCACGGCAGTTCCGGGGTCGGGTGACCTTCCAGCCGAGAGCCGAAGCGGCGGTACCCCGTCATCAGTTCCTCGTCAGACACCACCCCGACCGCTTTAAAAACCGAGTAGAGCAGCGGCGATGCATGGCCCTTCGAGAAGATGAGGTGATCATTGTCCGGATTGGCTGGGTCGTCCCAGTCGTACCTCAGGTGCCGCCCGGTCAGCACGGCGAGCAGGTCCGCCGCGGACATGCTGGAGGTCGGATGCCCGGATCCGGCGGAGGTGCTGGCGCGTATCGAATCGACCCGCAACTGCTGAGCTAGCTCGCCGGCTGTGCTGAGGTCAATGTCCGTCTTGATGGCGGTTGGGACAGCCACGAGTACCTCCTGGGCTCTGGTTCTAGGTAGGCAGCCGTCAGCGCCGCGCGGCCGCCACAGGCGCGCTACCCAGGGTAGGCCGCTGCACACGCGTGAGCCCGTGCAGGGGCAGTCGTCCCGGACGGTACGTCTTCAGCTCCGTCCTTCCTGGTTCGCTGGAAGAGTGCTGACCAGCACGTCAGAGACCGGCGAGCCGGGGGCGGCATCGCGGGTGCGGGCAACCTTGCGCCAGCCCCAGCTCTGCAAGGCGGTCAGCGCGGCGGTAGCTGTCGGCGCCACCACGAGCGTCGCCCGTTCCTCGGGCCGGCTCTTGAGCAAGAGGTCGTGCAGGGTCCGGCCGACACCCTGCCGCCGCCACGACGCGCGCACCAGCAAGTCGATCAGCGCGAAAGTGCGGCCGGGATGCTCGGCAGTTACCTCATCCGGCACCGGCGTGGTCAGATTCCGCCACCACGAGGTGGAAGGTCGCAGCGGCATCCCGGCCGCGTAGCCGACCAGGTAGCCGCCGCGGCGGGCCTCAGCCAGGGCGAAACCGGGCTGGCGACTCTGCACGCGGAATCGGTCCGCGAACCCGGCAACGTCGGCATCGCGCCCATTCGGCAGGCTGGCGTATACCTCGGCATGGAGTTGCCGCAGTTCGGCCGCGTGCGCAGCAGCCGTCGCACCGTCGACCAACTGGAACGTTATCTCGGCCGCGACCACGCGCCTGCCTCGCGCTTGAGCATGGCTCTATCTTGTCGCGCCACTCCGCCGCAGGCTCAGCCGCGATTAGCGCGGCACGAGGGCGGGATAGTCGGCCGGTACGGCTCCGATGATGGCCAGGCACTCCACGAAGAAGTAGATCGTCTTGAAGAACTCGAGCAGATCGCCGTCCTCGAGCAGGATCTTGCGGTACATGACCGTGCGCTGCGCGTCGTAACCGTCGTGCATCGCCTTCCAGTCGGCGTAGTCCATGCCCAGCACATAGGTGGCCGTTAGCGGTTCGTCCGGCCCGATGATGTGGCAGTCGGTAACTGCGCCATCGCCCCACTGCAGGTACAGGTACGCCGGGCCGTCGCCCAGCTCCGCGGGCAGGTCCCGGCAGCCGAGCGCCCAGGACGCCGGGTACATGCTCTTGATGAGCTCAAAGAAGTCCCAGTACATCTGCAGCTTGCCGGCCCGAGCCTGCTCTGACGGGCCGGCCGTCAGGACGTCCCGGACGGCGTCGGCCCACTCCTTGCTGAAGAACCTCGGCTCTGCCACGGCTCAGCCACCTGCCAGCACAGGCTGCACCTGCTGGAGGAGCTCTTCGAGGTCGGGAGAAAGATCGATGCCGACATCGTTCAGCTTGCGGCGCAGCTGCTGGAAGAACAACATCCGGACCTCGTCCTCAGTCCAGCCCAGCGGCTCGTAGTAGATCTCGCGGCTGTTCACGCCGGATATGAACAGGATCGTCCGCAGGGTGTCGTGGATTTCCTTGATCATCGTCGGGTCTTTGCGGACGGCGTCCTGCAGGTACCGCATGCCGCCCTGCACGTGCCGCGACTCGTCCCGGCAGGTCGCCGTGAAGCCGGTGTAATAGGCGGGCAAGAACCCGCGCCAGCGGGCGTACGACAACGTCACCTTCATGACCGACAGCGCGAGCACGCCCTCGATCCACAGGAAATAGTTCGTGCCGTAGCGCACCCGCGCCCGCTCGTCATACGGATTCTGGCGCACCTCATCTGCCTGGTAGGCAAGCAGCCCGAACGGCCCGACGAACGTCTCGGCCACCAGCGGGAACGACGCGTCCAGAACATCCATGATGTTGTCGCCCTGGAAGCCGACGACCTCCCGGTAGAACCGGTCAAAGAAGACCGTGTGCCGCGCCTCGTCCTCGATCTGCGCGGCGATATGAAGCTTCTCCTCTTCGCTGGCACCGATCATGAACACTGGCAGCTCGATCTCAACCTGCCGTTCACCGTGGTGGAATCCGGACGAGATGGCCATGAACGACTGCCGCTCGTCCTCGCTCATCTTCTCGGTCCAGTCGATCTTGTCCTGGGTGAAGTCAAGATCGTAAACGTCCCATCGCTGCTTCAGGTACTTGCGGTACAGCGTGGTGAAGTCCGGCAGCGACTTCAGGTCCTTGTGCACGTACTCGATGACGTCGTCGATGTCGATGTCGAGCACTCCGCCGAGGTCGGACTCTTCGATCTCGCGCACCTGCTGGTCGGTGAGGGCGCGGGGGCCTTCATGTAGAACCGCCGTCGGGCTCTTGCGTTCGGACATTCCGACGAACCTCCTGCGTAGTCGCGAGCACCAGAAACGGCGCAATCATCCCTCCCCCATCATCGATACTAGAACGCGATTCTGTCCACCCCCGATTCACTGGCAGCTGGAGCCTCGCCGAGCGGGTCAGCCCGGACTCGTCACCGGCCGAGCCGCATGTGCAGCCGGATCACTGTCCCGTCGGGCCCGGTCCGGATCTCGACCAGATCACAGAGCTGGTGCACCACCCACATGCCGTGACCACCAGGCGCGTCCGGTGCGGGCTTAGTCCGTCCCACCAGGGGATCGCTGATATACCCGGCGTCCTCGACCTGACAGAGCAGCTCGTCGCCGTCGGTCCAGATGGCTAGCGTGCCCTGCCCGCCGCCGTGGCGCAGGGTGTTAGCGGCCAGTTCGCTCACTGCGATCACCACATCGCGCGTCCGGGCCGGACCTAGGCCACTCTGCTGAGCGCAGCGGGTCGTGAATGCGCGGACCAGAGACAGGTCGGCGTGATACGCCAGCGCATCAGCGTCGTACGGCGGCGGCTCAAGCGGTCGCTCGCATTCCTCGGGAACGACTGCGGCGGTATCAAATTCCGGGCTGGAGTGGACGCGCCCATCACGTATCACCACCGGGTGAGTCCGCTGAGCCGTCGCAATGACGGCAGGCTCCAGCTTGGCGGCGTCGTAGGGGCACACGATCGTGACCGGCTCACCGGTGAACGCAAGATTGAGCAGAGCCTCATGCCGGAGCACCTCTCGCCGCTCCGCAGCGGTCCGCGACTCCCACACCGGCTCGTGCACGCAGAAGGCCCGGCCGCCAAACGCACCGGTGAATGTCCGGATCGCCGGTATGATCCGCGCTGGATTGGCGCCGATCATTGCCAGATCCGCCCACCTGACCCGGTGCGCCCGGTCGCCCACCTGGTCGCGGAGAACGCTCACCTTGGCTCCCGGCACGGCGGCTAGCACTTGCGCGCCTTCCTCCAGGGCAGCAGACACAAACCCGGCGACGCCGGCCAGGAACTCGTCCATGCTCTGGTACAGGAACGCAGCATGGACGCCTCGAACCGCGCTGGCAAGCGCCGGCTCGGTCATCCTCGCCTCCAAAGGCTCAGGCCGGTCACGTTAAGGCACTTGCGCACTACCCGCGTCTACCCGGCCAAACACAGGTACAGGCACGGCAAGTACTCGCCCGCCATGGGCACGGCGTGGGTGTTTACCGGCGGACCAGCAAACCTGGTACCAGCCTGCGGTCAGCCGGTCCCGGCAACGACCTGATGATCGATGGCGCTGTCCGCAATGCCAGCGTGCACCGCGACGCCATCCGGGACGGCACCGTCAACATAGGTAACGGTGTTGGCAGCGATACCGGGAACGCGCGGGCCGGGCAGCACAATGCCGGTCAGGTTCAGCGGATCTGCCGCCGAGATCTGCACGATCTCGCCGCTGCGATGCTGCTTGCGCAGCGCTTTGAGCGCGTCCAGCGCATCAGGGTGCGCGTATTGCTCACCGCTGAAGCCGGACACGAACCGGCCGCCGCGCATCGTCCCCCGCGCCTCCATGCGCCGGAACGCCCACAGCAGGTCACGCCACGGCACCGCAAGGCTCTCGCGGACAGCCAGATCCCGAAACACAACGCCCCACCTGGCGGCCAGCTGCTCGGCGACGGCCTCAGCCAGCTCCTCCCGGTCGACCCCGGCAGCAGGCTCGGGCAGCAGCGACCAGCGCCCGGACGGGCCGCCAGTGCTGCCGCGCAGGCCGCGTCGCAGCCCTCGGGCCGGGGCGTAGCGCTCCGGTCCGCCCCGCCGCAGCAAGGACCGGACCGCACGGAACCCGTCCGCGGTGACCAGCCCGCGCGCCACGCAGTCCCACAGCGCCTCGTCCACCTCGTGCGGCAGACGGCCGGTCAGCGCCGCCAGGTCAGGCCGGAACAGCGCACCTCGCTGGCGGAGTGCGTCCAGCACCTCACGGGTCCGGCCGGAGGCCGGCTCGGCGGGCGCGAGCTCACCGCGTGCTGCCCGCAGTAGCCAGGGCAAGTCGTCGCGCAGGGCCAGGGTGATGGGAGTGGCACGGGACGGCGTCAGGCCACCGCGCCGCGGCGCGGATTCGGGCTCGGCGTCGCGTACCGACAGCCGGCCCCAGCAGGCTTGCCCGGACATGCACAGCTCGTCCAGCCACTCGCGCCGGTAGCCGTCCACCCGCCCGGCAAGTACGGAGGCTTCCCAGGCTCCGGTGGCCAGCTCGAAGCCCTGCAGCTGCTCGATGACCGAGAGCACGCCAAACCGGCCCTCCCGCCGCGTGCCGGCTGCCACATGCTGCCAACGCAGCAGGAAGCGCATGAAGTCCTGTGCCGTTACCGGTTCGATCTCTCGCCTGCGCCGCTCCCTGGTATAGGCGTGGATGCGGGACAGCAGCCTGCGTGAGCAGAACTCCTCGCCGCGGCCCGGCCCGGTGAAGTGCCCGCGGATCGCGAACCCCTCCGCCTCGAGCCCGGCGAGCGCGCGGATCACGAGCGGCTCCGGCACGCCGGTGTCCGCCGCCAGGGTTGCGGCGGTAGACGGCCCGCGGCATTCGAGGTGACCGCGCAGCAGATCCGCGGCTGCGGACTCCTCCTCCGGGGGCTCGGTGGCGAGGGGACACTTATGGTCGGGAACGGCGACCGACCGGGGAAACAGCGCATGGATCGCCGGCAGTCGCTCCACCGACGACCAGAGCACCCCGGCCGGGGTATGCATCGCTACCGCTCGCCTGTCGGCGGCAAGTTCCTCGAACCACGGCCGCCAGGCTTCCGCGGGCCGCAGTGCCACCACGCTCATCAGCAGGTCGTGCAGCTCGTGCTGGTCGCGGGGATCCGGGCGAACCTGCTCGATAACACGCTCGATCGCGGCCAGATCGAGGGTGCCGAGCTCATGCGCCTCTACTGGCAGGCCGCGGCGCAGCGGTACCGAACGGCTGCGGCGCTCCTCGAGCGGCGCATCGTCCAAGTAGGTGAACGGCCGCCCGTTGAGGATCTCGTGCGCCAGCACCGACGGCTCGGTGGTATCGCGGACAACGACGGTTACCCGGCCTGACTCGATGCCCGTGACCAGCTCCTTCAGGCCGTCGATGTCCATGGCTTCGCGCAGGCAGTCCTCCAGCGTCTGGCGGACAAGCAGGTGATCGGGAATCTCCAGCGGGCCGGGCGCGACGTTTTCCTGGCACGCCGCCAGTGTGGGGAACACCGCCGCCATCAGGTCGTCGGCCTCCATCCGCTGGATGGCCGGCGGGTTCTTCCGGCCTCCCCGCCACCTCAGCACGGCCAGCGAGGTGTTCAGGTTCCACCGCCATCTGGCGGCGAACATCGGCGAGGTGAGAACGGCCTGCCGCACCACTTCTTCGACGGTGCCCGACGCCAGGAACTTAGGCACGCTGTCCAGCGGGAAACTGTGCTGCGGGCCGAGGGACAGCAAGATGGCATCGTCGCTCGCCGCCGCCTGCAGCTCGAAGTCGAACGTGACGCAGAACCTCTTGCGCAAAGCCAGTCCGAACGCCCGGTTCAGTCGCGCGCCGAACGGGGTGTGCCCGACCAGCTGCATGCCGCCGGCATCGTCGAAGAACCGCTCCAGCACGATCGTGTCCATCGTGGGAAGCACTCCAAGCTGCGCGAGCCCGGCGCCCAGGTAGGCCACGATCGTCTCCGCGGCCGCCTGGCCGATGCCGCATTCGGCCGCCAGCCACGCGGCCGTCTCGGCAGGTCCCCCGGCGGCCAGGCGGTCGGCTACCGCGGACCGGATCGCGCAGACCTCTTCGGAGAGCTCGACCGTTCGTCCTGGCGCCTCGCCGAGCCAGAACGGCACCGACGGCGGGGCGCCTTGAGCGTCGACGACCCGGACGATGCCTGGCTCTACCCGCCGGATCCGCCACGACGTCGTCCCGAGCAGGAACACGTCGCCTGCCATGCTCTCGATCGCCCAGTCCTCGTTGACCGAGCCAACCACAGTCTCATCGGGCTCGGCCAGCACCCGGTAGTCGCCGAGCTCGGGAATCGCCCCGCCGGAAGTGAGCGCTGCCATCCGGGCGCCCCGCCTGCCGCGCAGCTCGCCGCTGACCTGATCGCGGTGCAAGTAAGCGGCCCGGCGGCCCCTGCCGGTCCGGATCCCCTCCGACATCAGCTCCGCGACTTCCGCGAAGTCCTCGGCGGATACCGACGAGAACGGTGCGGCACCGCGGACCAAGGCCAGCAGATCGTCTGCGACCCACTCCGCAGCCGCGCACTCGGCCACCATCTGCTGGGCCAGGATGTCCAGCGGAGACTGGGGGATCCTGAGCCGGTCGAGCCGGCCAGATTGGGCGCCGCGCATCAGCGCGGCGCACTCCACCAGCTCGTCACGCGTTGTCGGATACAGCAGCCCGGCCGGGATCCCGTGACGCGTGTGATTGGACCGGCCAACTCGCTGCAGGAACGTCGCGAAGCTGCGCGGCGAGCCGATCTGGCATACCAGCTCTACCGGCCCGATGTCGATGCCCAGCTCCAGCGACGCGGTCGCCACCAGCGCCCGCAGGTCACCGCTGCGCAGGCGGGCCTCGACCCGCTGTCTGCGATCCCTGGACAGGCTCCCGTGATGCGCCGCCACCTGGCCGTCGCCGAGAAGCTCGCCGAGCTGGTGGGCGAGCTTCTCGGCCATCCGCCGGGTATTGACGAACACCAGCGTGGTTTGGTGCTGCTGCACGTGCCCGGCGATCAGGTCATTGATCTCCGCCATCTGCTCAGTAGTGGCGACGGCGCCGAGCTCGTCGCCCGGCAGTTCCAGGCAAAGGTCGAGCTCACGCCGGTGACCCGCGTCGACGATCGCGCAGCGCGGCCCGCCGTCAGCGGCGGACCGGTCCGGGCCGGCCCCGACGAGCAGCCTCGCCACCGCCTGGATCGGACGCTGAGTGGCGGACAGGCCGATCCGCTGCAACGGCTGCTCGGCCACGTGCTGCAGCCGCTCCAGCGTCAGCGCCAGGTGGGAGCCTCGCTTGTTGCCCGCGACGGCATGAATCTCATCAACGATGACGGTGGTCACCGCGGTCAGCATCGACCGGCTCCGCTCCGCCGTCACCAGCAGGTACAGCGACTCGGGCGTGGTAATCAGGAAGTCCGGCGGCCGCTTCAGCATCGCGGCGCGCTCTGCCGCCGCGGTGTCGCCTGTCCGCACCGCCACCCTGATCACGGGAGCGGTCAGGCCGAGCCCGGCAGCCACGTCGGCGATCTCGGCCAGCGGCCGCTCAAGGTTCTGCCAGATGTCGACCGCCAGCGCCTTCAGCGGCGAGACGTACACCACCTGGGGCCCGACAGCTGACTCCGCGCCTGCCTCGTGCGCCCGGTATATCCGGTCGATGCAAACCAGGAACGCGGCGAGCGTCTTGCCGGATCCGGTGGGTGCCGCGATCAGCGTGTGCTCCCCCGCGGCTATCTGTACCCAGCCCTCAGCCTGCGGCTCCGTCGGCCCCGCCGGGAACCGCCGCTCAAACCAGGCCCGCACTGCCGGGTGGAACTCCTCCAGCACCCAGCCACACTAACCCAGGCCGCCGACAACCGGTCCCGGCCAAACCGGCGCTAGGCCGGTCCGGTGAACGTGTCGATGCTCTCGATCTTCCACTTGCCGTGCTGGTTCACCGCGGTGACAGCGAACATCGCGCCGCCGTAGCTCGTCTTGCCCGTCACGCCGGCCGAGTCTTGCTGATTGGCGAAGACGAGCACCCGCGCGCGGTCCCCGGTCAGCAGCTCGATGCCGATGTTGGTGACCCGAGTGGTCACTATCAGCTTCTCCTTCGGCGCCTCCTGCTCGACGATCGCGAAGAGCTGGTTGTACTGGCGGATCGCCGGGCCGGTCAGCAGTCCCTGCGCCGCCGCCCTGGTCCGCGCGCTGTCGGCGTAGCTATAGGAGAAGATCGTGTTCACCGCCGCGGTGACCTGCGCGTCAACAGCCCTGGTGGCGGCCGTGTCGGTGAAAGCCTGGTTGGCACTCGCCGCCGACGCCCGCAGGTCGTGCGCTGCCACCGCCGCCCAGATCCCGAGCACGCCGATGACCACCGTGGCCACGCTGATCAGCGCCAGCGCGATTCGCGAGCGGCGTTCAGGAGCCACGTCGCGGTCTGGCGTCACGGCCTTTATGTCCGCTATGTCGGCAGCCGCGACGGCCCCGGCCGCCGGGTCCGACCCGCTGGCCCCGTCCGGTGCCGCTGGGTCCGCAACCGCGGCGTCAACGCTTGTGGCCACGGCGCCGGCCACCCCGCCGGCATCGGTCACTTCGCCGGCACCGGTCATCTCGGCGATAGCGCGCGCCCAGTCCTCACCCGGATCGCTCGGCGCCGCGGGGATGCCAGGAGTCCTGGTCACGTCAGCCTCCCCCGCCCGGCGCCTTGCCGCCGGCTGCGGCCGCCCCGACCGGCACCTGGCCCAGCGAACTGAGCTTCCAGCCCGCCGGCGTCCGGGATAGCTGGCCTGCCAGCCTGCTGTGCTTGATCGCGGCCTGCCCGTGCACCGGCGTCACTGTGACCTGCAACGCCACGATCACGCTGGCCGTCCCGGCCCGGACGTTCAGCCCGGTCAGCGCCCCATCGAGAATCTTCGCCGTGGTGATCGTCTTGGCCTGCCCTATCTGCTCCGCGAAAGATGCCTGACCAGCCACGACCTGACTGTGCAGAGAGCCAGTCGAGGACTGCTCCCACAGCTTCAGGCCCTGGCCGACCGTGCGGTAATCGAGAGTGTTGAAGTTCAGCACCGCCTGCTCCCCCGCTCGCAGGGCCTGGTCACGTACTTGCGCATCAGCGGAGGTACGCGGCGCACTGTGCCACTGCCAGCCGGACCAGGCCGCGAACACGACCGCGGCGGCTAGCAGCAAGCTGGCCGTGACCAGCAGCGGATTACGCTGCCAGCGACGGCCCGCCAGCCGGGCTGCGGCGTCTGCCATCGGCTTACCTCCTGCGTCGGGTGCAGTCATGTTAGCCGCCGCCGGCAGTCACGGAGTTACGCCGAGGAGCTGAGCGAATCCCGGCTGGGCCGCAGGCGGCACGCCGCCGCTGGCAGGCGCGTGGGCAGATCCCCGGACGTCGATTCCGCTGCTGGCGGGCTCGGTGCACCGGGCGGCAGTGTTCAGCGCCGGGGCCGGGCCGGTGTCCACGCCATTCCGGTACACCGTGCCGCCGTAACCGGCCGTGCACGGCAGCGGGCTGAAGAACGTGAGCGCCACCCCGAACCGGGCACCTTTGCCGGTGATCACCGTCGAGCCGATCGAAATATCCGCCGGCAGCGCGGACAACAGCTCGTCGAGCGCCCGGCCACGGCTGAGGGTGACCTCCGAGGTGGTCAGCAGGTTGGCGATCAGCACGCCCAGGCTGGGATTGCTGTCGGCCAGCAGGTTGGCCACCTGCGCTGCGGCCCGCGGCCCGTCGATGATGAGCGTGCGCAGGCTGGCGTTGGACTTGTCCAGCTGCCGCGCCAGCAGCAGCGCGGTCTTCCCGAAAGAATCCAGCGCCCCCGACTCGGCGATCTGGGTCGTAAGCACGGTCCGGCCGTCCCGGAGCAGCGTGATGGTCTGCGGCAGCGTCGCGGCCGCGGCGCGGACAAGCGAGCTATTGCCTTCCACCACGGCCCGCAGGTTGGCGCCCTGCCCGGCGAATCCGGTGGCTAGCTCATTGGTAAGCGTCCGCAGGGATCCCAGCGGCAGCGAGGTTGCCAGGCCATTGATGCTGGTCAGCAGGCTGGTCACAGGCAACGGCAACTGGGTGGCGCGCGCCGGGATCACGCTGCCGCCGGCCAGGTACGGCCCGGCCGACGCGGTGGGCCGCAAGTCGACATATTGCTCGCCGACCGCAGACAGGTCCGCCACAGCCGCGTGCAGCCGGGACGGGATCAACGGCGCGGTATCGCTGATGTCCAGGTCCGCTTCGATGCCGGTGGCGGTCAGCCGCATGGCCCCCACCCGGCCGACCGATACGCCGCGGTAAGTGACGTCGGCACCGGGATAGATGCCGCCGCCATCGGCGAGATCCATACGCACCACGTAGTAGCCGCGCAGGCCAAGGTAGCGACCAAGGTTCGCGTAATGCACGCCGGCGAAGGCCAGGACGAGGACGCCGATCACGGCGAACGCCGCCAGCTTCAGCTTGATGGCCCGGGTCAGCATCAGTGCCTGGCCTTCCGGTGCGGTACCACCGGCGGGATGACCGTCGTGCCCTTGGCCGCGCGCAAGGACAGATAGGTGTTCAGGTAATCGCCCTTGACGTCGTTCAGCACCTGGTTGGTGAACGGGTAGGTCAGCAGCACCTGGAGCGCCAGCGGCAGGCTCTGCCCGGCGTCCGCCAGCTCGCGCAGGGTCGGGGTGAGAGCCCGCAGGTCACTGACGAGGTTGGCCTGGCTGGCGTTGATCGTGCTGACCGCGACCCCGGTCAGCCGGTGCAGCGAGTCGAGCATGTCCACCAGCTCCGCACGCTGATCGGCAAGCACCTTCAAGCCCGGGGTGAAGTCGGTGAGCACATGCCCGATCTGCCGGTCACGGGCCGCGAGCGTGGCTGACAGCGAGTTCAGCCCGTCGAGCGCCGTCTCGATGTCGTGCCGGTGCACGTTGAGGTTGACCAGCAGCGTGTGCATCTGCACGAGCAGCGACCGGATCTGCGGCTCGTTCCCCGACAAGGCGGCGTCCAGCTGCGTGGTGATCGTATGCAGCTGGCTGATGCCACCGCCGTTGAGCAGCAGCGAAAGGGCCCCGAGGACCTCTTCGACGGTCGCGTTGGCGGTCGTCCGGGACACCGGGATGACGGTGCCGTTGGCCATCCGGCCCGTCGGGGGGACGCCCGGCGGCGCCGACAGCGCTATGAACTGCTCGCCCAGCAGGCTCGCCTGCTGCAGCTGGGCGATCGCGTTCGCGGGCAGCCGCACGCGGCCGTTCACCAGCATCGTGACGTTCGCGGTCCAGCTGCCCCGGGGCAGGAAGATCCGGGTCACCCGGCCGACCGCGACGTCGTTCACCATGACCGCGGACTGCGGGACCAGATCGCCGACATTGGAGAACTGCGCCGTCACCTGGAATGGATGACTGCCGAGGCTCGCGCCGCCTGGCAGCGGAAGGCTGTAGATGCCGTTAAAGCCGCCCGAGCTACTACAGCCCGCTAGCGCGGCAGCAAGCAACGCAGCGGCCGTCGCGAGCCTGACAGCGCGGGCCAGCGGGCGGCTGGCTCGCGACGGTATCGGCGTCGGCCGCTTCATCGGCTGCCGCCTCGCATGAGCGCCTGCGGCGTGGCGTACTCGGTGCCGACCGCCGGCAGCGGCAGCGGCGGCAGGAACGGCGCCGACAGCGAGCCGGACCAGCCTGCTGGCACTGGCACCGACCCAGGCGGCGCGGCCGGGACGCCCGGCTGCGTATCGGCCGTGGTAATGGCCTGCGTCGCGGCTCCCTTGATAGCGCCCTTACCCATGCTCAGCTCATTCAGGTCACCGCGGCCTACCAGCGTGTGTGTCGCGGCGTCGTAGGCGTTGACCAGGTTGTCTGCTGCGAGCGGCGCGACATCCAGGGTCTCGGCCAGCGAGGCTCGCTCGCGCACCAGGATCGACGTGATCGCGGCGAGCTTGCTGACGTTGGCCGTGATCAGGCCGCGGTTGCTGCCGATGAAGTCCTTGATCTGACCTAGCGCCACGGCGAGATCGCTGATCGCGCCGGACAAGTCCTGGCGGTCGCCGGCCAGGAAGGCCGACACCTGGGCGAGCTGCTGCTCGGCCAGCTTGACCTGGCCGTTATTGGTCTTCAGCATGCTGGTGAACTGCTGCAGGTTAGCGACGGTAGCGAACAGGTTGCCCGCGGAGTCGCCCAGCGCCTTCGACAGCCCGCCGAACTCGGTGATCATGTCGTGCAGGTACTGGCCGTTACCGGCCAGGTTGGCCGCGCCGGTCTTGATCAGGTTGCTGAGGGCGCCGTGAGCGTTGGCGCCGCCACGACCGAGCGCGGTGGCGAGCTTGGCCAGGCTGGCATAGACCTGGTCGACCTCCAGCGGTACCGCGGTCCTGGTCACGGGCAGCACCGCGCCATCGGCGAGCTGCGGCCCGCCGGTGTAGGCGGGGGTGAGCTGGATATAGCGGTCAGACACCACGCTCGGCGCGATCACGAGCGCCTCGGCCCGGGCCGGGATCGCGATGCCCGAGTTGATGGTCATGGTGACCTTGACCTGGGTGCCGTCCGGCTGCACCGCGTCCACGGTGCCGACAGGCACCCCGAGCACGCGGACGGTGGAGCCTGAGTAGACCCCGATCGACTCGCTGAAGTAGGCAGTGATCTGCTTGCCCGGATTCGCGGCCTGGTAGACCAGGACACCGACGGCCACCAGGGCCGCGGCGACCACGATGGCGGCTACGGCGAGCACCCGCCGTTCCCGCTTCGTGCGGGCAAGCCGGGACCGCGCCAGGTCCCGCAGCCGGGAGCCGGCAGGCGCGCGGTTCGTGATGGTCATCGGGATGGCACCTCGGCCTCGGCGTGTCTGTTCTGCAGCGTTCTCATACTCATGGCTTCGGGGGCTGGCAGCCGTGCGCGGGAGTGTTGCCAGGGGCGTAGGACCTCGGTATCAGGCCGCATAGGTAGACGTCGAACCAGCGGCCGGTGCCGATGGTGTTGCCGAGCAGCCGGTAATAGGGTCCGGCCAGCGCCAGCGCCCGCTGCAGGTTGGCCTGGTTAGCCTGCAGCACGCTGGTGACTTGGTTGAGGGCCTGCAGCGCCGGGCCGAGCCGAGCCTGGTCGTCGTTCACCAGCCCGGACAGCTGAATGGCGAGGGCCTCCGTGTCGACGAGCATCGCGTGGATGGCCTGCTGACGCTGCCGCAACTCAGTGAGCAGCAGGTTCCCGTCGCCCAGCAGCGCCTGGAACCGGGCGTCCTCGCCCGCCAGCGTCCCGGTGACCTTCCTGGCGCCCGCGAGCAAGCTGGTCACCGTCGTATCGCGGGAGGCCACTGACGACGACAGCGCGGCCAGGCCTGCAAGCGCGTTGCGGACGTACGGCGGCGTGGTGGCGAACGCGGCCGACAGCGTCTGCAGGCTCTGCGTCAGCTGGGCTGTGTTGATCTGGCTGATCTGCTGACCCACGCCGGTGAAGGCCTGCGTCACGTCGTACGGGGATCTGGTGCGAGACAGCGGGATCGGCCGGGACGGATCCTGCGGCCCGTTACCGAGCGGGTCCAGGGCCAGGTACTTGTCTCCGAGCAGGGTCTTGATCTCGATGGCGGCGGTGGTCCGGTTGCCGAGCCACGCTCCCTTCACCTGGAAGGCCACCGCGACCTTGTCGCCGGCCAGGCTGACACCGGTGACCTGGCCGACGGTGACGCCCGCGACCCGGACCTCGTTGCCAGACTGCAGGCCGGCCGCCTCGGCGAAGTAGGCGGTGTAGCCCGTGCCGCCGCCGATAATCGGCAGGCTGCTGGAGAAGTAGGTCAGCGAGATGATGACGGCGATGATCGCGAGCCCGGCCACCGCTACCGAGATCGGGTTCCGCTCCCGGATCGGCTTGATGGTGATCCGCCTCACGACGCGCACCTCGCCGCCGTGACCGGCACGCCGCGCGGTGGCGGTCCGCCCAGGGAGTTGCGCACCCCGGTCACCCTGGCGTCGCAGAGGAAGAAGTTCAGCCAGGAGCCATACGACGCGATTCTCGCGATGTCCGCCATCTTGGCGGGCAGGTCCTGCAGGAACGTGTTAACCGTCGGCGAGTTAGCTGCCAGGTTCGAGGCCAGCCGCTGCAGCTGCGTGATCCCCGCTTGCAGCGGTGGCCTGGCCACCTGCAGCAGTCCCGCTGTGGCGCTGGTCAGGCTGGCGATCGCGGAGATCGCGCTGCCGACCGAGTGCCGGTCCGCGGCCAGTCCGGACACTAGCTCTTGCAATGACGTGACGAGCGTGGCCAGCGCATTGCCGCGAGAGGTGATCGTGCGAAGCACCGAATTCAGGTTGCCGATCACCTGGTCTATGACCCTGTCCTTGCTGGCCAGCGCGGTCGTCAGCGAGCCGACCGTGGCCACCAGCGCGGTGATGTTCGGGCTCTCGCCCTGGAAGACGCCGATGATGTCGCTGGTCAGCCGGTTGACATCGGCCGGCGACAGCGCCTGGAACAGCGGCTGGAAGCCGTTGAACAACACAGTGAGGTTGAGCGCGGGCGTGGTGCGTGACAGCGGGATGGTGCCGCCAGCCCGCAGCGTGCCGTTGGCCGGGCCAGTGCCCTGGCCAAGCTCGAGGTAGCGCTGCCCGACGAGGTTGAGGTACAGGATCGTCGCGGTCGCTGAGGCTGGCAGCGGGCGGTCCGGCTGGATCGAGAATCCGACCAGCGCCCGGTTGCGGTCGTAGACGCTGATCGAGGTCACCTCGCCGACGCGCACACCGGCGATGTCCACGTCGTTGCCCACGGTCAGCCCGGTCACGTCCGAGAACACGGCATGGTAGCCCACGGTGGCCGAGACCCCCGTGTAGGCGATGCTGATACCGAGCACCGCCGTGATCAGCACCGTGATGACGACGAAGATGATCGACTTGATGACCGGTCCGGCCAGGCTCCCGCGCTTCATGGCCGCCTCACCGCAGCACCACTTCCGTGCCGCGGAACAGCGGCGCGGTGAGCAGGCTGCCCCAGGCCGGCAGCGAGCCGGGCGCGCGGCCCAGCCACAGGCCGTCTAGTTCGGCGACGAGTTCGCTCTCGGCCGGCGAGCCCGCCACGCCGCCCGGCCCGAAGTCCGCCAGCAAGGCTCCAGCGGCAGCAGCCCCGCCGGTGCTGCCGACGGCGTGGGTACCCGTTCCCCTCCTGGTGGCCGGCTTGCTGCTGCGCGCGCGGGTGGCGGCCGGCCTCGATTGGGAGGCCGGCCCGGTGCCATCGTTGAGATGGATGCCGGGGAAGGGAACGGGGTAGCAATGCGGGCCGGTGTTGTCGCCGTAGCGCGGCGTGTCCCGGCCAGGCAGGTACCGGCCGGGTGAGGGCACCACGACCACGTGGACATGCAGGCCCGGCTGACTGGTACCAGCGCCGAGCACCTTGTTGATCTTGGGCACGAAATTGGCCAGGTCGCGCAGCGTGCAGGGGAACTCCGGCGCGTACCGCTGCAGGATCTGCAGCGTCGGCAGGCTGTCCACGCTCAGGCTGATCATGTTCGCGGCGTTGGCGTCGAGGAACGCGTGCAGGTCATCGGAGGCGGTCGTGACGTTCGCGAGCAGCGCGGCGAAGTTTGACCGCTGTGCCGCGATCGTCTTGCCGGTGATGCTGAAGTCGTTCAGCGCCTGCAGGATCGCCGGTGCGGCGGCCGTGTATTTCCTGGCCAGGCCGTTGAGCAACTTGATGTCGGCATCCAGGGCCGGCAGCTGCGGGTTGAACTGGCGCAGGTAGGAATTGAGGGTGACCAGCGTCTGGCCGAGTTCCTTGCCCCGGCCGCGCAGGCCGTCGGCGATCGCGGTCAGCGTCAGCGAGAGCTTTTGCGGCTGAACCGCGGACAGCGTCGGCAGCAGGTTGTTCAGCACCCGCTCGAGCTCCAGCCCGTCGGCCGACCGGTTCTGGCTGATCACGCTGCCGTTCGCCAGCGCGGCGCCGGACGGGGCGGCGGGCACGATCAGCGCCACGTACCGCTCGCCGAACAGGGTGGTGGGCAGCATCTCAGCGGTCACGTTGGCGGGCAGCATCGGCAGCGCGGCTGGCTGGATGGCGAGCTCCAGCCTGGCCCCGTTACCATCTGCGGTGATCTGCCGTACCTCGCCAACCTGTACGCCGCGGGCCAGCACCTGGGCGCCCGGGTGCATCTCGTTCCCGGCACTGCTGGTGTACAGCGTCACCATGGCGACCGAGGTGAACGTCTTCTGGTACACCGCCACCGACAGCCAGGCCAGCAGGACCAGCACCACCAGGAACGCGGTCCCGGCCAGCCGGCGCCGCACCTTGAACCAGCCCGGTGACGAGCTCATCCAGCGACCCGCACAGTAGTCGTGGCACCCCAGATGGCCAGGCTCATGAGGAAGTCGATGATGTTGATCATGACGATCGCGGTGCGCACTCCGCGGCCGACCGCGACGCCCACCCGGCCGGCCCGCCGCTGGCCCGGTAACCGTAGTAGCAATGCACCAGGATGACGACCACGCTGAAGATCAGCACTTTCAGGAACGACCAGAGCACGTCCACTGGCGACAGGAACAGCCCGAAGTAGTGGTCGTAGGTGCCTGCCGACTGCCCTTCGAAGTACACCGTGACCAGGCGCGACCCGAAATACGAGCTGACCAGGCCGATCGCGTACAACGGGATGACCGCCACCGCGCCGGCCACGATGCGGGTAGTCACCAGGTAAGGCAGGCTCGGCACGCCCATGCCTTCCAGCGCGTCGACCTCCTCGTTGATCCGCATCGAACCGAGCTGCGCGGTGAAGCCGGCTCCCACGGTCGCCGATAGTGCCAGCCCTGCTACCAGCGGCGCGATCTCGCGGGTGTTGAAGTACGCGGACACGAAGCCGGTGAAAGCGGACGCGCCAATCTGATTCAGGGCGGCGTAGCCCTGCAGGCCGACCACGGTGCCGGTGAAGAGCGTCATGCCGATCATGACGCCGACCGTGCCGCCGATCAGGGCCAGCGCGCCACTGCCGAAGCTCAGTTCGGCGAGCAGCCGCAGGATCTCCCGGTAGTAGCGCCGGATGGCGCGCGGGGTCCAGGCCAGCGCGTGGGCGTAAAACGACAGCTGGTCGCCCAGCAGGTCAAGCCAGCCGAACCAGCGGTCAAGCTGCGCGCCGCGACCGGGCTCGCCGCCGCTCGTGGCCGGGCCGCCAGCCGCGGCCGGTCCGCCGGGCGCGGCGGGTTCGCTGGTTACCGCACCCATCTGGTCACCCTCCCTTCGGGGGGACGATCTTCAGGTAGATCGCAGTCAGCACCAGGTTGACGAAGAACAGCAGCAAGAACGAGATGACGACAGACTGGTTGACCGCGTCGCCGACACCCTTGGGACCGGGCCGGGGATTCAGCCCTCGGTACGAGGCAACTACACCCGCGAGGAAGCCGAAGATCAGCGCCTTGATCTCACTGATATAGAGGTCAGGCAGCTGCGCGAGGGACGAGAAGCTGGACAGGAACGACCCCGGCGTGCCGTGCTGGAGTGTCACGTAGAAGAAATAGCCACCCAGTACCCCGACGACCGACACCAGCCCGTTCAGCAGCACCGCGACGCCGGATGCCGCCAGCACGCGCGGCACGATGAGCCGGTGGATGGGCGAGACGCCCATCACCTCCATGGCGTCCATTTCTTCCCTGATGGTGCGGGCGCCGATGTCCGCGCAGATCGCCGAACCGCCCGCGCCGGCGATGAGCAACGCCACGATGAGCGGGCTGGCTTGCTGTACGACCGCGAGGACGCTGGCCGCGCCAGTGAACGACTCGGCGCCGAGCTGCTGGGTCAGCGAGCCGACCTGCAGCGTGATGACCGCGCCGAACGGAATGGACACCAGCATGCAGGGCAGGATCGTGACGCTCGCGATGAACCAGAACTGCTCGATCAGCTCGCGCACCTGGAACGGGCGCCTGAAGGTCAGCCATAGCACGCTGCCGGCCAACGCGAACAGCCTGCCGGTCTGCCGCAATGCCCCGGCACCGGGAACCTGACTCTCCTGAGTCGTCATGCGCCGCCGCCTCCTGGCCAGTGCGCTGGCCAGCCGCCCCCCGGTTCGGGCGGCTCCTCGCTCCAGTCGTCATCGGTCCGCTCGTCGTCGGTCGGCTCGCCGGCCGATTCATCGGTCCGGCCCTGCGCCAGCGGCTGCTCCGGCGCGGGCGGGGCGTGCCGTGGCTGGTCAGGCGGCATGCTGGCGCGGATGGCCTGCTGTGCCTCGGCCGGCAGCGTATGCAGCAGGCCGAGCACCCTGTCCAGGCGTCGCTGCACGGCCTGCCGTTCGGGTATGCCGGGACTGGGAGTCAGCTGGGGCACCAGCGCAGGCAGGCTCACCGGCCCGCGACCATTCCTGGCCTCGGCGGCCTGCTCGAGGGCGACGGTGGCTTCGTCTTTCTCCTCCGACATCCCGATCGGCCCGGCCCGGCGGCCATTCACGAACTGCGTGATGACGGCGTCATTGCTGGTCAGCAGCACCTCTCTGGGCCCGAACATGACGAGGTTGCCGCGAAACAGCATCCCGATGTTGTCCGGCACCGTGCGGGCGATCTGGATGTCGTGGGTGACGATGAGGATGGTGGCGTCGATCTCGGCGTTCAGATCGATGAGCAGTTGCGACAGGTAGGCGGTCCGCACCGGGTCGAGCCCAGAGTCCGGCTCGTCGCACAAGATGATCTGCGGATCGAGTACCAGCGCGCGGGCGAGGCCGGCCCGCTTGCGCATCCCGCCGGATATCTGGCCCGGGAACTTGTGACCCTCGTCGGCGAGCCCGACCATGTCCATTTTCTCGAGCACAACGCGGCGGATCTCGGTCTCAGACAGCTTGGTGTGCTCCCGGAGCGGGAACGCCACGTTCTCGAACAAGTTCATCGAGCCGAACAGGGCACCATCCTGGAACATCACCCCGAACAGCTTGCGCGCCTCGTACAACTGGCGCTCCGAGCAGGACACCGTGTCAATGCCGTTCACCACGACACGGCCGCGATCGGGCCGGATGAGGCCGACGAGCGACTTGAGGAACACCGTCTTGCCCGTGCCCGAAGGACCGAGCATGACGCTGACTTCACCCGCAGGCAGGGACAGCGAGACGTCGCGCCAGACGATATGGCGGCCGAAGGACTTGGTCAGCCCTTCGACGACGACCTCGATGCCCATCTCACCTCCAGGTCCAGCCCCGGGCCGCCGTGGACATCGAGCGGCTTGCGGCTCACCGCACCGGGCGTACGGATAATCCGAAGGCGCGTCACGCCATCACCAAGGCTCGCGCTCCGGGCCGCAGCAGTCTTGCGTGATCCGCCAGCGCAAAAGGCACGATTTACCATGCTACTGGCCGGTAGATTAACCAAGTCCGACATTTGCGTCAAGGGCGCCGCCGCGGTAGAGACGAGCCCGCAGCCCGCGTATCTGGGTAAACCACGCAATACGGGCGAGCTGCGCGGTTCGCGACCTGCTGTTGACGCAGCGTCATCAGCCGAGCTTCGCCTTGCCGAGCTTAAAGGTGATGGTGTTCCCCGAGCCGGGAATGGTGATGTTGATCAGGGCGGTGGCCAGCCCGCAGTGGCTGAAATCCGGGATCGTATACGTGCCGGCCAGCTTCCCGCCCTTGACGAACAGTGAACTTGGGCTGGCTCGCCAGGTGCACCACGACCGGAGTGGAGGTTTCGCAGGAACTGCCGACCGGGACACCGATCCCGGAGACCGTCAGGCTAACGATCCGCATGGTGATCTTGGATGTGGTCTTGACGGCGCCGGTATTCAGGTTCACCTTGCCCTTGGTCGGGCCATCGTTGATGAGCTTCGTGGTCGCGGTCACCGGGATGATCCCGTATTGCTTGAACGACCCGGTGGCATTGGGGAGGGAAAGTTTGGCAGTCAGCTTGCCAGTCGCGATGTTTAGAGTCGAGGAAAGCGTGCCCGGGCCTAGCGCAAGCGTGAAATCCGGGCTCTTCAGGAACGTGCTACCGGACACCTTGTACTTGGCGTGTACCAGCGTGGCCGCCGAGGCCACACCTGGGTAGACGGCCAGCGCTGCGGTTCCAGCCAGCGCGCCGGCGGTCACCGCCGCTGCCAACCTGGCCATCGTTCTGCGCAGAGGGTGTGACATCTGACATCTCCTTCGTCGAATGCGCGAGGCTCCGTCGCGGCAACAGAAAAGGCGATCAATGAATTGGCTTGGGAACAGGCGGCGGGCACGACCAGTTCTGCGGCTGCGACGGCCCGCAGAGCTTGCCCTGCGTCATCCTCACGAAATTGCGCGAACCCGATATCGAGCCAGTGAGCACGGCATCGAGATTCTCCGTCACGCCACAGCCGGTGAACGACGGAATCGTCAGCTCCCCGGTCAGCGGTCCTCCTGTCTCCACCGTGAAACCCTTCGGCGGGAGGCTGTTGGTGCCTTTGCCGAGCAGCGCGAGCCGCACCGAGCTGACCGGCCGGCAACTTGGTCCCACGGCTAGCGGCACTCCGTTCACGTCAACGTTGGAAATGCTGATTGCCACGGTGCTGGTTGCATGGACGGTGATGGGATAAGGCGGCTTCGTGAGGCCCGAGATAGAGACGATCCTGATGGGCGTCAGCTCGCTAATGGTGAGGGTGGCGGTCACCGGCACGAAGCCGAATGCGAGGAAGGTCGAGCGCACTGGCGGCAGCTCATGGTGTCCGCGGTAGTACAGCTCGCCAGTGGAGTATTCGATGAGTTTGCCAGGCTTGAAAACGTGCCGCTCGGCAAAATCAACGTTGACTAGGCCTGGCAGGGCCGGCCGCTTGGGCTGCAACAGTGCCGCACCGTGGAGCTTTCGCACATCTGAGTAGCCGGTGATGTAGCCGCAGGTCGGGACACCGTCTCCTTTCCTCTTGATGTGGCCGCAGCCCTTCGGGAACTTCAGTCGGTGCCTTGCATGGTGCCGGCCTTGCCGCGCCCCGGCAGGGCTTGTCGACGCAGCGGCGGGGCTAGTCCGGACCACGGCAAGTTGTGCGCTCGCCCGGCTGGCCGGCGTGCACCCGACCTGCATGATGGCCGGGCTGGCCGGCGCGCCGCCGGCTGTGCGCGCAGCCAGGGCGAGGGCGAGGCGGCCGGCAGCGAAGGTAACGGTGCCATGACTGGCAGGCGCGGCGGCGGGCGCCGTGCCTGCCGCTACCAGCTGCAGGCTGCCAGCGGCCGGCAGGGTAGCGGCCGCTCGTGTGCTGGCCTGCCAGGCGGCCGCCGCCGTTTTCGCCGGGTAAGTCTCGGTTACGGTCAGCGAGTCCGAGGCACCGACCGATGCCGCATTAGCCTTGCGTAGCTCGCCAACCGCCGACGCGGGCAGTATGGCCGTGATCTGGGCGCCGGCTGGCTGAATAGGCCGGCCAGCCGCGACCGCCGCCGGGAACTCCGCCGCGATTACGACGTTCACTTGCTCACTGCCGGATGGGAACTGGCACGCATACGCAACGCTGACCCGGACGGACTGGGTCGATTTCGCGCTCGTCAATGTCGCGGCCGTCGCTGCGCGCGCCCGTCGCGCGCACCGCATCGCCTGACGCCCCCGCGAGCACGGCCGCAGCGAGGAAGACTCCGCAGGCCACGGCCATCCGGCCAGCGCCGCGGAACTTCCACATGCGCATGCTGCTCACGTCGACCTCGGTTTCTTACTGGCGGGGCGGCGTCTCTGTCGCTTATCCGGCTGCCCCGGCAATGCAGGTGCCGGTGACCGTGCCGCGGTCACCGGCACCTGCTTAGCGGGTTCAGCTCGACTTGATGCTGATCTTCTTGTTCAGAGAGTAGGTGGCCGTGTACGACGGGTGGTCGCCATTATGGACTAGGCCCCCGCAGTTGCCGGCCGAAACGTTCTTGACCGTCAGCTGAGCGCTCTTGATCGGCTTGACCGGCAGCGGATGCTTCTTGGTCGGGGTGATCATGGTGAGCGTGTGCTTGCTGTTGGTGTAGTAGCCAGCTGTTGAGCCGGTCACGGTGAATGAGCAGCCGGTCGTGCTAACAGCGACCTTGATGCCGCTGATGATGGCGTCGGTCTGGCCCTTGCTATTGGTCTTGGAGTTGGCGCTAACCGAGTAGGGAGTCCCCTCGACCTTGTTCTTCACCTTGCCTGTCAGGGGGTTCGAGCAGTTATTGAACGTCAGCTTGGCGGCGGTGCCGACCTTGACCGGCGCGGCGCCCTTGTGGGTCCCGTTGGCGATCTTGCCCGACGCCGTCGAGGAAGGCGTCTTGCCCTTGGTCGTGCAGGTGACATTCACACCCTTGTCGCTAAGCACGGTCGTCTTGGCGCTGGACGAGTATGAACCACCGCCGGAGACCTTCACCTTGAGGGTCGTCGCCGCGAGCGCCGATCCGGCGCTGAGACTGACCACGGCGGCCGCCGCGGCAGCCGCGAACAGGACGCTGCCCGCACGTTTCCTTATCGTCATGAATTAACTCCTCGAATCGAGTTCGCCTGGCACGCCGGGTGGCAGCCCGCTGATCTGGTCACGCACTGGTCTGATGACGCCCTGGGTCTCATGACGCCCTGGGTATCATGACGCACTGCGCACGCAGCCTTTGCTACTGGCGAGTACGTTACGTCCCCGTAACATGGCGTGCAAGCGCATGCCGGAAGGCCCAGGGAGTTCTCAGCAAAGCGGCCCGTTCTTGTCACATCGGCGCCACTCGCCTGCACGTTCTTATCACAAAGTGAGCATTTAGCCCCTGCGCGAGGCGCTGGAAGGGCCCCGCTGGTGAAGTTTTGTCGGTTGCGAGTTAGTCCGAGCGGCTGCAAAGCCCGTCTAGGGGCGTTACCGTCTGAACTGTGCCGGATCGAGCGATAACGGATCGTGCCGCCGGACCGGGCGGGCGGACCGCGCCGCAGCGGACCGGGCAATCGTCCCGGCGGCGCCGGGCCGGCCGAGGAAGCCGCCGGTCATGCGCCCGTCGCAGCTAGCCGCCATCATGCGACCCGAGCTCCCTGATCTGGCGCACGACATCATCGCCGAGATCCGGCGCAAGATCCCGGAGTACGCCCGGCCGATGGACGGGCCGTACGGGCACGCCCTGCGGGTGGGCGTTCAGCGGGCACTGACGTCCTTCTTCGACTCCGTGACCGATCCGTCGGCACCGCATGAGCAACGCGATCACATGTGCCGCACGCTGGGCCACTATGAAGCGCAAGAAGGCCGGAGCCTGGACAGCCTGCAAGCGGCATACCGGATCGGGGTCCACGTTGGCTGGCGCCGGGTCATGGAGGTCGGCCGCCGCTGCGCGGCTCCCTCCTCGGTGATGTCCTGGCTGGCCGACGCCATGCTCGCGTACATGGATGAGCTCGCCTCGCTGTCGCTTCAGGGCTACCTGGAGGCCAAGGCCCGCTCGGCCCAGTCCAGGCAGGAGTGGCGTCGGCGGCTGCTCCGGCTGATCCTGGAGCGGCCGCCCGCCCCAGCCCGCGCCATCACTGAGCTCGCCGACCTCATCGGCTGGCAGGTGCCCGATGAAGTCACCCTGATTGCGCTCGAGCCGGGATGCGACGCCGCTATAGACCTGCCAGACGACGCGCTCGCCGACCTCGGCGGCCCGCAGCCGCACCTGCTCGTGCCGGGCCGGATCGACCAGAGCAGCCGGGCGGCGCTCGAGCCGTGGCTGGCGGGCCGCAGAGCAGCCGTCGGGCTCGGCGTGTCCCTCGCAGACGCCGCGCACTCGCTGCGGTGGGCTCGGCGAGCACTGGCATTGACCCGGGATCAGGTCATCGGCCAGGGCCAGCTGACCTTCTGCGAGGACCACCTGGTCGAGCTGTGGCTCCTGGCCGACGATGCGCTAATCGACCAGCTGGGCCAGCGCTGCCTTGGCCCACTCGACGGGCTGAGCCCGCTGCAGCAGCAACGGCTGACCGAGACGTTCGCGGCCTGGCTGGAGACCAGGGGAACGGCACCGGCAATGGCGGAGCGCCTGCAGGTCCACCCGCAGACCGTGCGCTATCGCATGCGCAAATTGCAGGGCATATTCGGCAGCCAGCTCGCCGATCCGAATGCGCGCTTCGCCATCGAGATCGTGCTGCGGGCAAAGCGCCTGCGGGAGCGCGCAGCGCTGGACGGGCGGGTCTGCAGCGATGAGCCCGACCAGCGCGATGAGGCTGCCGTGCTTGGCGACGCTGCCCGGCCAGATGACGCCGTCCCCGCTAGCTCCCGGTCACACATCGTGCGTTGGTAGCTGGTTCGTCCGACTCACCCCAAATGCGATGCTATGCGCTGGCCGGATTCGATGCCAGGTCAACCTCCTCCCCCTGTGCTGGGATTCCGGGTATGGGCCAGCGGCTGCGGTTACCTCTTGCAGGCACCGGGGATAAGGAACAGGGTTCGCGCCCGGACCGGAAATCGAGGTCCGCGGAGCTCACCTACCAGCGAAGGAATCTGTCACATGAATGCTCGGCCGAACATCGTTCTGATCCATGGCGCGTGGGCGGATGGCTCCAGCTGGACCGAAGTCATTAAGCGTCTCCAGGCAGACGGCTACCGCGTCACCGCTCCGCAGTTCCCGCTGACCTCGCTCGCCGATGACGTCGCCCGGCTGCGCCAGGTCCTCGCCCTCCAGGACGGCCCGACTATCGTGGCCGGCCATTCCTACGGCGGCCAGATCATGACGGCCCTGGGCGCCGACGCGCCCAACGTTGCCGGGCTTGTCTACATCGCCGCCTTCGGCATCGACGAGGGCGAATCACTCGGCGCGCTGCTCGCTCAGGGCCCGGTAACGCCTGCTCTAACCCACTTGGTCACCGACAAGCAGGGCTTCACCTGGCTGTCAGAAGACGACTTCGTTAACCACTTCGCGGCTGACGTCGACCCGGTCCAGGCCAAGGCCATGTACGCGGTCCAGCAGGCGCTCGCCGCCTCGGCCTTCGGTACCCAGATGGGCGTCCCGGCGTGGAAGTCGACGCCCAGCTGGTACCTGGTCGCCACCAACGACGAGGCCCTGCCGCCCGACGCCGAGCGTCAGTTCGCCAGCCGGATGGGCGCTATCACGATCGAGATTCCCTCCAGCCACGTCGCGATGGTCTCGCACCCAGACGACGTCGCCCGGCTCATTGAGACTGCCGCGGACGCTGTACCAGCGGGAGTCTGACCTGGTCACCGCGCGCGCCACGGGCACCTCATCCTCTTCCAGACGCGACCCGATTGACCCTCCGCTAGAGCGCCATGTAACTCATGTGCTCGGCCGTGTTACGCCGAACTACAGTGGGCGACATGACTCAGCCGCTGAGCGTCCGCCTGAACGACGCCACAATCAAGCGCCTGGGAGTCCGCGCCCGGCGCATACACCTGCCTCCCGGCACGCTCGCGCAGCGTTACGTGGAGGAAGGACTGTGGATGGACGAACATCCGCTGATCCGGTTTGCTGATGGCCCGGCCGGCCGTCGTGCACGGCTGACCGGAACCGGCAAAGACGTCTGGGAGATCATCCTCGTCGTCCGCGACAACGGCGGCGACGCGGCCGAGGTGCCGGCCGGATTAGCACCGCGCTCGACGCAATCCTCGTCCGCTTCCCAGGTGAAAAGGACCTGGCCAACGGGAAGGCTTGGCTGTAGCCCTGTGCGTCTCGCAGGTTCTTTGGGAGTGCGACGCTTTCATGGGCGGGCGCTGGGGATGAAAGCTTGAAATGCCATGGTTTCCGGAGTTCACCAGTGCCGTGGAACTGGCGCGCAGGCAGACGCGCACGGCGGGCCAGGCTGATCCGGTCGCGGAGTACCTGACCGCCGTCTACCAGGGCGACACCCGCGCCCTGGAGGATGTGTGGCCCGGTAGCGTCGTGATCTACGATCCGCGGGCGGGCCTGGTACGCGGCCACCGCCAGTTGCGCCGGTTCGTCAGCCGGAATCGAACCTGGCTGGCCGAGCAGCACGCCCGGATCGAGACCGTAGCCGCCACCGCTAGCGGCGGCCGGGCTGTAGTGGAACTACTAGCCCACCTGGCTCGCGACGGCGAGGACGTGGCCTGGCCGGTAGCGGTCGTCGCCGAGTCACCCGATGATTCGTCGGTCATGTTCCGCACCTACTGCAGCCAGTGGCCGGTCGACGGACGCAGGCACCTGCGTTCTCCCATTCTCGAATCGGGACAGGTCAACCCGGGCGACATCGTCGGCCGCTACCTGGCCGCGCTCGAGGCCGGTGACGTCGACGTGATAGTAGGCACCTTCGCCTCGGAAGGGTATTTCCGCGAGCCTATCGGCCCGCACTACATCCACCGCGGCACCGCTGAGCTCCGCGCTTTCTTCGCGACAGCCTTCCGCGCGGGCGGCGGCATCGGCCTCCAGGGCTGCGCAGTGACCGACGACGGCATGCGCTGCGCACTGGAATATAACTGCGTCCGCTGGGGCAGCCATGATCTGCCGCCGCAGGCGGGAATCGGGATCTTCGAGCGCGGCCCGGCCGGACTGCTGGCCGCAGTCCGCATCTATGACGACATCGAAGCACCCGGAGGCGGGGCGTAAATGACAGCGACAAGGGAGACGCTGAGATGGAGTACCTCGTTACCATGACGACCCAGGTGCCGGCCGGGACGCCGCCGGACAGGGTCGATGACGTGCGCGCCCGCGAGGCCACGCACTCGAAGGAGCTTGCCGCCCAGGGACATTTGCTGCGTCTCTGGCGCCCGCCGTTGCAGCCCGGCGAATGGCGGACGCTGGGCTTGTTCGCCGCAATTGATGAACAGCAGCTAGCGGACGTCCTTGCCTCGATGCCGCTGCATATCTGGCGCACCGACGAGGTCACACCGCTCTCGCCGCACCCGAATGACCCAGTTCGTCCGGCCCGCGACACGGCACCGGAGTTCCTGACCACCTTCACCACCACGGTCCCGCCGGATACGCCCGCTCAGGCAGTGGCGGACGCCGAGGCCCGCGAGGCGCAACGCGCCCGCGAACTAGCGGCGCAAGGCCACTTGCTGCGACTGTGGCAGCTGCCAGGCGAAGGGCGGACGCTGGGCCTGTGGCAGGCCGCGGACGCGGTCATGATGCAGGCGATCCTGACGTCGCTGCCGCTGGATGCCTGGATGCGCGTGCAGACAACGCCGCTCACCGAGCACCCCAGCGACCCGGCGATCAGCGCGGACCGATGATGTGCACCAAGGGCTGGGCCGTGGTCGCGCGTCGTCAACATCACCACGACGCTGGCGAAGGATGCGGACTTCGACGTTCTGTCCGTCCTGACCGCGCTCACCAAGGGCGAACCGCTCGTTAAGGCTTGAGTCTGACCTAAACCTCAGCCTGCGCCGGCCAACCTGTCGGCAACCGTCGAGGTTGCTTCCATCGCAGTTCCAGCGACGGCTGCCACTGTCAGGCCTATGGCTCAACAAATGTTTGCCCGCCAACTCACCAGGTTCATCGTTGCCGGCGCCGCGGCCATCGCGATCGCGGGCGGTTCCTACGGCATCATCAGCACAAACTCCAACAACGGCTCAGCCGCTGCCAGCAGCGGTTCCGCTGGCGGTCTCGGATCCGGCGGCCGGGGATCCAACGCCCGATCTGGACCAGCCTCGGGGGGAGCATCCGGCACCGTCGCCAGCGTATCCGCGTCGAGCTTCACACTGACGACAACGGCGGGCCAGCAGGTAACCGTCGGCGTGGCGTCCTCCACGACCTACCAGAAGGGAACGAGCCCGGCCTCGGCGACTGCCGTTACAACAGGCAAACCCGTCCTCGTAGTCGGGACGACCAGCGGAACGACCATCACGGCCACGCAGGTCATCGTGCAGCCGACTAACGCCAGCGGATCTGCGACTTCCCCGGCGGCAAAGGTCATCCCCTTCCAGCGCGGCGCACCGACCATGTCCAAGCAGGTCGGTCAGATCCCGGCGACCTTCAGTCAGGGGTCGGGGACGATCGTCAGCGGAACGGCAGCGAACAAAGCGACAGAAGCTGCCTTGGCCGCCTACCCAGGGGGCATCGTCGACCGTGTCGTGAAGCTGAGCAACGGCGAGTACAACGTCCACTACATCGGCGTCAACTGGCCGCACCACGTCTTCGTCAACCAGGACTTCAAGGTCATCGGCGCCGAGTAACCGGGAGCGTAGACCTGCCTGTGGCCATCAGAGCCTGAACCGTTAGCGCAGACCGCCGCGGGAGGTCAAGCTGCACCTGCCGCACGGCATCAAGCCAGGGCGCCATCATCGCTAGGTAGGCTCGGGGGGTGGGGGCGATGGCCATCCGGCTAACATCGCCTGATGAGTGATCAGTTCTTCGTTCCGGTGGATTTCGCGGTACCTGATGGGCTCACGGCTGAGGGATTCCGGCTGGAACCGCTCGGGCCTGAGCACAACGCCGCGGACTATGCGGCATGGACGGCCAGCATCGCTCACATCCAGGCGACGCCGGGATTTGCCGGGAGGGGCTGGCCACACGAGATGAGCCTCGCGGAAAATCTGCGCGACCTCGAACGCCACGCGCGGGACTTCGCCGATCGACGGGGGTTCACCTACACCGTGCTCAGCACCGGCACCGGCGAGGTCATCGGCTGCGTGTACATCTACCCGCCACGAGGCGTAAGCGAAGGCGGCGCCAGCACGGGTGAACAGCCTGCGGCCGTCAGTTCCTGGGTGCGCGCGGACCAGGCCGCGCTCGACCCAGTGCTTTACCACACGGTCCGCGCATGGCTGGAACGCGACTGGCCGTTCCACTCGATCGATTACGCGCCACGGGTCTGATCGTCGCTGGCGGCCATAACCGCCGGGACCGCCCGCACTGCGCGCTGATGAGCGGATGGGCTGGCGCGCCGTGTCCGAGACGGTTGTGAACGCTCGACCTTACTGGATCTCGCGGACCTGCTGCCGGTTGAAGAGTTCCGGCTATCAGGACCGGCTGTCGTGCGGCTGGCGCGGTTTCCGGCTGGTGACGATCCTGCGTTTGCGCAAAGACTCGAGCCATTCCTGCCCGCTGAGCAGTCGCGTGGTCTTGCCCGACCTGACCTCGCCCGCCGCGGCAACTGCCATCGCAACGCTGGCAGCGGTCATATCATCCGGGGCCTGATACACGACGACCACGTCATACTCGCCAAACGGAAAGCCCGCCACCACGATCGTGGCTCCCAGCTCCTCCAGGGCCGGCCGGATGACTTCCACCGGGTCTTGCGGCTTTTTAAGCTGATCCGCCATTGACTTGGCGGTATAGGAGGCCTGGTACATGTAGAGCGGCATCGAGTTTCCCCTTGGGCGGGAACAGGCGAACAGATCACCAGCCAGTCCCCCCGCGAACTCGCGGCGGTTTCTGCCGACGGGTGCACGGCAATGGACTGAAGACCATTGCGTCCAAAGATCGTAGACCGGCCCAGTCGGGCACACCAGCCTCTGCCTCGCCGACCGGCCCTTTTCCTCAAACATGCAGGGGCGTTAGAACCGGCTAGCTTCCGTCGGCGCGGGCAAGCACGGTCGCGAGGTGGATGCGCCGTCTGCACCTGCCTCCGCGGACCTGGCCCTTGCGCGGGAGGTCAAACTGACCAATCATTTCAGTTCGAGCGGCGGGCCGGGAAGCATCTCGAAGGCCTGACTGCTATGAGCACGCCGCGGGAAGGTGGATGCGCTGTGAACTCTCAGGCAAGGACAGTGCCAGCTGCGACGTCCAGCACGTTGTACTTCGGCCCGTGGTACCGGAAGTCGCCGTTCTTCGAGGCGACGCTGCGATGGGGCTGCAAGGCCTACGACGTGTACAACCACATGTACCTGCCCGCGTACTACGACGACCTCACCGCGGAGTACTGGGCGCTGGTGAACGACGTCACGCTGTGGGATGTCGGCGTGGAACGGGTGGTTGAGATCAGCGGGCCCGACGGCTTCGAGCTCGCGAACAGGCTCACCTGCCGGGACCTGGCCAGATGCGCGCCCGGGCAGGGCAAGTACGCGCCGATCATCGCTCCGCTGATGGCGGCATCGTGAATGACCCCGTGCTGCTGCGGCGGGATGCGAACACGTTCTGGCTGTGCCTGGCCGACGGAGACGCCCACCTATACGCGATGGGGCTCGCGCAGGGGTGGGGACTGAACGCCACGGTGTCACTGCCCGAGGCCTATCCGGTGCAGGTTCAGGGCCCGAAGGCGAAAGATCTGATGCGGGAACTGCTCGGAGATGCCATCCTCAGCCTGAAGTATTACTGGACCATGGACGCGGTGATTGCCGGCATCCCGGTGATAGTCAGCCGCACAGGCTGGACCGGCGAGATCGGGTACGAGGTATTCCTCACCGATCCCGCCAGGGGCGACCAGCTCTGGGAGACGATCATGGAAGCGGGCGCGCCCTACGGCATCAGGCCGATCGCCCCCTGCGAGGCGCGGCGCATCGAGGCCGGCATCTTCAACTACAACTCCGACTTCACCCTGGAGAACAACCCGTTCGAGATCATGGGGCTCGAACGGCTGGTCGAGGAACAGGACGCCGACTACGTCGGGAAGGCTGCTCTCGAGCGCATCCGCGAGCGAGGCGTCACGCGCAAGCTCGTCGGCATCGAGGCGCCTGGCGATCCGTCGTTCTTCGAGATCACCGATGCACGTCCCGCTCTGGCTGGCGGCCAGCGCGTGGGCCGCGTCACCGACCTTGTATGGTCGCCGCGCCTCCAGCGCAACATCGGATACGTATGGGTCCCGGCCGAACTCGCAGACCCAGGCAACGATCTCGACATCGAATGGCAGAACGGACAAAGAACCCCCGCGAAGACCGCGGCGATCCCGTTCATCGACCCCGCGAAGACCAGGCCTGTCGCCTAGCCGGGTTCAGTAAACTTCGGTGTACTCGCCGCGGTCCAGCTGCACAACGTCGGTGTAGTCGCTGCCCTTCGGCTCCGCGACGTCGGTGTACTGTCCGGGGTCCAGCTGCACGACGTGGAAGCTGCCCGGGGACAGCAGCTTGCGGAGGCGCCGCATCCCGGTCACGCCTGCGAGCGCGACAGACATGACGGCGGCGAGGACCGAGCCGCCGAACAACGCGAGCCCGCCGACGACGTGTCCCAGCAGCATCATCACCACTGCGACCAGCAGGGCCACCGGCACGACCGCCACCAGCAGCAGCGCAAGCAGCGTCACCGCGATCACGGCCTTGGCCGACCTGCCCGGCATCCGCTCTGCGTACCAACCGGTCATCACGCTCACCTCGCAAAACCTAAAGCCGCCAGTGTCCCGGGCCCACCCGAAACCAACACGATATGTCGTGTCCTTGTGTGAACGCGCCTCTGAATCAAGATGTTCCCGGAACCATCCGGCGCTCTTGCCGTGACCGAATACCCCACCACGCCAAGCGGCCTGAGAGTGCGCTGGCCCGCTCCCCCCGCGGCATACTCGGGCGCCTCGATGCAGGTTTGCTACCGACGGCCGAGCGTCAGCACCATGCGCGTCGCAGCGCCAAAGACGGTCTCTGCAACACCGCAATCGACAAAACCGGCATGCCGGTAGAAGTCCATGGCGTGCTGGTTGGCCGTTACCTCCAGGCGCTCCACGCCTCGGTGTCGCAGGGCTACGGCGAGATAGTTCAGCAGGGCCGTCGCGATCCCGCGGCGCGTCCAATCAGGATCGACGAACAAGTCCTCCAGATCCACGGCAGGGCCAGCGTCTATCCACGTCGCGAAGCCGACGACAAACCCATCCTGCTCAGCGACATAAGTGCGGCCATCTGCCAGCCCGTCAGGTCCGAGGATCAAGTACTCCGGATGCGCGAGCAGGTCGTCGCGGTCTCCGTCGTTGGACAACGACGCGCGCCGGTAAATACTCGCTACCGCGTCAAAGTCGGCAGCTTCCCCAAGCCGGACTAACAGCACAGTTGCGCGTCACCCTCGCATGTCGATGGCGTTCACCTTTGTTGTCCGCAGGCTACGGCACCTAACCCAGCCGGGCGGTCTCGGCCTGGATCCGGTCCCAGCTGGGCAGGAAGCGTAGTCATACAGTCGCCGCACACGCGCCGGTCAGCCGAACGTGCTGGCGCTACAGGGGGAAACATGCGCTTCGGGCTGCACGCTCTGGGAATCGGAACTGGTGCACGCCCGCACGTCATCCGGGCCGTCAGCGCTGCTGCTGAGGCGACAGGTTTCGCCACTTTGTGGTCCGGCGAGCACGTGGTGATGGTGGACCGTCCGGCGTCCCGTTACCCCTACTCAGACGACGGCCAGATCGCTGTCCCCGCCGATGCCGACTGGCTCGACCCGCTGCTTGGCCTGAGTTTCGCCGCCGCCGTCACAACTCGCATCGGGCTCGCGACCGGGATCTTGCTGCTGCCCGAGCACAATCCTGTCCTGGCGGCTAAGCAGGCGGCCACGCTCGACGTCCTGTGCGAGGGCCGGCTCACGCTTGGTATCGGCATCGGATGGTCGGCAGAGGAGTTCGCCGCCCTGGGCGTCCCGTTCGCCCGGCGCGCGCAGCGCACGGCCGAGTACGTAGCGGCGATCCGGACGCTCTGGTCGGACGACCGGGCATCCTTCAGCGGCGAGTTCGTTCGCTTCGACGCCGTGCGCGTATACCCCAAGCCTGTGCGGGATCGTCGCATCCCGGTGGTAGTGGGCGGCAACTCCGATGCCGCGCTCAGGCGGGTCGCGGCATTCGGCGATGGCTGGTATGGCTTCAACCTGACCGCGGACGCGGCAGCCCAGCGCATCGGCGTGCTGGATCGATATTGCCGGGAACGAGGCCGCGCCCTCGGTGACCTGATCGTGGCCGTCGCGCTCACTGATGGCAGCCCAGCGATCCTGCCTGACCTGGCCCGGATCGGGGTGACCGAGCTGGTGCTGGCCGGGGCTCCGCCAGCGGCCGAATCGGCGGCAGCCGATTGGGTGGCAGAACTGGCCGCCCAGTGGATCCGCTCAGCCCCAGCGGGCCGGGCCAGGCGGCAACGCTAGCCGCGGGTGAGGAACTTGATGATCGCTGCGGTGAGCGCCCGGGCGATGCGCCGCTGGACGCTCGGCCGCGTCAGCAGCCGGGCATCCGCGGCGTTGTTCATGTTTCCGCACTCGATCAGGATCTTCGGCATCGTGGTCAGATTCAGCCCGGCGAGGTCGTTGCGGAAAATGTAACCGTCGTGGCCGTAGTAGTCGCTGACCGGCATCGGCGTGTACCGGCGCATCGCGGCATGTACGTCGTGGCCGAACCGCACCGATGACTTGATCACCTTCTTGTTGGGACCATCGGCCACTGGCTCCAGGATGGTGAAGCCCCGCCCGGAGGCCGGGCCATAGTCGGCGTGAATGTCGACCGAGACGTTCGCGTGCGCACGGTCCAGGATCTTGGCCCGGGTGTTCACGCATGGCCCGACACCGTGGTTGTTGTGCCGGGTCATCACCACCCGCGCCCCGGCCCTAATCAGGTCGGCGCGCAGGTACAGGGCCACGTGGAAGTTAAACCTGGCTTCGGTATACCCGCCTGCAGTCTCAGTCCCGGTAGTGTCGCAGTCCTCCCACTCGCGCCCGTTCCAGACCTTGTGATTGAGGTAACGAGGATCGGTCCAGTTCCGGCCGTTGTGACCGGGATCGATGCCCACGATCTTCCCCGCGAGCGGCTTGCCGCTGGTCGCATGCGCCGGGTAGCTGCTGGCCGACGCCGTCCCCGCGGCCAACACGGCCGGCGCCAGCGCGACCGGCACAATCCACATCAGAATCCGCCTATGGCCGCGGTAATGTAGCCGGTTCGCAGAATCCATGATCGCTTGTCCTCCAGTCCGGAATGACAGTAAACCGGACAGGGCTTTCCGGCCGTGGAACAAGCTACTCCCGCATCGAATCAGCGCGCCATCAGAACTGGCGACGCGGTTCGCTGACCTGGCCGGGCGGCAGGCTCGTTGACCGGCCGGTGGCCAGGGGTCAGTCCGCACCCCAGCTGGTCACGGTGCCAGTACTCAGCTCTGCATTGCCCGGTAACCCCATCGGCTTTATAGAGATTATGCTCAGACGGGTTGATAAAACTCTTGTATTCAGATAGGAATAGGGGACTTGCTCCCAAAGCGCATGCAGGCCGGAGCACGGCCTGCATGCTTCGACTAAGTACAGGAGGACTCGTGCGCACGCACAAGAGTCTGAGCATGATCGCGGTCGGTGCCATACTGGCGGCCGGATCAGCGCTCGCGGCCGGACCGGCCATAGCTGACCCAATTAACGCCCATGGCAAGGCGGTAGTGCCCGCCCGTTATGACATCGTTGGCGTCGGGTCTGACACCGACGACTCCCTCTTCGATCAGCTCGCCTTTGACTACGACGGTGCGCACAAGGTGCACAACGCGACCCATCCGTATATCTATAGCTGGGACGCAACGCCGCCGAATAACCCGCTGGATACGACCAGCACGATCGTGCCCAAGCAAGGCTGTGGGAAGATCGCGCGGCCAGACGGCAGCGGCGCAGGCATCCTGCAGTTCGAGAACGTCGCGAAGACCCACGGCCACTACTGCGTCGACTTTGCTCGCTCAGCCAGCCTCCGGCCGTCGACCGATCCCGACCCCAAGGGTAAGAATCTCTACGTCCAGCTGGCCGAGGACGCTGAGACCTACGCCGTAACGGCTAACGGAGATGCACCGAAGAGCCTCACTCTCGCCGACTTGAAGGGCATCTACGACTGCAGCCTTACCAACTGGTCCCAGGTGGGCGGCAAGAGCGCCGCGATCGACGTTCTGTCGCCGGCGTCAACGACCGGCGTGGGCAAGTTCTGGCTTAAGGTCCTCGGACTGTCGTCGCTTGCGTCCTGCGTGACTGTCGTGCAACAGAATCAGGGCCTGCAGACTAAGTACTTCGGCACGAAGACAAGCCCGAACCCCGCTGTTATCGTGCCGTACTCGGTCGGCAAGTACATCGCGCAGCGGTACCACTCGGCGCCGGTGGGCAAGAACCCCACGCGCACGCAGAACAGGTTCGGCCGCGACGAGCACGGCGCACTAGTGCTGGGAGAGATCGCCGGCGTTCCCGCCATCACCGGGAGCGGTACCAAGGCCCATATAAACAAGGCACTCGCCACGGCTGGCGGAGCCAACTTTACCCGGTACCTGTATGACGTCGTCTGGTTCGCCAACGGCAAAGCGAGCGCGGACAAGGATGGCATTCCTACCGGCCTTGAGCGGTTCTTCGCTCCGGCCAAGCATGTAAAGATCTCGGGCTGGTTCTGCGCAAATAAGACGGCGCAAAAGGCCATCCAGGACTACGGCTTCCTCACCTCCGTCGCCTGCGGCCTGGGCTTCTAGCCGGCGGGCCGTGACTACCAGTTAACCGATTGGCTCGGCGATTTTTGCAGGTGATATCGCTGCGGCGTGGCGCTGCAGCGATATCACCTGTTCGCCGCAGGGACTAGATAACTAGAAATGCGAGAACACGAGATGTGGTGGCCTGAGGTGCGCGTGGCTATTTCACGGAGAGCCGCGACGGTCAACGGAGGGACTTTGGCATGGCCGCGGCGTTGACTATCGCTAGCCGAGCAGCCGCGGCGACCGGCATTGCGTCGATGTCACTCGGCTTGTTGCTGCTGCCCTTGACAAGCGGTCAGGCATCCGCGGCAGCAGCTAGCCCGAACCCGTCGGCGTCCGCCGCCTCGCCCACGAAGACGCTGACGGCGAGCAGTACGCCGAGTTCGACAGCCAGCGCGACGCCGACCGGTGCGCCGACGCCGACGGCCACCCCGACCCCGACGCCGACGCCGACGGCCACGCCTACTCCGACTCCGAGTCGGCGGCACGCGCCAAAGCCGCGGCACAGGCCGACCGCTAGTCCCCCGCCCGCGCCGCCCGGAGGCGCGGTCGTTCGCGGACCGCGGATGTATGACAAGGCCACCGGCCGGAAGTTCAGCCAGCCAAGCTACGTAACGGTCAGCCAGGTCACGGACCTGACCAATCAGGTGGTGGAGGTTTCGTGGCGCGGGTTCACGCCCAGCAGCGATCTGGCATACAACCCTGCTGGCACGGATTACCCCGTCATGGTCGCCGAATGCAAGGGCACACACCCGACGCAATGGAGCCAATGCTTTGGTGCCAATAACAGCGGAGTGGCCGGAGCGTTTAGTGCTTACGGTCCGATGAATACCGCTTACGCGGCCACCAATCCCGACACGACCGGTGCTACGCCCATTCAGCTGCTAACCGCGGAGGAGAATTCGTTCCTTGGCTGCAATGCCCGCCACCCGTGTTCGCTCGTTATCGTTCCAAGCCAAGGCGGAAACATCTTCGATACGCCGGTGAACTGTAATGACCATAGCCAGGACGCCAACCTGACCGACCTCGGTTCGTTTGCGTTCAATAGCACCGACGGGAGGTGCTCATGGCGGGACAGGATAGTTGTCCCGCTCAGATTCGCACGGACGCCGACCGACTGCCCGGTGCGCAGCCCGGACTTCAGTGTGATCGGCTCGCCGATGCTAGCGCGGGCGATGAACTCGTGGCAGACAGCCCTCTGCGCTAGTTCCGTTCCGATCAGCATCCAGTACGACTCGGCCCAGAATGAGCCGCTGGCCAGAGAGGACTTCGCCAACGGGACAGACAATGTTGCGCTCACCACGCTCCCGGTCAGCGGCGCCAGTAGTGCAAAGCCGTTTGCCTATGCCCCGGTCGCCGTCTCGGCGGAGTCGGTCGCATTCTGGATCGACAACCCGATCACCGGCCTGCCGCTGACCCATCTCAAGCTCGATCCCAGGCTAGTGGCCAAGCTGCTGACCCAGTCCTACAACTTCGAGAACGAGGCATGTTCGGGCCGGGCTATGGCCAGGCGTGGAATCTGTGACAACGCGGTTGACAACGAACCGGGATCGCTTTTTGCCGATCAGGAGTTCGAGCAGCTCAACCCGCATGTCGCGAGCGTCGGTGACGGCTTTCAAATCCCGACGGTACTCGCCGGCGAGAGCGACATGACCTGGGAGCTCACTAGCTGGATAGCTGCCAACAAGGACGCCAAGGCATTCGTGGACGGCACGTTTGATCGCTGGGGAACCCATGTGAACACCGACTACCTCAACATGCAAATACCCACCAGCACGCTCACGTCCATGGACCCGTTCTCGCCGGTAGCGCATCGGTATGACCCGGTCTATCCGCTCAGTCAAGTCGCGCAGTACCAGGTCGACAACTGGTATCCCGCCACCGACTGGCAGCAGGATCCGCAGGGCAACTACGACAGGCTCACCCCTGAGGTTCCTGGTCAGCGTGCCCTCTTCGCGATCTTGGATGAGGCCGACGCGGCGGCTTTCGAGCTGCCGGTGGCTTCGCTGGAGAACGCCGCCGGCCGCTACGTCGCGCCCGGTAGCTCCACGATGGCAGCCGCGCTCAGTGACATGAGCACGGCGAGCAATCACATCACGCGGCAGCTCAATTTCGGCAATGGAAGCAAGAAGGTCCGCAACGCGTACCCGCTGACGATGGTGATCTACGCCATGGTTCCGACAGGCGGCATCTCGAAACCGAAAGCCGCGAAGATCGCGCAGTGGCTCGAATTCGTAGCTAATCAGGGGCAGCGGCCTGGCTACAGTCCTGGCCAGTTGCCGCCCGGCTACCTGCCACTGACCAACGCTATGCGGGCGGAGACGCTCAAGGCCGCCAGCGAGGTTCGGAACCAGACCGGGGACCCCAAGAAACAGCAGGCACACCCGTCGGCCTCAGCGTCGGAGTCGGCGTCGGCGACGGCGACTCCGGCCGCGAGCCCGACGCCAACCCGGACGCAGGCAATTGTGGGCCTCGGCTATGTCGCTAATCCCTCAAGCTCCGGGCCGACACGGTATGCCGTCCCGGTTCTGCTGGTCGCTGCGGCGCTACTCACCGTGGCTGGCCTCACGCTGGCCGGAGGACAGGGCACCACGACCGCGATAGCGCGACTACGGAGACGCGCGCTACCGAAGCTCGCGAGATTTTGGCTGCCTTGGATGAAATCGTGAGAATGCTCTCGTTCCCGCTGTCCATGGCCACCACGTTACGGGGCGTACGAGCCGGGCTGGGGGTCCTGTCGGTGCCTGGCATATCGCGGCCGGATGTTGTTAGGGCAGCGGGCATACCGGGCACTGTTAAGCCGTCGGCAAGTCCGCGCCAGTGAGGAATCGGGAGTCGATGGCTACCTATCAGATGGTCTACGGAGACGGTGACCAGGTCGTAACGGAGACGTTCGAGAACATCGACAATGTCGAGCGAGAGGACGGCTGGGTCGTCCTGTTTCGCGGCCCGGAAGCGATCCTTCGCGTCCAGGAGGCCCACGTTCAGTCGCTGGAGCGGCTTGACTGATCCGGCTCGCCCACCGTTGCTTGGGGTCCGGGCAGAGGATCCCGCTGGGCGGCGGGCCAGCCCGAACCTCACGGATATGCGCGCTCGGCCCGGCTGTATCCGCCTTCCGGTGACCATCGATGGACCGCCATCAGGCCGCGCGTGGTATCCCATTCGATGAACAGTGCCTGTTGGATGTGCAGGGAGAACACGATGGCCTTGTCGGCTGGACAGGCCGTCCACCAGGCGTCCGCTGTTGCGTGACGAAGCCGTCGGCCCGCTTGAGCGGCGGATCCGTACAGCTTGAGTTCCCCTTCGCCGGTGTCCGGGCCGGTCACCGCGCTATGCAGCGTGCAGCGCGGGTCCCGCAACAGGTCGGCGGCCTTCCCTGACCTTGCCATCGCGCCGACGAGCAGGTGCCCCGCTGCCAGGTAGGGCTCGACCGGGCTGATCCGGGGAGACCCGTCGCGGCGTACCGTGCCCAGCAGCGCGACGCCGACTGCATCCAGGCGGGTCATCCCTAGGTGCGCAATCTCAGGTGCGCCTAATTCCAGGTCCTGCCAGATCGCTTGCACGTGATTCAGCGTGCCCCATTTTCCACCACCCAGGCCGTCTGACGCATGTCAGCTCAGGTCGTTTCGCGCAGTACCTGGTCCAGCACGCGGCCGAACTTCGCTGGCTGAGTCAGGAACCCGCCGTGGCCGCCGGGGAAGTCGACAACAGCCGTGCCGAGCTGGCCGGCGAGTGCAACCGCTCCTCGGTTAGCGAGCTCACCTGTCGACGCACTCCCGGCGCCGACCACGATCCGCGACGGCGCTGCCCGTAGGGCATCGATATCCGGCTGGAACCAGGTGGTCGGGCGGATCAGGTGGGCGAGGAACAGCTCCGTGCTGGCACGCATCCGGGCTATCTGCTCAGCAGTGGGCTGCCACGGCGGCCCAGCCTCCTGCTGCCCGAGCGCATCGCCGAGTCGAAACGTCATGAACTTCTGCATCGCGTTGTCGGCCCCGTCGGCCCGGAAGGTCTCGTAGATGTCGTCGACCTGAGCACGCACCTGGTCCCGGTCTGACAGCAGCTCGAGCACCGGAGGCTCGTGCGCGACCAGCGTGCGAATCTGGTCGGGATGAGCCGTGACCAGCGCCAGTCCGACGACGGCTCCGCCGCTGCTGCCGAAGTAGTAAGCGGCCCGCCGCCCAGCGCCGACAGCAGGCGGTGGAGGTCGTCAGCCTGCTGCTCCGGCGTCACGTCGGCGGGGCGTCCTCGCGGCTGCTATAGCCAATCCCGCGCGGATCATAGGTCACTACGGTGTATTCGCCAGCGAGAGCATCGGCGAGGCTGGCGAAGCCGGTGCTGTCCATAGGCGAGCCGATCATGAGCAGTAGCGGCCCGCTGCCCCGGCGCTCGTAGTACAGCCCCGCGCCCGGAACGCTTAGGGTCTGACCTAACGGATCGGGGTCAGGCATGCGAGTCATCCTTCCGCGCACTGCTGCCGACCCCCACGCTAGCAACGAGGACCGGCAGCGCGACGACCAGCGCGATGCTGCGCAGTATGCCAGCGCCGAGGTAAGCCGCGCGCACTCCGAACTGTTGCGCGACCAGGCCGCCCGCCAACCCGCCGAGCGGCATCAGTCCCCAGCCCACCATCCGGTAGACGCTGTTCACCCGGCCCAGGAGTTGCGACGGCACGATCTGCTGCCGCAGGCTCACGGTCACGATTCTCCACATCATGGTTGCGAATCCGGTAAGCGCGAGCAAGGCGCCAAGCGTGGCGGCATCTGGACAGATGGCGATCCCCAGATACAGCAAGGCGCTGGCCGCGAGTGCTGTCAGCAGGGCCGGAAGTGGCCCGGTTCTGGCCACGATCCGCGCATTGACCAGGCCGCCGGTCACGCTGCCGATGGCGGCCCCGGCCAGCAACAGGCCATAGCCACGGACGCTCACGTGCAGCGACTGTGTCGCGAGCAGGACGAGGGTCACGTTACCCATCTGAAAGCAGAACGTGTTGACGCCGAGCAGCAGCGCCAGCGTGCGCAGCAACCAGTGGCCGGCCAGCCAGCGGATGCCCTCGGCCATGGCTCTGCGTGAAACTGACCGTCCGTTGCGCGCCCGAGCGCGCCCGGGCACAGTCGCGAGCAGCGCGGCGGATACGCCGAACGAAAAGGCATCCAGGCCAAACGGCAATGCCGCCGCGACAGCGAACAGCAGGCTGCCGATCGGCGGTCCGCCGAACTCTTGGCCGACGGTGGCAACCGTGTACTGGTTGGCGTTCGCCTTGTGCAGCAGAGATTGCGGCACGATATCGGGCAGGATCGCTTGCGCTGCATTAGCGAATACGACCTCGCAGCCGCCGAGTAGGAAGCCCATCGCACCCAGAGCGGGAATCGTCGCGTCACCGGAGGCAGCAAGCACTGCCATGACCCCGACGATCACGGCTTGCAGCGCCTGCGAGCGCCACATCAGGCGGCCCCGATCGTGCCGGTCGACCATCGCCCCGGCCGGCAGCGAGAAGATCAGCCACGGCAGGTAAGTGGCGGCCGAGATGATCGAGATCTGCAGCGGATCGTGCGTGATCGTCACCGCCAGCAGCGGGACCGCAGCAGCAAACGCTCCGTCGCCGATGTTGTCGACGGCCGCCGCCCACACCAGGCGCCAGTACGCGGCCGGCAGTTCGGCCTTCGCGATCGTCGGAGTCACGACCCGGATTGTTCGCCGTCGATCGATTGTTCGGCTACTGTTTAGTCTGCGCCTACATGTTCGGAACTATAATCGAAACATGCCGCTGACAATAGACCTCAGCATGTCCGAGCTGGCCAGGACGCGGTTTGCCATCTCACCTCTGTCGGAGACCATTTCTGGCCTGCAGCAACTCGCAGTCTGGCGCCGTGATGTTCACCAGCGATGGATCCGGTGGGCCCGCGAAGAAGTCGACCGCGGGCCACTCAACCTGTCCCGCACCTGGCCGCTCATCGTGAACGACCGACCCGGCTGGCCGCAGTTTCTGCTGCCGGCCCGGCCGGCCCGGACACGACGATCGACGACCAGCTCGCTGCGATGCAGCGGACCACTCCGCGCCAGGTTCGCGCCAGCTTGCTGCGGGCATTCGGCGACCAGATGACGGACGCTGCGGCCGAACTCGCAGGCGATCCCGTGACCGGACTGCGCGAGATCGCGGGTGAACTGCGCCATGCGTACGACCGGCTGATTGCGCCGTACTGGCCACGCATCCGCGCCGTGCTGGATGCGGATATTGCCTACCGGGCCAGGCAGTTGGCGGCCGGCGGCGCAGCCGGATTATTCGCTGGCCTGCATCCAGATCTGCATTTCGCCGATGGGCGGCTGACACTTATCGACGCAGCGCGTGGCAACCGCGCCGCGACCGGAACAGCGCCGGACGGCCTGGTCCTGGTTCCGCTCGTGCTAGGTCCGCCATACGTGCTTATCAAGCTGCACACGACGACGCAGACCACAGTGCGCTATCCGGCCCGCGGCGTCGGCACGCTCTGGACGGCAGGGACGCGGCCGGTGAGCGGCAGCACCATCCGCCTGCTGGGCCGCCCGCGAGCCGAGCTGCTCGAACTACTGCGGTCGCCGGCGACGACGACCGATGTGGCGCGCACGCTGAACGTGACGCCGAGCGCGGTATCTCAGCACCTTGGCGTATTGCGAGCCAGCGGGCTTGTCGCCGGCCAGAGACGCGGCCGCGGAGTGCTGTACGCGACGACCGAGCGCGGCATGGCGCTGCTGCAACCCGGGCCGGGAACCTAGTCCGCCGCTGCGATCTCGCGGGCGAGCGCAGTTGCCCAGCCGCAATCCCGTCGCTCGTTCACCGAGAACCAGACTCTGCCCTGCCACTCGTTGAGCTCGAGGGTTCCTGGCTTGTCCGGAAACGCCAGATGATAGTGGTGGCTGCCGGTCCGGCCGGCCAGCTGCCGGTCGGAGCGGACCACCAGACCGCGACGCTGGCACTCGGCCAGCGCCTGCTCACGGCTCAGCGAGACCTCGACCTCGATCATCAGAGCATTCCTGTCGGGCCTGTTACCTGCCGCTCAGTCCGTTCGGCCATGTCAGCATTCTGCGCTAATCGGCCTTATGATGCCCGTCGTTGCACCGCTACGCTGGCACTCATGGATGGACGGCGGCGATGACGGCCGATTCGGATCGGACCAGTGCTGGCACCGGCGACACAGTTATCGACGTGTCCGGCCTGCACATGCGGTACGGCGCTGTCGAGGCTGTCCGCGGCATCGACCTGCGCGTGACCCGGGGAGAGGTATTCGCTTTCCTGGGACCTAACGGCGCCGGGAAGACCACCACCGTCGAGATACTCGAGGGCTACCGGCGGCGGACCGGAGGCGAGGTTAGCGTTCTTGGCCAGGATCCGCGGCATGGCGGCCCGTCTTGGCGCGCCCGGATCGGGGTTGTGCTGCAAGAGTCCGAACCGGAGCGGGACCTCACGGCATATGAGTGCCTGCAGATGTATGCGGGCTACTATCCGGCGCCTCGGGATGTCGGCGAAACGCTGGAGCTGGTAGGGCTGTCTGATCAGGCAAGCTCGATCGCAACGCGATTGTCTGGAGGTCAGCGCCGCCGCCTGGACGTAGCGCTGGCCCTCATCGGGAACCCGGAGCTGTTATTCCTCGATGAGCCGACAACCGGGTTTGATCCGTCAGCCCGGCGGGCTGCCTGGGACATGATCTCCGGATTGCGCGCGCTTGGTGTGACCGTTTTCCTGACCACGCACTACATGGACGAAGCCGAGCACCTTGCGGATCGGGTAGCCGTGATCGCCGAAGGCCGGATCGTGGCAGAGGGCCCGCCTGCGACACTAGCCGGACGCGAGCACGCAGCCGCCGAAATACGGTTCAGCCTGCCGCGCGGTACCACCGTGCAAGAGTTGCCCGAACCGGTTCGCCGCGCGCTTGCAGACACCGAGGGCGACCGCGTGCTGCTCCGGGCCAACTCCACAGTCCCGGTGTTAGGGGCGCTGATCCGCTGGGCCGAGTCCGCCGGCGCCGACCTCGACGACCTCGACGTGCGGAAACCTAGCCTCGAAGCCGTCTACCTGACGCTCACCGACGCGCAGGCGGGTGGCAGTCGATGACAACGACTCATGCTCGCTCCGGCCGCCCGGTGCAGGCATTCGGATTCGGTCAGGGAGTCCGGCTGTCCTTTCATCAGTTCCGCTACGACCTGCGCGCCTTCATCCGGAACCGGCAGGCGCGCTTCTTCACGCTGATACTGCCGGTGCTGTTCCTGGTGATATTCGCATCCTTGTTCCACCACAGCACGGTGAAGGTCGCTGGCGGGCGCATCAATACGTCGGTCTACTACGTTCCTGGCATCATCACGCTCGGGATCATCGGGGCCGCGTTTGTCAACCTGGTGATCTCGGTGACGGCCCAACGCGAATCCGGCGCGCTGAAGCGGCGGCGGGCCACGCCTGTCCCGGCTGCGGCCATCATCGCCGGGCGAGCCCTCACGTCGGTGATCGTCGCGCTCGGTATCACAGCGCTGCTGCTCCTGATCGGCTGGCTGTTCTACCACGCGAGCGTTCCGGGACGTACTGCCCCGGCCCTGGTAGTGACTGTCATCGTCGGCGCCCTCTCGTTCTGCTGCCTGGGCTTCGCGCTCGCCTCGGTAATCCGGAGCGAGGATTCGGCCCAGCCAATTACCCAGGCGACAATGCTGCCGCTCTACTTCATCTCGGGAGTGTTCGTAGCCGTGTCGCTGCTACCGCATTGGCTGGTCGACATCGCGAAAGTGTTCCCGGTCCGGCATCTGGACGCGGCGCTACTGACGGCATACAACCCGCATACGACTGGCGCCGGCTTTGCCGGTACCGACCTGCTTATCGTCGCGCTGTGGGGCGTGGGGGGCCTCGCCTTCGCGCTGTGGAGATTCAGCTGGCTGCCGCTCAGCAGATGAGTGGCGGACGCCGATGTCACTGAAGGGAGGCATCATGGCGAAGGAAATAGAAACCCGGACCGGACGCTGCCCGGAGCACGGAACGGTCCAGGCGACCAGGGAGATCCCAGCGATGGGATTCCCGTTCGTCTACTTCGCGATTGCCCGCGCGATGGCCAGGCGGCGCCCATTGCGGTGCCCGACCTGCGGAGCTCCGGTCACGCAGTGACGCGACGGCCGCCTGTCGCTGGGCCACCCTCCGCCTCCGATCCGACGCGCTGAGCCGCCGGGGCTGTGAGTCGATGATCCCCACCGCCTCGCGGAGCTTGCAAGGACCGCAGCTGACCAGGTTCGGAACTTCTGGCTGGCCGACGGACCTTGGCAGATATACCCTATTCCTGACTAAACTGCTAGATGTCGATAGCTAGCTGCGCGGCTGGACGGAGACCGGCATGGGCGACAACTCCGTTGATCAGAACGAGCAGGGTGCGCAGATCGACGTGCCGATCCACATCGATGAGCTACCAGACGGTGAGCCGTCCCTGATGGTCGGCAACGTGCCGCGCTACGCGGCCTTCAATCATCGCCAGGGCGACAACCCCGAGCACTTTCAGCTCGACTGCGGTCTCATGTCGGTGCAGGATGTGCTCCGCCAGTTCGGCGCTTCAGTAACCGAGAGTGACATAGTCGGCCACGCGCTGCAGCACGGTGAGTGCTCTGTTGATCCGATCGCGCCGGAGCGATCCGGCGGCACGACCCCCAGCCAGGACGCCCGGGTCCTGACCGAGTACGGGGTACCGTCCCATGCGGAGTCCGGGCTAACCGTGGCGGAGCTGGCATCTCGGGTGGAGCACGGCCGCGGCGTGATCATCGGGGTGAACTGCGGCGTCCTCTGGCAGATCCCGGAGAACGTCGGAACCGGCGGCGTCAACCACGCGGTGACCGTTACTGGCGCTGCCCTTGATCCGCAGACCAAGAGCGTCCAGGGCTTCTATATCAACGACAGCGGCAACGGCACGTCCGCCGAGTTCGTTAGCTCCGTCCTGATCCAGGTGGCGTGGCAGGACACCGGTGGCTGGACTATCGTCACCGACGTGGCATACCCGCGAGACGAGCTCCGGCCCGGCTGCGCGGCCGAAACCGGTGACCACCGCAGCCGTCGCGACGCGCAGGGCGTCGTTCGGCGCGAGGGCGCTCGGCAGGGTTCAGACGCTGATCTACGTCGTGGTCGCCGTGCACATCGGAGTCTGGATCGTCAGCGCGCTGTATTACGACATCACCCAGGTGCGCTACGTCGTCGGCGGGCACCAGATCATGTACCTGAAGCCCGGCTGGGATCACCTTCCTAAGTATTTCGGCTTCCGCGCCTACCCGTGGTGGACTGCGGTGCGGCACGCCATCCGCAATGTCTATGAGGGCTTGCTGGGCGGACTGCTAGGCATGGTGGTCGGGATCAGGTGGAAGCCGGCGAAGCCCGCGACAAGGCTTGACAACCTGCTCGTCAGGCTGCATTTCCCGAGCAGGCACCAGCAGCGGCGGACATCGCCGCTGCAGGTGATCTTGTCGCCGCTCACCGTGAGCCTGGCTGGCCTGCCCGGCTTCGTCGTCTCGCTGGCAGCCGTCCTGGGCGGGTCGTGGCTCTCTCATCACTTTAAGATCGTCGTGCACTGGCCCACGGTGACAGTGCCGCACCAAGCAGTGCTGCAGTCTTATCTCGCGACATGGCAGTGGCAATACCAGCTCGTTGGCCTCGCCGCCGGCCTTTTCTACGGGCGCAAGGCGTTCTTCAAGATCGCCGAAGACATCCAGCTCTTCTTCATCGAGCGGCGTGTCGCTGCCGGGCGGAGGCCGGGCTGGGGTTACCCGTGGAACTACCGCGTGCGCTATGACCAGGTGCTAGCCGAAACCGGCGGCACGGTCCCCAGGCACGGCCGCTGGGTCTCGGTGTTCATGCCCGTAGTTCTGCTAATCGGCTTCCTGCTAACCGTGGATGGCATCTACGTCCGCTTCTGGATCGCCAAGGGGCGCGCATGACGTAGCGCTAGCGGCCGGCTCGCACCAGCCGGATCGCACGGGGCAGAAGGCTGGGCCCCGGCTGAACTTGTCGCACCTGACACTTCGCGTTAATCTGTCAGGTGTGACAGAAAGACTGAAGTCCGTGGCGATGCCAGCCGGACCGAGCGCAGGGTTGGTCAACTGTGATGGCAAGCGCTGACGAGCCGAATCGGGCGGCTGCCGGTGGCGGGTTCCCCGTTCCCCTCAGTAAGGTCGCGCTCTACTGCCTCAGCATCCTGAGCATCGCCACGGCGGTGATTCATTTCGCCGTGGCGGGCACGCATTTCCAGGAGTACTGGCTCTTCGGCGTGTTCATGCTGGTTGTCGCGTGGCTGCAGCTGCTCTGGGCGGTATTCGCCATCGCCAGGCCAGGCCGGTGGCTGCTGTGGGGCGGCACACTTCTCAACGTCGGTGTCATCGCGGTCTACGTCGTCACGAGGACTATCGGGGACATCGTCGGGCCGACGCCCAACGCGGTCGAGCCATTCGGCTTCGGCGATGGCCTGTGCACGATCCTGGAGGCCATCGTCGCCGGCGGCTGCGTGTGGCTCCTGTTCAGCAGGCTGCATCGCGGCGTGACGCGCCAGGGATTGGTGATCACCTCGGCGAGCACCGGCGCCATCACCGCAGCTCTGCTGAGCGTCGCCTTGGTCGCCGGCGGCCCGGAGATGGTGATGACGATGAGTGCTGCCCCGGTCGTCTCGGTAGCGGCAGCAGGCACGCAGCAGTCGATGCACATGACCGGAGGTACGCAGAACGGGATCCGGCTGGCCACCACATCGCCGGCCGGATACATCACCATGCCTGACCCGAACATGCAGATGGCTGCCGGGATGAGGATGGCGAGCTCGACGCCGTGCACGGCGCTGCCCACGAAGGCTCAGCAACTTGCGGCCGTCAGGCTCGTAGACGCAAGCTGGCGGCAGTCACGGAAGTTCCAGAGCCTGGCCGTGGCCAGGGCCGCTGGCTACGTGCCCATAACGCCGCCCGGCGCGCCAGTTGTGCACTACCTCAGCAGGTCGGCATACATAACAACGGCGCTCGGCGGGCCCGTCCTCAACCTGGCCGCACCGCAATCGCTGGTCTACGCGAACACGCCCCGCGGCGCGGTGCTCGTGGCAGCGATGTACATCACCACTCGGCACGGGGCCACCCCGCAGCCCGGCGGCTGCCTGACCCAATGGCACGTGCATACCAACTTGTGTTCACGCCCAGGCGGGGGGATCGTGGCGGCGATTACCGCGGCTGACCCGAGCTGCCCGGCCGGGTCGGTGAACCGGGTAACGCCGCCGATGATGCATATCTGGTTCGCGCCGATACCTGGCGGCCCGACCGCAATCGATGCGTCCGACGCGCAGATTGTGCATGCGGCCGAGCAGGTGACAGGGCCGCGCAACGGTACGGCCTGACAGGGCCGGAGCCGCGTGCTCAGGGGCTGATCGCGTCCAGCCTGCGGGCCAGCATCTCGAGGACCTTGTCCTGGGCAGCCAGGTGCTCCTGAATCTTTACTGCTTCGTGCAGGACAGCATCGGCGTCCTTGTACGTAGCCTCCGAACGCTTGTCCGCCGCCGCGGCCAGCACATTCTGGCCGACGATGATGACGCTCAGCAGCACCAGCTGGAGGAAGGTTTGCGAGATCCACGACACCAGCGTCACCGCGCTGCCCGAATTGATCGCCGCTGGCAGGCTTACCAGCGCTAGCGCAGCAAACGCGTAGGCACACCACATCGTGCCCACGCCATCAGTGACCTTGACTGCAAGCCAGGAGTTGAAGCGCTCGGCGGCGTTCCGGTGCGGCAACTGGTCCATGGCCTTTACCGGGCCGGGCCGGTGCCCGCTCAGCTTCTCCCTGGTCCGGCTATGCGGTACATAGTTATAGATCGGCACTTCGGCCATCAGCCCGCTCCTTAATGTTCCCGTCTAGTCAGCAACCGCCAGCCGGACCCGGCGCGCCTTCGCCAAGCGACGGCTGATCGACCTCGCCCACAACCGCGGCCCGCAGCACGGCGCCGAAGTGAACCACGTACCAGCGGCCTCGCCACGAGATCAGCGACGCGATCCCGATGGACCGTACCTGGCCGCGGATCTTGTAGACGATCCTGGCACCGCCGACGTGCCAGTAGCCGACCGAGTTGTAGCAGGCGCCCGGCGGCACCCATGCTGCGTCGGCTTCAGGCACGACGACGCGGACCAGCCGCGCGTGCCGCGCCGCCCGGCCGAGGAACTGACGGGCCGCGTGGATGTCGAGCCGGAAATCGTAGACGAGCCTGTTCTGCCAGTCCGCGGCCGGATCAGCGATGGCCTTGACCTGCTTGTAAGCGGATACCGGGAAGAAGGCGGGCAGCGCCAGTCGCGGCTTGCCAGTCACCACCGCCGCCCACAGGTCCGTCATCTCTGCATGCAGGACGCGGCTGCGCGCCGGCGGGCGCGCAGTTGTCTGACGCAGGCCAGGCGCTACCGCCGGGACTGGAAGAAGCACCGGCCAAGTGGGCTGCTGCCGCGGCGATGGCGACGTCGTCACTGGCACGGACGGGCCGACGCTCGGAGCATGGGCCGCAGCCGGGTGGGCCGGCGGGGCTGCTGGCTGGCCGCAGCCGGCCACGGCCGCCACCGTACCCAGCAGCACAAAACCGGTCATTGGCCGCGCAAACCATCGCCTCATGCGGAGAATAGTAAGCCCGGCGACCGTTAGTCCGGCCTGCGGCCGACGAACAGTACCCGCGGCGAGGCGGCGTCGTGCCCGGTGGCCACCACGGACGTGAAGCCGGCCTCGGCCAGGAGCCGAAGCCATGTCTTGCGGCGGAACGAGCCGAGCCGGTGTGCCTCCCGGACAACCCGCACCCGCCCGTCAGCCTTCGCGCAGCGTGAACTCATACTCGGCCAGGATCCAGTCGTCGCCGCTGTCGGGATCGGAGGTTCGCTCCCGGAAGCTTGCCTGCCGGCCGCCTGGTTCGCTGCCACCTCCTTCGCCGCTGCCGGGCCGGAAGGTCTCGGCCGTGTGGTCGGGCGCGAACACGGCCATCCCGCCGGGGCGGCAGTGGGCGAACGCGGTGTCGATCACCAGCCGCAGGTCCTGCTGGGTGGTTACGTAGTCAATCGCATCATGCACGAGAACGGCGTCGAACAACTCCCCCAGCCGGACTGTCCGCATGTCGCCATGGACGTGGACGCAGTCGGGATTGAGCTTCCTGGAGACCTCGAGCATCTGCTCGGATAGGTCGACCAGCGTAACGGACAGCCTGTCCTTCAGGTGCAGGGCGACATGACCGCCGCCACTGCCGAGATCGAGCACCGTCCGGACCGGGCCGGCAGAATCGAACAGGGCCGCGATCGCAGCTGCGTCCGCCGCGTACTCACCCGGCGGCGAGATGAGCGGCCACCAGGATGCGAGCTCCTGATACAGGCTGTAATCGGTGTTGGGGGCGGCCACCCCTGCAGGTTAGTCGCCTGTCAGGCCGTCGATTCGTTCCAGACCAGCTACCGTCGGTTCGCCCGAAGCGCACTATTTGTCAGCGCAGTACCTCGTGACGTCAAATGGTCCTGTCGCGCAACCAGGCGACCTAATAGCCTTACTCCGAGGTCAGTCAACCTAATGCCAGGAGGACGCTACGTGGCGAAAATACCCGACGTCGGCCAAGCCGCGCCCGACTTCACCTTGAGCGGCGTAGTTGTCGCGGACGGCCAGGCCACGCAGGGCGAGTACTCGCTGTCTCAGCAACGCGGTAAGCCGCTTGTGCTCGCGTTCTACCCTGGCGACAACACAGCGGTGTGCACCCGCCAACTGTGCTCCTATACCTCCGGTCTTGAGAGCTTCACTGACTTCGGCGCCACGGTATGGGCCATCAGCCCGCAAGGGCTGGCCAGCCACGAGCAGTTCGCCCGCAAGTACAACCTGGCGTTCCCGTTGCTGGCAGACGACAAGCTCACTGTCAGCAAGGCGTACGGGATCACGCTGGGCGGCGCTGGCCTGCGGCGGTCGGTGTTCGTCATCGACTCCGGCGGCATCGTGCGCTGGAAGCACGTGACACTGGTCGGACTTACCTTCCCCAGTGCCGGCACGATCTCAGCCCAGCTGTCGGCACTAGGCGGACGCTGAATATGCGAATCCTGATCATCGGCGGCACCGCATTCGTCGGCCGGCATATCACCGAGGCGGCGCTCGAGGCTGGGCACAACGTCACGCTTTTTAACCGCGGGCGGACTGGCCTGGCGCTGTTCCCGCAGGCACGGCAGCTAACCGGGGACCGGAATGGAGACCTCTCTGTGCTCGCGGACGGCAGCTGGGACGCGACCGTCGACGTTAGCGCGTACTTTCCTCGCCAGGTCAGGTCCCTCGCCGCCGCGCTCGGCGAACGCGGCGGCCGGTACGTCTTCATCTCCAGCGTCTCGGCGTACAGTCCCGCGGTGCCGCCCAACTACGACGAGAGCGCTCCGCTGGCCGAGATCGAGGACCCGGACGCGGCCCAGGTCACCAACGAGAACTACGGCGGCCTGAAGGTGGCCTGCGAGCAGGTGAGCGCGGACCTGTTCGGATCAGACACGACGATCATCCGGCCGACGTACGTGATCGGCCCGCACGACCGCACCTTTCGGTTCACCTGGTGGGTAGACAGGCTGGCCAAGGGCGGCAACGTGCTGGCACCTGGCGACCCGGACGATCCGATTCAGGTGATCGACGCTCGGGACATGGCGAGCTGGATCGTTGCGCTGCTCGAACGCGGTATAACGGGCACATTCCATGCCGTGAGCCCGGCGCCGCCGTTCGGGTTCGGCCAGATGCTCGAGGCCATCGCGGCTGAGGTGGCGCCGCCGGGCACCCGGCTCACCTGGGTCACCAGCGACTTCCTGCTCGCCCAGGGAATCGACGGAGCGGCCCTGCCGCTGTGGGGCGAGGGCGAGGGCGACGACGCGAACATGAGCAGGGCTAACCCGGCGGCCGCGTTCGACGCCGGGCTGGCGCCGCGGCCACTGCGCGCGACCGTCGCCGACATCCGCGCGGAAGACCGCGTGCCCGGCACCGGGCCGCAGGGCGTCGGCATCTCGGCCGAGCGCGAGGCGGAACTGCTCTTGCAGTGGGAGGCCGGGTCGCGCTGATTCGCGGCGGTACCCATCAGGACGGAAACGGCCGCCGCTTCGAGCGTCCGCGCAGAGCAAGCAACGGGCCGACCACCGCGCGCCACGATGGGGCGCGGCAGCCGGCCCGGATGCCGAGATAAGCCTTCGATCAGACCTTGACGGCCTCGATCTCGAGGTGCAGGGAGATCTTGTCCGACACCACGACGCCGCCGTTGGCCAACGGAGCGTTGAAGCTGACGTTGAAGTCGCGCCGGTCGATCTCACCAGTGGCGGTGAACCCGGCCCTGGTGCCGCCGTACGGGTCCGGCCCGAAGCCATTGATCTCGAGGCGCAGCGGCACCCTCTTGGTTACGCCCTTGAGGGTTAGGTCGCCGTCGAGAATGTACTCGCCGTCCTCGACCCGGACGCCCGTCGACTTGTACGTCATCGTCGGGTACGTCTCGACCTCGAAGAAGTCGGCCGACTGGATGTGCGCGTCACGCTGCTCCTGGCCAGTGTTGATCGACTTGAGGTCGATCTCCGCCGTCACGCTGGAAGCCGTCGGATCCGCGCCGGTCTCGATCTCTCCGCTAAAGGTGTTGAACCGGCCGCGGACCTTGCTGACCATCATGTGCCGGACCGAAAAGCCGACCTCCGAGTGGATTGGGTCGATTGTCCACTTGGCCGCCTCATAGCCGGGGATCCCGGTCTCGGTATTCGTTGCAGTCACTGGTGTTCACTCCCGTGGGCTATATAGTTGAAAGCGATCTGGTTGAGTACTCAATGAATATCACGGACCGGCCGCAGTTGTCAAACGCTCAACTAACCGAGTATCCTTGGCTCGTGGCCGATACCGAGACGCGGTGGCTCAGCGCCGCCGAACAACAGGCGTGGCGTGCTTACCTGACTGCAACGCACACGCTGTTCTCGGCTGTCGAGGCTCAATTGCAGCGGGAGTCCGGGATCCCGCACGGCTATTACGAGATCCTGGTACGGCTGTCTGAGTCCCCCGGCCGCGAACTGCGGATGAGCCAGCTCGCCGAGGCGTCGACCTCAAGCAAGAGCAGGCTGTCTCATGCCGTCGCCAGGCTCGAGGAGCGCGGCTGGGTGCAACGGCTGGACTGCGAGACCGACCGGCGCGGCCAGGTGGCGCGGCTCACCGATGCAGGCTTCGCCGCCATTGAGGCAGCGGCGCCTTCGCATGTCGAGCAGGTCCGGCGAGTGCTATTCGACCGGCTCACCGACGAGCAGGTGCCCCAGCTGTTGGCAATCTGCACCGCGATCTCCTCCGGCTGCGAAACCGCCGGCCCGCCGGCCGGGAGCTGCCTGACCGCGTGCGATGGCGAGGATGAGGACGAGGATCTGCTCGAGCCTGATGCCTCGGGGTGCCCGAGCTAGCCGGAGTCCATCCCGGCCATCCGGTCCGCGATGGCGGCCGGCCCCGGTCCGGGCTCTGTCCGCAACCCGGCAATCACGCGGGTGCGGTCCAGCTCGCTGCGGTTCTGGCTGAGCTTCTGCTTGGCTTCAACCGTCGTGATAGTCAATTCGACCCCGACGATCCCAGCCAGCTGACCGTCGATGTAGTCCGGCGGCGCGTCAGTAACTGCCCACGGACGCTCCCGCCCGGCCTCATGCAACCGCGTCAGCCTGGTCACCAGGTCCCGCAGCCACTGCCCGTCCTGGCGGAAGACCACCGTGCCGGTCAGGTGGACAGCCTCGTAGTTCCACGTGGGCACCACCCGGCCGTGCCGTGCCTTCGCCTCATACCAGGCCGGCGAGATATAAGCCTGCGGCCCGTGCACGATGGCAAGCGCCTGCGCCGCCGGCGCTGCAGTCCGCCACTGCTCATTCGCGATGGCGATGTGGCCGAGCAACCGCCCGTAATTGCCCGGCGCCACGTCGTCAGGGCGGTCCCAGATGACCGGCAAGAGCGTAGCTACCGGCTTGGTGCCGTCGAAGGTCACCAGATCAGCCGCCTGCGCCGAGTCAACGAACGACGCGATCTGAGCAAGGTCAGTCTGGGCGAAATGCCGCGGCAGGTACATGGGACAAGCCTAGCTTCGGGATCGAAACCGGCGGCAATTCATGATCACGAAAACTAACCGTCGCCGGCGACTGTTAGTTTTCGTGATCATGGAGCGCGGGTGTGCCTAGAACCCACCGGCCCAACTATGCTGGCTGGCAACGCGCTGACGGAGACAAGTAGCGCCGGATCACGTGAGCGACCAGCCGGCCGGCCAGCTTCGGTCACCGGCAGGCAGAGAGCCGCCAGCAGCTGAGAAGGCGGCCTCGCGCCCGGCGGCGAAGACACTCCCGAGCGCGGGGAGGAACGGCGCCGCAGCCAGCAGCGACCCAATGCCCCGCCGCCTAGCCCCCGTCACCGGGCCTAACGAGGCCGTTTCCGGCGAGCCGCTCCGCGGCTGACGGCGGCGGCGAAAGTGCGGTGGCACCGCGAGTTCCCTTATCGCCCGCACTCCCAAGGGGTCGCACATTTCCCGGAGGGAGTTGTGATGATCTCACGAATAATGGCCGCCGAACTGCCGGAGCATGTCGGCGAGCACGTCATGATCGCTGGCTGGCTGCACCGCCGGCGGGAATTGAAGTCGGTTACCTTCCTCATCATCAGGGACCGGACTGGGCTGGCTCAGGTCGTGCTGCCGCCAGATTCCGCGTGCACCGCCCCGGAGGAGACGGTCCTGCAAGTGGCGGGCGTCGCCGTCGCTAACGCGCAGGCTCCCGGCGGCGCCGAGCTCACCGAACCGGTGCTGACTCAGCTGTCCGGTCCGGCCGTCCCGCCGCCGTTCGACCTGTACCGGCCCGCGCTGACGGCCACGCTGCCCACGATCCTGGACCACGCCCCCACCACGCTCCGGCACCCGCAGCTTCGGGCTGGGTTCGAGATAGCTGCCGCCAGCGCAGCCGGTTTCCGCGCCGCGCTGGACGAGCGTGGCTTCACCGAGATCTTCACGCCGAAGATCGTCGAGTCGGCGACCGAGTCCGGCGCGAACGTCTTCGGCCTGGACTACTTCGGCCGGCCCGCCTACCTGGCCCAGTCACCGCAGTTCTACAAGCAGGCCATGGTCGGAGTGTTCGAGCGCGTCTACGAGGTTGGGCCGGCCTTCCGGGCAGAGCCGCACGACACTGCCAGGCACCTGGCCCAGTACGCGAGCCTCGACGCCGAGCTCGGTTTCATTACCGACCACTTCGACGTCATGTCGGTCTGCCGCGACGCCATCGCGGGTATGGCCGATTCGGTAAGGGAACGCAGCACTCCGGCGATGCAGCTGCTCGGTGCCGCGCCGCTGTCGGTACCGGAGCAGATCCCGCACATCCACTTCGCTGAAGCGATGGAGCTGATCTCCCGCGCGACCGGCGAGGACGTGCGAGGCGAGCCGGACCTGGCGCCCGCGCATGAGCGGTGGCTGGGTGACTGGGCACTACGCGAGCACGGCAGCGAACTGGTCTTCGTGACCGGCTACCCGCTGGCCAGCAAGCCGTTCTACACCTACCCCGACCCGCGTCGTCCGGCTTACAGCTACGGCTTCGACCTGCTGTTCCGCGGGATGGAGATCGTGACCGGCGGACAGCGACTGCACCGGCACGAGGACTACGTCAAGGCGCTCGCGACGCGCGGCATGGATGCTGCCCCGCTGGCCGGCTATCTCCAGGTGTTCTCCCGCGGGATGCCGCCGCACGGCGGGTTCGCGATCGGGCTGGAGCGCTGGACAGCCCGGCTAACTGGCGCCGCGAACGTCCGGCAGGTGACGCTCTTTCCGCGCGACCTGCACCGGCTCAGCCCTTGATCGAGGGATGGACGCGGGCCGCCGCCGCATCAAGCCGCTCGGACTGCAGGATCTCGGCCACAGGACGGCGGATGCCGTCACTGCCCGGTCAGTTGCAAACTGCCTAGTCCAACCGGCCCAGCATGTTGTGAGATGGTCAGTCAGGGGAGTTCCAGGACTACCTTGCCCACCACACCGCGCTCGACCGCCTCGTGCGCGGCGACGACCTGGTCCAGCGGGAACTTGATAACCGGCAGCTCGGTGAGCGCCCCGGCGCCGATGGCCGTGCTGATGTCCGCGGCCGCGCGGTCTTGCGCCTCGGCAGGCACCCCGTACAGCAGGATGAACCGCAGGGTGACGTTCGCGGTCATGCACTTTCGCACCGGCAGGACTGGGTCGGCGGGCTCGGCGGCGTAGCCCACGATGTGCGTCTGCGGGCCGGACAGCGCCAGGTCAAGATCGAGGTTAGCGCCGAGCGCCACCTCCACGATCCGGTCCATCTGCGGGGCGAATGATTTGAGCTGGTCGGCCGCGCCGGCGTCCCGGTAGTTCACTACCAGGTCTGCGCCCGCCTGCCGGGCCAGCTCTCCCTTCTCTGCTCCGCTGACAGTTGTGGCCACCCGTGCGCCGAAGTACTTCGCCAGCTCAATCGCAAAGTGCCCGACCGCGCCGGCTCCGCCCGCCACAAGTACGTTCTTGTCCTCGACCGGACCGTCAGCCGTCAGGCACCGGTGCGCCGTCAGGGCCGGCACGCCCAGGCACGCGCCGAGCTCCGCCGACGCGCCGGCCGGCAACGGGACAGCCTGCCGGGACGCCATGACCGACCACTGAGCGGCGGTGCCCCAGCGCTGACCAGCGGCCGCCATGAAGGTCCACACCCGCTGGCCGACGCGTTCGGGTGGTACGCCCTCGCCCACAGTGTCGATCACGCCGACGCCGTCATGGTGCGGGATCTGGAATCCGTCGATCGGCCGTGGCGTCGCACCGGCCCGCGCTTTCCAGTCAGTCGGGTTCACCGCCGACAGCTGCATCCGCACCCGGACTTGGCCTGGTCCCGGCTCTGGCCTGTCGATTTCCTTGATCCGCAGCACCTCTGCCGCTGGCCCATGGTGGTCAAACACTGCGGCCTTCATCTGGGCTGCCTTCATCTGTGCCGCTTTCATCTGGGGGCTTTCGTCTGGGCGGCCTTCACCTGGCTGCTCACATCTATTCTGCGGCCTGCCCACGGGCTCAGCCGACGGGCGCGATCTTGCCGATTTCGGCGAGGTCGGCGGCAGTGGGTTCCCATTCGCCGGCTGCCGCGTTCGCCTTCACTTGCTCGGCCGACGTCGCTCCGGCGATCACCGACGTGCAGCCCGGCATCGCCGCGAGCCCGCCGACGGCGACCTCAAGCAGCGACCTGCCGCGCTGCTCCGCCCAGTCGGCGAGCGCCTCGACCTTGTCCAGCTTCTCTTCGGTTATGTAGTCCGACCGCGCTGCCAGCCTCGTTCCGGCCGCGGGCGCCTGGCCGCGCCTGATCTTGCCGGTGAGCAAGCCGTTCGCCAGCGGGAAGTACGGCAGGACGCCCAGGCCGAACTGGCGTGCGGCCGGCACCACGTCCAGCTCTGCCCGGCGTTCCAGCAGCGACCAGTGATTCTGCGCGGACACGAACGGCACGCATTGCAGCTCGCTCGCTGCCGCCGCCGCGGCAGCTAGCTGCACCGCGGAGAAGTTTGAATGGCCGACGTATCGCACGAGCCCGGCCTGCACCAGTTCGGTCAGCGCGGTAAGAGTTTCCTCGATCGGCGTTACCGGATCAGGGGTGTGGATCTGGTACAGGTCGATGTAGTCGGTACCCAGGCGGCGCAGCGAATGCTGCACTGCCCGGCGGATATAGCCGCGGCCGCCCTTCGCCCCGGCTGCGGGGCCGTAACCCAGGTCCGCGCCTTGGTGGCCGAACTTCGTGGCCAGCACAACCTGATCGCGGCGGCCGGTCAGTGCCGCACCGATGATCTCCTCCGATCGGCCCGCGCCACCGTAGCTCTCGGCGGTGTCGAACAACGTGATCCCGGCTTCGATCGCCGCGTCGACGACCGGGCGGGCCTGGTCAGCGTCGAGCCGCCGGCCGAAGTTGTTGCAGCCGAGCCCGACCACCGACACGACAAGCCCGGAACTGCCGAGGGGCCGGTAACGCATGCGTCCAGCTTTCTATACGGGTAACGTGGCGTCCTTCGTGATCGTAGTAGACCGGCTGGCGCGCCCGTACGCTGGCCGGATTGGGCAGCCGCCAGATAGGGCCGCAGCGAAACAACACCTGGCATGAAATCGCATCTGCGATATCATCGGCTAAGTGGCGCTGAGAATGACTGCCATACCCGCGTGCGTCAAAAGCGTGACTTGAAAAGCACCGCCCGCACGGAAAGCGTTATGGCGGCAGGATCGGCCGTGTCAGCATGATCAAAGGCTCGCGGCGCATTGGGGAGGGAGCGCGGCTCATGGCGGAAGGCGCTATCACGCCCAGTGCGCCGACGGTCTTGCGCATCCTGCTGGGTACACAGCTCCGGAAGCTCAGGGAGTCGCGCGGGATCTCTGCGCAGGAGGCCGCGCGAGCCATCCGCGGTTCGGAGTCCAAGATCAGCAGGATCGAGCTCGGCCGCAACTCCGTGCGCGAGGTAGATATCGCGGACCTGCTCAACCTGTACGGCGTCACCGACGCGGCAGAGCGGGAGCAACTGCTGACATTAGCTGGCCAGGCTAATCAGCAAGGCTGGTGGCACCGCTATCAGGACGTCCTGCCGAGCTGGTTCCAGGCCTATCTTGGCCTGGAGGAGTCAGCCGAGTCGATCCGCAGCTTCGACGCCCAGTTCGTGCCCGGGCTGCTGCAGACCGAGGACTACTCAACCGCCGTAATCCAGCTCGGCGCCTACTCAGCCGAGGATACTGACAGGCTCGTGTACCTGCGTAAAGAGCGACAGCGTCGGTTCGCTTCCGGGAGCTTGAGGTTGCGGGCGGCCATCGATGAGGTGGCCATGCGGCGGCCCATCGGCACTCCGGCCCTGATGCGCCAGCAGCTTGAGCACTTGCTGGACATCTCCGATCGGCCCGGGCTGACCATCCAGATCACCCCGTTCCTGACCGGCGCCTCGTATGCGGCGCCAGGCAGCTTCAGTATCCTGAGCTTTGCCACCGATGAACTGCCAGACGTCGTCTACGTGGAGCAACTAACTAGCGCCATGTACCTGGACAAGCGGGCCGACGTCGATCGGTACGCGTGCGCCATGGACCAGATCAGCGCGACCAGTACGACCCCGGAGCAGACGACCGACTTTCTGCGCACCATGCTCGCGGAGTTGGAGGGATCCGAGTGAGCACCAACAGCATCGGGATCAACGGCCATGACGCCGCCCCCACCTGGGTCAAGAGCAGCTACAGCGGGCCGACCGGCGGCAACTGCGTGGAGGTCGCGTTCCTTGCCGAGGGCGATATCGCGGTACGAAACTCGCGCCATCCCGACGGCCCGGCACTGGTTTTCACCAAGGCCGAGTGGGAGGCATTCCTCGGCGGTGCACGTGACGGCGAGTTCACCCCGCCCGACTGACCTGAGCTGGCGCGCGTGGCCGCCGCGGGCAACGGACAGCGCTGAATTGCCGTCGTCTGGGTAGCTGCGGGACAATGCGATGGTGCACGCCCTCACCGACTTCATCGGCAGCTACTGGTGGCTTGTATTCGTCATCGGTCCGGTGGGGGGCGGCGCGCTACGCCAGCATCACCAGCGGCGGCTAGCCGTTATCGCGGCCAAGGCTGAGCTGGCCGAGAAGCGCAACGCTGCGCTGCAGGCGCCATCCGGCCCGCAGCCAGTGTGCGGATGCGGCCATCATCTGAGCTTCCACAATCCCCGCACGTCAGCTTGCGCGGCTGAAGACTGCCGTTGCCAGCAGTACGTGGGGCCCGAGCCGCTTGGACATGTATTCGCGCAGCCACTGGTCGATCCTGAAGCTATCGCCCCAGAACACGGCTGACCTAGCCGGTAGCCGTCAGCAGCTCCGGAAGCCAGCAGTAGCTCCGGAAGTCAGCAGTAGCTCCGGAAGTCAGCAGTAGTTCCGGTAGCCAGCTGTGCGTATGGCCGACCGCCGACAGCCCCCGGGATCTCGGCGCGTGCCTGATCCCGGGGGCCGTCGGTCTCTCTGCCCCGCCCGGGTTAGCTCACCGGCAGATCGAAATCGCCGGCCTTGATACCTGTGACGAACGCCGACCACTCCTCGCTGTCGAACACGTGCGCCTGCCTGGTGATGTCCTTGGAGTCGCGGACCGCCACCATCCCGCCCGGGAGGTGAGCGACTTGGACGCAAGCCGAGTTGTTGCAGGCGCGGCTAGTGATCCACGCTGCACTGGAGGTGTCGTATTCGGGCATGCGGGTGTTCCTTTCAGGTGGAAACTGTCTATGCTGCGGAAATGGACCGGATAAGACGCGGCGAATCCGTTGGCGGCAACGCCGTGGCGCGAAGCAGGTCAAATGTCTCGGAGCGCGCTCGAACTTCGCGATCGCGCTCTTCGATATATGCCTGGCCCGTCACCCCCTCCGTATACAGCACGTCAGGATCAAAGCGCTCAGGGAATTCGATAATGGCGAATGAGCCGCCCATGCCTGCGTGCAGACCGCTGCCGAAAGCGAGTACCTGAAGGGTGATATTCGGCCATTGGCTCACCTCGTACAGGTGATCTAGCTGTCCCCTCATCACCGGCGATGGCCCGACCATCCGGCGCAGCACTGCCTCGTCCAAGATGATCCAGAGTTCCAGCGGGTCCACCCGGGTGAGCACGTCCTGTCGCTGCATCCGCAGCTTCACCAGCTGCTCGATTTCCTCGGGCGTCTGCCGCCGTCGCACTGTTGACATGACCGCCCTGGCGTATGCCTCGGTCTGCAGGAGTCCGTGTACAACCTGCGCTTCATAGACCCGCAGCGAGGCCGCTTCTGCCTCCAGCCCGACGTAGATGCCGAATCCGGTTGGCAGCACGCCGTCCCAGACCGCCCACCAGCCCTTCCGGTGACCTTCGCGCGCCATCTCGAGCAGCACCTGCCGCTGGGACGGATCCTCCACGCCGTACAAGTCGAACATCGAGTTGAGGTACGCAGTGCGGGTAGGCGCCTTACCCGTCTCGATCCTGGACAGTGTCGACGGCGCAAGGCCCAGCCGCTCTGCTACTTCTTCGAGTTTGATCGACTGCGACTCACGCAGTCGCCTTAACTCGCTGCCGAGGCGGCGGCGGCGAACTGTCGGTCCGGCGGACATTGGCACTCCACCTCTGCGGGAGACAGGCAGCCAAGCGGTAATGAAGTCGGGCTGGGCTGCCTGGAGCACTCTGGTGAACCCGACGATACACGACACCGCAGTTCTCGTGAGATCCCATCTGAGATTTCGCGGCCGTTATTTGTGCCATGCACTTGCGTGGCATGCACAGTCACATCATCATTGGTGGCAACAAGGCGTCGCACCAGCGCCCTCAGTACTCAGGTTGAGGTCGCGTCGCCAGTGCTAGAAATGGCTGACACGCCGTCGCGAGCTGGCAGGCCGGCTGAACGCCGCCGGCATCTGCGGCGGACCGGCCGCTGTCAGTTCTGGCGCACGCGGGAGGGAGCGACCGGGGATGGCGCCCACCGCAACGGGCCCGACCGCGATGGGCCCGACCGCGATGGGCCCGACCGCGATGGGCACAAGCGACCCGACGCACGGGCCGGCCAGCACGTCCGGCGCGGCTGTCCTCGGTAGCCTGACGATCCCTGGCCGGCCTGAGCGTGTCCGGGAGGCGCGTTCCTTCGTCGGCAAGGCCCTGGGCGACTTACACCCCGACAAGGACACTGCGGTCCTGCTCACTTCGGAGCTCGTGACCAACGCGGTCATGCACAGCAACTCCCGCTGCGACGGCGGCACCGTCACGGTGCTGGTCGCCGAGTCGGCCGGTGGCGTCCGGATCGAGGTGGCCGACCAGGGCTCGGACTGCAGCTCACCCGTGGTCCGGGGCGACATTTACGCCGCTGACGGGCACGGGCTATTCCTCGTGCAGACCCTCGCCGACCAGTGGGGCTACTTGCGCGAGTCGTCACGTACCACGGTCTGGTTCTGGCTCGGCAGGGGCAGCCCAGCCGCCACGTGATGCGCACCGGCACACCATGCGGCCTGCGCCGGCGCTCACTGCGCCACCGATCAGGCCCGGCCCGGCCCCCGCGCTGCGCGGCCGGACGGGCCCGAGCGCTTTTCCCGCAACCGCATAGTCACCTGGACCGGAGTGCCGGCGAAGCCAAACTCCTCACGTAGCCTGCGCTCGATGAACCGCCGGTAGCCCGCTTGCAGGAAGCCGCTGGTGAACAGCACGAAATGCGGCGGTTTCGTGCCGGCCTGAGTGGCGAACATGATCTTTGGCTGCTTGCCGCCGCGCACTGGCGGCGGCGTCGCCGCGATCAGCGCCGACAGCCAGGCATTCAGGCGGCCGGTCTGCACCCTGGCCTCCCAGCTTTCAAGGGCCAGCTCGAGAGCGGGCACCAGCCGGTCCACGTGCCAGCCCGTCTTCGCCGAGATGTTCACTCGCGGCGCCCAGCGCGCGTTGTGCAGCTGGCGGTCAATCTCGGAGTCCAGGAACTCCCTGCGATCGGCGTCCACCAGATCCCACTTGTTGTAAGCGATGACCAACGCGCGGCCAGCCTCGATGACCATGGAGATGATCCGCAGATCCTGCTCGGCCAGCGGCTCACTCGCGTCAACAAGCACGACGGCCACCTCGGCCCGCTCCAGCGCCCGTTCCGTACGCAGCGCGGCGAAGTAATCGGCTCCCTGGGTATCCCGCACCCGCCGCCTGATCCCGGCAGTGTCTACGAACCGCCAGGTCCGGCCGCCCAGGTCAATGAGCTCGTCGACCGGATCCCGGGTAGTGCCAGCCACCGAGTCCACCAGCACTCGCTCAGCGCCAGCTAGCTTGTTCAGCAGGCTGGACTTTCCGACGTTCGGCCGCCCGATCAAGGCGACGCGCCGTGGGCCGCCCGCCTCCTCATCGCGCTCCTGCGGCGCTTCCGGCAGCGCAGTCAGCACCGCATCAAGCAAGTCACCGCTGCCGCGACCGTGCAGGGCGCTGACCGGGACAGGCTGGCCCAGGCCAAGCGACCACAACGAGTGCACATCCGGCTCGCCCGGCGCGTCGTCCACTTTGTTCGCCGCCAGCACGACCGGCTTGCGGGAACGGCGGAGCACCGCGGCCACGGCGTCGTCGGCATCGGTGACGCCGACGGTGGCGTCCACCACGAACAACACTGCATCGGCCGCAGCCACCGCGATCCGGGCTTGCGCTGCGACCCGCGCAGCCAGCGCAGCGGTGCCTTCTACCGACGGCTCCCAGCCGCCGGTGTCGACGATAGTGAAGGCGCGGCCACGCCAGTTCGCGTCATAGCTGACCCGGTCGCGGGTGACGCCAGGGGTGTCCTCGACAACCGCCTGGCGGCTGCCGAGGATCCGGTTCACCAGCGTGGATTTGCCGACGTTCGGCCTGCCAACCACGGCGAGGACGGGAACGACGACCTGCGGACCGGCTGCATCCTGCTGCGGCTCAGCCACCTGACATCGCCCGCCGCGTCCTGACCAGGCCGACGATACGCGCGACAACCTCTTCTACGGCCAGGCCGGTAGTGTCGATCGGTACCGCGTCCGCGGCCATGACCATCTGGGCCGCGTCGAGCATGTCCCGGACGGCCTGCTCCTGCCGGGTCGCGTCCACGGTGGCGGCCGGGTCAGCCGCCAGGTCGGCGCTGCGGCGCTCCGCCCTGGCTTCCTCGCTGGCGGTGAGGTAGACCTTGACGGCCGCATCGGGCGCGACGACGGTGCCGATATCGCGCCCTTCGGCGACCACTCCCGCGATTTCAGCCGTGTCCCCGATGATGCCGCGCTGCAAGCCGATCAGCCGCTCGCGCACCTGCGGCAGGGCGGCTACCAGACTGACCGAGTTGGAGACCTCGCGGGTCCGGATCGGGACCGCTACATCCCGACCATCTACGTAGATCTGCGGGGCGGCCGCGTCGGGCACCACGGTGATCCGGGGCTCACCGAGCCGGGCCAGCACGGCGCCTGGATCGCGCACATCCACCCCATGACCAAGCAGCCACCAGGTCAGGGCGCGGTACATCGCTCCGGTGTCGAGGTAGCGCAGGCCGAGCGCCAGCGCAACGCGCCGGGCCGCCGTCGACTTGCCTGAGCCAGCCGGGCCGTCGACGGCAACGACCAAGCCAGGCTCTCCGTCCCGGCTAAAAGGTTCGATACCAGGCGATACCGTTCTGGCTGCTGAATCGGTCACGAAGCGATGCTACCGGCGAACGGGCCAGCCTCCGGCAGCCAGCACCGCGGAGAGCTGCGCGGCCACCTCCGGCCGCACCGACAACTCGGCCACGCCGACGGGCAGACCTGGTGAATGCTCAATGGTGACATCCTCGATATTGACGCTCGCTGCCCCGGCGGCCTGGAACAGCCTGGCCAGCTCTCCGGGCCTGTCCGGAATCACGACCTGAACGGTGGCAAATCCCCTCGCCGGGCCGCCACGCTTGCCGGGGATCCTGGCCACTCCGGCGATCCCGCGCTCCAGCAATTCGGCGAGCCGCTTGGCCGCCTGCTCGTCGCCGGCCGCCAGGCTCCCGAGCGCGGCGGCCACCTGCGCGAGGTCGGCGGCGACCTCGCGCAGGACAGCGCTGGCCGGGCCGGCATTCGCGGCCAGGATCTCGACCCACATGTCCGCGCTGGAGGCGGCGATCCTCGTCACGTCCCGCAGCCCCTGGCCGGCCAGCTGCAGTGCGCTGGCGGGGGCTTGCTCCAGCCGGGCCGCCATCGCCGCCGCGACTACATGCGGTGCGTGCGACACCAGCGCCACCCACTGATCATGCTCGGCCGCCGACACCGATACCAGCTGAGCTCCGCAGACTTGCGACAAACCCGTTACCAACGAAATTGCGCGCTGCTCATTGTCAGGCTGGGGGCAGATGACCCACGGACGACCCACGAACAGGTCGGCCCTGGCCGCCGCCGGGCCGGACCGTTCGCGGCCGGACAGCGGGTGGCCTGGTACGTAGCTGGCCAGGTCGCAGCCGAGCTCGCGGGCCGCCGCCAGCGGCAGCTCCTTGACGCTGGCGACGTCGGTGTAGCAACTAGCCAGGGCGCGCTCCTGTGCTGCGCGTAGTTCGGGCGCCACCGCGGCGGGCGGCACGGCCAGCACCGCCACGTCGGCTGGACGCCCCGGCACACCGGCGGGCGGCAGTGGCTGGCCTGCACCGATCTCAACGGCCAGCCGCACCGACTCAGCGTCGCGATCGGAAAGCCAGACTGTGATCCCGTGCTCGCGCAGGGCCAGCGCGACAGACGTGCCGATCAGGCCCGTTCCGATGACCACGACGCTGGCTGGCCGGACCACGGTAGCCGGGATCGCCGTCCCGCCACTGGCTGTCATTGCGCGATGTCCAGCCGCAGGGCCGCGGCACCGCGCAGGTACACGTGCTGCAGCGCGGCCCTCGGCTCGCCGGTCTCAATGTGCATCATCAACCGGACCACGCGGGGCATCGCGCCTGGCACGTCCAGCTCGGAAGCGCATAGCAGCGGGACTTCCTGGAAGCCGAGCTGCCGGGCCGCCAGTGCGGGGAATTCGGCGGTCAGGTCCATAGTCGCAGTGAAGATGACGCTGATGACGTCGTCTGGGGTGAGCCCGTTGCGGGTCATCACCTCGGTCACCAGTTCGGTCGTGCCCGCCAGGATCTCAGCCCGGTCGTTGCCGCCGACCTGCACAGCCCCGCGAACTGCACGGACAGCCACTCGTCCTCCTCGGTTGCGTGCCGGATGCCGGCGCACGCGGCAGGCTACAGGCCGACCGCCGCGTACAGCTCGCCGACCTCTTTGGTCGACAGCGGCCGGGTCGCCCCGGGGCGGAGCGAGCCGAGCGCAACCGGGCCGACCTGAGTCCGCACCAGCCTGCTAACCGGGTGGCCAGCCGCTGCGAGCATCCGCTTGACGATGTGCTTGCGCCCTTCGTGCAGGGTAATCTCCACCAGCGCGCGCGTGCCTAGCCGCTCCACCACCCGGAACCGGTCCGCGCTGGCCACGCCGTCGTCCAGCTCGACCCCGGTGATCAGCTGCCGGCCCAGATCCTTCGGCACCGGGCCGGAGACTTCAGCGAGGTAGGTTTTGGCGACGCCGAACCGCGGGTGCGCCAGCCGGTGCGCGAGCTCCCCGTCGTTCATCAGCAGCATCAGGCCCTCAGTGTCATAGTCCAGCCTGCCGACATGGAACAGCCGCTCGGTAGTGTCCCCCAGCAGGTCGGCCATGGTCTTGCGGCCCCGGCTGTCCGACATCGTGGTAAGCACGCCGGCTGGCTTGTTCAGCGCGACGTAGACAAGATCTTCCCTGGCCGGGATGCGCTTACCATCGATCCGGATGATCTGATGCTGCGGGTCCACCCTGGCGCCGAACCTGCGCACTACCTCACCATCGACTTCGACCCGGCCGGCGCCGATGAGTTCCTCGCAATACCGCCTGCTGCCCAGCCCGGCGGCAGCCAGGACCTTCTGCAGCCGGACGCCGCCTTCCACGTCGGTGAGCGAATCGCGGTCAGCTGCCCCGCCGGCGGAGGTCCAGTCGTCGTCATCAGCGAAGTCTGGCCCGGACAGGCTGGCTGCAGCCGCCCGGGCCCTGGCCAGCTCCGCCGCGCTCAGCGTGGCCGGGGCCGCGACCGGTCGCGGCCCGGCGGTACCGCCCTGGCGGCCGACTCGCGCCCGGCTGCCCCGGCGGCTACCGGCCGGTGTCACGGCCTGGATCCAGTTCGTCATCGAGATGATCGGGCAGGAACGGGACCAGATCCGGCAGATCCGCGATGCTGGCCAGGCCAAGCCGCTCCAGGAAATAGCCGGTGGTCTGGAACAGGATCGCACCGCTCTCCGGATCGCTGCCCGATTCCTCCACTAGCCCGCGCAGCACCAGGGTGCGCACCACGCTGTCGCAGTTAACGCCTCGAACCGCGGACACCCGCGCCCGGCTGACTGGCTGCCGGTACGCGACGACCGCGAGCGTCTCCAGCGCGGCGTGGGTGAGCCTGACCTCCTGGCCGTCGCTGACAAAGCGCTCCACGACCGCGGCACATTCGGCCCTGGTGTAGAGTCGCCAGCCGCCAGCGACCTCCCGCAAATCGAACCCTCTCCGCTCGGCGGTGTAGGCATCGGCGAGCGTCCGAAGTTCGGCGGTGATCACCGCCAGCGATTCCCGGAGAACATCGGCCAGCACGTTCTCGCTGACGGGCTCGTCGGCGACGAGCAGCACGGCTTCCAGGCTCATCCGGAGCGAAGGCGCGTCGGCGAGGACCGCAGCCTGTCCGTTATCCATCGTATTCCTCAATATCGTGATGAACGCCTGGTTCAACCTGGTCGATCCAGGAGAGGTAGAGGTCGCCGAGCGGTGCGACCTGGTCCAGGCTGATGCGTCCTTCGCGGTACAGCTCGAGCACGGCCAGGAACCGGGCCACCACTTCGTACGTGCCACCGCAATCGGCGATCAGCTGACGGAATGTCGCGCGCCGCACTGACCGCAGCCGTGCTACCAGTATCTCAGCCTGTTCCCGGACCGACGTCCGCGGGACGTGAAGATGAGCTGTCGACACTGACGGCGGCCTGCGCGGCGTCAGCACGCGCGCCGCGATCGCCGCGAATTCCCTGGCCCCGATCCCGATCAGGACCTCAGGGAGCAACTCGGCGAACCTCGGCTCCATCGGCACCCGTCGCGGGTACCTGTGCCCCTCGGCCGCGAGCTTGCCCGCGAGTACCCCGGCGACGTCCTTGTAGGCGCGGTATTGCAGCAGCCGGGCGAACAGCAGGTCCCGGGCCTCTAGCAGGGCTAGGTCCTCCTCGTCGTCAATCTCGCCGGAAGGCAGCAGCCGCGCTGCCTTGAGGTCCAGCAAGGTCGCCGCGACCACCAGGAAGTAGCTGGCCTGATCCAGGTCCCAGCCACCGGCGAGCGCGCGGATGTAGCCGATGAATTCATCCGTGACGCTCGACAGCGCGATCTCGGTGATGTCCAGCTTGTGCTTGGAGATCAGCGCCAGCAGCAGGTCGAAGGGGCCTTCGAAGACATCAAGATGCACCTGAAAGCCGACCGCGGCCAGCCCGGTGGAATCAAGCCCAGGCTCATCGGATTCACCGGTGGTCATAATCGTCATCGTCGCTCACGTGCTCGCACGCAGCCGCTGGGCCAGCAAGCTATCTTCTCCGGCGCCGTCGATGTCAGCAAGCACCACTGCCAGGGCCTCGCGGACAATCCGGCCCCGGTCAACAGAGATCCCGTAGGAGCGCAGCGCAAGGCGCGCGCGCTCAAGGTCTAGCAACTCGGTGCCGGACAGATAAACAGTGATCTTCTGGGAGTGGCTTTCCCTGCCGCTTGCTTGCCGTTCACTCGGGGCGGCCGGGCTTCGGGCAGGAGGCCTCAGTATCTCTGAGACCCCGGGCAGGCTTACCCGCCGCGGACGGGAGCCGCGGGAACGCCCTGACGCCACCTCTCCAGTACCTCCTTGGCCAGCTCGCGGTAAGAGCTGGCGCCGTTGCACGCAGGATCGAACCTGGTAATCGGCTCACCTGCCACCGTAGAGTCAGGGAAGCGCACTGTCCGGCTGATGACCGTGTGGTAGACGCGATCGCCGAATCCCTCGACGACGCCCGCGAGCACCTCCCTGGTATGCAGCGTACGTGAGTCGTACATCGTCGCCAGCAGCCCGTCGATGGCCAGCTTCGGGCTCAGCCGGGAGGACACCTTCTCGATGGTCTCCATGAGCAGGGCAACGCCGCGCAGTGCGAAGTACTCACACTCCAGCGGGACCAGCACCCCGTCGGAGCACGCAAGCGCGTTTACCGTGAGCAGGCCGAGTGACGGCTGGCAATCGATCAGGATGATGTCGTAATCCGGGATCACCGGCTGGAGCACGCGGCCGAGCACGAACTCGCGGCCGACCTCGTGCACGAGCTGGACCTCGGCGCCGGACAGGTCGATGTTGCTCGGGAGCAGATCCATGCCGTCGACGCGGGTCTTGATGATGACATCGTGCGCGGTGAGGCTGCGCTCCATGAGCAGGTTGTAGACCGTCGCGTCGAGCTCGTGCGGCTGGACGCCAAGGCCCACCGACAGCGCGCCCTGCGGATCGAAGTCCACCAGCAATACCCGGCGGCCCTGCTCGGCCAGTGCGGCACCGAGGTTGATGGTGGTCGTTGTCTTGCCAACTCCGCCCTTCTGGTTGCACACAGCCGTGATACGCGCAGGGCCGTGCACGATGAGGGGCTCAGGATCGGGGAACACCGGCAGCGGGCGCCCGGTGGGACCACGCAGACCGGGCCGGACCTCAAGAGTTTGGGATGGCGACACAGCTACCGCACCTCCCGGCGGCTAGCGCAGAAATGCGCTCACTGGCACGCGACTCTAGGGCCTGGGCTGCGCGCCGGCAAGCCGGCGCACCGCGACGCGGCAAATGAGCCGTCCGGCAGTCCACGCACCAGGCGAGCCGGTATGCCTGGCATTAGCCCATGGCGCGAGGGTGCGCGGAGGCGTAAACCTCGCGCAGCTTGTCGACAGTGACCAGGGTGTACAGCTGCGTCGTCGTCACGGACGCATGGCCGAGCAGTTCCTGTACCACCCGGACGTCGGCGCCGCCATCCAGCAGGTGCGTGGCGAACGAGTGCCGCAGGACGTGCGGCGATACTTCGGCCAGCCCGGCTCGCTCCGCTGCAGCCCGCAGTGCACCCCACGCGCCCTGCCGCGTTAGCCGCCCGCCGCGTGCGTTCAGGAAAAGCGCCGCGCTCGGCTGACCGCGTCGCGACGCGGCAGCCAGCGCCGGCCGGGCCCGGACCAGGTATGCGCTGACCGCATCCATGGCGTAGCTGCCGACGGGCACCAGACGCTGCTTCCCGCCCTTCCCGTTCAGCCGGACGGTGGCCGGATCAGCGGCGGCCTGCTCAGGCAGGCCCAGGTCGTCAACGTCCAGGCCGATCGCTTCGGAGATCCGGGCGCCAGTGCCATACAACAGCTCAAGCAGCGCCCGGTTCCGCAACGCGGCCTGACCGATGGCTGCCGCCGCGAGCAGCTGCTCGACTTCCCCGATTGAGATGGCCTTCGGCAGCCGGCGCGGCGGCGCCGGCGGCCGGACGGCCCTGGCCGGATCCGCCGCGGTCATGCCCTCGGCCAGCGCGAACGCATGCAGCCCGCGCACCGCGACCACCGCCCTGCCAGCGGAACTGGCGGCCAGCGGCTGGTGATCGCCGTCGCCTTCTCGCAAGCCCGCGAGGAAGTCCGCCACGTCCTGCGTGCTGACCTGCTCGATCTCAGCCAGGCCGGCGGCTTCCAGCGCAGTCCCGTAACGCTGCAGGTCACGCCTGTAAGCCTGGAGCGTGTGCTCAGCCAGCCCGCGCTCGACGGCCAGGTGGTCGAGATATCGCGCGATCGCGCGCGCGAATGTGGTCAGCTGAGCACCTCTGCCAGCGGCACATACGGCAGCCCGTGCGCTTCGGCGACCGGCGCGCAGGTCACGTTACCCTCATGAGTGTTGAGGCCGCCGCCGAAGGACGGATCGCTGCGCAGCGCGTCGCGCCAGCCGCGGTTGGCAATCTCGACGACGTACGGCAGCGTCACGTTCGTCAGTGCATACGTCGAGGTGTGCGGGACCGCACCGGGCATGTTCGCGACGCAGTAGAACACCGAGTCGTGGACGCGGTACGTCGGGTCGGCATGCGTAGTCGGGTGTGAGTCCTCGAAGCAGCCGCCTTGGTCGATCGAGATGTCGACCAGCACCGAGCCTGACTTCATCCGCGACACAAGTTCGTTGGAGACCAGCGTGGGTGCCTTGGCACCTGGTACCAGCACTGCGCCGATGACCAGGTCGGCGTCGATGACGGCGCGCTGAACCTCGTACGCGTTCGATGCGACCGTCTGGCAGTGACCCTGGTAGATGGCGTCGGCCTGGCGGAGCCGGGCGATGTTCTTGTCGACAAGCAGCACCTCGGCCTGCATGCCGAGGGCGATCGCCGCGGCGCTCATGCCCGAGACGCCAGCACCGAGCACGACGACCTTGGCCGCATAGACACCCGAGACGCCACCCATCAGCACGCCGCGACCGCCACCGTCGCGCTGCAGGTGATGCGCGCCGACCTGCGGAGCCATCCGGCCCGCTACCTCCGACATGGGAGCCAGCAGCGGCAGCGAGCCGTCAGGCAGCTGAACGGTCTCGTAGGCGATGGCGGTGATGCCGGAGTCGAGCAGTGCGTCAGTGCACGGACGGCTTGCGGCTAGGTGCAGGTAAGTGAACAGCACCTGATCCTTGCGCATCCGGTGGTATTCCTCGGCCACCGGCTCCTTGACCTTGAGGATCAGGTCGCCGGCCCGCCAGACCTCATCCGCATTCGGCAGGATCGTGGCGCCGGCCGCGACGAAGTCGGCGTCCGGAATGGAGGAGCCGGTGCCCGCGTCCTGCTGGACGAAGACTTCATGCCCGTACATGACCAGCTCGTGCACCCCGGCCGGCGTGATAGCCACGCGGTACTCGTGATTCTTGACTTCCTTAGGAACGCCGACCTTCATTGGCCCGTTGTCCTTCCTTGCCTGCCGAACTGCCCGGCTGCTGCCGGGCGGTGCCCCTTACCCAGACTGCACCCCTGGGATCACAACGTCTCCGGCTCCTCAGCCTGACGAAGGGTCTTGAAACCGTCCTCGTGAGCCACATACGCGGACAAGATACCCACGATTGCCACCCCGTTGTGCAGGTCCCCGGCCAGGACGCCGTGGACGGCATCTGCGAGCGGCACCCAGGCGACGGTGAGATACGCCTCCTCGTGCTCTGGAACATACTCGCGCTCGGCGTCGGGAACCATCGTCAGGCCGGTGGCCAGGAAGACCCGCAGCCGCTCGGTGCTGATCCCGGGCGACGAGAGGTAGTCGGTCAGCACCCGCCAGTCGGCGGCCTCGCAGCCGGTCTCCTCCAGCAGCTCCCGCCGGGCGGTCGCCAGCAGCGGCTCGCCGGCAACGTCACGCAGCCCGGCCGGGATCTCCCACAGGGTTGCGCCGGCCGGATGCCGGTATTGCCTGATCATCAGCACCCGGGCCTGGTCGTCGATGGCCACCACGGCCACGGCGCCGGGATGCTCGATGACCTCCCTGCCGACCATGCCGCCGTCGGGCAGCTGCACCGTATCGCGGCGTAGCGCCACCACCTTTCCGACCGCCAGAACGGCAGAGTCGGTCACCGGCCAGGACCCGGCCTCGTCGCGGATGTCGGTCACCGGCCAGCCATTTCAGCTTGCCGCGGCTGACCGCTGCCCCGCGCCCGATGATTCGGTGGCGGGCATGGCCCGGCTCCGCGCCAGGGCCGCGGCCACCAGGCCGCTGAACAGCGGGTGCGGACGGGTCGGCCGCGACAGCAGTTCCGGATGAGCTTGTGTAGCCACGAAGAACGGGTGCACGTCGCGCGGCAACTCGACGAACTCGACCAGGCGGCCGTCAGGTGACAACCCGGAGCAGTTCAGGCCGGCTTTTTCAGTGCGTCCCGGTAATCGTTATTGACCTCGTACCGGTGCCGGTGCCGCTCCTCCACGACCTCCTCGCCGTAGAGCTCGCGGACGAGACTGCCCTCCGCCAACACGGCCGGATACAGGCCGAGGCGCATGGTGCCGCCCATGTCCCGCTCTCCAGCGACGACGTCCTGCTGATCGGCCATGGTGGCAATCACCGGATAGACAGTGTCCGGATCGAACTCGGCGCTGTTGGCGCCCTCGAGCCCGGCCAGGTCGCGGCCGACTTCGATAGCCATGCACTGCAGTCCCAGGCAGAGGCCGAGCACGGGTATCCCGTTCTCTCGCGCGTGGCGGACCGCTCCGATCTTGCCCTCGATGCCGCGGACACCGAAGCCGCCGGGCACGAGCACCCCGTCTACGTCAGCGAGCTGCCGGGCAGCGCCCTCAGGCGTCTGGCAATCGTCGCTGGTGACCCACCGGATGTTGACCCGGACGTCGTGGGCGAAGCCCCCTGCTCGCAGCGCTTCCGCCGGTGACAGGTAAGCGTCGGGAAGATCGACGTACTTGCCAACCAGCGCGATCGTTACGCTTCGGGACGGGCGGTGCACGCGCCGCAGCAGATCATCCCAGTCAGTCCAGTCGACGTCCCGGAACGGGAGCCCGAGCCTGCGAACGACATATGCGTCCAGGCCCTCCGCGTGCAGCACCTTCGGAATGTCGTAAATCGACGGCGCGTCCGGCGCCGACACAACCGCCTCTTCGTCGACGTCGCACATCAGGCTGATCTTGCGCTTCAGCCCGTCGCTGATCGGCCGGTCCGACCGGCACACGATCGCATCCGGCTGAATACCGATACTGCGCAGCGCGGCGACCGAATGCTGGGTCGGCTTGGTCTTCAGCTCGCCCGACGGACCGATGTAGGGCAGCAGCGAGACATGCAGGAAGAAGCACCGGTCGCGGCCGATCTCGTGCCGGATCTGCCGGATGGCCTCCAGGAACGGCTGCGACTCGATGTCGCCAACGGTGCCGCCGACTTCGGTGATCACCACGTCGGTCTCCGCGTTGGCCATCTCCCGGATCCGGGCCTTGATCTCGTTGGTGATGTGCGGGATCACTTGCACCGTGTCGCCGAGGTAATCACCGCGCCGTTCCTTGGCGATGACGTGCGAATAGATCTGGCCAGTCGTCACATTGGCCGATCCAGGCAGCCTGATGTCCAGGAAGCGCTCGTAATGTCCGACGTCGAGATCGGTTTCCGTCCCGTCGTCGGTGACGAAAACCTCACCGTGCTGGAACGGATTCATGGTGCCGGGATCCACGTTCAGGTAGGGGTCGAGCTTCTGCATGCTCACCCGTAGACCGCGGAGCTTCAGCAGCCTGCCGATGCTTGAGGCAGTGAGTCCCTTGCCGAGGCTGGACGCCACGCCGCCGGTAACGAACAGATGCCTGGTCTCCGCCGGCCTCGTGCTGCCTGGCCGTGATGCATACGCTGATATCGCCACTAAGACTCCCGTGGTCAGATTCGGCGGAAATCCCGCTCGCCCACGGGGTACCAGAATATCAGGCGCGGGCCACCTGCCGGGCAAGACAGCGCCGGGCGAGGCCAACGCCGTGCATCCTGGCGCTAGGGACGGTCGGACAGCTCTGGTGGCCCTAACGCCGCGTGTCGCCCGGCCGCCTGGGGCATCGCCGCTGCCTCCCGGCGGGCAGGCCGGGCTGGCTCCTTCTCGCCCGCCTCGCCAAACCTCGCGAGCGCAAGCGCACAGGCGACGGCCAGCGCGAAACCCAGGCCCGCGACGGCGGTCAGCCCGTGCCGGGTGGTGTCGCCCAGGAAGATGACTCCGACGACGGCGGGCGGCATGGTCTCGGCTAGCACGACCGCCGCCGTGGCGGTGGTAACACTCCCGCCGTCCAGTGCCGTCGCATACAGCATGAACGAGACAATCCCGGCAGCAGCCAGCGTGTAAGAAGCAGGATCCCGGAGAAGCTGATGCGGAGAGAAGCCGGGCAGGATCCGGGCTGACACTGCCAGCACGGCGTAACCAAGGCCGGCGATCGCTCCGAGGGCTGGCGTCCGGGCCGGATTGGGCAGCTTGGCCGCCGCGAATCCGGCGACTCCCACCCCGATGACCGCGACAATCAACCCGAGCCGGAACGCGCTGCCCACGCTGGCCGCGCCTTGCGCTCCAGCCGACAAACCGAGCAAGCCGACCCCGACTACCACGCCGGCCACCGCGAGCCATTCCCGCATCGCCAGCCTGGCTTTCATCAGCCAGGCCGCGAAGACGGCCGTGACTGCCAGGTTAGATGCCATGATCGCCTGGACGGCGAATAGCGGTAGCCGGCGCAGCGCTACCAGCTGCGCGACGAATCCGACCATGTCGATGGCAATGCTGACAAGGAACAGCCACTGCCGCATCAGGCGCACGAGCAGACCTGGATCGACTCCGGTTCCGGCTGCTCCGTCTGCCGCGGTGCGGTGACTGGCGGCGCGAACGGCCATGGCCTGCATGACTGCCGCGACCCCGTAGCACAGGGCCGACGCCAGAGCGGCAACAAGGCTGGCCACCATAATTCGACCCTACGCTGCTTGGAAGCTGGACGTTCTCTTGACGCCTGCTTAGCAGGCACATTCCATCCATACGCGCGCGAACCGGACGGTTCTTCTCGCGGCCGGGTTGGCTAGTTCAGGCTCACCGGGCTGATCCGGTGGATGGGCTTGCCAGTCAGCGGGAGCTTGTTGAATGGCTGGCGCGGCCTGGCAACCGCGACGACCCTGCCAAGCTCAGCCAGGAACGCCTTGCGGAATCGCAGCCAGCGCGGGGTGCCCGGGCCGGTCACCAGCGGGCAGCCGTTTCGACGCACTATCACCACCGGGAAGACCCGCCCGGCAACGGTGAACGTGAGCTGATACCGGTGATACGGCATTGTCCACGGGCAGAGCGGGATTGGTCGCAGTGCCGGCAGCGCGCACGCTGCCTCCGCGAGCGATCTGGCCGTAGTGCCGGTCACGCTGACTGACTCTGCGGCGGCCCCGCCCGCGCCCAGCCCGGACGCCCCGCCGGTACCGGACGCTGGCTGCACCACGACCGAAGGGCCGATCCAGACGATGCGAACGCTCAGCGGCGCCCGCGGGTGCTCGCATAGCAGCGCCCTGGCCGGCGCCGTCGTGCGCGGCCGCTGAGCGCTGCCATCCGCAGTGCCGCCGCCGTGATTCGCTGCTGCGGCGGCGTTTGCACTGCCGGTTCCCGTCTGGGCTGGCCCCGAGCTGCCCGTGAGGCTGCCGCAGCCCGACAGCAGCAGGCCCGCCGCCACCAGTGCGGCGGCTGTCCGTACTGGTGGCGGCCTTCCCGCACCGCTGGTCGCTGTACGCGCGCCTGCTGCGCGCGTACCCGCTGCGCGATGCGTTGCGGCCGGGCGGCTGGGGGGCCTGCTGGTCATAGCAACTGGCTCCTACCCGGAAGTGACGAGGGCTGCATTAGCAGGGTAACGCGGCCTTTCTTCCTCAGCCGGTGCTTAGACGGCGCGCCGTCACCGGCGGTTCCGCCAGCCGTTAACACGCAGCGGCAGTCGTGATCTGGCAGCTGTCCGCGCGGGTAAGGGCGCATCGGCTAGACCCCAGCGGCCTGCATACCGCGCAGCTCGTGCTTGAGCTCGCGCACCTCGTCCCGGATCCTGGCCGCGATCTCGAACTGGAGCTCGGCTGCTGCCGCGTGCATCTGCTCCGTCAGCTCCGCGATGAGCGCAGCCAAGTCGGCACGCGCCGGGCCGCCGCCCTGGCCCGCCTTGTCACCCGATGCCGCTGCCGCCGCGGCCCTGGCCCTTGATGAGACGCCAGGCACCGGGGCCTTGCCACGACTCTGCTGCCTGCCGGACCCGCCGAGCAGCTGCTCAGTGTCTGCATCCTCACGGGCCAGCTGATCCAGGATGTCCGCGATCCGCTTGCGCAGCGGCTGCGGGTCAACGCCGTGCTCGCGGTTGTAGGCGATCTGCCGGTCCCGCCGCCTGTTCGTCTCGTCGATCGCGCGTTGCATCGATGGAGTCATCTTGTCGGCGTACATGTGCACCTGGCCGGACACATTCCTGGCTGCCCGGCCGATCGTCTGGATCAGCGAGGTCCCTGAGCGCAGGAAGCCTTCCTTGTCGGCGTCCAGGATCGCCACCAGCGAGACCTCGGGCAGGTCCAGTCCCTCGCGCAGCAGGTTGATGCCGACCAGGACGTCGTATTCGCCGAGCCGAAGCTCGCGTAGTAGCTCCACCCTTCGCAGGGTGTCGACCTCGCTGTGCAGGTACCTGGCGCGGATGCCGAGCTCTAGCAGATAGTCGGTCAGGTCCTCGGCCATCTTCTTCGTGAGCGTCGTGACCAGGACCCGTTCCGATTTCTCGGCCCGGTCACGGATCTCGCCGATGAGATCATCGATCTGGCCCTTGGTCGGCTTGATGATCACCTGAGGGTCTACTAGCCCGGTGGGCCTGATGACCTGCTCCACGATCTCGCCACCGGTCTGGCGGAGCTCGTAAGGCCCAGGCGTCGCCGACAGGTACAGCGTCTGGCCGATGCGGTCCACGAACTCGTGCCAGGTCAGCGGCCGGTTGTCGATGGCGCTCGGGAGCCGGAAGCCGTGATCGACCAGCACTCGCTTCCTGGACACGTCACCTTCGTACATGGCCCCGATCTGCGGCACGGTGTTATGCGACTCGTCCACCACCAGCAGAAAGTCTTCGGGAAAGAAGTCAAGCAGCGTGTTCGGCGCGCTGCCAGGCTGCCGGCCGTCGATATGGCGCGAGTAGTTCTCGATGCCGGAGCACGACCCAACCTGGCGCATCATCTCGATGTCATAGGTGGTCCGCATCCGCAGCCGCTGCGCCTCGAGCAGCTTGCCCATCGTCTCCAGCTCCGTCAGCCGCTCCTCCAGCTCGGTCTCGATCCCCTCGATCGCCCGCTCCATCCGCTCCGGCCCGGCAACGTAATGCGAGGCGGGGAATAGATATAGCTCGTCGTCCTCGCTCATCACCTCGCCGGTGAGCGGGTGCAGCGTCATCAGCCGCTCGATCTCGTCACCGAACATTTCGATCCGGACGGCGAGCTCCTCGTACTGCGGGATCACCTCGATGGTGTCGCCCCGGACCCGGAACGTGCCGCGGGTGAAGGCCAGGTCGTTGCGGTTGTACTGCATGCCGACCAGCTTGCGCAGCAGCTTGTCCCTGTCGAAGGTCTGGCCAACGTGCACCTTCAGCATCCGGTCGACGTACTCCTGCGGGGTGCCAAGGCCATAGATGCACGAGACCGACGCGACGACGATGGTGTCCCGCCGGGTCAGCAGCGAGTTGGTCGCCGAATGCCGGAGCCGGTCCACCTCGTCGTTGATGGAAGAGTCCTTCTCGATATAGGTGTCGGTCTGCGGAACGTACGCCTCAGGCTGGTAGTAGTCGTAGTAAGAGACGAAATACTCGACAGCGTTCTTGGGCAACATTTCGCGTAGCTCGTTCGCGAACTGGGCCGCGAGCGTCTTGTTCGGCAGCATGACCAGCACGGGGCGCTGCAACCGTTCGGCAAGCCAGGCAACCGTCGCGGTCTTGCCGGTGCCAGTCGCGCCGAGCAGCACCGTGTCCTTCACGCCGTCCCTTAGCCGCTTCTCCATCTCGCCGATGGCACGCGGCTGGTCGCCCGCCGGCACCATATCGGTGACAACTTCGAACGGCGCGACCCGGCGCTGCAGATCGGTCACCGGGCGCATGACGGCCTCCTTTGCATGCTCGGCTGGCTCCACAGGTCTTGTCGCACAGTTCTAGTCCCAGCGGGTTTGTGGCACTGATCTTGTCGCAATGCGCCTGCTCTACTGTAGGTCTCGGTACTGACATTCTGCGCGGCTAGCCGAACTGGCGGCGGCTCAGCCGATGGCCACGCTAGCGGGCGCGAACAGCCTGGCCGGATCACCTGGCAGCGCACCACCGAAGGTCATCACCGCATTTGTGGCACCAGGCCGCAACCCGCGCGCCAATGACCAGGCGGCCAGCCCCGGGTGCCAGCTGGCCACGTCCACCCGCACCAGCCCGGCGCATCCATCGGCCAGACTGCTGATCAGGGCCGTCGCCACCGGCAGGCCGTCAGCGACGACCGGGCCGATGATCTGGATGCCCCCGTCGCTCCACGCAGCCCCATAACCGGCCACCGGCTCGCCGCATTCCACGAACCGGTCGGCGACGGTGACGAGCTCCGCGAGCACGCGGCTGCGGTCGGCGCCGAAAGCGGCCTGATCGGCTGCTGCCAGGCCGGCCACGTCAGCACCGGCCGGGCGGACTCCATAGATCTGGGCATCTGGACGATCGGAGTCAGGGCTGAACATCCCGATATAACGGGTTGAGGTTCCTACTAGCTCGAAGCCCAGTTGCGCGTACAGCGGACGGCCCAGGTCGGTCGCAAAGAGGAAAACCACGCGGCCGTCCGCCAGCCCGAGCGCGTAGTTCATGAGCCGTCGGCCGAGTCCCTGGCGGGCATGCCGGGTTGCCACCAGCAGCATACCGATGGCAGCCAGGTCGCGGCCGTACCTGGTCAGCACCACGGTCCCGGCGAGTCCGCCAGCGCGATCTTGGACGCCATAGACGTCGCTGACCGCGAACATGAGCCGCCAGCTGCGTTCCTGGGGTGCCCAGCCGCGGTCCACGGCGAGCTCGGTGCAGGCGGGCAGGTCGGCTAGGGTGAGCCGCCGGACCGGCAGCCCTACTATGCCGGTGCTCATGCGCGCGGTTCCGTCAGCTGATCGCGAGGGCGGCGCGCCTGCGCAACTCGGCCCATAGCTCGCCAACCTGCCGGTCAAGCTCGGCAAGCGACCCGGAGTTGTCGACCACGATGCCGGCGATAGCGAGCCGCTGCTCCCGGCTGGCCTGCGCGGCCATCCTGGCCTGCGCCTGCTCCCGGCGCATGCCGCGGAGCCGCACTAGCCGGTCCAGCTGGATTCTGGGCGGCACGTCCACAACCACGATCAAGTCAAATTCGCTGGCTAGCCCGTTCTCTGTGATGAGCGGAACGTCGTGCACAACGATCGAGCCAGGTCCGGCCGACTCCTCCAGGGCGTGCATCCGGCCGCCGACCCTCGGGTGGACGATGGAGTTCAGCTGGGCGAGCTTCTCTGAGTCGCCGAATACGATGTCCCCGAGCGCGGTCCGGTCCAGCTCGCCGTCTGGCCGGAGCAAGGCCGTACCGAAGGCGCTGACCACTTCCGCGAGCCCGTCGGTACCTGGCGCGACGACTTCGCGCGCGATCAGGTCCGCGTCGATCACGATCGCGCCCTGGGCGGCCAGGCGCCGCGACACTTCGCTCTTGCCAGCCCCGATGCCGCCGGTGAGGCCCACTTTGAACATGTCAGCGCCAGCCCGCTCGTCGCCCGGCTGCCGCAGCACCGAGATGGCAATGGCGGGCGCCGGGCGCGGTGCGCCTGGCGCCCGCCACCGTCAGGTACCGGGGAGCCGCTGCCGTCGTCAGCTCTGGCCGCCGGACAGCTTGTCGCGGAGCGCCGCGAGTGCCTCGTCAGAGGCCAGCGTGCCGGCCCGCTCGGCCTCGCCGTCGGATGAGGAGGTGTGGTGCTCGCGGGCCTCGTCTTCGCCGCCGTCGTCGCCAGTCACCTCGGCCTTGGTGCGAGCTTCGGCTACCTGCTGCTGGTGCGCCTCGTACCGGCCGCGCGCCTCGGCGTACTGCCGCTCCCATTCCTCGCGCTGGCTGTCGAAGCCCTCCAGCCATTCGCCCGACTCGGGATCGAAGCCCTCGGGGTACAGGTAGTTGCCCTGGTCGTCATAAGCAGCCGGCATGCCGTACAGCGTCGGATCGAAGTCCTCGCTGGACACCTCGCCCGACGCGCCCTCATTGGCCTGCTTCAGCGACAGGCTGATCCGCCGCCGGTCCAGGTCAATGTCGATGATCTTGACGAAGATCTCGTCGCCCACCTGTACAACCTGCTCGGGAATCTCCACGTGCCGGTCGGCGAGCTCAGAGATGTGCACCAGCCCTTCGATGCCCTCCTCCACCCGCACGAACGCCCCGAACGGCACGAGCTTGGTCACCCGGCCGGGCACGACCTGGCCGATCTGGTGCGTCCTTGCGAACTGCTGCCACGGGTCTTCCTGCGTCGACTTAAGCGACAGCGAAACCCGCTCGCGGTCCATGTCCACGTCGAGGACCTCGACGGTGACGTCCTGGCCGACCTCGACGACCTCGCCGGGGTGGTCGATGTGCTTCCAGGACAGCTCGGAGACGTGCACGAGGCCGTCCACGCCGCCAAGGTCGACGAACGCGCCGAAGTTGACGATCGAGGAAACGACGCCCTTGCGGATCTGGCCCTTCTGCAGCGTGTTGAGGAAGTTCTGCCGAACCTCCGACTGGGTCTGCTCTAGCCAGGCACGGCGGGACAGCACCACGTTGTTGCGGTTCCGGTCCAGCTCGATGATCTTGGCCTCGATCTCCTTGCCCACGTACGGCTGCAGGTCGCGAACCCGCCGCATCTCGACCAGCGAGGCCGGCAGGAAGCCGCGCAGCCCGATGTCCAGGATCAGGCCGCCCTTGACGACCTCGATGACGGTACCGGTGACGACGCCGTCCTCTTCCTTGACCTTCTCGATCGTGCCCCAGGCGCGCTCGTACTGAGCCCGCTTCTTGGACAGGATCAGGCGCCCTTCCTTGTCCTCCTTCTGAAGGACCAGGGCCTCGATATGCTCGCCTACCTTGACGACCTCGTGCGGGTCGACATCGTGCTTGATCGACAGCTCCCTGGACGGGATCACGCCCTCGGTCTTGTAGCCGATGTCGAGCAGAACCTCATCTCGATCGACCTTGACGACGGTGCCTTCAACAATGTCGCCGTCGTTGAAATACTTGATGGTCTCGTCGATCGCGGCGAGGAAGGCCTCCTCCGAACCGATATCGTTGACCGCTACTTTGGGGGTCGAGGTGGCCTCTGTGCTGCTCGTCATGTGTAGGTGGACTCCGGATACGGACAGGAATGGGTTGCTGGACGGCCCCGTGCACGGCGAGCCCGACAACGGAAAGCCATGGATTCGTGACTTGCCTGGCCAGCATGACCGGCCGCGGCCTGCAGAAAGACTGCCACGCGGCTGCCTGACCATTGGCGGACTGCACCAGAACACAGTGCAACGCCCAGCATATGAGAGCATGCCCCCCGGGTCAATCTGCAGGTCCCCCGTCTGCGGCCCGGTCCGGCCAGGCCGCGAGCCGGGTCCGGAGCTGGTCGGTTGCTATCTGCCAGGTGGTGGAGACCGCGGCCACTTTGAACCCCAGTTGCTCGTTGATCGCGAGCATGGCGTCGTTGCTGCCCGCGTTCCAGGTGATCACCCAGCGGACGGCTGGCAGCTCGTCCAGGATTCGCTTGGTAATCGCAGCCTTCAGCCACTTCCCTAGGCCACGGCCGCGGTGGGCCGGGTCGACGGCCGTGTCGCCGACGTGCACCCGGTCGGGTAGGGCGGGCCGGATAAAAATGTTCGTAAGGCCGACAAACCGGCCCGACGCCTGGTCAACCGCGTAGTACGCCCAGAGCTCCTCGCCGGCGGCCACCGTCGCGTCCTCATATTCGGCCACCAGCTCAGGGGTGACCTGGACGTCTCCGATATCGAGATTCTCGCGTGGCGCGGTGTTCATGATGTTGAGCACCTCCGCCACCCGGCCAGCTAGCTCTGGCGGCGTGCGGCCCGCGACGAAGTCCAGCCGGTAACCAGGGGCCCGGACCGGGCCGTCGGCGATCCAGCGATCGACCTGATCCCGGTCGACGGTGTACAGGTCGAGCCGGTTCTCCTCGCCGCCCATGGCCGGCTCGGCGCCGAACCTACCGCAGAACGCCGCGCCGGACGGGACGTTGTCCCTGGTCCGGCCCATGATCAGGCGCAGGCCTTGGCGCTCTGCGATGGCAGTCGCGCGGTCGAGCAGCAGGCGGCCGATACCCTGGCGGCGGCAGCGCGGCAGCACCTCGATTGCCGTGAACAGCAGGTGGTCCTGGCCTGGCAGCCGTTCCCAGTTGCAGGACGAAAGGCCCGCGATGGCTCCCGCCGCATCACGGGCTACAAGCACGACGCCGTCTTCGGGTGCTGGCAGGTGCCGGTCGGCTGCGATCTCATCGGCGAGCGGGCGCCTGGGATCGCCGGGCGTAGCTTCCTGGTGCAACGCGGCCCGAGCCTGGTACAGCTCAGCCTGCAACTCGTCTGGCTGCTTCCGGCGCGGCCATTCCTCGATAGTCCATGTCGGCACGGGCACTGACCGTAGGGCGGCTCGGCGCGCCGGTCAACTGAGTTTCCGGGCTAATCCGGGTTCGCGGGCTAATCCGGTACCAGCCTGATCCGCTCCTCAGCGGCGTGCTCTACAGCCTGAGGTGAATAGAGCGCGGGCAGTAGCTGGCCCGTGCGCCATGCCTCCTGCTGGTCGTGACCGTGAAACAGCCCCGGATCGCCAGCCGAGCCCAGCGGCACCACCCAGCCGGAGCGGTCCCAGTCAGCCAAGTCGAACGCGTAACGCGCTACCGACGCCGCCGCGGTGCGCAGTCCGTCCACCGGCACGTATGAGCTGGCCTGCACGGTGTCCATGTCACCGCCGTACGGCACGGATGGCGGCTGCAGCTCGGCCTGTCCGAGCGGGTGGCGCTGTCCAGTGGCGTGCAGCTCGCCCCACGCTTCGCCGCCCCAGGCACGCTCGGCGCGGCGGACGGCCTCGGTCAGGGCCCGTCGCCAGGACCAGCCGCCAAGCAGCGACTCGTCGCCAGCCAGCAAGTGATCGCCGGCCAGCCGCCAGACCCCCGACTCGGCCCGGACTCCGGGCAGCAGCCGGTTCCAGGGGTGCTCGATGTAAGCGGCCAGGCCCGATCGATCGAGCACGAGCAAGGCAAGCTCCCGGCGCAGCACCGAGTACGCCGCAGCCGCTGTCGAGCCTGCGTCCAGTCGGCCATCCCACCCGGCCAGCGGCGCCCAGTCGTCCAGCAGCCGGGCTATCTGCCTGCCAGGTATCGAGACGACGTCGCGGTGCAACGCAGCCATGTCGTCGACGGTCGCCGCCGACAACTCCGCGAGCGTTTCCGCGATCCGCGTCGCCCGCCACGGCGCTGCCACATCCAGGCCCAGGTACGGGCCGGAGTCCGCGGCGAGTATCCGGTTGTTGGCGCTGAACAGGTACCCGCAATCCGGGTTCTCCGCCCGGGGCATGTCGGCGACGGCCACCCGGCCGCGCCAGCCATAGGACTGGTCGCCGCCAGGCACCGGGGTCCAGGCAGCGTCAGGGCTGGTGCGTACGGGTACGCGGCCGCGCGTCAGATACCCGATGCTGCCCTCGCGGTCGGCCGCGAGCAGGTTATTCACCGGCTCCACCCACGGCCGCATGGTCTCGAAGATCTCGTCGACCGACCTGGCCCGCAGCATCGCCGGAAACGCATCGAACCCGGTGTTCGGCTCGGCTGCGGCCGTCCAGGCGAGCGCCAGCTCGTCGGTGACCAGGGGTCCGCGATCGCTGTGCCTGACATCAATGCCGACCGGGTCGCCGCCGCGCACGCTGATGATCTCGGTGCGGCGCGGGCCGTCGGCTACGGCGGCAGCCGGGAAGCGGTAGAGGTCCTGGTCGTCGGCCATAGCGTGGGTGATGCACCAGGCGACTCTCGCGTTGTGGCCGAAATGCGGGAACCCTGGTACGCCGGGGATCGCCAGGCCGAGCACGTCCCAGTCCGGCCCGGACACGTGTCCCTGGATGTAGACGTTCGGCATCTCAAGCGGCCGGTGCGGGTCGCCGGCGAGTAGCGGCATGCCGGAGTCGGTACGGCTGCCAGCCAGCGCCCAGTTGTTGCTGCCGGCATCGTCCAGGCCGACCCAGGACGGCGCTGCGCCGAGGCAGCGGGCGCCCGGCGGCACGCAGGCGACTTGCCACGCGGACCGGCCAGCGGCCATCTTGCGCGCCACCGCCGGGCCGAGAGCATCGCTGACCACCCCTCGCCAGAGCTTGGCTGCGGCGGATCCCATGGCCAGGTGCCGGACCCGGTACACGACCAGGCAGTGCCATGGCTCCCAGCGTTCCGGCAGCTCGCCAGTCCCGTCGAACTCGGCAGGCAGCGGCCAGCCGGCCTGCTGGTCCGCTGCTGGCCGACCCTCGTGGTGCGCGCCGGACCTGATCAGCCGACGGTGCGCGTCCGCTGTCTCGATCACGGCGTTGACGCCGGCCGTGTACGCGCTGAGCATGTCCCGCGCGGCCGTGGATAGCAGGGTCAGGTCACGGCGCGCGCCCGCCGGGAGATCGACCCGCCGGTATAGCGTGTCGCCGGGAACCGCGGCCGGGCCGACTACTTCGGCGGCCCGGCCAAGGCCGCGCCGCCGGTCATAGTCCATCTGCCAGAGCCGGTCAGCAGCATGTGCGACACCCTGCGCGAAGAACGCGTCGTGCTCGGTGACGGCCCGGCAGTGCGGCACGCCGAAACGGTCCCTGGTGAGCTCAACCGGGGCCTCGAGCCCGCGCAGCCGCAATTCCATCAGTCAAGCATCCCAGATTGGACAGGTATGTGCTGCGCACCGGAAACCAGAGTGGCGCCGGGAACCAGAGTGTCAGTGCGCCGCGTCGGACCAGCTGTGGCCCCAGCCCATCGAGACCTCCAGCGGAACGGTCAGTTCGGCCGCGCCGCACATGGCGGCCGCCACTAGGGCCCGCACCGCGTCCAGCTCCCCCGGGGCCACCTCGAACAGCAGCTCGTCGTGGACCTGGAGCAGCATCCGGGACCGCAAGCCGGCCTGCCGCAGGTCATCGTGCACCGCCAGCATCGCGACTTTGATGATGTCCGCGGCTGAGCCCTGGATCGGCGCGTTGAGTGCCATCCGCTCGGCCATCTCGCGGCGCTGCCGATTATCGGAGGTCAGGTCCGGCAGGTAACGGCGGCGGCCCAGCATGGTCTGGGTATAGCCGTCCATCCGGGCCCTGGCTACAACATCCCGCAGGTAATCCCGGACTCCGCCGAATTGCTGGAAGTACTCGTCCATGTAACCGCGTGCCTCGTCCGGCGTGATCCGCAGCTGCTGGGAAAGCCCGTACGCGGACAGGCCGTAGGCGAGGCCATAGTTCATCGCCTTGACCTTGCTGCGCAACTCCTGGGTGACCTCGGCCGGCGCTACGCCAAACACCCGTCCGGCCGTCGCGGCGTGGAAGTCGTGCCCGGAGCCGAACGCGGCGGCGAGCGCGGCGTCGCCCGACAGATGCGCCATGATCCGCAGCTCGATCTGGCTGTAGTCGGCAGTCAGCAAGGTTTCGTAGCCGGCACCGACGATGAAGCCGCGGCGGATCCGGCGGCCTTCCTCGGTGCGGATCGGGATGTTCTGCATATTCGGGTCGGTCGACGACAGCCGGCCGGTAGCCGCGATCATCTGGTTATAGGTGGTGTGAATCCGGCCGTCGGCGTCTGCCATCGGAATCAGCGAATCGACGATGCTCTTGAGCTTCGCCACGTCCCGGTGCCGCAGCAGGTGGGCGAGCACCGGGTGTTCAGTCTGCGCGAGCAGCCCCGTAAGCGCCTCGGAATCGGTGGTGTATCCGGTCTTGATCCGCTTGGTCTTGGGCAGGCCGAGCTCGGTGAACAGCACTTCCTGCAGCTGTTTGGGCGAGCCCAGGTTGAACTCGTGCCCGGTGACGGCGAAGGCAGCCTGCTCGGCGGCCTTCACCTCGCCGCCCAGGCTCGCCGACATGTCGGCGAAATGCTCGGTGTCCGCCGCAATGCCGGCTCGCTCCATGTCCGCGAGCACACCGACCAGCGGCAGCTCCACGTCGGCCAGCAACTCGGCCGCGCCGCGCTTGACCAGGTCGGCGTCGAGGGCATCGGCCAGCTCGGCGGTGGCCTGCGCGCGCTGCCCAAGCGCGGTGGCAATCTCAGCCTCGTCCTGTACGTCCAGGGTCAGCTGGCCGGTAGCGGGCTCGGCATCCCGCAGCTCCCTGTTCAGGTAACGCAGGGCCAGGTCGGCCAAGTCGAACGACCGCTGGCCTGGCAGGGCCAGGTAAGCGGCCAGCGCCGTGTCGCTGGTCAGCCCGGCGAGCTCGAACCCGCGCGCCGCCAGTGCGTGCATCGGCCCTTTGGCGTCGTGCAGAGCCTTGGGCCGGGACGGGTCTGCCAGCCAGGCGCCAAGGGCCTTGTCGTCGGCCTCGGCCAGCCCAACCGGATCGAGGTAAGCGGCCGCGCCGCCCGGTGCCGCTATCGCGAGACCAGTCAGGTTGCCGGTGCCCCGCCCCCACGTACCGCTCACCGCTAGGCCGGCCCGCCCAGTGCCGGCGACGTTCCCCTCAATCCAATCGGCGACTTCGCCAGGCCCGAGCACGACAACGGCCACGTCGAACCCGGCGGCGTCGCCGGCGGGCGGGCCCGCCGTGGTCGCCGCTATGCCGATGCCGTTCGGCAGCGTCGAGTAGAGGCGGTCGCGCAGGACCCGGAACTGGAGCGTGTCGAAGAGCTGGTGGATCTGCTCGCGGTCCCACGGCGCAGGCCGCAAGTCGGCCGGGCCGACGTCCAGCGGCACTTCCCGGACCAGCTGGGTGAGCTGGCTGTTGCGCAGGACGCCGGACAGGTGCTCGCGCAGCGCGTCGCCCGCCTTGCCCTTGACCTCGTCAACCCGGTCCACGAGCGACGCAAGGGAGCCGAACTCGGCGATCCACCTGGTCGCGGTCTTTTCTCCGACGCCCGGGATGCCGGGCAGGTTGTCGCTCGGGTCGCCGCGCAGCGCAGCGAAATCCGGGTACTGCGCGGGTGTCAGTCCGTACTTGGCGATGACAGCTTCGGGGGTGAACCTGGCCATCTCGCTGATCCCGCGCATCGTGTACAGGACCGTGACGTGATCAGTGACGAGCTGCAGGGCGTCCCGGTCGCCGGTAACGATGAGCACGTCCATGTCCCCGGCAGCCTGGGTCGCCAGCGTCGCGATGACGTCGTCAGCTTCGAAGCCGGGCACTGACAGCCGGCTGATCCCGAGCGCGTCGAGCACCTCGAAGATCAGGCTCAGCTGGTTGCGGAAGTCGGCAGGGCTTTCCTTCCTGGTGGCTTTGTATTCCACGTACTGCTCGTGCCGGAACGTAGGCTCACTGCGGTCGAACGCGACGGCGACGTGCGTCGGCTGCTCGTCGCGGAGCACGTTGATGAGCATGGCCGTGAACCCGTACACGGCGTTCGTTGGCTGGCCGGTGGTGGTAGAGAAGTTCTCCGGCGGCAGCGCGAAGAAGGCCCGGAACGCCAGCGAGTGACCGTCGAGCAGTAGCAGCCTGCCGCGGCGCGCCTGACCCTGGCTCGCCCCGGCCGTCGCCCGCTCCCCAGGCCCTTGCTCCCCAGGCTCCTGCTCCCCCGCTTCGTTCGGACGCGGTGTGCCCGTCACCCCCGTCGTCGGTTGCGCCGCATCCTCGGGTTCCGCTGTCTCCTTCGTTGCCACGTCCAGATCTTAGTGCGTGGGTCCGACAATTGGCCGGGCTTGGCGGCCCCGTCGCTGCCCGGCGCCAGCCACCCTTACGCTGTCTCCAGCCAGAGCAAACGTCTGATTTTCGCCGAATGTGGAGGCAGCGGGTGTCGGTCTCGTCTGATCGCGAGCAGGAGATCATCGCATCCTTCAACGACCTGGGCGCAACCACATTGTCCGGCCGGATGGGCATCAAGATCCTTGCCGCCTCGCCGGAACGCGTCGTCGGAACGATGCCTGTTGAGGGCAACACGCAGCCGTACGGGATCTTGCACGGCGGCGCATCGTGCGTGCTCGCCGAGTCGCTGGGCTCACTGGGCGCGGCGTTGCAAGCCGGGCCTGGCCGGTTCACCGTTGGCATCGAGATCAACGCGACGCATCACCGCGCGGCCAGATCGGGCCTGGTCACTGGCGTGGCGACGCTCATACACGGCGGCCGGACGATGTCCACGTTCGACATTGTTATCACCGACGAAGACGACCGGCGGGTATGCACTGCACGGCTGAGCTGCCTGCACCGGGACGGCGTACCAGGCGGGCCGACGCCCGCCTGACCCGGATCTGACTGCCGCTGCCTGCTCAGCCGGCTTTTGCTCGGCACGTAATACCTCGCCTCTCTAACACCAGCAACTTCACAACGACAGACGGCCGCGGCCCGTGTGGCGGCCCGCGAGCGGTGGCGACGCTCGGTCTTATAGCCAGCCATAGCCGGAATCGACGGCTGTGGCGGCTTGATCGCCGCTTTGGAGGGTGGCGCCGACGATCCGGCAACCGGATGTTTCGCTCATTCTGGCAAGGAATCGCGGTGTCTTTGCGCGCCGCTGCCACGCCTCGCTACCGTTGTCCTGGAGAGCTTGGCGACCGAGTAGAGAACGTGCCGGCCCGGGGAAGGCCGACATGGCACCAAAGGTTGGTTGGCTCATGACCGTCGACCGCTTCCGGCGTCCGGCGGCCGCAAGCGGCGGGCGCCGGCGACAACGGGGGTTGTGTGGCCGGCCCCGCCCGCTTGCCACTAGCTCAGCGGAGATCCCGGCAGTTCCGGGTACCTTTTTGCGTCGGCTTATGCCGTTCTGCGGACCAAGGACGGATGACCGGCCGGACGGCTTGGCGGGCGAATGGCCCGCAGCTGGCGGGGCCGTTAACTCGCTGCTTCGGGCTTGGCCGGGGTCGGATCTGCCACCGGCGCGGCCTCCGCCGCTGCCTTCTCGGCTTCGGCCAGGACCTCCTCGGCGACGGCGCGCATCGTCTGGCGGCGGTCCATCGAGGTCTTTTGAATCCACCGGAAGGCCTGCGCTTCACTCATGCCGCGGGTGTCCTGAAGTTGCCCCTTCGCCCGGTCAAGCAACTTGCGCACCTCAAGACGCTCGCGCAGGTTGTCGGCCTCCTTGTTCAGCGCGGCGATCTCGGCGAACCGGCTGGCCGCAACCTCGATCGCCGGCACAAGGTCGGCCTTGGTGAATGGCTTGATCAGGTATGCCATCGCGCCTGCCTCGCTGGCACGCTGCACAAGATCCCGCTGCGAGAACGCGGTCAAGATCACTACCGGCGCCAGCTGGCTCGCGGTAATGCGCTCTGCGGCGGAGATCCCATCCAGTCCGGGCATCTTCACGTCCATGATCACCAGATCCGGCCGCAGCTGCTCGGCAAGCTGTACGGCCGTCTCGCCGTCAGCCGCCTCGCCGACTACAAGGTAACCCTCCTCCTCCAGCATCTCGCGCATATCCATCCGGATCAGCGCCTCGTCCTCGGCTATCACCACTTGAAAGGGGCTCTTACTCACGAGCCGAGCGTACCGAAAACCCGGTACATTAGCGTTCGGCGCCTCCTGGCCGACCCGCGAAGCTTGGCGTGCATCGGCCAAGTCGGGCGCTGGTACCTCAGGATGGGATCGCAGCGATGCCGGATGGCCACATATGCAGCAGGTGCATTGAGCGTCACAGCCAGAGTATGCTATCGGCTTCTAAAATGGGCAAGAAACAATATAAACTGAAATATGCCGGGATGACGGAATTGGCAGACGTGGATGCCTCAAAAGCATCTGCCTGAAAGGGCGTGCGGGTTCGAGTCCCGCTCTCGGCACCATTAGCTTGCATGTTCCCTGGTTGTCAGTAGCGGCCGCAAGAATGGGTCCATGTATCCGCGAAGGATCGTTAACACCGCTTTACTACTTTCTAGTTGCGGCGTTTTAGACCGCGAGACTGCGGTTATCTGCGATGTGTCGGTTGGTGCCATCCGGCACTGGCGTTCTGGCCGTCGGCGGTCCCCGCACTCCACTTCACGGCGATCCGAAGCACGCTGCCCGCGCTGTCACGACCGCCCGCTGGATAAGCAGGCCTATGCCTACCTCCTCGGGCTCTATCTTGGCGACGGTCACATCAGCTCTGGCGCCCGCGGTGTCTATGCGCTGACCGTCGCGTGCGGCGATTGCTGGCCGGGACTTATCGCCGCGGCACAGGAGACGATGTCAGCGGTCATGCCCTCCTCTCGCGTCTGCCGTGTTCAACGGATCGGCTGCACCGCAGTCAAGAGCTACTCAAAACACTGGCCCTGCCTATTCCCGCAACATGGTTCAGGACGAAAGCATCATCGGCTGATAGAGCTTTCACCGTGGCAGGCAGCGATTACATCGGAGTACCCCGGTGCCTTCGCACGAGGCTTGTTCCATTCCGACGGCTGCCGCGTCACGAACCGAGTCACGCGGCGTCTGGCAAGAGGAGACCGCAGTTACGAATACCCGCGGTATTTCTTTGCGAACGAATCATCGGACATTCTCGGCCTTTGCGGGCGGACTCTGGATCAGCTCGGGGTCAGTTGGCGGTTCTCGCGACGGAACACGATCTCTGTCGCGCGCCGGGAGGCCGTAGCCAGGCTTGATCAATTCGTCGGCCCGAAGTACTGAGCCGCCGCGCCCGGTCGGCTCGTCAGCTATCCCATTGCCCGCGACGCTGTCACGGTGCCACGACGATCGCGATGGCTGTCCACGCGCCGATGCAAACGGTGTCGCCGTTCCCGAGCGCCACGGTCTGGCCCGCTCGTCCGGCTCACCAGGCGAACACGCTGGCCCCGCTGGCGGCATTGGTGGGCACCAGCCAGGCTAGCCGGATCTGGGTGGCGTGGCCGCCGACGATTACCAGTTGCCTGGTGCCGCACTGGGTCCATACCTCGTGGCCGTTCGCGCTCGCCCACAGCACACCGCAGAAGTTTGGTCCCTCCTCGGCCGAGCCGATCGGGATGTTCCGCAGCACCTTGCCGGACGCGGCAGAGTACTCCACTAGGAGCGCGCGGTCCTGGTTGCCCACCGCGTCCATCCCTATGTTGCCGTCCTGGGTGAGGGTCGCGAAGGCGCCGACTACTCCGTAGGGCCGGGAATCGGCCAGCAGCGAGGAACCTGGGCGGAACGGCGTGGTGGTGTCCACAAGGCGGTTATGACCTGTGCCGATCGACGCGACCAGGTTGTTCCCGTGGCCCAGGAACTGCGAGCTTGCGCCGGTTTCGAAGGCGATCGGCCAGCTGCCGATGAGCGTGCCGGTCTGCAGGTTGTAGACCACCAGGCTGCCGCTCGGCCCGCTTGGCCCGTATTCCGAGGCAGCGGTCGTGAAAGAGAGCCGGGTGCCCGGCGCGTTGACGACCATGCTCACGACCTGCACGCCGGGGGACGCCGGCAGATCCGGCAGGACCTGGCGCAGCGCATCAGGCTTCCCGGACGCGCCGATCTGGATCTCGGCGAAGCTGAGCGTTCCGTCGCTGTCCTGCTGCGCCAGCACGAACAGCCGATCGCCGGGCGCGGCGGCGGCGGCGCTGAAGCTGACGCCGCGGCGGACCGGCAGCAGGACCTTGACGACCTTGCCGGTCGCCGCGTTCCTCAGTTCGGCGGGAGTGGCGGGTACATTCCCGACGTTGACGAACATCGCCGAGCTGTTGACGAACACGTACGGCTGGCCGGGTGGAGCCGGGTACGCCGAGCCGTGGGCTTGCAATGCCGTACCGCCAGGCTTCCCGCTGCCGCCCAGGCCGCTGGCCACCAGCAGGCCTGCCACCAGGCCGACGACGGCAAGCGCGAACCCGGTCGCGGCGGCGATCCGGACGGTCCTGCGCCTGATCCGGCCGCGCGGCGCGGCGACGGCCGGGGCTGGAGTAGCCCGCAGCGGCTCCGCCCGCTCCTCGAATAGGTCGCGAAGTTCATGGTCCTGCAGCACGCCACCCCCTCTGGTCGGCTCATCAGCTGCTGCTTGAGATGGCGGCGGGCGACCCCCAGCCGGGTCTTTACGGTCCCCATGGGCAGGCCCCACTCTGGCGGTGAGCTGGCCGTCTTCGATCGCGAGTACCTGGTCAGCAAGTTCGAGCAGGGCCTCGTCGTGGGTTGCCACCAGCGCCGTGATGCCTTCGGACTGGACAACGGTGCGCAGCAGCCGCATGATCTGCCGTCCGGTTTCGGAATCGAGCTGCCCGGTCGGCTCATCGGCTATCAGCAGATCTGGCTGGCCGGCCAGGGCGCGGGCGATCGCCACCCGTTGCTGCTGGCCGCCGGACAGCTCGTTCGGCCGCTGCTGGGCATGCGCGTCAAGACCGACCACGCTCAGCATCAGCCGCACCCGCTCCTCCCGAGCACTTCTGGCAGTCCCGGCGATGCGGAGCGGGATCCCGACGTTCTCGGCCGCTGTCAGCATCGGGATGAGCCCGAAGGACTGGAAGATGAACGAGATCGTCTGACGGCGCAGCTCGGTCCGCTCGCGCGCGGGCATCGCGGTGACGTTGCGGCCCCCGATCAGCACCTCGCCGGAGGTCGGGGCATCTAGCCCGCCGACAATATTGAGCAAGGTCGTCTTGCCTGACCCCGAGCGGCCGACCAGCGCGACCAGGTCACCGCGCCTGATAGCAAAGGACGCCTCGCGGACGGCGTGCACCGCTGTGCTGCCGTGGCCGAACGTCCTGCTGACTGCCCGGACCGAGACCAGCGGCTCGGTCTCAAGGACGGCGCCGACCCGCTCCCCCGCAGCTTCAGTCACCGGCCCTCCTCGCTATCGAGCGCACGCGCGTGCCTGCCAGCTCGAGCCGGCCGGACGCCAGGCTCTGGCGCCCCCGGCCGGTCTGGCCACACGCCAATATGGTCGAGTTCAGACTCAAGCCGCACCCTGTCACGCATCGCCAGCGGTTCAGTCATCTCCCGTGGCAGCTGCAGCCGGCCCGCCCTGTCCATGACCGCGTATTCCACCGCGTGCCTGGTCGTGTTCCCGAGCTCGTCGGCCTGGTCGTGCCGCAGCGTCTCGCTGCTCGTGCGGCCGTCCCTGATGGCTACTGTCCGCTGCACTTGGGACGACACGGCCGGGTCGTGCGTGACAACGAGCACCGTGGCGCCTAGCTGGGAATTCGCCGTCTGCAGCGCACCGAAGACGTCCTGAGCGGTGGCGCTGTCCAGCTCTCCGGTCGGCTCGTCGGCCAGTAGAACTCGGGGGTTGTTGGCCATTGCGGTGGCGATCGCTGTCCGCTGCTGCTCGCCGCCCGACATCCGGGCCGGCGTGCGGCCGGCAACATGCGCAACGCCCATAGCCGTCAGCAGCTCCATCGCCCGTGCGTGCTGGCGCCGGCGGCTGATCCCGGCAAGCCGCATCGGCGTCATCACGTTCTGCTTGGCAGTGAGGTAGGGCAGCAGATTGCGCGAGGTCTGCTGCCAGACGAACCCGACTTCGCTGCGGCGATAGCCCAGGCGCTGCTTCGGCGTCAGCAGGCCAAGGTCCAGGCCAGCCACCCGAACCTTTCCGGCGGTCGGAGTATCGAGCCCGGCCAGAATGTTCATGAGAGTTGACTTGCCGCTGCCGGAGGCACCGACCATCGCCACCAGCTCACCCGATTCGATGAGCAGGTCCAGGCCCTGCAGCGCCTGCACCTCGATGCCGTCGCCCGAGTAGATCCGGACGACCTGGTCGCACACAATGAGCGCGCCCTCTCCGTAACTGGTGCGAGCGCGCACCGCTTCCGCTCCGAGCTCGGCGATCCCGCTGGCAGCTGTCACCGTGTGCAGGGGCGGATCGCCGCCCGTTAGCTGTGTCACGCCTGCCTCCTCATATCTGGATCACTCGCCCATCCGAAGCGCAGTAGCCGTCCGACGGCTCGCCAGTGTCGTCTGCACGGTCAGCGTGAGCAATGCCAGCAGCGCCAGACCCACGGCAGCCCCGGCTAGCACTGCATATTCGATCCGCACCGGGACCGCTGCGGCGGTGCCGGTGAATACCGAGAGGTCGAGCGATGGTCCGATAAGTGGCCCGAGCAACGCCGCGCAGCCCGCCCCGCCAACCACCGCTGCCAGGATCAGCGGCAGTGTTTCCAGCATGGCCATCCACCTGCCCTGCCTGCGGGACAACCCCATGGTGCTCATTCGGGCCAGCGTCTGGCGCCGCGAGCGTCCCCCGATCACCAGCGTGAGCAGCAGGACCAGCAGGCTGAGCACGGCGGCCACCGCGCTGCCAAAAGCGAAAGAGGTATAGGCGCCTTGCTGCAGCGGCGCGTTCTGCAGCGTGGCGAGCGCGGGGCCGCGCAGATTCAATGTTGTGCCGGTCGGTAGCCTGCGGAACACGGCCGCCAGATCATGCTGGTTGATATGCGCGCCGATCAGGAGCATCTCTGTTGGCGGCTCGGCGCTGGTGCCTAGGGCCGACCGGGGCAGCACGAGATACTGGGCGCCAACGGACGCCGTAATCACCGGGGATACAGGTACCTGGCCCGCCAGCCGCACGGTTACCGGCTGACTGCCTGCGCCGATGTCGAGCCGGGTGCTTGTCCGAGTCAGCGAATCAGCCAGGCCGGCAGTGGCCAGTACCCAGGCATGCTCTCCTCTGCTCGTCGCGGCATCGCACTCGCAAGACAGCCGCAGCTTGCGCTGCCGGCCCAGGCGTGCCTACCAGTAGTGCCGCGTACTGCCGAGGGTCGACGAGGACGACGCCGAAACTACGATAACTGGCGGGGAAGTTCCCCGTCGTCAGCGTCAGCGCCGCCGCATGCTGCTACTCCGGGTATCGCCGCCAGGGCCCGCTGCGTCGCCGGGCTGAGCGGATCCGGGAGAACTAATGGCCACGTCTGCGCCGATTTGCTGGAAGGACGCCACGACCTCTCCGCGCAGCACAGCACCACGGACCATGCCCGCGAACGCCACCAGCGTCAGCGCTAGCACCAACGCGAACACCGGGAGCGCGGCGGTTGGCGATGTGCGGATCGCACGGGCGAACCCGACGAACGCAGTCACCCCACGCCGACGGCCGGTGAGCCGGAGCAGCGGGCGGGTAGCCGGCGGGTAGCAGCGCAGCACGATCACGGCAATAGGGATAGCCACCAGCACCGGCCCGAGGCTGGCGTAAGGATCCGTACGGCCTGGAGTGAGACCCTGGTCGTGCAGCAAAACGAGACCACCAGCCGAGGCAAGAAGCAGAGCACCCTCAATGACCAGCCGCCGCGCGGCCGCACGGCGGCCAGGCGACCGGTCCGGCCGCTTGCCCTGCAGCGCGGGACCGCGGTGCCGGCCCACGGTGATCACCGGCAGGCCCACCAGCACCACCAGCACGGTCAGTCCGGTCAGCCACCAGCTCAGCGGCGAACTGCTGCTGGGAGTCAAGCCGAGAGCGGCCGCGACGCCAAAGCCGCCACCCAGCAGCACGGCCAATGCGGTACCACGGACGGCAAGCAGGCCAAGCTGCCGCCGGGAAGCACCTCGGGCTCGCAGGGTCTCGAACTCGCCGTAACGCTGCTCGGACAGCAGCCAGATCGCCAACAGCAGCACGGTCGCTCCGATGGCCGTCAGACTCAGCGAGAGCAGGCTGAGCAGGGTGTTGATCGCGTCGGCTTGCTGCACGAAGGTTATGAGCACGGCTGCGACCCCGGAGAACAGCGTCGCGTCGAAGGTGTTGTTCCCCACGAACAAGCCATTGCCGTCCTGGGTCAGCGCTGCCGGGAGCGCCGTTGACAGCGCTCTGGCCTGGCTGACTGTCAGATGGGCGAGGCTGAGCGGCAGCACCCACCGCACGGTTGCGCTGGCAGTGCCGACCACTTTCTCGAAGGACACGAGCTCATTGGCGCCGATCAACGCGCCGCCTTGCCAGTGCGGGGGCCCGTGGCCAGGGAGGGGAGTGAAGAGGCTGGGGACTTGCTCGATCGGGTCGAGGCTCCAGAAGACGCTGGCGGGCCTGACTGGCTGAATGATTCCGGTCACCAGCAGAGTGGCCATGGTGCCCGGCACTTGCACCCGCAGACCTACGGAGAGCCCGAACCGGCGCGCTGTTGCGGCGGTGACAGCGATCGGGAACGTGACAGGGGACGCGGACGCCTTGCCGCTCAGATGGCCCATCGATGGCATCGTCCCGCGAATGACCCTGGCATTACTGCTCAGCCGGCTCGCGTAGACGAGCTCAAGCGTGGCGCCGCCCGGGCCGAGGCTGTGCGCAGAATCACTCGACAGGGATGAAGGCGGACGTGAACACGGCCGTGTCGGTCGAGGCTGGCGACAGCGGAAGATTCCTGAGCAGATCGTGCAGTTGCACTCCGACTGTGGCCATGTCCTTGGCCGAAAGGGGCTGCTGGGCAGGTTCCGCTTGGGTGTACGGAACGCTCGCGTCGATGATCTTCTTGTCGACCGGAGTCCCCGCTATCAGCTGCCGCACCGCGTTCGTCTGCAATTGCGTGTTTGCGCGCGGCCCGGCCGTCGCCACTAGCACGCAGGCGAACAGCAGCAGGCCAAGGCCGATGGTAGCCGCGGACGCGGTTCCAGCCGAAATCCTCCACCGGCCCGTCATCCGGTTCAGCAGGCCCCTCATGCGGCCTCCGCCGCGCGCAGTTCGGCGGCCGGGTCGGGTTGCCGTAGAGCGATAACCGCTGCCGCGAGAACAGGAATGGCCGGTACCACCACTGCCAGGGCTGCCGCCCACCAGAACGGAACCTTGACCAGCGCTGCCGGAACCGGCAGCCCGGCATTAGCACCGAGCGTGAGCGCCGGCACGAGCAAGTGGGCAAGGCCGATCCCGACGGCGAGTCCCACCGCAGCGGCTGGCACTGTCAACAGGAGCTCTTCCAGGCAGAACAGCCGCGCCTGAGCGGCCGGCGTCATGCCAAGCGCGCCGAGCAGCGCTCGCTGAGACCGCCTCGCCCGGGCGCTGGCCGCCACGCTCACGCAGAAGCCGACGGCCGCCAGCAGCGCTGCGGCCGCTGAGATCGCGACGGCGGCATCTACGGGAGCTGACAGCAGGGGATCCGCGCGCATCGCCCGGGCGATGCCCGCGGCCGAAGTCACGGCTGAGCCCGCTGGTAGCCCACGCGGCACAATGCCACTACCAGTACGCAGCCACCAGGCCGTGACCGGCAGCGGCGCAGCCTGCTGGCTTCGCCAGGTTGGCATCAAGCGAGCCCAGGTCGACGATGATCGCTCCGGTGCCAATGACGGTCGGGAACCGGGATACCGCCGCGACGATGTCCATCCGGACGATACCGCCGCTGACCGGCACCGAGAGTCTCGAACCGATCTTCAGGTTGTTGCTAGTGAGGAAGGCGCTGGTGGCGATGGCGGGAACGGCGCGCAGCCCGATCCGGCGCCGTTAGCGTCACCAGCCCTGACAGCCGCTGCAAGCGATTCTTCCGGACCACGATCGGCATCAAGTGAGGCCCGTTCCCGGGAAGGAAGGTAATGACCTCCGCTGCGTGAGTGCGGCTCGTTGTCGGCAGGGCTGGTGCGACCGCGCCAGTGTTCCAGGTTGTTACTGATGAGGAAGGCCAGGTCGGGAGCCGACACAGCGGTGTGCCAGGCCGCTAGGGCTGTGCCGGACAGGACTGGCGGGCCGAACGGGCCGGACACCGCGCCACTTTCAGCCAGTCCGGTGATGGTGATCGCGGCGGAGCTGGGCGTCGACCCGTAGCGCGGCCAGTTATAGGTCAGTGCGATTCCGAGCAGCCGAAGCGGATAACGAAAGCCGACGGCCTGCCCCAACTGCACTACCAGGTCGTGTTCATGTCCGTCGGCAGCGATCGCGCCACCCGGCAGGGTGTACGCCGCGCCGCTCGCGTCCTGCACGGTGACCGCGGCGGAGAGCGGCCCTAGTGCCTTCCCGGCGGGACCAGGCTGCACGCTGGCAATGATCGCAAGCCGGGCCGGCCGTCCTGGCAGGGCCAGGCCGGCCATTGTGCGTGGCGTGATCGTCCGCCAGAGCCGGCTGGCCGGAACGCGGGCCAGGTCGGAGCGCATCAGCACAGTGGACGGGGCCTGCCGCGACGCCACCGCCAGCATGATGTCAGTCCCATTGCCGTAACCGGTCTCGCCCACCGGCATCGCCGAGATCACGCCAGGCAGCCGGCTGATGCTGCCCCCTGCGGTCAGCGGCTGAACGGCGGGGAGCTCAACGCGCACGTCCGCGCCGGCTTCGAACGCCGCCTGATCGGTCACCGACTGCCGCCAGCTCTGGTACTGCGCGAGCCCCAGAGTGCCGGTGCCAACCGCCAGGATCGCCAGCAGAACCGGTCCGCTCTGTCGCACCGGGCGGCGGCTGATCTCCCAGTTCGCCATCGCCGCGATCAGCCGACGGCTTCGCGCGGACAGGCGCTCCAGTCCGCGGGCGGCCAGCGGCAGCAGCCGCAGCGGGATGATGGCCAACCCGGCCAGTGCAAGCGCCGGCGCGGCGGCGATCACCGGATCGAATCGTGTCCCGGCGGCCGCCTGCGCAGCAGAGTAGGAGTGCAGCTCTCGCACAGCCAGCACGGCCAGCGCGACCAGCGCGATGTCGGCGCCGGCTGCGGCTGCGCCAGCCACGACGGCCTGCCTCCCGCGGCGGATCCTGATCGTGGCAATGCCCGACGGGCGCACCGCTGGCCAGACCGCGATGGCCAGGCAGAACAAGAAGATCACGACGGCACCGAGCCACACCGTCTGCAGCGAGGCCGCAGTGCTGGCGCCCTGACCAGCCACCCGAGCCAGCAGCGCAGCCGCAAGCCGGTCGCCAATAACGGCGCCGCCCGCTGCGGCGACGGCGCAGGTCAGGATCGCCTCAACCACGCTGGGCCTGGCCAGCTGCCAGCGTGCCGCGCCCCGCGCGGCCAGCAAGCCGGCCTCATCATCGCGGTGGCTGGCGAGCAGCCGCCCGGCCAGCGCCAGGGCAGCCCCAGCCAGGATCAGCAGTTGCAGCGCGCTGATGATCAGCAGTGACCGGGCTGCTGCCAGGCTGCGAGCAGCCCCGGCAAGCAGCGGCGGGAGGGCTGTGCTAACGGTCATGTTGGATAGCGCGCCGGTATTCTCGATGTTCGCCGCTGCCGCGTCGAGCCGGTTGGCCAGGCCGATGAGATCGCCGTTGACGACAGCCGCCGCAGCGGGCAGCGCGACTACCGACAGCAGATTCGGGCTGAGACCGCCAGCCGGGCCGAATGCAGCCCGGCTGACCACAGCAGGCCCATAGCTGAGGAACCCGCCCTGGATGGCCACCCCCGCTGAGCCGAGCGGATCGGCGGCCCAGTACAGCGACCCGGTCACCCGTCGGCGGAACAACCCGGTCAGGCGCATCCGGATAGTGATGCCGCTAGCCCTGTCCTTGAGCTGGACCACGTCGCCTACCCGCAGCTTCAGCTGGGCTGCGGCGCCCACAGGCAGGGCAAATGGGATCGGCGCACCGGCGACAGGAGCAGCCGGCCATGCGCCGCTGACCAGACTCGCGAAGTGCTGGACCTGGTCCAGGGCGGCGGCCTCGACCACACGGACGTTGCCGGCCGCGAGTCCGCCGGGCAGGTCGAGGTCATCTGACCAGAGAACGTGGTACGCCCGGTACGGGACAGTCCCCAGGGCTTGCCGCACCCAGGTATCGACGGCCTTAGTCTGCGACGCCAGTTGAGAGCGGGCTGTGCCGCCAGTGACGACCACTGACATCGCGCCGGACGCGGTGAGGTTCCTGCGCACAGCCGCAGGCAGCGCACTTGAGTAAAACGCAATCAAGGCAGAGATGAGCACGGAGGTAATGAGCACCGATGCCATCAGGCAGGCCAGCAACAGCCACGCTGACCGCATCCGGCGCACGAGAAATCCGGCCCGGAGAACGCGCATAGCTGAATCGCTCCCTCCGGACGGACGTGCCGTGGGCCGCGTGAGAATCCCCAGTTACAAACCACGCTATTTCGCCGTACGGCAACTGGCTATAGCGCTCAGCCGATGGTTATCAGACTGATGACTAGCTGTTGCCATCGCGGGACATGGCCAGCTGCCGTCGCGGGACATGGTCGCCCGGATACCCATGTGGTGCGTGGGGAAGACCGGTTCATCCCCTGGGCTGGCGGGGCCGTCACGCCAGGTCCCCCGGTGCCGGATCGGCATCCGGTGGCACCGGCGGCGGTCCGGGCGGCCGCCCGGCCTGCAGTCCTATCAGCCCGGCGGTTGCCTTGCTCGACCGGGGCTGCAACGCCCGCGTCCGGAGGGGCGACGCGGCAGCATGCAGCCCCGTAGCCCGCAACTGCCGCCGCCTCCGATCGATGACGAGGTAGCCGCAGGCGAACACGAGTATGACCAGCATTGCCAGCATGTTGGTCCGGATGTTGAGCAACCGCGGCGAATAATCCGCCCGCACCGTCTCCGCGAAACATCCGGCTACCGCGTACAGCGCGGCGTATAGCGCGAACGCCCGGTCCCCAGTCAGGGCGTACCTGCGGATCGCGTAACTGACTCCGGCCGCCACCAGCAGGTCCGCCAGCGACTGGTAGAGGAACACCGGCTGGAACGTGGCGTAGGCCTGCAAGCCTGCCGCCCGGTGCTGGGGGGCGATCGCAACGGCCCAGGGCAGGCCGGACGGGCGTCCGTACAGTTCCTGGCTGAACCAGTTCCCCCACACCGCAATCGCCTGCGCGACCGCTAGTGCAGGCGCGGCCGCCAGTGCGATCGGCCCGATCTCGAGGCCAGACCGGCGGCAGTACACCCAGGCGGCGAGTGCGGCGGCGACTACCGCGCCGGCAAACCCGAAGCCGCCTTGCCAGACCCGGAACACGTCGGTCCAGTCTCTCCGAGGCCCGAAATACAGCCCGAAGTCCGTTACGACGCTGTACAGACGGGCGCCGACAAGACCGACTGGAACGGCGACCGTGGCTAGATCGAGGATGACGCCAGCCCCGCCGCCGGCCCGCCGGTAACGCCTGTCGGTCAGCCACAGCGCGGCCACCACGCCGGCCACCATGCACAGCGCGTATGCCCGCACCGGGATCACGCCAAGGTGCCAGACCCCGCTGGCTGGGCTCGGAAGATAAGCCACCGGCATGATGTGGACGTTACCCGGGCACGACAGCTGGCCGCGCCAGATTTGTGGCCGCTGCTAGCGGGCCCGTGCGGTCAGCGACCCCGTCTTATCGCCGGCACGGCCCGTCACCGCGACGGCCGGTCACCGCCACGGCCCGTCACCGGAACGGCGCGGCGGCCGGGGTGATCGCGGCCGGCAGCGACGAGTCCTCGCAGAGATAGCCATCGACCGCAGCGGCCGCAGACCGGCCCTCGGCGATCGCCCACACGATCAGCGACTGGCCGCGCCCCATGTCGCCGGCCACGAACACGCCAGGCACCGAAGCCGCGAAGCCTGCGCTCCTGGCGACGTTGCCGCGGCTGTCGAAAGCTACCCCGAGCCCCTCGGTCAGTGGCCCCTGCTCCGCACCCGTGAAGCCCATGGCTAGCAGCACCAGGTCGGCCCGCAGTTCACGCTCGGTGCCTGCCACGGGCCGGAACCCGTCTGCCGACTGCTCCACCCCGATCAGGGCCAGCGCCCGCACCCGGCCGCTGTCATCGCCAAGGAATCGCTGGGTCGACATCGCATAGACGCGATCACCGCCCTCTTCGTGCGCGCTCGACACGCGGAAGATGGCCGGATGCACCGGCCACGGCTGGCCGGTCGGGCGTGCGTCCGGCGGCCTGGGCAGGATCTCCAATTGCGTGACAGAGGCCGCGCCTTGCCGGTGCGCAGTCCCCAGGCAGTCGGCGCCAGTGTCGCCGCCGCCGATGATCACCACGTGCCGCCCACGCGCCGAGATGACGGGTTCGGGCACTCGCACAGCTCCGGCAGGCTTATTCGCGGCCACACCGGTCCCGCCGCGCCGCCGGCCATCACCGGCCCGGCCGCCGCCCGCGTCGGCCGCCGCGGCAACCGCCCTGTTCGCCAGCGGCAGGTACTCCATGGCCTGGTGTATCCCGGCGAGGTCGGAGCCTGGCACTGGCAGCCCGCGTGGCACGGCGGCACCGCCGGCCAGCACGATGGCCGCGTAGTCGCGGCGCAGTTCGTCAGCCGTCACGTCGATGCCGGCTTCCACGCCGCAGCGGAATTCGGTGCCCTCGGCCAGCATCTGGATGAGCCGCCGGTCCAGGTGCCTCTTCTCCATCTTGAACTCAGGTATCCCGTAACGCAGCAGGCCGCCGGGCGCGTCGGCCCGCTCGAACACGGTAACCGCGTGCCCGGCCCTGGTCAGCTGCTGCGCCGCGGCCAGTCCCGCCGGACCGGAGCCGATCACTGCGACCGCGCGGCCGGCCGCCAGCGCGGCAGGCGCGGGCCGGCGCGGCGGCACCCAGCCTTCAGCCCAGGCCCGGTCGATGATCTCGACCTCGACCTGCTTTATCGTCACCGGGTCGGCGCTGATGCCGAGCACGCATGCTGACTCACAGGGCGCCGGGCAGAGCCGGCCGGTGAACTCGGGGAAATTGTTGGTCGCGTGCAGTCGCTCGGCCGCGGCTCGCCAGTCGGCCTGATGGACTAGGTCGTTCCACTCAGGGATGAGGTTGCCGAGCGGGCAGCCGGCGTGACAGAACGGTATGCCGCAGTCCATGCACCGGCCAGCTTGCCGCTCCACCTGGTCGGTGCCGAACTCGGTATACACCTCGCGCCAATCGGTGATGCGCACGTCGACCGGGCGCCGCGCTGGCACCTGCCGCGGCGAGGTCAGGAATCCCCTGGGGTCTGCCATCCGTCCTCCTGTCAGCCCCGGGCCGCGGCCATCACGGCTTCGCTCACGTCCAAGCCGTCGCGCTCCGCGCGCTTGGCGGCGGCCAGCACGCGCTGGTAGTCCCTCGGCATCACCCGGGCGAACCGGCGCTGGGCGGCCGGCCAGTCCGCCAGCAGGCCGGCCGCGACGGCCGAGCCGGTCTCGGCGTGGTGCCGGCTGATCAGCTCACGGAGGTAGTCCTCGTCTTCGGCCGTGAGCGGCTCCAGATCGGCCATCTCGGTGTTAACCCGGGCCGGGTCCGGATCGAGCAAGTAGGCGATGCCGCCGGACATCCCGGCGCCGAAGTTGCGGCCGACCGGCCCGAGCACAGCCACCCTGCCGCCGGTCATGTACTCGCAGCCATGGTCGCCAGTACCCTCCGCGACCGCGGTCGCGCCTGAGTTGCGCACACAGAACCGCTCCCCGACGACGCCGCGCAGCAGCATCTCGCCGCTGGTCGCGCCGTACCCGATCACGTTGCCGGCGATCACGTTCCGCTCGGCCGTGAAGCCAGCAGTCGCGCCAGGCGAAGCGATGATCCGGCCGCCGGATAGGCCCTTGCCGAGGTAGTCGTTGGCGTCGCCGCGTAGCCGCAAGGTGATGCCGCGCGGCAGGAACGCGCCGAGCGACTGCCCGGCCGAGCCCGTCAGGGCCACCTCGATGGTGTTGTCCGGCAGCCCGGCGCTGCCCCAGCGGCGGGTGAGGTGGCTGCCGAGCATGGTGCCGACCGTCCGGTTGACGTTGCGCACCGGCAGTTCCAGCCGGACCGGCGTACGGTTCTCCAGCGCGCCCTCGGCCAGCAGGATGAGCGTGTTGTCGAGCGCCTTGTCGAGGCCGTGATCCTGGCCAGTGACGCGGTGCCGCGGAGCGTCCGGCGGCAGCTCCGGCACATGCAGGACGGGCCGCAGGTCCAGGCCTGCTGCCTTCCAGTGGCTGACGGCCGCGCGCGCGTCCAGCAGCTCGGCCCGGCCGACGGCCTCGTCCAGCGACCGGAAGCCAAGCTTGGCCAGGTATTCGCGCACCTCCTGGGCCAGGAACTCGAAGAAGTTCACGACGAACTCCGGCTGCCCGGTGAACCTGCGCCGCAGCTCCGGATTCTGGGTGGCGACCCCCACCGGGCAGGTATCCAGGTGGCAGACCCGCATCAGCACGCAGCCAGCGACCACCAGCGGCGCGGTGGCGAAACCGAACTCCTCCGCGCCCAGCAGGGCCGCGATGACTACATCACGGCCGGTCTTGAGCTGGCCGTCGACCTGCACGACGATCCGGTCCCGCAGGCCGTTGCGCAGCAGGGTCTGCTGTGTTTCAGCCAGGCCGAGCTCCCACGGCGCGCCCGCGTGCTTGATGCCGGTCAGCGGCGACGCCCCCGTACCACCGTCGTGCCCGGAGATCAGCACGACGTCGGCGTGTGCCTTCGACACCCCGGCCGCGACTGTGCCGACACCCACCTCGGCGACCAGCTTCACGTGCACCCGCGCCCGGGGGTTGGCGTTCTTCAGGTCGTGGATCAGCTGCGCCAGGTCCTCGATGGAGTAGATGTCATGATGCGGCGGCGGCGAGATCAGGCCGACGCCGGGAGTGGAGAGCCTCGTCGCGGCGATCCACGGCCACACCTTGTGGCCGGGGAGCTGGCCGCCCTCCCCCGGCTTGGCCCCCTGCGCCATCTTGATCTGCAGGTCGTCGGCGTTGACGAGGTACTCGCTGGTCACCCCGAACCGCCCGCTGGCGACCTGCTTCACAGCCGACCGGCGCAGGTCGCCGTTCTCGTCCGGCAGGTACCGGCGCGAGTCCTCGCCGCCCTCGCCGGTGTTAGACCGCCCGCCGAGCCGGTTCATCGCGATCGCGATCGTCTCATGCGCCTCGGCCGAGATCGATCCGTACGACATCGCGCCGCTAGAGAACCGGCGCACGATGCTGGCGACCGGCTCCACTTCATCGAGGGGAACGGGCTTGCGTACGGGGCCGCCGCCGCCGCTAGCAGGCGTGCCATCGACGTCATCAACACCGTGGATCCGCAGCAGGCCGCGCAGTGTCATCAACCGCACCGCCTGGTCGTCCACTAGCGCGGTGTACTCGCGGAACACGCTCTCCTGCCCGGTGCGCGTCGCGTGCTGGAGCTTGAACACCGTCTCCGGGCTGAACAGGTGCGGCTCGCCTTCCCGGCGCCACTGGTACTCGCCGCCGGTTTCCAGCCTGCGGTGCGGCTGCCTGCTGCCCCGCGCCGGGAACGCGACTCCATGACGCCGGCGCACGTCGGCGGCGATCTCGGCGAAGCCGATGCCGCCGAGCGGCGAGGACGTGCCGGCGAAGCAGGAGCCGATGACCTCGTCGCCGAGGCCGACGGCCTCGAATAGCTGCGCGCCGGTGTAGGAGGCGACAGTGGACACGCCCATCTTCGACATGATCTTCAGGACGCCCTTGCCAAGGGCCTTGACCAGGTTGGCCGCGGCGGCCCGCTCACTGACGTCGCTGAGAACGCCGCGGCGTACCAGTTCTTCCACCGACTCGATCGCCAGGTACGGGCAGACGGCCGCGGCGCCGTAACCAAGCAGCAGCGCGATGTGGTGGCATTCCCTCGCATCGCCAGATTCGACGATGAGCCCCGCCATCGTCCTGGTGCGCTCCGCGATCAGGTGGTGGTGCACCGCGCCGGTGAGCAGCAGCGAAGGTATCGGGGCAAGGCGCGCCTGGGTTTCGTCGTCGGGCTGACCACCAGTTGGCACGCCCGCCGCCGGCTGACCGCCGCCCGCCTCGGCACCCCGGTCAGACAACACGATGATGCGTGCCCCGGCAGCGATGGCGGCCGACACATCGGCCCTGATCTCCGCCAGCCGGGAAGCAAGCGCGGGGCCGCCGCCTGCCACCTCATAGCGACCGTCCACGACGTGCGCAGCGAAACCTGGCAGGTCACCGTCGTCGTTGATGTGCACGATCTTGGCAAGGTCACTGTCGCTGATCACCGGGAACGGCAGCACGACCTGGCGGCAAGAGGCTGGCCCCGGCGCGAGCAGGTTGTGCTCAGGCCCGGTAGACGCGGCTAGCGAGGTGACAAGCTCCTCCCGGATCGCGTCCAGCGGCGGGTTCGTCACCTGCGCGAACAGCTGGCTGAAGTAGTCGTACAGCAGCCGAGGCCGCTCGGACAGCACGGCCAGCGGCGTGTCGGTGCCCATCGAGCCCAGCGGTTCGGCGCCGGTCCTGGCCATGGGCGCCAGCAGCACGCGCATGTCCTCCTCGGTGTAACCGAAGAGTTGCTGCTGGACCAGCAGGATCCGGCTGTCCGGCAGCTCGCGGCTGCGGTCGGGCAAGTCATCGAGGTGCATAAGGCCGGCGTGCAGCCAGTCCGCGTACGGGTGCTCGGCTGCGAGATCGGCCTTGACCTCCTCATCCTCGATGATCCGGCCGGAGCCGGTATCAGCGAGGAAGATGCGGCCCGGCTGGAGCCTGCCCTTCCGGATCACGCTGGCCTGATCGATGTCCAGCACGCCGACCTCGCTGGCGAGCACGACCAGGCCGTCGCTCGTCACCCAGTACCGGCCCGGCCGCAGGCCATTGCGGTCGAGTACTGCGCCGATCACGGTCCCATTGGTGAACGCGATCAGCGCCGGACCGTCCCACGGCTCCATCAGGGCCGAATGAAAACGGTAAAAGTCCCGGCGGGCCGGGTCCATCTGCTCGTTGTTCTCCCATGGCTCGGGGATCATCATGAGCACTGCGTGCGGCAGCGAGCGGCCGCCCAGGTACAGCAGCTCCAGGCACTCGTCGAAGCTGGCCGAGTCACTGACCGTGTCGTCGAGGATCGGCAGTAGCCGCTCGATGCCGCGGCCAGCGGTGTCGGTGGCCAGCACGTCGGCGGCCAGCTGCGCTTCCCGGGCGCGCATCCAGTTCCGGTTGCCCCGGATGGTGTTGATCTCGCCGTTGTGGGCGATCAGCCGGTACGGATGAGCTAGCGGCCAGGACGGGAAGGTGTTGGTGGAAAACCGCGAGTGCACTAGCGCGATGGCCGACCGGTACCGGGGATCGGTCAGGTCGGCGAAGAACGGCTCGAGTTGCAGTGCGGTCAGCATGCCCTTGTAAACGATCGTCGCGCTGGACAGGCTGGCGAGGTACAGGCCGGTCTCATGCTCGACTCGCTTCCGCAGGCAGTACGCCTTCCGGTCCAGCGCCAGCCCGGACTCCCCGGCCAGCCCGGACACGACTAGCTGGACAAGCTCGGGCAATACGTCGGCGGCCCCGTTCCCGCAAAAATTTGTGTTGTGCGGTACGTCGCGCCAGCCAAGCACGGTCAGGCCCTCTTCGGCGGCAAGCCGCCTGACAGCCGCCTGCACCTCCGTCCGGCTCAGCCCGGCGGGCAGGAACGCGAGACCGGCCGCGTAGCTGCCGAGCGCCGGGAGTTCGAAGTCGCATTCGGCGCGCAGCAGGTCGTCAGGCATCTGGGTGACGATGCCGGCGCCATCACCGGACTCCGGATCAGCGCCCTTGGCCCCGCGATGCTCCAGGTTGCGCAGCACCGTGAGAGCGTTTGCGATGGTCTCGTGGCGGCGTTGGCCGGTGAGGTCGGCGACGAAGCCGACGCCGCACGCGTCGTGCTCGTTCCTGGGGTCATACAGGCCAGGGCCGGGCTTGCGATGGGCAGATGCCATCAGCGCTCCTGTCGTCTCGTCCGCTTCGCGCTGGCGGTAGGGACGGGACGACACTGGCCCGTGGGCGGGACAACACTGGCCCTGAGGTGCTACTTCAGGCAGCTGCGCCTGGCACCGCTAGACAGTATAACGAAGGAAGGCGGCCGCGCTCAGTCCCCCGTTCCAGGGCCCGGACCATGATCACGTAAAGAAGCAGTCGTCGCCGACGGTTTGTTTACGTGATCATGGTCTAGCGGCCCGCACGGACTCCGGACGCCAGCTCGGCCGCCAAGTCGCGGACGCCGGCCAGGCCAGCCTGCTCGTCCGGCGCCGCCAGCAGGCGCTGCACGAACGCGGTGCCCACGATGACCCCGTCAGCGAAGCTGGCCACCTGCGCGGCCTGGCTGCCGTTGTGAACGCCCAGCCCGACGCCAACCGGCAGGTCGGTGTGCTGCCGGACCCGGCGGACCAGGCCGGCCGCGTGGCTGCCGACCGATTCCCTGGCACCGGTGATGCCCATCCGGGACGCGGCGTAGACGAAGCCGCCGCAGGCAGTGGTGATCAGCTCGATCCGCCGGTCTGAGGAACTCGGCGCGACCAGGAAGACCGGATCCAGGCCGTGCTCTTTCGCCGCCGCTAGCCATGGTCCGGCTTCCTCGGGCGTCAGGTCAGGCGTGATGAGCCCGCTGCCGCCGGCTTTGGCCAAGTCGGCGGCGAACGCCGCTATCCCGTACCTGTCCACCGGATTCCAGTAGGTCATGATCAGGGTGGGCACCCCCGCCGCGGCTACCGCCTCAACGGTGGCCAGCACGTCTCTGACGTGCACGCCGCCGGTCAGCGCCCGGTGTACGGCCTCCTGGATGACCGGGCCGTCAATGAGCGGGTCGGTGTAGGGCAGGCCGATCTCGATGACGTCGGCGCCAGCCCTGGCCATAGCGATGGCGGCCTCGGTGGCGGCTGCGACTGACGGAAAGCCGGCTGGCAGGTAACCGACTAGCGCCGCCCTGTTCTCAGCCTTCGCCGTGGCGAAAGCGCTCGTGACCGCGCTCACTGCGGCCGCCCCAGATGGCTCACGGCTGCGTCTCCAGATGACCGAACCAGCGCCCGGCGATATCAACGTCCTTGTCGCCGCGGCCGGACAGATTGACCAGCAGCAGCCCATCCGGGCCTAGTTCCGGGCCGAGCTGGAGCGCCCCGGCCAGCGCGTGCGCCGACTCGATCGCCGGGATGATTCCCTCGGTACGGCACAGGACCGAGAACGCGCGCATCGCTTCCGCGTCGGTAACGGGCCGGTAGCTCGCCCGGCCGATTTCGTGCAGCCAGGCGTGCTCCGGGCCAACGCCCGGATAGTCAAGTCCAGCGGAGATCGAGTGCGTCTCCAGCGTCTGTCCCTCGGCATCCTGCAGCAAGAACGTCCGCATCCCGTGAATCACGCCAGGCGACCCCCCGGCCACCGTGGCCGCGTGCCGACCCGTCGCCAGTCCGTCACCGCCGGCTTCGCAGCCGACCAGGGCGACCGACTGGTCCGGAATGAAGGCATGGAAGACGCCGATCGCGTTGGACCCGCCGCCGACGCACGCGACGACCGCGTCCGGCAGTCGGCCCGCCTGCGCGAGGATCTGGGCGCGCGCCTCCAGGCCGATCACCCGCTGGAAGTCGCGGACCATCATGGGGAACGGGTGCGGTCCCATCACCGAGCCGATGCAGTAGTGCGTGGTCTCGACGCTGGACACCCAGTCCCTGAAGGTCTCGTTGATAGCGTCCTTCAGCGTCATGCTGCCGGTGGTGACAGGGACGACTTCAGTGCCGAGCATGCGCATCCGGGCCACGTTCAGCGCCTGCCGCCTGGTGTCCTCCGCACCCATGTAGACGACGCATTCCAGGCCCAGCAGGGCAGCGGCCGTCGCGGTGGCGACACCGTGCTGACCAGCTCCGGTCTCGGCGATGATCCTCGGTTTGCCCATCCGCTTGGTCAGCAGCGCCTGGCCAAGCACATTATTGATCTTGTGAGAGCCGGTGTGGGCCATGTCCTCGCGCTTGAGGAAAACCCGCCCGCCACCAGCCTGGGCAGCAAACCTCGGCGCCTCGGTCAGCAGCGTCGGCCTGCCCGCATAACCCGTCAGCAGCGCGGCGAGGTCCGCCTGGAACGCAGGGTCCGCCTTGGCCTGGAGGTAGGCAGCGGTCAGTTCCTCCAGCGCAGACATCAGCGCTTCCGGCGCGATCCTGCCGCCGAAACGGCCGAAGCGGCCGTCGGCGTCGGGAACGGCGAGCTTCTCCGGGCTCACGGCGGTCACCGGACTGAACGCTGTCATGACGGTGCTCCCTCTTGTCCCGATCCCGGTCCATCCTGCTCTGGAATGCCGTGCTCCGGACTGCCCTGCTCGGGACTGCCCTGTCCTGGCCGGTCCTGGCCAGGACCGGCCGGCCGGGGGCTGCCCTTATCGGGCGCGCCCGACCAGGTGGTCCGGCCCGAGCGCAGGGCCGGATGCGACCCTGCCGTTACCAGGTCAGCCACGGCGGTACGCGGGTCCTTTCCGGTCACCAGGCTCTCGCCTACCAGCACGGCGTCGGCCCCGGCGGCGGCATAGGCAAGCAGGTCGTGCGGCCCGCGCACGCCCGATTCCGCGATCTTGATGATGCCGGCGGGCACCGTGGGCGCGAGCTTGGCGAACACGCTCCGGTCCACCTCAAGGGTAGCCAGGTTTCGCGCGTTGATACCGACCACGGTGGCGCCAGCATGCAGAGCCCGGACCAGCTCGGCCTCGGTGTGCACTTCGACCAGCGGGACCAGTCCGATCGACAGAGCCCGCTCGACCAGTGACACCAGCGCGTTCTGCTGCAACGCCGCGACGATGAGCAGCACGAGATCGGCGCCATGTGCACGCGCCTCCCAGAGCTGATACGCGCTGATGATGAAGTCCTTGCGCAGGACCGGGATCTGTACCGCGTCCCGGACAGCGGACAGGTCCTCGAGGCTGCCGCCGAACCTGCGTGGTTCGGTGAGCACGCTGATTACACGCGCTCCGCCCGCCTCGTAGTCCATCGCGAGCCCGGCGGGATCCGCGATCGCGGCCATGGCGCCTTTCGACGGGCTCGCCCGCTTGACCTCGGCTATGACTGCTACTTCTGGCCCGCTGAATGCTCTGGCCACATCGCGCGGGGATGCCGCCCTGGAGGCCACCTGTTTCAGCCGGTCCAGCGGCACCGCTACCTGGCGCTCTGCCAGGTCCGCGCGCACTCCGTCGAGGATGTCGTCAAGCACGCTCACGCGGTTCTGCCGCCCCCTCGGGTGGGATGCCTTGCGACAAAATCGTAGCGACGGCGCCGTCGATCGATTTGGCGCCCCCTGCTGTACTCACCCGTAGTAACCACGAGCTACCGACCGTGACTAGCTGACAGCGTGGCGCGGCAAGCACGTCACCGGTGCTGTCGGACCGGCCGTGCCGGGCAAGAGCGGGATGATCACGCACCGAGCTGCGCAGCGCCGACCGCGGCGCGAACGCGCGGGCAACTCGCGAGTGCAGCAGCGTGCCGAGGGTAACGATGGCCAGCAGCCTCTCCGGCTGAGGTATGAGGTGATCCGTGGTGCTTAGGGTACGGGGCTGCCTGACTCGTTCAGTCACTAGCGCATCGCCCGATGCTCCGGTGACCTGCTAATCCCCCGCCGAGGTGGGATCGTCGCCGCGGCTCAAGGCGTCCCAGATCGACGCCGAATCGGTGGCAACCGACATCGCAGACCGGACTGCGCTGGCGTGCCGCACCGGGTCGGTTGACGGCCCAGAGCTTGCCTGCCGCACCGGGTCAGTTGACCGCCCGGGGCTGGCCGCTGGCGCTGCGCCTGCGCCTGGCAGCTCGGGGTCCGGCCCGCGACGGAGTCCGCTGGTCTCGGTCGCGGCCGGGACGGCCACGGCGTCACTACCGACGCCCGATGGAGCGTCGTACCGACTCGACATGACAGCCATGCGGTCCGCCCGCCAGAGCACCAAGCCGCCCGCAGCCATCAGCATGATGGCGCCGATCACTGCGAGCACCTGCCAGCCAGTCGCGACGAAGGTGACGTGGGACGACACGCCGGCCACGTTGGGAATGGCCGATGACGCCCGCGCACTGCCCTGCGTGACCGAGCCGGCGCCGGCTGTGGTCGGGCTCGCGCTTGCCGCTGCTGCGGCGATCGCACCGGACTGCGAAAGCGAGACGACCGAGGCCGTCAGGATGGCCCCGAGTACCGCGAGCAGCAAGCCGGTGAGCCTGCGGATGAGCCGCCTGCTCGCCACGACCGCCGCCAGGCTGGCCAGGCTCGCCAGGGCCAGCGCGTCCGCGAACGGCACCAGAGCCGCGCCCGTGACCGTGACCACGCTGGCGGGCAGTGGCCTGGGCGGCGTCGTCCTGACTTGCGCCCAGCCCTGACGCGTTGCCAGAAAGATGAGGCCCGCCCCAGCAGCCCCCAGCAGCAGCGCCAGCGCTAGTTCCTGCCGCGCCGACCGCGGGCGGAGCGCGCCGCTGGCCATCTGTGCCTCCTGGGGTTCGCGTTTCCCTGAAGGCTAGCGCCATCAGGACGCAACCCCGCGGGCGCCCGACCAGACATCCTGAAACTTCCGCCTGCTCAAGCCAGGCGACGCGGCACGGTGTGCGCGAGAGCATCAGCGCCTTGCGGCATCTCGGCCCACAGGACTGCCAGCGCGACCAGCCGGGGCTACTCCGCTGAGCAATGCGGCCCCCGTAACCTACGATTCAACTCATGACGTACGCCCAGGATGAGCGCCTTGCCCTTTGCGCCCTGCTTGCCGAAGTCGGGCCCGACGAGCCCACGCTATGCACTGGCTGGCGGACGTCGGACCTGGCCGCGCACCTGGTGCTGAGGGAGCGCCGCCCAGATGCCGGCGCAGGCGTCATGGGCGGCCCGCTGGCCAGCTACACGCGCCGCGCGCAGGCCCGACTGACGAAGCGGACTTCGTATCCTGAGCTGCTCCAGCTCATCAAAAACGGTCCGCCGCGACTGTCGTTGTTCGCGCTCCCTGGCGCAGACGACAAGCTGAACCTGGTGGAGTATTTCGTGCACCACGAGGACGTGCGGCGGGCTCAGCCGGACTGGAAGCCGCGGGAGATCAGCCCGGAACTGGCCGATATCCTCTGGCGCCGTCTCGGCATGGCCAGGCTGATGCTCCGCAAGGCACCAGTCGGAGTGGAACTAGTCCGCGCCGACGACCCTGCCGCGGGGAACGGCAGGGTCCGGATCACGGCGAAGGCGCGCACACCAGTTGTCACGGTGACTGGCACGCCAGCGGAACTGACCATGTGGACGATGGGCCGGACCAGCGCCGCCGACGTTCGCCTAGACGGCAGCGACTCTGACGTGGCCGCCTTGCAAGCCTCCGGGTGGCGGCACTGAATGCCCGACGAACGCGTGCAGATCGGTATCGTGGCGGGCGAGCCAGTGCTGGTGGCGAGCGCCAGTGACAGCTACGAATGACCCGGTCAGGTCGGCGGGCTGGCCGGTTACCACCGCGCAGCGACGCGTCGTGCCAGGCGAGGAAGCTGGTGGCGGGTATCGCAGGCTGATTACCGAGGCAGGCGAGCAGCACCGCATCCGCACCGACCTGTCCGGCGGTAGCCTGCCGGGCGGCTGGCTGCGGTCAGCGACGCCGCTGCTCGCGATCGCGCACCTGTCGGACACCCACGTGATGGACCACCAGTCGCCCGGCCGGGCCGAACTGGTGGACCGGTACTCCGACCCTGATTCCACCCTGCGTGCAGCGCTCGGCATCATCGGCACTTACCGCGCCCAGGAGCTGTTCACCTATCACGTCGCAGAGGCCATGGTCCAGGCGGTGCGGCATGCTCGCCGGGCGCCCGTATCGGCCGCATCGCTCGACTTCGCCGTCGTGACTGGCGATGCCACTGACAACTGTCAACTCAACGAGCTGCGCAGCTATATCGATTTGCTGGACGGCGGCACAGTCGTTCCCGACTCTGGCGACCCGCAACACTACGAAGGCGTGGCGGCGGCCAATGTCGAGGACGAGCGGTACTGGCATCCCGACGGGGGCCCGCAAGACCTGCCGAGGGCCAGGTACGGATTCCCGGACGCACCCGGCGTTCTGACGGCGGCACGCCGGCCGTTCCGGGCGACCGGCCTCGGGCTGCCCTGGTACACGGTCCACGGCAACCACGACAACATGCTGCAGGGGACCGTGCAGCCCCAGGGCTGGCTAAGCAAGTTCCCGGTCGGCGACGTCAAGCTGGTGACGCCGCCCGCCGATTTGGACGCAGCAGCGACTCTCGCCCGGTTCAGCAGCGCCGACGGAGACGCGCTGGCGGAGCTCGCCCGCGGGATCAGGCTGCCGGTCACCGCCGATCCCGGTCGCGCGACCGTAACTAGGGCCCGCCATGTCCGCGAGCATTTCCGTACCGCTGGGCAGCCGGCCGGGCACGGCTACTGCGAGCGCAATCTTGCAGACGGAACCGCTTACTACGCCTTCGATCACGGAGTCATCCGGTGCGTGGTACTCGACACCGTGAACTCGAATGGCGGCTGGCAAGGCTCAATCGATTCAACTCAGCTGGGCTGGCTCGAAGCTGAGCTGACGGCCTGCGCGGGCCGGCCGGTGGTCCTGTTCAGCCATCACCCGCTAGAGACCCTCGTCAACGACACCAGGCCACCTGGCGCGGACCGCAGAGTACTAGCCGCCGAGTTGCGGGAAATACTGCTGGGGTATCCCAGCGTGATCGCGTGGCTGAATGGGCACACGCACGTGCACGCTGTCGTACCTGTCCACGACGGGACGGATGGGCCGGCCGGATTCTGGCAGATCACCACCGCCTCCCACATCGACTGGCCGCAGCAATCCCGGATAATCGAGTTCCTGGCCACCGCGCACGGGCTGGCGATTGCCTGCACGGTCATCGACTCCGCGGCCGCGGCTGCCTACCAGGGGAGCGCCCGCCATGGCGAGGCCGACCCGGCAGATCTGGCCGCGCTGGCTCGCGAGCTAGCGGCGAACGACTGGCAGGTCCGCCACCTGATCACGGCCGAGGGCGGCGCGGGGGCAGGGACGGCCGCGGACCGGAATGTGGTGCTTGCCGTCGACTGGCCGCGAGCCGACGGTCAGATCCGGTTCACTTGATAGCTTCAGTCCAGGCTGGGCCCAGGCCGAGCAACTGGACGAGCTCGGTCACCGAATCCAGCACGTACGGAGCGCCAGCTTCGGTGAGTTCTTCCCGGCTGCTGGCGCCCGTAGTCACCCCGGCTACCAAGCCAGCGCCCGCGCGCACTCCAGACTCGATGTCACTCGGGGTATCGCCGATGACGGCCAGCTCTGTCACCGAACCGCCGCCAAGTCGTAGCAGCGCGGTGAGCGGCAGGTCCGGCCACGGTCTGCCGCGGCCTGCGTCCGACGGCGACAGCGCCAAGTCGATCAGCGGTCGCCAGCCGAGGGTGTCCAGCAGCGCATCCCTGGTGACGGGGGCGAACCCGGTGGCCAGGCATACCTTGATACCGGCCGCGCGCAGTGCCGTGATCGTCTCGGCGGCGCCTGGCAGCGGAGCGACCAGGCCTGACCGCACAGACTGCGCATAGCTCTCCTCGAAGATCTGGTTACCCCGCTGGGCACGTTCCTCGCTGCCCAGGATGTGCCGGAACACCTCGATCTTCGACTGGCCCATCGTGTCGCGGACGAAGGTGATGGCCTCGTCATAGCCAGCAGCGCCTGGCACCATGCCGAACTCAGCCGCGGCCGCGCCGAACGCGGCCATCACGCTGCCGTCATCGGCCACGGTGGTCCCGGCCATATCGAGACAGGCGACGGTGATGTGCCGGGCGACTTCCGCCGGCAGCTGCCCGGCAGGCGGTGTGATCATGCGAACGTCTCCTCCGCGATCGCCGGGTCGCACGTCATACCGCGACCACCCGGGCCGGTTACCAGCATGACACCAGGCACGACCTGCGACCGGTGATACAAACCGCCAGGCCACAGGCAGCGTGGTGAACTACGTGGAGAGGTTCCGCGGCGGCGGTGGCTTTCCGACCCCATCCCCGACTCTCCACGCCCGCGTCGACCACAAATGGGATATAAGGTACGCCGAATGCCGTCGCAGCCGTGGGGAGTCGGAAATCAGCTCTGGACTGAGGTCGTTATACCCGATTTGTATAACGAGCAAGTCGGGTAGTGGCCAGGTGACTTAGGCGACGAACGTCCCTTTAGCCGGAAGCGTCACCACTAGGCCGCGCTCGCGGAGCTCCTCTACGGCGCGCCTCGCGGTGCCGACTGCCACCTGGTAGTCGGCGGCCAGGTCGCGTTCGGCGGGCAGCCGGGCACCTGAGGTCAGCTCGCCTGCCTGGATCCTGGCAGCGATGTGGTCAGCCACGCCGATGTAGACATAGACCGGCCCCAGTGCGTTGGCGTCGAACTTAGGCACCTTGACCACGAAGATCACCCTAGAACGCCTGTGAACTGCGCAAAGAGTCAGGACGCGTCATGCTGCTGCAGACCGCTCTATACCGCGCTATGATGTAGCTCAACCAGCCCTGGCGGCCGAACGCAGGACGGAGCCGACCGTCCAGGTCAGGGCGAGGCCATGGAGGCGGTTGTGGACAGGAACCAGGCGTCCGCGCTGGCGGACCTGCAGATGCACTGGGACGAGGCGTACGTGATCGGCTTCGACGGTGAGGTTTGGTCGGCCCGATTCCGTGGTTCTGACGATCTGCTCTGTGCTCGGACAAGCTCTGACGTGCGGGAGCTGATCCGCGCCGACTATGTGCACCGGCAGCGCCCGGGGCGCCTAGCTCGGCCGGCGCGCCAATCGGAGAAAGTCGGCGAGGACCGTCAGCCAGCCGGTGACGACGCCCAGCCAGCCGGAGACGACGCCCAGCCAGCCGGCGACGATGCTCAAGCGGCCGATGACGTTCCAGCTGTAGCCGATCAAACCACCGACGACCTCGAGCCGACCGCAGGGGCGTTCGGTTCTGTCGACTTCGGTACCATCCGCGGCGAGCGGATGTCCACCTGATGACGTCGCCAGCCAATACGCCGTTGCCATTCCGCTGCTAACGGGCGAACGCCGTCCGGCCGTACGCTTGGGTCGAGGTCCGGTCCGCTTGTGGCAGCCTGCGCGGGCTGGCGGCGCCTGACCTCCTGAACCGCCCGCGGACAGACGGAGGCACGCCCGATGGCTCACGTGCTCGGCATCGATATCGGCGGCAGTGGCGTGAAGGCGGCTCCCGTCGACACTGGCTCTGGCCAGTTCATGGCGGAGCGCGTCAAGCTGGCCACACCGCAGCCTGCCACCCCGGACGCGGTAACCGCGGTCGTGACGCAGCTGGTCAAGGAGTTCAACTGGACCGGCCCGGCTGGCATCACTTTCCCCGGCGTCGTAGTCGATGGCGTCATCCAGACGGCGGCGAACGTCGACCCGTCCTGGATCGGAGTCGACGGCGCGGCGAAATTTGCCAAGGAGACCGGCCTGTCCGTCGCGTTGCTGAACGACGCGGACGCCGCCGGTGTTGCCGAAGTGCGGTTCGGCGCCGGAAAGGACGAGCAAGGCACGGTTCTGCTTCTGACGCTCGGCACCGGAATCGGCAGTGCGCTCTTCATCGGCGGCATCCTGGTGCCCAACACCGAGTTCGGGCACATCCAGATCCGGGGCAAGGATGCGGAGAAGCGCGCTTCGGACTTCGTCCGCGAAGAGCAAGACCTGAGCTGGGAAAAGTGGGCTGCTCGGCTAGATGAGTACCTGGCGGAGATGGAGGCTTTGCTGGCCCCCAGCTTGATCATCATAGGCGGCGGGGTCAGCCGGAAGGCCGACAAGTTCATGCCACTTCTGGCCGGCCTGCGCGCCCGACTGGTCCCGGCGGGGCTGCACAACGATGCGGGGATAGTCGGCGCGGCCATGAACGCTAGCGGATAGTTGCCCTGATCGTCGGCGGCTATCCCGGCGGCTGAGGCCATCCGCCCGAGCCCGACTCGCCTGGCGTGGACGGCCTGCCATAGTTATCCAGCCCGGGCATCGGCAGGCGGCGATAGGCAGCCCGGTGCCGGACCCGTAGGACGCTGATGAGTTCCAGCCCGCCCGCCACGGCCGCTGCTGCGAGCGGCCAGAAAGCCAGGGCACCGTGTGAGCCCAGCGAAATCGGCGCGTGCAGCAGTTCGCCGAGTTTGCTCGACGCCAGCACATGATCGAAATTCGGCCCACCGGAGAGCCGATGGCCGACCCATTCGGACAGGAACGCCGCCCCCGTCGAGCCCGCGACCGCCGCTGCCATAGGCGCCGGCCCGTAGCGCCGGACAGCAAACAGGTAGCTCAGCAGGCCGATGACAGCGCCCGCGGCCAGGGCGATGAAGCAGTACCACCCGTCTGCGGCAATAAACGCGCTCGTTTCCGGGTTGACCGCGTACGCCGTCGGCGGCTTGAGCGTGTATACCTGGTAAACCACTCGCGGCGCGGCGGCCGACCAGATAACGCCGGCGGCCAGCCCGAGCAGGGCGCTGCCGACGATGATCACGACAACAGAGAGCAGCGCGCGACCGCGCGGCGGAGGCGGCGCCGCGGTAGCCAGCGGCCATGCCGGACCGTCGGCGGGCGGCTGCATGCTGTTATCGGTCATAGCTCGTAGCAGCGTACTGGCCGCCGTGGGCTGGCCTGGTACCGACCGGGCGCATTTCGTGATCTTTACCGGTTGCTCCGGGGGCGCTGGGATCGCGATTCGGAAGGTAACGAGGTCGCGCTTAGCCCGGTAGGCTCTGATAGCTTGACGTCGCGATAGGACTCAACTGTCAGCTTCGCCGGATGAGGAAACCGATGATCGAAGCCAGGGACCTGACGAAGACTTTCGGGGGCAAGGTAGCGGTCGATCACCTGTCCTTCACCGTGGCGCCCGGCCGGGTGACTGGCTTCCTCGGCCCGAATGGCGCTGGAAAGTCGACCACCATGCGGCTGATCCTGGGGCTTGACCGGCCGGACGGCGGCTCCGCGACGATCGACGGCCGACCGTACGCCGATCTGCCCACGCCACTGCGCACCGTAGGCGCGCTGCTGGAGGCCAAATCGGTGCACGGCGGCCGCAGCGCGCGTAACCATCTGCTGTTCCTCGCCCAGACCCAGGGCCTGCCAGTCGGCCGGGTGGACGAAATGCTTGCGTTGGTCGGGCTGAGCGACGTCGCGCGGAAGCGAGCTGGCAGCTTCTCGCTGGGCATGAGCCAGCGCCTAGGCGTCGCTGCCGCGCTGCTTGGCGATCCTGAGGTGCTGCTGCTCGACGAACCGGTCAACGGCCTGGACCCCGAGGGCGTGCTCTGGATCAGGAACCTGATGAAGCACCTGGCCAGTCAGGGCAAGACGGTACTCGTCTCCAGTCATCTCATGAATGAGATGGCCGTCACCGCTGATCACCTGATCGTCATCGGGCGCGGCCGGCTCATCGCGGATGCGGAGACAGAGGATCTCATCGCCCGCGCGACCGGCCAGTCAGTCCGGGTGACGACGCCCGATCCCGGCAAGCTCACTGACCTCATCACCGCCGAGGGCGGCAGGGTGGTGACTCAGACCAGTTCGGTCAATGGCTCCGCAGGCGGCGGCACGGCTCGAGGGCTGCCGGACGCCGGAGGCGTGCCGATGCCCGCCGGAAGCGCGGAGGCTCCGGCGCCGGCGACGACGCCGGTCACCCTCACGGTGACCGGCATGCCAGCGCCTCGCATCGGCGAGTTGGCTGCGTCAGGAGCCGTCGTCCTGCACGAGCTGACGCCACTGCTGGGCACCCTTGAGGATGCGTTCCTCGAGCTCACTTCCGACAGCGTCGAATTCGGCCATCAGCCGCAGGCTGAGCCAGCGCCCGCCATCGATGGGAGGGGCCGATGAGCGCATCAGGTACCACCGCCAGCCAGGTCCAGCCACTGACTGCCGGGACAGCGCGGCCCGGATTCGGCCATCTGCTGCTGGCCGAATGGACCAAGATCCGCTCGGTCCGCTCCACGGCCTGGACCCTGATCATCTTCGTGATCATCACAATCGGGCTCACCGCGCTTTTCAGCTGGCTGACAGCATCAAACTGGACGACCGGAGCCCGGGCGGCCGACCGTGACGCGAGAGTTCTTGCCGACCCGGTCGGGTTCATCTTCGGTGCTGGCATCGGCCTTGGCCAGCTGACGATCTGCGTTCTTGGCGTGCTTATCATCTCGACCGAGTACTCAACCGGAGTCATCCGGGCCTCGCTGCTGGCCGTGCCCAAGCGTTTCCCGATGCTGGCCGCGAAGATCGTCGTATTCGGCGGGCTGATGCTGGTTCTCTCCGAGATCGTCGTCTTCTGCTCCTTCTTCGCCGGCTCGACGCTGCTGCACAGCCATGTTCAGGTGTCCCTCAGCGATCCAGGAGTACTGCGCGCCACGATCGGGACGGGACTGTACCTGACTGTGCTGGGCATCTTCGCGCTCGCGATCGGCGCGCTGATCCGGCACACCGCGGGGGCGATCAGCACGGTCATCGGCGTGATACTCGTACTGCCGATCCTGGCAGGCCTGCTACCCAGCAACTGGGGCGCACACGTCAACGCCTACCTGCCTGAGCAAGCCGGCTCACTGATCTCACATGCCCAGCAGACATCGAGCGACCTGCTGAGCCCCTGGCAGGGATTCGGGGTCTTCTGCATCTGGACAGTGCTGCTCGTCGCTGCCGCCGCGTATTTGCTCGACCGCCGCGACGCCTGACCGGGTTCCGGTGCCGATGTCATCGCGACGTCCCTGCCGCCGATATACCGCCGCGGGTCGTGGGCGACTGCGTTTGCTAGCCGACGTCAGGGCCAGGTCCGGCCAGGGCAGGATCTCCGGCCACAGCGGCCCGCGCCGCTAGCACCTCCTGGTATGCGCGGCTGACATCGGCCCGGTCAGACGGCTCGTCAACGGTGCCAGCGCTGAGCCGTTCGATCATGGCTGCCTGCTCGAGAAGTACCTGGCGTTCGGCGTCGGTAGTCGTCCGCTCCATTATTTTGGCCAGCGCATCGAGCTGCCTGATCATCACCGCCGGCATGCCTTGCCCGGCCTGCCGGACCTTCTCAAACGCCCTCCGGACCAGCCGTTCCCAGGTGGTCTCAGTAGCAATAACCCGCACAACACCGGCCGAATCCCGGTAGACCCGGGTGGGTTGCCAGCGCCCCGTCACCTTGCGCAGGCTGTCGCCGATCCAGTCGATACAGGTGAGCGCCGTGAAGGTGTCGTTGACAGCCGGGGACAACGCACGGATGCCGATCTCCACAAGCTGGTCCACGCCGAACGAGACGTCCTGGGCCAGGGTGCGATATGGCCCGGTTACGTGAGCGCTGGCCAGTTCCTTCGCGACCAGTTCGGCCGCCTCGGCAGGCCAGACCGTGGCGTATGGATGCCCCTGTACCAGGAAATGCCCGGGACGGTACCGCACGTGGATCACCGCATCGAAATCAGTGGCGATCGTGATCAGGGTCTGGTGCTCGATGTATTGCAGGTAGCCGCTCCGCGGTGATGCTACCGATCCCCCTTCGCCGTCCATATTCGCGATCAGCAGGCCGGCGAGCTGGGCGTCCGCGCCTGCCGATTGGTCGCCGGCCTGCAGCTCGATGGCATTCTGCAAATCGGCGGCGATATCTGCGATGACCTGCGGTAGCTGAATCTGGATCGCGATGTGATGCAGGAAGTAGATAAGCACGGCCAGATCGGCCACCATGAGCGCGAGCGTCACTGTGACGCTAATGTGCGGTACGAACTTCCCGTTCCCGATCTGACCCACCGAGCCGAGCGTCAGCACGGCGTAGACGAAGGTGGCCACGAAGGTGCCCAGAGTGAGCTGGGTACCTCGGTCGCGGATGAAGTTGCGCAGCATCCGCGGGCCAAATTGGGTAGAGGTCAATGTCAGCGCGACGATCACGATCGAGAACACCACGCCGACCACCGTGATGATGGCAGCCGCGATGGCGGTCAGCACGGTCCTGGCAACGTCCGGGGATCCGCTGATCGCCCACCCAGGTACCTTGAACACGCCATCGTAGGCTGCCCGGTCGAGGGCATAGGTGCAGGCAAACAAGATCACCGCAGCCACGACCTCGATGGCCGGAACCAGCCAGAGATTCGTGCGCAGCACCTCGCGGCGCCATTCTGACCCGCGTAGCAGTCTGCGGATCACTGGCCCCAGCCCCCGGTGCCTGTTGTCGCGGTACATGGCGAGCCTCCAACGCTGGTCCGCATGCCGACCAGGCTTCCCGGCTCACCTCAGGGCAAGATCTTACCTAACAACGCGGGCTGCCCCTGTGGCTGGCCTGCAGAAACTATCCGACGCAGCCGGGGCCGAGCAGTTGCTTGAGGTCGGCAAGCAGGGACGGAGAAGGCTTAACCCTCAGTTTGTCGTCCAGCCGGAGCACCTTGACGCGGTTCCCGCTGAGCAGCCGCAGATTCACCTCAGTAGGGCCAGGATGGGTGCGCAGCACCTCTTTCAGGCGCTCCACCACCGGCGGGACGCACCTGCCCTCCACCATCGACACGACGAAAGGGCCCGTCTGGCCGGCAGTTACGTCCGGGGTGCTCACCTCCATGGCCACGAGCTTCGGTACGTCCTCGCGCCTGTCCAGCCGTCCGCGAACGACAACGATCGCGTCGTCGATCACCTGGCTCATGTACTGCGCGTAAGTGGCCGGGAAAAACAGCACCTCGATGGCGCCCTCGAGGTCCTCCAGTACGGCGGTGGCCCAGGTGCTCCCTTGCCTGGTGATCTTGCGCTGCACTCCGGACAGGATCCCGCCGACGGTCACGACCTGGGCGTCACCACGGTCCCCGCGCACCGCCCGCTCCGGCTCGTCCTCGGCGGACCCGACCAACTGCGCGAGAGAGCAGTCGGTTGCCGCTGCCAGGACGTGCTCGACACCGAGCAGCGGGTGATCAGACACATACAGCCCCAGCATTTCCCGTTCGAAACCAAGCAGCGTCGCCTTCTCCCACTCCCCCTCCGGAATCGGCACGTCAAAGGTCACGTCCACCTGGGTGTCATCGCCGAACAGCGAGTCCTGGCCGATGGCCTCGTTGCGCTTGACGTCGATGATCGCGTCAACGGCTTGCTCATGGATAAGGAGCAAGCCACGCCGCGGATGCCCGAACGAGTCAAATGCGCCGGCCTTTACCAGCGACTCGATCACCCGCTTGTTGCACACGTTGACCGGAACCTTGCGTAGGAAGTCAGAGAAGCTCGTGAACGCGCCCTTGGCCGTCCTGGCCGCGACGATGGATTCCACCACCGCGGTGCCCACGTTGCGCACCGCTGCCATGCCGAACCTTATGTCGCTGCCAACGGGGGTGAACATCGCCGTTGAGGCGTTCACGTCCGGCGGCAGCACCTTGATGCCCATCCGCCGGCATTCGTTCAGGTACAGGGCTGACTTGTCCTTATCGCCTGCCACTGAGGTCAGCAAGCCGGCCATGTACTCGGCCGGGAAGTTTGCCTTGAGGTAGGCGGTCCAGTACGAGATCAGCGCGTACCCAGCGGCGTGAGCCTTGTTGAAGGCATAGCCGGAAAACGGGACCATTACGTCCCAGATGGTCTTGATCGCACCGTCGGAGTACCCGTTCGCCTTCATGCCAGCCGCGAACGGCTCATACTCCTTGTCCAGGATCTCCTTCTTCTTCTTGCCCATGGCCCTGCGCAGCAGGTCAGCGCTGCCAGCCGAGTATCCGGCCAGCCGCTGAGCGGCGAACATCACGTCCTCCTGGTACACCAGCAGGCCGTAACTCTCCCCGAGAATGTCGTTAAGCGGCTCGGCGAGCTCCGGGTGGATCGGCGTGACGGGTGCCCGGCCGGTCTTGCGATCGGCATAGACCGGGGCGCTGGCCATCGGGCCCGGCCGGTAGAGCGCGATCACAGCTGAGATGTCGCCGAACTTGTCCGCCCGCATTGCCCGCAGCAAGGCTCGCATCGGACCACCGTCGAGCTGGAAGACCCCTAGGGTGTCGCCGCGGGCGAGTAGCTCATAGGTCGCCTTGTCATCGAGCGGCAGATTGTCGAGGTCAACTTCCATCCCCCGGTTGGCCTTGATCCCGGCGACCGCGTCCTCCAGCACGGTCAGGTTGCGCAGGCCGAGGAAGTCCATCTTCAGCAGGCCGATGTCCTCGCAGGCCGGGTAGTCGAACTGGGTGATGATGGCCCCGTCGGCCTCGCGCCGCCAGATCGGGATGTGCTCGAGCAGCGGCTCTGAACTCATGATCACGCCGGCCGCGTGCACGCCGGGCTGGCGGATCAGGCCCTCCAGTCCCCGCGCGGTGTCAATCACCTGCCGTACTTCGGCCTCCGCCTCATAGAGCGCGCGCAGCTCCCCTGCCTCGCCGTACCGCGGGTAATCGGTATCGAAGATTCCCGCCAGCGGGATGTCCTTGCCCATCACCGCGGGCGGGAACGCCTTCGTGATCCGGTCACCGAGCGCGTAGGGGAAGCCGAGCACCCGAGCTGAGTCCTTGACCGCAGCCTTGGCCTTGATCGTGCCGTATGTGATGATCTGGGCAACCCGGTCGTCACCGTACTTCTCGGTGACGTACCGGATCACGTCACCTCGCCGGCGCTCGTCGAAGTCGATGTCGAAATCCGGCATCGAGACCCGCTCGGGATTGAGGAACCGCTCGAAGACAAGGCCGTAGCTGATCGGCTCGAGGTCGGTGATTCCCAGCGAATAGGAGACGATCGACCCGGCGCCCGAGCCGCGGCCGGGACCGACCCTGATCCCGTTGCGCTTCGCCCACATGATGAAGTCGGCGACCACCAGGAAGTACGAGCAGAACCCCATCGTCTCGATGACGCCCATCTCGTACTCGGCCTGCTGCCGACGCTGGTCGTCAAACCCGTCCGGGTAGCGCCAGTCCATGCCACGCCAGACTTCCGCGCGCATCCAGCTGCCCTCGGTCTCACCGTCAGGCAACGGGAACACGGGCATGAGGTTGCTCTTGGTGAACGCCGCCTCGGCCCGCTCCGCAATCAGCAGGGTGTTATCGCAGCCCGACTGCCAGTCCTCGTCTGCGCGCAGCGCTCGCATCTCCTGCGGGCTTTTGAGGTAATAGCTCGTGCCTTCGAACCGGAGCCGCTTCGGGTCGGCCATGTTTGTACCGGTCTGCACACAGAGCAGGACCTCGTGCGCGGTGGCATCAGGTTCGCGGGTGTAGTGCGAGTCGTTGGTCACCAGGTACGGCAGGCTCAGCTGCGTCGAGATCCGGCGCAGTCCGTCGGCATAACGGCGCTCAACGTCAATCTCGTGGTGCATGAGCTCGGCATAGAAGTTGTCCGGACCGAAGATGTCGCGGAACTCAGCGGCCGCCGCCAGGGCCTGCTCGTACTGCCCGAGCCGGATCCTGGTCGGGATCTCGCCGCCCGCGCAACCGGTGGTCGCAATTATTCCCTTGGCATACCGGGACAGCAGCTCGCGGTCCATCCGGGGCTTGCGGAAGTAGCCCTCCAGCGAGGCCAGTGAGGCCAGCTTGAACAGGTTGTGCATGCCCTCGGTGCTCTCGGCCAGCAGCGTCATGTGCGTATACGCGCCGCCGCCGGAGACGTCATCGTCCTTCTGGGCGGGCGTCCCCCACCGGACGGGCTGCTTAAGCCCCCGGTGCTCGGGGGCGACGTACGCCTCGATGCCGATGATCGGCTTGATGCCCGCGGCCCGGGCCTTCGACCAGAAGTCGTAAGCGCCGTAGAGATTGCCGTGGTCGGTGATCGCCACGGCAGGCATCCCGGTGCGCTCGCACTCAGCGAACATCTCCGTCAGCCGCGCGGCGCCGTCCAGCATTGAGTATTCGGTGTGGACGTGCAAATGCACGAAAGAGCCCCTGGATCCGCCGCCTGCCTGGCCTGCCGCCATGAAGTCCGCCTCCTTCAGGCATGCTGCCACGAGCCTGCGCTGGCGGCCGCGCTAACCAGCCGTCCCGCGTGGCAGGGGGCACATCACATGGGTGTCTGCTGACACTATCGCCGCCCGCCGACAGTCACGTCCCGCGACACGCTCTCGGCCGAGCCGCTGCCTTCGCCTGCCTGGGCGCGGAGCCTGGCCACCCAGCGGGCCGCACCGTGCCTACGGCACTGCTGCGCCATCCTTCCGCGCCGCCGATGGCTGCTGGGAGAGCGCTCTGAGCATGCACCTCCGCTCAATACACCGCCAATTCACCTTGCGGTCGCCAACAATTGTCGGAATGGCTTCCGGTTCCTAAGAGTTTGCCCCTTCGGCCGTTTTACGATCAAGCGCGCGACCTGCCCGTGGGGACCCGCAATCCGACAGCAGGCGGGGCAGGCCGGACTGCGACCGAAAGGAAGCACGGATGCGACGACCAACCCGGGCGTATGCGATCACTGCCGCCGTTGCCACGATCGCCCTTGTGGCGTTTGGGGCGACAGCCGCATTCGCAGGCAGCGCTCCCAGCAAGGGACACGATCATGACCACGGCGGCTCGACCGCGACGCCGATCAAGCACCTCGTCGTCATTTTCGACGAGAACATTTCGTTCGACCACTACTTCGGCACGTACCCGTATGCGCAGAATCTGCCTGGCGAGAACAAGTTCAAGGCAAAGCCAGACACGCCAACGATCAACGGCCTGTACAGCGACGTCACCTCGTCCGGCCAGCCGACCGGGCCCCTGCTGACCAACAATCCCAATGGGGCGAACGCCAATCCTGTCCGGCTTGGCCCTACTCAGCCACTGACCTGCGACCAGGACCACGGTTACACGGCCGAGCAGCTCGCCGCCGACCACGGCGCCGAGGACCTCTACCCGGCAAACACCGGCGGCAACCTGGACCTGACGCAGTGCCTGGCCGGGTTCGACTTCCCGCCGGGCACGCCGGAGACGCCACCGCCGGGCACAGGATCGAACAAGGCCGTCATGGCCTACTACGACGGCAACACGGTCACCGGGCTATGGAACTACGCGCAGCGCTTCGCGATGAGCGACAACAGCTACAGCACGACTTACGGCCCGTCGACTCCCGGCGCGCTCAACGTGACCGCCGCGCAGACCTACGGCGCCATCTGCGGCCCGACGTCGGCGACCATCAACGACAGTGCCTGCCCGAACCCGCCGGGGCTGAACACCACGACCCCCGGGGACTCCAACATCACCGCCGGCCCGGCCCAGCCGGCCGGCCCGGGAACCACCTACAGCGATGCCGATCCGACTTACGACATCTGCTCGTACCTGCCAGGCTCGGACGGCGGTGACGGCGGCACCGCGGCCGGCACCATCACGATGGGCGGCAACAACATCGGCGACGAGCTGACCGCCGCCAACACCACCTGGGGCTGGTTCCAGGGCGGCTTCGACAACGGGTACGTTCCGGGTCACGGCACGCCACCGACCACCGCGCAGATCTGCTCGCAGACAAATGTCAACGTGGGCGGCGCCACCGTAACCGCGTACAGCCCGCACCACGAGCCATTCGAGTACTACGCATCGACCGCCAACCCCATGCACCTGCCGCCGACGTCAATCGGCATGATCGGCAAGACCGACCAGGCCAACCACCAGTACGACATCGCCAACTTCTGGGCCGCTGCCGACTCGGGAAACCTGCCGGCGGTCTCCTACCTGAAGGCGCCGAAGTACCAGGACGGCCACGCTGGTTACTCTGACCCGCTAGACGAGCAGACCTGGCTCGTCGACACCATCAACCACCTGCAGTCGCTTCGGACTTGGAAGTCGACGGCGATCGTCATCGCCTGGGACGACTCCGACGGTTGGTACGACCATCAGCTGGGAACCGTCCTCAGCCAGTCCCAGACCTCGCTGGACGCACTGACCGGAACCGGCATGTGCGGGAGCATGGCCAGCCAGGTGCCGCAGAACTCGGCCAACCAGCCCGAGCAGGGCAAGTGCGGCCTCGGAGATCGCCAGCCGTTGCTGGTTATCTCGCCGTGGTCACGGACGAACTTCGTCGACCACTCCCTGACCGACCTGAGCTCGGTGCCGAAGTTCATCGAGTACAACTGGGGCCTGCCGGCCCTGGGCAACGGCGCGGCAGACACCGCGGCCGGGACTCTGGTGTCCATGTTCGACTTCGATGCGCACCCGCACATGAAGCCGCTCTACCTCGACCCGACCACCGGCGAGCCGATCAGCTACGGGTACTACAAGCACCACTTCAAGAAGTAGCTAGGCAAGCAACCTGCTACGGGCCGGGGCCGTCAGGCCCCGGCCCGCAGCCGTCAGGTCTCGGCCTGAAGCCCGTGGTGACAGATACGGAATACAGGCTTCAAGCCGCGGCCGTCAGGCCTCGGCCTGAAGCCTGTCCAGGGCGCCCTGAAGATCGGCTGGGTAAGGGCTGATGAACTCGACCACGCGGCCATCGGCCGGATGCGCGAAGCTGAGTTTCACTGCGTGCAGCCATTGCCTGCTCAGGCCGAGCCTGGCCGCGAGCACCGGGTCGGCGCCGTAGAGCCGGTCACCGACACATGGGTGCCTGACCGCAGCCATGTGCACCCGAATCTGGTGCGTCCGGCCTGTTTCCAACCGGACCTCGATGAGGCTCGCCGCCCGGAACGCCTCCAGCGTGTCGTAATGGGTCACTGAGGGCCTGCCGTCGGAGACGACGGCGAACCGGCCGTCGCCAGCCGGATGACGGGCAATCGGCGCGTCAATGGTGCCGCGCAGCGGATCTGGATGTCCCTGAACCAGCGCGTGATAACGCTTGTCCACGGTGCGATCCCGGAACGCCTGCTTCAGCGCGCTGTAGGCAGATTCGCTCTTGGCCACCACCATGACACCCGTCGTTCCGGCGTCGAGCCGGTGCACGATGCCCTGGCGCTCGGCAGCGCCGCTGGTGGCCAGCGTGTGGCCAGCCGCCAGCAGCCCCTGCAGCACCGTCGGCCCGGTCCAGCCGGGTGTGGGATGTGCTGCCACGCCGACGGGCTTGTCCACGACGATGATGTCGGCGTCCTCGTAAAGCACCGTGAGCCCGGGCACCGGCTGGGGACTGACCGACAGCGGCACGGGCGGCGGAGGCAGCGTCACGTCAAGCCACTGCCCGGCCGGCACCCGGTCGGACTTAGCTGCCGGACGGCCGTCTACGAGGACGTCCCCGTTCCCAATCAAATCGGCAGCCTGGGCCCGGGACAGGCCGAACATCCTGGCCAGGGCCGAATCCAGGCGCTCTCCGTCCAGCCCATCGGGCACCGGTACGCGACGGGCACCAGGCGAGGTCATTTCTGCTCGCGCTGACCGTCCAGCCGGACGCCGCGAACTGACAACAGGACCGCCAGGATGCCGCCGCAGACAATCGCCGAATCGGCGAGATTGAATACTGGCCAGTGCGGCACCTGGATCCAGTCCACCACGTAGCCGCGGAAAACCCCCGGATAGCGGAAGATCCGGTCGGCCAGGTTACCCGTTGCCCCGCCGAGCAACAGGCCCAGCGTGATCGCCCACGGCAAGCTGCGGATGCGCCGTGACGTGCGCAGGATCACCACGATGACGGAGATCGCGATGGCCGAGAAGACCAGCGTCATCGAGGTACCGAGACTGAACGCCGCGCCCGGATTGCGAGACACCCGCAGCGTCAGGAACCCGCCAAGCAAGCGGATCGGAGCACGGTTCGACAACGTTGCGACGACGGTTATCTTGCTGGCAATGTCGAGGCCGAGCACGAGCACCGCGACGATCAGCAGCGTCGGAACCCGGCGTCGCGGCTTGCCGACCTCGAGTCCGGTCGGCGCGGCCGGCCCGCCAGGCTTAGTGAGCTGCTCGCCTGGCTGGCTGCCGCCGTCGCCAGCTCCAGCAGTAGGGCCTGCTGCCGCCGGCCCGCTCAGCGGCGTTCCTCGCGCTGCTTGCATGTCACGCAGAGGATCGCCCGCGGGAACGCCTGGAGCCTTGCCTTGCCGATCGCCTCGCCGCAGGATTCGCACGTACCGTAGGTACCCGCCTCGATCCTCGCGATCGCTTTGTCGTTCTGTGTCAGCAACTCGCGCGCATTGTGGGTGAGGGCAAGTTCGTGCTCGCGCTCGAACGTCTTTGCGCCTACGTCGGCCTGATCGTCGCCGGCGTCTCCGACAGCATCGCTGAGCCTGCTCGCGATGTCGGACTCGGCTCGTTCGATGTCGGCGCGAAGCGCGTCCGCCTCGGCCGTAAGCCGGCCTCGCACGTCCGCGACTTCGGCCTCAGTCCAGCGCCGTTCGCCAGGGCGTACCGGAAGAGTGGCAGCGCTGGAATGCGCGGTAGCGGTCATTTCCGCCTCCCTCAGGGCACTGGGCATGGACCATGAATACGAACAGTCACCGGAGGATAAGTGGTGACTGGCGCAATCCGCAAACATACCCGGTGGCGACACTCCGCCAACCGTTCAATTTGCGGCTCGTTCAGCCGGTCCGGTGGCTGCAGGCCGGGCGGCCGCCAGCCTGCCCCAGCCGAGATCGGCTATTGTGATGGCCACCATGCCGCGCCAGTTTTCCGCGATCTCCGCGATCTCCGCGCCGCTTTCCAGCCTCCGGACACCGCCTGCGACCAGGGCACTTCCCGCCAGCCCCGACCTGCCGGCGTTGGAGCACGAGGTGCTGCGGCAGTGGCGGGAAGACCGGGTCTTCGAGCGGTCGCTCGAGCAGACTGCAGGCGCCCCGCGGTGGAACTTCTATGAGGGTCCGCCTACAGCGAACGGCATGCCGGGCGTCCATCACATTGAGGCGCGGGTGCTCAAGGACGCCTTTCCCCGGTTCCGGACGATGCAGGGTTATCACGTGCCCAGGCGGGCCGGCTGGGACTGTCACGGGCTGCCGGTTGAGGTTGCCGTCGAGAAGGAACTAGGACTCAACACAAAGCAGGACATTGAGGTGTATGGGATAGCTGCCTTTAATGCCCGGTGCCGTGAGTCCGTGCTGCGTCATGTGGACGCGTTCGCTGACCTGACTGAGCGGATGGGGTACTGGATCGACCTGTCCAAGGCGTACCGGACCATGGATGCCAGCTACATCGAGTCAGTCTGGTGGTCACTCCAGCAGATATTCGCGAAGGGACTGCTGGTCCGAGATTTCCGGATTAGCCCGTACTGTCCGCGTTGTGGCACGCCGCTGTCAGATCATGAAATGGGCCAGCCGGACGTCTACCGGCAGGTGGCCGACCCATCGGTCATCGTCAGGTTCCCGCTGCGCACGCTGCCTCCCGGGGCGCCTCCGCAGCTCACCGGAGCCGACCTCCTGGTCTGGACCACGACACCGTGGACGCTGGTGTCGAACACGGCAGTGGCGGTCCATCCGGATGAGCTCTACGCCATCGCCCGCCGGTCCGGCGTCGGCGACCGCGTCGTGGTTGCCGACGCGCTGTTCGCCAGAGTGCTGGGCGAGGGCTGGCACGTCACCGAGCGGCTGACCGGCGCGCAGCTGGCCGGTGCCACGTACGAACCGCCGTTTCGCCTCATCGAGGTGCCGGACGCACACCGGGTTGTCACCGGGACCTTCGTTACGACCGTGGACGGAACCGGGCTGGTTCACCTGGCGCCCGCGTTCGGGGCAGACGACATGGTCGCGGGCAAGGCCCACCGGCTGCCCGTGGTTAACCCGGTCCTGCCGGACGGCCGCTTCGAGGAGCACATACCGCTAGTAGGCGGGATGTTCTTTAAGGCTGCCGACGAGCCACTGATAGCCAACCTGGCCGATCGGGGCCTGCTGTTCAGCTCGCACGTGCACGAGCACAGTTACCCGCACTGCTGGCGGTGCGGGACGCCGCTGCTGTACTACGCGCTGCCCTCCTGGTTCATCGCCACCACGAGGATCGCCGCCGGGCTACTGGCTCAGAACGAGGCAACGAACTGGCAGCCGCCAACTATCAAGCACGGCCGGTATGGCGACTGGCTCCGGAACAACGTCGACTGGGCGCTCTCGCGGACCCGGTACTGGGGCACACCGTTGCCGATCTGGCTGTGCCCCTCCGAGCATGCGACTTGCGTCGGCTCGCTGGCCGAGTTGTCGAAACTGGCCGGCCGGGATGTGACCGGAATCGATCCGCACCGGCCGTTCGTCGATGAGGTGGTGATCGCCTGTCCGGACTGCGGGGACTCCGCGCGCCGGGTGCCAGAGGTCATCGATGTCTGGTACGACTCCGGCGCGATGCCATTCGCCCAGTTCGGCGCTCCGCTGCGGAACAACGATGAGTTCGAGCGCAGCTATCCGGCGCAGTTCATCTGCGAGGCGATCGACCAGACCCGCGGCTGGTTCTATTCGCTGATGGCGGTAGGGACGCTGGTCTTCGGCCTGTCGGCGTACCAGAACGTTGCCTGCATGGGCCTGCTCGTGGACTCCCAGGGCCGGAAGATGAGCAAGCATCTGGGTAACGTCCTGGAGCCCATGCAGCTGCTGGAGGCGCACGGAGCGGACGCGGTGCGCTGGTTCTTCGCCGTCTCCGGCTCGCCGTGGGCGACCAGGAAGATCAGTTCCGGCGTGCTGGACGAGATCGTCCGGAAGACCCTGCTCACCTACTGGAACACTGCCTCCTTCCTGCTGCTTTACAGCGGCACCGGGACGGGTGCCGCTTTCACACCCGACGCCGCCGCGCCTCCTGTCGTCAGGCGGCCGGTACTGGACCGGTGGCTGCTGAGCGAGCTGAACGCGGTCGTCCGCGACGTGACAGCATCGCTTGAGGCCTACGACACGGCGAACGCCGGGCGGCGGATCAGCGGCTTCATAGATGACGTGTCCAACTGGTATGTGCGCAGGTCCAGGCGCCGGTTTTGGGCTGGCCCGGCCAGCCAGGACGGCGCGGCAGCTTTTGCCACGCTCGCGTCCGCGCTGGATACGGTCACCCGGCTGATGGCGCCGATCACACCGTTCATCACTGATTACGTGTGGCAAGCATTGCGCGACGACAACGCACCGGCCTCGGTGCACCTGGCCGGGTGGCCGACTGTCGACGAGTCAGTCATTGATGAACAGCTGGCCAGGCAGATGGCGCTGGCCAGACGCCTGGTCGAGCTTGGCAGATCGGCCAGGGCGAGCGCAGTGGTGAAGGTTCGCCAGCCGCTCGGCCGCGCCCTGATAGCTGCGCCCGGTTTCGCGGACCTGGACGGCGACCTCAAGGCTCAGGTTGCCGAGGAGCTCAACGTCCGGCTGCTCGAGCCACTCGACGGGTCCGGCGGCGATCTGGTGACCTATTCGGCGAAGGCCAATTTCCGCGCGCTCGGGCTGCGTTTCGGATCCGCGACTCCGGCGGTGGCTGCCGCGATCGCGGCAGCCGACCCTGCGGTGCTGGCCAGCCAGCTCCGTCTCGCAGCCCAGGCGCAACTGGAGGTGGCTGGCGAGCCCGTCATCATCGGGCCGGATGACGTCGTCGTGACGCAGACTCCGCTGGCCGGCTGGGCAGTTGCCACCGACAGCGGGGAGACGGTCGCGCTTGAGATCACGATTACGCCGGAATTGCGCAGGGAGGGTCTGGCCCGCGAGTTCGTACGGCTGGTCCAGGACGCGCGCAAGGCAGACGGGCTGAATATCAGTGACCGAATTGCGCTGCGGTGGTCGACTGCCGACCCGGAACTCGCTGCTGCTGTAGTTGAGCACGAGGCGATGATCAGTGCTGAGGTGCTTGCAACCGACTTCGGTCCGCGGCAACCAGCCCACGCGGGCACTGGCCAGGCCGATGCCAGAGCCGAGCCGACCGCAGATGGCGAGCGTCCAACTGAAGTCAGACCCGTCGCGGATGACGAAACGGACGCCGAAGCCGATCCGACTGCCGACTCAACGCCCGATGGCACCAGGCATGAGAGCCCGGAGCTGAGCCTGACTTTCTGGATACGGCGCATATCTGACTTATAGTCACAAAACTTGGACTGACATCTTGGACGTAGGTTGCGGTTTTTAGCGTGACTTTGGCACCGCTGTTGTTCTTTTAGCGGCGTTGTGGAAGTGCCGCTAAACACGTCCTGGCCGGGCTGAGAGCGAGGAGCCGCAAATCTGCATAAAACGGTCATCAGGTGAGCCGAGCCCGCGACCAGAGGGCTGACGATGAGATCCGTGACCGACTCGGGTTCCCGGGACTCCCGGTTAGCTCTCGGCGAGCACCTTGTCTGGCTTGCACGCTCGGCAGGGCACGCAGTCAGCAGCTTCGGCCTCTTGCCGGGACATGATCTCTAGGTCATCGTCGCCAAGGAACCTGATCAGAATGCAATCCGCGTTGTGATATCTGGCGATTCCAGGCACGACGAGAACCTCGCCAACTCCACCCGGCCCGGCAACGCCTGGCGCTGCGGGACTCGCGGCAGCAGTAACCGAGCCGTTGCCGTCACGCGCGGGCTCTGCGGCCGATGGTGGCGGATCAGCGGGGCCACCGCCGTTAGCGCCAGCTGTCTCGGTCGCCTCGCCGGCAGCTGAGGAGCCGGGCGAAGCTGGGGCGCTCGCGCCGGAAGTGTCGGTGCTGTTCGCCGAACCAGCCGCCACTGCGGAACCCCGCTGAGAGGTCTTGCCTGAATCTCGACTTTCGTCCGGGGGACGGCCCGAAGGCACGGTCGGCTTAGATCGCTGACGTCCGGTTTCAGGCGATCGCCTGGTCTTTGCCTCGTCAGCGGGCGTCGGCGACTCGGCGGCGCCTGCCGCATCGTCCTGACGGGTTACCGCGGGCTGCGGCAACCGCGTTCCGCTGGCGGGCTCGGATTCTAGCTTGGCGGGCTCAGACGGTGGCTTGGCAGGCTCGGACGCTGGCTTGGCCGGCTCGGACGCTGCCTTGGCAGGCTCGGACGCTGCCTTGGCAGGCTCGGACGCTGCCCTGGCAGGCCCGGACGCTGCCTTGGCGGCCTCTGATGCTGGCTTGGCCGGCTGAAAGGAGTCCTGGCTGCCTCGGATGCTGGCTTCGCAGGTTGAGCGGCTTTTTCCGGGTTACCCGGGGAGCCCTCTGCAGCTACTCGGTCTGGCCTGCCGCGAACCGGTGCTGACGGGCTCGGCGTCGGCATGCCTGCCGCAGACCAGTCAGGCGGACGGCGGTCGGGCGCGAGTGGGTCAGGAGCCCCGCGATCCTCCGCTGCCCGACCTGGGTAACGCGAGCCGCGGCCCCGCCCGCTACCGCGCGCTGGCTCGGAGGGTAGCGACTCCGGCTGTGCCGACTCAGTGGCCTTGGGACCTTGCCCAGCCTGCCGCTGGGACGGCTGGGGTCCGGACGGCTGCGCTCCGGACGGCTCGGCCCCGGACGGCCCTGGCCTATTGGCGTGCCCGGACCGGACGGCCTGCTCTGGCTTGGCCGCGGATGCGGCGAGGCCAGGCTCCGGCCCAGCCAGGTCAGCATCACGCTGCGGCGATCCCGCCTGGACAGCCGGCTCCGGGGCCTGTCGCGCCGAATCTCGCTGGCGTACTGGCTCGCCGCGGTCCGCAACCGGCTCGCCGCGGTCGGCAACCAGCTCGGGACGGTCGGCAACCGGCTCGGGACGGTCGGCAACCTGCTCCCGTCCTCTTCGGGGTGGGCGGCCCCGACCTCGACCGCCAGCAACGGCCCCCGCTGTCTCAGCCTTAAGCGCGTCGACTCCCGCCGGGACGGCTGCGCCCGGTACAGCTGCGCCCGGTACAGCTGCGCCGGGTACAGCACTACCCGGGACGGCAGAAGCCGGGACGGCATCAGCCGCCCCGGCCCTAGTGGCCGCGGAATCGCGTGCCGACGTCTGGCCGAACACCTCGTCTCGCCAGATCACCACGCCAGCGACCAGCATGATGAGCGCTAGCGCGGCGATCCCGATCGAGACGTAGACCAGTGCGAGGTTGCCCGACACAGCGCCAGCGACGAGCAGGGCGATCGCTACCGCCACAACCGAGACGATTGCGCCGAACCGGATCACCTGCGGGCTCCGTTAGTCATGACCGCAGCCAGCTACCCACCCGGGGCTAGCGACGGTCGTGCTGCCCGGCGTCCGACGGGTGGAAGCCGCCATTGTGCGCGACTGGCTCGGGAACCCCCTGGTAACCACCGGACTGGCTGCCGTTGCGCATGTCCATGCGGCCCATGCCAACGCCGACGGCCGACTGCGGCCCGGTACCGACGGCGGGGAACACGCCGCTATCGGCAGCACCCGCCTCCAGGTCGCGAAGCTGGCCTTCGAGGTACGCCTTCAGCCTGCTGCGGTACTCGCGCTCGAACGCGCGCAGGTCGTCAACGCGACGCTCCAGTTCCTCGCGGGACTGAACGAGGGAGCCCATCGCCTGGCGGTGCCGCTCCTGAGCGTCACGCTCCAAGCTCTCGGCCCTTGCCCGGGCATCGCTAGTGACCTGCTCGGCCTGCCGGCGGGCCTTGGTGAGGATATCGTCGGCCTCGCGGCGGGCGCGGCCAAGAGTCTCGTCGGCCTCGCGGCGGGCATCGGCGATCGCCTGGTCAGCGGTCTGCTGCGCCAGCGCCAGTACCCGGGCGGCGGTGTCCATGTTGTCTTCGACCGGCTTCATCGGCGCCATCATGACTGGCTCCGGCCGCCGCTCAGGCTCGTGGCGCATGGGCTCGGGCATCATCATGTCCGGGACCTCGGCCTGCGGGCTCAGCGAGACCGGAGGCCTGCCGCGCACCGCCTCAGTCAGCTTCGCCTTGAGCTCCTCATTCTCCTGGATGAGCTCATCTAGCGCTGCCTCTACTTCGTCGAGGAAGGCATCAACTTCCTCTTCGTCGTAGCCCGGCCTGAGCCTGGTCGTGCTGAACTGCTTGTTCCGCACATCCGCGGGCGTCAGTGGCATCTCTTCTCCCTGGAGCTTTGTCCTATTTGGACGCTACCCGATGACCTTACCCTCACCTGGCGACTTGCCAGAGCACGTACACCACCAGGAACAGCAGCATGAAGCTGAGGTCAAGAGCCACACTACCGAGCCTGACCGTGGGAATGTAGCGCCTTAGAAATCTCAGTGGCGGGTCTGTGGCGGAGTAAACACCCTCAGCTATCACAAGAACGACGCCTGACGGGGTCCAACTCCGAGCGTAGACCTGAATCCAGCTAAGGATCATACGGCCGATGAGCAACACAAGGTAGACCGACAGTGCGTAGAAGGCGACGTCCCGAAAAATGTGCACCTGCCTGCCCGCCTTAGCTTCCCGCAGGCAACCAGGCCTGCCCTGCCGAGCGGCCCGCCGGACCGCTCGTCAGCTTTGGTTGAAGAAGCCTCGCTCCGCGATGCGGGCTTTGTCCTCGGCCGCCACTTCCACGTTGGCCGGGGAGAGCAGGAACACCTTGTTCGTCACGCGCTCGATGCTCCCGCGCAATCCGAAGATCAGTCCGGCGGAGAAGTCGACCAGGCGCTTCGCGTCACTGTCGACCATCTCTGTCAGATTCATGATCACCGGAGTGCCCTCACGGAAGTGCTCTCCGATCGTACGTGCCTCATTGTACGTGCGCGGATGCAAGGTCGTGATCCTGGCCAAATCGGTCGTCTGCACCTGACCAGACGCATGCCGGTCAACGGCTCGGCCGCTGGCCGGGCCATCGGCCATGTGCGCATCCAGCCGGTCATCCTCTTGTACGAGCTCAGCGCCGTATTCGTCGTACTCGTCGCCGTACTCGTCCTGGTACTGATCCTCGAAGCGGTTGTCGTCCTCTACCAGGCCGAGATAGACCGCCATCTTGCGCATCGCGCTGGCCATCTGCTGTCCTCCGTCGTGCACGGCAGGCCGCCCAGCGCAGCGCCGATTCGCTGGCCAGGTGCCATGCGTCGGACATTACCTGACGAAGGCTCGCCTGCCGCCGAGCAACGCCGTACCGACTCGCACGTGTGTCGCGCCTTCTGCGATAGCGTCGTCCAAGTCGCCGCTCATGCCCGCCGAAATCACCCGCGCGTCCGGATGCGCAGACTGCACCGTCTCGGCTATTTCCCGCAGCCGGGCGTAGGCGGGCCGGGCTGGACGGCCATTCGGGGCAACCGCCATCACCCCGGCCAGGGCCAGCCAGTCTTCCCCTGCGATCGCCGCGGCAATACCGCTGACCTGCGCTGGGTCGGCCCCGCCGCGTCCGCCGCCCGCGACCGTCGGCGTGCCGGTCGCCGCGCTGCTGCCCGGCGCCGGGTCGTCCAGACTGACCTGAACCAGGCAGCGAACGAGCCGGCCCGCCATCCTGGCCCGCCGGCCAAGCGCCTCGACCAGCCTGATCCGGTCTACCGAGTGCACCATGTCGGCGTAGCCGACAACGCTGGCAGCCTTATTGACCTGCAACTGCCCGATGAAATGCCAGCGCGGCGCGATCCCGGCCGACGCGCAGGCAGCGGCCTTAGGCGCGGCTTCTTGATCCTTGTTCTCACCGATGTCGTTGATGCCCAGGCGATTGAGCAGGATGACATCTGAGGCAGGGAACGTCTTCGTCACCGCTATCAGAGTGAGTTCGTCGGGCCGCCGCCCTGCTGCCTCGCAGGCTGCCGCCATCCTGGCCCGGACTGAAGCCAAGTTGGCCGCGAGTTCGGCAAGCCGGCCGGAATCGTTCCCGGCAGCCGCAGAGCCCGGGCCCGTGGTCATAGGCCCATGATCAATGACAGCGTGGTCAATGACACTGTGATCAATGACACGTCCTCGATCAGTAACACGTCCTCGATCAACGACACTTCGTCGGTGGCACCGTTTTCACGGCAGCAGCCACACCAGAGCTGCGAGCCGGCCCGTCGTGCCGGAACGCCGGTAAGAGAACAAGTCCGGCGATTCTTGCGTGCAACGCCCGTCAGCACCGATCCAGCTCAGGCCCGCGTCAGCCAGCTGGGTGCGGACGCCGGCGGCGATGTCCAGACCTGCGGTTCCGGTGGTGGTACGGCAAGCGGCCGCCGGGACCGCCGCCGCTACCCGGGCCTGCATGTCGGCGGGCACCTCGTAGCAGCCGCCGCAGATGGCGGGGCCGGTCAGCGCCCGCATCCGGGCCGGGCTTGCGCCCGCCGCCGTCATGGACTCCAATAGCGCCGGCACCACCCCGGCCACCAGTCCCTCACGGCCAGCGTGCGCGGCACCGACGAGCCGGGCGACAGGGTCCGCCAGCAGGACAGGCACGCAGTCTGCGATCAGCACGCAAAGCGCCAGCCCCGGCACGTCCGTGAAGATCGCGTCAGCAGGCTCTGCCGGCCCCGCGGACCCGGCGCCGACATAGCTGACATGCCGGCCGTGCACCTGCCGCATCCAGGCCAGGTCGGCCGCGCGCAGACCGCAGGCCGCAGCCAGGGCAGCCCGGTTCGCGGAGACGGCTGCCGGGTCGTCGCCGACGCCCAGGCCCAGATTCAGCGAGTCGTAAGGCGGTCCGCTCACGCCGCCCGCCCGGCTAGAGAAGGCGACCGCAATCCCGGCGCCCAGGCCCTCCATTCGCACGACCTGCGGCACGGTGACCTGCGGCACGGCCACGGGCGACACCGGGCCGCCGGCAGTCCGGCCGGTCATTTCAGGAAGTCGGGCACGTCGAGTTCGTCGTCCTCCTCGAATACGACCGACTTGCGCCTCGTACCAGCTGACTCGCCCGGGCGTATGCCGGGTTTGGGCGCGCCGTCTTTGCCACCCCTACCGGCCGCCGCTTCGGAGCTGCCAGCCCGCGGCGCGGGCACGCCGTCGAAGCGCCCGCCATCCTGGCCGGCCGTGCTCGCGATGGCAGCATCCCCGGCCGCCACCTTCTCAGCGTCGGCCAGGGCAGCTGCGCTGGAGCCAAAGTCGCCGTCGCTCCCGTTGCCGCCTGCCTTCACGACCGGCGTTCCGGCCGGGGCGGCTCCGCCCAGACTGGCCACGGACTTGCCATCGCTCAGCTGAAACGGGCGCCAGTCCGACGGCCCGCTCGGCTCGGCGACCGGCATCGGGCTGGCCAGGGCCGCGGACCGCGGCCTTGCCCGGCCCGCCTGCGGCTCGTCGAATCCCGCGGCGATGACAGTGACCCGAACCTCGTCGCCGAGCGCGTCATCGATGACGGCGCCGAAGATGATGTTGGCGTCGGGCGCGGCGGAGTTGGCCACGAGCTGTGCAGCCTCGTTGATCTCGAAGAGTCCAAGATCCGAGCCGCCCTGGATGGACAGCAGCACGCCATGTGCGCCATCGATGCTGGCTTCGAGCAGCGGGCTGGAGATCGCCATCTCGGCTGCGGCGACCGCGCGGTCGTCGCCCCTGGCGGTGCCGATGCCCATCAGCGCCGAGCCAGCGCCCGACATGACAGATTTCACGTCGGCGAAGTCCAGGTTGATCAGGCCTGGCGTCGTGATCAGGTCGGTGATGCCCTGGACGCCGGACAACAGCACCTGATCGGCCGCCTTGAACGCGTCGAGCACGCTGACATGCCGATCAGAGATCGACAGCAGCCGGTCGTTCGGGATGACGATGAGGGTGTCGACCTCGCTGCGCAGCTTCTCGATCCCGGTATCGGCCTGGGCCGCCCGTCGCTTGCCCTCGAAGCCAAACGGCCTGGTAACGACGCCTATTGTCAGCGCTCCGAGGTTTCGCGCTATCTCAGCAACCACGGGCGCGCCGCCGGTACCAGTCCCGCCGCCCTCCCCCGCCGTGACGAACACCATGTCGGCGCCTTTGAGTACTTCCTCGATCTCCTCGCGATGATCCTGAGATGCCTTGAAGCCGATGTCCGGATTAGCCCCGGCGCCGAGCCCTCTGGTGAGCTCCCGCCCGACATCCAGCTTTACGTCAGCGTCGCTCATCAGCAGCGCCTGGGCGTCGGTGTTGATCGCGATGAACTCGACCCCCCGGAGTCCTTCTTCGATCATCCGGTTCACGGCGTTGACGCCGCCCCCGCCGATACCGACGACCTTGATGACCGCCAGGTAGTTCTGCGGTGCTGCCACGAGGAGCAACCCTTTCCGCTCGTTTGAAGTCCGCACGACCGGGCGGACACCCCCAAAGTCCGCCCGAAGTCTCAGGACCTACGTCGCCGTCACAGCCTGTTCCTTCCTGCCGGAACCCGGCCGTTCCGGCTTACGGCCACTCTCGCCCGTGACTCCGCCGCAACCGACCTGGCCAGTGTTGTTAAGCCCACGGCCATCAGTCCCAGCGATTTCCGGCCCGTCAAACTCTCACCCTCAACTTGAGATTTAGAGTTATGTCAAGCTGCCGACTGATAGGGACAGTAGGGTTGTGCGCCGCCCCTGGTCAACCACTGCAAGCCAACGCGGGCCGGCGTGTCGCGCGCGGCCGGCCACAAGGCGGGGCAACTGCGATCATCGCTTGGTCACCACCGTATTAGGGTCGCTGACGTCGAAATACCGGGCATGCGTGCGCAGCAGCACGGTTAGGTCTGCCGCCTTCTGCCGGCCATCACGCGCGCTGCCCCACAGCCCGGCGATGCCACCGGTCAGCCGCAGCCAGACCGCGCCGGCGGTGGCCGCCGACACTGACACGACCAGCGAGCGCAGTTTCGGTGGCAATCCCGTGATCACGGTAACCGCGGCAGCGACGGCCGGGTTGCCGCGCAACACGGCCGGAGGATCTGTCAGCACCGGCATTCCTGCAGGCTTGCGGGTGGCAAAGCGCACCAGCACACCATCGACATCTATTAGCTTGTATCCCCCGCCGCTGGCAACGGCCAGCGACGGCCGGCGCTCTGTCACGGCGATGACGACGGTGTCTGGCCACGATCTGCTCACCTGCGCGGACAGAACCGGCGCGAGCTGCTCCACCCGGTGCGCTGCCGCCCCGGTGTTCAGCATCGCCAACGGCACTCCGCGCCTGATCCGCGCCGCGGCCCTGATCTCCGCGGCCGGCACCAGGCGGTTACCCGTTACCTGCACATGCCGCACCACCAGCAAACTGGAGCCAAAAAGCGGCCCAGAGGCCGCCGCCGACGATGATCAGTGCCAGCACGCCGACGAACAACGTGCGCCGGGCGCCAAGACCGCGCCGCGGCCCGCTGGCGGCGGCGGCCGGCCTTCTCCGCCTCATCAGCTGTCACCGAGCCGCTCCCGCAACGCGGCAACAATCTGCGGGCCGAGCGCGGTGACATCGCCTGCTCCCATGGTCAGCACCAAGTCGCCGGGCTTGGCCAGGCTGGCCACTGTGGCCGGCACCAGGGCCCGGTCGGGCATGAAGACCGCGCCCCCGGGCACGGCGTCGCTGACCAGCTTGCCGGTCACGCCAGGCTCCGGGTCCTCCCTGGCCGCGTAGATGTCCAGCACCACCACCTCGTCGGCCCGGCCGAGCGCCGCGCCGAAGTCAGTGGCAAAGATCCGGGTACGGCTGAACAAGTGCGGCTGGAAGACAGCGATCACCCGGCCACCCCCGACCACCTCGCGCGCGGCCGCGAGATCGGCAGCCAGCTCGGTGGGATGGTGCGCGTAACTGTCGATCACCTGCACGCCATCGGCCTCGCCCTTGAGCTCCATCCGGCGTAGCGCGCCGCGGTAAGCCGCCAGCCCGGCGGCTGCCGCCCGGGCTGGCACGCCCAGCTCGACTGTCAGCGCGAACGCGGCCGCGGCGTTCAGCGCGTTGTGCCGACCGGGGACCGCGATCTCCAGCCGGACCGGACCAGTCCCAGCCAGCATGGTGCCCGCTGCACCGGTGACCGTCAGCGCGGTGCGCATGCCATCGGGCTGGATGTTCGTCACCAGGTAGGAGGCGTCGGCTGCAGTGCCATACGTGAGCGCCCGCACGCCCGGCGCTACCTGGCTTGTCAGCGCCCGCGCGCCGCGGTCGTCGGCACAGGCAAGCAGCAGCCCGCCACCGGTGATCTTGCCGGCAAATGTGCCAAACGCCTTCTCGATTTCCGCGAGGCTGCCGTAGTTGTCCAGATGATCAGCCTCGACTGAAGTGATCACCGCAGCTACGGGCGCCAGCATGAGGAAGGAGCCGTCGCTCTCGTCCGCCTCTACCACCACCGCCCCGCCGCCGCCTTCGGCCGCGCCCAGGCCGGTCTCGGCCAGGATGCCGCCGATCACGTACGACGGGTCCGCCCCGCTGTGCAACAGCACCGTGGTGATCATCGAGGTGGTGGTGGTCTTGCCGTGCGTGCCGGCGACCGCGATCCCCTGGCGCCCGAGCATGATGCTGGCCAGCGCCGCGGCCCTGTGCAGCACCCGGATTCCGCGCTGCTGCGCTGCCACCAGTTCGGGATTGTCCGGCCGGATCGCAGTCGACACCACCAGGGTGTCGGCGTCACGCAGGTGCTCGGCCGCGTGCCCGACGTGGACCCGAGCGCCGGCAGCGGCAAGTTCATCGAGCAAACCGGATGCCGCCGAGTCACTTCCGGACACCGAAACGCCGCGGGCCAGCATAATGCGCGCGATGCCAGACATGCCCGCGCCGCCAATCGCGACGAAGTGAACCTTGCCGAGCTCCGCGACCGGCACCGGATCGACCGGGGTCACCAGGCCCATCGCCGTTACCTCCGCCGGCGGCGGCCGGGCCGCTTCCAGCCGACCGACAGCACCAACTCGGCCAAGTCGGCATCGGCGTTCCGGTTGCCGGCCGCAGCGGCCGCCTGCGACATCGCGCCGACCAGCGTCCCATCGGCCACGATTGGCAGCAGGGTGTCAATGATCCAATCCGGGGTCAGGTCGGCGTCGTCGATGATCAGCCCGCCACCGGCGGCCTCGATCGGCTCGGCGTTACGCCGCTGCTCGCCGTTGCCGTGCGGCAGCGGCACATAGGCAGCTGGCAGTCCGACCGCGGTGAGCTCCGCGCAGGTCATGGCGCCAGCCCGGCAGAGGGCGAAATCCGCCGCCGCGTAGCCGAGGTCCATCCGGTCCAGGTACGGCACCACGATGTACGGCACCCGCCCTGTCGGCACCTTCAGATCGCCCGCTTTGGGCCCGACTACGTGCAGCACCTGAACCCCGGCCGAGCGCAGCGCCTCAGCCGCCCCGAGCACTGCCCGGTTCAGCGACGCCGCGCCCTGCGAGCCGCCAGTGACCAGCAACACCGGCAGATCGGGCTGCAGGCCGAAATGCGCGCGCGCCTTGTCTGCCAGCGCGAGCCGGTCCAGCGTGGAGATCTCCTGCCGGATCGGGATGCCGACGTACCTGGCGTGCGGCAGCCGTACGCCGGGCTGGCCGGTGCAGACGTGGCTGGTCAGGCGGGCGCCCAGGCGATTCGCCAGGCCGGGCTTGGAGTTCGCTTCGTGCACCACGATCGGCACGTGCCGTCGCCGGGCGGCCAGGTAGGCCGGTGTCGCGACATAGCCGCCGAAGCCAACGACCACATCAGCCCGGGTGCGGTCCAGGATCTTCGCGGCCGCGCCGACGGCGCTAGCCATCCGGCCCGGCACCGACAGCAGCGCCGGCGTAGGCCGCCGCGGCAGCGGAACGGGCGGGATCAGGGCAAGGTCGTACCCGCGCATCGGCACCAGCCGGGTCTCCAGCCCGCGCTCGGTGCCCAGGCAGGTGATAGCGGTGTCCGGGTCGGCCCGGCGCAGCGCGTCAGCAAGCGCCAGCGCGGGCTCGATGTGCCCGCCGCTGCCGCCGCCCGCGATGACGACGCTTACCCCCATCGGTGCCTCACTTCCCTCGACGCGCCACCCTACTTCGGCGGAGCCGGATCGCGTCCGGTCATTCCAGCCGACGGCGGAACCTGAACCAGCCCAGCATCCGCCGCGGCAAGCCCGGCCCGGCCGCCGCGAGCGCCTGGGCCGCACCCGGCTCGGTCCTGGCAAACGCCATCAGCATGCCGAGTGCAGCCATCGTAGTAACCAGCGATGACTCGCCATAGGAGATAAGCGGCAACGGCACGCCGGTGATCGGCAGGATGCCTAGCACGGCGCCGATGTTCACCAGTGCCTGCGCGATCAGCCAGACGGTGATCGTCGCCGCCGCGAGCCTGGCGAACGTATCGGTAACTCGGCGGGCGATACGCAGCCCTGCATAGCCCAGCGCGCCATAGAGCAGCACCACGCACAACGTGCCGACCAGGCCCAGCTCCTCGCCCAGGATGGCGAAGATCGAATCGGTCCAGCTATTGGGCACATAGCCCCACTTCGCCCGGCTCGCTCCGCTGCCGACGCCGAAGAACCCGCCGGAGCCCAGCGCGTACTTACCTTGGATCAGCTGGTAACACGCAGGCGTCTGGCAGTTAGGGTGCATGGCCGCCAGGAAGCCGCTGATCCGGTCCAGCCGCCATGGTTGCACGACGATCAGCATCAGGACGACGAAGGTCATCAGGCCCACCATCCCGGCCAGTAGCCGGCCTGGCGTGCCGATCACCCACAGCAGCGCCAGGAAGATGACGAGCATCAGGAAGGTCGTGCCGAGATCGTCGCCGAGCATGACCAGCATGCTGAAGATGGCCATTACCGGTAGCAGCGGGATCAGCAGCTGCTTGCCGTCAGTCAGCTGGCCGAACTTGTCCTTGCGGGCGAGCAGGTCGGCACCCCAGACCACCAGCGCGAGCTTGGCGAACTCTGATGGCTGCACCTGGAGTCCGCCGATCACCAGCCAGCGGGTCGCGCCATAGATGTTGACGCCGAACGCCAGCACCGCCAGGAGGCCGACCAGCGACGTCGCCAGCATCGGGTAGGCCAGCGCCCGGAACAACTTTGGCCGGGATCTGGCCGCCAGCCACATGATCACCACTCCGCCGGCCGCGCCCATGCACTGCTTGATGAACATCGAATACGGCGGCAGGCCATTGTCCAGGTCATAGGCGGTCGACGTCGACAGCACCATCATCAGGCCGACGGTGAGCAGCAGCAGTGTGCAGCCAAGCACCAGGTAGTACGACGCCAGCGGGCGGTCGAGCAGTGCCCGGAGACGCCCAGCTGAGTCACGCAGCCCGGCTGCCAGCTCCCGCGCGGTCTGCGCGCTCAATGGCGCCGCGGCCACGCGCACGCCTGCCGCTGGTTCCGCCTCCTCGCTGGTCAGCCTGCGTGGCTGGCCCAGCGCGGAACTCACCGCGAATCCGCTAGCTTGCCTACGGCCGCCGCGAACGCATCACCACGGGCCGGGTAGTCGCGGAACATGTCCCACGACTGCGCGGCCGGCGCCAGCAGAACCGTGTCGCCGGGCCTGGCGACCGCGGCCGCCTGTGCTACCGCCTCATCCATGACTCCAGTTTCGGTGCTGGCAAGCTCGGTGACCGGGACATCCGGGGCGTGTCGCGCGAGTGCGCTGGCGAATCGTGCCCGGTCAGTGCCGATCAGGACGGCAGCCCGCAGCCGCGGGGCGGCCGCTGCCACCAGCGCCTCGAGGTCGGCGTCAGTGCCGCGGAAGAGCCCCCCGGCGAGCCAGATGATGGAGGGGAACGACGCGAGCGACGCCGCCGCGGCCGCCGGATTGCTCGCCTTGGAGTCGTCGATGTAGGCGACGCCGGCTACGTCCGCTACGAGGCTGATGCGGTGCGGCTCCGGGACGAACGCCGCCAGGCCAGCCGCGATCGCCTCCGGCGGGTCGCCGTACGCGCGGGCCAGCGCAGCCGCTGCCAGCGCATCGGCGATGTTGTGCGGGGCGGCTGGGCGGACCGCTGCGGTCTCCGCCAGCCGGGCACCGGCCGCGAAGGCGTTGTCAACAAGCCAGCCGTCCACGACGCCGAGTTCGTCCAGGCCAGGCGGATCGAGCCGGAACGCGACCTTGCGGCTGGCTCCCGGGTCGGCGGCGAGCGCCGCATCGGCCATTGCAGTCGACCGCTCATCTTGGGCGTTGCAGACCGCGATCGTACCGGGTGCGAAGATCTTCGCCTTGGCGGCTGCGTAGGACTCGATGTCGTCGTGCCAGTCGAGGTGGTGCGCGGCGAGGTTCAGCACGACCGCCGCCAGCGGGACGATGCTAGCGCTCCAGTACAGCTGGAAGCTTGACAACTCGACAGCGACGACCTCGTAGGGTTCCGGATCGGTCACGACGTCCAGGATCGGAGTGCCCACGTTGCCGGCGGCAATGCTGCGGTGGCCGGCCGCGGCGAGCATGGCCGCCAGCATCCGCACCGTGGTCGTCTTGCCATTGGTGCCGGTGACCGCGAGCCACTGCTGACGTGCTCCGCCGGCGAGCACCGGCCGCAGCCGCCAGGCCAGCTCGACGTCGCCGATGACCTCGATGCCCATCCCGGCCGCGCTCGCCAGCAGCGGCGTGTCCGGGCGCAGCCCAGGCGACGTGACGACCATGCTAGTGCCGGCAGGCGGGCTGGCGCCCGGGCCGACCGCGCGCGCTCCGAGCCGCACCGCCACGCCTTCCTTGGCTAGCCGGCCGGCGATATCGCGCCGCTCGGCGTCATCGCGCGAGTCCACGGCAGTGACGTCGGCTCCGCGAGCCGTCAGTAGCCCGATGACCGACTGGCCGGTGATGCCGAGTCCGGCCACGCAGACCTGGCGTCCGGCCAGCGGGTCGGCCATGGATGCGGCGTTGCCAGCCACGTGGCGATCGCTTTGCCGCATCCATGCCCCTGGGCCGGTGTCGGTCATGGGGCTAAGTCTGCAGCCACTCGGCGTAGAACAGGCCAAGGCCGGCCGCGATGCAGAGCCCGGTGATCAGCCAGAACCGGATCACGATGGTCGTCTCGGCCCAGCCGCTCAGTTCAAAATGATTATGCAGCGGGCTCATCTTGAAGACCCGTATCCCGCGCCCGCTTCTCAGCTTGCTCACCTTGAAGACGCTCACCTGGATGACCACGGACAGCGTGGTGATCACGAACAAGCCGCCCAGGATGCCGAGAAGCAGCTGAGTCTTGGTGCAGACCGCCAGGCCCGCCAGCACGCCGCCAAGGGCTAGCGAGCCGGTGTCACCCATGAAGATCTTGGCGGGCGGCGCGTTCCACCACAGGAAGCCGAAGCAAGCGCCCAGCACGGCCGCCGCGACCACCGCCAGGTCCAGCGGGTCCCTGATCTGGTAGCACTGCTGCGCCAGCGAGATCGTGCAGTCGTTGCGCTCCTGCCAGATGCCGATCAGCACGTAGGCGGCCAGCACCAGGACGGTGGCGCCGGTTGCCAGCCCGTCCAGGCCGTCGGTCAGGTTCACCCCGTTGGATGCCCCGGCGATCAAGAAGACGACCCAGATGACAAACGGGAGCGTGCCGATGGCAGGCCCGATGTCACGCAGGAACGAGATGTGCGCGTCCGCGGGCGTCAGGTCGTACCCGTTGGGGTGCTGGAGCACCTCGAGCGCGAACACCGCGCCTACCACCGCCTGGCCGGCCAGTTTGGCGCCACTGCGCAGCCCGACGCTGGTCTGCCGGAAGATCTTGATGAAGTCGTCGACAAAACCGACCAGGCCGAGGCCGGCCATCAGCAGCAGGATGAGCACACCAGAAGTGGACATGGGGTTGTGCGTTGCCAGGTGCCCGACAACGTAGCCAACCAGCGAGGCCAGCACCATCACCGCGCCGCCCATGGTCGGCGTGCCGCGCTTGATCTCGTGGGACTTGGGCCCCTCGATCCGGATCGGCTGGCCGTAACCGTATTTGCGCAGCACCCTGATCAGCACCGGGGTGCCGAACAGCGCGATGACCAGCGAGACGGCGCCAGTGAGCAGGATCGTCTTCAACTGCGCGGCCCCTCTTCGCCGACCCTTGCATCGCCAGTCAGCGCCAGCGCCACGCTCTCCAGGCCAATCGCGTGCGACGCCTTCACTAGTACGACGTCGCCGCTGCGCAGCCTGTCCCGGAGCGCCAGCAAGGCCGCCTCACCATCCGGCACGTGCAACAGCTCGCCTTGCCACGAGGGCACCGCCTTGGAACCCGACAGCATCGGCGCGGCGGCATCCCCCACCACGATCAGCGCGGCCACGCCAGCTGCCGCAGCCTGCGCGCCGACGGCCTCGTGCAGCTGATCAGCCTGTGCGCCTAGCTCGGCCATCTCGCCGAGCACCGCGAAGGCGCGGCCCGATCGCGCCATGCTGGCCAGCGCAGAGATGGCCGCCTTCATCGAGTCCGGGCTGGCGTTGTAGGCGTCGTTGATGACGGTCACCCCATCGGGAAGCTGGCTGACCTCCATCCGCCAGCGACTCCTGGCCACTGCCGCCGACAGCCCGGCGGCGACAGCGTCGGTGGGCATGCCGAGCTCGGTGGCGAGCGCCGCGGCCGCCAGCGCGTTCGTTATGTTATGCGCGCCGTGCAGCCGTAGTTGGACCGGTGCCGAGCCGGACCTCGTTACCAACAGAAAGCCGGCCCTGCTCATTGCGTCTGTGGTCACGCGCTCCGCCCGCACGTCCGCTGACGGGGACAATCCGAAGGTAACGACGCGCGCCCGGGTCGCCCCGGCCATCGCCGCGACGCGGTGATCATCGGCGTTCAGCACCGCTACGCCGTCAGCGGGCAAAGCCGCGGGCAGCTCGCTCTTAGCGGCCGCGACGCTGTCCAGGCTGCCGAACTCGCCGGCGTGCGCGAGGCCGACGCAAAGCACGGCACCGAGCCGCGGCGGCGCGATCTCGCAGAGCGCAGCAATGTGCCCGACGCCGCGGGCCGACAGCTCCGATACCAGGTACCGAGTCTGCTCGGTGACCCGCAGCACCGTCAGCGGGTGACCGATCTCGTTATTCAGTGATTCCCGGGGCGAGACCGTGGGACCGAGCGTCTCGATCAACTGCGCCGCCAGGTCCTTGGTCGTCGTCTTGCCGGCCGACCCGGTGATCCCCAGCACGGTCAGCCCGGGGGCGCGATCGATGACAGCCCTGGCCAGCTTGCCGAGCGCCGCCTGCACGTCCGGCACTATCAGCGCCGGGCCGCCGACGGATCGGCTTGCCAGCACCGCGGTAGCCCCGGCCCGGAGCGCTGCGGCCGCGAACTGATGCCCGTCGGTCCGGCTGCCCGGCAGCGCCGCGAACAGGCTGCCCGGGCCGGCCTCCCGAGAATCGATCACGACTGGCCCGGTAATCAGCGCGGTCGGGTCGGCCAGCTCGGCCAGGACAGCTCCAGTTGCCGTGGCGACCTGCGCCACCGACAGCGGGATCACACGCCCTCCGGGAAATCTATGGACTCATCGCCAGCCTGGCCGGCCGAACTCCAGCTGGCCGCCGGGCCGGCGGCTATCGTCGCATCCTCGCTGGCCCGTCGGCCCAGCAGGGCCTGCGACGTGACCTGCCGGTCGTCGAACGGAATTACCGTGCCGGCCACGTACTGGCCTTGCTCATGGCCCTTGCCCGCAATCAGGATCACGTCGCCTTTCCCGGCCGACCCGATCGCGAGGCCTATCGCCGCGGTCCGATCAGGCTCGATGATGACATGCGCCCGGTCCCGCTGCGGCACTTCCAGCGCTCCCGCCAGCATCTCGGCCAGGATGGCAAGCGGGTCTTCAGAGCGCGGGTTGTCACTGGTCAAGATCGCGGTATCGGCAAGCCGGGCGGCCGCCGCACCCATCAGCCGCCGCTTGCCGCGGTCCCGGTCTCCGCCGCAGCCGAGGACGATGGCAAGAGTCCCCTGAGTGACCTGGCGCATCGTCGTGAGGGCTGCCTCAACCGCACCCGGCTTGTGAGCGTAGTCGACCAGCACAGTGAAATCCTGGCCCAGGTCGACTCGCTCGAACCGACCCGGTGGGCCGGGGCACGCCGCTACGCCCTGCACCGCGTCGGCGAGACCGACTCCAGCCTCAACCAGCGCCACTATCGCCGCCAGCGCGTTAGCCACGTTGAACTCGCCGGGCAGCGCCACCGATCCGTCGGCCTCCACGCCACCTGGCCCGATGACCCGGAACGTAGAGCCGTCCGCGCCCGAGCGGACGTTTGCCGCCCGCCAGTCAGCGGCCGGCCGGCCAGCTGCGGAGACGGTGGTAACACCGATAGCGGCGTCGCGGGCGAGTTCACGGCCGCGGTCGTCGTCGATATTGACCACGCCCGCCCTGGCGTACCTGGGGGTGAAAAGCTGCGCCTTGGCCGCGAAGTAGTCGTCCATGCTGGCGTGGAAGTCCATGTGATCTTGCGACAGGTTGGTGAAGACCGCCACGTCATAGTGAGTGCCTGCAACCCGGCCGAGCACCAGCGCATGGCTTGACACCTCCATGGCCGCGGCCCCGATGCGCTGCTGCGCCATGGCTGCTAGCAGCGCCTGCACGTCGGTCGCCTCCGGCGTTGTGAGCTCGCTCGCAACAGCGGCCCCGCCGATCTTGGTCTCTACGCCGCCGATCAGGCCGGTCTGGTAGCCGGCTGCCCGCAACCCGGACTCAAGCAGGTAAGTCGTCGTCGTCTTGCCCGCCGTGCCGGTCACGCCGATCAGCAACAGCCGCCTGGACGGTTCGCCGTAGATCCACGAGGCGACCTCGCCAAGCCTGGCCCTGGGGTCGGCGACCACGAACACCGGCAAGCCGGACCGGATCGCCGCCGCGCGCCCGGACGGGTCGGTAAGCACGGCGACCGCTCCCGCCGCCGCGGCGGCGGCAGCGAACTTGGCTCCGTGCACGCGGCTGCCGGGCAGCGCGGCGTACAGGTCGCCTGGCTGGACGGCCCTGGAGTCGTGAGTAATCCCGGTCAGCCCGGTCCGCTGACCAGGAGCAGCGACCTGTGGTCCCGATGACCGCAGGCCTAGCAGCTGCGCAAGCCCGGCTAGCGGGCGTACGGGTACACGTTCTGGGCGGAAGGCCGCGGGCACGGGCTGAGGTTACCTCCCTTCACGATGCAGTGAGCCTGATGTGGGGCGGCTTGGCATAATCTGGCGGGATCTTCATGGTCTGCAATGCGAACTTCATAACGTCGTAAAAGGCCGGACCTGCGACCTGCGCGCCGTAATACTTACCGTGCGGGTCCTGGATATTGACGGCGACGACCAGCTTGGGGTTGTCAGCCGGCGCGATTCCTATGTAGCTGGAACCATACTGGCAGAGGCAGTGGCCCGCGCCTGGCCGTGAGACCTGGGCAGTGCCGGTCTTCGCCGCTACTAGGTAGCCGCGTATCAGCCCCCACCGCTGCCCGCCGCGGGCGTCCAGGGCGGGCACCTGCTGCAGGATTGTCATGAGCTCATGCGCTGTCTTGGCTTTGATCACCCGGCGGCTGGGCGGCTTGCGCGCCGGGCTGAAGGCGCCGTTCGCATCGGTCGTGCCAGCCACGATCGTCGGCTGCACCCGGACCCCGCCGTTCGCGATCGTCGCGTACACGCTCGCCATCTGGACCGCGGTGACGTCTAGGCCCTGACCGAAGGAGTACTCGAACGGGTTGTCGGCCCAGTACCCGGCAGTGCCCGGCTTCGGCAGCAGGCCGCCGCTTTCTCCTGGCATGTCCAGGCCGCTGTCCGACCCGAGGCCGAAAGCGCGCAGGTAGTCGTACTGCTGCATGGGGGTGACGTGCTGCGAGACCTGGACCATGCCGACATTGCTTGAGTGCGCGAGGATGCCGGCGATCGTGTACCTGACTGTCGGGTGGGCCTCGGCGTCATGGAAGGTGAACTGGTGGTCCATGGTGATCTGAGGCGGAATGGTGTAAGCGCTCAGTGGGGTCTGGCCGCCCTTCTCGAGCGCTGCCGCGACCGTAATTGGCTTCAGGGTGCTGCCGGGCGCGAACACGTTTGCGACGCCTATGTTGGTGGTGGCGGCGAGGCTAGCCGGAGCGGCGGGATTGAAGGTCGGCCACTGGGCCATCGCAAGGATCTTGCCGGTCCGGGTCATCACGATGATCGAGCAGTTGCGGGCGTGATCCTGCTCCACCCGCAGCCTGCACTCCCGCTCGGCGTCCCACTGAAGGCCGGCCTGGATCGTTAGGCGCAGGTTCCTGGCGGGCACCGCCGCGGTGACGTTGGCCTCTGTCAGTGGAATCGGGTCGCCGTTGGTTCCAGTTTCCACTTGCTCGCTGCCCGCCCGGCCCGCAAGCGCGGAGTTAAATTCCTCCTCCAGGCCGGCTTCGCCGACCAGGTTGGTCGGACCCTTGAGGTCGGTGAAGCCAACGAAGTTGGCGGCCATGTCGCCGGTCGGATAAGCCCGCTTGTAGCTGGGCGTCATGTCGATGCCTGGTTCCCGCAGCGCGGCGATCCGGGTGCCCGCGCTAGCCGGGACCGTCGCCAGCACGACGTAGCCTGGCGACGACGGGTGATTCAGGTCGTTCAGGATGGTCGTAGCCGGCAGCTGAAGCGGGCCGGCAAGCTTGCTGGCCACTTGCAGTCGCCGGGGCACCGGGATCAGCAGCGGGTCGGCATAGACGGACTCGGTCTCCACCGTCAGCGCCAGCACGGTTCCGTCGCTGGTGGTCACGGCGCCGCGAAGGGCCCGGACCTTGATCGTTTCCAACCGTTCGTTATTTGCGGCTGCGCGGAACCTCCCGGACTCCAAGCCCTGAAGCTGGACCAGCCGGGCGGCGATCACCGAGAGCAGGAAGGCCATGCACAAGATGGTGATGTTCAGCCGGCGTGCTGGGCTCGCTCGGCGCAGCACCGGCCTGGCCAGTTGCACCGCCCGGCGGGACGCGGCGGCGCCCTTCCCGGACCGGCGACTGCGGCCGGAGTCCGGCGGTCGTAAGCCAGGTTCAGGGCGGCGTCGGCCAGGCTGAGGTCGGCCCAGGCCGGGCTTGGGCTGGCTGCGGCGGGATTCAGTTCGGCCGCGGTCAGGTTCAGTGCGACCGCGGCCGTGCTGTGGGCCGCCGCCACGGTCCGGCTGACTGCGGCCACGCTCTGGCCGGTAGCGGCCTGCGTCCGGGCGGCCACCTGGTCGCGTGTCGCCACCAGGCCCGGCGGGCCGCGCCGGGCTGGCCGGGCCGCGAGAGCCGCCTGGGCCTGGCCGACCGGGCCGTTTCCCCCGGTCCTGGCTGCCATGCGACCCATTGCCCATCACGCCGATCCCGCCCTGGCCTTCGTTCCTGGCCGCGTCGTGCCGCCCTGGCCCGATCGCGCACGGGTCTTGCGCGCGTTCCGCCTACCTTTGGTCCCTGCGGTGGACTTACCGCCTGCCTTCGCGGTGCGGCCGCTCCGCACGGTAGCGCTGCGCTTCGCGCGCCCGTTACCGTTGGCACGGTGTTCGCTCTTCGCAACACGGGCAGGCACAAACGGGTCGACGATCCCCGGCCCTCTGACACCAACCCGATAGATACGGCCCGTCACCGGATCGATGTAGTTGAGCTGGGACTGCCACCGCATGCCCAGCGCGTAGGCCCGCCGGGCAATCTGGCCGGGCGCCTCCTCGTTGGCGATCAGCTGCTGCAGCGCCTGGTGCTGCTGCGACAAGCTGGCATTGGTGCCCTGCAGTTCGGTAATGCGGAAACTACTGGCACCGAGGGTCGTGTTGATCACCAGCAGGCAAATGAGGCTGCCGCCGAGCAACGCGAGTACTAGCAGCACAAATGGCATGCGCGGCAAGCCGACGACGCTGCCAGCCCGGCCTTGCTCGATCCGCTGCGTGGCGGTCCGCTGCCGCTGCACCGGGACAGGCCGCGTGGCGGTTCGCTGCCGCTGCACGGGGACAGGCCGCGTCGCCGTCCGCTGCGCTGCGGTCCGTTGCGCCACTGCTCGTTGCGTCGCGGTCCGCTGCGGCGCGTTCCGTTGCGTCCCGCCGCCTGACACCACGGGGCCGGCGACCTTCGGCCGGGGTGGCGCGGAGCCAGCCAGGCGGGTCGGCGCTGTCCAGGCGGCCTGCCGAGCTTCCGGGCGCGTAGCGTCCGGGTGCCTGGCTCGCCGCGGTCCTGGATCCTGGCCGGACGGCCGCCGGCCGCGCGCGCTCGTCGTATCGATCCGAGTGTTTACCATCCGGTCAGCTCGCCCCTCCGTGTGCCGCCGGGCTTGCGGCCCGATTGCGCTCCTGCCCCTGCGCTCATGGCTGTGCCGTGCGCTCCCGCTCCTGCGCGGCAGCCGGCGACCTCGCTCACGCCGCCGCCCTGATCCGCTCGGCCGCCCGAAGCCTGGCCGAACCCGCCCGCGGGTTCGCCGCTGTTTCGTCCGGCCCTGGCCGCTCGGCGCCCCTGGTCAACAGCCGGAACTGCGGGCGTGACTGTTCCAGCGATACCGGCAGGCCCAGTGGCGTTGTGTCGGCCGTCCGCGCCGCGATGGCGCGCTTCACCGCGCGGTCCTCCAGCGAGTGGTACGCGAGCGCGACTAGCCTGCCGCCGACCGCCACCGCGTCCAGCGCCGCCGGGAGCGCCCGGTCCAGCGCTGCCAGCTCGCCGTTCACCTCAATGCGCAGCGCCTGGAAGGTGCGCTTGGCCGGATTACCGCCGGTGCGCCGCGCAGGCGCCGGAATGGAGTCCCTCACGATCTCGGCTAGTTGCGCCGTGGAAGTCAGGGGTGACCGCGTTCGTTCCCGTACTACTGCGTCCGCGATCCGGCGCGCGAAGCGCTCCTCGCCGTAGTCGCGCAGTACCTTCGCCAGCCGGTCCGCCGGGTAGGAATTGAGGACGTCAGCCGCGGTCAGGCCGGCTGCCTGGTTCATCCGCATGTCGAGCGGCGCGTCCTTCGAATAGGAGAATCCGCGCTCGGGGTTGTCCAGCTGGGGCGAAGAAACGCCAAGATCAAACAAGACGCCCTGAACGGCCGACAGGCCGACACTGGCCAGGATCCGAGGCAGCTCGTCATACACCGCCTGGATCAGGGTGACCCGATCGGTGAAGCCGGTCAGGAGCTGGCGCGACTCCGCGATGGCCGCGGCATCGGTGTCAATCCCGATGAGGGTGAGTCCAGGATGAGCCGCCAGCAGTGCTGCGGCGTGCCCGGCGCGGCCAAGGGTCGCGTCGACGAGCACCGCGTCGGGCGAGTCCAGCGCGGGCGCGAGCAGTTCGAGGACCCGGTCACGCATGACCGGCATATGCGCGGCCGCAGCCGTTCCCATCGTGCCCCCTCGCTCGCTGCTCGCTCGCCGCCGAAAGCGGCAATCGCTACCGGCTCCGGCTGCCGCGATGCCCGGCCAGGCCCCCATCCGCGCCACTGCACTGACGGGCCGTCATGCTCCGCCTGCCGCCGGGGAAGTGACGTCAGCCGGGCCATCGGCCCTCCAGCACGGGTGGAGACCTCGCCGGGCATCCAGCGCCGTTACAAAACTCCTGGCAGAACCTCCTCAGATGCGTCGGAGAACGCGTCCTCCTGCTGCTCCAGATAACTCGTCCACGCGGCCGCGTCCCAGATCTCCAGTCGGGTATTCGCGCCGATGACCACGCAATCCCGCTGGAGCCCGGCGTACTCGCGAAGGCTCTGCGGAATCGTCATGCGGCCTTGCCTGTCCAGTTCTTCGTCCGACGCACTGGCGAAGAACACCCGGCTGTAATCCCTGACGGCCTTTGCCGTCACCGGCGCCGTTCGCAATGCGTCGGTGATCCGGCCGAACTCGCTGACCGGGAACACATACAGGCATCGTTCTTGGCCCTTGGTCAGGACGAGCCCTGCCGATAGCTCCTCGCGGTACTTCGCCGGCAGGATCAGGCGGCCTTTCTCGTCGAGGCGAGGCGTGTGGGTGCCAAGGAACAACCGCCTCACCTCCCCTAGCCCTCCACCTGTCGCCCCAAGTGGACCCGTCTCACCCCACGGATCACCACTGTACTCCACTCTCCCCCACCGTCAATCACAACAAACCTCTGCGGTCGGCATTCGCGTGAGAAGTTGCCAGGTCATGGTGGTGGAGCGAAATGGAGCTAGCCGACCGCGCAGACCGCGCGCAAGGGCACCCTGAGCCCCGGAATTGCCCCGTGAAGGCAGACATTCACCACAGTGTTACGGCCCCGATATAGGAGCGGCATCGCCCTCAAGGCATCCAAGGACGTACTGTCTGAACGCACGGGTCGTCAGGACCGCGACGCTGTGATGTGCTTGTTTAACGCTGATGTGCTGCGATAGCAGCAATTAAAACAATGGCCGCCAGGAGGGGCACGTGGTCACGGAGACCGATCGGCAGGCTGGCAGGACGCTGAGTGAACTGGTAGAGGTTGCCCGGCAGGTGAGCTCGGCGGTCCAGACCGTCATCTCGGGCAAGCCCGGCGCCGTTCGCCTGGCGCTGACAGTACTGCTGGCAGAAGGGCACATTCTGATTGAGGATGTGCCAGGTGTAGGCAAGACGCTGCTAGCAAAGGCCCTGGCCCGGTCAATCGACTGCTCAGTACGGCGCGTGCAGTTCACTCCCGACCTGCTGCCCAGTGACATCACCGGGGTGAGCGCCTATAACCAGGAACTGCGTGAGTTTGAGTTCAAGCCAGGGCCGATATTCGCGAATATCGTGCTCGGTGACGAGATCAACCGGGCGTCGCCTAAGACTCAGTCTGCGTTGCTGGAGTCGATGGAAGAGCGGCAGGCCACGGTCGACGGCGTGACCTATCAGCTCGAGCGGCCGTTCATGGTCATCGCGACCCAGAACCCGGTTGAGATGGAGGGTACCTACCCGTTGCCCGAAGCGCAGCGGGACCGATTCATGACCAGGATCTCCATCGGGTACCCAGACCGGGACGCCGAGCTCGCCATGCTCGATTCGCACGGCTCAAGCTCTCCGCTGGACGAGCTGAAGCCGGTCGCGCACGCCAGTGACATCCGTGCCCTGGTCGAGGCCGTCCGCGAAATTCATGTTTCCACCGCGATCAGGCAGTACATCATCGACCTGGTGACTGCGACCAGGAACTCCTCAGAGTTGCGGCTAGGCGCCTCGCCGCGGGCCGCCCTGCACCTGCTGCGGGCTTGCCGGGCGCATGCTGCTCTCGATGACCGCGACTTTGTGATCCCAGACGACGTCCAGACGCTGGCCGTGCCGGTGATCGCGCACCGCCTGCTGCCCAGCGCAGAGGCGATGGTGGGGCGGGAACTGCCTGATCAAGTGATGGCCGCAATCATCCGGCGGCTGCCGCTGCCCGCGAGGTAGCGCCCGCCAATGTTCGCGCGAGGCAGGTGGGAGGAATAAGCAGATGCGGACTTCGCTGCTAGCCGGCCTGACCACCCGCGGTTCGTCTTTCCTGGCTGCCGGGATCGCGGCCACGCTCGCCGGTTACCTGCTGGGCGAACGCGGCCTGCTGTGCGTCGGCATAGCGTTGCTCACGTTGCCGCTCCTGGCCACGGCCGCGGCCAGGCGCGGGCAGTATCGCCTCACTGCCGGCCGCATCATCAGCCCGCCGCGAGTGCCGGCCGGGCATACCGCACAGGTGACCTTGCGGCTGGAGAACGTGTCTCGGCTGCCAACCGGGCTGATGCTCGCCGAGGACACCGTTCCCTACGCACTCGGCGCTCGGCCCAGGTACGTGCTGGACACGATCGAGCGGAACGGGCGCCGTGAGCTGACATACCCATTGCGCTCGGATCTGCGTGGCACGTTCGAGATAGGGCCGCTGCAGGTGCGGATCGCCGACTCTTTCGGGTTGGTGGAGCTCACCCATTCCCTATCCGGGCGCACCAGGTTCGTGGTGACCCCGCGGGTCGTACCACTGGCCAGGACCGTGATCAGCCGATCCTGGGCAGGCGAAGGGGACGGCAAGTCGCGGCTGGCTTCCACTGCCGGCGAGGACGATGTCATCCCGCGTGCCTACCGTGACGGCGACGAGCTGCGGCGAGTGCACTGGCGGTCCACAGCGAGATACGGCGAGCTGATGGTGCGGCGCGAGGAGCAGCGCTGGCGGAACAAGGCGACTGTGCTGCTCGATGCCCGCGCCGGCTCGCACATGGGGTCGGGCGCTGGCTCTTCGTTCGAGGCCGCGGTCAGCGCTGCCGCCTCGGTCGGCGTCCACATAGCGCAAGAAGGACTCACCGGTCACTTCATCACCGACTCCGAAGTCATCCGCGGCGGCCCGTTCTTCGAGGACATGCTGCTGGATTCGCTGTCGACGATCCGGCCCTCCGGCCACCGGAACCTGGCGACGGCGCTGAAGGAGCTGCGGGCATCGGGAGCAGGAGTGATCATCGCGGTCACCGGGCTGTTGACGCCGGCCGAGGCTCGCGAGCTGGCCGCCTGCCGTGGCGAGGGCTGTCAGGGCATCGCACTGCTGCTGGCGGTGTCTAGCTGGCTTGACCGGCCGCAAACAGCGCGGCCAGCCGAGGCGACCGCACCGGGAGGTGCTGCGCCAGGTGTCGTCCCGGTCAACGCGGGCCAGCGGGACGCCGCAGATCCGGTCGCTGCCGGGCTCGGCAGCGACCGCGCGCTGGCCGAGACAGCGGCGGCGGCCGCCATTCTGCGTGCGGCGGGCTGGCACGTAAGCACGCTTGATGCGACCACGCCCTTGTCCGTTGCGTGGCAGCGGCTGCCGCGGGCGGCGGAGATGCTGGTCCCGGCGGTAGTGGCGGCCTGGGGGGAGGCTGGCAGATGAACGTGCGCCTGAGCGTCGTGGCGGCTATCTCGGTTGTGCTGACGTCGCTGTCACTGAACGCCGTGTTGCACGGAAGTGGCTGGCTCATAGCGAGCATCGGCGCCGTCGCGACGGTCGCGCTGGCCGGGATCCTCACGCGGGTCTCCGGCCTGCGGGCGGCAGCGGGCACTACCGTCCTTGTCCTGGTCGCTGCGATCCCGCTGCTCGCCGGCGCTACCTGGCTGGCAAGGGCAGCCGGGATCGTGCTCGTGCTACTAGTCGCCGCCAGCGCGACCGGTGCCCGGCTGCTTCGCGCGTTCGCCATCATCGCGACCTATCTGGCCAGCCTACTGATCTACTTGTGCGTGGCTTTTGCGAATGCTGCCTGTTATGCGCGGATCATTCCGTCGCCACACGCGGCGACGTTGCTAGGCCACCTGTACACGCGGGCGTTCGCCGAATTCGGGTACGCCCCGCCGATTCCGGACATCTCGGCAGTCAGCTTTGTCACTGCTGGCGGCATCGGCCTGGTGGCCGTCGCCGTGGACGTGCTGGCAGTACGGATGCGGCGCCCCGCGCTGGCTGGTCTGCCGTTGCTGCTGCTGTTCAGCGTGCCTGTTGCGACGAACCTCAAGCAGATCGCACTCGGCCAATCGATAACGTTCGCCCTGAGCCTGGCCGGCTATCTCGCGCTGCTGTCGACTGACGGGCGCGACAGGCTAAGGATGTGGGGAAGGCTGGTGACCTTCCGCCACGTCCAGACAGCCGACGAAACGGGAACGGGACCAGATACTAGGGACCTGTCCGCGGGAGGGCGGCGGATCGGGCTGGCGGCACTCTGCCTTGCCGTCATCGTCCCGACGGTCGTGCCGCCGAGCCACGGGCATGACCTGTTCAGTACCACCCCCACGGGCTCCGGAGGGGGCTCCACCGGTGTCGCACTCGAGCCGTTGATCCAGGTACAGCAACAGCTAGAGGGCAAGCCCGAACCGGTGCTGTCGTACACCACCAACGACGCGTCCGCTGCAGATCAGTATCTCCAGGTCTACGTGCTGAACTACAACGCCATCAAGAACAACTGGCTGCCGTCGCTCTCGGCGACCGGCGAGCGAGCGGTCGCAGGCGGTTCGCCGTTGCCGTGGCAGCCGCAGGGCGTAACCGCCAAAACACCTGTCATTACCACCAAGACCATGATCCGGCTGAACAAGGACCAGTCCGGGCTGGCGATTCTGCCGCTGCCCTACGCGCCTGACAAACTTGACGCCCCAGCCGGGTCCTGGCTAGAGCTCAGGAATTCACTGATGGTCCTCAGCGATAGGGCCGCGCTGAGCGGCCTGCAGTACACGGTCACCAGCAAGGAAGCACAGCCAACCGGCGCCCAGATTGACAAGTCGGGAGTCATCCCCACTGGCATCCAAGCTGCCGACGGCTATTACAACGGTCCGTACGGAACCCATTTGCTGCAGATCGCGCAGAAACACACCGCAGGTGCCACCTCGAACCTCCAGATAGCCCTCGATCTGGAGAACTGGTTCCGGTCGAAGGCTTTCACCTACAGCCTGACGAACCTGCCGTCGGGGTCCAACTGGCTGGTGAAGTTCCTGACCACCGATAAGCGCGGCGTCTGCCGCCAGTTCGCCTGGGCGTTCGCGGTGCTCGCCAGGCTCGTTGGTATTCCGTCGCGGATCGCGGTCGGCTACACGGCGGGTACCTACTCAAACAGCAGTCATCGCTGGCAGGTAACGACAGCGGACGCGCACGCCTGGCCCGAACTCTATTTCTCCGGTTACGGCTGGCTGCGCTTCGAGCCCACGCCGACGGCTCGCGGTCAGGGTACGGCCACCCTGCCGGGCTACGCGACGGCCGCGGGTAGTAGCGGTTCGACGACGCCGACAGGGCCGCAAGGCCCACATAACCGCAACACCGGTCCGCTGACAGGACACAGCGGCAAGGTGCACAAGGGCCGGATTACCCCGCTGGCCGGCATCGCCCCCGGTTCCGTGCACCAGGCTCGCAGTTCCGGCTCCGGAATCGTCCTCGCCGTCCTCATCGTGGTCTTCCTGCTGCTCGCGTGGCCGTCCGTGACCAGGCTTGTGACCAGGCGCCGCCGGTGGCTGATGGCGTCAGGCGACGCTGGGCTGGCCGATGCGGCCTGGCGCGAGCTCGTGGATGACATGGCAGACCTCGGCCTGCCGTGCGGGCCCAGTGAGACGCCGCGCGCCGTGGCCAGAAGGATTGGCAGCGCGGTCAACCTCGATCCGTACGCAGTGCAGGCCGTGACCAGGCTCAGCGCCGCGGAAGAGCGCGCCCGCTATGCGCAGAGTCCGCAACCAGGTGCGGGGCTGGCAAGCGACGTACGCGCGGTCCGGCGCGCGGCAGCGGCTTCAGTGAGCCGAGCGCAGCGGGTGCGGGCCCGGCTGCTCCCTGCCTCTACCCTGGCGGCAGCTAACCGGCTCGCGCAGCGCGGCGGCGAGATGCTGAGCGGGCTGGAGTCGTCCTGGCCGAACGTGCGCCGGCAGCTTCGAGCCGTTCTGCACCGCACCGGCTGACCCGTCCGCGCCGATCGGTGCGCAGTCGCGATGGCCAGCAGTCGCCATGGCCAGCAGTCGCCACGGCTATGGGCGCTTACCGATTGCCTTCCTGGCGGCGACGCCAGCGCTCTTCGATGCGCTCCATCAGGCCAGAACTTGGAGCAGGCTTCGGCCCGCGGCGGCTCTTCCTGCGCCTGCCGGCGCCGCCGCTAGCATCGATCCCGGTGCGGTCCCGGCCGCGCCGGCGGTCCACCACGATCCCAGTCATCCGGCGATAACTCGAGACAGCCAAGGCGCTGCAGGCCAGCATGACCGCGAAACCAGCCGCTTCAAGCCAGGAGTGCTTCAGGATGAACCCGGCGACGACCCCGCCGACGCCGATGACGAAACCGACGGCAGCCTGGATCACTCTTCGGCGGTAGTGTACTTTTGGATCTTTCGCCCGCATTTTTCTGGCGAGCCGGGGATGATCGGCATAGAGCGCCTGCTCAATCTGCTCGAGCTGACGCTGCTCGTGCTCAGAGAGCGGCACTGTGCCTCCCTTGGACTCGGCCCTTGCTTACCGCTGCGCGGCCCATGCAATACGCCCAGAATACGAGCGCTAGGCCGCACTGTGGAAGGGTACACGGCACCGAGGGCTGAACCAGTACGCCAGAAACTACGGCCGGTGACTGCTTTGCCCACTCTGGTCCCACTGGCACTACCAGTTTCACCGTCAGCGGCCCGCACTTCCTGGTGCGGTTCCGCGCGGCAAGCGCCACGATTCGCTCTCGCCGGCGACGCGGCCCGGGGGCACCAGCGCCGCGGGCCGGACCGCGTCCGGTCCGAACCGGCCAGATATTCGGTCCAGCGCGGACTCCGCGTCCCGCCAGGGCACCGCATTCTCGCCGAGCGCTAGCTGGGTTGCTGCGGCAGCCGCCGGCACTAGTCCGGACGCCCGAACGCCTACGAGCCGCAGCCGGGTCCGATCACTGAGCCCTGACCCTGCGTAGAGCGCACAGGCGGTGGCATAGATGCGCTGCGTTTCGTTAGTGGGCTCCGGCAGTGTCTTAGACCGGGTGATCGTCCTGAAGTCGGCCTTGCGCAGCTTCACCACCACGGTCCTGGCGGCGAGCCCTGATGATCGCAATGCGGTGGCAGTGCGACGGGACAACCGGAGCAGCTCGCGCTTGACTATGTCCGGGTCGGTGACGTCGACGTCGAAGGTTTCCTCGGCGCCGACACTCTTCTCCCTCACCGCGGACTCGACGCCGCGACCGTCCCGTCCCCAGGCAAGCGCGTGCAGGTGTGCCGCGGCGGCCTTGCCGACGTCCCGCTCAAGCGCGGCCAGGGGGGTGCTCGCGATGTCACCAACCGTCCGCAGCCCCAGCCTCGTGAGAGTCTGGCCGGTCTTCTCCCCCACGCCCCACAGCGCCGTGATCGGCAGCGGATGCAGGAACGAAATCGCGCCGTCTGCGGGGATGACCAGCAGCCCGTCGGGCTTGCAATGCACCGAAGCCAGCTTGGCGAGGAACTTGTTCACGGCAACCCCGACTGAGCAGGTGATCTGCTGCTGTTCGGCGACTTGCCGCCTGATCAGCTGCCCGATCGTAGCGGGCGCCCCGAGCAGGCGGATCGCGCCGGAGACATCCAGGAACGCCTCGTCCAGCGAAAGAGGCTGTACCAGCGGCGACACTGAACCGAAGATCGACATGACCTCCTTCGACACCGCCCCGTACAGGCGGTGCCGTGGCGGTATCACGGTGGCCTGCGGGCAGAGCCGACGTGCACGCGACATCGGCATCGCCGACCTGACGCCGAACGCACGCGCCTCGTAGGTCGCAGACAGCACCACGCTGCGGCCCGAAAGGCCGCCCACGATCACCGGCTTGCCCCTCAGCTCTGGCCGGTCCCTGATCTCCACGCTTGCGTAGAAAGCGTCCATGTCGGCATGCAGGATGTGACAGCCGGTGTCATCGCCGACGGGACCGTTCACCCCGCCAAAACGCGGCTGGACTTGCCTGCCCACTACTCACCCGCCATAGTCACGCGCGCCCCGCAGCTGATCCGACTGTAACGCTAGCTGCCGACAGTGCCGCACCAGCTGGGACCGAGGCCTTGATGCGTCCAGGAGCTCGCCAGGCGACGAGCGCGAGGGCTCGGGCTGGACCCGTTCCCCTGAATTATCGGGCTCCATCCGCCATCACGCCCGGCGGTGCTGCGGGATCACAGCGTCAGCGTGGGCTTGAGCTCCAGGAGCCTGCCGAGCAGGCCGTTGATGAACGCCGGCGAGTCGTCGGTGGACAGGTCGCCTGCGAGCACCACAGCCTCGCTGATCGCGACTGGGTCGGGGATGTCGTCACGCCACAGCAATTCGTATGCGCCGATCCGGAGGATGTTCCGGTCAACCGCGGGCATCCGGTCAACTGTCCAGCCTCGCGCGTGCGCGGCCAGCAGCATGTCGATCTGCTCCTGGTGTTCGCGCACGCCCCGGACGAGCCCGGCTGCGTATGGCGACACCGGCGGGCTGCCTTCGCTAGTGCGCAGCGCCAGCAGCTCCAGCACCTGCTCGCCGCGGATCTCCGCCTCGAACAGGATGTCGAGCGCCCGCTTGCGGGCCTTGCTGCGCGCTGCCATGACCGCTCTTCAGTTCGCCGAAAGGTTAACGCCGGGTCAGGCCCGGCCGAGGTAATCGCCGGAGCGGGTGTCGACCCGGACCTTCTCGCCGGTGGTAATGAAGAGCGGCACCTGGATTTGCGCACCGGTCTCCAGCGTGGCGGGCTTTGTCCCGCCGGTCGACCGGTCGCCCTGCAAGCCGGGGTCGGTCTGGCTTACCGTCAGCTCGACGGCGGCCGGAAGCTCGACGTACAGCGGGTTCCCGTCATTGAAAGCGATCGTTGCCATCTGCTCTTCCAGCAGGTAATTAGCAGCGTTGCCAACCACCGACGCGGGGATGTGCGGCTGGTCGTAGTCCTGGGTGTCCATGAAGACAAAGTCCTCGCCTTCGCGGTACAAGTACTGCATCTCGCGCCTGTCCACGTTGGCGACCTCGACCCGAACGCCAGCGTTGAAGGTCTTGTCGACGACCTTGCCGGACAGCACGTTCTTCAGTTTGGTGCGGACGAATGCGCCGCCCTTGCCCGGCTTGACGTGCTGGAAGTCCACCACGCTCCAGAGCTGGCCATCGATGCTCAGCGTTGTACCGTTCTTCAAGTCGTTAGTGGTGGCCACGTCTTCGTGTCTCCTGCGCGCATCCGGGGCTGCTGCGCGCCCAGGTCAGAGCACGAGCAGTTCCTTGCTGGTAGTGGTAAGTAGTTCCGCTGGTCCTGCCTCGGCCGCAGTGCCGGGCGCGCCAGCGCGGACGACGAGCGTGTCCTCGATTCTGACGCCGCCCTTGCCGGGCAGGTAGACCCCGGGCTCTACGGTTACGGGAACCCGATCCGCCAGTCTACCCGTCCGGCCGGGTCCCATCATCGGCGCTTCGTGCACCTCCAGCCCGACACCGTGGCCCAGGCCGTGCCCGAAATGATCGCCGTGTCCCGCGGCCACGATCAGATCGCGGGCGGTGGCGTCGACGTCGCCGGTGTGCGCGCCAGGTACGGCGGCGGCTATCCCGGCCAGCTGAGCGGCCGCGACCAGCTCGTAGATCTCCCGCTGCCAGGCTGCGGGCTCTCCTAGCGCGACCGTCCTGGTCATGTCTGCGTGGTAACCGCCGTACCGGGCGCCGCAGTCGATAGTTATGAGGTCCCCCATCTCGAAGGCCCGGTCGCCAGGAGAATGGTGAGGGATCGCGCCGTTCGGCCCGCTGGCAACGATGGTGTCGAAGGCCACGCCCTCGGCGCCAAGATCCACCATCGCCCGCTCGAGCCAGATTGCGAACGCGCGCTCGGTCGTGCCGGGCACGATCTCGCGCAGGACCTGGGCGAACGCGTCGCTGGTGATCGCGCACGCGCGAGCCAGCAAATCGATTTCGGTGACGTCCTTGATCATCCGGAGGTCCTCGATCGCCCGGCCCAGCGGCGCGAGGGCAGGACCGCCGTCGAGCGAGAGGAGCGCGGAGTGCCGCTCGACCGTCATTTCCTGAGCCTCGAACGCCAGTGTCGGCCAGCCGCGCGCCGCCGCCAGCTGGGCCAGCGCGGGCTCGGGCTGCCGCGCCACCAGCAACTCAAGATCCGGGCAATCGCGGTCAGCCGCCTCGGCATAGCGAAAGTCGGTCGCCAGCACGCCGGGCCCCTCGGCTGGCAGCAGCACGGCCGCGTTTGAGCTCACCAGGCCGGACAGGTACCGCACGTTCGGCGGGCTGGTAATCAGCGCGGCATCGGCGCCAACCGCAGCGATCTTTTGCTGTGCCCTGGCGCGCCGGGCTGCGTGAATCTCGGCCATAACAGGACTCTAGAGCCAGCCAGGACAGGCGGGGTCGGCCGGGACGGGCCGGGAGCCCGGCTTCACCACGCGGTGTCCAGGATCAGCGGCACGGTGCTCAGTCCTGCGCTGATCTGGGCTCCGCGCGCCGATCCAACGCGCACCATCGCGACCGGTGCGTCGCTGACTGACTGAATCGAACCAGCGCGCGTCGGCCGCCAGCCATGAGCAACGTAGAACGACGTAAGTTCATGCTGGCAGAACAATATGGCGAGGTCGGCCCCGCTTTCCTCGATTACCTGACCAGCAGCGGCGACAATCGCCGACCCATGCCCCTCTGCCCGATAGGGAGGGAATGTGAATACGTTGCTGAGTCCGAGCACGCCGACCGTGTCGGCTGCCAGCGTTGCCTCGGCCCTGACGATGTCGGCGTAACTGAGCAGCACTTCTCCGTCAGTCCGCGCCAGATGCGCCACGGCCGGCTCGCCGAACGGCCGTGCTCTCAGCCTGTTCGCGCCGGTGAACATAAATGGCCATTCGCAGCGCAGAAATGATAGTGACTGCCACCGCACGTAGTCCGGGAGCGCGCCGCCCGGGTAAATTCGGGTTGTCGCCGCCACGCGGCAACTCTCGCATTTTCCGTTATTCATATCAACGCGATTGATTTGCGCGCGCGCCGGTCACGCGTGAAGTTACCTCGGGCGAAAATTACCGTTTGGCCGGCACGTCGTCGCCGACGATCACCCCGCCGCCGCGACTCCAGGTCAGGTAGCGCCACGACAGGTTGACGATCGTGACGAGCCGGTTCCGGTTGCCGAGCAGGTAGAACAGATGCAGGCCGAGCCAGGCCAGCCAGGCGAGGGTGCCGCGGAGCCGCAGCCCGATCGGCAGCTCGACGACAGCGGACCGGCGGCCGATCGTGGCCATGATGCCCTTGTCGTGATAGTGGAACGGCTCGGTCTCGCGCCCGGCCAGCAGGCGAACGATCTGCTGGCCGGCGTGCCGTCCCTGCTGAATCGCGGGCTGGGCGAGCTGCGGCGATGGCGCCTGCTCGTTCAAGCCGACGTCGCCCACGGCGAAAACGTGGTCCTGGCCGGTGACCCGCAGATCGGCCTCGACTTCGATCCGGCCGCCTTTGCCCCTCGGCAGCGCGCCGGTCCAGCCCGTGTCCGGGGCCGAGATCCCCGCGGCCCAGACGGTGATGTCACTGCGGCGCTCGCTGCCGTCAGCCAGCAGCACCGAGTCCGCCTTCACTTCCTTGATGGCAGTGCCGAGCATCACTTCGACGCCACGGTGTAGCAGTTGCTGCCTGGTGTAGTCCCGCAGCGACTTGCGGTACGGCATGAGCAGGGCGGGTCCCATCTCGATCAGCCGCACCCGGAACATGGCCCTGTCGATCTCCGGGAATGCCGCAGGCAGCGCGATGTTCCGCAACTCGGCCAGCGTTCCGGCAAGCTCGACCCCGGTTGCGCCACCGCCCACCACCGTCACGTCGAGCTCGGGATCGGTCCGGCCCTCGTTGCGGCGTTCGAGCGCGTCGAGCAGCGTGTTCCGCAAGACGATGGCGTCTCGCCGGGTGTACAGGCTGATGCTGTGCTCGGCTGCGCCCTGGACGCCGTAGAAAGCGGCACTCACCCCGGTGGCTATGACCAGGTAGTCGTAGCTCAGTTCCTCCCCCGAGGACAGCGTCGCGACGCGGCGATCCGGCTCCAGTCCGGCCAGTTCCTCCTTTCGGAACCGGGCACCCCACTTGCCCGTCGCCGCCCACAGCGGAAAGGCAACGTCGGCAGAGGTCAGCCCGGCCGTCGCTACCTGGTAGAGCAACGGCTGGAACGTGCTGTAGATGTTGCGGTCGACGAGCGTGACGTTCGCACCGGAGCCGGCCATCGCCTGCAGCGCGGACAGGCCGGCGAATCCGCCGCCGATGACCAACACCGATGGCCCGATGCCCCGAGCCCGCCGTCTGGCCCGCATCACGCTCCGTTCAAGTCTGGTCAAGTCTGGCACTCACGCTCAACTTGCCCTGCTCGGCGCTCCCAAAACGGGCAGAACTTCCGCCGATGGGTCCCGTTGCTGATAGCGCGCTCAACACCATGTAGGTTTCAGTGGCTCAAACCAGCCGAAACCACCCGTCAGAGTCACTGGAACCGTCATGGTGTCGAGGGCAGGTCTTCCGGGCCACTGGGTCAAGCTGCCTGGGGCGCTCGCTGCAGCGAGCTGCCTGGGCGGTCGCTGCAGCGTCAGCCCGCCAGATCGCGGATCTGCTCAATCAGCGATATCCGCTCCGTATGCGTTGCGCCCATCGGGGCCACGTTCAGCGTGGTAACGCCCGACTCCTTCATGGCCGCAACCCGTTCCGCGACGTAAGACTTAGGCCCGATCAGCGAGACGTTCTCCAGTAGCTCCTGCGGGATCAGCCCGGCAGCCTCGTCCTTGCGCCCGTCGAGGTAGGCATCCTGGATAGCGGCAGCCTCTTTGGCGTAGCCGTACCGCACCGCCATGTTGTTGTAGAAGTTCTTCCCGCGGGCGCCCATGCCACCGATGTAGAGCGCCTGGACCGGCCGGATCAGGTCGATCAGGCCCTTGACATCGTCCCCGATGGCCAGGGCTGTCTGCGCGATGACGTCCAGCGGACCGAGTGCCGGGTCGCGGTTGGCCTTACCAGCCGCCAGCGACGGGCCCCACACGTCCCTGGCCTTCTCCGGGTAGTAGAAGATCGGTTCCCAACCCTCGGCCAGTTCGGCGGCCATCTCCACGTTCTTCGGCCCGAGCGCGGCCAGGATGATCGGAATTCGCTCGCGAACCGGGTGGTTGATCAGTTTCAGCGCCTTGCCCAGGCCAGTGCCCTGTCCGGCCGGCAGCGGGATCTGGTAATGCGCGCCGTTGTAGACGAGCCGCTCGCGGCGCCAGACAGCCCGGCAGATCTCGATGGTCTCCCGGGTGCGGGCCAGCGGCGCGTCGTACGGCACGCCGTGCCAGCCCTCGATCACCTGAGGTCCGGACGCGCCGATACCCAGCGCGAACCGGCCGTCCGACACGAAGTCAATGCCAGCCGCGGTCATCGCGGTGAGAGTTGGCGTGCGCGAGTAGATCTGCATGATGCCGGACGCGAGCTGCACTCGCTCGGTCACGGCTGCCAGGTAACCAAGCTGGCTCACCGCGTCGTAGCTGTAGGCCTCCGGCACGAAAACGATGTCGAGCCCGGCCTTCTCGAAGTCGGCCAGCTCAGCCGCCGTCTCCTTGAACCCGCCCGCATAGTTCAGAGCCATTCCGATACGCATGCAGTGGACCCTTTCGCGCCGTAACGACCGGTGACCGCGGCCGGCCGCGGCCCCGGCTGGCCACAGTCCTCGTTACGGATGAATCGTAACTGGCACTGTCACATCCGCACAGACGCCGGCGGTCATCAACCGGCCCGTCGCCCCGGCCGCGCTGGCGCGACGGGGCTAGCCAGCCGCCTTCAGCAGCTTGGCGACCGCGCGCAGCGCGAGCTCGTAGGAGGCAAGGCCGAAGCCCGTAATCGTGCCGTCGGCGACCGCCGACACCACCGAGACGTGCCGGAACGATTCCCGGGCCGCCGGGTTCGACAGGTGCACTTCCACAAGCGGCGCGGTGCGCATGGCCAGCGCGTCCCGCAGCGCGTAGGAGTAATGCGTGAACGCGGCCGGGTTGATCACGACCGGGATCCTCCGGTCGGCCGCCTCGTGCACCCAGGCGACCAGTTCAGCCTCGTCATCGGTCTGCCGGAGGTCGACCTTGAGGCCGAGCTCAGCGCCGAGCGAGCTGCACGCTACCGCCAGGTCGTCCAGGGTGGCCGTGCCATAGATCTCCGGCTCGCGCGAGCCAAGTCGGCCCAGGTTGGGGCCGTTGAGTATCAGCACCGTGGTCACAGGGTCGGCAGGCACAGCTCAGCACACCTCCGCGTAAGCGACCTCAAGCAGTTCTTCCGGCGGGTCTGCCATGATGCCAGGCTTAGCGAGACCGTCCAGTACCACCAGCCGGAGCTTGGCCGCTCTGGTCTTCTTGTCCACGTTCATCGCCGCGCGCAGGGCCGGCCAGTTACCGGGCCGGTAGCGCACCGGTAGCCCGACCGAGCTCAGCACGGAACGATGCCGCACCGCCGTTGGCGCGTCGAGCCGCCCGGCCAGCCGGCCGACGGCCGCAGCGAAGCACATGCCGATGGCGACCGCCTCGCCATGCCGGATCGAGTAGTCCTCGACCCGCTCGATCGCGTGCCCCAGCGTGTGGCCGTAGTTCAGCATCTCCCGCTGGCCGGCTTCCCGCAGGTCCGCTGACACTACGGCAGCCTTCATCGTGACCGCCCGCTCGACGAGTTCCCGTTCATGGCGGCCGCCTGGTTTCGCCGCACCCTCCGGATCCGCTTCGATCAGATTAAGAATCACCGGGTCAGCGATAAAGCCGGCTTTGATCACCTCGGCCAGCCCGCTGACATACTCGGGAGCAGGCAGGCTGGCCAGCACGGAAAGGTCAGCGAGCACGCCGGCCTGCGGGTGGAACGCCCCGACCAGGTTCTTGCCATCGGCCGTGTTGATCGCCGTCTTGCCCCCAATCGCCGCGTCGGTCATGCCCAGCAGCGTCGTCGGCACCAGCACGAGTCGCACGCCGCGCAGCCAGGTAGCGGCGACGAACCCAGCCAGATCGGTAACCGCGCCGCCGCCGATGCCCACGATCGCGTCGTTACGGCCGACGCCCGCCGCCGCCAGCCGGGACCACAGCCCGGCCGCGACTTCGATGTCCTTGGCCGCTTCCCCGTCCGGCACCGGCTCGGGATGCGCGGCGTAACCGGCCTGTGCCAGGGACTGGCAGACGCTGGCGGCGAGCCCGTTCTGCGCGGCCGAGTGAACGACGACCACGTTGCCCGCATCGGCACCGATGAGCGACACGAGTTCATCGAGCACGGCGGTGCCCACGACGACCTCGTAGGGGCGCTCGCCGCCGACCGCGAGCCGCGTTGCCGTCACTGGCCGTCGCCGGATCGCCCGCCCGGGTCCGCGCCGGTCAGGACGGCCGCGATCGCTGCGGCGATCTCCCCTGGTTCGCGGCCATCGGTGCTCACCGTGAGCCAGGCAAGCTTGTCGTACACCGGCAGCCGCAACTCGAGCAGCGACTTGAGCTGCGCGCGCGGATTCGTGCCGATGAGCAGCGGCCGCGGCCGGTCCATGCCGACGCGCTTGGCCAATTCGGCGAACCCGGTTTCCAGGTACACCACGTGCCGACCGGCTAGCCGCGCCTGCGTATGTTCGTCCATCACTGCCCCGCCGCCAAGCCCGAGCACGCCGACAGGGCTCTCGCCGCGGTCGCTGGCGTCCAGCGCCGCCTCAACCACCGCACGCTCCAGCCGCCGGAACTGCGGCTCGCCATCCTGCACGAAAATGTCGCTGACCGGCTTGCCCGCGGCCGCCTCGATCGCGGCATCGGTATCGGCGAAGGCGGTGCCCAGCAGGCCGGCCAGCAGCCCGCCCACCGTGGTCTTGCCGGCTCCCGGTGGCCCGATCACGATGACGAGGGGAACGAGTTCTGCCACCTCCCCGACCGCCTGCCGCTGCGCGGTCACCGGATCACCATCGCCTTCAGGTATGCCTCGACGTTGCGGGCGGTCTCGGCGACGCTGTCACCGCCGAACTTCTCCAGCGTCGCGTCGGCCAGCACCAGCGCCGTCATCGCCTCGGCGACGACCCCGGCCGCGGGCACCGCGGTAACGTCACTGCGCTGGTTGATCGCCCTGGCCGGCTCGCCGGTGCGCAGATCCACTGTGCCAAGAGCCCGCGGCACGGTGGAGATCGGTTTCATCGCCGCGCGCAGCCGGACCGGTTCGCCCGTGCTCATGCCGCCCTCGATGCCGCCAGCCCGGTTCGTGGTTCGCCTGATGCCGTCGGCCGTTCCCTCGATTTCGTCGTGTGCTTGCGAACCGCGGCGCGCCGCGGTGGTGAAGCCGTCGCCGACTTCGATTCCCTTGATCGCCTGAATGCTCATCAGCGCCCCGGCGAGGCGGCCGTCCAGCCGCCTATCCCAGTGCACGTGGCTGCCCAGGCCTGGCGGCAGGCCGTAGGCCACGACCTCGACGACTCCGCCGAGGGTATCGCCGTCGCGGTGCGCGGCGTCCACCTCAGCCTGCATGGCGGCGCTAGCGGACGCGTCCAGGCAGCGAACCGGATCGGCGTCGATGCGCTGCGCGTCCTGCGGTTCGGGCACGTACTCGGCCGGCGCCCTGACGCTGCCCAGCGCCACGACGTGGCTGATGATCTCGGCTCCGAGCACTTGCCGCAGCAGCCTGCGGGCAACCTCGCCGAGTGCCACCCGGGCCGCGGTTTCGCGCGCACTGGCCCGCTCCAGGACCGCCCTGGCGTCATCGTGTCCGTATTTCTGCATGCCAGCCAGGTCCGCGTGACCCGGCCTCGGCCTGGTCAGCGGTGCATTGCGGGCCTGAGCGGCCAGGATCTCCGGCTCGACCGGGTCGGCCGACATCACCGTCTCCCATTTCGGCCACTCGCTGTTGCCGATCCTGAGCGCGACCGGCCCGCCCAGGGTCCGGCCATGCCGAACGCCCGCGGTCAGTTCGACCTCGTCCTGCTCAAACTTCATCCGCGCCCCCCGGCCGTAGCCAGCCCGGCGGCGGGCGAGGGCCCGCGCGAGGTCGGCCGTGGTCACCTCGACCCCGGCCGGGACTCCCTCGCAAATGGCCACCAGGGCACGCCCGTGCGACTCCCCTGCCGTTAGCCAGCGCAGCATGCTGCCGATCCTGCCACGCCCGGCGGACTAGTGTTCGCCGGGCAGCGTTTGCCGGCCAGGGCCCCGGGTATCACGGCACCGCACTACGGGGGAAACGCCAGCCTTGCAACGCCCGCGGGCGGCTCTGGCAGCGGTGCTACACGGTCTTCGGGGGAGGAACGTTCATGCGCCCGTTCCGGCAATTTGCCGTTTTCGTAGGGCTAACCATCGGATTGCTCAGCGCGGCCGCACTCGGAGCCGGGACCATCCTCGTGGCGACCGCCGGTCCCGCTGCAGCAGCTTCGCCAGGCAACGCCACCGCTGCCGCATCGCCGAGCACTGCGACTGCTGGCAGTAAGGTCAGCTTCGCCGTGTCCTGCGCTACCACGAGCGCGTCGTCGGCCACCTTGTTCGGGACCACACTCGGGCTGCCAGCCCTGATCCCGATGGGCTCGAGCGCGGCCAGCGGGAAATTCATGATTACCGTCACACTGCCCAGCGGCATTCGGCCGGGCACGTACACCCCGGCCATCGACTGCTCGGACGGCAGTTCGACGACAGCGCGCCTGACCGTGGTCTCGGTGGCGCCCAAGGGCGGCGCCCAGACCGGAGACGGCACGACCTCAACCCAGACCAACGGCGGCCTGTCAGTAGTCGGCCTCGCTCTGATCGGCGCCGGTGCGGTTGCTGGCGGCTATGCCCTTCGGCGGCGCGGCCGGGCCCGGCGCCGCTAACGGCGCGGTCGCCGCTCAACGCGGCCCGGCCTGTTGACCTTGCTGCGTCGCGCGATCACCGCGCCGGCAAATGCCATCGTGGTAGCCTTACGATGATCATTTGCGGCATCTCGGCCTCCCGCCGCGCGGCCGTCCGCAGCACCGCGTCGTGAGTTATCCGGTGACCAGACAAGTCATAAAGCTCGGCTCAAGCTCCATTGCCAGCCGCGACGGCCTTGCTCTCGACGTGATGGCCGGCCTCGTCAGCCAGATCGCCGCGGCTCAACGGGCTGGCCACGAGATCATCCTCGTTACCTCTGGAGCGGCACGCCTGGGCAGGCGGCTGCTGACTTTCGAGGGCCCGACCGCCGGGGCGGCGCCTGCACTGCGCGCTCTGGTGGGCTCTGTCCGGTTGTCGATCGGCGCGTCCGCGAGCACGCAGGCTGGCCCGGCCGGCCGGGAAGAATACGACCGGCTGATCGAATCGCTTGAGGACACGCTGCGCCAGTACGACAGTGCCGGCGTCGGCAGCGCAGACAGTTCGGCGCAAGCCGTGGACTTTGCCTTGCCAGCCGCGGTTGGCCAGCCTGCGCTTATGGCGCTATACCGTCAGCTCGCAGCGGCTGTCGGGGTCGAAGTGTGCCAGATTCTCGTTTCTCGCAGCGACCTTGAGTCCGCCCGGGCCATGGGTGACCTGGGCCAGCTCCTGCGCGAGGCGGGCGGCCGCGGCCTGCTGGCCGTCGTCAACGGCAACGACGCGACCGACCCGCTGTCCAGGCTCGATAACGACCAGGTCGCCGTGGCTGTTGCCGTCGCGGCGCAAGCATCGCGACTGCTTTTCCTGACTGATGTGCGGGCCGCGTACCGGGACGCGGAGCTCACCGAGCGGATCGCCGCGCTGACCCCGACCCAGGCCCGGAAAGTCCGCGTGTCGGCCGGCGGCACCGGCCGGGGCGGCATGGGCTCAAAGCTGGGTGCAGCAGCGCGGGCAGCGTGCTGCGGCGTCGAATGCATCGTCGGCTCGGCTCGTGAGCGTGACGTGGTCAGCCGGAGCCTCAACCCGCGAGCGCGGATAGGCACTGTCGTTCGGTCGGCCGGCGCGCAGCTCGAGCCGTCGAAGCGGTGGATCGGCGGGATGGCGCACTCTGCTGGCTCGGTCTATGTCAACCGGGACGCCGAGGTCAGCCTGCGCACCGGCAGTACGCTGTTTCTGTCCGGCGTTAAGCGCGTCGATGGCGAATTCGGGGTCGGCGCGGTCGTCGAGCTAGTCGACGTCCGACATCCCGAGCGGCTGCTCGGCCGCGGCTCAGTCGCGCTGCCGTCGGGCATCCTGCGGCTGCTGCGAGCGCTATCACCGCAGGAAGTAGCCTGCGCGATCTCGATCCTGCTGCGGCTCAGACACGCGAGCCCCGGCCCCGATGGTTTCGATGACGACCCGGGCTCTGCCAGGTCACTGGTGGATCCGGACGTTTATAAGGACTGCCGCGAGCTCGCCGACGGCACCTCGCGCGCGAGCCAGGAGGCGTTCGCCCAGCTGACGAGCTTCTCGCCGGAGCGGGTCGCCGACCTTGCCGACTCGCTCATGCTCGCTGCGCCGCAGCTGAGCACCACGTTCCTGTTGCACAGCGGGTTCTTGCACGGTCAGGTGCCAACCGAGCCGGCGGCGCGCCGGATTGTCCGCGCCATCCATGCCGTACATCGGGAGTCGCTGGTGGTCTACCCGGCCGAGCTCTAGCCTGCCGCCTTCGGAACGACCGCGTACTGCCGAAGGTAGAGGTCGCGGAACGTGACCGGGCCGCGTGGCCCGGGCACGACGTCGATACTGATTCCGGTTTCCGGCAACGACAGCAGCTTGAAGCCATCGAGCAGGCGCGGGGTCGCATTCCAGAACGCGCCAGCGCCTGCGTAATTGTCCAGGAACCGGCGGGCAGCGTCGGCGTCGGACGCGACGATCGACGCCGCCAGCCCTGAGGTCTCGCGGTTGGCGATCATCGCGGCCTCGTCGGGGTCTGCGGCCGGGGCCATCGTGATCGTGGCTTCCAGCCGGCATCCAGTGCCCACTCGTGCCCGAGTTCATGCTCGTGCGGCGGCAACGAGACGGTGATTCCCAGCCGGCTGGCCAGGTCGCGCACGAGCGGCACGGTGTGATCCCAGGCCGGCTGCTGCACGAGCAGCAGATTCAGCCGATTGCATACGCCAAGGCGGTCGAGGCTCTGCTCGATGATTTGCAGGGCGAGTGATTGATCCGCCGACTGATCTATGTAGATGACTGCGCCGCCGTCTGCATGTGCGAGCGTCCGGACGCCGTGCAAGGCCCCCTCGCGGGCGAGTGCCCTGGTGCTGTCACCGCTGCCACGGAGGATGACCAGCGGTATCAACTGCGGCTGGCGCACGAGCGCGAACGCGGTCTCACGATCGGCGCCCCGCAGCAACTGGATGGCCCGCGGATCAAGGTCGGTTGCCGCCATCGCCGGAGCGACCACCTCATCGACGAGAACGCTTGCCGACTTCAACGCAGCAGACCCGGTCCGCAGCACGCCAGCATTGCGCGACTTGATGAGCTGCGAGGCGATGTCCACGACGACATTGGGCCGGGCCTCGAAATTGGCCCCGATGACGCCCACCGGGCGGCGGCGCTCGTGCAGCTCAAGGCCGCCAGGGAGGTCTCTGATCAGCCTGCTGGCGAGCTCAGCGGGAACCTCCGCGAGAGCGCGAAGCTGATCGCAGATCGCCTCGATGCGGCCCTGATCCAGCGCTAGCCGGTCCACGAACGCGTCCGCCAGCCCGCCGGCGCGCGCGGCCATCAAGTCGTCGGTGTTCGCGGCCAGCACGCTGGCAGACCGTTCTCGCAGCCTGGCCGCGACCCCCCGCAGTGCAGCGTCGAGCCTGTCAGCCGAAGCCTGGCGCAGCGGGCCTGCCCCCGCCTGTGCGGCCTGGCCCGCGGCAGCGACGACTGAGTCCGCGTCCGCCGTCGCCCTATCTGCCGCCGGGCGATTGCTGGCAGGCTGGTTGCGGGTCGCCGGCTGAGCCTGGCGTGCCATGTATCTGTCTCCGCGGTGTCGAAGGCCGAGGTTTCGAGCAGCGCGACGCGGGCTAGGTTTTGGTAATACGCGCAGTTTCCGGGTACAGGTCGCGCCGGAACTCGTTGGTGCGGATCCATTGTCGCAGGGCACTACTCATCGCAACCGAGCGAGGGAGAACTCCATGGCCTCTCGGCTGAATCCTTATCTCAACTTCAATGGCAATGCCCGTCAGGCGCTGGACTTCTACGCCAGCGTCTTCGGCGGCACTCCGACGTTCAGCACGTTCGCGGACTTCGGCATGGCCGACTCGCCAGATGCCACGCGCATCATGCACGGGGTGCTGGAGACCGACCTCGGATTCACGATCATGGGTGCCGACGTCACCGGCGACATGGAATACCACCCCATGGCGGGAGCTTCGGTCAGCATCAGCGGTGACGACGGCGACGTCCTGCACGGTTACTGGGAGAAGCTGTCCTCGGACGGGACTGCGACCATGCCACTCCAGAAGCAAGTCTGGGGAGACCAGTTCGGGATGTGCGTTGACAAGTTCGGCGTACCGTGGCTGGTCAACATCGCCCAGTAGCGCTAGGACGTCCGCGCGAGCCCGGCCGTCATGATGGCTGCCGGGCTCAGGCGGTACTCGGCGCAGGCCACAATGGTCGCTGTGGGAGCACCATCGGCCGCCGCGGACCAGCCGTCCGCCGGTCCGGCAGACGATCCGGGCAGTCTGGAGATACTGCGCGATCTCGACCGGCCCAGGGCCTGGATGCTAACGGTCGACGGCACGCCTCAGTCTTACGTTGATCTGGACGATCCGCGGTACCTGGAATTCGAGTACGTGCGCAGGCTCGGGCATGTCCTGGATCTGGCGGCGCCCGCCGGGCAGCCGCTGCGGGTACTCCACCTGGGTGCTGGCGCGCTGAGCTTGGCCCGATATGTCGCTGCGACCCGGCCTGGGTCCAGCCAGCTTGCAGTGGAGTCGAACGCAGCGCTGGTTGCACTCGTCCGGCGGCGGCTGCCGCTAAGCCAGCCGGGCCGGCGCGCAACCGGTCACCGCGGCCGGATCCGGATCCGGGTGGCGGACGCGCGCGACGTTCTCGAGCAACTCCCGGCTGGCTCGTTCGACGTCGTAATCGCCGACGTTTTCGCCGGCGCGCGTACCCCTGCGCATCTGACCTCAGCGGAGTTCGACCAGGCCGTGGCCAATGTCCTGGCGCCGTCGGGGAGTTACGCGGTCAACGTCGGCGACGGGCCGCCGCTACACCACGCGCGGGGCCGGCTAGCGACGATCTGCTCCGCGTTCTCGGATGTCTGCCTCATCGCGGAGGCCGCTGTGCTGCGCGGCCGCCGATTCGGAAACCTCGTGCTGGCAGCGGCGGCACATGAGTTGCCCGTTGCCGACCTGAGGCGCCGTGTTGCCGCCGACCCGTTCCCGGCCAGGCTCGTCGATGGTGCCGAACTCAGCCAGTTCCGTGGCAGCGCCCGCCCTATTACTGACGCGACCGCGACCGACTCGCCCGCTCCCCCGGCCAACGTATTCGCGCTGGGTGCCAAATCAGCCAATGCCGCGCTCTGATTGGTCGCCCGCCTTACGTGCTAACGACCCCCGCTTGCGCCTCGCTTGCGAGCTTTGGCCAGATTTCGCTGGGCGGACGCAAGTTCGCGAGTCGCATCCGCTACCGCGCGCTCGGCCTGCTCGACGTCGCGGGCTAGCTGCGCGTCCTCGACCTTCGCCTGCTCTAGTTCGCGCTTGAGGTGGTCGACGCGCCGTCCCAGGAACTGTCGTTGCTCGGCCAGGCCGGTCGTATCTCGTTGCGCGGCAGCTAGCTGGGCCTGCGCATCGGCCGCGACGGCCTCAGCCTCGACAAGCAGTTGGGCTGGGTCCTGCTGGGCCGGCACCGTCTCGTCCGGTGGCACCCGGGCGAGTGACGCATCACCGTGCGCGGTCCCGCTCTGCGCGGTCCCGCTGCGGGCCTTCCCTTGCCGCCCCGCGTTGCCGCGGCCCGGCCCGCCAGCCCGTCGGCCCGGCTCAGCTGGCAGCGCCAGCGCGGCACTCAAGTCGACCTCGCCGAGGCCAGCATAGGCAAGGGGCTTCGTCAGGTGACCCGACCGCACCGCGTCACCTGCCTGCGGATCGAGCAGCGCGGCCTCAAGGGTGGCACGTACCTCGCCAAGGACCGCAGCGCTGGCAGGCTGGCCCGCCTGCGCGGCAACTCCGGCCGCGACCGGCAGCAGATCGGCCACAACCTGCCGGCGCTGGGCAGACAGTTCCCGCAGCCGCTCCCCCGCAAGCGTCCGCTGTGCCTCCTGCAGGGCCTGGCCAACATCAAACAGCCGGGCTAGCTCGTCGGGCGCCTGTCGCGCTAGCTGGTTCACCAGCCAAGCGCTGGCGGTCGGCCTGGCGAGCTTCTTGATCTCGGCAGAAAGGTCTCGCTGGCCAGCCGCGCGCACCTGGCGAGCCCGCTCGTCACGCGCGCCGGTGAACTCGGCCGGACTGAGCGAATAGAGCTCGTCGGCCACCTCGGCAATGGTGATTGCCTGCACGCATCGTGATGCTAATACCTGTGACGAGATACCGGCGGAGTCGGCTGACCATTTGATAACGGCTCGGGTGTCGGCAGGACCTAGGGGCACGGCGCGCGGCCCGCGGTAGCTCGCGCGGCTTTCCACGGCTGCAGGGCCATGCGGCGTTCTTTATGCCGCATTCGTCCCTGCCGTGGACGTGGAATGTCACGCCCAGCGCTGCCTGCGCACGACCGCGATGCCCGCTCGGGCCCGGCCCGCCAGCAAACCGGCCAGTGCCTCGGCAATTCGGTTGGCAACATCGTCTGGAACCGGCCCGGCGGCGCCTTCGGGCGACGCCAGTTCGAGCGTGAAGTCGAGTCCGGCTGGCGGCGCACTTAGCTTCACTCGGCTGCCAGGCGCGATGCGGCCAGCGACACTGGCCGCTAGCCGCCATACGTCCGGGTCTTCATGCAGAGCCGGGATGGCAACGCCGGCGGCGAGTGCGGCCAGCCGCGCGCCTTCGACCGCCAGCGGCACCGGACCAGCGATGTCGATGATCACGGCATGAGATTCCTGGACCGCCGACTGCCAAACGCCCTGCGCAGGTACAGGCACCGGGCGGGCATCCCGCTGCCAGCGATGCAGCGCTTCCTGACAGGTGAAAGCTGGCAGCGCCCGCCGGCCGTCCCGGCCCACGATCGCCGGCATGGCCATCTCGCTTGCCTTCTCGCCGCGACCGCCGGGAACGGGCTCGGCAGCGTCCTCGCGGCCGTCGGCCAGCACTGCGACCACGGGAACCAGCAACCGAGTCTCCGCCAGCGCCTCCAGTGCTGCCTGCTCGCTACCGGTCCCCGCAGCGAAGGCGGCAAGCGCGGCGGACACCGCAGCGTCGGCGCTCCCCCGGTCATCGCGAAACCGCTCGTCGCCAGCCGTCAGATCAACCATCCGACTCACAGTAGTGGCCGCCCGGCGAGGAGTCCGGCCTGTTAAACCTGGTGATGTTATGCCCGGTCAGGAGAGTTCCGGGGGCACTTGACCGGTCTGTCACGCCGCCGATCGGCGGTAGCCTTGCGCAGACACCCGATCAGCTCAGCCGAAGCAGTTGAGGGCGCATTTCGCGATATGAGAGTCTCGTGAGACTGCAGGTGAGTGCCAGTAGGATGACTGGAATCAAGGGGACAGCGTGAGTCAGGTTGGCCAGGAGCCGGGGGGCGTGGAACCTGGAACGCTGATGCACAAGGCCATCCCGCCCCGGATGGTCGAGCCGTACCTCACCGGTCGCCGGTCCGTCATTTCTGGCTTCGTCCACCGGGTCTCAGATAGCCCGTTCACGCATCCGAGAGATCTGCATCGCGCTTTCGGACTCGGCTATGAAGGATCGGAATTCAGCCCAGACTCCGACGAGATCTATGTACTCCGCTGGCGGGCGATCGGCACCGAGAGATACCGGGTGCCGTATTCGGCGGCCAATGGAGGCGATTGGGCGATGAAACCGCCGTTTACTGGCACCGGATTCACAGCGGATCATGATCATCCGGTCGCCGAATACTTCACTGATCCGGCACCCGTCCCTGTCGGGGCTGAGATCCACCGGGTAGCCGCCGACAGGATCGACTTCATCGCTCGCTACGACGGCCAGGTGTGGCTTCGCCCGGCAGAAGGGCCCGAACTGTGCGCTACCGGCTAATGGCGAGCTATCAGGGATCCCCGTTCGAGGCGGGAATCGGCCCAACCGATAACGACATCGTCTTGTTCGCGGCCTGCCCCCCGCCCGAGGAACTCGGCTTCGAGCCCGCGACCGGGCACTGGCGCAGGCAGCTTCGCATCGCCGACGTGCAGGCTGTGTGGGAGTCCAGGCCAGTCGGGCTGTTCCGGGGCGAGCGCTGCATGGTGCTCGATGACCTCGGCGACCGGCTGCACATCGGCTACCTCGGTCACGACGGGTACAAAGCCGAGCAACTTGGCTACTGGCAGGTTGACCGAGGCGTGTTCGAACTGGTAGCCCCGCGAGCTGAGGTCACCGAGATCCTCGAGGAGCGGACCGAGTATCCGAGCGCGGGAACAGCCGGCGTGACCGCTGCCGGTCACCCGGCAGCAGCGCCTGGTTCCTCGCACTCAGGTCAGCATGCCGTGCCAGCCAATTTCCTCATCCAGGATCCGGCCGCAAGCCCGACTGCCTACCCCGAGTCACCGGGCCAGGAGTTCTACTCCGAGCCTCCGCCAGCCCCGCAGGGAGCCCACGCAGGGGCCTCCTCCTATCCGGCGACGGATCTAGGGACCACAGCCGGTTCGCAAGCCCCGTCCCTCTATATGCCGCTGATTGATGACACAACCGGGGTGGCAGTGCCGGTGACGGCGGAGGCACCGCTGCCGCTAGAGGCCGAGGCGATGCGAGCGGCGTCGGCTGCCCGGCGGCCGCGCCAGACACCTGCGCAGCGCCGGAACACGGCAGGACCCGTTGACCGGCCGGCGCCCGCTTCGACGGCTGCGAGCCAATCCGTGCCAGGCTTCCCTGCCGGGTTGGCGAGCCAACCCGGCAGCCTCGGCGAGCCGGGCGGTGCTCAGGCTGTCGCTGAGCCAGTCGGGCTGGCGCCTGCCGGACCGCTGTATGGCGCGCCGCTGTACGTCGTGCCCGACCCGGCGCCCGGCGCTGGATCGCTTGAGCCGACCCATCGCGATCCGGCACAGCCTGGTCCGGCCCAGACTGGTCCAGCCCAGCCCGGTCCAGCACCGGCGCATTCCGCTGCTCCGTCCCGGCAGCGCCGCGCGGCGAGGCGGCGGATGGCTACCGAGCGGCTTTTCGCCGACCTGGCGAGCCAGGCCGGAATACCGCCGGACGCTTACGCGGTCGGCGAGGAAGTCGAGGGCGCAATGTGCCTGATTCAGACAAATGGCGGGTTCGAGGTGTTCCACTCCGCCGACGGCGCCCGGCACGAGCTGCAGGTCTTCGCGACTGAGGAATCGGCCTGCTTCTACCTGTTCGGCGTGCTGGCGGCAGAAGCCGTCCGGACCGGCTCGCTCGCCAGAAGCCCCGCCGCCCGCCCCTGACCGGGCAAGGGCCGGCCCGGGCAACGGCCGGCCCGGGCATAACCACCCGGTCGGCGGGAAGGACCCGGACCGATCGCCGCCGATCGGGGGGAACGACATGCGACCAGCCGCGGCCGCTCCGTCCGGCAGGAACGTCCGCGCACGAGCCGCGTGACTCCCGCGATGAGCAGAACAGCCTGGCTCACCCTGGCCGCTGTGGTGCTGATCTTGACCGGGATCATCATCACCTTCCGCGGCCATGCCACTACCCTCAGGTGGGCCGCGCCGCCGATTCCGCCGGCCTGGGCCGCCGGTGCCATCCAGCCGCCCGCGCAGCGAGACTCCGGGCCGGTTAGCCGGTCCAGCCCAGTCCGCATCGACATTCCGGCCATCAAGGTGCACGCCAAGATCATTCCGCTCGGTCTCAACAGGAACGGCTCGGTGCAGATCCCCCCGCTGTCGGACGCCAGGCTGGCGGGCTGGTACGACAAGGGCCCGACGCCGGGTCAGCGCGGCGCCGCCGCGATACTCGGCCACGTGGACGCCAGGAGCATCGGCCCGGCAGTGTTCTACAAGCTAGGCAATCTGCGACCGGGCGCGAAGATCTACGTCACCTTGCACGACGGCCGCACTGTGGTCTTCGACATCTACTCGGTCGCGCTGTATCCGAAAACACGGTTCCCGACCGCCAGGGTCTACGGCTACACCACCTGGCCGACACTGCGGCTGATCACCTGCGGCGGGATTTTCGACCGCCAAACCGGACACTACCTCGGCAACGTGGTGGCATTCGCCAGTTATGTCGGCAGCAAGGCGAGGGTCTGAAACTGGGCGCGGTGTTATTGAACTTCGCACGCACGGACAGCCGCGCCAGCTATGGTGCAAAGTGCTGGCGGGGCTGAAGGTCCCCCGCTCCCCAAGCAGCCCCGCCGGCATCTAGCAGTTCTCGCGAGCAGCCGCCCCGACTGCGTTGGCGCCGCACCAACGGGCACTATTGACCCCATGGCAGCGGACTCAAGCGCGGCAGCGAACCAGCCCCCCGTCCCGGTCACCGGCGAGATCTACGCCATCTCTGCCGGCGATTATCGGGCCACCGTTACCGAGCTAGGCGCAGGCCTGCGGACGCTGACGGTCGGCGGTCAGCCGGTCGTTGCCGGCTACGACGCGGACGAGCTGCCACCGGCGTCAGCGGGCCAGCTGCTGGCGCCATGGCCGAACCGGATCGACCGCGGCCAGTACACGTTCGGCGATCGGACTTTCCAGCTTGCGCTGACCGAGCCTGCCCGCGGGAACGCCATCCACGGCCTGACCCGGTGGGCAGCCTGGCATGTCCGGAGCCACGCGGCCGACCAGGTCGAGCTCGGGCTGCGGCTGCTGGGACGACCGGGTTACCCGTTCTGCCTCGAACTGCGGGCCGGTTACCGGCTCAGCCCGGAGACCGGCCTGGAGGTCACGGTGACCGCTCTGAACGCCGGCAGCAGCCCGGCCCCGTACGGCACTGGCTCGCACCCGTACCTGCTCGCCGGCGCGGGACTGGTCGACGACTGGACGCTGCAGCTGCCCGCCGCCAGCTGGCAGCCCGCTGATGACCGGGGTATTCCGTCCGGCCCACCGCAAGATGTGGACGGGTCGGCGTTCGACTTCCGCCAGCCGCGGCCGATCGGCGTTACCGAGCTCGATCACGCGTTTACCGGGCTTGACACTGATGCCGACGGCCGCGCCTGGGCAAGGCTGGCCGGACCGGCCGCAGAGGTAGCGCTATGGGCCGGCCTCGGCCACCGCTGGCTGCAGGTTTTCACCGGCGACGCACTCGGACCCGATGCCCGCAGGCGGGCGGTGGCTATCGAGCCGATGACCTGCCCGCCAAACGCGTTCGCGAGCGGCACCGACGTCCTGGTGCTCCAGCCTGGTGACAGCGTCATCCACCGGTGGGGTATTCAGGCCACCGTCTCCTAGGAAGGTAACGGGGTCCGGCTCGCTATCAGCCGTTCAATTCGGTCAAGGTCGCCCCGAGTATCAATGTCGTCCGGACGACCAGTGTCGCTGCAGTCAACCAGCGTGACAAGCTCGGGATGTGCGCGCAGGAAGGGCCGCGCGCCGACATCACCCTCGGCAAGCCTGGTCACCTCAGTCCAATGCTCCCGGCCGATCAGAACGGGGTTGCGCGGCCTGCCGTCGTAACACGCGACCGCAATGCGCGCGCCATCGGCGTGCGCGGCGATCAGCCTGCGAACGGACTGGCTGCCGACCAGCGGCTGATCGGCCAGGGCTAGCACCGCCGCAGTGCACGCGGCCGGCGCCGCAGCCAGGCCGACGGCCACGGAGGACCCCATGCCGGTCCGCCAGTGTGCGTTGCGAGCCGTAATGGTTGCCGGGCCGGCGTCCTCAGGACCAAGATCCGCGGCACCGGTGACCACGATGACTGGATCGGTGCCTCCGTCACGCAGGAGCGCGATCCCGCGGCGCGCCAGCGACTGCCCGCCGAGCATTATCAGAGCTTTGGGCCGGCCGAGCCTGCTGCCTTCTCCGGCGGCGAGCAGAACGCCGGCTACCTTCGGTTGCATATCAGGCGGACTGTTCGTCCGGTACGTCGGCGGAGCGGCGGTCGCCCGGCAGCTGGCCATGGTGAATGCGGCCGGTCGTCGAGGTGAGCGGCCGTCCCGAGCCACCCCAGCGCAGCTGAATCAGCTCGGCGGCGATCGCGATGGCGGTCTCCTCGGGCGTGCGCGCGCCCAGGTCCAGGCCTATCGGCGAACGAAGCCGGGAAAGCTCGGCCTCATTCAGGCCCGCCTCACGCAGGCGCGCGAGCCGGTCCTCATGCGTTCGCCGGCTGCCCATCGCGCCGATGTATGCGGCCGGCAGGCGCAGCGCGACCTCCAGCAGTGGCACGTCGAACTTCGGGTCGTGCGTCAGCACGCAGATCACGGTTCGCCCGTCGGTGCTGATGCCGGACAGGTAGCGGTGCGGCCAGTCGGTGACGACCTCGTCCGCATCAGGGAACCGGGACGCCGTCGCGAACACCGGCCGCGCGTCGCACACCGTCACCCGGTAACCCAGGAACTTCCCTGCCCTGGCCACAGCCGCGGCGAAATCGATGGCGCCGAACACCAGCATCCGCGGCGCTGGCGCGAATGACTGCACGAAGATGGCGAGCTCATCTCGCCGCCGTTCGCCGTCGGGTCCGTACCGCCGCACGCCCGTGAGGCCCTGTGCCAGCATTCCGCGGGCGTCATCGTCGACGGCCTCATCGAGCCGGGCGCCGGCGCCGAGCGTGCCGCTTGCACGCTCGCCTTCCCAGATCACCCGCCGCGCGCCAATGTCACCCGGTCCTTCGATCACGGTCGCGATGGCTACCGGGACACCCCGGCGCACTGCATCGCCGACCTCATGCAGTTCGGCGAAGCGTTCGCGGCTGGCCGGCTCGACGAAGATGTCGATGATGCCACCGCACGTCAGCCCGACCGCGAACGCGTCGTCGTCGCTGATCCCATAACGGCGCAGGACGGGCTGCCCGGAGGCTCTGACCTCCGTGGCCAGTTCGTAAACCGCGCCCTCGACGCAGCCGCCGGAAACGCTGCCGACGACTTCGCCGTCGGCCGAGACCGCCATGGCCGCGCCAGGCTCGCGCGGAGCACTGCTGAACGTCTGTACGACAGTGGCCAGCCCGAACGTCTCGTCCGCCTCCCACCACTTGGTGATGGGATCAAGGATGTCGCGCATAGCCGGTCACCTCTGTGCCCTTCACTGGCCGCCCCGGGGCCGCCTGGCGGCCATCGCCGTCCGGGTTCAGCCTACGTTTCCTTGCATCCATGGCACTGTGCGCATGAGCGCCGGTCCGCTCGCAACTATTCCGCCGCGGGCCACGTTGACCAGCCATGCCTGGCACGCCCGGCCGACGGAATGCCCGGTTTGCTGCGAGGAAATCGCTACGATGCCGTCCTCGTCCCTCGCGCGGTCGCTAGTTACTGTAGATGCGGGTCGGCGTGACCAGGACAGCTGCGCGGCCCTGGGAATCCATGACCCGGTCGTAGGTGTCCCAGTCATCGTGACTGCCGCCAGCAGCGGTGAATATCTCCCGGCGCAGCAGCCTGAGCCGCTCCGAATCGATGCCGGGCAATGGGTCGGCGGGCCCGGCGATCTCAGCCCAGCCTTCAATCGCGGCCCATTGCCAGGCCGCCCGGAACGTCAATGTGACCTGCGGCCTGAATCGCAGGTTCCGCAATTTGGCCGCTCCGTAGGTAACGAACCCGACCACTTGCGCGCCGGAAACGGGGTGCGTCAGCAAGCCAGCGTTCACCACGGACGACTGAACGGTTCCGTCGGTGCGGACTGTGGACACCACCGCCAGGTAGCCGTCGCGGCTGCCGACCTCTACTGCCTCGGACAACGTCACCATGCGCCCATCCTGCCGCCTGCCATCGGTGCGCGCAGCCAGCGGTGCCCATTGCGTCAAATGCCAGGAAGGCCGGAGACCTGGCACTTCGACCGGTGGTGGTCTCGATCGAAGAACCGGAACGAGCGGCCGCGCTGGGCTGGTCTGGTCTGCGCCGCCGCAGTCAGATGCGAACTGAGCGGAGCACCAGTGCCGTTTCCAGCGCCGCGACCACGGCGTCCCAGCCCTTGTCCTCTGCGCTGTCGGCCGCCCCGCTGCGCTCGATCGCCTGCTGCAACGTGTCGCAGGTCAGCACGCCGTTGCCAACCGGTGTCGCGAGGTCTAGCGAAACGCGGGTAAGGCCGTAGGTCACCGCATCGCAGACGTAGTCGAAGTGCGGGGTTCCGCCCCTGATCACGGCGCCCAGGCAGGCCACCGCATCATGCCGCCGAGCCAGTTCGGCCGCCACGACTGGTAGCTCAATCGCACCGGGAACGCGCACTACCAGCGGGCTGTCAATCTTGCAGGCTCGGGCCGCAGCGACGGCCCGGTCCACGAGCTGATCAGCGATCTCGGCGTGCCACCGAGTCGCCGCGATGGCCAGGGTCAGCCCGGCCGCGTCGACGGTGCGCCCGTCGGGACGGCCGGCCCCGCTCATCGCTCGCCCGCGGCGGGCAGGTTGTCGATCTTGTGGCCCAGCCTGTCCCGCTTCGCCGTCAGATACCGCAGGTTCTGCGGGGTAGGCATGGACGGCAGGCCGACCCGCCCGGTGACTTCAAGCCCGAACCCGGCGAGGCCGTCAAGCTTCGCTGGGTTGTTGGTAAGCAATCGCAGCGAGCTGACGCCCAGATCGGCAAGCATCTGTGCGCCCGTCGAGTATTCGCGCGCGTCGACCGGCAGGCCAAGCTCGGTATTCGCATCCACGGTGTCGGCGCCCTGGTCCTGCAGCTGGTAGGCGCGCAGCTTTGACAGCAGGCCAATGCCCCGACCTTCGTGGCCGCGCAGGTAGAGCACCACTCCCCTGCCCTCGACCGCGATGGCTGCCATGGCAGCGGCCAGCTGGGCGCCGCAGTCGCACCGGTGCGAGCCGAACACGTCGCCCGTCAGGCACTCCGAGTGCATCCGGACGAGCACCGGCGGGCCTGGCGCGGCTAGATCGCCGAGTACCAGGGCCAGGTGTTCGGTGGCGTCGACCGTGTTGAGATAGCCGATTGCACGCCACTCGCCGTGCTCGTTCGGCAGCCGCGTCTCGACGACGCGGCTGACAACCCGCTCGTGCTGGCGGCGATAGGAGATCAGCTGCTCGATGGAGATGAGCGCCAGCCCGTGCTCGTCAGCGAACTCCCGGAGCCGGGGCAGCCGGGCCATCGTGCCGTCGTCGTTGACGATCTCGGCTACTACGCCGGCCGGGGTCAGCCCGGCCAGCCGGGCGAGATCCACGGCGGCCTCGGTGTGCCCGCGCCGGCGCAGCACGCCGCCCGGCGCATAACGGAGCGGGAACACGTGTCCCGGCCGGGCGATCTCGTACGGCTCGGTGGCCGAGTCGACCAGCACCCTGATCGTCCTGGCCCGGTCCGCCGCCGAGATCCCGGTCGTAACGCCGTCGCGGGCGTCCACGCTGACGGTGTAGGCGGTGCGCATCCGCTCGGCGTTCTGCGTGGTCATCAGCGGCAACTGAAGCCGATCCAGCATCTCGCCGGGCATCGGCACGCAGATCACTCCGCTGGTGTGCCGGATCGTAAAGGCCAGTAGCTCAGGTGTCGCCTTGCTGGCGGCAAAGATGATGTCGCCCTCATTCTCCCGGTCGGCGTCGTCGATCACGACCACCGGCCGCCCGGCGGCGATATCAGCAACGGCTCGCGCGACGTCGTCAAGCTGGGTCTCAGCTGCGCCAGGCGCGATCATGACCGGCTCGCAGGCAGCAAGCGCTCGACGTACTTGGCGATCAGGTCAACCTCAAGATTGACGACGTCGCCGGGCTGCTTACGGCCAAGCGTGGTGCGCTCGAGCGTCTCTGGAATCAGGCTGACTTCGAACCAGGGCTCTGACTGGCTGCCCTCGGTCAGAGCGGAGATAGTCAGGCTGACGCCGTCCACCGCGACTGATCCTTTGTGCACAAGGTAACGCGACAGGCCCGGCGGCAGCGAGATCCGGACGACCTCCCAGCCGCTGGCGGACTGCCTGGCCACGATGATGCCGGTGCCGTCGACGTGGCCTTGAACGATATGGCCGCCAAGTCGCCCGTCTGGGCGCAAGGGGCGCTCCAGGTTGACGGCCGAGCCCGGTCTTAGCGCACCGAGGCTGGACCGGTCGAGCGTCTCCCCCATCACGTCCGCGGTGAACTCGCCGAGATCAGTCTGCGTGACCGTCAGGCAAACGCCGTTGATGGCGATCGAGTCACCTCGCGAGGCATCGGCAGTGACCTGCGGCCCACGCACCCGAAGCCGCGCCGATCCGCCGTTGAGCTCAACGCCGACAACTTCGCCGAGCTCTTCTACTATCCCGGTAAACACCGTGTCCTCCTCGGAGCCCGTTCCTGGCACCAGCTCCGGGGGATGCGCGAAACGCGCGCTCACGGTGGTAGTCGCTCCCGGCGCCTCGCCAGGACGGCTCATCAGCGAGCCGGCTACGGCCGTGCACGTGCTGCCTCCCATCCGGACTTTAACCGTCGGTCCCGGAGTTCCACCGGGTCAGCCAGCCGATGGCATCGGCTGGGTCGCGGACTGTCACCGCCGGTTCGGAGTTACACCGACCCCGGAGCACGTACTTGCGCGAACCAGTATGCCATGCCGGGTATTCCCAACCGGTCAAGGCCAGCTGCGGCGCGGGCTCGCCCCTTGGTCAGGCAGACATGCAAGCGGCCCGCCCCGGCTTACCGCGCCGGGCTCGCCCCGTGGTCAGGCAGACATGCAAGCGGCGGCCCGCCCCGGCTTACCGCGGCGGGCTCGCCCCGTGGTCAGGCAGACATGCAAGCGGCGGCCCGCCCCGGTTTACCGGGGCGGGCCGCCGCTAGTCTTGCGGGCCGCCGCTATTCTGCGTCAGCTCGTGCTGCCTCGCCGGGCCAGCGCATCGAGCGTCACGGCTGCGAGCAGCACCAGGCCGGTCCAGATGTACTGGCCTGCCGCGCCCAGCCCGATCAGGGCAACGCCGTTGTAGATAACCGCGACGACGAAGCCGCCCAGGACCGCGCCGAGCATCCGGCCCTTTCCGCCGAACAGGCTGACGCCGCCGATGACTGCGCCGGCTACCGAGTACAGCACGTACTGGCCGCCGGGGAAGTTCTCCGACATCGAGCCGAGGTTCGACGCGTACAGGATGCCGGTGATTCCGGCGAACAGCCCGCAAAGGCAGAACGCCAGCACCCTGATCCTGCTGAGGTTGATGCCCGCTCGCCGGGCCGCCTCGGCATTTCCGCCGACCGCGTAGATGTACCGGCCGAACTTCGTCCTGCTGAGCAGGATCGTCGTCGCGACCAGCAGCACGAGCACGATCGGCACGACCCACGGAACTCCCCGCAGGACCCCGATCGCGGCGCGGTTGACGTTCAGCACCACGACGAGAACCGCGCCGATTGCGCCCGCGGCACCGATCTTCAGCAGAGTCACGCCCAGTGGCGGCGCGACCAGTCCGGCGGCGTGGCGCCGCCGGTCTCGCATGATCAGGAACAGCCCGCCGAGCACGACCGCAGCGATTAGCACGATCCAGCCCACGGCCGGGCTGAGGTTCCCAGCAACAAGTTTGTCGATGAAACTGCCCGACAGGACCGAGATGGAACCACCCTGGCCGACACTGCCCGTCTTCTCGAATAGCCAGATCAGCACGCCATTCAGGCCCAGCAGGCCGGCCAGCGTGACCACGAACGACGGGATCTTCAGCCAGACGACGATTAGGCCCTCGACCGCGGAAATGGCGGTAGTAACAGCCAGCCCGGTCACGATGGCAAGCCAGACTGGGTACGGATTGTTGATCGATACCATCCATACGGTGATCAGGCCGCCGATGGCGGCATTGAAGCCCACCGACAGGTCGATCTCGCCGAGCAGCAGGATGAAGGTCTGCGCCATCGCGATGGTGATGATCCAGCCGGCCTGTCCCATCAGGTTCGCGATGTTGGTCGCCGACAGGAAGCTGCTCTGGGTCAGCTGAAAGTAGATTCCGAGCGCGACCAGGCCGATGATGACAGGCAGCGCCCCGCTCTCCCCGCTGCGGACCCGCCTGAACCAGACGCGGGCGTACTCGCCCAGCGAGTTGACCAGCAGATCCGGGGAAGTGGGCAAGCCAGCAGCCGCGACCGCCGCGGTCTCGGCCGACTCGCCGGCCACTGCGACCGAGCCGCCCTGTTCCTGGTCGCGCTCGCCTGGGTCCGCACCTGCCATTACTCAGTCCTCCGATCCGCGCCGACGCCCGGCGAGTTCGCGGCGTTACCGTTGCCGTTCACCTCGCGCCCCGACGTGCCAGTCGTCATGAATTCGACGACCGACTGCCGGTCAAAGTCGGCTGCCGGGCCCGCGGCGACAAGCTGGCCCAGGTAGAGCACAGCGAGCCGGTCAGCGACGCGGAACACGTCATTCAGGTTGTGCGAGATGACCACGACCCCGTGCCCGCGGCCAGCCAGTGTCCTGATCAGGTTCAGCACCATCTCGGTCTGGCTGACGCCGAGGGCGGCCGTCGGCTCGTCCATGATGACCAGCCTGGCGTCCTGCATGACGGCCTTGGCCACCGCCACAGCCTGCCGCTGGCCGCCCGACAGCGAGCCGACCGGCTGGCGGATCGACCGCACGCTGGTGACCGAGAGGTTCTGCAGGGTCTGCTTCGCGGTCAGCTCCATGCTGATCTCGTCCAGCAGCCCGAGCTTTACCTTCTCGTGGCCCAGCAGCATGTTCTGCACGATGTCCAGGTTGTCACAGAGCGCCAAGTCCTGATAGACGGCCGCTATGCCCAGCGCCGACGCCTCCTTGGGCGAGTGGAGCTGGATGGGCTTGCCCTTCCACAGGAGTTGGCCGCTGCTCGGCTGCCAGATGCCGGCAATGCACTTGATGAGGGTTGTCTTGCCAGCCCCGTTGTCGCCAACCAGCGCCGTCACCTGACCGGCCGGGATGTCCAGGTCGACGCCGGCGAGGGCCTGCACCGGGCCGAAGGCCTTGCCGACGCCTCTGAGCTGAAGCAACGGCATCTCTTCTGTCAGCGTCGTGCCGGGCACGGACGGCGCCTCGCCCGCTGTTGCGGGCGAGGCACCGTCCCCGGCGCTTCCAGCTACCACCGAGCCGCCTGGGCCCGGCAACTGGGGTGAGCGGTCATTACGAGATCCCGTACTTCGTGCAGTCCGCCTTGAACGTACCGGTGCACAGCTGCGAAGCCGGAACGAAGTTGTCCTTGATGATCGTGGACTGGATCAGGGTCGGCGTGACCCATTCTGGCGTCAGCAGGATGGACGGCACCGCCAGGTTGTTCTCCTTGATGTCAGCGACATGGCCGGCGACCAGCGTGGACGGCGGGGTGACGCCGGCCCGCAGATACATTGCAAGTGCCACGGCCGCCTGGGCCTCCAGGTAGATCGGCTTGTACACAGTGCCGCACTGGTACCCGGAGATGATGTTCTGCAGGCCGGTGAGAGTCGCGTCCTGCCCGGTCAGCGGGAAGGTCATCGGCTTGACGTGCCGCGTCTGCAGGTAGTGAATGATCGGCGCGGCGTTCTCGTCGTTCGGCATGAGCCCGGCGTTGATGTTCGGGTTCTTGGTGTAAGCGGCCTGGAACTCGGTCTGCGCGACCTGTGGCGTCCAGGTGCCGGCCGGGTTGGCGACGTCCTTGTAGGTCTTGTTGCTGAAGTACGGGGCCAGCACGGCGTCGTAACCCTGCGCGAACAGGGTCGCGTTGTTGTCGGTCGGGTCGCCACGCATGACGATGACCTGAGGGTGCTTGACTTTCCAGGCGGCGATGCAGCTGACCAGGCCCTTGCCCAGGAGCGTGCCGACGAACACGTTGTCGAAGCTGACGTAGTACTTGCGGCTGCCGCCGAGGGTAATCCGGTCGTAGTCGATCACCGGCACGCCGTGTGATTTCGCATAGGACTCGATCCTCGCGCCGACACCTGGGTCGAGCGGGTCCATGATGAGAACCTTCGCGCCGTTGGTGATGGCCGCCTGCGCGTCGGAGTACTCGGTCGAGTCGCTGCCCTGTGCGTTCTGGATCGTGAAGTCCGAGCTCTTGAGTCCGGCCTTCGTCAGCGCCTCCTTCAGGTAGGGCGCGTCGAACTCCACGTACCGGGTGGAGGACACGGTGTCGGGCAGGATCGCCGCCACCTTGCCCGTGCCGTGCGAGGCCAGGATCTTCAGCTGCGACATGGCCGAGAAATCGAGCGTGAAAGAACTCGTGGTCAGCTGTGGAATCTGTGATGGACTCAGCGAGTTCGATGTGCTGGGGGTAGTGCCGCTGCTGCCGCAGGCGGCGACGAGCAGCGCCGCGCTGCTGGCGATGGCCGTCGCGGCCATTGCCTTGGTGACTGAGCGCAAAAAAACCACCTCGTTCTTAGGCGGAACGCCGATGGGCATGGGCCTGCTTCGCAGACCCACCGGAGTCACGCGCGGGATCAAATCCTCTTCCGACCCAAACACTAAGGGCCAGCGGATGAACGCCCCCGTTAACATCGACGTAACCCCGTGAAAATTGTGTTAACAGCATATGCCCAGGTCAGGGCAGGTGTACAGGGCTACGGCAGGCCCTATGACACGATTTGCACCTCTGCATCTGCTCACAAGCCGGCACGACTAAATCACGTTCCGGATACAGCCAGGTAACGGAGCACGCTGATGGCCCGAGTGCGGGGCGGCACGGCCGGACGCCCCTCCTGACCGCCCGGTCCGGGCGTAGCGTCAGTCCGCCAGGATCCGGTACCCGGCACGTGGCTGGGTCACGATCAACTGCCTGCCGTTCGTTTCGAGCTTCGCCCGCAAGCGCCGCACATAGACCCGCACGTACTCGGTCTCAGTCTCATAGCCGCGGCCCCACACCCGCCGCAGCAGGTGTGCATGGCTGAGTAGCTTGCCGCGGTTGATAGCCAGTTCGCGCAGCAGCGCGAACTCGGTCGGGGTCAGGTGGATAGCCACCCCCTCCCGGCTGACTTGCTGGCTCGTCAGGTCGATGACCAGGTCGGACACGGTGATGACCTCGGGCGCCGCGGGAGCGGCGGACGCGCTTGCGGCCGGCCTGGTCCGGCGCAAGGTGGCATTAATCCGGGCGAGCAGCTCCTCGATGCTGAACGGCTTGGTCATGTAGTCGTCTGCGCCCACGTTCAGCGCGCTCACCTTGTCCCGCTCGCCGCCCCGCGCGGAGACCACGATGATGGCCACCGACGACCGCTCGCGGATCTGCCGGCACAACTCGAAGCCATCGATCTCCGGCAGCATCAGGTCGAGCAGCACGATGTCCGGTGACTCGGTTTCCAGCAGCCGGAGCGCTCGCAGGCCGTCCGCGGACACGATGGTGTCGAAACCGCGGACTGCGAGGTTCGACCGGATCAGGTCGACGATATTCGGGTCGTCCTCGACTACGAGCGCACGCGTCGCCGTCTCAGTCGTCACCGGTCATGACTCCCGCCCACCTGGCCGCTAGGTCTCCCTGGTCGGGTTTCGAGAGATGTACAGGAGGCGCAGCCCCCCGTGGGAGTCGCTGACCGGACAGTTTAATCTCTGCCTCGATCGCCAGGCAGATCCGGAAACAGGTGCCACGGGCCTGCTCGACCAGCTCGATCTGGCCGCCATGCGCCGCGACGATGCCCTGCGCGATAGACAGGCCCAGCCCGGCCCCGGCCGTCGGCCCGCGGCGCCTGGCCGGTTCGAACGGCAATTTGAGCTGATCAGTGGACAGGCCTGACCCGTCGTCGGCCACCGTGACCTCGACGTGGTGCGGAGCCGCTGTGGCCGTCATGCGCACATTCGTGCCGGGCGGATTGTGCCCGACGGCGTTGGCCAGCAGGTTCACGAATACCTGTTCCAGCCGGTCGTGGTCGGCCCAGATCACTGGCAGGTCCGGTGCGCAGGACAGCTTTACCGGGGGGGAAGCGCCGGGCGGCAGGCAGGCAATGGCGGCTTCGAGGACTAGCGGCAGGTCGCACCAGTCGCGCTGCAGCCGCAGGATGCCGGACTCGATCGCGGAGAAATCCAGCAGGTCGTCGACCAGCCTGCCGAGCCTGGCCGATTCAGCGGCGATCCGGCCCAGGAACCGATGCTGAGACTCGCCGTCCCAGGTGACGTCGGGCTGCAAGAGGCTAGAGGCGTAGCCCCTGATCGCGGTCAGCGGAGTGCGCAGCTCGTGACTGAGCCTGGACAGGAAGCCGCGCTGCAGTTCCTGCGAACGGCGCAGGGTCAGCGCTTCCTGGTGCGCGACTGACGCTTCCTCTCGCTCAAGCGCGAGCTGAAGGGACCTTGCCGCATCGTCGAGCAGGGCAGTCGCGTCAGCCGGTGGCGTCCCGGTCTGCCAGCTTGTCACCAGCGCCGCGTCGCCACCGGGGGCGGCGAACGGAACGCTCATCAGCTCGCCGTCGCCGCTGGCCGCGCGCCGAACCGTCGTGCCGGTTGCGCGCTCAAGCACGCTGGTCGCCATCGCGACCAGCTCGCCGCTGGCCTCCTCCGGCCGCCCGGCCGCAGGTCGTCCGGCTGCCCGCAGTTGCGCTCGCCCGCCCGCCGCGCGGATGACCAGGGCCGCTTCGTCCGCCTGAAGTCCCCTGCAGAGCGCGGCTAGCGCTACCACCAGGCTTTGGCTGACCGGCAACGGCCCCGCCAGCGTCTCCAGCATCTCCCTGATCGTTTCCAGCACCCGGTTGCGGGCCGTGACCTCGTCCAGCAGCCCATCACGCTCAATAGCGCTTGCCGCGTAGCCCGCGTACACGGTGGCGAGGTCAAGATCGTCACGTTTCGGCCCGCCTGGTATGGAGCGGAACACCGTGATGACGCCCACCACCCCACCCGGCCCGAGTACTGGCACCGACCATGAGCTGGCTACCTTGGCAGGCCGGGCCAGGGCGGCGAACGGCGCCCAGCCGCCGCCGACCCTGACGTCTTCCTCGATGACTGGCTCACACGCCTCGGCGGCCATGCCCGCTGGCCCGCCAGCCGGGCCGGTCGGCAGCGTGGACCAGGCCGATAGCAGGGAAGCGGACATGCCAAGCGAGGCCGCGCAGGTCAGCGTGTCGTCTGAGAGCAGGTGGATGCAGAGTCTCTCGCTGCCGAGCGCGGCACCGAGCGCCGACAGGATGAGCGACAGGCTCGACGAGGAATCAGCCGATACCAGCCGCCCAGCGAGTCCGTGCAGCCGGGTCAGCTGCCTGCGCGCCGATGAGTCGGCGTCCTGCCCGGAGAGCAGGGCGATGACGTCGTCGGGATGCACCTCGGCCGGCGCGACCTCGGCGACCACCTGCCCGTGACGTAGCACCAGGATCCGGTCGGCGAGCCGGAACATCATGTCGATGTCGTGGCAGGCCAGCAGGACCGAGGCGCGCTGCTCGCGCAGGCCGACGATCAGGTCCTCGACCTGGCGGGCCATGGCCACGCCCAGCGATGAAGTCGGCTCGTCGAGCAGCAGCAGCCGCGGGCGGCGAGCGATGGCCCTGGCCACCGCTACGAGCTGTCGCTGGCCGCCGGACAGCGACCGGATGTCGCGAGTGGTCGCGGGCAAGCTGATGCCCAGCTCGTCGAGCAACCTGGAAGCCTCAGTATGCTGCCGGACGTCAGAGGCCAGCTGCAACCGCCGCTCGCGGCCGAGCATGAGGTTGGCCGCAATATCCAGGTTGTCGCAGAGCGCTAGGTCCTGCCAAAGCACGCTGACGCCCAGCCGGGCCAGCGTCGCCGGATCGGAAGGCACCTGCGCGCCGCTGATCCGGATCTCCCCGTCACTAGGTGTAATGTCGCCGCCGATGCAGCGGACCAGGGTCGTCTTGCCCGCGCCGTTCTCGCCCGCGAGCGCGACAACCTCGCCTTCGCGCACTGACAGGCTCACCCCCGTCAGCGCCTGGATCGGCCCGAAGCTCACTGAGAGGTTCCGGATCTCCAGCAGCGGCGCGCCAGTTTCCGGCGCTAGGCCGCCCGCGTCGAGATGGCGCTGGCTTCTCCTGGTCGCTGCCGTACGCACGGCTGTCATGTGGCCATTGTGTGTCCGCAGGACCGCGCGTCACCAGCCCGCTCGTCGCCGGCGCGCGGACCCGGCGGGCATGGCGGCGCTGAGGTCGGTGGCAGGAACGGCAGATTACTCCACATTGCCGCCAGGTTAACCGACTACAGGCACTGGTGGTTGTCAAGCGCCGCGCGCTGACTAGTCCGCTGCGCTGGCGGCGTCCCCGTTCCCTTCCTTATCCGGTGCTTGCTGCCGGCGTGCCCTGGCCCGCCGCTTGCCTTCGTGCATGGCCTGCACCCTGGCGATCGGAATCTGCAGGCCCTCCTCGACCAGGTCAGCGGGCAGGTGCTGCGGCTCGGGCAGCATGTGGGCCCATCGGTCCAGGCCAGCCAGCAGGCCCGCCGCGTTCCGCACTGTGAAATCCCGCGGCTGGACACTGCTGATGTCGTGCCAGCTGACCGGGAAGGAAACGGGGGTTCCGGGGCGGGCCCGCGGACTGTAGGCGGCCACCACCGTCGCGCCGCCGGCCCTGGTGGCGTCGATGAAGACTTTCCCGCCGCGGTCCTCCCGGATGAAGGCTGTCGTGGCCAGGTCCGGTTCAAGCACCTCGGCACGCGCCGCGATCGCCCGGGTGGCCGCCGCCGCGTGCTCGCTGGACTGCCCCGGGGCCAGCGGGACGAACACGTGGACGCCCTTGGCGCCGCTAGTCTTCACCGCACCAGCCAGGCCGGCTCCGGCCAGCGCCTCCCGGACCGCGAGCGCGGCGCGGACCGCCTGGCCGAAGGCGGCCGTCGGGTCAGCTGCCTGCTCGCTACCTGCCTGCCCGCCCGGCGGATCGAGGTCCAGCACTAGGTGCTCAGGGCTGTCCCACTGTCCTGCGCGCATCAGCGTCGGGTGATACTCCACCGCGCGCTGGTTGGCGAACCACAGCAGCGTGCGACGGTCGTTGCACAGCGCGTAGGCGACCTGGCGATGCGAGGCCTCCGCCCAGACCTGTACCGTGCGAACGAAGTCCGGCGTGTATTTCGGCACGTTCTTCTGCATGAATGGCTGCTGACCGCGGAGCACGCGGATAACCGAGAGCGGTTTGTCCCGTAGCTGGCCGATGATCATTTCGCTAACGGCGTCGAGGTAGTCGACCAGATCCCGCTTGGTCGCGTCGGCGCCGGCGAACAGCACCTGGTCGAGGTTGGTAAGCGGAACGCCGTCTCGCTCTTCGCCGCCGCTCACGTGCTTCGCCAGCCCGTCAGCCACTGCCGGTCGCGCTCGCGGCTACCGCGAGATCGCGCAGCGTCTTGACCGCGGCCGCCGGGTCATTGGCGCCGAAGACGGCCGACCCGGCCACGAACATGTCCGCGCCGGACTCAGCGCAGCGTCCGATGGTTTCCTCGCTGACGCCGCCGTCTACCTGCAGCCACACCTCGCCACCGTGCCGGCTGATCAGCTCGCGCGCCCGGCGGACCTTCGGCAGGACGAGGTCCAGGAACTGCTGGCCGCCGAAACCCGGCTCGACCGTCATCAGCAGCAGCATGTCGACCTCAGACAGCAGGTCAGCATCCGGCAGCAGCGGCGTGCCCGGGTTGAAGGCGAGACCGGCCCGCGCACCAGCTGTCCTTATGGCGCGCAGCGTGCGGACAGGCGCGCTGGCCGCCTCAACGTGAATGGTGACGTTCCGCGCTCCGGCCTCCGCGTACCCAGGCGCCCAGCGATCGGGCTCGGTGATCATCAGGTGGCAGTCAAGCGGAAGCCTGACATGCCGGTACAGCGCGTCGACGACAGGCAGGCCAATGGTGAGGTTCGGCACGAAGTGGCCATCCATGACGTCAACGTGCAGCCAGTCGGCCGCGTCAGCGACCGCATCCGCATCATCAGCGAGCCTGGCGAAGTCGGCTGCCAGCAGGCTCGGCGCTATCTGCACGCTCATATCAGGCCGATTCTAGGCTCGGCGGCCCGGCCAGCCGCGACCGGATTGTCATAGCGAGCCGCTAAGTTCAGTCACGCGAACAATCCGTCAGCCCGAGGAGGCCGAGATGACTGCTGAAGCACCTGACCGCCTGCTCGACCGGGTCCGCAAGCTACTGGCGAAGGCGGAAGCTGACGGCGTGACGACCGAGGAGGCGCAAGCTCTGACCGCCAAGGCGGCCGAGCTGATGGCCAAGTACGGGATCGACCGGGCGCTGCTGGCCGCGGCCAGGCCCGAGACCGACAAGCCCGACAACCGGATCGTGGAGATCTACAACCCGTGGGCCAGGGTGCAGGCGCACTTGCTGTGCGGCCTCGCGGCCGCGTTGCGGTGCCAGTGCATTCTGCTCCCGTCGCGGGCCGGGCAGCGCGTGCACATGTTCGGCTACGCCTCCGACATCGAGCGGACTGACGTGCTGTACACCTCGGTGCTGATCCAGATGTGGCACGGGCTGGTCGCGGCGCAGGTTCCGGCCTGGTCGGACAGCCCGCGGGCCTGGCGGCGGAGCTGGCTGCTCGGCTACGCCGCCGCCGTCACTGCCAGGGTGAAGTCGGCGGAGCAGGGCGCCGAGCGGGCAGCGGCCGAGGCACCTGGCAGCGGGTCATCGCGGGCAGCGCTGGTACTTGCCGACCGCTCCCTGGTGATCCGGCAGAACGTCGCGCGCACGTACCCGGTCACCCGATCGGCGCGGGTGACCTATACCGGTAACGGCTACGGCGCGGGCTACGCGCAAGGCAAGCGCGCCGACATCGGGACTAGCCGGGTAGGCCAGCGTCGCACGCGCTCGCTGACAAGGTGACGGCCCGATGGCTAGCGACGCCGCAGGAGCGCCAGGAAGATCGCGTCGGTGCCATGCCGGTGCGGCCAGAACTGCGCGTACCGGCCCGCCTCTCCGGTCCTGAGATCGGGAACGTCGGCCAGGACTGCCGGTGCGTCCAGCACTTCCACGTCACTGCGCGCGGCAAGCACGTCTGCTACGACATCCCTGGTCTCGGCAAGGTGCGGCGAGCAGGTCACATAGCCAACCGCGCCGCCGGGACGGGCCGAATCGAGCGCCACGGTTAGCAGGTTCCGTTGCAGGGGCCCGAGGCTGGCGATGTCTGCGGGGGTACGGCGCCACCGCGATTCTGGTCGACGCCGCAGCGCCCCGAGGCCGGAGCAGGGCACGTCGGCGATGACCCGGTCGAATCGTGCTGGTTGCCAGGCCGGGCGGGTGCCGTCTGCGGCGACAACGCCGCAGCTGCCAGCTGGATCGGTTGCCGTCCTGACCAGTCTGGCGCGGTGCTCGCGCAGCTCAGCGGCCACCAGCTTGGCACCGGTTCCGGTGGCTAGCCCGGCCAGCAGCCGCGCCTTGCCGCCTGGCCCGGCACACACATCGAGCCACCGATCATCGGATCCGGCAACCCCGACCCTGCTGACGGCGATGGCCGCAAGCTGGCTCGCCTCGTCTTGCACTGCCGCCCGGCCTTGCGCCACTGCCGCGACGGCGGCGGGATCACCGCTGGCCAGGTAACCGCCGACGGCTGACCATCGGGCCGGACCGCAACCGGCTGCTATCAGTTCCTCTTGTCCGGCCAGGCCGGGAACAGCGCACAGGTGCACGCTCGGCCGCTCGGAGTCCGCCGCCAGCGCGGCCTCGGTCTCTTGCAAGTCGCCGTCAAGCTGTTCGCCTAGCGCTGCCGCGAGCGCCTCGACGATCCACCGCGGATGGCTGTAGCGGACGGCCAGATGACCGGGCAGATCGGCGTCCCGCGCGGGCGCCGCGATCGCCAGCCAGGCGGTCATGTCCCTGGTCGAGACGCGCCTGAGCACGGCGTTGACGAAACCGGCCGGCCGCTGCCCGACGGCTTCCTTCACCAGGTTCACCGACGTTGCCACCGCGGCGTGCTGCTGCACCCGGGTAGCGAGCAACTGGTGGGTACCAAGCCTCAGTACCTGGCGCACCGCCGGATCCAGCGAGGCAAGCTCGCGGTCGCTGCAGATCGCCAGGACGGCATCGTAGGTCCCCTGGCCGCGCAGTGTCCCATAGCTCAGCTCGGTTGCCAGCGCTGCGTCCCGGCCGGTTAGCCGGCGCTGGGCGAGCAGGTCCGGCAACAGCAGGTTCGCGTAGGCGTCCCGCTCGGCGACGGCGAGCAGCAGGTCGAGAGCGGCACGCCGGGGCGGGTCCCGCGCCGGGCGGCCTGCGCCGCCCCGGGTCCTAGCGGCGCCGCCGGTTTTAGCGCCGCCGGTTTTCGCCGCCGCCGGTTTTAGCGCCGCCGGTTTTAGCGCCGCCGCCGGTCGCGGCGCGCTGACTGCCCTGTCCGGGCTTCGTGGTCACGTCAGCCGAGCACCGCCTGGCCGCCGTCAAGGTGCAGGCCGCGGGCCCACTCGGCGGCCCGCATCCGGCGCTTGCCGTCCTGCTGAACCTCGCCGAGTTCCACCGGAGCAGTTCCGGTCCCCGCCAAGACGCGGTTTGCGAGCACGTGCAACTCGCCGGGACCGAGCGGCAAAGCGTCCGCTGTGGTCCCGGACGCGGAAACGGGGCCGAGCTTGACCCGGACGTCGCTGATCTGAGTCCACGCGCCGGGCGCCGGAGTGCAGGCCCGGATGAGCCGGCTGATGGCTAGAGCCGGCTGGCGCCAGTTAACCTCAGCGTCCGCCGTGGTGATCTTCGGTGCCAGGCTGATGCCGTCAAGTGGCTGCGGACGCGCCTCAAGCTCCCCGGATTCGATCCCGTCCAGCGTCGTCACCAGCAAGTCAGCGCCCGCGACGCTCAGCCTGCCCAGCAGGTCTCCGGCAGTGTCCGTCGGCCTGATCGACTCGGTTAGCACGCCATAGACCGGTCCGGCGTCGAGCTCGCGCACGATGGCGAACGTGGTGGCACCGGTGACTTCGTCACCATGCAAGATCGCGTGCTGCACCGGCGCCGCGCCCCGCCAGGCCGGGAGCAGCGAGAAATGCAGGTTCACCCAGCCGTGCCGCGGGATGTCCAGCGCAGACTGCGGTAGCAGCGCCCCGTAGGCCGCGACCGGACAGCAGTCAGGGCCGATTTCGCGTAGCTGGCCGAGGAAGTCCGGATCGGACGGCCTGGCCGGAGTGAGCACGTCGACCCCAGCTTCGGCCGCCCGCTCCGCCACCGCGCTGCGGCTCACCCGCAGACCGCGGCCCGCCTTTGCGTCCGGTCTGGTGATGACGGCAACGACCTCGTGCCTGGACTTCAGCAGCGCGTCCAGCGACGGCACAGCCGCCTCCGGCGTCCCGGCGAAGACGAGGCGCATACTCAGAAAGCCTTGCCGTGGGTCGGGTGCGGCGACAACTTAACCAGCGGCACCGGCTCGCCCCACCACTCCGATGCCCTGATTTCCTTCATCGCCAGCTTGCGCTGGGCGGCGTCAAGCCGGTCGATGAACAGCACGCCGTCCAGATGGTCAGTCTCGTGCTGAACGCAGCGGGCCAGCTGGCCGGTGCCCTCTACCGTGACCGGCTCGCCGTTCATGTCGAAGCCGGCCGCCACGACGCCGAAAGCACGGTTAGTCGGATAAGCCAGGCCGGGGAACGACAGGCAGCCCTCGTCGTCAAGCTCCGTTTCGTCAGACAGCTGCAGCGACGGATTGATCAGGTGGCCCACTACGTCGTCAACGAAATAGGTGAAGACCCGCAGGCCGACGCCAATCTGCGGTGCGGCCAGGCCGACCCCGGGCGCGTCCATCATCGTGTCGGTGAGATCCTTCACCAGCTTGCGCAGCTCGGCATCGAATGTGCTCACCGGGTCTGCGGGGGTACGCAGAACCGGATCGCCGAAGAGGCGGATAGGCCGGATACTCACCAGGTCCTCCAGGCAGGTGCGGGCAACGCGCCGCTGACGCTAGCTGCGCGGCTGATCAAGTCTACGAAGCTGGCCGACCGTCACCGGCACCTGGTGATCGAGCCTTAAATGCCGCCTTCCTGGCGGCCCTGGCGACGCCGGGATCGGGATGATGCTCGCTCAGCGTGGTCAGCAGGTCGATCACGCCCGGATGGCTGACCTGCCACAACCCGGCCACGATGTCCGCCTGCGCCTGGGGTGCTACGTCCGGCAGCAATTCGGCGACGACATCCCTCGGGTCCGCCTCCTCCAGCAGGCCGGCCCCCAGGTCGACGAGCAGCCAGGTTCGGTCCGCGGGGCCGAGTTCGGCCTCTTCGTCGTGCTCGTGCAGCCAGACGGCGGAGTGAGCACGCAACAAGGGCTCACCGAGGGCACCGCGCACGAATGGCGTAGCTGACTTGCCGATGCGGTCGAGCACCGCGAAAGCGGCACCGCGCAGGCCAGGTGAGCCCGCGGCAGCTGCGGCGATCAGCTCTGCCGCAGCCTGCTCGTCCGACCGGCCCTGCAGCCACTCGTTGATCTTCGACTCGCCATCCTCGGCATCACAGCTAGCGAGCGTCATAAGCAGGCCAACAGCGCCGTCCCGGTCGGCCCCGCCCAGTACTGGCACGTGCCAGCCCTGCGCTAGCAGCCGGCGGTGCACTCCCCACACTCCAAGCGGAGACAGGACGACGGTCAGGCCGCCGGCTGCTTCCTCGGTGCCGAGTTCGACCACGCCCAGGTCAGCGAGTGTTTCGAGGGCGTGCGACAGGGCTGCGGCCTGATCGGCGTCAGGCCTGGCTTGTTCGCCGTCCCGCTCGGCACCACTGTCCGGCCTGGTCGCGCCGGCCGCCGCTGTGTAGGCATCGAACAGCGAGTCAATCCGCACCGGCGCGCCAACCGTGTACAGGGCCGTGGCCAGTCCATCAAGTTCCTCGGCGGCCAGCATGGCCGCCAGCGCCCCGTCCCATTCCCGCAGCACATCCTCGGCGCTCGCCGTGTTCAGCGGAGACAGCGGGGCCAGCGGCCTGGCGCTATTGCCGTTCGGCCGGCTGGCCGCCGCAACCACTAGCCAGGCCGAGTTGAGCTCATCGATAGTCAGCTCCAGGGCCTCCGCCGCTGCCGAGGCGTCGCTGCCGTCCAGTAGCCGGTCGGCGACAACATCCGGGTGCTGGGCCGCCCACATGCCCACGTCCCGGGCGGCCCGCAGCAGCGGCGCCACCCGAGCGGCCGCGGCGAGTTCGTCGCGCGGCGCGAGCCGCACTGGCGGCATGCGCGGGCGGTCGCGGCGCGGCTCCTGATCAGCGCTGCTGACCGAGTCAGGCTGTGCGCGATGGCCACCCGGTGAGTTGGTCACCCAAGTACCCTACGGCCTGAACGGTACGTAGTCAGACCAGTGTGGCCGGGTCAAGCTGAATGCGGACAGAGCCTGGCTCCTTTGCCGCAGCCCGCTCGGCCTGGCCTGCTCGCAGCCGTGCCGCCAGTTCTCCGCCCTCTGACCTGGGCACTCGAACAAGGTAACGGATGACCTCGGGACCTGACGCAGCCGCCTGCTGCGCCCTGTCCGCACTCGCCACATTCCGCGCTGCCCTGCCGCGGTCCGCGGCTCCGGGAATGCCGACGGCGGGCAGCGGGCCGAGCAACTCGGCGTGCGCGGGGAGTTTTGCGGCGGCAAGCAGCGCCCCGACCGCCTCGGCCGGGCCGCTCACTGAGGCCATCCGCGCGGCCGGCGGGAAACGCAACTCGGTGCGCTCGGCGAGCTCGCGACGGGCAAAGGTCGCTGGATCCCACCTGACGAGGGCCTGTACCGCACGCTGCGACGGGTCGGCCACCACAACGACAGTGCCGCCTGCCGGACCCGGCCGGACAAGTGCGGCCGCGGTCATCCACCGGCGCAGCGCCTCCTCGGCGGCGCGCAAGCTGGCGAGCCCAAGCATGGCCCAGCCATCGACCAGAATTGCGGCCGCGTACCCGGATTCGGCGATGGGCTCGGCGCCCGGAGTGGCGACGACGACGGCTGGCGCTGGTCCGACCTGGCTGAGTACTCGGCTGCCGCCCGAGCTGATCACTGGCACCGGGCCGAACGCCCTGCCCAGCTCTTCGGCCGTCCTCGAAGCGCCGGTCACCAGCGCTCGCAACCCCTGATGACCGCACTGCCGGCAAGTCCGGCTGATTGCCGCACCGCACCAGCCACAGCGCAGCGGTGACTGCGGACCTGGCAGCTCGGCCGGCCCGCCGCAGTCGCATCTGGCCCGGGCGCGACACTGCTCGCAGCCGACGGCAGCCAGGTATCCGCGGCGCGGCACCTGGAACAGCACCGGGCCGGCCGCCAGCGCCTCGCGTGCCGTGCGCAGCGCGATACTCGGAAGGCGCGCCGACCTGGCTGCCTCGTCCCGGGCAAGCTCTGTCTCCGCACCTGCGGGCAGCACGGTGGGCGCAGCCAGCCTTACCGCAGCCCGGTCCGGTGCCAGCGGTCGCGCCCAGCCGGTGGCCACCAGGAGTTCGGCCTCTGCCGTGCGGGCGAATCCGCCGATTAGCGCTGCGGCCCGGTCGCGGTGCGCTCTGGTTGCCAGCACTTCGCGTGCATGCGGGTACGGGGCCCTGGGCTCTGCGTGCAGGTCGTTGCCCTCGTCCCAGAGGACAACCAGACCCAGATCGGCCACTGGGGCGAACACCGCAGACCGCGTTCCGGCGACTACCTTCACCTCGCCCCGCGCAACGGTGAGCCAGCGCCGGTAACGTTCTGCCGGACCCAGGCTCGCCGACAACACCGAGTAGCCGCCCGACGGCAGCTGGCCGGCGCCTGCTGCGGATGCCAGCGCCGCCTCCACCCGGTCAAGATCCCGCGCGTCCGGTACCACGATCAATGCGCCGCGGCCCGAGGCAGCGACGGCTGCCACCGCAGCCGTGATTTCCGCCGGCCAGTCTGGCCCCGGCAAGGCAGACCAGATAGCGCGAGGGCTGCGGCCGTCAGCCAGCGCAGCCAGAAATGATGGCCCGTCGTGGTAGCGGTCCCACAGTTGCGACGTGCCAGGAAGATTTCCCGGACCGGGCAGGTACGGCGGGCGGGCCGGACGCTGGCCCGGCGACTGAGGCGGTACGGCCGCCGCCGCCACGGTCACCGACCCCCCTGCATGCCTGGGCGGAATGGCGAGGCGGAGCACGTCGGCCATGGTGCCGCCGTAGCGATCAGCCACGGCGCGGGCAAGTCCGGCGAGCTCCGGCGTGAGGACCGGCTCTGCGGACACCACCCGCTCCAGGTAGCCGAGCTTGCCCTGATGCTCACTGTGATCCGTCCGCGCGAGCAGGAATCCGCTGGTAAGCCGACCAGCAAATCGCACCCGCACGCGGCAGCCCGGGACGGCGGCGGCGTCAAGCTCGGCGGGCACTAGGTAGTCGAATGGCCGGTCCAGGTGCGGCAGCGAGATCTCCACCGCGACGCTGGCGACCGGCAACTCCGCGGCCGGCTGCCGGGTGGCTGCCCGGCGGCGTGCCGTGCTCTGGCGGGCCGGGCCGCTGCCACCGCCAGCGCGTGCTGGTCCGGCGGCGCCTGCGGCAACACGATCGGGCCCGCCGTCAGCTCTGGCGCGCTCCGCCACCGTCCGGTCCGGCACGCTTCCTGTCCTACCAGAGCCTCACGACCGTCGGCGCCTCGCGAGGCCCGAAACCTCGATCGGCCGGAAGCCTGACCGCAGCCGTCAGCCAGGGCAGGATTGCGGGAACGTCGTCCCGTCTGCCCGCAAGGTCGTGAGCACGTCCGCGGGCACCGGGCGACCGGCCACCACGTCGGCCTGTACTTGCTGGAGGTCGCTGGCCATCCGGAACAGCGCGGCCCGGACCGGTATCTGGGTCGTGTTCGTGGCCGCTCTATTCGCCTTGCTCGCCGCCACGGCCAGATCCGCTTCTTGCACGGCGCCCGAAGCCTTGCCGTTGATATCGCTCATGGCCTTGGTGTAGGCGGTTCGCACCGACGCCGGGTAACCGACGCAACCGGCGGCCGGGGATCCTGAGCCTGCCGCCACGAGCACGGTGATGACGACCGCCCAAACCGCCGACAGGGCTATCGCTGCCCAGTAGGCCGGCCGTCCCGGCCCGCCCGGTCCGGTGCGGCGCAGGCCGACGATGCCCAGGACGAGGCCGGGCACCACCAGCGGCACGATACCGGCGGCCAGGGCCGCCGGTGCCTGCCAGCTGGCAGGCTGGCCGGGACTGCGGCCGCCAGCCGGTTGTCCGCCGGACTTGCCCACCGCAATCGCTACCCCAGCTGGGCTGCTGGCCCAGTTCGGGCTGCCGTTCGCGGCCGCCCGAGCGGATGGACCCGCTCCGCCAGTGCCCGCTTGGTGGCTCTGTTCGCCTGGACCAGGCCACGGGCCGGACTCCCACGGCGGCGGGCTGCTCACTGCCGGGGCATGCTCCTCGCCGGCCCAGGGTGGCGCACCGGCCGCCGCTGTATGAGCGGGAACTTGTTCCGGCTCGCCGTCCGATGGCTCGGTGATGGATTCGGGTAGCAACCCGGCGCGCCCGGCGGGAAGGAACCATTCTGCTTGCCGATTGTCCGGACCGTGCCGAAGTACCGCGATGTCGGAAGCCTCCTGCGAGCCCGCTGCATCCGCCGGGTCCGGCTGTGCGATCTTCGGCTCTGGCTCGAACCATGGGTCACGAGGGTGCCCGGCCTGCCCGGTCGCGCCGCCAGGTGCGTCGCCGGGCGCGTCGTCGCCCGCCGCCGCCTCCTGGTCGGGCTGCGCCGTTACTGCGATGTCGCCGGACATTTCTTCAGACGTCATCCATCACCAGATCAGCGTTGGATCGGCCACCAATGGGTAAAGATGGTACGCCAATGCCCCATCAACGGCTGGATAATACAAACTAGCCGATAGCGATCGGCACTGGACAGCCGACTATACCTTTCGCCCTTTCCTGGTCAGTGACCGATTGCGGACCGCAAAGCCTCCGCCCGGTCGGTCCGTTCCCAGGAGAAGTCCGGCTCCTCGCGGCCGAAGTGCCCGTACGCCGCGGTCTGCGCGTAAATCGGCCGGAGCAGATCCAGGTCGCGGATGATCGCAGCCGGGCGCAGGTCAAAGACCTGCAGGACAGCATCCTGAATCCGCTCAATCGGGAACCGGCCAGTGCCGAAGCACTCCACGAACAGGCCAACCGGCTTGGCCTTGCCGATGGCGTAGGCAACCTGTGTCTCACACCGGTCCGCCAGCCCGGCCGCCACCACGTTCTTTGCCACCCAGCGCATCGCGTAGGCGGCGCTGCGGTCGACCTTGGACGGGTCCTTACCGGAGAACGCACCGCCGCCATGACGCGCCATCCCGCCGTAGGTGTCGATAATGATCTTGCGGCCAGTCAGGCCAGCGTCACCCATCGGGCCGCCGATCTCGAACCTGCCGGTCGGGTTGACCAGCAGCCGGTAACCGGTCGTGTCGAGCTGCAGGCCAGCAAGCACCGGATCGACAACATGCTCGCGGATGTCCGGGCTCAGCAGTCCCGCCAGGTCGATGGCCGGCGCGTGCTGCGTCGACACCACGACGGTGTCCAGCCGGACCGCCTCATCACCGGCGTATTCGATGGTGACCTGAGTCTTGCCGTCCGGGCGGATGTAGGGCACTTCGCCACTGCGGCGTACCTCTGACAGTCGCCTGGCCAGCCTGTGCGCGAGCATGATCGGCAACGGCATTAGCTCCGGGGTGTCACGGCAGGCATAGCCGAACATCAGGCCCTGGTCACCGGCACCCTGGCGGTCGAGCTCATCCGAGCCTTCGCCCTCGCGGTGCTCGACGGCCTCTCGCACGCCCTGCGCGATGTCGGGCGACTGGGAGCCGATCGACACCTGGACGCCGCACGACGAGCCGTCGAAGCCCTTGGCAGACGAGTCGTAGCCGATCTCGAGGATCTTCTCCCTGATGATGCCCGGGATGTCGACGTAGGTCTCGGTCGTGACCTCACCGGCCACATGCACCTGGCCGGTCGTGATCAGCGTTTCCACGGCGACCCGGCTGCGGGTGTCGCCTTTCAGCATGGCATCCAGGATCGCGTCGCTGATCTGATCCGCCATCTTGTCCGGATGGCCTTCAGTGACGGACTCCGATGTGAACAGACGACGAGCCACCTGGCACCTTTTTCTCTGGTCGCGGCGCGTTGCCGACAGTTACCGCGCCCAGTACCGCGCGGGATCTCCGCCGAATTCTAACGGTGTGGCCGCACGCGGCGAGACGCGCGGCCGGTTTCGGGCGAGACGGCTGGTTTCGGACGGGACGGCCGGTATCAGCCAGGCAGCACGCCGCCCTGGCGCTCATGCTCGGTAACCAGCCAGCCGACGATGCGGCTGTCGTGGCATGGCCGCGAGTCAGCCAGGTCGGTCAGGTAGCTGACATCGGCTGCCAGCCGGCGTCGGAACTCGTTCCCGTCCCCAATATGGCCATGACCTGGCACGACAATGCGAACATCGAGCGACGCGAGCCGGTCCAGGCCGTCGCGGTACGCCGCGATGTGATCAGGGCCGATCCCGCCCAGCAGCGGAATCTCGATGTCCGAGCACATGTCGCCAGCGATCAGCGTTCTGGTTGCGGGCAGGAAGACGGCGCCGTGCCCGACCGCGTGGCCGCTATGCACGATGACCTGGGCAGGCGGGCCATGCCACGGGATGTGAGCTGCCGCCAGCGGCCGGAGGCGGCCGACAAGTTCTAGGTCGTGCCCAGGCACCTCGCACTCGGCCGCCGCAATCAATGCGGCCCGGTCGCGTGCGGCCGCCTCGACCGCGGCTGGCGTCGCAAACCTGGGTGCATCGCCCAGCTCTTCGCACCATAGGACATGATCCCAGTGCGGGTGCGTGGCCCAGCCAGCCTCGGCCCGCACGCCTCGGGCAGCCAGTTCTGCGGCCAGGCCGCGCACATCCGCGGGCGTGATGGCCGGATCGATGACCAGGCACCGCCCGCCAGACCCGATGACCACCGTGCTCGTAGTGGTATACGGCTGTCCGGTGGCTACCAGGACGCCGGGCGCAACCTCAGCAAGCTGCCTCATCGCACAGCGTGCGGCGCTAGCCCAGCCGGGCCGAGATCAGGTCCCAGATAGCATCGGCGATCTCGTCCTTGGCCGCGCGCGGCAGCTTGATCTCCGCTCCGTCGGCGGTCAGCACCACAGCTTCGTTGTCGGGCGTGCCGAAGGCCAGCCCGTTCCCTACCTGATTGACCACGAGCATGTCGCAGCCCTTGCTAGCCAGCTTCGCCCGGCCGTTGGCGAGCATGTCGGTGGTCTCGGCCGCGAACGCCACTATCAGCTGGCCAGGTGCCTGCCGGGCGGCCACCAGATCCCGGACGATGTCACGGTTTTCCACCAGCACGATCGGGTCCGGCGCGGCGCCGGTCTTCTTGATCTTGGCGCCGCTTCTCGCCGCGGGCCGGAAGTCGGCTACCGCGGCCGCCATCACGATCACGTCCGCCGGCCCGGCGGCCATGAGCATCTCCTCGCGCAGCTCGCTGGCGGATTTCACCCGGATCAGCTGCACCCCCGCCGGGTCTTGCAGCTCAGTATTGGCGGCAAATAGCGTGACGTCGGCGCCGCGGCTGGCCGCGGTCCTGGCCAGCGCGTAGCCCTGCTTGCCGGACGACCAGTTGCCCAGGTAGCGGACGGGGTCGAGTTCCTCTCGGGTGCCGCCAGCCGACACCAGAACGCGCCGTCCAGCCAGATCGGGTGCCAGTCCGGCCGCGCCCCTGGCGAGCACTCGCAGTGCGGCGGCGTGGAGCTCGGCTGGGTCGGGCAACCGGCCAGGCCCGCTGTCCCGCCCGGTGAGCCGGCCGGAGGCCGGGTCGAGCACGATGCAGCCACGGCTGCGCAGCGTCGCCACGTTGGCCGCAGTGGCCGGGTGTTCCCACATCTCGGTGTGCATCGCCGGCGCGAACATGACCGGGCAGCGAGCAGTGAGAAGCACCGCCGTCAGCAAGTCGTCGGACATTCCAGCGGCCGCCCGTGCCATCAGGTCGGCGGTGGCGGGTGCCACTAGCACGAGGTCAGCCTCCTGGCCGAGCCGGACGTGCGGCACCTCCGGAACAGACTCCCAGGGTGTTACCGACACGGGCTGGCCAGAAAGCGCCTCCCAGGTTGCCGTGCCCACGAAGCGCAGCGCGGCGCGGGTGGGCACCACCCGGACGTCGTGCCCGGACTCGGTTAGCAGCCTTAGCAGCTCACAGGCCTTGTAGGCGGCGATGCCGGCCGATACGCCGAGGACTATGCGCACGGCGAGCCTCCGGCTGGTCAGGCCTCCGGCGTCTCGGCGCTGAGCAGCCGCTCGCTGATCTCGCGGAGCGCGATCGACAGCGGCTTCTCCTGGACCCGCGTCTCCACCAGCGGGCCGACGTACTCAAGCAGGCCCTCGCCAAGCTGGGCGTAATAGGCGTTGATCTGCCGTGCGCGCTTGGACGCCATGATGACCAGGCCGTATTTGCTGTCTACGACCTCAAGCAGATCGTCAATCGGCGGGTTGATAATGCCCTCTACGGCTTGAGTCGCTGCCACCTTGCGCCTTCCAGATCTGGATCGCAAACAATTCCCGGCTTGGCATTCGCCTGCTGGGCAAGCACCAAGGCTACCAGCTGATCGCACACCTCCCGGACAGACGTGTTGACCAGCGTGATGTCGAACTCGGGTTCGGCCGCCAGCTCGGCCCTGGCGGCGTTCAGGCGACGGCTGATCACCTCGGGCGACTCGGTGTTCCGGCTGATGAGGCGGCGCTCCAGCTCCTCCCACGAAGGCGGGGCCAGAAAGACCAGCAGTGCGCCTGGCACCACCTCGCGCACCTGGCGGGCTCCGGCAACATCTATCTCCAGCAGCGCCGGGGCGCCCTCCTCGATGCGCTGCTCGACTGGGGCGCGCGGCGTGCCATAGCGGTTGCCAGCGAAAGTAGCCGATTCCAGCAATTCTCCGCGGGTGGCCATTTCGTCGAATTCGCGATCGCTGACGAAGAAATACTCACGCCCGTCGACTTCGCTAGGGCGCGGGGACCGGGTGGTGACCGACACGGACTGCCAGATCCACGGCCACTTGCTGCGCAACCGCGCCACAACCGTGCTCTTGCCGACCCCGGACGGACCGGACAGAACCGTCAGGCGAGCCGGGATAGGGGCGCCGCGGCGCAGCCCGCGCGGCTCGGCTGCGAGCATGCCTCCCGCGGCCCCCTCCCTGGCATCTGCGCTCTGCGTCAGATATCTCCGCCGAACTCGCCTTCCAGCGCACTGCGCTGGTTAGCGCCCAGGCCGCGCACACGCCGCGATTCCGCGATGCCCAGCCGCTCCATGATCTGCTTCGCCCGCACCTTGCCGACGCCCGGCATGGACTCCAGCAGTGCTGACACCTTCATCTTGCCCACCACATCGTCGGTCTGCCCCTCCTTGAGTACCTGGGGCAGTGTGGTCGAGCCGTGCTTGAGCTTGTTCTTCACTTCCGCACGGTCCTTGCGGGCCTGGGCAGCCTTCTGGAGAGCCGCCGCCCGCTGCTCGGGAGTGAGTGGAGGAAGAGCCACGCGAGGTCACCTCGGGTTTCGTATCGAAAAAGTCGCTCCGCGAGGGGAAACTAGCGAGTTCGGCTCGCATCGGCAACGCGAACCCGCGTTTGTAGCGGCACAAATTATCCAATATGACGCAACGTATAAGGCTGTACACTTAGCGTAGTTGCATTTTCGCAGGTAGCGCAAGGTTTTCGCTAATTCCCGCAGCGGCCAGCTCGCCCTTCTGCTGCCCCGGTATGCACCGATCAGCTCACCGTTGCCGGTGCTAAGTTCGACCGAATCAATCGGCCGCACGCCGCCTCGATTAGCGTCAGTTCCACAACGCTGCTCAAAGAACAGCAGTATGTCCACAACGGCGCTAAACAAGACGCTCAGGTGATCTCCACGCACCCGTAGATTTGCGTCTAGTGAGTGATTTACGCCATTTGCTCGCGCAGTCGCGCTCCAGGCAGCATGCGCTGATGCGCGGGGAGCGCCCGGACCCCGAGCGGAGCAGGACGATGGGCTAGCTGCGCATCATCTCGGCACGCCGGAGCGAGGCGGCGATGCCCGCGGCGGCCGCGCCCGGATCGGCCGCACCGGTAATGGGCCTGCCGATCACCAGCAGGTCGGCGCCCGCCCGTAGCGCCTCCTCCGGAGTCGCCACTCGCGCCTGGTCATTCATGTCGCTTCCGGCCGGACGGACGCCCGGCGTGATCAGCAGCACGTCGTCGCCGACCTCGGCCCGCACCGCCGCTACCTCCTGCGGCGAGCAGACCAGACCCCGTGCCCCGGCTTCAACCGCGAGCACCGCCAGGCGCCTGGCTGCATCGCTGACCGGACCTGCCAGGCCGATCCGACTCAGGTCAGCTTCACTCAGTGAGGTGAGCACTGTGACAGCGACGATCCGCACGTCCGGTGCGGCTTGCGCCGCCGCCCGGATCGCCGCCGGGCCGGCCACAGCATGGACCGTCAGCAGGGCCGGGCGGAGCCTTGCCACTGCCCGCGCAGCCCCGGCCACGGTAGCCGGGATGTCGTGCAGTTTCAGGTCCAGGAATACCTGGACACCGCTGGCGCCGCGAACGGAGGCGACCGCTTCCGGCCCGTACCGCAAGTACAGCTCGAGGCCGACTTTAACGGTGCTCACATGTGGCGTGACCAGGCCGGCCCAGCGCGCTGCTGTCTCCAGGTCGGGCGCATCCAGCGCGACAGCGATCGGTGCCTGGCCGGCCATCAGGTCCTCCTCACCCTCGCGCTCGGGCTGAGCGGGCGTGCCGCCGTCGCACGGGCCTCGTGCGCGAGCCCTACCACGTCGGCGAGTCGTTCAATCCCGCGCTCGGTGAGTTCCTCCTCCAGCTCCCGCAAGATCCGCACGCAAGCTGACGGGTCGTGGAAGATCGTGGTGCCGACGCTGACCATCGACGCGCCGGCCAGGATCAGCTCCAGCGCGTCCCGGCCGGTCCTGACACCACCCATCCCGATGATGGGAACCCCGGGCAGCGCCTCGCGCACCTGCCAGATGCACCGGACGGCGACCGGCCTGATGGCAGGCCCGGACAGGCCGCCGGTGAGCCCGGCCAGCCGCGGCCGCATGGTGTCGGTGTCGATCACCATGCCGAGCAGCGTGTTGATCATCGACAGCCCGTCGGCGCCTGCCGAGACGCACGCCTTGGCGATAGCGACGATGTCGGTGACGTCGGGCGAGAGCTTGGCGAACACCGGGATATCGTGCCGCGCCCTGGCGCGGACCGCCTCGATCACCGCCGCCGACGAGTCGGGATTGCACGCAAAGACCTGGCCCCGGTGCTCGACGTTCGGGCAGGAGATGTTGACCTCGATCGCGGTGACGCCGGCGGCATCCGATAGCCGCGTCGCCAGGTCGGCGAATTCGCCGGCAGAGCCGCCAGCGATCGACACCACCGCCCTGGCCCCCCTCGATAGCAGCCAGGGCAGGTCACGTTTCAGGAAGGCGTCAATCCCGGGACCCTGCAGGCCGATGGAATTCAGCATGCCGCTGGGCGTCTCCGCCATCCGCGGCGTCGGCCGGCCGGACCGCGGCGCCAGCATCACGGACTTGGTGACAATCGCCCCGATCTTGGAAACGTCCATGAACTGGGCTAGCTCCCGGCCCGCACCCGCGCAGCCGGACGCGGTCAGGATCGGGTTCGGCAGCTCGACATGACCGAGCCTGGCTCGAAGGTCAACCGCCATGGCCCTGCCTTCCCTGCCGCCGGCCTGGCGGCTCGGGCCCGCGCCCCGGCCGGGGCTCGGCGCCGGCCTGGCTGCCGCGGGGCTGGTGACCGTTCGGCCCGTCGGCAGGTTTCGCCGCCTGATCCGCCGCTGCCCGGCGCGACCGCGGCTCCCACCCTGGCGCGCCGAACGCGTCGAACGGGATCGTGCCGACATCGTCCCAGCGGACCTGCTCGCCGCGGAACACCGGCCCGTCGATGCAGGAACGGGACATCCTGGTGATGCCGTCGCTGCCGACGACCGGCAGCACGCAGGTCATGCAGACACCGAACCCGCAGGCCATGGCCTCTTCCACGGCAGCCTGCACCGGGATGTCATAGCGGCGGGCAAGCGCGGTGACCTGGCGGAGCATCGGCATCGGCCCGCACGCGTAGATCACATCCGTGCGCCCGTCATGAATCACCTGATCGAGCATGTCGGTAACGAGGCCGCGGCTCCCGAGCGACCCGTCCTCGGTGGTAATGGTCGCCGACCGGCCGGTGCGCCGGGCCGTCAGCGCACCGAACACCCGGTCGCCGGTGGACGCGCCGAGCAGGAAGTCGACCTCGCACCTGCGCTCGCGCAGCTTCGCCGCCAGCGAGAACAGCGGCGCGCTGCCGTAGCCGCCGCCGATCAGCAGGCAGCTGGCTGGATCCCGGGGCAGCGGGAAGGGCCGGCCGAGCGGGCCAGTGACGTCCACCGCGTCCCTGGCCCGGCGCTCGGCCAGCCACTGCGTTCCGCCGCCATGGACGGCGAACACGAACTCGACCGTGCCGCCATGGTCGGGCCGCACATCGTGGATAGAGAACGCCCTGCTCAGCAGCATGGACGTGTGCGGGCCGCCGACCGCCAGGGTGACGAACTGACCAGGCTTGAAGCGGGCCGCGATGGCCGGCGCCACCAGCGTCATCGCGTGGTACGCGTCGACGCGGCGGACGGTCAGCACGGTGCCGCGCACCTGTACCGGGCCAGCCTGGGCATCCATCTCGCTATGTGTCATGGCATCTTGGGCTGTGTCGCCGCCGGCGCGCCGCGGAGGCGCGCCGCGTGCTCCTGCAGCGACCGCACGCCCACCTCATCCCTGATAATTGCCTCAATGCCCTGCACCGCGGCGGCCAGTCCCTGAACCGTGGTGATGCACGGGATACCGCGCCGCACGGCCGCGGTCCGGATCTCGTAGCCGTCCCGGCGGAAGCCCGACTGGCCGGGACCGCCGAACGGGGTATTCACGATGAGATCGACCTGCCCGTCCAGGATCCGTTCCACGATGGTCGGCTCGCCGTCGGGTCCGTGCCCTTCGCTGTGCTTACGGACGATGGTGGCACGCACCCCGTTGCGGCGCAGAACCTCTCCGGTGCCGTTTGTCGCCCATATCTCGAATCCGAGCTCGGCCAGCCGCTTCACCGGAAAGATCATGGAACGCTTGTCTTTGCCGGCCACGCTGACGAACGCCCTGCCCTTGACCGGCAGCGAGCCGTAGGCGGCCGCCTGGGACTTGGCGTATGCGGTGCCGAACACCTCGTCGATGCCCATGACCTCGCCAGTCGAGCGCATCTCCGGTCCCAGCACCGTGTCCACGCCCTCGCCGCTGGAGTCGGCGAACCGCGCGAACGGCAGCACCGCCTCCTTGACCGCTATCGGCGCGTCCAGCGGCAGCGTGCCGCCATCACCGGAGGAGGGCAGCATTCCCTCGGTCCGCAGCTGCACGATGGTGGCGCCGAGCATGATCCGCGCGGCCGCCTTGGCCAGCGGCACCGCGGTCGCCTTGGAGACGAATGGCACAGTCCGCGACGCGCGGGGGTTGGCCTCCAGTACGTACAGCACGCCGGCCGCCAGCGCGTACTGCACGTTCAGCAGGCCGCGCACGCCGACTCCGCGCGCAATCGCCTCGGTCGAGGACCGGACTAGCCCGATGTACTCCTGGCTGAGCGTGATCGGCGGCAGCGCGCAGGCCGAGTCACCGGAATGGATCCCGGCCTCTTCGATGTGCTCCATCACGCCGCCCAGGAACAACTCCTCGCCGTCGAACAGCGCGTCCACGTCGATCTCGATCGCGTCGTCGAGGAACCTGTCGATCAGCACCGGGTGTTCCGGGCTCGCCTCGGTTGCCCGGCGCACGTAGTCGGCCAGCGAGCTGTCGTCGTAAACGATCTCCATGCCCCGCCCGCCGAGCACGTACGACGGCCGGACCAGGACCGGGTAGCCGATCTCATGCGCGACAACTTCCGCTTCTGCGACCGAGGTCGCCATTCCGTGCCTGGGCGCCAGCAGTCCGGCGGCCGCTAGCACCAACCCGAACTCGCCCCGGTCCTCGGCCAGGTGGATGGCCTCCGGCGAGGTCCCCACCACCGGCACGCCCTCGGCCGCCAGCGCCCTGGCCAGGCCGAGCGGGGTCTGGCCGCCGAGCTGGACGATGACCCCGGCCAAATCGCCGCTGCCCTGCTCGGCGTGCACCACTTCGAGCACGTCCTCCAGCGTGAGCGGCTCGAAGTACAGCCGGCCGGAGGTGTCGTAGTCGGTGGACACTGTCTCGGGGTTGCAGTTGACCATGACCGTTTCGTAGCCAGCCGCGGCCAGCGCGAATGACGCATGGACGCAGGCATAGTCGAACTCGATCCCCTGGCCGATCCGGTTGGGCCCGCTGCCCAGAATGATCACTTTCGGCTTGTCCGAGGATGGCACCTCGGTGCCCAGGTCATAGGTGGAGTACAGGTACGGCGTCCGGGCCGCGAACTCGGCCGCGCACGTGTCCACCGTGTGGTAGACCGGCCGCACGTTCTCCGCCCGGCGGATCTGCCTGATCTCGGCCTCGGTCTTGCCGGTGAGCTGACCGAGCTGGGCGTCGGAGAATCCGTCTGCCTTCGCCGCAGCCAGCGCCCGCGCGGTTGCCGGGCCGCCGACGCCGATCCCGTCGTCCCGGATCTGCCGCGCGTGCTCCTCGATGGCGGCGATCTGGTCAATGAACCAAGGGTCGATGCCGCTGGCCGCTGACACCTCAGCTGTTGACGCGCCCGCCCGCAGTGCCTGGTGCACCGTGGCCAGCCGGCCGTCATGCGGGCGGCTGCAGGCCGCCAGCAGCCCGGCCTTGTCACCGGCCTGCCCGGTCCAGCTGAACATCGCGCTGCGCTGCTCTAGCGACCGCTGGGCCTTCTGCAATGCCTCCGCGAAGCTGCTGCCGATCGCCATGGCCTCGCCAACCGACTTCATGTGCGTGGTCAGCACCGGATCGGCACCGGGGAACTTCTCGAACGCGAACCGCGGGATCTTGACCACCACGTAATCCAGAGACGGCTCGAAACTCGCGGGAGTCTCGCCGGTGATGTCGTTGCGGATCTCGTCCAGGGTGTAGCCGATGGCCAGCCGCGCGGCGATCTTGGCAATGGGAAATCCAGTTGCCTTCGAAGCCAGCGCGCTCGAGCGGGACACCCGCGGGTTCATCTCGATGACGACCATGCGGCCGGTCTCCGGGTTCACCGCGAACTGGATGTTGCAGCCGCCGGTGTCCACCCCGACTGCGCGGGCAGTCGCGATTGCCACGTCACGCATGTGCTGGTACTCACGGTCGGTCAGTGTCATCGCGGGCGCGACGGTCACCGAGTCACCAGTGTGCACGCCCATCGGGTCCACGTTCTCGATCGAGCACACGATCACGACGTTGTCGCGGGAATCGCGCATCAGCTCGAGCTCGAACTCCTTCCAGCCGAGGACAGACTCCTCGAGCAGCACTTCGGTTACCGGACTTGCGTCCAGGCCGACGGCGGCCATCCGGTCGAGCTCGGCCGCGCTGCGGGCAATCCCGGAGCCGGTGCCGCCGAGGGTGTAGGACGGCCGCAGCACCACCGGGAAGCCGAGGTCATCAGCCGCCGCGCGGCAATCGGTCAGGCTGTGGCAGATCCGGCTGCGCGGCACCTCGGCGCCGATGCGCGTCACGATCTGCTTGAACTGATTGCGATCCTCGCCAGCCCGGATCGCGTCGATGCCCGCCCCGATGAGCTCGACCTCGTACTTGGCCAGCGTGCCATTGTCGTGCAGCGCCACGGCGGCGTTGAGCGCGGTCTGGCCGCCGAGGGTGGGCAAGATAGCGTCCGGCCGCTCCCGCGCGATGACCTTCTCGAGCACGTCGGGGGTGATGGGCTCCACGTAAGTCGCGTCGGCGAACTCCGGGTCCGTCATGATCGTCGCCGGGTTGGAGTTGACCAGGCTGACCCGGATGCCTTCGGCACGCAGCACCCGGCAGGCCTGGGTGCCGGAGTAGTCGAACTCGCAAGCCTGGCCGATGATGATCGGCCCGGAGCCGATGACCAGCACCGACTTCAAGTCGGGCCGCCTAGGCACGATGCGCTCCGTCCGTCACCGCGACCCCTCCATCAGCTCGCAGAACTCCGTGAACAGGCCGGCCGCGTCATGCGGGCCGGGCGCGGCCTCCGGGTGGTACTGGACGCTGAAGGCCGGCGCATCAAGCAGCCGCAGTCCCTCCACCACGCCGTCGTTGAGGTTCAGGTGGGTGATCTCGGCCGGGCCGAAATCGGTGCCGAAGCTGCCGCCTGACTCGCCGTCTGGCAGCGCGACCGCGAATCCGTGATTGTGGCTGGTGATCTGGACCTTGCCGGTGCGGAGGTCCTGCACCGGCTGGTTCACGCCGCGGTGCCCGAAGCGCAGTTTGTAGGTAGACAGGCCGAGCGCGCGGCCGAGCACCTGGCTGCCCAGGCAGATGCCGAACACCGGCTTGCCCGCATCGAGCACGCCCCGCATCGCCGCGACGGAGTAGCCGATGGCAGCCGGATCCCCGGGCCCGTTTGAGAAGAACACGCCATCGGGGTTGCCGGCCAGGATCTCTGCGGCGGTCGCGGTTGCAGGCAGCACCTGCACTTCGCAGCCAAGCGCCGCCATCGCCCGCGGGGTCGCCGCCTTGATACCCAGGTCAACAGCTGCGACGCGGAACCGCACCGGGGTGCCCGGCGGGGGGCTTACCAGGTACGGCACTGGCGTGCTGACCTGGCTGGCCAGGTCGGCGCCGGTCATTTGCGGGCTAGCCAGGACCCGCGCCAGCAACTGCGCGGGGTCGGCGGTGGCCGCACTTATCCCCGCCCGCATCGCGCCCTGATCACGCAGGTGGATGGTCAGCGGCCGCGTTCCCCTCATCGCGATGCCGGTGACTCCCTGCGCTGCCAGCTCATCCTGCAGGCTGCGTCGCGCCCGCCAGTTCGACGCGAGCCTGGCGGGCTCGCGGACCACGTAACCGCTGACCCATATCTGGCGCGACTCGGAGTCCTCGTCGTTGATGCCGGTGTTGCCGATGTGCGGCGCGGTCATTGCTACGATCTGCCGGCAGTAAGACGGGTCGGTCAGCGTCTCCTGGTAACCGGTCATGCCGGTGTTGAAGACCATCTCGCCGAACGTCTCGCCATCGGCGCCGAAGGACGTGCCGTGGAAGGTGGTGCCGTCCTCCAGCACCAGGATCGCCGGGCGGCCTGGCTGCGCGGCGCTCATCGGGCCAGCTTCCCGTCGAGCACGGTCGGGACTCCGCGCAGGAACGTCGCCTGCACCCGCCCGGGCAGCGTCATGCCGGCGAAAGGCGTGTTGCGGCTGCGAGACGCATGCTGCGCGGGATCGACGACGTCCCGCACCCCCGAGTCGTACAGGACCACGTTGGCCGGGGAACCTGCGGCCAGCGGCCGCCCGTGCAGCGGAGCACCGGCGCCGTCCAGTCCGCCGATTGCGGCCGGGCGCGCCGACATCCGGTCGGCCACGCCGGCCCAGTCGAGCTGGCCGGTCTCCACCATGGCCGCGTGCACCACTCGCAGTGCTGTCTCCAGCCCGGTCATGCCGAACGCCGCCACCTGCCACTCGGTCTCCTTGTCCTCCACCGGATGCGGCGCATGGTCGGTGGCGACGCAGTCGATGGTGCCGTCGGCCAGTGCCGCCCGCAGCGCCGTCACGTCGGCGCCGGTGCGAAGCGGCGGGTTCACCTTGAAGACCGGGTCATAGCTGGTGAGCAGGTCGTCGGTCAGCAGCAGGTGATGCGGGGTCACTTCGGCCGTGACACGCCAGCCCTTCGACTTGGCCCAGCGGATGATCTCCACCGACCCGGCGGTGGACACGTGGCAGACGTGCAGCGCGGAGTCGACATGAGCGGCCAGCAGGCAATCCCTGGCGATGATCGCCTCCTCGGCCACCGCGGGCCAGCCGGCCAGGCCAAGGGTGGCGGAGATCTCGCCCTCGTTGACCTGGGCCCCATCGGTCAGCCTGGCCTCCTGGGCGTGCTGGGCGATGACGCCGTTGAATGCCTTGACGTACTCCAGGGCGCGCCGCATGAGCAGCGCGTCCGACACGCACCGGCCGTCGTCAGAGAAGATCCGCACCCGCGCTGCCGAGTCGGCCATCGCGCCGAGTTCGGCCAGCCGGCTGCCGTCCAGGCCCATAGTGACGGCGCCGATGGGCTGGACGTCGCAATAGCCAGCCTGGCGGCCGAGACGCCAGATCTGCTCCACCACGCCAGCGGTGTCGGCGACCGGTTCGGTGTTGGCCATCGCGTGCACAGCCGTGTACCCGCCGAGCGCAGCTGCCGCGGTACCAGTCTCGACGGTCTCGGCGTCCTCCCGGCCGGGCTCGCGGAGGTGGGTGTGCAGGTCGACAAGCCCGGGCAGTGCAATGAGACCGCCAGCGTCAAGCACCTGCGCGCCTGACTTAGTCAGCCCTCGTCCGACCTCGGTGATCAGCCCCTCGGTCATAACCATGTCGGTAACGGGGCCGCCCAGGACACTCGCGTCCTTGATAAGCCACTGCTGCGCGCCGCTCATTTGGTTACCTCCGGTCGGTCGGGGCCCGCTTCGGCGCCGCCGAGCAGCAGGTACAGCACGGCCATCCGGACGCTCACCCCGTTCGCGACCTGTTCGACAATGGTCGACCTAGGCGAGTCGGCCACCTCCGCGGCTATCTCCACGCCCCGGTTCATCGGCCCCGGATGCATGACGATCGCGTGTTCGGGCAACAGGGCCATCCGGACCGTGTCGAGCCCATAGCGCCTGCTGTACTCCCGGACAGTCGGGAAGTACGCCGCGTTCATGCGCTCGGCCTGGACCCGCAGCATCATCACCACGTCGCTCTTCGGCAGCGCCGCGGACAGGTCATAGCCAACCTCGCAGGGCCAGCTCGACACCGCCACCGGCAGCAACGTCGGCGGCGCCACCAGCGTGACGTCAGCGCCGAGGGTCTGCAGCAGCAGCACGTTGGACCGGGCCACCCGGCTGTGCAGGACGTCGCCCACGATGGTCACCCGGAGGCCGTCGAGCCGGCCAAGGCGGCGGCGCATAGTGAAGGCGTCAAGCAGGGCCTGGGTGGGATGCTCGTGCGTGCCGTCGCCGGCGTTGACCACGCTCCCCCGGACCCAGCGCGCCAGCCGGTGCGGGGCGCCCGACGCGGAATGCCTGATCACTACGGCATCGGCGCCCATCGCCTCGAGAGTGAGGGCGGTGTCTTTGAGGCTCTCGCCCTTGGCGACGCTTGATCCCTTGGCCGAGAAGTTGATCACGTCGGCGGACAGGCGCTTGGCGGCCGCCTCGAACGAGATCCTGGTCCGGGTGGAATCCTCGTAGAACAGGTTGACCACGGTGCGGCCGCGCAATGTCGGCAGCTTCCTGATCGGCCGGTCGGCCATCTGGGCGAGTTCCTCGGCCGTGTCCAGAATCATCAGCGCGTCGTCGCGGCTCAGGTCGCCTGCCGAAATCAGGTGCCGGTTCACTGTCCGGCCCCCGCCCCGAGAATCACTGCGTCCTGCCCGTCGATCTCGGTCAGCAGCACCTGGACTACCTCTCGCTGCGATGTCGGCAGGTTCTTGCCGACGTAGTCGGGCCGGATCGGCAGTTCCCGGTGGCCGCGGTCGACCAGGACAGCGAGCTGCACCGCGCGCGGCCGGCCGATATCACCGAGCGCATCGAGCGCCGCGCGCACGGTCCGGCCGGAATAAAGGACGTCGTCGACCAGCACGACAACCTTGCCGTCGATGCCAGCGGCGGGTACTGCGGTATGCCCGAGCGGCCTGGCGGGGCGCAGCCTCAGGTCATCGCGGTACATGGTGATATCGAGCGAGCCAGCCGGGGCGGGGCGGCCTTCGGCCTGCGCCAGCCTGGCAGCCAGACGGCTCGCCAGCGGCACTCCCCTGGTCGGGATGCCGAGCAGCACTACGTCGGAGCCGCCGTTGGTGCGCTCGAGAATCTCGTGGGCGACCCTGGTCAGGGCGCGGCTGATCTCATCTGGCCCGAGCACTACCTTGCCGCCCGGCAGAGCATCGGAGCGGTAATGGGCGGCGGGAGTGGCTGAACCCGGTCCCGCGGTGGTCCCGGGGCCTTGTGTCGGCCTGTAGCCGACGGTCCCGGAACTGCCCGGTTCTGCTGCGTGCACTAAAAGGACCCCCTTTCCCGCCTCACAGGACGGGGCTTAAAGGACGTCTGTCTGCACAACCGTACCAGCCAGTGAGTCTGGACTGAGCGTGCTGCCTCCCGATCGGCGCGTTGCCTTCCGATCGGCTGCACGCTGCTCCCGACCCGGCGCGACGGCCGATGCCGCCGCCGGTCCCCGGCCGGCCAGATTCCGCCGGGCTCCGCACGAACAGTGGCGATGTGATTACAAACTGTGATCGACAGCGAACGCGTTCGATCAGTGATATGGCTCACAGCTGTAACCCGCAAGTTCCCTGATATCGGGCAAACCGGGATAGTATGACAAGCAGTCACAGATGCGGAAACGCCGGCCCTGCAGTGGTTTCCGGATCTCCCGCGCCGGGACTGTCCGGGCCGACATGGGATGGGCCAAGGCGCACAGGTTCATCCGCTTTTTGCCATTCGGCTTGACCTTGCGGTCCGGGGGGCCTACCGTCACTGTCCGTAACCGTTACTTTTAGCTATCACAGGCCAGGGGGCCGTAACTATGGCATCTGATTACGCCAAGACCCTCGGCGCGCGGCTGCGCGCCATTCGTACTCAGCAGGGTCTTTCTCTTCATGGCGTTGAGGAGAAGTCGCGCGGCCGGTGGAAGGCCGTAGTAGTTGGCTCCTACGAGCGCGGCGACAGGTCCGTGACCGTGCAGAAGCTCGCCGAGCTCGCGGATTTCTACGGGGTCCCGGTGTCGGAACTGCTGCCCGGCGATGTGATGCCAAGCATCATCGCGCCAGCACCGAAGCTGGTTATCGACCTGGAGCGGATGGCACAGCTGCCCAAGGACAAGACTGGCCCGCTGTCCCGCTATGTCGCCACCATTCAGAGCCAGCGCGGTGACTACAACGGCCGGGTGCTATCTATCCGCCAGGAGGACCTCCGCTCGCTGGCGGTCATCTACGACAAGAGCCCTGGTGACCTGACCGAAGAGCTCATTAGCTGGGGAATCCTGGATTCCGACGCGCGCGGCGCGATCGACCAGTTCTAGCCATACCCGCGGCCATCACGTCAGTCAGGCCGGGCGCGCAGCCTTCCCGCTGCCCGCCCGGCCTGACTGACGTCCGGGACTTGCTAACGCCGAGTTGCTACCCGGCAGTCGGGAGTGGGAGCAGTTCCTGCTCCTGCTGGATGCCGAGCGCTCCCTCAGCCAGCGAGACGAATGTGGCCGCATCATGGAGGAGCTCGTCAGCCTCGTGCGCTGACACGGCGCGCGACAGCCCAGCCTCAGCGGCGGCCCGCTTAGCCGCCCCGGCGGCGAAGAACGCAGCCCACTCCCGCAGTGCCGGGTCAACCTTAGGCAGCAGCTCCCACACGCTCTGCGGCCTTCTGCGCCTGGCAGCAGGCGGCTCAGCCCTTGCGGCCACGACAGCAGCGGCCGCGCGCAAGGCAGCCAGGTGCGCATTCACGTACCTGGCGCCCGCATTCGTCTCGTCCTCGGCCGCAGCCAGACCGTGCCTGGCCGACTCCATCAGCGCCAGGGCCGAGGGTGCCACCCGGCGTTGCTGCCACTGCCGGGCCGGCCTCGCCTGAACGATCGCGCTCATCGACACTCCTTCTCAGGTGCTCGGCCGGGCGGGGCGCTTCCCCACGCCACACCCGGCCGATCGAGCAACCGAGGGGGCCCGGCTGCAATTCGCACACTGCTATTCGAACATACATTCGTCCGACTGTCTAGCCGTGGCATCTGCGTTCGAAGTTACCGGCAGGGTCTGACAAAATGACGGCACACCGCTGACCAGCCGGAACTGCGGCACCCGGACGGCCTGGCTTACCGGCGTCAGGTGCGGCCCGATGCCAGGTACCGGCCGCGTGAGTGCTACAACGCCCGTCAGGCCGACAGACATGCCGCCTGCCGCGCAGGGCTACGCTTGCCGCGTGCAGGACGAAACGAGCATCCGGGATCTCGCCCGGGCAGATTTCCTGGCGATGCTCGGCGACCTGACTGCCATCTATGCCGCGGCCATGGGCGCCACGGCAGCCGAACTGCCATCGCGGCAGGCGATCATGGAACGCCACACCGGCAATCCCAGCTTCCAGGCCGTCAGGGCCACGGCCGGCGACCTGGACCGGGTCGTGGGGTTTGCGTACGGCTTCCGCGGGCTTCCCGGCCAGTGGTGGCACGACGTTGTCAGGGCTGGCGTCACCGCCAAGTCCGGGCCCGCCGCGGCTACCGCGTGGCTCGATGACGTCATGGAGATAGCCGAAGTCCACGTTCATCCCGACTATCAGGCCCGCGGCATCGGCCGCGAGATGCTGCTCGCGCTGACCGGTAGCCGGAACGAACGGGTGGCGTTGCTATCAACCCGGGACGCCCCGACGAGGGCGCGGCGGCTCTATCAGCACGTCGGGTTCGCCGAGTTGCTCACGCAGTTCGAATTTCCCGGCGGCGGCCCGCTGTATGTCGTGATGGGCGCGCTGCTGCCGCTGCGCCAGCAGTAGCGCGGACCGTCAGGCAGCCCTATCGGGGCCGAGGCCCAGTACCTGGTAGATCTCCCTGGTCGCTCGCGACCCGTTCAAGGTGTAGAAATGCAGGCCAGGCACGCCCTCCGCGAGTAGCCGCTCGCACATGCCAGCGGCGTACTCGACTCCGATCTTGCGCACGGCCGATTTGTCATCCGCATGCGCGTGCAGGTCGTCAGCCAGCGCGGGCGGGAAACGGCAGCCCGACAGCAGGACGGAGCGCTCGATACCCGGCACCGAGATGATTGGCATGATGCCCGGGATGATCGGCACGTCACAGCCAAGAGCCACTACCGCGTCGCGAAGTCGCAGGTAGTCCTCCGGATAGAAGAACATCTGAGTGATCGCGAAGTCCGCGCCCGGCCCGGACTTTGCGCACGAAGAAATCGACCTCGGATTCCCAGCTCGCCGACCGCAGATGGCCTTCGGGAAACGCGGCAACGCCGACGCAGAAGTCGCCCGAGGCGCGGATCAGCCGGACAAGGTCCTCGGCGTAGCGCAATCCCTGCGGATGAGCCGTCCACTCTGCTCTCGCGTCGCCCTGCGGGTCACCGCGGAGCGCGAGCACGTTCCGGACGCCAACATCGGCGTACGACCCGATCACATGCCGGAGCTCGGCGACAGAGTGATTCACCGCGGTGAGGTGACCTAGCGGCGTGAGCGTCGTCTCGGCGGCGATGCGGCCGGTGACGCGGACCGTGCGGTCACGAGTGGAGCCGCCCGCGCCGTAGGTAACGGACACGAACGTCGGCCGGAGCGGCTCAAGCAGACGGATCGACAGCCAGAGCCGTTCCTCGTCAGCCTCAGTCTTGGGCGGCATGAACTCGAAGGAAAAAGACTGGCGCCCCGCGGCCAGCAAGTCTCTGATCACAGGGGCTGGACCAAGCGGCATCCACCCAGGTTATCGGTACCAGTAGTCTGCGCAGGCGTCCGCCAGCCCGGGACGGCGGCTAGTCTCACGATCATGGCTACCGACCGGCCCGGCCGCACCCACCGGACTGACCAGGATCCGGCCAGCGGCGATCCGGCCGGGCTAAGCCGCATCCGGTTCGAGGTGGGCAGGACGCTCGAGCGATTCGTGGGCCAGCAGCGCGCAGTGCTGCGTGCGATAAGCGAAGACATGGTGCCGTGGCTGAATGCCGTTGACGGGCTGCTGGCCGGCGGCAAACGGCTGCGCCCGGCCTTTTGCTACTGGGGCTGGCGCGCCGCCGGCGGCAGCGACTGCCCGGAGATCTACACGGCCGCCGCCGCGCTGGAGTTGCTCCAGGCAAGCGCGCTGATACACGACGACGTCATGGACGCCAGCGATACCCGGCGCGGCCGCCCGGCGGTACACAAGCAGTTCGCGGCCCGCCATCAGGCCGCCGGCCTCGCGGGCTCAGCAGACCAGTTCGGCGTCGGCGCCGCAATCCTGGTCGGTGATGCGCTGCTGGCGTGGACAGATCAGCTGTACCACGACAGCGGCCTGCCGGCTGATGCGCTGCGGCGTGGTCAGCCCTCGCTCGATGCGATGCGCACCGAGGTCGCCGCCGGCCAGTACCTGGACCTGGTGAATCAGGTCAGCGGGCGAGCATCGGTGTCCGCCGCGATGCGGGTCGTTACCTATAAAACAGCTAAATACACCATAGAGCGCCCACTGCTCATGGGCGCGGCGCTCGCCGGGCTGGGCACCGTGGCTGACACCTGCTCGGCCTATGGCATCCCGCTCGGGATCGCGTTCCAGTTGCGCGACGACGTCCTTGGCCTGTTCGGCGACCCGGCGAAGACCGGCAAGCCGGTCAGCGGTGACATCCGCGAGGGCAAGCAGACGGTCCTGGTGGCACTCGCCCGGGAGCGCGCGTCCGGGTTGCAGGCCGAATTGCTGGACCGGCATCTCGGCGACCGCGGGCTGTCAGACGCCGCAGCCGCGCAAGTGCGGGCTGTTATCGCTGACACCGGCGCGCTGGCCGAGTGCGAAGCGATGATCGCGGCCAGCGCCAAGGAAGCCGTGGCGGCCCTTGATGGCGCGCCCATGCCGGACGATGCGCGGGCCGCACTGACCGCTCTTGCGGTCATGGCGACCGAGCGTGAGGAGTAGCGATCGGCGCGATCAGCGGAGCCGGGCGGCAAGCCTCGCGCTAGCCGCGCCGGGATCGGCCGCGTCGGTGATCACGCGGACGACGACGATCCGGGTGGCCCCGGCGTCAAGAACCTGATCCAGGTTGGTCTGGTCGATGCCGCCGATGGCGAACCAGGGCCGCGCCGTTGGCAGATTCGCCACGTACCGGACGAGAGCCAGGCCAGGCGCCGGACGTCCCGGTTTGGTGGGCGTCGGCCAAACCGGCCCGGCGCAGAAGTAATCCGCCGCCGGATCCTGGCTGGCCGCCTGCGACTCCTGTTCGCTGTGCGAGGACAGGCCGATCAGCGGGCCCGGTCCAACGAGCTGGCGCGCGATCGCAGCCGGCAAGTCATCCTGGCCGAGGTGGAGCACGTCGGCCCCGACCGCATAGGCCACGTCGGCGCGGTCGTTAACCGCCAGCAGCGCGCCGTGCGCCTCGCAGGCTGCCCTGAACACCTCCAGGTAACGCAGTTCCTGGCCTGCCTCCAGGCCCTTTTGCCGCAACTGGACGATGTCCACGCCGGAACTGAGCACGTCGTCAAGGAACCGCGGCAGATCCCCATGCCGCTCCCTGGCGTCGGTGCACAAGTACAGCCGGGCGGCCGCTAGCCGGTCACGCAACCGTTCGTGCAAGCGGTCAGGCACGCTCAGAAGGCTAGCGCCTGTGCTCGCCGGTTCACTTCGGTCCGCCGATGCTCGGCCAGTGCCTGCACCGGCGTTCCCGGCAGCGAGTCGTCAGCGGTGAACAGCCAGCTCAGCGCATCGGTCTCAGTGAACCCGCAGTCGAACAGCAAGGTAAGCGTGCCGCCGAGGCCGTGCAGGACCTGGTCGCCGTCGAGGAACCCGGCCGGGATGGCGAAGTCGCCATTTGGGCGCTGAACCGCAAGCAGCTTGCGGTCGCGCAGGAGTTGCTTGACCCGGCTTACCGGCAGACCAAGGCGGTCGGCCGCGTCCGGAACACTCAGCCAGTCACCGACGATGGCGTCGGTCGGGGGGTCGATCTGTGCCACGTCTGCAGCTTCCCACATCCAGGTGCCAACAAAACCTCTCGCACCCAGCCAAGTCCGGCGCGTAGAAGCCCGTCAGCCGGGCAGCGCACAGTCCCGGATCGCGATCGCCGGGTCGGCCAGCCGGCTGGCGTCCACCGCGGTTCCCGCCTCCATCAGCCGGCGCGCCTGGAGCAAATCCCTGGGCGAGCTGACGGTGAGCACTGCGGCCAGCTTGTCGCCAGCCAGCCAGCAGACCGCCCACCGCGCCCCGGCCGGCTCGCCGCGCCAGATCAGCTTGTCGGCGGCACCGTGCCATCCGACGTATTGCACCATCCGACCGAATTGCTCCGACCAGAAGTAGGGAACGGGATCGTACCGATCCGCCCCACCCAGAATGCTCGCGGCCGCTACCTCGGGAGCGTGCAGTGCGACATCCCAGTGTTCGAAGCGCAGTTGCCGCTGGTAGCGGCCAGACCAGAACGACGCGCAGTCGCCCACCGCATATATCCCGGCCACCGAACTCTGCAGACGCGCGTCGACCAGCACGCCGTTGGCCAGATTGACACCGGAATCAGCCAGCCAGCCCACTTCCGGCCGGACTCCGACAGCGGTCACGACTACATCAGCCGCTAGCCAGCCGCCATCGGCGAGCGCGACGCCGCCATCCTCGATTCCGGCAACCGCGGTCCCCAGCCGCAAGTTCACGCCCGCTGCGGCGTACCACTTCGCGGTTACGCCGCCGACCTCGAGGCCGACGGCCGCCGCGAGCGGCGCCGCGGCCGCCTCCACCACCGTGACGGCGCAGCCACGGCTGGCTGCCGCAGTAGCCAGCTCGGCCCCGATCCAGCCAGCGCCGACGATGGCAAGACGGGCGCCAGGGCGGAGCAGGTCGCGCAGCGCCAGCGCATCGTCGGCGGTACGCAGTACGCGCTGCGCGCCGTTGCCCGGCAGCCGGACAGGACTGGCGCCGGTGGCAACTACCAGCGCATCCCACTCGTACTGGCCGCAGTCGGTCAGGAGCAGGCCATCTCGCACCCCGGTCGCGCGCTCAGCCAGGCGCAGGCGCACCGAGAGCGACTCCAGGTCCGGGCGCAAGCCGGTGTCGTCGATCTCACCGGTCAGCACCTTTTTCGACAGCGGCGGCCGGTCATACGGCGGCCTCGCCTCGGCGCCGATCAATGTGACCGAGCCGGTATAGCCCCTGGACCGGAGTTCCTCGGCTACCCGCAGCCCGGCCAGCCCGGCACCGGCAATGACCACCCTCGCCGGGCCCGTCATCCGCTCACCGTCTCCTCGCAACCGCCGCTGCCGACCGACTGTCTTTAAGCCGACATCATCGTGCCCTACGGAGGGAGACCGAGATGATCCGGTGCCGACACGGCGGACTACGCAGGCTCGCGGTCGTCGTCGTGTTCTTCGCAGTGGCGCTCGGGGTATCCGCATGCGCTCAGCCGCCTGCCCGCCCACGCGGTGATGCAGCAACCCGCGGTGATGCAGCAAACAGCAAGGAAGATGCTGCATCACCCCTCAGCCAGACGTCGGCTTCTAGGCGACCAGTCTGGCTTGATTCGCTGCAGATGGTTACCGCGACCGCGGGCTGGGCACTGCTGTGGACCTCGAATCCGAATACCGGCACCCCGCTCCAGGTGGGTCGGACCACCAACGGTGGCCAGAGCTGGGACCTGGTCAGTCCGCGTGCGCCATCGGCCGCCCTGACCGGCGGCGGCGTGCTGCTTGACGCAGTCAGCGCGCAGACCGCGTGGATCGTGGCCGCCACGCCCAGCTCGGCAGGAGGCAAAACCGAGCTGTTCCGGACCAACGACGGCGGCGAGTCGTGGCGCAAGTCGCAGCCGGTACCCGGTCTAGAGCCAGTTGCTGTCGATTTCGTCGGATCGCGCCGCGGGTGGCTGCTGGAGAGCCTGGGCGCGGCCATGGGCACCAACCCGGTCCGGATCTACCGCACCACTGATGGCGGCGTGCGCTGGTCGCCGTTGGCCCGGTCGCAGGCGCTCGGAGAGTCCGCCCGCAGCGACAGCGGGCTGCCGCTGGCGTGCGACAAGGTCGGCATCGCGTTCGGCTCGGCGCTCACAGGCTGGATCGGCACCTGGTGCAACGTGGGCTACTCAATCCTTACCTCGCGAGACGGCGGGTTGCGCTGGTCGAGCCAGCAGCTGCCGATCCCGCAATCGGCGTGTGAGCAGGCCGGCTGCGAAGCTTCCGCACCACAGTTCGCCGGGCACACGACGTTCCTTTCGGTGAGCGACTACCCAGATGCCGCGTTGTTGTTCGTCAGCGAGGACGCCGGCGCGAGCTGGCGGACCGTCATCATGCCGCGCGGGGCGGGGCCTTACCCGAGAGTCCGGTTCTTCAGCCAAGCTGACGGGATCGCGGTGTCGGCGGGATCCCAAGGCGCTGTCGGCCCGACCTTCTACGTGAGCTCTGACGGCGGCCTGAACTGGACTGCTATCCCGCAAGGCAGGCATTTCGGGCGGAGCGGGGCAAGTTTTGACTTCATCAGCCCCGCTACTGGCCTCGCCTGGCTACTGCCCGGAATCAGCTCGCGGAGCGTCGCACCGAGGTTGTACCGGACGTCGGATTCTGGACGTACCTGGATGTCATTCGTGCCTGTCCTCGCCTGACCTGCGCCGCCGGAGTACCGGCGGCGGATAAGCTGAGTGGTATATCGCGCGGGAGTCCGGTGCCTACCGGGCTGAGAGGGCGGCTGGGGAGCCGCCGACCGCAGGAACCTGATCCGGGTCATGCCGGCGAAGGGAGCCGAAATGAGCGCTCAAGCAAGTACCGGCACCGACGCCGACGTCCTGATCATCGGCGGCGGCGTGATCGGCCTCAGCATCGCCTGGCGGGCCGCCGAGCAGGGCATGCGCGTAGTGCTAGCCGACCCGCAACCCGGCCAGGGTGCCACGCACGCGGCCGCCGGAATGCTCACCCCGATCGCCGAGGCTGCTTATGCCGAGCGCGAGATCTTCAACCTTGGCCGCGACTCACTGCGCCGCTACCCGGCGTTCATCGCCGAACTCGAGTCCGTCACCGGCCTGCCCACAGGCTTCCGGCAGACCGGCACGCTCCAAGTGGCCTACGACAGCGACGACCTGGCCATGCTGGCCGAGATGCGGAAGCTGCAGGAGACATTCGGCGTGCACCTGCGGCAGCTATCGGCGCGCGACTGCCGGGAAGCCGAGCCGATGCTCGACCCGTCCGTGCGTGGCGGCCTGCTGGCCGCCGATGACGGCTCGGTCGACCCGAGGCGGCTAGCGGCGGCGCTGCTCACCGCGGCCGAGGGCGCGGGTGCCCGGATAATCCCGCAGCCGGTGGCGCAGGTCAGCTGCGCCGGCGGCCGGGCCAGCGGCGGCCGCCTAGCAGATGGCAGGCAGGTAACGGCGGCGCAGGTCGTGCTGGCGGCCGGCTGGCAGTCGGCGGCATTGCCGGGCCTGCCGGCCGGGATCGCCCCGCCGGTCCGGCCGGTCAAGGGACAGATCCTCAGGCTCCGCGGCACCGCTGCCACAGTGGCCGACGGGCCGCCGGGATTGCTGCGGCGAACGGTCCGCGGCATAGTCCGCGGCGCCAGCATTTACCTCCTGCCCAGGGACAGCGGCGAGCTGGTGATCGGCGCGACCCAGGAAGAGCTGGGACCGGACACGACGGTGACCGCGGGCGGGGTCTGGGAGTTGCTGCGCGACGCCAGGACGCTGGTGCCGGGCATCACCGAACTCGAACTCGCCGACGCAGCAGCCGGCCTGCGGCCTGGCACGCCCGACAACGCCCCCGTCATCGGCCCAAGCGAGCTGCCTGGCCTGGTGCTGGCGACCGGCCACTTCCGCGCCGGGGTGCTGCTCGCCCCTGTCACGGCCGACACTGTCACGCACTACCTGACCACTGGCATAGCTGATCCGCTGTGGCAGGCGTTCGGCGCAGCCCGATTCCGCGGCCGCCGCCCGGGCCACCCCGCGGCACCACTGGAGGCACGCGCATGAAGGTAACGATCAACGGCGAGCCGCGCAGCTGGCCGCCGGGCAAGTCGCTGGCCGCGGCGGTGGCCGCGCTGACCAGCGCAAGCTCAGGGGTGGCCGTAGCGGTTAACGGCGAAGTGGTGCGGCGCGCCGTTTGGGAAAGCACCCAGCTTGCGGACGGCGACCAGGTCGAGGTGCTCACCGCCGTGCAGGGAGGCTGACGTGGACGATCCGCTGCTAATCGCCGGGGAGAGCTTCAGTTCCAGGCTCATCATGGGCACTGGCGGCGCACCGAGCCTGGATGTCCTCGATCGCGCGCTGGCCGCCTCCGGGACGGAGCTGACGACCGTCGCCATGCGCAGGCTTGACCCATCCGCGGCCGGATCGGTGCTGGATGTGCTCGCCGACCGCGGCATCCGGGTGCTGCCCAACACGGCCGGGTGCTTCACGGCCGGCGAGGCCGTCCGGGTTGCGCAGCTGGCCAGGGAGGCGCTCGGCACCAGCTGGGTCAAGCTGGAGGTGATCGCCGACGAACGCACGCTGCTGCCGGATCCGGTCGAGCTGCTGACAGCGGCCGAGAAGCTAGCCGACGACGGCTTCACGGTGCTCCCCTACACCAGCGACGACCCGGTGCTGGCCCGCCGCCTGGAGCAGGCAGGCTGCGCGGCGGTGATGCCACTTGGCTCGCCTATCGGCTCGGGCCTCGGCATCAGGAACCAGCACAACATCGAGCTGATCGTGGAGTCCGCTGGCGTCCCGGTCATCCTCGATGCCGGGATCGGAACGGCCAGCGACGCGGCCATCGCGATGGAACTCGGCTGCGCCGCGGTCTTGCTTGCTACCTCCGTCACGCGGGCTCGCGACCCGGAACTGATGGCCGAGGCGATGCGCCTCGCGGTGGCCGGCGGCCGGGCCGCGTTCCTGGCCGGCCGAGTCCCGCGCCGCAGATACGCCCGCGCTTCGTCGCCGCCGGCCGGCTGACCACCAGCCCCGATTCGCAGCGTTCGGTGCCTGGCCGGACCTTCCGCCGCATCGTTACGTGAGCACGGACCGGTAACGTCCGCCTACAATTCTCCCGATGGACACGACCTTGTCAGCCCCGATCGGGCAGCTGCTGGACGGCCGGTACCTGGTCGATTCGCAGCTCGCACGTGGCGGGATGGCGACCGTGTACCTCAGCCGTGACATCCGGCTAGACCGTACTGTCGCGCTCAAGATCGCCCATCCCGAACTCGCGCGCGACCAGGATTTCGTCGCCCGGTTCATTAGCGAGGCCCGGTCCGCGGCGCGCCTGTCGAGCCCGAACGTGGTCGCCGTGTTCGACCAGGGCTCGACCGGTGACCTGCATTACATCGCGATGGAGTACGTGCCCGGGCCGACGCTCCGCGACCTGCTAGTCGCGCGCGGCAAGCTCAGTCCGCGCGAGGCCCTGGACATCATCGAGCGCGTCCTCGCCGGGCTCGCCGTCGCCCACGACGCCGGCATCGTCCACCGCGACGTGAAGCCCGAGAACGTTCTGCTCGGAGATGGCAGGTCGGTCAAGGTCGCCGACTTCGGCCTGGCCAGGGCGGCGGCCGGCGGCACCAATACCAAGACCGGCCTGCTTATCGGCACCGCTGCCTACCTGGCGCCGGAGCAAGTTTCCGGCAGCCCAACTGACCAGCGCTCCGACGTGTACGCGGCCGGGGTGATGCTATTCGAGATGCTGACCGGCGTGCAGCCGCACACCGGGGAGACGCCGCTGGCGGTCGCGTACAAGCACGTCAACTCGGTAGTGCCGGCGCCGTCGACCGTCAATGGCGAACTGCCGGCTGCCCTGGACGCGCTCGTAGCGCTAGCCACCAGCCGGGACCCGGACCTGAGGCCGCCGGATGCGCGCCACTACCTGAAGGCGATCACCGAAGTACGGCGCGGGATGCCGCTACCACGGCACGGCCGGGTACCGGAGGTCGGCAGCCCGGCAGGTCCGGCCGATCGGGATAGCTATCCGCGGCACGCGACCGATGCCCTGCCAGGGAGCCCGGCAGTAACCGGACCGGTCGCGGCGGCGCCAGACGGGAGCGGCTACGGCGGTCCCGGGTTCGCGGCCGTCGGCGCCGGCCCTGACGGCAGCCGGCCGGCGAGCGGTGACCCCGGGGCGGCCAACCACCCTGGCGGCGGCGTCAACCGCACCATGATCGTGCCCACTGGCGGCCTGGAGGAGGACTTCCAGGGCGGCGGTCGCTCAACGCGGGGACGCGGCAGATCCCGTCGCTACCGCGACCCGTGGCTGCAGCGCTGGTTGTTCAGTCGCCGAATTCTCATCGTCATCGCGATCGTGTTGCTGGCCGCAGGAGTCTGGTGGCTCGCCGCTGGCCAGTATTTCCGCATGCCTTCGGTCGCCGGCCACAGCGTTCGCATGGCGAAGGCTGACCTGTCGAACGCCGGGCTGGTCGCCGTGCCCGGCAAGGCCCGGCACAGCATCGTCCCGGCGGGCGAGGTAATCACGACCAATCCACCAGCCGGCACGCAAGTCAAGCGGGGTGAAAGGGTGGTCCTCATCCCGTCGCTCGGCCCGGTCCTCGTGAGCGTGCCGTCGGTGACGGGTCTGCAGCTCGCCCAGGCCGAGCACGCTCTGACCGCGGCAGGGCTCAAGTATGACAACCCGACCGGCGAGACGTCGGCGAGCATCCCGGCAGGCGTGGTGATCTCGACCGACCCGGTGGCGTACACGCACTGGCCTAAGAACCGGGCCGTGCACCTCGTGGTCAGCCAGGGCGCCCCGCTGCCGAGCTTTGTGGGCGGGCCGGTGAGCGCCGCCCAGGCGGCCGCGCAGGGCGGCGGCTATTCCATCCAGCAGCAGCAGGTATCGAGTAGTTCGCAGCCCTCAGGGACGGTGCTGAGGCAGGAACCACAGGCCGGCACGCCGATCACGCCTGGCGAGGTGGTTACCGTCTATGTGTCGCCCGGTCCCGCGCAGGTCAGCGTGCCGCCCGTGACCGGCATGTCCCTGCACGACGCGGTGGCCGCGTTGCAGGCGGCCGGCTTCCAGGTCAGCGTGACCGGGTTCGGCAACAGAGTGGCCAGCTACAGCCCTACCGGCCAGGCACCCCAAGGCTCGACGATCACCCTCTCGATGGGCTTCGTCCTGCCCTGACCTGCGCGCGGCGGCTGAGTCCGGTAGCTCGCCGGCCGACCGCGACTACAGCGGCGGGCCCTCGCCAGCTTGCTCCTGATAGGAATATCGCTGCTCGCGCCACGGGTCGGCGGTGTTGTGGTAGCCGCGTTCTTCCCAGAACCCCCGGCGGTCGGCGGTCAGGTACTCGATGGCGCGCACCCACTTCACGCTCTTCCAGGCATACAGGTGCGGCACTACCAGCCGGAGCGGGAAGCCATGCTCCGGGCTGAGCCTGTCGCCGCCGCGGTGCGTCGCCAGCAGCGTGTCGTCCGCGACGAAATCGCTAATCCGGATGTTGGCGCTGTAGCCGAAGTCAGCCCAGATCATCACGTGCGTGACGGCGGCGGCCGGCGGGAACCTGCGCAGGATCTCCCCGGCCGGTATCCCGGCCCAGCAGATACCGGGAACGCTGAACTTGGTCACGCAGTGGAAGTCCGCCATGACCTCGCGGACCGGCATGGCCTCGACGTCGTGCCAGCGCAGCCGGGACTCGGCGCCGGACTCGGTGGCGCCTGAGATGCGCAGGTCCCAGGTCCCCTGGTGGAATGTCGGCACTGGCCCGTAGTGCAGCACCGGCAGGGTACGGGGGATGTACTGGCCGGGTGGCAGCGCCGCTTTCTGCCGCCCGCCGACGCTGGGCGGTTCGCTGGACGCGGCCTGCTCAGCAGCGCCACGACCATCAGCCACTAGCGCACCCTCCCCCGCGGCTCGCCAGCGATTCTCGCGCTGGCCGCGCTCTCGCGCACCGGTATCGGGTTGCGTCATGTCCAGCCGACCTGCCCCTTCCAGCACCGCCGCGATAACCAACCGCGACGTCGACCCTTGTCCCCCGCAGGTGGGGCTATCTTGCCACCCCGGTGAAACTGCCTTTGCCTTGGCCACCGGGGAGCGGGCACGCAGACGCGTGCGATAAGCTACCGCTCGTGCGTACCGAGTATTGGTTTGGTTTCGGCTACCGGCCCGGCCCTGGGACGGTCGCCCGCCAGACTCTGCGCTGACGCGAGGCGACACTGAACTCCAAGCCCCGGGCCGAATCGGCCGGGGCTTTCTTCATGCGGAGATGGGGAACACGCGATGGTGGTAGTGATGGCTGCAGAAGCTACCGAGACCGATATCGACGCGATAGTCGAGCTGGTGAACGCGGCAGGCGGCGAGGCATTCGTCAGCCGGGGCGTATCCCGCACGATTATCGGGCTGGTTGGTGACGTCGAGCAGTTCGGCGCGCTCAACCTGCGCAGCTACCACGGCGTCACCGACGTGATGCGCATCTCGGCTCCCTACAAGCTGGTGAGCAGGGAACATCACCCGAACCGGTCAGTGATCTCGGTGGGCGGCGTGCCGATAGGGCCTGACACCGTGACAGTCATCGCCGGGCCCTGCACCGTGGAGAATCCGGAGCAGACGCTCACCGCAGCGCGGATGGCGCAGGCAGCCGGCGCTTCGCTGCTGCGCGGCGGCGCCTTCAAGCCTCGAACCTCGCCGTACGCGTTCCAGGGTCTTGGCGAGGCGGGCCTGCGTATCTTGGCCGACGTGCGGGCCGAGACGGGCCTGCCGGTGGTGACGGAGGTCATCGATCCTGCCTCGGTCGACCTGGTCTGCTCGTATGCGGACATGCTGCAGGTCGGCACGCGCAGCATGCAAAATTTCGCGCTCCTCCAAGCGGTCGGGTCAGCGGCCAAGCCCGTCTTGCTCAAGCGCGGCATGAACGCCACCATCGAGGAATGGCTGATGGCCGCCGAGTACATCGCGCAACGAGGCAACCTCGACATCGTGCTCTGCGAGCGTGGGATCCGGACTTTCGAGACGGCGACCAGAAATACCCTCGATATCAGCGCCGTGCCAGTAGCGCAGCGGCTGTCTCACTTGCCGGTCATCGTCGACCCGTCCCACTCGGGCGGCCGCCGCGACCTGGTGCTACCGCTCAGCCGCGCCGCGATCGCGGTGGGCGCTGATGGCATCATCGTAGATGTGCACCCGCAGCCCGCGGCCGCCATGTGCGATGGCGATCAGGCGCTCACCGGTGATGACATCCGCCAGCTCGGCGAACTAGCGGCCACCCTGCCGCAGCTACTTGGCCGCAAGCTGACGCCTGGCCCGGTTATCGCAGCGGTCCGGTGATCGGATGATCAGCACACACCGATGATCAGAGGCCTGCCACCGCCGGGATGATCTTGCTGCCGATAACCTCGAGCGGCGTGAGATTCCAGACGTCCGCGACCGCGCCGATGGCCATGCTGAAACCCATCTCCGCCAGCCTGGCCAGCTGGTCGGTCACCTCGGCAGCCTTCTCTCCGCGCTGGCCGACATCGAAGATGAAGTAGCAGGTCTTCTCGATCTCGTCGTAGTCGCGGCCTTCATCCTCGCAATGGGCGCGCAGCACATCGAGCTTGCGGGCGAGGTCGGGGCCGTAGAACAGGTTGCATGCCTGCGCGTACCGGGCAACCAGTTTCAGTGTCTTCCGCTCGCCGGAGCCGCCGATCATGATCGGCGGATGCGGCGTGGTAAGCGGGGCCGGCACGTTCAGTGGCCGGTCTAGCTGGTAATGCCTTCCGCGGAACGGCGAATCGTCGCCTCGCCACGTCTGCAGGCAGATCTGCAGCGTCTCCTCCAGCCGCTCGAATCTCTCGGCCACCGGCGGGAACGGGATGCCGAGTCCGGCGGCCTCCTCCGCGTTCCACGCAGCACCGATACCAAGCCACGCGCGACCGCCCGAGAGCACGTCCAGGGTATTGACGATCTTGGCAAGGACGCCGGGATGCCGGTAAACAACTCCGGTCACCAGGGTCAGCAGCCGGATACGCGACGTGCAACCGGCCAGATATCCCAGTGTCGTGTATGCCTCGAGCATGTCGTGCTCTGGAGGGCCGACCATGGCGATCTGGAAGAAGTGGTCCATGACGGCGACGCTGTCGAAGCCGGCCACCTCTGCGGTCTTGGCCACCGCCGCTAGTTTGCTGCCGAGCTGATCGGCAGAACCCGCACCGTTGAACTCTGGAACCTGCAAGCCAATTTTCACGGCTATCACCTCGCCCGCACAGCCTGTCACATGGCCTCGGGCCGGAAGTTCCGTTCATGAGGACCTCCGATTACACGGTATCTTGTGCAAGTCTTGACCTGAGCCTTGCTTGACTGCGACCAAACAGCCGCGACCGGAATCGCGCGGAGAGATCCATGCTGACGATCCGCCCCACCGCCGCCGTGCTGGCGGGCGTGGTCCCGGTACTGGCATTCACGCCGCTAACCGCCCCGGCCGGGCACACCTCAGCCGCCACCAGCGCAGCTACCGCGTTCCAGCTCAGGATTCGCCACCACTACGGGCCAGCCGGAAACGCGTCTGACTACTCGGTCATCGTGGCGGCAGGTAAGCGGGTCTCCTGGATCTTCGGCGGCACGAATCCCGGCGGCGTCAGCACGCCGATTGCGGAGCGCTGGGACGGCCAGCGGATAACGGCGTACCGGCTGCCCGCGCGGCTCACCGGATTCATCAGCGATGCCAGCGCGCCCTCAGCGCACGACGTCTGGGCGGTCAGCGAGTATGGCGGCTATGCCCTGCACTGGAACGGCCGGCGGTGGTACGTCGCTAGGCGCTGGCGCGGCGGGCAGATCACCGATGTGGCGGCCGTCACGGCGAAGGACGTCTGGGTCTTCGGCACTACCGCGTCGGGCTTCGCCGGTACCGGGACGTGGCACTTCGATGGGCGGTCGTGGCGCAGGGTCCGCGGGCCTGCCCGGGCAGTGTTCCGCGCCAGCCCGGTGTCACGGCGCCACATCTGGGCGATAGCAGCTAGTGGGCGCGGCGATTACGTCCTGCATTCCGACGGCTCAGCGTGGCGCCGGGTCCGCGCCGGACGGCTGTTCAACGGTGTCCAGCTGCACGACATCGTGGCCCTTTCCAACCAGAACGTGTGGATCGCGGGCAACACAGTCAGCCGGTCGGGGGCGACCAAGCTGGTGCTATACCACTGGGCCGGTCACGGCTGGGTGCAGGTGCTGACGCGCCGCAACGTGCTGGCTGGCAATCTCGCCAGCGGACGGCGCGGCACCGTGCTGCTCTCTGCAACGCCCACCAGCGTGGCCGTGGCGGGCATGATCATTCAGGCTTCGCCGAGTGGACTGCTGTCGTCGACGATCATCCGCTCGGCTCAGGGCAGCGGTGTCAGCGACGTGGCGCTGGCCGCCGGAGTGCATGACGTGTGGGCGAGCGGCGGAATCCTTACCCGACAGGGCGGCGACGCGGCGGTGTGGGTCGAGCCCGTGGTGCTGCCGGCCGGCCAGCGCGGGATTAACGACGACTTGACCGCAGCCGACGCCTCCAGGGCAGTCCGCTAGCCCGCGCCAGACCCGCCTGGCTGGACCTGCCAGCCGACACCAGGCCGATGCTCTTGCGCGGACGTGGCCAGCTCCTCGGCAAGGTCGTCCGCGTCAAGCCTGGCCTCAATCCGCCGCAGGTCCTCGATCCTGGCCCTGGTCTCAACCTGGCGCGGTGTCAGCAGCGAGCAGCAGTCCTGGTCAGGCAGCTCCGAGATGGCCAGCGTGGCGATCTTGCGTGCCTCGGCCATGATCTCGGTTTTGTCGAGCCCGATGAGCGGCCTGAGGATGGGCAGTGACACAGCGTCGTCCAGGGCGGTGATGTTGGTGAGCGTCTGGCTGCTCACCTGGCCGAGCGAATCGCCGGTGACCAGCGCTGTCGCCCGCAGCCTGCGGGCTAGCGCCGCGCCCGTTTTCAGCATGAGGCGCCGCTGCGCGACGATCTGCAACCGCCCGGCGCCGGAACTGGCCAGCCGCCGCTGCGCGTTCCCGAACGCGACCACGAACAGCCGGGAGTCGCTCTGGTACCGGTCTAGCTGGCGAGCCAGGCCATACGCCTTGTACACCGACTCCGGCCCGGTCAGCGGCATGCCGGAGAAATGGACGAAACCACAGCGGAGTCCGCGGCGCATCATCCGGTAGGCGGCTACCGGTGAGTCGATGCCACCCGACATTAGGACGATCGCGCGGCCGCTCATGCCGACCGGCAGGCCGCCCTGACCCGGCCAGCCCTGCGTGAACACGAATACCTCGCGCTGGTCAACCTCCACGAAGACGGTCGTGTCCGGGGCGCGGAGATTCACCGGGTAGCCGTACTCCTGCTGGATCCGCCGGCCGATCTCAACCGCAAGCTCGGCCGAGGTGACCGGGAAGCGTTTGTCGCGGCGCCTGGCCCGCACCGCGAACGAGCCGTGATGACCGGCAGCCAGAGCGACAGCGGCTCGGATCGCCGCCTCGGGCTCCTTGGCGACCCGGACGGCCCGGCAAACCCTGGCCACCCCCATGACGTACGTCAGCCGCTCGGCCACCATGTCGACGGCCGACTCGGCGACCAGGCCGCCGTCCAGGGCGCCTGGTACCCGCACCACGATGACGCCCTCGCGCTGCCAGATACGGACCTGCACGCCAAGGTCGCGGACCGCGCGCCGGATGTTCTCGTGCAACAGCCGCTCGAACTGCTGGCGGTTCCGGCCCTTCAGCACGATCTCTCCGAGCTTGAGCAGCACGCACGGTTCATGGCCGGGCGCGATAGCCAGGTCGGGATCGGCGGGATTGACGACCGGCAGGACGGACATCCCATCAGTCTGCCACCTGAATCGGGCCGCACTCCCCCGAGCAACCGGCGGACACACGCCGGTCAGCTGCTGCCGTGGCACCGCTGCGCGCCGAAATCGCTAAGCAAATGGCGAGAATCGCCATCTGGGCAGCGTCGGTGAGTATCTGCTCGGATACTTATGGTGAGATCACGCCGATCGGCAGGAGTCGTTCACGATGGCACGCGTCGCCTCTGACCGTCCGCCCGGCGGCTCGCATAGCGGTCGCTGGATCGCCCTCTCCGCCGCCGCAGCAGTGCTTGTCATGGCCGCTGCTGCCGCGACGCTGGCGCTTACGCATCGGAACTCGCCCAGTGGCAGGCCGGCAGCTGACGCTCGCGCAAGCGGGCCCGCCCGCCCCGGCGGCCGGCCAACGACACCGGCGGCGACCCCGGTGACCGCGATGGACAGCAGAGCCCGGGTAGCCGTGGCGGCCGCAGCGGCACGCTCACCACATGCCCGGCCGATGGCAGAGTTCCTCACCCGCTATTTCACCGCCATCAACGCGCACGACTACCTGGCCTACCGGCGCCTGTTCAGCGCGACTGTCCGTGACGCGCTCTCGCGGGCAGTGTTCACCGCCGGGTACGGCACGACCACGGATTCGTTAGCCAGGCTGCGCCATATCAGCGCCATCGGCGGCGGGCAATTCGACGCGGTGATCACGTTCACCAGTCATCAGCGGCCTTACCAGAGTCCGTCGCAATCGTCCTGCACGCGGTGGCGCATCTCGCTCTTCCTGGTCAGGAACGGCAACGGGTACCTGCTTCAGGCGCCGCCGTCGGGCTATCAAGCGTCATTCAGCGCGTGCCCGTAACCCGCTGGTGGCCCCGCTTCCGCGTTACGGGCAGGACCGCCCGCCAGGCAGCCCAGCTATCCGGCTAGCACGCCGCAGAGCAGCCGGTTCTCGCCTCGCTGCCAGAGAGTCCCTACCTCGGCGAATCCGGCTGCCCGCATCGACTCCACGTGCACGCTCAGCCGGCCTGCGGGCGAGCCATGGTGCTCGGACTCCACCTGGCGTGCTTCCCGCTCGGCATACAGCGCGGATAGCGCCGGATCAGCCGCCGCCGCGATCCACCAGTCCGTCCAGCTCTCGACCTGGCCGCCGGGGAAACGGCGCTGCTCCTCCCGCTCGATCAGCGCCCGCCCGAGACGGCGCAGCACCGGGGCATTGTTGTCCTCGGTCAGGTGATCACCGTTCAGCACCAGGCCGCCCGGCCGCAGCAACCCGGCAAGTTCGGCGTACAGGGCCGCAAGCGCGTCTTGCGGCAGCCAGTGCAGCGCCGTAGTGCTGACCGCGGCGTCCGGCTTGGTGGCCAGGCCCAGGGCTGCGGACCAGCCGGAAACGCGCAGATCGGCGTCAGCAAAGTGAAGACCGGGCCGGTCTGCGAACGCGGCGCGGCCCAGCGCACGCAACAGCGGATCGGCGTCAACAGCGAAGACCGTCGCCTGCGGCAACCGGTCAAGCAGCCGGACAGCGAGCGAGCCGGGCCCGGAGCCGAGATCGAGCACGACCGGATCTGACCGGCCGGCCGCCTCAGCTACCGCGTCGATAAGCGCGATGAACCTGTCCTCGCGGTCAGGCAGGTAGGCCTGCTGCTGCGCATCCCAGCGCTGCACCCAGGCTTCCGCCTGCTGCTGGCTGATCGCGCGCTCCCGGATACCGTCGCCTGCTGCGGCCATTACCGTCGCTCCTCTGCTATGCGTTGCGCGTGACTGTCATATAGAGTTTCACCAGTCACAACGCTAGACTGCCGGAGCATAACTGGTCAAGTGAATTTCAACAGTCACGTCGACACGGTCGTCGCGGTGGCCGTCAGCCTGGTCAATGCGCTCACCACGGGCGAGTCGCATGGCCGGGCCTATCAGCCGCCGGTCGGCGACGAACTGCGCGCCGCCGTGACCGCCGCGCTGCGTTCCGGCCGGTCCGGCGCACCGGACGTCAGCAGCCAGGAAGCCGCCGAGATGACGGCGATGGCGGCGAAGCTGCGGGCCGTGTTCGATTCAGTCGGCCGCGATGATATCGACGGCGCCGCGCGCCTGGTCAATGAACTGCTGGCGGCCACCGGCGCCCGGCCTCAGCTGGACCGGCATGACGACGAACCGTGGCACTTGCACTTCCATGGCAGCGCCGACGGGCTGACGCACGGCTGGGCAGCCGGCTGCGCCACCGGCCTCGCTGTTGTCCTTGGCACCGAACTGTACGACCGGCTGGGCGTTTGTACCGCGGCGCGCTGCGACCGCGTTTACGTGGACGTGTCTCGCAACGGCACCCGGCGGTTCTGCTCGACCTCGTGTCAGAACAGGGAAAAAGCCGCGGCGTTCCGGGCGAGGCAGCCTGCGGCGGGTTAGCCCGAAACGGCCCCAGCCGGACAGCGCGCGGAACCGCCTTTTGGCTTACCCCAGGCGACCCGGGCAGCCGGCAGCGAGCAGCCGTGCGGCGACCCGTTCCCCCCCGCATTTGGGTTTGGTCAGCCGAAGAAGACCTCAGCCTCGGCATAACGCTCCGGTGGCACCAGCTTCAGCTTGGTTGTCGCTTCCGCGAGCGGCACCCGCACGATGTCGGTGCCACGCAGCGCCACCATGCTGCCGAATGCGCCGTCCGCGATCGCCCGGACGGCCTGGACGCCGAACCTGGTGGCCAGCACTCGGTCGAAGGCGGTGGGCGTGCCGCCGCGCTGGATATGGCCAAGTACTGCGACCCGCGCCTCTTTCCCAGTGCGCCGCTCGATCTCGTCCGCCAGCAGCTGGCCGACCCCGCGGCGGGCGAGCAGCATATGACCGAACTCGTCGAGCTTCTCCTCGCCTGCCGACTCCGTCGCCGCCTTGGGCTGGGCGCCCTCGGAGACCACCACGATCGGCGCGTACCGGGTCTGGAAGCGGTGCTGCACGTACCCGCAGACCTGATCCAGGTCGAAGGGCTGCTCCGGGATGAGGATCACGTTCGCGCCGCCGGCCATGCCCGCATGCAGCGCGATCCAGCCGACATGCCGACCCATCACCTCGACGATCAGAGCGCGGTGATGGCTCTCCGCCGTCGTGTGCAGCCGGTCGATCGCTTCCATCGCGATGTTGACCGCGGTGTCGAAGCCAAATGTGTAATCGGTCCCGCCGAGGTCGTTGTCGATGGTTTTCGGCACTCCGACCACCCGGACGCCGGCCTCGTGCAGCCGCGCGGCGACACCGAGGGTGTCCTCGCCGCCGATCGCGACGAGCGCGTCAACGCCGAGGCTGTCCAGGTTCTCCCTGACCCGCTCGATGCCGGACTTTCCGTCGATGGTGTTGGAATCGGCCGCCGGATTAGTCCGGGACGAGCCCAGGATTGTGCCGCCCCTGGGCAGGATGCCACGGACGGCGTCCACGTCCAGCACCATCGTGTCGCCCTCAAGCGGACCGCGCCAGCCATCCCGGAAGCCGATGAACTCCATCTCGTGCTCGGCCACGCCGGTCCGCACGACCGCGCGGATGACCGCGTTCAGCCCTGGGCAATCGCCGCCTCCGGTGAGGACTCCGACTCGCATGCTGCTCCCTCTCGCGTTCCCAGCCGTCACACTAGTGCTTATGAGCGTCCTTGCGATCGACGCGGGCACGACCGGTGTAACCGCTCTTATAGTTACCGCCAACGGCACGATAGCGGGTCGCGGATACCAGGAGTTTCGCCAGTATTTTCCCGAACCCGGCTGGGTTGAGCACCTGCCGGAGGGGATCTGGCAGGCCACGCTGGCAGCCTGCGCGCAGGCAGTAGCTTCCGCAGGTTCGCCGGACATCGCCTGTGTCGGGATCACCAACCAGCGGGAGACCGCGGTCTTGTGGGACCGGGGCACGCTGGCGGCACCGCGCCGGGCCATCGTGTGGCAGGACCGGCGGACCGCGGCGATCTGCGACCGGTTCCGCGCGGCCGGGCACTCCGACCGCGTCGCCGAGATCAGCGGCCTGCGGATCGACCCGTACTTCACCGCCACGAAGCTGACCTGGCTGGCCGAGAACGAGCCAGCCGTCTGGGCCGGGGTGACCGACGGTTCGCTTGCGGTCGGCACGGTGGACTCCTACCTGGTCGCCCGGCTGACAGGCGGGCGACGGCATATCTGCGATGCCTCCAACGCGTCCCGGACGCTGCTGTTCGACATCGAGGCTGGCCAATGGTCGGCGGAGTTGTGCTCGCTGTTCGGCGTGCCGCCGCACGCGCTGCCGGAGGTCGTGCCGTCCACCGGCGTGGTCGGTCATACCGATCCGGCCGCGTTCCTTGGCATGTCGGTGCCAATCGCGGGAATCGCCGGGGATCAGCAGGCGGCCATGTTCGGGCAGGCCTGTTTCGCGGTCGGCTCGGCCAAGTGCACGTACGGAACCGGCTCGTTCGTGCTGGTCAATACCGGGTCGTCGGTGGTGCGGTCGCAAGCTGGGCTGCTGTCCACTGTTGCCTGGCTGGAGCCGTCGGGCTCGCTGACCTATGCGCTCGAAGGCTCGGTGTTCGTCACTGGGGCCGCGATCCAGTGGCTGCGCGATGGGCTCGGCTTGCTGGACAACGCTAGCCAGAGCGAGGCGCTGGCGAGCTCGGTCCCGGATTCCGGCGGTGTGGTATTCGTCCCGGCACTTACTGGGCTCGGCGCGCCCGACTGGGATCCGTCAGCCAGGGGCGCGATATTCGGCCTGACCCGGGGCACCACGAGAGCGCACCTGATCCGGGCGGCGCTTGAGGCTATCGCATTCGAGGTCCGCGACGTCGTGGACGTGATGACCGCTGAGGCCGCCGCCCGCGCTGAGATTCGCGACGAGCCAGGTGCCGGCCGCGGGCGGCGGAGGCGGCCCGGCAGGCGCCGGCCGGCGGCGGCGGGCGGCCCGGCGGCGGGCGGCGCGGCGGCGGGCGGCGAAAGCGCGCTGCGTGTCGACGGCGGCGCGAGCGCGAACGACCTGCTTATGCAACTGCAAGCTGACCAGCTCCAGCGCCCGGTCGAGCGCCCGGTAATCGTGGAGACCACCGCGCTAGGCGCCGCTTTCCTAGCTGGCCTCGCCACCGGTGTCTGGTCATCGCAGCCGGAACTGGCGGCGACCTGGCAGCTGGACCGCAGATTTACGCCGGGCCAGCGTGATGACGCCGCCCACGCCCGCTGGCGCAGCGCAGTAGAACGGACAAAAGGCTGGTAACAGGCATAAAGCGTCGGCCGCTCTTTGGCCTTGAAGATCAATTCTGCGGACGTTGGGGGTTGTGGTGTCGTAGCAGCGACACCACAACCCCCAATGTTGCTCATCGAACGCTCCCGAGGAGCCCGGCGCGGCCGGCGCTGTCAGTCCTCCGGTGTAAATCTGTCCGCTATGAGGCAAACATCACCTGGCTCGAGCCGTGCGCCCCAAAGCTCAGCGGCAGGCTCCGGCTCTCCAGCCCGCCGCCGGAAGCGCGCCAAGCAGGATCCGCTCCCCTGGTTGCTCTCCCGCCAGCACGGCGTCATTTCACGTCAGCAGGCGGCGGAAATTGGCCTGACGGCAAGCACTATCCGGCACCGGATCCGGCCCGGCGGCCCATGGCAGCGCGTATTGCCAGGCGTCTACCTCACCGTCACCGGATCGCCGACCGTGGACCAGATGGAGATGGCAGCCCTGCTCTACGGCGGGCGCTACGCCACCATTACCGGCTTGGCCGCCTTGCGCCGCTACGGCTTCGCGGTGCCGGCGACAAGCTTCATCGATGTGATAGTGCCCAGGACTTGTTACCGGACAGACGTCGGCTGCGTCCGGCTGCACCGAACGACCAGGGTCCCGGACCGCGTAGGAGAGAACAACTACATCCAGATAGCCGCGATTCCGAGAGCGGTTGTCGATGCTGCCCTCTGCCTGACAAGCGTGCGGGACGTCCGCGCCCTCGTGGCGGGGCTTGTCCAGCAGGGCAGGTGCTCTGTCGAGCAACTGGCGGCCGAGCTTGGCCAGAGCAGGTTAAAGAACTCAGCCTCCCTGCGGCTGGTACTGGCCGAGGTCGCGGCAGGCGCGGAGTCGGCGCCCGAGGTCGACTTGATGCACCTGATTAGGCGCGCTGGACTGCCTACGCCGCTCTACAACCCCCGGCTCTATCTGGGTGAGGAGTTCCTGGCCAAGCCTGACGCCTGGTGGCAGGAATTTAGCGTTGCCGCCGAAGTGGACTCGCGTGAGTGGCACCTTGGACCCGAGGGCTGGGAACGGACGATGATCCGCCATGACGAGCTGGCCGCCGCAGGGATCCGGGTGCTGCATCTCACGCCGGCGATGATCAGGAACGAGCCGGCAAAGGTTGTCGCCATCATCCGGCGAGCGCTGCGGACAGGCCGACCTTCGCCCTGGATCCGGACTGTGCCATGACTCACGCGCGTCCCGCCGTCCGCCGCTGCTGACGCCAGCAGCCAAGGTCAGAACCGCGGACGGCAACTACTAGAGGCCTTGGCCAGAAGTGGTGCGAGACCTCGCGAAGCCCTAGTCCTGAATGGTGCCGGAGCCGGAGGCAGATGCATCCGGGACTTCTTGTCCCCGGTTGCTGCCGTCCGTCGCTTCCGCGGCCGAGGAGGCATCCGCTGGTTTGTCAGTATCGCCATCTCGCGGCGCGGCGCCGTTAACGCTGGCGACCCTGTCCTCGCGCGCCGGCCTGCCGTGCCGCAGGGCCGAGCTCAGCTTGCCCTTAGAGCGCTGGGCGTATTCGTCCACGTACTCCTGGCCGGACAGCTTCATCAATTCGTACATGATCTCGTCGGTCATCGCGCGCAACACGATCCGGTCTTGCTCCAGGCCGTAATACCGAGAGAAATCGAGCGGCTTGCCGAATCGTACGCCAGGCCGGATCCGCAGCCGCGGCGCCAGCTTGCCCGGCGGCTGGAACTCGAATCCGCCAACCATGGCGGTCGGGATGACCGGGGCTTTTGCCTCCAGCGCGAGTCTGGCCACGCCCGTCTTGCCACGGTAAAGGCGGCCGTCCGGAGTGCGGGTCCCCTCAGGGTAGATGCCGAGAATCTCGCCGGCCGCGAGGACTCGCAGCCCTGTGCGCAGCGCCCGCTCGCTGGCCTCCCCGCCCGTGCGATCCACCGGGATCTGGCCAACGCCACTGAAGAACGCCTTGCTCAGCAGCCCTTTTAGCCCTCGGCCGGTGAAGTATTCGGATTTCGCAAGGAACACCACCTTGCGGGGAAGCGGCAGCGGCGCGAAAAAATGATCGGAGAACGACAGATGGTTGCTGGCCAGGATGGCGGGACCTTCCCTGGGTACGTTGTCGGTGCCCTCCGCCCACGGCCGGAAGACCAGCCGCAGGAACGGAGCAAGTATCGCCTTGACCACCCAGTAGAACACGCTCATATGTTCCCACGTCAGTCGCGAACTGGCGATCGTCCAGGCAGACGGGCTGTTGACGTACAACCCACTGTGAACATCGCAGCTGGCATGGGACGATTCGGGAAGGTAACGGGGCCGAACCACAGTCGCAGCCCGACGTAGGCTTCAGGCCGGGAGGACATAACCAGATGCCAGTAAAGCCAGGGGCAGAAGCGTTTGCCCATGATGGCGGGCCGACCGGCGTCCTGCTCTGCCATGGTTTCACTGGCAGCCCGCAGTCCTTGCGGCCATGGGCTGAGTACCTGGCGCAGGCAGGCCTCAGCGTCTCATTGCCCCGGTTGCCTGGGCACGGCACCACCTGGCAGGAACTGGCCAGGACGCGCTGGGAGGACTGGTTCGCTGAGGCTGACCGGGCCTTCGACGAACTCCAAGCCAAGACAGATGAGATGTTCGTCATGGGCTTGTCGATGGGCGGCTGCCTTGCGCTCCGGCTAGCCGAACTCCGTCGCGAGGCCGTTCGCGGCCTGGTCCTGGTCAATCCTTCGGTTGCCTCCGACACCAAACTCTTCGTTCTCGCGCCGGTGCTGAAGCTTGTGGTCCCGTCGCTAAAAGGCATTGGCAGTGACATCAAGAAGCCAGGTGCCCGCGAGGACAGTTACGACCGCACGCCCGTGAAAGCCGCCGCCACCCTCCCTGGCCTGTGGCGAACAACCCAGCAACACCTTGGTGAGCTGACTCAGCCGATACTCGTGTTCAAGAGCGTGACCGACCATGTCGTCGGCCCGGCCAGCCTGAAGGTGCTGACATCAGCCCTGCCAGCTGCCCAGATGGAGGTCCGGGAGCTTGCCGATAGTTACCACGTCGCTACGCTCGACAACGACGCTGACGCAATATTCTCCGGGAGCCTGGAGTTCGTGCAAAAGCACAGCCGGGCTGGCCGCGAGTCAGCGAGCGGCACGGGCAGGGAATCAACTAGCGGGGAATCAACTGGCGGGGAATGACGGCGGATGAGCAGTTCCGGGGACATCGGCGGCGAGGTTAGCGGCGAGGAAGCGGCCTGGCGGGATCTGGTTGCGCGCTTTGACGCGTCGGCTGACGTAGAGCCCGACCTGGCGCCGTGGCCCTCGCGAGAGGACCTGCCCGGCATCGCAGCGCCTGCTGCGGACCAGGCTGCCGGTGACGACCAGACCGCTCCTACTGACCAGGCCGGTGAAGGGGCAGCGGCTGGGGCGTTCCTGCCGTCCGACCGGACCAGGGTGATCAGGTTCGCCGGGGACCCGCGCTCGTACTCGCCGGCGGAAGAGGAAGAGCAGCCGTACGTCCCGGTCCCGCTGCCGCCACCAGCCAAGCTTGACACCATCGCCAAGGCTGCCTGGGTGGCGCTAATCGGCGGTCCGTTGTATCTGCTGCTAGGAACGTTCCTGCACTGGTCGATCTCAGGCCTCGAGGCGTTCGCCGCCGTCGCCGCGTTCGTCGGCGGTTTCGTGACGCTGGTGATCAGGCTCGGCGACCGCGAGCGGGATGATGACGACGACGGCGCGGTGGTCTAGGCAAGCCGAGCTCTGGCGTTAGGAGGTCCTGGCCAGGTCCGACGCCCCGATCAGGCCGGCATCCGGCCCGAGCTGGGCCAGCCTGATGTCAGCGAGCTCCCGGTAAGCACTGCCGGTCAGGCCGTCCTGGTAGGACGCGCGGGCCGGGCCAAGCAGCAGATCGCCTGCTTCGGATACCCCGCCCCCGATGACGAAACAACCTGGATCAAGAATCGCGGACAGGTCAGCCAGGCCGGCTCCCAGCCAGCTGCCAACGATCTCGAAGCAGCGCAGCGCGCCGGCATCGCCTTCTCTCGCAGCCTGCGTGACGGCCGGCCCGCCGATGCTGTCCGCGCTGCCTCCGGCAAGCTGAAGTAGCCGGACCGCCGCACCCGGTGACCTCCGGGCGAACTCTCGGGCCTCCGCAACCAGCGCGCTTCCGCTTGCGTACTGCTCCCAGCAGCCGCGGTTACCGCAACCGCACACTCGGCCTTCCGGCACCACCCGGTAATGACCTGGCTCACCGGCCATGCCCCACCGGCCCCGGTACACCTTGCCGTCAAGCACGATGCCGGCCCCGATCCCGGTTCCGACGGTGATCATCACGACATCCTGGTAACCCTTGGCCGCCCCGAGCTTGGTTTCCGCCCAGGCGGCCGCGTTCGCGTCATTCTCAACCACGACGGGACGGCCGATGCGATCCTCGACCAGCTTCTCGACGGGCTCCGCGCGCCAGGCCAAGTTCGGCGCGAAGAGCACGGTTGACCTGGTCCGGTCGACAAATCCGGCCGCGCCTATCCCGACGGCGTCCACCTTGTGCCTGCTAAGCAGTTCCAGCACGGCGTCGGCAATGACCGCTACGGTCTCGTCCGGGTTCGCGGCCGGGGTATAGCGCTTCAGCTTCTCGACGATCCGCCCGTCCTCGTCCACCACGCCAGCGGCGACCTTCGTGCCGCCGACGTCAACGCCGATGGTCAGGCCCATGCACACCGTCGTCTTCTACATAGCCGTCGTCTAGGGAGCCGCGCGCGGCCAGGTTCGGGTCAGCAGAATCCGTCTCGGCGTCGGCCCGGTCGGTGACCAGACTCCACGCGTCCGGTTCGGTCGCCGGGATGCCAGGCACTGCAGTCTCGGCCGACCCGGCGGCGGCCCGCCCCCGGGCTTGAGGCGCCGACCCGCCCGCCATGCCGGCTGTCTCCGGCGAGTCGGCTCCAGGCACCACAACTGGCGCCGGCGTCACGGCCATTGGCGGGACTGTTCGGTCGGCGGTGTGGCTCATCCCGGCCCCAGCGCCCGGACCGGCAGGCTGACCGCCTGCCCGGCGGGATGGGTCCCCTCCGGCTCGCGACGCTCTGGCCGCTCGCGGTCCGGCCGGTCGCGGTCCGGCCGGTCGCGGTCCGGCCGGTCGCGGTCAGCGGTCCCGGCTGCTTTGGCCAGCACCGTGTCGAAGGCGTTGAAGGCGTCCTGGACCGCGGACGCAACGGCGTTCCCGGCACCGGAAAGGTGCCCGCCGATACCGGGTCCCGAGTCGCGGAATTGCCGGGCGGCCCGGCAGATCGGACACCACTGGCACTCAGGGGCCTCCCCGACCTCCGGCGGAATCTCAGTCGTGGCCGCGTCCCACACGTCCATGGACTCATTGCGGCCGCCGCTGAAGGTCTTGCGGACCTGACCACCGATCTCCTTGCGCATGTTCTTGGCGCTAGAGCGGATCAGCCAGCGCTGAAAGTCGCTCAGCATATCCGCTCCTGGCGTCCCCGAGCGCGGTCGCGCCGAGCTGGCCCGCCCCGAACCCGGCCGCGCCGAGCCCGGGCGACCCGAACTCGACGCCCAGACGCACCTGAACTCGAGCCAGCGCGACTCGACCCAGCTGAACTTGAGCCCGCCTGGCCCGGCCCAGCTGAACTCGACCCGCCCCGGCCCGGCCCGGCTGAACTCGAGCCGCCCCGGCCCGGCCCAGCTGAACTCGAGCCAGCCTGCGCAGCGGCTGCCCGCTCTGAACCCTCCCCGGCCCGGCCCGCCTCGTCCTTTGCTGCCTGCTGCGGCCGCCCCGGCTGCTCAGTCATCGGTTCTGCTCCCCATCATGATCAACACGTTCCCTGCCCTACATCGATTCCGTGCGCGACTTGAGACCCTTGAGCGCGGTCTCAATAATCGTCTTTTCGGCGCGACGCCGGAGCATGCCCAGCATCGGCACCCGGGTGCCGACGGCGAGCTCGTAGCTCACGCTGGTACCTGCCCCGTCTTCGGCGAGTTCATAGGCACCCGACATCTCGGTCACCATCGACCCTGGTACGTCGAGGCGCCAGCGCACCGATGCGTTCCCGTCCCAGACATAGGCCAGCACGTAACTGTCCCTGATGACGCCGGCATCCAGCCCGAACCGCACCCGGAGCGGCCGGCCGTCAGGCCCTGACTCGAGCACTTCCGCGGACCGGACACCGGTAGCCCAGTCCGGGTAGGCGCCGAAGTCCGCGATAACCCCCATAACCGCAGCTTGCGGCGCGGCCACAGTGATGCTCGAGGAAGTCCTGTCCGTCATGACTCGGAGCGTACCTCCCGGCCCGGCCCGTTCCTGCCTGCGCGGCCGCAGGCCCGACGCACATTCGGGATTACTAATGCCATTGCAATACGTAAGGCATGCCGCTCGCCCGGAAATGACCGACATTGATGCACTCGGTGGTGCCAATCCTGATCCTGTGCTGCAGCGGCTGGTGCACGTGGCCGAACAGGACGTAGCGCGGGCGGGTCTTCTCGATCGCGTCTAGTAGTGCTTCGCTGCCGCGCTCCATCCGCCGCGCCACGGTGTCGTAGAGCAGGTCCGGCACGGCTGGCGGGATATGTGTGCAGAGCACATCGACCTCGCCGACGGCCGCTACTTTGGCCGCGTAAGCGTCCTCGTCCAGCTCGTTTGGGGTCCGGTAAGGCGTGCGCAGGCCGCCGCCGACGAAGCCGAATGTCCAGCCGTCCAGCTCGGCGCGCTGGCCGTCGAGCACCTGCTGTCCGGGCTGGACGTGCTCGTCCCACAGCCTGGGCAGGTCGACGTTGCCGTAGGTCAGGTAAGACGGGACCGGCATGGCCGCGAACAGCTCGGCGTACTGGCGGCCTACCGCGGCCTCGATGTGCTGGCGCGGGTCGCCGCCGAGCTGTGCCCACAGGGCGGCTGACATCTCCCGCGCCTCATCGAACCGATGCGCTGACCGGAGTTCGACGAGGCGCTGTGCCTGCGCCGCGCCGAAGAGGTCCGGAAATATGCCCTGGCTGTGGTCCGCATAGTCGATGAACAGCAACAAGTCGCCGAGACAGATCAGCGCATCCGCGCCGTCGCCGGCGCGGCGAAGCGCGTCGGCGCGGCCATGAACGTCGCTCACTACATGCACCCGCATCCACCCACAGTAGGCAAGTCCGGCACGAAGACATAGCCTGCCGACGGGACTGCCGGTCCGGCAGTAGCCACGAACGGGGGAAGCTGTAACGTCCAGAAAAGATCGGGAAGGAAACGTGGTCGTTAACGGAGGCGCAGTGCTTGAGTATGGGATTCCCGCGCTGATCGAGATCCCGGACGATGCCGGACTGGCTGATGTCGTATTCAGCCGGGCGGCCGCTGACCCTGACGAGGTCATGCTCCGCAGGCGGTCCGGTGACGGCTGGCACGACGTGACCACGGGCCAGTTCCGCGCGCAGGTTGCCGCACTGGCAAAAGGCCTGATCGCAGCAGGCATCGAGCCGGGCGACAGAGTCGCGCTTATGTCGCGGACCCGGTACGAATGGACTCTCACCGACTATGCCCTCTGGGCCGCCGGAGCCGTGGTCGTACCAGTCTACGAAACCTCCTCGGCTGAGCAGGTGCAGTGGATCCTGAGCGACTCCGGGGCGCGTGCGGTGATCGCTGAGACCGACACGCACGCCAACCTCATCTCCGACGTCCGCGCGAACCTCTCCGACCTTGGCCTGGTCTGGCGGCTGGGCGAGCTCGACGAGCTGGCGGCCGCCGGCGCGGACGTAACCGATGACCGGCTCCGCCAGGCTCGCGTTGCCCGGCGGGCCGGCGATCTGGCCACGATCATCTACACCTCCGGCACTACCGGACGGCCCAAGGGTTGTGAGCTGACGCACCGCAACCTGCTGAGCGCGGCCCGAAACGCCGTGCATGGGGCGCTGCCGGAAGTATTCGAGACGGTCGGCGGCTCGACGCTGCTGTTCATGCCGCTAGCCCATGTGTTCGCCCGGATCATCGAAGTTGGCTGTCTTGAGTCGGGTTCCGTCCTCGGGCACTGGGAAGAAATCGGCACCGTGGCGGACGGCCTCCGCGAGTTCCAGCCCACCTTCCTCCTGGCCGTGCCACGAGTGTTCGAGAAGGTGTACAACACCGCCCAACAGCAGGCCTCGGCGAGCCCAGCCAAGAGCAAGATCTTCGCCGCTGCTGCAGATACCGCCATTGCCTTCAGCCAGGCACGATCGGCCGGGCGTCCCGGAATGGCACTTCGGCTGCGGCATGCGCTGTTCGACAGACTGGTCTATGGCAAGCTGCGCGCCGCCGTCGGCGGGAAGGTGAGCTACGCGGTCTCCGGCGGCGCGCCGCTGGGCGAGCGACTCGGCCACTTCTTCCGCGGCGCGGGCATCACGGTGCTCGAGGGCTACGGAATGACGGAGACATCGGCCGCCGCTACCGTCAACAAGCCATCCAGGAACAAGATCGGAACGGTCGGCATGCCGCTGCCGGGCGTGAGTATCAAGATCGCTAGCGATGGCGAGATCTTGCTGCGCGGGGGCATCATCACCGTCGGCTACTGGCAGAACGAGGCGGCTACCGCGGAGGCCATCGATGCCGAGGGCTGGCTGCATACGGGCGACCTCGGATCCCTCGACGACGAGGGGTTCCTCCGGGTAACCGGCCGGAAGAAGGAAATCATCGTGACCGCTGCCGGCAAGAACGTGGCGCCGGCGGTGCTCGAGGACCGGCTGCGGGCGCACCCGCTGATCAGCCAGTGCATGGTGGTCGGCGATGGCCGGCCGTTTGTCGCCTGCCTCATCACCCTCGACCCGGAGGCGCTGGAGCACTGGAAGAAGCAGCACGGCAAGCCAGAAAGCGCGACCGCCGCTGAGCTCGCTGACGACCCTGACCTGATCGCCGATATTCAGGCCGCGGTGGACGACGCCAATAAGGCCGTGTCCCGCGCCGAGTCGATCCGAAAGTTCCGGCTGCTGCCGGTGGACTTCACCACCGATAACGGTTACATCACGCCGTCGCTCAAAGTGAAGCGGGCGGTCGTCGCCAAGGACTTCGCCGCCGAGATTGACGCGCTCTACTCGCGGTGACGCAATACAGCCCGCATCTCGACGGCCAGTACAAGAGTGGGTGGGACTGAGTCCGGGCCGGGCGAGTTAGGCGACGTGGCCGGACAGGATGTGCTGCAGTCGGTCGGCGACTAGGTCCCAGGTCCATTCGCGTTCGATCCAGGCCTGGCCCTTCTCGCCCATGGCAGCTGCGCCAGCGGGATCAGACAGCAGGTCGACCAGGCGGTCAGTCAGTGCGGCGATGTCGCGGCCGGGGACCACGTAGCCCGTTTCGCCGTCGAGGACGGCGTCGGGGGCGCCGCCAGAGTCACCGGCGATGACGGGCAAGCCGGTGGCGGATGCTTCCAGGTAAACGATGCCGAGGCCTTCTACGTCCAGCCCTGCCCGCCTGGTGCGGCACGGCATAGCGAAGATGTTGGCAGCGTCGTAGTAGGCGGGCAGGTCCGCCCAGCTAACCGGGCCGGTGAAGAGCACGGATTCGGCAACGCCGGCCTCAGCCGCCATGCGGTCCAGGGCTGGCCGATACGGGCCGTCGCCCACCATCAGCAGCAGCGGCTCGGCCGCTGATTGGCGCAGGACTTGCGGCCAGGCCCTGATGAGCATGTCCTGGCCCTTGCGCGGCACCATTCTTGACACGCACGCGACGACTGGCCGGTCAGGATCGATGCCCAGGCGCTGCCGGACGTCGGCACCGCCCGCGCCCGCACGGAACACCCCGGGATCCACTCCCGGCGTGAGCCTGACCATCCGGTCGGCCGCAGCCGCGGACATTGCCCTGGCCATCCTGATCCGGAAGTACTCGCCTAGATAGGTAACGACGTCTACCTGTTCGGCGATCCGGTGCAGCAACGACCTGGCGCCCGGCAATGCCGCCCAGCCGGCCTCGTGTCCGTGGGTGAGCGCGACGATCTGGTCTGCCCCAGCCCGCCGCAACGGCGCCGCCAGCAACCCGAGCGGCGCGGCGGCGCCGAACAGCACGGTGTCGCAGTGGTGCTCTGTCAGCAGCGCCACCGCTCGACGGCGCACATCGGGCGCCGGCAACATCAGCGATCCGGGGTGCCTGGCCATCGTGAATGGCTGCCGGGCATCGAATTCGGCGGCGCCGTCCCAGGCTGGTGCGTAGACGACGACCCGATCGGCTGGCAGCCTGGCGGCGAGGGCGTGCACGAACGACTGGATGCCACCGCGGCGCGGCGGGAAGTCGTTGGTGACGATCAGTACCTTGGTCATGGGGCTCCCTCGGCGCCGGCTGGCCCGGCCGGGCCAGCAGCTCCGAAGACTCGCCGGAAGCTCAGATCGTACCCGCCGTGCCGTGTCTAGGGCCGGACGGCCTCGTCCAGATTCGCCAGATACCAGCCCGACAGCGGGATCAGCTCAACATCAGAGCCCGCAGTGGGCGCATCTATGAGCTCACCATTGCCGACGTAGATGCCGACATGGGCGTTGCCGATGAAGCCGAGGATGTCGCCCGGCTGCAGATACTTGGTGACGTCGCCTGGGGCGAGAGCGACCTGCGGCAGCGAGGCTTCCTGGTCGTAGCTGGTTCGCGGGATCGACACGCCGGCGTAGGCCCAGGCCGACATGGTCAGGCCGGAGCAGTCATAGCCCTGGTTGCACGGCCCAGTGCCGCCCCAGACGTACGGGCAGCCGACCGCGCCGTAAGCGAAGGCGACGGCCTTCTGCGCCTGGGTAGAAATCGGGCCCTTGTACTTGATCCCGCCGGTAGTTCCGCCAGCGCCCATCCCGGTCTGTTGGGCGGGCTGCAACTGAGCTAGCAGCGCCTGCGCCGTGCTCGCCAGTTTGTTCAGTGCGGCCCGGCGCTTGCGCAGGCTATTGCGCAAGGCGAGGATGCTGACCTGGTTGCGCTTGACCAGAAGCTGCGTCGTAGTCAGCTGCCTGGCAGCCTTGAGGAACTGATTGATCTCCGCGTTGTTGCTGTTGGACAACTCCAGCAAGATGGCCGACTGGTTCAGGATCTCTTGCGGGTTCCCAGAGATCAGCAGCGTGATCGTGGAGTTGATGTTGCCCGTCTCATAGGCAGTGACAGCGATACGGCCGATCTGCCGCCGCTCCGATGCGAAGCGCTTGGAGTAGACGGCGAGTTCCCTGTCCACCAGCGCCAGTCGCTGGTCGGTGGCCGCCAGCTCCTGCTTGACCTGGACAAACTGCTGATCGAGCTTAGAGATCTGCGTCTGAAGCTTGGTGAGCCTGGCCTGGACCTGGCTGATCGTCGGCATCGGCACGGCGCCGGCGCTGCCGCCCACGCCCATGATGAGCCCGGCGGCCAGCACAGCGACAGCTACAGCCCCGGCGCGTTGCCTGACGATCGTGCGAACCGACGGCAGCCTGTGCACCCGCGCGACACGCTCCTTCTTCCACTGTCGGCCTGCCGGGTCAGCTGACGGGTTCGGGCTGTGGAAGTGCGCCCTACAGGCCAATCTTCGACTGGCCCGATTCACCCCTGGCGGTCCCGCACCTGCGAAACCGCCTGGTGGGTCCCCGGCTCTCCGGCGAGCCAGACTGGCCAGCGCCCGAGATTCGGCGAAGCCGTTCGCCGCCGCCGGCCTGGCGACTGATGAGCGATACGGCTCGCTGCACGACCCTAGTGAACGGCAGGGGTAGATTCAACCGCTTCGCGCACTCCCGCAGTGCGTTTCTCCGGCGGCGCCAGCTATCGCTGGTCAGACCGGCCACGGCGGACGGTCATCGCCGCCACGCCGGCTCGCACCGCGGCGCGCCTGAGTCAGACTGTCGGCACCCCGGCCTAGCGTGAATCTGTGATCTCAGCGCTGGCCGACCTCGACCTGGTGGTCGTTGACGTGGAAACCACCGGGTGGCTCCCGGAGCAGGCCGAGCTCACCGAGATCGGCTGCGTGCGGCTTAGTGGTGGGCAGCTCACCGGTGAGTTCGCCACTCTCGTCCGGCCGGGCGCCTCGATCCCGGCAGACATCACCTTGCTGACGGGCATCACCGATGACATGGTCAGCCGAGCGCCGCTGGCTCGCTCGGCCCTGCCAGCGTTCCTCGCCTTCGCTAGCGGCTGCACGCTGGTCGCGCATAACGCTCCGTTCGACCTGAGCTTCCTGACTTCCGCCTGCGCGGCGAATCGCATCCGCTGGCCACCAGTCGCGGTGATCGACACAGCCGTCCTGGCTCGCATGCTGCTCGGCCCCGAGGACGTGCCCGACTGCCGGCTGGCGACTCTGGCCACGTATTTCGGCGCCCGCACTGCGCCGTGTCACCGGGCGCTCCCCGACGCCAAGGCGACAGCCGACGTCCTAGCCGGGCTGCTTGGCCTGGTCGCAGCGGCCAGAGCGGGCGGCCGCCGCAACCTGCTGCGAGCGGCGAGCTGAGCGGCGGTACGCTACTGCCGTGGTCACCGCAATCGTTTTGATCAAGGCAGATGTGGCACGCATCCCGGAAACCGCGGAGGCGATCGCGCAGATCCCCGCGGTGAGCGAGGTCTATTCCGTGACCGGTGAGTTCGACCTGGTAGCGATGGTCCGCGTACGCAGCCACGAGGAGCTGGGTGACGTGATCCCCGGCACAGTGAATAAGGTGCCCGGTGTCACTCACACCGAGACCCACATCGCCTTCCGGACGTACTCCCGGCATGACCTCGAGGCGGCTTTCGCGCTCGGCTACGCCGAGTCCTGATCTCCCGGCCTTACTATCCGGCCCTACCGTCCGGCCAGACGCTGGCTCGTGGCGACCCAGCGGTTGAGCAGGTCGGCCGCCGCACCAGAATCCACCGCCACCGCAGCCCTGCGATAACCGTCAGCCAGCGCGGGAACCAGGGCGTCCGGTCCAGCCACGCCAGCCTCGGCTGCGAGCGCGGCGGCCGCGTTCAACAGCGCGGTCTCCCGGACGGGTCCCTGGCGGCCAGCCAGGAACTCACGGACGACCCCGGCGTTGTGCGCCGGGTCAGCGCCGAGCAGGTCGGCCGGCACCGACCTGGAGATGCCGAGAGCGGCCGGATCGAACCTCACCTCGCTGACCGTCCCGTCGTGTACCACCCACACCGTGGACGGCGCGGTCGTGGTGAGCTCATCAAGGCCGTCATCGCCGTGGAACACCAGGCCGGAGCAACCGCGGGCAGCCAGCACTCCCGCCAGGATCGGCCCCATCCGCGGGTCGGCCACGCCGAGCGCCTGCGCGGCCGGGCGGGCCGGGTTCGCCACCGGGCCCAGGATGTTGAAGACCGTAGGCACGCCGAGTTCTCGGCGCGGCACGATGACGTGCCGGAGCGCGGGGTGATAGAGCGGCGCGAACAAGAAGCCGGCGCCGATCTCGGCTACCAGTTGTTCGGTCGAGGCGGGCGGCAGGTCAATCACCACGCCGAGGGCCTCGAGCACATCAGCGGTGCCGCAGGCCGACGAGGCTGCGCGGTTACCGTGCTTGACCATCCTGGCGCCGGCAGCGGCCGCGGCGATCGTACCCATGGTCGAGATGTTGACCGTCCTGGCCCCGTCCCCGCCGGTCCCGACCAGATCCGTGACCCGGCCAGGGATAGATATGGGCGCAGCGTGCTCGAGCATGGCCTGCGCGAGCCCGGTGACCTCGCTGGGGGTCTCGCCCTTCATCCGGAGCGCCACGCCGAAGCCAGCAATCTGGGCCGGGGTGGCTGCGCCGTCCATGATCTCGTTCATGGCCCAGGAAGTCTCGTCCGCGGACAGCTGTTCGCGGCGGATCAGCGCGCCGATCAGGGCGGGCCAGCCTGTACGCGCATCCATAGTGTCGGCCATCCCTCTGTCTCGCCGGCCTCTGTCTCGCCGGCCTCTGTCTCGCCGGCCCTGTCTCGCCGGCCTCTGCCTTGCCGGCCACTGCCTGGCCGGCTCCTGCGCGGCCGGCTCACCTCGGCATCAGGCCTGGACAACCTCGCTACTCGGCGCCTCCGGGCCAGCCGCTCGCTGCCGCATCAGCCCGGCCAGTTCCCTGGCCAGCATCATCGGGTCGAGCGGGTTGCTCACCACAGCGTCGGCCCGCGACCAGGTCGCCAGCCAGCCGTCGTCGGCACGGCCGATTATCAGCAGTACCAGCGGGCAGTTGTGGATCTCGTCCTTGGCCTGGCGGCACACGCCCATCCCGCGGCAGGCTGAGCCTCGCCGTCCAGCACCATCACGTCGATCCCGCCGGCGTCCAAGAGCCGGAACAGCATGGGCTCGGTGGCGACCTCAACGATCTCGGCTACCGGCACGTCAGGCGCCGGGCGACGGCCGATGGCGAGCCTGATCCTGGCCCGAGTGTCGGCATCATGGCTATACACGACAACCTTCATGCCAAAGGATGCTACCGACCCGGGGGGTCGGGCTACGCACGCCTACGCAGTGTCGTAATAATGTCCACGTGGTCACAGCATCTACAGAGGTGGTCCCGCGCCCGACCGCCAGCCGGCCGAACCTCGTCAGCGTCGGCACGATCATCTGGCTTTCCTCGGAGCTGATGTTCTTCGCGGCGCTGTTCGCCATGTACTTCACGATCCGTTCGGTCGACAAGGGGCTGGGTCAGCCATGGCCCAAGGCACACCTGGACCTGGCTCTGGCCTCCGCTAACACGATCGTGCTGCTGCTGTCCAGCGTGACCTGCCAGGCGGGTGTGTTCGCGATCGAGCGGCATCAGCTGAGGCGGAGCGGCAGGATCTGGAACCCGCTGCGATGGGGGCTGCGCGAGTGGTACGCGCTTACGTTCTTGATGGGCTTGTACTTCGTGCTCGGCCAGGGATATGAGTACCTGGACCTGATCCAAAAGCAGCACGTGACGCTCTCGTCCTCGAACTACGGTTCTGTGTTCTTCCTCACCACCGGATTCCACGGACTGCACGTCAGCGGCGGGCTGATCGCGTTCATTTTCCTGCTCGGCCGGACATTCGCGGCTAAGAGATTCACGCTTGAGCAGCAGACCAGCGCCATCGTGGTGTCCTATTACTGGCACTTCGTAGACGTTGTCTGGATCGGCTTGTTCACCACCATCTACCTGATCCATTAACCGGACCTGGGGAAGCTGTGAACTGGATCACCGAGAGGCGCCGACACCGGGCGGCCGGCTACGCCATCGTCGCGTTCGTGCTGCTGCTGATAGGCACGGCGTATGCCGCCATCACGAGCGCCTCTGCCTCGGCGTCGCAGCAGGGCGTGGCTAACTCGAGGCAGATCGTCGAGGGCGAGCACATTTTCGCGGTGACTTGTGCGGCCTGCCACGGAATTTTCGCCCAGGGCAGCAGCCAGGCACCGAGCCTCATCGGGGTTGGCGCGGCGGCGGTCGACTTCCAGGTCAGCACCGGTCGCATGCCCGCAGAGGAGCTGAACGCCGAGAATGACCGCAAGCCACCGAAGCTGGGCCCGCTCCAGACCAAGGCTGTTGCTGCCTATATTCAGTCGCTGGGCGGCGGGCCGCCGATCCCGACGGCCGCGCAGGTAAGCGCGAACGGCGCGAACATCGGCCTAGGCCAGCAGCTATTCGTGGCTGACTGTGCGGCGTGCCACAACTTCGTCGGCGCCGGCGGTGCACTCACCAACGGCAAGTACGCGCCCGCGCTCACCGCGTCGACGCCGAGGCAGATCTATGAGGCGATGCTGACCGGCCCCGAGGCTATGCCGGTCTTCAACGACCTGACCATCACGCCGCAAGAGAAGCGGGACATGATCGCCTATGTCACTACCGTCCGGTCTGAGCCCAACCCTGGCGGCTTCAGCCTCGGCAGGATAGGTCCGGTCACCGAGGGACTGGTGGCGTTCCTCGGTCTTCTCTTGTTCATGGTATTTGCGGCACTCTGGATCACTGCGAAGCACGGGAAGGCTCATGAGTGACAGCAACTCCCCAGGAACGCCGGGCCCCGGCGAGCCCGGCGACAGCTCCTGGCCCGAGTACCTGAGCAGCCAGGGGCACGCCTCCGGCCCGTCCGAGCCGGAGGCGCCAGGGGTGCCGCACCGGGTGATCGGAACCCCGTCGCCCGCTTCCGCCCGGACGATGCTGCCTGTCTCAGGCGGCGATGGCGGGCAAGCCGCCGCCCGCGAGCTGCCGCCAGACCCGGATGACCCGGTCCGGGCGAAGAAGGCCGAGCGACTCGTCGTCGCCTGTTTCCTGCTGGCGACCCTGGCCGGCTTTGGCTTCCTGGTTGCATACGCGCTGATCGGCGTTGGCTCCATCGACGCCGCGCTGCATTCCAACCTTTTCCTGGGCGGCACGCTGTCGCTCATGATGCTGCTGCTGGGCGTGGGCGCAGTCATCTGGGTCCGCCACCTGATGCCCGCGGTGCAGCTCACCGAGCAGCGGCACCCCTTCGCGTCCGACCCGGCGAACCGCGCGGCGTTCAAGGAGACCTTCGACGAAGGCACGGAGGCCAGCCAGTTCGTCAAGCGGCCGCTGGTCCGGCGGAGCCTGATGCTGGCCACCCTCCCGCTCGCCGTCGCGCCCATCTTCTTGCTGCGTGACCTCGGGCCGTTGCCAGGTACCAGCCTGGATCACACGGTCTGGCGCAAGGGCCTGCGGCTGCTGGTGTACGGCACGGGCAGGCCGATTACCCCGGCCGAGTTCAGTTCGCCCGGCGGCATCATCAGTGTCGGCCCCGAGGGTTACCTGACCAACGACGACGACATGGCCAAAGCAGCAGTCGTCATCATCAAGTTCAGGCCCGGCGAGCTGGTCTTCGGGCCACCGGCTCGGCCAGGCGCCGCCTCGACCCCGAACAAGGTGGTCCCGAACTGGACCGTCGACAACATCGTGGCGTACTCGAAGATCTGCACCCACGTGGGGTGCCCGGCGGCTTTGTATGAGCAGACGACGCACCACATCCTCTGCCCGTGCCATCAGTCGACGTTCGACGCCACCCAAGGCGCCAGAGTCCTGTTCGGCCCCGCCACCCGGCCGCTGCCACAGCTGCCGATCGGCCTTGACTCGCAGGGCTATCTCATCGCGCTGAGCGACTTCAACGAGCCCGTGGGCCCGAGCTTCTGGGAGCGGTCGTGAGCGTCGAGCGCGGGCTTGAAGGCGTCGGCGGCTGGCTTGACGACAGGTTCCACGGCGCCCGGGGCATTCGCGTCGCCCTCAGGAAGATCTTCCCTGATCATTGGTCGTTCCTGCTCGGCGAGATCATCCTGTATTCGTTCATCATCCTGCTGCTCACCGGGACGTTCCTGACGCTGTGGTTCCAGCCCAGCATGACCGACGTCATCTACCGCGGCTCGTACATCCCGCTGCGCGGGGTGCGGATGAGCGAGGCTTACGCCTCGACCCTGCACATCAGCTTTGACGTACGCGGCGGCCTGCTGATCCGGCAGATCCACCACTGGGCCGCCGACCTGTTCATGGCCGCGATCTTTGCGCACATGATCCGGATCTTCTTCACCGGCGCCTACCGCAAGCCACGCGAGGTCAACTGGCTGATCGGCATTACCCTGCTCACGCTCGGACTACTCGAGGGCCTGTTCGGCTACTCGCTGCCGGACGACCTGCTGTCCGGCGCCGGCCTGCGCATCCTCGAGGGCGTACTGCAGTCGATCCCGCTGGTCGGCACGTACATGGCGTTCTTCCTGTTCGGCGGGCCGTTCCCCGGGCACCTGATCATCCCCCGGCTGTACATCTTGCACGTGCTGCTGATTCCCGGCCTGATCCTGGCCCTGGTGACAGCACACCTGATCATCATGTGGTACCAGAAGCACACGCAGATGCCGGGCAAGGGCCGCACGAACCAGAACGTGGTCGGGCAGCCGTTCTACCCGTACTTCGTGGCCAAGACGGGGGCGTTCTTCTTCTTCACCTTCGCGGCGCTTGCACTGGCCGCGACTTTCACCCAGATCAACCCGATCTGGCTGTACGGCCCGTTCAACCCGGTAGCCATGTCGGCCGGCTCGCAGCCGGACTTCTACATGGGCGCGCTGGAAGGCGCCTTGCGCATCATGCCGGCCTGGCAGTGGGTGGCCTTCGGCCATACCTTCGCTTTCAACGTGTTCATACCCGCGCTGCTGCCGCTCGGCCTCATTTTCGGCGGCGCGGCCGTGTGGCCGTTCATCGAGCAGTGGATCACCGGTGACCGCCGCGAGCACCACATCAACGACCGGCCGCGGAACGCGCCGGCCAGGACCGCGCTGGGCATATCGGTCATCACGTTCTACGGCGTGCTATGGGCCGAGGGTGCCAACGACGTGCTCGCCGACCACCTGGATATCCCGCTCTATTGGACTACGTGGGCGGCCAGGGTCGGCATCTTCGTGCTGCCCGCGATCGCCTACATCATCACTAAACGGATCTGCCTTGGCCTGCAGCGCAAGGACAATCACCTGATCGAGCACGGCGTCGAAACCGGCATCATCAGGCAGCTGCCTGGCGGCGAATTCATTGAGGAGACCAGGCCCGTGAGCGAGGAGAGCCTGGCGGTCCTCACGTCTAGGCCCCAGCTCCCCGCGCTGCCCGCCGCCGAGCCCACCGATGCCGACGTACCTCCGCCCGGCATGCGCGGCGCGCTGGGCAAGGTACGCGAGCGGCTGTACCACGCCGTCACCGAGAGCGTCCCGTTGGCCTCCAGCCACAATGGCGAAGGGAACGGCCACGGTAATGGTCACGCGGTCGAGGCAAACGGGCACGACCAGGCGGCTGTCACGGCGCCGGAGGGCTCCGGCCACGGCCGAACCGACGAAGATAGCTGACAGGCGTAGTAATGCCCGCGATTGGCGCCACGAAGTCCAGGAGGCCCCGGCACGCACGTGTGCCAGGGCTCGCATGAGCGCGGCCGGCTTAGGGCGCTCGCGCTGGCTTGGCCTTACCGGGCAGGCAACCTAGCCGACCGCGTACGCCCGGTAGATCGTCTGCGTCGTGCGGTCGCCGTGTACGTCGGTCACCACAGAGCGCAGGGATACAAACCCGGCCGCCGGGTCGTGCACGGTGGCGCGCCAGTAGCCATGCGAGCGGACGATCCTGACCGATCGCCACGTCGTCCCGCCGTCGACAGAGACCTGGAGCCGGAGGCTACTGAGCCGGTAGACCGGCGCGGGCGTCCCGGCGTTTCCCGGCCGCTGGACCAGGACGTGCAAGACCGTGGCGCCGTCCGCTAGCGCCTGGTTCTCGATGTTCAGTCCGAGCGGCTGCGAGCACCGATAGGAGCAGCGGCACGAGCACAACCGGCCGACTCAAATGGCGCATGGCTAGCGCTTCCCCGTATGCCTCAGAGACCTCGCATACTAGGGCCGGGCCACGCCTATCGGAAGTGCGGCTGGTGGCTGGAACCGGTCGGCTGCCAGCCGTCAGTGGGCGTAGTGGCCGCGGTAATACTCGAACACGAATCCCACCATCGACAGCACGGTGGCCAGCGCCCCGATCAGGAACAGCCACCAGCCGATCGCCATGCCCAGCGCGGCGACCGCGGCGGCGATGCCGACGAACAACGGCCACCAACTGTGCGGACTGAAGAAGCCAAGCTCGCCGACGCCCTGATCGACCTCGCCCTGAGGGTCATCCTCTGGCCTTGTCGTCGGCAGCCTGCGCCCGGTGAAGAGCAGGTAGAAGCCGGTCAGGAACGCTAGGCAGACTGCGAGCGCGAGCGCCGTCGTCCCGGTCGGATCATGCGAGAAGTACCAGTACACGATGTCGCTGCCGCCGAAGAAGCCGGCGCAGCCAAGGAACAGGTAGGCCTCTACCTTCATGAGCCCGCTCCGATCGACTGCTGCTCAACATGGCGATCCCGGCCCGATCTGATGTGCGGATAGTGCAAGTCGAACGCTGGGCGCTCGGACCTGATCCGGGGAATCGAGGTGAAGTTGTGCCGCGGCGGCGGGCAGGACGTCGCCCACTCCAGTGAGTTCGCGAAGCCCCATGGGTCATCGGCGGTGACCCTCTCGCCGCTCTTCCAGGTCTTGTAGACGTTGTAGAGGAAGATAAACGTAGACGCGCCAAGGATGAACGAGCCGATCGAGGAAATGTCATTCAGCGTCGTGGCCATATGCGGCAGGAACGGGTAGTTGGCAATGCGGCGGGGCATTCCCATCAGGCCAAGCCAGTGCTGGACGAGGAATGTCATGTTGAAGCCGATGAAGACGCTCCAGAAATGCCACTTACCCAGCCGCTCGTCGAGCATCTTGCCAGTGAACTTTGGCCACCAGAAGTAGAACCCGCCGAACATGGTGAACACCACGGTGCCGAACAGCACATAGTGGAAGTGCGCGACCACGAAGTAAGAGTCGCTAACCGCGAAGTCGAGTGGCGGTGACGCCAGGATGATGCCGGTCAGGCCGCCGAACAGGAAAACCACCAGGAAGCCCAGAATAAACAGCATGGCCGACTCGAACGTGATCTGACCTCGCCAGATCGTGCCGACCCAGTTGAAGAACTTCACGCCGGTAGGTACCGCGATCAGGAACGTCATGAACGAGAAGAACGGCAGCAGAACCGCGCCGGTGGTGAACATGTGATGCGCCCACACGGTCAGCGACAGGCCGGCGATGGCGATCGTGGCAGCGATCAGGCCCTTGTAGCCGAACAGCGGCTTGCGCGCGAAGACCGGCAGGATTTCGGTGGCGATGCCGAAGAACGGCAACGCCACGATATAGACCTCGGGATGGCCGAAGAACCAGAACAGGTGCTGCCAGAGAATGGCACCGCCGCTATTGGCGGAGAACACCTGCGCGCCGAGTTTCCGGTCGATCTCCAGTACCAGCAGCGCAGCGGCCAGCACGGGGAAGGCCAGCAGCACCAGCATCGAGGTGAGCAGGATGTTCCAGGTGAACATCGGCATCCGGAACATCGTCATGCCCGGCGCCCGCATGCACAAGATGGTGGTGATGAAGTTGACGCCGCCGAGGATCGTGCCCAGGCCAGCGAGCACCAGGCCCATGATCCACATGTCACCGCCAATCCCGGGCGAGTATTGCGAGCTGGTCAACGGCGAGTAGGCGTACCAGCCGAAGGCGGCCGCCCCGCCAGGGGTCAGGAAGCTGGCAAGCAGGATCAGCCCGCCGAACAGGAACATGTAATAGCTGAGCAGGTTCAGCCGCGGGAAGGCCACGTCCGGGGCACCGATCTGCAGCGGCATGATCTCGTTCGCGAAGCCCACGAACAGCGGTGTGGCGAACAGCAGCAGCATGATCGTGCCGTGCATCGTGAACAACTCGTTGTACTGCTGGTCGGACACGATGTGGTTGTCCGGGCCCATGAGCTGCGCGCGCATGATCATCGCCATCAGCCCGCCGCACAGGAAGAAGAAGAACGACGTGATCAGGTACAGGTGCCCGATGACCTTGTGGTCGGTCGAGGACAGCCAGTCCGCCAGGATCGAGCCCTTCCCGTAGGTGCGCGGCGACGCGGTGGGCATCGCGCCCGTCGGCGTTTCATACGTCGTCACTGAGCACCCCCAGATGCATTCTGCAGCTTCTGCTGCGCCAGGATCCACGTCCTGAACTGCGCAGGCGTAACGATCTTGATCCGGAATAGCATCCGGCTGTGGTACAGGCCGCACAGCTCGGAGCAGCGCCCGATAGTGTCCGGGCCACTGTAAAGCGTTCCGGTCGGCGTCACCTGGAAGTGGTTCGGGTGGCCGGGCAGGACGTCCCGCTTGAAGTCGAACGGCAGGATCCAGAACGAGTGAACGACGTCGTTGGAGCGCAGATTGAACCGGACGGTCTGGTGATCGGGGATCTCCAGCAGCGGCAGCTCGCTTAGATTGCCTGAATTGCCCAGCTCGCCATTCCACATGTAGCCGAGTTCGGTGACACCGTCGGCCGAGTTCTTCACCGGGTACTGCGGGTACTGAAACTCCCAGCTCCACTGGAATCCGGTCACGTCTACCACCACGTTGGGGTGGGGAGACAGCGCGTCGATTCTGTTCTCATCGCGAGCGGTGAAGTAGAACAAGATCCCGACCATTATGAACGGGATCACCGTGTACATGATCTCGATGGGCAGGTTGTAGCGGACCTGGTGGGGGATCCGGTCACCGCGCTTGCGGTAGACGACCACGGCCCACAAGATCAGGCCCCACACCGTCACGCCAACGGCAAGTGCCGCGATCCATGCACCCTGCCAGAGCGAGACGACCAGGTTCGCCTGAGTGGTCAGCGGTCTGCGCAGGCCGAGCCGCTCGATGTCAGTGGCGTTGCAGCCAGCGGTCAGCGTGACTAGGGCCACGAAAAGCGCAGTGCGTGGCAGCCAGCGCCGCAGCAGCCTCGCGCCCGCCCTCCGGCGCGGGGCCCAGTGCTTCGAAGCACTGCGGATGGGACTCACAGATGGCCTTCCCAGCGGTCAAGTCCCGGCGTCAGCGGCCGGTTAAGTCCAACGTCCTACAGCCTGTCGTGGAAACAGTACAACGCCGAGGAGCCGCAGTACCGGGGACCCCCAGGCTCCGGCGCGGCACCGCTGCCTAGAGTCTGGAACGTGGCCTACTTTGACGCGGCCTCAGCCGAGCCCCTGCACAGCAGTGGCCGCGAGGCCCTGCTCGCGGCGCTGGACGACGGCTGGGCTGACCCGGCCCGGCTGCACCGGGAGGGGCGGCGAGCCCGGCTGCTGCTCGACGGGGCCAGGGAACAGGTCGCCACCGAGCTAGGCTGCCGCGCCGACGAGCTATCTTTCACCAGCTCGGGTACCCAGGCGGTACACCTGGCCGTGCTAGGTACGGTGCAGGCGAGGCAGTCCGCCGCCCGCGGCCCAGGCCACCTGGTCACCAGCGCCGTTGAGCACTCGAGCGTGCTGAACGCCGCGCAATGGCTGGAACGCGTTACCGGCACTGAGGTCAGCATCACCGGCGTGGACAGCGTTGGCAGGGCGAACATCGACGAGTTCGTCACCGCTCTCGCCCGCTCCGACCGGACTCTGCTGGCCTGCCTGCAGTCGGCGAACCATGAAGTGGGCACCGTCCAGCCGGTCGCCGAGGCGGCGGATGCGTGCCAGCGCCGCCAGGTCCCCTTGCTGGTTGACGCGGGCGCGTCGGCCGGCCGCCTGCCGGTGCCAGGCTGGTCCCTGCTCACCGCCAGCGCCCGCAAATGGGGCGGCCCGGCCGGGGTGGGCGTGCTTGTCGTGCGTAAGGGCACCCGCTGGCGCGAGCCGTTCCCCGCAGACGACAGGGAGAGCCGCCGGGTGCCCGGCTTCCCCAATGTGCCCGCGATCCTGTCCGCCGCGGCCGCGCTCACTTCGCTGGCGGGGGAACGGGCCCGCTCCGATGCCGCGCTTCGCGCTCTGACCGGCACGATCCGCGACGTCGTGCCAATCGCGGTCCCTGATTCGGTTGTGCACGGGGACGCCGACAGCCGGCTCCCCCATATCGTCACCTTCTCCTGCTTGTACGTTGACGGCGAGGCGCTGGTGACTGAACTGGACCGGGCCGGCTTCTCGGTGTCGTCCGGCAGTGCCTGCGTGGCCGACACTCGCCAGCCGAGCCATGTACTAGCCGCCATGGGTGCGCTTACGCACGGCAATGTCCGGGTATCGCTTCCACGAGATGTCGATGCCGGGTCGGTGCGCGAGTTCCTTAACGTCCTACCCCCTATCGTGGCCACTGTAAGGGACACTGTGAGGGCGGCCAGCGCCGACGAAGCACCGCCACCGCCAGCCGACCCGTCCGTGGAGGTAACCGCGTGACCCCGCCGGAGCACGTCACGGCAACCAGCTTCCCCGCGCTGACGCTTGACGCCCTGGGCAAGAAGTGCCCGGTGCCGATCATCATGCTGGCCGACAGGATCCGGGATGTGCGCGTCGGCCAGGTCATCGCGGTGCTGGCGGACGACCCGGCTGCGAAGACCGATCTGCCCGCCTGGTGTGGGCTGAAGTCGCAGGACTTCGTCGGCTACTCGGATCTGCCCGTCGGCTGGTCATTCCTTGTCCGGCGCACCTACTAGGCGGCCCGGCCGGGTTGCCCCTAGCTAGTCAGCGAGCCCGCTGCCTGCCTTCGCCGCGACACCATGTAAGTTTCAGTGCCCCAAAACGGATTAGTCGGGCGTGAAAGTCACTCGAACTTACATGGTGTTGCTTGTCGGCCGAGAGCGGAAGCCCGCTCCGGTGCACGCTGAGCTGTTAGTCCGTTTCGTCCACGGCGCGGAAGCGGTCCGCGAACCGCCGGTCGTTCTCCCACCAGGGCCGCTGCGTCACTGGCTGCTCGGCCGCCGCCTGGCCGGCCGACGCGGCGACCCCGCCAGACTCGCCTGCCCTGCCAGCCTCGCCTCCCCCGTTAGCCTCGCCTCCCCCGTTAGCCTCGCCTCTCCCGCTACGCTCGGCAGAACCGCCAGTCCCGGCGGTCACGCCAGCCCCGGCTGACGTCATGACGGCGGTCGCCGCGGCTGCCTCGCGCGCGTCGAGCTCGGCGTCGATCACCGCAGCGTCTGCTTGGTCCTCGCGGATCATCTGGATGAACTGCGCAGCCAGGAACGGCAACCCGACGATGTCACCCAGGATCCACAGCACGCCGCCACCGAGTACCTGGCTTGTCGCCAGGCTGGGCCCCCATGGGCGCGCCAGCGCGTGGTAGTAATGGCCCGCTATCAGGCTGGTGTCCGCGATGACGGCCAGGCCTAGAATCGCGTCGCCGATCACTTCGGCACCGGTGATCCAGAGGGCGACAATATACGGATAGGCCTTAGGCACCGGATCGACCCGCAGCAGCGTCCAGAAGAACACGTACCCCGGCACCATCAGCGCGATGTGCGTGAGCTGGGCGACGAGCGCCGAGCTGAAGCCCGCCTGGTACCAGGGAGTGAAGTAAATCACGAACGGCGTCAGCACCAGCACGAGCGTTGTAATGGCGGGGAACGTCACCAGCCTTGCCACCCGGCCGCTTATCGCAGACTCCAGTCGCGCCCCGAACCTCGGCAGCGCTGCTATCACCAGCGTCAGCGGCCGGCCTAGCGCCAGGAACAGTGGCACGACAAGCAGCAGCAGGACCGTCTGCACCGACCGCATGTAGAACAGCACCGGCTGGTACACCCCGATCGACGACATCGTGGCAATGACGCCGAAGCCCAAGCCCACGCCGCAGAACACGACGGCGCGCGTGGCCGGCCAACGTTCCCCGTTGCGCCGGGCCCGCCGCACGCCGAGCACGTACAAGGAGCCGAGGATCGCGATGCCGGCCGCCGACCACGGGTCGAGCGTCCAGGACGTGAAGGCCCGCCCGATCGTCAGCTCCGGCGGCCCGTGGTAACCGGACGCGAGCGCTACGAGCATGCTTGCACGGTATCGCGCCCTCGCAGGGATGCGGTCGCGACCTCCAGCCGGCCTGTCGCGAGCGGCAGTCAGGCCGGCAGATGCGCCGCGATCTCGTCGGCGGCGGCCTGGCCGTAGGACGGTGCGCAGCGAGCCGCCAGCCCTGCCGCGGTGAGCTTGTACTCCTGCGTCCCGGTCGTTTCCAGTACATGCACCGCTAGCAGGTTGCCGAGCTGGGCGGCGCGCTCCAGGCTGAGTTTCCAAGCCACTGCGGCGAGGAAACCGGCCCGGAAACCGTCGCCAGCGCCGGTCGGGTCGACTGGAGTGACGTCCTTTACCGGGCCGGCCAGCACGGGCCCCTCCCCGGCCCGGTCGACCCGCGCGCCAGCTGCGGCCAGCGTCGTGACGCGGACGCCGACTTGCGCGGTCAGCTCATCCGCGCTCCAGCCGGTCTTGTGCTCGGTAAGTGACGCCTCGTATTCGTTGCAGAACAGGTACGCGGCGCCGGCCACCAGATCCCTGATCTGGGCTCCGTCCAGGCTCGCCAGCTGCTGCGACGTGTCGGCCGCGAACGGGATCTGCAGCTCCCGGCATTGCCTGGTCAAGCTCACCATCGCGGCCGGGTCGCCGGCGCCGATCAGTACGAGGTCGGCCAAGCCGGCCAGCGCACTGAGATCGATGGTCGAATCCTCGCTCATCGCGCCGGGGTAGAAGGAGGCGATCTGGTTCATGTCGGCGTCCGTGGTGCCGGTGAACCGGGCAGTGTGATGCCGGGTCGATTCCCGCACTTCGCTGGTGTCGACACCGTGCTCCTCCAGCCACTGCCGGTACTCAGCGAAATCCGCGCCAACGGTGCCGACGAGTACCGGCCGCAGGCCGAGGCAGCCAAGTCCGAACGCGATATTTGCGGCGACCCCGCCACGGCGGATCTCCAGCCCGTCTACCAGGAAGGACAACGAGATCTTGTCCAGCTTGTCGGCGAGGAGCTGATCGGCGAACCGGCCGGGAAAGGTCATCAGGTTGTCAGTCGCGATCGATCCGGTCACGGCAATGCGCATTCGAAGGCTCCGTTGGTCTGCCTGGGTGGCGGCCACAGGCTACACGCGCATCAGCCTTTCGGCAGCAGCCGGGCGCTGAGTCCGCGGACTGAGGCCGGCCGCAGACAGCAGAAAGCCGCCGGTCGGCAAAGCGCACGGCGGCATACTGCGCGGGCAGGCTGTGATCGCCGTAACGGCTATCGCCGTAGCGTGCTGCGCCTGACCGGAAAGCTGCTTAGTGGAACGAGTCGCCGCAGGCACACGACCCGGAGGCGTTCGGGTTGTCGATCGTGAAGCCCTGCTTCTCGATAGTGTCGACGAAGTCGATAGTCGCGCCGCCCAGATAGGGCACGCTCATCTTGTCGGTCACGACCTGCACCGCGCCGAACTCGCTGACCACGTCGCCGTCCATGTCGCGCTCGTCGAAGTACAGCTGATAGCGCAGCCCGGAGCAGCCACCTGGCTGCACGGCGATACGCAGCCGCAGGTCCTCACGGCCCTCCTGCTCGAGCAGGCTGCCCACCTTGGCCGCTGCGGCCTCGCTGAGAACGATGCCCTGGGTGGTCGTCTCGCCCTGAACTGTCATCTGCGTTAACTCCCGGGTCCGGCTGGCCGGTGCCCCAACGGCACGGCCCCGTTCATTCACTGTCAACCATAATCCTTGCCCGGTGATTCCGGGCACCCGCCGCCCGGCCGCGACCGGGCGACAAACCAGACCTTGAACTCAGAAAACCACGTCGGCGAGCGAGGGGGCTTCGGCGCGGTCCGCTCCGCCGCACGACTATGATAGGTATCGTCACTAAGACGATAAGTACCTGAGATGGGGATCCATGGCCACGTCAGTTAGCCAGTCAGGCTCCGTCGCGGTCGGCGCAGGCCGCTCGCTTCCGCTGCTCGTACTGGGTTCCGGGGCCGACCCGAACGCTGAACGAGGCGTGTCATGCCCAGGCGAGCTGCCGCCTGCCAGCGATCCCGCGCTGGTGACTCGTGCCAGGGCCGCACGCAAGGCACTCGGCGACCGGGCCTTCATACTCGGCCACCATTACCAGCGCGACGAAGTAATCCAGTTCGCGGACGTGACCGGCGACTCATTCAAGCTAGCCCGCGAGGCTGCAGCCAGACCGGATGCCGAGTTTATTGTGTTCTGCGGCGTCCATTTCATGGCTGAGTCGGCCGATATCCTGACATCACCTGGCCAGCGGGTCGTGCTGCCCGACCTCGCTGCAGGATGCTCGATGGCCGATATGGCTACTTACAACCAGGTCGAGGAGTGCTGGGACGCGCTGGAGGACCTGGGTCTAGCCGATGCCGTGATCCCGGTCACCTACATGAATTCGTCCGCCGACATCAAGGCGTTCACCGGTCGGCATGGCGGCACTGTCTGCACCTCCTCCAACGCCGCCAGGGCCCTGAAATGGGCCCTTGGCCAGGGCAGCAAGGTGCTGTTCCTGCCTGACCAGCATCTCGGCCGCAATACTGCCGTCCTGGAGATGGGCATGGACCTGGACGACTGCGTCGTGTGGGACCCGCACGCACCAGGCGAAACAGGCGGCCTGACGCCGCAGGCGCTCCGGGATGCGACCATGATCTTGTGGCGCGGGCACTGCTCGGTACACGGCCGCTTCTCCCCTGCCTGCGTAACCGAGGTCCGCGAACGCATCAGGGGCGTGAATGTGATCGTGCACCCAGAGTGCGTGCACGAGGTCGTGCTCGCCGCCGATGAGGTCGGCTCCACCGAGAAGATCATTTCGACGATCGAACGTGCCCCGTCAGGCTCATCGTGGGCGGTAGGGACCGAGCTGAACCTGGTCCAGCGGCTAGCTGACGCAAACCCAGACAAGAATGTCGTGTTCCTGGATAAGACGGTCTGCTATTGCTCGACGATGAACCGGATCGACCTTCCGCACCTGGTCTGGGCGCTGGAGTCGCTGGCGAACGGCCAGGTCGTGAACCAGATATCGGTAGAGGAGAGAACCGCCGCGCAAGCCCGCGCCGCGCTGGAGCAGATGCTCGCGTTGCCGTTATTAGTGCGCGCTGCCGCCTGATCCGGCGACCGCCAGCCCGTCTGACGGGCCGGCGGCCCAGACGGCCAATACCGACCCAGTCGGCTTAAAGGCCTGGCGCTCCCCAGATCGGCATCCAGCGCCCGAGGTCGCTCTCAATTTTCAGGTCGGCCCCGAGCACGCCGCGGATCTGCAACTCCAGCGCGTTGTCGCGCTGCTGACCGGCGAGCGGCGCGAACGGGTAAAACGTGCCGCGCTTGTACAGGTAGACGAGCCCCAGCGAACGCCCGCCGGAGTCCCGGAACGCCATGATCGTACAGAGCAGCAGCGGTCCGAAACCGCCCAGCTCCAGCGACGAGTTAACCGCGTGCAGGTCGGTCACCAGGCCCTCCGGATCATCTGCCGAGTGCCGGCACACGAGCCAGGTGAACTTGTAGGAGTCAGTGGAAACCTCGACCGGCGTGCTGTCGTTGCCCATGTTGAGAAGCTCGCGGACGTCCTTCTCGATGTCGCTGAACGCCTTGCCCTCCGCAGCGCGGAAACACACCGAGCCAGTGCCGGTGGGCTTGAAGTCAGTGCCCGCCTGAAGCGTCAGCGCGGCGCCTGGCAGCGCGAACAGATCGTCCAGGTTCGCCGGGACTGGCTTGGTCCGGCCGAGCAAGGCGTCCAGAAAGCCCACGCGTTACCTGCTCAGCTGCTTGGAGATCTTGTCGAGCTCAGCCAGCCGCCGCTCCAGCGACGGGTGCGTGGAGAAGATCGTCGCGATGTTGTTCATGCCGGGCCGGATCGCTGGCGCGAAGTAGAACGTGTTGAGCGGCTCGGCTGCGCGCAGGTCCTTCATAGGGATCCTGGCCATGTCGCCAGTCACCTTTACCAGGGCGCTCGCCAGCGCCGACGGCTGCCCGGTCAGCAGCGCACCGGACCGGTCGGCAGCCAGCTCGCGGTACCTGGAGAGCAGCCTGATCAGCAGGAAGCTCACGCTGTACACGACGATGCTCAGCAGCATGATCGGGATGATCAGCAGCGCGCTCTGGCTGTTGTTGTTGCCGCCGCGGCCGCGGCCGCCGCCACCGAACAACTCGGAGTAGAAGGCGAACCGCACCATCAGCGCGGCGACTATGCCGAGGAACGACGCGATCGTCATGACCGCGACATCCTTGTGTGCCACGTGCGACATCTCGTGCGCCAGCACGCCTTCAAGCTCGTTGTTGTCGAGCTTCTGCAGAATGCCCTCGGTCGCGCACACCACGGCAACCTTGCTGCTGCGTCCGGTCGCGAACGCGTTCGGCATCTGCGTGGGCGCGATGGCCACCCGCGGCTTGGGCATGTCCGCAAGCGCGCATAGCCGGTCGACGATGGCATGCAGTCGCTCAGCTTGCGGCCCGTCGCTGGGGCTGACCAGCCGAGCACCCGAGGTCCGGAGCGCGATCTTGTCCGACCAGTAGTAGGAGGCGAGGGCGCTGCCGATGCCGATGATGGCAGCGATGGCGATGATGCCCGTGCCGCCGACGGTACTGCCCGTGTTGCTCGTAGCCCCGTGATGGAGGTAGTGCGGCAGATAGAGAATGATGTACGCCAGTGCGACGCCGAAGCCGACGAAGACCAGCCCGAGCAGGAACATGGTCGCGCCCATCCGCGCGATGAGTCCCGGATCGGACGCGTAGCGAGTGCGCGCCATCGGCGCCGCCTCCCTTTTCTGGGCGGCTCCACCGCCGCCCGTTACTTCAAGTACATCTCACCCGAGACAGTGCTCGTAAGACAATGCTCAGGGCAGGGTCGCCGCCCTGCCCCGCGCTGCCGCTTGCACTGCTCGCTGGCGCTTACCGGTCCGGCAGCACCTACCTTCATAACGGTCAGGCGACCTATCTCGTTCCCGGGCCCGAAACCATCTCTAACCGGGAATAAGCCCATCGTCGGACAGCAGCTTGCGTACCTCGGCCATCGTGGCGTCAGGCTGCGGGATGATCAGCTCCGATGGCTTCAGCTCGTCGGGGTCAGCCGGTGAGCCAACCTGCCTGACCCGGACGAGCAGCGCCTGCAATGCGGGCCCGAAGGCTGCATCATCGCCCCGCTCCACGGCCTGCTCCAGGGCCGCGTCCAGCTGGTTCAGCTCCTCGGCCGCTGAGTCAGGAACCTCAAGCTGACCCTCGCCCAGGATGCGGACGATCATTCCGGCTCACCGCGCTGGTCGGCCGCGGGCGTAGCGCTGGCCGGCTCGGTCCGGGCCGCACCACCTGAGTTGGCCGTACCGGCCCCGTCGTGCGTGCCCTCGATCTCACGCGGCGCGTTCTGGGCGAGCTCGGCCTTCATCTGCTCAAGCTCGTGATCAACGCCGTGACCGGCACCCATCCGGTCCAGCTCGGCCTGGATGTCGTCATGCGGGCCGCTGACCACGTCGTCAAGCGCACCGGACGCCATGAGCTCGTCAATGGCGCCGGCCCTGGCCTTCATCTGCGCGGTCTTGTCCTCAGCGCGCTGGATGGCCATGCCAACGTCGCCCATCTCCTCGGAGATCCCGGTGAACGCCTCGTTGATGCGCGTCTGGGCCTCGGCGGCGGTGTAGGTCGCCTTGATGGTCTCCTTGCGCGTCCGGAACGCGTCGACCTTGGTCTGCAGGCGCTGGGAAGCCTGGGTCAGCTTCTCCTCCTCGCCCTGCAGGGACGCGTATTGGGTGTTGAGGTCCTCCAGTTGCGTCCCAAGGCCGGCCTTGCGAGTGAGCGCCTCCCTGGCCAGATCCTCGCGTCCGGCGGCCAGCGAGTCGCGGGCCTGCCGGTCCAGCTTGTTCGCCTGCTGCTGCAGCGTGTTCATCTGGAGTTCGACTCGCTTGCGGGAAGTAGCGACGTCGGCCACCCCGCGACGCACTTTCTGCAGCAGCTCAAGCTGAGTTTGATACGAGTAATCCAGGGTCTCGCGTGGATCTTCCATCCGGTCGAGCGCCTTATTGGCCTTAGCGCGGAAGACCATCGTGACCCGCTTCATGACGCCCATCGGCGCGACCATCCCCTCGATCAAGGTTTCCGCCATCACGGCGTGCCCGGGGTCTCGGACAGCCGCCAGAAATGCGGCGGACATATTCCTGGCAGATCTTGGCTCCACCCTACGACCTGCCGGCTAGCACCGTCATCACGGACCGCGTGCCTGGCAGGCAGAATGGCGCTAATTCACCCATCGGAAGGACGTGCCTCGAGCATGAAGATCTGCGTGCTTCGTCCCGGTAGGCTGTAGCCGTGTTCAAACGACGTACCAGCGACGCGCCGACGGCGGCTGACAGCGCTTCAACTGACTCTGCTCCGGGCCTGACTTCAGTCGACGACTTCGGCCAGCCGCTCAGGTCTGGTGCCGTTACCCCCAAGAAGGGCGCTCCCACACCCAAGCGGAGTGCGGCCGAGGCCAGCCGCCGCCAGCCTTACCAGGCACCGGCCGACAGGAAGTCGGCCGGGCAGCGGTCCAAGCAGCAGGGCCGGGCCGAGCGAGCGCGCAGGACTCAGGCGCTCCAGCGCGGCGAGGAGTGGGCGCTCCCCGCCAAGGACCGTGGCCCCGTGCGCGCGCTGGCCAGGGACGTCGTCGACGCCAGGCGGGGCGTTGGCGAGTATTACATTTTCACCATCTTCGTGCTGATCGTGCTGCTGATCCTGCCCTGGCAGGGCGCCAAACTGGCGGCCGATGGTTTCGTGCTGGTGCTGCTCGCCATCATGCTCAGCGAGGGGTGGGTGGTCTCTACGAGGGTCAAGCGGCTGGCACAGGAGCGCTACCCGAACGAGAGCACCAGGGGCCTCGCCCTGTACGTGTCGGTCCGTGGCATCAGCATGCGGAGGATGCGGATGCCCAAGCCCCGGGTCGATCGCGGCGCCAAGATCTGAGTCCCGGGCCTGGCCGCCACCGTGCCCGCCACCGCACCTGGCCGGCCGCCACGGCGCCTGCGCCGCATCCCCGCACTAAGTTGTCAGCCATGGAATATCGTCATCTCGGCCGCAGCGGCCTGAAAGTCAGCGAAATCGCCTACGGCAACTGGATCACTCATGGCTCCCAGGTCGAGGAGGACGCGGCGCTCGCGTGCGTCGGGGCGGCGCTCGACGAGGGCATCACCACCTTCGACACCGCCGACGTCTACGCCGGGACGAGGGCCGAGGCAGTGCTCGGCAAGGCGCTGCATGGCGTGAAGCGCGAGTCAGTGGAGATCTTCACCAAGCTCTACTGGCCGACCGGCCGCGGGCCGAACGAGCGTGGCCTGTCTCGCAAGCACATCATCGAGTCGGCGAACGCCTCGCTGCGGCGGTTGCAGACCGACCATATCGACCTCTACCAAGCGCACCGGTATGACCACGAAACCCCGCTTGAGGAGACGCTGCGCGCGTTCGACGACCTGGTCCGCCAGGGAAAGGTGCTGTACATCGGCGTCTCGGAGTGGCGGGCCGAGGAGATCGCCGCCGCGCTCAAGATCGCGGCGGAGCTTGGCCTGGACCGGATCGTGTCCAACCAGCCGCAGTACAACATGATCTGGCGGGTCATCGAGGCCGAGGTAATCCCGCTCTGCGAGCAAGAAGGGATTGGCCAGATCGTCTGGTCTCCAATCGCGCAGGGCGTGCTGACCGGCAAGTACCTGCCTGGCGCGGCCCCGCCGGCTGGCTCCCGGGCGACCGATGAGCATGGCTCCGGCTTCATCTCCAGGCTGATGAGTGACGACATCCTCAGGCGCGTTCAGCAGCTCAAACCGGTGGCGGAGCAGACCGGCCTGACGCTCGCCCAGCTTGCGGTGGCCTGGACGTTGCAAAACCCGAACGTTGCCGCCGCGATCGTGGGCGCCACCAGGCCCGAGCAGGTCCGGGAGAACGTCAAGGCCTCCGGCGTCCGCCTCGACGCCGCGGTGCTCATGCGGATTGACGACATCCTCGGCAACCTGGTCGTCACCGATCCGGAACTCACCGCAAGCCCGCGTAGCCGGAACTGACTCGCGTACCCGCAACTGTGCAGCCCTGCAACCGCCTCGGAAGTACGCCGACGCCCGAGTCCGGTCGGAGCGGCAGGCGAGTCTACTCCGGGGCCGGGTGCAGGCTCATCGGGCCGTACTCGACCCTGCCTTCCTCGGTCAGCGTGACCTGGTCTACCCCTGCCTTCAGCAGGCCCGGCCAGTGCTCGCCCAGCCAGCTCTCGGCGTCGCCCTGGCTGGTGAAGGTCTCCTTCGACACATCGCGGGCGGACACGACCGTGCCGTCTTCCTTCTCCAGTTGCCAGGTCCAGGTCATCTCACGCCTCGGTAGCTAGGATCAAGGCCGGCTCTCGGCGGCCCCATCGTAACCAACCGCGATCACCGGGCAGGGCAGTGCACGTACTCATGATCGGCACCGGCGGCGCCGGCGGCTGGCCGCTGGCCGGCTGCCGCTGCGCCTCCTGCATGCTGGCCAGGACCGCGGGAATCCACCGGGCGCCCGGCCGGATCCGCATCGACGGACAGCTTGAGATCGCCGCCGGGCAGCGCCTCGAAGGGGGAACGGGTTTCCCCCTGGCTCCCGGCCATCGCATCGTCGCAGTGCCGGGAGGCTGGGACATCACCGGCCCGGATGGTGGCCGACTGCTGCTGGCGGCCGGCCCCGGCCAGCTGCCGGAGCCACCGCCCGAGACCCGCCCGTATGACATCGCGCTGCTCGACCTGCTGGCCAGCCCGGCCGAGCTCGGCCGGCTGCGTGCGGGCGGGCTGGTGCGGCAGCAGACCGCCATCGCGGCGCTGTACACCGACCACCGGATCAGGTCAGCGGATGAGATGCGGCGTCGTTGCCGGCTGTGGGGAGCCGCTCCGGCGGTCGACGGCGAGCTGATTTCCGGACCCGTTCCCGTCCAGGTACCGGCGCCCAGGCCGCGCCGCACCCTGATTATCGGGGGGGCCAGGTCCGGCAAGTCCACCGAGGCAGAGCTGCGCCTGGCCGGCGAACCAGCCGTCACCTACCTGGCCGCGGGCCCCTGGCAGTCCTGGGGCGGGCCGGACGGGCAGCAAGATCAGGAATGGGCGGCCAGGGTCGCGTTCCACCGGGCGCGGCGGCCAGCCTGGTGGCAGACGGTAGAGACCCTCGACGTGGCCGGGCGTGCTGCGCCAGGAGACCGGCGCGGTGCTCATCGACGGCATCGGCACCTGGCTAGCGGGCGTCATGGACGAGGCAGGCCTTTGGCAGGCCGACGCTACCGGATCGGTGGCGGCGAGCCTGGCCACGCCGCAGCGGCCGGACCGGGCTGGACCCGCCGTGATCGTCGCGGACCGCGTCGATGAGCTCGTCGATGCCTGGCGGCAGACCAGGGCGCTCGTCGTTGCCGTGACCGATGAGGCGGGCTCGGGCCTGGTTCCCCCCTACTGGGCGGGTAGGGTTTTCCGCGATCAGCTGGGCTGGCTGAACCAGCGGATCGCGGCCGAATCCGAGACGAACCTGCAGGTCGTGGCCGGGCGGGCGGTAACACTCCCGGCCTGAGTCCAACCACCGCCAACCCGGCCTTCGGACCGCGAACGGCACGAGATAGGCCCGCGAAGCTGTTAAGTTCTAAGCGCTAGCTTTGAGCAGGACTATCCGCCGCCGGCGCGGGGCCAGGCTCAGCCTTTTGATCAAGGTGGTGACGACATGACGCGCGTTGTCGTCGTTGGTGACCTGATGACCGATACGGTCGCACACGCGACCGCTCCCCTGGCTAGGGGCAGCGACACGCCAGCCACGGTAACTATGCACGGCGGCGGGTCGGGCGCGAACATCGCGGCCTGGCTTGCGGTTGACGGGGCCGAGGTCGCCTTCGTCGGGCGTCGCGGGGCCGACATAGCTGGGCGTAACCGGGATATGGAACTCATGGGCTACGGCGTCGATGCCCGCCTGGTTATGGACCCGGAGCGACCCACCGGCACTTGCGTCGTCATGATCACCCATAAGGGCGATCACACGATGCTGTCCGACCCTGGCGCCAACGGGGCGTTGTCAGCCGATGATTTGCCCAGAGACCTGTTCACGCCGGGCGGCCACTTGCACGTTTCCGGTTATACCCTGCTCAACTCGGGCTCCCGGCAGGCTGTGCTGGCCGCCCTTAACCACGCGCAGCGAGCCGGGATGACAGTTTCGGTAGATGGCGCTTCTGCCGCGCCGCTGGAGCGCGTCGGCGCCGAGCCGTTCCTACAGCTGACCAACGGGGCAACGTTGCTGTTCGTGAACCCAAGTCAGGGGAAGGTCCTGACCGGCAGGGACGATCCGGGCCAGGCCGCCAGGGTACTGAACGCGTGGTATCCCCAGGTCGTGATGAAAATGGGCGCCGACGGCGCGATGATGTACGCGGGCGGCAGGCCCGATCCGGTCCGGGTCAGCGCGCCGCCGGTCGAGCACGTCGTCGACGGGACCGGCGCCGGTGACGCGTTCGTCGCGGGATTCCTGCCAGCCTGGCTGGACAAGAAGCCACCGGGCGAGGCACTGGCCAGCGGCTGCCGGCTCGCTTCTCGTGCGCTCACCCTGGTCGGCGCTCGCCCCATGCTCTGACCGCGCTACCGCGCCCGCCAATGCTGTGACGGCAGTTGCCGCGCCCGCCAATGCTCTGACCGCAAGTTGCCGCGCCCACCGCACTCCCCATGCTCTGACCGCGCTTGCCGCGCCTCATAGCGCTGCCCCCTTGCTCAGACCAGTCCCTCGCCCGTCGCGCGGCCTATCCTGCACCGGTCGGCCTGACCTGACGCGCCTCGCCGGGTCCATGCATGCGAACGGATTTGACAAAGTAGTGAGTGATTACTAACTTAGCCTCATGGCACCTACAGGATTGAGAATGACCGCGGACGAGCGACGCGAAAGTGTGCTCGAATCGGCTCTCATCGAGTTCGCAGCCAAGGGCCTCGACGGTACCTCGACCGAAGTCGTCGCACACCGGGCCGGGATCAGCCAGCCGTACTTGTTCCGGCTGTTCCCGACCAAGAAGGCGCTGTTCCTGGCCCTTGTCGACCGGTGCTTCCAACGCGTGGCTGAGACCTTTACCGCGGCGGCGGCTGACCGGATAGGCGAGGATGCCTTCGAAGCCATGGGCGATGCCTACGAGCAGTTGCTCGATGACCGGACGCTTTTGCTGCTGCAAATGCACGCGTACGCAGCGTGCGACGACCCAGACGTCCGGATCGCTACCCGCGCCGGGTTCCGGGCTCTCTGGCTGCTGGTCGAGCGGCTGACGGGCATGCCGTTCGAGCGGGTGACCGAGTTTTTCGCCATGGGGATGCTGATAAACGTAGCGGCGGCGATGGACCTGCCGGCCGTAGACGAGCGGTGGACCAGCTGGTGCCCGCGGTAAGCGGCGGGCGGTCGCCAGCCCTTTTTTTTCGGCGATGAAGTAAGTGATCAATCACTTCCTTAGGAGGATCGAACGATGAACTCACGAGGTCGGACGTTGTGGACCTTCGGCATCACATCGGCGGCGCTGTTCATGGCCTCGCTGGACAATCTGGTCGTCACCACGGCGCTGCCGTCGATCCGAGCTCACTTGCACGCCTCGCTGGCCGGGCTGCAGTGGACGGTCAACGCATACACCCTGACGTTCGCGGTGCTGCTGCTCACCGGCGCCACACTCGGCGAGCGATACGGACGCCGCAGAATGTTTGTCGCCGGCTTGGGGCTGTTTACCCTGGGCTCGGCGGCTGCCGCGCTGGCCCCCAGCATCGGCTTGCTGATCGCGGCCCGCGCAGCCCAAGGAGTCGGAGCCGCCGTTCTGGTCCCGCTGACGCTGACTCTGCTCTCAGCTGCCGTGCGCCCGGAGCGGCGCGGCGTGGCGCTCGGTGCCTGGGGCGCTATCGGCGGCCTCGCAATCGCGATCGGCCCGCTGGTCGGCGGGGCTGTCGTGGAAGGGGCCTCCTGGCAGTGGATCTTCTGGCTGAACGTGCCGATAGGCCTTGTCGTTTTGCCGCTTGCCTGGAGGCGGCTGACAGAGAGCTACGGCCCGGCGACGCGCCTGGACCTTCCCGGCCTCGCGCTTGCGAGCCTCGGCCTGTTCGGAATCGTGCTCGGGGTGGTCCGTGGTAACGGCCACGGCTGGACCAGCCTGACGGTGCTTCCGCCCATGGTGATCGGCGGGCTGCTGGTAGCTGCCTTCATCGCCTGGGAACTGCGCGCCGCCGAGCCCATGCTGCCGCTGCACTTGTTCCGCAGTCGCGGGTTCACCGTCACCAACGTCATCTCGCTGCTCATGTTCTTCGGAATGTTCGGGTCCATCTTCCTGCTGGCGCAGTTCCTGCAGGTGGTTCAGCACTACTCGCCGCTGCAGGCCGGACTGCGCACTCTGCCGTGGACCGCCATGCCGGTGCTGATTGCCCCGATCGCTGGCGCTCTGTCGGATCGCATTGGCGGGCGTCCGCTGCTGGTCGCGGGACTGGCCCTGCAGGCCATCGGCCTCGGCTGGCTGGCCGCGGTCATCAGTCCCACCGTGCCCTACATGACAATGGTTCCCGCGTTCGTGGTCGCTGGCGTCGGCATGTCGCTGTTCATCGCGCCAATCGCCAACGTCGTCCTCGGTTCGGTTCGCCGCGACCAAGAGGGCATCGCCTCGGGCGCGAACAACGCGATCCGTGAGCTGGGTGGCGTGTTCGGGATCGCAGTGCTTGGCGCGGTGTTCTCGGCCCACGGCAGTTACGCCAGCGGACCCGCATTCGTCTCCGGACTCTCGGCCGCAGTCTGGGTCGGCGCTGCGGCGGTTGCCGTCGCGGCGGGTGGCGCGCTCCTGCTACCGCGACTGCGTCGGAGCTCTCCGGTCAGTACAGCCACCGAGCCCGCTGCCGAGCTGGAACCTGTCGGCCGATAAGCACAAATCCCAACCGTGCCCTGGCGCGCACATGCAGTCGCATCCGCATCGCCAGGGCACGGCCATGCGAACTGACAGCCTCGATGCCACGGCCTGCGGCGTCCGGACCGCCAGCGGATCAGCTCCGGCCGGGAACGGGGGTCCAGGTGATCGTGACCGTCCATTTGGTGGACGTGTCTGTACTGAAGACCGGGCCGGTTAGCTCAACACCTTCGGTCTGGGACGCGCCTTGCATGGCCCGGCACTGGCCGGCGGCGGCGAACTCGCGGTCGCAGGCCGGGTTGTCGGTCAGGCCGGCCACGTTTATCCGGCCGCTCGGGCCGAAATTCTCGACCAGGTACTGGTCCCTTCCTGGCTTACCGTGCGGGCCGGTGCAGTTTTCAGCCGGGTCGTCGCCGGTGTTGCACAGGCTCCATTGGTTATCGCTGCCGCCCGGATTGACAGGGATGGCATTGGCGCCATTCACGTCGATGTCAGAAGCGATACCAGTATTGGTGATCTTGATGGGGAAGTTCCCGAACGGATTCATGACGCCGAGCCAGCACACGCCGTTGGGGTAGCCGAGCTGGGCGGGCTTCGAGCCAGTGTTCTGGCTCGCATCCCCGTATCGGCAGTTGCTGAAGGTTCGCTGAGTCGCGGATATGGTCACCGAGCGAACAATGGGGACGCTGTTCAGCGTCAGGTTCACACTCGCGGCCTGGCCAGCGCCGGGCGGTACGGCGGTCCTGCCGCAGCCCGCCAGCACTGCGATCAGCGCGATCAGGACAACCAGCCCCGCCATCAGCCAGCGCGCCAGCCGCGTTATCCCCGCCACAGTGCCTCTGCTTTCGCCGTCTCGCCTTTCGCGGTCTCGCCTCTCGCGGTCTCGCTTTTCGCGGTCTCGCTTTTCGCGGCGAGTCCGGGACGCCGGGTCATCCTGTGCCTGCCGGAGTCCGCTCGATCCGGATTCGGACGCCAGATTTCCGGATGATGGCGATGATGGCCACGACGATTGCCAGTCCAGCCAGCCCGGCGACCGCGAGCAGCAGCCAGCCGGGCAACCCCAACCACGACCCGGAGACAACGCCGGGGACCACCCGGAACTCCAGTTTCGTGGCGGCCGCGACGGCAAGGTTCGCGCTGCCTACGGAGATCCCGGCCGAGCCGTGTACGACTACATCGCTGAAATAGGGGCCCGGCCGAGCGCTGGCAGGCACGGTCAGCCGCAAGGGAATGCTCGCTGACTGGCTGGCCGACAAGGTAACTGGCCCTGAGGCGCTGATCCAGGCCGCCGGAACCGTGCGGCCAGTGCCGGGCGAAATGCGGGCGATTCTGATCGTGACTGATTCTGACTGCGACCCGGTATTGACTACGTATACGGCTGGAAGCGCATAGCTGCCACCGGGATGCGCGGCTCCGGCCAGCCGTACGGGGCCAGCCTGAATGCCGACTCCCACGCTCGCGTAGGAGATCGCCGGAAAGGCCAACAGCACCAGCAAGGCCATGAAGACCACCGGCCACCACCGCAGATGCATGACGCAATCCCGCGCTCCCGTGGGAACTATGCCGTCTGCGAGCGAACAGCCCGGTGCAGAATTCCCGACCATTGACGTATACGGATATCTCGGCATGCGAATTTGTTAATCGTAACTGATCACACTGGTGCGTTAAAGCACCGTTAGCCACTGTGAGTCACGACGAACTCGGCCACTGTGCGGCAGTAGCCGGCGGGTTCCTCGAGGTAGGGGAAGTGGCCAGACTGCTCGAACACCCGCATCTGTCCGGCTGGCAGCAAGTCGGTGAACGCGTTCACCATCTGCGGGGTCGCTGTCAGGTCATCGCGTCCACGGATCAGCATGGCCGGGCACGCTACATCGGCCAGCAGCGGCAGCAGCGGCTCGTACAAGGCCGCCGACAGCGGCCGGTGCGAATTGCCGCGCTGCCACTCCTCCTCGCTCAACCCGGAGTCCGCAAGCAGCTCACCGAAGCCAGCGGCACCCTCCGGGTCGTGGAAGAGCAACTCCATGAAGTGCGGGCCGAGTGCCTGCGCGGCGGCCCTGGTGCCGTCCGCGACGGTCAGCCGGCCAGGCTTGGCCGCCAGCTCGCGGCACCGCTCAGCATCGGCGAGCTGGCCTAGCTCCGCCAGCCGCCTGGCTATCTCGGGCAGCCGGTGCCGCTCGGTGAGATCGGCGTCCCAGCACGGGCAGTCGAAGATCGCTGCGCTGACCGACTCCGGATGGCTCGCGGCATACCGCAGCGCGTAATGACCGCCGGCCGAGTGCCCGAGCACGGCCCAGCTGCTGATGCCCAGCACAGTCCGCAGTTCCTCGAAGTCGGCGATCAGCAGTTCGACGGTGAGCGGCGGCGCGGCGGGTAGCGGATCGGAACGCAAGGTGCCGCGCTGATCCACGCCGACGACCCGGACCTGACCAGCCAGCGTGTCTCCGGCCGACCGCATGAAGTCGTAGCACCCCTGGCCGGGGCCACCGTGGATGAATAGCAGCGGCGGGGCATCGGCGTCGCCGCGGTCATCGACGAATAGCCTTGTGCCCCCGACCTCGATGAGCCCAGCTGACGACCGCATCTGCGACACGAACCCGTTCCCTTCCCGAACAGACTGTAAGGACATGACCGACTACCTCGACCAGCTCTTCTCGCTCGGCGAACGGGTGGCCGTGATCACCGGCGGCAGTTCGGGCATCGGCCGGGCGATCGCGCTGGCGCTCGGCCAGGCCGGGGCGTCCGTCGTTATCGTCGCCCGTGACCCAGGCAACCTGGCCGGGGCTGCCGCGGAACTCGCGAAGGCCGGCTGCCGCGCCGCCAGCGTAGGCGCGGACCTGCGCGATCGGGCGGCGGTGGGCCGGGCCGCCAGCGAGGCGCGCGAGGCGTTCGGCCCGCCGGACATCCTGGTGAACTGCGCAGGCCTGAACCTGCGGCCGCCGATGGCGGAGCTGGCGGTCGAGCAATGGGACGAGCTTATGGCCGTCAACCTGACCGCGCCGTTCCTGCTCGGCCAGGAGTTCGGGCCGGCGATGGCCGCGCGCGGCTGGGGGCGCATCATCAACGTCACCTCACAGCAAGCCGATCGTGCTTTCGGCAATAGCGGCGGGTACGGTGCGGCGAAGGGCGGCGTCGCGTCCTTGACCCGGTCTCAGTCTGAGGCGTGGGCGGCCAGCGGCGTCTGCTGCAACGCGCTGTGCCCCGGATTCGTGGTCACGCCGCTGACCGCGGAGGTATCCGCGGACCCGGTCCGCACGGCCGCGCTCGCGGCTCGCACCATGGTCGGCCGCAACGGGCTGCCTGCCGACTTCGCCGGCGCCGCGGTCTTCCTGGCCAGCCCTGCCAGCGACTACGTAACCGGTCAGATCATCCGGGTCGACGGCGGCTTCTCCGCGACCTGAGGCCGCCGGCGGCCCGCGCCGGGAAAGATGATCTTATGGGTGCGGCGTAGGTACTGCCATAGCGCACCTCCTTCACACCCATGAATGATCTTGGTCGCTCATCCGGCCGATCGCGTCCGATTTGCCGGGCTGCGCGGCGCCCGGCGCGCCGGCCCGCTGGCCGCGCGCAACTAGCCCGCCGGGGCGGCACAATGACGTCATGGCCAGACGCTCTACGACAACCCCTTCCGGTCCCGGCGGCCGCGGCGGCCGCAGCGGCCGTGGCAGTGGCCGCGGCGCTGGCGGCCCGGCCGACAACGGCGACATCGACGACGCGGAGTTCGAGGAGAACATCGTCGATATCGACGTCACCGAGGAAATGCGCGCCAGTTACCTCGAGTACGCCTACTCGGTGATCTACCAGCGCGCCCTGCCGGACGCCCGGGACGGGCTGAAGCCCGTCCAGCGCCGCATCCTGTACCAGATGAGCGACATGGGCCTGCGGCCCGACCGGCCGCACGTCAAGAGTGCCCAGGTGGTCGGCGCGGTGATGGGACGGCTGCATCCGCATGGCGACGGCGCGATCTACGACGCGCTGGTGCGGATGCACCAGCCGTGGGCGATGCGGCTGCCGCTGATCGACGGGCACGGCAATTTCGGCTCACCGGACGATGGGCCGGCCGCCTACCGCTACACCGAGGCCAGGCTCGCCGAGGCAGCACTGGAGCTGACGGACTCGCTCGACGAGGACACCGTCGACTTCGTGCCGAACTACGACGGTACCCTGGACCAGCCGGACGTGCTCCCAGCCGCGTTCCCGAACCTGCTGGTCAACGGCGCGGCGGGGATCGCGGTCGGGATGGCCACCAACATGGCCCCGCACAACCTCGGCGAGGTGGTCGCGGCTGCCCGGCACCTGATTGCGAATCCGGACGCGGATCTTGAGACGCTGATGCGATTCGTGCCCGGCCCCGACCTGCCGACCGGCGGCAAGATAGTCGGCCTGGACGGGATCCGGGAGGCCTACGAGACCGGCCGCGGCACGTTCCGCACCAGGGCGACCGCCAGGATCGAGAAGGTCACGCCGCGGCGGATGGGGATCGTCGTCACCGAACTGCCGTACGGCGTCGGCCCGGAGCGGGTCAGACTCCGCATCCAGGACCTGGTTCAGACCAGGAAGCTCAACGGCGTGGCCGAGTACAACGACCTCAGCGACATGCGGCACGGGCTGCGCCTGGTGATCGAGATCCGGTCTGGCTTCGTGCCGGAGGCGGTTCTGGACGAGCTGTACCGGCTGACCCCGATGGAGGAGACGTTCGGCATCAACAACGTGGCGCTGGTGGACGGCCAGCCCCGCGTGCTGGGCCTGCGCGACCTGCTGCAGATCTATGTCGACCACCGGATCGACGTCGTCCGCCGCCGCACCGCGTTCCGGCTGGCCAAGCGCACCGACCGGCTGCACCTGGTGGACGGGCTGATCATCGCGCTGCTCAATATCGATGAGGTCATCCAGGTGATCCGGACCAGCGATGACGCGGCCGCGGCCAAACAGCGGCTGATATCTGTCTTCGACCTGACCGAGATCCAGGCGCAGTACATCCTGGACACCCCGCTCCGCCGCCTGACCCGCTACGACACGCTCGAGCTCGAGCGGGAACGGGACACCCTGCAAGCCGACATCGCCGAGCTGACCGGGATCCTCGACTCTGACCCTCGGCTGCGCGAGCTGGTGTCTGCCGAGCTGGCCGCGGTCAGTGACAAGTTCGCTACCCCGCGCCGCACGGTGCTGCTGGAGGGCACCGGTGCCACCAGGACGGCCGCGGTGCCGCTGGAGGTGGCCGACGAGCCCTGCCGAGTGCTGCTGTCATCGGCCGGCCTGCTGGCCCGGACGGCGGCGCGTCCGTCCGCCGGACAAGGCACCTTGGACCTCGATGGCTCCGAGGGGGAACGGGTTCAGTCCGCCTCCCGGCCTGCCGTCGGCTCGGGCGCGCAGGGACCGCGTGCGGCCCACGACGTCATCGTCTCGTCGGTGACATCGACCGCACGCGGTTCGGTCGCGGTGCTCACCTCTGCAGGCCGGCTGATCCGGCTCGGCGTTCTGGAACTGCCGGCACTGCCGCCGAGCGCGCACTCCCCCGCGCTGTCGGGCGGCGCGCCGGTGACCGAGTTCGTATCGACCGCGCCAGGCGAGACGGTGGTGGCCATCGTAGCCGCCGACACGGCCGGGGCCGGGCTCGCGATCGGCACCGCGCAGGGCGTGGTTAAGCGGGTAACGCCGGACTACCCGCAGAACCTGACCGACTTCGACATAATCGCGCTCAAGGACGGCGACCAGGTCGTCGGCGCGGTGCAGCTGACCGATGAGGATCAGGAACTGACGTTCATCACCAGCGACGCCCAGCTGCTGCGATTCCCCGCCTCGTCGGTGCGGCCGCAGGGCCGGGCAGCCGGCGGGATGACCGGCATCCGGCTCGCGCCGCTAGCCAAGGTGATCTGGTTCGGCGCCGTTGATCCAGCCGCGGGCGTGCAGGACGCGGCCGCAGGCGGGCCTGCCGCCGGCCCGGTCGTTGTGACCGTGGCAGGCGCGGCCGACGCGTTGCCGGGGACGAGCGCGGCAACGGTCAAGGTCACGCCGTTCGCCGAGTTCCCGCCGAAGGGCAGGGCCACCGGCGGCGTGCGCTGCCACCGGTTCCTGAAGGGCGAGGATGTGCTCGTACTGGCCTGGGCGGGGCCGGGTCCGGCTCGCGGCGCGACCGAGGCGGGCACCCCGGTCGACTTGCCGCCGCCGGTTGGGCGGCGCGACGGCTCAGGCGAACGGGTGAGTCACCCGCTGGCTGGCATCGGCGGCACTGCCGCGCCGTCCTGAGCAGGTGCCGATTTGCCCGCTGTGGCGTATTCCGCCATATGGCAAATCGTCCTATCCTTCGTGCATCAGATCCGTCTCAAGGTTGGGCAACAGAGCTATGGTCGCGTCCTCGATCGCTGTTAAAGGTCGTTTCACCCGGAGGTCCGTTGCCGCCGGAGCAGCCGCGCTGCTGGCCGTGGCGGTGCTGACCAGCGCGACGTCAGCGCATGCGGGCACCGCCAGCCAGAGTCCCAAGGTGGTCGGCAAGATGTACACCTGGGTCCGGCACATGCCGGCCACGGTGTACCGGCGCGGCCGCGCGTTGAAGTTCACCTTTGACACCAGGCAGACCTCGCACGACCTGGTCTGGGTGCAGTTCTACATAGGCATGTTCACGCCTGGCAACACGGCGTCCGCGCATTCGGAAAACCGGGGGGTGACGCTGCGCTGGTATGACCCGGTAGCCAAACGCTGGCGGAAGGCGATCAGCGTCGACCCGACCGGTGGCTGGACCCTGGGCCCGCGGGCCGGCTTCACGATCAAGCACGACCGTGTGCTCCGGATACCGGTGCGAATCTGGTTCGGCAAGCGCGCCTGGCTCGGCACGCATCAACTGGAGGCGATCGTCGACGACTATGCGGTTTACACCCCGTCGGGGAAGAACATCGCAGCGACGTTGTGGACGCCGAACACCCCGCAGTACCGCTTCGATGTGAAGCGCTAGGGGTGGCATCTCAGAGCGTGCTGAGAGCACGGTCTGGGTTCGCCGGTAGCCGGGCCGCACAGGCTGTACCCCAGACGAGCTAGTCGCGCTCAGCGACGGCCGTTGAGAAGGGAGGAGCCTGATGGTTTCCATGACTGGCGGCCGTGTCCGGCGGCTCATCATCACCGGCGTTATCGCCGGCGGGCTGGGTGCCGGGGCGACCGGCGTGGCGGTGGCGTCAACGGGCCCGGCGAGTACGTCCACGACGCATGCGTCGACGACATCGTCGCACTCGTCCACGTCGGCGTCGGCGTCACCGTCGGCCAGGTCGAGCTTGACAGGATCTGGCTCGGCGCAGCGGATGACGCCAGGATCGGCGGGCACGCACCACTGCACGCACATGGGCAGTGGTCGGAGCAGCTCGAGTAGCCCCAGTTCGGGCAGCTCAAGCGCGTCGTAAGCAGGCGATCTCGGCCAGGCGGCAGCCGTCAGCGGGTGCCGCCTGGGCCGGACCAGGCGCAGAATCAGACGTCGATGCGGGACGGGTCGAGTTCGGCCGCGCCTGCGACGATGAAGTCACGCCGGGGTGCGACCTCGCTGCCCATCAGCAGGTCGAACATTTCCCTGGCCGCCTCGGTGTCCTCGATCCGGATCCGGCGCAGCACCCGGTGACGAGGGTCCATGGTGGTCTCGGCAAGCTGTCGGGCGTCCATCTCGCCCAGGCCTTTGTAGCGCTGCGGCGGCTCCTTGAAGCGCTGTCCCTTTCGTTCCAGCTCCAGCAGCGTGCGGTGCAACTCAGCGTCGCTATAGGTGTAGATGTACTTCTGCTGGCCCTTGCGCGGGTTGGTTAGCTCGATCCGGTGCAGCGGAGGGACTGCGGCGAACACCCGGCCGGCTTCCACCATCGGGCGCATGTACCGGTGGAACAGGGTCAGCAGAAGGGTGCGGATGTGGGCTCCGTCAACGTCCGCGTCCGCCATGAAGATGACCCGCTGGTACCGAGCGGAGTCCAGGTCGAAGGCGTTACCCAGCCGGCCCCCAGCACTTGGATGATGGCCGCGCACTCGGCGTTTTTCAGCATGTCGGCCAGCGAGGCCTTCTGCACGTTGAGGATCTTGCCGCGGATCGGCAGCAGCGCCTGGAACTCAGAGTTCCTGGCGTTCTTGGCGGTGCCGAGGGCGGAATCGCCCTCGACGATGAATAGTTCGCTGCGGTCGTCGGCCGACCGGCAGTCGACTAGCTTGGCTGGCAGCGCCGAACTGGCCAGCGCTGATTTGCGCCGCTGGTTCTCCCGGTGCTCGCGTGCCGCGATCCGGGTCTTCGCGGCCGATATGACCTTGTCCAGGACCGCCCTGGCCTGCTGCTTGCTGCCCCGCACCCGGCCCTCGAGGAAATTCCTGAGCTCAGTCGAGACAACCTGGGTGACGATCTTCGTGGCCGCCGGCGTGCCGAGCACTTCTTTGGTCTGGCCCTCGAACTGGGGCTCAGGCAGCCGGACGGAGATGACCGCGGTCAGGCCTTCGAGCACATCCTCCTTGATGACCGGCTCCTCGCCGGCCTTCAGCAGCCTGGCCGCCTTCAGCTGATCATTCATGGTCCGGACGATGGCGCGCTCGAAGCCAGTGACGTGGGTGCCGCCCTTGGCCGTCGCGATGACGTTCACGAACGACCGGAGGGTGGAGTCGTAGCCGGTATCCCAGCGCAATGCGATATCCACATCCAGCTGCCGCTCGACCTCGGTCGGGGTCAAGTGGCCTGCGTCGTCGAGCACCGGCACCGTCTCAGTGAAATTCCCGGAGCCAGTGATCCGGACAACGTCGGTCACCGGCTCTCCCGCGGACAGGTGCGCGCAGAACTCGCTGATCCCGCCCGCGAACCTGAACTCCGCCAGCCGCGGTGCCTCGACGCCATGGTCGCGGTCTGCGTCCGGACGCTCCTCGCGGTCGTCGCTGACCTTGATGGCCAGCCCGGGCACCAGGTAGGCGGTCTGCCTGGCCTGCTGGGCAAGCCAGACGAAACTCCAGGCGGCGCCCGGAACGAAGATCTGCCGGTCGGGCCAGAACCTGATCGTGGTACCACCAGCCGTCTTGGCCACCTTGCGGCCCTTCCGGAGCCCTGTACCGGGTGTGAAGGCCGCATCCGGCCCGTCTGCAGCAAACTGTCCGGGCACACCGCGACGGAAGCTAGCGACCCACTCAAAGCCGCCCTTCTGCACCCAGACGTCGAGCCTTGCGGACAGCGCGTTCACGACCGAGGCGCCGACGCCGTGCAAGCCGCCGGAGGCGGTGTACGAGCCACCGCCGAACTTCCCGCCCGCATGCAGCCGGGTCATGACCAGCTCCACACCGGACAGGCCCGTCTTCGGCTCGACATCGACCGGAATGCCGCGGCCATCGTCGGTTACCTCGGCCGAGCCGTCAGCATGCAGTTGCACCTCTATGTGCGTGCACGCACCGGCCAGCGCCTCATCGACCGAATTGTCGAAAATCTCGCCCAGGCACTGCGCCATGCCCCTGGTGTCTGTCGAGCCGATGTACATGCCGGGACGCTTCCGAACGGCATCGAGGCCCTCGAGCACCGTCAGGTGGCGAGCCGTGTAGCCGTCTGCTGCCCCCGGCACGTGCGAGTGCCCCGTACCGGCCGGTCCGGTGCTCGCGGTTTTTGTACTCACGACGGCGGTCACTGCGGCTCTCCTGGTCAGGCGTGGACAACTGGCAGCCCAGCCGAGGCCGGCCGGGACTTGGCAGCTGGGAGGAATTGCCAGCTGGAACCCGCAGCGCCAGCTAGGAGGGCCTGAAGGCAGACTAGCCTTCCGCAGCCCGAGCCTCGCGCCACCACGCCGGATGACATTCGGCGCTTTAGCCAGATATCGCTAATATGCCTCATACCGCTACTGCCCGCCCGGGCCGGGCATAGCCGGATGTTCGCCCTTGGCATATCCGGAGCCCGGAGGGGATGACAAAGGACCTACCTGAGTGTTGTGATGCGTAGGAGATCACAGGTTAAACGGACTGGCCGGCGGTAGTTAGGCACCGCAGGTGATGGCCAGACTTCGGCTCAGCGGCGGGACGCGGTGGGTAGGGGTCCGGTACAGTCCTCGAGGCGAGGAGGCGACATGACCGGAGCGATAGCCCCCACAAGGCCGCTAAACGCCCTTGACTTGTGTGACCGATGTGGCGCGCCAGCATACGTACGTGTGCTGCTGCCAGGGTCGGGCGAGTTGCTGTTCTGCGCACATCACAATCGCAAGCACGCCGACGCGCTTGCCAAGATCGCCATCGAGATTCAGGACGAGACCGGCCGACTCTCGATCAAGCCAGGCGACAACGCCTCCTGAGCCCTACCAACCTAGACAACGAATCAGCCCCCGGCCAGCAGGCCGGGGGCTGATTTAGCGTCGGGCCCCGCGAGAAGGAGCTGTTCTGGCGTCATGCCCCGGCCAGCTCGAGCTGGCCGGGTCCTGACTTTCTTTCTCGCCGTTCTAGTCGAGATAGTCCCGCAGCACCTGGGACCGTGATGGGTGCCGCAGCTTCGACATGGTCTTGGATTCGATCTGGCGGATCCGCTCCCGGGTCACGCCGTAGACCTTGCCGATCTCGTCCAGCGTCTTGGGCTGCCCGTCAGTCAGCCCGAACCGCATCGAGACCACGCCCGCCTCGCGCTCTGACAGCGTGTCAAGCACGGAGTGCAGCTGCTCCTGGAGCAGGGTGAAGCTGACCGCCTCGCCGGGCTGAATCGCCTCGGAGTCCTCGATCAGGTCGCCGAACTCGCTGTCCCCGTCCTCGCCGAGCGGCGTGTGCAGCGAGATTGGCTCACGGCCGTACTTCTGCACCTCGATGACCTTCTCAGGGGTCATGTCGAGCTCGGCGGCCAGCTCCTCCGGAGTGGGCTCGCGGCCCAGGTCCTGAAGCATCTGGCGCTGCACCCTGGCGAGCTTGTTGATCACCTCGACCATGTGCACGGGGATCCGGATGGTCCGGGCCTGGTCGGCCATCGCGCGTGTGATGGCCTGCCGGATCCACCAGGTCGCGTAGGTGGAGAACTTGTAGCCCTTGGTGTAGTCGAACTTCTCGACGGCGCGGATCAGGCCAAGGTTGCCTTCCTGGATCAGGTCCAGGAAGAGCATGCCGCGACCGGTGTATCGCTTGGCCAGCGAGACGACCAGCCGCAGGTTGGCCTCCAGCAGGTGATTCTTGGCCCGCCGGCCGTCGTCCGCGATCCATTCCAGGTCCAGCCGGCCCTCCGGCCGCAGCGACTCGCGGTTGTCGGCCAGCTTCTCCTCAGCGAACAGGCCCGCCTCGATTCGCTTGGCCAGCTCGACCTCCTGCTCGGCATTGAGCAGCGGGACCTTGCCGATCTGCTTGAGATAGTCCTTGACCGGATCTGACGTGGCGCCCGCCACGGCCACCTGGGCGGCCGGCAAGTCCTCGTCGTCGTCGCCGTAGACGAAGGCCTCATCCTCGGCTTCCTCGGTACCGGCGGGGACAGCGGCCTCGCTGCCGTCTGCCGCCACCACGATGACAGCCGCTGCGGTGACGGTGAGATCCGCGACGACCTCGTCCGTCTCCACGGCATCGGCCGGGCCGGCAGCGTCCAGCTCATCTTCGGCGTCTTCATCGGAGTCAGTCTCGAGGACCTCGAGCTCCTGCAGCTCTGCCTCAACGTCGATGAACCCGACGTCGGCCAGATCCGGATCGGCTTCCAGCGCCGCTACATCGGTCAAGTCCGGGTCAGCCTCCAGGGCCGTTTCCTCGACGAGGTCTGGGTCCTGGTCAATCCCGGCCTCAGCCGCCAGTCCGGCGTCGGCTGTCACCTCGACGCTCCCGTTGTCACGATGATCTCCCCTACCACCCGGCAGCTCACCCGCTCCCTGCTTTCCCTGCTTGACCTTGGCGCGCGCCGACCCGGACGCGCCTGCTGCGCTGCGGCCGCGACCACCGGCGGCCCGACCACTCTGAGTATCTGCGGAGTCCCTGCCTTCTGGACTGCCGACTTCAGGACCGCTGCGGTGCGCGTCATTGCCTTTCGCGTCACTGCCTTTCGCGCCACTGCCCTTTGCGCCGCCGCTCTTCGCGCCACCGTCTGGTGCGTGACCGTTGACTGCGCCGGCGGCCGCGGACTTCGACGACGTGCGGCTCCGCCCGCCAGCGGGCCGCCTGGCCGCTGGCGCGTCCTTGCTGTTGACCTTGCCGTTCCTGCTCTTGGCGCTAGTGTCCTTGCCGACGCTGTCCGGCACCAGGGCAACAGGCTGGTTTGCGGGCTGGTTCCTGCTCTCGGCAGCATTGCTGCCGGCCGAACCGCCGCGGGCCTGCTGCGGTACGCGTGCGCCTTGCGCAGACGGCCGAGACTGCCGCCGCGCCGCTGAGCTTGCAGCGCTTGCCACCGCGGTCACCCCTTTCCTAGCTGGATGGCGAACCGCCACGCCGCGCCCGGCGCCCGGCCGTTCGAACTAGCAGGCGACACAGCCACCCTCCGGCATACCTCATGGTGAGCATCGGACTCTACCGCGCGAATCCCGCTCCCAGGACCGTGCCAGAAGCCAGGAATCTGCCGCGGGAGAGCAAGCCCTGCATGAGGTTCTCTCCCGTCCACCACCTTAGGTGCAGTGCTGGTGTAGGTCGTACCGCCGAACGCGGCACCCGTGAACTCAGTGCTCCTGAACCCAGTGCCGCTGAGCCCACGCTCCCGTCCTGGCCAGGCAGGGCTGAGAGCACAACCTCGGGAATGGTACCCGCATTCCTCATACCCTCCCCTTTCTCGCCAACCCGGCCCGCCAGCGAATGCCTGGCCCGTCCGCAGCCTCGGCGGGCACGTGCATGACCAGCACTGTTACGTCGTCATCCTGCTCATATCCGGCCAGCATCCTGTCCACCAGATAACTCAGCAGCTGGGCTGGATCCTGGACTACCGAGGCCGGAGCCTCCGCCGCCACCGCAACCAGCTCATTGAGGCCAGTATCGAGACCGCGTTTGCGGTTCTCCACAAGTCCATCGGAATACAGCACCACGGTGTTGCCCGCAGCTAGCCTGAACGGGTATTGCTGGCGCGGGCTGGCCCACCCCAGGGGAGTACCCGCCTCCGCCGGTTCCAGCCGCGGCTGGCCGTCCGGTGACAGCAAGAGGGGCGGCAGGTGGCCGGCGTTCCCGGCTACGCCCTCGCCGGTCAAGGGGTCCATCACTAGGTACGCGACGGTGGTGACCTGCTCCTCAAGCTCAGTGGCGAGGAACAGCCGGTCCAGGCCGGCCAGCACCGCGGCCGGCCGGGGGTCGGTCAGCGCCAGTGCGCGCAAGGCGTTGCGCACCCGGCCCATGCCGGCTGCAGCCGTCAGCCCTTTGCCCATCACGTCACCGGCCGCCACCGCCAGCCTGCCATCGGGCAGCCGGAACGCGTCGTACCAGTCCCCGCCGATCTCCATATTCCTGGTCACTGGCAAGCACTTGGCCGCCAGGATCACGCCAGGAACCGTCGGCAGGCTGTCCGGCAACAAGCTGCGCTGAAGCGTCTCGGCAGTCTTGTGCTCCCGCTCGTAGAGCGTCGCCCGCTCCAGCGCCAGCGCACACTGGCCAGCCAGCGCCTCCAGGAAGACGCGCTCTTCCTCGGTGATCTGCCGGGGCCGGGTAAAGGAGAACCGGAGCGCACCAAGCGATGCGCCCGATGAGAGCAGCGGCATGCCAACCCAGGCCTTCTCATCGCTGTTGGCCAGGAACTCGGTGAGGTCGATCTCGCCTTCGAAGTACTTGCGCAGCGCGGCCGGGCTCTCCAGTAGCAGCGGCCTGCGCGACTGGATGGCCGCGGTCATTACGCTGGGCGCCCCCAGTGGCATATCTTCTGCCGGGCCGCCTGGGCTATTCGGCAGGCCAGCCGGGTTGATGGTGTGCAGCCGAAGCCGTTCGGTGTCCAGGATCGCGACCGCCGACCGCTCGGCACCGATAGCTGACCTGCCCACTTCGGTGATCACCTGGACCACCTGCTCGACGGTGAGCGCCTCGGCCAGCATCGAGGTGGCCTGCTGGAGCCTGGCGGTGCGCAAGGCCGCGGCCGACAGCTGCTCGGTCAGCCGGCCTCGCATTTCCTCGGCCTCGCGCTGCGCCGTCACATCCGTGCTGGCACCCATCCATTCGATGATCTTGCCGTCCCGCTCGATCGGCACGGCGCGGACGTCGTAATGCCGGTAGGACCCGGTGCGGGTGCGAACCCGGTAGCGGCTGTCGAATATCTTGCCCGAGCGCAGGCAGTCCTGCCAGGCCGCCGCAACCCGCTCCCGGTCGTCGGTATGGATCGCCTCAAGCCAGCCCTTACTCAGGTATTCCTCGGCCGTCTGGCCGGTGATCCCGCGCCATTCGGGCGAATCCTCGGTCACCTCGCCGTCGGGCTTGGTAACCCACACCACCTGCGCGCCCGCCTGCACGAGCGACCGGTACCGTTCCTCGCTGCGCCGCAATGCCTCGGCGGCCTGCTGCTGCGGGGTCATGTCGACGGCAAGCAGCGCGACGCCGGTGACGTCTCCATCGGCGGACGGGAACCAGGACAAGCTCCAGTTCGCGAACAGCGCGCCAGCGGCCGCCTCGTCCTGGCTGCGGCCCTGGCCAGGCACGACGGGCCAGCGGTGCTCAGTCTGCGGCACCGGGTGCTCACCTGCCGACACCCGGCGCACCGCCGCCTCAGCGGTAGCTGCCAGGTCGGCCGGCCACGCCTTGGCAGGCGTGCTGCCCACCGGATCGGCACGGTCACGTCCGGCTAGCCTGGCCATTGCCTGGTTGGCGCGGCCAATGCGCAGGTCCAGGCCGATGAAGGCAAATCCGATCGGGGCCTCGCGCAGCGACACGGCCAATAGCGCTGAGTCAGAAAGGTCAACGCCGGACAGCCGGGGCCGCGGAACTGACATGCCGGTACTCATCACAGATACCCCGCGTCCGGACCAGCGCGCGCCATCCAACGGCTCCTTCCTGCTCACCTCGGACACATGAAGGCTACTGGCAATAACGGACCCAAGAAGGGAGGCAGCAGCAACTCAGAACGACATTAACCGCCCCAGCGCGGTGGCTTGACCAGCCGGGCATATTGCAAGGCACTATAAAACCGATCTATGACAGTAAGCAGCACGGATTGCCATTACGCCCGCTACGCCCCGGTACTCAGATCTGCCCGCCCATTGACCCGATCCTGGGGGGCCGGGACCAGCGGGAAGTGGCAAGCGACCAGCTGACCGGAGACCAGATGAGGCCGGAGCGGCGGCTCCTGCTCGGCACAGATGTCCTGCGCCAGCGGGCACCTGGTCCGGAACCGGCAGCCTGACGGCGGCTGGGCGGGAGTAGGCGGCTGCCAGCTGCCTGTTCCGGCCTGCGGCGAGCCCGGTGGCTGTCCGGCGCCGTCCGGCCGGCCAGACCCGCCGTGCTTGGCGGGCTGAGCGCCGGTGATGACGGGCACCGCGTCGATGAGTGCGCGGGTGTAGGGGTGGCCAGGTGCCGTGCAAATGTCCTCGGCCGATCCCACCTCGACGAGCTTGCCTAGGTACATCACCCCGATGGTGTCGGCCATATACCTGACGACCGACAGGTCATGGGAGATGAACAGGTAGCTGAGTCCGTACTGGCGCTGCAGCTTTCGCATCAGGTTGAGGATTTGCGCTTGCACCGAAACGTCCAGCGCGGATACCGGCTCGTCGGCCACGATCACCGAGGGCCGCTGGATCAGGGCGCGGGCGAGCGCGAGTCGCTGGCGCTGGCCGCCAGAGAACTCCCGCGGGAACCGGTCAGCGACCGCGGCGGGCAATCCCACCTCGTCCAGAATCCTCGCTACCTGGCGGCGGTGCGTCCGGCGCCGTCCGGCCTTCTGGATCACCAGCGGCTCGGCCAGCATGGACCGCACCCGCATCCTGGGATCCAGCGACGCGAACGCGTCCTGGAACATCAGCTGAATGCCGGATCCGTTGCCGCGTCGCTGTCGCGGCGAGAGGCCGACCAGCTCGGTCCCGCGAAACATGATGGAGCCTGCGCCGGCGTGCTCCAGCCCGACCAGCAGGCGGGCGATGGTGGTCTTACCGCAACCGGACTCCCCGACCAGGCCGAAGGTCTGGCCAGCCGCCAGGTCGAAGGCGACGCCGGCCACCGCGCTGACTGCTCCGGCCGGGCGGCGCAGTAGCCCCCGGTACACGGGGTAGTCCTTTTCCAGCCCGGCAACCCGAAGCAGCGGCGCTGCTGACTGGCCACCTGCCGCCAGCGCCGCCGCACGGCGCCAGTCAGGGTCGCGGCGCTCGGTCCAGGCCCGGCGCTGGCTGCCCGGCCCGGTCCCGGCGCCGCCGACGGCGCCGACCGGGAAGAAACAGGCGTAGGTGTGACCGGGGTGGTCCCCGTCCAGCACCGGCTCATGGCTCAAGCACCAGTCGTTGACCTGGCGGCAGCGCGGGGCGAAGCTGCACCCGACGGTGTCCTCGGTGAGGTCCGGCGGCCGGCCGGGAATGCTGTACAGCAAGCGGCCGGACTCGCTGGCGAGCTCCGGCAGCGCTTCGAACAGCGCCTCGGTATACGGATGCCGCGGACCCGCGAGCACGCTGCTGGTGGCGGCCTGCTCGACGATCCGGCCGCCGTACATGATCGCTACCTGCTCGGTCCGGCCCGCGATCACCCCCAGGTCGTGGGTGACCAGGATGACGGCCATGCCGAGCTGGACGCGCAGCTCGCCGATCAGATCCAGGATGTCGCGCTGGATCGTCACGTCCAGGGCGGTCGTCGGCTCGTCGGCGATCAGCAGCTTCGGGTCGCAGGCGAGCGCGGCCGCGATCATCGCGCGCTGGCGCATGCCCCCGGACAGCTCGTGCGCATACTGCGCCGCCACGCGTTCTGGGTCGGGCATCCTGACCAGGCCGAGCATCTCGACGGCGCGGTCAGCGGCGGCCTTGCGGTCCGCGCCCTTGTGCACGATCACGGACTCAGCGATCTGCCGGCCGATTGCCATCGTCGGATCGAGGCAGGACGACGGATCCTGGAACACCATCCCGATCTCGTTGCCGCGAACCTGCTGCATGGATTGCTCACCGAGGTTGGCGAGGTCGGTGCCCGCCAGCACGATGGACCCGGCGGTGATAGCGCCGCCGGGCGGGAGCAACCGCATGATCGACCGTGCGGTCATGGTCTTCCCGCAGCCCGACTCTCCCACCAGCCCGACGCACTCGCCGGCCCGGACCGTCAGGCTGACGCCGTTGACTGCCCGCACCGTCAGGTGCTTGCGGCGGATCTCGGTATGCAGGCCGCTGATCTCGAGCACCGGGCCCGCCTGCGGTTGGCTAGCCATCTGCGGAGAACCAGTCGCCCAGGCCATCGCCGAGCATCGTGAACCCGACGATGACCAGGATGATCGCGACGCCAGGCGCGAGGATCTGCCACCAGTAGCCGTTTACCGCGGCGCTGTAGGAATTGGCGTTCGCGATCATCTCGCCCCAGTCCACAGACGGGAACTGCACGCCGAGCCCCAGGTAACTCAGGGTGGCCAGCAGCAAGATCGCGTTCGCGACTTGGAAGGTAACGTTGACCGCGATGGTGCCCAGCGCGTTCGGGGCAATGTGCCGCAGCACGACCCGAATGCCGCTGCCGCCCATCACCCGGACTGACTGCACGTACTCCCGCGTCCGCAAGGTCAGCGCCTCGGCCCGGACCAGGCGCGCGGTGCTCAGCCACGCGGTGCCGGCGATTACCAGCACCAGGATCGGCGTCGACGGCGTGTAGATAGAAATGAGCAGCAGCAACAGGACCACCGCCGGGATGGCGATCGCCGCGTCCACGATCCGCATCATGACCGCGTCCAGCACGCCGCCGGCGTACCCGGCCACTGCGCCCCACAGCGAGCCCAGCACGGCCGCCAGGACACCGGCCGCCAGCCCCAGCTCCAGCGAGACCTGGCCGCCGGCCATGACCTGGCCGAGTTCGTCCAGGCCATCGGCGTCAGTGCCGAGCGGATGCCCTGGCCGCGGCGACAGGTTACCCAGCGCGAGCAGGACTCTGGTCTGGTTGGAGTGGTAGACCAGCGGGCCAAGGAAGCAGAATGCCGCTACTGCGATGACAATCGCGAGGCCGGCCGACGCCAGCGGGTTCGCGCGGACCACAGCTAGTGCGGCGCGCCACCTTCCTGGCCCGACGGCGCGCGCCATGACAACGCCGGGCTGGACGGCTATCGCGGGCCCGGCATGACGGCCGCGGCTGCCGCGTACCGGCACGGCCTGGCCCGCAGCGGCCTCGGGTGGCGTGGCGCTGGCGCTGGCCGGCTCGGGGACGGGCGCCGCTCGGTTCACGGTCATATCCGGTCCAGGGCCATATCCGGGTCACTGTGATTTGCCGGGGTCACTGTCATGCCTGCTGATGCCTGACTCTCGGATCGAGCAGCGCATAACAGACATCGGCCAGCAGCGAGCCAACCACCGCAGCCACGGCGATGACCAGGGTGAACCCGAGCGTGACCGGGAAGTCCCGGCCGGCGGCGGCCTGCCACACCTGCCAGCCCACGCCGTGGATGTTGAATACGTTCTCCACGACCACCGCGCCGCCCACGATCTGCGGGAAGCTGAGGCCTATCAGCGTGACCACGGGAACGAGCGAGTTCCGGAGCACGTGCCGGGTCAGCACGCGGCGCTGGCTGGCCCCCCGGGCCCGGGCCGCCTCGACGTAGTCCTCGGCCAGGCTGTCCGCAGCGGACGAGCGCATATACCGAGCGAAGATCGCGATTGTCACCAGGGCGAGGGTCAGCACCGGCAGCGTGAGGTCGCGGACGTCGGTGATGATTGCGAGGAAGCCGGCAGCTTGCGGGCCTTCCGCCCCGAACCGGTGCCACCGATCGGCGAAGAACATGACGAGCAACGGGCCGAGCACGAACGACGGCATTCCGTAGAACAGCAAGGTCAGGCCGCGCAGCAGGTGATCAGTGCTGGTGTTCCGGCGAACTGCCTGGATCAGCCCGACCGGGATGGCCACCGCCAGCGCGATCACTGTGGCGGTCACGGTCAGCGCGAGGGTCCTGGGCAAGCTCGCGGCAAGTACTGAGCCGACGCTCTCGTTGAGTTTCGGCGCGAAGCCGAGGTTGCCCTGCAAGGCGCGGCCGAGCCAGGTCAGGTACTGGAGCGCGAACTGCTGGTGCGCCGAGCTGGTGCCGACCACCGCGGCGGCCGCCCCGCCGGGAGCCAGCCTGAGCAGCGCGAACACGATCAGCGTCACCACGAAGATGACGGCAACCGCCTGCAGCACCCGCCTGGCCAGGTAACTGGTCACGCCAGTGACCGGCCTTGCAGCACCGTGGCTCTCACCTCAGGACTTACCCAGGAAGTACCAGTCTTCCGGGTTGAGGGTGAGCGCGCTGTTCTGCGGGCCAGTGTGCAGGTTGTTGATCGTCTCAATCAGGGACGGCGTGTCTGGCTGGTACACCACCGGCAGCTGACCGGCCAGGTAGTCCTCCCAGTTGTGCATTGCCACGCTCAGCTCGTTCGGCGTCCGCGCGCGCAGGGTGGCCAGGATCAGCTGATCATCGTGTTTGCTGTGGTAGCCGCCAAAATTGTTGACGGCTGTGCTGGCGAAGAGTTGCTCACCAGTGGGCAGGAAGTCCGGCGCGTATGTCCACGACCCCCAATCCGCAAGCTGCCAGGTGCAGGGCTTGTGCGGATAGCAGGTAGTCGCGGTGAACACGCTGCTCAACGGCTCCGCCGTTACCGTCAGATGGATGCCGACCTCAGCGGCGTTCGAGGCAAGCTCCTTGACCTGAGACTCCATCCAGTCGAGCCCGGCGACGTAAATAAGGTTCAAGTTCAGCTTCGCGCCCAGGGGAATGCCGGGCCCGCAATGGCCCTTCGCCCGACCGGGGTTAATGCAGGTGTCTGTGCCTCCGGGCTTGACCGACCAGCCGTTGGCTGCCAGCAGCGAACGCGCCCGCCCCGGGTTCAGCGGCCATTGATCCCCCGCTCGCGCGAGCGCGGGCGACAAGTAGTTGGTCACCGGATAGTCACCGACCGGGCCGATCGTGGGCTTGCCGTAACCGTGCAGCGGGCCTTCGATGACGCCTTCCTGGTCGGTCAGCGACTGGAACGCTTGCCGGAAGTAGAGCTGCTGGAAGATCGGGCGCTGGCCGGTTGTGTTGTTGAAGTTGTACGGGTAGTAGCTCAGCTGCCATGGATAGACCACGCCGAGCCGGTAATTCGGCAGCGTGCTGGGGTTCGCGCCGACGTTCGAGTTGCCTGGTGGGACCGGCGCATCTACGGTCGGCAGGTAGCCGACGTCGATGGTCTGGCTGCCGATAGGGTTCTGCAGGACGTTGTACTCGGCCTGCTCGGAGGTGAACGGCACCTCGACGAATTTCGTGATGTGATGCGGCGGCACGGGGCCCGAGTACTTGCTGTTGAAGGTGAGGGTGAGCGTGCCAGGCTGGACGAAGCTGGCTACCTTCCACGGCCCGTCAACCACCGCCCAGATCGGCGACTTACCGTAGTCCGCCGTGTTCTGCGCCTGCTTGTCGAGGTAGGTCCAGACGGCCAGGCAGTCGCTGATGTTCGTGACGCAGCTGCTGGCGTGAGTGGCAGACGTCCGGTCCCAGTACTGAGGCATGGGGGTGATCTGGCTGAGCTCGTTGTCGGTAAACCAGGTCTGCGAGTACGGGCCCTTGATCGTCATCGTGACCGTGTACTTGCTGGTGGCGCGAACATCGGTCACGTCGCCCGGCAGCCCGTCCGGGCTCGCCGCCGCCCAGCCGCCGATCGAGGCAAAGTTGGGCCGCAGCGTCGACAGCATCATGTTCATCCAGAACACGACGTCCTTCGCATCGACCGGCTCGCCGTTTGACCACTTGTAGTTCTGCTTCAGCCGGATAATCACCTGCTGGCCGCGGTATTTGGGCAGGTAGGCGAGGCTGAGGGATTGGTTCAAGTACGGCTGAATGCCTTGGCCGAACCAGTACAGCGGCCGGTACAGCAGGAACTGGAAGTCGTCGACGTTGTAGGTGTCGAATTCCGAGAGCCCGTTCTGCCCTGCCATGAACGGGAAAATGTAGTTCGCATACGAGGCTGGTGCCAGCGCGTAGGTGGCCGTGCCGCCGTCTTGCGGAATCGTGCCGACCGATGCCGGACCGGTCGAAGCACCGCACGCCGCCAGCACGACCGCAAGTCCGGCAGCGGCGGCGGTCGCGCCGACCGCGCGCCGGCGGCTGACGCCGTTTACATAAGTGCTGGCTCGGCCAAGCCGCAGCGCTCGGCGCATCGCCGCAAGTCCTCGCATTCCCGAACCGCCGTCCCTCTCGCACCTGGGAGCCGGCCGTCGCCAGGCTGTCGGCCGCATGCTCCCGAGACTTGATTGACCTCTTAGGCACCCAAATGCTTAATTATGACTTATGTACCTGACCTGCCGTGCCCGGCCGCACCGCCAGCCGCCAGCGGCCACCGAGCCGGGCCTGAGGCAGGCTTCGCCCGAAGGGGCAGCCCGCCCCAGGTAGGACGGTACCGGACTAATTGGCTGTTCGCCGGATAGACGGGCGGAACTTAGCCCTGATCCTGCCGCACGAACGTCGCGAACTCGGCGCGCTATGCCGAGAATCGGGCACTGCGCATGGCCAGGCATGGCGTGCCCGCTCTGGAAATCTGCGAAGCTAGACGCGTGACCCCTCCGAGCCGACGCCGCGATCCTGCCGGCGATAAGGGCCAGCAGGGATCCGCGGGATCGCCGCCCGGCCGACGCCCCGGCACAACCGGACCCGGCAACCCGCCGCCGAACGCACTATTCGCCGAGATGCTGCGGGCGGCCCGCGAGCTGCTCGCAGTCCGCAGCCCACTGGACGCGGAGCTCATGGTCAGCGAGCTGCTAGGCACCTGGTGGGGCCAGCAATCCAGCCGCGGCGCACGCGGCGCCAGGAGGCGCGGCGACGTCGAAGAGCTGGTAGGCGAGGGCCTGGTTGGGTACGCGGCCGGCCAGGGCAGCCCGGCGGCGCTGGCGTTGCTGTCCGGAATCGCCTGCCTGGGCACTTCCGCGTCAGGCGGCGCAAGCCGAGCAGGCAGCACTTGCGCTTATGGACCGGGGCGTGGCCCGGCCCGCCTGGGCCGAGCACGTCGGCGCGGTAGAGACCGCCGAGTGCTACGTGAACTCCGATGCCTATGGCGACCGAGACGAAGTCGTCTGCGTGTTCAGCTATGCCGGCCAGGAACAGCATGCCCTGGTCGTCGTCGTCGATTACAACGCCGGCGGCCTGGCCCGTGACGGCTGGGTCACCTCGCAAGTGGCCAAGCTGCTGGACTACTGCCGGGATGGCAGCGGCACAGCGGGGCCCGCCTTCATGCAAATCGATCCGCCGCAGGCACGGCGGATCCTGGCAGCCGCGCTGGCGGCGACCGATGGCGACGGCCGAGCCTACGGTGAGTTCGTCGTTCCCCTCCTATCACGCGTTCATCAGGGCCCGGATCAGGACGCTGCCGCCGGTCCTGCCGGCCGGGACGCAAACCCAGGCCGCGGCGCCCGCGGCCCCGGCCGTCAACGCGGCGGCCCGCCGCGCGGTCTGGCGCAAGGACCGGCGGGCGATGCTGGTGGCCCAGTTCCTCGCCTCGGACCAGGCGGAGGACTTGTCGGACCGGCAGGCCGCCAGCAGGTGCGCCGACCACATCGTCGAATACGGCTGCGAACGGGACTTCGGCCGGCCGCTGCGGGTCAGCCCGGCCAAGGCGGAGACATTCCTGCTTGACTGGCTGCCGCGCAAGGTCATGCTGTCGCGGGCCGATCAGGAAGCCATGCCGCACGTGCTGCTTGCCTGGGTGCGCTGGGCCGGGGCACGCTCGGGCCTGGAGGAGGCCGCGGTGGCGGCCGTGCAGGACGCGGTCTTCGAGGCCATGCGCACGTTCCCACCGTGTACCGCGATCCGGCCTCGTTCGGCCTCGAGCCCGACATGGTGGACCGGCTGCTGCCGGACGGGGACCTGGAGGCGCTTGCCCGGCGCATCTTCGCGTTCCCGCTGCTGCGCGGCAGTTACCGCGGCGTCGACCTGGGAACGCTCAACCCGGCCGTGCCAGCTGACCGCCGCACCCTGCTCGCTGCCGATCATGGCGACGCTGACGGCAGGCAGGCCAGCGCTGAGCATGTCGACCGGCATGTCACGCTCGCAGACCGGCTCTGGCGCGGCGACCCGCCCGAGCTGTGGGACGCCGCGCAGCGGCTACTCGACCTCGGCGAGGACCGGCACGAGGTGCTGCACACGCTGATCGAGACGGTCCGGTCGGCTGGCCCGCAGGAGCGGGACATCGCCGCGGCCCTCGCCGACCTGCCGCCGGAAGAGCCTGGGTGATCCAAGCTTCCGGGGCGCACGGGGGCGGAGCCCCCCGTGGGAAGGAGTCCCGGTGACATCCGGGCAGCTCGCCATCGATCTCAACGCCGACCTTGGCGAGAGCTTCGGAGCCTGGCGGCTCGGCGACGACGAGGCCATGCTGGCCGTCGTCACCAGCGCCAACGTCGCCTGCGGGTTCCATGCGGGCGATCCGCTCACGATCAGGAGGACGTGCGCGGCCGCAGTCGCGCACGGTGTCACGATCGGCGCCCAGGTCTCCTACCGCGATCTGGCCGGCTTCGGCCGCCGGGAAATGGCGGTGCCCGCCGATGAGCTGACCGCCGAGCTGCTGTACCAGATCGCCGCGCTGGACGGAGTGGCCAGGGCGGAGGGCGGCCGGGTTAGCTACGTCAAGCCGCATGGCGCGCTGTACAACCGCGCGGTCTGGGATGCCGAGCAAGCGGCTGCCGTCGCGGCCGCTATCGCCAGTTACGACCCCGCGCTGCCCCTGCTGACGTTGCCCAGATCGGCGGCTGGGACGGCCGCCGTCCAGGCCGGGCTGACAGTCGTCGCCGAGGCGTTCGCCGACCGTGCTTACCGTGACGACGGCACGCTGGTGCCGCGCGGCCAGCCCGGAGCGGTGCTGTCCGACCCCGAGTGCGTAGCCGCCAGGATCGTCGAGATGGTAACGAGCGGCAGCGTGGAATCGGTGACCGGCATCCGGCTGCCGCTCCAGCCCCAGTCCATCTGCGTGCACGGCGATACGCCAGGCGCTGTCACCCTGGCACAGGCCGTGCGGACCGCGCTTGAGCAGGCAGGCCTGACCCTGGCGGCATTTGCGTGACCTCCGTTAAGGCCGCCGGTGATGCGGCCATGTTGCTGGAGACCGGGCCCGACGACCGCTGGGCCGGCGGTCTGGGCGTCCAGGACGATAACGAGGCGGGTAACGGGCCCATCGCCGTGGGCGGCACCCCGGCAAGCGTCGCCGCCGCTATCAGGGCTGCCGGACTCACCGGGCTCATCGACGTGGTGCCGGGCGCCCGAACTGTCCTGGTCACGTTCGAGCCTGGCAGCTGGGCACCGCTGGCCGAGCTCGCTCAGTTCTGCAGCGTCTGGCCGCCGAGCCGGGCCTGGATGAGGCCGACGATGGCGGTCCGGGTACGGACATCGGCGTCGTCTACGACGGGCCAGACCTGGCCGACGTAGCCGCGCTGACCGGGCTCACGATCGCCGACGTTATCGCCAGGCACTCAGCGGCGGTGTACCAGGTCGGCTGGCTAGGATTCTCCCCGGGCTTCGGCTACTTGACCGGGCTCGATCCGCTGCTGGCCGCCGTGCCACGACTGGACAGTCCACGGGTGAGCGTGCCCGCCGGGTCAGTGGCCATTGCCGGGGGCCTTGCCGCGGTGTACCCGGCGGCTTCGCCCGGTGGCTGGCGGCTGCTCGGCCGCACCTCAGCAAGCCTCTGGGATCCTGGCCGAAGCCCGCCTGCCCTGCTGTCGCCGGGCATGAAAGTGAGATTCCGCCCAGTCGACGGGCTAGCGGAGGGCGAGAATCTCGCCGCCGGGCTGCCGGCCGCCGGACAGCGGCACGGCATGACGAGAGCGGCCGGACGCGCCCCTCGGCCAGCGGCTCATCGAGGTCATCCAGCCAGGACCGCTGACCACCATCCAGGATCTGGGGCGGCCAGGGTTGGCCCACCTCGGCGTTCCTACCAGCGGCGCCGCCGACCCGGCGAGCCTGCGACTGGCCAACCGCCTGGTCGGCAATCCGGACGACGCCGCCTGTCTCGAGCTAACCCTGGGCCGCGCAGCGGTGCGCTTCGTGACCAGCGCGACCGTCGCGCTGGCGGGTGCCGCCGCCCCGATGCGGCTGACTGTCCCCGCCGATCCGGCCAGCCAGGGCGCGGACAGCACAAGCCGGGCAAGGCCGCGGGCAGCGCCGCCGGGCAAGCGCGCGGGCAGCGGCGCCGGGCATGACGCTGCGGGCGACGACACCGTCTGGCAACCCGCGCCGGGCACGGCGTTCTCGGTGCCGGCCGACGCGACATTGCGGATCGGCCCGCCAAGTTCAGGGCTGCGCAGTTACCTCGCGATCGGTGGCGGAATTGACGTGCCTGCCGTACTCGGCAGCCGGTCGGCGGACAGCCTTTCCGGCCTTGGTCCGGCGCCAGTGCGGCCTGGCACACGGCTGCCACTGGGGCTTCCCCGTTCCCTTCCCGAACGCGGACCGGGAGCACAACCGCCAGTCGCGGGAGCGCCGCCGCTCATGCCGGCCATGACTGCCGATGCGGTCGAATTGCGCGCGATAACCGGTCCCCGCGACGACTGGTTTACGGCGGCAGCACTGGACACCCTGGCAGGCTGCGAGTACCTGGTGAGCGCCGCCAGCAACCGGAGCGGACTGCGGCTGACCGGTCCGGCGCTGCGTCGGGCCCGGCCAGACGAACTGCAAAGCGAGGGCGTCGCCACCGGGTCACTGCAGGTCACCCACGACGGTCAGCCGATCCTGCTGCTTGCTGACCATCCCACGACCGGCGGGTATCCGGTAATAGCCGTAGTTCGGTCGGCCGACCTCGGGCTCGCCGCTCAGCTTCGGCCCGGCCAGCGCGTCCGGTTCAGCCTCGCGCGGCCATGAGCCAGCGGGCGCCGATCACGCACGACCGGTCACCCGGCTAGCTGGCGGTAGGCCGTCAGGACGTCGGCGGCGAGTACGGTCGTCAAGTCGGTGGCGGTGGCCGCCTCACCCTGAAGTGAGACCCGCAGGTCGCGCGAAGCGCACGCGCGCTCATACAGCGACCGGGCGAACCGGCCGTTGCCCAGCGTGTCGATCTGTCCGCTGTCACAAGCGGTCACGAAGATGGAGTCGAGCACGGGCAACGCATCGTCGGCGAACGTGTCGCCCGCCTGCCCCGCGATCACCTGCGCGATCTGGCTCATTTGAGCCGCGTTGTAGCTGGGGAAGGTGATCCGGGTGCTGAACCTCGATGCCAGGCCAGGGTTGCTGCGCAACAGTCGGTCCATGTCGCCGGTATAGCCCGCGAGCACGATGACGAGCCGTTCCCGGTCATCCTCGGCGCGCTTCAGCAGCGTGGCCACCGCTTCAGACCCGAACGCGTCGCCGCCGGAGTATGCCTCGTTGTGCAGCGCGTAGGCCTCGTCAATGAACAACACGCCGCCCATGGCCGAGTCGATCAGCTTGCTGGTCTTGATCGCCGTCGAGCCGAGGTGCTCTCCGACCAGGTCGGCCCGGTGCGCCTCGATGACCTCAGGCCGGACCAGGAGGCCGAGCGCCGAGAAGATGCGGCCGATGATGCGGGCCACCGTTGTCTTGCCGGTACCGGGCGGTCCGGTGAAGACAAAGTGCCGCGACGGCGGCTGGCTGGCCAGTCCCTGCCGGGCGCGCAATCTGGCTACCTGCAGTTGCGCGACGATCTCGTGCACCTGCTGTTTGACCGGCTCCAGCCCGACGAGGCCGTCCAGCTCGGCGAGAGCGCCCTCGACTGTCGGGGTGTCGTTGTAGCCGCGGAACCTTGCGGTCAGCTCGGTGTAGGCACGTTCGATATCCGCGCCGTGCAGCGTCACTAGCTCCGCGCCACTGGGCTCGTCTGGGCCTGCCATCACCCGCACGTCGCGCTGGTGCCCCGCGCGGGCTAGCAGGCTCCGGACGAACCGGCCATTCCCGAGCTCATCCGCCAGCCGCCGACGGCCGATCTCTTCAAAAATCCGCCTCAGCACCGGCCGGGCGTCCGGGTCAAGCAGCTCGCCCTTGGCCTGGACGGCCAGGTCAGCGAGCGCCGCAAGGTCGGCCGGCGAATATCCGGGGAACTTCACCCGGATACCGAAGCGCGAGTTCAGGCCCGGGTTGGAGGACAGGAACGACTCCATTTGCCGTTCGTAGCCTGCCAGGATGATGATCAGGTTGTCCCGATCGTCCTCAGCGCGCTTGACCAGCGCCTGTACGGCCTCGTTACCGAACCGATCGCCTTGGCCATCGCCCTCATTCACCAGGCTGTAGGCCTCATCGATGAACAGGACGCAGCCGAGCGCCGAGTCGACGAGCTCGTTGGCCTTGATGGCCGTCGCGCCGAGGTACTCCCCCACCAGGTCAGCGCGCTGGACTTCGATCACGACAGGCGAGCTCAGCAGGCCGAAGGCGTAAAAGATCTTCGCGATGACCCGGGCGACCGCGGTCTTGCCGGTCCCTGGCGGCCCAAGGAAGACAAAATGCTGCATCGGCTTCTCAGCGCTGTGCCCGGTGATGGCGCGCCGCCGCGCGGCCTCCACGGAGGCTGTGATGGACCGTACCTGCTCCTTAACGGCGGTCAGGCCGACCATCGCGTTCAGCTCGGCCATCGCATCGTCGACCGTGATATTTGTCCACTGGGCTGAGCTTGCGGTCCTCGGGGCAAGGGGTGCCCCAGGCGTACGCAGCCCGTCCCCGGCCTGCGCCGCGCGGACCGGGGAAGCTGGCGCCACCTGGCCATTCTGCGTACCCGGCAGGCTCGGCGTAGCTGGTAGGCTCGGAGTACCTGGTTGGCTCTGCGTACCTGGCAGGCTCTGCGTGCCGGGTTCGTCCCGCACATCTTGCGCGCTCGCCGAACGCAAGTAGCCAGCGAGATCAGGGTGACTGGGCGCGGGTTTCTGGGCATTGAGCTGCAGGCCGGGCGGCGACGCGCCTTCCGCGAGCGGCGCCGCGGCCAGAACCCCCGCGGTCCCCAGGCCTGCCTGCTGACGCCGGATCTGAAGCGCCCTGGAGAGCCGCAAGCCGAGGACGATGATCGCTATGAGCCAGGCCAGGGCGGGACCGAGAGACGGCGTGCCGCGCGCCAGCCGCAATGCGGCTATGCCGACCAGCAGCGACCAGGCCAGGGCCCAGGCTGCGGTGCGGCACGGAACCTGCCAGCGGCCGAGGACGCCAAGGCTCGCCGCGATAGCGACAACTGGAGGAAGCGCGATCAGGCCGTATCTCGCCTGGCCACCGGCGCCGCTGGCGGCTGCCGAGACCAGGACCAGTCCCCACACCGCCACGGCGGCCGTTGCCACAGCCGAGCGGTTCTGGGTCCATACCGCATACGGCGCGAAGACGAGCGCTACGAGAATGAGCGGGCCGGCCAGCACGATAGCCAGCAGGCAAAGTAGCGCGATGAACAGCACCCGCAGCGGAAGCGGCGTAGCGGCCAGGAAGCGCCGGGTGCGGGCTACTACCTGCGCGGCCCTCCGGCCGGGCAGGGCCCGACTCTCCGGTTGCCCCATGTCGCTCCCTCGCACTGACACTTGTATAGCGCATTACAGGCGCAATCGGAATGTTATCGCCCCGCCATGACACGGGCATTGACCTGCGTATATTCCTGACTATCTAGAAAATGCCGGGAAAATGGCGTCTTCGCTTGGCAATCTGCCAGCGCTGTGCGTCCCGACGCAGCTAGATCGATGCTGCCCTGCGCCGACAGGCTGCGCGATCATTGGCGGAACGACGATCGACACGCTGGCGGAGGACTGCATGGAGCGGATTGAGACACAGCTGCTGATCCCCGGTGACGGAGAGCCAGTTCGGGATGCGGTGCTGCTAGCCGACGACGCGACGATCCGCTATGCGGGACCGGCCGACGGCGCGCCGTCGGCACCTGGCGCCAAGGTCACCACCGCGGCAGTCGTCATGCCAGGTATGTGGGACTGCCACGGGCACTTCCTTGGCAGCCGTTCGTTCGATTTGACGAAGCTGGTGCAAGAGCCGGTTGCGTTGCGCGCCGCACGGTCAGCACGCGACCTCGCGAATGCGCTGACCGCGGGCATCACGTCCGTCCGCGAGGTCGGCGGTCTAGGTATTTATCTGGCCCGGGCAGTGACTGAGGGCTTGCTGCCCGGCCCGTCGATCTACGCGGCCGGAGCGATTCTCAGCACGACCGGTGGTCACGGCGATCTGCACTGCTACCCGCTGTCCTGGGTTGAGGACGTCGCCAGGGAGGATGGCTCGCTCCGGCTGGCCGACGGCGAGGCAGAATGCATGCGCGCAGTGCGTGAGCAGCTGCGCAGGGGCGCCCGCGTCATCAAGGTATGCGCGTCCGGCGGCGTGCTATCCGAACTGGACGACCCGATCCATCAGCAGTTCACCGGCGGCGAATTGCGCGTCATCGTCGAGGTCGCCGCGACTGGCCGACCGCGTGGTGGCTGCGCATTGCCACGGCAAGCCAGGCATCATGGCCGCGATCGAGGCAGGCGTGGCCACGATCGAGCACGGGAGCTATCTCGACGCCGAGGCGTGCGACGCGATGCGCGAGACCGGCACGATCCTGGTGCCCACCAGGAGCATCATCGAAGACATCCTGAAAAATATTGACGCCGTCCCCGCCGTACGCGGCGCAGAAGCTGCTGGCGCTAGCCAGGACGCACGCAGCCGCCATCGAGCAGGCCATCGAACGCGGCGTGACGATAGCGATGGGCACCGACGTCGGCATGACGGGCCTGGACCTGCCCAACTCCTGGGGAACCAACGGATCCGAGCTCGCTCACCTGGTCACGCTCGGGATGACGCCGCTGCAGGCGATAGAGGCGGCGACCGCGATCGCACCCCGAACACTGGGTCCGCAGGCGCCGCGGAGCGGCAGGCTTGCTGACGGTTACGACGCGGATTTCATCACGCTGGACAGCGATCCACTCGCGGACATCGCAGTGCTGTCCCAGCCTGAGCGCATCACCGGCGTGTGGACCGGCGGCCGGCGCGTCAAGGGTTAAGGTGGCGGCCCGACGAGTCCGTGGTCCGCCGTCAAAATCATGCTGGGCTGCCAGCTGATACTCGTGGCACAGCGGTTACGTCACGTTCTATGCCATGCCTCCCGCGTCACGACCCGGCGGCCAGGCTCGTATCGAAGGGCTGGTGCACACCCTGGGCGGTGGGGCCCATGGCGGCCCGCCGCCGTAGGGTGGGGCGTGTGGGTTTCTTAACTGGCGCACCATCGGCGTGCTGTGGGTGGCGGCTGTCATCATGATCTGCCAGGTGTGGGTCACCAGTTCGAGAGCCGCACACAACGCGCCTGCCCCCAATAATCGACCGCCGCCGAACAGCTGCCCGCATTGCCACAACGTTCCGCCGCTGCCGGTCACCTGAGCAGGGCATTCAGCCACCGGTTGCTGGTTGCCGGGTGCGGGCCGGCTGCCTGTCAGTAGCGCGTGCTAGAACGCTGACATGCAGACTCTGAGTTTCACAGACATGCTGGCGCTCATCGAGGACCGGTCGGATGCCCTGCGCGCGGCCGCGGCGCAGGCCGGCCTGGCGGCCAGGGTGCCAGGCTGCCCGGACTGGTCCGTCAGCGACCTGGTCGCTCATCTTGGCGAGGTCCAGCTCTTCTGGGCCGCGGACGTGGCGGCGGGTCCGTCCGTCGGGCCACCAGACGACGAAACAGTCGGGGATCGTGAGCCGCACGGTGACCTGCTCACCTGGTCAGCCGATGCCACCGAGAAGCTGGTGGCGGCGCTCCGCGAGGCCGGTCCCGATCGCATGTGCTGGACCTGGTGGGAGGAGGCCGATGTCGCGCCAACGACTGCGGAGGCCGTAGCGCGGCACCAGGTGCAAGAGGCGGGCGTGCATGCCTTCGACGCGCAGCAGGCCGCCGGACACGGGCTGCCGCTGCCTGCACCCGTCGCCGCGGATGGCGTCAACGAGTACATCACTGTCGAGCTGCCGACTAATGGGCCATGGCCGTTCGAGCCTGCGACCGTGATCCTGGAGACGGGGGCAGGCGGAAGCTGGCTCCTCGACCTAGGACCGGACGGGCTGCACGTGCTGGAGGGAGATGAGCACGGCAACGCTAAGCGGTCAGCGACCGTGACCGCCGACCCGAGCGACATGGTGCTGGCCTTCTATCGCCGCGAGTCGCCTGGCGACCTGCACATCGACGGCGACGCCGAACTGGTTCCGCAGCTCATCAACTGGCCGGGGCTGGACTGATCGGAAACTCGGCCAAGGCGGCTGGTCAGATAGGCCAGCCCATATCGAATACGTCGAAGGCTGCCCGCCTGGCTGCTGCAGCGCTGTACGGATCGTCGTTGCTCGCCTCGTCGGCGCGGCGCAGATCCAGCCCATGGTCTTCCTCGTCCTCTGCCAATTGCGCCGGGACAAGCGGGGCGTCTGGGAGCGGCCGGGCGGGTGGCGGGTCGTATGACTCCGTCTCGCCATCCCGCACGAGCTTGGTCGCGGCACCGGCCGAGAAGTACCGGTCTTCGTGCAATCCGTAAGGATCGCAGTACCAACCCTGGGCCTCTTGCTGCACGGTTAAAGGCTACGCCGGATGTTAGCCGCCTCCGCCGCGGTGAGCCGAGCATGCCGCTCGGTACCACGACCAATCTGCCGCCAGGAATGCGTCACTCCCCAGCCGCGACCAAACGGGATGGGCAGCGGGCGGGAGCAGTGCCACTCCGTCCGCGGGCTGAGGGCACTGATTCAGAAGGCGCGCCATTCGTCATTCGCGGCCTCGGCGCGGAACGGCCCGCCCCGGCTCGGGCCTTGCCATTGGTTCCTCAGTTGCTCCAGCACAAGCCGCGTGGCCTCATCATTTGACACTGGCCATCGCTGTCGTGAAGTCTGCGAGGGCGAGACGTGGCCGGCGCGCAGCGCCGGATGTGCTCGCGGACGCGCCGGTGCTTAATCCATGGGGAGATATCGCCAGGCCGCGCGATCGGCGAAGACCGCGTGGGCACCGGCAGCCTGGCCGCGGGCGTGAACCCCGGGGCGGATGCTCTGGGCGATGTGGATGACGCTGCTTCGGATACGCGCTTGCCGACAGTTCGGCCCGCATCCGGAGTGGACCTGTGCTAACTGTCGACCGCGAGCCGCGGACACCTGTGCTCGGTGCGGCAGGTTGCGGCCGGTGCAAGCGCGCTGGCCCATAGGGCCGGTCTGCAGCGGCTGCTACTCCGCAGTCCTCGATTCCCCTGAACAGTGCTGCTGCCACTGCGGAACCATCGCTCCCTTGGTCGGACGCGATGCGGGCGGTGCGTCGCTGTGCGGTCCGTGCTCTGGTTTGTCGGCTCACTTGTGCCGTCGCTGCGGACGGGCGGGTCGGCGCTACGCCAACGAAGTCTGCGCGCCCTGCGTGCTCGGCGATCGACTTGATCGTCTGATGGCGGTCGAGGGAACGATCCCAGTGGCGACTGGCAAACACCAGACCAGTCATACGGCGGAGTTGTAGAGAAGCTCATCGGACGCGACCGCGCGACCATACGCCTTCTGCAGCGCATCTGCCAGGCGCTCCCGCTTCGCCGCCATCTCACCTTCAGTTCCGTTGCTCCGCCCTCGAGCGAGACTCCGACGCGTCGCTCGATTCATGACGACGTCCTCCGAATGCAATCCACCGCCCAGCCAGGTGCCCGTCGCCAGCCAGACCTCGTAGAAGAAGAGCCACTCGGACGCCCAGCCCACAAGGTCGGTCAGCCAGTGAGCGCGACACCATTCTTCACCCAGATATAGGCAAAGCGTGTTCAACGGATAAACATGAGGAAGGCGCTCTCCGGCCCGAACCTCCAAGTGAGGCCGCACGACGTATACCAGCGGGGGACGTGGTGGCCTGTGATCGATCAACACCTCGTATGTAGTCGACGACTCGCTCGGCTTCAGGTTGCCCAACCACGTGAGCGACCCGGGCGTTCGGAAGACCCGAGCTCCAGGGTAGCCACGTCGCAGGAAGGCTTCCTGCTGGAGCCAGCGTCATCTCCTTCGCGAGGCTAGGCCGGTGAGCAGCCATAGTTCGTGTGAGGGCTATGGGGCCTTGACGCCTGCGTGACGAGGAGCCCGGACGCGGACGTTCCCAGGCTGCCCCCAATACGGGCTTGATCGGCTACGCCGCCGATCCTGCTGACCACTCGGGGACCGAGCCCCGCGCCGAAGACGTCGTCGATCGAATTGGCGACCTTGTGCAATCCATCTGGTCGGGCGATGACGCCGAGATCTGCTCGTACGCGGTCGAGCCACTCCCTGAGAGCGTTCTCCTTTTGCCAGTTTGCGGCATATCGATCGGCATAGTTCTCATCCGGGCAGGTTGGGTTGGGGATCCACAGTTGCCCGTCCCGCCGCCCGAGGTGGCCCGGCAGGTCTTCTACGACGGCAGGCAGGACGATTCTTAGCGAGCCTCCCTCGCTCGCGTACCGTTCGTACGCGCGAGCTGCCAGAGCCGACAGGAGCGCTGATGGCGGCGCCAGGTCCTCTGGGTCGTCTGCAAAGAAGTGATCCCGGTGCCTCTTGATGATCTTCACTGCCATCTGCAGTCCGGTCCGGGCGCCAAGCTCAGGAAGCGGATTTACCTGGATGTCGGCCCGCTTAGCCACAATCCGCCACTCGATTGCAGCTAGGCTACGAAACCAATTCGCGAAGCCTTTCGGATTGGTTGGCTGCCAATCAACGAGAGCCTTATCGGTTAGCCACGACGGGTCGCCTGATCTTGCGGGCAATTCATCGCCAGCTGCCGGGACGACCGGTAGGACATCCATGTGGAAGGCGTCATCGTACTGGAGCGTCCACGCTCGCTTGCCCTTCTCCAACCCTGTCGGTGCCAGAATGCCTCCTTCAGCCTGGCGGACCGAAACGTAGGATCCCAGCCACCCGTTTACCTGCTGATTCAGCTCTCGCTGGCTGATCTCGGTCTTGGAGTAGTCCACCCTGATCACGAGGTCGATATCGAACTCGTGCGAGAGCGGATCTTGGTTAGTGGTGCCCAAGTTAAAGGAACCCTGGGGATAGACCTCGACATCACGCTGAGCTGTGCGACCCGCATGCCGCTTCAACCAGTCGCCAAGATCCTTGTACCTGTCGCGGCCAAGACGGATCCGCTCCTCGCTCGGGTCCAGTTCGTGTGCCAGTCCCTCCAGGATGTCCAGACTCGGAGCACGATCCATCGTCACGGTCATACTTGGATCTCATTTCTAGAGATGCACGGCTCATACGGTGTCGCACAATGATTTGCAAAGTTGGATGCGAATATAGGACTAAGCCCTCGGCTCGAGGCCGCTGCAAAGCCGGCAAGGTCGCCAGCATCCGATCGATCCAGCCGGTAACGGCCCCGTGGCACGACCGCGTCGAACCTCTGGTAGCGGTCTGCGCCAACAAGGTGGGTAGCCAGTCCCTGAGCACCTCGACCAGAGGCAGTGAGACTCAAGTCGACCGCCCGCGTGGCCCACCGAATGTATCCCGCTCTGTCGAGAACTCGCGGATGATCGGTCAGCGGCGTGGTGGTGCCGATATTGAGCACCTTGATCCTCTGTAGGGGGACACTGAGCATGCTCAGCGCTTCGGCGACTGCCAAGGCTGAGGGGTTATTGGCCCAAAGCCCTCCATCGAGTAGCCGGTGACCATCGACCAAGGCTGCGGGTAGGAAGGTCGGGGCAGCAGACGTCGCCAGTGCAACATCCACCATTCGAATCCGATGATCGCGAGTCAGCCTGGGATGATGCGGTGTCTTGAAGATGTGGACGGACCCAACGAGAGCATCCCAGCTGGGGATTAGCAGCCGCTTGACACTGTCCCCCAACAAGCGTTCCCCAAGGATCTCCACAAGGGCTGCCCGAAGCGGTTCTTGCTTGTAGGTTGCGCTATGAAGCCTCGCGGGCCATCGATACCAGCGTCGACGTGACGGTGGGAAAACAGTTGACGCGAGCTCCTCGTAGTGATCGACGATTTCAGCCGGCGACATCCCAGCGCCAAGCGCGAGGGCTATGATGCCTCCCGCCGACGTGCCCGCAACGAGATCAAAGTGATCAGTCAACCGCAGCCCGAGATCGGTCTCAAGGCGAGCGAGCAGGTGCGCGGTGTAGATCGCTTTGACCCCCCCGCCGTCAAGGGCGAGGATTTGGAAGGTCTCTGGCACCGAATTGCTATGTTGCATCTGACGCAATACCGGTCACTTTCAGCTGCAGCCGCTGGTTGAGCCGCAGCCTTCGCAGACGTAGCAGCTTCCAGCCGGGCGCATCTTGGTGCCGCAGGTCAGGCATAGCGGAGCATCCGCCACTCGTCCTTGGTGCGACTCGATCAACTCGGTCGTGCTCGCTATGGCCTGTGTCGGCGTCGCCGAGAGAACAGGCGGCACGTCAGCTTCCTCGGTGCGAGGCTTAGGCGATCTCTCTACTGGCACGGACTGGGCAAGATCGGCTGGATCTAGCTCGTCCGTAGACCGACGCAGGATCCTCGCCGTTCAGCTGCGCAGTCCGCTCCTCGGTGGTAAGGATGCCTAGTTCGGACCGCTCCTCGTAGGACAGGTGATCCAGCGCGAGGCGGCGGAAGATGTAGTCCATCACCGAGCTCGCCATCCGGATGTCCGCGTCGTCAGTAATGCCTGCAGGCTCGAACCGCATGTTGGTGAACTTGGCGACGTAGGACTCCAGTGGGATGCCGTACTGGAGGCCGACCGATATCGCGATCGAGAACGCGTCCATCACGCCGGCCAGCGTGGATCCCTGCTTGCCGAGCTTGAGGAACACCTCCCCGATGCCGTCATCCGGGTAGCTCGACGCCGTCATGTAGCCCTTAGCACCGGCCACTGAGAACTTGGTGACCGTCGCTGACCGCTTCCGTGGCAGCCTGCGACGCACTGGCCTGACCTCATGCGGCGCGGCGGGCTCTGGCGCCTCGGCAGCCTTCTTCTTCGCGACAGACAGCGGCTGGCCGACCTTGCAGTTGTCGCGGTAGATCGCCAGCGCTTTCAGGCCGAGCTTCCAGCCTTCGAAGTAGATCTTCTCGATGTCCTCGACGGTGGCCGACTCTGGCAGGTTGACCGTATTGTGATTGACGATGCCATTCGCCACAAAGGCATGCGTGATGGGCACAGAAAGATCAAAGACCTCGGCCTGCCCCGCATCCGTCACAGATTCCACTGGCGAGAAATGCAGGTTGCATTCGATCACCTGGCGCAGCCACTGCGGCAGTTCCACGCCGGGCAGCGTGGACACTCGCTCTAGCGTGCGGCGCGTCACGTTCTGTGTACGGTGATCAAGTAGGAATGTGAACTGACTGCGCCAACCGCGGCCGTGCCTAGCGCCACCGTCACGAGGCGGAATCAGTTCGTAGAGATCTCTGCCTGAAATTCCCGGCACGACATCTGCAGTTCCGGCTAGGCAGTCCCGCTGGAGGTACGCCGCAGCTCTGGCCGCCTTCTCGGGCTCAAGGAATGGAACAAGACTCACCATGAGCTGTCCCTGGAGTCCGGCCGCATAGACCTCGTCATAGGTCTTGTCGTACTCCTTGTTGTACTTGGTAACCCTGCCATGATTGACTCCCAGGTTGGTCATGACCGACTGCAAGTCATCTAGCAGCGCAGGGCTGTCCAGACAGATCGCCCACTTGGCTGCCGCAGCAGTTGTCACATACGCATCGAGCGCCAGACCTTGCAGGAACGCCAGTACCATTTCGCGCGGCGAGCGAAGTACGGCATCTGGTATTCGCTTGTTCGAGGAACGAGTGCCGCAGCCCAGAGCGCTCATAAACTCCACGACCGACTTCGAGGCGGCCACCACTTGCGGGCACTTTCCGGCATCAGCGGTTATGCGAGCGTGGAGGCCGAATATGTTCAGCCACGCATCACGGACGCGCTGCAGGACCGGATCAACGGAGTTGGTGATGTTTATCGTCCAGTTGCTCCGGATCGTGTGCCCTTCCGACGCGTAAGCGCCAAGCAAGAAAGCCAGCTCGGAGCTCATTTCGGTCGGAAGAGTAACTGCCTTCTGATTACCGTACGGCTGCGATATGGCGATGCCGCGAAGGTCGTACGGGACGGTCGCCCATTTCTCGGCGCCGTACTGGATCGCGACGCTATCGCTCTCCTCGATTTCTGCCAGGGCCTTCCACGTCAGCCCTCCTGGACCGCCGACGAGGAGTCGATGCGGCATCGTACCGGTGATTGCGTGGCCCGATCGCAACGTGACGCGCCGGACCGGCCTGATGCCGCCGTAGTAGAACGCGTCCGTCTTCCTATCGCCATCCAGCGATGAAATCTCGAGGAATTCTTCACGGAAGCTGTCGTCTGCTTCATCCCGGTGAAGGCTGCCGATTCGGATCAAGCCCTCCGAGGATGGGATGAGAGTGTCTCCAGTCACGCACTTGCTGATGGCGCCACTAAGTGCGGGCTGGACGGCTGCCATCATCCGCACGTGACCCATCGGGCTGATCGCGCGCTCGCCCATAGCGCAGTCGAAGACGGCATAATGCTCGGGCCTGAGTCCGGGTGCGTCGATGACGTGACCGTGCTCGGCGATGTACTCCACTATCGCCTCGGCCCGCTCAGGCTGGTAGCCCAGATTCTTGAGCGCCCGCGGAACCGTCTGGTTCACGATCTGCATGGACCCGCCACCTACCAGCTTCTTGAACTTCACCAGTGCCAGGTCAGGCTCGACACCAGTAGTGTCACAGTCCATCATCAACCCGATTGTACCGGTTGGTGCCAATAGCGAGGCTTGTCCGTTTCGGTATCCGTTCGCCTCACCGAGCTGCTGGCACTTCTGCCAAGCAACGTTGGCGGCCGCCAGGATGGGCGTGTCAATGGTCCCGAGCGGCTTGATGGCTGCACTTGCCGTGGCGTGCTTGGCGATGACGCGCTTGTGCGCGCTCGCGTTGCGCGCGTAGCCGTCATATGGACCGACGACTGCGGCCAGCTCGGCCGAGCGCTTGTAGGCGGTCCCCGTCATAAGCGAGGTAATCGCTCCTGCGATCGCCCTTCCGTCGTCGGAGTCATAGGCATGGCCGGTCGCCATCAGCAGTGCGCCGAGGTTGGCGTATCCGATTCCCAGCTGACGGTAGGCCCGTGTCGTGCTGGTTATCTTCTCTGTCGGGAAGTCTGCGAAGCAGATCGAGATGTCCATCGCGGTGATGATCAGTTCGGTCAGCTGCTCGAACTTCTCGACATCGAACGTGTCGTCGGCGCGCAGGAACTTCAACAGGTTGATGCTGGCCAAATTGCACGAAGAGTTATCAAGGTGAACATATTCACTGCACGGGTTACTTGCGGTGATACGACCCGATTCCGGACATGTGTGCCAGTCGTTGATCGTCCCGTCGTACTGGATGCCAGGGTCGGCGCACTCCCAGGCAGCCTTGGCCATCTTGCCGAACAGCTCGCTGGCGTCGACCGTCTCAAGCGGCTCGCCCGTGGTCCTGGCTGCCAGCTCGAATGACGCGCCGGACTCAACCGCCCGCATGAAGTCGTCCGAGACGCGGACCGAGTTATTCGCGTTCTGGTATTGGACGCTGGTGATGTCCTTGCCGCCGAGGTCCATGTCGAAGCCACCGTCACGCAGGACGCGGATCTTCTCTTCCTCGCGCGCCTTGGTCTCGATGAACTCCTCGATGTCCGGGTGATCGACGTCCAGGACGACCATCTTCGCGGCGCGCCTGGTGGCACCGCCTGACTTAATCGTCCCGGCCGATGCGTCGGCTCCGCGCATGAACGAAACGGGCCCGCTCGCGGTGCCGCCGGAGGACAGCAGTTCCTTGCTCGAGCGGATGCGAGACAGGTTGACACCTGCTCCCGAGCCGCCTTTGAAGATAAGCCCTTCCTCGCGGTACCACTCCAGGATCGAGTCCATGGTGTCGTCGACCGCCAGAATGAAACAGTTGTGCACGCGCAAGTCCCCCGAGAGGTACTCGCCGCTCTCGGTCTGGATGTCATAGACCTCCATGGCGCCGAGGCGCTCGACCTTGGTGATGTGGACCAGTACCCGGTCGGAACCGCCGACGTCCGGATGAACCTGCAGCAAATGGTCGCCCGGGCGAAGGAAGCCGGCCACGGTGAACTCGCCGTTGTACAGATCAGTGGCACGCCACACCAGGTGGTCCGCGGTGGCCTCGAGCATCTGACCGGCGGCTGTGTGCAAACGCAGGACTTCCTTGACCCCGTTGGCCTTGGTGGCCACGATCCGGGTGGTGCCGTGCGCGTCGTAAACCTTCGTCCCGATCGCATCAGACTCGACCAGCCGTCCGATCGGGACGAAACCAGCTGGAGTACTCACCAGCGCGTCGTACGGCTGGCAAGCCGACACTTGCTGCGGCGACGTCGTGCCAACGTTGAACCACACCGGCGAGTTGAAGCTGAACACCTGATGAATCAGGGCGTGCTTTAGCTCATGCTCGAAGATCTCGGCGTCCTGCTCGGTCGCGAAGTAGCCGTACTCGCGCCCGGCTGCGCCATAGGTTCCGACGACGCGATCGACCAGCTGCTTCAGGCTCCACTCCCGCTGCGCAGTGCCTTGAGCGCCCCGGAAGTACTTGGTCGTCACGATGTTGGCCGCGTTCACCGACCAGAAATCAGGGAACTCGACTCCGTGCTGCTCGAAGTTGACCGAGCCATCCCGCCAATTGGTCATGACAACGTCGCGGCGCTCCCAGGTGACCTCGTCGTACGGATGCACGCCCTCGCGGGTGTAGATACGGCGCAAAGTAAGGCCCTTGTCACGTGCGCTGCTGCCGCCCTGCGACGCTGCACCGCTCGCCGTCTCGGTCATGTGCTCCCCCTTCGCGGATCCCGCGGACCCGATAGCGGGCCGACAAGGCCCTCCCAGTGAAAGATTCGGCCTGGCTAACTGGCCGGTGCGGGCTCCTGCCCGCGGTGGCCGGCGGCGCGCTCTCCGGCCGGTAGCCCAGGTCCGGTGCCGCGCTCCGCGTCCGGGCGCAGTGCTGCCTCCCGGGCGAGGAACTGGACGTCCTCGGGGCGCCATTCATTCAGGTGCGCAGCGCGCAGCGCCGCAATCTCTTCCTCGAAGTCGGCGAGCGACTCGAAGCCCCGGTATACCGAGGCAAACCTCAGGTAGGCGACCTCATCAAGGTCGCGGAGCGGGCCGAGGATAGCGAGGCCGACCTCATGGGACGGCACCTCGCCGCTACCCCGGCTCCTGATCACGTCCTCCACCTGCTGAGCGAGTTTTGCCAGTTGGTCCTCGCTGACGGGCCTGCCCTGGCACGCGCGGCGTACGCCGCGCACGATCTTGTCGCGATTGAACGGCTCGGTGACGCCGCTCCGCTTGGCGACGGTCAGGATCACTGTCTCCTGAGTGGTGAATCTTCGGCCACACGCCGGGCAAGCCCTGCGCCGCCGGATCGCGGCGCCGTCATCAGCAGTGCGGCTGTCGATAACCCGACTGTCGGTATGCCTGCAATAGGGGCAATACACGCGATCACCTCCTCGGCGGGTCAGCTGTCACCCTCATGAAGCACAAGCTATAGGAAAATTACACGCGTGCAACTACTAGATATTGTGGTCCATCGCTTCGAGGTATGCAAGTCGGCCACGTTTGCCGGGCCGAACCCGCTGGTAGTCGTTGCCCCTCAGCGCCGGCCACATTTCCGCAAAATCGCGCAACACGCCGGCGTGTCGTGAGGCCCGGCTCCATCCGCTGTCCGATTCGCGCCACTGCTTACACTTTCGGTCCCGAGCACTTCCACACGCCTGGCGTCAGCTCCCCGGACGCGGCACCCACAGCAGCTGACCGGCCTGAATATTGCTAGCGCTGAGCGCGTTGACGGACATTATCTGCTGGATGACAGCGCGCGGATCGGCAGTCGGCTCAGCCGACGATGCAATTGACCACAGCGTCTGCCCAGGCTGCACCACAATCTGGTGCATCCCCTGATAGGCGCCTCCGGTTAGGCCGTTATTCGAGGCCTGCGCGCCGCCCGAACCCAGCAGGCTCGCCATCAGCACCGCGAGCGTAACGCCGAGCACAGCAAGCGCGGTTACCACTAGCCGGCCACGCCGCGTCAACCGCAGCGGAGTCGGCCCAGCTGGCATCCGCGACTGGTGCTGGCCAATCGAACTGGCGCGCGGTTGGCTAGCCACGCCGGCGCCCGTAAGAGGCTGTCCCGCTACCGTGGGCGCAACCAGCAGCAACCCTCGCCGCTGTCGTCCTTCGCCAGTATCGGCGGCAGCCGACAGCACTGTCCCGGTGAGCACCGGGGCCTCGATAGCGCTCAGTGCGCTCATCACAGCCTCCATCTCGCGAATGACAGTTCGATAGCATCTCTGTTCTATCGCATATCCGTTCGATCGAACGAAGATACGGTACTGTTCTATCGCATGGGTCCGACACTTTCATCAACGGTCGAACAGATGTTTGAGATCGGAGACCGGAACCGCTAGCGTCGGCATCGAAGATGACACCACCGAGCCGGAGGCCGGACTATGAGCGACGCGACCAGTGATGGCGAGGCACCCCGAGCCTCGAGCATGGAATTCGACGCGGCCGACGCCGAGATCGGACTGGATTCGCCCGAGCGGCCACGTGGTAGGCCGGGCCGGAGGCCTAAGGGCAGCGTCCCTGCCGTTGTCGCCGATTTGCCCGACAAGCCGGATCCCGACCATGTGCTGACCTGGCGGCAGCGCAAGGTACTGCAGGTCATCCGTGAGTCGGTGCAGCGGCGAGGTTACCCGCCGTCGATGCGCGAGATCGGTGAAGCGGTGGGGCTGACCAGCACGTCGAGCGTTTCCTACCAGTTGTCCACGCTGCAGGCGAAGGGATACTTGCGGCGCGATGCCGGCCGCCCGCGCACGGTGGAAGTCAGACTGCCTGGGCATCCGGCCGTTCGCCCCGAGCCGGATATCGACGATGACTCGCCGATGGATATTGCCTCACAGGAAGCGGCGTACGTGCCGCTCGTCGGGCGGATCGCCGCCGGCGGTCCCATCCTGGCGGAGGAGTCGATTGAAGACATCTTTCCGCTACCCAGGCAGATCGTGGGTGAAGGCAACCTGTTCCTGCTTAAGGTCGTCGGCGATTCGATGATCAACGCGGCGATCGCCGACGGTGACTGGGTCGTCGTCCGCCAGCAACCCGTTGCGGAAAATGGCGACATCGTCGCTGCCATGATCGACGGCGAAGCAACCGTGAAGACCTTCAAGCGATCAGCGGAACACATTTGGCTGATGCCGCATAACCCGGCGTACACACCGATCCCGGGCGATGAGGCAGAGATACTCGGCAAGGTCACCGCCGTCCTGCGCAGGGTCTGAGTCAGACCTCACGAGACGGCAGCCGTATCGGAGCGGACGAACAGTCTCGCCCGCCAGCTGTTCTCGCGCCATCGGACGGGCCAGTGTCAGCTTGTCGGTTTGCGCGGGCGTAGTGCGTGACTACACCTGCAGGGCTGCGCTCACGGCGATCTGGCATGGCGGGATCAGCATCAGGTGCCCCCGGTGGCGTCCAACGTCCGGGCGAGGCTGGCGACGAGGGCACGCCGGTCCATTCTGGCGAATTGAGGAGCCTGCGGAGCGCCAGCGCTCGTTCGCGCTCGTAATCGAGTTGTAGTCCGCCAGGCGGCGGCGGCGGCTTCGGGTCCGGCCCGCCGGGGCCGCCGCCGTCGTCACCGCCAGGCCGGCCGGGCCTGTCGCTGCCGTACAGCCCGCCCCAGGCACCTAGGCCGGCTCCGAACAGGGGGAACAGCACGAGCACAAGCAGGTAACCAGCCGCGGCTTCAGTGACGCTCACTTCGAACTCATACACCGGGCCCGCCTGGCCGGCATGGCTGGGCAACGTCCACTGGATACCGCGAGCGACGTGCGGCGCCAGCGCAATCGTGCTGATGCCGAGCAGCGATACCAGCAGCGCTGCCGCGCCGCCCGCGCAAAGGCCGGCCACCACGCCCTGCTTGGCGCGCGACGGCGAGCCGGCTGACCGTCGGGCCGGCGACCCCACGCCTGGTTGCGGCCCGGCAACGGCAGCAATCCCGGCCGACGTCTGCCCCATCGAGCGCGGGCTGCCCCGCTGCGACGATCGCCTGGCAGCGGTGATTCCGACGGCGATCGCGGCGCCTATCACAACTGGCACCGAGATCAGCCGGACCGCAAAATAGGCCGCCGTGACCGCGGTGCTGCTCGTGTGCAGGGGGCCTTCCAGCGGTCGCACAACAAAGATCGTCAGTCCGATCACGACGCCGCCGATCGCGCCGGATGTCACCGCGGCGGGGCTAGCGGGGGACCGGCGCGCCGTGACGATAAGCAGGCCCGCCACATACGTCGACAGGACCAGCAAGAAGATGATCTCGCCAACCCAGAGACCGCCGAGCGCAGGCCGTCCGGTGGGCCGCGCGTACTCGACGCGCTCCGCATCAGCTTTGGCCAGCACCAGTCCGACTACAGCAAGATATCCGGCAATACGCACGATTCGCGGCAGCCAGCCGTCGCGGACAGTGCCGAATCGCCGGACGACTAGCCACGGCATGGCGGCAAGAATCAGCGCCGTCGCGAACACGTCGACCCGGCTGATCAATGTCGCCGGGTTAGCCAACGTGCCCTGCCACCCGGCCCATGCCAGCGCAGCGGTCATCACTGCGACTGCAAGCCAATACCGGATCCTCCGCGGCATCCGGGCCTCCCCCGCTGCAACCTGGCACTTCTGGCCGCTACCAGGCTAACTGGCCCGTCCGAGGCGTCTTGCAGGCCGCCCCCTCGGCACCCGTGCGACGGCCCTGGCCTGCGGCTACGCCGCGACGATGTTGACCAGCTTGGGCGGGCGCACAATGACCGTGCGCACGCCGCGGCCGGCTAGCGCGCGCTCCACTCCGGCAGTCGCCAGGGCCAGTTCGCGTAGCTCGTTCTCGCCGATCGCGGCGGGCACCTCAAGGCGGTCCCGGACCTTGCCGTCCACCTGAACCACGCAGGTGACCGTGTCCTCGATCAGCAGTGCCGGATCCGCGACAGGCCATGCGGCACGGGCGACGGACGGCTCGTGCCCCAATATCTCCCAGCACTCCTCGGCGGTGTACGGCGCGAACAGGGACAGCATCACGGCCAGCGCCTCAGCACCCTCACGGACGGCCGGATCACCGGCACCAGGACCGCTGTCGATGGCCCGGCGGGCGGCACTGACCAGCTCCATCAGCCGGGCGACAGCGACGTTCAGCCGCGTGGACTCGACCAGCCTGGTGACCTCGTCGATGGTCTTGTGGGTGACCTTGCGCAACTCGGCGTTGCCGGCACCTGATCCGGTCGCATCGGCGCCGGCCGCTGCCACCTCAGCGGCGACTCTGACAACCCGGCCGAGGAACCGGACCAGCGCGTCCGGGCGCATGTCAGCCCAGTCGATATCGTCCTCCGGCGGGCTGGCGAAGATCATCGTTAGCCTGATCGCGTCGACTCCGTGCGCGGCTAGCTGCTCGCCCAGGTTCACGCCGTTGCCCAGCGACTTCGACATGGCCTTGCCCTGGTTGATGACCTGGCCCTGGTTCACCAGCGCCGTGAACGGCTCGATGAAGTCCAGCATCTGCATGTCATGCAGCACCTTGACGAAGAACCGTGAGTACAGCAGGTGCAGTATCGCGTGCTCGACACCGCCGACGTACAGATCGACAGGGCACCACCGCCGCACCGACTCGACCTCGAACGGCCCGGCCGTAAACCCAGGCGAGCAATACCGCAGGAAGTACCAGGACGAGTCCACGAACGTGTCCATGGTGTCGGTGTCTCGCTTGGCTGGGCCGCCGCACTTGGGGCACTCGGTGTTGACCCAGTCTGTAGCGGCGGCCAGCGGCGACACTCCCTTGGGCGCCAGTTCCTGACCGCGCAGGTCCGGCAGCCGCACCGGCAGCTGATCGTCGGGGACTGCTACCTCGCCGCAACCCTCGCAATAGACGATCGGAATCGGCGCGCCCCAGAACCGCTGCCTCGATACCAGCCAGTCCCGCAGTCGGTAGGTAACGGCCCCGCGACCCAGCTCGCGCGCGGCCAGGATCTCGATGATCTGCTTGATCGCGTCGGACTTCGAAAGCCCATCCAGCGGCCCGGAGTTGATGAGCGTGCCCGCGCCGGCCGTGGCCACGCCGGTCGACGCCGGGTCGGCCATGCCGGTGTCCAGCACAACTCGCACCGGCAAGCCGAACCTCAACGCGAAGTCCAGGTCCCGCTGGTCGTGCGCGGGCACCGCCATAATCGCTCCGGTGCCGTAGTCGGGCAGCACGTAATCTGCAGCCCAGACCGGTATCCGCTCGCCGTTCACCGGGTTGATCGCGTACCGCCCCAGGAACACTCCGGTCTTCTCCCGGTCAGCGGACTGGCGCTCGATGTCGGTCAGCTTCCTTACCTCGGCCAGGTACGCCTCCAGCGCTGCCCGCTCGGCCCCGGATCCGCACAATTCGACCGCCAGCGGCGAGTCAGCCGCGACAACGAAGAACGTGGCACCGTACAGGGTGTCGGGCCGCGTGGTAAATACCGTGACCGGCTCGTCCCTGCCTTCGATCTCGAAGCTGACCTCGGCGCCCTCGCTGCGGCCGATCCAGTTCCGTTGCATCAGCAGCACGCGATCTGGCCACTTGCCCTCCAGCGGCACCATGTCTGCCAGCAGCCGGTCCGCGTATTCAGTGATCTTGAAATACCACTGGGTCAGCACCCGGCGGATGACCTCCGAGCCACAGCGCTCGCACCGGCCCGCGATCACTTGCTCGTTGGCCAGCACGGTCTGGTCGACCGGGCACCAGTTGACGTGCCCGTCGGATCGGTAGGCCAGCCCGCGCTCGTAGAAGCGCAGGAACAGCCACTGCGTCCACCGGTAGTAGTCCTCGTCGCAGGTCTGCAGCCGCCTCGACCAGTCAAAGGAGACCGCGTACTCGCGGAACGAGGCCGCCTGGATCTCGATGTTCTTGTAGGTCCAGTCCGCCGGATGGGTGTTGTTCCTGATCGCCGCGTTCTCCGCGGGCAGCCCGAACGCATCCCACCCGATCGGGTGCAGCACGTTATGCCCGCGCAGCGTGTAGTAACGCGCCATGGCGTCCCCGAGCGCGTACGCCTCGGCGTGACCCATGTGCAGGTCACCCGACGGGTAGGGGAACATGTCCAGCACATAGGTGCGCGGGCGGCTGTCATCGGGTTCGTCGCTGGCGCGGAACACGTCCATCGCAGCCCAGCGCTGCTGCCACTTCTCCTGGACTGCCCGCGGATCGTAGCGATCCGCGCTGTCGGCGGGTGTCATGAGTTCCTCGCGAGGTGGTGAGGTCCGGATCGGCCCCTGCCAGGCCTGCTGCCTTAAAAACTGTCTCTAAACGACAAGTGCCCCCCGACACCGGGAGGCAGCCGCGCCAACGACAGGACAGTCGGCGCGGCTAACTAAGGAGCAGCCTGGCGAAATGCATGTTCTCAGGGTAGCGCACCCCGCCGGCGAACAGCGGGCGGAGCGGAGGAGTCCCCGCGCACTGCGCCCGTGCAGCGGACGGCAAGGGCCGAGGCCGCAGCCGCCCTGGAGCGGCCGCGACGACAGGCCGGCTGCCTCACCCGCCCCAAGGAGGTGCAGGAGAGGCGAACGCGGACAGCACGGCACCAGTGGCTCCATTATCTGATACATACGGCTGCAATCAGGGAATGCCTCGCGAACCGAAAAGCGACGCACCGTGAATTGCTCCTTGACCGCACCGCGAGGGAGTCAAATAATGTCCTGACACCCAACAGCCCGGGCTATCACGCATTGCGGTACGGGGTCGGCCAGCAGGGGGCAAGGCCGACCGCAACCCTCGTAGGGTGGGGTTTCTGCGCGCTAGCTCGGCCAATGGGGAGACAGGCCATTATCCGGGGGAAAAATGCACACTTGCTTGCCCGCTGCATTAGTCAAGGCTATTCGCTGCATTTACTCACAGCAGATTACGGGTAATTGCCGACAAGCTCTTAGCGGCTCCGACAGCAGGCCGTCGGATATTGCCGGGACGCACCATGGCTGACGCGACCGCGGGCCGTCCCGCCACCCCGCTGGCCGTCGTCGGCCTCGCCTGCCGGTTCCCGGACGCCGATGACCCGGCTGCACTGCTCGACGTGGTGCTCACCGGCCGAAAGTGCTTCCGCCGCCTGCCGCCGGGCCGTCTCGACCTGGCCGACTATTACCAGCCTGACCTGGCCACCCTGGACGCTACCTACAGCACGAGGGCGGCCCTGATCCAGGGCTGGCAATTCGACTGCGAGGCATTCGGGATTGAGTCCGCTGCTTATACGGCCGCCGACCTCACCCACTGGCTTGCGCTGGAAACCACAGCTCGCGCCCTGGCTGCGGCCGGGCTTGCCGCCGGGAGCGGGCTCGACCGTGACCGCACTGGCGTGATCATGGGGAACACGCTGGCCGGAGACAGCTCACGGGCCAACGGCCTACGGGTGCGCTGGCCCTACGTCAAGCGCGTCCTGACCGAGGCGCTCCGCGCCGACGAGATCCCCGCAAGCCAGGCCGGACAGTTGCTCCGCCGGGCCGAGAGCGGCTATCTGGCCCCGTTCCCCCCGATGGGGCCGGACAGCTTGGCCGGCAGCATGCCCGCCACCATCGCCGGCGCGATCAGCAGCTACTTCGGCTTCCGCGGCGGCAGTCATGTTGTCGACAGCGCCTGCTCGTCCTCGCTGCAGGCAGTGGCGTCTGCGTGCACGGCGCTGTCGGCCGGCGAGTTGGACGTCGCGATCGCCGGCGGCGTGGACCTCAACATTGATCCTCTGGAGCTGATCGGCCTGGCCAGGGCCCGGCTGCTAGCCACCACCGACGTGCGCATCTATGACCAGAACCCGACCGGTTACCTACCGGGTGAGGGCTGCGGCGTGGTCGTGCTCATGCGTTTGGCTGACGCCAAGGCAGCCGGCCTGCCGGTATATGCCGAGATCATGGGCTGGGGCACGTCAGCTGGCGCGACTCCCGGCGAGCTGGTGTCGAACGCCAGCAGCCAGCTGCTGGCCATGCGGCGCGCTTACGAGCGCTCGGGCGTGGATCCCGCTGACATTCAATTTTTTGAGGGTAACGGGGCCGGCACACCGGCAGATGACGAAGCTGAGCTAACCGCCCTTGGCGAACTGCGCGCTGGCGCGCTAGAGCCAGCTGCGCTCGGTTCGGTGAAGGCGAACATCGGCCACACCCAGGCGGCCGCAGGCGCGGCGGGGCTGATCAAGACCGTGCTGGCAGTGAGCACCGGGGTCGTACCGCCAGCAAGCGGCGTGGACCAGCCGCACCCGCTCATCTCCAGCGGCGTCGCCAGGGTCCGGCTGCCGCAAGCGGCCGAGGAGTGGCAGGCCGGCACCCGGCTGGCCGCTGTCAGCACGATGGGCATCGGCGGCAGCAATGTGCATGTAGTGCTGCGGCACGAGCCGGCCAGCCGAGCCCGGGCCGAGCGCTGGCTGCGCTCGGTGCAATTGCTGACCCGGCCCGCGGGCAAGAGCGAGTCAGACCCGCTGCAGCCACCGCCGGCCAGGCAACGGGCACTGCCGTTCCTGCTGCACGCGCCGGACCGGCCCGCGCTCGCCGCCTTGCTGACCAGGCTGGCCGACATCGCTGGCTGGCTCTCCGATGGCGAGATGCAGGACCTGGCCTGCTTGCTCGGCCGGGATACGGCACCTCAGGGACCGGCGAAAGTCGCGCTGGTGGCTACCCGGCAGGAGCAACTCGCGGTGCTGGCGCGAGAAGCGGTGACCATGCTGCCGGGCCTTGCCGATGGGCTGGTCATGGTACGGCCAGGCATCTTCGCCGCCGACGACGCTGACGGCCGGGTCACGTTGCTACTGTCCGGTGCTCCGGCCCCCGGGCAGGCGGCTGCCGGACGCGCAGCAGAGGGCTCGGTGGCGAACGAGGTAACCGCGTCTGTGACCCACTGCCTCGACACGATCCGCTGGCTGGAGTCGATGGACGTACAGGCGAGCTGCGCGGTCGGCCATGGACTTGGCGCGCTGGCCGGTCTTGCCTGGGCCGGCGTGCTCGGCGAGTCGGAGGTCGTCGACATCGCCGAGTTGCGCGCACAGTTCCTGCGCAAGTCCGGCGCGGCGGAGCTCGCCGCCGACTCGGCTGCTGCGCAGGCGCCAGCCGATGACGGCGCCCGTGCACAGCCGTCGGCTGCGGAACAGGATGCGGAAGCGCGCGCAGACGATGACCCGAAGCAGGCCGGCCGGGGCCGGATGGACTCCGACGCGTTGCGCGCAGCAATCGCGCAGCGGTTCCGGTTCGGCCCGCCCAGGCGTCGGCTACTCCCGACGTCGACGGGCACGGAGGTCTCGTCCATTACCGAAGCCGTCGACCTGATCTGCAGCGGGTTCTCCGCCGCCGACAAGCTCGCTGAGGCGATCGGCGTCGGCGCTGTCGGCGCGACCTTGTTGCTGGAAACCGGTCCAGGCCGGCAGTTGGCGCTGGCCGCCGCTGACGTGAGCCGCGCTCCAGCGGTCAGCCTTCAGTCCGGCTTCGCCGAGCCGATGAACCGCGCCCGGGCGGCCGCAGCGCTGTTCGCCGCTGGGGCGCTCGGCCAGCCGCAGCCGCTGTTTGCCGGCATCCCTGCCCGGCCGATCGACATCTGGCGCGATCAGGTATTCATCACTAACCCGTGCCAAGTCTCGCCGCCGCAGAAGGAGGCAGCCGCGTCCGATCCAATGACGGCGGCGGCGCATCACCCAGACCGTCGAGCCGCCGAGGACGATGGGATCGCTGGCCTTCGCACCGAGTTCGAGCGCCGGCTGCCTCCTCGCGCGCTGATCGAGGCGGCTGCGGCGGCCGCTGCGCCTGCGGACACGCAGCCGGCGGCCGAGTCCGGCGCAGCCGCGTCGGCGCGGGAAGAACCGATACCGCCGGCTGAGCCGGTGCAGGTCGCGGCGGAAACCGAGCCGACGCGGTCGGTGGCGGAAGGCGAAGTAGCGGCGAGCCCAGACAAGCCAGCCGTAGCGGCAAGCCAGGCCGAGCCGGTGGCGACGGCCGAGCCGGTGGCGACGGCCGAGCCGGTGGCAGGGCGAGCGGTGGCGGCCGAGCCGGTAGCGGTCACGGCCGCCCGGGACCTGGCCGACGACACGGTCGCCGTGCCCAGCACCGAACGGGCCGGCCCAGCAGACGGCGTCAGGCCGTGGGTGCGCTGCTTCGCCGAGGAGCTGCACCCGGCCGGGCCGCCGACCACCCCAAAGGTAGCCAGGGCGTGGCGCATCCACGCCGCTACCCGCAGTCCCAAACTGGCGGACCTGACCGCCCTGTTCACCGCGGATCCCGCCGCCAATCGGACGCTCGCCATCCTCGGCGATCCGTCAGACGACCGGTCCCGGGTGGCCGCCGTCCAGGCAGCGCGGGACGCCCTGTCAACAGGAGAACTGGTTGTGCTGACAACCAGCGCGGGTTTTACCGGATTCTTCGCCAGCCTTCATGCCGAGCATCCGTCGATCGGCATCACGGTGCTGCGGATGCCGGAGGGTGCCCGGGTGCCGGCCGTTGCGTTGCAGTTCGCACACGCCGACCCAGCCATCTTCCGGGAGCTCGTCATCGGCCCGAACGGCGCGGTCTGCGAGCCAGCCCGGACCGAGCTAGCCGTGTCCGGTGGCCGCATAAGCCCGCTCGGACGACAAGACGTCGCGCTGGTCAGCCGGGACTGTGGCGGTGCTGGGCTAGTACTAGCCCAGGTGCTGGCGCTGTGCGGAGCGGCAGTGGCGGTCGTCGGCCGGGCCGGGGACAACGACGACAGCGAACTCGTTGCTGGCCTGGAACACTTGCGGTCCGCGGGCGCCAGGATCGGCTATGAGGTCATCGACATCACCGAACCGGCGAGCCTGGCCGCGGCCGTGCACAGGATCGAGGACCGGTTTGGACCGGTGACCGCAATCGGTTACGGCAGAAGCCCGGACCTGCCAGTTCCGGTCGATGACCTCACCGACGCCCAGGTTGGCAACTACCTGACCGATCACGCCGGAACGCTGGACCGGCTTGTCTCGTCGATCACGCCCGGTCAGCTGAAGCTGATCGTGACCTTCGGTTCGGTGACCGGCCGGTACGGCATGGCGGGCGCGGGCCTGACCGCGCTGGCGGGCAGCGCGCTGGCCGAGCGCGCCGACCAGTTGGCGAAGGCGAGCAAGCGTTGCCGGGCCCTGCACATCGACATGCCTCCGCTGTCGCGGCCAGGCATGGGCGACCGCGCCGGGCTGGCCGAGGAACTGGGCGCCGCTGGCATCGCGCCGGTCGAGCCTGGTGCGGCGAGCAGGCTGCTGCTCAAGATACTGACGACGCCTGACGTCCCGGCTAACCTCGCCGTGCATGGCCGGGTGGCTGGGCTCGTTTCGTCGCTCGCGCCCGTCGTGACCAGCGGTCAGCTGGCGGCCGCGGGCCTGCCGGCAGGCGGACGATTCCTGCGCGAGACCGCTGTCCATTACCCGGGCATCGAACTCGTCTGCGCAGCCCGACTGTCCCTCGCCAGCGATCCTTACCTGGCCGACTATCAGATCGACGGCATGCCCGTACTGCCGCCCGCGCTCGCTATCGAAGCGCTTGCGCAGGCGGCATCCGTGCTGGCCGGACGGCCGTTGCGACAGGCTCGCCACGTGACAATGGAGTCGCCTGTTGTCATCCCGTCCAGCGGCGAGGCTGAGGTTCAGGTTTGCGCACTGCGCGAGGGCAATGTAATCACGGCAGTACTGCGGTGCGCGGACAGCTACTACCGGGCGAATCACGCGATGGCAGAGTTCAGCCTGGCGGCAACTCAGGACTGGACGAGGACTAGCACGATCGGTGCCGCTCCCAAGCTCTCCGCCCGGCCAGCCGCCGTGGTGGACGCCGCCGTGGTGGACGCCGCTGAGTTGTACGGTCCGATCTACTTCCAGTCCGGCCGGTTCCGAAGGATCGCACTCCTGACGGAGGTGACCGCGCGGTCAGCCCAGGCGCTCACTCGTAGCGCGGACGAGCAGCCGTGGTTCCCGGCCGAGAGCGAGCTGGCTGGGACCGGTTTCCTGCTCGGCAATCCGGGCCTCAACGATGCTGTGCTGCAGGTGCTCCAGGCCTGCGTTCCGCACCGGCGGGTGCGGGCTACAGGGTGCGGGTCAGTCCAGTTCTCCGGTCGGGACGGTGCGGAGGCAGTGGAGATCAGAGCTACCGCAACTGGACCATTCCGGCCTGCGCCGGCGATCGTCAACGGCGGCGCGACCCGGCAGCTCCAGGCCAAGGTGCCAGGACAAGCGCCTGCTCCTGCTGCCGAGATGCCGACCGCCACGCCAAGGTCGGCTGCCGCCCTGTCCGCCCGCGGCGTAGTAGCCGCCGCCAGGCGGGCAGTGGACGTGACGCGTGCAGAGCTGGCCGACATGGAAATCGCCGAACGCAGCCGAGTGTCCCGGAAGTCCCGCAAGCGCTGGCAACCACAGCACGCGAGCCCGGGTCGCCATCGCGTGCCGGCCGGCCCCTCGTATTCGGCGTTTCACACCTGGGAAGTCACGATCGAGCCGGTTCGCCCGCCTGGGCCGGTGCAGCCCGTAACGGCACGCGGACGTGCCGCTAGTCCCGCGCGCCAAGCGACGCCCGAGCGTGCGCCGGTCGCCGTTACCTCGGTAAATTACGACCAGCCACAGCTATGGGACGTCGAAGCAGTCGACGCGAGCGGGCAGCTACTCGCGGCTTGGCACGGTGTGGAGCTGCGCGACTGCGGGCCGCTCCCACGCAACGCGGCCTGGCCGCCCTCGCTGCTGTCGGTTTACCTCGAACGCAGCGCCGTGGAACTCGGCCTGGACAGCACGCTGAACGTCTCGGTCAGCTACACCCCGCCCGACCACGAGGAGCTGCTACCGGGCCCGACTGTGCTGTCGTCGTCGGATCCAGCCTGGCCGGGCGCTACCCAGCCGGCTGATGCGACGGGTCAGCCTGCCTTGGCGCCGTATGTGGCCACGCTGCCCGGCGTCGGACCGCTGGCCGGCTTCGGGCTTACCGTGCAGGCAGTCGCACCGGTCGCGTGCGCCTGGACGGTCGTTGACGACGGACAGCGGAACCACCCGGCAAGCGTCACGACCATGCACACGCAGCTGCGCGCCGAACTGAGCGAGTCACCCGCCACGCTGGCGGCGAGGCTGGACGCCATCGCAGCCTGCCTGGGTGGCGCCCCGACGGAGGCCGCAGCCGGTCGCCACGTCGCAGTTCGCCGGACAACGACCGATGGCTGGGTCCTGCTCGAGCTGGACGACGCCCGCATCGCGAGCGCCGTGGTCGAGCTGAGCGGGGTATCAGCGCCGGTGGCCGTGGCCATCATGACGGACAGCACGGCCTCGTCCGCAGTTGATCTCGCCAGCGACGACGGGCGCTTGGGCATGCGGACCCGAACTCCAGCCATGCCGCGGTGAAGGCAGTGCCGCGGTGAAGGCAGTGCCGCGGTGAAGGCAGTGCCGCTGTGAAGGCAGTGCCGCATTCGCGGATGCGGAGTTACCTTGCAGATGGCCGGGGGTAACTCCGCGCTCACGAGCGGGCCGGCAGGCAGGCATGGAACCTGCGAATGATGACGAGGCTTGCACCGGTCTGTCACACTAAAGCTAGAACGGGGTTCTAGTCGAAGGCAGGCGCCATGACCACACACGCTGCGAACTCAGTCGAGGGCATCGACCTGTCGCTGATCGAGTTCTGGCAGCAGCCGCTCGATCTGCGGCATGCTGATTTCGCCAAGCTGCGTGGCATGGCGAAACCGCCCTATTTCATCGTGCCGGACGGGCCGTTCACCACGCCGGGCGATGGCTATTACGCATTCGTCTCGCATGCCGATGTCTCGGCCGCGAGCCGTCATCCCGAGTTGTTCTCTTCGGCGCGGGGCGCGACGAGCATTGAGGACCTGCCTCCCGAGTTCAACGAGTACTTCGGCTCCATGATCAACATGGACGACCCGCGGCATGCCCGCCTGCGCCGGATCGTGTCCCGGGCCTTTACCCCCAAGATGATCAAGAAGTTCGAGGAAGACGTCCAGCTGACCGCCGCTGCCATCGTCGACGACTTGCTTTCCGCCGGCCCGTGCGACTTCGTTCAGCATGTCTCCGCCAGGCTGCCGCTGAAGATCATTTGCAACATGATGGGAGTCGGCGAAGAGCACTACGACATGGTGCTGCGCAATACCAACATCATCCTGTCTGGCGCGGACCCCGAGTTCATGAGCGAGGACATGGATGAGGCGATCGCGCAGCTGCTGACAGCCGGCAAGGATCTCGCCGACCTGGTGACCGAGCTGGCCGCCAAGAGCGCTGAGCGCCCGGCAGACGATCTCATCTCAGCGCTGGCTACCGCGAACATCGATGGCGAGCAGCTCACGCCCGCCGAGCTTGGCTCATTCTTCATCCTGCTCGTCGTGGCCGGCAACGAGACCACGCGAACGGCCATCTCGCACGCGTTGAACCTGCTGACCAAGCACCCGGACCAGCGCGAGCTGCTGCTTGCCGACATCGAAGGCCGACTGCCCGCCGCGGTGGAGGAGATCGTCAGGTACGTATCGCCGGTCATCTGGATGCGCCGCTCGGTGACTCAGGATTGCACCCTCAACGGCCAGGATTACCGCGAAGGTGACAAGGCCGTGCTGTTCTACTGGGCAGCCAACCGCGACGAGTCGGTGTTCGGCGACCCTGGCCGCTTCGACATCATGCGCTCCCCCAACCCGCACGTCGGGTTCGGCGCGGCCGGCCCCCATTTCTGCCTGGGTGCCCACCTGGCTCGTCGCGAGATCACCGCGATGCTGCGCGAACTGCTCACCCGCGTTCCCACCGTCCGGGCTGTCGGCGAGCCTGACCGGTTGCTGTCAAGCTTCATCAACGGCATCAAGCACATGCCGTGCGAGTTTGACTGACCGGCCGATCCCGCCGCGATTACCCCCGGCCAGAAAGCCAGAATCGCCGACGTCGTCGACGACTGCTACCGCCCCCAGCGCCGGAATGCGTTCTCGGACTCGGTGCGCGCCCGGTCTACATCCCGGCGCTCGTCTCAGGTCCTGCAGCGCAGCACAACGGACAGACATCGGCCGCCGCGGCTCCCGCGCGGGCGATTAGGGAACGGGTTCGTCTAGCCACGAACACAATCTCGTAACTACCTGTGATCCCTGATCAACGCCGTGTATAACTAGAACCTCACGCGGCACTTGGGGCTCGGCTTGCCGGGACGGGGAAGGGTGCCGCGAAAATCCGTGAGTCGCGGAGGGGGACCTTCGTCTGGGGGCCGTCTCAATCCCTGGCGGGATCGCCCGGCTAAGTGCCACCTGCGTGCAGCAGGCGGTACGTGGCAACGAAGGTAGGGACGCACGGAGGGTTCTTCGCCCTGTGGGCGGCGCCACGTCGGGGGCGTTGCGCCACCCACAGGCGAAGGCCATCGTGGCGGCGCCACCCACAGGCGAAGGCCATCGTGGCCGCGCCACCCACAGGCGAACGGCCGTCGGCCCGCTACCCGAGTCCGCTAATCTGGCCGGCCAGGGCGAAATCCTTCTCCGTCAGCCCGCCAGCCGAGTGGGTCGAGAGCGTCAGCGTGACCTTGTTCCACTGGATGGTGACATCGGGGTGATGGTTCGCGGCTTGGGCCAGGTAGGCGACAGCGCCGACATACAGCATCGCGGCGCTGAAGTCGACCAGCGTCTCGACGTGCACGATGCTGTCGCCTTCTTGCGTCCAGGCCGGGACCGCAGCCAGCCGCTCGCTGATCTCGTCTTCGGAAAGCATGTTCATGGACTAATCACCGACTCTCGCGCTCCGTTGCTGGCTCCAGCATCTCGCCGACTCCAACAGAATGACGTTGATGTCAATGATGGTTGCAACGCCCGGCAAGGGGCCGGATGGTTGAGCTTAGGTGGGCATCGCGGGATAGCTGCCGGGTTCGGTGGCTGGCGAGCGGCGGTCCGGCGTGGAGCGCCCGCAGCGCAGCGAGGACGAACGACGCTTGACGGCCGGCGAGGCAGCAACCATGATCGGCGGCCGGCGGTGCCTCCGCTTTGATGCGGAGAGGGGCCCGGAGATGGCGGGTAAGCGGCTGACGCTCGAGGAACGGGAAGATATCGCCTATCTGCTGGGCTACCGGATGGGCGTGCGCGAGATCGCGGCCCGGCTGCACCGGTCGCCGTCGACGATCTCGCGGGAGTTACGGCGCGGCCTGTCGCCGTCGCCGCGGCGGTACCGGCCGTTCCCGGCGCACATGCTGGCGCGGGACCGGGCGCGGCAGTCCCGGCCGTGCAAGCTGGCACCGGGCCGGCCGTTGCGGGCGCAGGTGGCGGCGCTGCTGGCGAAGGGCTGGTCACCGGGCCAGATCGCGGGCAGGCTGAAACGCGACCATCCCGGCTGCCCGGAGCTGCAGGTGAGCCACGAGACGATCTACCAGGCGCTGTTCGTGCAGGGTAAGGGCGGGCTGCGGGAGGAGATCACCGCCGCGGTCCGGTGCGGCCGGGCGCGGCGGCGCCGGTCCCGGTCCCGCGCCGACACCGGGGTCGGCCAGATCCGCGGCATGATCAGCATCAGCGACCGCCCCGCCGAGGCCGCCGACCGGGCCGTGCCCGGTCACTGGGAAGGCGACCTGGAGCGCCACGAGGCGCCATGTAACCGAGCGGAGGTGAGAGGACTCCGCCGCTGCGCTGTCGCAGCAGCGTAGTGAAGCTGGGGGCAGCCTGATCCGGGGAACGCCGGTGAGGGCGGCAAGCAGCCCCGACAACGACGGGACGCGCTGGTACTGCCGGATGGCGCGGGCCCGGCTAGCGAGACGGGAAGGTGTACGAGAGGAACCAGCGCTATCACGCCCCTTAAGTCTCCCGCCAGCTCCAACCCGGCGGATATGGGCTGGATGGCGGCGCGCACCCGCTCTTCATGACGGGCGGGGAACTCCCCGGCTGGTTATGGGTCCCTGGCCGGGGAGGCCACGGTGAAGGTCTGCGGCGTAGCCGTGGCGATGCCGCAGGGGCATAGCTGGGCACCTCGCCCGACGATCGGTTGATGGTGAACGTGGGAACCACCCCGAGGTTCCCGTCTGGGTCTGGCCATCCGGGCCGGGCGCAGCGGGGCGGCGCGTTGCCCGCTGGTGGCTTCGAGGCGGGGCGGAGGACCCGTAGTAGTCCGAGGGCGGGAAAGCCGCCCGCATGGCGAAGGGGTCCAGCGGGTTCACGCACGCGACGTGCTGCAAGGGACGGAGGCGCTGGTGAATGCTGGCGAGCTGTGGCTCCCCCCGGTGGGGGCGGAGACACGGGTACGGCGGATGCAGGCCAAGCTGCACCTGTGGGCGGCCGGGGATCCCGGCCGCCGGTTCGATGATCTGTTGGCCGAGGCGCTGTGTGCGAGCCGGGTGGAGGCCCGCGCTGGGTTCGCAGAGCTGGCGAGCTGAGGACAGCCTGATCAGGGAGATGCTGGTGAGGGCGGGAGCAGTACTGACAACGACGGGACGACCTGGTACTGCGAGACGGGGCGGGTCCGGCAAGCGAGACGAGAAGGTGTACGAGAGGAACCAGCGCGTGAAGCTCCGTAAGCGTCGAGCCGACTCGAACCTGGCGGATCTGGGTCGGTGTGTAGTGCACGCCCGCCGTGCAAACGGGAAGGGCGACTCCGTAGCCGGAATGGATAGGCGGGCGGGGAGGTCATGGGGAAAGCCTGCGGCGTACCTGTGGCGAGGCGGCCGGGGTATAGCTGGGCATCTCCCTCGTCGATCGGTACCTGGTGAACGTGGGAACGATCGGCGGCTGCCCTCCTTGCGGTCCCTCCAGGGCCGCGACGGGCAGGCTCGTCGTCAGCTGATGGCCGCCGGGTGGGGCGGAGGCTTCGTAGTAGTAGGAGGACGGGAAAGCCGTCCGCATGGCGAAGGGAGCCAGCAAGCTAGCAGCGGAAATGCTGGAATGCCTGGAGTTCGCCGGTGAATACCGGCGAGCCGCAGACCGAATGGCCGCCGCAGTACTGGGCGGAGCTGCGGGTACAGAAGATCGAGACCGAGCTGCACCAGTGGGCAAGCGACGACTCTGGTCGCCAGTTCCACGAAGTGTTCAACTTGTCTGTGATCCCGCGTTCCTGCTGGTCGCGTGGCAGCGAGTGCGGGGTAACCGGGGTGCCCGGTCGGCCGGTGTGGACGGGGCCACCGCGTTCTTCATCGAGTCGCGCCGAGGCGTGGAGCCGTTCCTCGCCGAGATCCGCAACGACCTGAAGACACGGCAGTTCTGCCCGTTGCCGGTCCGCGAGCGGATGATTCCGAAAGCGGGCGGCAAGCTGCGCAGGCTGGGCATCGCTACCGTGCGGGATCGTGTCGTCCAGGCGGCGCTGAAGCTTGTCCTGGAGCCGGTGTTCGAAGCCGACTTCCTGCCTTGCTCCTACGGGTTCCGCCCGGGCCGCAGGGCACACGACGCGGTCGCCGAGATCCGCACGTTCGCCAGTTCCCCGCATGGTTATGACTGGGTGCTGGAGGGCGACATCACGGCCTGTTTCGATGAGACGACATGCCGCCCTGATGGGGCTGGTGCGGCGACGGATCACTGACAAGCGGGTCCTGGCGCTGGTCAAAGCATTCCTGAAGGCCGGGATTTTCAGTAAGGAGACCGGGCTGCGGGAATCTGACGCGGGCGCGCCCCAGGGTGGCATCTTGTCGCCGCTGCTGTCGAACATCGCGCTGAGCGTGCTCGAAGAGCACTTCGACCGCAAGGCCGGACCGCCGGAGCCTGCCCCGCAGTCAGCAGCGAGGCATGCCGGTGTTCCGGCTCTCGCGTTATGCCGACGACTGGGTGCTCCTGGTGAAGGGCGAGCGGGCGGACGTCGAGGCGATGCGCGAGGAAGCGGCGGCGGTGCTGGCGACGGTGGGCCTACGCCTGTCGCAAGCCAAGACGCTGATCACCCACATAGACGAGGGCCTGGATTTTCTCGGCTGGCGCATCCAGCGCCACCGCAAACCAGGGACGGATAAGAGCTACGTCTACACCTACCCGAGCAAGAAGGCCGTCAAGGCGGTCACGGGCAAGGTCAGGGCGCTCAGCCGCCTGAACCGGAACCAGCCGCTCGAAGTGTTGCTGCACAACCTGAACCCGGTGCTACGAGGCTGGTGCACTACTTCCAGCCAGGGGTGTCAGCTGCGACGTACGCCTACCTGCGCGGTTTCACCTGGCGCAGGGTCATGGGCTGGCTGCGCCGCAAGCATCCCAGGATGAACTGGAGGCAGTTGCGCCGCCGGTACTGCCGTGGCGGCTGGTGGCCGTCCGGCAGTGACGTGGCCTTGTTCAACCCGGCGCGGATGCGCACGACCCGCTACCGCTACCGGGGCGCGGCAATCCCCGCACCATGGGCGAGCATGACCTGACGGCGCGGCACCCGCCGAGCCTGTGGAGAGCCGGATGCCTGGCTAACGGGCACGTCCGGTTCGGGAGGCGGGCCGCAGAAACGGGCCAGTGGAGACTCTGGTACCGCGCTGCGGTCGACCTCAACCTCATCTGTCACCCCGACTTCCTGGCGGTCGCCTGGATGCGGGTGAGCGGTAACAAGGGTGCTCGCACGCCTGGAGTGGACCGGGTCATCCCGGCCTTCATCTCCGGCGCCGAGGACGTCAACGCATTCCTGAACCAGGCGCGCGAGCAGCTTAAGGCCCGCGTGTTTACCCCGCTGCCGGCCAGGGAGCGCATGATTCCCAAGGCCGGGTCACCGGGGAAGTTCAGGCGGCTGGGCATCCCGACGGCGCTGGACAGGCTCGTGCAGGCGGCCCTGGTGCTGGTGCTGGAGCCGGTGTTCGAGGCGGACTTCAAGCCGGTCAGTTACGGCTTCCGCCCCAACCGCCGCTGCCAGGACGCGATCGCCGAGATCCACGCCCTGGGCACCCGGAACTATCACTGGGTGTTCGAGGCTGACATCACGGCGTGCTTCGACGAGCTGTCCCACACCGCGATCCTGAATCGCGTGCGGCGGCGGATCGCCGATAAGCGGGTCCTGGCCCTGGTCAAGTCCTTCCTCAAGGCGGGCATCATGGCCGAGGCAGGGCAGGTCCGCGGAACAGCGTCCGGCACCCCGCAAGGCGGCATCGCGTCGCCGCTGCTGGCCAACATCGCCCTGTCGGCGCTGGATGAGCATTTCTGCGCCAAGGACGACCACGGCAGCAGGACGCGGCGCGAGGCGCACCGCAGGTCCGGTGGCGCATACTACCGGATCGTCCGCTACGCGGATGATTTCGCGATCATGGTATGCGGCACCAGGGCGCACGCGGACGCGCTATGGGAGGAGGTCGCCGACGTGCTGGCCCCGCTGGGCCTGCGCCTGTCGGAGTCCAAGACCCGGGTCTGCCACATCGATGAGGGGTTTGACTTCCTGGGGTTCCGCATCCAGCGGCGCCTGCGGAAGGGCACTACCGCCAAGGCTGTCTACACCTACCCGTCGAAGAAGGCGCTGCTTTCGGTGATGGCCAAGGTACGGGCGCTGACGAACAGAACTCGGCATGCGACGCTCGAAGCCCTGCTGCGCCAGCTCAACCCGGTGCTGCGGGGCTGGTGTGCCTACTTCCGGCACGGCGTGTCCAAGGCGACCTTCGGTTACCTGGACGCTTTCACCTGGCGCCGGGTCACCGGATGGCTGCGCAAGCGGCACAAAGGAATCCGGTGGGCGGATCTCTACCGGCGCTACCTGACCGGCAGGCCAGGAAACCGTCCGACAGAGAACGGGATTGTCATGTTCGACACCACGCAGGTACCGGTCACCAGGTACCGCTGGCGGGCAGGCAACATCCCCACACCATGGGCGAGCATCGCGGCGGCTCCGGCCGTCGCCTGAACCGGGAACCTGCGGAGCGCCGGATGCGCGGAGACGCGCACGTCCGGTGCGGAGGGCGGGCCGGGGAAACGGGCCAGGAGAAATCCCGGAACCGCGCCCCGGCCCGACCCCTACGTCATCGGCACCAAGGACGGCGGCCCGGCCAGCGCGGTCGCGACGCTGGCCGAGCGGACCACGCGGTTCTGCATGATCATCGCCCTGCCCCGCGGCCGCACCGCCGCCGAGGTCGCCGACGCCGTCGCCGCCCACATCACCACCCTGCCGGCCGCCCTGCGCCGGTCACTGACCTGGGACCAGGGCCGGGAGATGGCCCGCCACGCGCAGTTCACCATCGCCACCGGCATCCCGGTCTACTTCGCCGACCCGCACTCACCCTGGCAGCGCGGCACCAGCGAGAACACCAATGGCCTGATCCGCTACTACCTGCCCAAGGGCACCGACCTGGCCGGCATCAGCCAGGACCAGCTCGACCAGATCGCCCGCCAGCTCAACACCCGGCCCCGCCGTGTCCTGAGCTACGCCACCCCCGCCGAAGCCCTCAACGGCCTCCTGGTTGCAACACTCGATTGACACCGGCGACGGTTTCAGTGACTTTGGCGACCGGAATGCCCGATTTGGGGCACTGAAACTAACAGTGTGTTGGCACCGCCCCCCGGCCAGCCGACGTGACGCGGGCCAGGGCAGCGCGCAAGCCAAGCTCCCGGTAGGCTCCGTGGTCGTGACAGACTCCGCGGTGGACACACCCCGCCGCACCCCGCTGACCAGCATTCACGAGCGACTCGGCGCCACGATGACCGACTTCGCTGGCTGGCTGATGCCGCTTCGCTACGGCAGCGAGACGGCAGAGCACATAGCCGTCCGAACCGCGGCCGGGCTATTTGATCTGTCACATATGGGGGAATTCTCCGTCACCGGGGCTGGCGCCGCGGACATGCTCGATTACGCCCTGACCGGCCAGCCATCCGCCTTGGCGCCTGGCCGTGCGCGTTACACCATGATCTGCACAGAGGACGGCGGCATTCTCGACGACCTCATCGTCTACCGGCTAACAGACGACGAGTTCCTCATCGTGGCCAACGCCTCGAACACCGCGATCGTCGGCAGCACACTGGCCGACCGCGCGCTAGACAGAGATGCTGCGGTAACCGATCGCACCGACGATTACGCACTGCTTGCGTTGCAGGGCCCGCGCGCGGCCCGCATCCTCACCCCGCTGACCACCGCAGACCTCAGCGCGGTCAAGTATTACGCCGGCTATCCCGCGAAGCTGACCGGCCGGGACGTCCTGCTGGCCAGGACTGGCTACACCGGCGAGGACGGCTTCGAGATCTTCGCCAGACCGCAGGACGCCGAATTCCTATGGGCGGAACTCAGCGTGGCCGGATCGGGCGAGGGGCTTGTCCCGGCCGGACTCGCGGCGCGCGACACGCTCCGGCTCGAGGCTGGCATGCCGCTCTACGGCAACGAGCTCGGGCCCGAGCTGACGCCTTTCGATGCCGGGCTTGGCCGGGTCGTGAAGCTTGAGAAGCCTGGATACTTCGTTGGCCGCGAGTCCCTGGCGGCGCGGGCCGAGGGCACCGCGGTGCGCCAGCTTGTCGGCCTGACCTGCCAGTCACGGCGGGTGCCGCGGCACGGGTATGAGGTCCTCTGGGACGGCAAGCCCTGCGGCTTCGTGACCAGCGGAGCGCCATCGCCGACCCTGGGCGTGCCGATCGCCATGGCCTACGTCCGGCCTGATGTCGCCAGCGATGCGCGCGGCCCGGCCGCGGCCGGCCGCCTCGCGATCGATATCAGGGGCCGCGACGAGCCGGCCACACTGGTCGAGTTGCCGTTCTACCGCCGTCCGGCCTGACCGTCACCCGGGCGTCCCGTAAATAGCAAACTAGCCGCAAGAGAGGCGAAAATGACCGTTCCCGCCGAGCTTTACTACACGGCCGAGCACGAGTGGATCGCCATTGCCGGGTCAACGGCCTCGGTGGGCATTACCGACCATGCGCAGCGTGCTCTTGGCGATGTCGTATTCGTTTCGGTGCCCGCCGCTGGCAGCCACGTCACGGCAGGCGAACCATGCGGCGAGGTTGAGTCGACGAAGTCGGTCAGTGACCTGTACTGCCCCGTTGACGGCGAGGTCACCGAGGTAAACCCGGAAATTGACGACGACCCCGGCCTCGTGAACTCCGACCCATACGGGGCGGGCTGGCTTTTCAAGGTCCAGATCGACGAATCCGACAGCGACATCCCGCCAGGCCTGCTGACGGCCGTCGAATACATGGCCCTGACCCAGGAAGAAGAGTGAGCCGCAGCGGCACACAACCGAGCCGCAGCACCAGCGCCACAGCGGACCTGGGCCAGGCCGCTGACCTGCGTCGGCTGGACTCTGCCACCGCCCACCTGAAGCCGCCGTTCGCGATCGTGGACATGGCGGCGTTCCGCGCTAATGCGGCGGCTATGACGAGCCGGGCGGCCGGCAAGCCGATCAGGCTGGCTAGCAAGTCGGTGCGCTGCCGCCACCTCATCGAGCAGGCACTTCAACTCGACGGCTTCCGCGGCATCCTGGCCTACACCCTGCCCGAAGCACTGTGGCTAGCTGCCCAGGGCGCCGCCGACGACATTGTCGTGGCCTATCCGACGGCGGACCGGTCTGCACTCGCCGCGCTCGCTGCCGATGCCATGGCGGCGGCGTCTATCGCGGTCATGGTGGACAGCACCGATCACCTTGACGCGATCGAGAAGGCCATGACCAGCCTGCCGGACCCGCATCCGGTCCGGGTCGCCATCGATATCGACGCCGGTTACGAGGCGCTGGGCGGCAGGTTCCGCGCTGGCGCCCGCCGGTCCCCGGTGCGCACTCCCGCTGCGGCCGCCGAGTTGGCCGGCTCGGTCATGTCGAGGCCCGGCCTCCGCCTGGTCGGCCTGATGGCCTACGAATCGCAGATCGCCGGCCTCGGCGACAACCCGCCCGGACGCCCGCTGTATGCCCGCGCCATCCAGCTAATGCAGCGCAAATCGGCCGCTGAGCTGGCAGGCCGGCGCGCCGCTATCGTGGCCGCAGTCCGCAAGCTGACGCCGCTAGAGTTCGTGAACGGCGGGGGCACCGGGTCGCTGGCGGGTACGTCGGCCGAGTCGGCCGTGACCGAGATCGGCGCGGGCTCGGGCCTGTATCACCCGACGCTGTTCGATTCCTATCGCGGCTTCACCGGCCAGCCGGCCGCCATGTTCGCATTGCCTGTCGTGCGCCGACCTGGCCCCGGAGTCGTGACAGCACTCGGCGGCGGCTATCTGGCGTCGGGTCCTGGTTCGCCTAGTCGCCTACCCTCGCCGTACTTGCCAGCCGGGCTGCGGCTGGACCGGGACGAAGGAGCGGGTGAGGTGCAGACGCCGCTGCTCGGCCCGGCCGCTGACAGCCTGCGGATCGGTGACAGGGTGTGGTTCCGGCACACCAAGGCCGGCGAACTATGCGAACGGTTCAGCGAACTTCACCTGGTCGACGGCGATTCCGTGGTCGCCACCGTGCCGACCTACCGCGGTGAGGGCCAGACCTTCCTGTAACGGGTTCTCGGTTCCGCAACCGTTCGGCTCGAACTGCGGCCCGCGCCGGTTAACGACCGCTGCGGCGCTTCGCCCACACTCGCAGGATGGCGAGGCCGACCACGGCTACCCCGACCGCGGCGGCGCCCATCCGAACTTCTGGACGCGCCAGCTGACTAGTCACCTTGTCCTTGAGAAGGCTGATGTTGTGTGCGGGGCTTACTCGCTCGGCCAGGCTGTCGATGGTCCGGGCCAGGTCCTCACGTGTGCGCTCGATCTGCGCAACGAGAACATCCGGGTCTGAGTTGGCCACGGCACCGTGCTTTACGGTTACAGCGCCATGAACCTCGACCGCCCCGCCTGGCTCCGCCATCGCACTAAGTCCCTTCTGCACCACGGCTCCCGCTTACGCCGCGGCCTTCCCAGTAGTCTCCCAGGCATCGCGCTGTCGTGCGCAGCCGGCTGCCAGTTACGGGATCGCGACCCACGGGTTACGCGACCGCGGCCCCGGGCGACTACGCCCGGGGCCGCTGCCTGCTTAACTGGTCAGCTAGCTGGACTCCGCCAGCTCCTTCGCGGCGTGAATGAGGTCCTTGCACGCGTCGATCTGGGACTCGACATGGTGGATGTGCTCATCCTGGAATGCAGCCGCCTCCAGTTCGCCCTTGATCGTGCCGGCCAGCTGGTCCCTGGCCACATCTAGCGCGCGCAGCTGCGCGTCGATGCTGGTGAACGTGTTGTCCCCGGCACTCGTGCTGTCGATGGCGTTCGTGGACGCCTGGAGCGTTGCCGCCCCGAACTTGCCCACGCTGGAATTGAGCTGCTTGTAGCACTCGCCGAGGTCCGTGACCCCATCTTCGCGGAGCGCGTGGTTCGGGTGGCTGAGGATCTGGGTGATGACACGCCCGTCGTGCTCGTAGTCGTCCTGCAGGCCGGTCAAGAACATCATGGTTGGCCTGATGTCGGTCTCGTCGAGCCATGGACCAGAGAAGTGGTTGTCGACGACCTCGACCTGGCCACTGTTGGCGCCTGACGAGGTCGTTCCAGCGTCGGCCGCCGGTCCGTCCACTCCGAGCTTCTTCACCCCCGGTCCGACGATGCCCAGCCAGTTGGTATTGATCTCGGCTGCGTAGTCACCGTGATCCCAGGCGAAGCCATTGTCCTGAGTGACGCACGAGCCGCTGCAGCTCGCGCCGCCCTTGAAGAAGTAATAATCGGGCTTGGCAAACAGCGCCAAGGTCGGCGTGCGGGCCGGGTCAGCGTTCACCATGTGCAGGATCGCTTCCTCGACCGGGTTGGCGAGGAAATTGGTGATCGGCTGCGTGCTCGCCGTATAGGGGTTAAACGCAGTGACTGCGGCCACGTTGTGCTCGAACGTGCGGACCACAGGGGTGGCTGGGCCCGGGTTGCCGTTCAGGTAGAACTCCGGCGCAGTGTCTGCCTCCAGGCCATACGGGGTGGTGTTGCCCGTCTGGGTGGTGATCAGGCCCTGGATGTTTCCGCTCAGCTCGCCGAACGAGCCAGCAGGGTAGGTGCAGACGATAGTGGTGCCGTTGCAGTTAGCCGGAGTCGGCTGGATAGCCCGGCCAACGTTGGCCCCAGCCTCGTGGTCGCCTTCATCAGCGCTGAACACGAACATGGTGTTCTTCGGCGTGATGCCGTCCTGGGCCAGTCGCTGGAAGAACACGCCGAATGCCTTGTTGAAGTACGCGGCCTGGTCCAGATAGCACTGGGTGCCGCTGGCGAGCGCATCCGGCGCGTTGTCGCATGAAGTCAGGCCCGGGATGAAGTGGTTGCCGTGCAGGTCGGCAATGTAGGCGTTGACGACGGGAACGCCGTGCTCCAGCATGTCGGCCGCATAGGCCAGGGTCTGCGCCGCGTTGATGTCGCCGTAGCCTGGGAAACCGGCCTGTGGGCTGCTGGCGTACCCCTCGTCCATTTCGTTCCCGAACACGTCCGTCAGGTACCCGGCCGAGTTTGTGACCGGAACGCCATTGTGCGAGAGGTTCGGCGTTCCGGCGCCGAGCACGGGTGCAATGTACTTGCTGCCGAACAATGCCTGGTACCCGTTGTAGCCGCCGGGCTCGTTCGGCAGCAGGTCAGGCGAGGCGGTGTGCGTCGCCGTGGTCTGGCCGAACTTGACGCCCTCGGCATCGGCGCAAACGTCATTGCCCTTCGCGCAGTGCACGCCGAGCCCGACGTAGTCCCTGACCTCGTTGTCGTAGTACGGAGCGTTGCTCGAGTCAGCGGCCAGTTGCTGCGCCTCCGGCGAGTTCGCCCCGAACACCTTGGGGATGTCGAAACTCGGGTTCTCAAGTTCCTGGTTGGCCGTCGCGACCTCGCCAACGTTGCAGCCGGCCCTGGTAAATGGAACCCACGGGGCTGGGGTAACGGTGGTTGGCGAGACAGGCGTCGACGCCGTTGCTGGTGGCACGGGTGAATACACCATGTTCGGGTTCGTGTCGTGACCTGGGTTCGGCGTCGAGGCGGTGTCGTAGATGGGGTCGGTCCAGTAAGTGAACGACTCCGCTGGGTCGGTCGTGCCGTCAGCGTTGTAGGTCTGGTAGCTGTTGCTGACCGGCTGGCCCTGCCGGTCGCCATACAGGCCGGTCGCGGTGGTTAGCAGGTCATCGGCGGTGTGCGCGATCAACGGCGTGTGGTTGTTGGACAGCATGGTGCCGTTGTTCTCGATGAAGTTGAGCAGATTAGGCATTAGCTGCAGGTCTGACGGGACATTGGGGTTGTCCCGGAAGAAGTGCACGTTGTCGAAGTTGATCTGCACGACGTGCTTGATGCCGTGTCCCAGGTGGCAGCTGTTGTGGTCATGACCATGGTCATGCGCCGCCACGGAGACAGCGGCCTGGCCCGGCGCCGCCGACGCAATCATGCCCAGACCACCGCCGACAAGGGCCACACTGGCGCCTGCTGCGACGAGCCGCATCCTGCGCTTTCCTCCGCCTCGCTGCTGAGGTCGCATGTGTTCCTCCTGATCCTCCGCACGTAGGCGGCGGAAAAATGGACAATGCCGAGCCGAACGTTAAGCACTGCGATCAAACTCTGAGCGACAACTTATCGACTAATCGGCCAATCCTGAGGCCCATTAGCTGACATCTTCGCGAGCGACCACGCGCTGCCGCCGCGTAGCTGGGCTGACCTGCCTCACGCTGGATGTGTGCTCGACGGTCTTCTCACGGCGTAGAGTGCGTGACAGGTCCCTCTTAGGAGCGACGCCTAGTTTGGGCAGGCCGACCGTTACGGTTGTCGCCCCGTACAGGCCCGACGCCTCTTCTGAGCAGTTCAGAAAGCCGGGAGGCGAGATGGATATCGTAGTCTTTTGCGCAGTCGTGATCATTGCCGTGCTTTTCGGAGTCTCCAACAAAAGGCGCAGAGGCTCTTTCTTCTGGTGGAGAGGCCGCCGGGACAGCTGAGAGTCCATGACCAGGGCCTGCGAGCCTAGGCCTTGCCGCACCCATGGCCGCGGCTGAGCAGCGAGGCTCCGGAACCAGCTGCCGGGACCTAGTATCGGCCCGTGGCAATAGACGCGGTGATCTTTGACTGGGGCGGCACGCTCACCCCATGGCACAGCATCGACCCGGCGGAGCTGTGGGGCTGGATCTGCGCTCCGCATTTCCCCGAAGCCGAGGCGGAGGCCCACGCGGCAGCTCTGCACGCGGCTGAGGATGAGCTCTGGCGGTCGTCCCGGGCCGAGCAGCGCAGCGCGACTATGAGCCGGCTGTTCGAGCTGGCCGGCGTTACCGTGTCTGACGATTTCCTGGCGACTTACCTCAACCTATGGGCGCCGCACACGTTCACCGATCCGGAAGTGCCGGAACTGCTGGAGTACTTGCGCAGGCGTGGCATTAAGGTCGGCGTGCTGTCCAATACGATGTGGCCGCGAAGCTGGCACGAGGACGTCTTCCGCCGCGACGGGATACTGGATTTGATCGACGGCGCCGTCTACTCGAGCGAGATCGACTGGACCAAGCCGCACCCCGAGGCGTTCCGGGCGGCCATGGCGGCAGTCGGGGTGAGTGATCCGGTCGGCTGCGTGTTCGTCGGAGACCGGCCCTATGACGACGTGCATGGCGCGCAGAGTGTCGGCATGCGCGCCGTACTGGTCCCCAACAGTGATGTCCCGCCGTTCGACACAGCGGTACCCGACGCGATCATCGATCGGCTCGCTGAGCTGCCCAGGCTCATCGAGTCCTGGTGACGACTTCATAGCTGTGCTTCAGTCAGCGCGCCAGCACTAGTCCTGGTCAGGCGCGAGCACTGGTTTCGCTCGGGGGCGAAAGTCGGCGTTCGCGGTCTTCCAAAACTGCTCATTCCAGTCTTATAGTTAGCCCTCGCAACTGCTGACCACTATTGCCCATATAGAGGTCAAACGTCGCAAAGCAATTCGCCTGCAGCGGGTTCGGCAGCGCCGCCGCGACTATCGTGCTAGGGGCTTTTATGCATATAAGTGCTGGAGACACCGCCTGGATGCTCACGTCCACGGCTCTCGTACTGTTCATGATGCCGGGGCTCGCGCTGTTCTACGGCGGGCTTGTCGGAGCCAAGAACGTGATCGCGACAATGGTGCAGTCCTTTGTCGCCATCGGCGTGATCAGCCTGTTGTGGGTCATCGTCGGTTACTCCCTTACCTTCGGCACTGACCACGGTGGCGTGATAGGCAGTCTGTCGAACGTGATGTTGCGGGGCGTCGGGGTGAACCCGACGCACTTTGCGCCCACGATCCCCGCGCTTGTCTACATGGCGTTCCAGATGAAGTTCGCGGTCATTACGCCGGCGCTCATTGCCGGGGCATTCTGTGAGCGAATGCGCTTCCGCGGGTACCTGGTCTTCATCGGCCTGTGGTCCCTCATCGTCTACTGCCCGTTCGCGCACGCAGTCTGGGGCGGCGGCATCCTGGGAACGGGTGGCCTGCATGCGATCGACTTCGCTGGCGGCTCAGTCGTGCACGAGCTGGCCGGAGCAGCGGCCCTGGCCACCGCGTTCTACCTGAAGCGGACCAACCGGCTCGACCGGCCGCACAACGTGCCGCTCGTCCTGCTAGGCGCCGGGATCCTCTGGTTCGGCTGGTTCGGCTTCAACGCCGGCAGCGCCACGTCGGCTGGCGGCGTCGCCGCATACGCCCTGGTAAACACCCAACTCGGCGCGTCTACCGCGATGCTCGCGTGGATGGGCTTTGAGTGGTGGCGGAAGAAGAAGCCATCGGGCGTCGGCATCGCGGCTGGTGCCGTGGCCGGGCTGGCTGCGATTACGCCCGCCTCCGGATACGTTCCACCGTGGGCCGCGATCATCATCGGCGCGGCCGCGGGCACGCTGTGCTACTTCGCGGTGAACCTCAAGAACCTGCTGCACTATGACGACTCGCTGGACGTGGTGGGCGTTCACATGGTCGGCGGCCTCATCGGCGTCGTCCTGACGGGCGTGTTCTCCAGCCTGGCAGTCAACGCTGCCGGTGAGGCTGGCGGTCTGACTCAGCTTGGTCGCCAGGTCGTGCTCGCGGTGGCGGGCGTGGTCTACCCGTTCGTCATGACGTGGCTCATCCTGATGGTCACTGACAGGCTCGTCGGGCTGAAAGTCACCGAGACCGAAGAGGAATCCGGCCTGGACATCGGTGAGCATGGCGAGCGCGGCTATGACTGGTCCCACCCAGTTCCCGCTATGGGCGCCGCACTGGGCGTAAGTACGGGTGATGTTCCCGGCCAGATCGTCATTGAGGCCACCGATTAGCGGTGACCTTCCACGGCTCATCGAGGTATGCCGAGATCGACGGACTGACGAGCGGCCTGGGTAGCCCACCAGAGTGATGACATTCCACGGCTCCGGTGGAATGTGCCGACCGATTTGTTCGGTTCGCACCCACCGGGGGCGTGGAAGGTCCGCTACAAGCTAGTGGATGTGCATCTGCCAGTCCGGCGGGACCCGGCCGGCCGGGCCGGGCACGGGCTGTTCTACGGGATGGTGCTCCGGCGGGGCAAGAGCAGGCCCTCGCTGGTACATCTCCTCACCCTGGTAGTCCCAGAACCACTCCTCGCCCGGCTCGAAGCTCCGGATCAGCCGGTGCCCGCTCGAGTTGGCGTGGGCGCTCGCGTGCTGCGATGGCGAGGTATCGCAGCAGCCGATGTGACCGCACTGCGTGCACCGGCGCAGGTGGACCCACCATCCGCCGGTCGCTTCGCACTCCACGCAGCCGACCCCGCTAGGCGGAACCGACGGGTCAATACCTTCCATTACGGTCATCTGGCCTCCAGGCGAACAGGTCCCGCTCGCGGGGACCCGCAACGCCGTAGTTGTCGCCTACGATCTTCATTCTGGCCGGGCCTACTCGCGACGCCCCGCCAGCCCTGTCAACCGAGGATCGGCCGCAAGCCTTCCCGACTGCCGGGGCCCTGCCGCCCCACAGTCCTGTCGCGTGCGGCCCTGAGCGCAGCCGAGCTAGCCACCGACGCTAGTTTTCCCCGGCCGGCGGTGCGGGCGGATCACCGAGCGACTCATTCGCCGCCCACCGATATACCCCCGTCGCCATCGTCGACGTCGCCAGGTCGGCCCGGATAGTGAACACGCGGTGCCTGGCCTGGGCGATCCCTCCGTCCTCGGGCGCGGCCAGCCAGGCTAGCTCGGCTAGGTGACCGGCCAGCCGCAGGCCCTCTTCCCCACCCCGGAGGCCCGCGACAAGCAGGCCGGCGGTCGGATCGGCGTCGGCTGCGGACTCATCTCCCGCGAGCACGGCCTCGGCCAGCTGAACGGCGCGGGCCGCCAGCGCGCGGGCGCCGCCGACCAGGGTGGCAAGCTCAACCGCCAGCGCGCGCTCCGACGCCGGTTTGAGTGTGGCCGGATTGCCGTCCCACCACCCGCCGTACTGCCGCCAGATAGTGCGCACGATGAACTCCGGCTCGTCGTAGACCGGCTGCAGGTATGGCCGGTCCGCCAGTTCCCGCGGCACCGTTACGGTGTGGATTGCCTCATCGAGGCGGCCACCACCATTCATCACCTCAAGCGTCTGCGTGACCAGGGATTCCAGCAGCTCTGCGGTGTCGGACAGGGCACGCCGCACGCGGTCGGCCCCGACGATCGGGAAGCCATGTCCGGGCAGCAGGTATTCGGGCTGCAAGGCAATCATCCGGCGCAGCGCCTGCGCCCACTCCAGCGGATAGCGCTGTACTTTCTGCGGATTGCCCGCGTTAGGCGATGCCCAGATGAACAGGTCGCCGCAGCACAGCACCTTGCGGTCAGCGAGCCAGGTGACGGTGTGATCGTCGGTCTCGCCTTTTTCGTGCCGCAGCGTGAACGTGGTGCCGCCCACCGCCAAGGTCAGCTCGTCGCGATAAGTGCGGTCCGGGTAGCGGTACTCGGTCGGCCAGCGCAGGCCTGGAGCGCCAAACTGACGCTGGTTAATGATCGCGTTGTAGCCGTTGGTCATCCGGTACCGGTCGAATCGGGCTGGCAACGCCTCGTGCGCCACGACGGACGGGCCGGGCCAGCCGTTCTGTGCCGCCTCGGCTTCCCAGGTTCCGACGCCAAAGACATGGTCGATGTGACCGTGCGAGTAGATGGCGGTATGCAGCCGTTCAGTGGTCCAGCGGCGTAGCTCGTCGTGAATCGCCTTGGCAACGAACGCGCTACCGGTGTCCACGAGGACCAGGCCGTCAGCCGTATTGGTAGCCGTGACGTTCGCGAACGCAGGCAGGAAAGCTACGTCTTGGCATATCTCGGCTAGGCCGCCCAGGTGGCCGACCGGATGGAACTCGCTGACGTGCGCCGCGCCACGCCACAGCCGATCAGCCAGGTCAAGGACGTCAGTTGCCATCGCGAGGCCCGCCTTCGTTGCTCATATCGCCGTGAAAGCCTGCATACCATGCGGGAAACTCCAAGAGCGAGCCCAGCATTACCTGGCCACCGGAGTCCCGCAGCTCTGCGAGCGTAAACGAGCCAGTCGGTACCCCGACTCCGACCACGCCCGCCGTCTGTGCGGCCGTCATGTCGGCTGGCGTATCGCCCACATAAGCGACGGCGCCGATGCGCAGCAGGACAGCCGCCTTCTCCGGACCGTGCGCGTGCGCGAAGAGATCATCCGGTTCGAGTGCCACTGCCGCCAGGCTCGGCCGGACCGACACCGGATGCTTGGCGGTGATGACGACCGCGCGCTCGCCCGCCTCCCGGACCGCGGCGAGCGCCGCCTCCGCGCCGGGAAGCAGAGTCGTCAAGGTGGGCGCGAGCCGGATGTAGTGCCGGCGGTAGCTGGCGGTGGCGGCCTGCTGCCGGTCGGCAGGGAACCAGTAGGAGACCTCGTCTTCGAGCTTGATGCCCATTCGCTGGTCGACCTCGTCCAGGTCAATCCGGACGCCGAAGTCCGCCGCCACCGCCGACCAGGCAGCCATGATCGCCGACCTGGAGTCAATCAGGGTGAGGTCGAGATCGAAGCCGATTGGCCCGGACGTCCGCAAGCTAACTCCTCACCGCGACTCGCACCGGTCTCGTTCCCCCGGTCAAAACGATACGCAGCCGGGCCAGCAAGCGATCGCGCAAGCGGGCTTCCAATGCATGCCAGCACATACTAAAGTAACTACTTGACTAAACGACCGGCCGTACGCGCCCGATGGGAGCCGAACATGACAACGCCCAAGACCGAGTTGGACGCGCGCTTCAGCAACGCCGGAGCCATGGCGACTAGCTGGGACGAGACCCGCCAGGTGCTCGAGAACTCGGAACTGTTCTGGGTCACGACCGTCCGCACGGACGGCCGGCCGCACAGCACGCCGCTTGTCGCCGTCTGGCTGGATGACGCATTGCATTTCTGCACCGGCAGCGAAGAACAGAAGGCGGTCAATCTGCGCGCCAACCGCAATGTGATCCTGACAACCGGCTGCAACCGGTGGGACGACGGGCTGGATGTCATGGTCGAAGGCGAGGCGGCCCCGGTCACTGACCAGGACGGACTGCGGCGGCTTGCGGACGCGTGGACGCGCAAGTGGGACGGGTCGTGGCAGTACCAGATCGGTGAAGGCTGCTTTCACAATGCTGGCAGCGATGAGCCGGTACTTGTCTTCTCGGTGCGGCCAGCCAAGGTGCTGGCGTTCGCGAAGGGCAACTTCAGCCACACGCGCCACGTCTTCTAGCGGCGCAGCCGTAACCCGGTCAGCCGGAGGATCCACCAGCCAATTAAGTCGGTTCACGCACTCCGCTATTGCGATACGACGAGGTCGTCTAGCTGGCTCGTCGGAAGCCCCCAGCCCGCCAGCACGTCCCGTAGCTGGTCTCGCTCGTGGCCGCTGACCGGAGCCCGGGTCTGCAGCAGTATCGCCAGGAGAAGGTCGAGTAGCTCGGCCCACTCGCCTGCTCCAGCCATGGACCGCAAGCCGTCCCGCTCGGATTCCGGAACGCGGTCGGCGAACAACTCCGGCAACCGGGCGGTCAGCGTTGCCAGCTCGGCTTCATTCACCCTCACACCTCCGGATTCTTCGTCACGCCATAGCCGCCAGGCTCCGGCCATGCCGCCCAGATCCTGCCATCCCGCTGGACTATGGCCGTTACTGTCACGCCGTCGCGCTCGCCGCTGACATTCCACCGGTTGTTGTATTCCTGCCAGTGCGCCACGTCAGGTTCGCGGGCAACGTCCTGCACGGTAGCGATGATCATGTCGTCAGGCCAGCGCTCCGGGAACTCCGTCTTGCGCGGGATTCCGGTCCCGGGCCGGTGGCCGCCGCTGACGGCGTTCGGTCCATCACCAGCCAGGATGTGCTGCGCACGATCAGGCAGCAGGCGAACTTCGGCTGGGTCGGGCCGGTCCGGGTGGTCACGGACGCCGGGCGCTTGCCATCCGGACTCCCGACTGTCGTCCGCCTCGCCTGTGCCGACATCGGCGCCACCGCCATCGGCGCCACCGCCATCGCGGCCGCCATGCGCGCCGTCGGCGCTCGGGCTGTCGGGACCGGGCCTGCCAGCATCCGCTCGGACGGCATCCGCGCCGTCGGCATCCGCGCCGCCGGCATCCGCGCCGGCGCCCGCTCGATCGAAATGTGATCTGGCCGGGCTTTCGCTAACAAGACGGTCGACGCCAGCTGGCTGCCCCCAATCTGGAGGCCCGTACCGCGGTGAGGACGGATGCTTGTCATTTAGACGTTCGAGCCGTCCATGCAGTTCTTGACGCATAGCCGGGAGCTGATCTAACGGCCGGGTTGCTGGCACCTCTGCCACTTCAGCGCGCGCGATGTCGTCGGCCATGGGCAGAACTTAGGATCCGGGACGTTAGTGTCTCGTAAGCCCGGCGTTAGCGCCTCTCAGCGACTGGCGCACGGTCAGTGGTCTGGGCGGCTGGCCGAGGATCTCCGTGCCATGCAGACTCGCGGCGTGGCCTAGCGCGCCGGGTTCGGTGCCTCGCGTCGCCTGCGGCAGGCGGATATCGGCCACTTGCTCATGCCGGACCGCCTGCTGGGATGATGCTTACTTGCCGCAGCAGTCTCCCCCAGACGACATGCGCCCCCTATTGGGTCCACGGTGTCCTCGATCTCTTGAGAGATCACGTGGTGGGCTGGTGGGCCTAACGTGTCAGCACCCGAACCCGCGCTTCGGCCTGCTGGTCAGGAGGGCGGAGATCGTTATCCGGTCCGTGGGAAGCCGGCCAGGTTGGTCATGCGGCGGTTGCGCCAAGGCGCCCCGATGAGGTGGCGGATCTTTTCCGGTGATGCTGTCAGGACTCGGCTACCAGTTCGATCTCCAGATCCATGCAGCTCTTCCCGGCAGCCAGGTTTCGCGTCGTGGTTCCAGCCGCAGGCCCGCATCGCGTCCGCGCGAAGCACGCCCGGACCGAGCTCCCCGCCGCGTACAAGATGATGCCGCCGTCATCGAGCACGTCCCCTCGCGCAGCCGCCACAGCTTCATGCCGTGCTCTCTCAGCTGGTCCTGACAGCCTGTATCCGCTGCGGCCCCGCCGGCTTGACGGCAAGTTTAATCTATGTACCCTTGTCCTATGACGATAGATAAAGGGATCAGCCCGGTCGAGTTCCGGCTCGACCCGGCCTCTGGCGTGCCGACCTACCTGCAGCTCGTGCACCAGGTCGAGCACGCGCTGCGGCTGGGCTACCTCACACCGGGCGACCAGCTGCCCAAGGTCAGGGACGTGGTCGCCGTGCTGGCGATCAACCCGAACACGGTGTTGAAGGCCTACCGGGACCTGGAGGTCAAGGGCCTGGCGGCCGGGCGGCCCGGCCAGGGCACCTTCATCGAGGCCACGCTGAGCCAGATCGCGCTCCCGGAGCTGACCGAGCTCCGCAAGGCCCTACTCGGCTGGCTGACTGTCGCGGACGGGGCAGGGCTGGACGAGGACGGGATGGTGGCGCTGTTCAGCAGCGCGCTGCGGGATTTCCATGACCGCCGCAGCGGGCCGCACACGCGCGGCGGCGCGGCGGGCGCCGAGACGGAGGGCGTCGCATGAACGTCGTGGAGGCAAGCGGCCTGGGCAAGCGGTACGGCAGTACCTGGGCGCTGCGCGAGTGCTCGCTAGCGATCCCGGCCGGTCACGTAGCCGCGCTGGTTGGCCCGAACGGCGCCGGCAAGACCACGCTGCTGAACCTGGCGGTCGGCCTGGCGGCGCCATCCGCGGGTGTAGTCACTGTGCTCGGCGGCCGGCTCGCCGGGTCACCGGCCGCGCTCGACGGCATCGCGTTCGTCGCCCAGGACACGCCGCTGTACAAGAACCTGTCGGCCGCGGACATGCTGCACCTGACCCGGAACCTGAACCGCCGCTTCGACCAGCATTACGCGCAGGCCCGGCTGGCCGAGCTCGGCATCCCACTGAAGCGCAAGGCCGGCAGGCTGTCCGGCGGGCAGCAGGCCCAGCTCGCGCTGACCCTGGCGCTAGCCCGCCGGCCGCGGCTGCTGCTGCTGGATGAGCCGGTGGCGATGCTGGACCCGATCGCCCGGCACGACTTCATGGCCACGGTGCTGACGGCGATGGCCGACGACGGCGTGTCGGTGCTGCTGTCCTCGCATGTGCTTGCCGAGTTGGAGCGGGTCGCCGACTACCTCATCCTGATGTCTCAGGGCCGGGTGCAGGTGGCCGGCGAGGTCGACGACCTGCTCGCCGCGCACCGCATGCTGACCGGCCCGGCGGCCGAAGCCGGCCGCTATGCCGGACGGCCGGTGGTGCACCTGCGCCGCGGTGAGGCACAGGCCCACCTGCTGGTCCGGGCCCCGGCGGATGACCCGGTCCCGCCGGGCTGGGAGGCCCATCCGGTCGGCCTGGAGGAACTGGCCCTGGCCTACTTGCGCGAGCCCGGCGCCGCGGCGCTGCCCGGCCCGGCCCGCCGCCGTGGCACCCACCTGTCGGAGGTGACGAAATGACCGCGCTGACCGTGGCCGCCCGCCCGGAGGAGGACGCTAGCCTGCGGCCGGTGCCGTGGCGGCGGATGGCCTGGGTCATCTGGCGGCAGCAGCGGATAGCGCTGGCCGGCCTAGCCGTGTTCCTCGGCGCGCTGGCGGTGTGCCTGTGGAGAGTCGGCCTAGGGCTGCACCATGCCTACGCCGCCGCGGCCGCCTGCCACCCGGTAACCTCGCCTGTCTGCGATGAGCTGCAAACCAAGTTCAACGGCATGGACGCCCTCCTGGCGAGTGGCTACCTCCTCCAGGCAGTGCCCGCGCTGATCGGGGCGTTCGCGGGCGCGCCGGTGCTGGCCCGCGAGCTGGAGACCGGCACCTTCCGGTACGCCTGGACACAGGGTTTCGGCCGGTGGCGCTGGACGCTCGCCAAACTGGTGCCCCTCGCAGTCGCCGTCACAGCCGCGGCCGGCGCCCTGAGCGTGCTGCTTTCCTGGTACTACCACCCATACCTCGCGACGGGTAACCTGTACCTTCCCGAGGAGTCCCCGCTCGCCAACCTGTTCGCCGTGCGCGGGGTCGCGTTCGCCGCCTGGACACTGGCCGCCTTCGCGACCGGCGCCGTGGCCGGCATGGTCACCCGCCGCGTCGTCCCCGCCATGGCCGCCACCCTCGCCGCCTACGCCGGGCTTGCCTTTGCCGCCGGGCTGTACCTTCGCCCGCACTACCTGACGCCGCTGGTCACCAGAAATCTCTTCAACCCGCCCGCTTCCGCGTGGATCATCAGCCAGTGGTGGACCAAAGGCGGCACGACGGTCAGCCAGTCCAAGATGACCCAGGCCGTGACCTCCATGTTCTACCGAATGATGCCCGTAGTGCACCATTCCGCCCCTAAGGATTCCGACGTTAAGGCACAGAAACATCAAACGAACCTCGACATACTGCACTACCTCTCCCAGCACGGATATACGCAATGGACGAGCTATCAGCCGGCCAGCCGGTTCTGGCAATTCCAGTGGATCGAGGGCAGCGGGCTGCTCGCGCTGTCGGTGCTGCTCATCGCCGCGACCGTCTGGCTAGTCCGCCGCCGCGCGGCCTGAGCCTCCTGGCAACCACAAGGCCGGATGACGGCACCCCGAGCGACCCGATGCCTCCCAATGGGCACGAGAACCATCCGCCGTGCCGACCGTGCGCCCCGCGCCGGGGAAACCCTAATTACTTGCGTGGATCGTCAGGCCGTCGGTGTCGTCAGAGATCAGGCTCTCCGTCAGGGCGCTGGAGTCCAACGGCGGCCGCCCGATGGCAAGCAGGAACTCGGTTTTGGAAGGCGTCCTCGGTCGAGGCATAGGCGCGCCCGCCCTTGCGTCGCACCCTGAAGTCGTCCCGCCTCAGGCACCCCGCAAACGATCAAACCCCGAACCCTGACGTGGGTTCGAGGTCATTCCTATGTCCTGAGAGGACATGGGTGGGGCCGGTGGTGCCTAGTTTCAGGACATCGAGGACAGGTGTCTCAGGACATCGAGGACAGCCAGGGTAGGCGCTGACTCGGTCACTGGCCCGGCGTGTCTCAAGACATGAAGGACAGCCGCGGCCGAGGGTGCGGCCATGTCGAAAGCCCGGCTTGTCATCACTGCTGTCACTGTCGAGAAGCGCCCGGTCAGCGATGTGGCCCGCGCGTACGGAGTCACCCGGTCGTGGATCTACACGCTGCTGGCCCGCTACCGCGCCGAGGGCGAGGCGGCGTTCGAGCCGCGGTCCCGGCGGCCGAAGACCTCGCCGGCCGCGCTCGGCGACGCCACCGTCGATCTGATCATGCGGCTGCGCAAGGACCTGGCCGGGCAGGGCCTGGACGCCGGGCCGCACACCATCGCCTGGCACCTGCGCCGTCACCACCAGGTCACCGTGTCGGCGGCGACCATCAGCCGCTACCTGACCCGGCACGGGTTAGTGGTTCCCGAGCCGCGCAAGCGGCCCAAGTCCTCCTACCTGCGGTTCGCCGCCGACCTGCCGAACGAGTGCTGGCAGTCTGACTTCACCCACTACCGGCTGACCCGGCCCGGCGGCGGGCCCGGCGCCGATACCGAGATCCTGGCCTGGCTGGACGACCATTCCCGGCTGATACTGTGCCTGACCTGCCACCAACGCGTGACCGGCCCCATCGTGGTGGATGCCTTCCGCGCCGCCGTCGCCGCCCACGGCGCCCCGGCCTCGACGCTGACCGATAACGGCCTGGTCTACACGACGCGTTTCTCCGGCGGCCGCGGCGGCCGCAACGGCCTCGAACACGAGCTGCGCCGCCTGGGGGTCCGGCAGAAGAACGGCAAGCCCAATCACCCGCAGACCCAGGGCAAGGTCGAGCGGCTCTGGCAGACCCTGAAGAAGTGGCTGGCCGCCCAGCACCCCCAGCCCGCCGACCTCGGCCAGCTGCAGGCACAGCTAGACCAGTTCACCAGCCACTACAACACCCGCCGCCCGCACCGGTCGCTTCAGCACCGGGCCACCCCCGCCGCCGCCTACGCGGCCCGGCCCAAAGCCGCCCCCGGCAGCCGGACCGCCGACACCCACGACCGGGTCCGCGCCGACATCATCGGCAAAACCGGCACCATCACCTTGCGCACCGGCGGGAAGCTCTACCACATCGGCGTCGGCCGGACCCACGCCGGAACCCACGTCCTCATGCTCGTCCAGGACCAGCACATCCGCATCGTCAACGCCGCCACCGGCGAGCTGCTCCGCCAGCTCACCCTCGACCCCAGCAGGAACTACCAGCCCACCGGACAGCCGCCCGGACCCACACCAGGAACACCCCGTACGCGAAAGAACCTCGGACCCTGACGTGGGTTCGGGGTGTCCTCGATGTCTCGAGACATCACATGGGTGGGGCCGGTGGGATTCGAACCCACACTGGCAGGATCCTAAGTCCTGTGCCTCTGCCGTTGGGCTACGGCCCCGATGGCATGCTGTCCGCTCACGATCGCGCGGCAGTCACACGCCGAGATCTTTGCGCAGCCTGGCTACATGGCCGGTCGCTTTTACTCCGTACTGCGCTTGCTCGATCTTGCCGTCAGCGTCAACCACGAACGTCGACCTGACAACTCCGACTGACTTCTTGCCGTACATCATCTTCTCGCCGTACGCCCCGTACGCCTCGAGCACGGACTTGCTCTGGTCACTGAGCAGCGGGAAGTTCAGGCCATCACGATCACGGAACTTCGCCAGCTTGGCCGGAGTGTCGGGCGAGATCCCGAGTACAGCCAGACCCGAGCCTGCCAGGCTCGCCAGGCTGTCGCGGAAATCGCAAGCCTGCTTTGTGCAGCCGGGCGTCATCGCCGCCGGATAAAAATAAACGATCACCCGCTGGCCGCGCAAAGAGGACAGGGTCACGTCGTTGCCGTCCGCGTCCAGCAGGGTGAAATCCGGCGCCTCGTCACCTGGCGCCAGTCGCTGACCGGCCACCCCGGCCTCCCTTCCCCGATGCCATGGTCGCCCCTTACCGTACAAGCCGCCAGGCGACCGGGGCCGGGCAAGCCAGTAGCCTGCACGCCCGTGGCCGACACTACCGTCTTGCGTTCCTTGTATCGGTTTCAGGCCTTCGCTGTGGGATTCTGATACCGCAGCCAGCAGGTAACGCCGGGAACGGGGTCATCATTGAACGGGACTGAATGGGATGGCGCGCCGCAGAGCGCAGAGCCGGAGACCACACGTGAGCCGGATCCGCCTGCGAGCCGACGCCGGACAGGACGAATAGTAGCGGCCGCGGGAGCGGTCGCCGCAGTGATCATCGCCGCCGTAGTGGCGGCTGTCATTGTGCCGAAGTCCAGCTCACCAGACGCACACTCGGGCCTGACTCCCATTCAGATCGTGACGATTGCTGCCAGCAACTCGGCCAAGCTCAACTCGGTGTCGGCCACGTTGACAGAGCACGTGAGCGGTCCTTCCTCGGTCGACATCACCGGCAAGGTCACCGAACAGCTCCATCCGCTGCTGCTCTCGATGAGCATCACTGAGACAGCCGGCTCGACGAGAATCCCGATCTCGGGGATCATCACCGCGAACACGATGTACATCAAGTTCGGCGCAACCTCGCTGGCGATGCCGAAGGCGCTGGCACACAGGTGGATCAAGATCCCGCTGGCCAGCCTGGGCGCAGGTTCTTCTTTCGCCACGATCATGCACAGCGTGCAGAGCGACAATCCGCTGTGGCAGGCCCAGCTGCTGGTGGCCGCCGATCATCTTCGCGCAGTCGGCACGCAGGGGGTCGGCGGAGTCAGCACCACGCGATACGCCGGCTGGTTCTTGCCATCGGAAGCGGTCAAGCACCTGACGCCGATCCTGCGCGCCGCGCTCGAGCCGGGGCTCAAGTTGATCACCGGGAGAATCAGCATCAACGTCTGGATCGACAGTCAGAAGCAGATCAGGAAGCTCGTGGAAGTCGAACAAGTGGCTTCGAGCACGCTGACTCTGATCTGTACGTTCGACCGGTTCAACCAGCCGGTGCATATCACCCTGCCGTCCGGTAGCCAGGTTGTGACACCGCCGGCCAGTGCCCTGTCCGGCACCGCCTGAGCTGACTAGGAAGCGTCAGCCCAAGAGTGCGGCAATCACCGGGGCAAGGCCGCGAAACGCCCTGCCCCGGTGGCTGATCGCGTCCTTATCGGCGGGCTCCATCTCGGCGGTCGTCTGGCCTGTGACCGGCAAGCCCACCGCGGCCAGGACCGCGGGCGCTGGCACGAAGATAGGGTCGTAGCCGAAGCCGTTCTCGCCACGCGGGGACCGGATTAGCTTGCCCGACACGATGCCCTCGGTGACATGCTCTCGGCCACCCGGCAGCGCCAGTGCCGCGTCGCAGACGAACTGAGCACCTCGACGGTCATCCGGCACATCGGCGAGCTGTCCGAGCACGAGACACAGGTTGGCTTCGTCGTCGCCATGCTTGCCGGACCAGCGGGCCGAGAGCACGCCGGGCATCCCGTTCAGTGCGTCGACGCAGAGTCCCGAGTCGTCGGCGACGGCGGGCAGGCCAGTGAACTCGGCAACCGCGTGCGCCTTAAGCAGCGCATTCTCGGCGAAAGTGGCGCCAGTCTCCGCCACGTCCGGCGCGCCGGGGAACTCCGCAAGGCTGACCAGCTCGACCTCGACCGCGCCCGCCGCCAGGATCCTGGTCAGCTCGATCAGCTTGTGCCGATTCATGGTGGCAAGCACCAGCCGCGGAACGGCGTCAGCTTGTCCCGACCCGCCCAGCTCCGCAGACATCAGGCGCCGAGCGCGGCCTGCTGCAACTTCGTCAGCTCCGCGCAGCCGTTGACCGCCAGGCCAAGCAGCTCGTCTAGCAGCGGGCGGCCAAAGGGCTCGCGCTCGGCGGTGCCCTGGATCTCGACGAAGCTGCCGTCTCCGGTACAGACCACGTTCATATCGGTCTCGGCCGCGACGTCCTCTTCGTAGCAAAGGTCGAGCCGCGCCTGCCCGCCGACGATGCCAACGCTTATCGCGGCGACCGAAGCCACCAGCGGATCGCCCTTGCAGCGCTTGCGGCCCTGGAGCCAGGCAACCGCGTCAGCCAAGGCGATGTAGCCGCCGGTAACAGCGGCGGTCCTAGTACCGCCGTCTGCCTGCAGGACATCACAGTCGATGATGATCGTGTTCTCGCCGAGCGCCTTTGGATCGATGCACGCGCGCAGCGACCTCCCGATCAGCCGGGAGATCTCCTGGGTGCGTCCGCCGATCTTGCCCTTGACCGACTCGCGGTCGCTGCGGGTATTGGTCGAGCGCGGCAACATCGCGTACTCGGCAGTGACCCAGCCCTGACCACTGCCACGCCGCCAGCGCGGCAATTCCTCCTGGACGCTCGCCGCGCACAAGACCCTGGTCGCGCCGAACTCGATGAGGACAGAACCCTCGGCATGGTCCAGCCAGCCCCTGGTTATCTTGACTTCGCGTAGCTGATCCGGCCGTCGGCCGTCGGGTCGCACCATGCAAGCAAGCCTAGTGGTGCGCCCAGACCGGCGGGCGGGTGCCGCCTACCAGCTGGCCCGTTCCGGCGTTCCCGCAGCTATCCACCGGTAAGCGCGGGCAATGCCGTCGGCCAGCGGCGTGCTCGCAGTCCAGCCGAGGTCGAGCCTGGCCCGGTCAGATGCGAGTGCGCTTCGCAGCAGCTCGCCAGGCCGTTGCGGAGCGAAGGCCGGGTTTACCGGCTGCCCCGCGACCTTTCCGATGATCCGGGCCAGCTCCAGCACGCTGACCTCGGTGCCGGTGCCGATGTTCCAAGTACCGGGCCGGCCACAGTCCGCGGCCGCGAGGAACGCCGCCACAGTGTCGCCCACATACACATAGTCGCGAGTCTGCCGGCCGTCGCCGTAAATGACCGGTCGCTCCCCCGCCAGCGCCTGAGCGCAGAAAATCGCCACCACGCCAGCTTCGACGTCGGGGTCCTGCCGCGGCCCGTACACGTTTGCCAACCGCAGCACGGCATGCCCGGTGCCGTGCAGCCGGTTGTACAGCTCCACATACTGCTCGGCGCAATGCTTGGCGACCCCATACGGCGACTCGGGCAGCGGCAGCACATCTTCAAGCGACGGGATTGGCGCGTCGCGCCCGTACAGCACGCCGCCGGTGGAGCAGAACAGCACCCGCGCGCCCACCATCCTGGCCGCTTCCAGCACATGGACCGTGCCGATAACGTTCACTTCCGCATCAGTTGCCGGGAAGGTAACGGAGGTGCGCACGTCGATCTTGGCGGCAAGATGGCAGATGAGGTCTGGGGCGAAGTCGGCCACCAGCGTAGTCAGCTGCTCATCGTCGGTGACGCTGAGCTTGTGCAACGCCGCTAGCTCGTGCACCCGGCCGGGCCTGCCTGCGGACAGATCGTCGACGACCGCGACCTGATCACCTCTGCCAATCAGGGCATCGGTGAGGTGCGACCCGATGAATCCGGCCCCCCCGGTGACGAGTACGCGCATGGGAGTGCAGTCTATGCGCGGCCGGCAGCCTGCGCCGCAGGCCGCTGCCGCGCCGGTAACACCGCAAATGGTCCCGGCCTCGGTCAGCCGAGCAGGCGCAGGCCGCAGCTAGCCAGCCGGACGGGACCGCTGAAGGCCTCCGACGCCTGCGCCAGCGACACCGCTGGATCGTTCCAGGCCACCAGGTGGGTGAGTACCAGCTCCGCCGCTCCGGACCTGGCCGCGATAGTCGCCGCTTGGCGGGCAGTGAGATGCAGGTCCGGTGGCAGATCGGGCCGGTCGATGAACGATGCCTCCGACAGCAGCACGTCGGCGCCGTCCGCCAGCGCGACGAGCTCGGCGCATGGTCCGGTATCAGCGGAGTACGCCAGCACCTTGCCGCCATGCTCAATGCGGAACCCGAAGGTCTCCACCGGGTGGTTCATGTGCTCCGCGCTGATCCGCAGCGGCCCTATCTCGAAAGCGCCGGGAGCCAGCGTGGCGAACTCGAAGGCGCCGGCCATGCCCAGGTGATCGCTGCCGAGGGCCCGGTTCAGGCGCTCCGCTGTCCCGGCCGGGCCGTAAACGGGGATCGGCGGCCGGGGCCCGTCCGGATGGTAGTTCTGCACCACCGAGTAGCCGCACATGTCCAGGCAGTGGTCGCCATGCAGGTGGCTCAAGCAGATCGCATCGATCTCGGTTAGCTCGCTGTAGAGCTGCAGCGCCCCTAGGGCCCCGCTTCCAAGATCAAGTACGAGGCGGAAATCGCCCGTATCGATCAGGTAACAGGACGCTGGGCTGGCAGGGCCGGGAAAGCTGCCCGCCCAGCCCACAATCGTTACCTGCACGGCTGCTCGGGGCGGCAGCGGCAGTTCATGATGACCACAACGGCCCAGGATAGCCTGGCGTGGCACGGGCGCTGGGCAGCTGAAACGTCTCGACCCACGCGGGGATGCCACTATTATCCCCAAAACGGCATGATCCGGAGCCGGACTCCTGACCGATCACGAGAGCGAGCCCAGGCCCGCGGAGGTGTCATGACGAACCAGTCGACCGACGAGGAACGCGTCGTTCCGCTGGCGCTGGCCGAACCGTCGGTGCATGTGAGGGCTGGCTGGATCAGTGGACTCAGCCTTGCCAGCCTCGGCATGTGGATGGCGTCGCTGACACCGATCCAGGTACTGTTGCCAATCCAGCTCCAGGACATTGACAAGGCGCACAAGATCCAGGCGCTTGCGGTCGTGTCCGCGCTCGGCGCCATCGCGTCGGTGCTGGCCACTCCGGTAGCCGGAGCGCTATCTGACCGAACCACGCACGCCTACGGCTTCGGTCCGCTGCGGGGCAGACGGCACCGCTGGACGCTGTCGATGGCCCTGCTGGCGACCATCAGCCTGCTAGTCCTGGCGCACCAGCAAACCGTGGCGGGCGTTGCCGTCTTCTGGGTGCTGTTCAGCGCCTTCCAGAACGGCGAGTACGCCAGCCTGAGTGCCGCGATACCGGATCACGTACCAGTACGGCAGCGGGCCACGGTGGCCGGCTGGGTCGGCATGCCGCAGGCGCTTGGCCTGGTGGTCGGAACGGTCCTGGTGGTACTCGTGCTGGCCAGCAAGGTCGTGCCCGGCTACTACATCATCGGCGTGCTGATGCTCGTGCTGGCCATCCCGTTCGTCTTCCTGACCCCGGATCACCCGCTGCCGGCCGAGCACCGCGAGCCGTTCTCCTGGAAGCGGCTCGGTCAGGCGTACTGGATCAGCCCCAAGGAATACCCGGATTTTGCCTGGGCCTGGATCACCCGGTTCCTGGCCTCGCTGGCCATTTCGATGGGCACGCTCTACCTGCTCTATTTCCTGCGCGACAAGATCCATTACGGCGAGCTGTACCACGGCCAGAGCGCGTCGGACGGCCTGCTGATTCTGATCCTGATCTACACCGTGTGCGTCGTTATCACCGCGATAGTCGGCGGGATCATCTCCGACCGGATGGGCAAGCGGAAGATGATCGTCACCGTGTCCGGCGCCCTGATGGGCGTGGCGGCGCTGGTGCTTACTTTCGTTGAGACGTGGGACGCCGCGATGGTCGCGGCGGTCCTGTTCGGCGTCGGCTTCGGCGCGTACCTCGCCGTCGACCAGGCGCTGATAACCCAGGTGCTGCCGGCCGCTGCGGATCGCGCCAAGGATCTCGGCATCATCAACATCGCGATCGTCGGCCCGGCAGCCCTCGGCGCCGCGCTGGCTGGCGCTCTGGTAACTCTCGGCGGCGGTGCCAGCGGCAACGGCTATCCGACTCTGTTTGCCGGGACAGCCGTGGTGGCCGCGCTCGGCTCGATCTTCGTCTGGAAGATCAAGAGCGTTCCGTAACCCGGGCGACTGCCTGCGAGACGCCGCATCACCCGAGGGCAGCGGCCGGGCCGCTAGCGTCAGCCCGGCTGAGGGTCCGCCAACCTGCGCAACCGCCCGCGACCGACTCGGGCGAGCTGGCTGCTCTGCGCGACCAGGCGGCCGGACGCATCCCACACTTCGGCCTCCTCGTCGAACCAGCCGCCGCTGACATGCCGGCAGCGCGCCGCCACCTGCAGCGGACCGGCCGCCGGCACTGCGCGCATGTGCAAGGTGAGCTCGACCGTCGGCGCCCAGCCGGTCGCGCCGAGGCCGAACACAACCGGCGGCAGCGCATCCACCGCCACGGCGAGCAGCAGTGCGTCCGGGACGCGGTCCTCACGCAGCCGGAAGTAGCCGCGCATCTCCGGCAGCCCAGACGGCTGGCTGCTCCGCCAGCCGGTGCTCGCCGGGTCGAGCAGGACCTCGACCTGCGCGGCGAATCCGGCAGTGCCGTCCGCGGCCACCGTGCCCGGCCACTTGCCCAGGTCGACGCAGTCCTCGATGGCGGGAAAATCGAGCGGCGGGCCGGTCCAGTTCAGCGCCTCTGAGGCTGCCGCGGCTGATCCGTCGACCGCAGATACAGCGTCCGCAGTGATGGCGCCGGCAGTGCCAGTTCCGGCAGTGCCAGGGCCATCGGCGGCGCCGGTTGGCACGGTCCCGGTCGTCACCGTGGTGTCCAGGATCGGCTTGCCGTCCTGCACCAGGGTGGCTCGCGCGGTCGAAGCCGTCCGGCCCTGCTTGAGCCAGGTCACCTCGATCTCAGCCGGCGCTAGTTGCGGGACCCGGAGGAAGTGCGCGCTGGTTGCGACCGGGTGCGGGTGCGCGGAGCAGTCAAGCACGGCCCGGAGCACGGTGGCCAGCAACGCGCCGCCGTTCACCGCCGGCGGAGCCGGGCTGGCTGACTGGCCCGCACCAGGAGGCGCCACGATGGCAAACCGGACGTCCGGCTCGGCGTCATACAGCCCTTCGCTACGTCTCCGGACCGCCGTGGCGTCATCAAAGATCGTCATGCGTCCGCTTCATCCTTCCGTCGCACCGCGAATCCCGTCACGCCCAGAGCTGCCCTTCCAGCTTGGCCTCGGCCTCGGCCAGGGTCCCACCGTAGGCGCCGGTCGATAGATACTTCCAGCCAGCGTCAGCGATCAGGAGCGCGATGTCGGCCCGTTCGCCGGCCTTGTCTGCCTTCGCGGCGATGGCGAGGCCGGCGTGCAGCACGCAGCCGGCCGAGATGCCGGCAAACAGGCCTTCTACCTGCAGCAGCTCTCTAGTGCGCCGGAGTGCGTCGGCCGAGGAGACCGAGTACCGGGACGTCAGCACCGACTCGTCATACAACTCAGGGACGAAGCCCTCCGACAGGTTACGCAGCCCGTAGACAAGCTCGCCATAGCGCGGCTCGGCGGCGACAATCTTTACCCCGGGCACGTGCTCGCGCAGGAACCGCCCCGTGCCCATCAGCGTCCCGGTAGTGCCGAGGCCGGCGACGAAATGCGTGATCTCCGGCAGGTCGGCAAGCAGCTCCGGCCCGGTCGTCTCGTAGTGAGCGCGGGCGTTGGCCTCGTTGCCGTACTGGTAGAGCATGACCCAGTCCGGGTGCTCAGCTGCGAGGCCCTGGGCTACCCGGATTGCCTCATTGGAGCCGCCAGCCGCCGGCGAGAACACGATAGATGCGCCGTAAGCCTCGAGCAACTGCCTGCGCTCGGCCGAGGTGTTCTCCGGCATGACGCAGATCAGCTTGTACCCCCGGAGCCTGGAGACCATTGCCAGGCTGATGCCGGTGTTGCCGGAGGTCGGCTCGAGGATCGTCGCGCCGGGACTCAGCCTGCCCTCTTTCTCCGCCGCCGCCACCATGTAGAAGGCGGCCCGGTCCTTCACCGAGCCGGTCGGGTTACGGTCCTCGAGCTTGGCCCACAGCCGCACGTCCGGGGCAGGCGACAGCCGCGGCAGCCCGACCAGGGGCGTGCCGCCGACTGAATCAAGCAGCGAGTCGTAGCGCATAAGGCGGTCGCAGGATTTCCAAGCCTGGCCTTCGGCCTAGCTTGCACCGCCGGCCACGGCCGGTAGTACGGTCACGGTGTCGCCATCGCTCACTGGGGCGGCGAGCCCGCCAAGGAAACGAACATCCTCGTCGTTGAGGTAGACGTTCACGAAACGGCGCAGCCCGGCGGAGTCGACCAGCCGCTCGCGCAGCCCGCCGTAACGGCCGTCCAGGTCAGCGAACAGCTCTTCCAGGGTGGAGCCCGTTCCCTCAATTGACTTCTCGCCGCCGGTATAGGTGCGCAGGATCGTCGGGATGCGGACCTCGATAGCCATTGTTTGCCTGCTCCAGTGTGTTCGGGCACCAGTGTGGGTGCGGTCGGGGTCCGGTCGCCGCCGGTCGCGCGTGCATGCAGACCGCCGGCTACGGCCCCAGCTGAAGCAACCGGTGGCCGGCCGCGATCATTCCGCCGTGACCGTGACCTCTTCCTCGGTGACCTCGCCGTCCACGATCCGGAAGGACCGGAATTCTTCCCGGTCCGGGTCTCTGGTGGATACCAGGACGTAATGGGCGCCGGGCTCGCTGGCGTAGGCGACGTCAGTCCGGGACGGATAAGCCTCGGTGGCGGTGTGCGAGTGATATATCACCACCGGCTCCTCGTCCCGGTCGTCCATCTCGCGCCACACCCGGAGCTGCTCCATCGAGTCGAACCGGTAAAAGGTGGGCGACCGCTCCGCGTTGAGCATCGGGATGAACCGCTCCGGCCGGTCACGGCCCGCTGGCCCGGCGATCACCCCGCACGCCTCATCCGGGTCGTCGGCGCTGGCGTGGGCCAGGATTTTGGCACGCAGCTCGGCGGAGATCGTCAGCATGCCAGGAGACTAGCTCAGTCGCCGGATCGGGCCGCTAGGTCAGGGTCCCTAGGTCAGAGTCGCTAGGTCAGGGCCTCGAGCAGACTGTCCTGCAAGTATGCCAGCCACTGATAAACCCAGATATAAGCGGAACGGGGGTCATCAACGGCTAGCTGCTCTTCCAGGTCGTCGTTTTCGTCGGTGATCCCGAGGCGGACGCTGAGCGCGAGCCGGACGTCGTTGAGCGCGCGCAGCCACTGCTGGCATTCGGGCTCGCTGAGCCGCACGTCACCGCCGCCGGGCGGCAGCGAGGCCAGCACGGTCTGGGCAGAAGCGACCTTCCCGGACCGCAGGCTCTCCTCGGTGTACCGGCGGAATTCGGCCGACGCGTCGTGGTCGTCGGCGTACCCGTCCGGCAGCAGCCTGGCCAGCACGGGGTCATCCGGCGGCTCGGCGTGGCTGCTGAGGCCGAGCTGCGCCTCGAGGTCGTCAGCCACGCCACCACCGGGCCGGTCAAGGTCGAGGCCGACGTCACTCTCACCTGGTTCAAGGTCGCTGTCCGCGGTGACCAGCTCCGCGATCTGGCTCACCAGGCTGCGGATCACGCCGGCCTGAGCTTGCTCGAAGTGCGCGGCAGCGCCGCCAGGAACGGCCCAGAACGCCGCGGCGACATCATTACCTTGATCGTCGTCGTAGGGCGACTGACCGTTAGGCTCGTAGCTGGTCACGAGTCGTGACTCACCGTAGCCCAGAGGCCGTAGCCGTGCAGCGTCTGGGCGTCGCGCTCCATGGCCTCCCTGGTACCGGCTGACACTACCGCCTTGCCCTTGTGATGCACGTCCAGCATCAGTTTCTCGGCCTTGGGCTTGGCATAGCCGAAGACCTTCTGGAACACGTATGTCACGTAGTTCATGAGGTTGACCGGGTCGTTCCAGACGACAGTTACCCACGGTGCGTCCAGAGCCGTATCCTGGCCTGTCATCGGCTGCTCGACCTCAACTGGCGCGACGCCCACCTGCCGTCACCTCCCCAGTGCTGAGTCTTCCACTCTCCTGAAGTTAGTCTTCCACGGCCGCGGCACGCGAATGCCGCGACATCGCTCGCAACCCGTTTGCGACCAAGCCAGGACGTTACATACTGGACCGGGTTGAATACCTGTAAGGCATGTTTTTATTTGGTTTCCTTCCGTAGACTCTTCGCTCGCGGAGGGGATGCTCGAGCAGCGCCCGCCGGGCCTGGCGCTCCACCGGTAAGGCGGTCTGCACGATGACCTTGTTCCGCCGCGGCCATAGCCGCGCGCGCTCCCTGGCCGCCGCCGTTGCGGCCATGGCAGCGGCCTTTGCCCTTCCGCTCGCCGCCAGCCCGGCCGCGTACGCAGCGCATGCAGTTACGGCGAGTTTGAGTAGCGGCAATTGGACCGAGGCAGCTCTGCCGAGCGGGAACTACGTCGGCGATGGCCAGAACGGAAACGCGATCTCGCCGGTGTCATGCGCACCGAACAGCGACTTCTGCCTGGCAGTTGTCAGCAACCCATCGGTCGCCGGCCCGAACGGGCTAATCGGTCAGAGCGACGTCGTGAGCACCGATGGCGGGCAAACGTGGACCGCGTACACCGGCCTGCCATCCTCGTCCATATGGGTCACCTCTGCGTCTTGCGTCGACACGTCAACGTGCTGGGTAGCAGGGCCCGGACCACAGGATCAGCCAGAGGTGGCGCAGTCCGTCGACGGCGGCCAGACGTGGACTCTGCAGACTCCGGCAGACTGGGCCAGCGCAACGGGTTCCTGGTGGCCAAACGCCATCGATTGCGTGACGGCCACCACGTGCTGGCTCGCCGGCGCGACCGCCAACAGCACTCAGAACCCGGTCGTCGCCGAGACGACGGACGGCACGGACTGGACCACGTTCACCAACCTGCCGACCATCACGCAGTATGACCCGAACGGCACGTACTTGCTGAACGCCATCTCCTGCACATCGGCTCTGGACTGCGTCGCGGGCGGCGGCCTCAACGAGGGCGACGGGGTGGCACAGGTGATCTCCACCACCGACGGCGGCGTCACCTGGACGCTGTCGGCGGACCCGACCCTGACTGGTGTGCAGCAGATTTTCGGCCTGTCCTGCCTGCCTGGTTCGAACGGCCTGCCACAATGCGCCGCAGCGGCTGACTCGCTGCAGGCCGCGGGCCCGGTTGTCATCTTCTCTGCTGACGGCGGGGCGACCTGGAGCGGCATGGAAACTTACGACAACACCGGCTGGATGAGCTCCATCAGCTGCGCAGACGCCGCGCACTGCTGGGCTGCGGGCGCAGGCACGTCGGTTGCGCTTGCCGGTACCGCCGATGGCGGCAACTCCTGGTCAGCTACCACCTCAGATACGACGAATGAGTACGGTACGGTGTCCTGCGCCTCGGTGAGCCTGTGCGTGGCAAGCACCGATAACGCGTTGTGGCAGACCTCTGATGGCGGCGGCCTGGGCTCCGCTGGCAGGTCCGCCTCCCTCTCGCGCAGCCCCGCCGGGCCGCTGGCCAACAACCCGCCGACGCGCCAGCTTCCTCATGTCAGCGGCGCGACTGTGTCCGCGCGATCGGGCCACCCGGTCAAGGTAACTGGTCAATATCGGGGCACGAACCCTGCCACGCACGCCAGCGTGACGATCAAGACGCCGAACGGGAAGACCGCGTCCGCCACCGCATCGTTCGGGCTGAACCAGTACTACTCGGTGGTATTGCCGAAACTGGCGGCAGGCGTCACCACTGTGCGGTTCGCGGCGGGTAACGCGCCCACCCGAACGGTCAAAGTGCATGGCTACCCGGCTGCGGCCCCCAGGGTCACGGGCCTGTCCTCGCACGCCGGACCGGCGCGAGGCGGCGCGACCCTGACCGTCACGGGCACGAATTTCCGCCACGTCACTGCCGTCCTCTTCGGGACCGCACGCGCAACAGCAGTGCGAGTGATATCCAGCAGCAAGCTCACGGTCAGGATCCCGAAGAGCACCGGCGCTAGCTATGTGACTGTCGTGACCAAGAGCGGCGGGCCGAGCGCGCTGACCGGCCGGTCCGCGTTCAACTTCTTGCCCGCACCGGTCCTCAAGAAGCTGCTGCCCCGGTCTGGACGGCCAGCCGGCGGGCGGGTCGTGACCATCTGGGGATCAGGCTTCGGTTACGTCAAGGCCGTCTACTTCGGCGGCAACCGCGCTAGCCGGCTGCGAATTGTCTCCGCGCGCGAGATTAAGGTCACCACGCCGAGGGGCAGGGGCAAGGTCCGGGTCAAGGTCGTCACCGCTGGCGGGCAAACCGCGTCGGCGCCGTCCGACATCTACTCCTACTAGCGGTATAAGCCAGCCGGCCTCGGAGAAAAGTTCTGAGGCCGGCTGGCTTACGGTGCGCATCTAGCGGTCGGCTGTTACTTAGGCAGCTGCCCGTAGGCGAGCACCACCGAGCGCAGCGTCAGCGTCCCGGCCAGCAGCTGCGCGATGGCCAGCATGGCGTTGCTGCCGGGCACGTGCACGAAGCCGGCGACTTGCAGCACGGCACCGTTGACCGTTGGCAGGGGAACGTGTCGCCAATGACCGCGGATCTCGTGCAGCACGTACGGCAGCGGTGTTGGTGGCGCAGTCGGCGGCAGCGGAACCGTCAGGCCCGGCGCCCACCAGCCGCCATGACCATCTGATACCGCTGCCGGGAGGTAGTAGCCGGGGTTGGTGCGGCTGACCTTGTGCCACTTGCCCCCGCGCAGGTGCAACACGAGAAAAGTCGTGGACCCGCCGCGGCCCTGCTTGGTGACCTGCGCAGAGATCCACACGTTTCCGGCGCCGACCGCGTTAATGGCGGTGACGGCAGGGATAACTGTCGCGCTCGGCGCGGGCAGCACCGCGTCGAGCGCCTTGTTGCGCTGCCACGCATGCCCGTTCCAGTGCGCGACCACATTATTGAGGCCGGATGGACTGGCCGCAATCGCCCAGACATCGTCTGCCGAGACCGTGCTCGCGGTAACGAGAGAGAAGTTGCCGGTGTGCCGGACCGGCTTCCAGCTCCGGCCGGTGAGCCGCCAGGTGCCGACTCCCCGCGCGACGTGGGTCACCCCGTAAACCCAGGCGTTCCCCCGGCCGAGCACCGAGCAACCCGATACCAGCCCCGGCGGGGTGAAGGTCTTGCTTACGACCCACTTGCCGCCGGCCAGGTGCAGCGCGCCCGCATAGCTGCTGTTGTCGCCGAACGCCGTCGCGCCAGCGAACGCCCAGACGTTGCCCGGTGAGCTGGAGCCTGCGCAGCCGATCCCGCTGGCGACCCTCTTCGGGAATTTCGCCGCAGTCCACCGGTGGCCGTTCCAGTGCACACCAGCCGGCTTGAGAGTTGAAGTACTTACCGCACCGACGCCAAGGGCCCACGCGCTAGTGCGGCTTGGCGCGATCACGGTCATCAGCGCGCTGTTACTGTGCGCCACGACGTGCCAGTGCTGGGTCGCCGCCGGGCTGGCCGTGTTCGAGCCGGTGCTAGCCAACGCCGTCGTGGTCGCAAGGCCGACACCGAAGATGCTTACGGCCGCGACCGGCAACGACAGCAGGCGCGCGCGCCGCGGACTGCGGATGTTCATCGGCAGTGCCCCTTCTGAAAGCCTTCAGAACTAGATGAACCTGAATAAGTTCTAGTGTCAGTCCGTTTCGCTCGCAAGTGCGGGAAAGCACAGATCGTGGGGGCAGGGTGGTCCTGCTGGGCGCTGGGTTGCGGCCCTCCGTAAGCTGCCCTGGTGAACACCGGATTGCTGACCGACCACTATGAAGTGACGATGCTGCGCGCGGCGCTGGGCAGTGGCGCGGCCGACCGGCGGGCCGTGTTCGAGATGTTCGCCAGGCACCTGCCCAATGGGCGGCGCTACGGCGTGGTCGCTGGCACGGGCAGGTTCCTTGACGCGCTGGAGCACTTCAGCTTCGGCGACGCTGAGCTTGAATTCCTGGCGCAGGCCCAGATCGCCGACGCGCCAACACTGGAATTCCTCAGCAACTACCGGTTCAGCGGTGATATCTGGGGTTACGCCGAAGGCGACTGCTACTTTCCGGGCTCCCCGATCCTGGTGGTAGAAGGCACGTTCGCCGAGGCAGTCGTCCTCGAGACAGTCGCACTGTCAGTGTTCAACCATGACTGCGCGATTGCGTCCGCCGCATCGAGGATGGTAGCGGCTGCCAACGGCAGGCCGCTCGTTGAAATGGGCTCACGGCGCACGCACGAGTGGTCGGCGGTCGCCAGCGCCAGGGCTGCCTACATCACCGGCTTCACCGCCACGTCTAACCTGCGGGCCGGCTTTGAGTTCGGCATCCCGACCAGCGGCACCAGCGCACACGCGTTCACCCTGGTGCACGACGACGAGTCGCACGCCTTCAAGGCACAGCTCGCGGCCCTCGGCAGTGGCACGACGCTGCTCGTTGACACCTACGAGGTCCCGGCCGCGATCGAGGCAGCGGTGCAGCAAGCGGGACCCGTACTCGGCGCGATCCGGATCGACAGCGGCGATCTGGCGCAGGCTGCCCGCGCCGCCAGAGCGCAGCTCGACGCGCTGAAGGCGACCAGGACACGGATCATCGTGACCGGGGACCTGGACGAGTTCTCGATCGCAGCGCTGGCCGCTGAGCCAGTCGACGGTTACGGTGTCGGGACTTCGCTGGTGACCGGCTCCGGCGCGCCGACCGCCGCGCTCGTTTACAAGCTTGTCGCGCGCGCCGACGACGGCGGCGGACTGCGCCCGGTCGCCAAGCGGTCCGTCGGCAAGCCATCACGTGGCGGCCGGAAGTGGGCGGTGCGCGTCCTCGACGGGGCAGGCCACGCGGCCACCGAACTGGTCACTGACACCGATCCCGGTGCGGCAGCCGAGCCCGGCGACCCAGACCCGTCCGGCTGGGCGACCGGCGGGCGGCCCCTTCTCAAGCGGCTTGTCCGCAGTGGCGAGATCATTGGCCGCGAACCCGTCGCCGCCGCGCGGGCCCGTCATCCGGCTGCGGTCGCCGAGCTCCCGGCTCACGCCAGGCAGCTGTCGCGCGGCTACCCGGCGATCGCGACCGTCTTCGAGCCAGGCATCGACTGACCTCGTGTCAGAATGGCCCGATGCACCGGAACGCCGAACACGTCGCGAGTACGCTGAGCACGCTCGGCGTCGCCGGCCAGGTACGTGAACTGCCCGAGGCGGCGCCCACCGCGGCCACGGCCGCCGCTCAGCTCGGCTGCGAGGTTGGCGCGATAGCCAACAGCCTGGTCTTCAACTCCGCCGGGGAAGCGCTGCTGATCCTGACCAGCGGCGCCCACCGAGTTGACACCGCCAAGGTCGCCGCGGAGCTCGGCGTCGAGAAGATCCGCCGGGCCGATCCGGACTTCGTCTATGCCAGTACCGGCCAGCGCATCGGCGGAGTCGCGCCGGTCGGTCACCCGCAGCCGATCCGCACTCTGATCGACACCGCTCTTGCGCCCTATGACGTGGTGTGGGCTGCGGCCGGGCACGCGCACACCGTGTTCCCGACTTCGTTCGACGAGCTCGTCCGCATCACCTCGGGTACGCCGCTCGATGTGAGCTAGCGCTACGCTCGGCCGTGTGCGCGCACTGGTGATCGTCGATGTGCAGAATGACTTCTGCGAAGGTGGCTCACTGGCCGTCAACGGCGGCGCGGCGGTCGCCAGGGCCATCACGGCCTATCTAGCCGGGCCCGATCGCGCCCGCTATGCCTACGTCGCGGCAAGTCAGGACTTTCATATCGACCCGGGCTCGCACTTCGCTACTCACCCCGACTACTACGACAGCTGGCCGAGCCATTGCGTAGCTGGCACGCCAGGCGCGCAGTTTCACCCTGACCTCGACACCAGCCATGTCGAGGAGATCTTCCGCAAAGGCGCGTACGCGCCCGCCTACAGCGGCTTCGAGGGCACTAACGAGACCGGGCAAGCGCTCGCGGGCTGGCTCTCCGAGCGCCACGTGACGGACCTGGACGTCATCGGGATCGCCACGGATTACTGCGTTCGCGCGACAGCGACCGACGCTGCCGCGGCCGGCTTCGTCACGACGGTGCTGCTGCACCTGACCGCTGGCGTAGACACGAAGACCACGGCTGATGCGATCGAGTCGCTGCGAGCCGCGGGCGTCGAGCTGTCCGGGTCGCCAGGCCTGGCTGCTTCTGCCGGCTAGTCGTCGCCGCCCTCGGGCAACGATTCGTAGATCCGCTTGCAGTCCGGGCAGACCGGGAACTTCTTCGGGTCCCGGGTCGGCACCCAGACCTTCCCGCACAGCGCCACCACAGGGGTCCCCGTTACCGCACTATCAACGATCTTGTCCTTCTGGACATAGTGCGCGAAACGCTCGTGATCGCCATCGCCATGCGAGAGATCCGGCCGGGTATCGGTGTCCTGGCGAATGTCGGTGCCAGGAAGGACTTCAGTGCTCACGATCACGCAGTCTACGCCGTCAATTCCAGACCGGATCGTCAGGGAACGACGCCACCAGGGCCAGATCGCCACCCTGATTACGGAGGACCTCCTGCCAGAGCCGTTCCGGCTGAGCCGCGAAAGCAGCGGCAGGATCGCCGGGCAGCACGAACCAGGCGCCTTCTTCGATCTCGTCCCGGAGTTGCCCGGCGCCCCAGCCCGCGTATCCGGCAAATACCCGCATCGACGTGATACCGCCAGCGAGCAACTCCGGCGGCGCGCCCAGGTCCACCAGCCCGATTCTGGACATCAGGGGCGAGCCGTCCAGGGAACGCCAGCCAACGGGCTCGGCGCTGCCGTAGGCGAGCGCGAGCGCTAGCGCGCTGTTCGGCGAGATGGGCCCGCCGCGGAAGACCACCTGCGGCCCGGTGGCCAGCGGCGTCCACGGCTCGAGTACCTGGTCGAGCGGCACCTCGGTCGGCCGGTTCAGCACGACGCCGAGCGTGCCTTCGTCCTGGTCATCCTCGACGATCAGCACGACGGTCCGCCGGAAATTCGGGTCGCCAAGCTGCGGGGTCGCCGCCAGCAGGCGGCCGCTGAGGGAATCCTCCATAACCCAATCATGCGCCCGAAACCTGAGCGCTAGCACGGAGGCACCTGATTGGCAGAAGCGAATCCGGACAGTGGCGGCTCCGACCCGCCGCGCCTGCACGTACGCTGCAATTGTGTCAACCGGAATGAGCGGCGTGGCCGCGACGATGACAGCCGACGCGGCGTCGTCGCACACTCTCGCCGCGAGCGGGATCGCCGCGGCTGCCGGCGGCGACGCCATTGCCGCAGGCGAGCTGAGAATCGATGCCGCCCGGCTGCGCGCGGCGGTGCTGCGGCTGTCCAGGCGGCTGCGTAAACACGACCTGGCCGGCCTGACGCCAAGCCAGCTGTCAACTCTGTCGAGCGTCGGCCAGTGTGGGCCGGTCCGGCTTGGCGATCTCGCAGCGTCCGAGCGGATTGCCCCGTCGACTCTTACCCGGCTGGTGAATGTGCTGGAGGAACGGGGATACCTGCTCCGGCAGCCAGCCCCGGATGACGCCCGCGCCTACTTGGTGACTATTACTGCGGCCGGGCGCGACGCGCTGGAGCGCATCCGCGAAGAGGCCACCAACCTGCTCACCGACATCCTGCTGACGCTGCCTGCTGATCAGCTCGCGGCGCTAGACGAAGCGCTGCCAGCACTCGAGCAGCTGGCTGGACTGGCGCCAGATCAGCCCAAACGGGGTAAGAAGCCCGGTTCGCCGACGGCGGAGTCCAGCAGCAGCTAAGCCCACGGCCGGACCCGCGCAGGCCAGCCGCTTGACGACTGCGTGGCGCCGGTGCCGGGCACTCCCGCTAGAACAGCAGGCTGGACAGCCTCGCCCTGGCCTTTGCGACCTTCTGGTCCTTGGGCGGGAAGATCGCGAACAGATCGACCAGGTGACGCCGCGCCTTGTCCCGCTCTTCTCCCGAGGTGCGCCCGATGGTGTCGAGCAACCGGTCGAAGGCACCGTCGATCCGCCCCATGGCCACGTCGATGTCAGCCATCTTGGCCTGCGCGAGCGCGTCGCCGGGCCGCTGCTCTGCATCTCGCCGCGCGGCCGCCTGGTCGTAACTCTCGACCCGGCGGATCAGGTTAACCTGGCCCAGGCCCATGGTCGCGAGGGGATCGCCCGGACTGGCGGCGAGTACCTTCTCGAAGGCGGCAGCCGCGGTGTCCATGTCACCGCGTTCCATCGCCTCCTGCGCCTCGGTGAAGACGTCGCCGCCCGGCCCCGCGAATTCTTCCGAATAGCCGGCGGCCAGCCCATCGGCAGCGCCTGGCTCGCCGTCCCGGGCGTCGGTCGCGGGCCCGGCGCCGTTCCCCGACCGCATCCCCAACTGCTCAGCAGCCTGCATGACCTGATCGAGAAACTGCCGTACCTGCGCCTCCGGCAGAGCGCCAAGGAAGCCGGGGATCAACTGGCCGTCGATGACGACCGCCACCATCGGGATGCTCTGCACCTGGAGCGCTTCGCTCAGCTGCGGGTTGGCGTCTACGTCAACCTTGGCAAGCACGAACGCGCCGTTCGACTCCGTCGCCAGCTTTTCCAGGATGGGGCTGAGTTGCTTACATGGACCGCACCAGTCGGCCCAAAGGTCGAGGATCACCGGCACCGTACGGGACCGGGCGAGAACATCGGTGTTGAACGTCTCGTCAGTGACGTCGATGACGAAGCCGCTCTGCGCGCCCGGCTCGCTGCCAGCGGCCGAGCCCTGCTCAGCCACGCGTTGACGGCGCTGCGCGGCGGCCTGCCGTGCGCCCAGATCGACGGCGCCATGGAGGGAGAAGTCCCGCGGCTGGTTCATGACTCCATCCTGCCGCATGGACGGGACCGCCCGTGCATCTGCCCACGGCTCGCCGCGCCGGCTTCCCGCAGCCGACCGGTGCTCCCGGCCTGCCACGAGCCGCTCAGAAGGCAGGCGCCTCGAAGTAAGTCCCCCACTCTTCGCGCAACGCGTCACAGATCTCGCCGAGAGTTGCCTCCGCGCCGGCCGCCTTGATCATCGGCGGGATCATGTTCGCGCCGGATCGCGCCGCAGCCAGCATCTCGGCCAGCGCCGCGTCCACCGCGGCCTGCTCTCGGCCCGCCCGCCTGCGGGCGAGGTCGCGCACCTGTTCGACCTCAACCTCGTGGCTGACCCGGAGGATCTCGATGGGCTTTTCCACGGTCTGCGTATGACAGTTGACACCGACGACGCGCTTGTCGCCTTTCTCGAGCTTCTGCTGATAGCTGAACGAGGCTTCGGCGATCTCGGACATGAACCAGCCGTCCTCGATGCCGCGCAGGATGCCGCCCGTCATCGAGCCGTCCGGGCTCATTGCCTTGATCCGGGCAAAGATGTCCTCGGCCTCAGCCTCAAGCTTGTCAGTCAGTGCCTCCAGGTACCACGACCCGCCGAGCGGGTCGGCGACGTTGATGACACCCGTTTCCTCCATGATCACCTGCTGCGTGCGCAGCGCGATCTCGGCCGTCTCGGCGCTGGGGAGCGCCAGTACCTCGTCCAGCGCGTTGGTGTGCAGCGAGTTAGTACCGCCAAGGACTGCCGCGAGCGCCTCGATCGCAGTGCGGACCACATTGTTGTCCGGCTGTTGCGCGGTCAGCGATACGCCGGCGGTCTGGGTGTGAAACCGCAGCCATTGCGCGCGCTCAGTCTTGGCGCCGTACACGTCGCGCAGCCAGCGCGCCCAGATCCGCCGGGCAGCCCGGAATTTGGCAATTTCCTCGAAGAAATCGATGTGGGCATCGAAGAAGAACGACAGTCCCGGCGCGAATACCTCGATGTCCAGGCCGCGAGACAAGCCCAGCTCGACGTAGCCAAAGCCGTCGGCCAGCGTGAACGCGAGCTCCTGCGCTGCAGTAGAGCCGGCTTCGCGGATGTGATACCCCGACACCGATAGCGGCTTGTAGTCCGGGATGTTCGCCGCGCAGTACTCCATCAGGTCGCCGATAAGCCGCAGATGCGGCTGCGGCGGGAACAGCCACTCCTTCTGCGCGATGTACTCCTTGAAGATGTCAGTCTGCAGTGTTCCGTTGAGCTTGCCGACGTCGGCTCCTTGCCGCTGCGCCGTGGCCAGGTACATGCAGAACACTGGCACGGCCGGACCGCTGATCGTCATCGACGTCGTCACGTCGGCCAGCGGGATACCGCTGAACAGCAGGTCCATGTCCGCGGTCGAGTCGATGGCTACCCCGCAGTGCCCGACTTCGCCCGCCGATCGGGGGTCGTCGGAATCGCGGCCCATCAGCGTCGGCATGTCGAACGCGACCGACAGGCCGCCGCCGCCGGCTGCCAGCAGCATCTTGTACCGCTCGTTGGTTTGGACCGCGTTACCGAATCCGGAGAATTGCCTGATCGTCCATGTCCGGCCCCGGTAACCGGCGGCGTACAGCCCGCGCGTGAATGGGAACTCTCCCGGCCAGCCGATGCGCTCGAAGTCCGGCACGACAGCGCCCTCAGGTGGCCCGTAGACCGGCGCCACCTCAACCCCCGACAGCGTGCTGAAGTCCGCATCCCGCTTGCGGGAGGCGTCATAGCGCCGCTGCCAGCGCTCCCTGCCGTACTCCCCCGCCTCGCGTGCGTCCATCGGTACCTCCCGGCCCAGTCCGCGAGCCGCGTGCCACAAAAATTTAGTTGGACGTCCTACTATCTGTACCAGCATACCCCGTCAGCGCCGCATAGAAAGCGGCTGGGAGGCAGGAGCGGCGGCGCAGCCGGCAAAATCCGGCGGGCTGCAACCGTCGGGCCCGCGCGCCGTCTTAAGTAGTGCCCGGGCGACCGCCTGCCCTGGCGCACTGGCGTGACCAGAACGAGACTGCTCCCGAAGCGGTAGAAATATGGTAAAAGGATGCAAGACGGTGGCGTGACTGGCACAGGCTGCGCGGTGCTCCGTCCAGGCATCGGAGTCCGTACGAGCCCCGTGTCTATCGCTGACTCGGGTCCGCACCAGCTAACCTGGCCGGTGCGGCCCGCGCGCGCGGCCAAGCAAGGGAGCTCAGTGGCCAGGCTCCGCACCTCGGACCAGCAGGCTGTCGAGGAGTTGTTTAACGCCTGCTATCCGCGGCTAGCGGGCTGGGTCCGGCGTCTGGTGGACGATGACGAGACCGCACACGAGATCGCCTCTGAGGCTTTCACCCGGCTGCTGTCGCGCTGGTCTGGTCTCGACAATCCGCAGAGCTACCTTTACATGATCGCTACCAACCTGGTCCGAGACCACTGGCGCAAGACCGGCCGGGAGCGCAGTGCGATCAGGGTCATGACCGCCGCCGGTCCATCCGACCCTAGCTACCAGCCGGCCCAGGACGTCGATGTGCGCGCGCTGATCCAGGCGCTGCCGGAACGGCTGCGCAGCCCGTTCCTGCTGCACTACTACGCGGGTTTCGGGCTCAAGGAAGTGGCGGCGATGCTGGGCCGCCCGGAGGGCACCATCAAGGCTGACCTCTTTCATGCCAGGGCCCGGCTGAAGGTGGCGCTGGGAGACGCCCCGTGAATAGTCCGCGTGACGATATCGATAAGTGGCTGGACCGCGAGGTGACTCCGCTCTACCCCACGACGGGCGCACTACAGCGGATCCGGGGGCAGGCACGCAGGCGCAAGCGCCGCCAGGCAGTCGTGACCGTGACAGGATGTGCGGTCGTGCTGGCGGCAGCGGTGACGGTGCCGCAATTGGTGTTGACCGGCCATCAATCCGCCGGGAACCACAACCCGCCGGTGGCCACGGGACTGCCCAGACCAACGATCCAGCCGACAACTGGTTCGAGCCAGCGCACGAACACTGGCGGCGTTCTCGGCCATGGCACCCAGGTGCATCAGCACACCTACCTGACGACTGGCAGTTCCGGCACCATCCCACCGGCTCACTTCCGGCCAACGTCGGTCACGGTGGTCGGCGCTGGCACGCCGGCGAGCCCGAAGCTTGTCGGCGCAGTGCTCGGTCAGGCGGGGCCGCCGTGCTACAACCCGAAGTACTGCACCTCCATGGCCGGTACCTCGAGCTACGGGGCTAGCTGGTACGGCGTGAGCGCACCGGAGACCACCGGACCGGACGGTTCGAGCGGCGTCAGCCAGTTGCGGTTTACCAACCTGCGCGACGGCTGGGCATTCGGCCCCGGCCTGGATACAACGAGCGGCGGCGGCTGGCCCTGGACGCCGGAAGACACTCACGGGCAGCGCGTCACCGACCTGGAGGCCGCTGGCCAGAACGCGCTTGCCGTCTTCGCCACCTGCACCGGCGCCGGGCCGGACTACACCAGCCACTGCACGAGCTTCTCGCTCTGGCACTCGGCAGCGGGCAGCACAGCCTGGGGAGTAGTGCCCGTTCCGTACCCGTACCTGCACATGTCGGACGGCAAGCCTTCCTCGGCGAGCCTGGTAATCTCCGGCGGCACAACGGGCTACCTGCTGGCGCCGTCGGGCGCGCTGCTGAGCGGACCGGTGTCTGGCGGGACTTGGTCCAAGGTTGGCACAGCGCCATGTCAGCCCGGCGCGGCGCAGCCGAACGGCTCGCCGCAGGATGCTCAGCTTGCCGCCGGCCCCGAGTTGCTTCTCGCCTGCGACAGTCAGCCGGCTGGTGGCTCCGAGCAGACCGCACTCTGGCTGTCATCCGGTGGCACGCATTGGACCGACGCCGGGACGGCGCCGCACTCGGGTACAGCCACGTCGCTGGCTGCCGCGACTGGCAGCCCGGTGGTTCTCGCGACGACGGCCGGCATCTACTACTCGGCCGACAACGGCAAGACCTGGCGCGCGGCGGGCTTCGGCGGGTCTGCGCCACAAGGCGGCTTCAGTTATGTCGGCATGACGAACGGGGCGCAGGGCGTCGCGGTGCCAGCTGACTCATCGCGCGGGGAGATCTTCGTCACCAGTGATGGCGGCCGAACCTGGACGCCGTCACCCGTTGCCGGATAGTCCGAGCCGAACGGGGGCACTAGCCGTCCTTGAAGTCGCCCGCCGTCACCCGCAAGCTACGCAGCAGGCTGAACAGATCCTCAAGCTGGTCCGGCTCGTAGCCGCCCATGCCGAACTCAGCTGCCATCAGGTCATCAGTAGCGCGCCGCATGATCTGGCGGCCTGCCGGCGTGATCTCAGCCAGCGTGCCCCTGCCATCGCGCGGATTCGGCTTGCGCATCACCAGCTGCTGTCGCTCCAGCCGGTGGATCGTGTTCGTGACGCTCGTCGGATGCACCATCAGCCGTTCGCCGATCAGCCGCATCGGCAGTGCGCCGTCCCGGCTGAAGCTGAGCAGCACCAGTGCCTCGTACCGGGCGAACGTCAGGCCGTGCGGGCGCAGCAGGGCATCGAGCTGTCCGAGCAGGATCTGCTGGACCCGCATGATCGTGGTAACGGCGGCCATGGCCTTGGCGTCGCCGAATCGGCCCTCCCAGGTTTGGGCAGCGCGCGCGATCGGATCGAACGGCAGTTCCAGCGGCTTAGGCACATCCAAAAGGTATCGTGGCCCGGCTTGCCCGGCATTGCCTCACCGCCCGCGTAACGCCGGTCTGGCCAGCCGGCGCGTACGTGGACATGGTGAATTACTGATAGTTACATTGCCTGCGGGGGGATCGGCCGATAGCTAAATGCGGGGGAACTTTTGCCGTCCGGCGACGCGGGCAACGTGCCGCCTGGCCACGCTGAGAACGCGCAGCCGGGCCACGCGGGCGGCGCGCTCTCTAGCCAACCGGACGGCGATCTGGCCGGCCACCCCGCCATCGTTCCACCCGGATACGCGGGCAGCGTGCCGCCCGGCCAACCCGATCCGGGCCGATCCAGCCAGGCGTTCGTGGCCGCGGATCCGGTGCTCGCGGCCGGTCTCGGCCTGCGACATGGCCGCGCCTGGGCGGTGCGCTCGGCCAGTTTCCGCGTCAGCGCCCCAGTCCCGGGCAAGTCGGCGCTCGGCATCCTCGTCGACTGCCCGGCGACAGCAACCGCAATCGTCGACCTGCTGGCGGGCGTGGCCAGGCCCGCCTACGGCGAACTACGGGTACTCGGGCACGACATGCGGACCATTCGCGGCCGCGCCTCGGTCCGCCGCCGGGTTGGCGTGGCGCGGCGCGGCGCGATCCCGTTGCCGGCGCCGCGGATCCGCGGGCTGGTCGAGCACGCGGCCAGGCTGGCCCGGCCGGACCGGCAAGACCGGCAGGCGCTGGCGGCCGCGATCTTGGACCGACTCGGGCTGCTGCCATGGGCGGAGGTACCGGTGCGGTCCGCCCCTGACTCGATCGCACGGCGGGCCAGGCTGGCCGCCGCTACCGTGCATCAGCCTGAGCTGCTGCTCGTCGATGGACTGATGGACAGGCTGCCGGAGCGCGATGTCGCGGCCTTAGCCGAGTCGATCCGCGATCTCAGCCGGGACAGCGGGGTACTCGTCGTCGGTTGCGACACCAACGGGCTAGCCGCTGCCTGCGATGACATCCTGGTTCTCACCGACGGCGTGCTCTCGGTCCCGCCCGGCACGCCGGCGCTGAGCTGGGCAGAGCTGGACGCGCCAGACTGGTGACGTTGACCAGGGCCGGCCGGGCTGCCATAGGCTGCGATGGTGGATTGGAGCACCCTGCTCTGCGGGCAGAGCAGACATCTCACCTTCGCGCCCGACGAGCCCGAACTCCGCGCTCAGTTTGCAGCGACAACGCTCCAGGGCGAGGCCTGGCAGTGCCTGCGCTGCGGAAGTTTCGTAGCGGGCGAGCCCAGCCTGTCCGGGCCCGCCGCGCAGGCCCCGACGGTACCTCGCGGCAAGGAGATCCGCAGCAAGCTCATCCTCCGGCTGTTCGCCGTCGAGCGATTCATCCGCGCGGTCGTGGCCGGACTGCTGGCTTACGCGCTGTGGCACTTCCGCGACTCGCAGGTTTCGATCTCGCGCACCTTCGACCAGAAGCTGCCGCTGGTCAGGGACCTGTTCCGGCAGCTCGGCTTCAATATCACCAATTCCAAGTTCGTCGGCCTGCTACAGCACGCGCTGACCTTGAGCAGCCGGACGCTGGTTCTCATAGCCGTCGGGCTGGCCGTTTACTCGGTCATCGAGCTGATAGAAGGGGTCGGGCTCTGGCTAGCCCGGCGATGGGGCGAGTACTTCGCCTTCGTGGCGACCTCGCTGGGTCTGCCGATCGAGATCTACGATCTGTCGCGGAAGATCACGGTAACTGCGTTCGCGCTTTTCGCCGTGAACCTGGCCCTGGTGCTGTACCTGGTGGTGACAAAGCGCCTGTTCGGGGTACGCGGCGGTAAGAAGGCGTACGACGCGCGGCTGCGGAGCGAGTCCGTGCTCGAGAGGGCCGTCTTGGCGGCAGCAGCCGTCCATCCGCCGCCGCAGGCGGCACCGACGGTCCAAGCCGACACGCTCGCCGCTCACGCAGGCCCCGCAGCGAGCAGACCGCCGGGAATGAACGGGCACGTCACAGAGAATTAGCGTCAACCCAAGATCCACTTCTCGGACATTGTTGGATTAGCTGCCGCGGGCGCGGCACCTAAGCCGCCAATGTTCCGGAGTCGGCTCGCGGAGGCCGACAAAATGTCGCTTACACTCCATTTGTCGGAGCTCCCGGGTCGGGTTGTCGGAGCTCGGGCCGGGCGCGCCGCCGCCAAGCTAACCGGAGATTAGCTCGTCGGCAGCCGAGTACGGATCGAGCTGCCCGTTGGCCACCCGGTCGGCGAGTTCGGTGAGCCGGGACTCGCCCGGCAGGCCCCCCGTCCGCTGCCGCAGCGCAGCAAGCGCCAGAGCAGAGACCTCCGTGCTGGCCCTGGCTCGGCGCCGCGCCTCGAGCTGGCCTGACTGCGCCAGCCACTTCCCGTGCCGATCGATGGCGGCGGCCAGCTCGCCGATGCCCTCCCCCGTCGCAGCCGTGGTGCTGACAAGCGGCGGCTTCCAGGCGCCCGCGTCGTAGGTTGCCATGGCCAGCATGGTGCGCAGGTCCCTGACCACCTCCTGCGCGCCCGGCCGGTCGCTCTTGTTCACCGCGAACACGTCGGCGATCTCCAGGATGCCGGCCTTCGCGGCCTGGACGGAGTCGCCCAGCCCGGGCGCGACCACCACCAGGCTGGTGTCCGCCAGCGAGGCGATCTCCACTTCGGCCTGTCCCACGCCCACCGTCTCAATGAGCACCACGTCTAGGCCGGCCGCGTCCAGCACCCGCGCAGCCTGCGGGGTTGCCCACGAAAGGCCGCCCAGGTGACCGCGACTGGCCATCGAGCGGATGAAGACCTGCTCGTCAATCGCATGCTCTTGCATCCGGATCCGGTCACCGAGCAGCGCGCCGCCAGTGAACGGAGACGACGGGTCCACGGCCAGGACGCCGACGCGCAAGCCCTGCTGCCGGTAACCGCGGATCAGGGCTCCGGTCACCGTCGACTTACCCACGCCGGGCGAGCCTGTCAGGCCGACCACCCGCGCATGGCCAGTCATCGGCGCGATCACCTTCATGACCCGGCGCAGGTCAGGTGAGGAATCCTCGACCAGGGAGACAAGTCTGGCCAGCGATCGCGGGTCGCCGGCCTGTGCGGCGGCGATGAGCGCCTCAGGATCTGCCGCGCCGCGGCGCGCGCCGCCAACCATACGACTCGCGGCAGTGCCCGGCCCGGCGGTCCCGGTCGCGGGACCAACTGGCCCGGCGGTCCCGGTCGCGGCAGTGCCTGCCCCGGCGGTTCCAGTCAATGCAACTCAGCTCTGGTCGGCGCCAGCTACCCGGAATAGCAGCGCGTCACCCTGGCCACCACCGCCGCAGAGCGCGGCGGCGCCGAGCCCACCACCCCGGCGGCGGAGCTCGTAGATCAGGTGCAGCGCTATCCGGGCGCCGGATGCGCCGAGCGGGTGTCCGATCGCGATGGCACCGCCAGTCACGTTGACCTTGTCCTGGTCTACGCCGAGATCCCGGATCGACTGGATGGCAACGGCCGCGAACGCCTCGTTGATCTCAATCAGGTCTAGGTCCCCCACTGACAGGCCTGCCTTCTCCAGCGCTCGCGTTATCGCCCTGGACGGCTGCGAGTGCAACGAGTTGTCCGGGCCGGCCACCACGCCGTGAGCGCCTACTTCGGCCAGCACCGTCGCACCGGCCGCGGCGGCTGCCGCAGCCGACATCAGCACGACCGCGCACGCCCCGTCGCTGATCTGCGACGCCGACCCCGCAGTGATAGTTCCGTCCGTGGCGAACGCGGGCTTCAGCGCGGACAGCGAGTCCGCCGTGGTGTCCGCACGGACGCCCTCGTCGGTGTCAACGATGAGCGGCTCGCCGCGCCGCTGCGGAATGCTGACCGGCACGATTTCCTCTGCCAGCACGCCGTCCTTGATGGCAGCCGCCGCCAGCTGATGCGAACGCGCGGAGAACTCGTCCTGCTCCTGCCGCGTGATGCCGAGCTTGCCGTTGTACCGCTCGGTCGACTCTCCCATCGAAATCTGGTCGAACGCGTCGGTCAGGCCGTCGTGGGCCATCGAGTCAATCAACTCGGCGGGGCCGTACTTGAAACCGCGGCGCGATCCGGCCAGCAGGTGCGGCGCCTGCGACATGGACTCCATCCCGCCGGCCACGATGACATCGAACTCCCCTGCCCTGATCAGCTGGGCGGCCAGGGCGATTGCGTCGAGCCCGGACAGGCACACCTTGTTCACCGACAAAGCCGGCACCGTCATCGGAATCCCCGCCGCCACCGCGGCCTGCCGAGCCGGGATCTGGCCCTCGCCAGCTTGGAGCACCTGGCCCATGATTACGTACTCGACCCGGTCCGCCGGCACGCCTGCCCGCTGCAACGCGGCCTTGATAGCCAGCCCGCCGAGCTGCGCACCAGTAAAGCCGCTCAGCGAACCGAGCAGCCTGCCTACGGGGGTTCGTGCCCCGCCAACGATTACAGCCTCACCCATAGCTGAAACGATACTCGTCACTGAACCGCAGCCCAGAGGAGCTAAAGCCGTGCTGACTCGAATCGATCATGTCGGGATTGCCTGCCGAGATCTCGACGCGAAGATTGCCTTTTACGAGTCAACCTTCGGCCTGACGGTTGCCAGCCTGGAGGTCAACGAGGCGCAGGGCGTGCGCGAGGCGATGATGCAGGTGGCCGCGGGTCCGGCCGGGGCGTCCTATGTTCAGCTGCTGGAGCCGCTCGGCATCGATACGCCGGTTGGAAAGTTCCTCGAGCGCCGGGGCGAAGGCGTTCATCACGTGGGATACGGCGTGGCGAATATCACAGTCGCCCTGGCCGAGATTGGAGCGTCCGGTGTGCGGCTCATCGACGAGCGCCCCCGGCATGGGTCGATGGGCGCCGCCATCGCGTTCCTGCACCCGGCCGACGTTGGTGGCGTGCTCACTGAACTTGTGCAAGCACCGGCCATCGATCGCGTAACCTGACTTGAACAGCCTCTGACCAGGCAATATTGCCACCGAGGGCACGCCTGGCCAGGTAGGCGACTTGTCGCACGTAAGTTACATAGTAATAAAAAATGGTATCTGCGCCACTAGCGACTGCGAACGGGCCGCCAACGGGCGGGCGGGAGAGTACGCTGCCACCACCGGACGAACGCAACTGCGTGCCGGCCGGGCAGACGGCAGCCTCCGGCAGAGCCGCCGAGCCCTGGCAATCGGACCCAAGGCGCGGTCGTTTGGTGCGCAAACTCCCGCTACACACGTCCTCCCGTCTACACAGGATTAGGCGACATGCAGCCCGATATCGATGCTCAACTCAGCAACTATTTCGATGACACGCCCGACTTCGCCCGTGTCATGCGCGGTTACGACCCGCACCAGGTCAATGACCACATCGAGAAGCTCCAATCGGAGACGCGTAAGCACCAGGACACCGCTCAGGCGCTCCAGCGGGAGCTCGTCGACGCCCACCGGCAGATGCAGGAGATCGAGCAGCCGACTCTGTCCGGCCTTGGCTCGCGCATCGAGCAGCTCTTCCGGCTAGCCGAAGAGCAGGCCGCCGAGCACATCGCCGAGGCCAGGGCCGGAGCGCACGAACTTAGCGCGGCGGCCAAGGTCGAGGCTGCCGAGGCCAGGGCTTCCGCCGAGAACGAGGCGGCTGAACTCCGCGCCGTCGCCAAGCGCGAAACCGACGATCAACGGTCGACCGCCGAGCGCGAGGCCGAGTCCATCATGACCAAGGCCGGCCGGGCCGCCGACGAGCTCAAGTCGAGCACTGAGCGCGAGGTGTCCAAGCTGCGCGCCACCGCGGACCACGAGGTGGCGGAGAAGCGCGCTGGCAACGAGCGCGAGATCGCCAAGATGCGGACGACCGCGGAGCGCGAAGTCGCGCAGATGCGGGCGTCCTCGAAGCGGGACCGCGACGAGATCCTCACGACCTCCAAGCGCCAGGCTGACGAGATGCGCAGCCAGGCCCAGCGTGCGTTCGAGGACAGCGAGGCGCAGCGAGCCCAGGCGGAAGCCGAGTTCGAGATCCAGCTCGCCGCTCGCCGGGAAGAGGCAGAGCGGCAGGAGACCGAGCGGCTCGGCAAGGCGCAGGAGGCCACCCAGAAGATGGTCTCCGAGGCCGAGCAGCGCGCGGCGATCGCGGAGGAGCGGGCCAGCAAGGCCAGCATGCAGGCAGAGCAGACCCGACGCGAGGCCGACCAGCACTCCCAGCAGCTGGTCAGCAACGCTAAGAAGAACTCGGACGCCATCCTTGCCCAGGCCAAGTCGCAGGCAGAGCAGTTGCTGTCGGACACCAAGGCCGAGGCAGAGCGGGTTCGCAGCCAGGCTCAGCGCCAGGTCGACGACCTCAACAAGCAGAAGGAGAGCGTCGGGGCGCACTTGGCCCAGATCAGCCAGCTGCTCGGTGCGCAGATGCCGGGCCTGGCCGATGTGCTCCAGCCGAGCCAGCCGAGTCAGCCCGCAGTCGCTCCGGCTGCGCAGAAGGCCGTCGCCGCTGCACCGGCGGTCAGCCACAGCGCGCCGGCCGCCGCCACCGCCACCGCCCGCCACTCGGCCCCGGCCGCCGACACCGCGAAGGCCTCGCCCAACGGCAAGCAGGCCGAGGGCGACGACGAATGGTGGACCGAGTAGCAAAGATCAGCTCGGGCAGGCTGCCAGCTGTAGCGGAACGCTGAGGGCTCGTCCCCCGTTTTATAAGGGGAACGGGCCCTTTGCGCGCGCTCGGTGTGCCGGCGGCCGGCACCAGCACCTGCCCGACTATGCGGACGCGGTCTGGCCCCCGTCTACGACGATCGCCTGGCCGGTCATGAACGACGACGCGTCGCTAGCGAGGAAGATCGCGGCGCCCGCCATTTCCTCCGGATTGCCCCACCGCCGCATCGGCACGTTCGCGATGGTGGCCGGCCCAGCTACCGGGTCCTCCCACAAGGTCCTGTTCAGGTCCGTCGCAGTCCAGCCGGGGCACAGCGCATTGACGCGGACGCCACCAGCACCCCATTCGACCGCCAGTGACTTGGTCAGTGAGATGAGCGCGGCCTTCGCCGCGCCATAGGGGCTCATCAGCGGCGCGGACGCGACTCCGGCGACGGACGCCACGTTGATCACTGAGCCCTTGCCCCGGTCGAGCATGTGCCCGGCGAACGCGTGGCAAACAAATACCGCCGAGCTCAGGTTGAGCTGGATCAGTTTGTCCCAGCCGGTCAACCGCAGGTCGCGGAACGGCACCATAAAGTTCGACCCGCCCGCGTTGTTCACCACGATGTCGACGTATCCGAGCTCGTCGATCGCCCGCGCCGCCGCGTTCGCGACCGCCTCCTGGCCGGTGACATCTGTCGGGATGACGAGTGCCTGCCGCCCGACGGCGGTGATGGCCTCTGCCGTCTCGGCCAGGCCGTCCGCACTGCGCGCTACCAGGGCAACGTCAGCGCCAGCGTCTGCCAGCGCGACCGCGATCACCTTGCCGATGCCACGCGATGCGCCGGTAACGAAGGCGTTTTTGCCAGTCAGGTCGAACAAGCTCACAGTCAGTCCTTCCAGTCAGTTGGCAACGGCCAGGCGGTCGGGTTAACCCTGCGTACGATCTCGTTTAGCACGATGCGAACGTAGCGCTCACCGACCCATAGGTGCTTGGCCCCAGGCACTCCGATGACTTCGGCCTGCGGCACTCGGCCGAACCTGGCGCGTGCTTCCGCGGGCTGAAGGTAATCATCGTGCTCGGGGACGAGGGCGAGCAATGGCTTCCCGGACCGTGCCCACGCGTCGAGCTCTGCATCGCCGGCCCGGCGTAGCGGCGGTGACAGCAGGATGGCGCCCTCGACATCGGGGTCGAGGCCCCACTTCAGCGCGAGCTCAGTGCCGAACGACCAGCCAAGCAGCCACAGTCTTGGCAGGCCAAGGTCATCGCAGTAAGCGATAGCGGCGGCCACGTCGTGCCGCTCCTCTTCTGCCTCGCCGAACTCGCCCTCGCTTGTACCACGCTCCGACGTCGTACCGCGGGTGTTGAATCGGAGCACCGCCAGATCAGCCAGGGCCGGCAAGCGGTAGGCAGCTTTGCGCAGCACGTGGCTGTCCATCATGCCACCGTGAGTCGGCAACGGGTGCAGGCCGATCAGCGTGGCAACCGGCGGCCTGGACTCCGGTAGCGCGAGTTCGCCAACCAGGGTCAGTCCGTCGGCGGTGCGCAGCGTGATGTGCTCGCGGCGGGCAGGCAGCACCGTGCTCGCGTTGATTTCGGTCATCTGTCCTCACCGGTATGTCTGCGGGCCTGGTCCCGGCCGTCGCGGGCGCCGTTGCCAGCAGGCATTGTGCCAGTGCCTGCGCTCGTCCGGACCGGGGGTGTGAGCCGGCCACACCACGACGTGCGCGGTACCGGGCAGCAGTTCCTGGTCGCACCCGGGACAGCGGTAGAGCTTGGTGGCCGCCGCACCCGGTACCTGCCTGACCACCCAGTCGCCGTCCGGCCATTCCTGGGTCTGCGGCGGACCAAGCCGGGTGGTGGCGTCCTCGGCCGCCGGCGCGGCCGCGCCTTTGCGCCGCGGCGCCCGGCGCGGCTTGCTTGGCGCATCGGACGGCAGTCGCCGCGCCTTCCGCGGGCTCATCGGCGATGCTTCACGGGAGGCACCTGCGCTGCCTGGCGGCCGCGGTTACCGGGCGGCGGCGCTGGCAAAACCGACGCTGCTGCCGAAGCCAATCGCCGCGGCCGCGTGCTCGGCTAGCAGCGGGGGTGGCGAGAACGCCGGATCACCGTACGCGTCATGCATTGCCTCGAGCCCAGTCAGCACTTTCGACGGCCCGGCCGCGTCGAGTAGCTGGAACGGCCCCTCCGGGTAGCCGCAACCCAGCGTCATCGCCGTGTCCACGTCGGCCGCCGAGGCATACCCGTCCTCCACCATCCGGACGGCATCGGCAAGGTGCGGGTAGAGCAGCGCGCCGACCAGGAATCCGGGCCGGTCCGGTGCCTCCACCGCGGTCAGCCCGAGCCTGGCCGCCACGCCGGCCGCTGCCTCGGCCGCCTTCTCCGAGCTGAGCCTAGTCCGGATAATCTCGGCCAGGTTGCCTTGGCCAAGGCCGGACGGCAGGTACAGGCCGGCGGACTGGTCGGGCCGCCCGGCAGCAAGCGCGGCCGGCAGGACGGGCCGGCCGGTCGCGAGCGCGACCAGGACAAGGTCCGTCGGGTGCGCAGCGTTGCGGGTTACGTTGACGCCCGCGGACGCGAGCGCGCTGGCAAGCTCGGCCTCGGCGGCGTCCCCGGACCCGATCAGCGTGACAGTGTCCGGGGAAGGCGCGACGGCCCCGTTACCCTCCTGATTACCGGAGCCCGCCGGGCGCCCCGCGTAGTCATAGATGCCGCGGCCGGCCTTGCGGCCGGTGCGGCCGGCGTCGGTCAGGCGTCGCAGCAATGGCGCGGGCTGGTATCGCTGGCCGCCGAACTCGCCGTGCAGCACCTCCAGGATGGCCAGCGAGGTGTCCAGGCCGATCAGGTCGAGCAGCGCCAGCGGCCCCATCGGCAGGCCGATGCCAGCCGTCGCTGCCCGGTCGATGTCTTCGCGGCTGGCATAGCCGGTCTCCAGCATCCGCACAGCGTGGTTGAGGTATGGCAGCAGCAATGCGTTCGCGACGAACCCGGCCCGGTCGCCCACCTGTATCGGCGTCTTGCCGAGCCGCCGCGCGAGCTCGGCGCCAGCAGCGGCGAGCCCGTCGTTGGTCAGCACCGTGGAAACGACCTCGACCAGGCGCATCACCGGGGCCGGGTTGAAGAAATGCAGCCCGATCACCCGGCCTGGGTGCTTGGTAGCAGCGGCGATCTGCGTGACCGACAAGGACGAAGTGTTCGTAGCCAGGATCGCGTCCGGGCTGCAGACCCGGTCAAGCTCGGCGAAGATTTGCCGCTTGATCTCCAGGCGTTCGGGCACGACCTCGATCGCCAGGTCGACGGCGGCAGCTTCGCGAAAGCCCGCGGCGGGGCTGATCCGCGCGCGGATCTCGGCTTGTTCACTCTCGGGGAGTTTGCCCCGGCTCACTGCCCTGGTCAGGGACGCGTCCAGGATTCCCAGGCCGCGGCGCATCGCGTCGGCGTCGGCCTCGATCGCAACCACGCCGATCCCCGCCCTGGCGAACACCTCGGCGATGCCGGCCCCCATGGTGCCCAGCCCGACGACGGCTACCTCGCGTATCTCCATGCCGGCGACATTACCGCCGGCGCTGACATCGTCCGCGAGCCGCCCAGCGCTCCGCCAAGCCGACGATCTTGACTGGCCGGGAACGCTACGGGTGCCGGATCCAGACGATCGGGCGGGCGTGCGGGTGGAACCACGCGATCACCGTGTGCTTGTGGTGCTTCAGCACGTAGACCCACTTGAGCCGGGTGTAATACAGCGTGTTGCGGTGCACCCTGACCCGCCACAGCGTGATGTCCGCGGTGAGCTTCTTATACCTGAAGCATGAGGCGAAGCAGGTGCGGTAGACGTACTTGCCGACGCTGTAGGCGGACGTGCCGTTCCAGTGCTTCCAGGTTGGCGTGTTAAGCCATTCGCTGCTGTCGCCGGTGATGTCGTAGAAGTGCTTCGGCTTCACCTGCGGGTTGGCGAAGTTGGGGTTGCTGTACACGACCGGCTTCCTGACCACAGGCGTGTTGACCGCGGGCGCAGCGGCGTGGGCAGCGGCAGCATGATGCGCGACTGCCTGCGCGCTCGCGAGCGGTGCTGCACCGAGGCAGGTGAGGGCGGCGGATCCCGTTACGAGCGCGGTCAGGAGCTTCTTCATTGAGGTCCCCCAGGGTGACGTCAGCTACGCCATTTACGCCGATGGCGACGACCCTGTCCAGTCCTCTGCGCACCTTTTCAGGCCATCAGCTTCGAGCTTGATGGAGCGCCGCGTGCGCCGACCGGATAGCAGGCCGACCAGCCCGGCCAGCGGCCCGGACTGCGTGACGCCAATCGTCAGCTCGGATTTGTCGCTGCCAACCGGCCTGATCCGGTGGAAGGCAATCGCGGTCACGCCCGTGCTAGCCGTCCGCCAGATGAACGAGCTACCGGGCTCAAGGTCGGTGACCTCCCACACCAGCGCCGGCATCCCCGGCTGCCTGACCCTGGCGCGGCTGCCGCGCGCGAGCCCGCCACCAGCGAGCCAGCTGACCTCCCGCATGGAAGAAGTCCATTCGGGCCACTGCTCGACGTCGGCAACGGCCTGCCAGAGCGTCGCGGCCGGTGCGTTGACTTCAACGGTCGTCTCAGTGCTGTGCATGACGATCCCTCCGGACTGCCGTTCACCGCGGCCTCCCCATGCAGATACTTGATCTTATGGCCGTCCGGTTTTATCAACTAACCGTACAAATGCTTGCCGATGAAACGGCACCGCCGGTGTCAGCACGGTGTCGGCGGCTGACACCGGCCTGACACCGCTGGCCTGGCATTGTTTGGCCCAGGTCACGTAGCCGCACCGCAGACAAGGATCATGAGCAGGTCATGAGAGTGCTGGTAGTCGAGGATTTCGAAGTCCTGGCCGAGGCGATCGGTACCGGGCTGCGCCGTGAGGGCATGGCCGTGGACGTCGTTCTCGACGGCAACGACGCCCTCGAGCATCTCGCGGTCACCAGTTACGACGTGGTGGTGCTGGACCGGGACCTGCCCGGGGTCCATGGCGACGAGGTATGCCGGCGGCTCGCGGCCGACCGGTCGCCGAGCCGGATCCTGATGCTTACCGCGGCCAGTACCGTCAAGGACCGGGTGGACGGCCTCGGGCTTGGCGCCGACGACTACCTGGCCAAGCCATTCGATTTCGCCGAGCTGACCGCGCGAGTCCGCGCGCTTGCCCGCCGCACCGCGGTGCCGCTGCCCCCGACGCTGGAGAGCGGCGACGTGACCCTGGATCCGAACCGCCGGGTGGCGTTCCGCGGCGGGCGGCGCCTGGACCTGAGTCCGAAGGAGTTCGCGCTGCTGGAGTGCCTGCTGGCAGCTGGCGAACGGGTGATCTCCGCCGAGGAGTTGCTGGAACGGGTGTGGGACGAAGCGACCGACCCGTTCACCACCGCGGTCAAGACGACCATCCGCCGCCTGCGCGGCAAGCTCGGCGACCCGCCCGTCATTCACACCGTCCGTGAGGGCGGCTACCGGATCGGAGCGCTGTGATGGAACTGATCCGCAGGGCATGGGCTACCGTCCGCACGCACTGGCGTTCGCTCCGGCTGCAGCTTGCCCTCTTGTATGGCGGCGCCTTCGTCGCGCTGGTCGGCGCCGTGCTCGCCGTCTCCGGTCTGCTCGTGCGCAGTGCATCCCAGAGCGTTGACGGCGGTCCCGGCACGTCGCACAATTTCTTCGCTGGCCGCCAGCTCAACGTCGGTCCGGCGCTGGTCTTCCTGGCCGCGGTGCTCATCGCAGTCGCGCTTGGCTGGCTGATAGCCGGGCGGTTCCTGCGGCCGCTGCGCACGATCACCTCGACCGCACGGGACATCTCGGCCAGCAACCTCAGCCGGCGGCTGAGCATTAGCGGCCGCGACGACGAGTTCAGCGAGCTGGGCGAGACACTCGACGATCTGTTCGGGCGGTTGGAGGCGTCGTTCCAGGCGCAACGGCACTTCGTCGCCAACGCCTCACATGAGCTGCGGACGCCGCTCACCGCGGAACGGACTCTGCTGCAACTCGCGCTCGCCGACCCGGAGGCCACCGCGGCGACGCTGCGATCAACTTGCCAGCAGGTTCTTGGGCTCGGCGATCAGCAGGAACGTCTCATCGACGCGTTGCTGACGCTGGCCAGCAGCGAGCGCGGGATCGAGCAGTGGCAGCCGTTCGACCTCGCCGAGATCGCCGGCAAGGCGATCATGGACTGCAGGCCGGAGGCCGAGCGACGGGACATCCGCATCGGCTCCTCGCTGACCGCCGCCGCGGCCACCGGCGACCCGCAACTGGTCGGGAGCCTGGTGACGAATCTGGTAGACAATGCGATCCGGTACAACGTCGACGGCGGCCGGGTCGAGATCTCGACGGCGACAGCCGACGGACAGCCGACGCTGGCAATCGGTAATACCGGAGCGGTGGTCCCGCCCGGCGAGGTGGACCGCCTGTTCCAGCCGTTCCAGCGGCTTGGCACCGAGCGGGTCAGCCGGGCCGGCGGAAACGGCCTGGGACTGGCCATCGTCCGGGCCATCGCTGACGCGCACGGTGCCAACCTGACCGCGGCCGCCCGGCCTGACGGCGGCCTCGACATCACGATCACCTTCGCTCAGCGCACGGCAGCTTCCGGCGCGGGCCATGTGAGTCAGGAATCGACCGGACGGCCTTGACCTGGGTCGGCCGTCGGCTCGGCGGTGTCAGCCTGGCCGCCGAGTCTCGACCACCGGCCGACGCGGTGAGGTATCGACCTCGAGGCGGAAGATGTCTGGGCGGTTGTAATGGCCGACGGGGTCGAGCAGGCGGCGGGCAGACAGTACATCACCGAGGTCGAGGTCGGCGATGAGGGTTTCCTCCCGCTGTCGTACCGGCCCGCCGATGATCTCACCGCTAGGCGCGACGATGACCGTGTTGCCTTCCTCGAGCCAGTCACCGTTCTCCGCCCGGTACTGATCCGGGATGAGCCGGTCCCGGTGCGGGAAACCGGCCGGGATCTGATCAATGTGCAGCACCGGGTTGACGCCGATTACGAACATCCGGTTCTCCCGCGCGATGTGCTGCATGCTGGCAATCCAGCCGTCCCCTATCGCAAGCGTCGGTGCCACCCACAGATCCACTCCCTGCGCGTACAGGTGGAATCGGGCTAGCGGCATGTAGTTCTCCCAGCAGATCAGGCCGCCCAGCCGACCAAACGCGGCATCCACGACGCGCAGCGTCGAGCCGTCGCCCATGCCCCAGACCGTCCGCTCGGCGCCGGTGGGGACCAGCTTGCGGTGCCGCTCCACCAGGTTCCCGTCCGGGGAGAAGTACAGCAACGTGTTGTAGATGGTCGAGCCATGGAGCTCCCGCTCCTCCACGCCGACAGCGAGCCACACCCCGTGGCGCTTGGCGAAGCCCGCCAGGCGTTCGGTAGCCGGGCCCGGCACTACGACAGCGTTCTCAGCCAGCAGCCGGAACCAGTCCTCGTCGCCATCCCAGATCGGCCGGGTATCGATCCAGATCGGCGTCCCAGGCACGAACACCTCGGGAAACACCACTAGCTCGGCTCCCTGCGCGGCGGCTTTACCGGTCAACTCGGCGACCTTGTCCAGGGTCGCTTCCCGGTCCATTAGCACGTAACTCGCCTGCACCGCCGCGACGCGCACCGTCGCCATGTCTACCTCCGGTCTCCGAGAGCAGCCGCCTGACCCGCAACTCGGCCTGGTGCTGTTGCCACCGACGATGCCCCATCGCGGTTGCAGTCCGGTTGCACCGCCGCGACGCGCACCACGGAACGCTCGTCAGCCGGTCTGGTTCGCGGCGTGTTGCAGGGCGGACAGCTGCTCTTGCGTGCCGATCGCGATAAGGACATGACCTGGCTCGATCGGAGTGTGCATCGGCGGGTTGGCCATGAAGACGCCGTCCCGGCCCAGGACGGCGAGCACGAGGGCCCCAGTAGTCTCACCGACGTCGGCCTCGCGCAAGGTCCGTCCGGCGAGCCTGGAGCCGTCGCCGACCGGCACCTCTTCCAGGCGGAATTCCAGGCTGCCGTCGTGCATAACCACGTCGAGGAACTCCACCACGTGCGGCTGGGACGCGGCGGCCGCGATCCGCTGCCCGCCGATCCGCTGCGGGTTCACCACCCGCGTAGCGCCAGCGCGCAACAGCTTCGGTTCGGACGCCTCTGTCCGGGCCCTGGCGACGATCACCAAGTCAGGCCGCAATGCTCGCGCGGATAGCGTCACGAAGACATTCTCCGCGTCGGTGTCGATGGCAGCGACCAGCGACCTGGCCTGCATGATGCCCGCCCGGTGCAGCACGCCGTCGTCAGTAACGTCGCCGACGACAGCGGGGTAGGGAATGCCGGCAACTCGCTCGCGGTCGAGGTCCACGACGACGACCTCGGTACCCATGCCAGACAGGTAACCCGCCACTGAGCGGCCGACCCGGCCCCAGCCGCAGACTATGGTGTGCCCGCTCATCCGGGCGATGTCGCGTTCCATCCGGCGCCTTTCGAAGTGCTGGCGGAGATGACCTTCCACCAGCGACTCGAGTACCACGCTAAATGCGTACAGAGCGGTGCCGACTCCGGCCAGGATCAGCACGATGGTGAATATCTTCCCCGCCGTGTGCACGGGATGAACGACGTTGAACCCTACTGTGGTGATCGTGGTGACCGTCTGGTAGACGGCGTCGAGAGGGCTGAACCCGAGCACGATGTAGCCGACGGTGCCGATTACCAGGACAGCCAGGACGGCGAGCAACGCGACCACGATGCGCCGGAGCTGACTCACCCGCCAATTGTGGCCTCGTACCGGCCGGACCAGCGGTCCGCCCCCCGGCGTTACCGATCACGTTTCGAAACAACCGGTCGTGGAGGCGGCTTCTGACCACCACGCGGCCGACCATTACTGCGCGTATGGAGCAGCACTTGAATATAGTGCTTCTCGTGCGGCTCGTGATCGCCCAGTGCAGCGTCGACTACGCGGGGCGGCTTACCTCCCACCTCCCGTCAGCGATGCGGCTGCTCATCGTCAAGGCGGACGGCTCGGTGCTCGTGCACAGCGATGGCGGCTCCTACAAGCCGCTGAACTGGATGTCACCGCCGTGCCGGCTGACCGAGCAAGAAGGCCGCTGGGTAGTCACTGGCAAGAGCGGCGAGACGCTGACGATCGAACTCGAGGAGATCATCAGCGACTCCGCCTTCCACCTAGGCGCGGATCCTGGCCTGGTGAAGGACGGCGTCGAGTCGCACTTGCAGGAGTTGCTCGCCGCCCAGCTCCAGGTGCTCGGTGCCGGCTGGCGGCTGGTCCGGCGTGAGTTCCCGACGGCGATTGGTCCGGTCGACCTGATGTGCCGGGACGCTGCCGGGGTGAGCGTCGCGATCGAGGTCAAGCGCCGCGGCGAGATCGATGGCGTCGAGCAGCTGACCCGTTACCTTCATCTGCTCAACCGCGACCCGCTGCTCGCTCCAGTTCTTGGCGTGTTCGCCGCACAGGAGATCAAGCCACAGGCGCGAGCGCTCGCCGAGGATCGCGGCATCCGCTGCGTCACGCTGGATTACGACACCATGCGCGGTACCGACGACGGCGCGCTTCGCCTGTTCTGAAATGGTCTGCCGGAACTCGCTTAGCCGGCAGTGGCGATACGCCAACGCGCGTCGGACATCGATTATTTGGCCATACGGGGGTAACAATGAAGTTGGTACTTTGCGGACAAGACCGCTCGGGTCTGCGGCCTTGACCTAGGCACGCGAGCGCGACGCCGTGCTCGGCGGCGTCCCGGCAGGGGCTTGGAGGCGAGTTACGTTGTTACAGCGGGTCCTTGGCATCATCGTGGCCATCGTGATCATTGTCTGGATCGTGTCCGACCCGGCCGGAGCTGGTAACTCGGTGCACAACTGGATCAGCGGCATCATCACGTTCTTCCACCACCTGATCTGAACCACGCCGACGCGGCGCCATGCCCGGCAGGGACCTGGGTAGGTAGGGAGCCCGAGTAGGTCGGGAGCCGATAATTCCGAGGGTAACGAGTCCTGCTGCCTTTAAGTAACCATTTGACACAATTCATCTGGCCCACCATTCTGACTCGGCCGGGAACCGTCGAAACACCAGGTGGGTGACTTAGTGACAGTTCGATTCGACAGCATCACCACGAGCCGGCTGCTGATGCGGCGCTGGCAGGACTCTGACCGGGAGCCGTTCGCGGCACTCAACGCCGACCCCGAGACGATGCGCTACTTCCCCGCCACCATGGACCGGGCCGCGAGCGACGCGTTCGTCGACCTGATCGAGAAACGTTTCGAGGGCCAGGGCTTCGGCCTGTGGGCGCTGGAAATCATCGAGACTGGCCAGTTCATAGGTTTCACCGGGCTGAACCCGATGCCCGCCGGCGTGCCGGGCGCGGGCGGCTTCGAGATCGCCTGGCGGCTGGCCCGCCACGCCTGGCATCACGGATACGCCACCGAGGCCGCGCGGGCCGGGCTCGGGGTTGCGTTCAGCGGAGCTGGCCTCGCAGAGATCTGGTCCATGACCGCCGTGCTCAACGAGCCGTCGCAGGCGGTGATGCGCAGGATCGGGCTGACCGAGTACACCAGATTCGAGCATCCGCGAGTGCCGGAGGACAGCCCGCTGCGGGCGCACGTGACCTACCACGGCGTCCGGCCCGCAGGACTAGGCGCTCGGCTCAGACCGGCAGCAGGTGCGCGTTGACAGATTTCGCCATCGACGCCAGCTCTGGCAGCACGGCGACCGCGATCCCGGCCTTGCGCAACCGGGTCGCACCGCCGCCAGGCACGAAGATGGGCGGCTCACGCCAGGCAATGACCACCCGGCCGATGCCGCTGGCGATGATCAGGTCCGCGCACGGAACGGGCCGGGAGGCGCGGGCAGCGCACGGCTCGAGCGAGCTGTACAAGGTAGCGCTGGCGAATTCCGGGTCGCCCGGCTGCAGGCCGGCCTGCCGGGCGCAGCCGAGCGCTACCTCCTCGGCATGATCAGCGGGGTCGAATTCGCGTGAGTAGCCGGAGGCAATCAGGCCGCCATCGCCATCGACGAGCACGGCGCCCACCGAGAACGCGGTCGCTGACGGCGGGCAATAGCGGGACAGCTCGATCGCCTCCAGCAGCCAGCCCCGGTCGGCCTCAAGGCTGACTGGCTGGATCACGGTGCGCTCCGCTCATGCAGAGGTAAGGCGATCAACTTACCTGACGCGATCTTCGTAAACTAGCCGATGACGGAATGCCCGCGGACGACGGGCAAGCCGGAGAACGCCCAAGCGTAGAATCGCAGCAAATAGTGCAGAACGGCGGTGCAGGCTCATGACGGCCACACTCGGCCACATCAGGTCGGCGGAGACATTCGACACGCTGAACCCGGCGACGTCGGAGGTGATCGATAGCTATCCGGTGTTCAGCGAAGCCGACGTGGCCGACACCGTCGCGCGGGCCCAGTCGGCCGCGCAGTGGTGGGCCGGGCTGGGCTGGCACGGCCGCAGACAGCGCCTGCTGGCCTGGAAGTCGCACGTGACCCGCTACATCGGCAGGCTGGCCGAGCTTGTTCACACCGAGACCGGCAAGCCGCTCGCCGACGCCCAGCTGGAGATAATGCTGGCGATCGTGCATATCGACTGGGCAGCGAAGAACGCGCGCAAGGTCCTCGGCCCGCGCCGGGTCCGCAGCGGCCTGGTGGCCATCAACCAGGCCGCCACGCTGGAGTACCAGCCGCTCGGCGTGGTCGGCGTCATCGGCCCGTGGAATTATCCGGTCTTCACCCCGATGGGATCTATCGCCTACGCGCTCGCCGCCGGGAACGCGGTCGTCTTCAAGCCCAGCGAGCTGACCCCGGCCGTCGGCGAGTGGCTGGCCAGCTCGTTCGCCGAGGTAGTGCCGGAACAGCCGGTCTTCCAGCTGGTCACAGGATTCGGCCAGTCCGGCGAGTACCTGGCCCGCAGCGGCGTTAACAAGATCGCATTCACCGGATCCGCCGCTACTGCCAAGAAGGTGATGGCTGCCTGCGCGCAGAACCTCACGCCGATGGTGGCCGAGTGCGGCGGCAAGGATGCATTCATCGTTGGCGCCGATGCCGACCTGGACGCGGCCGCGGACGCGTGCGCCTGGGGTGCCCTGTCGAACGCCGGCCAGACATGCGTCGGCGTGGAGCGGGTGTACGTGGTGCAGGACGTTTACCATACATTCCTGGACAAGCTGGCCGACCGGGTCAGCCGGGTCAGGCCTGGCGACGATCGCGAGGCCGACTACGGCCCGATGACCCTGCCCGGTCAGGCCGAGGTGATCGAGAAGCACATCGCTGACGCGCTGGCCCGTGGCGGCCGCCCGGTCGTCGGCGGCATCGGCAGCATCCGGCGCCCGTACGTCGGGCCGGTCATCCTGGCCGAGGTGCCCGAGGAGAGCTCTGCCGTGACCGAGGAGACCTTCGGGCCGACGATCACCGTCGCCAAGGTGGCCAGCCTGGCCGAGGGCGTCGAACTCGCCAACGCCAGCCGGTATGGCCTAGGCGGTACCGTGTTCGCCGGGAATAAGAAGGCTGCGATGGCCGCCGCCCGCGCCCTGCGCAGCGGCATGACGGCCATCAACTCGGTCATCGCGTTCGCAGGCGTGCCGTCGCTGCCGTTCGGGGGCTCGGGCGATTCCGGCTTCGGCCGGATTCACGGCGCGGACGGGCTGCGCGAGTTCGCCCGGCCCAAGTCGATCACCAGGCAGCGTATGAAGGCCCGGCCCAACCTCACCTCGTTCGGCCGGACCGACGAGGATCTCAAGAAGGCCCTCACCCTGGCGACGTTCCTGCACGGCCGCCGCTATAAGTAAGGGCCCGTTACCCATAAGGTCTACCCGGGCGCGCTAGCGCTGACCGACGGCCGCCAGCTGCGACTCGGCCGGGTCCATGGCCGCCAGTGGCGCCCGGCCCTGGATCAGGTCGGCCGCTCGCTCGGCGATCGCGATGACCGGCGCGTTCGTGTTGCCCCGCGGCACGGTCGGCATCACCGAGGCGTCCACGACGCGCAGCCCTTCGATGCCGCGCACGCGCAGCTCAGTGTCGAGCACGCTGTGCAGCTTGCTCGCGGCCAGCCGGGAATCGCCGCCCATCGCGCACGTGCCCACCGGGTGGTAGAGCGTGCTCAGGTCGCCGCGGATCCATTCCCGCAGGTCAGCATCGCTGCGGACGTCATCACCCGGCGCGAGCTCGGCCTTGACGCGGCGGCTCAGCGGCCGCGCAGCCGCGATCTGGCGGGCCATCCCGATGCCCTTCACCAGCGGATCGAGGTCGGCGAGATCGGACAGGTAGGACGGGTCGATCGAGGGCTTGTGCCGCGGGTCGGCGCTGCGCAGCCGGATCTTCCCGCGGCTGCCGACCGACACCAGCGCGATCAGCACCGAGAGCGCACGGCTGGCGGGATCGCCGAGACCGCCGTTCAGGAAGGGAACGGGGAGCGCGTGCCACTGTATGTCTGGCGCTAGCAGCGCCGGATCCGAGCGGAAGAACCCGCCAGCCTCCGCGATGTTGGTTGTCAGCGGCCCGGTGTGCATCAGCTGCCAGCGGGCCAGGTTGCGCGGCCCCTGCTTCTCCCACAGGCTCCGCGACCTGGGGACGCTCCACATCGCCGTGACGACCGGGTGATCGGACAGGTTGCCGCCCACGCCCGGACTGTCTGCCTGCACCGCAATGCCGTGCTCAAGCAGATGATCGGCCGGTCCGACGCCGGACAGCATGAGCAGCTGGGGGCTATTGATGGCGCCGCCGGAAAGGATCACCTCGGCCTCGGCGCGCGCCACCTCTTCGACGCCGCGCCGCAGGTAGCGGACGCCGGTCGCCTTCCCGTCCTCGATGATGACGCCAGTGACCAGGGCATCGGGCTGAATCGTCAGGTTCGCCCGGCCGGCCGCGGGGTGCAGGTAGGCGTCCGCCGCCGACCACCTGCGGCCAGCCTTCTGAGTCACCTGGTAGTAGCCGACGCCATCCTGGCTGGGGCCGTTGAAGTCTGCGTTGGCTGGCTGCCCTGCGGCCTGGGCGGCCGCGACGAAATCGCCGGTCAGGCTGCTCTTGGCCTTCAGGTCCTGCACGCTGAGCGGGCCGGAGGCACCGTGATAGGCGGACGCGCCCCTGGAGTTGGACTCGGCCCGCAGGAAATACGGGAACAGGTCGGTGTAGCCCCAGCCCTCGCAGCCGTAGTCCTCGCGCCAGGAGTCGTAGTCGTGCCGGTTGCCGCGGATGTAGATCATCGCGTTGATGGACGACGAGCCGCCGATGACCCGGCCGCGCGGCCAGTAGATCGAGCGACCCTCGGCCCGGTCCTGCACCGTTGTCTGGTAGTTCCAGTCGTAAGCGCTCTTGAACAGCAAGTTGACGGCCGCCGGGATGTGGATCTCGGCGGCGGTGTCGGGCGGCCCAGCCTCCAGCAGCAGGACCCGTGAGTCCGGGTTCTCGGTCAGCCGCGAGGCCAGCACGCACCCAGCACTGCCAGCGCCGACGATGATGTAGTCGTACATGGCCAGTCCTTCCGGGCGTTCCAGGCTCTCTGCGGAAACCGATGGATACTCTACTCATTCGGGACGCGCGGGCGCGTTCTGGTCGCCAGCATTGGGAGTCTGCCGTTCCGCTTTCCGGCCAGATCTGCGCCCCAGGCCACCGAATTGGTGATCTATTCGTACGGATTCCGCCGTGACCCGGGCTGTCCGGGCAAAAAACGTGCTCCCGGCCTGACGACCGGGAGCACGCATCCCCCCACCATTTGCGGCCCTCACACCCCCGGCGGGCCCCCGAGAACCGCCGGGTGACCGAGGCACCGCGAGCCGCCTAGCGGCTCTTCGGGTCGATTACGGACCCGGTTTTCTGCGGCCGAAACTCCGCTTATGCAGCGAAGCGACCGCACACTGCTATCACTCTTCGTATCTGTACGATCTCATATCGTGTTCGCATTGTGAATACCCCACGCAGAGGCGCCTGACACCACTGAGCTTGACGGATAAATCCCGGCCCGAGTCAAGACGCGGAAACCCCGGTGGGTAAAGGGTTTCGGACACCCCACGGTCTGCGGCCACTTGCAGAAAACTTGACTTACCGCAGACCGATTGGATTTCGCAGCATGGCGGTGATCATGAACCCGCGCGCCGCGGGGTTTCGGCGGGATCCGGCCGTGGCGGCACAACCGCGGGCGGCTCACGCGGTCGGCCAGCTCCTGCCGATACGGTTGGGCAATGCCACAAGACCGCGATAAGCCCGTCGTCCTGTCCAAGATTTACACGCGCACCGGAGACGACGGCACGACGGCGCTCGGCGACATGAGCAGGGCCAGCAAGACCGATCCGCAGCTAGCGGCCTATGCCGACACTGATGAGGCCAACTGCGCTATCGGCGTCGCGGTGACGATGGGCCAGCTGCCAGCCGACATCGTTGATGTGCTGGTCAGGATTCAGAACGAACTGTTCGATGTGGGCGCAGACCTGTGCAACCCGGTCGCCGACCGCCCGGCCTACCCTCCGCTCCGGGTGGACGAAAGCTACATCGCCAGGCTTGAACGCGCCTGTGACGAGTTCAACGAGGGCCTGCCAGTGCTGCGCAGTTTCGTGCTGCCCGGCGGCAGCCCGGGCGCTGCGCTGCTGCACGTGGCCAGGACGGTAGTGCGACGGGCCGAGCGCACCACGTGGGCAGCGCTGGAAGCGCATGGCGACCGCATGAACCCGCTGACTGCGCAATACCTGAACAGGCTGTCGGACCTGCTGTTCATCCTGGCCCGCCGGGTCAACCAGCCGGACGGCGACCTGCTCTGGAAGCCCGGCGGGGAGCGTTAGCTGGCCCGCCTGAGATACCAGAGCGGTGCCGCCTCAAGCCAGGCGAGCAGGCCAGTCAATGCGCCCTGCGACAGGGCAAGCTCGAGCCGTCCGCCAGCCGCGTCGGCCGCGGAGCAAGACCGCGGCCGCGGCCACGACAAGGAGAATTGCCAGCAGTTCGAGCGGGACAGCTAGCGGCCGACACTCCGCTGGTTCCCGGCGCCCGGCTCGCTAGCTCAGCTGCCCTGACCGGCCGCAGCCGCCACCAGGGAACGGGCGTATCGCAGCTCGGACGGTTCTTCCGGGCCCCCGGCCGCCGGGCCCGCTGCCTGAATCGCCTGGTCCAGCGCTGCCTGCGCGGCTGCGGGATCGATCTCGTTGCCCATCTGGCCGTACCTGGCCAGGACCGATACCCGGTTGTCACTCACCGACAGAAAGCCGCCGCTCACCGCCGCGAAGACATCGGGCGAGCTGGGGTCCTGCGGCCTGATCTGCACCAGGCTGCCCTCGGCCAGGATGCCGATCACCGGAGCGTGCCCCGTCAGGATGCCGATCTCGCCGTCGAGCGTCCTGGCGATCAGCAGCTGCGCCTGGCCGGACCAGAGCTCCCCTTCGGGATTGACTAGCTCGACCTGAAACGTCACCCGGTCACCTCGCCCGCCCTGGTCGCGGTCACTGCCGCTCCATGTCCTTGGCCTTCTTCTCCACGTCCTCGATGCCGCCGCACATGAAGAAGGCCTGCTCGGGGAGGTGGTCGTACTTGCCCTCGTTGATGGCCTTGAACGACGCGATGGTGTCCTTCAGCGGAACGAAGACACCCTCCTGCCCGGTGAACTGCTTGGCGACGAACATCGGGTGGGACAGGAACTTCTCGATCCGCCTGGCCCGCTGCACGGTCACCTTGTCTTCTTCGGACAGTTCATCGATGCCGAGGATCGCGATGATGTCCTGGAGCTCGGTGTAGCGCTGCAAGATCCGCTGGGTCTCCCGCGCCACGTCGTAGTGCTCCTGGCCCACGTAGGCGGGCGCCAGGATGCGCGACGTCGAGGCCAGCGGGTCCACCGCCGGGAAGATGCCCTTCTGGGTGATCTCCCTGGACAGTGCCGTCGTAGCGTCGAGGTGCGCGAACACCGCCGACGGGGCCGGGTCGGTGTAGTCGTCGGCGGGGACGTAGATCGCCTGCATCGAGGTGATCGAGTGGCCGCGAGTCGAAGTGATCCGCTCCTGAAGCTGGCCCATCTCGTCCGCCAGCGTCGGCTGGTAGCCCACCGCGGACGGCATGCGGCCGAGCAGCGTGGATACCTCAGAGCCCGCCTGGGTGAACCGGAAGATGTTGTCGATGAACAGCAGCACGTCCTGCTGCTGCACGTCGCGGAAGTACTCCGCCATCGTCAGGGCAGACAGCGCGACCCTCAGCCGGGTGCCCGGCGGCTCGTCCATCTGCCCGAATACCAGCGCGGTGTCCTTGATGACGCCGGAGTCGGTCATCTCGATGAACAGGTCGTTGCCCTCGCGGGTGCGCTCGCCCACGCCCGCGAAGCAGGACACGCCACCGAAGTTCTTCGCGACGCGGGTGATCATCTCCTGGATCAGCACGGTCTTGCCCACGCCGGCGCCGCCGAACAGGCCGATCTTGCCGCCCTTGACGTACGGAGTGAGCAGGTCGAGGACCTTGATCCCGGTCTCCAGGATCTCCGTCCGCGGCTCAAGCTGGTCGAAGGGCGGCGGCTCGCGGTGGATGGACCAGCGTTCCTCGATCTTCAGCGACGAGGTCGGCACGTCCAGCGACTCGCCGAGCACATTAAACACGTGCCCCTTGGTCACGTCGCCGACAGGTACCGTGATCGGGCCGCCGGTGTCGGTGACGGCCGCGCCGCGGATGAGCCCGTCCGTCGGCTCCATGGAGATGGCACGGACGGTGTCGTCGCCCAGGTGCTGGGCGATCTCCAGGGTCAGCGTCCGGGTTGTCTCGCCGAGCGTCACGTCGACGTGCAGCGCGTTGTAAATCTCGGGCATCTCCTCGGTCGCGAACTCGACGTCCACGACCGGACCGATCACCCGGGATACGCGTCCCGTGGCGGCCGGGCTGGCCGAGCCGCCGGCTGCGGTGGTCTCTGCGGTAGTGGTCATGATGCTCACTTACTCCCTGGTCGCACCGGCGAGCGCGTTCGCGCCGCCCACGATTTCGCTAATTTCCTGGGTGATCTCGGCCTGCCGCGCCTTGTTCGCTTCCCTGGTGAGCTGCTCGATAAGCTCGTTCGCGTTGTCGGTGGCCGACTTCATTGCCCGCCGCCGCGCCGCGATCTCGGAAGCCGCTGACTCCAGCAGCGCGGCGAAAACCCTGCTCTCCACATACCACGGCAGCAGCGCGTTGAGAACATCCTCCGGCGATGGCTCGAACTCGTAGATCGGCATCGGGCCGGTGGGTGGTGCCTCATCTGTCTCCTCGATCTCCAGTGGCAGCAGCCTGCGAACCACTGAATTCTGCGTCAGCATGGAGACGAATTCGGTGTACACGATGTGGATCTCGTCGACGCCACCCTCATCAGCGGGACGCGCGTAGGCCTCCAGTAGCGCGCTGGTGAGCTCGGCAGCGTTCGCCTGCCTGGGCGTGTCGGAGAAGCCGCTCCACTCAGCGGCGAGCTCCCGGCCACGGAACCGGTGCCAGCCAATGCCCTTCCGGCCGGCCACGTAGTTGGCGACCTGGAGTCCCTGGCCTTCCAGCAACACCCGCAGGCCTTGGGCTTCCCGCAGCACGTTGGCGTTGTAGCCGCCGCAGAAGCCGCGGTCGCTGGTCAGGATGAGCACCGCGGAGGTGGCCGGATTCGTCACCGGCCGGGTTAGCGGGTGGTCTACGTTCTCCGACCTGCTGACCACGGCCTCCACTGCGCGGGTGATCTCCCGGGCGTACGGCACGGCCTCGTGCAGCCGTTGCTGCGCCCTGATGATCCGCGAAGACGCGATCAGCTCTTGAGCGCGGGTGATCTTGGCAGTGGACTGGACACTCCTGATCCGCCGCCGTACCGCGCGAAGCTGGGCTCCCATGCCGCGCTAGCCCGCCTGTCCTGTCTCAGACCCGGCTCCGCCCGCTGGTCCCCCTGCTGTCCCGCCGCCGGTGCCAAGCGGGGTGCCGGCCTTCGTACGGTCCGGCGGAGGCGTGTCAAACTTCCTGAGCTTGACGGGCTCGACCTCGTCGCTGGACAGCGCCTCGACCGCCTCGTCGGTGATCAGGAGCTCGCCGCCGCTCTTCTCGAACGCGCCTCGGAACTGGTTGATGGCGTCCTTGAGCGCGACCACGGTGTCGTCGCTCAGATCGCCGGTCTCCCTGATCGCGGCGAGGATGCCGGCCTGATTGCGCTGCAGCTCATCGAGGAACTCAGTCTCGAACCGCTTCACGTCCTCGATCGGGACGTCATCGAGGTAGCCCTCGGTTCCAGCCCAGACCGAGACCACCTGCTGCTCAACCGGGTACGGGCTGTACTGCGGCTGCTTCAGCAGCTCCACCAGCCGGGCGCCGCGGTCAAGCTGGGCCCGGGAAGCAGGATCGAGGTCGGAGGAGAACGACGCGAAAGCCTCCAGGTCGCGGTACTGCGACAGTGACAGCTTCAGCCCGCCGGCCACCTTCTTCATGGCCTTGATCTGCGCATCGCCGCCAACTCGCGACACCGACTGGCCGACGTTGATGGCCGGGCGGACACCGGAGTTGAACAGGTCGGTCTCCAGGAAGATCTGCCCGTCGGTGATCGAGATCACGTTCGTCGGGATGTAAGCGGAGATGTCATTCGCTTTCGTCTCGATGATCGGCAGGCCGGTCATGGAGCCGCCGCCCAGCTCGTCGGACAGCTTGGCGCAGCGCTCGAGCAGCCGGGAGTGCAGGTAGAAGACGTCGCCGGGGTAAGCCTCGCGGCCAGGCGGCCGGCGAAGCAGCAGCGAGATCGCCCGGTAGGCCTCGGCCTGCTTGGTCAGGTCGTCGAACACGATCAGCACGTGCTTGCCCTGGTACATCCAGTTCTGGCCGATCGCCGAGCCGGTGTAGGGGGCGATGTACTTGAACCCGGCCGGGTCGGACGCCGGCGACATCACGATGGTGGTGTACTCCAGGGCGCCCGCCTCCTCGAGGGTGGCCCGCACCGACGAGATCGTCGAGCCCTTCTGGCCGATCGCCACGTACACGCAGCGAACCTGCTTCTTCGGGTCGCCAGAGTCCCAGTTCTGCTTCTGGTTGATGATCGTGTCGATCGCGATCGTGGTCTTCCCCGTCTGCCGGTCACCGATGATCAGCTCGCGCTGGCCGCGGCCGACCGGGGTCATGGCGTCGATGGCCTTGATGCCCGTCTGGAGCGGCTCGTTGACCTTCTGCCGCTGCACCACTGACGGCGCCTGCAGCTCAAGTTGCCGCTCCTGCGTCACGCCCTCAATCGGCCCGAGGCCGTCCAGGGGCAGCCCCAGCGGGCCTACCACGCGGCCGAGGAACCCATCGCCAACCGGCACCGACAGCACTTCGCCGGTCCGCTTGACGCGCTGGCCTTCCTCGATCTGGCTGAACTCGCCGAGCACCACGACGCCGATCTCGCGGACGTCCAGGTTCAGCGCGATGCCGCGGGTGCCGTCCTCGAACTCCAGCAGCTCGTTGGCCATCGCCGACGGCAAGCCGGAAACCCGCGCGATACCGTCGCCGCATTCGACGACCGCGCCGACCTCCTCGGTGGAGGCGGTTCCGGGCTCGTAGGCCTCGACGAAACGCTCAAGCGCGTCCCGGATCTCTTCCGGCCGGATTGTCAGCTCCGCCATCTTCCTCGTGTCCTTCGCATCGGGTTCTGTTCTGTCAGGTCTGTCTGTTTGTCAGCGTCCGCCGGTCCGGGTCCGCCCGCCCGGCTGGCCGCTAACGGCGCCCGCTCAGGACGCCAGCCGCCGTCGGGCCTCAGCGAGGCGGGTTGCCACGCTGCCGTCGATGAGTTCGTCCCCGACGCGAACAGTCATGCCGCCCGCTATCCGGGGGTCAAGCACCACGTTCAGGTGCACCTGGTGCCCGTAAGCGCCGGCCAGCGCAGCCGCCAGCCTGCCGCGCTGCTGGTCGGTGAGGGCGACCGCCACGTGCACCTCGGCGACCAGCCGCTGCCGGCGGCGGGCTGCCAGCCGGGCGTACTCCTCCAGGCTCACGTCCAGGCTGCGCCCCAGCGGGTTCACCGCGGCTTGCACGATCAGCCGCTGGGTCTCCGGCGTTACCTTTCCGGCCAGCAGGTCGGCGAGCAGCGAGCGCTTCGCGTCGGCGGCCAGGAACGGGTTGGTCAAGGCGATCCGCAGCTGCGGCTGGCTCGCCACGATCCGGCCGAACCGGAACAGCTCATCCTCCAGGTCGTCGAGCCGGCCCTCCTGCTCGGCGGCAATGACGATGGCCTGCACAGCTAGCTGCTCGACCGCATCGGTCAGGTCACCGGGCGCCGACCAGCGGGCCGCCGCCACCGCGGCGACCAGGCCGGCAGTCGCATCGCCGACCTTGCCCGTCAGTATGGCGCTGGCGAGCCCGCTGCGGGCCTCTCCAGACCGGGACGGATCGCTCAGCGCCCGCCGCAAGACGGACTGGGTGGCGAGCAGCCCGGCGACAGCGAAGAGCTCCTCGCCGAGCGCCGCGGCCGCCTGCGGGCTGGCCGTCAGCGGACCGAGCCGGTCCTCGACCTCGGCTAGAGATGCCCTGCTGATGCCCCTCATGACGATGCCCGTGCCCCTGACGTCGCGGCACCGCTGGCATCGAGGTCAGCCAGGAACCGGTCGACTACCCTGCTCTGCCTGGCCTCATCATCCAGCGCCTCGCCGACGATCTTGCTCGCCAGCTGCACCGACAGCGTGCCGATCTCGGCCCGTAGCGAGGCGAATGCCTGCTGCCGGTCGGCCTCGATCTGCACGTGTCCGGACTCGACGATGCGGCGCTTCTCTGTCTCGCCCTCGGCGCGCATCTCCGCGATCATCGCCGCACCCTCTTCCCTGGCCTTCTCGCGCAGCCGGGCGGCCTCGTGCCGCGCATCGGCCAGCTGGGCCTGCCACTGCTCGCGTAGCCGGTCGGCGTCAGCCTTTGTCTCGGCGGCGCGCTGGAGCTCACCCTCGATCTTGTCGGTCCGCTCTTCCAGGGTCTTCATGATCCTGGGCATCAGCACTTTCCACAGCGCGACGAAGACGATGCCGAACGCGATGGCGCCGACGATCACCTCGGTCCAGTTCGGGACCAGGGGGTTCGGTGACGATGAGGCCGCTAGCTGGTGCAACATGTGCGGGTACCTCTCAGCCTTGGGGCTACTTGATGAAGAACGGCACCGCGATGCCGATGAGGGCCAGCGACTCGGTGAGCGCGAAGCCAATCCACATAAGACCGGTGACTCGGCCCGCGGCTTCCGGCTGCCGGGCGATCGACTGGATCGTGTTGCCGAAGATCAGTCCGATGCCGATGCCCGGGCCGATAGCCGCAAGACCATAGGTGAGCGCGCCCAGCTGCGTGATGTGCAGGGTATTGGTCGTGCCAGCGGCCACGTAGAGCAGGTGATGCAGGTGCATCGCGAGCTGCATGTTGCGTTCCTTCTGCTAGGCCGACGGGGTCCCGCCGGGTTCTTCTTTATGGGTCAGCTATCAGTGCGCGCTTTCATACGCGCCCGATATATAGGTAGCCGTCAAGATCGTGAAGATGAAGGCCTGCAGCGCCTGGACCAGAACCTCCAGCGCGGTCACCAGGATGGCGACGACGAACGAGGTGGCCGCGTATAGCGCGCCTATGGAAAGGGTCAGCAAGTACCAGGTGGCGATCGTGAACACTAGCAGCAGCACGTGCCCGGCCAGCATGTTCGCGAACAGCCGGACCGACAGCGTGAACGGCCGGACCAGGACGTTGGAGAGGAACTCGATCGGTATCAGCAGCGGCAGGATCCACGCCGGAGAACCCGACGGCACCGTCAGCGTCCTCATGTAGCCACGCAAGCCCTGCCGCTTGATACCGAGGCCCATATAGATGATCCAGACCATGCCGGCTAGCGCCACCGGATAGCCGTACTTCGCCATCGCCGGGAAGTACAGGATGGGGATGATCCCCATGATGTTGTTCACCCAGATGAAGAAGAAGAGCGAGACCAGGAACGGCAGCCACTTGTCCCCGGCCTTGCCGAGCTGCGGGCGCAAGATCTGATCGCGGACGAACAGAATGCCCATCTCGCCGACGTTCTGGATGCCGCGCGGCACCAGTTTCGGCGAGTGGAACGCGAACCAGAAGAAGAGCAGCACGAGCACGGTGCTCAGCAGGAGCAGCAAGCCCGGCTTGCCGAAGGCCACGCTGCCGACCTTGAACAGCGGGGTGAAATAGAAGTCGTTGATCGATGGCGACGGGAAGCCGCATCCGGAGAAGATGTGACTGCTCGACGCGGAGCAGCTCGTTGCGGCCGTGGTCGCAATTGCGGAACTCACCGAGTTACCCCTTCGGGCTGTCGCGTGCAGACTGGCCCCGTGGCATGCCGCTGCGGGTCAAGGTCAGTCATCATGGCGTAACAGGCCGGCCTGCCCGTAACCGGGTCTGCCGAAAGGCGCACAGCAGTCACTTCACCCCAGGTCAGGATCTTGTGACCCGGAAGATGATCAAGGCAATCGACAGGCCGATGCCCAGGATCATCCCGATCGGGAACAGCACCGTGATGCCCGTCCACCGGCCGACCAGCCAGCCGATGCCGCCATACAAGATCATGCCGCCGAACATGTAGCTCAGGATCCGCCAGCCATCGCTCTCCTGCGGTGGCGTGTACTCCTGCTCCGGTTCGCGGGTCGCGCCCTGCTTCGCGTCCCCGGTCACGTTCCCCCCGGACACGTTGCCCCCGGTCATGCCAACGGGACGGCGCGCAGGCAGCACTTGGGGCGGGCCGCGATCTGCCGTCCGGAGGAAATGTCCCAGCCACGGGTCATCGTTCTCCGTCCGGCTCGACATACAGCATCTTCGTCCGCTGGAACGTCACAATCAGCGCGCCGTCATAGACCAGGACGAGAACGATGGCCGTCAGCCCGAACAGCCATGCGCTGAACGCGGTGCTGTCCTGGAACTGGCCGACGAGGAAGAGCAGGATCAGGATCTTGACGAAGTAGGTGGCCATGCCGGCAAGCATCATTGCCTGCGGGCTGACCTTCGAGGCGCGGCCGACCGCCAACACGCTCAGGCCGAAGAAGAAGGCGACGACGCCCGCCGCGATAAGGGCGGCGTACAGCCCCTTGTGCCCGCCGAAGGCAGCGCACACCGCCACCATCACCGCGGCGGCTGCGGCCGTCACGGCGGCGGATCGCCGCGCCATCGGGGCGAAGTTCGCCAGCATGTCTGGAAGACTCCGGATGATCTTGATACCGCTGGTTTGCCCAGCTCAAAACGGGGTTGTTCTGGTGCTAGTGCGTGACCGTCAGCTAGCTTCCCGAGCGTTACGCCCAGGTTAGCGAAACGTATCACGGACCCCGCACCATCATGCTAGTGGGTGCTCGTGAAAGATATCACAAGCTCTCCCGCCTTGTAGGTCAGGGAGTTACCTAACGTGACGAATGCCATCGCCAATGGCCGGATAACCGCAGGTCACTGCGGCCTCTTTCGCTGGTAAAGAAACGGTTTCCTGCCGACATCGCCATGGTCATATCAGCAGACAGGCAGGCCTGGCAGACGGCCAGCAGGTGTTACGGGCCGGCTTCGTCACCGGACTCGGCGCCATCGGTGGTGGCCGGTTCGGCGTCCGTCGAGGCTCCGGCTGGCTGCCCCACCCCGACTCGGAGGAGAACGGATTCCGCGCCGTGCTGCTGCCAAACGCCGGCGGCACTATGCCGGTAACCGACCGGGCCGGGCCTGGCGATCCGTCTGCCCGTGCCAGTGAGCCAGTCACCACCGGAGCAGGCAGCGGCTGCGCGGCAGCGACCGACACTAGCTCCGGTGCGGCACCGGCAGCGTCAGCATGGCAGGCGCGGCAGCTCCAGTCGCGGCCGCCCGGACGCCGTTGGCCGCGGCCGCCGCGATGGCGGCGGGCTCAGGCAGTTGCCCGTTACCCGCTGCCTTTGCTCCTGACCGGCGCGAACGCCCTTCCCACCAGCGGAGCCGGGGCATCGACATCAACAGCAGGACCGCCAGCGCGGCAGCCGTGATAGCGACGAGGACGAAGACGGGCGTGCCGTGGTGGTTGCTCTTCACCTCGGTCTTGGCGATCGACAGGTACACCACGCTGCCGGAGAACGCCGCGGCCCACAGGTACATGATCAGCACGCTGGCGCGCTGGGAGTGCCCGATGTCGAGCAGCCGGTGGTGCAGGTGCTTGCGGTCCGGCGAGAACGGCGACGTGCCGGCCCGGGTCCGGCGCACCACCGCTAGCAGCAGGTCAGCGTAGGGAATGACGAGCAGCGCAGCAGGCAGCAGCAGCGGGATTATCTCGGGGTACCTGTTGACCTTGGTGGCCAGCAGGTTCGGGTCAGTCGAGGCGATGCTCGAGATCGGCGCGTAGGCAAGCAGCAGGCCCAGCAGCATCGCCCCGGTGTCCCCCATGAAGATCTTGGCCGGGGAGAAGTTGTGCGGCAGGAAACCGATGCACATCCCGATCAGGATCGCCGACGCCAGGGCCGCCGGGGACAGCGCGGAGATGTTGAGAACCTTCGTCAGCGAGTAGTAGTAGATCAGGAACGAGATCGCCGCGATCGCGACGATTCCGGCCGCTAGCCCGTCAAGTCCGTCGATGAAGTTGACCGCGTTAATGGTGGCGACCACGACCAGGATCGTGATCACGGTCTTCTGGTCGGTCGTCGGGATGAATATCCCGCCGCCCGGATAGGGCAGCCAGCTGATCTGCGTGCCGGTGGCCACCAGGATGCCGCCCGCGGCGACCTGCCCGGCAGCCTTGGGCAGCGCGCTCAAGCCCCAGCGGTCGTCGACGAACCCGATCGCGACCAGCAGGCCGCCCGCCAGCAGCAATCCGCTGACCATGCCAGTGCCGGCGATTCCGGCCCGCAGCTGCGGGATCCGGCTGGCCACCAGCAGCCCGGCCGCCAGCCCTCCGTACATGGCCAGGCCGCCGAGCCGCGGTATCGGCACAACGTGCACGTCCCGGTCTCGGGCCTCATGGATGGCGCCGACGCGGATCGCGAGCCGGCGAACCAATGGCGTCAGCATGTAGGTGACGGCGGCTGTCACCAGCAGTGTCAGGACGTAGTCCCTCACCGTGTCACCGGACCTGGACGGGATTAAAGAGCATCAACCGCAACTGTAGAACACCATGCTGGCTGCCAAGGCTTACGCCCTCAAGCCCACAGCAAGTCCCCAGCTACACCCGCAGCCTTGGCACCCGCCCGATGCGCATTCAGGCGTCGCCGGCGGCCCTGACCGCGCCGCAGCCGCGCCCTGCACCTGCTTGGTAACTACATTGGCGGTTCTGGTGCCGTGATAGCGACACCTACCGCACCACCGTCGACGAATGGATCTTGAAAGCAGACTCCGGTATAGTGATTTAGGCCACTTCGGCATGTTTTGGTGTCCCCGAGTGCACCAGGCAGACGCCGGATGGTCAGGCGGATTCGGGCTCGGCCGCGGTGAGTACCGCGGCGACCTCGCGGAGCCGACCGACGGAGACTGCGCCGCGGCGTAGCAGCCTCGGTTGCGTACCGGTCAGGTCGACGATGGTTGAGGCCACCGCACTTTCACAGCGACCGGCGTCCAGGTAAACCTCGATCGACTCCCCCAGCTGGTCGCGCGCCTCGGCGGCCGTCGTCGCGGCTGGCGAGCCAGTGGTGTTCGCGCTGCTCACCGCCATCGGGCCGGTCTCGCGCAGCAGTTCCAGGGCGATCTGCTGGTCAGGCATCCGGATCGCGACCGTGCCCTTGGTGTCGCCGAGGTCCCAGCTCAGCGTCCTGGCAGCGTGGCAGACGATGGTCAGGCCGCCTGGCCAGAACTCCTCGATCAGCTGCCGGCCGTCCTGGCCGAGATCGTCGACGAGGGCTTCCGCCGCCCGCACGCTGCCGACCAATACCGGCGGCGGCATGTCCCGGCCGCGGCCCTTCGCCGCCAGCAGTCGATTCACTGCGGCCGGGCTGAACGCGTCAGCGCCCACGCCGTACACAGTGTCGGTAGGCAGCACGACGAGTTTGCCGGCTAGCACCGCGTTCACGGCGGCGGCCAGGCCCTCGGTGCGCCGCTCTGGATCCGCGGTGTCGAACCATGTGCTCACAGTCGATCATCCTGTCATGACTACGACGAAGTGCCGGGCCAGACGGCGGTGACGAAGCGGTCGCGGCCAGCCAGGTCGGTGTGGTTGCGGGTTTCCCGCCAGCCGTTCTCCTCGGCGAACACCCAGTAGACCGCGGCGCCCTGCTGAGCACCGTGCTCGACCGCGAGCAAGCCGCCCGGCCGTAGCAGCCGGCGCGCCGTTTCCTCGACGACGCGGACCGCGTCGAGCCCGTCCTCACCGCCCCACAATGCGGTCGCGGGGTCGTACTCGCCCACCTCCGGCGGCACCCAGGCGCCGACCGGGATGTACGGCGGGTTGCTGACGACCAGGTCGAACTGGCCCTCGAGGCCGGCCAGCGCGGTGCCGAAATCGCCGGCCTGCAGTCGTACCCGGCCGGCGGTGTGGGGGGACGCGGCGGCCACGCTGGCGATGTTGCGCTCGGTCCACTGCCTGGCCAGCGGGTCGGCCTCGACCGCGTGCACCTGGGCGCGCGGCACTTCCTGGGCGATAGACAGCGCGATCGCGCCGGACCCGGTGCCGAGGTCGGCGACCAGCGGCTCGGCCACGTCCATGGCGGCGAGCTGCTCGATCGCCCAGCCGGTCATGACCTCGGTCTCTTGCCTGGGCACGAAGACGCCTGGCCCGACCGCGAGCTCGAGGTAGCGGAAATATGCGATCCCGGTGATGTGCTGCAGCGGCTCGCGAGCCTGACGGCGGGCGATGTCGTCCCAGAACCGCGCGTCGAAGCTGGCGTCGGGGACTAGGTGCAGTTCGCTACGGGCGACCCCGTGCAGATGGGCGGCAATCAGCTCGGCATCGGTGCGAGGAGACTCGACCCCAGCCTCGGCTAGCCGCGCAGTGGCAAGGGCGATCTCGTCAAGCAGCAAGCTCACTGCTGGCCTGCCGCAGGAAACTCGTGCGGGCCGCAGCAGCCCGCAAACTCATGATCACGAAAACTATCCGTCGTATGCGACTGTTAGTTTTCGTGATCATGGAAAGCACGGTCAGCTGCCGTCGGAGCCGGCGATCTTCTCGGCGCGGTCCGCGTCGATGAGCGCGGTGATGACGGCGTCCAGATCGCCGTCGATGACCTGGTCCAGGTTGTAGGCCTTGAAGCCGACCCGGTGATCGGAGATCCGGTTCTCCGGGAAGTTGTAGGTCCGCACGCGCTGTGACCGGTCGACGGTGGCTACCTGGCTACGCCGGTCGGCTGACGCCTGCGCGTCGGCTTCCTCCTGCGCGACCGTGAGCAGCCGGGCCCGGAGTACCCGCATGGCCTGCTCCTTGTTCTGGAGCTGGCTTTTCTCGTTCTGGCAGGAGACGACAACGCCAGTGGGCAGGTGGGTGATCCGGACCGCCGAGTCGGTGGTGTTCACGCTCTGGCCGCCGGGGCCGGATGAGCGGAACACGTCGATCTTCAGGTCGTTCGGGTCGATAGTGACCTCGACCGGGTCGGCCTCCGGCATGACCAGCACGCCGGCCGCGGAGGTGTGGATGCGACCCTGCGCTTCGGTGACCGGGACGCGCTGGACGCGGTGCACCCCGCCCTCGTATTTGAGACGTGACCAGGCGCCCTGCTCTCCCCTGGCCTTGACAGCGAGGGTCGCGTCCTTGTAGCCGCCGAGACCGGTCATGGTCGAGTCGAGCAGCTCGGTCTTCCAGCCCTTGCGCTCAGCGAAGCGCTGATACATGCGCAGCAGGTCCCCGGCAAACAGGGCCGACTCCTCGCCGCCCTCCCCTGCCTTGACCTCCAGGATGACGTCTTTATCGTCGTTCGGGTCGCGGGGCACGAGCAGGGTGTTCAGCCGGGCCTCAAGCTCTTCGCGGTGCTTGGCGAGCTGCTCGGCCTCGGCGGCGAACGAGGCATCCTCCGGCGCGAGTTCGCGGGCGGTGGCCTCGTCCTGCGAGGTCTGCAGCCAATCGGCGTACGCCTGGACAATCGGCGTGAGCTCGCCATATCGGCGGCTCAGCGTCCTGGCCCGGTCCTGGTCGGCGTGGATCGCCGGGTCGGACAGGTCCTTCTCCAGCTGTGCGTGCTCGGCAGTGAGGTCGGCAAGCCGCTCAAACATCGCTTACCTCCCTATCGTGGTGCTGACGGCTGTCGGACAAGCCGAACCGTTCCCTTCCAGACCTCTGCCGGAAGGGAACGGGTGTGGCCGACTACTTCTTGCCGTCCGCGGCCTTCTTGCCGAAGCGGCGCTCGAACCTGGCGACGCGGCCGCCGGTGTCGAGGATCTTCTGCTTGCCCGTGTAGAACGGGTGACAGCTTGAGCAGACGTCAGCGTGGATCACGCCGTTCTTGGCGGTGCTGCGGGTGGTAAATGTATTGCCGCAGCTACAGGTCACCGTGGTGACCACATATTCCGGGTGGATTCCGGACTTCATTGCTAACTCCTGGGTCCTGCGGTCGCCGGGTCGCCGCGCCTTACGGCGCTACGGCGTGAACCGGTACCGCTCATTGTTGGCTTACCAGTGTGCCAGACGCTGCAACATAAGCAGGCACCTGGAGATTCCCGACCGACCGGGGCGGGCCGGCCGGGCGGTAGCTGTGCGCCGCGCTAGGACGCCGGGCTGGTCTTGACGACCTTCATCAGGAACTCGGCGTTGCTCTTGGTGTCCTTCATCCGGTCCATGAGCACTTCAAGCGCCTGCTGCGGCTCGAGCGTGTGCAGGACCCGGCGAAGCTGCCAGACGATCTTCAGTTCCTCCGGCGTCATCAGCAGCTCTTCCTTGCGGGTGCCGGACGCGTCCACGTCCACCGCAGGGAAGATGCGCTTGTCGGCCAGTTCGCGGCGCAGCCGTAGCTCCATGTTGCCGGTGCCCTTGAACTCCTCGAAGATCACCTCGTCAGCGCGGGAGCCGGTCTCGATAAGCGCCGTGGCCAGGATCGTGACTGAGCCGCCATGCTCGATGTTGCGCGCCGCGCCGAAGAACCGCTTCGGCGGGTAGAGGGCTGTCGAGTCGACGCCGCCGGACATGATCCGGCCGCTCGCCGGAGCGGACAGGTTATAAGCCCGGCCCAGCCTGGTGATCGAGTCGAGCAGCACGACCACGTCGTGGCCCATCTCGGCCAGCCGCTTGGCCCGCTCGATCGCAAGCTCGGCGACCGTGGTGTGATCCTCGGACGGCCGGTCGAAGGTCGAGTAAATCACCTCGCCCTTCACCGTGCGCTGCATGTCGGTGACTTCCTCGGGCCGCTCGTCCACTAGCACGACCATGAGGTGGCACTCGGGGTTGTTCTTGGTGATCGCGTTCGCAATGGCCTGCAGGATCAGCGTCTTGCCTGCCTTGGATGGAGACACAATGAGGCCGCGCTGGCCCTTGCCGATCGGCGCGATGAGGTCGATGATCCGGGTGGTCATGATCGTCGGGTCGGTCTCCAGCCGCAGCCGCTCCTGCGGGTACAGCGGCACGAGCTTGGCGAAATCCGGTCGGTTCTTGGACTGTTCCGGGTCCAGTCCGTTGATCTTGTCGAGCCGGACCAGCGCGTTGAACTTCTCCCGCCGCTCGCCCTCACGCGGCTGCCGGATCGCGCCCTCGATCACGTCGCCCTTGCGCAGGCTGTACTTGCGGACCTGGGAGAGCGAGACGTACACGTCGTTGGAGCCGGGCAGGTAGCCGGTGGTGCGGACGAACCCGTAGTTGTCGAGCACGTCGAGGATCCCGGCGATCGGGATCAGCACGTCGTCCTCGGTGATCACCGGCTCGGCCTCGTTACCGCCGCCGCCGCGCTCGCGGCGCCCGCGCTGGGTGCTGCGGTTGCGGAACCGGTCCCGGTTGCGGCGGTTGCCCTGGCCGTCCCGGTCGTCGTCACGGTCACCCTGCTGGCTGCGGTCCCGGTTGCCCTGCTGGTCACGGCCGCCTTGGCCGCCCTGCTGGTCACGGTCCCGGCCGCCGCCCTGGTCACGTCCGTTCTGGTCGCGGCCGGAGCTCTGCTCGCGGTTGCCCTGGTCGCGGTTGCCCTGGTCACGGTTGCCCTGGTCACGGGCGCCCTGCTGGTCACGCCCGCCCTGCTCACGTCCGCTCGAGCCTGCATCGCGACCCTGCTCGCGTGCATCGCGGCCCTGATCGTCGCTCTCGCTGACCGTCTGCGGCTGTCCGGCCGGACGGCTGGCCCGCCGGCGCCGGTCGGTGCGCTGGGCGCCGTCCGAACCCGGCTGGTCATCGACACCATGCTGCGCGTCCTCGCGCGGCGTTCCGTTCACCGGGGCGGCGGTGGCCGTCCCGCTGGCACTGAGATCGGCCGCGACCGTGCTGCCCGAGACCGGACCGGAGACCGGGCCGTTCGCCGTCCCACCGCCAATCCCGCTGTCGCCGTAGGTCGAGCCTTCGCCGATCCCGCCAGCACTCGGGCTACCTAGCCCTGGCTGCGTCGATGTTTGTGATTCCATAGCGTCCCGCTCAAAGGTGCGGTCAGCGCCGGCTCCCGCAGGCGCTCCCCGCTGAACTGAGTTGTCGGAAGTCTTGATCTGCCGGGCCAGCGGCTCCTGGTCGGGGGCTGTCGCAGCCCCGGATCCTCCGCCTGCCTGGCCAAGGGGCCGAGCCTCGTGCGAACCCCCGCCCTGCCGGTTCTCCGATCGCCTTTCCTCGATGGCCGCGATCAGCTGACCCTTGCGCATCCTCGCGGTGCCCGTGATGCCGATCGACTGGGCGACTCGCTGCAACTCGGGTAGCAGCATCGCTGACAGTGCCGCTGGACGGTCGCCCGCGCCATCCGCGGAGCCAGCGCTGGCCTTGTTACTGCCCGTGGCCGCGTCAACGGCATCCGGCCAGGAGCGTACCGCGCTGCCTGGCTCGTGGGAAGTCCCAGCCGATTCCGCCGCGCCGGCGGAGTTACCAACGGGCCCGGCCACATCCGGCCTGGGCGCGTCGGCAGATTCCCCGTTCTCGGCTGAGAACAGGTCCAGAGTTTCGCTCACAAGGGGTCCTTCCCAGGGTGCGGGTCTCGGCTGCCCCTGCAGCCCGTTGCCCGCTTTTGCATTAGTGTCTGCCACCGCAACCTGCCACCACCGCCGCTGGCAGGCCATCCGGGACTCGGCCGTTGGCCGCATGTGTCCTTGCCGCCCAGGTCCTTGGCTAGGGCCAGGCAGATTTGGGACTCCCGCGATGGGCAGATGAATGTTGAGATCGCACGCCGCCGAGCACTCACGAACTGATCGGATGGAGTGCGAACAAGCACCTCTCCCCGGTCCGGGGCATCTGGTGCAGCATCTAGCCTAACACCAACATGACCCGCGGCATTCCTTCGGCAGCGACCCACTGCATTCCTTTGACGGCGTCCGCGAGAAGCGGAGGGTGCCGGCAGCAGCACTTCAACCAGCCAGGAACGTGCCAGGCGGGATGTTAGCGCGTTCCCGGGTACGCTCGCGCGCGCGGCTGCATGGCGGGAAGCAGTCTGGCGCGGATAACCGGGGCGAGCCTTAGCTGTCGACGTCCAGGGGGGCTTACAAGCCATGCGGTACCCGTTTCGCGGGCTCTTGAATCTCAAGCTCGCAAATCGCTGCTCCCCCTGATGTCCTTAGTTGTGCCAGTTGAAGCGCGAACCTACTTCAACCTGCTGTTTCTCTTCAAGTACCTAGATCAGAAAACGCGTCCTTATAGCTGGTGTGTTGCGGCTATTCCGGTCAAGTCCAGCCCAGCGGCCAACACCGTCCTGGCCGCGTCGGCCAGCAGCAGCCGGGCTCCGGCCGCTCCGGGATCGGTAGCGGCAGCCTGGCCGCCGAAGGGCAGCGCCGGGCTGTCTTGCTTGCAGATCAGCCAGGCCGCGGCCACTTGTTCCAGGTACCTGGGCAACTCGTCCGGGCGGGACCTCCTGGCCGCGGAGGCGACTCTCTCTGGCAGCCAGGACAACAGGGCTAGGAGGCGGCGTTCGGCCAGGTTGGAGAGCGCTCCGTCTACTGGTTCGGCGCTGGCCGCCCGGTCGATGTGCAGGTCAGCGGCCCAGCGCAGCGTCGATGCGGCGTCGGCATGAGCCACCTGGACGACGGTGAGCTCCGCGGGCATGCGATTGCCGGGACGGAGCTGGCGAGCCAGCTGTCCAGCGCTGCCGGACAGCGTCCTGGCCAGGTGGTAACGGACGGCAGACTCCCCGAACCACGCCACGGCAGCTCGGACCGGCGAGTCAGCGGCGGGGACGGAGTTGGATCGGGGAACCCGTTCCCCTCCTGATGAGGGTTCGGCTCCGGCCGCCTGGGCCAGACGGCCGGTCATCGCGTCGGCCTGTGCCCGCCAGCCGCGCGGCCAGCTCTGCGCAGCGGCCAGGTCGGGCCACGGCACCACCGTCGCGGCCGTGCCGCGCAGGTTTGTGCTCTGCGCGCAGGTCGGGCCAGCCGCGGCGATCCTGCCCGCGACGGCCGCGAGCGCGCCAGGCGTCACAGTGATCGTCAGGTCAGCCGGCCGCAGCTGGCCGGACCGCCCGGATCCACGGCACCGCCCGAAGCCGCAGCGCCAGTGCGGCGGCCACCTGATCTGCATCGCGGCCGTCGAGCCGGGCGATCCGGAACGGCAGCGAGGTGGCGAAGCTGGCCGGATCACCGTCCGGTACCGGGCGCCAGGTGCCGGACGTCGTCAGGTCGGCCGCCGATGTGGGGAGCGTCCCGTCGGCGGCCATTTGCCGGAGCGCAGTGGTTAGCTCGCTGCCGAGGTCACCAGTGAGCACGCGTTCAGGCTAGGCCGTTCGGCTGGCGGGCGCGTCAATCGGAGGAACTGGCGCCGGCGAGTTCGCGGACGACCCGGATCATCTCTGCCGGGTCGAAGGGCTTAGTGAGATAGGCATCGACGCCGATCTGGCGGCCGCGGTCCCGGTCGTCCTCCTGGGCCCGGGCCGTGATCAAGACGACCTTGATGCCGGCGGTGGCCGGATTGCGCCGAAGCTGCGTCGCCGTCACCCAGCCGTCGAGGCGCGGCATCATGACATCCAGCGTGATGACGTCGGGGTTGACTTCGGTCACCTTTTCCAGGCAATCGCGCCCGTCCACGGCGGTGATCACCTCGAACCCCTCCAGGGTGAGGTTGACGGCGATGAGCTGCCTGATGACCTCATCGTCATCGACTACCAGCACACGCCCCAGTCCCCGAGCCACGGCGCGAGGCTATCGGAAGCCCGCTGGCCGATGGGAGCAGATCGGCTTCGTGTCCGTCGATACTTCCGCCTGATACCCTAAGCTCCGGCTTGCACGCCGGGCTCGCGGGCGAGGCCTGCGGGCAGATCAGCGCCAGCCCCCATAGCTCAGGGGATAGAGCACCGCCCTCCGGAGGCGGGTGCGCAGGTTCGAATCCTGCTGGGGGCGCTCTGTGATGTCTCGAGACATAGGAATGACCTCAACCCCGGTCGTGCTCACCCACGGCAATGCCCAGGTCAGGGTTCGGGGTTTTCCCGTTGGCGATGGGTTCCTTTGGCCGGTCCGGGTTGCCTGATCCCCGATGCGGACTCCACCACGGTGCCCGACTGCACCAGGGAGAACTCGTCCTCGCGGGCGTGGCTGTGCGGCTTCACCAAAATGCCTGCCGGGATGTCGACTTCCATCACGGCCAGCGTGCCGCCGCAGTCGTCGCTGACCACTTTGTAGGTGAACCGGACGCCGAACAGCTTGACGGTCGCGCCCGCACCCGCCGCCACTACCCTCGGGCTGAATGCCCCGGTCATCGTGGGTCTCCGCCCTCGTGGTGTGGATATGTGCCCCGCGTGCCGGGCCCAGGCTCGGGCGGCAGCAGCACCCCGAAGCCCCGGACGGCCAGTCGTAGCAGGACGTTTCCCGGCCGGGTGAGATCCGCCACCCGTGCCGCAGATAGCCGCTCCAGCTCGGCGAGCCGGTCGGAATACGCCGAACCTTTCCGGCGCGCACCGCCCAGCACACGGGTGTTGGCCCAGACCTTGGCCCGGGCCTCGGTGAGAAACCGTTTGATGGCCAGCCGGTTCGCCGGAGCAAGCAGCCGATCGGCGACCGTCGGCCGGGAGCCCGGCGCATCCGGCAGTCCTTCCCGCCGGTCCACCAGCATGCCGAGCACCTGATCGATGTGCCGGTGGTCGGCGGCCCGCCGGGCCATAAGCGGCGCGTCATCGAACTCAGAGTCGCTGATCACTGCCAGCAGCGCCTGCGGGAGGTCGTAGTTGATGTGGGCGTTCATACCGAGCAGCACGTGCTGCAACGGCGGAACCGCGCGACCGCTCATTCCGGCGGATGCGAACGCGGCGGCCCACGGGCCAGGCACTGCGCCGCGGGCCGCGTCAGCCTGGAGGGCGTCGAGGTAGAACTGGGCAAACGCCACGTCCCAGCGTTCCACCCAAGCGCAGTCCTCGAACCCGCCGGCGCTCAGCTCTTCGCGCACCGCCCGCGTCGTGCGCAGGTACGTCGCAAGGAAGAACCGTCGCGGGTCCTGGCGCTGCCGAAGCGGCGCCAGCAGTGCCGTCATGTTCTCGATCAGCCCGTCGATGGCCGGGAGGTCGGTCATAGTTGGGACCTCCGCGGCAGAGTGTCTGTTCGAGGCTCGAGGCATCACGCCCCAGCCGACCTCCTGGATCATCCCGCGCGCTGGCCCAACTTGGGAGCTGCGACTGATCGCTGGCGGCGCGAGGCTCAGCGGGACAGCCGGGTGAAATAGTTGTACCAGTTCGGCTTCCAGGTGGTCCCGTCGTCGAACGAGAACGCCTGATTCCACTTCGGACAGTCTGTAGTGGTGTCTGTCCACTCGAACCGGACCTTGATGGCCTTACCGTCGAGCTCATCGTCGGCGTAGAAAAGCCCGACGCCGTCTGCGAACCTTCCAACGACCGGGGGCTCGAGCCGACCGGGGAAGCGCGACGACGTCCACCAGATCTTCCATGCCCGCTCATCGGGGTCGAACAGGCGAAGCGTCATGCCCTCGAATGGCTGGCCGTGCGGCGGCATCGAGGGCACCAGCATCCGGTCGGTGTTGCCGAGCCCGTACAGCCGGATGTCGCCGATGGAGACTGACTCGAACTCCACCCATTCGTCGCAGGCGGGATCGAGCACGTCGACGAGCTTGCGATGGTGCATCAGCCACACTCCGGCCACGAAGTCGAAGTCGTGCCGGCCGTGGTCCTCAGGCATCTGTCCTCCCGTGTTGTTGACCTGAGGACAGCCTGGCCGCCTATCCCTGACATCTTCTGTCAGTGGTATCCGCGACAATCTGAGCATGCGCGCAAGCCGCCTGCTCTCCGCCCTCTTGCTGCTGCAGACGCATGGGCGGATGAGCGCGCGGGCACTGGCGGAGGCGCTCGACGTCTCGGTGCGCACCGTGTACCGGGACATGACTGCGCTGCACGCAGCCGGCGTGCCGGTGTATGCCGAGGGCGGCCCGGACGGCGGTTACCAGCTCGTCGACGGGTTTCGGACCAGGCTCACCGGGCTCACTGAGGACGAGGCGCGCGTGCTGTTCCTCACCGGGCTGCCAGGGCCGGCGGCCGAGCTAGGCCTGGGCGCCCTCCTGTCTGCGACCGAATTGAAGCTAGCCGCGGCCCTTCCGCCGTCACTGCTGGACAACGCCAACCGGGTCCGCAGCCGCTTCCACCTCGACGCACCCGGCTGGTACACCCACGGCGACGCGAGCCCGCACCTGGGCCTGGTAGCCGACGCGCTGTGGCAGCAGCGCAGGATCCGGGTCAGGTACCGCCGTTGGAAGGAGCCGACCGACGTACGCCGCACGCTGGATCCGCTTGGCCTGGTGCTCAAGGCCGGCATTTGGTACCTGGTCGCCATTGCCGACGGCGGGAACTCACCCCGCACATACAAGGTGAACCAGATTCTCGGCCTCGAGGTGACCGGCGAGCGGTTCGAACGACCGTCCGCTTTCGACCTTCGCGAGTACTGGACCGGGTACCTGAGCGAGTACCGGAAACAGTTGCTCCAGGGCGAGGCGGTGGTCCGGTTCTCGCCGAAGGCGTTGGAGCGGCTGTCCGACCAGGTGTCCCCTGAGGTGCGTGCGGCGGTGGAGAGCACGGGCACCGCCGACGCGACGGGCTGGGTCACCGCGACCGTCCCGATCGAGTCGCTCATCCACGCCGAGGGCCAGTTCCTCCGGTTCGGCGCTGAGGTCGAGGTGCTCCGCCCGGCCCGGCTGCGCTCGCGGCTTACGGCCACTGCTCGCGGCCTGGCCGACCTGTACGCGCCGAGGTCCTAGGCGCCTGGATCTGGCTGACCATGCCATGCTCGGGTGAGCACGGCGGTGTCGTTGGCCCGCAGGATCGCCGTGTAGTGCCGGCAGCCCGAAGTCGGCCGCTATTGCCACTCTGCGGCGCGGGGGACGATCTTGCCGATGTCCGGGCATTGGCGGCAATGGGTCCGGGATGGGGTCATCCCATGGGCCGCCTTGTAGCCATACGGCAGGGGCCGACTTAGGCTAACTCTCGCCGGGTGTAGCAGTTGCGCCGCCGGCCGGGATCAAAAGGCTCTGGTCCAACGGTCAGAGACTGGCCAGAGAATGTACTTGCCGGTGCAGGGGAAATGAATGCCTACGCTCGGTATCGGGAGAAGTGGTAGGCGGAGCCATCCAGCGTCGCCGTTACCGCTGGTGCTGATCGCCGCGATAGTGCTCCTCGCGGCCGCGTGCAGCTCGCTCCGACCAGCCACCGGCGGAGCCTCGACGGGACCCGTGAAGGCCGTTGTCCCGCCCGATACGCCAGCCGGCATCCAGCTCCGGTGGCTCATCGCGGCGGACGCCCATCTGCCCCTGTCCATCGCACAGGTCCGCGCTCACTTTGACGCAGCCTTCCTCGCCCAGGTCAGCCCGGCCATGCTCAACCAGGGGCTGCACGCAGTGGTCATTGTCAGGCTGGTCTCGATCGAGGCCAGCGAACCGAGCGCGGTTACCGCTATCGCCTCCACCAGCGGTGTACTATCCCGGGCTCAGGTTGCGCTCGCCGTCGACAGCCAAGGTCTGATCAACGGGCTGAGAATCGGGCCGGCCACCACCGCGCCGACGCCCGCCACCTGGGCCAGCGTCGACGCCGCGCTCCGCTCGGTCGCCCCCCGGGTCCGCCTGCTGGTCGCCAAGGTCAGCAACGGCTCATGCCAGCCGGTACACAGCATCGACCCCGCCGCCGCAGCGCCGCTCGGCTCGGCCTTCAAGCTCTACGTACTCGACGCGCTGGGCAATGCCGTGGCCTCGGGCAAGGTCCACTGGAACCAGCGACTGACCGTCACCGCGCAGCTCAAAAGCCTGCCCTCAGGGGAACTCCAGAATGAGCCGGACGGCACCCAGATCTCCGTGCAGGACACGGCCGTCAAGATGATCTCCATCAGCGACAACACAGCCGCCAACATGCTGATCAACCTCGTTGGCCGGCCCGCGGTCGATACGGCGCTCACCACGACCGGGATGGCCGACCCAGACCTGGACCGGCCGTTCCTGACGACCCGTGAGATGTTCATCCTCAAGCTCGACCAGTGGCCGGCGCTCGCGAAGCATTACATCGCCGCGAATCAAGCTGGCCGGCAGGCGCTGCTCGCCAGCACCGTCGACCGGGCCCCTCTCCCGACCGTGGCGGCGGCGCAAGCGTGGACTACGCCACGCGACATTAACAGCCTGGAATGGTTCGCCTCGCCCGATGACATCTGCCGTGCCTACATCGCCCTGGCCTCCCTCGCCCGCCGGCCGGGGCTGTCCCCGATCGGCCAGGTGCTCTCGCTCAACGACGGCGGCCTCCAGCTCGACCCGGCCCAGTGGAAGACCACCTGGTTCAAGGGCGGATCCGAGCCAGGAGTACTGACCGTCGCCTACCTGGCCACCACCCAGACCGGCCAGAGCTACGTCGTCATCGTGCTCGCCGAGAATCCGTCGCAGCCCATTAACCAGGCCACGGCGGCCCCGGTCCTGCTCTCGGCGATCAAGGGGGCGTTCACGCTAGCGGCGCGTCGCTGACACCTGGCTCTCGGGGACCCCCTCCTGCTATTGGCCTGGCAGTGTGTCTGTGATCCGGCACGGTGCCGCCTAGTGGCTTCCGGCGGGATTCTCTGAACCACTCAGGCCGGACTTCAAGCGAGGATCAGCCCAAGATCGAACGGCCGAGCAGAGCGAGTTGGTCACGGGAGCCCTTCCGCAACTTCTTCACGCAGTTCGACCGCACACTGAACGCCACCGACTTCGCATCAGATCCGCCCGGTGCTCACGCCCCGCGGCGTTGCCGGCAACAGTGACCGGGCTTGGATCAGCAGATATCCGCCGGTCAGCGCCTTCCCCCTGTTGTGGGCGCCCGCTGGGGGCGCCCTGTGATGTGTCGGGACACCGTTCACAGGTGTCCCGAGACATCGTTCTCCTACCTGGGCTGTGGCTGGGGTCACCGGGCCTCTTCCGGGGCTGGCTCGCCCTGTGCTGCTGCTACCAGATCGTGTGCTGGGGATGGCGTGCGCACCTGGCGCAGCGGCCCGCTGCGGAGCAGCGGCTAGCACTACCCCTTCGCCACCAGCTGCTTGTGCCACGCAGTTGTACCAAAGGGCTGATTCCAGTAGAGCACGTCGCCGCGCTTGGTGTTGATGGCCGCGATGATTACCGACGTGCCGGAGATCTGCATTGCCGGGTTACCGTACGCGGCATGCTTGCTGGCCGCCGCCACCGTCTCAGCGGTCCAGACAGTTCCCCCGTTGCCTGCCCACCAGTAGGCCAGTCTGCCGGATTTCGTGGTGGCCGTGATCACGTCGAACGAGAACGACCCACCTTCGACCGGCCCGGTCCAGGCGATCTGGGCGTGCGAGTACGTGGTACCGGCTGACCAGGCCACAGTCTGCTGGGACCAGCCTGAACCGCCAATCGGCTGCGACCACTCGTCCACCGCCCCTGTCGTGGTGGTGGCCCCGACTAGCAGGTCGGCGCTGGTCGCCGCGAGCGACCCGCCGTGGTAACTTCCACCCGGCCCGGCGGCTGCAATGGTCTCCTGGTGCCAGCCTGGCACGCTCAGTCGCTCCCACCAGAAGTCCAGGCTGTGATTGCCGCTCGTCGCGACGATCAGCCCTAGGTACTGCGAGATATGGCTGTCATAACAAGTGATGATCGTTGGCGCGCCGAACTTCCCGGACGCCACGCTCAGGCGGCTCCAGCTGCTCCCGCCCGGTGCTCGCTCGAACGACAACAGCTTGGCCGCCGTGCCGGTAGCGACGAGTACCGCACCATTCGCGGCCACAGTGAGCGACGGGGCGATGAAATGACCTCCCGACGCCTTGGCTATCCGCCGGTACTTCCATGCGGAACTGCCGCTGTGCTGGGTGTAGGAAACCAGGTCACCGGCTGCGTCCAGGGCCACGATGAGCACGGCATGCCCCGTCCAGGCGATCGACGGCTTGTTGACGGACTTCCCGTGCCCGCCCTTGGCCACGAGCTGCTTATGCCACGTGCTTGTTCCCTCCTTCTTCCAGAAGGAGTAGAGGTCGCCGTGGCTGTCAGTGGCCGCGATCACGATGCGTGACCCGGTATACGCGATCCGGCTCAGCGTGTACTTGTAGCTCGTCGCTGCCGGTCGGGCGCCGGCCGACGTCTGGCTTGCCTGCGCCGCGGGGACGACCAAGGTCAGAGCGAGGAACGAGGTGATCAATCCGGCGACGGCGCTCCGGAGCATGCGCGCACTAGTCATGTGCTGTTCTCCCACTGGGCTTGCAGTCTCGACATTGAGACGGCGGTCCATTCCGTGTCGTCGTGTTCCACCCCGGTACGGTCCCGGGTAGACCCGGTTTCGGCAAGTACGGCGCAAACCTCACAAGCGGGAACGCAGCGGTGGCCGCCGATTTAGCTGGGCACCGGAAGGCTTGCGCCTAACTCTGGGGGTCAGTGCGGCTGTCGCTGGTTACGCCGCCCTCCAGCGGCGATGTCTGGGAAGCTGCTTTGCCGTCAGCGGTACCACGATCGCGAACGATCAGGACGGGCCGCGATGACCGGGCAGCGACGTCGCCCGCTACGCTCCCGGCTATCAGGCCGCCCAGCCCGGCGTGGCGATGGGAGCCGAGCACAATGAGGCTTGCGTCGTGCTGCTGGGCGGTATCGATGACGGCCTTCCAGGCCGGGGTTCCCTCGACGGCCAGCGCCTGTGCCTGGAACCCGGCCGCATCGGCTAGTGCGGCTCCGTGGGCGGCGGTCTGCTCAGCAGCTTGCCTGACTTCGTCACCACACGCGGCGTCGAACTGCACGTCTGGCTCCGGAGTGAACCCGACGTTGAACGTTCGCCACACAGTAAGGACAAGGGCCTCACGTCGGCGAGGCAGCTGATGACCCGCCTCGGCTATGGCGGCTTTGGCCAGGTCGGAGCCATCGTAGGCAAACAGCACGGGTCCAGCCTCCGCGGCGCGGTGGTGGACTTGGCGCGGCCGGGTAGAGGTGCCGGGTGCGGCATCGATGCGCCTGCTGCCGTCACCGCCCAGGACAGCGGGAGCCTGGGAAACCGCCTCGGTCCGCGCCAGGTTGTGCCGGAGGGCGGCCAGCAGCGGCGGGGAATCCCATGCCGGTTCTTGGCCACCCATCCAACGCTCCAGCGCCGGAGCTGACGGCCGCACTCTGCCGAGCAGGTACAGGCCAATGCCGACTATTGCGGCGCCGACCGACAACCCGAAGCAGATCCACAGGGCCGCATCCATCTGCGGAGTCGCCAGGCCGGTCAGCGTAGTGGCGAAGTGCAGCAAGATGGGCACGATCATGAATGCGGCTATCGCCCGGAGCAGTTCGAGGATTGCGAATACGCGCTGAATCGAGGCGGAGCGCAGCGAGAAGCCCGCCAGGAACAGCGCGGGCGTGACCGAAGCGCCGATGCCGACGCCCACAAGGCCAGAGCCAGCCAGCGCGAGCGTCGAGGTGGGCGGGATCGTGATCTGGAGCACGACGATCCCGGCGGCGAGGAACGTCAGCCCAGTGAGCGCGAAGTAATGGATCAGCCGCGTCCGGAATACCGCTCCGAACACCACCGCGGTGACAACCGCAGCGACGAGCTCGGGGACGAAGAGCATTCCCACGTGCAGCGGCGTGTGGCCAGGAGCGAGGATCGTGGCAGTCAGGCCGATGGCCGAGGTCGCCGCCGCCGCTGCGCAGATCGCCACGACGATCCCGGTAACCGGGATGGTGCTGGCCAGGGCACGCACGGTGAGCAAGGGCCGCCGGGCCCGGTACTGATAGACCCACAAGGTGACGATCAGCGCCAGCCCGACCAGCAGCGGAATGATGGCGATGGGGTCGAGGAATCGATGGGTGAGCAGCTCGGAGGTGCCCCAGAACGCCGCTACTGAGCCGCTGGCGGCTAGGCCGATGGCCAGCCCGTCCCGCGGCGCGGTGGGGTCGGCGGGCGGGGCGTCCTGGAACGTCAGCAGCGACATCAGCAGGCCGAGCGCGGCGATGCCAGCCACGATCCAGAACAGCGGCCGCCAGGCGTGGAACGACGCCTGGGCGCCGCCGATCAGCGGGCCTGCCGCGACGGCCCCGAAAATGCACATGTTGAAGATCACCGCGGTCCAGCGCAGCTTGGCAGCCGGATACCCGAGGAACAGCGGCGGCGCTGCGGCGATGAGCAACATGCTGGTGCACAGGCCCTGCAGGATGTGGCCAGCGATGAACATCCCGGGCCCAGTCGCCGCAGCTGCCAGCACCGATCCGATCACAAGCGCGCTGGCGTAGACCACGAGCAGCCGCCGCTGCGGCAGAAGCTGCGCGAGCTGCACCGCCAGCACAGTCCCGACCGCGTAGCCAGCATTGGCCAGGCCCGAGGCCAGGCCGAGCGTCTGCGGGCTCATATGCAGCTGAGCGGAGATGATCGGGGCGAGCGGCTGGAGAGCAGCGGATAGGCCCAGGTAGGGCACCAGGAACAGGACGACCATCGCCGCTGCGGCCGGATAGCGCCCAGCCAGCGGGCCTTCCGGCAACGGCTCATGGCTTGGGCTCTCCGCCGGAGTGGCAGGCGGAGGACCGGGCAGAGTCTGTGCGCGCGCCATCTGAGCATGCTTGCCGGCCGCGGGCCAGGCCGTGCTTCTGGGTCTGCCGGTCGTGTGGAGTTCGCGGATTACGTGGAATGTCCCGGGAGCCGGCCGGCCGGGCCGTGAGACACGCCTTGGCATTGGCCGGCCGGGGTGGCCGTCGTGGGGATGGCTCCCCTTGTCGTGAAGTGAGCGGCGCTGGCAGCATTCAAATCTGCGGAGGGAATTTCGATGTACAACAACATGGCACGTGGCTTTGCGGTCGTGGTGGCTGGTGCTGTGTTGACCGCGGCCGGGATCAGCGGCATCAGCACGCCGGGCTCGGCCGCCACAGCCGCGCCTACGGCCGGAGCGCTGACAGGGCGGGTATCCCAACGGCCGCCTGTCCGGGGTACCCAGCTGTGGGTGAAGCTTTACAGCGGCCCTCGCGCTACTGACAGTTTGCCTTCTTCAGTGGCCGTCAGCCCCGGCGGAGGCACCGTGTTTGTCACCGGGACCACTGCCAGGGCCGGGTCGGGAACCGGCCGTGGCTCCTTCGCCACGGTTGCCTACAAGGCCGCCACCGGCGCCCAGTTGTGGGCCAGGCGATACAGGGGCCCGGGCAAGGGCTTCGACGAAGCCACCTCGATGGCCGTTAGCGGCGGCAAGGTGTTCGTTACCGGTTCCAGCGCCACCAGCGACGGCGGCTTCGGTAACTACGCCACGGTTGCCTACAACGCCGCCAACGGCGCGCGGCTGTGGGCCAGGAGCTACAGCGGTCCGGGCAGCTACAGCGAAGACAGTGCCGCGGCGGTGGCCGTCAGCCCGCGCGGCCGACGGGTGTTCGTCACCGGTTACACCTCCAGCTTCAGCACCGGCGATGCTGACTACGCCACGGTCGCCTACAACGCGGCCACCGGCAGACGGCTGTGGGCCAGGAGCTACGACCACGGGGGAACCAGCGGTGGCGGTGCCACTTCGGTGGCGGTCGGCCCGGGCGGAGGCCGGGTGTTCGTCACCGGGGGCATCGACAACAATTACGCGACGGTCGCCTACAACGCGGCCACCGGCCGCCAGTTGTGGGCCAGAGGCTACCCGGGCATCCGCAACCCCGGCGACCCCATCGGCACTGTCCTGGTGGCCGTCAGCGGCGGCAAGGTATTCGTCACCGGGGCGAGCTTCGGGGCCGGGAGCGGCGGCTCTATCGGCTACGGCACCGTCGCCTACAGCGCCGCGACCGGCGCGCGGCTGTGGGCCAGGCACTACAGCAACGGGCGTGGCTCCCTGAGCACTCCCCGATCGATGGCCGTCAGCGGAAGCGAGGTTTTCGTCACCGGGACTAACTTCACGGCCGCTAGCGACTTCGCAACGGTCGCCTACAGCGCCGCTACCGGCGCCCAGCTGTGGGTCCGCCGCTACTACCGCTCCGGCAGTCTCGGCGACTATGCCTCCTCGGTAGCCGTCAGCCCCACCGGACGCACGGTTTACGTCACTGGGACCAGCGCCACCCACCGGAATGGCACCGGCGCCTACGCCACCATCGCCTACAACGCCTTCACTGGCGCCCGGCTGTGGGTCCGCGGCTACCACCATGGCCACGGTTGTTATTTCGGCAGCGATGCCTCCGCGGTAGTGGTCAGTCCACGCGGGGGTCAGGTGTTCGTCACCGGGACTAGATACGTGCCTGCAACGTGTGCCTATTACCCGGCTTCCTCCTACGCCACGATCGCCTACCGCGGCTGAAGCGCGGGGCCCGGCCGATCAGGGGCACACTACGATCGCCTATCGCGGCTGACACGCGCCCGGCCGATCGGGCGCGGCGCCCGTTGTCGGCCTCGACCCCTCGGCAGGCATGGACCTATCCGCGGTCGTCCGGGCAAGAACAGGCGTCAATACGACGTCGAAGGGTGACCGAGTGATCAACGCAACCACGGCGGCCGCCGCACATCGAGATCTGACGGCGGCTGGTCCGCCCGACTCTGAGGTAATCAGGCGATCGCAAGATGAACCCGACCTGTTCGCCATGTTGTTCCGCAGGTACGCGGCCGGACTCGGCCGGTACGTCACGCGCCGGCTCGGCCAGGACCTGGCTCAGGACATCGTGGCCGATACGTTCCTGGCGGCATTCCGGCAGCGTGGCAGTTATGACACAACACGCCGATGCGCCCGGCCATGGCTGTACGGGATCGCGGCGAACCTGATCCGCCGGCATTACCGGGATGAGGAGCGCATGTTGCGGGCGCTCGAGCGCACCGGCATTGACCCGGTCGCCGAGTCAGCCGCCGATCATGTCGAGGCCCGGATCGCCGCCGACGCCATCAGCCGAGCCGTGGCCGCGGCGCTCGCCTCGCTCAACCCTGGCCAGCGCGACGTGGTGCTGCTCGTCACGTGGGCCGAGCTGACCTATGACCAGGTAGCTGAGGCGCTCGGCATTCCCGAGGGAACGGTCAGATCCCGGATGAACCGGTCCCGGCTCCAGCTGCGCGCCGCTCTGGACGGGTTCGGTCCGGCAAGCGTTTTCGATGGACAGGAGTAACGAGATGATGGATACCGACGAACTTACCCAGGTCGCCCGGCTGCGCTCAGAGGTCCGCTCTGGATCGGAACTGGCCGAGGCGCAGCGCCTGCTCGCGGCCGAGATTGCCGCCGCGCCGGGCGCTACTCCAGCAGGCGCCACCGGACGCGGACGCGCTGGTCACCGGCTCAGCCTCGCTGGCGGGCCGGGCCGCGGAAACGGTCGCGGCCGGCAACTCGCCGCGGTCTGCACGATCGCCGCGGCAGTCGCTGCGGCGGTCATCGTCGCCGGGTTCAGGACGCATCCCGGGCCGGGCACGGCCGACGGCCGCGAACGTCCTGGGTCGTGCCGCTTCCGAAGCCGAGCTCGTTGGTTACGCATCCAAGGCAGCGGCGACTGCGCCGCAGCCGAAGCCCGGCCCGCACGAGTGGGTGTATGCCAAGGTTCTGGCCGCGACTTCGGCGAACGAGGCCGGCTCGCTGCAAGGGCCTGTCACCGGGCGGCGCGTCACGCAGACCTGGACCCGGGTCGACGGCCGCGAGCAGGCTTTGATGCAAGACGGCAGGCTGCAACGGAGCGCGCTGATCGGCTCGCCCGAAGGCTGGAAATCAGTCAGCTATTCGTATCTGAAGTCGCTGCCGACCGATCCGGCCCGGCTGCGGGTGATCATCGCAGCCCAGGCCGGCCCGACGGACGCAAGCATCTTCAACGCCGTGCAGGCACTGCTGGAGAACGCGGTGGCGCTGCCGCCGCGGCTCAACGCTGCCCTCTACGGGGTGCTGGCCAGCCTTCACCACGTGCGGTTCGAGCCGTCGGTCACCGACCTGGCCGGCCGGACCGGCGTTGGCCTGGCAATCGTGGAAGAGGGCTACATCAGGCAGATCATCATCATCAACCCGGCTAGCTACGCGTTCATGGGCGAGAAGTCCGTAGCCATGAGGGCACACGTCAGCGTCGGACTCGACGGGACGTTGCATGTGAAGAAGGGCCAGGTACTGGGCTGGTGGGCGCTGCTGCGCTCCGGCATCGTCCGGCACGCCGGGCAATTGCCGTAAGGCGGTTCGGAGACTCCGGCGAAACATGGCCGGCCTGCGGCTAGCGTCGCTGGCCGGCCGTCGCGCGACACGACTACGACGACAGCTAAAGTGCCAGGACATGACAGGATCAATAGGCTAAAATTCACGTTAGAGTCCGAAGACAGAGCTTTCGTCAGGCCGTAAGCGTGCCCGCGTGATCGCTGCCGCTACAGGAGGCGCGCGATGTTCGAGACAGTTGTCGTCGGGGCCGATAACTCGCCCACAGCAGCCGAAGCGGTGCAGAAGGCTATCGCCTTGGTCAAGCTGGCAGGTGGACAGCTGCACATCGTCACCGCATACAAGCCCGAGCAGCTGACGTCGTCGGCTAGCGAGGTCGACAAGTACTTGAAGTCACTCGGGTCAGATGCGCTGGCCCAGTCCCTGCTGGGTGATCTACAGTCGCGCGCGCAACTTGCCGGTGTTGATGTCCAGACGCACGCGCTGACTGGCGCGCCTGCCGACGCGATCTGCGAGTTGGCTGCCCAGGTACATGCGGATCTCATTGTGGTCGGCAACAAGGGCATGCAAGGCGTGCGCCGTGTCTTGGGCAGCGTTCCGAATTCAGTAGCGCACCGGGCCCCCTGCGATGTGCTGATCGCCTTTACGACCTGAATCGGCGACGCGAGACCCTCGTTGGTTAGAGCGGTCCACCGCCGTCGTAACCCAGTGCCGGGATCTTTGGTGCCTCGACGGGGAGCGCGGCGGTCGCAGGAGCGCGTCCGACCGCGGGTGCGTACCGCCATGCAAGGCCGGCCAGCGCTCCACTGGGAATAGGCGCCAGGTAGGTGACCGCACGGTACAACAGCACGGCCGCCGTTACTTGCGCGGCAACCTTATGGTCGGCGCCCGCGGCCAGGATGCCGACGAGCCCCAGTTCGGTAACGCCCGCGCCGCCCGGCGTCACCGGCACGATCGTTATTAGACGCACGAACGCGAAGGCCACGAGGGAGGCCTGCCATGAGACCTGGGACTGGGACAGGCCGACCCCCCGCATGCTCGCGAGCAAGAGCAGCCACGGGGTGAGGTTGCTCGCGGCGATGGCTGCGGTGATGCGCCAGCCCCGTGCGGCGAGGAGTGCGGCTGCGCGCTCACGGAAGCCGAGGACCGATCCGGCAGCTTCGGTCGGCGGCGTCCGCCGCACCAGTCGGCAGGCGGTGGCACTTGCACTGTGAAGCAAGGCACCGGCGCGGAGCGCGAACGGCTCGCTCCGAAGCAGCAGGCCGAATCCAGCGGCCACGACCACGAGCAAGGTTAGGCCGATAACGGCGCCGCCCAGCAGATCGGTGCCGGGGCGCTTGACGGTTACTAGAACCAGGATGGCAATGACTGGCAGTCCCAGTCGGGCGAAGACATTCCAGATGCCAGATACCAGGGTGTAGAGCACGTAGTCGGCTGTGCTGACACCCCAGCCCGAAAGCATCGCCCAGCTGATGCCCATGGCCAGAGCGCCGCCAGCGGGAAGGGTGTTGGCCACCGCCGAGGAGGCAAGGTTGACTGCTGCTGCCTCGCGCAGCCGTATTGATGGCAGGACCGCGCAGATCACCAGCCAGCCCGAGGCCAGGCTGGCCGCCGCCGCGATGCCAACGAGCAGGATCCGCGGCCAGGTCATCACTTGGATGCTGGCCCACACGCTGTGGTACGACGCGAAGTGCGGTAGCGCGAAAGCGAAAACAGCAGCGACAAGCAGGACTGACGCCGCGGTCCAGATCATCCTCGGCTTATGCCGCGTCCTACCGTTAGTGGTCAGCTGCTGGTCCGGAGCGGAACGGCCGACTCCGGCATACCGGGCGCGAGCATGGCCGGATCGTGCCTGGCCGATCGCCGGCGGACTCAGTGGTTCTCAGTCCATGCCACCAGAACTGCGGGCGCAGCTACTGAGTCAGCGTCGGCTGCCCAGCTCGGCTGGATGCGACGCCGTTCGAGCCGGGCAATAGTGGGCCAGCGGACACCAGTGGCCCAGCCCGCGCGCTCGAACACGCGGATGAGCCCGGCCGAAAGGTCGAGCTGGCCGCGGTCAACGCCGTGCCGCGCGCACGTCGGGTCGGAATGGTGCATGTTATGCCAGCTCTCGCCGAGTGACAGGATGGCCAGCGGCCACAGATTCGTGGCCCGATCGTGGCGGCGGGTGGCGAAGGGCCTGTTGCCAAGCAGGTGACATAGGGAGTTGACGCTCCAGGTGACGTGCTGGAGCAGGAGGATGCGCACCAGTCCCGCCCATAGCAGCGCCAGCACCGCGCCGCGAATGCCGCCGATAGCCCAGCCGAGGGCGAACGGCAGGGCTAGTGATGCGGCGCACAGCGCGGGAAAGGCGGCAGCTACCGCGCTCATCGCCGGGTCATCGAGCAGGTCGGGCGCATAGGTCCGATGTGATGTCGGGTCGTGACCGAACAGCCAGCCGACATGCGCATGCAGAACGCCGCGTAGCTGGCCGGCAGGCCCGACGCCATACCGGTACGGCGAGTGCGGGTCACCCGGCCGGTCAGTGAACGCGTGATGGCGCCGGTGCGTGGCTACCCAGCCGTTCACGTCGCCCTGGAAGCTCATTGAACCCGCGATTGCCAGCGCAACGCGAAGTGCTGGCCTGGCAATGAAGCTCCGGTGCGTCAGGCATCGGTGGAACCCCACCGTCACCCCGAAGCCGGTCAGCAGGTAGAAGAAAGCCGCAAGCCCGATGTCCTCGAAGCCGACGCCATGGCCCCATAGCAGCCAGACGGCGGTGGCCAGCCCAGCGAGCGGCACAGCGACGATCACCGCCGTCACCGTCAGCTGAATGGCTCGCTGCGCCCGAGCCCCGGCGGGCAGGCCGGAGGCCGGAAATGCACTCGTGCCGTCATAGGGGGCTGGCGTCATGCCTGCACTCATCGTTCGCCTCGCGATCTAGGGATGCAGCGAGGCGGATCTCAGGGCCGGCGCTTGGTCTGGACCAGATCAGGAACTCGTTCAAGCTGCTTAGCCGATGCAGTAGCCGTGAGCATACGCCCAGGTTGGTACCAGATCGTGCGATCACCCAGGTAGCGGGTGAGGAACGCCGAGCTCCCTGCTGTTGAATCTCAAATATAGAAATAAATTGCTAGTATTATGAGACTAGTGTAGAATCTCACCAGTACTGTCGGCCCAGTGCCACTGGCGAGATCGGAGCGATGTAATCGACACGGTCATCGACCGAATTCATGATCCGGCTCTCGCCACTCGGAGCGAGCGAGGTTACGTTGTAGCCGCTCTTTCCGGCGTCCTCGACATCACTCGGTCCCCGGACCTGCGTGAGCAGTTCCTGCTTCTGCTTCGCACCTCTACCGGTCGGCTGGTCCTGGACCTGTCGCTGGTGACCAAGGTCGACGTCGCGGGCCTGGCCGTCCTCGTCGGCGCCGGACGCCGTGCCAGGCTGCTCGGCGGCTCACTGCGGCTGGCCTCGGCACCGCCTGCGGTGGCAGCGGCCGTGAGTGCCGCCGGTCTAGATCGGGAGCTCGAGATCTTCCCGACGGTCCGGACTGCGATCGACAGCGCCGCACCTGCAAGACCGACGAGCCGACGTTAGAGCTGCACCACCGCCAGCGCGGCAAGAAGGCCGCTCTGGCAACTTCCAGGCGTGTTCACGGCTATCCTGGGACGGCGTTCACTACGCGAGGCCGCGGGGGACGCTCAGCCACTGCCCTGGACGCCGGCGGGTACGCTCGGCCATCGGAGCCAGCCTCGGGCGCGTCATGAAGATCTCGTCAACTGATTCCCTTTCAGCACGCGTGCACGGGGCCAGCCGAGTCCATCTCTCGGGCCTGGCACCTCGCTGCGGGCCGGGCCTCTGCGTAGCCGAAGCGCCGCAGCCGGCTCGTTGCCAGCAGTTCCGTTGACTGCGACCGCTGCGCGCCGCGTGTCTGGGCGCAGTTGACGCCCGCACGACTCCATGAATGGCCGCGCAGCAGCTCGCGTCGCGGAAACCGACGAAAGGGAGCTGCTTCATGCCAATGACCTATGCGCTGCTCAGTACGTATCCACCCACGCAGTGCGGGCTGGCAACATTCGCTGCGGCGCTGCTCGCGCATCTGGCTCAGCCGGGCGATCAGGTAGCCGTCGTGCGCGTCCTCGATAAGCCGGAACCGCGGGTCGCCAGCGAGGTGGTGCTAAACCTCGTGGCGGGTTCGGTTGCCAGCGCTGCGGCTGCAGCCGACGTGCTCAACTCCTTCGACATCGTGATCGTGCAGCATGAGTACGGTATCTACGGCGGCCCAGACGGCGAGGAAGTCGTTCCGTTGCTCGACGCCTTGCACGTGCCGAGCATCGTTGTGCTGCATACGGTGCTAGCACGTCCGACGCTGAGGCAGCGCACAATCCTTGAGGGAGTGATCGCAGCTGCTGGCGCGGTTGTCACCATGACGCAGACGGCCCGGCTACGGCTGCTGGACATCTACGGCGCCGACTTTGAGAAGGTCTTCGTAATACCGCACGGTGCGGCCGACAACCGCGTCAGGATCCCGGCAGAGGCGCCCGGCCGACCCAAGATACTGACCTGGGGACTTCTAGGGCCAGGCAAGGGAATCGAGCACGCGATCGATTCGATGCGCCTTCTTCGCGATCGCGGCCTCCACGCCGACTATCAGGTTGCCGGCCAGACCCATCCGCGCGTGCTGGACCGCGATGGGGAGGCCTACCGCCAGGCACTTCAAGCCCAGGCACGGAGCCGGGATGTGGCGGATCGCGTTCATTTCGATGGCCGGTTCCTTCCCGCCGGCGCGCTGGCCCGCCTGATTGCCGCTGCGGACGTTGTGTTGCTGCCCTACGACTCGCCTGAGCAGGTCACCTCCGGAGTCCTGATTGAGGCGGTGACGGCCGGTAAGCCGGTGGTATCGACTTGTTTTCCGCATGCCGTTGAGCTTCTCGGCGGTGGCGAGGGACTGCTCGTGGGCAGGAAGGACCCGGCAGGCATCGCGCTCGCACTGCAGCGAGTACTGACCGAGCCAGGACTCTCGGCGCGGATGAGCAGATACTCGGCGGGCCTTGCGCCGCAAATGCTCTGGCCAGCGGTAGCCCGGTCTTACCGGGAACTTGCGTCTTCGCTTACCGTGCAAAAGGCCGGAGCACCAGCATGAGCTGCCCGGCGGCCCCGTTCCGGCATCTGCAGCGGCTCACCGACAACATCGGTCTCCTTGAGCACGCCGAGGGCATCGTCCCCCGGCACGAGCACGGCTACTGCGTGGATGACGTGGCCCGCGGCCTAGTCGTCGTGTGCCGTGAACCGTCGCCGTCTCAGGAACTGATCACGCTGGCGCGCCGTTACCTTTACTTCCTCGCGCAGGCGCAGGCTCCAGACGGAAAGATCCGCAATCGGCTCGGCTACGACCGCCGCTGGCGCGACTATCCAGGTACAGAGGACTGCTGGGGCCGTTCATTGTGGGGCCTGGGCACGGCCGCGGCACGCGGCCCGACGGCCGGGATCCGGGAGGAATCCCTGAGCCGGTTCGGCCGCGGCGCGCAAGTCTCCTCTGCATGGCCGCATGCCATGGCCTTCGCGGCCCTCGGTGCCGCCGAGATACTCGATGGGTCGCACGACGATGCCGCCGCGCTCGCCCTTCTCGAAAGAGCAAGTGCCATCATCGGCCAGCCATCCGCAGACCCGGCGTGGCCGTGGCCGGCGCGCAGGCTTGCCTATGCGAACGCCGCCATCGCTGAGGCTGTCATTGTGGCTGGCTGGAGACTCGGCCAGGACCGGACGCTGCATAACGGCCTGCGGATGCTCGAGTGGCTGCTGACCGTCGAGACGCGCGATGGACATCTGTCGGTAGTGCCTGCCGGAGGCTGGGGCCCGGGCGACGACCGGCCCGCCTTCGATCAGCAGCCCATCGAGGTGGCCGCGCTGGCCGATGCGTGCATGCGGGCGGCGACAGTCACGGGCGACAGCAGCTGGCTTGCTGGCGTGGAAATGAGCGTGTCCTGGTTCCTCGGTGACAACGACGCCAAAATTCCGTTGCTGGACGAACGGACCGGCGGGGGCAGCGACGGCCTCAGCCGCGACGGTCGCAATCGCAACCAGGGAGCCGAGTCGACGCTGGCGATGATCTCCGTCCTGCAACTCGGTCACCGGCTGTCTCCGGCGCCGCAAGGACACGGGCCACAGCCATGAGCGGGCTGCTGACGCGGACCCCACACCGCCTGCAGCCCGACGCCTCCCGCACGCTCTGCCGACTGTTCGTGCCCGGCCAGGAGACCCTGATCCGCGGCGAATCGCGCGCAATGGCGGTAATCGATCGCATCCTTGACCTGAGCGACGAGGAAGTGGAACGTACCGCCACGTTGACGCTTGCCCGATTCTCGGACCGGTACCGCGACCTTCCCGGAACGCTGGAGCTTAACTTCCAGCAGGTCGCGCATCGGCTCGGCAGCGAAATAAGCGTCGGCACCACACGGCGGCAGCTGATCGGTGCCTATTTCACTCAGGAGTACGCGTTGGAGGCCGCGGCACTGTTCAACCCGTCGATGGTCGCGCATCCGGACCAGGCCGGCTGTCAGCCCGGCGAGATCCGGTTCATCATGAGCTTGCGCGCAGTCGGCGAAGGTCACCTATCGAGCATCGAGTTCAGGACGGGCACTGCTGGCGACTACGGAATACGCCTCGACCCGCCTGGCCGATTCATGGAGACCGGCCACGCGCGGCCCGTTCCGCTTGTTCGAGATCTCCTCCGGGCAAAGCTGGCCGACCTGGCTCCCGAGGATGAGAACGCGCGTTTCCTCTGGACCCTCCTGCCGTCCCGGTTCACCACGGCCGAACTGGACGTAGCGCTTGCCGAGCTGTCTGGGCAACAGGTGACCCGTGGCGACTCCGCTGCGCTAGCCGAGAGGGTGCGGTGGATTGCCGCGTCCAGATATGCGGTCGAGTTCGACGAGGACACTGCGCTGTCCGAGCGGGTGCTGTGGCCCACTAGCCCGGCCGAGCGCCAGGGCATGGAAGACGCGAGATTCGTCCGCTTCACCGACGGTGAAGACGCGGTTTACTACGCGACATACACGGCCTTCGACGGCTCGCAGGTCGCGCCCCACTTGCTGGAGACACGAGACTTCCGGGCGTTCACCATCTCCCAGCTGTCAGGTCCGTCGGCCAGGAACAAAGGCATGGCGCTGTTTCCCCGCCGCATAGCCGGACGCTACGCCGCGCTGTCCCGGTGGGACAGGGAAAGCAACGCCATCGGCTACTCAGTTGACGGCCAGCGTTGGAACGAGGCCGTAACAGTCCAGACGCCAGCGCATCCGTGGCAACTGATCCAGCTCGGCAACTGCGGGTCGCCGATCGAGACTCCGGCGGGATGGCTGGTCTTCACGCACGGCGTCGGGCCGATGCGCGAGTACGCCATCGGCGCAGTCCTGCTCGACCTGGACCAACCCGAGCATCTGATCGCCGCGCTGCCCGAGCCGCTCCTGGTAGCCGACGAGTCGGAACGCGAAGGTTACGTCCCCAACGTCGTCTACTCCTGCGGTGCCATGGTGCACGGCGACAAAGTGGTGCTGCCGTACGGCTGCAGCGACTCATCCGTCCGGATCGCCCTCGTAAACCTCAGCCAGCTGCTCCAACGGCTAACGCGCCGTTAAACGTGCCGCCGAACGGGAATCCCTGACTGAGCTCTCCAGCGGGCGGCACATGAGGCACAAGACGGAGGTATCCATGGCAGACCACGACAATGTCTTCGATGTCATCGTGGTAGGTGCGGGGGCGTCCCGGCCGGATCGACGGCACGTCCAGGCAGTGGTCAAGGAGGGCTGAGCAGATGGTGGCATGGGACCAGGTGACCCGCGCTGAGGTCTTGCGTGCGATCAAGGAATACGACCGACTCGGTCCGCAGGGGTTCTTTTCAGCGCACGGCTTCGCGCCTACCACGACTTATGAGCTGGTCTGGGACGACCGCAGTTATCCGCCTAAGGCCATCCTCGGCACAGCTTATGAGTTCGCCACAGGCCAGCGCCTTGCCTCCGGCGACTTCGAGGGCGGGCGGACCGGCGCCGTAAAGGTGCTGGGCAACCTAGGGTTCACCGTCCAGGAGAAGGACCGACCAGCTGGTAAGAGATGAGGCCGCAGCAGGTAACTCCGCCCGCGTTACAGCGCGCAGGGGTTGTCGCTAGCGTGACGGGATCACTTTGCGCATCACGCAGTTGTTCTTGCCCTTGCTTCGGACATAGCTGAAGCCGGCCTGCTCGAAGAGGCTCCGCGTGACGCTGTAGAGAAACGATGCCGATACCTTCTGGCCGTCGGTGTCGTGCGGGTAGGCTTCCACGACACCACCGCCGGCCTGTGCGATCAGCTGCAGGGCGCCGTCAAGCGCGACGCCTGCCATTCCCTCCCGCCGGTACTTCTTATCCACGAAGAAGCACGTGAGCCGGTAGTCCGGCAACCTGTCGAGACCGGCCTCGTACTCCTTTCGGTGGTAGATGTTCGGCAGTTCCTCCGGAGTGCCGTACTGGCACCATGCCACCGCCTCCGCACCGTCAAATACCAGCGCAGCGTGCGCCCGGCCCTCCTTGACCAGCCGTTCCTTGAGGGCCCGGTTGCTCTCGGGGGTCCGCTCCTTCTCCTTGTCCGCGTAAAAGGTGTGGAACCAGGTGCACCAGCAGCCATTCCAGACACCGTTGTGCCGCTGGCCGAGTCGCTCGAATGCGTCCCATGTGTCAGGACCGAGTGGTTTGACGATGTAGTCGCTCATGAGTCACCCTCCTGCACGCCGGGGCGGCACCTGCTCAGCGTTGGTCATGGCGAGAGCGTAAGCGTGATTGCGGACGTTCTGCGCCCGGAACCCACGCAAGTCCTGGCGCTAGGCAGCGGACCTCACGGCTGCATGCCGGTTTCCGTCCAGCGCTTGAAGACGTCGATCCTGGCGGCGGGCCATGCGCCGTCGCACGGCATCGAACCTTCCTCAAGCCGACGCAGGATGTCCGCGGCGCGGCCACGAACATCGTCACTCGACCAAAGGTCGAAGGCGAAGCTCATCGACTGCCGGTCGCGTTGCCGGAACAGCGGCTTGATGTGGTCTTCGAAGCTCACTGCCTCGTCGGGGCCTGGCGGCGGTGGTTCCGATGTGTCTGTTTGGCCCGCATCTGGTGCCGAGCCGCGAACTGGCGGGCCACCGGGACCCCATCGCCACACCGGTGTCGGCCCGGGCTGCCCGCTGCCGCCTGCCTGGCATTGCGCAACGGCGGTCCGTGACACCCAATCGAGGCAGGAAGAGAGCACTGAGCGGAACGTCGCGTCCGCCGGCAATCCGCTCTCATCGGCCGCCGTGGTGGCCAGATTGGCCCACCGGGCCCGCTGTTCCTCGCCGAACTCCGAACTCCTGAAGCCCGCCGCATCCGCCACATCGCCGGGCTCGGGTCCGGCCGGGCCGCCGAGCGCGCCGGCTAGCCAGTCCGCCAGCCGCTGAGCCTGATCGGACGGCATGTCAGCGAATAGCGATGCCAGCTGCGGATCGGCTGGCACATGCTTCTCGTAGAGACGCCGGCTCATCCTGATCAGCGCGGGAAGCCCGCCGGCCCATTCGAACGGTGTCGGCTCACTGCCCGGCTCGGGTACCGGGTCGCGGAAATCGACGTACCAGTGCATGCCGCTGCAGAAGGGCTTGTTCTGTGAGTGCCCGCACCGGCATAGGGCGTAATGTTCGCGCGAAGCGCCTTTGGCCCGGTGTTCAGCCTCGCCGTCAGCGTCCGTCAGAGCGATATGGCCAGTGATGCGGTATGGGCCATCTTTGCTCACCTCGATCGACGGCGGCCGGGTATTACTCCGGTCAACCTGCGCGCGGGCCACGGTGCCGTCGATCGCATAACTCAGAGCGCCCGACGGGCAGTCGCGGACTGCGCGGATGATTTCATCCATCCGGCCGCCGCTCGCGGCGACAAACGGCTCAGTGCCGGCCCGGAAGACGCTGGCCAGCCGGTCGGTGCAGAAACCGGAGTGCTGGCAGATGCCGCGGTTGTCCAGGATGGTCACCTGCTGACCGTCGTAGGTGTCGTGCCGGTCAGGCACACGGTTGGGATCCTTGTTGTCGGAGAAACCGGTCCGCGCGTGGCTGCCGTCGCACAGCGGCTTGGTCGCTGAGTTGCCGCACCGGCACAGCGCAAGCTGCGGCGCTGGCCTACCTTCAGTGCCCAAATGATCGGTCAGCCGCGGCACATTGGTAACCAGGTACGGCCCGTTCCGCGCGGCCTGAACCGAGGGCCGCAGCACGGCCTGCAGCTCCCACAGCTGCTCGAGCCGAGCCGCCGCCTCGGCCGGCATGACCAAGCGGCACGCCAGGTCCTGCAACGCGGCGACCGCCTCGGCAAGTTCAGGGGGACACGAGTCAGCCGCGGCCAGCCGGGTCCGCATCATGGTCGCGGTCTTGGCTGCCTCCCACACGCGCTCGCCGGCCGCTGTTCCGGCCGGCGCAGCCGGGCCGGGCTGACCGGGCTGGCCGGGTTGGTCGAGCCGGACGGCCGCGGGGGGACGGCCGTCCGGGGTCTTGGCAACCGCGTCGGCGAGTGGCCGTAGCACGCTCTCGACTAGCCGCGGCACGATCAGTGCCTGGTCGTGCGGCGCGCAGTCGATGCCGGAAGCCGCCGACATGGCGATAGCGCGTACTTCATCGAACACAGCCGCCAAGTCGTCGGACGCGTTCCCCCTTGATCGTGTCGTTACCAAGGTGGCCAGGTCAGCTGCCCGGTCAACCAGACCGCGGAGTTCGTCTGGCTCAAGCCGGGCAGGGGTGACAGCCAGCCGGGCATGCGGGCTGCCCGCCGGGAGGTGTGCAGCCAGCGTCTGCGAGATTTCCCGTATCGTGCCCAGCACTGGTTCCAGCTGACCGGCGATGCGCTGGCCGCGGCCTGCTTGCAGCTCGTAACAGAGCCAGGCCGCCTCATCCAGCCGCTCGGCCAGCAGCGCCCAGGCCGCCTCCCGGTGCGGCATCAGATAGTCATCCTCGTAGAAGAGCTCAAAGCTCGGCCCAGCCGTCCGGCCCGGATGCGTAGCTCCTACGGGGAGTCCGGTAATCAGGTCGCCCAGCGGCTTGATGACCCGGAGCATCAGTCCGATGGTCGCGTCGGCCAGCGTCTTGAGCTGGGCGTCGGTCTCCTCGGTATGCGCGAAGAATCGCTCGAGGATCTGCAGCAGGATCTCGTAGCCGACGTTGAACAAATCCGCGACTCGCGCCGTCAGCGGGTCGGTGATCAGCGGCACCTGCACGTCGCGCTCGGGCGGGCGGACGTTGGCGGCCATCACCGGGCGAACCGGCTCGAAGGCTGGGTTTGAGTCGCGCATCTGCTCGTACTCATCGAGGATGTTCACGAACTGCCCGAAATGAGCGTCGCGCCAGTTGCCACGAGGGCCTTCACCCTGCTCCAGGATCTCCTCGATCGCGCGCTGCGCACTGGCCAGGTCGGTGACGGCGACCAGCCCCGGCCAGCTGAAGTGCTCGGCGGTGGCCTGCGCCCGCGGCGGCCCCACGAACAGCCAGTCTTCGCCATGCAGCCCGGCCAGCCGGGCGAAGCCCGCCTCGATCGACCGGTACAGGTGCCCGATCGTCGCGAAGTCCTGGCCCCGCGGGACGATGTCGCGCTCGTTCATGAGCGGCGCCGCCCGCCCCATTGCGGCCAGGCCCTCGGCGTCATCCAGGTCCATCCCTTCCGGGCGTTCCAGGAACATGAAATGCCGCAGCGCCTGCTCGCCGAACGGCATCAGCGCCAGCTGAACGCCTGCCGGGTAGTGGCTGGCGGGCGCCGGGAGGTTCGGACGGGCCAGGTGCGGCGCCGCGCCGATGGCCGACAGCAGGTTATGCACCAGGGCCAGGTGCAGCATTTCCTGCGTGGCCACGTGCGAGACCTGCTGGCGCCAGCGTCGCACCGCGGTCAGCTCGGTCCCGGTTAGCCCCTCTTCCTCGTGCTGCTTCAGCGAGAATGCCGCGAACAGGTACTGGCACATGATGCCGTGCTCCAGCTCGGCCGCCTCGCACAGCATGTAGATCAGCGCCTCGCGGTGCTCGATCACAAACGGGGCCTCAGGCGCCGCGGTGCCGCCCCTGGTGGCGATCACCTGCGCTCACCGGCCCTGCCCGCCGACTGCGGGACCGACAACAGGGTTCTGATCGTTGCCCATGCGAATCCCGTCCCTAGTATCCGCCGCGTGATTACATGATTACATAGATTGCCACATGCGCCGGAGACGCTCCACCCACCACCCTCGCACCGCCGCCATCGCACCGGTCTCCCAGGGACGTTGGATACCCGTTCAAGCGGGGAACGTGTCCCCGACGGCCTGAGCGCTCAGCGAGGCTTGCCAGAGCGGGAAACTGAACCCAGCGGCGGTGCGGAACCCGGAGCCTCTGGCGGTGTGCGCTGCTGAGCGGTTCGAGACGGCAGCACAGCCTCGGGCCGACACCGGATACGGACACACCGGGTATGCCAGGATGAACCGCATGCCTCCCGTTCCCCGGAATTCTGCTCCGCCCGCGGATCCGGCCGTGGCCAACGACTATGACAACTTCGCCGAGGCGTACTCGGCCGAGAACGAGTCCAGCCTCTTGAATGCCCATTACGAACGGCCCGCGATGCTGGCCCTGGCCGGGGACGTGGCCGGCGCGGATCCTCGACGCCGGCTGCGGCTCCGGCCCCCTGTCCGCAGCGCTGCGCGACCGGGGCGCCGTCGTGACCGGCTTCGACAAGAGCGCCGGGATGCTGGAGCTGGCCCGGCGGCGGCTCGGCGACCACGCGGACCTGCAGGTGGCCGACCTGGGCGGCCCGCTTCCCTTCCCCGACGCTACGTTCGACGACGTCATCGCGTCCCTGGTGCTGCACTACCTGGAGGACTGGGGGCCGCCGCTGGCCGAGCTGCGGCGCGTGCTCAAGCCCGGCGGCCGGCTGATCGTGTCCGTCGAGCATCCCTTCGCCATTACCCTCATGCACCTCGAGGCCGGCCGCAAGGCCGACTATTTCGCGACCTCCAACCGGACCGAGGAATACACCTTCAGCGGCCAGACCGCCCTGTTGAGCCTCTGGGACCGGCCGCTGCACGCGATGACCGGCGCCTTCACCGCGGCCGGGTTCCGGATCACGGTCATCAGCGAGCCAGAGCCCGCGCCGGCCGCCCGCGAGCTGTTCCCCGAGCAGCTCGCGGCCATGCCGCGCTTCCTGTGCTTCCTGTTCTTCGTCCTGCAGGCCGCCTAACTGCCGCGCGGCAGGCGCCCGCCGGTTCTTATGTCACCGCCACACCAATCGCCGCCCGCTGAATAGGCATCCCTTGGCGGCGAAGATTTCCAACTGAGGGCTCGAACTGGCCACCCCCCTCGAGGCATGTGGCCAGTTCTCGCCGGTCAGTGTCCCGACACCCCGACGGTGTCAGCGCGCATCTGGGCGAGCACCTGGCTGTCGACCAGGCGCTCGTCCCAGACACTGAGGGCAGGCCTCTGCGCTCCGGCGGGACCGGCCGCGTCACCCTGGATTGTGACCAACACGGCCTCCAGTTCCGGATTCCCGGAGAGAGATGCCGGCTCCGGGCCCCAGTGCCGGTGCCTGACAACCATCCACAGCGGGATTCCGGTCCAGGCCGCGAAAGCCACGGCCGCAAGCGGAACATTCATCCAGAACCAGTTCATCGCGCCCCTCCACCGTGCGGCGGTCACACAGACCGCGGCCTGCTGTCTTTTCCGGACCAGGGATGTCCCCTGGGTCCGATACACAGCCTGCGTGCTCGGGTACCACGTCATGCAGGGGTCGGATTACCCATTTGCGTCTCGCCCGGGATGTCGGTGAAGTACGTACAGAGATGCAGTTACGTCAGGCAGCGAGCCGCGAGCAGGAGTCAGGGCTAGACGAGGCCAGCCTGCAGCGCCAGCCTGGTTAGGTCGGCGCGCCGCCGGCAGCCGGTCTTGTCCCGGACCCGGTCAAGGTGCGAGCCGACAGTCCGGACGCTGATGTACAGCTTCGCTGCGATCTGCGCATCGGTGTTTCCGTGCGCGACCAGAGTCACCAGCTCTTGCTCGCGTGCGCTCAAGCCGGCCACGTTGGCTGTTGGCGGCCGCCTGGCGAGGTTACCGGCCGTGAGCAGCAACGCGTATTCGGCCGCCGTAGCTACCGTCATGGCTGCGCCGCGCTGTTCCGCTGCCTGTACGAGTTCGGCGCCGAGCAGCTGGCCGGCGCTGGCAACGAGATCCTGCCGCCGTAGCGCGTCCGACGGAATGTCCAGCAGGCCGTATGCGCGCAGGCACTGGCCATGCGCGGCCCACACTGTGACGGCGTCCGCCCATTGCTCAGTTGCGGCGCACAGGAAGCCGGTCAGGTCGAGCGCGCCAATCTGGCCTAGCTGCAGGCCGGTTCGCGACGCAAGCTCGATTGCTTCGCCCAGGAGGGCTGCTGCATCGCGGTGGCGGCCTGCCTGCAGATGTATGTGCGTCATCAGCACCAGGAAGTCAGCCTGATCTTTCTCATCGCCGGCCAGCCTGGCAAGCTCAAGACCGCGTTGCGCATGCTGACGGGCCGGCTCCAGGTCGTCGGCGTCAATCAGCACGATCACCAGGCCGGCGATGCACCTGCGCGCTGTCTCGCCAGACACTCCGGCAGCATCAATTTCTGCCGCCTGTCGCATGCATTTCGTCGCCAGCTGCACCTCGCCGGCATAGTCGGCGGCAGCGGCACTTGCGTACAGCGCAAGCATCTCGGCTCCCCGGTCGCGGCTTGCCCGGGCCGCACTGAGGGCACGATCCGCCGTCGCGGCCGCCTCCGCCAGCTGGCCCAGGTTGGCCTGGCACCGGGCTGCGCCAGCCAGGCCACGAGCTAGGTGCCGTGACGGCTGGTTCTCCGCAAGGCCCTCGCAGGCGGCCGTGAAGTGAGCGAGCGGCCGGTGATAGTCGGGGCTGCTCTTCGTAGCGATCTCTCCCAGCACGATCTGCGCCGTCCGCCAGTCAGGGCTACCAGGCACGGCCAGCGCGGCCGCAGCGGTGAGCAGCTCGTAACCGACAGCACCACGCCCTCGCTGCGACCACCATCGGGCTAGCGCGGTAGCCAGCTGGAGGGCGTTCCCCGGATCGTGCTTCAGGCACCAGGTCAGCGCGTGCTGAACCGTGACGTCCTCGGCATCCAGCCACCGCAACGCGGCCAGTTCACCGGTCGTCGTTTCCAGTCCGGCCGCGGCCTGGGTGGCAACCTTGACGGCATACCGAGCGAGCGCTGATTCGGCTGCGACGGTCTCCCCCGCTTCGGCTAGCTGCTTAGCGGCATACGTGCGAAGCGTTTCCAGCATGAGGTATCTCGCCCGGCCGTCCGATCCGAGGCTAGGCGGAGTCAGCAGCGAGCAGTCCACCAGGCGGAGCACGGTCGGCCCGGCATCGCTTCCCGCGACGGCCTCGGCCGCTTCCAGCGTGAACGGTCCGGGAAAGACGGCCAGCGCCCGGAACACTTGTTTCTCTGTGCTTCCCAGCAGCTGATAGCTCCAGTCGGCGGTTGCCGCCAGTGACCGAAGCCGATGCGGCGCCAGCCGGTCCCCTCCGTCGAGCAGCGCGAGCCGGTCATCTATCCGGGCGAGCAGCTGATCCAGGCCCAGGGCCTCCACCCGCGCTCCGGCCAACTCAATAGCCAGCGGTATCCCGTCCAGTCTGGTTACGATCCGGGCCACGACCGGGCGGGACTCGGTGTCCAGCGCAAACCGCGGATCGGAGCGCCTCGCCCGGTCAGCGAACAGAGCCACGGCTTCGGACTCGGCGGCGCGGCCGTCGCCAGGCCCGGCGAGTGCCATCGGGCCTAGCCTGAACCGCGCCTCTCCCGCTAGCCCGACCGGCTCGCGGCTGGTTACCAGGATCCGCACGTCATCAGCGGCCGACAGGAGGGCACTGCATAGCTGCGCCACGCCGGCGAGCAGGTGTTCGCAGCTATCCAGGACCAGGAGCACCTGCTGCCGTGCCAGTACTGAGACCAAGGTCTCCACGATGGGCGGGCCGGGGGCAGGCCGGACACCTACCGCTGTCGCTACCGCGGTCGGTACCATCGCCGGATCCGTCAGGCTGGCCAGCTCTACCAGGCACGCCCCATCGGCGAGCCGGGACGCGCTGTCTCGCGCCACCTCCGCTGCGAGCCGCGTCTTGCCCACGCCGCCCGGCCCGGTAATGGTCACCAGGCGGTACTCCCGCAGCAGGTCGGTGACCTTGTCACGCTCGGCTTGCCGGCCGATGAAGTTCGTGAGCGCAGCCGGGAAGCCGCGCATGACCGTCGTCCCGGCGTCCTCGCCCTCCATGTCGCGGGTGAAACCGCTAGCCGCCGGCGGGCTCGCTGATCTGCAGGACGCCGCCTCGGCCTATGAACGGGTGGTCGCTTAGTTTCTGCGCTGCCTCTTCGGCGTTCGCGGCTTCGAGAACTGACCAGCCGTTGACTGGCCCGGCTGCCGGACCGTCCTGGGTTCCCGCGCTTGACACCGTCTGGGTGGCTCCAACGGGTGCTCCTGGGTCAACCAGAGCGTCACCGGTCTTTGCGGCCCATTGCCCGAATGCTGCGCGAGCGCTTGCCACCGACTCCGGGTCATGAGGCATCTCGCTACCGTGATACGTAATCAGAAACCTTGGCATATCGGTGCTCCCCAATGACAGCGCAGTGCGCTTCGACGATTCACGGTGTCCGGTCTCCCGCTGAGATGCTACGGCGTTCCCGTCACGACCGACAGAGCCATGATCAAGACGTTTGGCCGAAGCAGGTCCGGTCGTGGTCCGCATCGCGTGCGAGGCGGTGGGCCGCCCACCCCGTGCTCCGCCAGCGCCGCTGGACGACGGGACCAACGCCCGGCGCGCCTAGCCAATAGCTGGCCTGGTTTAGTCCCGGAGCAGGCCAGCCGCCCTAGCAGGCGCAGCGCTGGTAGTCGGTTGAGCCTGTCCTCTCCCGTCTGGTGTGCCAGCGGCAGCGGCCAGTGGCAGCCGGATGACGAACTGGCAGCCGTTCCCCGCATTGAGTACAGCGATCTGGCCGCGGTGCGCCTGAATGATCCCCCGTGCGATGCTGAGGCCGAGGCCCGCACCCTCGCCGCTGGCCGGAGTGCGGGCGGTCTCGCCGCGGAAGCCCACGTCGAAGACGCGCGGCAGGTGCTCGGCGGGGATTCCGCCGCAGGAATCAGCCACACTGACGGTGGCCGTGCCAGGCTCCTGACCACCGAGTACCTCGACCACGCCGTCGGCGGGAGTGTGCCGGATCGCGTTGGCGACAAGGTTCAGCAGCGCCCGGCCGACGGCGGAGCTATCGACCCATACCGGCAGGCCGGGTACTGCCGAGCCGTATAGCCGGACGCCCTTGGCTCGCGCCAACGGCTCGGCGGTGGTCAGCGCCTCGTCGATCAGGTCGCCCAGACCCACGACCTGGCGAGATAGCTGCAACGTGCCGGCATGGATGCGGGACAGCTCGAACAGGTCGTCGATCATCAGTGTCAGCCGGTCGGTCTCGATGCGGATCTGGGCGTGATACCTGCTGACCGTCTGCCAGTCAGTGACGACCCCGTCCTCAAGCGCCTCGGCCATGGCCCGCAGGCCAGCCAGTGGCGTCCGCAGGTCATGACTGACCCACGCGACAAGCTCCCGGCGGCTCACCTCCAGCGCCCGCTCACGATCCCGGGCCTGCGCTAGCAAGCCATGCGCCGTCTCTAGCTCCGCGGACAGGGCCGCAAGTTCAGCCGGCAACACAGCTGCCGGCCGACGGTACAACCCGCCTCGGCCTACTTCATGGACCGCGTTCAGCATCGCGCGGCTTGCCGCCGATACCCGCCGCCCGAGGAGAACGGCAACGGCGAGTCCCGCGATCCCGGCGATGGCGACCACGGCGAGTACGAGATCCAGGTCCTTGCGGGAGATGAACATCTCCATTGAGATGACGACGACCCCCGCCAGTATCGCGGCGACGGTAACCGCGGCGACCACCGTCACGCTCGTCGCTACCGAGCGGGCAGCTAGCAGCCGGAGCGCTACCGTTCCGGCGAGGCCGGCCAGGGCGGCGATCCCGGCGACGGTGTAGCAGACCGTCCACAACTCCGCTGCGGTGATCATGCTGCCTCGGGCTCATAACGGTAGCCGACGCCCCAGACAGTGACGATGCGCTGCGGAACGGTCGGATCGGCTTCCAGCTTCTCCCGCAGCCTGCGCACGTGCACGGTGACGGTCGAGGTATCGCCGAAGGACCAGTTCCACACCTGTTCCAGCAACTGCTCGCGAGTGAATGCCTGCCGCGGATGGCGCAGCAGGAATATCAGCAGGTCATATTCTCGCGAGGTGAGCGCGATCAGCTGCTTGCCGAGTCTGGCCTCATGCGCCCCTAGGTCAACCGCGAGGTCGCCGTCACCGATGACGCCCTGAGACAGCGCACCCTGCAGCCCGCCGCCACGTGCGCGGCGCAGCACCGACCGGACTCGTAGTACCAGTTCTCGAGGACTGAACGGCTTGGTCATGTAGTCGTCGGCGCCGGTTTCGAAGCCGACAATCTTGTCGGTCTCCTCGCCGAGCGCAGTCAGCATGACCACCGGGATCGGCCAGCGGGACCGCAGCTGCCTGCACACCTCCAGCCCGCCGACGCCGGGCAGCATCAAGTCCAGCACTATCAGGTCCGGTGGTTCCAGCTCGATCCGGCGCAGTGCCGCCAGCCCGTCATGCACGCACTCCACGCGGTGGCCGTCTCGGACCAGGTAACGACCGACAACATCGGCCAGCGTCCGATCATCGTCGACGACCATGATCCGGCCCGGCGGATCCGGATTGCTCAGCACCCGGGCCGCCGGCATGCTGGCCCTAGCCGCGGCAGCGGTCGTCTGCAGGTCACAGTCGACACGGTAACCCGATATGCCCGGCAGCGCTCGCGGCCGGTGATCCGTCACCAGTTCGTAAGAGGTCCAGGTACCGAGCCCATGGCTGCACATGCGCGTTCCCGGGCCCGCCCTTCGAGACGGACCCGGGAACGCTGGCCGTTAGCCGGCCTGTGGCCAGACTGATGTTCTTAGGTGTTCACGATGCCGGAGGAGGAGGCCCCCGCAGGCAGCGGGGTCGGTGAGGTGGGTACCTCGGTGAGGTTCCCGCCGTTGACTGCGAACACCGACACGAAATTGTGGCCGGCGCCGTCCACCAGCAGGTACTTGCCGTCCGGGGACAGCCGGGCGTCGATGTCAGCCCCGCCGCCGCTGATCGCGAAACTGCCGATCAGGGAGAGTGAGCCGTCGTGGTTGATGGCATAGCTGGAGATGTTGCCCGACCCGGTATTGACGGTGAAGAGGTAGTGGCCGTCACGGCTGATCTCCACCCAGCACGGCGCGGTCTGGAAGTCGGCGTAGGGCGAGGATCCGATCGACGTCAGCTGCCCCTGGAAGCCGTCGCGGTAGGCGGACACGGTGCCGAGCAGCGCGCCGTTGTGCGCGTTACTGACGAACAGCTGCCGCGGCTTGACTGGCGAGAACTCGGCCCCTAGCTGGCCGAGACCCTGCCCGGTGAAAGGAGAGCCCGGCGCGGCCAGCAGGCGGCCGTTGGGCAGCACGACGAAGCTGTCGATTTCCGAGGTGCCGGTGCGGGTGCCGACGACCCGGTCGCCGGTGGGGTTGAAGAACACGTCGCCCACGCCGGAGCCGTCGGGGACGGTGACGGTCGAGTGCGGGATCGGGATGAGCTTGCCGACCGGATTCAGCCTGAATCCGGAGTAGCCGCTGCCGCCAGCACCGGAATTCGCGACATAGACGAGGCCCCGCTGCGAGACCGCGACGCTTACCGGCTGGACGCCGCCAGACGAGACCGGCTGGCCGACCAGCACCGGCACGCCACCGCCGGTGACGCGCAGCACCGAGATCTGGTTGCTGCCTGCGTCGACAGCCAGCAGGTACCTGCCGTCGCTGGTTACCTGTATCGCGCCCTGAGATGCCAGGCCGGAACCCAGACCCGCGCCGCCGGCGGCGAACGGTGAACCGGGGATCGGAGTCAGCGAACCGTCTGCGTGCCGGTCGAACCCGGCGATCGTGTTGGCAATCGCGGTGTTGTCGTTGACGTAGGTGTAGCCGACGACCGGTGAGGTCGTGCCAGCGCTGGCAGCAGCTGCCGCGCCGAACAGGCTAATTGATGCCGCCAGCAGGCTGCCGCCCGCTGCCAGCCACACGCGCTTGCGCATGTCCTTCTCCTTGGGTCAAGGGGTGGATCTGCTGTGATCCCGGGACCCCGCTTCAGTAGATCCCCGATGCGCAGGAATGGACGCTGTCCGGCCGAGTGCGTCACAGAACCGTAAGGCGAGGTTACGAATCCCTTGCGGCTTGTCATGCGGTCAGCAGCTCTCCCGCCGATGAGGGGCCGCGACCTCCAGGACGCCAGGATGGCAACGAAGCGCTGTCTCGACCTCGGCGCCACCGTAACACCGTGTGATAATCCTACTGTGCTACCGTGTTCACATGAGCCTGATTCTCAAGCGCCGGGCACGCGTCCGCGGCGACCGACACCAGGTCACGCTTCCCGCAGAGATCCGCGAGGCATTGCAGGTCCGCTCCGGGGACGAGATCGAGTTCTCCGTCGACATGCACGGCACTGTCACGGTGCGCGGATTCACCTCCATCCCCACCGACCAGGCTTGGTTCTTCACCCCTTCATGGCAGGCCGGCGAACGCCAGGCCGACGAGCAGATCGCAGACAGTGAGGGCGACTTCTACGCCAGCGGCGAGGACTTCCTTGCCTCCTTCCCCGCGGACTGATGCCCACCTACCTGCGGCTCCCCCGGTTCAACCGGGACTGGGACCAGCTCAGCAAGCAGGACCAGGCACGCTTTCGCGCCGCACTAGTCGTATTCGTCGCGGACCTTGCAGCATGCACCGGGTTCAGGCCGGGCCTTCGGGTCAAGAAGATGACCGGGCAGGACATCTGGGAAATGAGTTGGGCACCTGACGGCCGGGCAACATTCAGCTACGGCACGCCAGTCAAGGATGGCGAAGTACACATCATCTGGCGGCGCGTCGGCAGCCACCAGATCTTCACCGCGCCCTGAGCGATGTCCTGATGCAGCGCGGCACCCGAGGTCGCTCAACCGACTACTGCGCTGCTGACGTCGGATCAGACTCGCCCGGTAATGGCGAGCACCTCGTCCGCGGCGTAGTGCTGGCCGTTCTCGAATTCGCTAGACCGCTGGCTGCGCAGCACATCGGCTTCGAGCCGGTACTGTTCAGCAACTTGGTCCGACCACCCCGGCTCGGGCCACTGATAGCTGAGTTCCACGATCATCCCGGGAGGCTGCTCGCGGGGCACCAGGGCGAGGATGTCAGCGCAGACCGAGCGCTGCTCGGCGGGCTCGTTCGGCCGGCCGACGCAGTTGCCCAGCGGGTAGTTGAGGAACCCGCTGCGGGGTGGCCGGACCAGCTCGGTGATATCGCGCGCATTCGTGCTGCACACCGTGGGCAGCCCGCAGCGCTCAACCGCCCGCGCCAGGACTCCCATAGCCTGATGGCACGCCGGGCACAAGGGAACGACGAACAGCAAGTCCGCGCCCTGCCGCCGAGCCTCGGCGGCAATCTCCGGCGCTACCTCGTCGGCCAGCTGCCGCAGCCTTTTGATGGCGCCCAGCATGCTCAAGTGCACCGGGGTGACGCCGCCGATGATGCCCGCTGCGGCCAGTTCAGCCAGGCGTTGGTACGGGAACACGACGTTGACGTCGCGCAGCCCTGGGCGGCGCATCGGTGTCGGATGCGACGGCCGCAGCGTGCTCGGGTCGGCATCGGCCGCGATGCGCCGGAATGACAGGTCGTTGGTGGGCTGGAAGCCGGGCTCGTCACGCCGGTGCACGCCGGCGCTGTTGAGCAGCATGACCGTCGCCCGCTCTACCGGTACGGTTAGGGGGCTCATCAGCGGAACGCCGAGATTGGCCACCGGCATCGGGGGCAACGGCCGCGACACCGAGTTGATCAGCTCCAGGTAACGGACATATCCGGGTTCCGGCGAACCGGCGACGCCGGCTGGCCGCGAGGGAACCTGCGGCGCGGTCACGCCGACTGGCCGCGCGATGGCACCGCGCGCTTAGCCTCGGCCGGAGCGCGCTTGCCGCCGGCCGGCCGCGCCGAGAGCTCCCCGACGAGCTGCTGCATTCCTGGCCCGTACCGGTCCTGCAGCACGTCATGGAACTCGTTCCAGATCTGCTGCACGTAGATGTCGTGCCGGATGTAGCCCTTCGCCAGTGCGGCAAGCAGGCTGTCCTGGCCGACGAGGGACTGCCAGGCGGACCCGTCCTCGGCGACGGCCCACAGCACGTCGACGCTGTCGGCGACGACAGCGAGGTGCCTGGCCTGGTGCCGGCGGTAGACAACGCCCCTGGTGCTGTCGTGACCGACGGTGCGGCCATGAGACAGCGCCACGATCGGCTCGCCAAAGTGCAGCACGTCGCACGCCACTCCCCGGCCGTCAGCGGTCAGTATCGCCGCGGCGATAGCGGCCGGGTCCGGGCAGTTGATCGACACGTACACATGACGCCGCGAACCCTCGATCAGCCCGACCGAGTATCGCTCGATCTCGGCCCAGCTGCTGAACGAGCGCAGTACCCGGAACCCGTTCCCTTCCGGCCGGTCGACGGCGCTGGCCAGCTCGCGCTGCGCACCCGCGAGCCGCGACCGGAACGAGTCCTCAAGGTCAGACAGCAGCTGATCGGCGGGAACGGCGACGAACCTGGTCGGCTCGCCGTCGATAGTGCCGACGACTCCCTTGGCCTTCAGCCGGCGCAAGGTTTCGTACACCTTCGGCTGCGGGATCCCGGTGAGGTTCGAAAGCCCGTAACCAGTGAGCGGCTCGCGGCCGAGCAGGCCAACGTATGCTTGCGCCTCGTACTGCGAGAAGCCGAGCTCGATTAGCCGCTGCACCGCCGGGCTATGCTGAACCGCCGCGCCGTGCTGAGTCATTGTGCTGCTCCCTCCCCTCGGCCATCTACGTCAGGCTAGCTAGGCCCGGCGATCAGGTAGTCGAGCTGTATCCGCCGTCGACGACCACGACCTCGCCGGTGACGAACGGGTTCGACACCACCAGCGACACGATCGTGGCCGCCACGTCTTCCGCCGTGACTGACCGGCGCAGCGGGGTCATCCGCGCGCGCCGCTGCATGAGTGACTCGTAGTTCTCGCCGAGCCGCGCGCGCATCCAGTCGCCTTCCATCCAGCCTGGCGCCACGGCGTTCACCCGGATCTCAGGCCCAAGCACTCCGGCCAGCGTCCGGGTCAGGTTGATGACAGCCGCCTTGGACGCTGAATAGGGGAACGGCTGCGGACCAGGACGCAGCCCGACGATGCTCGCGGTGTTTACGACGGCCGGGCGGGGAGCTTTGCGCAGCAGCGGTACGCACGCCCGCGTCACCTGGAAGGTGCCGCGGACGTTGACGGCGAACACCCGGTCCCAGTCCTCCATGGCCAGCCCGTCGAGGTCCGATGGCGGCACGTCGATCGTCACGCCCGCATTGTTGACCAGGGCGTCCAGCCGGCCGAATTCGTCGCTGGCGGACTGGACCATCCGGATCACGGCCGCCTCGTCGGCGACATCAGCCTGTACAACCAGCGCACGCGCTCCGCGCGACCTGGCCTCGCTGGCCGCCTCCTGAGCCGCTACCTCGCTGACCGAGTAGTTGATCACGACGTCGTAGCCGTGATCGGCGAGCGCGAGCGCGGTCGCCCGGCCAATGCCGCGCGCGGACCCGGTGACAAGCGCAACCGGCCGGTCAGGGATGGTCACGCCGGCTCCCTGGGTACCGGAACCGGCGCCGCGCCGTCACGGGCTGCCAGCTCTCCCGCGCCCGACACCGCCGACTCTGCCGTGGCGCCTGCTGCCGCCCGGCCAGCCCTCGATGGCAGCTCGAGCACGCGCTCGGCATTCGCATGGAAGACCTTCTCCATCACCTCGTCGCTGTAGCCAAGCTCATCCCACTCACGCAGCACGCGCTCCAACGGCAGGCTCGGGTAGTCCGAGCCGAACATGATCTTGTCTTGCAGCCGCCCGCGGACGTCCGTCTTCAGTGCCGGCGGGAAATGCCGCGGCGCCCAGCCAGACAGCTCCCAGTAAACGTTGCCCTTGTGCAGCGCCACTGCGGTCATCTCCTCAACCCATGGCCAGCCCGGATGGGCAGCGATGATGGTCATGGCAGGGAACGCGGCCGCTAGCTCGTCGACAGCCATCGGATGAGCGTGCCTGACCCGGGCCCCGCCACCACCGGGCATGCCCGCGCCCATGCCTGTCGTGCCGACATCGATCATGACCGGAACCCCGAGCCCGTCGATGGCGTCGAACAGCGGCGCGAGCTCCGGCTCATCGACAGAGTAGCCGCCGACGATCGGGTGAAAGTGGAATCCGAGCACGCCGTGGTCGCGCACTGCCCGGACCGCTTCATCGATCGCCACACTCATGCCGCGGAGCGGATCAACTGTCCCCCAGGCCTGGACGAACGTCTCGGGATGCCGGTCCCGCATACCCGCCACGTATTCGCTCGTGCACGCGGGCGCGCCGGTGGTCGATTCGATGTCGAACGCCACCAGCACCGCCTCGATGCCATTTGCCTGGAAGTCCGCCACCACCTCGTCTTCGGCCTTGGCCTGCCACTGCTTGTTCCAGTAACGGCCAAGTTCCTCCGCGTAAGGGCCCTGGGACGCGATCCACTCGGCCGTGCCGGGGTACGCGTGCAGATCCACTCGCCTCATCGCTGGGCCCCTTCCAGCGAGATCGGCCGGTGCTCCGGGCCGCCGGACCCAGCCAGGACGGCGCCAAGCTCTTTCTTGGAGACTTTGCCGACGGGAGTGAGCGGAAAGCTGCCGAACAGCGCAAGCTGCTCGGGCAGCTTGTGCTTGGCGATCTCGGCGCGCGCGAGGAATTCGGTAAGCTCCGCCAGCGTGAGCGCACAGCCGGGCCGCACGATGACACACGCGCACATCCGCTCACCGAACAACGGATCGGGTACCGGCACGCACGCCACGTTGAGCACGGCCGGGTGAGCGAGGATGAGGTTCTCCACCTCTTCGGCGGAGATCTTCTCGCCGCCTCGGTTGATCAGGTCCTTGGTCCGCCCGGCGACGACGTAGTTGCCGCTTGGGTGGCGCCACATCAGGTCACCGGACCGGTAGAAGCCGTCTGCGGAGAACGCCTGCTCATTGTGCTCGGGCGCCTTGTAGTAACCGCGCAACGTATAGGGTCCGCGCGCCCACAGTTCGCCGACTTCTCCGTCGGGAACATCGGTGCCGTCTTCCCCGACGAGCCGGACCTCGTCGTCGGGACAGATCGGCCGGCCGACAGTTTCCAGCCGCACCTCCGCTGGATCGTCCAGCCTGACGAACATCAGTAGGCCCTCTGACATGCCGAAATTCTCCTGGACAGTGACATTTCGGAAGACTCGCTCGGTTCGCAGCCGGGTTTCCGGCTGTAGCCGCTGCCCGCCGCTCTGAATCACGCGGATCGAACCCAGGTCGTACTCCGCCGCTGACGGATCGTTGATCCAGCGGATGAGCAGCGCGGGCACAACATGAATATGAGTGACCCGGTGCCGGTCGATCGCCGCGAACACATCCGCTGCCCTGGTCGACCGGGACATGCGGACGCTGGCGCCGGACAGCAGGAACCCCTGCAGACCGGGACAGGCCAGCGGCAAGTTGTGCTCGATAGGCAGTACGTCGAGCAGCACATCGCCGTCGCGCACGTCGCAAACCGACACGGCCATCTGGGAGTTGTAGGCGTAGTCGTTGTGGGTGCGCGGAATCAGCTTGGGGATGCCGGTTGTCCCGCCGGATAGCTGGAATGCTGCCGGGTCGCACGGGTCGATCTCGCGCAGGATGCGATCGAGGTCGGCGGCCGTGTGCTCGGACGGACTGCGCTCGTGCAGGTCCGCCAAGCTGACCCGGCCATCGTCCGAGCCCGCCGGTGCGTCTTGCAGGATGCTCAGCCGCAAGCGCGGGTACTCGGTCCGGATCCGCTCGTGCAGGCCAGCGAAGTCGACGTCCTTCGCGGCCGCGGGGGCTGCCGCGGCAACCGCGCCGGACAGGCCGACGAACTGGCGGACTTCGCGGTAGCGGTGCGACGGCAGCGCCAGGATCGGGATCGCGCCGATCCGCTGCAAGCCGAAGTAAAACGAGGCGAACCAGCGGGTGTTCGGAAACTGAACTACGACCCGGTCGGACGGCCGCAGGCCGAGATCGAGCAGGTTCAGCGCGACGCGCTCGGATGCGGCGGCGAGCTCGGCATAGGTGAACGAGCCGTCGTCATCCAGGACGGCGACTCGGTCGGCGTAGCGATCAAACACCGTAAGGAAGTGGCTGATCAAAGGGCGGTCCTGCCAGTAACCTTCGGCCCGGTATCGCGCGGCGAACTCGGGCGGGAACGGCGTCACTCCGGCGAGCGTCATCGAGCCTTGCCTCCCTCCGCGGCGGTTCCGTTGAGCAAGTTGTCGCCGGCAGAGCCGCGATCGGCGTCGTCCAGTGCACGGCGCACGAGCACCTTGGCCAGGTGCCGCCGGAAACCGGCGCTCGCGGCGGTGTCCTCCGGCGGGCTGGTGCCCTCTGCGGCGGCGGCGGCCGCGTCGGCAGCAGGCATTCCGGCAGACAGCGCGGCCTCGACGGCCCGGGCCCGCACGGGCGTGGCCGCCATGTTCACGAGCGCGACGCGCCAGCCGCCGGGCCCGTTGGCCACGGCCACGCCGACCACCGCCCAGTCGATCGAGCGAGTCCGGAACTTGGCGAACGAGAACCGCTGCACTCCGGCCGGGACCTGGATCTCGGTCAGGATCTCAGCCCTGCCGAGCGCCGTTTGCCAGAAACCGAGATGGAAGTCGGCGGCCGCGACGGTCCGACTGCCGTCCAGGCCGGTAAGCACGTACCGCGCATCCAGCGCCAGCAGCGCGGCAGGCAGGTCGGACGCCGGGTCGCCGTGGCACACCGAGCCGCCGATCGTGCCGCGGTGACGAACCTGCGGATCGCCGACGTACGCGGCAGCGGTGGCGATAAGCCCCGCCTTCGACCGCACCAGCGGGCCCCATTCCAGCGTCGTGAGCCGGGTCAGCGCCCCGATAGCGAGGTAGTCGCCTGCGTCGCGCACATACCGCAGTTCGCCGAGCCGGCCGATGTCGACCAGCCGAGAAGGCGTCGCGAGCCGGAGCTTCATCAGCGGAACCAGCGAATGGCCGCCCGCGAGCAGTCGCGCATCCTCGTCCGCCGCCAGCTGGTCAACCGCGTGCTCGACAGTCTCGGCGCGAACATAGCCGAAGGTCGCGGGGATCATGGCGCGGCTCCGCTCGCAGTGGCCTGCACGGCCGACCCGGCCGGCGTAACCGCCGCTGCGACACTGCGTGCCGCCGCCACGATGGCCGTGTATCCGGTGCAGCGGCACAGGTTGCCGTCCAGGCCGCTTCGGATCTCCTGCTCGGTCGCCCCCGGCCGTTCGCGCAGCAGCGACACCAGCGCCATCACCATGCCCGGCGTGCAGTAGCCGCATTGCAGCGCGTGGTGCTCGCGGAAGGCCCGCTGAACCGGATGCAGCTCTCCCTCCGCGGCGAGGCCCTCGATCGTGACGATTTGCTCGCCGTCGGCTTGCACCGCGAAAATCGTGCACGATTTCACCGACTCGCCGCCGAGCAGCACTGTGCACGCGCCGCACGAGCTCGTGTCGCAGCCGATCTTGGTGCCGGTGAGCCCCAGGTCGTCGCGCAGGTAGGCCACGAGTAGGTGCCTTGCGGGCAGCACCGCCTCGCGCGCCGTCCCGTTCACCGTCATGGCGACGGCCACGTGCTCGCTCACAGGACAGCCTCCGCGGATTCCGGCAGAACCGTGTGTGCGCCGCTCATCGCGGCGCAGAGGCGTTCCGGCGTGTACGGCGGGTCAAGGTGGCGCACGCCGAACGGCGCCAGGGCGTCGCATACCGCGCTGGCCATGACCGCGGGCATGCCCGTCGTGCCGGTCTCACCGATGCCCTTGACGCCGAGCGGGTTCAGCGGCGACGGCGTCGCGGTGAACTCGCTCTGCAGCACTGGAGCCTCGGCCGCGGTCAGGATGCCGTAGCCGAGGAAGCTGCCGTTGAGCAGCTGGCCGTCATCGCCGTAGCGGACCTGTTCGCTCACCGCCTCGGCGAAGCCCTGCAGCGTGGCTCCGGCTACCTGCCCTTCCGCGATTAGCGGGTTCAGCACCAGGCCGGCGTCGTGCACTGCGATCAGATTGTCCACGCGCAACACGCCGGTCTCCCGGTCAATGCTGACGCTCACCCCGTAGGCGCCGGAGGAGTAAACCGGCGCGCTCAGCTTGAATGTCGCGGTCGCGTGCAGTGGCTGGCCGTCCGCCGCGAGCTCGGCAAGACTGACCTCCCGGCCATCCGCGTGCAGGCTGCCACCGGTGCCCCAGCGGACCTGGCCAGCTGGCAGGCCGAACAACGCGGCCGCCCGGCCGATCGCCCGTTCCCGGAGCTCGGCCGCGGCCTGCACCAGGGCGGACCCGCCGACGATCGCCGAGCGGCTAGCGAACGTACCGACGCCAGCGGGCGCCTCGGCTGTATCGCCGAACCGGATGTCGACCGCAGGCGGGTCGAGTCCGAGGGCGTCGGCAAGCAGCTGGGCGAACGCAGTCTTGTGCCCCTGGCCGTGCGCGGAGGTGCCCACTTGGGCGACTACGACGCCATCGGCCCGCACCTTCAGGGCGGCGCTCTCGACGAAGCCGAGCCCGGCAGGCTCAAGGAACACCGCGAGCCCGGCGCCGCAGACTTCGCCCCTATCGCGGGCCGCTCGCTGCTCAGCGACGACGGCGTCGTAGCCGAGCAGTTCGCCAGCCCGGCGCAGCAGGCCGGGGAAGTCGCCGGAGTCGATCGTGGTGCCGAGCGCGGTGCGGTACGGGTGTGCCGCAGCCGGGATCAGGTTCCGCCGCCTGATCTCGGCCCGGTCCAGGCCCAGCTCGGCGGCGGCAAGGTCGGCCATCCGCTCGGCGAAGTACGCGCCTTCGGGGCGGCCAGCGCCTCGGTACGGGCCTGTCGGCACCTTGTTCGTGGCCACGCCGAGCACCTCGACCTCTGCCACCGGGATGTCGTACACGCCAGTGATCAGGGACCCGGCCAGCACCGGCGGGACTGTGCTCGCCGGGTACAGGTATGCGCCGACGTCGGCGACCACCCGCGCGCGCATGGCCAGGAACCGGCCGGCTGAGTCGACCGCCAGCTCGCAGTCGGCCCGCTGACCCCGCCCCTGGTAAGCGGCCAGGAAGTTCTCCGACCGGGACTCGACCCACTTCACCGGGACTCCCAGCCGGATGGCCATGGCCGCCGCCACGAACGCCTCGGGCGCGAGGAAGCTCTTGCTGCCGAACGACCCGCCAACCTCGCCGACAATGACCCGGATCGACTCCGGCTGGCGGCGCAGCACCGCGGCGAGCTGCAGCCGAGGCCGGTTCGCGTCCTGCGCCGACGCATACACCGTCAGCAGGTCAGCCTCGGTGTCATAGGCGGCAACAGCGCAACGTGGCTCGATCGGAGCGGCAGCCAGCCGCGGCAGCTCCAGCTGACCTCGCACTATGACAGCCGCACGGCCGAAGACACCGGCCACATCTCCGGTTCCTTGCCTCCAGCGGACAATCACGTTGTCGGGCACCGAGTCGTGGACGACGACCCCGTTCCCTTCCAGGGCCTGGACGGGATCAATCACGGCTGGCAGTTCGGCGTAGTCAATGTCGACAAGCTCGGCCGCGTCCATGGCGGCCGCGCGGCTGTCGGCGATGACCGCGGCTACCGGCTCTCCGACGAACCGGACCCGGTCTCCGGCCAGCACCGGAACCGGCACGCTGGCGGCCTGCGCGCCGTTGTCGGTCATGATCGGCATGCTGCCGACTGGCTGAATATCGGCCAGCGCCACCACTGCCCGGACCCCGGGCGCGGTGCGGGCGGCACCGGTGTCCACGCCCAGCACGCGGGCGTGCGGCAGCGGACTGCGCACCGCGACCAGGTGCAGCATCCCGGGCAGCGCGATGTCGTCGACATACCGTCCCGCGCCTGTCAGCAGCCGCTCGTCCTCCACCCGGCGCTCGGGCAGGCCCGTCCAGCGCAGCCCTTCCGGCGCCCAGCTGGGGGCCTGATCGCCGGTCATCCGGACACCGCTTTCTGCCGGGCGATCTTCGCGGCCGGCACCGTCTGGCTAGTTGTGGCCAGCTCTCCGCCGGAGATGAAAGTGCCGAGCACGTTTCCGCTGGTAACAGGGACCAGCAGGACAGACGGATGCGCCTCGTCGTGGTGGATGGTGAGGATGGCCGCGTTCTGCCGGGCGACGTGCCCCACCGCGGTGCCGCGGACCATGTCAGCGGGTGCCTCGTCCTCGTCGGCTGCCCTGATGCGGAGCCGGAGCCGCTGGCCGGGCCGCAGCCTGCAGGCAGCGGCCACCACCGGGATCTCGTACAGGCGCGGCTCGCCGGCCGGAACCGGTTCGCGGCGGTCGTGGCGGTGGTAGGGCACCGACGGCGCGGACCGGTCCGGGTCGAGCGCACTCTGGGATGCGCGCAGCCAGCCGCGGGTCAGCTCATCGGCGGTTCCGTCGGCATCCTCGGCGAAGACCGTGACGAAGAACAGCGCGTCGGTATCGGTAGTGGCAGCGTAGAGCCGCAGTGCCATCGGCCCGATGATTTCGGTGGTCTCGACCAGTGGCGGCGTCCGGAAGATCGCCTCACCGTGACCGAACGGGGAGTCCTCGAAAGACGTCGCCCGGTCCCAGGCGAACGTGTCGTGCTCGCTAAGCAGACCGCCCTGATGCAAGTAGAACTCGGTCCAGCGGGTTCCCGGCAGCGGCCAGTCGGGTCCGGACACCCAGTCGCCGGTGCCGGGGACGAACAGCCGGACCGGCGGCTCGTCCATGAAGCCGGTGTCGTTGCCCTTCAGCCAGTGGTCGAACCAGCGGAGCGCCTCGCCATGCATCTGATGGAACGGCCGGTCAAGGTACAGCGGCGGGCCTACCACCAGCTTCTTCGGACCCCGCCAGGCGGTGAAGCTGCGGAAAGCGGCCGGGAGGTGCAGGCCGTGCAGGCCCCAGCAGGCGCCGAAGTACCCGGGCACGTCGGTTCGCTGATAGTCGACCCGGCGCTCGCCGAAGAATTCCCCGTCCGTGTGGGCCAGCACCATGTCGGTAACGAACGCGTTCGCGCCGTGGGGGTTTGCCAGGCAGGCCACTATCGCCGGAACGGCAGCGATTTCCTCGTCCGCCATGGCGGCGCGGACCGCCTCGGCGTAGGCGTCATCGCCGTGCCGGTTCCGGTACCAGCTCTCGTACCGCAGCCCGTCGAGCTTGTCCTTCCAGTGCGCCAGGAACCGCCAGGAGAAGATGCCGCCGTGGTACAGGAAGTCACGGTAGAAGTCGGTGGCACCGAACGGGGCGAAGATAGCCGCCAGCGATGGCGGCGCCAGCATCGCGGCCTGGATGTGCAGCCAGGCGAAGTAGGAGATGCCGAACAACCCGACCCGGCCACTGCACCACGGACGGGCGGCCAGCCATTCCACCGCGTTCGCTACATCCTGCCCTTCGAGCGGGCCCATGGCCTGAAACAGGCCGCCCGACTTGCCGGTCCCGCGGACGTTGACCACCGCGTGGGCGTAGCCGCGGCGCGCGAAGAAGTACGGGTCACCGGATTCCAGCCAGCCGCGCTGCACGCTGAACCCGGTTGGCATCATCGGCTGGGCCTGGAATTCGTTGTTGTACGGATGGAAGCCCGCGATGACGGGGACCTCCTCACCGGTATCGGGCCGGAAGATGTCGCCGGCCAGCAGCGTGCCGTCTGGCATCGGGATCTGGACGTCGCGCTCCACCGTCACCGAGTACTGCCGCGGCGACGTTGCCCAGTCACGTCCGAACATCGGGACCTCCGTGTTCCACAGGCTTCATGGCCGGACCTCCGCGATGCTGGCGACGATGACGTGAGTGCCCGGCGCGTCAACGGCCTGCTTCACCGCCGCTGCTAGCTCACCAGGATCTTCGGCCCGGACCGCCATGGCGCCGTAGCCGCGGGCGACGCCGGCGTGGTCGATACCCGGCAGCCTTGTCCCAGGGTGCAGCCGGGTGTCTTCCGGCACGCCGAGGTAGCCCTCGATCGCTCGCTTGACCGCCAGGTAGCCGCCGTTGTCCAGGACGACGACCACAAGGTGCGCGCCCTGCTGTACCGCGGTCCAAAGGGCCTGCACCGAGAACTGGTAGCTGCCGTCGCCGACCAACGCGACCACCGGCCGACCTGGCTGACCGAGGCAGGCGCCAACCGCAGCCGGAACTCCCCAGCCGAGGGCGCCGCCGGAACTGCGCAGCATGAGCTGGCTGTCGCGCAGATCCAGGTGGCGCAGCAGCCGGGTAGACGACCGGACCCCTTCGTCGACAACGATCGCGTCCGGCGGCAGCACCTGGTTCAGCGCGGCGGCGGCACCTTCAGGCGACATCGGGGCAATGCCGCCGGCGTCGCGGTCCCGCTGCCGTGCTGCGTCCCGCCCGGCCCGCAGCACAGCGAGCTGCAGGTCCCTGGCAGCGGAGACTTCCGGGTCCAGCTGGTCGCGCAGCGCGCCGATCACCGCGCGCAGCGAAGACTGCGGGTCGGCGACAATGCCGACGTCGGTCGGCAGCAGCAGGCCGACCTGTGCGGCGTCCGGGTACAGGTGCAGCAGCCGCGCGCCGTCCGGCAGCCGGGGATGCCGTCCAGCGGAGAACGGGTAGAACATCCGGGCGCCGACCGCAAACACCAGGTCGCAGCCTTCCAGGACATCCGGTTCCTCGCCGTAGAGCCCGAAGTAACGGTGATCGCCTGTCGGGAAGGGAACGTCGGCCAGGTCGGAGAACTCGGTGAATATCAACGGCGCGGCCAGCATGTCGGCAAGGGCTCTCAGCTCGCCGACGCAGCCGCGAGCCTGGCTGCCGACAACCAGGACGGGCCAGCGGGACGCCGCCAGCGCCGCTGCTGCCGCCGCGGCGCTGGCCGGGTCCGGCACCGTCCTCGCTGCACCCCACAAGGCCGCGTTGCCTAGCGGCGCCGGCTTGGCGTCATCCGGCACCGCGCCCCGCAGGAAGTCCTCGGGCACCGCGAGGTAGGTCGGGCCGACTGGCGGGGTCATGGCCACGTGCAGCGCGCGCCACAAGTCGCCGCCTAGCTGGGCACCGCTGAGCGTCTGGTGTGCCCACTTGGTGAACGGCCGGACGGCGTCGGGCAGGTGCGGATGGGCGCAGAACCCGTCCTCGCTGAGCACGGTGCGGTCCTTGTGGCCGGCCGTGACCACGACCGGCGAGCGGTCACGGAAGGCGTTGTAGATCTGGCTTGCGCCGTTCAGGGTGCCGACCGTGGTATGCAAGCCGACGACGCCCGGCCGGCCGGTCACCCGGGCATAGCCGTCTGCCATTGAGACGACCGCTCCCTCATGCAGGCCGAGCACGTAGCGCAGCTCGCCGCTGTCGCGGAACGCCTCCAGCAGCGCCGCCTCGGTCGAGCCCGGCAGGCCGAACACGGTGTCGACGCCGGCCTGAGCCAGCACGCCGGCGAACAGCTCCGCTCCGTTCACTGGTCCGCCACCGGGGCTTGCGCGGTGATTGCCGGCTCCGGGCTTGCTGGCCCGGCCCGGCCACCGAGGAAGATCTCGGCCATTTCCGGGTTGGCCAGTACTTCGGCCGCTGGCGCGGACATCGCAACCCTCCCCTGCACTAGCACGCAGGCGAAGTCAGCGAGCTTGAGCGCGGCCTGCGCACGCTGCTCGACGAGCAAGACCGCGTGGCCGTGGTCGGCAAGGGTACGGACCTGCTCCCCGAGGACCGTGTCGGTGAGCGCGGGAGACAACCCGGCGGTCGGCTCGTCGAGCAGGAGCACCCTGGGTGACAGCATCAGCGCCCGGGCGATAGCGGTCATCTTCCGCTCGCCGCCGCTGAGGGTGCCGACATAGCGGTTCAGCCGCGTTGCGCAGCGCCGGGAAGATGTCGACCACCTCGTCCATCCGCTTCGCGCGCGCGTCCTTGGCCAGCAGGTAGCCGCCCATGCGGAGGTTCTCATGCACGCGCAGCGCGTCGAAAACGTCGTCGACCTGCGGCACGTAGCCGATGCCAGACCGGGCGAGCTGCTCGAGCGGCCTGCCGGTAATGTCCCGGCCGTCCGCGAACACCTGACCGCTCATGACCCTGACGATCCCGAGCATGGCCTTGAGCAGCGTGCTCTTCCCGGCGCCGTTCGGCCCGACGACCGCCACCAGCTGGCCCGCGGCGACCGTCACGGTGACGTCGTGGATCACCGGGACGTCGGCGTACCCGGCGGACAGCCGTTGCGCGGAGATCGCCGGCACGGGCACGGCGTCAGCCGACGACATAGGCGTCCTGCACTTCCTTGCGGGTCCGCAGCTCGGCCATGCGGCCTTCGGAGATGACCTTGCCCTGGGCCATCACGATGACCCGCTCGCAGAGCCGCTCGACTGCCCGCAGTTCGTGCTCCACCAGCAGGATGGACAGGCCGCGGTCGGCCAGCTGCCTGCAGGCCGTCTCGAGCCGGTCGGCGAGCGCCGGGGCGAGCCCGGCCATCGGCTCGTCGAGCAGCAGCAGCCTCGGCCCGACCATGAGCGCGCGCATTACCTCCAGCATCCGCTTCTGGCCGCCGCTGAGCTGCCCGGCCGGCATGTTGCGCTTGTCCGCCATCCCGAACAGGTCAAGCAGCAGGCTCGCGCGCTCGACGAGGGACTGCTCCTGCGCACGCCACGAGCGCGGGCCTAGCACTACTCCGACAGCTGACTCGCCACGCTGGCGCGGAACGGCGACGACCAGGTTCTCCAGTGTGGTCAGCGCGCGGAACTCCCGGGGCATCTGGAAGGTCCGCACGATCCCCAGCCGGGCTCGCTGATGGGCGGACAGCCGGCCGATATCGCGGCCGCCGAGGAGGATCTGGCCTGCGTCGGCCCGCAGGAAGCCGCTGATGATGCCCAGCGCCGTCGATTTGCCGGCGCCGTTCGGCCCGATCAGGCCGGTGATGCGGCCGGTATCGACGACGAAAGTGGCTCCGTCCACCGCGTGCAGTCCGCCGTAGCGCTTGACAAGACCGGTGACCGAGAGGATGGACGCGCCGTCACCGTTCGCCGTCGCGGCCTGCCGCGCCTGCGTGGGCGATGGGAGGAACATGGCGACAGCGCTCAGCAGTGCGGTCGGCTCGGCCAGCACGGACGGCTCGGCTGCACCGGCGTCAGCGACCACGGCAGCAGGCCCGGCGGCCGCTTGGCTCGCGGGCGGCCGCGCGCGGATGCGCGTCAGCGATCCGATGAGTCCGCCGGGCTGCACGCGGCCGTCGTCATAGCGCGGCCGCCGCTCCGGGATCAGGCCCTGCGGCCTAGTGAACACAAAGGCGATTGTCAGCAGCCCGAGGACGATCCAGCCCAGGTCGGAGGTCAGTTCTGGCGCGCTCTTGATCTGCGGCAGGAACTGGACGCCCTGCAGGATCAGCACCGGGACAATGACCGTGCCGACCAGCACGCCGGCGTCGTTACCGAGCCCGCCAATGATGATCGCGGTGAGCAGCGCGAGCGTCTCCACGTACAGCCACGACTGGGGCGACCAGCCGCCGATGAAGCCGGCTAGCAGTGCCCCGCTCAGCCCTGCGAAGACGCCGCCGACCACCTGGACCGCGAGCCGCAGTTTTACCACGCTCTTGCCGACGGCGATGGCGGCATCCTCGTCCTCGCGGACGGCGCGCAGGACCCGGCCCATCGGGCCGGTGGTGAACCGCCGCAGCCCGAGGTAGCCGAGCACGCAGACGATGGCAACGAGCCCGACGTAGTACCAGCCACGGCTGGAGGAGTTGACCGACGCCAGCGGGTTGGGGATCAGGGCGAGCCCGGCGTCGCCGTTGAAGAGGCCGGTGTCGGCTCCGATCACCGTCGTCGCCAGGATGGAGATCACCAGCATGACCATGGCCTGGTAATCGGCCCGCAGCCGCTTAAGCCCGGTGATGCCGATGATGCCGCCCAGAACGCCGCTGGCCAGCGCGGCGAGTATGACCGCGACCACGATCGGCAGCTTCAGGCCGAGGATGTACATCTGGAAATTGCCCAGCGCCGCCGGAGAGCCGAGGGTAAATGCGGCGTAGAAGTACGCGCCGGCCGCGACCAGCACGATATAGGCGAAGTTGGCTACTCCGGCGACGCCAAACTCCAGGTTGAGTCCCCACGCTGCGAGCAAGTCCGTGCCCAGGTACACGAGCATGACGACGACGTAATAGGCGACGGGGCCGATGGCGGGACCTCCTTCCTGTCGTGCGTCCGGGTCCGGCGGTAGCCGGGCTGGCTGGCGGCCGGGGCGCCGGCTGACTCAGCCGGCCAGCCGCCTGGTACTCGCGGTGCCGGCGGTCAGCAGGCCACTGGGGCGTATCAGCAGCATCAGGATCAGGATCAGGAACGCGTACACGTCCTGGTAAGCGGGATTGGAATAGGCCGACGCCACCTGGCTCACGATGCCGACGACCAGGCCGCCGAGCATCGCGCCGTACGGCTGGCCGATGCCGCCGAGCACGGCCGCGGCGATCATGTAGATGAGGAAGGTCGGGCCTAGCGTGAAGTCGAACGTGACCGTGTTGATCGCCAGCGCGACCCCGGCCGCGCCGCACAACGCCCCGGAGACCAGCCAGGAGAGGTCGACGACCCGGCTGGTCCTGATGCCGCAACTGCGGGCCACCGTCGGGTTCGACGCCGTGGCCCGCATCGCCCGGCCCAGCTGCGTGCGGGTGAGAAGCAGGTGCAGCGCGAACATCGCAGCGGCCGCGAGCGCGATAATGATCACCTGTGAGGTGGTCAGCACCAGGCCAGCCACCCGGACCGTGCTGCCGGACTGCTGGCCGTAGGAGTAGGTGTCAGGTCCGGCGATCGCGACGATGCAGTACTCAACGATGATCCCGGCGGCCACCGTGACGATGACCACGCCGACGAACCCGGTGCCGCGCCGCAGCAGCGGCGCCAGCAGCGCCCGGTTGAACAGCACCGACCCTAGCGCGATGGCTACGGCCGTGATCGCCAGCGCATACCAGATCCCGGCCCCCGCGGAAAGCAGGGCGTAGCCGATGTAAGCGGCCAGGGTCATCAGCGCGCCGTAGGTGATGTTCAGCACGTTGCTGATCCCGAACTGCACGGTGAAGCCAACTGCGCCGAGCGCTATCACCGCTCCGCTGGCGACACCGAAGCCGACCGCCTCAACAAGAATGCTCACGGGCGGTCCTGCATCGCCCGCAGGGCCTGCCGAGGCGGCCGGTTCCGGTGCTTGCTCACGACAGCAGCTTCTGCACGGTGGTGCCGAGGATCACGCCGAGCACGACCGGGTTCCCGTTCGCCTGGAAGCCCGAGGCGGCGAAGTTGCCGGGCGAGTTGTGGGTGGCGTTGAAGTGAATCGCGCCGCCGACCCCCTCGTAGTGGATCTGCTTGCCAGCCTTCAGCGCGGCCAGTCCGGCAGCGTAGGAATCGACGACCGTCGCGCCGGGGGTGCCGGTCGCGATCTTGGCGATGTCGGCGTTGTATGTCGCGCCGCTAGTGCTGTGGGCTTCCTGCATGGCCAGCGCCATAAGGTTGATGCCGTCGTAGATCGAGGCGATCACGCCGACCCCGAGGATGGTGGCGGGGTCCTTGATCTGCGACGCGCTGTCGACTGCGGTCTTGTAGACGGTGAAAGCCGGGCTCGTCTGGCTCACGTAGCCGCCGATGAAATACATGTCCTTGGTCATGTACGTGGTGCCCATGACCTTCTTGATCGCGCTGAAGTAGGCGGGCGTGATCGAGTCCGTTGAGGTGATCACGGGCGGCGCGGTCCCGTTATTGAGCTGGCGGTACTCCGACAGGAACGTCGCCGAGGTTTGCGGGTCGCCGGCCATGATGAGCACCTGCGGCTTGCCGGCCAGAACCCGGGCGACGACGCTCGAGTACGACGACGCGTCGCCAGGGATGGTGATGTTCGTCGTCATCGTGCCGCCGATGCTCTTGACCGCGGCGAGTACGCCGGGCTCGTTCCCCTGTGCTCCGATGTTGTTCTGGAATACCACGGCGTAACGCTTGAAACCCTTCTGGTTAGCCCAGGCGACGAAGGCAGCGCCGTTCTGGTCGTCGGACGGCGTCATCCGCCAGAAGTAGGTGTCGTGCGTGCTGTCGTATGCGACCAGGCCGTTGGTCGAGACCATCGGGATCTTCGCGCTGTTGACCAGTGGGATGGTGGTGGCGGCCGTGTTCGATTCCAGCCCCACGGCCATGTCCAGGTTGCTGGTCGTCGCCAGCGCCTTGCTGACGTTGGTCACCGCGTCGGCCGGGTCGCCGGTGTCGTCGATCAGGTTGCAGCTGATCTTCCGGCTCATCACGCCGCCAGCCTTGTTGACGTCAAGCTGGGCCGCGTAGCACGCGCCGGACATCAGATTGCCAATCTCGGCCGCCGGCCCGGTCATCGGCCCGATGACGCCGACGTTGATGGGCGCGGTGCTAGTGCCGGATCCGCCGCTGCCACTGCTGCCACAGGCGGCCAGCAGTAAAGCCGCGCCGGAAACTGCCAGCAGTGTCGCTGCCGTTCCCGCTGAACGGACGAAAGGTGAACGGGATGTTCGTGACTTCATAGGGGCCCACCCCTTCGGTGTCGCCTGCTCCGGCGACTGGCTTTGGGTGCGGCCGCTCGAGCCGGCCGGGCGGCATGCTTCCACTGGGGGCTCATGCCTGATGGCGCGGCATTCACAGCCGCATGAGGTGGCGAAGGTTTTCCCCGAGCAGGTTGTTCAGGTCCTCCTCCCCCAGACCGAGGGAGCGGATCGTATCGAGCACTTCCACAGGCCATTCCTCTCCGTCGTGCGGGCCCATCGGAAAGTCGGTGCCGTACATGACCCGCTCGGCGCCGAAGAACTCCAGACCGCACCGCATCGCCGCGGCAGAGCCGTTGACCATCGAGTCGTTGTAGAACTTCCGGAAGTATTCGGAGGGCCGCGCCGCCAGCGGCTCGGACGCCTCGGTGAGCGACGCCTCCCGGTACCGTGCGATCTCCTGGCTCATGGCGTCAGCCCGGCTGGCGTAGTAGGGCACCATCCCGCCAAGGTGATGGGTGACGAACTTCAGGTCCGGGTAGCGCTGCAGCACGCCGCCGAAGACCAGCCGGGACATTGCCAAGGTGGTCTCGAAAGGCCAGCCGAAGAGCCGGTCCAGCAGATCCTGCTTCAGCCACGGGTAGGAGTGCCCGTGCTGCGGGTGGATCCAGATCGGCACGTCATGGGCCGCTGCCTCGGCATACAGCGGCCACATCGACGCGTGGTCCAGCGGCAGTTCCTCGATGTTGGAGAAGATCAGCACGCCGCGCACGCCAAGCTCGGTCCGCACGCGGCCGAACTCCGCCATCATCTCGTCGTCGACGACCGGCAGCACGCCGACGGCGATGAACCGGTCCGGATGGCCGGCCGCCAGTTCGGCGATGCTGTCGTTTGCTACCCGGGTCAGTTCGTGGATGACCGGACGCGGCATCCCAAGCCACATCGGCGGCCGCACCAGCGTCAGCACCTGCTGATCGACGCCGATCCGGTCCATGTACTCGAGGCGCCGGTCGGCGTCGAATAGATAGCTGTTCTTGCGTAATGCAGCCGCTTCCGCGGTCGGGTGCAGCTCCTCGATGGCGTCGAGGAACCGTTCCGGACAGACGTGCGAGTAAGCGTCGACGATCACCAGAAGCTCTCTTCCTAAGCCAGGTGCCGCAAGTACCACCGACCGCAGTAGGTAGCAATGTAACGCCACGGATCAATTGGCGCAAGATCGGCTTTCCATCGTCGTTAATGGCACGGGCGGATCTGGCGCTCGTCAAGTGGCTGCCGTCAAGTGGCTGTCGGCGCCATAGGTCGACGTGGCAGCTGGGTTCCAGAAGCGTGTCCCCGGGACGCTGCCTACCCGCCGAAGGCGATACTCCGGGTGGCCTTGTTGCCGCCGTTGGGACCGATCGCCAACGTCGTGCCGCCGCCGGAACCGAGTGTGGCTACCGGGAACGTGTAGCCGGGGCTCTTGAAGGTGGCTGTCACCATTCCCGTCCATCCGAGAGCACCGGTCGGGTTAGGGGTGAACGTGCCGTTGATCGACTTGAGCAGCGACGAGGCTCATAGATGCCGCCTAACGCCGACGAGCATCGCCGCGATGTCGGCCCGGATGCAGTACTACCGCCGGCGTCCTCATTGGTCCCCTCTTCAGCAAGACGACGGCTTATAGACGCCTTTTGGCGGAGCCCGGTGCACACGCCAACGCAGGTTAAGGGTTGCGGAAGATTTCGTGAGTGCCGATCCTGCGCCAAACGACATGTGGCTCTCCGGGCCGCTGCTGCCGACTATAAGAGAATGTGGCGCGCCCGTCGGCGGCCCAGGTCATCTCGAAGACGCCCACGGCGGCTTGCACGCCCTTGACGCGCAGGCTCGCCCGAAAAGCGCCGTGCGCTAGGTCAGGCACAAACTGCTCCGTGATGACGCGCCGGAAGCGCGCCGCCGAATCAGCTGTCAGCTGTTTCCAGTCACGATCGAACCGCGGGGTTACCTGGAAGGTCGGCACCCGGCTGGTCCGCTAGTCTCGCTTGTCCAGGTCAGCGAACATCTCCTCGGCGCTGGCATAGACCGGCGACAAGTCGCCGCTCGCGATCTCCTCGTCAGCTTCCCGCTCGCCTGCTTGCCAGTCCGGCGACCAGAACCAGGCCTGGTCGGCCGGGATCGTCTTGAGGCCGCGCACCGTCACCGTGCCATCCTCATGGCGGGTGAACTCCACCTCGTCGCCCTCGCCTACCCGCAGTGCCTCGCGGACTTCGGACGGCAGGGTGAGCTGGCCGCGGCCGCGGACCCGCGCAGTGGTGACTGCGGTCTCACTGGTCATAACATCGTCCTGGAACTCTTGAGATGAGGATTTTCTCATTTTCGCATATTCTAACAACCGAGTCGACGTGACTCTTCGCTCGCTCCCCCCGCCTGCCCGAGGGAACGAAGAATCCTCGCTCACAAGTGAGCACGCTAAGGGGCGGCTTCAGTTGTCGGTTGAGTTGATCATCACCGGCGGGCCGTCATGGCCGTCGATGTTGTCGTACACGCCCGGTGCAGTCTGGAACACGCCGCTCGGGTTGTGGTGCAGGTGGGAGTCCAGGAGCGTCAGCGTGCCCCAGCCGGTGTCGACGACGTAGAAGATGGCACCGCCGCCCTCTCTGGCCGTGTTGTTGCGCATCACGGTGCCGGCGATCAGCGTTTTGTAGTCAGTGCCATCGTTGTAGATGGCGCCCCCGCTGCCGCCGCCAGGGGTGCCGGACTTCGCCGGGTTCGCGCCCCAGCCGATTGCCTTGTTGCGCATGAAGACGCTGTTATAGACGTCCCACTGGACGCTGATGCTGCTCAGCGCCGCGCCGTTTGAGCAGCGGCCGCCGGCGAAAGTGTCGTAGGTGATGTAGACAGGACGGTTCTTGTACTGAGCCAGGGCACGGATCGCGCCCCCGCCGAGATCAGGTCCGTACCTGTAGCAGCGGTTGCCGACGAACCGCGAGTTGACCGCCTTGAACTGGCCGCCTTCGGCGTAGATCGCGCCGCCACCGTCCACGCCGCCGTACCAGCATGCTGGCACGTTCGCCGTACAAGTCGCCTGGTGCGTACGGCTGTACCCGTCCTCGAACGTGATGTTCTGCACCACCAGCTTCGGATACGGCTGGTTGACGCAGTCGTCGGTTGACCACTTCCCGGCACAGGTGTCCATGTACAGGATCCGGCGCTTGCCGCCCCCGCTCAAGGTGATCTTGCCGCCACCATCGAGCACCACCCGGTGCCGGGTCTTGATCACTGAGGCGGTTCGCGTCATCACGATCGTGACCGGCTTCGGGCCGCAGTTGAAGGTGATAATGCCGCCCTCGGCGACGGCCCGGACTACGGCGCCGGACGTGCAGCCGGCCGGAGTGCCGCGTCCGATCACATGGTTCGGGTGACTGGTGTTGACAGCGCGGCCGGCCACCGGAACCCGCACGTGCCCGTTGGGGTTGCCGAAGTTCGGCACCGCGACTGAGGCCAGCTGCCGGGCGGTCGTCGCCGTAGCCAGGGCGTGGCTCACGAGCATCGACCCGATCAGGCCGCAGATACACATGAGCACTGCGGTCAAGGTTCCGAAACCACCCATCTGTCGCATGGCGCCTCATGTTAGTTGCCACCGGATGCTCAGGCGGTGAGATGCCGGGAAGCCAGGTTCCGCCACTCGGCAGCTGGATGCTGTTTGTTCAGATCCTGGTACATGCGTGGTACGATAAAGCCGTACCACTTTTAAGGGAGTGAATGAACCATGGCCATCAGCGCCAGCGAGGCTCGCTCGCGCCTGTTTCCCCTCATCCAGCAGGTCAACGATGACCATGCCCCAGTGCGTATCACCTCGAGGAGCGGAGACGTCGTGCTGATGTCGGCCGAGGACTACGACTCCTGGCAGGAGACTATCTACCTGTTGCGTTCCCCGGCCAACGCCCGCCGCCTGATGGCGGCGATCGCTCGGGACAAGGACAGCCGACCAGTCATCTCGAAGAGCATGGAAGAACTGGAGGCCCTGGCGGGTGAGGTGTGAGGAGCATTCACTTCGACCCTGACGCGTGGGAGGACTTCTTATTCTGGCTCGGCGCGGATCGGAGGATGGCCAAGCGGATCATGCGATTGATCGGCGAGATCCAGCGTGACCCCTTCACCGGTATCGGGAAGCCTGAGCCGCTCAAGGGCGACCTGTCCGGTTACTGGTCCCGCAGGATCGATGACGAGCATCGCCTCGTGTACCGGGCCGACGACAAGGAAGTGAAAATTCTCAAGGCCCGCTACCACTATGGCAGCGATTGAAGGGTGGCTCACATCACCTCCGGCGGGTGATGCCCCTCGCCACCGAAGAACGCATGGTTAGGACAGCGCTGAACCTCACGTCAAGCCGACGCGGGCGCCTCACGCTGGTTGTATGCGAGCACCAATGTGGCTGCCGCCGAGGCAAACGGAGGATGGCTTTATGGGCTGGATCTTCGGGATTATCTACTTCGTGCTTCTGATCACGCTAGGCCTAGTGTCCCTGCGGAAAGGCCACTGGATCATGTTCATAGTGGGCCTGTTTATACCGCTCTTCTGGTTCATCGGCGCGCTAATGCCGCGGCGGCTGGTCCGACCGTAAGGCCAAGTAGCCAGTGAGGTTGTTGAGCGTGACCTATCGCCGTAGCTAGCCCGTTTGCTGCGGCGCGGTCTAAGCCAACCTCCGAGTCACCCGGCTTGGCAAGGCGCCAAGGGGCGCTGATGCGCGGATGCCCTTTGCGGCCGGCAAGCTGGCCAGAAAGTGGCTATACTTCTAGCCATGTCAGTCACAGAACAGATGTCCCTGGCCGACGTCAAGAACCGCCTGTCGGAGGTCGTGGATCGGGTGGAACGCGAGCACGGCCGGGTCGTGATCACCAAACACGGCCATCCTGCTGCGGTGGTCATCAGTGTCGAGGACCTGGAGTCGCTTGAGGAGACGCTCGACATCATGGACAACGCCGCGCTTCTCGGCGATATCCGCGAGAGCCTGACTGAACTAGGCAACACCAACGCGGAAGTGCTGAGCAAGGAAGAAGCCCTGCGGCTCATCTCCGGCCAGTGACCGGAACAGGGTACGCGATCGCCTGGACCGCCGCATCGCGTCGGGCGCTGACCAGGATCCCTGAGAAAGCCGCGACGGCAGTCGTCGAGTTCCTATATGCCTCAGTTTCTGCGAATCCGCATCGGGTCGGCAAGCCGCTCAAGTTGCGCCTCGAAGGCTTACACAGCGCCCGGCGGGGCGACTATCGCTTGATCTACCGGATCGATGACCGCGATCGCCAAGTCACCGTTATAGCCATCGAACACCGATCTGACATTTATCGGCCGCGACAGTTCTGAGCGGCTGCGCGGAGAATGAGCAAGTTCGTCCGGACCGCTCCGGAAGCGGCGGATGCGCCCGCTGCGAGTGGATGACCGAACCGCACTCACCGTCGGCCTGCGCAGCTAGCCGAGCCGGTCATGGTGCTGGGCGGCGTTGGACAACCTGGAACCGCTGAACTCGACGGTCGATGCCGTGACCCGCCGCCAGAACGGCCAGATGGACGGGGTGATCCGAAGCTCGATCCGGGCACGGGCGTGCCTGCCGAGCAGATCATCGAAGACCACTTTCTCGATGGCCTCTGCCGGCTGGTCAGACACCCAGTAGCCGCCGACCTGGTGTGGCCGGAACGCTTCGGCGGGCAGCCGGTATGCATACAGCCGGCAGTCCTGCATACGCCCCAGCCAGTCGGCCTCGATTACGTGGATCCGCTTCGCGGCGCTGTGGCCGAAGAACAGCTCGCGGTCTGCCGGTGTGGTAGTCAACGCCGGCCAGATGCAGCCTCGGGGGCAGTCCCTGGGGAACCAGAACATCGGTGCGTGGCGCGTATCGACCGCCCATACCAGCGGCGGTGCGGCAGGATCAGTGACCGCCACGCGCGGCTGGAACCGCCCCAGGTCAGGATCCTCGCTGTAGTGCCACAGCGCGAACGCGCCCTCAGCCGCATATGGCGGCGCCGGCTCGCGTGCCACCACGTCCTGCGGATAGGTGTCGTCCATCAGCGGCAGTCTCGCATTCCGCCGTCGCCTTATCTCACATTACTAGCGGGACGTTATTGACGGCCTAGCCCGAATGCCTCACCGACCGCAGCGATGCCCGCGGTGTCGGCGAACGCGAAGCTGAAGATCACTTCGTCGGCGCCGGCCTCGATGTGACCTGCGACGAGGCCTGGGATCTCGTGCGGCTGGCCGACGGTGAATCCGGCCATCTCCTCGGCAGAGGCTGCCGCCGCCAGCATCTGGCGCACCTCGGCCGTGTTCTGGTCGGAGGTGGTCAGGATCAGCGGGGTCATCCACGTCACGTCGACCTCAGCAGGGTCCCGGCCGACCTCGGCGCAGTGCCGATGCAGCGCCCCGATCTTGCGGGCCAGCGTGCTGACGTCGCCGGTTACATTGCACTTATCCGCGTAGCGGGCCACCAGCCGGAGCGTCCGCTTTTCGCCGCCACCGCCGATCATGATCTTCGGGCCGCCGGCCTGCACAGGCCGGGGCTGGTTACGGGCGTGATCCAGCCGGTAATGGCTACCGGTGAAGCTGACATCGTCGCCGGTGAACATGGCCCGGCAGACCTGAACCGCCTCTTCCAGCATGTCCAGGCGCACCCGGTCGCTGGGATAGTCGATACCGAGGCCGCGGTGCTCGACGTCGTACCAGGCGCCTCCGATCCCGAGGATCGCCCTGCCCCGCGAGATGACATCTAGCGTCGTGACGATCTTCGCCAGGATGCCAGGGTTGCGGTAGGTCACTCCAGTGACAAGCGTGCCGAGCTGCACTCGCTCAGTGCGGGCGGCAATCGCCCCCAGCAGGGTATAGGCCTCCAGCATCGGCTGATCCGGCCCGCCCAGCGGCGGCAGTTGGAAGAAGTGGTCCATCACCCACACCGAGTCGAACCCGGCTTGCTCGGCCGACGTCGCAAGGCCAGCGATGTGGTCGAACAAGTCGGCTGGGTCGAACCCCGAGAAATTGGGCAGCTGCACGCCGAACTTCGTCATAGGACTACCGTAGCGATTCTCCCGGATGAGAGCTGCTTCCATCAGGACAGCGCGTCGAGAGGTGCGACGCTAACCAGATCCGCCACGGCACGGGCGAGTTGCCGATCGAGCGTGATAAAAGCGTCGGCCTGGAGCTGGGTCAAAGCGAGGTACTCGGCGTCCAACGTGTCCGGCCACCCGAGCTGGTCGGCGATCTTCCATGCGACGCTTTGAAGGACACGGTCTCCGAGCAGTCGAATCCGCAGCCCGCGCACGTAATTGAGCCGTCGCTCGGCATCCTTCTTCGTCATCTCACCGCGGTGTACTGCCTGATATAGAACCGAAAGCACCTGCGAGCGCAGAAGCGTCGGAGCCAGGATCTGATGGTCGCCGCGAATCACAACGTCGTCGTGCGCCAGCTGAATGGCGACGTCCGGGCCGATCACGTATCTGGTCATGCAAGATCAGTTCCTCTCCGTTGCCGCGCACCGCGAAAGCATGGCTCAGACTACAAAGACCTAGAGTTGGCGCGATGCAGCTGAACTGGCAGGAAGTCAACGAGCAACTGATGGTTGCTTGCCGGCGGCTGGCGACACAGGGTCTGCGAGGCCCTATCGCTCGCGAGCTAACTGCCGGAGACCCTGTCATCGCGCTGGCCATCGACACCGATCGGGACGTCGCGGCGGCTGCCTTGCTGAGCTGGTCTGAGCGGGATTCCGGGTGGCAGCCGGACCTGTATCTGGCAACGCTGGAGCGCCATGACGGCGAGTGGGTGCACTGCGGGCAGGCCGGCGGCCCGCCGCCGGCCGACTATCCGCTGGCTCACCGCCGCTCCTGCCCGGAAGGCCACATCCGGCTCTACCACGGTCCCGATGTGGGGCACGGCCTTGAACCGCGGCGACGGCCCGCATGGCTGAGTGCGGCAATGCTAGTGAGCGCTGAGGTGGATAGCGTCCGGGTCGGCGAGCGAATCCTGGAAGTGCCATTTCACGGCTACCTCGCCATCGCCGTGCGGGACCCCGCGAATGCGATGATCACGGCGTTCGGAGACAGCTCGCAACTGCAGACCCTCGACCTGCGGCGCGGCTCCGCCGACTTGTATCGCGAGCAGCGCCGTCGCGACCCACAAGCGTGGCCGTTCCAGATCTCCCAGCCGGAGCCGTAGCCAGGTCCCGCAATTTCAAACGATCCATTGGCGGCCGTCGATCAGTTCACGTGCTGCGTCGAGGTGACCGGCGTGGCAGGCCGTTTCGGTGATCACGTGCAGCATGACTGCACGGAAGTCGGACAGCCTCCAGTTCGGCCAGATCTCGACCGGCCAGATGGCGGGCGGTTCGCTCAGCGGCGTGGCCGCGATGACCGCGTCGGCGAGTTCAATCTCCCGCTGATACGCGTCTAGGACGGCAGCGGCGGTCATGTCCGCAGGGACCCGCCAGGCAGCCTCAGCTTGCTCGTCAGTCGTGCTGACGTAGGCGGGCTCACCGGCGACGATGCCGCGGAACCAGAATCGCTCGTCGCTGATGGTCAGGTGCTGCACCATGCCGAGACAACTCCAGCCGGAGGGCAGCAACGGCCGCCGGAGCTGTTCCTCGGTCAGACCGTCGAGAATTCCGAGCACATGGTTGCGCTGGCTGGTCAGCGACCGCAGCAAGGCGGCATCTGTCGTCATCGCCGCTTCCTCCCTGATGCGTCACGTTGTTCGGTCAGGATCAAACCTGACGAGCTACCTTCACCACCACGACGAACGTCCGCAGTCCAGATAGACAGCAATCACCGGAACGTCTCGCACCGTAGTTCCGCCGCGGCTGGTCAGATCCCGGCCCCCTCCGAGTTGCCTCGCCTCCGGGCGGCGGTGATCGGAGACCGTCAAGAGCGCGGGCCCAAGTGACTTTTACCGCTCAGACGCAACCGATCATGGCAAAAAAGCATCTATTGAGATAAAGGCTGGTCAGAACGGCGGAAACGTGATCGGCTGAATTCGTTGCATCCGCGGCAGGCGACGCTGGCAGGTCTTCCGCCCGCTGTTGGCCTGCGACCGGACGACAGAAGGGGGTCACCACGATGCAATGGATAGTCCCGTTAAGGACGCGATGGAGACTGTGGCTTGGCACCGCGATCGTGCCGCTGATGGCGCTGGCGGTAACCGGCGGAGCCTTCGCTCCGGCCAACGCCGCGAGCTCCGCGCACGCCGCGCACGCCGGCGTCGTGCGCACCACCGGAGCCAAGGCCCACAACCCGTTCTGCAAGTATCTCGGCAAGCGCTACCAGGCATCGGCAGGCGCGAACATATTCTGCTTCGGCCCGCAGGTGAAGATCACCTCAAATGGCAAATCGCCGTTTGTCCGCGAGGGACCAGGAGCACCGGCAAACGTCGATGCCGCTAGCTTCGCCGAGGACGTCAGCCCCTCGGGCCTGCAAGCGGACGGCCAGTCGGAGACATCGATCGCAGCGTCCGGGCCGTACGTCGTGGAGAACTGGAATGACGCCACCGGGTTCTTCGCGCCCTGCCCGTCAGCAATGGCGAAGGAAGAGCTAACCGGGTTCGGGTTCTCGTCGAACGGCGGGAAGACGTTTACCGACCTTGGCGGGCTGCCGAACAGCCAGTGCAACAAGAACGTGTACGAGGGCGATCCGGGCGTAGCAGCCTACAAGGTGGGCGGGAGCACCTACTTCTACTTCTCGAGCCTGTTTGACTCGGCCACTGGCAGCGGGCCGTCGCGAGTCGCCCTGGACGCGTGCAAGGTAGTCGGCTCCGGGCGCGGCGCGACGCTGAGTTGCGGCCAGCCGATCATTGTCGGCAGCAGCACCCAGTGCCAGAAGTTCAAGATAGGCAAGAACAAGTTCCAGCTCTTCTGCAGTTTCCTCGACAAGGACTTCATCACCATTGATCCTGCGCGCGGCCGGCTCTACGTGACCTACACCGACTTCCTGATCACCGGTAATTTCGGCACCCGGGTCGAGATGGGCACATGCGATCTGGGTACCGCCTCAGGTGGTGTCGGGCCTGCTGGCGGCACCCCGGCAGCACCTGTCTGCAAGCACGGCACGCCGCTGAAGACGACCGGCAAGAACTTCCTGACTGCCAAGCCGTACTTCTCGGTGGCAAGTCCAGATCCCAGGGGCTGCGAGAACGAGGGCGCCTATCCTGCGGTTGATCTGACTACCGGCGACGTGTACGTCGCCTACGAATACAACTGGGGGACGGACGAGTTCGCGCCGTGCAACGGCCCGGCCACGCCAACGGAAGAGGTCATGACCAAGACACCGTTGAGCTGCCTGCCACTCGCGGACGTCGCCAGCTGCCCGAAACCAACAGCAAAGATCACCGTGCCGATCTCCTCGCTTGGCGCAACACCGGTGGCGGGCTACAACAGGTTCGCCTCCAACGATTTCCCCAGGCTGGCGGTCAGTGACCCGTACGGCACGGTCAGCATGGTCTGGAACGACACCCGCTACCACCCGCTCGGCGACATCCTGCTGCAGAGCTTCAGGCTAGGCACGCTCGCGCCGGTGCAGGCAGTTCCCGTTGTTCTCGACCGGCCGGCCTCCGGCGGCATGCACATGTTCCCCGCCATGCGGACGGCGGCGAGCAACGGGCGGCTCGATGTGTCCTGGTACTCGCGGTCGTCGGCGGCGACCGCGGATACCAATGTGAACTCGGTTTTGGGCGTCAGTCCCCTGACAACCACACGACCGCCGTCGAACATCCGGATAACCAACGTGGCATCGAACTGGCTCCTCGCCACGTCTGTCATCACCCCCAACTTCGGCGACTACATCGATGAGGCGTTCTCGACGACCGGGACGCCGCCATACGTGGGCAACACCCTGTACGTCGCTTGGAGCGATGGCAGGTTCGGTGTTCCCCAGCCATTCGAGGCGCATCGGCCTGGGTAACGCGGCAGGTAGCTGCACCGGAGCCGCGCGGCTGTAGCCGCGCGGCTCCGGCAATGGCGCCACTGACCGACTGGGCGGGCCGCTGGGACCTCCCCAAGATCGGTCCTGCTGCTCGCCGCGCACGCCGTGCTGGACATGTGGCGTCAGTCGACAATCGCCGGATACACCAGCGTCTTGAGCTGGCCGCGGAAGTTGAACGTGCCGGAGGGGAGGAGTTGGGTCATGAAGACGACAGTAAGGTCTTCGGCCGGGTCCACCCAGAAGATCGTCGAGGCGGCGCCGCCCCACATGTATTCGCCTTCAGAGCCGATGACCTGCGTAGCTTGCGGAGCCTTGGCAACCGCGACAGTCAGGCCGAAGCCCATGCCGGCGAATCCGACCTCGCCATATCCGCCAGGCAGCGCGAATGACTGCAGGTCGCCGTCCCCGGGCAGGTGGTTGGAAGCCATCAGCTCCACTGTCTTCCGGCCCAGAATGCGCATGCCGTCGAGCTCACCGCCGTTCAGCAGCATCTGGCAGAAGCGCAGGTAATCAGCTGTCGTGGAGACCAGCCCGCCGCCACCGGACAGGAACGAGGGTTGCTCGCGGTAACCACTGCGCTGCGGATCATCGACCAGGACGAGATTCTTCTTCGAATCGCGGCGGTAGCACGCCGCAAACCGGTCCACTTTCGCGTCGGGCACCATGAAGCCGGTGTCATCCATCGAGAGCGGCTCGAAGATCGTCTTCCTCAGGTAGTCGTCGAAGCGCTGTCCGGAGATGATCTCGACGAGCCGTCCGCACACATCGGTCGAGACTGAATAGAACCAGCGCGTGCCCGGATGGAACTCCAGGGGATAACCGGCGTAGCGCTCGATCATGCTCTGGAGGGTGGCGTTAGGACCCCGCCTGGACCCTGGCACGAAGCTCTCGGCCGGCTTGTCGTTGTCGGCCGAGAACAGCTCCTGCAAGGTGCGGCCCCCGCCGAAGCCCAGGCCGGACATGTGCATCAGCAGGTCGCGCATAGTCATCGGCGCCTGCGGGTCGACAAGCCGCTCCGAGCCGTCCTCGGTTCGCTCGCGAACCTTAAGATCGCGCCACTCCGGGATGAAGCGCGTCACCGGGTCGTTCAGCTGGAACATCGCCCGCTCATACAGCGACATCAGCGCGACACCGGTGATCGGCTTGGTCATCGAGTAGATGCGCCAGATCGTGTCCTCCTCGACCGGGGCGGACCGCTCACGATCCGCGACGCCGAAGGAGCGGAGGTATCCGACCTGGCCGTGACGGGCGACGGCCACCTGGCAGCCCGCGATTCGCCCGGGATCGATGTAGCGGGTCTGGATATGCCCCGTGATCCGTTCGAGTCGCTGCTCATCGAAGCCCGCGCCGGCTGGATTGACCTTCATGAACGTTCTCCCGTCGTCTACTGCAATGAATAATGCCCTTTGTCGCTGCCAGCACCAAGGTGGTCTTTCCGACCTCGACGGGTCGCCCGGTGGCGTACGTCATGCGGGCACGTCAGGCGCGGCGGGCGGTTACGAGCCAGGCGGCGGCCCGGGCCCATATTCCGTCGGTCTGCTGGCGCATTGCATACTCCCCGGCGATGGCCGCGAATGCTTGCTCGGCCAGCGCCTCGTCCTCAACGGCAGCCGCGAGGCTGCGAACGATGGACATGCCGCGGACGTAACTCATGACGTCAGCGACGTCTGATCCAAGCCAGGCGGGCTCATTGACAGCGTCGATCTCGACATTGGCCCAGCCACTGCCGGACAGCAGGTCCTTGATCTCTCCCGGGTCGCCGAACAGGTTGCGGCGGCCGGCCCGGGCAGCTGCGTGTAGGCACCGAACACGTCGAGCGGGATCGCAAATATTTCGTTCTGCGGACCTTGCTGCCAGCACAAGAAGGCCAATCGCCCGCCGGCTGACAGCGCGGCGGCGAGGCGCGCAAATGCCAGCGCTGGGTCCTCGAAGAACATGACCCCGAAGCTGCTGATCAGCACGTCGCACGAATCCCGGCGCAGCGGGCAGGTCTGGGCGTCGCCCTGCACGAACCGGACGTTCGTCACACCGGCCCGTCCGGCGATCCCCCGCGCTACTTCCAACATCAGGCCGGACAGATCCAGGCCGACAGCGAAGCCGCCGGGGGCGAACCCGGCGAATTCACCGCCGCCCGCGGCACGCCCGGCCCTGATTGTCGTCCCGCCGCAGCCGCAGCCAACATCCAGAATGCGTTCACCGGGCGAGATCCCGGCTGCGCTCAGCAGGTGCGGTATGAGGCGCCGATGCGCTGCCAGGAGCCGCTCGCGGTGAGCGATCCAGTACCGGCCGCTCTCGCCGTTCCAGCGCTGCGCCTGCGCCGCATTCGCTGTGCGATTCATCTCTGCCACGTTCTGCTAGGCGGAGGCGTGGCAGGACATCCGGCAGTAGCAAGATGAGGTAACGGGTAGGTCCGCGTGGGCCGAAGCAATCGCGAGCTGACTCCCGATCACGGCGGCAAGCTCGTCTTTGCCCAGCCGGACCAGGCACTCGTGATAACCGTGCAGGCTCCACAGGTTGCCGGGGTGCTGGCAAGCACGCGCGAGAGTGTCGTCCAGGCCGAGATCAGCCCGGTACACCGCCTCGGCCTCGCCCATGCGGCCCTGTTCCAGCAGCAGCGCGCCGTAAGCGTGCCGGGCTGGCTGCATCCAGCCCCAAGGCTCGTCATACGCGAGGCCGTCGTCGAGCTCGACGGCGCGGCGCAGGTGCGCGAACGCCGTGTCGTACTCCGCCTTGCGGTAGCTGATCTCACCGTCGAGCATGGCAGCGGCGATCTTCAGGATGTCGGCGCAGGTGTTGTTGAACAGCATGCGCGACTCCGGGACGCGCGCCACGGCGGCGGCGAACTCCTCGCGGGCGTGCTCGGCGAGGCCGATGTTCCCGGTCGCTGCGTGCGCGACCGCGCGGGAGTACAAGATGATCGCGGTGGTCGCGCAATACAGCTCGCGATCGGCTGGCAGCGGCGTATCAATGATCTCCTGCCAGCGGCCGAACCGGATCAGCGCGTGCTGGCGCATGGGCACGAAGGCTTCCAGCAAATCTGCCATCGCCGGCCGGTCAACCCGCAGCAGGGCCTCCGGGATGTTCGCGGCCAGCTCCGCCGCCGTGTCGAGCGCAACCTCGGACTGGCCGAGGAACATCGCCCCGTAGATCTTGAAGTGATAGTTGTGCACCCGGTACAGGGTGTAGACGTTCATCGGGCCCGTGGCCGTCAGATACCGGTCGTCGGCGGCAATCGCCCGCGAGTTGGACGAGACGACCTGCCGGTAGTCGCCGCAGAGCACGTCCAGGTGCGTCGGCATATGCAGCAGGTGGCCAGCGTCCGGTACCAGTTCGCGTAGCAGCTCGCCCGCGGGCAGGGCGAGCTCCGGATGCGGCGACATCTCCATCAGGTGTATGTAGAAGTGCAACAGCCCTGGATGCTCGCGGCCCATGCCCGTGGCCAGGGCTCGCTCCAGCACAATTCTGGCCTCGCTGGTGCACGACGCGGCGGACGGCTCCCCGGAATCCTGGTCCCACAGAGCCCACGGCGCCAGGTTCATCAGCGCGTCGGCGAACAACGCCGCCACATCCAGGTCATCGGGATGCTCGCGGTACACCGCGCGCATGGCGTCGGCATAGGCCGCGCTCCATGGCGCGCAGTCCTCCGGCGGCTCTGCGGCCGGGAAGCGAGCCGACAGCGCCCGGACCAGCGCCCGCTCAGCCGGAAGGGCGACGGCGTCGCGCTGCGCCGCCTCCGCTAGCGCCGCATGGGCGCGCGCGACCGCTGTGGCCAGCGCCTGCCGGTCGAAGGCTTCCCACTGCGCGTTGTAGTTCGGTCCGACGGCGTAGGCCAGGCCCCAGTAGGCCATTACGCAATCCGCGTCGCTCTCGATCGCCTGCTCGAAGCAGCGGATCGCTTCCTCGTGGTTGAAGCCGTAGGCCCACACCAGGCCCCGGTTGAACCACGTCCGGGCCTGGTCCGAAGTCGCCGTTACCGACCGCTCGTAAGTCCCAAGATCGAAATAATCTGACATCGAACTCCGCCCCTGCGTCCGCTGGACCCAGCTCAGCATCGCCGCGTGGCGAACGTTTTGGCAATGCTTGCGTCCCGACTCAGCTATCTAGAGATATCCAGCGCACCTATGCTGGATATCCGGGGTACCCTTGCAGGGAGACTGGAGGTCGAGTTCATGGCAATGGTGAAGACACCGATCGAGATCGACCAAGATGCTCTGACGCTAGCCGCCGAGGTCCTGGGCACCAAGACCAAGAAGGACACTGTGAACACTGCCCTCCGCGAAGTAGGACAGCGGCTCGTTCGGTTGCGCGCGCTGGCAAGGCTCGGCGAGATGGCCGACCGTGGCGACTTCGACGACTACCTCGGAAACAAAGCTGCTTACCGCAAGTGACGCCCGCTCTGTACCTGATCGACACGTCAGGATTGTTCCGGATCCTTCAGGCTGAGTTGCGGAAAGCGTGGTCGGATCAGCTCGCGGCAGGAGTCATCGCTACGTGTCCGGTCGTCGAGTTGGAGTTCCTGTACTCAGCGCGGTCACTAGCCGATCGGCTCGAGAAGCAGCGACTGATGCAGGAGCTGTTCGGCTGGGTGTCGATGCACGATCGCGCCTACGAACGCGCCATGGAAGTCCAGCAGCTACTGACCGAAGGCGGTGCCCATCGCTCAGCCGGGGCCGTCGACTTCCTCATCGCTGCCACTGCGGAACACGAACGGCTAACCGTACTATGCGACGATCATGACTATCTGACGGTCGCCACTGTCACCGGCCAGCCCGTCAAGCTCGTAACCGACATCTGAGCAGACGGTGCCGTCAGTCAGGTGGCGGGCAGCACCGCGACGCAGTCGATCTCTACCTTGAAGCCATGGAGGCTGACACCGACCGTCGTACGGGCCGGCAGCGGGTCGGGAAACCGTGCCGCATACGCCGCGTTCATCTCGGCGAAGTCAGCCATGTCGTTCAGGTACACGCCGCACCGCACCACGTCTGCCAGGCTGGCGCCAGCGGCATCCAGCACGGCGGTCATGTTCTCCAGGGCAACGATCGTCTGCTCTGCCGCCGTCTCGCCGACCACGACGCCATCCCTGGTTGGCACCTGGCCAGCTACGTAGAGAAACCGGCCTTCAGCGATGATGCCTGGAGAGTATGGGCCACCTGGCCGGCTACCGCCAACCGCCTGCTTCGACATGGGATTCCCTCCGTCAACTATCGCTGCGAGCTTATGTCCGCCGGGGCCCACGTTAGCGGGGGCAGTCTCGAGCCTGGCCCGCCGACGCCGGTTCGTGTGCGATGATCGCGCCCTCGGCGCGATACCAAGCCCCTCGTCGTCGATACTGGAACATGATGGCCAGAACCCGAGCCGGAGATGGGCAGTCGACGCCGGCCGAATCCGGTTGGCCTGCAGTGCTGACCGTCTCTGCGTACGGAGCCGCAATCATCGGGCTGGCTTACGCTCTGGTGAGCCTGTATTGGGCGCTAGGCGGGCACGCCCTACTCAGCACGGTCGGCGGATATGCGGAGAACTTCGCCCGCCGGGGCGGGGCAGTTGCGGTGCTGGTGGCGCTCGGCGCGACGCTGGCAAAGTTGGTTGGCGGTGTGCTCGCGCTGGCGCTGGTGCGTACCTGGGGGCGGGCAGTCCCGCGCCGCTGGCTGCTCATCGGCTCGGCCGGGGTCAGCGTGCTGCTGGTGGTCTACGGTGGTCTGAGCGTGCTGCTTGGTGCCCTTGTTCTGGCAGACGCCATCCACCCGGCCGGAAGCGTTGACCGGACCGCGTTGCGCTGGCACGTCGGGGTCTGGGACATGTGGTTCCTGGTGTGGGGGATCTCGCTTGCGCTGGCCACCCTCGGCTATTGGCGCCAGCCGTCCAGCAGCGGCTAGCTCCGCAGCGACTGCATTGACTAATGCGAGCCTACGGTCTGGCGCGGTAACCCCCCGGCATCGCCCGTCGCGAGTGCGTCGTTCCCTCCAGAGCCCGGAGGAAAGTCTTCATCGCGACGTTCCCCTCCGCGAGCCGGGTGGGCTTGCCACGCACCGTAAGTCGCCAGCCCCCCCAACGCGACTGCCGACATGGCCGGTGATCGACCTGCGGCCGATCACGATGACGATACAGTTCGAATGCCGCGAATGGATTGTCAGAAGGGAGACAACCTAGTCCCCCAAACTCGCACTCGGCGGCGACGCAGATGCCGCACGAAGTGGTCAGCACGCCGCCCGGGATCCCTTCCGGCAGAGCACTCGGAGCTTGAAAGAATCACCCCATTGGCGCACAGCAGAAGTAGGGGCCAGCGGTGAGTCCGCGGCCAGCACCATCCCGTCATGATGCGATCGCGCAAGGATTTCTGCGGGCGGCGACGCGGCTCATAGACGCTTACCTTGATGACCAGCCTCCTGATACACGACCCGCACGGCTGCGCTCGATCCGCTTTCCTGCCGCCCTGGACTGGCTGCGAACCGAGGACATCATCCGGCTGGCCGCCACGGATGGTGCGGTCGGAGCAAGCCGCAAGGCGTTCTTCAACCGCTGGCCGACACGTCAGGAATTCCTCCCCGATGCGCTCGTGTACGCGCTGGTCTACGAAGAGATCCCGGAGGACCCGAAGGAGCAGGCCCGGCGGATGCCCGACGACGCAGCTGCCGCTGCGCCGTTCTCAGCAGCCGTGCTGCGGATCTCCGACGACCTTCTCGACTCCCTCCGACGCCATCCCCGGAGCTACCTGACCCTTCACATCGGCCCATTGCTTGCCCAGCACCCGGCGCTGTGGGAGGCGTTGCTGCCATCAATGCGGGAGGGCATCCAGGTCTGGGCTGACGGCTACGCGGCACTGCTCACCGACCTCGGACTGGTCCTGCGACCCGAATGGACACCGCACCGGCTCGCCCTCGCTCTGCAAGCCGCGCTGGACGGCTTCCTGCTCCGCTACCGCATCCAGCCCGACGACTATCTGACCTCCCGGTGGGAAGGCGCGGGGATCTTCGCCGACACCGTGCTCGCGATTGTGCTGGGCGTGATCGACGCCGAGCGCACCGGCGAGGACGGCAGGACGACCCTCGACCGGCTAGTCGCCGGTCCAGGATGACCGCCGGTCGCCGGTGCGCGCACTGCGGGAACTGGAATGCGCGGAAGAGCGTCTGGCGCCGGCGGAGCCGACAGGACTAGATTCGGCAAAAGTTCGTTCCCGGAGCTGGAGGGACAATGGCCGCTGTCGAAGCTGTTCAGCCGGGCGACGGAACGCTCGTCGTGCGGGAAAAGGCCAAGCTCCGGAAGGTGCTCAGCCGTTTCGACCTGGTGTTGTTTACCGCTTGCGCAATCGTCGGGCTGGACAGCGTGGCAGTGGCGGCCCAGGCCGGTGCGCAGGCAATCACCTGGCTGGTCATCTCGTTGGTGCTGTTCCTCATCCCGTACGGGATGCTGACGGCAGAGCTGGGCTCCACTTTCCCGGTGGAGGGCGGCCCGTATGAATGGGCCCGGCTGTCGTTCGGCCGCGCCGCCGGCGCGGTGACCTCCATCCTGTACTGGCTGTCGAACCCGCTCTGGGTCGGCGGATCGCTGACGGCGGCCACCATCGTCACCCTGGATGACTTTGTCGTCAAGAAGCCGCTGGGAACGGCGGCTGAGATCATCGTCGGCCTGGTGTTCACCTGGGTGACAGTCGGAATCGCGATCGTCGCGTTCCGGATCGGCAAGTGGGGCCCGAACATCGGGACGTTCGTGAAGATCGCGGTGGTGGCGATCTTCGCGATTCTTTTCATCGTGTTCCTGGTCCAGCACGGCCGCCCAGCCGGGGCCTCAACCGCCGCGGACCTGAAGCCGTCGCTGAACGGGTTCCTCACCGCAATCGGGATTCTGGTGTTCCTGTGGGTCGGCTTCGAGCTGGCCAACGGCGCGTCGGAGGAGATGATCAACCCGAAGCGTGATGTGCCGAGGATGATTGTCAGGTCCGGCATCATCGCGGCAGTTCTGTATGGCCTGGTCATCCTGGGGATCGTGCTGGTGATCCCGAGCGCCCACCTCTCGGGCGTCGGCGGCTTCGCCGACGCCTACTCCTCGGTGGCCGGCGTCTTCCACTCCCATGCACTGGACGTGGTATTCGCCGTGCTTATCATCCTGACCCTGGTAGGCAGCGGTTCGGTGTGGCTGGAGGGCGCCGACCGGACGCAGGCCATTGCCGCATTTGGACGGCGCTGCCCCTGCCTGGATGGGGCGCTTCACCCGCTTCGGCACGCCGATCGCAGTGAACCTGGCCTCTGGCGTAATCGGCTCGCTGTTGTGCATCTTGGTATTCGTCGCCGCGAACGGCAGCCTGAAGAGCTTCTTCGCGGTCATGCTGGCGCTGACCGTCTCGACGACGACGCTGAGTTACATCTTCATCTTCCCGGCTCTCACCATCCTGCGGCGCAGGTATCCGGACGCCCCCAGGCCGTACCGGGTACCCGGCGGGGCGCTAGGCGCCTGGGCAGCCGTGATCATCACCGAGGCGTTCGTCGTCGTCACGGTCATTACGCTGGTGTGGCCGGGCGCGATCAATGCGCTGTTCGGCTATTCGTATTCAGTGCAGTCGAGCTGGGGAGTGTCGCGCGTCTTCTTCGAGACGGTCACGCTGGGATCGCTTGTGGTGATGATCGCGCTAGGCCTGGTCTTCTGGGCACTCGGCGAACGCAAGCGGCGCACTGGCCTGGTCGGCATAGCGCTACCGGACGAGGTCGTGGCTCAAAGCGCAAATCCTGGCCAGTAGCCGGGATGGACGGCTACGCCGTGCGCCGCATCCATCACGTCGGCATCACCGTGGCCAAGCTGGACAGGTCGCTCGTTTTTTACCGTGACTTGCTCGGGATGGCGGTGATAGGGCTCAGCGACGATGAGGTTGTGGGTGCGATCGTCGGCCTGCCAGGCGGGCGCGCGCGCATCGCTGACCTGGATGCAGGGAACGGTCAGATCCTCGAGTTGCTCGAGTACTTCTCGGCCACCGGAGACGGCCGCGCTCACGGTCCTGACCTGGCCGGGACCTGTCATATCTCGCTGCAAGTGGGCGATCTGACCGCGGCGCTCGCACGCCTGGCAAGCGCCGGCTTCCCGCCGCTCGGCGAGCCCGCGAAGCTGGCTGGCGGCGGAGTGTGGCAGGACTGCACGGTCGTCTACCTTCGCGATCCCGATGGAGTGTTCGTGGAGCTCATCGAGGCAGGCAGGTGTGACTGACGATGCTGCACAGGCACGGATCGACCAGTGCCTGTCAGTGCGTGACGGCCATCTGTGGGTCGAGGGCTGCGACACCGTGGAGCTCGCCGCGCGCTTCGGCACTCCGATCTACGTGGTGTCAGAGAACCAGCTGCGCAGGAACGCCCGCCGGATCCTGCGGGCGTTCTCGCACCAGTGGCCCGGTCCGGTCCGGGTGCTCCCCTCCATCAAGGCAAACCACGTGCTAGCGCTGCGCCGCATCCTCACCAGTGAGGGCCTCGGCTGCGACACCTTCGGCGCCTCAGAGCTATGGGCATCGCTGGCCTGCAGCGTCCGCCCGGACCTCATCTCGGTCAACGGCACCGGCAAGTCCGCTCAGCTCGTAGAACAGGCAGTCGGGGCCGGCTGCCGCGTCACCCTGGACTCGCCCAGAGAGCTCGACCTGGCTATCGCGGCCGCGCGCAAGCACGGCCGCCGGGCTCAGGTACGGGTACGAGTACGGCCGGACCTGTCTGCTCTGGACCAGGTTGCCTCGGACTTCAGTGTCGAGGGCGACTCAATCACTGAGGTCTCGCGCCGCTACAAGGCTGGCATACCGATGAACGATGTCCTCCCGTTGGGGGAACGGGCCCTGCAGTCCGACGACGTCGAGCTGGTCGGGGTACATGCGCACTTCGCCCGGCACACCCGCAACCTGGACGCCTGGGCAACCATGATGGACGCATTCGGCGCCACCGTCGGTGCCTTGTCCGCTGCCTGGGGAGGCTGGCAGCCGCAGGAGCTGGACATCGGCGGCGGGTTTCCCACGAGCCGCGACCCGACTGGGCGGGCAATCCCGCGCCTGGCGGCGCAGACCGGTCCGGCACCGCCGGTTGAACGGTACGCCGAGGTGATCGCCTCGAGCCTGTCTCAGTCGCTCGCAGCGCACGGCATGGACTCGTCGGCCACGACGCTCGAGGTCGAGCCCGGCCGTGCCTGCTACGCCGACGTCGGCGTGCACCTGAGCCGGGTCATCAACATCAAGCATGAGACTGTGCCATCCCCGCTTAGTTTCGTCGAGCTCGACACGACTGAAATGTTCCTTATTGACGTCCACCTCGAACACAACCGCTGGTCGCCCATGGTCGCGAACCGTGCAGCTGATCCCCCGAACATGGTGGCCGACATCGTGGGCATGAGCTGCGGCTTCGACACGATCGTCCCGGACGCCGCCCTGCCCGAGCCGGAGCCGGGAGACGTCGTGGCCTTCCTTGACACCGGCGCGTATCAGGAAGCGTGCGCCAGTAACTTCAACGCGATGCCGCGCCCGGCTACCGTGCTCGTCCGGGACAACACCGCCACCGTCGTACGGCGCGCCGAGACGATCGAGGACGTCTTCCGCCGCGACCTGGACTGGCAGTGAGGTACTCAACGCAGACGTTATGACGCACGAGACAGCCACGGTGGCCGATCCCGACTTGGCTCAAATTAGTGCGCATCCGCAGGGCAGAGGATGCGGTCGAGGGGACTGCACCGGCCGCGGAGTTCCCGGCCGTAGCGCCCGATCGCCGACCTGGCGGCTCTGCGCCGCGAGGGGCCGCCGCCGGGACACTTTGGCATACGTGCCTCGCCATCTTCGTGTCCTCCTGACTGCGCCGGCTAAGCGTGCTTCCGTGTGATGGCTGTTCGCGCGGAGTGCCAGAGGGTGCGCAGGTTCTCCCAGTCGGGATAGCGCTCGTTCATCCGGGCGACGATGCCGGCAGCGGTGGTCTCCTCGGCGGCGATCCGGGTGAAGTCCCGCAGGTACTGCTGGGACTCGGCGATGATTTTCGGGTCGTTGCCGTTGTCTACTTGCTTGTGGCCGGCGACGACGATGGCGGGTTCGAGCGCGGCGACGGCGTCCAGGTTGGCGATCCACTGTGCCCGTTCGGGTTCGCCGGTCTCGGCGGTCATCATGTGCACCTGGTTGTAGGCCAGGTCGCCGGTGACGACGGCGGCCAGCGACGGTACGTGCAGGACGGTGGAGTGCGCGGTGTCGGCCTGGCCGATCCGCAGGACCCGCAGCTCGTTGCCTTCCAGATCGAGCGTGTCGGTCGTCAGCAGGTGCGGCAGCACCTTCTCGCCGGCCACGGGAATCTCGCCGGGGAACAGCGCTTCCCAGTACCCGGCCATGGCCGGGTCGGCGGCCTGGGCGAGGACCTCGGCCGTCGCCAGGCCAACGGTGCCGGGAAAACGCTGGATCAGCCGGGCGAGCCCGAGCCAGTGGTCGCCGTGGCCGTGGGTGATGTAGACGCGCGACAGCCGCCGTGCTTTGGTATCGATCCAGTCGGCCAGCGCGTCCACCTGGTCGTAGGTGATCAGGGTGTCGACGAGGATGGCGTCGCGCTCGCCGTAGATCAGGGTCGCTGACGACGGGGACCAGGTCGGCAGGTCACCGGGGCCCTCGGGCGTGGCGGCACTCGCGAACGGCCGGCCCGGCGTGGTGTAGACCTCGATCGCGAGGTCAGCAGGGGCGCGTGCAGTGTCGTCGGAAGTCATTGTCTCCGCCAGTCTGAAGGCTGAGCGGCCTCGGGTTCCGGCGGGGCCCGGCCACGTGAGCCAAAATCAGGATGACGATTCGTCATCCAATGGAAGAGGATGTCAGATATCATCCTGATGGTCAAGCACAACACCAGCGGGAGGATCCATCGTGGGCACGTCTCAGGCGGCCAAGGCGGCCACCCATGACCGCATCCTCGACATCGCGGCGGCGCGGATCCGCCGTGACGGCATCAAGGGCCTGGTCGTCGCCGACCTCATGAAGGAAGCCGGGCTGACCCACGGCGGTTTCTACCGGCACTTCGACTCACGCGAGCAGCTCATCGCCGAGGCCGCCCAGCGGGCCCTGACCCAGGGCAGCGCCTGGACCATCGCAGCCGGCCAGCTCGGCGGGCAGCCCGGATATACCGCGCTCATCGACGGCTACCTCAGCACCTGGCACCGCGATCATCCCGAGGCCGGCTGCGGCGTGGCCGGCGTCGCCGCGGATGCCGCCCGGGCCGGCGGCCCGGCGCAGGCCAGCTACAGCGGACAGGTGAAGGAATGCCTCGCGGTGATCGCTGACCTCACCGGCCAACCCCGACCACCAGGCCGCACAACGCGAGGCGGTCCTCACCCTCAGCGTCCTCGTCGGCGCGATAACCATCGCCCGGGCAGTCGACGACCCCGAGCCTGTCCGAGCAGATAATGACCCAGGCCGCAGCCGCACTGAAACAGCTCAATCCAGAACTAAGCCGGAACGCGGACAAGCAGAGACACGGCGATGGCCGTCAAGCTGGCAGTCGCTGAATCCGCGGGCTGGAACTGTCCGCACGACCCGCTTTCTGCCGGCCGCACCCTCGGGACCAGACCGCCATGCGGGCCAGGTATTAGTGCGCAGTTTCAATCACCCGCTAGCGACAAACCCGAAGGTCACCGCAATGGGCCACACCGAGAATCATTAACGTGCGCCAAGTCAGGCACTCTACGGCCCCGGATTAGTGCGCAAATTCAGCTCTCACGAACCGAGAACATGCAGGTCAGAACGGCGAGCCATCCCAGAACCCAGAATCGTGAGGCAACTCGGGTTATGACGCACGAGACAGCAACGGTGGCCGGATGAACTTCGACACCGCATAAGGGGCCGGCGCTAGGGTTCGGTGGCGGCCGTGCTGGACCTGCAGGACGAGGTGGGCCTGCCCGACTGACGGATCCAGCGTCACGTCGGGATAAGCCAGGCCGGACTGGCCTGCATGATCGAAGACGTAAGTGCCGTTGACGCCGCGATGCGCGGCATGCCTCAGCTGAGTCGGATAGGCGTGCATCGCTGGCGGGCTACGGGAATATAAGACACCGAGAAGGGCGAGACTCGCGCGCGGCGAGCCTGCCCTTCTCGGCCGACCCGGAAAACTACGGGTTGTGAGTTCCGATAGGTGCCGAACACGTACCGGTGCTATAGGTGCTGGAGGCTACGTTGTTCCAGACCATCTGGCCGTAGCCGGGAGTATTAGAATTACCCGTGTTGAATAGATATTTAGAGTTGTCCAGATTTGAAAGGTGAGTCCCCGAACGGCACGCACGTGTGTGCACCGCCGTAATTCGGTGAGTAGTAGAGCCGGACGATTCCGGTGGTACTGTTATAGAAGGACTCGATGACGTTCCTGCAGGTATAGGTGGTGCCGTTGGAAGTAAAGTCCCAGTTAGCAATGTTCCTAGGCTCGACAATGAAGCACAAGGAACTGCCGCCAGTCGCCGCAAAATCGCAGATGGTCCCGTAGCACTGAGGAGCAGCAGCTCGCCCGCGCTTGGCGTTAACTGTGAGATCAGAGTGGTGCTTAACCGCAATAACTGCCTCACGGCTGGCTTGATGAGCTGTCGACGCGAAGCTCGGCGCCCCTATCACCAGAACTGACAGAGAGGCAGCTACCGCACCGAACATCGTCACAGCTGTACGCGATATCTTCATTAAAGACCCTTCCGTCGCTAACTCACGAAAGAGTTAGCACTAAAATAATCTGCATTATCAAGGTAATGGACTAACCGCGCCGTCAATGACTAATGATCCCACCTCCTGAACTAATCCTGCTAACGTGATCATAGCGCCAATGGAAACGACACGGCGTCCGGGTGCTGTAGCGCCGCCACTGCAGCAGTAGATCGCAGCGGCGAGTCGATCGGAGAGTTATCGGCGGCCTCTCCGCAGGAGAGCTGCATATTGCACAGCTCGGCCCGTTGAAGAGCTGTTATTGGCATCGACCGACCCAGGATCCAATCTGCAACAGCCGTAGCGACTACCGATGGTCTAGGCAGCGCGTCACCGACTCTCACCGCACCGTAAAGGTCCGACCCGACTGCAATTCGGGCTAGTACGGCGTGGCTCATAGATAGCAGCCAATGATTACCAGTTATTCGATACGCTATATCATCCGCGGCAGCCACAAGTATATTATTCTCTTGCCCACTTCTCACTCGCCCTATAATTGCTCGGCCACCCCGTATTCCATACATCCATGCAATCAGAAGCACCGGAAGCGACTGAGCTGTCGGTCCTGCCGCAAGGTCGGCGCTCAGCGTCCCGCGCAGACTAAGCGCGGGAAGATTAACTCCCAGGATGCGACTCAGCATCACGATCCCGGCAACCTGGCCCTGGCTACCAGGTGGGTCGGCGAGCCAAGCGGTACTCAATTCGGCTCGCAACTGGGGCCGGAACCGCGCGCCGATGCCGACGTCGTCGGCGATGCGGATGCCCGCCACTGATGCTTGTACCGCGCCCGTCAAGGTCTCTACGTTCGGCCAGCCAGCAGCTGTCCACGGAGGCACCTTGAGCCGTCCGGCGCAGCCAAGTTTCACGGCATCCGCTGCAACCTGCGAGTCAGCGGATTCATATGGCGCAAGCCCAGCGCAAATGGTCGCCTCAGGCCACGGCTCGGCCCCAGACTGCCTCACGACATTGGCTAGCTCGGTCGCAACCGCGAGCCGTGCCATGACGTTCATTGACGACAACTGTGTGCCAATCCATGCGAGTTGCGCGCGGAGCTCGGGACCGAATGCTCGAATCTGGTTAGAGTCCATTAGGCTCAGCAGCGGAAGAATATAATTGGCCAAATTGCTGACCTGACGCATGGCAATGGCGTTCGGGATATGCGCAACGATGTACGCTGTCACAGATCTGGGCGGCACAATCCCGACTTTGTTGAAAAGCGAGACGGCGAGCGCGGTACTGCCCCAGTCGCCAGCCTTCGAAGAGGCATTCGACTTGTACATGTCGCCGACTCTGAGCGCGCCTAGCCGCCGACCTACAATCGCCTTAGCGATCTTGATCTTCAGATTAGCCGAGATCACTATCGCATCATCAAGTAGTTCGAGCCGGGGCATGCCCGCAATGTCGCCGATTGCAGAGCTTGACGGCCGACCATACAGAATCGGTAGCACCCACTTCGCAACCGACCTCGCGCTAAGGCGCGCCAGCGGCAGCCGTCTGTTGGCAAGCGCTTGAGACCACCACGCTGTATCATACAGCGACATGGCACTACCCTGCGGGCCGGACGCGTCTATAAAGAAACCTCGTTCGCCATTAGTCGCCCAGGACTGCTCGACAATTTTGCCAATGCCCATGCGATCTATCGGCCTCGCCTGCCGGTGACGGGAGCACCCGGCGCAACGGTAGAGCAGCCTGCGAGAAGGACGACAGCAAGCGTCGCCGCAAGTATTGCGAAAGTGCGGTGGAACATCCGCTTGATCGTCGTCACCTCCCGTCAGGCCCTTCAACCGATCCCCAAATGAGCGGGTCAGCTACCCTGCACGTGCCACCACGTGCTGCCGATTAGCATGTCAGCTTGGTTCGTGTAGTAGCCGTCGTATACGAGCAACGCGCTTTCTTTTATCGCGCCGGGCCAGTTCAGCTGTTCAGCCGTTGTGTTTGCTACCTCGCTAGGATTCCAGGTAATTGCAGATCCAGCGCCGCTGAAACCCACGGCCGGCGGAATGCTGATTGTGACGTCTACTCCGCTGAGCCACCACTTCTCGGACCCGTCAATTTCCTTTGGGGTCCCGGACCCAGTCCACCAGTTGTCAGAGGAACTTTTCGTGAAGGTCATGGTCTCGCCTACACCTGAGGCCGCTAGCGCGCCGTCGGTCCCGCCATAGGTTCTGACGTGGCCGTTGTCGACATTGCCTCCGCTGTAGACCCTGCCGCCTCCACCCTGGGTTACGACGTCCGGCTGCACGCCGGAATGCCGGGACATCAGCCTCGCAGCGCCGATACTAGATGGCCCAGTTGGACCATTCATTGCGCTGCTGAATTTGGCGAGCCACCGGGATCTTGTCAGACCGCCATACTCGGGTACGGACACCGTTCCGGAGCCGTAGGTCGCAACCACGCGCCACCCAGGTTCGGACCCGTTAGTCGACTTAGCCAGGGCTTGAGAGGGGCAGGCGAGCGCGAGAGTTGCAACTAGCGCGGCTGCGCTCGTCGAGCACATGGCAGCGGTTCGTCCGCGATGTGATATAGTTAGCTTTGTCCTCATTACTGTTCCTTCCAGATCATGACTGGCGTGGGGACGTTGATCGCTGGAGCGGCTGCAACGCTCCAGCGATCTTTTATGTAATCGAAATAAGCCCTCCTTTCGAGCATGTACTTTGTCTTTGTGGCACTGACTTGCGACCTTGCCGACGGCAAGGTCGCATGGCCAACCGGACCTGCAGGCTCGCCGGGGCGGCGAATTCGGCATCCGTTCGCCGTCTGCCGGTAAGACATTCGCTCCGGCAGCCGGCCGATTCCGTCGGATAGCTCCGGACCTTAGCTGCGATCTTCGCTGTGATCCGTCGCAGAATTCGGCGAGGTCGAACCCAATCGCCGTGCATACTCGTTGCTGGCAGTGCAAGTCGGCCACGGCTGGGCGCCCGTACCAGCCGTCCCGGCTGCGACAGCCTGGCGCGCGGGCTCATCCGGGTCGGCCTGACGCACATCCAGGCTGCTGCCTGCTGTGTTGCCGGGACCACGGCTCGTACCGCACTCGGGATCCTCCAACGTCAGGTCAGCGGCTTGTGCCGCTGCGAGTCCGTCCGAGTGTGCGGGTCTGGGATTGAAGAAATGTTGGAGAGACGTTGAGATGACTGCCCTGGATCGACTGAGTATCCGTCATATCGTCGATAGAGGTATCTTTTGCCCGATCTGGGCACCCAGTAACAAGTAGGCGGAGGCGCTCGTGGAGTTCAGGGTTCTCGGCCCAGTCGAGGTTCACCATGCTGGGCAGCGCGTCGACGTTGGGCATGCCCGGCAGCGGTGCGTGCTCGCGGTCCTGCTTTGCGACGTCAACCACATAGTTCCAGACGACCGGCTGATTGACCGCGTGTGGGGCGATGATCCGCCTAGCTCGGTGCGCAACACCCTTGCCGGATATGTGACGCGGCTGAGAGCCTCTCTGGCCATGGCCGGGGCGCCTGCCGGACATTGATGCGGCGCGCCGGGGGGTATGTGCTCACGGCGGACGAGGACGCCGTGGATCTGTGGAGCTTCAGGCGCCTCGTCGCGGCTGCGGGCGCTGCCAAGGATGAGCAGGTGAACCAGCTGCTGCGGTCCGCTCTTGGGCTCTGGCGTGGCGAGGCACTCGCCGGGCTAAACGGGCAGTGGCCTCGGTCGATGCGCCAGACACTCGAGGAACAGAAGATGGCAGCCATCCTGGACCTCAATGACCTCGCGATGCGGCAGGGCCGGTACAACACGCTGATCAGTGAACTAACCGACTTGGCGGGCGACCACCCCACTGATGAGCGGCTAGCCGGCCAGCTGATGCTTGCGCTGTACCGGTCGGGGCGCCAGGCGGATGCCTTGCAATGCTTCGAGCGAACCCGCCATCACCTTGATGACGAGTTCGGCGCCCATCCCGGGCCCGAGCTGCGGTCACTGCATGAGCAGATCCTGCGCAACGACGCGTCCCTTAATACACCGGTCGCCGTCAATGGCCGATCCGCAACGCGCCCGCGGCAGCTACCCGCCGATGTGCCCGGGTTCACCGGTAGGGCAGCGGAACTCGCGGAACTGGACCGGCTTCTCAGCCCCGCCGAGGGCGCGTCCGGCCGGCCGGCCCAAGGCGGCCCTGCCAGCGATAATAAGTGCCCGGCAGCGGTAGTGATCTCGGCGGTATCGGGGACAGCCGGGGTAGGGAAGACGGCGCTGGCCTTGCGTTGGGCACATTCGAATGCCGATCAGTTCCCCGACGGACAGCTCTACGTGAACCTGCGGGGCTACGACCCGGGTCCGCCCATGCCCGCAACTGATGCGCTGGCCGGCTTCCTGCGTGCCCTCGGCATGCCCGGGCAGGACATCCCGGCCGAGACCGAGGAACGAGCCGCCCGGTACCGCAGCCTGCTGGCCGGGCGGCGCATCTGATCCTGCTGGACAACGCCAGGGATGCCGAGCAGGTCAGGCCGCTGCTGCCCGGCACGCCCGGATGCGTGGCAGTCGTGACCAGCCGGGGTTCCCTGGCGGGCCTGGTCGCCCGAGACGGTGCCCGCCGACTGGAGCCTGGACCTGCTGCCCCTCAGCGATGCGGTCGCGCTGCTCCGGACGCTGATCGGCGAAAGGCTGGATGCGGACCCCGGTGCAGCCGAGACATTGGCCGCCCAGTGCTGCCGGCTGCCACTGGCGCTACGGGTGGCCGCCGAACTCGCCGCCGCCCGCCCTGACGCCCCCTCGCCAGGCTGGCTGGCGAGCTGGCGGATCGGCAGCAGCGGCTGGACCTGCTGGACGCTGGCGGGGACCCGCGCACTGCGGTGCGGGCCGTGTTCTCCTGGTCCTACCGGCATGTAGATCCCGCGTGCTGCGCGCGCGTTCCGGCTCGCGGGCCTGCACCGGTGGCCCGACCTGGACTGCTACGCCGTCGCCGCGCTGGCCGACACCACAGTCGGCGCGGACCCGCGTGTTGCTGGACACGCTGGCCCGCGCACATCTGATCCAGCCCGCCGGAGCCAGGCCGGTATGGCATGCACGACCTGCTGCGCGCGTATGCCCGCGACCTCGCCGCAGACGAACGGCAGGAGCGACGGCGGCGCTGACGCGCCTGTTCGACTATTACCTGCACACCGCCGCCGCCGCGATGGACACGCTGTTTCCGGCCGAACGCCACCGTCGGCCCAGGATCCTCGCACCGGCCACTCCTGCCCCGCCGGTGGCTCGCCGCGCCGCGGCCCGGGCGTGGCTGGATACCGAACGGGCCAACCTGGTTGCGGCCGCGCAGATGGGCGAGAACGGCTGGCCCGGCCACGCCATTCGCCTGGCCGCTACGCTGTTCAGCGCTACCTCGACAACGGCGGCCATTATCGCCGAAGCGGTCGCCATCAACACCAGCGCCCGCCGCGCCGCCCGGCAGCACCGGGCGACCGGGCCGACGAAGCCACCGCGCTGGCCAGCCTAGGCGCGTTCGAGGCACGGCAGGGCGGCTACCAGCAGGCCGCCGACCTTTTCGAACAGTCCCTCGACCCTGTACCGGCGGGCCGGCGACCGGGCCGGTGAGGCCCGTGCACTGGGCAACCTCGGCAGCGTCGCGTATTGGCGAGGGCCGCTACCAGGATGCCGCTGACCACCATCGGCAGGCCCTGAACCTGTTCCGGCGAAACGGGCGACCGTACCGGGGAAGCCATCGCGCTCGGCAACCTCGGCCATATCGATGAGCAGCAGGGGCGCTATCAGCAGGCGGCCAGCCACCTCCAGCAAGCCGTTGCCCTATGCCGTGAGACCGGCGACGCGACCGGTGAAGCCCAAGCCCTTGGCAACCTCGGCGACGTCTACATGCGCCAGGGCGACTACCAGCAGGCCGCCAGCCACCTCAACCAGGCCCTGACCCTGTTCCGCGAGACCGGCGACCGTACGGGCGAAGGCCATGCCCTGGCCGACCTCGGCGACGCATACCTGCAGCAGGGCCAGTATCAGCAGGCCGCCAGCCACCTCAACCAGGCCCTGGCCCTGTTCCGCGAGACCGGCGACCGGGCCGGCGAAGCCGAGGCGCTGAACGGCCTGGGCCACGTGTCCCTCGCCAATGGCCAGCCCGACCCTGCCCGCGTCCAGCACGGTACCGCGCTGGACCTGGCCAGCGAGATTGGCAACCCAGTGGAGCAAGCCCGCGCACGTAACGGTCTTGCCCATGTCTGCCTGGCCGTCGGCGATCACAGCCAGGCCCGCAGTCATTGGCAGGAAGCGCTCACACTTTATGTCGGTCTTGGCGCCCCTGACGCTGATCAGATTCGCGCCAAGCTCGCTGCAGTACCTGACGCCTGCCTTGGTGACTCGTAGCCCCAAAGCGCTGGCGGCGCGCCCGGGTGCCTAGGCGCGGCCGAGCAGCCGGGCCGCGTTCGCCCCGATCAGTGCTTCCAGCACGTGCTCGCGCAGGCCGCCAGCCCGCCATTGAGCCAGAGCCTTGTCCATCGGGAACACCGGCCAGTCGGTGCCGTGCAGCACCTGCTGGCTGAGCAGGCTGTTCATGAACCGCTTCATGACCTCCCAGCCGGTACCCGGCTCGCAGACATAACGCGGCGCCAGGCCACCGAACTCGGCGTACACGTTCGGGTGCTTGCGCAAGACCGCCACCATCTCGGCCACCCAGGGCCAGCCCGCGTGGCAGGCAATCAGCACCAGGCCCGGAAAGTCGCAGGCCACCTGATCCAGCTGGATCGGCTGGTCGTTGCGGATCGGGAAGCTGACCGTGTAGTTAATGCCGGTATGTAGGGCGACCTGCAGGCCTAGCTCGTCCGCCTTGGCGTAGACGGGATACAGCACCCGGTCATCGATCGCGATGCCGAAGAACGACGGCTGGATGGCCAGGCCCGTCAACCCTAGCTCGGCGACGCGGCGGACCTGGGTCAGCGCCCGCGGGATCTTCACCGGGCTCATGGAGATCGTGCCGTACCCCGAGAACCGGTCCGGATGCTCGCTCACGACCTTGCCGACAGCCTCGTTGAGAGCGTCGGCGTCGTCGCCGTACTCGTACTCCGCGTGCACCACCGCGTGCGCGGTGCCGCTCGCGTCCATGTCTGCGATCAAGTCCGCCAGGGTCCGGTGGCGGTTCGCGGACAGGTCCAGCACCTTGTCGTACTGGTCCAGGTAGTCAGCTGGCAAATGTTCCTCCGGGCGCAGCTCAAGCGGCAGCCGGACCCTGAAATCGATGACCTGCGGCACCGGGCCTCCTAGACGGACGAGTTCACCAGCTCAGCTCTGCTGACCTGTCCCAGACACGGCCGGGATCGGCCGAGCGGTCCAGGCTCTCCTTCTTGACCCGCATCGAGGGGGTCCGGTCGAAATCCTCGGCGCGGTATTCGACATACCTGGGCACCTTGTAACGCGCCAGCCTGCCCGGCGCAAAACGCGATCAGCTCCGCGGGCGGCACCGAGGCAGGCCCGAACCCGTTCCCCAGAAGAATGTGAACCTTGACTTCCTCGCCGAGCACCTCGTCAGGTACCGGGACAGCCGCGACCTCCAGCACACCAGGATGGGAACGCAGTACGGTCTCGACCTCGGCTGCAGCGATGTTCTCGCCTGCGCGCCGGATGACGTCCTTGATGCGACCGACGAAGTAGAGGTATCCCGCCGCGTCGCGACGGCCCAGGTCGCCGGTGTGCAGCCAGCCGTTGCGGAAGGTCTCAGCCGTCGCCTCCGGCCTGTTCAGGTAGCCGCGCATCAGCCCGGGCGCCCGCACAACGATCTCGCCAGGCTGGCCCTCAGCGCGTTGGCTGCCGTCCGGGCCGACCACGCGAACGTCCGCGCCCGGGCATGGCACCCCGATGGAACCCGAGCCGATCATCTGCTCCGCCCGGTCGACCGGCATCGAGACGATCACGCCTGTCTCCGTCAGGCCGTAGGCCTCCACCCACGGCACGCCCCACCGGTCCACTAGCTCCTGGTGCAACGGCGCGGGAATGCCCACCTGGATCGACAGCCGCACCTTGTGCCGCCTGTCGTCAGCACTAGCTGGCGCCTTCAGCAGCAGGCTGGCAGTCGACGCGATCCCGAACAGCACCGTGACGTCATTGTCGCGGACGACTTGCCAGTACCGCGACACGCTGAACCGGCGCATGACGACCATCGAGGTTCCGGCATTGAGCGCGAGCAGCAGCATCCAGGGCGGATCGTTGTAGAAGAACTGCAAGCAGCAGATCATCCGATCGGTGCCGGTAAAACTGAACCGCTCAGCCATCAGTTCGGCGAACCGGATCCAGTAGTCGTGCCCGACAGCGCAGCCTTTCGGCGGACCGGTCGTGCCCGAGGTGTAGAAGATATTGGTCAGGTCGCCGCGCGCCTGATCCGGGCGCCCGGGCAGGCCAGGTCCCGCGTAGCCGCTCAGCCCGCTCGGCTCGCCGTCTGTGGCCACGATGATCTCGGTCAGCTCCGGGCAGTCCGGCTGAAGCTCAGCGAACAGCGCCGCATACGCCGCGTCCACGACGGCGATCCGGGCGGCGGAGTCCCGCAGCACGTGACCGGCGTCGTAGCTGCGTGCTGCCGGGTTGAGCGCGACGAGTATGCCGCGGCACGCGACCACCGCTAGCCAGGCAACCATGAACTCGGCGCGGTTCGGCATCATGACTGCGACCCGGTCGCCCGCACCGATCCGCGAGCGCAGGTAGCCGGCGAACGACTCGGTTTCGGCCCACAGCCGACCCCGGCTGACCCTGACGCCGTCCTCGAAGATCAGCGCCGGAACATCGGGATCAGCGCCGCACGCGTCCCCCACCACTTCGACCAGGTCCCGGTCCGGCGCAGCGCTGCCCGGCATGTCGGCCGGGCGGCGGTCAGGGATCGGCAACGTCACTCGTACCACTCCTGCGGCCCGAGCTTGACCGTGTCCTGCCAATGCAGGTCGTGGGTAACGATCAGCTTGGCGTCGTAGCGCCGCTGCATTTCCTCGATCTTCTCCCAGCTCTCGATGATCGCGTCCGGGCTCCAGAGCAGGCCGGGCAGGCAACGAGCCTGCATCTTGTCGCGGTCGTAGACCGCGTCGCCGGCCAGGATGTACGCCTGGTTGTCCAGCCGGACCAGCATCGACTGGTGACCCGGCGTGTGACCGGGGGTGGGAAAGATGACCAGGCGCCCGTCGTTGAAGATGTCGTGCTCGCCGCGCAACTGTTTCCAGTTCCGGACCGGGTCGAAGTCCTGCCGGACGTAGACGTCGCGCTGATACACCGGCGGCCAGTACGCGAAGCTAAGTTCGGCCTGCTGTACATACACGGCGGCGGCCTTCACGAACTCCAGGCCGCCGGCGTGGTCGTAGTGCAGGTGCGACTGGACGACGTGGCCGATGCCTTCGGCATCCACGCCGAGCGAGTCAAGCCGGGACCGGACGTCGTCGCCCGGGCTCATGACGATCTCGTAGAGGTCGGCTGCATCTCCGAGGCGGCTGCGCGGATCGTCGAGCAGGGCTGGGTGCGCGCCGCTGTCGAATAGCACCTCTCCGTCGGGGTGCTGGATCAAGTAGAAGAAGTAAGGCACGTGAATCGTTGACCCGCAGTCGGGATCGAACGGGTCGAACACCGAACGAAGCGTCTTCTCGCCGCCGCAGTGGAAGGCGAACATCCTCATGGTCGGTCCTCCGGTCCGGCTCGGGCTGGGTCAGTCGGCGGCGGCCTGCTGATCGTCGCGGTAGCGCGGTTTGCGCTTCTCCGCAAATGCCGTCAGCCCTTCGGCCTGGTCGGCAGTTTCGTCGACGCGGCTGTAATACTCCTGCATCAACCGGAAATGCTCGGGCGGCGACGCTGACAAGCCACTGCGAACCAGTTCCTTGGTCATGCGCACTGCCATCGGCCCGTTGCCGGCGATGACGCGTGCCAGCCGGTCGGCCTCGGCCTGCAGCTGGTCAGCCGGGACGACGCGGCTGACCAGGCCGATCCGCTCGGCGGTAGCGGCGTCGATGAACTCGCCGGTCAGCAGCATCTCCATGGCGTGCGACAGGGAGATGATCCGCGGCAGCTGGTAGGCGCCGAAGCCGTGCAGCAGGTTCCATTTCACCTCGGGCGTGCCGAAGACGGCATTGGACGATGCGATTCGGATGTCGCACACCAGCGCCAGCTCAAGGCCTCCGGCCAGCGCGTACCCGTTGATCGCGGCGATCAGCGGCTTGGAGGTCGTTGCGCCGAAGTCCCAGCGATCGGCCCGCCAAGGTGTCCAGTGGCCAGGGTTGGCGGCGCCGGTGTGCATGAGCTTCAGGTCAGCGCCCGCAGTGAACGCCTTCTCTCCCGCACCGGTAACGATCCCGACGAAGATCTGCGGGTCGCGGTCGATCCGCTCGAAGGCTTCGGTGATCTCGGCGTAGGTGGCTGGGTCGAGGGCGTTCAGCACTTCCGGCCGGTTGATCGTGATCCTCGCGACGCCATCTGCGGACTCAAAGAGAATCGCCATCTAGCTGCCAGCCTCGCCAGACTCGGCAAGAGCCTCCTCGCGCTCGGTTTCGATGTCGCCCAGCAGCATTCCGGCCCGTTCCATCGCCTGCGGCCTGTTGCTCGCTAGCCAGCGAGCTATCAGGGCGCTGATCAGCAGTACGCCGACGGTGGCGTAAATGAACCAGCGAAGCGGCGCGGGCGGGTACGGATGAATGTTGCCCCACAGCACCCAGATCATCGCGGCGACCGAGATAACCGGCAGCACTGCGTGCATGCCCCAGTTGAACTCGGAGCGGTAGTCACGCCACATGAAGCGTATAAGCCCGACGCTGATCAGTAGGTAGGCCGCGATGAAGAACAGCGTGGCGAAGTAGGACAGCCAGGACGCGAAGTTCAGCGCGCCGTAGATGGCGCCGAACATGATCGACGCGACCAGCGCCAGCGCGCCGGAGAACAGGCAGGCGATGTACGGCGACTGCCGAGAGTTCACCTGGCTGAAGACCGACGGCAGCAGGCCGTCGCGGCCCATCTTCCAGAAGATCCTGCTGACGGCGATGACGGTGACGATGTTCAGCGCCGTGAAGCTAGATATGACCGCCAGGTTCACGAACACGCTCAGCGTGCCGCTGCCGAACTTGTCCGCCAGCGTATTGAACGGCGTGGCGGCGGTCGCGAGGGCCGTGACGTTCTTGGTGGAGACCCCGTAGCCGATGGTCACCGCGTAGGAGACGACCACGTAGAAGATGCCCACAACCAGTGTGGTGAGCATCACCGCCCGAGGTATCGTCCGCCGTGGCTCACGCGCCTCGTCACCGAGGGTGGTCGCGGACTCGAACCCGACGAACGCGAAGATCGTGTAGACCACGGCTGTGAGCAGGCCGCCCGAGCCCTTCAGGCTGTGGGCCGGGTTGAACGCCTGGATCGTGTTGCCGGCCGCTCCTCCCTTGACGATGATCACGAGCGAGAAGATCGTCAGGATCAGCAACTCGAAGCCCAGGCCGATCAGTCCGGTGCGCAGGGACGGCTTGACGCCGAGCACCCCAAGCGTCGTGGACACGATAATCAGTGCCGCCGAGAACACCCACCAGGCGATGTTGACGCCGGAGGCAGCCAGCAGCGACGACACGAAGTTGCCGAAGAAGTCGAGCTGGAACGGGAACAACAGTAGGTATGCGCCGAACAGCGCGACGCCGGTAACGAATCCGGTCTTTGGGCCGAACGTCCTGGTCAAGTAAGTGTAGAACGAGCCGGCGCTCGGCAGGCGCCGGGCGTACTCGCCGATGACCAGGGCGATGCAGACGCAGACCAGTAAGCCGATCAGGAATGCCAGCGGCGTGGCGGCGCCGGAGTAACCCACGATGAATGCCAGTCCCGCCACCGAACCCGCAGCGGGCGCGATTAGCGCTGCCGACTGCGCGGTGACGGCGGGCAGCCCGATGGCGTGGCGTTCCAGATTGTGCTCATCCTGGCGAACTGACATCGGCGGCCTCCCTTGGGCCAGAGCCGGCGGCAATTGCCTTGATGCTACCGATCGATCGATCGGACATCAATGGGTCAGACCTGTTCCGTGGCGGCGGCTTGCGTAGCGATGCGGCGACGGGTCAGCGCGCGGTGCCGGGCTCATCCGGCGAAGCGTCCGGCCGGGCGGCGCCGGCTCGTCGCAGCACTGCATCCACCAGCGCCAAGATCTCGCTCGTGGGCTTGCACCGCAACTCGGCCAGCCGCACCGGATGCCCGTCCAGGCTGGCGCCAACCATGGCAAGCGCCAGATCGGCGAAGCAGTCAGCGATCTGCGCGGGATGCTTAGGTCCACGGTCTGAGTACCAGCGGGCAACGCCGTTGCACATTTCCAGCAGCGCCAGCCGGGTGATGCGCGCGTCAGCGAAACTGAACACGCCGCTTCGCGCGCCGCGATCCAGCGTCTCGGCCCACAGTCGCTCGTAGCCGTCGCGCAGCTGCATGACCTTGGTAAATGCCGCATCAGACACCGCGCGAAGCTCGTCGTCGGCCACCAGTGACCGCTGAGCATCCAAGGTGTGGAAGCCCACGTGCGCGCGAACCAGCGCGGCCAGCTGGGCAGCCGGATCGTCGGCACCGTCCAGGGCCGCGTGCGCCGCCCTGGTCAGCTCGGTCATGCTCTCCACCATGAAAGCAACCAGCAGCTCGTCCTTGCTGCCCATGTAGTGGTAGAGCGCGGATGTCGACAGGCCAGCCCGGTCCGCGAGATCGCGAATGCCCGTTGCCTCGAATCCTTTAGCCGCGAACAGCTCCAGCGCGGCCTGCTCGATCCGCTGCCACGTCGACAGGTCCGCGGGATCCGCCGACACTACTCGTCGCGCTACTGGCTGCCGTCGTGGCATGGCTCTCCGTCGAGTCGCAGGCTATCGATCGATCGAACTTTGCCAGTCTATCCGCCGACGCCCGGTGGCTCATGCGACGCCGGCGCCCGGCAGCCGAGCGGCCTGCGAGATCCAAATCCCCGCCACGAGTGGCTGCGTCCGGCCAGGCCGGATCCAGAACACAGAGGAAACAGTCAGCCCTTATAGCCGATCGTGGCGTAGTCATAGATTGAGCCGACTGCGGTCACGATGTACCCGGTGACGAACACCGCGGTGCGGCTGACTGCCACCGAGATGGCCTGGCCGGGAAGGGTGACAGTACCGTTGCCGTCGTAACGTTTGACCCACAGCTGGGCACCGCTGGCCGCGTTGTAGGCGACCGTGGCGTAACCCGACCGGCTGGCACCCGTGACGTACACCCTCTTCCCGGAAGGGCTGACGGCGAGCGAATAGGCGTAGCCGCCGCTGTAGCGCTTGACCCACAGCTGCTTGCCCGTAGCGGCGTTGTAGGCGAGAGTGGCGTAGTCCTCGGAGCCCTCACCTCCGCCTCCGTAGATCCCCCCGGTGACGTACACCGTCGTGCCGGACGGGCTGACAGCGATCGAACTGGCGTCGTCGGAGCCTCCACCCCTGAAGGGCCGGTATCCCTTCACCCACCGCTGGGCGCCGGTAGCGGCGTTGTAAGCGATGGTGGAATAGCCAGAGCCTGACGCGCCCCCTTCGTCGCCGGTGACGAACACCGTCTTCCCGGACGGACTGACGGCCACGGAGATTGCCGTGCAATCGCTGCTCCCGGGATAGCGGTAGAGCTTTACCCACCGCTGGGCCCCTGTGGCGGCATTGTAGGCAACCGTGGCGTAGTCCGGATTGTCGGAGGTAGTGCCTTGCCCGGTGACGTAAACCGTCGTGCCAGAAGGGTTGACCGCCACCGAGGCGCCGGCCTCGGCATTAAAACCTTCGTTGCCTGAGCCGTGGTAGATCCTGACCCACAGCTGTGCACCAGTGCTCGCGCTGTACGCAACGGTCGCGTAGTCGGGAGAGCCGGAGTTCTTGACATACGTCTGCCCGGTAACGAACACCGTCTTGCCGGATCGGCTGACGGCCATCGAATAAGCCTCGTCGACGAAGTTGCCGGTGCCGTTATAAAGCTTCACCCAGAGCTGAGCGCCGGTAGAAGCGTTATAAGCGATCGTGGCAAAGTTCGCGTAGCCCGATGCGGCGGTGCCGTAGCTGTACCCGGTCACGAACACCGTCTTCCCCGAAGGGCTGACGACCACTTTAGTGGCGATGCCGCCGCTATTGCCGACGCCGTTGTAGCGCTTGATCCACAGCCGGGCGCCCGTGGCGGCGCTGTAGGCGACCGTGGCATAGTCGCCGATGGCCGGGCCGGTTCCGTAGCTGGTCCCGGTGACGAACACCGACTTCCCGGAGGGGCTGACGGCCACCGACTGGGCTTCGTCGACGCCGTTGCCAGGGCCGTTGTAGCGCTTGATCCACAATCGGGCACCGGAGCTGGCAGCGGGGTGAGCCGGTGCCTGTGCGGACGCCGATCCCGGCCGGGGGGCAGCGGCGGCAGCACTTGCCACGGCGACGCGCTGCCAGCTGGTGCCGTTCCACCTGAGAATCAGGGTCCTGGGGTGGCTGCTGCCTGTTTCCCCGACCGCCCAGGCATTGCTCCCGGACAGGGCGTCAACGGCCGACAGACTGCCGCTGATGCTGGACTCCCGCGCCCAGCCGGTGCCCTTTCGTTGCTCGATCAGCGTCTTGCCAGTGCTAGTGGAGCCGACCACCCAGGCATTGCTCGCCGAGGTGGCGGCCACGCCCGATGGATAAGGGAGGTAGCCGCCGGGCTTCGGACCGGGCACCCGCTTCCACGCTTTGCCATCCCAGCGCAAGATGAGGAACCCGCCGCCCGTGCCTGCCAGGCCCACAGCCCACGCGCTTCGCGGCGAAACCGCGACCACGCTGTTGAGCGCGGAACCTGGACTCGGGCTCGGCACTCGTCGCCATGCTCTGCCATTCCACCGCTCTATCAGCGGCACGGGTTGGCTGTTGTTGGTGCCGCTCGCGCCGACGGCCCAGGCGTTGCCCGCAGAAGTCGCGGCTACGCCGTTAAGGCTGGTAAATATTCCGGGGCTGGGCAGGCTACCTGCTTCCACCTGGCCCCGTTCCAGTGCAAGATCAGAGTCCTAAACCGGGCGGTGCTGCCGTAGTAGCCGACCGCCCATGCATCGCCCGCGGTCGTCGCGGCCACGCCGCTGAGGGCCGCAAAGACTCCTGGGCTCGGGCTGGCCACCTGCTTCCACCCGGTTCCGTTCCAGTGCAAGATCAGGGTCTTGGTGCGGCTGCCGCTCCCGTAGTAGCCGACCGCCCAAGCGTTACGCGCCGACGTCGCGGCGACCTGCCGTAGAACGCTGCCAGCAGGGTGCGGGCTGGCCACCTGTTTCCAGGTCTTGCCGTTCCAGCGCACTACTAGGGCCCTGAAGTGAGGGTAAGTGCCTGCGTCGCCCACTGCCCATGCGCTACCGGCGGACAGCGCGCTGACGCCGAGGAGCTGGCCGCTGAGGCTGAGGGAGGCTACCGGCACCGTGGTCCGTGCTGCAGTTGCAGCGGCTCCTGCGGCCGGCGCGGCGACTGCGCCCGCCACCAGCAGCGGAGCTGCGAGCAGCACGATCGGACGGGTGGCGATCTTGGTTCTGCGCATCGGGCAGCCATCTCCCTCGGAGACAGTGGTAGTTAAGGGATTCACAATCTGGTCACTTCCAGGCACGGCCGTTCCACCGCAGGATCAGGGTCCGCGGGTGAGTACTGCCGTCGAAGCCGACTGCCCAAGCATTGCGGGCGGAGGTAGCAGCCACGTCGGCGAGACTGCTCTGCACGGGACTCGGGCTGGGCACCTTCTTCCAGCTCTTGCCGTTCCAGTGCGCGATCACAATGTGACTGACAGGAAGAGTACCGAGGGTCCCTACTGCCCAGGCGTTACCGGCGGAGGTAGCGCACACCCCGGCGAAGTAGCTGGCCAGAGGGCTGTGCGCGTGCGTCCACGAGGTACCGGTCCAGCGCAAGATCAGGCCATCGCCCAAGCCGCCGGTCACGCAGCTGAAGCTGCAGCCGACTGCCCAGGCGCTGCCGGCGGGGGTGACGGCCACGCCGTGCAACGTGTCGCCATTCAGGTTGTTAGGGCTCGGGCTGGCCACCCGACGCCACGTTGCCCCGTTCCAGCGGTCCACCAGCGTCGTGGGGTGAGACGCTCTGCCGGTGACGCCGACCGCCCAGGCATGGCGCGGCGAAGTCGCAGCCACGCCCGCGACAGAGCTGCCAGCAGGGCTCGGGCCGCGCACGCGCTTCCACGCCGTCCCGTTCCAGTGCAATATCAGGTTCCCGCCGACAGCCCAGACGTCACCAGGCGAGACGGCCGCTACCCCGGAAAGGCTGCCCCCGCCTGCGGGAGTAGGACTGGGCACCCGTTTCCACGAGCTGCCGTTCCACCGCAGGATCAGCGTGCTTGTGCTGGTGAGCGTGCTCGTATAACCCACCGCCCAGGCGTTACGCGCGGAGGTTGCGGTCACGCCCTGCAGCTCATTGCCGTATAGCGCGGACGACGGGCTCGGGCTGGCTACTCGTTTCCACGAATTGCCGTTCCAGCGGATGATCAGCGTCTTGCCGCTGCTAGTGGAGCCCACCGCCCAGGCGTTGCGCGCGGACGTCGTCGTCACGCCGAAGAGCTGGCCTCCGGTGACGAAGCCTGCCGCCGGGGCCGCAGGCCGGGCCTGCGCGGACGCGGGTGGCGCCGCGGCCGCGACCCCGGCCAGGAGCAGCGGAACGGCGAGGACCACAAAGCGACGGGTGGCCGACTGGAGCGTGCGCACCGGTTGCCACCTCCCTCCCACGACGGGGTCCGGGAACGGGTTGCGTGACCGGGACAGCGCCAGCTCCGACGGCTGGGCGCAATGGTTGATACGCCGGCTACTTAGACGATGCCGGAAGTGAGTAGGCGTACAGCCTCCCGACGACGCCGACGTTGATGTAGAGAACGCCGTTGACAACGGCGGGTGATCCGCCGCCGATGAAACCGGTGACCGCTCCCCAGAGCGGACGGCAGGTCTTCACACTCCGCGAGACAGAGCACTTCAGCGATCCGGCCGCGTCGTACCCGTAAGTCCCGCCGTTCGTCGACGAGAAGTAGACCACGCCGTTTGCCACGGCCGGCGACGAAGACGTCGCGTAGCCGGTGCCCCCGGTTGGCGACGTCCATAGCGGCTTGCACTTCCTCGCCTTCACGGTCCCCGAGCAGTTCTTCGACCCGGCTGCGCTGAACGCGGACAGCGTGCCGTCTGCCGAAACGGTGAAGACGCTGCCGTAGGCGACCGCCGGCGTCCCTCCGATGCTGTACGGGGTGCCTGCGGTCCAGAGCGGCGTGCACGTCTTCACCGCAGCCTTGGTCGAGCAGTTCTTAGTCCCGCTGGCGGCGAATGCGTACAGCCTGGCATTCCACGAGTCGACGTAGACGGTTCCGTTCGCGACGGCCGGCGCCGAATACGTCGGGCTGCCGGATGTGGCAGCGGTCCACAGCGGGGCACATACCTTCGGTGTGCCTGAACACTTTGCCGACCCTGCGGCGTCGAACGCATAGAGCGTGCCATTGGCGATATAGATGACGCCGTTAGAGATCGCCGGCGAACCAGTATTGCCGACGCTCTCGGGCAGGCCAGTGGTCGTCCACATCGGAACGCACACGACGGGCGACCCCGAGCAGCCCTTCGATCCGGCCGCATCGAACGCGGACACGTAAGCCCCGCCCGTGCCGAGGGGAAGGCCGTCGCCGTATCCCGGGACGTACAAGATCCCGTTGGCGACGACTGGCGAGCCTGGGCCGGGAGTGAACTGCGGACCTGTCGCCGTGTGCGTGCTAGTTGCCCACAGCGGCGCGCACACCTTGGGCGTGCCCGAGCAGTTTCTCGATCCCGCCGCATCGAATGCCTGGACACCTTCGGCGTCAGTGACGAAGACGGCGCCATCTGCGATCACCATGCCGTCGAAATATGCAGTTGCCGCCGTCCACAAGGGCGTGCAGGTCGTAGGTGCTGCCGAGCAGTGACTCGCGCCGCTCGCGCTAAACGCGTAAAGCCGGACGCTGTCCACGTACAAGATCCCGTTCGCGATCAGCGGCGCTGACGTTCCATCGATCGTCGGGTAGTTCCTCACCTGCGACAGCTTCCTGACGTTGCCAGGTCCGATCTGTGTCTCATTGGGCTGGTAGCCCGTCCCGGCCGCGCCGTAATGCAACTGCGGCCAGCCGGGGAGTCCGTGGTCAGAGGTCACTGTCCCGGTTAGGGTCAGAGACCTCAGGCCCTTGGCTGCCTTGCACAGCTTGATGAGCTTCTTCCCGGTATCGAGAGAGTAGGCGACCGCCGAGAATCGCCCGGCGAACGAACCCTTCGTGACGGCCGATCCGGCGCCGGGAACCGCAAGTCCTTTGTCGCCGCTCGAATTGGACACGACCTTTTCTTTCGTGCTCCGCACCCGGCTCGCCGCGAAATGCGCCGGACCGGCGTAGGCGACGCCGCCGACGACACCGTCGACGCTGCCGGCCCAGGAGACCGAGAGCGACAATGAGGTCCCCGTGGCCGATAGCTTGCCGCACCTCAGGGGGCTTGACGCGAAGGCTCCGGAGACCTTACCGCCGGTGATCGCCAGGGCCGGGTTCGTCGTCGTGCAACCCGACAGCGTCCCGGCAACCGCAGAGGGCTTGGTGCCGCCGGTAGCGAGATGAAGCGGCGGGAAGAACGACACCTTGACCGAGACGGCGCAGGTCACTCCGCCAGGCGCAGCACCGGAGAAACTCTGCGCTGCCGCCTGCGCTGAAGCCGACGGCACGAACGCCGCAGCCAGGCCGACGAAGGCGATAACGCCACACAGGCATCGCAAGGCTCGCACGAATCCGCCCCCCCGGGCTCAATGTCGCGCCCACGCTGACGCGATCCTGCGACCGGACGAGAGATTGCCGGAGCCGATCCGGGCTCCTGCGATCGATGAGCGAGGACAGTGCCTCGTGGGGCCGTGTCGCGGACACTAACAGGGCCATATCCGCAACAGCAAGGGTTATGGGAGCGAACCTGGTACTTAATTCCCAGCGCGATGGAAACCGGAGATGTCAGCTTGCTGTTCGCAGGGCTGGTGCCGCACGCGCTTCGCCGATGCCGCGTACGTGCGTAATAGGGTGGTTGTCGTGCCAAGCTCAGCGGCCATCGCGGTTTTCGCGCTCGCCACTTTCGTGCTAACGGTGACGCCTGGCCCAGGCGTGCTGTACGTCGTCGGGCGCTCGGTGGCCGGAGGCCGGCGAGCCGGGCTCGCCTCGATGCTGGGTATCGAGACGGGTGAAGCGATCTACATTGTCGGGGCGGCTCTTGGCATCACGGCTGTGCTGGCTACTTCGGCACTTGCCTTGTCGATCGTGCGCTACGCGGGCGCTGCCTACCTGATCGTGCTCGGCGTCCGGGCCTGGAGGCACCGCGAAGGGCTGGAGGAGACGGACGCCAAGTCCAAGCAGAGCGGCCACCTTGGCGCCTACGGGCGAGGGCTCACGGTGCAGCTGCTGAACCCTAAGGTCGCGATCTTCTTCCTCGCCTACTTCCCGCAGTTCATCCGGGCCGACCAGGCTGTCGCGCCGCAGGTACTGCTGCTCGGCGCCGTCTACCTCGCTATCGCCATAGTCTGCGACAGCTGCTACGTATTTCTCGCCTCCTGGCTGGCCGACCGACTGGCCAGAACCGAGCGAGCACAGCGGCGTCGCGCCCGCGTGAACGCCCTCACCTACTTCGCGCTGGCGGCGCTCGCCCTCGCTGTCGGTGATCGGGGCGGCTCAGCTCAAGCGCTGGCACCGGCCAGATTGGCGGCCGGCCAGGTAGAGCGAGCGTCCAGCGCACAGGTTCCAGACGGCCGTCACCCGGCCTGGGTGCCTGCGATCGCCGCGGTCCGCCGCCCGGCGACAGCCGCCGCGACGGCAACGGAGATGCCGAGGACCGTGGCGGCCGCGCTCTGGGTCAGCGCCGAACTGGCGCCTATGCCAGCCGCCGTCCCGGCGAGCCCGAGCACGAGGCCCGCGGCGGCCGGAACGTCAGTCCTGGGCCACCGCTCGTGCCCGTCTGTCCCGGCTGCCATCGCCGCGATGGCGCCGAACAGGGCGGCCGTGCCAACCGCGACGAACGTCACGTGATCAACGGTAAACAGCAGCCACCGCGGCACCATGTCGATCGAGACGTACCGGCGAGTGCCGATTTCGAATACCACATGCGCGAACAGGCCGACGTCAACGGCGAGTGAGACGGTACCCGTTACCAGCCAAATCCTGCTGCTCTTAGTCCAGCCGGCGGTCAGCAGCACCGGTCCCACCCGGACCAGGAAGATGGCGATGCCGCCGAGTTCGAGCGGAATGTTGGCCTCCACCAGGACCAGGCTGTTGCCAAGCACGCCGGCGAGCACCGCCGCCGCCGCGAGTACAAGTGACCCGACTTGCACCAGCCCCGCAGTCGTGACCGGCGCAGTGCCTTTGTCTGGTCGTAGCGCTGACCATTCCAGCACGGACGTGGCGGCAAGCACTACGAACGGGACAACGAGCACGGCCGAGTGCGCCGACGCCAGGCTGGCGGCACCTGTCGCGTTGCTGTCGGCCGCATCAGCTGCCGAGATCGCCCCGATGACGATGCCGGACACCAGCACTGCCAGCGCTCCCGCCGTGCCGAGGCGCGGCACAGACCACTGGGTGCGGGCTTCCCAGCTGAGTGTGGCCAGCCAGCTGAGAAAAATCAGAATCGCAAGCAACGCGGCCGTGCCGGTCCATG
>CAWBDZ010000008.1:0-42767 GCA_963787665.1 uncultured Actinomycetota bacterium
CTCTTCCGTGTCAGGGAAGTCATGGCAACGTCTGACCAGCAATGGGACAGCTCAATAGGCGGCTCTAGCTGCGGAAACGCAAGCGGCCAGTCGCCGCGTGTCGGCTGCGGTCGCTGGCAGTTGTCCCCCGGATAGTCCCCCAGAAGGACTATTCCTTAGGCATGCAGGAACGGCGCAGCAAGGGCGACGACGCCATTTACTTCGAGCACGACGGCCCATGCAAGGAAAGTACGCGGCACCGCCGCTGCCCGGGAAGATGGCGCGGCGAGATCACCACAGGACGCAGCCCGCTGGGCAGGCGGCTGCGCCGCCGCGTGTCCGGGCCGACCAAGGCCGCGGTGCAGGACGCTCTCGAGGAGCTGCGGAAAGAGATCGACGGCGGGATCACCAGGGCCGCGCCAGTGAACTACACGGTCCGCCGGTGCTGCGAGGACTGGCTCACCGGCGGGCTGCCGGGCCGGGACCCCAAGACGGTCGCGAAGAACAGGTACGTCCTCGAGCCGCTGCTGGCGGTCATCGGCAACCTCCGGCTGCGGGACCTCGATGCCACCGACATCGACAAGGCACTGGCCGCGGTCGCGGCGACGCGGAGCAGCGCGACGGTGGCGATGGCGCACCTGGCCCTGACCCGGGCGATCACGCGGGCGCAGGCCAAGAACCTCGTCGCCCGCAACGTGTCCGCGCTGACCGGCACCCCGCCCGGTAGGGAGGGCCGGCCGAGCCGCAGCATGACCCTCGCCCAGGCCACCGCGCTGACCGCCGCCGCGAAAGCGGCCGGGCCGCGGACCCATGCGTACGTGATGCTGTCGCTGTGCACCGGCATCAGGACCGAGGAAGCACGGGCACTGCGGTGGCAGCACGTCGACTTCGGCGACCCCGATAGTGAGCCGCCGCGGCCGGCCAGCGTCGCGGTGTGGCGGTCGGTGCGGGCCAGGGGAGACACCAAGACCACAAAATCCCGCCGCACTCTCGGCCTGCCGCAGCTCGCGGCAGCCGCGCTGCAGGAACTGCGCAACGAGGCCGGGCCGGAGCCGGGGGACCTGGTGTTCCGCACCGCCGCCGGGCAGGCCCTCGACGCGGCAAACGTCCGCCGCTCATTCCGCGCCGTCTGCACCTCGGCGGGGATCGGCCCGGACTGGACACCGCGGGAACTAAGGCACACCTTCGTCAGCCTGATGTCCGACAGTGACGTCGCCGTCGAGGAGATCGCCCGGCTCGTCGGCCACGCCAGCAGCAAGGTCACCGAAACGGTCTACCGGCACCAGCTTCGTCCCGTCATGACGACCGGCGCCGAGAAAATGGACGCGCTCCTCGGCGTCGCTGGCTAGCGCCTTTCGCATCCTGACGAAGCTGGCCAGATCGTCCCGGCCTAGCCGCTGCTGGCCGGTCGTCATGCTGGCAGTGGGACTTGTCCGCTGGTGCGCAGGAGCTGGTTAAGCGGGGTGGCGTCGAATAGGTCCGTTAGTGACTGGGGTGGCGCTTGTCCGGTGGTAGCTGGAGCGTGAGTGGCTCGCCGAACACAGATGCCGGGAGCGGGTGATTGGTGAAGGTCAGTCCCGTCAGCGCCCGGTCCAGGTAGCCTGCTCGATTCCTGCGAGCGTAGCGGCGTCGGCGGCATCGAGGGTCACGCCGAGCGTGACTTGCGGGAGCTTGACGACGAGGTCTGGGCGGCGGCCGACGGTGAGGGCGCGGCCCACGGCGAGTCCCTGCTGACGATGTACGGAGGTGACTGTAGGGGGCTGCCTCGGGGAGCCGCCAGATGCGAGGACTGCGATGGTGATCGCGGCTGCGGCTGTGACCGCGACGTTCCGGGTGCGCCATGACCCAGAGGCGTTCGCGCTCCGATGAAGATCACCGGGTAGACACGGTCCAGCGGCCGGGACTGGCATTCGGCGAGTTCCTCCAGCACTCCGTCGGTGACCCGGCTGATCAGGTCGGGCGAGACGTCGACGTCATACATCTCCCGCGGGTGCGCCCGGATGTCGCGGGTCGTCATCCCGCGCGCATACAAGGCGACGATCCGGTCGTTGAACCCCTCCAGCCGGGTCTGGCCCTTCCGCACGGTCTTCGGCTCGAAGCTGCCGTTGCGGTCCCGCGGCACAGCCAGCTCAACCGCGCCGACGTCAGTCAGCAGCGTCTTGCCCGTCGAGCCGTTGCGGCTGTTCCCCGACCCGCGGCCAGCCGGGTCGTGCTTCTCATAACCCAGATGGCCGGTCATCTCCTCAGCCAGCGCCCGCTCCAGCACGGCCTTGGTCACCTGGGACAGCAGGCCGTCCGGGCCCAGCAGCTCCACGCCCTCGGCCTGCGCCCTGCCCAGCAGCTGGTCAGCCAGCTGCTCATCGATCAGCGCCGGCCGCGCGGGCTCATGGCCCTCAGACTTACGGGGCACCATCGCAGTGTCTGTCATCGCGTGTCCTTCCGCGAGCCGCCTTCCTGCGGCTCATCGTCAGGCCACGTCACTTACACAGTCGGTAGGACACGCCCGCGGAACAGGCGCAATGTCAGACTCAGGGGAGCGAGGGAGCCGGTGTAGGCGTTGGCGAAGGCGTCGGCGAAGGTGTCGGCGTAGGGATCGTGGTCGTGGCGGTGGTAGTGCTTGATGCCGGGTTCGGCGTGAACGGACCGGTCGGGCTGGTGACGGTTATGGTGATGGTCGCGCGGATATCCCCGATCTGCGCGGCGACGCGGGTTTCACCTGGCCTGTTGCCGGTGACCACCCCGAGGGAGCTAACAGTTGCCACTGCCGGATTTCCTGTTCTCCACACGACTCCGGCCAGGACGGCTCTGTCCGCACTTGTGCCGTCGGACATCAGTCCGTTGAGAGTAAGCTGTACGGTCTGCCCAGGGGCGATCCGGATGGCTTGCGGGCTAACTCTCAGCGACTGAATCTGTACTGGGCCGATTTTCAGTGTCGCCGCCAGCGTGTCGAAATCCTTCACCCACCGCGTCAGCCGGGCCGTGGTCGCCCCGGAGGGAGCGACGGCGACCTGGTAACCGAAGGTGACGGTGCCATGCGCTGGCACCCGTATCTTCCACTCAACTACGGGATCTGCGTTCACGATCGTGGACGGGCGAGGGATAAAGCGCACCATATGTATGTTTGATGTGATCGCCGCTGGTATCGGCTCTTCGAACGGTACTAGCAGCGTCTTACTGGAGGCGCTACTGACCGTGATGGTCTCGGTGAACAGCGAGCCGTTCCGGCCGGTCAACGTCCAGCGGCGCACAGCTACCAGGCCATCGGCGTATTGTTCCGCAGCGAAACGGTAAGAAACCGCAGAGGTTACCGGTTGCGCACGAGGCGCGCGAGTCAGCAGGACTGCGGCCAGGACCGCCACCGAGGCAAGACCCACAAGGACGGCAGCGAGCAGGAGCGGTGAGCGCAGAGGGGATCGCTTGCGCTCAGGCCGCTGCGAGCGCAGCCCGTTCGTGCCTGGCGGGGGGCCGTTAGGCTGCAAGTCCGTATTCACCCGGTCATCCGAACCTTCAGCCGCCGCCAGGCCGCCAAGCGGGGCCGGCCGGGAATCACCGTCCAGGTTCAAGGCGGTAACGGGCGACGAGCGCTGAGGTTCGCGACTGGCCTGTTCCCCTGCCTGCGGCTTGGCGGTCGGCTCGGATACGTGCCAGCCTTGCCTCGTCGGCAGTCCTTCGGCCGGGCGGGTGCGTGTGGTTGGATGCGGGCCTGCCTGGCCGGTCAGACCACCTGAGCTACTGACGGCGGATGTCTGGCGCGGGGGGGAGACGAAATCGATGCCGATCGCGATTGCGGTCTCACCCGCGAGTCCCTTGAGGCCGACGCTTCCGTGGAGGGTGCCCGTGCCGAGAGTGTCAATCGAGATGTCAAGGCCTGTGGCCGTCTGGGCCACGTGAATCCAGTCTGCCGAGGGACGGGGCTCACAGGCCCGGGCGATGGGCGGACCGAGCAGCTGAATCCTATGGTGTGGTGGCGCTGAACCCTGTACTACGGCCCCGAAATACAGTTCCGCTTGGTCCGGTCGCGGGGCGGCCTCTTTCAACGCGGACGCCGCGGCCTCGGCGACATACCCTATGTCGGTACAGACCAGTTCAGCCAGCGCCTCACAGGCGCCCGCAGCGGCAGGCAGATTGTCGCCGGCCAGTCGGGTGCGCAGTTCGCCGATCGCTCCGAGTCGGGTGTACATGTTTGGGTCGGCTAGCGCGCTCCGCAGGTCAGCTGGGATCGGTGCCGAGCGGATGCGTCGCCGTCGGCTGCGAGCCAGGTACAGTTCGCCTTCAAGCTCGAATTGGCGGCTTGGGGTCTGATGCGGATTCTGCTCGCGAACTTTGTCGAACAGGTAGTCATATAGTTCGTCAAGCGAGACCCAGCCGTCCTCGTCCCGGTCGGCCTCGCCCGTTTCCAGCCCTTCGACCAGAGCAGCAGTAAACACCGACGGCCGACGCCGCTGGTCGTCGCCGAGCCGAGCTCCCTCGAAAGCGAACTCCATCGCGCTTGAGGCGGTGATCACCGCCCGGCCGCGCCCGCCGCCTGACCTTCCCTGCGGAAAGCTATCAAGGACGTTGATGTCCCCGGCCGCCCGCACTCTCACGCCTTGGGCGAAGGCTCCGCCGTAGCAGCAATCCAGCAGCAGCACGACGCTGCGCGACCGGCTAGTGCGTATGCACCGCTGCACAAAGTCAGCCGGGACCGCCGTGGACCCGAGCCTGTTCGGTCGGGTGTTTAAAGCGGCAAAGAACAGTTCCCCGGACTCACTCTTCAGACCGTGACCGGAAAAGTGCAGCAGCAGCAGGTCGTCGGGTCGGCTTTCCGAGAACATTTCTTCGATATGTGCCTGGATGATATGCGCAGGTTCGTTGTGCACGACCTGCACGGCGAAGTCGCCAATCTTAGGGTCCCCCAGCACCCGTCCCAGGGCCTCAGCGTCCGCCGCGGGGGCAAGCAGGTCTCCAAGCGCTTCCTGCTCGTAGGTGTCGTTGGCGATGATCAGCGCCTTCCGCTGGCCCGCCACGGTTCGCCCTCCTCCATGGCGTGTCTGCTGACGAACAACTCGATCAGCCGTTCCTGGTCGGCCGCGCTTGCTTGCGAAAGTTCCAGCGAGTCACCGTCGAGTTCCAGCCGCACTGTGCGCCGGGCGCTGTCGCCGCGCCCCAGCCAATCCCTTATCGCAGAGACCACCGACCGCAGTCCGTCAGCGGACTGGCCCAAGGCGACCAGCAGGGCACCCACAGCGGCCACGCCCGCGGCGCGGGCACCTGGTGGCGGCTCACCGGCCCGCGGTTCGATCACATTCTCGACGTCAAGCTGGAGGAGTTCCGTCCGCAGGTAGCCGGTCAGAGCAGCCAACCGCTCGGCGTCTGCTCCCTCCTCGGATATTTGAAGGCGCAGCTCCGATTCCATCGCGCAACCCCCAACCACTGGCGATGCTTACGAACATCATGCGCTCAACGACATACCGGATCAATCGCGATTACAACTGCGCGCAGCGGGGGTTGGCCGCCTGGCCGTTTCAATACCTTGGCCGCGGGGTCTGTCTCACTAACGGTGTTCCGGCGTTCGGCTAGTGGGTCTCGGCGGCCGGGAACCGGTCGCCGAAGGTGATGGCGAAGGCGTTGATCGCGGGCTTCTATCGCATCGTCCACCGGACCTGGCCCTTGCCGGTGGGGTCGCGGGACCGGGTGACCAGCTAGAGGACTTTAGCGCGGCCTGCTCGGTCGGAAAGTGGCCGCCGGCCTTGACCGCCCGCCGGTACCGGGCGTTAGCGACTCGATGCGTTCGTGCTGCACAGCACGGCCCTGATCTCGGTGTCGTAGTCCAGGGAATGAACTCCTGCCAGGCTGACCGCCACAGCCGGATAATCGCCGGGTACTGCAGACCCAGGCTTTCGCGCTGTTCTTGGGGGCGGGGCGCGCAGTCGGCGCCGAGTCTCTCACCTGCTTGACGGACGTGTCTCTTGGGCTCATCGGTGTTTGGTCAGGCGGTGCGGCTGAAGAGCTCTTTCCGGCTCGACACTTTATGTGGCGGTCAATGCGCGCAACCTGGTCGCGGTCGCGGAGCTGGCCGATGACGGCTCGTCAGCCCGCGTCCGCGCACTGCTGACATGCGACGCGTTCGCCTTCCCGACAGCCGTAGCCCTCAGCGGTGGCCGGCACGTCCGGGCGCTTGTGGGTGGCGTAGTTGTCCACGACGATGTGCAGCTGCACGCGCGGATGGGCGGCGGCGACCTTCTTCAGGAACCGCAGGAACTCCTCGCGTGTTCACCGGACATCACGCAGGGAGGGCTGCCACAGGCTCAGCCGTCCGCGCCAGCGTTGACCGCCTCGCAGGCGGTCGGCCTGCTCACGCGCCTGACCAGCGGCGACAGTGCGGCTGTCACGTCGGCCATCGCGATGCCGAACGGGCAGGAGGTACTACCCAGGGCCGAGCAAGGCTCGACCTGGTCGTTCCGCATACAGGACCTCCGGGATCCCCCTTGAGATCACCTCAGCGCTCACGCTGCGGGTGGCTCAGCCGACGATGCGCGACTAACACTCGATAACGCCACGAGCCCCCCAGCCGACCGGATACCCACCGGGCAGGCCGTCGAGCCCTATGCCTGAAGGGTCGTGGAACTGTTAGGCGCCGGATTCGATCAATCCGCTTGTGCTGTCCCGCCCAAGCGCGCTCAAACTGGTGCAGAAACACGATAGTCGGCGAGCCAGCAAAACTGTTATCGGTCCTACCATTGACGGTGGCGATGCTTAGTGCTACTACTCATCGTACTTATTTGTAATGCATCCTATTAATCGGTTATCGTCTCGCGGGTGGGGGAACTGTACGTGCAGCACTTTGCGCACGCGGCGCTGGCGACTGGCCAATCAGTAGCTGCAGGCCCGAGCAACTCGACATCGGCATCCGTTTCGGTGTCCGCCCTTCCTTCGTGGCTCCTCATCGGTCTCCTGTCGGTCGTTGGCCTGGTCATCATCTTGATGTTCGCGCTCACGGCTTACAGCCTGGGGGCTCCTCGCTCGACCTTGAAGAACGCGCTCGCTCTCAAGCGAAATCAGGACTTCCGCAGTGACGTCGTCACGAAAGAGCTGGTTAGCAAGCTCGCGACGTCTGCTCGGTCCGGCAGGCGTACTACCAGGGCCACGCTGGCGATAGTGGGATTCGCCTTGCTAGGCGTAATCGTTGTTGCCGTATTCGGGCTGTCCGGGCAAGGGGTTGAGGACATCCGAGGCCAGGTGGCCGCGGCTGTCACCACGCTTGCGGCGACTATCGCGGGCTTCTATTTCGGGGCCCAGACCGCATCGCAGGGAAGCAGCGGAAACCAGGCAACCGGAGCCAACCACGCTCAGGCGGACCAGGCTCAGGCCAACGCCAACCAGGCTCAGGCGGACCAGGCTCAGGCCAACGCCAACCAGGCTCAGGCGGACCAGGCTCAGGCCAACGCCAACCAGGCTCAGGCGGACCCTGCTCAGGCCAACGCCAACCAGGCTCAGGCGGACCCGGCTCAGGCGGACCCGGCTCAGGCGGACCAGGCTCAGGCGGACCAGGCTCAGGCGAATCCAGATACGGGCCAGCCCGACTGAGGACCCAGGCGGCGCACGCAAGAGGTGAACGTCGTCGGCGTGATCTTCAGGCACGTAACACACAGATTTAGAGGCCGGGAGTTCAGGGAGGGACGAGACTGGCAGGCGGCTACGTTTTTGCCTGGAAGTCTTTTTCGCAATCCTTGCGCCGCTCTCGCAGCCGTTACGGTGTTCTCACCGCACTGGATCGAGTTGACTCTGCGGGCCGATCCCGACGGAGGCAAGGGGTCTGCGGAATGGCTCCTCGCGGGCACGTGGGCCCTCGTTACGCTGATTTCGTCGATACTGGCATGAGTTCGGACCCGAAGCGCTCGGGGCTAGCCCGGTCACAGTTACGAGCCGTCGGCTGGACCGCTGTGTGGGTCGTCGGCCAGGTGCCATATTGGTCCGTGAAAGCGCCCGGACGAGCACCTGCTGGTGGTCCGGCGAGGGGCGGACGCTGCGCCCTTGACGTACCAGGCGAAGCCGAATGAGAAGAATGCGCCGAGTTCGGCGATCTGCAGCAAGGGCCACGGCCTGATTATGGTTGCGAACGCCAGCAACCCGGATATTGCGATGCCTCCAGCGCAGATCAAGTAAACCGCGTTCCGGTGCCTCTTCTCGGGCCTAGGGGCTGTGAACAGCGAGTTCCACCACGCGCAGATCCCTCGGGCGTGATTCCCGCCGTCCGCCGACTTCGGTTGGCCTTGAGGATCTTCGGTCTGCGGTAGGCCCTGGGGAATTTCGGTCTGCGCTGCGCCCTCGGCCCTGCTGGTCCTGGTGAACTGGACGAGAACCATGAGGAACACCATCAAGAACAGCACGATCAGCGAGCCCTCGTGCACATGAGCGAACAACGCCTGATGCGACGACTGGTGGTACGTGATCGGCGTCACCGGGCCGCACACGTTCGAGGGCGAAAAGAACAGGTCCGGGCCTTTTGGCGACTGCCGGAAGCTGGGCGGCATGGTGGGGAACAATGCGATGCACACTGAATCTTTCCCAAATAATGACTAATATCGAAATGCTGCCATTTTTCTTAATAATTACGCACTCATTCAAAGCGAAAGCTACCTGAGCTCCACGCCCGGTCAGGAAAACGGCCTGATCGGGATCGTCAGGCCGCAGCCTTGCGGCGGGGTCCGCACGGCAAGTAATGGCAACCCGCCGCCGTTGCGTTCAGGTAAATCTCTCTAATTCTAAGTTTATCCTGACCATTCCTTGACTCTAGATGCAGCTCGTTCAATGATAAGCGCAGCACCGCCCTCTCCTGGCATGTGCATTGACTCTGGGGTGGCCAATGAGGGTTTGCCGGTTCCCGTCGTTCCAGCCCCACCGGTCGGCCGGGCGACTTCCAGACGGGCATGGATTCTGCTGATGGCGGCCGGTCCGAAAGAGCCAGACGCACTGGCTCCTCAACCCGAACTGAGCCTGGGTACGGTGGGCATAGGCCGGATTGGCCTCGCGGTCCCCACCTGGACGACCAGCGTCAACCCGGGAACGCTGGCACAGAGCCCGTTCAGCGTTGATGGCGCGCAGCTGCAGTCCAGCATGATCTCATCGCTGTCAGCGCCGTACGCGGCAGCCGGATCCGCCCCGCCCAGCCAGGTGGTGTGGTACGACTATGACGGCTCCGTCCTGGTCAATCTCTCCGCCACCACGGTCACGCTCCTGGACGGCGTGGTGCTGGTAGCGTTCTCGCTGCAAAGTGACCAGGTGACCGGCCAGGTCATCGTTCCGCTGATCGTCGGCACGGGTGCGTCCGGCATGCTCATCGGCACCGAGAGCGGTGCCCGCGGGCTAACGCAGCTAGCCGACCGGTGGGGAGAGGCCGCGACGGCCGCGGCATGGAGCGCCCTGCTGGAGGTGGCACAAGGGCTCGCCCAGCAAGGCGGCGCGGACGGAAATGGCGCGGCGTTCATTCCTGCATCAATCACCGTGACGCCGACCCAGCTCACGGTGCTGCCGCAGGCCCGCCAGGCGATGGACTCGGCCGGTGCCTCATGAGCATCTCCGCGGGAAATTTAGGTGACATCGCTCAGCTCGCCGAGGCCCTCGGCCTGGTGGACGACAACGGCGTCCGGACCGAGTTCTTCACTGACCCGGCCGGCGAGATCGCCGGCGTGCTGCGCGACCCGGCCCGGCTGCAGGCCCTGCTCGGATTCCTTGATCAGGTTCTCGGGGGTCAGGCACCGCCGGTCTCGGCAGACGGCGTCACCTGGACCCCGCTTGCCCAGCTGACCCCTAACGTCGCGCTCTACATCACCACCGCGGTATCCGGTGCGGGAACCGTCATCGGGCTGGGCGTCAAGGCGGCTACGACATCAGCTCCGGGCGGAGAAGCAGACCTCGCCGTGCCCTTGCTGCTGGTACCGCCTGGTGACGCGCCAGTGGCATTCCTTCCCGGCTCTGCCGACCCAGCCGCCTTGGCGACGCTGACCATACAGGCCGACGTCAGCTCGGCAGTTCTCGACTCCGCCGGGCTCAAGCTGTCCGTCCCGCTAGGCCCGAGCGGCCAGTCAGCCCAGCCCGCGGATGTCGGAATCACCGTCAGCGGTCTACAGCTTCCCGGCATGGCGGATCCGGCTGACCTGACCTTCAGTGTGCTCGGCGGGGTTGGCCAGGATCAGGCTGAGCTGGCTCAGCTGGTCACGGGACTGATTCAGGCACAGCTCGCCGGCGTGTCGGCCGGTGGTGATGCGGCTGCGCTGCTCGGCGTGTTCGGGCTGGACCCGGGCGCTCCAGTTCCGCTTCGGCTGGCTGCCGTCGCGACGCAGGGCGTGGCGGGCCTCGAGGCCTGGCTCAGCGCCATGGCGCAGTCGCCTGCCGCCATCGACCATTGGCTGGCCCAGGTCTGCCAGCTGCTCGGAGCATCGCAGTCGCCGGGCGGGAGTGGCACCGCAGTCAGCTGGCAGCTGACCTCCGACATCACCCTGAGCCTGACCGTCGAGACCGCGCCCGACGCGTCCGGGGGAATCGGCATCACGCCAGTCCTCGGTATCACCGCCGACCTGGGCGGAGATCCCGCGTTCTCCATCGAGCTGTCGGCCACGCTGGCGCTGGCAACGGCCGGCCCGCATCCGTCGATCATCGCGCTGCCCGCCCTCTCCTGCACGGCTGTCTACGGATCAGCGTCCTCGCCACTGCTGGATGTCACCGTAGACGGCACCGCCGTGTCGGTCGGTAACGTGCGGGCGGGCGTGGCGCTGGATGCGCAGCGGCGGCCGGTTATGGTGCTGGCGGCGGAATCGGTCGACATCGGCCAAGACCACCATGACGTTCTCGACCTGACGTCACCGGACGCCCTGGCTCAGGTCGGAGACGCGGCCCTAGCCGGGCTGACCGCAGGCATGCTGACCGGGCTCGCCCCGTTCGGGCCGGCCCTGCGGCTGCTGCTGGGACTCGACCAGCCGTCTGCCGCGCCGGCGGGCTGGCCAGCCCTCGATGCGGCTGCGTTTTTCGCCAACCCTCTCCAGGCGGTCCTCGCATACCACGCGGCCGTCCTCGGCCAGGGCGCGGCGGCCTATGCCGAGCTGCTGGGCGCGATCGCGACGCTGTTCAGCCAGCCCGCGCCGGCCGGGAGCGGCACGGCCGCTGAACCTTGGCTGCCGTTCCGAGTCGGCAACGTCGCCCTGGCGGTGTGGACGACCGGCGGCCCGCCCACGGCGGTGCACGTCGGCGCGCAGTGCCAGGCCGCATCAGGCGCCATCGGCGGTGCCACGGGCGCATCGGTCACGTTCACTCTGGTAGTCGATGCGCTCGCGGTACAGGTCGGTGCCGCAGGCACAGGATCGGCCTTCGCCGCGGTGCCGAGCGTCACACTCGGCGCGACGCTGACCACGCCTGTGTCTGCTCCGCTGTCGACGACCATCGGCGGCGTAACCCTTGCGCTCGCGGGCGGGTCTGTCAGCTGCAGCTGGACCCCGGGCACTGGCCTGTCCTGCTCAGCGAGCGTGGACGGCGCATCCGTCGAGACCAGCGGGACGACGACGCAGCTGGCACTGCCGACCGCAGACCCACGCGGGAACCTGCAGCTGCCGCCGGGCGTCTCCGAGACCGTGGCCGAAGCGGTGCTCTCGGCCTTCCTCGCGTCTTCGCGCAGCACGCTCGCCCAGTCGCTGCACGGCCTGCTCGGCCTCGGCGGCCCGCTGTCCGCCGCGGCTGCCGGCCCCGCAGGTGCGGCCCTGCCGACGCTGGCGCAGGACCCGGTCGGCTGGGCCGTCGGCCGGCTGGCGGCCCAGTTCGCTGCCGACGGCACAGCGGCCCTGCAGTCGCTCACCGCCAGCATCTACGCGCTGGTCACCGGTGCTGCGCCGTCGGCGCAGCCGTTCGCCGGGACGGGCACAGCGGACGATCCCTACCTCATCCCGCTTGGTACCGGCGGCCCGGGCAGCATCGCCATAGCCGTGTGGGCCGACCCGGACGGCCCGCCGATTCCCAGCTCCACCAGCTCGGCACTGCTGCAGCCGCCGGCGCTGGCGGAATGGCTGTCCGGCAGCGGCAGCGCGCTGAGCACCGCACAGATCGCCCAGCTGCTCGAGTCGGCCTCGGCCTGCGTGCCAGAGCTTGCCCAGCTGCTCGCCGGGCGCGCTACGGCCGCTGCGGGATGGGACGCGCTGATCGCCCGCGGCGCCGGCGGCGACGGGCTGCTCCCCGGGCAGGCGCCGGACATAACCGGGTCTACCAGCGTGCCGCAGGCCGGCATACCGCACACCGAACTGCCAGCGCACCTCACGCTGGCGAGCCTCGGACTGCCCGCCGCCGGCGTCACCTTTTACATCACCGGGCCGTACGAGCCGCCGTGGCCCGATCCCGCGCTGCCGACCATCGACCTCACCACTCCCGGGCTGGCGGCCACCGCATTCGACGTCTCTGCTGTGGCCAGCGCCGGCTCCTGGCATGTCCGGCTGCCGTTCCGCGGTGACTGCCCGGGGACCGACGCGGCCTCCCGGTGCCAGGCCCAGGCCGACCGGCTCGCCGCGGCGGTCACCGCGGCCGGCCACGCCGGGCAGCAGGTGCTGCTCGTCGCCCATGGCTCGGCTGGGGGCGCGGCCCAGCTCGTCGCCGCCACCGGAGCGCCGGTGGTCGGCCTGGTGCTGCTCGGAGTGCCGGCCGTCGTCGTGCCGCTGGACATTCTGGACGCGCCGCCAGCGGCCGACGCGCTGGCCTTGCTGCGAGCCCTGCTGCCAGCCCCGTCCGGCACAACCGACGGCCCGGACCTCGCCCTGGCACGTTCGGTGCTCGACCTGCTGACAACGCTGTTCGACGCCACCGCGGACCCCAACATCGACTTCGCGCCCCCGCCCGGGCTCACCGCGCCCAGCGTGCCCACCTGGTCGGTCCGGGGGGCGCTCGACGCCGCCTCGCTCACCCAGGCGATCGGCGCCGTCGCGCAGGCCGCCCTGGCCGGGTGGGCGGCGGCGCCGCCTGCCGTCGCTGATCCAGCCTCCCTCCGGTTCGCGCTGTCTGTCAGCCAGAGCTGGCCCGCGGCGACCGCAAGCGCGGATCCAAGCGGCGTCAGCATCGAGGTCCGTTGCCAGCTCGAACTGGGTGGGCTGGCGCTGCCAGGCGGCGCCGCGCCGCCGCCGTCCGCCCGGATCGACGTAGCCATCTACCGTGACGGCGGCTGGCTGGTGGGCGGCCCGCAGGGCAGCGCGCCAACCCCGGGTGTGCTGCGGACGCCGTCGCTGCGGCGCGCACAGCTGACGATGTTGCTAGGGCGCGGCCCGGCCGGAACCGCGGCCAGGATCACCCTGACCGAGGGTTCGGCGCTCGGCACGACTGTGAACAGCTGGGTGCTGGATGGCACGAACCCGCTCAGCCCGGCGGCGAGCGTGCTGCTTGGCCGGCTGGCCGGGGCGCTCAGCCCGGTCCCGGGGACCGGACCGCTCCAGGCGCTGACCGCCCTGCTGACGGCGGTCGGGCTGGCCGACCCGGGCACAGCCGCACCCGGCTTCGCGTTCAACGGCGCCGCGGTCCAGCAACTGCTTATCGACCCTGCCCAGCAGCTCGCCTCGGCGTTCGCGCAGGCCCCGGCGCTGGCGGCGGTGGCCGGGGCGCTCCGCCAGCTGGTCGGCGACTCGTCCAGCACCGGAGGCGTGATCAGCAGCGGCGTTGCCGGCCTGACGCTGACCGCAGACCTCGGCGCCGAACCGCCGGTCGTCACGGCGAGCTTCGGGCCAGGCGGCTTCGCCCTCGGTAGCGCGCTCACCGTCGCCGGCTCGGCCAGCGTCGACGCGGCAGGCACGCTGTCTGGCTCGGTCACGCTCAGCCCGGCCGCGACGGGGAACCCGCCATTCGCTCCGGCGCTCATCATCACCGTCGCCGCCAAGCCGGGCGTCTCGATCACCTTCCCCGGCCCGCCCACGGGCATCCCGGCGGTGCTAACCCTGCGCCCGCTCCCTGCAGTCGGCACGGTCAGCGGCCTCGGGCCACCCGTCGCCGAGGCCAGCGCCGCGGCGCTGCTCCAGCTGCTGCTCACCAGGCTCCGGTCCGCGCTGTCCCCGGCACTGCTGGCCAGGATCGACCCGGTGCTGGCCAGCGCCGGGCTGCTGGCCGGCAGTGGCCCGGCCGCGTCGGTGCGCTTTCCGTTCGGCGCAGTCACCGACCCCGGCGGCTGGATCCGCTCGGCACTGGCCGCGGCGTCCGGGCTCAACCCGGCCAAGGCCGCCGCGCTGCTGGATGCCGTCTCGGCCGCGTTCGGGATCGCTGGCGGGGCGCCCGGCACTCTGCCGCTAAACAGCGCGCTGAAGCTGCAGGCAGCACCGGGCCCCACGGGAAACCTCGAACTGGCCCTGGCCTGCTCGACGGCCAGCAGCGGGGTCTCGATCCAGTTCAGTGCTGGGCTCGCGCTGCCAACGAACGGCCCGCCCGCGGTCACCCTGAGTGGAAGCTTCGGCCCGGCCGACGGCCCCGCATCGCTGGACGTCAGCCTGCAGGGAGGTCAGGTCACGGCCGCCCTGAACACCGGTGGCACCACGATCACCATCCTGCCAGGCTGCCCGGGCCTGGGCAGCCTGGCGCAGGGCGCCGTGCAGGCAGCGTTGCCGTTCGTGCTGAACGCGTTGGAGAACCAGGGGCCGGACCCGGTGCCGGCGGCTCTCGCCGCGATCCGGACGACCCTCTGGCCGGGCGCGCAAGGTTTCGAGCAGGCGCAGCTCAGCGCGCTCGCCGCCAGTCCGGCCAGCGAGTTCGCGAGCCTGCTCAGCCACGCCAGCGCCGGCGCGCTCGGGGGCCTGTTCGGCCCGTTGCTGTCCGGTCTGCCCGGCGCCCCGTCGCCGTGGACGGTCAGCGCCTCAGGCGGATCGCTCCAGGTGGGCTTCGGGCAGCAGTCGGTCCAGATCACGCTCGCCGGTAGCCCGCCCACGGTAAGCATCGCGGTCGCTGGTGCCGCCGCCACCGCCAACCCGCCGGTCATTCTTGCCGCCAGGGCGACCGCCGACGGCACGGGCCTGCGCGAGCTCACCGCCTCGGCCAGTATCGACCCGGCCCAGCCGGTGGCGATCGGCCCGCTCACGCTCGCGCCGCTGATCGAGGTCGATGTGGGGCCGCAAGCCAGCCCGCCGCAGGTCGGGATCGGCCTCGGCTGGGAAGCGGCTGGCCAGCAGCGCAGCGCCCGCATCGTGGTCGAGCTGGGGCCGGCCCTGTCGGCGGCGTTCCGCACCTATACCGGCGACACGGCCGACGCCGAGCCCGACCTCGCACTGCTGCTAGGCAACCTGCTGATTCCCGCGATTGCCGACCTCGCCCTGGCCCAGCCGTCCGTGCAGTCGATGCTGACGACCGCGATCCCGGCCACCACCGGCACCACGATCCAGGGCGTGCTCACCGGCGTGCTGCTGACCAACGCAAGCCCGCCCGCATTCGACGCGGCCGTGCTGGAGCCGGGCCAGCTCCCAGGACGCCTCGCCACGCTGCTCGGCCATCTGGCCGGCATCCAGGCCACCGTGGCGGACAACCTTACCGTCGGCCTGGGCCAGCAGGGCGGCCTGCTCGGCCTGACCGTGGGCGTGACGCCCGGCCAGCGGGCCGAGCTTGTCACCGGCGACCTCTCGCTTGCCATCGAGGCCGCCGACGACTGGGTCGATCTGCCCAAGCTGGCGTCGTCGCCAGGCCTGTCGGTGCTGTTCATTTCCGCGACGGGCCCGCAGCCGCCGGTCATCGTCGTGGAAGGGCTCGGCTTCCGGCTGTACCGGCAGAGCGGGCCGCTGCTCGACGTCGGCGTGCAGATCGGTTCGGTAGCCCTGTACGGGCTGCTGAATGTCAGCGCCGCCGCGATCACGGACGGCGGCGTGGCGTTCCAACTCGCCGACCTCGCCGCTGACGTCGCGGGGGCGAGCGGCAGTGGCAACCCGGTGGCCCAGGGCATCCTCGGCGACACCGGCCAGGACGGCTCTGGCGGCGACACCACGGCGCTGCAGCCTGCTTTCTCGCCGGAGCTGTCCGTGCAGCTGCGGCAGGGCCAGAGCGGGCCGAGCTGGTCGCTGTCAGCCGGGACCGGCACTGGGCCATGGATCATCAACATCGACCGGTCATTCGGGCCGCTGCGGGTGGACGATATCGGGTTCGGCGTCACCATGTCGGGCGATGCGGACCCCACCATCTCCTCGGTCGCCGTGAGCATCAGCGGCGGCGTCTCCATGCTCGGGCTGAACCTGGACCTGCTTGACCTGTCGGTGTCGGCGCCGTGGCCCGCCCAGTCGTCAAGTCAGCCGCTCACTCAGCCGTCGGCGTGGGGGATCGACCTGTCCGGCCTGGATCTGTCCTTCTCAGGCGGCGGGGTATCGCTCACTGGCGGCCTGTGGCGACGGGACAACTCGGGCGGCCCACCGGACTACGTGGGAATGCTGGAAGCCAGCGTCGGGCCTTATGCGCTGACCGCGTTCGCCGGCTATGGCCAGTTCCCGTCGCCGTCCGGCACCTTCACTTCCCTTTTCGTTTTCGCCGCGATTAACGCGCCACTAGGCGGCCCGCCAGCCTTCTTCGTGACCGGGCTCGGCGGCGGGGCCGGGATCAACCGGGCGCTCGTGCTGCCCACGTCGCTGTCGGACTTCGCACAGTTCCCGCTGGTGGCTGCGCTCACCCCCAGCTCGGGCCTGGCCGCGGACCCGGCCCAGGCGATGAACCAGCTGTCGATGGACTTCCCGCCCGAGCGCGGCAGCTTCTGGTTCGCGGCCGGCGTCGCGTTCACTTCGTTTGCCCTCATCGACGTGACCGCGGTGCTGGCGGTCGAAGTTGGCGACGGCGTGATGGTCACGCTGCTCGGCCTGGCCACCGCGGCGCTACCGACGCCGCTGTTCCCGCTGGCCCAGGTACAGCTGGCGCTGATGGCCGAGTTCTCGACGGCCGAGGGGGTGCTGCTGGTCCAGGCGCAGCTGACCGACCAGTCCTACCTGCTAGATCCTGCCTGCCGGCTCACCGGTGGCTTCGCCTACGCGTCCTGGTTCGGCCCGAGCCCCAACGCCGGCCAGTTCGTCGCCTCGCTCGGCGGGTACCACCCGTCATTCCAGGCCGAGGGTTACCCGGTCGTCCCGCGCCTCGGCTACATCTGGAGCCTCGGCGATTTCCTCACGATCAGCGGCCAGTCGTACTTCGCCCTGACGAGCGACGCGATCATGGCCGGGACCTCGTTCACCGCGGCGCTGACCGCGGGCCCGGCCTGGGCGTCGCTCACCCTGGGCGTCGACGCCATCATGTACTTCGATCCCTTCCAGTTCTCCGTGCATGGCTACGCCTCGATCGCGGCCGGCATCACGATCAGCGTCAACCTGCTGTTCGGCACGATCTCGGTGACCATGTCGTTCCATCTCAGCGCCGACGTGCTCGTCGAGGGACCGAGCATCCACGGCTCGGCCAGCATCAACCTCGACGTGACCTCGGTGACGATCTCGTTCGGTAGTTCCAACGACGGGACGACGACGACGCTCGGCTGGGACAAGTTCCGGCAGAAGTACCTCACCGCCGGCGACACCAAGCCGGTGCTCACCGCAGCGCCCGGGACCGGCATCATCACTCCGGGCGGACCGGGGCCGGCCCCGGACGGGTCGGCCGCGAACCCCTGGCTCATGCTCCCCGAGTTCACGCTCATCATTGCGACCGGCGCGGCCGCGACCGCCGCGGCGGTCATCGCCGAAGGGGCGGCGTTCCCGCCTGCCGCAGGCAGCGGTAGCCCGGCGAGCTTCGATGTCGGCGGCGTCATCGCTATCGCGCCGATGGGCATCGGCGGCATCGACTCGATGCTTGGCGTCACGCTGACGTCCGCCGACTCCGGCAACGACGTGCCGACGCCTGTATTTACCGAGACGCCGGGCGCCGGGCTGTCGCTGACTCTCACCACCGGGGCTATGCCGAAGGCCATCTGGGCCCCGCAGCTCGTCGCCGGGCAGATTCCTACCGGTAAGACCGTCGCAGCCGGCACAGGGATGGTGCTCACGGCGCGCTCAACCGTCCCCGCCGGCACAGCCGAGATCAGCTTCAACCAGGTCGATGTCGAGGCGGACGCCACCGAGGCGCTGCCGTTTGCTCTGGAGATCGCGGCCCGGCCAGGGCTGGCCGCCGATGCGGCAAACGCAGCGACGTTCGCGGCCGACAAGCCGGACACGGCCCTGGCCGCGATCGACCAGGCGCATGGCTACCTGACCAGCGGGCCGGTCGGCGCCGCCGAGGACGCCCTGGCCGCGGCGACCTTCGTGCGCAACCGGGTTGCCCCGCCGCTGCTGAGCCTCGTCACCGACCGGACCGACCCGGTTGATGCGGCTCCGCCGACCCTCACTCCAATCATGGCTGCACCCCCCGCAGCAGTCGACACGACGGTTTACCCGCCGGTGATCACCGCGCTGCTCAGCGGCGGGCCGTCACTCGTGCTGCGGCCGGTGCTTCACACGACCTGCAGCACCGCGCCGGCGGGGACGCCGATGGCCCCGGCACCGTCGGTTGCGGCCGTCGCGGCGATGAGCGACCCTGCCTACGCCTGGCCGCTGCTGCGCAGTGCCCCGATTCCCGTTGTCGCCGCGGTCCCGGTGGCTGCCGGGTCTCCGCTGACGGATGACGGCGGCGGGACGACGGCCGATGGCGGCGGGACGACGGCCGATGGCAGCGGGGCAGCCAGCGCCGCGGGCCTGATTGCCGGCGACGGCGGGGCCGCGACCGGCCGGGCGGGTGCCGCAACGGAAACCAGCCACTCGGCCATCACGGACCCGATGGCCGGCGCCTTCCTGTCCGCGCTGGGCACGGGGCTCAGCGGAAGCGGCGCGGTGCTGCGCCCCGGCGAGCTCCTGGTTGCGTCGCTGCTCAACCACGAGCATGACGGTGACCCGACCGCCCCGCGCCCGTCACTCAATATCACCGGTGACGCGGCGGTGCGGTGCGTCGCGCTCTCCGGCCTAGGCGGCGTGCTGGCCGACTCAACCCTCACCACCGGCAGCTTCGCGGTGCCGCAGATGACCGCGCGGCTCGCCATCTGGTGCGTCGGCGGCTCCGGGAGTGCCGGGGCGGGGCTGAGCGGCTGGGCCGCGACCGACCGCCTGCCGTATATCGGGTGCGGGGTCAGCCTCGGCGCGAGCGCGGTGATCTCCGGACTTCAGGCGCCTGACCGCGGCTTCCGCGGCGCCCAGGCAGCCGTTCAGCCGATCGCGGCGGCGGCGGCCAGCGCCGGCGCCGTGTGGACGACACTGCCGGCTGGCACGACGGTCATCGCCATCTCCGTCGACACCACCGCCGGCGCTGACCTCTCGTCGCTGTCGCTCGGGCTGTCTGGCGCCGTGCGCTCAACCGACGCGAGCGGTGACCCGATTCCGCCGACGCTAGTAACTGCCGGTGGCCGCGGTCATCTCGTGTACGCACTGTCGCCGGATCGGGCGGGTGCCTCAACGGCAAGCATCGTCGTCTCTGTGGTCACCGGCAGCCAGTGGCGGCTCGCCGGAGTGCTCGGCGGGACCTCGGATGTGGCGACGGTCGCGGCCGCTCTCGCGGCATCGGGAGCAGCCAGGTGCGTTGCCCCGCTCATCCAGGGCGCGACCGGCTCGGCGGCGGTCAGCTGGATCCCGGCGACCCCGCCACCCGGCACAGCGCCCCCTAGTGCACCGCTGCCCAGCCCCCCGCCCAGCACACCGCCGCCGAGTGCACCGGCGCCCAGCACACCGTCGGCCGACCCCGGGACACCCGGCGCGGCTAGCCCCTCATCATCCACCGCGGGGGAAGCGAGCACTAGCTGATGGTCGATCCCGGTACGTTCATCCTGTACGACGCCGTTCGCCCGGCGCTCGACGACGGCGACTACACGCTGGCGATCCAGCAGTCGATCACCGATACCTCCGGTGCCACGACGATCCCAGCGGTGCCGCCGGGTTCCTTCAGCTTCCGGGTCACCGGCCCTCGCTTCGCGCTCCCGCCCGATCAACTGCTATCCCAGTTCCCGCCGCCGGACAGCCAGGGCGATTACTCCGGCCGACTGCCGCAGGTAGTCCTGCAGCGCCGCACCCTGCCCTATGAGCGGCAGATCACTGGCACACCCGCCGCTACGGCTCCGCCCTGGCTGGCACTGATCGTGCTGGCCGAGGGCGAAGGCCAGCTGGTCACCAATCAGCCCGTCAACACGTCGGGCTTGCCTGATCCCGAGGATCACGACGCGTCGGTCTGCGACATTCTGCGCGTCTCCAGCACGGTCGTCCAGGCGGTCTTTCCAACCCTCAACGATCTGCCCCGGCTCACCCACGTGCGGCAGGTCGATGTCAGTGACACCGAGCTGGCCCTGGACGCGGACGGCTGGTGCTCGGTGGTGATCGCCAACAGGCTGCCGATCCAGGGGCCGCCCGCGGCGCCGGGCGGGCCGCCAACGCCGCGCAGCTACGGTGCGTTCCTGGTCAGCCTCGAAGGTAATGCGGCCGCCTTGCCAGATCCGTCGTCGCCGGTCACCACGGTCAGCCGGCTGCGCGTCTACGACGATGCCACGATCGAGTCCGCCGCCGCGCAGGCAGCCGTCCTTGAGCGGCTCCCGATCGAAACCTCCTTTGGCTACGGCACGCCTACTCTGGCCCGCTCGGCACCGGCCGGCGCGGCCAGCGAGAGCTTGGGCGCGGCGAGCGCATCGACGACCGGCCGCGCCGCGGGCGCCACGCTCCCGGCCAGCCCGGCGGACGCCTGGTCGGCGGCCCCGGCCGCCAGAACCCAGACCGGGGCGACGGCACCGGCCCGCGTCACGCTGCCGCTGGTCAGCGGACGGGCATCCCTGGCCGGGTTCGGCCTGGCCCCCGAGCTGGTCGAGCCCGCCGCCACCATTCTCGAGTTCACCGTGCTCGCTCACTGGTCATTCACCACCCAGCCGGGCGGCGACTTCCGGTACCTGATGCAGAACCTCAATGTCGGCATGCTGGGAACGACACCGCCGGCCCCACCCGCACCGGCCGCGGGCGCCGCGCCGCCACCACCACCCAGCCAGGCCCCGCTGGAGGTGCTGGATACCGGTCACCTGACCGTTACCGGCATCGACCGCGGCGGCGACACGGTGACCAGCTGGTACCGGGGGCCGTGCACGCCCCGGGAGATGCTCAGGCCGGCCGCGACCTCGGCAGCCGGGGCCCTCGCTCACGCCGCCGACCAGCTGCGCCGCGCCGGACCGGACGGACGAGAGGACCTCTCGCTGGCCGTCGCCTTCGAGCTCGGCCGGATCATGGCCGCGGCTCAGCCCGGGGTGATCGCCGCCCTGCTCGGCTGGCGGCAAGAGAACTACGATGCCGCGCGGCTGGCCTCCCTGCTTGCCCTGGGCGGCACGCCGGTGCACCAGCAGCTCGCCGCCGTGCTCGCGCTGAACCTGCCCGTCTTCAGTGCCGGTGTCAGCGCCAGCATCCTCTCGGCCCTGGGTGGCAACGGTGCGTCCGCCGTCGGCCCGGTACGCCCGATCATCGAACCGCCAGCCGTACCGGGCATCGCCGGATCGCCTGCGGCCGCCATCGCGGCTGGATTCGGGTTAGATCCGGGCGTGGTCGCCGCTGTGGTCAGCCAGCCGGGCACACCGCCGACCGGCGGCCTGCCGGCGACAGCGACGAGCCCGCAGGCAGCCCAGGACCTTGCCGATTTGCAGGCCGCGTCCTTCGCCGCCTTGACCAGCCGGATGACGGCCACCGCGACGAACCTAGCCAACGCTGCGTCCGTGGCGACCACGTTCCAGCCTCCAGTGCTCGGCCCACCGCAGAGCCTGCGCAGCGTTCCTGGGGAGGCAGAGTAATGAGCACCTTGGTGAGCCGGCAGCTAAGCCTGGACGTGACCTGGCAGGCCCAGGTCGCCCCGAGCCCTCCGGCGGCTCCGGGCAGCTCACTGGTGCCGCCTGGAGCGCGCGGCTGGCTGGCCGCCCTGCGGCTTCTGTCCGGGCTGGCGTTCCAGCACCTTGTACCCGACGCGCGGCTGCTGCCGCCAGAGTCGGCCCGGTTCTTCTACATCGACCGGGCATGGACCGACGCGCTCATCCAGGGTGCGCTGGCGGTCGGGGTGATCACTGACGCCGACCGCAACGTGCTCGAGCAGGTGTACCCGTTTGTTCGCGACGACCTGGACGAGGCCGAACGGACCGTGCGTGTCACCGGGTCTGATGCCCCCGAGGCCGGCAGCGCCGACGTGCTGACCGGCCTGCTGCTGCGATCCAAGGCGGTAGCGGGCTGGCCGGGGCTGCACGTTCGCGCCTACCGGAGCGCGCAGGTTCCGGATAACGCCCAGGATGACCCGAGCCGGCTGCACATCATGCGGATGGAGCAGCTCGCGCCCAGCGTGCTGCTGGTCATCTTCGACGGCGTCCCCGCCGTGGTACACATCGACGAGCCGCGTCATGGCATCCAGTTCGGCGTGCAGGAGAACCGGACTGAGCAACCCGGCACGTGGGCCTACCAGCTGACCGCCCGGCCCAACGCCGCGTCCGGCGATCTGCAGACCATGGCCCCGACTCCGGTAGACGTGCCGTTCCGGCCGGGCTCACCCGGCGTGATCGATGTCTCGAGCCTGCAGCAGGCCATCGGCGCGGCCAGCCCGTCCAGCTTCGCGCTGCAGCTTATCCAGCTGCCGTACCGGCAGGTGTTCGGGCCGACGCCGCCGCCGACCTCGGCACCGACCCCGGAGGAGCAGTTCGAGCGTGTCTTCAAGCCGAGCGTGCCAATCGAGGAGATCCGTGCCTGGCCCGGTTACCAGGTCGATGCCGCACCGGGAGGCACGACGTGAGCGACGCCGACCAGACCATCCGCGAGGCTGCAGGGTTCCGTGAAACAAATGCTGCGGCCGCGGTGCCCAGCCCGGAGGCGGACGGCCTGGAGCCGGGGGCGGATCTGGGGGCCGCAACCCCGATCGAGGCCACCGGCAGCGAGCCATCGGAGCGCTTGGCCGACGCCATAGGTTCGGTGCCCGTCGTATCAGTGGGCGAGCCGGTGCCCGTCGGGCCAGTGCCGCCCGCGAGCCTCCCGCCCCCGAGCACCCCGCCTCCCAGCACGCCGCCCCCGTTCGCGATGCCCGCCTTCTCCGCCGCGGCCAGGACCGGGCTGGACCTCGCCAGCCTGGCCACCTGGGATCCGACGCTGCCCCAGCCCTGCCGAGTGGAGACCCCCATCGACGTGCAGGCGCTGGTGGCCTCGGCCAGTTCACCGGTCACCGCGGTACCGGTCCTGCCCCAGCTCGCTAACCCCCAGGATCCGGCGGCCGGGCCGGTTCCGGAGATCACCCAGACGATGCCGCCGGTGCCGCCGCTCAGCGCCGCCGTCACCCGCGCGGCGGGCGTTTACCTGCACTGGGCGATGCCGGACGGCCTCACCGGCACGACCTCGCCGCTCGCCCCGGCCGCAGCGGACGGGGCGGCGAGCTTGGCCGGATCGATGCCGCCACTGGCGGACCGGTGGCTGATCGTGCGCGTGGGCGGCGGCGTCCCACGGCGAACGCGCGGCTGGATCGTGGAATCGGAGCGCTGCCGCCTCGCCGACCTGGCCACCTGGGCACCGACGCCCACCCCGCCGGCAGCGGACCCGGGCGCCACGCCGAACCTGAGCTCGGCGGAGCTGACTGCTGTCGCCGGAGGCGATCCTGCCTGGGCAGCGGTGTTCGACGCGGTGCAGAACCGGTTCGCCATGTACGACGACCTCAGCGACCTCGATCCGGCGGATGCAGCCGGTCCACTGGCTTACCTGGTGTGCGGCTGGTGGTCGGATCCAGCGAATGACCCGCTATCAGTACCGGGCCTGACGGCGTACGCGGACCGGGTGACCGCGCTGAAGTGGTCGGTCCCAGCGGTCCCCGCACCGGCTGTCGCGGCGCGCGATCTCACTGCGCAGCGCGCGGCCGGCCTCGGCTACTACCAGCCCGTGCTGCACGCCGGCAACGCGGTCACCAGCGCCGGCCTGAGCTCAGCCATGCCAGCCGCGCCGGTCCACGCCGAGCTGGCGGCGGCCGCCGGCACCTGGCTGGCCGGCCAGGCTGTGGAGTATCCGCAGCTGTCGCTGTTGCATGGCAGCGTAGTCGGCGTCCTGCCGCAGGGAGGCGGAGCGGACCTCATGCCCGCCGCCGACCAGATCGAGGTCGGGGTCGGCGCTACCGCAACCGAGGCGTTCGCCGCCATCATCGCGGCAGCCACCGCCTCGGCGGGCACGCCGCTGGCAACCGCCGAGCAGCTCGTCGAAGCCTTCAGCCAGGACCTGATCTCGCAACTGGACACCCCGGACGGCCTGGCCGACCTTGACCAGGCAACGCACGACGCCGGCTTCTCCAGCCAGCCCGGCTCGAGCATCCGCACCGACCGGGTGCTTGAAGGCGACATCCTGGCCCAGGGCGCCGCCGCCGTCGCGGGGAGCCTGTCGGCTGTGCAGCAGCAAGCGGAGTCGAACGCGGCCGCGGCGAGCCAGGGTGCTTCCGACGAGATCGAGGCTGACCGGTCGGCAGGACTGCTCCAGGTTCGCTCGGTGCACGAGACCCTCGACGCCCTGGCGGTCAAGCAACAGGCCGGAGACGCAGGAAGCCAGGCGCCCGCGGCCGGGATGTCGGTCCGGAATATCACGGTGGCGGGCGAGACCTGGGAGTTGCCGGTCGCTCCGGTGGTGACCGTCCGCGGAGCCGTGCGGTCGCTGCGTCATGGCTATGACGGGCGGCTTACCGTCGACGGGACATTGGCCTGCCGAGTATCCGGCCAGGAGTGCACCGCGTTGCAGGGACTGGTCAACGGCTCGGACATCGTGGCGCCGCTAGGCAACGGCGCGCTTCCCCCAGAATGCGACAGCCTGCTGCAGGAGCTGGTGCTCGATGACCCCAACGGCGTCGCCGATATCGCGGCCTTCGCGGCGTCCGCCAGCGGGCTTCCCGAGGCGGCGGTGCTCGGCAGGCTCCAGGCCGAACATGTGCTGCGGTGGGACGTGTCCTTGCCCGCCGCCGGCAAAGACCTGCTGCGGTCGCTGTCTCTGCGCAGCGGTAGCGACGCAAGCCTGATCGCGACCACGAGCTGGGCCCAGCCGTGGGTAACGCTCTACCTGGAATGGCAGGTGTCGCTGCGGGTGAGCGGAGAGCTCGGCAGCTGGACGCTCAGCGACGTCGACCTCGACCCCACCGCCGACCCGGACCCAGGCAGCGGCCAGCCCACGCTGACCTATTCGGGGCGAAGCCTGCTCACCTCGGTGGCGGCCCGCACGTTCGGCGCGCAGGTCCAGGCCTTCATCAACGACGAGGACGCGCGGAGCCCGTCCGCTCCAGTTGTCCAGCCGGGCCAGCTGGCCAGCCTGAGCGCGCTCGCCGGGATCGCGTCCCAGGTTGACCTGCTCAGCGGGGCGCTGTCCGAGCTGCGGCCACAGCTTCTCGGGCTGCCCTGGGCGGATGCGGCACGCACGTATGCCGACTCTCACGGCAACGTAACTCCGGCGACAGCCATCGCGCCGCCGCTGCTGCTCAGCGGAGGCATCGCGTGGTTCACGAGCCTGCGGCTGGTGGACGCGTTTGGCCGTACCGTCGACCTCAGCAGTAACCCGTTGGCGATCTCGTCCCAGCTAACGCCGCCGAGCACACCGCCGCCGAGCACACCGCCGCCGAGCACCCCGCCGCCGAGCACACCGCCGCCGGACGCGCCGCCCCCTAGCACGCCGCCCCCCAACACGCCACTGCCCACGCCGGCTCCGACTCCGGCGCCGCCAACGGTGGCGCAAGCTGGTTCGGCAGCGGCCTCGGCGCCCACATCGCCGACTCCGGCGCCTGGTCCGGCGAGCAGCTCTGCCGATGCCAGCCTGGGCGGTTCCGCCAGTGTCGGCCAAGCTGCAGCCGGATCGTCGGCTGTGCCAGGCCTATTCCCGATCATGCTCCGGCCGCGGATCGCGCTCCCGGCCCGGCTGATGCTCGACTTCGTGGACGCGGCGGCTCCCGACGGAGCCACGCCAGCGATCGCGATGGTCGACCAGGCCGACCCGGCAAGCCAGATCAGCCCTCTGGCGGGCTGGCTGTGCCCCGACCACCTCGACGGCGCGCTCGAGGTCTATGACGAATCGGCCAATCCTCTCGGCATGCTGCTCGAGGACGTGAACGGCTGCGTCGTCTGGGAAGGCGCGCCCGGCCTTCCCGGGCCGCTCGGGGGAGCGCCAGCGTCGGCCGTGCCGGGTGACCTTGCGTGCCGCCATGTGGTGCGATTCGGCGTCGGCCTCGTCGCCGCCGACGCTGCTGCGCGGAGCGCGACACCGCCGCCAGCCGAAAGCGCGCTCGCCGCGCTGCTGCGCACCATCGACACGACCGCGTGGACCTCGGACCCGCTGGGGGCGGTCGGCACAGAGCACCACTCCGTGCTCGTCGGGCGGCCGATCGCGGTGCTGCGGATGACCGTTGGCCTGGAGGTCGACGGCGATCCCGCCGACAGCGGACTGGTCCTCGACGCTCCCAGTCAAGCGGCCCTGCAGACCGCCGTGGACCAGCTCACGTCACAGCCATTCACCGTGCGCATCGGCGAGCCCACCCGCACCGACGACAGCGTCCTCGGCTATTTCGTGGACGACGATTACAGCCAGTTCACGCCGGTCTCACCTGAGGTCCTCGGAGCGGCCCGCGCATCGGGCCGGCTCCAGGGCCAGCTCGGCATCCTTGGCAGCACTAATCCGGGCACCCCGCCGCCGGAGGCCGCCATTATCCATCAGTACGTGGATGACGACGAGACCCCGCTCGGCCTGCACCCAGGCCAGGTCGTCACGCTCACCGTTCTCATGGCGCCGGGCGGCGCTGCGCACGCCACCAGCGGCGTCGTGCCACGGGTCAGCAGAGCACTCGCCAGGGATTGGATCGCCACATCACTGAAGCTGCTGTCACCCACATTCCGTGTCGGGCCCGTGCTCACTGATCCGGCCACGGTACGCCTGCCGAAGGCGACAGGGCTGCCAGCGCAGCAGGTATTCACGCGGCGCAGTGACCCGACCACCTGGCACGACGACCCGATCGCGGTAGTCACAACCGACGCGCTGCTGCCCGGCACCCCGGCCGTGACCCTGGAGGGATGGCTGCGCGCTGCCGCGACCGCGGCGGACGGAAGCGGCTCTGGAAGCGAGTGAAAGTCATTTATATCGGACCAAGGGAGGCCAGAAATGACACTACAAGGCGTTGATTACTCGTCCGGACGGATGTCCGCTGCCACCGCCAAGGCTAATGGGCTCTCGTTCGTATGCCGGTACGTCTCCAGGCCGGGAAACGCCAAGAATCTGACGGCGGCCGAGGTGGCCGATTTCTCGCAGAACGGCATCGGCATCGTGGTCGTCTTCGAGACCGGGGCGAACAATGCGCTCAGCGGGACAGCACAAGGTAGCACCGATGCCACCAGCGCCGACAGCCAGGTAACCACGCTAGGAGTCGCCGGATGCCCCATCTACTTCGCGGTTGACTTCGACGCCACTACGGCGCAGCTAGCCACAGTGGGAGCATACCTGCAGGGTGCCGCCAGCGTACTGGGCCTGCCGCGGGTAGGCGTCTACGGTTCTTACGCAGTAGTCAACTATGCGCTAAGCAATTCTCTGGCGACATATGCCTGGCAGACGTACGCATGGTCCGGTCACCAAGTGCTCGCCAGCTGCCACATATACCAATACCAGAACGATGTCACCATTGCAGGCATGTCGGTTGACCGCGACCGCACCATTTCCAGCGACACTAACTACGGCCAGGCGCAGGTAACGCCGCCGCCGAGCACCCCGCCGCCGAGCACCCCGCCGCCGAGCACCCCGCCGCCGAGCACCCCGCCGCCGAGCACCCCGCCGCCGAGCACCCCGCCGCCGAGCACCCCGCCGCCGAGCACCCCGCCGCCGAGCACCCCGCCGCCGAGCACCCCGCCGCCGAGCACCCCGCCGCCGAGCACCCCGCCGCCGAGCACCCCGCCGCCGAGCACCCCGCCGCCGAGCACCCCGCCGCCGAGCACCCCGCCGCCGAGCACCCCGCCGCCGAGCACCCCGCCGCCGAGCACCCCGCCGCCGAGCACCCCGCCGCCGAGCACCCCGCCGCCGAGCACCCCGCCGCCGAGCACCCCGCCGCCGAGCACCCCGCCGCCGAGCACCCCGCCGCCGAGCACCCCGCCGCCGAGCACCCCGCCGCCGAGCACCCCGCCGCCGAGCACCCCGCCGCCGAGCACCCCGCCGCCGAGCACCCCGCCGCCGAGCACCCCGCCGCCGAGCACCCCGCCGCCCAGCACGCCACCGCCCAGCACGCCACCCGGACCGTGACCAGCTTGGCCAGCGCGGCGATGGACACGATCTTCGTGTCCATCGCCGCCTACAGAGACCCCGACCTGGTCGCAACGCTTGACGACTGCCTGGCCAAGGCCGCCAGGCCTGATCGTCTGCATTTCGGCATCTGTTGGCAGCATGCCCCCGACGAACGCCTGCCCGACCGGCTGGACGATCCGCGATTCCGGAAACTCGATGTCGACGCGCGCGACAGTCAGGGCGCATGCTGGGCACGGGCGCGGACTATGAGCCTGTTCGACGATGAGGACTGGTACCTTCAGCTCGATTCCCATCATCGTTTTATCCAGGATTGGGACACCAGGCTTATAGACCAGGCAGCGCTGACTGAAAGCCCTCGCCCGCTGCTCACCACCTACGCCGCGGCGTTCTCACGCGGTCAGGAACCGAATGCGCGCGAACAGGTAACCCAGCTGGACTTTGACCGGTTTACGGACGAGGGCATCATTCTTACGAAGGCCCGGCTTATCGTTGAGCCGCCGCCAACGCCGATTCCTGCCCGCTTTGTCTCGGCGCATTTCCTGCTGGCTCCGGGCCAGTTTGTCAGCGATGTTTCATATGACCCCGAGCTCTACTTCACCGGCGAAGAGATCACGCTGGCAATCAGGGCGTTCAGCCATGGGTATGACCTCTTTCATCCGGTTAAACACATTCTCTGGCACGACTACACGCGCGCCTACCGGCCCCTGCACTGGGAAGACCACGTAGCCGCAAGCGGGGCTGGCCCCGCGTGGGGCCAGCGCAACTCGGCCAGTCTTGCGAAAATCTCACGGTTCCTGGCCAACCCCGAAGTCGGCCGCCATTCGCTCGGCACGGCTCGCACCTTTGACGACTACGAGGCTTACGCGGGCGTCAGTTTCCGGAGTCGGCGCGTGCAGGATTACACCCGGCTTGGTCATGTGCCGCCAAACCCGCCTGCCCCTCCGGGCTGGCCCGATCGCGTGCGTGATCACCACATCGAGATGCGAATCGACGCCGCCGAGTTGCCGTCTGCTGCCTTCGACGACCCGACCCTGTGGTACGTCGGCGTCCACGACCGCGCGGGGCACGAGATCTATCGTCACGACGCGACGGGTACCGAACTTGCCGGGCTTGCAACGCCTGACCGGGAACATGTGACGGTGGTCCGGCGCTTCGCATCCGAGACCGCCCCGGCTTCCTGGACAGTACTGCCGCACAGCGCCTCGAAAGGCTGGCTGGACCGGGTTACCCGGCCCATTGCGCATGAACCCGAAATTTTCATAGCGATCAGTGCCTACCGCGACCCTGACTTGATACCGACCATTGAGGACTGCCTCGCTAAGGCGCGGCACCCTGAACGCTTGTGCTTTGGCGTGTGCTGGCAGCATGGAGCCGACGAGGACCTCGCGAGTTGGCTGACCGGCGCGCAGTTTCGGGTAACGGACGTGAACTGGCGCGACAGTCGCGGCCCGTGGTGGGCGCGCGCCGCGGCCATGAGCCTCTACGACGGCGAGGACTGGTACCTACAGCTCGACTCCCACCACCGCTTCGCCCAGGACTGGGACACAAAGCTGACGGAGCAGGCCGGCCTCACCGGCAGCCCAAAGCCGTTGCTTTCCGCTCCTGCACCCTACGCGGCGGAGAGCGGATACGCAGCGGAGACTCTCTGGTGGTTTGAATTCACCGGGTTCCGACCAGACGGCATCCCGGAGTTTACAACGGCCAGCATCCCGGATCACATTATTGATGGCCGTCCGATGCCTACACGCCTGGTATGCGCCCACTTCTTGTTCGCACCCGGAAGCTATGTCGACGACGTCCCGTGCGATCCCGACCTGTACTACTCGTGTGCCGAGATGACGCTTGCTATCCGGGCGTTCACGCATGGCTATGACCTATTCACCCCCGGCCAACACATCCTGTGGCACGATTACGCCGGTGCCTGTCGGCGCAAGCACTGGGATGATCACACACCCGAGAACGGCGTCGAGCGTTCCTGGCACCACCGATATGCTGCGGGCATCACAAAGATCGCCGGATTTCTGGCCGGTCCGCGGGTACAACGCTACGGACTTGGAACCGCGCGCACATTCGCCGACTACGAAGCGTTCGCTGGAATCAGTTTCCGGCACCGACGGTTCCAAGATTACACGCGGCTAAACGGAATACCGCCGAACCCGCCGGCGAGCCTAGACTGGCCCGAGCACGTCAGAGATCGCCGTGTCGTTATCGAATTGGACCTCTCCCGGCTCCCTGCCGCCGCAGTCGAGGACCCCACGCGCTGGTATGTAGCAGTTCATGGTCACGATGGCCGAGAATTGTACCGACGTGACGTTACTCCAAGCGAACTTGTTGATCTGCTCGCCAAAGATCCAAGCCATATCACCCTGGTCCGCGAGTTTTCCTCTGAGACGGAGCCCGTCTCTTGGATCGTCCGGCCACATAGCACTTCGGATGGCTGGCTCGAGTCTGTCAGTGGCCCCATCTCAGGTTGCGTCCCGACGGAATCGTGAGGTAACCGCAAGTCATTTCAGCCGTTGATACTGTAGAGCTGCTGCAGTTGGAACGGGGCTGGGATGAAGTGCCTCTCGCGCCGTACTTGACGGTTTCGACCCAAGTGCCGGGGTCATTGGTGATCTGGAGCCCTTGCTGCTGAGTGACGGTCAGGATTTGGCTGACCTGGGTACTCGAGCCAGATTGCGTCTGTGCCTGGATCCCGAAGTGTAGGAAACCGCAGTGCTGCGTGTTTCCGCCGCTATCGGTGAACTGGAAGATGATTACTACGCTATCGTCCCAGACGATCTGCACTGACGTTGCGAGAGTTACCGCGCTCATCGCCCCCCCTTTGACAAAGGGCCATCTGGATCGTACCGCAGTGATACGTCCAAATGCACTTTCCTGCCCGCCCTAACGCACCCGGCCGGAGCCTTTCTGGTTCGGCCCGATCGCCTTTCCCGCAGAATCCGAGCATCATGGGCCCGTGTGGCAGGCACGAAATCGCCCGACGACAGGCCTTGCATGTACAGCAGCGGCAGCACCTCAGTTACCTTCGGGGTCTTGCGCGCCCATGACGGCAAGATCGCGGAGCTGAACCGCTGCCGCTGGCCGGAATCGGCGTCGGTCGTCTTGTCATTCACACGCGGCGCGGTCACCTCAACGGCGCTCGCGGTGGTCAGCCACCTCCCGGCTCTGGTGGTGCCTGTTCCGCACCACGAGGCGGCGGCCGTTCTAATCTCGCTCGGCGACGAACGCTGCGACATACTCATCCACCTCGGCCTGCAGCGCCTCGGCCAGCATCCGCCGGCACCCCCCGGCACGATCTCATCAATCGGCGACGACGAGCCACCGGCCGCGCCCGGCTGGTCCGGGCAGTCGTCAGGAGATTACGGTGAGCATCCGTTTGTACCTTCCCGACCAGCGTTGCAGCGCCGATCTTGCTTGAGAACCTGCCGAGCTCGACGCCGTGGCCGCCGCCGCGGCAGTGTCGGGGAAGCTGCTCCTGGCAGCGAGGTATTTACAGCAGGCGGCGTCGGTGACCGTGCGGGGACCTGAGCGGGACGACCGTATCCTGTGGGCTTTTTAGCTGCTGGTCCGGCCGGCCGACGTGGCTGGTGCCGAACATGCCCGGCCGATGATCGAGCGCCTGCCTGCCAGCGCCCGGCGGGACGCCTGGCTTGGGCAACTCGCGCTGCTCGCGCCGCGCCCTAGGGATGCGGAGGCTTTGCTCCGGGCCGTCTGGGACAGACACGACCCGCGGACGCAGGAGCCGTGGGTGCCGAAGCCGCGGTGGGGGTCGGTACCGTGCTGTTTCTCTCCGGATCGTCCACTGAGTCCTGGGAGTGGCTGGACCGGGCGATTACCGGGGCTTCGGGCAGCGAGCCTTGGTACGACGCCGCCCGTTGCAACGGGTCCTTGCCGCTGCTGCTTGGCGGTCAAGCAAGCGAGGCGCTCGGCTTGTTCGGCGACTTGGCGGATCGGGCGGCAATGGTCCCCGCCGCGCGTACCGATGCCCTGACCTATCGCGGCAGCATGCGGCTGTGGTCCGACGACGTGCATGGGGCAGCCGAGGACCTCGCCGTCTCGGTCAGCCGGATCACTGGCGGGCTCCAGGTGCGTTATCCAACTCAGGCTTTGTAGCTTCCGGCGGAAACGGAATTCAGGACGGGGCGCTGGAATGACGCGCGCGCCCACGCCGAGTTGGCCGTCTCCCTGTCCGAGGACGCCGACCGTGACTACGACCTTGCGTTCGTGCACAGCATGGCGGTGCCAGTCGCTGCCTGCCGTGGCGACTGGGCGGCCGTGACCAGGCACGCCGAAGCTGCCGTGCAGGCCGAGCGCACGCTCACCGGTCTCGCGTCGATCTTCGTCGCGTCGGCTCTGGGAATCCTCGGCTTTGCCCGCGACGACCCGGCTGCGGCCCTCGCCGGGGCGGCGCTGGCGCTGGCGCTGCCCGAGGTTGACCGCTACGACGACCCGGCAAGCTTCTGGTGGCGGGCCATGCAGGTCTGGGCGCTTATAAGGACTGGTGATCTCGACGGCGCCGAGGTCGTCCTCGCGTCCCGTGCTGTTGACCGACGTGCCGCTGCAGCCTTGACCCACGCCGCGCGGCTGCGCGGCATGCTGGCCGTGGAGCGCGGCGACCTTGCCGGTGCCGACCAGGTCCTGCAGGCAGGGCGACGCGCCAGCATCGACCTGCCTTTCCCGTTCTGCCGCGGGCTGCTCGCTCTTGAGCACGGCAGGTGCCTGTCCAGGCGGGAGCACCGGAGGGAGGCGATCGACTCCCTCCGCGAAGCGCACATGATATTCGCTGCACTGGCAGCGGTGCCCTTCATCCGGGTGAGTCAGGCCGAGCTGGAGATGCTCGGTCTGCGGGCGCGTCTTGACGGTGACCTGGACCTGCCCAGACTCACCGCGCAGGAACAGCGGATAGCGCGGCTTGTCGCCACCGGGCTCTCCAACCGAAGTGTGGCCGCCCAGCTCTATCTGAGCCCGAAGACGATCGAGTATCACCTCGCGCACGTCTACATCAAGCTGGGCGTCCACAGTCGGCATGAGCTCGCCGCCTGCGTAGGCAGCAGCACGACGAGCGTCGCAGATGAGCTCTGCAGGAAGGCAGGCGGCAGGTTGCTAAGCGTGTTCCCGTCGGCACAGCGTCGTGGCCCCGTCAGGCTCGCCGAGGCCTGCTGCTAGGACGCACGGAGCCCGAGTTGGTTGTCGGCGTGGTGGCAGCGAGCATGCATCTCGTTTCGGGCCACCGTAGTAAGCGTGTATCCCAGGAAGCTGATGTCAACTGACGTGCGTCTGAGTTCAGTGCACCGCCGTGCCGGACTCTCGCTTAATGCCGTGGGCCGGGCCGGGTTCAATTGAGCCGGCCCATGACTTGGCTCATCAAACTATGCCGCAGCTTCATCACCCCCGCCAGGCTGGACCAGGTCGCGTGAAAACCTGACACAAACTTTCAGAACCTAGATTCCGGCTTCCAGGTCTTGTTGGTCCAAGGCGGTTCGCACCAGTTCGATCCAGTCGCAAGCGCTTCGGCTCATCAGGTCAAGCGCGAACGCTCGAGCGCACGCTCGGATGCGAGCGGCAGTCAATGGAAATTGACCTAGGTAACGCAGCTTTTCTAGCACTGTCTCAGGGCGGCCAGGGTCGATGAAAAGGCCCGTCACGTTGTCGCGCACGATGTCGTCCAAGCCGGTGTGAGGGGATGCGAGGACGATAACCCCTGCGAGCATCGCCTCGAGCGTCACCCTGGATTGTGACTCGGTGCGCGAAAGTATCATGATGCAGTCGAACTTCCCGTAGATAGCGCCCATCTCAGATGGCGCCACCATCCCAACGAAGGTCACTCGGGCACTGGTGCTAGAAGATAGGAGATGGGCGGCGCGGATGAGAGATCGAGATAAGGGCCCATCTCCGACAATACAGAGGGCGTAACGGGGACTGAGGGCGTTCATTAGGGCTGGAAGGGCATCGGCACCCTTGAGGCGGGAGAGTTCACCGACGAAACCGATCACCTCAGGGTCGCACCGAGCCCAGACGTGATGCCTGTATGCGACCTCGAGCCCGGCCCCAGCCAGAACTGGGATGGGAACTACATGCGTTATCGGGAAACCAGCCTCTCTCAGAGAGCCGGCGTGTTTAGCGCTGAGAGCGATCACCGCGTCGCAGCGCTTGAGCATCGACGCGAACGCTCTAATGAACTGCGTTCGAACGAAGCTCGGGAGCCAGCGGAGACGGTTGAAGTTGCAGTGATCCGGGGCCGTGTGAACAACGCATACCGTGCGCTTTCCCATCATTGGTCCGATGAGCACAGTCAGCGTCGACAAACAACGGAAAGAGAAGGTCCAATGCGCGATTAGCAAATCGGCTGACCGCAGCAATGACCGAAGCCTAGTCGGGTGGAAAACTCCCAGCGAGGATGAACATGAGATGCCCGGACATTGCCGATCGTCTGCGAAATGATCTCTGAGTCTCGACGAGAGGACTACTGACCGGCATCTGTGCTCTAGGAGTTGGCTCAGGTCGCGGGCGGCTAGTGCCAGGCCTCCGCCTGTCGCGGGCGGGTAGTCATGTAGAGCGAGGACTAGCGGCAGGCGTACAGCCGTTACCTCGGGACCAAACCTAAGTGTCCGATAACTGCGGACACTGTCATGAGGTTTTCCGATGTCGCGGTTCGGTTCCGTGTAGCTCGGGTGCGAGCTTCTAGGTACTGACATTGCCCGACACGTTCCAGTAGACCTCGTAACGCATCATTTTGGGATCGCTGGCGATGCCACCGAAATCTTCGTCGACGGGCCCGAATTCGGTGCCATAAGACCTGGTCGCCCGGAGTTTCCGGCTCACTTCGTCGGGCGCGAGTCGCACAATGACAGGTACAATATCGGCCTTGAGCTTCAAGGAATGGAATGCCTCTTCGATTGCCTGGTCAGCCCGCTCGTTTCGGACATCTCCGAGCCAACTCGGTAGACCATAGCGCAGGAAGTACGGCGAGTCCGCGTACAGCCAAACATCTCGTCCTCGCCCAGCGAGGCCTACAGCGAAGGTCGCGACATCGACGTGATCGGGATGTTTGCCGACGCCGAGGGGGCCGTAGACTGGCCCCGTCGGTGGCAGTATGCCGGTCATTGCCCTTGCCATCTCACCGGACTCGACACGCAACCCTGGCCATTCGGAGGTAATGGCGACGAAACGGTTCGGTGCGCGCGAGAGTTCCACCCGCAGAGAAGGAATCCCCTCGGCTCGGTACTGCACGTCGAGAAGGGACAGCTGAATCGATGTGGCCGAGATCGACGCCAGAACAGCACGGTCCTCGGAAAGCCGTCTCCTCATCCAGGCTGCGGATTCGACCGCTCCGTGGGACCGATCGAGGGAAGTAATCGTGCCGTCGCTCGGCACCCCGCCAAAGATCGTGATCACGGTGGCGGGGGGCGCCAGACGGAGCGCGTGCCACGCACTATAGACGGCGTCGTCCGGATGAGGCGATAGCACTATCGCTCCTCTGTCAATGGGCGGAACCAACGTCACCTCGCCTTACCAGTCTGTGACCGTCCAAGCGGCGGGGCGGGAAACGAACAACGCGTCGGCTTTCGCCAGCGCGCAAGACGTTCGCTCGCGGACCCTGCCGGCTCGCGCGAGCGTGGAGAACGGAACACCGCCAAGGTACGTCGCCGCTAGATCGCGGACACTCAACTCCAGATCTGGGGCCTCGGTTGTGCGGACGCATTCTGCGCCATCGGGTCCTCCATCGAGGCGATGCCGACCCGAGTTCGGGGGCCAAACCTCATCACGGACTTCGAAGACGATCGAGCCGTCAACGCTGTACCGGCGGGCGGCGAGCGCCGCGCTTACGTCGACCAGCCGCAGCCACAGAAAGTCGCGCATGCGGGTCACGCGGACCGACCTCGGATCGATGAGAATCCAAGCAAGGGGATCGTCGATCGGGATGTTCGGAGCCTTCACGGTCAATGCCTGACGGAACTCCAAGCAGTAAGCCCAAAGCGCGCGGCGAGCCTCCGCGCTGACGCATACGAGGTCCTCCACGACCAAGGATCGCAACGGCTGTTCTCGAAGCGCTCCGCGCTCGAGCCGATACGTCAGATAACCCTGCGCCGTGCCGTCGTCGTCGAGGTAGACGACCCCGAAGCGTTCCGACTGTCCTTCTGGGCGATAGAAATCGTGGTCCCCGAGCCATATGTCCCAAAAGTAGGCGGCGCGGGACACCTGACCTGGCTGCACCCGTCGATGGCGCTCGAAAACCTCCGGAAAGATAGTGCCGTGCTCACTCGGGTCCAGCATCCGGAGAGTGCCTCCGCGCAACCGGCCCTCGACCGGGCGATATGACGTCTCAATCTCGATCCCCATGGCAAACGACGCCGGACTGTAACCGAAGCGATGGTAAATGCCGGCGCTCGACGTGGTGAATATCGCCAGTGGCTCCCCACGCTCGTAGAGATCGCCGACCTGTCGACGCATCAGTCTGGTCACTATTCCTCGTTGACGATGCGTCGGCAGCACTGCGGTCAAAGTGATTCGTGCCGCGACTGCGCTTGTAAGCCCTGGCAGCGTCAGATTCAAGCGGTTCGACGCTGTCCCGCCCACGATCCCCCTGTCTTCGAAGGCCGCAACTGTGCGGGCGGGCTCGTAGGCAGCCCGAGCTTCCTTCATCGCTCGTTCTGTTAGCGACCTGCCGGCAGCCATTTCGAGCGCCCACACGAATCCTTCGAGTTCCTCGGGGGCGACAGGCCGGACCTCGAGCGGCACGGCTCGGAGCATACACTCAATGAAGACGAGTCTCGAGCAAGACGGGGCATGATGGTCGACGGCGGCACGCTTCGGGTTGCGATCGTGGCGCCACCCTTTTATGAGATCCCCCCGAGCGGATACGGGGGCATCGAGGCTGTCTGCCACACTCTGGTCGACGGCCTGGTACGCCGTGGGCACGACGTGACATTAATCTCGGTCGGCCGCAATCGCAGCCCGGGTCGGTTCGTCCAGACCCGCTCGGAACCATGCCCGGAAGGGCAGGAAAACGACGCGATGTTCGAGATCATCCACGCAGCCCGGGCGGCAGCAGTCCTCTCTGACCTACGCCCCGACGTGGTACACGATCACACGCGGGCCGGCCCACTGACAGCGCCCTCGCGGGGCCAGCCGACATTGGTCACAGTCCATGCCCCGGTGGTCGGCCCCGACTCCCATATCGACTACTGGGAAGCAATCCAACCCTGGGTCTCTTTGGTGGCCTTGTCAGCTGCACAACGAGCGAGCGCACCGAGTCTCAATTGGGTGGCTACCATCCATCACGGGATCGCAGAAGACAACTACTCCGTCGCATCCGCCAAGAGTGACTACGTCTTGTACCTCGGGCGACTCAGTCCCTTAAAGGGGGTCCATCTCGCGATCGACGCAGCAAAGGCTGCGGGCCGTCGTATCGTCATCGCGGGCAGTTGGACGATCGCTTCGGAACGAGTGTATTTCGATAGAGCTATCCGACCTCGACTAGGTCCGGGGGTTGAGTGGGTTGGAGAGGTGGGTGGGCAGGCGAAGGTCGACTTGCTAGCGCAGGCGGCGTGCCTGCTGTTCCCTGTCCAATGGCAAGAGCCTTTCGGACTGGTCATGCTAGAGGCCATGGCCTGCGGTACACCAGTTGTAGGGTTGCCGTCCGGTTCCGTGGTGGAGCTGATCACCCAGGATGTCACCGGCATCGTCTGCAAGCGGCCAGATGACTTGCCCGCTGGCATCGTCCGAGCCACGCAGATTGACCCCATTCGATGCCGGGAAGAGTCCGTTCGACGTTTCGGAGCGGAAACGATGGTTGCGGCGTACGAGGATGTCTATCGGGAGCTCCTTGCGGCGGAACGTTTGAAGGTTGAGTATCGGTCCCAACGTTCAGAATGGCCCGAATCATCACAGGCACCGGGCCTAGTGCACCCTAGGCGATCACCGCCCGTGCCACGGCAGGTCAGTCGACGATTCCAGGAGGAGGCGCCGTGCCGAAAGTCGCCGTGATCCAGGACGGGACCGAAATTGCGCGCCAACGGTTCGCGGATGTGACCCCATCCTTCGCCCGCTGCGGAGACCTCCTCGGCGGCGAACCCTACCTTGACTTCACGCTGCAGACATTCACGGATGAGCAGGTCGACTTTCTGCTCGACGGTATCGACCGACGAGAGTGGTCATGCCTGGTATTCGCGTCGAACGCCCTCCGCTCCTCCGAAGTCGTTCAGGCAATCGAACGACACCACGACGGCCTGTTCAGATATATCGGGTCCGGAGGCGGCATCGTCCTTCTTCACCAAATCGTCGACTCATTACATCCAGTTCTGCCGTCCCAGTTCGTGCCCACGATTCGTGACCGAACCGTTCCCAGCGCCGCCGTGCGGGCTGAAATGTGCTCGCCGACCGCCGACGTTCTGCTCAACTTCCCGGTTCCTGTCGTATGGCAGACCCTTCGTGACCTCGAGCAATCAGAGCTGACAGTGTTGCGCAGTCGGGCCCGCACGAGCGAGCTGGGATCCTTGTTCTTCAAGGTCCTTGAACGCGACACCCTTCCCGGCACGCTACGACCAGTTCTGGCGGGCGGACACAACGAGATCATCCTGGCTCGATCAGAGGACCACGTCCCTGAGAACATCGTCATATGTGCGATGCCACTGGACTGGCAGGGAAACCGGCCCGACCAAGCCGATGCAACCACCGCTCTCCTCGCGAACGCAATCCGCTTTGCGTCCTGCGGAACCCCCCGGCGCCTCGTGTGGAGGGACGCGTCCAATGATCGAAACGAGCTGATCCGCCGGTGGCTCAGTATTGACGGTGCCGGCGTGGTCCGCACCGCTCCGGCGGAGGACGAACCAGTGTCGGACGTTGACTCCTGGCTTCTCTCCGCCGTTGACGTTCTCGCCCTTCCCCCGCAGCACCTCGAATCCTTTCTGGTACGCAAGGAGATAGACAGCTACCTGGCATCTGGCGGGACTCTGCTATCGGTTGAAAGCGACGAGCGGATCGCTGCCAGCAGGATCACAGCCCTCGTCGGGCGCCGCGAAGAGCGAGAGCTGTCCTCTCGGCTTTACGCCGAGCTGCGAGCGGTACCTGGCTGGCAGACGGTCGAATCGGCATTCCGCATCCGGAACATTGTGGCCGCACTGTCGCTCCTATGGCAGGACGACATCAATCGTCGCAACCCGGCTGCCATGGCGCCAAGCGACTTGACCGCCCTGCCGACTCAGGTGGCCGGCCACCTGACTGCACCGCAGCATCGCGAAGACTTCGGTTCGAGTCTTGCGCTGGCGCAGACCCTCGCCTTCTTGCAGGTTCGGCAGCCGGCCGACCCGTCCTTGGTGGACTGGATGGAGTCAGAGGGATCGTCCAGAGAGTTCGATATCGCTCTCCAGACCTGTGCGACGCTTGCCTTCGCGCGTCGGCTTGGAGAGTGCCCGCTCTTGTCGAAGGCCATGGAAGCGATCCGAGATGGTCCGCGACCTTTGCTTCCACCTTTGATCAGAATTCTGGACGCCATCGCACTGCTGCACCAGGCCGGCCTTCTCGCAAGCGACACCGACGGCGCCGCGTCCTTGGCCAGCGTGGTGTGCGACGTTCTCGATACGGTGGAGGCCCCACCACAGCGAGGATGGATCTCAGTAGAGGCAACAGCTGACCTGACCAGGGGCATGGTGGCCTTGTGCGAGCACGTCGACCCTAACCGATCCGACGTGTTGATCCGCCTGGCCGGACACGTAGCAAGGGGTGCGACTGCGCTGAAGCTCGCCTATCCCCGGTACGAAGCGAACCCGGAGGGAGTGGGCTGGCTCGCCCGTATCACGCATGCGCTGATCGTAGCGGAGCGCCGCTTTCCTGTCGGGCTCCAGAACCTGACGTCCATCCAATGGCCCGAGCAGAGCGAGGGCAAGGACGGCGCTCGAATCTCCCGTTCGCTGCTTGAGCACCTAGCTCTCGAGAACGAAAGACTCCGTAGCGAAGAGCAGCTACGAGAAGCGCTGTTGGAGCAGAAGGAGGGGCAACTCCGGGACCAGGCTCTCGCAGCTCGGTTCGGCCGCGTAACCGTCACGGGCGTTGCGACAGGAACGCTCTGCCTGGCGGCATGGGCCGTCCTGCGCGCAATCGGCTGGACGTCGATCACCGGCATCTTGAGCAACATTGCGGTCTTGGTGTCAGCTGTGCTCGCACTGCTGGCTGGCGTTTACAGCCTGCTTGACCGGTGGCATCTTTTGGCCCTGCCCGCGGCTACCGCCAGGGCATGGATCGACAAGCAAGCTCTGCCGATCGTTTCGACCGCGGGCAAATTGAAACGCGAATAGCGCCGGCGTAAGCGAGGCAGCAGGAAGAGCCTGCCTCTAGCTAAGAACCGTGCCAATCTCGGCAGCACGCCAGGCTACGGTGCAGCCGAGTGCAGCCTCCGGTCCGGTTATCGCGGCACGTTCGACTCATTTCCGTCCGAGCCGGAGCCGCGGCCGTAGATATCGCCGGTGAGGACCATTTCACGGGCCTTGCTGAGCCATTTCACGGGCCTTGCTGAGCCAGACGGAGGCTGGCAGCTGGATGCGTCGCCAGCCTCCCCCGACGGCATTCGCGGGTTCACCACGATCGAGGCGAACATCAAACTGATCGCCACCGCGGGTCACGGCGACGCCGGGCGGGCCACCCAGCTCTGGAACGCGCAGGTCGCACGGCAGCGAGGCCAGCGCACTATCGGCTTGTACCGCTGCACCCAGATGCTGCTCACCTCGGCCCGCTCCTTGACCGGCACGAGTGCCACTCGCGACAGGCAAACCGTCACCCGCGGCCTCGGCCTCGGCGGGCCTTCAACAGGTATGACGACCGACTTCGCTGGCAGCGGGACCGGAACGGACATGACTTCATCGTCGTCACACCGTGCAGCGCAAGCCGCATAGCAACGATGGACGTCGCGACTTTCGACGGGACGTCGAGAGAGGCACACGACCTATGTCCGAGACGCGGTCAATACCGGGGAGACACCTTGACCGGTAACCGCCCCTAGTCCGTCCGCCTTTCACCAGCCGGATGGCTGCGTCTGGCGTCGGTGCCGAGTTCCACAGCCGGCAACGAGACCGTGATCTGGCACATGAGTTTCGCGCGCGTCCACGTCGGATGCGCCGCCTGCGCGCGCGCCAGAGCGACGCGCCGCTACGGCGAGCGTGCGCGCCCGGCTTTCGCGTGTCATCGCACGGAGCCTGCGCCTCGCGCGTCGAGCGGCGAAGGACTGCGACGCGTGACGCGAGCGACGCCAGGAGTGCCGAACCTGCGCGCCCGCTCCGCGCCCAGTCACACGAGGTAGCCGCGTCGAAATCGATCAGGCCGTCCGGGCTCCGGGTCACGCGTCGCACCCCGGGCGGTCCGGTGAATGCTAGGTAATCCCGCATGTTCGGCGCCCGGCCATACTTACCGCGGAATTGCTCCGCCTGCTCGCTTCACGGACATCCTCATCAGCGGCGTCGAGAACATCTCCTTGAAGGAGATCGAGGATCTGCTCTGCGAGCATTCGGTTAGTCGCGGAGGTCGCCGTCGTCGCGGCTCCCGATCCAGCGATCGGTCAGCGGGCCCGTGCGGTAGCGCGCCACGGGCCGGGCATTCATTCGGCGCTGCTGCGAGGCGCTACTTCGCCCAAGCCGCCGTGGCGAGGCGGGTCGCGAGCCGAACAGGCGATGACGCAATCTGCCGGTTGACGGTCTTGGTGTCGGCGCGCCGCAGCACTGTAGTTCAGGCAGGCAGGCGAACGGATCTTTCCGGAGGCAAACCGCGAGCCTCGGCCCTCGGGCGCTATAGGTCGATGATCTGGCCGGGGGCGCCTGCCGTCTGGAGGAGGCGGCGGATGTCGGCGCGGTCGCCGGTGACGACGTCGGCGCGCAGGTCGGCGGCTGTCTGGGCGACGACGGCGTCGACGACGTCGCGGGTGGCGGCGCGGCCCATGAGCTCGCCGGCTGCGTGTGCTTTCTGCTCGGTCAGCGGGATGATCTCGCAGCCGCGCAGGAGCCGCCGGAGCTGGACCTGGGCGGGGGAGCGGCTGACCTGGGCGACGACGGGCGCGGGAACGACGGGGATGATCCCCGCTTCGAGCCGGATGCGGTGGTCGGCCCACACGGTCCGGACGTTGCGGTCGGCGGCGACCAGGACGCCGGCGTCGTAGACGACCGGCGTCATGCGGTCCGGCGCCCGGCGGTGAGGCCGGCGCGGCGCCGCGCGGCGTCGAGTTCCTCTGCCGTGAGGGCCCCGTTCTCGGCTTCCCACTCGGCCACGGCGGCCAGGCCCGAGCGGACCCGCAGGGCCCGCCGGGCGGCTGCGGTCATCCACGCCGAGACGCTGACGCCCTCGGCGGCGGCTGCCTCGACGACCTCGGCGTGGACTTCCGGGTCGACGGTGATGGCGAGCTTAGGGGACGGGTTACCGCGCGGCATGGGGCAAACTATACCACCACAGTACGACCAATGGTCGGCCCCTATCTCACATGCCTCGCCAACGCGTCGCGCCAATCAACTGGCCGATAGTCCCCCGAGTCGCTGCCTCGGTGATCGATCAGGTACTCGAAAATCCGGGACT
>CAWBDZ010000009.1:0-691923 GCA_963787665.1 uncultured Actinomycetota bacterium
GATTGAGAGTCCGCTGCTTTGCGCCGACCAGATCCTGCCAGGAACCTGGCCGGTCGAGCGGCCTGCGGGCGGTCGTGATGCATGAGGTTCTCAGCGGAGCCTGTGCGAAGCTCGGGAAATGACGCTGCGCGTCCCGGACGTGATGGCCAACGCTGCGGCGGCCTGTGGAGCCGACGGTTGGCTGAGCGACCTCCCGCGGCTGGTCGCCGACCTCGAGGGCGAGTGGTCCATCTCTGTCGAGCGGCCCTACCCGCACGCCACCGAGGCCTTCGTGGCCGAGGCCAGTCTCGGCGACGGCTCGCCGGCAGTGCTGAAACTCCTGATTCCGCATGACGGCGCGGCTGCTCGTCACGAGATCACTATGCTGCGGCTGGCCGGGGGCCGGGGCTGCGTGGGCCTGTTGCGCCACGATGCCGCCCGGGGCGCGCTGCTGCTGGAGCGCCTCGGGCCGTCCCTCTACGAGCTGGGCCGCCCGCTCGCCCAGCGGCTGGAGATACTGGTGGCGACGGCGGCGACGGTGTGGCGGCCTGCGGCGGGTTCCGGCCTGCCTACTGGAGCGGCCAAGGCCCGTCGTCTCGTCGATTTCGTCACCACCCAGTGGGAGGAGCTGGGCCATCCGTGCACCGAGGCGGCCATCGACCACGCCCTCGCCTGCGCGGCACGGCGCATAGCCGCTCACGACGACGAGCGGGCCGTGCTGGTGCACGGGGACGTTCACCAGCTGAATGCCCTTCAGGTCCCTGGCCGCGCCACGTTCAAGCTCGTCGACCCCGACGGGCTGCTCGCCGAGGCCGAGTGCGAAGTTGGAGTCATGATGCGGAACGACCCCGTGGAGCTGCTCGACGGCGACCCGTGGGCCAGGGCGCACTGGCTGGCGGAGCGCTGCGGACTAGACGCCACGGCGATCTGGGAGTGGGGTGTCGTGGAGCGGGTGACGAGCGGGCTGCATTGCACCCGGATCGACCTGCAGCCGTTGGGACGGCAGATGCTGATGGCCGCCGACCGCCTCGCCACCCTGTGAGCCGTCGCGGGCATCGAGCTCGACACCAACCGCTGAAGCGGACAGTCGAGACTTGCGGACTGGCTGTACTCTGTCTTTCTCGCGGAGGTTGATGCCCTGCTCGGTGCTGGCCAGTTCCGGTTGCGGGTAACCGGAACGGCGCGGCCCGACACTATCTAGTGTGGAACCCCCAGATGGCGAGCTGGTGCGGCTCGCTCAGGGCGAGCCGGCCGCGTTTCGCTCATACTGGCACGAGCACGGGCGCACCAGGAGCTGGCGTCACGGCCGCCCAGCCACCCGGCGGCTTCAGTCGCTCCGAAGATCTACGGGACACGCCCTAGGTCCCGACAGACGAGCACCCGACAGACGAGCAAACGTGGAGCAAACATGGACACGAAACCGGCCCAGGGAGATCACGCAGCATGCCAATAACCTCAGGTCAGGATGGGTGCGCCGCCAGGGACTTGAACCCCGAACCCGCGGATTAAGAGCTCGGAATCCTCAGTTCAGGTACGCCCACGGGCGTTCATCGAAGCAGGTCAGCACCATCCATGAAGGTGAGTAAACAGCCCTGGCCGAGGGTGAATTGCAACCAGAACTGCAACCGGACCAGCCTGCGCTGACCCCGCGGCCTCGAACTTCGAAAGTATGGCGCGCAGACAAACGGTGGGCACCCAGGGTCGGTTCGCGAACGCGGGTGAGCGACAGAGTGTCCCGCGCCGCCCGGCCCAAAGATCACGCTCCATCAGAAGAAGTAGTGCTGCGTGTCTCGCAACAACCACCCGCCGAGCCGCCGTTATGGTCGCCTATGCCGCTACCGGTTCTGCTGCCATATCGGGCCCATAACGGGATGTTCGGTGTCGGGCTGGTCCTAGTCATTGGCCGGCCGCGGGGCCTCCTGTCGCCCCGGTGAAGAAGTCACATGCCAGCGGCCAGACCAGCTTGAGCTTGCCGCCAGGCGGTACCGCCAGCCAGCGTCGCTCCAGGTCCCGCACGCCCCGGATAGCCGTGGCGATCGTCTCGTCATCGACCCGGGTGAGCAGGTCTTGCAGCGACGGCTCGCTTGCCCGGGCCACCCGCTCCCGGACCCAAGCTGGAGTGTCCGGGCCATCACCCCAGCGGTTGGTCACGCAGTTCGTGATCGTCTTGGCGCGGCGGTGTCCCGGCGTGAGCCACTGGCCAGTCCGGGCACCGGCCGCCGCCCCGGAGACGATCCGCCCCTGCTTCTGGCGCTTGGGGTCGCGGGCCGATGCCGCATGGCCGGCGGCTGCGTGGAACCCGGAGGCCAGTTCTCCCCACAGACCGTCAGCGATACCGAACAGCGACTCGACGATCAGATGCGGAAGGTCATGGACGACGTGAATCGGTCCGCGCCGGGCAACGTCACCACCCTTGAGATAGGCACGGTCGCGGTCGCCCGGACCGGCGCGTTGACCAGGGTTATCTCCATCACCGGCAGCCTCGTCCGGGAACGACGCGAATGCCGCAACGCTCACCGATCTGGCGCTGATCCGCGTCGCTGATCGCGTGGAAGTAATCTTCGATGCCGCCCGGGACGGCGATCAGCGGTAGCCGGGCGGGAGGACCGCAGGGAAATGGGCTGGCGGGTGGCTATCTTCGGGCAAGGAGGCGGTGAGGTCGATTTCGATGAGCTGGCCGGTGTAGCCCAGCGCGGTGACTCCGAGCAGGGTGCTGGCGGTGGCGAAGGCCGGGCCGAGCTGCGAGACGTTGAGGTGATCCCATGCGCTGGCCAAGACGGTGCTGTCTGTGGAGACCACATAAATGACGGAGCGGACGATGTCCTGCGGCGTCGCATCGGCCGCGGACAGGATCGCCAGGCGTTCGCCACGACCTGGTCGATCTGGGCGCCGAGGTCGCCAAGCCCGACAATCTGCTCGCCGGCGTCCAGGGGCACAGGCCCGCGAGGTGGGCGGTGCGGCCAGCTTCGGCGATCGTGAGGCGGGCGTACCCGGAGGTGGGGTGAAGACCTTCGGGGTTAATGGGACGAATCTATCGGTCATGACGATCATCCCTTGATACTGATCCGAAGCGCCGGTGCCGGGTGAACTCGCCCTGGAGCTTCACAAACCTGAGGTCGTAGTCGTTGACCTGGGCAATCTTCTTTGGCGACCAGTACTCAGCGAAACGCGCTACCATCGCGTCCAGATTCGCACCGTCCATGTCCCCATCGTGAACCGCCATTTGCTGTCCCTCCGGGTCGGTGCATGTGCTGTTCACTGGGCAGGCTACGGACGGCCCCGCGGGCTGGGCGTCACCCCGAAGGCGCCATTCGGGGAGAATCTTCCGGGAAGCGCGGGCAACCCGGGGTTCCAGCCCGGCGCATCCCGTTCGGTTGCCTGGCCAGGCTGGTGCAGGCGTTCGACGGCAAACTCAACGCGCCGAGCTCCGGCCGCGGCTGGCTCGCCGGCGCGGGCGAATACTGGCTGGGCGGGTGTAGACGGCGGCGGGGGCCGGCTGGAGTGCGGGTTGGTATCGCTGCGTGACGCGCCGCTAACCGCACCGAGGCCGTCGCCGGGCCCGGCAACTGGGCCTGATTCCCTGACACCGTCCCCAGCCGGGCCGGTAACACCTTCGGGTGACCGATCGCCGCCCCGCGAAATTCCACCCGGCCGGCACTTTCGGGTGACGCGCCATGGCGGCCCGGCTCCGTACCGTTTCCGAAGAGCCAGGCCAAGCGGGCCGGGCTGGCGGCCATCGGCCACCCCTGGATGGGGGCGGCTGATCAGGGAGATGAGACACAGTGCAGCAGATCCGTATCCGCCGGCCGCGGGTCCGTCGCGAGCACCCGTGGCATGAGTTCCTCCCGCTCGGCCCGCGGAACCCGGATGTGGTGCGGGCCAAGGCGCTCGCCCGCGCCAGTGATCGCGCGGGCGGAAGAACGCCCCGGCGGTCATGTTCCCCCGCAGCCCGGCGCCAGGTTCACCGGGTGCAACCGCGTCCCGGACGGCTTCGAGTAGACCGGCCGGTCGCCGGGCTGCTGCTTGAGGGCATCGTGGTGCGGCTGCAGGCGGACCTGCGCTGGCTGGAGGCATGCGAATGGAAACGGGCGGGGCGAAGGAGCGAGTCATGATGGCGATCGGGGATGCACCGGTGCTGCGTGCCTGCGGGCTGCGCAAGGAATACGGGAGAGAAACGGGGCTGGTGCGCGCGGTCGACGGGGTCGACCTGGAGGTCGCGCAGGGAGAGACGCTGGCGGTGATGGGGCCTAGTGGCTGCGGGAAGTCGACCCTGCTGCACCTGCTGGGTGGGCTGGACCGGCCCACCTCGGGTGAGTTGTTCTTCGAGGATCGCCGCGTGGACCAGCTCTCTGAGCGCGCCCTGGCGCTGTTGCGGCGCAAAGAGATCGGATTCGTGTTCCAGGCCTTCTACCTGATGGAGGAGCTGACCGCCGCCGAGAACGTGGAGCTGCCCGCGCTGCTGGCCGGGTGCTCGCCGCGGGCGGCGCGGCGGCAGGCCATGGGCCTGCTAGAGCGGACCGGGCTGGCCGGCCGGGCTGCGTTCCTGCCGTCGGCGCTGTCGGGCGGGCAGCGGCAGCGGGTAGCGGTCGCCCGCGCGCTAGTCAACGAGCCGGCCGTGGTGCTGGCCGACGAGCCCACCGGTAACCTCGACAGCGCCGCCACCCTGGACGTGCTGCGGCTGTTCGAGGACCTGCATTCGGCTGGGCAGACGCTGGTCATCGTGACCCACGACTCGGCGATCGCGGCCACCGCGGACCGGCTTATCTCGATGCAGGACGGGGCGTTGGTGGACGAGACCAGGCTGGCCGGCGGCACCTCCGGCCGCCTGGCTGACCTGGCTGGCCGGGAGGGCTGAGCGGTGGGCCGTATCCTGCTCATCAGCCGCCTGGCCGTGCGGGACGTGCGGCGCCACCCGGCCCAGGCCGGGCTGGTGCTGCTGGTGATCGCGGCGGCCACGGCCACGCTGGCCCTGGGGCTCGCCCTGCGCGGAGTGACCAGCCAGCCTTACCAGCGCACCCGGGCGGTGACGGCGGGGCCGGACGTGGTGGTCAGTGCTTTCCCGCGCAACGGCGGCTCGCTCGCGAGGCTGATGGCGCTGGCCCGCGCCCGCGGCGTCACCGGCCACACCGGGCCCTATCCGCTGGCCTCGCCCGTTCTGCGGGCGCACGGCCACGCGGTGGTCGTGGCGGCAGAAGGGCGCGACCGGGCGCCGGCTTCGATCGACCAGCCGAAACTGACGCAGGGTAGCTGGGTGCGGCCCGGCGAGGTAGTGGTGGAGCGCAGCTTCGCCGATGTGCTCGGCGTCCGCGCCGGTGACCGGATCACCCTGGACGGCCGGCCATTCCTGGTGGCCGGGATCGCGGTCACCGCCGCCCTCCCCTTCTACCCGATGGAAAGTCCCGGCCAGGTGTGGCTCACCCGCGCGGATGCCCGCAGCCTTGCCAGCTCCGCGCAGTCTGATGCCCCGCCAGGGCAGCCGCAGCCACCCGATTTCGTGCTGAACCTGAGGCTGGCAGACCCGGCCGCGGCCAGGGCGTTCGCCAACGTCCACGGCACGCCCGGGCTAGCCATGATGGCCTGGCAGGACGTCCGTGATCAGGACGCCACGCTGGTGACGAACTCCCAGCAGGACCTGCTGATAGGCAGCTGGCTACTTGGCCTGCTCGCGGTGGCCAGCGTGGCAGTGCTGGTTGGCGGCCGAATGGCCGAACAGACCCGGCGGGTCGGATTGGTCAAGGCGGTCGGCGGCACACCTGGCCTGATCGCCGTCGTGCTGCTGGCTGAGAACCTGGTCCTGGCCCTGATCGCGGCGGCCGCCGGGCTGGCAGCCGGCTGGCGGGCCGCGCCGCTGCTGACCAGCCCCGGTGCGGGCCTGGTCGGCGCCCCGAGCGCGCCGTCGCTCACCACGCTCACCGTCGCGCTGGTGGCGGCCGCCGCGCTGGCGGTTGCGCTGGCCGCGACACTGGTGCCGGCCATTCGTGCCGCCCGCATCAGCACGATTCGCGCACTGGCCGACGCGGCCCGTCCGCCGCGGCGGCGGGCAGCTCTGATCGCGGCCTCGGCGCGGCTGCCGGTGCCGCTGCTGCTCGGGCTGCGGCTGGCCGCCCGCCGGCCGCGCCGCGCCGTACTGAGCGCGGCGAGCATCGCCATCACGGTCACCACCATCGCCGCCGTCCTGGCCTTCCGGCAATACGCCCATAACGCCCAGCACGGCTACGGCCTGTCCGGGCTCGCCAACCCGCAGATCGCCCGAGACAGCCAGGTCCTGCTGGCCATCACCGCGGCGCTGGTCATCATGGCGGCCATCAACGCCATCTTCATCGCCTGGGCGACCGTGCTGGACGCCAGGCGCCCCTCAGCGCTGTCACGCGCGCTCGGCGCTACCCCACAGCAGGTCACTACCGGGCTGTCGGCCGCGCAGTTGCTCCCGGCATTGCCGGGAGCCATCCTCGGCATCCCCCTGGCCATCGGCCTGGACGCGGCCGTGAGCAGCGGGCAGCCGCTTCCCGTTCCGCCGGCCTGGCAGCTGCTCGCCGTCGTGCTGGCGACGCTGCTCGTGGTGGCCGGACTCACCGCGATCCCAGCCCGGATCGCCGCCCGCCGCCCCGCTGCCGAGATCCTGCAATCCGAACTCGCCTGATGGCAGTGACGACCATGACATCCGCAACAGGAGGCTGCAGCTATGTGTTCATCCCGCCGCCTGGTGGCCTCGGGCTCACCTCTCGAACCCCAAATTGGCTTCTCCCGTGCCGTGCGCGCCGGCCCGTACGTCTGCGTGGCTGGGACCGCACCGATCGCGGAGGCCGGCGGCACTGCCCCCGCGCCCGCTGTCGGGTTAGGTGTAGCAGGTCCGAGCCCGGCCGGGCGGTGCCGGGCTGCCAGGTCTGCGAGCCCAGGGCGTCACGCCGTAGTGGATTATCTGCGTGCAGGCAATGGGACGATCTATGCGACCTTCGCAGGCAAATACTCGGCGTTCTGGCCGAGGCTTGAACGTTACGACCATGTGCCTGCGGCGGGGTCCCAGGCCCCCGCGGTTACTGTACTGGTGATGGCCGGGTCGGCGAAGGCAACGACTGCGGCGACGACGTCGCCGAACTGTGCGGGAAGCCGATCGTCGAGGCGCTGCTTGCGCCGCCACGCGTCCCATCGTTGCTGGCCGAGGGTGCCGTAGCCGTCGAGGGTCTCGGCGAGCGGTGCCAGTCTGGTCCCGCGGTACTGCGCGACGTGTCTTATGGAGTCGCCCAGTTCAGTGCCGTCGACGGGATGGTGGCGGGCGAGCAGGTACAGGTCGGCGAAGTCGCGCCACCGGGTGCTGGTGGTGCCCCTGGCGACGGCGGTGACGATCTTCTCGGCATGCACCATTGCCAGCGGGTATCCGCCACGGTGATCTCGCCGCCCAGGATGCGGGGCAGGCTCGCTGTCTGGGGCGGCGGGGTGACCGGGTCGCCGGCGCTGACGTCCACGTGGAAGGCCAGCCGGGCGGTGGCCAGGGACGCGGTCATGCTCACGCGCACGCCCTGGTAGTCGCACCAGCGCAGCCCGGCGGCCTCGCCGCGGCGGCAACGCCTGTCACGAAGTCATCCCGGCCGGCAGATCGGCCGCCCGCCCCCACGCCGCAGCCGCGCGGGTCCCCGCCAACTCGGAATGTAACTGCGCACACTGTGCCCGCCCGGGCCTGCGATCTGTGTCAGCTAACGCTGAAGGGAAGCTAACCGAACACCCCGGCGACCGGCACACCTCCGGCCGGGCTGAAGCCTGGCCCGCGGCCCGCGCCTGCTCGCCAGACCCGCCGATGCGGCGCAGACGATCGATCGCAGGGCCCATGACGGCCCCAGTCTGGCCCCACACAAGATCAGCGGCCATGCCCGCAAACGAACATCAGCGCAGGTCAGGACGGGTGCGCCTGTGGGCCTTCGGCTGACGCTTGACAGTCGTCATCCGGGTGATCCTTGACACTCGTTGTTGTCAGGTTAGGTCCGTGCCGCGTTTTTCTTGCGCACCTCCCCGTTGCTGGTCCGGGTGACGGTCTTGAGCAGTTCGGCGCCGACCCAGAACTGGAGCAGGTCGCGGCCGACGTGCACGTCGCAGCGCTGCCCGGCGTGGTGCTTGCCGACCGAGACCTGCTGCCAGGACACGCAGACCACGCCGTTGGGGCCGACCTTACGGCCGATCCACTCCTCGCCGGAGCGGTCCGGCGACAAGGCGCTCAGCTCCGGCCGCCGGGTACCAGCCGTGCCCGGCCCGAACCGGGACGCCGGGGTGGCCATGCCCAGCGACTGGTGCGGCCGCTGGCTGTTGTAGTAGCCCACCCACTCATCCAGGGCCTGCTGAGCGGTGGTGAGCGAGGAGAACACCCGGCGGGTGTCGAACTCCGCCCGCAGCGTCCGGTGGAACCGCTCGATCTTGCCGGTCGTGGTCGGCGACCGCGGCGCGGTCAGCAGGTGATCGACGCCGTTCTCCCGGCAGATCCGGTCGAACAGCACCTCCACCGGCGGATGCCCGAAACGCCCGGTAAAGACCTTGCCGTTGTCGGTGAGGATCTGCTGCGGCACCCCGAACCGCGCTAACGCCCCGGCCAGCGCATCACACACCGGCCGGGTCCGCTCCCGGGCCATCAGCGCCGCGGACACGCAGAACCGCGAATGGTCATCGATGCCGGTCAGCGCCTTGGCGTGGCTGCCGTCAGCGAGCAGGAAACCGCCGACCACATCCATCTGCCACAACTCCATCGGCGACCCCCGCTCCCACCGCCGCCACTCCTCCTTCCGCCGCCGCCGCGCCCCCGCCTCGATCAGCCCCGCCCGCGCCAGCGCGCGGTAGATCCCCGACTCCGACGGCACCGGCCCGCCCCCCAGCCGCCCCAGCTCGAACCGGATCCGCCGCGCCCCCCACGACCGGTGCACCCGCCGCATCTCCAGCACCACAGCCTCCACCTGCGGATCCATCTGATGCGGGCAGCTGGCCGGCCGGTGCGACCGGTCGGCCAGCCCCTCCAGGCCGCCGGCCTCATACCGGGCCAGCCACGCATGCACGCTCTGCCGGGACACACCCCACCGGCCAGCCACCTCAGACACCGTGCCGCCCTCGCCGATCACCGCCAGGACAGCCTGATACCGCTGCTCCGCCACGCTTAACTCCCTCATACCAGGGAGTGTCAAGGATCAGCCGAAGTAACTGTCAACCATCAGCCGGAACACTGTCAGGCATCAGCCGAACGACCACCGTCAAGCCTCAGCCGGAGTAATACATCAGGACGGGTGCGCCGCCAGGGACTTGAACCCCGAACCCGCGGATTAAGAGTCCGCTGCTCTGCCAATTGAGCTAGCGGCGCTAGAGACTGGGCGATCGTAGCGCAACTTATCAAGTCGTGCGAATCTCAACGGCGAGCGGGGTCGGCGGGTACCACCCGCGCGCCCGATGGCAGGGCTGAGTGCTAGCCGCCGAGGAACCGGCCCATGAAATCGGCCACCTTCGATGGTCGGCCGGTGCGCGCCTCCTGTCGGTCTGCCAACCCCATCGCGTGCAGTCCTGCGTTGAGCCCGAGCCAGCGCAGCGGTTCGGGCTCCCATTGCGGCGACTGATGGCCGACCCAGGGCAGCCGGGTGATCTCAGAACCCGTTTCCTTGATCAAATCGGCGAGGGTGCGGCCGGCCAGGTTCGTCGTCGAGACGCCGTCGCCAACGTAACCGCCGGCCCAGCCGATTCCGGTGGCCGGGTCCAGCCCGACAGACGCGCACCAGTCGCGCGGGATGCCTATCGGCCCGCCCCAATGATGGCTCACCTGGACCTCGCCCAGCACCGGGAACAGCTCGGCAAGGGTGTGGCGCAGGGCGGTGAACACGGCCGGGACCTGGTCGTAGGACGGCCGGACCGCAGAGCCAAGGTGGTAAGGCGCGCCACGGCCGCCGAAGGCGAACCTGCCGTCCGCGGTCCGCTGACCGTAAATGATCAGGTGCCGCAGGTCGCCGAAGGTCGGCCGGCCGTCCAGCCCGATCTGGTTCCAGACGGCGTCGGGTAGCGGCTCAGTGGCGATCATCAGCGAGTACACCGGCGCGACCGCCCGCCGGTAGCCGGCCAGTTCCGGGGTGTAGCCCTCGGTGGCCCGGACCACGAACCTAGCCCGGACCGTGCCCCGCCCGGTGACGACATGCCCGGGCTCGATCCGGCGCGCCGGCGTTCGCTCGAACACGCTCACTCCGGCCCGCCGCACGGCCGCCAGCAACCCGCGGGCCAGCCGGGCCGGGTGAATGGCCGCGCAATGCGGCGTGTAGGTGCCGCCGAGCACGCCAGCGGCTGCCGCGAACGAGGTGGCCTCCGCCGCGGTCAGCAGCCTCACGTCCGCCGCCCCGAAGCCGAATTCACGAGCTTCAGCCACCTCGGCCCTGGCGCGCTCGAGCTGGGCCGGCGACCTCGCCAGCATCACGGTGCCGCCCTTCGCCCAGTGGCAGTCGATGCCCTCGGCTGCAGCCACCCTGCCGACTTCGTCCACCGTCTCATGCATGGCCCGCTGCATGGCGATGGCGGCGTCCCGGCCCGCCATCCGGGCAAGCTTGGTCAGTGACGCCGGGAACAGGGCCGAGCACCAGCCGCCATTGCGTCCGGACGCGCCGAACCCGGCAATCTCCCGCTCGACGATCACGATCCGCAGCCCCGGATCCTGCCGGGCCAGGTAGTAGGCCGTCCACAAACCAGTGAAACCGGCCCCGACGATGGCCACGTCGGCTTCGGTGTCGCCGGGCAGCGGGTCGCCCGGCGCGAGCGTGCCGGGCACGGTGTCGTGCCAGAAAGACAGCGACCGGTATCGGTCAGTCGGGACCATGCGGTACATCGTGGCAGGTGACCGACCCTGCTGAGGCATCGGGCATGCTGGAGCCATGACTTCGACTCAGGGTTGCCCGTGACAGCCGGAAGCCTCGACTATGCGGCCGTGCCGGAGCCACGCGATCCGCAGCAGCCCTACCAGATTTGCGTCGTGTGCCTCGGTAACATCTGCCGTTCGCCGATGGCCGAGGTCGTCCTGCGCGCGGAGGTCAGGAAGGCCGGCCTGGCAGCCAAAGTGACCGTCAGCAGCGCGGGAACGGGCGACTGGCATGTCGGCCAGCCCATGGACGCGCGGGCCAGGGCCGAGCTGACCAGGCGTGGTTACGACGGATCCGGTCACCACGCTCGTCAGATTCAGGAGCACTGGCTCGATGACTATGACCTGGTGCTGGCGATGGATCGCCGGAACCTGGCGAACCTCCAGCGGATGGCAGCCGGTAACCCGGAGCTGGCGGGTCGTATCCAGCTCATGCGGTCGTTTGATCCTGATTCCGCGGTGGGCGCGGAGGTGCCCGATCCGTACGACGGTCGGCCGGGCGAGTTCGCTGAGGTCTTCGAGCTCGTGCAAGCCGCTGCCAGCGGGCTGGTTGCCCGGCTCGCCGCTGTTCTGTAGCGCATGGACCTAACCGCCCGCGCCAGCCTCGAGCGGCTGCTCGGCGCCGGCCTGACCGAGGTGCGTAGCCTCGGCGGCCAGCACGGCGTCGCGCATTTTCGGGTGTCGACCGCGGATGGCCGGACCGCGTTCGCCAAGCTGTCCTCGTTCCCCGCCGCGTTTTTGACGGGGAACGAGGACCCGAGCGGGCTGGCGGCCGAGGCTGCCGGCCTGCGCTGGCTAGCTGAAGCCGGCGCGGTGCCGGTGCCTGCGGTGCAGGCCTGCGATCCGCCATGGCTGGTGACGGAATGGCTCGAGCCCGGCGGATCCGATGCTCAGGCCGCCGCCCGGTTCGGCCGGGAACTGGCCGCGCTGCACGTATTCGGGGCCGGCCGGTTCGGCGCTCCGTGGCCGGGCACGATCGCGGGCTTGCCGCTGCCCAACGATCCGGCGGACCGATGGCCAGACTGGTACGCGTCGAACCGGTTGTTGCCCTACGCCCGGATCGCCAGGGATGCGGGCTCGCTCAGTGCGGCCGATGCGCGGATCGTTGAGGCTGCCGCCGCAAAGGCTGAAGTGGTGGCCGGTCCGGACGAGCCGCCGAGCCGCATTCACGGCGATTGCTGGTCCGGGAACGTGATGTGGTCGGCTGGCCGGGGCTGGCTGATCGATCCGGCTGCGCATGGCGGTCACCGCGAAACCGACCTGGCCATGCTGGCCCTGTTCGGGGCGCCGTACCTGGACCGGATCCTGGCCGGGTACCAGGACGTCGCGCCGCTTGCCGACGGCTGGCGCAGCCGCGTGCCGCTGCATCAGCTGCATCCGCTGCTGGTGCACGTATGCCTGTTCGGCTCGTCCTATCGGGAATCGGCCCTGGCAGCCGCGCGGGCGGTGCTGACCGTCTGACCGATCAGGCTGCCTGCGGTCCGGCCTCCTGTTCGGCGGTGTCGGCATCGGTTATCTCTGGTTCCTCGCCGGAGTCATCGTGCTCGTCCGCGCCTTGGGCGGCCTCGGGTGCCAACGGCAGCGCGATGCAGAAGGTGGCTCCGCTGCCTGGTTGCGATCGCACCCATGCCGCGCCGTCGTGCGCCTTCACGAGCGCGGCCACAATGGCCAGCCCTAGGCCGGTCCCACCGCCCGACGTCCTGGCCTGATCCGCGCGGTAGAACCGCTCGAAGACGTGCTGGGCCTGTTCGTTAGTAAGTCCAGGGCCGTGGTCGGCGACCTCAAGCACGGCGGCCGGCCGGGAATCGCGTGGACCTGGCTGATCCGCTGGGACCGCCCGGTCGTCGCCGGCCGCCGCCGGTGCCTCGTCGAGATTGCCTGACCTGATGAGCACGTCGATCGGACCGCCGTCTGGCGTATGGGACAGGGCATTGCTCATGAGGTTGCCGATGACCTGGCGAAGCCGGATCTCGTCGCCGATCACGAGGAGGGCAGCGCCGGAGCCGACCGTCAAGTTGATACTCCGGGTCGGTGCGACCACTCTCGCATCGTGCACGGCATCTGCCGCGAGCGTCAGTAGATCGACCGGACGCCAGTCAAGCGGGCGCTGCTGGTCCAGCCTGGCGAGCAGCAGCATGTCCTCGACCAGTACACCCATCCGGGCTGACTCCTGCTCTACCCGGCGCATGATCCGGTCGAGGTCAGCGGATGCGAGCTGGCCGGTACCGTTGCCGGCCGCGGCGACGACGTCCGCTGGCGCCGCGGCCCCTGATTCCGTGATTGCGGTCGGGGCGGGGGACGCGGCAGGCGCCCGCGGAGTGCCTTCTATCCCGCCGCGCTGGCGGTAGTACTCGGCAAACCCGCGGATCGCGGTCAGCGGGGTCCGCAACTCATGACTGGCGTCGGCGACGAATTGTCGCATCTTCTCCTCGGATCGCCGCGCCGCCGCCTCTGATTGGGATCGCGCCCTGAACGCCGTCTCGATCTGGCTCAGCATCACGTTTAGCGATCTGCCTAGTCGCCCGACCTCAGTGCGCGGATCCGCGCTCCGGCACCCGTCGGCTCAGATCGCCGCGAGCAATCGCGCCCGCCGTCTTCTCGATATCTATGAGCGGCCGCAAGCTAGCCCGGACAACCGCCGTCCCCACAGCAGCGAGGGCGAGAATCATGACGACGCTCACGACAAGATCGATTGCCGTCAGCGATCCAATGGTTCGGTAGACACTGGTCGCATCGGTGGCCACAACGACGACGCCTGCAACGCCTGCGCCGGTCGGACTCGTCCCGCTGGCGGCTAGCCCGACGACTCGCCACCGCCCATTGCCAGACGTCGATCCGACAGTGATCGCCTTTTGCGGGTCCGAGGGCAGCGAGCCCGGATCGGCCGGAATCACCGGACCAGGGACCTGGGTACCGACTACCCCTCTGCCGTAACCGGCAGCACTTATCGGGATAACCAATGGCCGTTGGCTGCCGTGGTCTGGTACCCAGGTCACCGACTCCCCGGGTACCGAGTTCGGCGACGTCAGATTTATGCCGCCCAGATGCAGCGAGCGATAAACCTGTCCGGTAACTGCCGCGAGATTGTTGTCAGCATTAGTTAGCAGATTGCTGCGCAACACTCCGATACCGACGAGGCTGATCATCGCCAGCGCTATCGCCACGAACGCCAGCACCGCGGTGATCAATTTCACGCGCAGTGGGGTGCGCCCCGGCAAGTCTTTGACGGACCGCCAGAAACCGGTGCGCTGCGCTGACTGGGACATGGAGATCGACAGGCTAGGAATGCGGCAGTCTGAGGACGTAACCGACGCCGCGCAATGTGTGCAGCAAGTGCGGCTCGCTGGTGTCCACCTTGCGCCTCAGCACAGAAACGTATGACTCGACGATCCCGGTGTCGCCGCGGAAGTCATAGTCCCAGACGTGGTCGAGTATCTGCATCTTGGAGAGCACTCTGTTGGCATTCCCCATGAAGTAGCGAAGCAGCTTGAACTCGGTGGGGGAGAGCTGAATCTGCTGACCACCCCGCCAGACCTCATGGCTGTCCTCATCGAGTTCGAGGTCAGCGAACTTGAGCCGGGGCGATGGCTCGGTACCGTCGCCCCTGGTCCGCCGCAGGACGGCGCGGATCCGGGCAATGACTTCTTCCAGGCTGAACGGCTTGGTTACATAGTCGTCGCCACCGAGCGTCAGGCCGCGGATCTTGTCCTCGGTCGAGTCGCGGGCCGTCAGGAATACCACCGGGATCTGGGCCCCGCCACCGCGCAACCGCCGGATGACGTCGAAACCGTCCATGTCGGGCAACATGACGTCGAGGACAATGAGGTCCGGCCGGTGCCGCTGCGCGGCCTGGACGGCCTCGTTGCCCGCCGCTGCGGTAATGACATCGAATCCGGAGTAACGCAAGCTGGCTGCCAGCAGCTCGAGGATATTGGGCTCGTCCTCGACCACTAGCAGCTTTGCGTCCGGCTGCCGTCTGCCATCGGGCTGGCTGTTCATGTGCACTATTGTCCGCCAGGCCCCTGAACGTTAGCTGAAGGCCCGCTGAGGCTGGCCTCCACAGCGTCGTCGCAGCGGCAGAGGCGGGCCGACGCAGCGGCGGGCGGGGGCATTTCGGGACTTCCCACGGCTCCGGCGGCGTAGCCCGCCCGATTTGGCTCAGTTCGTGAACGACGGAGCCGTGGAGAGTGGGCACTTGCGTTGGCATGCGACAGCGCGTAGCGTAATCCGTGGGACGATATGCGTAATTTATGACGAATCTGCACCGCAGCCGAAACCAGGCCCTGAACTCGGCACGTCGGCGCTGAACGCGCGTCGCCCGAGCCCGGCGCGGCGTCAGACCTGGTGGGAACCGGTGATCAGTGATTTCGGGATCTTGGTGCCATCGCGCAGTGCGCTGAATAGCACCTTGGCCTGAGCCGAGTCCCACAGCACAGAGTCGCCGGCCGGGGTCACGTAGTTCGAGTTCGCGATAGGCACCGTGGTGGTGATCGGGTTGCGCATCGCCCTGGCGACTTCAATCAGCTGGTAGAGGCTGGCGCCCGGATCGACCGTCAGTGCGCTGGCTGTGTCGCTCGCCGCGGGGATGGATGCGAACGGGTCCAGCATGACGCCGGCACTCGTCATCTTTCTCAATAGCGCCTTCAGGAACAGCCGCTGATCCTGCTCACGCTGGAGGTCCTGGGTGTTGAAGCTGTGCCGGTCCCGAACGTAAGCAAGGGCCTGACCGCCGCTGAGTGTCTGGCAGCCTTTCTTCAGGTGAACGCCCGAGCTGGCTTCGTGCAGCGGCGCGACCAGGCACATCCGGACGCCGCCAATGGCGTCGACGACCCGGACGAAACCGCCGAACCCGATGCCCATGTAGTGGTTGATGTAGAGCCCGGTCGCGTTCTGCACCGTCTGCGCCAGCAGCTTCGGACCGCCGAAAGTGAATGCGGCGTTGATCTTGTTCATGCCATGACCGGGGATGTTCACGTAGGAGTCCCGCGGAATGCTGATCAGCACGGGCAGGCCGCCGCCTGCTGGCAGATGCAGAATCATGATCGTATCGGAGCGCTGGCCCGAGATGTCGACACCAGTCGAGAGCGCCCGCTCCTGAGCCCTGGTCAGACCCTGTCGGCTGTCCGACCCGGTGATCAGCCAGTTCGTGCCAGATCCCGGCGCCGGCAGGCCGGCATAGGCGACCAGGACGTTGGCCTTGTGCAGCTGAGAATTGATGTAGAAGTACGTGCCGACACTGGCGACCAGCAGCACCACGACCACGGCCGCGACGACGGTGACGATCCGCTTCGGCCGCAGCCACGGGCGCCAGCGCGAAGAGCCGGGCGGGGCCGCGCCCCCGGCCTGGGATGGCGACCGCGTCGCGCCGGTGGCCGAACCTTGCCCGCCCTGCCCGGAGGATTTCGCCGGCGGCTGTGCGGGCCAGCCACCCGGCGGCGGGGCTGCGCGCTTGCCACTTGACCCCGCCGCGTCGGCCGAGTACTGCCCGACGTGGTATTGCCCGGCCGCGTTCGCTGCCGGGATGCTAACTGTCCGATCGCCTGACCGGTCCGCGCCCTCGGCCCCGTTGTCCCCGGAGTTAGCGGTGCCGTCGCCCTGGTCGCCACGGAACCAGCCTTCTGGCCACTCGTTCATCAGAGCCGCCCATCTCCATCCGCTGTCTGCATCGTCTCTACCTGGTAGACGGCCGGTTATCCAAATCGGTGGCAAGTGAAGGCCAAATGATTACGCAACTCAGGTCGCGCATTGGTGCCGCGGAGAGCGGCTAAGCGCCGCCGTCCCACCAGATCGTCAGGACCTCTCGGCCAGACGACCCCAAGTCGGCCGGGTGCTGCGGATCAATGCCGGACTCGGTCAATGCTGCGGCCACATCGTTGGCTCGCTCGGGTGGCAGGCACAGTCGGCGGCGAGTCACGTCGGTTAGCTCCTCGAAGCTGGCGTAATCCGCGCCGCCCGGCCGCTGCCAGCGCTCGTGATCAGCGCTGATCCCCATGGCCGCGAGTATCTCCAGCAAGTCAGCGGCAGTCGGCCCGGCCGGGCGCGCCAAGCCGTGGAATCGCAGCCAGAGCTGGTTGAGGCTAGCTAGCGGATGCTGGCCGGTCATCTCCACAACGACGAGCCGGCGGGCCGCGGCTGTCAGCGCCGCCAGGAACGGCTCGATGCCTGGCACGTTGTAGGTCACGTGGTGGCAGGTCACGACGTCAGCGGTCATTGCATCGGCAGACACATCCGGCCAGCCGCCTAGCACGAGCCTCGCCGTCATGCCCGAGGCGGCGGCGCGCTGCGCCACGAGGTCCAGCATGTCCGGCTCGGAGTCCACCACCGTCAGGGCCGTGCACCGTGGCAGCAGCGGCAGGCAGGCTGCGCCCGCGCCGCAGCCAATATCGAGCACTCTGCCCGGCGGGTCGAGCGCATCCCAGGCACGCCGGAACGACGGGCCGGACGGGGCCCCGGCCATCCGGTCGGCCCGCCGTGCAAAGACCTGGCGCGGCAGAACCCAGGGCGACTCGGTCACTGCCGAAGTGATGTGCTCGGGGATGGCCCAGGCGGCCAGCTGCGACCGCCAGTTATCGAGTAGCTGGTCAAGCCGCACGTCCCCGTTACCGTCATTGGCCATTGGTCTACGGTTTCGGATCGATCACGATCACGGTCCCTCCGCGATGGTGCTGCCGCGCCGGTAACCGGACACTACGCCTCACCTGGCCGGCGTGCCCGGCCTGTCGACTGCGATGGCGGCATCGGCGCATATCAGTCATGTCATTCCAGCTGATAACTCGTTATATTCGCAGAAGCACGACACCGGCATACGGGAGGCAAGATGTTCGGGCGTGTCATCGTTCCGTTCTGCGTGGCCGGCATCGCGGCCGCTGCCGGGCCCGTACTGACTGCGCTCCCGGCCGCGCAGGCGGTAGCCCGACCGCATACTGCCGCGAGCCCGGCCCGGCCCGCAGCCAAATCCGGCTGGCATCTCTCCTACCGGGTGCCATTCTCGAACGGCACGACCGAGTCCGTCACTGCTCTGGCGGCCCTGAGCGGCCGCGACGCGTGGGCTGTCGGCGGACGGCTCGGCATCGTCAACCACCAGGGCGTGGGCGTCCCGGTCATTTGGCACTGGAACGGCTCGGCATGGAAACCGTCACCGTTGCCGCGCCCGCAGCACGAGGGTTTCTTCACCGAGGTGCTTGGCTCCTCGCCGCGTAATGTCTGGGCGTTCGGCGCCTTGGCGCCGCAAGGGCTGCGCCCCACCCCGTACATCGCGCGTTGGAACGGCACGAAATGGCAGTGGCTGACCAGGGGACGTCCGGGCGATATCTATGCCGCCGCCGTACTCGGGCCGTCCGACGCCTGGGCGACTGCCGTGGTGAATAAGGTCGAGCACTGGAACGGGCATAGCTGGCGCGGCTTCATCGTGCCAGGTCAAGGCGTGCAGGGCTTCGCGGGGATAAGCGCGAGCGACGTCTGGGCGATCGCGCTCAGCACCGACGCCGAACAATTCGAGGCGTTGCGCTGGAACGGGCACGGCTGGCACCAGGTACCGCTGCCCCCGGTCACGCTGCCGGTCAACGGGCAATCGCACCCCGCGGCTATCGCGGCAGCATCCGGCAATAGCGTCTGGGCGGTAGGAGCGCTGGGGTATCCCGATCCGAAGACCTCGCTGCCGGACGCGATCCCGGTCGCATACCACTGGAACGGCAAGTCCTGGAAATTGCTGGCGGTACCGGCCTCGCTGTACAAGGGCATCAAGCAGGGAGCTGCGTTTACCGAAGTCACGCCGGACGGAGCAGGTGGCTTCTGGGCCGGGCTGGCGACCGAGGGAACGAGTTTGGCCGTCAAGCTCGTGCACTATCGCGCTGGAAAGTGGAGCGTGATCGGGCTCCCGGCGATCAAGGGCAGCACCGTGCTGCCGGTGCCGCGCAATGCAGTCAGCCTGACCCGCATTCCCGGGACGCGCCAGATGTGGGTGCCGATCGAGTACTCAGTCCTGAGCGGCCAGTTCAAGTACTCGATCTACAGATACTCCGGCTGATTGGGTCCACAACGGAGCGCGGTTAGGTAGCGCCGGGTCATGCGTAGCTGTACCGCGCGGGTCACTGGCGCGCCCAGCCGCGCGACCGGATGCCGCGGCCGGGAGAAGGCCACGATTTCCAGCCAGAGCCGCGAACCTCGGCGGATGACATGAAAGGCTTCCTCACCCTGCTCGGGATGGCTCGGCAGGGTGCCGTAGGCGAAGCCGACCCGATCCGGCTCGCCTGTGACGTAGACGACGCGGCCGGCCGCGACCACGTAGACAGCAGCTAGCTGGAAGGCCAACGCGAATGTCTCGTCGGCCTGCACCGGACTGCCGGGATAAATGGTCAGGCCCGAGCGCCGCTGAATTTGCCACTGGCCAATCGCGGCGGCCGATCGGGCGAACCGCTCGCGCGTGAAGGTGCCGAGGTCTGCCTCCCAGCGATCGCGCCGGTAACCGGGCGGCTGATTGTCGGGTGAGGCTGTAGCGCCGACTCCGTGGTAGGTCAGCTCGGCCGCTTGCTCTGCGTCGACCAGCCGGGCGAGGTCCTCCTCAGACGGCTTGCGCAGCAAGAACACCGGGGCAGACTACCGCGAGCCAGATATAGCGCGGGCCGCCCTGCTCTGCGATGATCGGCGCGACGAGGTGAGCGGGGGGGTCCCCATGAAGCGAGCCGGCGCGATACTGACGGCATCCGTGGCGGCTGCCATGTGTTGGTCCCTGATCGCCGCTGGCGCCTCGGTCGCGGGCACTCACCTTGCCGCCGGTGCCCGGGCACCCGCGGCGGGCACATGGCGCAAGGCGATCCCCGTTCCCGGTCTTGCCGCGCTCAACGCCGGCGGGAACGCGGTGCTGATCTCGGTGTCGTGCGCGGCTGCCGGCACCTGCAGCGCAGGCGGCTACTACCGGGACGCGTCCACCGCTTACCAGGCTTTCGTCGTCGGCGAGAGCCACGGCATCTGGGGCAAGGCCAAGGAAGTACCTGGTTCGGCCGGGCTGAATGCCGGCGGAGACGCGCAAGTTGATGTGATCTCCTGCGCCAAGCCCGGCACCTGCACCGCGGCCGGCTTCTACCGGGATGCCGTGCACGCGACGCAGATTTTCGTCGTCGGTGAGAAAGCCGGCCACTGGGGCAACGCTAAGGCACTGCCAGGCCTGGCGACTCTCAACGCGGATGGGTTCGCCACCGTGTACGCGCTGTCCTGTGGCGCCGCCGGGGACTGCAGCCTTGGCGGTTACTACAACGACCACGCTGGCCACTATCAGGCGTATGTGGCCAGTGAGAAGAACGGCAGCTGGGGCAAGGCGCTGGAGGTGCCGCATTCGGGGGCCCTCAACGCCGGCGGGACCGCGCACCTGCTTGCGATGTCGTGCGCCGCGGCAGGCGACTGCAGCGCAGGCGGCTTCTACACCGACCACGCCGGCCATGAGCAGGCCTTTGCTGTCAGCCAGAAGAATGGCAAGTGGGGCAAGGCGCTTGAGGTCCCGAGGTCGGCGAGTCTCAACGCGGCCGGCGGCGCGGAGATATCCGCCGTGTCCTGCGCGACGCCGGGCAACTGCAGTGCGGGCGGGTATTACGAGGCTCATGCGCATCGTTATCAGGCGTTCGTCGTCGGCCAGCGGAAGGGCAGCTGGGGCAAGGCGGAGGAAGTGCCCCACTCAGGTGTGCTCAACGTTGGCGGGTCGGCCGCGATCAGCAATATTGCCTGCCTCGCAGTAGGCGACTGCAGCGCTTCCGGCTACTACCAATCCAAGGCAGGCGCCTCTGAGATCTTCGTAGTCAGTGAGCACAAGGGCAGGTGGGGTAACGCGGTGCCGCTGCCCGGGTCCGGGAAACTGAACGTGGGCGGCAACTCGGAAGTGTACGCATTTGCGTGCGCGACGGTCGGCAACTGCAGCGCGGGCGGCTTCTACAAGGATGGCTCGGGGCACATTCAGGCGCTCGTGGCTAGCCAGCGCAAGGGGATCTGGGGTAAGGCTCGGCAGGCGCCTGGGTCGGGCGCCCTGAATACCGGCGGGCAGGCCGCGATCACTGGGTTGTCGTGCGCCGGGACTGGCCAGTGCAGCGCTGGTGGCTTTTACGCCGACGGCTCAGGCCACAACCAGGCGTTTGTCATCAACCAGAGCTAGCGCCGCGCAACCGCAAGGTCGCGCGCTGGGACTTCGCGCGGAGGGCGGTCAGTCGCCGCCTCCGCCGCCATCTCCGCCGTTGCCATTGCCGCCTCCGCCGCCGTTTCCGTGATCGTGTCCGTGATGGCCGAAGGAGGGCAGCGCCGCTGTGAGCACGATGGTGCTGCCAGCTTGCACCTGACCGGAGGGCTGCACCGCGAGCACCGTTCTTGGCTGCTGCCCGTCGCTTGGCTGCTGCCCGTCGCTTGGCTGCCAGTTCACCTGGACATGCAGCCCGAGCTGTTGCAACTGGCGCCGGACAGCTCGCACCGGCTGCCCGACGAGAGCGTCAGCGTTGATGGCCACCGTGTTAGCGCGTCTGGTGGCCGTGGCCGCAGGCCTAGCCGCGCCGTGCTTCAGCGCTGCCGCCGGACCGAGCCCGCCAGCAAGCAGCCACCCGGCCAGGCCGGCCGCGATGACTATCGCGGCGGCTGCTACCAGCCTGCGGCGGATCACTCGCCTGTGCTGGTGCGGCTGCGGACGGTCAAGCCAGCCGTCCACAGGCGCCTGCTCGGTCAGCGTGATCGCATGCGGAGCAGGCAGGGTTGCGGTCTTGGGCCCGCCGCCGCGTCCGTAGCCGGGCATATCCGACCAGCCGCCAGGCAGCCCGCGCGGGCCTGCCAGGGCATCGCTGAGCTGCCCGGCCCGGCGGGCGACCTCGCTCGCGGAGGCAGGGCGCGCCGCCGGGTTCTTGGCGGTTAGCTCGGCGACGAGCGCGGATACCTCGAGTGGCACGCCCGGGGGCAGCGGCGGCAACGGCAGGTCCCGGTGCGCGAGAGCCACTTCCATTTCCGGCCCGATGAAGGGCGAACAGCCTGCCAGGCACTCCCAGGCCACGATCCCGAGCGAGTAAAGGTCGCTGGCTGGGCTGGCGGACCCGCCGGTCATTCGTTCGGGCGCCAGGTAGGCCGGCGTGCCGATCAGCGTCCCGGTTCGCGTGATAGGCGCCGACCCGGCGGCATGCGCGATGCCGAAGTCGGTGATCTTTACCTGACCGCCAGGCCCTACCAGCAAGTTCCCTGGCTTGATGTCGCGGTGCACCAGGCCTGCTGAATGCGCTGCATCGAGCCCGGCTGCGGTCTGGGAGATCACATCCATCGTGCGGGCAGCGTCCAGCGGTCCGCGAGCCAGCAGGGCGGTCAGCGCCGGCCCATCGACAAGCTCCATGACCAGGTACGGAGGATGGCTGGTACCGGTCTCGCTGTAGTCGTAGACCCTCGCGATGCCAGGATGAGTCAGCGACCCGGCATGCCGGGCCTCGGAGCGGAACCGGGTGAGGGTCTCGCCGTGCCCGGCATACTCCGACCGCAGCAGCTTGACTGCTACTGGCCGGTCGAGCACCGTGTCGGTGGCCCGCCACACTTCGCCCATGCCCCCGGTGGCGATTCGGCTGTCGAGCCTGTACCGGTCGGCGATCATGATGTTGAAGTCGGACATCACAGCCAAACCCTACCCCGGCCGCTGGCAGTCATTCGGGACGTTGCCGGAGCCCTGGCCCTGACCCGGGATTCGTGGGTGGCGCGATGATGCCTAGTCGATCAGCACGGCCCGTTTCCCCTCGTCGCCTGAGGGTTCTCGTCCATGGCAAGGCCGGCGGCGGTGGGTGCATGCTGCGCCAGGTCCTCCGCGGTGCTGTTTATCTGGTCCTGGACGGCTGGGTCGGCCACTGTCGCGGGATACCTGCCTGGCTTGCCGTGCTCGGTGATGTACCGGCCGCTGATCTCGGCGGGGCTGGCGGTCCAGGCGAGTTCGACGCAGACGCGGGCGGCCGTGGCAGGATCGCCACGCTTCTGGAAGAACCGCACCAGCGGGTAAACGTACCGCCAGGACGGTACTACCTGCGGCGTCAGCGCCTGGGTCATGGCGGTCCAAGCCATACCGGGGTTGACGGTGGCCGCCACCAGTCCAGTGCCGGCCCGCTGGCGGCTCAGGGCGATGGTCCACGCGGCGGTCAGCAGCTTCGCCCGGGCATGCGCGCGGATGCCTACGTAATCGCGGGTGCTCTGGATGTCGGCCAGCAGGCCGCCGGGGACCTGCCGGGCCAGCCAGGCCAGGCTGGAGGTGACGTTCACGCAGCGCGGCGATCCGCTGGCCCGCAGCAGCGGCAGCACCGAGCGGGTCACCACCACGGGGGCGAGGAAGTTGACCGCGAGCGTGGCCTCGTAGCCGTCGGCGGTGACAGTCCTGGTCGCGAAGATCCCGCCGACGTTGTTGACAAGCACGTCGAGCCGCGGGACGAGCCCGAGTCTGCCCAGCAGGTCCGTCACGGTGGTGCCGAGCCGGATGTTGGCGCCGACGGTGGAGTGATCGACCTGGATGAATCCCACGCGGTCGTGACCCGCCGCCGAGCCGATGGTCGCGACAGCGTCCTCGCCCCGTCCCCGGTCCCGTCCGGTGATCAGCACGGAGGCGCCGCGTTCGGCGAGTTCCCTGGCGGTGTGGAAGCCGATGCCCGAGGTCGCCCCGGTGACCAGCGCGATCCGGCCGTCGTCGCGCGGGCCACTGCCCTGCCCGGCTGGCTGGGTCATCGGTCAGCTCCTGCGGTCAGTCGGGGGACGAACAGGATGATCACGTAGCAGAGCAACGCCACCGCGGTAGCCATGGCCATGCCGAACGACGCGCCGTCGGCCCGGTCGCCGGTGAACCTCGCGCCCGACGTCCACGCGGCGATGATCGCGAGAAGGGCGACAGCGCCGATCACCGTGGCGGCGGCCTTGCGGGTGAGGACGGCCCGGATGATGAGGGCTATCGCGGTTACCAGGAGCAGGGTGCCGAGCAGCGCGTGCAGGGTCAGCGCGGCCGGGCCGTTCGCCACCGTGGCGCCGAACGCGGCGAACGTTCCCTTCCCCTTGTCTGATGCCGGGATCTGGGCGTACAGGTTCACCCATATCCCAAGGCCGTACTCGATCAGAAGCATGACCACCGCGGCGAAGGAGTTCTGCCGCAAGCGACGGTCCGCGCCGGTGGTGGCGCTGACGCCACGGCCGGGGGCGGTAGCGGCGCGGTCGCTGCCGTGCGTGTCGTTTTGGCTCATGTCAGGTCACTTCCGGTTAGCGGCCCATGCGCAGGTAGACGCGCATTGCCAGCACGAGGATGAAGGGATGAGAATCCCGGGCGCGATTAGAGGCCTACATTATTTAGCTCTACAGACTGTATAATTAAATGTACAGGAGCCGCAGCTGTCAACCTGCCAGGCCCGCCCACGGGTAAGGTCTGCAGGCAGAGTGCGTGCCTGAAGACGCACATGACCTGCTGGGGAGATGTCGAACCGCAATGAGCCCGCGCACTTATCGGCTTGGCAAGCGCGAGGAAGCGATAAGCGGGGGCCGGCGCAGGATCCTGGACGCCGCCAGGGAACTGCTCCGCGTGTCGGCCGCCTACCCCGGCTTCACCGTCGAGGCAGTGGCACGCCGCGCGGACATGGCCCGGGGGACCGTCTACTACCAGTTCGGCTCCAAGACCGGGTTGCTCGAGGCGGTCTGCGACGACCTGGCCGAAGCCAGCGGTATGGCCGAGCTTGCCAGTGTGTTCACCAGTCCGGCCCCGGAGCAGGCGATCCGCGGCTTCATTACGGCCTTCGCCGAGTTCTGGGCGGTGGATCGGGTTGTCATGCGCCGACTGCGCGCCCTGGCCGCGCTGGATCCCGACGTGGGAGCGGTGATCGCCGCCCGGGACCAGCGGCGCCGCGAAGGGCTCACGGTCCTGGTCGGCCGCCTGCCCGCACGCACCGGAACCCAGGCCGAGCAAGCGGTGCAGATACTGTACGCGCTGAGCAGTTTCGAGACCTTCGACACGCTCGCCGGGCCAGAGCGCAGCCTCGCCGACGCCCTTCCGCTCGTTACCGGGCTCGCCGACGCCGTCCTGTCGATGCAGCCACGAGAACTCTCCTGAGCCTGCCCCGCTTTGACGGGCATCCACCATCAGGGGTTCGTCCCCGGAAGGATGTCCGATCATGGCGAGCATGGGGAGCAAGAAGCCCCGGCCGCGTCGTTCGTTCACCGCGGACTTCAAGGCCGAGATCGTCGAGTGGTGCCAGCGTGGCGAGCGGTCGGTGGGCCAGGTCGCTAGCGACTTTGACCTGACCGAGACCTCGGTCCGCGAGTGGCTTAAGCAGGCCGGGCGGGATGCCGGGGACGGTCAGCGACGACCGCCTGACCACAGACGAGCGCGAGGAACTGGCGCAGCTGCGGCGGGAGAACCGGCGGCTGCGGGAGGACGTGGAGATCCTCAAGCGAGCGACGGCTTTCTTCGCTGGGTGGAGCTTATGGCGGGTGGTGCTGCAGAGTAGCTCATAAGTGATGGGCTTTGAAGTCATGCGAGCGGAATCGCTCGTCAGAATGCACCGTATAGAGGTCCCGCTCCCAGGCAGATCAGGGAAGAGATGACCGTTATCCCTGGTCAGCCCCGTCAACCGCAGTCATGCGGCTCCCGCTTCGCTCCCAAGCTTGGCAGCCGGGCTCAGGCGTGACCCGAAACTGAGTACGAAAATAGAGCGTGAACTGCAGCACCTTGGGGTGAGCGATGGGATTCGAACCCACGACATCCAGGACCACAACCTGGCGCTCTAACCAACTGAGCTACGCCCACCATCGCTGCCAAGCTGACTTCTCCCGGCGGCCTACGAAGCATACCGGTCGTTGGTCACTGAGCAGAACTGGATTCACTCTCCAGCTCAGGCCCGGCCTCAGCGGCTGTCAGCCTGGCGGCCACTGCTCGTGCGGTGGCGGTGTCCGGACCCGGTTGGGGCACGAAAACGGCCGCCCGGTAATACCGCAGCTCCCGGATGCTCTCCCGGATGTCGGCCAGCGCCCGGTGACCACCATGCTTTTCCGGGCTGGCGAAGTAGGCGCGCGGGTACCACCGCCTGGCCAGCTCTTTAATGCTGGAAACGTCGACCATCCGGTAATGCAGGAACGCGTCAAGCTCGGGCATATCCCTCGCCAGGAAGGACCGGTCGGTCGCGATCGAGTTGCCGCACAGCGGGACCTTGCGCAATTCGGGCGCGTGTCCGCGGATGTAGCCGAGAACCAGATCCTGAGCCTCGGCCAAGGTCAGCCCGCTGGCTAGCTCGCCCAGCAGGCCAGAAGCAGTGTGCATCTCGCGCACGACCTCGTGCATGCTGTCGAGCGCCTCGGGCGGCGGCTTGATTATGACGTCAATGCCTTCGTCCAGGGCGTTGAGCTCGCCATCTGTGACTATGCAAGCGATCTCTACGAGTGCGTCGCGGGTGAGATCAAGCCCGGTCATCTCGCAGTCGATCCAGACGAGCCGGTCAGTCATTGGCCCAGCCTAGGCGATCGGAGGAGGCTACAAGCCCGCAGGCGCGCTACCCCGCGGCCGGCCTGCCAGCGCTTCGATGTGCTTGGGCACGGTGATGCCCGCTGTCAGCGCCGGGTCGGGCTGCGCCGGGCCGAAGGTCAGCGAGCTTGGCAGCACCCCGGCCCAGATCCCCGAGTCATAGTCCTCCGGGTCGTCCTTCGGGCCGCCCGACCTGACTTTGACAGAGGCTTCAGCGAGAGGCAGCGCAATGACGGCCGTGGCCGCGAGTTCCTTGCGGTTGGGCCGCCGGGCATGGTCCCAGCGCCCGGGTACCAGGTGGTCGGTCACGGCGCGAAGCGCAGCAAGTTTCTCCTCGGCGTCTGTGACCAAACGTGGTTCGCCGAATATCACCGCGCTGCGGTAGTTCATCGAGTGGTGAAAGACAGCCCTAGCGCACACAAGCCCGTCCAGCAGCGTGACGGTGACGCAGACCTGCTGGCCAGCCGCGGCGAGCAGCGACCTATTGGCTGATGAGCCATGCAGGTAAAGGGTCTCGCCGATCCGGCCATAGCCGGTCGGCAGCACGACCGGCACGCCATCAATACTGACCCCAAGGTGGCAGACCAGCCCGGCCTCGAGCACGGCGTCCAATGCCGCTAGCTCGGTCCGCCCGCGCTCACGCAACCGGTGCAAAGTGGTTCTCGGCGTGGACGAGAGCGACTGATCAGGATTCATGGTGACACCGTACCGGCGGAGAAGCGTCCCCCGGCGCACCTGCCTGGCAGGGATCACACCCGTTACCTCTGTGACTGTGGCCGCCGATAAGGGATCATTGCCGCATGCGGTTCCCGGGCTCTGGGGAGCGGTCAACGGCCAGATGAGGTGAGTGGTGACAGGCGGAGTCGAGGTACCAGGTGGTATCCAGCGCGTCCCCGGCATTCCCGGCGTCGAGGATCCGGCCGGACTGGTCAAATGGATGGCCGGTGCCGGCCTCGCTGACTTCGGCGAACTACGAGGGGTTCAGCTGATCGCCGGCGGCCGCTCCAACCTCACCTACCGGCTTGACTTCGACGGCGGCCAGCTCGTGCTGCGCAGGCCGCCGCTCGGCCACGTGCTGCCCACGGCGCATGACATGACCCGCGAATACCGGGTGCTGACTGCGCTACGGGACACCGCGGTCCCGGTGCCCGAGACGGTGGCGAGCTGTCAGGACGCGGCGGTGGTTGGCGCGCCGTTTTACCTCATGAAGTATGTCGATGGCCTGGTGCTGCGAACCGTGGACGACGGGCAGATCCTCACCCCTGCGCAGGCGGCTGAGCTGTCTGAGCTGCTGGCCTCGATGCTGGCCACCATCCACGGCGTGGATTACACGGCAGTCGGCCTGGACACGTTCGGCAGGCCGGAGGGTTACCTGGCCCGCCAGCTGTCTCGCTGGCAGCGGCAATGGGAACTGTCCAACACCAGGGAGATGCCGGGATATCAGGAACTCGTTACCCGGCTAACCGACGGCCTGCCGGCGTCAGCCGAAGGCACGCTCGTGCATGGCGATTTCAGGCTGGACAACACGCTGGTGCGGCTGGGGACGCCGGCCCGCATCGCGGCAGTCGTCGACTGGGAAATGTCGACGCTCGGCGACCCGCTAGCAGATGTCGGCTTGACGCTGTCCTACTGGGCCGACGCAGCCGAGACGTTCCCTGATATCAACGTGGGCTCAACTATCACCGCGCTGCCGGGCTTCGCCAGCCGGGCCGGGTTCGCGGCCCGGTATGCGGAACTGACCGGCCGGGACGTCTCCGGTATTGGCTATTACATCGCGTTTGGCTTCTTCAAGCTGGCCGTCGTCCTAGAGGGGATCCACGCGAGGTTCCTGCAAGGCAAGACGCTGGGCGAGGGATTCGAACGCGAAGGCCCGGCTGTGCCAGTGCTGATCGCGCGCGCCCACCGGATGCTCGACGAAGTCGGCTAGCTCGGTTAGCGGAAGAAAAGTGAGGCCCGGCGCCCCGCTCTCGCCGGGCCTCACTTTGTTTGACGCGTGGCTTCCGCCTCAGGTTCACACGATTCGGCAACGGAATCGGCGCCCGAATCAGGGGGCGAGGCACCCCTGGTTGCACATGCGGTGCGCAATCGCCTCGATGAAGATCTTGCCGACCTCAAGCGGGTTAGTGATCTTGTAGGCGATACCGCCGGTCGCATTGGCAATCTCCTTGAGCGCGGTGAAATTGCCCCGGCTGCCGAACTGGATGATGACTATCTCCACCTTGCGGCTCGGGTTATACAACGTGCGCAGCTTGCCGAGCAGGGCGTCGAGCGACATGTCGCCGGGGGCGCTGTCTACACCGGCGGTAAGGACCAGCTCGGCGTTGGCGTAGTTCGGGGCGTAGGTCTTGGTCATGTACTCGTAGCCAGCCAGCACGGCGTCGTTCAGCGCCAGCCTGCCGGGGCTCGTGGTCAGCGTCTGGTTGATCTGCACCAGCTGGGTACGCCGGCTGACCAGGCCCAGCTTGGCGGGCAGCGGGCCGAGCGGAACGAGCTGCTCATAAGGCTCGGCGAGGGACCGGGATTTGCCGATCACCCACAGGCCCATGTGGGTGCTGTCGGGGAACAGCCCGAGCCCGCGATACGCGGTCTGGGCCAGTTCCTGCTCTAGCGTCTGGGTGCCGTTGCCGGCAGGCTGGTTCATCGCCGGGGACACATCGACCAAAGTCAGGTCCTTGGACCCGAGGCCGAGCTTCTCCCAGGCCTGCAGGCTCGCCGCGGTCTCGCTGGCGCCAGGCGCGCTGGCCAGCTCGAGCGGCAGTCCGCTCAGGCCGGCCGAGCTGGGCATCACGTCGGGCCGCCCGTCTGTCGACCGGAAACCGTAGTACCGGACCTCGCCAGCGGCATAGGCGGTCAGCAGGAACCTGCCGAACTCCTGCGCCGCGGCCACCGGCACTCCGGCCGTGGTCGTCAGCACGTACGGATAGTCCAGCTCGGGGCTGCCGAGCGCCTTCGAGGCGCCGGTCGGGTACCGGGCCACCAGCGGGCTGTTCGCGGTGGCCCGGTCGTAGCCGAGCACCGCCTGCTCGCTGGCTACCGTGATGGCCCGCCGATCGAACGGCGGCTGCGTGGTGCCGACGAACGTCTGCAGGCCGGTGACTGAGTCGAAGTCCTCGGTGGCCGCGGCGCTGAATACGAACTTGGAGAACGCCGTCCTCGCGGCTGCACCCGGGCCCAGGAAGCGGCTCACCTCCACCAGCGTCGCCAGGCCGGCCGAGCTGGTAACCGGGTCAGGCAGGTCAGTAAGGAGTTTTAGGCTGCCCGGCGGCCCGCCGTAAGAGGGCGGCAGCAGCACGCTCCAGCCGACGGCCGACTCGAAGATGCGCGTCTCGCGCGCGACCGCCTTTGTGGTGACGATCATCAGCGGCGAACGCGCGACGCTGATCGGGGTCTGCTGCACGATCTGCGCCCCGATCGGATAGCTGTGGACAACGTTCACCCACAGGCTGGAATCAGGGATCCAGGCGTCGATCGGCGTCGCACCGGGAACGGCGGCCTGGCCGTCAATCTGGCCCGCTTGGGCCGCGGAGTCACCCTCGGTGATCTCGACCGCGATGCACTGACCGTCAGCGACGTGATTCTGGCTGTTGAACGTCCTGGCGATGGCCCGGATAGCCGGCGCGACGTCGTAGCTCACCGCGATGTTGATCACGGTCGGCTGCCTGGAGCAGGTGGCACGAGAGATGACAGCTCTGGCGGTCAGCGTGACCATGACAATCGCGGAGACGCTGACCGCGATCGCAACGAGGGCTCGGGTGCTGGCCCTGCGGGTCCGGCCGCGTCGGCCGGTACCCGATCCCGATGCCCATGCTGACAAGGTGCGCCCTTCGGTCGGCCAGACCCGCCGATTCCCCAGCCCTGGCGGTGAGGGTTGGTTAGGGTTTGGGGGGTCTACGGGGGCGGAGCCCCTGGTGGGAATATATCGAACTTCCAGCGGCGGATCGGCTGACTTGCCCGGATTTGAGCTCCGACTCAGCCATGCTGCCAAACTTGGCAGATGGCTGCTCAGGTACGAGTAACTGACGCGACCGATCTTCGGCTCGCCGACTACGTCAGCCTGACCGACGTGCGGCTCCGGCGGAGCTTGGAAACGGCTCAGGGCTTGTTCATCGCCGAGGGCGAGAAGGTCATCAGGCGGGCGATCGCGGCTGGATATCCGGTCAGGTCGCTGCTAGTAGCGGAAGACAAGCTGGCGACGATCGCGGACCTGGCCGCCAACTGCGCGGCCCCGCTTTACCTGCTGCCGGCGCCGGCTGCCGAGCAACTCACCGGTTACCGGGTACACCGGGGGGCGCTGGCGTCCATGCAGCGCTTGCCGCTGCCTTCGGTGGCCGCGGTACTGGCCGGCGCCAGCCGGATCGTCGTGCTCGAGGACATCGTGGACCACGCGAACGTTGGCGCGGTGTTCCGCTGCGTGGCGGCGCTCGGCTTCGACGGCGTCGTGCTAGCACCGCGCTGCGCTGATCCGTTGTACCGGCGGGCGGTGAAGGTTTCCATGGGCGCTGTGCTGGCCGTGCCATACGCCCGCATGGACAACTGGCGTGGCGGGCTGGCCGGGCTGAAGGCAGCGGGGTTCCGCCTGCTGGCGCTGACCCCGGATGCGGGCGCGCCCGCGATCGGCGCGGTCAGCGGCACGGTAAAGGCGGACGAAAAGCTGGCCCTGCTGATCGGGAGCGAAGGCAGCGGCCTGTCCGGCCGCTGGCTTGACGCGGCTGACCAGACAGTGCGTATCCCGATGAGCCGTGGGGTCGACTCGCTCAACGTTGCCTCGGCAGCCGCGATCGCCTGTTATCTGCTTTGCTGAGACCGTGCTGACCTCGCTTGATGAGCTTCGCCGGCGGCGCATATACCAGTGCCGCCTGAGCCCTGACCGTGCGCTCGAATCGCTCGACGAAGCCCACGAATTCTTGCGGGAACGGGGCCTGCTGACCCGCACCCCCGATTGCGCGCTGCCCAGCCTGTATGAGGCCCTGCACGAAGAGCCGTATCAGGCTGGCGGCCGCGGCTTCGCGAGCTGGCCCGCCACGAAATGGCCGTGGGCGCACGAGCTTTCGGAGCGGCCGGACGTGCACTCCCTAGACATTCACCGGGGCAAGACGATCTTGCTATCCGACGCGCTGCTCGCGCTGGTCGACCCCATCTGCCGGGCCGAGCTAGCCCGGATGGAGCACGAGGACCCAGGCTGGGCCAGGCTGCTGCGGCACCTGGCCGAGACCGGGCCGGCCCTTGCTGACGATGTCGAGGTCGAACTCGGCCTGAAGCATAAGGAACTCAGGTCGCTGCGCTCGCCGCTGCAGCGGTGTGGTGCGCTGGTTGCCAGGTCAGTCGTGCTGCCTGCGGAGACAGGCGACGGACATGTCCATCGCAGCGAGCTGGCGCGCTGGGATCAGGCCTACCCGCAGCCTCGCGCGGCCAGCCCGCCAGACGTGGTCGCGCTGCTGGGCGCGGCTCTGCGGGCCGCCGTACTTGCCCCGGACAAAGACATAATCCGCTGGTTTAGCTGGCGCTGGCTGTTGCCCGCGGACCCGGCAGGCCAGCTGGTGGCCCGGGGCCTCGCGATCCGGCCCGCCCCCGGCTGGCTAGCCGCGCCCGGCTAGCCGCGCCCGGCTAGCTCTGAACCGCCAGGACGCTGCGGCACGTTCATCAAAGTATGGGGGACCAGGGATGGCCAGCGGGCGGCATGATCGGCGTCGCAGCCTGCGGCGAGATGCGCCGGGCCCTGGGCGTCTACGTGGTCGGCGCCATCGGGCCCGCTGATCGCGGCGCTGTCGACGAACATCTGGCTGGCTGCGCAGACTGCCGGGACGAGCTGGCCGGACTGGCGGGCTTGCCCGCGCTGCTGGGCCGGGTGCCAGCCGACGAGGCTGCCGGGCTGCTCCTCGGTCGCGACCCGGATCCAGCCAAGCCCGCACTGGTCGCGTTGCTGGACCGAGCCGCCCGCCTGCACGGGCACCGCAGCTGGCCGCGCATTGCGGCTGCGGCGGCCGCGGGCCTGATCGTCGGGGCCGGCGTCGTCACCGCGGCGGGCGCGCTAGACCACGTCGCCGCTGCCGGCGCCGATCGCCGCTGCGCAGCAGTCGACTCATACGGTCACTGGCGCCGACGCACACACTCACGCCAGCACTAGCATCAGGTACCGGTCCCGGCCCGGCGGCCTCGCCCTGGCCGTGCAGGTCCGCGGGATCCCGGCGGGAACCCGATGCTGGCTCCAGGTCACCGACTCTCGCGGCCAACACGTCGCGGCCGGCAGCTGGATGGTGCTTGGCGGTCCGCGGGCGGCTGGCACCTGGCATCCGGTATCCGCGGCCGTTCCGCTGCCCGCGGCGCGTGCCTTTGTCGTTACCACTGGGTCGGGGACCGTGATGACCGTTCCCCTGCGCAGTTAGAATGAGGGCTAGATGCCGACGACGATGCGCGCAAGCGGCACGGCTGCCCTGCTGGGCGTGCTGGCGATCGCAGGCGTCGGCTGTGCCAGCGGCCAGGCGGCAAGCCCGGCGACGGCTGGAAGTGGGCGGACTGCCAGTCCAGCCACAGGTGCGGGGAGCGGCGACGCCGCGACTGCTGCGGCTGCCCAGTACCTGGCGATCGCGCGGCCGGCGAATGATCGGCTGGACGACGAGACCGGCGCCTACGCTAAGGACCAGCACCGCAACCTGGCCGCAGCCAGGGCAGACCTGCTGGCCGAGGCCGCCACAGAACGCGGATTCGACCAGCACCTCGCCAGGATCTCGTTCCCGCCGCAGATCGCCGCCACCGCGCGCGCAATGATCCGCGCTAACCAGCACCGGATCGCGCTCACGCAGCGGCAGGCACGCGCGATGTCTCTCGCCGAGCTGGTGTCATTCACCACCGGCCACAAGGCCGCCGACGCGGCGGTCGAGGCACAGTCCCGGCTGATCCGGCGCCAACTAGGCCTGCCGCCGCCACCCGAGAGCTAACCGGAGGCTCACCAGCGGGCGAGGGCGCACTCGCGCAGCCGGGCGGCCGAGCTGGCCGGCGCGCCGACGTGATCGAGGCCAAGCAGCGCTGCGCCCACTACCGGCGGAACGTCGACTATCCGGACCTCCGCGCCCGGCAGGCTCGCGGCCAGCTGGTCCACGATCGCACCGGTCAGGATCGGGTCTCTGGCCGCCATCAGGCTGCCGCCGAGCACGACCGGCACCCGATCTCCGCGGTGTACGCCCAGCCCGAGCCGGCTGGCCGCGACCGTCGCCATCGCGCAGATCTCGTTGGCCTGCCGCACTAGCACGTTCCTGGCGACCTCATCACCGCGGTTGGCAACCTCGAACAGGACGGGCACCAGGCCGTGAATCCCAGCGTAAGAGATCTTGCCGAAGTGCATGCCGATGACGATGTCCTCGACTCGCTGCACGCCGAAGTGGGCCGGCACGGCAGCGCGGAGCGCCGTCTGCGGTCCGCGGCCGTCCTCGGCTCTGACCGCCCACCACATCGCCTCGGCGCCGAGCTCACCGCCGCCGCCCCAGTCGCCGCTGATACGCCCGAGGGACAGGAACCTGGTGGTCCGGCCATCGGGTGCCACGCCAACGCAGTTGATCCCGGCCCCGCATACGACGCCGACACCCCAATGCCGTGCGGTACCGGACTCGGTGGCGTCGGCCAGGCCGGCCCGGAGCACCGCGAACGTGTCGTTTACCACTGAACTGGTCGATGACCAGCCCTGGGCCTGCACGAGCGCACCGAGGTCGGCTTCCTCCTCGGGCAGGTCGGCCCCGGCGAGGCACGCCGACGTGTGCTCAGCGACGAGCCCGCCGCCGGCCAGGCCTGCCTGCGTCGCGACGTCGCTGACCAGCTCTTTCAGGACCGTGGTGGACTGGTCAGTGCCCACGTTCTGGTAGTTGGACCCGCCGCCGCGCGCTTTGCCGAGGACGCTGCCATCAGGTCCGACCAGTGCCACGTCCGTCTTGCTATTGCCACCGTCTATTGCGAGGACCGCAGCCAGGCCGCCGCCCGCGCCATTCACTGGCCAGATGCCCAGGGCAAGAACGCAGCGTTCTCGGCCAGCAGCCGGTCAGTCAGCCGGTTAGCCAGGTCGAACTGGCCGACCAGCGGGTGCGCGAGCAGCGCGGCAGCCACCCGGTCCCGGCCGCCGTGCAGCGCGGCGGCCACCGCCAGTTCCTCGTATGCCGACACGTGCGCGATGAGGCCGCTCATCAGCGGGCCGACCGGCGCGACTGGCACCGGCACCGCGCCCGCGGCACCGATGGTCGCTGATACCTCGATGACCGCCTCGTCGGACAGGAACGGCATCGTTCCGCTATTGCGGACGTTTACCACCTGGCGGTCGCCTGCGTCGGTGACGAGCGAGGCGAGCAGCGCGACCGCGGCCTCGGAGTAGAACGCGCCGCCGCGATGCTGCAGTAGTTCGGGCTTGGTGTCCAGGGCGGGGTCGGCATACATCGCGAGCAGTTCCCGCTCGATCTCAGCGACCGCCTGCGCGCGGGTTTTCCGGCCCCGCTCCTCCTCGACGACCGCGTCGTGCGCCCAGTAGTACCGCAGGTAGGAGGAGGGGACCGCGTTGACGGCCTCAGTGACAGCGAGCGGCATGCCGGTATAGCCGGCAATCTCCTCGCCATGGCTGGCCAGCAGTTCTGGCAGCCGGTCGGCGCCGTCGACGAGTGCGGCACGTTCCCAGGTCAGGTGATTAAGCCCGACATGATCGAGCGCGACGGCGTCTGGTGCGACGCCCAGCATCGAGGCGAACAGCCGCTGGTAACCGATGGCAACGTTGCACAGTCCGATCGCACGGTGCCCGGCATCAAGCAGGGCTCTGGTGACGATGCCGACCGGGTTGGTGAAGTCGATGATCCAGGCGTCCGGCGCGGCGCGTTCGGCCACCCTCGCGGCTACGTCAAGTACTACCGGCACCGTGCGCAGCGCCTTGGCGAACCCGCCAGCCCCGGTGGTCTCCTGGCCGATGCAACCGCAGTCGAGCGGCCAGGTCTCGTCCCGGTGCCTGGTCGCCTGGCCGCCCACGCGCAGCTGGAGCAGCACGGCGCCAGCCCCGTCCACTGCGGTGTCCAGGTCGGAGGTCCAGGTCAAAGTCGCCGGATGACCGTAGCGGGCCATGATCCGGGCGGAGAACGGCCCGACCACCGCCAGCCGGTCTGCGTCAGGATCGACAAGCACGAGTTCGGTGATCTTGATGTCGCCGGTGAGCCTGGCGATACCGTCGACTAGCTCCGGGGTGTAGGTAGAACCACCGCCTACTACAGCGAGTTTCATCCAAACGCCTTTACTTCCGCGCCTGACATGGCGACATGGCAGGCGACATCGTGGCTGGGCGCAAGCTGCGAAAGCTCAGGGGTGACCGAGTGGCAAATGTCGATGGCAAGCGGGCAGCGCCAGCGGAACCGGCAGCCGGGAGTCGGGTCGATCACCCGCGGCGGTTCGCCGCGGTCGGTCTCGGCGGTGACGTTCAGATCGGCCCTCGGATCCGGCACCGCGGACAGTAGCAACTGGGTGTACGGGTGCTTGGGGTTAGCCAGCACCTCCTCGACCGGGCCCTGCTCGGCGATCTGCCCGGCGTACATGACGATCAGCCGGTCCGCGACGTAACGGGCGCTGGCGATGTCGTGGGTGATATAGAGAACGGACACGCCCTGCTCGTCACGCAGCTTCGCCATCACGTTCAGCAGGCCGATGCGGATCGACACATCCAGCATCGACACCGGCTCGTCGGCGAGGATCAGCTTGGGCCGCATTGCCAGCGCCTGGGCGAAGCCGACTCGCTGCCGCTGGCCGCCGCTCAGCTCGTGCGGGAAGCGCTGCAGGACCTCGGCGGCCGGAATCAGCCCGACCACGGAAAAGACCCGCTCGGCCTCCTCACGTTGCTGCTGGTGGGATAGCTCGGGCCGGTGCAGCTTCAGACTGCGCATGACGCCGTGCGACACCCGGAACACCGGGTTGATCGAGGCGAACGGGTCCTGGAAGACCATCGGCACGTCGCTGCGATAGCCGAGCACATCGCGGCGCGAGCGCAGGCCGGATATCGGCCTGCCCTCGAAGTAGATCTCTCCGGAGGTCGGCTTGTAGATCCTGGCCAGCAGGCGTGCGATCGTTGACTTGCCACTGCCGCTCTCGCCCGCGACTGCGACGATCTCCCGGCGGCCGATCTCCAGGCTGACATCGTCGACGGCGTGCAGAGATTTGCGCCGCAGCCCGCCGCCGATCCGGAAATGCCGGGTCAGCTTGTCGGTCCGCAGCAGCGGGGCATTGGCCACCGTTTCGGGCTGCGTCGCCGTTTGCTGATCCGTCACTGGTACACCTTTCTGCTCTCGTGCAGCAGGCACCTGACCTGCTCGCCGTTCACGCTGAAAAGCGGCACTGCGGTCTCGGTACAGCGGGCCATCACCTGCGGGCAGCGCGGGGCGAATCGGCAGCCATCCGGCGGGTTGGCGAGATCAGGCGGACTGCCAGGGATCCCCGTTAGCGGCACCCGCGGGCCCTTGATCGAGGGAAACGCGTCCATCAGGCCGATGCTGTAAGGATGCAGCGGCTTGTCGAACAGCCGCCGGGTTTCGCCGAACTCGACGACCTGCCCGGCGTACATCACCATCAGCCGGTCGCTGAAGTGCCGCACCAGGGACATGTCGTGGGTGACGAAGATGACGGCGAAGCCGAGTTGCTGCTGCAGTTCCTTGATCTGGACCATCAGTGAGCGCTGCGCGACCACGTCCAGCGCTGACGTCGGCTCGTCCATGATCACCAGGTCCGGGGTGAACAGCATGGCCATCGCGATCATCGAGCGCTGCCGCATTCCGCCGGATAGCTGGTGCGGGTAGCTGCTTAGGTGTACCGGGTCGATGCCGACCATCCTGAGCACTTCGGCCGAGCGTTCGGCGATCTCTGCCTTAGAGGTGACGCCGTGCGACCGCATAGCGTCGGCGAACTGGGCTGCGATTGACGTCACTGGGTTGAGCGCGTTCATCGCGCTCTGCATGACCACGGACATGTCCTTCCACCGGACCGCGGACAGCTGCTTTTCCGTCAGACCCACAAGGTTCGCGCCCTTGAAGGTAACGGTGCCCCCGCTGATGCCGGCCGGTGGCGCCAGCAGCTGCGCGATGGCGAACAGCAGGGTGGACTTGCCGCAGCCGGACTCGCCGACGATTCCGATGAATTCGCCAGGCGCGACTTCGAAGCTCACGTCCTTCACCGCCCGGACGGTGCCGCGCTCCATGATGTAGTCGACCGACAGATCGCTGACCTCGAGAATGGCTCCGGACCGCCAGCCGGACGCTGACTCGACGGGCATGCCGTTACTTAGCAGGCTTGACACGCTTCCCCCGCATGCTCCTGACCGGCCGCAGGGCCGGGTTGCCGATCTCATCAAAGGCGTAGTTGAGCAGCGCGAACGCGGCGCCCAGGGCGACGATGCACAGGCCCGGCACGATGATCCAGAGCGCCTGGCCGGTCTGGAAGGCTTCGGCATTCTCGGCCCAGTAGAGCATGGTGCCCCAGCTGACTATGGCCGGGTCGCCGAGCCCGAGGAACTGCAGGCTGGAGGAGAACAGCACCGCGTACAGAGCGTTGGTCAGGAAGCTCGCCACCAGCAGCGAGGTCATGGTGGGGATGATCTCGACCACGATGATGTAGATCGGGCGCTCGCCCCGTACGCGGGCGGCCTCCAGGAAGTCCCGGTTGCGGAGGGAGAGCGCCTGGGACCGGAGCTGACGGGCGGTGAAGGACCAGCCGGTCAGGATGAGGACGGCGATCATCACCAAGGTGCCGGCGCCGTGCAGGTAAGCGGCGATCACGATCAGCAGCGGGAACAACGGGATGACCAGCAGCACGTCGGTGAAAGGCTGAGGCTGCCGTCCCAGGCTCCGCCAAGGTAGGCGGCGGCGACGCCGATCAGCATAGCGATGAAGGTGGCGCCGAGTCCGACCGCGAAGGCGATCTCCAGCACCGGCCGGGCGCCGTAAATGACCTGAGCGAACATGTCCTGGCCGAACGCGGTGGTGCCGAGCAGATGGTGCGCGGACGGGCCGAGGCTCCGCGGGTAGATCTCGGCGTTCGGATTGTCGTGCGCGATCACCCCGGGGAATAGCGAGATCAGGCAGAAGATCGCGAGTAGCACGGCACCTGCAGTGGCCTTGCGGTTGGCAGTGATCGCGCGGCCCATCCGCCGCAGGGCGCGAGCTCCCGCTATCCCGGTCGGGGACGGCACGCCGAAGGGCGTCGGAGGACCGAACGGATCCGGCTGACCTGCCTCGGCAGGCACGCCTTGTGGCTGGGGCCACGGTTGCGGCACCATCGCCATGGCTACCTCGCCTCCCTGGTGCGCGGGTCGAGTATCGCTGTCGCGACGTCGGACAGCAGGATCGCCACCAGCACCGCCACGGTGATGAGCAGGAACAGCGCCTGCATGAGCGGGTAGTCGTCGTTGTTGACCGCCTGGAGCAGCAGGTAGCCGACACCCTGGTAGTTGAAGACCTCCTCGACCAAGATCGCGCCGGTGACTACGAAGCCAAGCGAAATGGCGAAGCCGGTCAGGTTCGGCAGGATCGCGTTCCGGGCCGCGTAGTCGAGCATGATGCGCCGGCCTGGCAGGCCCTTAGCCCTGGCCATTCGAACGTAATCCTCGGCCAGCGTGGTGATCATGGTGTTGCGCATGGTCAGGATCCAGGTACCGATCAACGTGATCAGCAGCGTGAAGGCCGGCAGTATGGCGTGCCCGACCACGTTGCTGATGAACGACCAGGTGAAGCCGGGCGTGGCGGTGATGTCGTAGGTGTCGAAGTACGGCAGCCAGCCCAGCTTGACGCCGAATACCAGGATCAGCACGAGCCCTAGCCAGAAGAACGGGATCACCGTCATGATCACGAAGATGGGCGGCAGGATGCTGTCCAGCCGTCCGCCGCGGCGCCAGGCGCTGACGATGCCGATGCCGGTGCCGACCACGAAGGCCAGCACGGTGGTCACGCCCACTAGGCCGAGCGTCCACGGGATCGCGTCCAGCACGATGCGAAACACCGGGTTCCCCGGCTGGGTGGTCAGCGAGACGCCGAACTTGCCGGTCGCCACGTCACCCAGGTACTGGAAGTATTGCGAGATCATGCTCTGGTGGGTGTTGAGGCCGAATTGCGCTTCCAGCACTTTGAGCGCGGCCGGGCCGACCACGCCCCTGTGATTGGCGATCATGGCCTCGGCTGGGTTGCCCGGCATCAGCCGCGGCAACAGGAAGTTGAGCGTGACCGCGACCCACAAGGTCAGCGCGAAGAAGCCAAGGCGGCGCAGCACGAATCTCATGCGCTCCTCCTATTGGTCACCGGATTCGCTCTCCTCAACGCTCGCTTACCGATTGGCCGCCGGCAAGTGCTAACTGGCCTGCTGACTACCCGGGCGGCTCGCTGTGGTTGCGAGCCGCCCGGGTGAGTCCTGCTACTTGACGGGCGCCAGGCGCAACATCACCTGGCCCCAGTCCGGATAGTTGTAGGCCGCCGGCTGCGCGTACGGGTTAGTCGGCGTGGGCCAGCCGCTGAAGCTGCCGGTGTCGTACTGGAACCAGTCGACCGACTCGGTGACCGGGATCACCGGCACGTCCTGCAGCATGACCTTCTCCAGCTGGTTCACGATGGTGTGCTGCGTGGTCGTGTCCGGTGTGCTGGAGTACTGGCTGAACAGCGCGTCGGTGGCTGGGTTGCTGTAGCGCTCGTAGTTGAACGAGGCCACCTTCCCGATCGCCGCGGTGTTGCCCGAGTAGAGCCACTGCCGAAGCTCGAAGTACGGCGTCGGCCCGCCGGGCTCGGAACCGTACGCGAGCTGGTACTTGCCGGTCTGCAAGTCACTTGTGTAAGTGGTCGAGGCCAGGTTGTCCGGCGTTACCGCGATGCCGACCGCCTTGAGGTCAGCCTGGATGGTCGCCACTGCCGCCACCCAGTCGGAGAAGCCGCCGTTGTCGAGGATGGTGAAGGACAGCGGCTGGCCGGACGGCGTGCTGAACATGCCGTTCGAGCCCATCTTGAACCCGGCGTTCTTCAGTATCGAGATGGCCTTGGCCGGGTTGTGGGCGTAGTTATTGCCGAACGCGGCCGCCTGAGTGGTGTCCTCCCAGGTGGAGAACGTCGGCGTGACGATCCCGGTCTGGTTCGATGGCGGCTCGTAGCCGTACTCGCCGATGGTGGATGCCTTTGGCCGGTCGATCGCATAGGCCATCGCCTGCCGCACCGCGACGTTCTTCAGGATCGGGTTAGTCAGGTTGATGAACATGCTCACGTTCGCCACTGGCGGGAACCAGTAGTGGTAGTTCGGGCTCTTGGAGGTGTAGAAGGCCTGGATGCTCGGGATGAACTGGCTGCCCCACTGTGCGTGCCCGGCCGCCAGGTAGGTGTTGGCGGTGTCGTTGGTCAGGAAGGCGGGGTAGTTGACCGTTCCGATCTTCGGCTCGCCCGGCTGCCAGTAGTGCGTGTTGGCGGTGTACTTGATGTTCTGCGGCGTGCAGGTACTGCTGCTCACCTTGAACGCGCCGGTGCCGATCGGGTTCTTGTCCGGATAGGTCACCGGGTTGGCAACCTTGGACCAGACCTTCTGGTCCACGATGCCGATCTGGTCGGCGATGTAGTAGAAGTACGTCACCGCTGGCGACTTGAAGGTCATCACAACCTGATTGGATCCAGCCTGGGTGACGCTCGACAGCACGGACCAGATGGCATTCAGGTCCAGACCCGTGTTCTTCTTCAGCAGGCCGAAGGTGTAGACCACATCGGCGGCGTTCATCGGGTCGCCGTTGGTGAACTTCACGCCATTGCGGATCGTAAAGGTCAGCGTCTTGTTGCCGTTGCTCCACGCCCACTTCGTGGCCAGCCACGGCGACGCCGCGCCGCTCTGCAGCGTGTTGACGAATGCCAGTGGCTCGTAGACGTTGCCGAGCGAGAAGGAGATGTCGGACAGGTTGAATGGGTTGAAGTTACACGTCCAGGTCCCGCCGCTTTCGTTGTCGATCGTCAGCGTGCCTGATGGGCCTGACGTGTTCGTTACGGTGATGTTGTACTGGTCCCGCAAGCGGCCGCCAGCAGGCCAACGGCCCCGATGAGGACCCCGAGCGACTTTAGGCGTCTCATGTATGCCTAGCCCTTCGATGCAGAGTTCTGCCCGCCTGGACCGGCCGTGCTGGCCGTGTCGCCGAAGCGGGCGCCGGAAAAATGTGAGGTGGCCTGAGGGGCTCCTGCGGGGAGGCTTCCTTGCGGCCGCGAGGAGGCACTATAAGTACGGTTAGTACTGTAATGCCCATTCGAACTAGCGGGGTGCATACTTCTGGTACCGGAGCTTGCGGCGCCGGCAATGGGATCGGTGCGGAAGGCGTCGGCAACGGTGCCTGCGCCCGTGGGGACATCAGCGTCAGCGATCGTGCCAACGCCCGTGGAACTGTCAATGCGAGAGTGGTCGGCACCCTCGGCGTCGTCGATGCCGCCGGGGTAAGGGGCGCCGGGGTGAGGGTGGGGGGGACGGGTGCCGCCGCGGTAGCGGGTGGCGGCGGCGTGGGTGGTATCTAGCGGGTTGCGCGGCGGGCCGGCCTGGTCGGCCAGGGCGCTGTCCGGCACGGCGTCGATGGCTAGCGCCACCGCCCCGAGCAACGGAGCCTCGTGCGGGAAGTCCGCGAGGACTAGCTCAGGCGGGTACGGGACGCCCCGGCTAAGGGCCTCAGCCAGGCCAGGCCCGATCTTGTCCCATGACCTAGTCATCCCGCCGCCGACCGCGATGCGGGCCGGGTTAACCAGGATGGCCAAGTTGACCAGGTGGAATGCTAGCTCATCGATGAAATCGGTGACCACCTCGGCCAAGGCCGCGTCCTGACTGCCGCCGGCAAAGACGTCAGCCGCCGTAAGCTGGCGCCCTAGCGCGGTTGCCCGCCGCCGCAGCGCCAAGCCGCTGACCATTTCCTCTAGCGGTATCCGCTCGCCAGCCGGCAGGCCGACGTCCGCGCGAGACCTCAGGTTGTAGCCGATCTCACCGGCCGCGCCGTGACTTCCGGCTAGCACCGTGCCACCGATGACGACCGCAGCCGCGAGTCCGGTGCCGAGGTTGAGGTACACAGCGGGCTCGAAGCCCGCGAGCGAACCCCACCGTGCCTCGGCCTGCGCGGCTGCCTTGGCATCGGTTGCCATCCGGATGCTCACTCCTGGGAACGCGGCCCGCAACTCCCGGCCGATCGGGAGCGAGCCCCACCCGTCAATCGAGGGGGCCAGTTCGACTCGGTCCTCGAACGGGATGCCGAAGGTGGCCACGCCGACCGCGGCCAGGCTGTCCTCGGCTGAGCAGCCGGACAGCAGCTCGCGCGCGGTGTGAATGCCGAGGTCGAAGGCTGCCCTCGCGCCGCGATCGCCGTTGTCAACGACGGTGGCGGCCAGCTTGTTGCCCGCCAGATCGCAGACAGCTACCGCGATCTTCGTGCCGCCGAAGTCAAGGCCGAGCACGACCGGGGGATGGCTCATGCGGGAAAACTCTCACGATCCTGGGCTATTCCGGGAAGTTAGTTAGGACAGTATCCTAACTATGTGACGCCCGACAAGGACGGTCACCGACCTGTTACATAACGCCTCGCCGGTCCTCGCAGCCGGAACCGCGGTACGGAAGGATGAGAGCGTGGCCGTGACGACGACACCCGATCAGCAGGACGAGGCGGACCGCGCCGAGTGGCCGGGCGGCGGCGAGCCGGAGCTGGCCGCGGCCGTCGGCCAGGACGTTGCCGGCGTGCTTGCCACCGGGCAGATCCGGGCCGGCCAGGCCGCCCGGCCGCAACTGCTGCGCGCGCTGAACGAACAGCTGCTGCTGCAGCACATCCGCCAGCTCGGCCGCTGCTCGCGAGCCGAGCTCGCGCGCCTCTCCGGACTGTCCAAGCCGACCGTGTCACTGGCGCTGGCCAACGTCGAGCGTTCGGGGCTGGTCCGCGAGGCAGGCCAGCGGACCGGGGTGCCCGGCCGGTCAGCCGTGCTGTATGAGGTCCGGCCCGAGGCGGGATACGTGCTGGGCCTGGATATCGGCCATCAGTACCTGCGCGGCGCGCTCGCCGACCTCACCGGGGAAGCAGCTGCCAGGTCGGCCATCCGGACGCGGGCGTCGAGCGTGAGCGGCCGGGTCACCGAGCTAGTCCGGCTCGGTGACGAACTATGCGCCGCGGCCGGAATCGACCGCAGCGCGGTAACCCAGACTGTGATCGGCAGTCCGGGCGTTTACGATCCCCGGCGCAATGCGATCACCTTGGCCGGCGGCCTGGCTGGCTGGGGCAAGCCAGCTGTGCTGGCCGAGTTGCGGCAGGCGTTCGGGGACCAGCTCGTGGTGGAGAACGACGTCGATGCGGCGACGCTGGCCGAGCGCGAGCACGGCCATGGCCGGGAGGTCGGCACGTTCGTCTTCGTCTGGATCGGCACCGGCATCGGCATGGGCCTGGTCATCGACGGCAAGCTGCACCGCGGCGTGCACGGCGTGGCGGGGGAGATAGCCTTCATGCCGATCTCCGGCGGCAAGGGCGCCGACCCGGAGGATGCCCGGCGTCGGGGCACGCTGGAGGCTGCAGGCTCCGCGACGGCGGTAGTCCGGGCCGCCCGCAGGGCTGGCATGCGGGGTTCAGTGTCAGCCCGCCGAGTGTTCGAGGCCGCCAAGGCGGGTGATGAGCGCGCCGCCGCCGTCGTCGCCGACGAGGCCGAGCTGATCGCCAGGGCGGTCTGCGCGATCATCACTGTCATCGATCCTGAGCTGGTTGTGCTGGGCGGCGGTATCGGCCAGGCCCCCGGCTTCGCCCAGGTGGTCGCGGCTGAACTCGATCGGCTGTCGCCGGTGCAGCAGGAGGTGCGGGTGAGCGCTCTTGGCACCGAGGCGGTTGTGGACGGCTGTCTTGCCTCCGGCGCTGACCTGGCCTGGCAGCGACTGACCGCGATGCTGCCGTCGCTGTCGGCATCCGATGGTGGCACCGCTGGCATCGAGCCGCGCTGACACGCTGACGTCGTCCCGCGCGGACCCGGCTTTACAGAAGTCTAAATAATGCCTTGGCTGGATCTATTGACACCTTCGTTTGGAAAGTATACGAACTAACTGACCATTCAGCGGGCGCAGCTGTCCTGCGCGGCAAGGCCGCAGGGAAAGGGGTTGCCAGGCATGATCCGAACCATTCGCCCACAGCTCGCAGCGGTTATCATCGCCGTTCTGGCGGCAGGTACCGAGCTCATCGGCATTCAGCAGGTGCAGGCCCGGCCCATCGCGACCGGGGCTGCCGCCATCGTCAACGCCTTACCCAACTCACCATCGGCCCCCAGTGCATCGGACGTGTCCAACCTGGGCGCCAACGGCTGGGAAGTGCAAAGCAGCGCCGTCGCTACCCAGACTGGCGCGCAGATCTCCACGCCAGGCTTCAATACCAGCAGTTGGCTGCCGGTTACCAACGACGACGCCGGGGCGCCAGGAACCGAGGTCGAGGCCCTCGCCCAGAACGGCCAGTGCCCCGGCGACACCGCGCTGCAGCCGGTCAACCAGAGCACGAGCAGCCCGAATAGCGTCTTCTTCGGCACCAACATGCAATCGTGCTATGGCTACCTGAACGCGATCGGCGCGGACACGCTGGCCGAGTTCGACGTGCCCTGGTGGTGGCGCACCGACTTCACACCGAACCTGGCGTCCGGCCAGGTCGCCACTCTGATCGTGAACGGCGTGATCGGCTCGGCGAACGTCTGGGTGAACGGCACCGAGGTCGCCACCTCGTCGACGGTGACTGGCGACTACACGAAGTTCACCTTCAACGTCAGCAACCTGGTCCTGTCCGGCACTAACTCGCTCGCGATCGAGGTCAACCCGAACAACCCACTGACGACGTTCACGCTCGACAACGTCGACTGGACCCAGATACCGCCGGACAACAACACCGGCATCCAGTTCCCTGTCCAGCTGGCGGTGGACGGTGCCTTGTCCGACGGCAACGCCCACGTGGTCGAGAACAACGCCGCGAACCTGAGCAGCTCGGCGCTGACGGTTAAGGCCGACATCACCAACAACACCTCGACGTCGCAGACCGGGACGGTCACCGCGACGATCAATGACCCGAGCAATACGCAAATCGTCAACATAAGCCAGAGCGTCACGGTGCCGGCCAATACCACGCAGACAGTTTCTTTCACGCCGAGCAGCTATCCGAGCCTTACGATTAGCAACCCCCAGGTCTGGTGGCCGTACCAGCTGGGATCGTCGCCGCTCTACACGCTCACCACCTCCGTCGCGCAGGGCACCACGACACTGAACTCGACCAGCGAGGCTTTCGGCATCAGGAATGTCACCTCGTCGCTGGTCGGGTCGAACACCGGCGAGCCGTCGGGCGCGAGGGCGTTCCAGATCAATGGCGTGCCGATCGTGATCCGCGGGGGCGGCTGGAGCCCGAACCTTTTCCTGCACTACTCAGCGGCCGATACCGCCAAGCAGATCGCGCTGATGAAGAACATGGGCCTGAACACGATCAGGCTCGAAGGCCACCTGATGCCGCAGGACTGGTACCAGCAGATGGACGCGGCCGGAATCCTGGTCAACGCCGGCTTCCAGTGCTGCGACGCATGGGAACTGCAGTCGAGCGGCCTGACCAGTTCCGCCGACTACGCCATCATGACGAACTCCGCGGTGGCGATCGCACAGAACCTGCGGAACCACCCGAGCGTGTTCAGCTTCCAGTGGAGCGACGAGCCGCCGCTGGCCACCCAGGAGTCTGACACGCTCACCGCGTTCAGCCAGCAGGACTTCGACGACCCGGTGATTTCATCGGCTGAGTACAACTCAAGCCCGCAGCTCGGCGTCTCCGGAGAAAAGGAAGGCCCGTACGACTGGGTGCCGCCGAACTACTGGTACGACACCACGCACTTCGACAAGAGGGACTCGACGCAGACCAACGCCGGCGGTTCGTGGGGCTACGACAGTGAGCAGAGCGCGGGCGACACCATTCCCACCATGGACTCGCTCAACCGGTTCATGAACTCCACCGAGCTGTCGAACCTGTGGCAGAGCTCCTCCTACAACCAGTACCACGCCAACTACGAGCCGACCTGCAACAACAATTACAACTTCGGCACGCTCTGCCACTTCAACGCCGCCCTTGACGCCAGGTACGGCACGCCGACCAGCCTGGCCCAGTACGTAGAGGAGGCCCAGGCCCAGAACTACGAGAACACCAGGGCGCAGTTCGAAGCCTTTATCGACCACGCGAACAACACCCCGCTGCCCTCCACCGGGACCATCTACTGGCAGATGAACAAGGGCTGGCCGAGCCTGCTCTGGTTCCTCTGGAACAACGACGGCGACCAGGCGGGAAGCTACTTCGGCGCGCAGGAGGCCAACAGGTCTCTGCACGCGCTGTACGCGCTCGACAACGGCACCGTCACCCTCGACAACCTCAGCAACGCCAGCCAGTCGGGCCTGACTGTGGAGTCGAAGGTCTACAACCTGGCCGGGACAGTAACCGACGACCAGACGTCCCCTGCCGAAACCCTTGCCAGCCAGCAGGTCCAGAACGGCGTGCTGACCCCGAAGGTGCCGACGACGCCTGCCGGTACGACGTACTTCGTCGAACTGCTGCTCAAGCAGAACGGCACGCTCATCGACCGCAACGTCTACTGGCTATCGACGACCAAGGACGCGACCAACTGGAGCAAGTCGCTCGACAAGCCTGCTGGCGTCATCTCCACCTATGCGAACCTCACCGGCTTGAAGTCGTTGCCGCAGTCCAGCGTCTCTGCAACTGCGACGACGACGCAGCAGGCCGGTCCCGATGGCGCCGACCTGGCGACCACCGTGACGATCACCAACACCTCGTCATCGACCGTCGCGTTCCTGCTCCGGGCCGATGTCCGGCGCGGTACCGCCACTGGCGGGCTGCTGTCCGGTGACAACGAGCTCCAGTCCTCGATCTGGCAGGGCAACGACATCACGCTGTTCCCGGGCGAATCGCAGACTCTGACCGTGACCTATGACTCGTCCGACCTGGGCGCCAACACACCGGTCATCACGCTGTCCGGCTGGAACGTCGCGCAGGTCAACATCCCGGCCCCGGTCCCGTAAGGAGAATCATGAGACTCAACCGCAGGCTCACGTTGGTCGCGGCCGCCGCTGTAGGCCTGATCGCGGCCGGTCCGGCAGGCACGGCCATGGCGGCCGGGACGCCTCTCCCATCGAGCGTCTACGCGCCGTATTACGAGACATACCTCGCTCCCAACACCCCGAGCATTACCGCCACAGCGCAGGCGTCCGGCGCCAAGTACTTCACGCTGGCGTTCCTGCAGTCGACCGGGAAGAGCTCGTGCAGCCTGGACTGGAATGGAAGCTCGACCCAGCCGCTCGATTACTACAACTCCGATATCGCCTCACTGCGCGCGATGGGCGGCGACGTGATCCCGTCGTTCGGCGGATACAGCGCCGACCACGGCGGTACCGAGATCGCCGACTCGTGCACGAACGTCCAGTCGATCGCCGCCGACTACGAGCAGGTGATCACCACGCTCGGTGTCACTAGGCTCGACATGGACGTCGAGTCCAGCTCGCTCAACAACACGGCCGGGATCACCCGGCGCAACCAGGCGATCGCCCTGACCGAGCAATGGGCCGCCGCGAACGGCATCCCGCTGCAGATCCAGTACACGATCCCGGTCGAACAGTACGGTCTGGACCCGAACGGCGAGGCCGTCCTGCAGAACGCCGTTACCGAGGGCGCCACCGTGAACTCGGTCAACATCATGGTGTTCGACTACTACATCGCCAAGGAAGGCGTAGTGGAGATGGGCACCGCGGCCGAAAACGCGGCCAACAACACCCACACCCAATTGCAGTCCATCTTCCCGAGCCTGACGTCGGCCCAGATCTGGCACATGGAAGGCATGACGATGCTGCCGGGCATCGACGACCTTCGCAAGAAGACCGAGGTCACCTACGAACCCGACGCGACTACGATGCTGAACTTCGCTCAGACCAACAACATGAACTTCCTGTCGATCTGGGCAATCCAGCGTGATAACGGCGGCTGCCCCGGCACCGTCGACAGCAACACCTGCTCGGGCATCACCCAGAACACGTGGGACTTCAGCCACCTGCTCGAGCCGTTCACCGGCTAGCAACCAAGCGCGCGGCCCCGGCATACCTGCCGGGGCCGCCATTTCGGCCTGGCACTCATTCGCACATTGTTCGCCGACAGTTTGTGCCATTTCGAGCGCTGCGGCGGCAATGCTTGAGGCCGGACGACAAGGACTGGCTGAGGTCCGCCGGACGACACCGGAGGTGCAAAGTGCGCAAAGTGATCCTGTCCATTGCCGTAGCTGCGGCCGGGCTGGCCTTGGCGAGCCCGGCGGTGGCGGCAGCGTCGGCTGCTCCAGCGCCCGCCGCGACGACATCCGGGCCGTGCGGCACGGTCAGCACCGCGAGCTACAAGCACGTGATCTGGATCTGGATGGAGAACCACAGCTACGGCGACATCATCGGCAACACGTCGCAGGCTCCCTACATCAATTCCCTCGCCGCACAGTGCGGCCTGGCAACGAACTACCACAACATCTCCCATCCCAGCCTGCCTAACTACATCGCCGCCACATCCGGGCTTGGCGGCAGGCAGATCAAGGTCTTTAACAACGACTGCAGGGTCTCCAAGAAATGCAGCACAGCAGCGCCTAGCATCTTCGGCCAGGGCGAGACGTGGAAGGCCTACCAGGAGTCGATGCCGGCGAACTGCTACCCGACTGACTCCGGGGAGTACGCGGTCCGCCACGACCCGCCGCCGTACTACACCACACTCACTGGCTGCGCGACGCTTGATGTCCCGTACACCCAGCTGAGCTCCGACCTGGCCGCCAACTCGCTGCCGGCGTTCTCCTTCATCACCCCCAACTTGATCGACGATATGCATGACGGCACCATCGCGCAGGGTGACGCGTGGCTCGCCGCCAACCTGCCGGCAATCCTCAACAGCCCCGATTACCAGAGCGGGAACACGGCCGTGTTCATCACTTGGGACGAGGGCACGGGCGGCAAGACAGGCGAGAACTGCACTGCCAACACCACCGATCCCAGCTGCCTGGTGGCGACGATCGTGATCAGCCCGAGCACCCCGGCGGGCGCGACCTCCGCGACCTTGTTCAACCACTACTCGCTGCTCGGAACCGCCGAGCAGTTGCTTGGCCTGCCAGCTCTCGGCCAGGCCGCGTCCTACCCGACCATGACCGCCGCGTTCAACTTGTAAGCATGGGGTGGCCGTTGGACGCGGTCACGAGCGGTTCGAGCTGACCGGGCGTCCTGGCTGGCACGCAGCCGGGCCCGGTTAGAGTCCTGGGGTGACCGAAGGCCCCGTGGCGACCGAAGACGCCGGGCTCAGCCTCCCGCCGCCAAGGCTGCTGCGGTGGGAGATCTTCGTGGTCTTCGGCCTGTCGCTCGGCGCCAGCGGCCTGAATGCCGCCCTGAACCTGGTTGGCGCGCTGCTGTCCAGGCAATCACTGAGCAGCCAGCAGGCCTTGCTGGTCGGGCCGCTGGCCATCAACTCCTGGCTGGATCTGGTCCTGCAGCTAGTCGGCATCGCCGAGGCGCTGATGCCGGTCGTGCTCGTGCTCTACCTGATGGCCCGGTCGGGCGAGCGGCCAGCCATGATCGGCCTGGACGCAACCCAGCCAGCCAGGGACTTCCTCCGGGGCGCGGTGCTGGCGGCGGTGATCGGCGGCGCCGGGCTTGGCCTCTACCTGGCCGCTTTTCACCTCGGCATCGCGTTGAAGATCGTCCCGGAATCACTGCCCGCAGTGTGGTGGCGGATCCCGGTGCTGCTGCTCAGCGCCGTGCACGACGGGCTGCTGGAAGAGATCCTGGTCATTGGCTACCTGCTGCGGCGGCTCGATCAGCTCGGCTGGACGCCCTGGAAGGCGATCATCGCGGCGGCCGTGCTGCGCGGCTCGTATCACCTCTACCAGGGCTTCGGCGCGTTCCTCGGGAATGCGGCGATGGGTATCATCTTCGGCGTCCTGTACCGCCGGTGGGGCCGGGTGACGCCGCTGATCATCGCGCACTCGCTGATCGACGCCGTTACCTTCGTCGGCTATGCCCTGCTGGTCGGCAAGGTGTCCTGGCTGCCGTGATTACCGGCCGAGTCCGGCCAGCACGACCGCACCCGGCAAGCTGGCCAGCGCCGCGCCAGGCAGGGTGAGCTTGGAGCGGCGCACGCCGCTGCCGATGACCACTCTTGCGGTTCGCGCGACTGCCTCGTCCACGAACAACGGCCACTGCGCGGGCAGCCCGATGGCCGTGATTCCGCCGTATTCCATGCCTGTCAGCTCGACCGCGGTGTCCATGGCGGCGAACGACGCCTTGCGCACGTCTAGCTCGCGCTTCACCAGACCGTTCACGTCCGCCCTGGTGGTGGCCAGCACCATGCACGCGGCCATCCTGGTCTGCCCGTCCCGGCGCCCGGCGACCACGACGCAGTTGGCTGACTCGCTCAGCGCGACCTCGTACCGCTCGCAGAACGCGGCCGTGTCGGCCAGCGCCGGATCGATCTCGGCAACGCCGATGTCGTCTGCCGACAGCTTTCCGGACAGCTTGGTGAGCGCCGCGGCAACTGGAGGCGCCAATAGGTCCTGCCGGTCGAGGGCAGGCACCGCGGGCAGGTTGCCGATATGCATGGTCACTCGCCGCAGTCTAGAGGGCTAACTCCCAAGGCTGCCCAGCCTGGCTTTCGTCGTGCTGGCCGCCCCGTTACGGGTATAGCGGACGGTGACTTTTTCGCCGGGCTTGAACTGAGTAAGGGCACTCTCCAGGTCCTGCAGACTGGGCGTGCCGATGTCGTTTATGCCGACGATGATGTCCCCGGCCCGGATGCCGGCTTTGCTGGCCGAGCCGCCGCCGGTCACCGCCAGAACCGCGACGCCGGACGGCTCGCCGTCGCGGTCGGCAGCGGTCTGGGCAGTGATGTCCAGAGTGGCGCGATCAGAGTTGGTGACCTTGCCGTACCGGATCAGCTGGCCGGCGATGTTCTTCACGGTCGCGCTTGGGATGGCGAATCCGATACCTGGCGCGGAACCGCCCTGATCGGGTAGTTGGGCGGCGAGCGTGGGGACGCCGACGACCTGACTTTCCAGGTTCACCAGCGCTCCGCCGCTGTTGCCGGGATTGATCGCGGCAGTGGTCTGGATGGCAGCAGTGATGAGCGCCTGGCCGCCCGGCTCGGACGCCCCGACGGTCCGCCCAGTGGCCGAGACGATGCCCTGGGTCACGCTGTCGGTCAGGCCAAGCGGATTGCCCATGGCCAGCACGATCTCGCCGATCTGCGTGTTGTTGGAGTCAGCGAACGTAGCGGGCTTGAGCGAGTTGTCATCCTTGCTAATGCGGATCACGGCGAGGTCATCGGGCGGGAACGTGCCAACGACGTCGGCGGTCAGCGACGCGTTGCCAACCGCCTCGCGTACCTCCACGGTCTTGGCGGTCCCGACCACATGCGCGTTAGTGACTATGTCGCCGCGCCGGTCAAAGACGACGCCGGATCCGGTCGAGTCTCCGGCCGTGATCTGCACGACCGACGGGAGCACGTCGCGCACCACCGCCTCGTACTGCGCCTGAAGACGCGAGGGCTGGATGCCGCCGCTGCCGGATGCCGAGGTCGTGCACCCGCTGACTGCGGCCGCCACCGCCAGCATCACGCCGCCAGCCGGCACAAGTCCATGCAGGCGTGATCTAGATGACGGATCCACAGATAATCCCCCCGACCTGCAATCGTCAACGCCCTCTATTCTGTCCACCATGTCGCTGACCGAATCCCTAGCTCAGGCCGTCGGCCGGACCGGCATACCGGCCGGCCAGGCTACCGTCGCGAGGCTTGCGGCCGTGCTGTCCGCGGGAACGCTGACGGCTGCTGAGCTGACGGCCTTCTACCTGGCGCGGATCGACAGGCTCAATCCCGCCTTGCGCGCGGTCATCACGGCCTCCCCGGTTGCCCTAGCCGAGGCGGCCGCAAGTGACGCCCGCCGCGCGGCCTCCGCACGTGGTCCGCTTGAGGGCATCCCGGTGCTCATCAAGGACAACATCGCGGCGGATGGCCTGCCTGCCACCGCTGGCTCACCCGCCCTCGCTGCGGCTGCGGCCGCCGATGCGTTCCTCGTTACCCGGCTTCGTCAGGCAGGCGCGATAGTGCTGGGGAAAGCGAACCTGTCAGAGTGGGCGAACTTCCGTTCCAGGCCATCGAGCAGCGGGCTGAGCACACTGGGCGGGCAGGCTGCCAACCCGCACGGCAGCGGCCGCAGCCCGTCCGGCTCGAGTTCCGGGTCAGCGGCAGCCGTGGCGGCCGGGCTAGCGCCGCTGGCGGTCGGCACGGAAACGGACGGTTCGATCGTGTCGCCGGCCGGCGCTTGCGGCGTGGTCGGCATCAAGCCAACGGTGGGACTGGTCAGCCGGGCGGGCGTCGTTCCCATCTCTGCGGCGCAAGACACTGCGGGACCGATGACCATGACCGTTGCCGATGCCGCGGTCCTGCTGACCGCGATGGCCGGCCCGATCCGGCCGATCCCGCGACCGCGGCGGCGGCCGGCAATAGCTGCGACTACGCCGCATACCTCGATTCAGCCGGTCTTGACGGGTCACGCCTCGGCGTCTGGCGGGCCGGGCTCGCAGGAGGCCGACGCTGCGACCGTCGCGGTACTCGAGGCAGCTCTTGCCGTGCTGCGCCGGGTGGGCGCACACGTCGTGGACCCGGTCGAGCTGACCGACGCGGACAAGATCGGCGAGCCAGAGATCGCGGCTCTCACTGTCGAGTTCAAGCACGACATCAACGCCTACCTGGCCAGCCTCGGCGGCGAGCATCCGGCCGACCTTGCCGGGCTGATTGAGTTCAATTCGAGTAACGCGGCCACCGTGCTGGCGTCCTTCGGCCAGGAGTTGTTCACCGAAGCGCAGGCAACTAGCGGTGATCTCACTGATTCCACGTACCTCGAGGCACGGTCCACGGCCGTCCGGCTGGCCCGCGGAGGGCTGGACGCCGCACTGGCCGGCCACAACCTGGACGCGGTCATCGCGCTTACAGGTCACCCGGCGTGGCTGATCGACGATGTGCTCGGTGATTGCCACTCCTGGGGGACTTCCGGCCCGGCCGCGGTGGCCGGTTATCCGTCAATTACGGTGCCCGCCGGGCAGGTCCGCGGGCTGCCCGTCGGCCTGTCGTTCACAGGGCCCGCTTGGAGCGAGCCGCGGCTGATCGCCCTGGCACACGCCTTCGAGCAGGCCCGCTGACTGGGGCAGCGAACCCGCGCAGCGGTACCCTGGCGCGCATGGATTCCTGGCCTGCAGCTAAGGTTCCGGCCCTGCCCGGCTCAGCCCCTGCGATCGTGATCTGGGATACGGCCAGCGGAGCGCTGGCCGAGGCCGCGCCAGGCGCAACGGCCACCCTGTATGCCTGCGGAATCACTCCTTATGACGCCACCCACATCGGGCATGCGGCCACGTACCTGGCCTGGGACCTGCTGGTGCGGGCCTGGCTGGACGCGGGCAAGCAGGTGAGCTACGTGCAGAACGTCACTGACGTAGATGATCCGTTGCTCGAGCGCGCTGACCGCGACGGCGAAGACTGGCGTGAGCTGGCCAACCGTGAGATCGAGCTGTTCCGCTCCGACATGACGGCGCTGCGGGTGCTGCCGCCGGCTGAATACATCGGTGCCGTCGAGTCACTGCCGCTCATCGAGCGCTTCAACCGCACGCTGGCCAGCCGGGGTTCGCTGTATGAACTGGACCGGGACGTGTACTTCGCACGCGCGGCCGACCGGCGGTTCGGTTCGGTTTCCGGGCTGGACACCGAGACGATGCTCCGGCTATGCGCGGAGAACGGGGGAGATCCCGCCCGGCCCGGCAAGAAGGATCCGCTCGACCCGCTGGTGTGGCTGTCGCAGCGGCCGGGCGAGCCGGCCTGGCCGTCAGAGTTCGGCGCTGGCCGGCCTGGCTGGCACGTGGAGTGCGCCGCCATCGCGACAAATTACCTGGGCAGGACCTTCGACGTGCAGGCGGGCGGGCGCGACCTGATCTTCCCGCACCACGAGATGACCGCCGCGCACGCGCGCGTTGCCCTAGACGACGCTAGTGAGGGGAACGGCGACCCCGCCCGGGAGCCCGCTTTTGCGCGCCGCTACGTGCATGCCGGAATGGTCCGGTTCGATGGCGAGAAGATGTCGAAATCCCGCGGCAATCTCGTCTTCGTTTCCGAGTTGCTCGCGGCAGGCCGCGATCCGATGGCGATCCGGCTGGCGATCATCTCGCACCACTACCGCGGCGACTGGGACTGGACGGCCGATTCGCTGACTGTGGCCGAAGGACGGCTGGAGAGGTGGAGAGCCGCCGTGGCCTCGGCCTCTGCAGTCGCGGAGTCAGGCGCCGGCCCCGTGGGCGGCAGCGGCCCCGTGGGCGGCGGCGAGCTCGTCCTGACCGCAATGCGTGAGCGCATCGCAGCCGATCTGGACTCGCCGGGCGCGATAGCGGTCGTGGATGAATGGGCTGGCGAGGCTGCTGCCGGCCGAGCGGACGGATCCGGCCCGCTTGTCCGCGCCGCCATCGACGCGCTCCTCGGCATCGCGCTCTAACCGACCAGCCTGACCAGGTTCCTGGCGCGCTCCTGGCTCCCGGTATGTCCGTCACTCGGTAAAGCAGCCGGGCCGCCCAGGTGTACCAGAGGCGCGAGTGGATCAGCCTTGGGAGCTTGCCCTACCGGCGACGGCTTGCGGTGTCCAGCGCCGTCGTGCCGACGTACCACATGTTGTCCGCGACGTTGATCGTGACTCCTGGGGGAACTATCTGGTCGATGCCGTCAAGCACCTCGGTGGATAGGTCGGTCCCGTCGGCGGCCAGGTAGCTGTCCAGCTGCTCCATGGTGCGCGGGCCGATGATGGTGGACGTGACCGCGGGGTGGCGGGTAGCGAACGCGACGGCCATCTCGACGAGCGTCAGCCCGGCCTTGTCGGCCAGCGCGCCGAAGGCGTCGGCGGCGTCGAGTTTTGCGGCGTTAGCCGGATTCGTGGCGTCATAGGCCCCGGGGAAGCGCGCCGCACGAGCGGACGAACCCGGCCCGCTGACCTCTTGGCCCTTACGGTATTTACCCGACAGCCAGCCGCCGGCCAGCGGGCTGTACGCCAGGACGCCCATTCCGTGGCGCAGACAGGTCGGCAGCACGTCGTACTCGATCGCCCGGGTCAGCAAAGAGTAGGGGGGCTGCTCGGTACGGAACCGCCCGTGGCCGCGGCGATCGGCGGTCCACTGGGCCTCGACGATCTCAGAGGCGGGAACCTTCGACGCGCCGAAGGAACGGATCTTGCCCGCCCGTACGAGGTCGGACAGCGCGCCAAGGGTTTCGTCGATATCGGTGTTCCGATCGGGAACGCCCACCTGGTACAGGTCAATCCAGTCGGTCTGAAGGCGGCGCAGCGAGTCCTCGACCGCCTCAGCTGATCCACCGACGCGACGCTCCGCGATGGTTGCGGTCCGTGTCGAAAGGAACGCCGAACTTGACGGCGAGCACCACGCTCTCGCGCCGTCCGCCAGCCAGCGCCTTGCCCAGGATCTCTTCTGACTCACCGGCGGAGTAGCCATCGGCGGTGTCGATGAAGTTGATCCCGGCGTCCAGCGCCTTGTGGATGATCTTGACCGCGTCATCATGGTCGGAGTTGCCGAACGCGCCGAACATCATCGCGCCCAGGCACATCTGGCTGACTGTGATGCCGGTGCGTCCCAGCGGTCGGTAGTCCATGGAGAGCTCCTTACGCCCCGCGGGCCAGGCCGCGGCGATGAGATAGAGTTGCTAGCGAACTGGACAGCCTGTCCGGTTCACCGTAACAGAAACCGGATAGACTGTCCACTTGGAGTCCTGATGCCCCCGGACCAGCTCCTACCATCGACGAGACGAGTCGACGCCGAGCGCAACCGCGACAAGATCCTGGCGGCCGCCCGGACCGCGCTCGCCGACTCCGACGCCGAGGTGTCGATGGCGGAGATCTCACGACGCGCCGGCGTCGGGATGGCGACGCTCTACCGAAACTTCCCCGGCCGCCGTGAGCTCCTCGAAGCTCTCTACACCGACAAAGTCGATGCCGTCTGCCAGGCCGCTGAGACCCTCGACGGCGAGACTCCCGGAGCCGTGCTGATGGCCTGGCTGCGCGGGTTCTTCGCCTTCGCGATGACCAAGCACCACGTCGCTTCCGAGCTGCTCGCCCACTCAGACAGCGGCAACCCGGTGTTTGGCGAGAGCCGCGCCCGAGTGCTCGCCGCCGGCCGACCGCTGCTGGCCGCCGCACAGCGCACCCACGAGGTCCGTGACAATCTCACGCTCGAGCAGATCCTCGACATGGTCGTCGCCATCGCCGCGATCCACCGCGACACCCGATACCTCGAGCCGATACTCCAGACCGCTCTCGACGGCCTGCGCCCCCGACCGATGTGACGCCGACTGGCCATCATCTGGCAACAGCGTGGCCCGATCGCACCTCGCGGCATGCGGTCACACGAGGTAGGGGTCGCCGGTGGTGGTGTAGATGCGGCCGCTGGGCATCTGCCAGGTCATGAGTCCGGGCTGATCTTGGTTCAGCCGCCAGCGGGGGGCTTGCTTGGCCTGGTGATGTCGCCTGCATAGGGGCGCGAGATTGCATTCACAGGTGATGCCGCCCTGGTCGTAGGGCGTGGTGTGATCGGTGTCGCAGCGGGCCGCGGCGCGGCGGCAGCCCGGAAAACAGCAGGTGCGCTGCCGGACCCGGATCAGGTGGACCAGGCTCGGCGGCGGAACGTACCGCGGTGATTGCCGGGCGTGGCCGCACCGGCCGGTATCCAGGGTGGCGGCCTTGTCCCGCAGACCTGCGGCCCACCTGATCAGGCCGGGTCGGGGCGGCGGCGGGCGGCGGGCGCACGCATGCGCGACAGCCCGGCCGCCGGGCCCGGTCAGGGTTAGGCACCAGCGGGCCGAGGGCCCCATCATCGCCGCCAGCTCCCGGCAGGTCGCGGCGTCGGCCGGGCCGTGCCCGGCGACCTCACCGGGCGCCTCGCTGACCCCGGCCCACGCCGACAGCGGCATGGTGAGGTGAACGGTCCCGGTCAGCCGCGGCCAGCCCGCACCCACCCCGCCTGCCAGGCCACCCGAGCCTGGGCCGCCCGAGCCAGTGCTGTCCGAGGTTGCGCTGCCCGAGCCGGTGCTGTCCGAGGCGGTGCTGTCCGAGGCGGTGCTGTCCGAGGCTGTGCTGCCTGAGGTTGCGCTGCCCGAGGCTGTGCTGCCCGGGGCGGCGCTGCCGGAGCCGGTGCTGTCCGGCGCCGGGCGGCCCCCGGTCTGACTGCTCGGGTCCGTGCTGGCGGGGTCCGGGCGGGGGGTGGCGGGGGGCAGCAGGGTGGCGAGCTCGCGGCCGGCCAGCAGCGCGGTGTAGGCGGCGGCGCGCAGCTGGCTGATGGTGCCGGCGGCGCCCACCGATTGCAGCCATTCGGCGGTGGAGGTGAGCTGCTTGTCGATGGCGATCACGTCGGCGGGCCGCAGTTCCCGACCGGCCAGCGCGGCGTTGCCCGACGGCTCGTCCCACGCCTCCACCCGCGCGTCTTGGCGGGCGTCGCGGCGCCGCCGCCCGGCAGCATCAGGGTCATGGGCCAGCACTGCCCGGCGCAGCCAGCTGCGCAGCTGCCCGGTGGTCCACCCCTCGGCCTGGCCGAGGAACCCGGCGGCCAGCCGGGCAGCGTCGGCGTCGTCGAGGGCGGCCAGCTCGTCGACGAACACGCAGGCCCTCGCCCAGTCGACCTGCCCGGCCCGCAACGCCGCGAGCACGCCCGGCAGCCGGGCCAGCCCGGCCGCGACCGAGCTAGCCAGCCCGCCGCCCGGCCGGTCAGCCTCAGCGCGGCGGCGATCTCATCCTCGACATGCTGAGCCAGATGCCGGTTCTTCAGCGCGGCGGCCTGCGCGGCCCGGCGGCGGGCCAGCGTGATCACCGCCGCCGCCTGCCCGGCCTGAGCCCACGACGCCAGCCGCTGCCAGCCGCACAGCACCCCGATCAGCTCCGAATCACCCAGCCTGCCGTGCCCGTCTTGATCCAGGCCCGCGGCGGCCGCCGCCGCCCGGGCCAGCAACGGCCCCGGCACCAGCCCGTCCAGCGCCCCGCCGGCCGCGAACCCCACCCCTGACGGCCCGCCGTGATCATGATGCAAGAACCCCGCCGGGATCGACTCACCCGCCCCGGTCCACGGCCCCGCCTCATACGCCGCCCGCACATCAGCAGGCAGCGACGCCAGCCACGACGCATGCTCAGCATCATCATCAAAATCCGCATCCGCCGGATCCGGATCGTCATAGCCGTCGTCAGCCCACAACTCCCAGCCCTCGCCCGGCCAGCCCTCGCCCGTCGCGGCGTCCTCCGCAGCGGCGCCACACGCCGCGGCGACCTGACTCGTGGCGCCGCCAGCCTGGCTCGTGGCGCTGTCGGGAGAACCGGCCGCGCACGGCCGCTCGGAGCCGCTCACCTTCTCATCGCTCACGTGTACGTTCACCGCCTCCCGCCGTCTGCTGTACTCGATCATAATATCGAACGGCACCGACAATTCTCGCGTCATTTTCGGCGGCCACACAGACCAGATCTGCTGGCACAGCCAGCGCGATTCAGTGCCGGTGTCCGCCGCGCGTCAACAGGTTTTCCTTGACCCTGGACCAACTCGCACGGTTATCCACCAGCGCCGAAACCGCCGAGCGCCCGGCAGGCTTGCGTTCCCACGATGAGTGCATGACAGACAACACACCTGCGGGTGACAGCGCCCCGCGTTCTTATCTGGACACTCCTACCGTCCGGCCCGGCGGCGTAGCCGGAAAGGTCCAGTTGCAAGCCGGTTCTGCAGACGCAGTGCTCGCGGTCGTGCCACACATGCTCGGTTTCTACCCGAGCCGCAGCCTCGTCGTTCTCGGTCTCGGTGACCGCAACCGCGTCCGAGTGACATTCCGGTATGACTTGCCTGACCCGCCAGACGGCGAATTGGCCGCGGATATCGCTGACCATGCCGCGTACGTTTTAACCCGGGAGCGGATCTCGGCGGCGATGCTCATCGGATACGGGCCCGAATCGCACGTCGATGCTGTCGTTGGCTGCGTCGTCGATACGTTGACCGTGGCCGGCGTGCGAGTCCCTGATGCGTTGCGGGCAGACGGCGGCAGGTTCTGGTCGTTGTTCTGCGACGACCCCGTCTGCTGTCCGCCAGCGGGCAAGACGTACGACCCGGGTTCGCATCCGGCTGCGGCGGAAATGAGCGCCGCTGGCTTGACCGCCCATCCGGACCGGGACGCCCTCGTTCGTACCTTGCGACCGCCTGCCGGAAGCTCGGAAAGGATCCTGCGCGCGGCCAGCCTGGCCCGGCTCAGGCTGGCCAAGGTCGCGGCGCAGAGTCAGGCTTGCGGCGAAGCGGATCCGCAGCTCCGACTAGCCCGTGTCGGCCGGGCGGCGGTGCAGCGGTCGATCCGGCTGTACCGGGCGGGCGGCTCGATCACCAATCCCCACCGCCTTGCGTGGCTAGCACTGCTGCTTGCTGACCTGCGGGTGCGTGATGACGCCTGGGCCAGGATGGACCCATCTCGCGCCGAGGCCCACCTGCGGCTGTGGACCGATGTGATCAAGGGAGCCGCGAGCGACTACGTTCCGGCGCCGGCCGCGCTGCTCGCATTCACTGCCTGGCAGGCGGGTAACGGGGCGCTCGCCGCAGTCGCGGTTGATCGCGCCCTTGCTGCCGATCCGCGGTACTCCATGGCCCTGCTGCTAAGCGGCGTGCTGCAAGCTGGCCTGCCTCCATCGGCGGCGAGGATGCCGATGACGCCGGCCCAGGTCGCGGCGAGCTACTCGCCCCCAGGGAAGGACGTGCCGGGTGCCGGGCCTGGCCGCGTCCAAACGGCCAGCACACGGCGCCCTCGCGAGCGCGCGGCCCGGCGGCGGCGATCCGGCGGACGACGGGCAGACGGACGGCGATCGGGCAGACGCTCCAATGGCAACCGGGCAGGCGGAGGTGTACCTGCCGGCGCGGGAGCCGGTGGCAGGGTTAGCCGCCGATGACGACCTGGGCCGCTGAGGACACGGCCTGGCCCGACGCCACGGCCTGGCCCGACGCCACGGCCTGGCCCGACGGCACGGTCTGGCCCGACGGCACGGCCTGGACCAGCGGCGCCAGCAGTCGGCCTTCCGGGTACTGCAGCGCCGCGGGCGGCAAGGCGGAGGGCCGGCCGCTGAGCAGTACCCAGACGGTGCCGGACCCCTGGCGGCTGGCAGTTCCGCCCGGCGCTCGGCGCAATGCCTGCGCGGCCACAGCCTCAGCGGAGCCCATCGTGATCGCACCGGGCACCGCACGACTGATGCGGTCGGCGGCGAGCTCGTACTCGGTACAGCCGAGCACGATTGCCTCGCAGCCAGGCGGCGTGCGGGCAGCTGCGGCAGCGATGGCCGCGTTCGCGGCCTCGTCATCGCCGGCGTCGACCGCGTCGGCGAGGCCAGGACATGCCACGGCCGTCACCTCGGCGGATCCGCCGAACTTGGCGATGAGGCGGCGCTGATAGGCGCTGGCAGTCGTAGCCACGGTGGCCCAGATGGCAACCCTTTGGTGGGTTGCAGCGGCGGGCTTGATTGCCGGAACGGTACCGATTACCGGGATGCCCGGCTCGAATACAGCTCGCAGCGGCTCAAGCGCGTGCACGGAGCCGGTATTGCAGGCCATGACGAGCACGTCAGGCTCAAACTGGGCGGCAGCCCTGGCACACAGTAGTGCCCGCGCCGCGATGTCCTCGGGTGTACGCGGGCCCCAGGGCATCCCGTCCGGATCTGGCGCAAGGATCAGGTCGGCGTCCGGCCGCATCCGATGCAGCGCCGCGGCCGGGGCGAGCAGGCCTAGGCCGGAGTTGATCAGCGCGATCCGCATGGGCCAACTCTACGAGAGCAGGGCGCAGGCGCGTGGGTCAGAGCCGGGCGGCGGCGCGCGGTCAGAGCCGGGCGGCGGCAGCGGGCGTCGCCTCGGCAAGCGCCGGCAGGCCGTCGATGCTGACCACATTCTTCTCCCCCGGTACGCGGCAAGTTCCTCGGCGGACTTGCCACCGGCCCACCTGGTCAGCAGATCCCGCTCCGCAACAAGCTCCATGACAGGAACCGCGTAGCCACAGGAGTCGGCGATTCGGTATATGTCCACGACGATGATGGCCCGCCTGCTGGGCCGATCGCTGCCAGCGCCGGGGAAGTGCCCGGCGAGTTCGCCCCATTGCGGCTCGCCCGGTAGCACAACTGCACCCACCCCGTACAGCCGCAGTATCTTCGGCTGCTGCTCAAAGGAGCAGAACATGATGGTGATCTGGCCATTCTGGCGCAGGTGGGCTATCGTTTCGGCGCCGCTGCCGGTCAGGTCGAGGTAAGCGACGGTCGTCGGCCCGAGTATCGCGAAGGTGTCCTGGAGGCCCTTCGGCGAGACGTTGACATGCCCGCCGTCGCCTTCGCCGGTGAGGCAGGGAGCGGTGGCCACGAAGAAAACAGGCTGCCTGGCGATAAACTTCCTGAGCCGTTGGTCCAATTCCGGGTAAAGCTTCCCCATGATGCCCTCCTTAAGGCATTGTCCGATGGTTAGCGGGCCGCGGCGAACGTGAGGGAGACTGTGTGACTCAGATCACGACAAAGCGCCAATCGAACGGCCCGGCTTTGGAGCAGCACCGTGCCGCGGTGGCCGCCATCGAGGGGGCATACGCCGCGATTCCGGCCGGCAGCCCGATCCGGCTCGCCAAAAAGACTTCCAACTTGTTCCGGTTCCGCGACGGTCTCCGTGGCAGCGCACTTGACGTTGCCGAGTTCGGCCACGTCTTGTCAGTGCATCCACAGGCAAGGACGGCGGTCGTGGGCGGTATGACCACCTACGAGGACCTGGTCGCTGTTACCCTCCGGCACGGGTTGATGCCATTGGTGGTACCACAGCTCAAGACGATCACCCTGGGCGGGGCAGTGTCGGGCCTCGGCATCGAGTCCAGCTCGCTGCGCAACGGCATGCCGCACGAGTCCGTGCTGGTGATGGAAATACTGACCGGCGATGGCCGGGTCGTCACCGCCACGCCGGACAATGAGCACGCCGCGCTGTTCCGTGGCTTTCCGAACTCCTACGGCACCCTCGGCTACGCCCTGTCGCTCACTATCGAGCTGGAGCCCGTAAAGCCGTACGTGCACCTGCGCCACTTCAGGTTCACCGACCCGGCTGAGTGCATGCAGGCCGTTGCAGAGATAGCCGCTGCGGGCAGCTATCAGGGCCACCAGGCCGACTTTATCGACGGCACCGCCTTCAGCCTGGAGGAGTTGTATCTCACTGTCGGCGCGTTCAGCGACGTGGCTCCGTGGCGCAGCGACTACACCAGGGAACGGATCTACTACCAATCGATCCGCGGACCTAGGGAGGACTTCCTCACCATCAGCGACTACCTGTGGCGGTGGGATACCGACTGGTTCTGGTGCTCACGGCCGTTCGGGGTGCAACGGCCGGTGATCCGGCGTATGTGGCCGCGCCGGTACCGGCGGTCCGACGTCTATCGCAAGCTGGTCGCCCTGTACCGGCGCAGCGAGCTGACGAGCATGCTTGACGCGCGCTTGGGCAAGCCGGCCACCGAGGCAGTGATCCAGGACGTGGAGATCCCGGTCGAGCAATCGGCGACGTTCCTGCGGTACTTCCTGACTGAGGTCGGCATGAGCCCGGTCTGGATGTGCCCGCTGCGACTGCGCGGCGAGCGGACCTGGCCGCTGTACCCGATGCGGCCGGGCCAGGTCTATGTGAACTTCGGCTTCTGGGGAACGGTCCCGCTGCCTACTGGTGCGTCGGACGGGCACTTCAATCGCCGGATCGAAGACAAGGTGACCGAGCTCGGCGGGCAGAAGGGCCTATATTCGACCTCGTTCTACCCTGAGGACGAGTTCTGGCAGCGGTACAACGGCGCGGAATATGCCGAACTGAAGCGGACTTACGATCCGCAAGGCCGGCTCGCCGGACTGTATGACAAGTGCGTCCGCGGGGTCTGACGCACGGGAAGGTGAGGTCACAGATGGCACTGGCCGAGGTATTCGAGCGGGTCGCGGGTCCGGATGCCCCAGTCGAGTTCGAGGCATTCGACGGGAGCTCCGCCGGGGCTGCCGGCTCTCCGATCAAGATCAAGGTGAAGTCTCCGACTGCCGTGTCGTATCTCGCTCAGGCGCCTGGCGCCCTGGGCCTGGCGCGCGCATACGTATCCGGTCACCTCGACGTGGTCGGCGACATGTACTCGGCGCTCGCCCGGATGGCGCACGCCCAGGAGATTCGCACCGGCCTGACCGAGCGTCTCAGGCTCCTCCGCGAGCCTTGGCGGGCCTAAGGTCCTGGTGCCCCGGATCCCGCCGCCGCCGCAGGAGGTCAGGGTCAACACCCGCTGGCTCGCCGGACGCAGGCACTCCAAGCAGCGTGACGCCAGCGCGATCTCGCACCACTACGACGTGTCCAACGCCTTCTACGAGTGGGTGCTCGGGCCGTCCATGGCCTACACCTGCGCCTGTTACCCGACCGAAGACGCCACCCTCGAGCAGGCCCAGGCAACCAAGTTCGACCTGGTGGCGCGCAAACTGGCGCTGCAGCCGGGGATGCGGTTGCTGGATGTCGGCTGCGGCTGGGGCGGCATGGTCATGCATGCGGCCCGTGAGTACGGCGTCAAGGCGCTCGGGGTCACGCTGTCGGCGGAGCAGGCTGAGTGGGCCCAGCGCGCGATTAAGGAACGGGGTCTGTCCGACCTCGCCGAAGTCCGCCACCTCGACTATCGAGAGGTCGCCGAGACCGGATTCGACGCAGTCAGCTCCATCGGGCTGACTGAGCACATCGGCAAGGCGCAGCTGGCGGGCTACTTCGGCTTTCTGTATGACAAGCTGCAGCCGGAAGGACGTCTGCTTAACCACTGCATCACCAGGCCCGACAACACCGGCCCGGCTCGCGTGACCGACGGATTCATCTACCGGTACGTGTTCCCCGACGGGGAGCTTGAGGGTCCCGGTTACCTGATGTCCCTCATGCACGACAGCGGCTTCGAGGTCCGGCACCAGGAAAACCTGCGCGAGCACTACGCCAAGACGCTCACCGCGTGGTGCGCGAATCTTGACAAGCACTGGGACGAGGCGGTCGCCGAGGTCGGCGAGGGAACGGCACGCGTCTGGCGGCTGTATATGGCCGGTTCGCGGCTGGGCTTCGAGCGCAACCAGATCCAGCTGCACCAGATCCTCGGAGTCAAACTCGGCGAGAACGGCCGCTCCGGCATGCCACTGCGGCCGGACTGGGAGCCGGCCAGGAATTTCACCGCTGACGGCGAGGCCGCCGACGCTGCCGCGAGCCGATGACCGCGGCCGGAGACGAGCACTCCGCGGATCGGCCGGTGTCGCGGACCGATGCGTCAGCGGCTGTTGACTCGATCGGCTGGCGCTACCTGCTTGGAAACCTGGCCGCATCCGTGCCCGTCGCGTCGTTGCAGCAGGCGGTCGTAGTGGCCGCGGCCGCCGCGCGAGCCTGCGGCGAACTGGCCGACGGGCACCTGCACGTCGACCTGCGACCCGACCGCGTGGAGTTGTCCTTGCGCGACCGGACGCAGGACATGGCCACGAGCCGGGACACCGAACTCGCGGCCGCGATCGCGGCCGCGTTGAACGCACTCGGCCTCGCCATCGGCGCGCCGGTGAGCAGCAGGTATTCGCGCCCGGTTCAGATGCTCGAGATAGCGATCGATGCGCTCGACATCGCGTCGATCATGCCGTTCTGGAAGGCCGTGCTTGGCTACGCCGACGAGCCTGGCCCAGGCGAGCCTGGCGCGGGCGAGTCTGGCGACGCGATCGTCGACCCGGCTGGCCAACTGCCCAGCGTCTGGTTCCAGCAGATGGACGCGCCACGGCCGCAACGCAACCGCATCCATCTCGACATCACTGTTTCGCATGAGGAAGCTGAGCCCCGGATCAAGGCCGCGCTGGCGGCAGGCGGCACACTGGTCGACGACAAAGAGGCCAGGGCGTTCTGGGTGCTGGCCGATGCCGAGGGCAACGAGGTGTGCGTCTGCACCTGGCAGGACCGCGACCGGCCGGGTTAGCCGGCCGGTTTTAGCCGACCGGGTTAACAGTCCTAGTCCGGCCGGGTGCGGTAATTCTCGGCCACGGTGAAGGCCAGGTCCAGCGCCTGGCTCCGGTTCAGCCGCGGATCGCAGGCAGTCTCGTACCGCTGATGCAGGTCAGCGGCAATGACCTCGTGGCTGCCGCCGACGCATTCGGTCACGTTGTCGCCGGTGAACTCGATGTGAATGCCGCCTGGGTGAGTCTGCAGGCTCCGGTGCACTTCGAAGAAGCCCTCGACCTCGTCCAGCACATCCACGAGCCGGCGGGTCTTGTGGCCGCTCGGGGCCTCGAAAGTGTTGCCGTGCATCGGGTCGCAGATCCACGCTACCGGGATCCCTTCGGCCTCCACGGCCTTCACCAGCGGCGGCAGCAGGGTGCGGATCGACCCGGCTCCGAGTCTGGTAATCAGGGATAGCCGGCCGGGCTCGCCAGCCGGGCTCAGCTTCCGGATCAGCGCTCGCAGGCCGTCCGAAGTGGCGTCGGGCCCGATCTTCACCCCGATCGGATTGCGGATCCCGGCGGCGAACTCCACGTGCGCTCCGTCGACCGCCCTGGTCCGCTCGCCGATCCACAGGAAGTGGGCGGACAAGTCGTAGTAGTCCCCGGTCCGGGAGTCGATCCTGGTGAGGGCGCGCTCGTAAGGCAGCAGCAGGGCCTCGTGGCTGGCGTAGAACTCCACTGTCCGTAGCTCGTCCGGATCGGCGCCGCAGGCCCGCATGAACGACAGCGCCCGGTCGATGTCGCTCGCCAGCCGCTCGTAGCGCTGACCGGACGGACTGCGGCGGACGAAGTCCTGGTTCCAGGCGTGTACCTGATGGAGGTCGGCGTACCCGCCGGTGGCGAACGCCCGGCACAGGTTCAGCGTGACGGCCGAGCAATGGTACGCGAGCAGCATCCGGTCCGGGTCGTGCGCGCGCGCCTGCGCGGTGAACTCGAAGCCGTTGATGGCGTCGCCCCGGTAGGCCGGCAGCTCGACGCCGTCACGCACCTCCGTCGGCCGGGACCGCGGCTTCGCGAACTGCCCGGCGAGCCTGCCGATCTTGATGATGGGAACGGAGGCGCCGTAGGTGAGCACCACTGCCATCTGCAGGATCGTTTGCAGCTTGGCCCGAACCGCGTCCGCGGTGGCGCCAGCGAACGTTTCGGCGCAGTCGCCGCCTTGCAGCACGAAGGCTTCGCCGCGGGTGACCGCAGCCAGCCGCTGCCGCAGCAGGTCGCATTCACCGGCGAACACCAGCGGTGGCAGGGCGGCCAGCTGTCTGGCGACTTCCTCGACTCGCTCCGGGTCAGGCCAGTCCGGCTGCTGCGCTGGTGCGACCGGAGCACTGGATTGGGGGCTCACGGATCTCACGGTACTCACCGGGTGCGACTGCCAAGCGACAGGGGACAATGGGCCGGTGAACTCAGCGACCCCGGCCGGCGCATGCCGCGACATCATCCTGCTTGGCTCGACAGGCTCGATCGGCACCCAGGCCGCCGACATCATCAGCCGGAATACGGCCAGGTTCCGGCTGGCCGGGATCGCGGCCGGCGGGAGCAACCCTGAGCTACTGGCCCGGCAGGCGCTCGACCTTGGCGCGCCGGTCGTCGCGGTTGCCCGCAAGGATGCGGTGCCGCAGTTGCGGGCCGCACTGGCCGGGCTTGGCTCAGCAGATGGCGCCCGCCGGAAGCTTCCCGAGGTAACGGCAGGCCCCGAGGCTATTGCCGAACTTGCCGGGCGGCCGTGCGACGTCGTGCTCAACGCGGTGACCGGCGCGGTAGGCCTGTCGGCGACGCTGGCCGCGCTCGAAGCCGGCCGGATCCTCGCGCTAGCCAACAAGGAGTCGCTGATCATGGGCGGGCCGCTGGTGTCCGGCCTAGCGGCGCCCGGCCAGATCGTGCCTGTCGATTCCGAGCATTCGGCCATTGCTCAGTGCCTGCGGGGCGGCCGATCCGGCGAGGTGAGGCGCCTGGTGCTGACCGCGAGCGGTGGCCCGTTCTTGCACCGCAAGCGGGATGAGATCGCGGACGCCACCCCGGAACAGGCGCTCGCGCACCCGACCTGGAACATGGGGCCGGTCATCACCGTCAACAGCGCCACCCTGGTGAACAAGGGCCTCGAGCTCATCGAGGCGCAACTGCTGTTCGGCATCGGCTTCGACCGGATCGAGGTGGTAGTGCACCGCCAGTCAGTCGTGCACTCGATGGTCGAGTTCACCGACGGTTCCACTCTCGCGCAGGCCAGCCCGCCGGACATGCGGATCCCCATCGCACTGGCGCTGGGCTGGCCGGACCGGGTGCCGGACGCGGCCCCGGCGGTGGACTGGTCGCTTTCACACACCTGGACCTTTGAGCCGCTCGACGAGGATGCCTTCCCGGCAGTTCCGCTGGCCAGGCAGGCAGGCGCGGCGGGCGGCACGGTGCCCGCCGTCTATAACGCGGCCAACGAGGAGTGCGTCGCCGCCTTCTTGTCGGGGCAGATCCCCTTCGCCGGAATCGTGAACACCGTGGCCCAGGTAGTCTCGGAGCATGACCACCCGGTCGGCAAGGCCGTGCAGCTTGTAGACATTCTTGCGGCGGATCGCTGGGCAAGGGACCGGGCACGCGAGCTGACGGGGAAGCACTGATGGGCACCGGCCGAGGAGAGACCGCCTAATGGGGCGAAACCGGGACATGAGCCGTGCCCGCTTCTGGCTCCTGCTACTCGTCATAGTGGCGGCGATCCTGCTGCTCGCCCGCGCGCACCTGGCATTTGTTCTGGGCATCGTGATCTTCGTGGTAGCCCTGCTGGGCTCGGTCATGCTGCACGAGCTCGGACACTTCCTGACCGCCAAGAAATTCGGCATGCGGGTGACGCAGTTTTTCGTCGGGTTCGGCCAGACGCTGTGGTCGACCGTCCGCGGCGAGACCGAGTACGGCATCAAGGCGCTCCCGTTCGGCGGCTTCGTCAAGATCACAGGGATGACATCCATCGAAGAAGTGGACGTTGCCGACGAGCCGCGGTCATTCCGCAACCAGCCAGGCTGGCAGCGGATCATCGTGCTGGCGGCCGGGTCCTTCATGCACTTCGTACTGGCCTTGTTCCTGCTGTTCATCCTGGCCATCGGGATCGGCCAGTCGAACGACAACGGCACCGTCATCACCTCGGTGGCGGCGTGCGTGCCTGCCAGCGTCTCGGCGCTGAACAGCAATAACCCGTGCGCCGGGCATAACCTCGGCAAGTCGCCCGCCGAGCGGGCGGGACTCAGGCCCAACGACAAGATCGTCTCGGTAGACGGGAAGCCTGTCAGAACCTGGAACGAGCTGCACACCGTGCTCAAAGGCCAGAAGGCGGGCGTGACCATCCCGATGGTGGTCCAGCGCGGCGGCCATGACGTCACCGTGCGCATCACGCCGAAGGCGATCCCGAAAAGGGCCGCGCCGTACCTCGGCGTAGAGCCTGCGGTGCTCTATCAGCGCCTCGGCGTGCTCGGCTCGATCAAGTTCGCCGGCGACGAGTTCGCCAATACGCTGAGCTCCTCAGCGTCGGCAATCGCCAAGCTCCCGGCCGCATTGCCCGATCTGTTCGCCAAGAACCGGTCAAGTACCGCAGCCGGCCAGGTGAGCAGCGTTTACGGGGTTGGCCAGGTGACCGGCGACGTGGTCCAGGCCAGCCTGCCCTGGCAGGCGAAGGCGTCGGTGATCCTCCTCCTGATCGCCTCGCTGAACATCTTCGTGGGGGCGTTCAACCTGCTGCCGTTGCTGCCGCTCGATGGCGGCCACCTAGCCGTGGTTATTTTTGAGCGCATCCGGGCCTGGTTCGCCCGGCTGCGCGGCAGGCCAGATCCTGGCCCGGTCGACATTCAGCGACTGGTGCCCGCCAGCCTGCTCGTGTTCGCAGTGCTGGTAGGGCTAGGCACGTTGCTGATTGCTGCCGATATCCTCAATCCCGTTCACATCCAGGTGTAAGGCGAGATCGCGATATGACAGTAGACCTAGGCATTCCGCAGCTGCCGCCGGAGCCGCTCGCGGCCCGCCGGCAGTCGCGCCAGATCGTCGTCGGGCACGGTAAGCACGCCGTGCCGGTCGGCGGCGGCGCGCCCGTCTCCGTTCAGTCGATGACCACGACGCTGACCGCGGACGTGAATTCGACGCTTCAGCAGATCGCAGAGTTGACGGCGACAGGCTGTGAAATTGTCAGGGTCGCCGTTCCCTCCCAGGACGACGCGGATGCGCTGCCGGAGATCGCCCGTAAGTCGCAAATTCCGGTCATTGCCGATATCCACTTCCAGCCCAAGTACGTATTCGCCGCGATCGACGCCGGGTGCGCGGCCGTCCGGGTTAACCCCGGCAACATCAAGACCTTCGACGACAAGGTTGGCGAGATCGCCAAGGCCGCCTCCGCCGCCGGGGTGCCAATCAGGATCGGCGTCAACGCCGGCTCGCTGGACAAGCGGCTGCTGGCCAAGCACGGCAAGGCAACGCCCGAGGCGCTCGTGGAGTCGGCGCTGTGGGAGTGCTCGCTGTTCGAAGAGCACGGGTTCACCGACATCAAGATCTCGGTCAAGCACCACGACCCGGTGGTCATGATCAACGCCTACCGGCTGCTGGCCGAGCGTTGTGACTACCCGCTGCACCTGGGCGTCACCGAGGCCGGACCCGCCTTCCAGGGGACGGTCAAATCGGCAGTCGCGTTCGGTGCCCTGCTGGCGGAGGGCATCGGCGACACCATCCGGGTGTCGCTGTCCGCGCCGCCGGTCGAGGAAGTGAAGGTGGGCATCGCGATCCTGGAATCGCTCGGCCTGCGTCAGCGCGGCCTGGAGATCGTCTCCTGCCCGTCCTGCGGCCGGGCCCAGGTTGACGTCTACACCCTGGCTGATGAGGTAACGGCAGCCCTGGACGGGCTGGACGTGCCGCTGCGGGTCGCAGTCATGGGATGCGTGGTGAACGGGCCCGGTGAGGCCAGGGAAGCCGACCTGGGTGTGGCATCCGGCAACGGCAAGGGCCAGATCTTCGTCCGCGGCGAGGTCATCAAGACCGTGCCCGAGTCCCAGATCGTGGAGACGCTCATCGAGGAAGCGATGAAGCTGGCTGCGGCCGCCGCGCCGGCCGAAGGGTAACGGCAGACGGCCTCTGCCAAGATTGGCGTAATGAAGAGATCGCCGTCGCTAGGGCCCTCTGTTGGCGGCCTGGCTGCCGTGGCTGTGCTGGCAGCTGTCAGCGCGGGCTGTTCGTCGCCCGCGTCCTCAAGCACAGGATCGCCAGCCGCAGGATCGCCAGCCGCAGGGTCGACTGGCCCGGCCTCGTCGACGTTGCGTTGGCATCCGTGCCCGAGTGCGGCCGGTGGCGCGCCAACTGCGGGCCGGCTGCGGTGCGCGAGCCTGCAAGTGCCGCTGAACTACAGCAATCCTGGCGGCCGCAAGATCACTCTGGCGCTGTCGGAGGTGCCCGCTACCGCGCCGAGCAGCCAGCAGCAGGGCGCGCTGCTGGTGAATCCGGGCGGTCCGGGCGCCCCCGGACTGTCGTACGCGGCCGACGTGGCGGCCGGACTCGCGCCTAGCGTGGCTGCCGAATACGACATCGTCGGCTTTGACACCCGCGGCGTCGGCGCGTCAGTTCCCGCGTTGCATTGTGATCCGTCTTTCTTCAGCAAACCGCGGCCGAACTACGTGCCGCCCAGCCAGCCCGCCGAGCAGGTGCTTGTCGACCACGCGAAGCAGTACGCGGCCGATTGCGAGCGCAGATACGGCTGGCTACTGCCGAACATGACCAGTGCGGACCTCGCCCGGGACATGGACTCGATCCGGGCGGCGCTCGGGCAGCAGCGGATCAGCTACTACGGCGCGTCCTACGGCACATACCTGGGCCAGGTGTACGCGACGCTGTTCCCGCACCGGGTCCGCCGGATGGTGCTGGATAGCGTCATTAACCCCGACGGCGTGTGGTACGCCGACAACATCAGCCAGGATTATGCCTTCCAGGCCCGGATGCAGTCGTTCTTCCAGTGGATCGCCGCCAACCACGCATCGTTCCAGCTCGGCGCTACCGAGCAGCAGGTTTACGCCATCGTTAACGCGACGATGGCCAAACTAGCCAGGCACCCGATCACTTCGAATGGCAGCCCGCTGATCGGCCCGGACGAGCTGAGCGACACGCTGCTATTCGGCGGTTATTACGATTCCTTCCAGCCGTATTTGGCCGCCGCCCTAGCTAGCTACGTCCACGGCGGCCAGACCGCCAGTCTGGTCTCGCTGTACAGCCAGTTCGGCCAGCAGAACGAGAACGAGTTCGCGGTGTATACGGCGGTCGAGTGTGCGGACGTGACGTGGCCCCGGAGCTGGGCGTTCTGGAACTCAGATACCAGGAGGGTGAGCGCGAAGGCACCGTATGAAACGTGGGCCAACGCCTGGTTCAATGCTGCTTGCGCGTTCTGGCCGGTGCGGGGCCCGGCGAAGCCGGAGAAGATCGGCGCGGCCGGGCTGCCGCCAATCCTGCTGCTGCAGGGGACGTTGGACGCGGCGACGCCATATCAGGGGGCCGTGGTAGTCCGGCGGCTGCTGCCCACCTCCAGGCTGGTGGCCGTGGAAGGCAGCGGGAACCACGGGCAGTCGCTCTCTGACCCGCCCAATCAGTGCGTGAACGGCTACCTGAACCGCTACCTGGCTGACGGCTCGCTACCTGACCGCCCCGGTGTGGTCAGCGCAACCTGCAGGGCCCTGCCACCGCCTAAGGCGTAGCCACCCGGATAGAAGCCGTTACTCTGGAAGAGTGCTGCGCACCAAGCCCTGGCGTTCGGCGTCGCTGCGGCTCCTGACTGCCCACGATCGCGATGAGGTGCTCGCCCTCTGCGATCGCGACGCGGTCGCGAATGTCTTCGTGAGCGCCCGCATCAGGTCCTCTGGCCTGGACCCGTCCAGGCTGGGCGGTCAAGTCTGGGGTTACTGCGAGGGCGGGCAACTTACATCGCTGTGCTATTCGGGCGCGAACCTCGTGCCGGTGGAGGCAACCCCCGACGCAATCGCCGCCTTCGCCGCCAAGGCGCGGCTGCAGGGGCGCCGGTGCTCGTCGATCGTCGGGCCCGCTGAGGCGGTCGGCCAGCTGTGGTCGCTGCTGGAGCCGTCCTGGGGGCGGCCGAGAGACGTCCGGCCGGTGCAGCCTGTGCTGGCCATCTCCGGTCCCGGCCTGGTAGCACCAGACCCGCGAGTCCGGATCGTCCGCCCGCGGGAGCTCGACGTGCTGCTGCCGTCCTGCATCGCGATGTTCACCGAGGAAGTCGGGGTGTCCCCGATCGGCGCCGACGGCGGTGCAGCCTACCGGGCCAGGATGGCTGACCTTATTGGTGCCGGGCGCTCGTTCGCCCGGATCGAAGACGACGGCACTGTGCTGTTCAAGGCCGAGCTCGGTGCGGTCACCCCGCACGCGTGCCAGGTGCAGGGCGTGTGGGTCCCGCCGGAGGCGCGCGGCCGCGGCCATGCGGCGGCGGGCATGGCCGCCGTCGTGCAGGCGGCACTGGGAATCGCTCCGGTCGTGAGCCTGTATGTGAATGAGTACAACGTCCCGGCCCGCGCGGCGTATAAGCGAGTCGGCTTCGGCCAGGTCGCCACGTTCATGTCGGTGCTGTTCTGACACCTTTCTCGAATCACACAGCTAAACGGCTTGCTGCGGTCTTGCCGGGGTTGCGCGCCCAAGTTATAGAGTGAGAAATCACACCATTGTCCCGAGCGGGAACTGTTAGTGCTTTGTCCCCGGCTTGGACCAGGGGGGATTGTGACCGAGGCGCGCGATTCGCCGAGCTCACCTGGCAATTCCGCAAACCCACCAGGCGGGCAGGGTGCCGCGTCCGGCAGGCAGGCAGCGTCCGCGCCGGGCAGGCAGGCAGCGTCCGCGTACCTGCAGCAGCTACTGCTGAAGCCGGGCGACTACCGGCAGGCCTGGGAACGCCACGTGGTCCGGGCCAGGACCGGCTCGATCAACCAGCTGGCTGTCGCCGAGGTGCTCACGGGCTACCTGCGATCGAAGGCTCCCACCGACGCCCCGCTCCGGCCGCTGCAGATCAAGGACACCGTGTCCCGGGCGCTGTCGGGCCGGATGCTGAGCCGGCCGGCGCTGACGCTATTCATCGCGGCTTTCGAGTTCGGCGACCACGAGGCACACCGGCTGTGGCGGCTCTGGGACGGCACCGGGATGATCAGCGTGCTGGCCGGCAGCCACGCGATCCCGCCGCAGGCGGAGGAGCATGTTTCCAGGGTGCTCGGTCCGCCCCGGTATCAGAGCCTCTCGCTGCACGATCTGGTACTCGTCGGTGCTGACGGCCGGCTCGAGCGCACTCGCACCATCCAGGTGATCGAAGCGATCGCGGCCAACGTCGACAGCATCCCGTTCTTGTACGACACCAGCGCCCTGACGGTCGAGGTCAGCCGCGGTTGCAGTGGGTTGTCCGGCGAGCTCCAGCAGCTGCGGCCTGGTGTCTTCGTGACTGACATCCTGCTGGCCAGCACGCTGGCCCTCGGCGAGACGACCACGCTGGAGTACTGGACGACCTACCGGCTGCCTGGCGATCTGACCGATCCGAGCGAGCGCGAATACCGTCGCGGCGTGCTCTGGCACATGGAGAACTTCGACATGCGGGTGGAGTTCCACCCTGACCATCTGCCCGCCGATGTGTGGTGGGCGACCTGGGACGGTGTCGAGGGCGAGGTGCTGCGTCAGCAGGAAGTCACGCTGGACAGCCAGTACGCCGCGCAGCGCTATCTGCGCTCGGTCGACCGGGCAGTGGTGGGCTTCCGCTGGGACTGGTAACTCAGCTGCCGACGCGGGTCGGCGGTGCTAAGATCCTGTGCCCTTGTGCCAGCCACTCTTGGTAACCGAGGAGATGAGCCATGCCGTCGGCCAGCCCTGAGCTTCGCGCGGACGAGGTGCTCGTGGCCGAGCGGGAGCATCTGCGGCGGTCACGCGAGTTCCTTGAGCTGATGCGCGCGGATGTTCTCTCGCTGCGGGCCATGGGCGGCGACCCGGTGTCGGAGGAGTACCTGAAGGCCGACTTGTACCGGCGCGCTGAGGCGCTGCGCGACCTCCCGGACACGCCGCTGTTCTTCGGCCGGCTCGACTATCAGCCGGGCGCACTCGGCGGCCCGGCGGCCGACGCGGACGGTGTGCCCGGCCCCGGGGATGCCGTCGAACATTTCCATGTCGGCAGGCGGCACGTGCACGACCCGCACGGGACGCCGGTCGTTATCGACTGGCGGGCTCCAGTGTCGCGGCCGTTCTACCGGGCCAGCCAGGCCGAGCCCATGGGCCTGGACCGGCGCCGCAGGTTCGGCTTCTCCGGCGGCGAGCTGACCGCGTTCGAGGACGAGCAGCTCGATCAGCTGGCGCCTGCTGGGCCTAGCCGGATTCTGATCGACGAGATCGAGCGGCCGCGGTCCGGGCCGATGCGTGACATCGTCGCCACGATCCAGCCGGATCAGGACGACATCGTGCGGGCTAGCGTCGAGGAGACAGTCTGCGTGCAGGGCGCGCCGGGCACCGGGAAAACAGCCGTCGGCCTGCACCGGGTGGCGTACCTGCTCTATGCCTACGCGCAGCGCCTCGGCCGCGGCGGCGTGCTCGTGCTCGGCCCGAACAAGGCCTTCCTTGCCTACATCGAGAACGTCCTGCCTGCCCTCGGCGAGCTGGGCGTCACCCAGCTGTCGGTGGCTGAACTGACCCGCGCGGTCCCGGTGCGCGGCACCGAATCCGACGCGGCCGCCCAGGTCAAAGGCGACGCGCGAATGGCGGCCGTGCTCAGCAATGCGCTCTGGGAGCGAGTCGCTCAGCCTGTGGACGCGCTCATGCTGGCGAGGGGATCACGCCGCTGGCGAGTGCCCGCCTATGAGCTTGCCGAACTGGCGGCCGAGCTACGGGCCAGGGGCGCGCGCTACGGGACCGGCCGGGGCCTCTTCTCGCACCGGATCGCGCACGTCATCCTCACCCGGATGGAAGCGGCCGGGGAAACCTGCGACGACCGCACGCACGAGGCAGTCCGGCGGTCCCGGCCGGTACAAGCGGCCGTGGATCAGATGTGGCCGAAGGCCGACCCGATCCGGCTTGTCTTCCGGCTGCTGGCTGACCCGGAGTTGCTCGCCCGCGCGGCCGACGGCATACTCGACGCGGCCGAGCAGGCCGCGATCCGCTGGCCGGCACCGCCGCGGGGGCCAGGCTCGGCCCGCTGGAGCGCAGCCGACGCCGTGCTCGTCGACGAGGCGGCCGACCTGATCGAGCGGACGCCGAGCCTGGCGCACATCGTCGTGGACGAGGCCCAGGACCTGTCGCCGATGCAGTGCCGCGCAATCGGCAGGCGCTGCGCCACCGGCTCGGCGACCGTCCTTGGCGACATCGCGCAGGGAACGACGCCCTGGGCTGCCCATAGCTGGCCGCAGCTGCTCGGTCACCTCGGTAAACCAGACGCCGAGCTGCGGGTTCTCGACACTGGCTACCGGGTGCCTCGGCAGATACTGGACTTCGCCAGCAGGCTGCTCAGCCGCATCGCGCCGGAGCTAACCGCGGCGTCCTCGGTGCGGCAGGACCCTAGCGCGCTGCTGGTTCGCCAGCACGAGCCGGCCGCGCTCGGCCAGGCGCTGGCGGCCGCCTGCACCGATGCGCTGCTGAACGCAGGATCAGCGGCTGTGATCGCCGCTGACGAGCAGGTGCCGGCTATCGCCTCCGCGCTACGTGCGGCTGCCGTGCCGCATGCCGTGCTGGCCGGGGCTGCGGCAGGCGACCTGATCACCCTGGTGCCGGTCACGCTGGCGAAGGGCCTGGAATTCGACCAGGTCATCGTGTATGAGCCGGCCCAGATCGCGCGGGCCGAGGCGCGCGGGCTGAACCGGCTCTACGTGGCCCTGACCCGCGGCGTCTCGCGGCTGACCGTACTGCACGCCGAGCCGCTGCCTGCCCTGCTGCGCTCGCCGTGACCTGGCTACATGTCTTTCAGCACTGAGTCGATCAGGGCATTGGAGTCGTCGAAGGATAGCGCCGACGCCTGCAGGTGGTTGAACAGCACGTTGTAGCGATCGACCTGATGGACGTCCTCGACCCACAACGCGCTGGTCAGGTGCTCGAGGTAGACCACGTCGGGATCGACGCTCTCGCCGAAAACGAGGATCACAAGCGGCCTGCCCATGCCCGGGTGAGCGCCGCCGCCGAACGGGATCACCTGCAACGACACGTTACGCAGTCCGGCCAGCTCGCGAAGGTACTCTAGCTGCGCGCGCATGACCTCAGGCCCGCCGACCTGACGGCGCAGCGCCGCCTCGTCCAGCACCGTCCACACCGTCGGCGGGCTGCTCTTGGTCAGCCGCTGCCGCTCCATTCCCAGGGCCACCCTGCGCTCGATGTCCGACCGCGGGCTATTCGCCATGCCGGCGCTGATGACGGTGCGGGCATACTCCTCGGTCTGCAGTAAGGCGGGGATCATGTTGACTTCGTAAATCCGGATCTGCGAGGCCGCGGTCTCCAGCCCCAGGTAGGTGGCGAAATGCGGCTGCACGCTGTCGCCGTAGGCATGCCACCAGCCTTTTTGCCGGGACTCCCGGGCCAGCTGTACCAGGCTTTCGCGCTGCTCTTCCGGCGCGCCGTAGATCTCGAGCATGTCACGGACATCCCGAGGGGACACCGACACCCGGCCGGTCTCTACCCGGCTGATCTTGGAGGCCGAGCATTCAAGCTGCTCGGCCACCTCCTCGCAGGTTAGCCGCGCTGCTTCACGTAGCCGCCGGAGTTCGAGTGCGAGGCGGCGTCGCCGCACGGTTGGGCTCTGGTTGCCTGCCAAGTCGTCACCTCCCGCGCGGCTAGGCCGGGGCGCGGCGCAATTCTGCTATGGAGTGCGGTGCATCGAGCGAGGTACTCGAGTGCCGGTGCAACGGGTGCTGTGCAACGGGTGCGGTGCAATTTGAGTGCACTGCAATCGACTGCATGAAAGCTCAGTGTGGCGGGACTCTAGCCGTTCCGTCCAGTCCCGCGCAGCCTTAGCAGCGCTACTTCTGGCGAATCTGCCGCCAATTTCCGCATGCACGTTGCAGATCTGCCGCCAATCGAGGCATTCTTGAGCGGTCTGTTTGCTCTATGCTGTGTCGCAGTTACCGGGGGTTACGAAAGACAATGGACACACAGTCAGTCACGGTGCGCGTTCCGGACAGCTGGCAGGCCAATCTGGCCCGGCTGGAGGGACTCGCGGCAATCCTGGCCGATCATGGCCTGCGTACCCGGCTGATGACGCCACCGGGACGGGTGCCGAGTCTGCACGTCGTGAACCCGTCGGCGTCGGCGCTCGCGGAAGACGTTTATACGGGCCGCGGCAAGGACGGCCGGTGGTGGTTCTGGTGGTCCTGGGCAGAAAGCATTGCCTTAAGCGAGGACCTGGCCGGCGCTGCCGCCCTGATCGAGCACGTGCTGGCAGGGCCCGCTTAGCCCAGGCTGCTGGCACGCAGGCCAGGAAAGGCCTGCGTGGACCCGCGCCACGCCACCGCGCGCAATGCGGCGCGCCTGGCCTCCCGTGCGCCATAGTCGCGGAGGCTGACGTCATTGACAGCAACCAGCGCGATGTAAGTGCCGGTGACCCGCTCCTCCAGGGTGACCGCAAGCGCGCGTGCCTGCCTGGCGGATTGCACGGGCGCTGGCAGCGCGTAAGCGACGGCCGACGGGACCGGCAGCGCGCCCCGTTTGCTGATCATCGCAATGAGCTGATCCCTCGCCAGCTGGTGCGCGATCCAGTCAGCCCGGGCGGCCTGTTGTTGCCGGCCGGCTAGGTGCGCGCCCACCACGCCGTAGCCGTAGCTGGCGGCCTCCTCGGCGGCCAGCGCGGCCTGCAGGGCCGCCACGACCTGGTGTGAGCTGCTCATCCGTGCCGTCCGGCGGAGCGGAGCAGCGGCACATGAGTCGCCTCGGACGCCGCGATGCTGGCGAACAACTGGGCCAGCGACGGGGGCAGCCCGGCCAGCTCGCCGATGAGCCGGTCGGACGCGGCCGCCTCAGCTTGTTCAAGCTGGCCGATGCTCGGCGCGCCAGCCGCTGCTCTGCTGCGGTGCACCCCGGAAGCTGCTGCAGAGGCCTGCGCTGGAGTTTCGATGAGCCGCGACTTGAGCTGGGCGAGGTGCTGCCGGTGCTCGGCGAGCACTGCCTCCAGCGGGGCAACCTGGCGGGCGGACCCGCTGCCCAGCTGGGTCGCCGCCAGGTAGCTGCTCACCAGGTGCTCTTCGGCGGCGATGGCGGCGCGTAGCGTCCGGATCTCGGCCGGCGGTGGCGGCGGGCTGCCCAGAGCCTGCACGCCCTTGCAGGCCGAGAGCACCAAGGGGAGTCCAGCCGCCGCCAGCAGGGCCCGGCGCGTCTGGTCAGCGGGCACTGCTTCCCCCTCGGCTGCCGGTTGCGACCGACGGCGCGGTCGCTGATCATCGTGATTGGCACGGTCAGCATGCCACGTGCCCGGACCGGGCGCGCAACATCCCGGCTAGGCTAGGTCGCAGCGCGTACAACAGCACAGGTCGCGGCGAGGAGGTCGTCCATGCACGGTAGCTCCCGTCACACTTCGCGCCCTCCGGCAAGCCCGGGACCGGACTTGCAGCGGCTCGAGCGGCTGCTTGAGCCGGTGATCAAGGCGATGGACATGGACCTCGAAGGGATCCGGGTAACCGCAGCCGGGCGGCGCCGGCTACTCCGCGTCGTCGTCGACGCCGACGGCGGAGTGAGCCTAGACGATATCTCCCGGGCCAGCCGTGAACTGTCGCTGAAGCTGGACGCCGCGACCGAGATGGGCGAACTGCCCTACACCCTTGAGGTGACCTCGCCGGGCGTTGACCGGCCGCTCACCCTGCCCAGGCACTGGCGGCGCGCGATCGGACGGCTCGTCATCGCGCCCCTACAGAATCAGACACTACAGAATCAGACACTGCAGAATCAGGCACCGGAGAATCACAACGGAAACGGGGCCTCCATCGCCGAGGGCCGCATTGTCGCCTCGAGCGACAGGGGCGTGACGCTGGACCGCAACGGAGCCATCCGGGAATACAGCTACGCCGAGATCGGCCCCGGCCGGGTACAGGTGGAGTTCGGCCACTTCGACGCCGAAGACCAGGAGGATTAGGTGGACATTGACCTGAGCGTCCTCCGGAGCCTGGAGGCCGAGAAAGACATCTCGCTTGACCTGGCGATCAAGGCGATTGAGGATGCGCTGCTTGTCGCGTATCACAAGAGCGAGGGCGCGGCCGCGACCGCGCGAGTTGAGGTAAACCGTAGCAGCGGTCACGTGACCGTCTGGGCCATCCAAACCGGTGCGGACGGCGAGCCCGGCCGGGAATACGACGACACCCCGGAGGGTTTCGGGAGGATCGCGGCGACGACGGCGCGGCAGGTTATCTTGCAGCGGCTGCGGGACGCCGAGGACGAGCTCACCTTCGGTGAGTACGCCGGGCGCGAGGGCGACGTGGTTGCCGGCGTGATCCAGCAGGGCAAGGATCCGCGCGCGGTGCTGGTCGATCTCGGGAAACTGGAAGCGATCCTGCCGCCCACCGAGCAGGTGCCCGGAGAGCGGTACGTGCACGGCGAGCGGCTGCGGTGCTATGTGCTGCACGTCCGCAAGGGCTACCGCGGGCCGTCGGTCACGCTATCGCGGACGCATCCCAACCTGGTCAAGAAGCTGTTCGCGATGGAGGTGCCGGAGATCGCTTCCGGCGCGGTGGAGATCGCGGCGATAGCCCGCGAGGCAGGCCATCGCAGCAAGATCGCGGTGATCTCGCATCAGCCTGGGGTTAACGCCAAGGGCGCATGCATCGGGCCGATGGGCAGCCGGGTCCGGAACGTGATGACCGAGCTGCACGGAGAGAAGATCGATATTGTCGACTATTCACCCGATCCGGCGCAGTTTGTCGCGCATGCGCTCTCACCGGCGCGGGTATCCCGGGTCATCGTGGTGGACCTGCAAGCCCGGGTCGCTCAGGTGATCGTGCCGGACTACCAGTTGTCGCTGGCTATCGGTAAGGAGGGGCAGAATGCCCGCCTTGCCGCCCGGCTGACAGGCTGGCGAATCGACATCAGGCCGGACACGGCCGAAGGCCGGGCACAGCCCGAAGACCAGGCCGCGCCGGATGAGCAGCCGGCCCTGTAAGCTAGAAGCGGTTGCGCCGATCCGGACCTGCATTGGGTGCGGGGAGCGTGCGGTCAAGACCGACCTGATCCGCGTGGTGGCGGCAGGGCACGAGATCGTGCCCGACGCTGAGGCGCGGCTGCCTGGCCGAGGTGCGTACATGCACCCGCACCTGGCATGCTTGGAACGAGCCCAGCGCCGCAAGGCGTTCGCGCGGGCCCTTCACGTGCCGGCTACGCTGCCGGCCGGGAAGGTCGCCGAATACTTGCGAGCAGGCTCGGCGAGCCCAACGTCCGGCCAGTAGCCAGCCCCAACGGACCTGGCCGGGATGCGGGAGTTGCGGTGCCGACAGCCGGAGGCACCGAAGGAAGAAGGCTGAGACTGCAATGAGCGCCAGATGAGCATGCGGCGATGAACAGCACAAGCTGACGCCGGACGGAGCACGCGCTGCCCCGGCCGGCTGGCAGGTCCGGTATTTTCCGGGCCGAGTAGAGGGAGCGCAGTGGCGAAGGTTCGGGTATACGAACTCGCGAAAGAGTTCGGCGTTGAGAGCAAGGCCGTGATGGCCAAACTCCAGGAGATGGGCGAGTTTGTTCGGTCCGCGTCCTCGACGATCGAGGCGCCGGTAGTCCGACGACTCAAGGAAGCATTCGCTGGCCAGGCTAAACCGGACGGTGCGGCGCAGAAGGCTGCCGTCGGCCGGCGCGCTGCCAATGGTCGCGCCGGCCTGGCAGAGGCCGCCGCGCCAGAGGCTAATGGCGCGAGAGCCGGCGCGACAGAAAAGGCGGAAGCAGCGCCGGGTGCTGCCAACGGTGCAGTAGTAACGGCTAGCCCGGAGCCGCAGACCCCTGTCGTGCCGCCGGCCGAGCGCGCGCCAGCGCGGCCCGGCCCGGCAATCACGGTGCCGTTCCCGCAGGACCAGAGCGTGGGCCCGCAGGTGCCGCCCGCCGAGACCATGCCATCGCAGACCGAGACGCAGCGGGCTGGCGGAGAGCCTGGCCCGCGCCCGGCAGCGCCCGGCCCACGGCCGGCCGCGCCAGGCCAGCGGCACGCGCCGCGGCCAGGGCCGCGTCCCGGCAACAACCCGTTCAGCTCGACGGCAACCGGCATGGGCGCAACGCCGCGTCCAGCCGCGCCTGCTGCCCAGGCGGGGCCAGGTCCGGCGGCGCCCGGTACTGCCGCGCCTGGCGGCCCGCGTCCTGGTGGTCCGCGGCCTGTGGGCCGGCCCGGACCGGGTGACCTCGCCCGGCCTGGCGGTCCGCGCCCTGGCGGCCCGCGGCCAAGTCCCAGCAGCATGCCGCCCCGCCCAGTGGGCGGCGGCCGCGGCTTCGGCCAGTCGGGTCCGGCCGGTCCCGGCGGGCCGCGCGGCGGTGGCTACGGCGGCTCAGCCGCGCCTGGTGCGGGCCCGCGGCCCGGCGGCGGCCGGGGCGGCCCTGGCGGTGGTCCCGGCGGCCCGCGTGGCGGTACCGGCGGCGGCGGAGCCAGGCCAGGCATGGCCCCGGCACGGCCGGGCCCGGGTGGCCGCGGCCGCAGCGGCACAGCGGGTGCGTTCGGCCGGCCTGGTGGCAGGCCGTCACGCGGCCGCAAGTCAAAGAAGCAGCGGCGCCAAGAGTTCGACAACATGCAGGCACCCGCGATCGGCGGCGTGCAGATCCCGCGTGGCAACGGGCAGGTCATCCGGCTGTCCCGTGGTGCCTCGCTGAGCGACTTCGCCGACAAGATCGGCGTCAACCCCGCGTCGCTCGTCCAGGTGCTCTTCCACCTCGGCGAGATGGTCACGGCTACTCAGTCGGTCAACGACGAGACGCTACAGCTGCTCGGGGCCGAGCTCAGCTACACCGTCCAGGTAGTTTCCCCGGAGGAAGAGGACCGGGAACTGCTCGAGGGCTTCGACATCGAGTTCGGCGAGGACGAGGGCGAGGACGCGGACCTGGTGGCCCGCCCGCCTGTGGTCACCGTCATGGGTCATGTCGACCACGGCAAGACCAAGCTGCTGGACGCGATCAGGCACACCAACCTGGTGGCGCACGAAGCAGGTGGCATCACCCAGCACATTGGCGCCTACCAGGTCGACACGATCGTGGACGGCCACGACCGCAAGATCACCTTCATCGACACACCCGGTCACGAGGCGTTCACCGCCATGCGTGCCCGCGGTGCCGAGACCACCGACCTGGTGATCCTGGTGGTTGCCGCCGACGATGGCGTGAAACCGCAGACCACCGAGGCACTGAACCACGCGCAGGCGGCCGGCGTGCCGATCGTCGTCGCAGTCAACAAGGTCGACAAGGAGGGCGCAGATCCGCAGCGCGTGCGAGCTCAGCTGACCGAGTACGGCCTGGTGGCCGAGGAATTCGGTGGCCAGTCGCTGTTCGTCGACGTGTCGGCTCGCAATGGCACCGGCATCGAGGCGCTGCTCGAAGCGGTCGTGCTGACCGCTGACGCCGAGCTCGACTTGCGGGCGAACCCGAATCAGCAGGCCCAGGGCGTGGCGATCGAAGCTCACCTGGACAAGGGTCGCGGGCCGGTGGCGACCGTGCTGGTGCAGCGTGGCACCCTGCACGTCGGCGACTCGATCGTGTGTGGCGAGGCGTTCGGCCGGGTCAGGGCCATGCTCGACGAGAACGGCGACCCGGTGCCTGAAGCGCCGCCATCGCGCCCGGTGCAGGTGCTCGGCCTGACCGCAGTACCCGACGCTGGCGACAGCTTCCTAGTCGTCGACGACGACAGAGTGGCCAGGCAGATCGCCGAACGGCGCGAGGCCAGGGAGCGCAGCGCGATGTTCGCGCAGCGGCGCCCGCGGGTCACGCTGGAGGACCTCGAGTCGGCGCTCAAGTCTGGCGAGCGGGAAGAGCTGCTGCTCATCATCAAGGGCGATGTGTCCGGCTCGGTGGAAGCACTGGAAGAGGCACTACTGCAGCTCGACGTCGGCGAGGAAGTACAGCTGCGCGTCATCGGCCGCGGCGTGGGCGCGATCACCCAGGACGACGTCAACCTGGCGATCGCCTCCGAGGCGGTCATCATCGGCTTCAACGTGCGGCCGGCTGGCCGGGCTGGCGAGCTGGCCCAGCGGCAAGGCGTCGACATCCGCTACTACTCGGTCATCTACCAGGCGATCGAGGAAGTCGAGGCTGCGCTCAAGGGCATGCTCAAGCCGATCTTCGAGGAGGCGCAGCTCGGCACCGCAGAGGTTCGCGAGATCTTCCGGGTGCCGCGGATCGGCAACGTGGCCGGCTGCATTGTCAGGTCCGGCACGATCACCCGGAACAGCAAGGCAAGGCTGGTCCGGGATGGCGTGGTAGTCGCAGACAACCTCACTGTCGAGTCCCTGCGCCGGTTCAAGGACGACGCGACCGAGGTCAGGGAAGGCTTCGAGTGCGGCATCGGGGTCGGCTACGGAGACATCCACGTCGGTGACGTGATCGAGACGTTCGAGCTGCGGGAGAAGCCGCGGGCCTGATGGGGTAGCAGGAGCGAGCAGCGGTGTATGTGGGTGCCCTGACCCTGGATGTCCTGCTCGGCGACGTTCGGTCGCTGAAGCAGAAGCGTTCGGTGGTCAGGCCCCTCATCGCTGAGCTGCACCGTCGCTTTCCTGGCGTCGCGGTCGGCGAGACCGGGCATCTGGACCTGTACCGCAGGACTGAGATCGGCGTTGCCGTGGTCAGCTCGACTGCGGCGAATGCCACGGCGGTGCTGGAGGCATGCGAACGATTCGTCGCGGCGCGGCCCGACATCGAGCTGCTGGCTGCGAGGCAGCGGTTGGTGACCGAGGATGGGGAGTGACGGTATGACTGGGCCGCGGGGAAACCAGGCGAGGGCGCGAAAGCTCGGCGAGCGGATCGCGCAGATCGTGGCCGAAATGCTGGAACGGCGGGTCAAGGATCCCCGGCTCGGCTTTGTCACCGTCACTGAGGCCCGGGTGACCGGTGACCTGCGTGAAGCGACCGTGTTCTACACCGTCTACGGCTCCGACGACGAGGTGGCCGGGACCGCCGCCGCGCTGACAAGCGCGACCGGCCTGATCCGGTCCGAAGTCGGCCGGCAGACCGGCTTGAAGCACACTCCGTCGATCAGCTTCAGCCGCGACACCGTGCCGGACAACGCGCGGACGATCGAGGACCTGGTGGCCAGGGCGCAGGCTGCTGATGCGGCGGTGGCCGCAGCGCGGGTCGACGCGATTCCCGCAGGTGATCCCGACCCGTACCGTGCGCCTGCTGACGACGATGACGACCTTAACCGCGACGATCTCGATGACAACTGAGCTGGACTGGAACCGCGCCGTCAAGATCCTCGACGGAGCCAGCCAGGTATGCCTGGCCTGCCATGTGCGGCCCGACGCGGACGCGCTCGGCTCGATGCTGGCGTTCGCTCAGGCGCTGAGCTCGCGGCCAGGTCGCGGCCAGTCGGTCATCGCCTCGTTCGGCGATGACCCGTTCGAAGTGCCCGCCATCCTGCGCTTCCTGCCGGGCACCGGGTTGCTGACCCGCCCGGATGAGGTGCCGCCGCGGCCGGAGGTGATGGTGTCCTTCGACGCGGGCAGCATCGACCGGCTTGGCGTGCTGGCCGGGCCGGCAGCCGCGGCGCGCGAACTGATCGCGGTTGACCATCACGCGTCCAACACTCGCTTCGGCACCGTCAACCTGGTGGAAGGGTCTGCGGCGGCTTCGGCTGAGCTGACTACGGAACTCATTGACCGGCTCGGAATCCCGCTCACCAAGGACATCGCGGTTGGCTTGTACGCGGGATTGGTAACGGACACGGGGTCCTTCAAGTTCTCCTCGACTACCCCGAAAGTCTTGCAGCTAGCCGCGCGGCTGCTGTCGACCGGCATCGACCCGGGCGTGGTCGCCCGCGAGCTCTTCGATCGTGCGCCGTTCGGTTACCTGCACATGCTGGCGGCCGCGCTGCGCCGCGCCACGCTGGAGCCCGAATCCGCCGGCGGCCTCGGCCTGGTCTGGACAACCGTGACCAGGTCCGACCGCGAGCACGCTGGCAACCTCCCGCTAGACGCAGCGGAGCCTGTCATCGATATCGTCCGTCGCACTGACGAGGCCGAGGTAGCAGTGGTGCTCAAGGAAGATGAGAGCGGCACCTGGCAGGTCTCGGTCCGCTCCAAATCCGTGGTTGACGTGGGTGCCGCTTGTACCGCACTAGGCGGGGGCGGACACGTCCGCGCGGCCGGGTTCTCCTTCCACGGCAGCGCGGGTGCGGCCGTCGCCGCCTTGCGGGTCCGGCTGGACCGCGAACGATGACCGCCACAAGCGGGCTGGTCATCGTCGACAAGCCGTCCGGCTGGACCTCGCACGACGTCGTCGCGAGGATCCGCAGGCTCGCGGGTACCCGACGAGTAGGCCATGCGGGGACGCTGGACCCGATGGCCACCGGCGTCCTGGTCGTCGGCGTCGAGAAGGCCACCCGGCTGCTTGGGTATCTCGCACTCACGCAGAAGGAGTACACCGGCACCATCCGGCTCGGCCAGACGACCGATACCGACGACGCTGACGGCGTGGTCGTGGCACACGTTCCCGTCCTGAACATCAGCGAGTCCGACCTGAGCGCGGCGGTGGCCGCCCTGACTGGGCAGATCAGTCAGGTGCCGCCCGGCATCAGCGCGATCAAGGTGGAGGGCAAGCGGTCCTACCGGCTTACCCGCGATGGCGCGCCACCCGAGCTCGCACCCAGGACGGTGACGGTGAGCGAGTTCGCCATCGAGCAGGTCCGGCCCGTGGCTGACCTGCTCGACGTGGACGTGCGGGTGACCTGCTCGAGCGGGACTTATGTGCGCGCGCTGGCCCGGGACCTGGGCGCGGGGCTTGGCGTCGGCGGGCACCTGACCGCGCTTCGCCGCACCAGGGTGGGCCCGTATGCGATCGGCCACGCCGTCCTTCTGGACCAGTTGGCCAACCGGTTCGAGCTGATCCCACTGGCGGCCGCGGCCGCTGCGGCGTTCGCCCGCCGAGACCTGACCGCGGCGGAGGCGCAAGCGGTCGGACATGGCGCTCGGCTGGCACCGACAGGCACCGATGATGCGCCGGTCGCTGCGTTCGGGCCCGATGGCTCGCTGGTCGCGCTGCTAACCGACGAAGGCGGGCAGGCCCGTTCGCTGGCCGTGTTCGCCGCCGGCGCAGACGCCAGCTCGCAGGTCGGGTCCTGACGTGTCAGCGGGCCGGACGGCGTGGCAGGCTTGGGGAACCGCCCGATGACCAAGCGCGACCGCCAGGGGGATCCCGACATGCAGCGGTGGCACGGCCTGGATGACGTGCCAGCCCAGTGGGGCAGGTCAGTCGTTACCATCGGCGAGTTTGACGGCGTCCATCGCGGCCATCAGCGGATCGTGGCACGCGCGATGGACGTGGCCGCCGAACTCGGGCTGCCGGTGGTGGTCGTCACCTTTGACCCGCACCCGGACGAGGTCATCAGGCCAGGCTCGCATCCGCCGCTGCTGTGCACCGCCCGGCGCCGGTCGGAGCTGCTGGCCGGGCTCGGCGTGGCAGCAGTCTGCGTGCTGCCGTTCACGCTGGAGTTCTCCCGGCTCCGGCCGGATGAATTCGTCCGCGCTGTGCTGGTGGATCGGCTGCACGCCGCGGCGGTCGTGGTGGGGGAGAACTTCCGGTTCGGCCACAAGGCAGCGGGCGATGTTGCATTGCTGTCGGAGCTTGGCGAGAAGTATGACTTTTCCGCGCAGGGCGTGCCGCTGCTGACAGAGAACGGCGAGACGATCTCGTCCACCGGGATCCGCGCCCGGCTAGCTGCCGGCGACGTGCGCGGCGCCGCCTACGATCTTGGCAGGCCGCACCGGGTCGAGGGCGTGGTGGTCCGCGGTCACCAGCGCGGCCGGGCGCTCGGCTTCCCGACGGCGAACCTGGAGCCGCCGCCGCATACGGCGATCCCGGCCGACGGGGTGTACGCGGGCTGGCTGACTAGCCTGGATTCCGACGGATGGGCGGTGGAGCGGTGGCCGGCCGCCATCTCAGTCGGCACCAACCCGACGTTCGAAGGGCGCGAGCGCACTGTTGAGGCCTACGCGCTGGACCGGGATGATCTTGATCTGTACGGGGCCCACGTCGCGGTGGATTTCGCCGAACGGCTGCGGGAGACGTTGAAGTTTGACTCGGTCGACGAGCTGGTCGTGCAGATGCGGCAGGACGTCGACCGGGCCCGGCGCCTGGTCGCTGACTGACTGACTCACCCAGCGCGCTGACTTGCCACGGTTCCGGCGACCGCAAAACGGATGAAATCGTCCGCTGGAGCCCGCCGCAGCCGTGGAGAGTTCCGGCTAGCGGCCGACGGGGTTCAGGCGCGGTGGCGCAGCAGCGCGCCAGGCATGCTACCGTTGAATAGCGGCCGGGGTATCCGGCCTGGTCAGCTGCGCCCTCAGGCGGCTGACCGCGTAACCACTGCCCGTCCTAGAGCGGTGTTTACCTGATGCCCGGCAAGGCGGCAAAGTCCGGCCAGGGCATTCCTAACGCGAAGACAACAAAGAGGGAGCAACGTGCCGCTCAATATCACGGTGAAGAAAGAGATCATCGCTGGGCACGCGACTAATGAGGGTGACACCGGTTCGCCGGAAGTCCAGGTTGCGCTGCTGACTCGGCGGATCGCTGATCTGACCGAGCACCTGAAGGTGCACAAGCACGACCACCACAGCCGTCGCGGGCTGTTGCTGCTCGTTGGCCGCCGCCGGCGGCTGCTGCAGTACCTGTCCCGCACGGACATCAGCAGGTACCGTGCGCTGATCGAGAAACTCGGCCTGCGCAGGTAGCACTGGTAACGACACTGGCGGCGCGGCGCAATGCCGCGCCTCCGCACAACTAGATAACGTAGACATAACACGTCCCGCGGCTCCGGCCAGGAGCGCTGACAGCGCCCTACGGGCCGGTCCTCGGTAGTGGTTCTCGGGTTATGGCGGCAGCCGCGAATGGCGGCGCAGCCAGGGCCGAGGGCTTCGATCGAAGACCGGCCGGCAGCCGAACCCGGCATGACGGCAGGCCAGCTGGCCGGCCGGGCCCCATTGGCCTGGCAGGGCTGGCAGCGTGCCGGGCAAGCCGGTCATGGCGCTCCGAATGTGCGGCGGACAGGCGCGGGACCTCAGTCAAGGAGGTCACCCGTGGAGGGTGTCTATACCGCCGAAGTCACGATTGACAACGGCACTTTTGGCGTGCGCAAGCTCCGGTTCGAGACCGGCAGGCTTGCCAAGCTGGCGGGCGGCTCAGCCGTCGTCTACCTGGACGACGAAACCATGGTGCTGTCCACCACCACAGCATCGAAGACCCCGCGCGAGGGCTACGACTTCTTCCCGCTCACCGTCGACGTCGAGGAGCGGATGTACGCGGCAGGCCGGATTCCCGGCTCGTTCTTCCGGCGCGAAGGCCGCCCGTCAGAAGACGCGATCCTGACGTGCCGGCTGATCGACCGGCCGCTGCGCCCGTCCTTCGTCAAGGGCCTGCGCAACGAGGTTCAGGTCGTGGAGACCATCCTGGCGCTGCACCCCGAGCACCTGTACGACGTCGTTGCGATCAATGCCGCGTCGATGTCCACCCAGCTGGCCGGGCTGCCGTTCTCGGGCCCGATCGGCGGCGTACGCGTCGCGCTGATCAGGGGCCAGTGGGTCGCCTTCCCAACGCACACCGAGCTCGCCGATGCCACCTTCGACATGGTCGTGGCCGGGCGCAAGCTCGAGGACGGCGACGTCGCGATCATGATGGTCGAAGCTGAGTCGACGCCGACAACGCTCCGGCTGATCGCCGACGCCGGCAGCGGCGCGGTGGCGCCGACCGAGGAGACGGTCGCACAGGGACTTGACGCCGCCAAGCCGTTCATCCGGGCCCTCTGCGAGGGCCAGCTGGAGATCGCCAGGAACGCGGCCAAGGAGACTGCCGAATTCCCGACCTTTGCCGACTACGGCGCGGACGTGTTCGCTGCCGTCGAGGCCGAGGTCAGTGCCGACCTGGCGCAGGCGCTCACCATCGCGGGCAAGAACGAGCGCAGCGCCGAGACCGACCGGATCAAGGCGCTCGCCAACGAGAAACTCGCCGCCCAGTTCGAGGGCCGGGAGAAGGAGATCAGCGAGGCTTTCCGGGCGCTGAACAAGAAGCTGGTCAGGCAGCGGATTATTCGCGATGGCATGCGCATCGACGGCCGGGGCGTGGCTGACATCCGGCAGTTGTCCGCCGAGGCCGGGGTCGTCCCCCGCGTGCACGGCTCTGCGCTGTTCGAGCGCGGCGAGACGCAGGTGCTCGGCGTGACGACGCTGAACATGCTCCGGATGGAGCAGATGATCGACACGCTTAACCCGGAGCGCACCAAGCGGTACATGCACAACTACAACATGCCGCCCTATTCGACCGGGGAGACCGGCCGGGTGGGCTCGCCCAAGCGGCGCGAGATCGGTCACGGCGCGCTGGCTGAGCGGGCCCTGGTTCCGGTGCTGCCGACCCGCGAGGAGTTCCCGTACGCGATCCGCCAGGTATCGGAGGCGATCGGCTCGAACGGGTCGACGTCGATGGGCTCGGTCTGCGCCTCCACGATGGCGCTGCTGGACGCGGGCGTCCCGTTGAAGGACATGGTGGCCGGAATCGCGATGGGCCTGATCCACGAGGGCGGCGAGTACGTCACGCTGACCGACATCCTCGGCGCCGAGGACGCCTTCGGCGACATGGACTTCAAGGTCGCCGGCACCAAGGACATCATCACCGCACTGCAGCTGGACACCAAGCTCGACGGCATCCCGGCTAATGTGCTCGGCGCGGCACTCACCCAGGCGCGCGGCGCTCGTCTTACCATCCTCGACGTTATGCGAGAGGCCATTGACGCCCCGGGTGAGATGAGCGAGTTCGCCCCGCGGATCATCACCATCAAGGTGCCGGTCGACAAGATCGGCGAGGTGATCGGCCCCAAGGGCAAGATGATCAACTCGATCCAGGAAGAGACCGGCGCCGACATCACCATCGAGGACGACGGCACGATCTACATCGGCGCGACCGACGGCGCCTCGGCCGAGGCGGCCCGCGTTACCATCAACGCGATCGCCAACCCGCACATCCCCGAAGTGGGCGAGCGGTTCCTTGGCACCGTGGTGAAGACGACCACGTTCGGCGCGTTCATCTCGCTGCTACCCGGCCGCGACGGCCTGCTGCACATCACCCAGATCCGCAAGCTGCATGGCGGCGCCCGGATCGAGAACGTCGACGACGTGGTGAAGGTGGGCGACAAGATCCAGGTCGAGATCCGCGAAGTTGACGACCGCGGCAAGCTGTCGCTTGTGCCGGTTGAGGTGGTGGAGCGCGAGGCCGCCGGAGAGGACCTCGGCGGGAACGACGAGCCGCGCTCCCGCGACCGCGACGGCGAGCGGCGTGACCGCGGCGACCGGGACCGGGGCGACCGGGACCGGGGCGGCGACCACCATCGCAACAGGCAGCGGAGCCGGGGCGGCTTCTCCGGCTCCAGCGGGTCCGGCGGGTCTGCCGGGTCCGGCGGGTCCGGCGGGTCCGGTAATTCCTGACGCGGAGCGCGAACTCATGACAGCTGGTACGCAGCCGCCGGCCGGTAGCGGTGACGTTGTCCTTCAGACCGTCCTGCCGGGCGGTCTGCGGGTCATCACCGAGTCGCTGCCATCGGTCCGGTCGGCTGCGCTAGGTATCTGGGCGGGCGTCGGCTCGCGGGATGAGGACCCCGAGCACGCCGGCGCCACCCATTACCTTGAACACCTGCTGTTCAAGGGCACGGCCAAGCGCAGTGCGCTGGACATCTCAGCGGCCATGGACGCGGTCGGCGGTGAGCTGAACGCGTTCACCGCCAAGGAGTACACCTGCTATTACGCTCGGGTGCTCGACGAGGACTTGCCGCTGGCCATCGATGTGCTGTCCGACATGGTGACCGGCTCGCTGATCGAGCCCAAGGATGTCGAGGCAGAACGCGGGGTGATACTCGAAGAGATCGCGATGAACGAGGACGACCCGTCCGACCTCGTGCATGAGGCGTTCTCCGAGCAACTCTTCGGTGACACCCCACTCGGCAGGCCCATCCTAGGCACCGTTGACTCCATCAACGCGATCTCCAGGGACCGCATTGCCGAGCACTACCGCGCGCGGTATACCCCGGACGGCCTGGTCGTCGCCGCGGCCGGCAACCTGGATCATGACGCGCTGGTCGATCTCGTCCGTACCGCATTCGGCCCGGTGCTGGCCGGGAACGCCGCCCCGGTGCCGCCGCGCCTGACCGGCCCGGATGCTGGCACGGCCATCGGCACCGGCGTGCGCTTGCTATCGCGGCCGGTCGAGCAGGCGAACCTGATAATCGGGTGCGCCGGGCTGGCCCGCACCGACAGCCGCAGGTTCGCCCTCGGCGTGCTCAACGCGGCGCTAGGCGGCGGCATGTCGTCGCGCCTGTTCCAGGAGGTACGGGAGAAGCGGGGCCTGGCGTACTCGGTCTATAGCTTCAGCTCACAGCATGCCGATTGCGGCCAGTGGGGGATTTATGCGGGGTGCCTGCCGGCCAAGACCGAGGAGGTCCTGGCCATCTGCCAGGAGGAGATCGCCAAGGTGATCGGCTCCGGCCTGAGCGATGATGAGCTTGACCGGGGCAAAGGACAGCTGCGTGGCTCCATCGTGCTCGGCCTCGAGGACCCGTCTTCACGGATGAGCAGGCTGGGCAAGTCCGAGCTTGTCTATCCGCAGCTAGAGCCGGTCGACGAGATCCTGGCGGAGATCGACGCCGTTACCCACGATCAAGTGCGTGAGGTCGCCGCCACGGTGCTTTCACAACCGAAGGCGCTGGCGATCGTGGGGCCGTTCGACTCAGACGAGGAGTTCGCCCGGGCGCTCGGGTAGCGGACCAGCCAAGCTCAGACCAGCCGGGCCGCAGGCGTGAGAAGATTGCCACCATCGAACCGCATTTGCGGCGCATGCTCATCGCGGCGACGCCGATCTGATGGTGGTCAATGGCAGTGAACGAGACACCCGGGCCCCTGATCGGCGCCGGGAGGTCAGCCGACATCTACGCACTCGGCACTGACCGCGTGCTGCGCCGGTTCCGGACGCCGCACGACGCCCAGCCCGAAGCCGACGTCATGACCTACCTCGCCAAGGCTGGCTATCCGGTGCCGACGGTCTACGACGTCGCCGGACCCGACCTGGTCATGGAGAGGCTGGACGGCCCGGAGATGCTCGCCGACCTCGCGAGCAAGCCCTGGCGCGCCCGAAAGTACGGGCGCATCCTCGCCGGCCTGCATAACCGGCTGCACGAGATCGAGGCACCACCAGGCCTGCGGCCCGCGGTCGTCCCCGGCCGGGCGGTGCTCCACCTGGACCTGCATCCCGCCAACGTGATGCTCACTAGCCGCGGGCCCGTCGTCATTGACTGGTCAAATGCGCGTGCGGGCGCGCCCGGGGCGGACGTGGCGATGGCGTACCTAATCATGGCGAGCTCGGAGGTCGATCAGGTACCGCCGCTGATCCGGCCGGCGGTTGGCGCCATCCGGGCCGCACTCATCCGGCAGTTCCGGGCCGCGGTTCGTGATGATCCCCGTCCGCACATTGCCGCGGTAGCCCGCGAACGGATGCTCGACCGCAACGTTCGCCCGGCCGAGGCGGAGCGGCTCCGCCAGCTGGCCAGCCAGGCCGAGCAAGCCGGCTAACCGGCACTGGCCGTCAGCCCGCTGGCGGCGGCAGCCTCGACCCGCCCTCGGCGAGCCAGGCCCTGATCTGGTCGCCGTGCTCGTCCAGGTCGGGTGGCGGCAGGTCGTAGCGCGCTGCCGTGGCGGAAAACCTGAGCGGGTTGCGGATGCCCGGCACGCCCGAGTCGCCCTCGCCCGCCGTCACCACCGGCTGCAGGCCGATCTGCTCGGCGAACGCGACACCGCCCGCAACGCTGTTGATTGGGCCGCAGGGTACCCCGGCGGCAATCAGGTCATCGAACCACTGCGCCGCCGTCCGCTGCTTGAGCCGTTCGACGAGCAACGGGCGCAGCTGATCGCGGTTGGCCGTGCGCCCCGAGTTGGCAGCGAACCGCTCGTCGACGGCGAGCTCGGGCACCCCGAGCACGGCGCACAGGTTGCGGAACTGCGCGTCATTGCCAGCCGCGACCACGAGGTCGCCGTCGAGCGTGGGCAGCGGCTCATACGGAAACAGGCTGGGATGCGAGTTCCCCATCCGGTGCGGAACAACCCCCGCAGACGCGAACGCGCCGGTCTGGTTGACCATGCCGGCGAGCGCTGCTGCCAGCAGGTTGACCTCGACCAGCTGGCCCTCGCCAGTGCGGCGGCGGTGGTCGAGCGCGGCCAGCACGCCGATCGCGGTCTGCAACCCGGACATGACGTCGAAGACCGCGATGCCGGCCCGGTATGGCGGCCCGTCGGCGTCGCCCTGCAGGCTCATCAGCCCGGACATGGCCTCGACGATCAGGTCGTAGCCCGGCAGATGCGCGCCGCCGCCGCTGCCAAACCCGGTGATGGACGCGTAGATCACCGCGGGATTGGCTGCGCGCACGCTGTCGTAATCAAGCCCGAACTGGCGCAGGCCGCCTGGCTTGAAGTTCTCGACCATGATGTCGGCGCGGCGGGCGAGCTCGGCCGCCATCGCGCGGTCTGCATCGTCTCTGAGGTTGAGCCGGATCGAGCGCTTGTTGCGGTTGATGGACAGGTAGTAGGTGGAGACGCCCTGTCGCACTGGCGGCATCCAGTGCCTGGTGTCGTCGCCGCCCGGACCCTCGACCTTGATGACCTCGGCACCGAGGTCGCCGAGAATCATGGTGCAGTACGGGCCGGCGAGCACTCGGGAGAAGTCGGCGACGAGCAGGCCCGCCAGCGGCCCCGGAGCTGGCGCTGGCGTCGCCTGTGCAGCCGTCGCGGAGACCTCATCCATAGCCGGTCACGCTACCAACGCGGGCTAACCGAGCCCGACGCGGACGGGCGGGATCAGGGTAGCAACCATCGTTGTCGTCCTCCTCAGACGCTCTCGGGTGCTGGCCCGGCCGTCGGCTGCGCTGCCTGCATGATCTCATCGATCCGCGCCAGCACGCCCCTGCTCAGCTGCAAGTCGGTGGCCGAGATGGCGTCGTCGATGTGGCTGGCACGGCGGGTACCGACAATGGCGACGTGGACTGCCGGGTTGGCCAGTGTCCAGGCGATGGCCAGCTGGCTTACCGATGCAGAGAGTTCATCGCGAGCCAGTAGCGCCAGCGAGCGGACAGCCGTCAGATTCCGTGCGAACCTTTTGCCGGTAAACGTATCGCTGCGGCCGCGCCAGTCTTCGGCCGCAAACGTCGTGCTCGCAGTGAGGTGACCGCCGAGCAGGCCGTGCGCAAGCGGCCCGTACACGAGCACCCCGATGTCGTTCGCTGCCGTGTACGGCAGGATGCTGTCCTCGATGTCCCGGCGGAACAGGTGATACGGCGGCTGCAAGGTCTCGGTTGGCAGCGTCTGGCTGAACTCCGCCATCTGGGCGGCGTTGAAGTTGGAGACACCGACGTGCCGGATCTTGCCGTCCGCGACGAGCTTGGCAAGCTGGTCCGCGGTGTCCGCGAACGGGACTGCCGGGTCGGGCCAGTGGACCTGGTAAATGTCGATGTAGTCGGTGCGCAGCGCGCGCAGGCTTGCTTCCACGCCCGCGGCTATCCACGCCGGACTTGAGTCACGGTTAACGCCGCCAACCGGACCGGGCCGCAGGCCGCCCTTGGTCGCAATGACGAGCTTGTCGCGGTCGAGGCCGGAAACGGCCTTCGCCAGCAGCTGCTCAGAAGCCCCGAACCCGTAGGCCTGAGCGGTGTCGAACAGGGTGACGCCCTGATCGGCGGCTCGTTGGATGGCCATGATCGCGGCCGACTCGTCGGTCGGGCCCCAGTCCCCGCCGAGTTGCCAGGTGCCGAAGGCGATCCGGGAGACCTGAAGGCCGGTGCGGCCGAGAGTTGTGTACTGCATGACGTTCCCTCCGGTTTCGATCGTGGTGGTGATAGTCGGCAGCCTGTGGCTGTAGTGCCGTCCGGCTGACGCGGATCGCGCGCCAGGAGATCACGGTGGCGACGCCCGCGGCGGCTGCGCCGGCCACCATCGCGGCCCGGGTACCAGCGGCGGTCGCGGTCACGGTGTCATGGCCGACGGCCGCGGCGATCGCGGGCAGTGTTGCCGCGCCGAGCGCCGCGCCGACCTGACGGCTGGTGTTGATGACGCCGCCGACGACGCCTTGCTCGGCTCCGGGAACTCCGGCGGTGGCGATCACCATCGTGCCGAACGCGGTGCCGGCCGTGCCGAAGCCGACGAGCATCACCGCCGCCAGCACCGGGCCGTAGTGGCCATCGGCCGGCAGCTGGGTGAGCACCACGAATCCGGCCGTGGCAACGGCGCCGGTCAGCACGAGCACGCGGCGGATGCCGATGCGGCCGGCCAGCCTGGCCCCGAATGCGCCAGCCGTAAAGCCGATAATGCCCTGCGGGGCGATGGCCAGGCCGGTGGCCAGCGGTGAGTCCCTGAGGACCTGCTGGAAATACAGCGAGAGCACGAGCATCTCGCCGCCGTTCCAGAGACCCAGCAGCAGGTTCACCGAGCCGGCGTTGCGGAGCGCGGGGCGCCGGATCAGCTGCGCGGGCAGCAGCGGGTCGGGGTGCCGGCTCTCAGCGACACCGAACGCCGCCAGGCTGATCCCGAATACGCCGAACGCGGCCAGGATTGCGGGGGACAGCCAGCCGAACACGTCCGCCTCGGATACCGCGAAGACCAGCGCGGCCATCGCCGCGGTGATGAGCACAGCACCGCGGACATCCAGGCGGCGCTGGCCCGCAGGTGCGCGCGAATCGGCCAGCAGGCGAGGGGCGATCACCGCGGCGAACAGGCCGACGGGGACGTTCACCAGGAATACGGCCCGCCAGCTGGTGAACTGGACCAGGATCCCGCCGAGCACCTGGCCGGCCACGAAGCCGAGCGAAGCGGTGGCGCCGTACATGCCCAGCGCCCGCGTACGCGCCCTGCCGTCGGCGAAGCTGGTGGTGATCAGCGACAGCGCGGCAGGTGCGACGAGCGCGGCACCGGCACCCTGAACCACTCTGGACGTGATCAGCAGCACCGGATCGTCGGCCAGACCGCCGGACAACGACGCCACGGTGAAGATCAGCAGCCCGATGATGAACATGCGCCGTCGGCCGAATAGGTCGGCCGCTCTGCCGCCCAGGATCAGCAAGCCGCCGAAGGTGATGGCGTAACCAGTGATGATCCATTGCACGGCCGGCCCGGTCAGGCCCAGCTCGCGCTCGATCGACGGGAGGGCGACGTTCACGATGCTGAAATCCAGCACGACCATGAAGGCTGCCAGCAGGATCAGCGCCAGGCGCAGGCCCGACTTACGGTCGGTTGCCGCAGGCGGGGCTGCCGGCCGTGGCGCACGGGCTGACTGTGTGTGCTGGCCTGACGCGATCACTTCGGCTGGATGCACGTCGATCCGATCTCATTTCTAATACGATACGATGCGTATCTAATCTAAGCCAGCGGTGCCCGGTGCGTCAACGTCGCTACCATGTGACCTAAGGCACATCCGCGCTGCGCAGCAAGCCCAATACGATACGACACGTTTCGATTTTATGGTGTACGCTGCAGCGTTATGACGGACGTGCATGTTCCCGCCGCCGCGCAAGCGGTGGCCGACCGCAACCAGGCACCCGCGAGGCGGGGCAGGCCGCGCAGCCAGGAGGCGGACCGCGCCATCCTCGAGGCGGCCGCGCTGATCCTGGCCGAGCGGGGGCTGAGCGGAATGTCCATCGAGGAGGTGGCAGCCAGGGCAGGGGTCGGGAAGACCACGATTTACCGGCGCTGGACCTCGCGGGGCGCGCTCGCGCTTGACGCCTTCCTCTCCGAGTTCCAGGGTCAGCAGCCGCTGCCTGACACCGGCACGCTCCGCGGCGACCTGCTAGCCGCGCTCCGGGCCTGGATCCGCTCGGTCACCAGGACCAGCGCCGGCCCGACGCTGGCCAGCCTGATTGCTGAGGCGCAGCGGGATCCGCAGCTCGGTGCCGCCTGGCGGGACCGGGTCGTGGAGCAGTTGCGCGCCCAGCACCGGATCATGCTGAACCGGGCCGTGGCGCGCGGCGAGATCCCGGCCGGCATCGACCAGGAGGTAGTGCTCGACCTGATCTTCGGGGCTGCCTACCACCGGCTGCTGCACGGCCATCAGCCGCTTACAGACTCGTTCGCGCGCAAGGTCGTCGACGTGGTCATGGCCGGGATCCAGGCTGCCTAGGCACCCAGCCGGTTAGCCCGGCGATGTTGCCGAGCTGGTCACGGTCGGGAAGCGGTCGCTCCGGTACTTCCTGCCGTCAAATCCGATCAGGAGCGCCTCGTACTCCGCGAGCGGCTCGATGAACGCAAGCCCGGCCTCGCCCGCGACCGCGAGCGCGGTGGCCAGTGCATCAGCCAGTCCGAGGTCGGGTCCGGTGACCGAGGCGGATGCCGCGCGCGCGATCGGCTGTCGGGACCGCGGATCCACTAGCTGACTGCCGCGCTCGTAACTGCCTGAGGTGGCAACTGCGCTGGCGAGTTCGATGATCTCGGCGAGTTGCCGCGGCGCGGCTGGATCGGCGATGCCTATCCGGAACGGCTGCCCGGACGGCTGGCGACCGCGACTGGCAATGTCACCGGCCGCATTCACGATCACGCCCGTAATCCAGTCGGCCGAGAACGCGGCCAACGCCCGCTGCGCCGCCCAGCCCTTGACGTAGCCGGTCGGGTCGAAGCCGCCCGGCATGGCCCATGGATCGAACCAGCCGCCGGACAGCTCCCGCGCAGTCGCGCAGGCGGCCATCACCTCGGCCATCTCCGTGGGCGCCTGGTCAACCGTGAGTTCGCCGCGCCGCAGTCGGCTGACGGCGCTGTCCGGATTCCAGGTGCTGAATACCTCGTCCGCCCGATGCAGCGCCGCTACTGCGGCTGCCAGTTGCGGCTGCAGGCCGGCGAGCTGCGGCTGCGATGTGCCCGGCTTGGCATACACGTCGATGGTCACCACCGTGCCCATGACGGTCTCGCGATGCTGGACCGGGCTCGGCATCAGGTGAAGCCAAGCTGATGCAGGGCCTTCTGCAGCGATTGGTCGAACCCGGCACTGGTGTAACTGGCCCCGGAGACGCCCTGGATGTTGGCGCTCTGCGCTTTGATGACCTCGTGCTCAAGGATCGGGAGCGACTGCTGATCGATGAGCTGGGAGCGTGGATTAGAACCGTCGTTAAGTGACGCGACGCCAACGCTTACGATCCGGCGGCCAGCAACTGACACCTTGACCGAGACGACGCCGTAGTAATAGTTGACGCCAGGCCCGACGGCCGTATGCCGGCCGCGCGACCGGCCCGCCGCGGCGCGTCCCGAGGCAGCACCCGCCGCGCTGCCGTTGCTGCCTGAGGAGGTTGTTCCTGAATTGCTGCGGCCGGCCGGCGCAGTGGCCGCGGGTGTCTGGGGAAGGCTGCCCGCGGATATCTTCGGCTGCGTCACGTGGAACTCGAGCACGGCAAGGAGCCCGGCCACCGTGCCCGCCACCACGATCGGCGCCCGCTTCATGGCGAGGAGCCTTCGCTGGAATGCATCTCGTTCCGTTCTGTCGCGGCTTAGAAGCCGAACGACTCGGTGTGAATCTGCTCGTTGGCCACGCCGAGCCTCAGCGCGGCCTGGACGATCTCGGTGCTAAATCCTTCGGGCCCGCATATGTAGACATCGCGCCCGGCGATGTCGGGCACGGCCCGCCATAGCGCTTTCGCGTCCAGGCGCGCGTGGTGCCGCGGCCCGACGATCTCGCGGAGCTGGCCGCCGCGCTGTTCGACGAGCGCCGCCATCTCGTCGCGATGCACGAGATCATCGACGGTCGAGGCGCGGATCAGTGCCACCACATCGGTGTGCTCGGGCAAGTCTTCCAGCAGCGCCCGGAGCGGGGTGACGCCGACGCCGGCCCCGATGAGCACGACGCCATCGGACGACTGGACGTGGTGGGTGAACGCGCCGTACGGTCCCTCGATGGCGATCTTGGTGCCGGGTCGCAGCTGCGCCATCGCACCGCTGTCCTCGCCGAGCCCTTTGACCGTTACCCGCAGGTATGGCGGCCGGGGCAGCGCGGAGAGTGAGTACGGATGCGCCTGCCACCACAGGTCCTTGGTGAGGAACCGCCACTGGAAGAACTGCCCGCCCGACACCGCGAGCTTGTCCAGCTTATGGCCTCGGCAGATGACGGAAACGACGCCAGGTGCCTCGTCCCGAACCTCGACGACCTCCAGCCGATGCCGCAGGCTGAGCATGATCGGCTGGCCGACCCTGAACACCAGGACCAGCCCCGCAGTAGCCGCCCAGACCACGATCCAGAGCGCCCTGGTCAGCGGATGGCCGATGAAGTCGACGCCGGTGACGATCTGGTGCGCGAACGCGAGCGCGAGGGCGAGATACAGGTAAAGATGAACGACCCACCAGGTCTCGTAGCGCAGCCGCCGCCGGACGTGCCGGTAAGAGCTGACCGCGGCCAGTATCAGCAGGCCGAAGCCGACCGCGGCGGCCAGGATGTCGCGATAGGAGGTCAGCAGCACCCAGATCTCGTGCAGCAGTGGAGAATGCACCGCCTGCGCGTAACCGAGCGTGATGAACGTCACGTGCGCGCAGATCAAGGTGATGGCCCAGGTGGCGAGCTTACGGTGCCAGCGGACGAGCTGGTCCTGCCCGGCCGAGCGCTCCAGCCAGGGTAGCCGGGCCACCAGGACGACCATGATGAGCAGCAGGTAGGTCCCGGTGAACCCGGCGAGCCTGCCGACGGCTGTCAATTGCCCGCCTGGCGCTGACAGTGCAGCCTGGGATTCGCCGGTGATGACCGCCGCCAGGACCGCGCCGAAGCCGAGCCCGGCCAGCCCGGCGCAAACGTCCACGAACCTCGGCCGCGGTGGTGGCGCCGGGCGTCGCAGATGCCCCGGCCGGCGCGGCATCTGGGCACGCAAAAGCGCAGGTCTAAGGGCCTTGGCGGGCCGAGCGTCGGGCATCACGTCCAGGATAATGACGTGCCAGGATGGACGTAACCTCCGCGGGATCCTAGCGTCTGCTCTGAGCCAGGTGAAGGAATCGTGAAGCTCGTGCAGCAATCACGACCCTTCCGCGATGCGCTTGATCGCGGCGAGCCTGTCATCCCAGTCAGCGGCGAGGCCGGTTAGCCAGTCAGCCGTCTGCGCCAGACTGTTGGTCCGGATCGCGAAACGCACGTCACGGCCGTGCTTAGAACTGCTAACCAGGCCCGCCCGGCTGAGGACAGCCAGGTGCTTGGCGACGGCCTGCCTGCTGATCGGCAAGCCGTCGGCCAGCGTGCTGGCCGTGGCTGGGCCATCGGCGGCTAGCACGTCGAGCAGCCGTCGCCGGGTTGGGTCAGCCATCGCTGCCAGCACTTGGTCGGGCTCGGCAGGGCCGGCTGGCCGGCCCTGCCGCGGCTCGGTCATGCAGCAGGCCGTTCCGCGTATTCCTTGAGATCGGCCAGCTCGGACGTCCAGCCCTGGGTGTTCTCCTGTAGCGCCGTGTCCTGCTCCGCCGCGGTCCCGTGCAGGCTGGCGAAGCCGGTCTCGATCACCCGAAGCAGGGTCCCGAGCGGGACCTCGGTCAAGGAGAACTCCACCAGCGTGGAATTGCCCTCCGCGGGGTCGATATCGGCGCCGCGGGCCCACCGGTAGGAGAAGAAGTTGGGTTCGTCGACGCGGTCGACCACCGCCCGGACGGTGCCGTGCCCTGCCCAGCCGAATGCCGCTTTGCCGCCCGGCCGCAGGTCTATCTCCGCGGCGTCGCCAAACCAGCCTTTGACGTGCGCTGCGTCGGTGAGCACGGCCCACACTCGGTCGCGCGATGCCTCGATGAGGATCTCACGTTCGATCACGTCCTGCGACATGAGCACTCTCCGTCCTGGTCGAATACCTGCTACCAGATGGTTGCAGGTTTTGAACATTAGTGCAACCTCCCGGTTGCAAACAAGACGGCGGAGGTGTCACAATGACCCGATGGCCGTCAGCTTGATGACCGCGACGCCCGCCTCGTCGGACGCCGCCAGGTCGACGGTCGCCGAGAAGCCCCAATCGTGGTCCCCGGCGGGATCATCGAAGATCTGCCGGGCTGACCACGCACCCGGCTGCTCATCGATTATCAGCATCGCCGGGCCGCGGGCATCCGCGCCGGTGCCGATCTCGCCGTGGTCAGCGAAGTAAGGCTCAAGCGCATCAGCCCAGGCGTCCGCGTCCCAGCCGTTCTCGCCATCCAGTTCGCCTAGCTCGTCCCATCGTCGCAGGGCGGCGAGCTCGACCCGGCGGAAGAGAGCGTTCCGCACCAGCACCCGGAACGCCCGCTTGTTGCCAGTGACCGCGGGCGGTTTGTCCGCGGCCAGATGAGCAACCTCCTCGACCGGGTTGCGCAGCCGTTCCCATTCATCGATCAGGCTGGAGTCCACCTGCCGGACAAGCTCGCCAAGCCATTCGATCAGGTCGGCAAGTTCCTCGGTCCGCGCTTCCTCCGGTACCGTCTGCCGCATTGCCTTGTACGCGTCGGCCAGGTAACGCAGCACGAGGCCTTCTGACCTGGCCAGCCCGTAGAAGCTGATGTACTCGCTGAAGGTCATGGCCCGTTCGAACATGTCCCGGGCGACCGATTTCGGCGACAGCTCGTGGTCAGCGACCCACGGATGGCCCTGGCGGTAGATGTCGTAGGCGGCCGCCAGCAAGTCCGCCTGCGGCCTCGGGTAAGTCACGGCCTCCAGCAACTCCATGCGTTCGTCGTACTCGATGCCCTCCGCCTTCATGGCCGCGACCGCCTCGCCGCGCGCCTTGAAGAGCTGAGCGGACAGCACCTGGCGCGGATTGTCGAGCGTGGCCTCTATGCACGACAGCACATCGAGGGGGTAATCGGGCGAGGTCCGGTCCAGCAGCTCGATCGCGGCGAGCGCCAGCGGCGACAGCGGCTGGTTCAGCGCGAAGTCGTCTTGCAGATCGACCGTCAGGCGCGCCCAGCGGCCGCTGGAATCCGGCTCGGCGAGTCGTTCCACCACGCCGCCGGCCAGCAGCGCGCGGTAGATGGCGATGGCACGGCTGATGTGCTTGCGCTGGGCTGGGCGGTCCTCGTGGTTGTCGGTCAGCAGGTGGCGCATTGCCGCGAACGCGTCGCCCGGCCGGCTGATCACGTTCAGCAGCATGGCGTGGCTGACCGCGAAACTGGACCGCAACGGCTCCGGGTCCGCCGAGACAAGCCGGTCGAAGGTTGGCTGACCCCACGCCACCATGCCCTCGGGCGGCTTGCGCCGGACGACCTTACGCCGTTTCTTCGGGTCGTCGCCGGCCTTGGCCAGCGCCCGCTCGTTGTCTATCACGTGCTCGGGCGCCTGCACCACGACCCGGCCCATGGTGTCGAACCCCGCCCGGCCGGCCCGCCCGGCGATCTGATGGAACTCGCGCGCCATCAGCAGCCGCGTCCTGGTCCCGTCGTACTTGGACAAACCCGTGAACAGCACGCTACGAATCGGCACGTTGATGCCGACCCCGAGGGTGTCCGTGCCGCAGATGACCTTCAGCAGCCCGGCCTGAGCCAGCGTCTCCACCAGCCGCCGGTACTTCGGCAGCATGCCCGCGTGATGCACGCCGATGCCGTGCCTGACCAGTCGCGACAGCGTCTTGCCGAAACCGGGTGCGAACCGGAAACCGCCGATCAGCTCGGCGATCGCGTCCTTCTCCGCCCGGGTGCAGACGTTCACGCTCATCAGCGCCTGTGCCTGCTCGATCGCCGCGGCCTGGGTGAAGTGCACGATGTAGATCGGCGCCTCGTGGGTGTCCAGCAGTTCCCGCACCGTCTCGTGCAGTGGCGTCATCGCAAACGAGAAGGTTAGGGGAACGGGTCGTTCAGCCGAGCTGACTACAGCCGTCGGCCGGCCGGTCCGGCGGGAAAGATCGCGCTCGAAGCGGCTGACATCCCCGAGCGTGGCCGACATCAGCACGAACTGCGCCCGCGGCAGTTCGATCAGCGGCACCTGCCAGGCCCAGCCCCGATCCGGATCGGCGTAAAAATGGAACTCGTCCATCACGACCTGGCCCGCGTCGGCGTTGGCGCCATCGCGCAGCGCGATGTTGGCGAGCACTTCGGCGGTGCAGCAGATGATCGGAGCCGCTGGGTTCACGCTCCCGTCGCCGGTCATCATGCCCACCTCGTCGGCGCCGAATGTGTCGCACAACGCGAAGAACTTCTCCGACACCAGCGCCTTGATCGGTGCGGTGTAAAACGTCCTGTCATCCCGGGCCAGCGCAGTGAAATGAGCACCGGTGGCGACCAGGCTCTTGCCCGAGCCGGTCGGGGCGGACAGGATCACGTTGGCGCCGGAGACGATCTCGATAAGCGCCTCCTCCTGGTGCGGGTACAGGTCGAAGCCCTGTTCGGTAGTCCAGTTCGCGAAAGCAGCAAATACCTCGTCCGGATCGTCGTCGTCCGGCAGCCGGTCGGTCAGTGTCATAGTCCATCCATCGTGCCAGGCCGGGTCGGCACGCCAGCACGCCGTCACCCGGTCGGTGCGCTGCCAGCTGCTCTGACGGCCTTTCATGTTACTGTCTCTTACATTGTAAGTGCCGCTCACATCGAGTTGGATGGCCCTGAGCGACTATGCCTAAGAGCGGTCGCTACCACCATGGCGATCTGCGTGCCGCGCTCGTCGACGCAGCGATCGTGCTGATAGCCGAACGCGGTGTGCGGGGCTTCTCGCTGGCTGAGGCGAGCCGCCGCGTGGGCGTGTCAGCTGCTGCGCCTTACCGGCATTTCGCCGACCGCGACGAGCTGCTCGCGGCCGTCGCGGTACAGGGTTTGCAAGTCTTCGCGGCGGAGGTAGCCAGCGAGGCGCGCGATGCTGACGCGCCGGAGCAGCAGCTGGCCGCCATAGCGCGGGCATACGTGCGGTTCGCCGCGCTGCAGCGGCCACTGTTCGACACACTGTTCAGTGCTGGCATCGACAAGAGGAGCTACCCCGAGCTTGAGCGTGCCTGGGAACCTGTAGACGCGTTCCTCGCGGTGGTCGAGGATATCTGCGCGGGCGACACAGTGGCCGCGGATGCACTGGCCGAGGCACTGGAAGCGACAGCGCACGGGCACGCGGCGCTGCTCATCGACGGGGAATACGGCCAGGGAGCTGACGCCATCCAGGTCGCCGCGGACAAGGCGGCCGGCGCCACGCTGGCGATCATCGCCGGCCGCACGGCGCTGCACCGGCCACCATGATTGTGCTTGACCCTGACACCGTGTGAGGCGGTAAACCTAGGCCCATGTTCAGCATCGGCGAATTCGCCCGGCACGGCCGGATCTCGGTTCGGATGCTCCGGCACTACGACGAGATCGGGCTGCTGCAGCCCGCGCACGTCGATCCAGGCACGGCGTATCGCTTCTATGAAGCCCGGCAGCTCTCGGACGTGAATCGCATCATCGCCCTGAAAGATCTTGGCTTCACTCTCCAGCAAGTGCGGGCGATACTCGACCAGCGGATAGGCGCGGCCGAGCTGCGCGGCATGCTCATGCTCCGCCGGGCCGAGATCCACGCGCAGATCGAAGCCGAGACGGCCCGGCTATCAAGGGTCGAGGCCAGGCTGGTGACGATCGAGGACGAGGGTCGTCCGCCCATCGACGGCGTGGTGATCAAGCGCCTGGCGCCGATCCGGGTTGCGGAGCTGACCGGGACGGCAGCGAGCTACGCCCCCGAGGACATCACGCCAGTGATTCAGCCCCTCTACGAGGACCTGTTCGCGCGCCTGTGCGGTGCGGGCCTCGAAAGAGGGCACGGCATCGCCTACTACGAGGATTCCCCGGACCAGGCGGGCGGCGTAGTGGTGCACGCTGCGGTCGAGGTCACTGGCGATCGCGGCGATGATCACGGCTTCAGCGTCGTGGAGCTGCCCGAGGTGGAACGTGCGGCCACGATCATCCATCACGGCGCTATGGATGATGTCCTGCCAACCGGGCAGGCCCTGGCCCGGTGGATCGACGCGAGCGGCCATCAGTCCATCGGCTACGTGCGGGAACTCACGATCGAGTGGTCACCAGACCGCGAGCAGTGGGTGACCGAACTTCAGCAACCAATCGGTGCGGCCAATTCAGGTGCCGCGGAGCAGGAGGAATCGCAATGACACCAGAGATCACTGAACGCGGGGAGCAGCCCTACGTGGCGATCAGAGCGCAGGTCGGCATGCACGAACTGGAAGGGTTCGCGCGCAGGCTCGGCGATGTCTTCGGCTGGCTTGCCAGCCGCGGTCTCGCGCCTGCGGGAGCCGCCGTTCTTCCGCTACAACGTCATCGACATGGAGCGGCAACTCGAAATGGAGGCGGGCGTTCCCGTCCAGGCGGCCATCGACGGTGACGATCAGGTGATAGCCGGCGTGATCCCAGCCGGCCGGTATGCCACGGTCACGTACATCGGGCATCCGGAGAATCTCGTCACGGCCACCGGCGAACTGCTCGACTGGGCAGCGCAGCGCGGCTTGCAGTGGGACATGACCGTCGGGGACGACGGTGAGCACTGGGGCGCCCGGCTGGAGAACTACCTCACCGATCCGGCCGAGCAGCCCGACATGACCAAGTGGGAGACCGAGCTCGCGTTCAGGCTGGCCGACTAACCCAGGTGGCGCCCGAAGAAGGTAAACACCTGCTGCCAGCCATCCATCGCCTGCTCTGGACGGTAGGCCGGCGTCATGTAGTAGAAGAAGCCGTGTGAAGCGCCATCGTACCGGTGAAACTCGTAGTCCTTGCCCAGCCGCTTCAGTTCGGCCTCGTGCTGATCGACCTGCTCCGGAGTGGGATAGCGGTCGTCATTGCCGAAGATGCCCAGTAGCGGCGCACTGAGGTCGGCGGTGTAGTCGATCGGCGCAACGGGCCTGGCCGGGGTCAGGTCGTCCGGCGCCGTGATCACGCCGCCGCCCCACAGGTCCGCCACCGCGTTGAAGCGCTGTGCCTTAGACGCGGTGAGCAGTGCGTGCCGGCCGCCCGAGCAGGTGCCGATGATGCCGACCTTGCCGTTGCTAGTCGGCTGGCCGCGCAGCCAGTCCGCGGCCGCTGCGCAGTCGGCCACTACGCTGTCGTCCGGGACGCCGCCGTCAGCCCGGACCTTGGCCGCGATGTCGTCCGGGGTTCCGTGTCCGTACCGGCAGTACAGGTCCGGGCAGATCACAATGTGGCCATGCCGGGCCAGCCGGTCGGAGAACTCGCGGTAGAACTCGTCCCAGCCCGGCATGTGATGCACCGCCACGATGCCCGGTGCCGTGGCGTCGCCTGTTGGCCTGGCGATGTAGGCGTGGATCTGGTCGCCGTTGCCGCCGGGATAGCTGATCACCCCGGTGCTGATGCCCTGGGTTGAGTCCGTCATGAACGAGTTCCAACTCGCCATAGTGTCGCCCTCCTGGGTCGCAGTCCGTTCCCGCTGATAGTCATACCGCATCGACGGCTCACGGGCGCACCGGGCAGTGCTAGTGGCCGCTGGCCGGGCGGAGCGGATTTAGACCGCTCAGCCTCCGCACCCCGCGCTTCATGATCCTCCGGGCGGTATACGCGCGACGGACCTTCCGGACCGCAGTCAGCGTGACTAGCTGACCATCCCGCCGGTGCCGGATCTCCTGCGCGAGCGGCGCCGGGATACCGAAGTCAGCGAATCGGCTGATGGCCTCGGACTTGCCGATCAGGTCGCCGGTTGCCAGGACTGCCTCGGCGCGCGGAAGAACGGTAAGCGCGTGGTCCACCCAGGCGTCTTGCAGCCAGAGCCGTTTCCGGCCGGCGATGCGGCGCCAATAGCCGGTTATCTCTGCATAGACGGCAGCCTGGATATTCTCGATGGGGACCGGCGCGATGCCGGGCGGTGGCCAGGGACCATAGAGCGCCACGCCGACGGACGCGAGCTCTGCCTGGGTCATCACCTTGAGCTGCCAGTGCGTCATCCGGTCCCCGAACCAGTAGTTGTGCAGACGGTCCGGATCCGACCCCGCCTCCACCGCGACATACAGGCAATTCAGCCGCTCCGCTGCACCGCCCGAACTAGCCAGGGCCTTATGCAGCCCCGCTAGCTCGCCGAGCGCGGCCCTGTCCGGCTCACGCTCGACCATGACGATCACGTCAATGTCGCTGCAGGCCGGGCTGAAGTCCCCGGTGACAAGTGAGCCGTACACGTACAGGCCCACAAGGTCGCCACGTGCGACGAGCCCTGCCTGGAGCCGGCTAGCAGTACCGCTACGTCCGGAGGGAACTCCATCGTGGGTCCTCAGATCGATGGCTAACTGACCGTCGCCGGGTGGCAGGGCAACCGTACCCGGCGGCCCGTGCGGCCACTACCGCCCTCTCGGCCACCTGGCGCTAGGATCGTGGCCCTGGCGGCACGGCTAGGGGAGTAGACGATGATCAAGGTAGGCGTGCTCGGCGCGAAAGGCCGGATGGGCTCGCAGGTGACCAGCACTGTCGAAGCCGCCGCGGATCTGCAACTGGCCGGCCAGGTCGATGCCGGTGACTCGCTCGACTTGCTCGACGGCGCGGACGTGGTCGTCGACTTCACCCATCCCGGTGTCGTCATGGACAATCTGCGCTGGTGCGTTACTCATGGCATAGCTGCCGTGGTGGGTACTTCTGGCTTTGGCGAAAGCCGGCTCGCCGAGGTAGCCGGCTGGCTCGCTGATTACCCGGACGCCCGCGTGCTGATCGTGCCGAACTTCTCGGTCGGCGCGGTACTAATGATGCGGTTCGCCGCGCAGGCCGCGCCGTTCTTCGAGTCCGCGGAGGTCATCGAGCTGCACCATGCGGCTAAAGCGGACGCGCCATCCGGCACCTCGTCGCGCACCGCGACGATGATCAGCGAAGCGCGGTCCGCTGCCGGCCTTGGCGCACCACCGGACGCCACCGCGACGGCCGCACCCGGCGCACGGGGCACCGAGGTCGGCGGCGTGCATGTGCACTCGGTCCGGCTCGCCGGCCTGCTCGCACACCAGGAGGTGCTGCTGGGCGGCCACGGAGAAGTCCTGACCATCCGGCATGACTCGATGGACCGCAGCTCCTTCATGCCCGGCGTCCTGCTCGCAATCCGCGGCATCGCCGCGCTGCCGGCCGGCCTTTCCGTCGGGCTGGACGGCCTGCTCGGTCTCGGCTGAGCTCGGCCGCTAACGCCGAAGCAACCGCATCGGCAGCCGGCCAGGCCGCAGCGTGATGGCCGCGGTAGGTTTCGGAATCCCGAGCGCGGTGAGTTCGAGCCGGAACCGCTGCGCGATCGCGGCCAGCACGAGCACGGTCTCCAGCTCCGCGAACGACTGACCGATGCACGCCCGCCGCCCGCCGCCGAACGGAATATAGGCGTAACGGTGCCGATCCCCGGCCGCCAGGAACCTGGCCGGATTGAAACCCGCCGGGTCCGGCCAGAATTCGGGGTGCCTGTGCACCAGGTAAGGCGGGATCGCTACGGTGCTCCCGGCCGGAACTGGCACGCCTGCCACCTGGTCATCGCCAACCGCGTCGCGCTCGATTGTCCAGGCCGGCGGGTACAGCCGCATGGTCTCGGCGACCACCGCCGTGGTCCACGGCAGCCGGTCTGCGTCTGCGGCCTCCGGCTCGCGCCCGGCAAGCACCGCGTCGACTTCCTCTTCCAGCCGGGCGCGGGCCTGCGGGAAAGCCGACAGCAGCGCTTGCGCCCAGGCCAATGTGACAGCGCTCGTTTCGTGCCCGGCCAGCATGAAGGTCGCCAGCTCGTCGGATATCTCGGTATCGGTCAGTGCCGAGTCGTCTTCCAGGCGGGCCGCCATCAGTACGTCCAGCAGATCGCGGTGTCCGCCCGCCGCACCGGCAGCGAGCTGGATGCGGCGATCGGCCATGAGCCGGCCGACTGGTCCCTCAATGCCTTCCGGCGTGTGCCCGACACGCCTGGCGATGGCCTTGAGCGCGCGGGTGGAACGCGGACCCCAGGGCAGCGGCACGAACGTCGCGAGCACGGCGACCCGCTGGCCCGCATTCATCGCCCGGCTCATCTGCGCGGCGTCGCCGGTCAGGTCCGCGCTGAATAGCGCGCGGCCAACCACGTCCAGCGCCAGTGCACTCAGCTGCGCGGCAACGTCGATTTGCGCCCCGGCCTGGACGCGTTCCCAGCGCTTCAGCATGCCCTGGGTCGCCTCGGTTATCGCCGGCCCAAATGACCGCACATCGCGGCGGGAGAACAGCGGCTGTAGCAACCGCCGGTGCCGCCGCCAGTCCTCGCCCTCGCTGGTGAGCAACCCGTTCCCGATGAGCGCCCGCAGCGGGCGGTAGGTGAACGCCTTGACGTAGTTGTCCTGGTTGACCGCGAGCACATGCTCGGCCTGCTCGGGCCGGCTGAGCAGGAAGATGCTGGCGCGCGGCGACATGGGGACTCGCACCGTGTCGCCGTACTCGGCCACCAGAGCGAGGTACCCGGCTAGCGGGTCCCTGAGCATGCCGGCCAGGACGCCGGCCGCCTTGCCGCCGCCAGGACCTGGAGCGACGCGCGGCAGGACCCCGGTAGTCATATCGCCATCCTCTATCCAGCAGGCCCCGCGCGCCACTGCCACGGTGGACTACCGGTTGAAGGCGACGGCGGTGGTGTTGGCACCGCTCAGCACGACTGCCACGTGCTCGCCCGGGTCGGGAGAGTAGGCGCCGCATACCAGCGCCGCGAGTGCAGCGCAGCCGCCCGGCTCGGCGACGATACGCAGCCGTTCCCACAGCAGCCGCTGTGCGGCCAGGATCGCGTCGTCGCTGACGAGGACGATGAGGGGTGCACGGCTGGCAACAACTGCGAAGGTGAGGTCACCGACCTGGCGCGGGGCCAGCGAATCCACTGCGATGCTGCCGGTGGCCGCGTCGACCGGGCGGCCAGCGGCGAGCGCGGCGGTCATCGTCGGCGCGTCCGCCGGCTCGGCGCCGACGACCCGGACGTCCGCCGGAGCAGCAACCGCGGCTGCGGCCGTCGCGATGCCGGACAGGAGGCCGCCGCCGCCCACGCTGGCCAGTACGGTGTTTGCGGTCGGCGCTTGCTGCAGCAGTTCGAGGCCGGTTGTGCCGGCGCCGAGGATCGTCTCCAGCTGGTCGTAGGCATGGACCGGCATGGCGCCGCTCGCGGCGACCCAGTCCTCGCTCACGGCCAGCGCGTCGGAATAGGTGTCGCCGCGTACGACGAGCTCTGCGCCGTAGGCCCGGATCCGGTCGATCTTGGCCGGGGACGACACCGTCGGAACGAAGATTCGTGCCGGAATGCCGAGTACGCTCGCCGCGTACGCCACCGCGGCACCGTGGTTGCCGCCGGACGCCGCCGCCACGCCGGCCGCCGGTATTTTCCGCAGCAGCAGGTTGGCGAATGCACCTCGCACTTTGAAGGAGCCTGAATGCTGGAGTTGCTCCAGCTTGAGGGTCAGCGGCCCTGGTGGCAGCCCCAGCTCGGCCCGGTCGATCGTGATTACCGGAGTGCGCCGGACATAACTGCCGATGACCTGAGCGACGTCAGCGACGGCGGCCGCTGTCGGCAGGCTGGCAGCCGCTGACCGTGGGGAAACCATAAGGAAAGTATCTCGGGTATCACTGCGGCGGCGGGCCGCCGGAACCGGGTTGCGGGAGGGAACCCGTTACCCCGCATAATTCACCGATGCCGACGTTCGATGAGCTGATAGCCGAAGGCGACGCGGTGCCGGTGGCCGGCTGGGATTTCTCCTGGTTTGCGGGACGGGCTACCGAGGAGCGGCCGACCTGGGGTTATGCCAGGCAGATGGGCGAGCGGATGGCGTCTGCCCGGGCAGCGCTTGACATTCAGACTGGCGGCGGCGAGGTGCTGGCCGCGTCGCTGCGAGCCAGCGGCGCACGCCCGGAGCTGCTGGCAGCGACTGAGTCCTGGCCGCCCAACGTTGAGCTTGCCCGGCGGAACCTGGCCGAGTTCGGCGGTACGGTGACCGAACTGGCCGACGACCAGGATCTGCCGTTCGCGTCCGGGACTTTTGGCGTGATTGTGAGCCGCCACCCGACGCAGGTTGTGTGGCCGGAGATCGCGCGCGTGCTACGACCGGGCGGCAGCTATTTCTCCCAGCAGGTCGGCGCCGGGTCGAACCGGGAGCTGACCGACTTCATGATGGGACCACAGCCAGTCAGCCTCTCCCGTAGCCCGCAACTGGCGGTCGCGGCGGCGACGGCGACCGGGATCGAGGTGACCGATCTGCGCGAGCAGACGCTCAGGCTCGAGTTCTTCGACGTCGCCGCCGTGGTCTATTTCCTGCGCAAGGTGCTCTGGACGGTGCCCGGCTTCACGGTGGCTGGTTACCTGGAGCCGCTCGCGCGGATGCACGAGCACATCCGGACAGCCGGCTCGTTCACCTGTCATTCGCGGCGGTTCCTGATCGAGGCGCGGAAGCCGTCCTAGGCTTGAGGCCGATCACCTGAGCCACGACATAGAGGAGGACCTGCGATGCCCACCCGTACCGCGCGCACGACCTGGACTGGCGGCCTTGAGGATGGCACCGGCACGGTCACCCTGGTTAGTTCCGGCCTGGGCAGCTACGAGATCAACTTCCCGAAGCGCGCTGCCGATGACGCCGGCGGTACGACCAGTCCCGAAGAACTGATCGCGGCGGCGCACGCCGGCTGTTTCGCCATGCAGTTCTCGGCGCTGCTAGGCCGTGCGGGCGGCAGCGATCAGTCGCTCGACGTGAGCGCTGATGTAACGCTTGGGCCAGACCCCGCGGGCGGGTTCCGGATCAGCGGAATCAAGCTGACCGTCAGCGGTTCGGCACGTGGCGTCAGCGCAGAGGATTTCGCCAGGATCGCCGCCGAGGCCAAGGCCGGCTGCCCGGTCAGCAAAGCATTGACCGGGACCGACATCACGCTGGAGGTCACCGGCGGCTGAGCCGGCCCACGCGGAGTGAGCCACGCGGCCGGCCACCCCGGGGCGGCCTCATTGGGCGGCCCGTGCCTCCTCGATGGTCAGCTCGGCAGCAGGGTCGGCCTCGAGGCGGTCATCGGGGATGGACTGGCCGCTGCGGACGGACAGGCCGTAAGTACCGTCATCGAGCCGCGCCAGGGCACGGTCAATGGCAGCCACCCGGTCCTGCAGGTCCCCGACGATCGCATCATCCAGGCCCTGGGCCGTCAGCGGCTGGGCCGCATCGGCGTAATCGCCGGGCTCGTCCTCAACCGCGCGATCCTGCGCCGCGGTGGACTCGGCGTCCTTGAGCAACCCGGCCACCTCGGCCCGCTCGGCGCTAAGCCTGGCTCGCGCCACGTCCTGGTCCATCTGGCCCCCTCACTGCCTCGGTGTCGGGACAGGCACTGTCCGGTCCAAGCCACCTTACGCACCTGCGCCGCAACACACCGGCACAGGTGGCCGTGCTGTCGCGTCAAGCGAGGCCACACCGCCCGCCAGGCATCGTGATGCGACAATAGCCAGATGGCACGCGACGGCTCCGGCGGCAGCGGCATTGGCGGTAACGGCTCATCCGGCTCGATACTGTCCATCGGGTCCAGCGGGTCGATCCTGTCCATTGGCTCGGCCGGGTCGATCCTGTCCATCGGGTCTGCGGGCTCGGTGCTCTCGATCGGCTCCGTCGGCTCGTTCGCCTCGGTGCTGTCGGTCGCATCGGCGTGCAGCTTTGGCTCGGTGTTGTCGGCCGCTTCGCGCTGGTCCATCCGTGCCTACCGGTCCGCTGAGCATGCGCCGCCGGCGCACCGTCAGCTGCGTCACGGGAACGGTTCAGGTTCCAAGGGCGAGGGTCGCGGCGCGAGCCGACGAGGTGCACAACGCCACGGTGCGTTCCGACCGCCTGACTGGCTGCCGTTCCTCGCGCGCTGATCTCAGGCTGTGGGCGTTTGGCTGGCGGCTTGCAGGCCAAGTTCCGCGACCGACGCCTCGCGCATCTTGAACTTCTGCACCTTGCCGGTGACCGTCATCGGAAAGTCCTCGGTGACCCGCACGTAGCGCGGGATCTTGTAATGCGCGATCTTTCCGGTGCAGAACTCCCTGACCTGCTCGGCAGACACTGCGCTGCCCGGGCGAAGTTTCACCCAGGCGCAGAGTTCTTCGCCGAACTTGACGTCGGGGACGCCGATGACCTGCACGTCAACGATGTCCGGGTGGGTGTACAGGAACTCCTCTACCTCGCGCGGGTAGACGTTCTCCCCGCCGCGGATGACCATGTCCTTGATCCTGCCGACGATGTTGAGGTAACCGCCAGCATCCATGACGGCGAGGTCGCCGGTGTGCATCCAGCGGGCCGCGTCGATTGCCTCCGCCGTCTTCTCCGGCTCGTCCCAGTAACCGAGCATGACCGAGTAACCGCGGGTGCAGAACTCGCCGTGGCTGCCGCGCGGCAGCACGAGGCCAGACTCCGGATCGATCACCTTGATCTCGATGTGCGGACCGGCCCGGCCCACCGTGGCGACCCGGCGCTCCATGTCGTCATCGGCTGTGGTCTGCGTCGATACTGGCGACGTCTCGGTCATCCCGTAACAGATCGTGACCTCCGTCATGTGCATCTCGCTGACCACCCGCTTCATTACCTCGACCGGGCATGGTGAGCCGGCCATGATCCCGGTGCGGAGCGAGGACAGGTCATACGTTGCGAAGTCCGGCAGCGCGAGTTCGGCGATGAACATCGTGGGCACGCCATACAGCGACGTGCACCGCTCGGCCTGCACCGCGGCGAGGGTGGCAGCTGGATCGAAGCCAGCAGCCGGGATCACGATGCAGGCGCCGTGCGTGGTGCAGCCCAGGTTCCCCATCACCATCCCGAAGCAGTGGTAGAACGGCACCGGCACGCAGACCCGGTCGGCGGCGGTGTAGCCGCACCCCTGGCCGACGAAGTACCCGTTGTTCAGGATGTTGTGGTGCGACAGCGTCGCGCCCTTCGGGAAGCCGGTCGTGCCGCTGGTGTACTGAATGTTGATCGGGTCGTCGAAGGCGAGCGCGGCCTCCCGCTCGGCTAGCGCTGCGGGCCCGGCGGCCGCTCCGGGTGCCACCATCTGGTCCCAGTCGGTAGTGCCGATGTAGACGACTTGGTCAAGATCGGGCAGGTCCCCGCGAACCTGCTCGATCATGCCCCGGTAGTCGCTTGTCTTAAAGCCTTCAGCGCTGACCAGCAGGCGGATGCCCGACTGCCGCAGCACATAGGCCAGCTCGTGGCTGCGATAGGCCGGATTGATATTGACCAGGATGGCGCCGACTTTCGCTGCTCCGTATTGCACCAGCACCCATTCGGCACAGTTCGGCGCCCAGATCCCGACCCGGTCGCCCTTGCCGATGCCTGCCGCCAGCAGGCCCAGCGCCACCGCGTCACTGTCAGCGTCCAGCTGCGGATAGGTCCAGCGGCGGCCCGACGGTATGTCGACGAGAGCCTCGAAGTCGGCGTGCTTCGCGGCCACCCGGTGCAAATTCGCGCCGATCGTCTCGCCGATCAGGGCGTCGGCCGAGGCCCCGTGGCTGTAGGACAGGTGACTGGCTGCAGACATGGCTGACCTCCGGAACGTGTGCTGTGGTCAATAGTCGCACTTGACCGGTGCGCGATACAGGTTGGCAGACTGCGGCCTTGGGAGCCCGGCCGCGGCCCGAATAACGTCGTAAGCCAGATTCCACTCGCCCGTACCGAGGAGCTGGCCCGATGTCCATGCCGTACGCCGAACCACTCACGCCGCAGCAGCCCGGCGAGCGCGTCATTCCTGAGCCACCGCGCCGCGGCGAGCCCGGCGGCGGGCCCTGCGGGATCTGCCGGGGCAGTACCACCGGGGCACTGTGGTCCGACGAGTTGTGGACACTGCACGCGCCGGTTAACGGCAGTCTGCCCGGATCGGTGTGGCTTGCGAGCAAGGAGCATTTTGACTCCTTTGCTGACATGCCGGCCGGCCATGCTGACGCCTTCGGCCGGGTCTGCGGCAAGGTCGAGCGCGCAATCTTGTCTCTTGGCGGCGTGGCACGGGTGCACCTGTATCGCTGGGGTGACGGCGGCGCGCATTTCCATGTCTGGTTCATCCCGCGACCGCAGGGCATGCTGGAGGCTCGGGGCATGTATCTGCCCATCTGGGAGGACGTCTTGCCGGCCGTGCCCGATGAGGACCTGGCCGCGGCGGCCAAGCGTGTCGCTGCCGCTATGGAGGCCGCCGGTTAGTCCGCCGGGCTCGCGAGATGCGCAGGGCCGCTGACAGGTCTAATGTCGGAGCTGAGGCACATTTCGCTTTCGGAGCGCCGCGATGGGTACCTGGATTGTCTGGCTGATCATTGCGGCTGTGCTTGGCACGATCGAGATCGTTACCACAACGCTGGCGTTCGGGCTGCTCGGCCTTGCCGCGCTGGTGGCGGCCGGTGCCGGCTTCCTGGGCGGTGACGCCGCTGTCCAGTTCGGCGTGTTCATCCTCACCTCAGCTGTCGGCCTAGGCGTGGCCCGCCCGTTCGCGATGCGGCATATCCGGCATCCACCACTATTGCGGACCGGAACTGCCGCTCTGGTCGGCCGCACAGGCTATGTGCTGGAGGAAGTCAGCGACCAGGGCGGCCGGGTTCGCATCGGCGGCGAGGAATGGTCAGCCCGGCCCTACGACGAGACCCTGGTCATCCCGGCTGGCACCAAGGTCGACGTGCTGCAGATCGAGGGCGCGTCAGCGCTCGTGTACCCGAGGGAGTAGCCATGTTCGGTGAGGCTGTCGGTATCGCGGCTGCCGTAATCGGCCTGCTGATAGTGCTGATCGCGTTTCGTACGATCCGGATCGTGCCGCAGGCACGGGCCAGGAACGTGGAGCGATTCGGCCGCTACACCAAGACCCTGGAACCCGGGATGAACTTGATCATCCCGTTCATCGACCGGGTCAAGCCATTGATCGACTTGCGCGAGCAGGTGGTCTCGTTCCTCGGCCAGCCGGTCATCACCGAGGACAACCTGGTCGTCAAGATCGACACGGTGCTCTTCTTTCAGGTTACCGATCCGCGGGCGGCCGACTACGAGATCGTCAACTACATCCAGGCGATCGAGCAGCTCACCGCCACGATGCTGCGGAGCGTGATCGGCTCGATGGACCTGGAAGTCACACTGACCTCCCGCGACAAGATCAACACCATGCTCCGTGGCGTGCTCGACGATGCCTCTGGAAAGTGGGGCATCCGGGTGACCCGGGTTGAGATCAAGGCCATCGACCCACCGAAGAGCGTTATCGACGCGATGGAGAAGCAGATGCGCGCAGAGCGGGAGAAGCGCGCGGCGATCCTGACCGCCGAGGGCCTCCGGCAGGCGCAGATCCTCACCGCTGACGGCGACAAGCAGGGTGCCGTCCTGCGGGCTGAGGGGGCGAAGCAAAGCGCGATCCTGAAGGCCGAAGGCCAGGCACAGGCGATCACGTCGGTGTTCCAGTCGATCCACGAGAACGACCCGGACCCGAAACTGCTCGCCTACCAGTACTTGCAGACGCTCCCGCAGATTGCCCAGGGGCCGGGCAATTCGATGTGGATGATTCCGAGCGAGCTGACCAGCGCGCTGAAGGCGCTGAGCAGCGCGTTCGACAGCAGTGGTTCGCAGGCCGACGCCGCGGCGCCAGGTTCGGCGCGGGTGGCTAGTCGACCAGCCCGGCCCGTCCCGGCCGTTACGGCGCCGGCTGAGGAGAGAACGGCGCAGGCCGCGTTGGCTGAGGCTATGCAAGCTGAGGCCGCACTGGAGGCGGCTACTAGTGGCGGGGCCGCCCTGCCTGAGGCGGCACTGCCGGACGCCGCGTTGCCGGACGCCGCGCTGCCGGGGGCGGCACTGCCGGACGCTCCATTGCCGGAGGTTGCGCTACCCGAGCCGGAGACGCTGGACGGGTTGGGCGCTCTCACTGCGGTGGATCCGGCCGACGGAAGCGCAGCGAACGGTTCCGCCGGCGCGGGGTAACGGCCCGCCCGGCCTAGAACCTGACGGCCAGGCCGAGCGTTAGCAGCGCGCCGAACGCAAGCTCGAGCCGCCCGGTCTGGCCAAGTGCCGCGATGAGGCTGCGTCCGGTTGCACCATCGCGCACCTGGCGAACGGGCCGGAACGCGAACGGCAGCGCGGCGAGGGCAAGCAGGCTGAGCGGCCGGGCCGGAACCAGCACCAGGGCCAGGCAGAACGGCACCAGGATGCAGCCTGTATACAGGGCTCTGGTCCGCTGGTCCCCGAGCACGACGGCGAGGGTGCGCTTGCCTGTCTGGCTGTCGGTGGGAATGTCCCGCAGGTTGTTGATTACCAGCAGCGCGCACGCGAGCAGGCCGATCGCGGCTGCCGCGGCGACAGGAAGCCACGTCAGCGTCTGCATCTGGACGTACGCGGTGCCCGCGACCGCGGCCAGCCCGAAGAACAAGAACACCGAGACCTCGCCCAGTGCGCGGTACCCGTAGGGCCGGCTGCCCCCGGTGTAGAACCACGCAGCCGCGACCGCAGCGGCTCCCAGCAGCAGCAGCCACCAGGAGGTAACGGCGGCCAGAACCAGTCCGGCCGTGCACGCGACAGCGAAGCAGGCAACAGCGGCGGCAAGCACATGTCGCGGCTTGACCAGCCCGGAGCCGACCAGCCGCACCGGGCCGACGCGGACCTCGTCGGTACCGCGGATCCCGTCGCTGTAGTCGTTGGCGAAATTGACCCCGATCTGCAGGGCCAGCGCGACGACGAGGGCGAGGCAAGCGCGCCACAGCGAGAACTTGCCGTAGCCGAAGGCGACGCCAGAGCCGACCACGACCGGGACGATGGCCGCGGGCAAGGTTCGCGGTCGCGCACCAGCGACCCAGGTTCGCAGATCGGCTAGCACTGCATCCTTTGCCATCGCGCGGAGATCGGTCGTGGCGGTGAGGCCCGTGGAGGTAACAGACTAGCCCGCGATGCAGGCTGGCAGCGCGCCGGGCGGGCGACCTGCCGGCCGTATGAGCGCGCTACCCGGGCGGCAAGACTCGCTGCGCGGCGTAGAAGATCTCACCGGCCTGTTCCCAGTCCAGCGGTAGAACCCCGGCACCCCGCTTGCGGCTGCTGAAGTACCGGATGACCTTGCGCCCGGAGAAGACATCGACACCCCGCAGATTGGTCACCGTCCACGGCACCGTCGGCCCGTAGATCACCATGGCCGGACGCACATCGATGTCGCGGCCGAGCTCCGCGCTCAGCAGCCTGGCTGCCTGAGCAGCTGTCCAGCGCACATGGGCGAGTCTGTTCTTCTGGCTGAACGGGCCGTGGTACAGCAATGGGCCGGCTGCCGATTCGCTGGCCACAGTCCGCACTGGCAACCGCCGGTCCCAGCGCTCGGAGTCCAGCGCGTACACCCCGCCCGGCCCGACGACCAGGTGATCGATCACCGAGTCGGTCCCGGGGATGCTGCGCACGTGCACCGCCAGGTAGCCGGCTGCCCGGGTGAAGAAGAGCCGTCGCCTCGTCCGGCGCTGCGCCGAATGTGCCCTGGCCGCGGCCGGGATCAGGGAGATGGTCTTGGACCTGTAAATGGTGTCAGCGATCGCGACCAGGGCCGCGATAGTCAGCCCGATCCGCCAGTTCTGCCACAACGTGAAAATGAGCAGGGCGAGCAGCGACACGACGGCGCGCCGGATCCAGATGGGCAGCCTTGGATCGGCGGCCAGCTCGGCCATGGTGATGCCCGACGGGGCAGGAACGCCCTGCGGTCCCTCGACCGGGGCCGCGGGCCCAGTCGGTGTCGGCTCAGGCCCGGTCTCCCGGTCCATGTGTCGTAGCGTAACTGAGCAGTCACGGTGTGGCCCAGGCCGGCCGGGGCTTGGTGCTCGATGGCAGTGGCGCTACCCTTCGGTAACGTGACCCAGATTCATGATCTCACCGTGACCGAGCTCGCTGCTGCCATCGCCACCGGGGAGACTTCCTCGGCCGAGATCACCGACCACTACCTGGACCGGATCGACCGGCTGAACGAGCAGGTCGGGGCCTTCTACACGGTGACTCACGAGCTAGCCCGTGAGCAGGCCGCTGCCGCGGACAAGGCTGTCGCCGCCAGCCGCGAGGATGGCGCCGAGCTGCCGCCGCTGACCGGCGTGCCGATCCCGATCAAGGATCTGAACATGGTGGCCGGGGTCAGGCTGACCTACGGCAGTGCCATCCTCGCCGACAACGTGGCCACGGAGGACGATTACGTAGTCGAGCATCTGCGCTCGGCCGGCATCGTGATCACCGGCAAGACTGCGACGCCGGAGTTCGGCTTGCCCTGCTACACCGAGACCCGGATCGGCCCGCCAGCCCGGACGCCGTGGGACCTGACCAGGTCAGCCGGCGGCTCGAGCGGCGGCGCGGCAGCGGCCGTGGCATCCGGCCTCGCCCCCGCCGCGCAGGGCAGCGATGGCGGCGGCTCGATCCGGATCCCGGCCAGCGTCTGCGGCCTGTTCGGCATCAAGCCGACCCGAGGCCGGATATCGCAGGGGCCGATGATGCCAGACCTGATAGGCCTGTCCACCGACGGCCCGCTGGCCAGGACCGTGGCGGACGCCGCCCTGCTGCTTGACGCGATGGTCGGTAACCACCCCGGCGACATGTACACCCAGCCCGCCTTGCCTGCGGGCGAGTCCTACCTCGGCTATGCCAGCCGCGAGCCCGGGAAGCTGCGCATCGCCAGGTCTATGACGACAGTGGTCGAGGGCGCCGAGGTGCACCCCGACTGCGTGGCCGCTTACGAGGAGGCGAGCGCGCTGCTCGCCTCGCTCGGCCATGAGGTCGAGGACGTGGACCTGCCATTCCCGGCGGAGGCGGTCCCGTCATTCCTGTCGCTATGGTTCGCGATGGCCACGCTGGCCCCGATCGCGCCCGAACAGGAGAGTGAGCTGCTGCCGCTGACCCGTTACCTGCGTGCCCAGGGCATGCAGCTGTCCGCTGCTGATCTGCTGTTCCACCAGGCGATTCTGCAAGGCAGTGTCCGCGGCGCGATGCCGACGCTGAATGCCTACGACGGCGTGCTGAGCCCGACCGTGGCCCTGCCGCCGCGGCCGGTGGGCTGGTTCGACGAGGTCGAGCCGGCCGAGAACTTCGCCCGGCAGACCCACTTCACGCCGTGGACCGCCCTCTACAACCTGTCCGGCCAGCCGGCCGTCAGCGTGCCGCTGTACTGGACCGCTGACGACCTGCCGATCGGGGTCATGCTGGCCGGGCGAATGGGCGACGAGGCAACGCTCATCTCGCTGTCGGCGCAGCTTGAGGCAGCCAAGCCGTGGGCACAGCGGCACCCGCCTATCTGGTGACATAACCCCTTCACGACAGCCAATTAGCCGTCACTAACAGGCGTGCCAGGGCGCGTTAGCGGGGATAGTTGCCTGACGGCGCGGGGGCGCCGTTACCGTGGGGGACGGTGCGTTGAACCAGTTGCTGGAACGCCTGGGTGCGTTCTGCGCCAGGCGGCACTGGATCGTGATCATCGCCTGGGTAATCATCCTGGGCGGGCTGCTGGGCGCCAGGCAGGCGTTCGGCGGTCAGTTCGTCAACAACTACAACGTGCCCGGGACGCAGTCGGACGACGGCCTCAACCGGCTGAACAGCACGTTCAGCTCGCAGGGCGGCTACGCCGGGCAGATCGTCTTCCGCGCCAGGCACGGCACCGTCGCTGACGATAAGTCAGCCGTCAACCAGGCAACGACCAACATCAGCAAACTGGCCGACGTCATCAAGGCCGTGAGCCCGTTTTCCTCGTCGTCGACGGGCGCAGTGTCGAAGGCCGGCACCATCGCTTACTCGAGCGTGTCCTGGAGCGCCAACCCGAACTCCCTGGACACCAGTTACCTGAACCGGCTGAACAACGCGGTCGCGCCCGCCAGGAAGGCCGGCCTTCAGGTGGAGTACGGAGCCGGGGCAGCGCAGATCGGCCAGACCACCAACGACATCACCTCCGAGCTCATCGGCCTGTCCTGCGCCCTGATTCTGCTGCTGTTCATGTTCGGTTCGCTGGTGGCCGCTGCGATCCCGCTCCTGTCGGCGCTGTTCAGCGTCGGCGCCGGCCTGTCACTGCTGGGCCTGCTGGCGGCCACGATCACCTTCCCGACCACCGCGCCGACCATCGCGACCCTGCTCGGCCTCGGCGTCGCGGTCGACTACGGCCTGTTCCTGGTAGCCAGGCACCGGGAGCAGATGGATACCGGCATGGACGTGATCACCTCGGCCCGGCGCGCGGAAGGCACGTCAGGAGCGGCCATCGTGGTCGCGGGCAGCACCGTCGTCATTTCCATTCTCGGGTTGTATATCTCCGACGTCGCATTCGTCGGCGCGCTCGGCTTGGCGGCAGCGTTGGTTGTTGCGGTGACCATGCTGGCCGCGCTGACGCTAGTGCCAGCCTTCATGGGCGTGTCCAGGTCGAGCGTCCGAGCGCTCGGTGCCCGGATCAGGGCACATCGGGCCGGCGAGACGGCGCGCGAGCAGGCCAAGCGAACGGCAGCGGCCACCCAGGAGCAGCACGAGCACTCCGCATTCGCGCGCTGGGGCAGAAAGGTCAGCAAGCGCCCGTGGCCGTGGGCGGTCTTCAGCGTGGTGGTGCTGGGCGTGCTGGCCATCCCGTTCTTCTCGCTCACGCTCGGTCAGCCGGACAACGGCACTAACCCGACGTCAGACACCAGCCGCCGGGCCTATGACCTGATGACGCAGGGTTTCGGCGTCGGCTCCAACGGCCCGCTGTCGGTCGTTGTGGTGCTGCCCAAGCAATCCTCATCGGCCAACAACACATTGCTCAGCAACATGCGCAAGAGCGTGTCCGGCACCGGCGGCGTGGCGTCCGTCGGCGCGGCCGTGGTGAATTCGGCCGGCACAACCGCGGTCTTCAACGTCATTCCGACTACCCGGCCGCAGGCGCCGGCCACGACCGACCTGGTCAACACACTGCGTGATGACGTGCTGCCCAAGCAGCACACCACGACGTACGTGACGGGAGCGACGGCGGGCGCTGTCGACTTCACTCACAAGATCACCTCACGGCTGATCTGGCTCATCCTCGCGGTCGTGGTGATCGCGTTCGTGCTCCTGACCATGGCGTTCCGCTCCGTCGTGATCGCCACCAAGGCAGCCATCCTCAACTTGCTGTCGATCGGCGCCGCCTACGGCGTCATCGTGGCGATCTTCGAGTGGGGCTGGGGCAAGAGCCTCATCGGGCTGCACAGCACACTGCCGATCCCCGCATATGTGCCGATGCTGGTGTTCGCCATAGTCTTCGGCCTGTCCATGGACTACGAGGTGTTCCTGCTTTCGCGAGTCCATGAGGCATGGATCGCCACCGGCGACGCACACCGCAGCGTGGCGATCGGCATCGGCGAGACTGCGCGGGTGATCACCACCGCCGCTGCCATCATGATCGTGGTGTTCAGCAGCTTCGTGCTGAACTCCGATCCGACGGTGAAGATGCTCGCCATCGGGATGGCATTCGCCGTGCTGATCGACGCGTCGCTGGTCCGCATGATCCTCGTGCCGGCCGTGATGACGCTGCTCGGCCCTCGTGCCTGGTGGATGCCCAGGTGGCTGGAGCCGGTGGTGCCGCACCTGCAGCTGGAAGGCAGCACAGCCGCGGCCGCCGCCCTGCCTGCCGAGCGGGCCGCCGTCACCGCGGAGAAGCGCGAACGCTAAACCGACAGGCCGATATCGGGGTGTCTCGGTTTGGTTCAGCAGCGGCCGGCCAGATGCGTAATGTCGGCGCTATGAAGCTGCTCGGGTCAGTTGCTACCGCTGCCGCGTTGATCGCCGGCGGAGCGGCCCTGACGGCGTGCTCGAGCGGCGGCCCGGCACCGCAGGCTGTGGCACACAGCTACCTCGCCGCCTGGACCGACCGCGACTGGCATGGCATGCGCGCTCTGGTAGCCCGCCCGCCGGCCGGCTTCGTGACGATGAACTCGGCTGAACTGACCGAGCTCGGCGCGAAGCACGCCAGTTATGCAGCCGGACCGATGACGGTGACCGGCAGCACCGCGCACGAGAAAATAACTCAGCGAGTGGCGATCCCCGGCGTCGGCACGATCCCGGTGCACACCACCCTTCGGCTCGTCCAGGTGTCCGGGACCTGGCGGGTCTCCTGGACGCCTGCCACCATCGCCCTCGGCCTGCGGTCGGGTGACAAGCTTTCGCTTCAGCTGAACTGGCCGCCGCGAGCGCAGATACTCGGCGCCGCGGGCGCGCCGCTCACGATGCAGGCGCCGATGGTGACCGTCGGGGTCGAGGGCAAGCTGATCAAGAGCGACTCCGTCGTGCGTGCTGCACTGCTGTCGGCGGGCGCGACCAAGCAGGCGATAACCACTGCCCTCGCTGGTGCGAAGAGCGAGCCGACCTGGTTCGAGCCGGTGGTCACCGTCAGCTGGGCCCGCTACCAGCAGCTGAAGCCGACCATCTACCCGGTCCCGGGCACCGTTTTCCAGACAGTGCACGTGCGCGCGCCGGTTGAGTCAGGCCTTGATGACCTCGTCGGGTCGGTCGGCCCGGTGACCGCACAGCAACTTCAGCAGTTCGGCGCTCCCTACACTGCTCAGAGCGTCGTCGGCCAGACCGGTCTGGAGCGTGCCTACGAGCGGCAGCTGGCCGGAACGCCGGCCGTAGCGGTATCGGTCGTCAGCTCGAACGGGACGCCGGTAGCAACGGTCGCGAAGATTCCGGCTAAGCCAGGGACGCCGCTGCAAACCAGCATCGACGCAACCGTGGAGCGCGACGCCGCGGCGGCGCTGGCGGGCGTACACAAGCAGGCCGCGCTCGTTGTGGTGAACGCGAACACGGGCCAGGTCCTGGCCGCCGACAGCGTGCCAACCTCCAGCGGCTTCAACCCTGCCTTCGATGGTGCCTTCCCGCCTGGATCCTCGTTCAAGGTGATCACCTCGACGGCGCTGATCGAGCACGGGCTCAGCCCGGCATCGCGAGCCAGCTGCCCGCACCAGGTCACGGTCGACGGCGAAGTCTTCCACAACGCCGAAGGCGAGGGTCCGGTCAGCGACCTGCTGCACGCTTTCGCCGAGTCGTGCAACACCGCGTTCATCGGGCTCGCGACCCGGCACCTGACCGCAGCCGACTTCCCGGCGACCGCCCGGATCTACCGGATCGGCGCGGCGCCTGCGCTGGGTCTGCCGGTTTTCGGTGGCTCGGTACCGAAGCCGTCGGACGAGGCAGCGCTGGCCGCCACCGCGATCGGCCAGGCCGGAGTGCTGGTGTCGCCGCTGGACATGGCCATGGTCGCGGCCGCCGTTGACACCGGCGAAGTACGCGCGGCCCGGCTGGTCGCCGGCGCGCCCGACGATCAGGTGCCGTCGCGGCCGCTGCCGCAGCAGGTGGTGACCGACCTGCACCAGATGATGGCGCAAGTGGTAGCGACCGGTACCGCGTCCGGTAAAGGCCTGCCGCCCGGCACATTCGCGAAGACCGGGACCGCGGAGTACGGCCATGGCAACCCGCTGCCAACCGATGCCTGGCTGATCGGCTTCAACCGAAACATCGCGTTCGCCATGGTCACGGTCGACGGCGGTGAAGGAGGCCCAACCGACGGCCCGGTCGTGGCGAAGTTCCTCGACCTGCTGCATCAATCCGGCACCTGAGGCCGGCGGGGCCTGCGCGCAATGGGGTCGCGCACCTTTTAACATGCCAGTACCGGCGGGGCATGCCGGAGGTCACCTCAGGACGCGGGGGCAAGGGATGACCGGATGATGCCTGATCGCGACGGTGCCGGGTGGGACGGCGTCGTCAGGTACGGCACAACGGACGATGACGCAGCGCCACCTCGTGGCAAGGGGAGGCACGGCCGTCCTGGCCGCGGGCGCCCAAGACGCCGGGACGGAGTCAGGCGTCAGCGCGGTGCGCACGAGGCCGGCCAGTTCAGCGAGCCGTGGTCGGCCGGCGCGCCGCGTCCGCGCCGGCTGCTTCGCTGGGGCAACGGGCTGGCCGCACTGGTCGCCTCCAGTGTCCTGCTCGCGGTGCTCGGGACCGGTGTCGGCGCCATTCCCGCACTGGGCCCAGCGCTGGTGCCTGCGCACGGAATCTGGACCTCCGCGGCCGGCGCGGCTCTTCCGGTGTCGGAGCAGCTGTCGCTGCCCGGGCTGACCGGACCGGTGCAGGTATCGTTCAGCCAGCAGGGCGTGCCAGTCATCAGCGCGCGATCGGACGCAGGCGCGTTCCTTGCGCTGGGCTACCTGCAGGCCAGCTTCCGGCTGACCCAGCTGGATATCGAGCGCAGGCTGGCGGAGGGCAAGCTGGCCCAGCTTGACGGTCCTGCGGCGGTGGCCTCGGACGCCTTCGAGCTGCGCCTTGGCCTGCTGCGGACCGCGCAAGCCGAGTGGGCTGGCATGCCGAAGTCCAGCGCCGGCGCGCAAGCCCTGATCGCCTACTCCCGCGGAGTAAACGACTACCTGGCGCGGGCTCGTGCGAGCCAGCAGTGGCCGGCCCTGTTCTCGCTGACCGGGGTCTACCCGGCGGACTGGACCCCGGTGGACAGCCTGGCCGTGCAGGGCGCGCTGGCACAAGAACTCAGCTTCAGCACCCGGCCGCTCGACAACGCGCTGCTCGTGCGCTCGCTTGGCTGGCGCGCCACGATGACCTGGTTCGGGATGAAGTCGCCGACGCCGCAACGTCCGTACGACCCTGGGCCGTACCGGCAACTCGGGCTTGCGCCGCTGCCCGGCGCACCGGCCGGCGGCAGTAGCCGGGTCCGGACACGTTCCCCTCGTGATCAGGCTGCCAGCGCGACCGCCGTGTCCGCCGGGCTGGCCCAGGCATCCGCGGCCATCCTCGCGCGGGCCCGCGCGCTGCCGCCCGGGCAGGTGGCCGCCGCGCCAGGGGGCAATGCCTGGGCGGCGAACGGGCCGAAGGTGGCCGGCGGCGGTGCCATGCTGGCGGGCGACCCGCACCTACCACAGACATTGCCGGCTGGCTGGTATGAGGTCGCACTGAGCGCACCTGGCCTGTCGGTGTCGGGCGTCACCGTGCCAGGACTGCCCGCAGTACTGATTGGGCACAACGCGCATATTGCCTGGTCATTGACCAGCGCGCAGAGCCAGCAAACGTTGTTTTACGACGAGCGGACCAGCCCGTCGCGGCCGGGGGAGTACTTCTGGCGTGGTCAGTGGCGGCACATGCGGGTTTTGCACGTCGCGATCGCGGTCCGCGGCGGTGCCAGCAGGCGGCTGACCGTCGACGAGACGGTGCACGGACCGGTCCTCACCAAGGCGGGCCAGACCGTTTCGGTGGACTGGATGGGCGCCCTCGGCTCGCCGGCCGAGAGCGCGCTGCTGGCCATCGGGCAGGCGGGCGACTTCGCGCAGTTCAGGGCTGCGCTCGCGGGGTGGCGGTCGCCAGCTCTTACCTTCGTGTACGCGGACGACCACGGTCACATCGGCGCGATCTCGGCGGGCTACATCCCGCAGGTCCGGCGCGGTTCGCCGTGGCTGCCGATGCCGGGCTCCGGTGCCGACGATCCGGCCGGGGTGATCCCGTACGCTGCTCTTCCGCAGGTCTACGACCCGCGGTCGCATGTGCTCGCGGTAGCGGATCAGCGGCCGGTCGGCGCGTCGTATCCGTATTACGTCGGGACGGCGAGCTTGTTCGATCCTGGTTACCGGGCCGCGGCCGAACTCGCCTACCTAGGCAGGCATTGGTCGATGGGACCGGCCAGCTTCGGCTCGCTGCAGGCCGACGTCGGCGACCAGCTGGCGTCGTCGATCGTGCCGAAGCTGCTCGCTGCACTGAAGGGTTCGACGCTGCCGGCCGCGGAGCGGGCGGCGGCGCACATCCTTTCGTCGTGGAACCGGCAGATGACGGTGGATTCGGCGGGCGCGTCGATCTGGTGGACGTTCTGGTCCGACTATCTGTCCGCAGTGTTCGGGCCGTGGTGGACGGCGGCGAAGGTGCCTGTACAGCTGGATCGAACGGGTCTGTCGGCCGGGCCAGCACAGGCCAGCATGGACGAGGACCTGCAAGCCTGGACGCTCGATTCGCAGCGGAATGCGGCATTCAGCCCGCCGGGCGGCCGGGCGCGCACGGCCAAGATTGTCATGCGGCTGGCGTTCGCCGCCGCGGTCACCAGGCTTGCCAGCACGCTCGGCGGCGGGCCGGGCGGCTGGACCTGGGGGAAGCTGCACACGGCCGAGTTTCCGTCGCTGACAGGGGCGGCGGCGCTCGGCTACGGGCCGCGGCCGGCGGGCGGCGATATCTGGACGGTTGACACCGCCGAGGGCGGGCTGAACTCCGAGGCCGGACCGGACTGGCGGATGATCGTTCGATGGCCTGCTGGCGGCCGGCCCGTCGCGGAGGGCATCTATCCGGGCGGCCAGAGCGATAATCCGGCCTCGCCGTGGTACACGAACCTGGTCGGCGACTGGCAGGCGGGAAAGTTCGTGGCGCTGCCCGCCGCCGGCACCGCTTCTGCACACAGCAGGGTCTGGGAGTTGGTGCCCTAGTGACAGCTGAGTTCAAGCGCCTGGGCAAACGTGGCTCGTATCGGCTCGGGCAGCTGAGAGCGCAGGGCATCCGTGAGCTGGGCGCTGGCGTTGTTCTCGCCGCGATTCAACCGGCCAGATCATGCGCTGCCCGTGTCGGCGTGGCTGCTCGGGCTGGTGCTCGGTGCCGCGGCGATCGCCGGAGGTGCCCACTTCGGGTCGTGGTTCATGCCGTTCGTGGTGGGGCTGCTGGCGGGTCTGGCGAACAGGGCAGGCGGGTGGCCGGTTCGGCTGGCGTTCCCTGCGATCGCGTTGATGGCTGCGATCGGCTGGGGTGCGCCGCTCGCGTGGGCAGCCCTGCGTGGCCAGGCTTATGGCGTCGTGGCCAGGGAGCTGGGAGCGCTCGGCGGGCTGCCCGGTCACGCGTCCGTCGGCCTGGGTCTGACCTTGCTTGTGGCCGTTGCACAGGTCACTGTCGGGTACTGGCTTGGCCGCGCGATGACGCCGTTGCCGCCTAGAAGCTAGCGGGATCAGGCCGCTGCCGGATAGTTGTGCTGGTTTGCTCGGCGCGCCTGCCGGACCAGCCTGATCGAAACCAGAACCGGCGCGCCAAGAGCGATCGCAAGGATGACGAGCACAATCATCATTGAGAGCCAGCCGGGAGTGTTGGACGGATTGATGCACTGCTGGACGGTCCTCTGGCCAGAGCCGCCGCTGTTGTCGCAGCCTGCTCCGCTCGCGCTCACCGGGACCGTGAGCGCGAAGAAGGCACCGACCAAGCCGCCAGGCCAGATCAATGTGCCGAGCAGCTTGTCGCTCAGCCGCCAGCGCGGCGAGATCCAGAGCAGGATTGCGCCCACCACCCAGCCGACGCCGGCCAGGACGGCGCCCACGAGAAGCAGGATGACAGCGCAGATCTCCATCGCGCCCACGCCTGCCGCCGGCCTGCGCGGACTCGTGCTGCTTGGCCAGCTGGGATGAGCTCCGCCGGGTCCGTAGCCGACCGGGCTCTGGCTACCCGGATCGTAGCGGCCGGGTCCGTAGCCGCCGGGTCCGTAGCCGCTGGGTCCGTAGCCGCCCGGCGGGGAGCCGCCGGGACCACCCTTGATAATCCCGTCGTCATTCCCGGCAGGTTGCCCGGAGTCACTTAGCTCGGCTGCGACGCGCACGATGTCGTCTGGCTGGCCGAGCCGAGCCAGCGTGTCGGCAACCCTTGGCGTCTGCTGGCCGGCTGCCTCCGGGCTGAGCGCTCTGGCTTCGGCGATGTGCGCGCTGATCTCCTCGATGAGTTCGTCCCGCCGGTCGGGCGGCAACGACTCGGCTGCCGCCGCGAGTCGGCGAAGGTAGTCGGCGACAAGCTGATCGTCGGTGCTGGTCACAGTCGTTCCTCCTGCTGCGGCTCCCGGCCGCCCAGCTCGTGTCGCAGTTGAGTGCTGCTCAAGATCAGTTCCTAATCCGGGCCCGCCATTAGCCCGTCGACGCTGTCGCGAAGCCGGCGCCAGGATCCGCTGAATTCGGCCAGCGCCTCCGTACCGGCGTCGGCCAGCCGGTAATACTTCCGAGGGGGGCCAGCGGTCGACTCCTGCCAGCTGGTTTGCACTAGCCCTTGACGGCGCAGGCGTGCAAGCAACGGATAGATGGTGCCTTCGCCGGTCACCATTCCGTCGATGCCACCGAGTGCCTGGACCAGCTCGAAGCCATATCGCTCCTTGTCGCGCAGCATGGCGAGCACGCAGTACGGCAGCACTCCGCGTCGCATCTGAGCTACTAGGTTCCCGGCTTCGCCAGCTACCATGTACCACATAGTAGCTGGGTGATTCGAGGCCGCGTCAAGGGCTAGGTAGCCAGGCGCGCCGCGCGGCCGGATAGATGGGTTCGGGCTAGGCACTAGCTGTCGCTGCCGTCACTCTGGTATGCCGAGTTCGGCCGTTACCATTGCCCGCAGCAGAGCGGGATTGCCGAGCGCGTCAGTACTATCGACGAACTGGTCGACGGCGCCGATCGGCGGCAGCGCGCGAATCTGTTCGTCGGCGATCGCGCCGCGCAAGGCCCGGACGAAACGGCCGGAGTCAAGCACCCGGTAGGGGCGCTCGTAGTAGGTCGGCTGCACGGCAGGGTCGACCGGATCGGTCACGCCCAACTCGTTGTGCAGTCGCGCGACGCCCTCGACTGCAAGGCACAGGCTGCGTTCACGAGCCCGCCACGCGGTCGCTGACATGGCGGCGGCCAGTACCGGCTGCAAGTCGTTGCCCACGTGAGTGCGAGCGAACGCGGAGCCGAGCCATTTGCTGTACGGCGGATACTTGCGCTCCATCAGCAGCACGAGGCGCATCAGGTCCCGGACGAGCCGGCCCGTCACCAAGGCCGAGCCGAGGTCGTCGCCAGCCTCGGCGCACCGGCCGGGGAACGCCTCTTCCTGCTCGATGCGCTGCCACTGGCAGGCGAGAATGTACAGCCAGACGTCACGCGGGTACCAGGCCAGGCTCGCGCGGACCGCGTGCAGTCCGCCACCGGACCCGTTCGCCAGGCCGTCGTGGAAGACCGCGCCGGCGGTCAGCTCGGCAAGCACCTGGGTGGGAGTCGCCAGCCAGTCAAGTACGCCCACCCCGGTGGCCGGCTCGAACCCCAGCACATCGGCGAGCCATTGGCGCAAGCTGGCGACGGTGACCCAGTGGGAGGCTGTTTCGGGACCGGCGCCGGAGGCCGCGAACACCGTCGGATAACCATGGAAATCGGCCGGAAGCCTGGCCGCGAGCAGCTGGCTGACCAGGCCGGCCGTGCCGGTCGCGTCCTCGTCGGACAGGAATACCTGCAATCGCGGTCCCCAGTTGTGGTCTGTCGACCGGGCCGAGTCGAAACCCAGCACCTCAGAACCAGGTCCGATCAGGGCCGCCGTGTGCCGCAGCCGAGGGAACTCCTGGTCGAGCAGCGGGCGGACAACCTGGATGTAGAACAGGCGCGCCAGCTCAACGCCGGGAAGGAAGTCCGTCGTCACCCGGCCGAGCATCCCTGATGGGTCTTGGTCTCGGCAACCCGGATTTCCGCCGCGGCGGGCGCAAGGCTGGCTCGAATCATGATCAAATGCGTGCGACTATTAGCGTGAGGGTGGAAGTACTGCTCAAAGAACAGCAGCAATGCCTATATGCCGCTAAACGTCCACTGACGGCGGGTGGAGCTAAAGCCGTAGATCGGGCAAATATCCTCAGCCAGGCACGCACGCTCGCTCGATCGGCCGGCCCGGACGCCGTCGCGGGCCAGCGGCGGTCGATTATGGGGGAGTGACCGACCCGGACCTCATCCGCCGCGCCCAGAATGCCGGTATTGATCCGACGTATGAGAACTGGCGCCGGGAGTGCGTCGAAGTGCCGGCGGAGACCCTGGCCGCCATCTTGGCGGTGCTCGAGGACTCTGGAGCGGGCGGTACTGGAGCGGCTGGTTCTGGAGCGCCTGGCACGCCGGCCGGGGAGGCCAGCGGACCTGTCGTGCCTGCCACTCGCCAGTGGGGCTTCACGCTGCAGCTGTATTCGGTTCGGTCCCGGGATTCCTGGGGGCACGGCGACCTGCACGACTTGGCCGAGCTGGCGAATTGGAGCGCCGCTGAACTTGGCGCCGGCTTCGTCCTGGTGAATCCGCTGCATGCGGCCGAGCCAGTGCCGCCACTGAGCAACTCTCCGTATCTGCCAATGACCAGGCTGTTCACGAGTCCGCTCTATCTGCGGCCAGAGGACATCCCGGAGTACTCGGACCTGTCTGACGCGGCCAAGCGCACAGCACAGCAACTGGCCGGCCCGCTTCGCGCGGCGAACCTCAGCGCGGACCTGATTGACCGGGACGCGGTCTGGCAGGCCAAGCGCGCCGCACTCGAGCTGATCTGGCAGGTGCCGCGCACGGCACCACGCGAAGCTGCCTACGACGCCTTCCGCGCCGAGCGCGGCCGCGACCTCGAGTACTGGTCTGCCTGGTGTGCGCTGGCCGAAGAGCACGGTCCCGACTGGCGCAGCTGGCCGCCCGAGCTCGCCGACCGGCACCAGGCCGCGCGAGCAGCCCGCGAGGACCCCGGGCTCCGCCGGACAGCGGACTTCCACGCCTGGCTCCAGTGGCACGCCGACGAGCAGCTCGCCGCCGCCCAGCAGGCGGCGAAGTCAGCGGGCATGCAGCGCGGGATCGTGCACGACCTAGCTGTCGGCGTGCATCCTGGCGGCGCCGACGCGTGGGCGCATCCTGAGTTGCTGGTGCCGGGCTTCAGCGTCGGCGCGCCGCCGGACAGTTTTAACCAGCTCGGCCAGGACTGGAGCCAGCCGCCCTGGCACCCGCGCCACCTCGCCGCAGCCGGTTACCGGCCGCTGGCGGAGTTGTTCGCCGCTACGCTCCGGCACAGCGGCGGGCTTCGCGTCGATCACGTCATGGGCCTGATGCGGCTGTGGTGGATACCGGCCGGCCAGCGCCCCGACCGAGGTGCCTACGTCAGGTACGACTACCAGGAGTCTGTCAGCGCGCTCACTGGCGCAGCAGCGCGAGCGCAGGCGCTGGCCATCGGTGAGGATCTTGGCACCGTCGACCAGTGGATCAGCGACTACCTGGCTGAGCATCGCATCCTCGGCACGATGATGCTCTGGTTCGCAAACGACGCGGATGGGAACCCGCTGCCACCCGAGCGCTGGCGCCGGGACTGCATGGCAACGGTCGGGACGCACGACGTTCCGCCGATCTCCGGCTTCGTGACCGGTGACCAGGTGACCGTGCGGTCCCGCCTCGGCCTCCTGAATACCTCTGAGGAAAGGGAACGGGTTGAGGCACGGGCAACTCTGCACCGCTGGCAGGCGGCCCTTGAGGCGCAAGGGTTGCTGCAGCCCGGTCAGGAGCCTGGACCCGACGAGTTCACCGTGGCCATGTACGGCTTTCTGGGCAAGACCCCGGCATTGCTACTCGGGGTATCCCTCGCCGACGCGGTGGGCGATGTCAGGACGCAAAACGTGCCCGGCACCAGCGACGAGTACCCAAACTGGCAGATACCGCTCTGCGATAGCCAGCAGCGCCCGGTGCTTATCGAGGAGCTGCCAGCCTGCTCTCTGGTGCACGATGTCTGCCGGGCCGTAACCGGGGAGCCCATCAGCCGAGCCGGGTAATCAGCCAGCCGTCCGGCTAACCGCCGCCGGGCCGGCTGGCCGCGGTCGCGCGGTCACGCGCCCGCGGCGTCGCGCTGCTGGCAGCGCAGTGCCCGCGCCACGTCATCGCGCCGTTCCAGGAGCAGCCGGCGGAGTGCCGGGCCCGGGTTGGTGCGCTCGATGTAGCTGTCCGTGGCGTCGATCGCTTCCTGCGTCACGATGCTGTCCGGGTAGGCGACCTGCGCAAAGAACCGCGCCATGTCAGTGGCGCCGTCCAGCCATTGCCCAGCCAGTGCGGTGTAGTACTGGTCGGCGTAGGGCGCAAGCAAGTCGTCCTGGTCGAGGTCGGCGAACCCGCGGAGCACGGCCCGGAAGGTGGCATTCGGCAGCTCGCCGCCCGTCACCTTTGCCCAGGCCGCGGCCTTCGCCTCGGCAGTCGGTATCGCGGCCAGGCAGCTCTCCGCGTGGCGCTCGCCAGCGTCGGTACGATCCGTGGCGAGCTCGGCGTCGATCGCGGCCGGCCTGGCTACGCCGCGGCTGACCAGCCGGTGCAGCAGCCGCCACCGCAGCTCAGTGTCGACGGCCAGGCCGTCGATCGACACCGAGCCGTCCAGGAGACTGGCGAGCAGCTCAAGGCTCTCCGCCGACGTGGCGACCCCGGCCAGTGCCTGCGCGTAGGCCAGCTGGTGATCGGAACCCGGCTCGGCGGCTAGCAGCCACTCGCGCAGCGCCTGATCGAGTTCGGCGACGCCCTGCTCGCGCCAGTCCGGGTCAGCGTAGCGGCGCACGGCCATGCCGGTCATGGTCAGTACGCGCTCGAGCACGGGCATCTGGTACAGGGCCGGGGCGCCAGCCTTGACCAGGGTGAGGAAGTCCCGCGCGCGCATCTCAGCGTCCCTGGTCATGTCCCAGGCGGCCGCCCAGCACAGGGCTGCTGCGAGCGGGTCGCGGATCTCGCTGATCGCCGAGGCCGCGGTCCGCAGCGAACGGTCGTCCAGCCGTATCTTGGTATAGGTGAGGTCATCGTCGTTGACAAGCACCAGATCGGGCTGACGCTCACCGGTTAGTTCCGGCACATCGGTGACAGCGCCTGCGACATCGAGCTCGACCTGCCGCCGCCGGACGATGCCGGCCTGGTTCCGGTCATACAGGCCGATGGCTATCCGGTGCGGTCGTAGCTCGGGATGGTCAGCGGGCGCTTCCTGAAGTACCTGGAACGCGGTGAACCGGCCATCGCCGTCAGTCTCGAAGGACGGGCGCAGCGTGTTCACTCCGGCAGTTTCCAGCCAGGACTTCGACCAGCTGGCCAGCTCGCGGCCGGAGGCCTGCTCGAGCGAGCTGAGCAGGTCCGTGAGGGTGGCGTTGGCCCAGGCGTGCTTGTCGAAGTAATCGCGCACGCCGGCCAGGAAGTTGTCCCTGCCTACGTAAGCGACCAGCTGCTTCAGTACCGCGGCGCCCTTGGCGTATGTGATGCCGTCGAAGTTGACCTCGACGGCTTCGATGTCGGGGATGTCGGCCGCAATGGGATGGGTGGAGGGCAGCTGATCCTGCCGGTACGCCCACGCCTTGAAGACCTGCGCGAAGCTGGTCCAGCCATTGGTCCACTGGGTGGCCTCGGTGCTGGAGACCATCTCGCACCAGGTCGCGAACGACTCATTGAGCCACAGGTCGTCCCACCAGCGCATGGTGACAAGATCGCCGAACCACATGTGCGCCATTTCGTGCAGGATCGTCTGGGCCCTGCTCTCCCGGTCCGAGTCGGTGACCCGGGAGCGGAATATGTAATCCTCCAGGAACGTCACGCAGCCCGCGTTCTCCATTGCGCCAGCCTTGTACTCGGGCACAAAGAGCTGGTCATACTTTCCGAACGGGTAGCGGACGCCGAAGGCCGCGTGGAAGTAGTCGAAGCCCTGCCTGGTGATCTCGAAGATCTCATCCGGGTCGAGGTAACTGGCCAGCGACTGGCGGCAGTAGATACCGAGCGGGATGCCGTCGTGCGAAGCCGTTACCTCGTAATACGGACCCGCCGCGAGCGCCGTGATGTAGGTGGACATGACCGGCGAGGGAGCGAAGTGCCAGCGTGTCGCGCCCGATCCGGCCGGCTCGGCGACGACGTCGGGCGCCATGTTCGAGATGATCTTCCAGTCGTCCTGGCCGGTCACCGTGAACTCGAACGTGGCCTTGAGGTCAGGCTGGTCGAAGCAGGCGTAGACGCGGTGCGCGTCGAATGTCTCGAAATCGGTGTACAGGTAAACGCCCTGGTCCGCCGGATCGGCGAACCGGTGCAGACCTTCGCCCGTGCGTGAGTACGCACACTGAGCAGCCACCCGCAATTCGTTGTGCTCGGCCAGGCCAGTCAGTGTGATCCGGTCTCCGTCGAACGCGTCCAGGGCAAGTTGCCTGCCGTTGAGCGTGATCTCCGTTACCGATGGCGCGGTCAGCTCCATGAAGGTAGCCGCGCCTGGCTCAGCGCAGTCGAACCGAGCGGTGGTGACCGAACCGAAGGTCGTCGCGGACCCGGTCAGGTCTAGCTCAACCTGGTAGGAGTCGACGCTGATCAGCCGGGCGCGGTCGCGCGCGTCGTCGCGCGTGAGGTTGCTCGTCACGCAGCAGTTCCTTTCCGCAGAGGCCCCATGGCATGCTCCTGCGCAGCGGCGGAATGCGCAACGCCATTTGCCGGTTGGCGCGAATACCGTCGATGCGCTGAGGAGTATGCATGGCTGAGCAGCAGCCTACCCAAGTCGATTTCTGGTTTGACCCGCTATGTCCGTGGGCCTGGATCACCAGCCGCTGGCTCCTAGAGGTCGAGAAGGTCCGTCCTGTCGCGGCACGCTGGCACGTCATGAGTCTCGCGGTGCTGAACGAGAAGAAGGACGACCTGTCGGATCGGTACATGGAGCTGATGAAGCAGGCCTGGGGCCCGGTGCGCGTCTGCGTCGCAGCTGAGCAGAAATTCGGTCCGGAAGTTGTGCTGCCGCTCTACACGGCGATCGGCACCCGGTTCCACAACGAGAAGCAGGACCGCAACCGGACCACGATCGAGGCGGCGCTGGCCGAGGTAGGTCTGCCGGCAGAGCTCGCGGACGCGATGGACTCGACCGAGTATGACGACGCCGTGCGCGCCTCGCACGCCGACGGCATCGACCGCGTCGGCTACGAGGTCGGTACGCCGGTCATCTCGGTCAACGGGACGTCGATCTTCGGGCCGGTCGTAACGCCGATCCCGCGTGGCGAGGCAGCGGCAAGGCTCTGGGACGGCGTCCTGCTGGTCACGAGCACGGACGGGTTCTTCGAGCTGAAGCGGAGCCGGACCCGGGACCCGATTTTCGATTAAGTACGGGCACCGTGACTGTCAGCGAGTCGGGCAGGCAGTTCTGACTCGCCCGTCCGATGGGGCTGGTGAGGTCCGTGCCAGACTTGCGTTGTGCGCGTATACCTGGGATCTGATCATGCCGGCTTCGAGCTGAAGGGCAGCCTGGTGGCGTGGCTCACGCAGGCTGGACACGAGCCGGTGGACTGCGGTCCGTCGAGCTATAGCCCCGAGGACGATTACCCTCCCTACGTCATGCGGGCGGCGAACGCGGCCGTCAGCGACCCTGGCAGCCTTGGCATCGTGATCGGCGGATCGGGTAACGGCGAGCAAATCGCCGCGAACAAGATCCGGGGCGTACGGGCAGCGCTCGCCTGGAGCGAGGAAACGGCCAGGCTCGCTCGGCTGCACAACGACGCGAACGTGCTCAGCCTCGGTGCCCGGATGCATGCGATTCCTGACGCGGTCGGTTTTGCCAAGGTATTCGTCGAGACCGCATTCTCCGGGGAGTCGAGGCATGTCAGGCGGCTCGGCGAGATCGCCGCGTACGAGCAGTCGGGGGAGCTGCCGCCACTGGCATGACCGCCCGCGGGCCGGTCAGATCGGCTGGCCGCCCGGTAACCTGGCGCGTCGGTGGGGTCCTGGTCGGCCCAGTGCCTGCCGTCCCGCCGTCTGCCCGGCCTGTGCCTGGCGGGCCTGTGCCTGGCGGGCCTGTGCCTGGCGGGCCTGTTCCTGCCGGGGCGGCCGCTTTGGCTGCTCCCCGTTCGCCTGCTCCCCGGTCGCCTGCTCCTCGGTTGGCGCCGGGCTGGTTGGCGCCGGGCTGGCCGTCTCCTCAGCTAGCTCGTCGGCCGGCGAGGGCCTGGACACGTCCCTGGCTCGCATCGCCGCGTCGACGGTGATCTTCATTCCGCTCATTGCCACCCCTGCCGCTCAGAACATCGTGCCGCTCCACGGTGCCGGATCCCAGAACATCGCAGCCGCCAGCCTAGCCAGAGAGCCTGGTGTCAGCTCCTGGACATGGCCAGCCGCAGCGAGCTGGCTGAGCTTCCCGCCACCTAGGTAGGCCGCTCCGAGTGCCGCCGCGGAAAGCCTGATGTCGGCGGCATCGGTCACCTGCTGACACGATGGCGCGCCCTGCGCGCCGCCGGACTGCAATCCGCCGGCGGTAAGGCGCCATCGGCCATGGTTTGCGGGGAAATGCGAGTCAACGACCTCGAGTACGACGTCGATGTCAGCCGCGTAATTCCGCCGGCAGAGTGCAGCAGGAAGATCAATCAACCGGACCCAGAGCCCATCGGACAACCCAGCCCGAGCACGCCGCGGATCGGCAAGCATGGCCAGCAGCGGATCATCCACGGGCCGCATCCGCGTGACTACCTCGCCGACCAGATCACGGTTCAGCAGATCTGTCCACAGACTGGCAGTTGCGTCTTGATCGGTGCTCATCAGCTCTCGGATCCTGAGTGTGCCGGACGGGAGCCCGTCTTGGTCCCAGGACGGCTTTGTCCGGTACAGAGCGTATCCGCGAGGACCTGAGTCATCCTCTGCCAGCAGACAGCGCTCTGGCGACATGCCATCCCGCGCAAATTCCGGATCGGCGAGCACGTAATCCCACCAGCGGCCGTCCCGAGCCAGCATGCCGGGTCGGAGCGCGAGCACGTGGTCGTACACGGCCGCAAGCTCCGACTGGACCTTGACCGGCTTGACCGGCCTGAGCCGCACCGTGTCCGTGCTGGCTGCCACATCCCCGATCACCAGCTTGCCATCGCCTCGGCCGATCCGAAGGCGCAGGTGCGAGGTGGCAAGTCCGAATCCGAATCGGCCGTAAATCCCTGATTCGGACGCGAACAAGATCGCGAGCGGCTCGCCGCGACCAGCCGCGTCGGCCAGCAGGTGGTTCATCATCGACGAAAGGATGCCGCGGCGCCGGTAGGCCGGCAGCACACTGACCATGGTGATGCCAGCCGCGGCCGCACGCGCCCCTGGCACGCTCAGCGTGAAGCTGTATGCGCTGGCGGTTCCGACCATCTCGCCGCCATCAAATGCGGCAATAGTCCGGTCCATCTCAACGATCTGGCGGTCGAACTCCAGTGCCTCCGGCCGGAAGACCTCGAGGAAGGCCTGGCTCGGCACCTCCGCGAACGCAGCGAATTCCTCGGCCGCTATGGCCCGGATCGGGTAGCTCTCGGTCATGGTCGTAGTTCTACCCCGCGCCGTCGCCGGGCGGCAGCTTATTTAGGCCCGGTGCCCTGCCGAGTCCGGCGCCGGTCGGTAAGCGTTTGCTGGGGACTGGCTGTGGGTGCCCTGCGGCCCGTGTCGCGATCCGCTGCGGACCGGTACAGTGCCGGCAAGATGGTTGTTAAGGTCTGGCGGAGTGCGCGGGCCGCGGCAATGGCGGCTGCGGGACGCCAGCGCGCCAGGATCCGCCGTCAATTCATCACCAGGAACAGGCGGATGGCGGCCGGACTCGCGCTGGCGGTCGTGGCCATCGGGGTAGCTGCGGTACGCGTCCCTGGGGAATGGCTGACTCCTGGCCTGATGATCCTGCCTATCCTGGCCGGCGGCATGCTGCTATGGCCGCGGGCGCTGCGCATCCTGTTCGGCATTATCGCGGTGATGCTTGCCTACGACTGGCTGTACGACAAGGCGGGCCTCGGGCTCACCGCAACCATCGTCGTTACCGCGCTATTCGCGGATGCAGTCGCCAGGACCAGGGAAAAGCTCGGCGTGCGCGGACTGCGCGGCGACTACATGCTGATTGAGTTGCGCGACCGGATCAGGGCCCAGGGCAAGATGCCGGAACTTCCCGATGGCTGGCACGCGGTCTCGGTGCTCAGACCAGCAGGCGGGTCGTCGTTCGGCGGTGACTTCCTCGTATCGGCATCCGACAGCAAGGTGCTGGAAGTCGCGCTTGTCGATGTCTCTGGCAAGGGCATCGACGCTGGCACGAGAGCATTGCTGTTGTCAGGCGCATTCGGCGGGTTGCTGGCGTCGGTACCGCACGCCGAGTTCCTGCCTGCATGCAATGCGTACCTGCGCCGTGGCGGCCCGGCCGAGGGCTTCGTGACCGCGGTTCACCTGTCACTGGACCTGGTGACCGGCGACTATGTGATCTGGTCCGCCGGGCACCCGCCTGCCGCGCACTTTGAGGCCGGCAACGGCCGCTGGCGCCTTACCAACGCCCGCGGCATCGTGCTCGGCGTCGTGGCTGACCTGCGCAGCAAGCCTGAGCGCGGCACGCTGCGTCCCGGCGACGCGCTAATGCTGTACACCGACGGCCTGGTTGAGGTTCCTGGCCGCGACATCGACGCGGGTATCGACCGGCTGCTCGGCGAGGCAGACCGGCTGGTAACCGGCGGTTTCGCGGAGGGCGCGGCGAAGCTGGTGCAAACCATGCAAGGAGGCGGGCGCAGGTCAGACGACTGCGCGCTAGCGCTCATCTGGCGCTCGTGACAATTCTGGGAACGGCTTCCCTGGTCACGCGCAGCGCTCGCCGGGTGCTTCGCTACCGGCTAGAGCCGGCCCACGACTTCGCTCTCGCTGATTAGCTTGATCGCATACTCGACGAGAGTCACCAGCACGTCACGGCAAGAGGTCCGCTGTCGCGCGTCGCAGAGCACGACCGGGACGCCGCCGCTCAGGTCAAGCGCTGAGCGCACCGCATCGGGCCGGAAGCGCCGCGCGCCGTCGAAGCAGTTGACCGCGACCACGAACGGCAAGCCTCGGCGCTCGAAGTAATCGACCGAGGGGAAGCTGTCGGCCAGTCGCCGGGTGTCGGCCATCACCACGGCTCCGAGGGCGCCAAGAGCGAGCTCGTCCCACATGAACCAGAAGCGATGCTGCCCCGGCGTGCCGAACAGGTAGACGACCAAGTCGTCGCGGACGGTGATGCGGCCAAAGTCCATTGCAACCGTGGTAGTTGTCTTCTGCTCGACGCCGTCGATCGCATCGACCAGGACGCTCGGTTCGCTGAGCGCCTCTTCGGTCCGCAGCGGCTTGATCTCGCTGACTGCGCTCACCAGGGTTGTCTTTCCCGCGCCGAAGCCGCCGGCAATGAGGATCTTGATGGCGATCGGCGTTCCAGAGCTGCTGGCGAGGTCAGAGCCTGCGGAGGGCATCAGCGACATCCTTGAGAACTTGCGGGTCGGTCAGCCGAGACCGCGTCGGGGGACGAATGGTGATCAGGCCGCGCTCGCGCATGTCGGACAGCAAGATCCGGACGACACCGAGCGGAAGGTCGAGGTCGGACGCCAGGTCCGCGACCGGCATCGGCTGGCGGCAGAGCCGCATCACCTCGAGGTGCTCCGGTTCGAGCTGCAGCATGTCTACTGACTTGATATCGGCGGCTGACACGAGAGCGAGCAGGTCGAAGCTCTCCCCGGTCGGCCGGGTCCGGCCGCCGGTTAGCGCGTACGGGCGGACGACCGGACCAGCATCGCGGTCGAGCCACCGGTCGTCGCGCACCGCCGCTCACACCGCCTCGGCCGTGCTAGCTGGCGGCCGGTTCCCCACGGCCATGTGTTCGCCGACGCGTCTGACCAGGACAGCCATCTCATACGCGATGTGCCCGGCCGCGTCGGCGTCAGCGGCAGCGAGCACCGCGAGGCAACTGCCCTCGCCCGCAGCGGTGACGAACAGGAAGGCCGTTTCCATCTCGACGATCGTTTGCCGCGGCAGGCCGCCGCCGAAATGCTGGCCCACCCCTCGGGCCAGGCTCTGGAAGCCTGCGGCGACCGCCGAGAGGTGCTCGGAATCGTCGCGGCTCAATCCCGAGGAAGCTCCGATCGCCAGCCCGTCGCGCGACAAAATGACGGCCTTGTCGATCTGCGCAACCCGAGTCACCAGGTCATCAAGAAGCCAGTCCAGTGCCCCGGTACGGCTCATGTCCCCTCCCCTGCCGCATGATGAAATTTTCGCGCTGTCGGTACGGCGTTAATCGGCGCGACTATTGTCGCTGTCGCTGTCGGAGTTCTGTTCCGGGTCGCCATCATCGGAGTCCCTAGCGGACGCGCCGAGCGGCGTTGTTCCCGCCGCCTCCGCTCGCCCGAGCTGCCAGCCGCGCTGCAGTGCGTTCACCGTGTTGCGCGCCGCTTCCGGCGAGACAGCCGGATCCGGCGAGTGGCTTGCCGCGGCGAAGACGTCGATGCCACGGGGCGGCGGCGTCCGCTCGGGGCCATCGGTGCTCTCGGAATCGGCGCCGGCGGAACTAGCCACCGCCGGGCTAACAGCGGCCGGGCCCAGGCCAGACGGACTGGCGACGGACCGCAAGCCAGCCGGGCCGAAACTAGGAGGCCCAGCGGGGGCGGAATTCCGCAATTGCGGCGCGAGGCTGGCCTGCCGAACCCGCACTGGCAGGCCCTGGTCGGTCAGCTCGGCGGTAGTAACCCGGGGATCGCCCTCGGCGACCGGTGAGCCCGTTACAGTTCGTTCTGCCGGAGAGCCGTCGCCCGGCTCTGAAGTCCCGCGCCGGCCAGGATCAGCATTTCCGAACCGGCCAGGATCTGAGGTCCCGAACCGGCCAAGCTCAGCGGTCTGGTCGGCCGACCAGTCCTGCGTACCCGCCCCGGCTGGTCCGAAGGCGCTGGGCTCCGCCGTGGGGAAGTTGCTCGGCCCGAATGCGCTCGGCTCGCCACCTGCGAATGCGCTCGGCCCGGCAGTCCCCAGACCGCTCGGCTCGAGCACTCCGTTGCCATCCGGGTGCGGCATGCCTGGCTGGAACCGCGCGGCTCCGCCTGGCTGACTCAGGTCGGCGGTTCCGCCGAGGGCAAGGTTGGTCCCGGTATAGTCCGGATCGACCTCGGCGATGGCGCGCCCAACCCCATTGCGGCTGGTCACATGTTCGAGCGCCGCGTGCCGTCCGGTCAGCCTCTCGGATTGCGCATTTGCAGGCTGTCCGCTGGTGAGTGCCGGATCTTGCTCGTAGGAGTCCGCATCGACCACCAGCGCGGTGGGAACGAGCACGATCGCGGTGGTGCCGCCGTAGACAGACGGCCGCAGGTTGATCTTGATGTCATGACGCCGCGCGAGTTGTCCGGCGATGAACAAGCCGAGCCGGTCACTTCCGGACAGGTCGAATTGCGGCGGGTCAGCCAGGTTGGCATTGATCTCTGCAAGCCGCTGGGGTGAGATGCCGAGTCCGCGGTCCTCGATCTCGATTGCGAAGCCACGGCCCACGACGTCGCCCTGGATCCGTACTGGGGTGTTAGGCGGCGAGAAGACGGTCGCGTTCTCGGCGAGCTCAGCGACCAAGTGGATGATGTCTGCCACGGCATGACCGGCAACGGCCGCGTTGGTGCGGGACAGCACCCGGACGCGGGTGTAGTCCTCGACCTCAGCGACGGCGGCGCGCAGCACGTCGACGAGCGGCACAGGCAGCCGCCAGCCTCGGGCTGGCGTCTCCCCAGACAAGATGATCAGGCCCTCGGCGTGACGGCGCATGCGAGTCGTGAGGTGGTCGATCCGGAACAGGTCCTCGAGTTCCTCCGGCTCAGAGGCGCGCCGTTCCATGCCATCAAGCAGGGTCAGCTGTCGGTGCAGCAACGACTGGCTCCGCCCGGCCAGGTTGCGGAAGACGTCGCTGATACCCCGGCGCAGGCGCGCCTCGTCGACTGCCGATTGCACGGCGGTCTGTTGTACGACGCCGAAGGCATGCTGGACCTGCTCGATCTCGTTGCTTGTCGAGACCGAACCGGGCTCGTAATCTGCGACATCGACCGGCTGGCCGGCGCGCAGCTGGCTGATGACGCTCGGCAGCTTCTCATTCGCCAGGGTGAGGGCCGATTGACGCAGGTCGCGCAGCTGGCGCACCAGGCCCCGGCCAATGATGAGCGACAGCGCGATGGACGCGATGATGCCGAGCAAGCCAAGGCCGCCAGCGAGGATGAGCTGGAGGAAGATCGTATTTGCTTCGTGCTGGGCCTGTGACTGGAGTTTGACGCCCGCGGTCTTAAGCGCAGTCCCGAGCGACTTGGTGTAGGCCGCGAAGGCACCCGGCGCCGAGGCAACGCTTACTGGCGCACCAGCGTGCCAGGTCGTGCCGATGACCTTCGCCTCGAGCGTGGTCACCGAGTTGGTTGCGGCCGGCGTGACGCTGGCAGTGAAGATCGACTTGTAGGCCGGCTGCAGTTCGGGCATTGCCTGGCCGACAAATGACTGCCGCTGGCTGGCGAGCCCCGCGAAGGCCGCCCGGTCCGGGGACGGGAACTTGCCGGCTGCGATATCGGCTGCCAGCAGGTCACCTTCCGCCAGCGCCGCCTGGCTGGCCCGGTCGAGGTTGATCACGTTGACTGCCTGCGTGACCCACGGAACGTCTGTCTCCTGGTCGATCGCCTCGTCCAGCACGGTGTAACCGGCATTGATGATTGAGTCGTAAGCGCTCAGCGCGGCCGGCAGGCTGAAGGCGTTGCTGGTGACGTCGCCGCGGATGTAGCTCAGCTGCTTGGTATCGGCGATGAGCGTAGTTATTGCCAGCTTCTCTTGCGTTGACGAGTTAGCGCTGACCTTCTTGGACGCCATCGCGAGCAACAGCGCGTTAAGCGCGTTTTGGGTTTTGGTTTCCTGCTCACCGAAGGCAGACTGCGAGGTCGTGTTGTTCGGGCTGGCAATGAGTTGCAGGGCGAGGTGCCGCTCGGTGGCTAGCTGCACCTGGAGTGCGCCGACCGGATTGGCAAGGTCGGTCCGGATTGACTTGGCATGCGCGGCCGCCAGAGCGTTACCGAGAGTGATGCTAACGGCGAACCCGTAAAGCCCGAGCAGGCACAACACTGGGACAACGATGAGGATACCGACCCTCAGTCGGATGGACCGATGACGCAAACCCATGGCTGAGGCCTCAAGGTGAGAAGTGGTCGCCGTGTCGCCCGTTGGTCCTGAATCCCGCGGGCGATATCGGAGCGTAACATCCCAATGAGCGGGAGACAGATGAAACCGGAATAGCAATTCGAATTCTGCGGGCGACCGGCGACGCTGGGTAGTCGGCGTAGCCACCTGAATGGCTGCGACTTCACCCATCCCGCGAGCGCTTTTAGTAACAGGCGGCTCATTAGTACGTGATCGGCGAGCCGGCCCGCATAGGTTCGCTAGAATCCGCGTGCCTGCGGGAGCGGAATCACGGCGCGGGGGCGCCGTCCGGTTACACCAGCAGGACCCGACGCGACATCGGGATCAACGGGGGATCAGGGCATGATTCACACTGAGGCAGCAGGCCGCGTCGTCGTGATCGGCGGCGGGCTAGCAGGGATCAGCGCGGCGGTGGAGTTGGCCGAAGCAGGCCTGCCCGTCACCGTGCTCGAGGCACGACCGTGGCTTGGCGGTGCTACATGCTCGTTTGCCCGGCGCGGCCTGACCATCGATAACGGCCAGCACGCATTCCTGCGCTGCTTCACCGCCTACCGGAACTTGCTGGCGAAGTTTGGCGTGACTGGCAGCTGCGCGGTTCAGGATCGGTTAGACCTGACTGTGCTCGCGCTCAGCGCCCGGGCCCGGGTCCGCCGGTCGGCGCTGCCGGCCCCGCTGCATCTGGCCGGGTCGCTTGCCAGATACCGACTGCTATCTGCGGCCGAGCGCGCGAAGGTCGCGGCGGCTGCGGTGAGCCTTCAATTCAGCGACCTATCCGCCGGCCGCGCAAGCGATGCCAGCCTGGGTTATTGGATGTCGGGACACCGCCAGCGAGAGCACGCCAGGCGAATGTTCTGGGACGTGCTGACCGTGCCCTTGCTAAACACCGCTGGCGACGACACCGACGCTGAGCTCGCCGCGAGCGTGATCAGGAAGACTGCGCTGACGGCGCGAGATGCTGCCGACATAGGCGCTCCGTCTGTGCCGCTGAGCCGGCTGCACGCAGCGCCTGCCGCTGATCTGCTGGCTCGGCTGGGCGTGGACGTGCTCCTGGGCGTCAGGGTCGAGGGCGCGCACGCCGACAGCCAGACGGGCCGGTATCAAGTCCGGTTTTCCAGCGCAGGCGCTGTCGGGCACGTCGCCGGGTCTGGCCAGCCGGACGTGATGGACGCAGCCGGAATCGTGCTGGCAGTGCCGCCGTGGGAGGCAGTGAAGCTGGTGACCTCTTCGCTGGCGGTGTCCGCTGGCCGGTGGGCACAGCTGCTCCCGTCTCCGGTGGTCAGCATCCACGTGATCTACGCCAGCCGGGTGACTACCTTGCCGTTCGCCGCCGCCACCGGTTCGCCCATCCGGTGGATCATGGATAAGACGCAGTCGGCGGGCCTGCACGCCGGCCAGTACCTCGCGGCTGCAGTACCCGCGGCGCGCGATTACGTTGACCGGCCAGCCGCGCAGTTGCGGGCAGAGCTGCTGCCCGCCGTCGAGCAACTGCTGCCGGCCGCCGCCGACGCGCACGTCGAGGACTTCTTCGTGACGCGCGAACGCCGGGCCACGATCGCGCAGGTGGCAGGCTCAGGGCGGTTCCGCCCGGGCGCCGGCACTGGCCCGGCAGGCTTCGCCGTGGCTGGCGCCTGGACCGACACTGGCTGGCCGGACACGATGGAAGGCGCGGTGCGCAGTGGCCAGGCGGCGGCCCGCAAGCTCCTCGCTGAGCTGACGGCAGCCCGCGTCGTCGCGCCAGCTGGTGATCGTGGGGGACTTACTGGTGCCATGGCCCCGGTAAGTCCGCCACGATCAAGGGAGCCGGCCGCGGACGCCGAGCTGGCGGCGGCTACCGAGGCCGCCGCGGCTACCGAGGCCGCCGCGGCTACCGAGCGGGCCGCGGACACCGGTCTGGCGGCGGGCACCGAACGCACGAGTAGCGCGGCGCCATACCAGGACGAGTTGCCGGGCATCGCTGAGCTGAGGGAGCGCGCGACGGAAGTCGGCAAGGCTTGCCCGCCGGCTTCTGCTGGCATGGGGCAAATCCCGGCAGCACGGCGCTAACCGTGACGACGACAGGCGACGACCGCACCGCTGTTACGCCGAACTCGGTGCCTCATCTCGTCGCCGCGACAACAGCGCTGCAGCGCGCGAGCAGGCTTCTGCTAGCGCGCCAGGACAGCCAGGGCTGGTGGTCCGGTCGGCCGGAAGGCGAGATTTCACTGGACGCCGAGGGACTCTTGGTGCGGGAGTTCCTCGGCATCGCGACACCCGAGCTGACCAAGGCAGTCGCCCAGCAGATCAGGTCGCTGCAGCGGACCGACGGCAGCTGGGCCGGCAGCGGAGAGCCCGGCCGCACTAGCGGTGCCGGCCGGCGCCGAGTTCCCCGATGCTGGCGAACCCGGCTATGCCAGCGACCTGTCGGCCTCCGTCATGGCCTACCTGGCGCTCCGGCTGGGCGGCGACTCGCCCGACGCCTACCACATGGCGGTCGCGGCGGGCTGGATCCGCGATGCGGGCGGACTGCCGGCCGCGGCGCTGTCCGTCCAGGTCTGGCTGGCCAGCTTCGGGCTGACCGATTGGGATGATGTCCCCGTTCCCTTTCCCGAAGTCATCCACCTGGCCGCCCGGCGCAACGCGGGGCTGGGTGCGTGGGCCGGCTGGAGCCGGCCCGCCGTCATCTCGCTCGCTATCACCGGCGCGGTCCGGCCGGTGCGGCGGCTGCCTTTCGACCTGAGCGCGCTGCAAACCCCCGGCCCCGCCGTCGCCATGCAGGCAGACGACTGGCGGCTGCGGGCCGGCGGGCGCGCGTTGCGGGTACCGCCGATGAGCGTGGCCAGGTCGGCATCGCTGCGCAAGTGCGGCCAGTGGTTAGTCGGATGGCAACTGCGAAGCGACGGCCAGGACCAGGCCGGGCCGGTGTGGCCGGGTTCGCTGGTTGCCCTCCACCTGCTCGGCTATCCGCTGCATCACCCGGTGATGGCCGACGGTCTGGCCTGGCTCGATTCGGTCGCGCCCCGGTCGCGGCCAGCGGCGCCGAAACCGCACCCGGCCGGTCCGCGTCGGCCGCCGGTGCGCGACACCGTGCTGGCAATCGGCGCGCTGGCCGATTCGGGCGTGCCAGCAGATCATCCCGCGCTCGCCGCGGGCGGACAGTGGTTGCTCAGGCAGCGGGTCAGTGGTCCTTCGGGGGCCTCCGACCCGCCGTCAGATCCGGCGCCTTCCGGCTGGTCCTTCCGCAACGACGGCTATCCCAACATCGCCGACACCGCGATGGTGCTGTACGCGCTTAGCCGCATGCAGCTGCCAGGGCTGGCCGGCGATCCGTCGCTCGGTAGTGCGCTGCGCTGGCTGGCGGGCATGCAAAGCCGTGATGGCGGCTGGGGCGGCTCTGCGGCAGTGACCGCGCTGGTGACCCGGGCGCTCGCGGTGCATCGCCCAGCTGGCAGTCGGGCGGTCCGGCGCGGCGTCGTCTTCTTGCTGCGCGCCCAGCGTGCCGATGGCTCCTGGCCGGGCGGCCCGGGCGAAACCGACCTGTACGCGACCGCGACCGTGCTGCCCGCCTTGATCGCCGCGGGCGTGCTACCCGCCAAGCCGGCCGTCGTCGAGGCTGCCCGGTGGCTAGCCGGCCGCCAGAATCTCGATGCTGGCTGGCCGTCCGGGGCCGGGAATGGCGGCTGCCGCGATGGGCGCGCGCCGTCCGACGGGCCGGGCACGGCGCGCACGCTGTCAGCGCTGCTCGCCGCCCGCGTCCCGGACCTGGCCGATCCGGTCGACCTGGCCGTCGGCTGGCTAGTGCGAGCTCAGCAGGCCGACGGAGGCTGGAGCGAGCGGCCGCCTGGCCGCGGTGCGCCACGTAACCGCGGCAACATCGTGCCGGGTCTACTGCTGCCGCTCAGCGCGCTCGGCCACTACGTAACCGCGGGCGGCTCATGGGCGGCACGCCGCGAGCGGCTGGCCGTCGCCGACGACTGAGGGCATGCCGGTGTTAGGCGCGCGCGCAGCGGTTCGCCGCCGACGGCAGCGTTCCGGTTGCCTCGTCGCGTGTTGGTAGTTCGGAGATCAGCCTCAGCGTCCATTCAGGAAGCTGCCCCAGGATCAGTAGCGCACCGGGGCCCACTGTCGCGCCACCGGACACCGAGATGTGCCCTGGGCCGGGCATGTTTCAGGCCTTTTCCCTGCTACAAGGAGAGCGGATGTTCTTTACCTACCTAGGCCGTGAGCTGCGCAGACGAGCACGCCAAGCCAGCATCATTGCCCTCGGCCTCGCGCTCGGCATTGGCCTTGTTATCACTGTAACTGCGCTGTCCAGCGGGGTAAAGAATGCCCAGGGCGAGGTGCTGCACTCGCTCTACGGCCTGAACACAGACGTCACCGTTACCAAGACGCCCGCGCAGGGCAGCTTTGGCGGCGGCCGTGGCACGTTCTTCGGCCTCGGGTCCGGCACGCGGCCGAAAGCGGGGCAGAAGATCACTATCGACAACCTCACTAGCGCCGGGTACGGGACTCTGAGCGCCGCGGATGTCTCGTCGGTCGCCAAGCTTCAGAACGTGGCGGCTGCCGCCGGCGGCCTGACACTTACCGATGTGAAGGACAGCATCACTGTTCCGAACTTCAGCTCGGGCAGTGGCGGATTTGGTGGCGCTGGCGGCGGGCCGAAAGGTTCCTTCCATCCACCGACGTCGGTCAGCGTCGACGGTGTCGAGGTGACGGGTAACGCGGCCGCGCTCGGCCCGCTGGGCTCGGCCAAGCTGACGGCCGGCCGGACTCTCGCTGCGTCGGACGCGACTGCCAACGTCGCGCTGCTCAGCTCTGACTACGCCAAGTCCCTGTCCACGAGCTCGAACACGGTGACAGTAGGCTCCACCGTCACCGTCGCCAAGACCAGCTTCAAGGTCGTCGGCATCGTCAGTCAGCCGGCCGGCGGCAGCGCGCCAAGCATCTACATCCCGCTGGCCAGGGCGCAGGCGCTTGGCACTTCGGCGAGCAAGAGCCTCAAGGGCGAGGTCAACACCATCTACGTGCAGACGGCGAGCGCGAACGACGTCAGCAGCGTGTCGAAGGCAATCTCTGCGCAGCTGCCAGGTGCGACCGTGACCAACCAGAATGACCTGGCAAAACAGCTGACTGGCTCGGTGTCGAGCGCCGCGAGTCTGGCCAGCAATCTCGGCCGGTGGCTCGCTATCGCCGTGCTTGCCGCCGCGTTCCTGCTGGCGAGCCTGCTGACCATGGCCGCGGTCTCCCGCCGGGTTCGCGAGTTCGGCACGCTCAAGGCACTCGGCTGGACCAGCCGCCGGGTGGTCCGCCAGGTTCTGGGCGAGGCAGTCGCGATCGGCATCGTCGGCGGCATCGTTGGCGTCGGCCTCGGGTTCCTCGGCTCCGCGCTGGTCGGACAGTTCGCGCCGCCGCTCACGGCGTCGGTGGGCCCGAGCACCGGCAGCGCCACGCCGGGCGGCGCAAGGACCTTCGGCGGTGCCGGCGGCGGATTCCCCGGTAGCGGTGCGCCCGGCCGCGGTGCGGCTAGCTTCCTGCACAATGCCGCGCCGACTGTGAGCGTGCACCTGACCGCGCCGGTCACGGCCGGCGCCATCGCCGCGGCCGTATTGCTGGCCATCGCGCGGCGGCTTGATCGCAGGCGGGTTCGGCGGCTGGCGGGCGGCCAGGCTCCGGCCGGCCGCGGCGCTGGGGCGGGTCGAGTGACCGGCAACCCGATGAACGCGCTGGCGCAAGCTGACCGATCGAGAACATCCAGGGAGTCGTCATGTACAAGCTGACCGGGGTTAAGAAGGACTACCAGAAGGGCCGCAGCGTGGTGGCCGCGCTGCAGGGCGTCGACCTGGAGATCGAGGACGGGGAATGGCTCGCCATCCAGGGTCCGACCGGCCATGGCAAGACGACGCTGCTGCAGATGCTGGGCGGGCTGGACCGGCCGACGTCCGGGAGTATCCAGTTCGGCGACGGTATCGGACCTGACCTGGCGACAATGCGCGAGAGCCAGGTCACCAAGGTGCGCGCCGAGTCGATCGGATTCATCTTCCAGACCTTCAACCTGATGCCGACGCTCAGCGCGCAGGAGAACGTGGAGGCCGCGCTGGTGCCGCTCGGTGTCCCCGCCGCGAAGCGACGGGCCCGGGCCGCGCAAGCACTGGCCGACTTGGGTCTGGCTGACCGGGCGAGGCACTTGCCGTCGGAGCTGTCCGGTGGCCAGCAACAGCGGGTTGGCATCGCCAGGGCGCTGGTCAAGCAGCCGAGAGTGCTGCTCGCCGATGAGCCCACCGGCAATCTCGATGAAGACACCAGGGACGAGATCATCGGACTGCTGGAGAAGCTTTGGCGAGACCACCGGCTGACCATGGTCCTGGTAACACACGACAGCACGATCGCGCGCCGAGCGCAGCGGCTCGGCCTGATGCAGAACGGCAAGCTATCGATTAAGCAAGACACCCGCCGGGCTGCGGCACCGGTCCAGGACTGAGCAGGCCACATTTCCGGCTAGGAATACGGCAGAGCCTGCTCGCACCAGACGACCTTGCCGGAAACCGTGCGCCTGGCGCCCCAGCGCTGCGCCAGCTGGCTGACTACCTGCAGACCACGGCCACGCTCGTCTTCGTCGTCCGGGTGGCGCAGCCTCGGCAGCGCTGCGGAGTCGTCGAACACCTCGCAGACCAGGCCGCCCTCGAGAACGAGCCGGAGGCCGATTTTCCCCTGGGCATACCGCACCGCGTTCGTGACGAGTTCGGAGACCAGCAGCTCGGTAGTGGGCAGCAGCTCCTTCAGCTCCCAGCGCCGCAGCGGCCGGCGGATCAGGGTCCGGGCCCGGCTGGCGGACGTTAGCTCCGCGGGCAGCGTCCAGCTCACTACGCGATCGGCCGGGATCCGCCGCAGCCGGGCAATGAGCACCGCGATGTCGTCGCGATGCTCGTCGGCGTAAACACCGGCGAGCGTCGCACGGCACAAGTCTTCAAGTGGCTGATCGGCGGAGCCGGGTCCGAAGATGTCGCGCAGCCGGCGGAGGCCCTCGTCGATGTCCCGGGTTCGCTTCTCGACCAGTCCGTCGGTGTACAACACCAGCAGGCTGCCGTCCTCGATTTTCAGTACCCGGCTCTGGATCAGCCCGGTGCCTACTCCGAGCGGCGGGGCCGGGAGCACGTCGAGCAGCTCGTTGGTGCCATCCGGCCGCACTAGCAGCGGCGGCAGGTGGCCGGCCGAGGCGACTTCGCAGGTGCCGGACACCGCGTCGAAGATCGCGTACACGCACGTCGCGAAGTGTGGCTCGCGCACGCCCAGCTCCTGCATTAGCTCGTTCAGCTGCTGGAGCGTCTCGGCGGGCGGTAGCTCTAGCATCGCGAGCGTGTGGATCGCCGTCCGCAGCCGGCCCATGGTGACCGCGGCCCGGACCCCGTGCCCGGCCACGTCGCCGACCACCAGCGCTACCCGGGCGCCCGGCAGCGCGATCGACTCATACCAGTCGCCGCCCACTTCGATCAGCTTGCTGCCAGGCAGGTAACGATGCTTGACCTCAACCGATGACGGTGCGGACAAGCCGGTCGGCAGCATGCTGCGCTGCAACGTCAGCGCGGTCGCGCGCTCACGGCTGTAACGCTGCGCGTTATCCATGAAGATCGCGGCGCGCGCGGCGAACTCCATGCCGATCTCGACGTCGTAGGCGTCGAACCGCCGGTATCCGACCCGCCGGACGCAGACGAAGAAGCCGAGCATCACATCCCGGGCGATCAGCGGCAGCAGCAGCATCGACACGCCCGACAGCAGCTCGGCGACAGGCTTGCGCAGCCACGCCGCAGCCATCGCGTCCGCGTTGGCCTTCCCCACTACCTCGCAGACCGGACTGCCGGAATCCATGCACCTGGTGTAGGGCGTGCCGGGCGGGTAGCGCAGGATCTCACCGGTGGGGAACGCGGCGTCCCATGCCGCGTCCCCGTCGTCGTGCGCGACCGCTAGCCGGCGTACAAGCTGGGTTCCGTCCAGCGACTCGGCCGGGAACTCATCCTCACCGACCAGGCTTTCCAGCACCACCAGGCCGGCCGAATTGCAAAAATGCGGCACGATGATGTTGATCAGCTCCGGCGCCATCTGGTCGATGTCCAGCGCGCCGCCGATCTTGCGCACGGCGCCGTCCACCATGGTGCGCCGCATCACCGCCGGGTCAATGAAACGCTCCTGCACTGGCGGCGCGATTCGTATGATGACCTGCGCGGCCAGTTCCGGGTCGGCGGACCTGATCGGCTGGATCGTCACGATCGCGTCGGCTGTCGTGCCATCGGCCGTACGGAACGCCAGTACCGTCGTGCTCTCGCGGTCCGATATCGCGCCATCGATCAGACCCTGCAAGGTGAGGGCGGCCGGCCCTTCGGGAACGGCCAGGAGGCTAGCCAGCTCTGTGCCGATCAGCGCAGCGGGCTCGGTGGATAGCACGTCGCCTGCGCCGCGGTCATGCTGGCGGATCAGGCCTGCCTTGTCGATGCCGAGCAGTAGCGTGCGAGTCGAGGTGTTAGCCAGTACTGCTGACACCTCTGCCGCTACTGCGGATGCCACCGAAGCGCCCCCTTCGGCAGATTGGACCACGGCTCGTTCTTCTTATTATGAAGCAGCTTGATGCCTGTTGAGCGAGAACGATGGTTTGGCTAGTCAGTCAACCATTCGGCTGGGCCAGGACGTGAAAGCTATATGCGCAATGCAGTCCGGTCATCGCCAGTCCGGTTCTTGTGGTGAGCGTTAGCGACCGCGTCGCAGCTGCCGACGTGAGCTCGCCAGGCGGCCGGGAGTCCTTCGAGTTGTTCGTCGAGGGCGCCTCGTCTCGCCTGCTCACCCTGGCGATGCTGCTGACCGGACACAACCGGGCGGACGCCGAGGACCTGCTGCAGGCCGTGCTCGAGCGCGCTTACCGGCGGTGGCGGACGATCTGCCGTGCCGGTGACCCGGTTCCGTATGTGCGGCGGATGCTGGTGAACGCAGCCGTGGACCGGCGGCGACTGCTTCGCCGGAGGCCGGAGCTGCCGCTGGCCGTCACCGGGCCGGCCGGATCGGCCGGAACGGCCGCTAGCGATCAGGCGGCCGAGATCGCCGACAAGGATTTGCTCTGGCGTGCGCTAGCGCAGCTTCCGTCCGGCCAGCGGGCGGTGCTTGTGCTGCGGTACTACGAGGACCTGTCCGAGGCGCAGACCGCGGCGGTACTCGGGTGCTCGGTTGGCTCGGTGAAAACCCAGGCATCACGCGCGCTAGGCAAGATGCGCGGGATCGTCGGGCAACAGGGAGGTGCGGTTGACGATGGATGACCTCGAGCGCTGGCTGCGGGCAGCGATGCAGGACGCGGCCCAAGATCCGCCGGCCAGACTGCTGAGCGGGATATGGCGGCGCCGGCGGCGGCACTTGCGCCGGGTTGGCGTGAGCAGTGTCGCGGCCCTGGCGGCGGTCGCTATCGCGGTTCCGTCCGTTCTGGCCGCATCACGGACCGGTTCGGCCACGCCGTCACCGCCGGCGGCGAGCATCACCGCGCCGCCTGGTGCCGCGCCGGGCACCGAGTTGCTGAAGTGCGGGGCATACAGCGATCGCGGCATCTCCGGTGGCCGGCTGTCCGCGCACTGGAAGTCGGCAAGCATCCAGGCAGGCCCGGTCTGGTTCATTTCCGCGCGCACTGGCGGGTGGGGATCGAGCAAGCGGCTTGCTGACGGCAGGTTCCGCGATGTCGGCGGCCCGGTCATTGCGGTTCGGAACGGCACCACCGTAGAGATCACCACGCCGAAGGCTGACCGGTCCCGGTTCAGGTTCCTGACGCATGGGACAGCGCCAGGAACATACACACTCGGTGACGGCGTACCCGGGCTGACCCTGGTCGGCTGCCCCTATCAGCACATTCCGCCCGGCATTCCGGAGTCCTACGCTCCGGGCCTTACGCTGTTCTACCTGCCGCTCGGGTACGTCACGAACCTGACCGGCTGCCTGCCGCTGGAGATCGCGGCGCCGCCGTCGTGGCACGTTCGCTGGACCGCGGAACTGCCAGTCCACGGCGGCACGTGCATGTCCAAGTCCTGATCAGGCGTCCCTGGCTGGCTCGCCGTGGCCGGCGTTGGCGCGGCCGCGGCCCCAGTAGGCCTTGGGCGAGACCTGATCGGGCGGCAGGCCACGGGCCGCGAGTATCTCGCGCATGCGCAGCACCACCGATGCTTCGCCGAGCAGGTACGCGTGCCCGCTGCCCGGCGGAAGCTCTACCTCGCCGGCTTCGGCGGCCAGTAGCGCCGGGTCGCCGGCCGGCCGGGCGAGGCGGTGCAGCCAGCTGACTCTGGTGCGGGCTGCTGCCAGTAGCTCCTGCTCGTCGGCTGGCTCGGGTACCTCAAGAACGAGCGTTGCCTCGGCATCGCCGGGCAGCCCCTCGGCCATGGCCAGGATGGCAGGCATCGCCGCCTCGTCGCCCATGAACAAGTGCCAGTCCGCTTCCGGCGACGGGAAGATCTTGCCGCGCGGGCCAATGCCCTCGATCCGGTCGCCGGGGTGCGCGGCGCGAATCCAGCGTTCACCGGGCCCGTCCCCGTGCAGCACGACGTCGATGGTCAGCCGCCGCTGCGCCGCGTCGAAGTGCCTGATCGTGTACCGCCGTCGCACCGGCTTGCGGCCGTCTGCCGCCACCAGCAGCATGACGTCCTGGCCGGGCTGATAGCTGAAATCGTCCAGTTCCGGCGCTGTCAGGCTGAGGCGCTGCATGTGCGGAGTGAGCTGGTGGGTACCCGTTACCTCAAAATGCAGCTTTCTGGTGCCTTCGAGGGGCTGCGCGAACGGGTCCTCCAGGGTAGCAACGACAGGTTCCGGCACTGCGTCAGTCATGAGTCCTCTGCCCTCCGCTGGCACCGCCAGTGCGCCTGGGCGGGCCGGACACCAAGCGTATGCGAGGGCGGCAGGCCGTGATGAGGCTGGTGCCGCCCGCCGATTCGGGTCACAATGAGGGCGATCAATGGCGATCGATCGGTTCTGGGGGCAGCATGGGCGAGGCCACTGGGCGGAGTCCGCACGGTCTGGTTACTGATGACCTGGGCCTGCCAGTAGCGGTGCCGCCGGTGGTTCGCAGCGTCGTCTCGCTGGTGCCGTCGCTGACTGAGACGGTCGCGTCCTGCGCGCCCGGCCTGCTAGTCGGCGCGACCGATTGGTGCACTCAGCCGGCGGACCTGGCGGTGCACCGGATCGGCGGAACGAAGAACCCGGATGTCGCGCGGATCCTGGCGCTAGGCCCCGATGTCGTGCTGGCCAACGAGGAGGAAAATCGCCAGCCAGACCTGGATGCGATCCGGGCCGCTGGCGTGCCGGTGTGGGTCACGATGATCCGGGATCTGCCTGAGGCACTCGTGTCGCTGCAGCGGATGATCACCCTGGCGTGCCGGATGCCGGCGCCAGCGTGGCTGGACGCAGCCGCAGAACTGTGGCGACAGCCGCTGGCCGGCGGGAGCCCAGCCGCGCTCTCGTCCGACCGCTCGGCGGTAGTGCCAATCTGGCGCCGGCCGTGGATGGTGCTCGGCCGCGACACTTTCGCCGGCGACCTGCTGGCCCGGCTCGGGGTGACCAACATCTACGCCTGCCACCAGGAGCGCTACCCGCGCGTCGACCTCGGCGAATTGCGTAACGCCCCCGCAGATCTGGTAGTGCTGCCTGATGAGCCGTACCGGTTCACCGCCTGCGATGGGCCGGAGGCATTTCCGGGCAGCCGGACCGCGCTCGTCAGCGGACGGCACCTGACCTGGTACGGGCCGTCGCTGACGGAGGCACCGGCAGTGCTGCTTCGGCAGCTTGCCGCGGCCCGGATCCGCTGACCGCGGATATGACGACGCCCCCGTGAGCATCTGCTCACGAGGGCGTGCCGGGCCGGTGCGAGGTCGCCTCTCGGCGAGTGGCGCATCGCGGCTCCAGCCTGACGGTATTCCGCGATGGCGGTAGGTGCGGCCCGGGGGACACTGGCGCACCGGCAGTATCAGGAACGCGGCCATGGGCCGGTCTATTCCGTCGGTAGACGTCTTGTCGCCAGGCACAGGATTATGGAGGCATGGCACGTGACGAGGCCCTGATCGGCGCTATTGGCGTGCTGACCGTGGCGACCCGCGGGGACGCCGGGCCGGGCGAGGTTCTGGTCCGGGTCCGGGGCGGGAAAGAGGCGTTCATCGCCTGGTCGCCAGAGCCGCTGCCCAGGGGCGCCACCGTCCTGGTCATCGAGTCCAGAGGCCATCGCGCGGTCGATGTTAGCGCCTGGACCGACCCGCTCGCCCAGTTCGATGAAGACGTATCGCGCTGGCCTTGATCGGGGACATACTGGGATAACCCGGCGACGTTGCCGGGCACGGGGTTCCCCGGTACAGGGGGGGGCCGTCGGGGTCGTTCCCCGACTGGAACTGGAGATGAGAGATGTTTGGTTACCGGGTGCCTGCACCGGACGAGGCGATGCTGATCTCGGGCGGGCGCTCCCGCCGCAGCGGCGCGCCGTTCAAGGTCATCGTCGGGCACGGCACGTTCGTGCCTCCGCTATTCCGCAAGGTCCGTTACCTCACGCTGTCGATGTGTGAGTCCGAGGTCTCCGAGACCTGCGTCACCAGGCAGGGCATCTCACTGAACGTCCGCTCTGTCATCGCTTTCAAGGTGGGCAACGACGACGAGAGCATCGTCAACGCAGGACAGCGCTTCCTGTCCGATCAGGACCAGATGTCCACATTGACCGGCCGCATCTTCGCCGGGCACCTGCGGTCGATCATCGGCTCGATGACGGTCGAGGAAATCGTCACCGAGCGGCAGAAACTCGCCAGCGAGGTGCTGGACGGATCAAAGGCCGAGATGGCCAAGATCGGCCTCACCGTCGACTCGCTGCAGATCCAGTCGATCGATGACATGAACAGCGGCTACATCGACGCGATGGCTGCCCCGCACAACGCTGCCATCCAGCGCTCGGCCCAGATCGCGCAGGCGCAAGCGAACCAGCAGGCCGCGCAAGCCCAGCAGGACTCACAGCGCAAGCAGGCGGAGTACGCCCGCGAGACCGCGGTCGTGCAGGCACAGTACAAGGCCGAGGTGGACAGGGCGCAAGCTGAGGCTGCTCAGGCAGGTCCGCTGGCGCAGGCGCAGGCGCAGATGAGCGTGCTCTCGGCGCAGACCGACCTGGCGCACCGGCAGGCCGAGTTGCGGCAGCGTCAGCTCGTGGCCGAAGTGATCAAGCCAGCTGAAGCCGAGGCTGAGAAGGTCTTGGTCCTGGCCAAGGCCGACGCGGACCGGACCCGGCTGCAGGCCGCGGCCGCGGCGTCCAACAACCGAGTCGCGCTCGACCGGATGCTGATCGAGCAGTTGCCCCAGATCGTGAAGGAAGCGGCGGCAGGCCTGGCCGGAGCGAATGTCAGCGTGCTGAACGGCGCGGACGGGCTGAGCGAGATCGCGGCCGGGCTGGTGGCCCAGGGTCTCACCATCCTGGAGTCGGTCAAGAAGAACCTGTCCGGCCCGGCTAACGACGCCGTGTCGGGCTACGACGCCGCGGCCGACGGCCGGGTGGCGCTGCCCGAAGCAAACGCAGCGCAGGCCGCCCAGTCCTAGTTCCGGCCCGAGCCGGCTGGGTACTGCGCACCCAGCCGGCCGCTGCCGGTTGCCGGTCCCGTTCCCTCAAAATCCTTTGCGCAGTCCAGCGGGCCGCTGGGTAGAGTAGTTGGCATGAAGGTTGGGCATCTGAGTTCTGTGCTCCGCTGGGGCACCACGGCGGCCGCGCGAGCTACCCGCTTGCCGGCTGCCGCTGCCTGACTTATTCACCTGCTGGCGACCGGGAACGGTTCGCCGGCGCTCTGCTCTTGTGTCAATGGCTGCGCCCGCGGCGTAGTTTCCGGCGCCCTGTCTTCGAGAGGCGCGTGCCATGGACACCAGCGAGATCATTTCAGTCTTCATCGAGTTCTTCCGGGATCGGGACCACCGCGTGATCGAAGGCAGCTCGTTGCTGCCTGCACCCGGCGATCCGGTCCTGTACACCACATCGGGCATGCATCCGCTGAGCCCTTACCTGGAGGGAGCGCCGCATCCGCTGGGCCGCCGGCTGACCGGTGTCCAGCGCTGCCTGCGCACAACTGACCTGGATGAGGTGGGTGACAGCTCGCACCTGACCGTGTTCCAGATGCTCGGCTCCTGGTCGCTGGGAGACTATGGCGGGCCGCAGAGCCTGCGCTGGGGCCTGGAACTGTGTTGCGACAGGTTCGGGCTGAGGCGCGAATCGCTGCACGCGACCGCGTTTGGCGGGGACGACCAAGTCGGTCCTGATACCGCCGCGCTGGAGACCTGGCAGCACCTCGGCATGCCAGTCGAGCTGGGCGGCGCGGAGGACAACTGGTGGTCCAACGGGCCGACGGGGCCGTGCGGGCCAGATTCCGAGTTGTTTGCCTGGACCGGCGACGGGGCGCCGGTTGGCAGTCCTGGCACCGATCCGCGCTGGGTTGAACTGTGGAATCACGTCACCATGCGCTACCAGCGGCACGCCGATGGCAGCCTTTCGCCGCTGGGGCAGCCGAGCGTCGATACCGGCATGGGCCTGGAGCGGCTTGTCATGGTCGTGCAAGGCGCCCGGTCCGTCTTTGACACCGACCTGTTCTCGCCGTGGCGGTCGCTGCTGCCAGGATTGCTCGACGTGCGGTCGCTCCGGATCGTCATCGATCACCTGCGATCCGCGACCGTGGTCATCAGCGATGGAGTGCGGCCGTCCAACACCGGCCGCGGCTACGTACTGCGCCGGCTGGTACGCCGGGCGCTCACCGAGCTCTGGCGCGCGGACGGTTCGCTGTCGGTGACCGCCCTGCCGACCGCGCTGGTCCTCGACACCGGCGAGCGGTTCGGGCAGTCCGTCGATCCGGCAGTAGTCGGCGATGTGCTGCTGTCGGAGGAGGGGAAGTTCCGCGAGTTGCTCAGCCGCGGCCGGTCGCTGCTGCGCCGGCTCTACCCGTCCGGGCAGCTGACCGACGCCGACTACCGGTACCTGCACGAGACCCATGGCCTGCCGCGCGAGCTAGTAGGCGAGCTGATTAGCGAGATGGCCGGGTGCGGCTCATGACCGGTGCGAGGCGATCTCGCTAAGCTGGCCCGCCACCCAGCGGTGAACATCATTTGCTTGCACGCGGTCGGCCATGGCAGCCAGGGCCGCACGGCGAGTCCCGGCTGGCAGTTCGAGCGCGCGCTCGATGCGGTACGACAGCCCTTCGACGTCGAAGGGATTGCACGGTACTGCCTCGCGTAGTTCGGCGGCCGCGCCGGTGAACTCGCTGAGGATGAGGCAGCCGGAGCCGCCGCTAGCGTGCTGCACTGTCACGTACTCCTTGGCGACCAGGTTCATGCCGTCGATGAGAGGCGTGACGAGCATGGCGTCGGCAACCGCGTAGTACGCAGCCAGCTGTTCCGGTTGCAAGCTCCGGTACAGGTAGTGAACCGGCACCTCGGACCCCGGTTCGGTGAACTGACCGTTGATGCGGCCGATGTGCCGCTCGACTTCGGCCCGAAGGTGCCTGTACTGCGGCACATCGTCCCGGCTGGGCACCGCGACCTGGATGAACGCGGCCTTGGACCGCAGGTCCTCACGGCGCTGCAAGAGCATTTCCATCGCCAGCAGCCGCTCGACGATGCCCTTGGTGTAGTCCAGCCGGTCGACGCCCAGCAGCAGGGTCTGACCGGCGAATTGCTGCCTGAGCGCGGCGACCTCGTCGCCAACGGCGGCGCTGGTGGCCAGGTCGCTCAGCTCACCGGCATCGATGGAGATGGGCGCGGTCGTCGTGGCCACGACCCGGCCATCCGGCGTGCTGATCGTCGACCCGGTCACCTTAACCCCGGTGCCGGCCAGCAGGCGATCACACGCCTGCAGGAAATTCTCCCGGAACTGATCAGTATGGAAGGAAACGACGTCCGCACCCAGCAGGCCCATCAGCAGTTCCTGCCGCCATGGCAGCCGGGCGAAGATTTCCGGCGATGGCCAGGGCACGTGCAGGAAGAAGCCGATGGGCTGGTCAGGCAGCCGTTCCCGGATGAGCCTTGGCACCAGCATGAGGTGATAGTCGTGAACCCAGGCCAGCGCGCCTGGCCACTCCGCCAATGCGGCTGCGGCCGAGTCAGCGAACGCCGCGTTCACGCTTTGGTAGCTCTGCCACCAGCTGCGCTCGAAGCGGGGCTTCTCGATCGCATCGTGCAGCAGCGGCCACAGCGTCGAGTTCGAGAAGCCGTAGTAGTACTGCCGCGCCTGAGCGGGCGACAGGCTGACCGGCCGGAGACGCAGGTTCAGGTTCGGCAGTGAGGTCGGCATCCCTTTCGTTCCGCCGTCCCAGCCGACCCAGGCGCCTGTGTGCGTAGCCATCACCGGGCGCAGCGCGGTGACCAGGCCTCCTGGTGAGATCTGCCAGCCGTCATCGCCGCGAACGACGGGGAGACGGCTTGCCACGGCGACGACGGGCAGTTTTTGCGTCACGGTCGATTCGGCCATGCCGTCATACGTTTCCGCTGGCTGCCTATCCACTCATTCAACGGCAAGTGGCCCGGAATGTCCGACTGTCAGCGAGCCTTCGCGATCACCTCGTCTGCGTATTTGCGCAATTTATCCAGCTTGGGTTGCAGCGCCTCGGTGTCCGGGCCGACGTGGTAAGGCCAGCGGAAGCCGACGATGACGTCGGTGACGCCCTGGTCTGCTAGCCTCCGGACGCCGTCCGCCGAGTAGGCGTCCATCGAGATCACGTGTATCTCGAACGGCCGGTCCGCGGTGCCCTCTGCGCGCCGCAGTTCGGCCAGCTTGGCCAGCAGCCCGGGCAGGTCCTCCGGTTTGCCGCCGCCGTGCAGCCAGCCGTCGCCGGACCTTGCCGCGCGCCGGAGCGCCGCCTCGCCGTGGCCGCCGACCAGGACGGGAACGGGTCGTGTCGGCACGGGCGCGAGCTTGATCGGCGGGATGTCGAAGATGTCGCCATGGAACTCGAAGTAGCCGCCGGCCGCCAGGCCGCGCAGGATCTCCAGTTCCTCATCCATGCGCTGTCCGCGGCGCTGCCAGGGCACGCCTAGGACCTCGTAGTCCTCGCGCCAGGGGCTGGTGCCGACGCCGAGCACCAGCCGGTTGCCGGTCAGCACGGCCGTCGAGGTGGCTTGCTTGGCTACCAGTACCGGGTGGCGCACCGGCAGTTTGAGCACGAAGGTGATGAAACGCAGGCGACTGGTCGTCGCGCCGAGGAACGGGATGAGCGAGAACGGCTCGAGGAACGGCTTGTCCTCGAGGAACTCCCTGGTGCCGTCCGGGTTGAACGGGTACACGCTGTCGGACTGCTGTGGGTAGCAGATGCTATCCGGGATCACCATCGAGTCGTAGCCGGCTTCCTCGGCGGCGCGCGCCAGCGGCGCGTAGAAGGACGGGTCGGTCATCGACTCGGCGTAGCAGAAGCGCACGGAACCTCCGGCTGAGCTGTCAGGGCCCTCGGCCCGGCGGCATCTCGCCGCGGGTTGACCACCAGGAGTAGAACATGTTCTTGTTGGAAGTCAATCAGATCTGAAAGCTGGATGATATGGACCTTGTCGCGCTGGAAGAGATCCGCCGGGTGAAGTACCGCTATCTGCGCTGCGTCGACCTGAAGCTCTGGGATGAGATGGAGCAGGTGTTCACGCCCGGGGCGAGCGCCGACTACGGCACGCACGCGGTGCGCGAGCCCCTGAGCCTGCGCGGGCGGGACGAGATCATCAATTACCTGCGCGACAACCTGGGGCCGTCGATCATCACGGTGCACCGGTGCGGCCAGCCCGAAATCGAGGTCGCGGGCGACACTGCTACCGGCACCTGGTCGTTCGAGGACACGGTCATCGCCATGGATTTCCGCGTCCTGATCAAGGGCGCAGCGTTCTACGAGGACACTTACGAGCGTGGCGAGGACGGCAGGTGGCGGATCTCGCACATCGGCTACAAGCGGATCTACGAAACGCTGAGCTCCCTGGATGACACTCCGTCGCTGAAGTTCATCGACAACATGTGGGACTCACGGGTGGCTCCGCCCCCCGTGCACCCCCCGAAAACAACTCGCGCGTGAGCCCCAGCCTCCCAGCCAGTCCCCGGATGCGACTCCCGCCGCCGCGGCGGCGTTGACGCAGATTTAGAACGTGTTCTACCTTGAGTCGGGCCCCCGCCAACTGATCGAAAGGCAGTCGTGCTAACCCAGTCGTTCGCCGACGCGGTACTCGAAGCGGAAAAGATCATCACCGCCGCGCCGCACGTCCAGACCGAGCAGGACCTAGCCGAGGGCTATGACTACCTGGCCGGCAGTATCGAGGCTTCGCTGCACATGGCGTGGGCCTATCAGCGCGACTTCCCCTACTTTGCGCAGTCCACCGGCCCCTACACCAAGCTCGGCCTGGACAACCCGGACGCGCTGTACCTGCACGCTTACCTGCGCGACGACGCCGAGTACGTGGTGACTGGGCGGCGGGGGACCACCACCGACCTGAGCTTCCAGGTGCTGAACGGGGATTACTCGCCGGCCGAGGTCCCCGACAGCCTGACCGCCTTCGACGACCGGCAGCTCCAGATCGGGCCCGACGGGCAGTTCGAGCTGCGGTTCGGCCCGCCGAAGCCGGAAGCGCCACCGGGCTACGTCACACTCGGGCCGGGCTCGGCGATGCTGGTGGTCCGCGAGGTGTACAGCGACTGGGCCGCCGAGCGGCGCGGCACCCTGGCAATCCAGCGTGCTGACAATATCGGCCGCGCGCCGCTGCCCGCCGACCAGGCAGTGCTGGCCAAGCGCTACGCGGTCGCCGGCAAGATCCTGCTGTCCAGGCTGCGGACGTTCCTCGCCTTTCCGGAGTGGTTCTACCTGACGGAACCGGCCAACACCATGACCGAGCCGCGGCGGACGCCAGGCGGGCTGGCCACTCAGTTCTCCGCCGCCGGGCATTTCGACCTGCAGCCCGACCAGGCGATGATCGTTACGGTACCGGCGGCCAGCAAGGACGTTGCCCCTTACCAGGGCATCCAGCTGGGCAGCATGTGGTACATCTCGCTCGACTACATCAACCACCAGACCAGCCTTACCGCCGACCAGGCACGGACCGACCCGGACGGGATGCTGCGGTTCGTGATCAGCGAACGCGACCCCGGCGTGGCGAACTGGCTCGAGCTGACCGGGCGCAACCGCGGCTACGTGCAGATCCGCTGGCAGCGGCTGACCAGGGACCTGCGGCCCGCCGACGGCCCGCGCGCCGACGTCATCGCGCTGGCCGATCTTCCGGCTGCCCTGCCGTACTACGAGGAAGCCCGGATCACGCCGGATGAGTACACAGCGCGGATCGCCGCGCGCCAGGCTGCCGTCGCCGAAAGGATGCTGGGCTGATGTACCTGCAGGACAAGGTGCTTGTCGTCTCCGGTGTCGGGCCGGACCTAGGCCGTCAGATCGCAGTCCGCGGCGCGGCCGCCGGCGCGGATGTCGTGCTGGCCGCGCGGACCGCGTCGCGGCTGGAAGAGGTAGCTAAGGAAATCGCCGACCTGGGCCGCCGGGCGCTGGTCGTGCCGACCGACATGACGGTCCCGGCCGACGCCGAGCGGCTAGCCGAGGCGGCGGTCGCCGAGTTCGGCAAAGTCGACGCCCTCGTGCACAACGCGCTGGTCATGCCGCCGATCGCCGACCTCGGCAAGGTCGACCTGGATGCGGTGCAGGCCGGCTTTAACAACAACGTGATCGCCGCGCTGCGGATGACCCGCTTGTTCATCCCGGCGCTCGCGGCGACAAACGGCGCGGTCGTCATGGTGAACTCGATGGTCGTCAGGTTCTCGCAGCGGACGATGGGACCGTACAAGATGGCCAAGGCGTCGCTGCTGGCGATGGCGCAGAGCCTGGCGACTGAGCTCGGGCCGCAGGGTATCCGGGTGAACTCAGTAGCTCCCGGCCATATCTGGGGCGAATCACTGAAGTGGTACTTCGGCTACCTGGGTAAGAAGCGCGGCGTCGACCCCGAGGCCATTTACGCGGAGACCGCGGCGAACATCGACCTCGGCAGGCTGCCGGAGCCGGACGAGATCGCTGACGCCGTGCTGTTCCTTGCCTCGCCGCTAGCCCGCGCCATCACCGGCCAGTGCCTCGACGTCAACTGCGGCGAGTACCACCACTGAGTTACCACCACTGAGCTACCACGACGGGCTACCAGCGATGACCACCACCGAGCGGGACAACGTCGGCACCGTCGAGGACTTGCACGAGTCGGCGACCAAGATGACCGGCCTGACCGGCTTCGGGCCTGACGACTATAGCGACGGCCTGGCAGTCCTGCTCGATTCCTACGCCCGCGATGCCGACCTGACGCCGCTCGGCCGCAAGGTCGCCAGAGTCGGCCTGCGCGGCGCGCTAGCTGCCCGGCTGATCAGCGAGGCAGCCTGGGCTGCCCATCCAGGCCATGCGGCGATCGAGATCAGCCAGCCAATATTTGTAACGGGATTGCCCCGGAGCGGGACGACCGCGTTGCATCGGCTGCTAACCGCTGATCCAGGCCACCAGGGCCTGGAACTGTGGCTAACCGAGGTGCCGCAGCCCCGGCCGCCCAGGGACACCTGGTCGGTCAACCCCGTTTTCCAGCACATCCAGGCTGGTTACCAGCGGCATCATGTCGAGCATCCCGAGTTCATGGGCGTGCACTACATAGCAGCCGACCAGGTCGAGGAGTGCTGGCAGTTGCTGCGGCAGACGCTGCGCTCGGTGTCCTATGAATGCCTGGCCAACCTGCCGACCTACTCGACCTGGCTGCAGGGCCAGGACTGGACCGGCCCGTACCGGCGGCACCGGCGGAACTTGCAGCTCATCGGGCTCAACGAGTCCGGCAAGCGGTGGGTACTGAAGAACCCCAGTCACCTGTTCGCCTTGGACGCAATCATGGCTGTCTATCCCGACGCGCTGGTGATCCAGACCCACCGGGAACCGAAGGCGGTGATCGGGTCCATGTGCAGCCTCGCCGCGCACGCGACCGGCGGCTGGTCCGACACGTTCCGCGGCAAGATCATCGGCGGCGGCCAGCTGGAGTTGTGGGCGCGCGGGCTCGAGGAGTTCGCCGCCGCCAGGGCCCGTTACGACCAGGCACAGTTCCTCGACGTCGACTACGCCGACTTCACCGCTGACCCGGTCGGCACTGTCGAGTCGGTCTACACCTGTTTCGGGCTGTCCTACAGCGACGCTGCCAGGCACGCTGTGCGAGCGTTGCACGCCGAAGCGGCGGCGGGCGGCGCGCGGCCAGCACATCGCTACTCGCTAGCCGATTTCGGGCTGACGGCCGGGCAGGTGGACGAGCGGTTCGCCGGGAACGAGCGCGGCTAACCGGCTGATGCCGGCCTCAGGCTAGAGCCGCAGCGAAATGCGAACGCTGATCATCCCACCAGCGGCGGCGCCGGTCGTATCGCTGCTGTCCGCCCATCTGGTTCCACATGACGATGAAGCCCGGCTCGCCGGCCTCGACGTGGCGGCGCACGAACTCGCCACCACGTGCGATCTGACTGGAGAGGACGTCCATGAGGAGCTGGCGCCCGGCGGCGTCGAGACCGTAAGTATCCGCGACCAGCCGCAGGCGGGCGGGCGCGGCCGGCTGCCAGCCGAGCCTAGCCGCGCTCACGTCGTCATCTATCGGCACGCACAGGCGAGCGAAAGCAGCGAGGTCGTACACCGGACGGCCCGGGGCCGCGAAATCGAAGTCGAGTAGCGCGACGGCGCGACCGTCGCGAAACACCACGTTTTCCAGACAGACGTCGTTGTGACAGATCACCGGGCCGCCTCCGGCCGGGTCGGCTAGTTCGCCGCTCCAGGTCGCGCCCGCCAGGTCGAATGACGCGGACGCGCGGTGGAATCCCCGGAGTAGAACCGCTATCGAGGCAAGCGATTCGCCGGACTGAGCCCACTCCGGGTATGGCGGCAGTGGCACATCGCCCGCAATGAACGTCAGTCGTTCCCGCCCGTCTGGCTCGACGCCCAGCGGCTCCGGCGCACCGTCAAATCCCGCTGCCCGCACTGAGTGCAGCAAGTGATGGATCGTACGCCAGTGCGGGCTGGCGGGCCGCAGTACTTGCTCGCCTGCCCGCGTCACGTGGCCGGCGTTGGCGACGCCGCCGGATAGCTGGTGCTCAGTCACGTACTCAACTGGCCTCTCGTCTGCCCGATCTATGGCTTCTAGTCCCATTGTGCCGTAACTGATCGTAACTGAGCGTCTTGTCGGGCCTCGTTACCCTCGTAAGCCAGAATGACAGCATGACCGAGAGCGGGCGCGGCGTGATGCCGCCTCGGGCCGGCGCTGACGGGCCAGCCCGCGGTGCCGCGCTGTTGCGCCGCGGCCGGATCCTGGAAGGGGTCACGCTTTGCTGGAACGTGGCTGGCATGTTCATCCTTGCCTTCGCCGCGATCCGGGCGCGGTCTGTCGCCCTGGCTGGGTTCGGCCTGGACTCCCTGATCGAGATCGGCGCCAGCACCGTCGTGCTCTGGGAACTCGCCGGAACAGGGGAGCAGCGCCAGCGTCGCGCCCTGCGCCTGATCGGCGGCGCGTTCCTGGCGCTTGCGGCTTACCTGACCGTGCAGTCGGCCGTCGTACTCGCCGCGGGTTACCACCCACGGCACAGCACGCTCGGCATCGCGTGGACGGCCGTGACTGCCGCGGCCATGTTCGTCCTGGCGGCCGGGAAGGCGCGCACTGGCAAGGCCCTGGGTAACCCGGTGCTGGTCACCGAAGGTCGGGTGACGCTGGTGGATGGCATCCTGGCTGTCGCGGTGCTGGCCGGATTGGCTCTCAACGCCGCTGCGGGACTGTGGTGGGCGGACCCGCTTGCAGCGCTCGTTATCGTGTTCTACGCGCTGCGAGAGGCGCGGGAGAGCTTCCGCCCTGCGGTTACCTGACACGGTCGGCGATGTCCATGGCGGCCGGTGTCGTTCGTCGTACCAGTGGCCGGCGGATCGAGCCGGCCAGCCGTCCAGATGCAAGGAGCAGCTCATGGCCATGAACCTGAAGCGCATCGACGTCATCACCCTATTCGTCGAGGACCTGGCCGGCGCGAAGCGGTTTTACCAGGAGACATTCGGACTGCCTGTGGTCTTCGAGAACAACGACTCCGCCGTTTTCAAGTTCGGCGAGCTGACCATCAACCTGCTGGATGTAGCTCAAGCACCGGACCTGATCGGCCCGGCGGCTGTCGCCAGCCGTGACGCTGGCGCACGATTCCAGTTCACCATCGAGGTGGATGACGTCGACGCGGTGTGCACCGAACTGGCCGGGCGGGGCGTGAAGCTGATCAACGGCCCGATGGACCGTTGGTGGGGAGTGCGGACGGCGGCGTTCGCCGATCCGGGCGGGCACATCTGGGAGATCGCCCACGACCTGCCGCGGCGCGAGGGCTCGTAGACTGCGTCTCGGTGTTACAAGCGGCGGCGGGGTGCGCGGCATGCGACGAGGCTCGGTGACGTACGGTCGGCGGGGCCGCAGGTGGCGATGGATTAGAGCGAGAATCGGCGACTGGTACCGGTCACCCGGCTGGCCGCGCGGTACTCCGGGTAACGCTGCCAAGCCGCAGTTCGTGTTCCCCGAAGACTGGGAAGCGCGGAGGGCCGAAATGCGGCGCCAGGCCGGGCTGCCGCGGGTACCGTCGCCCGGAGGCTGGACCGCGCCACCCGGAGTTCTGCCGAGCTGGAACTGGATGCCTGAACCTGGCGCCGTGCCGCGCCTGGACCGGGTTCCACGCTGGGTCCGGGCGTGGTACCACACGCCCCTTGTCGACCGGTTCGCGCACAGCTGGATGTGGCATCACGGCGGCTGGGACGTGGTACCGCCCGATTCCTGGAGTCCGGAACCCCTGGCTTAGCTGATCCGATCACGAAATTGCCTCGCGGGCAGATGGCCGGACTAGCGCATCCCTGCGCCAGCAACTAGTTCGTTGGCGAGCTCGGCGGCGAGATCGTCCATCTGTCGCTCGTCGACATGCGGGCTGGCAGACGGGCCTAGGAGCTGGAAGACCCGTGGGCCGCGGAACTCGTCTGGGAGATCCGCGGGGCGGGGGACGATGTGGAAATGCACGTGAGCGAAGCCTTCTGCCTCGGCGAATTGCGCGACGTAGGTCTTCTCGCAGCCAAGGACGTTATGCAGCGCCCGTGAGAGGCGGACTTGCCAGGTCCCGAGTGACGCCGACTCGGGGTCCGACAGTCCGGCGATCGAGATCACGTGACGGCGGGGGAGAAGAACCAGCCAGCCGGGCACCGCAGTGCCGAAAGCGTGCCCGACCCGCCAGAACTGGTCCACGGCGATGCGCTCCCGCAGCGGCAAGCTTTCAAGCGAGGCATTGCCGACACAGCTGTAACATTCAGACGATTTCGTCACACTCCTATGATATCGGCTCGGTGCGCGGGCGCGCAGTCACGCCATCGTGGATCAAGATGCCAGCGTTGCGTCAGGGTCCTGTCAGCGGCCTGGCTCGAGCAGGACCTTGACCGCGCCGGTGCGCCGGGAGTCCTTGATTGCCAGCACAGCCTCGCGCCAGTGATCGAGTGGGAAGCGATGCGTGATGACGGGTGTCAGGTCGAAGCCGTCCGCGACGAAGTCAAAGTAGTGCTCCATGGCGTGCTTGGCGACGCCGCCGACTTCCTCGACGCCGAAGCCGTTCGAGCCGATGACGCGCAGCTCCTTGAAGTACAGCGGAGTCCACTCGAAGCGCTTGGGCGGCTCGACGCCGGAGACGACGAGCGTGCCGCCGGTTGCGAGCAGCCGGAGTGAGGTCTCGACGGTCTCGGTTGAGCCAATCGTGTCGTAGACCACCGCCGGGCCGTCTTGCAGCCAATCGCGCTTGCTCCATGGCTCGAGCGGCGTCGTGCCGACGCGGCGCGCTACCTGGGCGACGAGCTCGTCCGGTGCCGTCGACAGAACAGCCTGGGCGCCAAGACGGGTCGCCAGCTCGGCGCGGGCGCCGGGGCGTGTGGCCGCCCACACTTCGGTCGCCGGGTAAAGATGACGCAGCAGCGCGATCGCTGCGAACGCGAGCGTTCCGGAGCCGTAGACGAGGACGGTCTCGCCGTTACCCGGCGGCGCGAGCAGGATCGAACGCAGCGAAACGCTGACCGGGTCGGCAAGCACGGCGGCCTCGTCAGAGACGCCGTCCGGGATTGCGAAAAGCTGCGAGATGTGCGCGGCGAACCGCTCGGCATGTGCCCCGGTGGCGGACGCGCAGTTACCGATATGGATCGAGACTGGCAGGACGCCGGAGCGGAAGTTGCGGCACCAGGGGTACCTGCCTACCCGGCATGCCTCGCACGGCGGGTCGATGCCACGCGGGCTGCACGAGAGCCACGGATTGAGCACGACGCGTTCGCCGGTGTCCGCCCGGCGCCCGACCGCCTCATGGCCCAGCACGTGCGGAAAGGAAACGAGCGCAGTCAGGGGGTTGTCGCGGGCACCGTTGAGGAGGATCTGCTTCACGTCCGACCCGCACAGGCCCGAGAACGTCGTTTCCACCCGCACCCAGTCGTCGGCCGGAAGCGGCAGCTCGTCGACATCCTCGATACGGGCGGGCGCGAAGCGTGACACGAAAGCGCGCCGGTCGATCCGCCCGCCGATGGTTGAGGCTGCCTCCCGGGCCAGGTTGTGCCGGAAAACGAGCGCCTTCACGTGGACCTCCTCAGCCAGGGGAGCTCAACTTACCAATGCGCGCATAGCAGGGCGTACTTAACGAGGCGCATCCGGCTCGCCCGGTCGGCGTTCGCCCGCCAGGCACGGCTAGGCCGGCGGGCCCCGCTATCTGCGCCCGCGCGACGGGCCTCCTAGCGTCGCCTGCCGATGTCCAGCAGGCCTCGCGATCGCAGTTTCAAGGTAACGAGTTCCGCGTCGAGCACGGCGAAGTTCCGCAAGCTGCCGTCCGCGGCCAGGCCGGTAACCTGGACTGGCCCGTAACCGAAATCGCAGCTGCGCTGGTAGGCCCGGTGCAGGTGACCGTGCAGCAGATGGGTCGGCCGGACGGCATTGACGATGCGTTGAAGCCGTTCCCGGTGTGATTGATTTCGCGCCAGGTCGGCAGGTGACCACCACGACGGTGGCTGCGGGAAGGTGTGCGGAACACCTGACGGGCAGTCATGACAGACCATCACGTCGGCGTGCCCGCTTCCGCGTAGGACCGTCTCCTGCGCGCTGGTGATCTCCTCTTGCGGCCACCAGTCGACGCCGTCGGTGCGGGCCGCCTTGTCCAGGCTCACGCCGCCGCCGCAGGCCAGCCAGGTCAGGCCGTGCCATTTCCAGCGATGCCCGCGCGGCAGGTGGAAGATGTTCGGCCGGACCTGCACGCGTCCGTCCTGCAGAGTTTCGCTGGCCATCTGGGCAAGCTGCGGAAAGTCCTCATGGTTGCCGTCGATGAACCAGAGTTGCGCGTTGACTAAGTCCAGGACGGCGCTGACGGAGTCCAGGTAACGCCTGCCCTCGAGTCCCGGCCAGATCCCGAAGTCGCCGAGATGAAGCACAATCCTCGTCTGCTCATCCCGCAACAGCTGAGGGACGCGCTTGACCACGCTCAGGGCCCACTCGCGGTTACCGTGCCAATCCCCGGCCGCAAGGACGCGCCGCGGGGACGGATCGGGAGCATTGCCGGCCAAAAACGGCGCCATGCCAGACATACAACCTCATGCGAGGGTGCGCAGTGCCCCAATCCCGACGGTCCCTTGCGATCCTGAAACCGCAGGCTCGCCCAAGTATGGTGGGGTCACGTGAGCGATGTTGTAATCACCCGAGCCGTGAATGCAGATCTACCGGACATCAGCTGGCTACGCGCCGAGTCGGCCCGCGAGCAGGACGGCGGCCCCGACGACCCGGAGTTTGACGACCAGTTCGCGGCATGGTTCGCGCGCGAGTCTCCACGCCGGATCACTTGGCTGGCTAAGGCCGATAACCGAGCCGTCGGCATGATGAACATGACCATTTTCGAGCGGATGCCGCGTCCAGGGCGCCCGCCAAGTCGCTGGGGATACCTGGGCAATGCCTTCGTCCTTGCCGCGTACCGCAATCAGGGCATCGGCGGCAAGCTCATCGGAGCGCTCCTCGACTACGCCGATGGCAATGGCTTCGCTCGCGTGGTCCTCAGTCCGAGCGAGCGGGCGATTCCGTTCTACGAACGCGTCGGCTTCATCCCAGCCAGCGCCTTGCTTCTTCGCACGCCTGCCTCCGGGTCTTCGCCTCGTTACGACAGGTAGACAACCAGTGAGCGAGTGCTTCGAGCCTGGTGAGGTGTCAGTGCCGGAAGGCCTAGTCCCGGTTCTGTGGCTGACCGGTCCGGCCGGGGTCGGCAAGTCCACCGTCTCCTGGCAGATCTACACCGAACTCGCGCAGGCCGGAATCCCCGCCGCCTTCGTAGACGCCGACCAGGTGTGCATGTGCTATCCGGCGCCGCCGGATGATCCAGGTCGCGAGCGAATCAAGGCGCGGAACCTCGCTGCGATGCTTCCTCACTATCGGGCGGCAGGCGCGCGGTGCGTGGTCGCGAACGGCGTCCTTGACCCAGCCAACGGCCTGGACTCGGAGTTGCGGGCGCAGGTAACGATCTGTCGGTTGCGAGCTGACGAGGCCGAACTCGTTCGTCGGCTGGTCGGTCGGCATGGACCAAGCGACGATCTCGACGGGCTTGTCAAGGAGACACTCAACGAGGCCGCCGCCATGGATGCCAGCGACTTCGCTGACGTGTGCGTCAATACCAGCAACGCGACCATGGCGGAGGTGGTCGGCTTCGTCCGCGACAGGTGCCACACCTGGCCCGGCTTTAGCGGAACTCTCCAGGAAGAGCGGGCGGCTTCGGGAGGCACCATGAGTGCCGTTGACGACGATGAAGCTGCCAGCACGGCTGGCAACGTTCTGCTGATCTGCGGGCCTACTGGCGTCGGCAAATCCACTATCGGCTTCGAGCTATACATGCGATACCTACGCGCTGGCCGCACGGCCGGCTACGTCGATCTCGACCAGATCGGATTCGTCAATCCTGACGCAGCAGACGATCCTGGCAAGCACCTGCTCAAGGCCCGCAACCTCGCCACCATGTGGCGCACCTATCATGCTGCCGGCGCCAGGCAGCTCATCGCGACCGGCCCGATCCCAAGCCGGGCCATGCGCCAGACTTACATCGATGCCCTCCCAGCGGGACGGTCACCATATGTCGAATTCATGCCGGGCGGACCGAGATGCGCGTGCGCATCATGTCCCGTATTTCAGGCGGTAGCTGGCCTGCGCCGGGGGACCCGTTGCGCGGGCAGTCAGATGAGTACTTGGGCCGCATAGCTGACCAAGCGGCAGCTGACGCCGAGGCCTTGGAGCGCGAAAAAGTCGAAGATTTCCGCATTGACACCGACGGGCGAACCGTTACCGAAGCGGCGGACTTGATTGCGGCTGCAATCGACGCGCCCACGCTGATCGTCTGAGACATTTATCCGTCACGCCGGGTTTCGGAGCTGAGGTTTGCGGGTCCGCCATACTGGTCCGATGGGGTTCTATCGGGACGAGATCGTTCCGCGTATTAACAACGCGGTGATGAGCAGCGGCGAATTCTCCCGAATCCGGAAGCGTGTTGCCGCCGACCTGCACGGAGACGTTCTCGAAGTGGGCTTCGGCTCAGGGCTCAATGTGCCTCATTACCCGCCCGCCGTGAGCAGGGTGCTGGCCGTGGACCCGGCGACCGTGGGACGAAAGCTGGCGGCTAAGCGCATCGCGGCCAGCCCTGCAGCCGTCGAATGGGTCGGGCTAGATGGGCAGCAGATTCCGCTGGAGAGCGCCAGCGTCGACCATGTGCTGACCACGTGGACGTTGTGCACAATCCCAGATGTTCACGGTGCGCTGCGCGAGATCCGCCGGGTGTTGCGATCCGGGGGCTCGCTTCACTTCGTGGAGCACGGCCGTTCTCCTGACCGCAGCGTCGCCAGGTGGCAGGACCGGCTCACGCCGCTGCAGCGTCGGCTTGCGGGAGGCTGCCATCTCAACCGGCCTATCGATCAGCTGCTTGCCGACAGCGGCCTGGAGATTGCCCGACTCGACAACTACTACGCGAGTGGGCCGAAGACGTTCAGCTACATGTTCGAGGGAATAGCGAACAAGTCATGAGCACGACCTGCCGGATCGCTTGCCTGGCGGATTGAGGATGCTACAGCCGCTCGGGCGCGGTCACGCCGAGCAAGCCAAGGCCGTTGGCCAGCACTATCCGCGCTGCCTCAGCGAGCCACAACCGAGCCCGGCCGAGGTCATCGATTGGCCCGCGGTCACGGGGCAAGACGCGGCAGGCGTCGTAGAACCGGTGATAAGTACCGGCGAGATCTTCCAGGTATCTTGCGACCCGATGTGGCTGACGCAGTTCAGCCGCGCTGGCGACAACGCTCGGGAACTCGGCGAGGGCCTTGAGGAGGTCGTTTTCCCGGTCGTGGGACAGCAGGCTGGCGTCGTAGTGGGTGCCACGGGTGATCCCTGCGTCGGCGGCGTTTCGCATCAAGGAGGCGATCCTCGCGTGCGCGTACTGAACGTAGTAGACGGGGTTGTCGTTACTTCGCTGCGTCCATACGTCCAGGTCGAGATTAATTGTCGAGTCCAGCGAGTACCGAGCTAGTGCGTACCGCGCGGCGTCCACTCCGATGGCATCGACGATGTCATTGATCGTGATGATCGTGCCGGCTCGCTTGGACATCCGCAGGGGCTGGCCATCGCGGACCAGGTTCACCAGCTGTCCGATCAGGACCTCGAGCGTCTGATCGGGGTCGTCGCCGAAACAGGCGGCTATGGCACGGAGGCGGCCGACGTAGCCATGGTGGTCGGCGCCAAGGATGATGACGACCTTGTCGAAGCCGCGCCCTCGCTTGTCCAGGTAGTAGGCACAGTCCGCGGCGAAGTAGGTGAAGTCGCCGTTGCTGCGTAGGTAGACCCGGTCCTTGTCATCGCCGAAGTCCGTGGTGCGGATCCAGGTGGCGCCGTCAGCTTCGTATACGTGGCCAAGCTGGCTGAGCCTTGTCAGCGCTGCGGTGAGCTCGCCGTTGTCATGCAGATCCTGCTCGGCGAAATAGACGTCGAAGTGCGCACGGAAGTCGTCGAGCGAGGTCTTGATCTCGTCGAACATCAAGGCCACGCCTTCGGAGCGAAAGATCTCCTGAGCGTCGGCAGCGGGCTTGTCGAGCACGTCGGGATGATCTTTCAGCACCCTTTGGGCGATCTCGCCGATGTACTCGCCTGAGTAGCCATCATCAGGCGCAGGCTCCTGCCGGGCTGCTGCAAGCAGCGAGGCGGCGAACCTGTCAATCTGCGCGCCGGCGTCGTTGAAGTAGTACTCGGTGGTTACAACAGCGCTCTCCGCCCGCAGCAACCGGGCAAGCGCGTCTCCGACGGCGGCCCATCGAACCCCGCCGATGTGGACCGGCCCGGTCGGGTTGGACGAGACAAACTCCAGGTTCACCCGCTGACCCGCGAGTCTCGCGCCCTGACCGTAGGCGCCGCCTTGCTCGATGATGGTGCCCGCGGTCGCGCCGGCAGCCGATGATTGCAACCGGATGTTCAGGAAACCGCGGCCAGCGACCTCCGCACTGCGGACCGCTGGGTCGCGGATGAGCTTGTCAGCGATCGCCTGCGCCAGCTCGTGCGGAGGAATGGCAGTCGTCTTGGCAATCTGGAAGGCGAGCGTCGAGGCGTAGTCACCATGATCAGGATTCTTGGGCCGTTCGAGGCTCGCCGCCTTGGGCAGCAGGGACGAATCCAGGTCCCGGTCTCTCAGTGCCGCAGCGGCGGCAGACAGGACGGCGTCGGCGAGCTGACCAGGGGTCACACGCCAGAATGGTAGTAGGTACGCCGTCAGTAATGCCTGCCGGGAGCAGCTAAGGAGTCCGTCGGCCCGAGGGGAAACTCGGTGAGGCTAGCCGCTGATCAGTTGCCTGAACGCGGGTTCGTCGCGGATCGCATCCAGGTCGGAGTCGTCCTTCGCGGAGTCGCGAAACTCCTCCGACATCTCGATGGCGTGCCGGAGGTGATCGAGTGCGTCATTCGTCCGGCCGCACTGACTCTCGCAGCAGGCGAGGTTAAAGAACAACATGGGGTATTGCGGAGCGGCTGCGACCAGGGCGCCTAGACGGTCGGCGACCTCGGCGTACTCGCCCGCCTCATAAAGGGGGGCGAGCGGAGCCCACAGTTCCCAGCCGCGGGCCTGGTACGCCATTCCCGGCGTGCCTTCCAGCGCGATGATGGTCGTCCCTTCCTCCGTGGCGGAGGCCGTTCGCTTCGTGCGGGGAGGGGCGAACACGAGAGTTCCGGCTGGCGCGTCGACCCGGTCACCGTCCAGCTCGAACACCGCGTGGCCGCGCAGCACGAGAAAGAGCTCCTGGTCAGCGGTGGGGTCACCCTCGTCGTGCTCGTTAATGACGAGGTCACCCGCCGCGCGGGCTGTCCAAGCAGTCACTCCGAACGCCGTGATGCCCAGGTGGTGGCGGATCGGCCGATAGTGACAGCCTGCGTCCGTAAATTCCTCGATCTCGTCCAGACGCGCAACCGCGTAACCAGCCACAGGCCCACCCATCGTCGTCGTCCGCAGCAGGAACGCTGCTCAGTAAGCGCGGCCGAAGATCAGACGCTTGCCGTATGCGGACCGGCCATCACATCGCACGCACGTTCCGTCCTCAAATCTGCCATCGAGAGGAACGCAGCGAGGTGTGGCGGCGGTTTCCGCTTTGATGTCGTCCTCGCATGCCTGGGCGCCGCAATGGAAGGCCACCGCCCAACCAGTCGAAATAGCCTGCTGGAATTCGGGCCAGTCATCAACTACGACGGTGTTCGCGTCGCGGAAGGCCGTCGCCCGGTCCAGCAGGAAATTCTGGTAATCATCGAGCATGGTGGTAAGCGTCGACGACGCGTTGGTGAGCCGGATCGTCTGCTTACCTTCGCTGCCGAGGCGTTGGGCAATGACTGCCGTTCCTGCATCTAGGTCGCGTGGACCAAGCTCGATACGCAATGGCGCGCCACGTAGTTCCCAATCGTTGAACTTGAACCCCGGCGACAGCTGTACCCGGTCATCGAGGTGGGAGCGAATGCCCGCCCGCCTCAGCTCGGCATTCAGAAGGTGTGCGGCAGCAAGCACGGGATTGAGCTGATCACCTCGACCGATGGGCACAATGACAACGTGATATGGGGCGAGCATCGGCGGTAGAACCAGACCCTGATCGTCACCATGAGCCATGATGACTGCGCCAATCATCCGGGTCGACATTCCCCAGGACGTCGTGTGGCATAGCTCAAGCTGGCCCGAATCACTTGTGTACTGGATGTCGAACGCCTTGGCGAAGTTTGTCGCCATGTAATGAGATGTTCCTGCCTGAAGCGCCTTGCCATCGCGCATCATCGCTTCGATGGTGAATGTCCGCGCTGCTCCGGCGAAACGCTCACCAGGCGTCTTCTCGCCGGTGACAACAGGCAGAGCGGCGACATCGCGAGCCACTTCGGTGTAAAGGCCGAGGGCGAGCATGGTTTCGGCTAGCGCGTCGGCCTCGGTTGTGTGCGCCGTGTGGCCTTCCTGCCATAGGAACTCGGTTGTTCTAAGGAACGTCCGGGGCCTTAGTTCCCAGCGGACGACGTTTGACCACTGGTTCAGAAGCAGAGGCAGGTCACGATAAGACGAGATCCACTTGGCCATCATCTCGCCGACGATGGTCTCTGAGGTCGGCCGGACGACAAGGGCCTCCTCCAGCTCCTTACCTCCGGCGTGCGTAACTACTGCCAGCTCGGGAGCAAAGCCGTCAACGTGGTCAGCTTCGCGCCGGAGATAAGACTCAGGGATCAGGAGCGGGAAGTAAGCATTGTCGTGGCCGGTGTCCTTGATTCTCCGGTCCAGCTCTGATTGCAGCAGCTCCCACAGGCGGTATCCGTAGGGTCGGATAACCATCGTGCCCTTGACTGGACCTCGGTCGACAAGCTGCGCCTTCGCGACAACCTCGTTGTACCAGGCCGAAAAATCCTCGCCCTGAGGCGTAACCCCATGCTCCCCGCTGCGTGCCATGCGCCGAGAATACCGGGCCGGAAACGATCACAGAAAGTCATTATGCCGGTCGAGTAACTACTCGATCATGTCACCTCTCCGAGGGTAGCCGGATTCGCGGGTTCTTGAAGTCCTCGTTGTCGATGACAATGTCAGCGAGAGCCTGCGGGTCAACCTCGGCGAGGTAGACCAGCTCGGCGGCGTGGTACCGGTCCCGATGCACCCGTGTCGCCTCCTGGAGGCCTTCCATCTCGGCATCGCGGGCGATACCCCGATCGAGGGAAACCTCGGCGTCAACGTGCAGCCAGATGCGGTAGTCCCAAAGGTCGTTGTACTCCGGCCGGAATGCGAACACTGAGTCCACAATCAGGACGGCATCGGCAGCGGCGCCGACGACCTTGCCCCGGTGATCTTCTCCGGTGAGCGGGTCGTGCGCGCAGAGCACCACCTGGCCGGATCCGTCGGGGCCTGCCGGTCGCAGCAGCAGCTCGCGAGCGGAGCGGAAGTCGTAGGCGTTGCGGTAGTAGCCCTCGCCGGTGACCCTGTCATAGCCAAGCTCTCGGGCCTCGCGCCACGGGTTCTTGAAGTCGTCCATCGATGCCCGCATCGTGGGGCGGCCGAGGCTGCGGATAGCCGCCGCGAGTTCGTGGCCGAAGTTCGTCTTGCCAGCCCCGGTGAACCCGTCGATAGCGACGCGCAAGCGACCCGGTCTGACGCGGCATACGCGCCTCGCCACCTGGCCCACGAGTCTCGTCCGAGCAGCGGAAGCGGGGTGCGGCTCAGGCTGCCGCCAGGTGGAAACGGACTCGAACGCATCCACGTTGTGGCCAGCGGTCTTCCCGATGGGCCGGCCGGGCGAAGACATAGCCAGAGCATGCCAGATGCTCATGACCAGCCTGGAAGGTGTACCGCACCGCCCCTTGATAACGCGCTGACCTGGCGATTGTGGTCAGCGTCCGGTACCGAGCAGAAGGTGGTAATAGCCGTCGCCTGTCGCCTCGCCGACGATAATCATGCCGCTGGCCTCGACCCAGCTTCGGACCTGTGACAGCTCTGGGTAGTAGTGGTATCCGCCGTCTTTCAGGTACTCGCCGCTGACAATGGGCTGCCCTTCGGCCAGCGCGGCGGCGTAGACATCGGCTAGGTCATCTTCGGGCAGCTCGACAGTCAGGTACACCGGGCCGCCGGGCCTGACAGCGCGGCTCAGGTTCGCCAAAACGCTGGGCCAGTCCTCGGGAAACACGTTCTCCATGGCATCTATGCAGATCGCGGCTTCGAATTCGCCCGCGATGCTAATTTCCTGAAGGCCGATCTTCTCCACGGGAACGTCGGGGAACTTAGCCTGGGCCTGGCGCAGCATGCCGCCCGACTGATCGACGCCAATGATGCGAGCTCCCGCGTCCAGCAGCACGGGCCAGTACTTCCCTGTCCCGCAGGCAGCGTCCAGGATGCGCGGTCGTGCCGGGCACATACTGAGGAATCTGGTGATCATGGATCGGTGCGTCGGATTGATCTCGCCCCAGTCGTTGTCGTATCCCGGTGCGAAGAGCGTGTCCATTCGCTGCTCGTTGATGCGGCGCCGCGCTGCGATCCACAGTGCCCTGTCCGTTAGTTCTGAGCAGTACAACGCGTCGTCTCCGGTATCTCGGCCAGTCTGCAGGGCCCCGTCCTACTCCTCGCCGGAGAAGCGTTCCCATGCCGACTGGCGAGTCATCCCGAGGGCATCGCCGATCCGCGCCCAGGTCGCCCCGAGGGCACGGGCCTTTTGCACCCACTTCGCCAGATGCTGCTCCGCCTGTGCGCCTGCAGCCGCTATCCGGGGCAGGCTCCAGAGCACTTCATCGACATTGACCGCATGCTCCCAGACCGCAAGCTCGGGGGCCGGGGCCGACGGGCCGTCAATCAACTGCGCGCACAACGCGACGCAGCCATCACAGATGTAGACCCCAGGCCCCGCCACTAGCCTCCTCACCTCGGTATTTGGCTTCAGGCAAAACGAGCACGCAGCGATAACGGACCGCTCCGTCGCGGCAGACATCACACCACTCCCTTGTCAGACTACGCCTGACACTGTAAGGCAGAGCCTGACAAACGTCAAGGCGAGCGATGATCGGCGTTGGACTTTCGGCCGCTGACGGGTGTCCGATAAGACGTAGTCAGGACCCACCCAGACGCGACTCATGGAGACGTACCAGAGAAAGGCGCGCCGAATCAATGCTGCTTGGTGACTTGCAGGAGTACGTGGCCATTCCGAGGGTGACGGCGCTGCGGCTGGCGCCAGACGGGTCGTGGCTGGCAGCGGTCGTGCAGAACGTCGGCGGCGAGCCGCCGAAATACCTCTCGAGCATCTGGCGGATCGATACGGCGGGGGAGCGCGAGCCCGTCAGGCTCACTCGCAGCGCTGAGGGCGAGGCGAGCCCAGAATTCTTGCCCGACGGGTCGCTGCTGTTCGCGTCCAAGCGACCTGACCCCGAGGCCGGAAAGAAGGACATCGAGGCGAGCAAGGACCAGCCCGCTGTCTGGCTGCTACCTGCAATCGGCGGCGAGGCGCGGCGGATCGTGGCGCCTGGCGGCGGAGTGACTGGGCTGGCGACCGCGGCGAGAGAGCAGGCTTTCGTCTACGCTGCCGCGGTCTTCCCTGGCGCCACGGACACCGAGCAGGACGCCGCCCGCCGGAAGGCGCGGGCCGACGCTGGCGTGAACGCGATCCTGCACGAGCCTGGCGGCAGGCTGCGCTTCTGGGACCACGACCTGGGGCCGGAATCTGTGCGGCTGCTAGTTCCCGCCGAATCGCTATGTAGCGACCAGGACAACGGCAACGGCGACGACCTTAGGTCCGGCCGCGAGCCTCATGACCTCACGCCGGATCCCGGCCGGGCGCTGGACGAGCAGGAGTTCGAGCTGGCTCCGGACGGCTCGGCCGTGGTGACCGGATGGCGGGTGACGGAGGAGGGCGGCTGGCTCCGGAACGAGATCGTCGTCATCAACGCCGGTACTTCAGAGCGCCACACCCTGCTCGGGGAGCCCGGGATCGACTTCAGCAGCCCGCGGATCTCGCTCGACGGCGAGCTAGTGCTGGCGATCCGCGAGGAGCACGATAACTACGACCAAGCAGGGGACGCGACCCTGGTGGTGACTGCACTCTCCGCTGCCTTGCAGGCCGCCGGGAGCCCGGCTGGCCGTGACCTGCTCGCCGGATTCGACCGACGGCCCCTCGAAGTGGCGTGGGAACCTGACGGCCGCGGCGTTTACTTCACCGCGGATGACAACGGCCGCCGCCCGGTCTTCCGGGTGGGTTTGGACGGCGGCCAGCCGACAAGAGTGACCGCCGATGACGCCGCGTATGACAACCTCTGCCTCGCGTCCGACGGCAGTTGCCTGTACGCGCTTCGATCGGCGATCGACTCGCCCCCCGTTCCAGTCCGGATACCGCTCGGGTCCGAGCCAGGCCAGCCTGCGATGCTGCCGAGTCCCGGCGGTGAGGTCTCCCTGCCGGGAGCCATGACCGAAGTTGCCACGAAAGCGGCGGACGGGACGCGGATCCGGAGCTGGCTGGTGCTGCCGGAAGGCGCAAGCGCTGACAAGCCCGCTCCGCTGCTGCTGTGGGTGCACGGCGGCCCAATGGCAAGCTGGAACTCTTGGTCCTGGCGGTGGAATCCTTGGCTGCTAGCCGCGCGGGGCTACGCCGTCTTGCTGCCCGACCCGGCGCTGTCGACTGGCTACGGGCATCACATGATCGTGCGCGGCTGGGACCACTGGGGTGGCAACCCCTACACCGACGTCATGGCGATCACCGACGCGGTCCTGGAGCGGCCGGACATCGATGCCGGGCACACGGCGATGATGGGCGGCTCCTACGGCGGATACATGGCCAACTGGATAGCGGGACATACCGACCGTTTCAACGCGATCGTGAGCCACGCCGGGCTATGGGCACTCGACCAGATGTTCGGCACGACCGACGGACCGCCATACTGGCGCAGGCAGTTCGGTGACCCGCTCAGCCAGCCGGAGCGGTACCTAGCCAGCTCGCCCCACTTGCACGCCGACAAGATCGTCACGCCGATGCTGATAATCCACGGCGACAAGGACTACCGGGTGCCAGTCGGCGAGGCATTGCGGCTGTGGTGGGATCTGGTGTTCCGGTCTGTCCAGACCCGTTTCCTCTACTTCCCGGACGAGAACCACTGGGTACTCAAGCCCAGCGACGTCCGGGTCTGGTACGAAACGGTACTGGCGTTCCTCGGCGAGCACGTGCTCGGCCAGGCATGGCAGCAGCCCGAACTGCTCTAGAGCTCGAGATGGTCCCGTTCCCCAGTTTTGGAAGGGACACTGCCGCCGCTGGGAAGCGCCGGTGACCTTGTCGGTCGCGGCTGCTTGGCTGTACCTGTGGACTCTGCGAGCACAAGTGAGGGGAGTGCCGTGTCCGACTTGAAAGAGGAGCTGCAGCGCAAGCTCCAGGCCAGCAGGGCCGCGCTGCTGGCCAAGCTCGACAACCTGAGCGAATACGATCGTCGCCGTCCGATGACGCCGACCGGCACGAACCTGCTCGGCCTGGTCAAGCACTTGGCCGGCCTCGAGTATGGATACCTGGGTGAATCGTTCAAGCGCCCGGCTCCGGAGCGGATGTCATGGATCGAGGATGGCTCGATCTGGCAGGGCGCCGACATGTGGGCTAAGCCCGAAGAGTCCACCGAGTACATCACGGGTCTCTACCGGCGCGCTTGCGCCCATTCCGATGGCACCATAGCGGCGCTCGACCTGGAGGCACCCGGGTCGGTGGCGCATTGGCCGGAGGACCGGCGGGATACGACACTGGGCGTCCTGCTCACCCGGATGGTCGCTGAGACAGCCCAGCATGCTGGCCACGCGGACATCATCCGGGAACTCATCGACGGGAAGGGCGGTCCGGACCAAGACGACTTCGACGAACCCACCTGGCGGGAGTACATCGCTCAGGTTCAAGCCGCGGCCAACACGTTCGCCGCCGGGCCTGCGGCTGACGCATGATAGCGGAGCGGTTGTGAGCTGCGGGCAGGGAGTCACCTGGCGGCAGTTCGGGCGGAACCTAAGGCGACGGAAGTGCACCACCTGAGTAGGGTTGGCCGATGCCCGAGTTGCAGCGCCTGCGCGCCGACCACGCCCCGGCGGTCTTGGCCTTCGAACTGGCGAACCGCGCCTACTTTGCCACCTTTATCTCCGACCGCGGTGATGACTTCTTCGATCACTTCACCGAGCGGTATAACGCCCTCCTGGCCGACCAGGAGGCTGGCACCTGCGTGTGCCACGTGCTCGTCGGCGAGGATGGCACGGTGCTCGGCCGGTTCAACCTGGTCGATCTTGAGGACGGCACGGCCGAGCTCGGGTACCGGGTCGCGCAGCGAGTCGCTGGTCGCGGCGTGGCGACCGAGACCGTCAAAGAACTGTGCCGGCTCGCGGCAGCGCAGTACGGGCTGCGCACCCTCACAGCACAGACAACCTACGACAATGTCGCGTCTCAGAACGTGCTGACCAAAGCCGGGTTCGCCCCGGCTGGCCCGGCGCAGCCCGGCGGCCGACCAGGCACCCGGTTTCAGCGTGACCTGGCTGCCGACTGACCTAGATCAGTCGCTCACTATCGCTTATGTCAGGTGTTAATCCTGCCAGGACTTGCCGTTCCAGTGCTCGATGATGGTGCTGGACCAGTCGGTGCTGCCCACGGTCCAGGCATCGGACGGCGAGATGGCTACGACGCCGAGCAGTGCGTCGATTGAGCTGGCCGGCGGGTTGGGGGTGGGTACCGCGGTCCACCGCTTGCCGTTCCAGTGGAACGCGGCGGTGCCGCGTAGCAGCCGTTCGGGTTGGTGTAGCCGACCGCCCAGGCGTTGGTGCGCGAGCTGGCCGACACCGCCCAGAGGTTTGTCTGGCCGGTCGGGTTGGGGCTGGGCACCGCGTTCCAGCGCTGGCCGTTCCAGTGCAGGATCAGGCTGGTGTAGACGGGGCCCGCATCGTTGTACCCGACCGCCCAGGCGTCGTGGCGCCGGACCACGGTCACGCCCTGCAGGGCGGCTAGGCCGGGCGGGGTGTTCATTCGCCGCCACCGGCGACCATTCCAGTGCTCGGTGATCGCGCTGGCCCCAGCCGGGGTGTCGGTCGAGCCGACCGCCCAGGCATTGCGGGGCCCGGCCGCCGCAACGCCCAGGAACCGGGCGCTGTGGGTCGGCAACGGGAAGATCTGCCGCTTCCAGGTCTTGCCGTTCCAGTGCTCGATCAGCGGGATCTAGTACCTCTGATCGCCGGGCCCGCCGCACATGCACCCGACCGCCCAGGCGTTGGCGGGCGAGGTCGCTGCCACCGCGTTGAACCAGGCGGAACCGCCCGGAGTCGGCGTGGGCACCTGGGTCCAGGTCTTGCCGTTCCAGTGCCGGGCAAGGGTCTGGGTCGGGTAGAACCAGGAGGTCCCGCCGACCGCCCACACGTCCGTGGGGGACTGCGCCGCCACCGCCTGGTAACCGTCGCTGAAGTCATAGTCCGACCACGAGCGGCCGTTCCAGTGCGCGATCTGCCCGCCCGCGCCGCTCAGCCCGACCGCCCACACGTCATCGGCAGATGTCGCGGCCACGCTGTAGAAACGGCCCGGCCAGCTGGGGTAGGTCGCCGGGGACAGCGATCAGGGTCCTGGCCGCGGCGGCGATGGATCCAGTCCCGGCCGCGGCGGCGAGGCCGGCCGGGGCCAGGGTGAGTAGCGTGAGACTCGCCACCGCGGCAAGACCTATCAGCATGCGCCTGCGCTGCTTCGTCATGGCCCCTCAAGTGCCGGACGCGCACGGGATGCGGCGACGTCCAGCGCAGTCATGATGCGCCCGCAGGACGAAGCAGGCAAGGGGAGGCTTCCCCAGCATCGGCCTCGGCGGGGTAATCGGCGCTTTCAGCCGTGCCAACCACCGGGTCTCGGAAGAAAGCAATTCAGTTCATCCGTGCAGCGACCGCCGATTGGTTCCAGGTGGTGCCGGAGGTCACGAGGCTGATAAACGCGGATGCGGGCTATCACCCAAACGACTCCGGGAAGCTCCCGGCCACGCGCCCGCATGCGTTGAGCTTGGCGATGAACGGCGTCGAATGCGACTCGGCGTCCGTAATACCGACGTTACTGATATCGAAAACGACTCCACTGGAGTTGGCGGTGGGGTCGGGGAAGTTCGGCTGCCCGCGGGAGCGCATGCACCGGGCGAGCTTCAGCGCGGCGTTCATCCACTGCTGCAGCAGTGCGGGTGAACAGTCGCTGTTCACGGCGCATTGTTGTGCTCGTTGCAGGAGCGACCCGCCTGTCGGGTACAGGTGCTGGCAGGCTCTCTGTGCCGCCTGGAGCTGGGAGGTGCTGACCCCGAGCTGCTGCGCGCCGGCCTTGGGGACCTGTCCGTTGGTGCCGGGGTCAGGGAAGCTCGGCAGGCCGTGGGAGCGCATGCAGGCCGAGTAGCCGACTGCTGACGGGGAGCTCGGCGGTCCTCCGGCATTCGATAGGCCGCCGGAACCGGTCGACGAACCGCTGCATGCCGCTGCCACCAGGGCCAGGACGGCCGCGGCAACGACGGCGGCCGCGGTTCGCGCCCGCTGCGGCGCCGCCAGCCGCGCCGCAGCCCGCCGTGCCCGGCGCATGACGCGGACGCTGTCGTTCATCATGCCCTCCTCAGGATTTGGGCGTGGCTGCGCCTGGTCGGCGATGTGCACCGGGACGTGCAGCTTTCCGGTCGCCAGCCGCCAGAGCGGGCCGGCGGCGCTCTCGTGGCGAGCGGAACGGACGAATGCAGCAAGAGCGATCAAAAGATTCATGGGCTGCTCCGCTCGAGGTGGTCCGCGGCGCCGCGGCGTCTCCGGTCTAGCAGGCAGCCCATGACACGAGCCGAACAGTGATTGTTAGCCGGATGTCATCCGGGCGGGCGCACAATGGCAGGGGGTGCAGGTGCTGGCGCTGGTCGTGGAGTCGGTCGGTGTCCGCAGTCAGCCGGCGTAATCGAGGGACACGGCTGCCTTGACTGCGATCGGCTCCGCGGCCACGACGATGCGCTTCGCGCGTTGTGCTGTTGACTACCGCAATCGGCGGCGCCGGAAAACGGTTCGACGGCTTTGCAGAGTCCTGACACAGTGGCGCGCTATGACGAACTTCGAGCTTGTGACCGCCGCGGACGTCCAGCTCATGCAGGGTCTGGCGCAGCGTGTCACCGCCATCCGCTCGGACCTGCTGAGCAGCGACGCGTCGTTCGGCGAGCTGGCCTGGATCTGGGGCAAGGGGCACGCCAGCGAGGGCGCAAGCTGGGCGCGTCGGCTGTGGTTCTCAGGCGGGGATCTGGTGGCGTGGAGCTGGGCCTATCTTCCGCGCCAGGTCAGGCGGAGCGACGGGTCGGTGAAGGACGTCACCGGCGCCTATCTGGCATATCAGGTCCATCCCGACCACGCCGGGCTGGTTGACGAGGTGATCGACTGGTACGACGGAACGGCGGCGGGCATCGAGCGTACGGTGATGCCGAGCGCCGCCGATGAGTTCGCCCTGAAGCGATGGGCGGCGCACGGCTATGTGGCCGACCTGGCCTCGCTCGGCGACGCCGGGTCCTGGACCCAGCTCAACGAGCGGGACCTCAGCCACGTGGAACAGCCGGTGCTGCCAGATGGATTCCGGTTCCGCACCGCCGACGAGGCTGGGCCGAAGGCCGCGGTCCAGGCCCATTTGGACGCCTGGGCTCCCTCGACGTACACGGCCGAGGGCTACCAGGGCGTCCGGCAGACGGCGGCGTATCGCGGCGACCTGCACGTCCTGGTGGAGGCGCCGGACGGAACGATGGCGTCCTCGACGATCATGTGGCTCGACGAAGCGAACAAGACCGCTGAGTTCGAGCCGGTCGGGACGCATCCGGACTACCGGCGTCTGGGGCTGGGAAGGGCGATGCTTCTGCACGGGATGCAGCTGGCGCGGGCGGCCGGGGCCACTCATATGACGGTCGCCTGCCTGGGTGCGCCTGGGCATCCCAAGGCGCGCGGGCTGTACTACAGCGTCGGGTTCCAGGAACTCACGCGGGACGCGCCGCTCATCAAAACCAAGAGCGCGGGCTGAGGACTGGTCGTTCGGGTAGTCGCTGTGCAGGCCACCTTGGCTCGACCGGGTCCGGGATGTGATCCGCAACTTCGACGCGGCCGGTTCCGACTCGCTCTATCCCCGGTGCGAGCGCGGGCGTCCGCCGAAGTTCACCCGGCTCGGGATGCGTAGAGCGGGTGACGGGCGCTGAACTCGCACTATTTCCTGATGCGCGTGGTGTGGTTTGCTGATTGCCGTGTCTGACGACGACCCGGTGACCGGGCGGCGGATGCTGACCGGTTCCGCGTACGCCGACGACCGGCACCTCCGTTCCCGAATGTCCATCTATGCGTATGCTGAGACCGCCGCGGACCCGCGGTGGCGCACCTCGGTGATCCCGTGGGACGGGACGCAGATCGTGGCCGATGTGGGCTGCGGCAACGGGTTCGATCTGCGCCAGATCGTGCCGCAAGGCCGGTGCCGCCACGCCATCGGCCTTGACCTGTCCGCCGGGATGCTGCGCTCTCTGGAGGACCTGCGCCAGTCCGGCCGTCTGTCGCTGGTCCAGGCCGACGCCCAACGTCTTCCGCTGGCCGACGAGAGCGTCGATGTGGCCATGGCCATGCACATGCTGTATCACGTGCCCGATATCCAGGCCGCGGTCCGGGAGCTGCGCCGGATCACCAAAAAGGGTGGAACCGTGCTCGCGTCTACTAACAGCTCCATCCACCTGGCTGAGATCCAAGGCCTGCTGGACGCAGCCGTCGCCAGCCAGCTTGACCGCCCGGTCCGGGCGCTGCATGCCGACAGCTTTACCACGCAGTCTGGCGCGGCCATCCTGAGCCGGGAATTCTCCAGCGTCACCATGCAGGCCCTTGACCTGCCGCTCTCGATCCCCACTGCGCAGCCGGTCATCACCTACGTCGCCAGCATCCGCGAGCCCATCCTCGCCTTGATCGGGGAGCCGCTCGACTTCGATGCGGTGCTCGACGACATCGCCATGAAGGTCGAACAGGCCATCCATGCCCAAGGCAATTTCCGGGCTACCACCCGCATGGGCGTATTCACCTGCCGCTAAACCGCCGCCTCAGGCTTCCGTCTGGTACTGCCTCTTGTACAGAGCGAGTACATGATCGCGATTGGCTGTGATCGCCCTGCAAACTCAGCTTGAGCTGGGTCAGCGAATCCGCTAGCTTGACCTGCTGTTAAAAGGAGATCATCTCGACGTGGCCGAGCTTTGGTTCCCGGTACCGCCACTGGCTGGCGATGTGGTGCTGCTCCGTCCTTGGGGCGAGGCCGACGTGCGTGGCATCGTGGCGGCGTTCAGTGACCCGGTGATGCAGCGGTTCTCATGGCGTACTGCTCCATACACCGAGACTGATGCGCGCGGCTACTTCGCTGAGCAGGAAGAGGCCCGCTTGCGTGGCGAGGGGATCAGCTTTGCGCTGGTCGAACCCCGCGACCAGGACGGGGTGCTCGGGTGCGTCTCGCTGTCTGAGGTTCGCCTGGATCAGGGCTGTGCGGCGGTTGGGTACTGGCTCGCCCCCGAGGCTCGCGGCCGGGGTGCCGCGACACATGCGGTGCGCCTCCTTGCCCGGTGGGCATTCGCCGCTCTGGGATTGGCCCGGCTGGAGCTGACTTGCGGTCCCGACAATGAGGCGTCGCAGCATGTCGCCGAGCGCTGCGGGTTTGCCCGCGAGGGCCTTCTTCGTTCCCACGTGCTTTTCAAGGGAGCCCGCCGCGACAGCGTGATATATAGCCTGCTGCCTGGGGAGCTGCGGTAGCCCAGGTTGGCTACTGCCTCTGCCCTAGCCCCTGTCCGTCTTCCCGATAGGCGCCACGCCGTTGCCAGTGGGCGCCGGCCTTCGCGGACGTCAACGGTCCGAACGGCCATTCGTCGCTCTTGCCCACTTTTCAGAGAGCGGACGGGGTGGCGCTATGACGATTTCCGTGCTCGGATCGTAGGGGACCTCCGGGGTGCCGCAGACGATGATGTCGGCACGTTCCCAGGTCCGCTGTGCGGCGTTGAAAGGTATTTCCTCAGCCATCCACCCTTCATCGTCGAACGGTGCCTCATCAACGGCCTTGTTGGCCAGGTCAGCCGCGGTCGGAACTGCCGCCCGGGCGACGGCGCGCTGTGCGGCCTCCCGTTCGTCGGCTTGCACCCAGATCAGAGTGTCGATCAGGTGCGCTACTTCTCGCCGCCCTGCACCGTCCCCTTCGATGATCAGCAATGGGCAGCCGACGGGAACGTCGATAGATCCGTCGCGGCCGTGTTCGTCCCATCGCGGCGGCCGGTAACTGACCTCTTGGCCCTGGTGCACAGGTACCAAGATCCCGTCAATCAGCAGGTCGGCCCAGCTGAAGCGGGAATGTTCCCACGCGATGTCATCGGTGTGAATGACAACAGATCCGGGGACCATATCGGCAATCCGGGCCGCCACCGTGGTCTTGCCGTTATTGCTCCGCCCGTCCACGGCCAGCACGGCCGGGCGGGAAGAGCTGCTGCGATCCGGTTCCCGCCCCGTCACCGCATCGATGACAGTACTGAGCAACTCCACGCGCCACGGCCTGGCTTCAGGCTCTTCCGGGGCGAGCTGCATGTCCATGTCCTCATCATCCCGCGTAGCCAGACGTCCGCACAGATCGTCAGAGGCCGCTTGCGCGACGATTAGACCATCGTCGGACGGACAGCCCACGTGCAGGCATGCACGCCAGAGCTGTTACTGGCCACTTGGTGAGTAACCGGGAGACACCCCGATTGGCTTGGCCATCGGGCACGCAATGGGCATGACTGCCCGGTTGACCGTCGGCAGCTTCTCGCGGACACTCTCGTCGGTTGTCGCCGCCATCAACGGGGAGCTGAGATCACCGGCTCATTCGGCGGAATTCGCATCGATCGCGTCGAGGTCGCGTACGGCGAAACGGTGGTGCTCCCACTCCTCGTTGAGGATCACGTGCAGGCAAGAGAGGACGGTCTCCTGGTATTCGGGGTCGTGGGGATTCCTGCGCGTTGCGGCCAGCTCGTCTGATGTGACTGTGGCGAGGAAGTCGCGCACCATCGCGACTCGACCCGCCCGGACCTCAAGCACCTCGGCGTACGACGGTGCGACCGTTGTGAAGATCGATATGTCGCGGCCGTCAGTCTCGAAACTGGCGTCCGGCTGACCGATGGGGTGGAATGGCTGTTCGATCTCCAGGATCGCTCCGCCCAGCCAGGCGTCGGTCGCAAGGACCAGGTGCCGCAGCGTCTGCGCGAACGACCACTCGCCGCCCACCGAAACGTCGACGGTGCCAGGCGGCATCGCTGCGACGCGCTCGAGCGCGGCCGCCCAGGTGGGCTCGAGCGCGGCCCAGGCCGCGCGCAGGCCATCCGGATCTCCGGCGCGCCGGTCGACGCGGCCAGGAAAGCGGCGGTTGAGTTCGGCCTCGATAAGCGGGACTACGTCGACGCCGTTGACGCGCAGGGAACTCTCGCCGTTGAGCAGGAACGGGGCATCGATGTCTGCCCCCGACACGTCGACGCCGCGCATCACGACGCCGGATAGGTCAGCCTCCACGAACCGGGCGCCACGCAGGTCCGCGTCGACGAACTCCGCTCCCTGCAAGTCGTCGGACCGGGTGAAGGCTGCCATGACTTCTCCTCGCCGAGCGGCCTCAACGATGATCGAATCTTGTAGACATATCCCTGTCAACAACGGCCGCAGGGAGCAGAGTACCGGTTGGCCGGCTCCGGTCGAGGCCGGACAATGAGGTACCGGGGACGGCCGAGGTTCGATCCGCACCTGCGCACGATGATCTTGCGAGGCCGGAGGCGCTTTCTACTGTTCTCCGTCTTCCGTGCAGGATTTGCTTCTGCTGGACCGATGCGGGACCAGGGGACGTTGAGATCGTTGGCGATCACTGGGAGCGGAACGTGACCACGGAAATAATTATGAAGGCGGTACATCCCGGCGAGATTCTGCTGGAGGTGTTCCTCAAGCCTCTCAGCCTGAGCCGGTACCAGCTCGCCAAGGAGCTGAATTCTCCGGCCCGGCGGATCAACGAGATGGTTGATGGCGAGCGCGGATTACAGCTGACACTGCTCTGCGCTTGGCCCGCTTCTTCGGAACCTCGGAGCGGCTCTGGATGAACCCACAGGCTCGCTACAACCTTGAGATCGAAAGGGACCGGCTACGCGCCGCGCTCGCCGAGATCCGGCCGATGGAGGTTGCGAGTTGATCGCCGCCGTGCTTCGTGGCACGGCGTTTGCTCGGTTTAGCTGGGTCGTGCGAGCGGAGTGGCGCAAGCCGCTGACCTGGGGTTTCTGGTTGGAACGGGCGAAGGGAATCGCGCCATGACCAGCTTGGAAGATCGGGGGACGGAGGGCTAGCTGACCAGGACTGGGCGGTGCCACTCAGAGGTCTGGCGTGGGCGTCCAGCGGACGCAGCTTGCCTCATGGCGAATCGGCATCGACCTCGTGCCAGCCGCATCGCAGATTCGTTGCAGTTCGGAGTGCGCCGCTTGGAGTCGCTCGGCCCGCTGTTCCGGGTCCATTGCAATCAACATCGATGTTGTGGCCAAGTTGGCCGCGCGGTGCTCAGGCGTCAGCTCCCACTTCCAGGCGAATTGGTGTACCTCAAGCTCGTCCTCGGGAAAGTAGGAGAGCCGCGCTGCGACGCCGGTGGCATCGCGCTTGGTCTCCCGGTCGAACTTTCCGACTCGCCGTCAAGCTCGAACTCCCATGGCTCGACCGGGTCGGCCAGGACGTTCCAGACCAGACCCAGCCACGCTCCGGGCTTCAGGACTCGCCGCAATTCGGTGATCGTCGCCTCGGCGTCGAACCAATGCCAGGCACCAGCAACCAAGACCGCATCCAGTGATCGATCTTCAACCGGTATCGCGGTCGAGTCGGACGCGTGGCACCTGGCGGCCGGATTGTTCCGGGCCAACGCAGGGAGCATTCGTGTGTCTGGCTCGACCGCCTCCACGGTCAGGCCGCGCGCCAGAAGGCTTGAGGTAAGCTTCCCGGTCCCGGCTCCCAGGTCGGCCACCCGAGCAGGTGCCACCGGCGCCAGCCAATCAACTGCGGCATCGGAGTAACCAGGACGCCACCGGTCATACTCGTCGGCCAACTGCCCGAAGCTAAGACTTCGCGTGGTGTCGGTCACCTGCGGCAAACTACCGCGACTCAGGCAGACGCTGCCAGGCGCAAAGGAGTCAGGTTCTGGTCGGTGGCTCGCCAGCGGCCTCGTCGTGCCCGCGTGCCCGGTCCATCTTCTGTGCCGGGACAACGGGGCTATGCGGACGTCGGGCTCGGGCTATTGAACCAAGATCGATATGCGGGGTTGCCAGTATTTGATCGCCTCATTCCCCGTTAGCTGCCTGATCCGGCGACTCTCGGTCGGGTTCTGGCAAGGGTGCCCGAAGGCATCTGGAGCGATTCGCCCAGCCCGGTGCGACCTGCGTTGCTGCGAGCGAGGAGCACGGGCTTGGACTCGACTTTCATGGCTCTTCACAGATGACGGTGTAGCGCTGGGCGTCGGCGTGCAATCGTCAGAGGAACGTCACGCGGGACGCTTTCTGCTTGCCTTGGGCGAAGCCGGCGCGGGCGGCGGGGACGCGGGTGGCGGGATCCATCTGGTTCGTGCCCATCGCGGCTCGGGAATCGGCGTCCGGTGTGATCACCTCGACGCGGCTGCCCTGCCTGCGCAGGCCCTCGACCTGGCTTCCCAGGTCCGTGCCCCATTCCGGTGGTCTGCGCAGGCCCTCGAACTGGCCTGCCAGGTCCGCGCCCCGTTCGGGTGGTGGCTGGCTCCGTCCGCCCAACGGCGAGAGCACCACGACATTCGCATAGCCCGAGGCAAGGTCGGCGTTGTCGGTGGAGCGCACGCCACCGTCGATGTAGCGGCTGCCGTTGATGCTGTGCGTGGGGACCAGACCAGGCAGCGCGCAGCTCGCGGTGACGGCGTCCACCAGGTCGACGCCGGAATCGCGGTCGAACGCAGCCAACTCGCCGGTATGCGCGTCGATGGCCACCACGATCATCGGTCTGTCCGGCCATTCAGGGCGAGGCAACCGGGCGGCGACCGTTGCGCGCCGCTGTCCCGCCGCGGGTCCGAGTGTGGAGTCGCTCTCCAACCCGAACGCGCCCATCGCGCGTTGTAGATCGGCTGCCGAGGTGGCGGCGGCGGAGATGGCCCGCATCCGCTCGAACACCGTGGCCACCGGCTGGGACGGCGGCCCTTCCCGGTTCTGCCCGACCGGTTGAACCGGCGGCGACAGCACCGAGGCCAACAGTTCCGCCGTCGGTATGCCGCTGCGCACCTGCGCTGCCGCGGTGGCACCGGCCGAGGTGCCGACCACCAAATCGGCAGCCTCTGTCATATCAAGACCAGCTTCGGCCAGGCCTGCGATGATACCGATCTCCCACGCATTTCCGGCAGCCCCGCCACCACCGAGAACCAGAGCGACGTTGTGAACCATCTGCACACTATGTGAGCCCGTTGAAACTCCTGTCCATCGAAATACGAAGACCGTGCCTTACGGCCGGTTTCATAGCCAGCGCCCAAGCTCTTGAATCATCGGAGACTCACGGCCGCAGGTTGGTCGGCGGCCGCCGGTGGCTAACGGTCACATCAGTCGCCGTAAGGGCGGGTCCCCGCCTTGTCGAGCCGCATAGGCCTGCCAAGTAGGTCTCTAGGTTCGGTCCGCCCTTGATTCGGCAACGGCTCGATCGGCGTAAAGGCGAGCCAGCCCCTGGTTATCTTGACTTCGCGCGGACACCCGGTGAAACGTCAGCGGTCATGCGGGTATCTTGCGGCCGTCCGGCCGGATCCACGCGTCTGGCGGTGGTGGTCAGCCAGCCGCCAGGGTTGGTGGTACGCCGTCGGGCCGGCCACTGCTGGGCGGGGCCGCGAACGCTTCGGCCGCCTCCTGCACGTCGACCCCGGTCAGGCGAACGGCCGCACCTCGACCTTCCGGTTGCAGGCCTTCGACCCCTCGGCGGCGAGCTTGAGCGCCACGTCGAGGTCGGCAGCCTCGATGATCCACAGGCCGCCGAGATACTCCTTCGACTCCACGAAGGGTCCGTCGGTGAACAGCGCCTGGCCGCCCCGGTTGTCGATCACGGTCGCCGTGCCGGGCGCAGCGAGGCCGCCGGCGAAAACCCAGTAGCCTTCCGCGACGAGCCGGTCGTTGAACGCGTCAAGCGTGCGGGATTCAGGCTCGGGATTACCAGTCGCTGCCACCTCATCCGGGGTGGCCAGGCCGGCAGTGTCGTCGATCACGGAAAACAGATACTGCATCTCCGATCATCTCCTGTGCTTTGGGGCGCCCCTTGCAGGCGGCCGCTCACCCCTGCTACGAACAGCTCAGACCCGATCCGACACCGCCTCCCGGACTTCTTTCAAAGACTTTCTGGTCGCGGGCTCGTGGGCCGTGTGTGGCCAAGTCGATCACTCGGGCGTCTCCATCCGGGGCGGCGGTCGGGACCTGGCGGGGTACTCATCTAGGAGACTGAAGGACAGCTCGACCTGGTTCACTGCTGTCCTCTACTCAGGTGACTCCGTGCATGTTCGGGTTAGCAAGGGCGGCATTCACCACGATACGGTGCAGCCAGGTCGTGACCGCGGAATCGCCGTCAATGCCGGCGGCGCCGTCGGTCTGTTCCCGGAGGATGTCTGCGTGTCCGACGTGCCGAGCGGTTTCTTCGATCATGTGGACGTAGACCCACCGTAGTGAGACCTGGCCCATGTCTGGCTCGGGCATTGCGTCATCGAGAGTGAATCGTGCTGCTGTTTGTCGCGACTGCTCGCAGGTTTGCTCGTATTCCTTGATCAGCCAGCTGACTGTTTCGTTCTCGGCCAGGTCCCAGCTTTCGTCGCCGCCTCCGACATTGGGACCGATATCCTCTGCCTTGCGTCCAGCCAGCACTTCCTGAAACCAGCCTCGCTCGACCCCGATCATGTGCTTGATCAGGCCGGCGAGCGTGGTTTTCGACGGCACGCGCCGATGGCGGGCTTGGTTCTCCGAGATGCCGTCTACCTTGCTGACAAGCACCTGGCGGTGGAAGTCAAGGAAGGCCTCAAGGACCTGACGTTCGCTGCCGGTGCTATCGGGTTGGTCGGCCGTAGGCGGCGAGGCGGGAATCGTCATGGTGACAAAGTAATCGCGTCGTCAAAGCATTATGTCCCGGCTCACGATCGCCGGGCCGGAGGCCTTGCCGCGTCTGGAGAGCGCGAGATCGCGGGGAGCGCCTTCGCGAACGTAGATCGATGCAAGGGCGCAGGCTTTGGCGATCATCAGGCGGTGCCGCCCTCGCGTCGTCCAGCGCCGTGATGCAGTAGCCAGTTCCCGGCGAGGTGGTCGCGGCAATGAAGATCAGCACGATGAAGGGAACGAGGACGCACTTGGGCGGCGGCAGCTCCGCGCTAACCAATAGCGGCGGCAGCTCCCTTGTTCAATGCATCACCAGGCCGGGCGGGTGCGTCCATGTGCGGCGGCGGCCTTCTCGAAGATTTGCTCGACCAGCTTGGCGATATGCCGGAGTCGCTGCGCCTTGCGGTCGCGTTCGGCCGCCGCTCGGGCCGCCGATACCGTCTCGCGCGCCGCAACCGCGGCAGACTCCGACGACGTCGCCGTGTCCCGTGCCACCGTCAGCAGGGGTTCTAGTGCTGAGGCGGTGTCCCGCGCCGCCTTCGTAGTGTTTCTGCTCTCCGTGACCGTCTGTTTCGCGGACAAGATCACGACCAGAGTGAGGCCAACCAGGATGGCGTTCGCCACGATGATGAAGACGTTCATAGTCAAGCTATGGCCATGTGCGCCGACCTCAGCCTGGCATACAGGACAGCTGTAGCCGCGCGATGTGGGAGCTGAGCCCCTGCTTGCAAATCGCCGTCTCGACCTGAGGCGTTGCGGCTGACCTGGCTACTGACGCATCGGGAGTGCCCACGAGACACCGGGACTTACGGCAGGTAGTGGCACGAGGGCATAGCGGCAGTGGCTCGCAACCGGATCGTTCGCACGACCATTCGGCGCGACGCGGTGCCCGGGGGCCCAGGTTTCGGGTATGCCTTCGATTGACGACATCGCAGCGGCGTACGTAGAGCGGGCCGCCGCCCTGGACCCGTGCTACGCCACTTACGCCGGGATCGCGGGGCACGACCACGAGCTGGCGGATCTCGGTGCTGACGGGTTCGCCGGACGGGCCGGGCTGGATCGCTCAACCCTCGCTGCCCTTGACGCGGCCGAAGCCCCGGGCTCGCGCGAGCAGGTCGCGCGGGCCGCGATGCGTGACCGGCTGGCACTGGCTGTGGAGTGCTATGACGCCGGGGACACCACCAGCGAACTCAGCACCATCGGCAGCTGGGTGCAGAGGGTGCGCACGGTCTTCGACCTGATGCCCACAGACGGCGAGGAGGCCGCCGCTAACGTCGTCAGGCGGATGGCCGCGGTGCCGCGGGCTTACCGCCAGTTGTCCGCGACCTTGCTCGACGCGGCCAGGGATGGCCGCCCGCCGGCCAGGCGGCAGGTCGAGGAGGTCGCCGGGCAGTGCGCGGCTTGGGCCAGGCCGGGGGATTCCTTCTATTCAGGACTGGTCGGGCGGCTGACCGCAGTCCCGGACTCGCTGCGGGGGGAGCTGGGCGTCGCCGCGCGCGCGGCTACGGCCGCTACGGCCGACCTTGGCGCCTTCCTCGACCGCGAGCTGATGCCGCTGGCCAGGGAGAAGGATGCCTGCGGGCCTGAGGTCTACGCGCGGGCCGGGCGGTATTACCTGGGCGCTGCCGTGGATCTGCGGGAGGCCTACGCCTGGAGCTGGGAGGAGCTCGCCCGGCTGCGGGCCGAGATGGTGCGGGTCAGTAACCTGGTCCGGCCCGGCGCCACCGTGGAGGAGGCCGTGGCGATCCTGGACGAAGACCCGGCCAGGCGCATCGAAGGGCGCGAGAACTTCCGTGCCTGGATGTTGGAACATGCCCAGCGCACCATTTCGGAGCTGGACGGGACGCACTTCGACATTCCCGAGCAAGCGCGCCGGATCGAGGCCGTGATCGCACCCACCAACGAAGGGGGGATCTACTACACCGAGCCCTCCGAGGACTGGTCCCGGCCCGGGCGGATGTGGTGGTCGGTGCCGGACGTTGTTGAGACTTTCTCCACCTGGAAGGAGGTCACGGTCGTCTACCACGAGGGCGTTCCCGGCCATCATCTGCAGATATCGCTCGCCATGGCGGACAGGAAGAGCCTGAACCGCTGGCAGCGCATGTCCTGGGTATCCGGCCACGGCGAGGGCTGGGCGCTCTACGCGGAGCGTCTCATGGGAGAGCTCGGATACCTGGACGACCCGGGGGCATATCTCGGGATGCTCGACAGTCAGCAACTGCTCACCGCCCAGGTAGCCCTGGACATCGGTGTGCATCTGGAACTGGATGTTCCAAGGGGCACCGGGTGGCGCGAGGGCGAGCGCTGGAATGCCGAGATCGCCTGGGAGTTCCTGCGCGCCCACTCCAGCTGGGATGAACGGCTACTGCGCTCCGAGCTACGTCGCTGCCTCGGCTTGCCGGGTCGGGCCCTCTCCTACAAGATTGGTGAACGGATCTGGCTACAGGCCAGCGAGGATGCCATGGCACGCGCCGGAGGAGCCTTCAGCCTCAAGGACTTTCACGCCAAGGCACTAAGCCTGGGCGCTATGGGTCTTGACTCGTTGTGCGAGGCGCTTGCCCGCGTCTAAGGACGCTCAGCAAAGCACTGACGGGCCGGGACGGCACGACGTCGGCCTTCCAGATGGACACACGGCGGCAACATCCTGCCCCGCTCAAGCCTGGTCTGCCCCCGTCTTCCCATAGCCGCCAAACCCAGGTAAGTGGACGCCGTGTCTGGTCGGCGTAGCCGGTCGCGTGCGACGGCCCGCAGGGCCGCCCTAGACGCGGTGGCCGCGAGCACGGCCAGATGGGCGATTTGAGAGGCAGGAATCGGCGACCGCGAATCAGCCGCGGTGAAGTCCGCGTGACGCCTTGGTTATGAACACTATGTCAGGCCGCTATGTCACGCTATGGGGATGACGTTGACGACTCGGATGCTCACGCCGGAGACCTGGGACGACTTCGCTGCGCTCGTCGAGGCTAACAACGGCGTCTGGGGTGGTTGCTGGTGCATTGGATTCCACCCGGAGGGCGTCGGCCACGGGCGCGAAGGAAACCGGGAGCTGAAGCGTCGGCATGTGACGCGCGGAACGGTGCACCAGGTGCTCGTCTACGACGGTCAGCGGTGCGTCGGCTGGTGCCAGTTCGGGCCACCCGCCGAGGTGGCTACCATCAAGAACCCCAAGGCCTATGAAAAGGGCCTAGCCGGGCTGCCGGACTGGCGGATCGGCTGCATCTTCACCAACGCGAGGGACCGCGGCAAGGGCGTCGCTGCCGCTGCGGTCGCGGCGGCACTCGACGAGATCAAACGGGCCGGCGGCGGCGTCGTAGAGGCCTATCCGGAGCAGACTGAGGAGCGGCCTCCGCAGCGTGGCGCCTATCTGCATACAGGACCGGAGGAGTTGTATGCGCAATACGGCTTCACGCGGGTACGGAAGATCGCGAAGTGGCGATGGGTCATGCGCACCGAGATCTGATCCCGCCGCTAGCTACCGTTCTTGCAGGGAGATGGGCTGCGGCTGCGGTCGTAGATCCAATCGCATCCCCGGGCTCAGCCGGTTGGCCGAGATGCCTGCTCGGGACTATTGACGGGTTTCCTCGTCCGATCGCCGCCGCTATGGGCAGTGCGCTGGCGGGCGCCAGGAAGAAGGCGATCAGGCGTCGATCGGGCACGCCCCCGCCTTGCTGAGTAAAGGAGCCCGACAGGGCGACTGAACTGGGCTTTCGGGTTGGAGAGACTCCGGGGATGACCCGGGTAGCCGTTGGTGCCCGCCAGGTACGGCGGGATCTGGCCGCTTATGGACTGCCGTACAAGTACCGTACAATGTGTGACGGAGGTAATCGCAATGGCAACCAGACAGGCAAGGCTTGAACTGCGGCTCGATGAGCACAGCAAAGAGCACATCGTGCGCGCAGCCGAGCTGAGCAACGAGTCGGTCAGTTCGTTCGTTTTGATTGCGGCGGCCACGGCCGCAGACAAGGTTCTGGCCCGCGCCGACCATACGGTCATGCCGGCCGATCAGTTCGACGAGCTGCTAGCCGCGCTGGATCTTCCCGACGAGGCCCCCGCCCTCGCTCGGCTCAGCCAACGTGCTAGGAGGTACCACCGAGCATGACTCGGTGGGAGTCCGGACCGCTCAGCGCGTCACATGACCTCACAGGCTTCGACTGCGGCGTGCCATCCCTCAATACGTGGCTCGCTGATCATGCTCACCGCGCGCGGGCGTCGGGTACGGCTATCACGTACGTCTGGGTACCAAGTGGCGACAACCGTGTAGTCGCGTATTACGCGATCGCTCCCCACCAGGTGCTGAGAGAAGAAGTAACGGGCTCCCTCGCGGGCGGCGTGAGCGTCATTCCCGCATACTTGCTCGCGCGCCTAGCTCTTGACCACAGTCTGCGAGGTCAAGGGCTCGGCGGTGAGCTGCTTCACGACGCTCTAAGTCGCATCGTGTCGGCGGCTGGTATCGCATCTGGCCGGCTTGTTGTCGTAGGCGCCATCGATAAGCAAGCTGCAACGTTCTACAGGCACTACGACTTCCGTCCCGTCAAGAGAAACCCGCTGCGGCTCGTGATGAAGATCAGCACGCTGCAAAAGGTCATCGGATCATGAGCCGCTGCCAGCATCGGAGATGACGACGACCGATCTGTCGGGGTGGCCCGCCGGCTGCGCACCGCCTAGCCCAGGCCCGGAAGAGCCGCGGTTTGACGCAGCGAGATGTGGCCGCTGCGATGGGGCTGAGCGTCGGGCGCGTCTCGCAGATCGAGCGGGGCGAGGTGACCAGCGTTGAGGTTCTCGGCCGATACGCTGACGCGGTCGGCGGTCGGCCACGGGTGGTCGACTTCGGCGACGAACTCATTGCTGTGTGAACGGCTAAGCGATGACCCAGCGCGTGTAGGTGCACGTCGCAAGATGGCAGTGTGGCCGGCCTGGGCTGGTGGTGTGCGCATCCAGGGAGTGCGGAGCATCGTTCACGTGCCATGAGCTGCGGAAATTCCAGTAAAGCGGGCGAACGGAATCGAAACGTCACGACCAGCTTGTAAGTTCGGGTGAGTAAGTTGCGGCTGACCCGGGCGACCAATGCCGCTGATCCCCGGCCTGATCTGACCGTGAGTACCCGCGGCCAACTGCGGTGGCTCGCGGCGCGTGGGACGTATGTGGCAGGAAGCCGCGTGTCGGCGCCGGGCAGAATTGGTTGTGCCTGCGGATGCTGCGCTTACGTCCGACGGCGTGTCGGCGGTACCTGGGCGGTTATTGCTCTCCTATTGCTCTCCGGTGTCGCCCCGCGGGTGCTGCCGCCGGGCATGGTGCTTATCGGCGCGAGCGCACTGATACTGGCGTTATGACTGAGACTGAGTCCCTGATCGCCGAGGTCCGGCAATTGCGCGCCGACGTCGCCCGGCTGCACGCCGCTGTGCAAGTCCGGCACAGCTGGATGAAGCTGCTCTTCAAAGACCTGTCCACTAACCCGCACACGCAGTACAAGGTCCACATGTGGGGCGCGATCTACTGGCTGATCAACTTCCCGCTGATCTGCTGCCTGTTCTTCTTCACGCCCGCGCTGTGGGTAAAGCTCGGCATCTTCATCACGCTGATCTACTCGATCTACGCCAACCTTGCGACCGACTATGGCGCTATGTCAGCGGCCGAGGCAGCGTTCGGGGAGCCGCAGCCGCCGCCGATCCCACTCGAGCCGCCGCTGCCGCTGCCGCCGATTTGAGGCGGCGCAAGCCTGCGGGCGCTGCCGGCCGCCCGTGGGTGCGAGGCGGATGTGGCGCGAGGCAAGGTTGACAACGGGTCAGGCCTAGATTGCGATTATCCCTCCAGGCGTCTGACCTGGGACTTCGGGTTGGAGCGGGCGAAGGGAATCGAACCTTCATGACCAGCTTGGAAGGCTACGACTGCTAAGCCTCTGACCAGCGCCGGGGCAGGTCAGACGGTAACCGGCGTCGCTGTGAGTGGCTGCCAGTAGCGGCGTCTTACCTCCGGATCGGGCACGCAACGGGCACGCGTCAGCGTGAGCCTGTCCTCCGGGATTGCGGCGTGCAAACCATACGCTGTGGGTAGGACACAGGAGGTGAGCCGGTGAAAGGTGATGCGCCGCGGCGCGCGGTGACGCTCGACGAAGTGCGTGTTCACCGCGCCGACATCTTGCGCTTGCGCGAGCGGTTCGGTGTGCGTAACATCCGGGTCTTCGGCTCGGTTGCACGGGGCGAGGCGCGCCAGGACAGTGACCTGGACCTGCTGGTCGATGTCGACCGCGGGCACGGCTACTTCGACATGGCCGGGTTCGCTCTCGGCGTCGAGGACCAGTTGGGGGTCTTCACCCAGGTCGCCACCGCGCGTGGTCTGAAGGAACGGATCACGGATCGCGTGCTACGCGAGGCCGTCGCGTTGTGAGACGTGACTCTGAGCCGCTCTCTGACATGATCGAGGCCGCAGAGAAGATCGCGGCGCGTGTGGCGCGTGGCCGGGAGACATTCGATGCTGATGAAGATACGCAGATCGTCTTGGTGCACCTTATTCAGATGATCGGCGAGGCTGCCGCTGGGGTTGCCGGATGAATTTGCGTCTGAGTACTCGGAGATACCCTGGCGCCAGATTGTCGCGAAGTGGGACTGAAGACGCCGGTAGTCCTGGCGGCCGTCCTGGATGAGCGCAAGGTGTGTCACTTGCGGTCCGACGTGGTCGAGGGCGATGCTGGCGGGCTCGCCTGGTTCGGGGTTGTCGGTGTAGGTGGTTAGGCGCCCGTAGGTCAAGGCGTTTCCGTCCAGGTGCCCGGCGTGTCCGGGATCGGCCACCGGGTCGAAGGCATAGGAGCTGCAAAAGAAGGAGCCCGAGGTCGGAGCCGTCCAGCCTCGATCTCGCTTCTGGCTGGGATCATTTCCCGCAGCCTGGCAGCGATCGCGGCGGGCCGCGCGCTTCCCGTTTGGCGTTAGCTGCGAGTCGTGCCATCCGCCGACGATGTTGTCCACGTGGTGAGTCGCCTCCGTGTGGGTCACGACATAGAGATGGCGCACTTAGACTCCTCCGAGATCGTCAGGCAGCGACTATACGTTGGAGATCACGATCCGAAGCGGGTGGCACTATCAGCTTGGGAATCTGTGGTGTACGGCCTCGTATGTGGCCTGACCTGGCGTTCCAGGGTTCCGTGAGTGACCGTCAATACCCATGAGTCACGGGGTTAATGGCCCCGTTAATGGCCCAGTCGGCGCTCGTTGTTGTGTACCGTACAAGGCGTGGAGATCGTCGAGCCCGCAAGGGTAGAGGAACGTGCGGAAATCCCGTACGTAGGGATTCGTGTCGTAACACCCTTCCGCGGGATGCTCGCCGCCCGGGACCGACTTCTGACAGAAGTGCGGGCCGGGATCAAAGAGACCGGGATCGAGACCGTCGGCTATGGCTTTCTCCGGCTCCACGTTATCGATATGGAGGGGCCGATGGACCTCGAAGCGGGTTACTTTACGCCTGAGCCCCTAAAGATGGAGCATCCTAGAATCCGGCCTGGTTCGATGGCCGCCGGGCGTTATGCAACGATGAAATACCAAAACCACGCCCGCAGAGCGAACCAGGCCTTACAGGACTGGGTGCGGGGCAACGGCTTGGTACTCGACCGCCGGACGGTCCCCGAGGGCGATGCATTTGCATGTCGCTACGAGGCCTTCTGGACCGACCCGGCGGTTGAGCCGCGCAAGACGAGATGGACAGTCGAGTTGTCGATGCTTCTAGTGTCATGACGCGTGTTTCTCTTTAGTTTTCATTCAGGGATGCGGGACAATCTCTGATGCCGAATCGCGTGCGCATTCTGACGGTCAGCGATGGTGACCGGGCAAGGCTGGATCGCATGGCCAGGGACCGGGAGCCCCGGCGCGGCAGGCTTCACGGTCTACCTGGACGGGAAACGCGCCGGCGTGGCGCCACTTGGGGAGACACTCACCCAGCACGTGCAGCCCGGCCCGCACGTTCTGCGCGTCCGCCTGTGGTACTTCCTCAGCCCGCGCGTCACGATCGACGTGCGCCCCGGCGACACCAGGCGGTTCTCCGCCGACATACCCAGGACGCTGCCCTGGTGGCAGAAGATGCGCGGGCTCGTTGACCCGTTCCACTGGCTGTCGCTTGAAGAAACCACCGGTCCTTGACCCGCAGGCACCCGGACCCCCAGTTCGCGGCGAGGCGGCAAGGCGAACCGACCCCTTCGCCCGGACCACACACGCCCCGCCGGGTCCTAGCCACCACCAAACCAGCGAAGACTAAAGCAAGCCCTCTTACAGTGCACTAGCTAAGTAGTTTCAGTCGGTCCCTTGATGGGTTTTGTTGGGTTTCCGGTGGGGACTCTACGCCTGAGGAGTGACATCACGGGTTTATGGCCCCTGACCTGCCCTGATGTAGAGCAGCCGCCAGCCTGATCTTCCCCCGTCCTCCTCGTAGGCGCCGATCCCAGGTGAGTGGTTGCCGTGTCTGGTCGCTAACTGACCCATGATCGACTCACCGTGTGGCACGTATGTGGCACGAAACGTGGTTGCTGACCAGTCGGGCCCAGCAAGCGACCGTCCGGCCAAGGCCCTGACCTGGGGATTCTCGTTGGAGCGGGCGAAGGGAATCGAACCCTCATGACCAGCTTGGAAGGTCGGTGATGGCGCAGATGTCCAGCGGCGATGTTGCCGCCGATTGTCAGCTCCGAATGCTCGTGAGTGACCGCTACAGTCCGCGAAGATCCCCGGCTTGTGGCCCGTGTGTGGCCTGCGTCGGCTGCTTCCAATTAAGTACACTTACATTATGAGCGCGCAGCGGGATGAACTGCTCCGCCTGGTGGAAGAGCTCCCAGAGGACCAGGTGCCGACCGTCCTCGATGAGGTGCGCAGCCATTTGGGGGCAGTTAAGGGCCGAACTTGGCCTCCGGCGTGGTTCGCCGCGGGGCGCGGCAGCAGGACCGACGTGGCCGCTCAAGCCGAGGGTCTCCTGCAAGACGGGTTCGGCCGCTCAGCGTGATCGTCTGCGACACGGGGCCACTCGTGGCAGCGGCGCTCGCCAATGACAATGATCACCTAGCATGCGTGGAGTTATTTAATAGCCTTCATGCACTCGGCAAGCCTCTGCTTGTCCCGGCCACGGTGGTAGCGGAAGTTGGCTTCCTGCTAGCTCGTGAGGCTGGCGCCAGGGTGGAATCGCTGTTCCTGCGCTCACTGGCCGAGGGTGATTTCACGCCCGTCGAGCTAACTGCTGTGGATTACGCTCGGATGGCCGATCTGGTGGATCGGTATGCGAGCCTAAGTCTCGGAACTACCGACGCGTCGGTAATCGCCATCGCCGAGAGGCTGAAGCTAACAGAAGTGGCCACTCTGGATCGGCGGCACTTCAGCGTAGTCCGGCCGAGTCACCTCGACGCGCTGACGCTGCTTCCCTAGGTGTTCAGAGAGGCACAAAAACACTGGCCCCGCGTGGCCCGAGCCCGGCTGGGGATTCTGCCGATGATCAGTAGAACACTCGCTTACGGCGTGCTGACCTGGGCTTCGGATTGGAGCGGGCGAAGGGAATCGAACCCTCATGACCAGCTTGGAAGATCGGTGGGGCAGCCTAGCTCCTGATCAGGGCGAACGCCGGTCCTGCTCAACGGCGGGGTAGAGCAGCTGAGTGACCGCAGTTGACCGCTGATCGCCTTGGCATGTGGCACGTGCGTGGCACGGCCTAACCGCATTAGCAGCTCGGATCGTGGGCGTTCAGATCGGTTCAAGCTGGACCAACGTCCTTGAGCGGTCCCGGTTGAATGCGGTGGTATAACGGTGAACTGCAACCCAAACTGCAACCCATGCGCGAGCCTCGCCAGCTGCGGGCGCGTTGGTAGCAGCGGAATCGGAGAACCTATGACGTCGCAACTCAGGCTCGCCGTCCACAGCTTCTCGGGCGAGCGTCCGGTGCTGCTCGTCCATGGATTCACCAGTAGTGCCCAGATCGACTGGATCGAGCCGGGCTGGCCGCAGGCGTTGGCTGGCAGAGGGCGTGGGACGGTCGCTGTCGACCTGCCCGGTCATGGCTCGTGCCCGGCGGCCGATCGCGACGCGATCTCGGTTAGCGCGATCATTGCGGGCCTGGTCGCGGCGATCGACGGCACCGGCCAAGACGAGGCCGACGTGGTCGGTTATTCGCTCGGCGCCCGGCTGGCCTGGCCCTTGGCTGCCACTGGCCGGGTAGGGCGCCTGGTCCTCGAGGGACTGGGCACGACCGACCCGCTGGCCGGTATGGACATCGAGTTGCTCCGCACGGTGGCCAAAGGCGAAGCCGAGGCGCCCGACCCCGACCTCGCCGAATTCGCAGCCTGGATCTCTCAGCCCCACCTCGACCGGGATCAGATGCTGCTGCTCATGGAAGCGCTGGCCGCCGAACCGTTCGATGCAGGCGCCGACCTGCCCACGGTCCCGACGCTGTTCGTCGCGGGAACCGAGGACGATCCTGTCGACCAGCTGGCAGCGACCCTTCCGAACGCGAAATACCTCCCGGTGCCCGGTGATCATCGCGGCGCGCTGATGTCGGCTGAGTTCCGCGCCGCGGCGCTCGACTTTCTCCACTAAGTTGGGCGCTCCGTCCTGCGCCGTGGCATCACAGCGCAGGTCACGGGGTCGCGTCTTGGTCCCCTCCGTCATCCTCGACAGGCGCCGGAACCCTGGCGAGCGGGTGCCGGGTCGAGGTCCGGCGTAGCCGATCGCATGCGACGCGACCGCAGGGAGCGACCTCGACGCGGTGGCCGGGAGCGGGACACTGGAAGCGCCGAGGAAGACGGCAATGTCCAGCACCGGATGCCCTGCCGGATGGCCTGCCATGATCAGCGGCACGATGGCGTGAGGGCCGGCGCGTGCCGGCCGGCGCCCCCACGGCCGGAGGCCGGCGCAAGGGTCGGCCCACGGCGCGCGCAGCGCGCCGTCTTGATTTACTTCTAAGGATTAATTCGGCAAACGACTCCACTGGCGTTCGGCTGGTCGCCACGTAGTCTCCGCCATGTGCCCTGCGAGCGGGTCGGCGAAAGCTGTGACGGCGCTTACCAGGGACTCAAGGTCGGCGGGAAGCTGCAGGCCGGGAACGCCGAGTCCTGTGCGGTAGGCATCGTAGGTCTGCCGTCGGAGCCTTGCGAAGCCACCGACGGCCGCAGAGAGCGGCTGAACTGAGGTGCCTCTGTGCGCGGCGGTTGCCAGCAGGGCTTGGCGGGCTGTGCGATGGCTGATTACGTGGATGCCGGTGAGCGTATAGATGTCGGCGTAGTCGCGGACGCGGGTGTTGGCTGGTCCGAGGTCGATGGCCGTCGCTAATTTCTCGGCAAGAACCGTCGCGACGGGATAACCGAGGACACGTATGGGCTCCATGGCCGGCCGCAGCGGCGGCAGCGTCACCCAGACGGGCGCGGGCGTGATCGGATCGCCGAAGTTAACGTCCATGCGGAACTTGACTGTCGCGGTCGAGATCTTGGCGTCCATGGCGATTCGCACGCCGGAGTAGAGGGCCTGTTCACGGATGATGCGAGCGGTTGCCGTGCCGGTGCGGAACTCAACTCCGTCGTCGAGCGACACGTCAGCGACCTCCGACACCAGCGAAACGACCGTGGCCTGATCGTCGGCAATCGATCGGGCCAGCGCGTCCAGGTCGGCAGTCGGCCGGCGAGCATCGTACGCGGCCAGAAGCATTCCGCCCTTGATGACGAATTTGCTGGCATGGGGCGATGCGCTGAGGCGCGCAAGCCAGCGCTCGACGACGTACAGGGTGAGGAGCTCCTGCGTGCCCCGAAGTTCCCGGCGCGCTCGGTTCTGCAAGTCGAGGTACGCGCTGCCGGATTGTGACGCCCAGGTGGGCCGGTTCACCCCGCACTCGCAACGTCGAGCGCGTGCAGCACGGGCCCGTATACGCGAAGATCTGCGGCCATATTCAGCAGCTCAGGTGGCCTGGCATCTCGGCGGCGGAGGTATCTATGCAAGGCAATCAGGGCGGCTGGCTCCCCAATGCGGTGCCGTAGCCGCATGAGATCTACCACTGTGCGCGGGGCATCGTAGATGCGGACGGACTCGCCCGGGGCTGCCTCGACGTGGGTCAGGCCGAGCTCGAAGGTCCGAGGCTCAAACCGGAAGACCGCGGTCGGTGGGAACGCTATTCGTGGCGGATGACTGGACCTAGGCACAGCGATCTGCACTGCAGGCGGAATCTCGTCAGTCAGATCGTGGACGGTGGCTGCCGATAGCAGGCAGGCAATTGCCGTGGGGTTCCGGTACGCCACGGCCAGGAGGTCGGGAAAACTGGCTGCCGGCGCGTCAGCGCGGCGGAAGACGCCGCGCGACAACTCGAGGATTTCCCCGGTATCGCGTGCGGTATACAGGTCTCGTGGAGAGACGCCTGCCGCCAGCGCCGTCTCGGTCGCGAACGTCGGTGGCAGGTTCTTGATCGCGGTCACGTATAAAAGTCTCGCACGCTGTCACCTTCCATGCGCATCTTTTATACAGGCTGGGTCGATGGCTGACTGCTCCTAATGGCACGCTTGTGGCACGCAGCGGGCACGCCGAGCCCGAAAGGCCCTCCGCCTTGCTGAGTAAAGGAGCCCGACAGGGCGACTGAACTGGGCTTTCGGGTTGGAGCGGGCGAAGGGAATCGAACCCTCATGACCAGCTTGGAAGGCTGGGGCTCTGCCATTGAGCTACGCCCGCGAGGCGGCGACCGCCACCGGTAGCGTACCGGGTCTGCACAGGTCGGCGCGGCCGTGCGCGGGACCCTACTGCAGCGGCGGCAGGTGCTGGCCCTCGCCGAGGACCGGCCGGAACAGGTCGCCTAGCTCAGCCACCCGAGCCAGGATCGTCCGGATCGTGAAGCCGTCCGGCCGCAAGGCCGGGTCGTCGAGCTCAGCCCAGTCGATTGGTGCGGACACTGGTGCGCCGGGCGCCGCACGCGGGCTGTATGGGGCGACCAGCGTCTTATTACTCACGTTCTGCGTGTAGTCGAGCCTGGCCAGGCCCTCGCGTTCGCTGACGTCCCACTTCCAGCTGACCAGCTTTGGCACGATCGAGCCGATCGTCTTGGACAGATCTGCGACCCAGCCGCGCGTGTCCTGATAGCTAAGACCGCCGCGTACCGGAATCCAGATCTGGATCCCGCGGCGTCCCGTTACCTTGGGCTGAGCGCGCACTCGCAAGTGCTCAAGCGCGGTGCGGTGCAAGCGGGCCAGTACGAGGATGTCTTCCCACGATGTGTTCGAGCCAGGGTCGATGTCGATGAGAGCGTAACTGGGGTTATCCGGGTGCTCGGCCCGCGATGTCCAGGCGTGCCACTCCAGCGCGCCATAGTTAGCTGCCCAGACCAGCGCGGCCGCCTCGTCGACCACGAGGTACGTGCTGGTCTTGCCCGGTTCGGCGTCCGGATTGTCCCACCGCGGGAGCCAGTCCGGCGCGTGCTGGGGGAGTTGCTTGTTCCAGAAGCCAGCCTCGCCCGCTCCACCAGGGAACCGGTGCATGTTCAGTGGCCGGCCCGTCAGGTACGGCAGGATGACTGGGGCGATCTGCGCGGAATACCGGATTAGTTCACGCTTGGTGACAGCAGCCTCGCCACCGCGCGCCGGGAACAACTCCTTGTCCAGGTTCGTCAGCCTGAGCCTGCGGCCGAATACCTCCCAGGTCCCCGTTCCCCCCATGTCTTCCAGGGCATTGAGCTCGGCCTCGGCAGGACCGGGGATCGGCCTCGGGCGCAGCTCGATCGATGCCTCCGCGGCGGGCAGGTCCGAGCGCCAGATCCGATCGGGATCGGCCTTCACCTCGTCATTTGTTCGCCCGCTGAGCACCGACCTCGGGTGCTGCTCAGGGTCCCATCCGCTGACCGCGTAGTCGTCGTGCTTGTGCAGCAGCAGCCACTCGTCCTGTTCTGCGCCGCGCTTGCCCCTGCGGATGAGAACGAGTTTGCCCTTCAGTTTCTGGCCGTGCACCTCGGCGTGCAGTTCGCCGGCCGCTACGGCCGCCGCCGGGTCGTCGGTCTCATACGGCTGCCAGGTGCCGGTATCCCAGACGATGACGTCGCCGCCTCCGTATTCGCCCGCCGGGATCACGCCCTCGAAGTCGATGTACTCGATGGGATGGTCCTCGACGTGCACCGCGAGGCGCTTTACTGCCGGATCCAGCGTGGGCCCGTTGGGTACCGCCCAGCTGGCCAGCACGCCGTTCATCTCGAACCGCAGGTCGTAGTGCCTCCGCCGCGCGCGGTGGCGCTGGACTACGAATCGCAGCGGCTGGCCAGCCTCGCCGCTCGCACCGGCGGCGCGGCCGGAGTCCCGGCCGGCTGGCTCCGGCGTGCGAGCGAAATCGCGTTTGGCCTGGTACCGCTCGAGCTTGTCGTGGCTGCCGCGTGCCATACCGCCGATGTTCTCACTCGTTCCCTCGATAGCGCAGGGAACGGGTCCTCGTCCGCTCGCCCGGACGACCAGTATCGCCGTTGCCCCGGGCCAGTCAGACCTCCCGTACACTTGCGCAGTGCCGCAAAGGCTGCTGGCCCAGTAGGCCAGCGGTGAGCTGGCGGCGGGATGTAGCGCAGCTTGGTTAGCGCGCCTGCTTTGGGAGCAGGAGGCCGCGGGTTCGAATCCCGCCATCCCGACTGGTCACAGACCAGTTCCGAATTTACTATCCCGCAGCTGCCGCCAAAGTGGGAGCCAGCTGCACTACCCTGCTCCCATCGCTGACATCCCTCGCGGGCACCGCGATCGGTCGATCCTCGACCGGTGGTCGGGTACTCCTGCTTCTCGCCATCCCCTCTTTCTCACCGTGATCATCTGATGGCGCGCACGCCCGCGCGCCCGAGATCAGGATCGCAAACGTTCCGCAAGATCGTGAACAGCAAGATCGCCGCGAGCAGGCAGGAGCGCCCGAAGGCCCAGCGAGCCCTGGGTACAAGCGAGCCTGAAGGTCTAGCCAATGAGGCTCAGCCATTTGCTGCCCGAAATGACGCGAGCCACTCGTCCACCGCTTCCGAGGCCGGCAGCTCGGCCCTCCAAGCGATCGTGCCTCAGCACAGGATTGGCTAATATGCGGACCTGCGACGTCAGGTACATGCCCTTATCCGGTATTCGGCGCTCCACGCTGCTCATCATCCGACCGGCGCGCCTGCGCTAGCGCATCAACTACCAAGTAGCGCGTGTCTTATCGTGCCGAAGCGGATCCGTTCCTGCTCAAGCCGGACCGACGGTCCCAGCGCATCCGCGGCCAGATCCTCGTACAGTGCCAGTTCTGCCGCGTCGAGGTGCTCGAGGCGGACTGACGCCGGGTTCGGCTCTGTCACCCATTGCTCGCGATGCGCGAGGAGGGTGGCCCGGTCCATCAGCATGGACCGGGCCTGGGGGAACGGCTGCCGCATCCGGTCCAGAATGACGAAGCCGTGGGTGTCGATATCGCCCCAGTAGACGATGTCAAGATCCGACAGCCATCCGACCGGCTCCAGCACGGGAACTGCATACCCTCCGCCGAAGATCACCATTGTGTGGTCCGGACACGGGATCGTCAGGTACGTGATCTCGTTTTCGACCACGTAGGCGCGAGTGACTCCGGTCGGCTGGACCGCGAACTCCTCCGCCCGCACCGAGAGCTCGCTGAAGCCGTGCAGCCGCTCGCAGCGGAATCGCACGTAACTCGGCCTGCGGCGGAACCTGTACCGGCCTTCGAAATCGGCGGCACCCGCATCGGTCCGTTGCGGGTCTAGTTGCAGGTCGAGCAGCTCGCCGAGCACGCCGCGGTTCCGTTCAATGAACTTCGTGTCGACGCCAGGGACATCCACATGCCGCAGGTACATGCCGGGCGACTGGCGCTGATCGATCCACTGGACGGTAGCGAGCATCTCAGGCCAGCATGCCGCAAGACGCAGCGCCTTCATCGGGTGGCGCCTTAGCCACGGGAGTAGCCGCGGGCAGGTTGCGCCCGTCGCCTGCTGCATCTCCACCAGCCTGCGCACGTCGTCGCGCACGCCGAGCAGTGTCCACGCCTGGTCATAACCGTCGATCCAGGCCCGGCTCGGGATCGTGTTGGAGCCGACGTGGCGGCCGCCGACCTTCTTGTACTCGATCCGGAGCGGACCGTGCTCGGCTCGCCGCCATTCCGCTGCCCACTCCTGGACGGCGCCGAGGCGCTCGCTGATCTCGCCGGGCGCCGGGCCGCGGATCGGCGCGCTGTACGGATCCCACCGCTGGCCGCCTGCGAATGCGGTCAGCAAGGTCCCGGACTGCCACTTCCTGGCCAGGGCGGCACGCACGTCAGCTGGCCGGGTCCACGGCGGTAGTGGCACGCTAACCGCCGGTGCTAGCCGTCGCTGGCATGGGGACTAGTGCGGGAGCGACGGTCAGATCGCCGCTGGCCTGCGTCGGCACGTCACGGCTATCCGGCTGCGCCCGCTGGCCCAGCACGTGCGCGAGCCGCCGCGCGTGATATTCCTCGATCGTGAGGGTCTGCAGGCGCGACGAGCGGCCTTCCGGGTTGTCCACGAATCCCACCGCCGAAACGTACGGCTCGATGACGTGGATTTTCTGTAGCGGAGTAACGATCAGCAACTGCAGGCCCAGACGGCGAAACAGCTCGAGCGCGAACCGGGTCGAGTCGTCCGAGCCGCGGCCGAATGCCTCGTCGATGACAGCGAACCGGAATGTCCGTGATTTCGCCGCGCCCCACTCCAGCTTGAACTGGTAGGCGAGCGAAGCTGCCAGGATCGTGTAGGCGAGCTTCTCCTTCTGACCGCCGGACTTGCCGGACGAGTCGGCATAGTGCTCGTACTCGGTATCGTCAGCGCGCCAGCGCTCCGACGCCGAGAACACATACCAGTTCCGCACATCCGTGACGTACCGGGTCCACCTCCGGTCAGCCTCCGTCATTCCCTCGCGGCCAGTGAACCGCTCGATGATCCTCTTGACCTGCAGGAACTTCTGCTCCGAGTACTGATCGGTGGTATCACCCGACACCGCGTCATCGGTGCAGGCCCTGAGTTCGGCCCGGAAGTCGCGGATCTCGGGGACCGAGGTCAGCTGTGCCTCCAGGCGGATGAACCGGCCAGGGTTATAGTCCACTCCGACAAGCGAGGAATTGATGGTGGCGATCCTGTCCCTGATGGCTCCGGCGTGTTTGTTCAGCTGGGACTGGAACTGCGCGATCTCGCGGATGGTGTTTTGATTGAGATAAACCTTAAACTTCGCCTGGAAACGTGGCAGGTCGTCGTCGGTCAACCGCTTTTGGAGTTCGCGGTAGCCAGCCGCCGATTGCACCGCGTCGTCCAGCTCAGCCGTTTCGACTGGGTACTGCCGCCGGAACTCGCCCATCGCCGCGACGATCCTGGTGGCAAGCTGGTTTTTCCTGGTGTTTCGCCGCTCGGTCAGCGCGACGATCTCATCACCCGCCGCGTCCTCCGCCTTGTCGCATGCGGCAGCCGTCGACGGAGCATCGTCCTTGTGCTTGGCGAGCAGACTGCCGATCGCCGGGAACTGCTGGCGTGCTAGCGCGCTGGCTGGCTCGGCGAGCGTCTGCTGCGCCGAGTCCAGGCTCTCGCGTGCCGCTTTGATCTCGGCGTTAACGCCGCCGATCTCCTCCTTCGCCAGGCCGTGCTCGGCATCAGCAGCATCGATCTGCTTCCTGACCGAGGTCAGCTCGCCGTTCAGCCTGGCCAGCTCCGACGACTCTTCCTCGATCTCGCGCTTCTCCTGCTTCAGGTCCTCGATCCGGCGGACCACGGACTGCCAGTCGATCTCGGCGAACTCGCGGGTCTGCTCCAGCGCGGCCAGCACCTGCCCGCGGTCGATGGCCGCGATCTTGCGCCCTCGCGTGCTTAGCCTTCTCGACGCTGATCGCGGCGAGCTTGGCGGCCAGCATCGCGGCCCGGCTCAGCAGGGCGTCGATCTTCCTTTCGTTGGACCAGCCGAGCACGTACGTGCTCCGGTCGTCGATGCGCTTGCGGTCATCCTTCTCGTGCCGCCCGCCCGGAACCTTGATCTGCCCTGCCCTGGTGATGGCCCGCGGGGCCCGGCGGAAATCCACCATGGTCTCAACGCACTCCACGTTGGCGCGATTTGCTAGCTCGCGCTCCAGCCACGGCGCGAGCGGACCATCCTTGACCTCGAGTTTCGCCGCGAGGAGAGTACTGCTAGCGCCGGGCGGCGCGGCAGACCCTGCCCGCTCCGCTGTCCCGCCCTGGCCGTCTCCGGGACCCGGTAGTACACAATCCGCCCGCGCAGATGGTGGCTGTCGACCCAGTCGGACACCGCGGGATAGTGGCGGTCGGGAACCAGGACCGAGAGCGCGAAGCCGCGGAGCATGCGCTCAGCCGCGCCTTCCCAGTCCGCCTCTTCCTGCCGGACCGCGATCAGCTCGCCGGCGAATGGCAGCGCTTCGGAGGCAAGGCGGAGCTCCCGGCAGAGCAGCGCGCGAAGGTCAAGGTTCTGCCGCGGGATGTTGTTCTTGCGCTCCTGCAGGCTGCGCAGCTCGGCGTTGACCTCGGCCGCCTCCTCGCCGCGCTTCTCCGCCTCGACTGTGGTTTTGGTGAGCATGTTCTGGCAGTCTGCGAGGTCCTGCTTCGCGGCGTCGCGAGCGGCGACGATCTCGCGGATCCGGGCAGCGAAATCCGTCGCGGTCTCGACCTGGTCAAAACCCGCCTTCTTCAGCAGCTCAGCGAACTGTTCCGATTTCCGCATGCGGGCCGTGCGGGTTGTCTCGCCGTCAGCGATCTGGCGGTCAATCTCCGCCAGTCGGTTGCCGCCGTGACCGGCAAGCTCGACCAGCAGCGTGCCCACGCGGTCCCGCAGGACCGTCAGCTGCGATTCGAGTTCCCCGCGCCGGGCGTCGAGCCGGGCACGCCGCGCAGCTAGCTCGGCGAGCAACGTCTCCAAGACCGCAGCCTTGCGATCGGCGAAGTAGTACCTCAGGGCTCTCCGCTGCGCGGTCAGCGCGGCGATCTCGGCTTCGACGCGGTCGTACCGCGTGCACTCCTCGAGCAGCGGGTTGAGCGCGGTCAGCTGAGCCTGTGCCCGCTGAACCGCCTCGTGCGCCTTCGTCAGATCGTCGAAGTGCGTGACGATCTCGGCGGTCCACCTGTCTGCATCGAACGGCTCCAGCATGTGGTCGCGGACGAACTCGGTGAGGTTCCCCACAGATTTCATCGAGACTGTCTGATGGAACAGTTCCATCGCCTGCTCCGACTCGATCCCGAGGCGGCGGCGGAAGTCCTTGCCGTAGTCGGCAAAGCTGTCGTGCACCCGGGCACCGGTTGCGCGCAGCTTCTTGCGCAGAGACGAGACGTCGGTGCCGAAGCCCGCGAAATCGGCGGCGACGGACATCGCCCTGTCCGCCGTCACGTACAGCCGTTCCGGCTGTCCTGCCGCACCGTCCCGGAACCAGAAGACCAGAGCCAGGCTGACCGACGCGTCGTAACCTGCGTTGGCGAAGACGCTGAGAATCACGGAGTAACTGCCGCTGTCGCGCAGCGCCACCGGCTTGGCAGTTCCGGTGAGATCGTTCCGCTCGGATTTGTAGTAGCCGAGGACGTAGGAGCGGAGGCTCCGTTCGCGCGTGTCCGCTCCGGCTGCCTTGTTGTACGAGATCCGGTTGGCCGGCAGCAGCAAGGTAGTGACGGCGTCAACGATCGTGGACTTGCCTGACCCGATGTCGCCGGTCACCAGGCAGTTTCTCGACTCGGTGGCAAGGGACCAGACTCGCTGCCCGAACGTGCCCCAGTTGTACAACTCAAGCCTGCTCAGCCGGAAGCCGCTGAGGGTCTCTTGGTCCGCTGCGTCAGCGACATCGAGTGGCGCGCCGCTCATTCGACTACCTCGCCGTCGTCATCGCGTTCCTCTCCGCTGAGAGTGGCGGCGTACTCGGCTAGCCGGGCGTCGAAGTCGGCCAGCCACTGGCCGTCGACGAAGGCCTTCAGTATCCGCATCACCTCGTACACCTGCTCGGAGTTCTTCGCCGGGCGGAGGAAGCCCAGTTCCACAGCCTTGCCGATATGGGCGTCAATCTGGTTCGTCAGCCGTACCTCGTTCGTGCTCGATGGCACGAAGACGCGCACCATCTCGCGGATCTGCTCCTTGGTCAGCATTAGCCGTGAGCCGCCGCCCTGGGCGTCGAACTCCGCCAGCTTCTTCCGCAGTAGTGCAAGCAGCAGGCTGACGTGGAACGAAAGCGTCCGGCGCGGGATCAGCCTTGGCAGCGGCGCGCTGCTGTCGTCGCCATCAGGGCGCTGACGGCAGAACGCATAGCCCTCGGCTTCGTCGATCACGACCTGCAGCCCCAGCACGGCGACGTGATCCCGCACCTGCGGCTGCAATTGAGTCAGCGAGCGCCACGCGCGGTCGTGCGCTTCGCGATAGACGACGCCCTTCATCAGCTGGGTGACGGCCAGCGAAAGATCGGCAGCTGAGATTTCAGTAGCGGTCAACTCCCGCCTCCAGTTCGCGCGAACGTGACGCGCGGCAAGGCGACCTGCTTCGTCCGGCCGTCCGGCTCCTGCCAGCTCACCCGCTCGCGAAGCTGCTCATCGAAGACCACAGTGAACGCCTCATCCTGCAGCGACAGGTACGTGACCAGCTCGGCTAGGCCTTGCTCCAGCGGGTGATCTGCGATCAGCTCGGCGAGCCCGATCTGCGCGCTGCGCTGCAGGGCACGGCGGACGCCTCCGCGCAGCGGCTCGGAATCGACGAAGACCTGCTCAAACAGCACTGCCGGGTCCGTCTGCTCCTCGGCGTCCCGCACCGAGCCGGAGTCGACGCTGGCCCTCGTTACCGGGCTGTACAGCGGCCGCTCCATCGGAAGCGTGATGGCCGGGGCAGCACAGTCGATCTCGGTAGTCATCGTGACCTGGCCCTGCTCGCGGAGCGTGAGGGCACGAGCCTCGATGCTGCGCAGGACGTCGATCACGCGCCGGTTCTCGAACCACACCTGATCATCAAGGAACCGGCGCAGCTGCTCGGAAAGCTGGCGGACCGTCGCCTGGGTACGTTCGGCCGCATCGAGCCAGTCGTAATGGATATGCCGTAGCCGCGGGTCGGCCTCGGTTATCTCGCTCAGCTGCTGCACGGTGTCCAGGAGCGCCGTGAGTTCTTCCTGGCGGGACTGTGAGAGAAGGAAGTCGTAAAACGCGCGGAAGCTCTTTCCCTGGTCGGAGTCGGCGATGGTCTCCCTGCTGCCGAGTACGTCGTCGAGGAGCTCACCTTTGCCGCCGCGCCAGCCTGCGATCTTCTCCCTGAGCTGGCGATCCAGCCGCCTGAAGTTCTCCTCCACCTCACGGAAGTCCGCGAGCAGCTCTCGTGCCGTGGCCGACAGCTGCTGATACCGGTCGCGGACGGCACTGGCGTCGAGCAGGTCTATCTCACCAGCTTGGACGCGGCTGATCTGGTCGTCGAGTTCCCGCCGTCGCCTCAGCAGGTCTGCGATGCGGGAGTCCGGGTCGGTCTCTGTGCCATAGATGATCTGGCGGAGCAGCTCGAAAATCGTGTTGAGCCGCGACTCCGTGCCGACAAATGACCGCTCGCCCAGCCCTTGCACCCAGGCGAGTGCCTTCTCCACTGCCGGAGTCGCGTCGAAATGTGGCTCGTCATTACCGTCCGGGTAATACTTGCGGAGCCAGCCAGCCTCGGGAGCGGCCCAGTCGTCGAGGTAAGCCTTGGCCGGCTTGGGGAATCTCGGGGGCGCTGGGTCGCTGAACCGCTGATTCAGTGCGTACAGTTCGTCGTCCAGCCTGCTGGCCAGCTGACCGGCGGAGATCGAGCGGACGTTGTCCTCGACGAACACCTGATGCAAGACGCTGAGCACGAGCGGCCCGTTGTCCGCGCGCAGGAGCCGCCAGGCAGGGCTATTGTCCCGTAGCCAGGCGATCTCGTCGAAGCTCAGCATTCCCGCCACCGTCCGCATTCCGAAGACAGGACCTGATCGTACGGCCCAGGTATGACATTCTCCGGCAGCCCATGCCCGGCTCGGCGGGATCGAAGGCGCATCCTAGACGGCCAATGGCGGCCGGAGGCTGAGCCATAGGGCAAGGCGTAAGGCGACGGCGTGAAACTCCACCAGCGCCGGACGAGCAGGCATCAAGCCCGTCGGAGCGAGCAGTATGGCTGCAGCCCGCTATGCCTACTAGGTAGACAATTGCGGCTGCGCGCTAGCCCTGTGCTCGCTTCCGACTAGGCCGGTAGTCTCTGGTCACTGGCAATGGGATCACTACTCCGCCCTGGGACCGTGCTTCCTCGTCGGCGGCTTCCTCGTCGGCGAAGACCTTCTCCTGGAACACGAGCAGTTTCTGGTCGTCCTCCGCTCGCGCTACCATCCACAGGGCCTCGCCTACCACGCGTGACCGCAGCACAGATGACAGCATGGCCGCGAGCGCGTCGAGATCTGGGGGCTGAGGCTTCGCGTCCTGGTTAGCGTCAAGTCGCTCTATTACCCACTGGCGTATCAGTGCTGAGGGCGCGATTCCCTCCTTCAAGGCCCGCGTCCGGAGCTGCTCGAGCCTGCCGACTGGAATCCGGACGCTGTAAACCTGCGCTGGATCTCTTGGTGGGTGCCTTGGCGCATACGTCGATCCCAGATCGTCCTCGTCTCGAAGCTGCTCCGCCGCCTCAGCCTCAGCGGCCAGCAGATCAGCTATGTTCTCCTTCATCGGCTCGTCCCGTCTTCCTCGTCGTCCGCGTCGTCGCCTGTCTCGTGAGCTTCGTAATCACGCAGATCTCGTCCTTTGGTGACCCACGCCGTCACCCCTAGCCAGGCACCCGTAGGCGGGTGCTCCTGCGGGATCAGGATGACTGTCAGCACCTGGCCGGACGTCGCGGATCGGCCGACGACCCGGAATCCCTCGCCCGTCTTGCTCGCTGGGTCCAGGCCAAACCGCCTCTTCGGGTCCATCGCCGCCTCGGTCGCCCATTCGGGCTCCAGGTTGACCGAACCGGGATAGCGGCTCGATCGCGTGCGGACATGCTCTGCCTGCCCGGCCGTCCAGGTGACGGAATCGACGCGCAGGTCCGGTATCGCGATGCCGTCGTAGGTTTCCTCCTCGGCCACGACATTATCGTACTACAAACGTATGACGGTCTTGCAGCGCTAGCTCGCCCGTCGTCGAGGGTGACCGAATTGCGGCTGACCCAGGTGGCCGGCGCGTGGATGACCGTTGCTCTCGCTTTTCTGTTCGATGAGCGGAGTGGGCTTCCCTGTTCTCTTCAGCAGGAGCTATTTCGGGAGCCAAAGAGGGAGCCAATGTGCACAGACACCAGGCCACCTCAGGCAACCTCCAGCGAGCATCGTTCCAGGTGAACGCGATATTGGACGACACCAGGCGACGCCTAGCTATTGAGTGGCGTTGATTTGGGAGCAGGAGGCCGCGGGTTCGAATCCCGCCATCCCGACTGATTGGGCTTGACCCCGTTCGGTGGACCACTTCTTAGGACAAAGTGGCCTGCTGGGTGGTGGTTGAGTGCGACGCTTCGAACTCGTTCGGGGTGAGATAGCCGAGCGAGCTGTGACGCCTGTCCGAATTGTAGAAGTGATCGATGTACTCGGCCATGGCGATGGCCAGTTCGAGATTGGTCCGCCACTTCTGGCGGTTCAGCAGCTCGATCTGCATCGAGCCCCAGAATGACTCCATCGGGGCGTTGTCGTAGCAGTCGCCGACGGTGCCCATCGAGCTGACGAGGCCGAGGCGGCGGACGTTCTCGGTGAAGGCCCACGAGGTGTACTGGGCGCCGTGGTCGGAGTGGATGATTGTCGTGGCCGAGGTCTGCCTGGTGGCGCCAGCCTTGGCGAGGGCGTCGTTGACCAGGGCTGCCTCGCAGCGCCGGTCGATGGCCCAGCCGACCACCTTTCTGGAGTACAGGTCCAGCACGACGCAGCAGTAGAGCTTGCCCTCGTGGGTGGGATGCTCGGTGATGTCGGTGAGCCACAGCTGGTTGGGGGCGCTGGCGGTGAACTGGCGCTGGACCAGGTCCTCGCAGGTGGGGGCGTTCTTGAGGTTCTTGATGCCCTTGCGTGGTCCGGGCAGGCCGCGGATGCCCAGCTGGCGCATGATCTTCTTCACTAGCTTGGTGTTCACGATCAGCCCCTGCTCGATCTCCAGCGCGGCCCGGACCCGCAAGCAGCCATAGGTGCCCCGGGACCGGGCGTGAATGTCGGCGATGGCATCGGCGAGCAGCAGGCGGCGGATCTCCCGGTCGGTGGGCTTGCGGAACTTGATGTCGTAGTACGTCGACCGGTCCAGGCCGACCACCTTGCAGGCGAACCGCTCGGAGTAGCCCAGGTTGTTCAGCCCTCGGACAACCTGGAACTTCCTTTTGGGTCGGCCGCTGCCTCCTTGAAGAGCTCGCTAGCCGCCTTGACCACTTTGAGCTCGGCCTCCAGCTCGATGATGCGCCGCCGGGCCGCTTCGAGAGGATCGGCCTGGTAACTCTTGAGGCCCGGTCGCTGTCCAGCATCGATCAGCGCCTGCCGCCGCCACTTGTAGAGGGTGACCCCGGCGATGCCCAGCTCGACAGCGAGGTCCTTGACCGCCTCGCCGGCGAGCATCCGTTCACAGGTCTGACGCCGAAGCTCGGCAGGATAGTGCCTTGGCATATTGGCTCCTGGGGCTCAGGGGCCAAATTGTCCTATGGCTGGTCCACTTTTAGGGATCCAGGTCAGATCAGAGTCATTCTTGGAAATTATTTCTCATATTTTTCTGCCTTTGTGGCAGGAGGACGCACGACGCTCGATGTAGGCCGACGTCGCCCGCCGGGCTTCTCCTAGACCTTGGACGTCATGGGGGGTGACAACGGGCCTTGACCACGCCCGGCGCGACGGCCGCTGCCACTGCGGCAGCGCACACTGCTCCAACGCGCAGCACGGCATGTGCGCGCAGTCAGGCTCAGCGGTGGCGACGCACAAACATTCGTTTGGCCGTGTCCATGTCCGGTCGTGGTGGGCCGCTCAGTGCGGGAGTGAGGGCTCGTCGGGAGTGGACTCCTCCGAGAAGGATTCCTCGGCGAGGTGGTGCAGGACTCGTTCGTTGAGCGCGGCGAAGGTGTCGAGCTCGGCGGGGGTGAACAGGTCGATGAAATACCGGCGCACGTTGTGCACGTGCTGTGGTGCTGCGTCCTCAATGGCGCGGCGTCCGGCGGGCAGAAGGCGAACTATGGCGCTGCGACCATCGGCGGGGTTGGATCCGCGGGCAACCAGGCCTCGTTCTTGCATGCGCCGGATCTGGTGGGAGAGTCGGCTCTTCTCCCACTGCACGAGTGCACCTAGGTCCTGTGCGGTCATCTGGCCCGTGGGGTGTTCCGAGAGCACTGCCAGGATCTCGTAGTCGGCCTGTGACAGCCCTGAGTCCCGGAGCAGGTGCTGGTTCAGGGACGCGTTGAGCTGGTGGCGCGCGTGCATGAAGGCTCGCCAGGCGCGGTCTTCGCGGGGGTTGAGCCAGTCCGGTTCTGTCGGCATGCCCCATGCTATCTCTTCGTTGACGCATCAACCAATGAGTAGTATGGTTGATGCATCAACTAATTCCTTGGCGCAGAAGGAGAGCAATCATGACCACCACCGCGAGCCTGAGTTTCGCAGCCCTGACCATCGACTCCGCCGATCCCGCCGCCCTGGCGGAGTTCTGGGGGAAGGCTCTCGGCCGCCCGGTCAGCCCCGGCGCCGTCACCGGAGACACGGCTATCGACGTCACCGGCCCCGAGAGCGGCCCCCGGATGATCCTCCACAATCCCCCCGATTCCGGGACGGCCAAGAACAGCATCCATCCGGTCCTGATCACGGACCATTACGACGAGGAGATCGAGCGGCTGACCTCCCTGGGCGCCAGGCCGCTCAACGAGATTAAGCTCCCGCCCGCGGCGCTTCCAGCCGGCGTGGCAGCGATCCGCCAGACCACGTTCGCCGACCCCGAGGGCAACGAATTCGATCTGGTGGTATGGCAGACCGAGTAGCTGCCAGGCCCGGGCATTGCCTAAGGCCCATCGATGATCTCGGATCGGCGGCCACCTTCGCCGGTGACCGCCGGTCCTAGACCATCAAAACTTGCGGGAGGATGGTGCTACGCGGCAGATGAGGATGTCGACTGACTTGTACGGGTGAGACCTTATACAACGGAGCCGCGATCGGGCCGCCTTCCGCTGGCTCGGACGGCGGCACCTGGGCGCGTCAGCTGGCGGGCTCGCCGTTGCTGTGACCGTCTGCAGGGGCCGCCTCGAAGGCCAGCGCGCAGGAGTTGATGCAAATAGCGCTGACCGGTCGGTGCCGGCCCGTCGCTGAAGACATGGCCCAGGTGACCGCCGCACCCGCGGCATATCACCTCGGTGCGGCGCATGAGCAAGCTGGAATCAGCGCGCAGCTCAACGGCCCCGGCTACGGCCGACTCGTAGAAGCTCGGCCAGCCCGTTCCGGATTCGAACTTGGCGTCCGAGCGGAACAGCACATTACCGCAGCCCGCGCAGCAATATCTCAGAGCGCCAGCGCATCGGTGAGGGGTCGGAGTCATTCGAGACTTCTTATGATTGCGCGCACTCCTGGCTGGCCGCGGCTGTCGACTGGTCCCGGTTTAGATCATCAAGGCCGAGGTTAATCAGGGACGGAGCTGCTTCAGAAGGGGCCGAGGTTGGGAAGTATCTTCGAGGCGGCGTCGATTAGCTCGGTAGCGGCACGGATTCCGTCGGCGGTCTCCGCGACACTGGCTCTGTCGGCTGGGTCCAGCGGGTACTCCAGTTCGTTGCGTCGGCGTCGCAGGGCGCCGAACGGCCGCAGGATGGTTCCGAACTGGGCCCTCACGGACTCCTCGACCGCATAGTGGCCGCCGGATGTCGTAGGACGCAGGCCTTGCTGTGCGAGCAGAGCCGTGCACGCTTGGCGTGCCGCGTCGTAGGCGAGGACGAATGCACTGTCCGGGCTGGCCTGCTCGATAGCGCGTGCGGCGGCTATTGTTTCGCGGGCACGGCCGAGCCAAGGTGCCGTCGGCGTGAGTGCCTCGAACCCGCTCCAGACGCCGTTCCTCCAGGAGACGCTCAATGACGGCAGCGCCGGGCGTCCAGCCGGTCACGAATCACCTTCGTCAGGCGGTCCGATGATCCAGACCAGGGGCGCGGACCGGATCTGCTGGATGAGCGCGTCCGAGGCGGCAGCCCAGCGGCCTGGGCTGGAGATCGTCACGTTGACCGGGAAGCCGACCCGCTGGTCGGCCCGGTCCGCGGCGTCGTAGACGTCCGGCCGGGATGGCTCGCCGATGACGAGAACATCGACGTCTGCCGGAGCCGGGCCAGGGACGCCGTTGTAGCGCGCTGCCCACGATCCGTAGATCGCAACGCCAGTAGCGGGAATGTCAGCGAACTCTTCCGCGATTACGATGTGCGGCCCGAATGCCAGGGTCAGCAAGTCGGTGAGTGACCGGGCGTACCGGCTCTTCGGGTTGGCAGAGACTTCCCTGGTCCGGCCGGCCCGTCGCTCGGTGATCAGGCCGACCGCCAGGAAACGATTCACCTCGCGCTGCACGGTGGTGAGGGGAACGCCCAGCTTCTCCGAAAGTTCGGTGATGCTGTACTCAGTCCCTGGGTGCAACAGAAGCAGCGTCAGCAGTTCGGCCTGGTGCTGGGATCGCAGGATCGGCATGAGAGCTGGCGCTTCAGCGCGCATAGATGGAAGATATCACCCATCTAAGGGAAGGGTCAAGGAGCACGGCTGGGAGTGCGGCTTTGTGCCTGGAGCCCGAGATCCGCAGCGTACGCCTGCCGGAGAAAGGGGACTGCTGGCTGACGCGCGCACGGCGGCGCAGCCGTCGCCGCCCTGGACGAAGATCCACTGCCTGGTGAGGGCTTCCACGCGGGGGAGTATCACCGTCTGCGCGTCGGTAGTTACCGGGTGCTCTACATCGTCGAGACAGATCTCATCACTGTCAGCAGGGTCGACCGGGTACGTGCCTGAACCATCGCAACCCCCGGAACCCTCGACTGTTGCGACGATCACTGGAATCCGCGGAGCCAACGTGAACAGACACTGAGCCACGTTAGGCGCCGTCAGGCCAGCGTTGTCTCAGGTGAACGCCGCACCGGGCGACATCAGGCTACGTCCGGCGGCGGGCTGGAGCTGATTTGGGAGCAGGAGGCCGGGTTCGAATCCCGCCATCCCGATGCGATTTTTCGAATGTGTTGTCAGTTCTGCTAAACAGGCGCAGCCGGTCTCCCACCGCTTGGGCGCGCCTAACGCCGATTATTTCTGCTTGTCGGCAAGCGTTTGGAGATGCTCGACGGGCGGCAAGATTGCACATTCGGCGTCGTCGAAGTCCGGTCGTCTGGTCACACTCGGGCGGGAACCAAGTTCGACTGGATTGCGTCGAAGAAGGCGTGACCAGTGCGGCGTGTCCCGGCGGCGGGCGCCCGTCGGCGGAATGCCGTTCGCAGCCCGCGCGGCGATCGCTGTGCTCGCGGGCTGTTTCGGCGATGGTGATCGTCTGCATCGCGGCGCTGGGCGGATGCGCCGCAGCGCCCGCATCCAACAGGACAGCTGTCACGACCCAGGCCACCACGACGTCCCCGGCGGGTGGTCCCGCTTGGACCGAACTCGACCCTGCCGCCAGCCTGCCCGCACGCGGCGGAGCCTCGATGGCCTACGACCCGGCCACCAGGACCGTGCTCCTGTTCAGCGGCATTGGCTCCGCTGGCTACCTTGACGACACGTGGAGCTGGAACGGCAGCACCTGGAGAAAGCTCTCTCCCTCTGCCAGCCCGCCAGCGCGCACTGGCGCCCAGATGGCCTACGACGCGGCCACCAGGACCGTGCTTCTGTTCGGTGGCTTTGGCCTGTTGTCCGGAGGGCCGCCGGCCGACGGCGGGCCGTACTCCGGGTTTAGCGACACGTGGAGCTGGAACGGCAAAACCTGGACCAAGCTGTCCCCCGCTAGCAACCCCGGAGGCGGAGGCGACAGCTTGGGCAGTGATTCCATGGCCTACGACCCGGCCACCAAGTCCGTGCTCCTCTTTGACGGGGGAGCGTGCAACTCTTGCGGCGGCCAGGGCCAGACGTGGAGCTGGAACGGCACCGACTGGACCATGCTGTCACCGCCTGCCAGCCCGCCAGCGACTATCTGGTCGTCGATGACCTATGACCCGGCCACCAAGGCCGTGCTCCTCTACGACCCCGGAGAGTGCAACTTTTGTCGTGGCCGCCAGGGCCAGACGTGGAGCTGGAACGGCACCGACTGGACCGTGCTGTCATCCCCTGCCAGCCCGCCAGCCAGTGGCGGGTGGTCAATGGCCTATGACCCGGCCACCACGACCGTGCTCTTGTACGGCGGCAGAAGCTACCTGGCCCCGATGGTGACTGCTCTAGACGAAACGTGGAGCTGGAACGGCACCAGCTGGACCAAGCTGTCACCCGCCAGTAGCCCTCCACCGAGCGGTGGCGCCTCCATGACCTACGACCCGGCCATGGAGGCCATGCTCCTCGTCGACCAGGGATACGGGCAGCTCAACTACACATGGACCTTGACGGCCCCGTCACCGCCCGGAAGCCTCTAGCGAGCCGCATCCAGCGGAGGCAGGCAGGTTTGACGCCGCGCCGATCGGCGGGTCCGCGCGCGGCTATCTACCGCTGCCAGGACGGTTTGCAACCCCGCCCGCCGCCGAGCAGACGGGCGGTCGTATGTTTATGCACCGCCAGTGCTGAGGTGAATGCGCCCATCTGCCACTCCGCGATCGCGCTCGTCAGACGACGCCACCGACGGAATCGCCCCAATGCACTTGTCAGCGGTGTCACGTGCAGCGAACTCGTCGTTTGCAGCCGGCAAGTCTTTGCGGGTGGCTTCCGGTGGGAACGTGATTCGCAGAGCGTCAGCGCGCTGTCCAGCCGCAACCGCGCCGGATTTACCACCACGGGTCACCCCGTGTACCCACGGTCACCGGGCATGGGTTGCACTCTGACCCCCGCTGCGGTGAGGAACTGACGGATCTGGGAGGCATGCTCAACAACATGCAGCGGCACGCTGCCGACAAGCACCCCGAACAGCATGCCGCGGTATCGATGGGCGCTAGGCAGTGGCCGGGCGGCCAGCTCCTCGGTGAGGGCGTCAAGGGTCAGGCGAACGCGGCCGCGGCACCAATCGACGTACCCGAGAAGCTCCGGCTTGGTGAACATGCGGTTGGGGAAAGAGTAGGTATTGTCGTCAAACGGTTGTGGCGGTGCCCACGGCTCGAACTCTCCAGCCAGGTCGTAGTCCAGGCAACTGAGCCCGTGGTAGGCGAGGAACCAGGGAGCCGAGCCGTGCAGGCCCCCGTGCGGCGCCGGACCCGTAGGCGCCGCGTCCGGCCACAAGTCCGCCTGCCACAGCTCGTCGGGGCAGTCGGTCAGCGCCGCCTCCATCAACCGCAGCGCCTGTTCGAAGTTATGGGCCATGCTCTGCACAAACGCGTTCGACACCCTGCCGGTATAGCGCATATCAGCGGATCTGGCACTCACGTGAAGGCACTGTCTTGCCGCGTGGTGTGCCTTCGGTCAGCGATCTTCTCGGTGGGGTGAGTTGCCCGCGAGTCACCATTCGGCCGCCTCGCATCGCCAAAACTGACTGCTTCGCTGGGTCGCTGATGTGTTGTCCTCGCCGTTCGGGCGTTGCCCGTCCTCTCGGCGTCTCAGCTCGATCCGCGGGTCCGTCGCCGGCGGCCGCGTAGCCGATCGCTGAGCTCGCGGGCAATCTCCCGGTCGGCGTCCCGGTGGGCGATTGCCTGCCGCTTGTCGAAGGACCGTCGGCCGCGCGCCAGGGCGATTTCCACCTTGGCCCAGCCGTTCTGGAAATACAGCGAGAGCGGCACGAGGGTGACGCCAGCGTCGCCGAGCTTCGCGATGATCTTGGCGATCTCGCTGCGGTGCATGAGCAGCTTGCGGGTCCGCCGGGGCTGGTCGAGGACGCGGGTGGCGTCGCGGCCGTACGCGTGCTCGGGGATGTGCAGGCCGTGGAGCATCAGCTCGCCGTCGTGCTCCTGAACGAACGCTCCGGCCAGCGATGCGTGGCCGGCGCGCAGGGACTTCACCTCGTTACCGACCAGGACTATCCCGGCCTCGTACGTCTTGAGAATCGTGTAGTCATGCCGGGCCCGCCTATTCGAGGCGATGGACCTGCGGCCGGTTTGCCTGGACGCGATAACCGTGACCTCCTCGTCAATCCCGTCTGCCCACTCGGCGCCGCAGGGCACCCTCCGACCTCACCGACATTGGGAACGGTACCGGGGGAGCGGCCCGGTGAGGTGCCCCGCCGCGGTGATGATCTCGGCGCTGCCGCGCCCCCGCGGTTCATTGCCCGGTAGGTGTAATTCTTCAGAGAGGCCAAACGGGCATCTTCAAGCTGGCTTTGGAGAATGCGGGCAGGCCGGACTTGGCCAGGTGCGCGCGTTCGGCCTTGGCGGCGACTTTGGTCAACCGGCGCGGGTTGAGGCTGCGAGCGCTTGGTCGCGAGCGCGTGGGGGGCAACCTGACGTGATCGACGAGCACGTGACGATGTTGGCCGCCGGTAAATGCGTTGCCGCCCGCGGGCGGGCGGTCCTACAGTGGCCGCGCCGCGCGGCAAGGAATGTCCTCTGTATCAGGAAGGAGGTGCCCGCGATGTTCGCTAATCGTCAGACGCCTCCAAGGGTTGCTCTCTAGCAATCCTGGAGACGCACGGCGGGCACCCTCAGGAATCTGGCGTCAGCTAGTCCTGAGGGTGCCTTCTGCCAGCACAAGGCGCCGCAGAAAGTCGGATTGAACAACACCTAACTCGGTGTCCGCTCATGCCGCCGAGAGCTGGCATCCGATTGCCGACCGCCACCAAAGAGCAACTCACCGCGGGCTGCAGGAGCGACATGACCCGGCAAGTCGCCGTCGGCCTAATGCGCGAGTCTGCCGCTGATAGTCCGCGTTTGCGGAGGTCCCGCTACGAGAGGTACTGAGAACGCCCACCGTGGCGGATGCGCGGTCGATACGACTATGGGAGGACGGGCCTATGTCACATGTGCGACGCTTCGACCATGTCGGCCTTACGGTCGCAGATCTCGACGTGGTGACCGCCTTCTTCGTGGCGCTGGGCCTGGAGGTCGAGGGCAGGACGTTCGTCGAAGTCGAGTTCTTGGACACGGTCTGCGGCATTCCCGACTCCCGCACCGAGATCGTCATGCTAAAGCCGCCCGACGATGGCACCCGCCTGGAGCTCTCGAGCTTCGTGCGACCCGACTCCGTGCCGGGTTCACCGGCCGCCATGGCCAACGAGCTGGGATTGCGCAACGTGGCCTTCGAGGTCAACGACCTGCAGGCGGCTGTCGATTGGACAGCCACCGAGGGCTATGGACTGGTCGGTGGCATCGGCGAGTACGAGGGCGCTTGGCGGATGGCCTACGTCCGGGGGCCGGAAGGGATCATCGTTTCGCTGGCCGAGCCCATCGGCTGAGCCGCGCAACGCCCGCATGCCCGACCGGAGTGGGCGGTGCGTGTCTTCATCGTGCAGATCGGCGACTCGGCGTGTTTCCGCCGACAAAACCTCCGCGCCGTGGCCTGCGCCAGATGGACCAGTTCTGTTCTCTGTGACGCCGATCATCGCCCCCGGGGTGCGCGGCGAAGCGGATCGGCGACGGGGACGACGGGACTCTCAACCCCGCAGTCCGGGCTCGCGGGTGTCGGCACGCTGGTGAATACTGCCCGGCATGGCGAGATTCGAGGACCAGGACCTGACAGATGCCGAGTTTCGTGAGTGCGACTTGACTCGCGCCCGTCTGATTGGGGTGGTGATGCAGGACGCCGTCATCGACGGGCTGGTCAGCAACCTGGTGGTCAACGGTGTCGAGGTGACGTCGTACGTCGAGGCCGAGCTCGACCGGCGGCATCCAGTACGGCTGCTGATCCGCTCGGCCGATCCGGCCGGCCTGCGGCAGGCTTTCCGGCAGCTGCGGGCCGACTGGGCGGCGACGCTCGAGCGGCTCCGGGGGATGCCCGAAGGTTCCGAGCACCGGCGCGTCGGCGGCGAGTGGTCGGCGGTGGAGACCCTGCGCCATCTGGTGTTCGTGCACGACTCGTGGTTCCGTCGCTGCTGCCTGGGATCGACCAAGCCGTTCACAGCGATCGGGCTGGCGTCCGAGTTGGTCCCAGACCAGGAGGAGCAGGGCCTGGATCGAGCGGCGGCCCCGAGCCTCGACGAGGTGCTGGCCGTGCGCGGCGTGCAGGGCGCCGAGCTAGAGCGCTGGCTGTCGACCGTCACGCCCGAAGAGCTGTCGGCGCCCGCGCCAGTACCGGCGGGCCGGGGCTGGCCGCCATACGCCAGGGGGAAGTCGGTGCTCGAATGCGTGCACGTGGTGCTGGACGAGGAGTGGGCGCACCACGGCTTCTGCGTGCGCGATCTCGACCTGCTCGGGAGGTGACCCAGGCGTAGTCGCGAAGGAGCTGTTTCGTACACCTGCGCCGTGAATATTCGCTGCGAACCGCCACTGTCACGGACGCCTGTTGCCATCGCATCGGTCCGGCGCAGAACCCAACTCGGTCCGGGAACGCGACGCGACGCTTGCCCTCTTGTCGACAGCAGTCTCGCTCAAGCAGGACCACTACGTCGCCCAGCATGTGAAGCACGCCGACGACGGCGAACAAGAGTTGCGTTGAGAATGCGCAAGAACACAAGCTTCTTGCGCAAACAACCAATGATCTAGCGGTGTCTCTTTACAAAATACCGGAAATTGTCTCTTGAATCTTGTGAAGAACATCACAACGGCATTACGGTCATGTCATCCTCTTCGCGGGTCACTCCACTGCGGCGCAGGCCCGCAGCCCGAGAGAAACGAGCAGCCGATGTCAGCCAGCACCACAGGAGTTCGACTGAGGTGGCTCGCATGGCCATCGCGATTGGCAGTACTGGTGACGGCATGCCTGATGGCATCGGGCGCCGCAACGGCCGTTGCCGCGGCGCGTACTGCCGATGCCTCGGCGGCGCCCATGGTCACCCGCGCCGCTATCGACCCGTCTCTTACCTCAGGTCGGGGCGCCGACGTCCCGTTCGTTGAGCAGGAAGCCGAGAATGCCGTCACCGATGGCACCGTCATCGGTCCGAGCACGCAGGCGTACACGCTGGCGGCCGAGGCTTCGGGCCGATCTGCGGTCAGCCTCGCGCCCGGACAGTACGTCCAGTTCACCTTGCCGGACGCAGCAAACGCGATCAACGTCCGCTATAGCATTCCCGACTCGGCTACGGGCGGCGGTATCACTGCGCCGCTGGACGTGGCCGTCAACGGCCACTTCCACCGGACCATGACGCTGACGTCACAGTACTCGTGGCTATACGGCCAGTACCCGTTCGACAATGACCCGACCGAGGGCGACAACGTTCCTACCGACTACGCAGTGGAGTGCCAGTGCGTTCCGGCGCAGACCATACCGGAACCGGTGTTCCCGGCGCCATGGCGGCCGAACCACTTCTATGACGAGCAGCGCCTGCTGCTCGGCCGGACGTTCCCGGCTGGCTCGACGATCCGGCTCACGGCGCCGACTGGGACGGACGCCTCGCTCACGACCATCGACCTGATGGATTCCCAGCTGGTCGGGCCGCCAAGAATTGTCTTCCCCTCCGTGAACGTGCTGCGCTTCGGCGCCGATCCAACCGGGCACCGGGATGCCTCGCGAGCGATGAACGCCGCCATCGCGTTCGCACAGAAGGTGCATCTGCCCGTCTACGTCCCGCCGGGCGTCTACTCGGTTAGCCAGCACATCATCGTCAATAACGTCACGATCGACGGCGCAGGCAGCTGGTACACCATTTTCAAGGGCCACCAGGTGACGCTTAGCACGCCGGCGCCGGATGGCTCGATCCACACTGGCGTTGGCTTCTACGGGCTATACGCCGACCAGGGCGGTAGCACTAACGTCCACCTATCTGATTTCGCGATTGAGGGCGACGTCCGCGAGCGCATCGACACCGACCAGGTGAATGGTATCGGCGGATCGCTGAGCAACTCCTCTATCACTGGTCTCTACATCCAGCACACTAAGGCCGGCATCTGGCTGGATGGGCCGATGACGAATCTGACCATCTCTGGCAACACGATCGTCGACCAGATGGCAGACGGCATCAACTTCCACACCGGAGTCACAGACTCGATTGCATCGAATAACTTCATCCGCAATACCGGAGACGACGGCATGGCCATGTGGTCAGAGATCTCCGCTGATTCGAACGATACGTTCGACCACAACACCATCCAGACGCCGGTGATCGCGAATGGCATCGCGCTCTACGGCGGTAGCGACAACACTGTTTCGAACAACCTCATCGCGGACCCGATCCGCGAGGGCAGCGGCATCCAACTCGGGTCCCGCTTCAACGCGGTACCGTTCACCGGATCCGACTGGATCACGAACAACACCACGGTCCGGGCCGGCACCTATGAGCTCAACTGGCAGATCGGCCTGGGCGCGATCTGGATATACGCGCTCCAGAGCAGCATCAACGCGGACATCGAAGTAGTTGGGGACAACTTCCTCGACAACACATACGACGCGATGATGGTGGTATCCGACTATTCGGTAAAGGACCTGTACGACATCACCAACGTCCATTTCCGAGACATCGAAGTCGACGGTGCCGGCACCGATGTCTTCGATGCGCGCTCCGCAGGCAACGCAACGTTCCAGAACGTCGACGTGCGCAATATCGGCTGGTGGGGCGTCAACAACTGTGGTTCGTTCCACTTCCTGCCCGCAGGTTCCGAGTTCACGCTGACTGACCTGGGCGGTAATGACGGCATCGACAACGACGCCTACCACCCCGGCACCAACTGGCTCGGCCCTTACCTGCCGAATGCCATCACATGCAATGACCGTCCGCCGGTTGTGGTCCCGCCGCCTCCGTCACCGTGGGTGCAGCCGACCGGCTAATCCGAACAAAATGCACGGACGACGGGCGCCCGAGTCGAAGACTTTGGGCGTCCGCCTGTCGTCGTCCAGCGAAACGAGCCCCATGCGGCCCGGACATCGCACGGGCGCGGTCCCGGGACCTCGCGGCGGGGCAGCGCCCAGCACCATCGCGGCGACCAGCGCCTAGTCGCGGTGGGTGCGCCACGCAGGGATCAGCGCATCTACCTCAGCGGGTACCAGCATCTCCGGCAGCGTCCGCGGCGTGCGGACCAGAGGCTTGGCAACCACATCACCGCGGTGCGCGTACTGATTGCGCGTCCGCTGCCCCATCTGATGGCGGCGCCGTGCTGGAGCTGATAGCCGATGGCTCGCCTGACGCCGGCCAGCGCACAGGCTGGATCGGCTAGACACCGACTCCACGGCCTTTTCGTATCGGACGGCGTGGACTCTCACGTCTATGCCACGGCATGCAGCTAGCGGGTGTTGAAGCGCTTGAGCATGCCGAGGTCGCTGCTGGAAGACTGCCGCGCCGCGCAAAACGGGAATAACGCCGCTAGGATGGCGGAGCAGTTCGGCAGCCCTATGTAAGGCGTGCGCTTTTGTGGACCTGGATCGTCGTAGCCGCCCGCTTGACGGTATTCGTGCTCTTGCCGTCCTGGCAGTGCTCGCCACTCACGCCGGTATCCCGTTCCTGCCCGGTGGCTTTGTCGGCGTCGATGTCTTCTTCGTCCTCAGCGGCTTCCTGATCACGTCCCTGCTCTACGACGAGCTGGTAATCACCGGACGGATCGACCTTGGCGGGTTCTGGACACGCCGTGCCCGGCGGCTGCTGCCCGCGGCGCTAATCATGATCGTTGCCGTGGTCGCGGCGCGCCCGCTGTTCGTTCCGGATTCGGTCGTTGCGTTGCGCGGGGACGCGATCGCGACGGCGCTGTGGTCTAGCAACTGGCGCTGGGCGCTTCAGGGCACGGACTACTTCGCGCAGGGCGGGACGCCGTCGCCGCTGCAGCACACCTGGTCGCTCGCAGTGGAGGAGCAGTTTTACCTCGTGTGGCCGCTTCTGCTTCTCGCGTGCTGCGCGGTCACACGGCGGCGCCTGCTGGCGATTTCTCTCGCGGGAGTAGCGGCGTCCGCGGTGGCCACGTATGTCCTGGCCCGGGTGGCCAGCCCGGGACGGGTCTACTTCGGCACCGATACGCGCGCCCAGCAACTGCTCGTCGGTGCGGCCCTGGCCGCGCTGCTGGCACCAACCTGGCGATGGCGCGCCGCCGCCCCGCCCGGCATCCGGTCGCCGCAACCCGCCGGACGCCGGCCGCTGCCATTGGTGCTATCGGTCTGCGGGCTCGCAGCGCTGACCGGTGTCGCGACGACCGCTGATGGCGCCCCCGGCGAGTTCCGGCATGGCCTGCTGCTGCTCACGGCCCTGGCCGGCGCGGCGCTGGTGGCCGGCGTCGTCCTCGACCCCGGGCAGCCGGTGGCGCGGCTGCTGTCGACCCGCCTCCTGGTCGGCATCGGCCGCATCTCCTATGGCCTGTATCTGTGGCATTGGCCGGTTTACCTCGCCCTCGACGGCGAACGCACCGGCCTGCACGGCTACGTGCTCGCCGCGCTGCGCGTCGGGGTCACCGGCGTGCTCGCCGGTGCCTCGTTCGTGCTGATCGAACGTCCCGCACAGCGCGTCCGGGTCCGTCCGCGGCGGGTGCTCCCGGCCGCCGCCGCGGGCGTTGCGGCCGTAGTCGTCATCGCGGTCTGGACGGCGCCCGCCCAGGTGCCGCAGCTCCCGGTAGCATCGCCGCCCGCGAGCGGGCTCAGTGTTCCTCGCCTTTCGGTGCGGGCCAAGCTGGCGCCGCGGTTGCCCGCAGCCACGCCGCGGACAACCAGCAGGCATGGCCCGCTCAGCGTCGCCGTGTTCGGCGACTCCGTTTCGTTGACCTTGATGCTCTACATGCCGCCGGAACCGGGCATCCGGTTCACCGACCACTCGGTGCTGGGCTGCGGCATCGCGACCGGCGGCCCCTATCGCTTCCTCGGACAGCAGTGGCCGGACAACCCCATCTGCGACGCGTGGCCGCGGCGCTGGCTGCGACAGCTGCGGGCCGACCGGCCCGATGAAGTGCTGCTCATGGTCGGCCGCTGGGAGACGATGGACCACTACTACCAGGGCCGATGGCAACATCTCGGCGACCCTGCTTACGACTTTCACCTGGCCGCCCTGCTCGGTAAAGCGATTACCCTGCTGGGTTCGACCGGCGCGCGCGTCGTGGTGGCTACCGAGCCGTACAACCGAGGCGGTGAGCAGCCGGACGGCAGCCTGTATCCGGAGGACAATCCAATCCGGGTGACCTTGTGGAATCGCCTGCTGCGGACGGTCGTCGCCGCGCATCCTGGCACCCAAGTGCTGGACCTCAATCGCAAGCTGTGCCCCAACGGCACCTTCACCTGGACCGTGGACGGTGTGCAGGTGCGAAGCGACGGCATCCACCTGACTCCGCAAGGAGTGCATTGGCTGGCGCCCTGGCTGACGCGCGAGCTTTACCAAGCGGCCCGCGGATGAGACTATCCAGCCCCGCAGACCGCTGCACAGCCCGGCGTCGGCACCATGAGCCAGATCGCCGCAGCGGTCGGCCCCGTCTGGCAGGTACTCCCGCTCCGGGTCGATCCCGAGGGTCCCCGGTGACTCACCAGGCAGTGCCGGCGGATAGCCCGGCCCGCCGGGCAGCACGGTAAAGCGGCTGGCGCGGCCTGTTCAGACGACCGGAGCCGTCGTCAGCACGACTTGGTGCTGCACCTCCAGTACTCGGGGAAGAACATGTCGAGCGGGTTCTGCGACACATTGCGCATGTGCTTCGACACCGCCTCGGTGGTGACAGGGAACGGCAGCCAGTATGACGGCACCTGCTCAGCGGAGTAGCTGGCGTAGGCGTAGAACGCGGACAGATCGTTGCTGGTGTGTGTCGCGCTGATCAGCCTGTTCATCTTCGGGTTGCTGTAGCTGCCTGAGTTGTTCGGCACGCCGGCCTGGAACAGTTGCTCGCCGGTCGGCTCATAGCCGGGCCCGTTGAACAGCCAGCCGCCCAGGTACAGGAACGTCCAGCGGCACCGCGACTCGCTTGGCGTGCACGGCACGGTGTCGCCGAGCAGTGCACTGAACGCCTTGCGCTTGACGGTCAGCTCGATCCCCGCATGCGCCAGTCCCGCCTTCAGGATGTCGACCTCATCTTCCTGGGTGACGGAACCCGAGGGGTACAGCATCGCGAGCTTCGCCTGCCGCCCCTTCCGGATCCGGGCACCGCAATCACCGGCGCGGGTGCCCGCGCGCTCGCAGGTCAGCAGCCCGCGCACGACCTTCCAGCCGTGCGCCTTCAGCAGCGCCTCGGCCTTCCTGGGGTTGTACGGGTAAGGGCCTTGCCCGTGGTGCTCCCTCATCACCGGCGAGACCCACGGGCTCAGCGGTTCGCTCGGCACCCCGGCAACGGTCGACGCCGAGTAACCGCGGCCTACCGCGGTGTTCATGCCTGCTTGGTCATCCAGCATCATGAGCGCCTGGCGGAAGTACAACTGCTTGAACACCGCGCCGTAGGTCGGATTGTTGAAGTTGATGTAGGCGTAGCCGATCCCGAACGATAGCCCCGCCTGCAGGTAGTAGCCGCCGCCCGGTGCTGAGGCCAGCGGGTTGGTGGGCGGCAGGAAGTTCTTCTTGGCCGGCGGCAGGTCGCTCGAGGGTACCGGGCCCTCGCTGAGCGTGCCGGTCTTCAAGTCGACGTAGATCGCCGTCGCGCTGGTGACCTCGCGGAACTTCAGCTTCGAGATCGACGGCTTCGGGCTGCCCGAGTACTTCGGGTTCGGCACGAAGTTGTAGTTGCCGTTGATGTTGTACGCCGCCAGCCTGAAAGGCCCGTCCACTACCCGCCACAGCGGGTTAGCGGCATAGGTGCGAACGTCAGCGTTCTGCCTGTTCAGGTAATTCCATACCGCCTTGCACTTGGCCCAGCCGTCGGCCACGCTGTCGGTCTCACAACTGCCGCTGCCCGCCTTGGCGCGGGCTTTGGTCACGTCCCAGGCCAGCGGGAGCGGGTACAGGATAGCCAGCTGGTTGAAGGTGTACCAGATGCTCGAGTAGGCGTGCCTGAGGTGCAGCGTTACCTGCTGCTGGCCGGTCGCGTTGTACGAGACGATGTTGTCCGGCAGCAGCCCCGGGGTGTACCCGGCATAGTTGGCCTTCTCGGCCTCCAGCATGTTGAGCATGAAGATCAGGTCCTTGGCGTCCACTGTCTGACCGTCTGACCACTTCCACCGCTTGATGTTGATCACCACGGTCTTGCCGCCGGCGCTGTAGACCGGTGGGTCGGCCGGCGACAGCTTATAGTTCACCGTGACCGAGTCGTTGTTCCCGCCGAACATGTACAGCGGCCGCACCATGAGGTATTCAAACTCGTCGTAGTTGACCGCGCTGTAGCACTGGAAAGACTCGATCGGGAAGATGCAGTTCGCCCCGGTACCCGCGATGTTCGGCAGCGTGGCCACGGCACCTTTCACGGCGGCGCCCGATGAGCTGCCTGCGGCCTGGGTTGCGACGGGCACGCCGACGACTAGTCCTGCCACGGCTGCGGCCGCTGCTACCGGAGCCAGCCAGCGGACCGGTCCGGACGAACGGCGCGATGCGGGGACACGCAGCGTGCGGATCGACGCCGGCTTGGCGAGTTTCGCGATGGTCCGCACCATGTGGCGGAGCTGGTCATTAATGGTGCCCATCGATCGTCCCTCTCCACAACGCGGCCAAGCGCTGTCAGCCGCGGCCGAAGTTCGACCGGACCGTGCTCGGCGCGATCCCAGTGTGCTCGTGCCTATTGGTAACGTCCAGGTCCAGGTGGTGGCGGAGCACCAGCAGGAGACGCTCACGGCGATGTCAGCTGCCCTCGAGCTGAATACGACAAATGAGTCGCGCTCGACGCATGGCGTAGACCGCCGATCTCGTCGATGACGCCATTGGTCTGCTCACCGCGGAGGGTCCTGCGGTAGGGCGGCCGCTGGCTGACAGGGCTAAGGGCAGCCGCTACCTAGCCCCACTGGCCGGGCTGGTAGTCGCCGGCTGGCTGGCGGGTCATGACGTTGAGCCGGTTATAGGTGTTGATCAGCGCGATCAGGCTTACCAGCGCCCCGAGCTGGTCCTCGTCGTAGTGCTTGGCCGCCAGCTCCCAGGCCTCGTCACCGACGCCGCCCGCGGCGTCCGCGATTCTCGTGCCTTGCTCGGTGAGAGCCAGCGCCGCCCGCTCGGCATCGGTGAACACAGTCGCCTCCCGCCATGCGGCCACCAGGTTCAGCCGCACCTGACTCTCCCCGGCATGCAAGGCGTCTTTGGTGTGCATGTCGAGGCAGCCGGCGCAGCCGTTGATCTGACTGGCTCGAATCTTGACCAGCTCCTGGGTGGCAGGGGGCAGTGTCGAGCCCGTGATCACTGCTCCTGCGGAGTTGATGTGCTTGGCGAACTTTCCTGTGATCGAATCGGCGCGGTACTGGATACGCGGTTCCATCATGGCCTCCTTGCCGTCCGTGCTTGCACCTATCTGACTCCACAGCTCGGCGAAATGTGACCGCGGCAGCCGACGCCGCCGCATAAGAAACCGGGCAGCGATGCAATCCGGTGAACTGGGGCGGGGCGGCGCCGCCCCGGTCACGACGCCGCCCCTGGCATGCCTAGTCGGGCGAATCGCCCGTTTCGGCTGACGTCACTAACCGCATGCTCGTTCCGGAGGTAACGGGCACAGCCACCGGCAGCGCTCGCGACGAACGACCAATGTGGACGGTGAACTCGCCGCCCGGCCAGATCCAGCTGGCGAGGTCCTCGTCGTATCGCGCGAAGGCCCGCGCGGGGATCATGAGCCTGGCTCGTATCGCCTCTCCGGGCGCAGCGCGCACAGCGGCGAAGGCGGCCAGGGCCCGGACCGGCCGGCGCGCGTCAGCTCGTTGCGGCGGCTCGGCGAGATAGGCCTGAACGACTTCCTTGCCTGCGCGCGAGCCAGTGTTCCTGACGGTGACCGTGAGCGCGAGATCCTCGCCCTCGGCCACTCTGGCTGGGCAGTCGACTGACTCGTAGTCCCAGGTGGTGTACCCGAGCCCGTGGCCGAACGGGTACCTCGGCGCTACATCGTTCCGGTCGTAGCCGCGGTAGCCAACGAGCAGTCCCTCGCTGTAGCGGAGGATTCCGTGCTCGTCTGGCGCCGCGTGCAGCACAGGGCAATCGGCCTCGGCGACCGGCAACGTGACGGGCAGCCGGCCACCTGGCTCGGCGGCGCCTAGCAGTACATCCGCAAGAGCAGTGCCGAACACCTGGCCCGGCATCCAGGCGTAGACAATCGCCGCGACCTGGTCGGCCCAGGGCATCAGCACCGGCATGCCGGAGTTGACGACCACGATCGTCTTGCTGTTCACCGCGGCGACACGCCGCACGAGCTCGTCCTGCCTGCCGGGCAGCGCCAGGGTCTCCCGGTCGAAGCCCTCACTCTCGGTGAGCTCCGCGGAGCCCACGACGACGACGCAGGCCTCGGCCGCCGCCGCAGCTGCCTCGGCGTCGGCGAGCAGCGCGTCGTCGTCCGCCGCGGGCACGAGTCCGAGGCGGACTGCCAGCGGACCCGCCCCATCTGCCGCAGGACGGAACTCGAGCCGGATGAGCGTCTCGCTGCCTGCCTCGAGCCACAGAGCGGCCCGCAGCTCGCCGGGACGAGTCATCGCCTCGACCGGATCATCGGGGACCATGGTGGCGCCGTCGATGACGGTGACACCATCCGCGGTGACAGTGAGTCCGCCGACCCCGGCCGCACTTATCTGATACGAACCGGACGCGTCGGCCCGGAACCCTGTCGTGAGAACGATCAGTCCGGGCTTGCCCCAGCCGATGCCAGCCGGGACACCGTCCCACCAGGCGAGACTTGCCGATCCGCGATGCTCGGTGGCCAGCAGGTCGCTATCCCCGCTGAGGAACTCCAGCCGCACGCCAGTCTGCCCGGTGACCGGGTCACGCAACGACGCGGCGGGGGGTTCTGGCAGGGACTGCCAGGTCTGGCATCCGACGGCCGTCACGACCTCGGCCCGGTCTGCCAGTGCGGCCCGCAGGGCATCTGCCGGGGTGTCGACGTTCGCCGGAATTACGCCGGCGCTGCCGCCACCCTGAATGGTCGGGTACACCGCGCCGGGGCCGATCACAGCCAGGCTCCGGACCGCTGTCGGATCGAGCGGCAGCGTGGCCTCAGGGTTTTTGAGCAGCACGAACGAAGCCGTGGCGACAGCACGAAGCAGTTCCGGCGCGACGAGCTCGGGCTGCGACCCGGCGAGGCCGTCGCTAGCGTCGGCGCCGAGCGCTCCGGTCCGTCGGGCCAGCCGCAGGAGCCTGACGACCTTGTCGTCCAGCAGCTCCTCGCTGACCGTTTGCTCGGTGACAGCAAGCGTCAGCAGCTCTCCCCATGGCCCTGCGGGGCCAGGCATGGAGAGGTCGAGGGTGGCAGCAGCCGTTTCCAAGGTGCTGCGAGCCGCGTCCCAGTCAGAGGTTACGACCCCATCGAAACCCCACTCGTTCTTGAGCACATCCCGCAGCAGACGGAGGTTCTCGGTCATCCGCTCGCCGTTGACCTTGTTATAAGCGGCCATGACGAGCCAGGCGCCGGCCTCGCGAACGCAAGCCTCAAACGGCACCAGGTATAGCTCTCGCAGCACGCTCTCGCTGATGTGCGCGTCGTACGTCCAGCGCTCGGTCTCTGAGTCGTTGCCGACGTAGTGCTTAACCGTCGCCGCGACTCCGGCGCGTTGAACTCCGCGCACGTAGGCGGCGGCAAGTCTTGCGGCCAGCACGGGGTCCTCAGCAAAGAATTCGAAGCCGCGCCCGCCAAGCGGCGTGCGCATGATGTTCACCGTGGGTGCCAGCAGGATGTTGACGCCTTTGCTGCGAGCCTCGGTGCCTAGCGCAAGCGCTACCTGGTGGACCAGGTCCGAGTCCCAGGTGGCCCCGAGAGCAGACGGACATGGCAGGCTAGCCGACGGCCTGCGCTCGTCCTTGGTGGTTCCGCGTACCCCGGCGGGACCATCCGATGTGACCATCTGACGCAGGCCGATAGCCGGGGAGGCGTGGGTTCGCCAGCTGTCGGCGCCAGTCAGCAGCCGGACCTTCTCGGTGACCGACAGCGTCGCCACCAGGCTGCGGAAGGTGCTGGGCTCAGCAATGACCGGGTCAGCGGAGGCTGTTACGACGGCTCGCAGCGGGCCCGTCACAACGCACCGCGCCGAATTAGTGGTGGCATGTGGGCCGCCGCCGCCCGGCCGGAAACCCGGCCGGGCAGCATGCGTCCGTGCAGAGAGATCGTCACGGTTTGCGCAGCCTCACGAAACGGGCTTGAGCTGCTGGACCGTGTAGAGGATCTCGGGAATGTTCGGGCCTGGGTCCATGTAGGGGTTGCTCTCCGATGGCCAGCCCGTGTAGTCGCGGGTGGAGAACTCCGCCCACGACGCGCCTGCCAGCAGCGGAGCCACTGGCACCTGGGTGTTCTCGATGTTAGCCAGCTGGGTGATGGCCGCGCTCAGCTCCTGCGGGCTCGAGGCGCTGGCATAGGCGTTCAGCGCAGCCTGTGCCGCCGGGTCGTCGAACCGGCCGAAGTCCGCCGAGGCAAGCTTGCCGATCGGCGCCGAGAGCCTGTAGTCCATCCAGTTGTCATAGGAGAAGTACGGGGTCAGGCCCTGATTGCCCCAGTGGATGGCGGTACTGAAGTTGCCGTACTCAAGGTTGTGAGCCCAGACGTTTCCGCCATTGTTTCCTGGGTCGCCCTTGACCGCAGGGTTGAAGCCGAGCTTCTTCAGCTGGCTGACGAGCAGCTGAGCGTCTGCATAGTAGTCGCTGTACTGGACCGGGACCTCGATCTGGAATGTGATCTTCTGCCCCTTCTTCTCCCAGAAGCCGCCTACCTTCTTGTATCCGTCAGCCGTCAGGATCTGGCTAACCTTGGCCGAGTCGCCGGTGGCCGGCAGGTTGCCGGCCAGCGAGGACGGCGCGTAGCTCCCCCATGTCGAGTCCATGCCCGCCGTGCTCGTCACCGACGGCTCGTTGCCCGACTCACCGTCGACCGAGAGCTGCTGCCTGTTGATTCCGAAGCTGATCGCCTGGCGCACGGCCGGATCGTTCAGCGGCACCCTCTTGGTGTTGAACCACAGGCCGACCACGTTGTTGGGGGTGAAGTACGGAGCCGACGAGGTCCAGGTGATGTTGCTCGGGCTCTTCGAAAGGTAGTTCTGCTGAACGCCAGGAACCGAGATGCCACCCCAGTCAATCGTGCCGTTGGCGACCGGCAGCAGCAGGTTGGTGTTGGTCGTGTAGGCGGGGAAGTCCACCTCCGGCACGCGCAGGCTGCTCTTGGCGTAGTAGTCGGGGTTGATCGTCATGGTGAAGCCCTGCGGGCTGAACTTGTCCAGCACGTACGGGCCGGTGCCGACCGGCTTCGGGTCGGCGTAGGTGAGCGGGTTGCTGATAGAGGCCCAGATATGCTGCGGCACGATCTGGGTCTGGAGGATGAAGTACGTGTTCGCTACCTCCGGCTGGGCGAAGGTCAGCACGGCGCTGTTGCCTGAGCCGGTCGCGCTCGTCGGGACCGGCGTGGCCGGAGTGTTGAGTCCCGGGTACTTCTTGATCAGGTCGAAGGTGAAGGCGACGTCGGCCGCGCTGAACGGCTTGCCGTCGCTCCACTTCACCCCGGACCTCGTGGTGATCGTGAGCGTCTTGCCGTCTGGCGACCAGGAGTAACTGAGGCCCAGCTCGGGAATGGCCGGCTTGGTCGGCTGCTGCGTGTCGTAGACGAAAAGCGGCTGGTTGTAGAGGTCGACCGCATGCATGGTGTAGCCGGTCGAGGTCTGCAGGAACGGGTTGAAGGTGTCGGTCATCGGCGACAACGCGGTCGTCACGATGGTCAGTGGCTTGCCTGTCGGCGTAGAAGCGCCGTTACTTGTGCTTGGCTTCGAACTGCAGGCCGCGATCCCCAGTACGAGGACGGCGGCAGCAGCAACGCTGCCTGCGAGTTTGTGATTCATCAGGGCTAAACTCCAAGCGTGCCCGGCCGGCTTCGGGCCGGCCTGTTGTGGAATGACCGTGTCGGGGTCTGTTCTATTTGGGTGGTGCGGGCCGGCCGGGTGCCTCATGGTGGCCCGACCGCGATATTGATCTTGCTGCCGCTTAGGCGCAGTCGGCGCTCATCACGTCTCCTTTCCCAGGTCAGGCGTGTCCCCGTTGGCTCCGGGCCTGGCCGACCGTCGGCCCTGTGCCGCCGGGGTTTCGGTGGCAGCCTCCCGGCTCGGCGCCCCGTGATTCTCGGCCCCGGTGTCCAGCAGCCAGCAGGCGCTGACGTGACCGGCGCCGGCCGTGAAAGCGGGCGGGGTCCGCTCGGCGCAGATTGCCATCGCGTGCGGGCACCTGGTCCGGAACCGGCATCCTGATGGCGGGGCTACCGCGCTTGGCGGGGCTCCGCGGCCACGCAGCGTGACGGGGGTGGTCCGCTCCGGGTCGGGCGCCGCGCTGAGCAGCAGCTGGGTGTAGGGGTGGGCGGGAGAGTCAGTGACCTGCGCCGCAGGACCGGACTCGACTACCTGACCCGCATACATAACGACGATCTTGTCGGCCAGGTATCTGGCCGAGGCGATGTCGTGAGTGATGTAGAGGATCGCAAGGCGCTCACTGTCCCTCAGATCGGCGAGCAGGTTCAGCACACCGAGGCGGATTGACACGTCGAGCATCGAGACTGGCTCGTCCGCGAGCAGCACTTGCGGCTGGATGGCGAGCGCCCTGGCAATTGCCACCCGCTGCCGCTGGCCACCCGACAGTTCGTGCGGGAACTTGCGCAAATAGGCGTCTGCCGGAGCCAGCGCAACCCGCTCGAGCACGGCGGCGATCTTGTCCTCGAGATCGGGGCCCGGCGTTGCCAGGCCGTGCACCCGGAACGGTCTGCTCAAGTGGTAGTGCACGTCGTGGATGAGGTTCAGCGAGGCAAACGGATCCTGCAGGACCATCTGCACTGTCTTGGTGTAACTGAGCCGGCCTCTCCGCAAGCTCCGTACGGCCTGGCCGTTCAGGAGCAGCTCACCGGAGGTCGGCTTGATTAGACCGGCTAGCAGCCGCGCTAGCGTGGACTTGCCGGATCCGCTCTCGCCGACCACAGCCATTACCGACGCAGGCGGCAGCGCCAGGGTCACGTCGTCGACCGCATGCACGACCGGCGCTGACCGGCCTTGCCTTCCGGCCAGCCGACGCCCAGGCGCAGCCTTGCGGCTGTGGGCAGCGAAGTGCTTGGTCAGGCCGCGCGCTTCGAGGACCGGCGGGGCGATCTCGTGCGCCTCGAGCATGGAACTCGTCATGCGGTGCTCCCATGCTTCATCGGCGCGGCAGGCAAGCTGGTCACGATCCCCTGAGCGGCGGTCGCCTGGGGAAGTACGCTCACGGTCGCAGCTAGCTGATCCTGGTCTGGCTCCGGGGCAGCAAGCTCCGCGGGAACCTGGCCGCGCGGCACGTGCTGCTGCCAGCAGGCCACCAGCCGGCTCCCGGCCGCGCCGACTGACTCAAGCGGCGGCGCCTCGACCGCGCAGCGGTCGAACGCGAACTGACAGCGCGGGTGGAAAACGCAGCCCGAGGGCAGCTGCCGCAGGTCCGGCGGAGAGCCGGGAATGCCAATCATCGGTACCCGCGGCCCGTGCAGCGGCGGGAACGAACTGAGCAATCCGAGCTGTGTACGGATGGCGCGGGGCCCGGAACAGCGACGCGGCCGCCGCCCGCTCCACGAGGCGTCCCGCATACAGCACCGCGATCGAGTCAGCGATCTCGATCAGCAGCGACAGGTCGTGGGTAATGAACAGAATCGCGAACCCGAACTCGGCGCGCAGTTCCTTCAGTTCCTCCAGGATCTCCCGCTGGGTGACCACATCGAGCGCGGTGGTGGGTTCGTCCATGATGACGACTTGCGGCCGCAATGCCAGCGCCATCGCGATCATGACCCGCTGCCGCATGCCCCCGGACAGCTGGTGCGGGTAGCTCCCGAGCCGGTCGCCGCTGATCCCGACCATCTCCAGCAGCTCGACGGACCGTGCTAGCCGCTCGCGTCTCGTCATCGCAGGCAGGTGGGCGGACAGGGCGTCGGTAAGCTGCGCGCGAATGGAAAGCACCGGGTTGAGTGCATTCATCGCGCTCTGCAGCACCAGCGATATCTCGGACCAGCGCAGCACCCGCAGCCCGGCGAAGTCGGCCTCGAGCATGTCCACGACCGACCCATCGTCACGGAAGAGCCGAACCTCGCCGCCGGTTATGACGCCCGGAGCCCGCAGGAGCCTGGTGGCGGCGAGCGCCAGAGTCGACTTGCCGCTGCCGCTCTCACCGGCGAGCCCGAGTACCTCACTGCGGTGCAGCACCAGGTCGGCGCCGTCTACAGCCCGCACCGCGCCCTGGCCCTGGCCGTAGTCGACGCACAGGCCCTGGATCTCCAGCAGCACTTCGCTAGTCACGACTGCCCCCTGCGGTACGAATGACCGGCGTCAGCGCGAGCTCTTGCCGGCGTGACGAGCGGGTACGCTCGCGGCGGCCGAGGCGTCCGGTGACTCCCGCAGCCCGCAGCCGCGGGTTGATGAACTCGTCGATGCCGAAGTTCAGCAGGACTAGCGCAGTGCCGAGCAGCGCCACTGCGAGACCCGGCGGGACGAACCACCACCAGTAGCCGCTGATCTCTGCGTTGGAGTTCTGCGCGTAGAAGAGCATGCCGCCCCAGCTCCAGTTCGGATCCACGAGGCCGAGGAACGCGAGCGCTGTGTACGTGCCGACTCCGTAAAGGACCGTGAACAGGAACGATGTCGCGACCACCGGCGTCAGGTTGGGCAGGATCTCGGTCCCGATAATCCGCCACCACTTCTCGCCGATGATCCGCGCCGAGTCGACGTAATCGCGGTTGCGCATAGACAAGGTCTGCGCTCGCAAGACACGGGCACCGAATGCCCAGCCCGTTACCGAAATAATGAGGCCAACGACGAGGACGTCACTGCCCGTGTTCTTTCCGACAAAGCCGATCATGATGATCAGCAGCGGCAGGGCTGGCAGCACCAGGAAGATATTGGCGAGCATCGACAGCAGGTCGTCGGCCAGGCCGCCGAGATAGCCCGCTGTCACGCCGATCACGACCGACAGCGTCGTCGCGATCACGCCGGAGACCAGTGCGACCAGGAGGGTGTCGCCACCGCCGACAAGCAGCTGGGAAAATACGTCCTGCTGCAGCTGGGTGGTCCCGAGCAGGTGCGCGCCCGATGGTGGCAGCGGGACTGGGGCGTTGGCGAAGCTGCGGTCCGGGCTGTACGGAGCGATGAGCGGGCCAACGACCGCCCAGACCACGAAGAATCCGAGAAGGCCGAGGCCGGCCAGGATCTTCGGCGAGCGCGGCAGCCGTACCGCCCGCGTTCGGCCGGGCAGGCCGGATCGCGCGGTGGCCGGCTCGGGCCGACCGCCCGTGACCTGCTCAGTGCCGATGCCGACTGCCATCCCTTAGGCCTCCTGCCGGGTGCGCGGGTCGAGGAACACGTACACGAAGTCAGCGATCAGGTTGGCCGCCAGTACCGCGAAGGTAATGATCAGGAAGATGCCCTGCAGCAGCGCGTAGTCGTTCTGGCCGACGGCGTTGACCAGCAGGAGGCCGAGTCCGGGATAGCTGAAGACGATCTCAGTCAGCAGTGCGCCGGAGACGATGAAGCCGATGGCCAGTGCGAAACCGGAGACGCTAGGCAAGATCGCATTGCGGGCCGCGTACCAGACCACCCGCTGAGTCCGCAGGCCCTTGGCCGCGGCGATCAGCACATAGTCCTCGTCCATGGTGGCGAGCATCATGTTCCGCATGCCGACAATCCAGCCAGCGGCCGACGCCACGACGATCGTCAGTGCCGGCAGCACGGCATGGTCCAGCACGTCGCTGATGTAGGTCCAGTTGAACGCAGCGAAGTCCAGGTTCTGGTGCGCTCCCTCGGGCGGGAACCAGCCGAGCTTGATGGCGAACAGATCGACGGCAAGGAAGGCCAGGAAGAAGTACGGAGCGGCCTGGAAGAACGTCACCACTGGCAGCAGGTTGTCCAGCCAGCTGCCGCGCTTCCAGGCGATGATCGTGCCGATCGTCGTGCCGAGCACAAAGCTGATGACCGTGGCCACGCCGATCAGCCCGAGCGTCCACGGCAGCGCGCTCCTGATCACGCTGGTAACGGGTGTGAACCCGTTGCTGGTCGAGAGGCCGAGGTTGCCGTGCAGAAGCGTGGACCAGTAATGCGCGTACTGACCCCAGAGGCTGGCCTTGGTGTTGACGCCGAATTGCAGGTTCAGGGCCGCGATGGTGGCCTTGCTGATCGACACGCCCTGCATGTGCGCCATGATCGCGTCCACAGGGTTGCCGGGAATCAGTCTCGGGATGAGGAAGTCCAGGCTGACCGCGACGATCGCGGTCACCAGGTAGAACCCGAGCCGTCGTCCTATCGCGCGCATCTATCCGGCCTCCTCGGTACTCCTGGACGCCGGCGTCGGCGACTCACATCCGCAGCTCTGGCGCAGGACCAGCTGAGTTGGCAGCGCGATGTCGCGGCCGCGAGCGCCGTCGTGGACCCCTTCGCCCCGGCCGATCATCGAGTAGACGGTCTCGAACGCGGTCGCACCCAGGTCCTGGATTGACTGCCGAACGCTGGTGAGCTGCGGCCGCAGGTGGCGCGCCACTGGCATGTCGTCGAACCCCGTGACCGCGACCTCACCGGGCACCGCGATGCCGTGCTGCGTGAGCGCATGCAGCACGCCGATCGCAGACTGATCGTTCGCGCACACGATCGCCCTCGGCATCTGCACGCCGGCGGCTAGCAGCCGGTCGATGGCGAGCGAGCCACCCGCCGCCTGGTAGCTACCGCGCCACTCCTCGCCCGTCAACAACGAGACGCTGGCTGCTGCCGCCTCGTCAGCGAGGGCCTGGCCCCGGGTGAGGCTGTCCGGGCTGCCGTCGTGGCCAGCCACGTAGCTGAGGGTCCGATATCCGTGATCGAAGATGAGGTGGCGGGCTAGGGCGCGCATCCCGGCTGCGTTGTCCCCGTGCACGTTCGCGGTCGTCGGCGTTGGCTCGCCTGCGAGGGTGACGACGGGGATCTGCCGGGACAGCCGGTCAAGCTCTTCGGGTGACAGGATCCGGTCGTGCAGGATGAGGCCGTCGCTCTTGCGTGCAAGCGCGAAGATGCGCCGGCTGGGGTCAGCCTCATCAAGGCCGATCGACCTGATCAGCAGGTCGAAGCCGTGCTGCTGCGCGACGATCTCCATGCCGCGGTTGATCATGTCGGGGAACTGCAGGTTTTCGTCCTCGTCGGCGAACATGCTGCTGTCAGACCAGCGCGGCCTGCGGACGACGACGCCAACGACTTCCTTGAGCCGGGCGCTCAGCGCACGCGCCGCGCCGTCCGGGACGAAGCCAAGCTCGGCGACTGCGCGCAGCACCCGATCTCGGGTCTCCTGCCGCGGGTTGCGCTGGCCGTTGAGGACCCGTGATACCGAGGCGATCGACAATCCGGCGATGCGGGCAACGTCGTAGATGGTGGGGGGCTGGCCGGTCGCGTCGTCGATGTCCGGCTGGAAGGGCGTACCGGCCCCCGCGTTGAAGCGCGAGCCGTCAGCGCTGCCGGTGCCGGCAGTTCCGAGGTCCGAGTTCACGCGTCCTCCGCCCGAAGTTGTCTTACGGGACCTCCTGGAAAGCGCTTACCCGATACAGTGGCCCTGACCTGCGATGACTTCCCATCGCCTGCTTGTTGCGGGTACCAGAGAGCGGAAAGCGCTTACCAAGAAGCTTGCCAGGAGGATAGGACGACATCAGCTCAGGTCACAAGGTGTAGACAGCAAACCGTTACGCGAACGTGACATCCGGGCTAATTCCGTGTTTCGCCGTACTGGCGTCCCACCCTCGCCGACCGACGCACTTGTATGAGCTGCTGGAATCACGCTGGGTCCTGGCCTGCCGTCGCGCGCTCGACGCCAAGGCGGCTCGTGCGGCTTGACGACGTGGATGCCGCCTTAGTGCTGTTCCGGCGACACCAAGACCGCATCCACGCTCAGCGAGATCCAGACGAGCCTGCCTTCCCGCGAGCCCGCAGGTGCGCCCGCTCGCATTGCCGGCAGAAGAGGCTTGGCAGCTCGACCGGGTTGCCGTCGGCCGAACCGAACCAGTGCGGCACGGGGGTATCGAACTCCGCCGCTTTCTCCCGGTGACAGCACGAGATCGTGCTCATTCAGCACCAGGCGCAGCCGCACGTCGAGGACGTTAAGCCAGCCTTCGTCCGTCCAGCCTTATTCCATCCGGCTCGTGAACTGGTTCATGTCGAAGTAGTCCCGCCAGGCGTTGATCTTGCCGCCGCTGACCTCGAAGGTGCCCATGACCGGCAGCTCGAACGACTTGTCGGGGAGCTTGAAGACGTCCACTCGCTCCGTCATCACGACCGGACCATTGGCCGCGATGTTGAGGACGCGGAAATCGATGCCCTCGATGCCTGGCGGGCCAGGGCGCAGGACCGAAGCAATCGTGTCGGCGATGTCCTTCCTGCCGATGACCGGCTCCTGCGGGATGTTGTGGTAAACGGCGTCCTCGGTGAAGAATGCGGCCAGCTCGACTGCTCCCATGTCGTCGGACCACGCGGCGCAAAACCTGCGCACCACCTCGATCGGGCTTTCCATCTGGCTCCTCCTGTGCTCGGACCGATTTGGTTATCCGGCTCAGACCGTGCTTTGAGCGGTATTTATCTCTTTTCAGGCGCTGGTGCTACGGGCCCTACCAGGGAAGTTCTGCCCAACTCATTGGCCCTCCGCAACCGAGCGGGTGCCTAATCGATCATCGGGCGGGAGTCTATGCCCGTCCAGCAGCCAGCAAAGCGAAGCTCGACCCGAACTTCACGCAGACTCCCGGTGGAGCCACCGCGCAGCCATCATGTGCCCCAGTGCCCTGGAAATGGCGCGGCTGCACCATTATTTAGCACTTGTTAGCATTTCGTTTTCTTGTTCGGTGACCGAGCTGGATTGCCGAATCGAGGTCCAACTCGATCGGACCCCTAGTGAAATGGATCGGGATGATTTCGAGCGAGTATTCTAGCCATTATCGAAAATGGACCGAATACTCACGGGGTATCCTTAAACGCCTAACAGTCTTGAGCGCGGCCCAGGACACCCGCGCAAGTTCCCAGGGCAAAATCTGATTCAGTGCCTAACGGAGCAAAACGGGGTGACCGGCTGCCGACAGCCCGAGCCCGAGGAGGAAAAGCGCGATCAGGAGAATAGCCACGAGCAGCCTCGTACCTCGGCGCGAATGCCATTTCTGTTTGTTAGGGTGCTGGTGTGGCTTGTTACTCACAGCGTTCCTCTCATGGGAACGGACGCGATGCGGCGGAACGGCGTCGGGCTATCCTGTGCCCAAGTGCCCAAGTGCCCAAGTGCCCAAGTGCGCGGTGGGCACGTCCGGCGCTGCTGGAGCCCATTTGCCCGGAGGATCTGTCCGGGGCGGTCATTTGGAGGCGACGCGCTGACGTGAGCGCAGCGTAACAGCGGAGAGTATCGCGGCGCTTCCGAGCAGCGCGGCCGAGAGATACAGGGCTACGTGCAGCGCGCTGGTGAAGGCCGCGTACCCCGCCTGGATGATCTGGTGCAGCGGCCCGCTTCCTCCGCTTGTGCCGCCACCGCTGATCGACACCGAACCCGTCTCTATCACCTGAAGCACGTATGCCTGAAGGGCGGCCGACGCGTGCAAATGCGTCATGCGGCTGACGAGGCCAGAGCGTAGTTCGGCATTGACGACCGCACCAAGGATGGCGATGCCAGTGACCGCGCCCAACTCCCGGCTGGTGTTCGTGGCCGACGCAGCCATCCCGGACCGCTCGGCGGGTACCGTCGCGAGCACTGACGAGGTGACCGGCACGACGCAGGTGCCAATGCCGATCCCGGCCAATCCCAGCGCCGCGGCGAGCGGCAGGTAGGCCGGGCTTGGGTTGATTACCAGATTGGTCAGCAGCAGGCCGCCGGCGAACAACAGGCAGCCGGCCACCAGCGACCAGCGGGCGCCGACCACGGTTGTCCATCGGCCCGCCAGCAGCGCTGAGATGATCATCATGACGGTCATCGGCAGGAACACTCCGGCGATGCGGTAACCGGAGTAGCCGACAATCACGCCCAGGTAGAGCGCAGTGAAGAAGAAGATGGCGAAGGTGGCGAAGTACGTGCAGTACGCCACCACGTTGGGGGTTGTGAACCGCGGGACCCGCAGGTAAGTCAGGTCAAGCAGCGGAAACGGGGCGCGCCGCTCCCACAGGGTGAAAGCTGCACCGGCGGCCACGGACACGGCGAACAGCGCTAGGACGCTAGGCGCGGCGTAGCCAGCAGTCTCGCCGTTGATAATGCCGAAGATCAGAGCAGCGAGCGCGCCGGCGCCGAGCACTGTGCCTGGCATATCGACCCGGCCCGCTCGCGGGTCGGCGCTCTCAGGCAGGACCATGGCCGCTACAACCAGCGCGGCCAAGCCGAAAGTCACGTCGAACCAGAAAATCCCCCGCCAGCTCCACGCCCCGACCAGCGCCCCGCCGAGGACCGGGCCGAGCGCGAGCGAGAACCCGGACACAGCTGCCCAGACCCCGAGCGCGCGGTTGCGGCTGCGTACATCTGGATAGAGGTGCCGGATCATTGACAACGTGCCGGGCTCGCTCGCAGCTGCCCCGAGCCCCATGACCGACCGTGCTGCAATCAGCATCCCGGGGCTGGAGGCGACTGCGGCCAGCGCCGCGCCGACGCAGTAGACACTAGCCCCGGCCAGCATGATCTTCTTGCGACCGAACTTATCTGCCAACATCCCACAGGCCAGCATGAAGCTGGCGAACGTCAGGGCATATGCCCCGACCACCCACTGCAGCGCCGAGACTCCGGCGTGCAGGTCCGACTGAATGCTGGCCAGCGCGACGCTGACCACCGTGTTGTCGAGGAAGGTCAGGAACAGCAGCGTGCACAGGGTGGCGAGGGCAACGGGGCGGCGCCGCGAGGAGAGCATGCCAACCGCGGGCTGCGCGAGCGCATCGGCCACGCTGCTATCTCCGGCAAAGAGCGGGAAGTTTAGGGCTCGTCTTGGGGTACTCAAGGTAGGCAAGCCCACAGAAGCTCGCGATGCCCACCTTCCAGCTGCCGTTCAGGTAGACGGCGGTGCCCACCTGCTTCTTCAGCAACGGCGTGCCGAGTAGCAGGACCTCGTAGTCCACCGTCGCGTGCGACGGTGACGTAATCGTCACCGAGCTGACGGTCGCGGTCGACCCAACCGCAGTCTTCCCGAACGACGTCCTGGCCTGGGCTTCAACGAACGCGGCCACCTGCGGCCCGTCTTGCACCAGGTCGAGCCGACGGGGGATCGAGGCCTTGCCGTTGAAGACCGTCTTCCAGTTGGCCGTGATCGCTGCCACGGCCGCCGGGCCGGTGGCCGGTTGGCCCGCAGTGGTGGCACTCGGGCTTGGTTTCGGGCTGGCCGCCTTCGCCGATGGGCTATGGCTGCCGCCACTGCCACCCCCGCAAGCGGCCAGGATCAGGCATGCCATCACCGCAAGCGTGGCCGATACGTGATTCCGGCCGGGCCCGTGCAGGTTACGCATGGTCGCAGTGTGCACCACGAAAGGGCACATGCCTACTGATATCGGCAATCCGATCATGTACCGCGCCAGTCCGTCAGGCTGCGCCGAGAGATGGCGCGAATAGCCGCAGCACGCAGTCGGTCAGTCGGGCGCTATCTTGGCGAGGAAACCTGCCAGGGCGTTCCACCACGCGTCGGGGTTCTCGAACTGCGGACAATGCCCCGCGTCCGGAATGATCTCCAGTGCGCCGCGGCCGACCCCGGCGGCCATTCGCTGGGATGGGCCTAGGAACGGCTGATCTTGCTCGCCGACGATGACAAGCACTGGCAGCGACTCGGGGAGTTTACGAAGGCTATCGAGGCGGTCCGTCGTCGTGACGAACTCCGGTGCCATCGCTGCGTACAGCGCAGGTGACGTGGCCCGGAACTTCCGATCCTCAAACTCGGCGTATCCCGGCTCTTCGGCGACCAGGCGCCGATGCGCGGCAGTCTCCAGCGGTCCGTCGCGCTCGGCCATGACCTCGGCGAGCCCGTCCATACCCCGAGCCCGGACAATGGACACGGCCGCCCGGACCAGATCCGGATCCAGGTTGTCCAGCGGCCCGTGGGACGTGTCCATCAGGATCAGGCCCTCAAGTCTGGCTGCTGCGTTTCGTGCCATGAACTGCGCGACCATGCCGCCCATGGAGTGCCCGAGCAGGACGAACCGCTCCCAGCCGAGTGCGTCGGCAAGGCCCAGCACATCGTCGGCCAGGATGTCGAACGAGTATGCGGAGTCGGCGGTCGGCTTGGAGCTGGCACCGTGGCCACGCAGATCGGGCGCAACCGCATGCCAGCCGACGTCGGCCAGACGATCAAGCCACGGGGTGAAGTCTTCTTTCGCCCCGGTGAAACCATGCACCAGCAGCAGCGGGCGGTGGCCGGCACCCGCTTCCGCAATCGACAACTGAACGTGACCCAGATCGACTTGCCGCTCGACGACGTGCATGAATCCTCCGATAGACCTCGCCGCGACTTCGGAGGCTATCCGACGGAGCCCTGGCGCGGGTCTTTGAGAGCGGGATCGCTGTGCGGGGGACTGGTGATAGGCACACCACCTGATACCTGTCAGCACCATTCCGGCAGACCGGCAATCGCGGGATGCTGACGTTATGAGGCACGAAAGCAGCGTCACGTCCCTGTCCTGGATTCCCTCCGAGGCCGTTACCGGCTCCACCCGGCTAGCGTTCAATGCTGGCATCGGCCACTACGACGACCCGCCGCCCGCCGAGCTCACTGACCTGCCCGGGCTACGGGCAGCGGACCGGTTCCGGTTCGCGAACGTGCTGCGAGCCTGGATCGAGGTCAGCGACGATGGCCAGATCACCGCGGCCGGCCACGCCGGCGGCGGCCTGATGGGCTCCACCATCATGAAGCTCGGCGCGCTGCAATACAGGTTCCAGGCGGTGCAGCTGCCAGACCTGCAACGCGAGCCAGTTCAGGGCGCTGGCTTCGTCCGTTTCAGCCAGACCGCCGGCGGCCGGACCGGCGTGCCGGCGCCGCGCCGGGTCAGCCGCAAGCCGTTCGTGCAGTGGCAGGCGCCCCTAGTGTGGACCACGCTGGAGCTCACCCTGTACGCGGACGGCCGGGCCGAGTTCGCGATGACGGGCGCGAGCCCGTTCCCCAGGCACTGGATTTATGCCGCCGACGGCCAGCTCGCCAGCAAGTCCGGGCTCACCGACTTCAAGGACTGGTACGCGAGGTCCTTCGGTAAGCACAGCCCGTGGGGGGATGAAGACTCGCCCGCGCTGGTCACCGCCGTGGAGACCGCGCTGGAGCGGGCTCTGTCCGTGCAACTAATGCACGGCACGGCCAAGCCGGTTATCACGCACCTGAAGCCAGGTCAGGCACTGGTCCGCCAGGGTGATCCCGGCGGCGATGTGTTTCTGGTCCTGGACGGAGTGATCCGGGTTGACCGGGACGGCCAGCAGCTCGCCGAGTATGGTCCTGGCGCGCTGCTCGGCGAACGAGCGCACCTGGAGGGCGGTCGCAGGACGTCGACTCTGATAGCGGTGACCGAATGCCGGGTCGCTGCGGTAGGGGCCAGCCAGTTCGATACTGGCGCCCTCACCGAGCTGGCCACCGGTCACCGGCGGGAGGAACCAGCCGAGCGCGACGGACAAACCGCGCATCCGGAAGCGGTCGATGAGTGACTGGTGCCGAGCGTAACGGTGTTGAGCGGACCCACCGCACGACAGACCGGCACGGGCGGACCGGCAGTGGGCGGATAATTGCTGATTAATCTGTGCGGGACGAGGGGCTCGACATCGGCTGTCGGCCGTGACTTCCTTCGCTACGGCGGCCGCACGAGTTGCCTGGCGATCACGCCGGACGGAGTGACGGAACCGCAGCTCATCCTCGATGCGGGTACCGGCATCCGCGAGGTTAGCGCGCTGCTGACCGGCCGGCCGTTCCGCGGCGCCATCGCGCTGACGCACCTGCACTGGGATCACGTGCACGGGCTGCCGTTCTTCACCGGCGGAGACCGTGACGATGCGGCCGTCACCCTGCTGTTGCCGCAGCCAGAGGACGGATCTGATGCCGAAACGGCGCTTGAGCGCGGCATGTCGCCGCCGCACTTTCCTATCACCCCGCGGCAATTGCGCGGCGACTGGACGTTCACCGGCCTGGAACCTGGCAGCGTCCGGTTCGGACCGCTGACGGTGACGACGCGGCAAATCCCGCACAAGGGCGGCAGGACGTACGGCTACCGGGTGAGTGACGCCGGGGGCACCATCGCCTACCTGCCCGATCACAGCCCGACCGATCTCGGACCGGGGCCTGACGGCTTTGGTGCGCAGCACGAGGCGGCACTTGAGCTAGCCGGCGGCGCCGACGTGCTGCTGCACGATGCGTTCTGGTTCGCCGACGAGTTCGACCCGGCGCGGACCTTCGGTCACGCCGCAGCGGACTACGCGATCGGCCTGGCTGCGGCCGCCGGCGCACGGCGTGTGGTGCTGCTGCATCACCGCCCCGACCGCACCGACTCCGACCTAGACAAACTGGCGGCGAGCTGGGCAGCTCACCCGGTGCCGGTCAGCGTGGCCGCAGACGGCGAGGTGATCTGTCTGTGACATATATCGATGCCGTGGTCGCACCGCGAGCCATGATGACTGGCATCTGCCTGCGTGCTAGCACCACGACGGGCGATGGCGCCTGCACCCTGGCCAGCGCGGAGTTATTTGTGCGACAACTGAGTTGATGAATGGCATCGCCGCGCCGGCTGGGCGCACCATCAGCGTCTTCCTCGCTGACGATAACCTGATCGTCCGTGAGGGCGTTCGTGCGCTCATCGGCCGCAACGCCGACCTGGAGGTCACTGGCGTCGGCGCCGACTACGACGAGGTCGTAGCAGGCTGCGCCGCATCCGCGCCTCAGGTCCTGGTCACAGACATCCGGATGCCACCTTCATTCCGCAATGAAGGCATCGAGGCCGCCAAGGAAGTGCGCAAGCGGCATCCCGGCACCGGTGTCGTCGTGCTGTCGCAGTATGACGATCCGGAATACGCGGTCGCGTTGCTGGCCGAGGGCTCCGCCGGCTACGGGTACTTGCTCAAGGACCGGGTCGCGGAAGGCAGCCAGCTTGCCGACGCCATCCGGGCCGTGGCCAGCGGAGGGACGGCGATCGATCCGAGCATCGTCGAGGCGCTGCTGCGACCCGTCATCGCGCCTGGCGGCCTGTTGCCAGCTGAGGAGGAACTCCTGGCGATGGTCGCCGAGGGCAAGCCCATCAAGGCCATCGCCGTTGCCAGGAAGGTACCCGCGCAAGCCGTCGACGCCGAAGTGGAAGCTGTCTTCGTCAAGCTCGCTACCGGGGTTTCAGCAGGCCATCAGGGGGCGTTGCAGCGGCTCAGGCTGCTGCACCAGGCCATTGTCGATCGAGAGGAACAGGGCGAGACGCTGTCCCGGCTGTTGCCCGGTGGCCTGGCCAAGAAGCTCCGGCAGGAGCGGCGGCCGATCGGCGAGACTGAGCGGGTCATCGTGACCGTGCTGATGAGCGACATCCGTTCGTACTCAACCATCGCCGAGCACGCCGATCCGAGCCAGCTGGCCGGGCAACTAGGGGAGCACCGAGCAGCGATGAATCATGCTATTCTAGGACAATCCGGCACAGTCATGCAATTCGTCGGCGATGCAGTCATGGCGGTATTTGGCGCTCCATTCCCTCAAGATGATCATGCCGACCGCGCTGTCGCGGCCGCCACGGCCATGCACGCGCTACAGGGTGAGATCAACACCAAGTGGCAGGCCGAGGGCATGCCGGCGTTCGGGCTGGGCCTCGGGCTATCCACCGGCGAGGCTGCGGCGGCCCTGCTCGGTTCTGCGGAGCGGCTGGAATACACGCTGGTCGGGGACACGGTGAACCTGTCGCAGCGGCTTCAGCAGTTTGCCGCGGCCGGCGAGACAGTGCTATCCGAGGCGACAGTCAAGGCGTTGTCCGCGCCGGTGAACCTGATCCCGCTGCCACCGCAGTTGGTCAAGGGGCGCGATACGCCCGTCGTCGCCTTCAAGCTGATGCAGCCGGGTGCCGGCCTGCCGAACCTGAATTCTGAGGGGATACGACCATGAGCAGTGCCGAGCTTGCCCTGCAGCTTTGCGGCGTGCGCAAGACATTCGAAGCCGAGAACGCGCCGGTCCGTGCACTGCGCGGCGTCGACCTGGTCATCCGGCGCGGCGAGTTTGTCGCGCTGACCGGGCCATCCGGCTGCGGCAAGTCGACTCTGCTGAACCTGGCCGCCGGGCTCGACCTGGCAGACGAGGGCACTATCGAGGTGGCGGGCCAGGAGATCACCGGGCTGAGCGAGGACGAGCTAGCGAAGATGCGCCGCCAGCACATCGGCATCGTGTTCCAGTTCTTCAACCTGCTCGAAGGCGTGACCGTCCTGGAGAACGTGGCATTGGCGGCAATCATCGCCGGGCGCAAGCGGCGGCATGCCGAGACCCGGGCGCGGGACCTGCTCGACTTGCTCGGCCTCAGCGATAAGCAAGGCGCGGTCCCCGGCGTGCTGTCAGGCGGGCAGCGCCAGCGCCTAGCCATCGCCAGGGCGCTTGCCAACGAGCCCACGCTCGTGCTGGCCGACGAGCCGACCGGTGCGCTGGACTCCGACGGCGGCCAGGAGGTCATCGAGCTGCTCCGCCGTCTGCACGCAAGCGGCCAGACCATCGTGCTCATCACGCATGACCAGGCGGTGGCCGATGCAGCCGAGCGGATCGTACGCATGCTGGACGGCCGGATCCTGCCAGAGCAGCTCAGCCGGCAACGTAGCTGCCGACCGTGTCGCCGGTCGGACCGTGCCGGTACAGGCCGGATGACACCGGTGCCGCCGCGAACCGGGCTGCCTGGCGAGGCCGCGGTCGGCCCCGTAGCCACCGCACTGCCGGGCGACGGATCCGATCCGGCCGCGGCGCCGGCGCATGCAGCGGGCCGGCTGGCCGCCCGCCGGATACTGACCGGGGTCGCCGGGCCGGCGGTAGTCGCGGCGGTGCTCGTACTCGCGCTCCGCGTCAAAGTGCCCGGCGGTATGTCTGACCTGCAACGGGCAGGATTCGGGCTCACGTTCGTCGCCGCGCTGTCTGCTGCTCTGCTGGCCGTCGCGCGCGAGCGGACCCCGCAATGGCAGGTGGCGGCGGGCGCATTGCTGGCTGCTGCGGCACTGGCCAGTTATCGCATCGGTGCCCATCAGCCGGGCCGGTCCTGGCACCAGGCCCAGGCGGCGAGCACGGTCGGCACCCTGCTGGTGATCGCTGTCTGCATGCATCTCGCCCTCGCCTTGCCGGACGGACGGCTGACCCGCCCGCAGCTGGCCCGGCCAGGCCCGCCGGGCCGGGTCCGGCCGCAGCAGCCCAGTACAGCACGCCGGCTCAGCGTCGGCTTTGCCTACGGCGGCGCGATTGCGGCCGGCCTGTTGCTAGGACTGAGCCATCACGCGCTTGCGGTGCCCGCCGGAGCGCTGGCCTGGGCCGCCGGACTCGCCATTACGTTGCCCGCGGTCCGGCTGAGTTACCAGGCTTCGGCCGGACGCGAGCGCGAGCGACTGCAATGGCTGGGCGCAGGCGCAGTGCTCGCGGTCGGACTAGCCGTCACAGCATCAGTACTGCACCTTCTGGTGGGCTGGCCAGGACCGTTGGCGGCAACAGCCGCAGCTTGCTCTGTGACCGTGCCGCTCGGCCTGATCGCCGGGGAGATCCGGCCGCTCGGGCCGGTAGCAGGCCGTTTCCTGGTGCAGCTCATCGCCATCGCGGGCTTCACCATCGTGGTCTCGGCCGTCTACACGGTTGTCGTATTCGGCGTAGGCCGCGGTCCGGCATCCGCTCATGAACGGGAATTGCTCGGACTGTCCATGCTGGCCGCAGCCATCGCCGCGATCGGTTACCTGCCCGCGCGGGAACGCCTGCTGGCATCGGCCAATCGTGCGGTCTACGGCGCGCGGGAGGCGCCAGACGAGGCGCTCCGTACCTTTGGCAACCGCCTGACCAGGGCCATATCCATGGACGAACTGCTGCTGCAGCTCGCCGAGTCGCTGCGTAAGACCATGACGCTGACGAGTGCGGAGGTCTATACCGGCATCGACGACGTGCTCGAGCGAACGGTGTCAGTGCCCGACGGAGGGCCCCGTTCCCTTGTCATCACGCCGCGCGAGCGCCCCGTGGTGACCAGGGCCGGCGTCTCCGGCAGCGCCTGGGCCGCGGTGTGGCTGCCAGCACTGCTCGACGGCCGCGAGAAGGCACAACTGCGCGTCACGCCTGTCAGTCACGCCGGCCAGCTTCTCGGCCTGATCGTGATCGAGCGGCCGCAGACCGGCGATAACTTCACCGAGGAGGACGACCGGGTGCTGACCGAGCTGGCCAGGCAGGTCGGCTTGGCATTCCACAACGCGCAGCTGGACTCGGCCTTGCAGAACACCCTTGACGAGCTTCGCGCACAGGCGGAGGCGCTGCGGGAGTCCCGCGCCAGGATTGTCGCCAGCGGTGACGCGGAGCGCAGGCGCCTGGAGCGCAATCTGCATGACGGCGCTCAGCAGAACCTGGTTGCCCTAGCCGTCAGCCTGCGGCTCGCTCGCGATGTCCTGACCGACGAACCGGAGGCGGCCGCACTGATGCTTGATCAGCTCGCTGGCGACTTGAAGGTGACCATCCAGGAACTGCGCGACCTTGCGCACGGCATTTACCCGCCGCTGCTCGCCGACAGCGGGCTCGACAAGGCCCTCGAGGCGGCGGCCAGCCGCAGCCCGCAGGCGGTGCGGGTGACCGCGACCGACCTTCACCGGTACCCGCCCGACATCGAGGCTGCAGTGTATTTCTGCTGCCTCGAGGCGCTGCAGAACGCCGCGAAGCACGCGCCGGGCGCAACAGTCGAGGTCCGCCTGTGGGAGCAGTCCGGTGGGCTGCTGTTCTCCGTCACCGACGACGGCCCGGGCTTTGATGCCAATGCCCCGCACGGCGGCCACGGCTATATCAACATGGCCGACCGGCTGGGCGCGATCGGTGGCACGATTCGGTGGCAGTCACAACCGGGCTGCGGTGCGACCGTGCAGGGCTCGATCCCGCTGGCATGACCCCGTGGCCAGCGGGCGACGCGTCAGGCGTGGCCCGGCCAGCCGGCTTCTCGATCCGCCCAGATTCTGCGCAGCAGTTCCCCGCCTAGCTGTTCCTTATTGACATAGCCCACGGCGCCGCTGGTGCCAGCCGCGGCCGGCAGGTCCCGCACGTCGTAGGTGGAGCACAAGATGACGACCGTACCCGGGTGCGCTGCGAGGATCTGGCGGGTGGCATCGATGCCGTTCATCTCCGGCATGTTGATGTCCATCAGTACCAGTTCCGGCAGCAGGCGGTCGGCGAGCTCGATCGCCTGAGTGCCGCTGCTAGCCTCGCCCGCCAGCTCGAACTCAGCCAGGCGGCGGAGCACTGCTTTCGCAGCCAGCCGGAAGGGTGCCTGGTCGTCGACCACGAGCACGGAATGCGAGCTGGCCACGCTATGAGTGTCTCACGCCGGGCCTAGCCGGGCCGATGGTGCTGGCCTCCGCACTGTGGGGGGAGGACAGCACCCCGGGCTAGCTTTCCTGCCGCTGGCTCAGGTAGACCAGGACTGCCTTCACCCGGCGGTTCACGTCTCGCTCCTCGCTCAGGCTCAGCTTGGCGAAGATCGAGTTGGTGTGCTTCTCGACCGCGCGCTCGGTGACGAACAGCGCCGCCGCAATGGCCGAGTTGCTCTTGCCCTGCGCCATCTCGGCCAGGATCTCCTGTTCCCGTGGCGTCAGTGCGGCAAGGCCCAGCGGGCTGTCCCGGGTTCTGCCCCGGACGAGCTCATCGACCACCATCGGGTCGATCACCGACCCGCCGCCAGCCACGGCCCTGATCGCGCCCGCCAGCTCGTCGACGTTGCCGATCCGCTCCTTCAGCAGGTAGGCGCGTCCGGCCGAGCCGTGCTCGAGCAGGGCGACCGCGTAACCCGGTGCGACGTACTGGCTCAGCACCACCACCCCGGTGGCCGGCAGGTGCGCGCGGATCCACGCAGCTGCCTGAATGCCCTCGTCGGTTCCGGTCGGCGGCATCCGGATGTCCGTCACGACGACATCCGGACGCTCGCGCTCGACCAACGCCAGGAGCGCCGGCAGATCGCCGGCCGTTCCGACCAGATCCAGGTCCTCGTTGGCGGCCACCAGCCGGGAGACACCTTCGCGCAGCAGCACGTGGTCTTCGGCTAGCACCACTCGGATTCTGCTCATCGCCGCAGATCGTACGCGCAGCTGACCGCTTCCGCGGCATACGCGTCCGGGTAGCACGACCGTGGGGCTGGCTCACCCGCCAGAAGTGGTGCCGCCACACCTGCCTGCAGCAGCCGGCCCAGGCACAATGACGCCATGGGACTCGCGTGGTACGCCGCCAGGGCCACCTGGCGCCGCTCATGGCGGGCGACGCTGCTGATCGCGCTGATCGGCGGCTTGCTCGGCGCCGTCGCTCTCGGCGCCCTGGCGGGCGCACGGCGGACCGACTCGGCCTACGGCAGGTACCTGCGGTCGGTGAACGCCAGCGACGTCATGGTCGACATTCCCGGGCCGATACTGCCGTTGATCCGCGACGTCGAAGCCGAACCGGGGGTGCTCTCCAGCGCCGCGTGGATCGGCCTCGATGCTGCGCCGGTGATCAAGGGCAAGGTCGACCCGGCCTTTCGGACTGACGCTATCGCCGGCAGCCTGCACGGGGAGTTCTACCGGCAGGACAAGCTGACGCTGCTCGCCGGGAAGCTGCCGCCAGCCAGTTCCACCAGCGATGTGATTCTCACCCCGCAGATGGCCGATGGCTTCCACCTGACCGTCGGTGATCGCATGACCTGGCAGTTCTATCGGATCACAGCCCGGGGAGAAGACAGTCCGACCAGGCGGACTACATTCAGGGTCGCGGCGATCGCCGACGTCTCGCCGGCCTTGGTCGACGACTTCGACAATGTCGAAACGGCTATCCTGCCGACGGCCGCCACCGACCGGTACCTGACCGATGAGTGGTCATTCGGCTGGGCCTCGCTGCGGTTGCGCGCGGGCGACGCGGGCGTTCATAAGCTAGGCCTGCAACTCAGAAAGCTCGCCGCCGCCGCCGCGCGCAAGTACCACTTCCCGTTCGTCTTCACGATCCGCCAGCTGGCGGTCGTCCAGCACGAGGCGCAGCAGGCCATTGAGCCGCAGGCGGTCGCGCTCGCCGTACTCGGCGGACTAGCCGTCGTTGCCCTGCTCGCGCTCATGACGCAGGGCCTCGCGCAGCTGCTGACCAGGTCGGCCACGGACGCCCCGGCGCTGCGAGGGATGGGAGCCAGCCGGGCCGCGGCCGCGATCACGACGGCGGCATGGGGCGCCGTGGCCGTCGCTGGCGCGGTCCTTATCTCTGTCGGCGGCGCGATCGCTGTGTCACCGCTGGCGCCGATCGGGCCGGTTCGGCTATTCGACCCAGTCAAGGGCGTGCAGGCCGACTGGCTCGTGCTCGGCGGCGGCGCAGCCATCTTGCTGATCCTGCTGACTGCGGTGCTGGCCTGGCTGGCCTGGCGGGCAGTGCGCCAGGAGAGCGAGCTGCCGTCGGCGCGGTCGTCCGCCGTCGTCGGCGCGGTTACCAGGGCGGGCCTGCCGGTCACCGTAGTAGCCGGGATCCGGCACGCACTGGAGCGGGGATCCGGCCGGGTGCGTGCGCCGGTCCGGGCAACCCTGACCGGATCGGTGGTCGCCGTTGCCGCGCTCGTTGCCGCGCTTGTCTTCGGTGCCAGCCTGACCGGACTGGTCAACCACCCGGCCGAGTACGGCTGGAACTGGGACCTGCTGATCCAGTCACAGGGCGGCTGGGGTAGCTGGCCGCCCGGCGCCCTCGACAAGACCTTCGCTGGCCAGCCGGGCGTGACCGGCTGGTCCGAGCTGGGCTTCGCCCAGCTGAGCATCCGGGGCGCCGAAGTCCCGGCGATGGGCGTCCTGCAGCACCCCGGCGAGCATCCGGTCGAGCCGCCGACAACCAGCGGTCATCCGCTGTCCGGGCAGAATCAGATCGAGCTCGGCTCGACGACGATGCGCCAGCTCGGTCTGCACCTCGGGGACAAGTTGGGGCTCGGCGACGACCCACATCCGCTGACCGTCGTCGGCGTTACCACCCTGCCGTCGTTCGGTGTTGTCCTGACCGACCACGTGTCGCTCGGCCACGGCGCGATGTTGGCGTGGCCCACAATGATGGACGTGCTCGGCCTGAAAACTGATCCGACTGAGACCGATCTCGAGAGCTCGGTGGCGAGCCCGGCTTACCCGGCCACGCTCGTCTTCGATGTCAGCTCACAGGCCGTTGCCCGCAAGCTGATCGCCAAGATGGCGGCCCTGTCAGCCCAGACCGGCAGTCCCGGCGGGACGTATCCGCTGCCGCCTCAGCGTGGTGCCGCGGTGGTCAACGCCAGCCAGATGGGCAGCCAGCCACTCGCGCTGGCGACGGGCGTTGCGGCCGCGGCGCTGCTCGCTCTCGGACTTACGATCTTGGCCTCGGTGCGTCAGCGGCGCCGCGAACTTGCGCTGCTGAAGTCGCTCGGGCTGTGCGCGCGGCAGATCAGGGCCATCATCGCCTGGCAGACCAGCACGATCCTGGTGATAGCAGCCCTCGTCGGCGTGCCGCTCGGGGTCGCGGCCGGTCAGTGGGCCTGGACGAGCTTCGCCAATTCGATCGGGGTCGTGCCGACACCAGTCGTACCGCGCCTGTCGCTGTTGATCGGCATTGCCCTTCTGCTACTGGCGGGCAACCTGCTTGCTTCGATCCCTGCCTGGCTGGCCGCGCGGATCGCGCCAGCCGCCACCTTGCGTGCGGAGTAGCCCGGCTAGCACGAACGAGGCCGCGGGGCCACCAGCATGTAGATCCACGACCGGGTGACCGACTAGGCAAGCCACGCTCGCCGGTCAGGCCGGGGGTTGGCTGCCGTTGGAGCCGATTGTTCTGCTGAGTGCGTCAAGAATCACGGTGAGCCCGATGTCGAACTCGTCGCCGAAGTCGTAGTCAGGCTGCAAGACGTGCTCGGTCGTCATCTCAGTGAGGTAGGGATACTCGCTGCCGAAATGCTGCGTGATCGCTCTGGTGGCCTCGGGGACCGTCTGCGGGTTGAATGGCAGCGAGACCTCTAGGAGCGCGAATCCGTAGATGTAGCTGTCGAGCAGGGCGTAGGCGTGCGCCGTCATTGCCACCGAGAAGCCCGCCCCGCGCAGTGTGCCGAGAGTCGCGTCGTGGTGCCGCAGTGTCGCGGGTCCAGGCCTGGCTCGCGACTCCATGATGCCAATCGCCCACGGGTGGCGCCTCAGCGCACGGCGGGCCGAGATCGCCCGGCGGCGCATCTGCGATCGCCAGTCACCGCCCGGTGATGGCAGCTCGATCTCGGTGAAGACCAGATCGACGATGGCGTCGAGGATCTCGTCCTTGCTGGCGATGTAGTGATAAAGCGACATCGGCTTGACGCCGAGCTCGCGGGCGAGAGAGCGCATTGTCAGTGCTCCTATCCCCGCTGCGTCAGCGATCGCGACGGCGCCGCGCAGCACGCGCTCGCGGCTGAGCGGCGCGCGTGCTGCCTGGCTGTTGCGAACTGAGTTCAAGTTTCGCTCCCGCGCTATGGTGCTCTCGTACTTAGTACTGTAGCGTCGCACACTAGGTGCCGTACTAAGTACGGCAGGAGCGGGCCGTGTGATAGCGGACCGAGAGGAAGGCGATCATGCGACCCGAAGGGCTGCAAGCCGCGACACGCGGCGAAGCGAACGGTCCGCCGATGGACGGAAGCACGATGGAGGCGATCGTGCAGGACCGCTACGGCTCCGCTGACGTTCTCCGACTGGCGCGCATCGCGCCGCCCAACATTGGCGACCGTGAGGTGTTGCTGCAAGTACACGCGGCAGGCCTGGATCGCGGAAGCTGGCATCTGATGACGGGCCGACCGTACCTGCTGCGCCTCGTATTCGGAATCGGCAGGCCGAGGAGGCCGGTGCCAGGAATCGACGTCGCGGGGACGGTCGTGGCCATTGGGTCGGCGGTGACTCGGTTCGCTGCGGGCGACGAGGTGTTCGGCGTCGGCAGCGGCAGCTTCGCCGAGTACGCCGTGGCCAGGGAAGACAAGCTGGCCCGCAAACCGGCCAATATCACCTTCGAGCAGGCTGCCGCCGTACCGGTGTCCGCGCTCACTGCCCTCCAGGCCCTCACGGCGGTGGGGCATGTCAAAGCCGGGCAGAAGGTGCTGGTCACAGGCGCGTCGGGCGGCGTCGGCAGCTACGCAGTGCAGTTGGCCAGGGGTTTCGGCGCCGAAGTTACCGGCACGTGCAGCACACCGAAACTCGACCTGGTCAGATCCCTCGGCGCGGCCCATGTCATCGACTACACCAAGGACGACTTCGCCGACGGCAGGCATCACTACGACCTGATCCTCGACATCGCGGGAAACCCGACCTTGTCACGATTGCGGCGCGCGCTTACCCCTCACGGGACCGCCGTCCTCGTTGGCGGCGAGGAAGGCGGCAGCTTGACCGGAGGCCTCGACCGGCAGTTCCGGGCGCTGGCGCTCTCGCCGTTCCTGCGCCAGCGGCTAACGATGGTCACGGCCAAACAGCGGTCAACTGACCTGGAACGGCTTGCCGAGCTCATCGCGGCAGGCACCTTGATGCCGAGCATTGACAGAACCTACCCGCTGGAACGAGTACCGGAGGCCATGCGCCACCTCGAAGCTGGTAAGGCATGCGGGAAGGTCGTCATCACCATCCGAACGGCATAGGCCGGGGTGCCGCCAGCGGTCAGTCGAGGTCGTCGAGAATCGTCAGGTCGAGCCCGGCGAGCCGGTCCGGGTCGGCGAGGAAGTCCATTTCGGCGATCTTCCCGTTGCGGACGGTGATCGCGGCTATCGTGAACACGGCGCCGTTGCGGGTCGCAACCACACCGGCGGCTCCGTTGACCAGCGCTGGGTGCATGATCAGGTCGACGCGCGACCACATGACGGCCCGGCGCGCCACATCGAGCGCGCCTCGCACCTCGGCGGACGCGGCAGCGAATGCTGGGCCGCCGTCGGCTCGCAGCACGACATCGGGGTCAAGTGTGGCGACCAGCGCGTCGAAATCGCCGTCCCGCGCCGCAGCCATGAAGGCGTTGACGACCTCCCGTTGGGCGCTCACGTCGACGTCGGGAGTGGTGGGTTGGGCCCGGACGCGGCGCCGTGCCCGGCTGGCCAGCTGTCGCGCCGCCTGCGGGGAGCGGTCGATAAGGCTGGCGATCTCCTCGAACGGGACGGCGAACATGTCGTGCAGGACGAAGGTAAGCCGCTCAGGTGGCGTCAACGTCTCGAGCACGACGAGCAGCGCGAGCCCGACCGAGTCGGCAAGGAGCGCCTCGTGTTCGGGATCGATGCCCTCGGCGCGGTCGACAATCGGGTCCGGAAGGTGCGGGCTCAGCGGCTCCTCCCGGCGTACCGCACGTGAGCGCAGCATATTCAGCGACACCCGCGCGACGACGGTGGTCAGCCACCCGGAAAGGTTCTCGATCTCGCCGGCTTCGGAGCCACTGAGCCGCAGCCAGGCCTCCTGCACCGCGTCTTCCGCCTCGCTCACCGAGCCCAGCATCCGGTAGGCGACCGCCCGCAGGCGACGCCGGTGCTCCTCGAACTGCTCGGCAAGCCAGTCCTGCTCGCTCATTACGTCACATCCTCCCTCCGCGCCGGTTCACAAGGGAGACACGCCAGGACCGGCCGATGTGACCGGACCGGGTGCAGCGGCTCAGTTATCACTGATCAGGCTAGGCGCCAGTCACATCTTGGGCTTCTGAAGTGTCTGCCTAGTGACCGCATGAACCCGAGTGAGAGGAACATACGATGCGAGTCTTCGTAGCCGGAGCAAGTGGTGCTCTCGGGAGTCGTCTCGTCCCGCAGTTGATCGAGGCCGGGCACGAGGTGATCGGCACCTACAACTCGCCGTCGAGTGCTCAACTGCTGCAGGAGCTCGGTGCCGAGCCGGTGAGACTCGACTTGCTCGACGCACGCGCCGTGCGCAAGGCGGTGCTCGACAGTAAGCCGGACGCGATCGTGCATGAGGCAACGGCGCTGGCGGACATCAAGTTCGGTCGGAACCTGGACAAGACCTTCGCCACCACCAACCGGTTGCGAACCGAGGGAACCGATGCGCTGCTGGCCGCATCCCGAGAGGCGGGCGTGCGCCGGTTCGTAGCGCAGAGTTTCGCGCCCTACCTTTACGCACGGCAGGGAGGGCCGATCAAGACCGAGGCCGATCCGGTGGATGACACACCGCCGCCGAACACCGGCCAGACACTCGCCGCGATCACCTACCTGGAGAAGGCGACCACCGACTTTGGCGGCATCGCACTGCGCTACGGCGGCTTTTACGGCGCCGCCAACGACGCGCTGATCGAGCCCGTCCGGAAGCGGCAGTTCCCTGTCGTCGGCGACGGTGGCGGGATCTTCTCCTGGCTGCACATCGATGACGGTGCCGCAGCGACTGTGGCCGCCCTGGAGCACTCCGGGCCGGCGATCTACAACATCGTCGACGACGAACCGGCCCTGGTGCGCGACTGGCTTCCGGTGCTCGCCGACGCGCTCGGCGCCAAACCCCCGCGTCACGTGCCGGCCTGGATGGCGCGCCTGCTCGCGGGACGGGCAGCCGTTGTCATGGCTACCCAGGTCCGCGGCTCCTCCAACGCCAAGGCAAAGCGTGAACTCGGCTGGACCCCCCGATACCCCAGCTGGCGCCTCGGTTTCCAGATGACCTACTCGGCGATCGCAGTGGCCGACGGGCGCGTGCCCGACCGGGGCGGCGTCGGCGCTTGAGTCGTTCTCATCGCGGCTCGGCTTGGCTGAGCGGCCGATTGTTGGCTGGTCACGCGGAAGGGCGATCTGGCAGTCAATGGGCCAGAATGGGCCTATGGATCTGCATCTCGACGGCAAGGTCATCCTCGTCACAGGCGGGACAGACGGGCTCGGAGCGGCGCTGGCCGATCGGCTCGTAGAGGAAGGGGCCCGGGTCGCGGTCTGCGGCAGGGACCCCGGTCGGCTGGCCGCGACTGAGCACCGCCTGCGAGATGCCGGCGGCGACGCACTCGGGGTGCAGGCCGATGTGACCCAACTGGCCGACCTGGCACGGTTCGTCGATGCGGCCGTGAATCGGTGGGGCCGCCTCGACGGCCTAGTGAATAATGCGGGCAAGAGCGCTGCTGGACGAGTCGATCAGGTCTCCGACGAGGACTGGGTCGATGATCTCAACCTGAAGGTTCTTGGCGCGGTTCGCGGCACCCGCCTCGCCGTGCCGCACCTGGTCGCGGCCGGCGGCGGGGCGATCGTCAATGTGCTCGCCGTCGCCGGCAAGGCTCCTGGCGCTGGTTCGCTGCCGACCGCTGCCTCTCGTGCTGCGGGCCTGGCTATAACGAAGGCCGCGTCCAAGGACCTCGGAGGGCACGGAATCCGGGTCAACGCCGTGCTCGTGGGCCTCGTCGAAAGCGGCCAGTGGCGGCGGCGCGCACAAGCTGCAGGTCAGTCCGAAGAGGACCTGTATCGCGAGCTGAGCCACCGTGCCGACATCCCGCTGGGAAGAGTAGGCCGGTCGCAGGAATTCGCCGACCTGGTGGCCTACCTCCTGTCGGATCGCTCCTCTTACGTGACGGGCTCGGCCATCAATCTCGACGGGGGAAGTAGTCCAGTCCTCTAGCCCGTCCACCGCTGCCGATCTGGTGGCGGAAGCTGTGCCGGTACGGTAGCTGCGTGACTGCGAATGCCGCGTCCGCGCCGGAGCTGTCGGTCACCGGGATAGACCAGGAGCCGGTCACCATTCAGGGACTGGCTGCCGGTGGCGCGGCGCTGCTCCTGTTCGTCAACGAGGATTGCCCGACCTCCGCGATGGCTATGCGCAACCTGGGTCCGCTTTGCGGCGGCCTGGAGCAGGCGGGACTTAGCTGCACTGCGATCTTCGAGGATCCGCTGGAGGTCGCTATCCGGGTGGCCCGGCGGTGCGGTTGGGCCGGCCGAGTCCTGTCGCAGTCGGCGCCGTATGACACTTCGCGCGCCTACGGCCTAATGTCGGTGCCGACGGCGTTCCTGATCAGTAAGACCGGCAGCATCGTAAACAGCGTTGTCGGATGGGACCAGCCGGCCGTTGCCGAGCTAATCCAGCAGGCGGCCGCTATCACTGGCCGGAGCCTGGAAGGGCCGCCGGCCATCGAGCCGCTCCGCAAGCCTGGCTGCTCATCGAAGGCGGCCATCGACTCCGAGCTGGCGGCCGCGATGGCGGCGAGCTCCAACGACGACGAGCTTGAGGAGATGTTCGAGCGGGGCTGGACCGACGGCTTGCCGGTCATCCCGCCGACGGCCGAGCGGGTCGAGAGGATGCTTGGCAGCCACGACGGCGCCAGCTCGCTGGGCGTGGTCCCGCCTGCGATGGGTGAAGCCACGTTGGCGAGGCTGGCCGCCTGCGCCGTGCTGGCCGGCTGCCGGCCCGAGTACTTTCCCGTCGTGTTGGCCGCTGCGAAGGCGGCCCTTGATCCCCGGTTCAACCTGCATGGTCAGGCCGTGACGACCCAGCCTGCGGGGCAGCTCATCGTGGTCAACGGCCCGATCCGGCACGAACTGAACCTCAACAGCGGAATGGGCGTCCTCGGTCCGGGGAACCGGGCGAACCTGACCATCGGGCGAGCGCTGCGGTTGCTGGTATCCCTGACCGGCGGCGGCATGCCGGGCACGCTGGATCGCTCGACGCTTGGCCAGATGGGCAAGCTGGGCTTCTGCGTGGCCGAGGATGAGGAGGTGAGCCCGTGGGAACCGCTGCACGTCGAGCGCGGCTTCGGGCCGGACCAGTCAGTCGTGACCCTGATCGGCGCCGACGCGCCGCTGTCGATCTCCGACCACCGCAGTCGTAGCCCCGAGGACCTTGCCTACATCCTGGGCTGGGCGGCGGCCGCGCAGTGGAGCACCAACTGGTGGCCACTGAAAGAGCCCTCTGTATTCATTGTCTGCCCCGAGCACGCGCAGATGTTCCGCGCCCACGGCTGGACCAAGCAGCGGCTGCGCGAGTTCATGTTCGACGCGGTGACTAAGCCGGCCAGAGAGCTGAGGCGCGGGGAGACCACTCCGTTCGTCCACGCCGCCGAGCCGGCCGCGCAGATACATAAGTGGTCCTCACCCGAGGCGATCGTCCTGCTCGTGGCGGGCGGCGAGGCCGGACGCTACTCTGCTGTCCTGGGGCCCTGTACCGGCATGGGCTACCAGATCGTCTCTGCGGAGGTCGAGTCACGGTGAGCCCCGACTATGTGAGCCCGTTTGACGACCGGGTCCGCGCGCCGGAGCCGCTCGCGCCGCGCCCGGCTAGCGTCAGCGGCTTGCAGATCACGCTGCTCGACATCACCAAGAACCGCGGCGCCGAATTCCTCGACCGGATCGAGACCCTCCTGCGGGCCCGCGGCGCGATCACCACCCGGGCAGCCAAGGAAATCTTCTCCAAGCCGGCTGCCCTGGACCTGCTCGACCAGATTGCGAGCCATTCCCACGCGGTCGTGCAGGCACTGGCCGATTGAGGCTCGTGCACGTCGTGCAGTGTGTGCGACCTCGTTCACCTGGAACGCCGGGGGATCCCGGCGGTCGGCATCGCGACCGCCCCGTTCGCTGATGAGGCGGTCGAGCAGGCGCGCCTGCTGGCCATGCCGAGTTGCCGCATGCTGTATCTCGCCCATCCAGTACAGCTGCTGACAGACGCAGAGCTGGAGGATCGCGCCGATTCGATCTTCCCTGCCGTGCTAGCGGCACTGACCGCAGGCGCATGCGCTGATTGAGGGAACGGGGCGTCAAGGCAGCGAATGTGCCTCGAAGAAGGCCCAGATCCGTGAGTTGGCGTTCAGCACATCGCTTTGCGGGCCTAGCACGCTGGTGATCGCTGCGGACATCGGCGGGCCGCCCGGCCATTCGTGGCCCGCACCGCGGATGGCGTACAGCTCGACGACCGCGCCCCCCGTGCAGGCGGCGTACTTCGTGAGGCTGTAGCCGCTGCCGGATGTCGTTACGTCCGGGCGTGCCGCGCAGTGGTCGTGCAAAGCCCACAGCCGGGCGGCGGTCGGCACGGAGTAGGTCCAGTACGGCTCGCCGTGTCCGTTGAACGGGTCGATCGGGTCTGCGGTGCCATGGAAGGCGATCACCGGCACCGCCCGCCCTGCCGGGCAAGGGCCAGGAAAGCGTAGTCCCGCTACCGGGGCGATGGCGGCGAAGGTGCCGGAAGCGTCGCACGCGAGCTGGCTCGCCATCCGTCCGCCGCCGGACATGCCTGTCGCGTATACCCGGCGCAGGTTTATGCAGTACTGGCCGGCCAGGTCGGTCACCAGGCTGGTCAGGAACGTGACATCGCTGGGCGTGCTGGCGGCCGGGAGACTGCCATTGATCAGCGGCTCGCCGGGCACGTTCCAGTCATAGCCGGCCGCGTCCTCAATCTCGGCCTGCGGGTAGGCGACGATGAAGCCGTCCGCGTCAGCGGTAGCGTCCATGCCGCTGAACCCCTCCTGTGAACGGGCCGTGCTCTCACTGCCGTGAAGATTGAGGACCAGGGCGACTTTCGCCGAGCCCTTGTACCCCGCGGGGACGTGCACGATCACGACACGCTTCTGGCCGCTCATGGTAAGGCTGTACCGCAGCGACCCGGTGGCCCTGTGATGCCCGCACCCTGACGTTCCCGACGCGGACGCCAGTGTCCCTGCCGTGACCAGCGGCGCCGCTGCCGCGCCGTTACCGCAGCCCGCGATCGCGCCGGCCGCCAGCAGCGCCGTCAGGGCGAACCCGAGATTACGGCGGTGCGCCGGGCAGGTTGACGCACCGGCCATTAGGTTCCCTCCGGCGAAGCGGATGTGCAACCTGGTTGCATACCTGTTACGTTACGAGTCAATGCCTCAGAACGCAAACCCCTATCGCTCGCGGGCGGAGCAGTTAGCTCCCCTTGAGGCGCCACGCGTACACGCCGTCGTTATTGGCGGTGAACAGCCAGTTGTTCGCGTATACGGATTGCGCAAAATCGGCGCCCCGGATCAGGGCGCGGACCACGCGTCCCGAGGCTGCTTTAAGCAGGTAGAGGTTGGCGGACGGGCCGGCGGAATAGGTCGGGACGGCCAGGACGCCGCCGCGGTCCAGGCTAGGGCTGCCGGTGATGCCGCTGGAAAGCGCCGTCTCCCACACCAGGCTGCCGTTGCCAGGGTTGCGCTCCTGGACCGAGCCGGGATATGTCACTCCCTTGATCGTGATCTGGTTCCCGCCGAAGTACAGGAACCTGCCGTTATAGGCAGGCGTGGCGATGCACTGGCCGGTGGTCTTATTAGCCGGGACACCAATCGCACGCTCCCATCGCACCTTCATGGTGGACTGATTCAGCAAGTAGAAAATGCCGTCCTTGTTGCACGCGCCGACGTACTTGCCGAATACGACGGGCGACGCGCCGAAGTCACTGTCGTTCCCCACCTGCGACGCCGGCACCTGGAAGCGGCCGAGAACCTTAAGAGTGGTCGGCGCGAGCTTGAGGATCGATTCGGAGTATCCGAGAAGCTGGTCGGTCACCGGGCCATTACCTGTGCTGACGAATACGTCACCGCCCGGGGCGACCGCTACGCTCGACCAGACTGAGCCGCCGACGTCACCGCGGGGCACCGAGTAGAACTGGGCGAGCTTCTTGCCGGATGCCTGGTTGAAGGCAATCACCCCGCCGCGGACCAGCGGATTGTCGCACTCCGACGATACGCCGACGTAGATCTTGCCGTTCGCAACCGTAGGTGAAGACCAGTTGAAGTAATCGCTGACTGTGGCTGACGGCAAGCCGATTACAGCCTTCCACTTCAGCGCCAGATTCGACGCATTCAGTGCGTAGAGATAGCCGTCGGCGCCGGCCACATACACAGTAAGCCGGTGATTGCGCGGGTCGGCCGCGACGGTGGCGGTAGCAACGGATCCGATCGCGCCGCAGGTCTTGCGGGGCTGGTGGCCGATGAACCGCTTGTCCATCACTGCCCCGGTCGCTTCCTTGAGCTTATAGAACCAGCCGGGGTTGGAACCGATAAAGATAGCTCCGCCCGCGACTGTGGGGCTGGGCAGGAAGGTCACCTTCGGATCGAAGTGCCACGCCTGCACGAGATTGCGTGCCGTGGTCGGCGTAACCACCGTTTGCGAGGCAGCGTATGAAGTGTGCTGCGGGCCGTTGAGATAGGCGGGCCAGTCCCGCGGGGCGTGCGCCGTGCTGAGGCTGCTCGACCTCGGTCCCGCGGCTGCGGTCGCGACGGCGCTCGATACGACAGCGAAGACGAGTGCGGCGCTCGCAACCGCGGCGGCGCCCTTGGCTGCGCATCCGACCATAACCGACCTCTTCCCGGCCACCGGCAAGCCTGCGGCCGGTTTGGTATCAGACAGCCGTCCCAGCCAGCGGATGGCTAAATCTAGGCACTAGGCAGCCAACCTCGATAGGGGATCCCTCCCCAGCCTGGCCAGCACGCCTTAGAGGCGGTCAACTGCTTGCGTCGTCACTCGACCGACCACTTCTTTCCGTTCCAGTGCAAAATCTCGTCCCGGTATATTGCGCTCACGGGCTCCTGGAGGCCCACAGCCCAGCAATTGTGGCCGGAGGTGCACCTTACCCCGAGCAGAATGTTCAGGTGCCCGGTGGTGGTCCCGGCTGGATTGGGCGTGCCGACGAGTGACCACTTCGTCCCGTTCCAGCGCATCGCCTCATTCACGATCCCGCCGGTGGGGCTGTCGTAGCCGCCGACTCCCCCGCAATCGGGTGCCGACGTGCAGGTGGCACCGATCAGCAGGTCGCCGTGGCCATGGCCAGTGCCGGGGTTGGGCACAACAAACTTCGTCCACTTCTTGCCATTCCAGTGCAAGATCTGGTTTAGCGACTTCGGCGTCGACTCGTGAGTCCCGTAGCTTCCCGCCGCCCAGCAACTCGTCGATGAGCCGCAGCCGAGTGCGTCGAGCTGGCTGAAGTTGCCGTTACTCTTGCCGCCGGGATTAGGCGTATGCGCCTGATTCCATCTCACGCCGTTCCAGTGCAGGGCCTCGTTCAGCATGCGGGACGTGCTGCCGCTAGCTCTCGCGTAGTCGCCTACCGCATTGCAGTCCTTGGCCGAGACGCAGCGAACAGCAGCGAGGGTATTAAGGTCACCGGCACTGGTACCGCCTGGGTTAGGCGTGAGCACGCGCGACCACGCCCTGCCGTTCCAGTGCAGGGCCTGATTCGCCAGCCTCTGGCCGACGCTGGGTGGATTGCCAAACTCTCCGACGCTCCAGCAGCTGGCCGCCGAGGTGCAGGTGACGTCGAATAGCTCGTTGAGATCGCCGTTCTTGCTGCCGCCCGGATCAGGGGTTGAGACCTTCGTCCATTTCTTCCCGTTCCAGTGCAAGGCCTGATTGAGAACTGGGGCGCTGCCCTTGGAGTCCCGGCTGCGATGATTCCAGCGAGCCTGCCGACGGCAGCTCCGGCGATGCCGTCGGTGCGCGGTCGCTGACGTATCCAACTCTGATTCTTCCCGCGATGAGGCTCTGACCTGGTTCAATGTAAACGTGGGTGGGTGGCCGGACGGCTTAAACGCGAAGAGGGGGTTCGACCAACCGTCTGTCGGCAGGCGTCCAAAAGCGCGGCGCACCCCGGCTCTCCGCCGTCAGGCGTGCGACGCAGGCGCCCGGCCGGGATCTCTTGGCCGGTGCTGTACCTCGCCGCAGTACCGATCCTCGTGCCGCTCGTCCTGCTACGCGCGCGTTTGCCGGAGAGCGGCCGTTCCTCGCTGCAAGTGAGCACGGAAGGCTGGCTGCGCACTGGTCGGAGCTGCTTCGTCCGCCGCACCGGAGTCGGCTCGAGCACATCTGCACCACCGCAGCGCTGGTGAGCCTGACGGCTTCGGCTGGCCTGGCTGTGCTACTTCATGCTGGCGCGCAACCCCGGCAGCGCTGTCCGGCGCGCTGCGGTCGTCCACATGGGCAGTGCGGCGCATGGCGACTGGGACGGTTCCGGCGGAGTTACACGGCGGGCGGGAGCTGGAAGCGATCGCCGCTGAGCTTGGCAGCCGCGATGCGACGTAAGACCACGGAGCTCCGGCGCGCCTTGCCGCCGGAGACCTTGGCATTCGCGTATCGTGGGATGTATATTGCATGTTATGCAAGTTCCTACGCCTCCGCTGCTGCCCCTGCTTCGGTCCCGGCTACAGGCCGAATTGCTGACGTTAGTCCTGCTGACGCCTGGTCAGGAATGGTCGCTGACGGAGCTGGCAGACAGAGCCGGCGCGTCTGTCTCGTCGGCACAGCGCGAGATGGCCCGTGCCGAGGACGCGGCCATTGTCTCCTCACGCAAAGTCGGCAATACGCGGCTTGTGACCGCCGCTGCTTCCCCACTGACCGGTCCACTGACCGAGTTGCTTCTCCGGTCATTCGGGCCGCGCCAGGTCGTTGGCGAGGAGCTTTCCGGGCTTCCGGGCGTCGAAGCAGCCTACCTTTTTGGATCGTGGGCGGCTCGCTACGAAGGGCAACCTGGCCGGGCGCCGGCTGACGTTGATGTGCTGGTCATCGGTCAACCTGACCGGGACGAACTGGACGACGCTGCGCAACGGGCTGGGTCTCGGCTCGCCAGGGAGGTCAATATGACGGTCCGTTCCTCGCAATGGTGGCGTGACGGCAGCGATGGTTTCCACGCCGAGGTTACTAGGCGACCGATCGTCACGGTGTTCGTGGACGCGAGCGTTCAATGACGTGGGAGCCGGGGCGCGACAGGATCGCTGAGCTGATGGACGCTGCGGAGCTCGAGCGGGTCGCCGCAGATCCGGGTATCGCTCAGCGATTGCTCGACGATGCCGGCCGTCATCTGACCACCGCTGCCGCTGCGGTGTCCTCGGGCGATTTGTCCGGCGCCTATCAGCTCGCTTACGACGCGTTTCGCAAGAGCGCTGCCAGCGTGCTGGCAATCCAGGGCCTGCGGGCTACGAGTCGCGGGGGCCACATCGCCATTCAGGAAGCGGTCTTGGCGCAGTTTGGCTCAACCGTCGGCATCTTTCGGTCCTTCAGCCGTATCCGCCGCGCACGCAACAGCTTCGAATACCCCAGCGCCGTCACGCCTGGCCCGTCGTCCGACGACGTGAACGATGCGATCAGCGCCGCCACTAAGGCCCGCGACGCCGTCGTGACGATTCTGCAACAGGACTTCCTCACAACCTGGTAGCCCGCCGCGGCCGACGCCAAAAACAACTGAGAGGCGGTTCGCTGCGCCCTGCCGTCGGAGCTGGACAGGCACTCGGGATTAGGGTAGTCAACGCGGGTATGCGATGCACTGGGAGGCGGCGTGGACATTACCCAGCTGATCCTCGACGACCATCATGAGCAGCGCCGCCTGTTCGCGATCCTGGAGCAGATAGACGGCGGCGATACGACGACGCTTGCCGAGATCTGGGCGCGGCTGTCGGCATTCCTGGAAATTCACGCCGCGGCGGAGGAGGCGATCTTCTACCCGGTGCTGCTCAGGGTTGGCCTGAGCATGGGCAAGGTCACGACCGCCGAGGCGGAGACCTTGGACGCGATCAAGGACCATAACGAGATTCGTGACACCATCGCCGCTGTCGCTGGCCATGAGGTCGGCAGTCCCGGCTGGATAGCTGCCATTGCCGCGGTCAACGCCGCGAACGGCGATCACATGGCCGAGGAAGAGCGCGAGGGACTCACAGACTTCCGCCGAGAGGTAAGCCTGCACCAGCGCCATGATCTGGCGGTAGCGTTCGCGGCCTTCGAAGCGCGGAATTACCAAGGCGTCCCTGTGCAGGACAAGGATCCGGAAACCTACGTCCGGCTCGCAGAGCAGGCCGCCGAACTGCCGCCAGGATCACTCGGCATCGGCGGCATGAAGGACCGTTAGCCCAGGCTCCGCGAACCCCGGCAGCGACGGCTCGGGCTTCACCCGGGCTGTGACCCCTGATCAGGGCACGATGAGCACGGTGCGGGATTCGGTGTAGAAGGATCGTGCCGCCATCCCCTGCTCCCGCGGGCCGTAGCTGGATTGCTTGGCGCCGCCGAACGGAGCCTGGAAGTCGACGCCCGACGTCGGCGCGTTGACCCGGATCATGCCGGCGTCCAACCGCCGGGTCAGCCGCAGCGCCGCGGCGAGATCGCCAGTGTAAACGGCGGCCACCAGGCCGTATCGGACGCTGTTGGCGATGGTAATTGCATCATCCGCCGATCCGGCCCGGATCAGCGCCGCCACCGGCGCGAACACCTCCTCGGTCGCCAGCGGTCCGGTCGGCTGGTCCAGCTCCACTAGCGTCGGCGCCAGGTAGTAGCCCGGCGCGTCCAGTGCCGCGCCGCCCGTGATCACCCGGCCGCCGGAGCCGGCCACCGCGGCCAGCGCCGACGCCCGCGAGCCGTCATCAATGACCGGGCCAACGAGCGTCTTGTCGTTGCTTGGGTCGAGCACCTGCAGTGCCTCAATCGCCGCGGCCAGGCGGTCGCGGAACTCCGGATAGACGGCGTCCGCGACGATCACCCGGCTGGTGGCAGTGCACTTCTGGCCGGCGTATCCCATCGCGGCATAGGCGATCGTGGTCGCGGCGCGGTCCAGGTCGGCGTCGGCGAGCACGACCGACGGATTCTGGCCGCCCATCTCGGCTTGCACCCGGCAGCCGCGCTCGGCCGCCCGGCGCGTGATCTGCCGGCCGACCTCGGATGAGCCAGTGAAGGAGATGGCTGCAACGTCCGGGTGATCGATCAGCGGGCCGGCCGCCGCCGCACCGCCGAGAACCACCTGGAAGACATCCGGAGGCAGGGACGCACCGATGATCTCGGCTAGTGCCAGCGCGGTGGCCGCCGCCGCACTGGACGGCTTGAGGATCGTCGCGTTGCCATAGGCAAGACTGGGCGCGGCTTTCCAGAGCGGGATGGCTACCGGGAAGTTCCATGGGGTGAGCAGCGCCGTGACACCGACCGGAACGTGCCGCGCCATCAGCAGCTGGTCCGGCGTGGCCGCCGGGATGGTCTCACCATCGGGCAGCAGCGCTGCCTGCGCGTAGTACCGCAAGATCGCCACGCCGCGGGCGACCTCGCCGCGGGCCTCCGACACGGGCTTGCCGACCTCACGGACAACGAGGCCGGTGATGTCGGCTGACCGCTGCTCTAGCGCGCTCGCCGCATCCGACAAGGCCTTGGCCCGGACCGGCCCGGACGTGTCCCGCCAGCCGGCTGCCGCCGTCACGGCGCGGCTGACCACCGCCGCCGCCTCGGCCGGCCCGGCCGGCTGCCACTGTCCCAGGACGTCGCTCGGGTCGTGCGGATTCACGCTAGTGAAACTCATTCGGACACGCCTTTCGGTGTCGATTCCTCGCCGTCTGCCGCCCTGGGTCGAGAGTTGGCGCCGATCGTCAGCAGCACCTTGCCGCGCGGCCCGTCGGCACCGCGCAGGCAGGCGATGGCTTGCTCCCAGTCCGCCAGGCCGAACCGGTGGGTGACCAGGAAACCCGGCTTGATCCGGCCCGTGTTCAGCAGCCCGACAACCTCGCGCCACGCGGCGGCGGTGTAGGAGAAGCTGCCCAGGATCGCCAGGTCGTTGTTGACCACGTCATCGACAGCCAGCGCGACGGTCTCGCCGTGCGCCGGCAGGCCGAGCAGCAAGACGGTGCCGCCGCGCCGCGCCGCCGTGATCGCCCCGGCTGCGGCCTCGACCGCACCGGCCGCCTCCACCACCAGGTCATAACCGCCGCCGACGGCATCGGCCGACGTCTCGAACCGGGTCGCACCGGCTGCGGAGGCCAGGCCGGCCTGCACACTGCGGCGGCCGAGCAGCACGACCTCGGCTGGTGACCACAACCGCAGCAGGTAGACCGCGAGCAGCGCGATCGTCCCATCGCCGATCACAAGCACCCGGGCGCCGGCGCCTACCGCGGCCCTGGCCAGGCCGCGGTAGACGACCGATGCTGGCTCGGTGAGCACGGCGTCCTCGGCGGCCACACCAGCGGCGATCGGATGCACGAGCGCGGCGGGAACGGCGACCAACTCGGCGGCGGCGCCGTCGCGGGTGAAGCCGAACTCGTCGTAGGTCTCGCACAGGTTGCTCTCGCCGCGGACGCACCGCGCGCAATGACCGCACGCAACGACGCCCTCGACAACGACGCGGGCGCCGGCCAGCGGCGAGTCGCCGGCGACAATGCCCGTCCACTCGTGGCCGAGCGCGACCGGGTACCTGAGGTACGCGGGGTCGACCTGCCCGCCGATGATCTCCAGATCTGTGCCGCACAGCCCAACCAGGTCCGGCCGGACCAGCGTCTCGCCTGGCGCCGCCCCCGGGGCGGGGCGGTCGGACAGGACCACGTTCCCTGGCCTGACGACGATGAGTGCACGGACGGTGCCCGCCATCAGGCTCGCGTCTGTCATGCGGTCTCCGGTCCGGCCTGCGGCCTGTCCGCGTAGCGCGGGCCGCCCAGAATCTCGCTGACCCGGTCCGCTGTTCGTCTGACCGCCTGGCCTAGCTCGTTGATCCGCCAGGCCGGCAGGTCCCCCTTGATCCCGGTGACGCTCACGGCGCCGGCGACGACGCCATCATGGCCGAAGAATGCCGCGCCGAGGCAGAAGATGCCCTCGGCGTCCTCCTCGTCGTCGATCGCGAAGCCGTTGCTGCGAACCAGCGCCAGGTTCTCAACCAGCGATGCCAGGTCGGTGATCGTGTGGCCGGTCCGTCGGCGCAGGCCGTTGTGGGCGCACATGTCGCGGACCTGACCGGTGGTCATCGTTGCCAGGATCGCCTTGCCGGCCGCCGATGCGTGCGGCATCTCGCGCTGCCCGAGCGGGGTGTGAAACCGGACGCCGCCAGGTCCGTCGACCCGCTCGATGAACACGGGGAAGCCGTCGTCGCAGATCGCCAGGCGCGATGTCATTTTCGTCAGGTCGGACAGTTCGGTAAGTAGCGGACGGCTTAGGTCGCCGAGCGGGAGCTGGCCGCGGGCGATGTCACCCAGCCTGATCAGTCCGGTGCCGAGGGTGTACCTCGGGCCGGGCCGGCCGTCTCGGAGCAGGCCGAAGGCTGTCAGCGTTCGCGCCAGCGCCAGGGTGCTGCTCTTCGACGTGCCGAGTTCCCTGGCCAGGTCGCTCAGGGTCAGGCCCTCGCCGGGGCCGTCGGCGACGATCTGCACCAGCCGCATCGCCCGGGCGACGCTGCGCACGGTGTACCGGCCTGCGACGTCATCGGCCCCCGCCGGGCTGCCATTGTCCGGTGAACCTGGCCCGGCCGGCGCTGTCCCCGCGTCGAGCTTCGTTGCACCAAGCCGCACAGAACCACCCGGCTGTACAGGCGTCACGCGTCCGACCTCCGCATGCCGTTCGGCAGAACCGAATGCTAGGTAAGAAAGTGGTAACGAGCCTTGACATACTATGCAATGACCGGTTTCGTTGGCTAGGTGATTCTATATCACACAACAGCGTTCGGTAATACCGAACACAAGGCACGCAGCGTAGCTCGCGCTAAGGCCGCCACGCTGCGCATCGGCGCGTGGCTGGCCGCTGACGGACAGCAGCGACTTGCCGGCCTCGTGCTGACCGGGCCCCCGGCAGTGGCCTGGGCCTGCGGCGGCGTCGCACCGCCCGTTGACCGGACCGCCGCAACTGACCTGGTCTGGGCGGTATTCACGCCGGGCGCGGCGTCGCTGATCACCACCAACGTCGAGGCAGACCGGATCCGCGATGAATATAGCCCGGCGGCGCACGGTTTCGCTGAGCTCGTGGCCGTGCCCTGGCAAGACCCGGCAGAGTTCGTCAGCGCGGCCGAGCGACTGGCCGGAGCGCCGGCCGCCCGGCTCGCCTCCGACGGCCATTCCGCGTTTGGATCAGATGCTAGCGACGACCTCACTGCGCTGCGTCTGACACTGACCAGCGCGGAGCAGGAGGATCTCGCCGACCTGGGACGCGACGCGGCCAGCGCGCTGCAGTCAGCCCTGACGAGCTGGCGGCCGGGCGAACGTGACTTTGATATCCAGGCTCGCTGTGCGGCGACGCTGGAAGCGGCGGGCGCGGACGCGCCGGTGCTGATCGTCGGCGGCGATGACCGGCTGGAGCGGTACCGGCACCCGATGGCCGTCGGCGCGCCGGTGCGGCGCGTCGTAATGGCGGTCGTGGTCGCCAGGCGCGGCGGCCTGCACGTGGCGGCTACCCGGTTCGCGGCCGCGGCTCCGCTCGAGCCCGGCTATGTCAGCCTTCGCCGCCGGGTCCTGGCCATCGAGGATGCCGTCCTGTCGGCCTGCCAGCCGGGCGCGACCTACGGGGCCGCGCTGGCCGCGCTCGATGCCGGGTACTCCAGCGCCGGCGCGGCTGGCGAATGGGCTGGCCACTATCAGGGCGGGCCGATCGGCTTCGCCCAGCGCGAGTTCGAGCTGGCCCCGGGTCAGGTCAGCTCGCGCTGGTACCGCGAGCTCGTCGCGGCAGGTCAGGCGATCGCCTGGAACCCGAGCCTGCCTGGCGGCGCAAAGAGCGAGGACACCTACCTGGTGGCCGGGAGCGGTCAGCTGGAGCACGTGACATGCGCGCCGGGCTGGCCGGCGGAGCCTGACGATCGGCGGCAGCCGCCGCGCCCCGCTGTACTGGAGGTCGGCACGTGACCGATGTATCGCACGCCGTGGCCCTGACGGGTGCCGCATTGCTGGCCACGCGTGGCCTGACTGCGGAGCCGGCAGCGCCCGCCAGCGAGGTTCGGTTCCCCGACGGAGCTCATTTCCGCATCGAGATCCCGAGTTGCGAGGGGCCAGAGGTGCTTCGCGCCATTGTCGACGAAGCGGCGGCGCGCCGCGTCACGGTCAACCGGGTGTCCCAGGGCAGCGGCGCGATGCTTCACTCGGAAGCCGAGCTCGCCGAGATGGCGCGGATTGGGGCGGACAACGGCATCGAGGTCTCCCTGTTCGTCGGCCCGCGGGAGGAGTGGGACATTGGCCGCGCGGCCGCGTCCGCCGACGGCGGGGTCTTCAACGGACGGCTGCGTGGCACCCGGCAGCTCCGGTACGCGATCGACGACATCTTGCGGGCGGCCGACCAGGGGATCCGCGGCTTCCTTATCGCCGATCCCGGACTGCTGCAGCTCGCGAGCGAGATGCAGGCCGCCGGGCAGTTGCCGGCCTCGATCGTCTGGAAAGTGTCGGCCGTGCTCGCGCCGTCCAATCCGCTGGCCTTCCAGTTGCTGGAGCGCCTGGGCGGCTCGACCGTCAACGTGCCTTCGGACCTCACCCTCGGCCAGATCGCGGAGATGCGGGCGGTCAGCACGCTGCCGATCGACCTCTACGTGGAGACGCCGGACGCGATGGGCGGGGTCGTTCGCGGCCATGAGGCGGCGGACCTGATAACGGTGGCGGCGCCGATGTACGTGAAGTTCGGCTTGCGCAATTCCCGGCTGCTCTACCCCAGCGGCCTGCACCTGGTCGCGGACGCGGCCGTGATCGCGCGCGAGAAGGTGCGCCGGGCCCAGGTCGCGATGGAGTGGGTGGCCCGCAGCGGGCTAGACCTGTGCCAGTCCTGTCCTGGCGCGCTCGGGCTCGGCATCCCGGAGCCGGTCCGGTGAGCGGCGCGCGCCCAATCGCCGGTGCCCAGCTCACCGGTGTCCAACTCCGCAGCCAGGCGTGGCTGGCGGGAGACGATGAAGTCGCGCTGGAGCACCGTGTCGCGCTGGCAAGTGCGGGCCTGACCATCAGCCCTGGCGGGGGCCGGCCACTGATCGGGATCGCGAACTCGGCCAGCGATCTGAACCCGTGCAACCTGCCGCTGCGCGACCTGGCCGTCGAAGTGAAGGCGGGTATCGAGGAGGCAGGCGGCACCGGCGCGGAGTTCGGGACCATCTCGCTGGGCGAAGACCTGATGAAGCCGAGCGCCATGCTGTATCGCAACCTGCTGGCCATCGAGGTCGAGGAGATGGTCCGCGCCAACCCGCTGGACGGCCTGGTCGTCCTAGCCAACTGCGACAAGAGCGTGCCCGGCGCGCTGATGGGGGCGATCAGCGCGAACGTCCCCACGGTCCTGGTCACTGGTGGCTCCCGTCCGGTCGCGCAGTTCCGCGGCCAGCCAGTTGGCACTGGCACGGCGCTGTGGCGAATGTGGGACGAGCGCCGGGCCGGACGGCTGGACGATGCCGGCTGGGCTGCCTTCGAGCGATGCCTGAGTTGCGGTCGCGGTGCTTGCAACACGATGGGTACCGCGTCCACTATGGCGGTGCTGTCCGAGGTGCTCGGCCTGATGGTGCCAGGCTCGGCGTCGATCCCGGCCGGCGAGAAGCGCAGTCTTGAAGCCGCGCGTGAGGCCGGGCGGATCGCGGTCAGCGCGGTGCTGGCCGACCTGCGACCGCAGTCGATCCTCAGCCCGGATTCGTTCGCTAACGCGATCGTCGCGCTGCACGCGGTCGGCGGCTCCACCAACGCGGTCATTCACCTTGCGGCGATGGCTGGCCGGGCCGGCGTGCCGTTCCCGCTGGAGGAGGTCGCGCGGCTTGGCGCGACGATCCCGGTGCTGGCCGATGTCGAGCCGTCCGGATCTGGCCTCATGCCGGACTTCGACAGGGCCGGGGGAGTGCCGACGCTCCTGCGCGAACTGGCCGGCCTGCTGCGCACCGGAGCCCTTACCGTGACCGGGCGCACGCTCGGCGAGGTGCTCGCGGATGCTGCCCCGGCCTCTGGCGCCATCCGGCCAGCCAGTGCGCCGCTGCGGGTGGGCGGCGCGTTCGGCGTCGTCCGGGGCTCGCTGGCACCGGACGGGGCCATCGTCAAGACCTCGGCGGCAACGCCTGAACTGCTACGTCACCGCGGGCCCGCGATCGTCTTCCGGGGTTACGACGACATGCTGGCCCGGATCGACGACCCTATGCTGCCGGTCACGCCGCAGACGGTGCTGGTGCTGGCCGGCTGCGGGCCGGTCGGCGTGCCCGGCATGCCGGAATGGGGCATGATCCCGATTCCGGCGCGGCTGGTCCGGGCCGGGGTGACGGACATGGTGCGCGTCACCGACGCGCGGATGAGCGGCACTAGCTTCGGGACGGTCGTCTTGCACGCCGCGCCGGAAGCCGCCGTCGGTGGTCCGCTGGGCCTGGTCCGCGACGGCGATGTCATCAGCCTTGACGTGGCCGCCGGCACGATCGACCTGGCGGTTAGCGCGGATGAGGTCGAGCGGCGCCGGGCCGCGTGGACTCCGCCTCGCAGCGCGCATCTGCGCGGCTGGCCGGCCCTGTACGCGGCGCACGTGCTGCAGGCGCCGGACGGATGTGATCTGGATTTCCTCCGGGCGCCTACCCCAGCGCACCGGACATTCGTGGAACCCGTTGTGGGCCGTTCATGACAGCGGCCCGCATGAGAAAGGAGAATGCCGTGAGGCGATGGAAGATTGCGGCAGCCGCGGCTGCCGTCGCGCTGCTCGCCGCAGGGTGCGGCAGCGCGACTAGTGGTAGTAACGGTGGCGGCAATGCGCCGGTGACGCTGACGATCTGGCACAACTACGGCACCGAGCAGAATGCGACCGCCCTGGTGAACCTGGCCAAGGCTTTTCACAGGCTGCATCCGAACATCACCGTTGACGTGGTAAGCCAGCCGGCCAGCAACTATTTCGCTTTGCTCCAGTCCAAGGCCATTTCCCACAACGGCCCGGATCTGGCGGTGATGTGGACGGGCCTGTTCACCTTGCAGTACAAGGGGTTCCTGCAGAACCTCAAGGGCCTGGTTCCGGCGTCCGCGCTCGCGCAAGTCGACCCGAACGCGCTGAAGTGGACCTCAAACGGCTTCAACCCCGCCAACGGCCCGTATGTGATCCCGCTGGAGAACCAGTTCTACATCGGCTTCTACAACAAGGCTGACTTCGCCAGGGCCGGCGTTAGCCTCGGTGCCGACGGACTGGTCGCAGCTGTACGCCGCGTGCTCGAAGCTGAAGAAGGCTGGCTACACCCCGATTGTCTATGGCAACGGCGGCCAGCCGCTCGGCGCTACCTTCTACCCCTGGTATGACATGAGCTACATGATGATCGGTTCGTACTCGGTGTCGCAGTGGCAGGCCCTGTACAGCGGCTCCACGCCGTGGACCTCCTCGGCCATCTCGGCGCAGCTAGCCAAGTGGAACCAGCTGCACACCGCGGGTTGCACCAACTCCGACGTCGTCACCAACACCAACAACCTCGGCCAGTTCGAGTCGGGCAAGGCGGCGATGATGGTCGACGGTACCTGGGACACCCAGAAGTTCACCAACGCACTCGGCAGCAAGGTCGCCGCGTTCGCGCCGCCGTTCTCCAACACCCCGATCAAGGGCGTCGTCGACTTCGCCGGTGACGGCCTGTCGATGATGAGCTACTCCCAGCACAAGACTCAGGCGGCCGAGTTCCTGACCTTCATGACCACCAAGCAGGCAGCCGCGATCATCAACGCGGCCGGCCTTATCCCGGCTATCAATGGCACCACTACCAGCAACCCGGTGAATCAGGAGATGCTGAACTTCGTCGCCAAGGGCGGCATGACGGCGTACCCGATGCTCGACAACGTGGTGCAAGGCAACGTGGTCAACATCGGATCGAAGTTCCTGCCGGCCGTGCTCAACGGCAGCGAGCCGATCAGCAAGGCGCTTCAGGACATGCAGACCACGCTGCAGCAATTGCCGGCGAACCAGCGCGGCAACACGTTCCCCTAGAATCCGACGATCTGGTCATCCAGGAGATCTGGCTGATCAGGAGCGGGACGCGCTGGTGGCCCAGGCCAGCGCGTCCCGCCGAACTCCCCAGGAGTCCGCTCGTGAGCCTCACCGCTGCCCGGCCAGCCCGGCGTCCTGGCCGGAGCCGGCTGGCGCGTCGGCGTCGGCGCGCCGGCCTGCTGCTGTCACTTCCGGCGATCCTGCTCGTGGCCGCCCTGCTGTGGGCTCCGATCGTCCAGGCGATCCGCTACTCGATGACGACCTGGGACGGCTACTCGGCCCCGGTCTGGATCGGGCCAAGCGCCTATACCTCCGCACTCAGTGACCCGCTCCTGCATAGGGTGCTCGAGAACAACGCCCTGCTGCTGCTGGCGGTGCCAGTTGCCATCGGGATCCCGCTGATCATCGCGGCGCTGCTAAACGAGCACGTCCAGGGCTGGCGGTTCTTCCGGTCGGTCTACTTCCTGCCGACCGCGATCTCCTGGGTCGTGATCGGCATGGTGGCCCTGCAGTTCTTTGCCGACAAGGGCATCCTGAACCAGCTGCTGGCCGATATTGGCCTCGGCTCGGTGCATACCGACATGCTGGCGTCGGAGTACAGCGCGCTGGCGGCGCTTGCCATCACCTTTTGCTGGTCGATGATCGGGACAAACACCATCATCTTCCTGACCGGGATGGCCACGCTTGACCCGACCCTCATCGAGGCAGCCCGTGTCGACGGTCTCAACCGGTGGCAGATCTTCTACCGCGTGACGCTGCCGCTGCTGACCAGGTTCATCCAGTTCGCGTTCGTGATCACCGTCATCAGCGCGTTCTCCGCGCTGTTCAGCCTCATCTTCGTGATGACCGGCGGCGGTCCGGGACTCGGTACCACGACGCTGGAGTTCTTCGTGTACCAGGCGGGCTTCGCTCAGGGCCAGTTCGGGACTGGTGCGCTCTACGGGATCATCCTGTTCGTCATCATGATCATCGTCGGCATCGGCCAGCTCCGGCTGATCCGGCCGCAGGACGGGGAGGGCTGGTAGGCATGGCGACGGAATCCGCGCCTGCGCCAGCCTCTCCGCCAGGTCAGGCGTCGCTGCCGGGCGCAGCGCCCGCGATGGCGGCACCCCGCGCACCGCTGGCACCGGCCAGCCGCTGGCAATCGGTCCGGTTCCGCCGCCGCGTGACGGCCATCGTCGTCTTCGCTGTCATGATCGTGGTCGCGATCGTGATGCTGTACCCGTTCTGGTACATGATCGACAACTCATTCCGCAGCCAGGCCCAGTTCGACCTGGAGACTGGGCACTCGCTCGCCGGGTGGACGCAGCTCTTCCAGAATCTGCCGGTGGTCCGGGAGTTGCTCAGCTCCACCATTGTCTGCGTCGCCGCGATCGGGATCATCCTGGTCGTCGCCACTACCGCCGGGTTCGCGTTTGCCAAGCTGAGATACCGCGGCAGCGGGTTGCTGTTCCTGCTGATCGTCGCCGCGATGATGGTGCCGCTCCAGTCGATCATCATCCCCGAGTACGTGAATCTCGCGAAGCTCAACCTCACCAGCAACTACCTCGGGGCGATCCTGGTCTACGCGGCGCTCGGCGCGCCGTTCGCTACGTTCCTGATGGCGACGTATTACCGGGGCATCTCCGACGAGCTGATCGAGGCCGCGGTAATGGATGGCCTCAGCTACGAGCGCACCTTCCTGCGGATCGCGCTGCCGCTGTCGCTGCCGGCCATCGCGACCGTCACGGTGCTGCAGTTCATTCAGATCTGGGACGACCTGCTCGTTGGCTATCTCTTCCTGCCGACCAATGACCGGACGATCACAGTCGGGCTGGCCGCGCTTTCGTCCGGCCGTACCACGGGCATCCCCCCGCTGATGGCCGGGTCGCTGCTAAGCGCCGTTCCGGCGATCATCGTCTACCTGATCTTCCAGCGCTACCTGATCAGGGGCCTGACCCTGGGTATGGGCAAGTGATGGCCATCGGACATGTGACGGGCGTGGCCACGTGACGGGCTTGACCTGGGAGGTCACGGCCGTGCCCGGCGTCGAGCTCGCCGAGCGCCCGGTCTGGGACGCGACCGTGGGCTGCCTGATCTGGGTCGACATCAACGCGGGGCAGCTTCACCAGTTCTGTGTTGACCAGTCCGGGCGCGATGCTGGCGACAGAGTCATCGTCACGGCCGGGGTACCGGTTGGCGCGGCGGCGCCCCGCGCAGGCGGCGGCTACGTCCTGGCGGCGGCTGACGGTTTCAGGCTGATCACCGCGGATGGCGCGGCGGACGGGCCACCGCTGCGCCCGGCCGGCATGCCGGAGCACGTGCGGTTCAACGACGGCGCGTGCGATCCGGCCGGACGGTTCTGGGCCGGTACGTATGCCACCGACGGACAGAGGGGAACGGGGTCGCTGTACCGGCTCGATCCCGATGGCTCGGTGACCGTGGCCCTCGGCGGCGTGACGGAATCCAATGGTCTCGCCTGGAGTCCTGACGCGAGCGCCTTCTACTACACCGACTCGGGCGAAGAGCAATCCCGGGTCCGCGAGTTCAAGTTCGACCTGGGCAGCGGAGCGCTGGGCGACGAGCGGGACCTGATCCGGTTCGCGCCGGGCGACGGAATCGCGGACGGCGTTGTGGTCGACGCCGAGGGGTGCCTCTGGATCGCCATGTGGGAAGGCGGCTGCGTGCGGCGGTACTCAGCCGGCGGTGACCTCATCGGCCTGTATCCAGTGCCGGTAAGCCAGCCCACCTGCCCGGGCTTTGGCGGGCCCGGGCTTGCTGAGCTGTTCGTCACGACGGCATGGGAAAGCCTGGATGACGCCCGCCGGGCGGCCGAGCCGCTGGCCGGCCTGCTGCTGCGGACCCGTCCCGGCGTAAGCGGGCTACCGGTCGCTAGTTACGGCGGATAGGAGTAAGGACATGTCCCGCATCGTGCTTGACGCGGTCTCCAAGCAGTTCCCGGACGGGACGACCGCGGTCAACTCGCTTGACCTGGACGTCTCGGACGGCGAGTTGCTCGTTCTCGTCGGTCCGTCGGGCTGCGGCAAGACCACGGCGCTGCGTATGGTCGCCGGGCTGGAGGAGGTCAGTGCCGGCACTATCTTCATCGATGGTAGCCCGGTCAACGATATGGAGCCGCGTCATCGCGACGTCGCCATGGTCTTCCAGAGCTATGCGCTGTACCCGCACTTGTCGGTCTACCAGAACATGGCCTTCAGCCTGAAGTACCGGCACGTGCCGAAGGCTGAAGTGCAGCGGCGGGTGGACGAGGCCGCGCGCATCCTCGAGCTTGAGCCATACCTGGAGCGCAAGCCGCGACAGCTGTCCGGCGGCCAGCGGCAGCGGGTCGCAATGGGCCGGGCCATCGTGCGGCAGCCGCGAGCCTTCCTGATGGACGAGCCGCTGTCCAACCTTGACGCCAAGCTCCGGGTTCAGATGCGCGCCGAGATCGCACAGCTGCAGCGTTCCCTCGGCACCACTACCATCTACGTCACCCATGATCAGACCGAAGCCATGACGCTCGGCAGCCGTGTCGCCGTCCTCCAGCACGGCGTGCTGCAGCAGATCGCGCCGCCGCAGGAGCTATACCAGCGGCCAGCCAACCTGTTCGTGGCCGGCTTCATCGGGTCGCCGCCGATGAACCTGATCGACGCCAGCCTGGAGCGCGGCGAGGACGGCTCGAGCGGCCCGCAGGTGGTGTTTGGCGGACACCGGCTCGGCATCCCTGCGCAGGTCATGACGGATCGTCCCGGCCTCGACCGGTACCTCGGGCGGCCCATAGTCTTCGGCGTCCGCCCCGAGCACCTATCGGACGCGCTGCTGCGCAGTGACGCCGATGCGGCCTCAGTGATCAACCTGCCAGTGCGGCTACGTGAGGAGCTCGGCGCAGAGGTGCACATCCACTGCGGGATCGGCGCGATCGCCCACCACGGGGATGCCGCGCAGGACGTCACCTCGCTGGCTACCGTGGTGGCCCGGATGGATCCGCAGACGACGCTCGCCGAAGGCCAGGACGCTCGCGTTCACGTGGAGACCACCAAGCTGCACTTCTTCGACCCCGAATCTGGCCAGGCGATTCGGAACTAGCGCGCAGTCGCCTCGGCCGGGCCAAAGTCACCCTCGGTCTCTTGTCCGCGCCCGCCGTTTGACCAGACAGCCAATTTTGGTCATACTTTTGACCATGACGACGCTGCCGTTGGGAGAGGTCAAGACACATCTGTCTGAGCTTGTCGGGCGCGTACACGATCACCATGAGCGAGTGACCGTGACCGTGCACGGGCGGCCATCCGCGGTACTCCTCGCGATCGAGGATCTGGAGAGGCTTGAAGAGACTCTGGCCATTGTGCGTGATCCCGAGACCATGCACCGGCTCGCCGAGTCGGACGCTGAACTCGCCCGCGGCGAGGCAGTTAGCGAGGCAGAACTCGCCGAGTCGATGCGTCGGCGCTCTTCGGACGAATGAGCCAGTCGGCCGACAAGGGGCCGTATGCCCTCAGAACAACACCGACAGTCCGCCGCGCCCTTGCAGAGACCTTGCCCGAGGCCGTGGCGGCGGCAGCCTATGAGTTTATAACTGGCCCGCTGCTCGAGCGGCCGCGTCGGGTTGGCAAGCGACTGTTGCCGCCCCTGGATGACCGGTATAGCGCACGACGAGGGACCTACCGCGTCATTTACCGCATCGACGACCAGGATCGCATCGTTACCGTGGTCGACATCGGTCACCGACGCGACGTCTATCGCACCTGACGAATCTTGGCGCCGCGTGACGGCTGTCGTCCGGGGCAAGACTGGGCAGCGCTTCAGGCGGGCCGGTGCCGCGGCGCGGTCGACAGCGCCCAGATGATGAAGACGTCGATGGCGACCACAACGATGGACCAGATCGGATAATACGGGAGGAACAGGAAAGTTCCGACCGCACTGATCACGGCGAGCACGATGCCGGTCACCCGGGCCCACGTCTGGCCGAGCAGTACACAGCCGCCTGCGGCCACCACCACGATCCCCAGGATCAGGTTGGCCCAGCCCCAGCCGGTGAGATTCCAGTGGTAGGGGTAGGTCGAGGACGCCGATGCGTAGCCCGGCAGTGAGGTGAAGTACGCCTTCCTGATCACTACCGCGAGACCGAGGAAGAAGCTCAGCAGCCCGCCGGTAATCATCAGCCAGGCCGCGAGCGCGGTGGCACTGCCAACCTCGATCTCGGCACCGTGCTGATAGGGCTCGTTCTCGGCGTAGTCGTCCGTCAGCTCCGGGACATCCTCCTGGATGTCGTGGCCGAAGGTTCCTGGCGTCGGATATTCATTACCCGAAGGCCCTCGCGCAATGCTCATCGCCCATGCCCCCTGTCGGTAGCGCCCCCTGAGTTGCAGGTCTGCGGCGCACCTGCCAACTCGTGTTCCAGCGTAAGTTCTGGCAGCCGCGGTGGACGAGCCAGGGTGGCCACGAGGCGGTGATGGCCGACGAGCAGCTTCTTGGCGGTTGGGACTCTCGGCACGTCAGGAAGCTGGGCCGCTACTTCTAGCAGCGCGGCTCTCGGCCAGGTGCATCGCGATGACGGAGTCGAAGTCCGGGTCGGGCGCAAGGCCCAGCCTGGCGGCCCGATCGGCGCGGAACCGGGCTGGCCAGCCGGTCACGATCCCTGCCACCAACGGGTCGGGTATCCAGTCGATGCGGGCGCTGGCTGCTGGTCCGGCTACCCGTTCGAGCGCCGCGACCATGTCTGCGACGGTGACGGTGAGCGCCTGGCAAGTTGACTGCGGTCCGGCCGCCCCAGCCTTCCTCGGACGAGGCGGCAGCACACAGCAGCCCGTCAGTGGCCCTGGCTGGTGAGGCTAGCGCCACCTCGGTCGCAGGCCCGACCGGGCAGATCGCCCGTTCGCCTGCGAGCGGTTCCCTGATGATGCCGGACAGGAAGCTCGATGCCGCCGCGTTGGGCCGGCCTGGCCGAACGCAGACCGTCATGAGCCGGACGGTCCGGCCGCGCACGAAGCCCTTCCGCGTGCAGTCGGCCAGCAGCAGTTCGCTCATCACCTTCTGCGCGCCGTAGCTCGACTGCGGATTAGGCATCGTGTGATCATCGACCACGGCGGGAAGCGGATGCTCGGCAGACGATCCGAAGACCGCGACGGAGCTCGCGAACACGACGACGGGGCTGGTGCCTAGTGCCCGGCACGATTCGAGCAGCGCCTCGGTGGCGCGCACATTGACACGGATGCCGAGATCGAAGTCTGCCTCGCATTCCGCGCTGACGGCAGCGGCCAGGTGGAACACCACATCGGTGCCCGTCAGCACGTCCCGGTTCGCCAGTAGCTCTGCGAGGTCGCCGCGGACCGCACTCACCCGCTCCTCAGCAGCCAGGTCCGCCGGAACTGGGGCACGATCAATCAGGGTCAGCCGAGATACCGGGCCGGTGCCGCGACCGGCCACGTCGATGCGACCGGCCGCGAGCAGGTACCGGGCCAGGCGCGAGCCCAGGAAGCCGGCCCCGCCGGTCACCAGCACGTTCGGCACGGGGTCTCCCGTCTTTTCAGGCAGGCAATGCGAGGGCCAATACTGTGATCTTAGGTATCCGATGATCTTAGGTGTTCGATGGCGAGTGGCGGTCCGAGGGAAGGTCTAGTTGCAAGCTGAGGACGTGCCGCTTGGGTCCGAGGTTTTCGCCGGGCTACCTGTCCCGGTCGAAGATTCTGCCGCGTTGCGGAAGTCGATCCGTGCCGAGCGAGCCGCCGCCGGGCTGCTCCTTGGCGTCCTCGACGACGACCCGACCGGGTCGCAAGCCGTGCATGACGTGCAGGTCGTCACCGTGCTGGCGGAAGACGCTTATGCGGCAGCGCTGGCCAGCCCTCCAGCCACGTGCTTCGTGCTGACGAACACGCGCAGCCTCGGCGAGACGGCCGCCGTCGACCTGAACACCATTGCGGCCCGCGGCTTGTTCGCGGTTGCACGTCAGCGCGGCGCGCGCATCCAGCTGGTCAGCCGGAGCGACTCGACGCTGCGCGGCCACGTGCTTGCCGAGGTTGCGGCGCTGCAACGCGCCCGCCGGGAATCGATCGGCAGCGGGTACGACGCTGTGCTGCTGGCCCCGGCCTTCTTGGAAGCCGGGCGCCGCACAGCCGGGGACATCCACTGGGCGCATAACGGGGACAGATGGGTGGCCGTCGGCGAGACCGAGTACGCGCGCGATCCAGCATTCGATTACGTCGCGTCGGACCTGCGGGACTTCGTCGCAGAGAAGAGTGACGGTGTAATCAGCCGAGACGACGTCGCCAGCCTTAGCCTCGCAGACATCCGGCTCGGCGGTGCGCGCCGGATCGGCGAACTGCTCGCCGAGGCGCAGGACGGCCAGTGGGTCGTCGTCAACGCCACTGAATACTCCGACCTGGAGACGGTGGCGTACGGCGCGCTGCTGGCCGAGCGCGCAGGCAAGGAGTTCGTGTTCCGTACTGGGCCGTCATTCGTGCGCGCTCTGACCGGTATGGAGCCGAAGGCGCCGCTGCGCGGTGCTGAACTCTGGCCTGGCGGACGGCGCGACGGGCACGGCCTGATCGTGATCGGCTCCCACGTCAGCCGCACTGGCCGTCAGCTCGACCGGCTCCGCGCGCGGGCAAGCGCTGCGGAAGTTGAGCTCGACGTTCCCGCCATTCTGGCCGGTGCCGATGAGGTCCGGGCCGCAACCGCGCGGCAGGTCGCCGCGGCGCTGCGGCGATCGGATGTCATGCTCCGCACCAGCCGGGTCGTCGTTCGCGGTCGCAGCGCCGAGGGCAACCTCGCGGTCGCGCGCACCGTGTCGGCCGCGCTGGCGCGGACGGTACGCGAGGCGCTCGTCGCCGAGCCCGCCTGGATCCTGGCCAAGGGCGGCATCACCGCTCACGACGTCGCGGTGGGGGGCCTGGGCATCCGGCGTGCGCAGGTAGCAGGCCAACTGTTTCCCGGCATGGTCTCGGTATTCCGCCCCGTCGACGCGACGCCGCTGGCCATTGGGGTGCTGTACGTCGTCTTCCCCGGGAACGTCGGCGACGATACGGCACTCGAGCGGGCGGTGGCGATCCTGAACGGCGGGCAAGCCTAGGCCGGAGCGACCGGGCGGGTTCCGACTCGCCGCCAAGCGGCCCAGCCACGGCCCAAGCCATAGGACGCTGCGCCGAGCGCGCCAACGAAGAAGCCGATGGGCCAGTTGTAGAGGTAGGACGCGGCGATAGCGAGCCAGACCGTTAGCAGGGCGATGACGACGGACAGCACCATCGCGAGAACCGGCCTGCTGGTCAGGCACCGGGCGGCCGCTGGCGGGCCGATCATCAAGCTGAAGATCAGCAGCGCGCCGACCACAGGCACCGTCATAGTCGTCGTGAGGGCGACGATCAGCAGGAAGCAGATCTCGATGCGGTATGCGCGGATGCCTTTGGCCTCGGCCATCTCGGGCACGATCGAGGACAGCATGAGCGGCCGGTAGATCACCGCGACGGCGGCGATGCACACGACGCCCAGTGCCGCTGTGGGCAGGATCTCGTTGGCGCTCACGCCGAGCACCTCGCCGAACAGCAGCGAGTAAATCTGCGGCTCGTACTCCGTTGTCCGGCTCAGGAACGCCGCGCCGAGCGCGAGCATCATCACCAGAGCCAAGGCGGTAACGACGTCGCGCCGGCCCCGGCGGCCCATCGAGCCGATTCCGAGCGCTCCGAGCACCGAGAAGACAGCCAGCCCGACCAGTGTGTTGATCCCGAGCAGGCTGGCGCCGGCCGCACCAGCGAATGCGCCCTTGGGAATCGCGTGGGCGGGGAACGCCGAGCCGCGTAGCACGACGAAATAGCCCACCACGCCAGCTACGACCGCCACGATGGTGGCCGTCGTCCACGCGTTCATCATGAAGCTGGCGAACATGCTCAGACCCCGACCTTGCTGTGCGCCGGGGCGGCAGCCGTCTCAGCCGGGCCGGCGACGGCGCGCGGGACCCGGATCCCCGATGCCAGGTAGGTGACGAACACCACGGCGACTATGAAGAAGCTGACCGGCAGATTTTGGTGCGACGATCCCCAGTAGTAACTGTCGTAAGCGAGCAAGACCCCGATCCAGGTGGCCAACACGCCGATCAGGCAGGCCGCCGCGACCGCCCCCGCCATCCTCTTGGTCAGCCGGAGCGCCGCGGCGGCCGGTCCGATCAGCAGCGCGGTCGACAAGATCGCGCCGATGGCCAGCGACGACAGGCCGACGGCGACAGCCAGCGTCAGCATGTACAGCACGCCGACCAGCCGGACCGGAATGCCACGAGCCGCCGCGATGTCAGGGCTGACGGTGGCCAGCAGCAGCGGACGCCAGATGACCGCGATGCTTGCCACCGCGAGGACGCCGAGCAGGACGACGACCTGCACCGTGCCGCTGGTAGTGCTGAAGATCGAGCCGAACAGAATCTGCTGGGTAGCGCCCGTCGTGGCGGTCGTGACGGTGCTCAGGTGGAGGAACAGGGCCGACAGTCCGATGGCAGCGCCGAGCACGATGCCGGTCGCGATGTCGCGTCCGCGCAGCCGCTGGACGCCGATCACGTCCATGACGCCTGCGCCGGCGATGCCCAGGCCAACGAAGCCGGCGATCGGGGTGAGCCCGATGAGCAGCGCTCCGGATCCGCCGGCCGCGGAAACGTCGCCGAGCGCGTGCCCAGCGAAGGACTGGCCGCGCATGACGGTGAACACGCCGACGATGGCGGACACGACCGCGACGATCCCGCCGATGGTCACCGCGACGTGGACTTGCGGGCTGCCGAAGAACCCCGGCTCGAATACGACGGTGTAGAGCTGGTGCACGACTGATCAGCCAGCCTCGAGGGAGTCGGCGGCGACCGGCATGACGTCACGGCCAGACGGGTCATCGCCGGTTCCTGGTTCGGCCACCACCAGAACGCGACCGTGCACGTGCAGGACGTCGACGCGGTGCCCGTACAGCCTGCTGAGAACCTCGGTTGTGACGACTTCGTCGGTAGGTCCACTGGCTGCCCGGCCGCTGGCCAGGTAGACGATGCGATCCATCACCGGAAGCAGCGGATTCATTTCGTGCGCCGAGAGCAGCACGGCGATCTGCTGCTCGCTGGCGATCCGGGCGAGCAGAGAAATGACCTCCTGGCCGCTGCGCAGGTCCAGGTTGGCCAGCGGCTCATCGAGCAGCAGCAGCCTTGGGCGGCTGATTAGCGCGTGCGCGATCAGCACGCGCTGCTGCTCGCCGCCGGACAGGTTCCCGACCCGGGCGTCAGCGAACCGGTCGGCGTCTACCGCGTGCAGCATTGCCCTGACCGCTTCGGCCCGGCCGCTGTTCGGCAGCCGCATCCCGTACCGGTGCCCGTCTAGCCCCAACGCGACCAGGTCCCTGGCTCGGATGGGCATGTCCGGATCGAGCAGCACTTTTTGCGGGACATAACCGATCGCCTGGCTGCGCGCGGCACGCGGCCGGCCGAGGATAGTGACGTTTCCGTGGGTGGGCCGCTGCAGCCCGAGGATGACCCGCAGCAGTGTCGTCTTGCCTGCCCCGTTGGGCCCGATCAGCCCGGTGAACTCGCCAGCATGGATGGCAAGGCTCACGTGGTCGAGTATCTGACGACCCGACAAGGTGACGCTGACCTCGTCAACGCCGAGGATCTCCGGCGCGACGCGGCTGTCCTGGGCGTTCATCATCCCAATTTCTGGGTCGACACTTTGCTCGTGACCGCCTTGGCGATGGCGTCCACCTCGGCCAGCATCCAAGACTGGTAGTCGTATCCGGTCGGCATGGTCTCGTACACGCCGACCACCGGCACGCCGCTGCTGAGCGCATTAGCTCGCACCGAACCGGTAAGCGAGCTGGTCACTTGCTGGTTGTAGCAAAACACCTTGACCTTGTGGTGGCTGAAGAAGCCGTCTTCCAGCGCGATCGCTTCCGGCGCCGGGTCGACGCCATTCATGATGTCGGCCTGGAAGGTGAACGGAGTCAGGTTGCGGATCCCCATCGCGGTTAGCAGGTAATCAGCAACCGGTTCGGTGGTGGCCGCCGTTACTCCCGGGTGCTGGCTCTTGAACGCGGCGATGGCGGCCAGCCAGGGACTCAGCGAGTTGTCGAATCTCTTCAGGTTTGCCGCGAAGTAGCCCTTGTGAGCGGGCTGGAGCGCGGACAGGCCCGCCGCCATCGCCGTGGCAGCCGTCGGCATCGTTTTCGGGTCGTACCACAGGTGCGGGTTCGGAGTGCTGTCCGGCAAGCCCAGCAGGTTCTGCACCACGATCACCTTGCGCGAGGAGTTCGGCGATGCTGACTCGATCCGGTTCATCCAGCTGTCGTAGCCGACGCCGTTCTGGACGATCAGCTGCGCGGAGCTGATTTCCTGGGCCACCTGCGGGCTCGCCTCGAAGGTGTGCGGATCGGTGTTGGGGTCGTCCAGGATCGCTGTTACGTGCACGTACTTGCCGCCGATCTGACTCAGTACGTTGGCGTATTCGTTCTCAGCGCCGACAGCGTTGATGACGGAGCTGCCGTGCGCCGAGCCGGCGAAGCTGGTACCGCACGCGGCAGCCCCTAGCGCGACAGCCACGGTACCGCCGAGCGCCGCGGTGCAGCGCAGCATCGTGCCGCGCAGTGCCGGGAGCCGACGGAGGCGCTGAGGCGATGTCACGTTGCTCATGAACAGAACATAGTCTGAGACTGAGTCTCAATGCAACTCCTTGATGCATCGAGCCTCCGGATGTTTGCATAAACAGATTGGCATGTGTTTATATGAGATGGTGTCAGCGCAGACTAGGGTCTTCGAGCCCGCGGGGGAGCTGCTGAAGGTGCTTGCTGCCCCGGCCCGGCTGGCCATCGTGGTCGAGCTGGCCGAGCAGCCGCGGTTCGTGCACGAGCTAGTCGAGCGGCTCGGCATGAGCCAGCCGTTGGTCTCCCAGCACCTGCGGGTGCTGCGTGGGGCCCGCTTGGTGGCCGTCGAGCGTCGCGGCCGGGAAGCGTTCTACTCCCTGGCCGACCAGCACGTGGCCCATATCGTCGCTGATGCCGTACACCACAGTAAGGAGGAGCCGTGACTACCAGCCACGAAGCACATACCGCCCATGAGCACCAGCACGGACCGGGCTGCGGGCATGCCAGCGTCGAGCGCCAGGGGCATGTGGATTACGTTCATGAGGGCCATGCGCATGCGCCCCATGACGACCACTACGACGAGCATCCGCTGCCCCATCTGGCCCACCCAGGGCACGTTCACGCCCACGGGCCGGGCTGCGGGCACGAGGCCGTCAGCCACGATGACCACGTCGACTACGCACACGACGGGCACCGGCACGCCGCCGACGGCGACCATTACGACGAGCACTAGCTAGATGGCTGTCCGGCTACCTTCCGGCAGCTAGCCAGAGGAGGGCCATGTCAGGCCAGGAGATGGCGGAGGACATGCACAGCGTGGCTGAACGCCGCCTGCGCTTGATCGACCAGCGTTACACGTCGGGACGGCGGGCCATCGTCGACCTGCTCGTCAGCTCGGGCCATCCCGTCAGCATCGGCGACATCGCCGAGCGCCTGCCAGAGCTGCCACGTAGTTCCGCGTACCGGCACCTGACTGACCTGCACGCGGCTGGACTCGTACGGCGGGTTGCGGCTAACGACGAATTCACCCGGTATGAGCTAGCCGAGGATCTCACCGAGCACCACCATCACCTGCTGTGCGTGCATTGCGGAAAGGTCACCGACGTCACGCTCCCGGCGGAGCTGGAGCAGCAGGTCGCGAGCGCTATAGCAAAGCTGACCGACGCCGAGGGATTCCAGGTTCACAGCCATCGTCTTGACGTGCTCGGCCTGTGCGAGGACTGCCGCTAACCGATGCCGCGGATAGCCATCGCGGTACACTTCGGGCTTCCGGCCTATTGTCCGCGGACTGGCATGTCCTGTTTGTCACGCCGCTGTCTGCGCGGACTGGCAGCAGCGCCCGCTGAGCTGGCCGCCGGAATGCGTGGAAGGGGGTGCGCGTGCAACCGGAGCAGCACGCGGGGCCGCCACAGCGCCGGCCATTGAACCGCCAAGACAGCCATATAGCCGAGCAGATGGCAGAGCGAGCCGCGGAGCTGGCAAAAGACTCGCGTGCCCGGACCCGGCATGCCGCCGTGCTGGTGCGCGACGGCAGCCTGCTGGCCTGGGGAACGAACGGCGTACCGTATCCCGGCGAAGATCATTGCTACTGCAAGTTCGGCGAGCTTGGCCACCACGATCAATGCCGGACCCATGCTGAGCAGCGTGCGATCACGCTGGCGCGGGACGGCGATGGCTGGCGACAGCTGCAGGGGTCGAAACTGATTTACGTGCGGCTCGAGGCAGACGACTCCATCCGGCTGGCAGAGCCGCACTTCTGCGCGCGCTGCAGCCGGCTGGCGTTGTCGCTGGGGGTGGCGGAGTGGATCTTCGCGCTGTCGGAGGGCCTGACCGGCTACACCTCGGCCGACTACGACAGGATCGCCCAGCTCAGGTGGTAGCGCAAGCTAGATTCCACGGCGTGCCACCTTCAAGCAGGAAGCTGGCGCGGGCACGCGGCGAGAACGGTAACTTTCGTCCGCGGCTCCTCGATGACGGCATATCTCAGGTCGAAGTCGAGATCCCCGAACGCGCTGGCCACTAGCGCCGACCTTCGCAGCCTGAATCGCCCGCCGCGAGCGACATGACCCAGCAGGGCAGCCGTCATCCGGGTGGGCCTGCGCCGTGGACCGGCAAGGACGCATCGTCCACAGCCGTCACCCTAACTCAGGGTCAGTCGTGGGACTACGGCACGCACGTGCCACGTCTTAGCGGTGTGCCAGGTGCTGACCGCGTCATCCGGGCGCGCCAAAGGTGGGGCGTCTGCTGAGTTGCCGATAGCGGGCAAGACCTACGACGATGTAACGGCATTCAGATGCGACGCGGGGAGAGCCGGTGACCGACCTGTGCATGCGCACCGCCGTCGAACTAGCAGCGATGCTGCGCAGCCGGGAGGTATCGGCGCGCGAGGTCGTCGCCGCTCACATCGCGCGGATCGAGGCGTTCGGTCCGGCTATCAACGCCATCATCACCACAACTTTCGACACTGCCCTGGTTAAGGCCGCTGCTGCTGATCGCGCGCTGGCCCGGGGCGAGGCCGGCCTGCTGCACGGGTTGCCGGTGGCACACAAGGACCTGGCCGACACGGCCGGGGTCCGGACAACCTACGGTTCGCCGCTGTTCGCCGCGCACGTGCCGGACCGTGATGACCTGGTGGTTGAGCGGATGGCGCGGGCAGGCGCGATCAGCCTCGGCAAGACCAACACGCCCGAGTTCGGCGCAGGTTCGCACACCGTGAACGCCGTGTTCGGGGCTACCCGCAACCCCTACGATCCCGGCCGCAGCGCGGGCGGCAGCAGTGGCGGGGCTGCGGCTGCGCTGGCTGCCCGCCAGATCTGCCTGGCGGACGGCAGTGACCTGGGCGGGTCATTGCGCAACCCGGCCAGCTTCTGCAACGTGGTGGGCCTGCGCCCGTCGCCTGGCCGGGTGCCGGGCTGGCCGGTTGGCGACGTCGGGGATCAGCTTGGCGTGTCCGGGCCGATGGCGCGCACGGTTGCGGATGCGGCACTGCTGCTGGCAGTGCTGTCGGGTCCTGACCCGCGCGTGCCGCTTGCCCTCGACCAGCCGCCGCCGACGGTGACCGACCCGGCGCAGTTGCCAGCGCTGTTGTCGGCGGACCTGCGCGGCATCCGGATCGCCTGGAGCGCGGATCTCGGCCTGCCAGTCGAGCGCGAGGTCATCAGCGTGCTGGCGCCGGCCCGGCACGTGCTCGCGGAGCTGGGCGCCACCGTCACCGACGCGGCGCCCGACCTGTCCGGCGCGGACGAGGCGTTCCGCACGTTCCGGGCGTTCCGCTATGCCGCCGCGTTCGGCGACCTGCTACGCGAGCATCCGGGCCAGCTCGGTGCCAACGTGGCCTGGAATACCGAGCGCGGGCTCGAGCTCACCGTGGCCGATCTGATCCGCGCAACGACACTGCGGACCGGACTGGCCGACCGCATCTCTGCCTTCTTCGCCGGGTTCGACGTACTGGCCTGCCCGGTCAGCCAGGTGGCGCCGTTTGACGTGAGTCTGGACTGGGTGCACGAGATCAACGGCAGGCCGCTGGATACCTACGTGGACTGGATGGCGTCGGCGTACTTGATCTCCGCCACCGGCTTGCCCGCGATTAGTGTGCCAGGCCGGCTTCACCGCCGGCGGTCTGCCCGTCGGCCTGCAGCTGGTCGGCAGGCGCCGCGGCGACTGGGACTTGCTCGCGGTAGCGCACGCGTTCGAAGCTGCCACCGGCTACGCGGCCGTCGTCCCGGGGTCGACGACGCCCCTTCCTGGTTAGAGTTCTGGGCTGCCGCCGCCGTGCCTTTGCCGAGCGAGAAACAGTCCGTCTTGCCTGTGCCACCCCGGTGGACGGGGTGGACAATGGCACGCATGGGTCAGGAACGCCGCAGTGCCGTCCGCACCGCGCTCAGTGCTCCGGTCCGGTGGGCTAGGGATTATCCAAGGCGCTGGCGGCCGCGGCCGCGGCCGCCCGAAGGAGGTGTCCGCGAGCCCCGCCGCCCGAGGCCCACCCTTCCCGCCGCGGCGATAGCACTCGACGAGCCGCGTACCGACCTCCGTCGCCGGATCAAGTTGATCAACCGGCGCGACACCGATCCGACATAGCGGCTTGTCAGCACGGTCGTTATCGTCGCTGCCGCACGACTACGCGGCATCAGGCGTGAATAGCTCGGCCGACGGGCAATCCATTACCGGGGGATGGTCAGCCGTCAGGTCCGGATGACCGCCATTTGCTGCGTTATGCGGGGGGATCGGGCTGACCACGCCTGCTGAGGCTGCCAAGCTGCTGCGCAGCCGCGATTACCTGCGCCTACTGCTGGTAGCGGCGCTCCTTGGCGTGCCGGTGTCCGCCTTTGCCTACTTCTTCCTCGTGCTGGTCAACAAACTGCAGCAGTGGCTCTACCAGAGTCTGCCGTCCGGGCTGGGCCTGGGTCACGCTCCAGCCTGGTGGCCGTTCCCGCTGCTGGCGGTTGCCGGAGTGCTCGTGGCGCTGATCATCAGGTACTTGCCGGGAACTGGCGGCCACGAACCCGCTGAGGGCTTCCACGCGGGTGGCCGCGTTGCGTCCGCCAGAGAACTGCCGGGCATCTTCCTGGCCGCGGTAGCCACCCTTGGGTTCGGGGCGGTGCTGGGACCGGAAGCCCCGCTGATCGCGCTCGGCGGCGGCCTGGCCGCGTGGGCGATCAGCCGCGCCCGCGGCGAGGGAGCGGACCGGGCCAAGATCGTCATCGCGAGCGCGGGCAGCTTCGCGGCCATCGCAACCTTGATTGGCTCGCCGCTGACCAGCGCCTTCCTCCTGATGGAGGCCGCCGGCCTCGGCGGCGCCACATTGGAACTGGTCCTGGTGCCTGGGCTGCTCGCGGCCGGCGTCGGCGCGCTGGTCTTGGTCGGCCTCGGGCACTGGACCGGTCTCGGGACGTTCTCGCTGTCCATTCCCGGACTGCCGCACTTCACCAGGCCCAACCTGGCCGAGATCGGCTATGCGCTGCTAGTCGGCCTGGCAGCCGCCGTCGTCGGGGTCGGCATCCGGCGCTTCGCGCTACTGCTGCGCAGCTGGGTCCAGCCTCGTCGGCTCATTGCCACGCCGCTGGCCGGCCTGGCAGTCGCCGGCCTCGCTGTCCTGTTCAGCCAGGTCACCGGGAAGGGTACGCAATACGTGCTGTTCTCCGGGCAGAACGAGATCGGCCCGTTCGTGGCCAAACACGCCACCTTTGCCATTGGCGCGCTGATCCTGCTGCTGGCCTGTAAGGCCGTCGCGTACAGCGTCTCGCTGAGCAGTTTCCGCGGCGGCCCGATCTTCCCGTCCATCTTCATCGGCGGCGTGGCGGGAGCGGCGCTGTCGTACCTGCCAGGGCTCCCGCTGGTCGCGGCCATGGGAATGGGCATCGGCGCGATGGTCACGGTCATGCTCAGGCTGCCGATGACCGCGGTGCTGCTCGCCTCGTTGCTACTAGCATCGGACGGCATTGCCGTGATGCCGCTGGTAATCGTGGCGGTCGTGACCGCCTACGTCGCGATCGGCTGGCTCGAGCCGCCCGTGCGCTCGTCGGCGGCAGGCTGAGCCGCCTGCGCAGGCTGAGTCAGCTGCGAAGGCGCGGCGCCGTGCGGCTCGCGGACTACGATGCGCCGCCAGGACACCTCGAACAGCGCACCGCCGAGCGGTGAATCCTGCAGACGCCATTGTCCCGCGGTCGAGCGGACGATCGAATCGGCGATCGCCAGGCCTAGGCCCGCGCTCCCGCCTTGCTCAGTCGACCGATGAAACCGGTCGAAAAGCCGCGCTCTCTGGTCTGCCGCGATGCCCGGGCCGCTGTCTTCCACCATCAGGCTGACCCGGTTGCCGCGCGGGGCGACGCCGATCCGGACCCGGCCGCCCGCCCCTGCGTACCGGCAGGCGTTATCAATCAGCACTCCGACCAGCCGGTCGATCCACTCCGGCGGCGCGGTGATCCAGGCTGGCTCCCAGCCGCCGGTCACTAGCTCGATCTCAAACTGCTGAGCAGCGGCAACCGCGCGGAATCGCTCCGCGCAGCCAGTCGCGATCGTGGCGAGGTCCAGCGGCTCGTGCCCAGGCTGCGGCGGGGCCGAATCGAACCGGGCCAGCCAGAGCATGTCCTGGAGGATCTTCTGCAGCCGGTCGCTCTCGCTCTCGATCCGGCTCAGCACCGCGCGGTACTCCGCGGCCTTCCTGGGTGCGCTGAGGGCGATGCTGGTCTCGGCGCTGATCACGCTCAGCGGGGTACGCAACTCGTGCGAGGCGTCTGCGGTGAACTCGAGCTGACGCCTGCGGGATTGCTCGACCGGTGCCAGCGCCTGCACCCCGACGGCCAGCGCCCCGGCGAACATCGCCAGCAGCAGCACGGGCGCGACCAGTGTCTCGCCGTCCCGCAGCACGGCCATCAGGTGGTCGACGCTCCCCAGGCTCTGGCCCGCAACCAGGGTCCGCCCGTTCGCGCGCGTCGCGTACAGCCGGAACGGTCCGCCGGCCAGCTGCACAGTCGCCGAGCGTCCGGCTACCGGCCGGAAGCTGCCCGGCAGCGCCGGGGCGTATCGGCCGGCCGGGATCGTTGAGCCCGTCGCGGTGACCAGCCACAGGTACACCGGCGTGGTACTGACGTCATCGTCATCGGCCGTGGCCCCGGTCAGTCCGGTTTCCCGCGCATCGGACAGCCGGTCCGCCAGCCGGGCGTCGACAGTCTCGACGAGCTTCGCCGAGACCACTTGGTCCAGCACTGTCACGCAGGCCGCGTACACGATTCCGACGAGCACGGCGGCTGCCAGCGCTACCTTGGCGGCGTGCGCGATCTGCGGCCGGAGCCGAGGCAGGCGCATGCCGGCTACCGCCCGACTATCCGGTAGCCGACGCCGCGGACCGTCTCGATCCGCACCATGCCGCCGGCCAGCTTGGACCGCAACCGTGCCAGGTGCACGTCTATGGTGTTGGAGCCCATCGCGTCAGCCTCGTCATCCCAGACATGCACGGCGATGGATCGCCGCGCCACGACCGCGGGTGATCTGCGCACGAGCAGTTCAAGGATGCCGAACTCGGTCGCGGTCAGCTCGGGCCGCTGGCCGCCGACCCGCACCTGCCTGGTTGCCGGGTCGAAGTGCAGGTCGCCCACCACAAGTTCAGACTGCTGCACGGCCGACGGACGGCGCTGCAGCGCCCGCAGCCGGGCCAGCAGCTCGCCGAAATCGAAGGGCTTGACCAGGTAGTCGTCAGCTCCCTCGTCGAGTCCGGTGACCCGGTCCGCGTGGGCGTCCCGGGCAGTCAGCATCAGCACGGCGGTTGGCATTTTCTGCCGGCGTATCCAGCGCAGTACCTCCAGGCCCGTGGTGCCCGGCATCCGCCAGTCCAGCACCGCCAGCTCGTACTCGTAGCTGCGCAGGTACCGGAGTGCCTCGTCACCGTCGGCGACAGCGTCGACAACGTAGTTGTTCTCCCGCAGTCCGCGAGCCAGGACGCTGCGAAGTCCGTTGTCATCCTCGGCGACAAGCAACCGCACTGGAACCCCTACCTGCGCATGCGGCGCCACAGCGGTCGGGGCACGACCTTGAGCGCGGCGGCCAGCACGCTCAGCGCCGGCGGCACCCAGACAACCTCGGCGCGGCCGCCCAGCCCCGCTGCAACTGCCGTCCCGACCTGGGCGGGCGTGGTCGCCAGCGGAGCTGGCGTCATGCCCGCCGTCATCCGGCCGGTAACGAAGCCGGGTCGGACGAGCAGCACGCGCACGCCGGTGCCGTGCAGCGAGTCGGCGAGCCCGCGGCCGAAGGCGTCCAGGCCGGCTTTGGCCGCGCCGTAGACGAAGTTGGCCCGCCGCGGCCGGATCGCGGCGACAGACGACAAGATGACGATCGTGCCGTGCCCGGCGGCCTGCATCCGGGCTGCCGCCGCCAGCACGGTGGTGACGTGGCCAGTGAAGTTGGTCTCCACCAGCTGGCCGGCCAGGCGCGGGTTCGCGGCTAGCTCGTCCTGCCCGATGAGCACGCCTGCCGCTGAGATCACCAAGTCGACGGGGCCAGAACCGAATGCGGCGTCGACAACCGCCTGATGCGCGTCCAGGTCGGTGGCGTCGTAGTTCAGCGTCGTGGTGCGGCAGGGCAGTTCCTTGGCGGCGACTGCCAGCCGCGCCTCGTCCCGCCCGGCCAGCAGTACTTCGGCATCGGCGGGCAAGTTCAGGGCGGCCAGGATCGCCAGCCCGATCTCGCTGGTGCCGCCGAGTAGCAGCACTCGGCGCGTTCTCAGCATGGCCAGAGCTTACGTGCCGGTGCCAGCTGGTGACCCCGCGTCCCCGCCGCGGGGATAGGCGAGGTCACCTCAGAGGCCGATGGCGAACAGGGCGAGCCAGGTCAATTCGCAACAGATCATCATCGGATCCCTGATGATCAGGTCCTCGACCGGGCGGCCTTCGGCCAGTCCGGTCAGCCTGTCGAAGCGCATCAGGGCCAGCCCTAGCGGAGCCACGCTGGCGATGTGCCAGCCGCGCATCCAGTCGTCCCGAGCAGACAACGCCCAGGCCAGGTACGCGATCAGCATCAGCACCGAGACCGTACGCTGGCCGGCCCGCAGCACCGGCAACCGGTACCAGCGCATGACCGGGCGGTGCGCGGCCGCGTCCGAGCCCAGTACCGATAGCTCGGTGTACCGCTTCCCGATCGCGACCATCAGGGCGCCGAGGCTGCACACGGTGAGGAACCATGCCGACGGCGGGATGTGCGTCGCCACCGCACCGCCAAGCGCTCGCAGCACGAAGCCGAACGCCACGAAGCAGAGCTCCAGCCAGGGCACGTGCTTCAGGCCGAGGCTATACAGGAACGACAGCACGACGTAAGTGCCGATGACCGCGGCCAGCATCGGCTCGCCGATCGCCAGGCTGGCCCCGACGGCTGCGGCCAGGCTTGCGCCGGCCAGCCCTAGCGCCAGCGAGCGGGGGAGCCGGCCCGACGCCACCGGCCGCAGCCGCTTGGTCGGGTGGCTGCGATCGCGCTCGGCGTCCATGACGTCGTTGACGAGGTACACCGCCGCCGACGCCGCGGTGAAGGCGGCGAACGCGACCAGGGCGTAGCCGAAGCCGTCGTTGCGGCCCAGCGTCGCGCCAGCCAGCGGAGCGGCGAAGACCAGCAGGTTCTTCGGCCACTGCCGTGGCCGGGCGGACTGGATCGCGGCGACCACCAGGCCCGCCAGCCCGGCCCGCCTGGCTGCTTCGGGCGCTACCACGGCAGCTGCTGGCACCGGCCGGTTCTCCCCGGTGACCTCGGTGCGGGTCGTCATCGGGCGTAGACCGCGGTGAAGTCGCGGCTAGCTGGCGAGTAGTAACGGTTGGGCGGCTCCAGTTGGTTCTGCAGCAGGTTGACCGGCGTCGGGTGCGCGCTCTCGTCGTGCAGGTAGTACATGAACGACATCCAGTCCGGGTTGATGTCCAGCTGCATGGCGGTGACCGCACCGGCCCGCTTCAGCAGTTCGGCGAGTTCGCGCACGTTCAGTTCCGGACCGTACACCCAGATCACGTGGCCGTCCTTGGTGATGCCGATACCCGAGCGCCAGACGTAGTATCCGCCGCCCAGGGTGGCGCCCCAGGCGGTCGTGACGTTGTTGTCGACCGAGGCGGGCACGTGACCATGGGACACGATCAGGCGCAGGTTCTGGCGCACTCCGCACACCTGCCGGGACATCCGGACCGTCTTATCCCAGACGCCGATGTTCATCCGGCCATTGCAGTAATAGACGATCGACGCCGTACCGGCAGTCAGCGTTCCGAACCTCGCGCCGTTCAGGTAGAAGCCGCCGCCCGAGACGTTGAGCCGGAACCCGCCGTTGAAAGTCGCGAGCAGGCCCCGCCGGCGGCTGGGCGCGATGTAGGGCAGCGACTTCCAGTTCCCCGGCCCCGGGTCCTCGGCGCCTGGGTGCAGGTAAAACTTCACCAGGTTCTGGTTCATCGACACGATCCCGGCCACATAGGACGAGTAGATCCTGCTCGCCCGCAGCTCGGTGCCATACATGGCAGGCTTGCCGTCCACGGTGCCCAGGACGCGCCATACGCCCTCGTGCGGCAGCGGATCCCCGGCAAAGGACTTCAGCCGCGGCGGCGGACCGTATGACACGACGTGATCGTGCTTGCCATGATTGGCCGCCGCCCGCACGGCGGCCGCACTAGGCCCGGTCAGCGCGAAGGCGGGCCTGCCGCCCTTATGCGGCGGCGAGTAAGTCAGCCATTCGCCGAAGGTCACCAGCGCGTTAAGGTCGTGCGAGCGGGCCCACTCGGCCAGCCGCTCGGACAGCGTCCCGCCCCCCGGCATCGTTAGGGCGTGGCCGACGGACCAGGTAACCGGGATCATGAACGCGATGACAATCAGCGAGGTGATCCGCGACCACCGCCGCCGTGGCACGTGCGGAAGCCAGTTCCGGCGCCGTTTTGGTCGGCCGCCACGGCGATTCCGGCCGGGCTGGTCCGGTGGATAGCTCCGGGTGGAAGTCATGGCATGCGCGCCTGGCGTCGACCTCGGCACTCGGCGTCCTCCATCGCGGTTCGCGGGCGTTGCGTCTTCCCTGGGTTCCAGGCGACAGGTCTACCCAGGGAACATGAAGGGAGCGTGACGGTGTCACCGTCTCCTGATAGCCAATCACGAAGCACGCCTTAATGCCCAGTTTCCGTTGGGCAACACGGCCCGGTCCACGACTTCCGGGCTCTCTGATCAGGACTTAGGTCCCCTGTTACGAGCGTCTGCGGTGGTGTTCACTGGGCCAATGTTCGTCCGCGAGGTAGTCAACCTACCGGTCGGTATTGAGGTTGCCAGGGCCCGGCTCGCCAGTCTCATAGGCGGCGAAACGCTCATGGCCGCAGCGCAGCAGACCTACACCGACGGCATCACTGGCAAGCCCAGTGTCACCGGCAAGCCCAGTGTCACCGGCAAGCCCAGTGTCACCGGCAAGCCCAGTGTCGCTGGCAAGTCCCGTGTCACCGGCAAGCCAAGCGTCGCTGGCAAGCTCAGGGTCGGCCCGGTCGGATCCCCCCCGGTGCTGTCCCGGCTTGTCGAGGTGAGCTTCCGGGACCTGGTCAGCCACGGCGATCAGGTGCTGCTGACGTTGCGCTGGAAGGCGATCGGGCCAGGCGGCGGCCTGTTCCCGGTGCTTGACGCGGATATCACCCTCACCCCGCAGGCAAAGGAGGCCCACGCGATAGAACTGCGGTTCGATGGTGTCTACCGACCGCCGTTCGGGGTAGCCGGTGCTGGCCTCGACCGGGCGATCTTGCATCGCGTCGCCAGTGCCACCATCAGGGCTTTCGTTAGCCAGCTAGCGGACGCCATCGCCAATCCGGCGCCGACGGCGACGCTGGCCGCCGGGTTGGACCAGCCCCCGGCGTCGACCAGCGAGCTGCCTGCCACCTGTCCTGGCGAAATGTAAGTCCTCAGGTCAGACGGCCGGATCATGCCAGGCCTCGCCGGCCGGCAACAGCGCGGCCGCCTGCCCTGGCCCCCAGCTGCCCTGTGGGTAGCGCTGGACCGGAACGACATCCCCGAGCACTGGCTGCACCACGCGCCAGGCGGCTTCGACGGTGTCCTGCCGGGCGAACAGGTAACGCTCTCCGGCCAGGGCCGCGCCGATGAGCCGGTCATAGGGCCTCATCATCTGGTCGGCGGGCTGCCCGGAGTACTCGAGCTCCCGCAGCTGCGGCGTCAGGTCCGGCCCCGGCTTCTTGCCGACAACTGTGACGCCCACCTGGTCATCGGGGTAAATGCGGACCCGCAGCTGGTTCGATGCGGCCTGGTCGCCGATGCGGAATACGTCATGCGGTGGCCGGCGGAACCGGAAAACCACCTCGGTGGCGGTTAGCGGCAGGCACTTGCCGGCCCGGATCAGGATAGGCACGTCCGCCCACCGCCAGGACTGAGCCTCAAGCCTGATCGCCGCGTAGGTTTCGGTGCTGGTCCCGGGAGCCACCCCCCGCACGTCAAGGTAGCCCTCGTACTGGCCGCGCACCGTGGTATCCGCAGTCAGGGGGCTTAGCGCCCCGATGATCTGCGATTTTACGTCTCGCCAGGTGTCCAGGCCGCGGCCGTCGGGCGCGTCGGCCAGCACTGTCGCCAGCACCTGGAGCATGTGATTCTGGATCACGTCGCGAATAGCGCCGGTCTTGTCATAAAAGCTGCCGCGGTCGGCGACGTCGAATGCCTCCGCCATAGTGATCTGAATGCTGGCCACGTGACTGCGGTTCAGCAGCGGCTCCACGATCGAGTTGGCGAAGCGGACGAACAGCAGATTCTCGACCGGCTCAAGGCCTAGCCAGTGGTCGACCCGGTAGATCGAGTCCTCGGGGAAGTGCTTGTGCATGATCAGGTTGAGCTGCTGCGCGCTGGGCAGATCGGTGCCGAACGGCTTCTCTACCATGACCCGCGCGTTCGCGGCCCGGCCGGCCGCAGCGATGCCCTCGGCGATGCGGCCGAACAGGGATGGGGGCACTTCCAGGTAATACAGGACGCGCTCGCCGCCGCCCATGGCCTTGGACATCGCGTCGTAAGTGCTGGGGTCATCGAGGTCGCCGTCGACATAGCGCAGCAGGCTCAGCATCCTCGCCGCAGCCGGGCTGTTCGCGTCCATGTTGTTCAACTTGAGCGAGGCCACCGCGTAGTCGCGGAACTGGTCTAGCCCCCAGCCACTGTTTGCCACCCCTACGACCGGGACGTTTAGGACGCCACGTTGCACCAGGCCCACCAGAGCGGGGAACGTCTCCAGCTTTGCCAGGTCGCCAGTCGCCCCGAATATCACCAGTGCATCAACTTCGTCATTCGACATGTAGTTGCTCCTTCACCCTGACAGCCGGGGACACCCCCCGGCTGCCCCACGACACCCGACCACCCCCCGACAGCTAAGAGTGGCACGTTAGGCTCACCTGCGATGATCGTGGTGGTAGCCGGCGTGGCCGGCAGCGGGAAGACCACCGTCGGCCAGCAGCTGGCCGGACGGCTTGGCTGGATTTTCGCCGATGGCGACTCCTTCCACCCGGCTGCCAACGTGGCCAAGATGCGGGCGGGCCTGCCGCTCACAGACGCCGACCGACAGCCCTGGCTGGCCGCGATCTGCGCGTGGATGGATGACATCATCAGCAGTGGCCAGTCAGCCGTGCTGGCCTGTTCGGCGATTAAGCGCCGCTACCGCGACGAACTACTGTCCGGCCGAGACGAGGCGAAGATGGTGTTCCTGATCATCAGCCGCGCCGAGGATGAGGCGCGGCTCGCGACAAGGACCGGTCATTTCTTCCATGAGCCGCTGCTTGGGAGCCAGTATGCCGACCTGGAAGTGCCCGGTCCGGACGAGCGCGTGCACAACATAGCGGTCGGCCACCGCCCGGTGGGCCAGGTCACCGCGGAGGTCATCAAGGTGCTTGGCCTCGATCCGGCCCGCGGCCATCCGGGCCAGGGCACGCGGTGACCGGGATGCCCAAGCAGGTACGGGACGCAGCAGTGTCTGTACTGCTCATCGCGGCGCTGACAGCGGGTTATTTCTTCCTGCCCGTGCCCTCAGTGATTAATAAAGAGGTCTGGGAGATCGTTTTCTGGTGCGGCATCGCGGTGCTCGCCAGCCTGATCCTGGTGGCGCTCCGGCGGCTCCTGCGCGCTGGCGAGGCTGCCCGGGTGCGCGGGCTGATCCTGCTGCTCTGCCTGACCGTGCTGTTCTTCTCCTACGCTGACCGGACCGTCGCGGAACTGCGAGGCCAGTTCGTCGGCCTGCACAGCAAGACCGACGCGCTTTATTTCAACGTGAGCACGGTGTCGACCGTCGGATTCGGCGACGTGCATGCGGCCGGCCAACTGGCACGTGCCGCGGTCACCGTCCAGATCATCTTCAACCTGGTGTTCCTCGGCACGGCCGTTGGCCTGATCTCCGGCATGGTGCGGTCCAGGGCGAATAAGCGCGCGCAAGCGTCCGCGGGCGGACAGTCTGACGGGCCACGCCATCGCGCCTGATGAGCGCCGGACGTGACCGAGCGCCGGACGTGACCGGGTGCCGGGCGTAACCGAGCCCCGACCGGGTCGTCACCCGGCCGGGGCTCGTGCCGCAGCGGGCTACACCCGCTGAGTACGAAGCAGGCCCCAGATAGCGAGCGTGCTCAGGGCCAGCAGGATGATGCCCCAGAACGGCGAGTACACCAGCCACATGAAGGCACCGATGACGGCGAGTACCGCTACGAAGACGCCTACCGGCTTCGCCCAGCTCATGCCGAGCAGGGCGCAGGCGCCTACGGCGAACATCACAGCGCCGAGTATGAGGATCGCCCAGCCCCAGCCCTTGACGCTCCAGGCATAGGGGTAGACCGACGTCACCGTGTGGAAGTAGTGCACCCTGACGACGGCAGTCAGGCCCGCGAAGAAGGTGACCAGGCCGGCCAGGATCAGGAAGGTGCCGCCCGCCGCACCGTCTGCAGTGTCGGCCTCGTAGCCGGACGGTGCCGCGCCTCGTCCGTACTCGGCTGGCGCCCCGGCGCCGCGGGCATAGTCCGAAGTCGGCTCACGCGCGTGCATGCCCCGTCCCGTGCTCGTCATGGTGTCTCCGGTCGCGCCCGTCGCGGCAGCGCCCGCCGTCGTGCCGGTGCTGGACGCGCCTTGGCCGGTCTGAGGCCCTTGCGGGGTGTCCGGAGACCCATCCTGTGCTCTGCTCATCTCGCCACTCCCCTCTGACCTGGCCGGGTAGCGGATTGCGGCTGCCCCGTATTCGGCGCAGCCCCGGCCCACGCCCGACCAGCTGTCCGGGTTGCTCTACGTCGGACGCTACGGACGCAGGCCACGTGCGGGCATCACCCTTCGTGGGTGATCCGGCAAGGGAGCACGCTGGTTGCGGGCCGCAAGCAAACCGGCACATAGCAGGTCGTCTGATTGGCCGCGCGCGCCCGCGGGTATGCCAGGCACCGGGGTTTCAGCTGCAATTTCACCCCGGCGGGTGAGGGTGCCGGGCACCGGAGCCCGGACCGGGGGCGCGGGGGCATATGTCTGGGGGGTAATGACGACGACGGCAAGCGGGATTGCTGCCGCACGAAAGCATCGCGTATCGGGCCGGCGCGCCGCTAGCACTGCGCGCAGCGTGCAGCGTGGTGCCACGCTGCTCGAGGACAAGCTGCGGATTCCGCGGACTGGCCTAGCCGTGTTGCGCCGTGACCGGGTGACCGAGCTCATCGACGCGGCGGCCACGCGTCGGGTCGCGCTCATCGTCGGCCCGGCCGGGGCAGGTAAGACGGTGGCCGCCGCGATGTGGGCCAGGTCGGAGGCGGGTGGCCGGCGGACGGCCTGGCTGACGCTGGACCCGGCCGACCGCGAGCCCGGCCAGTTCTGGCATTACGTCATGGCCGCCCTGGCCAGAGCAGGAGCGATTACGGCCCCTGCGCCGGGTGCCGTGCCGGTGGGTGCCATTCCGCCCGGCAACTTCCCGGCTGGCACCATCCCGCCCGGTTCCTCCCCGGCTGGCACCATCCCGCCGGGCGCGGCCGAGGCGAAGGTGCGCAGAGATGCGGGGGCCACTGAGACCGGCCTCGCCGACCCTGCGGTTGCTGACCCTACGGTTGCTGACGCTGCGGTGGCTGAGGCTGCGGTGGCTGAGGCGGTGGTCGCCGAGGCCGAGCGGACGATGGCAGCCACCGTGGTCGCAGCGGGGGATGGGCCGTCGGACATAGCGCAGCGAGTATCGGCAATTGCCGGGACCGCCGCCGATCCGGTTGTGCTCGTACTCGATGACCTGCACGTGCTGGCCGGCAGCAAGGCGCTGGCCGGCCTGGACGACCTGATCCGGCACGCCCCGCCCGGGCTGCGGATACTGCTGGTCGGCCGCCATGCGGCGGGCCTGCCGCTGGCGCGACTGCGGGTGGCCGGCGAACTTGCCGGTATCAGCGCCGCCGACCTCGCGTGCACGGACGAGGAGACGTCCGCTTACCTGTCGATGCTGAACGCGCCGTTCAGCATGGCCGAGTATGCCGGGGTGTTGCGGCGGACCGAGGGGTGGATGGCCGGGCTGCGTCTTGCCGTCCTGGGTGCCGGAACCAGCGAGGCCGACGGGCAGATCATGCTCGCTGATTACATCGAGGATGAGGTGCTTGGCAGGCCTGGCTCGCAAACCAGGGCTTTTCTGCTGCGCACCAGCCTGACCGAGGAGCTCCCGGCCGACCTGGCCCGCGAATTGACCGGGAACCCATCCGCTGAGCGGGTGCTGGAGCAGCTGAGCAGGGACAACGGCCTAGTGCAGGCGATCAGCCCGGAGGCTGGGCTGTTTCGCTATCACCCCATGCTCAGAGAGGTACTGGCTGCGGCGCTGCGGCGCGAGCTGCCGGAGGAACTTCCCGGCCTGCAGCGCCGGGTGGCCCGCTGGCATGCTGACCAGGGCGAAGTGCTGCCCGCGGTGCAGGCTGCGGCCGCCATCGGCGACTGGGATTTCGTTGCCGAGGTACTGCGCGACGCCGGACCGGTGGTCATGCTGTCCGCAGAAGGACCGCAACTGGAGCAAGTGCTTTCCGGATTCCCGCCCGACCGGCTAGGAACCGACGTCGGGTTGGCTGTCGCGATGGCCGCGTCCAGGCTGTGGCAAGGCGACGCCGATGGGGCGCTGCCGCACTTGGAGAGCGCGCAGAATGGGCTGCAAGGCCTGGCTGACGCCGACGAGAAGACGACCGCGCTGTGGCTGGCCGCGCTGCGCACGCTGTACCAGGCCGGGATTGACGATGCCGATCCGGGCTGGCTGGATCAGATGTGGTCACTAGGCAGCGGCGCGCATGACGATTCCGGCGGCGTGCCGGGACACCGCGCCCTCGGGATGCTCTGGCTGGCCATCGGTTTCGCGGCACTGCGCGACCTCGACGGCCAGCAGGCCAGGTCTGCCCTGCTGCACGCAGGTTCGCAGCTGTCGGCTGGCGGCGTCCACTTCCTGCGGGAACGGGCCCGATCCTGGGAGTCGGTCGCATGCGCGCTATACGGCGATCTGGCGGCGGCGACCAGGCTTTACGCGAGCGTCATCGACGGGCCGCACGGCCGTGACAGCGAATTGGCGCCCGTACTCGCCCTTGCGGCCGCGCTGGTAAGCCTGGCCCGCGACGAGCCGGCCGCCGCGGGCGCGCAGCTGGATGAGGCGGACCTCGCGGCCGGGCCGCCGCGGCCCGCCGGCGAGCCTTCCATCGCGGTGCTCAGCGGGATCCAGCGGGCCAGGCTGGCGATTACGGACGGCAACTTCGCGGGTGCGCGGGGGCTGGTCAGATGGCTAACCGATGCGGCCGCCGGGCTAGCTGGCAGCAGCGGGCAAGGCGTTGGCCAGGCTATCGCGGTGCTTGATGCCGAGATCAGTCTGGCCGCCGGGGAGAGGGAACGCGCCCGCGCCACGCTCGCTGGTCTGACCGGCACGCCCGCCGCTGCAGCGCGGTCCGCTGCTCCGACGATCTGCCGGGCCAGATTCCTGATCGCAGCCGAGGACGACAAGGCAGCGCTGAGCCTGATGAAACCGCTGCTGGCGGACCCGGTCGGCACTTGCTCGATCGCCGACCGGATTGGGGCGCTGCTGACCGCCGCCGTGGCGCACCGCCGACTAGGCCAGGCCACCGACGCCGTCGAACTCCTGGAGGAAGCGCTAGCGCTGGCCGAGCCGGACGACGCATCCGGCGCGTTCGTCGCCGCCGGGCCGGCTGTCCGGTCCGCCCTTACCGTGCTTATCTCGCCAGCCAGCCGGTGCGCGGCGTTCGCGGGTCGCATTCTCGACCGGTTCGACGGCAGAACGACGCACCGGGCCGCGCCAATGTCCAGTACGGCACTGACCGAGAGTGAGCTGGCGGTGCTCCGGTTCCTGCCGTCGCACATGACGAATCAGGAGATAGCGGAATCGCTCTTCCTGTCGATCAACACGATCAAGACCCATCTCAGCTCCGTTTACCGAAAGCTCGGCGTAGTCAACCGGCGCCAGGCCATCGCCCAGGGCCGTCGGCTCGAGCTGCTGTTACGGCGACTCGCCAGACACGCAGATGGCTCCGTCCGGCCGTGCTGCCGGGCGGAGCCATCTCTTCGCAGCGGCTGCTACCGCCGTCTGCGGCCACTACCTACTACTGGGTTGCTAGCACCGGTGCGCCTTGCCGCTGGCTGGCGGTGCCCTTGGCGGCCCTGCGAAGCTGGAAAGCCAGCACGCCGAGGACGACGCCATAGAACAGCAGCCACGCGGCGACGAGGGTGAAGAGGATCACCAGCGTGATGGCCGGCCAGACCACCATGATGATGCCTGCCCCGATGCTGAATATGCCGAGCACACCGCGCAGGCCACGGCCTGGAATCCGGGCCGAGATCGCGACGCCGATGTCGGAGATGCCATGCATGATGAAGTACACACCGGTCACGAACGCGACCAGGAATAGCGTGAGCGCGTGATTGCGGATGCAGTAGATACCGACGATCACGGCTAGCAGCCCGATGACGACATACGCGGCTCGCATGCCGCCGCTTTCAGCCCGGGCCGTGAACCCCTCGTACAGCCTGACCACTCCCGACGCGACGATAGCCGCGCCAATGAGAACTGCCACCACGTTCAGTGAGGCATTTGGCCATACCAGCAGCAGGACTCCCACTGCGATCATGGCCAGTGCGCCGAACAGGACGACTGGCCAGGCGTGCCCGGCCGATGCGGAGATGATGTTGGCGCCAGTGCCGTAGGGGTACTGGGTTCGCTCAGTTTCGGTCTCGGTCCCGGTCATGGTGTCACCGGCTGAGCGCTGGCCCATCTGCTGGGGCACCGTTGCCTGACCGGTGGCGGTGCGGGTTTCGGTCGCGGCGGACTGCGCGCTGCCGGCCGGCATCATCCCGCCTGGCTGGTCGGCGGGGTTCGTCGGGCTCGCCCCTGGTTCGGTCATACTCGCCTCCTGGAGAGTCGACTTCCCGCTGGGCCTGTGGGCCGCGAACGGCGCGGCTTAGACCCGCGCCCCGGGCATTTCCCCGGGGTGCTCCTATCGCGTCATAGTGCGGCCTGCGAGTTCCCGTGATCATCACCCGTCGCGGGTGAACACCTTGTGCCTGTCCTAGACTTGGCGCCCAGTAGCCGCAAGTGACTAGCCAGGGCCAGCGCACGCTTCCGAATTCGGACGGACGCTGGCCGCGCGGCATGACACCCGTTCTCAGGAAGCGACCGCCAGGTGAAGACCGACGTCGAAGAGCTGAGCCCGACCAGGGTCAAGCTGACCATCGAAGTTCCCTTCGAGGAGCTCAAGCCGAACCTCGACCAGGCTTACCGGGAGGTGGCGCGCCAGGTCAAGGTTCCGGGCTTCCGGCCGGGCCGGGTGCCGCCGCGCGTCATCGACCAGCGATTCGGCCGCGGGGCGGTGCTGGAGCAAGCGGTCAACGAGGCCGTCCCGCAGCTCTACAGCAAGGCGGTGGCAGAGCATGAGGTCCATCCGCTCGGCCAGCCGGACCTCGAAATCACCAAGCTGGACGACGGGAAGGAGCTAGCCTTCACGGCCGAAGTCGATGTCCGGCCGAACTTCGAGCTGCCCGACTTGGACACCCTATCGGTGACCGTGGACAACGCCGAGGTCTCGCCCGACCAGGTCGAGGAGTACCTCGGCGAGCTGCGCGAGCGGTTCGCGTCGCTGAAGACGGTGGACCGGCCGGTCCGGGATGGGGACTTCGTCTCAATCGATCTGGCCGCCTCGGTGGATGGTGAGGCGGTCGAGGATGCGCAGGCGACCGGCGTTTCCTACCAGGTGGGCACCGAGTCGATGCTGGATGGCCTGGACGAGGCTTTGCAGGGCATGACGGCGGGGGAGGCGAAGACCTTCACCGCGACGCTGGCCGGCGGCAAGCAGGCCGGGCTGGCCGCGGAAGTACTCGTTACCGTGAATTCGGTCAAGGTCAAGGAGCTGCCGCAGCTCGACGATGAATTCGCCCAGTCAGCCAGTGAGTTCGACACCGTCGGCGAGCTCCGGGCGTCCACCCGGCAGCAGCTGTCGGCCATGCGCAAGGCTGGTCAGGCTGGCCAGGCCAGGGAGCGGCTGCTGGAGACGCTTATCGACCAGCTGGAGATCCCGCTGCCGGAGCGCGTCGTCGAGGCCGAGGTCGAGCATCGCAGAACCAGCCTGAACGACCAGCTTGAGCGGGCCGGCCTGACATTCCAGGCATACCTCGAGAGCAGCGACCTGACAGCCGCCAAGCTGGAGCAGGACTTCGCCGCCGACGCCGCGCGCTCGGTCAAAGCCGGATTCATTCTGGACAAGCTGGCCACGCAGGAGGACCTGCAGGTATCGGCCGAGCAGCTGAGCGCGTTCGTGACCGAGCAGGCCTACCGGATGGGGGTACAGCCGGATCGCCTGGCGCAGCAGCTGAGCGACAACGGCCAGCTCGGTGCCGTCGCAGCCGATGTGCTGCGGTCCAATGCCCTGACGCTGCTGGCCGAGCGGGCCAGGATCGTCGACGAGGCAGGCCGGCCGGTCTACGTCAGCGCCGAGGAGGGTGCCCTAGCGGATGACGGCGAGATCGAGGACGGCGAGCTCGAGGACAGCGAGCTCGAGGACAGCGAGCTCGAGGACAGCGAACCCGAGGATAGCGAAGTCGGCGACGAGTCCGCGGACGACGAGTCCATGGACGACGAGAGCTGACCGACGCCAGCAAGATCGCGTTACCCGGCCTTATCGCGGTCCGCGAAGATACCGCCAGGAGCGGAAAATGGCCCGCCAGCCTGCGCCGTAAGCGAACAGCGGGGATCGGCGGCTTAGCCGCTCCGGTCAGCGCGTTATCGTCACAGTCAACGACAGGCGCAGGCTAACGACAGCCAAACGACCACAGCAGGAGGTCATAGTGAGCACGCCTCCCGACGACCAGCAGCAGCTCGCCCGCTTGCTGGCGAGGGCCGGAGAGTCCCCGGTACAGCCGCTGAGCGAGATGCTGTTCCAGCGCCTGCTCCGGCACCGGATCATCTTCCTCGGCCAGCAGGTCGACGACGATCTGGCGAACCGCATCTGCGCCGAACTGATCCTGCTGGCGGCCGAGGATGACAAGCGCGATATCAGCCTGTTCATCAACTCGCCCGGCGGTTCGGTTTATGCCGGAATGGCGATTTATGACGTCATGCAGTACGTGCCAAATGACGTCGCGACTTACGCGATGGGCATGGCGGCTTCAATGGGCCAGTTCCTGCTCTGCGCCGGCGCCAACGGTAAGCGATACGCGATGCCGCACGCGGCCATCCTGATGCACCAGCCCCATGGGGGGATCGGCGGCACAGCCACCGACATCAGGATTCAGGCCGAGCAGAGCCTCTACATCAAGCGGCTGATGGCTGAGCGGATCGCGTCGCATACCGGCAAGCCGATCGAGCAGATCGAGGCCGACTCCGACCGGGACCGCTGGTTCACCGCGGAGGAGGCGCGCGACTACGGGATTGTTGACCACGTGGTGCAGAGCGCGACAGAGATCACCGCGGCGGGCGTAGTGACATGAGCCGGATCGAGCAGGCACGGATTCTCCAGGCACGCAGCGCAGACCCAGGAGGGCGGACAGTGAGCGCGCGAAACGGACTCTCCAGTTATGACGGGGCACGAGGCGTTGAGCAGGCGCGGTACGTGCTGCCCTCGTTCGTCGAGCGGACGTCCTATGGCGTCAAGGAGATGAACCCGTACAACAAGCTGTTCGAGGAGCGGATCATCTTCCTGGGCGTGCAGATCGACGACGCTTCGGCCAACGACGTGATGGCTCAGCTGATCACGCTCGAGTCGATCGACCCGGGCCGCGACATCCTCATCTACATCAACTCGCCCGGCGGGTCGATGACCTCGATGATGGCTATCTACGACACGATGCAGTACATCCAGCCGGACATCCACACCTACTGCCTCGGCCAGGCGGCCTCGGCGGCGGCGGTGCTGCTTGCGGCCGGGACCAAGGGCAAGCGGTTCGCGCTGCCGAACGCCCGGATCCTGATCCACCAGCCAGCTGTAGAGCAAGGCTACGGGCAGTCGAGCGACCTGGAGATCCAGGCCAGGGAGATCCTGCGGATGCGCGAGGCCATGGAGCAGATTCTGGCCAGGCACACCGGACAGGACGAGGACAGGGTTCGCAAAGACATCGAGCGGGACAAGTTCTTCACCGCGCAGGAGGCTCAGGAGTACGGCATGGTCGATGAAGTTCTGACGATGCTAAAGCGCAAGAGCGAGGTAGGGTCGTCCTAAGCAGGACGTGGCTGGGCTGCACGAGCGGCACGCCGGCGCTATGTGGCATAGGGCGCGGTCGGGGCCGTGAACGCGGTACCGTCAGGTTCTACGGGTCCGATGACTCGCAAGGCAGGTCTGACCGTCGCAACCGGCCGGCACCACGATCGCTGGTAGCGGCACTAAGTCAAACCTGGTCGCCCCGAGCGGCCAGCGGCTAGAGGGAGTAACCGGGTGGCACGCATCGGTGATGGCGGTGACCTGCTGAAGTGCTCATTCTGCGGAAAGAGCCAGAAGCAGGTCAAAAAGCTGATCGCCGGCCCAGGCGTGTACATCTGCGATGAGTGCATCGACCTCTGCAACGAGATCATCGAGGAAGAGCTGGCCGAGCCGGCTGAGCTCAAGTGGGACAGCCTGCCCAAGCCAAGGGAGATCTACGAGTTCCTCGACTCCTACGTGATCGGGCAGGAAAAGGCCAAGAAAGGCCTGTCTGTCGCGGTCTACAACCACTACAAGCGCATTCAATCCGGCGGCGAGCGGGCCGGCGAGGATGGCGTTGAGCTGGCGAAGTCCAATATCTTGCTGCTCGGCCCCACCGGGTCCGGCAAGACGCTGCTGGCCCAGACGCTGGCCAGGCTGCTGAACGTGCCGTTCGCCATCGCCGACGCGACCGCACTGACCGAGGCCGGGTACGTCGGCGAGGACGTCGAGAACATCCTGCTCAAGCTCATCCAGGCGGCCGACTACGACGTCAAGAAGGCCGAAACGGGCATCATCTACATCGACGAGATCGACAAGATCGCCCGCAAGAGCGAGAACCCGTCGATCACCAGGGACGTGTCCGGCGAAGGTGTCCAGCAGGCCCTGCTGAAGATCCTGGAGGGCACCACCGCTTCGGTGCCGCCGCAGGGTGGCCGCAAGCACCCGCACCAGGAGTTCATCCAGATCGACACAACCAACGTGCTGTTCATCTGCGGCGGGGCGTTCGCGGGTCTGGAGAAGATCATCGAGCAACGAGTCGGCAAGAGTGGCATGGGCTTCGGCGCAGTCCTGCGCGTCAAGACCGACAAGACCGTCGCTGACCGGTTCGCCGACGTGATGCCCGAGGATCTGCTGAAGTTCGGCATGATCCCCGAGTTCGTCGGCCGGCTGCCGGTCATCACCAGCGTGCACAATCTGGACCGCGAAGCGCTGATCAGGATCCTCACCGAACCCCGCAACGCACTGGTCCGCCAGTACCGGCGCCTGTTCGAACTGGACGGGGTCGACCTGGAGTTCACCGAGGACGCCCTCGAAGCCGTCGCGGACCAGGCAATCCTGCGCGGTACCGGCGCGCGTGGCCTGCGGGCCATCCTCGAAGAGGTCCTGCTCTCGGTCATGTACGAGGTGCCGAGCCGCAAGGACGTTGAGAAGGTCGTGATCAGCGCCGAGGTCGTGCTGGAAAACGTGCTGCCGACCCTGGTGCCGCGACGCGACGTAGACCGCCGTCCGCCGCGCGAGAAGTCCGCCTAGCCCTCCGTAGCCCGGGCGGCCGCCAGCGTCCGGGTAGTGCGAGCGTCAGCACTAGACTCTGCTGACGTGACTGTCACCGATCCAGCTCAGTTGCCTGCTCAGTACAGCCCTGGCGAGGTCGAGGCCCGCCGGTACGAGCAGTGGGTTAAGGCTGGCTACTTCACGGCCGATGCCGACAGCGCGGCTCCCTCGTTCTGCATCGTGATCCCGCCACCGAACGTGACCGGCTCGCTGCATATCGGCCATGCCCTCGACCACACGCTGATCGACGCACTGGTGCGGCGGCGGCGGATGCAGGGTTACAACGCGCTGTGGCTGCCGGGCATGGACCATGCGGGCATAGCGACCCAGAACGTGGTCGAACGCGAACTAGCAAGCGAAGGTCTGTCCCGGCACGACCTGGGCCGGGAGGCGTTCATCGAGCGGGTCTGGCAGTGGAAAGCCGAGTCGGGCGGCCGGATCCTGGGTCAGATGCGCAGGCTGGGCGACGGCGTGGACTGGACCCGGGAGCGGTTCACCATGGACGCGGGGCTGTCCCGCGCCGTGCAGACCATTTTCAAGCAGCTATTCGACGACGGCCTGATCTACCGCGCCGAGCGCATCATCAACTGGTGCCCGCGCTGCCTGACCGCCCTGTCGGACATCGAGGTCGAGCATTCCGACGACGAAGGTGAGCTCGTTTCCATCAGGTACGGCGACGGCGACGATCAGGTCGTAGTCGCCACCTCCAGGGTCGAAACGATGCTCGGCGACACTGCCGTGGCGGTGCACCCAGATGACCCGCGGTACGCGCACCTGGTGGGCCGGCAGATTCAGCTGCCGCTCACCGGGCGGTCCATTCCGGTCGTCGCTGACCCGCATGTGGACCCGGACTTCGGCACCGGCGCGGTGAAGGTCACCCCGGCACACGACCCGGACGACTTCGAGATCGGCCGGCGGCATGACCTGCCCAGCCTCGTGATCATGGACGAGCGCGGCGTGATCACCGCGCCCGGTCCGTTCCAGCAGCTGGACCGCTTCGAAGCACGCCCCGCTGTGCTGGCGGCGCTGCGGGCCGAGGGCCGGGTGGTGGCCGAGCGCCGGCCTTACGTGCACGCGGTCGGGCACTGCTCTCGGTGCGGCACCACCGTGGAGCCGCGGCTGTCATTGCAGTGGTTCGTCAAGGTCGAGCCGCTGGCCAAGGCGGCGGGTGACGCTGTGCGCGACGGCCGGGTACGGATCCACCCGCAGGAGCTCTCGGCGCGGTACTTCGACTGGGTCGATGACATGCACGACTGGTGCATCAGCCGGCAGCTGTGGTGGGGCCACCGGATCCCGGTCTGGTACGGGCCAGACGGCGCGGCGGTCTGCGTCGGGCCGGACGAGGAACCGCCCGCAGGCCCCGGCTGGCAGCAGGACCCCGACGTACTGGACACCTGGTTCTCGTCGGCGCTGTGGCCGTTTTCCACTCTCGGTTGGCCCGACGACACGCCCGATCTGCGGACCTTCTATCCCACCAGCGTGCTTGTCACTGGCTACGACATCTTGTTCTTCTGGGTCGCCAGGATGATGCTGTTCGGCCTGTATGCGATGAGCCCGGCCGGCCCGGACGGCGCCGTTCCGTTCCGTCAGGTCGCCCTGCACGGCCTGGTCCGCGACCAGTTCGGCAAGAAGATGTCCAAGTCGCGCGGCAACACCGTCGATCCGCTCGACTGGATTGACCGGTTCGGGGCCGACGCGACCAGGTTCACCCTTGCTCGCGGTGCTTCGCCCGGCGGTGACGTGGCTCTAAGCGAGGAGTGGGTCGCGGGTTCCCGCAACTTCTGCAACAAGCTCTGGAACGCCGCCAGATTCGCGCAATTGAACGGGGCGGTCGCAGGCGGAGAGCTGCCGCCCGCGAGCGAGTTGTCGCCTGCCGACCGCTGGATCCTGTCCCGGCTGGCGGCCGTGACCGCCGAAGTGGATGCCCTTTTCGAGCAATTTGAGTTCGCCAAGGTGTGCGACGCGCTCTATCACTTCGCTTGGGATGAATTCTGCGACTGGTATGTCGAGCTGTCCAAGGCCGCGCTCACCAGCTCCGACGCCGGCGCTGCGGCCGCGACCCGGCGGGTGCTCGGCGAGGTTCTGGACCGTCTCCTCCGCCTGATTCACCCGCTGCTCCCTTTCGTCACCGAGGAGCTGTGGACCGCGCTGACCGGCGGCGAGTCTGTCGTCATCGCCCGCTGGCCAGGGCAGCAGGCTGACGGCCGCCAGGCGAGACCCGAGTTGCCCCAGGATCCGGCGGCGGAGGCAGAGATCTCCGCGCTGATGCGGCTGGTGACCGAGGTTCGCAGGTTCCGGTCCGATCAGGGGCTCCGGCCCGGCCAGCAGGTGCCCGCCGAGTTGTCCGGTATCGGCTCGACGGTCCTCGCCGCGCACCAGACGCGCATCAGGTCGCTGCTGCGGCTGACCGAGCCCGGCCAAGGCTTTGCGCCCACCGGCTCGGTGCAGGCCGAGGGGGTGACAGTCCTGCTGGACACTGCTGCGGGCCTCGACATTGCGGCCGAGCGCAAGCGGCTGGCCAAGGACCTTGCGGCCGCGCGAGCCGACGTCGAGGCGGCCGAGGGCAAACTCGCCAGCCCGTCTTTCGTCGAGCGGGCGCCCGCCTCGATCGTGCAGAAGAACAGGGACCGGCTGGCGACCGCGCAGGACGAGGTACGCAGCCTCACCGAAAGGCTTGCCTCGCTGCCTGGGGAGGAAACGGCATGAGCGACCGACAGTCGGAAATCGTGACGGCCAGCCGGCCGAGTGGTGCACATCGCTCATGACCGACAACTACGCAGCCATGCTGCGCGATATCGAGAAGGAGATCTTCGCGCGCCGGCCGGAGCACTCGATCAGCCCGTCGCTCGACCGGATCCGCGCGCTGGTGACGCTACTCGGCGACCCGCAGCGGGCTTACCCGGTCATCCACATCACCGGCACCAACGGCAAGACCTCTACCTCGCGGATGACCGAGGCGCTGCTGCGGGCGCGCGGACTGCGGACCGGCTTGTTCACCAGCCCGCACTTGTCGTCGGTACGGGAGCGGATCTGCGTCGACGGCCAGCCGCTGGATGCCGAGCGGTTCGTGGCGGCCTACGAGGAGATCCGGCCCTACCTGGACGTGGTCGACGCTGCCCACGAGGTTCCGCTGTCGTTCTTTGAGGTCCTGGTCGGGATGGCCTTCGCGGTCTTCGCCGACGCGCCGGTCGATGTCTGCGTACTCGAGGTCGGCATGGGCGGCACCTGGGACAACACCAACGTTGCCGACGGCGCCGTCGCCATCGTGACGCCGGTGGCCATCGATCACGCCAAGTACCTGGGCAGTACGGTCGCGGAGATAGCCGCGGACAAGGCCGGCATTATCAAGCCAGGCGCCGTTGCCGTACTTGCCCAGCAGCCGCCGGATGCCGCAGAGGCGCTGCTGCGCCGGGCCGCCGAGGTCGGCGCGAGTGTCGCGAGGGAAGGGCTCGAGTTTGGCGTGCTCAGTCGCGAACTCGCGGTCGGCGGCCAGCAGCTGTCGGTGCGGGGCCTGCTCGGCGACTACGAGGACCTTTACCTGCCGCTGTTCGGCGCGTATCAGGCTGGCAACCTGGCGTGCGCCATCGCTGCCGTAGAGGCATTTGCCCGAACTCCGGGTGACGGGGACGAGCAGCCCGCGGCAATGGACTCCGCCATCGTCCGGCGGGCCGTCGCGACTATGAGCTCGCCGGGACGACTGGAGATCATCCGGCGCAGCCCGGTCGTTGTCGTGGACGCTGCGCACAATCCGGCCGGGATGGCCGCGTCGGTGGCGGCTCTGACTGAAGCGTTCACCTTCACCGAGCTGATCGCCATTCTGGCGGTCGCGGCAGACAAGGACGTGACGGGCATCCTGGACGAACTGGAGCCTGTCGTGAACCACCTCGTGGTCACGGCCAACTCCTCGCCGCGTTCGATGCCGCCGGCGGACCTCGGTGAGCTAGCCGTGGCGGCGTTTGGCCCGGACCGGGTTAGCGTGGCCACCAGGCTCGATGACGCGATCGAGATAGGCGTCGCGCTGGCAGACGACGCTGACGCAGCGGGGGGCGCGGGGCCGGGCAACGCCGGAGTGCTGATCACCGGGTCGGTGATCACTGCGGGTGACGCGCGCGCGCTGCTTGCCGCGAGTGCGGGCCAGACGGCGGAAGACTACTGAGGACACGGCCGTCATGAGGAGACTGTGCGCGACGGTCCTGGCCATGGAGGCCATCGTCCTCGGCCTGACGATCCCGGTGGCGGTGCAGATCAACCACTTGTCGCTGTCGTCGGCCGGATGGGCCGGCGGCATTGCCGCAGTGGCGGCCGTGATCCTGTCAGCCACGGCGCGCAGGTGGCTACGATTCACGCTGGCGGCCGGCACCTTGCTACAGGGATACGTCGTTGCACTCGGCGCAATCGTGCCCGTCATGTTTTTTCTCGGGGGCATATTCGCCGTACTCTGGGCAACCGGAATCTGGCTCGGATATCGCGCTGAGCACGCTGCAGGTCACTAGTTGGGAAAGCGCGTCCCAACCGCCGTGCCCCGGCGCAAGACGCCCAGGACCGACATGTAGGCTGTGGATTCGCGGGCTACGCAGCGTGCCTTTGGCATTACTGGGCGCATGTAGCCGGTCGCTGATGGTGGCAATCACGGGGAATGCCGAATCGGCTTGTCCGTCGTTGGCACTATCGGTCGCGCTAGCGCGTTGGACGTCCCGGACGGGTCGTCCGCCGGGCTCAGGCGGGCCGGCGTGAGCTCGGTAGGTAATTGTTCTCCTGCCGAGGCATGCGCCGTTCAGGTTCGCTGCAGCACGATGGCGCGAACGGCAGCACCAGCCGCGGCAGTGCGAAAAAATACGGAAATACCTGGCAGATCTGGCTGGAAGGGTCTCGTTCTCTATGAGCAACGCGATGGGGTTTCTGGGTCGGGACATGGCCGTCGACCTTGGCACCGCCAACACCCTCGTGTACGTGCGGGGCAGGGGGATTGTCCTCAATGAGCCGTCCGTCGTTGCGCTCAATACGAACACTGGCCAGATCGTCGCAGTAGGCGTCGAGGCCAAGCGAATGATCGGCCGGACGCCGGGCAACATCGTCGCGGTGCGCCCGCTCAAGGATGGCGTCATCGCCGACTTCGACGTCACCGAGCGGATGCTCCGGTACTTCATCCAGAAGGTGCACAAGCGGACTCACCTCGCCAAGCCCCGGATCGTCGTGGCCGTGCCGAGCGGAATCACCGGCGTCGAGCAGAGCGCCGTGAAGGAGGCAGGGCACCAGGCCGGCGCGCGGCGGGTGTACATCATCGAGGAGCCGATGGCAGCAGCGATCGGCGCTGGCCTGCCGGTCAATGAGCCCACTGGCAACATGGTCGTCGACATCGGCGGCGGCACCACCGAGGTCGCCGTCATCTCGCTGGGGGGCATCGTTACCTCCCAGTCCATCCGCGTTGGCGGCGACGAACTCGACCAGGCCATCATCACTTTCGGCAAAAAGGAGTACTCGCTCATGCTGGGCGAGCGCACGGCCGAGGAGATCAAGATCTCGCTGGGTTCCGCCTACCCGTCGAACGACGAGCCGAACGCTGAGATCCGCGGCCGGGATCTGGTCAGCGGGCTGCCGAAGACCATAGTGATCTCCGCGGAGGAAATCCGGCGGGCCATCGAGGAACCGCTGAGCGTGATCATCGACGCCGTCAAGACCACACTGGACAAGTGCCCGCCCGAACTTGCCGGTGACGTCATGGACCGCGGCATCGCCCTGACTGGTGGCGGCGCGCTGCTACGCGGGCTCGACGAGCGGCTGCGCGAAGAGACTGGCATGCCGATCCACCTGGCCGACAACCCGCTGGACTCGGTGGCGCTTGGCACCGGCAAGTGCGTCGAGGACTTCGACACGCTGCAGCAGGTCCTCGTACCCGAAGCCAGACGTTAGCCCGTCCTGGGGCGCGTGCCCCAGCACCAGGCCAGCGCGGGAACAGACGAGGTGACGGGCGGCAGACGAGGTGATCGGAGTGCGGGACACGCGGCGCACCCGCTTTGTCCTGATCGTGCTGCTGGTGGCTGCGCTATCGCTGATCGCGGTTGACTATGCCGACGGCTCGTCATCGGTCCTGCGAGCCATGCGAAGGGCGGGCGGTTCGGTGTTCGGCGGAGCCGAGCACGCGGCGAGTTCGGTGGCCAGATTCTTCGGCGGATCCGGATCGTCCTCGAGCCAGCTGCAGAAACTCCAGGAAGAGGTCGTAAAGCTGCGCGGCCAGCTCAGCGGTGCGCAGCTGAGCAAGGCTGAGTATGCCCAGCTGCACAAGCTGCTGCTGGTGGCCGGCGCGGGCCAGTACCGCATAGTGGCGGCGAACGTGATCGCGGTCGGCCAGGGCTATCAGCAGACCGTCACGCTAGACGTCGGCAGCAGGGACGGTGTCCGCGCAAACGAGACTGTGCTGAATGGCCAGGGCCTGGTCGGGCAGCTCACATCAGTGACCGCGACGACAGCCACGGTGCTGCTTGCCACTGATCCATCTGCAGTTGTCGGCGTCGCGCTTGCGCCCAGCGGCGATCTGGGCTACGTCAGCGGGCCGGGCAGGACCGCGGGCACAGGGTTGCTGCACCTGCAGATGCTCAGCTCAGCGGCGCGGCTTAAGCCCGGCGCCGAACTCGTTACCTCGGCGTCGGTGAAGGACCGGCCGTTCGTGCCGGGCGTCCCTGTCGGTGTGATCACCAAGCTGCTCAACCAGGCGGGTTCGCTCACCGAAGTCGCTGAGGTCAGGCCGTTCGTGAACTTCGCCGCCCTCAACGTCGTCGGCGTCGTCATCCAGTCGCCCGCGCGCAACCCGCATTTCGCCGTGCTGCCGCCGCTGCCGCGGCCAGCCCCGACCGTGACGATCACCGTGCGGGCCCGGCCCGGACCGAGCCCGACCTCCTCGGCGAGCCCGGGCGCGAGGGGCTGATATGCGCAACGCATTGCTCGCCGCCTGCCTGCTCGCGGTAGCGGTGGTCGTCCAGCTCACGGTGCTTAACGGGCTTCGGCTGCCAGGTGGCGGCGTACCTGACCTAGTGCTGGTAGCGGTGGTCGCGCTGGCGCTTAGACAGGGGCCGATGTACGGCATGGTGGCGGGTTTCGCGGCCGGATTGTGCATCGACATCGCGCCCCCGGCGAGCCAGCTGATCGGCCAGTATGCCCTGGTGTTCTGCCTGGCTGGCTGGGCGGCCGGGCGGGCCAGCCGGTCGGTGGCGCGCTCCGCGATCCTCTCGGTGCTGCTGCTGAGCCTGGTGGTGGCGACCGGCGAGGCGCTCATCGCGGCGGTCGGGCTCGTGCTCGAGCCCGCCCAGGTGACGCTGGCGCAGGTCCGGCAGGTGCTACCGGCAACGATCGGCTATGACCTGCTGCTAGGCCCGTTCGTCCTGTCCGCCGTGGTCCTGCTGACCTCCCTGCTGGACCGGATCCCGTCCGGCCAGCCAGAGGCAGCGGGCACGCTGACCTACGCGGGCGCACAGGCAGGTGCGCGAGCACAGCGGGGCCGGGGCAAGCGCGCAGCCCGGACCCATCAGCCCCGTATCGCGCACGCCGCCGCGCGCCACGGCGACGGCTGGGTGGGTCACGCGACCCGGCGACAGCTCGGCGCGGCATCGTCCGCGCGCCATGTGCCGCGGCTGCACCACGCCAGCGGCGTAGCCGGATCCGCGTCGGGCCTCGCGCACCCGCGAGCCAGGCCGCCCGCCCCGGTGAACTTGCGGCTGGCCGCCCGGCGGCGCGGCGACGCAGCGATCGGGAACGCGATCGGTGCCAGCCGGACCGGACATTCGTGGTCGGCCAGACCCCACCCTGGCCTGCTGGCCGGTGCGAGACGGGAATTCCGGCCCCACCCTGGGACCCGTGGCGGCTCGGCGGCTGCCCAGCCGTCGCTCGGGCCGTCGCGGCCAGCTGGCCGCACTTCCATCAAGTTCAGCGGGCGCCGGCGTGATGCCACGGTAGGACGGCGGCTCGGCAGCTCAATGACCGCCAGCGCGGGCGTACTAGCCGGGTCAGCTGCCGGCCGGATGCATCCAGCGGGCAGCCGGGCGGCGTCGGTTCCCAAACTGCGCTTCGCCACCGACAAGGCGCCAGCGAGCCATCGTCCAGCCTCGGCGCCGCGCTTCCGGCGCAGGTCGGACCGGATCCGGATATCTGCGCTCACCTTCGGCGTGGGATCCGGCGGCGCGCTGGATCAGCACGCGTTCCGGTCCATCCGGCGCCAGCACGCGGCGGCGCCGAGGCTTCGGCTGGGCAAGGGGCGCGCAATGATGCTGGGCGGGTCCGGCCGCGGGCCGGCGCTGGCGCACCGCCCGGCGATGTTCGGCCTGCGCCGCCGCAGCCAGCGTCGGCCGGCGAAAACGCCCAGGTTCGGGTTCCGGCGGCAGCCGCTGCTGTCACGGCTGAGCAGGAGCCGGGTCGGCGGACGCTGGCTGGCTGCACGCCGGGCTGGCAGCAGGTCCGGAGCGGCACAGCTAGGCAGGAAGACAGGAGGAGCGCGTTGATCCCGGCATCCAGGAGCCGGCTCGTCGCTGTCGGTCTCATCACGGCCGCGCTGCTGGCGGTCCTGGGCCTGCGCCTGTGGTACCTGCAAATCCAGTCGCACCGGACGTATGTCGCCCTGGCCAGCCAGGACCAGGTCAGGTACATCATCGAGCCGCCGGTGCGGGGGCAGATCCTGGACGATACCGGCCAGCCCATGGTGAATAACGCTGCGGCGCTGACCGTTTCGGTGAACATGTCCCAGGTCGGGCAGCAGGCCGACGGCGGTAAGGCCGAGCTTGCCCGGCTGGCCCGGCTGCTCAGGATGACCGATAAGACGATGCAGGAACGGGTCCGGCTATGTACCGTCGGCGTCAGCCAGCCGTGCTGGCAAGGCTCTCCGTACCAGCCGATCCCGGTCGCGGAACACGTGTCGCAGAAGATCGCACTCCAAGTCCTGGAAGACAAGAAGTTCCTGCCGGGCGTCACCGCGAACGTGCAACCGAATGTCCATTACGCCCAGCCGATCAGCACGGCAATTGCCCAGGTGCTCGGCTACCTGCAGCCGATCACGGCACCTGAGCTGAAGAAGCTGAAGATCCCGGTCACCGGGTTCTCTGCTGTCGACCTTGTCGGACAGTCAGGCCTTGAGCTCCAGTACGACAACCAGTTGCGTGGCAAGGCTGGCGTCAACGAAGTCGCGGTCAACGCGGCCGGGCAGGTCACCGGAACGATCAAGCAAACCAAGCCGCAAGCCGGTGATGACCTGGTGACGAGCATCAACACGAAGGTGCAGATTGCCACCGAGAACGCGCTGCGGGCAGCGATCATGAAAGCCCAGGCCGAGGGCAACGCCGGGGCGAAGTCCGGTGCGGCCGTGGTCATGACGACCACCGGCCGGGTCGTTGCGATGGCGAGCTACCCGACCTACAACCCGAGCATTTGGACCGGCGGGATATCGGAGCGAGAATTCAAGCGGCTGTTCGGCACCGCCGACGGCGAGCCGATCCTTGAGCGGGCCACCCAGGGCGAGTACCCGCCCGGCTCAACGTGGAAGGTCACGACGCTGACTGCCGGTCTCAACGCTGGCGACTCGCTGTACGGCAGCTACGACTGCCCGGGCTCGCTAAACGTCGGCGGCCATGTGTTCAATAACGACTTCGGCAACGGCGGCATGATGTCGCTGCACACCGCGCTAGTGCTGTCCTGCGACACCGTCTTCTACGACATCGGCTACAACATCTGGCTGCACGATAACCGCAAGTACGACACGGTCACCAGCCCGAAGGCGCCCATCCAGGAAGAGCAGAAGACGGAGCTGCGGTGGGGATTCGGCAAGCCCACCGGAGTGGACCTGCCGGCCGAGAACGCGGGCTCGATCCCCACCAGGGAGTGGCTCTACTACTTCTGGAAGGACAACGCGCACACCGGCCAGAACTGGTGCAAGTACGGCCGGGCCAACGGCAGCTACATCCAGCAGATCGAATGGGACGACTGCCACTACGGCAACGTCTGGGAGCCGGGCCAGGCGATCATCGCATCCATTGGGCAGGGCTACGTCGCAGTCACGCCGCTCCAGCTCGCCAGTGCGTATGCCGCACTAGCGAACGGCGGCACGCTGTACAGCCCGCGCATCGGCGAGGAGCTGCTGAGCCCTTCAGGCCAGGTGGTCAAGAAGATCAAGCCGCGGGTACTCGGGCACCTGCCAGCATCCAAGACGACGCTCGCCTACATCAGGAGCGCATTGCAGGGCGTGATCACTTCGGGCACCGCGGCGGGAACCTTCGCAGGCTTTCCGCTCGGCAAGGTCTGCGTGGCAGGCAAGACCGGAACGGCGCAGGTGTTCGGACGGAATTCGACGTCCAACTTTGCGTCGTACGCGCCGTGTAACCACCCCAAGTACGTGGTGGTCATGATGATCCCCGACGCCGGGTACGGTGCGGATGCGTCCGGTCCTGCGGTCCGGCAGATCTGGGATGCGATCTACGGCCTCGAGGGTCGTGCTGCCGCCCTGCCCGGCGGCAACACGCCGGCTCCGCCGCGCATCAATAGCGCTGGCCAGATCGTGCCGTCCCCGTCCGGGCGCTCAAGCCCGGCGGCTTCGAAGGCGGGGCGGCCGACCAAGCGGGCCGGGGGATAGCGCGTGAGCTCCTGGCGTAGCACTGGCGGCCTTACCCGACGGGGGAGCCGGCAGGCTCGGGCCGAATACCGCAGCCTGGCGCCGGTCCGGCTGGACGGCAACGCGCGCCGGACAAGCTTCGGTCCGCGCCCGGCGGCCGGCGGTGGCCCAGGTCGCAAGTTGATGCAACTGCTGCGCCAGGTATTCGGCCCCGGATCGGCCTTGCGCCATCTGGACTGGATCTTGCTGATCGCGGTGCTCGCCCTGAGCTTGCTTGGCACTCTGCTGGTCTGGTCCGCGACTTCGCCGAGGCCATCGATGCATGATCCGTACCTGCTCAAGCAGCTGCTGAATATCGCGATCGGCCTGGCCCTGATGGCAGGTGTTTCCATGCTTGACTACCGGCAGCTGAAGCTGCTGTCGCCGGTTGTGCTGGTGGCATCCTGCCTGGGGCTGCTGGCCGTGCTTACGCCGCTAGGCAGTGTCGTGAACGGCGCGAAATCGTGGATATCGCTGCCGGGCGGATTTCAGATCGAGCCTTCTGAGTACGCCAAATTGTCGATCATCCTGGTCGCGGCCATGATTCTGAGCGAGCTGCGACCAGGCCAGACCCGGCCGCGGCCGCGCCAGGTCGGCGTGACGGTCGCGCTGGCGGCTGTCCCGCTGCTACTGGTCGTAGCCGAGCCTGACCTAGGCGTGTCGATGCTGATGGTCGCGATGCTTGTCGGCCTGATCGCCCTGTCAGGAGTCAAGCTGCGCTGGCTGCTGCTGCTCTGCGGCGGTGGTGCCCTCGGCGTGTTCGCCGTGGTCAAGTCGCACCTGCTGAAGGCCTATCAGGTCAGCAGGCTCACTTCCTTCCTGCATCCGGGGGCGGACCCGCTCGGCAGCGGTTACAGCGCATACCAGTCCAAGATCGCTATTGGCTCGGGCGGCGCCTATGGCCAGGGACTGTTTCACGGCCAGCTGGTGGCCGGTAACTTCGTGCCCGAACAGCACACCGACTTCATCTTCTCGGTGGTCGGCGAGGAGCTGGGCTTCGTCGGGGCCTTGGTGATCATCGGCCTGCTGGCGATTGTGCTGCTGCGAGCCATCCGGATCGCCGCACGCGCGGATGACCAGTTCGGCATGCTGGTGGCCGGCGGCATCGCGATCTGGTTTGGCGTGCAGTCGTTCATCAACATAGGCATGACCATTGGCATCATGCCGGTAACAGGGCTGCCGCTGCCGTTCGTCTCGTACGGTGGGTCGGCTTTGTTCGCGGACATGATCGCGGTTGGCGCGCTGCAGGTCGTCTACCGCCGCCGAACGGTCTTTACCTGACCCGGCCCGGGGGTTCGGGACGGATTGCGAGCTGTAACATCGCAGGCCGGGGAAGGCGAGTGAGACGGGGGAAGTAATGGCCATTCTAGCGAAGTTGATCAACGACGGAATGGACGCGGAGTCTTATGACCGGGTTTCGGCCTATCTAAGAACCCAGCTGACGAAACAGCCTGGCTTCATATTGCATGTGGCCTATCCAGGCTCCGCTGGTTTTTATGTCGAAGAGGTCTGGCAGAGCCGAGATCACTTCCAGAAGTGGTTCAGCGAGATGGTCCTGCCGAACGTACCTGACATCCAGCAAGAGATCATCGAACTGCACGCAGTGGTACAGCCCTAGCCCTGGGCTGGCACGGGAACCAGCGCCTCCCAGGTCAATGGTTACGCAGCGAGATCGCGTCGGATTCGGCGATGTCGTCGGCCGCCACGGCTCGCAGCCCTTCGCCGATTCGCTCGCGCGCCTGGCGGAGCAGCTTCAGCGAGTTCGTAGCGGGGCTCATGGCCGCAGCTCGCTCTGGATCAGCGCCGTGTTCCTCGATGAGGTGCGCCTGGATAGCCGCAGCGACCTCGTCGACCGCCTTAAGCGCGTGGTAGATGGCCAGTTCCCGGGCAACGTCGTCAACCATGAAGCAAGTATCCCGGTTAACACCGGCCCTGGCAGCAGCGGCGCTATGTTTGCGCCACTGTCAACTCGAGATAGATCCGATCGGCGGCCTGGCCGGGCGCGCGCGGGTCCGCTACTCCTGGCGTTCGCCGCTATCGAGCCCCGGCGGCGGCCAGATCACGCTCCTGGGCGAGCCGCAGTGCCACGTCGATGATCATGTCCTCCTGGCCGCCGACGTAACCGAGTTCACCGACCCGCTGCAGGATCTCGTGCGCGGGCACGCCGTAGCGCTTCGCGGCTCGTTCGGCGTGCAGCAGGAAGCTGCTGTACACACCGGCCCAGCCCTGCACGATCGCGGACCGGTCCATCTTCGGCCACCGGGGCAGGAACGGCCTTACTACCTCCTCGGCAGCCGCGAGCACGCCGCCGACGTCCAGACCGGTGTGGACGCCGAGGTGATCGAACGTGGCCGCGAGCACCTCGGTGGGGGAGTTCCCGGCGCCGGCGCCCAGCGCGCACAGCGCACCGTCGACCTGCCGGGCGCCGTGCTGGTAGGCCAGGACCGAGTTAGCCACGCCGAGCGACAGGTTCTGATGACCGTGGAAGCCAACCTCGGCGTCGTTACTGACCTCGGCGACCATGGCCTGCACGCGTTCCTGGGCGTCCCCGAGCACGAGAGCGCCCGCTGAATCCACGCAGTAGACGCACTGCGCGCCGGCGTCCACCATGATCCTGGCCTGCCTGGCCAGCTCGGCGGGCGTGGTCTTGTGCGCCATCATCAGGAAGCCCACTGTCTCCATGCCGAGCTCGCGGGCCAGCCCGAAGTGCTGGATGGAAACGTCGGCCTCGGTGCAGTGCGTCGCGATCCTTGCCACCGCGGCGCCCGCCTCTCGCGCTCCGCGCAGGTCATCCTTTGTGCCGATGCCCGGGACCAGCAGGACCGCGATGGCGGCCTGGCTCGCTTCCTGGACGGCTGCCGTTATGAGGGTTAGCTCGTCCGCACGGGAGAATCCGTAGTTGAACGACGAGCCGCCGAGCCCGTCGCCGTGTGTGACCTCGATGACCGCCACGCCCGCGGCGTCCAGTGCGTGCACAGTGGCGCGCACCTGATCCTCGGTGAACTGGTGCGCCATGGCGTGGCTGCCATCGCGCAGCGTGGTGTCGGTGATGCGCAGCTGCCGGTCGGCGGCGATCAGGCCGGTAGGCCCCCCGGTCATGCCGTCACCGGCGCGGCAGCTGTGCCGGCTGCTCGGCGCTGCGCGATGACGTCGCCAACTTGGGCGGCGGCGGCTGTCATGATGTCCAGGTTCCCGGCGTAGTCGGGCAGGTAATCGCCGGCGCCGCGGACCTCGAGGAAGACCGCGACCCGGGCGTTGCCCCGCCAGGACTCGCGGGCCTCGTCGAACTGCGGCTCGGCCCGCAGCGTGTAGCCAGGAACGTAGCGTTGCACTTCGCCGACCCGGCGCAGGATCGACTCGGTAATGGCGTCGCGGTCGGCGTCGGCCGGGATCGCGCAATAGACCGTGTCCCGCATGATCATGGGCGGCTCGACCGGGTTGAGGACGATGATGGCCTTGCCCTTCTGCGCCCCGCCGACCACCTGCACTGCCCGCGACGTTGTGTGGGTGAACTCGTCGATGTTCGCCCTGGTACCGGGGCCTGCGGACTTGGACGCCACCGACGCGACGATCTCTGCGTACGGAACTTCAGCCACGGTGGAGACCGCGTGCACGATGGGCACGGTGGCCTGGGCCCCGCAACTGATCATGTTGACGTTCGGCGCATCGAGGTGATCGTGCAGGTTCACTGGCGGGCACACTAGCGGGCCGAGCGCTGCCGGAGTCAGGTCGATCGCGGTGATGCCGGCCTCGGCGTAGCGCGGTGCGTTGGCCGCGTGCGCCCTGGCCGATGTTGCCTCGAAGACCAGGTCCGGCAGGGGGTTCTGGCGCAGCAGCCAGCCGACTCCCGCTGCCGACGCGGCCAGTCCAAGCTGCCTGGCTCGGGCCAGGCCGTCCGACTCGACCACGCCCACCATGTAGCCGACGTCGATGTGCTCGCTTCGTTGCAGTTTGGCCAGCAGATCGGTGCCGATGTTGCCAGGCCCGACAATGGCAGCAATGGTTCGCGCGCCGCTCACGGGTGTGGACCGCTCATGTGTGGCGACTCCGTTCGCTTGCGTGATGAGTAATAACCTGAGGGGCAACATGCGTAGCTTGTCTTATCGCAGGGCAGTCAGGGAAGTGCCGCTGTCGTCGCGTCCGTTGAGCGGCCTGCAATCGGAGACCGGAGCCGTAAACGGAGGCTGAGCAGATGCCGCTGACTGACGTGTCCGGCAAGGCCAGGGCGCTCTACGACGCCCGCCGCAGCCGGCAAGCGATCGAACCGTTCACCGACGCCGATCCCGACCTCGGCATGGCTGACGGCTACGCGATCGCGCAACGGCTCACGACCATGCTGGTCAACGACGGCGACGAGGTGGTCGGGTACAAGGTGGGCCTTACCTCCAAGCCGATGCAGAAGCTGATTGGCGTGGATTCGCCTGACTACGGTCCGGTGCTCGGCTCGACGGTCTACGCGAATGGCGACGCGGTCTCGCTGAGCGCGTTCATCCAGCCGAAGATCGAGGCCGAGATTGCCTTCGTGCTGGGTGACGGGTTGCGCGGGCCGGGCGTGACCGTTGTGGAGGCCCGCGGCGCCATCGCCGGGATGGTGGCGGCCGTCGAGATCGTGGATTCGCGATTCGCCGACTGGCGCATCAAGCTGGCCGACACTGTCGCGGACCTGGCAAGTAACGGCGCGGTCGCGGTTTCCAGCCGCGTCGTGTCGGTGGCGGGCATCGACCCCAGGCTGATCGGGATGGTTCTCACCAGAAGCGGCGAACTGGTGGACAGCGGCGTCGGCGCGGCGGCGCTCGGCGACCCGGTCGGGGTGGTGGCCTGGCTCGCTAACGCCCTTGGCGAGATGGGCGCTGGGCTGGAGCCCGGTCAGCTGATCATGACCGGCGCCTTGCACGCGGCCGTGCCGATGACGGCGGGGGACGTGTTCCGGGCTGAGTTTGACCGGCTCGGGCCGGTCACCGTTCGCGTCGTCGAGTAGGGGAACGGAGCGCGTCGATGCCCGTCGATACCGTCGAGATCGCCGGCCGGTGACGAGCTGGTAGTGATGGTTAACGAGCCGGGCGTGACCTTGGTGCCGCTGGCCAGGCGGCGCGGCCGGACCGCGTGGACGTTCCGGCACGCGGGCCGGCGTTACTCCGTTTTCGCCGTCGGCAGTCAGCTCCGCGTCACCGATGCGGCCTGCCCGCATAATGGCGGACCGCTGGCCGAAGGGACCGTTCGGAATGGCGCGATCACGTGTCCGTGGCACCGGTACACCTTCGACCTGGAGACAGGACGCTGCCGGTCAGCCGCGAACTACGCGCTACGCGTTTACCCGGTGGTCTGGCGTAACGGGCGTGTCTTCGCCGAGCTGCCGGCCAGCGCAGGCCCGCGCAGCTGGTTGCGATTGCCGCGACTGCGCATCCGCGCGGGCCGCGACGTGAGGCCGCCTGACTAGCCATCGGCCGGCAGGTGTCTCGCCGGTGAGTATCTGGCGCGTCACCATCAGGCTGCGGCGACCAGGCTGCGGCGACGTGGCAGTCAGCTGCTGGTGCGGTACTGGAGATGGACGACACCGCTCGCGAAGCGGTCCACGCGCAGCAAATCGAGGCTGGAATCGAAGTGGCGGGGAAGCGCGGCCGTGCCGCCCCCGACCGTGACCGGTGTGAGGAAGAGGTGCATCTCGTCGACCAACCCGGCCGCGATCGCCTGCCTGGCGAGGTCTGGGCCGCCGACAGATATGTCATGTCCTGTGGTCTGCTTCAGCCGCAGTACCGCTTCCGGGTCGAATGCTCGCTCGATCCGGGTTCTGGCGCTGGCGACCACTCCCAGTGTTCTGGAGTACACCACCTTGTCGGCGGCCCGCCAGATCCGTGCGAAGTCCCGCACATGGGGCGGCTGGTCTTCGGCGGCGTCGAATGTCTCCCAGAGGACCATCGTCTCGTACATCCTGCGTCCGTAGAGATGAGTGCCGAAACCGCGCTCGAGGTCGTTGATGAAGGCGAACACCTCGTGGTCCGGGGCGGCCCAGTCGAAGTTGCCGTCCTCGTCCGCTGTGTAGCCGTCGAGCGACATGATTGCCGAATACACCAACTTCGCCATGGCGGTCTCCTAGGCCATCGGCCTGTTTCAGGTGGGCGTCGTCGCGGCTCCGGTCCGGCGCGCTACGCCCTAGCCCGTGAGGGTGCGGTCCGACGGGGCGGCTTGGTCCCCTGTTGCCGAGGCGGTTTGGTCCCCTGCTGCCGAGGCGTTCTCGGTCGCCGCCGCGGCTTGCGGCGATCCATTGCCCGGCGCCGCTGCAGCCGCTACGTCCGCTTTGTCCCGCCATGGCCGCTGCCAACCTAGCCAGCCGCCCAGGCCAGCCACTAGTACGGTCGCAAGCGTCCAGCCCAGCGTGGTAGTGCCGACGCCGACGTATTTCAGCCCGGAGGCCAAGATGACGAAGGTGATCACCGGCCGGAGGATCTTGTCCGGGGCGCGCGAGGACAGCAGCGACCCGATCAGCACGGCGGGCACGCTGCCGATGATGATCGAGAGCGTGACGCCGAACTTCACATGGCCGACGATGACCAGCGCACCGACGGCGGCCGCCAGGGTCAGCGGCACGGCCTGGGTCAGATCGGTGCCGACCAGTCGATTCGCACCGATCATCGGGTACAGGAACAGCAGCAGCACGATCATCAGCGAGCCAGACCCGACCGAGGTCAGGCCGACGATGACGCCGCCGATCATGCCGATCGCCACCGTCGGCAGGGGCTTGGCGACCAGGTCATGGACCGCGGCTGTCCGGTCCTTTCCGCCACGCACGTCCATGACGTACCTGATGACCATCGCGGCCGCGCCGGTGAGCAACGCCGCTCCAAGCGCCTGCTCTACGTGCACGGGGGCGGTCGATGAGCCGCCGAGCAGCCGCAGTAGATAGGCGCCTACGAAGGCCATCGGCACTGAGCCGAGCGCCAGCCAGCCGACCAGCCGGTAGTTCACCGTGCCCTTGCGCATGTGCACTGCTGCGCCAACCGGCCGCATGAAGACCGCTGCGACGAGGTCGCTGGAGATGGCGCTCGGGGCCTTGACACCGAAGAGAAGGATCAGCATCGGCGTCATCAGCGCGCCGCCGCCGGCTCCGGTCATGCCGACCAGCAGGCCGACAACCGCACTGCCCAGGACGATGTAAGGGTCGACATGCACCTTTGTACCTCCTGCAGACTGCCTGCGTGAACTGAACCCGTTACGGCAAAAGGATGGTTTTCTTTGGTTTTTGATCAACGCAGGCCGGCGGCGATGCCGGGCCGGTGAACTACAAACAATACCTGCCGGATTGATTGGCAATGCAAGGTCTGGGACGGCCAGCGCGAAGGACCTCCTGGCGTCGGTACTCTGTAAGCGTGCCTGTGCAGTCGGTGTACCCCCTGCTCGAGCCGCTGCTCCCGCTGGTGCGCAAACCAATCCAGTACGTCGGCGGCGAGCTGAACTCTGTCATCAAGGACTGGGATTCAGCCGACGTCCGCTGGGCGCTGATGTACCCCGATGCCTACGAGGTAGGCCTGCCGAATCAGGGCTTGCAGATCCTCTACGAGGTGCTCAACGAGCGAGTCGGAGTGCTCGCCGAGCGGACCTATACCGTCTGGCAGGACCTCGAGGCGCTGATGCGCGAGCATCAGGTGCCGCAGTTCACCGTGGACGCGCATCGGCCGGTCCGGGCCTTTGACCTGCTCGGGGTGAGTTTCGCCACTGAACTCGGATACACGAACCTGCTGACCGCGCTGGATCTGGCCGGGATTCCGCTGTCGGCGGCCGAGCGCGGTGCCGACGACCCGGTCGTGCTGGCTGGCGGCCACGCCGCGTTCAACCCCGAGCCGATCGCCGAGTTCATCGACGGTGCCGTGCTTGGCGACGGCGAAGAGGCCGTGCTCGTCATTACCGAGCTGGTCAGGGCCTGGAAGGCAGCCGGGCGGCCTGGCGGCAGGGACGGCCTGCTGACGCAGCTCGCCTCGGCGGGCGGGGTGTACGTGCCGCGGTTCTACGACGTCAGCTATGGCGCTGACGCGACGATCGCCGCCATAACGCCGAACCGGCCGGGAGTGCCGCGGTCAGTTGCCAAGTACACGGTCACCGATCTTGATTCCTGGCCGTACCCGAGTAAGCCGCTGGTGCCGCTGGCTGAGACCGTGCACGAGCGGTTCAGCGTGGAGATCTTCCGCGGCTGCACCCGGGGCTGCCGCTTCTGCCAGGCCGGGATGATTACCCGGCCGGTCCGGGAGCGCTCGATCACCGCGATCGGCTCGATGGTCGAGGCGGGCCTGCAGGCAAGCGGGTTCAACGAGGTCGGCCTGCTATCGCTGTCCAGCGCGGACCACAGCGAGATCAACGAGATCGCAACGGACCTGGCTGACCGGTACGAGGGCACCAACACTGGCCTGTCGCTCCCGTCGACCCGAGTTGACGCGTTCAACGTGACGCTGGCGAACGAACTGAGCCGCAACGGCCGCCGGTCCGGGCTGACTTTCGCACCCGAAGGCGGCTCCGACCGGATCCGTAAAGTGATCAACAAGATGGTCACCGAGGACGACCTGATCAAGACGGTAACGACGGCGTACGCCAGCGGGTGGCGGCAGGTCAAGCTCTACTTCATGTGCGGCCTGCCCACCGAGACCGACGAGGATGTGCTGGCGATTGCCGACCTGGCCCGCCGGGTCATCGCCGCCGGGCGCGAGGCGACCGGCCGCAGCGACATCCGCTGCACCGTGTCTATCGGCGGTTTCGTGCCGAAGCCACACACGCCGTTCCAGTGGGCGGCCCAATGCGACCACGAAACCGTGGATGCCAGGCTGAAGGCGCTCGGCGCCGCGATGCGGTCGGACCGGCGCTACGGCAAGGCCATCGGGTTCCGGTACCACGATGGCAAGCCCTCGATCGTAGAAGGCCTGCTGTCCCGCGGCGACCGCCGGGTAGCCAAGGTCATTCAGGCGGCCTGGCAGGACGGCGCCAGATTCGACGGCTGGAGCGAGACGTTCTCGTTCGAGCGATGGGAGAGGTGCGCTGAGGCGGCGCTGGCCGCCGATGGCGTCGATCTGGCCTGGTACACCACCAGGGAACGCGGTTACGCCGAGATCTTGCCGTGGGACCACCTGGACGCTGGGCTGGAGCGGGACTGGCTCTGGCAGGACTGGCTGGCGTCAATCGACCCGGACGGGGCCGCCGAGGTGGACGACTGCCGCTGGACGCCCTGTTTTGAATGTGGCGTCTGTCCGGCAATGGGAACCGAGATCGAGGCAGGCCCGACCGGGAAGCGATTGCTGCCGCTCAGCGTTGTGGGTAATGGTGATTCTGGTCATGGTAACGGCGGGTCTGCGCACGGTGTCGGCGGCGCTTCGGTGAAGTCCGGCAAGGGGTAGTCGTGGCCCGCCAGCAGCCGCGCCCGTCTGGACCGCCGCCTCCACTCGCCGTTCAGCGGCTGGGGATCAGGTACGCCAAGCGCGGCAGGATGCGATTCGCGAGCCACCGGGACATTGCGCGCGCGGTGGAGCGGGGAGTCCGGCGGGCACACCTGCCGGTCGCCCACTCGGCGGGCTTTTCGCCGCATCCCAAGATCTCCTATTCGGGCGGCGCTCCGACCGGAGCCGCGAGCGAGGCCGAGTACATGGAGATCGCCTTGACCTCCATCGTCGAACCCGACGCAGTCAGGGTCAGGCTGGACGCCGCCCTGCCCGACGGAATTGATGTGATCGAGGTCACTGATCTGGCCGTCGCGCCGCCGCCGCGGCTGGAGGCCTCGGAATGGAAAGTCGTACTGCCGGGAGTCGCCGCCGACGAAGCGGCGTCGGCAGTTCAGGTGTTTCTGGCCGCCGCGCATGCGGAGGTCGAACGCCTTACCAGCAACGGAGTTCGTCGGCTCGACACCCGGGCCGGAGTGGTATCGCTGGAGGTAAACCGGCGTGCCATGGCGGATGAGCAGTCTGGATGTGCGATACTTCGAATGGTTGTTCGGCACCTGACACCTGCCGTCCGACCCGAAGACATCCTGGTTGCGCTCCGCCACATGTCGGCCCTGGAGCCAGCGTCGCCCGCAGTGGTGACGCGGCTGGCTCAGGGGCCGCTGGGCTTTGATGCTGCCGCCGCGGAGGCTAGCGCGCCTGGTCCGGATGGTCTGGCCAACTTGGCCGGGCAGCCGGGATCGCCAGCGCAAGCCGGCCCAGCTAGGGCCGCAACACCGGCGGAAGCGACCCGGCCTGACAGGCGGGACGCTGCACAGGGACAAGTATTGGCAACGTGCCCGGATGCGAAGGGCGCCGAGATGGCGCATGCCGCACCGGTGAGCGCGTACGAACAGCTCCCGCGTGGCGCGGAGCGGCCCGATGAGGCCGGCTGTGCCCGGGAGCCTGACGGGAGAGATCGCCCGAATGCTCGAGATCGAGCGACAGAACAGAGAGTCAGCAGCTGATGGCCAGACCGGCAGCGGTGGGTCGTCAGCATCAGCAACTACGACAGATCCGGCTGCGGACAGCGGAAGCCAGGCCAGTGCCAGTCAGGACAGTGCCAGTCAGGCCAGTGCTGGGCAGCCCAAGGGCCTGCTCCGGCGAGCGCGCCGGGCGGTAACCAGGCCTGCCGGACCGCCGGCCGAGCCGCCCGCTTCGCCGGTGGCATCGGCCGAGCCCCATGGCGCAGGTCAGCCGCCGACTGCGGCACCGCCGACTGCGGCACCGACGGCCGAAGCGCCCGCCGCCGGGCAGCCGGCAGCCAAGGACGGCCGCGATGGCGAACCGTCGGCTCCGGCCGTCGCCGGGACGGGCACCACGCCGCGAAAGCGTCCGAGCAGAGCCCGGGCGGCCGCGGCCAGCAAGGACCCCAAGACGGCGAAGACCGGCCAGCGCGGCGAGTCCGCCAGCGCCGACGAAGCCAGTGGTCAGGCAGCCGTCCCGCCGACGGTGCCGGGCGTGGTGGCGCCGGTCCTGCCGCCCGTTGATCCGCCGCCTGCAGCGCCGCCTGGCGCGATCCCGCAGGCAGCATTCCAGCCCCCGCTGGTGATCTTCCAGCCACCGGACATCACCGCCGCCCGGCCCGCTGCGGCGCAGCGGCCGGATCGGCAGCAGCACGGCGGCCAGGCTGGCCAGCAGCGCGGGGCAAGTTCGGCCGGATCGGACACGGCCAAGGCCGACGAGCCGGCGGACATCGATGACGGTACCGAGGATGACGGCCGCGGCGAGGCCGGCACTGGTTCGGCCAGCAGGCGCCGCAGACGTGGTGGTCGTGGCCGGGGCAAGGTAGCGGGAGGCCCCGCCGACACGGCGGAGTCTGGCCGCGCTGGAACCGATGATCAGCATGACGCTGCTGATGCCGAGGATGATGACCAGGGCGAGGACGACGGACGCGAGCCGGGAGGGACCGCCAAGCGTCGTCGGCGTCGCCGGCGCAGCGGATCTGCCTCGGACGCCGAGACACCGGCCAGCGGCTCGCAAGATGATCCGCCCAACACCGTCGTGCACGTGCGAACTCCTCGGGAGAAGGCCGCCGAGGTTTCCGACGTCAGAGCGATCAAGGGCTCGACGCGGCTGGAAGCCAAGCGGCAGCGCCGGCGCGAGGGACGCGAGTCGGGTCGCCGCCGCCCGCCGATCATCACCGAGTCGGAGTTCCTGGCCCGGCGTGAGGCGGTCGAGCGCGTCATGGTCGTGCGCCAGCACGCCGACCGCACCCAGATCGCCGTCATGGAGGATGGCGTACTCGTCGAGCACTACGTGGACAAGGCAAGCCACCAGTCCTACGTCGGCAACGTTTACCTCGGCAAGGTGCAGAACGTGCTGCCCTCGATGGAGGCGGCGTTCGTTGACATCGGCAAGGGCCGGAACGCGGTGCTGTACGCGGGTGAAGTGAACTTCGACGCCAGCGGCCTGGAGGGTGAGTCCAAGCGGATCGAGTCGGCGCTGAAGTCGGGCCAGTCAATCCTGGTTCAGGTCACCAAGGACCCGATCGGTCACAAGGGCGCCCGGCTAACCAGCCAGGTGAGCCTGCCTGGCCGCTACCTGGTCTATGTGCCGGGCGCGAGCATGACGGGGATCAGCCGCAAGTTGCCTGACACCGAGCGCAGCCGGCTGAAGCAGATCCTCAAGCAGGTCATGCCGGAGAACGCCGGGGTAATCGTCCGCACCGCCGCTGAGGGCGCATCGGAGGAAGAACTCGCCCGCGACGTGGCCCGGCTGACGGCGCAGTGGGAAGCGATCGAGAAGAAGGCCAAGACCGCCAGCGCGCCCGACCTGTTGTACAGCGAGCCGGACCTGACCCTGCGGGTGGTCAGGGACATCTTCAACGAGGACTTCACCAACCTGGTCATCGACAGCGACAGCGAATGGGACCTGGTCGATGAGTACGTCCGCTACGTTGCGCCGCACCTGGCCGACCGGCTGGAGCGATGGGACGAAGAGACCGACGTCTTCGCAGCGCACCGGATCGACGAGCAACTCGCTAAGGCGCTGGAGCGTAAGGTCTGGCTGCCCAGCGGCGGTTCGCTAGTGATCGACAACACCGAAGCCATGACGGTCATCGACGTCAACACCGGAAAGTTCACCGGGCAGGGCGGCAACCTGGAGCAAACCGTCACCAGGAACAACCTGGAGGCGGCCGAGGAGATCGTCCGGCAACTGCGGCTGCGGGACGTCGGCGGCATCATCGTCATCGACTTCATCGACATGGTGCTGGAAAGCAACCGTGAGCTGGTGCTGCGGCGCCTGCTTGAGTGCCTGGCCAGGGACAGGACTAAGCATCAGGTCGCCGAGGTGACCTCGCTGGGCCTGGTCCAGATGACCCGCAAGCGGGTCGGCTCCGGGCTGCTTGAGGCGTTCTCCGTGCAATGCGAGCATTGCAACGGCCGGGGCGTCATCGTCTCGCTTGAGCCCGTCGACCACGCACCGGCTCGCGGCCGGGGCGACAACGGTTATGGCCGGGAGAGCGGCGGCGCCGACTCAAGTGGCAAGAACGGCCGTAACCGCGCTGGCCGGCCGAACGCTGGGCCGGCGGCCCAGTTGCTGCCCGTGGCCTCGATAGTTCCGGTGATACCGGCAAGGAAGGCGAGGCTGGCCAGGACACAGCGGCTGGCCAGGACACAGCGGCTGGCCAGGACACAAAGGCTGGCAAAGACCAGGCCGCAGGTCGTGACGGTGCTGGCGGCGGACCGAGTACGGGCGCATCGAGGAACCGCAGCAGCCGCAGCCGCTCTGGCCGGCCAGCCGGATCCGGATCGGCGGCACAGGCCGATCGTGGCGGCCCGGGTAAGCCCGGGTCGGGTCCGCACGTATCTGATGCCGATATCGCCGCCGCGGGAATCGCCGTCGAGGAAGTGCCTGCGGCAGGAGTCTCCGACGGGCCTCCGGACGCCCTTGCGCCAGCCGACAATCACTCCGGCACTGATGCGGCTCAGCCCAGAGCCGGGCGGTCAGGGCGGTCAAGGTCCGGCCGCAACCGCCGATCGAGCGCGGCGGCCGTCAGCCCGGATGGCGCGGCCCCCAGCGGTGCAGGCTCAGATGGCGCAGGCTCAGACGGCGGAGGCTCAGACGGATCAAACCGGGACGGCGCGGGCTCTAACGGCGCAGGCTCCGACGGCGGCCCAGCCGCCGCAAGCGAGGCCAAGAGTGTCGAAGCGGCAGACCCAGGACGATAGGCTGGATCGGCTGCGGACGCGGACAGTCTGATATCCTTAGCGGTCGGCGCATTTAAAGCGAATCAGCCTGCCTCGCGGCCGGGTGGCTAGTGCGCAAGGTTAGGCAAGCCCGACTCCACCACTGAGTTCCCGCGAATCACGCGGCGGGCTGGCACAAAGAGGAGAGAACTCTCGGTGTACGCGATCGTGCGCTGCGGCGGCAGGCAGGAGAAGGCGTCGGTTGACGACGTACTGACCGTTGACAAGCTGTCCGGTGACGTAGGAGCCAGCGTGACGCTGCCGGCCCTGCTCGTCGTGGATGGCGGCAAGGTCATCAGCGATCCGGCGGAGCTCGGTGCCTACCAGGTAACTGCCGAGATTGTCGGTGCCGCTGCCGGCCCCAAGATCAACATGATCCACTACAAGAACAAGACCGGCTATCGCCGCCGCCTAGGCCATCGCCAGAAGTACACGCAGGTCCGCGTGACTGGCATCGGCACGCAGAAGGCTAAGGCCAGCGCTGGTGCGAAGAAGAAGGGCTGACCCTCGAGATGGCACACAAGAAGGGCGCGTCGTCCAGCCGTAATGGGCGGGACTCGAACGCGCAGCGCCTCGGCGTCAAGCGCTTCGGCGGCCAGTTCGTAGGCGCTGGCGAGATCATCGTGCGCCAGCACGGCACGCACTTCCACCCCGGTGTTGGCGTCGGCCGCGGCGATGACGACACGCTGTTCGCCCTGGTGAGCGGCAAGGTGGAGTTTGGCAGGCGGCGCGGTCGCCGGGCCGTGAGCGTCATGCCAGTCGAGGCCGTGCTGCCCGTGGAGGCAGCGGCGCAGGCTAGCTGAGCCACCGCTGGTCCGCGTGCCCACTGCGCGGCTGGCTTACCCGAGGGCGGATCGCTGCGGTCCGCCCTCCGGCTTTTCGAGGGGGATTTGGCGTGGCGGAGTTCGCGGATCAGGCCGAGGTACGGGTACAGGCCGGCCACGGCGGACATGGCTGCGCGTCAGTGCACCGGGAGAAGTTCAAGCCGCTTGGCGGACCGAATGGCGGCAACGGCGGCCGGGGCGGTGACGTGGTCATCGAGGTCGACCCCAGCACGTCGACGTTGCTTGACTTCCACCGTAGGCCGGTGCGGCGCGCGGGCGATGGCAGGGCGGGAGCAGGTTCGCACCGCAACGGCGCCGACGGTGCCGATCTGATTCTTAAGGTGCCGGACGGCACCGTGGTGAAGACCGCGGACGGCGAGCAGCTTGTGGACCTGATGGGGGCGGGCACGAGGTATGTCGCGGCCGAGGGCGGCCGCGGCGGGCTCGGGAACGCGGCCCTTGCGTCGGTCAAGCGCAAAGCGCCAGGCTTCGCGCTTCGCGGCGAGCCCGGTTCGGAGTTGCGGCTGATCTTCGAACTGAAGACTGTGGCCGACGCCGGCCTGATCGGATTCCCGAACGCGGGAAAGTCGTCCATCATCGCGGCAGTGTCGGCCGCCAGGCCGAAGATCGCCAACTACCCGTTCACCACGCTCACCCCGAACCTGGGCGTGGTCGAGGCCGGTGACGTGCAATTCGTGGTTGCCGACGTGCCAGGGCTAATCCCGGGGGCTAGCAGCGGGAAGGGTCTCGGCCTCGATTTCCTCCGGCACGTCGAACGATGCACGGTGCTAGTCCATGTGCTCGACTGCGCCACCGAGGAACCGGGCCGTGACCCGGTCAGCGACCTTGATGCGCTCGAGGCCGAGCTGACTGCGTACGAGGCGCTGACCGGCGCGCAGATGTCGGACCGCCCGAGGATCGTGGCGCTGAACAAGATCGATGTGCCAGCGGCCAGGGAGCTCGCCGACCTGGTCGAGCCGGAACTTGAGGCGCGCGGCCTGACCGTGCACCGGGTCTCGGCCGCCACGACCGAGGGCCTGCGCGACCTGGCGTTCACGATGGCGTCCGTGATCGCGGAAGCGCGGGCGGCAGCGCCGCTGGCCGAGCCCACGCGGATAGTGCTGAGACCCGAGCCGGTGGGCGGGCCCGACTTCTCGGTGGTCGCGATCGGCGAGAACAGCTTCCGCATTGTCGGCGAGAAACCCCGCCGGTGGATCCTGCAGACTGATTTCGCTAACGACGAGGCTGTCGGGTATCTGGCGGACCGGCTAGCCAAACTGGGCATCGAGCAGGCGCTGGCCGATGCGGGAGCGGCGCCGGGCGCTGAAGTACTTATCGGCGAAGAGGATAATTCCGTCGTTTTCGACTGGGACCCGGACGTGATGGCCCACGGCGCTACCCTCGGTCCGCGCGGGACCGACGCTCGCCTCGGCTAGCCAGTTGCGGGGAGCGATCGACGGCCCGGGCCCCGGCCGCACTGCGCGCCAACCGGGGGCTACGCCGGAAACGCCAGGCGTGGTCGCACTGGCTCGCAGTTGCTCGTTCCGGTCCGAGCCAGCTCCCCGAGTTGTCCCCGTTCCCCCGGAAATAAAAAAAAGCGCTACGGCCTTGTAGCGCATACGAGGCGGGGAATGCCAATTCAACAAATACCCCGCTGTGCAAAGAATAGCAAAAAGGAGCACGGTTGTCAAACACGGAACTAGAGCGCGAACAGGAATACATTTCGCTGCTTTATTCCAGGCTCGATAACCTCAGAGAGCGTGCCAGCCGGCGAATGGCCGGGGTGCTGCAGCAGACGGGTGGCACGCATCAGGCCAGGGTAGAGCGCGAAACCTTCAGCGCCATGTACCGGCAGCAGCTAGCCCAGCTCGATGCGGCGGAAAACGGGTTGTGCTTTGGCCGACTCGAATTCGACGACGGTGAGCTTCGCTATATCGGCCGGCTCGGAATTCACGCGGATTCTGATGACTATGAGCAGCTGCTGATGGACTGGCGGGCCGATGCGGCTCGGCCGTTTTACCTTGCGACGGCGACATCGCCCGGCGAAGTCCGGGTTCGCAGGCACATCAAGACTCGCGGCCGGGCGATTGCCAGCCTCGACGACGAAGTGCTTGACCTGTCGGCAGCGGATCCGTCCAGGCACGAGGGCCTGACGGGCGAATCAGCCTTGCTGGCAGCCCTGAACGCCAGCCGGACCGGGTCGATGGCCGACATTGTCGAGACGATCCAGGCGGAGCAGGACGTCATCATCCGCGCGCCGATGGCTGGTGCGCTGGTCGTGCAGGGTGGACCGGGCACCGGTAAGACGGCAGTGGCCCTGCACCGGGCGGCGTACCTGCTCTACACCTACCGCCGCCAGCTGGAGAAGCGCGGCGTGCTAGTGGTCGGCCCGAACGCCACATTCTTGCGCTACATCGGGCAGGTGCTGCCATCGCTTGGCGAGACCAGCGTGCTGCTATCCACTGTCGGCGACCTGTTCCCCGGCGTGAGCGCGACGGGGACGGAGCCGGCCGAGGTTGCCGCGATCAAGGGCCAGATTGGCATGGCCAAGGTCATCGCGGCAGCGGTCAGAGACCGCCAGCACGTCCCGTCCGAGCCAGTGGAGATCGCGGCGGACGTGGCGAGCCTGCGTCTTGTCACCGCCATCGGCCGCGACGGTGCGCCGCCCGAGCTCTCGGTGGATTCGGGACGGCTGCGGCTGACGCCGCGGGCCATCGCCCAGGCACGGGAACGGGCTCGCCGGTCCAGGCGACCTCACAACCAGGCAAGGGCAGTCTTCGCCCGGGAGATCGTCGGCACTCTCACCAGGCAGCTGTCGGCGAAGATCGGCACCGACGTGCGCTCTGGCAACGGACTGCTAGACCAGCAGGACCAGGCTGACCTGCGCCGGGAACTGCGGTCTGACCGCGCAGTGAGGGCAGCGATCAGCTGGCTGTGGCCGGTGCTGACGCCGCAGCAGCTTGTCAGCGACCTGCTGGCCGATCCGGCCAGGCTGGCTGCAGCGGCGCCGGGCATGTCGGCAGCAGACCGCGCAGCCCTGCACCGCAAGGAAGGCGCACCGTGGACTCCGGCAGATGTGCCGCTGATCGACGAGGCAGCCGAGTTGCTGGGCGAGGATGACGGGGCGATCCGGGCTGCCGAGGAACGGGCCCGGCGTCAGCAGGAGGCTTACGCGCAGGGCGTGCTGGACATCATCGGCCGCGACGATGAGGACGACCCAGAAATACTGATGGGCGCCGACCTCGTGGACGCCGAGCGGCTGGCCGCGCGGTACGAGGATGAGCTGAGCCTGACCGCCGCGGAGCGGGCAGCGGTGGATCGCACCTGGGCGTTCGGGCACGTCATCGTCGACGAAGCGCAGGAACTGTCCCAGCTGGCGTGGCGGATGCTGATGCGGCGCTGCCCGGCCAGGTCGCTGACGATCGTGGGTGACGTCGCCCAGACGGGCGACCTGGCCGGGCAGCCGTCCTGGCACGACGCGCTCGACCCGTACCTGGCGGACCGGTGGCGGCTGGCGCCGCTGACAGTGAACTACCGGACGCCAGCGGAGGTGATGGCAGTCGCGTCCGACGTGCTGTCGGCGATCGGGCCAGAGCTGCAGCCGCCGCGGTCTGTGCGTCAGTCCGGGCATCGGCCGTGGCAGCAGGAAGCTCCGCCCGGCCAGCTCGCGGCGACGGTCGCGCGGGCCGCCGTGGCGATGTCAGAGCAAGCCGGTCAGGGGAAGCTCGCGGTGATCGTGCCGGCGGGGCTGGCCGGAGAACTCGGCGACGCTGTGAGCGCAGCGCTGCCGGGGACGGCCATCGGCGCCGACCCGGACCTGACCAGCCCGGTAGTTGTGCTGACGGTGCGGCAGGCCAAGGGGCTGGAGTTCGACCGCGTGCTCATCGCCGACCCGGCGCGGTTGCTGGCCGAATCACCGCGCGGACTGAACGACCTCTACGTGGCGCTGACCCGGGCCACGCAGCAGGTAGGCGTCGTGCACTGCGGCGATCTGCCCGGCGTGCTGGCCAGGCTCAGTCCGATGAGTTGATCGTCGGGCGGCCGGCTAGTCCTCGTCGTCGTCGTCGCGGCGCGGGCCACCGAACCGGTTGAACAGCTTGCTGCCGGCCTGGGCCGCCTCACTGGCGACCCCGCGCACCGCGCCGATCAGCGGATCGGCGCTGCGGTTCCAAGAGTCCTGGTAGGACTTGGCTGCGGCCTTGAACTCGTCGCCGACCGAGGTCTCCCGGTCGTCCTCGCGCCGCGGGTAGTTGCCTGCCAGGATGTCGCGGTACTCGCCCTCCTCGGCCCAGCGGTCCAGGTCGGCAAACCTGATCACTGCGAACGGGTGCGTTGTGCCTTGCAGCTGCAACAACTTGAGCAGACTCTCCCGGACGTCGGGAACCGCGTCGTATTCGCTAGCTTGCTTGTGGAACTCGTCATGGCTCAACTCCGCCAGGCGCCGCCCGCCGGCCAGCTTCATCAGCGCCCGCCGGGCCGCTTCGACATCCTGCGTGGCCAGCAAGCCAGCCCGGTCCGCCGATAGCTCGGACTTGCGGTGCCATTCCTCCAGGCCCCAGATGACGGCCCGGAGCCCGATCCAAGCGAAGGAGACCAGCGCGAACCTCGCGGCCAGGTTCACCAGGTAGTAGAGCATGGTCCGGTAGACCGTATGCCCGGACAACACGTGCCCGAGCTCATGCCCGATGACCCACCGGAGTTCCTCCGGGTCCATCAATTCCACGAGCCCGCTGGACAGCACGATGAACGGCTTGTCGATGCCGATCGCCATCGCCTGCACGGTCGGGTCCTGGCTGACAAACATCTCGGGGAGCTTCGGCAGGTCCAGGATGTAGGCTCCGTCCCGCAGCATCTGGTGCAGGTCGGGGAACTGGCTCTCGGTGACGCGCACCGAGCTCGCCAGGAAGCTCAACCGCAGCGCCCGATCGTTGAACAGGCCGGCGAGGTTCTTCAGGATGGTGTCGAAACCGGTGAGCTTGCGCAGCGCCACGAGCGCTGACCGGTCGGCGGGGTGCTCATAAGCACGGGAGCTAATACCCGGCAGACGGATCCGGGAGCGGTCAGGCACAGTGGTCATACCGTCATCGTAGGCGCCCGTCGCAGGAGGTTGGCCCATATGTCAGCAGGGGATGTGCCGGCGATGTTCGAGCCGGCGGCCGAGTCGATGCCGGCCGAGCAGTTGGCCGGCCTGCAGCTGGAGCGGCTGCGTGCGCTGATTGACCGGCTCATCACTCTCGGCGGCCTGCAAGGGGGCCGGCTCAAGGAGGCGGGCGTGGCCGCGGGCGCCGACGTAAACTTCGCCACGCTGCAGCGGCTGCCGACTACTGACAAGCGTGATCTGTGGGCTGCCTACCCGTTCGGCTTGCTCGCGGTGCCGCGCGAGCAAGTGGTCGCGGTGCACGGTTCCAGCGGCACCGGCGGCCGGCCGACGCTGGTCGCCTACAGCCGCGACGACCTCAGGCTCTGGGCAAGGATGTGCGCCCGCGCGCTGGCCGCGGCGGGTGCGACGCCCGCAAGCATCGTGCACAACGCTTATGGTTACGGACTGTTCACCGGCGGCCTCGGTATCCACCAGGGCGCGATCGAGCTCGGCGCCACCGTGGTGCCTGCCTCGGGCGGGATGACGCCGCGGCAGGTCACCCTGATCAGGGATTTGCAGCCCGACATCCTGACGTGCACACCCTCGTACGCGATTCGGCTCGGCGAGGCGCTTGCCGAAGCCGGGGCCGGGCCGGCTGACGGCCTGGCGCTCAAGGCCGGAATCTTCGGCGCCGAGCCGTGGACAGAGGAGATGCGGGTCAGGCTGGAGGACCTGCTCGGGCTCCGCGCGCTGGATATCTACGGGCTGTCAGAGATCATCGGCCCCGGTGTCGCTGCCGAGTGCATCGTGAGCGCTGACGGCCTGCACGTCAACGAGGATCACTTCCTGGTCGAGACGCTGGACCCGCTGACCGGGCTGCCGGTGCCGGACGGCACGCCGGGCGAGCTCACCTTCACTACGATGACCAAGCAGGCTCTGCCGCTGCTGCGGTACCGGACCGGCGACATCGCGTCGCTGCGCCGCGGCACCTGCCGTTGCGGCCGCACCCTGGTGAAGATGAGCAAGATCACCGGGCGCAAGGATGACATGCTGGTCGTCCGGGGCGTGAACGTGTACCCGAGCGAGGTCGAGCGCGTGCTGCTGGGGGAGGGCGCGATCGCACCCGACTACCTGCTGGTTGTTGACGAACGGGATGCACAGGCGCGCCTGATCGCCTGTTGCGAGATCGGAACTGGCTGGCCCGGACCAATGCCGGATTCTGGTCAGCTCGAGTCCAGGCTGAAGGACGCGCTCGGGCTCTCGGTCGCCGTCCGGGTACTGTCGCCGGGCTCAGTGCCGCGGACCGAGGTTGGCAAAGCCGTCCGAGTCATGCGCTGGCGCGGTGGCGAGCCGCCCTTGCCCGGAATAGGATGAATTATTCGCCTCTGAGCGGTGGCTTGCGCCGTGCCGGGCAATGGCCTTGCTCAACAGAATGAAGGTTTCAGTGCCGCGAACCGGGCATTCCGGCCGTTAAAGGCACTGAAACTTACATTCTGTTGTCGTCGTTCGGTTGGCGGTGACGCCGGACTACTCCTGGCCACTGCCGAAGATGCGCAGGAAGAACAGGAATACGTTCAGGGCGTCCAGGAAGATCGATGCCGCGATCAAGGGCGCCGACGACATGCCGCGGGACCGGCGCAGCCGCTGGAAGTCGTACATGGTCAGCCCGGCGAAGATAACCAGGCCGAGGATCGACCACAGCAGGTCAGCGCCCGGTATGTGGATGAAGATCAGGATGATGCCGAAGATAATTAGCCCGATCAGGGCGAAGAACGAGATCCGGCCGATCGCGCCCAGGTCACGCCTGGTCGCGTAACCGAACGCGCCGAAGCCGGCCATGAACAATGCGGTCGCCCCGGCCGCCTGCCAGACCGCCCGCGGACTTGTCGTCGTGTAATAGGCCACCGCCGGGCCCATGGCAAGGCCGAGGAACAGCCCGACGCACATCAGCAGGACCACGCTTACCGCCTCGGATCTGCGCACCGTGAAGTTCATCGCGATCAACGTGCCGAACCCGAGGATGAACCACGCGACCGACCAGCCGCCCGACAGGTCCCGGCCGGCGTAACAGCCGAGGGCAAAGAACCCGGTCGCGATCGCGACCAGCCACATGACGCTACCGAACAGAGTTCTTGTCTGGTCGCCGGCAGCGGTCGCATAGTTTGCCGTTTGGTCCACGATTAAGCCTTCCGTTAGCGGAGCCGCCGCATTCGGACGGACGCGGACTGCGGCAGGCGTCCCGTTCCCTCCCATAGTTACCCACTCTGGGCCCGAGATCGCGGCCCTGATCACACTGACGGGCGCCGGCATGATGTGCTGGCCTTTGTCGAGCGCGACCGGAAGGAATCGGGATGCAGCAAGGTGCCGTGGCCGGCCATTGGACGGCGCAGGATGTGGGCGACCAGCACGGCCGGATCGCGGTGATTACCGGCGCAAACTCCGGCCTCGGGTTCGAGACGGCGCGGGTCCTGGCCGAGCACGGGGCGAGTGTGGTGCTGGCCGGCCGGGATCCCGGGCGGACGGCGGCGGCGGCCGGCAGACTCAGGGCGGCTATCCCGAAGGCCCAGCTCGAGACCGCCGAACTCGACCTGGCCGCACTGGATTCGGTGCGGAAGGCGGCTGCCGACCTCGGCGCCCGGTTTCCACGGCTGGACCTGCTGATCAACAATGCCGGGGTCATGATGCCGCCGTACGGCCTGACCAAGGATGGCTTCGAGCTTCAGTTCGGCACCAACCACCTGGGGCATTTTGCGCTCACCGGTCTGCTAATGCCCTCGTTGCTCGCCGCGCCAGGATCGCGGATCGTCACCGTGAGCAGTAACGGGCACCGCGCCGGCCGGATGAATTTCGCCGATTTGCAGTCGTCGAGGCACTACCAGAAGATGGCCGCCTACGGACGGTCAAAACTGGCAAACCTGATGTACACCTATGAACTGCAGCGCCGGCTCTCGGCGGCGGAAGTCCAGACCATCGCGGTGGCTGCCCACCCCGGCACCGCGCGGACCGAGCTGACCAGGCACATGTCCGGGCTCTCTAATGCCGCGGTGAAGACGCCGCTGGGTCCGCTGACCTCGTGGTGGGTGCAAGAAGCAGAGATGGGCGCATTGCCGATCCTGCGCGCAGCGACCGATCCGGCCGCGATCGGCGGTACTTACTACGGCCCAGGCGGGCTCTTCCAGTTGACCGGCTACCCAGTCGTAGTGCGATCCAGCAGCCGGTCGCTCAACAATGAGGCGCAGCGCCGGCTCTGGGCCGAGTCAGAGCAACTGACCCAGATCAGCTACCCGCTCTGAACCGCCGGCGTCTAAGGTCACTGCATGAACGAGCGATCAGCGCACGGTTACCGGCTCGGCGTGATGGGCGGCACTTTCGACCCGATCCATCACGGCCACCTGGTCGCGGCCAGCGAGGTCGGTCACTTCTTCTCGCTGGACGAGGTCATTTTCGTGCCGACCGGCCAGCCGTGGCAGAAGGACGACCGCAAGGTGTCACCGGCCGAGGACCGCTACCTGATGACCGTGATCGCGACAGCGTCGAATCCGCGGTTCTCGGTAAGCCGGGTCGACATCGACCGGCCGGGCGAGACCTACACCATCGACACGTTGCGCGACCTGCGGGCCGAACGGGGACCGGAGGCCGAGTTCTTCTTCATTACCGGCGCGGATGCGCTCACGAAAATGATCTCCTGGCGGGACGCCGACGAGCTGTTCAGCATGGCCCAATTCGTCGGCTGCACCCGGCCAGGCCACCACCTGTCGCTATCCGATCTGCCCGACGGGCGGGTCAGCCTGGTGGAGATCCCGGCGCTGGCGATCTCGTCGACTGAATGCCGCCAACGGGTCCGCGGCGGGCATCCCATCTGGTACCTGGTCCCGGACGGTATTGTGCAGTACATCTCGAAACGACAGCTTTACCGGGGTTAGCGTGCGTCTGGAAGCGGTGGGCAAGCGGTACGGGCTCCGGCAGCCCTGGGTCGTCCGCTATGTCAGTCAGGACGTCGCAGCCGGGCAGCTGATCAAGCTCGATGGCCGGAACGGCAGCGGCAAGTCGACGCTGCTACGGGTGATCGCCGGCGTGTCGCTGCCGTCGGCCGGCCGCGTCACCGGGCGGCCGCGGGTCGGTTACGTGCCGGAGCGCTTCCCCGGCGGGCTGGCCTTCTCGGCCCGGGACTATTTGCAGCACATGGGCCGCATTCACGGCCTGGCTGACCCAGCGGTATCGCCGGCCGTGGATGAGTGGCTGGACCGGCTCGGTGCGGCCGACTACGCCAGGTCGCCGCTGCGGACACTGTCCAAGGGCATGTGCCAGAAGGTCGCGATCGCGCAGGCGCTGCTGGCCAAGCCTGGCCTGCTCGTCCTTGACGAGGCGTGGACGGGGCTCGACCAGGCAGCACGCGGTGCGCTTGATGCGGCGGTCGGCGAGCGATTGGCCAGTGGCGGGACCGTGCTGTTCGTCGATCACGACCCGGCGCGGCTAGCCGGCCTGGTTGGCCAGCGATGGCAACTCGGCGGAGGCAAGGTCACGGTCGGGGCCAGCGATTACTCACCGGACGCAGGCGATCGCGCCGACCGGCCTACAGCAGTGGTCCGGGTGGAGCTGTCGGGAGTCGAGGCGGGCTCGTTGACACGGCTCGCCCGGCTGCCCGGCGCGCTATCGGTGTCGCCAGACCCGGTACCAGCCGGGGATCCGGCCGTGCGGCTTGCCGCGGTCTGGCTGACTGTCAGTTCGCAGGATTCCGACGAGGTGCTCCGAGAGTTGCTGAGCTGGGATGGCGTGCATGTGATCGCGGTCCGGCCGGCTCCAGAGACGGCGCCATGATCGCGTTGCTGAGATATCAGGCCGCAAACCTGTTCTCATCGCATCGGTGGATCTTCCCGCTGATCACCTACGCCTTGCTGATCGCGGCGGGCGGTGCGGGGCCCGGCAACCAGCCGTTGGCTGACGGGCTGGACTGGAGTGCGGCGATCTTGCTGCCGGTTGTTGCGCTGCTGACCAGGTCCATGCTGACCGCCGAGCCGGCGGCTGCACGCGCCTGCGTGGCGGCGGCCAGCCGGCCCTGGCGGGCGCAGCTAGCGGCCTTGATCACGGCGTTCGCCGGAGGGGTCGTCTTGGGCATCGCCGGCGCTGGATATGAGCTGGTGACTTCCGCCCACAAAGCCGGCCTGCTCGGTCCGCTCGTGGCCGGTCTGGGCAAGGCGCTGGTATGCGTCCTTGTCGGCTCCGCCGTTGGAGCGCTGTTCAATCCGCCAGTCATCCGGCACGCCGCCGCGGCGTTGCTGGGCACGATCGCGGCGGTAGTGGTGGCGCTCGTGTCGAGCGTGTCGCCGGCCAGCGCGGCGCTGCGGGGGAACGGGGCGACGATGCAAGCTCCGGCCTGGCCCTCTGGAGTGCCGCTGCTGGCTGCCCTCGCCCTGGCAGTCCTGTCCTGGGCACTCTCGTGCTGGCTCGCCGGGCATCGGGCGGGCTGAGCCGTCTGACCGCACGGGCTGTCGGCCGCATTGGCGTCGGCCGCATTGGCCCGGCCCGGCCGCAGCGCGCGCCGGCTCGAAACGCCTATTTATTCGTATAAGGGCGCGAAACGGTTGGGCCGTGCTATGCAGACTGTCGGCGCCGCCGGATAACCTGGGTGGTGGCTGCGTTCCCGGGGGCGCCAGTCGTGAGAATGTGGGACGAGAGGCTAGCCGAGGAGGACTGCCAGCACACGTGACTGCTACCAAGAGGGCCGTCGAGCTCGTGGAGATCGCGGCCGTAGCCGCGGCTGACAAGCTTGCCTCCGACATCATCGCCTATGACGTCAGCGAGCAGCTCGTGATCACTGACGCGTTCCTGCTGTGCTCGGCATCTAACGACCGGCAGGTCCACGCGATCGTCGATGAGATCGAGGACAAGCTGCGCCAGGCAGGCGCCAGGCCCGCCCGCCGCGAGGGGGAGCGGGAAGCTCGCTGGGTGCTCCTCGACTACATTGACGTGGTGATCCACGTGCAGCACGCCGAGGAGCGGGTTTATTACTCGCTCGAGCGGCTGTGGAAGGATTGCCCCGTGATCCCGCTGCCGGAACCGGTGGGGGCCACGCGCGGAGGCGGGCCGAGCGGAGCCGGCTCTGGCGGTCGGAGCTAGCTTGACCGCAGCACAGGATGCCGTCGCGCCCAGCTTGTGGCCCGGCGGCGAGGACAGCGACGTGGTCACGGTCGTGGTGTGGCGACACGGTCAGACCGCTTATAACATCCAGCGCCGGTTCCAGGGGCAAGCCGACGTGCCACTCGATGACGTGGGCCGCAGACAGGCAGCCGAGGCAGCCCGGTACCTGGCAGCCATGCGGCCGTCAGCGATCTTCTCCTCTGACCTGAGTCGGGCATCGGCCACGGCAGCCGCGCTGGCGGCGCTGACCGGGCTCAGCGTGCAACTCGACAAGGACCTCCGGGAGCGCTCGGGCGGTTCCTGGGAGGGCCTGACCGAGGCCGAGATCAGCCAGCGTTATCCAGCCGAGCGGGCAACCTGGACGCCGCCAGACGGGGAGCCAGCCCACGCGGTGGCCGACCGGGCGTCGGCGGCGCTGGCGCGGATCGCCGACAGTCTGGCCGGCGGCTCGACGGCGGTCGCGGTATCCCACGGGGCGGCGCTCGGCATGGCAGTCGCGCGGCTGCTGGAGATACCTTGGCAGCCGCGCGTGCTCGGTCCGTTCGGCAACTGCCGGTGGTCGGTGCTCTCGCGCCGTGGCCGCCGATGGAGGCTACTCGAGCACAATGTCGGCGTGCCTCCGGAGCTGGTCCCCGAGGGGGACGCCGACGACCTGTAGTGGCCAGTTGCTTGTACACTGGCGTGGCGCTTGGGCCGGATGGCCCGGCGATCTGCGGGGCTATAGCTCAGTTGGTAGAGCGCTTGCATGGCATGCAAGAGGTCCGGGGTTCGAATCCCCGTAGCTCCACTTCCCATTTCAAGGCAATAAATTCGAACAGCCGCCGCCAGGCGGCTTCTTTGTTTCGCGCGTATGCGCGGTCGTCCGCCGCGCCGGGCTAGAGCGCAAATGCGCAGGTCAAAGCCCGTGCGATAGTTCCTCGGATCGTGCTCCGTGACCTCTTGCATTGCAGGCAAGCGGTCCGCAAGGGACCGTCACGTCGATGCAGGTCAGAAGCGGTTATCGAAGGGCTATAACGGCCGGGAGCAACCGGGGAGCAAAACGGATCCGCGCGCATGCCCGCGGAGGTTGCCCACCTGAAACGCCACGCGGTGCCCTGCAGGCACCCCGGACAGGCACCTGCGCAGCGGATGGGCAGCCAGCCCGGCCGGATCGCCGCATCCTGTCGCCGGTGCGCGCCGGCGCAGGGTGCCCTGGCGTGCAGCTGATCTGTATCGCGCGGTCGCGCGTGAGCTCCGGCGTGACGCAGATGGCCGCGCGGCCTCGCGGGACGCGGGGAACTCGCGCCCCGCCCAAGGGCAGACGCCGATGGCCGTCCCCAGTTGCGCGCGCGCAAGGAGCACGAGCGCTTAGGCCAGCCCGTCTTGTAAACGGATTTTGTAAACGGGACGGCCGACGACGGGCCGGAACACCTAAGACGCACTGAGACTGCCCGAACGACCGATGCACTGCCCTCTATCTGCGTCCCGACCAGCGCGCTCGAGGTGGCCTACCAGCGGAACGAGCTCGACACGGCTCTTCGGCACGTCAGCCAGGGAATCGGAGCGTGCCGCCAGATGAACTTCACCCAGCCGCTGGCCACCGGCCTGGCCGCGCTGGCGTGGATCCGGCAGGCCCAGGGCGGCGCAGCAGGCCCGGCTGCTGCTGGCCCAGGGCGAGGTCGCCGCGGCCGCCCGCTGGGCACAGCAGCGCGGCCTCGGCCCGGACGACGAACCCGGCTACCCGCGGGAGCCGGAGTACCTGGTCCTGGTCCGGGTGCTGCTCGCCCAGGACCGCCCCGGCGCGGCGCTCGCGCTGCTGGAGCGGCTGCACGCGGCGACCGTCACCCAAGACCGGGCGGGCAGCGTCATCGAGATCCAGGCGCTGCAGGCGCTCGCGTTGGCGGCCGCAGACGAGGAGACCGCTGCGGTGGACGCCCTGGCCCGGGCGCTCACCCTGGCCTGCCCGCAGGGCCATGTCCGGGTGTTCGCCGACGAGGGCCCGCCGATGGCCGCGCTGCTGGGCCGGCTGGTCGCCGCCCAGCGGGCAGAGCACGCTGCGGCCCGCGGTGTCCCGCTTGGCTGCCTGGCCCGGGTGCTGGGGGCGTTTGGCGAAAAGCCCGCCGCGCCAGGCGCCGGGCGCGGCGCGGCCGCGGCGGTGCCCGGCCTGGTGGAGCAGCTGACCGCCCGGGAGCTGGAGGTGCTGGCGCTGCTTGCCAGGCTCTTGTGCTCGGCCGGTGGTGACCGAGCGGTGGTCAGGCGGCCTGGGTGATGGTGACGGTGTAGCCGAGGCCAGGTCCCAAGCAGCAACCGGCGTCAGCGCACGGCGCGAGGGCCTTGGCCAGGCCTTCCGCACCGGGCACCCCAAAGAAGAGCAAAGCAGAGAGAGAGCAGGCGCTCCAGCTCGCACGACCCGGGCCACGCTCGTCAAGGGCGTCGCCGTCAGCGGCCTCAACCCCAAGGGCCTGCTGGTCTTCCTGGCGCTGCTGCCTCAGTTCACCAACCCGCACTGAAGCTGGCCCCTCGCGGTCCAGCTCGGCGTTCTCGGACTGGCCTTCACGGTCACCTGCGCAGTCTTCTACCTCTGCCTCGGGTCTTCCGCCCGGCAGATCCTGCACGCCCGCCCCGCCGCCGCGCGTGCCGTCACCCTATTCTCCGGAGCCGCGATGATCGTTATCGGCGCCCTCCTCCTCACCGAACGCCTCATCACCTCACGTTCCCCGGGGCGCACAGAATGCCCAACTCCGGACGGCTCGCCCGTTGATAGGCAGCACACCGACGGCCGCCCAGATGACGGCGGCTACGTGCGCGCCTCCACCATGGACAGCAACACACGAAGTAATCGCGCTGGCCGCCACCGGGCATCTCGGCATGGCCGCGCCTGGGCAGGTTCAACTGACCGTCGTAAAGCAGTCGCGCATGACCCGAGTTTCAATCTCACTCAGGTCAGGCACGTGACCAGGCACGATCAAACACTCCTACGTTTATGTCTCACACCCCGCCGGCCTCGAAGTCTGCCTCGAGCAATCGCCCGGAAGGCCGGACCACCGGGCGCGCCGGCTGGCTGACCGCCTCGCGCTGCCGCGCCGCTGCCCGGCCCCACGCCTCGACCGGCGCGTGGTCGGGATCCTCCGCCGGCTCGGCCATGGAAGAGATCTCGTCAAGCGTGGCCTGATGCTCGCGCGCCTGCGCGGCCACGCGCGCCGGGTGGTCGCCGACCTCCGGGGAACTGACCGTAAGGCCGAGCGCAGTCAGGACTTCCGCGTCGGTGCCCTCCAGTTCCGGGTCTGGCTCCATCGATTTCAGCGGCTCGATCCGCCGCCACGGGTCCCGTCGGCGGCGCTCGAGATCGGCGGCCATCGCCGTCCGAAGCGTCGGCTCCGCGACCCTGCTCCAGTCCTGCCGGGTCTCCATCGCTGCCTCGTACTCGGCGGCCGCGGCAGCTGCCCGGTCCCGGACGGTGAACCACCGGGCCGCGCTCTGCCAGTGCCGCTCCGCCGCGTCCCGGTCACCGGCGATTCCGGCCTCGCGCGTCGATCGCATGGCGCGCTCAGCTGCCTGGTCGCGTGCCTGGCGTGCCAGCCGGAGCTCGCGTCCCACATGGGCAGGTGCCTGGCTGGTCTCGCGGGCGTACTGGGCGTGGCGGGCGTACAGCTGCTCGTCGCTCAGCCCGGACAGGTCGATGCCGTCCGCCTTCGCCAGCGCCATCAGGGCCGCTGTTGGCCTGGCGTCAATTCGAGTAGCGGCTCGTCTCCCTCGTCTTGGGCTCGCCGTCGAACTCGTCCGGATCACCGAAGCCTCGCACACTCGCGCTCGTGAGCATCCGTATGCGTTCGCAGCGCGAAAACGCGCTCACATGACGTGTAGGGATGGAGCGCTCCGCGAGGAGGCCGCACAGAACTGGAGTGTCGGCGCACAGCTTCCGCCCCGCAGCGATCCTCTCGCCAAAGGAAATATTCGGCGATCTGCGATTGCCCTTGAGGACATCGACAAGGCCGAGCTAGCGCATAGAAATGCGTGTTGCTCGACGCACTATTTTCGGCATGCATGAGCGGTAACCGTGCGCGGGCGGTTGTGAGCGAGTCACGTCCGCCTCGATAGAGCTCGCCGCCGCGCAGAACGGGCTGTTCTGGCGCTTCACGGCTGTTTGCCGACTGCCGAGGATTGGCGACATAACGGCGGCGATGTGCGCCTTTGACCACCTTCCATGGCGAACGCGCCGAGTGACACCGGCCTGAGCTGCCGGCATCGCATGCGCTTCAGGAGCCTTGGAGGCGGGCCTGGTACAGCTTGTGGAGTGCTTTCCAGTGCCGGGCGTCTGCTTCGGTGTTGTAGGTCGGGTTGTCGGGCACCGCGAATCCGTGGTGGGCGGGGTAGAACTCGAGGGTGTGGTCGACTCCGGCGTCAGTGAGCGCGCGTTCCAGCAGCTCGGCCTGCCGGCGGTGAACGAGTCGTCGTCCTCGGCGCCGGCCACATAGACCGTGCCGGTGATGCGGTCCGCCGAGAGGTGGGGGCTGGACGGGTCGCCGGCGACAGCCAGCCTGCCGCCGTGGAACGACGCCGCCGCGGCGATCTTGCGGCCGAGCCCGCCCGCGGCGATCAGCGACATGCGACCGCCCAGGCAGTACCCGGTCGTGCCGATCGCGGATCCCGTCACTTCCGGCCGCGCCAGCAGGAAGCCCGAGTAGGCGCCAGAATCGGCGATGATCCGGTCATTGGTGAGCACGCTCGTGAGGCTGGACATCCGTGCCCGCTCCTGCTTGTCCGTGAACAGCGTCGCCACGTTGAACGGCGCCCAGTCGCCCGCGCGGTAGTAGATGTCCGGGACCAGCGTGACGTAACCCATGCTCGCCAGCCGGTCGCCCATCTGCCGGAACGTCTCCCGCGCTCCGCCCGCGTCGGAAAAAACCAGCACGCCCGGCCACGGGCCATCCCCATCGGGAAGGTGCAGCGTCCCGCTGCTGTGGCCCTCGGGTGCAGGAATCCGAACGTCCAGGCGTCGCATCGAGCTGCCTCCCCCGGACTCGTCGAAGCTGACCGCCCGAAAGTATCACCGCGCGGTGCTCGCCCCGTTGTCAGAACGGCTGCGACAGATCCCGTGAACTGCGAAGGCACCCAATCGGACTGCCTGGCTGCCTGGGCCGTCGGCTACCTGGCCGGCCGTCGCCGGCTGACGAAGCCGGCCCGAGGCCGGTGCATACTGTCGCAGCGTGGTGACCGGTGTCGCGGCCGATGGGCTGTGCGGAGGACCGCCGAAGATTCCACCAGATGGCTGCACTTGGGGGTGACGTCGCAGCTCGGCGGCCGCTCATACCGTCCCGAGGTAGACGAACACAACTTCGGGGGAACAGTAGTGACTGCGCTCCGGCTTGCCCGCTCGCAATCCGCGGCCATCTTGCGAACCGTTCACCGCGCCTGGGCGGCACTGCGGGCATCCACGACGAGCAGGTCCTCATGTGGGAGCTGTTCTGGCAGTCCAACCGCGACGCCTGCGGGCGCTGTGGCATATCGCTGCTGCAGCGGTTCTCGGCACGTTCCTGATCGCTCCGGCGACCAACCATGACCTCGCCCGCGCTGGCGGGACTGTCTAATCTGCTGAACCGCTGGTGATCTTCTCGCCCGTGATGCCCATCGACCGATTCAGTCCTTAGTCGCTGGTAAGCCAGTGGTGGTCATGAACTTTTGCGGCGGAGGTGGTCAATCGCAATGCGGAGCCGGTACCAGTGGAAGCGCACCCGTTCGAGGTCGGTCCAGCAGACCATTGCCTCCAGGTGCCGCGCGCGCTGCTCAATGGTGACCTCGGCGGCGTCGCGCTGACCGATCTCAGCAGAATCCAGCCGCTGTGGTCCGGTCAGCTCGACATGCGCTGACGCAACTGGCCAGGGGTAGGTGACGATCATGAACATGACACTGTTCCTTTCGGTTGGCAAGAATCGCGTACTCAGCCACGAATTCCGCCTTCGGTCTGCTCGTTGTCTTGTGCTGCTGAGACACGCATGTCCGTCAGTTCTCTTGCCGATCGCGCGGGCCACCAGACACGCCGACCGATGGACAGGAACGCGGCGGGCACGAGCACGGTACGGACCAGCAGCGCGTCGAGCAGGACTCCGAGCGCGACCGCGATGCCGACTTCGGCGACCGAGGCGTTGGGCAGCCGGGTGAGGGCGGCGAAGGTGCCGGCGAGGACGATTCCGGCGGCGGTGATGACTCCGCCGGTGACTCTTAGTCCTCGCAGCGTGCCCTGCAGCAGGCCGGTTTGCCGGGATTCTTCGCGGATGCGGGCGCTGAGGAAGATGTTGTAGTCGACGCCGAGGGCGACCAGGAAGATGAAGATGTACAGCGGTATCTGCGACTCGATGCCCGGATATCCGAGGCCGTTGCGGAACAGCAGGTTCGCCAGTCCGAATGACGCGGCGAAGCTCAGGGCGGTGGTCGCGACGAGCACGACCGCGGCGACGATGGCCTGCAGCAGCAGCGCGATGATGACCAGAATCACCAGCAGTACCAGCGGGATCAGCAATAGCGCGTCGTGGCGTGCCGCCTGGGTGGTGTCGTACTGGATGGCGGGGCCGCCGCCGACAAGCGACCTGGGGGCGTCCCGGGCGAGCCGGTCGCGCAGGCGGGCGATGACCGTTCCGCCGCGGGATCCGTATGGGTTCACGGACAAGGCGACGATGTAGTGGGTGTAGCTGCCCGTCGGCGTGCTCGGCGCGACCGAGGCGACGCCGGAAGTGGCCCGTGCCGCCGCGGCGGCGGCCGCAGCCTCCTGTGGCGGGGTCAGCAGGTCCAGCGGGTCGAGTGCGCCGGCCGGGTAGTGCGCGGCGAGAAGTTGCTGGCCGGTGACACTGCCCGGATGGCCCTTCACGCTGCTGGTCGGCGAGTTGTCGGTGTGCAGAGCGGCCAGGCTCAGGCACGCCGCTCCGAGCAGCACCACGGCCGCGAGGGCGACCGGTGCCGGGTGGCGGGCAACGCGCGTTCCTATCCCTGACCAGATTCGGGACTCGTCGCGTCCCTGGATGCCCTGGCGCGGAGCGCGCGGCCAGAACGCCGCCCGGCCAGAAATGAGCAGCAGCGCTGGCAGGAATGTGGTCTGCGCGAGCACGGCCGAGGCGATGGCGATGGCGCCGACCGGGCCGAGGCCGTGCAAGGACGCTGACTGGGCGCCGAGCAGGCACAGCATGGCACAGGTGACCGTGCCGGCGGAGGCGATCAGTGTCGGGAATGTGCGCCGCAGGGCGACTGCCATTGCGTCCTCGGCAGCGGCGTGGTGGCGTAGTTCTTCCCGGTAGCGGTGGACGAGCAGCAGCGCGTAGTCGCTTGCCGCGCCCAGGACCAGCACGATGAGGATCGAGGCCGACAGCGAACTGACCGTGAGCCCGGCGCTACCCAGGCCGTGCGCCCCAGCCTCGGCCACGACGATAGCCCCGATCGCCCCGAATAGCGGGAACAGCCACAAGAGCGGGCGGCGGTAGACCAGTAGCAGGATCACCACGATGATCGTCAGCGCTGTGAGCCGAAGGTCGGTCTGCGCCTTGCTGGTGACGCCGCTGTCGGCGACAATCGCGGCCTGACCGGTGACGGCGACCTGAAGGCCGTCGTGTACGCGGGTCACTGCGGCGCTCGCCGCCTGCCGGATCGGCTGGACGGCGGCGATGTCCTTGGCCGTCTCGCTGCCGGCCGGCGTGGTGACCGTCGCGGCGAGGTACGTGGCCGCCCCGTCGGCCGACGGAACGGGCTTGCCTGGCGCGCGCAGCCCAGGGAGTGCCTGGGCCAGCTGTGCCACGGCCGCGCGCACGGAAGCTATCGCGGCCTGGTCAGCGGCGGTCAAGCCGCCGCTGCGGGCGAACACCACGATCACCGGATCGACGTCGGGCTTGCCGAGCCCGTGCTGGGCTGCCTGCTCAAGCTCAACGACCTTCGTCGAGTCGGCCGAGGACGGCAGGAAGGCCGCGGCGCTGTCGCTGGTCACGCTGGACAGGCTGCTGGCCAGCGGGTAAAGCGCCACGATGGCAAGCAGCCAGATGACCGCGACCGGCCAGCGCAGCAGGCGCAGCGCCCGGCCGAGCTTGTCGTCTGGCCGCGGCACGGGGAGCCGGAGCGGTGACCGGTGGTCTCTCGGGTCGGCACGGTGCGTGCGAATGGCATGGTGACTCCCTGTTGACTGGTGGTGGCTGCATTGCCACTGGGCCGCGCGATAGTTCAAGACCGACCTCGCCGAGAGAAAAGGTAAGGGCGACTGCCGGGGCCGGGCGTCACCCGAAGGTGTACCTAACCGGTGGAATTTTTGGCGGTTCGCCGTCAGCTGGTCGTTACACTGATCACAGCCCAGCGGCAGCAGCGCAGATCGCTGGCTCCGTTGAGCGGTAGGTCGCCGATGGCTGACCAGCACGTAATGACGATGGCTGGGGGTCTGTCCAGACCGGACACAGTGCTGGCCACTAAGCTGCACGTTCCCCGCCCTCTGCCAGGAACTGTGGCGCGCCCGCGTCTGGCACACAGGCTGGAGGAAGGGCTGACGCGAGGGCTCGTGCTGGTCTGCGCGCCGGCCGGGTCCGGTAAGACTGTCCTGCTGGCCGACTGGGTCCGGCGCCGCGGCCAGCCAGTGGCCTGGCTATCGCTGGACGAGGGCGATAACGACCCGGCACGGTTCTGGCGCCACACCGTGGCTGCTATGGGCCGGGCTCGCCCTGGGGTAGGCGAGCTGGCCACGCCCGAGCCGGGACTGCTGGCGCCGGTTTCGGCTCATGGGTTCGTTGCGGCGCTGATCAACGAGCTGGCAGCCCAGCCCGGTGATGACGAGCTGCTGCTGGTCCTGGACGACTATCACCTGATCGACTCCCAGGGGCTTCATGCCTCGCTGTTGTTCCTGCTGGAGCACTTGCCGCCTGGGCTGCGGCTGGTGGTGGCGAGCCGGTCCGACCCGCCGCTGCCACTGGCGCGGCTGCGGGCTCGCGGGCAGCTCGCCGAACTGCGGGCCGGTGAGCTGCGTTTCACTGCGGATGAGGCGGCGGCGCTGCTGCGTGCCACCGTCGGCGGTGACCTGCCCGCGGCAGTCGTCGCCACTTTGGCAGCTCGTACTGAGGGGTGGGCCGCAGGACTCCAGCTTGCTGGCCTTTCGTTGCGGGAGCAACCCGACGCCGCCGGATTTGCGGCAGCGTTCAGTGGCAGCCACCGCTTCGTCCTGGACTACCTAGCGGGGGAGGTGCTCGAACGGCAGGGTCCGCAGACGCGCCAATTCTTGCTGGAGACCTCGGTGCTGCAGCGGCTGTCGGGCGAGTTGTGCGATTCGGTCACCGGCCGTGCCGACAGTCAGGCAATGCTGGAGGAGGTGGAGCGCGCGGGCCTGTTCTTGGTGCCGTTGGATGAGGTACGCGGCTGGTGGCGCTACCACCACCTGTTCGCCGACCTGCTGCGCTCTCGCCTGAGGCAGGAACAGCCCGCGAGAGTAGCGGCGCTGCACCGGGCTGCGGCCGCCTGGCACGAAGGGCAAAATCTGGCCGATGATGCGGTGCGGCACGCGCTGGCCGCGGGGAATCCAGTCTGGGCCGCCCAGCTGATCGAGCGCTACTTCGACGCTGTCTTCCTGCCGGGCGAGAGGACGACGATTCGGCGGTGGCTGGCCGCGCTGCCCACCGAACTGGTCGGTTCCCGCCCGCGGCTATGCCTTGCCCAGATGTGCTTGATGCTGGACGACGGAGACACTCGGGCGGCCGGTATCGCTGTGGAGGCAGCCCAACGGGCGTCCGCGGATGCTGCCGGGGAGTCCTTCGAGCCGTCAGTAGGGCGGTCAGCGAGCCTGCTTGCGAACGTCGCGGCGGCAATCGCCGCCGGCCGGGCCTGGCTCGCCTATCTTGGCGGCGATGCTGACGCTACCGTCGCGCTCGCGACGGAGGCCCGCAGCAAGCTTGGTGACGCCGACTCGCTGCTGAACGCGTTCTGCCAGCTGGAGCTCGCTGTGGCCGATCGGCTCCGCGGTCGGCTCGACGACGCCGAGCGCGGCTTCGCTGCCAGCGTGACGTCGCTCGTTGCGGCCGGAGCACGTGGCCTAGCCGCCGCCGTCTGCGGTTATCTCACCGAGATCCAGATGTGCCAGGGCCGCCTGGACGCGGTCCTCGCCACCTGCCAGCTGGCGCTCAAGATCACAACGCCGCCGGGCGAGCCGCCGTCGCCCGCCGCGGGCATCGCGTATGTGGCGATGGCGGACGTGTACTACCAGCGGGGAGATCTGGATGCCGCCCTGCAGTATGTCACCGAGGGTATCCGGCGGCTCCGTCCGGTCAGCTACACGGGACCGCTCGCAGGTGGCCTGGTCACGCTGGCCTGGATCCGCCAGGCCAGCGGTGATACGGCCGGGGCTCTCGACGCGATCCACGAGGCGGAACAGCTTGCGCCAAGCGCGGACGTGGCAGACCTCGCCAATCCCGTACCCGCCCAGCGGGCGCAGTTGCTAGTAGTCCAGGGCAACACCGATGCGGCTGCCCGCTGGACCCAGCAGCGCAGCCTCGGCGCCGACGACAGACCGGGCTACTCCCAGGAGCGCGAATATCTGGTCCTGGCGCGGGTCCTGCTCGCGCAAGATCGCCTGGGCCCTGCCCGCACGCTGCTCGACTGGATGCTCACTCAGGCTGCAGCCGAGGGCCGCGTCGGCAGCGCCATCGAGATACGCGCGCTGCAAGCGCTGGCGCACGAGGCCAGCGGCGACGGCGCCGCCGCTGTGGCCGCCTTGGCCGAGGCACTCACCCTTGCCTGCCCGCAAGGCAACGTACGGGTCTTCGCTGACGAGGGGCCACCGATGGCTACCGTGGTCGGCCGTCTGGTTGCAGCCCACCGCGCAAAGCAAGCCCCAGCCCGAGACATCCCACGCGGCTACCTTGCCCGGCTCGTGCGCGCGTTCGACGCCAGACCGCACCAGCTCGACTCCCGGCACGGCACTGCGCCAGAGGTACCGGGCCTGATCGACCCGCTGACCCAGCGCGAGCTGCAGGTGCTGGCGATGCTGGCCGCTGGCACGCCGAACCAGGCCATCGCCCGAGAGTTGTTCGTCACCCTCGATACGGTCAAGAAACACGTCGGCCACGTCCTGGCCAAACTCGGCGCGGCCAACCGCACTGAGGCGGTCGCCCGCGCACGCGACCTCGGCCTGATCCCCTAGAGCCGTGTGAGGCGCGGCTGCCCGGCGAAGCGCCGTCGTACCCTGCGCGGCCCGGAAGTTTCCCCCCGCTTGGCACCTCCGGGTGACGCCAGGCCTGCGGCGGCGCTCGTACTGTGCCGCGTGAACCATCAACCAACTGGAGGGACGACTATGGCCGCGTTTCTCTCCGCCGACTCGGCTTCGGGGAGGCGGCGCTAAGTCAGGGAACCCGAAGGGTGGCCCCTGATGTGCTCATACGGCCCCAGCCCCGGCCGGGCAGAATTTCGTTGCACGAGGAATGATGGCGAACCTCATTAACCCCAAGATCGTGGTGTTCTTCGCCGCTTTTCCTCCCGCAGTTCGTACGCACTTCAGCTGGCCCTGCGAGCCTGCAGCTGCTGACCCTCGGCGGCTTGTTCCTGCTGACAGGGCTCGGTGTCGACTGCCTGGTGGCCTTGGGTGCCGGGCACCTCCGGCTGGCCCTGCGCACAGGGGGACGCCTGGCGACCGGACTCGGCGTTTCAGCCGGAATCGTCCTGTGCGGACTGGCCGTCACCCTCGCGGCCGGGGCTTCATAGCAGCCAACGACGGTCAGGCTTGCCGCACTCATTGGAGCGCTGATCGCGTGTTTCCCCGGAAACTGAAGGGACTCCTGGTTGATCGGCGGTTGTCGGAGCCAGCCGGCCAGCCACGGACGGGCGAACCCAGACCTCCTGCGCAAACGCGTCCTGCTCGCCCACTGACCTCATCACGGAAAGTGAGCCAGAGCCAGATCCGGATGGGCGCCCAGAGCAGGTCGCGGCATCTGGACGGCGTCGAGCTCCACGCCGATAGTGGAATGCACCTGCTCACCTTCGTGGTGGTCGGGATCCTGCTAGCCGGCCGGATCAGCGCCACCGAGCAGGCCGCGGCCGGCGACGTAATGCAGCCGGGCCCGGCCACCGTGCGAGCCCACGAGGACGTAGACGCAACCCGCCAGCGGATGAACCAGCGCCACGTGGCGCACCTCCTGGTCACCACGCCAAACGGCAACCTCATCGGCGTCGTGGAGGCTGCAGATAGTTGACGCTTGCTGCCGCCCTGACCAGGACCGCAAAAGGCGGCATCCTTCCGTGGCGCCAACTGTCCTTCACAACCCGATGGACAGGAATGGCAGCTAGCCATGGAAGGACATAAACCGGGCAGTCGCCAAATGGATGACCTCATAAACTGCCCGAACGTGCCGTCAGTGTCGATGCGGACGGAACTGGTCGCGCGAGGCGCCGAATCTGCTCCGATGTGCGTCTTCCGCTTAGTCGGTGACGAGATCGGGGTGCGCGACGCGCAGGGCGGGGCACACATTCCGAGAGGTGGCGCGCGTGCCTGGACACCGAGCCGTGCGCGCTGCCGGTATCGCCGCCCCCCAGCGCCGTCCCGGCCAGTTCCAGCTGCAGGCCGCCATCGCCGCCTGCCCGCGCGGACGCGGCAACAGCTGCCGACAGTGACTGGCGGCAGATCGCCGCACTCTATGAGCTGCTGCGGTTCGACCCGTCACCGGTCATCGAGGCGAACCGCACCGTCGCCGCATACCGCGACGCCCTCGCGCTCGAGCCTCCCGGCGCGGCCTATCGGCACATCACCAGCCATATGGCCGCGCTCAGCGCGGCGCCCGCACCCACCCAGGAGACGTGATGGACATCGACGCCGCCATGCAATCCCAGATCCGCAACATCGAGACCACCTTCGGCAGGCCATTCGATCACTGGCTCGCGGTCATCGATTCAGCGCATCATCACCGGAAGGGCCGTCACCGGGCTTAAGGTGCGGTAATAACCGCAGGTCAACGACGCTAGTGCGGGTCTGAACAGGGCTGTATACCCGGAATTTTGAGGGCGGCCCGATTCACCTCCTTAAGTCGCGGCTCACGCCGCGCGCCAGTCACTGTCGGGGTACCTGGCATCGATTGTTGTGGTGAGGCGTCCGGTGGCGATGTCGTAGACGTGGCCGGAGGCGCTGACCTTCGGCGAGAGCAGGGGCGAGGCGAGCAGGCGCTCGACGTCGGCCTTGACCGTGATCTCTGGATCGGTGACGGCGGTGGCTTCCAGTTCGGGCTCGGACAGTCCGGTTGCTGTTGCGGCTTGCTGCCGGAATCCGGAGTCGGCCAGCAGTCCGGCGCCGCACTGAGTGTGATGGACGACCGCGACTTCGAAGTCCGTGGGATCGTCCGGGTCGCTGAAAAACAGCTCGGAGAGCAACGCGAGGTAGGCGATGTCGCTGATCACGGCCTGGGTAACGCGTCCGCCAACGTTGCGGATGACGAATGCGTCGCCGAGCTGGAGTTGCAGAACATTGGCCGGGTCGACGCGGTGGTCGAGGCAGCCGACTATGAGCAGCTGCTGGGCTGGCGCGCCCAGTGCAGCCAAATCGTTAGGTCCGGGCAAATTGCTCGTTGCGCTCGAGCAGTGCGGTCATCCTGGTCTTGGCGGTTCCTTTCGGTTCGCTGGGATCTTGTCGGGTGCTTGCTCGGCTCCGGCCGGCGTCTCAGCCGTACTGGACGGCTGCCCCGCATTCAGGGCAGAGGAACGGGCGACGCCGGGCGACGGCCCGCAGGATGGCGTAGATGAAGAACGGAAATCCCATTTCCGGGAGCTCACGCGTTGCCTCGACTGGGCCGTGCGTTGAGCATCGTCCGGCTTGTCTCTGGATCATGACTTTCCTCCTTTGTGGTGTGTGTGTGACTGGTCCGCGTCAGCGTGCGAGCGGCAGCCAGCTGAACTTGCGGAGAGCGATCAGCAGGCCCGCCGCTCCCCAGGCCGCCACGATCAGCAGGTCCTGACCGGCGAACCCCAGGCCGGTGGTGTGCGGGTTGTAAGCCACGAGCAGAGCGTCCGCGAGGTGCCTGACGGGGAAGATCTCGCCCACGTCTGCTAGCCAGTGCGGGAGCACAGGGACCGCGACGAACACCCCGGAGATGAAGTAGAGCGGCAGCAGGAACGCCTGCGTGGTGGGTAGCGCGGCATCCTCGTTGCGGACAAACGATGTGACCGCGTAGCCAAGGCAGCAGAAGGAAGCGGCGCCGACCACCACGGTGACCGCGAAGGCGACCGCGGTGCGGCCAGGAACATGAGCGCCGTAAGCGGCCCACCCGATGCCGAGCAGTATGGCGGCCATGGCCACCGCGACGACGACCGCCGTGACCACGCGTCCGGCGATGATGGCAGCGGCGGGAACCGGTGTTGCGCGCAGGCGCTTCAGCACGCCCCGCTCGCGCTGCGCGGTCACCGAGGCCGCCAGGTTGCCGAGGCAGGCCGCGATAATCCCGAGCGCGATGATGCCGGGCACGTAGTACACCGACGTGCTGATGCGACCGCCCGCGACCTGGGTGGTGTGCCCGCTGCTGCCGAACACTGATGCGAAGATCACCAGGAAGAGCACCGGCAGGGCCAGGGTGAAGAACTGCGACTGCCGGTTGCGGAGGAAGGCGAGCAGCTCGTAGCGGAACAGGTGCAGCGCCGTTCTGGTCATTGCCGGTCCTTCGTGCTGGCGGGTCCGGTCAGGGAGAGGTAGACCTCTTCCAGAGTCGGGCGGTGGACGTCGACGTCGGGCAGATCGAGGCCGCGGCCGAGCGCCCAGTCCCCGAGGAGCTGCAGGTGAACGAGCGGGCTCTCGCTGTGCAGGACGGTCGATCCGTTTGGCCCTGGCGCGGCGAGCGGACGTAGCCGTGGTGGCAGCTCGCGGGCCTGCACGGGGTCGGGGAGCGTGAAGCTGATGACGGAGGTCATGCGGTCGCGTCCGCCTAGCGTCTGCGACGCGCCCTCCGCCACGATGTGCCCGTCGGAGAGGACGGCGATCCGGTCGGCCAGGTATTCCGCCTCGTCCATGTAATGGGTGGTCAGGAAAACGGTCTTGCCTAGGTGCCGGAGACCGGCTATGACCTCCCAGGCGGCCCGGCGGGCCGACGGGTCGAAGCCTGTCGTCGGCTCGTCCAGGAAGAGAAGCTCCGGGTCGCCGACGAGGGCCAGGGCGAAGTCGAGCCGCGCCGCTGGCCGCCCGACAGCCTGGTGCCGAGCGAGCTCGCCTTCGCGGTGAGACCGACCAGGGCGAGAGTCTCGTCGACGTCCGCGGCGCGCGGTAAAGCCCGGCGTACATGGCGACACATTCCCGGACGGTCAGACCGGGCTCGGGCTCGGACTCCAGCAAGACCACGCCGACCTGGTCCCGCCAGGCGCCGCCCGCCGTGGCCGGGTCGTGCCCCAGGACCGATACCTGTCCGGCCGTGCGCTGCTGGAAGCCTTCGAGGATCTCAACCGTCGTGGTCTTGCCCGCTCCGTTCGGGCCGAGGAACGCGAAGATCTCTCCCCGTCGGACCTCGAGATCGATGCCCGCCACTGCGTCATGGCTGCCGTAGCGCTTAACCAGGCCGCGCACGGTGATCACCGGCTCAGGCCGGGAATCGCTGGTGACCGCGCGATCGACGTGCTCTTCCGTGACGCTGTTCATCTCGCTCCTCACTTCACGTGTCCGGGCCGGTGGGCCCTTGTGCGGTTCAAGTCCTATTGATGGCCGTTCCAGGTGGCCGGCGGATATGCCAGCCGCGAAGCGACAAGGCCAGGGCGAGGGTCAGCCCGCCGCAAAGCAGGCCGATGGCGTCCACGATGATGAGCGAGATGCTGCGGACGCTGATCCCGTATGCCAGCCAGATGGTGTAGCCGCCGGCATAGGAGGCTAGAAAGCGTGCTGAGACTCCGGACGATGTGCGGCGGGCAAGCATCTGCCGTGCCTGCAGCAGTGACATAAGGGCGGCCAGCGCTCCGTAAACGGTGGTTGCGGTGGCGAGGAACTGGATGAACATCGTGGTTTCTTTCCTTCCGGCCCCCAACTCGGTCGGTCACCGATTTCCATATGGCCGATCGTGGTGCGCGCGGGCCGTTGACGGCTCTCCTGGGAACGCTACGAATGTCGGCGCCGTGGCGCGTCACCCGAAGGTGCCTGCCGGGTGGAAGCTCGGTGGTGGGCGATCCCTCACCGGAAGGTGCTACCGCGCAGGCTGAAAGCTGCAGCTCGCCTGATCAGGGAGCAGGTCCGAGGCCTGCTGCCAGGCCATGGCATTCAGGGCCTGCCGGGATTGAGTGAGATGAGACCGGGCAAGGCCTGTCAGGGGATGAGGCCGAGCTGCCGCGCCCGCGCGGCGGCCTCGGTCCGGTTGGTTGCGCCGAGCTTGCCCAGGACATGGGTAACGTGCTTTTTGACCGTGTCGAGCGCCACGAACAAATCGCGGGCGATCCGCTGGTTTGACATGCCCGCGGCGATCAGCCGCAGTACCTCCAGTTCGCGCTCGGTCAGAGGCTCGATCAGGCCAGGCAGCGAGCTGGCGGCCCGGCGCGGCGGTGGCCCGGCTTCCGCCTGACCGCACGCGCGCTCGAGCGCGGCCAGGTAGCGGGCGTCGATGGGACGCACGGCATGCTGATCGCGTGATCGGGCCGCAGACAGCTGAGCGACCAGGGCACGCATCGGCTCGCCTTCGTCGGCAAAGACCCTGACGTAGCCGGCCGGGCGGGCGAGTGTAAGCGCCTCTGCGAGGGCGCTCAGAGCGCTGGCGTCATCGCCAAGGGCGGAGAGCCCGAGCGCCCGCAGTGCCTGGATCTCGATGAAGCTGCCGGTCCGGCCCTGGCTGGCCGCAGTGTCGAGGAGTCGCTGCAGCAGCGCGAGCGCCGCGTCGGGGTCGCTGCGAGCAAGCAGCACCCGCGCTAGCACGAGATACGACGGCTCTCGCGGGTAATCCGGCTCGTCATCCGAGCTCAGACCGGCAGCCGCGGTCCAGGCGGCGGCCGCGTTGACATCGCCTAGGGCCAGCAGCAGCCGAGCCCGCCGCGCTGGCACCGGATTGAACAGGGCAATCACTTGCGGGCTCAGCTCGACTCGCGCGGCCTCGCTCATCGCTTCCAGGGCGCCGGACGCGTCGCCGTGCACCTGCCGGATCCGGGCCACGACAGTCAGGCCAATGGCCAGCGGCAAGGCGAAGGCAAGATCGCGGCACAGACTCACGCCTCGGGTGGCATGGTCGAGGGCGGCGGTCAGTTCGTTCCGCTCGTACAGCACCTGAGCCACGCCGATGTGCGCCACGCCGGCGTACGCAGACTGAGTGCTCTCGCCGGCTGTATCGAGCGGTCGCCGGTAGGTCGCTAGCGCCGCAGCCAGGTCGCCCTGGGCGCGCTGTACCTCGCCTAGGTCGTAGCGAACGCGCGAAGCGAGAAAGCCGGCGAAGAACTCGGCGCCGCCTTCCACATGGCGCAGCACCTCCGTGGGCCTGCCGCCGGTGCGGCGCACCGCTTCGTCGGCTGCCCGCAGGTCGTCGAGCACCTCGGCCAGACCGCGCTCAGCCGGGCCGAGCCTGCCGGTGAGCCAGTCCGCCGCCGCCTGGTTCCAGCGCACGAAGGAGCGCATCAGCCAGTCGTCCTCGCCGAGCTGGGCGACGGCCTTCCGGTTGTAAGAGACCGCCAGAGCGGCATCACCGCGAAGCCGTGCGACCGAGGCACGCAGGAAGGCGATCGCGGCGGGGACATTGGCCAGCACGCTGACCGGTCGCCCGGCGAGGTCGTGATACGGCTCGTCACCGTTGACCGTGTAGGCGCGCTCGGTGTCATCGAGCAGGGCCTCGAGTACTTCCAGCTGGAAGCCCTGGGCAGCGCCATACGCCTGGGCCAGGAACAGGCGCGGACGATCGCGCACCGCCTCCGCCGGCAACGCGGAAAGCCAGCGACGTAGGGTCGCGCCCTCGCTGCGGCCGAGCAGCGTCTCGACGTTCCGCTCGACCACCCGCGCCGCCCAGGCGGCATCCCCGGCGGCGAGCGCATGCCGCAGCGTGTCGTCGGCCAGGTCATGGTCCTCGTACCAGGCGGCCGCAGCGCGGTGCAGCGCCTGCATCCGGCCGGGCTGCTCAGCCTGTTGCCGCGCGCGGAGCAGGTCGGCGAAAAGGTAGTGGTAACGCCACCATCCGCGCACCTGATCTAGCGGCATCAAGAACAGGCCCGCACGTTCAACCTGCTGTAGCATCGCCTGGCTATCGACCCGGCCGGTGACCGCATCGCAAAGCTCTCCGGAAAGTCGCTCGAGCACCGAGGTGTCCAGCAGGAACGCACGCACTTGCTCTGACTGCGTGTCAAGAACCTCATCGGCCAGGTAGTCAAGCACGAACCGGTGGCTGCCGCTGAACGCCGCCACGAACCCGGCCGGATCTGCGTGCCCCCGCAGCGACAGCGCGGCCATCTGCAGCCCCGCTGCCCACCCTTCGGTGCGGGCCGTCAGCGCCTCCGCCAGCGGAGTCGGCATGCCGGACCCTGCCGTCTCGCCCAGCAGCGTCGCCGCCTCTTCAGAAGTGAAGCGGAGGTCGGCGGCGCGCAGCTCAGCCAACTGGCCACGGGCGCGCAACCGCGCCAGCGGCAGCGGCGGATCGGCCCGGCCTGCCATCACCACCGTCAGGCCCGGCGGCAGACTCTCGAGCAAGAACGCCACCGACTCGTGCACGGCCCAGGAGTCGACCTGGTGGTAGTCATCCAGAACCAGCAGCACCTCATCCGCGCCGGAGTCGCCGGCCAGTTCATTGATCAGGGCCGTCACGAGTCCGTCAAACGAACGCGGGGCTGGCGGGCCAAGCAGCGGGCCCACCCGGCCGCGCAATCCCTGGCCGGGCCTGGTCCAGCGCGGCCAGCGCATAGCGCCAGAATCGGACCGGGTCGCTGTCGCCGTCATCCAGGCCTAGCCACGCCACCGGCCGCGCACCGCCGCGGGCCCAGTCAGCCAGCAACGCCGTCTTGCCGAATCCCGCCGGAGCGCAAAGAAGCACCCGGCCCCTGGCCAGCCCCTCGTCAAGCGCCTCCGCGAGGCGTCGGCGCGGGACAAAGCCCGGTTGCGCCCGGGGAACGTGCAGCTTGGTCGCCAGCAGGGCATCGGACCCGGACACCGCCGCTCGCGCCGAGTCCATCGCAGACTGATCAGGCATCGGTTACCCGGCGGCTCAGGTCACTCGGCTCATCGCGCGAACCCGCGCCGCTGTAGGTCATTGGGCGTCTCCACGGGGCCCGGCGGCGCCTTACAGATATGGGGTCATCGTCAAGGCCAGCCGGTCAAAAACAGATTATCGCCCGCGAGACTGAGGAAGGCGCGCTGCCGGCCCGGTGATAGCCAGGACGATCAGGGGCGGGTCCGAGTTCTGCACCTGGTTGCCGAGGTACGACACACCCTGCCCGCTCAGCAGCAGGAAATCGGGGTTCCGCCAGAGACTGGGCCCTCCGCGCCGCTTGGCCGTCACCGGTACCCTCCTCGGCCTGTTGATCGGCTGGTCACGACGATTCCGGGAGCTGACGTTCCCGGTGCTGGAGCTCATCCGCCCGATTCCGATTCTCGCCTGGGTGCCGCTCGCGATCGTGATGTTCCCGCGTGGAGAGGAGCTGGTCGCGGCCCGACGAATTAGTGCAGTGGATCTCAGTAAGAGCTGGGTATTGTCGCCTGGAGTCAGGCGGGTGTATCGGCAAATCGTACTGGTGGTAGACGCTCGATGGGACTCGGGAGATGTCCGTCCCGTAGATGTGAATTGAGATTGCAGTTTGGTTGCTAACGCTCCGGACACGGTGGATGTCACCAGGGGGCGCGAAGCCGCTAACATCGCCCTGGTGATCGGCGTTAGCTGCGACAGCGATAAGGGATCGGCCTGATTCGTCGAGGGAGAAGAGTTCTTCGTATACGACGCCTTGGATGACACCGGAAACGCACCATGTTATGTGATCATGCACGGGAGTCACTTGTCCGGGTAGCCACACAACGGCAATGATCGAGAATCTTCCATCAGTCTCGGCGCGGAGTAGATGAGCGCGGTAATTGGCTGGATCTCCCGTTCGCTGGTCAGCGCTGAGTATGTCCGGCGACGGCAAGTGGCTCCGCAGTTCGCCGGCAACAGCCTGAGCGGCTCCAGTCCAGTCATTGGGCAGGCTCACGGCGCTGGGGACTGCTGCCGTCAGAGCGTCCAGTTCCGGCACGATCAGTTGCTTCTGAGCGGGCGTGGCGGTTGGGCTGTCTCTCATCGGGCTTCCCCTTCCTTGGGTGTGGGTTCTAGCGGGGCGAGCAGCGGATCAGTACCGGGAGCTGGTGCGACGCTGCCCATCGCTTGCCGGGCGAGCTATTGGCGGATCTCAAGCGGGAGCATGCCGCAGAGCGTTGATGGAAGGGCAGTGATGGTCAGTTCGCCGCAACACTCGGGTGCGCCGATCGGCGCCGGGCCAGGCCGCCGCCTTCTTGAGCGCATCGATCTGGAGCTGCATTGTCTTCACCTGTTCGTTGAGGACCGCGGATCTGCCGGGCCGTAGGTTCCGGCCGGAGCCGGGTCTCAACACGATGCCTCGTTTCGGGGTCCGCCGGTATCCAGCCGTCGCACGCAGATCAGGCATAGCCCGAGGTCGCGGACTTTAGCCAGTAGCCCGTGCAGCGCGGGCTGGTCAGCAACCAGGCCGGAGATGACGCTCTGCCTGCCGTCGTCGGTGATCTGGAGGCCGTCGAACCAGGCGGCCCACTGGCGGTCCAGGACGCCCTCGACGCGGATCTCGTAATGGGCAGCCCCTCCGGAGGCGCTCACTCCAGCTCCAGCCAGCGGCCGGCCGGAGCGGCCATCGGCTGTGGCGCTGCGGATGGCCGGGGGGTGCCGGTCATGGTCTGTCCTCACTGCTGGCGTCGTCTGGGATGTGCAGGTGGCTGCCGGTCAACCGGAGCCCGTCCAGGGAGGGGGTCCAGGCCAGCGGCCCGGCACGGTCGACGGGGACGCGGCCGGACTGGCAGTTCAGCTCCCGGGCGAGGATCTGCTCGTCGTGGATGGCCCGTAGTGCTGTTGCGGCGCGGCGGGCGGGCCGCCACACGGACGCGGCCTGGCGGCGGATGGGCTGGCTAGCTGTCATCTAGATCGCCTCGTGAGTTTGCTGGTTTGCCGCGAGTGCGGGCCCAGCGGCGCGGGGGGACGCCGCTGGGCGGCCGGGAAGGTGCCGCGGAACGTGGCCGTTACGGCCGTCACGGCCAGGCGAGCGTGGCCGTGACCCGCGTTTCGGTCACCTCAGCACGCTATGAACGGTCTACGGCGCAGGCGTCACCCGAAGGTGCACATACCAGGTGGAATCTTCGGCGCTGGCCGGCTGGCACGAAGGTGTCATCTGGCGCCTGCCGCTGGGCCTGGCAGCGGCGGCAGCCGGTCCAGTACCGGCGTGCTCTTGGAGTGGCCGGGGCATCGGAACTTAGGGCGGCCTTGACAGCCTGGTCCATGCCGATCGGCGGGTCGATGAGCGGATGGGCCGGATGTGAAGGCAGATAGCCTGCCACCGCGCAGCGGCGCGCGGTTGTCACCGAGCCGTGACATTGATCAGCACTCAGCGGAGCGGCTGGCCCTCGCTTGACGCGCGGAGGAGTGGTCGCGGATGGCTGAGCCGTCTGCGGCGGCGCCGACCGGTCCCGCTGCCGCCGGCAGGATGTCCTGCTGGCAACCAAGCTGCATGTGCCCCGCCCGTGGCTGGCCGGCCGGCTGGCGCGAGGGCTGGTCCTGGTCTGCGCCCCGGCTGGGTCCGGCAGGACTGTCCTGCTCGCCGACTGGGCCGGGAGTGGCGGCCGGCCGGTGGCCTGGCTGTCGCTGGATGCTGCCGGCAACGATCCCGCGCGGTTTTGGCGCCACGCGGTAGCGGCAGTGGGCCGGGCATGTCCCGGGATTGGCGAGCTGCCCGGTCCCTTGCTGGGCCTGGCGGGCGGTCGCCGAACACGTCATCCGGGCCCGTCATGGCAAGATCGGCCGTGTGACACGACTCGATCAGACCCTTGTGGACGCTGCGATCGAGCAGATGCGGGCGCTGGGCCGAAAGGGAATTCCGCGGTGCCGCCGCCGTCTACCTCGACGACGGACGCATCCTCAGCAGCGTCGCCCTCGACAACATCAACGCCGGGGTGGGCCTCTGCCACGAGACCGGCGCCTTCTGCCAGGCCTACACCCTGGACCGCCGGGTCACGGCCTCGGTCTGCGTGTGCGAGATGCCAGACGGCCGGATCGTCGTCCTGGCTCCGTGCGGGGTCTGCCAGGAACGCCTGGCCTTGTGGGGGCCCGACGTCGAGGTGGCCGTCGCCGACCCTGACGACCCGACGGCCTGGCAGGCCCGTACCCTCGCCGAGGTCAACCCGCACTACTGGGCCCGCGAGTTCACCGAACGGCGCTGGCCCACCCTCGCCGAGCACACCGAGTAACCCCGCGCGCCTCACTGGCGCCCCGGAAGGCAGCATGAGCTGAACCTGGACATCCTGAACCTGGACATCCTTCGCACCGTCACAGTGTGTCGCTCCACGTAATGACCTGCACAGAAATTCCGGGTCAACGATCTAGTCCGATGGGCTCGTGACGGCGCTGATCAACGAACTGGCCGCTGCTCAGGCCGCTGAGGACGAGGTGGTGCTGGTCATCGATGACTGCCACCTGATCGACTCCCGTCTGGTCCTGATGCGCTGTTGTTCCTGGTTGAGAATCTGCCGCCAGGGCTGCGGCTAGTGCTAGCCAGCCGGGCGGACCGCCGCTGGCGCTGGCGCGGCCGCGGCGCTGCGGGCAGCCCCGCTTGGCTGCCTGGCCTTGGTGCAGGCATTCGACGGCGAACGCGCCGTGCCGGGCTCCCGGCGCAGCGCCGCCTCAGCGGTGCCGGACCTGGTCGGGCAGCTGACCGGCCGTGAGCTGGAGGTGCTGGGGATGCTGGCCGCAGGCTCGACCAGCCAGGCCATCGCCGGGGAACTCGTAGTCAGTCTCGACGCGGTCAAAAAAACACGTCACCCACGTCCTCGGCAAGCTCGGCGCAGCCAACCGCACCGAGGCTGTCGCCCGAGCACGAGAACTCGGCCTGATCCCCCTAGCACAGCGCCGCTATCCGGTCCGGTGGCACCTTCGTGCCAGAGCCTCGCCGCGAAAAGGTTCCACCTGGCAGGTGCACCTTCGGGTGACGTCGTGAGCGCCGCCTGTTCATACAGTCCTCTTCATACAGTCCTCGCAGAACAGTCGCGAAGACTGATTTGAGGAGGATGTCATGTATCACCCGCCTGGCTTTCTGTGGGGGATCATCATCGCCGGGATGATCGCGATCCCGGCCGCGACCTGCCTGGTGCTGTACGGCGGCGCGGTGCGGGCCGGCCTGGCCGGCGGCGCGCGGCGCTGCTCGCCGGCGGCGCGGCCGTTGTGCTCGGCGGCTGGTTCACCGCCAGCGCGGTGATCGCGGGTCACGGCTGGTACCACGCGCGGCTCGGCCACGGGGTGCCGTGGCTGCCGGTCGCGGTGGTCGGGTTCCTGGGCTTGCTGCTGGCACTGCGCCGGATCCCGGTGGTGGCGCGCGCCCTGACCGCGCCGGGCATGGCGAGCCGCCTGGAGCTCCCGCACACCTTCCGGGTGATCGAGGGGACGGCCTTCCTGGCCACCATGTTCCTCGGCCATCTGCCCGCGCTGTTCGCCCTGCCCGCCGGCCTGGGCGACATCGCCGCCGGCATCGCCGCGCCGCTGGTCGCCCGCGGGCTCGCGCAGGGCACCGGCCGCCGCGCCGCCCTGTGGTTCACCGCGTTCGGCATGACCGACCTGGTCAACGCCCTGACCCTCGGCGCCCTCACCGGATTCGCGCTGATTAACGTCACCCCGTCCGGGGCGCCGATCAGCGAGCTCCCGCTCGCGCTGATCCCGACAGCCGCCGTGCCGCTGCTGCTCGCCCTGCACATCACGTCTGTGTCTGCGCTGCGCAGAGCCCAACGAGCACCGCTGCCAGCCACCGGCCCGCTCATTGCCGCCGCGAGATGAAGAGAATGCGGCTCGAGATCTAGGCGCTCAAGGAGGCAGCGGCCTGGCCGGGCGCCGACCGGCGCATCCCCCTCATGCTCGCCGGCCAGCTCATGGCCGCCCCGCTCTACCAGGAGGGCATCCGCCCGCACGACTGTACGCCGGGCATCGGCCCGGTCAACGGAAAGGACACGCAATGAACACCCGGAGTCCACACACAGACACCAAGGTCCCGGAGATCTCCCAGCCCAGGTTCATCCTGGACCGGGCCGATGAGCGAGGTACAGCGGTCCCGCTGGTGGGCCCCGCCAACGCGGGCACTACTACCCAGATGATGGGCCCCGCCGACCCGGGCACGGTCACGCCGCTGATGTTCCCCAAGCCGGTAATGCCTCGCGCAGACCGCAAGACAGACCGCATTTCGCGGGCCGGTACGCCTCCCGGCTGCACAAGCACGTGAATGAGCCGCCGGGTGGTATCACCCGCAGTCGGCCTTCACCGAAGGCGCGCCGGTTGCGCGCCCCTTTCCCTGACGTTGCGGCGTCTACACCGTTAGCCCGGCGGTCAACCAGAGCGGAGCGATGACGATGACCAGCCCGCATGAGCAGATGCCCGACCGGGCGGCCCGGTTCGAGCGGGACGTAGTGCCCTACCTGGGCCAGCTGCACGCGGCGGCGCTCCGGATGACCAGGAACCGCAGCGACGCCGAGGACCTGGTCCAGGAGACCCTGATCAAGGCCTACGCGGCGTTCCACCAGTTCCAGCCCGGCACCAACCTGCGCGCCTGGCTGTACAAGATCCTCACCAACACCTTCATCAGCGCCTACCGCAAGAGCCAACGCGAGCCCGCTCAGGCACCCGGCGGCGCCTTTCGGGAGGACCAGCACGCTACTCCCGGCCCGTTCGCCTCGCCCGCTCGCTCGGCCGAGACGGAGGCACTGGAGCAATTCGCCGACTCCGACATCCTCCGCGCGCTGGGCGACCTGCCGGCGGAGTTCAAGGCGGTGATCTATCTCGCCGACATCCTGGGCTACTCGTACAGGGAGATCGCACGCATCATGGCCACGCCGATCGGCACAGTGATGTCCCGGCTGCACCGCGGCCGCAGCAAGCTCCGCCGCCAGCTCGCCGCCTACGCGCCCAAGCGCTGCCTGCCAGCATGACCATCTGTGCGCCGGGGCGGCCGCCGAGGATTCCACCGGCATGCGCACCTCCGGGTGCCGCCCACCGCGGCGCCCACACCTGCCGTCCCTCGACGAACGGTTCACGCGCCCGGCCGAGCACAGAAGACCGAGCACGTGCCGGCTTTCATCGCGGGCAATGAGTTGCGGCCTTTCGCCGGATCACTACCTCCAGAAGCAATGGCCGGTCTCGCCGGCCACCTACTCGGCAGATTAAGGAAGCTAATGATGACTACCGAACCGATACCGCAAGTACGCCGGTGGCGCGCGTTCGCCGTGCTGGCCGTCGCGTTCTTCATGACGATCGTCGATCTCACGATCGTCAATGTCGCGCTGCCGACGATCGGCCGCAAACTCCACTTCTCCGAGTCGGATTTGCAATGGGTGGTGACCGCGTACGGGATCACGCTCGGCGGCTTTCTCCTGCTGGGCGGCCGGGCCGCTGACCTGCTCGGGCGCCGGCGGATCCTGATGCTGGGCCTGGCGGTGTTCTCCGCCGCGTCGCTGGGCGCTGGCCTGGCGGCCAGCAGCGGCGTGCTGATCGCGATGCGCGGACTGCAGGGACTCGGCGCCGCCGTGGTCTTGCCCGCGGCGCTGTCGATCGTGATGAACATGTTCGCCGAGGGCGCCGAGCGCAACAAGGCGCTGGGGTTGTGGGGCGGCATCGGCGCAGCCGGCGCGACCGTCGGCCTGATCGCCGGCGGGCTGCTGACCCGGTACGTCGGCTGGCAGTACATCTTCTTCCTGAACGTGCCCATCGGCGCGGCGGCGTTGCTGCTCGCCCCGCGTGTGGTCCCGGAGAGCCGGTGGACGGTGTCCGCCGCCGTTTCGACCCGATGGGCGCGGTCACCGTGACCGGCGGGCTGCTGCTGCTCGTCTATGCGATTTCGAAGGCACCGCAGGACGGCTGGGGATCGGCCCGGACGGTGACGCTGCTGGCCGTCTCGGCGGCATTGCTGCTCGCTTTCCTGCTGGTCGAGGCGCGCGCCGCGGCGCCGCTGATGCCGCTGCGGATATTCCGGCTGCCGACAGTGGCAGTTGCGAACACCGTGGGGTTCCTGCTCGGCGGCAGCTTCTTCGCATTCATCTTCATCGGCACCCTGTACATGCAGCAGGTGCTGGGATACTCGGCCCTGCAGGCCGGGGTCGCCTGGCTCGCCGCTTCCCTCACCTCCGTCATGCTGGCCGGGCTCGCGCAGATGCTCGTCACCCGCATCGGGGCCGGGCCGGTGATGGCGGCGGGGATGGCACTGATCGGCGGCGGCATCCTGTGGGCGACGCAGGTGCCGGTGCACGGGCACTTCTGGGCAGCCCTGGCCGGGCCGTTCTTCGTCGTCGGCGCCGGCACGGCCTTCGCGTTCGTGCCCATCGCGATCGCCGGCCTGGCCGGCGTCGCCCGGCACGAGGCCGGGCTCGCTTCCGGGCTGCTCAACACCTCCCAGCAGCTCGGCGGGGCGATTGGCATCGCGATCGCATCGACCATCGCCGCCACGCACATCAAGACCCTGGCCGGCGAAGGCCAGCCGCCAGCCGCCGCGCTGACCGGCGGCTTCCACTGGGCCCTGTGGATCTGCGCAACGATCGCCCTGCTCGCCCTGCCGGCCACAGCTATCCTGCTGCGTCGCAAGACAAACCCGGCCGGCCTGGAAGACACCATCCCGGCGATTGGCAGCGGGGAAGCCATCAATGAAGTCAAGGAGGTCGCACGATGAGACAGCTTGATCGCGCGCCAGCCAGGGGCGCGCCGGCGGCTCATTGGCGGGCACCACGGATGGTTCTCATTCGCCACAGCCAGCCCCTTCCCTCAGGCTGGCCGCCGCAAGTGACGCCGCTGATCGCAGCGAGGTTACGGATACGCAATAAGGCCACAACCAAATATTCCGGTCGGAGCATGCCTGCCGAGCTTCTCCCTCGATGTCCGTGGCGCTGATCGATATGGAGGAGCCATGACGAACTTGCCCGCGACGCCACCGAAGGCGGTTCGCAAGCTGGCCTGCCCGATATGCCGGCATCAGCCCCGCTGCCCCGATGCAATGGCGCCAGATCGCATCGCCGCACGGGCTGTCGCTAGCCATCCTGAGCAAGGCTGGAGCCTGTTGTGCAACGGCCTCGTGTTGTTCGACGACGCCGGAGCCCTGCTCCCGGAGGGCCAGGCGGTCGCTCCCGCGGCCCGGCCAGTTCGCGGCCTGCTGGCGGTGACTTAACCACAGGCAATCACCGCCACAGCGGGCTAGCGGCATCCGTAATCAGAGGCGAGAATGAGCAGCGATCACCGTGGCCCACGTGACGCGCGGCGACGCTGCGCGGATCGACGAAGTCGCACCACTGTGGAAGGAACTGCAGGCCCACCACGCGCGGGTTGCGCAGCACCTGGCCGCGGTGCGCCGATTCCGGTCCAGCCAGGGTTCGTGGGAGATCCGCCGCGAGCAGTACCTGGAATACTTCGCCAGCGCGCTCCAGGCTGCCTTGTTCCTGGCGCAGCAGGACGGGGTCACAGTCGGCTATGCCATGGCCCGGGTGATCCCCGCCGGGGCAACACGACCTGGCTTTCGCTGACGACCTGGCGTGGTGTGGTTCTGGTGCGGATCTCGACGTCTGGCAGGTTTGCCATGAGCCGCCGGGTTAGCTCAGCTGCCCGGTCATCATGTCGGCCCCAGACGAGTATGCGCGCAATGGGCCGCACGTGCGCGAGAGCGAGAGCCTGCCAGTATGCCTGCGCGCCTGTTCCCAGCACGCCGGCTATGGCTGCATCGGGAGCGGCGAGCGTGTCGGCCGCAATAGCGCCGGCGGCCGCCGTCCGCGCGTCGGACAGGTAGTGGCTCGTCGGCAAAGACGGCTAGCGGGTGGCCGTCCTTGCTGCTGAACGCGGCGACCAGCCCGCCCTGAGCGTGGCCTGCTAGCTCGTTGCTCGTGAACCACGGGGCGACCTTGACGACGAAGATGTCATGTCCGGCGATGCATCCTGCCTTGACGAGGACATCGCCGTCTTCCTGGCTGGCGGCCGGCCAGAGCGCCGACATCGTCTGCTGTGCCCGGCCGGCGCTGTAGTCGCGGAATGCCGCCCGCATGGGTTCGATCAGGTCGGTGAAATGGACAGCGCGGCGTATCTGCTCGGCACCGTGGACCGTCAGGGTCATCTCCCGGCGTGGCGGCCAGTGTTCCGTTCCCTGCGCCACCAGGATCACGTCACCGCTCACCAGGACTCGCGTTACGTTTTCCGGCTTGCCTTGCGGTGTGACGCGCAGGCGGCTGGGACGGCCCGCGAAGCGACCCTGATGCAGGACGAATGACTCGTTCATGGGCACTGTCTCGCTTCGTGCCAGGTAGGCCCCGGCAACTCCAGCGGCGCTGCCCGTTGCGACGTCCTCGGTGCGTGCGTCGTTGTTCCAGTGACGGCCCTCCAGGTGGTCCGGGTCGAGCAGGTACGCGAATTGCGCGCCGACCGCTGCCAGCCGTTCGGCGAAGTCGGAGACGGTAATGCGCGCCCGGCCAAGCGCCGGCGGCGTGACGAGAATCAGCAGATAGCGAAGTCCGGTGGATACCACGGCCGGCTCGAACCCGGCGGCTGGGTCGGCGGCCTGGAGGCCGCTGCCGTGGAGCACGTGCGCAAGATCCGGCCCGGCGGGTACGGGCCCGTACTCGGGACGCCCCTGGTCCATGGTCGCGCGGTATCCGGCGCCTGTGCGGACCGTCTCGACCCCGACGGTCCCGGCCGGCAGGTCCATCAGCCAGTTCCGGGCCGCCCCCCCCGCCAAGGCGTGCGTGCAAGGCCGCGGCCGCCCCCACGACCGGGTGACCAGCAAAGTCAAGCTCGCCGAACAGGTCAAGACCCGGGTACGCCAGTGATCGGGGGTCTTTGTGGCGGTCAGGAAGACGCTCTCGAAATGCCGGAACTCCTGAGTGATCGTCAGGAGCTGCCCGCTGGCCAGCGAGCCGTCGCCGATGAAGACCGTCAGGCTGTTGCCGGTGAACGCCTCGCCGGCGAAGACGTCAACATGCCGGCGCGGCGGCACGTCGCCTCCCGCCGCGCAACTACGCCATGACGACCGCTCTTACCCGGGCCAGATCCCCCCGGATCTGTAAGGTTCCCGGTCTGCCTGGACGCGATCGCCAGGCCGCGCAGATCAATCAGAGGGCTCAGCGTGCTTTATCCATAGCTCTTCCCAGGACTGGCTGGCGCGGACGGGCTGTGGTAGTTAGCTCGCGACGCGGTGCGGGTGCGGCTTGCGCAGGTTGTGCGCCGTGGCGGCGAGCAGCCATTCGCTTTCGCATCTCCGTTCACCGCAGGCAGCTGCCGTTCACCACAGACACCACAGACACCACTGACCAGCCGGTACGTCCGCCATAGGCCGCCAGTGTTCGTCACCGTTCACTGCGGATGGTAACGATTTTGGTAACCGCCACTCCCATGCCCCAGCTCCTGCCGGGCACCGCCTTGGTAGCGGTCAAGCGGCGTGCATGTACCGAGGTGGCGCGGCGTTGGCCGGGGAATCCATCGCCGGGCTGCTCGCGGGGCACGCCGGCCCGGTGGGCGCGGACTGCTGGCGGTGCGGCGGTGCTGCCCATAGGCGGGCTGCGCGGCTGATGGGGACCGCGGCGTTGGAAATGAAGTTGTCCATCCCGCCGTGCTGCTCGCCGATCGCATCAGCCAAGGCCTTGACTGATGCCCGCCGCGGACGTCGAGCAGTTCCAGCCGCGGCGACAGCCCTTCGGCCTCCAGGTCACCGACGGCCTGCTTGCCACGCTTACGGTCACGCGCGGTCAGACAGACGATGCGTTCGGATTCGAGGGTGCGGCACAGCCCTGGCACCTGCGCCAGCCTCAGCCCCTGATTGGCGCCAGTCACGATCGCGACCTTCGCATGCCGCATCCGTCGCCGTCGGGTGAGGACCGTTGTCACAGCAACCCCGCCCACCTCGCTCACACTGCCCAGTATCCGGTGGGCGACCGAAAACAGCAGCGGCCGCAGCCCCTCGAACTCTTAGGCCCGGGTCACGCCAACCCTGCCTTGAAGCCCTGCCGCCAGGACGGGTAGCGCAGCTCCCAGCCGAGCTCCCGCTTTGCCTTGGCGTTGGAGAAGCCGCGCCCCTCGGTCATCATCGTCACCGCCACTTGTCCGGCCAGCAGCCGGGCCAGCGACTTGGGGACCCGCATCGGCGGCTTCGCCCCCGCGCACGCTGCCAGGTAGGGCAGCCATTCGCCGGCCGGTGCCGGCTCGTCGTCGACGATGTTGAACACGCCCTTCGCCTTTTGCTCCACGGCCAGGACGGTAGCGCTCGCAGCGTCGTCGAGATGCACCCACGAGCTGTAGCCGGTGCCGCCCCCGACGACCGGGAACTGCCGCTTGCGCACGACCTCGACCAGATCGTCGGTCGCGCCCGGCCCGTAGAGCCAGCCGTATCTCAGGACTGTGCCGCCCGCCTTGACGACCACGTCCTCGACGTAGCCGATCGCCTCCATCCCCGCGCGCGCCGCCGTCCCCGCGAGCAGGTCCAGCGGGTCCTCCTCGGTCTTGACCCATCCACCCTGGCGGATTCCGTTCCAGCTGGCGTAGCCCTGCGCGACGAAATCGGATACGCCGGTCGCCTCGGCGGCGGCCAGCAGGTGGTCCGTCCCCTCCGTGCGCAGCCGGCTGGTGGTGGCGAACCACCGGTCGAAATGCCTAAAATCGGGCTTGCCGACGTGCGCCACGGAAAGCGCGGTCATCTGGTGCACGATCGCGTCCGGCTGGGACTTGGCCACCGCCTCACCGACCGAGACCGCATCCAGCCCGTCCATCACGACGCCGTCTGCGCCTAGCTGTGCTAGCAAGCCCAGCTTGGCCGCGCTCGTCGTCGTCGCCGTCACCTGGTGGCCCCTGGCCACGAGCTGAGGCACCAGCCGCCGCCCTAGAACCCCGGTCCCGCCTGCCACGAACACCCGCATGACCATCACCTTCCTGATTGCAGAGTCTGCCTGAGACCTGAGACAAGACAGCCCGCCCGTCTGTGACATGGGACGGAAAACAGCTGCCCCGTCCGTGTCGGGAGACCGGCTCTTAGAGAGACGGTATGAGCCGGCGTTTGCTGTGGGCGTCACCCGAAGGTGCCAGGCCGGTGGAAACTTCCGCCGCAGACCAGCAGGCACGACAGTGCTACCGGCCTCCGGGGCACAACGGTGCCGCCGGGATGGTCTGCGGTGCGAGGCTAGGGGATCACGTCGAGCTCGCGTGCCCTGGCGACGGCCTCGGTGCGGTTGGCCGCGCCGAGCTTGCCCAGGAGGTGGCTGACGTGCTTTTTGACCGTGTCGAGGCTGACCACCAACTGCTCGGCGATCCGCGGGTTCGGTGTGCCCGCAGCCACCAGCGCCAGGATTTCCAGCTCGCGGGGGGTCAGCTGCTCGACCAGGCCCGGCACCGCCGCGCCGCGTTGCCGGGCTGCCGCCGCGGCGGGCGGTTCGCCGAACGCCCGCAACAGCCGGGCCAGGCAGCCAAGTGGCACCGCCCGGGCAACAGCGTGGTCTGCCCTCTGCGCCGCTACCAGCCGGCCAAGCAGCGCGGCTTTCGGCGCGCCCTCGTCGGCGAACACCCGGACATACCCCTGCGAACAGCCGAGCATGAGCGCCTGGGCCAGGGTGTTCACTGCGGCGTTCTCGTCGCCTGCGGCCGCCAGCGCGAGGGCCTGCAGCGCCTGGATCTCGATGACACTTCCGGTACGCCCCTGGCGGCGGCCGCCGCGTGCAGCCGCCCCAGCAGCGTAAGCGCCGGGCCGGCGCGGTCTTGCGCGAGCAAAACCCGGGCCAGCACCAGATACTCCGGCTCCCGCGGGTAGCCCGGGTCATCGTCCGGGCCGAGGTCCCTTTCTTCCACCCAGCGGGCGGCGGCAGCGACCTCGCCTTGAGCCAGCAGCAGCCGCGCCCGCTGCGCCGGGGCGGGGTTGAGCAGGCCGACTACCGTCGGGTCCGGCGCCACCCCACTGGCCTCGCCCATCGCCTCCAGCGCACCAGCGTGGTCCCCCTGGGCCTGCCGGATCCACGCCAGGGCGGCCAGGCCAGTGGCCAGCGGCTGGGTGTAGGTGAGCTGCCGGCATCGCTCAATGCCCTCGGTTACCTGGCGCACCGCGGCTTCGAGTTCATTCCGCTGGTCGGCCACCTCCCCCATGCCGACGAAGGCGATCCCAGCCGCAGGCATAGCCGGCCGGCCCGGCGCCGCGGTGATCTCCAGCGCCTGCTGGTAGGCGCCGAGCGCCGCATCGAGACGGCCCTGGGCTCGCTGCACCTGGCCCAGGTGATGGCAAGAAAAGGCGGCGGAGTAGCGCTCGCCCGCCGCCCGCCATCCGGTGATGCTGGCAGCCAAGGCGCTGTCTACTGGCGTGTGGAGTTGCATGGCACGCCGAGAATTGTTGCCTGCTCCCTGAGCCACGGCCGGTATGTCACCCGCACCACGCTCGTCGCGGGGACCCCGGGCCGGATCACCAGGCCTTTCGCGGTCGAGTTGGACCCAGCTGACCTAACGCGCCGCACCGCCTGAAGCGGGCGAACCCAGACTGAGCAGCCCCTTTTGCTGCTCTGCTGCTCGGCGACTTCCAGAGCAGTCACGCCGCAGCGAGTCGGCAGTCGGAAGCGGGCTACATCGATTGGCCGGCATTACATTCAGTGACGCAGGCGGCAAGAAGAACGCTCACGAGCCGCCGTTCGGCGCGGATGACCGGTCCTCGCCGATCATCAGCCGGGGGAACCCGATCAGGTCGATCTGTGCGCGATGTCGTCCGGATCTGTCGATGAGCGAGCGGAGTAGCGATCCTTGGTCGCTAGGCTGAGGTGTGATCACTTGCGTCGTTGAATACGTGATCGATCCTGCGAAGATCGACGCCTTCGAGCGCTTCGGCCGCCGGTGGATCCAGCTGGTCGATTCGCATGGCGGCACGCATCACGGCTACTTTCTTCCGGCCGAAGGTGCGAGCGACAAGGCCCTCGCCCTGTTCAGCTTCCCCAGCCTGGCTGCCTACGAGCAGTACCGTGCCCTATTCGGCACCGATCCCGACTTCCTCGAAGCCGACCGCATCCGGGACGAGAGCAATTGCGTGCTCCGCTACGAACGGACATTCATGCGCCCGCTGCTCCCCGGCCACTGACAAGGCAAGCGCCCGGCGCAACGGTCCGGAGCGGCAACTGAGCCTCAGGCTCAGGCCGTGTCCAAGCTCTGGCACGAATCCCCTCGTGCCCCTGTCCGGTAGCGGCTTTCGATGCCGGTGAAGAGCTCCTCCAGCAGCGTCGGCTTGTCCTCGACGCCAGCGACCGACTGATAACGCTCTATCTCAACCGCTCCATCAGCCATAAACTCGACTTCCCAGTGCCACCCCGGCAGCGCGACCTCGACCATGACAGAGTCTGGCCTAGTGTGGCCCAGCCGATACCCAGCGCGAGTTGTCGTGGGCTATTGGGGCGGACGGGCGGATTGGCTGCCGGTCAGCGACGAGCTGAAGCAGGCTCAGCGTGCCCGCGGCCTTGCGCTGGCGCCTGGCCGGCACCATCACCGGCGCCGCAATCTACGCGGCCACCCAGCACTGGCAGGTGCAGATCCCCGCCCTCGCCGTCTACGGTGGCGTCGGCGCCGCCCTGGCCATCGGCGCCATCGCCGGCCTGTACCCCGCTACCCGAGCCGCCCGCCTCTCACCCACGGAGGCACTGCGTACCGCATGACCGCCCGCCCCGAACCCGACCCCCACTGAGCCGGCGGCCACTTCATGGCCGGTAGGCGTCACGTCGATGATCTATGTCGAGGACGTGGATGGTGCCGGCGTCATCGTCGATCGCATAGCGGATGCGGTACTCGCCACGCCGCGCTCGCCATTGTCCCTCGAAGGGCTTGCGCAGGGGGGTGCCAACTCGCCGTGGCTCTTCGCTGAGGGGGCCGCGGATGAATTCGAAGCAGGCCCAGGCCACTGCTTCGGGTAGCCGCTCGTGGAGCTGGCGAGCTGCGGTCGGAGCGATGATGACCTGATAGGTCACGGCCGATGTTTCCTGAAGCGTCCTTCCAGCGAGCGTCCCACTTCGGCGATGGAAATGCCCTCGCCACGGGCGATCTCGTCGCGGGACTGGGCGACGCGCTCTTGCGCTGCCGGATCGGACAGCAGCTCGAGCGTCGCCTCGATCGACTCAAGATCCTCCGCTGCCAGCAGGACGACGTAGTCTTTGCCGTTCTTGGTGATGTGGACTCGCTCGTGGGTACGGCCGACCTCGTCGGCGATCTCCGAGAGCCGTGCCTTCACCTCAGACAAAGGTAGAACTGCCATAGACCAGAATTGTAGTCGGTTCTGGCGGGGAGGCAAGTTCGGGCACGGCGGTGGCCGTAGCCAACTCATCGCGCAAGCCACCTTGATCATGGCAAATGAGCGGCCAAGTCGGAGGCTTGGTAGCGTTCCTGCAGGTCAGGGCCCGTTAGGCGCGCGGGTCTGTACATCCGCTCCCTTTGGCGGGACCTCAGCGAGTCCGCCGAGCAGCCGGGAAGTGGCTCAGAGCACGCAGCCACCTAGAAGCTGACAGTAACAGCGACCGTCCGCTCCGATCTACCTTCGCCCATGCGGGGGTGGCAACGGCCTGCTGCGCGAATGCCGAACTGAGTCGACGGCAAGTAGGGCCGAAATTCCTGGCCTTCCGCCTCCGCGGCGACGGTCCCGTAATGGCCTGACGCTCGCCGACATTGCGCCAGGGGATACCTTCAGATCGCCGGGCCTTGCGTGCGCGAAGTTCGAAGGGCTCTTCCAGGTCCACGGCCGGGAGACACGGCGGCAGTAGGCGCCTTGAAGCCTGGCTTCGAACCTCAGCTACGCGGAGACCGTCCCCTTAGGGTCGAGTAGTGACCTGAGGATATCTTCCATCGCGTCCAAGCTGGCTGACGGGCCGTCGGAGCTTGTCAGTTCGCCCGCTTCTTGACCGCTGGCGGGATAGTGGTCACGGCCAGCTTTGTCGCGGAACGCCAGCCGCATCGTGAGCGTCGTCACTCCGTCGGTTTCGTGCAGCTGCCAGGACTCGACCGCCTCCGCATCCGGCCAGCCGCCGAATAGCCACGTCTCCACGGTCCGGATCGGCGGCTCGACCTCCAGGTAGGTTCCGCGAAACGAGCACTCGGTTCCGTCGTCGGCCACGAAAACGTGGTGGTAGGTCCCTCCGACGCGCAGGTCGATCGAGCACTCCGTCATCGGGTCCGAGGGGTAAGCTCCCCACTTGCTCACATGCTCGGGCTTCGTCAGTACGTCGAAGACGAGAGCGATCGGGGCGTCGAACTCTCGAGTGATGAGGACGTCGAGTTCGTTCGGGAACTCGATGCGTGCCGTTCCGTGCCCGGCAGGTGTCACTGCTGCTCTCCTTGTTGTTGTAGCTCTTTCAGGTAGTCCGGGCTGCACGCTCGGTCCCAGGGTCACTGGCGCTGGTCCTCAGTTCAGGTCGACGCGCAGGCCTGCGTCATCAGACGCTCGTTCCGGTAAGCGTAAGTCTGTCGAGCGGGGGCTCGCGACTCCAGCGGCTCGCCGCCGCCATCAGCCGCGAGGCGGATCGCGCGCAGCTGCGCGGGCGCTCGGCGTCAGGCTGCGCCTGGCAAAGGAGCCCGCGTGACCGGTTATGAGCGGCAGCTGCGCAGACCGGCGGGAGCGGCGACGGCGCCCGCTCACGGCCGCCGGTGTTGTGTGGGCTTTTCGCTGTGCGGTAGACGCGTTACCTGAACAGTGTCTCCGCCGCAGACCCCGCGCGAATCCCCTTGTCGCTGCTGTTTTTAGAACTAAGAGGCTACTTGAGCGCTGTTCAGCTACGTGTCCACGCGGCAGACGTCCTGGTCAGGTGCGGCATACACAGGCAGGCTCTATAGATAACCGCCGTTACGCGCGTGTTCGCGGGTTCTGTCAGCTGTCCGCTACCTGGACCGCGCCGAGGTCCAGCGTCATGAAGAGGTTATCTTCGGTTGGCGCGTAGCCGGCGAACGGGCCGCACGGGACAAAGCCCGCGCTTTGGTACAGCGCCCGGGCTGGGGCGAATGCCGCCGTGGTCCCGGTTTCCAGGCTCACCCGGCGGAAACCCCGGCCGCGGAGTACGTCGAGCAGGTGGGTCAGCATGGCCCGCCCGATTCCGCGGCCACGCGCAGCTTCGGCGGTGTGCATCGACTTGATCTCCGCGTGGTGCGGGCCGAGGCGCTTGATCGCCCCGACAGCCAGCAGGCTGCCGCGGGCCCGGAAGCTGAAGAAGGTGATCGCCGGATCGAGCAGTCCCTGCACATCGAGCGCGAAGCTGTGCTCCGGCGGGGTCTGTGCCAGCGCGAACTCCAGATGCCGTTCCAGTAGCGCCCGGACTTCAGGCTTGCGGGGGTCGTCTACGGAAATCTGCTCCTCCGCAATCACGCAGGGAAAGGTACGCGCCCTATATTTCGGCGCTGTTAAACCGCTGCACCAAGGTGGTCGCTGGCTTGCTGACACAGCTGCGGGCCGAACGGGTCTCTGGTGACCTGGTGGCGGCGATGCGGTGTTCACGTGTCTGTGTTTGAACGGCCCTGTAGCCGTCGATGTGTTCACGGTCCCCACCGCCTGTTCGGCGGGCAGGGCGCCCTCAGTGTCCCCCCGATGCCGAGCTGGGTAATGATCTGGGTGATCGTCGGCTGGATCGTCGGATGGTCGGTGATCGGAGCATGGCGAATGAGCAGCCGTGACGCCTGTCCAGGCGCCATCCGCTGGCTCCATGGCTCTAGTTCCCCGCCGGGCCCTGACCGGGCTCGCACTGGCACACGGCTATGACACCGCGTTCCGGTGGACTGCCGGCATCTTCGCTGGCGCCGCAGTCATCGGCTTGGCCGACAAAGGCGGCAGCCTTGTCTGCTAACTTGAATGATTCCGTGAGGTCAGGGGCTCGACAGAGCCACAAGCTCCGAGTCGTTCTCCGAGGCGGTCGACGCGAAAGGAACGGCACTCATGCCTAACCAGCGAGTTGGCGACCCTGGCAACCGAGGTAGCACCGAGGCCGCAGGTCCCGGCTCAGTCGATGGCCGCCACCTTCTGCTGGTCGGCGCGGGGCCTGGCCTTGGGATGGCGGTGGCGCGTCGCTTCGCGGTGGGCGGCTACCAGGTAACCCTGGTGGCGCGTAGCCTGGACGGCCTCGGCGACCTCGCGGGCACTTTGGCCGATACCGGTGCCAAGATCAACACCATCGCGGCCGATGCCAGCGATCCCGATGGCCTGGGCGCCCGGATGAGGGAGCTCTATCTCGGAAATAGCGCACCGGGCGTCATCGTCTATAACGCCGTGATGGGAGCTCCGCGCAAAGTGATGAAAGGCGGGTCATATCTATGCGCGCCCAATTATTGCCGCCTGTACCGACCGGCCGCGCGGCTGCCCCAGCCAATTGATACATCGGCCTGCCACCTCGGATCCGATGCGTTGTCCGCGAGGCCCGATAAACGACACTCGGCCTGAGCGCGCGGCGTCGTAGCGCTGTGGTGCCCGGTTGTCAGGGAATATCGGAGATGCGACCCAGCCAAGCCCAACTGCCTTGGTTGAGCAGCCGATAGTCAGATTGGCAGCCGCCACCACCGCGCGAGCAGCGCCACAGTGGCCGAGCGCCGGGTCGGCGCTACGCTGTGCAGCTGCGAGCCGCCGTCAGGGGAAGAGCTCCCGCCGGGCTCGCCTAGGCGCCTCAGGCCAGGCCGACGATACCGGCGATGACCTGCCACGCGCCCAGCACCGCGAGGACGACGACCAGCAAGGTCCGCGAATTGCGGGAAAGCCAACTGTTCAGCGCGGCCAGCTTCGGCTTAGACCAGCCTGGCATGAGCACGATTGTCAGGGCTGGGACCCAGACAGTGATCAGCGTGATGGCGGCGATGATGACGACCCAAATCGCCGTCGCAGTGGTACTCAGCTTCGTCGACCCTACTTCTTGCTCCGCTGACAGGTACGCGGGCGACGGCAGGTACAGGATAATCCCCGCCGTCAGCGCCGCTAGCAGGCCGCCATGCCTGGCAGCACTGGTCACCCGGGATTGCCCGCCAGTCGTCTTGGTTGGGCGGGGCCTCCGGGCGATGACGACGGCGCTGGCGCAGAACAAGACGCCGATCGCTAGCTTGAGCCCGTACCGTGGCGTCTGCTGTCCGTTATTGCCTAGGGCCGCCCCGTGCAGGGCGAACGCGACAACGAACCCGATCGCTAGGGTGCAGATGGCAGCTCCCGCCAGGAATACCGTGACTCGGCCTCGGTATCGCTCCGCCTCGGCCAGCAGCAGCAGGACGGCAAGGCCGAGGGGGTACAGGCTCGCGACGAGGGCGAGCGGTATGGCCTGGACCGGCATCCGTTGCCCCCTCATGGTCGTGTCCCCGGCGGCGCAGATCCCCTGCGGCTCAGTGACGGGGTGCTTACCGCGCCAACAGGCTGGGCACCGTGTCGCGTGCATCCAATGGCGCCATCGAGCGGTCCGCCGGAACGAATCGGCCTGCCGGGCCTGCATGATCGCTACAGACCGTCAGACCTCCCAGACTCCATGTCCGGCCGATGCGCTTGCTGCCCGCTCCCCAGTGACTTGTATCAATTTGACCCGCCCGTCGCCAACAGCACGCCACCCTGCGCGGGTGATGCTTCCGGCGCGGTCTCGACGGAGGACTTACGACAGAGCGGAGGCCGGGCGCCCCAGGACACGCCCGAGCACCCCAGCGGCGCATCCCTTCGATGGTCGGCCAGAACCGGCACCAGTCGCCGGCCCTCGCGCACGGAAAGTACTCAACCGCTCATTCCGTCCTTCTCCGGGTGCCCGAAATGCTGCCACCAACCGGGCGACCAGTGTCGCCAGGAAGATCTGGCCAATCAGCGCCTCCAGCACGGCCACAGCCCTGCCCACGTTGCCGACCGCGGTGAAGTCGCCGTAACCGAGGGTCGTCAGCGTCGTGAAGCCGAAGTACTGCAACGTCCGGGTGTTTACCGGCGCGCCGCTGGCAAGAAATGAGCGTGCGGCCAGGCTGGCGGTGGCCGCGAAGAAAGCGGCGAACATCAGCCCGATCATCAGGTATGCGCTGAGTGCGCCGTAGATGCTCTGGATGGCGACGGTTCCGAGAGAAAGCAAACGATGCACGATGACCGTGATTGCCAGGAGCAGCAGGAGCCCTATCCAGAAATGACCGATACCTGAGCGCGGTCAGGCCGGGCTGCTGAGCGGGCGCCTATGTGAGCCGCCCGTTTAAGCGTGGCGGGGCGATTCGTCAGGCAGCTTCAGGATGGTTTTGGTGTGGTCGGTCTGGCGCGTCTAGGTGTTGGTGCACCTTACGGTGAGCACCTGGCCAGGTGAAGACGCTGGCGAGCGAGGCTGCCTTGGGCGACGGCTTGGGGCGAGTTCACGGGAATACAGGCTGGCGTTTGACGCGGCCGAATAAGACGGAGTTCTGCCAGACCACGCGGCCCAGGACCAGGACCCAAGGTCGCGAGCGATAGCCGCTGATAACCCGTGCGCCATATCCCCGCCTGCGCCAGCGGCACCGGCCGGCCTCTCCCGCGACGCTGCCCCATTGGTTTCCGCCGGTTTGATCCTCGCCGCTGCCACGTAGGCGACGACTACGGCTACGATCACCAGCGGCATGACCGCGAGCCCGTCGGAGGCCAGCAGGAGGCTGGCGAGTAGGACCGAAGTTAGCGGCAGGGTCAGCATTACTACCGACATCGCGCCGATGCCCATGGCCACGCCTGCTACCAGCGGCAGCCCTGGCAGGTGGGACAGGGCGATGCCGCCTGCCGCGCCGATGAACATCGCCGGGAACACCGGCCCGCCGCGGAAACTGCCGAGCGAGACGCCGTAGGCCAGTCCCTTGCACACCATCAGCAGCAGCAGCGCGCCGACGGTGTAGGTGGCGCCATGCTGTATCAGGGACGGCAACGCCGTCTGTCCGGAAAACAGCACCTGGCCGGAGTCGTTCCCGGTTCCCTGCTGCGTAGGCGACCGCGAGCGCCGCGACGGTCAGGCCCGCCAGCGGGGTGATGATCAACGGCCACCGGATGGCATAGCCCTGCACCCGCTGCGCCAGCCGCCCGATCACGGGGCCGATCAGGGCCGCCGCCACGCCGATGACCAGGGCCCAGCCGAACTCGGCCAGGTCCGGGTGGCCGAAGTGCGGCAGGCCGGGGATGGCCAGGGAGAAGGTGCCCAGCCCGGTCCATGCGTCCAGGCCGGTGAAGATGAGCGAGCCGACCCCGGCGGCCAGCAGCCCTGGCACCAGCACCAGGCCGAGCAGCGGACCGCCGAGCCCGGATGCCTCCATCACCAGGAAGGCGCCGGTAAGGGGCGATCCCAGCAGCGTGCTGATAGCCGCGAAGCTGCCCGCGGCTGCGATCACTGTCCGCGCCTGGTCAGGGACTTCGCGTCGAGCCAGCCGGACAGACAGCGCCGCGAGCCCGCCGCCGACCAGAATCAGGGGCATCTCCGGTCCCAGCACGGCACCGAAGACCAGGGTTGCCAGTGCCGCCAGGATGACCCCGGGCAGCTGCGCGGGCGCGGGGGCGGCATGCAGCCTGAACGGGCCGGCCGGTGACGGGCCGCCCCGGCCGGGCAGGTACCTGATCGCCAGGGCCGCCAGCAGCCCGCCGATGACCAACACGGGCAGTGGCCACCACGCCGGCTCGGTGTGGTAACCGAGGCCGTGCGGTAGGTGAGTGAAGATCTCCTTCTGCAGGTAGTTCACGAGCGCGAGAAACCCGTATGCGACCGCGGAGACCGGCACCCCGACGATTGCCGCCAGTACCAGCAATCCTAGGTAGCTGCGGCTCCGCAGCATGGCCGCTGGATCGGTCGGCGTCGTCACCGCGCCATTGTCGCGTCCGCGGCGCGCACGGTTCGCAGCGGGGAGGTCACTTGCCGTGACTTCACAGACACTCACGTCACCAGCCGGGCAGCGTGCCGGCACAATCATGAACCCGGCGATCGCTGGTATCGCCCACGGACTTGGACGCCATGGGGCCCGGGTGCAGAGCGCAATCACGTTGCGCCCGCCCGTCATTGCGGCACTCATGATCCCCCACGAGCCGGTTCTGCCGGGAACCCGACTACGCCCACTTTGCACGGGACGCACTGGCAGCCCAGGTCGGCTGATTCTCGGTTTCGTGGGAAGACACTCACGCTGGCCGGCGGTCTCGGACCTGGGCCGCCCAGGATGGGTGATGTTTCCCCCCGCCTGCCGCTGCATCCTGTCAGCAAGAACTGCCCGCTGGAACTGGGGTCATCTGTGAGCCTGGCCGAGTACCTCACCCTCTTCGTGCTGGTCGTAAGCACGGGAGCGGGAGTTCCGGGCCCCGGTGATGCGTCAATGATGGCTGCAGGGACCCTTGCGGGCGAGGGTCGACTCAACATAGCCCCCGTGCTGGCGACGTGCATCGTGGGCTGGATGCTCGGCTCCCTGGTGGGATATGAGATCGGCCTACGCGGCGGGCGCAGGCTTCTCGAGCACCCGGGACGTCTGGAGAGACGTCGCGGAAAACTGCTCGCCAAAGGCGATAAGGGCTTTGCGGATCATGAGTTCGCCGCATCAGTGACCATGCCCGCCTATATGTCGGGAATCTTCCGGGTACGGTTTCCCGTCTTCATGCTAGGCGCGCTTGTATCCGGTTCGTTCTTTACCATCATGTACGTCGGTATTTCGTATTTCCTCGGCGCGGAAGTCGCCGAGCACATCGGGAACGCCGGGTCGAAGGCCGTCCTGGGCGTGGTCGTGATCGTCGCAATAGGGCTGGGCCTCAGGGCCGGGTGGTCCAGGTGGCGCGCCGCCCGGGAGCAACCATGAGCCGAGGGCACGCTTCCTCATGTCAGGGCACTAGCTTGGCAAAAGAGTCGGTGCTCGCATGGAGGATGGCCAGCTCGTCGGCGATCGCCGGATCTGCGGCTCGCTGACCGAGCTGACCGGCTCGTCGGACAGCCGGCGTCCCGCTGGTGGGCGCCCTACGCCTCCTCGGCTCGGTGTGCGTCGTTTACCTCGAACTCACCGCCGGATGCGCTGGCGTGCTCGGCCTGTCAGAGTACCGATATTGACCGTCAGCGGCGTTCGACCAGGGTCTTGACGGCGGACGGCAGGTCGTAATATCCAGAGGCCCGGCATGCGTTATGCGCGCCGCACCAGACGCCGGTGAAACTAGATCCCCGCGGCCCGGTCGGCTGCGGATACGGCAGCGGATCCCTCAGCCACGACCGAAACGGCTACCAGGCAGGTGAGCGATCGCTTCATTGGTGCGCCTCCGTTGACCATAGTCGAATGGTCGATGGCGTTCTTACGGGCAAACACCAGTATGCGCGGACTGCCCACGATTGACCCCCTGTTGCCTTCGGCGGGAAGTAAACCTCCGGCCGCCGGGTCATCGGCCTAGTCGCCGCCCTAAACTTCCGTTCGCCCGGCCCGTTCATGTCAGTGATCGGCGACACCGCTCCGACTCTACATCGCGCCGGACCTATGTCTAATCGGTGAAATCAGTCAGCTGAAGATGCGAGCGTGCGATCGCCTGCGGCGATGCAGCAGTCGAAGTTGAGCGCGCGGTCCGTTGCTATGGGCAAGTCGGCTACCGCCTGTTAGCAGCCAGGCGCGAGCGGCCTCGGGGAACTCAGTAGTCGAAGTCGAGACCGTGCAGGGTTTGTCCCGGCACCCACTCATGGCGCCGTGGGGCAAGGTCCATCGTGAGATCGATGTGGGCACCTAGCGTTCGGAATCCCGCGGCATGGAACCGCCGTATGCCGGCGACGTTACGCGCCACGGGCCGAATGGCCAGGTACTCGTAACCACTGGCGCGGGCCTCCTGGACGGCCCTGTCGATGAGAAGGCGGCCGATGCCCTGATCACGGGCGGCCTCGGTTACGACGACTGGCTCAACCTCACCATTTGTGCCTCGGTCGAGCAGACCAGTCATGCCGACGACTTCGCCGCGAAGGTCGGCTACCCACAACGCTGCCCGTTGCGGCATGGCCAGGTAGTCATCGAATCCGGTTCCGGGGTCGTCGCCGCCGATCGATGGGTCAGCGTAGATCCGTCGGTGGTACTGAGTTAGCTCGGTCCACAGGGAACGACAAGAAAGGTAGTCATCCTCGGCGTAATCGCGAATGATGAGCTCCGGCATAACATGCGGGTCTCGCGGCGAAACGGTCATGCCTAATACTGTCAGGGCGCCCGTGCGCTACTGCGTCATGTTAGTGCCAACTATCTCTTGCCGGGCTGGTGATAAACCCCGGCCGGCCGCCGTCAGGGACTACTCCTTCGTCTCCCTGGGGAGCATCACGTTCAAGCGGTAGAAGTACCGGGTTTACCTGTATCCCGGTTCTGTCGAGATCATCCGCTCAGCTGAGGCGAAGATGTCGCCGCAGAGCATAAACTGGCTGCTCGAGCGCCATGAAAATGCCCGCCTGCTTCGGGTACATGCCAGAAGCGGATGTCGCCGCAGACCCGCTCGGCGAGCAGGCGCTGGAACTCCGCTCTCGACGGTTCGCGGCTGAGCGTGACGGCTACTGGCACGTCGATTTGGGGCTGAGGGTCGTTGTGCGCGAAGTCGAAGTAGGAAGTGAACGACGAGCCGATGCTGCCGGTCGTCCAGTAGCGCATCACGATGGTGAGCAGGGTGTTGCTCTGGCCGTTGTGCTGATATTGGTAGCCCGCGCCGCCCGCAGGAGCGAGCATGCCCGCGCCGGGCTGGCCGCGGCAGCCTTCGGGATCGCGGTGGCAGGAATCTCGCGGATGCAGCTGACCCTAAGTGCGTGGCTGCTCGGCGAACTGGTGCCGGACCGGCAGGCCGCTACGGCCGGTCCGGTCTACCACGCGATCACGCGGATCGACGGGCTGAAGATGTTCCTGCTGGCCGCGACGGCTCTGGCCATCACCCAGCTAGGCCGAAGCCCGCGCATCCTGCCTGCCTGGTTGGCGCCTCTCGGGTTCGTACTCGCCGCAGCGTTGGTGACGTCCGGCGTGGGCTATCTCCTTCTTGACCCGGGCCTTTCCTCAGCGGTCTACGCGTCCGGGATCCTGCTGCTGATCTTCGTCTCTGCCACTGGGATAACGCTTCGCCGCTACGGCGAACACGGCGCCCGCGCTCGGGCAGTCCGGATCAGCTCCGGGGTCGGCATCATCGGCCCTCGCGGTCCGCTCGTTTCCAGGCCAGGCGAGCACTAGTCAGCGCGAGCAGCCGGGCTGCTGGCTCGTTCATGCGCTCAAGGCTGCCAGGTGAGCCTGCACCTTGGCGCACGCCGTCTTGGCAATGACGCTCCAGCCGATTACCTCTAGCAGCTGCTCGTCGGTGAGGCTGCTGGCGCCGATCCACGGCGAACCCTCCGTCACCGCCAAGATCTTGGTGGCGTGTTCCCTAATCGCCCTGACGATCGCCTCGTCCGAGGTCCCGTGCTTGATCCGGTAGCCAGAGCAGCCCATCTTGGCGGGTTTCGCCGCTACCGGCGCAGGCAAGGGGCTGACTGCTGGAGCTGCAGGCTTCGCGGCTGGCCGGCGATCGCCGACGGCCGTGCGGCCGCCACCGATGATCTCGATCAGATTGGACCCGGCTGCAGCAGTGCGGCGCGGCGCGCGTGACTGACCGGCTAGTTCGTTGGAGGTCGGTGTCGGCATCTGGCGCCTCCCTGGGTGATTGTGGCCCCGGAAGGACCCCAAGATCAATATATGCGACGAGCGTCGCAGAAGCTACCCATATCAGACAAATTGACGCCCTTTCTGTACGAATATTTAAACGATCGTCCGCAACCCTGTGCGCCGGGTCAGGCGCCGGCCGTCTGAAACGCCGGCATGCACCTCAGGCTCGGAGAGAAGCTGGATCATAGCCGACGGCGCGCACGTAGGCTGCAGGCATGAGTGGCATGAGCCGGATGCGCTCCGCGGCGGGTGAGGCGCGGAGAAGCTGCCGCCGCGGCGCATGCTGCGCGGGTGCCTGCCGCTGCGCAGCTGCGGCCGGGCGGCGGTACGATTCTCGACGCGATCGGCAACACTCCGCTGATCGAGGTTGACGAGATCTGGGTGAAGCTCGAGTACCTCAATCCGTCCGGATCAATCAAGGCGCGCATCGCCAAGTACATGATCGAGCGGGCCGAGCGGGAAGGGCTGCTGCGGCCGGGTGACACCATCGTGGAGGCAAGCAGCGGTAATACCGGGAACGCGATGAGCATGGTCGCGGCCGTCAAGGGCTACCGGATGCTGGTGATAATGCCGAACGGGATGAGCGGCGAGCGGCTGGCGATCTCGCGGGCGTTCGGCGCGCAGGTCATGACGCTCGGTGACTTTCATGTCAATGACGCGCTAGCCAAGGTCGCCGACCTCGGCCGCCAGCCGGGATACTTCGCGCCGCAGCAATTCGATTCGGAGTGGAACGTCGAGGAAAACCGCACGTGGCTGGGCCCGGAGACGCTCGCCCAGCTGCCGGACGGCGCGGTGCCGGACGCCGTGGTCGGCGGGGTTGGCACCGGGGGCACCATCATCGGCGTGGGTCAGTGCTTCCGCGAGCGGAACCGGGCCTGCAAGGTGGTCGCCGTCGAGCCGAACGAGTCGTGCCTGCTGATGTGCGGTGAGGTCGGGCGGCACCTGATCGAGGGCATCTCGGACGGCTTCGTCCCCGGCATTTTCGCCAGGCACGGGCACATCATCGACCAGATAGTCGCGGTGGACAGCGACGCGGCGATCAGCGAGATGCGCCGCCTGGCACGCGAGTTCGGGCTGTTCGTGGGCCCGAGTTCCGGCGCTCACCTGATCGCCGCCCGCGAGTTGCGAGCACAGCACCCGGAACTGCGGCACGTCGTCACGTTCTTCTGCGACGAAGGCGAGAAGTACATCAGCGACTACTTTCTCGGCACCTGACCAGGCGTCACGGCACCCGCAGTCAGTCAGTGACGCCTAGCGCTGCAAGGACGCGCAGCGGATCGAGGTAGTCTCGCCAGTGGCTGATCTTGCGGTCCTTGATGGTGACGACGGAGATGTAACGGTTGCCGTACGGCCGTCCCGTCGCAACGGCTCTGCCTTCGGATGCGTACTCGAGCGTGACGGTGGAGTCGTCGGCCCGGTGGCTTCTGAGATCGAAGCAGCGATCGAGGAAGAACGCGTTCTGGTAGCCGCGGTAGAGCTCGATCAGGTTGTCGCGCCCTGCGATCCGCCGGGGGTAGTCGGGAACAGTAATGATGAACTCGAAGACCACGTCATCGGCCAGGAGGTCGAAGAAATGGCCACCGTCGACCAGTCCTGCCAGGCCGTTCTCGATCACCCGGAAGAATGGCTCCAGTGCCTGGAAGTCTTCGATGTTGTCCACTGCCATCGTCGGAACTCCTCCACTTCTAGGCCCGCGAACCCACGGTGGCCCGGGTCCGGCAGCCCATTGACTTAGCCTGCGGGAGTCACCTCAATGTCGTGAGCATCGCACTCGGTGACCAGGAAAGTGAACCCGACCAGGCCAGCCGTGGCACCATAAGGCGGGCCTGGCATTGCACGCTCTGGCCCGATCAGCGCGCGATTCGGGAACGGCCCTGCATAGCCGCTCTGGTGCCGGCTGCCTGGTCGACCTGGTCAGAGGGTGAGCGGGCTTTTGGATGGTTTCTCGCCCGCGTCCGGCGGGCAGAAGAGGTACTCAATGGCTGAGAGAACCAGCTCGGGCCCGATCGTGATCGTTGGTGGCGGCATGGCCGGCGGCAACGCCGCCTTGACCTTGCGGCAGGAAGGCTACCGAGGCCGGCTCATTCTCATCAGCCAGGAACCGGGCGTCCCGTTTGGCCGGCCTCCGTTGTCCAAGACTTACCTGCGGTCAGAGGAACGTCTCGACGACTGGTACGTCAGGCCCGCCAGCTGGTACGAAGAGCACGACATCGAGCGGCCTGGTCAGGCAAGTGCAGTAAGCGTTGACGTCGCTGCGCATAGCGTGCGGCTGGACTCGGGCGGGGAACTCGGATATCAGAAGCTTTTGGTCGCCACCGGAGGACGGAACCGGCGGCTTGAATTCCCCGGCGCCGATCTGCCAGGCATGCATTACCTGCGCACAGTCGCCGACTGCGACGCGATTAAGCGCGAGGCTCGGCCGGGCCGCCGCGCGGTCGTAGTGGGCATGGGCTTCATCGGCTGCGAGGTGGCGGCCTCGCTGACCCAGCTGGGGGTCCAGGTGACCGCTATCTTTCCGGGGAAGGTTCCCCTGCAGCGGGTCCTTGGCGAGCCGGTGGGCACGGTCATCGGCGCCAGCCACCGCGCGAACGGCGTCGACCTGCTGGCCGGCGAGCAGATCGCAGCGTTCGAGGGAAACGGGCGGGTGGAGACAGCCATAACCGCGAGCGGCATGCGGGTAGCCTGCGACTTCGCGGTCGCGGGCATCGGGATAGATCCGCGCGTGCCTGCCATGGTCGGCGGGCAGGCGGAGCAAGACAATGGCCTGCTCGTGGACGAACTATGCCGGACTACCGCTCCTGACATCTACGCGGCCGGCGACGTCGCGAATGGCCTCCACCCGGTATTCGGCCGGGTGCGCGTCGAGCACTACAACAACGCTGAGAAGCAGGGCAGCGCGGCGGCGAGATCGATGCTCGGCTCGACGGCGCCTTATGACTACATTCATTCGTTCTGGTCCGATCAGTACGACCACAAACTGGAGTACGTCGGCCACGCCACGACCTGGGACGATTTCGTAGTCCGCGGGAGTCTGGACGAGGGGAAGCTGATCGGGTTCTACCTGTCCGGTGCGCAAGTCTTGGCAGCCGTCGGACTTGATCGCGGAGGCGACCCGGAACTGGACCGCGACTCGGAGATGGCGGCCAGTGCCCGGCTGGTGGCCCAGCGAGCGCGCCCTTCGCGCGGTCTGCTTATCGACGAGCAGGCGGACTTGTGGTTGCTCGCTGACGAGAAGTAGGTCCTGCCCCTAGTCCGGCGGAACGTTGGAGAAGAGGGGGATGTTCGCTCCGCTCGCCGGGGCGAGCGGGCTGTCCAGCAGGGCGACGATCAAGTTCGCAACGTCGGCAGGCGTCAGGCCGGGACGAAGGTTGGGATTGGCCCGCCGCAGCATCTCGGTGTCGACAGCTCCGGGGCTCACGCAGATGGCGCTGATGCCGTGCGGCTTGCCCTCGACGGCGATCGCCTCCGTGAGCCCGATGACGCCGTACTTGGAGACGTTGTAGGCGGCGAGTCCGGGGAACTTCTCGGTCGCGTAGATACCCGAGAGCGAGCCGATAGTGACAATCCGCCCTGCACCCTCACGGCGCATCACGGTGAACGCCTCGCGACAGCACAGAAAACAGCCGGTTAGGTTGATCCGCAGCGTCTCGTCCCAGATTTCCGGTGTCGTCTCGGCGAACGGTGCCGCCGTCAGCACGGCGGCCGCGCACACCAAGGCGGAGACGGCCGCAATCTCCGCCGCGGCGGAGAACAGGCGCTTGACCTCCTCGACGTTGCTGACGTCCGCTGGCGCCAAGGTGGCGTGCCCGCCGGCGTCACGGATGCCCCCCGCGACGACAGCGAGAGCCTTACGGTCCCTGGCCGCGAGCACGACGTGACCGCCGGCCGCAGCCACGGCCTCGGCGGTGGCCGCTCCGATGCCCCGGCTGGCGCCCGTTACTATCGTCACCCGCCCGGCCAGCCAGTGGCGCCGGTCAGTTGCCAGCTGCGGCTTCCGCGCCGAGACTGACGACCCGTCTGTAGAGCTGCTCATGTAGGTCCAGACTCCGTTCCAGGTCGAGATAGCGTTCGGCGTGCCGACGGCAGGCCGTACGCGAGATGCGCGACACCCGCCCGATGCTGTCCGCGGCGCCCTGCCGGTCATCCGGCGCGACGAGGAAACCGCTCACACCATTTGCGATCATCTCGCCCAGGCCGCCGCGCTTGAAGGCAACTACCGGAGTCCCGCATGCCTGTGCCTCGGCGGCAGCCATGCCGAGCGGTTCGTCCCATTGAGCCGGGCACAGAACCACCGCGGCTCGGGCCATCGCCGTCCAGAGCAGTGCTCGAGGCACTGCCGGATGAACCGCGACGCCTGTCAGGTCGCGGCGCGGGTCGATTTGCTCGCGGGCGTAGTCCGGGTCGTAGGCGTCGCCGTACACGTCGATCTTCATCCCGGCGAGCCTGGCGATGTCGATGGCCTCAGCGGCGCCCTTCTCCGGGCTCAGCCTGCCCGCGAAGATAGCGCCATCACCGGCACGGGCTGACCAGGGTATGGCGCGGGTCGGCACGTACGGCGGCAGGATCGCGTCTACATTGGCGACCTGGCTCCAAGCTCTCGCCTGGAATGCGGACACGCCGGCCACAGCTGGCGGCCGACCGTCCCTGGCGGCGTCGCGGAGCGCGGCAGCGATGGCGGGCTCTGGCGGCAGGTGCAGTGTGTGGACCACAGGAACGTTCACAGAGCTGGCAAGGCGGATGGCCGGGGCATCGAAGGCGTGGTTGTGCACGAGGTCATATCGAGTCTGCCGGACCAGGGAGTAGACGCGAGCAAAGGCATGCGTGGCTGTGGCCTGATGGCGCGGCCCAGGGCCAGCGGCCCGGTACAAGGTAGACAGCAGAGACCCAGGATCGATCCCGGTATCGATCGTCGTGACCCCCGGTATCTCCGATCCGGTGGCCGCATAGACATGGACGTCGTGTCCCCGGCCCGCCAGCCCGCAGGCAAGATCGGATACGAAGGCCTGCGAGCCGCCGCCCTGCGGCTCGCGAATGGCCGATACAAGTGGCGCGACGATCGCGATCTTCATCGTGCCATTTCCTTGAACGCGAGGTCACGTGGCGGATTGGTTCCTAGCGCCTCATAGTGAACTTGCCGGCTGCGCCGCCGGCGGACCTCCCGCACGGCATCGGGGAAGAAGATCTCCAACAGCTCAACCGCTTCCCTGTGGTTGTTGAAGTCGATCGTCATCGGCCCCGCGAAGCTGACGTACTGGTAGCCCCGGGCGGCGAGCCAGTCGATGTTGTTCGGCCAGACTATGACTACGCAGCCGCCCGGTCGGCAGACCCGCTCCATCTCAGCCAGGCCGGCATCGCCGCCGTGGCCCGCGGCAGGGGTGAGGACCGAGCACGCGATGACCAGGTCGGCGTAGCCACTGCGGACGGGCAGCCCGTCAAAGAATCCGTGGACTACTCGCGCGCGGCTACCGTGGACGGCCTCGGCCAGCTTGCGCTTCAGAATCCGCCGGAACGCCGCCACGGGCTCGATCGCCACGATCTCTTGCCCGCGGTCGAGGAGTTCCAGCGTTAGTCGTCCGGTGCCAGCCCCCACCTCGACGATCCGCTCCGCAGCCTCGGGCAGCCACCCGAGGACACCCGGATGGATGTGCTCTGCGGTAGCGAGTCGATCATAGAGTTCAGGTTCCAGCCGGTAGAGCAGCTCCCAGGCCAAGGTAACGTCGGTCTGTGGATCGCCACCTGCCACAGGCATGAAGCGGCTTGCCTCGTCGCCGCTGAGCACGGCGGTGTCGGCGACGGTGTAGCGGCTGCGCAAGTCCCGTGCCGGGCGGGCCGCACCCTCAGGCGTGATCACCGACCTCGGCCCAGTTCTTGTCGGTCTCCGAAACTCGAACCGACCGCAGTAGCCCCTCCGGTAGCTCAGGCTTCAGCCGGTCCCAGAAGGCAAGCGCGAGGTTTTCGGCCGTCGGGATGCACCCTTTCAGCCACGGCACATCGGTATTCAGATTGCGATGATCGACGTCCTGGATGATTTGCCGCCGCATGACGTCAGAGAGCTGCTTCAGGTCCCAGACGTAGCCGCTGGCGTCGTCGACCTTGCCTGCCACCACGACGTCCAGCACATAGTTATGTCCGTGCAGATTCACGCACTTTCCGAACAAGCGCTGGTTCTCAACCTCTGAGAGGCCAGGGTCACGCAACTGGTGCGCGGCGTTGAACGACTCGCGACGGCTGACCGATACGGTCAGCGGGCTGCTCATGATCTGCAGCCGCCGATAGCCGTGACCGTTTCAGGGCGATCCTGAAGAATCATGTCATGCCTCCAACTCCAGGCGCCGCCACTCGCACTGACCGTGCCTGGTACCACGACAGCCTACGACGTGGCTACCCGGCCACCGCGGTATGTCCCCGCCGGGGAGGTTCGGGTTGTGACCGCATTCGGAGATGCCGGACTTCTACGAGCAGATGGACCTGGACGGTCATCGCCGACGTGGCTAACAATGCCCCCGCGACCGGCAAGCACACGGTGGCTGCGAGCCTCCCGTGTCAGGCCGGTGTCAGATTCCCGCAGCTACTTTCTTCTGTACGAAATCTGGCAGATAGCGGGTGAGTCATAATGATTAGCCCGGCTAAGAACCAAGAGGTACCGGGATGTGAACTTGCCATTACTCGTGCGCCTCACCTGACCGCTGCAGCCGCCCGCGAACGCGCCCCGGCGGGCTGGCACGGCAGGGCAGTAAAGCGGGAAGCTAACGCAGGGAAATTGGTGCTGCCCCGGGCTTCCAGCGGGTCAGCACGTCATAGTATATTTTCGGTCGCTGTGGCAATATGGCGCCGAAAAGCCTCTCGCCCGGACCCCGCGAGTGCCGTCGGTTAGTCGACGACGCGGGTTCCCAGGGAGATAGCGAGATGAGCAGTAAGGCATATTGGCGGCGACCGAGCGCAGTTCGGTCCTGGCCTCGTATGCGGCTGGCAGTCTGGACGACGGCGGGGGGCTTAGCCCTCAGCTCGGTAACTGTGGTCTTGTCATTGCTTAAGGCCGTTAGTGTTCGATGGGCCATCGTTATGGCTTTATTGGCGATAGTGATGACGATCTGCGGAAGAATCGGCTGGGTCGTGCCCGACGCACGGATCGCGTGGCGGCGTGGGTTCCAGCATGGCTGGGAGGCTGCCCTGACACCGCAAACCAGCCACCGGCAAGGCGATGCCACTGCTTCAGGGGATATGCGAGAGCCGGATAGCCAGATTTGCGAGGAATCCTACGACGACCTGGGGCTACGCAGTCTGCGGGCACGGACGTAGCTCAAGGGTCGGTGCCGGAGCTCGTGCCTATCCTCGACCAAATCGGCACCGCGCCTTGGCTCGTGGCGCTGGGGGGACCGAGTTGACCTTCAGGTCTGGAATCGTACCGCCCGGGTGATACGATCTTGGTCGCAAGCGACAGGCCTGCCCCCATCCCGGGGAAAGTCGGCCTGAGCGTTACCGTTTCCGTTCCGGACCCCGGCGGCGTCGGACCTACCAGCGTGCTGAGTAGGTGCGGTGCATTAGCCGGGGTTTGTCGTGGAGGGGGAGCCCCGGCTAGTGCACAGCACCGGGTGCAACGATCGGGATCGGCCCGCCGGGCGGCGTTTCGCCGGGGTGTTCCACGGTCGGTCACGCGGCGGCCGTGGCCTAGAGGGGCAGCAGATGAACCATCGCTTCGGCGCCGAGGACGAGCCCCGATCCAGTCGCGGACAGAGACGCTGAAATGACCTTCGAAGGGGACAGGCTGCACCGAATTCTTGCAGCCATGTCAGTCGGCGGCGACCAATCGTTTTCATCGGCCAGCCTGTGTGCAGTGTCCCAGCAGATCGCAGGGGTGAGTGGCGCTGGCGTGATGCTGATGTCCGGTGACATTCCGCGCGGCTCGCTGTGCGCGACCGACGCGGTGAGCCAGGTGATCGAGGAATTGCAGTACATGCTGGGTGAAGGTCCGTGTATTGATGCCTACCAGCAGGACCAGGTGGTCTCCGAGCCGGACCTAGCTCATCCGGTCACTCGCCGGTGGGTCGCTTTCACCCCTTCAGCGCTGAAAGCGGGAGCACGCGCCGTCTTCGGCTTCCCGATGCGGGTCGGAACCGTCAGGCTCGGGGCCCTCAATCTGTATCGCGATCAGCCCAGCCCGCTGAGCGACGACCAGCATGCCGACGCACTCGTCATGGCGGATGTAGCCGCACGGTGGGTACTCGAAACCCAGGCCGGAGCGTCTGCGGATGCTGTGGCGCGGGCCCTGGAGATTAGCGCAGACTTTCATTTCGCGGTGCACAATGCGGCAGGCATGGTCTCAGTTCAGCTGGGGACCAGCGTCGCTGAGGCGCTAATCCGCCTGCGGGCATACGCGTTCAGCAACGACCGTCCGCTTGCCGAAGTGGCCCAGGATGTTATCGCCCGGAAGCTGCGGCTCGGATGACGGATCGTCGATTGCCGGGCTGCGAAGCGCCGCAGGGTCAAATTAGACTAGGCGCTGCAGTCCTCGGCGTTCCCCGCGCTGGTCTATTGGGGGGAGCAGAAGATGACCCGAGAATCTGACGTAGTCAGGTCACTTGTCGAGATGGCCGACACTCTTGTTGATGATTATGACGTGGTCGACCTGCTGACCGGGCTCGCTGGCCGATGCGTCAGCCTGCTCGGCGTCTCCGCCGCCGGTGTGATGCTTACATCGCCCTCGGGCAGGCTGGGGCTGGTAGCTGCCTCAAGCGAGGCGATGCGTCTCCTTGAGCTGTTCGAACTCCAGACCCAGGAAGGCCCATGCCTCGATGCCTTCCGAACCGGCGAGAAAGTAGAGGACGAGATACTGGATTCAGCGACGAGCCGCTGGCCGTCGTTCGCCGACGCTGCGCTGCAAGCTGGTTTCCGGTCAGCCGCCGCGCTCCCGCTGCGATGGCGTGAGGTCACCCTCGGCGCCCTGAACCTGCTCAGTGCAAAGCCCGCGCCGATAGGGGAAGAGGACATCGTCGTTGCCCGCGCTTTCGCGGATCTCGCTGCCCTCAGTATCGTCCAGCATCGCGCCAGCTCCGAAGCCCAGCGACTGAACGAGCAGCTTTCTTCCGCGCTTACCAGCCGCATCGTGATCGAGCAGGCCAAAGGCGTACTTTCCGAGCGAGCCGAAGTCGATCTGACGGAAGCCTTCTCTCGGATGCGGGCCTATGCCCGGCGCAGTAACCTGAGGCTCACCGACGTCGCCCAATCCGCTGTAGATGGCACGCTCGACCCCCGGGCCTGGGGACCTTGATGATCGGGACCGGTGACAAAACCTGAAGGGCTTAGTCGGCCAGCGTGGTGACGCCGCCCCCTCGGAACTCGGCCACCGAGGTCTTCACCGCTCGCTTCGGCGACTGGTGGCCGCTGGTGACCCACTCGGTGGGAACAGATAAGGCTGCCACGGTCGCCCTCGGCATCGGCGGCATCATCCTCGAGACGCTCGCAGACGGCACTACGACGGTTTGGGGCACGATTACCAGGTGGGAGCCCCCTGCGCGAGTCGCCTTCAGTTGGCACGCCGGCACTCCAGAAGCCGAGGCGGGCCTTGTCGAAGTCGTCTTCACGCCGAGCGGAGCGGGGAGCACGCTTGTCGAGCTGACTCACAGCGGCTGGGAGAACCGGCCCGATGGCGCCGGCGCGAGAGCAGAATACGAGCCCGGCTGGGACCTGTGATGGAACAGTACGCCAGGGCTGCCTCGCCGCTCACCTGACGCATTCGGCACGCACGCTCGGACACGTTTTCAGAATCGGCATGCCGGCAGATCACCGGGCGGGTGCCGCGCTGGCTCTAACATCAGGGGCGTGCGCATCGCGGGAGCGGTCCTGGGGTCTCTGATTGTCGTCGGCGTGTGGGTGAACGTGGCCGTAACTCTGCTCATCCCGCGGGGCCGCGTGGGATACATCAAGGTCGTCGACCGTCTCGTTGACCGGGTTTACGTCGCGGGCGTCGGCGTAGTGCGGTCATGGGACCGGCGTGACGCGATGCTGGGCAGTCAGCCTGTAGTCGCATTAGGCGCGCTGCTGCTCACCTGGCTGGCCGGCTTGCTGGTCGGCTACGCACTGCTGCTGTGGCTTCCCGGGGGCACCTTCGCCGCCGCGCTGCGCGAAGCGGGCTCATCATTGTTCACCCTCGGCTTCGCCGCTTCGACCGGCGCGGGCCCGACTGCCGTTGACCTGCTAGCCGCTGCGTCAGGGCTGATCATCGTCGCCCTCCAGATCGCCTACTTGCCTACGTTGTATGCCGCTTACAACCGCCGCGAAACGGAGGTCACGCTGCTCGTTCCGCGTGCCGGCAGCCCGGCCTGGGGACCGGAGCTGCTCGCCAGAGCACAGATGGCACGTGGCGTCGAGCAGCTTGCGAGCTTCTACGAGGGCTGGGAGCGGTGGTCGGCTGACGTGGCCGAGTCCCACTCGAGCTATCCGTTCCTGCTCCGGTTCCGGTCACCCGAGCCGCGCAGTTCATGGCTCGTGTCGCAGTTGGCCGTGCTGGACGCCGCGTCGCTCCACCTGGCGGCGTGTCCGGCAAGCGCGCCGCTCACCGCGCGGCTATGCGTGCAGATGGGTTTCAGCTGTTTGCGGAAGCTGACCCGCACGCTGCGGATCCCCGTGGATGAGGATCCGCGGCCCGACGACCCGGTCCGGCTGAGCTGGGATGAGTTCGCCGGGGGCTGGGAGCGGATCACCTCCGTCGGGTTCCCCGTCGAGCGAACCGCGGCGGAAGCATGGCCACATTTCTGCGGCTGGCGCGTCAACTACGAGACGGCCGCCTACAAGCTGGCGTGGGGCCTGGATGCAGTCCCTGCGCGCTGGTCCGGTCCCCGCCGCCACGGCTGGGAGCCCCTGGTGCCTCGGCGCCTAGCCAACCGCACGCCTGACGACCCCGACGGCCAGCTCGGCTGGCCACCAGACATGTTTTCCGGTGATTAGCCGGTCCCCGGTGTTGCCAAGCGCCGCCGGACTACCCGACTTGCTCCGGGGAGGTGTCATCAATGGGGTCTTGGTGCACGGCAAGCGCTTCATGCCGCGCGGCGGCGAACTAGCCAGACGGTGGCGGCGATGAGGAGCAGGGAGAGCGCGAGGAGCCAGCTGCCCTCGATCCACTGGAACGGCCAGAACCGGCTGTCGGGCTGGTACGTCGTGACCTGCATGTAGCCGTGCTGGACGAGGTACCGCACTGGGTTGATGCTGGCCGGGGTTGCGGGGCCGGGTTCCCATAGCCCCGGCGTCACCGCCCGTATATCGATCGCGTGGAATGTCTGGTTGATCATGGACAGGCTGGCCGGCTTGCCGCCGCGGGTCCAGACCTGGCTGATCACCCACGCGCGAGCGCTGAAATTCGGGTTGGTGCTGACCAGCGGCGCCGCGTAGTGCACGCGTAGGAACCACCCGGTGACGAAGGCAAGCCCGGCCCAGGTGGCGAGCGTGGCGAACATAGCCGGAATGACTCGCCGGAGCAGGATGCCGGCCAGGGCACCGATCGCGAACGCGGCCAGCGTCCAGGCGGCGAACGCAACCCCGCGCAAGTCGAAGATGGTGGGATACAGCGGCCCGTTGTTGTCCCCCGCGGCCCAGATCGGCTGGATGTACCAGGAGACGAGCATGCTGAACGCTCCGGCCGTGACCGTGACCGCGACCGCGACCGGTGCCAGCTTGGCGATGGCCCACCGTGCCCTCCCGAAGCCCTGGGTCCAGGCGTAGCGGAAGGTGCCGGTCTCCAGCTCCCTGGCGAGCACCGGCGCCCCGGCGAACGCTCCGATCAGGGCCGGGATTACCTGCAGCAGCGCAAGGGTCGCTCCCGTACCGGATGCGTAGGTATCAAGGAACCTGTTGGCTGCCTGTCGGCAGCTACCTGCACCTGCCGGTCGGCAGGCGGCCACAGCTGCATAAGCATGATGCATTTGCAGGCCGGCGATCAGCAGGTAGACGGCGGCAACACCGAACAACGCGGCCACCCCGGCCAGCGCGAGCCGTTGCTGCCGCCAGGTGACCCACGCCATTTTGCGCCATGGCACTGGCCGCAGGGTTTCGTGCGGTGGCTGGGTGAGGGTGGTCATCTGGTTGCCTCCGCGGGCCGGGTGTTGCGGGTGCTGGCGGGGCCGGGCAGGGCCGCGGCGGCGGGCTGGCGCAGGTAGGCCAGGGTGAGTTGTTCGAGGCTGACGGGGTGGGTTTGCCAGCCTGGCGGCGGCGGGCCGGCGGTGGGGGTGGTCCGGGTCAGCAGGTGGGCTTGGGTCTGGCCGTGGCTGGCGTGGACCACGCACAGCCGGGCGGCGGTCTGGCCGGCGTCGGCGGCCGGGCCGGTCAGGACGTGGTGGCTGGCGAGCAGCTGGTCGACTTCGCCGGCGACCTGGACCTGGCCGGCTGACATCACGATGAGGTAGTCGGCGACTCGTTCGAGTTCGGCCAGGACGTGGGAGGACAGCACCACCGACACGCCGTGGTCGGCGACCGCTGTCATCACGGTGGCCATGAAGTCGTGGCGGGCCAGCGGGTCGAGCATGGCCATCGGCTCGTCCAGCACCAGCAGCTGCGGCCGCCGGGCCAGCGCCAGGGTCAGCGCGAGCTGGGCCTGCTGGCCGCCCGACAGCCGGTCGGCGCGCTGTTTCAGCGGGATGCCCAGCTCGGCCAGCCGGGCCTGGGCGTAGCCCTGGTCGAACCGCCGGTTCAGGTTCGCCGTCAGGTGCAGCATGTCGGCGGCGGACAGGCCCTTGTACAGCGGGGTGTTCTGGGCGACGAACGCAATGCCGTCCAGCGCGGCGCGCGACCCGGGCGGCCGGCCGCCCAGCACGGTGACCACGCCGGCGGTCGGCGCGGCCAGCCCGACCACCAGGTTCAGCAGGGTGGTCTTGCCGGCCCCGTTCGGGCCGACCAGCGCGGCCACCCGCCCCGCCGGGATCGCCACCGCCAGGCCGCGCACCGCCCAGGTGCTGCCGTACCGCTTCCCCAGGCCGCTGGCCTCGATGACGTTCACGCCGCCCCCTCCGCCCCGCCAGCCGCAGCGCCAGGCCCGGCCGCCGGGGCCGCCGCGCCGGTCACCGGAGTCCCGCAGCGCGCTGGTCACCAGCGCCACGACGCCGTCCTGGTCCAGCCCGGCCGCGGCCGCCTCGGCCAGCCAGCCCAGCAGCGACCGGCGCAGCCCCGCCAGCTCGGGCAGCGCGACCTGGCCGAGCCCGGCCACGATGAACGTGCCCTGCCCGGGCCGGCCCGCCGCCAGGCCCTTGGTCTCCAGCTCCCGGTAGGCCTTCAGCACCGTGTTCGGGTTAATCGCCAGCGCGCCGACCACGTCCCTGACCTTCGGCAGCTGATCGCCGGGCTTCAGGTAGCCCAGCCGCAGCGCGTGCTCGACCTGCTGCACCAGCTGCAGGTACACCGGCACGCCGAACGCGCCGTCCAGCCGGAACTCGATCGGCGACCCCGGCCCGGCCCCGCCGCCCCGGCCCGGGCCGCCGCCCCGGCCGGCCGGGGAACCGCCCGCCGCCCCGCCGCCCGCGCTGTCTTCCTTACCTATTGTCATAAGACAAGATTACAGTCCTGGCCACGGCCAGGCAACCTGGCCGACCCGAACACCCGCTGCGGTCCAACGTCTTGGTGGCCCTGGGGTTGTCCCGTTGTGTCCGATCCGCTCGGACGGCACCGCATCGGACGCGCGGCATCTTCGGCGCGATCTCCGGTTGGTAGCGGCTCTCGGCCGCAGCAGCGCCCCAAACTACCCGAACCGGTCAGCCGCCGGGCCATGTCACCGGCCGCCGGGCCATGTCATTCGTAACGATCAGCGTTGCGTCGGGCTCGGCTAATGCCGGTCGCCCGGTCGGCGAAAGGTGTCTCGCAGGCGGCCCAGTATGGCGCCAATGCGAAAGCCGGACAGAAAGACGCGCCGTCGGCCAGTCTCGCTATCGGGAATGGCGACGGTTATCAGTCCGGCGACGATGAGCAACGCGGCAGGCAAGCCCAAGGCCATAGCCTGCTGGTTAGTTATCGCGTCAACGGCCGCGGAGATCACAGTGGCTATCCCCAGAATCAGGCCCGCGGCGAGGCACCAGAGCGCCAGCCTTGGCCGTCGCCGCCGCTGCGGCGAGTTCTGGCCGTTAGGGCGCAGCTGCGGATCTGCGGCCATGGCACGAACCCCCCCGTAGCTGAAACGCCCCAGTTATTTCGGTCGGTACCCGTGCTGCCCGAATAGCATGGTTAATTAGCCCGAAAAGTACACTGGGGAACGTTCCGCCATTACTATCTTTGCCGCGCGTCTCCATCGACATTGGCTTGGAGCGATCCGAACTTTACACCAGGGACTGCCGTCATAATGGCTGCTGATGCGTGGCGCGATAAACGTGTCGCGGCAGCCAGTTACTTAGCCTGACTAAGTCATGCCTTGGCCCTTATTCCGCTCGCTAGCTGGCAAAAGGCTATGGCGCCAGGTGCAGGATAATTCGCGCCTTGATCACGGCGCTTAGCCATCTGGTGCGCTGGCGCTGTGCTCGCACAGGCACCGCTCGCATTGACAAGGTGCCAGGCCAACAGCGAAAGTCAGGCAAGGCTGCCATCCGGCGTGACGGTTCGGAGACCATGACCATATGCGACTGCTGCTGATCGGCGCTCCCGGGGCAGGAAAGGGAACCCAGGCCGAGCGACTCGCTGCGCGGTTCGGAATCGCGCATATCTCCAGCGGAGACCTGCTGCGCCAGCACGTCCGCGACCAGAGCACCCTCGGCCAGCGGGTCAAGGCATATCTCGACCGCGGTGATCTGGTCCCGGACAGCTTGGTTATGGACATGCTGCGTAAGCCTGTACTGACCGCGGCACCTGGCTACGTGCTCGACGGGTTCCCGCGGACGGTGGCCCAGGCGAAGGCGGCCTATGAAGTCGTCCAGCCGCTGGGCGCAGAGGTGCAGGCGGCGATTCACCTTGACGTTCCTCGTGAGGAGTTGATACGCCGGCTGCTGGCCCGCGGTCGCGGCGCGGAGGACGCCGAGGCTGTCGTCGAGCATCGCCTGAACGTCTACCTGGCCCAAACCGTGCCGCTGCTTGATTATTACGCCGGGCGCGAATGGATGGTCACCGTCGATGGTGCCCAGCCGCCCGAGGCTGTGCACGAGGACATCGTGAGTCGCATACAGAAGCTGCCAGGGCTGCGCCATGATGCGCAGCTGTGCACGAATGAGAACCCGTTCTACGATGACGCGCGTGGCACTCAACATCGCGGATCTGTTTGAACACGCCGTCGACGCGGCGCCCGACAGGCCGGCTCTGAAGGTCGGAGACCGGGTGCTGACGTTCGCCGAGTTGGAGGCCGACGCCAACCGGCTGGCGCACTTTCTCAGCCTGCGCGGTGTCCGGGCGGGCGAGCACGTCGCCCTGTACGCCAGGAACAGCATCGAGCACGTGGTGGCACTGCTCGCGATCCTGAAGATCCGCGCGGTGTCGATCAACGTCAACTACCGCTACGTCGAGCGCGAGCTCGACTATCTCTTCGACAACGCCGATGTGGTGGCGGTGATCCACGAACGGTGCTACGCGCCGCTGGTGGCCCGATGTGCGGCCAGGCACGAGAAGCTGCGCACATTCGTGGTTGTGCCCGACGTCACGGACGCCAGCAACAACGCCGACGTGGCAGCGTTCGGCGGCGTGCTGTTCACCGACGCGCTCGACGGTCAGAGCGCTGACCGGGACTTCGCTCCGCGCAGCGCCGATGACCTGCACATCATCTATACAGGTGGCACTACCGGTTTCCCGAAGGGCGTGATGTGGCGCCAGGAGGACTTCTGGCGGGTGCTCGGCGGCGGCATCGACTTCTACACCGGCGCCCGCCTCTCGGAATTCGATCAGTCCGAGCAGGCCAGGCAGGACGGTCGGCTGATCACCTTCCCGCTCAGCCCGCTGATGCACGGCGGCGCCCAGACCGGTCTGCTCCTGCACCTGTTCGCCGGGCATCTTACGATCCTGGAACCCAAGTTCGACGCGGCGAGGACCTGGGGGATCGTCGAGCGCGAGGGCGTCCAGCTGCTGTTCATGACCGGCGACGCCATGGCTCGGCCGCTGATTGAGGAGTTCGAACGCCAGGCCGCAACCGGACGGCCGTACGGTGCGTCCAGCCTGGTCGCGGTATCCAGCACGGCAGCGATCTTCAGCCCTGCGGTCAAGGCCCGCTGGTTGGACGCGTTCCCGAATGCGGTCATCACTGATTCAATCGGCGCCACCGAGACGGGTTTCCAGGGACTGGGCCTGCAGGACTCCGCCAGCATCAGCCACGACGGTGCGCTGGTAACCCTCGGCCCGAACTCTGTCGTGATCGATGACCAGAACCGGGTGCTCGATCTGGCGGGCAGCATTGGCGCGGTCGGCCGCCTTGGCCGCGGCGGCAACGTTCCGCTGGGCTACTACAAGGACCCGGAGAAGTCGGCGGCGACTTTCCTCGTCATCGACGATCTGCGCTATTCGGTGCCCGGCGACCGGGCACGGATCGAACCCGGCCGGAAGGTTACCCTCCTCGGGCGCGGATCGAACTGTGTCAACACCGGCGGCGAGAAGGTCTACCCCGAAGAAGTCGAAGCCGCGATCAAGGCCCACCCAGCCGTCTACGACTGCCTGGTGGTCGGCGTCCCTGATGAGAAATACGGGCAGGCAGTAGCCGCCGTTGTCGAGCTCCGCCCGAACCAGTCACTAGTCCTCGCCGAGCTACGCAACTTCCTGCGCGCCAGGCTGTCCGGGTACAAGCTGCCGCGGTCCATGACCCTGGTGGATGAGATCCCCCGGAACGCGGCCGGCAAGCCGCAGTACCCGAGGGCCATGGACCTGGCAGTTACCGACGTTGAGGCGCGTCAGACCGTCTGATTGCCGCGACGACACCGCAGGCTGATTTTGGAGGTAACGGGTCCTTCTCGTCGCAGCGGTGTCCGATCTGCGAGGCTGGCGTCGTGCTAGACCGGTTGGAGGTGGCTGCTGCCCGTCGGCGGCTTGCCCGTGGCGGGCTAACTAACGGCGCGCGCCCGGAGCCGACGATGCGAATGGGTGCTGACTGCCTGCCGCAGATCGAGCACATCGTCATCTTGATGATGGAGAACCACTCGTACGACAACTATCTGGGCATGCTGGCGAACCGTGGGGACGGCTTACCGCTCGACCAGCACGGCGTGCCGACAGCGGCGAACGTCGCCAGTGATGGAACTGTCATCCGGATGCACCGGTCCGCAGGCACCAGGCAACGGGCGGCCGTGCCGACCCAGACCTGGAATGCCAGCCATATCCAGTGGGACGGGGGCAGCTGCGCGGGATTTGTGCGGAGTGTCGAAAAGACCCTGCCTGGCCGCAATGCGACGGTGCCGATGACGTACTGGGACCAGCAAGACTTGCCGTTCTACCACGGGCTAGCGAAGACGTTCCCGCTGGCCACCCGATGGTTCTCGTCTTGTCTCGGCCCGACGTTCCCCAACCGGCGATTCCTCGTCGCGGGCACCGCGAACGGGCTGATCGATGATCTGCCGTTCAGCATGATCGATTACCCGGCTGCGGGCACAATTTTTGACCTGCTCGGCGCCCACGGCATCAGCTGGACCAACTACCATCACCTGTCCGCGATCCGGGTTAGCTGGCAGCGGCTGTCTCGCGCCTGGGGCCTGAACTTCTTCCGGATCCTTGCCGCTCTGCTGGCCGCGCTTATCCCGCAGCTAATCCCGGCCATGGAAAGCAAACTGCAGACCACCGCGGCCTTGTACCCGCTGGGGTTCTTGCGATCTCTCAACCATCTGCGTCCCATCAGCCAGTTCTGGCAGGCCGCGCGGTCAGGCAAGCTGCCAGCGGTGACGATCGTGGATCCAGACTTCGGCGGCTGCTCGGAAGAGAACCCGCAAGACATCCAGGTCGGCGAAGGCTTCGCGGCCAAGGTCATCAACGCCGTGATGACCGGGCGAGCCTGGCCCAAGACGCTGCTGATCTGGCTGTATGACGAACATGGCGGGTACTACGATCACGTCCCGCCGCCCAGCGCTGTTCAGCCAGATGATGTCCCCGGCCAGAATCCCATGCAGCGCTTTTTCCCGTTGCAACTACTCCGCTTTACCGGGTACGCCAAACAAATCGAGACGGCTGACAACGGCCCGTCAACATACGACCGGCTTGGGTTCCGGGTGCCAGCCGTAATCGTGTCGCCGTATGCCAAGCCCGGCTACGTGACCGACAAGGTCTATGACCACACCTCGATACTCAAGCTCATCGAGCGAAAGTGGAACTTGCCGCCTCTTACCAGGCGCGACGCAGCCGCCATCGACCCACTGGACGCCTTGGACCTGCAGAATCCGCCGCATTTCCGTATTCCGCCCGTGCTGCCCGAGCCAGCCCGGCAATGGCGGGGCTGACGGCAGGACTCTCGCCGCATACTCGCGGACAAAGGAGCCCGGCAAAAGCGTGCGCCGCGTTTCCGTAGAAAGCTTCGATTAGGGCGAGTGTCGTGCTATACCGATCTCACCAGGGGTGCTTCGAAAGGGAGATCCCGGATGTCCGAGGCGCAAGACTCGCCGGATGCTCAGGTCGATGGCGTCACTTTGACGACTACCCCGGCTACTGAGCAGCTCGCAGCACAATCGGCGCCCGCCACGATTTCTGCCTCCGAGCCCGCGTCGGCACCGGTGGCGCCGCCGCCGCTGACAGCCGTACAGCTGGCTCTGTACTCCGGCTGGACCATGGCGGTCCTTTACGGGATCATCCAGGCGCCAGCGCCCACCGGCGAGCTGGCCTCCGCGCACGAATTGCAGCCGCCGCAGCGGCGGGACCTGGAGCTCAGCCGGCTTCGCCACTTGCTTGGGCAGCTGTCCTGCCTGCCAGGGCTTACGCAATCGGGCCTGGCGGACGCGATTCCCGCTAACTATCCAGATACAGTCGCGCCAGCAGAGCCGTTGGTGGCGGGCTCCGCCGCTGCCGCGTTCAGGGACACGCTCACCAGTCTTAACCTGGCGATCATGCAAGCGCTGACGGTCAGCCCACCCGAGGTTCAGCTGGCCTATGAGCTAGGCCGATCGCTTCGCGACACCGTCAATCCGCCGCTGCAGTTGGCGGCCGACCAGCACTCGGCCGTATCCCCGGTTGCCCGTCAGCTTGACCGTGATCGGATCGCCAAGCTGCAGGAATGGCTGGCGACGCTGTCCACTCAGTTCCCCCAGCACGCGGCCGCCGTGGTCGCGGCGTCGCTTGGGCGCTGGAGCGACCTGGCGACGGCAACCAGCGACCGCCAGCAGCCGAGCGACGCCGCTGTCAGCGCGAAGATATGCGACTACTTGCTTCCGCAGGGTGATGTCTGGCTCATGTTGCTGACCGGCGCTCGCTCAGCCGCCGGCCTGCTTAGCCCGGAGGCCTACGTGGCCGCCGGGGAAGCTGCGCTTCGCCGGTCGACTACGATCGTCCGCGGGATACTTCGACACTACTGGGCAGCTGCTGCTGTCCTCGCCGTGTCCCTGGCCGGAGTCCTCTCCCTGGCCGTCAGCACGCTCAGCGGCGGCGCGGAGGTCTGGACGACTATCGCGGCCATCACCGGCTCGCTGGGTATATCAGTCAGTGCAATTGCGTCCACGGCGTCCCGCCTGGCGGCCGAGGCCGAGCGGCCGGTGTTCGCGATTGCCGAGGAAGACGCCATGGCGTGGGCCATCACTGCAATGCCCGCCTTGGATCTCAATCGCCGGGCCGCGAGGCAGCTGCGCAAGGCGGGAATCGCACCGAGAACCAGCCTCGGCCGCATCTGACCGTACTCGCGCTGTCCGGCATCGCGCTGCTCGGTGGCGCCTCCTGATTGGGGCGGCGACCCAGGAACTCGGCCGAAAGTCGCGATTCGGGCTCCGGCTCCGGCGTGCCCGGCCGATAGGTTGCGACGGGAAGCTGGCCCCGCGAGCCGGGCGGATGTAACGGTATGAACGACTCGCGCGCTTCTTCTGACGAGATGCCTGGCTTCCCCCTCCCCAGCCGGTCCGGTCGCGAGCCGGACGAGCCGTTGCTGGACATGATCCTCAACGGGCTGCCCCTGCCCGCCGACGCTCCGCGCGGGATGCTTACCTTGGCTGACAAGCTCGTCAGCCTGGCAGCACCCGCGGGGCCCGGTGAGGTGCCCGGAGAGGCAGCGGCAGTGGCTGCGTTCAGCCGCGCCGCGTCCGTGGCTAGTGCCGTGTCTGCGACCGGTGCCGTGGCTGGGGCCAGCATCTCGCCCGCCGGGCTTGACCCGGCCCGCCGCGAGCCGGCCCGCCGCCCTCCCCCCCGGCGGCGGGCCGTTCGTCCGGCCCGGCTGGCCAGCGGGCTGTTAGTGGTGATAGTCGGGCTGGGCAGCGCCGCCGCCTACGCGGACGTGCTGCCTGGCCCGGTCCAGGACTTCGCCCACCATGTGATCGACGCGCCGCCAGCACATCTCTCCGGCGAGCATCAGAGGGCAGGCCATCACGCGGGCCGCGCCTCTTCGCCAGGCTCGGCCCGGCACCCGGCCCATCCAGCCCATCCGGTCAAGCCCGGCAAGGCTTCCAAGCGCGGCAAGGCCGTGAAGGCGGGCAAGGCGAGGGGCAAGGCCAAGCACGGCTTCCGGCCGACTCCAGGTAAGGGCGACCACCACGTCAAGCCAACGCGGCCGGCGCACCGGCCCCATCCGACACCGACGAACCCGGTTCACAGCACACAGCCGCAGGTCTGAGGTCCGAGCGGCTGGCCCACCGTGACCGGACTACAGCAGGCCGGTCACCTGGTGCACGTCGCCGCAGGGGACGTTCAGCGCGTGGTGGTGCTTGCGGATGGCGTCCTCGTCCGGGCCGTCAAGGAGGCAGTAGACCTTGCCGTCAGCGTTGTGGTAAAGCTCTACCTGCCGTACCCCGAACTCGTCGGTAGCGCCCTGCTGGGTGTCCTGCGCGATCTGCGCTACGGCCTCGGCAGGAAGTTTAAGGTCATCATGGAAATCCATAAACATGGGCATTTGCGTCCCCTCCCGGTCAGCCGTCGTCCTGAAATCCAGACACTAGCGCCCAGCGCGCCTGGACCACCACCGCGGCGACCGCGATCGCTGCGGATTTCTATCGTCGGAGGTATGGTCACAGGCGGCAGTCTGGCTTGCTCGTGGTGCCGGCTGAGCATCGTGCCAGGTGCGAACCAGCGAGTCCGTATCGACCAGCGGAACGAACACCGGCGGGCCGAGCGGTATCCGGCGCCATTCCATGATCTGCTGATTGAGCTCAGCGGCCGCGTCGCGAACCGCTTGCTCGGAGCGCATGGTCGGTACCGTCTGCGTCAGCTCATGAATCTGCTTGCGTAGCTTCAGCGGAGTCGGCAACAGTTCCGCTGCCGGAATGCCTTCGCGGCGGACATAGTCGCGCAACCAGCCAAGACCATCGGGGTCAGGCTTGTTGGGCAGTGGTTTGCCGGCGCCGGGCAGGTTGTCGAAGGCACCTCGTTCAGCCGCCTCGCTGATCTGCTGGTCGATCCAGGAGCGGAAGGTCATTTCCGGCGGTTTGCGCTCGGTCATTACGGTAAGCCTAGCCTGGCTGCTGACGCTCCTGATCCGCACGCCCGGGCAGGTCAGCGCGCCACGCATTCGGGTTGGCTGTCGGCCCGGTCGGACCTGCTTGCCGGGCCAGGATGGCGACGACGGCTTCGTCGCTTATCTGTGCGAAGTCATCGTAGAACTGACCGATCGCGAAGAATGGCGCTGGCGTTGCCACGGCGACCGTTTCGTCGGCGTCACCGCCAATGCGGCGTTGCCAGTCGGGCGGCGCAACCGGCGTCGCTAGCACCACCCGCGCCGCGCCCAGTGCCCGCGCAACCTGACATGCGGCTCTGGCGGTCGAGCCAGTGGCGATCCCGTCGTCGACGATGAGCGCGACCTGCCCTTTTAGCTGGACTCGCTTGCGTCGCGCCCGGTACCGACGCGCCCGGCGATCGACCTCGGCCCGTTCGCGGGCTTCGATCGCGCTCAGCTCATCAGCCGACACCCTGGCCATGTGCAAGACGTCGGGGTCGATGACGCGCGCCCCGTCTTCCCCGACAGCGCCCATGGCCAACTCGGGCTGGAACGGCACGCCGAGTTTGCGAACCACAATCACGTCAAGCGGAGCGCCGAGAGCACGGGCCACTTCTGCGGCGACCGGCACGCCGCCGCGCGGCAGGCCTAGCACTACTGTCGGCTGCCTGCGCAGGTGACCTAGTCGTTTGGCCAGCTCTTGGCCGGCTTCAGCGCGATCGGTGAAGAGCATCCCTCGACTCCATCCCGGATGCAGCGCTTGCGTAATGTCCCATACCCACCGCCGCTCGCCGCCTCCCAGTGGCTGAGTGATATTCGGTGCCGCGGGGCGCAGCCGCCCGCGCGCGAGTGCTCGGGGGCGCCCGGCAGAGCCGCCGGTTCGATATTTATCGGTCCTGCGGACGGATGTCGCCGCAAATGGACTGGCAGAACGGTCAATGCATCATAATGTGACGTCTAGACAAACAACAGCTTGCTAGCACGGCGGTGACCGCGCACATATGGACAGTCAGGTCATCGGCTTCAGTGCGGATAGCCAGGCAGACCAGCAAGCACGCTGGCCGCTGTGGTCGGGGGCGGTACCCGCGCTCGCCGATAACTATTGCCTCCGGCCGGAGTCCGGCATCGGGCCGGCCGAGAGCATGCTCGCAGGCGATGTATTAATCCTTGCCGACACCGCAGCGGCGGACGAGACCGGAGCCGCCCTGGCCGGGGGCACCGGAAAGACCCAACTTGCGGCCGCCGCGGCCAGAGATTTGCTCCGGAGCCGTGGCATCGACGTGCTGATCTGGATCAACGCGTCGAGCCGGGACGCGATCCTGACCGGCTACGCTCAGGCCCTTGCCGACCTGAACATCGCCGAGGTCAGCCACGGCATCGAGCCCGCCGCGGCCGCCATGCTCGAGTGGCTGGCCAGCAGTACCAGGCCTTGGCTCGTAGTACTCGATGGCGTGGTCGAGCCGCGCGACCTGGACGGTCTGCTGCCCCAGGGAGCCGGCCGACGGGTACTGGTCACCATGCGCGGTGCTGGCGCAGCACTCGCCCGGCAGGCGGGCAGGCTGCGGCAGATCGGACCGCTGAGCTACCGCGAAGCGGTGAACTTCCTGACTGCCGGCCTGAAGGACGATCCTGATCTCCGGCTCGGCGCGCCCGACCTTGCCGATGACATGGGCGGTTTGCCCATCGGCCTTGACCTCGCTGCGGCCGTGATGATCGGGCGGCGGATCGATTGCCGTTCATACCGGGCCGTCTTCGCCGAGCGCCGCCAGCGATTCGCGGGTGCCTGGGGAAGTTCCAGCCCCACTCCGGTGCTCGTGACCTGGTCGCTAGCGGTCGACCGGGCCAGCGAGGTCATCCCGGGTGGCCTTGCCTGGCCGCTGCTGGCGCTCGTTGCGATGCTCGACCCAGATGGCGTGCCGGCCGTCGTGCTGATGAGCGACGCAGCGTGCAAGTACGTCATCGGCCGGCCAACAGTGGCCCGGGCGGAGGCCCAGATGGAGGTCAGGGCCGCACTGACCGCACTGGCCCGGCTCCGGCTGCTCACAGTCGATGCGGCCAGCAACACGCGCACGGTCAGGATGCCTGCCCAGTTGCAGCGGGCAGTGCGCAGCTTTGTCTCCGCCGAGCATCGCGATCAAGTAGGCCAGGTCGCGGCCGACGCCATCGTCCAGGCGTGGCCGGGCGGTCAGCCGCGCCCGGCGCTTACCCAGGCGCTACGGGATTGTGCCGCGAGACTGCGCGAAGTCACCGGCGGCCTGCTCTGGGACGGTGGCTGCCATCCGGTGCTGATGAAAGTCGGCGAGAGCCTGGACGACGCGGGCCTGGCACGCTCGGCCGTCTCGTACTGGCAGGCACTGCTAGCTGCGAACGGCCAGTTGCTCGGCGGTAATCATCCTGACACCGCGCTCGCCCGAGGAAAACTGGCCGACAGCTTTGAGCGCTCCGGACAGCCGGCCAGCGCCGTCGGCTTGTACGAAGCCGCCCTAGCCGAGGCGCAAGACGCTTTTGGGCCGAACAATCCCGCCACCTTCACTGCGCTGACAAAGCTCGCGCACGCCTACCTGGCGGCCGGACGTAATGGTGATGCCATCGCGGTGCACAAGCGCAACGTCAGCGCGCGCGAGTCGAGTCAGGGGCCGCGCCACCCGGACACGATCACCGCGCGCGCGAGCCTGGCCGATTGCTACCGCGAGGCCGGGCAGGTTACGGAAGCCATCGCCATGTTCGAACGGACCCTGGCCGATCGTGAGCGAGTACAGGGACCTCGCCACCTGGATACCATCGCCGCGCGGGCCAGCCTCGCCTTTGCTTACCGGGTCGCGGGCAAGATGCGCGACGCGCTGCCGGCTTATGCGCGCACCCTGGCTGACCGTGAGCACGTGCAGGGGCCGCATCACCGGGAAACGCTCACCGCCCGCAGCAACCTTGCTGCCGCCTATCACTCCGCGCGGAAGGTGCGGGACGCCATTACTCAGTATGAGCGCGTCGTTACTGACTGTGAGCAGGCGCTCGGGCCGCGCGACCCGGACACCTTGACGGCACGTGGGAACCTCGCTTCCGCCTACCATTCCGCGCGCAGGCTGGCCGACGCGATACCGGTGTATGAGCAAACGATCGCGGAGTGCGAGGCCGTCTTCGGCCCGGATCACCAGAATGCGCTCACGCTGCGGAGCAATCTCGGGCACGCTTATCACACAGCGGGCAGATTGACGGACGCGATCGCCATCTTCCAGCACACGCTGGCTGACAGCGAGCGCGTGCTCGGGCCCGATCACCCACTAACGCAGGCGGCCCGCGAGAACGTCGAGGCCGTGACCCAAAGCTAGAGAGCCCAGGGCTAGCGGGTACAGGGCTAGCCAACTACAGAGCTCGCCAACAACTGAACTAGTCGGGTCAGCCTGCCGCTCCTGCGCGCGGGCAGCACGGCACGGGACCGGCCTCGGTGATCGAGGCCTTCCCGGGCGCGCTGTGGACGGTGCTCGGGGCACCGGCCAGCACGGCGGCAGTGGCGAGGGCCGTGACGACGATGATGCGAATGCTGGACATCTTGTTGTTCCACCTATCTGGTGTTGTCGGGTGATGCGCCTAGGCGCGCTCACTGTCATGGACATTGGTCAAACACCATCTACATTGCACTACATACCGCAGTTCAGTATGAACTCATCAGTCAAGGCGGAACTTGACTCTTCGCCGAACTGGCAGCTAACGTCCTAGAAGCGGCAGAAGAGTCGGCCGCCGCGGGCGAAGGCGCTGGCGGCTTTGAGATCAGGGTGTCAGTGTGCTCGCCTCACAGGTCACGCTCGATGACGTTGCGACGGGATCGGTGATCGGACCGCCGCCGCGGCGAGCCGCAGCATGACCCGACGTCTGAGTGGCCCTCGATGAGCTCTGGTCATGCTCATTTCGGCGGCCCGGGCTGGACTAGGCCGAAACTGGCACCGGCCGGAGACAGACTAGCCGCTGTTCGCTGGCACGACCGCGCCGCGAACGTGTGGATCGCCGCGGGGAAGGCTCCGCTACAGCTGGCGTCGGACCTGCGGCCTTGGCGGCTGTGTGACTTCCACTGGGGCAGGAACGGCCGTGGGCTCGTGCTCGTGCTTGATCGCTCGGGCGCCGACGGCCGGTGGCTGGCCTGGCTGGATCTGCGATCCGGCGCCCTCGCCAGGCTGACCCCGGATCACGCCGCAGACGCTCAGTACGTCGGACAACTGGGCACGCAGAAGCCGTCGATACTGACCGCGGTGCGGCACTCGCCATCCGGCGAGTTCGAGTTGCAGACCGTGACACCGACGGGTGCCGTGATCGCGGAGTGGGCAGGTCCTGGCAAGCCGGTGCTCCAGTGGATTGCTACCGGCACCCAGGCGCTGGCGGTGTGTGTTTCGGGCAGCACCGTCGATTGGTGGCATGGCACGCTGGCTGACAACTCGTGGGCAGACGTGGCGCAGATTCCGGCCGCCGACAGCGGCGCGTCGCGACCGGTTGCCTTCAGCGCAGACGGACGCGCGCTATTCGCGACGAGTTCAGTCGGCCGGGACACGGTCGCGTTGGTCCGGCTGGGCCTGCCGTCCTGGACTCAGACGCTGCTGACCGGCTACGAGGGCTTTGACGTCACCGCCGTCCTGATGGCCCCGGATGGCAGCGGTCCGGACCTGGTGACGACTACCGATCCTGATAATCCTCAGATCGCGCTCACCGCTGCCGCCGCTGCCGACCTGACGCGCCTGCGGCAATTGGCCGACGGCGCGCCTGCCTGGATCATCGATCGTAACGACAGTCATTGCCTGGCCGAGGTCTGCTATCCGGTTGGCGGGCCTGCCTATATCACGTTTAGCCAGGTCACGAACGCCGTCAGTAGGCAGCTCGGCAGGTACGCGGGCATGGAGAAGGTGCGGATACAGCGCCGCGATCCGGTCAGCTTCGAGGCGAGCGACGGCCGGCGCGTGACGGGATACTTGACCAGGCCTGGCTGCCCCCCTTGGCCGGCCGTCCTGGTCATCCACGGCGGTCCATGGTCGCGCGACCAGGCCGGGATGGATCCGTGGGCGCAGGTGCTGGCCGCCGAAGGATTGTGCTGCGTGCAGGTGAACTACCGCGGCTCGCGCGGCTTCGGCAAGCAATTCCGTGACGCCGGCAACGGGCAATGGTCGCTGGCCATGCAGGATGATCTCGTCGACGCCCTCCGATCGCCCGCGATCGCCGCTGTTGTCGATCCGCGGCGGGTTGCGGCCATGGGCCGCGGTTACGGGGGTTACGCGGCCCTGATGATGGCGACGCAGGAAGTCATTCCGCTGCAATCGGTGGTGTCGGCCTCGGCTCCAACCGATCTGCTGCGATACGTCGCGAGCCTCACGTCGTCCGGCGGATCGGCTGGACTCGCCTATGCCGCCAGGATCGGGCACCCCGAACGCGATAGCGACCGCCTGCGGACTGCCTCGCCGGTGAACCGTGTGGCAGACATCACAATTCCGGTGCGGCTGTTTCATGGCCGCCAGGACGCCCGGGTGCCGGTCAGCCATGCCATCGCGGTTGCGGATGCGATGCAGCGAGCCGGCCGGAACTGCGAGCTGACCATCTACGAGGGCGAGGGCCACCGGTTCGCCCGGCCGCAGAACCTGTCAGATTTCCGCGCGAAGTCGCTGGGGTTCTTGCTGCGGAGCCTGGCGCGGGACCCGAGCTAGCCAGCGAGGCCAGCTAACTGAGAGGCCGCCTAGCTCAGTGGTGCAGGAAGCTCAGTGCTGCAAGTAGCTCAGTGCTGCAGGCTCGGCAGCGGCATGACCATGTCACTGCGGATCGATGAGGAGCGGGCACCGGCGAGGTCGGCAGCTTGCTGTAGCGCGGTAATGGCCTGCTGGGGATCGTCGCGCTGCAACAGAGCCTCGGCCAGCTCGCGCCACGCTTGCGCGGCCTCGCGGCGGGATCCGGCATTCTGGAGCTGGCGGGCGGCGGCCGACACCTCAGCAACGCCCTGCTCGGCCCGGCCGCTCAGGATGAGCGCGAGCCCGCCGATAACGCGGGCCTGCTCCGTCTCGCCGCCTTGCTTGCTGCGCTCGATGGACCGCCCGGCCAGCTCCACGGCCCGGTCAAGGTCACCGCGCAGTAGCGCGCACCTGGCCAGCTCGGTCTCGCAGTTGGCTAGATACAGATGGTGGCCCAGGTCGGTCAGAACCTGGTGGGCCCGCGCCAGCGCCGCCTCGGCTTCGTCCAGTCGCGGCGGATCGCAGCGCAGCAGCAGCCAGCCGTAGGTAATCCGCAGTGCGCCAAGGTTCACATCCGCTGACGATTCCGACATAAGGGCCAAGGATCGCTGTGCCAAGTCGAGCGCCAGCGTGAGATCACCCCTGGCCTCAGCGACCAGGCACGCGTTCCAGTAGGCCCGGCCCTGGGCTGTCCGCGAACCCAATCGCTCGGCTCGCTCGATTACCTGGCTGACCAGGTGCTGTGCCGAGAACAGATCGCCCCTGAACCAGTAGCTGCCTACCAGCGTGGAGGCGAGTTTGATCTCGTCTTCAGTTCCTTCCAGGCCGAGCGCTCGGACTTCCCGCAACCCGTCTTCGCCGACCTCGATGCTGCGGGTGAAGTCGCCTGCTTCCTGGTAGAGCCGGCAGCGTGTGTTGAGCAGCAGCAACAGCCCTGGCGCGCCCGGTTCGCTGGCCCGGGCCGCGGTCAACAGCCTTTCCAGATGGGTAACGGCGGCCTCCAGGTCGCCGTCAGCCTCGTCCGCGCGGACCAGTCCCCAGCTGGCCGAATGCCTGATCTCGCCGCTGGACCGCGCCGCCAGCTCGGCGAACCGCTCCCTGGCCTCGCTGACGTCGCCATTGGCCAGCGCGATCTCGGCGAACTGCAGCCTGAGCCGCTGGTCGTTAAGCTCCTCAGGAAGCACGCCGGACTCAAGGTAAAATACCGAGCACCCGAGCTTAGTGGCCAGACCCTCAAGTACTTCGCGCTCCGGGGACCGATGACCCGCTTCGATCAAGGAGACATAGCTTGGCGAGACCAGGTGGCCGGCCAGGTCTGCCTGGCTGAGCCCGCGCTCCAGCCGAAGCGCACGCAAGCGCTGACCGAGAGTTGGCGCCATTTGATCCTCCTGGCCGGCATGAGTGCGCTTGGTTTACTTTAGGCCGTCACAGCGCCGAGTCAACACCTGAGAGAACTCCCAGGTGAGGTGAGCGGCCATCCCCTTACTGTCAGTTATAACTGATCACGACAGCACTAGCGCATCCTGTCACGTTCAGCCCGCCGACGATACGATTCCGGACAGCCACAACAATCGGGCGGACACACACCCCCGATAACCCCCGAAATCGCAGTTCGCAGAGCCGGAGCGGTGATGCCAGAGCCAGCCGTGACGCTGAAGGACGTGGCACGCCGAGCGGGCGTGCACTCGGCCACCGCCTCCCGTGCCCTCAATCCGGACACAAGGCTGCTGGTCAGCGAGGAAACCGCGCGCCGGGTGCTCGCCGCTGCGACGGAACTCGGCTACCGGCCGAACACGGTTGCCCGCAGCCTGCGCACCCGGCGGTCGCACACGATCGGCGTGCTGATCCCCGATCTGAACAATCCGCTGTTCCCGCCGATCGTCCGCGGCCTTGAGGACCGGCTCGACGCCGACGGATATGTCGCCCTTATCGGCAATACCGACGGCGACGACGCGCGCGAGCGCAGGCTGTTCGAGCAGATGCGTGCCCGCCACGTGGATGGCTACGTGATGGCCACGGCGCACCTGCGCAGCCCACTGCTTGCCGAGGCCGCGCACGACGGGCTGGCGGTCGTGCTGGTGAACCGGATTGCAGAGCACTACAGCTTCCCGTCAGTCTCCGTCGACAACGAGCGTGGTGTGCAGATGGCGGTCAGCCACCTCACCGCGCTCGGGCACCGGCGCATCGCCTGCATAGCCGGGCCGCAGGACGTATCGACCGGCCTGGCCAGGTATCGCGGCTTCCAGTCGGCGATGGCCGCCGCCGACCTGCCGGTGCCGCCAGAGCACGTGGCGTTCGCGCGCTCGTTTTCGATCGAAGAGGGCTACCGTTGCGCGCGGCAGATCCTCGCGAGCGACGGCAACTGCACCGCCGTCGCGGCCGGTAATGACATGCTGGCGGTCGGCTGCTACCAGGCGCTGGATGAGGCCGGCCTGCGCTGTCCGGATCAGGTCTCGGTGGTCGGCTTCAATGACATGCCGTTCATCAACATGCTCAGGCCCCCGCTGACCACGGTCGCGTTCCCGCACTACCAGGTCGGAACCGAAGCCGCGAAGCTTCTCATCGAACGCCTCGCTGGCAACGAAAGCCTCGTGAAGGTGCTCTACCTGGCACCCGACCTCATCGTCCGTGGCTCGACTGCGTCGCCTTCCTAAGCTGACCAATTCTGCCATTGACAACCGCATTGCTCGTGCGCCACCCTTCTGTTTGCAAACGATTGTGACGACCAGCTGGCTTCCTGGAAGGACAGGAATGAGCGATCTGCCTCTTGGCCAGGTCGGGTGGCTAGGAACGGGGCGAATGGGCTCTGTCCTGATCCGCCGGCTGCTCGCGGCAGGCCTGGACGTCACGGTTTACAACCGGACCAAGGCGAAGGCCGAGCCGCTGGCCGCCGATGGCGCAAAGGTGGTCGATCGGGCCAGCGACCTGGCAGCGGCGCGAGTCGTCTTCGTCATGGTGGGCACTTCGCAGGATCTGATCGACGCGCTACTCGGGCCCGCCGGATTGATGGGCGGTCCGCAGGCTCCGGAGATCGTGATCGACTTGTCCACGGTCTCGGTTGACGCGTCGCGCCAGGTGCGGCAGCAGCTCGCGCAGCGCGGAACCGAGTTCCTGGCGGCTCCGGTGATGGGTAACCCGCGGGTGGCGGCGGCCGGCGGCTGACCTTCGCAGTCTCCGGTTCGGCGGCGGCAGCCGATGAGGCGCGCCATTACCTGGATCTGCTCGGCGCGGGCGCTAGCTACGTCGGAGCCGGTGAGATCGCCCGCACGGTCAAGCTGTGCCACAACCTGTTCCTCGGCGTCGTCATCCAGTCGCTGGCCGAGGTAACCGTGCTGGCGGAGAAGGCCGGAGTGAGCAGGCACGCGTTCCTGGCCTGCATTAACGACAGCGTCATGGGCTCGACGTTCACCCGGTACAAGTCACCGGCGCTGGTGAACCTGGACTACCACGCCACCTTCACCTCCGTGCTGCTGCGCAAGGATTTCGACCTGGGGCTGGCGGCGGCGCGCGAGCATGAAGTGCCGATGCCGGTGGCGGCCCTCGTGCACCAGATCGTGCAGAGCCTGGTTGGCCAGGGCTACGGGGAACAGGACTTCGCGTCTCTGCTCGAGTTGCAGGCCCGTGCGGCCGGCCTCGAGCTTGTTAGTGAGAACGCGGAGGTGACCGACGGGCTAGAACCCGTCGGTGCAAACGGGGAGACGGGGGACGCAACAGAAAGCACACGGTGAGGCGCGGCTTCACCACCCCCGCCAGCCGGGTGATCCCGGCTGGCTTACCGATCGATTCGGGCCTTTCCGCACTGGAAGGAGTACCGGGGATGAGATTGCTCTCGCATCGCGCCCGGTTTATAGCTCTTGGTTCCGCCGCAGTCCTGACCTCGGCACTTGTGGCCGCCTGCAGCAGCTCGCCATCATCAGGATCGACATCGTCAAGTCCGATCCTGATCGGCGCATCACTGTCCCTGACCGGCGGCTTCTCCACTGACGGCCTGGCATTCGAACGCGGCTACAAGCTGTGGGCCAAGGACGTGAACGCGGCCGGCGGGCTGCTCGGCCGCAAGATCCAGCTGGACATTCTCAACGACGCCAGCATGCCTAACCAGGCAGTCACCAACTATCAGACGCTGATCAACGTTAAGCACGTCAATTTGCTGTTCGGGCCGTTCTCATCGTTGCTGACTGGCCCGTCGGTATCGGTCGCGCACCGGTATGGCTTCGCGTTTGTCGAGGGTGCTGGCGGTGCGCCGTCGGTGTTCGCCACCAAGCTCCCTAACCTCTTCGACGTCAGCCTGCCGGTAGAGGCCTCGATGCTGCCGCTCATCAACTACGTGACGTCACTGCCGGCCAGCCAGCGGCCTAAGACGGCCGCGTTCCCCACCAGCAATGACCCGTTCACCCAGCCGCAGATCACTTACGCGCAGCAGAAGCTGGCTGCGGCCGGGATCAAGTCGGTGTACAGCAAGGTGTTCCCGGCCGAGCCGACGCAGTACAAGGGCATCGCCGACCAGGTGGCTGCCAGCAAGGCAGAAATGGTGGTGCTCGGCTCGGTCGACGTGCCCACCATCGCCGCGTTCACTCAAGCGTTCGTGCAGCAGCACTACAACCCGAAGGTCTTCATCGCCACCGCGGGCCCAGACCAGGGCACTGCGTATATCAAGGCCGTTGGCGGCGTTGGCAACACCGAGGGCGTGATGGTGCCGAATGCCTGGTACGGCGGCTCGCCGAACGCCCAGAGCCAGAAGATGGTCGCTGAATACATCGCGCAGTATCACGGCAATGCATCTGGCGTCAACGCCGACGTAGCGGAGGCCTACTCGGTCGGCCAGGTGATAGCGCAGGCGGTTGAGCACAACAAGAGCCTGAGCAACACCAAGATCATCAGCTACCTGCACAGCGGGGTCACGCTGAACAGCGTCCAGGGCCCCGTCAAGTTCGACTCAGTCGGCGAGAACCTGGCGGCCACCGCGTTCGTCTTCCAGTGGCAGCACGGCTCGCTCCTTCAGGTGCTGCCGGCGGGCACCGGATCGTCGGCGCTTCAGTACCCGAAGGCAGTCTGGGGCAAGTGAGGGAGCGGGTGCACGGAGAGTTGCGCGACGCAAGAGGCAGCGAGAGCGGTAACCGCTGGTGACCAGGTTCGCCGAGGCGATCGTCGACGGAGTCCTGGGCGGTGCGGTCTACGCACTGATGGCAGCGGGGCTGACGCTGATCTTCGGCGTGCTGGACATCATCAACATCGCCCAGGGCATCCTGGTCGTTCTCGCGGCCTACCTGAGTTACGCACTCTCCGTGCACCTGCACCTTGACCCGCTACTTGGCCTGTTCATCACGATCCCGGTGATGTTTCTGCTGGGCGTCTTCATCGAGTGGGCCTTCATCCGGCGGCTGCGCGGCCGGGAGCGCACCGCGATGTCATTGCTTGTCTGCTACGCGGTAGCGGTGATCATCGAGGGAGCGCTCTACCAGTTCTTCGGCAGCACCCCGGTCACGATTCAGTCCGCGTATTTCACGTCCACGGTGCACGTGTTCGGGTTCTACCTGGCCTACATCTACCTCATCGGGTTCGGGCTGGCCGTCGTCGCGCTGCTCGCCATTTACCTGATGCTGTACCGGACCACATTCGGCCGGACGGTCCGGGCGACGGTGCAGGACAAGGTGGCCGCCCGGCTGATCGGGATCAACGTCGACCGGGTAGCGGCGCTGACCTTCGGCATCGGCGTCGCGGTCACGGCGGTCGGCGGGATGGTGTTCGGCATCACGAATCCCGGGTTCAATCCAGACAGCGGCTACGACCTGATCTCCCGGCTGCTGTCGATCGTCATCCTGGGCGGCCTCGGCAGCATCGGCGGTGCCCTGGCGGCTGCGATGTTCATGGTCACCGCTGAGGAGATCGTCAACATCTGGCAGCCGACCTGGGCGACCGCCGTGTACTACGCGGTGCTGGTGATCGTACTGGTCATCAAGCCCACCGGCCTGTTCGGCAAGCAAGCCGCGAGGGCCCAATGAGAGGGGAACGGGTCGCGCTGACATCGCGGCTGACCGGGCTCGCCGTGATAGCGGCCGCGTTCACAGCGTTCCCGCTTGTCTTCACGAACGCGGCGATCACCACCTATGGCGTCTACACCCTGATCTTCGTCGCCGCCGCGGTCGCCTGGAACATCTTCTCCGGCTACACCGGTTATATCTCGCTCGGTCACGCGGTCTTCTTCGGCAGCGGGGCTTACTTCACCGGGGTCGCCACCATCGACTGGCACCTGCCGGGCTCGGACGTCTTCTGGCTGCTGCCGCTGACCGGAGTGGTGGGCGCCATCCTCGCCATTCCGTTCGGCCTTGTCGCGCTCCGGGTACGGCGGCACACGTTCGTAGTGATCACTATCGCGGTGTTCTTCATCTTTCAGCTCATGGCCTACAACCTGCCCTCGCTGACCGGCGGCACCTCCGGGCTGCTCGCCCCTACGCTCAACTTCCAGTCGGCCACCTACAACAACCCGTTCTACTACACGGCGCTCATCATCGCCGCAGGCGCCGTCGCGGTGTCCTGGCTGATCCGCCGGTCGAGATTCGGCCTGCAGTTGCGCGCCATCCGCGACGACGAGGACCGCGCCGCCGGCCTCGGCGTAAAAACAATGCAGGTCAAGCTCAGCGCGTTCGTCATCTCCGCGATTCCGGTCGCGATGGTCGGCGGCCTGTCGTGGTACTTCACCGGCCTGGTTGACCCGGCGTCCGGATTTGATCCGCTGTTCGACGTGGCCGTGGCCCTGATGGCATTCCTCGGCGGCCTTGGTACGGTGGCCGGCCCTGCGCTGGGCGCGCTGATCATCGAGCCGGCCGAGCAGTACTTCCAGCAGCAGGTCTCCAGCAGCTACGTATTTCTGATGCTGTACGGTGCGCTGTTCCTGGCGGTGATCCTGGCCCTGCCGCGCGGCATCATCCCGACCGTGGCCGAGGTCATCAGCGGCTGGCGAGCCCGGCGGCGGCGCGGCGGCGGCGCCGAAGCAGGCCCGGCCCCAGCGCAACCGGACGTCGTCACTGACCGCGCTTCGGAGCCAGCATGAGCGCCCTGCTCAGTACCGAGGAGGTGTCGAAAGCGTTCGGTGGCGTGCAGGCGCTCAGCGGGGCGAGCCTGCACGTCGGCCGGGGCACCATCACCGGTCTCATCGGGCCGAACGGCTCGGGGAAAACGACGCTGTTCAACGTCATAACCGGCTACGCCCGCGCTGATGCCGGGCATGTCTACCTCGATGGCAAAGCCATCACTAACTTCAGGCCAGCCCGCGTTTTCGGGCTTGGCATCGGCCGCACCTTCCAGCTGACCAGGATCTTCGCCAGCATGACCGTGCTGGAGAACATGCTGATAGCGGCGCAGCACAAGCATCGCTCCCGGAACCCGCTCGCCATCGCGGGCGGTACCGCCGCGCGACGGCGCGCGATGGAGCTGCTCGAGTTCACCGGGATTGCCGCGCACGCGGGCGCGCTGGCCGGGACCCTGTCCTACGGCCAGCGCAAGCTGCTTGAGCTGTCGTATGTACTCGTCGCCGATCCGGAGATAGTCCTGCTGGACGAGCCCGCAGGCGGCGTGAACCCGTCCCTGATCAACCACATCAGCGACCGGATCCGGGAGCTCAACGCGGCCGGCAAGACGTTCCTGATCGTGGAGCACAACATGGATTTCGTCATGGGCCTGTGTCATGAGGTCACGGTGCTGGACTCCGGAACCGTGGTGGCCACCGGCCCGCCCGAGGAGATCCGGGCGAACCCGCGGGTGCTGGACGCCTACCTCGGAACCGATACGGACGACGATGACTGAGAACGTGCTTGTCGTCGAGGGCCTGACTGCCGGTTACGGCGGCGGCGACGTGCTGCATGAGGTGTCCTTCACCGTGCCCGAAGGCAGCATTACCTGCATTGTCGGGCCGAACGGCGCGGGCAAGTCCACGTTGCTCGCAGTCATCAGCGGCCTGCTCAAGGCCCGCTCCGGCCAGGTTCTGCATCGTGGCAAGCGGCTCACCGGCAAGAGCCCGCGAGAGATCTTGCAGGCAGGCGTCGTGCACGTGCCGCAGAACCACAGCCTGTTCCGCGAGATGACGGTGGCCGAGAACATCGATCTCGGCGGGTACATGCTCGGCAGCAAGACCCTCATCGCGCAGCGCCGCCAGACCGTGGAGGCGCTGTTTCCCGACATCAGCGCCTGGACCAAGCGGAAGGCCGGCAGCCTGTCTGGCGGTCAGCAGCGGCTGGTCGAGTTCGCCCGCTGCCTCATGCTCGATCCCGACCTGATCATCCTCGACGAGCCTTCGATGGGCCTGGCCCCGAAGACGCTGCGTGGCGTGTTCACCGCCGTCAAGGAGATGAACGCGCGCGGCAAGACGGTCCTGCTGGTCGAGCAGAACGCGCGCGCGGGGCTGCGGATGGCCGGATACGGCGTGGTCATGGAGAACGGCCGGGTGCGCCTCGCTGGTAGCGGCACTGAGGTACTCGAGCATCCCGAGATCGGATCCCTGTACCTGGGTGGCCGGCCAGGGTCAGCGGCATGATCCCGCAGAGTCCCATCGTCCTCGACACACCATGATCCTCGACACCCACTGCCACATCATCCCGGCCGGGATGCTAACCAGCGCGGTACCGGACGAGTGGCGGCCAGCAGTCAGCGTGCAGGACGGCCGCCAGGTCGTGTCGTTCCGCGGCCGGCAGCTGAATTCGGTGACCGGCGAGTTCGCCGATGTCGAGGTGATGCTGGACCAGGCGCGGGCGGCTGGCGTCAGCCATTTGCTGCTGTCACCGTGGGTACTGCTGCTGCCGGTGCAAGCAGAGCTGGCGCAGGCCCGCCGGATCTGCCGGATCCAGAATGACAGCCTGGCCGCGGCGGCGAGCCGTCCCGGCGGCCGCGTCCTAGCGCTCGGCGCCGTTCCCCTCCAGCACCCGGAAGCGGCGGCGGCCGAGCTCGGCTACCTGATGACGCTGCCCGGCATGCGCGGTGTCGAAGTGCCGGCCAGCGTCGCCGGCCGGTACCTCGGCGACGACATGTTCCTCCCGTTCTGGGCGGCCGCGGCCGACACCGGCGCCACCGTGTTCGTCCATCCGACCACGACCGGGCTCGGCATCGCTGCGCTCGATGGCCACTACCTGTGGAATTCGGTAGGCAATCCGCTGGAGACGGCTATCGCGGCTGCCCAGCTCGTGGTGAGCGGCGTGCTTGACCGCTTCCCCGGCCTGACCGTGTTGCTGGCGCATGGCGGCGGCGCGCTGCTGGCGCTGCGCGGCCGGCTGCGGCGTGCGTTCGAGGTCCGTCCGGAGGCCCGGCCGGATGGCGCCGGAGATCCGGACCTGATGCTGCGGCTGTTGTATTACGACAGCCTGACGCACGACCAATCCTTGCTCCGCGATCTAGTCCGGTTCGCCGGGCCGGAGCACGTGCTGCTCGGCTCGGACCGTCCGTTCGACATGGGCGCCGACAAGCCCGTGGACGACATCTGCTCGCTGCGCCTCAGCCAGGCCGACGAGCAACTGCTGCTGGGCGGCAACGCCAGCCGCTTGTTCGGCGTGTCCGGGTCTCCGGGTGACTGACAGAAAAGGTGATGGGCGATGGCGATTCACACCTATGGTCCGAATGCGGTGGACTGGGAGCAGCGGGTTGATCTGGGCAGGCTGCGGTCGGAGCGGCTGGCCCGGTTGAAGGCGCAGCTGGAGGTGTCGTCGCTGGGCGGGCTGCTGAGTTTCGATTTCGGCAATATCCGGTACATGACCGCTACCCATATCGGCACGTGGGGGATGGATAAGCTGATCAGGTTTGCGCTGCTGCCGCGTGGCGGCGAGCCGGTGGTGTGGGATTTCGGTTCGGCGGCGCGTCACCATCAGCTGTATAACCCGTGGCTGGATCACACTGGCGGGCCGCCGACGCCCGAGGGTGCGCGGGCGACGGGCGCGCGGGCGGGTATTTCGACGTTGCGGGGCGCGTTTCACCCCGATGCGGGCATCGCCCGGGAGGTGGCCGCGCAGGTGGCGGGGGTGCTGGCGGAGTACGGGCTGGCCCGGGAGCCGGTCGGGGTGGATGTGGCGGAGATGCCGGTGCTGGCCGCGCTGGCCGCTGCGGGCGTCGATACCGTGGACGGGCAGCAGGTGTTCCTGGAGGCCCGGCGGACCAAGACCGTGGATGAGATCAGCCTGCTGAGCCAGGCGTGCGCGATGGTGGATGCGGCGTACCAGCAGCTGTATGAGTTCCTGCGGCCGGGGGTGCGGGAGAACGAGTGCGTCGGCCTGGTCGCCAAGGTGCTGTATGACCTGGGCAGCGAGTTCGTCGAGGGCGTCAACGCGATTTCGGGTGAGCGCTGCTCGCCGCATCCGCACGTGTACTCGGACCGGCTGATCCGGCCCGGCGATCCGGCGTTCTTCGACATCTTGCACAGCCATCTGGGCTACCGGACGTGCTACTACCGGACGTTCGCGGTCGGCAGCGCGTCGGTGGCGCAGCGCGATGCGTATGTCCGCTGCCGGGAGTACATGGATCAGGCGATCGCGATGGTGCGGCCGGGGGTCACCACCGGGGACATCGTGTCGCTGTGGCCGGCCGCGACCGAGTTCGGCTTCCCGGACGAGACCGCGGCGTTCGCGTTGCAGTACGGGCACGGTGTGGGGCTGTCGATCTGGGAGAAGCCGATCTTCAGCCGGCTGGTGTCGCTGGATCATCCCGAGCCGCTGGAAGAGGGCATGGTGTTCGCGCTGGAGACCTACTGGCCGGCGGCGGACGGCTGGTCGGCGGCGCGGATCGAGGAAGAGGTGGTGGTCACCGCTGAGGGGTGCGAGGTGATCACGAAGTTCCCGGCCGAGGAACTGCTGGTGGCCGGCCGGAAGTACTGGACTGCCGGCGGCGCGCTTGACACGCTGCGGGAAAGCCAGTCGAACCTTAATACCGCTGCCGGGCGCGGCGAGTTCACGCCGGGCGAGCCGGGCGGAGGCGGCGAATGACAGCCGGTACAACTGAGGCGGCCGGCATCGGCGCCGGTTACCTGCTCGCGCTGTATGAGCAGATGGCGGTGATCCGCGGCACCGAGCAGGCCGCGCACGACCTGTTCCTGGCCGGCCTGGTCAAGGGCACGACGCACCTGGCGGCGGGGCACGAGGCGGTGGCGGTGGGCGCCAGCGCGGCGCTGGAGCCAGATGACTACGTGTTCGCCACCTACCGGGGCCATCATCATGCGATGGCCCGCGGCGCGACGCCAGCCGAGTGCCTGGCCGAGCTCATGAGCAAGGCCACCGGTGTCTGCAAGGCCAAGGGCGGCTCGATGCACCTGACCAAGGCATCGGCGGGCATGCTCGGCTCCTACGCGATCGTCGGGGCGCACCTGCCGATCGCCGCCGGGGCGGCGTGGTCGGCCATGCTGCGGGGGACCAGCCAGGTCGCGGTCGCGTTCTTCGGCGACGGCGCGACCAACATCGGCGCGTTCCACGAGGCGCTGAACCTGGCGTCGGTGTGGGCGCTGCCGGTCCTGTTCGTCTGCGAGAACAACCTGTACATGGAGTACACGCCGATCGGCTCGGTCACCGCGGCTGACCATCCGGCCGCCGACCGTGCCGCCAGCTACCGGCTGCCGTCGGAGGTCATTGACGGCAACGACGTGGTCGTGGTCGCCGATGCCGTCGGCCGGGCCGCTGCCAGGGCGCGTGCGGGCGGCGGGCCGACGGTGCTGGAAGCGCAGACCTACCGGCATTTCGGCCACAGCCGCACCGACCCGGCCAGCTACCGGCCGGACGGCGAGCTCGAGGCGTGGCTGCAGCGCGACCCGCTGACGGTGGCGCGGCAGCGGCTGGCCGAGCTGGGCGTCGGCGAGGACGAGGTAGCGGCGACGGCCGCCCGGGCCGCACAGACCGTCGCCGATGCGGTGGCCGAGGCAAAGGCGGCCGGCCCGGCCGACCCGGTGCAGGCATTCACCGACGTGTGGGCGGACGGAGGTTTCCAGTGGCGGACCTGATCACCTATCGCGAGGCGGTGGCCGACGGCCTGGCCAGGGAGATGCGCCGCGACCCGTCGGTGGTGTGCCTGGGTGAGGACATCGGCGGAGCAGGCGGGGTCTTCAAGACCACAGCCGGGCTGCTGGCAGAGTTCGGTCCCGAGCGGGTGCGGGATACGCCGATCTCCGAGCAAGCCATCGTCGGCATGGCGATGGGCGCCGCGATGACCGGGATGCGGCCGGTGGCCGAGATCATGTTCTCCGACTTCCTCGCCTGCTGCTGGGACTACCTGGCCAATGAGATCCCCAAGATGCGGTACATGACCGGCGGTCAGGTGACCGTGCCGCTGGTGGTGCGTACCGCCAACGGCGGCGGCCTCGGCTTCGGCGCGCAGCACTCCCAGGCGGTGGAGAACTGGGCGCTGGCGATTCCGGGCTTGAAGGTAGCCGCGCCGTCGAATCCGGCTGACGTGGCCGGGCTGCTGGCCGCGGCCATCCGCAGCGACGACCCGGTGGTTTTCTTCGAGCACAAGGGCCTGTTCGCCAGCCGCGGCGAGGCCGCGCCCGACGGCCACGTGGTACCGCTGGGACAGGCCGCGATCGCCCGGGCAGGTTCGGACGTAACGGTCGTGGCGCTCGCGTCGACCGTGCCCCTTGCGCTGGCCGCCGCCGCCGACCTTGCCGACTCCGGTGCCAGCGTCGAAGTCGTCGACCTGCGCTGCCTGGTACCGCTGGACATGGCGACGGTGCTGGCCTCTGTCGCCCGCACCTCCAGGCTGCTCATCGTCGAGGAGAACCCCTACCAGGGCGGCTGGGGCGGCACGGTCGCGTCGATCGTCGCCGACGAGGGCTTCGAGTTGCTCGATGCGCCCATCCGCCGGGTCGCAGCCGCGTGCGTGCCGTTGCCGTTCGCCGACGCCCTCGAAGCTGAGGTGATCCCCACCAAGGCGAAAGTCACCGCCGCAGTACGCACACTGCTGGATTACTGACGGCGGTCCGCCACATCGTCACCGTCAGTGGGCGGCGAAGTCGACTGCTACGTGCTTGAAGCCGAGTGATCCGAGCATGCCGTCGAGCATTGAGGTGGTGTTCCGCTCGGCGTCCGCGACAAGTGCGCTGCGACGGGCCGCGTCCTCGACCTCCCGCTGCGCCAGCACGTACACAGCCTGCTGGCTGTTGGGGTTACCAGAGAAAAAGCTCGCCACCCGGTTCAGGAAGCCCTGCTGCTCTGCGTAGACATACGACTGCTTCACGTTCAGCACGGCTGGTTCCAGCCTGGCCTGCGGCAACTTGACCGTCACCGCGGTCCGGCTGGCCGAGACCTTGATGGCGCTGCCCTTGAGGGCCGAGAAGTCGACATAGGCGATGACGGTGCCGTCTCCGATGAACAACGTCTGGCTGCCTTCGATGAAGGCAGGCAGGAACGAGGTATGGCGGGCCAGCGATACCACGACCTGGAAAGTTCCGCTGGCGGCCTCATACCGGCTCAGCGATGTGATTGACTTCAGCAGCGCGGGCTGGCTGCGTACGGTCGTCGTCTCGGCGAATGGATTCCGCAATTGCGGCAGTAGCCGTACCGCGGACAGCACCACCAGCAGGACTATCACGGCGATGATGGCCGCGACAATGGCTGCGGCCCGGCTGAAGACGCGGCTGGAGCGCGGCAAGTGAAACACGGTTCCTCCGGTTGTACCGGACGGGCGCATCGGCTATCGCAGCCCGTTACTACCCCGATTCCGCCGGTGAATTCATTAGCTTGAGATGGGTACACAATGTGCGGCCGCGGGTCGGCGGCCGTTCTCCCAACGCCTGGAGGAACAATGGCCAGGAGCTTTGGCGGCCGGTCAGGGCAGGGCGGTAAGCCACGCCGGAGGATGGGCAGGCGCACGGGCTGCCTCGTGTGGATCCTGGCACTGCTGCTTTTCTTGCTGTTGCTGTCCGTCCTGTTCGGCGGCTTCCAGCGGGGCACCAAGGCCGGCGGAGCCAGGCCGGCCGATCCGAAGGAGCTTGCCATGCCATCGGCCCGAAGCAGCGAGGCAGGCGGTGTGACCGCTCGGTTGCGCGCCGCGCTGGCCACAGCGCTGGCGTCCCGCGACCGGTCAGCTGCCAGCGCGATCCGGTCCGCGCTGGCCGCGATCGGGAACGCCGGGGCAGTCGGCGTACCCGCCGACTATCGCCGGAGCGCTACCACGAGCGCGCACTTCGCCGGAGCAAGCCCGGGTGCCGGCTCAGCGGAGGTGCCGCGCCGCGCTCTGAGCGAAGCAGATATCGCGCACATCGTCCGCACCGAGATCACCGACCGGCAGGCTGCGGCTCGGCACTATGACGAACTCGGCCGTGCCGACCAGGCCACCCGGTTGCGCCGCGAGGCCGACGTGCTAGCTGCCACGCTAGGCAGCCCCGGTGAGGGCAGCTAACCGCGGCCTGCCCAGCGGTACCGCTGTGAGCCGCGGCCGAGGATCCGGTCGACCGCAGCACTGACGCTGCCATCCTCGGCCATCAGCTTGCGCACGACGAAGATCATTGTCGGGATCGCCCAGAAGTCGCCGCAGATCCACAGGATGCCAGCGCCGATCTGCTGGTCAGCAAAGGCCGGCAGGGTCACGCCTGGCACGTGGTTGTACACCGAATACCAGGACGTGCTGGTGAGGAAGCTCATGGCCATGGCCAGCAGCCACATGAAGGAGTTGGTCACCAGCAGTGCTCCTGCCTGCCCTACCGGTGACAGCTTGATCCGGAACGGGGGCGAGGGTATGAACTGCAGCCAGAACAGCACTCCGGCGATGAAGAAGCTGGAGTGCATCAGCCAGATGTGCACGGCCTGGTTCCGCTCCGACAGGTCGAATGGGCCGGGCAGGTGCCAGCAGACCATCACCACGCTGAAGAAGATGATGGCGACCCATGGCCTGAGCATGAAGCCGACAATCGCGCGCAGCGGGCGCGCCCAGCGGCTGGTCATCACCTCGCGGGTGGCGCTGCGACCGGTCTTGCCGGGCAACGCGTCGAGCAGCGGCTGCCACGGCGCGCCGGCCACCACCAGAGTCGGCGCGGCGAACATCAGCAGCAGATGCTGAATCATGTGCACGTAGAAGTAGTCGCTGGCCCAGTAGTCGATCGGCGACAGCACCGCGATCAGCAGCACGGCCAGGCCGGCGTAGAACAGCCACGAGCGGCGCCGTCGCTGCCTGGTCCGGTCCGGGCGGGACCGGCGGGCAAGCTGGGCCAGCCCGATCTCGTGCCAGATCACCAGGCCGATCACGATGATGAGGAACGGGTCGAACGACCAGTGGTCGAGCACGATATTCATGACGCTCCGCTCAGCCCGATGATCCGTACGGAATCTGGATCTTGATTGTCTGCAGCGCATTCCAGCCGGCCGGACCGAGCTGCCACGCGGTGGCGGTTGCGCCCTGACTAGCTATCGCCTCCGGCTGTCCGGCTGGGCCGAGCGCCAGGGTTGCGGTGTGTGCCGGAAGCGGCGCGAGCTGACGCCAGCTCGCGCCGGGTGCCGCGATCGTTTCGCCGCGGCCGCCAGCCAGCACGAGCCCGGCGGCACCGCCTGGCCACAAGGACAGCGACGCGACCGCTGCTGCGCTCGCACGCAGCAGCGGGGAGAACGTCCACGTCGTCGCCGTGCCAGCGAGCCAGGCGGCGACAATGCCTGCTGAAGCGCCGTGACCGACGGCTAGCAGTGCTGTGGTCCGGTCGCCGAACGTGGCTAGGCCGAGCACCGACACCGTGACGCGCCCGAGCGCGGCTGGCAGTGTGAGACCGGCGGGCTGCCAGCCGCCCCCCGCGGAATTGAACAGGCCCACCACCCCGGCAGTGCGGCAGCTTCCCGCCACCATCGGCGTCCCCGCGGCGTTGAACGCCACCGCGGACAGGCTGGTCAGCCCGCAAGCTCTGGCTGCGGCCGTGCCGGCCAGCGCAGCGCCGCTGGTGACCGTCCGCCAGCTGGCGCCAAGGTGGCTGCCAAGGCGCACCGTGCCGGTGTCAGTAAGGGCTAGCAGCTGGCCGTCTGGCCCGGCGGCGAGCGCGTCCGGCGTCGCGGCGAGGCCAGGGCTGAGCAGGTTGCCTTGCGCCCACGACTTGCCCTGGTTCGCGGTCGTCGCGAGCGGCGAAAATGTCAGCAGCTGGCTGGGCCGGAATCCGGCGACCAGGCTCGTCGACGTGCCGGCGACGACCAGGCCGCCGTTGCTCGCCACGCCTGGCGGGGTCGCGAGCTGCCAGGCCAGCGCTCCCGCTGGCCGGACGAGCAGTTCCCAGAAATTGTCGTGATCTGCGCTGGACCCGCCGACCTGGACAACAGCCCAGCTGGCATGGCCGAGGCCAGCTACCGAGGTGGCGATCGGCAGCGATGCAGCGGGAGTCGCCGGACGATCGGGCACCACCTGCGCTGGTGCACTGCCGCAACCGGCCAGCAGTCCCGCAGTCAGGGCGCCGGCAGTCACCGCGACCGCTGTAGCTGCCGCAGTCCGCAGGGTCATTGCGACCTCAAGACCTGCTGAGCCGTGGTGGCGAGCTCTGCGGCGAACGATGATTCCGAGCTAGCGGTGCCCGGCCCGGGATCGAAGTTGAGCTCGAACCTGGTGTGCCCGGCACCATCGATGACGTACGCGACGTCGCTGTGCGCGATCATCCCGCCGGCGGGCAGGATCTGGGCGGCCACCGAGTAGTTCCGCCACACCTGCTGCAGTTGCCGCAGCGAGCCGGTGAGGAACAGCCAGTTTGGCAGCCCTGCCAGGCCCTCCTGGCTGTCGAAGGCCCTGGTGTAAGCGGCCGAATAGTCGACCGGGTTGGCGACGATCGCGACCAGCTCAACGCGGCCTGATTGCTGGCTAAGCAGGTGATCCGCGGCCCGGAACTCCTGCGCGATCAGCGGGCAGTCCGACGTGCACACCGGGTCGAGGAAGGTCAGCAGGACCACCTTGCCATGCAGGCTCGCGAGGCTGACCGGTCGGCCGGCCTGGTCGGTCAGCGCGAAGCCAGGCGCGGCGAAATTCAGCGGCGCGGCGCTGCCGTCGATAGCCAGCGCGATGATCGGATCGGCGGTCTTGCTCGTCTGCGCGAGAGCCATCGGCCCGGCACCGATGAGCACCACGGCTGCGGCCCAGACCGCGACGATGGCTCGCAGGCTCGATGAGCCGACCGCGTGCGCCAGCCGAGCCCGGCCGGTAGCGGCGCCGGCCGCGACCGGCCCAGCGGCCCGTTCCGGCACATGCTCGGCGGCCGGCACCCGCACCATCGCGACGTAGCCGCCGGCGGCGAGCAGCGCTACCGGAACCATGCTGTTGGGGTCAGTGCCTAGCCCGCCCAGGAAGCCGAGATCCTCGATCAGAATCCAGTCCGCCAGGCAGACCGCGAGCAGCAGCACCAGAGCGGGCTGAATTGCGCGCCGTTTCCCGCTCAGCAGCGCTATCCCGATGGCCGCGAGCAGGATGACGACGATGAGGTTGACGGCGAATCCGTGTGCGGTGTCAACCTTCCCGAAGTCACTGACCAGGACAGACAGCAGATGGGGCTGGGGCGTGCTGGACATGGACGCGGCCATGGTGGCCATAGCACCCGGCTTTCCGTGCGCCCCGCCCGGCCAGAAGCCGCGGCCCGGCCACGCCTGCAGCACCGCCATGCCAGCCAGGAAGACCCCCAGACCGGCCAGAATTTGCCTGCCGAGCAGCGGGCCGCGCCACCGGCGGTCCGGCAGCGCGATGAGCAGGCCGGCCGCGCAGTAGAACAGCACCGCTCCGGGGGCACCGAACAGGAAGCTGAGGCCCGGCGCGAAGATGCCGCCGAAGGCTTCGCCGAAAATCCAGACCAGCAGCCCCCAGACGGCGCTGGCCGCGCCCGCCAATCGGCTGGCCCGGCCGGGCGGGGCGGCGATCAGCCAGGCACCCAGTCCGACCTGAATCCACACCGCGGCGGCGCCGGCTTGCACCGGATGATAGGACCAGGCTGAGCCGGCCCAGTTGACGACGTGCTGCACCCAGACTGGCGACACTGCCGCAGTCGGCTTCATGACACCAGCGGGCAGGCCGGCTGGCATTGCGGGCTGGGCCTGCAACAGCCCGTCGAAGATCCACAGGATGCCAAACCCGATCCGCAGCAGCCGGCGCGCGGGCGCCTCCGGCAACTGCGATCGGGCCGCCGCTGCCTGTCTCGCGGCCGGGCTGAACTCGCGCACGCTCAACCAGACCAGCCCGAGGATGGCGAGCAGGGCCACCGCGACCAGGCCTTGGTGGATCAGCGCGGTCCGGAACGCGGCGACAAGCGTCGGGTTGGTGTTGCTGAGGCCAGGACTCATGCCAGGCAACCGGGCTCACCCTCCCACTTGTACATCGCGGTGGGTCGGCACGATATCAGCCGGGCAGCTCAGGCGGCGCCGCGTGCGCGCCTAGCGCCCTGATGGCCTTGTTCAGGGTCTTGTAGACCGCTGCTCGCTCGGCATTGAGCTTCTTGAGCGCCTTGCTGAGTGCCGTCGTCGCCTGGCTCGTGGCCTGCGGCGTCTTGGCTGCCAGCAGGCTAGCGACGTCGCTGTCAACTCGCTGGGCGTCCGGGGCAGCCCAGTTGATCAGGCCCGTCACCGCCCTGCCGAGCTGGAAACTGGCCAGTGATTCGGGCACCTGGTAGGCCTCCAGGTTGTCGAGCAGCTCGTTGTTAGCGGGAGCGCACTCCTGCGCGCCGTACTGAGCGACGCCGATGCCGTCAGCCACGTCGGAACTGTTACGGGTGTGCTCTGCCTGCACCTGTCGCAGCGCCGTCAGCGACTCGCCGACGCCGGCGGCGCAGGACTGGATATCGGTGGTCATCTCCGTCAGGACCCCGCGAAGGTCGGTAGCACGCTGGGCTTGCGACGGCTTGTGCACCAGGGCGACCGCCGCCGCGACCGCTAGCAGTCCGGCAAGCGCCAGCAGGACCCACTTCGGGGTGCGCCGCACCGGCCAGCCAGTGGCGGTGACCTGACGGCGCGGGGGAGTGCGCGTCGGCGATGACAAACTCAGCCTCGATCCTGGTGCGAACTCGCGTCCATCTGCGCGACTCCGGCGTGCAGCTCGGCAACGCTCAGCTGGCCGATAACGTGCTTGACGATGCGGTGCTGGGCGTTCAGGAAGAATGTTTGCGGGAGCGCGAGCACTCCATAATGCGTCGTGGTGGAGGATGGGAACGGGTCGAAGGCTACCGGGTAGCGGACCCCGGCCGCGCGCAAGAACCGCAGCGCAGGGCCCGTCTCGTCGTTGGCGTCGACGCCGATCACGTCAACCCGGCCCCGGCTGGCCAGGTAGAACCGGGCCAGCATGGGCGTTTCCCGCTTGCACGGCGCGCACCAGGAGGCGAAGAAGTTGATGACCACCGGGTGCCCGCGGTAACTGGCCAGCGACACTATGTGTCCGGGCCGCCCGACCTGGGCCAGGCTGAAGCTGCGGGCCAGCGGCGGTCGTCCGGTCGGCTTTCCCGCCGCGCTGGTGCTCAGCGACACCAGCACGATCACCGCCGCGATGATGGCGACCCCGGCGATAGCGATCTTGGCAGTCCGGTGCATGCCGCGGAGCCTGGCCTGCCAGCCGCGCAGTGCCGGCGACGGCTGGTTCATCGCGCCCCCAGACTGCCGCACGGATCGCCGGCCAGCTCGTGCCTGCCGTCGGCCAGCCCGCTCGCCTGGACAGCGGGAAGGCAGATTGCGAAGGTGCTGCCGGAACCGACGGTGCTGTACGCGTGCACCTCGCCGCCGTGGCCGCGGGCGACAGCGCGGACGAGCGACAGCCCCAAGCCGGTGCCGCGCCGCCCGTGGGTCGTCATTCCGGTGGCGAACCGGTCGAAGATATAGGCCATCTCGGCGGGCGCGATCCCGGCCCCGCTGTCCGTCACGACCAGCCTGGCGAGGCCGGCCCGCTCGTCCCGGATGGCCGACAGCCTGATGACATCTCCCGGCACGGTGTGCTGGACCGCGTTTTCCAGCAGTGCGTCGACGGCAAGGCCAAGCCGCTCCTGGTCAGCATGCACGGTCACCTCGTCGAGACGGCCGAACTGCCATGTGCGGTCGGCGGCTGGCCGCCAGCGCCAGAGCGCCTCGGCGGTAAACCCGTCGAGCGCGACCGGCCCGGGCACGAGGAAGCCCGGATTCGCCGACGCGGCGATGAGCAGCAGGCGTTCGCTGAGTTTCCGCAGCCGGTTCAGCTCGCCGACGATCACGGTGATGTCGCGCTTGTCCTGGCTATCGGCCAGGCTGCGGGCTAGTAGTTCCGCGTGTCCGAGCGCGATCGTGATGGGCGTTCTGAGCTGGTGCGACGCGTCTTGCAGGAACTGGCGCTGAGTGGCAAGCAGCCGCTGGTTCTCCTCGCTAACGCGGATGTGCTCGGCACTGGCGGCCAGCCTGCGGTGCCCGTGCCACACTATGACCCAGACCATGGCGGCCATCAGCGGGACTTCGGTCAGTTCTCCGACGGGCTGCACGCCGCGGCGGACGTCCAGGCTGACGGCGGCGAAGGTAGTGACCGTCATCGCGGCGAGTACCCACAGCGTCGGTTTGGTGCGGCGGACGCGGAAGCTGTACAGCAGCGCGAAGCTGATCCAGATGAGGTGGAACGGGATGGCCTCCCACCGCTCGAAGATCACGATGCCGGCCAGCCCGAGCAGCCAGAGCAGTACCCAGGCCAGGTCAATCCAGTACCGCCAGTAGCGCACGTCGGCCAGGTCGGCCAGGTCGGCCAGCAGGCCGTCATGCAGCCGCCAGCCAGCGGCAGGCGTCGCCAGCGCAGCGCCCGCGGGCGCTATCGCGCTGTCAGGAAGCGAGCCGGTATCCGGCACCACGCACCGTCTCGATCAAGTCGAATCCCAGTTTCGACCGCAGCCTGCGCACGCACACGTCGACGACGTTGGAGCCGGGGTCGAAGTCGATTCCCCATACTGACGCCAGCAGCGTGCCCTTGGGGACTGACTCCCCGATATGCTCCATCAGCTCCCGGAGCAACAGGACCTCGAGCCGGGTCAGCGGAACGGGGCCCAGGCCGGCATCGGCCTGCAGCCGCCCGAAGTCGAGCACCAGCTGGCCAGCCCGGATGATCTCGCTGAGCTGGTGATCACCTCCGTGCTGATCACCACGCGGAACTGGCCCGTGATGGTCGTCGCCGCTCTGGTTGGCACGCAGCCGCACCCGCACTCTGGCGAGCAGTTCGTCGAGCGCGAACGGTTTGGTCAGGTAGTCCTGCGCGCCGAGGTCCAGGCAGTCCACCTTCGTAGGCACGTCCGCGACACAGGAGAGTACGAGCACCGGCTGCCCGGGACGCTCCTTGCACAGGCGCGTCAGGACCGCGCGGCCGTCGGTCTCAGGCATCACCAGGTCGAGAATGATCAGCTGGTAATCGCCGGTCAGCGCATGCTGCAGTCCGGCGGCGCCGTCGCTACTGCAGTCGATTGCATAGCCGGCCGCACTAAGCGCGCGTGCGACAACATCGCGTATCTCCGGCTGATCATCGACTACCAGGATCCGCTGCCGCGACGGAGACAGCCGATCACTCGTAACAGTCATCAGGCCCATTACCTCGATTGCGTCGACTTCTGGCTAGATCCGCATCATCGAACCCTGAACGTCCACGCAGGTGACAACAGAGGATCTACTCCATTCAGCACGTCCAGGTCAACTGCCAGGCGCTACGATTCGCGCAGAGCAATCAACTGGTTACCGAACGTGGCGGACGGTCAACTATGACAATTTCGTCATTCAGCGGCGTCGTGCTTGCCGTGAGGCGGCCGGTGCTCGCAAGATCAGGACACGTTCAACGTCAGTATTGGCTCAGACGTCGCGCAATTATGCCTGTAACCCATTCGGGTCGTCAGGTGCGAGCAGAAGCGAGGTGATGGCCGGTGTCCCTGCTGGCCCGTGTCGTTACCCTGGTCGTGGCGTTCCTGCTAGTCGCAGCGGGCGTTGCCTTCCTGGTAGTCCATTACTTGCTGGGCAGTCCGCAGACGATCGCCTTCGGGACGAGCGTCAGGCCGGATACCGGCGGCGTAGTCAACGTGGTGATGCAGGAGGATGCGCAGAACACTGTGACTGCGCACCCGGACTGGGTCTCCTACTTCATCCAGGACCCGAACACTCACAACTGGGTGCACACAACGATCTTCCAGGTGCCGGCCGGGTCGGTGATTCACATGACGATCTACGGCTACGACGGCTGCACGCCGCTGCGCAACAACTTCTGGGCCAAGGTAAGCGGTACCACCGGCGGCATTGCCGCTGAGGACGGCAAGCCGTTCACCGTGCTCAACTCCTGGTCCGGCTGCAACGTGGGGCATACGTTCTCGATCCCCGGCATCAACCTGAACGTGCCGATGGGCTCGCCGGGCCTGACCGCCAACCTGTGCTCGACCTCGCCATGCACGGCAGGCCCGCACAAGACAATGACCTTCACCTTCACGTCGCCGCGCACTCCCGGCGCGTACTTCTGGCAATGCAGGATCCCTTGTGGCGGCGGCTTCGTCGACGGATTCGGCGGTCCCATGCAGACGATCGGTTACATGACCGGCAACATGGAGGTGGTGAGCTGATGGCTGCCACGACACCGGACGAGATGCAGTCGGCGGGCCCGGCCGGACCTAATCACGGCCTGCGCATATTCCTTATCTGGCTGCCCATCGCGCTGGCCGCGGACCTGCTGATCTACATCGTCTGGGGCCCGCATCTGCCGCCGGGCACGATGTCGACCTCGGCCGCGAGCCAGCAGTTCACCATCAAGGTCATGGCCGTCATGGCTGCGCCGGTGACAGCCTTCGTGCTCGTGTTCATGGCCTACTCGGTGATCGTATGGCGGCACCGGGACGGCGACGATCAGGACGGCCCGCCGATCTTCGGCCACGCCCGGATCCAGGCCTTCTGGATCACGGCCTCGTCCGTGATAGTGCTGTCGCTAGCCGTCTTCGGCACCTACGAACTGGCCTGGACCGGCTTCGCCGGCGCCGGCGCCGGTGAGGGACCGAGCCCGATCTGGACACCCAACAACAGCGCTCATCCGCTGGTCGTTCAGGTCATCGGCCAGCAGTGGCGGTTCACCTACCGGTACCCGCAGTTCGGCGGGTTCGAGACGACCCAGCTGATGCTTCCCGTCGGTCAGCCGGTGCAGTTCAACGTGACCTCAATCGACGTGATCCACAGCTTCTGGGCCTACCAGCTCGGGGTCAAGGCGGACGCGAACCCGGGCGTCAACAACGTGGCCTACACCACCCCGACGCACACCGGCAGCGTCACCGTGCGCTGCGCCGAACTCTGCGGCCTGTGGCATGGTGCCATGTTCGACTACGGCAACGTTGTCAGCAAGGCCGCGTTCCTGGCCTGGACGGCCAGGACCAGAGTGCAGCTCGCATCGGTAACCAGGATCCTGCCCCCCTACGCGACCGTGTACGACCCGACGGTCATCCCGCAGATCGCCAAGGCCTTGGCCAAGGCCGGCATCACCGGTGCGCCAGGCTTGTACTACCCGCCGAACGACCCGGTTCAGCCGTGATCCCGTCCCACGCAGCGATGAAGAGGTGACCTGATGGCCATCGAGACACAGCCTGAGCAGGTGCGAGGGTCGGGCGGCGGCGGCGGACCTTCCGGCGCGCCAACGCAGCGGCCATGGTGGATGCGGCCAGCTATCCACACCGCAATCATCGGAGCGGTAATCGGCTACCTGGTCGGGTCCTTCCTTGGCAGCTTCTTGACCGGGACAGGCAACGGCCTGTATCCGAACGTCGGGCTGTCCGACTCCAAGGACTGGCCGATCGTGCTCGGCTACCTGCTGGCCGTGGTGGGCTGGGTGGCCGGTCTCGGCGTGTTTAATGACGTCTTCCGCCAAATGCTCGGCAGACCGCCAAGCGCCGCGAACACTCAGGAAGCTGAGGCGCGAGGCGGGGTAGCGAAGTACTTCCGGTACGAGCTCGACCACAAGGTCGTCGGGATCCAGTACCTGGTCGGCATGATCATCTACTTCTGCACGGCCGGGCTGTTCGCGATGGCGATCAGGACCGAGCTGCTATCTCCGACGACCCACGTCTTCAGTTCGCAGGTTTACGTGGAGATCGTCGGCGAGCACGGCACGATGATGATGATGCTGATGACCTCGGTCATCCTCGGTCCGTTCGGCAACTACCTGATCCCGCTCATGATCGGGAGCAAGCGGGTCGCGTTCCCCAGGATCGAGGCCCTGTCGTTCTGGCTCACGCCGTGCGCGTTCCTGATCCTGCTGTCCAGCCTGTTCATCGGCGGCTTCCCGTTCGGCTGGACCGGGTATGCACCGCTGTCTATTCAGTCCACTGTCGGCGCCGACTCCTACGCGATGGCGTTTGGCCTGATGGGCATCTCGATGATTCTGGCCGGGTTCAACATCATCGTCACGGTCATCTGCTACCGGGCGCCGGGAATGCGCTGGAGCCGGCTGCCGATCTTCGTCTGGGGGATTGTGTCGACCTCGTTCCTCATGGTGCTCGCCGCGCCGGTGCTGGTCGGTGGCATGTACATGCTGCTGTCGGACCGGACCGCGCAGACCGCGTTCTTCCAGGACGCGCTTGGCGGCAGCAGCTACCTGTACCAGAACCTGTTCTGGTTCTTCGGCCATCCCGAGGTTTACATACTCGCCCTACCGGGCTTCGGCATCGTGCTGGAAATCCTCCCGGTCATGTGCCGGAAGCCACTGTTCGCCTACAAGGTGGCGGCGGCGGGCATGATCGGAGTGACGCTGCTGAGCTTCTTCGTCTGGCAGCACCACCTCTTCATGAGCGGCATCAATCCGGACATGCGGCCGCTGTTCATGGTCACCACCGAGCTGATCTCGATCCCAACCGGTTTCATTTTCCTGGTCGCGCTCGGTACCCTCTGGAAGGCGAAGATCCGGTTCACCGTGCCGATGCTGTTCGTGTTGGCGATGCTCTTCAACTTCCTGATCGGCGGCATCTCCGGCGTGTTCCTGTCCGACGTGTCGGCCGACACGACGGAGCACGGCAGCTTCTTCGTGATGGCGCACTTCCACTACACGATCATGGGCGGGCTGATCTTCGCCTTCATGGCCGGCCTGTACTACTGGCTGCCCAAGATGATGGGGGTCAAGCTCAATACCACGCTCGGCAAATGGCAGTTCTGGATAATGTTCATCGCCTTCAACTCGACGTTCCTGCCGCTGTTCGCGGTCGGGATGGCCGGCCAGCCGCGCCGCGTGTTCGAGTACGCGCTGAACCTGCAGCCGCTGAATGTCTGGGTCTCCATCTCATCGTTCTTCCTGGGCGGATCGATCCTGCTCTTCGTGATCAACTTCGTCTGGTCGACGGTGATCGTCCGCGAGCCGGAGACGGGCAACCCATGGCGCTCCCGCGGACTGGAGTGGCAGGTCGCATCTCCTCCACCGCCCGGTAACTTCGAGCGGGTGCCGGTGGTGTTGTCCGCTCCGTACGATTACGGCGTCAAGGATGCGCTACCGGTCGCTGACCTGAATCCGCCCGCCGGGGTGCTCAGCGCGGCTATTTCCGGAGCGGCCACAGCTCGAGCGGAGGCATAGACATGGCCGAGACAACCGCGCCGCCGCCTGCGGCAATGAGCCCGGCCGAGGAGGAGGCAAGCTTCTACCACGAATCGGCGCTGAACGCCTCCTGGACCGGTGTCCGGCTGGCCATGGGCGGCTTGTCCTTCTTGTTCGGCGCGTTCGGCTTCGCTTTCTTCTACCTGAAGGCGCTGAACTCGCACCACTTGTGGTACCCAGCAGGCTCAGCCACCTTCCCTTCCGGACCGAAGATGTGGCAAGGCGTGCTGATCATGGCGCTGGTTGTGGTGAGCGCCGCCATCCAGACCCTGGCGCTGCAGCAGATCAAGGCCGGCAAGAAGGCGCCATGGCAGGCCGGTGCACTGGTGGCACTCGTGCTCGGCCTGGCGGCCGTAGCGTTCCAGATCTACCAGCTCATGGCCTTGCCGTTCTGGCCAGGCGCCAGCGGATTCGCCAGCGTCTTTGTCGGCTACGGCCCGATCTTCCTCACTATCGCGTTCTGCGCGATGGTATGGCTGGAAATCCTCATCATGCGCTGCCGCGCGATCCCGGAGATCTCGTTCGTGGAGCAGCCGCCCACCTACGCCGAGGCTTTTGCCGTGCAGCGGTTCCAGGCATCGCTAAGCGCCTTCACCGTCACCTGGAACTACCTGGCCGTTGTCGCGGTCGTGTTCTGGATCTTGTTCTATCTGGTCCACTAGTGCACGTCCGGCCCTCGGTAGGTCGACAGCAGGAGGCGACCTGGTGAACGCAGTGATCTCGCACTGGTCGGCCAGCTGGCCGGTGCTGATCTGCTACCTGGCTGTCGCGGTCGGCCAGCTGGCCGGGCTGCGCAGGCTGCTGTCCGGTGGTGCGAGCGCGCTCCCGGACGGCGCCACCAGGCAGCAGCTGCGGCGCGAGGGCTTGCTGTTCCAGCTCGGCTTGCTGATCGTGCTGCTGGCGCTGGTGTCGCCCATGGGCTACTGGTCGGATATGTACATCTGGATCCGAGCGGTGCAGCAGTTGCTGGTAGCCGTCGCCGGGCCAGCCTTGATCGTGCTCGGCGCGCCCTGGACGGCGCTGGCCCAGTTGGTCCGTCCGCGCCGCAACGTCAGCGCGCCAGTCGGCGGGCCTGCCGCTACCGCACCGAGCAGGCTCGCGGTGCCGCGGTGGCCGCTGGCACACCCGCTGGTCTGGGTGATCGCGTTCAACGCGGTCTGGATCGGCTGGCAGGTACCTGTACTGTTCGACCTGGCTCGCGGCAACGCCGTCGTCGCGCTCACCGAGCACGCGAGTTATATCGCGGCCGGGATCATGTTCTGGCTCCAGATCAGCGGGTCGCGGCCGCTGAGTCCGCAGACGCCCCCGTTGCGCCGGGTGAAGCTGCTCGTCGGTACGGTCATAACCACCACCGTGCTGGGGATGGTACTGGTATTCGGGCCTAATGTGGTGTATCCGGCCTACCTTGTGACCGGGCATCAGGTCCTCACGGTGCTCGACGATCAGCAGCTGGCCGGCGCGGTGCTGTGGATGGGCATGCTGCCCGCCCTCATCGTGGCCTGCATCGCGCTGCTCTTGGAATGGTTCGCCAAGGAAGAGTCGGCAGAGTTGTCAGCCGGTCTTGACCGGCTGGTGTCGCCTCGCAAGAATTCCTGGCCGTCAAGGCCAGTTATCAGGTGACAACGGACATGAAACCTGGCAGGAGACCGCAGTGGCCGTAATGATCCTCGCGGCGCCGATTAACCCGGACAATACGGCGCACGGGTATAACTGGACGTTCGCCTACCCGATGCTGCTGTTCATCGTCGTCGCCTTGGTGCTGTATTACCTGTTCGGCAGGCCGCACCGGCGGGTGCCGCCGCGGCCGATCTCGGCCACGGCCGGATCCCGTCGGCCAGACCCCGGCGCGGCGCGCGCTGCTTCGGTCGCTGGGGGACTGGGCGTCGCCGCTGGCGGCGGCACGACGGAGTCGGTCGCAGAGCCGCACGGCGCGCAACCGGCCGCCAGCTCGGAAGGCGACAGCGCTACCGGCGGTACCGCGCACGGTGCGACGGCGACTGGCGATATCGCGGCTGGTGGCGCGGGGGCCGACGACACGGGGGCCGATGACACGGGGGCGCAGGAGTGACCCAAGCGATCACCGCGCCAGTCGGCCAGAGCGTCGAGCTTCCGGCACGGCGCTCTGTCGGCCTGGTTGCCAGGTCGCTGTTCCTGCTGACCAAGCCTCGCATCATCGAACTTCTGCTGGTAACGACGCTGCCGACGATGCTGCTGGCCAAGCGCGGCCTGCCGAGTCTCGGGCTGATAGCGGTCACGCTGGTAGGCGGTGCCCTGGCAGCGGGCAGCGCCAATACCTTGAATTGCTACCTGGACCGCGACATCGACGCGGTCATGAAGCGCACATCGCGCCGGCCGCTCGTGGCGAGGGGGAAGCCAGCCGCGATCAAGCCCGCCGAGGCGCTGGCCTCCGGCATCCTGCTGGGTGCGGCTGCCACCCTTACACTCGGGCTGCTGGCGAACTGGCTATCGGCCGCGCTAGCTGACGGCGCCATCTTGTTCTACGTGTTCGTCTACACCATGGTCCTCAAGCGCAGGACGGCCTCTAACATCGTCATCGGCGGCGCGGCCGGCTGCTTCCCGGTGCTCGTCGGCTGGGCCGCGGTCACCGGCACCGTCAGCTGGCCGGCGGTGCTGCTGTTCGGGGTGATCTTCCTCTGGACACCGCCGCATTTCTGGGCGCTGGCGATGAAGTTCAAGGACGACTACGCCGCGGCGGGCGTCCCGATGCTGCCGGTCGTCGCGTCGGCCGCCACCGTTGCCAGGAAGATTCTGCGTTACTCCTACGCGATGGTCGGCGTGACGCTGGCCCTGGCTGCGTACGCGGGCCCGGTCTACGGCGTCTGTGCCGCCGGCCTTGGGGTCTGGTTCCTGGTCGAGGCGCACCGGCTGCGGTCCCGCGTGGCCTCGGGTGAGGCGGCGGCGCCGATGCGGCTGTTCCACCTGTCCATCGCCTATCTGACACTGTTGTTTGCCGTGGTGGCGATCACCGCGCTGCTGCCCTGGCGAGGCTGGTAGCACTGGGCGGCAAACCCTGGCTTGTGTTGCTCCGGCCGAAGTGGCTGGCCTGGCACCTCTTCGCGGTCGTGGCCACCGTCGGCATGCTCTACCTGGGCTACTGGCAGCTGCGTCGCGCCGAGGCCGGCAACGAGCTGAGCTGGGCCTACACATTTGAGTGGCCGATATTCGCTGTCTGCGGCGTGTTGTTCTGGGTCAAGTCGCTGCGCGAGGAGGTCAAGCTCCTTGCTGCGGCGGTCACTGACGCTGCCGAGACCACGAGTGCCGAGGCTGCGCCTGAGACCGGTGACGCGTACCTGGCCCGGCTGAAAGCCGAAGTACAGGGTCACGGCCGGTGGCACGGCATGCGCTAGCTGTCGTCAGTGTCCGCGTGCTGATTTCCCTGTGCGGTCTTCCCTGTGCTGGCTTACCGCGCGAACTTTAGAATCGGGTTCTAGTGCTGCCTGATTAGCGGCGGCCCGAATCTGGGAGGCAGCGGTGGCGTGGGACTTCTCGACCGAGCCAGAGTTCTCCGAGCAGCTGGACTGGGTGGCGGACTTCTGCAAGAACGAGGTCGAGCCACTCGACCTGGTGTTCCCCGGGGCCGCGTACTCCCGCGATCCGAAGGCGAAGATGCTCGCCGATCCGCTGAAACAGCAGGTGAAGGACCGCGGGCTGTGGGCCTTGTTCCTCGATAAGGACCTGGGCGGTCCTGGATTCGGCCAGCTCAAGCTGGCGCTGCTGAACGAGATCCTGGGCCGCTACCGGTCGGCGCCGGTGGTGTTTGGCACCGCGGCGCCCGACACCGGCAACATGGAAATGCTCGCCGCTTACGGCACGCCGGAGCAGAAGAGCAAGTGGCTGTACCCGCTGATGAACCAGGAGATCTTCTCCGCCTACTCGATGACAGAGCCGCAGGGCGGTTCAGATCCCAGCCTGTTCAAGACCCGCGCGCTCCGCGACGGCGATAGCTGGGTCATCACCGGCGAGAAGTGGTTCACCAGCGCCGGCGCCAGAGCCGACATCATCTTCGTGATGTGCACCAACGGTATGTTCGTGGTACCGCGGGAGACGCCCGGGGTTGAGATCATGGGCTATCCGCCGCTGCACAATCACATCAGGTACAACGACGTGCGCGTTCCCCTCAATAATCTGCTCGGGCCGGAAGACGGCGCGAGGGTGCTGGCCCAGCGGCGACTCGGCGGTGGCCGCATTCATCACGCTATGCGCACGGTCGCGCAGGTCAGGCTCGCCTTCGACATGATGTGCGAACGGGCGCTCAGCCGCGAGTCACACGGCAGGGTGATCGCCGAGCACCAGATGGTGCAGGAAGCTATCGCCGACTCGTACGCCGAGCTGAACATGCTGCGACTGCTGGTCTTGTGGACGGCCTGGACCATCGACAACTCGAGCACCCAGGCGTCGCGGACCCAGATCGCGGCCTGCAAGTACACATGTGCCAAGGTGCTGCGCGAGGTCAGCTACCGGGCTTTGCACATCATGGGCTCGCTCGGCACTACCAACCTCACGCCGCTGCAGGCGATGTGGGCCGGCGCGCCCACGATGGCGATCGCCGACGGCGTCGACGAAGTACATAAGGTGACCGTGGCGCGGAACGTGCTGAAGGACTATGAGCCGCATCCGGGCCTCTGGCCGACCGAGTACATACCGGCCAAGCGGGACGAGGCGCGGAAGAAATACGCGGACCTTATCGACGCTGACCCGGACCTAGCCGCCTGGGCCGACGCCGCCGTCCGCGCGACAGCAAGGGGCTGAGCATGGAGATCACGAGCAAGGTTGCCGTCGTCACCGGTGGCGCCAGCGGCGTGGGCCGGTCCCTCTGCCTCGGGCTGGCCGACCGTGGCGCCGCGGCGGTCGTCGTCTGCGACATTGACACCGGCGGTGCCGCGAAGGTGGCAGCGGAGATCGAGACCGCGGGCCATCAGACGCTCGCGGTGCCGGCCGACGTGTCGAAGGAAGCAGGCATCCAGACGCTGGTGACACTGACCGAGCAGGCTTTCGGCCAGGTCGACCTGTTCTTCTCCAATGCCGGGATCATCGTGGCTGGCGGCCCGGAAGCATCGGACGAGGCCTGGAACAGGATCTGGGCCATCAATGTGCAGAGTCATATCTACGTCGCCAGGGCCGTGCTGCCCGGCATGCTGGCCAGGGGAGAGGGTTACCTGGAGATCACCGCGTCGGCCGCGGGGCTGCTCACTCAGCTCGGTTCGGCGCCCTACGCGGTGACTAAGCACGCGGCGGTCGCGTTTGCCGAGTGGCTGTCGATCACCTACGGCGACCAGGGCCTCCGGGTGTCCTGCCTGTGCCCGCAGGCGTTCACCAGCAACTTGCTCACTACCAGCATGCGCGAGCTAGGCGGCGAGCTGCCGGCCGCCGGCGAGTGGTCCGGCGGTTCAGCGCAGGCAGCGGTCGACGGGGTGCTGAGCTCGGATCAGGTCGCCGGCAGCGTACTGGACGCGGTCGGCACCGAGCAGTTCCTGATACTCCCGCACCCGGATGTGGCCACCTACGAGCGGCGCCGTGCCGACGATCGAGAGCGCTGGCTGCGCGGCATGCGGCGGATGCAGGCCCGCCTCACTGCCCAGCCGTGATCGCCGGGAGCTGCTGATCACCCGCGAGCGGTGAGCTCGAGCCGTCGCCGGCGGAGGAATGCCCGCTGCGCCGTGCTGTCGGTGCGGGCGATGGCCGCGTCGAACTCGGCGGTCGCCTCCGCCGCTCTGCCAAGCCTCGCCAGCAGTTCCGCCTTGATCGAGTGCAACAGGTAGTAGCTGTCGAGTTCGAGGCTGTCGACGATAGCGAGGCCAGCAGCGGGTCCGTCGACCTCAGCCACCGCAACCGCCCGGTTCAGGGCCACGACCGGGCTGGGAGCCAGTGTCAGCAGCTGGTCGTAGAGCTGGACGATCTGTCGCCAGTCGGTGTTGGCCGTGCTCGCCGCGTCGCTGTGCACGGCGTTGATGGCTGCCTGGATCTGGTACGGACCCGGCTGATCGCGGCGCAGGCAGGCCCGGACGATGGCCTGGCCTGCACTGATGAGATCGGTGTCCCATCGGCTGCGATCCTGGTCGGCGAGCAGCACAACGCCGCCGTCCTCGGCGGTGCGGGCCGGCCGCCGCGCCTGGGTCAGCAACATGAGCGCGAGCAGGCCCATGACCTCCGGCTCGTCCGGCATGAGGGCGGCCAGCGCCAGGCCGAGCCGGACGGCTTCGCCGCACAGGTCGGCGCGGATCAGGGTGTCGCCTGAGCTGGCCGCATATCCCTCGTTGAAGATCAGGTACACCACCGCCAGCACGGCGCGGAGCCGCTCTGGCAGTTCGGCGTCGCCCGGCACCCGGTACGGGATCCGGGCGGCGCGAATCTTTCCCTTTGCCCGGACTATCCGCTGTGCCATCGTCGGCTCCGGCACCAGGAACGCATGCGCGATTTCCGCCGTACTGAGACCTCCGATCAGCCGCAGCGTCAGCGCCACCTGCGCGCCGGTGCCGAGCGCCGGGTGACAGCAGGTGAATATGAGCCGGAGCCGGTCATCACGCACGGCTACCTCCTCTGGCCTGTCACGGTCGGCAAACAGCAGCGCCGCCTGGGCGTGACGTTCCCCGCGAGAGGCCTCCCGGCGGATCCGGTCGATGGCCCGGTTGCGCGCGGTCGTAATCAGCCAGCCGGCCGGACTGGGCGGTACGCCGTCGGCTGGCCAGCGCTGCAGCGCGGCAGCGAAGGCGTCCTGAACCGCGTCCTCGGCGATGTCGATGTCGCCGAAGACGCGGACCAAGACGGACACGGCGCGCCCGTACTCACGGCGGAAGATGCGTTCCACCTGGTCGGTTGACACGGCCGGCCCGTGAAGCACATCTGGGGCTGCTGCACCCGGGTCTGCGGGCTCAGCCATCGGCGCCCCCGTAAGTTGGCCGCACCTCCACGGGCAGCCCGGTAATCTCCGTGAACTGCCGGGCCCAGTCCAGCGCCGCGTCGAGGTCCGGCGCGTCGATGACAGTGAATCCGCCGAGGTGCTCTTTGCCCTCGATGAATGGACCGTCGGTGATGACGATCTCGCCATCAGCGGGCCGCAACACTGTCGCTGTGCTCGGCGGGTGCAGGCCCCCGGTGAACACCCAGGAACCGGCCGCCTTCAGCTTTGCGTTCCACGCGCCGACTTGCTCCATGATCGGGCCAAGCACCTCAGGCGGCGGGGGCTGGCCGTCCGGCTGATAGACGCTGAGCAGGTAGTTCGGCATCGTCGCTCCTCACTTGCTGGTCGCTTCTCGCCGTCTACACGATCGGGCCCGGGCCGGATCGACACGACCCAAGGAGAAATTCTCCCTGGTCGCCAGCTCGGAACCAGCAGGGCGGGGCCGGCGTCTAAGCTTCAGCTGACGGCGGGAGGCACGCCATGCAGGCGGTGGTCAGGACCGGCTTGGTAGCGCTGGCCTCGGTTGCCCTGGCGGCATGCGGCAGCGTCGCAGCGCCGACAACCAACCGGCCGGGCCCGCATCCGGTACCGCCCAAGCCGATGTCTATCAAATCGGTGTCAACGATAAGCGCTCCACCTGCCGGCACCCGCGCTGAAGCCGGCGCGCTGGCCAGGAAACTGCTGTCCAAGGTGCGCCTGCCCGGCGCGCACCGGCTGCCACCGATGCCCGTGCCGCAGTCGCTACGGCAACCATCACTATCGGGTGGGGCAACGGCATCAGTTGACTTGCACCGGTTGTTCGAGTTGCCGCAGCCAATGCAGGCCGTCGCCGCGGCCCTGGCCGCGAAGGTGCCACCCCGGATGACCCTGGGTTTCACCAGCGCCTCAAGCGGGCCCGCTGACCAGACGAGTGCCGAAGTCGGCTACACCGCCCGATCGGTGCCAGCCGGAATCGACGAGGCTCAGCTAGTGCTCACCGCGGTGCCTGGCACGTCCGGCGGGTCGCTGGTGCGGGCTGACGCTCAGGTGATCTTGTACCCGCCACGCTCAGCCGCCGAGTACATCGACCCGGCCCGCTACCACGTACTAACGGTCACCGTTGCGATCGGTGGCGCAACCCGGGAGCACACGATTCGCAAGGTAGTGACCTATCCGGCCGTCATCACGCGACTAGCTAGCGTGCTCGACCGGTCACAGGTCAATCCGACCACGACAATAAGCTGCCCGATAATCTTCGCGGGGTACCGGCTGGCGTTCGCTGTCTCAACGCATAGCGTGCCAGTCGTGGTGGTCACCGCAACCCGGTGGGCGTGCGAAGGGGCCCGGGTAAGGGCTGATGGGCGGATGCAGCCATCGCTTCAGGACGCCGCGGGAGTAGTTGCTGCGGTTGACCGGCTGCTCGACATTAATCCCAGGCCGTAGCTAAGCTGCCAGCCCGGGCGCCCCGCGACTGTTCGGTGCGGACTCAGGTGCCTGTCGACAGCACCTTGCGCGGGTGGCTGCCGTCCACGTAGCCGACAAACGGGGGATAGATGTTGTAGCCGAGCAGTTCCTGGAGTCGGCCCGGCAGCTCGCGGACCACGTTACGCGGAACGGCGAGGCAATGGTTCTCCTGCGGCCGCAGCCAGCCCGCCGCGTACTCGAGGATCACGCCGAGGCGCGGCAGCCCGGTCTGGTTGGCGCCGCCCCCGTGCCAGAGGCTGCCCAGGTAGAACATGGCCGAACCGGGGGACATAACTGCGGCGGCGACCTCATCGCTGTCAGCGGGCCGCCGTCCAGGTCCCCACCGATGGCTGCCGGGGATGAACCGCGTGGCCCCGTTCTCCTCGGTGAACTCGTCCAGCGGCCACATGGTGTTGACTACGAGCGGCGGATGCGGCTCCGGGACCGGGTAGATCGAGTCGTCCCGGTGCAGGATCTGCGCCTTCTCGCCAGGCCCGATCCGGATTCCGACCGGAGCACTGAGCTGATAGTGGCCGAGGACCTCGTCGAGCACCCCGAGCAGCAGCTCGTCGGTGGCGGCCCGGTCGAATGTCCTGGTCTTGGCGAACAGCGCGTAGATCCGCTGGGTGTCGTAGCCCTCGAACGAGTTTCGCCCGGTGGGTGTCATGCTGAGCACCCGGCTCAGGTCGTCGCGTGCGGCCTGCACGCCGTCGGCGTCCATCATGCCGGTGACGATCACGTAGCCGTCGCTGATCAGCCGCTGCGCGACGTCCCGGCTGCCCGACGTAGCCGGCATCGTAGCCATCACCCGCCCGAGACTAGGCGAAACCGCCCGGCCGGTACAGACCCACCGTTAAGCGCTTGCGGCAATCGCTGCCGCGACGTTGTAGGGCAGGTGCCGGGGATGGATCAGCAGCGCCCGCGCGACAATGCGAATCTGCGGCCGCAATGGTGTCAGCGTTTGCTCGGTGAGCCGCCAGGCAGCTAGCTCGTCGCCTACCGAGCCGACGGCGACAGACTGCCGGAACCGGCGCGCATCGCCGCCATCCTGGCGCCACGTCGGCAGCCAGGCGCGGAGGTCAGCGTCGCCCTCCAGCATGGTCCAGCTCATCAGCCGCTCGGCGATCTGCCCGGCGGCATCGATGACGAACGCCCGGTCGGCTGCTCCGCCGGTGATGCGGTGCACCCGTCCCTCGCTGCGATGGCCATGGTGAATGCTGGCCGAGCTGAACCGGGCGCTGACGGCCAGCGCAGCCACGGCGTGGCCCGCTTCGTGCCACGCGGTGCGCACGGTTGCCTGTCTGGCCGGGCCGAAACTGGCGTAACAGCCGCAGTCGTAGCGCTGCCGGATCCAGCGCGCGTGCACGATCGAGTCGTCGTCATACCTGATGACTTTTCCCAGGTCGGCCTGGATGGCGATGACGGCTCGCTGCTCTGCGGGCGTCAGCTCGTGCACGGCTCGTCCTATTCGGCTCGGTGCCAACGGCGATCTACGGCAGACTACGCGTTGGCAGTTGCGACTTGACAGCGGAGGACTAGATGTCAGAGCGCCTGACGCCCGACGGAGTTGCGCGCGTGCGGGCCGTGGCCGAGCAGCATGTGGGCAACGGGTACGTCCCTGGCCTAGTGACCCTTGTCGCCAGCGGTGAGCAGGTCGTCGCTGACGCGTTCGGCATGCTGTCGTTCGGCGGCGCGCCGGTCCAGCGGGACTCCCTTTTCCGGATCGCGTCCATGACCAAGCCCATCACCGGCGCGGCGACGATGGCGCTGATTGAGGAAGGCCTGATCGGCCTCGACGAGCCAGTCGACCGGCTGCTGCCTGAGCTGAGCGACCGCAGGGTGCTGCGGGAGATGAGCGGGCCGCTCGACGACACCGTCCCGGCTAACCGGCCGATCACCACGCGTGACCTGCTGACGTTCACGTTCGGCTTCGGCTTCGTAGTGGATATGTTCATGGCGGCCGAACCGTTTCCGGTAGTCGTCGCCTCGGACGAGGCACGCCTGTCGACAATCGGACCGCCCGACCCTGAGGTTCAGCCTGATCCCGACACCTGGATTGCGGGACTCGGCTCGCTGCCGCTGCTCGCTCAGCCTGGCGAGCGATGGATGTACAACACCGGGGCATCGGTGCTCGGCGTGCTGCTCGGCCGGGCAGCCGGCCGGTCGTTCGGCGAGGTGCTGCGCACCCGGATCTTCGAGCCGCTCGGCATGACGGACACCGCGTTCTGGACCGCCAATACTGACCGGCTGGCCACCGCCTACCGGTCCGGCCGGGGAGGCCTGCAGGTCTGGGACCCGCCGGATGGCAAGTACAGCCATCCGCCGGCTTTCGAAGACGGCGCCGGCGGCCTGGTGTCGACTGCAGATGACATGCTGGCGTTCGCCAGGATGTTCTTGCGCGGTGGTGACCCGGTGCTGTCAGCAGACTCGGTGCGAGCTATGACAACCGATCAGCTCACGGCGGAGCAGAAGGCCCGCGGAGGGCTCGGGCCCGACTTTTTCACCGGGCAGTCGTGGTCGTTCTGCCAGGCCGTCCAGGACGACGGTTCATTCGGCTGGAACGGCGGCTTCGGCAGCACCTGGGACGTGGACCCGGGCCGGGACCTGACCGTCATTGTGCTGACCCAGCGGATGTTCGATTCTCCGGAACTGCCCGCGCTGCACGCCGACATCAAGACGGCTGCCGGCACGGCGCTGGCCTGAGCGGCCGCGCGCCCTGGCAGGCGGCTGGCCGGACGGCGACCCGTTACCTTGCCTAAACGGCGAGCGCGCCCATCGGATCCCAGGCCGGCAGCACGATCGGCTTGGCATCCAGTGCCTGCTGCAGTTCCGGCGGCAGCGCGCTGCGGCGGGCTGCGATCTCGAAGACGTACTCGTCGAACCACGAGTCGTGCATCGTGTAGAAGCCGTCCTTGCCGCGGTCTGAGCCCCAGCTGTTCTCCACCCGCCACCGGCGGGTAGCGCCATCGAGGACGTCGACACCGGTGAAGAGCATCGCGTGCGTCATCAGCGTCTCGTGGTAGGCGAGCCGGTCCGCCTTGTCCAGGATGAACTGAGTGTCGTAGACCGCGGGCAGGTCGTAAAGGCCGACGTCCCAGACCGCGTAGTCGCTGCTCATCATCTGGTCGACATCACAGCCGAACCAGACCGGTTCGCCGCCTTGCAACGTGTCGGCGGCGATTTTCTTGATCAGCGCCATGTCTACGTTGAGGTAGGTGACTGGCGGGCCGCCGAGAACGTTGCCGAGATACTCCACAGTGAAGGTCCGCCCGATGGGGCTGGACGGGCGCGGGTCGTGCACGAGGCAGACATAGTCGTCCAAAGGCAGGTCCACGTACTTGGCCGCGAACTCCTGTGGGGTCAGTACGCCATCCCGGTGGAACTCCTTGTCCTTATCGGTCCACTGCCAGTCGAAACGCTCGGGTGGGGTGCCGAGGTGGATGCACAGGACGCGGTGAACGGCGCGGAGGACGTCAGCCTTCTCCGTGCGGGCCGCCTCCAGGCCACCGTCCGCGGCCGCGGCGCGAACGGACTTCGCCCCCTGGCGCAGCAGGTAGCGCAGCACGGAGTTCATCCGGCTGGTGTTAGCTGAGCTTTGCGTCTCTGGCATGAAGTTCTTCGGCACGAGGCCGTGCTTGGCCACGACGGCGGCGAACATGTTCCACTGGCCGCCGTCGCCTGCCACCGACTCCAGCAGGAACGCGACCGTCCGGTCATCGATGTCCCGGTCCGCGGTCTCGATGATGGCCTCGAGGAAGTAGTTCGCGCGCTCGATCTTGTCCCAGAACATCGCATAGTTCTGGGAGAACTCGAACTCCTTGAGCCCTGTCTTGCGCATCACGCCGACCCGCAGCAGGTTCAGGCCGGCGAACAGCCAGCACCGTCCGCTGCGCTCCTGATTGGTGACCTTCCAGTCGTCCAGGTGCGTGGACAGCGAGTGATCGATGTTGTTCACGATCTCGCGGTTGATGGCGACGTCGTTGAGCGAGACCCTGGTCACGGCGTTCTGGGCCAGGCGGTACGCCGGATTCGCGGCGAAGTCCTTGCGCAGCAGCTCCAGGTCGGCGGCGGCAAGAGTGCCATTCATCGCGGCGTCCTTTCCCCTCAGTGTCAGCGGCCTGCGACTCAACCTACCAGTGGCCCGCACGCCCGGCTGTGTGGCCACATTACGGACAATTAGGCCGGTCCAAGATCGACTATTCGAACTCTGGGGGTTGTGGTGTCGCGGGCGCGGCACCTAAACCAACAACGTTCAGGAGTCCACCTGGGAGCGGCCTGCCAGCATGTTCGTCAGTTGGTAATGCGCGTGCCAGTGTTGCTAAGGTCGGCCACGGTGGCGGTTCCACTCGTGCACGAGCACCGACATGATCGTCACGTCGATCCACTGATCAACCCATCGGTGTTCTTCGCGCAGCACGCCCTCGGTGACGAAGCCGACTTTGTCGTAGACCCGTCTGCCCCTGAGATTGAAGTTGATAACGTCCAGGCGGATCCGGTGCAGGCCGAGCTGCTCGAAGCCGTAGCCGACGAACATCCTGGTCGCCTCGGTACCAAGGCCCCGGTCCCGGCCGCGCGGGCCGATTATGGTCCGGAAGTTGCAACTCCGGTTCGGCTCGCTCCATTCGTTAAATACGACCTCGCCGACGCAACGGCCGCTGGTCTTGTCCACAACTGCCAAGTCGAGGCGGTCGGTCTGGTCATTCCTGGTGCCATACCAATTCCGGAACCTGGCCTCGGCTGACGCGTCCCATTCCGGCATGTCCTTGGGGTCGTGGTAGCTCCCGGTTAGTTTGAGTACCTCAGGATCCTCAAGCATCTCTCGGAGCGCGGGTGCGTCCTGGTCCATGTTGAAGGGGCGCAACATGACGCTAGCGCCGGTCAGGGTTGGCTTGATGGCAAAGCTGACAGCAGGCTGATCGATCACCCGTGGGAGTATGCCCACCGTCGCGGGCCCGCGCCAGGAGGTTTTTCGCCATCTAGTCCGGTGGGTTGTCGCCGAAGCTGATGTACCTTGCGTCTGACAGCAGCGCCAGCAGATCGCCGCACTACGCGGGCGTCGGAGGCTGAATGAGGCCATCCAGGATCCGGTCGACCAGGCGGTCGAAATGCTCTGCCAGGTCAATGCCTAGTTCACCACCGCCAGCGATGGCCGCGGCAAAGCGCGGGTAGCGGCCAGTGCGGAGCAAGTCCTGCAGGCGGGCCGTTTCCTCGGCCGCTGCGGCAGAGTCGCGTCCGGCGTTCTGGTCGGCGAGTTCAGCGCGCACCAGGTTAGCGATGAGACCGTTGAGCAGGGCCACCGCCTCCAGCCGTGATCCGGCATCGAGCCCGGTCGGTTCGAGGGCGCCGAGCATGAATTCGAGGTAGCCAAGGCTGGCCGGGCCTAGCGGCTGCCGGTGGGACAGCGCGGCGATCAGCCAGGGATGGCGATGCAGCATGGCTCGCTGCTGGCGGGCCAGCTGGCGCAGGTCGGCGCGCCAGTCGCCGCTGAATTCGGGCGGCAGCTCAAGTTCCTCGCTGACCTGCTCGACCATGTCGTAGACAAGAGCCTGCTTGTCGGGCACGTAGCTATAGAGGGACATGGCACCGGCACGCAAGCGCGTGGCCACTGCTCGGATGGTGACCGCATCGAGGCCATGCTCGTCCGCGATCGAAACGGCTGCCTCGACGACCTGCCGATGCGTATGCCTCGGGCGCGGGCCCCGACGGGCGGTCTCCGGCGTGGTTTCAGCCGGCCGGACGGTGCCTTCGGCAGACATCCTCGCCTCCTCCTCACCTCGGCGCTCCCCGGTGCCCTTCTATCTTGCCGGTGCGCAGTCGCCAGGCGACTCGCTCTATTATCGTATACAGTACGATGTACTGTGTACGGTAATTAGTGCTCGAGCACTAGGGCATCTGGAGGCGGGCGTGATCACTATCGAGGCAACCGGCCTGACGAAGGCATTTGGTGCAGTGCGTGCCCTCGACGGCCTAGACGTGACCGTCAATCAAGGCAGCGTATGCGCCCTGCTGGGCCCGAACGGCGCTGGCAAAACCACCGCCATCAGGATCCTGACGACGCTGACCCGTGCTGACTCCGGACGCGCGGTGGTGGCCGGGCATGATGTGGCCCGGCAACCGCGGCAAGTGCGGGCGAATATCGGCCTCGCAGGGCAGCACGCAGCGGTAGACGACGACCTCACCGGCCGGGAGAACCTTGTCATCCTCGGGCTGATGCTCCACCTGGGCCGTCCTACGGCCCGCCAGCGGGCTGCTGCGCTGCTGGCTGAGTTCGATCTTGCAGACGCGGCCGACCGCTTGGTCAGAACCTGGTCGGGAGGCATGCGCCGACGGCTGGACCTGATAGCCAGCCTCATTCTGGCTCCCACAGTGCTATTCCTCGACGAGCCAACCACGGGACTGGATCCGCGCAGCCGGACGGAGATTTGGGCCACGATCCGACGGCTGGCGACGGCCGGTACGACCGTCTTGCTGAGCACTCAGAACCTGGACGAGGCTGACCAGCTAGCCGACGACGTGGTGATCATCGACGCCGGACGGGTGGTGGCCCAAGGCAGCCCGGACTTGCTCAAGGACGCGATCGGGACCCGCGTCGATGTCGTCCTCGAGGACCCTGCGGCCCTTGCGTCGGCGGCGGCTGTCTTGTCTCGCTTGGCAACTGGACCGGCTGGACTCGACGTGGAAGCGCGTCGCCTGACGGTGCCCGTCGCAGCCAACGGGGTGGCGCTGCCGGAGCTAGTGCGGCAGCTCGATGCGGCGGATGTGCGTCTTAAGGACATCAGTTTCCGGCGTCCTACGCTCGACGAGGTCTTCCTCGACCGAACCAGCAGCGTGCCCGGGGGTGGGGAGAACGTGGCATGACAGTCATCAGCGCATCCCAGCAGGGGCAGGGCAGTGAGGCGGCCGGGCTGGCGATCCGAGCACGGTGGGCCATTACGGACGGGCTGGCCGCGGCTGAGCGCGTCCTTACCAAGCTGCGGCACGATCCGACCGCGATCACGCTGACGCTGGGTGCTCCCGTCGTCATGGTGCTGATCTTCGGCTACATCTTCGGCAGTGCGATCTCTGTGCCGAACCATGGCAGCTACCGGGACTTTCTGGTCCCCGGCCTGTTCGTCACGATCGCCGCCAACATTGTGCCATCGATGGTCGCGATGGCCAGGGATTCGACCCGCGGCGTGGTCGACAGGTTCCGGTCCATGCCGATCAGCCGTGCCGCGGTACCGTTCGGGCAGGGCGCCGCGACCGGCGTCTATGGCCTGGCCAACTTCATCCTGATGGCAGTGTGCGGCCTGGCAGTTGGCTGGCGGATCCATCGCGGTGCGGCCGACGCAGTCGCGGCGCTGGCCTTGCTGCTGGCGTTCCAGGTCGCGATGACCTGGGTGGGCATGTACCTGGGACTGGTAGTCGGCAAGGAGGAGACCGCCGCGCAGGCATCGATCCTGATCTTTCCGGTGACGGCGATCTCCAATGTGTTCGTGCCGACGTCCGGCATGCCCGGCTGGCTGCGTGCAATTGCCGACTGGAATCCCATCAGCGCTCTGGCCGCCGCTGTCAGGCAGCTATTCGGCAGCCCGGCAGCACCCGCCAACGGAGCATGGCCGCTGGAACACCCGATCGTCGCGTCCCTGGGCTGGACGGCGCTGCTGCTGATCGTCTTCGTGCCGCTGTGCACGGCCCGCTACGCTCGCCCACCCGACTGACGGGCCGGATGCCCGCGACTCGTCAGGTGGTCGGGACAAGGTCAACTACGTCGTCGTGCAACTTGGCCACCGCCTGGTCGAGGGTGGCGAGTCGGGACCTCCGCGCTCTCGCGAGCTGGGCTAGGTATGCATCGGTTACCTGGCGGTGACCAACGATCCCACGGCTTGAGACATCGGTGTAGGGGACGTCGTCTGGCCAGAACTCGTGCCGCGAGTCGGCGGTGATCCCGTTGAGGACCGCGCGGGCAGCGGCGGCCGACTGGCCTTCGCGGATGAGCAGGCGCATCAGACTGCCTTGCGTGATCGGGCAGGTAGCGAAGTTCCCGGTCCCGCGTGCAAACCAGTTCTCTGCGGCCTCATGGTGAACATGATCGTCGACGAGCAAGGCGATCAGGAGGTTCGCGTCGAGCAGCACGGTCACCGCTCATCATCTTCGAGCCGCCTGACGTCCTCCGACGTGATCGTCCGTCCGAGGTGAGCGACCGGGAGGCCGGTGCGAACGCTCGTGGTTATCTCGCTCTGCTCGCCCGAGCCGAGCCCGCGGCGAATAAGCCCGGAGACTGTCTGGCTCAGCGACTGATGGGTATCCCGGGCGATCGCAACGGCCTGAGCGTGAAGATCGTCAGGAAGATCGATCGTTGTACGCATGTCAACATTCTAGCATCTCCGCATCATGATGCGCAGATGCAGCTGCTGGTTCCAATGACCCTATGTCGCGGCCTCGTCAGGCCTTTTTCGCGCGGCTGGGCGCAACGCGCGGCGGCTCCCCTGGCTGCTTGGGGTAGACCGGCGGCCACGGAGCGTCGAGCAAGCCCGCTGCGGTGTCGCGCTCGTGCATGGCCAGGAACGGGTCGAGTGACTGCGGGTCGTCGTTCATCGGCTGCCACGGGTCGCCTAGCTGGTCAAGCCGAGCTGGCAGGGACGCGATCGTGAACTGGTCCGGATGAATGTGGTCTATCTCGTCCCAGCCGACCGGCGTGGAAACCTGCGCGCCAGGCCGGGCCCGCACCGACCAGACGCCGAACACGGTCTTGTGCGGCGCGTTCTGGTTGAAGTCGACGAACACCCGCTGGCCGCGCTCCTCCTTCCACCAGGCCGCAGTGATCAAGTCGGGCCGCCTGCGTTCCAGTTCGCGGGCAATCGCGACCGCGGCACTGCGCACTTGGTAGGAGTCCCAGCGGGGCTCGAGCCGGATGTAGACATGCAGGCCGCGGTTCCCGGTTGTCTTCGGGTAACCAGTCACCCCGGCCTCGGCCAGCAGCACGCGTAGTTCCGCGGCCGCCCGCTGGATGTGGCTGAAGTCAATGCCTGGGGTCGGGTCCAGGTCGATGCGTAGCTCATCGGTGTGCTCCGGGTCGCTGGCCAGGTACGGCCAGACATGAAAGCCCAGGCAGCCGAGGTTGACCGCCCACAGCACGTGATCGAGGTCGGCCGCCACCAGTGCCTCGGACGTGGTGCCGTTGGGCGTGGCGACTGTGGTCGTCTGCAGCCAGGCGGGCTTGTTCTTAGGCACCCGCTTCTGGAAGAAGGAAGGTCCGCTGGCGCCATCGGGGAAACGCTGGAGTAGCACCGGCCGGCCGCCAACGGCACGCATCAGCGGCTCGGCGACACGCTGGTAGTGCTCGGCCAGGTCGCCCTTGGTCTCACCCCGCTCCGCGAAGTAGACCTTCTCTGGCGAGGTGATCAGGTCCATGATCTGATGCTAACCGGCCGGCCCGTCCAGGACCCGAACGTGGCCGGCTAGCTTCCCGGCCAGTCGCGGGGCCGCCAGCGAGGCGGGCCCCGTTCCCGAATAAGGTTGTCCGATCAATAGATTTTCGCGCGCGGAGCAGCGGAGAGTCATGACCGACCAAGACCTCAGCCGACGGCTTGCCGAGATAGCCGAACAGCCCAATGGCGGCCCGGGGGCGGCGAAAACCCTGGGCGAGTGGCTCAGCGCTGATCAGCCGTTTGTCGATAGCGCCGAGCTCAGGCGGTTCGCAGCGCTGGCGCCGGCCGGGCTAATCGTCGACTCGTTCCGGTGCGATATCCCGTTCGGGACCGGCGGTCGGCGCGGGCGGGTCGGCATCGGGCCGAACCGGATCAATCCGCGGACCCTGGCGCTCACCGTGGCCGGGCACTGTGAGTTCCTCCGCGAGACAGCCGGGCGCACTGGCCTGGGCGTGGTGGTGGCGAACGACACCCGGGTGTTCACCGACATCAGCAAGACACTTAGTTTCATGGGGGATAACTGGTCGCTGCTAGGCACCAGTGCGCGCAGTCTGGCACAACTCGCCTGCCAGATTTACGCGATCTACGGCGTCCAGACCTGCATGCCCGCGCCGGCCGACCCGAACGGCTACATGCCGACGCCAGAGTTGTCGTTCGCGATCAGGGAACTGGACGCAGCCGGCGGGCTGAACGTATCGGCCTCGCACAACCACCCTGACGACAACGGCTTCAAGGTCTACACGCCGACCGGTGGCCAGTACTGCCCGCCTGACGACGCGAACCTGGCCCGGGCGGTCGAGCAGGTGACGCTCGACCCGCGCATCGAGGCGCTAGTCGCCGAGCACGTCGGCGCGGCCGCGGAGATTTCCGCAGATGTGCACAAGAAGTACGTGAGCATGTACACCAGCCGGGACGCCGAGATCTGCGCATCCTCGGCGGCCATCCGGTCCGGCGTGCCACTGGTATACACGCCGCTGTGCGGCACCGGCCTGGCGAGCGTGGGTGAGACCCTGACCGAGGCCGGCTATCAGGTGCACGTGCCGCGCGACCAGTACCCGGACGGCTCGTTCGCGGCGATCCCGCTCCGGTCGCCGAACCCGGAGATTCCCGGCGTCACCGACCCGGCGATCGAGTTCGCAGCCGAGTCCGGAGCCGAACTTGTGCTGTCGACCGACCCGGACGCGGACCGGCTTGGCGTCGAGGTGCGGCTGGCCGACGGCTCGTGGCGGCACCTGACCGGCAATCAGATCGGCGCGATCATCGCCTATTTCCTGATCGCCGACCCCGCCGGGCCGCGGCTGTCCGGACCGCTGATTACCACGGTTGCCACCAGCCGGATACTGCGCGCCATCGCCGGGGTTGGCTCCGGCGTGTCCGTCACCGACGACCTGATGATCGGGTTCAAGTTCATCGGCCAGCAGCTTGACCTGGCCGAGCAGGAGGGGAACGGGGCCACCCTGGTGCTGGCGTCGGAAGAGAGCCACGGCTACCTGACCACCACGGACCTGCGCGACAAGGACGCCGCCTCGGGCGCGTACATCATCGCGCATCTGCACTCACTATTGGACAGCTCGGGCTGGACGCTGTGGGACTACTTGATGCAGGTGTTCGAGGCTACCGGCGTGCACATCGAGCACGGCCGTTCGCTGGTGCTGCTCGGCGCAGACGGCGCGGAGACGATCAGATCGGTCATGCGCTCGTTGCGAGCGCGCCCGCTTGACTCGCTGGGCGGCGAACCGGTGCTGGTCCGGCACGATTTCCTGGTGGACGGGACCGACGGTCCGCTGACCGAGGGCGAGCGGGCTGCCCGCGATGTGCTCGAGCTGAGCAGCGAGCACTACCGGATCGTGGTACGGCCGTCCGGGACCGAGGCGAAGCTGAAGTACTACTTCGACTACCGCGAGGGTCCGCTGGCTAAGGACCCGGCCGGGAATCCCAACGCGGGCGGCGCTATCGCCGCGGCCGAGGCCTCGCGGTTTGCCCAGCTGGAGCCGGTGGTGCGGGCACATTGCTCGGCCGTTTACGCCGACTTGGCCCGGCGGGCCGGGTACGAGCTTTCCGACGCCGCGCTCGAACTGCCCGACGTCATGCCAGTGCAGGACAAGGTCGGCCGCTGAGTCGGCGGTCGCTGGGGTTAGGCGGGCACAGTTTGGACGACCGAGCGGGCAAGCCGGCCGAGGCCAGCGACCTGGTTGACGTGGCGGCGCTGGTCACTGCGTACTTCTGTGAGCATCCTGACCCGGCCGACCCGGCGCAGCAGGTGGCCTTCGGCACCTCGGGGCACCGGGGCAGCGCGCTGCGGCTGTCCTTCAACGAAGACCACATTGCCGCGACGACGCAGGCAATCTGCGAGTACCGCGCCGGTGCGGGCGTCACCGGGCCACTGCTGATGGGCCGGGATACGCACGCGTTGTCACAGCCCGCCACGGCGACAGCGCTGGAGGTGCTCGTCGCCAACGACGTGCAGGTAGTCATCGACAGCCGCGATGGCTACACCCCCACGCCAGCGGTCTCTCGCGCCATCCTGGCGCACAACGACGGGCTTACGGCGCGGCTGGCCGATGGGATCGTCGTTACGCCATCGCATAACCCGCCGGAGGATGGCGGCTTCAAGTACAACCCGCCAGACGGTGGCCCGGCCGGCACCCAGATCACCTCAGTCATTCAGCAGCGTGCCAACGAGCTGCTAGCCGGAGGGCTGCGCGAGGTGCGGCGGGTGACACTGGCGAAGGCGCGGGCGGCGGCCGGCCGGCTCGACTTCCTAGGCGACTACGTCGCCGCGCTGCCGTCCGTGGTGGACCTGGAGGCGATCAGGTCCGCGCGGGTTCGGATCGGGGCCGACCCGCTGGGCGGCGCCAGCGTCGCCTACTGGGGCGAGATCGCCGACCGGTACGGGCTCGACCTGACCGTGGTGAACCCGCTGGTTGACGAGACGTTCCGGTTCATGACGCTCGACTGGGACGGCCGGATCAGGATGGACTGCTCGTCGCCGAGCGCGATGGCCTCACTGATCGGCCGCCGGGCGGATTTCGCGGTGTCCACGGGGAACGACACCGACGCCGACCGGCACGGCATTGTCACACCGGACGCAGGATTGATGAACCCGAACCACTTCCTGGCCGCGGCGATCGACTACCTGTTCCGCCACCGCGAGGGCTGGCCCGCCGCGGCCGCGGTCGGCAAGACCATGGTCAGCTCCGCCATCATCGACCGGGTCGCCGACGACTGCGGCCGCCAATTGGACGAGGTGCCAGTCGGCTTCAAGTGGTTCGTGCCTGGTTTGCTGGATGGCAGCGTCGCCTTCGGTGGCGAGGAGAGCGCAGGCGCCTCGTTCCTGCAACGTGACGGCCGGGTCTGGACCACCGATAAGGACGGCATCATCCTCGACCTGTTGGCTGCGGAAATCATCGCGGTGACTGGCAGCACGCCCAGTGAGCAATACCGGTCGATCACCGAGCGGCTGGGCAACCCGGCTTATGCCCGTATCGATGCGCCAGCCGACCGCGAGCAGAAGGCGGTTCTGGGGAAGCTCTCGCCCGACCAGTTCGGCGCGGCTGAGCTGGCTGGCGAACCGGTGGTAGCCCGGCTTACCAACGCGCCGGGGAACGGCGAACCGCTTGGCGGGATCAAGGTCGTGACAGAGTCCGGCTGGTTCGCGGCCAGGCCGTCGGGCACCGAAGACGTCTACAAGCTGTACGCGGAGTCGTTCCGCGGCCCGGGGCACCTGGCCCGTATTCAGTCCGAGGCGCAGCAGCTTCTGGGCACCATCCTCCGCTAGCGGCGATCACCGCCGCCGCACATGATGGGTGGGTGGGCAGGCTCGCGGTGGTGGTCGTCAACGGCGCGCGCATGCGCGACTTGCGGCGGCTGCGACAGGTGTGCCTGCGAGCGGCGGCCAGCTATGGCTGGGCCGAGCCGGTATTGCTGCCGACGTCCGCCGCCGACCCTGGATTCGGGCCGGCCCGCCAGGCGCTGGAGCTTGGCGCCGCACTCGTGGTCGCAGTGGGCGGCGACGGGACTGTACGGGCCTGCGCTCAGGTGCTGGGCGGCACCGGCGTTCCGCTGGCGATCGTGCCGGCCGGCTCGGCGAATCTGGTGGCCTTGGCGCTGGGACTGCCTGGCCGCCTTGACCCGGCGGTCACCGTGGCGTTCGGTGGCCAGGACCGCCGGATTGACCTGGCGGCAGCCGAGGACATGACGTTCGCGGCGATGGCCGGCATCGGCCTGGATGCCGCCATCGTCGGCGCGACGCCGGCCGCCGCCAAACAGCTGCTCGGCTGGCCGGCTTACGCGGCGGCGGCCGTCGGCCAGCTGCATCGGCGTCCTGCCACTTTCAGCGTGCGGCTCGACGGCAGCGCGCCGCTTATCGGGCCAGCCAGGTCGATAGCGGTGGGGAACTGCGGCCTGCTGCCGGGCGGATTCCCGATCATGCCGGACGCGCAACTCGACGACGGAATGCTGGACGTGGCTATCCTCGCGCCGGCCGGGCCGGTTGGCTGGGCGGCAGTCGGTTACCGCGTCATCGCCTCGAGCCGCCGCGACGACAGCCAGCTAGTGCGGCTGCGCGCTCGCCGTGTCGAGGTGGTCGCGGACACTCAGCTGCCCAGGCAGGTCGACGGCGAGGTCCTGCCGCCGGGCGATTCGCTGACGGTGAGCCTTCAGCCTGCCGCGCTCGTCGTGCGGGTACCGGTCTGGGCGCGCAGCAAGCCGTTAACGTGGCGGTAGCCCGGTGTCGTGGCCGTAGTGCTGATGGCGGACTGCCGGCCAGCAGGACATCAGCCACGAGCCGCGGGTTGTCTGTCATCGGTACGTGTCCGCAGCCAGGCAACATAACCAGCCTGGCTTGAGGCAGCCGCGCTTTGGCTACCTGAGCCTGACGCGGCCAGAGCAGGTGATCCTGGGTACCCCAGGCAATGGTCACCGGCACGTCTGCGGGGATGGTGCCGGTGTACGGCAGCGCCGAAGCCAAGATCGCATCTACTGCGCTGCGGGCAGCCAGGAAGGCGGCCATGTCGCCACTGGCTTGCTCGGGCGTGACCCTGGAGGGGTGGCTGACAATGGCGGCATAGATCAGTGCTCTGCCAGCGGTGCTACGGGACAGCGCCGGTCGCAGTGGTTCGGCCAGCGTTCCCGCCACCTGCATGACCTTGCAGACTGCCTTCGCATACGCCAGCTCGTGCCTGCTTGTCCAGAACCCGGCCGGGGCAATTGCGGTAACGCTTCCGGCTCGCCCGCGTGCGGCCGCCTCGAGTGCAATCCGGCCGCCTAGCGAGCTCCCTGCCAGGTTGGGGCGGCTGAGCCCGAGCTGATCGAGGAAGCCGGTGATCTCTCGCACCAGGGCTTCGGGTACCGACCGCCCGGCGGCTTTCAGCGGTGGCGACTCACCATGTCCGGGCAGGTCGACCAGGATCAGCTGACGTTGCGGGGCAAGGCAGTCTGCTACTGCGCCCCACGCCTGGCGCCGATGCCCGATCCCGTGCAAAAGCACCAGTGGTTCGCCCGACCCAATGCGTTCGTAGGCCAGCCCCACGCCCTTTTCCTGCCCCGCGGGGAACCCAACCACACCTTACGTATCCACTGTGCGTGGTGCCCCAGGCGCCACTCAAGGCGCCTGGGGCACTAACTAGCACGCCGCCATTGCTAGCTTGTGGCGAATTGCCCATCGGCCCGATCGCCACGCGCTGGTCAGTTCACGAAAACGTGCGGGCTGCCTGTAACGCTGGTGTCCCGCACCGGGCCGAACGTCGCCGAGAACGTGCCGGTCTTCGGGCATACGTGTGCACCGGACGAGATCTTGAACTTCTGCTTGCTGAAGCTAATGGTTTGCGACTTGTTCGAGGCGCTTCCTTTGGTCGTGGTCGCCGTGTATGTACAGGAGATGGATCCGAGCGTGGTGATAAGGGTGATGGTGGTATTCGTCTTGAACACCGTCACCGGGTTTCCCTTGGAGTCTTTGATCGTCGTTGTGTAGGGGAGCTTGTTGAGTTTGACGCTCTTAACTCCGGTCGCCCCTGGGATGCCTTTGACACTGCAACTGGCTAAAGGTCTGCTTGAGAAGTTTCTCGATGGCAGTCCCAGGCTTTGTCGGGTTCTTGACGACTTTGTCGGTGAACGTCACCTTCTTGCACGTGACGCCCGCTGCTGCCGGTCAAGAATTTGGCGGTGCTCTTGGCCTCCAGGCTGGCCTTCAGGATCGCGTTCTTCTTCACGTTGGGACCGCCGACCTTCTTGATGGTCAGCACGCTGTGCGGTGCCGCGGGCACGGCCGGTGCCGCGGACACAGTCGGTGCCGCGGACACGGCCGTCATCGGCGGGATGGCCAGCAAGGCTAGGGCTGCGGCTGCCGGGAGCAGCAATTTGCGCATCTGTCTGTTCCTTCCTGAAAAGATTTGGCGGGTCGCGCTGACTCGCTGGTTCACGGTATGTACGATTTGCCCAGTTAGATTCACCTCTTTCCGCTCAGATGTCGATGCCCAGCGCTCAAATGCCCGCGATTGTCAGGCCAATGGCCTGCAGGGAGTCCGAGATCGCATAGGGCCGATTGAGGACCACGCCGGTGAACAGCAGGTTGCGGATGCAGATGCAACGGCGGGCTCTTCGGCGTGAAGGTCACTTTGACGCCGTTCAGTTCGCCCGAGAGCTTCGTCGTATAGAGCACGACGTGGCCGGCAAAGCCGAAAGATGGCCCCGTCGTGACGACCGACACTTTGTGCCGCTTCACGGTCAGCGTGGCGCCCCCGGCGAATGTCATGGAGTTCATGCTGAACTTCAGCATCGGCACGCGCCCTTGCGCGGTCCGCAGGCTGGCGACACCGTCGAACGAAACCTCGGTGAATGCGAGTGACTGAGCTGCGATGGTGGACATGACGACCGGGGCCATTAGCGCGGAAGGTCTGGCCCGGATATGCCGTCGCCGCGGCCGATGCGAGGGCGCCGGGGTCGGGCTCTTGCTCGGCCGTCGCGGTGTGGCCGTCGGCGTCGGCGTGGCCGTCGGTGTCGGCGTGGCGGTCGGTGTCGGAGTTGCCTGCCGTCGGAGTTGAGGTTGTGCTAGCGGTCGGGGTCGCGGTTAACGATGGAGTCTGGCTTGGCGTGGGGGTCGCGGCTAACGACGGCGTCGGCGCCGCCGGACTCGGTGCCAGCTCGCGGCCGTAGCCTGCTGGCGACAAGCCACCCGGCGGTAACTGGCGCGGGAGCGCGAACAGCACGACCAGCACTGCCGGTATCGCGGAGATCGTCAGCAGCGCGCTGCCCCGAGCATCCTCATCGGCGCAAGCGCGGTGCCGCCCGCCGCCGCGCGGCGCGTCGCCATCCGCGCTCTCCCGCCGGCGCGCGGCCCGTGCTCGCACCGTCGTCAGCTCGTGCTCCCGGGTCGGTGTCGGGCAGTATCAGGCTCAGGCCTTCCGATGGCGGCTTGGCTGGCCGCTCCCTGGGCACGGGCGGCGCTGGCCCTGGACGCGTGCCCCTGACCCAGGCGAACGCCATGCTGCCGCCGATCAGCCCCAGCAGCATGCCGACGAAGAATCCACCCAGATTAGAGGTGATCCACGAGCCGAGCGAAAGCAGTATCGCGAGAATTGCGTAGAACGTCTGCTGGACCGGATGAAACAAGAGCAGGAACCCGCACAGGACAAGAATCACCGGGACCAGGTAGCCCGCAAGGCCCTGCAGTCCAATGTGAATGACGATCGGAAGGGGCGCCCGCTCGGACAGGAGGATCTCTGCGCCGCCCAGGATGACAAGCAGCCCGCCCCAGAACGGCCGCGTGCGCCGCCACCGACGGAAGGCGAACAGTGCCCGCCTGACCGGCCCGGCTTGTGCGGCGGCCTGGCCGGACCTTCCGTCCGGCCCGGCGCCTACCCCGGAAGCAGTCAACGGTCAGCAGGAACGGCCGAAGCTGAGACTGAATCCCGGCAGCGTGAAGGTACCGGCCGTGGTCGCATACGCATGCTGGCGCAGGTGATTGATCGTTATCGACGACGCCGCCAGCGAGAAGTCGCCAACCGGGCCCCTGACCCCGGGTACCTGCGTGAGCGTGCTGGCGTCCTGGCCGATGGTGACGTGGTTGAACCGGGCGTTGCCGCTGAGCCGGTCAGCGTCGACCACAAGGTCACTAGCCGTGACCGGCTGGTTACCGCCGCCGGCGGTGATCCGCAGCGCGAGGCCGCCCAGCTGAACGCTCTGGCACAAGTGACTCAGAGTTGCTGACCGGATCGCGTTGGCGGTCAGCACGATCTGGTTCGGTGTTACCGGGCAGGACGTTTCTGATTGAGTGATCCAGCACGCCGAATTGCTCGAATCCCTGCCCCCGGAGCTGGGAAGCAGTGACGGTGAACGGAATCCCGGAGATGCTGAACGAGACCGCCAGCACGGCCTGCGCGGTCAGCACAGCAAGGACAGCCGCCAGCGCCAATGCGGGCGCCAGGATAAGGGCGAAACGCCGCCAGCGAATCTTCCCGTACCCGCCAACTGCGGAGTTCGGAGACAAATCAGTCCAACTCCTTCGAAGCTCTGCGGCTTACTAGCCACCGCTCCAAGAGCATGCCCACGAGCCTATCAACGTCGACGTCGCGCGGCGTGATCTATCCCACACGAATTGCGACTGGACATGGCCAGACATCGCCAAACTGCCGGTCGCGTCACCTTGGCGCGGCACGGATGGCGATTTGGGTGAGGGCGGGAAGCGGAATCCCGAGGCCGCGGACCTGGTGACTGTCCGCATCGACAGCCACAAGTTTGCCGCCGCTACCTGCAACGAACAGCCAACGGCTGTCCGGCGACCAGGCCAGCATCGAGCTCGAGGTTGTCTGGTTTACCGGCGTGTCGATGGTGGTAACGGCGCCCGAAACCAGATCAATGAATCTGAGCATGACATGTCCGTAGCGCCCGGCTTCGATCACCGCCGCGGCTGTGCCGTCAGGCGCCACCACACCCGGCTGCCACGGCCAGGGCCAGGTCACGATGCTGACTGGCGGGCCAGGCAGGACTCGCCGCGCACCGGTGCTGACGTCGATCACGACATTGCGGCAATGTCCGTCATGGCAGGCCAAGCCGAGCCATCGCGTCGGGCCGGTGGCTACCAGCAATGCGCCGACGCGCCGCAACCGGCCCGGTGCCGCGTCGTACTGCTGGCCATTGTTGCCGAACACCAGCAGCCCGCCCCGGCCGTCAGCCATTGCTGATTGCGGGGCCCAGTGTGGTGGCAGGGTGACCTGCACGCCGGCCGCCCGGCCATCTGCTCCCACCAGCGGCAATGCGCCGCCGCTTGCCGCTGACCACCCACTCCTGTGCCGGATCCGGGCCGGGCAGCAGCAGGCTTCCGCTCGCGAGCATGCCGGTGAGCTGGCGCGCTGGCCGGCCGTCCGGAACCAGGTAGCCGGGAACGTTGTCGAGCGGCCTGACGATCGCCTGGCGCGGACCAACGATGAAGGAAACGGGTCCGCTGCCTTCCTGCTGCGGCAGGAAGGTTCGGGTGATCTGGCCAGCATTCAGCCGTATCGCTACCACGCTGTCCGCCGACAGGCCGAATAGCTGCCAGTCCGCGGTAACGCCGAGCAGCGGGTGGCCGACGTCGGTGACCTTGACGGGAGGCGGCGGCGACGGCGCAGGTGTCGGCACCGGAGGCGTGGAGTGCCAGGCCCGACTGATGGATGAGAGCGAAAATCGCGCCGCCGACGAGACACGCCAGCAACAACGTCGACAGACCCCGGCGATCGCTATCCCGGCGCATCTCGGATGGCCACCTGCGTGACGTAGGGGAGGGTAATACCGAGGCTCTGGACGTGCCTGTTGTGAGCGTTCACCGCGACGAGTCGACCGCCGCTGGCGGCGACGAACAGCCAGTTGCCGTCCGGTGACCAGGCCATTGATTCGTTGCTGGGGTTGGCGCTCAGCCGAACGGCGATGGCGTGACCGGCGCCTGTGGTCAGATTGATCAGGTGCACCGTAGTGTTGCCGTAGTTGTCTGCTATTGGCACCGCGGCGGTCGAGCCGTCTGGCGACACGACGCCGAGCGGCGGGAAACCCTGGTTGTACAAGCCATACGGGCCAGGCAGTGGTGGTCCGGCCAGCTGCCGCCTGGCACCAGTGGCCGGGTCGATCACCTCGTTGTGGCAGTGCCGGTAGCACCCGACAATCAGCCAGCGGGTTGGGCCCGGTTGCGACCACGACTCCGCCGACCGGGCGGGCCCAGGTCGGCCCGGCATCGTAAAGGTCGTTCGCGCTGCCCAGCATCAGAACGTAGCCACGTCCGTCCGGCATGGCCGTGGTTGGCAGTTGATCGCCGCCTTGCGGGATCCGAATGAACGTCCCGGTCGGCTTGCCGTTCAGGCCCAGCAGCGACAGTGACGGCTGCGCTGCGGTCCCCGACATGATCCAAGCATGGCCCGGATCTGGTCCGGGAATCAGCGGCCCGATGCCCGCAAGCGGGCCGGTGAGCTGGCGTGCGGCGCCGCCGTCTGGGATCACGTAGTCGGGTACGAGGTCCGCCGACCGGACGATGGCCTCGTGCGGCCCGATCAGAAAGGACACGATCGGATTGCCAGTCGCTAGCTGCGGCACTGCCGTCGACGTGATGCGGCCACGGGCGAGCTGTACAGCTATCAGATCCGCCGGTCCCCGGGCGAACAACTCCCAGCCAGCGGTGACGCCCAGCAGCCGATGGCCGACGGTGCGCACCGTGGGACGCTGGACCGGCGGCCCCACGCGGTGCCGGTGAGCTGCGCCAGTCGGTCGGGTGCGCCGTGCCGTTGCCACTCCTGACGATGAGCAGGCCAACCGCGGCCAGTACGAGGCAGGCCAGCAGCAGGTTACTGCGCCAGCGCCGCCGCTCGCCGGGCGGGCCGTCGAGCTGGGCGTCATCCTCAGCTGCCATCCGGCGACCATAGCGGTCCGGGTACTTCGAAACCGATGTCGTTGCCCCATGCATTGCGGTAAGCGACTTCATGCACTGGCCGCCGGGGCGCCACGCCCCAGCGTCCGGTGGGGTAGCCGAAAGACACGCAACAGGCCATCTGCCAGCCCTTCCCGGCAGGTACGCCCAGGATCTGGTCGGCCTCCTCGCCGTGGAAGATGCCCAGGACCGAAGTCAGCGCACTGCCCACGCCCTCGGCGCGGGCAGCTAGTTGCGCGCTCCACACGGCCGGGTAGATCGACCCGCCAGTCATGTCGCCGCGGGAGAATGTGATCAGGAAGAGAGGCACGTCCTCGAAATGATCGGCGAGGTACTGGGCCGAGGACTGAACCCGGAGCAGTGACGCGCTGTCGGGGTCGTCGGGCCTGGACCGGGCGACGTCGAGGCGCTCGCGGTAGGCGGTCTCCCAGAGCCTGCCGATCGCGTCCCGGTAAAGCGGTCCCAGCTTCGCCTTGACTGCGGCATCATCGACCAGCAGGAACCGCCAGCTTTGCGCGTTCCCGCCGCTGGGAGCCCGGATCGCGGCGTCCAGGATGCGCGCCTGCACGGCCTCCGGGATGGGATCTGGCCTGACTCGCCGCATCGCCCTGGTCGTATATAGCGCCTCACGGACGTCCATCTGGCACCTTCTCCCGGTAGCTTTCTGAGCGGATCATGTCACATGCGGCCAGACACAACTGGCGTGCAGAACGGAGATGGGTCATGAAGGGCTTCAAGAACTTCCTGTTGCGCGGCGATGTGATCGTCATCGCGGTCGGCCTGATCGTGGCGCTCGCGTTCAGCACGCTGATCAGCGCCTTCACTACCGAGGTGATCGACCCGATCATCGCGCGGGCGGAAGGATCGAACTCGGTCGGGCTCGGCTGGCAGCTAGGCGCGCCGGGCAACAAGAGCACGTTCCTCAATATCGGCACGTTCATATCCGCGCTGATCTACTTCATCATCTTCATGATGGTCGTCTACTTTGTCATCGTGCTGCCGTACAAGGCGGTGTCCGCCCGCCGCGGCATCGTCGTGTTCGGTGCTCCCGCGCCGGTAAAGACATGCCCGGCTTGCCTATCCGCGGACCTGCCGCTGGCCGCGAGCCGGTGCAAGTACTGCGGCTTCGATCAGCCGCCGGCCGAGGCTAGCCAGCCACCTTCCTGATGTCCTTGGTGAGCCGGACATCTTCCGTCAGGTAGCCGAGTGCGGCGTAGAACGATCGGGCGGGCTGGTTGGCCGCGCCGGTCTCCAGCGTCAGGCAACGCAGGCCGCGGCCAGCACCTCGATCGAATCCGGTGCTGGCACGGCGGCTCCCTACCCGAGGAATGACAGCCGGATCTGGCGGTCGGGGTTGTCCCGGTTCAGGTCCACCAGCGCGATCGATTGCCAGGTCCCAAGAGCAAGGCGGCCGCCAACAACGGGCACCGTGGCGTAAGGCGGGACCATCGCCGGCAGCACATGCGACCGGCCATGGCCGCTGGAACCGTGCGCGTGCCGCCAGCGGTCGTCTTCGGGCAGCAGCTCGGACAGGACCGCCAGCAGATCGTGATCACTGCCCGCGCCCAGTTCCAGGATTGCCAGGCCGGCGGTGGCGTGCGGCACGAACACGTGCAGCAGCCCGTCGCCGCCTGCCGAGGCCGCGCGCGCGAACCGGTCGCACTGGCCGGTGATGTCCTGCACGACCGGCCTGCCGCCGGTGTGTACCTCGAAGGTTGTCGTCTGCATGTCCCTCAGGTCCGCAAGTAGGAGGCGCCGTTCAGGTCGAGTATCGCGCCGCTGGCCCACCGCGCCGCGGGCGAGGCCAGGAACACTACGGCAGCAGCGATCTCCTCGGGCGTCGCGACCCGGCCGAATGGACTCTGGGCGCGGATGGAGTCGCCGGCCGCGCCCTGCAGGTGCTCCGCAGCCATGTCGGTCTGCACGAAGCCGGGTGCGACCGCGGACACCGTGATGTTGTACGGCGCGAGTGCGACGGCCAGGGACTGGCCGAGCGCGTTCAGGCCCGCCTTGCTTGCGCCGTAGGCGGGCTGGCCTGGTTCGCCACGGAACGCGCCGCGAGACGACACGTTGACGATCTGGCCGCCACCGGCCGCGATCATGTGCTGCACTGCGCACCAGGTGACGTTCGCGGCGCCAATCAGGTTCAGGCCGATGATGGCCTGCCAGGCTTCCTGCCACTGCTGGTAGGACACATCGGCTACGGAATGCCCGCGGCGGCCATAGCTGGCGGCGTTGTTCACCAGCACGTCCAGGCCGCCCAGCTTGTCGGCAGCGCTGTCCACCAGGGCGGCGACCGCGCGCGGATCCGCGATGTCGCCCTGAACCAGGACATGCCCGTCGCCAGGCAGCCCGGCCAGTACCTCGGCGGCGAGACCGGCTGAGTCCCGGTAATGGATCGCCACCCGCTCGCCAGCAGCTGCAAACGCCGCGGCGACGGCACGGCCGATGCCCCTGGACGATCCCGTTACCAATATCTTGCGTCTGGTCACCCCGCCGACCCTAGCGTCCCGATGGCCGGTTCCCTGCTGGCGGCGGCAGCGCGGCAGAATGTCCTGCATGACCAACCACGACCCCCGACCCGTCCGCGCCTGCGCGGACGACTATGTGCAGCAGTTTGCCGAGCTAGAACCGCTGACCGCGACCATGCTCGGCCTGCCGGTCGGCCAGGACCGGCTGCCGGATCTGTCACCGGCAGGGCGCGAGGCCGTTGACAATCTGCGCCGCGCGACGCTGGCGAAACTGGACGAGGTCGAGCGCACCGCAGCGGCTGCCGGTTTCGCCGATGGCGATGAGCGCAGGTGCGCTCGGCTGCTGCGCGAACGTCTGGATACCGAACTCACCATCAGCGCGAGCGACGAGCACCTGCGCGCGGTGTCGAACATTTTCGGCCCGCCGCAGGCCGTCCGCGGCACATTCCTGCTCATGCCGACAGCGACGCCGGACGACTGGGCTACCATCGCGCGCCGGATCGGCTGCGTGCCGGCCGCGTTCGGCCAGTACCAGGCGTCGCTGGCCGAAGGTGCCCGGCGCGGCCTGTTCGCGGCGCCACGGCAGGTCGAGACGGTTGCCGGCCAATTCACGGACTGGCTGGCCACCGGCGGTGGCCGGGGCTGGTTTGGCGATTTCGCCGCGGGCGCGCCGGCTGACGCTCCTGCCTCGCTGCACGCCGACCTCGCGGCAGCGAGTGCCGCCGCCGACGCTGCGGTAGCGGCGCTGCGCGACTGGCTCCGGTCGGACTACCTGCCTGCCGCCGCCGGCACCCCGGACGGCGTGGGCGCGGCGCGCTATCAGGCGGGCGCGCGGCGCTGGAACGGGACCAACCTGGACCTCAGCGAGGCATACGACTGGGGCTGGTCGCAGTTCCGGCAGATCCTGGCGGAGATGAACGCCGAGGCTGACCGGATCCTGCCTGGTGCGAACCCGGTCGAGGCGATGCGGCACCTCGACGAGCACAGCGAGGCCGTCGACGGCGTTGAGCACATCCGGGACTGGCTGCAGCAGATGATGGACTCGGCCATATCGAATCTGGCGGGCACTCATTTCGACCTGGCTGATCCGATCAAGGTAGTCGAAGCCCGGATCGCGCCGCCCGGGAGCGCGGCGGCGCCGTACTACACCGGGCCGTCCAAGGACTTCTCCAGGCCGGGACGTACTTGGCTGCCGACGCTAGGCAAGACCAGGTTCCCGGTGTGGAACCTGATCAGCACCTGGTACCACGAGGGCGTGCCGGGTCATCATCTCCAGATTGCGCAGTGGCGTTACCTGTCGTCTCAGCTCTCGCTTTACCAGACCAGCGTTGGCGGCGTGAGCGCATGCTCAGAAGGCTGGGCGCTGTATGCGGAGCGGCTGATGGACGAGCTTGGCTACCTTGAGGCACCGGGTGCGCGGATGGGCTACCTGGACGCGCAGTTGATGCGGGCCATCCGGGTCATCATCGACATTGGCATGCACCTGCAACTGGAGGTCGCGGCCGACTGGCAGGCTGGCGCCGGCCAGCGGTGGTCGCCGGAACTGGCGCTGGAGTTCTTCGCGGCGCACAGCGGGCGCGAGCGCGACTTCCTGGAAAGCGAGGTTGTCCGCTACCTGAGCGGCCCTGGCCAGGCGATCAGTTACAAGCTGGGGGAGCGCGCCTGGCTGGCCGGACGGGATGCAGCCAAGTCGGCGCGGGCCGGTCGCGGCGAGGAATTTGACCTCAAGGCCTGGCACATGGCCGCGCTGTCGCTCGGCGCGCTAGGCCTGGATGACCTGGCCGAGGAACTAGCCGCGATCTAGCCGGGCAAGGCCTGGCCGACCCGGTACGCGCGGGCTACTCGGCGATCGCGGCCTACTCGGCGATGGAGGGGCGCTCGGTGCCGCGCTTGCGCAGGTCGTCGCGTACTAGGGTGCCAAGACGCCGGGTCTCGCGATGGTCGATCATCGCTCCGGCTACCGCCCCGGTGAGCAGCGGCGCGAGCGACAGCATGCTCTTGCCTGCGCGGGCGATGAGCCGCCGCTCCAGTTTGCGCCGCAGCTGCGAGCCCATCACCAGGGCGAGGCCACCACTGGTGATGCGGACGCCGCGACGGTTCGTCCAGGCGCCAACGTAGGCGATCATCCGCTCAGGTGCCGAGCCGGGGACTGTCACGCCGTAAACCTCGTGCAGTTCGGCGATCAGCTTGAGCTCGATAGCGACCAGCGCCAGGGTCTCCACCGTCAGTTCCACCGGAGCGGTGGGCAGGAACGGCACCGCAGCGGCTACGCCGACCGCCGCCCCTACGCCGGCAGAGGCGCGGGCGGCGCCGGTGATCAGCTGGCTCGCCAGCTGCTCAGTGTCACAGCCCGGGTACTGAGCCTGCAGCGTTGACATGCTCCGGATCGGAACCTTCGGGGCCATTTCCAGGACCTGTCCGGTCAGCCATTCGCCGGTGGCATGCACGCGGCGGCCCGCGGCGTCACGCACCGGGCGGATCCGTCGTGCCGCCGCGCCGCCGGCCGGCCGGAGCCGTCGCGCTACCGCCTCGCTGCCGGTTTGGGTACCCTTCCTGGCGGCCTGCCGGCCGGACTGCAGCCCGCGCAGCGATCGGTCCCGGCTGCGCTTGGCCAGTACCGGTATCTTGCTGGCCAGCTTCTTTCGCCGGGACGGTGTCTGCGCCTCGGCGAGCTCGCCGGCCAGCTCGGCCACCTCGGTCGTGAGTTGCTCATCGGACAGTTCCTGGTGGAAATTGCCGTCTGGATGGGCGTGTCCGCGCCGGTGGGCGGGGCCGTCGGACTGGCCGTTGCCGGAGGTCATAGTTGGCACATACCCGAGGAGACCACGTTGATTCGCAGAGTCAGCCTGCCTGGTGCTGCAGCGCCCGGCGGGTCAGCGCCTTGGCCAGGTGGCGCCGGTACTCGCGGTCGGCGTGCATGTCCTCGCCGGGCGCAGTCCCGTCGGCCGCGCGCTCGGCTGCTTCCGCTGGGCTAGCGCCGCCAGCTAGCGCGTCTTCCGCCGCCGTCGCGCGTAGCGGCGTCGGGCCCATATTGGCGAGCGCGATGCGGCCGCCGACTGCGGCAACGCCGACGATGGCCCAGTCGTTGGACCGGCGGACAAACTTCTGGTAACCCCACGGCAGCCCCGCCCGGGCCGGCACCCGCACGGCCGTCAGCATCTCGTCCGGCAGCAATGCGGTCTCGAAGAAGCCCTGGAAGAAGTCGTCGGCGCTGACAGTCCTGGTACCGCCGGGGCCTTGCAGCTCGACCGAGCCGCCGAGGGCCACCAGTGCCATCGGCAGGTCGGCCGCGGGGTCGGCGTGCGACAGCGAGCCGCCGATGGTGCCGCGATGGCGGATCTGCGGGTCGCCCACCTGCGCAGCCGCGTAAGCGAGCAGTGGCGCTTGCGCCTGGACCAGCTCAGAAGCGGCCAGGTCCGCGTGCCGGGTGGTGGCCCCGATTACTAGCTCGCCGCCAGTCAGGGAGACGCCCGCGAGCTCGTCGAGCCGCCCGATGTCGACCAGCACGGCCGGGGTAGCCAGCCGCAGCTTCATCATCGGCAGCAGCGAGTGGCCGCCTGCCAGCAGCTTGGCGTCGTCGCCGTACTCAGCCAGCAGGGCGAGCGCGTGCGCAGGGGATTCGGCCGCGAGGTACTCGAATGGCGCGGGGATCATGCACTCACCTCGGTGTCGGACAGCGCCTGCTGTGCCTGCGCAGCAGCCAGTACGCTGCGCACGATGTTGTGATAACCAGTGCACCGGCACAGGTTGCCCTCCAAGCCGAGGCGCACCTGCTCCTCGGTCGGGTCCGGATTCTCCGCGAGCAGCCCGATGGCTGCCATCACCATGCCCGGCGTGCAGAAACCGCATTGCAGGCCGTGATTCTGGCGGAACGCGGCCTGCATCGGATGCAGCTCGCCGTCCCGCGACAGTCCCTCGGCGGTGGTCACTTCCTGGCCCTCGGCCTGCACGGCGAGCACGGTGCAGGACTTGACCGACTTGCCGTTCAGCAGCACGGTGCACGCGCCGCATGAGGTTGTATCGCAACCGACGTTGGCGGCCCGCAGCCCCAGCATCTCGCGCAGGTAGTGGACGAGCAGCAGGCGCGGTTCGACTTCGCCGGATCGCTTCTCGCCGTTGACGGTGAGCTCGATATGCGTCATGCGCGCTCCGATTCGCTGGTGGTCGCCGATGCCTGCTGGATGGCCTGCCAGACCCGGCGGGAGGTGGCAGGCAGGTCGATGTGCCGGACGCCGAAATGCGCGACGGCGTCGATGATCGCGTTCTGCACAGCCGGGGTCGCGCCGATGGTGCCAGCCTCGCCGATGCCCTTAGCGCCGAGCGGGTTATAACTGGTCGGCGTGGCCATGTCCGCGAGCTCGAAGCTGGGTACCTCAGTGGCCGACAGGAAGGGGTAGTCGGCGAAGCTGGTCGTCAGCGGGTTCCCGTCGGCGTCATACACGACCTCCTCCAGGAATGCCTGCGCCGCGCCCTGGGCGATGCCGCCATGCCGCTGGCCCTCGGCCAGTAGCGGGTTAAGCACCCGGCCCGCGTCGTCCACTGTGATGACTCTGGTCAACGTTGGCTTGCCAGTCTCGGTGTCGACTTCGACCACGGCCACGTGGGTGCCGAACGGGAAGGTGGCGCCGGGTGCGGTAAAGACCGTCCTGATGAGCAGCCGCTCGTTCTCCGCCAGCTGAGTGAGCGGGACCGACGCCTCGGGGTCACCCGCGACCGCGAACGCGCTACGGTCCTTATCGAAGACCAGGTCGGCCGCGTTTGCTTCGAGCTCAGCCGCGGCCCGCAGCCGCGCGATCTCGATGAGCTCCTTCGACGCCTGCTGTACGGCAGCGCCGCCGTGCTGGAGGCTGCGCGATCCGCCGGTGCCGCCGCCCACGGGGATCAGATCGGTGTCGCCCCACTGCAGCGTGATCTTGTCGACCGGGATGCCCAGCTCGTCGCTGGCCAGCATCGCCCAGGCGGTGGCGTGACCCTGGCCGTGCGGTGACGTGCCGGTGAGAATCGTGGCCGTCCCGTCGGGATGCACCTCGACGGTGGCGTTCTCCTCAGGCGGCGACTCTTCTCCGTCGCCCATGCCGGTTATCTCAACGTAGCTGGCGACCCCGATGCCGAGCTGGCGGACGTCACCGCTGGCTCGGCGCGCGGCCTGCTCCTTGCGCAGGTCGGCGTAGCCGGCCGCGTCAAGCGCCTTGTCGAGCGCAGCGACATAGTTGCCGGAGTCGTAAAGCGCGCCGAACGCAGTCCGATGCGGCTCGGTGAACGGGGGGAGCAGGTTCTTGCGACGCACGTCGGCTGGATCTACACCGATCTCGGTGGCGAACAGGTCCATGGCCCGCTCAAGCGCGGCCGTCGCCTCGGGCCGGCCGGCCCCGCGGTAAGCGCCTATCGGCGTGGTGCTGGTGACGACGACCTTCGCAATCGCCTCGGCCTTGGGGATGGCGTACGGCCCGATCGTCATCAAGATGGTGAGGAACGGCAGCAGGGCGCCGATCTTCGGGTAGGCGCCGCAATCCTGGATGATCTCGAGCCGGTAGGCCTGCACATCGCCATCTCGGCTGCCGCCGATCGTGATCGTGTGCTGCTGGGCACGGCCGTGGGTCATCGCTATCAGGTTTTCGTACCTGGTCTCCGTCCACCTGGTTGGCCGTCCGAGCTGTCGCGACACCCAGGCCACCACCGCGTGCTCCGGGTCTGCGCCGAACTTGGCGCCGAACGCGCCGCCGACATCCGGCGTGATGACGCGGACCTGCCCGGCTTCCAGGCCGAGCAGGGTCACGAGCGAATCACGAGTGCCCTGCGCGCCCTGATTAGGCACCCAGGCGGTCAGTCGTCCATCATCGCCCCAGACGGCCGCCGCGGCGCGTGTCTCCATCGGAGCGGGCGCGACCCGCTGGTTAATGATGGTGTGAGTAACGACGACCTCGCAGCCGTCGAACAGATCCGGCTTCAGCGAGGACGCCTCACCCCAGTTACCGGCGACGTTCGTCCCGGCCGCCTCGAACAGAAGCGAGCTGTCGTCCGGGTCGAATCCGAGTACCGCGGGCAGCGGATCGTAGTCGACCACGACCAGCTCGACGGCGTCCTCGCCCTGGTAGGGCTCCTCGGTCACAACTACCGCGACCGGCTCGCCGACAAAGCGCACCTTGTCGGTGGCCAGCAGCCGCTGGGTCATCTCCACGTTCATGAGCCCGGCTGCCGATGGCGGTATGACTGGCAGCTCGGCCAGGTCCGCGCCGCTGTAAGCGGCAATCACGCCGGGCGCCTCCAGCGCCGCGGACAGGTCCACGCTGTTGATCCTCGCGTGCGCCAGGGGCGACCGGACGAAGAACGCATGGCACGCGCCTTCGAGGCGCTCGTCCACGACATCCTCGGTGTAGACGCCGCCGCTCGTGAGGAAACGGGGATCCTCTGTCCGCAAAACCCTGGTGCCCAGGATGCTCAACTGACCATCAGCTCCTCTTGCTAGCTCACGTCCGCACGGCCCCAAACCCGGCGGAACTGTGCGGTATTCCTGAGCGTGCCATTGCTGGCCCGGGCGGTTGCCGCCGGGGTACCTGCCTGGCAGTGGCGATCATGCCGGGCCGCAGTCCCCTGGTCAACTGCAGCGCGGTCCCGCTCGCCCGGACTCGCGAAGGTGCCGCGACCAGCGGGAAACTCAGTTCCGGCCGGCCGGGACCGTTGGGTAGGCTGAAGATCAGCCCTCGAAATAAGAACGGATATTCGTCATGCTCGCGCGTGCCATCAGGCGCGGTTTCGCCGTGGTCACGGGCCGGCTGCCAGTTCTGCGGATCCGTGACTTCAGGCTGCTGCTGGCCGACCGGGTGCTAGCGCCTGGCTCGTTCGCGTTCTCACTGGTCGGCGTCTCATTCGCGGTGCTGGACCAGACGCACGGCTCCACGGCCAAACTGTCGTACGTGCTGGCCGCGCAAATTGCGCCGTCTCTCGTTTTCCTGCTGGTCGGCGGCGTTATCGCGGACCGGATCGCTCCGCAGAAGGTGATTATCGCCGCCAACATCATGATGGCCGCGGGCGAAGGCACATTCGGCATCCTGGTGCTGACGGGTCATCCACCACTGTGGCAGATGATCGCGCTGGAAGGCCTGACCGGGACCGGCATGGCCGTCTTCTACCCGGCCTCTCAGGCGCTGGTTCCGCGCCTCGTCCCGCCGGCCCTGCTCCAGGAAGCCAGCGCCATTTCCAGGCTCGCGATGAACGCAGCCCAGATGGGCGGTGCCGTGCTGGCCGGGCTGTTCATCGCTGCTATCGGCCGGAACGGGCCTGGCTGGGCACTGGCGATCTGCGGCATCGGACTGCTCGGCACCGTTCCGCTCTTGCTCGCCATCAAAGTGCGCGGTCATGACCGGGCCGGCGAGGCTTCGATGCTGCGGGAACTACGGGAAGGCTGGTCGGAGTTTCGCAGCCACACCTGGCTCTGGGTGATCGTGGCCCAGTTCTCGGTCGTGCTGATGGCGTGGTACGGAGCGTTCAGTGTGCTCGGACCTGCGGTCGCGCGGACGCATCTGGGCGGTCCGGCGGCCTGGGGAGCCATCACCGGAGCGGAATCGCTCGGCTTGATCACTGGCGGCCTGGTGTCGCTGCGATTCAGCCCGCGCCGTCCGATGCGGTTCGTCGTGCTGATCGGCGGCAGCATCGCGATCTCGCCGTTGTCACTCGCCATGCTGTGGCCCCTGCCGGCCATCTGCCTGGCCTCGTTCGCCCTCGGTATCGCGATGGAGATCATGATGATCCAGTGGACGGTGGCGCTGGCGAGGAACATACCTGCCGACAAGCTGGCCAGGGTGTCGTCTTATGACGCGCTCGGCTCGGTCATGGCAATGCCGGTCGGTGCCGTCATTGCCGGGCCGGTGGCGGCGTGGGCGGGTGTGTCGGTGACCCAGTACTGGGCCGCAGGGCTGATTGTGCTCGCGTCAGCGCTCGCGCTGATCCCGCGTGACATCCGGCGGCTGCGTGCCGACCAGCTGGCCGGGCCGGGCCCGGCGCCGTCCAGTAAGCCGCTGCTGGCAGGTACCGGCAGCTAATCCCTGGAAGGGACTCGCATGGATGGGCGCATTGACCTTCGGTCCGACACGGTCAGCCAGCCGTCGGACCGGATGAGGCAGGCCATGGCCACCGCCACGGTCGGCGACGACTGGTACGGCGACGACCCCACGGTCAACCGGCTGCAAGACCGCGCGGCCGAGCTGACCGGTAAACAAGCAGCGGTCTACCTGCCGACCGGCACGATGTGCAATCAGGTGGCGCTGCACGCCTATGTCCGGTCCGGCCACTTCGCCGTCTGCGAGGCGAGCGCGCACGCCGGCCGGACCGAGGCGAACTCCGCCGCGGCACTGTCTGGGATCGCTTTCCAGTACGTGGCTGCGGCCAGCCGGGGCTTGCTGACCGCCGCGCAGGTGACCGCGGCGCTGCAGCCGGACCCTTACGACGTCTGCGTCGTCGATCTGGTGACGGTCGAGAACACCCACCAGGTTGGCGGCGGGTCGGTGTTGCCTCCGGCGGTCCTGGGCGACATCGCCGCTGCCTGCGGCGACGCGGGCGTTCCGCTTTACCTGGATGGCGCGCGGATTTTCAACGCGTGCGCGGTCGCCGGGGTTGATGTTGCGGAGTACGCCGCGCACGTGTCCGCGATGATGTTCTGCCTGTCAAAAGGGCTCGGCGCGCCGATCGGCTCGGTGCTGGTGGGCGACGCCGATTTCATCCGGGAAGCACGCAGGCTGAAGATCCTTTTCGGCGGGGCCTGGCGGCAAGCCGGGATCATGGCGGCAGCGGGGCTGATCGCGCTGGATGAGGGGCCTGGCCGGCTGCATGAGGACCATCAGAACGCGCGCACGCTGGCCGGGGGAGTCGCGCAGCTGCTGCCAGGCAGCGTGGATCCGGCGGCCGTCGAGACAAATATCGTGTTCGCGGACGTGGCCGCGACCGGCTACGGCGACGCCGCCTGGCATGCTGCGCTGGCGGCGGAAGGCCTGCTGGTAACCATGGTCGGCGGCCGGATCCGGATGCTGACGCACGTCGGCGTCGGCCGCAGCGACATCGAAGCCGCGATCGCCGCCTGGCGCCGGGCCGCCAAGGCCCTCGGCTGAGGTTCGCGTACGGCCGGTCCGGTTACTACCGGCAACCTTGGCGGGTTACGGAGTTTTGCCGTTCGGGTCGCGATCGCGTGTGCGGTCAGTGACCGTCCGCCTGCGGAATCCGCAGTCGCGCCTGATTTATCCCGTTCTGCCAATCTTGACGTGACGGTCGGTAGCGGTAAAAATACTTCCAGTTCACCGAAACCCGGTGGCGACGTGCCAGCCCCCCACAAGTCTGCGCACTGTGCTGTAGCTGCATGGGTACCCCCATGCCCTTACACGATTGCATGGCGTTACTACGGCGCCACAGAACGGGACAAAGGGATGTCGCTGAAATGAGGAGGGGATAACTCTCATGCAAATCGGCGCCCATAGATCCGAGCACCGGCTCACCTTCGAGCAAGAGGTACTCGGCCGCCGGGCCGAGCTATATCCGGCGGCGCTGAAGATGACCCGAAATCCTAGTGACGCCGAGGATCTGGTGCAGGAAACCATGATCCGTGCCTATGCCGGGATGCGGAATTATCAGCCAGGCACCAACGCGCGCGCCTGGCTGTACCGGATCATGGCCAACACCTTCATCAACACCTGCCGTAAGCGCAAGCGGGAGCCGATTCACGTGCTCAGCCCGGAGCCTGACAGCCCGGTACTGGCGGCCGTGCCGGACGCAGCTGGCTGCCCCGAGGGCTGCGCGCCGTCCGCGGAAGCTGAAGTGCTCAGCCAGTTCGCCAACTCGGACTTCTTTACGGCACTCGCCGAGTTGCCCGAGTGCTTTCGGGCGGTTGCCTACCTGGCTGACGTCGAGGGCTACGCCTACCGAGACATCGCGGAGATGATCGGAGTTCCGATTGGCACTGTTATGTCGCGCTTGTCGCGGGCACGTGCCAAGCTTAGGACCCGTTTGGCCCAGTATGCGCCCGATGCGGTTGCGGAATCGCTCGCCGTTTAGGCGAAAGTTAACCGGATCCGTTGCGTGATGCGATCTGTGCCTCAAATTGGGGCCCAAGTTCGCAATCCGCACTCAGTATTCGTGCGGCTCCGGCCCGCACTCCGCCCGGACGGCCGGCGCACCCCCAGCTCCGGCCGTCCGGGCAAGCCTTTGCTATCAGGCCACCAGCTGGGCGTCGCCGGTGAAGGCCGCCCACATCCGTGCGTAGGCACCGCCGAGTTCGAGCAGCTCATCATGGCTGCCAACCTCGGCGATCTGACCGTCGGCCAGTACCACGATCCGGTCCGCCTTCGACGCCGTAGTGAGCCGATGCGCGACCACCAGCGTGGTGCGGCGGGCCGCCAGCTCCTCAGTCGCCCGATTGACCTCTGCCTCGGCCGCCAGGTCAAGCGCGGCCGTGGCCTCGTCCAGTAGCAGGATTGCCGGATCGACCAGGTAAGCGCGGGCTAGTGCGATCAGCTGTCGCTGGCCGGCCGCCAGGTTCCGGCCCCGCTCGGACACCTCGTGGGCGAAGCCGCCCGGCAGCCGGGCGATCATCTCGATCGCGCCGACGCCGCGGGCTGCGGCCTCCACCTCGGCATCGGTCGCGTCTGGCCGGCCATAGGCGATCGCGTCGCGGACGGTCCCGGCGAACAGGTACGGCTCCTGCGGCACGACACCAAGTTGCTGCCGGTAGGCGGGCAGGTCGTAGTCGCGCACATCGCGGCCATCGATAAGCACGCTGCCCGATGTCACGTCGTAGAACCTGGCGATGAGCTTGACCAGCGTGGACTTGCCCGCGCCAGTCTGCCCGACCAGCGCGACGGTCTCGCCGGGTGCGACGGACAAGCTCACGCCCCTGATTGCCTGCGCGCGCTGGCCCTGGTAACCGAAGTGCACATCACGCATGTCGATGCCGCCCCGCAGCCGTCCAGGCCGGACCGGGCTGGCCGCCGGCGGAGTGCTGGTCGGCGTCTGCAGTAGGCCCTTGATCCGTTGCAGGCCGACGTTTGCCTGCTGGTAGCCGTCGAACACCTGGGACATCTGCTGGATCGGGGAGAACAGCTGGTCCACCCAGAGCAGATAGGCGATAAGGCTTCCGGCCGAGAGCACGCCACTGTGGACCTGCCCGACCGCTGCCAGCAGGATGACCGCGCCGCCGATCGTCGACAGCGCTTGCACGAACGGGAAATACACCGCGATCATCCGCTGCGCTCGCAGCCTGGACACCCGGTAGGCCCCGGAGAGGCCTGCGAACCGGTCGGAGTTGACCTGCTCGCGCCGGTAGGCCTGGGCGACTCGCAGGCCCGCCACGTTCTCCTGGAGGTCAGCATTCACCATGCTGACCTTCTCCCGGGCCTCGGTGTACGCCCGGGATGACTTGTACCGGAAGATCAGCGTCGCCGCGATCAGGACCGGCAGGAACGCGGCCAGGATCAGGCCGAGGCGCACGTTGATGATCAGCATCAGTATCAGCACGGCCACGAAGGTGAGCAGCGAGTTCACCATAGTGATGAGGCCGGTCTGGAAGAACGAGGACAGCGCGTCCACGTCGGTGGTCATCCTGGTCATGATGCGGCCGGCCAGTTCGCGCTCGTAGAAGTCCAGCCCTAGCCGCTGCAAGTGCGAGAAGATCTTCACCCGCAGGGTGTAGAGCAGCCGCTCGCCGTTGCGGCCTACCACGATGGTCTGGGCCCAGTTCACCGCCCAGTCGGCGAGCACGATGGCCAGGCCGATGGCCGAGACGAGCAAGATGATCTTGAATCTGGCATCGTAGCTGAGTACCGGCTGCTCGACGCCCTTGTCTATGCCGCCCTTGACCAGCAGCGGCATGACCGTGCTGGCCAGCGCATCCAGGCCGTCCAGGACCAGTCCGATAACCAGCGCGATCGCGAACGGCCGCAGCAGCTTCCGCAGCGTGAACCGGGGTTCGGGCGCGCGGGCGAACGACTGCTCGACGCCCGGCGTCTCGTCGGCGGGCGGCAGCGCGGCGACCTTTGCGAGCAGTTCCGGCGAGGCCGGGACGCCGGCCAGCCAGCCGCCGCCCATGGCGCCACCGCTCAGCGCGGCGCCGCGCTGGGCCGCTCCGCCGCCGCGACCGCCGCCGGCCGCGCCGCCGGAGATGTGACCACGGCCGATTCCGGCCGCGGCTACGGTAGCCAGTTGCGCGCTGGCGCCTGCTGACGCGCCGGCCAGAGCCTCGGCCGGCTGCGCAGCGCGGGCAGGCCACAGGCTGGGGGTGATTCCGCCGCGCAGGCCGCGCGCCGCGGCGATGGCAGCGGGTGGCAGGTCCTCGTTCCCCTCATAGAAACTGATCTCACCCGCGTCGATGCCCTCGGCGTCCTCGCCCGGTCCGGCCAGCAGCAGCCGGTACAACGGGCACCTCCTGGTCAGGTCCTCGTGCGTGCCCTGGTCGACCAGTCGGCCTTCGTCGAGTACCGCGATCTGGTCGGCGAGTTCGAGGGTGGACCGGCGGTGTGCGATCAGCAGCGTCGTCCGGCCGGCCATCACCTTGCGCAAGGTCGCGTGGATCTGGGACTCAACGCGCGCGTCGATCGCGGAGGTGGCGTCGTCGAGCACCAGGATCGCCGGGTCGGTGATCAGCGCCCTGGCGAGTGCGACGCGCTGGCGCTGGCCACCGGACAGGGTGAGGCCCTGCTCACCGACGACGGTGTCGTAGCCGTCTGGCAGGCCGAGAATGAACTCCTCGGCCTCGGCAGCCCGGGCCGCGGCGACGATCTGTACACGGGTGGCGTCCGGCCGGCCGTAGGAGATGTTGTTCGCCACGGTGTCGGAGAACAAGAAGCTCTCCTCCAGCACCAGCCCGATCGAGGCGCGCAGCGAGTCGATGGTGACGTCACGGACGTCGTGCCCGCCGATCTTGATCGCGCCGGACCGCACGTCATAAAAGCGCGGGAGCAGCAGCGAGATCGTGGACTTGCCGGAGCCCGATGTGCCGACGAGCGCCAGCGTCTCGCCTGGCTGGACCCGCAGCGACAGGCCACGCAGCACCGGCTCGGATGGCACGTAACCGAAGCGCACGTCGTCAAGCTCGATGTCCTTGCTGCCCTGCGGCAGGACCACCGCACCGGGCTTCTCGGTCAGCACCGGCCGGGAGTCAATCACCTCGAACACCCTGATCACGCTGGCCCGGGCCTCCTGGCCGATCGTGATCAGGTTGGTGAGGGCCCGGACCGGGTTAACCATTTGAGCCAGGTATGCGGCGAACGCGAGGAACGTGCCGAGCGTGATCTCGTGCTTGATAGCCATATAGCCGCCGAGTGCCAGCACGCCGACCTGGCCGAGCGCGGGAATGGCGCCCAGCGCCGGGCTGAATTTGGCCATCAGCCGGACCGAACGCACCCGGGCTGCGTACAGCACCCGGCTGACGCTCTCAAGCCGCGCGATCTCCTGGTTCTCCTGACCGAAGCCCTTGACCACGCGGACGCCGGTGATCGCACCCTCGACGACGCCCGCTACCTCGCCGGCCTTCTGCTGCGCATCCCAGCTTGCCGGGAACAGCCTTCGCCGGGACGCGATGGACAGCACAAGCAAGATCGGCCCGACCGCGACGGAGATCAGCGCCAGCAGCGGCGACAGCAGGAACATGACCACGATCGAGGTAACGAACAGCAGCGCGCTGCCGATCAGCATCGGCAGCATGCTGAGCAGGCTCTGGATCATGTTGAGGTCGGAGATGGACCGGCTCACGATCTGGCCGGTGTGCAGTTGGTCCTGACGCGCGCCGTCCAGCCTGGTGAGCGAGCCGAACAGATCAGTCCGCAGGTCGTGCTGAACGTCGAGGGACAGTTGCCCGCCGCGGTACCGGCGCAAATACACGCAGCCGAAGCTGACGAGCGCGGCCAATATTAGCAGCGTCGCGCCAGGCCAGACGGCCTGCTTGTTGGTCAGGATGGCGTTGTCAATGATGTCGCGCTGGATCAGCGGGATGGCGGTGGTGACCAGCGTTGCCAGCACCGATGCGCCGAACGCGACCAGCGTGAGGGACTTGTGCCGCCAGCAGTTCGCAGCGAGCCGCCGCAGCCAGCCCCGGCCGTAGCCGGAGCCCAGCGTGGCGGCCGCGCCTGAGTCCTGGCCGGTGGCGGGCTGGCCGGTGGCGGGCTGGCCCGCAGCGACCCGCCGTTTGCGGATACGGGCCCTCATGGCCGCACCGCCGTGGCTTCAGCCGCCAGCCGGGCGCGGTACCGTTCGGTCATCGCGTCGCCGAGCGACACCAGGTCGGCCAGGATCTCGTCGGGTCGGCCGGAGTCGTCAAGCAATGCGCCGAACCAGGACGCATATGCCTCGTCTGCGCGTTCGATCGCGGCCTGGCCAGCCGGGGTGAGGCAAAGCCGGACCACCCGGCGGTCGCCGGGCTCGGCGTGCCGGGTGGCCAGTCCAGCGGCCACCAGACTGTCGGCGGTCGAGGTTAGCGTTGGCTTGGCGACTGCGAGTTTCTCCGCCAGCCGGGCCGATCGCTCGCCGCCGCCGCCGATGAGCTTCAGCATCCGGTACTGGTGCGGGCTGACCCCGGCGTCGATCCGTTCCAGGACCCTGGCCAGCCGCAAGACCGTCAATACGGCATCGGCCAGCCGGTCGTCGGCGCCGGCTGTGCCGGGCTGTCCGGTTGCGTCAGTCAACCACAGCTCCTTTGGTACGGTGCACTTACAGTTCGACAGCCTAACAAAGGCTGTCGCGTGCTTGTTCCCGTAGTCACCCGGCGAAATGGATTGACCCGCCGATGGCGCCGCGCCTAACGTCGCGAGCGCTGTACGCCGGCTGCCATGCCACCGCCGCGTCGGCCGGAAGGGGCAGGGGATGCGGGTGCGCCACCTAATCAGCCCGTACCGGCTCTACCTGCTGCTTGAGTCCGGGATGAGTTTCCTGCTCGGGGTCACCTACGCGACTATCACCGTCTACTGGGTAACGTCCGGACGCCTGAATCCGCTCGAGTTGCTGCTGCTCGGGACCGTGCTCGAGGTCAGCTATTTCCTGCTGCAGCTGCCTACCGGGGTGCTGGCCGACATCGTCAGCAGGCGGCTATGCGTGCTGGCGGGCTTGTTCATCGTGGGCCTCGCGCTGATCATGGAGGGGCTGTCGCCGTCTTTCGCGAACTTGCTCGGCGCTCAGGCCGTGCTTGGCCTCGGCGCCGCGCTCAGCGACGGGGCACAGGAAGCCTGGATCGCCGACGAGCTGGGCGAAGACCAGATGACGGGCGTCTACCTGCGCGCCACGCAGTACGGCCTCATCGCCACCGTTGCCGGCAGCCTGCTCTCGGGCGTGATCGCGCTTGCCGGGCTGAACGCTCCGCTGCTCACTGGCGGCACGCTGATCTGCCTGCTGGCGATCGCGGCGGCATTCGTGATGCCCGAACGCAACGTCGCGCGGGCAGCCAGCAAGCGGCGCCGGATCGGCTCGGTCGCCAGGCAGGCGAGCGGCATGCTGGCGGACCAGGTCCGCTCCACCCGGCACGCGGTCGCGGCGGTGCCAGGACTGGTGCTGATGTTCGGGATGACGCTGTTCGTCGGGCTGTGGAGCGAGAGCTTCGACCGGCTGTGGGGCGCCTTCCTGCTGCGGGACATCAGGTTCCCGCTGCTAGCGGGCCTGCACCCGGCGATGTGGTTCAGCCTGTTCGCCGCCGCGGCTGCGGTGCTCGCGCTCGGCTCGACCGAACTCGCCAAGCGCCGCACCGAGCGACTCGGCCCGGACTCGGTAGTCGGCGCGATGCTGGTGCTGACGCTCGCGATAGCCGCGGCGGTGGTGCTGATGGCTACCGCGCACGCCTTCGCGGTGGTAGTCGCCGGGTACCTGATCGTCTCAGTGCTGCGCCCGGTACTTGACCCGCTCACCTCGGGCTGGCTGGTCGGCCGGATCGAACCGTCGGTACGGGCGACTGCGCTCTCGGCCAAGGCGATGTTCGATAGCGCCGGCCAGATCGTCGGCGGCCCGGTCGTCGGTGCGATCGGCACTTTCGCCTCGATCCGGGTTGCATTGCTAGCGGGCGCGGCCGCGCTGGCGCCAGCAGCCGGGTGCATCGCAGCCGCCAGCCGCAGGATCCGGCCGCGAACGGCCCCAATCGTGACCGAGGCTGAAGCCGGCCTGCCGGGCTGACCAGCCCTGCGGCATGGCCGGCGCGGCAAGCACGCGGCCCGCTCTTCCGCGATGATCACGTCTTAGCGATTATTAGCCCATGGCGGAAACTCCCAGTCCCATTGACGGCGTGCAGGAACAGCTGCGCGGGGCCGGCTATCTCGCCGACCCGGCGACCGGCACTGTGGTCCACCTGGCGACGGTACTGGGCAAGCCGATCCTGATAGAGGGTCCGGCGGGTACCGGAAAGACGCAGCTGGCCAAGAGCGTGGCGCAGATGACTGGCAAACCGCTGATCAGGCTGCAGTGCTACGAGGGACTGGATGAATCCAAGGCGATTTATGAGTGGGACTACCGCCGCCAGTTGCTCTACCTCCAGCTGCAGCAGGGCGGCTCAAACACCGACCTGACCACGGCTGGCATTTTCGGCGAGGACTTCCTGCTCAGCCTGCCGCTGCTGGCCGCGATCCGGTCGAGCGAACCGGTCGTGCTGCTGGTGGACGAGGTTGACCGGCTGGACATGGAAAGCGAGGCGCTGCTGCTCGAAGTGCTGTCGGAGTACCAGGTTTCGATCCCGGAACTGGGTACGGTGACGGCCCGGCACATCCCTCAGGTGTTCCTCACCTCGAACAACACCAGGGACCTGTCCGAGGCGCTCAAGCGACGCTGTCTCTATCTGCACCTCGGCTACCCCAGCGTGGCGCGCGAGGCGGAGATCGTCCTGTTGCACGTGCCCGAGCTGGGCATGCACCTGGCGCGCGAGATCGCTGCCCTGGTCGCGGTGCTGCGGTCGGCCGACCTGAAAAAGCCGCCATCGATCTCGGAGTCAGTGGACTGGGCCCGGACGCTGATCGCGCTGGGCGCCGCCGAGCTCACCGATGAGGTGACTCGTCAGACCCTGTCGGTGCTGCTGAAATACGAGCGCGACATCAGCGTCGCGCTGACTGAGCTGTCGCTGGCCTGATGCGGATGCAAGCGAGCACGCTTACGTCGCTTGTCGATGAGCTGCGCCGAGCCGGGGTCGGGGTGTCGGTTGGCGAGCATCTCGACGCCGCCCGCGCGCTGGCCAGCATCCCGCTTGCCGACGTTGAGGTGGTCCGGTCGACACTGCTGTGCGCACTGGTCAAGCGGGCGGAGCATGTCGACGCTTTCAACCTGCTGTTCGAGCTTTATTTTTCGGGAACGGGTTCCCCCGACGACCTCACCGCCAGCATGTCCGACGCCGAACTGGCGGCCGCGCTGCGCGCGGCAATCGAGTCCGGCGACGCCGCCGCCCAGCGGCTGCTGGCCGACGAGTACGTGCGGAGGTTCGCCGGGCTGGAACCCGGCGCACCTGTTGCGGGAGTGTTCGCCCAGATCGCGGCCAACCAGGCGGCGAACCTCGATGGCATCCGCGCCGAGCTGCTGGCCGGAGCTGGTGACGGCGATGGCGAGGGCGCAGGCGGCGGCGGGGGATCTGGCCGCGGCCCGCAATCCGGCTCCGGCGCGATCCGGGAACGCCTTGGCCGTGCGGCTGCCGATCGTGCCGTCGACGCGTTCCGGGCTCAGCTCACAGCGGCGATCAGGCGCGCGCTGGTCGCCGATCGCGGTGCCCCGGCGGTAACCCGGACCATGCGGGTTCGGCTAGCCGAGGACGTCGAGATTGCCAGCGCATCGGCAGCCGAGCTCGAGACGATGGTGGCCGCGATCGGCCCGATGGCGCACCGGCTGAGCAAGATCCTCGCGCAGCAGGAATTCCGGAAACGCCGGCTGAGCATCAGGCGCACCTTGCACCTGGCAATGGGAACCGGGGGAGTTCCGTTCCGGATCGGGACGGAGCCTGGCAGGCCGCCGCGGCCGGAAATCGTGGTGCTGTGCGATGTGTCCGGCTCGGTCGCCTCGTTCTCCCGGTTCACCCTGAACCTGCTGATCGCGCTGGACAGCCGGCTGAGCAAGCTGCGCGCGTTTTCGTTCGTCGACGGCCTGGCGGACATCACCGAGCTCGTCAGCGAAGCCAGGTCGGCGGGCCGTCAGCTGACCACGGCGGAAGCCGCCCGGGGCGCGATCCGCTGGCACGGCAGCTCCGACTACGGCCGCGTGCTGCGCGATTTTGACGCCGACTATGCGCGCCAGTTCTCCCGCCGGACCGTGCTGCTGGTGGTGGGCGACGCGCGGACTAACTACTCAGATCCCGCGGTCGGCGCGCTTGCCGACATAAGCCAACGGGTCGGCAAACTGTACTGGCTGAACCCGGAGCAGCGGCGCTACTGGAACCAGGGCGACTCGGTCATGGGCCGGTACGCGCCCTGGTGCTCGCAGGTCAGGGAGTGCAGCACGCTGCGCCAGATCGGCGACTTCGTGCAGTCGCTAGCCGTCCGCTGACAGCGCGCGGAGCAGGCTATCTCTCTGCCGCTGCGTCGGTCCGCTGGACCCTGGCGGCGAGCGGCGCTGATTCTCCTTCTGCTGCGCCAGCGCCAGTTGGCTGCCGTTGCACGTCGTAGGTGAGGTAGGCGAATGTACCGTCCTGGCCCGAGTCCGTTAGCGTCAGCTCGGCCGCCGTCAGCCGCCTGGGCAAGAGCAAAGCGCCAGCACCGAGTGTGACGGGCGCGATCGCGAGAATGATCTGGTCAAGCAAGCCGAGGTCGGCGAACTGTCCGGCTAGTTCACCGCCGCCGATGACCCACACGTTCTGCCCGGCCGCCGCCGCTCGTCATGAGCTCATGCGCCGTGCGCACATCGCCAGAGACGAAGTTTATGTTCGCGCCTGGAACGGTCGGCATCTTCCGGTGGCTGAACACCCACGACGGCACGTCGCCGTAGTAGTCCTGCCACTTGCCCGGCTGGTCAAGCAGCTGCTCGTGCTCAAGCACCCACTCGTAGGTAGCTGCGCCCATCGCCATTGCGCCAATTGCGCTGAAGAATGCAGTAAACCGATCATTGCGAGCCGCGCTGGCCTCGGCGGAGGATCGCGCCTCGGCCTGGAACAGCCATTCCAGCGAGTTCGCCTGGTCGGCGATAAAACCATCGATGCTCGCGGCGACTAGGTACTGTGTCTTGGCCACGTCGGTACCCTGACACGACCTGCCGACAATCTGCCTCGCCGGTGACGTATGTGCGGACCGACGCGGCGGCAGCTCCCCTCAGCCGCACCTGGCAAGCTGTTGGCATGACCGAAGTTACGCACCGGAACGTGACCATCGAGCGCACTGCGGCTGGCCGGTTCGTCGCCGTCAACGCCCGCGGCGGCCGGATTGCCTTCGGCACCGGCGGCGATGATGAGTTCACCCCGACGGAGTTGCTGCTCGCCGCGATCGGCGGATGTACCGCGATCGACATCGACATCCTGACGACGCGCCGCGCCGAGCCCACCGGCTTCGAAGTAGCCGTGGACGCGGAGAAGGTCCGGGATTCTAGCGGGAATCACCTGGCTGACATCGAGGTGACCTACCGGATCTCGTTCCCTCCTGGAGCCTCTGGCGACGACGCGCGTGCGGTGCTGCCCGCGGCGGTGCGGAAGTCGACGGATCGGTTGTGCACCGTCGGGCGCACCGTCGAGATGGCGACTCCGATCGGCACCCGCATCGAGTAGTGATGCTTGCATTTCAGCAGCATCGGCTGCAGAATGCATGCATGACGACGATAACCATACGCGATGTTCCTGATGAAACCAGGGACGAGCTGGCTGCACGAGCGGCGCTCGCGGGCAGGTCACTGCAGGAGCATCTGCGGCTTCTCCTGATTGAAGTGGCGCGCCAGCCTGACGTGGCGACCGTGGTGGCGCGGATCCGGGCCAGGAAGGCCATGGTTGGCGCCGGGCTGACGGCTGATCAGATTCTCACCCACCGCGAGACTGACCGGCGGTGACGATGGTCATCGACGCCTCCGTCGTGGTAGCCGCGCTTGCTGGCACCGGCGACACGGGGGAGTGGGCCGAGTCGTTGCTGCTTGACGGACCGCTCAACGCGCCGCATCTGCTCCCCGTCGAGGTTGCCAGCGTGCTGCGCCGCTCGGTCCGGGCAGCTGAGTTGTCCCCCGATGCCGCCGCGCTGGCTTATGCGGATCTGCTTGATCTGCGCATCCAGATGTTTCCCTATGCGCCGTTCTCCGTGCGGGTTTGGGAACTGGGCAACAATGTGACGCCCTATGACGCTTGGTACGTGGCTCTGGCTGAGCTCCTTGAAGTGCCGCTCGCCACTCTCGACCGCCGGCTTGCGAAGGCATCCGGCCCTCGGTGCGAGTTCCGCTGTCCGCCGGGCTAACCGAAGCTAGGCGGGCCGGATGGACTGCGGGAAGCGGAATAGCTGACCCGGGTCGAAGGAGGCCTTGACCTGACTGAGCCGCTTGTAGTTCGCGCCGTAGTAAGCGCTGGGCCAGTCCCTAAGCTCTGCGTCGAGGTAGTTCTGGTAAGCCTGGCCGCTTGCGAGCGGGTGCATCGACTTGTAATAGGACAGCAGCCAGTTGTATTGGTTCCTGATTCCCTGGCTGGACCCAGGCCAGTCCCACACAGTCGAGTACTGCGCCAGGAACAACGCGTTCCTGTGCACAAACGCGGTTGCCTGCGGATGCACGCGATTCATGGCGCCGCCACAGGCATCGAGCGCGATGGTGGCCGCCCCGCCCGCGGCGCCGGTCACGTTTCCGAGCTTCTCGATGCCGGAAAGCATCGCGGTGATGCCCGCCGGCGAGCGCGGACGCCGACTCCGCTGCTGCGCGGTTCGCCGAGTCGGTGTCGAAATGGCGGGTAACGAGTACCGCTCCAGTGGCCGCCACTGCAGCGAACCCCCGCCGATCAGAGCCCCGCGCCGTGACGACGACCTCGGCGCTCCGGTCACTGCAGCCTGCTCGTCCGGCGCGCCGGCGCTGCGGTTGTTGCTTGTGCCGCGTCATCCAACGTTCGCCCTGTCGCCTACCGGCACATGCGTGGCACGATCGACCCGCGTCGAGGAGGATGGGTTCGCCGGCGGACCCTCCGTCGGGTGCGCTGGCGGGCCATTGCCATGACCGGAATCGAAGCTTCGACCTCTCCCCCTGCCTTGCCGCGCTGGTTTGGACCTAGAGCCAGCCCAGATGATCCGGCCGTCTCGGCCCTGATCGACCGCGTCGCGCGCGGGGCCGGATGGGCAGACATCGGCGGTGAGTTCAACCTCAACCTGCGGATAGACGCTGAGCCGCCGGTTGTCCTCCGGGTTCACAGGCCCTGGGTCCGCCGCGGCCGAGTCGCGGGACTGCGGCGCTTGCGGGAACGGCTCCAGCGGACGCAAGTCCGCGTCGCTCGGCCGATTCCGATTTCCGGCTGCGACCTCCTGAGGGTCGCTGATCGTTGGGCTGAGCTTGAGGAGTTCATCGATCACGTGCAGCCACGGACGGACGAGGACTCCTACGTCCGCGTATTCGAGGAGCTCGGACGCGTTCACACTGCGCTCAAAGCAGTCTGGGAGCCCAGTCCGCCCGAACCCCTCGACGACCACAGAACCTTCGGCCAACTGCGTTACTCGGTCGGCTTCACACGCCGCAGGCTCGGACCCCGCAGCGAGCCGGTCGTGCATCGGATGCGCCAACTGACTGGCGAGCTCTCCAAGCTCCGGAAGGAGGTCGAACTGCCATGCGCTCCGATTCATGGGGACTACAAATTGGGCAACGCGGGAGAACTGTCAGACGGCTCATGGGCCACCTTCGACCTGGATTTCGCGAGGGTCAGGGAGCGGCTGTACGACATCGCGGGCAGCCTGCACCAGGTCGCACAGGGCGGCGAATTGCTCGAGCCGCGACGACTGCTCGACGCCTACGAAGGCACGGCTCCGGAACCGCTGACTCGCGACGAGCACCGTTGGCTCCCCGGGGCTGTAGCTCTTGTACCCTTGCACTGGGCTGCCACCGCAGGGCTCGTGGGCGACGGCATCCGCGAGGCCGAAGGCGCGATGACCGCCGCCGAGGCCTGGTGGTCGCGCCGGGCTGAACTCTGGTCGTAGTCCGGCGGCCGCGCTAGGGGGACTGGAGTTCTGAGGCTACAGAACCGCACGGTATCGCTCCGAGTTGAACTGCCCCAGATCGCCGGGTCTGCGCCATTCGCGCCGAGGCAAACGATGCCTGGCACGGCACCCGGCCATCGCCAAGATCGCCTTCACCTCAGAAGACCGGGTGCGAGAGGTGATCCATAACTTCGACCGCGACGGCTTCGATTCCTTGGCCCCCAAACACGCCGGGGCCGGCCGCCCAAGTTCAGCGCCGCCGAGCGGGCCGAGGTCAAGAAGATCGCTCTCGGCCGTCCGACCGATTACGGCGAGCCCTTCTCGACCTGGTCGCTCACCAAGCTGGCCGACCACCTGGTGCGAAAGGGGGTGGTCGAGGACATCAGCCACGAGGGACTCCGGCCGCTTCTCCGTGAGGAGGGTGTCTCCTTTCAAGCCATCAAGACCTGGAAGGAACGACGAGTTCGGGCCGCTCAACCTCCAGCCGCATCCGGGCGCCATTGGGCCGAGCGCGACACCAGCGGTGCTCCTCGCTCGGCCCGCGCCGGCGGCGCCGGGCCACCTAACTCCGCCCACACGGGGTCGGCACCGACCACCAGAGCCACGAGGCTCAGGCCTTCTTGATTCGGCGCTACATCGCCTGGCGGAACCGCAATGCGCAGAACAAAGCACTACGTGAGCTGGTGAAGCGCGCAAACGTTGCCTGACGCGGCACTAGTTGCCAGCCGATCCCGCGGCACGCTGCGTTATCGCGCAAACGCGAAAACAGTTGCAAGCAGGACTGGACAGCAGTCAGGACGTGACCAGGCTTGGCGCGGCGAACACGATTCGCAGGACCTGCTGGCCGCCAGGCAGGCGGACCGCGCCGACGCTCAATGGAACGTACGGCGGGATCTGCGCATGCACCAGCGCGATCAGCGTCTGCAGGTAAGCCGAGCCGGTCAGGTGCGACGCGGCGTCGCTGTCGGCGAGATAGGCAAAGCGCAGCGGAACTCCCTGGCTCGCTCCCGGCGCGTCGGTGCCAAATGCCACGATGTCCACCGGCTGCTGGTGAGTCAGGAATGCGATCGTGGTCAGCAGCCGCTCATCGACCTGGCCGGACGACAGCTCCGCCCGTACGCTCGGCGAGGCTGTCACGGCGCGGTTGTGCAGTAGCTCGGTGCCGAGCGACTGTCGCGTCGCGAGGTCCGCGTTGAGCGCTGCGCGGAAAGCCGCCGGGCCTTGCTGGGCGATGACGCGGATGTCAATCCGGTTGGTGCCGCTGCCGAAACTCGCGATCACTTGCGGCGCATACACGCGGGTCAGTTTGCCGCCGAACTGACTGCGAATATCGGCTGTGGCGATGACCAGCACCGAACCGTAAGGATCGGGGGCGGCCGGCTGCAGGACGTTCAGATTGCCGGCCGGGAAGTTGTGCTGAGCAAGTTCAGCGCAAACCACGGCGTCGCAGGCCACGACGATGTTGCTGCCAACCTGGCTGGTCACCCAGGCGACGGCGGCGTTGCGGGCTACCGTTTCGGCGGCGATGCTCTGGCTGCCGGCCGCGACTCCGTGCTGAGCGTTCGTCGCTGCGGGCCGGGATAGCTCTACCGCCGCAGCCACACCGGCCACGAGCATGAGAGAGAGGAGGACACCGGCCAGCCGCCACCGGCGTCCGGGGTGCCGTACTCGGCCCGCGGGCTTAGTCGTCGCGGGCTCGACCACAGTGCGCGGCCCGGCGGCTGGCGGGGCAAGGTCGGCGGCTAGCGTGGCGTGGCCGTTGACCGGTGGTGGCGGAACGCCGACCGGAGAGCGGACACCGACCGGGGCGGGGACAGCGACTTGGGGGACCGAGCCGGTAGCTGGTGGAGCCGGGCGCCTCGCTCGCAGGACGTCTGGGCCGCTGGCTGGTGGACCCGGGCGCCTCGCCGGCAGGACGTCTGGGCCGCTGGCGGGCTGGGCCAGGCCATTGGCGGCTGCGGCGGGCGGACTCTGCGTGCTGACGGGTACTGCGGCACGGAGCAGCTTTGATGCTGACGCCGCGAGAGCGGCCGGCGACGGGGGGACTGCGGCGGTGACCACAGGGGCAGTGGCCGCAGAACCGGTGGCCGCAGAACCGGTGGCCGCAGTACTGGCGGCCGGAGTGTCAGTGGCCGGAGTGTCGGTGGCCGCGGCGTCGGTCGCTGCCAAGTCGCTGGCTGCCGAGCCGGTGGTTACAGGCCGGGGCCGCCGTGGCCTGGGCGCGGCCTGAATCGCACTGGCCCCAGGTGAGCGCTGCGGAAGCGATCCGCTCGCACGCGGTGCCGCCGCGCTGGGCTGGTCGGGAGTCTTCGGTGGCTGGCCTGCTCTTGCCTGTCGCGCGGGTGACGGCAGGAATCCGCGCCGCACCTGGGCTGGCGTCAGCCCAGCCGCACCTGGCACTCGCCGTGGCAGCCCGTCCGGGCGCTCGGGCGGCGGATCACTTTCTGCGCCCACTCGGTGCACCCCCTCGGCAAGCAGCAAGGGCGCCCACCCCAGAGCAACAGCGCAGCACAGACGCGGTTGTTATTCAACCGGAACAAGCCAATGCCGGCAGATAACCCACGCTGCGGCAACGCCATACTCTGGTATGGTCTTTGTATGGCAACGAGGAAGGTGACGATTACGCTCGATAACGAGCTCGTCGAAGCCATCGGCGTCGCGGCTCGCAAGGCGGGCGTTCCGTTGTCGCGGTTCATCGCTAGTGCGGCCGAGCGCGAGATGCGACTTCACGTGGGGCGCCATGTACTAGCGGAGTGGCAGGCGGAACACGGGGCCTTTACGCCTCAAGAACTCGCGGCTGCTCGCGCCGAGATTGCGGCAGCGGACAACGAGTACTTCCAGAGCGCTGCCGATGCTCCAGGCGCCGCATGATCCCTCCCTTCGTCTACGATTCAGGTGCCCTGATCGCTCTCGACAACAACGACCGGCGAACGTGGGCGCGTCATCACCTGGCCCTGGAGGAGGGCAGGGACATCCACCTCCCGGCCATCGTCGTCGGTCAGGCATGGCGTGATGGTCGACGGCAAGCCCGTCTGGGACAGGTGCTAGCAAGCTGCTACGTCGATGCGGTGAAAGAGCAGACTGCGAAGGCCGCCGGAGTCTTGTGTGGCAAGTCCGACAGCTCCGATGTCGTCGATGCGACGGTTGTCGTGCTGGCCGCGTCGCTCCGGGCGATTATCTGGACGTCTGACGTGCGGGACATCACAACGCTAGCTGACTGCTCTGGCGCCAGGCCCGCGCTAGTCATCCGTGCCGTCTGATCCGCTCCGCCTGGCGGCCGGTTAGCAGTCTGGTTCGTCGTAGCAGGGCACGCTGATGGGCGCAGTGATGCCCTGCGGGAACGTGAACAGCTTGTGCGGGTCGTAGATACCCTTAATCTGCGAGAGCCGGTTGTAGTTAGCGCCGTAGTAGGCCTGCTGCCAATTAGCCAGGCTCGGGTCAGGGTAGTTCTGGTAAGCCTGCCCGCTGGCGTACGGCCGCATCGACTTGTGATACGCGGTTATCCACTTGTACTGGCTGGACCGGCCAGCCGCCGTCCCTGGCCAGTTCCATCCGGTGTAGTACTGGGTGTCGAACAGCGCGTTGCGGTGCACGAACGCGGTGGCCTGTGGGTGCACGCGATTCACTGCGCCGCCAAGTGCGTCGAAACCTATACTTCCCGCGCCACCGGCAGCGCCCCGGAGGCCACGTAGCCGCTCGACGCCAGCGAGCAGCGCGTTGATGCCAGCCCGGCTTAGTGGCTTGGTGAAGAAGTCGGACTTCGCATAGAAGGGAACGCGGGGCAGGCTGCCTCCCGGTGGCGTATCGCAAGCGTGCACGGGCACACTGGCGCAGCCGGCTTCTATCAGCATCGCTTCGAGATAGGAGTTCTGCGTTACCGAGGCGAACGACGGCGCCGTCCCGACAAGGTGGTAGAGCTTGTCCAGCTGCGCACGCGCGTGCGCCACCGACCCCACGTAACTGCCGCCGACGCTGATGGAGGGCAGCCCGCCGAAGGCCGCGGACAAGTGCATGTTGGACCACAAGTTGTCAGGTGCATGCGGCGCCCAGGACTGCCAGGCCTTGACGACCCGGCCTGCATGTGACCACGGCCAGCTCAGGAAGAACAGCACCAGCGTGCGCAAGTTATGCGTGCCGAACGTGAACGAGGTGGCGACGCCGAAGTTGCCGCCACCGCCACCGCGGCTCGCCCAGTACAAATCCTTGTGGCTGCGTGAGTTGCAGGTCAGGGTGCTGCCATCCGCGGTGACGATATCGAGAGACTTCAGGTTGTCGCTGGTGAGACCGTAGATCCGGGCGAGCACGCCGATGCCGCCGCCCAGGGTGAGGCCGGCGATGCCGACGGTCGGGCAGGACCCGCCAGGGACGGCCTTGCCACGGGCCGCAAGCCCGCCGTAGAAGTTGATCAGGTCGATGCCGGCGCCAACGGTGACCGTCTTGGCGCCGAACTTCATTGAGTTCATCTCGGACACGTCGATGATCAGGCCGTTGTTGACGCTCGACCAGCCGCCGTAGCTGTGACCGCCAGACCGCATGCGGACCGCCAGTTTGAACTTGGTGACGAAGCTCAGGCAGGCAGCCACGTCGGAATCCCGCTTGCAGTAGGCGACACCGGCAGGCTTAAGGTGATCGAACTGCGGGCTGAACAGCTCGTGCGCGAAGTTGTAGCCGCGCTGGCCCGGTTGATAGAGCTTGTGCGTGGACAAGCTGTGTCGCAGCGCGTTCCAGTCCGCTTTGGTTGGCTTCGAGCCCGGCGCGGATAGCCAGGACGGCGTCAGCCGCGCGGCAGCTGGATGGTGCGACCTGGCGGCCGCAGGCCCCAGTAACTGGCCCGCTACCAGGGCCGCTCCCACAGCTCCGGTGGTGAACAGGAAATCCCGCCGCGGCGCAGCTGCAAGCTGCGCACGCGCAACAGATCCCTGGCTTGCCGGGCTCTGGATGTCCGTCATCGTGACCCCCGCCACTGCTTGTCCCAGGCGGCATTGCCCGCCACGTCAAGTAATGAAGCAGTACGGAGAGTAATAGAAACCAAGGAGTCATCGGCCTCAGTCGGCGCTTTCCGGCGCCGCGTGTCGCGGCGCCGGGCGACACTGCATGGGCACGGCGCGATCGGCGAGGTCAGTGCCGACGACCTGCAGGCCCAGCCATGCCGGGGACCGAGCGGCTAGCCGGCGTTCAGCGTGGCGACGTAGTCGTCGAATCGCCGCAGGCTCGTCTCGAAGCCCGCCCTGGCTTGCGGGTCAGAGAACCCCGCCGGCACATTCGACTGCTGGGTGACGACCTCAGTGCGGCCACCGGGTAGCTCAGTGAAGGTGATCGTGGTCGTCATCCCGCCCTCAATACCTGGTTCGGTAAAGACCAGTTTCTCCGGTCGCCGCACGTCCTGGTACACCGCGCGCATGGTGTACCGGCTCCCGTCGGCCACGTTCACCATGACGGTTTCGAACGAGCCGCCGGGCCTCAGATCGACCGTAATGCCCGCCACCGGAGTCGCAGTTCCGTCCGGTCCCCAGAAATGGGTCAGATGCTCGGGCTGGGTCAGGCAGTCGAACAGCAATTCCCTGGGCGCGTTGTGGACGCGGCGGTAGGTGAACTCACCAGGCTCGCTCATGTGGCTGCCCCTCTCGGGTCGGTCCTGCCAGATTGAGATTCCAGTGCGGCAAGGTGCGCGTCGAGCCGGTCGTACCTGTCCCGCCACATCTTCTTGTGCCGGCCGATCCAGTCGGCGGCGTCATCGAACTGAGCGGGCTCCAGCCGGCACGGACGAGTCTGGGCCGTCCGCGAGCGCGATACCAGCCCGGCGTGCTCCAGGACCTTGATGTGCTTGGAGATAGCCTGCTGAGTCAGCGCGAACGGCTCGGCTAGCTGGCCGACAGTCGCCTCACCGGCCGCCAGCCGGGTCAAGATCGCGCGCCTGGTCGGATCTGCGAGCGCGGCAAAAGTGGCGCTGAGCTCGTCCGCGACGGCTGTCGTCACGTCGTAATCGCAATCTGGCCGGTGCCCTCGCCGGCGAACAAGTGCCGCGGCACCTCGCGGCTCGCCAGCAGCATCACCAGGTCGCGGGCTCGTCCGGCAAGTTTCGCGCCAGTGCCGGTCGACCAGTCGAGATCGGTTGCCGCCAGTTCGATGCCTGTCAGCGGGAAACCGAAGTATGTGTGCGTGCCGGGGCTGGTGATCGAGTCGAGTACCGCCGTCAACGCTCGGTCCGGAGTCTGCGAGTCGATGCCTAGCGGCCAAGTGATGTCGAGGCCGTGGATGACGTCGTGGCTGAGGGCTCCTGCCAGGCCGCCGCCGGGCGGGCTCCACGGGTTGTCGGCGTTGTCGCGCAGGACGGCGATCAGTTCGGCAGGAGGGATCTTGCTGTCTGCAGCAGCGACCTCGTCGGAGAACGTGCTGAAGTCACCGCCGCACCGTTGCAGGCCGGCCATGAAGTCCTCGCCGGAGATCCGGAACGGCATGGTCAGGTGGGCTAGGACATGTGCAGGCGTCCAGCCCGCGCACATGGATGGCCCGCACCATTGCTCGTCGGTCAGATTGTCCAGTGCGTCCGCGAGCGCCTGCCGATCGGCTGCGATTAGCTCCATCATGGCTGCCTCCTGGTATCCAACCAATTAGTTGTACAACCATGAGAGTTTAGTACGGACCAAGCGGCATCGTCAACCCGGGCGGTGCCGGATGGCTGCCGCGGCCGTTACCTGACTGACCGCTGGCCGAGCCGCGGCTAGCTGGCTCGCGCGACGGTGACCTTGACTGAACCGCCGTCGCCGACGGCCTGAGCTGCGGCATCCACTTCAGCGGACGGCGCGATGGCCAGCTCAACCGCGAGCGTCTCGCCGGCCAGGAACTCCGCGTGCGCGCGAACCGCGTCCGCGACCGCGCCATCGGCGCCGATCGTCAGCCTGATACGGTCGGACACCGCAAGGCCGGCGTCACGGCGAGCCTGCTGCACAATCCGGACCACGTCCCGCGCAATGCCCTCGGCTGCTAGCTCCGGGGTCACTGTCGTGTCCAGCTCGACCAGGCCGGTGTTGCCCGGCAGAGCTGAGGTCGACTCCGGATGCGCAGCTGCCAGTCGCACTTCGTATTCACCGGCCTCAAGCTCGACGCCCGCTGCGTTGATCGAGTCGCCGGTCCGGATCACGTTCCCCGCCTTAACGGCCCGGATGACGTCCTGTACCTTGGCCCCGACCCGCGGTCCCAGCACGCGCGGGTTGACGACTAGCTCGAACATGCCGAGGCTGGCCGGATCGGTCGAGAGCGTGACGTCCTTGACATTGACCTCGTCGGAGATCAGCCCGGCGTACGGCGCCAGCGCGGCAGCGTCCGGGTGCGCGACGGTGAGCCTGGCCAGCGGCAGCCGCACGCGTAGCTGGCGCGCCTTGCGCAGGCCGAGCGCGGTGCTGGCGACAGCGCGCACCAGGTCCATCGCCCTGGCCAGGTCGTCGTCGGCTGGCCACGATTCAAGCCGGGGCCAGTCGGCCAGGTGCACGCTCGGCTCGCCGGTCAGGCCGCGCCAGATCGCCTCGGTGGTCAGCGGCAGCAAGGGCGCGGCGGCCCGGCAAACCGCCTCAAGCACCGTCCACAGCGTGTCGAGCGCCGCCCGGTCGCCAGCCCAGAACCGGTCCCGGGACCGGCGGATGTACCAGTTCGTCAGCACCTCGAGGTGATCCCGCAGTGACTGGCACGCAGCGCCGACGTTGTATACGCCGAGCAACTGCTCCATGTCGGTCACCGTGGCGCGCGTCTTGGCCAGGATGTACCGGTCCAGCACGTGCTCGCTGGCGGTCGATGCCTTGGCCTGGTAGGACTCGGCGTTGGCGTAGAGCGCGAAGAAGTAATAGCTGTTCCACAGCGGCAGGATGGCCTGCCTGACCGCGTCCCGGACGCCAGCTTCGGACACTGCGATGTCGCCGCCGCGGACGATCGGGCTGGCCATCAGCAGCCAGCGCATCGCATCCGAGCCGAAGGTGTCGAACACCTCGTTCACGTCCGGATAGTTGCGCAGGCTCTTGGACATCTTCTGGCCGTCGCTGCCGAGCACGATGCCGTGGCAGACGCAGTCCCGGAACGCGGGCCGGTCGAACAGCGCGGTCGCGAGCACGTGCAGGGTGTAGAACCAGCCGCGGGTCTGCGGGGTGTACTCGACGATGAAGTCACCGGGATAGTGGCTGTCGAACCAGTCGGCGTTCTCGAACGGGTAGTGCACCTGGGCGAACGGCATCGAGCCGGATTCAAACCAGCAGTCCAGCACTTCCGGCACCCGGCGCATGGTCGAGCGGCCGCTCGGATCGTCCGGGTTCGGCCTGGTCAGCTCGTCGATGCCAGGCCGGTGCAGATCGTCGGGCCGGACGCCGAAGTCGCGTGCGAGCTCGTCCAGCGAGCCGTACACGTCGGTGCGCGGGTAGTCCGGGTCGTCGCTCTGCCAGACCGGGATCGGCGAGCCCCAGAACCTGTTCCGGCTGATCGACCAGTCCCGTGCATTCTCCAGCCACTTGCCGAACTGGCCGTACTTGACGTGGCCTGGCACCCAGGTGATCTGCTCGTTCAGCTCAACCATCCGGTCGCGGAACTTGGTCACCTCGACGAACCAGCTCGTCACGGCCTTGTAGATCAGCGGGTTCCGGCAGCGCCAGCAATGCGGGTAGGAGTGGGTGTAGGTCTCCTTTCGTACCAGGCTGCCTTGCTCGCGTAGCTTCGCGGTGATGCCGGGGTTGGCGTCGAAGACATGCTCGTGCTCGAAGTCGGGCACGACGCTGGTAAAGCGCGCGTGGTCGTCCACCGTCAGGATGGTGGGGATCCCGGCCGCGTTGCAGGCCAACGCGTCGGCTTCGCCGTAGGCGGGCGCCATGTGCACGACGCCGGTGCCGTCCTCGGTGGTCACGTCATCGGAAAGGATGACGCGGAACGCGTTCTGGGTGCCGAACTTCTCGGTGTCGGTGAGGTAGGGGAGCAGCGGCTCATACCGTCGGCCCGCGAGCTGCGCGCCGGTGAGCTCGCCGACGATCGCGGCGCCTTCGAGTTCCCGCTCGTAGGCTGCCTGGCGATCCCTGGCCAGGATGTATCGCTCGCCGTCTTTCTCCAGCACGGTGTAGCTGATGTCGGCGCCGACCGCGACGGCCTCGTTGGACGGCAGCGTCCACGGCGTGGTGGTCCACGCCAGCAGCCACTCGCCGGTTTCCAGTTTGAAGCGGACCGTGACCGACGGGTCCTGGCGGTCACGGTAGGTGTCCTCGTCCATTCGCAGTTCATGGTTGGACAACGGGGTCTCGCACCGCCAGCAGTACGGCAGCACCTTGAAGCCCTGGTAGATCAGGCCGGAATCCCACAGCCGCTTGAACGCCCACATGACGCTTTCCATGTAGGTGATGTCCAGCGTCTTGTAGTCGTTGTCGAAGTCAACCCAGCGGGCTTGCCTGGTCACGTAGTCGCGCCACTCATGGGTGTACCGCAGCACCGACTCGCGGCAGGCGTCGTTGAACGTCCCTATGCCCATGGCCACGATCTCAGCCTTACCGGATATGCCGAGCAGGCGCTCAGCCTCGACCTCGGCGGGCAGGCCGTGGCAGTCCCAGCCGAACCGGCGCTCGACCCGGCGCCCCTGCATGGTGCGGAACCGTGGCACCAGGTCCTTGACGTAGCCCGTGATCAGGTGGCCGTAATGCGGCAGGCCGTTCGCGAAAGGCGGGCCGTCATAGAAGACGAACTCGCTGTCGGCCGGGCGCTGCTCGACGGACTTGCGGAAGGTGTCGTTGGCCGCCCAGTAGGCGAGGACGCCCTCCTCAAGCTCTGGGAAGCTGGGCTGGGCCGGCACGCCGCCCGCGGTCTGGCCAGCGGCCTTGGCGGTCTCGGCGCGGGGATAAACGGTCATCGGCGGTGTCCTTGCGACGCGGTCTGGCTGCCGGTTGCGACAGCCGCTGCTCGGGCTCGGCACGAGGACGACGCGCCCGCTCCCGTGCGGGCGTACCGCGGTACCACCTCGCTTGCCGCCGGCTGGTGCCCGCGCTCTGGCGGCGCCGTTTGCTTGCGGCGTCAACCGGAACGCGAGTCGCATCCCGCGACCGCTCGTCTGGCCGGCTATGACGGGCCGGACCCGCCCGGTTCTACTCAGGCCAACCAGTGCCGTAACGCTGAGCTGGCCTTTTCTTCCGGAAGCTCCCCGGTGATTGCCGGATCACTGCCTTATGCAGGCAAGCTTATCCGGTAGCCGCAACCTGGGCCCAGCAGGTTGTTCGCGGACGGCTCAGCCCGCTGGGATTCATGGATGTGACGGAGCTATCGCCAGAGCATGCCAACTTCACATTCACGGATGATCTTGGCTCTTATCAGGCGCCGCCGGTTGGCTTTGACCGCGTCGGCGAGCCGAGATAGGCCGCGGCGACGCTCTTCGGCACGACCATCCGCCAGGCGTCGAGTATCAGCTCCTCGAGTTCGGCCTGGTCTATCGCGCTCAGCCGGACGCGCACCCAGTTGTAGCGGAGATCGGAATTCCTCGGCATCATGAACTTTTCCGGCTCGGCCGCCACCAGATCCGCGCGCTCCTCCTTGGGGAAGCCGAAGCCCATGGTCTGCTCGTCATGGGCGAACGCCAGGAACACGATGCGGCCGACGCGGAACTTCACCCGGTCCCGGACGAGCGCCTCGTAGGCTCGGGGCAGCTGGCTGGCAATGGCGCGCGCGTCCTCGATCGTCACCACGCACCCAGCATGCACCAGACCACTGACAGGGCTGATAATCTGTTGTGTTAAGAGCAACTTCAGTTGTAATCTACACAACATGCAGGCCAAGGAAATCCTGGCCGCTATCAGAGATCTGGAGTCAGCCGGATGGCGTGTCCATATCACTAGTGGCCGGGCGCACGCTTACGCCCGTGCCTACTGCCCGGGTGGCGCCGCAGGATGCAAGCCATTGACGATCTATGGCACACCGCGGGTGCCGGAGCATGAGGCTGCCAAGGTGAGGCGGGCACTTCTGGAATGCACGCACTGAGGGAGTGGATGTGAATATCTACTGGTTCGATGTAGAGGTCGGACCGGTCAGTGACGACGACATCGAGTCGCTTGGCGACGTCTTGTCGTCCGCTGACGGCATTGACGCGTCGGTGCAAGCTGACGATCGAGGCGGCAAGATCATGTTCTCGCGCGAGGCCGAGGATGCAATCCATGCGGTCACATCCGCGATCAGGGACGTGGAAACGGCCGGGATGACGGTGACGGGGATCGCCGAAGACCGCGTCACCGTTGCTGAGATCGCCGACCGGGCGAAGGTAACGTCCGCTTCGGTCCGCTACTGGATGTCAGGCCAGCGCGGACCCGGCAGCTTTCCGCCGCCGACCGTCCAGCGCCAGCGGGCCAGCCTATTCTCCTGGGCCGAAGTCGCGGCCTGGCTGGCATGGGCGAGGCTTGGCGACGTGGACCACGTTGCGGCGGAAACCGCGCGGGCGTGTGTCATCATCGACGCCGCCGTCACGGTTCGCAATGCCCTGCGAGAACTGCCAACGTATGACAGGCCGCTGATCCGCGAATTTGTCGCCTAGCATCGCCGGGCGCGCAAGCTCGGGCCTAGGCCAGCTTGTCAGCCGATCGCCGCACTACGCTGAGGCATGCGCACGACGCTGCCGTTGTTCCCGCTGGGGTCGGTGCTCTATCCCGGCCTGGTGCTGCCGTTGCATATCTTCGAGCAACGCTACCGGCAACTCGTCGCTGATCTGCTGGCTGGAGATGAGCCGCGTCAGTTCGGCGTCATCGCGATCAGGCGCGGCCGCGAGACCGGCATCGATGGCGTGTCCGCGCTGTACGAGACAGGCTGCACCGCGATGGTGCGCCAGGTGGAGCGGTACGACGACGGGCGCTATGAGCTGCTCACTGTCGGCGCCGAGCGATTCAGGCTGGTCGCCCTTGGCGATCAGGCGCCGTACTTCCGGGCCGATATCGAGTTGCTGCCGGACGGTCCTGGCGACGAAGCCCGGGCAGCCGCCGCGGTGCCCGCCGTCCAGCTAGCCTTCCGCGGGTACCTCGAATTGCTATCGGAACGGGGCGGCGTCGATATCAGCCTGCCCGACTTGCCAGACGAGCCCGTGCTGCTGTCCTATCTAGTCGCGGCGGCCGCGGTCGTCGACCTGCCGGTCAAACAGGCGTTGCTCGACGAGCCAGACGCGGCCCGGCGGCTGGTTGCCGAACGCGCCCTGCTGGCCAGGGAGATGCAACTGCTGCGGTCACTCACCGCGGCGCCGGCGCCTGGGTTGCGTTACTCGCCCTACAGCCAGAACTAACCGGCCAGCCGGCAGAAACGGCACCATGGCTGCGGCCGGCTGTCACCCGCTGAGGACACCGGCGAGCCCGTCACGGCCGCGACCGGCGCCGGGCGGCGGCCCGCAGCTTGGCGGCGGCCCGCAGCTTGGCGGCGGCCTGGCCGCCAGTCGCCGGACGTGCCGGCGGACTGCCCGGCGGCAGCCCGCGGGCGAGCACGTCCATCAGGTCGTCGAACACATCGTCCGGCACCCGGCCCCCGGCCGTCCACTCGGCCCAGCGCATGCCAATGAAGTGGCCAAGGCCGGTGTAGACGTAGGCGATGACCTCAGGATCGTACCGGGCGTCGATTTCCCCGGCGAGCTGCGCGGCTCGCACCCCGCGGGCATAACCGCGAGTGAGGCGATCGTAGTACTCGCGGAACTCTGCAGGCGCCAGGAACTCTGCCTCGCGGACGATCCGGTAAATCCACGGTCGCTGCGACATCAGGTCGAAGTAGGCACGGAAGGCGGCCCGTTCCCGGGCCCGCTGGTTGTCCTCGGCGGTACGCAGTGCGGTCGCCATGGCGTGCCTTAGGTCGTCATTGATCTGGCGGATGACGGCGGCGAAGATGTCGGCCTTCGACGCGAAGTGAGCATAGAAGCTTCCGGTGGCCATCCCGGCCGCCGCGCAGATGCCGGCGACTGTGGTACGCCGGTAGCTGTGCTCGCCGAACAACTTCTCAGCGGCGCTGAGCAGCCGCACGCCCGGCGGTTGTGCAGTCCCGGCAGCTGACCGGCGGCCAGCTGAGACGGTTGCCACGGCCAGCCCCCCTGGTTTCGACACTAACGGCCCCGCCGCCGGCCAGCTGCCCGCCGACGAGGCGGACAGCTGGCACGTGCAGATCGGTCAGGGCGATGGTATCCCGCTGGCCGGAGCTGCTGGCTGCGCTGGCGGGCTGGAGAACCCTCCGGTCGAAGAATCGTCGGTGACAAGAATCGGACCGAGCGGAACTAGCGCTCCATTCGCGATCTTGGCCATATAGGCACCGGTGATGCCGTTGTGGTCCGACGAGGAGTAGGCATAGGGCGCGACCGAGAAGCCTTGCGGCAGCCCGCCGTTGATCGCGTTGATGAGGTCCGGCCGGGTCGGGTTCCGGCCCGCCTTGAGCATTGCCTGCACGAACGTGTAGGCAACCGCGATGCCGTACGCCACGTTGCCGTCTAGCGGCGCCTTCGGGTCGTACTGGCTGTGAATCTTGTTCAGCAACTGGATCCAGCTGTTGCTGGTATCGCCCAGCGATGGCAGGTACCCGTCGGTGATTATGCCCTGGGTCAGCGCGTTGCCTGAGACGGTTGCCCCGCCCTGCTTGGCGAACGCCACCAGCAGGCCTGCCAGTGTCTTGGGGTCAGAGCCCACATCGCTGACGACCAGGTTTGCCGGGCTGTACTTCAGGCCCAGCATGTTCAGCTTGAGCAGCGCCGTGAATGCAGGCACTGAGAACGAGACGACGACTTGCGCCCCGGACGCCTTCAGCGCGGCAACCTGGGGGCCAATTTTGATGTTCGAGGGATCGTAGGACTCCTTGGCGACGATCTGCTTAGCCGGGATCTCGTACTCGAGGCCCTTCACGCCGTCGCCACCGAACTCGTCGTCCTGGTAGAAGAACGCGACCTTGTCATTCTTGAAGTGCTGCTCGATGTAGTGACCGAGGATCTTGCCTTCGCGGATGTAGTCGAGCTGCCAGCCAAACGAGTACGGCAAGGACGACGGCGCATTCCAGCACTCGCAGCCGGAGGCGATGAATACGTCCGGCACCTTCTCGGAGTTCAGGAACGGCGCGACGGCCAGGTGCGTCGGCGTGCCGAGTCCGTTGAAGATCGCGTAGACATTGTCCTGCAGCACGAGCTGGTGCACAACCGTCGTGGTGATCGACGGGTTGTACTGATCATTGAGGTACTTGTACACGATCTTGCGGCCGTAAATGCCGCCGTGTGCGTTGACGTACTGGAAGTAGGCGTTGGAGGCCGGCGCGATCTCGTCATACCCGGGCGCGGCGATGCCAGTGAGCGGCTGGTGGCTGCCGATAGTGATAGTGGTGGCCGTGATTCCCGTCGCCGACGCTGTCAGCTTCGAGTTGCTGCCGGCCGGTGACGATCCGCTCGACCCACAGGCGGCCACCACCATGGCCATGGTAGCGATCCCGGCCATGGTGGCCAGGCTCCGCCGATGTGATCTATTCATGATGGTCTTCCTCCTGATGGTTGGTTGCCGGCGCACGCCGGCGCAACGGGATAAGGGGGCCTGGCCCGGTGGGCGCTGCCGGCCCGAGCAGGCGTCGGACGCCGCCCTGGATTCCTGCCGGGAACAGGAGCATGACGATGATCAGGACGACGCCGTAGGCGGCGATCGGCACGCTCGCGCTAGCCCCTGCGGACAAGCCGTGGCTGGCGCTCACGTTCTGCAGATAAGTGGGAACGAGAACGAGGACGAGGCTTCCCCAGACCGCTCCTATGAGGCTGCCGAGTCCGCCGAGCACTGCGGCCGTGAGCAGGCCGATCGACAGCGTGAGCGTGAAGTCGGCCGGGCTCGCGCTGGCTGCCCAGATGGCCAGCAGCGAGCCGCCCAGGCCCGCACATGCCGAGCTGACGATGAATGCCAGGACTCGCAGCCGGGCCACATTCAGTCCGGCCAGCGCAGCCGCGACCTCGTCGTCACGCAGTGCACGCCAGTTGCGGCCGACCCGGCTGCGCGAGAGATTAGCCAGCAACACCAGTGCGACCAGGGCGAATGCGCAGTTGAGCCAGACCAGCCAGCGTGTGAGGGGGAACGAGGCGCCGAGGAAGCCGGGCACGTTAACAGGGACAGGCAGGCCCTGGTCGCCGCCGAAGACGGTCGGGTAAGCCACCGCGATGTAAGGGACGGCCACCGCGAGCATCAGTGTCGCGCCGGCTAGGTACGGCCCGCGCAGCCGGGCGGCGGCGACGCCGAAGATGGCACCTGCCGCTGCGGCGATCACCGTGCTCACGACGCAGACAGCCGCGATCGGCCAGGAGAGATGGGTAAGCAGCAGCGCGGTCGCGAACGCGCCGACGGCCATGAACGCCCCGTTCCCGATTGAAATCTGACCGCTGAGCCCGAGCAGGATAGTCAGGCCTGCCACCGCGACAACCCAGGCGGCGACTTCAGCAAGCTGGTACTGGCGGTACTGGCCAAGCTGATAGGACAGCAGCAGCAGGACCAGCCCGACGAGGATCGCGAAGCCGAGGTGCCTGGCGAGGGTCATCGTCACACCTGCCGGGTTGCGCGAGCCGCGAACAGGCCGGTCGGCCTGACCATCAGGACGAGGATGAGCGCGGCGAGGCCGAAGATCTCCACGAGCTGCGAGCCCAGGTATCCGCCCGCGTAGCTGAGCACGACGCCAAGCAGCAGGCCGCCGACGACCGCACCGACCGGGCTTTCGAGCCCGCCGATGACCGCAGCGGTGAAGCCCAGCACGAAGATCGCATCCATGCTGTTCGGATATAGCTGCGGGGGAGTCGCGAGCATGCCGGCTAGCGCGCCGACCAGGCCGGCCAGCGCCCAGCCGAGCGTGAGCATCCGGCCGACCCTGACCCCGAGCAGGCGCGCGACGCTGGTGTTGAACGCCGTCGCGCGCATCTTCAGCCCGACTGGCGTGAGCCGGAACAGCGCCGCCAGGGCCAGCGCGGCCGCGAGCACGGAAGCGGCGGTGAATATGTCGTTGCGCGTGATCCCCAGCGCGACAGAGCCGACGCTCAGCCCGTTGACCGAGTAGGCAAACGGGAAGGACCGGAACGTGTTCCCGTACATGATGCCGGCCAGGCCCTCGATGAAGATCAGCAGGCCGATCGTCACGATTACCGCGTTGAGCGGGGGCTTGCTGATCACCGGCCGGATAACGGTGCGCTCCAGCACGGCGCCCAGCAGCAGTCCCGACACCAGCGCGGCACCGAAGCCCAGCCAGTAGTCGCCGGTCAGGTAGATGACCTCCAGCGCCACGTAGGCGGTAAACATCGCCATGCCACCCTGGGCATAGTTCAGCACCCGGGTTCCGCGCCAGATCAGCACAAGCGAGAGCGCGATGGCCGCGTAGATCATGCCGGCACTGATGCCCTGGAGCGTGAATTCGATGAACTCCTGCACGTCGCCTCCTAAAAGCCCAGGTAGTGACGGCGCAAGGCCTCGTCAGCGGCCAGTGCCGACGCGTCCGCGGCGGCGACCACCCGGCCGAGATTCAGCACGATGCCCTTGTCGGCGATGTTCAGCGCGCTGCGGGCGTTCTGCTCGACCAGCAGCACCGTGAGGCCGCTCTCGTCACGCAGCGACCTGATCAGCTCCATGACCTGACTGACGATCTTCGGCGCGAGCCCGAGGGACGGCTCGTCCAGCAACAGCACGCGGGGAGCCGCCATCAGCGCTCTCGCGATCACCAGAATCTGCCGCTCGCCACCCGACAGCGTGCCGGCCGTGCGACGCCGCGCGTCGGCGAGCACAGGGAACCGCTGGTATGCGTCAGCAAGTGCAGCCGCCCGTGCCCGGCTGGCCTGAAGCAACGCGCCGAGCCGCAGGTTCTCCTCGACGGTGAGCTCGGTGATGACGCCCTGGCCTTCGGGAACGTGCGCGACGCCGGCCCTAGCCACGTCCTCCGGGTGGCGGCGTGCCAGGTTCAGCCCGCCCAGCAGGATCCGGCCGGCGCTGGGCCGAACGATTCCGCCGATCGTGCGCAGCAGCGTGGTCTTGCCCGCGCCGTTCGCGCCCAGCACCGTCGTGATCGTGCCGGCGGCGGCGTGCACTGACACGCCGTGTAGCACTGGCGCACCGCCGTACCCGGCGACGACGTCCTCGGTAACGAGCGTGGCCGCCTCACTCACCGGCGGCCTGCCCGAGATACGCGGCTGTGACCGCCGGGTCCGACTGCACTTGCTCGGGCGTGCCCGCGGCGATCACCTTGCCGAAGTCGAGCACGAAGATCGTGTTGCAGACCGACATCACCAGGTCCATCCGGTGCTCGATGACCACCACGTTGGTGTCTTCGGCGAGTTTGGTCATCAGCCCACCAAGCTCAGGCAGCTCGGTCTCGGACAGGCCGCTGGCCGGCTCGTCGAGCAGCAGCAGCCGAGGCTGCGCCACCAGCGCGCGAGCTAGCGCAACCCGCTTTCGCGGTCCATGCGGTAGCACTCCCGGCATACTGTCGGCCAGGTCCGCGGCGCCGACCCGGTCGAGCGCCTGCATGGCCTGCTCCCGCAGCCGCCGCTCGTCCCGATCTGACCGGGGCAGGCCTGCCAGCCCCGACCAGAAACCTGCCCGGGCATGTGAGGTTGCGCCGACCATCACGTTCTCGAGCACCGATAGCCCGGCGAACAGGCCGACGCCTTGCAGCGTGCGGGCGATTCCCAGGCCGGCCAGCCGGTGCGGCCTGAGCTTCGTCAGCTCGCGCCCGTCGAAGGAGATCTGGCCCGCGTCCGCCTTCACGAAGCCGCAGAGGACGTTGAGGAGCGTCGTCTTGCCGGCCCCGTTCGGTCCGATGATGCCGGTGACCTGGCGCGAACTCGCGGTTAGCGATACATCATCCAGCGCTGTCAGGCCGCCGAAGCGAACGGTGATTGCACGCACGGAAAGGTCGCCATCCGTCGCACCGCCGGGCCGTAAGACTTCTCCGGATGAACTGCTATTCATCAGGCATGTACCTCGCTCAGAAGCACGGCCGTGGGTCTGCAGTGAATCAACATTCACCGGAACCCTGCGCGGGCGCAAGGCTTGATGTCATTCGTGGCCAAACCGAGACCGTATGGTCCGAGGGTTCCTTCATAGCCGAGCTACAAAGGCAACCTAATCCGAACCTTTACTGAGAGATATCCATTCTTAGGTCAGTGCGGCGGCACTCGCGGCTCGCGGCTTACCGAGTTCAGCTGGTGAGCAGCGTGACAGCAGCTTCAGTGGTCAGCACCTGGAAGGTCATGCTCTCCTGCAGGTAAAGCACGACGTCGGTATCGGTGTGGGACTGATAGCCGATCGACAGGTCCTGACCCAGATGCAGGCTGAAGTCGCCACCGCGGGCGGTCACCACGACGGCCCCGATGATGGACGGAGCCCAGACGAGCTCGCCGTCGAGCACATTGCGCAAGTGCCGGATGACCGGGTAACCATGGTCGCTGGCCTCGCTGACCGCGGTGTACGCCGCGGCCGACAGGACAGCCGAGTACGGTCCCTCGACACCGGCAGCGCGCAGCTGGTTCGCGGCCTGCGCGAACGTCATCGGGTAGTCGGCTATCGCGGCGGGCAGCGTCAGCGGTGCATTGCTTGCGCTGGCCAAGATGCCGCCGATGCCCGCCGCCGCATAGCCGGCGAAGATCGCCCGGTCCTCAGCCAGCGCGATCTGCCTGGCGGCCTCCTTCGCAGGCTGCCAGTCGGAGTCCTCAGCACCGCGCAGGACGTCATCGATCTGCTCCCGGCTCAGCGTGAAGGGCACTCTCAGCTCGACAAGCGGCAACGCTTCCCGGCGCCGCGCCCGCACGCCGTCGGCAGGCGGGTCAATCGTGCCAAGATGACCGGTGCCCACCGCGGCGACTGCGTCGCCCTGCGGACCGTGCACGTCCACGACCCGTCGTCCGGCCAGGTACCGCTTCAGCGTGCGGGTTGTCTCCTGCTCGATCTGTTCCCACGCCTCGTCGGAGACCGGCGCGAGCTCGCGGTGCAGGTTGTTCATGGCTAAGCATCTCCTCGGAGGCTGCCGATATTCAGGGCGCCGGTCCCGGCTGAGCGGGCCGGCTCGTCCCGTGCTGGCTGGTCATGCGCTGGCTGGTCGCGCGCTATCTGGTCACGCTGGCGCTGCTGGGGCGGTGCATCGATCTGGTCGAGCAGTGCCTGTGATGGCACGAAGAACAGCGACCCCGTCACCGCCCGGCTGACATCCAGAATCCTGTCGTAGTTACCCGGCGGCGAGCCGATGAACATGTTCTGCAGCATCTGCTCGGTCGTCGCAGGCGAGCGCGCATACCCGATGAAGTACGTGCCGAACTCGCCAGTGCCCACCTGCCCGAACGCCATGTTGTCCCGGACGATCTTCACTTCCTCGCCGTCGACGGTGATCGTGGTCAGCGCGTTGTGCGCAGACGCCGGCTTCACCGCATCGTCGAGCTCGATGTCCGACAGCTTGGTGCGGCCGATGACCTTCTCCTGCTCCTCGACCGGCAGCGCGTTCCAGGCCGCCAGATCGTGCACGTACTTCTGCACGATGACGTAACTGCCGCCGGCGTACGCAGGCTCCTCATCGCCGATGACGGCGGCGCGCACGGCTGCCATGCCGGTCGGGTTCTCGGTGCCGTCCACGAAACCGAGCAGGTCACGCTCATCGAAGTAAATGAAGCCGTGTACCTCGTCCACGATGGCGGCCGCACCCTCCAGCCGGGCCATGATCTGGGCGGCCAGCTCGAAGCACAGATCCATCCGCCTGGCGCGGATGTGAAACAGCAGGTCGCCTGGCGTGCTGACGGCGTGCCGCCGGTCCGCCCGGATTTCGCGGAACGCGTGCAGCCCGGACGGTCGCGGCAGTCCGGTCAGCCGGTCCCAGGCCCCGGCGCCGAACCCGGTCACGCACGTAAGGTGGCCGTTCAGATCGCGGAACCCGACCGCTCTGACCAGCCCGGCAAGGTCAGCGCACAGGCTGACGACAGTGTCCTGACTGGCAGCATCGGAGTTGACGACGGCGACGAGAAAGATCGCGGCCTTGGTCAGCGGCGCGACAACAGCTTGCGGCTCGGCGGGCTCAGCTGGCTCGGCCGGCTGGGCCGCCTGGGCGGGTTCGGCCACGCGCGCCGGGGCGCCCGCGCTGACCGACTCAGTGCTCACGCGCTCATCCTTCCCCATAGCCGCGCTCGGCATCCCGGGAGCCGGCCGGAATGGGTGCGCCGCCCATGTGGTTGCTCGAAGCAGGCGGCATCTGGGGAGGTTCGATGAGGAGCACCACGCAGGCCAGCGGCGCGAGCCCGGTGGACTTCGCGACATTCGGCGACTATGGCGACTTTAAGCCGAAGAAAGCCAAACCGCTCGCAGAGACCAGGCCTGGCGAGTTTGTCCGCGCCGCATATCCGTTCCAGGGGCGGATCACGGCCGACGGATCCAGCGGTTACCCAGCCGAGCCCGGCCGCTACCACCTCTACATCTCGTGGGCGTGCCCGTGGGCGCACCGGTCCGCGATCGTGCGCGAACTGCTCGGTCTCACCGAGGTCATCTCGCTGTCCGCCGTCGACCCCGTGCGCGACGGCCGGGGCTGGGCGTTCCGGGCCGGCGACGGGTTCGGCCTGGATCCGGTCAACGGGTTCGCGTTGCTGCGGGAGGCTTACGAGGCGACCGAGCCTGGTTACGACGGCCATGTCTCGGTGCCGGTGCTCTGGGACCGCCGGGCCGGCCGCATCGTCAGCAACAACTTCCCTGACATCACGATCGACCTCGAGACGCAGTTCGGCGCCTGGGCCGATCCGCGGTATGACCTCTACCCGCAGGCGCTGCGCCCTGAGATCGACGAGTTGAACGATCTCGTCTACGCCACGGTGAACAACGGGGTCTACCGATCCGGGTTCGCCACTACCCAGGAGAGCTATCACGACGCTGTGACCACGTTGTTCGAGACGCTCGACCTGCTAGAGCAGCGCCTGGCTGGCCGTCGTTACCTCGTTGGAGATGCGCTCACTGAGGCAGATGTGCGTCTCTGGGTGACGCTAGCCCGGTTTGACGCTGTCTATTACTCCCACTTCAAGTGCAACCTGCGCCGGATTAGCGACTACCCGAACCTGTGGGCCTATGCCCGGCGGCTGTATGCGTTGCCAGCCTTCCGCAACACCACGAAGTTCGACCAGATTAAGCGGCATTACTACACCACGCACCCGCAGCTGAACCCGTCCAGGATCGTGCCGGACGGCCCAGTGCTGGACTGGAATACCGAGGTAACGTGACTGACATGAGCGAGTACGCGGACGCAGCGGGCCTGGTCGAGCGCTCGGCAGCTGCCTTCGTGCATGGCATTCCCGCTGAGCCGGCCGACGATGGCTTCTTCGGCCCGGGCAGCGTTACCTGGAAGATCAGTGGCGATCTGTCCACGCCGGTGGCGGGCCTGCGGGCGCTGATGATCCAGGCGCTGCATCCGCTCGCCATGGCTGGCGTGGATCAGCACAGCAACTGGCGCACGGACCCCGTCGGCAGGCTCGCGGCCACCTCTTCCTACCTGGCAACGCTTACATTCGGGGAACGGGGCGTTGCGCAGCGCGCGGCGGCACGGGTGCGGCGCGTCCACGACCGGGTAACCGGAGTGGACAGCGAGACCGGCAGCCCGTACGCGGCCAGCGATCCAGCGTTGCTGCTGTGGGTACACGCGGCGCTCGTCGATTCCACCCTGGTGGCGCGGGAGACCTTCAGCGCGGCCCTGTCCGCCGACGACGCTGATCGCTACGTCGAGGAGATGGTCGTCGCAGCGGAGCTGCTTGGTGTATCGGCGGAGCTCGTGCCCGACAGCTGTGCCGCGCTGACCGGTTATATGGCGTCGGTGCGGCCGCAGCTCGTGTGCACGCCGGCCGCCAGGGAGTCGATGGCCTACCTGCTTAATCCGCCCGGCCTCAGCGAGGAACTCGGCGAGATCTGGCAGGACATTCGCGATGCGGCAGTGATCGCGCTGCCGGACTGGGCACGGGAGATGTACGGGTATCCGACGGCGCCGCTGACCGCGATGCGCCGGGAAGAGATCCGGCAGGCCCTAGGGGTGCTGGACGCGGTGTTCCTTGGCCAGCCTGGCGTGCTGGAGGCCAGGCAGCGCATCACGTTGCGGGCGCGCGCTGCCGTGCGCGCATGAGGAGCCCGCGGCGCGCGATTCTCGCGCTGTTCGCAGGCTTCGCGGCGACTGCCTTCGGGCTGGCACTGGTGCGCCGCCGGGTCGGGCGGCTGCGGTTCGAACGAGGGCTGGCGGCAGCAGGGCTGGCCGTGCGAGGCGGCCTGCGGTACGCGGGCAGCTCGCCCAGGCTGTTCGCGGCCGCCGGGGAGAACCGGGAGCGGCTGCGCAACGACCTGGCGATGCAGACGGCCGAAGATGTGGCAGCCACGCTCGGCACCATGAAGGGCGTCATGGTCAAGCTGGGCCAGATGGCCAGCTACGTCGATGACGGCCTGGCGCCATCGGTGCGGCGCACGCTGAGCAGGCTGCAGGACAGTGTTCCGCCGATGAGCCCGGAGCTCGCCGCGAGCGTCATATCCGAGGAGCTAGGCCTGCCCCCGGAGGGTGCCTTCCGCCAGTGGGACCCCGAGCCGATCGCGGCGGCGTCCATCGGCCAGGTGCACCGGGCCATCACCACTGACGGGCGCGCAGTCGCGGTGAAGGTGCAGTACCCGGGCATCGCCGAGATGATGACCGCCGACCTCGACAACGTCGCGCTGCTGCGCCGGATGCTGCGGGTCACCGCGCCGAGTCAGGACGTCGAGGGCCTGATCGCCGAGCTGCGCGAGCGAGTGCTCGAAGAACTCGACTACCGCCGGGAGGCAGCCAACCAGCAGGCCCTGCATGACTATTTCGAGGGCCACCCGACGATCAGCGTGCCGTCGATCGTGCCCGAACTGTCGACCCGGCGGGTGGTGACTAGCGAGCTGGTGACCGGCGCCCGGTTCGCCGACCTGGCCGGCTGGTCGCAGGAAGAGCGCGACCTGGCCGGCGAGACGCTGTACCGGTTCGTGTTCCGCAGCCTTTACGAGGTGCACGCGTTCAACGGCGACCCGCATCCGGGCAACTACATCTTCCACGGCGGCGGCAAGGTCACCTTCCTGGACTTTGGGATGGTCAAGCACTTCTCCGATCACGACCTGCTGCCGCTGATGCAGATGGCGCGCAACCTCTGCGTCGACGACGATCCGGCACGGTTCCGCAGCAGCCTGGAGGAAGCCGGCTTCCTGGTACCCGGCGCGCCGCTCGATGACGCTCAGGTCGCCGACCACCTGGCCGTCTTCTACCAGCTGATCCGGGAGTCGAAGACACTGACGGTGACCACCGACTATGCCTCGGCTGTCGTGCGCCGGTTCTTCGACGTGCGCAGCCCGGTGGCGCAGTATGCCCGGATCCCGCGCTCGTACGTGATCCTGCAGCGGATCAACCTCGGGCTGTTCGCGCTGCTGGGCGAGCTCAAGGCAACCGCCAACTGGCGGGCGATCGCCGAGGAGATCTGGCCGTTCATGCGGGCCGCCCCGTCCACGCCGATGGGAGTTGCGGAGCTACCCTGGCTGGCCAGCCGGCCCGCGTCGGGTAGCATTCCATCCCGGGCTGGCGGCTAGCCAAGCAGGGGCAGTTCGGGCAAACAGGGCGGCTCAGCGGAGGGCACGTGAAGGTCCTGATAACCGGTGGCGCCGGGTACATCGGCAGCACTGTCGCCTCTGCCTGCCTGGACGCGGGGATCACCCCGGTGATCCTGGACAACTTCGTGACCGGCCGCCGGGAGTTCGCCGCGGGCCGTGAGTTCTACGAAGGCGACATCGCCGATGGCGCGCTGGTCGACAAGGTGTTCGCCGAGCATCCGGATATCTACGCGGTCGTGCACTGTGCGGCGCTCATCGTGGTGCCGGAGTCTGTCGCCGACCCGGTCCGTTACTACGAGTGGAACGTGGCCAAGAGCCTGGACTTCCTGCGGCATCTGATCCGCAACGACTGCGACCGGCTCGTGTTCAGCTCGTCGGCGGCCATCTACGAGGTCGCCCAGGACCTGAGCGTGGATGAGACCTCGCCGCTGGGCCCGGCCAGCCCGTACGCGCGCACTAAGGCCGTGTGCGAGGGCATGTTCGCTGACATCGCGGCTGCCAATCCGGTCAGGATCGCATCGCTGCGCTACTTCAACCCGATCGGGGCTGATCCGCAGCTGCGCACCGGGCTTCAGACGCGGTACCCGACGCACGCGGTCGGCAAGCTGATCGAGGCACACGCGGCGGGCCAGCCGTTCCGCATCACCGGGACCGACTACCCGACTAGGGACGGCACCGGCGTCAAGGACTACATCCACATCTGGGACCTCGCGTCGGCGCACGTCGCCGCGCTGCAAAAGTTCGACGAGGTCCTCGCCGGGGCGACTTCGCTGGCCATCAACCTGGGCACCGGGACGGGAACGACGGTACGAGAGCTGGTCGCGGCGTTCAACAGCGTGGTAGACCCGCCAGTCGCCGCCGTCGATGCGCCGCGACGGCCAGGCGACACCGCCGGCGGCTACACGCGCAGCGACCGCGCCCGGGAACTGCTCGGGTGGCAGGCAACGCACAGCATCGCCGCCGGCATCAGGGATTCGCTGCGCTGGGCTGCCGTCAGGGACCAGATGTTCGCGTTCCAGGACACGGCGACGTCGTAACCGCGTTTCCGCCCCGCCCAGTCACGGCCGCTCGCGCCGGCTGATCCGCCCGATTGTCGCCAGTTGATTTGGTCGGGCCTGTTCCGCAGCCCGGCCTAATCGCCATACTGAGGGCGATCCGGTAGCCCGGTAACACCCACGTGGAGGGGACCACCATGAACCTGAGAACTCGAGGCCGTCGGCGGATTGCCGCCGCCGCTGCGACCATCGCCTGCGTCGCGTTAGGCCTGCCAGCAGTCGCACTGGCCGCAGCTAGCTCGCCGTCCCACCCTGCCATCCCGAGGTGCACCGACGCGAACACCTTGGTCTGGCTGGCCCTGGCCCCCAACGGCGCCGCAGGAACTAGCTACTACCCGGTCGAGTTCACCAACGTCGGCACGGCCAGCTGCGTCCTGTTCGGCTATCCCGGCGTCTCCGCCGTCACCAAGTCGGGCCATCAGCTGGGTCCCGCCGCGCGCCGCCTCCCGGCGAAACGGCACAACGTGACCCTCAAGCCCCGCCAGACCGCGCATGCCTTGCTCGGCATCGTGGAGGACGGCGTTATCGCTCACTGCAACAACGCCACCGGGGCAGGGCTGAAGGTCTACCCGCCGAACCAGCGGGGGTTCCAGTTCGTCTTCAACTTCACGTTCCCGGCCTGCAAGAACAAGGTATTCATGCACGTCTACCCGGTCGTGCCGGGGATCGGCGTGCCGTAATCGCGGCCCTGCGATCGGGGTGGCCGCCCGCGCGTTCGGTCCGACCACCCCGATACTGCCGCACGTGTGTCGCGGCTCTAGCGCAGCGCCGGGCAGGCGGTGCGCAGCAAACTCTGAGCACTCTCTAAGGTTCTGGGACTGGCCAACGGCGGTTCGATATGCGATCTTACGGGGTAATCGTCGTTGGGTAATCTCGCGGCTCGGGCGGCCAGGAAGGTAGGTGGCCGACTCGTTGTCCGGAGCGCCGCAGCAGGCACTGGCAGTACTCTTCGCGATCGCGGGAGCTGCCTGCTACGCCGTTGCCTCCGTAGTCCAGCAGCGCTCCGCGGCTCAGCTCCAGTCATCGAAGGCGTTCGATCCGGCTGTCCTGATCCGCCTGGCCCGCGCTCGGCGCTGGCTCCTGAGCCTGATCGCGGTGGCTGGCGGCTTCGGGTTCCAGGCGGCCGCGCTCGACCTCGGCCGGCTGGTCGTAGTCGAGCCGATGTTCCCGATGGGCCTGCTGTTTGCGCTGCTACTCGCCGCCCGGGTGGAAGGCCGCCGGCTGCGCCACTCCGAGTGGACGGCAGCGGTGGCGACGGTGGCCGGGCTGGCAGTCTTCCTGGTCGCGGCGCAGCCATCGGGAGGGAACCGGACGGCCCCAGCCGGACTGCTGAGCCTCGCGGCGGCTGGCGCTATTTGCGTGGCCGGGCTCTGTTGCGTGCTGGCGTTCCGGCTGACAGCCCATCACCGGGCGCTGGCGCTCAGCATCGGCGGCGGGATCGGGGCGGGCGTTACTGACGCCGTGACCAAGACAGTGGCAACGGTGACCGGCCTGCACGGCCTGGGCGTCTTCGGTGACATCCGGCTGTACCTGCTGGCCGTGATCGGCCTGAGCACGTTCACGATGCAGCAGAACGGGTACCGGGCTGCCGGGCTGCCAGCCTCGTTGCCGGCCTTCGCGGTGCTGGAGCCGCTGGTCGGTTCGCTGCTAGGGTTGTTTATCTATCACGAGCACGTCGGCGGGGGTTCCGCCCGGATCGCCATTGAGGTGATCGCCGTGCTCGCAGCGGTTTGGGGTATCGCCCGGCTGGCCAAGTCGGTCATCGAGGTCGCCTCCCGACTGGCTGGCGCTGCCGCGGCTGTGCAGGCCGTGCCGGTCGATCCCGCGGCCTGACGCCACAAATCTGTGCAGGCCGTGCCGGTCGATCCCGCGGCCCGACGCCCCGGCTGCCTTCAGTCCGCAAGCCCTGGCCACTGAAGCCCTACCCGCTGCAGCCCTACCCCGCTGAAGCACCTCCCCTCCCATCACAAGGAGCCATGCATGCCTCGATACGTCCTGACTGGTGCGCCCGGTTCGGGCAAGACCGCGATAGTGCGACTGCTGGAGCGGGCCGGGTACGCGGTCGTGGAGGAGGCCGCCACTGATGTCATCGCGCTCGAGCAGGCGCTAGGCGATAGCGAACCAGGGCGTTGTCCCGGCTTCATCGACCAGATCGTCACCCTGCAGCAGGCGCGAGAGGCCACTTGCCCGGCCGGAGGACGCCCGGTCTTCTTCGACCGGTCGCCGGTGTGCACGCTGGCGCTGGCCAGGTTCCTCGGCTTCCCGCCGTCGCCACCGCTGACCGCCGAGGTGGCGCGGCTGGTGCGGGAGCAGGTCTATCAGCCGACGGTGTTCTTCGTCCGGAACCAGGGCTTTGTAACTCCGACGGCGGCCCGCCGGATCAGCTTCGCCGAGTCGCTGGCGTTCGAGGAAGTGCATGAGCGCACCTATGCCGAGCTCGGCTTCCGGCTCGTCGACGTGCCAGCCGGGCCGTTGCCTGACCGGGTCGCGGCCGTGCTCCGCATAGCACTTGATCAATGAGCCCGCATGGTGGCCAGCCGCCGGTTTCATGATGCTGTGATAATTCGGGTAAGGGTAATTGAGCCGTATTAACGCGCGGGAGTGGTCAATGACTGGACCAGTGGCAGCTGGCGCTCAGGAGTTCGAGGCGAAGCTTGCGGCGTTCGTGAAGGACAACCGTCTGTATGGGGCTGCCGCGGGTGTCGTGCACGGCGACGAGGTCGCCTGGTCCGGGGCAGCCGGCTTCGCAGATGCGGCGGCCGGACGGCCTGCCTCGGCCGACACGCTGTACCGAATCGCGTCGATCACCAAGACGTTCACCGGCACCGCCATCATGCGACTACGCGACGCGGGCAAGCTTGACCTGGACGACCCGGCGGTCAAGTGGTTGCCCGAACTCGCCGATAGCGCTAGCCCGGCGACCATCGGGGGTGTCACCATCCGGCGATTGCTGTCGCACGAATCTGGCCTGGTCAGCGAGCCTCCCGGGACAGATTTCGCGGCGCCCCAGCCGGTCTATGAAGGGGTTGCCGCGCGCAACCTTGAGCGGGTTGCCGAAATCTACACCGCCGTACCGCCCAACACGCAGCGCAAGTACTGCAACCTGGGCTACCAGCTTCTCGGCGAGATCGTGCACCGGGCTAGCGGTACCGAGTATCCCCAGTACGTCGCCGAGCAGATCCTCGGTCCGCTGGGGATGTCATCGACCGGTTTCGCCCCGCTGGATCCCGAGCTGACAAGCCGGTGCGCTGTCGGCTACGGCCCGCGGGCATTCTCCGACGAACTCGCGCTCGCTCCCGCCATGCCGTCGGTGTGGGCAGAAGGCGGGCTGTGGTCCAGTGTCACCGATCTCTGCCGTTGGCTGTCGTTCCAGCTCACCGCCTATGCTGACGAGCCCGGTGAGTCGGCGGTGCTGGCAGCAGCCACTCTCAAGGAGATGCACATGCCGCGGTACCTGAGCGACGATGACTGGACAACCGCGTGGGGCATCTCCTGGTACACGGTGCGGAAAGACGACGTCAGCTGGGTTCAGCACTCCGGCGGACTACCGGGCTTCAGCGCGAACGCCTGCTTCGACCGCAAGTCCCGAGTCGGCGCCGTGGTCCTGGTCAACGGCATTGCAGACGCTTCGGCAGCGGCGATGAGCCTCGGCCAGGCCGCTCGCGGCCTGGTGGCGGCCAGCGTCCCGGATCTGGCGCTGCCCGCGCCAGCGCCGGCGGACGTGCGTCCGTTGCTCGGCGTGTACGCGCCGCCGGACATGGGCTGGCTGGCGCGGCTGGAATGGCGGGATGGCAAGCTCACCCTGGTTGACTCGCAGAATCCCGACGAGCGGGTGCCACTGGATCCGGACGGGGACACAGGCACGTTCGTCTTTTCGGCCGGTTACCGCGAGTCTGGTGAGCGGCTCGGCGTCCGGCGGCGGCCGGATGGCACTGTGGTAGCGCTGGTGCTCGGCGGCGGTACCTTGCTCCGGCTCGATCCGGTTGCTCCCGCCTGATCGCGGTGCGGGCCGGATAGCGGTGCGACCCGGATAGCGGCCCGAGCCGGAGGCCAGTTGCCAGGTCAGACGAACGCGCCGATGCCGGTGATGGCGCGGCCCACGATCAGCGTGTTGATCTCCCGTGTGCCTTCATAGGAGTAGATCGCCTCCGCATCGGCGACGAACCGGCCGACCTGGTACTCAAGCAGGATGCCGTTACCGCCGAGCAGTTCGCGTGCGTAACCGACCGTCTCGCGCATCCGGACCGTGCAGAAGGCCTTCGCCAGCGCCGAGTGGTGGTCGGCTGCCTCGCCCTGGTCCTGCAGCTGGGCGAGCCGCACGCACAGGCACGCGGACGCGGTCACGTTGGCGAGCATCCGGACGAGCAGATCCTGGACCAGCTGGAAGCCCGCGATCGGCCGGCCGAACTGGTGCCGCTTGGTCGCATACGCCAGCGCGTGCTCATACGCGCCGCGCGCGCAGCCGGTTGCCTGCCAGGCCACGCCAGCCCTGGTCAGTCGGAGCACCTTCGCGGTGTCGCGAAACGAGTCCGCCGCCTGCAGCCTGCTGGATTCGTGCACCCGGACGTTGTCGAGCGTGATCTGCGCGTTCTGCACTACCCGCAGCGCGATCTTGTGGCGCATCTTGACCGGCGTGAATCCTTCGGTGCCGGCCTCCACCACGAAGCCCTTGACCTGATTGTCAGCCACGTCACGGGCCCAGACGATCACGTAATCGGCGAAAGTCGCATTGCCGATCCATTTCTTCTCGCCGTTGAGCACCCAGACGTCGCCATCGCGCTGCGCGGTCGTGGTAAGCCCGCCGGCTACTCCTGAGCCGACCTCGGGTTCAGTCAGCGCGAACGCGCCGATCTTCTCCATCCGCGCCATCGCCGGCAGCCAGCGCTGCTTCTGATCTTCGGACCCGCACAGGTAGATCGAGCCCATCGCTAGCCCGCCGTGCACGCCCATGAACGTCGCGATAGACGGGTCGACCCTGGCCAGCTCCAGCGCGATCATGCCATCGAGCAGGCTGCCGCCGCCCGGACAGCCGTAACCCTTGCAGGCCAGGCCCGCGATGCCGAGATCCGCGAGCGCCGGGATCAAGTCGTACGGGAACTCTTCCCTGGTCCAGTACTGGTTGATGACCGGCGCGACCGACTGCTCCATGAATTCCCGGACCTGCCGGACCGTCGTGAGCTCGTCCGGATCAAGCAACTGCTCGAGCGAGTAGAAGTCGGCGGCAAGCGCCGGGTCCATGTGATCTCCCTTCACCGGGTGGCTGACGCCTGGGCGGCTGCTGCCTGTTTGTCTGGCGGGTCGCTGGCGGCGACTGTCGCGGGCCACTCGCGCTCGGTCAGGAAGCTGGCGATGACAGGCGCGAGCTGCGCGGCCTCCGTCACCAAGCCGAGGTGGCCGCCGTGAAACACGTGCAGCCGAGAGTCTGGGATCAGCCGGTGCATGATCTTCGCGTTGACGAGCGGAATGATCGGGTCGTCATCACCGGACACGATCAGCGTCGGCGCACGCAGCCAGGGGAGGAACGGCACGCTGGTCCAGCCGGCCCCGGCCGCGAGCTGATACAGGTAGCCTCGCGACGATCCGGCCGTGCCCCGGGCGCTCATCGCGGCGGCGACCCTGGCCGGATCATCCCGGGCGCTGCCGCCGTACAACTCGGCTGCGATCTGCTCCAGATGGCTGCGATCGGTGTAGCGCCGCGGTGTGAGCATGCGAGCGAGCACCGACGGCTTGGCTGGCACCATGAGGGCACCCGTTCCCGTGCTTACCAGGACGAGCCTGCGGCATCGCGAGCGCTCGGACATGGCGAACTGCTGGGCCACCCCGCCGCCCCAGGAGATGCCGAGCACGTCGACACGGTCGTACCCGAGTTCGGTCAGCATGGCGCCGATGAGCCGGCTCAGGCCGGTGAACCGGTACGGGCCAGCCGGGCCGGCGAGCCGCCGACTCCTGGCACGTCGAACCTGATGACCTCGATGGCCGGGTCGAGCGCGTCGACGAAAGGCTGCAGCAGCTCCAGGCTCGCGCCTATCCCGTTGATCAGCAGCAGCGGTACCGATGAGCCTGGCGTAACGGCCCGGCCCAGCCTGCCGCGCCGGGCCGGCCTGCACGGCCGGACCGAAACGCGCAGCAGCTGGCCGCCGACCGCTACCGCGGTGGTGTCAGCGGTCGTAGACATAGGTCCCCGGAGCTTCTGCGAGCACCGGGAAGCCTTTCCGGCCAGGCTTGGCGCGCGCTTTTCGCTGCGGGCCGCTGCGCGCCGCCAGCCACGACGAGTAATGCGGCCACCAGCTGCCACTGTTGGGACTGGCAGCGGCGAGCCAGGCGCGCGGATCTGCCGGGTTTCCGGCCTCGCCGGGCGCGGTCTGGAAGGACGACTTCGGATTCGTCGGAGGGTTGACCATGGACGCGATGTGCCCGCTGGTCGACAGCACGAACGTGGCCTCGCCGCCGAGCAACTGGGTGCTGCGGTAGCAGGACTGCCAGGGGCACAGGTGATCGGTCAGGCCGGCCACCACGTAAGCGTCGGCGTCCACCTTCGACAGGTCCACAGGCGTGCCCAGCACCGTCGCGGCCCCCGGCTTGGTCAGCGCGTTGTCCAGGGCTAGCCGGATGAAGTCGCGGTGCAGCGCGGCGGGCAGCCGGGTGGTGTCGGCGTTCCAGTACAAGATGTCGAAGGGCGGCGGAGGTTTGCCCTGGAGGTAGTTGTTGACCCAGTAGTTCCAGATCAGGTCGTCTGGCCTGAGCCAGGCAAAAACCTCGGCCAGCGTGCGGCCGTCGAGGTAACCTCGCGCTCGCGAAACGGCGATCGCAGCAGCAGCCGCCGTTTCGTCGATCATGGCCCCCGCGGTGCCCGCTTTCGCCTGATCGAGGACCGCCACGCCGAGGCACATGCTGGCCAGCCGGCCGAGCTGCCCGGTCTCGCCCAGGTATGCCGCCACCATCGAGGAAACGATGCCGCCCGAACAGAGGGCGCAGATGCTGCCCTTGGTGGTCCTGCTCACTGCCAGGGCCGCGTCGAAAGCTTCGACCACCGCGTTGCCGTAGCTGTCTAGATCCCAGTCACTGTGCCGGGCGTCCGGATTGCGCCAGCTGATCGCGTACACCTGATGACCCTGGCTCACCAGGAACTCGGTCATGCTGCGCCCGGGAGCAAGATCGGTAATGTAGTACTTGTTGATCATCGGCGGGACGATCAGCAGTGGGTGCTCGTATACCTGCTCGGTAGCCGGGGCGTACTGGATGAGCTCGAACATCTCGGTCCGGAGCACCACTGAGCCGTCTGTCACGGCCAGGTCCTTGCCAACGGTGAACGCATCCTGCTCCACCATCGCGGGGACCCGCGGTGCCTCGGCCATGTCCTGGATCAGCGCGCGGATGCCACGCACCACGCTGACGCCGCCGGTGTCCAGGGCGGCCTTCAGGGCGGCCGGGTTCAGCAGCGGATTGTTGCTCGGCGCGGCAGCTGCGATGAGGTTGGTGAGGGCGAACTTCAGCCGTTCGTCATCTCGCCAGTCCAGCTCGGCGCCGGCCAGCGTTTCGGTGGCTGCCTGGCCCACCGCCAGGTAGGCCTGCATCGCGCGCCGTAGCAGCGGATTCTGGCTCCAGGCCGGATCGGCGAACCGCCGGTCCCGCCGGTCCGGCGCGACCTGCGAGTTGCCTGTGATGATCCGGGCGAGTTCCGCGCCAAGGCTGGCGGCCTTCGCGGCCACCATTTCCGGGCGGGCGGCCAGGCCAGCCGCCAGCCGCAGCACCGCTCCGTCGGGCCGGAACCTGCGCAGCACGCCAAGCGCGCCGTCGGTGAGCAGCAGATCGAGCGCGCCAGCAAACTCGCCGGCCGCGTCGCTGCCAGGACTGGCCTGGCTCGCCGGCCGAGCGCTCGCCACTGGGACCTGAGCGGCCCTTCGGGTTCGTCATCTACGGCCCCCTGCCTGGCCTGCGGTTCGCACGTTCCAGTATCGGCACTGGGCTGGTCCTTTGGCCAGGCCGGCTGGCGGTTAGCCGGCGGCACTCGGTCGCTGCGCACTGACCCGGCCAGGGGCTAATCCTGCTCGGCGAGTCCGCCGGCGGCTGGCACCGCGATATCTTCCCCGTCGGCCGCTACCGGGCGGCTCGTAGCGGGCGGCGCCGTGTGACCGGACAGCTCTCGGGTGGCCGCCTGCGGCGGGCGGGCCCGCACGGCCAGGAAGGCTGCCACCGCGATCCCGGCTAGCGCGGCCAGGACATACAGCTCACTTCAGGATCTCCCAGCCGTCGAGGTGCAGCCGAGGAGTGGGAGGCAGCTGGCGGACAAGCCGGGTCCAGCCGACGACCACGAGCGCGGTCACTGCGGCTAGGCCCAGCTTCCCTGCTAGAGAGGCCCTCGCCCGGTAGGCCGCGACGGCCCCAGCAGCAGCGCGGGTGCCGCGATGACCCAGTGATGCGTCCAGGAAACAGGCGAGACAAGCAGCCCGGTGATTGCGCACAACGAGTAACCGGCCGCCTCATTCCCGCGCCGCTGCCCGCGCCCCGCGAGCAGCAGGCCGACCAGGCCGACGATGGCGGCCACCGGCACCCAGGCCGACACGACGGCGGACGTATGGAGCGTCCGCGCGAGCGCTCCGGCCAGGCTCTCGTTGGCTGCGTCCTGGAGCTGGCCGATACGCGCGGTATCGGCGAACAGGCCACCCCAGTACAGCGCCGAGCCGCCCGGCATGACCGCGAACCCCAGCGCGATGCTGACAGCGAAAGCGACGCCGCTGGTCGCGGCCGCCCGGTAGCGGCCAGTCGCCAGGTAGTAGATCCCGAAGATCGCGGGAGTGAGCTTGAAACCGGCGGCTAGCCCGATGCCCACACCCTTCCAGCGGGATTTGTCCGGAAGACTCAGGTCGTAGAGCACTGCCAACGCCAGGAACAGGTTTACCTGGCCATAGCCCAGCGTGGTTTGCACCGGCTCCAGCCAGACGGCGACGGCAGCAGCGGCAAAGGCCAGTCGCCAGGCGGCCGGCCGATCCAGCCAGGACGCCACCGGCGGCAGCCGAAGGGCCAGGTAGAAGATAACTGGCAACGCGATCATGCTGCCGGTGGCAACCGCAGCACTTGCGACCGTGGACGGCAGCGGCGCCAGGGCCGCGAACAGCACTGCGGCAAACGGCGGGTAGGTGAACAGCAGGCCGAGGGTACGTAGCGATTACAGCGGAGTGCCGTCGATGACAGCCTGGCCGCCCATTCGGTAGACCTGCAGGTCGACGAATTGGGCCGTGCCCTTGGCCACCAGCAGCCAGAAGACGGCACCTGAGAGAACGTACGCCCCGGCGATCATCCCGATGGGGCGCCGGGCAAGCCAGCCAGCGAGGATGTACGGGCCTGTCACTTTTGGGTCGCTCCCTACCAACCGCCGTGGTCACGATGGGCACCCGGATGGCCACGGCGGGCGTCGAGACCTCCTCCGGTCATCTCCTACCGTATGAGGAAACCGCTGTTGCGCGGTTGCCGGATCACCAAGGCAAGCCTGGCTGGAGGACCGGCTGGAAATGCAGTTGGCTGCCCGGCAGTTGCCAGGCATTCTTAACGAGGTTCCGCCCTGCCTGGAGTTTTCTTAGTGACTACCTCGCTCGCCCAGCTGCGGGCCAGCCTGCCAGAGCTGATGCTGCGCGACCAGCGTCGCCTCAGCAGGCAGGCGGACCGCGCCCGATCCTTGCGCGACTCGGCCGCGCGATCGCGGGCGATTGCCGAGCTCGAGGCCGAGGTAGCCGAGGCGGCAGCGCGGGTGGCAGCACGGCGCACTTCTGTGCCGGTGGTCAGTTACCCGCCAGAGCTGCCGGTCAGCCAGCACTCCGGCGAGCTCGCGGCCGCCATCGCTGAGCACCAGGTGGTGATCATCGCCGGCGAGACCGGCTCCGGCAAGACTACGCAGCTGCCGAAGATCTGCCTGGAGCTCGGCCGCGGCATAACCGGTCAGATCGGACACACTCAGCCGCGCCGGATTGCTGCGCGCACGGTTGCTGACCGGATCGCCGCCGAATTGAAGACTGACCTGGGCACCACCGTTGGGTACAAGGTCAGGTTCGCCGATACCTCGAGCGACGCCACATTGATCAAGGTCATGACCGACGGCATCTTGCTGACCGAGATGCAGCGGGACCGGCAGCTGCTGCGCTACGACACGCTGATCATCGACGAGGCGCATGAGCGCAGCCTCAACATCGACTTCATCCTCGGCTACCTTAAGCAACTGCTGCCGAGCCGGCCAGACCTCAAGGTGATCATCACCTCGGCCACTATCGACCCTGAGCGGTTCAGCCGCCATTTCACCCGGCCTGACGGCGAGCCGGCGCCGATTCTGGAGGTTTCTGGCCGGACCTACCCGGTCGAGGTGCGCTACCGGCCGCTGGCCGATCCAGATGCGCCGGATACCGAGCCACGCGACCAGGTACAGGCGATCGCCGACGCGGTCGGCGAACTTCGCCGCGAAGGACCCGGCGACATCCTGGTCTTCCTCAGTGGCGAACGGGAGATCCGCGACACCGCCGACGCCCTGGCCGACGAGCAGGACCTCGAGATACTTCCGCTGTACGCCCGGCTATCGGCCGCCGAGCAATATCGAGCGTTCCAGCCGCATCGTGGCCGCCGGGTGGTGCTGGCGACCAACGTGGCGGAGACATCGCTGACCGTGCCCGGCATCAAGTTCGTCGTCGATCCGGGCACGGCCCGGATCTCCCGGTACAGCCAGCGCACTAAGGTGCAGCGGCTGCCGATCGAGGCGATCTCGCAAGCGTCGGCCAGTCAGCGCACCGGCCGTTGCGGCCGGACCTCGGACGGAATCTGCATCCGTCTCTACACCGAGGAGGACTTCGCCGCACGGCCGGCCTATACCGATCCGGAGATCCTGCGGACCAACCTGGCCTCGGTCATCCTCCGGATGGCGGCCCTCGATCTCGGTGCTGTCGCCGACTTCCCGTTCGTCGACCCGCCGGACGCCCGGAACGTGGCCGACGGCCTGCGACTGCTGGAGGAACTTGGCGCAGTCGCCACTGGCGGCACCGGTGCCGCCAGTGGCCAGGTCAAGCTGACCGGGACCGGCCGCAAGCTGGCCGACCTGCCCGTCGATCCGCGGCTCGGCCGGATGATCCTGGCTTCGGGAGGTAATGGATGCGTTCGCGAGGTGCTGATCATCGCATCGGCGCTGTCGATCCAGGATCCAAGAGAGCGGCCCGCGGACGCCCGCGACGCCGCGGATGCCATGCACAAGCGCTTCGCCGAGCCTGGCTCGGACTTCCTTGCGCTGCTGAATTTGTGGGACTACTTGCGCGACCAGCAGCGCCAGCTTTCGGCATCGGCGTTCCGCCGGACGTGCCGCCGCGAGTACCTGCACTTCCTGCGCGTCCGGGAATGGCAGGACCTGTACGCGCAGCTCCAGCAGGCGGCCAGGGACCTTGGCATCATCTCGGGCCGCGACCGCAGTAGCCACCGCAGGCCCGAGCGGACGGGCGGCGGCGCACGCCAGCGCGGTCGTAACCGGGCCGCCGAGCCCGGTCGCGCGGCAGGCGACGGTCCGGGCGCAAACCTCGCAGGAGACGGCCGTTACCCGCAGGACCTGGCCGACCGGGTGCACCAGTCGCTGCTTGCCGGGCTGCTCTCCCATATCGGCATGCAGGACAGCGACCGCAAGCCGGCTGGTCGGGCCGGCGGTGATCGCAACCCGAGCGACCGGAACAAGCGCCGTGGGCCCGCCGAGTTCGCCGGAGCGCGGGGTGCCAGGTTCGCGATTTTCCCGGACTCGGCGCTCGCCCGTAAGCCGCCGCAGTGGGTGATGGCGGCGGAACTGGTGGAGACGTCGCGGCTGTGGGCGCGCATGGTGGCCCGCATCGAACCGGAGTGGGCCGAGTCGCTGGCCGGGGACCTGGTCCGACGGACCTACAGTGAGCCGCACTGGGACGCCAACCGCGGCGCCGTCATGGCCGCGGAGAAGGTAAGCCTGTACGGCCTGCCGATCGTTGCCTCCCGGCCGGTGAACTACGGCACCATCGACCCAAGCGCGGCCAGGGACCTGTTCATCCAGCACGCGCTGGTCGAAGGGGACTGGCAGACCCATCACGCCTTCTATGCGCGCAATCAGCGGGCCCGCCAGGACGCCGAAGAACTCGAGCGCAAGGCCAGGCGACGGGGCCTGGTCGCGGACGACGCGGCGATTTTCGACTTCTACGACCGCCGGATACCTAAGACCGTGACTTCGGGCCGTCATTTCGATGCGTGGTGGAAGACGGCCAGAGCCGCTGAACCGGACCTTCTTGACCTCAGCCCGGCCGACCTGGCAGGTCCCGCGGCAGACCAGGTGAACGCCGAGGACTACCCGGCCAGCCTGGACGGCATCGCGCTGTCCTACGAATTCGCGCCCGGTGACCAGGACGACGGGGTTACGGCCGACATTCCGTTGCCGGACCTCGTTACCTTCCAAAACCCCGAACTCAGCTGGCAGGTGCCAGGCCTGCGGCTGGAGCTCATCACCGAACTTATCCGCGGCTTGCCCAAGGACCTGCGGCGCACGTTCGTGCCGGTGCCAGACACGGCCAGAGCCGTGCTGCCGACGCTGGGCGAGCCGGCCGGTGACCTGCTGGATGCACTCGGCGCCGCGCTGTGGCGGCTCGGCGGCGTGCGGATTCCCAGGTCAGCGTGGAACGTAGCGGCCCTGCCCAGGTACCTGCGAGTTGGTTACCGGGTGCTCGAAGGTGATCAGGTCGTTGCGACCGGCAAGGATCTGGACGAGCTCCGCAGGGATCTTCGACCTCGGCTGCAAGCCGTGCTGACCGAGGCTGCGGCAGGTTTGACCAGGACGGGGCTGCGCAGCTGGGACTTCGGCCCGCTCCCGCGGGTGTTCATCAGTGGTCAGGTCCGCGGTTACCCGGCCCTGGTGGACGCCGGGAACTCGGTCGACATCCGGCTGTTCGATACCGAAGCTGGCGCCCGCGAGGCCATGCGGCTCGGCACGCGCCGGCTGCTGCTGCTGGCAGTGCCATCAGGCGTGCGGTCGATCGCCGGGCGGCTACCGGTTAACGCGAAGATGGCGATGAGCCGGCACCCTTATCCGAGCACCGCCGCGCTGCTTGACGACTGTGCGGCTTGCGCGGCTGACCAGGTGATTGCGGACGCGGGCGGCCCGGCCTGGGACGCCGACGGCTTCGCGCGCCTGGTCGAGGCCGCTCGCGACGGCCTTGCGCCTGGTGCGGCACGAGTACTGGATGCAGTAGCGCAGATTCTCGCCGAGGCGCATGAGGTCGAGATCAGGCTGGCCAGTGCCACGAATCCGGTGCCCGCGCTCGAGTCGGCGCTGGCCGATGTGCGCGCCCAATTCGCAGGGCTTGTCTATCCGGGGTTTGTGGCGCGGACTGGCTCGCGGCGGTTGCCTGACCTGGTCCGGTACCTTCGCGCGATAGTGCGTCGGCTGGACAAGCTGGCTGGCGAGCAGGGCCGGGACGCCGACCGGATGGCAGTGGTGCACCGTGTAGAGGGAGAGCTTGCGTCGGCAGTACGGGAACTCGCGCCATCGGCTCGGTCAGCCGCTGATGTGGAGGCGGTTCGCTGGCTGATAGAGGAGCTTCGGGTGAGCCTGTTCGCCCAGGTTCTCGGTACGCCGGTGCCGGTCTCGGAGAAGCGCATCCTGACCGCGATTGCCAACCTGGCCGGCCACTAAGGCGTCAGGCTGCTTAGGCGCCGGCCGTTTAGGCGTCAGCCGGTCGCCCGCAGGTTGCGAGCGCCGCGGCGGAAGGCCTCCCTAATGGTGGCTGCGACGTAGTCAGGCGACCCCGTTACCTCCTGCCAGTCGAAATGCACAACCTCGTAGCCGTCGGATCGCAGCAGTGAATCGCGCTTGAGCTGCGCTTTCGCTCGCGCCGGATCCTTGTACTTCATGTCGCCGTCGACCTCGGCGACCGTTCGGTATGGCCGCCAGTAGAAATCGACCCGGCCGACGGGCTCGGCTACACCGCCTAGCAAAACTTGGAGTTCGGGTGGCGGCAGCCCGCAGTCCCTGAACACGACTCTGGCGATCGACTCCAGGGGAGACTCGGCACGTTTATCAGCGAACTCGACGACCTCCGCGGCGGTGCGGACGCCGCGCCAGCGCCGGCATGCCGCCAGCACCGAGCGCAGCTCCTCCTTGGTCGTCAGCTTGCGGTGCAATGCCGAATCAGCCGCGACGACGCCGGCCCGGAAATCGAGCTCCCTCGCGAGATCTATTACGGTCCTGGCTGCTGTCGTCATGGGGAATCCGGCTGATGCCGTTACATGGTCTGCTGGAAGGTCTGCGAGGTGCAGGTGGATGCCCTTGCGGCCATGGCTGCCGCGCTCGAGCGGTCTGGTGAGCGTCACGCGCTGGCTAGGTCTCCCCAGCAAGTCGATGCAGTACAGCTGAGCCGCCGATTGGTGACTGACTACCGCGCCTGGCCCCGATACAGCCAAGCAGGCGAGGGTTCGCAGCAGCTGTTCGCCGTCATCCAGTGGCATGTATTTGCTGGCGAGCTCGGCGTGGACATATACGCCCCTGCCGAACGGCATCAGCAGACCGCGCTTGGCCATTGCTCGGATTTGCTGCGGTGACTTGCCGCCAGCTAGCAGATCCGCAGTAGTAATGATTCCGGCTAAACGGATCTTTTCCGGCGAAGCGTTCTCGTTCATGAAGCCCAGAATCTCCTCAGCCACCGACAGAATGACGTTGATGTCAATGATGGTTGCAACGCCCGGCAAGGGGCCGGATGGTTGAGCTTAGGTGGGCATCGCGGGATAGCTGCCGGGTTCGGTGGCTGGCGAGCGGCGGTCCGGCAGGATCGGGCCATGGCGGACTCGAGGGCGAGGATCGGTTGAGCGCTGGGCGGGGGAGCGCTGGGCGGGGGAGCGCTGGGCCGCTGGCCCGGGTGGTGGCCGCGGCTGGCGGCACGGACATCGTGGACCGGCTCGCCGCCCTCAGCGGCAGCGACTTCACCAGCCTCATGCTTGCCGTCGCCCAGCGGCGCGCCGCCGCACAGACGCCCGCAGACGTGCTACGGCGCTACCGGACCGACAGGTTTGCCCGTCCCGGCACAACGTCATGGCGGCAATTGCGTCGGGCCGAGGACCTGCTGGCCGCGGCACTGACGCCGGAATTCGAGTTCCTGACGCTTGCGCCGCTGGTGCCTCTCGGCACGCATTCGGCGCTCGGCCCCGTCAGCCAGGACAAGGTGGTAACCGCGATGCGGTCCTGTGAAGTGGCGGCTGACCCGACAAACGCGCTCGCCCTCGAAGCAGCCGCGCGCCGTGCTTCAGCACTGCGCGGCCTCGCCCGCGTCGCCGGTGACAGCAAGCACCGCGGCCGAGCGGATACGCAGGTCCGGCTGGCGACTTTTCAGCGAGTTGTGCGGGCGCAGCAACTGGACCAGCCCGGTTACTTCGCTCATTTCAGCCTGCTCGGCCTGGTCACCGCCGGGCGGGACGACGGCGGTCGGCGGTTTCAGCGCGAGTCGGTGGCCGGGCAGGTCCAGGCGCTCGCGACGGGCCTGTCGGCAACCGGGCTGCCGCCGGTTCAGCTGGCGCTTACGCCGTTGTCAGAGGCAGGCGAGGCAATCGCGGCGGCGATTCCTGCCGAGTTGGCCGGAGCGCCGGTAGAAGCCGTGATCGACCGCGAGCGAGTGGCTGGGCGCGGCTACTACCGGGACCTGTGCTTCAAGATCAACGTCAGGGCTGCGGGCGAGTTGCAGGAGGTTGGCGACGGCGGATTCACCGACTGGTCCGCGCGGCTGACGGCAAGTAACAAGGAGCGGCTGCTGATCAGCGGCGTTGGCATCGACCGCCTCGCGACGTTCATTCGCGACTAGCCGCGGCCGGGACGCGGTGATTGCCGCCGGCTGGTTGCGTGCGAACTCGCTGAACCCGCGCCGCGCAGCGGCTAAGCGAGCTGAGGCAGCAGGCGGGCTACCGCATGCACCGCCGCTAGGCGCGGCCCGACCGGTGGCCCCACGGACTGAGCCACCGAGGCCTCGGCCGCCGACACGGCCGCCAAGGCCTCGGCCGGCGGTGCCCCAGCAGATGCGGCCAATGCCGACGCACCTGGCTGACGGCCGGTTGCGCCCGACAGCTCCAGCGCGGTCGCCAGTCGCCGCAGCGCCTCGCGCGCCAGGCTTGCGGGCCAAGCGGCCCGTTCAGCGCTTGTCCACGGCCGTGCTTCGGCTACCGACGCCAGGCTGGCTCGCAGCATGTCCGGTGTGACTGCAGGGCGCCCGTATACGTGGAACCAGTACAGCGCGGCGCTAGCCGCGAACATCACTGACTCCAGATGCGGAGTGAAGTCAATCAACGAAACGACCGCCCCGGTCCTATCCATGAGGATGTTGTCGGGGCCGATGTCGCCGTGCACGACTTGCCTGGGCAAGGCTGCTAGCCGCGTGCGGAACTGGTCCAGGTAGTCAAGCACCGGCAGTGCCGCGTCGTCGGCTAGACGATGGCGCGCGAGCAGGCTGGGCAGTGCGGCGATCAGGAAGGCAGGATCGGCGACCCGGGTCCACAGCGAGCCGGCATCTGCCTCGTAGCTCACCGGAAGTTCGCCGAGCACGCGGTGATACTCGCCGACATGCCGCATCGCGACAGCGACCTGCGCGGCCGGCGGATCGCGCAACGGCGAGCCGGTCAGGAACTCGAGCAGAAAATAGCCGCAGCTAGTGACCAGCCGGCCCGTAGCAGTGCGTATGACCTTTGGCTGACGCACGCCGGAAGCAGTCAGTAGCGGTGCGATTTCGGCCTGCAGCTCAACGTCTTGCAGCCGGTAGGCGGGCTTCAGCACGAACGTGCCCGTCGATGCGACGACTTTGCGCACGGTCCCGCTACCGGCGTTGCCCAGCGGCTGGATGCTGCGGACCTCGCCGAGCTCGAACTCGGCCAGCGCGCGCGCCGCGCTCGCGGCACTCGCGCTATTGGCGGCGGGCTCGGCGGTCGGCGGCTGCATCAGGTCATGATTGCGCACGCCACCGACTGCGCATGCATGGTAGCGTCGCCTCCGACCGACGCGGAGGAATTCGCCGCGGGCGATCCCTTCGTGTTGAACGGTGTGGTTACCGGCTGGTCCATCAGGGAGTGGAACGAGGTGCTCTACCAGCCCTAAGGGCCGGCGCACTGGCGGCGGCCGCGGCCGCCCAACGGCGCCGGCTGCAGGCCTAGCCGTCCCGGTCGCCAGTTGCGCGATGCCGAAGCCAGACAAACACGACGAGTCCGATCAGCAGCCAGGCGCCGAACGAGTGCGTCAGCGTATGCACGACGACGACCACCGCGATGATGAGCGCCACCACAAGCGGGACCCAGCGCAGCTCGCGCAGCCGCTCCTGGCGCTGAGCGTGCCGGGATGCGCGCCGTTCTTGGGTTAGCCGTTCCCTTTCGCGCTGTAGCTGCAACCTCAGCATTTTGCGCTGATGCCGCCGCCCGCCACCGGGCTCTGGGAGCGGCGGGACCGGATCTGTCTCTGGCAGATCGGTAAGCAGCTCGTTGAGGTCGACCATCGTCTTGGCCCGCATCGCCCGGTCCAGCCGGTCGGCGAACTCCGCCTCGTCCAGCCTGCCGTGGCTGAAATGCTTAGCCAGCCGGTCGGCTACCTCGGTGCGCTCGGCGTCGCCTATTCGAAGGTTCGGATCCTGCCAGCCGTGCCGCGGCGCCTGCGCGCCGGGCCGCAGCGGGCTCACCGGAACGGACATCGGAAGATGGCCCTCCCGCGCTCAGGCCCGGAGGCCATGGACGAAGTCGCTGGCGATGGACTGGCTCGCACCCTCGTCCGGGATCAGCAGCCAGCACGCCACGTATAGCGGCAGACCGACACCTCCCACGAAGATGAGGGTAACGAGGGCGATCCTGATCAGCAGTACATCGACGCTGAGGTAGCGAGCTATCCCGGAAGCGACCCCGGCCAGCATCCGGTCGTGGTCCGGGCGATACAGCGCAAGCCTGCGGCCCTTGGGGTCCGGATCGGGCGGCAGCGTGGCGCCCGCAGTATCTGTAGTTGTCTTTGTGGTGTTCATGACTTCAGCCTGGCCGCTGGCAGGCCGGCGGGCTATCGGGAACTACCCTGACACGTCCCTGACCACGCGCCGCAAGTACCCGGGTCTGCCCGGATGGCGGTCGGCCCGGTTAGGGCGGGATGATGGGCACATGCAGGAACGCACCAGCTCGGCCCCGCACTGGAGCCCGAGCACGGACCGCAGTGACGGCTCCGGGCAGGCCCATGCCGGGCATTGGCAGAGCTGGATTGACTTCCGCGCGCGGAACTGGACGCACGGTCCCGGCAAAGAGGGGCCGTTTCGCCGGGAACGGGAGAACCAGCTCGCCGGCGGGATCGCCGCCGGAATCGCGGCCAAGACCGGTTTCGACGTTAGCGCCGTCCGGCTTGCGCTGATCGTGGCTACGCTCGTTACCGGCGGCCTAGCCGCGGCCGGTTACGTGCTCTGCTGGCTCGTCGTTCCCGCGGCCGGGGCCGAGTCCAGCATCGGCAGCCGCGCGCTATCCGATAAGAGCGGCATCGCACAGGCGTCCGCGCTGGCCTCGCTGATCGGGATCGGGCTCATCGTCGCGTCCATCGTGAACGCAGTGTGGCTTACATCGCTGGCATTCCCGATCATCGTGTGCGCCGCCGGCCTCTTGCTGATCTGGCGGAACGCGCCCGATGATGAGCAGGTCGCGCTTCGCCGCCTGGCCGGCCCGCTCCTCGGCATCGGCAGCGGTGCGCGAAGCCCGCATCCGATCCGGCGCCTGCTCATCGCGGCAGTGCTGCTGGTACTGGGGCTCTACGCGCTGCTCCACGGGCATGCCCGGTTCGCCGCGCTGAAGCCGCTCGCCGGGATAGTACTGGTCATGGCGGGCATCGCGGTGGCCCTGGGGCCGTGGTGGCTGAGGATCGCCAGGGACTTGGTGGAGGAGCGGCAAGCACGGATCCGGGCCGAGGAACGAGCCGAGATGGCCACCCGTGTGCATGATTCGGTGCTGCAGACGCTCGCGCTTATCCAGCGCCGGTCGGCCGACCCGCAGCAGGTTGTGCAGCTTGCGAGGGCGCAGGAACGCGAGCTTCGTGCCTGGTTGTTCGACGGTCGGGCGCCAGGCTCCCTGGATGGTCAGGCAGCAACTGTCGCCGGCGCGGTGGCTCTGATCCAGCAAGATGTGGAGGCCCAGCACGGGATGGCCGTCGACGCCGTGACCGTCGGGGACTGCGAGCTCGACGACGACTTGACCGCGCTGCTGGCTGCGGCCAGGGAGGCCACGGTGAACGCCGCCAAGTGGTCGGGAGCCGAAGTGGTGTCCCTGTTTGCCGAGGTCGAGCCGGACGGCGTCTCTCTGTTTGTGCGCGACCGCGGCCGCGGGTTCGATCCGGACGCTGTCCCCGCCGACAGGAAGGGGCTGGCAGAGTCAGTGCGGGCCAGGGTGGCCAGGCGAGGAGGCGTCGTGAACATTCGCAGCGCGCCCGGCGAGGGGACCGAGGTGACGCTGACGATGGCCAGGGTGGCGGCTGACCGGTCGCCGAGGCGAACATGAGCGCCAGCGCCGCTCGCGTGGTCCGGCTGCCGAGGCGAACATGACCGCCAGCGCGGCGGTTCGTGCGGCGTCGAGGCGGACGTGAGCGGCCAGAGCCGGTTGGCCGGTAGCGGCGCGGCACCGCGGGTGTTCCTTGTCGATGATCATGGCATGTTCCGGTCAGGTGTCAGGGCCGAGTTGTCGGGCGCGGTGGAGATCGTCGGAGAGGCCGCCGACGTCGGGCCGGCGATCGCTGAGATAACCCAGACCGAACCCGACGTCGTGCTGCTGGACGTGCACCTGCCCGGAGGCAACGGCCAGGAAGTGGTCACGGCGGTGAAGGCCGCGCATCCCGAGGTCAAGTTCCTGGCCCTGTCAGCGTCGGATGCGCCCGAAGACGTGATCGCGGTGATCAGGGCCGGCGCGCGCGGCTATGTCACCAAGACCATCTCGGGCGCTGAGCTGATCGATGCCATCCGCCGGGTCGCTGCGGGCGACGCGGTGTTCTCGCCGCGGCTGGCCGGCTTCGTGCTTGACGCGTTCGCGGCGGCGCCGGGGCTGGACCTGGACCGGCCCACGTTCGACCCGGAACTGGACCAGCTGACCAGCCGCGAAAGAGAGGTTCTCCGGCTGATCGCCCGCGGCTACACCTACCGCGAGATTGCCAGGGAGCTGTTCATCTCCGTGAAGACAGTTGAGAGCCACGTGTCGTCCGTGCTGCGCAAGCTCCAGCTCTCCACCCGGCACCAATTGTCGCGCTGGGCGGCCGAACGCCGCCTGACCTGAGGCCTTCGGCAGCGCTAGCGGCCGGCCTCCTCGCGGAGCAGCGCAGGCAAGTCATCGGGACACGGGGCTGCCCCGCACATGCCCTGGGTCAGGCCGCGGGAGCCGAACCACCTGCTCACGTTGGCGGCGTCGCGTTCGAGGAACTCGGCACCTCGCGGGTTAGCGAACACGTCGACAACCTGCGGAGTGTCGATCATGATGAGGCGGCCATGATGGACCAGCAGGTTGTACGCGGACAGGTCGCCGTGCGCCAGGCCCAGACGGGCAAGCATCAAGGTGATCTGCACGCACTGCCGCCACAGGTCGCTGAGCTCGGCGCCGCGCAGGCCGGTCTCGGCCAGCCTGGGTGCAGCTGTGCCGTCCGCTTCGCCGATGAACTCGAGCAACACTTCGGTGCCAAGTATCTGAACGGGATAAGGCACCGGCAATTCTGCCTGGTAGAAGCGGCAGAGTGCGGAGAACTCGGCGTTCGCCCACTGAGCCGCGATCATCTCGCGGCCGGCCGTGGTCCGGTTGGCCATGGCCCGGCTCACCCGGGATTCGCGGACGCGCCGGCCCTCCAAGTACTCGCTGTCGCGATGGAAGAGCCGGTGCTCCGCCGACCGGTAACGCTTTGCGGCCAGCAGGCAGAACTTGTCGGTACCCGGGACGGCGCGGCGCAGCAGGAAAACGTCCGCCTCCTTACCGGTCTTCAGTATGCCCAGCTCGCTATCGGTGGCCGCGAGGTCGGTAACGAGCCAGCGCGGATGCGGTCGCGGGCCGCGCTCGCCCGCCGCGGACTTGTCCCAGGTCGACCAGCGGTCAGCCGCGCCAAGGCCGTAGGACTCGGTGATTTGTTCGAGCGTGGGCAGCGCGCGCCGGTGGCGCTTGCGCTTTGCGAAGGCGGGTTGGTCGTCGTCGAATCGCCACTTATCGCGGCGGCCAGATGCAGAAGACGGCACGGACAATGCTCCTCGGGCGTGAGAACAGGAAGGGCAGCATGAAGTTGAGATCGACAGTCATGTGCGTCCCTCCCTTCCGCCCCAGGAGCCAGAGCCGCGAGCGCAATGCCAGCGCGGCGAAATGCTCAGCGAGCTAAACGGGGTGCTGCGAGCTAATGCGCGCAGCCCAGATGCCGGGCACGGGTGATGCCGGCACGTCCGCCGACGATGTCATGCCCAGGGCGGGCGTGCAACTGAATATCGGATGCCTGACCGGCGGTGTGTGCGGCTCATGCGGTGGCGATGCCGATCGCCTGGCGCGCCTGCTCCTCCGTCATGACCCTGGCGATGCCAACCGTGGTCCAGCCAGAGCTTTCCTCCAGCTCATCCCGGAGCATGGCAGCCTGGTACTCGATCGCTACCGGACCGACCGCGACCAGATCTGACTGCTCGTTTCGCATCACCAGGACGTAGTTCACGACGTCTCCTCGGTCGGCCGGCGGCGGGTTAACTCGCGTATTCAATCCCACCACGAGCTCCGGCCCGGTGGCATCGACGAAATTTGGGCCAGCAGCACAGCGGCTGGCCCCGATGTTGCCAGGCCGGCTGGCATGCAGAAGTATCGGTGGGATGCGCCTCGACGACTTGCATGCCCGTGCGTTGCGGCAGCTGCGGCCCGAGGTGGCTGAGCATTTCGATCAGGGTGCCGGGGCCGGGCTGACCGTTGGCGAGGCAGCCGCAGCGTGGGACCGGTACCGATTGCGCCCCCGCGTGCTCAGGGATGTGTCGCGCATCTCGACTGCGGCGACGGTGCTCGGACATCAGCTCGCCACGCCGGTGCTCGTCGCCCCGACCGCGATGCAGCGTGCCGCCCATGCGGACGGCGAGGTGGCGACTGCCCGTGCTGCTGCTGCAGCCGGCTCGCTGATGGCAGTGTCCACGAACTCCGGTTCCACGTTTGCCGAGATCGGCGCCAGTGGGGCGCCCTGGTGGCTCCAGGTTTACGTACTGCGAGACCGAGGGCTCACCAGAGCAATCCTGGACCGCGCCGTCGAGGCTGGCGCGTCCGCGCTGGTGCTGACGGTGGACACCCCGGTTGTTGGCCGTAAGCGCACCGCCGGGAAGACCATCTGGGAGGTCGTCCCTGAGGATTACCTGCTCGCCAACGTCGAGGACGCCACGGTGCCAGCCGATGGGCTGGACAAGGCCGATGATCTCACTCCGGACGTCATCGGCTGGCTCCGCGATGCGTCGGGGCTGCCGGTCGTGGTCAAGGGCGTGCTGCGGGCCGATGACGCACGAGCAGCGGTGTCCGCCGGAGCTTCGGCTGTGCAGGTGTCCAACCACGGCGGCCGCCAGCTCGACCTGGCGGTCAGCACGGCCGAAGCCTTGCCGGAGATCGCTACCGCACTGGCCGGCAGTGGCGCCGAGGTTTACGTGGATGGCGGTATCCGGCGGGCAGAGCACGTGCTAGCCGCGCTGGCGCTTGGCGCGAACGGCGTGTTCATCGGCCGGCCGGTGCTGTGGGCTCTGGCAGCAGGTGGCGCATTCGCGCAGGGCGGCTCCGACGGAGTGCTCGCGCTGCTCAACGATTTCACCGACGAACTCGGCCACGTCATGATGCTCGCAGGCACGCGCTCCATCAGCGAGATAACCGCCGACCTGGTCCAATTGCCCGCCGCTGCCCGCGCCGCCGGCTAAGGACGACGCAACGCAAGGGAACTACCGATCGTGCCCTGCGGCAAGCACGCACTGCAGGTTGTACTCGGCGATGTCCATCATCACCTGGCGGTCCGGGTAGTCGCCGTCCAGCAACCGCAGGGGGCCTGCGACAAGCGAGAGATGCATGGCCAGCTGGTAAAGGTTGACGCGGTCCTGGTCCAGGTCTCCTCGCTGCAGGAATCCGTAGTTCTTACCGAAGCGAAGTTGCAGGAAGACGTGCTCCCACTCGAGGTCGAAGTACATGAGGCCCTCGATGTCCAGGATGACGGGCTGCCCGAGTCGATCTACGGCAACGTGGTCGGGACCGAGTTCCCCATGGATCAGACGGTAATCCGAGCGCGGCACCACGCTGGCAGCGCGGCGGCGCAGGGTGTGTTCCAGCTGGCCACCGACCTGGCTGAGGCGCGCGTCGCGCGCAGCTGCGTCGGTCAGGTCCCGTAGCGCGCGTTCGAGGAGCAGTTGCTCGCAGGAGCCGCCCTGTGAGAGGCCGCCGCCGTCCACGTGCAGCACTTTCCCAAATCGCGATGCCGGATACGCGTGCATTGTCCGCAGCGCGTCGGCTAGCTGTTCCAGCGCCGGGTAGGCCTCGTGCGGATCACTGGCCAGCATCTCCTCCAGGGTCGGTCCGGGCACATCCTCGAGCACGGCAACGTCGGCTGGGTGATGCCTGCGGCTGGAGTCCGCCAGGTAGACCTGCGGCGTGCGGATTCCGAGCGCGCTCAGCCGCACCTGGGCCGCCTGGAACAGCGCCAGGCCAGAGTCATGGGAGAAGGGATCGGCGTAGTCGGCTGGCTGACCGCCTGCGGACCCGGGCCAGTAGTCCTCAGCCGCGCTCCAGATGTAAATGATTGCCGAGGACGAATCGTCGAAGGTCGCCCGGTAGACGCCTTTCTTGCTGGCGTTCGGCAGGCGAGTCACGCTGCGCAGTCGCGGAGCGGAGCCGAAGGCCGCCCGCATGAGTCCCGTCAGCTGATCAGCGCTTGCCGGCAGACGTGCGGCGTGCACCGGGCTGCGGTCCTTCCTGCCGGGAACGTCCGGGCCGTCCAACCGTGACCGGAGCCGGCTCCGTTGGCCTGGGAATAGTGGCCGTCCGGAGAGCTCTAGCTACCGTCTTCGAGCCGTTTCCGGAGGTTCTGACAGCTTTGAGGTACCTCTTTGCGCGCCTGCCGGATGACCATCGGCACGATCATCTTTCCGATGCCGTAACCGTGGAAGTCGAGCTGGATCGTGACACGGGATTGGCTGCCGTCTTGCAGCGGCTCGACGCTCACCCTCACATCTGCCCGGATAGGGCCGTCAATGCCGTGGATGGCCCAGATCCTCGGCGGAACGATCTCGGTGATCTCGGAGGTCGAGGTCCGCTTCGATCCGCCGATCTGCCGGGTCATCACGCACTTAGATCCGACGCTGGGCGGTTCATGGCCCTCGATGTGGCCGCTGACCACGCCCGATTGCCATTCGGCGAACCGGCTCGGATCTGTGACGTAAGCGAAGACTTCTTCTGGCGGCCGCGCGATGTCGACGGCCGACGCTATCGGTGCCATTCCCTCTCCTCGTTTGCTGGCCCGAGCAGACTGCAGGCGCATCCGATTCGTTCGTCCGAACGTATCCTTCATCACATAACGTCGAACCTACGCCCGGTCTAGGGCCGCCCGCAGCGCCTACGCGGCAACGGCGACGGAGCCTACCGCCGACCTTGCCGGTGCAGGTCGTGTCCGGCCGCTAGCAACTAGCGCCGTCGCCTACCGTAGGGGGCATGAAAGCGCCAGGAGGCCGCTTCGGCCCCGGGACTGACGATCAGGGCGTTACTGTGCTCGTCGTCGAGGACGACGCAAGCATCGCCGCGCAACTCGTCCGCGGGCTGAGCCGGGGTGGGTACCAGGTCGATCACGTGACGACCGGCCACGACGCGCTGTCCTGGGGTGAGCCCGACGTCGTGCTGCTTGACCTTGAGCTGCCAGATCTCGACGGCGTTCAGGTGTGCCGGAAAATGCGTGAGCGCAGCGGCGCCGCCATCATCGTGGTGACCGCGCACGGCGAAGAGCCAGACCGAGTGATGGCCCTTGACGCCGGCGCCGACGATTATCTGGTCAAGCCCTTCGGGCTGGCCGAGCTCCAGGCGCGAATCCGGGCGGTACTCAGGCGCGTCCGGCCCGGCGGGGACGTGGTCAGGTACGGGCCGCTGGTGGTGGATATCCGCACCCACCGGGTCACGGTAGCGGGCCAGGAGGTATTCCTGACGCCGAAAGAGTTCGACATCCTGGAGTGCCTGACTGCCGACCCCGGCAGAGTGGTGACCCGGCAGGAGATCCTCGAGACCGCCTGGGACGCGCACTGGTACGGCCCGACGAAAGTGCTCGACGTCCATGTCGCAGCGTTGCGGCGCAAGCTAGGCATTCCCGGCCTGATCGAGACGGTTTACGGCCGGGGGTTCCGGCTCGGCGAGGCCTGAGTGGCTCGCCGGATCGTCCTGTCGGTCCTGGCGCTGATCGTGGTGGTCCTCGGCGTCATCGCTGTCCCGCTTGGCCTGCTCACCGCCGCGCAGGACATGCACGACTTCCGCGACGAGACAATCGCGTCAGCGACGACGCTCGCCAATGTTGCCGAGGAACGGCTTGATGACGGGAACGGGGGACTTCCCCTCGACCGGACCGTTTCGCAGCTCACCAGTTCTGGCGACTCGGTCACCGTCCTCAATGCGGCCGGGCTGAGGATCGCCGGCACCCCGGTGCGGCCCGCGGTGTCCATAGCCCAGCTGTCCCGGCCGCACGCAACGGGCCGCACTGCCGTGTACACCGGCGATGACTGGATCCTCGTGGTGATGCCGGTGCGCAGTGATTCAGCCCGGTTCCCGCGCATCCTCGGGACGATCGTGCTGAAGCGGCCGACCACAGCTGTTGACCGGCGCGTGGCGCTCCTTTGGACGCTGATCGCCGGGGTCGCGGGCGCCGGACTCGCCGCTGCCGCGCTTGTCGCGATCGGGCTGGCCCGGTGGGTGTCCAGGCCACTGAGCGACCTAGAGCACGCTGCCAGGGATCTCGGAGATGGGGCTCTGGCTACCCGCGCCCCGGCGGGCTCTGGTCCCAATGAGGTGCGTAGGCTGGCGGCGAACTTCAACCAGATGGCCGGCCGCCTCGAGGCGTTGGTGCACGGTCATCAGGCGACGATGGCTGACGTCTCGCACCAGCTCCGCACACCGCTGGCCGCGCTCAGGCTGCGGCTGGACCTGCTGGCCCAAGATTGTGACGACCACACGGCGGGCGAGCTGGCCGGCGCGCAAGAAGAGATAGCCAGGCTGTCCAGGCTGGTGAACGGGCTGCTTGCGGTCGCGCGCGCGGAGAACATCACCGCCGCGCCGGTGCTGGTGGCCGTGGACTCGGTGATCCGCAGCCGGGTGGCAGCGTGGCGGCCAGCTGCCGAGGAGCGCGATATCTCCCTGGTTGCGGCCGCGGCGCCGGTGGTGGCCAGGCTCGGCGATGGTCACCTTGAGCAGATCCTGGACAATCTCATCGCGAACGCGCTCGACGCGCTTCCGGCCAGCGGCAGCATCAAGATCGGCTGCGTGCAACAGGCGGATCGGGCGGTGATCACAGTTGTTGACAACGGGCCTGGCATGCCCGCCCAACAGCAGAAGCTGGCTTTCCGGCGATTCGCCACCGGTGACGCCGGCGGTATCGGCCTTGGCCTGGCGATCGTGGACCGCTTGGCGGTCGCCAACGGCGGCTCAGCAACCCTCTCCGATACTCCGGGCAGCGGACTTACCGTGACAATCGACCTACCCTCGGCCGGTCGAGAGCGCAGCCAGCGACGTGGCATCGCAGCGAGAGCCGGCGGCTCCGCCCAGGCCGACCCGCTCGGTCAGCGGCGGTCGCAGCGGCGGTCTAGCCGCCCTGGTGACGACCATCACCAGCCAAGCTGACCACGATTTACCAGTTCTGAACGTTTCCTGAACCGGTCTTCCTGATCGCGCCGGGCAAGCTAATGACGTCGCTTCCCCGGCCGGGCAGGCCCGCAACTCCTCAAGCGGGCGGTCCGGCCGGGGGACAGCGTCCAGAACCGGCGGCATGGCCTGGACGTCGGTGGTGAGCGAGCGCAGGGCCGCTTGGCGCGGCCTGCCCGCCGCCTGAGCACCTGCAGGAGGATTCTTCCGGATGCCAGTGCACATCCACGATCGGTCGAGGCGGCGTGACGCCAGGCTTGCCCGGGTCCGGAAGTTGTCACTCTGGATCACCGGCGGTGCCGCTGCCGCGTCGCTTGGCCTTTGCACAGCTTTCGCGCACGACCTGCCTGGGCACGCCAGCGCGGCCGCCAATGGCACGAGCCGCGGCGGCGAGACGGTGGGCGGCTCGCAGCGGCAGGCCGACGGCCCGTCCCAGCGAAGTACTAGCGCCGCACACACCGGTCACACAGGTACTGGCAAGTCAGGCAGCCGTCGCCACCCGCATACGCTCGGGAAGCCAGCGCAGGCTCCGCAGCGGCCGGCCAGCACTCCCGCCCCGCCGCCGGTGGTCAGCTCTGGCGGATCGTGAGCCATGACGAGCTCGTCCGTTTTCCACACCTCACTAGCTACGAGTCACCTGCTGGCGGCAAGTAGCTACAGCCCGAGTCCGCTCTGGTACGTCACTCGTGCCACCGGCGTGGTCGCTCTAGTGCTACTGACCCTCACGGTGGCGCTCGGCGTGGCGGGAACTGCGCGCTTCTCGACGCCACAGTTGCCCCAGCTGGTCCGTGCCGGGCTACATCGCAACGTATCGCTGCTGGCTGTGGCCTTTGTTGCCGTGCACGTGCTGACGACCGTCCTCGACCCGTATGCCGGAATCGGTTTCGCGTCGGCCATCATCCCGTTCAGCTCCTCCTACCGGCCGCTGTGGCTGAGCCTAGGCACGATCGCGTTCGACCTGCTGCTCGCCATCGTTATCACCAGCCTGGTCCGCACCAGGCTGTCGTACCGCGCCTGGCGCGCAGTGCACTCACTGGCCTACGCATCATGGCCGGTCGCGCTCTGGCACGGGCTTGGCACCGGCACCGACAGCAAGCTGTCCTGGCTGGTGGTACTGGACGCGATCTGCGTCCTAGCGGTCGCCGTTGCAGTGGTGTGGCGGCTGACGCTTGCGCCGCGTAGCGGCCTTCGCATCGCCGGGATCCTGGCGACCTGGGGTTTCGTGCTCGCGACAATCGGTTTCGTGGCGCTCGGCCCGCTACAGTCGGGCTGGGCTAGGCGGGCGGGCACGCCGGTCACGCTGCTCGGCTCCCGCAAAACGACGCAAACCACTGCGTTTGCCGTGTCAGCTGACTACATCGGCAACGTGCGGCGCACCCCGGCTGGCCCGGAGCAGATAGTCATCCGGGTCAGAGCACGCACGACCGCGCAGCCAGCGCACGCGCTAACCATCGTGCTCAAGGGCGCGCCGGATGGCTCAGCGATCAGTATGTCGAGCGGCACTGTTCGGTTCGACGCCGTGCCGGGCGGCCAGGCCTACACCGGGCCGGTGACGGTGCTGACCGGTCAGCGGCTGACCGCGGCTCTCCGCGGCCCGGCGGGCCAGCGGGCGCAGGCGCAGCTCACGCTGGTGATCAGCGGAGGTCGGGCAACCGGCAAGGTCGTGATCCGGACGGAAGGACAGGCATGAGCGCGCAGCCGGCTATGACCGGATCACTGCGTGCACCGGTGGCGCGGCTCACCGCTGGCTGGCGCGACGCACCGCGGCCGGCCACGTTGCGCGAGCACACAGACCGGTACGGACCCATGCCGCACACCGCCTGGCGGGGCGAGCGTTCCCTGCTGACCGAGGTTTCAGTGGCCGGCCTCACCGGACGCGGCGGCGCCGGCTTCCCGACGGGGTCGAAGATGCGTGCCGTGGCCTCGAGGCGAGGGCCGTCGGTCGTGGTCGCCAACGGCATGGAAAGCGAACCCGCGAGCGAAAAGGACCAGGCGCTGCTGGGCCGCGCGCCGCACCTGGTGCTGGATGGGCTCGCGCTGGCGGCCGAAGCCGTCGGCGCGACGGAAGCGCACTTGTGTCTCTCCGAGACCAGGCGATGGCTCATCGACGACGTGCACGCCGCGATCGCCGAGCGGCACCAGGCCCGGCTGGGCGGCGTGCCGATCACTGTTGCCGAAGTCCCGCATCAGTATGTCTCCAGCGAGGAAACCGCGCTGGTGCGCTGGCTCAACGGCGGCGACGCGAAGCCGACAACGACGCCTCCGCGGCCGTTCGAGCGCGGCGTCGGCAAGCGTCCGACGCTGGTCGATAATGTCGAGACGCTCGCCCACGTGGCACTGATCGCCCGCTACGGCGCATCCTGGTTCCGCCAGGCTGGCACGGCCGGGACAGCCGGCACGATGCTTGTGACAGTGGCTGGTCCGGTGTCGCAGCCCGGTGTCTACGAGATCGAGGCAGGCGTCAAGGTCAAGGACGTACTCGTGATGGCCGGGGCCCGTCACGATAGCCAGGCAGTGCTGATCGGCGGGTACTTCGGCACCTGGCACGACATCTCCGACGTCGCCGCGCTCCCGATCTCCGCTGACGGCCTGCGCCCGGCTGGCGCGGCTCCGGGTGCTGGGGTCGTCGTAGTGCTGCCCGCGGGGTCCTGTGGCCTGGCCGAGGCGGCCCGCATCCTGCGTTACCTGGCCAGTCAGAGCGCGCAGCAGTGCGGGCCTTGCATGTTCGGGCTGCCCGCGATCGCCGACGACATGGCGCAACTGGCGTCGAATCGGCCCGAGGGGGATCCGCTGGACCGGATGCGGCGGCGGTTCGCGCAGATCGCCGGCCGTGGCGCCTGCCGTCATCCGGACGGCGCGATCCAGATGGCGTCGTCGGCGTTGTCGGCCTTCGGCGCTGACGTGCACGCCCATGCCCGCCGCCGTCCCTGCCTGGCAACGCATCGCCGTGATCCGTACCGGCTTGACCGGCATCGCGTGGCAGCGCACCAAGGGCAGGAGCACGCCACCGTGCTGAAGCCACCCCGACCCTGGGCGGCAGGGGACCTGAAATGACAATGAAGATCCAGATCGATCCGATCGCCTGCACCGGGCACGGCCTTTGTGCGGACCTGCTGCCAGAGCTGATCGAACTGGACGAGTGGGGTTACCCTATGCTGCCCGATCGTGTTCCGACTGCCCTGGCGCGGCATGCCCGGCGCGCGGTCAGCTCGTGCCCGACTCTCGCGCTGAAGCTCGTGCGGACGTCGCGAGAAGGCCGCGCGTCGCGAGAACAGGAGAGAAGTTAGGTGGGCCAGCAAGCGCCGGAGCGCCGCGCGCAACATCGCCGGGAGACCACCTCGATGACCGGCGTCGAGGGTAACGCGAAGCTGACAGCGATGACCGGTGCAATCTTGCTGCTCGGCTTCGCAGTCGAGGGCTTCACGATCCTGTCGATACACAGCCTGATCGTGCTGCACTTCGTGGTCGGCTTCCTGCTGATCGGGCCAGTGCTGCTGAAGATCGCTTCTACCCTGTACCGGTTCGCGCGGTACTACACCGGCTCGCGGCCGTACGTCCGCAAGGGCCCGCCTGCGCCGATCATGCGCGTGCTCGGCCCACTGGTCATCCTCACCTCAGTGGCCGTGCTCGGCACCGGCGTGATGCTGGCGGTTGTCGGGCCAGGCCACGGCGGCCCGTGGCTGTTCCTGCACAAGGCCTCGTTTGTGCTGTGGTTCGGGGTGATGACGATTCATGTGCTGTCCTACGCGCCGAAGCTGCCCGCGCTGCTGTCGGCCCGGCAGCCGGACAACCGTCAGCCGGTGCCCGGCCGGACGGCCCGCTGGCTGACGCTGACCGCCGCGCTCGCGGTCGGCGTCGGCGTCGCCGCCCTGACCATGAACCTGTCGGCCAGCTGGAGCACTTTCTACGGCGGCTTCCACTAACCAGACTCCGGCTAGGCCAGGTGAGGGCGCATCCGGGGTCAATGGCGCAATGCCCGCGTCAATCGGCCCAGATGCAGCGCGAAGTCCACAACCCGGCTGAGGACTGGTATTGGTCGGCTGCGTGCAGGAACGCGAGACCTTGCCGACGTATGATCACTGCGTTACCCACCCATGGCGGGAGCGATCGTTGGCGCTAGCTAAGCAGCGGCAGGTGCTGCCCAACCTCAGACTCGACGAGCTGCTCGATGAGCTGCAGGTCAGGCTGCAGGCGGTGCTGGCTACCCGGGACCGGGTCAACGCGCTGTTCGAGGCTGTCGTGTCGGTAGGCACCAACCTGGACATCGAGGTCGTACTGCGCGGCATCGTTGAGGCGGCGGTGACCCTGGTCGATGCTAGCTACGGCGCTATGGGAGTCATCGGCGAGGGCGGCCGACTGGCCGAGTTCATCCCGGTCGGGCTCACCGAGCAGGAGATCAGCAAGATTCATCACTGGCCGGAAGGGCGCGGGCTACTCGGTGCGCTGATCACTGATCCCAAGCCGCTGCGGGTCGCAGACCTCGCCAGCCACGAGCTGTCAGCAGGGTTTCCGCCGGGGCATCCGCCCATGACCTCTTTCCTGGGCGTACCTATCAGGATCAGGGACGAGGTGTACGGGAACCTCTACCTGACGCAGAAACGCGACAGCGATCAGTTCGATGAGGAGGACGAGGCCGTCCTGGTGGCGCTGGCTGCCGCGGCCGGTGTCGCGATCGAGAATGCCCGGCTCTATGACGAGGCGCGCAGGCAGCAGCGCTGGCTGTCGGCCAGCAGCGAGGTAACCCGCGCGCTGCTAAGCGGCGCTGACCTCGCCGATGCGCTCGAGCTGATCACCGGTAGCGCGCTGGACATGTCCGGCGCCGACCTGGTGGTCCTAGCGCTTCCGGTCGGAGACGGCAGTCAGTTGCAGATCGAGCACGCTGCCGGCGTCGCCGCGGAGAAGGCGCTCGGACTGGTGCTCCCCGCCGGTGGCTCGGCGTCCGGAGTAGTGCTGGCCACCGGTGAGCGGCTCACCGTCGAGGACTTCGGTCATGACGAACGAGTCGCGCCGACAGCGCGAGAGCACTTGGGCCTCGGGCCGGCCATCCTGGTGCCGCTTGGCGTGGCTGGCAACGTGCGCGGTGTGCTGACGGCCGGCCGCAGGCCCGGCGCCATGCCGCTCGCTCCAGCCGCAGCCGAAATGCTGGTTACGTTCGCCAGTCAGGCGGGCATCGCGCTCGAGCTTGCCGATCACCGGCGGCAGGCCGAGCGCGTGGCGGTATTCGAGGACCGGGACCGGATCGCCCGCGACTTGCATGACCTGGTTATCCAGCGGCTGTACGCGACGGGCATGTCGCTGCAGGGTTCGGTTTCCATGATCTCGTCACCGGAGGTCGCAGACCGAGTCAGCGTCGCGGTGGACGCCCTTGATGAGACGATCCGGGAGATCCGGGCATCGATCTTCGCACTGCAAGCACGGACCGATGCCAAGCCGGCCCGGCTGCGCGCCCGGATCCTGCAGGTGGCCGACGAGATGACCGGGTTGCTGGGCTTCGAGCCAACGCTGCAGCTGGATGGCAGCCTCGACGAAGTACCGGATGATCTCGGCGACCAGATGCTGCACGCGCTGCGTGAGGCGCTGTCCAACGCGGCCAGGCACGCTGGCGCCAGCAGAGTCGAAGTAAAGGTGCGGGCCGCCGCGGAACTGTCGCTGGGCGTACGAGACAACGGGTCCGGAATCAAGGAAATCACCCGCCGCAGCGGGCTGAAGAACCTCGAGGAGCGCGCCGCCGAGCTCGGCGGGTCACTGCGAGTCGAGCCCGCCAACGGCGGCGGCACCGAGGTGGACTGGCGGGTGCCGCTTGAGGTGGCCCATAAGGAGGCGGCCCAGTTGTAACCGGCTGTATGCCGCGCAGGAACGCCGCGACGGGACGTGAGCATGCCACGTCCCGTCGGCCGCCCACTGTCCGCCATTGCGGCTACCGGCGGCTGTCAGCCGCGGATGGCGCCGCGCTGCAAGCGAGCCGCGGCAGTTGCTATGGCTGCAGCACCAGGCGCGCTTTGGCCTTGCCTTGCAGAACTTCCGCGATGGACTCGTTGACCGCGCCCAGCTCGCGGGTTTCGTAGATCACCTTGGTCCGGCCAAGGGCGTGAAGCGCGAACACATCGGCAAGGTCAGCGCGGGTACCCACGATCGAGCCCATGACCGAGGTGCCGTTCAGCACGGTGTCGAAGACCGGAATGCTCAGCGTTCCGGCCGCAGGTAGCGCTACCAGCACGAGCCTGCCGCCACGGCGCAGCCCCGCATATGCGGTTGCGAACGACTTGTCGCTGACCGCTAGTCCGATCGCGACATCCGCTCCGCCATGCGATTGCAGCACCGCAGCCGGGTCCTCAGTCCGTGCGTCGATCACGATGTCCGCACCGAGTTCCTTGGCTAGCTGCAGCTTCTCGTCGGTCACGTCGATCGCGGCGACGGTGCCGCCGAAGATCTTGGCGTACTGGAGGGCCAGGTGGCCGAGGCCACCAATGCCCGAGATCGCCACCAGGTCTGTCGGCCTGACGTTGCCGACCTTGACGGCCTTATAGGTGGTGACGCCGGCGCAGGTCAGCGGTGCCGCCTCGAACGGATCCACGCCCGCGGGCACGGTGGCCGCAAAGGCGGACTCGGCCAGGAAGTACTCCGCGTAGCAGCCGTCGACCGAATAGCCGGAGTTCTGCTGCTGGGGGCACAGGGTCTCCCAGCCGCGCAGGCACTGCTGGCAGGTGCCGCAGGCGTAGCCAAGCCACGGGACCGCGACCATTTCGCCGATGCGCGTGCTCGGCACGCCGGCGCCGACTGCGTGTACGATCCCGACGCCTTCGTGCCCTGGTACGAAGGGCGGGTTCGGCTTCACTGGCCAGTCGCCATTGGCGGCGTGGATATCGGTGTGGCACAGACCGGACGCCAGCATGCGCACGGTGACCTGGCCTGGGCCCGGCTCGGGGATCGGTCGGTCCTCAATGACAAGCGGTTCGCCGAACCGCTGCACAACTGCTGCTCGCATGACGAATTCTCCTTCTGGCTTAGATATCGTCACCGTCAGCATCGTGCGCGGCGGCCTGGCGCAGCAGGGCCTGTAGGCACGCCCCGCAGGGTCGTTGGTCCCGCGCGCCGGGCCGTCCGCCGACGGTGCACGCTACACCGGCACACCGGAGGCCAAGCCGAAGGGAACGCAAATGCTGTCGCGCAATGCGGCCGGTGCCGCATGACTGAGCTGGCGGGTTACTGGCGCTGGTGCTGGTCCGGCACGAGGAAGCGAGTGGAATGCGCGTGTGTCCTGGTGGTGTCACACGGGAACACGCTGCGTGCGCTTGTCAAGCACCTGGACCGGCTCTCGGTGGGGCAGACTGCGGCGCTGAACATCCCCACCGGTGTGCCACTGCTCTGCCGCCTCGGCCCGGACATGAGGTCCGTGGGCGGCCGCTACCTGGATTAGCGGCCGGAGTGATGCTCGGGCGGGTCGAAGATCCTGGACGCGTACGCGGCGGCCTGCGTCCGGCGCTCCATCCCGAGCTTGGCGAACAGCGCAGAGACGTAGTTCTTCACGGTCTTCTCTGCCAGGTACATCCGCTCGCCGATCTGCCTATTGGTCAGGCCCTCGCCGATCAGCTCAAGGATCTTGCGCTCCTGCCCGGTCAGCCCGGCTAGCGGATCGGAGTGGCTGGCCTGATCGCGCATCCGCGCCATCACCTTGCTGGCCGCCTCCGGGTCGAGCATGGATTCCCCGGACGCTACCGTGCGGACCGCGCCGATCAGGTCGGTGCCCCGGATCTGCTTGAGCACGTAACCGGCTGCTCCGGCCATGATCGCGTCGAACAGCGCCTCGTCGTCGCCGAATGACGTCAGCATCAGGCAGGCGACCTCCGGCATCCTCGACCGGATCTCCCGGCAGACGGTAACCCCGTCGCCGTCGGGCAGCCGCACGTCGAGCACGGCCACGTCGGGACGCAGCGCCGGAATGCGGGCCAGCGCCGAGGCTGCGGTCCCAGCCTCGCCGATGACGGTGATGTCCGGCTCGGTCTCCAGCAGCTCCTTGACCCCCCGCCGGACGATCTCGTGATCGTCGAGCAGGAAGACCTTGATCGCTGCTGTGCCGTGAGACTGGTCCGCCATCTGGAGTAGCCCTTCGCGGTCGCCGGAAAAACGCTGATCAGGACCGGTACGGGCGCCCGTCCGGCTGCTGAATCCACCATAGTCGTGGGAGGGCTGGCCAGGGCAGGACCTTAGTCCCGATGATCACCAGCCGATCGGCCCGCATTTTGGTATCGCGTAAGCCTCCGGCAGATGTGATCGGACTCGGCGATGTCAATCGTGGATCGCCACGAGCGATCGCGCGGCTTGACATTCCACCGCTCTGCATCGTTTACGAGGGTTGCACGCTGGCAGACACGTCGATGCGGCCCGCCTGGGCGGGCCGCATCGGTTGGGACTCGGCCGGGGAACGGACCGTCACGCGGTCTTGTCAGCCGTGGGGGTCCCGGCCGCAACCTGGCTGAGGAGTTCGCGGACGGGGGTGTGCAGGCCGCGCTCGTGGTGGTGACGCTGCCGGTAGCTGGCGATCAGGCCGTCGGCGCCGATCCAGCTGGAGGTCCGCCACATGGTCAAGATGACGATGGCGAACAGCGCGTAGAAGGCGCAGACGCTGGCTGTTCCCGACATGACGTAGGTGAACAGCAGCGCCAGGCTGCCGATCGCCGCGATCCGGGTGAACAGGCCCAGGCACAGCGCGATGCCGATGGCGAACTCGCCGACCGCCACCAGGATGGCGATCCAGCCGGCGTTGGGGACCACAAAGCTGTTCAGGAAGCTGCCCCACCAGCTGTAGGCGGCCGCGCCGTGGGAGGCGAAGCCGGCCACCGCGGCGCCGTTGTTGTGCAGGAATGCTGGGTTCTCCGCGCCCCACAGCTTGGCGACGCCGGCCTGGATCCACATGATGCCGAGCCAGACGCGCATTGCCGTCCAGCCGATCGCCATGACCTTGGACTGCTTGACCCACTCCCACAGCTTGAGGTTGGTGCGTGCAGCCGGGTCACCGAGAAATTCGATGGGGGTTGCCATTCGAATCTTCCTTCTCTCCTTCGCTCATGAGCCCGGCTCCTGCGGGTTCTGAGCCCAGCTTGGCCCTGCGCATGCAGTCGGCAACACGAACGAATGTCCCGACTACCTGGGACTAATGGCACCAGGTGACAAAAACAAAAGGCCCGGTAAGGGCCGCGAATCGGGTCGTTCTTATGGACGCCGGCACGCTCGGCCGGGCTGTCTAAGCTCGTCCAAGCACGAGTCAGGGAATCCGTACAGCGGGAGCCACGACGGTGGCTACGTTGCGCTGGCAGGATAGCGAGAGTCAAATGCCTGGAAGGTCCAGCGCGGTGAGTGCCTGTCGGACGGCAGCGATCCGCTCGTCGTCCCACTCGATCGCGGGGTCTGGCTCGAGGAACGCGGTAGCGACTCCGGCGAGGCCTGCGGCCGGGAGCGACCACTCATCCGTTCCCGCCGCCCCGAACGGGCTCGCCGGCCATCGGTGATCGGCGATGTCTGGCACGGACAAAGCCATGATGACCAATCCGCGCAAGGTGGCGTCGATGAGCGTGACGACGGATTCGAACGTCGAGCCGAGTTCGGGCCGCAGCCGGTAGCCGAACAGTTCTGCCAGCTGCTTCCAGGCCTCAGCGATGCGGGCGATGCGGCCCTGCTCGGAAGCCGCAAGTGTCGCCCGGATCTGGTCGCGCAACCCGCCGTCGGCCAGGCTCATAAATGTTGCGTGCAAAGCGATGTAGGTCCGCCATTCGGCCGACCCGTAGAGGGCCTGAAAGTCGAACAGCGCCAGCTGCCGGAACAGCTCGACAAGCAGGCCACGGCGGAGTTCGGGTGTGCCTAGCCAGTCCAGGTGCCCGGCCACGATGGTCTTGATCAGTTCCAGCTCACCGCTGAGGATCGCCGGGGTGGCATCTTTGGCCAGCTCCTTCACCAGGTCGCTGAAGAACAAGTCCTTAAACGGCCAGCGACGGTAGACCGAGCTCCGCGAGACGTCCGCGTCACGGATCACGTCCTCGAAGCTGATGTGCTCCAGGCTGACCGTCAGGCCAGCGCGGTGGACCAAGGCCGCGGCCGCCCGAATCATCCGCCGCTCCGTCTCCTGGTCTGGCAGCCGGCGGCCTCTGCGTGCAAGGCCTGTCGGCGCCTGCGCGTTGTCTCTCATCTGCTCCCGGCCTTCAGGACTTTAGACTCTATATTTCAAGTTCAGTATCCAACGTACTCATCGTAGTGCTCTGGAGCGCCACGGCAGGCGGGAGAACAAGATGAGACTCTGGCCGTACCTCTCAGACGCCGATCTGCGGGCCATGTACCCGGCAGGCCGCGCCGACGCCACGGCGCGCCGTCTCGCGCATCTGTGGGCCGTCGTCTTCGCCCTCGGCCTAGCGCCCAGGCGCTGGGTCACCCTCGAGGTTGTTGGGCGTCGGTCCGGCAAGCCGGTGCGCTTCCCGCTGGGAATGGCCGACTGGCATGGCCAGTGGTACCTGGTGTCAATGCTCGGCGAGCAGTGCAACTGGGTCCGGAACGTACGTGCCGCGGACGGACACGCAGTCCTCCGCCACCGGCGGCCCACATCATGCCGACTCGTCGAAGTACCGGCGGCTGAGCGCCCCCCGATTATCAGGCGCTACCTGCAGACGGTGCCGGGCGCACGCCCGCACATGCCGGTCGACCGGCATGCCCCCCAATCCCAGTTCCGGGCCATCTCGCCCCGGTACCCGGTCTTCCGGGTCGTGCCGGCACAACAAGATCGGCCCACGAACTACGGCAGCTCGAGCGGCCCGCGGCCGCGCGTTTCACAGATCAAGGATGATCAGCAATGACGGACCAGAAAGTTCTCACGGCACGCATCCGGAACAGGCTACCCAGATCGCGGTCATCGCTCAGCGCTGGAGGCCGCGGGCCGCGGCAGCGCCAGACATCGTCAGGTGGCCCGCACGGAGCCCGCCACTAACTGGCTGACCTGCACGATTGCCGAATTGGTCGTGCCTGGGTGCTACACGCCGATCAGATTCGCTCCGGGACCATGTCGATGGCGCCGCATGGGCACTCGGACGCGCAGATCCCGCAGCCTTTGCAGTAGTCGAGATCGATCTGGTAGCGCCGGCCCGGTCCGAGCTTGATCACCGCGTTGTCCGGGCAGACGCCGTAGCAGTTGTCGCACTCGAAGCAATTGCCGCAAGACAGGCAGCGCCGGGCCTCGAACAAGGCATTGGACTCGTCCAGCCCGCCAGTTACCTCATCGAACGTGCTGATCCGCCGGGCCAGGTCCAGCTGCGGCCGCGTCGTCGGCGGCGCGTCGGAGTAGTACCAGGTGTTCAGGCGGCCTGCCTCGGCCAGTCGCGGCTCGGCCTCGCCGACAGTCGGGTCCTGCCCGCCGCGCAGCCAGGCATCGATGCTGTGCGCCGCCTTCTTCCCGTGCCCGATCGCTACCGTGGCGGTGCGGTCGGCCGGGACCATGTCCCCGCCCGCGAAGATGCCCGGATGGCCGGTCATCAGGTCGGCGCCAACTTGAACCACCCCGTCGGAAATGGTTATGCCCGGCACGCCGTCGAGCAGGGCCAGTTCGGCCTCCTGGCCGAGCGCCAGCACGACGGCATCCGCGTCCAGCTCGGTGAACTCGCCGGTGGGCTGCGGGAATCCGGTCTCGTCAAGCTTCATCTTCTCGATGGAGAGCTTGCCGGATTCGGCCCGCGCGATGGTAGACAGCCACATCATCCGCACGCCCTCCTCGGCCGCCTCCTCGACCTCGACATCGTGGGCCGACATCTGCGCCCTGGTGCGCCGGTAGACGATGACCGCGTCGGTGGCCCCAAGGCGGCGCGCCGTCCGGGCCGCGTCCATCGCCGTATTACCGCCGCCGTAGATCGCAACACGACGGCCCAGCTGCGGTTGCTCGCTGCCGTCCATCGAGTGCAGCAGCGTGACCGCGTCCAGGATGCGGGCCGAGTCGCCGGCCGGGATGTAGGCGCGCTTGCCTTTCTGCGCGCCGACGGCGAGGAACGCCGCGTCGAACGGGCCGTCCGCCATCGCGGCCGCGATGGCGGTGACTGGCTGGCCGCATTCCAGCGTGACGCCCATGGCGAGGATGCGGTCGATCTCCGCGGACAGGGTGTTCCGCGGCAGCCGGTAGGCCGGGATGCCGTACCGCATCATCCCGCCGGGAGCGGGCGCCGAGTCGCGAATCGTCACCTCGTGACCGAGCAGCCGCAGGTGGTAGGCGGCCGACAGGCCGGATGGCCCGGCGCCGACGATGAGCACGCGCTTGGCTGACGGCGCCGCGGTGACCGGGATCGTCCAGCCTTGCCGGATCGCCTCGTCGCCGAGGAACCGCTCGACGGAGTTAATGCCGACGGCGGAGTCAAGGTTGGCCCGGTTGCACGCCGTCTCACACGGCCGGTAGCAGACCCGGCCCATTACGGCGGGGAACGGGTTGTCCTGCATGATCTGCCGCCATGCCGGCTCGTAGCCGCCATCCTCGGCTCGGTATAGCCATTGCTGGATGTTCTCGCCGGCTGGGCAGGCATGATTGCACGGCGGCATCAAGTCGACGTAGACCGGCCGCTCGGTGCGCCACGAGCCGGTCCTGTTGGCCAGGCTGGAGCCGGGGTCCAGGGTGATCGCAAACGGCTTGTCCATCACACGCTCTCCTTGGCAATGGCCCGGTCCGATGTTGGTGCCCCGTCTGGGGTTACCGGTGGCCGGTCTGGGGTTGCGGGTGCCCGGTCAGCGAGCCCGCGATCTGGAGGCAGTGCCCCGTTGAACCCGCATGCCGCACCGCCCGGCTGCTGATCCGCGCCAAGCAGGCCGAACCGGGCGATGTTCCGGTCGGCGATCTGCTGCAGCCGGGCGATCGTCGCCGCGCCTTCTGGTGACTTGAACAGGTGCGCGTACCTGGACTGCAGCCTGAGGTATTCCTCGACCGGTGCCTGCCGGCGGATTTGCGAGACGCTGACGACTTCCCCCGCGACCGCCTCGAACACCGGGAACAGCCCGGTCTGCTCGGCCAGCCGGGCGATCCGGATGGTGTCGCCAGACGCGCTGCCCCAGCCGAGCGGGCAGGGCACCAGCACGTGCAGGTACCGCGCGCCGCGGAACTCCATAGCCCGGCGGACCTTGTACTCCAGGTCGCGCAATCCGGCCACGGTGGCGGTGGCCACGTACGGGATCTCATGGGCCATCGCGATGAGCGGCGCGTTCTTGCCCTGGCCGAACACGTTGCCTGGCTCCGGGCCGACGGCCGGCGTGGTCGCGGTCCGCGCGGCCGGGGGAGTGGCGCCGGATCGCTGCACCCCGGTGTTCATGTACGCCTCGTTGTCATAGCAGATAAACAGCACGTCGTCGTTGCGCTCGAACATGCCGGACAGGCAGCCGAAGCCGATGTCCACCGTGCCGCCGTCACCGCCCTGGCCGACGACCCGCACATCCTGGCGGCCCTTGGCGCGCATGGCCGCGGCGATGCCGGTGGCAACGGCCGGCGCGTTGCCGAACAGGGAGTGGATCCACGGGATCTGCCAGGACGTCTCGGGGTACGGCGTGGAAAATACCTCCAGGCAGCCGGTCGCGTTGACCGCGACCATCTGCCGGTTGGTTGCCCGCATCGCCGCATCGAGCGCGTACCTCGCGCCGAGCGCCTCGCCACAGCCCTGGCAGGCACGGTGCCCGCAGTTGAGGGAGTTCGTCCGATCCGCCTCAGACTGGACCGAGCGCTGGTCCTCATCCAGCAGCCTGTTCCCGACCGCGAAGCTGCCGACTTGATAGAACTTGACCGGCTGCACTGGCATGGTTTCGCTCCCTATCCGATCTTGGCGGCGACGGCGCCGAGGTCGCGCAGGATGTTCTCGGCGGCGGGGCCCGATCGCCGGGCGGCCGCCACCCGGTCCAGCTCCCGCCCCACTAGCTCGGTGTTGAGGTCAAGGAAGGAGAGCGGCTCCAGCTCGTCGGCCACGGCGCTGGTGAACAAATTGCGCAACGAGGCCTTGGTGATCGCGCGTCCGCCGAGTCCGGCGATAACCGTGTAGCTGTGCAGCTGGATGCCAGAGAGCGCCATGCGGACGTTGGCGGACACGATGCCGCCGATGCCGACGGCCAGCGCCCGTTCCAGGACCACGACGCGGCGCGCGTCCTTCAGCGCCGCGCGCACCGCTTCGAGCGGGAACGGCCGGAACGAGGTGATGCCGAGCACGCCGATCTTCATGCCCGTTATCGCGCAGCTCGTCGACGGTGTCCTTGATCGTCCCGAGCACCGAGCCGAGCGCTACCACGATCGTGTCCGCGTCCTGGGTCTTGTAATGGCGGACCAGGCCGCCGGAGTCGCGGCCGAACTGGCCTGCGAACGCCGCGGCGACCTCGGGGATCAGCCCAAGCGCCTGGATTTGCCGGGCGTGCGCCAGGTAGCGCACTTCGGTGAATGCTTCCGGACCCACCATCGCCCCGATGGACACCGGGTCATCGGGATCCAGCACCTGCCTCGGCTCGTAGCCGGGCAGGAAGTCTGTCGACCTGTTGCTGCGACGGGATCTCCAGCCGCTCGTGCGCATGGGTCAAGATGAACCCGTCCATGCACACCATGACCGGCAGGGACACTTCCTCGGCGATCCGGAAGGCCTGGATGTGCAGGTCGAGCGCTTCCTGGTTGGTCTCGGCGTAGAGCTGGATCCAGCCGCAGTCGCGCTGCGACATTGCGTCGCTGTGGTCGTTCCAGATGTTGATGGGCGCGCCTATGGCCCGGTTGGCGACCGTCATCACGATCGGCAGGCCGAGGCCAGAAGCGTTATAGAGCGCCTCAGCCATGTACAGCAGTCCCTGGCTAGCGGTCGCGGTATACGCACGGGCGCCGGCCGCCGACGCGCCGATCGCCACCGACATTGCGGCGAACTCCGACTCGACGTTGACGAATTCGCACGGTGCGAGCTCGCCTGCCTTCACCAGTCCGGCGAGCGCCTCGACGATGTGCGTCTGTGGCGAGATCGGATAAGCGCAGATGACTTCGGGGCGGCACAATGCGACGGATTCGGCGACCCCGCGCGACCCCTCCAGCTGGCGGACGCCGCCGCTGTGCTGCGCGGCAGTCGGTCGGGTCGCGGGCCCGGGCGGCTGATGGCCGGCGGCAGCCAGCTGAGCGAGCGCGCTGTCGTAGGCCGCCCGAGCGGCCGTGGCGTTACCCTCCCCGACGCTGCCGGCGAAGCGGTCGGTGATGGCCGCGACGACGGCCTCGATTGAGATGGCGCCGGTCAGCGCGGCGAAGCCGCCCAGCAGCGCGGCATTGGGCACCGGTCTGCCGACGTGCTATTGCGCAAGCTCGGTGGCCTGCACGGCCAGCACCGCGCCGGGTCGGAGCTGATCGGTGAATTCGCCAATGCCGAGTTCGGCGGCCGGCCGGGCCGAGTTGATCAGGAGCACCGCCTCGGCTCCGGCGCCTTCGAAAACGTTGACCTGATGCAGCAGGGTGGGATCCTGGATGATCAGCACATCGGGATGCATGACTGGCTCGCGCACCCGGATCGGCTTGTCGTCGATCCGGCAGAACGACACGACTGGCGCGCCGGTGCGCTCGGAGCCGAAGCTCGGGAACGCCTGGGCGTGCTTGCCCTCAGCGAACGCCGCGGCCGACAGCAACTCAGCTGCCGTCACCACGCCCTGGCCGCCCCTGCCGTGGATGCGGATCTCGAACATGAAGGCCGGTCCTTCCTGCTGCTGCGCCCTGCGTCAGTGGATGAACGCCGCGGCGCTGTCGTTCCCGACGATGCCAGCGAGGGCTGCCATCCGGCATGAGGCCTGCGGCCCGCGATGTCGGGACTATCGGCCTTTGCTTATTGCCGATTGCCGGAGAATGTGAGCGGGACGGTCCCGGACTGGTGGTCCGGGACCGTCCCGGGTGCCCGGCCTGCCCTCACGGGCCGAGCAGTCGGAGCATCAGGTCGGCTTGATGTGCTGATCCTGCATGACCGGAATGTTCCGGACTGACTTGCCTGCGTCCTTATCCGCCACCTTGACGGTCACTTCCAGGATGCCGTGGCCGTAGAGGGCCTCGATGTGGTCCTCATCGGCGCCGGCCGGCAGCGTCATGCTGCGGCTGAAGGTGCCGTAGTGGAACTCGGAGCGGTGCTTGCCGTTGCTCTCCTCGCGGCGCTCGGCCTTGATGGTCAAGATGCCGCCCGAAACAGTAACCTCAAGGTCGCGCTCCGGGTCGACCCCGGGCAGCTCCGCCCGGACGACGTACTTGCCGTCCTCGACGAAGTCCTCCACCCGGATCGGGTGGCCGGTGATCGGACGCAGGACCGTCCACGGGGCCTCCAGCCAGTCGACCATGTCGGCAAACGGACCTCGGTACTCCCTGCGTGTCAGCGTGCTCATAACCACGCCTCCTCTCGCTCCTGCTTACACTGTTAACACCAGGCCATCGGTGTCTGGAACGGCAGGGCCGAAAGTGCTTTATGGGCGGGACCTTCGTTCCTTCCGGTTGCTCCGAAGTCCGGCTGCGTTGACAGCCGTTCTAGATTGGCCCCACCAGGAGTGCAGGCAAGCACGAAGGGGTGCAAGTGGCAGCGCACGCGAAGTCCGCCAGCGGGAAGTCCGCCCATGGAAAGTCGGCCGGAAAAGCGGCTGCGGGGGATTCAGACGCCGGGCGGGTGCCGGGGAAGCGGGTGCCGGGGAAGCTGTACCGGTCGGAGTTGCTCAGGCTGCAGGCCGAGCTCGTGAAACTGCAGGAATGGGTGCGAGCCGAGGGAGCGCGCCTGGTCGTGGTGTTCGAAGGGCGTGATGCGGCCGGCAAGGGCAGCACGATCAAGCGGGTTTCGGAATACCTGAACCCGCGGGTGGCCCGGATCGCGGCGCTCCCGGCTCCCAGCGGCCGGGAGCGGACGCAGTGGTACTTCCAGCGCTATATCGACCACCTGCCGGCCGCAGGTGAGATCGTGCTGTTCGACCGGAGCTGGTACAACCGGGCTGGCGTAGAACGGGTCATGGGCTTCTGTACCAAGGAGGAGTACAGCCGGTTCCTGCATCAGTGCCCCATCTTCGAACGGCTGCTAGTCGAGGACGGCATCATGTTGCGCAAGTACTGGTTCTCGGTCAGCGACTCCGAGCAGGAGCACCGATTCAGGTCCCGGCTGGACGACCCGATGCGCCGGTGGAAGCTGTCGGCCATGGACGTGGAGTCGATCACGAGGTGGGAGGACTACTCGCGGGCCAAGGACGACATGTTCATACATACCGACATCCCGGAGGCACAGTGGAACGTGGTTGACAGCGCGGACAAGCGCCGGGCCCGGCTCAACATGATCGCTCACCTGCTCAGCAGCGTTCCGTACCACGACGTCCAAATGCGGTTGCTGGAACTACCGCCACGGCCTAAACCGACTGGGTATGTGCGGGCGCCGCGAGATTCTCAGACGTTCGTGCCGGACTACGTGGCAACGTTGCTGGACGGCAAGTCAGCGGCCCGCGCCCAGATAGCGGCAGACGGCCTGTGCCCGCCGGGTGACCGGCAGGGATTAGGCGCGCGAACTGGCCAGGAAATACCAACGCGATGTGGCCGGTTGCGAGCCACTTGATCACATAGGGCGGCGAGCCGTCCTCGTGCGGGACTTCGATGAATGAGGCCGGTGCGCGCTGGGTCGCCGTCTATGACGAGCCTGTCGCCAATGTGCGCGTACATAGTGGCTACCCCCTTCGTGGCTACATCTCCCTGACCGTGCGCTATCCATCTTGCCCGGCCAACCGATGCGAAGGCAGCAGGCATTCGGCCTGTAGCACCGGGACCTAGGGCACCCGGCTTGCGCCGGAAGCGTCGGTGGCCCGGCCCTCATCGGGCCGGATCACCGACGCGTGACTTACCGAGGCTGCTTGTCTTACGGTGCGGCTTTCTGCTCGGAGTCGGCCACGGTGGCCGCTGTGCCCGGCACGGTCTGGGCGACCGGCGCGGCTGGCCCGCCGGGGGTCGAGGGGCCGCGCCAGATGAGCCGGTGGACGGGGATGAGCCGGGGGATGTCGCGCAGGCCTGGGATGAAGGGGATGAGTAGTAGCAGCAGGGTGGCGATGCCGGTGAGGTAGACCGCCCAGATGTCGACGCTGGACGAGTTGCTGAACGGGGCCACGTGGTACCACAGCTGGTAGAGCCATAGCCATGGCTGGCCGGGGTAGCTGCCGGTCTCGTTCATGACGCCCCACTGGCCGCCGGTCAGGTGCAGCTTGGTGGCGATACCTGCGTAGTAGCCGCCGTCGGCGATGAACAGCAGCGGCTTGGTGTAGTTGGTTCCGAAGAACTTGGTCTGCGCGAGCAGGTCCGCGTCCAGCGTGCCGGCTTGGGCCATTTTCAGCTCGTAGGCCATCATGACCGGCACCGGGCCTGCCGCGGGGACTGCCAGCAGCCCGTTGTTGAACGCGACCTTGGGGTTGGTCATGGCCTTGTCGTAGGCGGTGGCCCAGCCAGCTGCTGCGCCGGGGATGCGGTGGTGTAGGTGTTCAGCGCCGTTGCCAGCGCCGGAGTGGTCACTGCGAGCTGCGACAGTGGTGAGACGACGTATGTCTTGGCGGCGTTGAACGGCTGGGTGACCCCGGACAGCTTCTGCCAGTTGACCGGCCCGACCTGCTGCACGGCGGCGCTGCCGTTGTTGTACGGCGGCCCGTAGGACGCGGCGAGGGCGGTGCCGTCCAGTTCCATCGCGGCGGTGCCGACGAAATCGGCGGCGCTGGCCTTCGCCCAGGTCTGCACGCTCAGCGGCGGCACGTCCGGGGAGGACAGCAGCCCGGCCATCAGCAGCACCAGCACGCTGGCGACCACGACGGCGACGGTGCCTTCCTTCAGGATGTCGTAGCGGCGGGTCGGGCCGCGCCACGGCGCCGCGTCGGCCGCGGCTGCGGCCTTGCGGGCAGCCCGGCCGCGGACGCCGGCCCGGCGGGCGGGCAGCGGGTGGCTGACGCCGCGGACGCGGACCATCAGCACGTGCGCGCCGACGATCGCGACCAGGATGATCGGGAGCAGCACGATGTGCCACATCAGCATCTGGCCGAAGTTCAGCACGTTGAAGAAGGCGCCTACGCCGACCGCGTTGAACGCGTCCTTGCCGTTGGTGGCGATCCACTGCGAGTCGAAGTTCGACTGGGACAGGTAGCCGGTGAAGCACTCCACCACCGACGCCATGAACGCGATGACGCCGGTGATCCAGGTCAGCGCCCGGCGGCCGCGCCAGGCGGCCATCCAGAATTTGCCCCACAGGTGGATCACCATGAACGCCATGAACAGCTCGACGCTCCACAGGTGCATGCTGTTGAAGAAATGACCGACCGAGTTGTAGTGATACCAGTCCGGGCCGCCCAGCGCGAGCGCGAAACCCGGACGCGATCGCCAGGCCGAGAGTGGCCAGCGTCGCCACGCCGAACACGTAAATCCAGGAGGACACGTACGCGGGCTGCCGGTCCGGTAGCAGCTTGCCGGGCGGCAGCACCCGCACCGCGAACCGCCTGACCTTGTTGGTCCACATGCCGGCATCCGGATCCTCGGCGGCATCCGGGGTCGCGTCCGGAACGCTACCGGCCAGGGTGCCGGTACCGAGGTCCGCCTGCGCGGCGTGCCGCTGCGGGAACGGGACCAGCAGGGCCAGGCCGAAGATGACCACCATGACGGCGATCACGATCAGGTTGGCCACCGAGATGTCGATGAACGACCAGCTCAGGAAGTGACCCGGCTGATTCAGGTCGATGGCGGAGGCCGCGACCAGAGTGTGAGGGCTCATCTCTGTTAGCTCCTTGCGGAAGGTGGTTAGCCGGCTGCGGACAGCCGCAAGGAGACTGTCGTCTCGATCCGGGCCAAGCCATCAGGGATGACGGTCACCGATCGGCGGGACTTTGGTCCCAGGCTGCCCAATTACGCTAACAGCCGTAGGCTGTCCCCACACTTCGATGGCCCCGGCTGTCCCGATAAGTGAAAGAAACCACCCCCCGTCCGGGAGGACGGGAGGCGGCTTGTCGAGGGCTGACTGGCCCGAGCAGCGTTCCGGTCAGGCGTTGACCTGGACCCGGGTCGCGACCCCCGGCAGGATCTCTGCCTCGGGTGGCGTGCGCCGCAGGTGGAACAGGCCGAGCAAGGATAGGAGCAGCATCAGCGCTGCGCCCGCGAATGCGGCCCAGGCGGCGATCAGAGCGATCTGGCCGAACTGCCAGAACCCGTACGCCTCCAGGAGCATGCTGCGCAGCGTCGTGCCCTTGAAGATGGTCTCCACCTCACCAGCTAGCGCCTTGCTGTTCGGGTTGGCCATGGCAGCGGCGGACAGCTGCGAGTAGGTCTTGCCGCCGCCGATCAGGAAGAGGTGCCGGCCGATGAAGTAGTTGGCGTAGGTCTCGGCCTGCGCCCCGGTGGTCATGAGCTGCCCGGCGTACGGAGCCATCGCCGCGCGGTTGGCCGCCGGCAGGATCTTGAACTCGGGGCTGCTCGTTGTCGGGAAAACGATCTTCTGTGCGGACAGCTGGCTGGCCACCTGGTTGTTGGCGTACGAGTGACCCCATACCAGCAGCACGCCCGCGACGACTAGTACAGCGGTAAGGATCAGGCCACCTACTGTCGCCAGCGCGTCAAAAGTCCTCCTGCGCATTCTGTTTGCCTCCTTGCGTCTTCCCGGGCGGTGGGCTCGGGCCAGTGGACTTGGTTAGCTGTGCCGAGCATCTGCTTGGCCAGGAGGGTTGACGCAGGGCCGTGCGTCACCACTGCGCAGGACTTCGGTCACCGGCCGGCCAGGCGGACTTTCGGCCCTGCCGCAGCGCTGGCAAGTTCGCTAACTTGCGGGAGAGCAAGCCGTTCGGCGTGACGGACGGCACGGCATCTGGAGGACGCCATGAGCAAGACAATCGTGCTGGCGGTCGACGCGGCGCGGCCAGAAGCGGGCGAGCATGTCGCCGCTGCCGCAGACATGGTGACGGAGCTAGCCGGAACCGACGACACCGTAGTCGTGCTGCACGTGCACGAGTTCGCGGTCGGCAGATTCGGCAGGATCCAGGTGGACTGCGCGGAAGGTGACGGCGAGAAGCTAGTCGCCGAGATCGTGGCGATCCTAGTCAAGTCCGGGATCAATGCCGAGGGCGCGATCAGAGAAGCCGACTACGGGCACGTGGCGCGCAGGATTCTGGCTGTCGCCGAGCAAGTCAGGGCGAAGATGCTGGTGCTCGGCTCGAGCAGCCGCACCGACCTGCCCCGCGTGCCATTTGGCAGTGTGTCCACCCGCCTCCTGCACCTGTCGTCGCTGCCGGTGCTGATCGTGCCGATGCACCCGGCCGGGCACGTGCCTGTGCAGGCAGCCGCTGCTGAGCAAGGCTCGCCAGCGGACGTCCTAGCCAGCTGACTGCGTGGCCGCTGCGGCACCGTGGCAGGATGTGACCGCGATGACGCACCGGCATGAGCGCACTCTGGCGGCCACTGGCCTCGCGCGGGTCGAGGGTGAAGGCTCGCTGCGCGTCCGCGTGCTCGGCGACCAGGTGGAAACGGTCCGGCTCGACATTTACGAGCCGCCGCGATTTTTCGAGGCGTTCTTGCGCGGGCGCGGCTACCGCGAGCCGCCCGATATCACCGCGCGGGTCTGCGGGATCTGCCCGGTTGCCTACCAGACCAGCGCTTACCTGGCCATTGAGGCCGCCTGCGGTGTGCAGGTCGACGGGCCGATCGCAGACCTGCGCAGGCTGCTGTACTGCGGCGAGTGGATCGCCAGCCACGCGCTGCACATCTACATGCTGCACGCGCCCGATTTCCTCGGTTACCCCGGCGCCATCGAAATGGCGCGCGATCACCGGGAGATCGTCGAGCGTGGCCTGACGCTGCGGCGGGCCGGCAACGCCATCATGGAGGTCATCGGCGGCCGGGCCGTGCACCCGGTGAACGTGCAGGTTGGCGGCTTCTACTCGGTCCCCGCCCGGCGCGACCTGGACAAGCTCTCCGACCAGCTGCGTGCCGTAATCGAGCCGGCCCTGGAGACAGTGCGCTGGGTGGCCGGGTTCGACTTCCCCGATCTCACCGTCGACCATGAATTGCTGGCGCTGAGCGTGCCGGGCAGCTACCCGATCGAGCGTGGCACCGTCGTCACCTCCGGCGGCCGGGAATTTCCGGCAGCGGACTTCGAGCAGCATGTGGTCGAAGAGCAGGTGGTGCACTCGACCGCGCTGCACGCGCGGCTGGCCGGCCAGGACGGTACATACCTCACCGGACCGCTGGCTCGCTACACGCTGAATTCCCGCTGGCTGCCGCCCATCGCCGCCAGTGCCGCGGCAGCGGCAGGACTGGGGGACACCTGCAGGAACCCGTTCCGTTCCATCATCGTGCGGGCCGTCGAGATCGTATGTGCGATCGAGGAGGCCATTCGGCTGATCGAGGGATACCAGCCACCCTCGGTTGCGCATGTCGACGTGCCGCCCCAGGCAGGCACCGGCCATGGAGTGTCCGAGGCGCCGCGCGGCGTGCTTTACCAACGGTATGAGCTGGAGGGTAACGGGACCGTCCGGAGCGCCCGGATCATTCCGCCCACCTCGCAGAACCAGGCAGCGATCGAGCACGACCTGCGCCGGTTCGTCCAGGCCCGGCTCGACCTGACCGATGAACAGCTCACCGCGCAGTGCGAGCAGGCGATCCGCAACTACGACCCGTGCATCTCCTGCGCCACGCACTTCCTCAGCATGCATGTTGACCGGTCGTGACTGATATCGCCGGCGTGGTCGTCATCGGCGTGGGCAACGAGTTCCGCGGCGACGACGGCGTGGGAGCCGAAGTGGTGGCACGGCTGCGCGGACGGGTGCCTCCGGAGGTCCGGCTAGTGCTGAGCGACGGTGAGCCCACGAGGCTGCTGGAGGCGTGGACCGGCGCGGCAGTGGCCATCGTGGCAGATGCCGTGTCCGGTGGTCCAGGCGCGGCAGGGACGTTGGGCCGGCTTGTGCTCGGCTCAGCGGCGGGCATCCCAGGCCTGTCGGACGGCGAGCCAGGCGTCGCAAGTTCGCACGGGCTCGGCCTGGAGACGGCCGTCGGGCTGGCGGCCGCGCTCGACCGGCTGCCAGCGTGCCTGATCGTGCACTGTATTGAGGGTGCTGACTTCAGCCAGCGGCACGGCCTGAGCGAGCCAGTCGCGGCGGCCATCAAGGATCTCGCCGAAGCGATCCTGGCAGACATTGCGCTCGCTGTCCGATAACCGGCATTTTGCGGATCTGCTGCGGCCCGAAAAGCGCTGAAAAATGCACGCCGGCATGGACGCCGCGCGATAACACCGGCATCGTGACCTAAACAGGAGCGGAAGGAGCCAGGAATGGCTAACGGGCAACCAGCAACAGTCGATGGGCAACCAGTGCCGACCGGTGAGCAAGCAGCAACGGCCGGGGGTCAATCGGCAACGGCAGGTGGGCAACCAGGAATAGCTGGCGGGCCATCAGGAATGGCGAACGGGCAATTCGTCTGGGATGATCTCGCGCAGTTCAAGGCCGAGAAGCGGTTCCTGGACGGTTATCCGGACGACCAGCGGACTTTCTTCTCGCCGCGCGATGATGTCCATGGATTGCTCGTAGCGTTGCTGAATAGCGCGCAGCATTCCATCGTGGTCAACATGTTCGGCTATGACGATGACGAGCTGAACAAGATCATTCAGGCGAAGCTTGCGGATGCACAGGTCTACGTGCAGATGAGCCTGGACCGCAGCCAGTCAACGACCGCGCACGAGAAGCAGATCCTCGCCACGTGGAGTAACAGCGAGTTCGGTAACAGCATTGCCATCGGCACCAGCTCAGTGCATGATGCCATCTCGCACTTGAAGATCGTGATCATCGACGGCGTCTATACGGTCAAGGGCTCTACGAACTGGTCCCTATCCGGTGAGCAGCAGCAAGACAACGAGCTGAGCCTGAGTCGTAACGCGGTCATCGCCGCGGAAACCCGGGCCATCCTTGACCTCAACCACGACTTCATGCTGAAGCAGATGGCCGGTAACAAGGTCGACCCGACCCTGCTGGCGCCAACGAACGCGGGCGCCCTGCCGCCGCTGCCGCCGGTGCCGCCCTCTGCTGCAGCCGGAGACGGAGAATCGTGACGCTGATGTGATCACGATGGGTTCGTGAAGATCGGGACCTAGGTCCTGCAAGTGCCTGCTGTTGTGCCCTAGGCGCATTCTTGGTGACCGGCTGGCCTGAAATCGCAGAGCGGTGGCTCGACGTCGCCCGCGATCCAGGAGGGAAGCCATGAGCAGGAAAAAGGTGCTTGTCCTCGGCGGCAATTTCGCCGGCCTCACCGCCGCGCTGGCGGTTAAGAGCGAACTGTCCGGTGATGTCGACGTCCGCGTCGTGTCCGCGTCGGACCAGTTCTTGTTCAATCCGTCACTGATCTGGCTGCCGTTTGGCAAGCGCAGCCCGGCGGACATCACTTTCTCGCTCGCGCCGACCTTCGAGTCGCATGACGTGGACTTCGTTCACGCTGAAGCGACCTCGCTGGACTTGCCTGGCCGGAAGGTCACGACCAGTGCGGGCGTCTATGACTACGACTACCTGGTGATAGCGACCGGGTATCGGAACAACTTCGCTGCAGTTCCCGGCCTCGGGCCGGGCGGCAACGCGTACACCATCACCACCCTCGAGGACGCGATTCACGCTGGCGAGGGCTGGCGCAAACTGCTCGACAATCCTGGGGACATAGTCGTGGGCGCGACGCAGGGCGCGGGCTGCTTCGGCGCAGCCTATGAGTACCTGTTCAACGTGTCGCATCAGCTTCGCAAAGCCGGGCTGAAGAGCCAGGTGAAGCTCACTTACGTGTCGCCCGAGCCGTTCCTCGGCCACTTCGGCATCGGCGGCCTGCCGCACGGCGAGGCCCTGCTGTCCATGTTCTTGAAGAAAGAGCGCATCACTCCCGTCCTCGCGACCGGCATGGAGCGTGTCGATGAGGGCCGCCTGATTCTGGCTGACGGCAAAGCCATCGACTTCGCCTACGCCATGATCGTGCCGCCGTTCGTCGGGCAGGAAGTGGTCAGGTCTGCCGCCGATATCGCCGATGCCAAGGGCTACGTCAAGGTCCGGGACACCTATCAGACCCTCGGCTATGACGAGGTGTACGCGGTGGGCATCGCGGTCGCTGTCGATTCACCGTGGCAGACTGCGACGCCGGTCGGCGTGCCGAAGACTGGCTTCCCGGCCGAGCAGATGGCTCACGTCGCGGCCCGCAACATCGCTGCGCAGATCCGGGGCCAGCTGCCAGAGGAGCGCAAGGCGTTCGGTGACATCCCGGCGGTGTGCGTGATGGACGCGGGCAACAATGGCGTGCTCATGCTCGCGGACAAGATGCTTCCGCCGCGCAAGCACGCGCTTCTCATCCCTGGACCGCAGGCGCACGCCATGAAGCTCGGCTTCGAGAAGTACTTCCTGTGGAAGGCCCGCCACGGCTACGTCAACCTGCCATGAGGAGGTAACGCCATGACTGAGACCCAGCTTCGCCCGGCTGGCCCGCCGGGGACCGATCACCTGCGCATGCGCACCAGTTGCGGCCGGACCCTGGACGTGGCGGTAATGAAGCTGGGCAACGAGCACCGTCCGACTGGCCGGGTCACCATGCGCGTCGGCCAGTGTCCGCAGTGCGGCGACGGTTCGTGGGCCGCGCTGACGCCGGGCGAGGCGCGACAGCTCGGCCGTGCCCTGCTCGCGCAGGCTGCTGACGCAGAGGTCAGCGAAGGCCAGCTGGACGGGACCGGCCGCGTCGACGTGACCTGGTCGGGTGGCGATAGATACCGGATCGCTACCCGCGGCCACGACCTGCTGGCTGACCAGCCTGTCACCGACGGCGGACAAGACCTGGCGCCGACGCCGACCGAGCTAATGGTCGGCTCGCTTGCGTCCTGCACCGCCTTCTACGTCGGGCGTTACCTCCGCAGGCACGAGCTCGACCCAGTCGGATTCGGGGTCCGCGCCGATTTCGTCATGGCGACCGACCGGCCCGCCCGGATCGCCGATGTCCAGCTGGTGATCCACGTGCCGAGCGGCATACCGCCGGAGCGTCGCCAGGCCCTAATGGCCGTCGCGTCGCACTGCACGGTGCATAACACGCTCCGGCAGCCGCCTGAAGTGACGATCAGTCTCGACTGACTTTCTGCGCGGATCTCGTCAGGCCAGCGTTTCCACGTCACGGGTGAACTGTCCGCCAGCGTCGCCGGTGTTGACGACGCTGCTGGGCTCCAGCAGGAGCACCGCGGTCTCGGCGTCGGCGCGCGGACAGTGCTCCAGACCCCGTGGTACGACGAATAAGTCGTGAGGGCGGAGCAGCACGTCCCCGTCGCGCATCTGGATGATGAGCTCACCGCTGAGGACCAGGAACAGCTCGTCGGTGTCGTCGTGCTTATGCCAGGTGAACTCGCCCTGGACTTTTACTATCCGCACGTCGTAGTCGTTGACCTGGGCGATCTTCTTTGGCGACCAGCGCTCCGCGAAGCGGGCCAGCATGGCGTCTACGTTCACTGGATCCATGCATCCCATCGTGACACGCAGGCGGCGCCCGCTATGGTCGTCAGGCGCGCGAGATCGAATTACGGCGCGACGGCCCGTTGATCCTGGTCTGCGAGGCCGGCGAAACCTGACGGCTGGAGTGGCAGGAGGAAATCGGGCCGGCCCACAGCACCGAGCACGACCAGAGCCAATGGTCACTCAGGCGCGCGTGCTGGCCGCTGAGCGTGACTGGGCGGTGCGCCGTGATGGCACCGCGTGGCGGCGGGTGGTGCCCTCGCCGGAGCCCCGCGAGTTGGTTGAGCTGCCAAGACACCCAGGTGAGACAGCGCAAGCCAGAGACGAAGGTCCCACCCAGGGGAGCCGAAGATTCCTGGCTGGCAGAGTGCACCAGCGCGCACGCAGGCTGGCGCCAGCGGCGGCTTGCGCACAGATTCGTGAGTTAGGCGCGACTGCCCACGGCAGCTATAGGCAACGAGCGGCTTATGACCCAATGCTTCCCCGCCAGGCCGGGCTCGGCCCGGCCCTCGCCGACAGTTAGTCGGCGGTTGGCGCGCTGAACCGGTCCCGGACGGCGACAACACCCTGGACGTGGCGGACCGCGTCAATGATGGCACGTGTGAGCTGGTCGGCCTGTGGCGCACCGGAGATCGTCACGATACCGTCGCCGACCGCCACCTTGAGGTCCTTCGGCGCGGTGGGCGTGATGCTCGGAAGCACCCGGTGCACGACCTCGTCGCGGATATCTGCGTCCGGGCGGCTGAACACGGCCAGCACATCGACCCGGCTGATGATCCCCAGCAGTCGGCCTGCCTCGTTCACCACAGGCAGCCGCTTTATCCGCCGGTCATACATGAGACGGGCGGCCTCTTCCACCGGTGCATCCGGACCGATGGTGATCGCCGGCCCGGTCATCAGGTCGCCAGCGGTGATGCCGGTCGCCTTCTCGTCCTCCCGGATGTGCCGGAGGGCAGCGAGCAGATTCGTGCCGTCCGCCTGAACGGCCTCCTTGACCAGCAGGTCCCCTTCGGACACAACACCGACAACGCGGCCCGCGTCGTCGAGCACGGGAAACGCGCTGATCCGTCGGCTGCCCAGCATCGCCGCCATCTCCTTGAACGAGGCGTCCTTCCGGACGGCCACAACCGACGCCGTCATGACGTCACTGACGGTCACGCTGATGGCGATCACCTCCCGCAGGTACTCCACCGTCGTACCAGACCATAGTCCCGGACCTTTGGCCCTGGGATGCTGGCTTTCCTGGCCGGACGCTAGCAGGACGGACTCATCGGAGGTGGATGATCATGAAAGCCAGGCCGCGGACGGCGCAGCGCCCTACCTGGTGCGCTGGCGCGACGACCGCGAGACCGTGTTCGTCGCCCCCTCAGGAACGATCGCCCAGAATCAGCCCGCTGCCAGCGCCGCCAAGCGGCGACCGTGGGAGTGAGATCTGATGAAGCTCATTACCGCTGTCGTCAAGCCGGAGAAGCTCGATGACGTCGTCCGTGTCGTGGCCGAGACCGGGGGGCGCGGGCTGACGGCCACCGAAGTGGTGGGCTTCGGGCAGCAATTCGGCCGTCATTCCGCCGCTGCGGCTGCTGACCAGAGCGCCCTCGTACTGCCGAAGGTCCGCGTCGAAGTGCTGGTGCAAGACGAGCTGGCCGAGGCGCTGACCGGCGCCATCGCCAAGGCCGTGAACACCGGTTCCATCGGCCACGGGAAGATTTGGGTGTGCCCCGTGGAGTCCGCCCTGCGGGTCCGCACCGGCGAGCGCGATTGCGCCGCAATGTAACCGGAACCGTAGCTGGACACGAGCAATGTTAGGACACAGTCATGAACGCACGGCCAGCCCTGGGGCACCTGGGACTAAGCACCGGGAAGAAAGCCCGCCTCTACCGAATTCTGTGTCGGCACGGCTTGGGCAACGAGACCGCGATGTTCCTGCCGTACGACCAGGGGCTTGAGCACGGTCCCAGGGACTCTTCGCCAACCCGGAGGCTGCCGGCCCAGCGTACGTGATCAAGCTCGCCTTGGAAGGCGGGTTCAACGGTATCGCGATCCAAATCGGGCTGGCTGAGAAGTTTTACTGGGAATACGCGGGCGAGGTGCCGCTGGTGCTGAAGCTCAACGGAAAGACCGACATCCCAGCGATTGACCCGTTGTCGCCGCTCAACGCGACCGTGGAGGACGCGGTGCGGCTCGGGGCCGACGCGGTCGGCTACACGCTGTACGTCGGCTCGCCGGCCCAGGAGCGTGACTTCGCCCAATTGCTGCGGGTCCGAGAGGATGCCGTCCGGCTGGGCATACTGCTGATCGTGTGGGCATACCCGCGCGGCTCGGCGATAGACGGCAAGGGCGGCAAGGATTCCTTCTATGCCGTTGATTATGCTGCCCGGACCGCCAGCGAGCTTGGTGCTGACGTCGTCAAGGTCAATTTCCCGCATCCAGCGAAGCAGTCCGGCGTGCCGCCGGATTACGCACGCGATATCTCGGCACAGGAGGCTATCGACGCAGTGGTCAGGTCGGCCGGCCGCACGCTGCCGCTCGTCTCGGGCGGAGAGCGGGCCGGTGATGAGATGATGCTGGAGAAAGCAAGGCAGTCGATGGAAGCCGGCGCTACCGGGCTGATCTTCGGCCGCAACGTCTGGCAGCGGGATCACCAGGAGTCGCTCCGCTTCGCGGGGCAGCTACGAGACATCCTCGCCAAGTATCCGTCACGGTGAGCTGACATCCGTTCCGCGGGCTGCGTGCACGCTGGCTGGATGCCGGCACGCGCAACAAGTGATCCGCGGGTCACGCTCTAGTCGCCTGGCGACTGCTCGGCCGCAGTCAGGAACTCCTCGGCCGCGGCGTTAAACGTGCGGAAGACCCGGTGCACGTCGGTGCCGGTCATGCCGAGCCGGCGCAGCTGCGGCACGAGCGCGCCGGTGTTAGGCGTCTCCATCGGCCCGAAACAGCCGTAGCAGCCGCGGCCGAATGCCGGGCAGATCGCACCGCAGCCGGCCTGCGTGACTGGGCCGAGGCAGGGCGTGCCGCGGGCGACCATGACGCACGCGGTGCCGCGCAGCTTGCATTCCTGGCAGACGCTATGCGCCGGCATGCGCGGTGCCCGCCCGGCAAGCAGTGCCGACAGCAACTCGAGGAGCTGCCGTTTGTCGATGGGGCAGCCGCGCAGCTCGAAGTCCACCGGGACATGCTCGGCCACCGGAGTCGAGGTCGCAAGTGTCGCGATGTAGTCCGGCCTGGCATAGACAGCCGAGGTAAATTCGGTGATATCGGCGAAATTCCGCAGAGCCTGAATACCACCCGCTGTCGCGCACGCCCCGATCGTGACCAGTAGCCCGGATTGCGCCCGGATTGCCCTGATCCTGTCCGCGTCCTCCAGCGTGGTCACCGATCCCTCGACCAGGGACACGTCGTACGGCCCGCCGAGGTCGGCGGAAGTGGCCTCGGTGAAATGCGCGACGTCGACCTCGGCGGCCAGCGCAAGCAGCTCATCCTGAAGGTCCAGCACGGTGAGCTGGCAACCATCGCAGGAGGCCAGTTTCCAGACAGCCAATTTGGGCCGCGGGTTCTGCGTAGGCATCTAGAGCTCCCTGATCGCGAGCAGCGGTTCGGCGACCGGATAGCTGACCACCGGCCCGTCCCGGCATAGCAGGAGCGAGCCGAGCTGGCAGTGCCCGCAGACGGCGACCCCGCACTGCATGTTCCGCTCCAGCGACAGCCGGATGGCTGCCGCCGGCAGCCCCGCGGCCAGCAGCGACCGCGCGGTCAGCCGCATCATCACCTCGGGCCCGCAGATCAGCGCGGTCGTGCGCGGCGGATCCAGTCCGGCTTGGCCGATCAGCTGGGTGACGACGCCGACGTTCCCGTGCCAGCGCGCATCGGCTTTGTCAACCGTTACGCTCACCTCGGCACCGTTGTCCCGCCAGTCCTGGAGATCGCCAGCAAACAGCAGTTCGTCCGGAGACCGCGCGCCAGCGAGAACGATAATTCGACGGTAACGGGTTCGTTCCGTCAACGCGGCCAGCAAGGCAGGGCGCAGCGGCGCCAGCCCGATCCCGCCAGCCACTAGCAACAAGTCCTGGCCGGCCGCATCGGCCTCGGCCCAGCTAGTACCGAACGGGCCGCGCACGCCTACCAGCTGGCCCTGGCTGGCCGTACACAAGGCTCGGCTCACCGCGCCGACCGCGCGGATCGTCTGGATCAGCGCGGGCTGACCGGGCGGGCCGCTAACTGAGATCGGGATCTCACCGACGCCGAACGCGTACAGCATCGTGAACTGGCCGGGACGGAACGCGGTGATCGGCTCGGCGGCTGGCTCCAGCGTCAGCGAGACGGTGTCGTGGGTTTCGGCGCGGCGTGCGGTTACCCGGTAGCCAGCCGGAATCATGGCCGGGGTCATGGCGACTCGCCCATCCCCACGGCGGAGGATGGCGCACCGTACAGATCCAGCATCCGGATCCTGGCCGCCTGCAGCCGGGATATCGCGGTAGTAAGCAGCCGCCGGGTCAGCTGGTAGCCCAGTTCGTAGTCGGTCTGGCAAAGGTCAATCAGCCGGGCGCTCGGCAGCTCGAATGCCGACACCGGGAGCTGCGCACAGGCGCCGAATTGCCACTGCGGCGCTGGCGACAGCCAGGACAGCCCGAGCTCGTCGCCGGGTCCTAGCGTTTCCACGATCAGCCGGTGCCGGCCCGGCACCCGCAGGTCGAGGACTACCCGCCCAGTTCTGATCAGCCACAGCCTGCTTGCGTGCTCGCCTTCCTCGAAGATCCGCTGGCCGGCCGGGATCTCGACGCTGGTTGCTAGTGCCGCAAGCCGGGCGAGCTGGCCTGCGGACAGCCCCCGGGCGAACGCGTGCTCGCCGAGGTCGGCCGCTCCGACGCCGCTCATGTCGGCTCGCCATGATCTGCTGGCGCTGTGGCGTCGCGCTCGGCCCGGAGTGCCGCCACTTCCTCGGTCAGGTCAATGCCGACCGGGCACCAGACGATGCATCGGCCGCAGCCGACGCAGCCCGATGAGCCGAACTGGTCGTGCCACGTGCCGAGCTTATGGGTCAGCCATTGCCGGTACCGGCTGACGTCCGACGAACGCACCGGGCCGCCATGCAGGTAGGAGAACCCGAGGTCGAAGCAGGACGCCCAGCTTTGCCAGCGTTCCGCGTGCTCACCGCTAAGGTCGGTGACGTCCTCAACCGTAGTACAGAAGCACGTCGGGCAGGCCATCGTGCAGTTACCGCAGGTCAGGCATCTCGATGCCACCTCCTCCCAGCGGGCAGCGCCGTGACTGTCGGCCAGCAGCTCGCGCAGTCCGTCGGCTTCCATGCTGCGTCCCATATGACCCGCAGCCTCCTGCACCGCCTCGCGGGCGGTGCTCAGTGTCGTCGTTTCGGCCGGCCGTACCGGCAGCCTGCCAAGTACTGCCGTGCCGGCGGGCGAACCGGTTTCCACGATGAAAGTGTGCGCATCCGGCGTGACCAGTTCGGTCAGCAGCAGGTCGTAGCCTGGGCCGGCCTGCGGGCCGGTGCCCATTGACGTGCAGAAGCAGGTTTCGCCCGGCTCGGTACAGTTGACGGCGACGATGAATACGCCCGCCCGGCGCGCGGCGTAGGCGGAGTCAGGGTGACTGGCAGCGCCCAGCACCCGGTCCTGGATCTGGATGGCTCGCAGGTCGCACGGGCGGACGCCGAGAAAGGCCATCCGCACAGGCTCAGCGGGCGGCGGATCTGGCGCGAACCCGTCGCCGTCCCGGCTGGCGGTCCACAACTTCTCGCGCGGCGGGTGCAGGTACTGCTTCCAGGACTGCGGCCCAGCCGAGTGCGCGAACGCCGCGCTATCCGCGCGCTGGCGCAGCCGGTAGCCGCCTGGCGACAACCGCACGCCCCAGCCGAACGGCAGCTCGGCGGCCGACTCGAGCTCGCCGAGCACGATCGCGTCCCCGGTAACGCGCGGCCCGATGACCTGGTAGCCGTCGGCCTTCAGGGCAGCGTACAGATCGTTAAGCCCGGGTGCGTCCAGCTGCCAGGCGCCGGTGTGCTTAGTTGCTTCGTTAGCCATAAGGCCCTCCCTGCAGTGGGCTCTTGGTCATCATCGCGGGTTGGGCTGCAGCGTCGACAGGGTCCAACGGCCCACGTGTGGCTTGCGGTTGCGGCAGCGCTTGAACGCAGGGGCTGTTGGTCCTGGATAAGCGGGCCCTATGGCCCTGTCGACCCAGCCTCGCTGGCAGTGTTATCGAAGTGGCGGGAGGGACAAACGCCAAGGGTCGCGGAGATACCGGTCTGAGCAAACCGGTACACCGCGAAATCTGATCCGCGAGAAACGGGCGGTCCCTCCCGCTCAACCTATGCCTGCGGCGATGCTTTTAATCCAGCAGGCCGGCCAGGTCAGTCACCACCACATCGGCGCCGGCCAGGCGAAGCTCGCGAGCCTGGCCGACGCGATCCACGCCGACGATCCAGCCGAACTGCCCGGCTCGGCCTGCCTGTACGCCTGCGAGTGCGTCCTCGAATACGGCCGCGGCAACTGGCGGGACTTTCATGGCGGCTGCGGCGGCCAGGTAAGTATCCGGGGCTGGCTTGCCAGCTAGGTTCTCTTCGTGGGCGATCACGCCGTCGATGACGGCATCGAAATGTCCGTCCAGGCCGGCCGCGACCAGCACCTGATGAGCATTTGCGCTCGCCGATACCACGGCAGTGGCCAGGCCGGCGGCGCGGACCGCGCGCAGGTAGCGGACCGATCCGGGATAAGCCCGCACGCCGTCGGCGGCCAGCAGCCTGAGCAGGATGTCGTTCTTCGCCCGGGCGAGGCCGAGCACGGTGCCGTCCTCGGCGGTGTCGCTGTCGCGCCCTTCCGGCACCTCGATGCCCCTGGCGGCGAGAAATGTGCGCACCCCGTCACTTCGGGAACGCCCATCGACGTAGCGGTCGTAGTCGCCGATCTCGTCGAAGGGACCGAATGGTGTCGCTTCCCGCGCTGCACGCTCGCGCAGGAAGCCGTCGAAAACCTTCTTCCAGGCCCTCGCATGCACCTTCGCGGTCTGAGTCAGCACGCCGTCCAGGTCGAACAAGCACGTGCCGACGGTGTCCGGCAAGCCGAGGCGCATGGCCAGCAGCCTAGGCGCATGCGCAGTGGCCTGCGTCAGCCCGCACCGGGTCCTTGGTCCCTGGCGGAAGCGGGTCGAGCCTGGCACCCTCGTGCTGTCAGAGGATGATCTCCTAGTGGAGGCGAGTTACCGGAAGCCGCCGGACTACCCTGCGGCCCAGATGTACCTCCCGCGAAGCTAGGAACGCGAAGTTAGAAATCAGCAGGCTAGAACGGAGAGCGCTGTGACTGAGGTCGGGCTCGAAACTCTCGACGAGGACGAGTGCCTGCGACTGATCGCGCCGGGCGGCATCGGCCGTCTTGTCTACGCGGGCCGGTATGACCTGACGGTGCTGCCGGTCAATTACAAGATGCATAATGGCGCGATCCTGTTCCGGACCGCGCAGTCCGGAGCGACCGACGAGGACTTGCGTACCGGCATCGCCCACGCCGAGTATCGCGTCGCGTTCGAGGTCGACGACGTCGACTTCAGCACGCGCGAGGGCTGGAGCGTGCTGATCCAGGGCCCGGCACACCACCTGGACTCCGAGGACGAGCGCGCTGACGCGGAGGCGGCTGGCGTCGAGCCCTGGCCGGGCGGGCAGCGGGAGCACTTCATCGGGATAACGCCGGCCCGGATCACCGGCCGGCGGATCAGGCGGAGTCCGGCCCCCGGGGCTCCGGCGGGCGGCTAGCGAGTACCGACGACGGCAGGAGCGCCAGATGCGAGCCATTGTCTTCCAGGGTCACGGCCGCGAGGCCTTGCAGGAAGTGCCGGACCCGGAGATTACCGACGAAGCCGACGCAATCGTGCGGGTGGACGCCACCACGATCTGCGGGACTGACCTGCACATCCTGGGCGGCGATGTGCCGTCGGTGCGACAAGGCCGGATCCTCGGCCACGAGGCGGTCGGGACGGTGGCGGAGGTCGGCGGCGGCGTGCACACCATCACCGAAGGAGACCGCATCCTCGTCTCATGCATTTCCGTCTGCGGCGGGTGCCGGTTCTGCCGCGAAGAACACTACGGCCAGTGCCAGGGCGGCGGTGGCTGGCTACTGGGCCATACCTACGACGGAACCCAGGCCGAGTATGTGCGGGTACCGTTCGCCGATAACTCGACGTACCGGATCCCGCCGGGCGTCACCGACGAAGAGGCCCTGATGCTGGCCGACGTCGTGCCAACGGGCTATGAAGTCGGGGTCCTGAAGGCCCGCGTCCAGCCAGGCGACGTCGTGGCCGTGGTGGGCACCGGCCCGGTCGGTCTCGCCGCGATAATGACCGCAAGGTTGTTCAGCCCGAGCCATATCGTCGCTATCGATGTGGCTGACCGGCGGCTGGAAGCGGCCAAGCTATTCGGTGCTGACGTGCTGGTGAATGACTCGGTCGTCGATCCGCTCGAGGCGGTCATGTCCGTCACCGATGGTCTGGGCGCCGACGTGACCATCGAGGCGGCAGGCGAGCCGGAGACGTTCGAGCTCGCAGTCCGGCTCACCCGGCCGGGCGCCCGGATCGCCAACATCGGCGTGCACGGCAAACCCGCCGCGCTGCACCTCGAAGACCAGTGGACCCGGGACATTACCGTGACGACTGGCCAGGTGGACACCTATTCGACGCGGATGCTGATGCGCCTGCTGGCCAGTCATCAGCTAGACACCAGCAAGTTTGTCACGCACAGGTTCGGCTTCGATGACTTCGATGAGGCCTACGACGTGTTCGCCCGCGCGGCTGACACTGGCGCGCTGAAGGTAGTGATCAGCCGGTAGGTCGCGGTAGCGGTTACGGCATCAGGCCGTGCAGCGGGAAGACCGCGTTCCTGGTTGCGATGATGGCCTGATCTACCGGGTCCTCGGGGTCGTAGCCAGATTCGAAGCTGGGAAACGCACCGGTTCCGCCGTCAGTCATCACTTCGGGCGCCGGCTCGGTGGCCGTCCACTCGACGTACTCGCGCCACAACTCGGGCGTTGGCGTGGCCGGGTCGATCGGGTGCCCGGACGCCTCGGCCAGCAGGTGGGTCCAGGTCCTCGGTACTACCTGCACCAACTGATAACCGCCGCCGCCAGTCAGCAGCCAGCGGCCATCGGCGACCTCGTGCGCAAGCCCATGCAATGCGGCGTGTGCCACGCGCTGGGCGTCGATGCTGATCTCGAGGTTGGCCAGCGGATCGCTCCAGTGCGTGTCACAGCCGTGCTGGCTGACTAGCCACTGAGGCCGGAACTGCCGCAGCAGCGGCGGCACTACGGCATCGAAGGCGCGCAGCCAGCCAGCGTCCCTGGTCCCGGCCGGCAGGGCGATGTTGACGGCCGATCCGTCCGCATCGGGCCCGCCGGTTTCGGTAGGCCGCCCGGTGCCGGGGAACAGGGTCGCGGGATGCTGATGCATGCTGATCGTGAGCACCCGCGGGTCGTTCCAGAAGGCCGTCTGCACGCCGTCGCCATGATGCACGTCTATGTCAACATAAGCGATCCGCTCCGCGCCCTGCTCTAGCAGCCACGCGATGGCGATCGCCGGATCGTTGTAGATACAGAACCCGCTTGCGTTGCCGCGCATTGCGTGGTGCAGGCCGCCCGCGATGCTGGCGCCATGCGTGGCCGCACCAGACCAGACGGCCCGTACCGCGGCCAGCGTCGCGCCGGCGACTAGCGACGATGCCTCGTGCATGCTGGCGAAGATCGGGTCATCCTCGGTGCCGAGGCCGCAGGCGAGCAACGCCGCCGGACTTGGCCGGGTGCCCGCATCAGTCCCGGCCGCGAGCGCGCCAGCCGCCTTTACCACCGCGATATAGCCCGGATCGTGCACGAGCTCGAGTTCGCCGTCGGAAGCGGGCGCGGCCGCTGTCACCGTAACGCCATCCTGGCTTAGCACGCCGAAGGCGCGGGCCAGCTCCATCGTGAGCTTGATCCTGATAGGCGCGAGCGGATGGCCAGGCCCGAAGTCATATTCGGCCAGCTTGTCATCCCAGGCGACGTGCAGGGTGCAGGTCACATGCCGTCCTCTCCGAAGCCGTGCCGATAGCCTGCCACACCCGCTTGGAACGGCTGCCACGCCACCGGGAGAGCTGATCACGGCCCGGTATTGCTCCAGGAGGGCCGGGCGACCCGCCGCGGGGGGACGTTCGTCACTGTCACTAAGTGCCAATCGGAGGGAGCATCACCAGCACACGCGAAAGGAATTGAGAAATGACCTCCACGGCGATTGAGCCAGGGCAACGGGCAACCGAGACTCTGCACGGCCGGGTAGCACTGGTGACCGGCGGAACGAGGGGGATCGGCGCAGCAATCAGCCGCGGCCTCGCCGCGCATGGCGCATCGGTCGCGGCCGGGTACTGGCGCGGGGTCGATGGCGCGAGCAAGCTGCAGGCTGCGCTCACCGCCGACTACCCAGATCAGCTGACTACCGTGCACGAGGGGAACATCGGCGAGCCCGGCGACTGCCGGCGCGTGCTCGGCGAAGTGATCGACCGGCACGGGCGGCTCGACGTCCTGGTCAACAACGCGGGTATCACCATCGACAAGACCGTGGCCAAGATGACCGACGAGGACTGGCACCGGGTTATCGCGGTCAACCTGTCCGGCGCGTTCTTCATGGCGCAGGCCGCCCTTGAGCACATGCTCGAGCGCGGAACGGGCCGGATCATCAACGTGTCCTCTGTCATCGGCGAGACCGGGAACATCGGCCAGGTCAACTACGCCGCGTCCAAGTCGGGCTTGTTCGGGCTGACTAAGTCGCTGGCCAAGGAAGCCGTGTTCCAGCTGGCCCGCGCGCAACGGCCGGTCGGCGACGGCATCGGGTTGACGGTCAACGCCGTTACCCCTGGTTTCATCGCGACCGACATGCTCGCCACCATCCCGGACAAGGTGCTGGACCGGATCCGCAGCCAGATTCCCGTGGGCCGGCTCGGCGCGCCGGAGGAGATCGCGCGGGTCGTTGCATTCCTCGCGGCCGACGAATCCGCCTATGTCACCGGCCAGATCTGGGCCGTCAACGGCGGACTGGACATGTGAGGAATGTGGCGATGAATGATAACAGTGCCTTCGGTCAGCGCGACGTCCTGGTGCTTTCGGCAGTTCGCACCGCTATCGGCAAGTACGGCGGCGGCCTGGCCGCGATTCCACCGTGCGACCTGGCGGCGAAAGTGGTGCACGAGGCGGTCAGCCGGTCCGGCGCCACGCCCGAGCACTTCGGGCACGCGGTATTCGGCAACGTCATACACACCGAGGTCCGGGACATGTACCTGGCCCGGGTGGCGGCGGTCAACGGCGGCCTGCCGGCCGGGACGCCAGCGCTGACTCTGAACCGGCTGTGCGGCAGCGGCCTGCAGGCAATCGTGTCGGCAGCCCAGGCCATCGTGCTCGGCGACTGCGACCTCGCGGTGGCAGGCGGAGCCGAGTCCATGAGCCGTGGTCTGTACTGGCTGCCGGGCATGCGCTGGGGACAGCGGATGCAGGACGGCGCGGTGATCGATGCGATGGTGGGCGCGCTCACCGATCCATTCGATGCCTGCCACATGGGCGTGACCGCCGAGAACGTGGCCACTGACTTCGGCGTTTCCAGGGCCGACCAGGATGCGCTGGCGGCCGAAAGCCACCGCCGGGCGGCGGCCGCGCAAGCGGCCGGCTACTTCCGCGAGCAGATCGTGGCGGTCGAGGTGCCCGGCCGCAAGGGCACCGTCACGATTGACGCTGACGAGCACATCAGGCCAGAAGTAAGCGCAGCCGACATGGCCCGGCTGCGGCCCGCTTTCGCGCCCGACGGCACCGTCACAGCCGGCAACGCATCCGGCATCAACGATGCGGCGGCGGCGGTAGTGCTGGCCGGGCGTGATTACGCCGAGGCGCACGGCCTCGCGCCGCTGGGCAGGCTGGTCGGCTACGCACACGCGGGCGTCGAGCCGCGGATCATGGGCATCGGCCCCGTGCCCGCAGTACGGACTTTGCTGGAGCGAACTGGCATCAAGCTGGACGACATCGACGTGTTCGAGGTCAACGAGGCTTTCGCGGCGCAGGCGCTGGCAGTCGTGCGGGAACTGGGGCTGCCGCCGGAGAAGACCAACCCCAATGGCAGCGGCATCTCCCTCGGGCACCCGATCGGCGCGACCGGCGCGATCCTCGCCGTGAAGGCGCTGTACGAACTGCGGCGAACCGGTGGTCGCTACGCGCTGACGACCATGTGCATCGGCGGCGGCCAGGGCATTGCGGCGATCTTCGAGCGGTGCTGAACCGGATTCGGGCTGGATCCGGGCTGGGCAAAGTCGACCTCAGGGAGTCACAGTTGAGCATGCAGGAATACGGGAAACAGGATGCCGAGGAAATAGCTGCGGCGGTGGCACCGGAGACAGCGGAGTTCGGCAGCCTTGACCCGGCGGGTTTCGGCCAGTCCCTGTTCACCGTCGCAGGCCGGGCGCTGCAGCGGCCGGACGACCTGGCCAGCGCGCTGAGCCAGTTCTGGACCAGCATGGCCAGGATCGGCCCGGCGGCTGCCGCCCGCTGGCTCGGCTCGGATGCCGAGCCGCCGGTACCGGTAGCCGACGACCGGAGATTCGCCGATCCGGCCTGGGCCGGTAACCCGCTGTTCTACGCGATCCGGCAGGGCTACCTGGCCGCCCGCCAGCTGTCGGCGGACCTGCTGGCGGCGGGCGCTGGTGATCCGGTCGCCGACGCCAAGGCCGAGCTCGCCGCTGGGTTCGTCATCGATGCGCTCGCGCCGACTAATTTCCTGCTGACCAATCCGGCGGCGATCAAGCACGCGCTGGACACCGGCGGGCTGAGCCTGCTCGCTGGCGCCCGGAACTTCCTGTCTGACCTGGTCAGTAACGGCGGCATGCCACGGCAGGTGGACGCCAGCTCATTCCGTCTCGGCGAGAACATGGCCGCAACGCCGGGAAAGGTGGTGTTCCGGAACGACCTGATGGAGCTGATTCAGTACACGCCGCAAACCACCAAGGTGCATGCGGTGCCGCTGCTGGCTAGCCCGCCGTGGATCAACAAGTACTACATCATGGACCTGGCACCGGGCCGCAGCTTCCTGGAGTGGGCGATCAAGCACAAGCGGACCGTGTTTGCTATCTCCTACCGCAATCCGGATGCAGCCATGCGCGATGCGACGCTGGACGACTACCTGATCCACGGCCCCCGGCAGGCGCTCGACGTGATCGGCGACATTACCGGGGCGCCCAAGACCGACATTGTCGGCCTGTGCCTCGGCGGTGCGCTCACCGGCATGCTGGCCTCGTATATGGCCTGCACCGGCGATGACCGGCTCGGCTCGGTCACGCTGCTCAACACGATGCTGGACTACTCCCGGCCCGGCATACTGGGCGCCTTCACCGACGAGCGCACCGTGGCCCGGCTTGAGCGGCAGATGGCCGGGCCCGGCTACCTGGAGGGCAGCCAGATGGCCGTCGCGTTCGACATGATCAGGGCGAACGACCTCATCTTCAGTTACGTCGTGTCCGGCTGGCTCATGGGCCAGGACCCGCCCGCCTTCGACATCCTGGCCTGGAACGCCGACAGCACCCGGATGCCGGCCGCGATGCACTCTTTTTACCTGCGCTGCCTGTATATCGGTAACGAGCTCGCCCGCGGCGAGATGGAACTTGCCGGGCGGCACCTGTCGCTGGCCGATGTGAAGACCGACAGCTACGTAGTGGGTGCCGTGAACGATCACATCGTGCCGTGGCCTGCGTCTTACCAGGCCACCAGGTTGCTCGCCGGTGCCGTCAGGTATGTGCTGACCAGCGGCGGGCACATCGCCGGCATCGTGAACCCGCCAGGTCCGAAAGCCTGGCACGAGGTAGCTGATTCCTATCCGGCAGACGCCCAGGACTGGCGGGCCACGGCCGTCCGGCAGGCCGGCTCGTGGTGGGAGGACTGGACGGCCTGGTCCGGCCCGCGGGCCGGGCGCCTCGGCCCGCCACCGCCGATGGGCAGCGAGAACTACCCGCACCTGTGCGACGCGCCAGGCGACTACGTGCGCGGCTAGCTATAACGAGCAAGAGCTTGACACGCCGAGATTTTGCTAGCTATACTGAGCATGACGCTAAAAGAGTCATGGTATGGCAAGCAAGCGAGTCCTAGGAGGATGAAATGGCCGAGTCCAACGTGGCGCAGGAGCTCACCAACGAGGTCCTGAACACCATCAGCAAGAGTCAGACCGCCGTCATTGACGCGATCGAGACCTGGGCCGGCGCGGTCCAGTCGATCAAGCCCGAGCTGCCCGATGTCAACCTGCCGTTCGCCGACAAGCTGCCGACTCCGCAGGATGTTGTGGCGAGCGCCTACGACTTCGCCGAGCAGTTGCTGGCGGGCCAGCGCAAGTTCGCCGAGGAGCTGCTCAAGGCGACCGCACCGCTGCTGCCGGCCGGCACCAGCGCGCCGAAGAAGACCGAGAAGACCGCCAAGGCTTCCTGAACTAGCACGCACCGCGCGCGGCGAGCACTGCTCCGCCGCGCGCACGCGTCTGCGCTGGCCTGCGCTCGCACGCACTTGCGCTCGCACGCACCTGCGCTCGCACGCACTTCGCTCGGACTCCTGCGATACTGATGGGCTGAGCGGGCCCGGCGAGACTGAACTGAACCTGGAGAGACATGGCAAGCCAGTGGGACGCGCAGATGGAGGCGTTCGGCTCATTCATCCGCAGTCAGCGCAAGCTGGCCAATCTCACCTTGCGTCAGCTTGCCGAGCTGACCAGCTTGTCCAATCCGTACCTGAGTGAACTCGAGCGCGGCATGCACCAGCCGTCGGTGCGGGTGCTCAAGCAGCTGTCCGACGCGCTGAATGTGTCGGCGGAGATGCTGCTTGCCGAGGCCGGCCTGCTTAACAGCGTCGCCGGGAATGAACGCGAGGGCGGTGCCGAGCCGGGCAGGGTCGAACTCGCCATCAGGACCGACGCGAGTCTCGACGACACGCAGAAAGCGGCGCTGCTGGCCGTCTATCAGAGCATGAGCCGCCAGCAGCCCTCCGAGTGAGGGGACGGCTGCCAACAGGGCCGAAGGTCCCCTCGGCGAAGTCCGTTAGCCGCTACCCCGGCCGGCGTGGACGGGGCAGGCTGGGTCTCGGTCTCTTATGGCGGGTCGGCGCACGAAACCGATCTGGTGGAACTGCACCAACGGCGGTGACTATCAAATGATAGATCCGGCTTCATCCGGAAAATTCGCGTTGCTCGCCGACGGCAGGACAGTCGAGATCCGGCCTGCGCGTCCCGAGGACATCGACGACGTGTTCCGCATGCATGAGCAACTGTCCCCCGACAACGCCTATTTCCGCTTCTTCAGCTTCAGCCCGAAGGCACCCGAACGCGAGGCAGCACGGGTTTGCCGGCCGGAAAGCCCCGATCACGCCGCCCTGCTTGCCCGGCTAGCTGGCGACCTCGTCGGCGTCGCGAGCTACGAGCCGACGACCCGGCCCGGAGTCGCCGAGATCGCGTTCGCAGTCTCCGACGATATGCACGGCCGCGGCATTGCCACGCTGCTGCTTGAGCACCTGGTCTCGCTGGCCCGGCAGCGCCATCTGAGCGCGTTCTCGGCCGAGACACTGCCGGAGAATTACGCCATGCAGCGAGTGTTCGCCGACGCCGGCCTGCACGTCGAGCGGCATTTCGCCGACGGCGTGATCGCGCTGACGCTGCCATTGCCCAGCACAGAGGGCGAAGAACTGGACAGCTACCTGGACAAGGTAGCCGACCGCGCCAGCCGGGCGGACGTTGCAAGCTTGCAGCACCTGCTCGAGCCGGCCTCGGTCGCAGTTATCGGCGCCGGCCGCCACCGTGGCTCGGTCGGCCGGGAGATCCTGCACAACATCGTGGCCGGCGGATTCACCGGCCCGGTCTACCCGGTAAACCCGCGCGCGCATTCCATGGAGGGCCTAGCCTGCCTGGCATCCGCCGCTGATCTGCCCGAGGGTGTCGATCTAGCGGTCGTCGCGGTCCCACCCGCACAGGTCCCGGCCGTGGCGGCGCAGTGCGGCAGCCGGGGAGTGCGATCGCTGGTCGTGATCACCGCGAGCCTCGGCGGCGGCGGGGCGGACCTGCTGGCCATCTGCCGCCGATACGGCATGCGCCTGGTCGGCCCGAACTGCTTTGGCCTCGCGTCCTCGTCCGTGAAGCTGAACGCGACCTTCGCCGCGGACATCCCGGCGCCAGGGATTGCCGGGCTCGTCGTCCAGTCTGGCGGCGTCGGCATCGCGCTGCTCGAGCACATTCGCAGGCTTGGCCTCGGGATGTCGTCGTTCGCCTCGGTCGGTGACAAGTATGACGTCTCCAGCAACGACATGCTGACCTGGTGGGAGCACGATCAGCAGACCAAGCTCGCAGTGCTTTACGTTGAGTCGTTCGGTAACCCGCGTGGGTTCGCCCGCACGGCCCGGCGGGTCAGCAAGAAGATCCCAGTCTTGACCGTCATCGGCGGCAGGTCGCCGGCGGCCAGCGCGCCGCCGCGTCGCACACAGCCGCGGCGGCAACGCCGCTGGCCACTCAGGAAGCGCTGTTCGGCCAGGCGGGCATCATCGCCACTCGCAGCCTGGGTGAGCTAGTCGAGGCGGCGGCGCTGTTGTCGTGCCAGCAACTGCCGGCCGGCCGCCGGGTGGCCATCATCTCCAACGCAGGCGGAGCGGGCGTGCTGGCCGCTGACGCGTGCGGGGACAGCGGGCTTGCCGTGGCCGTGCTGGACAGCGCAACCCAGCACAAGCTGACCCGGCTGCTGCCGTCGGGAGCAGCGGTGGCGGGGCCGGTCGACACCACCGCCACGGTCGGTATCAGCGCGTTCCGCGCGTGCATCGAGCACGTCGCCGCCGCCGACAACGTGGATGCCGTGCTGGCAATAGCAGTGCCAACGGCGATTGCCGACCTCACCGCGGCGATCGTGACCGCGGATGTGTCCAAGCCGATGGCCGCCGTATTGCTCGACCGGCCGGAGTCGGTCAGCCTGCTGCACGTCGGCAGCCGCCCAGCAGGCAGCGGAAATGCAGCCGGTCTTGGCAATCGGCCCTGCCTGCCGGTGTACAGCTACCCCGAGACCGCGGCGAGGGCACTCGGGCACGCGGCCCGGTACCGCGAGTGGCGCGACTGCCACCAAGGCCTGATCCCGGAACTCGACGACGTCGACGGGATGGCGGCCCGCGCCCTGGTGTCGGCGTTCCTGACTAACAGCCCTGACGGCGGCTGGCTGCCCGCTGCCGACGCTGTGCAACTGCTCGCCAGCTACCGGATCCCGATCGTGGCCACCCGCACAGTGAGCTCCGTGGAACACGCGCTGGCCGCGGCCAAGGAGCTAGGCGATCATGTCGTGCTCAAGGCAGAAGTCGATGGCCTGGTGCACAAAACTGACGCTGGCGCGGTCAAGCTGGACCTGCGGACGCCGGCGGAGGTCGCCGAGGCATACGGCGAGCTGGCGAAGGCGTTCGGCGATCGCCTTCGCCAAGTGCTGGTGCAGCCGATGCTGGCGGGCGGGGTCGAGACGCTGATCGGCGTAGTCCAGGAACCGGTATTCGGGCCGCTCGTAGTGTTCGGCCTCGGCGGCGTCGCGACCGACGTACTGGGCGATCGCGCAGCCAGACTTGCGCCGCTGACCAGCGATGATGCGAACGACATGCTCAGCGAGGTACGGGCTGCCCCGCTGCTGTTCGGGCACCGGGGCTCGGCCGCAGTGAACACCGCTGCGCTCGCTGACGTGCTGCTGCGGATTTCCCGGCTGGCAGACGATTTGCCGGAAGTGGCTGAGCTTGACCTTAACCCGGTCATTGCAACCGCAGACGGCGCGCATGCAGTGGACGTCAGGATCCGGCTGAACCCGGCCTCGCCGCGCGACCCGTTCCTGCGCCAGCTCCGCTGACGATCGCCTGGCCTGGACCGGGCGGGTCGAAGGTCCCCGTTCCCTGGGTAAGAAGTCTCTGCCTAAACCTGCCGGTGGGGGCGACGCTGCAGTTAGGACCATCTGAAGGCAGGGATCGGTGATGAGCAAGCAGCAGGCCTCGGCCAGAAGGATTGTAGTCGGCGTCGATGGGTCGCCCTCGTCGCGAGCCGCCCTGGCCTGGGCGGTACGGCAGGCGGAGCTGACCGGTGCTTCCATCGACGCGGTTAGTGCCTGGCATTACCCGGTCATGGTCGGCGGTTACGCCTGGGCCCCGGTGTCGGTGCTCGATGAGTCGGCCGACTTCGCCGCGGTCGCGGCGAGGGAACTGGACAACGCGATTAGCGAGACCGTCGCTCCGGACAGCCAGGTGAAGATCAGCACCAGCGTGCAGGAAGGTATCGCGGCCCAGGTACTCCTGGAGGCCGCCCACGGCGCCGACCTACTTGTGGTCGGCAGTCGCGGCCACGGCGGTTTCACCGGCGCGCTGCTCGGATCTGTCAGCCAGCACTGCGCGCACCACGCGCCGTGCCCGCTGGTCATTGTGAGGGAGACCAGGGGAAGCTGACCCTGGCCAGGCGCAGGGAGGAGAGTCCCATGACTGCCACTGTCAGGGACGTTATGACTACCAAGGTCGTCGCGCTGCGAAAGACCGCGGACTTCAAGGAGATCGTTTCAGTTTTGCGTGGGTACCGGGTGAGCGCTTGCCCCGTCATCGACGACAGCGACCGCGTGCTTGGCGTTGTCTCCGAGGCAGACCTGCTCTACAAGGAGACCGAGCCGGACCGGCCGCCGGCGCTGCTCCGTTTCCAGTGGCGGCTGGATGAGGAGTACAAGTCCAAGGCGGTGACCGCCGGCCAGCTGATGACTTCGCCGGCCGTGACCATCCGGCCGGGCGCGCCGGTTGTGGACGCGGCCAGGCTCATGCAGGACCGGCGGATCAAGCGGCTGCCGGTCGTCAACCCGGACGGCGAGCTGATCGGCATCGTCACGCGGTCCGATGTACTGGCGATCTTCGAACGGCCGGATGAGGATATCTGGGATGAAGTCACGCAGGTCATCATCGGCAAGGAGTTCAGCCTCGAACCGGCGGAGTACGACGTGACCGTCCGGTCCGGCGTGGTGACCATCCGCGGCGTAGTTGCCCTCCGGCGGACGGCGATGGACCTGGTCGGACGCGTCCGGCACGCCGAGGGCGTTGTCAGCGTCCGGAACCGGCTGACGGTCGACACCGACTAGCCGCGGTAGCCGCGGCGGAGCGGTTGGCCGGCGCGATTAAGCGGTGACGCGGATCCGCGCGCCTACCCGGTGACGCGGATCCGGCGGCCGGTGATCTTGGTCGGCGTCAGCCGGACGTAGACGTCCCGCTCGCCGCCTGCCCACGGCTCGATGTCCAGGGCCTTGGCGCGATCGAGCCCGGCGTCGGTGATGATCTGGGCGGTGCCGCTGAGCAGCACGCTCCATCCCTCGCCGAGAGCCTCATCCAGGTGATCGACATCGAAAGACACCCGCTCGCCAAGCGCCGAGTTCACCCGCATCTCGGCGCCCACGCCGCTGGTACCACTCGTCCGGAAGATCACGTCATCGCCGTTCATCTTGTAGTTGACCGGGATGGCAACCGGGCCGCGACCGGGATCGTCGAACAGGAAACGCCCGATACCGCCCGCGGCAACGTGAGCCTTGCACTCGTCGACCGTCAGCGCTTCCAGGATCGGGTTCTTCGCCGCACCGCGCTGCCCCGGCGGCATGTTGAGCCCGGCGCCGGACAACGCTGCCGGATCGGCGTTGAGCGCGGCCGCCAGCCTCGTCAGCGACGCGTGCGTCGGGTTCGGCGTAGGGCTGGACTCGAGGTAGCCCAGGTACTCAGGTGACATTCCGGCTAGCTCGGCGGCCTGATCGCGCGAGAGCCCGGCGCGGCGGCGCTGCTCGGCGATCCGCCTGCCCAGGTCAGCCCCGCCCGTATCGGCATCGATGCCCATGTCTACTAACTCTACGGGTGCGGTGAGCCGGGCGCAGGGCCAGTGGTCCATGGCGGATGGGGCCATTGGACCCTGTCCGCGGCGGCCCGGTCCCTGGATGCTGCGAAGGGGTGATGCACCATGACACAGACAGCCCGCTTGCAGCTAGGGCCAGCTCAGCCTGATGGCACCCAGCTCGCGGTCGTTACCGATCAGGGCGGACTGGTCGTACACGGCGTAATCGCGGCGGGGAAGTTGGGTGCCGCGGTGCCTGCCCCGAGGGCCGTGGCCGGTCCCCTGCTGACCCATGACGATATCGCGTTCCTGGTCGCCACCGCAGCGAGGGCACCCTCGGTGCATAACACCCAGCCATGGAAGTTCCGCGCTGGCGGCGCCGTCATCGAACTGCTCGCCGACCCTGATCGCCAGCTGCACCAGGTAGACCCGGTCGGCCGAGAGCTCATGATCAGCTGCGGAGCCGCCCTGTTCGGGTTGCGGCTCGGGTTGCGCAAACTAGGTCATGTAGCCGCCGTCGAATTGCTGCCCGATCCAGCCCAGCCCTGGCTCGTCGCCCGGGTCAGCCTGAATGGCCGGGCGCCGATGAGCCAACCGGAGGCAGAGCTACTTGCGGCCTTGCCGCACCGGCACACGCACCGCGGTCCATTCGCACCCGGCGAGATTCCGGCAAGGCTGCTGGCCGCGCTCCAGGCTGACGCTTCGGCCGAGGGCAGCCAATTGCGGCTGGTCGAAGATCACGCGCTGGTCAAGGACCTGGCTGAACTGGTATCGGCGGCTGCCGACGAGCAGCGCGCCAGTCCCGCTATTTCCGCTGAGCTAGCGCAATGGGTGCAACCGCCAGGGAGCCAGGCGCGCGAAGGTGTGCCTGCCAGCGCCCGGCCCGGCGCAGCATGGGTACCAGGCGCGGGTGATGCACCAGGAGAGGTAACGGGTCCTGTGCGGCTGCCGCAGCGCGACTTCGGACAGCCAGGCACCGAGCAGAGCGACGGCGAGCCGCCGTCGGCGACTGCGGTCCTGGTTACTGCTAGCGACGACGTCGTCGACTGGCTGCGGGCCGGGCAGGCACTGCACCGGCTGCTGCTGCGGGCCGCGACCCGCTGGGTGTTCGCCAGCTTGCAGTCTCAGCCGCTTGAGTCAGCCCAGTACCGGATGATGGTGGCGGACCGGCTCAGTCTGTCGGGATATCCGCAGTTGATCCTGCAATTCGGCCGGGCCAACACTGCGCTGGCGACGGCTCGCCGGCGACAAGCTGAACTGATGACTAACGATCAGAGCGGATAGGCCCTTAGTCTGCCCATAACAGGCTCATCGGCCCTCCCGCGCACGCAGCCGATCGCGGCAAATTGGCGAGGTGGATTCCCGGCGGATCAGCCTGGATCGGAGGTGCTTGCGGTGAAGCAGCGACTGCACCTGGTCGTCCGGGTCGTAATGGGCCGCGAGCGCAATCCGCTGCTGCGGCAAGCCGACCGGATCGAGACGGCGATAATGGCCGCCCTCGTCATAGCTTTTCTCGCGGCGGCCCCACTGGCCTCCATCTACGCCGGACAGCTTGCCAATGCGCAGGGCCTGCGCGAGCAGCACGCTGAGCAGCACATGTGGAAGCAGGAGCCCGCGACGCTCCTGCAGAGCGCGAGCGCCGGCCTGATCGGCGTGGACGGCGAATGGGACACCGCGTGGGTGCGCGCGACTTGGCCGACGCCATCCGGCGGACAGCGAACCGGCGAGCTCGCGACGCCGTTGAATGCCCACAAGGGTGATGTCTTTACTGTCTGGGTAACGCCTACAGGAGAGTTGCGGCATCCGCCGCTGACTGCCTCGGACGTGCGCGACCGGATCGCTTTCGCAGTGCTGATAGCGCTCACCGGGGTGATAGTGCTGGAGCTGCTGATCGCGGTTACCGTCCGGGTGGTAATGGGCCGTCGCCGGATGGCCAACTGGGAGAGCGCCTGGCGGGCGGTGGGGCCGAAGTGGTCCCAGCTGCGGTAAGTGACGCCAGCTGAGCTGGCCGCCGACCCTGGCTGGAGGATTCATGAAGGCATGGATAGTGCAGCGGACCGCTCCGATCGACGACGGGCCGCTGGCCCGGACCGACAGAGCCGAACCGGAGCCGGGCCCCGGCGAGATTCGGGTCCGGATTAGCTGCTGCGGCGTCTGCCGGACGGACCTGCATCTGGCCGAGGGCGACCTGCCGCCGCGCCGACCGGGCGTGACCCCGGGGCACGAGATCGTTGGCCGGGTCGACGCGCTTGGTACCGGGGCCAGCCGGTTCGCCGTCGGCGAGCGGGTCGGCGTGCCGTGGCTGGCCAGCACCGACACGACGTGCACCTTCTGCCGCCGCGGTGCGGAGAACCTGTGCCTGGCGCCAAGGTTCACCGGCTGGGATCTGGACGGCGGCTACGCCGAAGCCTGCGTGGCGGCCGAGAGCTACGTCTACCGGCTGCCTGAGCGGCTCGACGACGAGCACGCCGCCCCGTTGCTCTGCTCCGGCATTATCGGTTACCGCGCGCTGCTGCGCGCCGAGGTGCCGCCCGGCGGTCGCCTCGGCATTTACGGATTCGGGGGCAGCGCGCACATCATCGCGCAGCTCGCATTGCAGCAAGGCCTGCGCGTGCACGTGCTAACTCGTGGTGACGGCAACCGCAAGCTGGCTGCCGAACTCGGTGCCGACTCGGTCGGCGACGCTGCGGACGCGCCGCCCGAGCCGCTCGATAGCGCCATTCTGTTCGCCCCGGTCGGAGACCTCGTCCCGGTTGCGCTGCGGGCGCTGGACCGCGGCGGCACGCTGGCCATCGCCGGAATCTGGCTCTCGGACATTCCCACCATCAGGTATGCCGACGAGCTCTTCGAGGAACGGCAGGTCCGCAGCGTCACCGCCAATACCCGCCGGGATGGCGAGGAATTCCTGGCCATGGCCGCCCGGTTGGGCATCCGGCCGACGACCGTGCCCTACCCGATGGAGAAGGCGCCCGAGGCACTGGCGGACCTGGAGCACGGCCGGTTCAGCGGCGCCGCGGTGCTGCACAACTGACCGCCGCTCGGCTAGGCACGTGACCGACCCCCGCTGCGCTTGGCCGGCGCCCGGCCGTGCGGCTGGCTCACCGGGCTCACCGCCGGGGCTGGCGGCACGCGCATCGTCAGCGGCTGCCCCGCGATGAGGGTAACGGGGTCGCCGTGGTGGCTGATCAGCATCGGCGGTCCGCCGGTCAGCAGGTAAGTCGCCGTACCGCCGGATATGTCGGCCCGGACGGCCTGTCCGCGCATGACGACCGTGAACGCCAGCCGGGTGATAGCAGGTGGCAGCCTGGGCGCGAACGCCAGTTTGCCCGGGCGGCTACGCATGCCGCCAAAGCCGGCGACGACTGCGGTCCAGGCGCCCGCGAGCGCGGCCAGGTGCACCCCGTCGCGAACATTGTGCTCAGTGTCGTCAAGATCAAGCAGCGCGGTCTCGCCCAGGTAATCGTGGGCTAATTGAAGATGGCCGACCTCGGCAGCCAGCACTGCTTGGCTGGCGGCCGACAACGACGAGTCGCGGACGGTCAGCCGTTCGTAGTAGGCGAAGTTCCGGGTCTTCTGCTCGGCGCTGAAGGCGTCCGGCTGCACCTGCATCGCCAGGACCAGGTCGGCCTGCTTTACCACTTGCTTGCGGTACAGGTCGAAGTACGGGAAATGCTGCAGCAGCGGGTAATGCGCCTTGCTGGTCCCGGCGAAGTCCCATTCCTTGTGCCGGGTGAAGCCCTCCGCCTGCGGATGCACGCCGAGTGCGCTGTCGTACGGGATGACCATGGCGTCGGCAGCCTGGCGCCAGTCCGCGCGTTCGGCTTCGGTGACGGCGAGCGCGCTGGCCTCGATCGGATGTCTGCCGACCACGTCGGCCGCGGCACGCAGGTTTTGCTGTGCCATCAGGTTGGTGTAGACGTTGTTGTCGGCCAGCGCGCTGTACTCGTCGGGTCCGGTGACGCCATCGATGCGGAACTCGCCCTGGCTGCCGAAATGGCCAAGTGACCGCCAAAGCCTTGCGGTCTGTACCAGCAATTCCAGGCCTGGGCCAGCGGCGAAGTCGGCATCCTCGGTGATCGCCAGGTAGCCGATGACGGCATGAGCGATGTCGGCGTTGATGTGGAATGCCGCGGTTCCGGCCGGCCAGTAGCCTGAGCATTCGGCGCCATCGATCGTTCGCCAGGGGAACGCGGCGCCCCGGAGGCCGAGCTGAGTCGCCCTGGCGGTCGCTTGCGGCAGCGTGCTGTGCCGCCAGCGCAGGGCATCCGCCGCGGCGGCGGGGCTGGAGTGGGTGAGCACCGGGAGTACGTACATCTCGGTGTCCCAGAACGCGTGCCCGTCATAGCCGGGCCCGGTGAGGCCTTTGGCGGGAATCGACTGGACCTCCGCCCTGGCCCCGGCTTGCAGGACGTGGAACAGGCCGAACCTGATCGCTTGCTGGACCGCCGGGTCGCCGTCAAGCACCACGTCAGCCCGGTCCCAGAAGTCGGCAAGATACTGTGCCTGCTGCGCCACCAGGCCGTCCCAGCCGGTCTGCTCGGCTGCGTCTAGCGCGCCCTGCACCTGATCCTTCAGCGCTGGCAGCGTTCGTACCGCTGACCATCCATAGGCCACGAACTTCACCAGTCGCAGCTGCTGGCCTGGCTCCAGGGGCACCGACACAGCGAGCCGCACGATGTCGGGCGCGCTCTGGGTTACCTGCCGGTAGCCGTCCGGCGCTTCGACTACGTGCTGCATGCCAGCCGCAACCCGCAGCTTGCTGCGCTTGGTCCGATGCACCAGGAGCCCGTGGCCGCCATGCGCCGCGTGGCTTTCACCGCGCAACGGCGCGATGAGGTTGGTCGTCGCCCGCGGGTCGTGCCTCGGCGCTGGAAGTTGCTCGTTGGCGACAAGCTCAGACTGGACCACGATCTCGGCGGGACCGCCGACGGGCTCGACCGTGTAGTTGATCGCGGCGACCGCTCGCTGGGTGAGGGACACCAGCCTGGTCGAGGTGATCCTTACCGGTCGCCCGGCCGGCGATATCCATTCGGCGGCGCGGCGCAAGGTGCCTGCCCGGAAGTCGAGAACCCGCTCGTGCGCGGTCAGCCGGCCATACCGGACGTCGAATGGTTCGTCGTCCACGATCAGCCGCAAGAGCTTGCCGTTTGTGACGTTGACGATGGTCTCGCCCGATTCCGGCAAGCCGTAGGCTTGTTCGGCAAAGGGCAGCGGACGGCGCTCGAAGCAGCCGTTGAGATAAGAGCCAGGCAGGCCGTGCGGCTCGCCCTCGTCCAGGTTGCCCCGCCACCCGATGTGGCCGTTGGAGAGCGCGAACAGCGACTCTGCATGCGCAAGCAACCTGACGTTCAGCTGTGTCTCACGCAGGCTCCACGGCTCAACCGGAAACGCGGGATGCCTGATCATGACCGGCCGCCTGGGTGGAGAACACGACGGGTGGCGGGCACGACCTCCACTTTAGGCTGGGACTGACGCGTTGTCTGCGACGACGCACGCGGCTTCAGGATCAGCGGCTGCTAGCGCGGCCAGGCTGGGTAGCTCGGCACAGGCCAGGAATTCCAGGCTCGCGCCGCCACCGGTCGACACATGACACCGGATGGCCCTGCGCGGCCCTATCGCGTCTCCTCAGGCTGGCTGCGTCGCCGAGACGTGATCGATCACGTCCACGACGCCATCGATATCCCAGGCGAGGTCTATGGCCGCAGCCAGTGGCGCTTGCGGAACGCTCGCGGTCTGCAGGCCGGCGAGCGTGACGATGCCGCCATGCGCATTCACGGTGATATTCGCCGACTCGGCGGGCAGCACTTCCGCCAGCAGTTCCTGCACCTGGCGAACGATCTCAGCGTCCGGGACCAGGAAGACTCGCAGCAGGTCGCGGCGGCTGACGAGGCCGATGAGCGTGCCGTCTGAGTCGACGACCGGGAGCCGCTTGATGTGATGACGGGTCATCGACTCTGCCGCGGTGCCGATCGTCGCGTCCGGGTGGATAGTGACGGCGGGGGCGCTCATCAGATGCTCCGCCATCAGCCGGTCGTGCCGGTCGCTGTCGGTGCTGTGGCGCAGCACCCCCGTCCAGCTCCGCCGGGTGCCAGCAGACTTGTCCCGGGCTGTGATCAGGTCGCCTTCGGTGACTACTCCGGCGACGCGCCGGCCCGTGATCAGCACTGGCACCCCGCTGATGTGGTGCTCTACCAGCAATCGCGCGATGTCTTTGAATGGCGTGATCCGGTCGACGGTGACAACCTCAGTTGTCATGACATCCCGGACCCGGCTGTGAAAGTGGCCGTGATGCTTGTGCAGCCCTTGATGTGCTGGCTCGCCGGCAGGCTGCCGCGGCGGCTGGGCGAGAGCATGGGGCGTCTCGCCTATGTCCGGCCACCTGGTCGACTGCCCGGCTGACGTCGCCTGCTGCTGCCCGGCCGTGCAGCGAGTCATAGTAGGCCGCGCCAAGGTGGCGCAGCATCGCATCGAAATGCTTGTGTTCGCGAGTCATAACGCCTCCCGAAATCCGGTTCCCACGGCGGGGAACCACAGTTCGTGATACCTCACGGGTACCGCGTTGGGCGCGGCATGGTCAGGGTCAAAGGTCCGCTTCTGCCGGGCTCGCAGGTACGTCCGGCGTCCCGGCAGCATAGGGCGAAGGTCCGGTCGACGCGGGCGCAACGGCCCTGCCCCGCCACGGCTGCCACGAGGGAGGCTGCGGCCATGTCCTCACAGTTCTCGCATCCCAGTTACATCGGCTGGCTGGACGCCACTCTCGCGCAGCCGACGGACGTCCCGCTGCCGGAAGGCGTCGATCTCGAATGGCAGACGTTTCGCTCGGCGAACCGAGCGTGCTGCTGCCGGGCCTGGCCGGCGGTCGTGGTGATCGTGCCGCCCGGCCAGGCCCGCGACCATGCCACCGAAATCCTGCTGTGCGTGCACCACTTCAGCGCCAGCGCCAACACCCTCGACGAGGCGGACTACGCGGTCTTTGACATCTGCGGCAACGCACTGCTCCCGATGCACTGATCGAACTTCAGATCCTGCCCGCAAGCCGGTCGTTCCGGGTCGTCAGCCAGGCCCTCCGGGCCGACGACGACCACCGGGCAATGCGCCCGGACCAGGCAGGTCCGGATGACCGGGCCCAATGACCGGCCTGCCGGGCCGTGCGCCGAAGCCGAGCCGATGACCAGCAAGTCCGCCCCTAGCGATGTGCCGGCAAGTGCGCGCTCCGGCTGGCCCTCAACGACCTCGGTGCCCAGATAGTCCGGCATTACCGGACCGAACACCGCCTTTGCGGCCGCAGCCAGCTGTTGCTGCGCGCGCTCGCTGTATTGCTCGCGATCGAGCGGCGGATGCTGCGGCGCGTACGGTGCGCATGGATGGGCGGTCCAGATCAGGACGGCTTGCAGCCGCCCGTGGAGTCGCTCGGCCTCGCCGGCTGCCCACCGAAGAGCGGTCAGCGATCCTGGCGAGCCGCTAACGCCCACCACGATCGCGGGCTGCCTCGTGCTGCTCATGACGGCCCTCTGCCTCCTGATTGCTCGCCTGTGGCCAGTCCGGGGCTACGGCTCGATTGCGACGTCGATCCAGCGCGGCGGCTGCTGGTGCTCAGATTTGATGCCGATGCGTACCGTCACGATCCCGTTGTGGTACGAAGCGGATACGTCCTGAGGATCAGAGCCCGGCGGCAGAACGATATGCCGGGCAAAGGTCCCGTAGCGGAATTCTGATTGCGTGCCTGCCGAAGCGATGTCGTGACGCTCCGCGCGTACGTTGAGTGTCCCGGCTGCTACCGATACTGTCAGGTCCTGACCAGGATCGATACCGGGAACCTCCAGCTTGACGACATAATGCTTACCGTCCGGGTACTGCTCCACCGGGATCGGGTTTGTGTGCGCGGCTAGATGGTGCACGGTCGATAGCGGGGATCCCGCCCAGTCCGTCAGGTCCGGGGCCTGGGTCGTTGTCCGGGTGCTCATTTTTCAGTCTCCTTTGCCTCGCTGCCACGCCACCGCAGTTGGTCCAGCGCGAGTAGGGTCTAACGTCGTTACCGATCATGACGTGCGTCCTGCCAGCACCTCGCGGGCCTGCCGGGCGATCTCGATGTCTTCCCTCGCCGTGACTATCAGGACAGCGGCGGCCGCGGCGTCGCCGCTGATGATCGCGTCGGTGGTTGCGTCGCCGCGTCCGGGCTCGATGCTGACTCCGAGGAATGTCAGGCCTGTCACGGCGGCGGATCGAATTGCCGGATCGTGCTCGCCGATGCCGCCGGTGAAGACCAGCGCGTCCAGGCCGTCCATGGCAGCTGCCATGGCTGCTATCTCGCGCCGGAGGCGGTGCAAGTAGACCTCAATCGCCAGCCGGGCGGCCGGTTCGCCCGCGTCCGCGGCATGGCGTACGTCGCGCATGTCGCCGGAGCCGTCCGGCAAGCCCGCCAGGCCGGCCAGCCCGGATCGCTTCTCCAGGCTGGCCGCCACGTCATCTAGCTCGAGCTTGCCGTGCTGCAGCAGCCATATGATCAGGCCGGGATCGACGCTGCCACTGCGGGTGGCCATGACCAGCCCTTCTAGCGGGGTGAACCCCATGGTTGTGTCGATGGACCGGCCCGAGCTGACCGCGGCCAGCGACGCGCCCGCGCCCAAGTGACAGCTGATGATGCGCAGGTCCTCGAGATCACGGCCCAGCAGCGTCGCCGCGCGCCGGACCGCGTATTCATGCGAAAGGCCGTGGAAGCCGAACCTGCGCAGTCCGAAGCGCTCGGTCCAGTCCCAGGGCAGCGCGTACAGTGCGGCGGCGTCCGGCAACGTCACGTGGAACGCGGTGTCGAAGCAGGCCACGCCGGGGACACCCGGCAGCGCGCGGCGCGCTGCCTCTATCCCGGCCAGCGCCCTCGGCTGGTGGAGCGGGGCCAGGTCGGTCAGGCTGCCTATCTCCGCGATGACTGCATCATCGAGCCAGGTGGCCTGGCGGAAGATGGTGCCCCCATGCACCACGCGATGCCCGACCACGGCTGCCTGTTGCGCTCCGGCCAGGAATTTCGCTAGGTCGGTGTGGTCCGCGCTGCCGTCCCAATGGTCGAGGTCGAAGTGCCCGTCGATCGTGTCCGCCGCGCCGAGCACGCGCACCTTCAGGCTGCTCGATCCGGCGTTGACGACGACCACCGTGCTGTCATCGGTGCCGACAGTCACTGGGGCTGCTTCGGCCAGGCCCAGTCCCGCACCTCGGGCAGGTCCTCGCCGTACTCACGTGTCCAGGTGTGATGCCTGGCCCTGGTGTCGACCATTCGCTGGCGCAGTTGCGCGGCCTGCTCGCCAAGCCCAGGCACCCGGTCAATCACGTCCATGACCAGGTGGAACCTGTCCATGTCATTCATGACGACCATGTCGAACGGAGTCGTAGTAGTGCCCTCTTCCTTGTAGCCGCGGACGTGGAAGTTGGCATGCCCGGTCCGCCGGTAGGTGAGCCGGTGGATGAGCCACGGATAGCCGTGATAGGCAAAAATCACCGGGCGGTCGGTAGTGAACAGCGCGTCGAACTCCGCGTCGCTCATGCCGTGCGGGTGCTCTATCTCCGGTTGCAGCCGCATCAAGTCGACCACGTTGACAACGCGTACTTTCAGCTCAGGCAGTTCGCGCCGGAGGATGTCGGTGGCAGCAAGGACCTCAAGAGTCGGCACGTCGCCAGCGCAGCCCAGCACGACGTCGGGCTTGCTGCCGTCGCCGTCGCTGCTGGCCCACGCCCAGATTCCGACCCCGCGGGTGCAATGTAGGATGGCCGCGTCCATGTCCAGCCAGTCCGCTTCTGGCTGCTTGCCGGCCACTATCACGTTGACATAGTCCCGGCTGCGCAGGCAGTGGTCGGCCACCGAAAGCAGCGTGTTCGCGTCTGGCGGCAGATAGACCCGGATGACCTCGGCCTTCTTGTTCATCACCAGGTCGATGAAGCCCGGATCCTGGTGTGAGAAGCCGTTGTGGTCCTGACGCCAGACGTGGGAGGTCAGCAAGATGTTGAGCGACGCGACCGGGCGACGCCAGGTTAGGTGCCGGGACGTTTCTAGCCACTTCGCGTGCTGGTTGAACATGGAGTCGACGATGTGGATGAACGCCTCATAGCATGAGAACAGACCGTGCCGGCCGGTGAGCAGGTAGCCCTCGAGCCAGCCTTGGCAGGTGTGCTCGGACAGGATCTCCATCACCCGGCCGTCGGCCGCCAGGTTGATGTCGACCGCCAGGGTCGCCTCTTCCCAGGTCTTGCCGGTCACTTCGAGCACCGCGCCGAGCCGGTTGGACTCGGTCTCATCCGGGCCGACGATGCGGAAATTGCGCGCGGCATCGTTGCGCCTGAACACGTCACGCAGGAAGGCCCCCAGAATCCTGGTGGGTTCGGAGGTATGGGCGCCTGGCGAGCTCAGCGGCACCGCGTAATCCCGGAAGTCGGGCAGGTTCAGGTCCCGCAGCAGCAGGCCGCCGTTGCCGTGCGGCGTCGCGCCGAGCCGCCGATCGCCCGGCGGCACCATCGTGAGCAGATCCGGCAGCGGGCTGCCTTCGGCTGTGAACAGTTCCTCCGGCCGGTACGATCGCAGCCACTCCTCCAGCTGCCGCAGGTGAGCGGGTTTGGTGCGCACTTCGGCCAGCGGCACCTGGTGCGCCCGCCAGGTGCCTTCGACCGGCAGCCCGTCAACCACGGCCGGCCCGGTCCAGCCCTTCGGCGAGCGCAAGACGATCATCGGCCAGCGCGCGCCGGGCGAAGATGAGCCGGATCGGGCGGCGTCCTGGATGGCCCGAATCTGGCCGATGGCCCCGTCCAGCGTTGCGGCCATTTTCGGGTGCATGAATCCGGGTTCATGGCCGGACACGTAGTACGGCTCGTAGCCATAGCCGCGCAGCAACGCGTCCAGTTCCTCATCGCCGATGCGAGCCAGCACGGCCGGGTTAGCGATCTTCCAGCCGTTCAGGTGGAGGATGGGCAGCACCGCGCCGTCGCTGACCGGGTCGAGGAACCGGTGCGAATGCCAGCTTGTGGCCAGCGGGCCGGTCTCGGCTTCGCCGTCGCCGACGACGCACGCGACAATGAGGTCCGGGTTGTCGAACGCCGCGCCGTGGGCGTGCGAGAGCGAATAACCGAGCTCGCCGCCCTCGTAGATAGATCCGGGCGTCTCCGGGGACACGTGGCTTGGCACCCCGCCGGGGAAGGAGAACTGCCGGAACAGCCGGCGCATGCCGTCAGCATCCCTCGGCACGCTCGGGTAGATCTCGCTGTAACTGCCCTCAAGCCAGGTGTTGGCCAGCGCGGCTGGCCCGCCGTGGCCAGGACCGATGACGATCATCATATTGGCGTCGTGGACCGTGATGACCCGGCTGAGGTGGGCCCAGATGAAGTTCAGGCCGGGCGTGGTGCCCCAGTGGCCGAGCAGCCGCGGCTTGATGTGTTCAGGGCGCAGCGGCTCGGTCAGCAGCGGGTTGGCCATCAGGTAGATCTGCCCGGCGGCCAGGTAATTCGCTGCCCGCCAGTACCGGTCAAGCGCCGCGGCTCCGTCGCTAGTCAGCACATCTCGCTCGGTTACCGTCGTCATTACACTCCCTGGCTCGCTGGACTCGGGTCTTGTTGGGCGATGCGGCGTATGCCTGCCGACCGCGCGTTCTAGCGGCCGTGGACGACTACCACTGGGCAGGCGGCGCTCGTAACACAGTGGATGCTGACGGAGCCGACCAGCATGCCGGTGAACGAGCCGTGCCCGCGATTGCCGACGACCAGGAGGTCTGCGCTTTTCGACTCCTCGACCAGTACCTGGGATGGATGGCCGTAGGCGACCTCGGTCTGCACCTTCTCCGGGTTGGCAGTCCCGTACACGTCGGTGACCGCCTTATCCAGGGCGTTCTGCATGTTGGCCCGCACCTCGGCCGAAATGGCCTGCGGAGCGACGCCAACCGGAGCTGGCCCTGCCGCCGGATAATGCCAGGAAAGGATGGCCTTGACGGTGGCACTGGTAGCGCTCGCGTACTCAGCAGCCCACTTGAGCGCCCCCACCGATTCGGCCGAGCCGTCGACGCCGACCACTACGAGTGGTTCCGTACCGGGCATCTGACTGCCTCACTTTCCTCGCGCCCAAGCATCAGGCCATGGGCGTCCTGCATATATCAAACGGGCACCCAGCATGCGCCGCCTAGGGCCGATGGTCCCTGCCGCGCCCCGGCTGTCCCATCGTCGCACCGTGCCATCAGGCCGTTGGCTTCAAGGTCCCGGACCTTGGGCCCTAGGCCGGCCGATTGGGACTCGCCAGGCTTGAGCTACTCGATAGGCCGGAGTTCGGCGAGGAAGGAGGCGCGTGATGAAGCGACACATCTGGGTCGTCCCGGTTGCGGTGGCCTGTATCGCGCTGCTGGTGGCAGGCAAAGACGACATTCAGCGGTTCCGTGCCTTGCGCCGCATGTGACCGCGTCGCCTGAGCAACGCGTTCCGCACAGCAGCTGGCCGCCAGGATCTGATCCTGGCGGCCATCGCTAGTGCTGTTACCGTGCGCAGCTCATAGCCGAGCGCCGACCAGGCAGGCCAAGTCGGCGAGCCTGCAGGTGTAACCCCACTCGTTGTCGTACCAGCCGAATATCTTGACCAGCGAGCCCGCCGCCTGCGTCAGGCCAGAGTCGAACACGCACGAGGCCGGGTCGCCGATGATGTCACGCGACACCAGCGGGTCGGTGCTGTAGCGCAGGACTCCGGCCAGCTGACCGTCGCCAGCCTGCCGGAACGCCTCGTTGATCTCATCGACAGTCACCTCGCGGCCGAGCAGGGCGGTGAGATCGGTCAGCGACCCGTCCTCGACGGGAACGCGGACCGCAACACCGTCAAGCCGCCCGGCTAGCTCGGGGATGACCAGGCCGGTAGTGCGCGCGGCACCGGTACTTGTCGGCACGATGCTGATGGCGGCGCTCCGGGCCCGCCGCAGGTCTTTGTGTGGTCCGTCCAGCAGCATCTGGTCGCCGGTGTAGGCGTGCACTGTGGTCATCAGGCCCTGGATGAGCCCGAAGGCGTCGTTGAGCACCTTGGCCATCGGCGCGACGCAGTTCGTCGTGCACGAAGCGCAGGAAATGATGTCGTGCTTGCCGGGATCGTAGCTGGCGTCGTTGACGCCCATTACTACAGTGAGGTCAGCACCCTTTCCCGGCGCTGAGATCAGTACCTTGCGAGCGCCCGACTTGAGGTGCAGCGCGGCGTCGTCGCGGGCCCGGAACTTGCCCGTCGACTCGATGACGACCTCCACCCCGAGGTCGCCCCAGCCTATCGAGGCCGGCTCGCGGACGCTGAGCGCGGCGATAGCCTTGCCGTTCACCTCGATCGAGTCGTCGCGATGGCTGACCGTTGCCGCCAGCCGGCCGTATGTTGAATCGAATTCGAGCAGGTGCGCCAGGGTAGCGGCATCCGTGATGTCGTTTACCGCGACGACTTCTAGGTCGTCACGTTCGAGGCTGCGCCGCACGAACGCGCGGCCGATCCGGCCGAATCCGTTGATACCAACACGGGTAGCCACTGTCATCTCTCCCTGTCTGGTTCTCTGATGCTCCGCTCGGTCCAGGCACGCCGGCCCGGGCTGGGCTCAAGGTCCGGCCCGAGCCGAGCCTGGCTGCGAACGGTTACTTTCCTGCAGGCACAACCACGACCGGGCACTTCGCGTGGTGCACGACCTGGCTGCTGACCGAGCCCAGGATGAGCGGACCGAATCCGCCACCGCCACGGGTGCCTACCACCAGCAAGTCGCAGTCCTGCGACGCGTCCAGCAAGGACGTGGCCGGGAAGCCGTTCACTGCGGTGATTGTCACCGAGGCAGGCTGATCTGTGCCGAGCTTGGCTGCCACAGTGGCAACTGACTCCTCGGCCAGCTTGCGCACCTTCGCAATCCGCTCTTCGTCGGCTGGCACCGTGACCGGGTGGCCCGACCAGTAACTTGCCATAACTGAATTGACAGTGATGACCGTCAGCGGAGCCTTCCGCAAGGCGGCCTCCGTCATCGCCCATTCCAGGGCGTGACTGGCATTGTGTGACCCATCAATGCCTACCACGATTCCGGACATCTGACCCTCACTCTCCGGACCGTCACTGCTTTGCGACAGCCCTTTGCTGTTATTAGTCTGACTAGGACCAGCGGACTGGCGGCAGGGCCTTTAGACCCGCATCCGGCATAGAAACGGCCCGGAGCTTGCGCGCTCCGGGCCGCTCGCCCTCTTCCTGCTTGCCGCTTCCGGGACTTCCTGCCGGTGTTGCCCGGCGATTTCATGGTGCGTCGGGGCCGGGGGCGGACGCAGGGCCGGAAGACTGCCGCACCCAGTCCTTTGGTCAGCAACAACACGGGACGTCGGCCACATGCGGACGGTTCAGAACCGTCCATTCCGAATGGCAAAGCGGTCAATGGCCCGCGGGGGAAGTAAATCGGCGGAGCTGGGTCAGGTGGACGTCCGCAGGGCGGCCGCCACCGCGTTGAGGTCGCCGGGGTTTGCCTGATAGGGCGCGTATACCGAAATGCGGCTGATCACGCTCGCCGAAACGTGCGGTCAGGCTGGCGGCTACCTGGCTGGGATTGCCGGCCACGGCGAATGCGTCCAGTACGTCGTCGGTGATCAGCCCGCCCATCTCCGCCCAGGCGTGCTGGCGGGACAACTCGTTTAGCCGTTCGTGCAAGTCACCCCAGCCGTGCAGGTCCAGCACTGGCCGGTAGGTCGGCGTCGAGCCGTAAAAGGCGATCTGCGCCCGGACCCCACTCTCGGCCTCGGCTCGCGCGCGCTCGTCGTTGCCGAGCACTACGAACGCCGGCAGGCACAACGTGAACCCGTCCAGCCGCCCGCGCGCCGCAACCAGCGCGGGGATTGTCCGCTCCCGCAGGTAGCGTTCCGTGGTGAAGCTGTGGCACAGCATGCCGTCGGCGGCTCGGCCAGCCACGCCGGTCATCAGCTCGCCGACGGCGGCCAGCATGATCGGCGGGTTGCCGTCCGGATTCGGACCGGGGTTGAAGAAATCTGTCATCAGCGTGTGGCGATAGAACTCGCCGCGGAACGCGAGCCGCTCGCCGGTCGCCCAGCTGGCCCAGATGGCCCGGATGGCGCCGATGAACTCTTCCATGCGGCTGGCAGGGTGACTCCACGGCATCCCGAAGCGGCCCTCGATATGCGGCTTAACCTGAGAGCCGAGGCCGAGCTGGAATCGGCCGCCGGATATCTGCTGGATGTCGTTACCCGCCATCGCGACAGTCATGGGATTGCGCGCGAACGCAACGGCGATGGCCGACTGCAGCGTGATGCGGGTGGTGCTGCGCGCCGCGAGCGCGAGCGATGCGAACACGTCGTGCCTGGTCTCGGGCACGCCGAAGCCGTCGTATCCGTCGGCCTCGGCCGCGGCCGCGGCCGCCTCGATCTGGACGGACGTGGCGGTCACCGGGGCAGCGGCATCAATCAGCATGCCGCTAGCCTGCCGTAGGAGTGCTTGAGCTCGCTCGCGATGGGGCAGCCTAGGGGACATGAGCGAAGAGTCAGGACCGTCAAACCTGCAAACCACCACGCTCGACGAACAGGTGCAGCGCGCCAACGACTCTGGCCGGGTGCCGGTCGTCTTCATCCACGGCCTGTGGCTGCTGGCGTCAAGCTGGGACAAGTGGGCCGCGATGTTCGAAGCCGAGGGCTACGCGCCCGTCACGCCTGGCTGGCCGGATGACCCGGCCACGGTGGCGGAGGCCCACGCCCATCCCGAGGTGTTCGCCGGCAAGGGCATTGCTGACATAGCCCAGCATTACTCGGTGGTCATCGCCGCACTTACCCGCAAACCAGCGGTCATCGGGCATTCGTTCGGCGGCCTGCTCGCAGAGATCGTGGCGGGCCGGGGTCAGTCGGCGGCCACCGTGGCCATCGACGCCGCGCCGTTCCGGGGTGTGCTGCCGCTGCCAGTGTCGGCGCTCAAGGTGGCCTTTCCGGTGGTGGGAAAACCAGCTAACAAGCGCCGCTCGGTTCCGCTGACTTTCAGCCAGTTCCGCTTTGCGTTCGCGAACGCCGTGTCCGAGGATGAAGCACACCAGCTGTACGAGAAATATTCGGTGCCTGGCTCCGGCGTTCCCCTATTCCAGGCCGCGTTCGCCAACCTCAACCCGATGACCGAGGCCACCGTTGACACCGCCAATCCGCACCGCGGCCCGATGCTCATCGTCTCCGGCAGCAAGGACAACACCGTGCCGCGCGCGATCTCGAACGCAGCCTTTAAGCGGCAGCGCCACAACCCCGGCGTCACCGAGTTCGCCGAGATAACCGGCCGCGGGCATTCGTTGACCATCGACAGCGGCTGGCGCGATGTCGCCCGGACTGCACTGGACTTCATCCGTCGCTTCACCTGAGATGTCCGGTCTGGCCGGAAGTGGCAGCTGCGCCGCCATGCTGGCCGTTATTCCGGACTGATGGCCGCGTCTGGCAGGACCATCGTCCCTGGCCAGGAGCCAGCCATCAGCAAGGCTGGAGGCAACAAGGGAGGTGCGCGATGAGAGTCCTGGTGGCATATGGCTCAACCCGTGGCGGTACCCAGGGTCTGGCGCAGATGGTTGCTGATGGCCTGCGTGAGACAGGCTGCACGGTTGATGTGCACCCGGCTGGCAAGGTCGGTGGGATCGACGATTACGACGCGGTCGTCGTTGGCGGCGCGCTGTACGCATACCGGTGGCACCGGGCGGCACGACGGTTCGTGCGGCACTACACGGCTGAGCTCAAGAGGCGGCCGGTGTACTTCTTCTCCAGCGGGCCGCTAGACGACTCCGCCGCCAACGGCGAGATCCCGCCGGTCAAAGGCGTTACCGCATTGATGGAACGGGTTGGCGCGCGCGGTCATCTCACTTTCGGCGGCCGCTTGTCGCAGTACGCCCGGGGTTTCCCGGCGAGCGCGATGGCCAAGAAGTCGGCGGGCGACTGGCGCGATTACGCCCAGGTCCGTGCGTGGGCTCACTCCGTCGCGGCGGAGCTGTACGAGGACGCATCGCTGACGGTGTGATTCGCGCGCCGCTACCGGAACGTGGGCTCCAGGTCGGTCATGACGGCGGATCGCGTCCGTTCGCCGGCTAGCTGTCGGTGAGAGTGCCTCAGCGGTCTGAGCGTGAACCGGGTCCCGGCTCGCGACGTATAGTGTTTTGAGAAGGCGGCTCATTGCCCGCCGGCACAAAATGGACGGCTGTTGCTACGGTCGCCCCGCACCGACCCGCGGTGGACATAGATAGTCCGCCGGCCCGGACCTGGAGGGGCCAGTATGGCCGTTATCAACGCTTTCGCGCAGGATGTCGTTGATCTGGCCGAACCGCTTACGCTGGATGCCGCCTATGCCCGGTCGTGCCGCGCGGCGCTCGCTGATTCCAACGTTGGCATGGTCGGGCTCGAGATCGAGAGCCACCTGGTAGACCTTGCGTGCGCGGCCGACGCCGTTGCCTGGCACCGCGCCAAGCCGATCACCGAGATAATTGCCGCCGTAACGACCGCGAGCACGGTCACGCTCGAGCCGGGCGGCCAGGTCGAGCTATCCGGGCCGCCGCAGCCGGATATCGCCGCGGCGGTGACCGCGCTGCGGCACGACTGGGTAGGCGCGCGGCTCGCCCTCGCCGACCGCGATCTGGGCGTGGCCTACGCCGGCACTGATCCGTTCCGGCCGTCCCGCCGGGTCAACCCGCGCCCGCGCTACCGCGCCATGGAGCAGCATTTCGCCGCCACCGGCCGGGCCGCGCCAGGCGCAGTAATGATGAACTCCACCGCCGCGCTGCAGGTCAACCTGCAGGCCGGGCCCAAGAGCGGATGGCCCGAGCGGGTCGCGCGGGCGCACCGGCTCGGTCCCACGCTCGTGGCGATTTCGGCTAGCTCGTCCTGGCTGCACGGGCGCGCTACCGGCTGGAAGTCGGTACGGCAGCAGACCTGGGGCCTGCTCGATCCGCGTGCGTGCGGTCCGGTGCCTGGTTGCGTCGCGGCGAGCGCTAGCGCTGATGCCCAGATGAATCCGGCGTCGGCGTGGGCGAACTACGCCATTCGCGCCCCAGTAGTGCTGGTCCGGACTCCGGGCAATGATGTCGAGGCGGTGCGCACCCCGGTCTCGTTCGGCCAGTGGGCCAGCGGCTCGGTCCGGCTCGGCGGCAGGCCGCCTACCGCAGCTGATCTGGATACGCATCTGACCACGCTCTTCCCGCCGGTGCGGCTCCGCGGCTACCTGGAACTGCGGTACCTCGATGCGACCGCACCGCGGTGGTGGCCAGGCATCGCCGCCGTGCTTACCACGCTGATGGACGACCCGGTCGCTGCGGACCTGGCAACGGAAGCGACCGAGCGCACTGCGACGCGCTGGACGGAAGCGGCCCGCGCCGGACTAGGCGATTCGCTGCTGGCGGACTCGGCCCGCCGCTGCATGGCGATCGCGGCCGGCCGGGTACCGGCCGAGCTCGGTTCGGCCGTTGCTGACCTGGCAGAGCTTGTCGAGTCCGGCCGCTGTCCCGGCGACCTGCTGGCCGAGCGCATCGAGACGATCGGCCCGCTGGCTGCGCTGGAGGAGCTAGCCCATGCTTGACGAGGTTGTCCGTGACCTGGAACGTGCCCGCGCCCGCACGCTGGCGCTCACCGACCTGGACGAGCCCACGTTGCTGGCACAGCATGATTCGCTGATGAGCCCGCTGGTCTGGGACCTCGCACACGTTGGCCAGCAGGAGGAACTATGGCTGCTGCGCGGCGGCGATCCGGCCCGGCCGGGCATGCTCCCGCCTGAGGTGGACGCGCTGTACGACGCGTTCAGGCACAAGCGCGCGGACCGGCCGCGGCTGCCACTGCTGCCCCCGGTCGAGGCACGCGCCTACGACTACGAGGTTCGTGGCCGGGTTCTTGACCTGCTCGAACGCACCGCGGCTGAGGCACTTTTCCCGGCCGGCATGGTCGTGCAGCATGAGGAGCAGCACGACGAGACGATGTACGCCACGCTGCAACTGCGCCAGGGTCCGCCGGTACTGCTGGAACGCCGGCCGCTGCCACCCGGTCGCCGGGTCGAGCCGGAGCGCGCGTTCGTCCCCGGCGGGCCGTTCACCCTGGGCGTCGATGCGTCAAGCGAACCGTTCTCACTCGACAACGAGCGGCCCGCGCACACCGTTGAGGTAACGGGTTTCTGGATCGGGCGGGTGCCCGTTACTAACCGGCAGTGGCAGGAGTTCATCGCCGACGATGGCTACCGCCGCAGTGAGCTGTGGTCTGCGCGCGGCTGGGCGCACCGGACGCAAGTCCTGCTGGAGCGGCCGCTGTTCTGGACGCAAGACGGCAGCCGGCGGCGGTTCGGCATCGAGGAGGACGTGCCGCCCGACGAGCCGGTGCAGCACGTCTGCTACTTCGAGGCCGAGGCATTTGCCCGGTGGGCCGGCGCCCGGCTGCCGACCGAGATCGAATGGGAAAAGGCCTGCGGTTGGGACCCGGCCACCAGGTCCCGGCGAACCTGGCCGTGGGGTTCGGCGGCGCCGACCGCGGAGCGGGCCAACCTGGGCGGCGCCGCGCTGCGGCCAGCGCCGGTCGGAGCTTTCCCGCACGGTGCGTCCGCATACGGCGTCGAGCAGATGATCGGCGACGTCTGGGAATGGACATCCTCGGACTTCAAGCCGTGGCCGGGCTTCACGCCGATGATCTACCGTGACTACAGCGAGCCGTTCTTCGGCGGCGACTACAAGGTGCTGCGCGGCGGCTCGTGGGCCGTTGCCCCGTCCACGATCCGGCCGTCGTTCCGTAATTGGGATCATCCAGTCAGACGGCAGATCTTCACGGGCGTCCGGCTGGCCTGGGACGCCTGAGTGTGCCGTCACCTAGCCTGGCTCGGGCAACCCCGTTCCCTTCATGAGCTGGTGCTGGCGCCAGCGCACGGGCTGCTTGTGCAGTCGTATGCGCCGCGCCGGCAGACCAACGGCACGATGAACGCCGACGGGTGGGGAGTCGGGTTTTTCCCGGCCGGCCAGCCGGAGCCGGCCCGGTGGCGGTCGAATCGGCCGCTGTGGTCGGACCAGTCGTTCGCGTCGGTGGCGCCGGCGATCTCGTCGGGGTGCGTGCTGGCGGCAGTGCGGTCGGCAACGGCGGGGATGCCGCTGGACGAGACGGCGGCCGCGCCGTTCCAGCACGGGCGGTGGCTGCTGTCGCACAACGGCGTCGTCGACGCCGCCCTGCTTGGCCCGCATCCGGCGGCCGAGTCCATGTGTGACTCCGCGCAGCTCGCGGCGCATCTGTTCGAGTTCGGCCCGGAACGCGTCGGTGAGTTCGTCGCCGACGTCGGCAAGCGCGATCCCGGCGCGCGGCTGAACCTGCTGCTCGCCGACGGCCAGCAGATCCTGGCGACGCGGTGGCACAACACCCTCAGCGTGCTGGAGACCGGCGACGGCGTGGTCGTCGCGAGCGAGCCGTACGACGACGACCCGCGCTGGGCCGACGTACCCGACCACCACCTGGTCGAGGTCAGTGACAACAGGGTGACCATCACCGATCTGGAGGCATGACCGATGCCAATGGAGAACCGCGTCCAGGCACATCCCGGCCGGTACCACGATGCGCTGCGCGCGGACGTCCGGGCGGGCCTGACCGCGACGCCAAAGAGCTTGCCGCCGAAGTACTTCTACGACGAGCGCGGCAGCGAGCTGTTCGACGAGATCACCCGGCTGCCGGAGTATTACCTGACCAGGGCCGAGACATCGATCCTGGCTGAGCGCGCCGAACAGATCGCCGAGCTGTCGCGCTGTGAGTCACTGGTCGAACTGGGCAGCGGCACCTCCGCGAAGACAGCCCTGCTGCTGCGCGCCCTGCTGGACGTCGGCACCCTGCAGGAGTTCGTTCCCCTCGATGTCGACCCGAATGTGCTGACCGAGGCGACGGATACGCTCGCGGTCAGGTACCCGGGCTTGTGGATCGCACCGTTTGTCGGCGACTTCGAACGGGACCTGGGGGCGATCCCGCCGGGCGGGCGCCGGATGATCGTGTTCATCGGCTCGACAATCGGCAACCTCGAGCCGGTCGCGCGGGCGCGGTTCCTCCGTCAGGTCGCTACCGCGCTGCGGCCCGGCGACACCTTCCTGCTCGGGACGGACCTGGTCAAGGACACCCGCAGGCTGCTGCGCGCCTATGACGACGCGGCCGGCGTCACCGCGGAGTTCAACCGCAACGTGCTGGTGGTGGTCAACCGCGAGCTCGCGGCGGACTTTGACACCTCGCAGTTCCAGCACGTCGCGGTATGGGACGCCGCGAACGAGTGGATCGAGATGCGGCTCCGTTCGGCTCGCGAACAGCAGGTCCGGATCGCCGAGCTCGGCCTCACCGTCTCCTTCGCTGCGGGGGAGGAGATGCGCACCGAGATCTCGGCGAAGTTCCGGCCGAAGCGACTGCGGGCTGAGCTCACTGCGGCAGGCCTGGAGACAGTCCGGTTCTGGACTGACGTGGACGGCGACTTCGGCCTGACGCTGGCGCGGCGGTTCTAGGCGGCCTCGTTTCCTGGCTTGCCGGGCTTGTCCGGGTCGCTGGGCAGCGGCGGGGAGTCCGCAGGCAACGTCGCGCGTGCGCGGATGACGCCGAGGCTGTCATGCAGCGATTGCCAGACGTTGCTGAGGCTGGCGCTGATCGGCAGGTCTCCGCGGATGGCGCCGGGAGGATCGGCTTTGTCGCCCAGCGCCTCGAGCGCGGCACGGCCCCGGTCAACGATGACTGGATCGGTCGCCTCGATGGTGAGCTGGGACTCGGTGACGCGAATCAGCATCTGCCGCCGCCCTGCTTCCTCTGGTGGCTCGTCACTGGTGCCGATGACGGCAGCGTTGCGGAGTGCGTCCTTAGCCTGATCCAGGTCAACGCCGAGTGCGGCGAGCGCCCGAGCCGCGGCAGTATCCGGGTCGCCGAGTGCGGCGAGCAGCAGATGGTGCGAGCCGACCGGCTGACTCCCGGCCAGACGGGCTGCCTCGGTCAGGCTGGTGTCGGCGGCCGGCGTGGTGCGCAGTTCCGCCGACTCGCCAGGCTCGGCCGACTCGCCGGGTGCGGCCCCGAAGCGCCGGCGTAGCCAGCCGCGGCCGCGCGTTCCCAGGTCGGTCGATCCGGCAGATACTACGTCGAGCACTGCCATGCGGATGGGCATGAGGTCGGGGGAGTGCTGCTTCAGGACTTGCGCGGCGACGCCCTCGCCTTCCTGTATCAGGCCAAGAAGGATGTGCTCGGTTCCGATGTAGTTGTGGTGCAGTTGCAGGGCCTCGCGAAGCGCAAGTTCGAGAGTTTTCTTCGCCCTCGGGGTGAACGGAATGTGCCCGCTGATGGGGCCCTTCCCGGTTCCGACAATGCCTTTGACCTCTTCGCGGGTGCCTTCAAGCGAAAGCCCGAAGCGGTCGAGTGCCTGGGCCGCTACCCCCTCTGGCTCGCCGAGGAGACCGAGCAGGATGTGCTCGGTGCCGATGTAGTTGTGGTGCAGCAGTCGGGCTTCCTCCTGGGCGAGCACGACCACATGCCTGGCACGGTTGGTGAATCGCTCGAACATGAGACTACCGTCTAGCATCACGCGCACCCAGTCAATACCATGCTATTAATAGGGCAGGCAGCTCGTTGATTTTGGCGGATCGGAGGCTCATGGACTGGGACGACCGGCTCGACGACTGGGAAGTTGAAGTGGAGTTGACTGCCCAGCTCGAGGGCTCGGACTGGGTGACACTGGAACGAGCGGCCACCGACACGGGCGCGTCCCGGGCGGCGCTGCGCACCTGGTACCGCACCGGGCAGATCCCGTCCCGGCTCGTCGACGGGCCGCATGGGCCGCAGCGATTGGTTCCGCTCGCGCTAGTCTCCGCACGGGCCGAGGCCTCGGCGCGGCTTCGGCATACCGCGCAGCGGCGGCTCGCCGACGAAGCACAGCTGGAGATCCTCCGGCACCGGATCGACCAGCTCGAGCTCCGGCTTGCTGCGATCGAACGGCGCCAGGCTCCGGGTCGTCCCAGCTGACGTTCCGCCGGGTTAGGCTCGCTTGCGCCGCGCTTCAGTCGTCCTGCGCGGCCGCTGGCGACGTATTCTGGCCCGACTTACCACGGCTGCGGCGGCAACTGGCGCCCGCTTTGTGACGCTTGTGGCCGCGTTAGCCGTGGTAAGTCGCGGGCGCAGGCGTTTGGGCGCAGGATCAAGCCTGGTAACCACTGCCGGAGGAGGAGGACGCAGTGACATTCATGAACCCGAGCCTGAGCAGTCCGGTGGTGCGGGCAGCGGAAACTTCGACCGGCGACCTCGGCCCGGTCGGTGCGCGGTTCATCATGAACGGCGAGCCCTCGGCTGGCCGGTTCTCGCTGCTTGAGCATCCGATCGTGCCGCGTGGCATGGCCGCTCCGCTGCACATGCATAGTCGCGAGGATGAGTATTCGTTCATCCTGGACGGCGAGTGGGGCTTCTGGCAGGACGGGAACGTGTCCTTTGCCACGCCCGGTGACCTCGTCTACAAACCGCGCGATGTGTGGCACACGTTCTGGAACGCGGCCGACCAGCCGGGCAGGCTGTTGGAGATCATCTCGCCGGCCGGGTTTGATCAGTTCTTCGTCGAGCTGGCCGCCCTGGTGAGCGGTCAGGCGCCCGACCGCGACGCGGTCGCTGCTCTCAACGACGCCTATGGACTCCAGGTAGATCCTGCGGGCACCGCGCGGATCGCCGCGGAATACCGTCTGGTCACTGCGCCCGGCATGGCGTAGCCGATGCCGCGCGCCCGGCGCACAGTAGCGTGCGCCGGGCGCTGTCGGTGGATGAGCTACCGCACGCTGCCCTTTCCTGCCACCGTTTCGGGGTGCCAGGTCGGGGTGCCGTTGACGGCCCAGTAGAACTTCAGCCTGTTCTTCTGGCCGACCGCGCTGATGTTCACCGAGTTGCCGTTGACGGTCATCGAGGGGGCCGAGTAGGTGGTGCCTTTGCCTGCGACCGTCTCGGGGTGCCAGGTCGGGGTGCCGTTGACGGCCCAGTAGAACTTCAGCCTGTTCTTCTGGCCGACCGCGCTGATGTTCACCGAGTTGCCGTTGACGGTCATCGAGGGGGCCGAGTAGGTGGTGCCTTTGCCTGCGACCGTCTCGGGGTGCCAGGTCGGGGTGCCGTTGACGGCCCAGTAGAACTTCAGCCTGTTCTTCTGGCCGACCGCGCTGATGTTCACCGAGTTGCCGTTGACGGTCATCGAGGGGGCCGAGTAGGTGGTGCCTTTGCCTGCGACCGTCTCGGGGTGCCAGGTCGGGGTGCCGTTGACGGCCCAGTAGAACTTCAGCCTGTTCTTCTGGCCGACCGCGCTGATGTTCACCGAGCCGTGATTCGCGGTCATCGATGGCGCGGAGTACGTGGTGTTGGCGCCGGCGACGGTCTCGGGGTGCCAGGTCGGGGTGCCGTTGACAGCCCAGTAGAACTTCAGCCGGTTGCTCGGCCCCGTGGCGGCGATGTTGACCGAGTTGCCGTTGACCGTCATCGAGGGGGCGGAGAACGTGGTGTTGGCGCCCGCGACCGTTTCGGCGTGCCAGGTTGGGGTGCCGTTGACGGCCCAGTAGAACCGCAGCTTGTGATGCGGGCCCATGGCAGCGATGTTGACCGAGTTGCCGTTGACCGTCATTGACGGCGCGGAGTACGTGGTGTTGGCGCCCGCGACGGTCTCGGCATGCCAGGTCTGGCTGCCGTTGACAGCCCAGTAGAACTTCAAGCTGTTCTTCGGACCCTGGATAGCGATGTTGACGGAGCCATGGTTGGCGGTCATGGATGGCGGCGTGCTGGCCATGGCGGGGGCCAACCCGGCGCCAATCAGTGCTACCGCGGCCGTCGCCGCCAACGCCAGGGCAGCGCCCCTTCGGTAGCCTCGGCCGGACAGGCCTGCCCGAAGGCCGCCCGAGAATCGAGAATCGTTCATCTTCCCTCCCGTGTGGAAAATGCCGGTAACCTCACGGGTGCCCGGCCTGTGGTCACGTCAGGCCGCGCGGCGATGCCGTCAGCGGTCGGTGTGGCCTCACGTTTACTGGCGGTCCATCGCGTGCCGCGCCGTTCCATCCGCGTGTGCGTCACTTGCACGGGTTCCTGCGCGGAGGGCGCGCTGACCGGCGGTCCAGGTCAGCGCCGCGCAGCCAATGCTCAGCCTGGCCAGTAAGAGCAGCGAGTGCCGGTACGTACTGCCTGGCGCAAGTGCGCCCCGATTACCGGGTCTACATCGGTGATCCGGGCGACTGCCCGGCGGATTGCCTTGCCTGCCGCGACGCGGGCGCGCTCGCCGACATCGGGGAACGAGCGGGTGCGCCCGGCGAGTCCGGCAGCGCTGGCCAGCTGCCCGGCGAGCCACTCGCGCTCGGCCCGGGCACGCGCCGCATGATCGAGGTTGCCCGCAGAACCGACTGCTGCCATCTCGGTGTCGAGTTGTGCGAGGCGGCGGCGATACTCCGCGATCGCTTGCTCATCCAGGACTGGCTGCCCGGTGCCGACGTCGGCGGCCGATCCACGCAGGGCAGCAACTCCCGCCACGAGATCAGCTGCGGGAATGTCCTGGCGTGGGTTGGCCGTCAGGACGGCCAGATGCAGCATGCCAATGCTGTCCGCGACGAGCACGCTGCGTTCCTGCAAGATGATCCGCCATTGGCGCCCCGCTCGGCGGAACTCGGCCCGGCTGTCACCACCGGAACCGGCGCGCGTGTGCCGGGCATAGCTGGGCTGGCTGTGGCTGGGCTGGCCGTCACTGTGCAGGCCGTGGCCATGCGGGCCACCGCCCTGCGGGTCGCCGATGCCGAGGGCTCGGGCGTCGCTGGTCGCGGCAACCCGTTCCCGTTCCGCATGATGGACGTCACCTGCATGGCCGCGGAGCGTGAGCGCTTCGGCGAGCCGCAGCCTGGAGCAGACCACGGCGGGCCAGTGCGCAAGAGCGAGATTGTGCCGGACGGCGCTGCGGAAATGCTCGATAGCCCGGTCGAGGTGGTCCGAGGTGAGGGAGGCGACTCCCAGCGCGTGCTGCGTCGAGCCAAAACACGTCACGCCCGGGCCGCCAACCATCGGCAGGCGCCCATGCGGGCGCAGCAGATCGTACGCATCGGCAGCGACCTCAACGTCGCCGATCAGGTTTGCCGCCTCGACGATGCCGTTCATGGTTACCAGCCAGCTGCTCGACCGCGGCAGGCCGGCTAGGCCGTTGCCCTGCAGCCTTGCCAGGCAGCTGGCGGTCGTGCGCGCATCGCCGCTCAAGGCTGCCGCGACAGCGAGTGCCGCGACAGCCGACTCGTCCACGGCGCTGAGCGCTGGCGAGTGGACACGCTCAGTCAGCGTGGGCAGCAATTCGACGAGACGGCCCTGATACCACCGGATCGTCACGAGCTGAGCAGCGGGCCACCACTCACTGTCGATGTCGCCGGCAGTTGCCCCGCTCTCGGCGCAGCGGCTTGCCAGCGACACGGCATCGTCTAGGCGGCCCGCGCGAATAGCCAGCATGACCTCGATGGCGCTGACCATGAAGCCGACCGCCCGGTTGCCGCGCTCGCTGAGGAGGTCGCGCAGTTCGCCAAGTAGCCGCCCGGAGTGCGGATCACCCGCGGAGTATGCGTCTACTGTGTGCCAGAGCAGTCCGACCAGCCGGTCGCTACGGCGCTGCGTGCTTAGGCTTGTCCTGATTAACTCCACAGCGAGCTCTCGCCGGGCGATTACGCCGTCCGGTCCGAGCATGCAGTGATGGGCAAGGCTCAGTGCATCCGCCAGCGAAACCGGGTCGTTCGCGGCCCTGGCCTCGCTGAGCGCTGCGAGGATGGCGCCCTGCTCGCTCCGTACGTAGTCAGCCTCAGCGGCGAGCCTGATCCGGATGCGCAGTGCCAGCGGCGAGTTCTGCTCGAGCAGCGACAGGCATTGCTCGAGCCTCGCCCGTAGCATCACCGCGCCCGTCGCCGTGCGGCGCTCGCTGACCCACAGGCCGGCTAGGCCGAGCGCCGAGGTGGCCATCGCCTCTGCGTCCGCGCCGAGCTCCGCCAGTTGGTATGCATGCTCGAAGCTCTGCCGGCTGGCGAGAAGATCGCCATCGGTGTACAGCGCGCGATGTCCGTCTGCGAGGGCGGCATGCAGGTTATCCGGCAGTCCGTAGACCACGTCCGGTCGGCGCATCGCCGAACTGACCTGGCCATCGCTCGTCATGCCGTCAAATCTATTCGCGGCCCGTTTGCCTCGTCGAGGACGTGGAGCCCTAGATTGGCAGGCTGCGACCCGATGCTGCGTCGTCCCGGCAGCTACCGTCAGTCCAGGCCCCAGCTTGTCCAGCTCGCCGGCGACGTGTCGGGCGTGATGGCCAGCAGGACACGGCCCTCTTCGGTCAGCGACCGCAGATGCTCCTGGTCGTCCAGCACCCGCATGCCGTGCTTCTGCCTGATGGCACGAAAACGCGGCAGCTCGGCTGCGATATCCTCGCGGATCTCGACGGTAGCGGGTACCAGCACCGCGCGGAAGGCGGTCGGATCGTCGATGAGCAGCTGTGCACGTGGGTCGCGGTGGAAGATCGCGTACTTCGCCCGGTTCCTGGTGGTCGAGACGTAGAACCGTTCGCCGTCCCAGTAGAACCAGTTGGGGCTGAGGTGCGGGCGGCCGTCGCGGCGGATCCCGGCCAGCACAACGTTGCGCGGCTCGGCAAGGAATGCCTCGATCTTCTGCGTGGATGCCATGCCGTCACGGTATCGGGCGGCGATTATCCTGTCGCGGTGACGCGGACCCGCGAGATGGCGGCAGCGCTTAGCGCCTGGCCCGAGCGCATCGAATCCGTTACCCCGATCGGCGGCGGATGGAACTCCCGCACCTGGCTGGTCCGGACATTCGCCGGACCGTATGTGGCCAAGCTAGTTGACGCGCAGGACGCGGGAGCGCTGGCCGGCAGCTTGCGGGTGGCCGAGTTCGCCGCCGCGCGCGGCCTGGCGTGCGGGCCACCGGCCCGAGCCCGCGACGGCAACCTGACCGCGGCCGTTCCTGGCGGAGAACTCGCTCTGCTGAGGTACATGCCCGGAGGGCCGCCGGATGTGTCCAATCCAGCCCAGGTTCGCCGGGCCGGAAGGCTGCTGGCACGTGCTCACCGCATCCTCCAGGAGTATCCGGCAACCGACGACTCGCGCGATCGGTGGCCGTGGGAATGGGTGCCGCGATGCTTTGACACGATCGCGATGCCAGCAGAGGTCGGGGACGCCGCCCGCCGCGCCTGGCGCGACGCCGTCCAGACCGCCCGGGAGTACCGCCTGCCGGTCGGTCTGATCCACGCCGATCCCGGCCCCGACGCCTTCCGCCTCCACCCGACAGACCCGGACCAGGATGCGCTGATCGACTGGGCCACCACTCTGCGCGGGCCTCGACTGTACGATCTGGCATGCTTCGCGGTGACTACCGACGCCGCCGGGCCCAGCGCGGCGCAATGGTTCGCTGATGGCTACCGCGAAGTTACGCCGCAGATCAGCGCGCAGCTCGAGCACCTGCCCTGCTTCATCCGGGCTCGCTGGATGGCAAACGCGATCTACTTCGCTGACCGGATCGCGCGCGGCATCCGGCGCGGCTCGCAGTCACCAACGGCAAACCAGGACGGCCTCGACGACGCATTGCGGGGCATGACTGGCGCAGCCGGCGGCTGACCGGTTCCAAGTCACTGCCTGGTGCTCGCGTTCGCTAACTGCCGAACGGGTTGCCCGAGGGCCCGGCTGCAGGCAGGTTTGCCTAGTGACCGAGATTGCGGTCAGCGTGCAGGCCGAACCAGCTGATCTTGCCTCGTGGCTGCGGCTGGCCCGGCGCTTGGAGGCAGCGGGCTTTCAGCGGCTGGTGATGGGCGACCATCCGGGTTCGGGTGCCTCGCCGTGGCCAGCGCTGGGCGCCGCCGCGGCCACGACCAAGACGCTGATGCTAGGCACCTACGTGACGCAGGCGGGCGTCCGCGAGCCAGTGCACGTCGCGGCGGACGCAGCCTCGCTGGACGTGCTGGCTCCCGGTCGCGTGGTGCTGGGCGTCGGCGCCGGCCATACCCCCCGCGAGTGGGAAGACGTCGGACGGCACCGGCCTGCGCCGAAGGACCGGGCCCGGCGCCTCGCCGAGTTTGTGGAGGCCGTCGCTGCCCTGCTCAACGGCGAGACCGTCACTCTGGAGGGCAGGTACCTGACTTTGCGCCGGTCGAGGCTGGACGGCCTGCCCGCGCTCGGCCGCGTCCAGCTGGCGGTCGGCGGCGGGCACCCCGACGTGTTGCGTGCCGCGGCCCGCCACGCCGACATCGTCGGGCTCACTGGCCTCGGTAAAACCTTGCCTGACGGTCACCACCACGAGGTCCGCCTGTCGGCCGCTGACTTGCGCCGCCAGCTGCAGCTGATTGCTAACGAGGCACGTCAGTACGGCCGGGCACCCGTCATCGAGGCACTTGTTCAGATCGTGGAGCCAACAACCGATCGGAAAGCCAAGATTCGCGAGATCGCCGGACGCATTCCCGGCGCATCAGCTGACGCCGCCGCCGGTACGCCTTACCTGCTCGTCGGAACGTACGAGCAGATGGCCGCCCAGCTGGCCGCGCAAGCCGCCGAGTACGGCATCACCGGCTACGTCGTCCGGGAGGCCGCTGTTCCCCACATCGAACGGGTGCTGCCGCTGCTGCGGAAGTGACCGCCGTGATGCGACGCGGCCGTCACTACGAGCGCTGTGTCACTGCGTGGTACATGGTGATACAGTAGATTGCTATGGCTGATCACTACACCTTGCGCCTTGCGCCGGGCATGCGGCAGCGGCTCACCGACTGGGCACGCCGGGCCGGCTTGCCCGAGCGCACCCTGGCCCAGCGATACGTCGAGGAGGGGCTGCGGCACGATGCGCATCCGCTGATCCAGTTCCTAGACGGGCCGAGCGGGCGTCGCGCCAGTCTGGTAGGTCGCGGCCTGGATGTCTGGGAGGTCATCGCCACGATCCGCGACAATGATGGGTCAATCGTGCTCGCCGCTGAGTACCTGCTAGCGCCGGCCTGGTGGAGGCTGCGGTCGCCTACTACGGCGAGTACCGGGACGAGATTGACCGAGAGATCGAGCTTAATGAAGCGGAATACGAACGGGGGCGCGCGGCCGCCGCTGCAGGCGAGCAGGCTCTGCGCGGGTGAAAGCCCTACTTGATGAGCAGTTGTCCCCGCAGATCGCCGTGCTACTCCGCAACGCCGGCTTTGACGTCGAGGCCGTCGCAGCGCGTCCCGACTTGGTGGGTCGCAGCGATACAGTCATCCTCGAAGTCGCCAGCAGCCAGAGTCGCGCGGTAGTAACGAACAACATCAAGGATTTCCGCCCAATTGCGGCCGAGTGGCTCGCGCAAGGCCGGGTGCATGCAGGACTGATCCTGCTCCCTTCGTCGCGAACTCGGACCCCCGATGCGATCTCCGCTCTGGTTGACCTGATCCAGGGCGTGCTGCGTGATCATCCGGACGGACTGAGCGGGAGCGAGCGCTGGATATCTCCGTTGCCTCGCCTGTGAGAAGGCCGTTGACGAGGTGTGCTGGGCGCGGGTTACGCGCGGAATATGTGCTAGTTGTCAGCGGGCATTCTGGCGTAGGTAGCGCGCGGGAGCGGGCCAGTAGGCCAGCGCGAGCAGGGCGAGCAACGGCCCGGTGTTCGGGTCGGTGCCCGAGCCGGTAAAGATGCCGCCGAGTCCTTCAGCAGCCCAGATTGCTGAGGAGATCACGAGCGCCACGATGATGCCTACCCTCGCCGGCCCGGCTGGCAGGAATACCGTCGCTGCCACGAGGACAAAGGCGATTGCGAGTATGACCGATGCCAGCAGGCCATGATCACTCAGCGGACTGGCGAGCTGGCGTTCGGCCACAGCCAGCCACTGTGGCTGCCCGGCAGCCGCAGCCGAGACCAGGCCGCTGACGGCTTGCGGCGCTCGCTCCGCAGGCTGCAAAGCCATGCAGGCCATGCTGCCCCACAGGATCAGCCACAGGCCGCGGGCAACGCGTGCGCCCACCGCGCGGCCTGCGATGAACGGCGCATCATGATCCCTGACGGCCGGCCACAACAGGACGGCAAGCAAGGCATAGAGGATCGCGGCACCTGGCGCGCCGCTGACCGGGCTTGCTCCGCCGGTCAGTACGGAGCCCAGGCCCTCGCCGAACCACCACACTCCCGCGGCCCAGGCGATCGATGCACCCAGAGCGATCTTCGCAGTCGGCCGCCACGCGATTCCCAGGCCAAGGACGACCTGAATGAATGCGAACGCGGCGTTCATCACGACCACATGATGATCAATGAGCCGACCGGACCACCGCATCGGATCGGCGACCAGCGCCGGGTTACCTCGTGCCGCACCGGCGAGCATCTGCGGGAACGCGCGCGTGAACATGGCCGGCTGATATTGCAGCGCCCCGTCAAGGAGCCACAGGCCGGCAAGTGCGAGCTGCAGCCGTCTGCCGCCATCCGGCACAGGCCGGTGCGCGACTGATGCGGCACAACTGCCTGCACGGACGAACGAGTTCCCGGTGATCGGGATGACGTCGCTCATCTGTCTTTCCCTCCCAGCGTGCGCTGCAGCGTCTCTGCCTGACGTGGCCCGCCCCCCTCCTGGCGGGCCACGTCCGACGACCCCTGACCGCGCTCGGTTACTTGACGATGTGCAGGACTCGCTCCATGCCGAGCAAGACGTGGTCTCGTCCGTCCTGCGTCTGCATGAAGCAGGCCACGACGATGTAGCCGGGCCTGGTGTGGACGACTAGTTGCTGGAGTCCGCCATGTGAGAGCGGCCCCGCGAAGTTGCCGAACCCGACGGCAAGGCGCTGCGCCTTGCCTTCTTTGCCTTCGTGCAGCAACCGGGCGATCTCCTTGGCCTGCGCGTGATTCCGCGCCACCGCGTAGGTGATCATGTGCACCAGGAAGCCGTGGTTAGCGAACTGGACCAGTTCGCCATCGCGTAGCGTGCTTGCTCCCCGGAACCCGAACTCGATCGCGTAAACCGTCGCTTTCGGCTTCGGCAGCTTGGCCGGGCTGCTCGCGGTGCTGACGGTGAACGTGGTGAACGGCCATGTCGCCGGGTTGTTGCGGATCGCGTCGAAAGCGACGTACTGGCCGGCTGCCAGGTCGGTCTGCACGTAGCTGGATCCCTTGTGCGCGAACGCGTCAACGACGATGGACGCGTATCCATCGAGGTAGTTCGGGTCGGCACCGGCCGGTCCCTGCACCAGTTTGAAGAACTGGCCCACCGTCACACCAGGCTCGAGCCGGACGAGGATCGGTTCGGCCTGAGCCTCGCGAGTGACATGAGAAACGATGCGGACGCCGCCCGACTGCAGAGTGCCGCTGACAGCGATCTTGTTGCCGTTCATCGCAACTGAGATCGTGGGCAGGCCGGCGCGCTGTGGCGTGCTGGCCGCCTCGGATGCGCCGCCCGCCAGCGTGAGTGATACTGCGGCCGCCGCAGCGGTGGCCGCGGCTGCCAATGGAAAAATGCGTTTCAAGGTCCCTCCCGGAGTGATGCCCACCATGGGCTCGTGACCGCGACGCTACGGAACACGACCACACCGGGTAAACGCGGAAATCCACAGCAAATGGCCGGACGGAGCGGTCGGACTATTCGGTCGAGGTGAGTACGATCTTGCCGCCCGCGTGTCCACCTGCCGCGATCCTGTGAGCTAGTGCCGCCTCGCGTAGCGGCAGCCCGACGGCGTCGACCAGTCCGGCCACGTCATAGCCGAGGATGCATGGCAGTTGCAGTGTTTCCCTACGCCAGGGCGTTAAGGAGCTCGCGGCAGGCTTGCTCGGCGCGCAGGCAGGCCTCAGCGCAGAGCCGGCAGTGCTCGTGCATCTGGGCATGCCGCTCGCACTCGTCGCCGCAGGTCTTGCAAATGGCCACGCAAGCCTCGAGCAACGGTTTGGCGACGCTCATGTCGCCTGCCGCCCTGCGGCTGATGACACCAACGGCAGCCGTGCAGACATCGGTGCAGTTCAGGCAAAGCCTGATGCACGTGATCATCTCGGCGACATTGTGCTCGCTCAGGTCAGCGTCGACGTCGGCCGTGCAGGCCTGGGCGCAGTCGTTAATGGCGTCGATAGCAGCGGCGAACACGCCGTCGTCGACGTCAAAGCCGGGCGGCTGGGTGGCGAGCATCCGCCTGGCGTAGCTCATCAGTTCTCCTTACCGGGAAGGTGGCAGTAGTGCCTTCGTACCCGCGCTCCGCCCACCGATAACCGGCGGCCGACACTCCGGAACGGGGCGAACGCCTTGACGCGCGATCACCGGCTGCGCCAGCCTGTGTCGAAGGGCCATTGGGGTAAAGGGGAGGGTCTATGACCTGGCGGTTGGATGGGACTTACTTCGAGTCCTGCTCGTGCGATGCGGTTTGCCCGTGTACGTGGTCAGCGCTGACGGCCAAGGCCACGCTGGACCGGTGCCGGGCGCTGCTGGCATATCACGTCGAGTCAGGCGAGATTGATGGCGTCGACGTCAGTGGCCTGAACTTCGCGCTCTTCCTGGACACGCCGCCGGTCATGAGCGAAGGCAACTGGCGGGTCGGCGTCTACCTGGATGACGCCGCGTCCGACAGCCAGGCTGAGCAGTTGGGGGCGGTGGTGTCCGGACAGCTCGGCGGGCCACCGGGGATGCTCGCCCCGCTGATCACCGAACTCCTCGGCGTGGAGAAGGCATCCATCACCTACAGCGAGGACGGTCGCGGGCATCATGTCCGGATCGGAGATGCCGTTGACGTCGGCGTGGCGGACTTCGTCGCGATCGAGGGCCACGACCCTGTTCAGCTCACGAACGTGTTTCATCCGTCGAATACCACGCTGACGGTCGCCCCGGCTAACGCGGCCCACCTGTCGACGTTCGGCATCGACTGGGGTCGCGAGGGACAGAGCGGCTTTTCCGCGCCGTTCTCCTGGGCAGGGTGAGCAGCTCCGAGGGAGTTGCACCCTCGCGTCCGCGACTCCGGCCAGGGCAAGCGACCGTAGAGATAGCACTCCTGCTGATCCTGGCTGCTGGCGCGTGGACGGCAACGGTCTGGATCGCTCGCGGCATGACCGCGATGACGGGCGCCATGGGGCTTGGCCTTGCCGCGTTCGTGGCGGTTTGGACGCTGATGATGGCAGCCATGATGCTCCCTTCGGTGACGCCCACGGCTTCGCTGTACGCCAAGACGGTGCGCACCAACAGGACCGTCCGGGTAGCCGGGCTGGTAGTCGGCTACCTGGCGGTCTGGGCGGCGGTCGGCCTTCCTGCGTACTTGCTGGCCAGGCTGGCTGGTTGGATGACCGGGCAGCATCCAGGGGCGGCCCGCATCGCCGCCGTTGCGATCTTCGCCGTGTGCGGCGCATACCAGTTCAGCAGCCTGAAGGATCGCTGCCTGGCGCATTGCCGGTCGCCCATCGGGTTGCTGTTGCACTACGGCTCGTTCCGCGGCAGATTTCGTGACCTGCGCGTCGGCATCCACAACGGCGGCTACTGCCTCGGCTGTTGCTGGGGCCTGATGATCATCCTGATTGCCGTAGGCGTGATGAACATCGCAGCCATGGTCGGTCTGGCAGCGCTCGTGCTGATCGAGAAGACCTGGAGGTGGGGACCTGCGGCTGGGCGGCTCGCCGGAGCGGGCGCGCTGGCCCTCGCCGTAGCCGCCATCTGGCTGCCGTGGCTGGCGCCGGGCCTGCATGCCGCGCCGATGATGATGCATTGACAGCCGTTGCTGTGAGTTTCGCTGGTCGGCTCCCTTGCGATCATCGCCCGGCATAGGCTGCCGATGCATCAGGCCCCCTACGAGCGAGGTTGATAACGATGGCATTCAGAACTGGAACTCATGGGCGCCGGGCCGTCCGCGCCGCCGCGGTGGTAGCTGCCGCGGGTGCGGCGGTCGCCTTCACGGTGCCGGCGATGGCGGCCAACGCCGGGCGCGCGAGCCATGTGCTTGCCGCTGGCCAGAGCGGGTCACGTGCCACGGTGCCGTGGAGCAAGGTCGGACCGGGCTGGGCACTGGCGCTGTACTCGGCCAGCCAGGGCGGCGAGGGCGTTAAGCCCAAGGCCGGACCGTCGACGCTCTACCTGGTTGACCCGCGGGGCGGCCGGTACTCGCTGTTCACCTGGGCAGCCCGAAGCAAGCAGACTCAGTGGTTCCTGCAGGGCTGGTCGGGTGACGTCAAGCGTGCGCTGTTCACCTCGGAGCCTCAATTCGGAGGAGGGAACGGGCGCGAGCACGTGTATCAGCTGCAGCTGCGGACCGGTGCCGTTACCAGCTTCGCGCTGCCGAAGGGCGTGGTGGCGTTGAGCTACACAAGGCCCGACGGTCTGAACATCCTGGCGCAGAAGGGAACGGTCAACGGCCTGCACAGCAAGGTCAGCCTGCAGCGCTACAACCTGGCTGGCCAGCTGCAGAAGAAATTGGCGACCATCACCTACCTGGGCGGGACTGCTTACCAGTCGGCCGGCGCGAAACTTGCCGCCGGCTCGCTGCACGGACTCGAGCTGATCAGCAATGCGGGCGGCATCATCAAGAACCTGCCCGTTCCCGGTGTCAAGGACGGCTGCAGCGCCGTGCGGTGGTGGAGCGCGGGCACGATCCTGGCGAGCTGCTTTGTGGGCAGTGAGCCTGGTCCCCGGATGTGGCTGGTTCCGTCGGGCGGCGCCAGGCCGACCTCGCTCACCCCGGCTCGCCATAACAATTTCGACCTGGGAGACTTCAACGCCTGGAAGCTGTCGAGCGGTCTTTACGTCAACGGGTACTCTGCCTGCAGCGCCGTTGTGATCGGGCGCCAGTTGTCGCACGGACGCGAGCAGAAGGTCAATGTACCGGGCTCGGCAAGCAGCCTGATCGTGAACGCCACCAGCTCGAAGCTGATGGTCGAGCGCATCAACGGCTGCTCGCCCGGGATATCGCTGGTGTGGTTCAACCCGAAGACGCGCGCGCTGACGGTTGCGATCAGGGTGCGGCACAACCAGCACGGCGTGTCGGCGGTCGTGCCGTACTTCATCGCCGGCAAGTTCTGATCGAGCGCCTTCGGCAACGAGCGCGGCCGTCCCCCCGGGGACGGCCGCGCTCGTTCGCTTTTCATCGTGGCAATTCCGTGATCGGCTGCAAAACATTACCCGTAGACCGCTTATGTCCGCATGCGTGATCGAAACGCCGTTACTCGTTCCGGTTGCCATCGCTGCCGGCCATCACTAGCGTCCGTTTCGGGCCCGCGGAAGCGGGAGATTCGGAGCGATGACGCACGAAGGAGAACCAAGTGAAACCTGCCCGATTGTTAGCGCTAACTGCTGCGGCTGGGCTAACGGTGTCGTTCGTGGCAACGGGTGCAGCGGTAGCCGGTGCATCCACGACACCGCGGCCGCAAACCATCGCGTTGCGAGGGTCGTCGGTCCCGGCGGTAGAGCGCGCCCACCCCGCGGGCGCGGTCGCCAGGAATAGCCGAGTGAGATTCGATTTGTTGCTGACACTCCGGAACGCTTCGGGTGCGAAAGCGCTCGTTCGAGCAGTGTCAACGCCCGGATCCCGGGAGTTCCACCATTACCTGACCGACGCGCAATGGGTATCGCGCTTCGGGCCGACGAAGGCCGAGGTAGCACGGGCCGTTTCGTGGCTGCGGCGCAACCACTTTGCCGTCAAGGCAGCGCCAAAGGACCGCCTGTACATTCCTGCGACCGGAACAGCGTCGCGGATTGAGCGCACGTTCGGCGTCAGCCTCGGGTACTACAAGGTAAACGGTCACAAGGTCCAGCTCGCCAACGGTCCGCTGACGATCCCGGCCTCGATGGCGTCCACCATCGCCGGCGTGGTCGGCGTTAACCAGTACCTGGCCACCACTGGCATCGCTGGTGCAAGCTCGGCCGCCAACGTCGCCAAGCCGAACCAGGAGCCGCCGCCGCCTGCCGGGTTCCGGAACCCGCAGCCGTGCTCAAGGTACTGGGGCCAGAAGACCGACACGGCAGACTCGGCTTCGCTGTACGCGCCGTACACCGCGCCGCTGCCGTATGACATCTGCGGTTACAAGCCGGCTCAGCTTCGCGGCGCCTACAGAATCGCGAGCTGGGTGCACAAGGGGATCGACGGCACGGGCTCGACGCTGGCAATTGTCGACGCATACGATTCGCCCACGCTGCTGTCGGACGCGCAGCTGTACTTCAGGCTGAACGATCCGACGCACCCGCTCAGTTCGAGCCAGTTCACCAACTTCTCGCCGGCGTTCGTCGACGACCAGAGCGAGTGCGCTGGCAGTGGCTGGTTCGCCGAGGCGGCCCTCGACGTCGAGTCCTCGCACTCGATGGCGCCCGGGGCGCACATCAATTTCGTCGGCGCGCAGGACTGCCTGGACACGAGCCTGCTGGCCGCCGAGCAGACAGCCATCACCAGCGGCGCCTCCGTGGTCAGCAACTCGTGGGGTGACGCGCTCGGTGACCTCTTCACGGATGCCGCCACGAAGGCCGCGTTCGACAACACGTTCCTGGTCGCTGCCGCCACCGGCGTCAGCATCCTGTTCTCGAGCGGGGACGACGGCGACAACTTCGCCATCTCCGGTCTTGCGGTTCCGAACTACCCGGCCACCAGTCCGTTCGTGACGGCCGTGGGCGGGACTTCCCTTGAGATCGACGCCAGGAACAACCGCCAGGCCGAGTACGGCTGGTCAACGGCCAAGCAGGTGCTCTGCGCGCCACCGTCGACAACAAACTGCGGGTCTGCGACTACTCCGCTAGGCAAGCTCGCGTATCAGGTAGGTGGCGGGGGCGGAACGAGTTACAACTACACCCAGCCCTATTACCAGGCACCTGTCGTACCGTCGGCCCTGGCTCTGCGCAACGAGGCGCTGTTCGGGCCGGTGCCATTGCGAGTCGTACCGGACATCTCGATGGATGCCGATGCCAGCACGGGAATGCTGATCGGCCTGACGCAGACCTTCCCGGACGGCGTGTACTACGACCAGTTCAAGGAAGGCGGGACAAGCCTTGCTTCACCACTCCTGGCCGGCGTCATCGCTGACGTCAACCAGGTGGCAGGCATTCCGCTCGGCTTCCTCAACCCGGCGCTGTACAAGGCCGACATCAGTTCGCCGACGGCGTTCTTCGATGTCCTTCCGCCGGCCAATCCCAACGCCGCGGCCGTGATCCGGGTGGATTACGCGAACTCGGTCGATGCGACGAATGGGTACGTCGTGAGCCTCAGGGTCATCAACTACGAAGGCCCTGAGACCTACTGTGACGGCACGGGCAACTGCGCAACGCGCAACGTGACCCTCACCACTGGTCCCGGGTTCGACAGCATGACTGGGCTCGGTTCCGTCGGGCAGCGCTTCATCAACGTGCTGTCCAAGTTCTGATCCGCCTGTCGGCGGGGGCGCGCTAGGTCAGGCGCCCCCGCTGGCACCGGGTGCCGCAGGCGAATCAGGGATGGTCGACTGCAAGCCTGCCGCCGGTAGCGGCAGCGATAGATTGCAGGTCGCCTTCATCCGAGCTGACCACGAGATCGCCGCGGCGCAGCGCGCCTTCGACGACGCAGGCGTCCACGATGTCGCTGGTTGCGGCACGAGCGGCCAGCGCTCCGACCAACCGGGCTTGGCCATCGTCGAGCGCCTCGACCTCGCAGCCCGCTAGCATCCGGGCCAGCAAGACCTGGCGGTTCGATCCGCGCCAGGACTGCGCTACGACGGGAGCGGGTACGATCGGAACTTCCCGCCGCAGCAAGAGCGCCCGGTGCCGCGCCCACATACGGCGCTCGCCACGGTCCGCGGCAATGAGTGCCCCAGTGTCGTACGTGACGCCCATCATGCAGAGCGGTTGCCGATTGCAGCGCCGGCCCGGCTGGTCGGCTGGACCGCTTTCGCAGCCCATGTGTCGGCGTCAGCGATCTCGGCCGCAGTAAATGCACCGTGGTCGTGCTCGAACTCGCTGACCGCGGCCAGGCCCGCGCGGATGGTGAACTCCTTGCGCACGGTATCGGCTAGCCAGGCGCTGTAGCTCAGGCCTTCTCGCGCAGCAGCGGCCGCGATGTCGGCATCGAGCTCAGGCGGCATCGAGATGGAGCGCTTCTTCCGAACGGCCATGCGCACCATGGTAGCACAGCAGTAGGACAGTCGCCTGCCCGCGCGGAGAGCTCTTGACCCTCATATCTACCAGGGTGGACTGGTGTCGCTGAAACACCGGCATTGCGGACAACGACATGCGTCGATCAGTATGTTCACGGTCATCGATGACCTTGAGAATTCCGGAGGCGTGCATCGACGGAAACCTCGCTCGGCAACCCATGCCAGCGACATGATCATGCGCCAGAGCACGCCCCCGGATGAGGCTTTCCGCTCCGCGGCGCAAGCTGAGCGGATCCTGCTATTCGGCGCCCTCGCGATGCTGCTCGTCAGTGCCTTCCTCGGCAACAGCGCAGGCGTCGGCGCCGTCACCGGCAGCGGGCCGTGGCTGGTCGCTCACGTGCACGCCGGGTCGCTCGGCTGGCTGACTCTCGCAGTCCTCGCCGTGGCATTGCGCATGGCTCGCGATGGCGGCGGCAGCGACGACCGCGAGCGCGATAGTGACCGCGAGCGCGATGGCTTTGAGCTCGGCGCAGGCAAGCTCGGGACGAGCGTCAGCTGGCTGACGGTCGCAACGGTCGCCGCGTTCGTGCTCGCAACCGCGACAAGTTCCTCCGCAGCCGAGGCTCCTGGGCCACCGCTCGTGCCCGTCTGGCCCGGCTGCCATCGCCGTGATGGCGCCGAACAGAGCGGCCGTGCCAACCGCGACGAACGTCACGTGATCAACGGTGAACAGCAGCCACCGAGGCACCAGCTGAGCGTGGCCAGCCAGCCGGGATACGGAGATGGCCTTCCCCTTCGCTCGGGCGGGGCGTACGTGTCCGCGTTCGATGCGGCCGGGTCGAAAGGCTGCTCGGGGTCGCCGGTGGTCTGCGTGCCGATGTGGACGACCACTGGCTTGCCCGAGAGCATCGGCAACACTGGTTCGCCGGCAATCGCCAACGGCGTTATCTATATCGCCAACGCGACGCTCTATGCATTCGATGCCGCGGGGTCGACAAAGTGCTCAGGCACACCGAAGGTATGTGCTCCGCTGTGGACGGCTGCCACGTCGAGCAGCCCGACGTACTCGGCGCCTGCGGTCGCTGACGGGACCGTCTACGTCGACTCGTGGAATGCCCGGCTGTACGCATTCGCGGCCAGCGGGAAAACTAATTGCTCGACTAAGGCAGCGGTGAAGACGTGCACACCGCTCTGGACCGCAGGCACCCCGTACAGCATCGGAGGGACGCCCGCAGTCGCCTACGGTACGGTCTACACGGTCTCGGCAGACGGCACGCTGTCCGCCTTCAGCGCCGCTGGGTCGAAGAACTGCTCCGGGACCGTGAAGGCGAGGAAGTGCAAGCCGCTGTGGACGTCGGCGACCGGAGGGTCCGGGTACGCGACGTTGTCGTCGCCGGCCGTGGCAAACGGCGTGGTGTACTTCTCGTCGACAAACGGCGGGACTTACGGGTATGGCGCGGCCGGATCGTTGAAGTGCTCTGTCTCCCGGAGTGTGAAGACCTGCCGTCCGCTCTGGGGAGCAGTCACCGGTTTCATTGGCGGCGGATCAGCGGCCGTTGTCAACGGCGTGCTCTACATCAACGTCGGCACCATCGGGAGGCTGTATGCCTACTCACTTCCGGCATCGTCTAAGTAGTCGGCGTATCAACAATCGCGCCCAGCCGCCTGAGCTGCTCGTTGTCCCGGCGTGCCGTGAGCCACCGGGCGTCCGCGGATAGACTGGCTAAGTTCGATCGATCGATAGCCAGCGACTCGACGGAGAGCCATGCCACGACGGCAGCCAGTTGCGCGAAGAGTGGTGCCGACGGATCCGGCGGACCTGTCGACGTGGCAGCGGATCGAGCAGGCCGCGCTGGAGCTGTTCGCGGCTAAAGGATTCGAGGCAACGGGCATTCGCGATCTCGCGGACCGGGCTGGCTTGTCGACATCCGCGCTCTACCACTACATGGGCAGCAAGGACGAGCTGCTGGTTGCTTTCATGGTGGAGAGCATGACCGAGCTGACCAGGGCGGCGCACGCGGCCCTGGACGGTGCCGACGATCCGGCTGCCCAGCTGGCCGCGCTGGTTCGCGCGCACGTGGGCTTCCACACCTTGGATGCTCAGCGGTCACTGGTGGCCGACGACGAGCTTCGCGCGGTGTCTGATGCGGCATTTACCAAGGTCATGCAGCTGCGCGACGGCTACGAGCGACTGTGGGCCGAGACGCTGGATCGCGGCGCGCGGAGCGGCGTGTTCAGTTTCGCTGACGCGCGCATCACCCGGCTGGCGCTGCTGGAAATGTGCAACGGCGTTGCCCGCTGGTACTCAGACCGTGGACCTAAGCATCCCGCGCAGATCGCTGACTGCTTCGCCGACCTGGCGCTTGCCATGGTTGGCGCCAGCCTGGACGGGCATCCGGTGCGTCTGGCCGAGTTGCGGTGCAAGCCCACGAGCGAGATCTTGGCGCTGGTGGATGCAGTGCTGCGACGAGCCGGCGCCGCCCGGCCGGACGCTTCGCCGGATGAGCCCGGCACCGCGCGCTGACCCGTCGCCGCATCGCTACCCAAGCCGCCGCCACGGAACAGGTCTGACCCATTGATGTCCGATCGATCGATCGGTAGCATCAAAGGCAATTGCCGCCGGCTCCGGCCCAAGGGAGGCCGCCGATGTCAGTTCGCCAGGATGAGCACAATCTGGAACGCCACGCCATCGGGCTGCCCGCCGTCACCGCGCAGTCGGCAGCGCTAATCGCGCCCGCTGCGGGTTCGGTGGCGGGACTGGCATTCATCGTGGGTTACTCCGGTGCCGCCACGCCGCTGGCATTCCTGATCGGCTTACTGGTCTGCGTCTGCATCGCCCTGGTCATCGGCGAGTACGCCCGGCGCCTGCCGAGCGCCGGCTCGTTCTACACCTACCTGACCAGGACGTTCGGCCCAAAGACCGGATTCGTTACCGGCGTCGCGCTGTTCGGCGCGTACTTACTGTTGTTCCCGTTCCAGCTCGACTTCTTCGGGAACTTCGTGTCGTCGCTGCTGGCTGCCTCCGGCGTCCACATCGCTTGGTGGGTGTTCTCGGCGGCGCTGATTATCGTGTCCACGACGCTTGGGGTGCTCGGCGTCAAGCCGTCCCTGCGCACCGGACTGATCGGCCTGGGCTTCGAGTTGCTGATCCTGACGATCTTCTCGCTCGTGATCATCGTCAAGGGAGGGGCGGCCGGCAACACGATCCAGGCGTTCAACCCGGCCCACAGCCTGAAGGGCTCGGGCGGCCTGCTCACAGCCGTGGTCTACACGATCTTCGCGTTCGTCGGGTTCGAGTCCGCGACCACCCTCGGTGACGAGGCGCGTGAGCCACGGCGGACGATACCTCGGGCGGTGATGCTCACCACACTGGTTGTGGGCATCTTCTACGTGGTCGTCTCTTACGCGGTGACCATCGGCTACGGGGTCTCCACCAAGAACGTCACGGCCCTCGCGACCGCCGCCACGCCGTTCAACACGCTGGCGGACAAGTTCGGCAGCGGCACGCTGAGCGTGTTCGTGAACCTGGCGGTCATATCTAGCTTCACGGCGCTGAACATCGTCACCGTCATCGCCGTCAGCAGGATCTTCTGGAAGATGGGCCGCGACGGCCTGCTGCCGTCGGTCTTCAGCCAGGTGAACTCTCGGCAGTCGCCGTACATCGCCTGCCTGTTCTCCGGCGCGCTGGCGCTGGTCGCGTCGATCATGTTCGGCGCCATCTACGGCGCGCTGAACTTCGCGTCCTGGCTGTCCTACTTCGCCACGCTGTTCTTCATCGCGGCCTACCTGCTGATCAGCGTCGGGCTTATACGCTTCATGTGGCGTGACTACCGCTCCGAGTTCAACTGGGGCATGCACGCAGTGCTGCCGGTTATCTCGGTCGCCGCGATGATCTGGGTGCTGTGGGGCAACATTCATCCCTACCCGCCCGCGCCGCTTCGCTGGTTCATTTACGCCACCGTCGGCGTCCTGCTGATCAGCGCCCTGATAGCTCGCTGGCTAGCGAGCAACAGGCCGCAGGCGATGGAACGGGCCGGAATGCTGCTGGGCGACATCGAAACCGAGCGCGAGGAGGCCCTTGCCGAGTCTGGCGAGGCTGGCAGCTAGATGGCGATTCTCTTTGAGTCCGCAGATGGCGTCGCGAGGATCACGATCAACCGGCCGGAAGTGCTGAACGCCCTCGACCCAGCCACCTACGCCGAGATCACCGAAGCCTTCGAGCGGATCGACCGCGACCCGCAGATCTTCGTCGGGATCGTTACCGGTGCGGGAGAGAAGGCGTTCACTGCGGGCGCTGACCTGAAGCTCATGCACACCGGCGCCGCCAACTCTGGCCACTGGACACCATGGCGGGCCGATCGCTGGGACTTCGGCGCAACGACCTCCAAGCCGCTGATCGCCGCGATCAACGGATACGCGCTGGCCGGAGGCCTTGAGCTGGCGCTGGTGTGCGACATCCGGATCGCATCGTCCAATGCCGTCTTCGGCACGCCCGAGGTGAAATGGAACCTGCTGCACGGCTTCGGCGCCTACCAGCTTCCGCGGATCATCTCCCTGTCGCACGCCATGGAGATGCTGCTGACCGGCGAGTTCATCGACGCCGCTACCGCCGAGCGGATCGGCCTGGTCAGCCGCGTCGTCCCGGCTGACCAGCTGCAGGCCGAGGCCGACCGGCTGGCACGCGTCATCGCCGGCAACGGGCCGATGGCAGTGCGCATGACCAAGGAACTGGTTCGCAGTGGCTTGTCAGCGTCGCCGCCCGAGCATTTCCGGTTGATGCAGGAGTATTACAGCCGCGTCGACGAAACTGCCGACCAGGCCGAAGGGCTGACGGCATTTGCCGAGAAGCGCAAACCGCGCTACCGCGACGATCAGCAGGCCGCCGCCGACTGACCCAGCCCGAGCCGGACCGGAGGACCGACCATGAGGATGTTCGCCTTCCACTGCGGCGGCGAGAAGACGCTTCGTTCGGTGTTCGACCCGTTCGATCCCGACTGCGGGTCAACGATTCACGTGCCTTACTTCTTCTACTTGATCCAGCACCCCGACGGAGAGGTGCTATTCGACAGCGGCGCGCACCCAGCCCTGCTCGACGATCCGCGCAGCCGCCTCGGAGATGCAGCCGACCTCTACGAGATCGTCATGAGCCCGGGCGACGACGTCCGGTCCCGGCTTGACTCGCTCGGCGTCGATGCCGAAGGCATCGGCCACGTCGTCCAGTCGCACCTGCACTACGACCACGCCGGCGGCCTGGAGTTCGTGAAGGCCGCCGCCGTGTATGTACAGCAGGCCGAACTTAGCTTCGCGTACTGGCCGCCGGTGTATCAGCGCGACGTCTACGTCCGGCAGGACTTCGACCCGGTCCGGAACTGGAAACAGTTGCGCGGCGAGCACGACATCTTCAACGACGGGCGCCTGGTCATCTTTCCCACCCCCGGTCACACGCCGGGTCACCAGTCGATGCTGGTCCGGCTGGACAACCAGGCGTACATCCTGGCCGGCGACGCGGTCTACGACCGCGACAAGATGCAGGCTCGTTGCCTGCCCGGCCTGCTTTGGAGCCCGGACGCGATCATCGAGAGCTGGGAGAAGATCGAGGAAATGCAGCGGCGCTACGACGCCAAGCTGATCGTTACCCACGACCTGCATTGGCAGGACACGGTCAAGCTCGGGCCGCAGGAGTGGTACGAGTGACGTTGCCGATCCCTGACCGCCGCCCGGCCGACATGCGGGGCAGCGCTGCGCCGGACCGGGACCTGGTCGAAGTGGTGCGGGACGCGTGCGGCGCTGATCCCGATGTTCCGGCGCTGATCTTCGAGGACGGCGTCAGGGTCAGCCGGGGCCGGCTGTGGGCCGAGACCGAGTCCTTCGCCGGCTACCTGCGCTCGCGGATCGGTCCGGGCGACCGGGTCGCAGTCATGATGCCGAACCGCGCCGAGTTCATGGTTGCCTGGCTAGCGGTGGTCGCGTGCCGCGGCATACTCGTCGCGCTCAACCCGGCAGCACGCAGCTATGACGCCGGTCACGTGCTGCGGGACTCCGCCGCCCGGATCGCCGTCGTGGACGCGGCGTATGCGGCGCTGTTCGCTGAGCTTCAGCCGGACTGCCCGGAGCTGACCGAGATCATCGTGGCCACAGACGGCGAGCCGAGCGGGCTGAGCGGCTACGCGGGACCTGGCCTGCCCGGGCGCCCGGATCAGGCGCGTGGCGACCTGACCAATATCTTCTACACCTCGGGCACGACCGGTCCGCCGAAAGGCTGCGCTGTCGGGCACGACTACTGGATCCGGTTCGCCGAACTGATGGCTGAGCGGTTCAGTTTTACCGGCACCGATCGGATGATCTGCTGCTTGCAGTTCTTCTACAACGATCCGCCCTGGATGCTGCTGCTAGCGCTCAATGCCGGAACCTCGATGGTCGTCATGCGCCGGTTCAGCGTGTCGCGGTACTGGCAAGTTGTCCGCGACAATGACGTCACGGTGCTGTTCGGGATCGCGTCGACTGCCAGCCTGCTGCTGAAGGCGCCAGCTAGTGCTGACGACAGGCGGCACAAAGTGCGGCTGTCGATCCAGGTGGGCATTCCCGCGCCGTTGCACCGGGAGCTAGTGGACCGGTGGGGCGTGCCGTGGGTGGAGGCCTACGGCCTGACGGAGACAGGCGTGATCGTCTCGATGCCGGTCGACCGGGCGGAGCAGATGATCGGCTCGGGTTCCATCGGGGTGCCATGCCCGGGCGCGGACGTTCGCGTGGTCGGCCCGGACGGCAGCCAATGCGCTGAGGGCCAGCCTGGCGAGATCGTTGTGCGGGCGCCCGGGCTGATGCGCGGCTACCTGAACAGGCCGGAGGCGACGGCTGAGACCTTCCGCAACGGCTGGCTGCACACCGGCGACCTCGGCCGTCGCGACGCGGCGGGATACCTCTACTTCGTCGGTCGCATCAAGGACGTCATCCGGCGCGCAGGCGAGAACATCGCTGCAGCCGAGGTCGAGACCGTACTGCGTTCCCATCCTGGTGTGCTGGAGGTCGCGGCTGTCCCGGTAGCTGACGAGGTGCTCGGCGAGGAAGTCAAGGTTCACATTCTTCTGGGGAACGGGTTCGGGCCTGCCTCGGTGCCGCCCGCGGAGCTGATCGCGTTTTGCGCCGGGAAGCTGGCGCGTTACAAGGTGCCCAGGTATGTCGAATACCGCGCCGAGGATTTCGACCGGACCCCCTCGATGCGGGTCAAGAAGGAGAGCCTGGACCGCTCGGCCGATCCCGGCCGTGTCTGGGACAGGTCAGCAGAGCTGAGCTGGTGAACTCGTCCGTCTAGGAGGCCCGGTGCCGCAGGTCATCGATTTCAGGGTCCGGCTGCCGCTTGAGCTGCGCCCGGAGGAACATTTGCCAGCTGACTACCTGGACCAGTACGACAAGGTGCTGGACCTGTCCGCGAACCGCCACCGGACCCTGGCGGACTTGATCGCAGACATGGACGCGAGCGGCACCGCGCACGCGGTGGTGCACGCGGAGTACGAGTACGGCGACGACGCCGACGCTCTCAACGAGGCTGTCGGCAAGGTCGTGAGCGAGCATCCGGACCGGTTCTCGGGGTACGGCACGATCTCCATGAGCCCGGTGAAGATCCCGCGGGCGCTGACCCAGGTCCGCCGCGTCGCCGAGCTAGGACTGACGGGCCTGGCCATCCAGCCGTCGTTCTTCGGCATCGCGATCGATGACCGGGTGCTGTATCCCGTCTACGCCAAGGCGGACGAGCTAGGCCTGCAGGTCGCCCTGCATACCGGCATTAACTACACGGTCAGCTTCCCGATCCGTAACGACCAGCCGATCCAGCTGGATCAGGTGGCCTGCGACTTTCCGGGCCTGGTGCTGATCGCCTGCCACGCGGGCTGGCCCTGGGTGGCCGAGATGGTGGCGGTCTTGCGCAAGCACCCGAACGTGTACGCCGAGTTCGGTGGCCTGGCGCCGCGTTATGTCTGCGAGCCGGGTACCGGCTGGGAGGTCATGAAGCGGTTCATGAACAGCCTGCTCAGCCAGCAGGTGCTGCACGGCACCGACTGGCCGGTGTTCCCGATGGACAAGGCTCTGGCTCAATGGCGGGCTGGCGGCCTGCGCGAGCACGTGCTGGAAGCACTGATCGGGGCGAACGCGGCCCGGCTGCTCGGCCGCGCCTAGGCGGCTATCGCTGCTTGGATTAGTCCGCCGCTCATGGCCAGTCCACGTCCCGGCGGAAGACATCCTCGATCGTCTCGGCGCGCCGTACGACGGTGGCGGTATTGTCCCGGACGAGCACGGTAGCCGGGCGCGGCATCGCGTTGAAGTTACTGGCGCACGCTTCCTGGTACGCGCCGGTGTCAAGGAAGGCCACGACGTCTCCTGGCTCTGGCTCGGGCAGCGCGGCATCCGGGACGATCGTGTCGAAGCCGCAGCTCATGCCTACGAGGTCGGCCACCATCGTCGCCGGATCGGCTGCACGGTTCGCGACCATCGGCGACCAGCGATTGTGTTCGAGGTGGACGTCAACGAGGAACATTTCAGTCGTGTCGAGCTCGACGAAATTAAGCGGGGATGGCGCAGTCTCGCGCTTGATGTTGATGACGCGGCTGAGGTGCACGCCGACGTCGGCGTAGCAGGCGCGGCCGGGCTCGACCTCGAGGGTCGTGACCGACGAGTCCATGCCATGCGCGGTGAGTGACCGAGAGAGGCTCGAGGCGATCACCTCGGCGTACCGTTCGATCGGCGGTGCTGGACCGGTCTGCGCCGCCAGCCGCGGGATTGCCCGTCCAGTCGGGTCGCGGCTCGTGGGAAAGCCGCCGCCGATGTCCAGCTCTCGCGGCTGCCAGCCTCCCCAGGCAGCGGACAACGCGCCGACGGTGGCGCCGAACGCGTCCATCATTGCTGCCCAGGCGTCCAGGTTGCGGGTGTGCCGGGCGAAGTGCGCATGTACCCCGAGGAGCTCGATGTCGTCCGACTGCAGGGCCCGTTCCCCCATCGGGAGCACGTCGTTCATCGGTATGCCGGCCTTGTAGCGGCGCGAGACCTCAGTGATTGAGTCGCCCTCGACACTGAAGTCCGAGGCAACCTGGTCCAGGGCAGCCAGGTCCGGCCGTACTCGGACTCGTACCTGAGCCCGGCGTCCGTGCTTGCGCGCGGCCGCGATGGCCAGGTCGAGCTCTCTGCGCGAGTCGAGGGTGACCCGGCAGCCGGCCCCGACTGCCTGCTCCACGAGCTGAGCGGACTTGCCGGTGCCGTTGACGGAGATGAGGTCCGGGGGGACGCTACAGGCCAGCGCTGCCCATAGCTCCGAGGCGCCGAAGGTGTCGCAGCCGAGGCCCTCACTGGTGAGGATGCGGCGCAGCGCGAGCACGTGGTTGGCCTTGATCGAGGGGAGCACCCGCACCGGACCGGGCCATTGGCTCGAGAAGGCGCGGAGGATCCGGCGGGCGTTCCTGCGCAGCTGGTTCTCTGATACGACATAGACCGGCGTGCCGAAGCGTGCGGCGAGCTCCACGGTGTCGCAGCCCTCGATCCACAGCTGGCCGTCACGCACTGACAGGCACTCGTCGATCCGTGCCTGAACAGCATCGTCAGTCACTTGCGCCTGCCTCGATGAGCTCGACGAACACTCCATCGGCATCGCGAAGATAGACGACCGTGCAGTCCTGCCACACTCCGCCGCCAGCCAGCTTTGCTGGCGCGCCGACCGGCGGGAAGCCGGCGCTTGCCAGGCGCGCGAGCGCCGCAGTCAGATCGTCCACCTGAAGCGAGATATGACAGGTCCCGGCCAGGTCTGGACGGTGCGCGCGGCCGTCTCCGTCTCCGGTCGCCGAGAGGTACTCGAGCAATTCGAGGATCTGACCGTTCCCGGCATCCAGGTCGGCGATGCGGGCGCGCCCGCCTGGCAGTCCGACGATGGCGCCCACGTCCTCATCGTCGGTGAGCTCTATGACCCTCATCCCAAGCAAATCGCGATAAAAAACAAGCGACCGGTCGAGCTGGGCCACGGTGATGCCGACGTGATGGATGCGGCGCACGGCGTAGCCGTCCATCCCGGCTACTGACCGGGATTTGCGCTTTGACCCACGACCTCGTCCGGTAGCGCGATGCCGACCAGGCCAGTGCGCCGCTTGCGCTCGCCGAGTGCCCAGAAGACCAGGCCGAGCGCGATCATGACCACGAGCGATCCCAGCGTGACCGTCTCGAAGAACACACGCGAGACGCCCCAGCTTGACTGCACTGAATACGAGTAGCCGAACAGCGCATTGATCGCGCCTGGCCACACCAGCGTGATGACCGTGACGACGACGAACGCCTCGGTGATGATCACGGCTGTCCAGGCACCTATCGCCCCACCGGGTACCCGGTACGGCCTGGGCGCGTCCGGATACTTGCGCCGCAGGATGGTAAGAGCCGGGAAGATGAAGATGTAACTCAGCGTCGTCGTCGAGACGGTCAGCGCGAGCATGACCGCGAAGAAGCTCTTCAAGCTGCCGTTCGCGGCGATGAATACCAGGATGCACAACAGCGAGCCGATTACGCCGGAGGACAGGTTCACTGCGATCGGCGTACCGTAGCGGGTGAAGCGCCCCATCCAGGCTGGAGCAGCGCCGTCAAGTGCGGCAATGGCCTGCGTGCGGTCGGCGCCTTCCAGCCACACCGAACCGCTGCCTACCAGGGTCAGGATGACAAGCACGGCGAATAGCACGTCCAGCGCATGGGAGTGGAAGACGCCTGCCACCGACGAGTAGGCGTTAACAAAACCGCTGACTCCCGACAGATGGGCGCTCGGGATCACCAGCACGATCCCGAGGATCACCAGGCCATACAGCACTGCCGCGATAATGCCGGACACGACGATCATCCTCGGCACATCGCGCTTCGGGTTGTGCATCTCCTCCGATGCGCCGTTGGCCAGCTCGAAGCCCACCCACAGGAATACCAGGATCCCGATTGCGGTGAGGAAACCATTCAGCGACGGCTTCAGGTCCGCGGCGGTCGAGGCTCCGGCCGGGCGGCCATGCTGGACCAGGAAGACGATGAAAAGAATCGTGAAAATCACCACCACCGCGATCTTCACGAACGTCCCGATGTTCGGGCCCCACTTGCCGATCCGGAACGCGACGATCGCGATTCCGACTGTCACCCAGGTGAACACCAGGCCAACGATGATCTCGGCCGCCGTTCCAAGCGGCTTCTTGACAACAAACGCATCCAGTGTGGCGATGGTGGCCGCGGTCAGCGATCCGCCGACCCAGAGCGGGTTCGACAGCCAGTACAGGATGGAGGTCACCGCGCCGGCCGCGCGGCCGAACGACAACCGGGCCCATTCATACGGCCCGCCCTCCACCGGGAAAGTCGAGCCCAGCTCTGCCGTCAGCATTCCGTACGGAATGAGGAACAGCACCAGCGAGATGACCAGCCAGGTGATCGCCTGAGCACCGGCCTGGGCCGCCACGGCCACGCTGTCCAGCCCGACTATCGCGCAAGCAGTGAAGAAGACCAGATCGAAACGGCCGAGTACCTTCCGGAGCTTGGCCTTTTCCCGAACGACGAGCGTTCCGTCGCCCGGCTGAATAGCTTCGACAGCGGCCATTGTCCCTCCAGCTCCGGGAACGAACTTTTGCCGAATCTAGTCCTGTCGGCTCCGCCGGCGCCAGACGCTCTTCCGGGCATTCCAGCTCCCGCCGTGCGCGCATGGGCGAACGGCGGTCATCCTGGACGGGCGACTAGACGGTCCAGGGTCGTCCTGCCGTCCTCGCCGGTGCGCTCGGCGTCGATCACGCCCAGCACCATCGCGAGCACGGTGTCGGCGAAGATCCCCGCGCCTTCCCACCGGGAGGTCAGATAGTCGTCGGGCTGGATGCGGTAGCGGAGCAGGAAGCCGTCCAGCGCGGCTTGCAGAGCGAGGGCGAGCCGGTGCGGCGTCCATTCGGGTCGCAGGACCAGTCCGAGGTCGGTGAGCAGTGCCGCGTAGCCGTCAGCCCAGACCTGGATGCCCTCCCGCATTGATGGCAGCAACGCCTCCCACAGCGCCGGGTGCTGGGCAAGCAATGGGCCGATGTGAAGGGTCAGGTAGCTCCGGGGATGGCGTCGGAGGGAGTCGAGAAGGTCGTCGGAGATCCGCAGCACGGCTTCTGAGAACGGCGCAGCGGCTGCTGCGTCGTCGGGCATCCGCCGGGCTTGCTCCTTCGGGTCCTCCGGGATCTCTTCGTAGACCAGCGCGTACACGAGCGCGTCGGGCAGGAATTCCTGACGTGTCGGCCAGCGGTTGAAGAACGCCTTGCGGCTTGCTCCGTCCGCACCATCCGTGGCGGCCAGCCGGATGACGTCCTCGGTTCGCAGCCAGTCCAGGGCGGCAGGAAAGCGGATCGAGCGCAGCCGTGCGGGTCGTGTATCAGGAGGCTGGTCATCAAGATAAGCGTCTATGAGCCGCGTCGCCGCCCGCAGAAATCCTTGCGCGATCGCATCATGACGGGATGGTGCTGGCCGCGGACTCACCGCTGGCCCCTACTTCTGCTGTGCGCCAATGAGGTGATTCTTTCAAGCTCCGAGTGCTCTGCCGGAAGGGATGCCGGGCGGCGTACTGACCACTTCGTGCGGCATCTGCGTCGCCGCCGAGTGCGAGTTTGGGGGACTAGGTTGTCTCCCTTCTGACAATCCATTCGCGGCATTCGAACTGTATCGTCATCGTGATCGGCCGCAGGTCGATCACCGGCCATGTCGGCAGTCGCGTTGGGGGGGCTGGCGACTTACGGTGCGTGGCAAGCCCACCCGGCTCGCGGAGGGGAACGTCGCGATGAAGACTTTCCTCCGGGCTCTGGAGGGAACGACGCACTGGCGACGGGCGATGCCGGGGGGTTGCCGCGCCAGACCGTAGGCTCGCACTAGTCAATGCAGTCGCTGCGGAGCTTGCCGCTGCTGGACGGCTGGCGCCAATAGCCGAGGGTGGCCAGCGCAAGCGAGATCCCCCACACCAGGAACCACATGTCCCAGACCCCGACGTGCCAGCGCAACGCGGTCCGGTCAACGCTTCCGGCCGGGTGGATGGCGTCTGCCAGAACAAGGGAACCAAGCAGCACGCTCAAACCACCGTAGACCACCAGCAGCACGCTGACCCCGGCCGAGCCGATGAGCAGCCAGCGGCGCGGGACTGCCCGCCCCCAGGGACGCACCAACGCCAGCGCGAGCAGACCGCCAACCAACTTTGCCAGCGTCGCGCCGAGCGCCACCAGCACCGCAACTGCCCCGCCCCGGCGGGCGATGTTCTCCGCATATCCGCCGACCGTGCTGAGTAGTGCGTGCCCGCCTAGCGCCCAATACAGGCTCACCAGCGCGTAAGCCAGCCCGATGATTGCGGCCCCGTACGCAGAGACGGTCAGCACTGCAGGCCAACCGGAGTCGGTCGGCGTGGACTGCCCATCTCCGGCTCGGGTTCTGGCCATCATGTTCCAGTATCGACGACCTGGGCTTGGTATCGCGCCCCGCCACCTCCGACGTGACTCGGTCATGTTCCGGGGTTTGCGCGCGGTCGCCCGAAGCGGCAACCAGTCGAATATCGTTCCCTTGAATGTCGTTGAAGCCGATATTCGATCAATGTTGGTCTTAAGATCTTGACATCCGAACTGACCGAACTTACGCTCCAGCCATCCCCAGCTGCGCACGCCCCCGGATCGGTGATGTCGGGCACCGGGACCGGCACCTGGCGGACGGCCGGACACGAGGCAAGGAGCGCTGTGACGAACATCGAGCAGTTGCAGCAGCAGCTCCAGGCGCAGGGCGTTAAGTACTTCTTCGGCGCCTACACCGATGTGCACGGCGTGCCCAAATCCAAGTGCGTTCCGGTGGGACACCTCGCTGACGCAGCGGCCGGTTCGGAGCTGTACACAGTCGGCGCGCTCGACGGGATGGGCGATCTGGGGCCTAACGAGGATGAGTGCGCAGCCATCCCGGACCTCGAGGAGCTAACCGTGTTGCCCTGGGACCGGCGGTACGCGGTCGCTCCGGCCAACCTGTTGTTCCACGGCGAGCCGTATCCGTTCGACTTTCGCCGTCTGCTGCAAGTTCAGGTTGCCGAGGCGGCTGCGCTCGGTTACCGGATGAATATGGGCGTGGAACCAGAGGTCTACGTGCTGCGCGAGACCGATGCCGGCGTCCAGCCGTGGATCGGCGAGGACCAGGCCAACCTGCCGACCCGCGGATACGACCTGGAGACCACGATGCTTGCGGATCCGTTTCTGGAACCCATGGTCGAGTACATCAACCAGCTCGGCTGGGACGTGTACTCGTTTGACCATGAGGGCGGCGACGGCCAGTACGAGTTCGACTTCGGGTTTACCGACGTCGTGCGGATGGCCGACCGCATGCTGATCTTCCGGCTTATGGCCAAGCATGTAGCACGCAGCCTGGGCTGCTTCGCTTCGTTCATGCCCAAGCCGTTCCAGGAAGGCTTCGGGTCTGGTGCCCACCTGAACGTCAGCCTGGCCGACATCAGCACTGGCCGGAACGTTTTCGACGGAGGTAACGGCGGCCCGCCCGCGCCTGGTAGCGCCGATCTGATGGCCGCGCCACGCGGCAATGCCTACGGTTCGTTGGCATATCAGTTCACCGCCGGGGTCCTCCAGCACGGCGCTGCCTTGATGGCGGTGCTGTCACCGACGGTGAACTCATACAAGAGACTGATGCCCCGCGGGCTCATGCAGGAGATCTCGTGGGCCCCGGTCTACCGGGCCTGGGGGTATAACAACCGCACTCTCATGTGCCGGCTGCCGATCAACCGCCGCTGCCTGGAGGTCCGTTCCGCCGACAGCGCGGTGAACTTCTACCTCGGCGCCGCGCTAGTGCTGGCCGCCGGACTGGATGGCATCCGCCGCGAGCTGCAGGTGCCCGACCCGGTGAACACCGACACCTACAAGATGTCCGAGCCGGACCTGGCTCGCCTAGGTGTCAGCAGGCTGCCATGGACGCTGGGCGATGCGGTGCAGGCGTTCGAGGAGAGCGAGTTCGTGCAGAAAACGCTCGGCTCGGATCTGCATGCGCACTACGCGCAGCTCAAGCGCGAGGAGTGGCAGGAGTACTGCACCGTGGTCGGCCACTGGGAGCTCGACAGGTACCTGCGGCTGTGGTGATCCGGGAGGGCTCGAGCATGCAGGAAGGTAACAGGTCCGCTGCCGGCGCGATGCCGCTCGCAGCAGCGGACCGGCTGGCGGTAGCCGATGCAGCGCGGCACGCAGCCAACACCGAGGCAGTCAGCCGGATGACGGGCGCCGAACCGATGCTGGTTGACGTGCTGCCCGCCGCAGAGGCCGTGCCCGGCATGGCGCCGAACCTCATACTCACCTCGGGTCCGCCGATGCCGTGGGACAGCTATTACGGCGGCCAGCGGAGCGCGGTGATCAGCGGGGCCGTCTACGAGGGCCTCGCCACCGACGCTGCCGATGCCGATGCCCGGCTGAGGGACGGAGGCATCGTGCTCGGCTCGACTCATGATCACGGCTGCGTGGGCTCGGTAGCCGGCATCTATACCGCGTCCATGCCGGTCTTCGTGGTGCGAAATGCCGCCGGCGGTAACTATTCCTACTGCAACTTCTACGAGGGCGAATCGCGGCACCGGCTGAACTATGGCTCCTTTAACGACGATGTGCGTCGTGGCCTTGACTTCCTGCGCGACGAGCTGGCACCCGTCATGCAGCAGGTCATCCGCGGCAGCGGCGGGATCGCGCTCAAGCCGCTCATCGGGCGTGCGCTTCGGATGGGCGATGAGCTGCACAGCCGGAATAGCGCGGCGACAACCTTGCTGATCAGGGAGCTCACGCCCCAATTCGTTGAGTACGCGGTGGACACCTCCAAGGTTCGCGCGCTCACCGCGCTGCGTTTCTTCTTCGCCAGCGACTACTCGTTCCTGCGGCTGTCAATGGCGGCCGCCAAGGCGATGGCCGACGCCGCCCGCGACGTGCCGGCATCGAGCGTCGTCACCGCGATGACGATCAGCTGCCGCAACTTCGCCATCCGGGTCAGCGGGCTAGGTAATGAGTGGTTCCTCGGTCCGCTGCCCGAGGTGTCGTGCAAGCTGTTCGACGGTTTCACCGAAGCGGACGTGCAGTGGATCGGCGGCGAGAGCCACATCACCGAGACCGTTGGGCTCGGCGGCTTCGCGCAGGCCGCTGCCTTTGGGCTGCAGGCCTACCAGGGCGGCTCAGCCGCAGAGATGGTGGCCATGAACTCGCTGATGTACGACATCACGGTCGCCGAGCACCCGGACTTCAAGATCCCGTACTTCGGCTTCCGCGGCACGCCGGTGGGGATCGATGTCTTCAAGGTGGCTCGCTCCGGCATCCAGCCTGTGATCGACGGCGGCTTGGCCGGAAAGGACGGCGGACAGATCGGGGCCGGGATACTCAGGGCGCCGGTCGAGTGCTTCAGCGCCGCGGCAGCGGCCTACGCGGCAACATACAGCTCGTGACCGCCGGGCCGGAGCCAGCGCAGACCGTTAGGCGGGTCATCCGCCAGGGCCGGGTAGCAGCGGGTTGTAGGGAATGCGCTGCTGCCACGGCACCCAGGAGGCGGCCCGATCGGGCGTGATCATCCTGCCGATAGGGCTGGCCACGCACAGCCCGTCAAGGTTCTCGTGCTCGACGAGCAAGCGGGCGACAAGGTCGGCAGCGGTCTGGCCGATGCCGGGCGGATCGATATCCCAGGTGCCGTGATGCACTCCCGTGCGGACCAGCTCGACCGCGGCCGGGGTGCCATTGCGTGACACCATCTTCATTTCGCCGAGTCGGCCGGCTTCGCGCAGAGCCTCGACCGCGCCAAGCATCGTCTCGTCGTTGAACGGGATAAGCGCGTCGAGCTTGTCGAAGTCGGCGAGCAGGTTCGCCGTCTTTTCCTTGCCTCCCGAAGCGACGTCGGTGGTGTTCTTGTACCTTGGGTCTTCCGGGTCGTTGACCCGGCTGAGCCCGGATATCTCGATGCCGTGCAGCAGGCCGAGCATGAGCTCGATGTCGTCGACGACATCCGGGCCGCCGACGACCCCGACGCGGGCCGCCAGCGGCTCACCAGCGTCGCGAGGTACTCGGCTCATGTAGACCCCGTGATTGAAGTTCGGGTAGACGACCGAGCCGTCCACGCGGAATCGCGGCCGCTCCAGGCTCACCACCGGAATGCCTCGGCCGCGCGCGTATCCGACCGCGTCGGCCGGGATCACCGGGTCGATGATCCAGATGATGATGGCGTCGTATCCGGCGTCGGCGGCTGCCCGCACCGCCGCTTCCGCCGTGAGATCCGCCAGTTATCGTCCGCAAAGTCAGCGTAGAGCAGACGCGCAGTTCGATGCCCCGCGCCGCGAGCCGCGCTTGTCAAGCCCGTGGCCGATCGCATCGACCGCCGCGTTGGCGCCGTAGACCATCGGGCTCACGTACAGGGCGCGCATTCAGCCTCCGACCTCCCGGAGCCGAGCCGGAAGATCTCCCGACAGCACCTCACAGCCGGCCGGCGTGACCAGCACCTGCTGCTCAAAGACGAAGATGCCGGCGAGTCCGCCATCGGGATGCGGCGGGGCGAGGATCGGCTCCAGGCACAGCACCATGCCAGGCCGCAGCGCCACGTCGTCGTCCCTGTCCTCATGCTCGCCGGATCAGGGGGCGTTCCCAGAGCTCAAGGCCGATGCCGTGCCCGGCGATCTCGCCGATTTGTTCGGCGATGCCTGCTGCAGCCACCTGCGCCGCCGCCACTCCGATGAGCTCGGATACTCGCAGGCCCGGATGCAGTGCGCTGATCATCGCCTCGGTGGCGTCGGCGGCGGCGTCGGCAAACCGGCGGTCCTCGTCGCGCAGCCTGCCCGACCCCGATCAGCCGCAGGATGTCGGAAACGTAGCCGTCGCTGGCGCCGCCGCCGTCGACAAACACAATGTCACCGTCGCCGATGCGACGTTGTCGGAGGCCGGGGAGTCGACCAGCGGATAACGCGTCCGCCCGGAGACGCAGTTCACGAACAGCGGCTTGGTGCCCGCCGTGGTTCCGCTGCGGTACATCGTCGCTGCCAATGATCGCGACGAGTTCCTTCTCGGTCATGCCAGGTTTAGCTGCGTCCAGGCCCGCCTGGTAGCCCGGCCACCGCCGCGGTGACAGAGCGGCGAATTCGCTCCAGCTCCAGCGGGCTTTTCAGCATGCGCAGCGCAGAGATCAGCCGTCCGCAGTCTCGCGGCCCGCTGTCGTTGGTCGCGGCTTCCGTTCCTGCCCAGCGGTCGTCGGCACCGTTCCCCGGCTCGTGGCCGCTGCCGATGATCGCGCCAATCAGGTGCTGTGGCAGCGCCATGAAGCTGCCCGGTCCTGATTCGACGCCTACCCGGTGGCCGCTGGCGTCGGCGGCTGACAGATGCTCGCGAACCTTCCCGGGGATTTCCTCCGCGCGGGCGTAGGTGTCGATAGTGCCGACCCAGGACGTTCCGGTGGCGCAGCCTGCGTCGAACGAAGATGCGACCAGTGCGGCGTTTCGCGGATCGCGAGTCGCCACCAGGACCGTGGGCAGCCATCGCCCGACCGCCCAGATGACCGAGTTGTAGCCGCTCAGGTACCGGACCGGTTCCTCCTGAGTCAGGACGAGCGCATCGAAGCCCTCCCGGTCCATCAGCGCCGCAAGCCGCGCGTATCGCCGCTGGTATTCCTCGATCGGGAAGTCCGGCCAGACCGTTGGTGCGCGCACCGAGGTCGACGCCCGTCCCGTCGAAGCCCGGCGATGACCGCCAGCGCTGCATCCAGGTTCATTGCGACGCTCCCGATCAGACGGCGACTCGCGCGGTCCGGCCGGTCCGGCACCCGTGCGAACCGGGCCCGGACCGCTACTTATTACTCAGCTCGGGCTCGGCGGGATCGGAAGCCTCAGTGGCCTTGCCACGCAGGCTGGCGAACCACCACACCACGCCGACAACAATGACTCCGATAGCCAGATACTCGATCACCGGCATCGGCCCCAGGCTGGGATTGGTTGCCGCCCGGGGCCAGGCAGCGTCCCAGAGGATCACTGCTGTCCAGATCAGGCGCCACCACCGTGATCGGCAGGCCCCACCGGCGCAGGTCGGAACTGTGACCGGGCGTGCGGCCAGCCCTGCAGCCGGCGGACCAGCAGCGAGCCGAGGACCAGGATGTAGGGAATGATGATCAGCGCCGTGATCGCGGCGATGAGGACCGCGTATCCGCTTAATGAAGATGAGCGGGAGCAGCGACAGGATCGCGGACGACCACGATGGTGCCGAGCGGCTCGTCGGTGCTGCGGCAGACAGCCGGGTCAGGAACTTGGATGCCCGGGAGCTGGCTCGTTGCGCGCCATGCCGTAGATCATCCGCACGATCGTGGCCAGCGTGGCGATAGCCGTGCTGAGCACCGAGACCAGTGCGCCTGCGAAGAACAGCTTGGCGAAGCCGGAGCCCGAGGTCGGCGGTGAGCACGTCCGGGATCAGGTTGGGGTCGGTCATGGCCGTCCCGACGTTCGGAAGCGCCAGGAGCAAGCGCCAGGTCGAAGATGAACAGCACGAGGGCGGTCCCGACAAGCCCGGCGATGATCGCCTGACTCGGCTTGATCCGGGAGGTGCTGGGTTTCCTCGGCGAATGCACCGGCTGTCTCGAATCCGACCAGTTGGGTGACGACAAGAGCGACGACGACCAGGAAGGGCCAGGAGGTAACTGGCGTGACCTTGCACCCCGCCGTGTGGCCGAGCACCGAGAGCGACTGGTGCTGGTGGAACAGCAGCCCTATCGCTGCGATGAGCAGGACAAGGATCTCCAGGGCGACGCCAATGCTGTTCAATATCGCCACGACGCGCACGCTGGTCGACCATCAGCACCGCCGCGATCACGGTCATGATCGATGGAAATGATCACTTCGTGGGTGAGGGTCAAGGTGAATGCTGGAGAACAGCCCAGACAGCACGATGTTCATCGCGGTAACCGACGGCGGGCATCACCAGCACGATCGCGACGACGTAGAACAGGCCGGTCATCCAGCCGACGAACGCGCCGCCGAGCTGGCGTCCCCACTGATAGATCCCACCGGTCAGCGGGTAGTGCGAGCTTAGCTCGGCCCAGACGAAGTGCGAGCGAGGAGCTGGAAAAGGAAGATGATCGGGATCGCCCAGATGAAGGCGGGGCCGCCGAACGCCAGCGTTGCGCCCGTGATGAGCAGCGCGCCGGTAGTCGGGTCCCTGGAAGGCGACGGCGAACAGCGAGCCGGTGACGAAACCTAGCGCGCGCTTGAACCGGGGCTGGACACCGAGCCGACGCAGGTAGTCGTTGTCACTGAGTGCGTGGCCTGCAGTATCACCCACGGAAACGTCGTCAGCCACTTGGGCCTCCAGTAAGCGTCAAGTTTTCGCCATGAACGGATGGTAAGGGCTGAGTTCGAAACCCGCAATGACTTGCGCGTGAAGATGCGTGATTACTGCAGCAAGACGGCTCATTGAGCCGAATCTCGACCTAGCAGCGAGTCTGGGCGCGCAGCGGATGACCGCGTCGCAGCGACCTGCTCCGGCCTTTGGTCGCTAGCCGATCTCCCACTCGTAGGAGAACTTCACGACCTTGAGGATGATGGATGTCTCGAGGTTCGTGATGCCGGACAGCTTGCCTAGCTTGCCGGTCACGAACTCGAGCAAGTGCTCTTGGTCAGCGAAGAATGCCTCGACTATCAGGTCGTAGCGACCTGCCGACAGGCCCACGTAGCGGACCTCTGGATAGGTGCGGATGATGCTGGCAACCTCGCGGATCGCCGGCAACTCCGCGGATACACCCATGATGGCCGACAGCGTCATGCCGGTTGCTTCCGGCGTTGGCACGGCGACGATGCTGATAAGCCGCTCATCGAGCAGCCGGGCGATCCGCTTGCGAACCGTGGTCTCGGTGATGTCCAGCGACCTGGCGACCTCGGTGTTGGAGAGCCGCCCGTCACCCTGCAGCATCTTAATGATCTTGCGGTCGAGCTCGTCTATGCCCCGGGCGCGGCTCCGAACCGGGGCGGGGGGTACCTCATCCGCGTCGTGATTCGGGTTAGAAATCACAGCACTCCTATCGCGGCGGACAGTTGCGGACAGTATCGCAGCATGGGCAGGCGCGACGAGGCAGGCGGGTAAGCGCCCGCTAACGTTGGGCTCCGCGGACATAAGCTCGCAGCGATAGTTGACGGAGGAATCCCATGTCGAAGCAGGCGGTTGGCGGTAGCCGGCCAGGTGGCCCATACTCTCCAGGCATCATCGCTGAAGGCCGGTTTCTCTACGTAGCTGGCCAGGTGCCGACCAGGGATGGCGTCGTGGTCGGCGAGACGGCGGCAGAGCAGACGATCGTTGCCCTGGAGAACATGACCGCCGTGCTGGATGCCGCTGGCGCCAGCCTGGCAGACGTGGTGCGGTGCGGCGTGTACCTGAACGACATGGCTGACTTCGCCGAGATGAACGCGGCGTATGCGGCACGGTTTCCCGACCCGCTGCCGGCCCGTACGACGGTCGGTGTCAGCCTCCATGGCTTCAAGGTGGAGATCGACTGCGTCGCGGTGCTGCCCGCCACCTGACTGAGGGCACCGTCTGCTCAGATGTCGGTTACGAGCTTGACGGGCTGGCCCGTGACAGTGGCAACCGTCAGATAGTCATGATCGTCGCATAGTACGGTTAGCCGTTCGTGTTCGGCAGTGGCAGCGATGAGGAAGTCGACGGCCCCGGCTGAGCGATGGGCACCGCCTTCGGTCAGTAGCTGCTGGACTTCCATGGCGCGTTCGTAGGCGCGCTCGTACATCGACACCCAGCCGAACAGCTCCTGCATCAGTCGCTGCTTCTCGAGCCGATCGGCTAGTGACCGCGCTGAGTACAGGAACTCCAACTCGACGACCGGACACGTAGCGATGACTCCTGCCGCGAGCTGATCCGACCACGCTTTCCGCAACTCAGCCTGAAGGATCCGGAACAATCCTGACGTGTCGATCAGGTACAGAGCGGGCGTCACTTGCGGTAAGCAGCTTTGTTTCCGAGGTAGTCGTCGAAGTCGCCACGGTCGGCCATCTCGCCGAGCCTTGCCAGCGCGCGCAACCGAACGAGCCGCTGTCCTACTTCGCGGAGGGCAGTGTTCACAGTGTCCTTCTTGGTCTTGGTGCCCAGGACCTCGGCGGCTAACGTCAGAGCATCTTGGTCGATCTCGATCGGTGTCTTCACCATTGCCATGAACTCGACCTCCAGTCTCCCTGCAAGGGTACCCCGGATATCCAGCATAGGTGCGCTGGATATCTCTAGATAGCTGAGTCGGGACGCAAGCATTGCCAAAACGTTCGCCACGCGGCGATGCTGAGCTGGGTCCAGCGGACGCAGGGGCGGAGTTCGATGTCAGATTATTTCGATCTTGGGACTTACCAGCGGTCGGTAACGGCGACTTCGGACCAGGCCCGGACGTGGTTCAACCGGGGCCTGGTGTGGGCCTACGGCTTCAACCACGAGGAAGCGATCCGCTGCTTCGAGCAGGCGATCGAGAGCGACGCGGATTGCGTAATGGCCTACTGGGGCCTGGCCTACGCCGTCGGACCGAACTACAACGCGCAGTGGGAAGCCTTCGACCGGCAGGCGCTGGCCACAGCGGTCGCGCGCGCCCATGCGGCGCTAGCGGAGGCGGCGCAGCGCGACGCCGTCGCCCTTCCGGCTGAGCGGGCGCTGGTCCGGGCGCTGTCGGCTCGCTTCCCGGCCGCAGAGCCGCCGGAGGACTGCGCGCCATGGAGCGCGGCCTATGCCGACGCCATGCGCGCGGTGTACCGCGAGCATCCCGATGACCTGGATGTGGCGGCGTTGTTCGCCGACGCGCTGATGAACCTGGCGCCGTGGGCTCTGTGGGACCAGGATTCCGGGGAGCCGTCCGCGGCGTCGTGCACCAGCGAGGCCAGAATTGTGCTGGAGCGAGCCCTGGCCACGGGCATGGGCCGCGAGCATCCAGGGCTGTTGCACTTCTACATACACCTGATGGAGATGTCGCCGCATCCGGAGCTCGCCCTGCCCGCGGGCGAGCTGCTACGCGAACTGGTACCGGACGCTGGCCACCTGCTGCATATGCCGACGCACCTGGACGTGCTCTGCGGCGACTACCGGCAGGTCGTCTCGTCCAACTCGCGGGCGATTGCCGCCGACGACCGGTATCTGACGGCCACGGGCCCGATGAACGTCTACACCCTGTACCGGGTGCACAACTATCACTTCAAGATCTACGGGGCGATGTTCCTCGGCCAGTCCGAGGTTGCGCTCGACACGGCGGCGGAGCTGGCCGCGAACATCCCGGAGGCCCTGCTGCGGGTTGACCGGCCGGCGATGGCAGATTTGCTGGAAGCCTTCGTGCCCATGCGCCAGCACGCGCTGATCCGGTTCGGCCGCTGGCAGGAGATCATTGATACGCCGCTGCCGGCCGATCGCGAGCTGTATTGCGCGACCACCGCGATCATCTTGTACTCCCGCGCGGTCGCGCACGCAGCGACCGGGAACATCGGCCTCGCCGAGCACGCCCGCGAGGAGTTCGCCGCCGCCGTGGCGCGCGTCCCGGAGTCGCGCATGCTGTTCAACAACACCTGCGCCGACATCCTGAAGATCGCCGCTGCCATGCTCGACGGTGAGATCAGCTACCGCAAGGCGGAGTACGACACGGCGTTCGCGCACCTGCGCCGCGCCGTCGAGCTCGACGACGGCCTCGCGTATGACGAGCCTTGGGGCTGGATGCAGCCAGCCCGGCACGCTTACGGCGCGCTGCTGCTGGAACAGGGCCGCATGGGCGAGGCCGAGGCGGTGTACCGGGCTGATCTCGGGCTGGACGACACTCTCGCGCGTGCTTGCCAGCACCCCGGCAACCTGTGGAGCCTGCACGGTTATCACGAGTGCCTGGTCCGGCTGGGCAAAGACGAGCTTGCCGCCGTGATCGGGAGTCAGCTCGCGATTGCTTCGGCCCACGCGGACGTACCCGTTACCTCATCTTGCTACTGCCGGATGTCCTGCCACGCCTCCGCCTAGCAGAACGTGGCAGAGATGAATCGCACAGCGAATGCGGCGCAGGCGCAGCGCTGGAACGGCGAGAGCGGCCGGTACTGGATCGCTCACCGCGAGCGGCTCCTGGCAGCGCATCGGCGCCTCATACCGCACCTGCTGAGCGCAGCCGGGATCTCGCCCGGTGAACGCATTCTGGATGTTGGCTGCGGCTGCGGCGGGACGACAATCAGGGCCGGGCGTGCCGCGGGCGGCGGTGAATTCGCCGGGTTCGCCCCCGGCGGCTTCGCTGTCGGCCTGGATCTGTCCGGCCTGATGTTGGAAGTAGCGCGGGGGATCGCCGGACGGGCCGGTGTGACGAACGTCCGGTTCGTGCAGGGCGACGCCCAGACCTGCCCGCTGCGCCGGGATTCGTGCGACGTGCTGATCAGCAGCTTCGGGGTCATGTTCTTCGAGGACCCGGCGCTGGCATTTGCGCGCCTCGCCGCCGCGTTGTCAGCCGGCGGGCGATTGGCCTTCTTGTGCTGGCAGCAAGGTCCGCAGAACGAAATATTTGCGATCCCGCTCAACGCGTTCGGTGCCTACACGCAGCTGCCCGGGCCGGCCGCCGCAGACCTGTTCGGCGATCCGGGAGAGATCAAGGACCTGCTGTCCGGCAGTGGCTGGGCCAATGTCGAGATCGACGCTGTCAATGAGCCCGCCTGGCTTGGATCAGACGTCGCTGACGTCATGAGTTACGTCCGCGGCATGTCCATCGTTCGCAGCCTCGCGGCTGCCGTTGAGGACGAGGCGCTGGCCGAGCAAGCATTCGCGGCCATCGCCGGGGAGTATGCAATGCGCCGGCAGACCGACGGAATATGGGCCCGGGCCGCCGCCTGGCTCGTAACCGCCCGCCGCGCCTGACGTGCCCGCATGACGTGCGCCACCGGGCGACCCGTCGAGGTCGGAAAGACCACCTTGGTGCTGGCAGCGACAAAGGGCATTATTCATTGCAGTAGACGACGGGAGAACGTTCATGAAGGTCAATCCAGCCGGCGCGGGCTTCGATGAGCAGCGACTCGAACGGATCACGGGGCATATCCAGACCCGCTACATCGATCCCGGGCGAATCGCGGGCTGCCAGGTGGCCGTCGCCCGTCACGGCCAGGTCGGATACCTCCGCTCCTTCGGCGTCGCGGATCGTGAGCGGTCCGCCCCGGTCGAGGAGGACACGATCTGGCGCATCTACTCGATGACCAAGCCGATCACCGGTGTCGCGCTGATGTCGCTGTATGAGCGGGCGATGTTCCAGCTGAACGACCCGGTGACGCGCTTCATCCCGGAGTGGCGCGATCTTAAGGTTCGCGAGCGAACCGAGGACGGCTCGGAGCGGCTTGTCGACCCGCAGGCGCCGATGACTATGCGCGACCTGCTGATGCACATGTCCGGCCTGGGCTTCGGCGGGGGCCGCACCTTGCAGGAGCTGTTCTCGGCCGACAACGACAAGCCGGCCGAGAGCTTCGTGCCAGGGTCAAGGCGGGGTCCTAACGCCACCCTCCAGAGCATGATCGAGCGCTACGCCGGTTATCCCCTGGAGTTCCATCCGGGCACGCGCTGGTTCTATTCAGTCTCGACCGATGTGTGCGGACGGCTCGTCGAGATCATCTCCGGACAGCGCTTCGACGACTACCTGAGGAAGACGATCTTCGAGCCGCTCTCGATGGATGACACCGGCTTCATGGTGCCTGACGCGAAAGTGGACCGGTTTGCGGCGTGCTACCGCCGCGATTCGAAGAAGAATCTCGTCCTGGTCGATGATCCGCAGCGCAGTGGTTACCGCGAGCAACCCTCGTTCCTGTCCGGTGGCGGCGGGCTGGTCTCCACGACAGCTGATTACCTGCGCTTCTGCCAGATGCTGCTGAACGGCGGTGAGCTCGACGGCATGCGCATTCTGGGCCGGAAGACAGTGGAGCTGATGGCTTCCAACCACCTGCCCGGGGACGGCGACCTGCAGTCATTCGCGCTGCCTGGCGGATATGGCGAGGTCGGATTCGCCGGCATGGGCTTCGGCCTGACTGTCGCGGTTGCCAAGGCTCCGCAAGCTACGCAGGTCATCGGCTCTGAAGGCGAATACATGTGGGGCGGCGCCGCCTCGACGATCTTCTGGGTGGACCCGGCCGAAGACCTCACTGTCGTCTTCATGACCCAACTCCTCCCCTCCGGCACGTTCAACTTCCGCGGCCAGCTCAAGACGCTGGTGTATCCGGCGATTGTCGACTGACGCCACATGTCCAGCACGGCGTGCGCGGCGAGCAGCAGGACCGATCTTGGGGAGGTCCCAGCGGCCCGCCCAGTCGGTCAGTGGCGCCATTGCCGGAGCCGCGCGGCTACAGCCGCGCGGCTCCGGTGCAGCTACCTGCCGCGTTACCCGGGCCGATGCGCCTCGAATGGCTGGGGAACACCGAACCTGCCATCGCTCCAAGCGACGTACAGGGTGTTGCCCACGTATGGCGGCGTCCCGGTCGTCGAGAACGCCTCATCGATGTAGTCGCCGAAGTTGGGGGTGATGACAGACGTGGCGAGGAGCCAGTTCGATGCCACGTTGGTTATCCGGATGTTCGACGGCGGTCGTGTGGTTGTCAGGGGACTGACGCCCAAAACCGAGTTCACATTGGTATCCGCGGTCGCCGCCGACGACCGCGAGTACCAGGACACATCGAGCCGCCCGTTGCTCGCCGCCGTCCGCATGGCGGGGAACATGTGCATGCCGCCGGAGGCCGGCCGGTCGAGAACAACAGGAACTGCCTGCACCGGCGCGAGCGTGCCTAGCCTGAAGCTCTGCAGCAGGATGTCGCCGAGCGGGTGGTAGCGGGTGTCGTTCCAGACCATGCTGACCGTGCCGTACGGGTCACTGACCGCCAGCCTGGGGAAATCGTTGGAGGCGAACCTGTTGTAGCCCGCCACCGGTGTTGCGCCAAGCGAGGAGATCGGCACGGTGATCTTCGCTGTTGGTTTCGGGCAGCTGGCGACGTCCGCGAGTGGCAGGCAGCTCAACGGTGTCTTGGTCATGACCTCTTCCGTTGGCGTGGCCGGGCCGTTGCACGGCGCGAACTCGTCCGTCCCCCAGTTGTATTCGTAGGCGACGTACACGTCGCCGGTAGTCAGATCAACCGCAGGATAGGCGCCCTCGTTCTCGCAGCCCCTGGGATCTGGACTTGCCACCGAGAAGTACGGCTTGGCAGTCAGGAAGTTCTTGCCGGTCGTCTTCAGCGGTGTGCCGTGCTTGCAGACAGGTGCTGCCGGGGTGCCGCCAGCGGGCCCGACACCACCTGAGGCGGTACCCAGATCGCATGTGCCCATCTCGACCCGGGTGCCGAAATTACCGGTGATCAGGAAGTCGGTGTAGGTCACGTAGAGCCGGCCGCGCGCAGGATCAATGGTGATGAAGTCCTTGTCGACGAAACTGCAGAAGAGCTGGAACTTGTTCTTGCCTATCTTGAACTTCTGGCACTGGGTGCTGCTGCCGACAATGATCGGCTGGCCGCAACTCAGCGTCGCGCCGCGCCCGGAGCCGACTACCTTGCACGCGTCCAGGGCGACTCGCGACGGCCCGCTGCCAGTGGCCGAGTCAAACAGGCTCGAGAAGTAGAAGTAGGTGCTCCCGCCCACCTTGTAGGCTGCTACGCCCGGATCGCCCTCGTACACGTTCTTGTTGCATTGGCTGTTCGGCAGCCCGCCAAGGTCGGTAAACGTCTTCCCGCCGTTCGACGAGAACCCGAACCCGGTTAGCTCTTCCTTCGCCATTGCTGACGGGCAGGGCGCGAAGAACCCGGTGGCGTCATTCCAGTTCTCCACGACGTACGGCCCGGACGCTGCGATCGATGTCTCCGACTGGCCGTCCGCTTGCAGGCCCGAGGGGCTGACGTCCTCGGCGAAGCTAGCGGCATCGACGTTTGCCGGTGCTCCTGGTCCCTCGCGGACAAACGGCGATTTGCCATTTGAGGTGATCTTCACCTGCGGGCCGAAGCAGAATATGTTCGCGCCTGCCGATGCCTGGTAGCGCTTGCCGAGATACTTGCAGAACGGGTTGTGGGCCTTGGCTCCGGTGGTGCGCACGACGCCGGCGTGTGCGGCGTGCGCGGAGCTCGCGGCGTTGGCCGGAGCGAAGGCTCCGCCGGTTACCGCCAGCGCCATCAGCGGCACGATCGCGGTGCCAAGCCACAGTCTCCATCGCGTCCTTAACGGGACTATCCATTGCATCGTGGTGACCCCCTTCTGCCGTCCGGTCGCAGGCCAACAGCGGGCGGAAGACCTGCCTGCGTCGCCTGCCGCGGATGCAACGAATTCAGCCGATCACGTTTCCGCCGTTCTGACTAGCCTTTATCTCAATAGATGCTTTTTTGCCATGATCGGTTGCGTCTGAGCGGTAAAAGTCACTTGGGCCCGCGCTCTTGACGGTCTCCGATCACCGCCGCCCGGAGGCGAGGCAACTCGGAGGGGGCCGGGATCTGACCGGCCGCGGCGGAACTACGGTGCGAGACGTTCCGGTGATTGCTGTCTATCTGGACTGCGGACGTTCGTCGTGGTGGTGAAGGTAGCTCGTCAGGTTTGATCCTGACTGAACAACGTGACGCATCAGGGAGGAAGCGGCGATGACGACAGATGCCGCCTTGCTGCGGTCGCTGACCAGCCAGCGCAACCATGTGCTCGGAATTCTCGACGGTCTGACCGAGGAACAGCTCCGGCGGCCGTTGCTGCCCTCCGGCTGGAGTTGTCTCGGCATGGTGCAGCACCTGACCATCAGCGACGAGCGATTCTGGTTCCGCGGCATCGTCGCCGGTGAGCCCGCCTACGTCAGCACGACTGACGAGCAAGCTGAGGCTGCCTGGCGGGTCCCTGCGGACATGACCGCCGCTGCCGTCCTAGACGCGTATCAGCGGGAGATTGAACTCGCCGACGCGGTCATCGCGGCCACGCCGCTGAGCGAACCGCCCGCCATCTGGCCGGTCGAGATCTGGCCGAACTGGAGGCTGCCCGACTTCCGTGCAGTCATGCTGCACGTGATCACCGAAACGGCCTGCCACGCCGGTCACCTCGACGCAGCACGTGAACTGATCGACGGCCGCCAATGGATCGTTTGAAATTGCGGGACCTGGCTACGGCTCCGGCTGGGAGATCTGGAACGGCCACGCCTGTGGGTCGCGACGGCGCTGCTCGCGATACAAGTCGGCGGAGCCGCGCCGCAGGTCGAGGGTCTGCAGTTGTGAGCCGTCTCCGAACGCCGTGATCACCGCATTCGCGGGGTCCCGCACGGCGATGGCGAGGTAGCCGTGAAATGGCACTTCCAGGATTCGCTCGCCGACCCGGACGCTATCCACCTCAGCGCTCACTAGCACTGCCGCACTCAGCCATGCGGGCCGTCGCCGCGGTTCAAGGCCATGCCCCACATCGGGACCGTGGTAGAGCCGGATGTGGCCTTCCGGGCAGGAGCGGCGGTGAGCCAGCGGATAGTCGGCCGGCGGCGGGCCGCCGGCCTGCCCGCAGTGCACCCACTCGCCGTCATGGCGCTCCAGCGTTGCCAGATACAGGTCCGGCTGCCACCCGGAATCCTGCTCAGACCAGCTCAGCAAGGCAGCCGCCGCGACGTCCCGATCGGTGTCGATGGCCAGCGCGATGACAGGGTCTCCGGCAGTTAGCTCGCGAGCGATAGGGCCTCGCAGACCCTGTGTCGCCAGCCGCCGGCAAGCAACCATCAGTTGCTCGTTGACTTCCTGCCAGTTCAGCTGCATCGCCCCAACTCTAGATCTTTGTAGTCTGAGCCATGCTTTCGCGGTGCGCGGCAACGGAGAGGAACTGATCTTGCATGACCAGATACGTGATCGGCCCGGACGTCGCCATTCAGCTGGCGCACGACGACGTTGTGATTCGCGGCGACCATCAGATCCTGGCTCCGACGCTTCTGCGCTCGCAGGTGCTTTCGGTTCTATATCAGGCAGTACACCGCGGTGAGATGACGAAGAAGGATGCCGAGCGACGGCTCAATTACGTGCGCGGGCTGCGGATTCGACTGCTCGGAGACCGCGTCCTTCAAAGCGTCGCATGGAAGATCGCCGACCAGCTCGGGTGGCCGGACACGTTGGACGCCGAGTACCTCGCTTTGACCCAGCTCCAGGCCGACGCTTTTATCACGCTCGATCGGCAACTCGCCCGTGCCGTGGCGGATCTGGTTAGCGTCGCACCTCTCGACGCGCTGTCCTGATGGAAGCAGCCCTCATCCGGGAGAATCGCTACGGTAGTCCTATGACGAAGTTCGGCGTGCAGCTGCCCAATTTCTCGGGGTTCGACCCAGCCGACTTGTTCGACCACATCGCTGGCCTTGCGACGTCGGCCGAGCAAGCCGGGTTCGACTCGGTGTGGGTGATGGACCACTTCTTCCAACTGCCGCCGCTGGGCGGGCCGGATCAGCCGATGCTGGAGGCTTATACCCTGCTGGGCGCGATTGCCGCCCGCACTGAGCGAGTGCAGCTCGGCACGCTTGTCACTGGAGTGACCTACCGCAACCCTGGCATCCTGGCGAAGATCGTCACGACGCTAGATGTCATCTCGCGGGGCAGGGCGATCCTCGGGATCGGAGGCGCCTGGTACGACGTCGAGCACCGCGGCCTCGGTATCGACTATCCGAGCGACCGGGTGCGCCTGGACATGCTCGAAGAGGCGGTTCAGGTCTGCCGGGCCATGTTCACCGGCGACGATGTCAGCTTCACCGGTAGCCATTACCGGCTGGATCACGCCCGTAACCAGCCCCGGCCTGTGCAGGCCGGCGGCCCGAAGATCATGATCGGCGGTGGCGGCGAAAAGCGGACGCTACGGCTGGTGGCCCGCTACGCGGATAAGTGCAATGTCACCGGCGACGTCAGCACGCTGGCCCGCAAGATCGGGGTGCTGCATCGGCACTGCGCCGAGGTCGGCCGGGACCCTGCTGAGGTCGACGTGACATGGATGACCCCGCTGATCCTGACCACCTCCGACCAGAACACGGCCGAGGTGCGCCAGATGCTGGCGGCGGCAGCCTCTGCCGAGGAGATCGCCGGATTCACCGTCGGCCAGCCGCACGAGATCCCCGGCCTCGTCGCAGGTCACATCGAGGCCGGCGCTGACGAAGTGATCTTCAGCTTCGCGTTCGCCGACACCGCGGGCATCGCTGCGGTCGGTGATGCATTCGGGCTAGGCCGTCAATAACGTCCCGCTAGTAATGTGAGATAAGGCGACGGCAGAATGCGAGGCTGCCGCTGATGGACGACACGTATCCGCAGGACGTGCTGGCACGCGAGGCGGCGCCGCCGTATACGGCTGAGGGCGCGTTCGCGCTGTGGCACTACAGCGAGGACCCTGACCTGGGGCGGTTCCAACCGCGCGTGGCGGTCACTGATCCTGCCGCACCGCCGCTGGTATGGGCGGTCGATACGCGCCACGCACCGATGTTCTGGTTCCCCAGGGACTGCCCCCGAGGCTGCATCTGGCCGGCGTCGACTACCACACCGGCAGACCGCGAGCTGTTCTTCGGCCAGAGCTCCGCGAACCGGATCCACGTGATCGAGGCCGACTGGCTGGGCCGTATGCAGGACTGCCAGCTGTATGCTTACCGGCTGCCCGCCGAAGCGTTCCGGCCACACCAGGTCGGCGGCTACTGGGTGTCTGACCAACCGGCAGAGGCCATCGAGCAAGTGGTCGTCGATGATCTGCTCGGCAGGCACGCCCGTGCCCGGATCGAGCTTCGGATCACCCCGTCCATCTGGCCGTTCTGGCGGCGGATCACGGGATCGACCGTCGAGTTCAGCGGCTGCAGGTTGTCCAATGCCGCCCAGCACCCTGACCGGCTCGGCTAGCCTGCGCAGGCCGACGGTCAGTCGACGCGGTTCGGTTATCCACACACAGCGGGAGCATCCGCTTCCGGAGCCGTTGGGACGAACTTGCTCATTCTCCGCGCAGCAGCTCAGAACTGCCGCGGCCGATAAATGTCAGATCGGTGTTCGATAGCTATAACGGTGACTTGGCGATCGCGGTCATCGATCCGGTAGATCAAGCGATAGTCGCCCCGCCGGGCGCTGTGTAAGCCTTCGAGGCGCAACTTGAGCGGCTTGCCGACCCGATGCGGATTCGCAGAAACAGAGCCATACAGGAACTCGACGACTGCAGTCGCGGCTTTCTCGGGGATCCTGGTCAGCGCCCGACGCGATGCGGCGGTCCAGGCAATCGCGTGGCCTGTTCCGGTCACTGGCCGGAGATGAGCCGCAGGGCTTCTTCCTTGGTCAGCACTTCCGCGTTGATGTTGCCTAGTTCAATCAGGCTCTCGCGGATATCGCCGAGGAGCGCGGCGTTGTCCATGATGTCGAGCGTCTCCTCAAGCGACTCCAGATCCTCGACACTGATGACCACCGCAGCAGGATGGCCGTGTTTGGTGATCACGACCCGGCCGTGCTCGCGTTCCAACCGGTCCACGACCTCCGACAGGCGGTTCTTGACGTCGGCCAGGGACATCTGTTCTGTGACTGACATGGCTAGAAGTATAGCCACTTTCTGGCCAGCTTGCCGGCCGCAAAGGGCATCCGCGCATCAGCGCCCCTTGGCGCCTTGCCAAGCCGGGTGACTCGGAGGTTGGCTTAGACCGCGCCGCAGCAAACGGGCTAGCTACGGCGATAGGTCACGCTCAACAACCTCACTGGCTACTTGGACTTACGGTCGGACCAGCCGCCGCGGCATTAGCGCGCCGATGAACCAGAAGAGCGGTATAAACAGGCCCACTATGAACATGATCCAGTGGCCTTTCCGCAGGGACACTAGGCCTAGCGTGATCAGAAGCACGAAGTAGATAATCCCGAAGATCCAGCCCATAAAGCCATCCTCCGTTTGCCTCGGCGGCAGCCACATTGGTGCTCGCATACAACCAGCGTGAGGCGCCCGCGTCGGCTTGACGTGAGGTTCAGCGCTGTCCTAACCATGCGTTCTTCGGTGGCGAGGGGCATCACCCGCCGGAGGTGATGTGAGCCACCCTTCAATCGCTGCCATAGTGGTAGCGGGCCTTGAGAATTTTCACTTCCTTGTCGTCGGCCCGGTACACGAGGCGATGCTCGTCATCGATCCTGCGGGACCAGTAACCGGACAGGTCGCCCTTGAGCGGCTCAGGCTTCCCGATACCGGTGAAGGGGTCACGCTGGATCTCGCCGATCAATCGCATGATCCGCTTGGCCATCCTCCGATCCGCGCCGAGCCAGAATAAGAAGTCCTCCCACGCGTCAGGGTCGAAGTGAATGCTCCTCACACCTCACCCGCCAGGGCCTCCAGTTCTTCCATGCTCTTCGAGATCACTGGTCGGCTGTCCTTGTCCCGAGCGATCGCGGCCATGAGGCGTCGGGCGTTGGCCGGGGAACGCAACAGGTAGATAGTCTCCTGCCAGGAGTCGTAGTCCTCGGCCGACATCAGCACGACGTCTCCGCTCCTCGAGGTGATACGCACTGGGGCATGGTCATCGTTGACCTGCTGGATGAGGGGAAACAGGCGCGAGCGAGCCTCGCTGGCGCTGATGGCCATGGTTCATTCACTCCCTTAAAAGTGGTACGGCTTTATGGTACCACGCATGTACCAGGATCTGAGCAAACTGCATCCAGCTGCCGAGTGGCGGAACCTGGCTTCCCGGCATCTCGCCGCCTGAGCATCCGGTGGCAACTAACATGAGGCGCCATGCGACAGATGGGTGGTTTCGAAACCTTGACCGCAGTGGTCACGAGTGTCTGCGGCCTGATCGGGTCGATGCTCGTGAGCCACGCCCCGGCTACGGCGACGACCGCCCGGCAGCTGGCCTCAGTCGCGGTGCCGAACTTCGGCAACCCCAACGGGCACGTGCGGGTTCCGGTGGCCGGCCGCGCTGTCAACACCGGTCACCCGAACCACGTGATCGGACGCGGCACTCCGGCCGGCTGCACGTCCGGCGCCGTAGTCCGGGCCGTCGCCGAGGGCGGCATTATCACCTTCAACTGCGGCCCCAAGCCGGTCACGATCGTGATGACGCGAACCGCCTCAGTGATCAAGACCCGGCACCGGGTGGTGCTCGATGGTGGCGGCAAGATCACATTGAGCGGGGGCGGCAAGCGCCGGATCCTGTACATGGACACCTGTGCCGGGAAGTGGTCAACCGACGACTGCGTCAACCAGCCGTATCCGAAGCTGGTGGTGCAGAACATCACGTTCGAGGACGGGTACAGCCGTACGCATCAGGCGACTTGTACGGCGAACGTGCCGGCATGCTGGTACGGCGGCGTGGACGGTGGCGGCGCGATCTACGCCGAAGGCGGCCAGTTCAAGGCGGTCAACTCGCGGTTCGTCGGCAACCGCTGCTACAGGTACGGACCTGATCTCGGCGGGGGCGCGATCCGTGCCCTGGCTCAGTACAAGAACCGTCCTGTCTACATCACCTACGACACTTTCGCCGGCGGCCGCTGCTCAAACGGCGCGGCGCTGAGCAGCATCAGCGTCCAGTGGGACGTCTATAACAGCGTCTTCACGCGCAACAAGGCAATCGGCTGGGGCGCGAACCCGGCGAAGTCCGGCACCCCTGGCGGCGGCAGCGGGGGCGCCATCTACAACGATGGCACTGACTACAAAACGCTGATCGCCGGCACCGTGATGCGCAACAACACGGCCAGGGAGGGCGGCGGTGCCATCTTCTACGTCGTCGACACCGGCTGGGGAACGCTGACGCTCCTGGACTCCCACCTGCACCACAACCCGAGCGGCGTGTTCCAGACTGCACCGGGCGTGTACGACAACATCGATGGCCATGACGGCCCGCCGGTGATGATCAACTCAACCGACAACTGAAGCCGCCCCTTAGCGTGCTCACTTGTGAGCGAGGATTCTTCGTTCCCTCGGGCAGGCGGGGGGAGCGAGGGAAGAGTCACGTCGACTCGGTTGTTAGAATATGCGAAAATGAGAAAATCCTCATCTCAAGAGTTCCAGGACGATGTTATGACCAGTGAGACCGCAGTCACCACTGCGCGGGTCCGCGGCCGCGGCCAGCTCACCCTGCCCTCCGAAGTCCGCGAGGCACTGCGGGTAGGCGAGGGCGACGAGGTGGAGTTCACCCGCCATGAGGATGGCACGGTGACGGTGCGCGGCCTCAAGACGATCCCGGCCGACCAGGCATGGTTCTGGTCGCCGGACTGGCAAGCAGGCGAGCGGGAAGCTGACGAGGAGATCGCGAGCGGCGACTTGTCGCCGGTCTATGCCAGCGCCGAGGAGATGTTCGCTGACCTGGACAAGCGAGACTAGCGGGCCAGCCGGGTGCCGACCTTCCAGGTAACCCCGCGGTTCGATCGTGACTGGAAACAGCTGACAGCTGATTCGGCGGCGCGCTTCCGGCGCGTCATCACGGAGCAGTTTGTGCCTGACCTAGCGCACGGCGCTTTTCGGGCGAGCCTGCGCGTCAAGGGCGTGCAAGCCGCCGTGGGCGTCTTCGAGATGACCTGGGCCGCCGACGGGCGCGCCACATTCTCTTATAGTCGGCAGCAGCGGCCCGGAGAGCCACATGTCGTTTGGCGCAGGATCGGCACTCACGAAATCTTCCGCAACCCTTAACCTGCGTTGGCGTATGCACCGGGCTCCGCCAAAAGGCGTCTATAAGCCGTCGTCTTGCTGAAGAGGGGACCAATGAGGACGCCGGCGGTAGTACTGCATCCGGGCTGACATCGCGGCGATGCTCGTCGGCGTTAGGCGGCATCTATGAGCCTCGTCGCTGCTCAAGTCGATCAACGGCACGTTCACCCCTAACCCGACCGGTGCTCTCGGATGGACGGGAATGGTGACAGCCACCTTCAAGAGCCCCGGCTACACGTTCCCGGTAGCCACACTCGGTTCCGGCGGCGGCACGACGTTGGCGATCGGTTCCAACGGCGGCAACAAGGCCACCCGGAGTATCGCCTTCGGCGGGTAGGCAGCGTCCCGGGGACACGCTTCTGGAACCCAGCTGCCACGTCGACCTATGGCGCCGACAGCCACTTGACGGCAGCCACTTGACGAGCGCCAGATCCGCCCGTGCCATTAACGACGATGGAAAGCCGATCTTGCGCCAATTGATCCGTGGCGTTACATTGCTACCTACTGCGGTCGGTGGTACTTGCGGCACCTGGCTTAGGAAGAGAGCTTCTGGTGATCGTCGACGCTTACTCGCACGTCTGTCCGGAACGGTTCCTCGACGCCATCGAGGAGCTGCACCCGACCGCGGAAGCGGCTGCATTACGCAAGAACAGCTATCTATTCGACGCCGACCGGCGCCTCGAGTACATGGACCGGATCGGCGTCGATCAGCAGGTGCTGACGCTGGTGCGGCCGCCGATGTGGCTTGGGATGCCGCGTCCGGTCATCCACGAACTGACCCGGGTAGCAAACGACAGCATCGCCGAACTGGCGGCCGGCCATCCGGACCGGTTCATCGCCGTCGGCGTGCTGCCGGTCGTCGACGACGAGATGATGGCGGAGTTCGGCCGCGTGCGGACCGAGCTTGGCGTGCGCGGCGTGCTGATCTTCTCCAACATCGAGGAACTGCCGCTGGACCACGCGTCGATGTGGCCGCTGTATGCCGAGGCAGCGGCCCATGACGTGCCGATCTGGATCCACCCGCAGCACGGGCACTCCTACCCGTGGCTGAAGCAGGATCTGCTGGACCGGCTCTTCGGCTGGCCTTTCGAGACCACCTTGGCAATGTCCCGGCTGGTCTTCGGCGGCGTGCTGCAGCGCTACCCGGACCTGAAGTTCGTCACCCATCACCTTGGCGGGATGGTGCCCTACTACGCCAGCCGGGCTGACGCCATGAGCCAGGAGATCGCCCGGTACCGGGAGGCGTCGCTCACCGAGGCGTCCGAGCCGCTGGCGGCGCGGCCCTCCGAATACTTCCGGAAGTTCTACAACGACTCGATGGTCAACGGCTCTGCCGCGGCGATGCGGTGCGGTCTGGAGTTCTTCGGCGCCGAGCGGGTCATGTACGGCACCGACTTTCCGATGGGCCCGCACGACGGAGAGGAATGGCCTGTGGAAGTGCTCGATACGATCCGCTCCCTCGGTCTGGGGGAGGAGGACCTGAACAACCTGCTCGGGGAAAACCTTCGCCACCTCATGCGGCTGTGAATGCCGCGCCATCAGGCATGAGCCCCCAGTGGAAGCATGCCGCCCGGCCGGCTCGAGCGGCCGCACCCAAAGCCAGTCGCCGGAGCAGGCGACACCGAAGGGGTGGGCCCCTATGAAGTCACGAACATCCCGTTCACCTTTCGTCCGTTCAGCGGGAACGGCAACGACACTGCTGGCAGTTTCCGGCGCGGCTTTACTGCTGGCCGGCTGTGGCAGCAGTGGCAGCGGCGGATCCGGCACTAGCACCGCGCCTATCAACGTCGGCGTCATCGGGCCGATGACCGGGCCGGCGGCCGAGATTGGCAATCTGATGTCCGGCGCGTGCTACGCGGCCCAGCTTGACGTCAACAAGGCTGGGGGCGTGATGAGCCGGAAGATCAGCTGCAACCTGATCGACGACACCGGCGACCCGGCCGACGCGGTGACCAACGTCAGCAAGGCGCTGGCGACGACCAGCAACCTGGACATGGCCGTGGGGCTGGAATCGAACACGGCCGCCACCACCATCCCACTGGTCAACAGCGCGAAGATCCCGATGGTCTCGACCAACGGCCTGGTCGCATACGACAGCACGCACGACACCTACTTCTGGCGGATGACGCCGTCCGACGACCAGAACGGCGCTGCCTTCGTCGCCTGGGCTAACCAGAAGGGTTTCAAGCGTTACGCCGTGGTATTCCAGAACAACATCGGAGCACAGGGGAACGAGCCCGGCGTGCTCGCCGCGGTCAAGAGCATCGGCGGCACGATGACGACGAACATCACCATCCCTGGCGACGCGTCGTCGTACTCGAGCGTCGTCGCCCGGGTTCTGGCCGGCAAGCCGCAGGTGCTCATCATGGCCGGCGACCCGCAAACCTCGGCGACACGAACAGGTCGCCGGTACCGACGGTCAAACCGTCACGGTCAAGTACAAGGACGGCGACAAGAAGATTCTGGTGACGCCGGCAACCATCATCGTCACCTACAAGAAATCGGCGGCCAGCGATCTCAAGGCCGGCCAGAAAATTTTCGTCGCCGCGGCGAAGAAGCTCGATGACGGAACGCTGGAAGCACCGAATGTCGCCTACGGCGATGTCGGCGTGTGGCGCTGAAGCATCCAACCAGCACCGGAGCGTGAGATGAGACTGACAATATTGAGCGCCGTCTTCGCCATCGGCGCCGCGATCTTTACGACCGCGGCGCTGGCGCAGGCGCCGGACGTGGTGCGCGTGCGCGGCACCATCCAAAGCGTGGACGGCTCCATGCTCGACGTGAAGGCGCGCGACGGCGCCGACATGAAGATCAAGCTCGCCGACAACGCGCAGGTCCGCACCGTCGTCGGCAAGACGATCGCCGACGTCAAGCAGGGCCTGTTCGTCGGCATTACCGCCATGCCGCAGCCGGACGGCACCCAGAAAGCGGTCGAGATCCACATCTTCCCGGAAGCCGCGCGCGGCACCGGCGAAGGTCATCGGCCGTGGGATCTCGATGCCCGGCAGCACCATGACCAATGCCAATGTCGACAGCGAGGTCGCCGTCACCGACGGCAAGAAACTGGTGTTGAAATACAAGGACGGCGACAAGACCTTCATCGTGCCGGACAACGTCAAGGTCGTCATGTTCGCGCCGGGAGCCATGGCCGACGTCAAGCCGGGCGCGAAAATCTTCATCGTCGGCGCGAAAAAGCTGCCGGACGGCACGCTCGAAGCGCCGGGCATCACGGTCGGCACCAACGGCGTCGATCCGCCGATGTGAGCGAGAACTCGGGAGCCTGACATGAGAACGGCAGCAATCCGCGCCACGCTCGTCCTCGTCGCCGCAGTCGTGGCGACGGCGGCGCTGGCGCAGGCGCCGCAGACCGTGCGTTTGCGCGGCGTCATCGAGAAGGTCGACGGCAATACGGTATCGGCGAAGTCGGATAAAGGCGACGCGCTCACGCTCAACCTCGCCGATAAAATGCTGGTCGTCGCCGTCGTCAAGGCATCGATTGCCGACATCAAGGACGGCGACTTCATCGGCAGCGGAGCGATGCCGCAGCCGGACGGCTCGCAGAAGGCCATCGAGGTGCACATTTTTCCCGAACAGATGCGCGGCACCGGCGAAGGCTTTCGGCCCTGGGACGGCGCGCCCAACAGCACCATGACCAACGGCACGGCCGGCAGTGCCGTCACCGGCGTCGATGGCCCAGTGATTACCGTCAAATACAAGGACGGCGACAAGAAAATCATCGTCGGCCCCGACGTGCCGATCGTGCGCTATGAGATCGCCGACCTGAGCGCGATCAAACCGGGCGTCGCCTTCGCTGTGGTGGCAGCGACCAAGCAGCCGGACGGCAGCTTCAATATCAACCGCATCAATGTCGGCCGCGACGGCGTCGTGCCGCGATAGCTTGCCGCGGCAGATCGACCTGCCCTGACGGCAGTTCGAAACCGCCGGCTTAAGCGCGTCGAGACGGTCAGCAACCAGCCCCAAGCTGCGTCCCATTCTGGACGTCGCGCAATCCATCTCGGCGCGGCGAGTTGCACGGCGCGACAGCCTCCATATAGTTGCGCCTCCCGCCACACGCTCCGCACGGGAATTTTCGATCGATGCCGGCCACACGCCGGACTTCTTGACCAATATCTTCACCGACATCGTCCGGGTCGGGGAATGGAATCGACCTCTCTTCGTGCGCACTGCCCTGGCCATCGCGGCGGCGGATAGGTTCGCGAGCGAAGGACGAGCCGCCGCATAGCGGCACAGCCGGCAAATCGAGGTTCGGCGCTCGCCGACGTCCCGGTGAGCACCCGTCACTGCTCGAGCTTGATATTCGCGGATTGGATGACGCCCGCCCACTTCTCCACGTCGCTCTTCATCAACAGTCCGAAATCCGCACTCGTCATCGGCACGACACTGTCGCCGAGGCTGTTGAGGCGCGCCTTGACGCTCGGATCCGCGGTCGTCTCGTTGATTGCCGTGTTGAGGCGCGCAATGACGTCGGCCGGCGTGCCCTTGGGCGCGCCGATGCCGAGCCAGCCGCTGGCTTCGTAATCCGGCAATACATCGGAGATCGGGGGCACGTCGGGCATGCCATCAAACCGATGCTTGGTCGTCAGGCCGAGCGCACGCAAATTGCCGGAGCGGATGAATTCCAACGCCGACTGCACCGGGCCGATGAAACAATCCACCTGGCCGCTGATCACGTCGGGGATGGGATTGCCGCGAAAAGGAACGTGCGTGAGCTGGATTGCCGCCATGCGCTGAAACATTTCGCCGAAGATATGCGGGGCACTGCCGATACCGGCCGACGCCATCGTGACCTTGCCCGGATTGGCTTTGGCATAGGCGATGAATTCCTGCAGGGTCTTCGCCGGGAATGACGGATTCACCTCGAAGACGAACGGCTCATTGTCGATGCTGGCGACCGGCGCGATGTCGCGCAGCAAATCGTAGTTCAGGTTCTTGTACAGGGTTGCGTTGATGACGTTGGCCGTCGTCAGCAGCATGAGCATATAGCCGTCCGGCGCGGCGTGGGCGACGTCGCTCGTCGCCAGATTGCTGCCGGCGCCTGGGCGATTCTCGACGACCACGGACTGACCGAGCCGGTCCGACATCCCCTGGGCGATGATCCGGGCAACGATGTCCGGCCCACTGCCCGCCGGAAATCCACAGATCAGACGAACCGGATGCGTCGGGTAGTCTTCAGCGCGCGCGAACGCCGCGGCAAAGGGCAACGTCGTCAGTCCCAGCATTATGCGTTGAAAGCTTCTTCGCGACAGTCGCATCAACTTCTCCCATGGACGAAATTTTCAGGCTCAGCGCGCGTTGCGAGCCGCGCTACGCGCGGAATTGTGTCTATAGCCGCGCGGCTGTCCATCCGCGCCGGCACTGCGCCACGGTTTTGAGGCCCGCGTCCGCGATGCTGCGTTGATTCAGCAGCGATTTTCGCCTCACCGGTTGGCATGGCACTTGCTCGTCTTTCGAGCACACGCCAACCACAGGGGGCATCCATGACACGAGCCGAACTCACCGAAAAGCTGCTCGACATCAAGCGCGAGAAGGGCTGGACCTGGAAATATATCTGCGACGAGATCGGCGGCATGTCGCCGGTGCTGATCACCGGCGCGGTGCTCGGCCAGATGAAAATGACCAAGCCGCAGGCCACCAAGGCTGCGGAAATGTTCGGCCTGAGCAAGAGCGAGCAGGTGCTGCTCAACGAGGTGCCGAACCGCGGCTCGCCGATGCCGCCGACCGATCCGCTGATCTACCGCTTCTATGAGCTGGTGATGGTCAACGGCCCGGCGCTGAAGGTGCTGATCGAAGAGGAATTCGGCGACGGCATCATGTCGGCCATCGACTTCGATTTGCAGATGGAGCGGCAGCCCGATCCCAAAGGGGACCGGGTGCGGCTCTCGATGTCGGGCAAATTCCTGCCGTACAAATATTACGGCTCAACCGGCAACGCGCAGGCGTACGGATATAAGGAAGAATGAAAGCATCCTGCCCCGCGATAGCGGGGAAGGATGAAAGATCAGCGCGCCGACCAATGATTGCAGTGGCGGTGGAAGCTGTTGTCGGTCCAGCAATGGCCCCGGCTGATCGACGGGCCCCAGAACGGCTTGCCGTAGACCGCGCCGACGACGCCGCCGGCCACCGCGCCGACTGGACCTGCGACCACCAGGCCGACGCCCGCGCCGGCTGCGGCACCGACCATGTCGGCGTGCGCGCTCGGGGATGAGACTGCGACCGCGGCAAAAGCGGCGGTTGCCAGAATAAGGTTACGCATAGCGCTACTCCTGTTAAGTCTCAAAGCGAGCGCGCTACCTAGCACGGTATACCTTTTCATAAGGTTGACGCCCCGTTGCAGCCACAACGCACCGGGCACACCGCCGGTTCCCGACGCCCCAATGGGCCAGCAAAAGGGCCGCTAAACCGCCGTGATCACGCGCCGGTCGATCTCGGCGATGCTGGTGACGCCGGTGAGCGCCATGCTGATATCGAGCTCATTGCGGATGATCTCGATGGCGCGGGCGACGCCCGCCTCGCCGCCGGCGCCAAGGCCGTAGATATAGGCGCGGCCGCTCATGCAGGAGCGCGCGCCGAGCGCGATGGCGCGCATCAAGTCCTGCCCCGAGCGGATGCCGCCGTCGAACATGATCTCCACGTCCGCGCCGACCGCCTCGGCGATCGGCGGCAGCATGGCGATCGAGGATGACGCACCGTCGAGCTGACGGCCGCCGTGATTGGACACCACGATCGCCGCCGCGCCGGTCTTTGCCGCGATGCGCGCATCCTCGACGTCAAGGATGCCTTTGAGGATGAGCTTGCCCGGCCACAGGCTTTTGATCCACTCGACGTCCTTCCAGCTCAGCGCCGGATCGAACTGGTCGGCAGTCCACTTCGACAACACTGTCACGTTTTCCATGCCGCGGACGTGGCCGGCGATGTTGCCGAAGGTCTTGCGCTTGCCGCGCAGCACGCTCCAGCGCCCAGGCCGGCTTGGTGGCGATGTCGATCAGGTTGCCAAGCCGAATCTTCGGCGGCACCGACATGCCGTTCTTGATGTCGCGGTGGCGCTGGCCGAGCACTTGCAGATCGACGGTGAGCACCAGCGCGCTGCATTTGGCCGCCGCCGCGCGCGCCACCAGTTCGCGGATGAAACCGCGGTCGCGCATGACGTAGAGCTGGAACCAGAACGGCTTGTCGACCGCCGCGGCGACGTCTTCGATCGAACAGATCGACATGGTCGACAGCGTGAACGGAATGCCGGCCGCCTGCGCCGCGCGGCAGGCGAGAATCTCGCCGTCGCCATGCTGCATGCCGCACAAGCCGATCGGCGCCAGGATGAGCGGCAGCGACGCCGGCTCGCCGAGGATGGTGGTCGCGGTCGAGCGCGCCGAAACGTCGACCAGGATGCGCTGGCGCAGCTTGATGGCTTCCAGATCGGCGCGGTTGGCGCGCAACGTCTGCTCGGAATAGGCGCCGCCCTCGGCATATTCGAAAAATGCACGCGGAACCTTGCGGCGGGCGGTCTGCCGCAGGTCCTCGATGCAGGTCATGGTTTTCATGGCTTGCGGATCCCAGCTCTCACGCCGCCTTTGATAGCACAAAGCGCCATTGCTCCGGCGGCTTCACGGGGGCGGAACCGCAGGCGCATGCCGGGGGTTATCGAGGAGACAATCGGCCGAAACCACGCGCGACTGCGGCCAAATTTCAGCTGGCGGCATAGAGGAAAGACGAAATGATGGACCACTACCGGCATCGCTCCACCCAGCCCGGCTATGACGACTTCGAGGAGGACGAGGCGGCACGGCAAGCGCCGCCGCGAGCAGGATGCGACCGCAAGAAGAAGCTCGACGACGCGCTGGAGCGTCGGGCTCGAGGAGACATTCCCCGGTTCCGACCCGGTTTCGGTCACCCAGCCGCCGCACAGCCCGTACGACAAGCCGAGACGCTAAGCCCGCAACCCCGCAGGCCGCCGATATGCGCCATTTCCGCGGCGGTTATGGTAAACGCGGCATGAGTTCCGCCGGTAAGAATGTCGAATATTTTTTGAAGCGGACGACAGGCAGAACGGGTTAATATCCCCTCTCTGGGACAATGCGCCCGGTGGGGGACTTTTCGTATGGTCCGTAAGTATTTCGGCACCGACGGCATTCGCGGTCGCGCCAACGGCGAGATCACGCCGGAATTGGCACTCAAAGTGGGCCAGGCGGCCGGGGTGACCTTCCGCCGCGGCGAGCACCGCCATCGCGTCGTGGTCGGCAAGGACACCCGGCTCTCCGGCTACATGATCGAGACGGCGCTGGTTGCCGGCTTCACCTCGGTCGGCATGGACGTGCTGCTGCTCGGCCCGATACCGACGCCGGCCGTCGCCATGCTGACGCGATCGATGCGCGCCGATCTCGGCGTCATGATCTCGGCCTCGCACAATCCGTACGACGACAACGGCATCAAATTGTTCGGGCCGGACGGCTACAAGCTGTCCGACGAAGTCGAGCTCGGCATCGAACGGCTGATCGACTCCGACATCACCAAGCGGCTCGCCAAAAGCATGGACCTCGGCCGCGCCAAGCGCATCGACGGCGTGCACGACCGCTACATCGAATTCGCCAAGCGCACGCTGCCGCGCAATCTGTCGCTCGACGGGCTGCGCATCGTCATCGATTGCGCCAACGGCGCCGCCTATCGGGTGGCGCCCGACGCGCTGTGGGAGCTCGGCGCCGACGTCGTTTCGATCGGCGTCGAACCGGACGGCTTCAACATCAACCGCGACTGCGGCTCGACCTCGACCGAGGCGTTGAGCCGCAAGGTCCGCGAAATGCGCGCCGATATCGGCATCGCGCTCGACGGCGACGCCGACCGCGTCGTCATCGTGGACGAGCGCGGCCATCTCATCGACGGCGACCAGCTGCTCGCGGTGATCGCCGAGAGCTGGCGCGACGACGGCCGGCTGGCGCAGCCGGGCGTCGTCTCCACCGTGATGTCGAATCTCGGCCTGGAGCGGCACCTGCAAACGTTGCAGCTTTCATTGGTGCGCACGCCGGTCGGCGACCGCTATGTGCTCGAGCACATGCGCCAGCATGGTTTCAACGTCGGCGGCGAGCCGTCCGGCCATATCATCCTGTCGGACTACACGACCACCGGCGATGGTTTCGTCGCCGCGCTGCAGGTGCTTGCCGTGGTCAAGAAGCTCAACAAGCCGGTGTCGTTGGCCTGCCACCGCTTCGAAGCGCTGCCGCAGGTGCTCAAGAGCGTGCGCTACCGCAGCGGCAAGCCTTTGGAAAACTCAAAAGTGCGTTCCGTCATTGCCGACGCCGAACACCGCCTCAACGGCCACGGCCGGCTGGTGGTGCGCCCGTCCGGCACCGAGCCGGTGATCCGCGTCATGGGCGAAGGCGACGACAAGGCCATGGTCGAGGAAATCGTCGACGGCATCGTCGACGCGCTGACCGATCACGCGGCTTAAGTTTTTAGACACGAACCGAGAGGCCGGAGCCCCCTCACCCCATCCCTCTCCCCTCTGGGGAGAGGCAGGAGTTCGCGGCCCGCACTTCGCAAAGCTTCACACATACGCATGCGGGTCTGGTTTTAAGAGCGAGCGCCGCTGCGTTCCCTCTCCCCGGAGGGGAGAGGGACAGGGTGAGGGGGTTCGGACCTATCGGCAAAAGTTTTCCGTAGTCACCCGCGCGCTTTCAAAAACTGCGCGAACGCCTTCAGCGTGATTTCCGAGACGTGATGCTCGATGCCCTCGGCGTCGGCCTCTGCGGCTTCGGTCGGCACGCCGAGCGCGCGCAGAAGATCGACCACCAGCCGGTGGCGCACGCGCACCCTGTCGGCGAGCGCATGGCCTTTTTCGGTCAGGAACACGCCGCGGTAGGGCCGCGCCGTCGCCAGGCCGGCGCGCTTGAGGCGCGAGATGGTCTTGATGGCGGTGGCGTGGGAGACGCCGAAGCGCCGGGCGATGTCGGTCGGCCGCGCCTCGCCCTCGCCGGCCAGGAGGTCCGCGATCAGCTCGGCGTAATCCTCCAGCAACGCGGTCGACTGCGCCGACCGCGTCTTGCCGAAGCGGCGCGCCTGCGTGCCTTCCGCCGGGAGCTTTGCCATTGTGGTCTGATACCCGGCGACTGATCCGGACTACCGGTCCGGCCGCCAATCGGCGCCACGTGTTCCCGCGCCGAACCGCACACCATACTTTCGCGACGGTGTCAAATTGTAGCCTAGGCTACATAGTTTAGCCGTTGACGCCAACGGCGGCGCCGCCTATACTGTAACCGATGCTACATTTTCAGGTAAATGCTGCGGAACGCCGGGAATGGGCCGCGTTATCGGGCGATGACCGGCTGGAATGACAGGCCCGACATGACCGACTCCACCGTTCCGCCGGCATCGCTCTCCGCACAGACCCTGGCCACGGCGCGGCAGGTGCTGGCCGGCCAGCGCCACGGCCTGCGCGCCTCGCTGGCCTTCGTCGGCCCGGCGGTGGTCGCTTCGATCGCCTACATGGACCCGGGCAATTTCGCCACCAACATCCAGGCCGGCGCGAAATACGGCTATGGCCTGCTCTGGGTGGTGCTGCTCGCCAACGTCATCGCCATGCTGTTCCAGGGGCTGTCCGCCAAGCTCGGCATCGTCACCGGCAAGAATCTCGCGGAAATGTGCCGCGATCATTTTCCGCGTCCGGTGGTGCTGGCGATGTGGGTGGTCAGCGAGATCGCCGCCATGGCGACCGATCTCGCCGAGTTTCTCGGCGGCGCCATCGGCCTGTCGCTGCTGTTCCACATGCCGCTGATCGCCGGCATGGGCGTGACCGCGGTCGTGACCTACGGCCTGTTGATGTTCGAAGGCTACGGCTTCCGGCCGCTCGAACTGATCATCGGCGCCATCGTCGGCGTGATCTGCCTTTGCTACTTGCTTGAAATGTTCATCGCGCCGGTCGATTGGGCGTCGGCGGCATACCATCTGGTCACGCCGGAAATCGCCGATGCCGAGGCGCTGCTGCTGGCCGTCGGCATCATCGGCGCCACCGTCATGCCGCACGCGATCTATCTGCATTCCGGCCTGACCCAGGCGCGGGTGCCGGTGCGCAACGACGCCGAGCGGCGAAAAGTGCTGCGCTTCTCCAACCGGGAAGTGGTCGATCGCGCTTGCCGTCGCCGGCCTCGTCAACATCGCCATGGTGATGATGGCCTCGGGCGCGTTCCACGCCGGCCACCCGGAAGTCGCCGAGATCGAAACCGCCTATCACACGCTGACGCCGCTGCTCGGCGCCGCGGCGTCCGGAATCTTCCTGCTCGTCGCTGATCGCCTCGGGCATATCGGCCTCGACGGTCGGCACGATGGCCGGCCAGATGATCATGCAGGGCTTCGTCGGCTTCCGCATCCCGATCTGGCTGCGCCGGCTGGTCACCATGGTGCCGGCCTTCGTCGTGGTCGCGCTCGGCGTCAATGCGACGAGCGCGCTCGTCATCAGTCAGGTGGTCTTGAGCATCGCGCTGCCGCTGCCGATGATCGCGCTCGTCATCTTCACCAACAGGCGCGACATCATGGGCGCGTTCGCCAACAGCCGTCTCACCCGCATCGTGGCGCTGATCGGCACGGCGGTGGTGCTGTCGCTCAATGTGGTGCTGATCGCGCAGACGCTGCTTTAGCCCGGATCGAGAATGCGAAATCCGGGAATGGCGCCTATGGAAATCCCGGATTGCTCGATCGGCAATCCGGGCTACATGTTCGGCGGCCGGCGCAGCGGCCGCCGCTTGACTTACATGCGTCTTCAGATTTTCCGCGGCCGACTTGCCGGTCTTGCGGTCCACCACGACTTCGAAGGAAACGCGTTGACCTTCCCTCAGCTCGCGGAGGCCGGCGCGTTCGACGGCGCTGATATGGACAAACACGTCCTTACCACCACCCTCGGGTTGGATGAATCCATAACCCTTCTGCGCGTTGAACCACTTCACGGTACCGTTGTTCACGGGTCTCTCCTTGTAGACATGCCAATGTGAGCCGCGCGATCGTGCTCGGCTCGGTTCGCTCGAGATTTTTGGTGAAAGATCGTCAGTCAGGCGCGCTTATCAATCGCTGCAAGGCCAAGTCATTCGGCCGAAAACTCGATGGACCTTTTTACCGGCAAGTTGCGGAATTCGCAAGACGGTGTCGGGCCGATTGTGACAGTTGGCCACGCAGCCTTAATAGAATCGGAATCTCAATCAGATACTTGAAACGACAACAATGGCGCCGGTTTTCGCCGAATAGACCAGCGCGTCGAATACCGCCATACCGTGCAGCACGTCTTCGAGCGGTACCGGATAGGGTTCGCCGCCGCGGATCGCCCGGGCAAACGCCGTCAGCTCGGCGCGCAACGTGTCGAAACCGGAATGCTCGAAAATTTCGTCCGGCGGCGCCGGCACCCGGCCGGTCGGCGCGGTCGTCGACATGGGCGCAAAGCGCAGGCGCGACATGTCGGGGCGCGAAATCTCGGCAAGCCCGTTGCTGCCGTACAAGGTGAATTCAAAATTCGTCGCGGTCGCCACCGAACAGAAGATCAGGCCGGTGGCGCCGCTTAAAAACCGCAACATGATCGTCGTGGTATCGTCGGAGCGGCCCGGAAAATTGCGCGCAGTGACGCAGCGCACGTCGCGCACCCTGCCGGCGAATTCGATCATATGGTCGAGCGCATGCACGCCGACGGCGGTCAACGCGCCGCCCGGCGCCTCCTCGGGCGCCGCGCGCCAGTTATCGAGCGCGACGAATTGCGCGGTCGAGGTGGTGTGCTGGGCGACCATGGCGACGACTTTTCCGAGCCGGCCGTCTTGCAGCTCTGGCGCGCAATGCGGCGAGGCTCGGATGGAAGCGCCGGGCCAGCCCGACGGCGAGCACGACGCCGGCCTTGCGGGCAGCGTCAACGACGACATGCGCGCTGGCAAGATCGAGCGTGATCGGCTTTTCGACAAAGATATGTTTACGCGCCGCGGCGGCGGCGAGCGCTTGCGCCTGGTGCTGGCTGTGCGGCGTCGCCAGCACCACCGCATCGATGTCCGGATCGCGCAAGATCTGCTCGTAGCTGTCGGCGAGCGGGATATGCCTGTCGCGGCAAAAATCCTCCGCGCTCGCCCGCGTGCGCGTGTAGGCGCGCACGAATTCGATATCGTCGCCGCTGCCGGCAACGGACGAGGCCAGCGAGCGGCCCCAACGGCCCAGTCCGACGATGGCGGCGCGGATCATTGCCGTGTGAAAGCGTCCAAGGCCGCGTCGCCGCCGCAATTGATAAAGATGGCCGCCATGGCACTATGATAGTCGAAAGCGGGTAGCCGGAAAACCTCAGCTTATGAAGCCGCCAGCCTTCGACTATATCGCCGCCGACAGCGTCGCCATGGCGGTGGCGGCATTGTCGCGCGCCGGCGACGACGCCAAAATCATCGCCGGCGGGCAGAGCCTGGTGCCAATGCTCAATTTCCGCATGCTGCGGCCGTCGATCCTGGTCGATATCAACCGTATTGCCGGACTGGATGTCATCGAAGAGACCGGCACGGCGATCCGCGTCGGCGCACTCGTGCGCCATTACCAACTCGAAACGTCGCCGCTCATCGCCCGGCATCTGCCGGTGCTGTCCTGCGCCATGACCCATGTGGCGCATCTGGCGATCCGCAACCGCGGCACCATCGGCGGCAGTTTGGCCCACGCCGACCCGGCGGCTGAGCTGCCGATGATGGCGCTGCTGCTCGATGCCGAGCTGCGCATCGCGTCCATCGCCGGCGAGCGGACCGTTGCCGCGCGCGATTTTTTTCTTGGCGCGCTGACGGTCGATCTCGCCGCGGGCGAAATCATCACCCAGATTGCGCTGCCGAAATTGCCGCCGCGCACCGGCTGGGGTTTTGCGGAGGTCGCCCGGCGCCACGGCGATTTCGCGCTCGCCGCCGTGGCCGCGACATTGACAGTGTCCGGCGGCGCGATCGAACAAGCGCGCATTGCTCTGACCGGCGTCGGCCCCAAGGCGCTACGCGTCACATGAAGCCGAGGGCCTGCTGATCGGGCGCGCGCTCGAACCGGACCTGGCCCATCGCGTGATCGACGCGGTCCGCGCGGCGATCGAGCCCGAGACCGATCTACACGCTTCGTCGGATTACCGGCGTCATCTCGCCGGCGTGCTCACCGGACGTGCGCTCGCCGCCGCCTGGCGCCGCGCCCATGAAAGCGCCGCATGAGCAAGACCTGCGAAATCAGCGTCACCGTCAACGGCACGGCCCACCGGGCCACCGTTGAACCGCGGCTGCTGCTTTCCGATTTCCTGCGCCACACGCTTGGACTGACCGGCACCCATGTCGGCTGCGAGCACGGCGTCTGCGGCGCCTGCACGGTGCTGATCGGCGGCGACAGCGCCCGCGCTTGCTTGATGTTCGCAGTGCAGGCCGATGGCCGCAGCATCGAGACGGTCGAGAGCCTTGGCCGCATCGGGCAGATGAACGCCTTGCAGGAATTGTTTCACGAGCATCACGCCTTGCAATGCGGCTTCTGTACGCCGGGCATGCTGATGACGGCGACCGACCTGTTGCGAAAATATCCGCTGGCCACCGATGACGACATCCGCAAAGGCCTGTCGGGCAATCTGTGCCGCTGCACCGGCTACGAGCACATCGTCAAGGCGATCCGCGCCGTCGTCGGCAACGCGCAAGA
>CAWBDZ010000010.1:0-22085 GCA_963787665.1 uncultured Actinomycetota bacterium
GACCCGAGCATCCCGCGATGCCACAGCAAGGTCAAACGCGTCCGTCCTGGGGCCTGACCCCGAGGCCGGGGACCGCTATTCGCAGAAGATCCAGACGCTGCGCGGCGGTACTGTGGCAATCACATCGACTGCGGCCTCGAGATTATGCAGCCGGGACTTCGCGGTGCAGTGCTAGCGGAGCTGATCGCGGGGTGCTCGCCAGCCTGATGCGGGCCAAGGGACGGTCAGATCGACTTGGCGCATGCGGGCCCTGATGCGCCCAGGTGAGCTGTCGGCAACGGCGGCGGGTGCAAGACGACGTCTTTGGGCGGGAGCAGAGCCGCACTGCCGGACGCGTTGTTGGGAGTGTCCGCCTCTCGGCAGATCCTGACGCTCGAGAAGCTGCGACGCGGCATTGTGAGGTGCTGCCACAGCGTCGTTGCGGTCGGCGCAGATCGGTCACTATGGGCTTGTGGAGCACGAGGACAGCGGGTGGCGTCGGATGGATGACCACCTCTATCGAGGCGAGAGGATTCAGGCCATAGCTGCCACTCAGGACGAGTTCGGCCTCGCTCTCCAGGAGTCTCTTGCAGCTGTCCATGGTCGTTGGGCTGGCCTGAAGTCGGAGTTCCCTGGTCGCTTCCTGGTGACGGTCGATGGCTACTGGAATGGGGTCTATACCTGAACCTGCGAGAGTGGTGGTGGCTCGGGCCGACGTGCACGAGAAGATGTTTCCGCGGAAACACGCAGACCCGCAGACGGGCACGGCCGAACCCGTCCGCGGCTACTTGTGTTTTCCAAAACGGCCCGGGCCTGGCGCAGGCTCGGGTGAAGGGTGCCCGGTCGGACGCTTTCTCTAGCAGCTGCCCGCAGGTGTTGCTGGGCGTTGCCCGTCCTCGCTGAACAGTCACTTTGCAAGCGAGGGGCCGGGCGTGGACCGGTTGGTCATCGGCGTTGATCCGCATAAGAAATCAGTGACATTCGGGGCCAGGGACAGCCGGGAAAACCCGCGCGCGACCGGGTCCTTCCCGACCGACAACAGCGGCTACCGGCTGCTTCTGCGGTAGGCGGCGCAGTGGCCGGACCGGGTATGGGCGGTGGAGGGCGCCTACAGCATCGGCAGGCCGCTGGCGCAGCGGCGGCCGGCCGCCGGGGAGCGGGTGATTGAGGTGCCTGCGAAGCTGGCCGCCCGGGGCGCGGGTATTCGACACCGGCCAGGGCCGCGCCGTCACTGCCTATCGGAGCTGGGGTAGGCATTCGGGGCCCTGTCGGAGGCGATCTGGCGCTCGTCCGGTTTGGCGGCTGGAATCTGCCCGCCACGGGGAGTACTGAGCCGTGTAAGCGACGCGGATTCGACTCAGTGAATCCGGTCAATGTCGCACCGAAGCGGCTAGCTTCGGCGTTTGCCGCAGCCAGCTTGATCCTGGGCACCGTCATGGCCTCACCATGCGATGCCGCCTGAGTCCGGGAGCCCGTCACCTGGCACGCCGGTGACCTCGCCGGGGACGCCCGGCAAGGTCACCAGCGTGCGGTGCGCGAGAACTCCGAAGGAGAAGCAGTCGACCAGTGGGCTAGTTGCATCTGGTCCGAGCGCGATGACGTTGCATTCCCCGTCTAGCGTGATGGCATCGCCACTGACCCCGGTCGTTGCGTGGTCCACGGCCGTCGTGTACAGCACGCGCAGCGTACGGCCAGTCCTGGCCGACAGCTCGATGACCCGCGCGACGATGTCCACACGCCCAGTCCAGGTGCGGAAGTTCTGCTCTTCGGACGTGATGACGTCCTTGCCGTCGGGCGTCACGAGCGCCGCCTGGACGCCGTAGTTCGGCGTGGCGGCCGGCGAGGCGATGGCTGGCCCGGCCAGCAGATTGCTGCCCGCGCCGCGCACACCGATCAGGCGGTAACCGGTGTGCTGCCCGGAGGGCGGGTGGATAAGGCCCGTCTGCCACTCGAACGCCAGCTGGTCATTGCCAGCCCACGACACTCTGACCGGGTGGCCGTTGGCTTGTGTCGTCCAGCTCCTGACGTTGCCGGTTGCCAGGTCCACGACCCTGATCCCGGCTCCGGCGCAGCGCGTCTTACCGCAGGACCACTGGGCGTCCATCGCCAGCCTGGTGCCGTCGGGCGACAGCGCCGTGTCATCGATCGCCATCGACGACGGAAAGCTGATCGGAACCTTGGTGACCTTAACGGAGCGGCCGTTGGCGGCGACGCGCAGCAGAAAGCACCACACCACGTCGTGGACGGCGGACTCGGTGCCCTCCATGAGCACAAAGGTCCGGTCATCGGCCGCCCCGCTGATGGTGGGATCGGCCCCGCCGCCATCCGGTATCAGTCTCGGTACGCGCACCGTCGCGAGCGCTGCGCCTGTCTCGGTGTCGTGCACGACCGCGTAGATCCTGATCGTGTGGCCGGCGTTGGTGTAGCGCTGGAACGCGACCACGTAGTAGCGCGGCAGGTTCTTCGCTACCGAGGGTGTCATGAGCGCAGTAGGCCCGGTCGGCGCCGACGCGCGGCCGATGAACCCGAACCCGAACCCCACCATCACGACCGCAAGGACGACCACGACGGCCGCCGCGCCCGCCACCAGGATCAGCCAGCGCCGAGTCCTGGCCGACCGTCGAAGCAGCGGCACGCGCCTCGGGCTGTCTTTCAGGTCGGCCATAGCCTGTCCTCGCCTGGCGCACGGCCAGTGCAACCAACTGAACTCCGTCTACCCGGCCCGGCGCCCGCTCCGCGGGCTTCAGCTCGGAAACCGCCGTAGCGCCTGACCAGGATGTCTTGAATGGCACCACGTGGCAACTCGCCCATGCTCCAAGATAGCGGTTCTCAGCGAGACAGCACACGGTCCGGTCCTACCGGGTGCGGCTTCGGTATCTATCGGTTCGTCCTGTGGCGGCGGCGCCCTCACGAAGGCGTGCTGAGGCCCTGACTCGAGGTCCCAAAAAACCGACTTGGCGCATGCGGGCCCTGATGCGCTCAGGTGAGCTGTCGGCAACGGCGGCGGGTGCAAGACAACGTCTTTTGGGCCGGGAGCAGAGCCGCGCCGCCGGACGCGTTGTTGGGAGTGTCCGCATCTCGGCATGTCCGTGCATTAGGCAGTCAGCGCAGCACACCCTTGGAACGTCACGATCCCCAGTGGCAAGGGAGGGCATCGTTCGGCAGCCGATAGCGGCAACCCCTTCGAAGTAAGGGCGAGTTGGCGGTTCTCTGCGCTGATGCCCGGGCAATAACTCAAGTTCGAGAGTCAGAGCGGGAGCCAATGTGCACAGTCACTGAGCGACTGTGGGAGCCAAAGTGGGAGCCAACGTGCGCAGTCACCGAGCGATCGCGGGCGACATCAGGCGACGCCCAGCCAGGAACATACGGCTCCCGCAGTGGCTTTCCGCATCAGATTTAAATTCCGAAAATCATTCTTACCAGTCGGGATGGCGGGATTCGAACCCGCGGTCTCCTGCTCCCAAATCAGCTCCGGCCCGCCGCTAGACGTAGCCTGACGTCGCCCCGCGCAGCGTTCACCTGGGACAACGCTGGCCTGACGTCGCCTGACGTGGCTCCGTATCTGTGCATGTTGGCTCCCACTTTGGCTCCCTCCCAACTGGTCGTGCGTCGCCGATTCGAACGGCGGCCGAGCGGCAGTCCGCCGCGCGCCGCTACCACTTCTTCAGGAAGTCCTGCTCAAGGATTGTCGCGGCTGCGTCGCGAGTTTGGGTGGCGATCGTGATCGCGTCGGTCACGTCATCTGCGGACGGGCCGGGCGTCACGGTGCTGGGATACTCAAAGCCGTTGCGGGACCGGCGGATGCGGCTGAACGACCGGAAGACGCGCACGGTCGAGCCAAACTGCGCCACGACTGCTTCCTGGATGGCGATATGGCCGCCGCGGCTGGTAGCCCGTAGCCCTTGGACCGCGAGCAGGCTGGCAGCGCTCTTGCGCAGCGCGTCATAAGCCAGTAGATACGCGCCCGACAGGTCACCGGATGCCGACGCCGCGGCCGCTGATGCCAGGTGGCGCCGAGCGTCGTCAAGCAGCAGCTGCGCCATCGCCCGGTCGGCGGTCACCTGCTGAAGCTCTCCTGCTTCCAGCAGTTCAGCAATCCGGGCGCGGCCTGGCTGCCAGGTCATTGCTGCCCGCCATCGGGGAACACCGGGATGAGAGGCCGTGCGGTTACCTCGGTGTGGAAGCCATCGCCGCCGCCACGCCACCACTGTGGCGAGCGCACCGTTACATTGACTTCTCTTGCCAGCCTGGACCCGGCTCGTTGCGCAGCGTCGTCCAGCTGGTCACGGTCTGGGTGGCCGATGACCAGCACGTCGATGTCTGCCGGTGCCCGGCCTGCATGCCCCGCGTAGCGAGCCGCCCACGACCCGAAAAGGAAGGCCGTCTCGATGCCTGGCAGGCCGGCGAGTTGTTCTGCAATTACCTGGCGGGGGCCGAACGACCGGAGCAGCAGTTCAGTCAGCGGGCCAGTTATCGGCGAGTCCGCCGCGGTCACGAGCCTGGTATTGCCAAGCCTGCGCGAGGACACCACGCCCGCGTCCTCGGCCCTGGCCATTTCCCGCTGGGCCGATGACAGCGACGCACTGGTCTTGTCTGCCAGCTCAGTCAGCGACCACTCCCGCCCGGGCGTCAGCAGCACTAGTGTCAGCAACTCTGCTTGCAGCCGGGAACGCAGCAGCGGCAGAAGCGGCGGCGCTGGAGCTTGCATAACACGCAATATACATCCCACGATACGCAAGCATTGAGATTTGGCCGTGGTGCCAGCCTGTCACGCCCACAGCGGCAGATCCGGACCTTACGCTGTCCGGCGGACGTGGATAGTTATGCAAGCGCTCGGGCGATAGGTAGGGGCGCTCCTGCACGATCATCGGTCCTGAGATGCGGTCAAAGCCTCCGTGGGATGCAGTGAACAAGCTATAGCCGTCGAGCGCGAGCGCCTCCGCTTATGCGCTGCTGCTGAGCCGAGATCAGCTGCGAACAACGGCCCGAGTGAACATGCCGAAGCATGTTGAGGCGGCTACTACGTCCGGACCCTTCTGACAACCAAGGAGGCGGCACGTGACTATCAGGGGCGGTGCCATGGAGCGCGGTGCCAAAATCGCCTGCGCTATATGCAATGTATGGCGGGTACCTCCCCAGACCTGGGTGGCGTACGTGGGACAGGCTGGCAATCGCGCCCAGAGCTCACGCGGCATCTCTGTCGGCGAGACTGCAGCGCGCCGAGGGAGCAGGCTGCGCTGTTATGACTTGAACACGAACAGGCCGACGTCCCTGATGCGGTCGGGCCGGGCCTCACGCGGGTGGTCAGCCGCGATCGCGCCGCCGAGCGCGCCGCCGCCGAAGGCCGGCCAGCGGGCCGATAACCATCATGACCACACCGGCCACGAAGAAGTCGGTGAGCAGAAGGCCGCAGACAACCCCGGCCACAGAGCCTGTGAGCAGCCCCTGGCGGACACGCGCCGCCCGCAGTTCCTGCGGGTCCTCAATGCCTGACAGCCGCCAGGCCGCCGCCAGGCCCGCGAGAGCGGCGAGCAGAAACACCGTGGCGACCAGGCCAAGGAGCAGCAGGAAGGCATAGCTATCGTCGCCTGCTGCTTCGTAAATGGCCAGGCCGGTGGCCAGGCCCGCGGCCAGGCCGGTGATGGTGCCGGCGGCCAGGGACACGTTTGGTACCGGCGACCGCCGCGATGTCGCGGCGAGGATCCCGGCCGCGTAGACGATCGCGAGCGTCTGGAGCGGCACGAGCGCGAATATGACGACACCCGCCATCGAGGGAGCGGCCCACCCCATGCTGGCATCGGCATCGGGCCATCTGGCTTTGACCACGGCGGGCGCGGCCAGCGCGGCGCCAAGCACCACGAGCGCGGCGATCTCGCGCGGCAGGCTAAACGGGGACGGGCCATGGGGGCCGGCGCCGACGTGACTGTCCATCCGCACGAGGGTCACGCCCAGGCCGCAGACCGCCGTACAGCCTGCCACCCGCACCACCCGCGCCGTGATGCTGCGGCCGACCGGGCCGAACCAGCCGCGCCGCCGGCCCACCCACGGCAGCACGACGAGCGCAGCCACCCCCACCAGGACCCGGACCCGGTCGGTCACGGTCAGAGCGTCGGCTGCCGGAGAAGTTCGCCAGCTCAGCCACACCACCCAGGCTGCGGCGGCCGTCACCGCCGAGACGCCGAGCCAGTACACGACCTTGCGCATCATCTTGACCTCCCTCACAACCAGCCACAACCCGCCCGCCAGCCAGCCCAGCCGTGGCCACCCCGCGGGCAGCGCGGCGGCCTCGGCCTGCACCGCCTCGACCCACTGCCGCCGTCCCGGCGGCAGCAACCGAGCCGCATGGCGCAGCATCCCGGCCAGCACCGAGATCAGCCGGTCGGTCATGACTGGTCCCGGGCCAGCCTGGGCGCCGCCACCCGCGGCTGCCGGGGCATCCGTGCCGCGGCCGACGCCGCCGCGAGCGCCGTCGTTGCTGCCGCCAGCCCCTCGCTGGTCAGCCGGTACAGGTGGCGCCTGGGCCGCCCGGCCGGCTGCTCCTCCTCCCAGCGCGCCTCGACCAGGCCACGGTCGGCCAGCCTGATCAAGATCGGGTACAGGCTGCCCGACTTCAGTCCCGTGTCCTTCGCGATCCCGTACCCGTGCAGCCACGCCTGCGGCTTGGCGCACAGCGCCGCTAGCACTGACAATGCCTGGGCCGAGAACTCTTCGCGTCGGGGCATGCAACACACGCTACCTAGGTAGAGAGTATGGCGTCTACCTAGATAGCAGAAGTGATAATCGGCACGGACAGCAGGCGACAGATACGCGGTAGCTAGCTCATGTCAGCGGCCGTGCCTCGGTACATCGAGCAACTGGCTACGGCTGGCAGGCCGCTAGGCTGCCCCCCAGGGCATTCCCGGATTGGGCCGCAGAATGGTGTTGCGCGATGTAGCGTCCATTCATGGGATTCGGCAAGGCCGATCACAATAATGCCAGGCGGAAGTGTCCTAGGCCGGTCCCGGCAGCGCCCACGTTACGCAGGCGGTATCCGCAGCATTCGGACGCCCGCGTAGTCCAACGGCAGAGGCATCGGCTTTAAAAACCGACTAATACGGGTTCGACTCCCGTCGCGGGCACCTGCGCGCTCGCCGTAGCGTCGGCGGGCCGAACGCGAGGATCGCATTTGCCGCCCTGCGCGGCGCCGGAACAACCTCGCGCATGCAGACCAGGCGGCGGGCCCGCCGCCGCCCGCCTGCGTGAACATGCGGTAGCTAATTCACGCCGGTGCCGTCGGTCAACATCGTGCACGAGTATGCCGTGCAGTGCATAAGCATGCGCCTGGGCAACGTGCGCTATTCGGCATGTCCGTGCATTAGGCAGTCAGCGCAGCACACCCTTGGAACGTCACGATCCCCAGTGGCAAGGGAGGGCATTGTTCGGCAGCCGATAGAGGCAACCCCTTCGAAGTAAGGGCGAGGGCGGTTCTCTGCGCTGATGCCCAGGCAAGAACTCAAGTTCGAGAGTCAGAGCGGGAGCCAATGTGCACAGTCACTGAGCGACTGTGGGAGCCAAAGTGGGAGCCAACGTGCGCAGTCACTGAGCGATCGCGGGCGACATCAGGCGACGCCCAGCCAGGAACATGACAGTGATGAGATCTGCCTCGACGATGTAGACGACTCGGTAGCTGCCAGCGCGTAGACGGTGTTACTCCCCGCGTGGAAGCCTGACCAGGCAGTGATCGGCGGCCAGCGCGACGGCTGCGCCGCCGTGCGCGCGCCGGCCAGCAGTCCCCTTTTTCCTGCAGGCGTACGCCGCGGATCTCGGGCTCCAGGCCAAAGCCGCACTCCCGGCCGTGCTCCTTGACCCTTCCCTTAGATGGGTGATATCTTCCATCTATGCGCGCTGAGGCGCCAGCTCTCATGCCGATCCTGCGATCCCAGCACCAGGCCGAACTGCTGACGCTGCTTCTGTTGCACCCGGGGACTGAGTACAGCATCACCGAGCTTTCGGAGAAGCTGGGCGTTCCCCTCACCACCGTGCAGCGCGAGGTGAATCGTTTCCTGGCGGTCGGCCTGATCACCGAGCGACGGGCCGGCCGGACCAGGGAGGTCTCTGCCAACCCGAAGAGCCGGTACGCCCGGTCCCTCACCGACTTGCTGACCCTGGCATTCGGGCCGCACATCGTAATCGGGGAAGAGTTCGCTGACATTCCCTCTACTGGCGTTGCGATCTACGGATCGTGGGCAGCGCGCTACAACCGCATCCCTGGCCCGGCTCCGGCAGACGTCGATGTTCTCGTCATTGGCGAGCCATCCCGGCAGGACGTCTACGACGCCGCGGACCGGGCCGAGCAACGGGTCGGCTTCCCGGTCAACGTGACGATCTCCAGCCCAGGCCGCTGGGCTGCCGCCTCGGACGCGCTCATCCAGCAGATCCGGTCCGCGCCCCTGGTCTGGATCATCGGACCGCCTGACGAAGGTGATTCGTGACCGGCTGGACGCCCGGCGCCGCCGTCATCGAGCGTCTTCTGGAGGAACGGCGTCTAGAGCGGGTTCGGGGCGCTCACGCCGACGGCACGCCTTGGCTCGACCGCGCCCGCGAAACAATAGCCGCCGCACGCGCTATCGAGCAGGCCAGCCCGGACAGTGCATTCGTCCTCGCCTACGACGCGGCACGCCAAGCGTGCACAGGTCTGCTCGCACAGCAAGGCCTGCGTCCTACGACATCCGGCGGCCACTATGCGGTCGAAGAGTCCGTGAGGGCCCAGTTCGGAACCATCCTGCGGCCGTTCGGCGCCCTGCGACGCCGACGCAACGAACTGGAGTACCCGCTGGACCCAGCCGACAGAGCCAGTGTCGCGGAGACCGCCGACGGAACCCGTGCCGCTACCGAGCTGATCGACGCCGCCTCGAAGATACTTCCCAACCTCGGCCTCTTCTGAAGCAGACGCTGGTCCGGGATCAGTGCTCGTTTTCGTACTTGAAGGAGAGCTGAAGCTTGGTGCGATAAGTGATCGCGCCGTTCTCGTCGAGGTGAATATCTTGCTTGATGACCTCAGCCACTCGAAGATCGCGGATCGTCCCAGCCGCGGTCCTGATCGCTTCCGCTGCTGCGTCTTCCCAAGATGTGCCGCTTGTCCCGATGATCTCGGTCACCCTGTACACGCTCATCGCGCTCTCCTTTGAGGACTACGGCTCAGACGACGCCCCCACGGGCGGCCCGCTTTCGGCTGGCGAGCAGGATCGGATCGTCAAGTACGACGCCCGCCGACGGATCTGAGCCTGGCACTTAGCATTGGCGGCGTCCAGCACACTTGCCCGCAGACCAGCGAGCGCGCTGAGAAGCACTACCCCCTGGCTAGAGCACAGGTTGCGCGCTGCCGCAGATGTTGCGTGTCATTCGCAAGTTCAATGGCTACGAAGTTCCGCATCCAGTTCGGCGGGGAGCGCGCTTCGGCTGTGCCACCTGGCCCCTGGCTTGGAGGTGAGCGATGCGTGCTACTCGCGATGCGGGGAGCTACCGCCCTGGCCACCGGCCTGGTCCCGGTGCGCTGCGCGGCGGCGGGCAGCGAAATCGATCGCATATAAGGACAAGATCATCGCCACGCACGGGACATACAGCCAATGCGCCGACTTCATCACGCCCCAGAAGCCGATGTAGACACCAGCAATGCCAAGGAAGATGGTCAGGCCACTCTCCGGCTTGCCCCTTCGGCGCGATATCCACCACACCAGCAGGCCGAAGGCTGCCGCGAAGACGGCGGCAAAGACCAGCACGGACCGGGTCGTCATCGTCACCCTGCTACCTGCCCGACTGAGGTACCGGACCGCTTGCCGGGATGTTGCGAGGATAGTTCCCATTCGGGCGCAGCGCGGAGCAATGGCAGCACGTTGCCTGCACGGCCGGATGAGCTGTGGTGATCGCAATCGTCGGCCTGGGCAGACGCAAGGCACTGACGCGCGCCCCGCTGACCTCCGCAAAAAGACGACCGCTCATGCCGCCCTTGGCGCGCAGCAACCGATGCTTGCCCGACCAAGCCGATGAACGATGATGGCAAGGCAACCAATACGGGCAGGAGGCGGCATGCCGGCCTTTGATGAGTACTGCAAGCAGCGGACCGTACTGCTCACGACCCGCAAGCGCGACGGCACGACCGTCGGTACGCCAGTAAACATTGCGCTGGGCCCGGATGGGCGCGCCTACTTCCGCACATGGTCGGCGACTGGCAAGGCCAAGCGCATACGCAACTTTCCGCAGGTGTGGATCGCGCCGTGCACCGCGCGCGGGAAGATCACCGGTCCGCAGCGGCAGGCGACCGCAGTGCTGCTGTCCGGGCCGCAAGCCGGCGTGGCCGCTAGGGCACTAGCCCGGAAGTACCCGTTGCTGCAAGGACTCTTGGTTCCCGCGTTTCATCGGCTCACCAAGAAGACAACCGTCCACTACGAGCTCCTGCCGCCTGACGCTGCGTGAGTGTCCGTCAAATACACGGCAACTGACCGACGGAATGATCACTTGCTGCAGTCGCAGCCATCCGCTAGTAACTCTTCGAAGCGCCGGTGTTGCGCAGCTTGGTCAGACGGGGCCTGATGGCCGTCGCCTCGGTGGAGGCGGTCCGGCACCGTTGTTGCTGCGTCGTGCCGCCGTCCCCGGTGCTGGAATGCCTCCGTTCGTCAGCTTGTTCGATGAGGTAATGCCGGAGTCGGTTGACTGGTCTCGCCTGGACGGCCCAGCCAGGCAGGACGATGCGAAAGCCGAGTCGGCCAGCGGGAAATCCGCCATTCCTAGGGCCCCAGCAAGGACGCCACCGATGCGCCGAATGAAGGCCGCAAGGGCCACTGAAGCGACCGAGGTAAGTAAGGCCGATGAGCAGTGGCGGCAAGAACTGACTCGCCAGCAGTACGACGTGCTGCGCCGGGGCCGCACAGAGCCCGCCTTCACCGGTGAATACGTCCATGCGAAGCAGAACGGCAGCTATCGCTCCGCGGGCTGCGGGACTGTGCTGTTCCGCTCGCACGCCAAGTTCGAATCCGGAACGGGCTGGCCGAGCTTCTCCCAGCCGGCCGTAGCCCAGGCCGTTGAACTGCGCGCTGATTACAGCTTGCTCATGCGCCGCGCCGAGGTGATATGCCGCCGGTGCGGCGGTCACCTGGGCCATGTCTTCAGCGACGGGCCGGCACCGACCGGTAAGCGCTATTGCATCAACGCCTGCGCGCTGGCCTTCGAGGCGGCTCCTGCAGACGGTCACAGCAACGGCGAGCCCGCCAGCTGACGCGCCCAGGTGCCGCCGTCCGAGCCAGCGGAATGCGGCCCGATCGCGGCTCCGTTGTACAAGGTCTCACTCGTACAAGTCGGTCGACATCCTCATCTGCCGCGTAGCACCATCCTCCGGCAAGTTTTGATGGTCTAGGACCGGCGGTCACCGGCGAAGGTGGCCGCCGATCCGAGATCATCGATAGGCCTTAGGCAATGCCCCGGGCCTGGCAGCTACTCGGTCTGCCATACCACCAGATCGAATTCGTTGCCCTCGGGGTCGGCGAACGTGGTCTGGCGGATCGCTGCCACGCCGGCCGGAAGCGCCGCGGGCGGGAGCTTAATCTCGTTGAGCGGCCTGGCGCCCAGGGAGGTCAGCCGCTCGATCTCCTCGTCGTAGTGGTCGGTGATCAGGACCGGGTGGATGCTGTTCTTGGCCGTCCCGGGCTCGGGGGATTGTGGAGGATCATCCGGGGGCCGCTGTCGGGGCCGGTGACGTCGATAGCCGTGTCTCCGGTGACGGCGCCGGGGCTGACCGGGCGGCCGAGAGCCTTCCCCCAGAACTCCGCCAGGGCGGCGGGATCGGCGGAGTCGATGGTCAGGGCTGCGAAACTCAAGCTCGCGGTGGTGGTCATGATTGCTCTCCTTCTGCGCCAAGGGACTTGGTTGATGTATCAACCATACTACTCATTGGTTGATGCGTCAACGAAGAGATAGGATGAGGCATGCCGACAGAACCGGACTGGCTCACCCCCCGCGAAGACCGCGCCTGGCGAGCCTTCATGCATGCGCGCCACCAGCTCAACGCGTCCCTGAACCAGCACCTGCTCCGGGGCTCAGGGCTGTCACAGGCCGACTACGAGATCCTGGCAGTGCTCTCGGAGCACCCCACGGGCCAGATGACCGCACAGGACCTAGGTGCCCTCGTGCAGTGGGAGAAGAGCCGGCTCTCCCACCAGATCCGGCGCATGCAAGAACGGGGCCTGGTTGCCCGCGGATCCAACCCCGCCGATGGTCGCAGCGCCATAGTTCGCCTTCTGCCCGCCGGACGCCGCGCCATTGAGGACGCAGCACCACAGCACGTGCACAACGTGCGCCGGTTTTTCATCGACCTGTTCAGCCCCGCCGAGCTCGACACCTTCGCCGCCCTCAACGAACGAGTCCTGCACCACCTCGCCGAGGAATCCTTCCCGGAGGAATCCACTCCCGACGAGCCCTCACTCCCGCACTGAGCGGCCCACCACGACCGGACATGCACACGGCCAAACGAATGTTTATGCGTCGCCACCGCTGAGCCTGACTGCGCGCACATCAGCCGTGCTGCGCGTTGGAGCAGTGTGCGCTGCCGCAGTGGGAGCGGCCGTCGCGCCGGGCATGGTCAAGGCCCGTTGCCACCCCCATGACTCCAAGGTCTAGGAGAAGCCCGGCGGGCGACGTCGGCCTACATCGAGCGTCGTGCGTCCTCCTGCCACAAAGACAGAAAAATATGAGAAATAATTTCGAAGAATGACTCTGATCAGTCGGGATGGCGGGATTCGAACCCGCGGCCTCCTGCTCCCAAATCAACTCCCGTCAGCCGCCAGACGTCGCCTCACGTCGCCGTATGCGGCCAGGACCTGGTACCACATTCGCCTGACATCTCCCGACGTGGCCTGGTGTCTGTGCACGTTGCCTCCCGCTTTGGCTCCCATCATCAGGGCATTCGCATCGCGGATTCCGGGTCGCTCTAGTACCTCGAACCCTCAGGCAAGTACCCGGTCGACCCGGCTGACGGTGATGAGATCTGCCTCGAGTATGTAGACGACGCGGTAGCCGCCAACGCGCAGACGGTGATACTCGCCCGCGTGGAAGCCCTCACCAGGCATGGGATCTTCGGCCAGAGCGGCGACCGCCGCGCCGATCGCCCGCATCCCGTCCTGGTCTGCCATGAAGCGGCGCGCCGACGCCCGCGCTACCGGAGACCATTCGATCCTCACGACTCGGCGAGCAACTCGGCCATCGCCTGCTCGTGGGACACCGCGCCCGGCCGGCCAGCCGCGGCCCACTCGCGGTGCGCTGCAAGCGTCGTCTCGATCTCCGCTGACTCGATAACCTCGGCAGGAGCCAGGCGCTCGACGGCCTCTAGCCGCCGCAAGTCGGCCACGGGCACGATCGCCGCCTCCTGGCCGCCGAGATGGATCACCTCGTACGGCTCGCGCGGATCCGGCATCGCTGGCTGAGCGGTCATGACTGCCACCATAACGAGATCCGCTGCCAGAGGAGCGTCGGCGCGGCTATCCACTGTCAGATCGACGGGTGCGCACTCTACGCTGATGTGCGGACGTGTGCCAGGCTCATCAGCTGTGGCGAGCGCAGGTGAGCGTTCAATAGCAACGCATATATCGGGCGGTAGTCGCGCGTAGGTCACCCAATTGACGCCGCGGTTCGGCGTCCTCTTTGCGCGCCGACATTCGGCTGCCTTTCCGCTGGTAGCGTTCAGATTTGTGGATGGGTCGGATGCAAGAAGGTGGCATGAGTCAAGGCGGCGGGAACAAATCTCAGGCTGACATCGCACGCGAGTACATGATTGCGCATGCGCAACAGGTCGCGGCCGGCGCCTGGGCGTGCGGGCGCTGCGGGACCGCGAATCATTCCGCCACGGAATTCTGCGCTCGGTGCGGTGCTGACGGGAAGGGCGCGAACAGGATTCCGAGCGTGCCCGAGCCAGACAGCACACCCGTCCTCATCGTGACGATGAACGAGATACCTGGGCACCGGATCACCGAGGTTCACGGGGACGTGTTCGGGCTCGTTGTGCGAGCCCGCAACTACTTCAGTAACCTCGGCGCGCAGCTCACGACAATTGTCGGCGGAGAGGTCACCGGTTACACGAAGCTCCTGACAGACAGCCGGAATCAGGCTCGTCAGCGCATGTGGCGCGAAGCTCGCTCCCGCGGCGCCAATGCCGTAGTGGCGATGCGGTTCGACTGCAACGAGATCGGCGACATCATGTCCGAGGTGGTCGCGTACGGGACCGCGGTGACGGTGCAACCGGTCGCAGCCCTTATCGCCGGGACACACATGCCGCAGTGAATATAAGCGGGTGCTGTAGCCCGATCAGCCCGCTCGGAGCGCGCCAGATGCGGATCGACCGGCGGCTAGGCTCGCCAGCCCAGTTGGTATATACGCGCCATGCCCAAGTGCCTGCTGCGACCCACCGAGTACGGGCAATGCTGGGTCCATACTGAAGACGCTACCCACTACGCCGTCTGATCGAGACAGCTGAAAGGAAGGCCGCGATGGCAACGACCCTCACGGCAGGCAAATCGGGAGGACCGGCCGTTGAAGTCGAGATGCATGCAGGTGGAATGCATGCGAAGTTCCTGGAGCAAAGAGCCAACGAACGGTGGGCGAACGGGTACAAGATTCAGCGCGTCGTATTCGAGCCCGGCCAACGTGCCATGTACGTGATCTGGGAGCGGTTCCGGTAACCGGGAGAGCTGGGGCTTCTAGTCGCTCGTTGCGCCGGGAGAAGCATCGCTTCGCGAGCGAACGTTCTGAGTGAGCGGCCTGGCAGGGCTTCTCGGGGCACGAGAAGCCCGAGATCTTCGGGAGGCCGATTCGTCCTGTCGAGAAATGACCCTGGACGATATCGGCTGCGCACGCTCGCTGCGCGGCAGAATCGCGCATTCGCGCCCCGCGTGGCGATGCATAAACATACGGCCTGCCGCCCGCATGCCGGGCCGTGGTTGAAGTTGCCAAGGTGACGCTGAGCGTTCGATAGCCGCGCGCCGAGCCGCCTAATGCGTGCCGACCTCAGTGCGGATTACGACGCTCACTATCCAAGAGGCAACTGCTTCCGACCGATGTTGTCGCCTATGAGCCGGCCCCGGCGAGTCGGGAGACCCTGCAGTTGCTGGCCGCAGGCTTGGCGGACGGCTCCGCGCAGTTGTTCGTCGGTGCGCCCCAGCCGGCCGCGTCAGGACTGGCACCGGCGAGCTGATACGAAGAATCCCCGAGCACGGGCACCGGGGCGACGCGCGATGCCCGCCAGCTGGGCCGTGCCCGCTGGCACCATGGCATGCCAGCGCGAGTAGTTACCAACCCCCGCGACAAAGTCGAAGCCGCAGACCTCATATGAGAGCCCGCCGGTGATCAGTTGCTGCGCCGGGGCTGGGCGGGGTGTCACAATTGGTAAGTGGGGGTTGCCGCTGGTTTGGTGACGTTGCTGTTCACCGATATCGAGGGCGGCGTCCGGCTGTCGGAGGACGACCGCGATGCCATGGCTGCGGCATCGGCCCGCTATGGCTGTATTGTCCGCGAGCAGATCGGGGTGTCCGGCGGGCGCGTCTTCAAGACGGTAGGCGAGGCACACCGCGCGGTGTTCGCCGACCCAGTGGCCGCGCTTTCGTCGGCGGTGGCCATCCAGCGGGCTGTCGGCGCCGAGCCCTGGGCGTCCAGCCTGCCCATCCGGGTGTGCATGGCGTTGCATTCTGGTGCCTGCGCGGAGCGTGACAGCGACTACGCCGGCCCGGTGGTGAACCGGACCGCCCGGCTGCTTGACATCGGCCATGGTGGTCAGGTTCTGGTGACAGCGGCGGCGTACGCGCTGCTCGCCGACCGTCTGCCCCGCGGGATCGGCCTGCGGGACCTGGGCGAGCAGCGCCTGAGGGACCTGGGGCGCGCCGAGCGGGTCTTTCAGGTGACCGGACCGGGCCTGGCCGAGGGGTTCGGCGTGCTGCGCTCGCTTGACGACCCGGCGCTGCGGCACAACCTGCCATCGCAGGCAACCAGCTTCGTGGGCCGTACCGCGGAACTGGCCGAGTTGCGCGCGCTGGTGTCGGGCGGGTCGCGGCTGGTCACGATCGCGGGTCCTGGCGGGATCGGCAAGTCGCGGCTGGCGCTGCAGGTCGCGGCCGATGCCCTCGACGGTACCGGCGACGGGGCGTGGCTGGTCGAGCTGGCACCGGTGGCAGAACCTGAGCTGGTGGCCCGCACTGCGGCCGCCGCGCTCAGGGTCCGCGAGGCGCCGGGGCGGCCCGTGCTCGACGCCCTGGCCGACGCCGTCAGCGACCGGGACCTGCTGCTGATCCTCGACAACGCCGAGCATGTGCTCGGCGCGGTCGCCGAGCTGGCAGACGCCTTCATCCGGTCGTGCCCGCGGGTCTGCCTGCTCGTCACGAGTAGGGAGCCGCTTGGCATCGGCGGGGAGCACGTCTTCCGGGTTCCCGGCCTGGCTGTCCCGCCCGCCGATCTCGCCGCTCCCGACCGGCTGGCCGCCTTCGAGTCGGTGCAGCTGTTCGCGGAGCATGCCGCGCTGCACCGGCGGGACTTCAGCGTCGACGACGCCAGCGCGGCGGCGGTGGCGGCGATCTGCGTCCGCCTTGACGGTATCCCGCTGGCCCTTGAGCTCGCCGCGGCCCGCCTTGGCTCGCTCTCGGCGTCGGAGATTAGTGCACGCCTCGATCAGCGGTTCCGGCTGCTGACCACGGGAAACCGCACCGCCCTGCCGCGGCACCGGACGCTGCGCGCGCTGATCGACTGGTCCTACGACCTGCTCAGCTCCGAGGAGCGGATCGTGTTCGACCGGCTCTCCGTCTTCGCCGGGGGCTGGACCCTGGATGCCGCCGAAGCCGTCGCCCCCGGCGGCGACGTCGCGGTATGGCAGGTGCTTGACTTGCTGGCCGCGCTGGTTGGCAAGAGCCTGGTCCAGGCCGAGGTGATCCACGGGTCGACCCGCTACCGGCTCCTTGAGACAATCCGCCACTACGCCGCCGAACGCCTCGCGCTGCGGGCTGGCTCGGACCTGCAGGACGCCCGCGCCGCCCACCGCGATCATTACCTGGCCTTCGTCGAGACCGCCGCCGCGCGATTGCGCGGTCCGGACGAACATCGTTGGCTTGACAGGATCGAGGCCGAGTTCGACAACATCCGTGTCGCGCTGGCGTTCAGCATCGCCGATCCCGGCAGCGCCGAGCCAGGCCTGCGGCTGGCTGCAGCGCTGCGGGCGTTCGTCTTCTCGCGCGGCCACAGCGGCGAGGTCATCGAGGCGCTCCGCGCCCTGCTCGGGCGCCCCGATGCCCGCCAGCCGACTCGCAACCTGGCCGTTGCCCTGGTCACGAACTGTAAGCTGCTCACTCACTTCGCCCGCAGCCCGGACATCCCCTCGATGGCGGAGGAGGCCATCGCGATCGCCCGCGGCCTCGCCGATGACGCCGTCGTCGCCGATGCGCTCGCCGCGCTCAACTGGTATAGCTACCTGCAGGGCGACCTGCCGGCCGCGCTGGCCAGGGCCGACGACGCCGTCGTGCTGGCCAGTGCAGCCGGAAGCCCCAGCCGGCTCGTCGTCGCTCTCGGCCACCGTGCGGTGTTCAAGGCCGAGACCGGTGAGCTGGACGCATCCCTCGCTGACTACCAGGAGGTCCTCTCCCTCGCGCGGGCGTACGGGGACAACTACACGCTTGCCGTCACCCTGGTGAACCTTGGCGTCGACCAGATCACGGCCGGGGAGTTCCGGGCTGCCGTTGCCTACCTTCAGGACGCGCTCAGGGTCGCCGACGCCCACAGCTATCAGCATCTGTCCGCCGCCGCGGAGATGAACCTGGGGTTCGCTTACCTCATGAACGGGGATGCCGCCAGTGCGCGCCGCCTGCTCGTCGGCGTCCTGGACAGGGCGCGCGCCGCCAGTGAGATGACCTGGGTGCACGGTGCGTTCCTCGGCCTCGCACTGGCCGCCGGCACGGACGCCGACCCCGCCGTCGCCGCCACCCTGCATGGCGCTGCAGACCACCAGTACGAGCGGGCCGGGCAGGCCTTCGATGCGAAAGAATCGAAAATGCGCGACAGCGACCATGTCCGGCTGCGCGATGCGCTGGGCGAGGCCGCGTTCGATGCCGCGTACCAGCATGGCCGCACACTCAGCCAGGCCGATGCCATCGCCATGGCCCTGACCACAGCCCAGCCAGGTCCGGGGGCGGCCCCCGCCGCCTGTCGCGCGTCGGCGGACAGCCCAGACGGCCTGCTGTCGCCACGAGAGCGGCAGATCATGGCGCTACTGGCCGGCGGAGCGAGCAACGCCAAGATCGCGGAGACGCTGTTCGTGACGCCTAACACGGTGCGGACGCACCTCGACCGGATCAGGGACAAGACCGGTGCCCGCAACCGCGCCGACCTGACCCGCTACACCGTACAGGCAGGCATCGAACCGGTCGTCCCTTCCCCTTGATGTCCACGGCCGGCCCACACGCGGCGCGCGTGGTGGGTCGCTCGGCCTCTGCCGCCAGGCGCGGGCCGGACCTTACGTTCGGCTTATGAAAATTCGATTCAGCAAGGCACCGACCCTCACAAAGGGAATTATCGCCGCTGCGATATTCGGGATCATTTATCTCGCGACGACTTCCAACCTCCCGTCGTGCAGTGACACCGTTGCGGTGCTTAGCTCGGGCGGCGAGTGCATCGAACGCCAGAGCTTCCTGCACACGGCCTCCGGCTGGCTTGCGCTGATCTGCCTGGTCGCCGCCGTGGTGCTGCTCGGCCTTAAGCACAAGGACTCCATCCTGGGGCGGCTGCAGGCACCGGCACAGCAGACGCACCAGGCGCCGCCGGCTCAGGAGCCAGTGCCGACACCGGTTCCTGGGCGCACTTCGGGCTTCTGTGCCAAGTGCGGCACCCGCATCATCGCGGGAGACAGGTTCTGCCAGGGATGCGGAGCCCTCATGGACTCTCATTAATCCTGGCCGAAATACCAACGGATATCACGACCTGCGCTAACGCGGGCTTTCGTAATGGGGCGAATTTGGGGCAAGGCGACAAAGCCGCAGCCTGTAATAGCAGAAGGAACGAAGCCTGTCCAGACTGGACTGGCCAGGATTAAGGGGGAGAATCATGATATTCATCAAGACACACAAGAGGCAGCTCATCCTGGCTGGGGCGTTGGCCGCTGCGGTGACCGCATTGACGGTCACGGCATGCGGCGGCAGGAGCCCGGCCGCCCTGGCCCACAGGGCGGCCCCCGGCCAGTGGACTAAGGCCGAGGTCAGCCAGTTCACGGCCGCTGGCGGTGGGAGCGGCAGCGCTAGCGACTCGTGCATCATCGGGTACTTCGAACGGAACATGTCATTCGGGAACGCGATGGCTGTCGTGTCGGCGGACCCGGCATCCGGCGCTAGCATGTCGGCCCCCCAGCTCAAGGCCGCCCTGGTCAGCAAGTACGGCGCCGCCGAGGGCGACGCCATCAACGCCCAGTTCGAGCAGACCGTCACCGACTCGGACAACAATTGCGCCGGGTCGGTCGCGCCGTCCACGGCCCCCGAGGCAGCCCCGGTACCGACACCAGACCCGGCCGCGACATCAGAGTCACCGTGCACCGTGGACTGCGTGAACCCGGTCGCCACCGGGGAGAGCGCGTGGCTGGCGCAGGTCCAGGGGGCACTCCAGAACGTGCAGCAAGACCTCAACAGCATTTCCTCGGACACCAGCGATGACCCGGATGAACTCGCCGTTGACGGCGCCCAGCTGGAGGGGGACGCGCAGGCTGCCCTGGACCCCAATTACGACCCGCCTCCGGCCGACAACGCCGACTGGACCACCGCGATGAACGATTACGTCACGGCCGGGGAGGACTACTCAGACGACAACACGAACGAGCAGGACGACAATTCCGCCCAGGCCAGCCAGGAGATCACGGCCGGTAATGCGGCCCTGGCCAGCTTCAACGCCGCCAACGGCGGAATACTAAACGTGAACATCCAGTCCTAATCATCCAGCCGGAGCCAAGCGCACCATAGCAGCACGTACCGCTAGTCACCAGGGTTAAAGTGCCGGAGTCCAGCCAGCTCAGGTACGCAAGACGACCATAAAGCCAACTTATTTCCTAAATGTTAAATGGCTCTAATACCCCAAAGTCGGGTCCTTGATAAAACCGGCCAGACGCCGCTCTATTGAACCGGACCATGCGCGCAAACCCGAAAGGCACAAACGATGGCATCTCCGCGCTATTGCGGTAACTGCGGGCAGGGACTCCGCGAGGGCGCCCGGTTCTGTCCCAGCTGTGGCGGCGTGGTCCCTGACCGGATACTGGAGGCTCAGCCCGGCATCCCAGCGCAGACGGGGGTCACTCCAGCGCCCATAATGGCTGCCGTAGCGCCGCCCGCTTCGCTTGCCGATCCGCCCGGGCCGGAAGCGGACGCCGAACATGTCCTGGGCAGCGTTGCGCAGAGCGGCCGCCCGGCAGGAGCCGGCAGCGAGCCGGTGCCTGACCCCGGGGCGACGATAACAGGCCTTGTGCCTGCCAGCCGGCCGGGCCAGGACGCGGTTTCGGGGTGGGAGGCGGTTCCGCGCTGGGAGCCGCGCTGCGGGCAGCCAGCAGTCCGCCAGCCCGCCAGAGTCGCCGGGCTCGCCCACGCCGGCCTTTCCCGCAGGACCGGACGATCGCGCTCTGCAGCCGGCGGCACCCGCATCGAGCCGGGCACGATGGGCCATCGTGGCCGGCGTCGTCGTAGTGGTTCTCGGCGTCGGCGCGGGGGTTGCGTTCGCGGTGCACTCCTCGCACCACAGCTCCGCAGCGGCCGGCCGAGGTTCGGCACACCACGGTGCCATCTGCTGCGGCGGCGACAGCGCCAGCGGCCACGACGGCTCCGGCCGCAAGCACGGCGCCGTTAGCCACTGCCTCGGTCCCGGCTGGTCAGCAGGCTGCCGAGTCCCTGTCCAAGCTGCTTGCGCAGAGCGGCGCGGACCGGTCTCAGGTGACTCAGGCGGTCGGCGACGTGTCAGCCTGCGGTCCGAACCTCAGCCAGGACGAATCTGTCTTTACCAATGCTGCTGCGTCGCGCCACGCGCTGCTGAACGAACTGGCCAGCATGCCCGATCGTTCCGCGCTGCCCGCAGGAATGCTGCAGGATCTCACCAACGCGTGGCAGGCGTCCGAGCAGGCCGATAGTGACTTCGCCGCGTGGACGCAGGACGAGATCTCCCAGGGTTGCAGCACTGACGTGCAAGCCGACCCGAACTACCAGGCCGCGACTGGGCCTGACGACCAGGCAACGCGCTCCAAGATGGCGTTCGTCAGCATTTGGACGCCGATCGCGAGCCAGTACGGCCTGCCGCAATACCAGTACAACGAGATTTAAGTCATTCCGGCGGGCGGCGGATCCGCCGGTCAGCTGGCTGCCTGCCCGGGCGCTGCGAGGTTCCCTGACGAGCCCAACTGCCGCCATACGATCGCCGCCAGCCCGCCGACCGTGTCGATGCCGTACTGCTCGGTCGGGTCGCCCGTTGTGAGAGCCGCGATCAGGTAATTCCTGCCATCGCCGGAGATCCAGCCGATGCTGTTGATCTGCCAGTCGGTATCGGAGCTGGTCAGCGGCGGCCAGCCATTCTTGAGCGCGACAGGCAGCTGCGCCGGTACGCCCGCGGTCACGCCCCAGCGCTGGGACTCCGTGACATTCCTCATCGGGGCGAGCGCATACTCCTGCTGTGCCTCGGTCAGCAGAGTGTCGTGGTCAGTCCCCAGCCTGGCCAGGGAAACCCCGGACACTCCACGCACCTCGACGGGGTTGTGCTCGTCAGTCCGGCCGAAGCGTTGTACGCGCTGATGCCCGCGGCCTGGCCGACCTCGTCCCACAGGCTAGTGGCCGCGTCGTTGTCACTGTCCTCGATCATGGCGGCCATGGCGTTGGGCATCGTCAAGGCCCGTTGTCACCCCATGAGGTCCAAGATCTAGGAGAAGCCCGCCGGGCGACGTTGGCCTACATCGGGCCTCGTGCGTCCTCCTGCCACAATGGCAGTCAATGATCGCAAACAATTTCGAAAAACGTCTGTTACTAGTCGGGATGGCGGGATTCGAACCCGCGACCTCCTGCTCCCAAAGCAGGCGCGCTAACCAAGCTGCGCTACAT
>CAWBDZ010000011.1:0-1328540 GCA_963787665.1 uncultured Actinomycetota bacterium
GGATTTCCGGCTCAGCTCTATTGAGTTCCCGCACCGGGAGTGAGCCGACGCCGAGCATAGATGACCGAGGCCAGCGCCCCAGCGGACAGCCGGGACAGCCGGCTAGCGGGACTCCGGCCGCCTCGGAATCTACCGACCACGTCAGGCACCGGGTATCTCGCGGGCGCCTGCGCTCCTACGTCATGACCGGCAGAGATGAAAGTGACGCGTCCGATGACGGTGAAAGGCCTGGCCAGCCCCCGGCGGACACGTCGCTGGTGGACCAGGCCGGTGTCCGTCGCGTAGTTGACCACGAACGCGCTGCCGGACGTCACCCCGAAGTCATGCCGCACGACAACCCCGGCTTCGACGTCGTCTCACGCGATGGCGCGGGCCGGATCCTCCGGCACATCGAAGTGAAATCAGTCAGCGGTGCCTGGGATGACATGGGAGTCGGCCTGTCCCGCACCCAGTTCGATTTCGCCATGCAGCACCGGGAGACATTCTGGCTGTACGTGGCCGAATACGCCCTCGATGACGAAGGCGCACGCCTCCCGCGGATCGCCGACCCAGCCGGGCGCGCGGAAGAATTCCGGTTCGACGACGGCTGGTCGGCCGTAAGCGAAGACACGGAGCTTCACCTAGCCGACGACGCCGACACTTGATCTGAGCGAGACAAGCAGCACCTCAACGAATCCAGCGCGTCAATCACGGATAACCGAGGAGCTCCAGCCGCAGTTGCGGTCACAAATCTTTAGCATCTGGGGCCAGTTCCACGGCAGGTACATGAAAGGCGCACGCGCGGTCCATGGCGGCCTTGTCCCGCCAGGCCACTAGGTTGCCACGCCGGCTTGGGCGGCAGGCAGTGGACTTGATACCTAGTGCTCATACCCGCCGGTTACCGACCCACCGGCGGCTTGAGCGCGTTCATGATCGCGGACGCTGTCCGCTATATGTCCGTGGACAGCTGTAGAGAGCCGGATTCAGAGGGACTCAGATGGACAACTCCCACCATCGACAGCTTGGCCCGTGAGCCCGAGAATGCCCAGGCCACGGGCCGTTTCCGCTGGTGGTGGCAGGTGTAGGGTTCGAACCAACGTAGGCTGAGCCGACGGTTTTACAGACCGCTCCCTTTGGCCACTCGGGCAACCTGCCGTGCGCCGTCCCGCAGAACGGGCACTGTGAAGGATAGCGGAACGAGGCTGGTAGTTCACCATCGCGGTCGAGCCCCGGCGATAGCCTGGATGCGTGGCAGCCGAATCCTCCTTCGATATCGTCTCGAAGATAAATCACCAGGAAGTCGACAATGCGCTCAACCAGACCGTCAAGGAGGTGGGCACCCGGTTCGACTTCCGCGGCGTCGGCGCATCTATCGCGTGGTCTGGCAAAGAGGCCGTCGAGATCAAGGCCAATAGCGAGGAGCGGGCCAACGCTGTCCTTGACGTCTTCAAGGACAAGCTGATAAAGCGCTCGGTGTCGCTCAAAGTGCTCGATGCCGGTGATCCGAAGCTTTCCGGCAAGGACTACCGGCTGCACGTCGGCCTGAAGGAAGGCATCTCCCAGGACGACGCAAGAAAGATCTCCAAGATCATCAGGGACGAGGGCCCGAAAGGCGTCCGCGCCCAGATCCAAGGTGATGAGCTGCGGGTTTCCTCGAAGAAGAAAGACGAGCTCCAGGAAATTCAGGGCTTGCTCAAGGGCAAAGACCTGGACATCGCGATCCAGTTCGTGAATTACCGCTAGGCAGGCCAGGGCCGCCTGGGCCGCTGTCGGCGGCGGTCGGCCCAGCTATGCCTTTGCGTCGGGTAGCTGGTTAAGCAGTGCGCAATACCGGCGGCGGATCATGTCACTCTCGGGTGCCGCGGCGAGGATCTCGGTGCGATAGGCGAATGCGTCAGCCAGGGCGCCCCGCGCGACCACGGCCTGATCCTTGTCAAGCAGTACGCCGCCATGATCTATGACGTGGATAATGTCGCCGAGCTTGTGAAGCTGTGACTGCACCCAGTCATGGATCATTGAGTGATCTTCAGCATTTCGTCGCGCGGACACCGCACGCAGCGGCCCTTGCTTCTGCTTCGGCTTACCCGGCTTGTCTGCTTTAACCCCGGGCGTGGGCAAGTGTGCGATGGCAGAATTCGGCATAAGCGGCCTCCAAGACGGCGGTCAACGGCCGGTACCGGTGCTCGCCGTGCTGGCCGGCCCGGTTACGTCGTGATCGCTACATTACTCTCCGTAGCCTTCCTTGTCATTTTCTGGAGTCACGCATGCAGCAACCTTCTTTCGTGCACGCGGCTTCTGAGGTCAGGTGGCTGTCAAGGCGCATAGTCAGAAGTCACCTGCAAGCGGTCTTGCCGCGATGGGATTACAGGTCCGATTCGGCAGTTGCTAGCCGCTGACGACCACTTCGTGCCAGAGCCCGCCGTTGAGGTTGAGGTTGTTCCCGTGGGCCTGGCCTGGCCCGGAGTCACCGACGTAGGTGTAGAGCGGATGGCCGTTGTAGGTCTCCTGGGTCGACCCGTCTGACCGGTGGATAGTCCCGAGCGTGCCGGTGACGCCCGCCCCGGCGACCTGCGGCCCCTTGACTGGCGGCCAGTAGACCGCGCAGGAGCCATTGCACACCGACTTGGTGCTGGTATCGGGAGCGAACCAGTACAAAGTGTGTCCGCTGGCATTGGCAAGCACTGTCGTGCCTCCCACCTGCTCGGTCCGCAGTGAACTGCCAGCCACTGACTGGCTAGCCTGGCCAGTGCTCCCGGCGCCGGCCAGGGCGCCGCCGAGCAAACCCAGCGCAACCACGGACACGCCGGCCACGCCGAGACTCGCCTGGGCCATCGTCAGGGTAGGGACGTTCCGGCCAGTCCAGCCTGACTTGCGGGGCCCCCCAGACTCGCGAAGTCGGCCGGACTGACCTGGCATGAAGGCGACGGGCTGGCGCGATGTCGCCGCGTAGACGGCCAGTACCGCGAAGGCCGCGACTTCGATGATCCCGGCAGCGATGCCGGCCGTAGTACGAACTTCCCGGAAGCCAAAGAGACCGAACTGCACAGTAAGCAGATAACCGCCCAGCGTGGACAGGGCGAATGCGGCTCCGGCAGCCGCGGCCAGCCGGCTACCGGTGACCAGTACGAGCAGGCCGACCCCGAGGGCGGCGATTACCTGGAGGAGAAACAACCAGCTAATGGTCGGAATGGTGTTATATCCGGTCAGATACAGGTCGAGATGAATGCCGCCTGTCGCGAGGAGGAGCCCTGCCCCGATCAGCCTTAGCAGCAAGCCGAGCTGCGGCGTGCGGTGCTGCTCGCCCGCTCGCATTCCCGACTTCACGCCAGCGTTCATGCCCAATATCACGACCAGCGCATCCAGAAGGTTCACCGGGCATTACTCGGGCCGGGGATCACGACCCTGCCAGACCGTGCTGGGATAGACCCTGCGGCCTCCGGAGCCGGCCGCCCACCGAAGGAGACGACAATGACCGCCGTCCCGCCGTCCAGTACAGTCCCGCCGGCTGGCCTCGCGCCGTTGCGTGAGCGAAAGGCATGGCGCGCGCTGGAGCGCCAGCACGCCGACATTGCCGGCCGTCACCTGCGGGAGCTGTTCGCGACAGATCCGGACCGCGGCTTGCGCCTCACCGCAGAGGCAGAGGGCATTTATCTGGATTACTCGAAGAACTGCGTCACCGACGAGACGATGCGGTTGCTGGTAGAGCTCGCCGAGGAATCGGGGATGCCGCAGCGTCGCGACGCCATGTTCGCCGGCGAGCACATCAATGTGTCCGAGAATCGCGCCGTATTGCACGTCGCCTTGCGGATGCCGGCCACCGCCAAGCTGGTCGTAGATGGCCAGGACGTGGTAGCCGAAGTGCACGCCGTGCTGCAGCGGATGCGGGCGTTCGCCGACCGGGTGCGGTCGGGCGAGTGGACGGGCTACAGCGGCAAGAGGATTCGCAATGTGATCAACGTAGGAATCGGCGGCTCCGACCTCGGTCCAGTCATGGCCTATGAGGCGCTCCGCTTTTACTCCGCCCGCGACATCACGTTCCGGTTCGTCTCCAATGTCGACTCGACAGATTTCGCCGAGGCAACGCGAGACCTAGCCGCCGACGAGACCTTGTTCATCATCAGCTCCAAGACCTTCGGCACGCTGGAAACCCTGACCAACGCGACCTCCGCCCGCGATTGGGTGATCGCCGAGCTGGGCGCCGAAGAAGCGGTCGCCAAGCACTTCGTCGCCGTGTCCACCAATGCGGAACGGGTCGCGGCGTTTGGTATCGACACCGAGAACATGTTCGGCTTCTGGGACTGGGTCGGCGGCCGCTACTCGATGGACTCGGCGATCGGCCTGTCCACGATGATCGCGATCGGCCCAGACAACTTCGACCAGATGCTGGCCGGCTTCCACGCAATGGACGAGCACTTCCGGACCGCCCCGCTGAGCCAGAACCTGCCAGTCTTGCTTGGACTGCTGTGCGTTTGGTATGGCGAATTTTTCGACGCCCAGACTGTGGGCGTGATGCCTTATGACCAGTATCTGAAGCGGTTCCCGGCGTACCTGCAGCAACTGACCATGGAATCGAACGGCAAGCACGTGACGCTGGCCGGGCAGCAAGTCGACTACCAGACCGGGGCGGTGTTCTGGGGCGAGCCAGGCACCAACGGCCAGCACAGTTTCTACCAGCTGCTTCATCAGGGAACGAAGTTCATCCCCGTTGATCTGATCGGGTTCGCGCGGGCTCTGAACCCGATCCGCAACCACCACGACATCCTGTCCTCCAACGTATTCGCCCAGGCTCAGGCGCTGGCCTTTGGCAAGACCGAAGAAGAAGTCAGAGCCGACGGCACGCCAGAGCACGTCGTGCCGCATCGGGTGATGCCCGGTAACCGGCCGACCAACGTGCTGCTCGCGGACATCCTCACGCCGCGGCTGCTCGGCTCGCTGGTCGCCCTGTATGAGCACAGCGTGTTTACCCAGGGCGCGATCTGGGACATTGACTCCTTTGATCAATGGGGCGTTGAGCTAGGCAAGGCGCTCGCTAACCAGATCGCGCCAGAGCTGGAAAGCCGGGACGAGCCGGCCCTCGGCCACGACTCATCGACAAACGCGCTAATCCGGCGCTACCGCGCGCTCAAGGCCGGGTCCCAAAAGCCGGCCACGTTCCCCTAAAGAAGATGGAAGGCTGACGCGATGCCAACAGATTCCCCGATGCAGCTCGGCATGATCGGGCTCGGCCGGATGGGCGCCAACCTGGTGCGCCGGCTCATGCGCGACGGCCATCGCTGCGTCGCCTACGACCGCACCGCCGACGTGGTGAAGCAACTCGAGTCCGAGGGCGCGGACGGTGCCACCAGCATCACCGAGTTTGTCGCGAAGCTGGCGAAGCCGCGCGCGATCTGGATCATGGTCCCGGCGGCGGTCGTGCAGTCGACCCTGGATCAGCTCCGCCCGCTGCTAGACGAGGGCGACATCGTGATCGACGGCGGCAATTCCTACTATCGCGACGACATCGACAGGGCCCGGCAGCTGAAGGTCGATGGCATCCACTACCTCGACGTCGGCACCAGCGGCGGCGTGTTTGGCCTCGAGCGCGGTTTCTGCCTGATGATCGGCGGCGAGAATGCACCAGTCGAGCACCTCGACCCGATCTTCAAGACGATCGCGCCGGGCGAGGGCAGCGCCGAGCCGACCCCGGGCCGCACTGCGGCCGGGAGCACCGCCGTCCACGGCTACCTGCATTGCGGGCCGAGCGGCGCCGGTCACTTCGTCAAGATGGTTCACAACGGCATCGAGTACGGCATGATGGCCGCTATCGGCGAGGGCCTGAGCATTATCAAGCACGCCGACGCCGGCCTGCATGAGCAGGAGGCCGACGCCGAGACCGCGCCGCTGCGCGACCCGGAGGCATACCAGTACTCCATCGACGTCAGCGATGTCGCCGAGGTCTGGCGGCGGGGCTCGGTAATCAGCTCCTGGCTGATCGACTTGATTGCCGCGGCATTCGCTAGTTCCCCCGACCTCGAGGACTTCGCTGGCCGGGTATCTGACTCGGGCGAGGGCCGGTGGACCGTGCTCGCGGCCGTCGAGGAGGGCGTACCGGCCTCGGTCATCACCGCCGCCCTGTACGAGCGATTCGAGTCGCGTGGCCTGGGCGACTTCACCGATAAGGTGCTGTCAGCGATGCGCTACGAATTCGGCGGGCACGCGGAGAAGAAGGCATAGCCGGTGGAGCACGAGCTAGAGGTGTCGGCGGACGCCGATGCCGTAGCCAGGCGGGCCGCTGGTTACGTGGCACAGCGGGCACGCGCGGCGGTGGCCGCACGCGGTCGGTTCACCTTCGCGGTCAGCGGCGGGCGCACACCGTGGGCGATGTTCGGCGAACTTGGCAGCGAAGACGTCCCGTGGGCCGACGTAGAAATATTCCAGGTCGACGAGCGAGTCGCGCCTGACGGTGACCCGGACCGAAACCTGACCCACCTGCGGGACAGCCTGGGCAGTGCGCCAGCCCGGGTACACCCGATGCCGGTGACCGACCCCGACCTGGATACGGCCGCGGCGGCGTACGCCTCGGTGCTGCCACAACGCTTCGATCTGGTGCACCTGGGCCTGGGCCCGGATGGCCATACCGCTTCGCTGGTTCCCGGCGACCCGGTGCTTAACGTCACTGACGCTCTGGTCGCGGTCACCCAGCCATATCAGGGCCATCAGCGGATGACGCTCACCTATCCGGCGCTTGCCCGCGCCGACCAGTTGCTCTGGCTGGTCACGGGCCGGGACAAGCAAGACGCGCTGGCCAGGCTGCTGGCGGGTGATGAGTCGATACCGGCTGGCCGGGTACTGGCCCTTCGCTCCCTGGTTCTCGCCGACGAATCGGCAGCGAGGACGCCATGAAATCGGTCACCACCAGCCACGTACCGGTGCACGGAATGGTCCGACGTCCCGAGGACCACGTGATCGTGCTGTTCGGCGCGACCGGCGACCTCGCCAAGCGCAAACTACTGCCCGGCTTGTTCCACCTGGCTGTGGCCGGCCTGCTGCCGCAGAACTACCGGATCATCGGCACCGCGCCGGCTAGTTCCGCGATCAGCGACGAGGAGTTCCGGGCGCACGCCAAGCAGGCCGCCCAGGATTTCTGCACGAGCAAGCCGACCGGGGATGAATGGACCACGTTTGCGCAACGGCTGTCCTTCGCCAGCGCGGAGCCCGGCGACTACGGCGCCCTGCAGGCGGAGGTGGCGCGGGCCGAAAAGGAGATTGGCGGCTCGCCCAGACGCCTGTTCCACCTTGCGGTCCCGCCGTCAGCATTTGCGTCGGTGGTGACCATGCTCGGCGACGCAGGTCTGGCGACCGGCGAGTCCCGCGTGATCATCGAGAAGCCGTTCGGCACCGATCTGAAGTCCGCGATAGAGCTTGCAAAAGTAGTTCACTCCGTCTTCGACGAGTCACAGATCTTCCGGATCGACCATTTCCTCGGTAAGGAATCGGTCGACAATATCCTCGCTTTCCGCTTCGCCAATGGCCTGTTCGAGCCGGTGTGGAACCTCTCGCACATCAAGTACGTGCAGATCGACGTGCCGGAGACGCTGTCCATCGAGGGCCGCGCCGAGTTCTACGACAAGACCGGCGCCTACCGCGACATGGTAGTGACTCACCTGTTCCAGGTGCTCGGCTTCGTTGCCATGGAGCCTCCGGTGACGTTGACTGCTCAGCACCTGCGCGCCGAGAAGCAGAAGGTATTCGAAGCGCTCAAGCCCATCGACGTCCGGCACGTGGTGCGAGGCCAGTACGAGGGATACCGGAACGAGAAGGGCATCGCCCCGGATTCGCAGACTGAGACGCTGGCCGCAGTGCGCGTCGAGGTGGACAACTGGCGCTGGCACGGCGTGCCGTTCTTCCTGCGGTCCGGCAAGAGCATGGGGGCCAGCCAGCAGATGATCACACTTGGCTTCCACGAGCCCCCGCTGCGGATGTTCAAGGCCCGCCGCAAAAGCGTCCCGGACGGCCTGCGGAATGAGATCATCATCGACTTCGCCGACCCCGGCTCGATCTCGGTCCGGTTCCTGGCGAAGGAACCTGGCGCTGAGATGTCGCTCGGCGCCGCCACCTTGGTCTTCAAATACGCGGAGTCGTTTGCCACCGCCAACGCGCTTGAGGGTTACGAACGGCTGATCCTCGACGCGATGCTTGGTGACCAGTCACTGTTCACCAGCTCGGACGGGATTCTGCGACTGTGGGAAATCTCCGAGCCGCTGTTGCAGAACCCGCCCCCAGTTCAGCCCTATGCCCGCGGGTCATGGGGCCCGGACTCGGCTGACAAGCTGATTTCCCCGTTCCGCTGGCACCTGCCGGAGTCATGATGCTCGGGTACGACAAGCCGCTTTACCTGATGGCCTTCGATCATCGCGGCTCGTTCGAGCAGGGCCTGTTCGGGGCCAGCCCGCCGGTCTCCCCTGAAGTCCGCGCGGGGATCACGAACGCGAAGGAGATCATCTTCGAAGCGCACGTGCACGCCCTCGCGGCCGGGATGCCTGCCCGAGCGTGCGGCATCCTCGTCGACGAGGAGTTCGGGGCAGGCGTGGCCCGGCAGGCGCAGGCAGAGGGAGTCCCGCTAGCCATGCCGGTGGAGCGCTCCGGACAGGACGAGTTCGACTTCGAATACGGCGCGGACTTTGGCGAGCATATTGAGACCTTCGATCCGACGTTCGCCAAAGTGCTTGTGCGCTACAACCCCGGCGGCGACGCCGAACTCAATCGCCGTCAGACCGAGCGACTCGCCACGTTGAGCCGGTGGCTGCGCGAACGGAATCGCAAGTTCCTGTTCGAGCTGCTGGTGCCCGCCACCGCCGCTCAGCTTGATCGTTTTGACGGGCATCAGCGCGACTACGACCGGCAACTGCGGCCGCGATTGGTCGTGGAGACCATTCGCGCGCTGCAGGCAGCCGACGTGGAGCCGGACATCTGGAAGATCGAGGGCCTGGACGAGCGTCGCGATTGCGTGGCGGTGGTGGCGCAGGCCCGTGCGGGCGGCCGCGACGGGGTGCCGTGTATTGTCCTCGGCCGTGGCGCCGACGAGCCCCAGGTCATCGAGTGGATCAAGATCGCAGCCGCGGTGCCGGGCTTCGATGGCTTCGCAGTGGGACGGACGCTCTGGCAACACCCTCTGCAGGACTTCCTGGCAGGCAAGGCCGACCGGGCGGCCGCTGTGGACCGGATCGCGGCCCGCTACCGGGATGTGATCGATGCTTACCGCGGAGCCGAGGTCGGGACGGCAGACAGCAACGGAGATTCGGGATGACACAGGCAACGGTCAAGCTGCTGCTGGCGGACGTGGACGGCACGCTGGTCACCCAGGACAAAGAGTTGACGCCGAGGGCGACCGAAGCGGTACGCAAGCTCGATGAGGCCGGGGTGATGTTTGCGATCACGAGCGGCCGGCCGCCGCGCGGCATGGCGATGTTGATCGAGCCACTCAACCTGCGTACGCCGATCGCCGCGTTCAATGGCGGCCTGCTAGTCAACCCGGACATGTCAGTGATTGAACAGCGCGTGCTGCCCGACGAACTTGTCGTGCCGGTAACCGAGGTGATCGAGTCGTTCTCGCTCGACGTCTGGCTGTACAGCGGCGCCGACTGGTATGTGCCCAAGCCCGACGGACCGCACGTGGCGCGGGAGAGCTGGACGGTGAAGTTCGAGCCCAAGGTCATGACCGACGGAGTAAAGGGGCTGACCAAGAACGTGGCCAAGCTCGTCGGCGTGAGCGACGACACCGACGCCGTCACGCGGGCGACCTCGGCCGTGCATGACAAGTTCGGCGACCACGTCACCGCAGCGGCTTCGCAGCCGTACTACCTGGACGTCACGCACCCGCAGGCGAACAAGGGCGCGGTAGCCAAGTACCTGGCCGCCCGGTACCACCTCGACCCCGGTGAGATCGCCACCATCGGCGACCAGCCCAACGACGTCCTGATGTTCGCGCACTCTGGCCTGAGCATAGCGATGGGTAACGCGAGCCCCGAAGTGAAGCGATGCGCCAGGCGGGTGACGACGTCCAACGAGGAAGAGGGCTTCGCCAACGCGGTCGAACGGTTCATTCTCGGCCAGCAGCCTGCCTGAGCCCTAGCGCGACCCTAACCTGACTCAGCCAGATCCTTGATGCCGGCCAGCGTGACGGTCATGTTGGCCTGGTGCTCGCGCAGCCGGCGGCGCAGGATCCTGGATTCCTTGTCCGGCATCTGCTCGATCAGCGCGCTGATCCCGCTCTCGCCCGGCCCGATCTGCATCCACAGCCGGAGCCTGGTGCCGGCGCCCGCTTGCTCGAGCGAGAAGCGCCACCGCGCGGCGGGCCTCCCCGGATCGCCGACGGCCCAGCCGAACAGTCGCCCTGGCTCGAACTCTGCGATGGTCGAGACCGTCTCCCAGGTGCCGGCAGCCTCGTGGAAGTTGCGGCCGCGGAACTGCGCGCCTAGCCGGGGGCCGGTTGTTCCGGTCAGCCACTCGCCACCCTGGAACTCGGAGCTGAACCTGGCCGGGATGGTGATGTCACAAACCAGCGGCCAGACGACTGTGGGCGGCGCGGCGATGATCAGCTCGGCTTCCGTGGTCGGGCAGTCGGCGTACTTCAGCTCGGCGGTGTCCACGCTCGACATGGTACGCCGCGAGGTGTTTGGCTAGCAGGGCCAAACCAGGCCGGGTTAAGGAAGCAGGCCGGACATGCAGGTAGGCATTGCCGCGCACGTCGCCTCCCCGCTAGACGCCGATTTCGTTCGTGAAGCCGAGCGGCTAGGCGCGACCTCGGCCTGGGCGGCAGAAGCCTGGGGCCAGGATGCCCTCACCCCGCTCGCCTACCTGGCGGCCAGGACTGAGCGCATCGCCCTCGGCACCGCGATAGCGCAGCTGGGCGCTCGCAGCCCGGCGATGCTGGCGATGTCAGCCATGTCGCTTCAGTTGCTCTCCGGCGGCCGATTCCGCCTCGGGATCGGGACCAGCGGTCCGCAGGTAATGGAGGGCTGGCATGGCGTGAGGTTCAGCGCTCCGCTGGCGGCAACCCGCGAGACGATCTCGATCGTCAGGGCCGTCGCCGCTGGCCAGCGGGTCAGCCATACTGGCCGGGTCTATCAGTTGCCGCTGCCGGACGGACCGGGCCGGGCGCTGCGCTCGATGCTGCCGCCAACGCCGGTTCCGGTCTATGTAGCGGCGCTAGGACCCCGCAATCTTGAGCTCACCGGCGAACTCGCCGACGGCTGGATCGGCAATACCTTCATGCCTGAGCATGCCGAAGCGTTCCTGGGCCCGCTGGCGGCAGGCGCCGCCAGGGCCGGCCGGTCACTCGCCGACCTCGATCTGGTCATCCCGGTCAGTGTCGAGATCACCGAGGAGGCGGAGGCGGCTGCCCGCCGGCACGCCCGCGGCTACGCGTTCACCATCGGCGCCATGGGCTCGCCGGAACAGAACTTTTATAACGCGGCATTCACCCGGCAGGGCTATGGCGATGACGTGCGTGCGGTGCAAGAGCTCTGGCTCGCCGGCAGGCGCGAGGAAGCGGCCAACCGGGTGCCGGTCGAGCTTGGTCGCCAGACGAACCTGCTTGGTACGCCGGGAATGATCCGGGACCGGCTCCGCCGCTATCGCGCCGCTGGGATCAGCACGCTCCAGGCCAAGCTCACCGGCGACCGGAACGAGCAACTCGACACCCTCGGCCAGCTCGCCGAGCTGGTGGCGGAGGTAAGCCGCGAGTAGACCCGCCAGCCCCCGCCGGGCGCGCGGTGAACCGAGAGACTGTACCGTGCGTCGTACACCTGGGAGCACATGCCCGGTCACTTGCCTGTACTAAAGTAAGTCGTAGTGGCAGGTAGTCATTACTGACAGGTCGTAACCTGGCGAATAAGTTGCCTCATCGCCGCGAGCCGGTGGCGATGCCGACATAGGCAGAAAGCATAAGGATGCACGCCGTCACCGCGTCTGTCGCCCGGCCTCGGCGCGTGGAGGAGGCCGGGAGACTGTGACCAAGCAGGTCCAGCAGCTTAATCGTGTCATCATCAGGTTCGCCGGGGACTCTGGCGACGGCATGCAGCTCGCCGGCGACAGGTTCACCCAGGAGACTGCGACATTCGGCAACGACCTGTCGACGCTGCCTAACTTCCCGGCGGAGATCCGGGCCCCGGCTGGCACGCTGCCAGGGGTGTCCAGCTTCCAGCTGCATTTCGCCGATCACGACATCTTGACTCCAGGCGACGCGCCGGACGTGCTAGTCGCGATGAACCCGGCCGCGCTGAAAGCCAATATGGACGACGTGCCACGCGGCGGCGACATCATCGCCAACACCGATGAGTTCTCCAAGCGCAACCTGGCCAAGGTCGGCTACCAGTCGAACCCGCTCGAAGATGGCTCGCTCGACGCCTACCAGCTGCACGCCATCCCCATCACGTCGGTCACCGTGAAGGCACTCGAGGACTTCGACATCAGCCGGAAGGACGCCGAGCGGGCTAAGAACATGTTCGCCCTCGGTCTGCTGTCCTGGCTATACAACCGGCCGGTCGAGGGGACGATGAAGTTCCTCGACTCGAAGTTCGCCACCAAGCCTGAGATCTTGGCAGCCAACAAGGCCGCCTTCCAGGCCGGCTGGAACTATGGCGAGACCACCGAGGCATTCTCCGTCCAGTACGAAGTCAAGCCCGCCACCCTCACCCCCGGGACATACCGCAATATAACTGGCAACAGCGCACTCGCCTACGGGCTCGTGGCAGCATCCCGCCGGTCCGGTCTGCCACTGTTCCTCGGCTCCTACCCGATCACCCCTGCTTCCGATGTCTTGCATGAATTGTCCAAGCTAAAGCGGTTTGGCGTGCGCACCATGCAAGCCGAGGACGAGATCAGCGGGGTTGGCGCGGCGCTGGGCGCGTCGTTTGGCGGCAGCCTCGGCGTGACGACCACCTCCGGCCCTGGCATGACCCTCAAGCAGGAGACGATCGGGCTGGCCGTCTCGGTCGAACTGCCCCTGATCGTCTGCGACATCCAGCGGGCGGGCCCGTCGACCGGGATGCCGACCAAGACCGAGCAGGCTGACTTGCTGATGGCGATGTTCGGCCGCAACGGCGAGTCGCCGGTGGCGATCGTGGCCCCCGCCACCCCGTCCGATTGTTTCGACATCGCCATCGAGGCGGTCCGGATCGCGGTCAAGTACCGGACCCCGGTGATCATCCTGTCGGATGGTTACCTGGCCAACGGATCGGAGCCTTGGCGCATCCCGCGCGTGGACGGGCTGGCCCGGCTGCGCGACGAGTTCAAGTTCGCGAGCGGGAACGTGGTCGTCGACGGCACTGTGGGCCCGCCGTTCCTGCCGTTCCAGCGCGATCCCAAGACGCTCGCCAGGCCGTGGGCGGTGCCCGGTACGCCGGGCCTCGAGCACCGCATCGGCGGCATAGAGAAGGCCGACGGCTCCGGCGATATCTCCTATGACCCGGATAACCACGACCGGATGGTCCGCCTACGGCAGGCCAAGATCGATGGCATCGCCGCTGACATCCCGTTGCTGGACGTCGACGACCCGGACGGAAACGCCCGGGTACTCGTCCTTGGCTGGGGTTCCACTTTCGGCTCGATCGGCGCCGCGGTTCGCCGGGTGCGGCTGGCTGGCGGCTCGATCGCCCAGGCGCACCTGCGGCACTTGTCCCCGTTCCCCGCCAATCTGGGCGAGGTCCTGCAGGCCTACGACAAGGTACTGGTGCCAGAAATCAACCTTGGCCAGCTCGCGCTGCTGCTGCGCGGCCGTTACCTGGCTGACGTCGTCTCCTACAACCGGGTCCGCGGGCTCCCGTTCCGCGCGGCAGAGCTGGCCGATGTAATCCAGGATGTGATCATCAATGTCTGACCTGGAGTTCCCGGAACCGCAGCACCGGTTCGCGTCACTGACGCTGGTGCCGAAGGCAGATGAGAAGCTCGTTACCAAGGATTTCAAGTCCGATCAGGAGGTCCGCTGGTGCCCGGGTTGCGGTGACTACGCGATCTTGGCTGCCTTCCAGGCGTTCCTGCCCGAGCTGGAGATCCCGCGGGAGAACCTTGTCATCGTGTCCGGCATTGGCTGTTCGTCGCGGCTGCCGTACTACGTGAACAGCTACGGCATGCACTCGATCCACGGCCGGGCCCCCGCCATCGCGTCCGGCCTCGCGGCTTCCAGGCCAGACCTGTCAGTCTGGGTCATTACCGGGGACGGCGATGCGCTGTCGATAGGCGGGAACCACCTGATCCACGCCCTGCGCCGGAATGTGAACATCAAGATCCTGCTGTTCAACAACCGGATCTACGGGCTGACCAAGGGTCAGTACTCGCCGACGTCGGAGCAGGGCAAGGTGACCAAGTCGACGCCCTTCGGCTCGCTTGACACCCCGTTCAACCCGGTGTCGCTCGCGCTTGGCGCCGAGGCCGGCTTCGTGGCCCGGACGATTGACTCCGACCGCAAGCACCTGACCAGCGTGCTGCGGGCCGCAGCCGACCATCGCGGCACGGCGTTCGTTGAGATCTACCAGAACTGCCCGATCTTCAATGACGACGCCTTCTTGCCGGTGACCGAACCCGGCGAGCGGGAGCAGCACCTGATCCGTCTCGAGCACGGCGAGCCCATCAGATTCGGCGCAGACGGTGGCTTGGGCCTTCGCTTGGGCCGCCACGGCGGCCTGGAACCAGTACCAGTCGAGGGCGCCGATCCGGACTCGCTGCTCGAGCACGACCAGCACGCCGCGAACCCGTCGTATGCATTCGCGCTATCGCGACTGGACAGCTCGGACTTCGCTCACACCCCCATTGGCGTGTTCAGGCAGGTCGAGCGGCCGAGCTACGACGACCTCATGTCGGCGCAGATTGATGCCGCCCGGCAGAAGCAGGGTGACGGTGAGCTGGCGGACTTGCTAGCTGGCAGCGACACCTGGCAAGTCGGATAGTGACCGTAACGGTAGACCGGTCCGGCCCGGTGACGACCGTGGTGCTGGACCGGCCCGAGGTCCGCAATGCGGTCGACGGGCCTACTGCGGCCGCACTAGCCGAGGCGTTCGCCGACTTCGACGCCGATGCCGACGCATCGGTGGCGGTCTTGTTCGGTGCGGGCGGGACGTTCTGCGCCGGCGCCGACCTTAAGGCGATGGGGTCCCCGCGAGGCAATCGGACCAGACCCGACGGCGCGGCGCCAATGGGACCCAGCAGGATGCGGCTATCGAAGCCGGTGATCGCCGCTGTCGCCGGGCACGCAGTAGCAGGCGGGCTCGAGCTAGCGCTGTGGTGTGACCTGCGCGTCGCGGAGGAGAGCGCGGTATTCGGCGTTTTCTGCCGGCGGTGGGGCGTCCCGCTGATTGACGGCGGCACGGTCCGGCTGCCGCAAGTCGTTGGCCTCGGCCGGGCAATGGACATGATCCTTACTGGCCGGGCGGTTCCGGCGGCGGAAGCGCTGCAGATGGGCTTGGTGAACAGGGTCGTGCGGCCGGGGACTGCGCGCGCGGAGGCTGAGCAACTGGCCCTGCAAATTGCCGCGTTCCCGCAAACATGCGTGCGCAGTGACCGGGCCGCAGCGCTGGACGGCCTTTCGCTCGACTTCGCCGATGCCATGGCGAACGAGTTCAGCCTTGGCATGGCCACGCTCACTGACCCCGGCGTCTTTGAGGGCGTATCCCGGTTCCGCGGTGGCGCCGGACGCGGTGGCTCGCCCACCTGAACACGCGTTTGCCAGACTGGCGAGCGTGGATGCCGAGCAGCTCGAGCGGGCTTACCGGGACGAGGCAACCAGGTTGCGGGCTACGCTCGCCAGGCGCATTGGCGATGTCGGGCTGGCCGAGGAACTTGTCCAGGACGCATTCGTCGAGGCCCTTGAGCACTGGCGGAAGGAAGGGCCGCCCGCCAATCCCGGTGGCTGGCTCACCACGACGGCTTGGCGCAAGGCCATCGATCGGCAGCGCCGCGCCAAAGCAGGTCAGGAAAAGCTCGCCCTGCTAGCGATAACTCAGTCGCGTGCCGGCCTAACCCCCGACGTGGCGGCTGAGCCGGATACCGATCAGGACGACGACCTGCTGAGCCTGGTGTTCGCCTGCTGCCACCCAGCATTGCCGACCGATTCGCAGGTCGCACTGACCTTGCGGACGGTGTGCGGACTCACCACATCGGAGATCGCGGCCGCGTTCCTGGTCAGCGAGCAGACCATGGGACAGCGGCTGTCGAGGGCACGCCGGTCACTGCGCGAGGCCGGGGTAGTAGTCCGCGTCCCTGACCCGGACGAGCTCGGCGGGCGGCTCGCCGCGGTGCTCGAAGTCGTCTACCTCGTGTTCAACGAGGGTTACCTTGCTAGCGCGGGTGTTTCGCCGGCCAGGCGGGATCTGGCTGGGCAGGCGCTGTCGCTAGCGCACCTGCTGCACCAGCTGATGCCCCGCGAGCCGGAGGTACTGGGGCTGCTTGCCCTGCTGATGTTGCACGAGTCGCGAGCCGCGGCCAGATTCGACGGATGGGGACGGCTGGTCCGGCTCGCCGAGCAAGACCGCAGCCGGTGGGACCGGTCGTCATCAGCAGCAGCGACTCTGCTCCTTGATCGGGCCATCGCGCTGCGCCGACCGGGGCCTTATCAGGTTCAAGCTGCCATCGCAGCGCTGCATGCCGCGGCTCCCGATTACGGCCAGACCGACTGGCGCCAGATCCGGCTGCTGTACGACCGGCTGAATGAGATGACCCCGTCCCCGGTGATTCAGCTCAACCGTGCCGTTGCCACCCGATTCGCACTCGGGCCGGAGCCGGCGCTGGCCGAAGTTGAACCGCTCGCAACCGAGCTGGGCAACTACCGGCTATTTCACGCGGTGCGCGCTGAATTGCTCGCCGCACTTGGCCGCAGCGATGAAGCGCGCGCTGCCAACGAGCGAGCGCTCGCGCTGGCCGCGAACCCGGCCGAGCGCGAGCTCATCGCTCGTCGGCTGTCTGGCTGACGCTCAGAACTCGATTACGGGCCTGAGCTCGATGGTTATCAGGCCCCGGTCGATGCCCGGCCAGGTCTTGGTAAGATCCACCGCCTCGTCGTAGGAACTGGCTTCCAGCACGGAGTATCCGCCAAGTACTTCCTTGGTCTCCATGAAGGGGCCGTCGGTGACGCCGGTCGACCGGACGGTCCTGGCCGTCTCCGGCGGCTGCAACTGGTGGCCGGTGTCGGCCAGCGCGCCAGTGCCCGCGTATTTCTCATACCAGCCCATGATCTCCGTGCTCCACGCTTGCTGCTGGTCCGCGGTCAGGCTGGCTACGGCGTCAGCGTTGTTCAAGATGAGCATGACGTACTTCATCGCGCTGTCCTCCTGCTAGTGACGGCGGGTGCCCGCTGGGCACCTCTACTTACCGCTACGAACGGCGGCTCCGTCCTTTCGACATCGCCGGGAGTTATTCGCAACTAGGCGGCGGCTTCGGACGTCTAGTAAGAAACGACGACGGGGGAAAATTCGAGATGAGCCGCACCCGCCTGGCACCCGCTGTGGCCCTTGCTGCCTTCCTGACGGTGGCCGGGATCCTGCTTGCGACACTAGTCCCGGCGCCCGCCACCGCGGCCGCAGGGGCCTCCGACGCGGCCCGACGCCCGCCGGGCGGCGGTATCTGCAGCTCAGCGACCTTTCCCCGGCTGGCAGCACGCATCTCGCGTGGCGTCACCGCCGCGCTCAAGGGGCGCGACTCGGTCGTCGGCTTGACGGCTGCGGATCCGGATTACAAGCTGACCTGCGACTTCCATTCGACCTGGCATTTTGATGCGGCAAGCGCCATCAAGGCGACCATCATCAGTGCGCTGCTGCTCAAGATCGGCGGACCCGCGCATCTGACGAAGACGCAGCGTCATCTGGCCTGGCTGATGATCACCGAGTCCGATAACGACGCCGCCACCGCACTGTGGGACGAGGTCGGCATGCGTCATATGCAGGCCTTCCTCAACCGCGCGGGTATGCGGCAGACCGTCCTGAACGATGCGTGGGGCCTTACCCAGCTCACCGCCCATGACGAAATGCTGCTGCTGGGCGTCCTGACCAATCCCGGCAAGGTGCTGACCGCGAAGTCGCGGAGCTACGTGCTCTGGCTCATGGCCCACGTGGTCTCCTACGAACGCTGGGGCGTGTCGGCGGGCGCGCCTTCCGACGTCACGGTGCACCTCAAGAACGGATGGCTGCCGTATCCGACCGCACATGACTGGCACATCAACAGCATCGGCGCCTTCACCGGGCATCACATCGGATATCAGATTGTCGTACTGACCAGCGGTAACCCGGGCGAAACCTACGGGATCCAGACGGTTCAGGCGGCAGCGTACGTGATCAACAACCAGTTGGCCCGGGAGCGCCACGACACTGTGCGCCGGCCGCTGCCGCCGGGCGATGCGTCGCTGACAGCGCCCGGTGGCTAACCGCACTTCCCCCTGCTCACAGCCCTCCTCCGGCCGATTCGCCGCCCGCTGCAGCGGCGGCGGATAATGCTGCATGACCGCGGTGGCCCCGTTCCCCGACTTCCGGTTCGCCCCGAACATCGGTGCGCATCGGGAGGCCTACGAACTTGAGAATCGGGCTATCGATGAGGCAGGCCACGTGCTGGGCGCCATGCGCGCGATCGCACCCTGGGCTGGGAAGACGCTCATCGATCTGGGCTGCGGGACCGGCTACTGGCTGCCCGGATACGCCGCGGAGGCGGCCACTGTGATCGGCGTCGAGCCAGCTGCCGCGCTGCGCGCCGTGGCTGCCCGGGCGGCCGGTCGGTTGCCAACCGCCAAGATGCTGGCCGGGTCCGCCGAACACATCCCGCTGCCCTCCGCAACCGCGGACGTCGTGCACGCCAGGTTCGCTTATTTCTTCCCGCCGGGCACGGACGCCGGGCTTACCGAGGTACTGCGCGTCCTGCGGCCAGGCGGGCACCTCGTCGTGGTCGACAACGATTACCGGTGGGGCGAGTTCGCGCGCCTGCTTGCGGCAGCCGCGACCCGGCCGCCGCAGCAGACGGCGGCGACCGTGGACAGCTGGTGGCGGGATCGCCGGGCGACCAGGCATGAAGTCAGGTCCGAGCTCAGGTTCAACAGCCGGCGCGACCTCGCCGACGTGTTGCGCATCGAATTCCCGGCCTCGGTTGCCGGCACTTGGCTCCGGCGCAATCCCGTCGCGACCGCCCTAACGTATGGCTTCGTCTTGTTCGCAGTCCGGGCATGATCACCTAGACCGCGGGGACAGCTCCAAGGCGGCGGCTGCGGCTGCGGGCGAGCTGCGCGCCGCCGCCCGCGGAGCGGTCTTCCGGGTGATGGCGAGTACGCCGAGGCAGACCAGCAGCGCGCCGGCGACCTGGATGAGGGTAGGACGCTCGCCGAGCACGGCGTCGGCCAGGCCCAGGGCCAAGGCGGGCTGCAACAGAAGCAACAAGGAGGAGACTGCCGCCGGAAGCCGGGGCAAGGACGAAGTGATCAGGAGCCAGCCGAGTGTCCCGCTGAGCAGCGCCAGCGTGAGCAGCCAGAGGAACGAGTGCCAGCCGATGCCCAGCTGCAATCCGCCGGCTACTGGCGCTAGCAGGACGGCGCCCACCGCCGCGCCGATCGTCGCGTCGGTCAGCTGCCCAGCTACGTGCGGTTTCTGCTCGCCTGTGCTGCGCATGATGAGCAGGAAGCACGCGTAGGCGGCGGAAGTACCGATTCCGAAGCCAACGCCCGCGGCTGGGTGCAGCGCGGACGAATGGCCGCCGATCATCCCGGAAGCAAGAACCACGCCGGCCAGTACAATCGGCAGCACCCCCAGGTACCAGCGATCCGGGCGCTCGCGAAGGACAACCCACGCGAACATGGTCACGAAGAGCACCTGGAGGTTCCCGAGCACGGTCGCGATGCCCGCCCCGACATCAACGATTGCGTGATTCCACAGCACGAGATCGATTGCCAGGAACACGCCCGGCGAGCACGGCATACATGCGGCTCGCTAGCGCCCGCGGCCCGTGCCGCCGCTGCTCGATGACGGCCAGCGGGATCAGCACGGGGAGGGCCAGGACGCAGCGGTAGAAGGCCGTCGTGACCGCGCTGACATGCGCGAGTGTCATCAGAATGGCCGACGAGGAGATGCAAGCCGCGCCTAGCGCGCCGATTAGTACAGGGCGGCCTTGGCCTGACGCGGCAGCTCCGTTGGCTGGGCCGGGTGAGCTGGCGGTCACGACCGTTTCGCCGTACGGTACTGACATGAGTAGTACCCTAAAGGGCCGCGATGACAGCAGTCAAAGTCACTTTGATGCTGACCAGCTGGAAGCCATGACAGGCTTCGTCGAGCTGATCAACACGGGCCGGGCGGCAACAGGCGACGGCCTGCGAAGCTTGTCAGATCTGCAGGCCATGGCGGACAGGTACGCCTTCACCGGTGTTCGCGGCAAGCCGGACGACCTGGTCCGGGTACTTGCGTACCGGGCGCGGCTGGACTGGATCGTCGGCGCGTGTGAGGCAGGCCAGGAGGACGCGGCCATTGCGCAGATCAATGCGCTGCTGTCGGAAGCAGGCGCGAGCCCGCAGATCGTTGCGCATGACGGACGCGGTCCGCACCTGCATGTTTCCCGGCCCGCGTCGCCGCTCGCGGACCGGATGGTGGCGCACTTCGCGATGGGCCTGGCTTGGCTGGTGGTAGCGGGCGAGGCTGGCCGCGTCCGCAGCTGCGAGTCTCCTACCTGCCGGGATGTGTTCGTTGACTTCTCCAGGAACAGATCGCGCCGCTACTGCGACAGCCGGACCTGCGGCAACCGGCTGCATGTCGCCGCTTACCGGGCCCGCAAGCACTCGGCCGAGCACAGCGGATCACGGCAGGCAGCCGGCGTCCCGTAACCTTGCCCTGCTGACGCTCGAGGACCTCGCCTGATTCGCCACCCGCCGCATGCGCACCAGCAATGACGCCGCCGGCACCACTTTTCCTGACATGTACGTCGACAGGCGTGACCGCGACGTGCCGATCCGCTCCGCGAAGGCGTGCTGTGAGAGGCCAGACTGGCCAACGAGACTTCGAACTTCACCGGCGACTTGCTTGCGCTCGGATTCGATAGCCAATTGGCGGGCACGGCTAACGACTCCCTCGAGCAGCTCGGTAGTGCCGTATGGATGCGAAAGCTTGACGGCCTCCAGTACCTGCTGTGCCACCGGGCCCCACGGGTCTGCGTAGATCGCCTGCTGCAAGTCGACGCCAGTCAGGCAGCGTACCTCGCTCGACAGCCGCGAGAATCCCCTCGAACGGCCACGCCTCGACGGGGTCTTCCGGGGACACGACGATGTTCCGGAACTTAAGGCCGCTGCTCATAGCACCATCTCGACGGCAATGGCGCGGCAGACCTCGACAATGTTCGTCCAGTTCGCCCAGCGCGGGTCTAGATCCTTGTACTGACGTAGCTGGGCTATCGTCCGCGAGTCTGCCGGGCGCGGATCTGCTAGCTGCCGGGCCAGCTGCGTTGCGACGCCCTCTGGCTCCGGGCCGCGCTGGTCAGAGTAATAGGAATCGATGTGCCGCAATACAGCCGCGCCATGTGCGACCCCGGCTCGGTCCGAAAGTGCGGCCAGATCGAGGTAGTCGCGTACCTGGTTACGGCGCACGATCAGATAGCCCTTGATCCGCAAGATCTCGTCCGGAGTGGGAACTCGCAGTGCTTGGCCTGACGGCAGGGCAATTTCAGTGACTTCCAGTGGCTTGCTGCGAATGAGCTGACGGATGCCGGATTCGATACCACCTAGCTCACCGAGGATGAGCTTGCCTGGGGTAACGCGGTTCGTGACCCATCCTTCGGTAGCTTCGATGGCCTCGAGCACCGCGTCGAAACGAGCACCCAGATCCGCCAGCGCGTGATCATGATCCTGGGATGAGCGGTGATCGGCCCAGATCGCCAGCCGACCCGCCCACCACCAATACCGCGTCCGGCACGACCTGCTGGAGCCTAGCCGCCGATTCGAGCACAGGAAGCAGCTCGCCTCGGTTAAGTCCAGGAGCGCTGAAATCACGCCTGCGATCATCGGGGTCATCACCCGGGGGGTGAGGCTTCCTCATACTCCGCGGTGTATCAGATATGATACAAGGCAGCAGCTATGCGTCGCCGTATGCGTCGTGCCACTTCCACCATCCGTATGGTGCGGTTTGGGGGTAGCCCTCGGGCGAGTCCTCCCAGTCCTCCTGGCGACCAAGCGCGGTCAGGTCGAGGTAGCTCCAGGTGCCCCCCATTGGCTCGTCGCCGCGATTGTTGACGAAGTATGTCCGGAACACATTGTCACCGTCGCGGATGAAGGCGTTCGTGCCATGCCATTCGTCCACGCCGAAGTCGGCGTCGAAGCTGTCGGTCATGGTGTACCAAGGCATCTGCCAGCCCATCCGCGCCTTCAAGCGCTCGATGTCGGGCTGCGGCGCGCGCGAGGCGAAGGCGAGAGTGGTGTCGCGGGCGTTCAGATGGGCGACGTGCGCGACCTGGTCGGCTACCAGGGAGCAGCCGGGGCAGGCATGCTCGGGCCAGCCGAATACGCCGGGCTCAAAGAAGGCGCGATAGACGATCAGCTGACGGCGGCCCTCGAACAGATCGAGCAGGCTCGCTTTGCCATCAGGTCCGTCGAATTCGTAACTCTTCTCGACAGCCAGCCACGGCATCCGTCGTCGTTCTGCGGCCAGTGCGTCACGGGCGCGGGTCAGCTCCTTCTCCTTCACCAGCAGTTGCTGGCGCGCCGTCTCCCAGTCCTGCGATGACACGATCGGCGGTGTCTTCATTGTGAGATGTCCACCTTCCGGGTTTCCGCGTGTTGATACGCAACCTCAGGATTGCACATGCCCACCTTATGTGCAACTTCGAGGTTGCACGTTGTCTGCTCGCACCTAGTCCACACGTCCGTGTTGTTTTCCGGGCAGAAACCGTACCGACCCTTGGAGCGCCTTAAACGTTTGCGGCCGGCGACCTGCCAGGAGAAACTCGGCGCATGGCTGCTTCGACGGATCTAAGTCTTACTCCGGCGCTGATTAGTTGCGGGATCGTCCTGCACGTCCAGGAGGATGCCTGTCAGATTCTTCGGGCGGGACAGCTTTCCTCTGTTGGATACGTGAAGCCCTTCCCTTCGCCGCGGACTGAGAGGGTGTCACCCGGTCACCTAGTAGCCGTCGCGACTGCATCGCACGGCCCTGAGGCGGTGGTCTGGCGGTGGTACGACGCCGTCGTGCTCGGCGAAGAGACCGGCCTGGTCCGGCTCTGGGAGCCCGCACATGGCGAAGTCGTTGCGCGTCCGCGTAGCGCCAGGCAGCAGCGACAGCCCGGAACCCGAGCCTATTTGTCCGCCGGACTGCCGGGCGCTGACTGGTGGGTAGCCGGCGCCGCCGTAGCGAACCCGGAGGACGCCGACGTCGAGCTGGATGAGGTCGGGCGCTTCTGCGTCGAGCGTGGTCTCTGGCCAGGCTTGGTTTGAGGCTGGCCTAGCCCTGAGGGTTTAGTCGCTCGCTTTCACGACGCCGATCGGGCAGGAGACGCCTGTGCCATGGTCGGGACAGTAGCCGTACGGGTTCTTGGTGTCCGCCAGGTACTGCTGGTGGTAGTCCTCGGCGAAGTAGAAGTTGCCCGCCGGCACGATCTCCGTGCTGATCTGCCCGTAGCCCGCATCGGTCAGCCGCTTTTGGTAAGCGGCCGCCGACGCCTCGGCCTCGGCTTGCTGCTGCGGCGACTGATAGAAGATTGCCGACCGGTACTGCGTGCCCACGTCGTTGCCCTGGCGCATCCCCTGGGTCGGGTCATGCGACTCCCAGAAGATCCGCAGCAGCTCCCCGTAGCTAATCTTGTCCGGGTCGAAAACCACTCGGACGGCCTCAGCGTGGCCAGTGCGGCCGCTGCACACTTCCTCGTAGGTGGGGTTAGGAGTGAACCCGCCCTCATAGCCCACCGCCGTCGAGATGACCCCGGGCGTCCGCCAGAAGGTGCGCTCGGCTCCCCAGAAGCAGCCGAGGGCGAACTCCGCCACCTGGGTCCCGGCCGGGTAAGGCGGCAGCAGCGGCGAGCCGAGGACTTCGTGCCTGGCTGGCACCGGCATAACCGTGTCACGCCCCGGGAGTGCGTCCTCCCCGGTCACAATCCGCGTCTTGTGGAATCCGAAAATGCTCATAACCCCTCCTCGCACCGCCGTACACCCCGGCCAACGACCCCGGCGGCCGCAAGATTCCCGGCCGCCGGCCGGACAGCCGCCCTTAACAGCAGCAGTGCGCACATACCGGACGGCGGTCTGCATATGACCGAGCGAGTGCTAACCACGCTGCGCGTCGAGCGGCCGCCGGGGTCAGCCGAGCTTGCCGAGGCTGATCACTTGGCTGGCCGGCGGAGCAGCAGGCAGTGCGACTGAGTTCCAGTCGGAGAAGGCGAGGTGCTGCCCGTTGGGGCCGGTGAAGTACACCATGTATGGCTTGCCGTGTGCCGCGACGTCGATCGTGTATGGGCCCTGACGGCACTGCAGCACAGACTGGCCGTTGACAGTGGCGGGCGAGAAGACACAGCCGCTCGCCGCGCCCGCGCTCATGTTCTTGTTGCTGAACACCTGGTGGACAAGCTGCTGCATGCTGAGCGAGCCGGTGATCTGGCTGGCACTGGACGCAGGCAGTTCAACGTATTTGCCGCAGATCGTGGCGCAGGCACTGGCCGGGGCCTTGGCATATTTCAGGAAACCCGCATCGAGCTTGATGTAGGTCGTCCCATTCAGGGATAGCAAATCGAAGCTCGCGCCGTTAAGCCCGACCGAGCCCGCCACCGATCTGCCGCTGAAGCTCATGTCTATCGTCGCCTTCTGCGAACCTTGATTGACCGAGCCGGTCATGTGCACGCTGGTGGCCCCCTTTGCCGCGGCCTGCACCTGAGGCATCAGCTTCGCGGCCGGCTTGCTGCCGGCCGGCGAGGAACTGCAGCCCGCCGCCGCCAGGCCGACCGCCAGCACGGCAGCTACTGCCGCTCGCCGCGACAATTTCGCGCTCATAGCCGCCTCCCGTGTGGCCGACGCGGGACCCCGCGCACACGATGCCGATGGCAGGCTACAGCAGGGCGTCAGCCGCCCTATACCCGATTTATCTCGTTCGCGTCACAATGACGGCGACCGAAACCAGCCGATTCCTAGGCGTTTCCGCCAGCCGATTCCCTTCCGATTAACCACCTCATTGGCCGGCGGCGCGGCGTCAGGCGCGCCTACCCGGTGCGTTCCACGACGAACTCGCAGAGACCCTCAAATGCGGCCCGGGCCGGAACATCCGGGAGCTGCAGAATCTCCGCCTTCGCCTGCTCTGCCCAGCGCCTGGTGTCAGCCCTTGCCATGCCCATGGCCGGATGTGCCCGCAGCAGGTCAAGCGCCTCGGCGTGCAGCGCCGGATCGGTAAGCTCGCCCATGTTCAGCAACTCGACCAGCCGGGCGTCCGCTGGGCCGGCCAACCGCAGTGCGTGCAGCATTGGCAGCGTCCGGACTCCTTCGCGCAGGTCCGTGCCGGGTGTCTTGCCTGACTGGGCGGAGGCGCTGGCCACGTCCAGGATGTCGTCCGACAGCTGGAAAGCGACGCCAAGGGCGGCGCAGGCTGGGGTGATCCGTGCCGTCACGCTGGCCGGCGCGCCGGAGAATAGTGCCCCGAACTGGCCGGCCGTGGCGATCAGCGAGGCAGTCTTCTCCGTGACGACCCTCAGATAGTGCTCGAGTGGGTCGGTTCCCGGTCGACAGCCGACGGTTTCCGCGATCTGCCCCGTCACCAGCCGGCAGAAAGTCTCAGCCTGAATCCGGATCGCCTCGGGCCCAAGATCGGCCAGGATTTGGGAAGCCCTGGCGAACAGGAAGTCGCCGGTGAGGATCGCGACGGTGTTGCCCCAGCGTGAGTTGGCGCTGTCGCTACCACGCCGGACGACGGCCTCGTCCATCACGTCATCGTGATAAAGAGTGGCAAGATGGGTCAGCTCAACTGCGACCGCAGCCGGAACAATGCGCGGGTCCCTTGGGTCGCCAAACTGCGCTGCCAGCAGCACCAGCGTCGGCCGGAACCGTTTGCCTCCGGCCTCGGTGAGGTGGGCGGACGCCTCTGCCAGCACGTCATGTTGCGCTCGGGCCGCCGCCCGCAGCCCTTCCTCGACCTGCCCTAGCCCGTCGACGACCTCAGACGCGAGCGCGGCATCGGTCAGTTCCATTACTGCAGCGGCCATCACATGGGTCCCCTCATGGCCCGCAGCCCCTCGGCGAGCCAATTTATGCTGAGGCTATCCTCTAGCCTTCCTCACGGTATGCGCACCGCCAGGGAATAGCGCGTCTCCCACCGTCCGCGGCCGCGATAAGCCGCGCCAGCGGGTAACGGGGCCGCGGAACCATCTCCGTCCCGGCATGGCATACGCGCCTAGCGCACGAAGAGCTGGCTGGCCGCATGGTTGGCCAGGCTCAGCAGCGGCTGCGGAATGATGCCCAGCACGACGGTGACGACCGCACCCGCCGCAACTGCCAGCCCGGTGAATGCGCTAGGCCGGACGACGATCGGGCCTTCGGGCGCTGGCTCACTGAAGAACATCAGCACGATCACGCGGACATAGGGGAAGGCCAGGATGGCGCTGCTGATGACGCCTATTATCACCAGTGGCAGTGCTCCGCCCTGAATGGCGGCCCTGAATACGGCGAATTTCCCGGTAAAGCCGCTGGTCAGCGGGATGCCTGCGAAGGCGATCAGGAACAGCGCGAACACTCCCGCGACCAGCGGCGAGCGCTTGCCGAGGCCTGCCCAGCTGGACAGGTGCGCCGCCTCGCCGCCGCGGTCGCGCACCAGAGTGACAATCGCGAATGCGCCAACTGTGGCGAAGCCATAGGCCACCAGGTAGAACATCGTCCCGGACAGACCAGCAACATTGGCCGCGATCACGCCGGTCAGCACGTACCCGGCGTTGGCGATAGACGAATACGCCAGCAGCCGTTTCACATCGGTCTGGGTGATCGCAATTATCGAGCCCACCAGCATGGTGAGGATCGCCACGCCCCACATGGCAGGCCGCCAGTCCCAGGTCAGCTGCCCGAACGCGACGTAGAAGACGCGCAGCAGCGCGCCGAAGGCTGCCACCAGCGTGCACGACGCCATCAGCGCCGTGACCGGCGTCGGCGAGCCCTGGTAGACGTCGGGCTTCCACGCCTGGAAGGGAACGGCGCCGATTTTGAACAGCAGCCCGAGTCCGAGCAATGCGATACCGGCGTACAGAAGGGTGGCCGAGGCCACGCCCGCCTGAGCAGCAGACGCGATAGCAGCGAGCTGAACCGAGCCGGCGTACCCATACAGCATCGCAACGCCGAAGATGAAGAACGCGGACGAGAACGCGCCGAGCAGGAAGTACTTCATAGCCGCTTCCTGCGACAGCAAGCCGGCGCCGTCTGGCCAGGCCGCACAGCAGATACAGCGGGAGCGACAGCACCTCTAGCGCGACGAACATGGTCAGCAGGTCGTTCGCTGCCGGGAACAGCAGCATCCCGCCGACCGCAAACAGCGTCAGCGGGTACACCTCCGTGTGCGCGAGACCGGCGAGCAGTCCTTCGCGCTCCTCGGCGCTGCCGGGCACTGCCGCTGCCTGCGGGGTGAACGAGCTCACTTCGTGCGAGGACTCAGCGATGAGCAGCACGCTCACGAAAGCGAGTATCAGGATTGTCGCCTGGATGAATAGCGTTGGCCGGTCGACGCCGACAGTGCCGACTGCGACCACGCTGCCGGGCTTGCCGCCGGCGAAGATCTGACTTTGCGCGGCCAGCACCACGGTCAGGACGAACGCCCCGGCCAGGCTGCCAAGCGCCAGCGCGATGTGCATCGGCCGCCGCAGCTCTCGGGGCGCGAAGGCTTCGATCAGCACGCCGACCAGCGCGGCGGCGAACACCAGCAGCATCGGGGAGAGCAGGCTCCACTCGATATGCGGGGCAGCGATGGTCGGCGCGGCCGCCACGACGAACCTGGTCACGCCCGGCTCCCTTGTTTCACTGTGATCTGCCTTGCCGTGATCTGTTTCGCCGTGATCTGCCTCGGCGTGATCTGCTTCGGCGTCATCTGCTGCTTCAGGTCGATCTTCAGCCCGGCCGGGCGCGGTGACTGGATGCGGCGGCACCGGGTCGGTGCTGTGCGCCTGAACCAGGGTCTGGTGCACAGCCGGGTTGATGATGTCGATCACCGGCTTGGGATAAACGCCGAGCACGATGATGAGCGCGATCAGGGGCCCGACCGCCCATAGTTCTCGTGGCTTCAGGTCCGGCATCGACGCCACTTCAGGGCGCACCGGACCGGTCATGGTCCGCTGGTACATCCAGAGGATGTAAATCGCCGCCAGGATGATGCCCGCCGTCGCGAAGATCGCCGCCGCCTCATATCGGGTAAACGTACCGACGAGCACCAGGAACTCGCTGACGAAGGTGGACAGGCCGGGCAGCGCCAGGCCGGCCAATCCCGCGACGAGGAACAGGCCCGCCAGGACCGGCGCCACTTTTTGCACGCCGCCATAGTCGGAGATCAGGTGCGAGCCGCGGCGAGTGACCAGGAACCCGGCCAGGATGAATAGCGCCCCGGTCGCGAAGCCGTGGTTCACCATGTACAGCGTGGCACCCGTCTGGCCCTGGCTGGTCATGGCGAATATGCCTAGCGTGATCAGGCCCATGTGGGAAACGGATGTGTAGGCGATCAGCCGCTTCATATCGGCCTGGCCGATGGCGACGACGGCTCCGTAGAGCACTCCGATCACCGCCAGCGTGATGATCAGCGGGGTGAAGTAGTGCGACGCGGCTGGGAACAAGTCCAGGCAGTACCTGATCATTCCGAACGTGCCGACCTTGTCCAGCACGCCGACAAGGAGTACTGCCGCGCCAGGCTGAGCGGAGGTTGCCGCGTCCGGCAACCAGGTGTGGAAGGGCCACACCGGCGCCTTGATCGCGAACGCGATGAAGAAGCCGAGGAACAGCCACTTCTGCGTCGTCGGACTCAGCGCCACGTGGGCGAGCTGGCTGAACAGGAACGTGCCGTGGTTCCCGCCGTGAATCGAGTAGACATACAGCGCGATCACTGCGACCAGCATCAGCAGCCCGCCCAGCAGGCTATACAGCAGGAACTTGACCGCCGCGTATTGTCGCTGGCCGACGCCGAAGCTGCCGATCATGAAGTACATCGGCACCAGCATTGCCTCGAAAAAGACGTAGAACAGGAAGACGTCGGTAGCCGCAAAAACACCGATCATCATGGTCTCGAGCACGAGCATCAGCTCGAAATACGTCTTTGCGCTGCGCGTGCGCGCAGTGACGCGACGCGGTGATGAACTGCTGTCCGCCGGGCCGCCCGCGGCAGCCGCAGCCGCGCCGGGAACGGCGTCCGCGGCGCCTTCCTCGACGTCATTCCAGGAAGCCAACACCACCACCGGCATCAGGATGGCGGTCATCACGATCAGTACGAGCGCGATGCCGTCGGCGCCGACCGCGTAGTGGACACCGAATTGCGGGATCCACTGATAGACCTGCTGGAACTGGAATCTGGGCCCGCCGGGCTTGAACTGGACAGCCATCGCGATGGTGACGGCCAGCGTGGCGAGGGTAAAGACCAGCGCGATCCGCTTCACTAGCAGGTCTCGAGCGCGCCGCTCAGCCAGGCTGCCGGGTGCTGACCTGCCAGGCGTCAGCGCGATCGCGACCGCGCCTACCAGCGGGATCGCGCCCGCTACGGTCAGCCAGGGGAAATTGCTCATTAGTTCCGCAGCCTCACCAGCTCTAGAGTCTTACCAGCAGGAGCGCGCCGACCAGCAGCACGGCGCCGAGCAACATTGACAGCGCGTACGAGCGGACGAACCCCGATTGCACCCTGCGCAGTCGCCCGGAACCGCCGCCGAAGGTCGCTGCCACAGTGTTCACCAGGCCGTCGACGCCCCGGTTGTCGAAGTAGACCGACAGCCTGGTCAGCCACTGGCCAGGCCGCATCAGCAGCCCTTCGTTGATCGCGTCGCCGTACAGGTCCTTCCGTGCGGCCACGGTGATCGGGTTGCCGGCCGGCGCGGTGACCGGCACCTCGCGCCGGCCGTACAGCACCCACCCGATCGCGACTCCGATCACGACCAGCACCAGCGTTGCGACGCCAGCCCTGGTCCAAATGCCGTGCAGGGTCGGCGGCACGCCTGTCACCGGGCCGAGGAAGTTCAGCAGCCGGTTGCCGAGGATCAGGAAGCCGCCGGCCGCGACCGAGCCGACGGCCAGCACGATCATGGGCGAGGTCATGATTGGCGGCGCTTCGTGCGGGTGCACGTTGTCATCCCAGCGCCGCTCGCCCCAGAAGGTCATGAACATTACCCGGGTCATATAGAAGGCAGTAATTCCGGCCCCGATAAGTGCCGCGGTGCCGAGTAGCGCGCCCGACGTGCCGCCACTGGCAAACGCCGCGTCGATGATCGGGTCCTTGGTAAAGAACCCGGATAGTGGCGGCACGCCGATGATCGCCAGGTACCCAAGCCCGAACGTGACATAGGTGATGGGCATCACGGTCGCCAGGCCGCCGAAGCGGCGCATGTCGACCTCGTCGTTCATCTCATGCTTGACCGAGCCCGCGCCGAGGAACAGCCCGGCCTTGAAGAACCCGTGTGCCAGCAGGTGGGCGATCGCGAACACGTAACCTGCCGGGCCGAGCCCGGCCGCCAGCATCATGTAGCCGATCTGGCTCATCGTCGACCCGGCCAGTGCCTTCTTGATGTCGTCCTTCGCGCAGCCGATGATCGCGCCCCAGAGCAGCGTCACTGCGCCGACGATGGCGACGGCGAGCCTGGCGTCGGCGGACAGGTTGAAGATAGGCGCCGACCTGACGATGAGGTATACCCCGGCCGTGACCATCGTCGCCGCGTGGATCAGCGCGGACACCGGGGTCGGACCTTCCATCGCGTCTAGCAGCCACGACTGCAGCGGCACCTGGGCCGACTTGCCGCAGGCGCCGAGCAGCAGCAACAGACCGATCGCCAGCACGACGCCGTGGCTCGCCGCCGGGACCGCACGGAAGACGCCAGTGAATGTGACGGTCCCGAATTGCGCGAACATCAGCATGATGCCCAGCGACAGGCCGACGTCGCCGACCCTGTTAGCGATGAACGCCTTCTTTGCCGCCACCGCCGCGGCGGGCTTGTACTGCCAAAAGCCGATCAGCAGGTAGGAGGCGAGGCCGACGCCCTCCCAGCCCGCGTACAGCACCAAGTAGTTGCTGCCGAGCACGAGCAGCAGCATCGCCGCCAGGAACAAGTTCATATAGCCGAAGAACCGGCGCCGTTCCGGGTCTTGCGCCATGTAGCCGACGGCGAAGATGTGGATCAGTGCGCCGACGCCGGTGATGAGCAGCACGAAGCAGATGGACAACTGGTCGAGCCGCAGGCCCAGCGGAATCTGGAAACGGCCCACGTTGATGAATTGGTAAATCACCAGTTGGCGCGGACGTTGCGAGGCCGGGTAGCCCAGCATCTGGACAAAGGCGGCCACTGCATAGCCGAAGGCCAGCACCGGCATGGCGACGCCGATCCAGTGGCCGAACGAATTAGTCCGCTTGCCCCCGAGCAGCAGGATGGCCGCGCCCAGCAGCGGCAGCGCGAGGAGCAGCCAGGCGGCATCACCGATCCCGGTTGCGTGCAGGCTCGTAAGATCCGCCGGCGGCGTTACGAGCGCACTCTGGACTGAGCCGGTCATGGCTCCCTTTCGTCAGTTCAGTACTTCATCAGGTTCGCGTCGTCCACCGACGCGGACCTGCGAGCGCGGAAGATGGTCGTGAGGATCGCCAGGCCCACCACGACCTCAGCGGCGGCGACCACCATCACGAAGAAAGCGATGACCTGTCCGTCAAGCGAGTTGTGCATCCGGGCGAAGGTAACGAAGGCGAGGTTAGCGGCGTTGAGCATGAGTTCGACGCACATGAAGACCACGATCGCGTTGCGCCGGACAAGCACGCCGACGGCACCAATCACGAACAAGATCACCGACAGCGCGATGAAATGGGCCGGGCTCACCATTACTGGTCACCTGTTTCCTGACCGGGAGGCAGCGGAGATTCCGGCGCGGCCCCAGGCTGCGCACTGCCGGCCGGCAGCTGCCGGCCGGGGACGGCTGGCTGGTCAGCCGGAGCCGAAACGCCGGACAGCACCGGACTCACCGACAGTTCGGACTGGCTGCCATCGGGGAGCAAGGCCGGCATGTGAACCGCATTGTGCTGGGCATAGGTACCGGGCCCGGGCAGCGGGGTAGGCCGGCCGCTGGCTACGCGCCGGGCGGCCAGCAAGCGCTGAGTCGGCTTGGGCCCGATGCGCTCACGATGCGCGAGGACCATCGCGCCGACGGCCGCGGTGATGAGCAAGGCGCTGGTGATCTCGAACGGGTACAGGTAACGGGTGAAGATCAGCTTGGCCAGCGCGGTCACATTCGCATTACCGAATTTCGCCGAGGCAGGCCGGGCCGGGCCGATGGCAGCGTGCCCGATAACCAGGACCAGCAGGACCAGCAGGGCGATCCCGCCGATTGCCGCCCAGAGGCGCTGACCCCTGATCGTCTCGATCACCGAGTCGGCCGCACTGATGCCGACGATCATGAGCACGAATAGGAACAGCATGAGCACGGCGCCGGTGTACACGATGACCTGAACGAACGCCAGGAACGGCGCGCCGAGCATGGCGTAAAGCCCGGCCAGCGACAACATCACGACCGCCAGCAGCATCGCGCAGTGCACCGCCTTGCGGGCAAGCACCATGCCCAACGCGGCCGCCACCGAGATGATCGCCAGGACCCAGTAGGCGACCAGCCTGGTGGTCTCGGCCGCGGGCCCTGCCAGCACGGTCGGCGCGGACAGCACGGAATGGCTCATTGGTCACCTCCCGGCTCGGATCGGGCAAGCATCGCGCCCAGCCGGTAGTAGTCCTCTTCGTTCTCGCCCAGGCGCATCGGGTGCGGCGGTGCTTCCATGCCCTCTTGCAACGGCGCGACGAGCTGTTCTTTGGTCCAGATCAGGCTTTCCCTGCTGTCGTCGGCCAGCTCATAGTCGTTGGTCATCGTCAGCGCCCTGGTCGGGCAGGCCTCGATGCACAGCCCGCACAGAATGCATCGCAGGTAATTGATCTGGTAGACCACCCCGTACCGTTCGCCGGGGGAGTACCGCTCCTCTGGCGTGTTGTCCGCGCCCTCGACGTAGATCGCGTCCGCTGGGCATGCCCAGGCGCACAGCTCGCAGCCGATGCACTTCTCCAGCCCGTCCGGCCACCGGTTCAGCTGGTGCCGGCCGTGGAACCTGGGCGCCGTGGGCAGCTTCTCCTCGGGGTACTGGACAGTGTCGACCTTCCTGAACATCTGCCGGAAGGTGACGCCGAACCCCTTGACCGAGTTGAGGAATTCAGGCATCGGTGCCCTCCTTCGTGCTTGCGTCGCCAGCGCCTGCGCGGCCAGCACTGTCGTCTGCGCTGACGCCGGCCAGCACGGGCTCCGGGGTGCTCGCCAGGCCGACGCCGTGGTAGTGCGGCAAGTCCGGCGGCGGGGTCGGGAACGGGGCGGCCGCGCCGGCCGCCTGGTCCCGGCCGGCTGTCTCTGCTTCCTCGGCGCTGACCGCGTCGCGCTCGGCTCGCTGGCCGGCCGACTCCCACCGCCACAACAGCAGCAAGATGACCAGCACGATGCCGCCCGCAACCAGGTAAACACTCGTGCTGGCGCCTTCCCGCCGGTACACCCTGGCGGTGGCGACTACTAGCGTCCAGCCCAGCGCTAGCGGTATCAGCACCTTCCAGCCCAGCTTCATCAGCTGGTCGTAGCGGATCCGCGGCAGCGAGCCACGCAGCCAGATGAAGAAGAACACGAACACAATTACCTTGCCGAGGAACCACAGCACCGGCCACCAGCCGCTGTTCGAGCCCGACCAGACCGACAGCGGCCACGGTGCCCGCCAGCCGCCGAGAAACAACGTGGTCGCCAGCGCAGACACGGTGATCAAGTTGACGTACTCGGCGAGCTGGCCGATCGCGAACTTCAGCGAGGAATACTCGGTGTGGTAGCCGCCGACGATCTCGCCTTCCCCTTCGGGCAGGTCGAACGGCAGCCGGTTGGTCTCGCCGACCATGGTGACGATGTAGATCAGGAACGAGGGGAGCAGCAGGATCGCGAACCAGGACGGCCAGTGCAAGATGGCGCCGAACAAATGGAATTCCGGTCCGTGTATCTGCGCCGCGACGATCTGCGAGGTCGACAGCGAGCCTGAGTACAAGAACACCGGCACGAATGCCAGGCCCATCGCGATCTCGTAGCTGATCACCTGCGCGGATGACCGCAGGCCGCCCAGCAGGGAGTAGGGCGACTGCGCCGACCAGCCGGCCAGCACGATCCCGTAGACGCCCAGCGAGCTCATCGCCAGCACCAGCAGGACCGCGACCGGCAGGTCGGTGAGCTGCAGCGGAGTGCGGACACCGAAAATCGAGACGATCGGGCCCCACGGGATGACCGCGAAGGTGATGAATGCGGGGATGGCTGAGACAGCAGGTGCGACGAAGAACAGCACCTTGTCCACGCCGCGCGGGAAGATGTCCTCTTTCAGCGCTAGCTTGATGCCATCCATCAGGGACTGCAACAGGCCGAACTTCCCGGCCCGGTTCGGGCCAGACCGCTGCTGCATCCGGCCGATGATGCGGCGCTCGGCCCAGATCGTGATCAGCGCCCCGAGCAGCAGGAAGACGAAGATGATCAGGACTTTGAGGATCACCAGCCACCAGGGATCGTGACCGAAGCTGGCCAGCGTGGGGACATTAGAGACTCCAGCAGCGCCCTTGGCTGAAGCCAGGCCGGTCATTCCGCGCTCCTCAGCGATACCACGGTGCCGTGTCCGGCACCGAGCTGGCGCCGCACGGCGCTGCCTGCCGAGTTGGCAGGCAGCCAGACGACCCGGTCAGGCATGTCGGCGATCTCCACCGGAACGGTTATTGCGCCGTGGCCGGTTGCCACGGTTACCTTGCCGCCATCCGCCGTGCCAGCCTCGGCGGCGGTTGCCGCCGACATCCGCGCGACGGCGGCGCGCGCCGTGCCCGCGAGATTAGGCTCGCCATCCTGCATCCGGCCGGCGTCGAGGAGATTATGCCAGGTAGCCAGTAGCGCATTAGCTGCGCCCGGATGCTGCACGGGCCGGCTGGCCGATAGCCGCTCACGGCCCGCCGGGAGGTGGGCAGCTGACGGGGCCGGCGACAGCGCCGGCGACTGGCTCAGCATGGTCAGCTCACGGCGGGCCGACGCGGCATCGGGCAGGCCGAGGTGCACGTCCATCTCATCAGCTATCGCGGCCAGGACGTCAAGGTCCGTGCGCGCAGCCGGGACCGACAACGCGGCGGTGAAGGAGCCAGGCCGGCCCTCCCAGTTCACGAACGTGCCCTGCTTCTCCGCCACCGCCGCGACTGGGAATACCACGTCCGCGCGGTCGGTCACGGCGCTCACCCGCAGTTCGAGGCTGACAACGAAGCTGGCCTTCTCGATGGCGGCCAGCGCCGCAGCCGGATCGGGCAGGTCGTGAGGATCGACCGCCCCGATCAGCAGCGCCTCGATGTCGCCGGTCGCCGCCGCTGCCAGGATCTCGCTGGTACTGAAGCCGGGATCGGCCGGGATCGAGCCGACGCCCCACGCCCTGGCCACCTCGCCGGTCACTTCGGCCTCGCCGATCCGGCGCCCGCCCGGCAGCAAGTTCGGCAGCGCGCCTGCCTCGATCGCGCCACGCTCGCCAGCCCGGCGCGGGATCCAGGCAAGCGTCGCACCGGTCCTGGCCGCCAGCCGGACGGCGGCGGACAGCGCGCCGGGCACCTCGGCCAGCCGCTCTCCGACGAGGATCACGGCGCCCGGCTGCCGTAGCCCGCGGGCCGCGGCGACACCGTCGTCGGCTTGGTCGGCCAGGGCAGTCAGTGCTGCCGCTTCAGCGCCAGGCACGGTGGGCAGCAGCACGCCGGACATCTTTCGCAGGCCGTGGCTGGCCAGCGCGGCCAGCGAGTAGACAGTCGTGGTGCGGGCTCGCGCAGCCTTGCGCAGCCGGAGGAACACAATCGGGCACTCCTCCTCCGGCTCGAACCCGGCGAGCAGCACGGCGGGCGCCCGCTCAAGCGCGGCGTAGCTCACGGCCGGCGGCCGGCCACCTGCTCAGCCAGGAACTGGAGTTCCTCAGCCGAGTGCGGCCGGGCCCGCATGTCGACATCGTTGCTGGCCAGGGCAACCCTGGCGAACTTGGCATAGGCGTAGGCGTCCTCAAGCGTGAGGCGCCCGCCGGGCAGCACACCTGCCCGGCCGCGCGCCGCGAGCAGCCCCCGCGCGGCCGCCAGCAGAGCTTCCGGCCAGGACGCGGGCTGCAGCACCCCGTCGGCATCCCGGACCAGCGGCGAGACCAGCCGGTCGGGTTCGGTGGCGTAGCTGAACGCCCACCGGCCCTTGTCGCAATTCCACTCCTCGTTGACCGCGGGCTCGTTGCCGGCCAGCCGCCTGGTGACCACGCCGCGGCGGTGGTCGGTACGCTGCCGGCAGCCGGCCGCGCAGTGCTCGCACACGCTCGGGCTGGAAATAAGATCGAATGGCCTGGCCCGGAACCGGTACGACGCTCCGGTAAGCGCGCCGACCGGGCAGATCTGAATGGTGTTGCCGGAAAAATAGGAGTCGAACTGCACCCCGTCCGCGACGCCGACCTGCTCTTGCGGACCACGCTCGATGAGCTCGATCTGCGGGTCACCGGCTATCTGGTCGGCGAATCGGGTGCACCGGGCGCACTGCACGCAGCGCTCGCGGTCAAGCAGCACTTGCGTGGATAGCGCAATCGGCTTGGCGAACGTGCGCTTGGTACCGGTGAACCTGGTCTCACCCTGGCCAGTGGACATAGCCTGGTTCTGCAGCGGGCACTCGCCGCCCTTGTCGCACATCGGGCAGTCGAGCGGGTGATTGACCAGCAGCAATTCCATCATGCCGCGCTGTGCTTTCTCCGCGACTGGCGATGTCAGCTGGGTCCGGACCACCATGCCGTCGGTGACCGTGGTGGTGCAGGACGCCGGTGGTTTCGGCTGGCCTTCGACGTGGACCAGGCACTGGCGGCAGGCACCGACCGGAGCGAGCAGCGGGTGGTCGCAAAACCTGGGGATCTGAATGCCGAGCTGCTCGGCGGCCCGGATTATCAGCGTGCCCTTAGGGACCGTGATCTCGAAGCCGTCGATCGTGACCGTGACACCGGCGGCCGGGCTTGCTGGCTGCACTGTCATCGGGCCGACTCCAGGGCGAATAGCGTCGATGCGGCCGGATCAAACGGGCAGCCCCCGAGCCGCTGGTGCTCGAGGTATTCGTCCCGGAAGTACTTAATCGAGGACGCGACCGGCGCCTGGATCGAGTCACCAAGTGCGCAGAAGGATCGGCCAGTGATGTTGTCGCAGATGTCGAGCAGCTTGTCCAGGTCGGCTTCGCTACCCTGGCCGCGCTCTAGCTGGTCCAGGAGCTGCACGACCCACCAGCTTCCCTCGCGGCACGGCGTGCACTTGCCGCACGACTCGTGCTCGTAGAACTGGATCCAGCGCAGCACCACGCGCACCGCGCACGTGGTCTCGTCAAACAGCTGAAGAGAACGGGTCCCGAGCATCGACCCGGCCGCGGCCACCGACTCGTAGTCCAGCGGGACGTCCAGGTGCTGCTCGGTGAATAGCGGGGTGGACGATCCGCCGGGCGTCCAGAACTTCAGGCGGTGCCCGGCCCGGATGCCGCCGGCCAGGTCCAGCAGCTCACGCAGCGTGGTGCCGAGCGGTGCCTCATACTGGCCGGGCGTTGTTACATGGCCGGACAGTGAGAAGATCCCGAAGCCCTTGGACTTCTCCGTCCCGAATGCGGTGAAGTCGGCAGCGCCGTTGCCGATGATGTAAGGCACCGTAGCGATCGACTCGACGTTGTTCACCACCGTCGGGCAGGCATACAGGCCTGCTACGGCCGGGAACGGTGGCTTGAGCCGGGGCTGGCCGCGCATGCCCTCCAGCGAGTCAAGCAGCGCGGTCTCCTCACCGCAGATATAGGCGCCCGCACCCGCATGCACGACCATGTCGAGGTTCAGGTCCGAGCCGAGGATCTTGTCGCCGAGGTAGCCGGCCTCCCTGGCCTCCGCGACAGCGTGCTGCAGTCGCCTGATCACGTGCAGGACTTCGCCACGAACGTAGATGAATGCACGTTCTGCCCTGATCGCGTAGCAGGCAATGATCATGCCCTCGATGAGCGCCTGCGGATTGGCGAGCAAGGTTGGCATGTCCTTGCAGGCGCCCGGCTCCGATTCGTCGGCGTTGACCACGAGGTAGTGCGGCTTGCCGTCGCCCTGCGGGATGAAGCCCCACTTCATCCCGGTGGGAAAACCTGCACCGCCACGACCGCGCAAGGCCGAGTCCTTCATTGTCTGGATGACCTGATCGGGTGTCATGGCCAGCGCCTTCGGCAGCGCGCTGAACCCGCCGGCCCGCTTGTACGCCGCCAGCGAGAACGAGTCGGGCTCGTCCCAGTGCGCGGTGAGCTCAGGAGTCAGGATGGTTGTCACGGCCGCCTTCCCGCAGCGTCGCTGGTACCGCCCTCGGGGGTCCAGCCCTGTTCCTTGGCAATCCGGAGCCCGGCCAGCGACGGCTCCCCTGCGGTGTGACCACCGGTCGCCTGTCCGTCCGGGAAGCCGGCCAGGATCCGGCCCGCCTGCCGCCAGGTGCACAGGAGCGGCGCACCGCGGGTTGGCGCGACAGCAACGCCTGAGCGCAGATTGTCAACCAGGTCCCTGGCCTTGGCGGGAGTCATATTGTCGAAGAACTCCCAGTTCACCATGATCACCGGCGCGTAATCGCAGGCTGCGTTGCACTCAACGTGCTCGAGGCTTACCTTGCCGTCGCCGGTAGTTTCATCGTTGCCGATGCCGAGGTGATCCTGAAGGTCGGCGAAGATGGCATCGCCTCCCATCACCGCGCACAGCGAGTTCGTGCACACGCCGACGTGGTACTCCCCGATGGGCTTGCGCTTGTACATGGTGTAGAAGGAGACGACGCCAGTGACGTCCGCTTGCGTCAGGCCGAGCTGGCTGGCGCAGAACTGGATTCCGTCTTCTGACACATAGCCCTCTTCTGACTGCACCAGATGCAGCAGCGGCAGCAGGGCCGAGCGCGCCTGGGGATATCTGCCGATGATCTCGGCGACCTGCGGTGCAAGCCTTGCGCGCGCTTCCTCGCTCAGCGCCATTACCTGTCCACGCCTCCCATCACGGGATCGATGCTGGAGACCGCGGCGATGATGTCGGCTATCAGGCCGCCCTCGCACATCACCGACACCGATTGCAGGTTGGTAAAGGACGGATCCCGGAAGTGGATCCGGTACGGCCGGGTTCCGCCGTCGCTGACGGCGTGGCAGCCGAGCTCGCCGCGCGGCGACTCGACCGCCGCGTATGTCTGCCCGGCGGGCACCCGGAAGCCCTCGGTCACGAGCTTGAAATGGTGAATCAGCGCCTCCATGGACTGGCTCATGATGTGCGCTATGTGGTCGGGGGAATTGCCCATTCCGTCCGGGCCGAGCGCCAGCTTGGCCGGCCAGCCGATCTTGGCGTCGCCGATCATGACTGGGTCGCCCGCTCGGCTGGGACCGGCGAGCCGGTCCACGCACTGCCCGATGATCCGCAGCGATTGGTCCATCTCGTCCATCCGGACCAGGTACCTGCCGTAGGCGTCGGCGCTGGTCTGCACCGGCACGTCGAACTCATAGTCTTCGTAACCGCAGTACGGCTGGCTCTTGCGCAGGTCCCAGGGCAGCCCGGCGGCGCGCAGCATCGGACCGGTCACGCCCAGGGACATGCATCCGGTCACGTCCAGATGGGCAATCTTCTTGGTCCTGGCCAGGAAAATAGGGGCGGCATCGAACAGCGCCCGGATCTCGCCGAGCAGACCGGGCAGCACCCGCAGATAGTCGCGCAGCCGCTCGATCGCACCAGCGGGCAGGTCCATTGCGACGCCGCCGGGCCGGATATAGGCGTGGTTCATCCGCAAGCCGGTGATCAGCTCGAACAGGTCGAGTGTTTTCTCCCGCTCGCGCATCCCGTAGATGAAGACGGTCGACGCGCCGAGTTCCAAGCCCATCGTGCCGACCCCGGTCAGGTGCGAGGAGATCCGGTTCAGCTCCATCATCAGCACCCGGATGATGGTGGCCCGCGCTGGGATCTCCGCCTCGATGCCGAGCAGCTTCTCCACCGCGAGGCAGTAGGCGGTCTCGTTGAACAGCGGGGACAAGTAATCCATCCGGGTACAGAACGTCGTCCCCTGGGTCCAGGTACGGAACTCCATGTTCTTCTCGATGCCGGTATGCAGGTAGCCGATCACCGGCCGGAGTTCGGTGACAGTCTCGCCGTCAAGGGTGAGTATCAGCCGGAGCACACCGTGAGTCGAGGGATGCTGCGGGCCCATGTTGACGACCATGCGCTCGTCGCTTGACGGCTCGCTGCTCCCGGCAGCCGCCGCGACGACCTCATCCCAGTCCTCGCCGCCAACATGGTAAACGCGACCCTCGTCATACTCGTCCTGCGTGCCCGTCGCGGTGGCGCCGCGGGCCTGATCGTCAGCCGGGGCGGTCATTCGTAAGACCTCCGCTCGTCCGGCGGCGGGATGGTAGCGCCGCGGTACTCAATGGGGATGCCGCCGAGCGGGTAGTCCTTCCGCTGCGGGTGGCCGCGCCAGTCATCGGGCATCTCAATCCTGGTCAGTGCTGGGTGACCGTCGAAGATCAGGCCAAAGAAGTCCCAGGTCTCGCGCTCGTGCCAGTCGCACGTTGGGTAAATGCCGGTGAGCGACGGCACGTGCGGGTCGGCGTCTGGCGCCGTGACCTCAAGTCGCAGCCTGCGGTTGTGCCTGATCGACAGCAGCTGATACACAGCGTGCAGCTCGGCGCCAGACTCGGCAGGGTAGTGCACGCCGGAGACGCCGAGGCAGAGCTCGAAGGCCAGCTTTGGGTCGTCCCGCAGCCGCGACGCCACGGTCGGCAACTGCTCTCGCCGGACGTAAAAGGTCAGCTCACCGTAGGAGACAAGGACCTGCTCGACCGCATCGCCGAAGCTGACGCCAGCCGCAGCCAGGCCGTCGGCCAGTACATCGGCTATCTCATCGAAATAGGACCCGTAAGGCCGCGGGCTGGCCACCCGCGGCGCCCTGCGGACCTGCAGGCCGCCGTAGCCCGAGGTGTCACCGGTGCTGCTGGAACCGAACATGCCGGTACGGGACACTTGCTCAGCCAGCCGCTCGCGGCCGGCCTCCGCAGCCGGGTCAGCGACGGCCCCCTGCCCCTGCGGCGTCTCGTCTTGCCCGGTCACTGACCCATCCCCTGATGCTGGGCGAGGGTGGAGTCATTGCGGGGCCCTTCGTGCAGCAACGGCAGCCGGCGCAGCCGGGCCTGCTCAAGCTCGGTGACCTCGCGCTCCCGGTTTACGCCGAGCTTCATGTTCTGGATCTTGTCGTGCAGCTTGACGATCGCGTCGAGCAGCATTTCCGGCCGAGGCGGGCAGCCTGGCAGGTAGATGTCTACCGGGACAAGGTGGTCCACGCCCTGCACGATCGCGTAGTTGTTGAACATGCCGCCGCTGGACGCGCAGACGCCCATCGAGATGACCCATTTCGGGTCGGACATCTGGTCGTAGATCTGGCGCAGCACCGGGGCCATCTTCTGGCTCACCCGGCCTGCCACGATCATCAGGTCGGCCTGCCGCGGCGTATTCGAGGCCCGCTCCATGCCGAACCTGGCCAGGTCATGCCGCGGGCCGCCGGTAGACATCAGCTCGATGGCACAGCAGGCCAGCCCGAACGTGGCCGGCCACACTGAGCTTTTCCTGGCGTACCCGGCGAGCTTCTCCACGGTTGTCAGGAGAACGCCGGTTGGCAGCTTTTCTTCTATTCCCATGCTTAGTCCCACTCCAGGCCGCCGCGCCGCCAGACATAGACGTACGCGACCAGCACCGTGGCGATGAACGTGACCATCTCCACCAGCCCGAAGACTCCGAGCTTGTCGAAGAAGACAGCCCACGGGTACAAGAAGATGATCTCGATGTCGAAGACGATGAACAGCATCGCCGTCAGGTAGTACTTGACCGGGAACCGGATCCCGCGGGCCTGCCGGGTCGGCTCGATCCCGCACTCGTAGGCCTCTAGCTTCGCCCTGTTCCAGCGCTTGGGCCCGGTTACCGCGCCCAAGATCAGCGAGCCCACGGCGAACACGGCCGCGAGCGCGCCTAGCACCAGAATCGGTACATACAGGCTCATTGCCCCGCCACTCCCTATCTCGGCTATGCCGCCGGCGTCATCTTAGACACCGCGTTGATCAGGCGATCCACGGCGTCGCCGCCTTTGGCTTCGGTCAGGTTGCCGAGGAACTTCATGGTGAACTGCATCACCCACGGCCGCTTCACCCCGTGCTTGGTCGCGAACCGCATGAAAGATGGCTTTCCGATCAGCTCAACGAAGACCCGGCCCAGCGTGTAATAGCCGCCGTAGGCATCCTTGAGCTGTGCCGGATAGGTCTGCAGGACCCGCTCCCGGCCGCTTGCCGTGGGCCGGGCCAGCGCCTGCGTGATCACGCGGGCGGCGATCTCGCCGGACTCGAGCGCGTAGGCGATGCCTTCGCCGTTGAACGGGTTCACCATGCCGCCAGCGTCGCCGGCCAGCAGCAGTCCCCTGGTGTAGTGCGGCGTCCGGTTGAACCCCATCGGCAGCGCCGCGCCGCGCACTTGCTGGGTCCTGTTCTCCTCGGTGAACCCCCACTCCGCGGGCATAGCTGCCAGCCAGCGGCGCAGCAGTGCCCGGTAGTCGATCTCGCCGAATCCTGTGGAGGTATTCAGCAGCCCCAGGCCAACGTTGGAGGTACCGTCGCCCATGCCAAAGATCCAGCCGTAACCGGGCAGCAGCGAATTACCGTCCCAGAGGTCGAGCCAGGCCTCCAGGTAGTCGTCGTCGTGCCGCGGGGACTTGTAATAGGTGCGGACGGCGACGCCAAGCGGCCGGTCGTCACGCTTATGCAGCCCCATCGACACCGACAGCCGGGACGAGTTGCCGTCTGCGGCAACGACTAGCCGGCCGCGGTACTGCTGGCCGGATTTGCTGGTCACCCCGGTGATACGGCCGGTCCTGTCGTCAAGCAGCGGTTCGGTGACTGTCACGCCCTCGTGCAGCCGGGCGCCGGCCTTCTCCGCGTGCCGGGCCAGAACCTGATCGAAGTCCGTTCTGGCGCGCACCATGCCATAGCCCGGGTAGCTGGAAAGGTCCGGCCAGTCGAGCTCGATCCGGCCACCGCCGCCGATGATGCGCAGGCCCTTGTTCCGCAGCCAGCCGTCGCGCTCGGCGATCGGCACGCCCATCGCGGTGAGCGCCTTGACCGCGCGCGGCGTGAGCCCGTCACCGCAGACCTTCTCGCGCGGGTAATTGGTCTTCTCAAGCACCACGACATCTAGCCCGGCAGTGGCCAAGTAATAAGCCACCGCAGAGCCTGCGGGGCCGCCACCAACGACGACGACATCCGCGCTGTCAGCAGGCCGGGCGGCCAATCCGGCGCGGCCAGCCTGCTTGGCACTAGGACGCGGCACGCGAGTCCCGGCGTCCCGAGGATCGGCGTTCCCGGATCCGGCCGGCCCGGCGGTCGGGGGCTCGGCGTTCGCAGGCACCGCTGTCCCGTGCGCGGTATTAGTGCCGTCCTGGGGGGCCAGGTCTGGCGTGCCGGCTGGGGGAGATTGCTCGGTCACGGACCCGTCCTGACTGTTCTTGTGAACCTCTTCACAAGAGCTTCCGAAAAGGCAGTCTAGTCCTGGCGAGTTCCCGCCAGGACGGGACCCCGCGTGCGGGCCTCAGTCCGCCCTGCGCGACCCGTTACCCGCATATTGTCGGTAACGGCTGACCTACCCGGGCCGGCGCGCCTCGTGCAATGCGACGACCCCGAGCGTCAGGTTCCGCCAGCTCACCCCGGACCAGCCAGCCCCGGCAATCTGCCCGGCCAGCACATGTTGCGGCGGCCACTGTGTAATCGACTCGGCTAGGTAGTCGTAGGCCTCGGCGTTGCCGGACAGCCGCCTGGCCATCACCGGCAGCGCCCTGGTCAGGTACTGCTCGTAGAGCGCGTTCAGCCGGGCCACCGGAACGTGGCTGAACTCGCAGATCACCAGCCGCCCCCCGGGCCTGGTGACCCGCAGCAGCTCGGCAAGCGCCTGGCCGGTGCTGGCGACATTCCGGAGCCCGAACGAGATCGTCACGGCGTCAAAGACAGCGTCCCGGAACGGCAGGGCCAGCGCGTCACCGGCCGCGAAGCTCAGCCCGGTGGCCGGGCGGCGCGCACCGACCGACAGCATGCCGAGGGAGAAGTCGCAGGCCACGCACTGCGCGCCACTGGCGGTGAAGCGCCGTGATGAGGTTCCGGTACCTGCTGCCAGGTCCAGCACGAGCTCGCCCGGGCCGGCCCCGACAGCCCTGGCTACGACCTTGCGCCAGCGCCGGTCCATGCCCAGCGAGAGCGCGTCATTGAGCAAGTCGTACCGCTCGGCCACCTTGTCGAACATGGCCGAGACGTCCGCGGGCTTCTTGTCGAGCTGAGCACGGGTCATGTCCAAAGCCTGACACAGCCAGCGCTGTGGCCAGACGGGCGTCCAGCGGCCTGCTTGACGCCCATGCGGGCCCGGGAACGCTGCCAGCGAGCTACCTGGCGCAGATAGTGTCCGCGGTGATCAGCGTTTTCAGGATGAGGGCGCCAAGGAACCAGCCGCCGACGACATCCTCCGGCCAGTGCCGTCCCAGGTAGAGTCGCGAGCCGCCCTGCGCAGCCATCAGGGTGACGGCCACAGACCATAGGACGCGCCGCTCGGCAGGGCTCTGCCAGCGCTGGGAGAGGAAATAGGCAAGCAACCCGAAAGTGACGACAGTGCGGGCCGCGCCGCCCGATGGGTAATCGCCTGGCGGTCCAATCGACGATTCCGCAGGGGGGAAAGTGCCCTTGACGAGCTGCTTCAGGGCCTTCTGGTAATAGACCTCGGAAAGTACCCCGCCGAGCAAGAGCTGCAACGGCCGCCAGGTGCGGCGCTCGTAGGCCAGCATTCCTCCGACTAGCAGCGAGAACGAGCCGATTACTGAGTATCCGCCGATCGTGGTCACCGGATCGAGGCGGCGCGATAGCGCAGCGGACCGGTGTTCGCGGCAGTACTCGTAGAGATCACGCGACGGCTTGGTCACCGTCTCTTTCTGAACCAGCCGTCCAAGGCCCCACGCCGCGACGAGCGTGCCCGCGCCGCCAGCGGCGAGCGTGCCCAGGAGCCGACTGGCCTTAGTAGCATTCCCTCGTAGCACCCGGTAACGATAGCGGACACGCGCAGTGGCTTCCAGGCGCGACCATCTATTCAGCCATCGCCGCCATGATGCGGACAGGTGACTACACCTGGAAGAGTCGGGGGAGACATTTGATCGTGCGAACCCGTCAGCGGCTGGCGGCCTACGCGCTAATCGTTGATGATGCTGGCCGGGTTCTGCTGGCACGTCAGCCCGATGCGCGCGGGCGGCTGGGCCCCTGGATACTCCCAGGCGGAGGCGTGGAGTTCGGGGAGCATCCCATGGCGGCCGCGGCCCGTGAGGTAGCGGAGGAAACCGGCTTGCAGGCCCAGATCGGCGCGCTGTCGGACGTGCTCAGCGATATTACCGTGGTCGGCAGGAGGCGCCGACGGCTCCACAACGTACGGCTTATCTACCGCGGTTATCTTGCTGCCGGCCAGCCGGCATCGCCACCCAAGCTGCATGACGCTCGCTGGTTTGCGCCCTGCGAAAGGCCCGCGCCGCTCGCGCCGTTCACCGCTGAGGTGCTGGCTTCCGATCCGGGACTGGGCGGTAGCGCCGGCAACAGTTAGCTCTTGACGATTAGCTCTTGACGATGTTGGCGGCGTAGTGCGCGGCGATCTGCCGTCCGGAGAGCGCATAGGGATAGACCGCGACGTCGGCGATGGTTCCGCCGAAGTAGTAGCTGCCCGGCTCGGTTACGCCCATGCTGTTGTGGCGCGTTAGATCGAGGTTCCAGCCACCGAGGTTGTCGCCGCCGACCCGCCAGTACCCGGTGTAATTGTTCGCGACGTTGTTCGTGTTCCGGCCGATCAGCCGGCCGTCGACGTACAGCGCCATGCCCGAGGCGCTCAGCGTCGCTACCACGTAGTGCCACTGCCCGTCGTTGTAGACGTCCGGTGATTCGATGGTTTCGGTCGCGTTGTTCCAGACGCCGAACACGATCTGGCCGTCGTTCATCATGTAGATGTGGCGGTCGTAGGGGCGGCTCATGCCGGTCTGCTTGCTCCCGAAGCCGATGATCTTGCCGCCGTGCTTGGTGCTGGTCTTGAACCAGGCCTCGATCGAGAACGTGTCAGGACTTAGGATCGAGCGCCCAGCAGTCACCAGGCCGGTATGGCCATCGAACGCCGTCGCTGTGGCCCTGGACGTGTGAATCGGGCCATGCACTCCTTTTGTGGTGCCCGGCTCGTAGATGCCGTTGAAGTGGTGCGCCGACGCGTCCGTTGCTGTCCGGCCAGTCAACTGGCCAAGCGTCCAGAAGAAGTCTGGGTTGGCTCGAAGTACCGTGGCGTAGTAGCCGTACGGCGGATTCCTGTGCGCGACGGTCACGCGGGCTGAGGCGGCGGTTTTGGCTGAGGTGTGAGCGTGCCGTCGCTGGCGGTGACGGTGTAGGTGTAGCTCTTGCCGGGGGTCAGGCCCTTGTCCTGGAAATGCAGCACCGGCAGCGCCCACGGCCAGGACGTCGCGGTCATCGTGCCGACCGGCGCGGTGGTGCCGCTGCGGTAGATGGAATAGGTCAAGGTGCCGTCGTCAAGATCGCTGGCGGCGGTGAAGGTGACCGTGTCGACACCAGCCTGGGTACTGGTCGCCACCGGCTTGCCGGGCTTGCCCGGCGCCACGTCCGGGCCCGGCCCGAAGATCGCGAAACCCTGCTGGGCCTTGCCGTTCACCGTGGTGAAGTCCCCGCCCAGGAACATGCTGGTACCGTCGGTGGCCATCACCCGCGGCCCCAGCCCGCCGCCGACCTTGCCGCTGGCGCTGTTCCCGTTGTTGGTATCGGGGTTCCAGTGCCCCAGCGTGCCGTCCGCCAGCGACTGGTCCAGCAGATGGTGATCCAGGGTGGTGACCTGCGGGAAGCCGCCCGGCTCATACGCGCAGTCATGCGCATGCGAGCCCTTGTACAGCCAGTTGTTGATGATCACCAGGGACTGCGTCGCGCCCAGGCAGTCGTTCTGCCACACCAGCGCCCCGGTCGCCACGTTCGCCGCCCAGTCACCATCGAAGCAGCCCCCGCCGGTGCCCTCCGACGCGATATAGGCCACGCCCGCCGGATTCTGCGCCGTCACGCTGCCGATGACGATGTCCTTCACCGTCGCCGTGCAGCCAGACTCGTTCGGCTCGATCGAGGTCAGGTTATTAGCCGCCCCGGTGGTCGCGTCCACGTCCACGATGGCCTGCTGCGGCGCGCCGTTGAACTGCGAGAAATAACCCCCGACCAGCACCCGCGAATCATCGGGCGCCACCGCCACCGAGGTCACCGTGCCGTTCACCTGCGGCGCCCACGGCAGCAGCGCCCCGGTCGAGCCGGTCACCTCGCCCGCGTCGGTCCGCGCGACATTGTCCAGCTTCCCGAAAGACCCGCCGACATACACATCCGACCCGTCCGGCGACACCGCGATCGAGTTCACCGTATTGCCCGCGTTCGGCACCCAGCTGCCGCTCAGCGCCCCGGTCGAGGTACTGAACGCCGCCAGATGATTACGGAACGACCCGTTGACATGGCTGAAACTGCCGCCCACATACAACGTGCCGCCATCCGGCGACACCGCCAGCGCCGTCACCGACCCGTCCAGCACCGGGTCAAACGACGCCTCCAGCGCACCGGTACTGGCATTGAACTCCGCCAGATACGTCCGCCCCACCTCACCAGTACCCGCCGGATCACCCGGCGGCCGCACCGAAGTGAAACTCCCCCCCGCAAACACATTCCCGCCCACCGGCGCAATCGCCCACACCGTGTTATTGGTCTGCCACGACGACGACACCGCCGCCGCCAGATTCTGCCCCGGACCACTCCCCGACGACGCAGTAGCCTGCAGCACCGGCAACACAACCACCGACGCCACAACCAACCCCAGGGCGACCAGACCACACGACGTCGTACGCTTCAATGTCACCTTCGGTAGGGTACGGCCGACCGCAGGCTTAATGCCAGCACCTGGCCATGAAAACAAGCATCGATGGTTGCGTGCGGTTTTCAAGAAAGCATGCGCATTATCGTTTGATCGCTTTCGGCTTGGCGAAAGTTATCTGAAGGACTTCTGAGAGATATTAGATCTTATTTCGAGTAGTTCGGAAACCGCCAGGTTCGCGGTCTTTCGCGCGACCAAGTTCTCCGCTCCAAAAAGCGGCCGGCTACGCCGTCGTTCGAACGGTGTAGCCGGCCACTGCGGCCTAGCCACAGGGGTGACTCGCGCCTGCGTCAACCTCAAGCGCAAGCCAGACCCGTAGTTATCTGGATTCTCCTATTCGGCTCCGCTAATTCGCACCGCGCTCGCTCCGCGGGCAAATACCCGAGTCGGTTTCCCGAGGGATCTTGACGTTAACCCCGGCCTCGCCGCCGCGGTCTGGGCGGCCCTTCGTCCGGGTGCGGTCGGCACCAGGAACCCGGCGAGTCGTCACCGACGGCGACGGCGACGGCGCGGGTGTGATGGAGGGATTCGGGGAGGGCGCCGTGGTAGCAGACGGCGAGCCGGAGCTACTCGGCTGCGGATCGGTGACCGGAACGCCAGTGCCAGATCCGGCGATGATGTTGCGCCAGGCGGTGATGGATCCGGGGTCGGTCATGTGGCCGGCGCCGGGGGCGTCGAAGTAGATGCCGAACAGGACGCCGTTGGCGTTGAGGTAACGGGCGACCTGGCCCAGCCAGCCGGCCCGGCCGTTGGCGGTGGCCAGCGCGAACTCGGGGAAGCCGACGCCCAGCCCGGCGCTGCGGGCGGCGCTGATCTCGGCGCCCATGAACTGGGCCGGGGGGGTGGCCTGGGGATTGTGGTCGCCGATGGTGCCGGGGGGATAGTCGTCCCAGCCCAGCACGGTGACGACGGCGGGGTCGAGGTAGTTCCGCCAGTTGCGTCCCGAGGACGGGCTGAGGGTCCAGGACGCCAGGATCAAGGTGGCGTGCAGGTCCGGGTTGTGCGCGGCGGCGGCCAGCGCGCCGATGTGCGCCCAGGCGGCCCGGTAGGCCGCGGCGGTGAACACGCCGGCCGTGATGAAGTGCTCGGGCTCGTGCTCGTAGGACCAGTAGACCGGGTGACCGGACGGGGCGGTGTCGAAGAAATGCGCCAGCGTCCCATCGTCGGCCCCCGACAAGATCACGGCCGGCAGCGCGTTGAAGCTGACCACCACCGCGGACCTGTTCACCGCGGCCGGGCCCGTCGTCCAGGCATTCGCGGCCGGCAACCCCGGGTAGAACACCCGGATCACCGGCATATGCCCGTACTCAGACGTCTCCTGCGCCAGCGCACCCGCACTCGAAGCATCCACCCCGAACATCGTCTTGGCGGTACTAGTGCTGTTTGCAGTCAGTCGCAGTTGGACCGGGCAAGCTGAGGAGTACAGGTCAGCAGAAACGATTCCGGTCGGAGCGGTGGCCGCCCAGACGCCGGTACCCACCAGGCTACAGACAGTAGCGATGAGAGCTAGCGATCCAAGCTTGCCTACCTGGATACGGCCGCCACCGCGATCGGCAACAGGGCGTGGTCTCGACTGACGCGCATGCCTACCGTGCGCCATAAAACTCCTCTCATCGGCCGCCTACCGAGTTAGCTGACGGGTTCGGGCTGAGGACGGCCCTACGGCGGCCGGCCCGCTCGGTGCGAGCGTCGGCGCGCCGATTCACCCCAGGGGAACATTGGGTCCCCGGCTCCCTGTTCGCACCAGGGACTCGGCGGTTCGCTGCCGGCCCCGTGCAGGGCCGGCAACTGCGAATTTCAGGGAAGACATTAATGAAAGAAGTCCGCCCGCGGACCCAGAACGCGAAATCTTGCTGTCGTGGCGCGCGAAGTCACGAAATCGATCTTCACCGGCCCGGCGCCATCGATCACGGCGAAGCGGCCTCAGCGGGCACTATCTGGCCAGGCAGGGGCAGAACGTCGGGTCGGAGAATCCCTGTGATCTGGCCGTGATTTGCACGGATAACCAACCGCAGCCTTCGGATCTCGATCGGCGAAATCAGATTCCGTGGCCGCGCTCATTGAGCAGCCGGATGACCGTCGCGGCAGAGACCAGGCCCGACGCGACCCCCAGCGCCAGGTAAGCCCGCCGCTCGAGAGGGTTGTTGCGGAGCGCGCGCAGGCCCTCCTTGCAGGCCGTCCCCCGATGCGCGAGCGCCGCGTGCGCGAAGGCGATCTGACCCTGAATCCTGGCCAGGCCGAGCCGGTCGGCTCGCAACTCGGGGTGCTTGCCGAGCAGATACGTCAGTGCACTGACGATGACCTCCCAGCGGTCTGCGAAGAAAGACTGCCGGTTCCAGTAGACCTCGACGAGCGGCTGCTGGACCGACACGATCGGCATCCGCCGGGCAGCGCGTAGCAGCCAGTCGTAGTCCTCGCCATAACTGCCTGGGATCTGCTCGTCGACCATGCCGAGCTCGAGCACCGTGCTGCGCCACATGATCACGCTGGAAGGATGCAACGCTGTCACCCGTTTGCGTGTCAGCTGAGCCAGGTCCACCAGCGACGGCGGTATCCGGGCAATCGCGCCATCGGCGGAGTGGATGCGTACCCCGCAGGCGGCAAGCTCAGCGGACGTGCTCTTAAGGAGCCCGACCTGGAGAGTTAGTTTCTCGATAGCCCATTCGTCGTCGTCGTCGCAAAAGGCGATGATGTCGGCCTTTGTTTGCAGTATTCCGCTGTTGCGGGCGCCAGCCAGCCCAGGAGTACGGGTATTGCTGACGATCGTCATTCGGCGGCTGGCGCTCTCGGCGGCACTGACGGATTGCGCCGGACTCTGATCAAACACGATGACGCACTCGATAGCGCCTGGGTAGGACTGGCCGAGAATGCTGCGGACAGCTCGTTCGAGCAGCGCTGGCCGGTCCCGGGTGGCAACGACCACGCCCACCGACGGCCAGGCGGTGGTCATATCAGTCCACCAGCTCGCGCATCCCGCGATGACCACGGCAGGGATCGTCCGAGCAACTGCTCGAGCGCCTGGTTGTGTTCGGTGAAGGCCGCCTGCAGGCGACGCCGGGTTTCCGGCTGAATATCGGCGGCCGGGACGTAGTTATGGCGCTTCCGGCTCCGCAGGCTGCCGGGCGGCAGGCCAAGAAAGGACCATATCTCGTTTACCACCCGCCCAGGGTCGGCGTAGAAGTCCTCGCTGGCCACGATGTGGAACTGCTCGCGCGGGAAGAGCTCGAACCAGCGCGGCAGCATGTCGAGATAGCGGCCTTGGGCAACGTAAGAGTGATCTTCGTGCTCCTTGCTGTGATACGACGGGTCGTTAACCAGGCGCTCGGTTTCACCGCGAAGGCCGGCCTCGGCCTCTAGCGCATCCTCGAAGCTCAGCGGCTCGGCGTCGTGCCGGACCCGTTCCTTGTAATGTGAGTACGCTCGCTCCACCGGGTCTCGGAGCGAGATGATTATCCGCATGTCCGGGATCTCTTGGGCTAGACGCTGCGCGGCCAGCGGATGAAACAGGTAATACGGGCTGGCCTCGCCTGCTACCGGATGCGGCACTTGTGGCCGGGCGATAAAGCGCCCGCCAAGCTCGACCGGGAAGTGTGATCGATACCAGCGCGGTCCGCGGCTGAACTCCGAGTCGAAGTAGCGAACACCCTTGATGCGCTGCCTGCCGGGAAACAGGGGCGCTACTGAAGGATGCTCAAGCAGGTAGTTGTAGAGCGAGGTCGTGCCACCCCGTTTGGCTCCCACAATGGCAAAGTCGGGCAGCGCACGGAACCTGGAAGTGGCGGTGCCGTAACTGCGCAGTGCCTGCTTTGCTGCTTGCCGCGCGGCGCTATTCAGGCGCTGTTTCGGGGAGGCGGTCATGACGGCCCGCCAGCCGGCGATGTGCGCGCGAGGAACCGGGGTCGCCTGCTCGCCAGTACAGAACTGGGCTGTTTGCGTCGGGCGGGCTCGGCGCGAGCCCCGTTGCTAACCACGGCTCCCACCTCGTAACCGACCAGAGCGTTAGCGGGCCGCATGTACAGCCGGTAGCTCAGGGCCGATACCACCATCACCACCTGCAGCTCAGCGGGCAACCAACCGTAGACGATCATCTGGGCCAAAGCGACGACGGGAACGGCATGGAGGCACAATCCGGCAGTACCCGGAGCGCGGCGCGTCTGCCAGAGCACGGCCAGGAAAAAGCCCACGAAGAAGATGAGCGCCGGATATCCATCCGAATACAACACGGCCCACAGCTGGCCCTGGGTGCCGACAGCCGCGCCCGACGTCTGGCCGAGCTGCAGCTTCGGCGCTCCGTCGCCGAAGAGCGGCGAGGATGCCGCGCCGGCCGTCGCTTGCTGATAAAGGTCTAGCCGTGTCTGATTGGACTGCCCATGGGTACTGGAGAAACTGGACGAGATCAGATGCCCGAGCGGCGTCAGGACGATGACCGCCGACATCGCCACTACCAGGACGGCGACGAGCCCGAGTGCGCGAACGCTGCCGCGTAGCGACATGCGAACGATTACGTAAACGATGCCGATGATCAAGCTCAGGAACATCCCACGGTTTAGTGAGAAGACCATCGGCACGATCGAGAGAACAAGCACCACGACCACTAGCCGGCGCCACCGCCTGCTTTCGGTACTGGCAATCGAAGCGATGGCAACAAACGTCAGGACCGCAATAATGCCGCCCCAGTTATTGGTGTACGTGAATGGGGCGGCCGGGCGCGGCACCGGGTGTCCGAGAAACGTTGATACCTGCGCAAACACCGGCTGCACGAGCTCCTGGACGAACGGCTGATTGCGCAAGCTGTGCGGGATAAGATAGTCAAAGGGCGGAGTGAAGGTGTGAGCACCTAGCAGGATACCCGCGTACCCGCCCGCGACCACGATCATCCAGAAGATAGTAAGAATGCGCAATATCCGGTCATTCAGCTTACGCACCCGCGGCAGGTTGTAGACATATAGGAATAGCACAGCGCCAACAAGATACAGCGCGAAACGATATGAAAAAGTAAGTATGGTCTTTCCGCTGGCTATCTGTAGTCCGGAGAGCAATACCCATGCCAAGAACGCCAGCCACAGGCTAAATGCCACCGGAGCCCGGGTGAGCCGCTCTGAGATGATCATCATTGCCAGCGGGATAGCGATGATTATCCAGATGAAGCTGGCAATGCCCAACAGCCACCAAATCGGATAAGCACAGAACAGGGCTGTCAACGGCCAGGTGATCTTGAGGCGCCTACTAGTCACTGCTGCGAATCCGAACGAAGCTTAGGTGCATATCCGTATTGGACGAGGAGAGGCAAGGTAGCGGCGCTGACAATCGCACGGCGGAGCGGGCTCATCGCCGTGCGCCATTCCTCGTCGGCCGCTCGCAAAACGACGGGGCCAGGCTGGAAGGCGGGGTTGCCGGAGAAGGCATGGGTAGGCGGGAAAGCTGCGGTCGTCGGGCCGAGGAAGCTGAATGGTTGGTCAGCCCCGTGAAGCGTCAGGTCAGTCAGGATGCCGCGCAGCTGCCGCCCGGGATCAGCGATCAAGTCCTCATACCGGACTCGGGTGGCGAGCGGCATTCGCCGGGCGAGCGCCTCGTACAGCAGGTTATCCGCCATCCAGTAGGCGACCGCGCGCCCAGGAGAGATCACGCTCATGAGGGAAGTCCCGTCGCCGACTCCAGGTTTGCGAATGCGCTTGGACCAGGAGTGGACGACGCCGTGGCTTCTCCGGACAAGATGGATAAGCCGCACGTCGAAGTCTGGGAGACGACGCAGCACAAGGGAATAGCTCGGGTGTTTGGACGAGTCAACGATTACCGAAGCGCCAGAGACATCGCGGACGGCCTGGTACAGGCGGTCGGTCAGTGCGGTGTAGGCCGTCAGGGCCGCCTCAATCCGGCCGGGGGGCCGCAGCGACAGCAGGCGGTCCAAGTTGCGGTGCCTGTCTACAACCGAACGCAGCCTAGCGGCGCCGTCAATATCTATCTGGCTCCAGCCACCGAATGCTGCCTCGCCTACCTGCGTCCAGAACGGGCAGTCTCGGAACGGCGCTCCGCACCCGCAGCGATCGTTCCTGCGCAATCCGCGGTCCCAGATAAACACCAGCTCGCCGACCGAGCAGAAGTCCGGAATGCCCGAGAGCAAGCGCTCGAGCAGCGTACTCCCGCTACGCGCCGCGCCGCCGACGTAGACCAGCGGGGTCGTCATTAAGGCCATTGCTCCAGGCGTTGCGGCGAGTCCGCAGGATCGCGAGCCAGAGACGATATCTTGGCTAGCGCTGACAGCCCGGCGTCAGTGCGGTCAGCCGTGAATTGGGCTGTCGGCGTGCTCGTTGGGCCCTTACTCGAGACGCGCCCGTTGGCGCGCTGGCCAGCAGGCTCTGCGCTAGGGATCGGCTCCGCCAGGCCGTGGTCATAGGCGCGGCTCCGATTGGTTGGCCGGCGGCGGGAGATGAAGATGCTGCCAACCACGTAGCCGCCGATCTGCTCAAGCCGACGGCGCATCTCGGCAAGAGCGCTTGCTTTGCTTTTGCCCTCGGTAGCGGCCACCACGACACCGTCGGCCAGCCTCGCGAGCGCGAGGTAATCGGCAGCTTCGGAAGCTGGCGGGGCATCGAGCACAACGAAGTCATATTCCTCATGCAGGCTCTTCAGGAACCTGCCCATGGCGACCGAATCGAGCACCGAAAGCGGCCTGGCGATATGCGGGCCAGGCGACAGAAGCGCTAGCTGCCTGGCGACTGCCAATGGCAGGACCGCACCGCCAGCGGACGTCGGATGCTGGGTGACCGCGGCCGGATCGGCCCCTTCCACCAGGACGTTGGTTAGCCCGCTGGTCTTGGATTGTCCGAATATCTGCGGCAGCGACGATCCGAATAGGTCACCGGCAACAAGCAGGGTATGTCGGCCGGACTCGGCGAGCGCGATGCCTATATCAGCCGCTACCTGACTGGCCGGCACGCTGCCATCAGCCCCGACGACCACGATGGAGGACAAGCCGCCGCCGGCGCTCATCGAAGTCAGAGTTGTCCGAAGCGCCCGGAACGCGTCGGCGGCGTAACTGTCGGGCTGGGAAACGGTGAAGAGGTTCTCCTGGCCCCGCCGCTGGTTGTGGCTGGCACCAGAGCTGGGCAGGATCGCTAGCGTCGGTGCGCCTATCTTGCGCTCCAGCACCTCGGCATCTCTTAGATTGTCGTCAAGTGCATCCCGCGCAAGCGCGACAGCCGCTCCGGCCAGCAATCCGACCAGCAAGCCCAGGATCACGATGAGCTTGCGGCTGAAGCCGGCTGGGCTAAGCGGCAATGGGGCCGATATGACGGTGCCCCCCGTCACGTTGTATGTCGGGAGCGAAGCCAGTGTCCCGTTAGCCTTGCTGAGCTGGCTGTTCAGCTGGCCGAGTGCTGCCGCCAGGGTCTGATGCCGCGGACTTCCGCCCGGCGCATTGTTCAGGCTTTTGGTCACTGTCCTGATCTGCCGTTGCAGCGTGGCGACCTGGCTAGTCAAGGCCGCCGACAGGCGGCCGATCTGCCCGGACAACAGGCTCTGCCGATAGGCCAGGTATGCGTGGGCGAAGTCATTGGCGCCTGCCTGGGCAGCTCGCGGGGTGCCTGCCTTCCAGGTGATCTGGAGCAAGTTGGATAGCAGCGGGACGGTGACCGTCAGGTGTGAGGTCATCTTGCCCGCCGCGACCGCCGCCACAGTCCTGCTGGTCTCGTTCTTTACCATGTACCTCGCTGCCAGCGCCGTCACCGGACCCGACTGCGCAACCGCCTGCTCGGTGACCATGTTGACCTGCAGATTCGGTGCGGCTGGAGGGTTTATCGGGCCCTGCGTGGCTGGCTGGACGACGACCTGTGACGTAGCCGCGTATGACTGGCCCTTGTGCAGCGTGTAGCCGGCCGCCAGCGCCCCGCCCAGGAGGGTGATGATCACGACGGTCAGCCAGCGCCGGCGCAACACGGTCATGAAATTACGCAGGTCAACAGAGCGCGGCTCAGTGACGAGATCATCGAGCCCCTGCGACGGTCGTGTAGCCATGACTCGGTACCCTCCGTCCGGTAATAGCTTAAAGGTTCACGTTCATGCCGCTGGCGGGCCTCCCGCTGCCCATGCCGGGGAGGCCCGCTCGCCAGCGCGAACGGCGCTTTGTAGCCGCACTAATTATTGCTGATACACCCCCGCTGCATAGTGCGCGGCGATCTGCGAGGCGGACAGCGCGTAGGGGTAGACCGCGACGTCGGCGATGGTTCCGCCGAAGTAGTAGCTGCCCGGCTCAGTGAGGCCCTGGCTGCTGTGGCCCCAGACATCGAGGTTCCAGCCACCGTTGAGGTTGTCGCCGCCGACCCGCCAGTAACCGCTGTAATTCTGCGCAACCGTATTCGTGTTCGTGCCGATCAGCTGCCCGTCTATGTAGAGCGTCATACCGTTGGTCGGGTCCAGCGTTGCTGCCACGTAGTGCCACTGCCCGTCATTGTAGACGTCCGGCGATTCGATGGTCTCGGTCGCGTTGTTCCATACGCCGAACACGATCTGGCCGTCGTTCATCATGTAGATGTGACGGTCGTAACTGCTGCTGAAGCCGGTCGGCTGGTCGCCGAAGCCGATGAGCTTACCGCCCGCGTTGGTCGTGGTCTTGAACCAGCCCTCGATCGAGAACGCGTTCGGGCCCGGGACCGAGCTGTTCGCGGTCACCAGACCGGACTGGCCGTCGAAACTAGTGGCGGTGCTTCCGGCGAAAGGACCTGCGACGCCCTGCGTAGTGCCTGACTCGTAGGTCCCGTTGAAGGCGTTGGTCGTCGCGTCGGCTGCGGTACTGCCCGAGTCGTTCAGCGGCCACAGGAAGGACGGGCTGTCGTTCAGCACCGTCTGCTGGTAGCTGAGCGCAGGGCTGGTCGAGCTGACGGTGACAGATGCGGAGGCCCCGGTTTTGGCAGTAGTGAGCGTGCCGTCGCTGGCGGTGACGGTGTAGGTGTAGCTCTTGCCGGGGGTCAGGCCCTTGTCCTGGAAATGCAGCACCGGCAGCGCCCACGGCCAGGACGTCGCGGTCATCGTGCCGACCGGCGCGGTGGTGCCGCTGCGGTAGATGGAATAGGTCAAGGTGCCGTCGTCAAGATCGCTGGCGGCGGTGAAGGTGACCGTGTCGACACCAGCCTGGGTACTGGTCGCCACCGGCTTGCCGGGCTTGCCCGGCGCCACGTCCGGGCCCGGCCCGAAGATCGCGAAACCCTGCTGGGCCTTGCCGTTCACCGTGGTGAAGTCCCCGCCCAGGAACATGCTGGTACCGTCGGTGGCCATCACCCGCGGCCCCAGCCCGCCGCCGACCTTGCCGCTGGCGCTGTTCCCGTTGTTGGTATCGGGGTTCCAGTGCCCCAGCGTGCCGTCCGCCAGCGACTGGTCCAGCAGATGGTGATCCAGGGTGGTGACCTGCGGGAAGCCGCCCGGCTCATACGCGCAGTCATGCGCATGCGAGCCCTTGTACAGCCAGTTGTTGATGATCACCAGGGACTGCGTCGCGCCCAGGCAGTCGTTCTGCCACACCAGCGCCCCGGTCGCCACGTTCGCCGCCCAGTCACCATCGAAGCAGCCCCCGCCGGTGCCCTCCGACGCGATATAGGCCACCCCCGCCGGATTCTGCGCCGTCACGCTGCCGATGACGATGTCCTTCACCGTCGCCGTGCAGCCAGACTCGTTCGGCTCGATCGAGGTCAGGTTATTAGCCGCCCCGGTGGTCGCGTCCACGTCCACGATGGCCTGCTGCGGCGCGCCGTTGAACTGCGAGAAATAACCCCCGACCAGCACCCGCGAATCATCGGGCGCCACCGCCACCGAGGTCACCGTGCCGTTCACCTGCGGCGCCCACGGCAGCAGCGCCCCGGTCGAGCCGGTCACCTCGCCCGCGTCGGTCCGCGCGACATTGTCCAGCTTCCCGAAAGACCCGCCGACATACACATCCGACCCGTCCGGCGACACCGCGATCGAGTTCACCGTATTGCCCGCGTTCGGCACCCAGCTGCCGCTCAGCGCCCCGGTCGAGGTACTGAACGCCGCCAGATGATTACGGAACGACCCGTTGACATGGCTGAAACTGCCGCCCACATACAACGTGCCGCCATCCGGCGACACCGCCAGCGCCGTCACCGACCCGTCCAGCACCGGGTCAAACGACGCCTCCAGCGCACCGGTACTGGCATTGAACTCCGCCAGATACGTCCGCCCCACCTCACCAGTACCCGCCGGATCACCCGGCGGCCGCACCGAGGTGAAACTCCCCCCCGCAAACACATTCCCGCCCACCGGCGCAATCGCCCACACCGTGTTATTGGTCTGCCACGACGACGACACCGCCGCCGCCAGATTCTGCCCCGGACCACTCCCCGACGACGCAGTAGCCTGCAGCACCGGCAACACAACCACCGACGCCACAACCAACCCCAAGGCGGCGACGCCACCGGTGATGAACCTTGTATTCACTATCCGTTCTCCTTCTAAGCCGTTACTGCTAGGGGGTCGTGAGGGGATCTGCCGCTTACCTCGGTGAGCGGCTGTCGCTGCGGGCAGTTCTCGAGCGAGAGACAGCGCCTACGGGCACGTCGGAGGCCGACGGTAGGACGACATCGTCGGTCACCGACCGACGGAATGCGCGAATAAAGCGCGCGCGCGGCGGGCGGCTGACGAGTTCATCGACGAGCGCGCCGAAGCGGCTGACAACCGCGTCAACGTCGGATTCCAGGCCGCTGGTCCGGAACCCGGACATGTCACGGGCCGCCTCATCGAGGAGTTCGCCGAATTCCGACGGTGCCTGCGCGAGGCGGATCCGGCCCAGCTCGGCGACCCGCACCGAGAAGTCGAGCTGATGATCGTCGACGTGCTCGCCCAGCCGACGCAGGCGAGGCACAACAATCGGAAGCTGGCCCCGCGACCAGGCCTCGGCTATCGAGGCCGGGCCGCCGTGGCATACCAGCACGTCAGTCTCGTCCAAGACATCCTTGAGCTTGTCGGTCCCGAGGAAGGCTGCCCACGGACAGGCCGGAGTGACCGAGGCCGTACCCGCTTGCACAAAGAAGCTAGCGACCTGCTGGGGATGATGGCCAAGCCAGGCGTTGACCCACCCGATAAGGCGATCAAACGGGTGATGATCGGTGCCGACCAGCACGGTGACACGGGGCGCCTCGGCGGCATTCCTGGCCGTCACAGCAGGCATCCGATCACCTGGCCGCGGGGGTATTGCGCCATCTGCTCCTGCCATTGCAACAGGAATAGCTCAGCCAGCGGATAGCACAATCGCCCGGTCAGCGTGGGCCGTGAGATCCGGTCGTAGACCTCCAGATAGACCGTTCGTACCCGGCGAGCCCTGGCGACTAGGAAGAACGGGACGGCCACGCCAGCGCCATCCGACACGATCACGTCCGGCCGCTCAGCCCGGATCAGGGTCCTGGCCAGCAGTAGGTTCCGGATCGCGTTGGGGATGTTGCGGGTGGTCGGAGCGAAGGCCGGGACAACTGCTTCGCCCTTGAGCAACGACTCCGCCTGGTGCCCCGGAAACGTGACCCAGGTCCTCTCGTGCTGCTCCCACCAGGGTCGTAGCTGGTAGAGCTGGGCCAGATGGCCGCCCGCTGAGCACACCAAGAGAATCTTCATGCGCACCGGCCCGACGAATGCAACTGGCCGGCCTTGGCCGAGGGCGTGGGCGAATGATCAAGGACTCTGATCGCAGCCGGGTAGAAACGGTCATCGGTCCCGGCTCCGCTGCCGCGCGCGACCGCGTGGCTGACGCACAGCTCGAGAAGATGCAAAGCAGCGACCAAGCGATGTGCGGCTGCCGGGACGCCGAGCAACTCAAGTGCCGGACATGCCTTAAGTGCCGCCCGGGCGGCTTCGTCGACCGGACGCCGCTGCGCGACGAACGCGACCTGGAAGTGAAAGTGCAGCGCATCGAAGCCGACCGGTGCGTCAGACGCGCTGGATTCCCAGTCCCAGGCGAACAGGCGGGTCCCGATCCGGGCTAGGTTCCACGGAACAAAGTCGCCGTGCCAGGTACCAAACTGCAGTCTCACTTGCCCGCTCGCCTGCTCGATACGATTGGCCGCCTCGTCGATCTCAGCTCGCGTCTTCGGGTCGGCAACGCTGAGTATCCGCGTCCGCAGGCCGAGCCACCACGGGCTGCTGGCTAGCTCGTCGCTGTAGGAATCAGAGAGCTCGTTGATTTCGCGGAGCACGCGCACATCAGGAAGATCCGAGCGCACAGGGACGCGGCGAGCGCCCTTTGGTATGGGCGCCGTTACCAGGAGATCGAGCCCGCGCCACGTGTACTGACCAATCAGAGCAGGCGCGCCCAGCAGGCTGGTAGTGCTGTTGTTGGCAGTGCTGCTGATGGCAGCACTGTTCGCGCAGGCGCGCAGCCCGGCCGCTTCGCGCCCGAGTGCCTCTCGGGTCCAGCTGTTCCAGCCCACTTTGACGAATCCGAGCGGCGTTCCATCTGTGCTGAATACCTGGAGTACGGGCTTGCGGAAAGGACCTTCACCGCCGCTAATAGCCACTACGACCTGGTCACGGCCGAATAGCTCGCTTAGCTGCTGGGTTAGCAAGTCATGCGCTAGCGGCTGTCCGGTTGCGCTGGCGGACGTGCCGACGTCGATCCTGCCTGGCAGCAGCGGCTGCACGAGGCCGATCCGCAGTCCTGCGCCAAGTACCCGGCGCACGAATCGCGTGCGCGGAGCCCTGAGCGAGTTATACGAAGTGAGCGCCGATGCCGTGCCCTGGCGGCTGCGCAGCGAGATGAGCAGGCTACGCCCGGCTATCGCAGGGAACACTCCAAATTCCTCGGCGATCGTAAAGCTCGCGGGCAGGCCGCCGGCCGGAGCCCACGCCGTTGCGGGAGGCTCGCCGAGCAGGACGTCAAGCAGCCAGGCATAACTCGCCTGAGCTGATGCGATCCCACCCTGCCCCACGTGCTCCGCTCCCTTCGGCGGCGCTGTGCGCCTGCCGACCGGCCTTGCCGCGTCCGCCTCCGAAGCCTGGCTAAGCCCCCCCGGCCTGGGCTGCTGTCTGGCTACGGAAGAGAGACGCTCAGGCCGAACGAATAGTTTACATTCGGCACTTCCAGACCTCAGCGGCCACCTCGGAGCCATCTGGGATAGCCTGACTCCGCACTGGCGTTCTGCCTTAACTATCATTTTCCGGGCAATACACCGGGTCTGTCACCAGGACGGAGAAGGACCGGCTGGCTTCCGTGGACGTACGCACGAGAACTGTATGGTTCCTTTGGTTCCAGGGTATGGAGAATGCCCCTTATGTAGTGCGAAAGTGTCACGACTCTTGGCTCACACTCAATCCCGGCTGGCGCGTCGAGTGGCTGGACGAGACGTCGCTGACGCGATTCACGACGCTGGATTACCAGGCCGGCAATGTCGCCCGGCTGTCTCCGCAGCACCGGGCTGACCTGCTGCGGATCGACCTGTTGGCCCATCATGGCGGCGTATGGGCAGATTCCACTAGCTTCTGCGTGCGGCCGCTAGATGACTGGCTGCCTTCCGTCCTCGGGTCAGGCTTCTTTGCGTTCAGCAACCCCGGCCGCGACAGGATCATGTCGAACTGGTTCCTGTCCGCCCAGCCAGAGAACGTGCTCGCTGAACGCCTCTTCGACCAGATGCTTCGGTACTGGCGTGATAGCACCTTCCACCCGGAGACACGCCAGGTCGCGCGTAAGGTCCTGACCAGGTTGCTCCGGCGCTCTGCGCGGACGCGGAGCTGGTGGTTTTCCCCGCTCGTCAAGGACTTGCTTGGGGTCTCGCCGTACTACGCATTTCACTACGGATTCGAGAAGCTAGTCCGCGACGATCCGGAGTGCGCAGACATCTGGCACCGGACTCCGAAGGTCAGCGCCGACGGCCCGCACCGCCTCTACCGGGCCGGCTTGCTTACTCGCCCGTCAGCAGAGGTACGCGCTGAGATCGATCGCCGCGAGGCGCCCGTCTATAAGATAACCTGGCGCCTCAGCAGCGAGGGCATACCGGAAGACAGCGTCCTGGGCTACCTGTTTAAGACCACACTGTCCCGGTAAGCGCTGGCCCGGCCATGGGTACCAGTCGTCGGCCATGGGTACCAGTCGTCGGCCGTCGGTACCAACCGACGGCGCCAACCGACGGCGCCAACCGACGGTATTACAGAGTCAGCGCAGCCAGTGAAGCGCGATGATCAGCTGGATCGGGGGCAATGGAAGAGCGCGAGCTCAGGGTTCTGGTTGTCGGCCACTACGCTTCCGAGCACAGCGGCGGAGAGGGATCCATACCCTTGCGGCTATTCGGCCGCCTCCGGGCACGGGGTGTCGATGCTTGGCTGCTGACCCATGTCAGTGCCGAGCCAGAGTTGCGGCAAATCCTCCCGGCTGCCGAGCTCGAGAGAGTCACATTCGCGCGCGGGATCCCCGGCTTCTCGCCGATCTACACGCTCGGCGAGCGCCTTCCCCCGGGATTGCGAACCCTGGCTTGGGCCGTCACACAGGTAGAGCGTCAGATCGCGATGGTACCGGTGGCTCGTCGGCTGGTCAGCGAACTCTCCATCAATATCGTGCATCAGCCCATCAGCGTCTCGCCTGTCATTCCGTCGCCCATGGTCCGACTCGGGGCGCCCGTTGTCATGGGGCCACTTAACGGTGGGATGCGCCTGCCGCCCGCCTTCGCCGACCGGGACTCTCGGTTGAACACCCTGGTCAAGGCGGCTCGTCCGGTAGTAGCGAGGGCGCTGCACGGGCTCATGCCCGGGCGGCTGAAGGCCGACGTCATCTTCGTGGCCAACGACCGAACTCGGTCGCTGCTGCCCGCGTCCGTTCGAGCGCGCACGAGGAACCTGTCTGACATGGGCGTCGTCCTCGATTCGGAGCAGTTCCGCCAGGCGTCTGCAGCCAGCGGCGACGCTAGCGGCGTGACCCGTTTCCTGTTCGTCGGACGCCTCGTACGGCTCAAGGCGGTCGATATTCTGCTGGATGCGTTTCGCCTGGCGCGGGATCGTGTCCCAGCACGGCTGGAGATCGTGGGCGATGGCCCGGAGCGAGCTAGCCTCGTGGCGCAAGCCGACAGCATGGAGCATGGCACTGATGTGTGTTTCTCGGGCTGGCTCGAGCCCGACGACTGCGCGCGTCGTATGCACGCTTGCGACGTCTACGTGTCCGCCAGCTTGCAGGAGGCGGGCGGCATTTCGCTCCTGGAGGCAATGGCCTGCGGGCGGCCGGTGATCGCTGCTGCGTGGGGCGGCCACCTGTCTTCTGTCGATAGTTCGGCTGGAATCCTCGTCGATGTGACTTCGCGGGCCGCCCTGGTACATGGTCTGGCTAACGCAATGGTTGTGCTGGCCCAAGACGCCGAACTCCGGGCCCGATCGGGCGCCAGCGGCCGCAGGTTGGTCGAAGAGCGCTACGACTGGAACGTGATCGTGGACCAGACACTTGACGCCTACCGCGAGGTCAATTCATCCAGGCTCGCGTCGGCTCACGAGTGAGTGGCCGAAGGCTGCGCCGCCTCGCGGTGACTTGCCGCGGCCGTAGGTGCGGGCCGCCCGGGCATCAGCGCCGCCGCCAGCTCCGAGAGCTGCAGCCGGGCTCTCTGCCAGTAAGCCACGATCACGAACGCCGCCAGCCCAGTTGCTGTGGCCACGGCCAGCGCGGCGAGGTTCTGGCCCATGAGCTCGCGGGCTCCGAAGCCGGCCAGGGCAAAGCAGGCGACGGTGGACGCGGCTACCAGAGCGTATCCGGGCCCGAAAGGCCGCATGTGGAGCAGCAGCCAGACCTCAATTACGGCCGCCACGTTGTCAGCCACGATGCTGGCGGCCCAGGCGATCGCCGCCCCCAGAATACCGATATGCGGCATAAGGGTCAGATTCAGGACGATATTAATAGCGAGGGCAAACAACGTATTCATCGCGTTCCATGAACTCTTGCCACCCATGAGCAAGACAACGGACACGTTGCCAGTCCCCAGGCTGACAAGCATTGCCACCGAAAGAACCACGAGCGACGCCGCGCCGACCGTGTAACGGTGGCCGAATATGCCGAGGACGACGGTGGGGAAGATCGCAAACAGCACGTACATCGGCCAGACGGCCATGATGAGCCAGCGCGTCGCGCTCTGGTACAGCTCCTGAGTCCGGCGGTTCTCCCCGCGTGCGAGGAGCGCGCTCAGCTGAGGTCCGATCGTCATACGGGTGCCCTCGAGCGCGAAGTTCCCGACCATCGCAAGTTTGCTTACGGCACCATAAACACCGGCGGCGTACCGGGAGAGAACGGCGCCGACGAGCAGGATGTCAAGCCAGACCACCACGATCTGGAAGGTGCCTGCGAAACCCCGGGGTCCCGCGAAGCGCCAGAACTCGCCGGCCAGCCTCGGGGCTGAGGAGAACTCTTCCGGCGATGCGCCGCGGTGCCGACCAGGCTTCGGGTTGCGCCGGCCCCTCGTGCCCGGGGACCAGAATCGGCGGTCGCGCCGCGCCGGCACCTGTGCTGGCTGCCTCGAGTGCCGGGCGAGGGCGGACTCAGCCGTGATGACGCGAGCCAGGATGAGGCACGCGGCGATGAGGCCACCGGCGACCGGAAGGCTCCAGGCCACCACCACGCCGGTAAGCCGCAGGCCAAGGTAGAGCGCCACCAGTACGAGGCCCATGCGGGCGATCGGCTTTCCGAGTCCCTCGATAGCCAGATATGGCCACATCAGACCGTAGGCCCGCAGAGCCGCGAGGATACTGGCCGATATCGCGCCGAGCGGAATAAGCGGTGCGATAATGCGGATGTCCCTTACGGCTTCAGGTGTTCCCATGCCGCGAAGGAGGGTGTGTGCGATGGCGGGGGCTTCGATCCACATGATGCCTGCGGCTACAGTGCCCACGATCAGGATGGGCCCGATGGCTATGACCAGGATCAGGCGCACCTGCTTGATCCCGCCGATGGCGCGTGCTCGTGATATCCAGCGGGTGAGGCCAGTGTCGGCACCGAGCATCAGGGTGTAGGACAGGATGCTGAAGATCGCTATCAGTTCGAAGAGCGCCCCGGCGTTGGTGGGCTGAAGCCAGCGGCTAACAACCACTGTCAGCAGGAAGCCCAGAACTGCCCCGAGAATCATGGAGACGATGTTCAGAACCGAGCCGCGGGCTACCTGATGCACCTCGGGCGACAATGCCGATGGATTGCGCCGGTCCTGGTTCATCACGCGATGGCCCGGCGTGCCGTCCCGTGACGGAGAGCCTGGGCATCCCTCCTGGTTACAGCCTGCCCGAGCCGCACTTCACGATCCTCTCACGGCCGACGCTAGCTGCCCGTGCCCCCGCCTGGCCTGGATGCTCGCCTTCAGCACTACGAACGATCCCTAAAAGATAGCAAGGTCCCGCTGGTAAGCCGGGATGCTTCACGCGCTCAACCGGGCGACCAGACTGCAGCCCCGGGGGCGCGTGTTAACCTGCAGGTCAGCGGCAGGGCTCGGCGTTCATGAAGGCGGAGCGCCCCATTGGTGACCGTATCTGGCTTGCCCGCACGGCACGCAGGATGGCCGTGCCGGGTGCCGATATACCGGAGTTAGCACCGTGCGGGAAGGTAGTCAGCTGAATCAGCCAGCTTGGGCCGGGCGAAGTGCGCTCGTTCTGGCGGTCATCGGCGCGTCGCTGCTAACAGTAGTTCTCACGATCGTCGCGCTAGCTGTCGCTCCGGGGACCCCGACGTCGGGCGGGCGGCATTTGCACACCCTGTTCGGGATGGATGCTTCGAGTGCGGGTGCGCTGGCGCAGGAGACGTCTGAGTACGGGCATATGCCGGTGATCCGGGTGTTCTACCCGGGGTTGCCGGCCGCGAATGCCTGGACGACGGGCCCGGGCGCGGTGAACAGGTCCGCGGTGGTGGTCAGCTTCAACGCGCTGCCGGCCGCGATCTTGTCGGGGGCCGACGATGGGACGCTGGCGCATTTCTTCGACACCGCCCCGTCCGGTCACCCGGTCTACTGGTCCTACGAGCACGAGCCCGAGCACTTCATCACGGCCGGCGTGTTCACCGCCGCGGCCTACCGGGCCGCCTGGGCGCACATCGGCGCGCTGGCCGCCGCCGCGCACAACCCGGACCTGCACGCCACCTTGATCCTGGCGTCCTGGACCCTCAGCCCGTCCTCGGGACGCAACTGGCGGAACTACCTCGACCCCGCCGTCGTCACCGTGCTGGGCTGGGACGACTATCCCCCCGGCACCATCGGCGACCACAATCCCCAGGCCACCCCCCCGGCCCAGTTCATGGGCGCCGAGATCAGCGCCGCCCGCAGCGCCGGGCTGGGCGTCGGCTTCCCCGAGTTCGCGCTGGCCACCGCCAACGGCCGGGCCGGCTGGCTGGGCCAGGTCGCCCGTTACCTCAACGCCAACGGCGTCCTGTTCGGCATCTACTTCGACGCCCCCGGCGCCGGCCACATGACCGACCCCGGATCCATCACCGCCTGGCGCAACATCATCGCCGCATCCGGCGCTCCGCAAGCGACCGGGATGGGCCGGTGAGGACGCAGGCCGTTAGCTTGACTCGGTAACCATGGCCGCACCGACGGTGGCATTGGTGGCCTCATCGATGAGGATGAGACCGCCAGTCATCCGATTGCGGCTGTACGGATCGCAGAACACTGGCTGGGTGAGCCGCAACGTGACACGGCCGATCTCGTTCAAGCGCAACTCACTGGCGGATTCGTCCCGGTGCAGGGTGTTAACGTCAAGGCGATAGTGGACGTCCCGGACGATGGCTTTGACCGTCCTGGTCGTGTGCTTCACGATCAGCCGACCCTGCGGCACCAGCGTTTTTGCGTCGCTCATCCAGCAAACCATTGCCTCGATGTCCTGGCTTGCCTGCGGTTGGTTGTGCGGTCGGCAGAGCATATCGCCGCGGGAAACGTCTAGGTCATCGGCGAGGATGAGGGTGACCGACATAGGCGGGAAAGCCTCATCCACTGGGCCCGCGGCGGTGTCAATGCGCTGGATGGTGGTCGTCAGCCCGGACGGGAGATGCAATACCTCGTCGCCTGGCCGGATAACGCCGCCGGCCACCTGACCCGCGTAGCCGCGGTAGTCATGCAACGTCGGGTCGGTCGCCTGATGCGGCCTGACCACATACTGGACCGGGAATCGCACGTCGATCAGATTGCGGTCCGAAGCGATATGAACGTGCTCTAGGTGGTGCAACAGGGAAGACCCGGCGTACCACGGCATGTTGCCGGAACGCTCGACCACATTGTCACCGTGCAGGGCCGAGATAGGAATGAACGACAGGTCGCCGATTTCTAGCTTGGTAGCGAAGGCCGTGAATTCATCCACGAGGCGGTCGAAGACGGCTGAGTCGTAGCCAACCAAGTCCATCTTGTTGACGGCCAGTACGAGGTGCGGCACCCGAAGCAGGGTGGTCAGAAACGCGTGCCGTCGGCTCTGTTCGGTCAGCCCGTTCCGGGCATCCACCAGCACGACCGCCAGGTCCGCCGTCGAGGCTCCGGTCACCATGTTCCGCGTGTACTGGATGTGGCCAGGGGTGTCCGCGATGATGAACTTACGCCGCGGTGTCGCAAAGTAACGGTAAGCCACGTCGATGGTGATGCCCTGCTCGCGCTCAGCCCGAAGTCCATCGGTCAGCAGGGCGAGATTGGTGTAATCCTCCCCGCGTTCGCGGCTGGTCCGCTCCACCGAGGCCAGCTGGTCCTCGAAGATTGCCTTCGAGTCGTACAGCAGCCGCCCGATGAGCGTGCTCTTGCCATCGTCTACCGATCCGGCCGTGGCTAGCCGCAGGATGTCCATATACCGAGCACCTCCGAGCGCGCCGGAGTCGCTTCGCGTGGCCGTCATCAGAAGTAGCCCTCCCGCTTTCTGTCTTCCATCGCGGCATCGCTCGCCCGGTCATCTGCCCGCGTCTGGCCGCGCTCGGTAATCCGCGTCGCCGCGATCTCAGCGATGACCTCGTCAATCCTTGTCGCGCTGGACTCGACCGCTCCAGTGCAGGTCATGTCACCAACGGTGCGGTAGCGGACACTCGCCTCGAAGACAGGCTCGTTCTCGGCCGCTGTCAGGAACTCGTTGTCGGCCAGCAGGATTCCGTCCCGCTCGAACACCTGCCGCCGGTGGGCAAAGTAGATCGACGGGATCTCGAGCTGTTCCCTGGCGATGTAATGCCATACGTCAAGCTCGGTCCAGTTGGATAGCGGGAAGACCCTGATCTGTTCGCCTCTGTTGATCCGGGTGTTGTACAGGTTCCATAGTTCGGGTCGCTGGTTCTTCGGATCCCATTGGCCGAATTCGTCCCGGAAGGAAAAGACGCGCTCCTTGGCCCTGGCCTTCTCTTCATCCCGACGGCCGCCGCCGAAGATAGCGTCGAAACGATGCTCGGTAATCGCGTCGAGCAGCGTCGTCGTCTGCAGCTTATTGCGGCTAGCCCAGCGACCAGTCTCCTCCGCCACCCGACCTGCATCGATCGAGTCCTGCACCGACGCGACGATGAGCCGGATGCTGAGTTCGGCGACCCGGCGGTCCCGGTAAGACAGCACCTCCGGGAAGTTGTGCCCGGTATCGACGTGCATGACCGGGAAGGGGATCTTGGCCGGCCAGAATGCCCGCTCTGCCAGAGCCAGCATGACTATCGAGTCCTTGCCGCCGGAGAAGAGCAACACAGGCCGCTCGAACTCAGACGCCACTTCGCGCATCACGTGGATCGACTCGGCTTCCAGCACATCAAGCTGCGAGAGCTGGTAATCGGAACGTGGAACTGCCATCAGGATGACTCCGGGTAGTGCGCCTAGGGCCTGTCGGGGACTGCTCGAGTACTCGCGGGCCCGCTGACGTTCGCTCCTAGCTGTGCCGGACCGAACTGATCGCATCAAGGACAGGGTCAGCCAGTACCGCGGGACAGATCAGGATATCCGGCATCCAGGGGTGCGCTTGATTGTACGTCAGTTTAGAGCCATCAATCCTGGAGGCATGAAGCCCAGCTGCCCTCGCGACTGCTACCGGAGCGGCGGAATCCCACTCGTACTGGCCGCCGCTGTGCACGTAGACGTCCGCGTCCCCGGTGATCACGGCCGCCGCTTTGGCGCCGGCCGAGCCGAACGGCACCAGCACTGCACCGATCCGGTCTGCGAGCCGTTGGACGAACTCCGGCGGCCGTGTCCTGCTCACTAGCATCCGCAGCGGAGCCCTCGGTCCGGACGCCCTGGCAATAGCTGCCAGCCCGCCCGGCGCCGTGTCCAGCACCAGGTCCTGAGCCGGAAGGGCAACAGCCCCGGCCGTCAGCTCGCCTTCCGCCCAGAGCGCCACGTGCACCGCCCAGTCCGTCCGGCCAGGTTCGCCGAACTCTCTGGTCCCGTCCAGCGGATCGACGATCCACACCCGGCGGGCGACAAGGCGGGCGGAATCGTCCGCGCCCTCCTCCGAGAGCACAGCGTCGGCTGGGCGCAGTTGCGCCAGCTCGGCCATGAGGAACTCATGTGACAGTCGGTCGCCGGCCTTGCGCAACTCGTCCGGATCGCCGCCACGTGCGCGTAGCGCAATGAGGCGGCTACCAGCAGCGACGGCGAGGTCTCGGGCGAGCACATCGTCGGGGGTAATCAGGTCAACTCCAAAGCCAGCCCTGGTTAGTACGCGCCCCATCCATGGATCACTGCGGACCAGGTCTTCCACAGGATCTGCAGGTCAAGGACGAACGACCAGTTCTCCACGTAACGCAGGTCCAGCCGGACGGACTCGTCCCAGTTCAGGTCCGCTCTGCCGTTCACTTGCCACAGACCGGTCATCCCTGGCTTCACCATCAGGCGGCGCTTTACATGATCACCGTACAGGAGAGCCTCTTGTGGCAGTGCCGGACGCGGTCCCACTAGGGACATGTCTCCGATAAGCACGTTGATCAGTTGGGGTAGCTCGTCAAGTGACCAACGGCGCAACTTCGCGCCGATCATCGTTATCCGCGGGTCCCGGCGCATCTTGAACAGCAAGCCGTCGGTCTCGTTCAGCGTGCACAGATGGGCCTTTCGCTGCTCAGCATCGAGCACCATTGTCCGGAATTTGAGCACCGTGAAGGTTCGGCCATTCCGGCCTACCCGGGTCTGCCGGAACAGGACGGGTCCACCGTCGCCCAGCCGGACGGCCAGCGCCACCGCCAGCAGGAGCGGGCTGCAGATCAACAGGGCAACGAGTGCGGCTGCCCGGTCGAAGCACGACTTTATGAGGCGGCGCAAACCGCTGAACTCGGGGTGGTCCAGATGCAGCAGCGGCAGGCCGGCCACCGGCCTGATCGTGGTCCGCGGCCCGGCCACATCGAGCAGTGCGGGGGCCACACACAAGTCGGTGCCGGTCTTCTCCAGCTGCCATGCGAGCTCGCGGAGCCTGGCGCTACTCATCTCAGGGCAGGCCAGCACCGCGACCGTGTCGGCCTGGTACCGCTCGACCACTCCGACCACGTCATCCAGGCCCATGACCATCGGCACCGGGGTGCGGCCGTATCGCGCCGCCGTGCCGGAAAGCTCCTCGGTCAGCTCAATTGGCAGCAGGCCCGCCACGCAGGCGGCAACTACCGAGAGTCCGTGGTAGCTTTCCCGGCGCAGCATGTCCGCAAGCTCGGACACCACGGCCGCGTGGCCAACCACCACGACCTTCCGCATGCACAATCCTGCTCGGCGCCGCCGATGCAGGCGCTTGCGGAGCGCATATCTAGTTAGCAAGTCCAGCAACGTCAGCGAGGGGAGTGCCACCACGACATAGCCACGGGCGAGGTCGGCCTTGGCCGCATACGAAATGATGGCTACTGCGGCGGTCAAGAAGCCGCCGGCATTGAGTACCCGGCGGAACTCATCGGTACCGACCGCGATGAACCGGGGATCATAACCGCCTGCCAGAGCAACGGCTGCCAGCCAGATGGCTGGCAGCGACAGGCTGAGCGCGAGGTAGGCCCCGTTGCCGATTGACCCGCCAAAACGAATGACGAAAGCCAGCATGCCCGCTGCAACGGCGCAGCCCGCGTCAGCAAACACGGTCTTGAGCAAGTACTTGCTTTGCCAGGTAGCCGCCTCCGCGGCCAGCGGCCGGTGCGGCTGCTCCGCGGCCCATTCTGCGGTAGATGGCTGAGTAACCTGCCAACGCATCCCTTCCCGCACGTTCCGCGCGCCAGCTCCTGCGGCCAAGATGCCCTACCGCGTCCTGTGAGCCAGGCGGTGCAGCCTGCCACGCTTATCGCTTGGCAACCGTTACCTAGCTTAAAGATGACGCGTAACCAAACCTGGCGGTTCACAAGTTATGGCTCAGCGGCGTGTCGCCGTACAGATGAGACTCTCGAAACGTACTATCACCGGGTAACTCTGGCCATAGCCGGTCGATGCCGGTCGATCAGGCGTCTGGTCGGTGATACTCGTTTTGAGTAGCCAGCATGCCACGGTCAACCAGGGCCTGGATGATCAGGGCCGCCCGGTCGAGTACTTCGGGCAGTTCCGCCTGTTCTGCTCTGGAAAAGTCACGCAATACGAAATCTGCAGGGTCCATCCGACCCGGCGGCCGCCCGATGCCGATCCTGGTCCGGTAGTAGTCCCTGGTGCCCAGGGCCGAGGTAATCGAGCGCAGGCCGTTGTGCCCGTTGTCGCCGCCGCCGAGTTTCAGCCGCACGGCGCCGAAGGCGAGGTCAAGCTCGTCGTGCACCACGACGATGCGCTCGGCAGGGATCTTGTAGAACGTCCGCAATGCGGCCACGGGGCCGCCGGAAAGGTTCATGAAGCTGTTCGGCTTCGCCAGCACCGCCGGGACGCCGGACACTGTGACCGACGCCGCCATGGCCCGTGACCTGTCACGCTTGAAATTGGTCCCGGCTTCTGCCGCCAGCACGTCGCAGCACATGAAGCCCACGTTGTGCCGGTTGCCCGCATACTGTGGGCCGGGATTGCCCAGGCCAGCTATCAGCCAGCGATCTTCGGCCATTGTCGGTTCCCACGGGGGGCTCCGCCCCCCGTGAACCCCCCAAAGTCAGCTCGCTGCGCGCCGCGCACCGGTGAACCCCCCAAAGTCAGCTCGCTGCGCGCCGCGCACCTGTGAACCCCCCAAAGTCAGCTCGCTGCGCACCGCGCACCCGGTGCGAGTTGCCGCACCGGGCGAACGGGCATGGCTCAGGATGCGCCGCCGGACGACTCGGCGGACGCGCTCTCGGCCGGGGCGTTCTCGGCAGCAGCCTCCGGCGAAGGCGGCACCTCGGCAGCCGGTTCTGCAGCCTCGACCTCGCCGAGCTCGGCTTCGATCTGCTCAGCGGTCGGGGCAGAGAGGACGTGCACGACGAGCGTCTCCGGCTCAACGGCGAGCGTGACGCCACGCGGCAGCGTGAGGTCACCCGCGTGGACCGAGTCTCCGATGCCCATGCCCTCGATGTTGACCTCAATGCCGGGCGGGATGTTGGTCGCCTCCGCCTCAACAGAGATCTGTACGAGCTGCTGGTCGAGCAGGCCATCCGGGCCGATCTCGCCCACCAGGTTCAGCGGTATGTCCACGGTGACCTTCTCGCCACGACGGACGAGCAGCAGGTCGACGTGCTCCACGGAACCCTTAATCGGGTCCCGCTGCACTGCCTTCGGCAGCGCGAGCTCCGCGCCGCCTGGCAGGCCTTCGAGCCTGATCAGGACGTTGGCAGTGCGCAGTGCCATCAGGACATCGTGGCCAGGCAGCGTGAGGTGCTGCGGCTCCGCGTGGTGGCCGTACAGGACGGCCGGAACCCGGCCTGCCTGCCTGGTACGGCGAGCCGGGCCCTTGCCGAACTCCGTGCGCGGCTGCGCGTCAATACGTACCTCAGGCACGTTGCACTCCTTGAGATGACAGAAAATCCGTGGGAAGTCTACCCGCCCGGTCTGCCTTGCGGGTCAAGTGGGGTTTTGAGCCTGACTTTGGGTTCTGAGGGCTGAGCCCGCCCGACTGTCAGCTTTGACCATCGAACAGGCTCGTCACCGATCCGTCGCTGAACACTTCGTTGATCGCGCGCGCGATCAACGGCGCGATCGATAGCACCGTCAGCTTGTCGAACCGCTTCTCGTTCGTAAGCGGCAAAGTATTGGTAACGACTACCTCGCCGACGCGGGAGTTCTTGAGCATGTCGACGGCCTGTCCGGACAGTACGCCATGAGTGGCGGTGACAATAACCTGCGCAGCTCCTTGATCGAAAAGGGTCTCGGCTGCTTTCACGATCGTCTGCCCAGTGTCGATCATGTCGTCGACGATGATGCACGTGCGGCCGGCCACCTGCCCCACTACCTCGAGCACGCGCGCGTGGTTTGCCACGTCCGGATCGCGCCGCTTGTGAATGATGGCGAGGGGACAATCCAGCCGGTCCGTCCACCGCTCACAGACGCGCACCCGGCCGGCGTCGGGCGCCACCACGGTCACCTGGGAGACGTCAAGCTTGCCCTCCAGGTACGAGGCCAGGATCGGCAGCGCGAACAGATGGTCTACGGGCCCGTCGAAGAAGCCCTGAATCTGCGCCGTGTGCAGGTCCACGGCCATCAGCCGGTCAGCACCGGCGGTCTGGAACAGGTCTGCCATCAGCCGGGCCGAGATCGGCTCGCGGCCGCGGCTTTTCTTGTCCTGCCGGGCGTAACCGAAAAAGGGCGCGACCACGGTGATCCTCTTGGCCGACGCCCGCTTCAGCGCGTCGACCATGATGAGGTGCTCCATGATCCACTGATTTATCGGCGCCGTGTGGCTCTGCAGGACGAACGCGTCGCACCCGCGCACTGACTCCAGGAATCGGACGAAGATTTCGCCGTTCGCGAAGTCGTATGCGGTGGTCGGCGTTGGCTCGATGCCAAGGCAGCCCGCGATTTCCTGGCCGAGCTCGGGATAAGCGCGGCCGGAGAAGAGCATCATCTTCTTCTCGCCGCTGGCGGTGATGCCAGTCACCTTGGTCAACTCTCCCCGGATTGCCGCGTGCCTGAGCTGTCCTGTCCGCTATGGTGACCCGGATCCGGCTCAGCGGTTAGGTGCGCGAACGGGCCGACTGCTGCGCCAGGCGCAATGACTGCCGACTCGCACACCGACTGCAGGATGGTGGCGCCTGCCCCGACGAAGGTGTCCCGCAGCAAGGCGCCGGGCCCGACGGTGGCGCCGGCCCCGACGGTGGTGCGGCCCTCCAGTTGGGTACCCGCCGCGATCCGGGCCCCTGGCTCTATGCGTGCATCTACGTCGACCCAGGTCGTCAGCGGGTCGACGACGGTCACCCCCGCGGCCATCCAGTGGGCCAGCAACCGCTCGTTCAGGATTCGCCTGGCCCTGGCCAGCTGTTCCTGATTGTTCACGCCCTGGACCTCATCGAAATCCGGGCAAAATGCGCTTGCCACCAGGTGGCCGTCGGCGCGCAGGATGGCAGGTACTTCGGTCAGGTACTCCTCGCCCGTTGCCCGCGCAGCTGGCACCCGCTTGACCGCGTCGGCCAGCAGGTTGCCGTCAAAGGCGAACATGCCGGAACTGATCTCGGTAACGGCTCGCTGGTCGTCGCTGGCGTCGGCTTCCTCGACGATGCCTGCCACCAGGCCTTCCTCGTCGCGCAGGATCCGCCCGTAGCCCTTCGGGTCCGGCGCTTGGGCGGTTAGTACTGTCACCGCGGCGCCCGCGGCCTCGTGCTCGGCGGCGAGGCTGACCAGCGTCTGCCCGCGCAGCATGGGGGTGTCGGAGAACAGGACGACCACGGTGCCGGGAATGATGCCGACGGACTCGATGACGATGCGCACGGCGTGCCCGGTTCCCCAGGACCCGCCGCGTTCCTGAACCACGAGCGTCGCGTCCGGGCAGTACTCACGCGCGTAGTCAGCAACCTGGCCGTTCGCGTCGCTGACGACGATGATGAGCTGCTGGGGTGACAGGTCGCGCGCGGCGGCGACCACGTGGCCGAGCATGGCCCGGCCGCACACCTCGTTCAGCATCTTCGGCATGGAGGTCCGCATTCGGGTGCCCTCGCCCGCCGCGAGGATGATGACAGTGGCCGGACCGTTTGCAGTCACTCGGCTGGCTCCTCCGTGTCGCTGCAGTTCTGGCCGATACAGTTTGGCCGATACAGGACTGGCCGGTGCGGGCAACAGCAGCACAAGCCAGCATGTCACTCTGCGGACATTCGCAGGATACCGGCCGGTTACCTGCACTTGGCCGACTATCGGACATACCGTTGTGCAGCCGTGCGCTGCTCTCCGATCGTGCCACAGGCGGGGCACGCCGTCGGCCTGGGCGAGGCCTGGCGCTACAGTCCGCCTGCGCTGGCCGCGTCTGGAGTCCAGCTATCCCGTGGGCGAGGTTCCGAACTTTCCCGCGTCGTCTAATCAGGCAGGACTCCGGATTTTGGTTCCGGTAATTGAGGTTCAAATCCTCACGCGGGAGCTTAAGGGTCGGTCTTCACGTCTGTAGACCGAACATACAGTCGGCGAGCATATCGGGAGTCCCGTAAGTGCCATCGCGGCGGCGGCCCAGCCTGCTATCTGTTGGTAGAGGTCGGCGCCGCGGCGCACTTCTATCCGTAGGCACCCGTGATACTGATCGCCAGTGTTCTTCCTGAACGGTCTTCGGGTTGTGCCGCTTCAGCAACGGGCGGTTGAACTGATCGGCAGGGACGCGCGTGAAATCTAGCCAGAAGCGCTGAGCAGCGTCGACGTCAGCGCTCTCGTGGATGTGTACCCGACAGATCAGCCGATCAGGCGTCACGCCGGCCACGGCCAGGAACCTGAGGAACAACAAGATCAGCCCAGGGTCACTGTTAATGAACACGACGCGGCCCTCTGGGCGATAGGTCTTGCTTTTAGATCCTTCACACCAGTAGGCGACAGCTCCAGCGATGAGGATCTCGCGGTCGGTGAGCGTGCCGATGTGCGCGGCCGCTCGGTCGCGGGCAGCCTGGCGCCTGGCCGCACGCAGTTCGCGCTGTGCGTCCCAGTAAGCCGCTACGCCGGCCGCATTGCGCTTGCGAAACTCCGCATAGCTCAGTCGTCCGGTACGTGGCTGGTCCCGTACCCACAGCGAGACTGAGCCCTTCGAGACGCCTAGCTCGGTCGCTATTTCGGCGTAGGTATGCCCCTTGGCGCGTAGGTCGCGTGCCTTTGCGTGCAGGTCGTCCTTCGCCCTCGGCCGCGTGGTCCATGTGGGCGGCGGCACGCCGCGGAGCATCTCATCAAGTGTCTGGTTGCGCCGGATGCCGGTAATGTCCTTGATCTCGCGGCGCGACTTGCCGGCCAGTCGGAGCGCGATTGCCTGGTCTCTTAACTGGGGAAACATTAGCTTCTCGGTATGCGTGAAAGTGGCAGCCGAGGAAGTCCAGCCCGTCCCGGCCCTCGCGCAGGTCCACTACTTTCGTCTTGTCCGGGTGCAGCGCGCAGCCCTAGCGAGGCGAGGATGTCCCCCACCGCCGACCAGCGCCGCCCTGGCCTGCGCCTCCGAAAGCGGCACAACACGACGCCGTCGTCGGCATAGCGCACCAGTTCGCCCAGCCCGCGCCGGGAGAACTCGGTGTCCAGGACGTGCAGGTAGATGTTGGCCAGCAGCGGGGAGATGACCCCGCCCTGAGGCGTGCCCGCGACCGTCCGCTGGAACTCGCCGTCTGCCATAACTCCTGCCTGCAGCCACAAGCGGACCAGCTTCAGCACCCGCCGGTCCGACACCCGCCTGCCGACCTCGGCGAGCAGCCGGTCATGGCTGATCTCGCCGAAGAAGTTGCGGATGTCGAACTCCGCGACAAAGGACGCAGCCCCCGATGAACCCGGTGCGAAGCCGTTCCATCGCCTGCGTGGCCGACCGTCGCGGCCGGAACCCGTACGAGCACCGATGGAAGTCCGCCTCGAACACCGGCTCGAGCACGATCTTCGCGGCCTGCTGGGCCACCCTGTCGCGGACCGTGGGGATGCCCAGCGGCCGCTTCCCGCCTTGTGGTTTCGGGATGTCCACGCGCCTGGCAGGCGCGGGACGGGACGTGGCCCGCGCGCAGGTCAGCCTGAAGTTCCCCAAGTAGCCGGGCAACTCCGTACTGCTCCTGCACGTATGCCAGGGTGATGCGATCCACCCCGGCGCTGCCTCTGTTTACCGGCACCCGCCTCCACGCCTCCCACAGGACGTCACCCCTGTGGACACGGTCATACAGGGCGTGGAATCGCCGCTCCTCAGACTGCTTGGCCGCAGTCCATAGCCGGCGCTGCAGTTGTCGCACGTTCGCATAGGACGGCCGTCCTTCGACAAGCCCTGATCCTCGTGCTACAGCGGGCGCTAGCCCGCCGGGGTCGTTGGGCCGGGCAGACCCGGCCATGCCCTTGTGCTTACCCTCCATATTCGAATGCTAGTACGAGACACTGACAAAAGACTTGGCCGCCCACAGCCTCGGATCCAGAGACTTCCGAACCCTTAGCAGGAGATTGCTGCGGGTACCTTGGCTATCACTGGCCGTCACTAATTCATGGCACGGTCCGGAAAAATTCGCTTGCCAGTTGTACAACCTACGGTCACGTAGGTTACGGTTACGTAAGCGTATTCTGCATCGGCCCTTGCCCACGGTGTGTGCGGAGCGTCTAACCCACAATCAACCGGTCTGAGTGTTAGGCGAGGAATCCCATGACCACTGACACCGACACGACCAGCATCACCGAAACGCGGCTAGCGCCGGCTCCTGCCAGGACGCCCCTCAGCGATCTCGAGACCGAGCCGAAGGGCGCCGTCGAAAAGGCCCTCGTCGGCATCTTCGTGGCCATTCCGATGCTGGCCCTGATCGCGGCGATACCCCTGGCCTGGGGCTGGGGGCTCGGCTGGCATGACGTGGTCATCGCGGTCGGCTTTTACCTTCTCACTGGCCTCGGCATCGCGATGGGCTTCCACCGCTATTTCACGCATAGCTCGTTCAAGGCCGTCACCGGCCTACGGGTCGCGCTGGCGATTGCTGGCTCGCTCGCGATCGAAGGGCCCATTCTCACCTGGGTCGCCGACCACCGGCGGCACCACAAGTACAGCGACAAGGAAGGCGACCCGCATTCACCGTGGCGGTTCGGCGATGACTGGAAGGCGCTCACCAAAGGCCTGGCCTGGGCCCACATCGGCTGGATGTTCGACGGTAACCACACCTCGCGGGAGAAGTTCTGCCCTGACCTGCTAGCTGACAAGAAGATCACCCGGGTCTCCAGCGCGTTCCCTGCCTTGGTGGCCATCTCGCTCTTGGCGCCGGCTCTCATCGGCGGCCTGTGGTCCATGTCGTGGCAGGGCGCAGTCACCGCGTTCTTCTGGGGCAGCCTTGTTCGCGTCGCCTTCTTGCACCACGTGACCTGGTCAATCAACTCGATCTGCCACACCTTCGGCAAGGAGGAGTTCGAGGTACGGGACAAGTCGCGGAATGTGAACTGGCTGGCTGTGCTGTCTTTCGGGGAGTCCTGGCACAACCTGCATCACTCCGATCCCACCTGCGCACGGCACGGCGCGCTGCGCGGTCAGATCGACATCGCAGCGCGGATGATCTGGTTCTGCGAGAAGCTCGGCTGGGCCTACGACGTCAGGTGGCCCGATGAGGCCAGACTAAGCGGCAAGCTCACCGGCACGAGGAAGCTCGGCGCAATGACCCGGAGGGCCGCTCCGGATCCGATTGGCCCTGCGGGAGCTTAAGCCACCATGATGGAGCGGTGACAAATCCACCTGCCACGGGCAGCCGCAAGCGCATGACTGGCAAAGAACGCCGCGAGCAGCTCCTGGACATAGGTCGGCGACTGTTCGCCGAACGCGGCCTGGACGGCACTTCCATTGAGGAAATTGCCGCCCAGGCCGGTGTGTCCAAGCCGGTCGTGTACGAGCACTTCGGCGGCAAAGAGGGCCTGTACGCCGTCGTCGTGGACCGGGAAGTCGAACGATTCCTGACCATGGCGACGACGCTGCTCGAAGGCGAAGACACCATGGCCAAGTTCGAAGTGGCCGCGGTTGAGCTGCTGCGGTACATCCAGGAGAACTCCGATGGCTTCCGCATCCTGGTCCGCGATTCCAACCCCACATCGGGCTCCGGAACCTTCGCCAGCCTGATCAGCGACGTGGCCAGCCAGGTCGAGTACATCCTCGGCGACGTGCTCAAAACCAGGGGTTATGACCCGAAGCTGGCGCCGGTCTACGCGCAGATGCTGGTCGGCATGGTGGCCTCGGCCGGCCAGTGGTGGCTCGATGCTCGCAAGCCCAAGCTGGAGGAGATGGCCGCGCACCTGGTGAACCTGGCCTGGAACGGGCTGCGTGAACTCGACCCCAAGCCGCGGCTGTCGGCCGAGGCGATCGAGCTAATGCGGCAGCGCCCGTGACTGGACCGGCGGCGCCTGGTTACCGCGCGCCCGGCCGTATCGCTACGCCTTGTGCGCCACCGCATCCTTACGCTTTGTGCGCCACCGCGAAGACCCGCCGGAACGGCAGCACGGTTCCATAGGTAGCCGCCGGGTAAGCCGTCCTGGCCCTGGCCCCGTAGGCGGCGAGAAACTCGGCCGCGTCCGCCTCGGTCAGCCTGCTGAGCACTGGCCGCAAGCCGCTGCCCTTGTACCACTCGGTCACCGGGTTAGGCCCGGTGAGCACGTGGAAGTAGGTGGTCTCCCACGCGTCGACCTCGAGCCCGCGGCTTGCCAGCAGGTCGAGATATGCCTCCGGGTCCCCGGCCTGCCGATTGAGCTGTACTCCCGCGAGCTGATCCCGCCACCGGTCTGACGCTGCAAGCTCCCTGAGAATGGCGTGGCTCGGCTGGTCGAAGTTGCCCGGCAGCTGGAAGGCGAGCCAGCCATCGGCGGCGAGATCGTCGGCCCAGCGCGGAAGCAAGTCCAGGTGGCCCGGCACCCACTGCAGCACAGCGTTCGACACGATCACGTCCACTGGCCGCTCGGGTTGCCAGTCAGTGACGTCACCAGTCCGGAACGTCAGCCGCCCAGCTATCCCGGCCGCAGCGCGGTCAGCGAGCAGCTTGGTAGCTGCCCCGATCATGTCAGCCGACGAGTCGAGACCGGTCACCTCTGCATCCGGCCATCGGTCCGCCAGCGCGGCCGTCAGCTGCCCAGGACCGCAGCCGAGATCCACAACGTAGCCCGGCGCTGTCGCCCGGATGCGGCCGACCAGGTCAAAAAACGGCCGGGAGCGCTGGTCGGCGAAGTTCAGGTACTGGGCCGGGTCCCACATGCAGTTCCTCCGCGAATTCTCTCGATGTCAAGATAACTAGGTCATGAATACCGTGCCTGAAGTCTCGATGTCAAGAGATATGCTCGCGGCTATGGTGCCTTCAAGCCGACCGGTCAGCGACGAAGTCGACGACATCGTGCTGCGCTGGCAGGCTGAGCGGCCAGATCTTGATGTGACGCCGTTGCAAGTACTCAGCCGTGTTTCCCGGCTCGCGCGACACCTCGATCGGGCTCGGCGCACTGCGTTCGCTGCGCACGGCCTTGAGACGTGGGAATTCGACGTTCTGTCGGCGCTACGCCGCCAAGGGCCGCCGTACCAGCTCAGCCCCGGCGCGCTACTGCGCGCGACACTGGTCACGTCCGGCACCATGACCAACCGGATCGACCGCCTCACCGAGGCTGGGCTGGTCCGTCGGCACCGCGATAGCCAGGACAAGCGCGGTGTTCTGGTGCAGCTCACCGGGAGCGGCCTGCGAACGGTGGACGGGGCCTTGTCCGCACTGCTGGCGCAGGAGCGAGCGCTGCTCACCGGGCTCGACGCCAGTCAGCAAGCCGAGCTGGCCGGGCTGCTGCGCATCCTGCTGGTCCCGTTCGATGCCGCTGGCCCCGCCGATGGCCGAGCCGACCAGGACAGCTAGCCGATCTGCTCCGCAACCTCCAGCCAGCGCTCCTCCAAGCCAGCCCGCTCCGCCTCGACCGAGCGCAGCTCCGCGCCGAGTTCCAGCAGCTTCGCGTAATCGCTCCCGCTGTCGGCAAGCTGCTCGGCAAGGCGCGCCTCCTCGGCAGCTAGCCGCGAGATCTGGCGCTCCAGCCTGGCCAGCTCCTTCTGGCCGGCCCGCAGTTGCGCCGCCGACGAGCCAGCGGCGCGTGCGGTCGGCGGTACCGGCCGGTCGGCCTGCGGCGGGCTGGCCGCTGCCGCCTGTCCTCGCCGGCCGAGGTACTCGTCCACGCCCCCCGGCAGGTAGGCAAGCTTGCCGTCCAGCAGCGCCACTACATGATCAGTGACGCGCTCAAGGAAGTACCGGTCGTGACTGACCACCACGACCGAGCCAGGGAAGCCGTCCAGCAAGTCCTCGAGCTCAGTGAGCGTCTCAATGTCCAGATCATTGGTCGGCTCGTCGAGCAGCAGCACGTTCGGCTCGGTGAGCAGCATGAGCAACAGCTGAAGACGCCGCCGCTCGCCGCCAGACAGCTCGCCGACTCGGGTCCATTGCCGGTCTCCGCGCAGCCCGAGCCGCTCCAGCAGCTGGCTCACGGACATCTCCCGCTTGCCGATCACTGCGGCGCCGCGGATCTGCTCCGCGGCTTCCAGGACCCGCAAGTCCTCCGGGACTGGCACTGGTTCCTGGGTGAGGTAGCCCAGCTGTACCGTGCTGCCAATGCTCAGCTGGCCGGTGACCTGCAAACCGCCGGCGGACGACGGCACCCGCAGGGCTCCGGACAGCAACCTGAGCAGCGTCGTCTTGCCGGTGCCATTGACGCCGACAACGCCCACTCGGTCACCCGGTCCCAGCTGCCAGCTGACGTCATCGAGCAACGGCCTGGCCGCGGTGACAGAAACGTTCGTGAGGTCGATGACGGTCTTGCCCAGCCGCGCTGTGGCGAGCCGAGCCAATTCCACGCCATCGCGGGCCGGCGGCTCGTCCGCGATCAGGGCGGACGCGGCCTCGATCCGGAACTTGGGTTTACTTGTCCGAGCCGGCGGCCCGCGTTGCAGCCAGGCGAGCTCCTTACGAAGCAGGTTCCGGCGCCGCTGATCGAGCGCCGCGGCTACCCTCGCGCGCTCGGCCCTGGCCAGCACGTACGCGGAGTATCCGCCGTCATAGGTGTGCACTTGGCCGTCGGCGAGCTCCCAAGTCTGCTCGGTCACCGCGTCCAGGAACCAGCGGTCGTGGGTGACGATCACATAGCTGGTGGCGAATTCGCGCAAATAACTGGCCAGCCAGGTGATCGCCTCGATATCGAGGTGGTTCGTCGGTTCATCCAGGAGCAGCAAGTCATAGCTGCGACGCAGCAACGCTGCCAGCGCGGTCCGGCGCCGCTCGCCGCCGGAAAGCGTGCGGCTGTCCGCAGTCACGTCCAGCCCGCCAAGCAGCGCCTCTATCACCGCTCGGCTGCGCGGCTCGGCTGCCCACTCATGCTCGGCCAGCGAGCCGAAGACGATCTCGGCCACTGAGCCTGCTAGTTCCTCGGACTGCGGCAGGTAGCCGATCGTGACATCCCTGGCCCGGGTAGCACGGCCGGAGTCGAGGTTGGCGTGCCCAGCCAGGGCGGCGAGCAACGTAGTTTTGCCGGACCCGTTCCTGCCCACGACGCCAATGCGCTGGCCTGCTGACACGCCAAGTGAGACGCGGTCCAGCAGTATTCGCTCGTGATAAGCCTTGGCCGCCTGCTCCAGGTTGACGAGGTTCACGCTGGTCACTAAACGGAGCCTGTCCTGCCCACCGAAGCGCCGGGCACCGGGCCAGTTGCCCGCGCTGCCGTCCGGCAGGCCCCCGAGCTAGTGAGCCCGACCGCGATCTCTCGCGCGTGCGCAGCATTTTTCGCCAGGAAGGCGCAGGTCGGCCCGGATCCCGACACCATGGCGCCGAGTGCGCCGTGGTCGCGGCCTTCAGCAAGGGCGCGGCGCAGTTCCGGCTGCATCGAGACGGCCGCCGGCTGGAGGTCGTTGGACAGCAGGGGTCCCACCTTGGCAGGGTCCCCAGAGCGCAGCGCCGCCATCAGCGGCGTGCTGAGTTCCGGATCGCCCACTGGCTCACGCGAGCCGCCGGCCGCCGCGCGGGCGCGTAGCCGGTCGCAGGTTGCGTAGACCTGCGCCGTCGACAAGCCGGACTGACCGAAGGCCAGCGCCCAGTGGTAGGTACCGACGGCTAGGGCGGGCGTCAGCACCTCGCCCCTGCCCCGGCCGACAGCGATGCCGCCCACCACCGCGAACGGAACATCGCTGCCCAAGCTTGCGCCTAGCTCACACAGGTCATCCGGGGACAACCCGGTCTGCCACAACTCGTTGCAGGCCACCAGGGTGGCCGCCGCATCGGCGCTGCCGCCGGCCAGCCCGGCTGCGACCGGGATCCGCTTGCGGATCTCGATATGCACGCCAGCGTCGGCCACGCCGGCCGCCGCCGCCAGTGCGCTGGCGGCCCGCCAGGCCAGATTTGACTCATTGACTGGCACCAGCGCGGCGTCCTCGCCAGTCACTGCAATCGACGTCAGGCTGGCTGGCCGTACCGTCACCTCGTCCAGCAGTGACACAGCGTGAAACACAGTGACCAGGGCGTGATAGCCGTCGGCCCGGGCCGGTCCTACGGCGAGCTGAAGGTTGATTTTCGCCGGCGCGGTGACGGTGACGGCGGCCGGAACTGGCCTGAGAACTGAGATCACGACGTGACGATCGTATCTGGCGCGAGCCGCCTACCTGGCGCGAAGACACCGGGTCGGTAGTTAACCGGCACGTCCTAGTCCGCCATGGTCGGCAGCCGCGATACGGCCGAAATCCGCTATACCGAGCGCCTCGCCGCGAAGTGCCGGGTCGACGCCAGCCGCACGTAGCACTGTCTCCGCGGCCGCGGCCGAACCTGCCCAGCCCGCCAGTGCCGAGCGCAGTGTCTTCCGGCGTTGCGAGAAGGCGGCATCCACCACGGCGAAGACCGCCTGTTGGGAAGCATTCCCGTGCAGCCGCGCAGCTTCTGCCGGACTGTGGCGAACAAGCTCCACCAGACCCGAGTCGACCCGCGGCACCGGCCAGAAGACGGCCCGGCCGACCGAACCCGCGCGGCGTGCGGCGGCGAACCACGCGATCTTGGCCGATGGCACTCCATACGTACGGCTGCCCGGGGGTGCGCACATCCGGTCAGCAACCTCGGCCTGCACCATCACCAGGCCGCGGCGCAGGGATGGCACGGTGGTCAGCAGGTGCAGGACGACGGGGACGGAGACGTTGTACGGCAGGTTGGCGACCAGCACGGTCGGCGGCTCACCGGGCAGCTCGCCAACCCGCGCCGCGTCAGCCAGCATCACTTCCAGGCGGTCCGACAGCTGCGGTGCCCTGGCCGCGATCGTCAGCGGGAGTTGCCTGGCCAGTGCCCGGTCGATCTCAATCGCGAGCACCCGCCGAGCCGCCGCCAGCAGCGGCAGGGTCAGCGAGCCGAAGCCCGGCCCGACTTCAAGTACGACATCCGAGGCGTCGAGGTCCGCCATCGCCGTGATCCGCATGACCGTGCCGGCATCGACGACAAAGTTCTGGCCGAGCCGCCTGGATGGCTGCACGCCGAGCTCAGCCGCGAGCGTCCGCACGTCGGTCGGGCCCAGTAGCTCCGCAGGCCGAATCCGGACGGCGCCAGTCGGCTGCGCTGCTCCGGCCGCCCGCTTCTTCCGAGGCCTGCGCTGCTTCATCCGAGGCCTGCGCTGCTTCTTCCGAGGCCTGCGCTGCTCGCGGTGGCTTGACGGGCCCCGCGGGCCCTACTGGTCCCACGGGCCGAACACGCGCTCGCCGGTCGCGTCCAGCACCGCGCACAGCTTGGCCACGTCCATCTGCTTGGCGGCCGCCAGCGCCCTGATCGTGTGCGCGACCTGGGCCGGCGCGTTTGACTTGCCCCGGTTGGGCGCCGGGGCAAGGAACGGCGCATCGGTCTCTGCCAGGATCAGCTCCGCCGGAGTGACCGCGGCCGCTTCCCGAAGGCTGGTGGCGTTTCCGAAAGTCACGGTGCCAGCGAAGCTCAGCACGTAACCAGCCTCGGCGCAGCGCACGGCCATTTCGGCGTCGCCGGAGTAGCAGTGAAAGATCACCCGCTCCGGCGCTCCGTCCGCGGCGAGGATCGAAAGCACGTCGGAGTGCGCATCCCGGTCGTGGATCATCAGCGCCTTGCCGGCCTGCTTGGCGATGTCGATGTGGGCCCGGAACCAGTCCCGCTGCAGTTGCGGCGCGGCGCTGTCCCGGTAGTAATCGAGGCCCGTCTCACCGACGGCCCGGACCTGCGGCAAGGCCGCCAGCCGGGCAATCTCGGCGAGCGCGGCGTCGCGCTCGGCAGCGCTAGCACCGACCGCCGCTGTCTCATTCGGGTGGATTGCGACGGCAGCGTATACGGCGGGGAACGAGTCCGCGCAATCGGCCGACCACTGTGACGACGCTGTGTCACAACCGACTGTGATGACCCTGCTGACGCCCGCAGCCGCAGCTTGCGCGAGGGTGTCGCGCACCGCCATATCGATCATGTCCAGATGACAGTGACTGTCGAACGCGGCCGTGGGCAGCGGGTCAGGAGCGGGCGCCTGCGGTCGCCCGATGCCTTGACCCGGGCCGAACCCGCGGTGCGGGGCCGGGCGACCGGTCACTTGCTCTCCAGCCTGGCCAGTTCTTCATCGACGACGGAGGGGTCCAGCTTGGCGAACAGCGGCACTGGCGGCGCAAGCGGCGTTCCTGGCTTGATCGGCTCAGAAGCCCAGCGGGCCGCGGTCCGATAGTCACCGGTGATGACCGGGTAGGACGGTCCGCCATCCTCATCGACCTGCTCGATCCGGGGCATGCCTGACCACGGCTGGCTCCCGCCGAGCATGGCGGCCACCTGCTGCGATGACCTCGGCAGGAACGGCGTGAGCAGCGTCTTGCCGTCGTCGACAAGCTGCAGTGCCACGTGGCAGATAGTGCGCATCCGCTCCGGGTCGGTTTCGCGAAGCTTCCACGGCGCCTGGTCGGATATGTACTTATTGGCCTCGCCCAGGGTGCGCATGGCCTCAGTGATCGCTGCCTTGAACCGGCTTTTGCCGAGCGCGTCGCCAACCGTCGCGAAGGCGGCCCGCGAGCCGGCCAACAGCCGCGAGTCCTCCTCGGTCAGCTGGCCTGCCGCAGGAATCTCGCCAATGTTGCGAGCCGCGAAGGAAACGCTCCGATTGACCAGGTTCCCCCAGTTGGCGACCAGCTCATCGTTGTTGCGCCGGACGAACTCGCTCCAGGTGAAGTCGGTGTCCTGGTTCTCCGGGCCGGCCACGGCGACGTAGTAACGCAGCGCGTCGACGTCGTAGCGAGCGAGGAAGTCGCGCACGTAGATGACTACCGAGCGGGACGACGAGAACTTCCTTCCTTCCATCGTGAGGTATTCGCTGGAGACGACCTCGGCCGGCAAGTTGAGCTCGCCGAGCGGGCCAGGGTTGCCGCCGCGGGCGCCCCGGCCCGCGTAGCCGAGCAGCATGGCGGGCCAGATCTCGGCGTGAAAAACGATGTTGTCCTTGCCCATGAAGTAGTAGGACTCGGCGTCCGGCGATTGCCAGAACGCTCGCCACGCATCCGGATCACCAACCCGCCTGGCCCACTCGATCGACGCGGACAGATACCCGATCACCGCGTCGAACCACACGTAGATCCGCTTGTCGGGCCGATCACGCCAGCCGTCGAGCGGGATCGGCACGCCCCAGTCCAAATCCCTGGTGATGGCACGCGGCTGAAGGTCGCCGAGCAGATTCAGGGAGAACTTCAGCACGTTCGGCCGCCATTGCCCGCTCTTGCTCTGCAGCCAGGAGCCCAGCGCATCGGCGAAGGCCGGCAGGTCCAGGAAGAATTGCTCGGTCTCCACGAAGGCGGGCGTCTCGCCGTTGATCTTCGACCGGGGATTAATAAGGTCAACCGGGTCGAGCTGATTGCCGCAATTGTCACACTGGTCCCCGCGCGCGCTGTCGTATCCGCAGATGGGGCACGTTCCCTCGATGTAGCGGTCTGGCAGCGTGCGCCCGGTCGACGGCGACACCGCGCCCATCGACTTGCGCGGGAAGATGTAACCGTTGGCATACAGCGCCAGAAACATGTCCTGCACGACTGCGTAATGGTTGCGCGTGGTCGTGCGGGTGAACAGGTCGTACGAAATGTCCAGGCCGGTCAGGTCCTCGGCGATGATTCGGTTGTAGCGGTCGGCGAGCTGCCGCGCCGTCACGCCCTCGGCGTCGGCCTGTACCTGGATCGGCGTGCCATGCTCATCGGTGCCGCTCACCATCAGCACCGGATTCCCGGCCATCCGCTGGTACCTGGCGAACATGTCGCAGGGCAGCCCGAATCCGGACACGTGGCCAATGTGCCGCGGCCCGTTGGCATACGGCCACGCGGCCGCAGCGAGAATGTGGCGGCTCGTCATGACCTCAGCCTAGGGGAGGACTGCCTCGTGCCAGCGCCAGGCGCTGCGGCACGACGTTGGCGGGATGGGTGTCGCGACAACGACACCAGATCCACCAGTCCGGCCGACGGGTCCTGGATCGGGTTCTATCGGGCGGCCCCCGACCGGCTGGCAACTACCGCGTCGTAGACAGTTCGGCGCGGCAAGCCAAGTTCCCTGGCCGCGCCAGCAATCGCGTCCTTCCGGGCGTGGCCGTCAGCCTCCAGCTCGGCTACCCGCACAGCAGCCTCAGCCTGCGTGGCTTGGCCGGCCGCGGCCCGGTGGCCCTGGACGACGAGCGTGACCTCGCCGAGAACGCCCGCCTTAGTACGCTCCGCGAGCTCGGCCAGCGTCCCCCGGAGCACTTCTTCGTGCGTCTTGGTCAGCTCCCGGCAGACTGCAGCCCGCCGGTCCGAGCCAAAAGAGGTAGCTAGCTCGGCAAGTGTCGAAGCCAGCCGCCGGGGCGACTCGAAGAAGACCAGGGTCCGCCGCTCGGCGGCCAGTTCAGCGAACCGGCGGGACCGCTCGCCGGCCCGGCGGGGCGGGAATCCTTCAAACGCGAACCTGTCGCACGGCAGCCCGGAGATGACAAGCGCTGTCGTGACCGCAGATGGCCCTGGTAGCACCGTCACCTTAATCCCGGCTTCCGCCGCGGCCGCTACCAGCCGGTAGCCCGGATCGCTGACGCCCGGCATGCCGGCGTCGGTCACCAGCAGCACGTCCTGCCCGCTGCGCAGTTCGGCCAGCAGCCCTGGCGTCCGGCGGGCCTCGACGTCGTCATAGTAGGAGACCAGCCGGCCGCCGAGTTGCACGCCAAGCGCGCTAGCCAGCCGCCGCAGCCTGCGAGTGTCCTCGGCAGCGATCAGGCCCGCCGCGCGAAGAGCCGGCCCAAGCCTGCCCGAGGCATCGGCGGGCTGGCCAATCGGGACGGCCGCGATCGTCAACGTCCCGGCCCTCTGCGCCGCGACATGCTCCGCATCTGATTCCTCGGCCGGACCGCCTGCCTCCCTGGGCCCGACGTGCGCGCGGCTAACGGTGAGGTCGCCATCGCGCCCGGGTTCGTCCGCCATAGCGGGAGGTCCTGCGCGTTCGTCGGCTGGGCGTTCCATGTCCAGGCCAAGGCTAGCGGCCCAGCCCTCTAGCATGGCTATCGATGAAGGCGAACGAGACGGTGCAAGCGCCTGACGCTGACCAGAGCACCCCGCCAGCGCAGACGGCCCGGCCCGGCCGGTCGCTGGTGCTCGGCAGCGAGTTCTGGGGCTGGGCCGGTCCAGTGCTGGTCATGCTGCTGGGCGGGTTCCTGCGCTTCTACCGGCTAAGTGCGCCGGACGCGGTGGTCTTCGACGAAACCTACTACGTTCCTGACTCAAATTCGATCTTGCATCACGGCGTCGAGTTCGCCCATGTCAACAAGGTCAACAATTTCCTGATCGCCGGCAACCCGAACTTCTACCAGCATTCGCACGGGCAACTGGTAGCGGAGATCGTCGCGCACCCCCCGCTCGGCAAGATCATGATGGCTGTGGGCCAGTGGATCTTCGGGCTCACGCCGTTCGGCTGGCGATTCACGGTGGCGCTAGTCGGCACCGTTTCCATCCTCATGCTGGCCAGGATCACGCGCAGGCTGACGAGGTCGACGATGCTCGGCTGCGTGGCTGGGCTGCTGATGGCGCTCGACGGGCTTGAGCTGGTGCTGAGCCGTACCGCGATCCTCGACATCATCGTGATGTTCTGGGTGCTTGCCGCATTCGGATTTCTGCTCATTGACCGCGACCGGACCAGGGCACAGCTCGCGGCGGCCGCATCCGCCGAGGCTTACCCGACCAGCGCGCCCAAGCTCGGTATCCGCTGGCTGCGGGTGGCGGCGGGGCTGTGCCTCGGCTGCGCAGTCGCATCGAAGTGGAACGGCCTGTGGTACCTGGTCGGCTTCGCTGGCCTGGCCGTTGCCTGGGACTTGGGCAACCGGCGCGCGGCCGGCTTCCGTGACTGGCTGACTGGCGGCCTGCGCAACGATGCCAAATGGCTGCCCGTGTGGTTCATCGCAGCGCCGCTGGTGATCTACACGGCTTCATGGTCAGGCTGGTTCGCCAACAGCAACGGCTACTACCGGAACTGGGCTCCCACGCACGGCAACCACACGCCGATCTGGTCGACCATTGATTCCTGGTATCAGTACAACCACTGGATGCTCCAGTTCGGCCTCGGCCTGTCGTCGGCTCACGCCTACAAGTCGAATCCATTGGGCTGGCTGGTGCTGGCGCGGCCGATCTCGTTTTACTGGTGCGCCGGAAACACGGTCCCGAAGTGCGGCGTGAAGCCGAATTTCGCCCAGGAAGTGCTGGCCATCGGTACGCCACTGCTCTGGTGGGGGGGCACGCTCGCGCTGGTGTTCTGCCTTGGCTGGTGGCTGCTCGGGCTGATCGGCGACCTTGCTTTCAACCGAGTGCCCAGGCGTGACTGGCGGGCCGGGGCTCTGCTGCTCGGCGTCGCGGCAGGCTGGTTTCCGTGGATCTGGTACGCCTGGCATGACAACCGGACCGAGTTTTATTACTATGCCATCGCCTTCGAGCCATTCATGATCATCGCGATCACGCTGTGCCTGGGCTTGATCATCGGGCCGGCGCGGGCTGCGCCCGGCAGGCGCGCTGTCGGCGCGGTGGCAGCAGGTGGCTACCTGGTTGCGGTGCTGCTGAACTTCGCCTACTTGTATCCAGTCCTGACCGCGGAGGTCATTCCTTACTCCGCATGGCTGTCCAGGATGTGGTTCAGCCGCTGGATCTAGTGTCCAGTTCGCCGTCTTATGTTACCCGCCAGTTAACCTTTTACCAGCACTCTGACCTGCGGTTATGTCGCATTGTAGTCATCATGTTACGCAGATCACGCATCGCGTCGGGCCCCGGCTGCGTCCTAGCAGTGTTCAATTTTCCCCGACCGGAGCGGAGCCCCCCAGTGATGCAGGCAGAGCAGATGCCGGACCGTAGCGTGCGATTCGAGCAGGACGTGGTCCCGTTCATGGGCCAGCTCTATCCTGCTGCGCTCCGGATGACAAAGAATCCCAGCGATGCCGAGGACCTGATACAGGAGACGTTTGCCAAGGCCTACGCCGCTTTCCATCAGTTCAAGCCGGGCACGAACCTGCGAGCATGGCTGCACCGGATCTTGGCGAACACCTTCATCAACAGCTACCGGAAGAAGCGGCGTGAGCCCGTGCAGGATCTTGGCGCCAACTTCCAGGAGGACTGGCAGGTCGGCGGCGACCCGCTGACTCCGGCGGCTAGGTCGGCCGAAGCCGAGGCACTTGACCGGCTTGCCGACTCCGACATCCTCCGGGCGTTGCGTGAGCTTCCTGGGGAGTTCAGGGTTGCCATTTACCTCGCCGACGTTGAGGGCTATCCGTACAAGGAAGTCGCCGAACTGATGGGCACTCCGATCGGGACGGTGATGTCTCGACTGCACCGTGGCCGGGCCAAGCTTCGGCACAAGCTGGCGGGCCACGCCCCGCGGCGCGAACTGGCGACCACCTCCCAGTAAGCACCCGCTGCTAAGCGATGCCCCGCAGCCGTCAGCAACGGACGGCTGCGGGGCATCGTCACGACTGCCGGGCTGGCCCTACTCGCCACGCCAGTTGGGCGCTCGCTTCTCCGCGAACGCTGTCGCTCCCTCGCGGGCATCCGCTGAGGTGAAAACCGGACCGATGATCTGAGCCTGGCGGCCGAACGCCTCGGCGCTGCTCCAGTCCGCAGACTCGGTGATGACGCGCTTGGTGGCCTGCAGCGCAAGCGGCCCGCCGAGTGCGATGCGCCCCGCGAGATTGCGCGCGGCCGCGATGGCCTGCCCGGCCGGAACGATCTCGTTCACCAGGCCGGCCTGATGCAGCCGGGCAGCGCTGTAGTGCTCGCCCGTGAGCGCGATCTCCATAGCCAAGTGGTACGGGATCCGCTTCGGCAGCCGGAGCAGGCCGCCGGCACCGGCCACCAAGCCGCGCCGCACCTCGGGCAGGCCGAACTTCGCGGCTTCGCTCGCCACCACCAGGTCGCAGGCCAGAGCGAGCTCGAAGCCACCGGCCAGCGCATAGCCTTCCACCGCCGCGATGACCGGCTTGACCGGCGGTCGCTGGGTGATGCCGCCGAACCCGCGGTCGCCAGCCGTCGGAGCATCGCCAGACAGGAAACCCTTGAGATCCATGCCCGCGCTGAATGTGCCGCCGGCCCCGGTCAGCACGAGAACCCGCACATCGGAACCGGAGTCGAACTCCGCGATGGCGGCGGCTATGCCGCGGGCTACCTCGCCGTTGACCGCGTTCCTGGCATCGGGACGGTTGATCGTGATGACGGCGATGCCGTCGCTAACCTCGGTCAGGACTGCGTCAGACATCGGCTGGGAGATCCTTACTTTGGTTGGAAGCGAATGCCGCCGTCAAAACGGATGACCTCGGCGTTCATGTAGTCGTTCTCGATCAGCGCCCGTGCCAGGTGGGCGAATTCGGCCGCCGTGCCCATCCGCTTCGGGAAGACGACCGGGGCAGCGAGCTTGGCCTTGAAGTCGTCACTCGCCGGACCGCTGCCGTAAATCGGTGTGTCGATAATGCCCGGGCAAATCGTGTTGACTCGCATTCCGATAGCCGCGAGGTCGCGGGCAGCCGGCACGGTCATGCCGATGATGCCGCCCTTGGACGCGGAGTAAGCAAGCTGACCGGTCTGACCCTCGATGCCAGCGATCGACGCGGTGTTGATGACCACGCCGCGCTGGCCGTCCGCGTCGGCCGGGTCGGTTTTGGCCACGGCGGCAGCGCCGATGCTCATCAGGTTGAAGGTGCCGATCAGGTTCACGTCGATGACCTTGCGGAATGCCGCCTGGTCATGCGGCGCGCCATCACGGCCGACGGTCCGCTGGGCCCAGCCGATCCCGGCGCACGATACGACAAAGCGCAGCGGCGCCCCGGCGGAGGCCGCGGCCTGCACTGCCGCTGTCACCGAGCCGGCATCGCTGACGTCGGTGCGAGCGAAAATGCCGCCAACCTCGTCCGCTAGTTCCTTGCCGCGCTCGGCATTGAGATCGGCAACCACGACCTTGCAGCCAGCCGCGGCGAGCACGCGGACTGTCGCCTCGCCGAGGCCGCTTGCGCCACCAGACACGATTGCGGCGGTTCCGTTGATTTTCATGGCCGGAGCATACTTTGCCGCCGGTAGCCCGGCCGAATAGGGTTCGGCCTTTGTCGGTGCCGTGCCGTAGCGTGTCCACCGACGGCTGCAGAGACGACCTCGGGAGGGGCAGCAGTGCCGAAGTACCGCGGTAATCCGTGGCTGGTCTTGCTCGTTGTGTCACTCGGGTTCTTCATGACCTTGCTCGACCTGACGATCGTGAACATCGCCATACCGAACATGATCACGAAGCTGCATGCCTCGCTCGACGACATCCTGTGGGTGATCAACGCCTACGCGCTCGTGCTCGCGGTGCTCCTGATCACGGCCGGGCGACTCGGCGACCTATTCGGCCAGCGAACAGTGTTCTTCGCCGGGGTCGCGCTGTTCACCGTCGCCTCCGCCGCCTGCGGGCTGGCGCTGACGCCTGGCTGGCTCATCGGCTTCCGCGCCGTCCAGGGTCTTGGCGCCGCGTTGCTGATGCCCCAGACGCTGGCCTTGCTCACCATGGTCTTCCCGGCGGACAGACGTGGTGCCGCTTTTGGTATCTGGGGCGCGGTCGCGGGCGTGGCGACAATCGCCGGCCCCACGCTCGGCGGCCTGCTGGTGACGGCATTCGACTGGCGGTACATCTTCTTCATCAACCTGCCAGTCGGCGTGGTCGTGCTGGTTCTCACCGTCCTGCTCATTCCCGATCTGCGCACCGGACGCAGGCATAGCTTCGACGTCGGCGGCGTCATTCTGGCCAGCCTTGCGTTGCTGGCGATCTGCTACGGCCTCGTGGAAGGCCAGAAGTACAACTGGGGCAAGATTGCCGGGTTCATCTCTGTGCCGCTGCTATTCGGTATCGGAGCGGTGCTACTGGGCGTGTTCATCTATGGCCAGGCGCGCCGTCAGGGCCATGAGCCGCTCGTGCCGTTCTCCCTGTTCAAGGACCGGAACTATGCGCTGATGAACCTGGTCGCCGGTTGCATCGCCATCGCTATGCTCGGCATTTTCCTGCCGTTCAGCATCTACCTTCAGACCGTGCTGGGGTTCTCCGCCCTGAAGGCGGGCCTGACCATGGCACCGGCGTCAGTGGTCGCCATGTTCGTCGCGCCCGTAGCCGGGAGGGGGACGGACCGGATCGGCGGGAAGTACATCTTGCTTTCAGGGCTGCTGCTGTTTGCTGCCGGGATGGGAGCGATAGCCCTTATCGCGCGGACAAACTCGGCCTGGTACGTCTTCCTCGCCCCGCAGGTGGTGGCGGGAGTCGGCATCGGCTGCATCTTCGCCCCGCTGACAACCGTTGCCCTCCGCAACGTCAATCCCATGATGGCGGGTGCTGCTTCCGGCGTCTTCAACACCACGCGCCAGGTTGGCACGGTGATCGGCACCGCAGGAGTCGGCGCTCTCCTGCAGAACCGGCTAGTTGCGGCCTTCACCGAACAAACGCGCCTGCGCGCCGGGCACCTGCCTGCGGCCGCACAAGGCAAGATCATCTCTAACTTCCAGGCTGCAGCCAAGAGCGGGCTCGAGGTCGGCTCCGGGCATCGGGCCAGTGGCCTCGGCGGCGCGATCTTCACCCACGGGTTCGTGCAGGCCATGCGCCCGACCATGCTCGTGCCGATCGTGTTTCTTGTGGCTGGAGCCGCGTGCTGCCTATTCGTCAAGCCGCAGCCGTCGACGGCAGGTTCTGCGGAGCGTCCCGAGGTGGGGGAGCCAAAGGCGGCCGCAGCGGGTTGACCGGCCCGCCACGTTAGCGGCGGGCCTGCGTAGACCGGTCAGCCTGCCGAGGCGAACAAGTCTTCGTCCCAGTGCTCAGGTTCGTCGGACTGGTATGGATCGAACGGGAAGCGGTCAGCGAACGCTGGCCGCAGGTCCGAGAGCCAGACTGCGCCGGGATCGAACTCGGCGAAGAACGGCCTGCCGACCAGCGACGGATCGCGCGCCTGAATCATGTGCAAGACGAAGACCCGGATCCCGGCCACCTCAGCGACACCGTCGACGCAGACCTTGCCGGGGGTCGCTGACATAGACGGGCCGCGGACTGTCCGGCATAGCCCCGAAACGCTGCTGTAGGCGTCGCGGAAAATCTCCGCCGCCTTCGCCAGCGTCACCGCGAAATAGCCCTGTGGCCCAGTGTCCCGTTCCACGAACATGTAGTAAGGCACGAGGCCGAGCCGCAGTTGCGTCCGCCACATGTCGGACCAGCAGCCCGGGTCGTCATTAATGCTGCGGATGAGCGGGGCCTGAGTGCGGATGATCGCCCCGGCGTCCCGGATCCGGCTGATGGCCGCGGTCACAGGCGGTGGCTCAAGCTCGCGTGGATGGGAGAAATGCGCCATCAGCGCGAGCGTCTTGCCTGCGTTGCTCACTTCCTCGAACAGCCGCAATGTGTCGTCGGCATCGGGGTCGGTCAGGAAGCGCTGCGGCCAATAGGCCAGCGATTTGGTGCCGATCCGGACCGATTCGATGTGCTCCAGCCCTGGCTCGAGCAGCGGCTGGATATACCGGCGGAGCACTGACGCTCCCATGATCATCGGGTCGCCGCCGGTGATGAGGACGCTAGTGACCTCACGATGCGAACGCAGGTAGGCAGCCACCCTGCCGATATCGTCGGTGGCCATCTTGAGGTCAGGCTCGCCGATGAACTGCGCCCACCGGAAGCAGTAAGCGCAGTACGCATGGCAGGTCTGGCCCTGCTTGGGAAAGACAAGGACAGTCTCGGGATATTTGTGCTGCACTCCCGGCAGCGGTTCGTCTGCGAGCTCAGGAACATTGAGCGCCAGTTGACCGGCCGGATGCGGGTTGAGTCGCATCCGCACCGCATGCGCTGCGGCCTGGACCTCCCGGTCCGGGGCGCCTCTCTCCAGGAGCGTCGCTATAGGTCCGATGTCCCGCGCCGGAAGCATGTCAGCTTGGGGGAACACCAGCCGGTATATCGGATCATCCGGCGCCGCCGACCAGTCGATGAGCGACTCCACGACGTATTCATTCGTCCGGAAAGGCAGCACTGCGGCGACAGCCCGGACGGCCAGCCGCTCTGCGCACCCCAGGCCGGCCCTGGCAGTGAGTTGATCAAGGTGCTTCGCCGTGTATGCACGGAACCCGCGACCCTGCGCGGGGATAACCGGTGAAATCTGCTGAACTGTCATGCAACTCCCTCCGGTCGCCGGCAACTTACGGCGCCTTTGTAGTGCGCATGATCTCCCCGTCATGCCGCCCGCTGGCGTACTCAGTCAGTGTTCCCGGTCCCACTGCCTCAGACGCACTGCGCCTGCGGAGCGTTACCGTCATACCAGTCAAAGACGTAACGATTAGGAAACGCTCAGGGAGCGCTCAGCGTTACCTGCGGCCCATGGTCCCCACGCGTGGTCCGCTCCTCCACTGATACCCACTGTCTGCGACCCATTGTGCGTGATCCTTTGCTCCGGCCCGCGTGAACTCATGATTTTGACCAGCTTGACCCGCGGCTGGCGGCCGGGTGTCGTGATTTACCCGGCCTATTGGCTAGCAAACCAGGACGACCGACCCGCCGCAGCCAGACCGCATGCGCCCGCGGTCCCAATCGAGCACGTGCAATGAGAAGCTAGGCGGCATGCGGGACACCAGCCGGATGCCGCGCTGAGCCGGGTCGCGGAATCCTCCTCCGCCGCAGCTACCCAGCTAGCCGCCGCCGAGCCTGGCGGCGAGCTGGCTGCCGAGCGCGCCCAGCCGCAACAAGGCGCCCAGATGCTGATTGCCGTGGACGCGATGGGCGGCGACCACGCACCCGAGGCCATCGTCGCCGGCGCTGTAGCAGCTGCGCGCGATCTCGGCATGACAGTGGCTCTGACCGGCCGCCCTGGCCTGCTCAGGCCCCTGCTCGCCAAATACGGCCCGGCGCCCGGCGTCTATATCGAACCTGCCGAAGACTCCATCGCCATGGACGAAGGCGCGCTGGCAAGCTGGCGCCGCCCTCGGTCGAGCATCGCCGTCGCGTGCCAGCTGGTCCGGCGTGGCCAGGCCGGCGCGGTGATGTCAGCAGGCTCGACCGGTGCCATCGTGGCCACCGCTCAGATGAGGCTGCGGCCGCTGCCGGGTGTCACCAGACCTGCGCTGGCTGTCGCGCTGCCAACGCGCCCTGCCCCGACCGTGCTGATCGACGCCGGCGCCATTGCCGATCCGAAACCAGAGATGCTGGTCCAGTTCGCCCAGCTAGGCGTTGCCTATGCACAGACCGCTTTCGGCATAGCCGAACCTCGTGTTGGCCTGCTCTCCATAGGGTCCGAGCCGGGCAAGGGAAACAAGCTGGTCCGGCGCAGCTACGAGCTCCTTGGCTCCGATCCGCCGCACAGCGGCCTGCCAATTAGCTTCGCAGGTAACGTCGAGGGGGACGACTTGCTGGCCGGCAAGGTCGACGTCATCGTCGCGGACGGCTTCGCCGGAAACGTGGCGCTCAAAACGCTTGAGGGCACGGCCAGCTACGCGGCAGCTCAGATGCGCGCTGCCTTGGCTGGCTCGCGCGCGGCCCGGATAGGTACCTTGTTTCAGCGCCGCGGCCTGCGTGAACTGGCTGAGCGACTCGACTCCGAAACCTACGGCGGAGCGGCGTTGCTCGGCCTGGAGGCCACGGTGGTCATCGCGCATGGCGCGGCACAGGCCCGGGGTGCGTCGGCGGCATGCCGGCTTGCTGCCGAGCTGACAAACCGGAATATCACCGAACGGATCCGGGAACGGCTCGGCCACAGCCGAAGTGGTCACTTCCTGCGCCGGCCGTAGCCCGGCGGCCAGCACGCTGGCCGCGCGGTCACCGCAACTCGCGGCCGTCGGCCGGCTGACGGCGGCAGGATAGCTCATGGGTAGGCCGATAGGCTAAAGAGATGACTGACCCGGAAGCAGCGCTCGGATCGCTCGTGCAGGACGCGCTTGCGGCCGAGTTCGGCGCTGACTACGGGGCCGTCGATCCGCTGATCCGGCCGTCTGGCTTCGCCGATTACCAGTCCAATGCGGCCATGTCCTTGTCGAAGGGTCTCGGCCGGCCGCCGCGCGACATCGCCGGGCCGGTCGCGGCGCGCCTTGACAGCACCAGGGCTGTCGCGGTCGCAGAGGTCAGCGGGCCCGGGTTTATCAATCTCACGCTCCGCGACGAATGGATAGCTGACCAGGCCTCTGCGCAGCTGGCCGATCCGCTCCTGGGGGTCAGGCCTGCCGAGCCGAGTCAGCGGGTCGTGGTGGATTACTCGGGCCCGAATGTGGCCAAAGAGCTGCACGCTGGTCACCTGCGGCCGACAGTAGTCGGGGATGCCATCGCCCGCGTCCTCGAGCATCTCGGTCAGGACGTCGTGCGGGCCGCGCACCTCGGTGACTGGGGTACCAACTTCGGCATGCTGATCGAGCATGCCCTCGATATCGGCGAGCAGTCGACGTATGAGCAGCTGGCGGCTGGCGAGTTCAGCGCGTTCTATCAAGCTGCCCGGGCCAAGTTCGAAGGCAATCCGGCATTCGCCGACCGGTCCCGGAAGCGGGTCGTCCAGCTGCAGGCAGGCGAGCCGGACACCATGCGGCTCTGGCGGCTGGTGGTCGACGACTCGATGGAGTACCTGCGCAAGCTCTACGCCAGGCTGGACATCACGCTGACCGACGCGGACATGGCACCGGAGAGCTTCTACCAGCCCATGCTCGCTGATGTCACGGCTGAGCTGGAGGACCGCGGGCTTGCCTGGATGAGCGACGGGGCGCTCTGCGCGTTCCCGCCCGGGTTCACTGGCCGGGACGGCAAACCGGTGCCGCTAATGCTGCGCAAGAGCGACGGCGGCTACGGGTACGACAGCACCGACGTAGCAGCTATCAGGTACCGGCTGCGGGATCTAGGCGCCAGCCGGATCATCTATGTGGTCGGTGCGGAGCAACACCAGCATCTGGAGATGGTGTTTGCCCTTGCCCGGCAGGCCGGCTGGCTGACGGAGACCGGAACCGCCGAACACGCCGTCATCGGGCTGATGACCGGCCCGGGCGGCCAGCGGCTGCGCACCAGGAGCGGCGAGCAGGTCACGCTGGCCAGCCTGATCGACGAGGCAGTAGAGCGGGCCGCCAATGTCATCGCAGACCGTTACGAAGACCCGGCGCAGCGCAGTCAGATCGCCGAGGCAGTAGGCATTGGCGCGCTGAAGTACGGCGATCTGTCGGTAGCGCGGGATTCCGGTTACGTGCTCGATTTTGACCGGCTGCTCGCGCTGACCGGCAACACCGGCCCGTATCTCCAGTACGCGACCGCCCGGATCAAGTCCATCTTTGCCAAGGCCGGGCTGGCTGCCGAAAACGTGACCGGCCCGCTGCAACTCGGCAGCGAGGCCGAGCGCACGCTGGCCCTCCGCCTGCTGGGCTTCGGGCGGGCAGTTTCTGACGTCGCGGCAACGGCCGAGCCGCACAAGCTCGCCGGGTACCTGTTCGACGTGGCCAGCGCCTTTACCAGCTTCTACGAGCAGTGCCCCGTGCTCGGTGCGCAGGACGCGGTCAGGCAGAGCAGGCTTGCTCTGTGCGGCCTGACCCTTCGAGTGCTGACGACGGGCCTGGGCCTGCTCGGCATACAAGTTCCGGAGCGCATGTAGCCGGGCCCCGCGCCCCAGTCCCGTTCGCTCTGATCCGGATCTGGACGCCCGCCGTGGACGTCCGCGCATGTCAATCCGCTACTTAGTACGCCGAAGGGCCAGCCATCGCCGCTGGCCGGGGTAGCCTCATTGAGCCGGATATTCCCGGGCACGCCGCGGCAGCGGCGGAAAACTCTACCCGCCGAGCGTGAGCCCAGGACGCGATGACCGATAACGACCGCATTCCGCAGGTGCTTGTCGTCGACGACGAGCCCAACATCCGTGAGCTGGTGCAGGTGGCACTGAAGTTCCACGGCTGTGCAGTCACCACGGCCGCCAGCGGCCGGGACGCGCTCCGCCAGGCTGAGGCAACCAAGCCGGACCTCATCGTGCTCGACGTCATGATGCCAGACATGGACGGCTTCGAGGTATGCAGACGGCTGCGAGCGGCCGGTAACGAGGTACCGGTCATCTTCCTGACCGCCCGGGACACCTCATCGGACACCGTTACCGGTCTGGCGATCGGCGGCGATGATTACGTCACCAAGCCATTCTCCGTCGAAGCCCTGGTAGCGCGGGTGCGGGCAGTCTTGCGCCGAGCCTCGCGCACGACGGCCGGAGACGGCCAGGGCCCTAGCGCCGGCCCACTGCGGGTAGCCGACCTCGAGCTCGACGAGGAACGCTGGACCGTTCAGCGAGCTGGCGTGCCAGTCGAACTGTCACCTACCGAGTTCCGGCTACTCGCATACCTCATGCGTCACCAGGGCCGGGTCCTGACCAGGGCGCAGCTCCTGGAGAGCGTCTGGGGCTGGGATTACTCGGGCGAGTCACAGATCGTCGAAACCTACGTCAGTTACTTGCGGCGCAAGCTAGACCCGCTCGGGCCGCCGCTCATCCACACCCAGCGCGGAGTTGGCTACAGCCTGCGGGTACCCGCTGAACAGGCTGGCCACGGCGGGCTCTTGGCGTGAGTATGGACCCGTGAGCAAAACCCGGCGGCTATCGCTGCGGGCGCGCATGCTGGTCATTGTCGTCGGGGTGACGACGATCCTGCTGCTCATCATGGGCACAGTCAGCACCGTGGTGCTTATCCACCGGGTGGATAAGCAGAACGGCGAGTTTGAGGCCAACCTGAAAAAGGCCTCCCACTACCCGACGAACACGCTGCTACATGACGACACCGCCGGATATGCGGCTGTGATAGTGCCCATCCAGCCGCACCTGACGCCCGTACCGCTCACTGACACGAGCGTTCGCCAGCTCTCTGAGCAGCTCGTAAGGGCCGTCCGGCAGGAGCTGAAGGAGCCGCCCTTCGTCGCCATCCAGCGGCTTGCTGCCGCAGGTCACCTGGGCCAGGCGGAAAAGCTGGCCCGCCACCGTCAGTATCTCGACAGCAAGCCGTTCAATATCAGTCCCGGCCTTCGCGCGGCGGGCTCGTGGGTCCCCACAAAAGAATTCGCCGGCCCCGGCATGCTTTTCGTCGCCAAGCCGGTACCCGTTGCGCCGGGTCAGGTGCGCGGCTTCATCATCGCTGAGCTGATTACCGGCGCAGCCCTGATCGCGCTGCTCGCGCTTGCTGGCGAGTGGCTCATTGGCCAGGGGCTGGAGCCGCTCGACCAGATGACGATCACTGCCAATGAGATCACCTCCCGCGGTGACCTGACTGCGCGCATGCCCGACGCTGATGCCCAGACCGAGATCGGAAGGCTCGGCGAGGCCATAAATACGATGCTCGACAGGATCCAGCACGCCTTTAGCTCGCGCCTGCACTCCGAGCAGAAGGTGCGCGAGTTCGCTGCCGACGCCTCGCATGAGCTGCGTACCCCGCTTACCACGATCCGGGGCTACGCAGAGTTGTACCGGCAGGGAGCCCTTGGGCCAGATCAGCTCCCGAGCGCGATGCGCCGCATCGAGCAGGAAGCACAGCGCATGAGCACGCTGGTCGCCGAGTTGCTCGAGCTGGCCAGGCTGGACCGGACGTCGTCCCTGGACCTGACCGAAACCGACTTGGCAGGCGTCGTCAGGGACGCGGTCGCTGACGCGATAGCTGTCGAGCCGCAGCGCCCGGTCCGGGCTGAGGCGCCGCCGCGGCTGGTGGCCGTGCTCGACGAGCCGCGCGTCCGCCAGGTGCTGGCTAACCTGCTCGGCAACGTCCGGGCCCATACGCCGGTATCGACACCGGTTGCGGTCCGGCTCGGCGCGATCACCGGCGGCGTACTCATTGAGGTCGCTGACGCTGGTCCGGGCATGTCAAAGGAAGACGCCATCCGGGCCTTTGACCGCTTCCATCGTGCCACTGACCGGCCGCCGCAGGCCGACCCCGAGGATGCCGGACGCCGGGTGGAATCGGGTTCGCGGGATCACGAAGGTGAGGAAGGCCAGCGCGTCGGCGGTAATCGCGCTAGCTGGGGGCAGGGCGGCGGCGGATTCGCCAGCCTGGGCAAGGATGGTGCCGTGCCGGACTTTGGCGCGATGGCGGCTGACGGTCGCGGCTCCGCACGCGTCAAGGGGACAGCTGGCTTCGACGGTGCTGCCCCGTTCAACGGCGCGCGCGGATCCAACGGCGCGGGCGGGTTCAACGGCGCGGGCGGGTCCAACGGCGCGGGCGGGTTCAACGGCGCAGGCGCATTCGATGGCGCGGGCGCATTCGATGGCGCAGCGGGGTTCAACGGCTCCGCGGACGCGAACGGCTCCGTCAGCTTGACCGGTCTCGAGCCGAACGGAGTCACCGGCTCAGCTGGCGGTGGCCTGAACCGCCGAGCCGAGCTCGACAATGGCGGGGCAACGGCCGGACCAGCCGCAGGCGGCGCGCCCGCAGCACCCGCAGCACCCGCAGCACCCGCGGCGCGCGCGGCGGGCGGCACGGCCGCCGAGCGCAGCGGCGGAAGCGGCCTGGGGCTCTCGATCGTACAGGCGATCGCCACCGCGCACGGCGGCCGTGCAACCCTCGAGTCCCGGCCCGGCCAGGGCACCAAGGTCCGTGTCTGGCTGCCTGTCAGAATTGTGCCCTAGCCGCCCGCACTGCCGGCTTCGCCAGCCTCGTCGCTCGGCTGGGGCAAGTGCTCGAACAAGTAGTAGATAGCCAGCAGGCCAAAGATGATCAGAGCGGCGACCGGCGACAGGAACGCAGCAATCAGCGTTCCGGCAATGTAGCCGAGGTTCCCGGCAGTGAAGCGCACGGTCGACAGGCGTCGGGGCGCCATCGCGGTCCGAGCACCGAGAGTCTTCTGGTGTGACACCACGTAAAGCCACATTGACGCATAGCCGATCGAGATCGCGATCATGACGAGGCCATAGATGACAGTGGCCACCTTTGCGCCGGATGACGCCAGCGTCAGCTGGCTGGCGATCAACGCGGTCGGGAACGGAATCGCGACCACGCCCATCAGCAAGATGAGATTGAGCACCAGCAATGCCCGATCCACCTTCGTCACCTGAGCCAGCAGCGCGTGGTGGTTCAGCCACATGATGCCGATGGTCAGGAAGCTGACCACATATGCCGCGTAAAACGGCCAGGCGTGCTTCAGTGCCGCGGCGTGGAGTTCCTTACCAACGGGCGGAACCAACGACAGCAGGTTGAAGACCAGGACGGTGATCGCAACAGCGAAGACGCCGTCGCTGAACGATTCAGCGCGCCGTGAATCCACTCACACCTGGTCTTCCGAGCCGGCAGCGGGCTCGGCCGTCCCGGCGGATGCGGCGCCATCGCCGTCGCCGCGCGTCTCAGCGGCACCCGGATCTAGTTCTGGCGCCCCGACGGCCACCGGCACCTGCACCGAGCGGGCCAGCAGCTGAGCGACGTCGACGACCTCCAGCGACTCCTTAGCCTCGCCTGAGCCTTTCTTCGCGCTGACCGCGTCGCCGAGCATCACCAAGCAGAACGGGCAGCCGGTAGAGATGGTGTCCGGGTTGGTGCCCAGTGCCTCGTCTATCCGCTCGATGTTGATCCGCTTCCCGATCCGCTCTTCCATCCACATCCTGGCCCCGCCTGCGCCGCAGCAGAAGCCCCGCTCCTTGCACCTGTGCATCTCCTGCGCCTGCACGCCAGGCACCTGCTCCATGATCTCTCGCGGCGCGGTGAAGACCCGGTTGTGCCGGCCAAGGAAGCAGGGGTCGTGGTAGGTGATCTTCTCCTCTATCGGTGTGACCGGCTTGAGCTTGCCGTCGGCGACGAGCTGGGCGAGCAGCTGGGTGTGATGAATGACGTCGTAGTTCCCGCCAAGCTGCGGGTACTCGCGGGCGATGGTGTTGAAGCAGTGCGGGCAGCTGGCCACGATCTTGCGGGCGCCAGCCTCGTTGAGCGTCTCCACGTTCTGCTGAGCGAGCATGCTGAACACGAACTCGTTACCCATCCGCCTCGCCGGGTCACCTGTGCAGGACTCAGCCGGGCCGAGCACGGCGAATTTGACCCCAGCGGTGTAAAGCAGCCGCGCGATGGCCTTGGTTGTCTTCTTCGCCCGGTCTTCCAGCGCCCCGGCGCAGCCCACCCAGAACAGGTACTCGACCTCATCGCCGATCTTCCCGTCCACCACCGGTACCTCGAAGTCGAGCTCGCCGATCCAGTCGGTCCGCTTGGACTCCCCCATCCCCCACGGGTCGCCCTTGTTCTCCAGGTTTTTCAGCATCGTCGCGGCTTCGGTCGGGAACGCCGACTCGACGAGCACCTGATGCCGGCGCATCCCGGTGATGTGGTCGATGTGCTCGATGTCGACCGGACACTCCTCCACGCAAGCGCCGCAGTTGGTGCACGACCAGAGCTCGTCCGGGTGGATCACGCCATGGGCGTCCGCATCGCCGATGATCGGCCGCGCGGCCTCGGCCTTGACCGCTTCCGGCAGTGCCTCCCGCGCCTGGTCAGACCCGGCCAGCAGGTACGGCGCCTTGGCGAAGGCGTGATCACGCAGCTCCAGGATGATCATCTTCGGCGAGAGCGGCTTGCCCGTCGCCCACGCCGGGCACTGCGACTGGCACCGCCCGCACTCGGTGCACGTAGCCAGGTCGAGCATGCCCTTCCAACTCAGGTCCTCAACCTTGCCGATGCCGAAGACGTCCTCGTCGGGATCGGCCTCTTCGAAATCAAGCACCTTGCCGTTCGACCGCATCGGCTCGAGCGGGCCAAGGCCGTTCGGCCGCCTGGAAAACAGCACGTTGATCGGCGCGATGACGATGTGCAGGTGCTTGGAGTAGGTCACGAATACGCCGAACGCCATGATGACCGCTAGCTGCAGCAGGATGAACGTGGTCTCGAGCCCGAAGTTGGCCGCACCCAGCGGGTGCAGCCAGTGAGCCACGATCTCCGAGGCGAACGCGCCGTGCGGATACGGGAAGTGCCCGGTGTTGATCTGCGCGCCACGGTAGATCAGCAGGGTGGCGATCACCAGGAAGATGCCGAGCAGGACCACCCAGGCGGCGCCGGTGTGCGAGCCGGAAAAGCGCGACTTCCGCCCCTCGCGCTTGGGGTCAGTGCGGAGCCTGATGACCGCGAAGGTGATGATGCCGACTAGCACGCCGACCGCGAACAGGTCCTCCAGGAAGCCCACCCAGGCCCAGGTCCCGATCAGCGGAATGGCGAAGTTCTTGCTGAACAGGTCGCCGTACGCCTCGATGATCGTGAGGATCAGGATGATGAAACCCCAGAAGATCAGCGCGTGTGCGACGCCCGGGACCGTCCACTGGAGCAGTTTGCGCTGCCCGATGACTTCGGTCACCTGCGTCTCTGCGTCACGGCCCGGGTGCTCTCGCACCGCCGCCACACGCTCGGGGGCCGGCTGGCCGGTGCGCCCCAGCTGGTACAGCCACCACAGGCGGCGCCCGGCGACCGCACCCGCGATCACCGTCAGGACGAGGCCGATGATGATGCGCAGCGCCAATGGGACCTCCCGGTAGGGCGTTTTGGGTGACAGCGTACGCCGATGCCGCCGGCTACTGGTGATCACCGTGCCCGAAATGAGCCGCGCGACTACCCGGCTGCGGGCGCTCGCCAGGCCAGTATCCGGCCGGCCGTGACGGACGGCGGACCAAGCACGCCGATGAGGTAGCGCCCGAGGTTTGAACGCTGCGTGGTAACCGCGACCACGGCGGCCGGATCCCAGTACGCCAACGTGGCCCTGGCCTCGGCGACCGACGGCGGCGCCTGCGCGGACCCCGTTCCGGTCCAGAGCTGGTCGAGGTAATAGGCCAGCGGGGGCAGGCCGTTCCCTTCCACGTAGGCCTGGCCGTCCGAGGCGGGGCCCTGGAAATAGCCGGCGTTGAGGGCGATCTGCTCGCCGGACTGCGCCTGCCAGCGCATGGCATAGGTAATAGTTGCGGTTGGCACCGGGACCACCAGAACCCTGGCGCCCGGCGGCAGCCGCAGCGCTGTGAACGCCTGCGCCCACCCAGCCGGCAGCGGCGCGACGGATTGCACCGGCAGCGGCAGCGGGATCAGCGGCAGAACAGCCAGCACTGCGATGCCGGTCACCGCCACGGCCAGAGTCCGTCGCCCGGCTAGCCTGGACCTGGCCGCATCAACAGCGAAGGCAAGTAGCGCGGCCGCGGCGCCGTCGGCGACAACCGAAATGCGGGCAGGCAGCACGGAGCTGATCACCGGCAGGTGGCCTAGCCAGGCCCAGGGCAGCGTTACCCCGTTCTGTACGGTCCCGCTGACGAGCGGATGGGCGCCGAGCGAGAGCAGCACGAGCGCGCAGAACGTGAGGCCAGTAGCCCGGACTGGTAGTTCCCGCCACCCTGCCACCAGGGCGATTGCGAGCGCGATGATGAGCGGCACGCCAAGGTAGGCCAGGTACTCGGGCGGGCCGCCCTGATACCGCGCGGCGGCAGCGGCGCTAGCGGAGGTATGGAAAAGCAGCAGCCCTGACGGGGTGATGAACGCACTCAGGTCGTTCTTGTAGAAGTCAAACAGGAACGCGCTGCCGTGCTCGGTGAGCGGCCCGAAGAATTGCACCCACAGCGCCCAGCCGACCAGCACCAGCGTGGTGACCGCCGCCGCGGCCAGGCCCACGACTGCCTGCCGGGCATGGCCGGCCGCTGCCCGCGGCCGGGACGCCGCCAGCACAGCGACTATCAGCACCGCCGCTATGGCTACGTCCACCAGCACTTCTGCCGCGACGAAAAGCTGGATCGCCACCAGTACGCCCAGCAGCACGCCGCCGCGAACCGGCCTGGACTTACCTAGGCACAACCGCAGACCGACGTCGACGATGAGCGGCGGCAGGACAGCGAACTGAAGGTTGTAGTGACCGATGGCCGACTGCAGCAAGGCCGGCGAGAACCCGTAGACCGCGCCGCCGAGGGTGGCCGCGGGCAAGCTGACTCCCCAGCGTCGCAGCACGAAGAACATGCTTGCCGCCGAGCCAGCGAAACCGAGGGTTAGCAGTACCGTCAGGCTTGCCTGCGGCCCGAACAAGTCGGTGATCGGAGTGAGCAGGATGCCGGGCAGCAGCATCGAGTTGTTCCACATCAGGTTGATGCCATGCGGCGCGTCGAGGGCAGTGCTGACGAGCGCGGGCAGCCGACCGTGCGAGATCGCTGCCGCGCTGTACCTCATCATCCAGGCGTAGTAATCGTTGTCGTTGGGATTGCCTGCCACCATCTGTGACCCTGGCGCGGCCCACAGCCTGCCGGTGATTACCGCTGCCGCGGCCAGGTAACAGGTCAGCACGACGGCGACTGCGACGGACCGCAGCCTGATCAGGCCCGCGAAGGCAGCTCCGGGTCCGGGCCGGAGGGGAACAGTCTGCGCAGACATGAGTCAGGATCCGCTAGCCAGCCCGGCGGAAGACGAACACGCCGTCCCTTGAGTAGATCTGCTCATACGGAGTGTTGTGGATCAGTGACTCGACGAATTTCAGCACGTTGGTCTGTGGCGGCCAGTCCCCGTTCTGGTTGTCGAAGACGACGTACTCCGTCGGCGGGTTGGTGCCAAAGTTCCCCAGCCAGAAGGTGTCCGTCCTGGCTGCTAGCGGCGCGAGGAGGTCGAGGTCGGTGGCTACGGTGGCACCGCCCGGTACTCGGGACATTGCCGCGTTCTCGGCCGCCACGTGCGGGCCCAGGTAATAGGTGGCCGGCGTCCATAGCGAACTGAGCGGGAACTGAAACGCCAGGGCCGCGCAGACGCCCAGCATCGCCGCGGCGCCGTAGCGCTCAGCAGCCAACGCCAGCGGGCGCGGCGCCGGCTTCGCCGGTTCCGCTGGCGGTTCCCCCGGCAGCACCTCGTCAGCTGCAGCACGCCTTGCCTGCAGGCGGCTCAGAGCGTCGATGGCCGCCACGAATACGATCGGCATCACCGTCGCGTTGTAGTGCCAGTTCGTATCCCAGTAATGCGGGTTGGTGCCGACGAACCGGAGCAGAAGGCTGGGCACCGCAGCCAGTATCAGCGGCGAGCGGAGGGCGATGAAGGCCGTCGGCAGCAAGATCATCGCCAATGTGGGCAGTTTGGTCGACGCACCGTTGATCAAGTTGGCCCACACGCCGCCAAGGCTGAAGTGGCCTCCCGCCGGGCTGACCGCGCCGCCCGCGAACCAGTAACCGTAGGTGTGGCTCGCGTTGAAGTGCGGCAGTATCACCAAGATCGCCAGCAAGGACCAGAGCAAGCCCCAGCCGGCCAGGAACAGCCCGGGACCACGCCGCCGGTACGCGAACGCGATGATCAGCCCGATTGCCGCCAGGGTGAATCCCTGATCCTCCTTGACGAACACAAGCGGCAGCGCCCACAGCACTGCCGGACGGATGCGGCCGCGCACGAGGGCGGAGAGCGAGAAGGCGAGCAGCGGCACCGCGAAGGCGATCTCGTGGAAGTCGTAGTTGACCAGTTGCTGCAGTCCCCAGGAGAAGCCGTAGGCCGCCGCGATAGCCCGCCCCCGGCCAGGCCCGAGCAGCTCGCGGGCCGCCCTGCTGACGGGGAACACCGAAACGGCAGCAAGCAGTGCCTGCGCGACGAGCAGCGTTACTGGTGTCGGGAACAGCCGGAAGAACGGCGCGATCAACGCCACGATGGGATGGAAGTGGTCCCCCATCAAGTTGAACCCGGCGCCGCGGATATCCACGATAGGCGCGTGCAGGTGCGCGTACTGCTTGACGTACTCGGTGAAGATGCCCAGGTCCCATGAGGTGGGGTCGTGACGCAGGTACCGGAATACCGATATCACGATGTAGGCCGCGAACACCCCGCTCGCGATCAGCCAGGTAACGGGATCGCGGCCGGCCGCTGAGCTTGCTCGGGTGACGGCCGCCGCTGGCCGGCGCCGCTGAGCGCTCGCGGTTTCCTGGCCCGCGGCCTCATTCACTCCCGGATCCAGGCCCGTCGCCTGGCCGGACTGCGGCGACTCGGGCTCGCTGTTTGCGCGCGCACTACCCACCCGGGCGTGCCCGGCGTCGGGTGGGCCGTCCAGCGGCATTGCCGACCTTCCTGCTGGGTCGCTAAGGCCATGCCGGAGCGGGTCAAGGCGGATCATGATCGACACTACCCGGCCCCCGGTTTAGTGTCACGGTACCTGCGTCGGCCCAGTACCGTCGTCGCGCCAGCCGAGATAATCGAGTCAGGGCTGTCGGAGCCTCCCGGCCGCTCGCGCAGTTCTCGCAAGCCAACGCCCGGAATAAGGGTGAGCTCGACAAAGTTGAGCACGAATGACTCAAGTTCATTTGCCTTGGTCCGCTCAGCATGGCAAACTTGAGCCGTCAGCACTCAACCTTACAACTAGATCGAACAAGGACTGAAACACATGGCACGTGCGGTAGGCATTGACCTCGGGACGACCAACTCCGTCGTCGCCGTCCTCGAGGGCGGAGAGCCCTCGGTCATCGCCAACGCCGAGGGCTCGCGCACCACGCCCTCCGTCGTGGCTTTCGCGAAGAACGGCGAGGTACTCGTCGGCGAGGTCGCGAAGCGGCAGGCAGTGACGAACGTTGACCGGACGATCCGGTCCGTCAAGCGACAGATGGGCACCGACTGGACGGTCTCCATCGATGGCAAGAAGTTCACGGCACAGCAGATCAGCGCTTTTATTCTGCAGAAGCTCAAGCGAGACGCCGAGTCCTATCTGGGTGAGACAATCACCGACGCGGTGATCACGGTGCCCGCGTACTTCAGCGATGCCCAGCGGCAGGCGACCAAGGAGGCCGGCCAGATCGCGGGACTGAACGTCCTGCGGATCATCAACGAGCCCACCTCCGCTGCGCTGGCCTACCACCTGGAGAAGGCCAACGAGGCAACCATCCTGGTCTTCGACCTAGGCGGCGGTACCTTCGACGTTTCGCTGCTTGAGGTCGGCGAGGGTGTCGTCGAGGTGAAGGCGACCAGCGGCGACAACCACCTCGGTGGCGACGACTGGGACCAGCGGATCGTGGACTGGCTGGTCAAGGACTTCAAGAACAGCTACGGCATAGACCTGTCCAAGGACAAGATGGCGCTGCAGCGACTGCGGGAGACCGCGGAGAAGGCCAAGATCGAGCTCTCGTCTTCGACCGAGTCGCAGATCAACCTTCCCTACATCACCCACTCCGAGCAGGGTCCGCTGCACCTGGACACTAAGCTCAGCCGCGCTGAGTTCCAGAAGATGACCTCTGACCTGCTCGACCGCTGCAAGGCTCCGTTCAAGCAGGTGATCAAGGATTCCGGAGTCCAGCTCAGCGCGATCGACCACGTGGTCCTGGTCGGCGGCTCGACCCGGATGCCGGCCGTTGTGGACGTGGTGAAGGAGCTGACCGGCGGCAAGGAGCCGAACAAGGGCGTTAACCCGGACGAGGTCGTGGCGGTGGGCGCTTGCCTGCAGGCCGGGGTCCTGAAGGGCGAGGTTAAGGACGTCCTGCTGCTGGATGTGACACCGCTGTCGCTCGGCATCGAGACCAAGGGCGGCATCTTCACCAAGCTGATCGAGCGCAACACCACGATCCCGACGAAGCGCTCAGAGATCTTCACGACTGCTGACGACAACCAGCCCTCGGTGCAGATCCAGGTCTTCCAGGGTGAGCGCGAGATCGCGGCCTACAACAAGAAGCTCGGCATGTTCGAGCTGGCGGGCCTGGCTCCCGCCCCGCGCGGCATCCCGCAGATCGAGGTCATGTTCGACATTGACGCCAACGGCATCGTGAACGTGTCGGCCAAGGACCTTGGCACCGGTAAGCAGCAGTCCGTGACCATCTCGGGCGGCTCGGCGCTGGGCAAGGACGACATCGAGCGGATGATGGCCGACGCGGAGAAGTACGCCGACGAAGACCGGCAGCGCCGCGAGGAGGCCGAGGTGCGCAACCGCGCCGAGTCCCTCGCCTACACGACGGAGAAGTTCCTCGCCGAGAATGCCGACAAGGTTCCCGACGACGTCAAGTCTGAGGTGGAGTCGGCGATTGCCGACCTGAAGAAGGCACTTGAGGGCACTGACACCGAGGCCATTAAGACGGCCAGTGAGCACGCCGCTCAGGTCAGCCAGAAGATGGGCACCGCCATCTATGCCCAGGCGCAGGCTGCGAATGCGCAGGCCAGCGACGCGGGCGACGAGGCCGGAGGCCAGGACGACGATGTCGTCGAGGCCGAGATCGTCGAGGACGACAAGCCGGCCGACCGGGAGGGCGGCGCCGCCTGATGATGCCCGACAGACGACAACCAGGGCCCGGTCATCCGCGATCGCAGGCGGATTGACCCGACCACTGGCGAGGTACGTGACACCGGACAGCCTGGCTCGCAGCGCGGGCCAGGCCGCAGGCCGGGCCGCAGCCGAAGCCCGGCAAGCACTCGGTTTCCCGGCCGGGCGGTTCCGGGACGGGACGCGGGTTCCGGTCAAGGCGGGCCTAGCGGCCCCGGCGGCCCCGGCGGCCCCGGTCCGGCGGCTGGAGCGAGCCCGACCGGACAGCAGTAATGCTGGCCGAGCGGACCGCCGACTTGCAGCGGCTGCAGGCGGAATACGCCAATTACCGTAAGCGGGTCGAGCGGGACAGGCTGGCAGTTCGCGAGCAGGCGCTAGCCAACGTGCTGCACGAACTGCTGCCAGTCCTTGACGACATTGGCCGGGCCCGCGAGCACGGCGAGCTCACTGGCGGTTTCAAGTCGGTGGCCGAGTCGCTCGAAGGGATCGTGGTGAAACTGGGGCTGACTGCCTACGGGGAGAACGGCGATCCGTTCGACCCGACGCTGCACGAGGCTCTGCTGCATTCGTATTCGACCGACGTCACCGAGCCGACGTGCGTGCAGATCCTGCAGCCGGGCTACAGGGTGGGCGAGCGGATCATCCGACCGGCCAGGGTGGCCGTGGCCGAGCCTGGCGGGGATCCCGCCGACGAGTCCGCGAGCGCCGATGCGGCCGGCCCGGAGAGCGGCGCGGTCAGCCCGGACCCAGCCAGCGCCAAGTCCGCGACGGCCAAGTCCGCCGCCGGCAAGGCCAAGGCCGACGCGCCTGAATCGGCCGCGGCTGAGTCGGCCACAGCTAGGCCGGCCGGAGTCTGCTGACGCGCAATCGGCAGCGGCGACCGCACCTGCGGAAGACGCCGGCGAGCCCGGCGAGGCCGGGCCCGGTGGCGCCGACATCTAGCTAGCTCCCGAGAGAGGCCCGTTGAGCACCAAGGATTACCTGGAGAAGGACTACTACAAGACGCTCGGGGTGACCAAGGGCGCGCCTGCAGACGAGATCAAGAAGTCGTACCGAAAGCTGGCCAGGAAGTACCACCCGGACGCTAACGAGGGCGACGCGAAGGCGGAGGCGCGCTTCAAGGAGATCTCCGAGGCCTACACCGTGCTGTCCGATGAGAAGCGGCGCAAGGAGTACGACGAGGCCCGCTCGTTGTTCGGCGGCGGCGGCGTGCGGATGCCAGGATCCGCTCGGCGACAACTACGGGTTCGACCTCGGCGACCTCTTCGGCGGTACGGCGGGCAGCGCCGGCGGCCGGCTGGGTGACCTGCTCGGCGGTGTCTTCGGTTCCCGTGGCGGGACGGGCACCACCCAGCAGGCCCGGCCGCGGCGCGGCGCCGACGTGGAGACTGAGACGACGCTGTCGTTCAGCGACGCCATCGACGGGTCCACGGTGTCGCTCCGGCTCACCGGCGAGGGCCCGTGCAAGGTGTGCAAGGGCACCGGCGCCAAGGCAGGCACCGTGCCCCGCGTGTGCCCGACCTGCGAGGGTACCGGGCAGGGCAGCCGGAACCTCGGCAGCTTCGCCTTCTCCGAGCCTTGCAAGACCTGCCGCGGCCGGGGCTTGGTCGTGGACGATCCGTGCCCGACCTGCTCGGGCAGCGGACGGGCGATGAGCACCCGGACGATCCAGGCCAGGATCCCTGCGGGCGTCGGCGACGGCCAGCGGATCAAGATTCCGGGCAAGGGCGCATCCGGCGAGCGCGGCGGCCCGCCGGGCGACCTGTACGTGCGGGTGCACGTCGAAGCCGCATCCGCACGGAACATTCGGCCGTACTGGCTCCAACCTGACGGTCACCGTGCCGATCACGTTCCCGGAGGCAGCGCTCGGCGCCGAGATCAAGGTGCCGTCGCACGCGGCATGCCGGTCAGCTTGCGCATTCCGGCCGGGACGCCGAGCGGCCGCACCTTCCGGGTCCGCGGCAAGGGGGTACGGCGCAAGGACGGCACATCCGGGGACCTGCTGGTCACTGTCGACGTCCAGGTGCCGCACGAGCTCGGAGACAAGGCCCGCGGGGCGCTGGAGGCGTTCCGGGACGCAACCGCGGGCCCGGATCCGCGCGCCGAAGTACTGCGCCAGGCCAACGGCTGAACAAGCGGTGCTCGATAGCCGGAAGGAGATGACATGACTAGCCAGTTCGAGCTCTCAGATGACACGCCTGTCTATGTCATCTCGGTGGCTGCCCAGCTGTCCGGCCTGCACCCCCAGACGCTGCGTGCTTACGACCGGCTCGGCCTGGTCTCGCCGGGCCGGGCGGTAGGTCGCGGCCGCCGGTATTCGCTGCGCGACATCCTGATCCTGCGCGAGGTGCAGCGGCTCTCCCAGGAAGAGGGCATCAACCTGTCCGGGATCAAGCGCATTCTCGAGCTAGAGCTGGCCGAGCGGCGCAGTCGGCTGCTGCTCGCCGAAATGCAAGCAGAGATCAGTCAGCTGCGAGCCGAGCTCGAGTCAACTCGCGCGGTCGCGGCCAGGTTGTCTGCCTTGCTGCGCGGCAGGACCGACAGCGCCGCGCTGGTGCCAGTGCACGGCACAGGTCGGGTACACCCGCCGACTGGACCGGCGCTGAGCGGGGCCGATCCGGCTCAGGCGGTGGCCGCTGCCGATGCATCCGTGCCGCCAGCAGCAAGGCCGGCCAGTTCCGGCTGACTCCCGGCCGCCTGTTGCAGTCGCCGTACTGCTGGCCTGAGCACAGCGATAGATCTCAGTACGTGGGAGAAGAAGGATTGTGGACGAGAAGCTGACCAGGAAGAGCCAGGAGGCTTTGTCCGAGGCCGTCAAGGCGGCGGCGGCCGCAGGCAACCCGAACGTGGACGGGCTGCACCTGCTGGCCGCGCTGGTTCAGCAGGACGGCGGCACCGCCGCGCCGTTGTTGCGCGCCGTCGGCGCCGACCCAAACAGCGTGCTGTCGACCGTGCGCGACGGACTGGCGAAACTGCCGCAGGCGGCGGGCGCCACCGTGAGCGCGCCCGAGACATCACGCCAGTTGCTGGCCACTCTGGCCACCGCCAGCAAGCTGGCTGCCGATATGTCCGACGAGTACGTGTCCACCGAGCACTTGCTTGTCGGCCTGGCCACCGACGGCGGCCAGGCGGCGACCGTGCTGCGCGACGCCGGCGCTGGCCCCAAGCGGCTCACCGAGGCCTTCGAGCAGGTCCGCGGTCACGCGCGCGTCACCTCCCAGGACCCGGAGAGCACTTATCAGGCGCTGGAGAAGTACGGCATCGACCTCACCCGCAGCGCTCGGGAGGGCAAGCTCGATCCGGTTATCGGGCGGGATGCCGAGATCCGCAGGGTCATCCAGGTGCTGTCGCGGCGGACCAAGAACAACCCGGTGCTGATCGGCGAGCCAGGCGTAGGGAAGACCGCCGTGGTGGAAGGGCTGGCACAACGGATTGTGGCCGGGGATGTACCCGAGTCGCTACGGGGCAAGCGGGTCGTGGCCCTGGACCTGGGCGCGATGGTCGCTGGTGCTAAGTACCGCGGTGAGTTCGAAGAGCGCCTCAAGGCGGTCCTGAACGAGATCAAGCAAAGCGAAGGCGAGATCATTACCTTCATCGACGAGTTGCATACCGTGGTAGGGGCGGGCGCGGCCGAAGGCGCGATGGACGCCGGGAACATGCTCAAGCCAATGCTCGCCCGCGGCGAGCTGCGCATGGTCGGGGCGACCACGCTCGATGAGTACCGGCGGCGGATCGAGAAGGACGCCGCGCTGGAGCGACGATTCCAGCAGGTCTTCGTCGGCGAGCCGTCTGCCGAGGACACTATTGCGATCCTGCGCGGACTGAAGGGCCGGTACGAGGCGCATCATCAAGTACAGATCTCCGACGCCGCTCTGGTCGCCGCGGCAACGCTATCTGACCGCTACATCACCGCCCGTTTCCTGCCTGACAAGGCCATCGACTTGATCGACGAGGCCGCTTCCCGGCTGCGGATGGAGATCGACTCGCGGCCAGTCGAGATCGACGAGCTTCAGCGCACTGTCGACCGCATGAAGATGGAGGAGATGGCGCTTGCCAAGGAGGCCGACCCGGCCAGCAAGGAGCGGCTGGAGCGGCTGCGGGCCGACCTGGCCGACAAGCAGGAGCAGCTGACAGCCCTGGTGGCCCGGTGGGACCGGGAGAAGTCGAGCCTCAACAAGGTCGGCGAGCTGAAGAAGCAGCTCGATGACCTGCGCGGCCAGGCCGAGCGAGCCCAGCGGGACGCAGATTTCGAGACCGCATCACGGCTAATGTACGGCGAGATCCCGGCGCTCGAGGGCCAGCTGGCGGCTGCCGCCGCTGCCGCGAGCGAAGAGTCAACGGCCGCTGCGCCGGGTGCGGTGGGCCTGGCCTCCACCGGGCAGCCCATGGTCAAGGAGGAAGTCGGTCCGGATGATGTCGCCGACGTGGTGTCGTCCTGGACAGGCATCCCGGCGGGCCGGCTGATGGAAGGCGAGACCGGCAAGCTGCTGCGGATGGAAGCTGAGCTCGGTCACCGGCTGATCGGCCAGCAGGCCGCAGTGCAGGCGGTATCCGACGCGGTCCGCCGGTCCCGGGCCGGGATCTCCGACCCGGACCGGCCATCAGGCTCGTTCCTGTTCCTTGGTCCGACCGGTGTCGGCAAGACTGAGCTGGCCAAGGCGCTGGCCGAGTTCCTGTTCGACGATGAGCGCGCCATGATCAGGATCGACATGAGCGAGTACTCGGAACGGCATTCCGTATCAAGGCTGGTCGGAGCACCACCTGGATATGTGGGCTACGACGAGGGCGGCCAGCTGACCGAGGCGGTCCGACGGCGGCCGTATTGCGTTGTCCTGCTGGACGAGGTGGAGAAGGCCCATTCAGAGGTATTCGACATCCTGCTGCAAGTGCTTGACGATGGCAGGCTTACCGATGGCCAGGGCCGAACGGTCGACTTCCGCAACACGATCCTGATCCTGACCTCGAACCTCGGCTCGCAGTTTATTGCTGACGCGAGCCTGGACGAGGCAGCGACCCGGGACAAGGTCCTCGGCATCGTGCGAGCAACCTTCAAGCCGGAATTCCTGAACCGGCTTGATGATGTGATCGTGTTTGATGCGCTGACAACCAGCGACCTGAGCGAGATCGTCGACGTTCAGGTATCGAGGCTGGCCCGCCGGCTGGCCACCCGGCGGCTGACGCTTGACGTGACACCGGATGCCAGGGAATGGCTCGCCGTGACCGGATTCGACCCGATCTACGGCGCACGCCCGCTGCGGAGGCTCATTCAGACGGCGATCGGCGACAAGCTCGCGCGCGCCCTGCTCGCCGGCGAGATTACCGACGGTGACAGGGTACTTGTGGATCTCGATGAGTCGGCCGATACGCTGCGAGTCAGCCCCGAGCGAGCGGCTCAGGCGTCGTCAAGCATCGCGTCGTAGACGTCCTCCGGCAGGCCGAGGTCGTTGCGGATGCGGTAGCGCAGCCTGAGCAGCAGCCTTAGCTCGGAGTCAACGTCGGCGTCGGCGGCCCTGCCGGGCCGGTCGAGGCTGGCCCGATCACTGGCTCGCGAACCCGGTTCTGGCTGGCCCGCCAGGGAGAGCTCGACGCCTGCCGTTGCCCAGTCGAGGGCGGAGCGCAGCTGCGCGCGCTCTACCAGCAGTTCCGCGACGAGGTCACAGGTCTGCGCATCCACCGGGCCCTCGGCCTTGAGCTGGCTGATAATGGCCTGTGCCTCGGACTGCCGGCCGAGCTGGAACAAGGCGCGAGCCATCGGCACTCTGGGATCGACAAAGACAGGCCCTCCGTCGGCCATGGCGCGCTGGAAGCCAGCCACTGCCTCGGCCGGGTCGTCAGCAAGCAACCATTGCTCGCCTGCGCGCACGTAAGCCTCGGCGCGCGGCATTCCTGCGGTCTCCGTGCCGATAGCGGCCAGCTGAGTCATCTGCCGGGCCGCTGCCGCGTGATCCCCGCTGGCTGCGGCGTCGAATTCGATCGAGTCGAATTCCTCGCGGCTCAGTACAGGCACGTTACTAACGTAACCCAGTGAGCGGGACCGCTGTATGCGGGAAGAGCACAGAGTAATGGCTTCGTGACAAACGTCCCTTAGTGCCGCGAGCGCTCGAGCGCGTCCCAGAACCCGCGCCGCAGCGCATGCCGGACCTCGTCGTGCAGCAGCGAGTCAATCGGCAACGCCGAGCCCTGCAGTAGCCGTGCCTCGAGATCCGAAGGCATTCGCGGTTTGCGGGCAAGCACGGCTTCCAGCCAGAGCGCAGGTGCGTCTCTAGCTACGGCCTCGCCGAACCCGAAGCCCTCTGCGTGAGCCGACTGCACCGCCTCGCCTACCGAGATCGCCACCGGCGGAACGGGCATTGGCGCAGGCTGCGGAGCGCCGTAAGAGCCAGCCGGGTAGCCGCCTGGCACCGGCGAACCGCCGTAGGGCGACTGCTGCGCAGGGCCGCCATACTGACCGCCCCGATCCTGTGGGTGCTGCATTCCGTTGCTCGTCGGCAGCTGGCGCTGCGACTGCTGACGTTGCTGGTCGGCGGAGGCCGGGCCGGATGGCGGCAGTCCGGACTGCTGCAGACCGGCGGGCGGCAGACCCGGACCGTTGCCCTGGCGTTGCAGCGCGTGCTGGCCAGGCCCGGAGATGCCTTGCGCGTGCGGCGGCATGCCCTGGAGCTGACCAGGCATCGCCAAGCCCTGACTCTGCGGTCCGGCGCTACCAGGCTGACCCGTCGGCTGCTGCAGTCCGGTCTGGCCGAGGCCGCCGCCGGGCATAGCGCCGCCGGGCATAGCACTGCCGGGCATGCCAGTTTGCTGCATGCCGCCTTGGTGGGCGCCGCCTTGGTGGGCGCCGCCTTGGTGCATGCCGCCTTGGTGGGCGCCGCCTTGGTGGGCGCCGCCTTGGTGCATGCCGCCTAGGTGGGCACCGCCTTGCTGCATGCCGCCTTGCTGCATGCCGCCTTGCTGGATGGCGGCGTGCGGCATCGACGTCTGGGCCTGAGCGGTGCCGGGGAACCCGCTCCCCTGCCCGCCAGGCCCGGCCTGCCCATTGGCCGGGATGCCGTTCTGGGCCAGCCCGTTGGCCGGCATGCCGTTCTGGGCCAGGCCATTGGCTGGCATCGCGGCGGCCTGCGTGCTGTTCGGCTGTCCTACGGTTCCCGGCAGGCCAGGACCGACCTGCCCGGAACTGCCGCTGCTGGTGAAGCCGTTCGCGGAATCGTGCGGCCCGAAGCCGTTAGCAGCGAATCCCTGCTGGCCCTGAATCTGGCCCGTGGTCGCTGCCAGCTGACCTCGGCTGGCGTCGGCCGGCTGATACTGCTGGCTGAGCGCGCGCGGGTCGGTTGTGCGCTGCGCCTGTCCGGAGGCGACGCCTTCGGCCGGGCCGTGGGCCGCTTGCGCGGCGAAGCGCGCCGGGTCCTGGCCAGGCAGCTGGTCACTTCCGGCAGCAGTCAGGCCCACGAGCTGGGGCTCACCGCGGTCGTACTCAGCTGCTAGCGGCGACCCGTACAGGCGCGCGGCGGGTGCCTCGATCGCGTGGTGCGGGCTCCTCACCTGCACTGCCCCAGGTGCCAGCTCGCGGTACCCGGCGCCGGCAAGCTCCGGCTCGGCGCCGGGGATCAGATCCACGTAGGGGCGCAAGTGCCCGGCCGCGACGTCGATGATGTCGTCGCACTCCTGGCGCAGTGCGCGGGAAACGGCCCAGTCGCCGTCGGCTGAGATGTGCAGCAAGATCGTCCGGACGCCGAGGTCCTGAACTTCTGCGATGACCGGGGCCAGGTCCTCCTCGCCGCTCACGATGATCACGTCGCTGACGGCACGATTTCTGGCCAGGGCGGTGAGATCCTTTCGGATCTCAGCTTCTACGCCCTCCCTGCGGTTCGGGCGAGTCTTCCTCAGCCTGAGCTTCACGCCCGGAACGTCGGCGAGGGATTCATGCTCGGCAGCGCGGTTGCCGTCCGCGGCAGTGTCGTACCAGTAGCAGCGCAGCAATGGCAGCCCAGACCGGTCCCTGGACAGGCCGCCCAGGAGCTTCAGCAGGCCCGCGTGATCCCACGAGACTGAGTCACGATTGCGAGTGCCATGAACGGCGAGTGCACCTTCGGTCAGCACATAACTCGCGTCCACGAACAGCGCGCAGCGATCCAACGCGACACCGTCCTTCCCGTTGCGCGTGACGTTACCAGCGCATGGCACCAGCCGTGACACATAGCGAGGATCGCGGACGTATCCACCTGGCCAGGTGCCTGCTACGTGCAGCCCGCAGAAGCTACCAGGTGCCGACCGGTGCTGCGCGCGATCTGCCGGGTAGGCTCACCTGCCGTGGCTGACCGGGAAGATCTGCTGGGCATGATCAAGCAGCTCGCCGTCGTACATGCCGAAGTGATCTTGTCATCTGGACAGCGCGCCGACTGGTACATCGACCTGCGCAGGGTGCTGCTCGACGGGCGCGCCGCGCCCCTGGCGGGCCAGGTCATGCTGGACGTGACCGACGGCCTGGATTTCGATGCGGTGGGCGGGCTGACGCTGGGCGCCGATCCAGTCGCCACCGCCATGCTCCACGCCGCCGCGGCCCGCGGTCGGAAGCTCGACGCCTTCGTGGTCCGCAAGACCGAGAAGGCGCACGGCTTGCAGCGCCGGATCGAGGGCCCTGACGGTGGCCGGGCGCCGCGTGCTCGCCGTCGAAGACACTTCCACCACTGGTGGCTCAGTGCTGACCGCAGTGGACGCGCTGGAAGAAGCAGGAGCTGAAGTCGTCGGCGTCGCAGTCGTCGTTGAGCGCGGCGCGCGGCCCAAGATCGCCGAGCGCGGACTGCCGTACCTAGCCGCATTCGAACTGGCCGATCTAGACCTGGGCTGAGCGTAGCTCAACCCGGCTGACCTCATGCGCCGGTTGCCAGCCTGTAAACGCGTAAGCCCAAGTCAGCTGTGCGACAGCGCGTGCAGCGCGAAGGCCCCGACCACGAGCAGAGCTAGTACCGCAACGGAAAGCAGAACAACGCCGGCGTAACGGTGGCCCCCGGCGGGATCCGCATCATGGTGTCCCATGCGATTGAGCGTAGCCCCGATGAGCCCGCTAGCCCGCCATTGCGGCCAACTCAGCCGGCGGCTTCAGCGGCAGCGGCGTCCTCGGCAATACTGGGCACTGGCCACAGCACGTTGGCCAGAGGGCGCTGAAAACGGACGAGAGGACCCGGGTCATGCCGATCGCGACGCCAGAGGTCTACGCGCAGATGCTCGACCGGGCCAAGGAGCATGGCTTCGCCTACCCCGCCATAAACGTCACCTCGAGCCAGACCCTCAATGCCGCGCTCCGTGGTTTCGCCGAAGCCGAGAGTGACGGTATCGTCCAGATGTCCACCGGAGGGGCCGAGTACCTGTCGGGCGGTGGTGTCAAGGACATGGTCACTGGCGCCGTTGCGCTCGCTCATTTCGCCCGGATAGTGGCCTCGAAGTACCCGGTTCACATCGCGCTGCACACCGATCACTGCCCGAAGGACAAGCTCGATGGGTACATGCGCCCGCTGGTGCAGATCTCGCTGGAGCGGGTAGCACGGGGCGAGGAACCGCTGTTCCAGTCCCACATGTGGGACGGCTCGGCGGTGCCGCTGACGGAGAACCTGCAGATCGCGTCCGAGCTACTTGACCAGTGCGCCAGAGCACACGTGGTCATGGAGCTGGAAATCGGCGTCGTGGGCGGCGAAGAAGACGGGATCGTCGGCGAGATCAACGAGAAGCTTTACAGCACGCCCGCGGACGCCCTGGCGACGGCCGAGGCGCTAGGCCTCGGAGAGCGCGGCCGCTACATTCTGGCCGCCACTTTCGGCAACGTTCACGGCGTTTACAAGCCTGGCCACGTCAAGCTCAGGCCGTCGATCCTGAAGGAGATCCAGGATGCCGTTGGCGCCAAGTACGGCGTCGACAAGCCATTTGACCTGGTCTTCCATGGCGGGTCAGGATCGGCGCTCGAAGACATCCGGGAGGCGATCGGATACGGCGTGGTCAAGATGAACGTGGACACCGACACGCAATACGCCTTCACCAGGCCGGTCGCCGGGCACATGTTCACCAACTACGACGGCGTCCTGAAGGTCGACGGCGACGTCGGCAACAAGAAGGCGTACGACCCTCGGACCTGGGGCAAGGCCGCCGAAGAGTCGATGACAGCCAGGGTGGTTCACGCCTGCGAGGACCTGATGTCGGTAGGCAAGCGCCTGTCCTGACCGGCGTTAGCCAGCCCGGCCTGCGACGCTTTGGTGCCCAGGACAAAGATGGCCTCATGACGCAACAGAACCTGCTTGGCGGCCCGCCCGAGACCCTGCTGCCCGCCAATGAAGAGGCGGCTGCGGCGCTGGCCGCGGCGAGCGATCCGGCCACCGTTGCGGCCAGGTATCCGGGCTATTGCGCTGCCTGGGCCGAACTCGCCGCACGCGCGCTGGCCGCCGGTGACGCGGTGAGCGCATACGCCTTCGCCAGAACCGGGTACCACCGCGGCCTGGATCAGCTGCGCCGCGCGGGCTGGCATGGTCATGGCCCGGTGCCCTGGGAACACGAGCCCAACCGCGGCTTCCTGCGATCGCTCTACCTGCTGGGGGCTGCCGCGGCGGCCATCGGCGAAGACGACGAGGCGACCAGGTGCCAGGATTTCCTGGCCGACAGCAGCCCCGCCGCAGTCATCGCCCTGGAATCGTAACGGCCCACTGTCGGGCCGGTCCGGGCTTGCGGCAGCGGGTTTGGGCGTCGGACCTGTAAAATCTGCTTGCAAGAGCCCCTGCCGCGCTTGCTGTCCACATGCAACGACGTCGGCCGGGGCCTTCTTTGGTTACGGGAGGACCTGTGACATGCCCGCCATAGTGATCGTCGGCGCGCAGTGGGGTGATGAGGGCAAGGGCAAGGCGACCGACCTGCTCGGGGACAAGGTTGACTACGTCGTTCGCTATCAGGGCGGGAACAATGCTGGCCACACGGTCGTCATCGGCGACGAGAGCTATGCGCTGCACCTGCTGCCGTCTGGTGTCCTGTCCGACAACGCCACGGCCGTCATCGGCAACGGCGTCGTCATCGATCCGGAGGTGCTGATAGCCGAGATCGACGGCCTCATCGAGCGCGGGGCCTGGCGCGATCGCCTGCTGATCTCGGCGGACGCGCACTTGATCATGCCGCATCACGTGGCCCTGGACAAGGTTACCGAGCGGTACCTCGGCAACGCCCGTATCGGCACCACCGGCCGCGGTATCGGCCCGGCCTACAGCGACAAGGTGTCACGCGTCGGGATCCGGATGCAGGATCTGTTCGATCCCGGCATTCTGCAACAGAAGCTCGAGCTGGTGCTCCGCGAGAAGAACCAGATCCTCGCGAAGCTTTACAACCGTCGTGGCATCAACGCCGACACCGTCGCGGATCAGTACCTGGGCTACGCCGACCGGCTTGGTCGTTATATCGCTGACACCGGGCTGGTCCTCAATCAGGCGCTTGCCGCCGACCGGGTAGTCCTGCTCGAGGGCGCCCAGGCGACCCTGCTCGACGTCGACCACGGCACCTACCCGTTCGTCACTTCATCCTCGCCCACCGCCGGCGGTGCTTGCGTCGGGTCCGGCATCGGGCCCACCCGGATCACCAGGGTGATGGGGATCCTGAAGGCATACACCACCAGGGTCGGCGCCGGCCCTTTCCCCACCGAGCTGCATGACGCGCAGGGCGAGTGGCTGCGCAAGACCGGCGGCGAGTTCGGCGTCACCACCGGGCGGCCGCGCCGGACGGGCTGGCTCGACACCGTTATCGCGCGGTACGCCACCCGGGTGAACGGGCTGACCGACTACTTCCTCACCAAGCTGGACGTGTTGTCCAGCCTGGAGAAGGTGCCTGTCTGCGTCGGCTACGACGTCCATGGCAAGCGCTACGACGAGATGCCGATGACCCAGACCGACTTCCACCATGCCACCCCGGTTTATGAGTACCTGAACGGCTGGTGGGAGGACATCTCGGGGGCCAAGGATTTCCGCGACTTGCCACCGAACGCCAAAGGCTATGTGCGCGCGGTCGAGGACATGATCGGAGCCCCTATCTCCGCGGTCGGCGTGGGCCCGCGGCGGGACCAGACCGTGCAGCTGCGCGAGGTGCTGTGACGTGCGGGTACTGGTCATCGGCTCGGGCGGCCGGGAGCATGCGCTAGTCAGGGCGCTGGCACGCGACACTGACGTGCGCGAGTTGCACGCCGCACCTGGCAACCCGGGTATTAGTGAGATCGCGGAGCTGCACGCGGTGACCGCGACCGAGCCGGCCGACGTGGCCGCGCTCGCCGTCCGGATCGGCGCCGACATGGTGGTCATCGGGCCCGAGGCCCCGCTTGTCGCCGGCGCCGCAGACGCCGTCCGGGCGGTTGGCATCCGTTGCTTCGGTCCCAGCCAGCGCGCGGCGATGATCGAGGGCTCGAAGTCATTCGCCAAGGACGTGATGACGGCCGCCGGGGTGCCGACGGCCGCCGCCATGACCTGCCGGACGGCGCAGCAAGTCGACGACGCGCTCGCCGCCTTTGGCCCACCGTACGTCGTAAAGGCGGACGGGCTAGCTGCGGGCAAAGGCGTGGTTGTCACCACCGACCGAGAGCTGGCAGCGCAGCACGCCCGTGACTGCGACACCGTGGTAATCGAGGAGTTCCTCGACGGCCCTGAGGTGTCGGTCTTCGCGCTGGCCGACGGCCGGGTCGCGGTTCCGCTGCTGCCAGCCCAGGACTATAAGCGCGCCCACGACGGAGACGTCGGCCCGAACACTGGCGGTATGGGCGCTTACGCGCCGCTGGCCTGGGCGCCACCGGAGCTGGCCGCCGAGACCGTAGCCACCGTCGTTGAGCCAGCCATGGCTGAGCTCGCGCGGCGCGGCTCGGCCTACAGCGGGCTGCTCTATGCCGGACTCTGCCTCACCTCACGTGGCCTGCGGGTCGTCGAATTCAACGCCCGGTTCGGCGATCCGGAGACGCAGGTCGTGCTTGACCGGCTCGCCACGCCGCTAGCCGGGCTACTCGCGGCCTGCGCAGAGGGTGACCTCGGCGCCGCGCCGCCGGTCAGCTGGCTGCCCGGCGCAGCGGTGACGGTGGTAGTGGCTGCAGCGGGCTATCCGGGCGCCCCGGCACGCGGCGACGTGATCGACGGCATCGCCGAAGCTGGTCTCGTTCCCGGCGCATATGTCCTTCATGCGGGCACGGCGAATGGCGACTCCGGCACGCTGACCGCAGCAGGCGGCCGGATCCTTGACGTCGTCGGCACCGGCGCCGACGTGGCGGCGGCCAGTGCCGCCGCCTATCGGGCGGCGGGCCATATCCGCATTCGCGGCGGCTGGTACCGCACCGACATCGCCGCGGCGCCGGCCGGCACCCGGGCAGGGCGATGACCGCTGACGTACCGTTCGCGCCGGACCCGGTCAGCGCTCCGGCCGTTGCCGACGAGGAAATGCCGCTGCGCGTCAGCACGCTGGAAATCTTCTTCGACCTGGTCTTTGCCTTTACCTTGACCCAGCTCACTTCGGTGCTGGCCATCCGGCTGTCCTGGCTGGCCGTTGGCCAGGTGCTGCTGGTCTTCGGGCTGCTGTGGTGGATGTACGGGGCGTACGCCTGGCTTACCAACACCCGGCCGCCGGTGCAGACTGGCGAGCGGCTGCTGCTGCTGGTCGGGATGGCCGGGTTCCTGGTCGTCGGGCTTGCCATCCCGCGCGGGTTCGGCAGCTACGGCCTGGTGCTCGGCCTGGGCTACCTGGTGGTGGTGGTCGTGCACGCGTTCCTGTACTACCGGGTGAACGCGAACATCGTGCGGGTGGCGCCGTTCAACATTGCCTCGGCGCTACTGATCACAGTTGCGGGGTTAGCCGACCACCGGTCCAGCCTGGCCGCCTACCTGCTGTGGATCGTTGCCCTCGTGGTCCAGCTGGGATCGCCGCTGGTCGTGCGGCCGGCGGCCTTCTTCCAGCTGCGGCCCGCGCACTTTATTGAGCGGCATAGCGCGCTGCTGATCGTGGCTATCGGCGAGTCGGTCGCTGCGGTAGGGATCGGCGCAGCCGGGCCGCTGCGCCAGCCGGGCGGGGCTAACTGGCGACTGCTGGCGGGCGCCGTCCTTGGCCTGGCCGTCGCCGCCGCACTCTGGTGGATCGTGTTCGGGGCGGGCGACGACGAGCGCGCCGTGCAGGTATTGACCCGGGCAACAGCCGAGCGTCGCACCGAGCTGGCCCTGAGCGCCTACTTCTACGGCAATATCCCGCTGCTGCTGGGCCTGGTGGCGATCGCGGCCGGCGTTCTCAGGGTGGTGCTGACTGTCGGCCGGCCAGGCGCAGGCTTCGGGTCCGGCGCCACCCTGGGACAGGCCGCTTTGCTGGCAGCCGGGGCTGCCCTGTTCCTGGCCGGCGATGCGGTCATCCGGGGGCAGCTGGGCACCGGGCCGGTCCGGTTGCGCGTCACTGCAAGCGCGGCTGCGTTGGCTACGACGGCCGTCGGAGTCGCCGCCGGGCTGGAGGTCCAGCTGATCGTGGTCACCGCTGCGCTGGTCGCTCCGCTAGTAGCGGAACGCAAGTAGCGCCCTGGGGCCGGCTGCGGCGGAGCAGGCCGGGGGCATGGCCGCCGGATGCGATGCGGCAGGATAGAGGCGTGATAGATCGCTACACGCTGCCCGAGATGGGCCACGTCTGGAGCGAAGCCCACAAGTACGAGCTCTGGTGCCAGATCGAGACCCTTGTGCTGGCCGCGCACGCCAAGGCGGGGACGGTACCGGAGGATGTGGTGGCCCCAGTGGCCGCCGCGCCGCCGCCGACGCCCGAGGCCGTGGCTGCCCTGGAGGCAGTGACCGGTCACGACGTGATCGCGTTCCTGTCCGCCTGGGCGAACAACACCACGCCGCGCGAGGCAGCGGCCTACGTGCACTACGGCATGACCTCATCCGACCTGCTGGACACCGCATTGGCTATCCAGCTAGCCGAGTCCACCGACCTTCTGACAGCGCGGTGCGAGCGGCTCCTGCACGTACTCCGGGAGCATGCCCTCGCGCACCGGACGACGCTGCGGGCAGGCCGGACCCATGGCATTCACGCAGAACCTGACGTGTGGGGGCACCGGGTTGCCGATTTTGCGTTCGCCATTCACCGCTGCCGGGACCGGTTGCTGCGTGCCCGGCAGTCGATCGCGGTCGGCAAGCTGTCCGGCCCGGTCGGCACCTACTCCAACATCGGCCCGGAGATCGAGTCTGAGGTACTCACTCAGCTCGGCCTGCGGCCTGCCGACGTCGCGACCCAGGTGGTGCTGCGCGACGGCATCGCTGAATGGGTTAGCGTACTGGCACTTATCGCCACGGTCTGTGAGGCCATTACGCTGGAGGTCCGGCTCGGCCAGCAGACTGAGATCCGTGAGCTAGCCGAGCCTTTCGCGACTGGCCAGAAGGGCTCGTCGGCGATGCCGCACAAGAGAAATCCGGTGCGGTCGGAACGGATAAGCGGGCTGGCGCGCGTCGTGCGCGCGCAGGTGGTGCCTGTGCTCGAAGGAATACCGCTCTGGCACGAGCGGGACATCTCGCACTCCTCGACCGAACGAGTGGCGTTGCCCGACGCGGCGATCACCACCGATTACGTGCTTGAGCAGACCGCCGGCATCATGGCGGGCCTGGTCGTCGATGCTGCCCGCATGCTGGCAAACCTCGAGTCTAGTAACGGCCTTATCTACACCTCAGCGGTCTTGCTGGAACTGGTCGCAGCCGGGCTCTCCCGTGAAGACGCGTATGCCTTGGTGCAGTCCGCTGCGATGGACGCCTGGCAGTCGGGCGTGCCGTTCCGGGAATCGCTGCGCAAGCATGCGGCCGGACGGGGACAGGAACTGGACGAAGCCAGGCTCGATGAGGTCTGCACGCCCGAGCGTTATGTCCGCCGCCTCGGCGACGTTTTCGACCGCCTTGAACGGCTGGCATGATGCCGACCGCTGACGATTCCGGGCAATCTGCGGCGCCGGGGTCAGCCGCTGCGCCGGCCGGGCTGCGCCACATCTATTCCGGCAAGGTCAGGGAGCTTTACCAGGCCGCCGATGGAGTCCTCCTGCTAGTGGCAACAGACCGGATCTCGGCCTTTGACTTCGTACTCGACACGCCGATCCCGGACAAAGGCAAGATCCTCACCCGGCTCTCGCTGTGGTGGTTCGAGCGGCTGGCCGACATCGTGCCGAATCACCTGGTCGACGCGCCCATACCAGCCGAATTCGCCGGCCGGGCGATGGCATGCCGACCGCTGAGGATGCTGCCGGTTGAGTGTGTCGCCAGGGGTTACCTGACTGGCTCGGGACTGGCTGATTACCAGCGCGATGGTGTGGTCGGCGGCATCCGGCTGCCTGCTGGCCTGGTGGACGGCTCGCGTTTGTCAGCGCCAGTGTTCGACCCCGATTCCAAAGCACCGCAGGGCCAGCACGACGAGAACATCAGCCGCGCCGAACTGGTCGACCTGGTCGGCGCGCCGACAGCAGCCGACCTGCAGCGGCTCACGCTCGCCGTGTATCGGCGCGGCGCGGACCTGGCCGGGCAGCGGGGCATCGTCGTGGCGGACACCAAGCTTGAGTTCGGCTTTGACGATTCGGGCACTCTGCGGCTAGCCGACGAGGTCCTGACTCCGGACTCCTCCCGGTTCTGGCCAGCCGACTCGTGGCGGCCGGGGCGACCTCAGGTGCCATTCGACAAGCAATTCGTCCGCGACTGGCTGACTTCGCCAACTTCAGGCTGGGACCGGAGCGGCAACCGCCGCCCGCCGCCGCTGCCGCCTAAGGTGGTCGAGCAGACCAGGCAAACCTACGTGGCGGCCTATGAGAGTATCACCGGCTCACGCTGGCCCGCCTAACTGGATGCCCCCGGATCACAGTATGCATGCGCTGAGATACGTTACGTAACAATGTCGTCATGGTCTGGGAGGCTCGGATCCGGTGGAATACTTGACGTCACGACAGGCGGGCTTTACCGGGGACGGGAGCCTGCCGTCTGCATGGTCAGAAGGCCCGGTGATGCACTGGGGCATGGACGCGATGCAGTCAACCGACGGGAGTTCCATCCACATGACGAGCGGTCCCGACACCCGCTATATCGTCCGAGGCGGCAACCCGCTGCAAGGCACCGTTTTTGTCCAGGGCGCGAAGAACGCCGCGCTCAAGATGATCGCGGCATCGCTGCTGGCCGAGAAGGGCCGCACTGTCCTGCGGAACGTTCCGGTCATTGAGGACGTGCGCCGAGCTGTTGAGCTCGCGCAGGCGGTCGGCGCCGTCGTTAAGTTCCACGAGGCAGAGCGGACGCTTGTGGTCGACGCGTCGGAGTTGACCAGTTCCGTCCTGCCTGCCGAAATTGCCCGCCGGTTCCGAGCCTCGGTGCTGTTCGTGCCCGCCCTGCTGCATCGGCTGGGCGAAGCCACGATCGAGGGCATCGGCGGATGCAACCTGGGCAGCCGGAGCCTGGACTTCCATTACCGCGGCTTCGCCCGCCTCGGCGCGATCGTCGAAGAGCACGAGACCGTCATCCACATTAAGGCGGACCGGCTGCGCGGCGCGCACCTGTACCTGGACACCCCCTCGCACACCGGCACCGAGAATCTGATCATGGCCGCGTCGATGGCACCCGGCACCACGATCATCGACAACACAGCGCTTGAGCCCGAAGTGCTCGACGTCATCGCGTTCCTGACCAAGATGGGCGCGCGGATTACCGGTGGCGGAACAGGCTTCGTCACCGTCGAGGGCGTGGACGAGCTCACTGCGGTCGAACACACTGTCATGGCGGACCGGATCGACGCGGCCGTGTTCGCGATGGCTGCGGCGATCACCGGCGGCGAGCTGAGCCTGGTCGGAGCCTCGCTCGAGCACTTCGGCGTGGCGCGCTGGAAGCTGGAGCAGATGGGCGTGGAGTTCGCCACCCATGGCGCGATCCTCCAGGTCCGCCGGGAGCGCCAGCTCCGGCCGATCAACGTCATCACCGATACCTACCCGGGCTTCGCAACCGACCTTCAGTCTCCGATCATGGCGCTCAGCTGCCTGGCAGATGGCACCAGTTACATCCGGGAGACCATCTTCGACGGCCGTTACATGCTGGTCGGGGAACTTAACAAGATGGGCGCGAAGGTCGAGGTCGCTGGCAACGCGGTCCTCGTGCACGGACCCACGCCGCTGCACGGCTGCGAAGTCATCGCGCACGATCTGCGGACCGGAGTCGCGCTGATCCTGGCCGGGCTGGCCGCCGATGGCGAGACCATCGTGGCGCCGGGTTACCTTATCGACCGAGGGCATGCCTCCGTCGCGTCCAGGCTCGCGACACTTGGCGCGGACATCAGCTCCGAGGTCGTCGGCTAGCCAGCGTGGCGTTTGCCTCTTCCCTGCACGGCAACTGTGAGTTAACAAGTGAGTAGCGGCAGTTCCGGGTGCGTGCCCGGACCGCGCGGCTGACTGGGAAGCGAATGGCTGGCTTAGGGAAGGCCCTGCGGCTCGACCAGGAAGTCACCATCGGGCTGGCAGGCCCGCATGAACTGGTTGAGCGGATAGTCCTGGCCGGATTGCCCGGTGCAGCTGGCCGCGATCTTGCCGCCGGCGCGGGCCGCCAAGCGAACTCGCCCGGTCAGCCGGCCCCGGCACTCCCACCAGGGGCAGCCGATGACGGCCTGCGCCGCCGCCTGCTGATGGCCGTCTACCGCAGTGAGCAGGAAGCTCCGGACAAGGTATCCAGGCTTGGCGGCCTGGTCGACGCCTGGTTATTCGCCAGCGCGGCGCCATTGGAGTACTGCCGCAGCGCCGGTGTAATCGGCTGCCCGGCTGTCGCGATTCAGCTGGCCGGCGAGCCGCTGCTGGCGACGTTACTCGCGGCCGCACGGGCGGGCGTCGACCTGACCGCCGCCAGCTTTGACACCTTCACCCGCACCGCGGTTGCGCATGCGCTGTCGTTGCTCGGCATCGCCGCGGAGGACGTGCACGTCCGCGAGCAGATAACCAGCCCGGCGTCGCTGGCCTCCTACCACGCACGGCTCTGGCGGGTCGGCCAGACGTCCGCGGCTGTCACCTGCCTCGATGATGTCGCCAGCCGCCTCGCCGCCAGCCAGGTACCGGTGCTGACCGTGCGCCCGACCGGCGCGGCCGTGGCGGCCGCGCTCGACCTTGCCACCCTCTCTGCCGGGCGGCACGTGCTAGCCCAGTCTCAGGTCGCTGTCGCGCTGGTCGAGGTTCCTGCTCTGCGCGACGACAGCAGGCAGGTGTCCAGGCAAGCTGATGAGGAGGTCCGCCTGACGGTGTGGCGCTTCCTGGTCCGCGAGGCGCAGCGGATCGACGCGACGGTCAGCCGGGCCAGCGACTACGGATTCCTGGTCCTTGGCACCCGCGGCTCGATCGCAGCAGCCGGCGGTGAGCGGCCGTTCGCGGCCAGGGCTCGCACGGCACTCGGCATGGACCTCGAGGTTGCGGTGGGAACCGGCCGGACTGAGCGGGCGGCCGAGGACCGGGCCCGGAGCCGGCTCGCTGATCAGCGGCACGCCGCTGCAGGCAGCCCGGGCCGGGCCAGGCCGAGCGCAGCAGCCACCGGCGCGGTCAGCCCAGGCGCTCGGCCAGCCAGTTCAGGTGCTGGCGATACTGGCGGTCAAGCCGACGCCGCCGGAACGCGCCGACCTAGGCAGTCCCCCGACAGCCTCAGCCGGCTTCGGAGCCTGGAGACGCTAGCCAGGCTCGCGCAGAAGCTCGCCGCCGACGCCAGTCCGGTCGTCGATGCCGAGCTAACGGGCCAGTTGCTCTCGGTCACGCCGCGGACGGCCCGCCGCCAGTTGCGGGCGCTCGCTGACGAGGGACTGGCGCTGGCGCTGCCACCCAGCAGGACCCAGCATCCGGGCCGGCCGAGGCACGCCTACCGGCTGGTTATCGAGAAGCTCGATCGTCGCGCGGCGCCATGAGCGAGCCCACAGGGACTCGCCATGACCCGCACGCGGGCGCTAGCCGGGCCACTGGCCGATCACATCCCGGCCGAACCGGGCCATCTCCGTATGCTGCGGCGAGAACTGCAAGAGCATGAGGCCGACGCCGGCCTGCGAGTAGGCCTGTAGCCGCTCGATGATCTGGCCGGGCGTGCCGATCAGGCCGCTGCGCAGGCCCCGGTTGGACACGCTGTACTCCTCCAGCGAGACCTGCGATTCCAGCTGCGAGCCCTCGACGAAGTCCTGATAGGAGGCGTACGCCGCAGGAGACGAACGTACGTCGAGGATCCGGTCAAGCTCGGCCTTGGCCTCGTCCTCGCTATCGCGACAGATCACGTAGCCAGACACCCCGAAGGTCAACGGTGCGCCGCCAGCCGCCGCCCGCCGTGCGCTGAGGTCAGCCACCTTCGCAGCGATCACCTCGGGTGCATCACCGTGCATGACGTAAGCATCAGCTTGCGAGGCGATCACGTCCTTGGCCTTCGGCGATTCCCCGCCCATGTAAACCGGCGGCACCCTGGACGGCTTGGGCTCGAGCACGGCTTCGGCTATCTGGTAGAGCGCACCATCATGGCTGACCGTGTCCTCCCGGAGGAGCCGTTGCACGACGTCCAGCCATTCCTGAGTGCGCTCGTACCGGGCGTCGTGAACGTCGAACGGGGCGCCGTACTGGGCTGCTTCGTCTCGCCACCACGACGACACGACGTTGAGCGAGATCCGGCCCGGCGCGATGACGTCCAGCGTGGACAGCGCCTTGGCGGTCAGTGCCGGCGAGTGGTAGTTCGGCCGGACGGCCAGCATCAGTTCCAGCGAACTGGTGGCCGCGGCTACAGCCGGGGCAAGCGTCCAGCAGTCCAGCGAGGGTGCCCGGTGGCCCTTGATGTCGTTCAGGTTCAGCTCGGCGATCAATGACAGGTCGAAGCCAAGCTGCTCGCTTTCGGCCGCCAGGTCGCGGATGTACGGCCACGACACCGGCATGCCCTCATCCTGGACATTGCGCAGCCAGCCGCCGAATATCGGCATCCAGTACCCGAACCGCATCAGTTCCTCCGAGCTGTCGGCTAGAAGCCGGCCTAGGTATTCGCGCGACGGCCGGCAGCGCCGGCCGGGGAGCTACCGCCTCTATGTCGGCGCTGTAGTTCGTCGTGGTGTTGATGTCGTAGGTCACCAGGCGGCCATCGGCCGTCTCAATGAACTCAAAGCCCGCGATGCCGATGCGGTGGTTCTTGGCGAATCCCAGGTACTGGTCGATGATCGGATCGGTGAAGCCGTCCCGCAGCGCGAACAGGCTCGGCTGCGCGACACCCGCACCGTCCGCAGCGCACGCGTCAGCCGGGCACAGCTGGAAGCCGCCGCGCGCCGTATCCGCAGTGATGGCGTAGATGAACTCGTTCCCTACTATCTCCACCCTGGTGACCAGCGGCTGCGCCGCGACCAGAAACTCCTGCAGCAAGGTGATGCCATCAACTGGCGGCTCGTAGCCGGGCCCAGCCAGGTAGTCCTCGAATGCCTCATGGCTGCCAAACATCCGTACTCCGAGGCCCTTGCCGCCCTGATTGTGCTTGCTAATGAAGGGAACGGGGATGCGCCTTGCCGCTGCCGCCAGTCCGCTCGGGCCGGCCACGGCTACTGTCCGTGGTACCTCGAAGCCGGCCGCCCGCAGCGCCGTGAGCTGCTCGGCCTTGCTCATCTCCAGATCAAGAACCCGTCGTCCGTTCACGACGGTGCGGCCGTGCGACTCAAGCCAGGCCAGCACCCCGCGGGTCTGATCCTTGGCGAACGGATGACCCCTGGTATGCGAGGACGCGCTCATCCGGGACCAGAACACGCCATCCGGCGGCGGCTCGCTGATATCGATGGCTGCCTCGCCCAGTAGCCACTGCTCGTGCGGCAGTCCGGCATGGTCGAAGGCCGCCGCCAGCGGCGCGTACCAGTCGGGGTTCTCGTGCAGGACATAGAGCTTCACAGGGCGAGCTTCATTCCTTCGTGTGAAGCCACGAACCCAAGCCTGGAGTAGAAGCGGTGTGCGTCGGTGCGCGACTTGTCGGACGTCAGCTGGACCAGCGCGCAGCCCCGCCGCCTGGCCTCGTCGATTGCCCACCGCATCATGGCGCCGCCAAGGCCGCTGCCGCGCCAGCTGTCAGCCACCCGGACCGCCTCGAGTTGCGCCCGCAGCGCGCCGCGGCGGGCCAGGCCCGGCAGGAACGACAACTGCATCGTGCCGACGATCTCGCCGGCCGACTCCGCGACCAGCAGCAGGTGCGCTGGATCGGCGTCGATAGCCCGGAACGCGGCGCGGTAGGCAGCGAGGTCCTCGTCATCGCGGACGCCGTCGCGGGTTGTGCCGAGCTGGTCAGCCGCGATCAGCTCGATGATCGCAGTCACATCCGCAGGAGTGGCGCGTCGCAGGATCGCTGGCCCGGTACTCGTGTCGAGCGCCGCTTGCTCATGCATACATCCATTTTGTCCGAGGCGCAGACTGCTCGCGCACGCGCATGCCGTTATGGGACGTCGTGGTATTCTGCTGGCATGCGCGCAACCATTGACAAGGCAGGCAGATTGGTTATTCCCAAGCCCCTGCGTGACAGCCTGGGCCTGGTTCCCGGTGAGGTAGAGGTCGCGGCCGATGGGGCAGCCCTCCGGGTCGAGCCGATCGCAAGCGACGAGCTCGCTAGCGAGGGAGGACGGCTTGTCATCCCGGCCGTTGGCGGGTACCTCGACGATGACGTAGTCCGCGCCCTGCGCGATGCCGACCAGCGGTAGCGGGCCGCAGGTGCTGGCCGACACCAGCGTCGCGGTGGCGCTCGTCGTGGCCGACCACAGTCATCACACGACGACGGTCGACGCCATCGGCGGGCGCGTCGTTGGCCTAGCCGGACATGCCGCATTCGAGACGTACTCGGTTCTGACACGCTTGCCTGGTCCGCTGCGCCGTACGCCACGCGCCGTGTCCAGGCTGCTGACGGCCAACTTCAGCGGTTCGTATTTCTTGACTGCCGAGGGCTCGGCGGCCCTGATCGCGAGGCTGGCTGGTCTCGGCATTGGCGGTGGCTCCGTGTATGACGCGCTCGTGGGCTGCGCCGCGGCCGAACACGGAATCACGCTCGCGACACGGGATCGGCGCGCGCTCGAGGTTTATCGGGCCATCGAGGTTGATGTGGAAGTACTGCCCTAGCCGGATGGCAAGTCGTCAGGCGCGGTGCGGGTAGGCCGCAGCGGCGGCCAGGAACGTGTCGTTGGCCTCAGGATCGGCGATCGTCACGCGCACGCCGTCGGGCGCATAGGGCCGCACGCTGACTCCGGCGGCGTCGCATCCCTCGGCGAAATCGGCCGATCGTTCGCCAAGCGGCAGCCAGACGAAGTTGGCCTCGGTGGGCGGCACGGTCCAGCCCTGCCCCAGCAACTCGTGCCGGACCCGGTCCCGCTCCTTGACCACTAGCTCGACGCGCTCGAGTAGCTCGGATTCGGCCGCCAGCGAAGCGACCGCCGCAGCCTGAGCCAGCGAGTTCACCGTGAACGGCAGCATGGTCTTCCGAACCGCCTGCGCCACCGGCTCAGGCCCGATCAGGAAGCCGACTCGCAGCCCGGCGAGCCCGTAGGCCTTGGAGAACGTCCGCAGCACGGCCACATTCGGCCGGTCTGCGTAAAAGCTCAGGCCATCGGGCACCGCCGGGTCGCGAACGTACTGCACGTAGGCCTCGTCGATAACCACGAGGCAATCGGCAGGCACTTTGTCCAGGAACGCGGCCAGCTCGTCCCGGTGGACTGCCGGGCCTGTCGGGTTGTTCGGGGTGCAGACGAAGATGAGCCTGGTGCGGTCGGTAATGGCCGCGGCCATGGCAGGCAGGTCGTGCCCGAAGTCCTTGAGCGGCACTCGCACCGACCTGGCGTTCGCCAGGTCGGTGAGGTACGGATAAGCCTCGAACGACCGCCACGCATACATCACCTCGGCGCCTGGCTCGCCAACCGCCTCCAGCAACTGCTGCGCCACTCCGACCGACCCGCAACCAACTGCCACATGCTCGGCCGGGACACCGAACCGGCTCGCGATCGCCTCAGTCAGCTCCGTCGCGGCACTGTCCGGGTATCTGTTGACGTGACTGGCAGCAGCGGCGATGACAGCCGCGACCGACGGCAGCGGTTCATAGGGTGACTCGTTCGAGGAGCATTTGAAGGTCCGGCCGGCGGCCGCGGATGGCGGTTTGCCCGGCTTATATCCGGCGAACTGGTCAAGTACCTCGCGGAACCGTGGTGACTGCCCGGACATCGTTGTCCTCTCGCGCTGTGCGCCTGCGCCTGCTAGCGGTCCCCAGGCTACGCGCAGCCGAAGGTTTCGGGGACGCACGGCGGCGCGGAGCCCTGGTGGGTGCTAGGGATCTTGGGGCTGCACGGGGGGCGGGGGTTCCTCACCATGCGGTCGCGGCCGCAGCATCGGCGGGTGCAGCAGCACTGCTGAGCCGCGCCGGTACAGCGCCGCTGGCCGCCCGCCGCCGGATGACGTTACTTTGCCGGTGTCTACCAGGAAATGGCGCGCGCCAGTGACCTTGCGGTGGAAGTTCCGCGGGTCGAGCGCGGTCCCCCAGACGATCTCGTACACCCGGCGAAGATCGCCAACGGTGAACTCATCCCGGCAGAACGCGGCCGCCAGCGAGGTGTACTCCAGCTTTGACCGGGCCCGTTCCACGCCGTCCTGCAGGATCCGGTCGTGGTCGAACGCCATCTGGGTGAGCGCGCCGACCGGCTGCCAGCTCATCTGCGGCTGGTCCGGCGCGGGCAGGTCGGGAGCCAAGCCTAGGTAGGCCACCGAAACCGCGCGCCTGGTGGGGTCGCGGTCCGGGTATCCGTAGGTCCGCAATTGCTCGAGGTGGATGAGCTCGCCTGGCAGCCCGGCCCGCTCGGCCAGTACCCGGGCCGCGGCGGCAGGCAGGTCCTCGTCCAGCCGGATAAACCCGCCAGGAAGCGCCACCATGCCGGAGTAGGGCTCGGAGTCGCGACGCCAGACCAGGGTGGCCAGCTTGCCCGCCCGGACAGTCAGGATGACGAGGTCAACGCTGACACCGATCCTTGGCACTGTCACACCGGCACCTTAGCCCGGCATGATCCAGATAGCGGTTGCTACGTCAGCCGCGGCGGTACCCGGCGAGCCGGCAGCCTCTGGCCAGTCCGGGCGCGGCTGCTGGCTAGCGTGCTGCAAGCTCCTCGAGCGCGACGGTAAAGGCTTCGATAGCCTCGTCGCTGAACAGCACGAATCGGACTTCTGCCAACTGGGATGCATGCTGCGACACGTGCACGGCCTGCACCGCGATACGGGCCGCGGCAACCATTGGCCACCCGTAGATCCCGGTCGAGATGGCCGGGAACGCCACAGTCCGGGCTCGCAGTCCGGCAGCGACGCGGAGCGACTCGGTGTAACAAGAGGCCAGCAGTGCGGACCTGTCCTGCGACGCGGAGTAGACCGGGCCGACGGTGTGGATGACCCACCTGGCCGGCAAGTCGCCAGCTGTCGTAGCAACTGCCTGACCGGCGGGCAGTCCGCCGGCATAAGGGCCGGCCCGCAGGTCCCGGCAGGCGGCCAGGATCGCCGGGCCGCCGCGCCGGTGGATCGCGCCGTCGACGCCACCGCCGCCAAGCAGCGACGAGTTCGCCGCGTTGACGACCGCGTCCACGTGCTCGGTAGTGATGTCACCGCGCACCTTATAGATGCCCACGTGCTGAGTCTGCCGCACAGCACCCGGCCGTGTCCGCGCCCGCCTGCGGGCTGCGGAGTCCTGCCTGGTAGGCCAGTTTCGTCCGGGTTAGAATTACCGGGTGAACCGACTTGGCGAGCTTGAGCGGGCCATAATGGAAGTGCTCTGGGAGGCAGCCGAACCCCGGAGCGTGCGGGAGGTGAGCGGCCTGCTGACCGATCGCGACCTAGCCCATACAACCGTCATGACGGTGCTCGACCGGCTCGCCAAGAAGGGCTTTGCCCGGCGCGAGCGCAACGGCCGGGCATGGCACTACCGTGCGGCAGAAAGCCGGGAAGCATACGTGACCGAGCTCATGCTGAGCGCACTTGACCAGACCGGCGACCGCCCGGCAGCGCTCGCCAGGTTCGCCAGAAGCGTGTCAGGTAACGAGGCCCAGACGCTGCTGCGGGCCCTGAGCGCGCTCGGTGAGGCTCCCAGGGGCTGAGACCGTGTCCGCCGCCGTCGTCATACTTGCCGGGGTCGCCATCGGCTGCATCCCGGCCGCCAGCGCGCTGGCGGCTGCGTCGTGGCCATTCAGGTCACCGGCCGCCGGGATCGTGCTGTGGCAAGCGATCGGCCTGGGCTGGGGGCTGGCGGCAGTCGGGGCGCTCATCGGCATCGGCGCGGCCGCTCCGGCGGCGGCGGTAGCAGGCGGTGCGCTAGACAGGCTTGACACTCTGGCCACAGCCGGCCCGGCGGGTCCGGCGCTGGACGGGCTCGGCGTCGTGAGGCTCGGCTGCCTCGCCGCCGGCATCGTGCTGCTGGCGGTGCTCTGCTGGGTACTCCTCGCGGCCATGGCCTCGGTGCTGCGGGCTAGGCAGCGCCAGCGGACGTTGCTCAGCTTGCTGGCCCACGGCGACCCCAAGGTTCCGGGTGCCCTGGTTGTGGATCATCCGGCTGCTGCCGCCTACTGCCTGCCCGGCCTGCGATCAGCCATCGTGATCAGCGCTGGCACGCTGAAACTGCTCAACGCCGCCGAGCTCGCAGCCGTCCTGGCGCATGAACGTGCGCACTTGCGCGAGCGCCACGACCTCGTGCTGCTGCCATTCACCGCGCTGCTGCGCGCGTTCGGCTGGGCTGGCATCGCCCAGCAGGCGCGCCAGGCAGTGGGTTTGCTCATCGAAATGCATGCCGACGACCGCGCGCTCCGGCACCGGCCTGCCAGGGAACTGGCCACCGCCCTGCTGCGCGTGGGCGCCGCGGGCGGCGGCCCGGCTCCTGCAGGCGCGCTTGCGGCGTCCGACTCGCAGTTGCCCTGCGAGGTTGCGGCCCGTGTCGCCCGGCTGCTTCGCCCGGCGCCGGCCCTCAGCGTGGCCGCTCGCGTGCTGGTGGGCATGTGCGCGGCCAGCGCAGTGACCATTCCGGCCGTTCTGCTAGCACTGCCGCTGCGCTAGTGCGCAAGCAGCTGACCAGCTTGAGCCCTCAGCCAGGCTAGTCAGCTATCCGGATCCGGAGCCGGCGGAAGCCGCGGCCCTTGTTCTCGATCTTGACGACTGCGATCCGGCCGATGTGCTTGGTACTGGCGACGTGTGTTCCGCCGTCGGCCTGCTGGTCAAGCCCGACAATATCGATGATGCGGACATCTTCCACCTCCGGCGGCACCAGGTTGGTCGCCGTGCGGATGATGTCGGGCAGCTCGAACGCTGCGGCCCGCGGCAATACCCGGACATCAATACGCCGGTCCGCGCTGACCTCAGCGTTGCATGCTGCCTCGACCGCATCCCGGAAGCCTTCCGGTAGCTCAGGCAGGTCGAAATCCATCCGCGCGTTGAGCGGCTCCATGTTGCCGCCGGTGACCAGGGCCCCGTAATCCCTGAACACCACGCCGCACAGCACATGCAGGCCGGAGTGCGTGCGCATGAGGGCAGTCCGGCGGTCGTCCTGGATAGCACCGCGAACCGTGGTTCCCGGTGGGGGGACCGGATCGCCCTCTGCCGGGATCAGGTACAGATCGTCGCCCTTCCTCGCCCCCGCGATCCGGGTTTGCACGCCGCCCCACAGCAGGACGCCTTCATCCGGCGGCTGACCGCCACCGCCAGGGTAGAAGGCCGACCGGTCGAGCACGATGCCGTCCTCCCCGGAGCCGAGCACAACCGCATCCCACTCACGCAGCGTCTGGTCGTCAAGCTCCAGACGGTGCGTGCGCCACTGCGTTTCGGTCATGATCGATGTCCCGGGTCCGGCAGTTCGCTGAGAATCCCCATGCCGCTAGCCTAACGGCCGCCGACCCCCGGCTGCCGGGCTTACCAGGGACCGTAAGGCCCCTGGCGGGCACCGGGCTTCAGATCCCTGACCTTTGGCTTCACGTCGACGTGGTAGATCGCCGCCGCGACGAAGGCCACGATCGGCAGCGCCAGGAAGCTGGTGAACAGGCCGATCTTCTGGGTGACCCCGCCAAGCCCGATGAGGGTGGCGATACCAAGGATGATCAGCCAGATCGGCTTGGTCTGCTTGCTGGCCGCCGGGAAGACGGCCGCCGGGCGGCGGAGCGCGTCAATGAACGCCCACCCTTCGATCGCGAAGGCCGCCACGAGCAGGGCGTAAAAGAAATAGTCAACGGGACCGTAACCAGCGAAGGTGAACACGTCGCTACGCTACCTGTTTCCGGTCGGTGGCGGGAACTGGTGAATCGTCCCGCCCGGTCCCGGCTTCTCGTCCGGTGCGTGCCCGAAGCGGAGCCCGTCACCGGGCTCATCCTCGTCATATTCGTCGTCGCCGTCGTCGCCGTCTTCGCCGTCGCCAGCTTCGGCGGCATCGCGGTATGGGGTGGCAATCGCCAGGCGCCTGGGCCGCCCAGGCAGCGCGGCCGGGCCGATGTTCTCGGGCCAGGTCAGGGCCGCTTCATCTGGCATCAGCCCGGCCTGATCGTCCAGCAGTTCGGCGTCCTGCGCTGCCTTGGCAATCGCTGTCTCCTTGCGGAAAGACTCGTAGATCTCGATCAGCATCTGCTTCTGGCGTTCGGTGAGCTCCAGATCTGACAGCACCGCATCCCGCACGATGGAGCCCGGCGGCCGGTCCTCGAGAAACCCGGCCTGTACATAGAGAGCCTCGGCAGAGATCCGCAGGCCCTTGGCGATCTGCTGCAGGATGTCGGCGCTCGGCCGCCGTAGCCCTCGCTCGATCTGGCTCAGATACGGGTTGGAGATGCCTGCTGACTGGGCGAGCTGGCGCAGCGAGATCTTTGCCTGCTCGCGCTGCTCCCGGATGTAGGCACCGATTGAACTCACGTTTACCGGACTCATGGCCTCAGTCTCCCGACTGCCGACGCTGCGCCAGCAACATCGTGGCAGACGCTGCTTGCATTTGCGAACAGTCTAGCTAGCACTGTAACCCCGGTCACACTGGGAAGCGGATCCCGCTGGCGGGACGTTTTGTCTACAACGGATCGCTAGCCGCAACCCCCGACCTGGTGACAGCGCCTCGCGGAGCGCCCGCAGGTTCACGTCAATGATGGCGAAATGGGAACTGATATGCGTTTTAGGCCCGATGGCCTCGGCAGTAAGCCTTCATCGCATCTGATCGCCCGGATCACGGGAGGCGCGCGGGGCACCCAGCGGGCGGTCGTGGTGGCGGGTGTTACCGCGCTAATCGTGGTATCGCTGGTAGCTGTCGCAGTCGCCGCGGTGAGGCCGTCGGCGAAGACCACCCGGCCGGCCCAGCGCGCCGCATCGGCTTCGGCTGCTACCGCACGCCGGGCGCCAGTCACGCGGCGAGGACCTCGACCAAAGCCCGCCAGGCCGGCCAGCGTCGTCAACGGCCAGCGGCGAACCTCATGCACCACGGTCGGTCACATCGGGGACTCGACCTCAGTCGGGATGATTTCGCCGACGTGGCTTCCCGCTGCCTCGCAGCGCCTCGGCGCGCAGTACGCCGACGTCGGCGTCAGGCACCTTTGGGTCGATGCCTCCGGCGGCCGCTCCATCGTCGAGGAGATGCCCGGTCAGCTCAACGGCGACATCGTGGCGGCGAAGTGGCGCGCGGCAGGATTTCGTGGCTGCTGGGTTTTCGCACTTGGCACGAACGACACTGCAAACGTGTCCGTGGGTTCTCATGTCGCCAGGATGGCGCGGATCCGGGAAATGATGGCCGCAGCCCACGGCGAGCCGGTCATGTGGGTGAATACCCAGACCGACCTAGCGAGCGGTCCGTGGTCGGAAGCCAACATGCAACTCTGGAACGCAGATCTAATACAGGCTTGTCACGCCTATCCGAACATGCGCGTGTTCAACTGGGCCGCGCAGGTGCAGGCCGGCTGGCACCTCCCGGACGGCATTCACTACACCTCAGCCGGGTACGCAATACGCGCGCGGGCCATTGCCCGCGCACTGGCGAGCGCCTTCCCGGCGAACGGCCACAGCAAGGGCTGCGTCGTCAGCTAACCAAGGCAGGCGCGCACTGACGGTCCGGGCCTAGCCGCCGCGATCGATCTGTCAATGGCCGCATCGTCGCCGCCGGGCGGGGCCCTTCTGCCATAACGTGCTCAGCCAAATCGGCCGCCGATTGTGATTACATCAATTGTGGTCCACAATACGTAGTCATTAGATAACCCTGGGTAGTTCCTCGGCACTTGAGGATTCCGTGCCGGGGGGTAACATGCCGAAGCCAGTTGGCTCGGGTCAGCGCTACATGCCGGGGCTTGACGGACTACGAGCCATCGCAGTGCTCGCTGTCATCGCATTTCACGAACAGCTCGGCTTTGCGCAAGGTGGCCTGCTGGGAGTCGGGGTGTTCTTCACCCTGAGCGGCTACCTGATTACCGATCTGCTGCTGACCCGCTGGACCGCGTCTGGCCGGTTGCATCTTGCGGAATTCTGGATGCGGCGCGCGCGGCGCCTGCTGCCGGCGCTCTTCGTCATGCTGGCGTTCGTCACCGCGTGGGTCACGATCGCGGACCGGGCCCGGCTGGCCGGTCTCCGCGGGAGCGTCGCAGCAGCATCGACGTACTGGAGCAACTGGTATGTGATCATCAAGGGCCAGTCCTACTTCGCGAGATTCGCCCCGCCCCAGCCGCTTGACCACCTCTGGTCGCTCGCGGTCGAAGAGCAGTTCTACCTGGTCTGGCCGTGGCTCCTGCTGGCCGGGGTGTACCTGATCAGGCGCCGCGGCCCGGCGGCGCTGCCCTGGCTCGCGGTGCCGACGCTTGCCATGGCGACCGCATCCGCCATCGCAGCCGCGCTGTTGTATCAGCCAGGCTTTGACCCGACCCGGATCTACGAGGGCACCGACACGCGGGCCAGCGGCCTGCTGATCGGTGCCGCGCTCGCCATGCTGTGGCCTAGCAGTCGCGCGGCCGTCGCCGCGAAGCGCAGCCAGCGGTTCCTCGACTGGCCCGGATTCGCGGGCCTTGCGGTAATCGGCCTGATGGTCTGGCGGGTCGGCCAGTACTCCCCGTTCTTGTATCGCGGCGGCCTAGTCGTGCTAGCGCTCGCCACCGCCGCTGTCGTGGCTGCCGCGGCGTGCCCTGCCAGCCTGACGACAGCGGTACTTGGCTGGCGACCGCTGCGCTGGCTTGGCGTCCGGTCCTATGGCATCTACCTCTGGCATTACCCCGTCATAGTGCTGACATCTCCGCCGAACGGCACCCAGGACCTGCCGCGAGCCGCAGCACAGGTAGCCGTGAGCATCGCGCTCGCAGCGCTGTCCTGGCGGTTCATCGAAGAGCCCATCAGGCATGGCGCAATCGAGCGGGCCTGGCAAAAGGTCCGGGCCGGACGGCTGCGCCGCATCCGGCCCGCCAGCCTCGCCGCCGCCACTAGCGCGGCCGGCGTCCTGGTGATAGCAAGCGCGGGACTCGCCGGCGCAGTGTCAGCGCCAGCCGGCGCAAGCAGCGGCACCGTACAGGCGCTCGGCGCCAACATCGGCGGATCCACTAGTTCTGTGACCCAGGTCAAGGGCAGTGATCCGGCGAAGAACGGGCAGCGCACAGGTGCCCACTCCGCAGTCACCGCGCCGAGCGGAGCCGCGGCCCGGCGGATCGGCGCCAACGGTCTTCTCCCGGTCTCGCTGCGCGACCGGCCGCGACCGTTGATGACCTCGTGCCTTTCGGTGGTCCACATCGGCGATTCCACCTCCGATGGGCTGGTTTCGCCCAACTATCTGCCTAACTGGCGCCAGCGGATTCCCGCTCAGTACGAGGACGTAGGCGTCAGGACCGTATACACCAACATCACCGGCGCGCGCTCGGTGGTCGAGGTGCTGCCGGGCACCGTCAACGCCTACGACGCGGCAAAGAGCCTGGTTGCGCACGGCTTCCACGGCTGCTGGGTGCTCGCCCTCGGCACCAACGACACCGCCGACGTCGCAGTCGGCTCGAACGTCGGGCTCACCGCCCGGATAAACCGCATGATGTCGGTGGCCCGCGGCGCGCCCGTGATGTGGATCCAGGTCGTCTCACTGCTGTCGAGCGGCCCCTATGCCGAGGCCAACATGCGGAAATGGAATGCGGCCCTGCTGCGCGCGTGCGCTCGTTACCCGAACATGCGGGTCATGGACTGGCCGGCCTGGCCAAGCGGAGCTGGTTCATCTCCGACGGCATCCACTACACATCGACTGGGTACGCCTTCAGGGCCAGGGATATCGCACAAGGGCTAGCCAGGGCCTTCCCGGCCGGCGGATCGAGCAGCGGGTGCGTCGTCAGCTAGCCGGGTCGTCACGCTGGCCGATTGCCAGCTAGTCAATTCCCAGTTTGGCGAGCAGCGAGGCAGCCGGCCTGATTTCGCCGACCACGCGTCCGCCGCCCGTGACGGGCGCAGTGGCCAGGCCTTTCAGGCTTGCCACGTCCGCGCCAGGCAGGTGTTCTGCACGCAGCGCCCGGAGCACGGCGACGGTGACCGGCACCCGGCCGCGACCTGCGCCGTCCTCGATCTTGAACGCGGCCGCGCTGCCGTCGGCCATCGCGAAACCCTCGACCCCCTCGGCGCCCGATTTCAGCAGCAGTCCAGGCACGGCGGCCATCAGCACGCGCTCGGGCCTTGTGGTTCCCGAGGTCCATTCCGGATACGACCGCATCGCGTCGGCGACCGTCCGCTCGGCGGTGCCGGGCTCGGCAAGCACTACGGCCCGGAACGCGCGTGCGAGGCCAGTGGCCGAAATCGCCATCACCGGCGCGCCGCACCCGTCCACGCCGATAGCGGTAACGGGCTCGGCGGCGAGCCGGCCGATCGTAGCGCGGATCTCCTGCTGCAGCGGGTGCCCTGGGTCGGTGTAACTGGCCGTGGGCCAGCCAGCCGCGACACACGTCGCGAGCATCGCAGCATGCTTTCCGCTGCAGTTCATGTGCACCCGGTCGGGTCCAGCCCCGGCCCGGACCATGGCCTTGCTGGCCTGCTGGTCGAGCGGCATGTCCGGCGGGCACTGCAGGTCGTCCTCGGTCAGGCCCGCCGATGACAAGATCTTGCGGACGCCGGCCACGTGAAAATCCTCGCCGGAGTGACTGGCAGCCGCCAGCGCGAGCAGCTCGTCATCCAGTTTCAGGCCGCAGCGCAGCATCGCGGCGGCCTGGAACGGCTTGTTGGACGAGCGCGGGAACACCGGCTCGGCGGCGAGCCCGGCGGCATGCAACAGCCGGCCATCGGCGCCGAGCACCGCAATTGGGCCGCGGTGCCGCGACTCAGTGAAACCGGACCTGATCACTTCAGCCAGGACCGGGTTGTCAGCGGTGATCGGGCACCCCCAGCATCTCCCGCGCCTGCGCCGGGCTCATGGCTGGCCGCTGGGCCAGCGCGGCGGCTGCGGCCGCCCGTTCGACCAGCTCGGCGTTGGCAGCCACCGGCCTGCCCTTGGCGAAGGTAACGGTGTCCTCCATGCCGACCCGAAGATGACCGCCTGCAGCGAGCGCGGCGAGCAGGACCGGCACGGAGGTCCGGCCAATGCCCGTTGCCGACCAGGTCGCACCGGGCGGCAGCGCCGCTACCGCAGCGACCAGCGTGGCGGCGTCGCCGGGCATGCCGCCGGGCACCCCCATCACCAGGTCGCAGTGCACATGCCCGCCGTACGGTTCGCCGAACTCGGCGAGCAGGCGGTGCAGCGCGGCGATGTGACCGAAGTCGAAAAGCTCGAATTCCGGTACGACCCGCAGGGCCTGGGTCTTCGCGTAAAGCTCTGTCATGAAACCCCACGGGTTCATGAACACGTCGGCCCCGAAGTTCACCGTGCCGCAGGTCAGCGAGCAGGCGTCGGGACCGGCATCGAGTACGGCAAGCCGGCTTCGAAACTGTCCGTCACCGCGCCGCCGGTGGACAGCTGCACGATCAGGTCGCTAGCTTCGCGCAGCGCGTGCACGGTGTCAGTAAGCCTGCCCAGATCCAGAGTCGGCCGGGCCGCTTCGTCCCTGATATGCACGTGGATCACCGCAGCGCCGGCCTCGCGGCACTCCTTGCCCGTGGTGACCAGCTCGTCGAGTGTGACTGGCAGTGCGGGCACCGCCGATTTCTCCGACTCCGCCCCGGTCGGAGCGACCGTGATCAGGGTGCCCCTGCCGGGCTTAGCGCCAGTAGTCATGTCTGGTTATGTGCCCTTCCTCTGCCGCGCCGCTGCGGACTACCGCGCAGTCTATGCGGCCCCGTTCCCCTCCAAATGCCCGGTGACCGGGCTACCGGCGGCCGTTAGGGTTTCGCGGGGTCCTCGGGCGCATAGCCCTGCCCGGGTGTGCGAAACTGCGGACTCGTGCGAGCCGTAGTGCAGCGAGCCAGCAGCGCCAGCGTCACCGTCGACGGGACAGTGATCGGTCAGCTGGACGCGCCGGGCCTTGTCGTCCTGCTGGGGGTCAGCCATGCCGACACCGCAGCGACTGCAAGTGCGCTGGCCGCCAAGATCTACCACTTGCGCATTCTGCCCGGCGAGCTGTCCTGCGCTGACGTGGCTGCCCCGCTGCTGGTCATCAGCCAGTTCACGTTGTATGCCGACACCAGTAAGGGGCGGCGCCCGAGCTGGCAGGGCGCCGCGCCTGGGTCTGTCGCCGAACCGCTGGTGACCGCCTTCGCCGATGCGCTGCGCGGGCTTGGCGGCAGTGTGCAGACCGGTGCATTCGGCGCTCACATGGAGGTAGCGCTCGTCAACGACGGCCCCGTAACTCTGATTCTGGAGGCCTAAGCCCGGGTGCCTGCGCCCGCTGGCCGCGCTCCAGCTAGGTGGCGCCTGGCGAACTCCAGCGACTCGGCCAGGTCCGCCTGCCGGTCGCCCAGGGTGGCCGCCCGGTGCGTGTTGACTTCGAGCACGACATGCCCGTTGTAGCCAGTCCGGTTGAGCCAGCCGAGCAGTTCCGCGCACGGCTGAGTGCCCCGGCCTGGCACCAAATGCTCATCCGGGAGTCCGGGCTTGGTGCCGTCACTCAGGTGCACATGCGCCAGCCGCCCGCCCAGTGCCTCGGCCATGGCCAGCACATCTGAACCGGAAACGGCGGCGTGCGAGACGTCCAGCGTCGCCGCGGCAGATTCCATCTCAACCGGGTTCCAGTGCGGCGCGTAAGCCGCCACCTCGGATTCGCCGCGCAGCAGCGGGTAGAGGTTCTCCACCGCGAAGGCGACGTCGCCGTGCTCGGCCAGCCTGGCGAGGCCTTCCTCGAAATTCATGGCGTAGTCGCGCTGCCAGCGGAACGGCGGGTGGACCACGACGATACGAGCGCCAAGCGCATCGGCCAGCTCCTGCGAGCGAGCCAGCTTCAGCCACGGGTCGCGTCCCCAGACGCGCTGGGTGATCAGGAGGTTCGGCGCGTGCACCGCGACCACCGGGATGCCGTGGTAGTCCGATAGTTTTCGCAGCACCGCCGCATCCTGGCTGACCGGGTCGGCGGTCACCATGACCTCGAGGGCGTCGTACCCGAGCCGGGCCGCGGTCTCGAACGCGTCCGGCGTTCGCTCGGGGAACACCGACGCGGTTGACAATGCGACCTTGATGCCTGTCACCTGGGTGACCTGCGCAATCGACGCTCCCTCGTGGTCGGTTCCGGATCGCAGCCGGTACAGCCAGCTTATGCCGCCGCGGCTGCTGACTGCCCGCCGCCATCACCGGGTAGCGACCGATTGTCAGTGGCCCTCGGTACCGTCCGGGCATGGCCCGAACATCGACAGCCGCAGTGTTCCAGTGCTCGGCCTGCGGCTGGCGAAGCAGCAAGTGGGCTGGCCGGTGCGGGGAATGCGAGGCCTGGGGCACGGTCGCCGAGGGCCGCATGGAGGATAGCCCCCGGCCAGCAGCCCGGACGGCGCTGCGGCCAACCCAGCCGTCTGCGGCCGCGCTGCCAATTGGCCACGTCGACGCGATGGCCGCGCGAGCCAGGCCCACGGGCATGGATGAGCTGGATCGGGTGCTTGGCGGCGGGCTGGTGCCCGGCGCCGTCGTGCTGCTGGCTGGCGAACCTGGCGTCGGGAAGTCCACCTTGCTGCTGGAGGCTGGGGCGCTGGCCGCTGCCGCGGGCCGGGTTCTGTATGTGACCGGCGAGGAATCGGCCGCCCAGGTGCGGCTCCGCGCCGACCGGATCGGCGCGGTTAGCGAATCGCTGTACCTGGCTGCCGAGACGGACTTCGGTGCGCTGCTCGGTCACGTCGCCGCCGTCGACCCAAAGCTGCTGATCGTCGACTCGGTGCAGGCCATCAGCGCAGCGGGCGTTGACGGTGTACCGGGCGGAGTCACTCAGGTGCGGGAGATCACTGCCGCGCTGACCGCGCTGGCCAAACAGCGGTCGATGACGACGGTGCTGGTCGGGCATGTCACCAAGGACGGTTCGGTAGCCGGTCCGCGCACGCTTGAGCACCTGGTCGACGTGGTCCTGCACTTTGACGGCGACTCGCGCGGCCAGCTGCGGATGGTGCGCGCACAGAAGAACAGGTTCGGCCCGACCGACGAGATCGGCTGTTTCGAGCTGGGCGAGTACGGGCTGATCGGGCTGCCAGATCCGAGCGGCCTGTTCCTGTCCGAGCGGCATGACCCGGTGCCGGGCACCTGCGTCACCGTTGCGCTCGAAGGCCGCCGGCCGCTGGTCGCCGAGGTGCAGACCCTTGTCTGCGAGGCGGCAGCCGAACCGCCCCGGCGAGTCGTCTCCGGGCTCGACTCGGCCCGGGTTGGCATGATGATCGCGGTGCTGCAGCGGCGTGCAAACGTGCAAATCGGCAAGCACGACATCTTCGCCGCTACCGTTGGCGGTGTGCGACTGGCCGAGCCGTCGGTTGACCTTGCCGTCGGGCTGGCCATCGCGAGCTCTCGCGGGGACGTCGGCGTGCCCGGTGACCTGGTCGCTATCGGCGAGGTCGGGCTGGCCGGCGAGATCCGCCGGGTTTCCGGTGTGCAGCGGCGGATCGCTGAGGCAGAGCGGATGGGCTTCCGACGGGCCATCGTCCCGGCCGGGTCGGGCCTGCTGCCCACCGCAGCCGGACGCGGTGCTCTCGGGTACGACCCGGCTGAGCCTGGCCCAGAGTTCCAGGTGACCGAGGTCGCCGACATGCGGGCCGCGATGGTCGCGGCATTTGGCCGCGCACGTCACCAGGGCTGACCGAAGCGCGTTGCCGCCGCGGTTCGCTGCGATTGCGCGCCATCCGGCGCGCCTGCGGACCGGGGATAGACTGCCGGTTGCGGGTCGTGCGCGCACGGCTCACGAGACAGCCGCGGTCGGCAGACGCGCAGGATCGGTTAGGCAGGTGCGTGCGGTGAGCGACGGGCGTGATGACAGTCGCCGCGCTGCGCTGGCAGTGGTCGCGCCGGGCACGAGGCTGCGGGACGGCCTGGAGCGCATCGTGCGGGGCAATACCGGCGCGCTGATCGTGCTCGGCTACGACTCGGCAGTCGCGGCCATCTGCTCGGGCGGCTTCGAGCTGGACGCCGCGTTCTCAGCGACCCGGCTGCGCGAGCTGGCAAAGATGGACGGCGCAATCGTACTGGGTACCGATGGCCAGGCAATCCTGCGTGCCGCCGTCCAGCTCGTGCCCGACCCGAGCCTGCCCACCCAGGAGTCGGGGACCAGGCACCGGACGGCGGAGCGTGTCGCGCTGCAGACCGGTTTTCCCGTGATAACGGTCAGCAAATCGATGCGCACGATCGCCGTATTCGCTGGCGGCCAGCGCCACGTGCTGGAGGACTCGTCGGCGCTGCTGGCGCGCGCGCACCAGGCGCTTGCCGCCCTTGAGCGGTACAAGCGACGCGCTGATGATGCCGCCAGCGCCCTGAGCGCGCTTGAGATCGAGGATCGCGCCACCGTTGGCGATATCGCTGTAACGGCCCAGCGGCTAGAGATGGCTGGCCGGGTGACAGGCGAGATCGCCGGCTACCTGGTCGAGCTCGGCACCGACGGCGGCCTGCTCAGCCTGCAACTCGAGGAACTAGTGGCCGGCACCGCGACGGAACGAGCCCTATTGCTGCGCGATTACGCGCCGCACACGCTCGCCGTTGCGGATACCGACAAGCTAGCCGGGTTGCATGCCGACGAGCTGCTGGATCTCGGGGCCATCGCTGCGGCAATCGGGCTCAGCCCCGCTGACGGGCTCGACCGGCGTGTCAGCGCCCGTGGCTACCGGCTGCTGCGCCGGATTCCGCGACTTCCGCCGTCGGCTGCCGATGCGCTGGTCGAGCACTTCGGCAACCTGCAGAAGCTCCTATCGGCCAGCGCCGCGGACCTGCAGCAGGTGCACGGGCTGGACCGGAGCCTGGGGATCAACGTCCGGGAAGGCCTTGCCCGGCTGGCTGAATCGGCATTGCTGGACCGCTACCCCTGACCGCGGCCGGTGGCCGGCCATGTCAGCCGATCCGGAAGGTCAGCGAGTTGCTCGTCAGCGGCCCGTCGATTGCGAGCGCCGTGTAGCTGCCGGGCGGCGCCGGATTTCCGGGCACCGGGCAGCCCGGCGACGAACGCTGGCCATTCCAAGCGATCGGCACCACTGCAGGAATGCCCCGGTACAGCTTTGTCACCACCGAAGCCTGACCTTCGGCGCATTCGGCTGAAGTCCAGATACGCTGCGAACCGGCCGAGATCTGTAGCAGCACGTGCCTGGCCCCGACATCAAATGTGCAGGTCCGGCTGCCGGTCGAGACGACGTCCAGCTGGAACGCCGGAGTTTGCCGGACGGTGTAGCTGGCCTGGCTCGAGAACAGGCTGAGCACCACGTCATGTAGCTGGCAAGCAGGCAGGCTGTGTCTTGCGGTGGTACCGGTACGAGCCGCTGCTGTCCGGGCCGATCCGGTAAGCGTCGTCGCGGCTCCGGCCCGGCTGTCGGCCCGGCCCGGCTGGCTGCCCGCGCTGTGACGGCCGGCTTGGGCCGCGGCCGGATGCGACGCTCCGGGTGCTGGGGAGGTTGCTGGCCTGGTCGAGTGAACGGGCAGCGTTGCTGCCGTGCTGGCAGCCGGAGCCGACCTGCCAAGCGCTCCGGCGAAGGCCCAGGTGACTAACGTCAAGATGGCCAGCCCCATCAGCAGGGCCGTGATCCGGCGGCGCCAGTAGACCGCCGCGGGCCGCTCCTTTAGCTGACGGAACGTGGTCGTGCCCATACGCCGAGTATGCAAGAGCGTCGCGCGCTGCGCGATCCAGACCCGCCGCTGCGGCGCAACTGCGTTTCCGCAGCGGTCGGCCGGACTGGCAACCCAATCCCCCACTCACTGCTGCCGACGGGGGATGCGACGATCGGGTGACCATGACGTCGACCTACCAGGGCCCGGTGCTGGGCTGGTATGCGGGCAACGCCCGTAGCCTGCCGTGGCGCCTGCCGACGGCAACGCCATGGTCGATTCTGGTCAGCGAGTTCATGCTGCAGCAGACCCCGGTCAGCCGGGTGCTCCCGGCGCATGCCTCCTGGCTGCGACGATGGCCGAGCCCGGCCGCGCTGGCGGCGGCAACCGCCGCCGACGCGGTCCGGCAGTGGGACCGGCTTGGTTACCCGAGGCGGGCGGTGCGCTTGCATGCATCGGCCGGCCTGATCGTCGAAAAGCACGCCGGTCGCGTCCCTGCATCGGCAACGGAACTGCGCGCGCTGCCCGGCGTGGGTGACTACACGGCGGCGGCCGTGGCGAGCTTCGCCTTCGGTGAGCGGACCGTGGTTCTGGACACCAACGTGCGGCGAGTGCTGGCCAGGCTCGTCACTGGCGAGAGCCTGCCAGGACTGGCGCCGTCGGCTGCGGAGCGGCGGATGGCCGAGTCGTTGCTGCCCGATGACGGGCGGCTGGCAGCCCAGTGGTCGGTGGCGGTGATGGAACTTGGCGCGCTGATCTGCACGGCATCCCGGCCGCGCTGCGGCGACTGCCCGCTGGCCGGGCACTGCGCCTGGCTGGCCCGTGGCCGCCCGCAGACCCGCGCCCGGCGGCCGGCAGCCGGCTATCACGGCAGTGATCGGCAGTGCCGCGGCCAGATACTGAGTGTGCTGCGGAGCGCCGCCGGGCCGGTACGCGAGGCCGACATGAACGCTGTCTGGAGTGAGCCGGGACAGCGAGGACGAGCACTTGCCACCCTCATCGCTGATGGCCTTGTCATGCGCCTCGCCGACGGCTCGCTGGCGTTGCCGGGAGACCCTTAATCGCGGGCGGCTGCCACCGGTAGCCGTCGGTCAGCTGCCGAAGCGGCCAGTTAAGCGGGCGGCTGCTTTCCGAAGCGCGGCCAGCTGCCGAAGCGGGCCGGGTCCGTTGAGGACCCGGCCCGCTCCGCTCGGCCACTTCGGTATCGCAGCCGCGGTGACAGCCGCCTTGCTAGTCGGTCGCGGTAGCAGTCGCTCCACTGGCGCCGGCCTTGACATCAACCTCGACTGGCGGCGGTGCCTCCGGAACGTCGGCCGGCTTGGCTATGCCAGTGAAGGTGAACTTGGTGTCCTCACCGGCACCCTCCACGTCGACGATCACGATCTGGCCAGCCTTGAGCTCGCCGAACAGGATCTTCTCCGAGAGGTGATCCTCTATCTCCCGCTGGATAGTGCGCCGCAGCGGCCTCGCGCCGAGCACCGGGTCGTAGCCCTTCTGCGAGAGCAGCGTCTTGGCAGCGGGCCGGATCTCGATGCCCATGTCCCGGTCGCGCAGCCGCTCGTCGACCTTGCTGATCATCAGGTCGACGATCTCGAAGATCTCCTCCTGGCTCAGCTGGTGGAAGACGATGACGTCGTCCACCCGGTTGAGGAACTCCGGCCGGAAGTGCTGCTTCAGCTCCTCGCCGACCTTGGTCTTCATTCGGTCGTACGAGCCGCGCGATTCCCCGGCGGTACCGAAGCCCACCGACACGCCCTTGGAGATATCCCGGGTGCCAAGGTTCGTCGTCATGATGATGACGGTGTTCTTGAAGTCAACGACGCGGCCCTGGGCATCGGTCAGCCGACCGTCTTCCAGAATCTGCAGCAGTGAGTTGAAGATGTCGCCGTGTGCTTTCTCGATCTCGTCGAATAGCACGACCGAGAACGGCTTACGCCGCACCTTCTCAGTCAGCTGACCGCCTTCCTCGTAACCCACGTAGCCAGGAGGTGAGCCGAACAGCCGCGACACGGTGTGCTTCTCCATGTACTCGCTCATGTCGAGCTGGATCAGCGAGTCCTCGTCGCCGAAGAGGAACTCGGCGAGCGTCCGTGACAGCTCCGTCTTGCCCACTCCAGACGGACCGGCGAAGATGAACGACCCGCCTGGGCGCTTCGGGTCCTTCAGGCCCGCCCTGGTTCGCCTGATCGCCTGCGACAGCGCCTTGATGGCGTCGTTCTGGCCGATCACGCGACGGTGCAGCTCGTCCTCCATGCGCAGCAGCCGCTGCGACTCTTCCTCGGTCAGCTTGAACACCGGGATGCCGGTGGCGGTCGCCAGGACCTCCGCTATGAGCTCCTCGTTGACCTCGGCCGGCGTGTCCATGTCGCCGGCCTTCCACTCCTTCTCCCGGGCATCCTTCTTGTCGATCAGCTGCTTCTCGGTGTCGCGCAGTGAGGCGGCCTTCTCGAAGTCCTGAGAGTCGATAGCCGACTCCTTCTCGCGCCTGACGTCAGCGATCCGCTCGTCGAAGTCGCGCAGGTCCGGCGGGGCCGTCATCCGGCGGATGCGCATCCGCGATCCGGCCTCGTCGATCAGGTCAATCGCCTTGTCCGGCAGGAAGCGATCGCTGATGTAGCGATCGGCGAGCTGCGCGGCAGCGACCAGGGCGTCGTCGGTAATCGTCACGCGGTGGTGCGCCTCGTACCTGTCCCGCAGGCCCTTGAGAATCTCGATGGTGTGCGAGATTGTCGGCTCAGCGACCTGGATCGGCTGGAACCGCCGCTCAAGAGCGGCATCCTTCTCCAGGTGCTTGCGGTACTCGTCGAGTGTGCTCGCGCCTATCGTCTGCAGCTCGCCCCTGGCCAGCATCGGCTTGAGGATCGAGGCTGCATCGATCGCGCCCTCGGCCGCGCCAGCGCCGACCAGCGTGTGGATCTCATCGATAAACAAGATGATGTCGCCGCGGGTCCTGATCTCCTTCAGGACCTTCTTCAGGCGCTCCTCGAAGTCACCGCGGTACCGGGAGCCGGCCACCAGCGCCCCGAGATCGAGCGTGTAGAGCTGCTTCTCTTTCAGGGTCTCGGGCACTTCACCCTTAACGATCTTCTGCGCTAGGCCTTCCACGACCGCGGTCTTGCCCACTCCGGGCTCGCCGACAAGCACCGGGTTGTTCTTCGTGCGGCGGGAGAGCACCTGCATCACCCGCTCTATTTCCTTGTCCCGTCCGATTACCGGGTCAAGCTTGCCCTCGCGCGCAGCGGCAGTCAGGTTGCGGCCAAACTGGTCAAGCACCAGCGACGTCGAGGGCGCGCTCTCGGAAGGGGCACCAGCGGCGGCCGGCTCCTTGCCCTGGTAGCCGTGCAGGAGCTGGATCACCTGCTGGCGAACGCGGTTCAGGTCGGCGCCAAGGCGCACCAGCACCTGGGCGGCGACGCCCTCGCCCTCACGGATCAGGCCGAGCAAGATGTGCTCGGTACCGATGTAGTTGTGGCCAAGCTGCAGCGCCTCACGCAGGGACAGCTCAAGCACCTTCTTGGCCCGCGGCGTGAACGGGATGTGACCGGACGGAGCCTGCTGGCCCTGGCCGATGATCTCCTCAACCTGCTGCCGTACCGCTTCGAGGCTTATCCCGAGCGACTCAAGTGCCTTAGCGGCAACGCCTTCACCTTCGTGGATGAGGCCCAGCAGGATGTGCTCAGTGCCGATGTAGTTGTGGTTGAGCATCCTGGCCTCTTCTTGTGCCAGCACCACAACCCGCCGCGCCCGGTCGGTAAACCTCTCGAACATCTCGTCGCTCCTCACAGCGCGGTCAGTGAGGCAACTGAACTGCCCCGTCCCTTCCGCATGTTAGCCCGTGTACCGGGGGGCGCCATGGCGTGCGGCATGCCACACTTTCCAAACGTTCCCAGCCACCAGGGCGTTCATCCCATTTCAACCTAGGCTGAAGGGGCAGTGTTCCCAACTACGCCGGCAGCGAAAGCAATTGTCGCGGGCTACGCCAGCAGCGAACAGAAGCGATGACCGGTACGCGCTCAATGAGGGTTTCACGGCGATTTGCCGCGTGTGAGACGCAAGAGTCGCTGACGGGGCTGCAAGCGTCAGAAAGCGGCATAGAGCCGCAGACAAAACCGAGCGGAGCTGGCATCCGGGACGCCAGCTCCGCTTTTTTGCGAGATGAACACGGCCGAACCGGTGCCGTCGCCGAACAGCTACCCGGCCGAGCTGGGGGCAGGGCCCGGCAGCCCTCTCGTTGGCCGCCGACCTGAAGCCCGGCGGCAGCCGCATCGCCGAAGCCCGGCGGCAGCCGCACCGTAGTGGCGCCGCCCTGGCTCGACGTGGGCCACACTTGATCCGCCGGATAACACCCGGCTGTGGCAGCTATCAGCGGTGCTCCGGTGCGATCGGTACTTCAGCGTGGCCGGTGGCCGGGGCCGGAAAATACCTTGGGTACTGCTAAAGTCGGCCGCCGTGTTAGTGCGTGGCCTCGTATTCCTGAATGATCGATGCCGGAATGCGGCCGCGCTCGCTCACCTTGTCGCCTCGTTCGCGCGCCCACTGCCTAATTTCTGAGCTGCGCTCACGGCCGGGGCCGCTCCGGGTCTTCCGGCGGCGGCCGGCGCCGGAAGACCGGCGGGCATGCTCGATGTATCCACCGAAGATACCGTGCAGTTCCTTAGCATGCGGGGAACACAGATCGATCTCGTATGCGGCACTGTCGACCGAGAACGAAACCGTCTCGTTGCCCTCGACCTCGCCGTCATGAGGGAGATCACAAACTACCGTTACTACGGTCTTCTGCACCATCAGGTTCCGGCCTTTCACTGAAGTCTTTTAGGTTGCCAAAGATATACCACCTCCCAACCACTTGACAATTCGAGATAGCCGTTTTGGTATGGGCCAAGCCATGACTAGCCGGAGCAATGCGAACTTCGCCAGTGACCCAGTGTAATCGGCGGTAGTTAGCTGCGGTCGGACCCGGATGAAGCGCCATGACCATCTGCCGCGCCATCTTGATCGGCATCTTCGAACTGCTCGCCTGGCGAAATGCCAGCAGCCTGGTCTTCGCGTCCCGATCGTGAACGATGCATCTCATGCCGCAGGAACGCGACAATAGCGATCACGACTACGGCAGCCATCAGCAACGGCGGAGTTAGCACTGACAGGTCCTTCATCAGGTGCTCCTTCCGTAATCCTGACACCGGCGGTGGCGCCTGCGAGCTGCCTGGCGGTGCCGCGGCAGCTGCGGCGAGAGCCGGTTTGCCGCGTGGGCTGTCCGCCAGCAGGGCACGTCAGGCTCGGTGACCGCACTCTCAATTGCGCGCTGGCATTGTGCCCAGGCTACGTGGCGGACTGCTTGCCAAACTCCGGCTCTATGACCACCTGCGCGACCAGCACCACAACCGGGTCCGGCTTCTTATCATCGATTGTGCCGCAATGCGGGGCGACGCGCACGGCCGGGCCCTGCGAACGTTACCAAGCTGGACGACCGATGCTTATCAGGTTTTTGCGGGCCAGCGAGTCCGGCCTTTGGCCGCTGGGCGTCCGGCGCATGCCAGGTTCTGCTGGACTGCCCTGACTAAGAGTAATCCTTGACCTAGCCGATATCGCGCAACCGTTTCGTCCTCGACAGACATCGATAAGGGCGGCTAGATCGCAATCGGCCACCACCGGGGGGGATTGGCTGCCCTTGCGCAGCACCAACCGCATGGATTATCGGCGCCTGTTTCACATATGCACCCGGGCTCAGAAAGGTGCGGGTTCCGGTCTATCTTCTAAGTAAACTCGGGCGGGCATATCCCGGTTCGCAACGTGCATATCTGCGTTTCTAGCTGGCCACTCGCACAGCCGCTGCTTGCCTGGAGCCTCCCGATCAACGCGGCAGCGGTTGCTGATCACAGTCAATGATCGCAGTCATGCGCAGCCAACCGATTGGCGACCGGGCGGCCCTGACATTGATCCGCAGGTACGCCCGCCTGCCGCAGCTTGCAGGCGAACAGGCCGATCGCCGTGGTTGCGGCTGTCACGGCGCACCTTCGGGTCCGAGCCTGCGGAAGCCCGATCCCAGTCACAGTCGGAGCAGCATCCGCGTGTTACCAAGCGTGTTGGGCTTGACCCGGTCGAGGTCGAGAAACTCGGCTACGCCTTCGTCGTACGACTGCAGCAGCTCGGCATAGACATCCGGAGTCGCTGCTTGGCCGGCGATCACGGCGAAGCCGTGGCGCCGGAAGAACTCGACGGCGAAGGTCAGCACGAAGACACGGCTGACGCCGAGTTCCCTGGCCGCGTCGAGCAAGGCCAGCACAAGCTGGCTGCCAACGCCCGCGCCCTGATACCGGTCGGCTACCGCCAGTGTGCGGATCTCCGCAAGGTCTTCCCACATAACGTGCAGCGCGCCGCAGCCGACGACCTCGTCCGCGGTGTTGCTGGCCACCCAGAACTCCTGGACGTCTTCGTACAGTGCGACCGTGGCCTTGTCGAGCAACCGCCCGGACTCGGAGTTGGCATCGACGAGGACCCGGATGGCTCGGATGTCGCGAGTGCGGGCCCGCCTGACGGCGTAGTCCATCCGGGTGGCACCTCCGCCGCTGCCGTCAGCTGACCGGCGCCAGGATGACGCCTCAGGCCTTCGGTCCGTGGCCCCTGCACAGGCTAGCGGCCTTGGGACATTCCGGGGGATGTCCCCCGCATGTCAGCATGTCAAACGACGGCGAGCCGTGGCAATACGGCTGCGTACTGCCTGTCACGACGCTTGCACATTTAGCTGTGTCTTGGTGCGGTAGTGCTTATCCGCGCAGATCACGTGCAGATTACACGACGCTACGGTGCGCCATGACACGCCGTCTGACCTGCGACAACGGCCCGAATCATGGCAGCTGCCTGGCCGACCGTGGACTATGTAGAAGATCGCGGCCGTCACCAGCGGCAATGCCTGAAGATAGGCCCAGGGATTGTGCCTGTGTCAAAAATCTTCACTGTTTTGCCGCGCGGTGACTAGCGTCTCGATTAGCCTCCATCGCTGTTAGCCGTTTGCGACCGGCCGGACAACCGGGACGGCGTGCGGCAACCCGCCGAGTTCCTGCCTCGCGCGAGCGGGCCAGGGAGCCGGGGACCCAGGATCCCCGGGGTGAATCGGCAGGCCTAGCTGGCGAAAGCCGGAATGGCCTGCCGTAGGGCTTCTCCGGCCCGAACCCGTCAGCTAACCCGGTAGGCGGACTAGGAGAGGAGCACGCTAGGTGAAGCACATGCCATTTCACCGGCATGTACCACCGCCGTCGTCCCCGCTAGCTTCCGCGCTCGGCCATGGCGTCCGCTGGCGCTGGGGTGCCGTGCTTGCCAGCGCCGTGGCCATCTGTGCCTCGATCCTCCCGATCGACACCGCTGGCGCCACGCCCGCCTCGGGCGGGCCGAGCCTCAAGGGCACCCTCGCTGAGGCAAACAAGCTTTCACAGCAGATCGACATCCTGGGCCAGCAGTATGACGGCCTCAAGATCCAGCTCAAGCAGGCGAAGGCCGACGTCATCATTGCGCGGGAAAGCGCGGCCAGGGACTTGCGCCTGCTGGCGCGGGACGAGTCTGCCGTCGGGGCGATCGCGGTCGAGGGGTACATGACCGAAGGCATGAACCCCGATCTTCAGCTACTGCAGAGCTCTTCTCCGCAAAACCTGCTGAACCAGGCGTCGATCATGACCCAGATTGAGAGCGAGAACGGGGCGAAGCTCAAGCTCGTGGAGGCCGCCGCGACCGCCGCCGCTCGAGCGCGGGAAGCGGCGGTTCAGGAGCAGCAGCGAGCAAATGCGCTGTCCGCGCAGCTGGCCCGCAAGGTCGCCGTCATCATGAAGAAGGAGCGCTTCTTCAACAGCAAGGCTTACAAGCAGGCCGAAGGTATCTTCCAGCGGACCGGCCGCTACCCCAACATCCAGGTGCCCGGCAACTCAATCGGGATCGAGGCGCTGCGCTGGGCGCTTAGCGTGCGCGGAAAGCCGTATAGCTGGGGGGCAGCCGGGCCCGATGCGTTCGACTGCTCAGGGCTCGTCGTCTGGGCCTACGGCAAGGTTGGCATCAGCCTCATGCACTACACCGGTGACCTGTGGAACGAGGGCGAGCACATATCCCGCAGTGAGCTTGAACCCGGCGACCTGGTCTTCTTCTACCCCGGCCTCGAGCACGTCGCGATTTACCTGGGCGGTGGCCTGGTCATAGACGCGCCGACGTTCGGCCAGGTAGTGCAGGTCCAGCCGATGTCCGACTTCGCGCCCTACTACGACGGCGCCGTCCGGATCATCGGGTAACTGCCGGCCACCAGGCGAGCGCAAACCGCTGGCGGCGCAGGGCAGCAGCCAACTCAATAGCTCGGCTCCGAACTGACTGCCCGGCCAGAATCCCCCCCTGGCCGGGCAGTCGCCACTCTGGCTATCCTGGCTTGACCAGCGGGAATAGTACTGTCTCGCGAATAGGCGCACCGGTCAGCATGATCAGCATCCGGTCGATGCCCATGCCCATGCCACCGCTAGGCGGCATGCCGTACTCCAGCGCGCGCAGGAAGTCCTCGTCGAGTTGCATGGCCTCCGCATCGCCGCCTGCTGCTAGCAGGGACTGCGCCGTCAGCCTGGCCCGCTCTTCTACCGGGTCGACAAGCTCGGAGTAAGCAGTCGCGATCTCAGTGCCGAAGGCAACCAGATCCCACTTCTCGGCTAGCCGGGGATCGTCGCGATGCTGGCGGGTCAGCGGCGCAACTTCCACCGGAAAGTCTCGGTAGAACGTCGGCTCCACGGTGTGCGCCTCAACCAGCCGCTCATACATTTCCAGCAGCACCTGGGCTCGGTTCCAGCCCGGCTGCAGTTCGATCTGGCGGTCGCAGGCGAACCTGCGCAGCTCGTTCTCGCCGGTGTCTGGGGTGACCTCGGCGCCCAGCGCATCGGAGAGCGCGCCGTGCACGGTGGCCTCGCGCCAGGTCCCGCTGATGTCAACTTCGGATCCGTCTGGCCGGCGGGCCACCTGGCTGCCGTGCGCGGCCACCGCAGCGGCCTGCAGCAACTCCCTGGTCAAGGTCTCCATCGTGTTGTAGTCGCCATACGCCTGGTACACCTCGAGCATGGTGAACTCGGGATTGTGGGTGGCGTCGGCCCCTTCGTTACGGAAGATGCGGCCGATCTCGTAGACCCGCTCGATGCCGCCGACAACCAGCCGCTTGAGGTACAACTCCAAGGCGATCCGCAAGTACAGGTCAAGGTTGAAGGCGTTGATGTGAGTGGTGAACGGCCGTGCGTTGGCGCCCCCATGCAGCGTCTGAAGCACCGGCGTCTCGGCCTCAAGGTAACCACGGGCGTGCAGTTCCTCGCGGACTGACCTGGTAACGGCAGCGCGCACTGCTGCGCTCTGCCGCACGGCCGGATTAGTGATCAGGTCAAGGTAACGCTGCCTGACTCGCGACTCGGGGTCAGTAAGGCCCTTGTGCTTGTCGGGCAATGGCCGCAGCGCCTTGGCCGTGATGGCGAATGAGTCGGCGAGGATGGACAGTTCGCCCCGCCTGGACGAGATAACCTCGCCGGTCACGCCGACGTGGTCGCCGAGGTCCACATCCTGCTTCCAGGCCGCGAGCGCCTGTTCGCCGACCCGATCCAGGGAGATCATCACCTGGATCTCGCCGCTGCCGTCCCTGATCATGGCGAAGCATAGCTTTCCGCCGGTGCGGTACAGCACCACCCGTCCGGTTACGCCTACCCGCTTTCCAGTCGCCGTATCAGCAGGCAGCTCCCCGAACTCATCGCGGACTTCCGCGATCGTGTGCGTCCGCGGGTAACCGACTGGGTACGGATCGATGCCTGCGGCGCGCATCCGGTCGATCTTGGCCAACCGCACCTGCATCTGCTCGGGCACGCCTGGCCCGGCGCCTGTCCCGCGGGTCTGGTCCTCCGTCATCTGCCTGAGGCTACCGGTGCGGCCGTCAGCCGGTCACCGCAGTATCGCTGCCGGGCCGGCCCGCGTTGGTCACGTGCCGGTAGCCCGGCCGCCGGTCGGCTGGATGACGGTCCGTGGAGTGCCGGTCAGCCGTGTTCCGTTCGTAGGTCAGCCGAAGCCCGATGAGCGTCAGCCACGGTTCGTAAGCGTCAATGACAGAGACCTCGTCGATCACCAGCGGCGCGAGCCCGCCAGTCGCGATGACGGTGACAGACTCGGGATCGGCCGGCGCCAGCTCCGCGGCCATCCGAGTCGCGATGCCCTCGATCTGGCCGGCAAAGCCGAAGATGATCCCGGACTGCAATGCCTCGACCGTGCTCTTGCCGATGACCCGGGCCGGCCTGGCGAGTTCGACCTTCAGCAGTTGCGCGGCGCGCCGCGAGAGCGCATCTACCGAGATCTCGATGCCTGGCGCGAGCGCGCCCCCGACGAATTCGCCGCGCTCGCTCACCGCGTCGAAGTTCGTCGAGGTGCCGAAGTCCACGACGATCGCGGGCCCGCCATAGAGGTGCACAGCCGCGACCGCGTTCATGATCCGGTCGCTGCCAACCTCCTTGGGGTTGTCGTAGCGCAGCGGCACACCCGTTTTCACGCCGGGCTCCACGATCACCGCGGGCACATCACCGTAATACCTGCGGATCATCTCGCGTAGCTCGTGCAGCACCGACGGCACGGTCGAGCAGAGCGCGATGCCGCTCACGTCGGGCTCGGCGAACAAGGTACTTTGTCGTAGCAGGCCCTGAAGCAGTACCGCGAGCTCGTCCGCGGTGCGCACCGGGTCAGTTGAGATCCGCCAGTGCTCGACGACATCAGCGCCGTCGAAGACGCCCAGCACCGTGTTGGTATTTCCGACGTCGATGGTCAGCAGCATGTCGCTTCCGCTCGCTAGCCGGCCTGGACCAAGTCCAGGCCGATGTCGAGGGCTGGTGCCGAATGAGTCAGCGCCCCTACGGCAAGGTAGTCCACGCCCGTCTCGGCGACGGCCCTGGCTCCAGCCAGGGTAAGGCCGCCGCTGGCCTCCAGCAGCGCTCGTCCGCGGACAAGCCGCACAGCCGCGGCCATGTCGGCTAGTCGGAAGTTATCCAGCAGAATCAGGTCAGCGCCAGCGTCCAAGGCCTCGGCGACCTGTGCGACGGTGTCGCATTCCACCTCAACGGCCAAGCCGGGATCCCGTGCTCGGACAGCCGCGAATGCGGCGCCCACGGATCCGGCCGCAGCCACGTGATTGTCCTTCACCAGGGCAGCGTCCGACAGAGCCATTCGGTGGTTCAGGCCGCCGCCGCACCGGACCGCGTACTTCTGCAGGGCCCGCATTCCCGGCAACGTCTTGCGGGTGTCCCTGATCCGCGCCCGCGTCCCCGCGATCGCATCCGTCCATTGCCGGGTCAGCGTGGCTACCCCGGATAGATGGCACAACAGGTTCAATGCCGTGCGCTCGGCGGTGAGGATCACCGCGATCGGGCCGGACACGGTGAGCAATGCCTGCCCGGCTTCGACCCGGTCGCCATCGGCTGTCGCCAGCGTGCAGACGGCGGCATCGGCCGGCGATGTGCAGGCCGGGTCACCGCTACCCGCGGATGCCAGCCAGAAGACCGCCTCGGCCACCGGCAGCCCCGCCACGATCCCGGCAGCCCTGGTGACCAGCTCAGCCTGGCCGGTTATCGATGGCGGCACCGTCGCGGCAGTCGTCACGTCGATGCCGCCGCCCAGATCCTCGGCGAGCGCGGCGCGGACGAAGGCGGCCACCATGACGGGATCGAGACCGGCCGCCGCGAGGCGCTCCGCTACCGGCGCGCTTAGCGAGGAGGTGGGTCCAGCGACCCCCGCGGCCGCGGCTTCAGGCATCGAGCACCGGCTCGAACACCGAACTCAGCCCGGACGACCCCAGCGACACAACCAGGTGCCCGCGCCAGGCTGCACTCATTTCGCTGAAGTCCTCCCGCCAGTGACTCCCTCGGGTCTCCGCACGCGCACCAGCGACGCTCACCAGGGCTGACGCCACCAAGTGCAGGTTGGTCGCTTGCCATGCCTCCGCATCGGGCTTATCGGAAACGCGGCTGCCCAGCCCGGCAAGGCCAGCTGCTGCCGCTACCAGCCCGCTGCCTGAGCGCAGCACTCCGGCATTCGCCGACATAAGCTGCTGGAGCGGCTGAACCACGGCGGAGTCAAGCAACCCCGGCGGGCGGTCGTCAAGCGCCGCGGGCACGCCAGCAGGCGGCAGCCCACGGCCCAGCGCGACCGCGATCCGCTCGGCGAAAACGAGGCCCTCCAGCAGGGAGTTGGAGGCCAGCCGGTTAGCGCCGTGCACCCCGGTACAGGCCGTCTCACCGCATGCGTACAGGCCGGGAACGCTGGAGCGGCCGTACAAGTCGGTCCTGACTCCGCCGCTGGCGTAGTGGGCGGCCGGGACCACAGGGATCAGCTCGGTCACTGGATCGATCCCGTGCTCCCGGCAGCTGGCCAGGATGGTGGGAAACCGGTGCTCCCATACCTCGGTGCCGAGATCCCGTCCGTCCAGGAACACGTGGTCGGTCGCGGTTGAGATCATTTCGCGCATGATCGTCTTGGCCACGATGTCGCGCGGAGCGAGGTCGGCAAGCGGATGCTGGCCAGCCATCAACCGCCGGCCGCTGGCGTCGACCAGGACAGCGCCCTCACCTCGGACGGCCTCGGAGATCAGCGGCTGGCGGCCTCGCGAGTCCGGCCCGAGCCACAGCACCGTCGGATGGAACTGGACGAACTCCAGGTCCGCCGCTTCCGCGCCGGCCCGCAGCGCGAGCGCGACGCCGTCTCCGGTAGACACCGGCGGATTCGTGGTGGCCGAGTAGACCTGGCCGAATCCGCCGGTCGCAAGCACGACCGCGGCCGCGTGCACCGCGCCAACGCCGTCGGTCTGGCCCTCACCAAGCACGTGCAACGTGATGCCCGCTGCCCGGCCGTCCGGCGTCAGCAGCAGGTCGATCGCGAGGGCATGCTCGATTACCTCGAGCTCAGCACTCTTGCCGGCCTCGGCCAGCGCGGCGAGCAGCGCGCGCGATACCTCGGCGCCAGTCGCATCACCTCCGGCGTGCGCGATCCTGCGGCGCAAGTGGCCGCCCTCCCTGGTCAGGGCGAGCGGCCCGGACGGTTCGCGGTCGAACTCGGCGCCGATGCCGATCAGCCGCCGGACCGCCACGGGACCCTCGGTAACCAGTGCATGGACCGCACGCGGGTCGCACAGGCCAGCGCCAGCGGCAAGGGTGTCCTTGAGGTGCGCTTCCGGGGAGTCGCCCGGGCCTAGCGCGGCCGCCACGCCGCCCTGAGCCCAGCGGGTCGAGCCGTCGTCGAGTACCGATTTGGTGGCGAGCAGGATGCGCGCGTCGGGCAATGCACGGCGAATGGCGAGCACCGTGGTCACGCCAGCCACGCCAGAGCCGACCACGACCACATCGGCGTCCCGGCGCCAGCCAGGCGGCGGTGCGAGCAGACGGCGGGCGATCACGGCGACCCGCCGGCCAGGTCGAGGGCAGTGTTGTCGATGAGCCTGGTACCGCCCACCTTTGCCGCGACCAGCAACAGCGCGCGGCCGTGGTAGTCAGGTTCCAGTTCGGCAACGGTGTCCGGGTCGGCTAGCACCAGATAGTCGAGTTCGACCGGCGGACTTCCCGCAGCCGCGACGTCGAGCTCGGCCCGGGCCGCGGCAAGCGCCGCGGCCGCACCGTTGGCAGCCGCCGATGATGCGGCCGCCAGTGCCCGCGGCAGCGTGAGCGCGGCCGTCCGTTCCGCTGTGGTCAGGTAAGCATTCCGGCTCGACGCGGCCAGCCCGTCCGGGTCACGGTGCAGCGGCGCGGCCAGAATCTGGACGCAGAGGTCGAAGTCTGCGGCCATCTGCCGGATCAGCGCCAACTGCTGCACGTCCTTCTGGCCAAATACGGCCGCGTCCGGCGCAGTCAGCTGGACTAGCTTCAGCACGACGGTCAGCACTCCGTCGAAAAATCCGGGCCGGGATCTGCCCTCGAGCACCTGCCCAGCCAGGCCCGGGTTCACGGTGACCAGCGGCGGCTGCGGGTACATCTGGCTGCCGTCCGGGGCGAACACCAGGTTCACGCCTTCTTCCGCGCAGATGGCCATGTCGAGGTCAAGCGACCGCGGGTACCGGTCGAAGTCCTCCGAAGGCCCGAACTGCAGCGGATTGACGAAGATCGAGACCAGCACACTGCCACCCGGGCCAGCCCATTCGCGGGCCAGCCGCAGCGGGGAGCGATGGCCGTCATGCAGTGCGCCCATCGTGGGCACCAGCACGACCGGCCCGGGCAGCGTCGCCCGCGCTGTGGCCACGCCCTTCCTTGTCCTGGCTAGCATTGGCATGGCCAGGCCGGGAGCTGGCTGGCGGGCCGCAGTCATCGCGGGTCCTCAGCGAGCACGTCGAGCAGCCGCTGGGCATCCGCTGGGCTAAGCGTTCCGGCTGCTAGCGCCCTGGTAGCGGTCAGTCTGGCCATTGCCAGGTAAGCGCCGAGTGCCTCGGGCGCGGCCGCGCGCAGCGCGTCGAGGTGGCTGGCGACTGTGTCAGCGTCGGCCCGCGCGACTGGCCCGGTCAGGGCCGCGTCGTCGAGTCGCAGCGCGTTGTCCAGCGCGGCTGACAGCAGCGGGCCGAGCATCCTGGCGGGCTGCGCCACCCCGGCTCGGGTCAGCAGGTCGGCGGCCTGTACGACGAGTGTGACGAGATGGTTCGCCGCGCCGGCCAGGGCAGCATGGTACAGCCCGCGGTCTTGCTCGGCGATGAACACCGGCTCGCCCCCCATCTCCAGCACTAGCACCTCGGCGGCGGGCCGCAACGCCGGTGGCGCCGTGACCCCGAAGCTGATGCCCGCGATCCGGTCAACGTCGTCCGGACGCCCGGTGAAGGTCATGACCGGGTGTAGAGCCAGCGGCAGCGCGCCGAGCCGGGTGGCCGGTTCAAGTACGGCCAGGCCGTGCCGCCCGCTGGCGTGCGCGAGCAGCCGCCCTGCCAGCGGCGCGCCGGTCGCTGCCAGGCCGCTCACCAGCCCGGCGAGTGCGTCATCCGGCACCGTCAGCAGCACCAGGTCGGCGGCACCGATAACCCCGGCGGGCTCCAATACTGGCGTGCCCGGCAGATACTCTTCGACGCGCTGGCGTGAGGCCGCTGACACAGCTGAGGCGCCCGTTACCCGGTGACCGGCCCGGCTGAGGGCTACTGCGAGCGCGGTGCCGACCCGGCCGGCCCCGACAACGCCGATATCGAGCTGAGCCGGGTGCTCCTGCCCCGCTGATGCCGCCTCAGTCTGCATGTGCCGTCCGCTGCGGCTCATGAAGCCCGATCATGATCGCTGACCGCCTTAGCCTCGAGTGCTTGCCGAGAATCCTCTCTGACCTGGCTCAACTGGCCGCAGCCGGGGGCGGTTACGAATGCCATTGCCAGTCGTCGCGCGGGTCGCGCGAGCTGTCCTCGTCGTCCGGCGGGTTCGGGTCACGGCAGCTGCGCTCGAGATAGGTCGCCGCCGCGAGCAGAGCGATTGCGGCGGCAAGTGTGGCGCCGGCGACCCGCGCGTCCCTGGCAGGCACCGGCTTGTCGAGCATGCCGAGGACATAGACCAGATAGCCGCCGACCAGGCCGCCCAGCGCCGCGGCGGCCACTGAGCTAGCCTTCGCCAGCGCGACCAGTCTGGCTACCGCGATCGGAGCGACCGGCTTGCCGGGGCGGCGGCCGGTTAGCCGGGCGCGGATGTTCCTGGCTACCGCGGTTTCGGCGATAGCCAGTGCGGCGAGCGCCGGAATCGCGGTGAACGGCAGCAGCGGGAGGTTCTCGAAACTACCGCGTACCGCGAGCCAGGCCAGCAGGGCGCAGCTAACGAAGATCACCACGAGCGTGACCGGGCGTGTCAGGTTCACCTGCGTGCAGCCTCCTGACCTGCGCCGGACGGCAGCGACAGCCGCAGTTGCGGCTGACGGCGGATGCCAGCTGGCCGGACCACGACCGGCAGCCGTGCAACCGGGCCGTACCCTGGCAACGTCGCGTCCGGCGCGACATCAAGCCACGGGAGCAAGACGAAGGCGCGCTCGTGGGCACGCGGATGAGGCAACGTCAATTCAGGGTCGTCGCTCACTTCTTCGCCGTACGCGATGATGTCCACGTCGAGGGTTCGCGGGCCCCAGCGCTGCGAGCGGACCCGGCCGGCGGTGGCCTCGGCGGCCTGGCAGCGAGCAAGGATGTCGCGGGCGGGCAGCGCACTGCTGGCCAGCAGCACCGCGTTCAGGTAGTTGTCTTGCTCCGGGCCGCCTACTGGGTCGGTCTCGAAAACGCCGGATACGGCACCGCAGGAAAGCCCCGCGCTGCACAGCACTGACACCCCAAGTTGCAGATGGCCAAGCCGGTCCCCCAGGTTGCTGCCCAGCGAGAGCACCACGATCCTGGCAAGATTCGGCTGAACTGCGGTCACGGGCGACTCCGCCGTATCGTCACGGAGATGTCTGCCACCTGCTGGCCAACCGGTGCCTGCGGCTTGTGCACGGTTACCTCAGCTACCTGCACTGCAGGTTCAGTAAGGCAGGCGGCAGCGAGCCGGTTCGCGAGAGTCTCGATCAGGGCCACCGGCTCGCCCGCCACGATGTCCGCCAGCCGCTGCGCGACCTGCCCGTAGTCGGCAGTGCTGCCCAGGTCATCAGTCGCGGCCGCCGGCCTGGTGTCCAGCCACAGCGCCGCGTCCACGATGAAGTCCTGGCCGCCCGCGCGCTCGTAGTCGAACACGCCGTGCCGACCGCGGACGCGAAGCCCCACGATCGAGATCTTGTCAAGGTCCATCAAGACGCATCCGCCGTGGACTCGCGCCGCCAGCGCGTCGCGACCTGAACCGCGTCGAGGTTACCGGGCACGACATGCACCCGGACGCACCAGGCACCGGCTGCGACCGCTAGCGCGGTGACCGCGATAGTCGCGTCGTCGCTGCTGGAGAACGCCCGCGGCCGGCCGTGCGGTCCGGCCAGCAGCTTGCCGAGGAATCCTTTCCTGGACGCGGCGATCAGCACCGGGAACGGGTCCTCATAATCCGGCTGCCGCGCTATGGTGCTCAGGCTGGCCAGCAGCCTCCAGTTGTGGTCAGGCAGCTTGGCGAAGCCGAGCCCCGGGTCAAGAATCAGCTGAGCCGGGTTCACCCCGGCGGCCACCAGGGCCGCTACGCGCAGCCCGAGCTCCTCGCGCACCTCCACCACCACATCGGCATAAACGGCCGGGCCGTACATATCTTCGCTGTGCCCGCGCCAGTGATTCACGACGTACGGCACGCCCGCTGCGGCCGCCAGCCCGGGCATGTCCGGGTCGGCAAGGCCACCGCTCACATCGTTGATCATCGTGGCACCAGCAGCCAGTGCGCGGCTGGCCACCTCGGCCCGCATAGTGTCGATGCTGACCCGGCACCCGGCTGCGGCGAGCGCCGCAACCACCGGGAGGACGCGGCCGATCTCATCCGCGACTGGCACCCGGTGCGCGCCGGGACGTGTCGACTCGCCGCCAACGTCGATGATGTCGGCGCCCTGATTCGCCAGTTCAAGACCGTGGGCGATGGCCTTATCTGGGTCTAGCCAGGCGCCGCCATCTGAGAACGAATCCGGGGTGACATTGACGACTCCCATGACCAGGCACCGCGACGCGCCCGTGAGCAACTCACCCTCGCTGGTCATGACAGCCAATCTAGTTCTACCCACGGGGGGCTCCGCCCCCCGTGAACCCCCCGGCTCTACCTCACGGGCTCCGCGCGCCGTGAACCCCGGGAACCCTGAACCAGTCTCAGCCGCGAGCCGACCGCTGTCGTCCGGTCGCGGCGATCCGCTCGCGCAGCTGCCTGAGACGCAGTCTGCCGAGGATCCGGCCGACCCCGATTGTCGGCCAGACCAGGAACGCTTCGGCCTCCAGCGCGGCCAGCCCGATCCGGGGAGCGTCCGTCGTGCCAGGAAAGACCAGGAATCGTGGTACCCATTCCGGGCTGAACTTCGCATTGAACTTATAGAGCGACTCAATCTGGAACCAGCGCGACAGGAACAGCAGCACCCCGCGCCAGGCTCGCAGCACGGGCCCGGCACCGATCCGTTCGCCTCGCTCCAGCGCAGCCCGGAAAACGGCGAAATTCAGCGAGATCCGCTTGACCCCCAGGTCCCCCGCCGCCTTGATGGCTTCGACGATGAGGAAATCGTTCAGCCCTGGTGCGGCTGAGCGGTCGCGCCGCATGAGGTCGAGCGACAGTCCGTCGCTACCCCACGGAACAAAATGCAGCAGGGCGCGGAGTACGCCGTCCTGCGTGGCGGTCGCTACGACGCATTGACCATCATCCTGGCCGCCTACTCGGCCGAGGGCCATGGAAAAGCCGCGCTCGGTAGGGCTGCCACGCCAGCTATCGGCCTGCCGCACCATCCGGTCGATCTCTGCCTTCGGTATGTCCTCGATCCGCTGGATGTCGGCAACGTAAGCCTGCCTGCAGACCCGGCCGACCATCTGCCGGACGTTCCGCATTGCGCGGCCCTGCAGGCTGAAGTCAGCAACGCTCACGACCGCCTCGTCGCCAAGTTCGAGCGCGGTCAGGTTACCTTCCCGGCACCAGACCTCTGCCCCGAGCTCGCCGCAGCCCACGACGGCGGGCACCCACGCGTGCCGGCGGCCTCGTCCAGGAACGCGTTAATCACACCTGGCCAGGCCTCGGGGTCGCCGATCGGGTCGCCACTGGCGAGCATTACCCCAGATAGCACTCGGTAGCCGATGCACGCTTTCCCGGACGGCGACCAGATGATGTTCTTATCGTTCCGTAGCGCGAAATAGCCGAGCGAATCCTGGTCACCATGGCGAGCCAGCATTTGCCGGATGCGGGCGGCGTCGGCGGGCGACATGCGGCTCGCCCGGCGGGCCGGGCGCAAGAACATGAAGGCCGCGACCACCAGGGTGAACAGGCCCAGCGCGCCGGTAACGAAGGCGAAGTGATCCGCGCCGCTCGCGGCCCTGAACTGCACCGGCCCGGAGAATCCCACCAGGCTGAACACGACCGACTCAATTCGCTGGGCAGGACTGTAGTTGATGAGCAGCCCACGGCTGACAGACAGGTAGCCCAAGCCGATGGCGACATCGGCTACGACCAGGTAGCACAGGACCCACAGCGCCCGCCACCGGGTCCGCGGGTCGCCAACCGCGTAGAACTCGCGCCGGAACCAGGCGAGTGCCAGGATCAGGATTACCGAGACGGTGGTGGAAAATGGCCGGAGGGGCGGCATAGCACCGTCCCTCCCAAAGGCGATCAAGCCCGCTGTCAAGTGCACGAGCACGCCCGCACCCAGCAACGCGAGCACCGCTTCCCAGGCGCGGCGCTTGCGTCTGCGCAGACCGTGCGACACCAGCAGCAACAGCAAGCCGATGATGATGTCGGCGGTCCTGGTGACGCTGCCCAGGTAGCTCAGACCGCGCAGCCGTCCCTCGGTCAGGCCAGGGTTCACGCCGACGACGACGTAACCGACTCCGATGATGAGCGAAGTCACGCCTGCGGTCAGCGGCACCCATCGACGCAGCTGCCTGCGGTCGACAGCGCGCCCGGCGGGTTGCCGTTCGTCTCCGGTTCTGGGCTCTGCCGGGTCTGGCCCGTTATGTTCTGTCATCTCGGACAAGTAGGTCAGGCCCCGGCTCACGGGGCATCAGCGTAGTCATCGCGCTCTTGTGCCGGGGGCAAACCCCGGCATTGGGCACCTGGCTTCTTAGCGGCGTTCCGTTAGCAGGCTCATCGCCTCTGCCCTGGTGCTCTCCGAGCTGAGGAAGCAGCCCCGGACAGCAGATGTGACGGTCTTGGCGCCAGGCTTACGCACGCCGCGCATGGACATGCACAAGTGCTCTGCTTCAATGATGACGATAACTCCACGTGGCTCCAGAGTGCTCATCAGGGCATCGGCGATCTGGCTGGTCATCCGTTCCTGTACCTGCGGTCTGCGGGCATAAACATCGACCAACCTGGCCAGCTTGGACAGGCCGGTTATCTGACCTTTTTTGTTGGGGATGTACCCGACGTTAGCCTTGCCGATAAAGGGCACCAGGTGGTGCTCACAGGTCGAGTACAGCTCGATGTCACGGACCAGCACCATCTCGTCGTGATCTGCGTCGAACACCGTGGTCAGCACGTCGGCCGGAGCCAATAGCAGGCCGCTGAACTGCTCCGCCAGGGTGCGGGCAACGCGGCCAGGGGTATCCCGGAGGCCGTCTCGTTCTGGATCTTCGCCGACAGCTAGCAGGATCTCCCTGACCGCACGCTCTATCCGTGGCAGATCGAAGCCGCCGTCTCTCAATGAGCGTCGCCGTCGCCGCTACGACCTTCATCCGGCCGGTCCCCCCCGGCCTGATCAGAACCCGGCTTGGTGTCGAACGGGTTACCGCCGCTCATCGGGTTCGCAGGACCGAATGGATTGGCGCCACCGAGCGGATTGCCGCCGCCCAGTGGATTGCCCCCACCGAGCGGGTTAGCGAAACCCCCTGCCTGCGGAGCGGGACCGGCTGGCAACCCGGCCGCGCTGGCACCCTGGCCGTTGCCGAGCGACTGCGGCATGTCCCGGGCATCGGAGGCCGCAGTGAGGGCCAGTTCCTTGGGCGTCAGCACCGGCGGGCGATCAGAAGGCAGCCGCTTGCCGTACCCGGTGTACGAGCCGCGCGACGGCCGCTTGTGCACCGGCGCGAAGATATCCAGGACCTGCTGCCGTGACAGCGTCTCGTGTTCCATCAGCTGAAGCACGAGGTGGTCAAGTACATCGCGGTATTGGACCAGGATCTCCCAGGCCTCGTCGTGCGCGGACTCGATGAGCCTGCGGACCTCGTCATCGATCGCCGAGGCGATCTCCTCGGAGTAGTCACGCGCATGGGACATCTCCCGGCCCAGGAACGGCTCCCCGTCGCCGGTGCCGAACTTGCGGGCCCCGAGCCGCTCGCTCATGCCGTATTCGGTCACCATGCCGCGGGCGATCGATGATGCCTTCTCGATGTCGTTGGCAGCGCCGGTCGTCGGCTCGTGGAAGACGAGCTCTTCCGCCGTACGACCGCCCAGCAACATAGCCAGCTGGTCCATCATCTCCGCCCGGCTCACCAGGAACTTGTCCTCGGCTGGCGCGGCAGCGGTGTAGCCCAGCGCGCGGCCGCGCGGGATAATCGTGATCTTGTGGACCGGGTCAGCGTTCGGCAGAGCGTGCCCCACCAGGGCGTGGCCGCCCTCGTGGTAGGCAATGATCTTGCGCTCCTTCTCCGACATCAGCAGACTCTTGCGCTTGGGGCCGGCCGTGACCCGGTCGATGGCCTCTTCCAGCATGGCCATCGGGATCTGCGTCTCGTTAGCCCTCGCGGTCAGCAGCGCGCCCTCATTGATCACGTTGGCGAGGTCGGCGCCGGTAAAGCCGGGCGTGCGCCGGGCGATGATATCGAGGTCGACGTCCGGGCCGAAGGGCTTGCCCCGGGCGTGCACTCGCAGGATGCCCTTGCGGCCAGTTAGGTCCGGCTGGGCGACCACGATCTGCCGGTCGAACCGGCCAGGCCGCAGCAGCGCCGGGTCGAGGATGTCCGGCCGGTTGGTGGCGGCGATCACGATGACGCCGCCCTTAGTGTCGAAGCCGTCCAGCTCGACCAGCAGCTGGTTCAGCGTTTGCTCACGCTCGTCGTGACCACCGCCGAAGCCGGCCCCGCGGTGCCGGCCAACCGCGTCGATCTCGTCGACGAAGACGATGGCCGGAGCGTTCGCCTTGGCCTGCTCGAACAGGTCGCGGACGCGCGAGGCACCGACGCCGACGAACATCTCCACGAAGTCCGACCCTGAGATCGAGTAGAACGGCACGCCCGCTTCGCCGGCCACCGCCCTGGCCAGCAGGGTCTTGCCGGTGCCGGGCGGCCCGTACAGCAGCACGCCCTTGGGGATCTTGGCGCCGATGGCCTGGAATTTGCCGGGGCTCTGCAGGAACTCCTTGATTTCCTGGAGTTCCTCGATCGCCTCGTCGGCGCCGGCGACGTCTGCGAAGGTCGTCTTAGGCGTGTCCTTGGTGATGAGCTTGGCTTTGGACTTGCCGAAGTTCATCACCCGGGAGCCGCCGCCCTGCATCTGGTTCAGGAACACCATGAACAGCAAGAAGATGATCAAGAACGGCAGGTAACTGAAGATAAGGGTCCAGAACGAGCTGCTCTTGGGCACCTTGACGTTATAGGCGCCCTTCGGCAGGAGACCTGCCTTGACCTGATTCTGCAGGTCGGTCGCCAGGATCGTGCCCTGGTTGCCGACCCAGGAGGCTTCCCAGTTCTGGCTGCCCTTGGTGGTGAGCTGAATCGTCTGGTCGACGTCAGTCAGCGTCACCGACTTCACATTGCCGCCCTGGATCGCGGCAATCACTTGCGAGGTCGGCACGAGCTGGTACTGAGGTCCCGTGTTGACCAGCTTGTACAGGATCACGAGGATGATGGCGACAAAGAGGATGGCGAGCACCCAGCCGCGGAATATGCGCTTCAGATCCATCGATGAACGGCCCACAGGTCCGGCCGGTCCCTCCTGACGAGCCTCGTGCCCTGCCGCTGCGGGCGGGGCTACTTTGCATTCCAGCGCTTCTGCGCGGCTAATTCTTCCCTGCCGCTAGGCACGGGAATACTCGACGGTACACCGCGATCACCATGGCCGGCACGCGGCGGGGCCGCGCAGGGGCAATGGCGACCGTTCTAACAACTCTCAACCAGGTTAACGAAATAAAGCTCGGTGCCAGTTCCCGGACCAACCAGGCCCGGCCGCAACCAGGTGGTGGCCGCCCGAGAGGCATCGCTGGACCCGCCACCCGCCAGCTCAGTACCAAGAAACCTCCAGCACCCTGAAGGCCGGCGCGTGTGTTTTCCTGCGGTTAGCTCGGGCTGTAGACGTGCTCGGCCAGGGTGCCAATGAAAGGCAGGTTCCGGTAACGCTCGGCGTAGTCCAGTCCGTAACCGATCACGAAGGAGTCATCGATCTCGAACCCGGTATACGCCACGTCCACGTCCATCCGGGCTGAGTTCGGCTTCCGCAGCAACACGCAGACCTGCACCGATGCAGGCCCACGCGACTTCAGGTTGCCGATCAGCCAGGACAGCGTCAGCCCGGAGTCCACTATGTCCTCCACCACGAGAACATGCTTCCCGCTGATATCGGTGTCGAGGTCCTTCAGGATGCGGACCACGCCGGAGGACTTGGTGCCCGATCCGTAGGACGAGATCGCCATCCAGTCCATATGCACCGGCAGGTGCATAGCCCTGGCCAGATCGGCCATCACCATGACCGCGCCCTTGAGCACCCCGACAAGCAGGAGTTCGCGTTCAGCGTAATCCGCGTCGATTTCGGCCGCTAGCTCGCCGATCCGCTCGTGCAGCTGGCTCTGGGTGATCAGCACCTGCTTGAGGTCGGCACCCACGTCATTCGCGTCCACTCTGGTCCTCCGATCGCGACGCGGTCCCAGCCTGGGCAGCGGCCTCCGGAACGCCCGCAGTGGTGAAGAGCAGCCTGCCATACCGGCGCTGACACCGGACGCCACCCGGCAGGTCCGTCCAGCGCTGGCCCCGCCAGCAAGTGACTAGCTCGTCCAGCCTCTGGACATGCCGCTGCGACAGCGCGCCCGGTGGGCATCCGGCTGCTAGCGCGGCGCGCTGCAGGACGCGCTGCCTGATCGCGGCCGGCAGGCTGGCCAGGTCTGCGGCCGGCAGGTCAGCGAGCGAGCTGGCCGCGGCCGCAGCCAGCTCGTCCAGCGTGTCCGCATCGGCACGCAGCAACGCCGCCGTCCTGGCCAGCGCTTCGGCAGCGCCCGGACCAAGAACTTGTTCCAAGACCGGCATCAGCTTCCGGCGCACCGCGACCCTGGTGAACCGCACGTCGTTGTTGTGCGGGTCAGCCCACGACTCAAGCCCCAGGGCCGCGCACGCGGCTTCGGTCTGCTCGCGCCGGATCGCCAGCAGGGGGCGGAGGTACCGGCCGGCCTGGGGGGCCATCCCCGCCAGTGACCGAGCACCAGACCCGCGGCCGAGGCCGAGCAGCACCGTCTCAGCTTGGTCGTCGAGGGTGTGCCCGAGCAAGATCGCTACCGCGCCGGTCTGCGCCGCTGCCTGGTCGAGGGCCAAGTACCTGGCCTGCCGTGCGGCTGCCTCTGGTCCAGAGTGGCGGCTGCCGCTCGGCCCGGCGACCGTGACCGGGATACTCAGCACCGGGTCAAGCCCGAGCCCGGCCAGCTGGGCTGCGACCTTTGCCGTCACCACGGAAGAGCCTGGCTGGAGGCCATGGTCGACGGTCACGGCTCCGCTTCGCAGCGCCGCTTTCGGAGCCTCGAAGGCCAGCGCGGCCGCCAAGGCAAGCGAGTCGGCCCCGCCCGAGCAGGCGGCCAGCACCAGGTCGCCGGGCTCTAGGCTGGCAACGGCTCGGCGCACAGCGCGCCGGATCTCCGCGACAGCCGGCTGCGGGCCCGCCACTGGCTCAGTCCGCGGCGCTCGCTGCCGCGCCCCGCCCGACGCGCTCCAGCCAGGAGCTGGGGCTCTTCAGCTCGTCCTTGGTTGGCACGGTCTGCGGCGAGGTCCAGACCTTGTTAAAGGTCTCCATTCCGGCTTCTTCGACGATTGACTTGACGAAGTGCGAGCCCTGCTCGTACTGCTTCATCTTGAGGTCAATGCCCAGGATCCGGCGGATGGCCTGCTCCATCCGGCCGGCCGAGCCGCGCCGGGCCGAGAACTTCGCCCTGATCTCCGCCACCGAGGGCACGACGGCTGGGCCGACCGCGTCCATCACATAATCTCCATGGCCCTCGACCAGTGTCATCACGTTGGTCATCCGGTCCAGGATCTCGCGCTGGCGCGGGCTCTGGATTGCCTCGATCAGGCTTTCGCCATCATTGCCGCGGACTGCGCCTGCGACCGCGTCCGCGGCCGCGCGCAGCCGGTCGAGAATGGAGGCTGGGTCGAGTTCCGAGGCGAGCAGGAAGTCGGTCATGAGCTGCTGCACATAAGGCCGCAACCACGGAACCGAGGTGAACTGCGTGCGATGAGTCTCTTCGTGCAGGCAGACCCAGCGGCGGAAGTCGTGCGGATTGACGTCAAGTTCACGCTCGACCATCACGATGTTGGGCGCGACTAGAGTGAGCCGTCCGGCCGGCGCTTCGGCGGCCGGCCCGTCCGGATCTGGTGGCAGGAACAGCTCGTACTGGCCCAGTACGCGGCCGGCCAGGTAGGCGAGAATCAGCCCGGCCTGCATACCGGTCACTCTCGATCCGACGGCGGTGATGACCGAGCCAGGCTGCGGCATGCTGCCGTTCGCCGCCATCCGGCGCGCGAGCGGGTCAAGCACGACACGGAAGCCGTCGACGTTGGCCCTGATCCAGCCCGGCCTGTCGACGATGGCGACGTTCCCGTCATCGGCAGAACCCGGCAGCCCGGTCAGCTCGTGGACGGGCTCGGACACAGCAGCCGCGAGCTGACGCAACTCGGCTACCACCTTCCTGGCCTCGGTCATGCTGACCTGAGGGCCGGGCCTAACCCAGCGAACCCCAGTGGAGGTGGCGACCTGCCAGTCGATCATCTGAGAGCTGCTCACCCCTCCACCGTACGTGGACTCAGCCCATTACGTCGTCTCCGGGCCAGACGCCACGGTGAACCTCAGCTGCAACCGCACCCCGCAAGCACGGTGGCCAGGCTGGCCATGCCTGACGCAGCCGCCACCAGGTCGCCCGGCCGCAGTTTGTCGGCCATGATCGCGAAGGCGAGCAGCTGGCCGTTCTTGGCGTAGGCGATGCCCGCCAGCGCCGCCACCGTGTCCAGGTTTCCGGTCTTCGCCCGCACGACGCCCCGGGCGGCAGCCCCGCCCGGGCCGAACACACTCGCGTCAGGCAGCAGCGTCCCGGAGAAATTGGCGACCGGCAGCCCAGTCAGCACGACTCGCAGCTGCGGGCGGCCGGCCGCCAGCGTGATGAGCCGTACCAGCGCAGCAGGCGCGATCCGGTCATCTACCGATAGCCCGCTGCCGTCAAAAAGCTGCACGCCGGTAACGCCGGCCTTGCGCAGCACCGATTCCGTCGCAGCGGCACCGCCCGCGAAAGAGCCCGGCCGGCCGCTCGCGATGGCAACATGACGGGCCAGGTTCTCGGCGATAACGTTATTGCTTTCCTCGAGCATCCATTGAACGATTTGTGCCAGCGGCGGCGAGTCGACGGCCGCGAGCAATCTCGCCCCGGCGGGCGCCGTCATCGGCCTCGGGCTGCCCTGCACGGCAATGCCGTCGGCGCGCAAGAAGCGCGCAAAAACGGCTGCCGCCTGGCCAGCTGGGTCGGCGGCGCGCGGCAGCGCATCACCGGCATCTGCGTCCTGCGGCGCGCCGCTCGCTGTCACTCTGCCCTGGTCGACCTCTAGCGAGGTAATCAGCGAGACGTTGCCCGTACTGATGTAACTAGGTGACCAGCCGACGGCCAAGCCAGGGCCGGAGTAGAGCGAGGTGTCATAACCGAGCTGAACCGTGCGCCGACCACTGGCTCGCAGCGCCTTGGCGGTTCGGTTGGCCAGTTCGAGCAGCGTGGCCGGCTGTGGGTAGTCGGCTGCGGGCGGCTTTCCCGCCGCCAGCGTCGGGTCGCCACCGCCCACCAAGACGATCGCGGATACGGACGACCCCGTTACCACCGTGGTGCGGAACCTGGCCTCCGGGCCCAGCAGATGAATTGCTGCCACAGCAGTGGCGAGTTTCGTGGTGGACGCCGGCGCAAAGCCGGCGCCGGCATTGACCGAGTACAGGGTCTGCCCGGACGCCAGATTGGTGACCAGGATGCCGAGGCGCGGGCCGAACGCCGCTGAGCCGGTGATCGGGGCCAGGGCTCTAGTCAGCCCGGACGCCGTGACAGCCTGGCCGGCCCGGGCGGTGCCGGTCCCGGTGCTCAGTACCTGCGGCGATCGGGCCAACTGGCGGGCGGCTACTCGCAGCGGCTGCCAGAGTGCCAGCCGGGTGGGCAGCAACCGGGCGACGGTGAGCCCGGCCGCGATGGTGAAGACGCATAGCAAGGCCACGGCTGCCGCTACCAGGCGACTGTGGCGGTGCAACGTCTAGTTCCCTTCGCAAGATGCGGCCTGCCCGCGTTAGGTTCCCGTTGGCGGATGCGGCACTGGGAGGGACAAGCTAGCCGCCATCGGGTAGACATCAGCCAGGCAATCGGAGTCATTTATCTAGTCGCCAGGGGTGGACTGTGGAGTTCGATGTAGTAGTGGAGATCCCCAAGGGGCAGCGTAACAAGTACGAGATGGATCACGAGTCGGGTCGGATCAGGCTAGATCGTATGCTTTTTACCTCGACACGCTATCCAGCTGATTATGGGTTTATTGAGGACACGCTGGCAGATGATGGCGACCCGCTGGATGCCCTGGTGCTGCTGGACGAGCCGACGTTCCCAGGTTGTCTGATCCGGTGCCGGGCGATCGGCATGTTCCGCATGCGGGACGAGAAGGGTGCCGATGACAAGGTGCTGTGCGTGGCGGCGACCGACCCGCGGATGGCCCATTACCGAGATATCAGCGACGTCTCCGCTTTCGACCAGCTTGAGATCCAGCACTTCTTCGAGGTGTACAAGGCGCTCGAGCCCGGCAAGGAAGTCGAGGCAGCCACCTGGGTCGGCCTAGGCGCCGCTGAGGACGAAATCCTGGCATGCCGCGTCCGGCTGGCCGCAGAGCAGCATTCTGGGTGACACAGTGCCGAACTGGGCACCAACGGTAGGAATGACGCCGAGGAGGGGTCATGGCCAGCGTCGATGACGTTCTCAGAGAGACACCGCTGTTCGAGGCGCTCACCGAGGAAGACGCCGTCGCCCTGCGAGCGGGCGTAATCGACGTCCCCTTGGACCGTGGTGAGCGGTTGTTCTCCGAGGGCGATGCCGGCGACAAGCTGTACATAATCCTGGCCGGCAAGATCAAGCTGACGAAGGCAGCGCCCGACGGCAGGGAGAACCTGCTCAGCGTGCACGGCCCAGGCGAGATGTTCGGCGAGTTGTCGCTGTTCGACCCGATTCCCCGCACCTCCAGTGCTACCGCGGTGACGAGCGCTCGGCTAGCTGGCCTGGCTCATGACGACCTGCGTACCTGGCTGTCCACCCGGCCTGAGGTCGCCATGCATTTGCTCCAGGCCCTGGCCCAGCGGCTACGGCGAATTAATGAGGTGAAGGCCGATCTGGTATTCACTGATGTTCCAGGCCGCGTCGCCAAGGCCCTGCTGGACCTGGCCGAGCGGTTTGGCGTGCTGACGCCGGAGGGCATCCAGGTCAATCACGACCTGACCCAGGAAGAGCTGGCGCAGCTGGTGGGGGCGTCAAGGGAGACGGTAAACAAGGCGCTGGCCGACTTCACCGCGCGCGGCTGGATCCAGCTTGCGGCCAAGTCCGTACTGGTAACCGACGCAGATCGGCTGCGCAAACGGGCCCGATAGCTGACCTGGATAACTAACCCCGATAATTGACCTGTCTCGAACGCGCGCCCGATTGGCTCGCTACCAGGAAACCCCTGGTGGCACCTCGCCGCGGCCCCGCAGGTAGTCAAGCTGGGCGCGCACCGAGGACTCAGCGAACCGCCACAGTGCCGGGTCAACCGCGGCGTAGACCCTGGCCACGATCTGCGCCGGGTTCTTGTCTCCGGCCGCGAGCGCGTCCTGCACCTCTGCCAGCCGCTCTGCCCGGTGAGTGAGGTAGAAGTCAAGTACTCCCGCCGGGTCTGCCAGCAGCGGGCCGTGGCCGGGAAGCAGCGCTACTAGTCCCGTTTCGGCGGCGAGCCCTCGCAGCCGGCGCAGCGAATCCAGGTAGTCGCGCAGGCTGCCGTCCTGCGCGATCACCGTCGTACCGCGGCCCAGAACGGTGTCGCCGGTAAGGACGGCGCCATCGGCCTCGAGTTGCAGGCAGACCGAGTCTGCCGAGTGACCGGGGGTCGCGATCACCCGCAGGACGCACCCTCCCGCGTCAAGGACGTCACCGGCGGCCAGGCCCTCGCTGCCAAGCCGGTGCGCGGGATCCACGGCGTGCACGGGAGCGTCAGCGAGCTCCGCCAGCCTGGCCGCGCCGGCCGAGTGGTCGGCGTGCCGGTGGGTTAGCACGATCCGCTCGATGCGCTGGCCAGCCGCGGCCGCGACAGCGCAGATTCGCTGCAGATGCCCTTCGTCGTCCGGGCCCGGGTCGACAACCATGGCAACGGCTGCGCCCGGTTCGCTGATCAGCCACGTGTTGGTGCCGTCCAGTGTCATCAGGGACGGATTCGGCGCGAGCAAGCACCGCGCCCGGCTCGTGCCCGATCCGTCGATGCTAACGCTCGCGGCGCCGAGCGGCTCAGCCGTCATTGCGCGCCCCCCGGCCGGGGTATTCAGCCAGGCCCGGCACGGTCAGCCAGACCGCACCGCCCTGAACATGCACTTCGGGAATGATCGGAGCCACCTCGCGCGGCCCGGTCAGCGCCGTCTGCACGTCACCGCACGCGGCCAGCTCGGCCAACGTCACCGCGGTGGGGGGAAAAGCAGGATCTCGCGACGGTTACCGGCCGCCAACGCCTCGTCCGGCATCACCCAGGCCACTTCGCTTGCCTCGCCGCCCACATCCCTGGTCCGCTGGCCAGCCGGCAGCGCCGCGGCGAAGAACCGGGTATCGAACCGCCGCGGTTCGATCACCGGGGTAATCCAGCGCGCCCAGGGACGAAGCAAGTCGGCGCGCAGGACGAGCCGACGGCGCCCGAGCAATTCAGCGAGCGAGATCGACCGGTCGAGCAATGCGCGTCGGTCTGCCTCCCAATCCTCGCTGGTAGTGTCCGCCACCACGGAATCAGCGGACTCGCCGGCCAGCATCACCCCGGATTCCTCGAAGGTCTCCCGGACGGCGGCGCAGACTAGCGCCCTGGCCAGCGAGGGCGGCGCGTCGAAGGTCTGGCCCCACTGCGCGGCGTCCGGTCCGGCCCAGGCGACCTGCTCATCGGCGTCCCTGGCGTCAACCGATCCACCTGGAAAGACGTAAGCACCAGGCGCGAACGCCATCGACGATTTGCGCTTGAGCATGTACACCGCCGTACCCGCGGTGGTCTGCCGGAGCAGCATCACGGTGGCGGCGTCCTTAGGTACGGCGGCCGCCGGCTGCCCGCCAGGATCTCGCGCGCGGAGTCGGCCAGGCTGCCGCTGATCCGGACCGAGGCAGCGTTCGCCGCGTCGTCTGCCACCAAGGTCCCCTGCCTCGTCCGCCGATGCCTGACTGTCTGCCGCTAGTCGCTGACTTCGACGATTAGCTCGATCTCTACTGGCGCATCTAGCGGCAGCACAGCCGTGCCAACCGCGCTGCGCGCATGCCGGCCCGCTTCGCCGAACACCTCCAGCAAGAGTTCGCTCGCGCCGTTCACGACTTGTGGCTGGCCGGTGAAGTCAGGAGCACTCGCGACGAATCCGGTCAGCTTCACTATCCGCCGGATAGCGGAGAGCCCGCCCGCAACTGCGGCGGCCGCGGCCAGTGCGTTCAGCGCGCAGGTACGGGCCAGGGCAGCTGCCTCGGCGGCGCCAACGTCCGCGCCCACCTTGCCGGCCGACAGCAGCTTGCCGTCCACCACCGGCAGTTGCCCGGCGGTGTAGATCAGCGAACCAGTGCGCACCGCAGGGACGTACGCCGCCAGCGGCGCGGCAACCGGCGGCAAGGTGAGGCCGAGTCCGGCCAGCTTCTCCTCCGGCCCTGATGCAGCGATCCCGGGCTCGGTCATTCCTTGACCCGCTTCAGGTAGGCGACAAGCTGCTCCGGGTTGGGCCCTGGCACGACGGCAACGAGCTCCCAGCCATCGTCACCCCAGCCATCCAGGATCTGCTTGGTAGCGTGCACAAGCAGTGGTACCGTCGCGTACTCCCATTTCGGCATAGCCGAACCTTACCGCCGAAGCATTAGCCACCGCGGCGTCAGGCGCGGACGTCAGCCCATCGGCGTCAGCCAGGGGCGTCAGTCTCGCCGGCGCGGGCCGCCGACTCATCCTCAGCACCGACCGTCGAGCCGGAAGCTGGCACGCCAGCCGCCGGGCGATCGGCGTGGTGAACCGTTCCGACATCGCCCTTCTCCGCGGCCGACAGCTCTGGTATGGCCGGCACCTCCGGAATCTCCAGCGGCTCGTCTGCGGCAGTGCCGAGGGCGGCATCAGCCTCCTGCGTCATCTTGGCGATGTCGCTGAAGTCGGCCATTGACGCCGACCCTTCAGACCCGCCGGACGAACTGGAGCTGCCCCTGTCGAAGAACCTGAGCAACTCCACCGGAATCGGCATGACCAGGGTGCTGTTGCGCTCGGCCGCGACCTCGACCACGGTCTGCAGCAGGCGCAGCTGCAGCGCAGCCGGGTCGCGCGCCATGACGTTCGCTGCGGCCGCCAGCCGCTTGGATGCCTGGAATTCGCCGTCGGCGGTGATGATTCTGGCGCGCCGCTCCCGCTCGGCTTCAGCCTGGCGGGACATGGACCGCTTCATGCCCTCGGGCAGCGAGACGTCCTTGATCTCGACGCTCTCCACCTTCACGCCCCAGGGAATCTCGGTTCCCTCATCGATAATCGCGGCGAGCCGCCGGTTGACGGCATCACGCTCGGCCAGTAGCTCATCCATCTCCGACTGGCCGATGATGGACCGCAGGGACGTCTGGGCTCGCTGCGAGATCGCGTTCTGGTAGTTGAAGACGTTGATCGTTGCCTTGATCGGATCGACTACCCGGAAGTAGACGACGGCATCTACCCGGACGCTCACGTTGTCCCTGGTGATGCCTTCTTGCGCGGGCACGCTCATGGCGATGATCTGCTTGTTGACCTTCACCACCTTGTCGCCGATCGGCCGGATGAAGGTCAGGCCAGCGCCGCGGATGCCCGGCAGTACCCGGCCGAACCGGAAGATGATGCCATCCTCATATTGCTGCACCGTCTTGATGGACCGGGCCGCGGTAATGATTCCGGCGAGCACGATAATCACGAGTACGGCGTACAGCGCACCCATGTGCTGACACCTCTTCCCTTTTATGCACGGGACCATTGCGGTCTCCAGCACCAGCCTAATGACCTCCGGGGCCAACCGCGCGCATGCCGACCGTGGCCGATACCGGACATGTCATGCCAACGCGTTCCGGATCAGGCCGGCGGGGCCTGCCGTGCTGCTCTCCCGGCGCGGATAACCTCCAATCGTGAGCACGCATGACACCGACTGGGCCGGCGTCCGGCTGCACGTTGTCACGGGCAAGGGCGGGACCGGCAAGACGACCGTGGCCGGCGCGCTGGCCCTGGCGCTGGCCGCGGGCGGCAGAACGGTGCTGCTCATGGAGGTCGAGGGCCGCCAGGGCATCGCCCAGCTGTTCGACGTGCCGCCACTGCCCTACGCCGAGCGGCGGATCGCCGTCGGTCCGGGCATCGACGGCAGGTCCGGAGGAGACGTGTACGCCCTAGTCGCTGACCCCGAGGCGGCGCTGGTGGAGTACCTGGAGATGTTCTACAACCTGCGGCATGCCGGTACCGCGCTAGCCAAGCTCGGCGTGATGGACTTCGCCACGACAATCGCGCCGGGCCTGCGGGATGTGCTGTTGACCGGGAAGGCGGCTGAGGCCGTCCGGCGCAAGGAAGGCGGCCGCAACCGCCGGTACGACGCCGTGGTCATGGATGCTCCGCCCACCGGCCGGATCGCCCGGTTCCTGAACGTCGCGAGTGAGGTCTCTGACCTGGCGAGGGTGGGACCCATCCGCGGTCACGCGGACACCGTGCAGAAGGTGATGCGTTCGCCCGAGACTGTCGTGCACTTCGTCACGGTGCTTGAGGAGATGCCGGTCCAGGAGACGCTAGACGGAATCGCCGAGTTGCGGGGTTTGGGCGGCATCAGGGCCGGCGGGGTCATCGTGAACATGACTAGGCCGCTGGCGCTGCCGCATGGTCAGCTCGAGGCGGCCGCGAGCGGCACGCTTGATCAGGCTCAGCTTGCCCTCGGCCTGAAAGCCGCCGGCCTCGAGGACAGCGCCGGCCTGGCCGCGCCGCTGGCGGCCGAGCTATCCGAGCAGGCCCGTACCGCCCTTGGTCAGGCCGACCAGCAGCAGCGGCTGGCGGCGGCCGGGCAGCCTTGTTACCAGCTGCCGTGGATTGTCGGGGGCATTGACCTTGCCGGCCTCTACCGGCTGGCCGCGGCCCTCCGTGAGCAGAGGTTCGCTTGATGACCCGGCGGCAGCCGCCGGTGCTGAACGTGGACCGGCTGATCGACGACCGGCGGACCCGGATCATCGTCTGCTGTGGCTCAGGCGGCGTCGGAAAGACCACGATCGCGGCCGCAATCGGCCTGCGGGCGGCCCAGCACGGTAGGCACGTCGTGGTACTGACGGTCGACCCGGCCAGGCGGCTCGCCCAGTCCATGGGCCTGACGTCACTGGACAACACTCCGAGGCTCGTTCACGACATCGGGCCGCAGGACCGCTCGCATCAAGAGGGAAACGGGACCGACTCTGCTGGCAGCCTGCACGCGATGATGCTCGACATGAAGCGGACTTTCGACGAAATCGTGGAGGCGCACGCCGACCCGGACCGGGCCGCCCAGATCCTGGCCAATCCCTTTTACCAGTCGCTGTCGTCGAGCTTCGCCGGCACCCAGGAGTACATGGCGATGGAGAAACTCGGCCAGCTTCGGCGGGCCGAAGAGTGGGACCTCATCGTCGTTGACACGCCACCGAGCCGGTCCGCGCTCGACTTTCTCGATGCTCCGCAGCGACTCGGCAGGTTCCTTGACGGCAGGCTGCTGCGGCTGCTGGTGGCCCCGGCCAAGGTCGGCGGTCGCGCTTACCTGCGGGTGCTGAATGCCGGGTTCGGAGTTGTCACCGGTGTATTGACGAAGATCCTTGGTACTCAGGTCCTGAAGGACGTGCAGACCTTCGTGAGCGCATTGGACACGATGTTCGGCGGGTTCCGAGAGCGGGCCGAGTACACCTACCAGCTGCTACGGGCGCCCGGTACGGCGTTCCTTGTCGTTGCGGCGCCCGAAGGCGACGCGCTGCGGGAGGCCTCTTATTTCGTGGAGCGCCTTGATACCGAGCGGATGCCGCTCGCCGGGCTCATCCTGAACCGGGTACTGCAGCTGCCCGCCACGCGCCTGTCCGCTGCCAGGAGCCTGGCCGCCGCCGAGGTGCTGCAGATGGCAGGCGCATCGGCGGGGCAATCGTCAGCCGAGCCGGAGGCGAACGCCCTCGCCATCGCCGCGCTGAGGCTGCACGCCGAGCGAACCGAGCAAGCGGCTGTGCAACGCCGCACTGCGGAGCATTTCACGGCCGCCCATCCGCTAGTCCCGGTGGCGGAGGTTCCGGCTCAGCCCGAGGACGTTCACGATCTTGACGGGCTGCGGCGGATCGGGGCAGCATTCGAGACCGGCCGGCCGCCCAGGACTCTGCCGGCCTTTAGGTCTGATGTGCCTTGCGGCCGGGCTGACGCGGCATCGCTTAGGACCCGCAGCCAGGATTAGCTCGCGACGAGTTCGTCGCCAGTCCGCTCGTAATGGTTGCGCGCGTGCTCCAGCAGGTCGCGCCACGAGGTGACGTCGGGCCGCCTGCGCAGCAGCGCACGGCGCTCACGCTCGGTCATTCCGCCCCACACGCCGAACTCGATCCGGTTGTCGAGGGCATCAGCGAGGCACTCGGTCCGCACTGGACAGCCACGGCAGATCAGCTTGGCCCGGTTCTGCGCCGCGCCCTGGACGAAGAGCTCGTCTGGGTCAGTTCCCTTGCACGCGGCACGTGCAGTCCAGTCCGAGATCCACATGTTGGCCCAGCTCCTCTGATCGTCGCGCCCGCGGGGGGTTTTGATCACGCCCGGGTGGCGTTCAGTTGCGGTCCGGAGCCGACTCAGGGCGACCGGCTCCGGCGAGTGATGGTCGCGGAAGAGTAACTTACGGAAGTCCGGCGCGCAGCGCTAGACCCCAGCAGGCCCATTTCCTGAATAGCCCAGATGAGCTATACAGATTCCAGTGACTTATGGCTACACTGCCGGCACTGTGCGTCGCGTGGATGGCGCAGCGCTGGGCGAACTGGGCAGACTGGCAAGGCTTACTGATCTCGCGGCGGCCTCCGCGGAGTGGCGGGCTTGTGTGGGCAAATAACCGCTGCCTATCGCTGCTACTTGCCGATGCAGCGTAACCTGTGCAGGTGCAAAACCCCTGGCGCCGCGCCGGCGCGAAGTCCTGGGCCGCAGGTCGCCTCGTTGTCCTGACAGTCGTAGCAGCGCTGCTCGTCGCTGCTGTAGTGCTGCCGGCCATCGGGATCATCGGTGTCGCCGCGCGCGACGCTGCCAGCACCTTCGATACGCTGCCCGTCGGCACGCTCGGCACGGCACCATCGCGGTCAGTGATCTACGACTCGCAGGGACACGTCATCACCTATCTGTACCCGAACAACATCTACCGGGTGCCGATCAGCTTCAACCAAATCGCGCCGGTCATGCGCAACGCGATCGTGGCGATTGAGGATGCGCCCTTCTACACTCAGGGCGCCCTAGACCCCCGCGGCACCATCCGGGCTCTGTTGCACAACTCAGGCGGCGGCGGGCTGCAGGGCGCCTCGACGCTCGCGCAGCAGTACGTAAAGAACGTGCGCGAACTGCAGGCCGGCAGTAATAAGGCAGCACTCCAAGCGGCGATCTACCCCGACCTCCGGCGCAAGATTCAGGAGCTGAGGATCGCCGCCAGCGTCGAGCATCAGCTCACGCAGGACCAGCTGCTGGCGGCTTACCTCAACGTGGCGTACTACAACAACCACGCCTGGGGTATCCAGGTGGCATCTCGGGTTTACTTCAGCGAGACCGCGTCCAAGCTGACCTTGCCGCAAGCTGCGCTGCTGGCCGGCATCGTGCAGTCGCCGTCGGCGTACAACCCAGTGGCCCACCCCGGCGATGCGAAGATTCGCCGCAACGAGGTGCTGACCCGGATGTGGCAGCTGCACTACGTCAGCAAGGCGACCGCAGTCGCGGCTGAGGCGAGCCCCGTCAAGCTGAGAATGTCCGCGGCGCCGCTGAACAATGGCTGCGCCAGCCCGCAGGCAACCAAAGTCGCCTTCTTCTGCGACTACGTGCAGCACGTGCTGGAAATCAACTACCCGGCAGTGTGGAGCCAGATCAACACCACGGGCGGGCTGGCGATCCACACGACCTTGAACATGCGCGACCAGCTTGCGGCCAACCACGCCGTCGATTCGGTGCTGCCGGCGCACAACTTCAATCTGAACCCGGGGCACCTCGCCGATACTGAGGTCCTCATGACGCCGGGTACCGGCCAGGTGCGGGCCATCGCTGTTGATCGTACTTTCAGCACCCAGGACTCCATCGACTACGCGGTCAACACCCAATACGGCGGCGGCATTGGCGTGCAGACAGGCTCGTCGTCAAAGATCTTCACGCTGATCACTGCCTTGGAGCAAGGTTTCCCCCTCGGCCATACGATCGCGATCAAGTCCCCGCAATGGGTCGGCCCGTATCAAAACTGCCAGCACGGATTCGTCAACGGCTTCAAGTTCAACAACGCCGAGGGCCCGCAGGCAGGCAGCCAGGTCTGGCAGATGAACCTCGCCACGGCCATCTCGGTCAACATCTACTTCGCCCACCTCGAGCAGCAGGTCGGCTTGTGCAACGTGGTCAAGACCGCGGTCAAGATGGGCATGACCAGGCCCGACGGCAGGTCACTGCTCAAGCCGGATAAGACGTACGGCTATGCAGCTGATAACTTGCCCGGCTTCACGCTTGGCGAGGTGAACGTGTCGCCGATGGACATGGCCGCCGCATACGCATCCGTGGCCGCCCGCGGCTGGTATTGCCGCCCGGAGGCCATCCAGAAGATCGTCGTTCTGGCTACCAATAAGCGGCTGCCGATACGGAAGGACTATTGCTACCGGGACATGCCGAAGGGCGTCGCCGACGCGGCCAACTACGTCTTGCAGGGAGTGCTGACGGTCTCGGGCGCGACCGCCAATGGCCGCGGGATCGGCCAGGCCGCGGCCAAGACCGGCACGGCCAACAGCGGTTACTACGCCGCGTTCGCCGGCTATACCCCGACGCTCGCCGGTTACGTGTCGGTCTTCAACCCGAAGGATCCGACCTCGGCGGCTGGCCAGATGTTCGGCGGCCAAGCCTGCTACACCGACCTCCCGCAGTTCGGCGGCTACCAGTGCCCGAGCCAGATGTACGGCGACAACGCTCCGGGTGCGACCTGGGAGGAAACGTTCCTGCGCGCCGCACTCGGTCCGCCCGTCGGATTCCCCATGCCGCCGTCGCAGTTCTTTAGGCTTGGCACCGGGCTAGGCGCGCCGAAGGTGATCGGCGTTCCCAAGAAGAAGCACGGGCCACCCGGTGGTAAAGGCGGGCCGCCGCCGCCAAAGAGGCACTAGCCAGACAGCCTGGCGCGGACGAGGGCGGCTACCCGGCTACCCTCAGCCCGGCCCGCCACCCGGGGTGTCAGAACCCTCATGACCTGGCCAAGGCCAGCCGGCCCTGACACGCCGGTTTCTGCGATTGCCTCGGCCACCATGGCAGCGAGCTCATCGTCGGCCAACTGTGCGGGCAGGTAGCTGGCCAGCACGTCCTCTTCGGCTCGCTCGGCCGCCGCCTGGTCGTCACGGCCAGCATCGGCGAAAGCGGCAGCCGCCTCCCGGCGTCGCTTAGCTTCCCGGGCCAGGATCTTCAAGACCTGATCGTCGGTGAGCTCATGGGCGGCGGCGCCGGACACTTCCTCGTTACTAATCGAAGTCAGGGCCATCCGAAGCGTCCGCGTACGAGTCTGGTCACGGGTCTTCATCGCCACCGTCAGGTCGGCCCTGAGCTGATCCTTGATTGTCGGCATGAGGCCCATCCTGCCGTTCTCAGCCGCACGCCGCGTCAACGGGCGGCTTGGTCACTGGCGCAGACATGGCACCATGTGTGGATGCGAGCGCGATCCATGCTGACGGCAACGGCGCTGGCCGGCGCGGCCGGCTTCGGATATTCGTCAGTCGTCGAGCGGAACTGGTTCGCCTTGCGGCAAAAGCGCGTGCCGCTGCTGCCGGCCGGTTCGCCGCCACTGCGCATCCTGCACATTTCTGACGTGCACCTGACACCTGGCCGGCATCGGCTGATGGCATGGCTGCGGTCGCTGGACGCGCTCGAGCCGGACCTGGTGGTCAACACAGGCGACTCAATCGCGCACCCGCAGGCCGTCGGCCCGTTCCTCAGCTCGCTCGGGCCGCTGCTCGAGCGGCCGGGAGTCTTCGTGTTTGGCTCTAACGACCTGTACTCCCCGACGGTGAAGAACCCGACGCGCTACCTGTGGCGCACCAGCGCGGACGAGCACAGACGGCACCAGCCCGATCTTCCCTGGGAAGTCCTCGGGGAGGGCATGGAGAACGCGGGCTGGCTGAACGCCAACAACAGGCGCGGGCGGCTGAAGGTCGCCGAACATGACATCGAGATCGCGGGCGTGCACGACGCACACATCCACCGGGACCGCTACGACGACGTCGCCGGGGCCGCCGATCCCGCGGCCGACCTGCGGCTCGGCGTCCTGCACTCACCGGAGCCGGCGGTACTGGACAGGTTCGCAGCCGACGGGTACAACCTGCTGCTGGCCGGTCACACCCACGGTGGCCAGGTGTGCCTGCCCGGCACCGGGGCGCTGGTGACCAATTGCGGCATCTCTCGTGAGCTGGCCAGCGGCCTGCACCGCTACCCGGGCACGGGCGCCGACAGCGAGCCCTGGCTGCACGTCTCAGCTGGGCTAGGAACCTCCCCTTACGCCCCAGTTCGGTTCTGCTGCCGGCCGGAGGCTACGCTGCTCACGCTGGTGCCTGGGATCAGCTAGACTTCTCGGGCGGTCGGCGGGGTGTAGCGCAGCTTGGCAGCGCGCTTCGTTCGGGACGAAGAGGCCGGGAGTTCAAATCTCCCCACCCCGACCAGCTCACAGGCCACTTGCGATCTTTGCAGGTGGCTTTTTTCATGGCGTACAGCGGCGAAGTACAGCAACGGCTACGAATCGAGCTGCCTGCCGAGGCGTTTGAGCGCCTGGAGCGTCTTCGCGTCCGACACCTCGGTGTAGACGTTCATCGTCACATCGATCTGCGAATGGCGCAGGATTCGCATCGCCACCCGAGGATGCACGTCCAGGGCCGCGAGGAGCGTGGCGCACGTATGCCGCACATTATGCACAGTGATCTGGCGGACAGCAGGCTTGGTGCAGCGAGCCTCGAACCGCCGGTTGAAGTTCCGCGGCTCGAACGGTGTGCCGACTGCGGTCGTGAACACGAGGCCGCTTTCGATCCAGCGCTCAGCAGCTACTGCCCGAGCTTCGGCCTGTTCCTTGCCGCGGCTCCGTAGAGCAGCCACGCAGATGCCCGGCAACGGCAGCGTGGCATCGGAGGCCTCAGTCTTGGTTTCCCGATGCAGTAGCTCGCGGCGAACCCGCTGGAGCTGCCAGCCAACGTCGAGTTCGGCGCTGTCAAGGCGGCGCCTGCGGCGCCGCGTCCGGCGCTCCCCGCGCCGGGCTCTGCCTTGGGAGGCCCGCCCGGCACGCCCGCGCCGTCCGCCCGATGGCAGCATTGACCAAAGGCCATAGCCAGCAGGCAGGGGGTCCGTCTTCCTCGCCCTCGATTGTCCGGCTCGCGGCCACCGCGTCTGGAGCGCTCCCTGCGGTCGCGTCGCATGCGATCGGCTGCGCCGACTCTAGACCCGGCGGCGACTCACCTGGTTTTGGCGCCTACGAGGAGGACGGGGGCAAAGCAGGAGCTGTCCGAGCTTGACCTGCGGCCGGGTTAGGCAGGGTGCGGGAGAGGATTGCGTCCACCACCTGGTCGAGGGGCTGTCTGGCGTCGATGGCCACCGCCCCGAAGGCGCGAAGGCGATCCTGGTATCCGGGCAGGAGGCGGCGTATGTACTCGCGAGAGTCCCCGGCTCGGCCCCACTCGTCGTCCTGGCGCGCATCTAGCCGGGCCAGCATGGTGGGCTCGTCGATCTCCAGCAAGAACACCTGGGTGAAGCGATCGGCCAGCTCCAGCTGGTTGTCTGCGCCTCCGCAGAGGTACAGCGTGCCGGGTTCCGTGGCGCGTATCAGTTCGTCGAGCCGGGCCGGGTCCCATTCCCACCGATGCCGGGAGAGCCAGGCCGAGTCCGGTTGGTCGGGCTCTGCCACCACCGCACCGGTCAGGTCGACGAACCGCGAAAGAAACGGGTCCTCATCGTCGTCGATGCAGGCCATGCCCCGCCGTTCCAGCACGGTGGCAACTGCGGACTTCCCGGCTCCGGCACTGCCGGTGATCAACACAGCGCTCATCGGTGCCTATCATCGGCACATCCTGAAGACGGCGCAACGAGTTTGTGCCCCCGGCCCTACGGCAGGTCGACGTTGCCCGTTGCGTGCCCGATCGGGTGGCAGCGACTGGTGAATCGCAGTCACTCACGGAGAGCCCAGCCCCAGGCCCACCAGCGAGAGGCCACGTCAGAGATGGGTGGCTACGATCTTTGCAAGCAGGGAGTCGGGCGGGCGGGTACAGCAGCGAACTACAGCAACGGCCCCTCACGGTGACCGGCTTGCACGTCCAGTAGCAGCCGCCGCTAGCTGGGACGGCGGCCAACATCCCAGCGTTGCCGCTAGTTCGGGACGAAGAGGCCGGGAGTTCAAATCTCCCCACCCCGACCAGGTCAGAGGCCTGTTTCTCGTCATGATGGGCGGGCCTCCTTCGTGTCGGGCGTCAGGCGGGCGTCCCAAATGCGGTACGCAGCACGCGCCGGGCCGTGGCGACGCTGCGCCAGCTCGTGCTCGGCGAGATCATGGAGATAGAGAAGGCGCTGCGAGACGAAGCCGGCTCGGCAGCTAATGGCGCCAGCCCGTGCGGCGAGGTCGTCTGACTGGACCACCACGACGCCTGGCCGCTCATGTCAGCAGACGCCAGCGGCCTTGGCTGCGGCGAGCGCCTGGGCGAGGTCGTGATGCCGGTAGATGCTCAGGTCGGATGGCTGGTAGTACCACCTGTCATCGACGTACTTGAAGGTGATTTGCTCACTACCGAGCGCTGAGGCGCCCCCCGCGTAGCCGACAGTGACGACAGCGGTCTTGCCGGCGAGGATCGGGTGGGTGACCTTGTAGGTCAGGTTTGCTGTCGTCGGGCGGCATTTGTCGTGGAGGCCGGTCCAGGCTTTCTCGCGGATAGCGTGGCGGGCGGCCGGGGCGATCATCGGGTAGACGTCGGCGTACTGCCCGGCGGCGTAAAGGCTGAAGTAGGTTTCCGCGGCCGCCTTCACCGCGGCTGCGGTGAAGGGTACTGCTGGCACGATGATCGCGGCAGGCGCTGCCGGAGTCGTCGCAGCCGGAGTCGTCGCAGCCGGACTCGTCGCAGCCGCATTGATGTTGCCCGGCGGCGACGCTGTGCCACATCCGCCGAGCAGGGCGACTGCTGAGGCAGTGACGAGCAGGGCGACGGCCTTCATCCAGGTGGCTGCCTTCCGGTTTGCGTGGGCTGGAGATAGGACGCGCGGATTGCGCTGCCGGTGTACGTGGCCGCCGATCCGGCCGGCTTCACCGGAGATATTGGGGTACGGCGCGAGCGTCGGCGGACACTGGCGGGGTGGACGCGTGCATGTTCCGCGGATCGGCGGATGCCGAGCTCACGATCGAGGACGTGATCCCGAAGTGGGCGGTCAGGGCATTCGCGATCCAGAGGCCGGTCACGGTTACGGCGATCGACCGGCCCGGATCCAGCGGATCATGAGTGATGGACGTTTCTGGCGGGACAGTGGTTTACCGGCGTGAATGCCGTGACCCGGTATTGGTAGCGATGCCCGGAACGGCCAAAAGCGCCCCGCCAGCCTTGGGGGGAAGGCTAGCGGGGCATAGACCGCACCTGATGGTGCCGTGTGCAGTATGGCACCCTACTGGCGAGTATTTGCGGAATGGCAACTAAATGGACCTCTGCGAGTCAGTGGTCTAATTGTGACTACACGACGAGCCCGAGACGGTGCATTGGCCGCTGGGCCCCGGGTGACACTGGGGTTAGCGTGCCGGTCATGGCGGCCGTATGGACAGGTCCCGGCCGTGACGATCTGCTCGCGGCGCAACGGAAGACCCGCCTGGCATAGATCCCGTCGGGGCTGTTCCTGCGCTAGGTGCGCTAGAGCTGGTGGCCGACCCGGAACCCGCCGGTCAGGCGGCGCCGCGACGACAGTCACGGTGATCAGTTGCTCTCCTCGATGGCGGGTTGGTGCTCGCCTTGCTGGAGCGCGACGATGGCAGCCACGTCGGCCGCGGTGACGGCGTGCAGATGCAGGTGCTGGTGCCCGATGGCGGGCGGCTGGCTGTTGATGATGACCTGATGCTCCGGCTGCTGGGCCGCCACCGGGATTGCCGGTGCCTGCCCTGGCGATGACCGGCTTCGGCGCGCGCTCGCCCAGGATCTCGCGCGCGAGCAAAACCACAGCGGCGCGCCTACGGCCACGACGACGACGGCCGCGGCGACCAGGCCACCACAGCCGCCGCCTGGGTCGATGTGTACGGACTTGGGGTTGATGAAGGCTCTGGGTGACGTCCGGCCAGGGACGGGTTCAGGCTCTGCAGCGCGGGAATGGCAGATGGACAAACTGGGGGGAGAAGTGATGACCGGGCCGCAAATCGACTACGCGGCAGTGTTCCGCCAGCTCCCGATACCAGTCCTGCTGCTGACGCCGGAGTTCGCCGTAGCCGACGCGAATCTGGCGCTGCTGCGGACGACTGGTCGGACGCGGGACGAACTGCTGGGCCGCAACGTTTTCGACGCCTTCCCCGACGATCCGTCAGATCCCAACGTAACCGGGGTGCGCAACTCGCTGGCGTCGCTGCGCCGGGTCCAGGCCACGGGTGAGCCTGACGCCATGGAGTTCCAGAAGTATGACATGGAGATGCCGGGCAGTCCGGGCCAGTTCGCCAGGCGGTACTGGGGTGCGGTGAATGCGCCGGTCGTCGGCGCCGACGGCCGGGTAGTGCTGATCGCGCAGTGCGTGGAGGAGGTAACCGACCGCATGCGCAGGCTCATGTCAGCGCTGGCAGCGGATGCGGCCTACGGCGGGCCCGGATAGCCAGCGATCAGGGCACATCCCAAGGTATTGCAGACCGAATGACGCCCAGGCTCCACGAAATCGTCGCCGTTCAAAGTGAACCGGTGTAAACCGGACGCGTACCAAGAGCGTCTCAAATCACGGGTACGCTGCCGCGGCCGGGTCCGTAAATGACCTTGGCAGGCTCACAGCGGGACTGGGCAGCGATTGCCCGAGGTCGCGGCAGCGTGCCGACCACGCTATCAGCCGCCATTCCGCCGGTCCGAGCCGATCGCACACACATTCCAGTTGCCTGGCGCGAAAGCCAGGTCTGCCGGACTGATGATGCTCGTGCGCATGGATGTCGCTTAACCAGTTGGCGGCTACCCAGTTGGCGGCGCAGGCAGGTCGTCATCGAGCACGTCCGCTCGGATCGCTTCGGCACGCGCGATCGGCCAGAGTGCCAGGCCAGCATCGGTGGCCAGCGTCGTCACAACCCTGACGCCTTCCGCCACAGCCTCGGCGGCGCTTTCCGCTTCGAGGCTGATGGTGGCACTCCACCGAGGTGGCTCGGCCCCGACGATGACGCCTCCGCTGTAAGGCTGCATGAGATCCAAGAGCTTGTCCAGCGCGTCATCGTCGATCAGGCCCATCCCATCGCTTCGGGCCTCAACGCTCACGCTCCACCAATCCATCGGAGGTACTCCCATCGTCTGGCTGCGTCAGCGACGCGGCAAGGCCTACCCGGTGCCTGTCTGCCCATTCGGGGCGGCCCTGACACGGTGCGGGCTGATATCAGGGTGGCATTAGGGGCTCCCCCGATTGGCCGGTTTAGCAACCCGCAGGCAGGCTTGTGCCGTGCTCACGAGGATCGCCCTCGCAGCCGGGCCGATAGCCCGCGTCGTCATGCCTGGGTATGAAATCTCAAGGGTGCGCGTGGCTCGCAGGTATGACCGTCACGGGTCCCTTGGCGTGACGAAATTCCAGGCAGGCACCGGCAGTTTTAGAGGAGATGCGGCGGCGCCGCACCCGAGACCGTGAGGACGCGCTGATGATCCCCGGCGGCGTTTTGCCGTTCTGCCGTAATCGCCGACTGCAGCCGCGCGATGACGGCGAGCCGAGCGAGGCGGCGGCTCCCGATCGGCGGCCTGAACCCGCTAGGGGCGAGCCGACCGAGCAGGTGGCGAACTGGCCATGGCTAGAGGACCGCCGGATCAGACGCGCCATTTACACCGTGCTCGCGCTGGAACTCGGCTTGGTCATTGGCTTCGCCGCCGTCTACCAGCCGTTCGACCTCAACATCTATCTCTGGGGCGGGCACCAGGTCCTGCACGGCCTGCGCCTGTACCACGTTCAGGCTCATGCGAACTGGTTCACCTACCCGCCGTTCGCGGCAGTGGTGTTCACGCCGCTCACCGCGGTACCTGCATTCGTTGTCAGGATGTGCTGGGAACTGGCCTGCGTCGCGGCGCTGGCCTGGGCCTGCGTTACTACCGTGAAGCTGGCCGGATACCGGCCAACCAGGATGCTCATCCTGGCATTGGTGGCGGCGGGCTTCGTGCTCGAGCCCATGTATCACACGTTGTACCTGGGCCAGGTCAATCTGTTCCTGCTTGCGTTCGTGCTCGCAGATATCACCCGCGTGTCCCGCGGCAAGCCGGCCGGCATCGGTATCGGCATCGCTACTGCCGTCAAGCTGACACCGGCTATCTTCATCGTCCTGCTGCTGATCACCAGGCGATTCAAGGATGCGCTGATCGCGATCGCGACCTTCGCTTGCTGCGGCGTGGTCGGATATCTGGTGAACCCGGGCGCGTCGCGTCTGTACTGGACCCGGCTCTTCGACGACACCAAGCGGGTCAGCGCGCCGTACATCAGCAATCAATCGCCGTACGCCGCAGCCACGCGCCTCCTGGGCGGGGTAAATCACGTCGGCGGCTGGTACATCCTCATACCGGTCATCCTCGGTGCGTGCGGCCTGGCCACCGCCGCCGTCCTGGCCTCCCGGCGCGACTGGCTCGGCGCTGCGGCTGTAACTGGCACCACCGGCCTGCTGGTGTCGCCGATCTCGTGGACCCATCACTGGGTCTGGATCCTGCCTGCGCTCGCGGTCCTCCTGCGTGGCGGCAGCCGTGCCAGGATCGCGGCGGCCTGCGGGTACGTGCTGTTCGTGCTGGCACCCATGTGGTGGACACCGCACCCGGGCGGACCCGGCGAGCCGGGCTTCCACTGGGTGGTGACGCTGATTGCCAACTGCTTCCTGATCGCTGGCGTGGCTTTCCTGGGCTATGCGGCCTGGATGACATTCGGCTCTGCGAACGAGCGACATTCCGAGCCCTGCGAAGGCCTCGTCCCAGCTAGTCAAATTTGAGCACTCCTGTTTTACTTCGTATGTGAACCCGACGCGCCTATTCGTCCTCGGCGCCCTCGCGAAACATGGCCCCATGTACGGCCACCAGCTTCGCCGCGACGCCCGGATCGACCGAACGCAGCAGTGGTCGGACGTACAGCCCGGCTCGCTCTATAGCGCCTTGCACCGGCTGGCGGCCGATGGGCTGATAGAGCCAGTGCGAACCGAGCAAGACGGCCAGCTGCCGGCCCGGACCGTGTACGCGATCACGGCCGAGGGCCAGCGTGAGCTTCGCGTGCTGCGGGCGGAGGCATTTGAGGCCATCCGGATGCAGCCCGATCCCGTAGACCTCGCCCTGTCCATGAGTGCTGAGCTAGCCGAAGAAACGCTGCGCGGATACATGGACGACCGGCTGCGAGTGCTATCTGCGCACGCGACACAGCTCGAACACCAGCGTGAGCGCGCCTGGCCGGACCAGACAGTAGCCGACGACCTTGTCGTTGAGCATGCCCGGCTCCGCATCCAGGCCGAACTCGACTGGCACCGGCTGGTGCTCGATCAGGTCGGCAAGCTCACCCGCGACGGCGAGACCGCCCGGTGACGATCAGGGAACTGCGCTATCTCGGTGACCCGATCCTGCGAACCCGTTGCGAACCGGTTACGCGGTTCGACGACGCCTTGGCCAAGCTGATTACCGACCTGCTGGACACCGTGCGGGAGCCGGGCCGGGCCGGGCTGGCCGCCAACCAGATCGGATCCGGCCTCGCCGCGTTCTCCTATAACGTAGATGGCCAATTCGGTTACGTCGTCAACCCGACAATCGTGCACCAGGCTGGCGCGCAAGAGGGTCTTGAGGGCTGTCTGTCCATTCCCGGAGTCGTTGCGGACCGGCGCCGGTCCGCGAGCGCCGTGGTCGAGGGTGTCGATCTGCACGGCGAGCCGCTCACCGTCGCGGGGACCGGCGAGCTGGCCCGCTGCCTGGAGCATGAGACCGCGCACCTGCGCGGCGAGCTGTTCATCGACGGCCTCGAGGATGCCGAGCGCCGCCGCGTCATGAGGCAGCTTTACGCTGGCCAACTCTCGGCCGATGCCGGGGCGGGCTCGCCATCCCGGACATGAGCTGGCTGCGACGTTGTTGATCGAGGTGTCGTGGTCGCGACACCCAAGTCAACAACGACTCCGGGGATCAGGCGATAAGCCGGCGATAACGGACTTCCCGCAGCACGAAACCGCGACTGTCGTCAAGTTTGACAGCGCCATCGGGCTTGAACCCGGCCGCCTCGTAGAACCTGCACGCCCGCTGATTACTCGCGAGCACCCATAGCGTCGCCTGCGCGGAACCCACCGCGCGGAGGCCGGCCAGCGCAGCAATCATCAGTTCTCGGCCGAGACCCTTGCCCCAAGCCGTGGGCGCCAGGTAGATCGCCTTGATCTCGCCGATCGGGCTACGTCCCTTGTCGTCATCGCCGGAAGGGCTGAAGCTGACGAACCCTGCCACTTCGCGGTCGTCCTCGGCAACGAGGACGCCGCCCGAAGGCCACCGCACCGATGCCAGGATCTGCTGCCACATGACTACTCGCTGCGGGATGTCGAGCCCGTCCAGGTACTCCTGCGGGATCAGGCCGCGATATGCCTCACGCCACGAGCCCACGTGGATCTCGGCAATCGGGGCCGCGTCTGCCGTCGTGGCCCGCCGGATCGTCACCATCGTCAGCCGAGCCTTCGCCGGCCGGCGAAGCCATGCGCCAGCTTGTGATACCACCCGAGCTCACGTTCGCCTTCCAGCCAGCACAGCAGGACCGGCTCGCGGTTCAGCTCGGACGGAAAGTCGAGCAACAGCGGCGCGATGCCTTTCAGCTCAAGGCCCTCGGCACTGAACCAGCTGACAAGCTCGCTCAGCTGAGCCTGGCAGGCCTTAGCTTCAGGCAAGCCCCCAAGGAGTGAGGGCTGGCCTTCCGCGAGCGCCAGCTGAAGTTCTACCAGGCTGGCCCGCACCTCGATCAGCCGGTCAGCGTGCGCCAGCAGATCTGGCATGAGCGCGCGCGCTTCGGCTATCGTGAACGCCCGCTCCATGGGCGACAGCCTGCCTGACAACAAGCGGTGGCGTCCACTTGCTGGACTTCGCCCGCCTGACAGAAGCGTGGCGGCGCGTGACGGCAGGACAGCGCTAAGGCAGCCGCCCCCCGCTGACGAGCTCGGCGACGCCGGGGACGCGGCCAGCCTGCCGCATCGACAAGAGCTTGCCTTGCTGGCCGGCGACGAACCGGTCCAGGAAATCAAGCGTTACCCGAGCGACGATCGGCTCCGGGGCGCCGTGACCCTCAAATGGGGTGAAGTGATTGGCACCGAATAGATCAAGGTAGTAACGGGTTCCCGTGTCGTCTGCCGCGTACAGCTGCGCGCTGTACTGGGGCGGATTCCACGTGTCTGCGGTGCCCTGGACGAAGAGCACAGGCGGGGAGTGCCCGGCGAACCATCTATCGCTACCCCATGGCCATTCGTTACCCGCTAGCACGATCGCGGCACGGATCTTATGATCTTGGCAGCAACTGGCTCCGGCCATCGCCGCCGCCATATTTCCGCCGTCAGAATGCCCGGCTACGGCGATCTTGGTATCCGAAATCAGTGCAGATAGAGGCCCTTGTGGCTGGGCGGACAGGGAAAGCAATCGCCTGATGACGTAGACAATGTCGGCCGGATGGTTCGACAGGTCTGCCTCATCGGGATTCACGGTGTGGCAATTAGTGCGCGGGAAATCCACGGCCGCGACGACATAGCCAGCGCTCGCCCATTGGCGCAGCAGGTAACGATAACTGCCGCCGCATTGCCGGTAGCCGGGCGCGAACGCGACCAGGGGGAATTCGCCACCTGTCGTGCCGCCGCTGGCCAGCGCCGGCCGGAGAATCGGGTAATGCACAGTGACATGCAGGACGCGGGGCCCTCCGTGCGCGGTTGCGTGTTCAGTAAAGGTGTAGGACTTGTCTGCTACCTGGTAGTCACCGAACTTCCCTACTGGTCGCGGCCGGGGCGGCGGCGTGCGGCTCGGGGTGGGTGAGGCTGATGCCTTCGTGGTCGGCCTGTCCCGCGTGCCGGTGGAGCCGGCAGTTGCCGGACGACCCGTGATTGCCTGCACCGCCAGGTAACCCCCGGCTCCGAGCCCAGCGACAATCACCGCGACGAGCGCGGCGAACAGAACTCGCGGACGGCGGCCGGGGCGGCCGCCGCGGGCATGCCGGTTCACCCCGGCATCGTACCGGGCACACCGCCTTCCGGCGGCTGGAGATCTTCGGCCATGACGTCGCGGGCAGCGGCCTGGCTGCGATCCTCACGAATTCTTCATTCATCTGCCGAGAACTTAATGAATATTTCATGAAGCAGAATTCCTTTACTGTTTCTGCATAAGTTTCTCACCGAATCTGAATTGCTTTGGCTTGGTGGCGAGTCGCCCGCAGATTAGCCTGCCAGAATGACATCAGATTCCGGAGCCGAGTCTTATTCTCACGCCGCCCGCAACCGTCCAGCGAGCGTGCTGGCCTCGTTGGCCACGCAGCGGACCACCCGGCGGCAGCGTCGCGTGTGGTCCGGCCGCGTCGCGAGCTGGGACCAACACGGCTCAGCCGGCCTGACCAAGGTGACGGCTGCGGTAGTGCGAGCCGCCGGTGTGGGACCCGGTGACGTGGTCATCGACCTGGGCTGCGGCACCGGTCAGATCAGCATTCCGCTAGCCAGGCTCGGCGCTGACGTCCTGGGCATCGACGTCAGCCCCGCCATGGCGGACCAGTTGCGCGCCGAGGCCAGGCGTCATGGCCTATCCACACTGGAAGCGATAGCGCTGCCAGTCGAGGATCTGGATCTGCCGCCCGCCAGCGCTGACCTCATAGTTTCCAGTTATGCGCTGCACCACCTCCGCGACCCGGACAAGGCACGACTGGTCGAGGCGGCAATTACCTGGCTCCGGCCCGGCGGCAGGCTCCTGATCGCCGACATGATGTTTGGCCGCGGCGGCTCTAGCCGGGACCGCGAGATCATCAAGCTGAAGCTCGTTACCTTGGCGAGGAAAGGCCCAGGCGGCTGGTGGCGGATCGCGAAGAACATCGCGCGCTACCTCCTGCGAGTTCAGGAAATCCCGATCTCCATGGAGTCGTGGGAGGCACTGTTCCGGAAGGCTGGCTACACCGCTGTCGCCACCACCGGGATCGTCGCGGAGGCGGGCTTGATCTCCGGCCAACGGCCCGGATCACGAGACGACGCCGGAACTATGGCACGACATACGGCGGCACCCGGATGAGCAAGCGACCAGGCCCGGCCGGCCCGCGCGGGCTCGCGTTGCTCGCCGTAGCCGCGGTGGCCGGCGCGCTGCTGGCAGTGCATGGCTGGTCGACCCGGGGTAACTCGGCCGCTCTCGGCTCCATCGGGACCGGCAGTCCAGCTTCGGCGCACTCGTCAGCGAGCCGATCGCACGCGCCCGGGTCGGGCTCCGCAGGACCGACCGCTGGACCGACGCCGAGTCCGGGGGCCTCGGCCGCATCCCCAGGACCGCTGCTCAGCTCGCAGTCATTCGCTTCGTACTCGTTCCTCGTGTGGCCAGGCAAGCAAAGCCAGGCCGCGAAGGCCGCGCTCACCGGGCTCACGGTAACCGTGCACCGGCAAGGCCCCGGCATCTCGGTGATCGCGGGAGTGAACGGCCAGGCGGCCGGCGCGCCGCGCTACTACCGGGCCGGCGCCCGCGTCTACGTGGTCGAGGCTTCGCTAGGCGACGAGTCCGGGAACACCGACTATAACTTGGGAGATGACGGCGTCATCGTGACGGATGTGCACGGGAGGATCGTCCAGTGACCGCTCCGCGGAGTGCGCATGCGGCCAGGAAGGCCGAGCGCTAGTCGCGCTACTGCCACAGCCCAGTCGGCGTCCGCGGCCGGGCCGGGCGTGCTTTACCGCGCCGCCGAGTTTGCCAGTAGCTGGGGGCCGACCGTAGGCCGGGTGCTGCTCGGCCTCGTGCTGGCCTGGTTCGGTTACCACGAGCTAGTGCAGCCCGTGCAGTGGACCGGATACGTGCCCGGCGTGCACACAGCCTCGTCATTCGCCATCCTGCTCGTGCTCGCGCATGGCTGGCTGCTCCTGGTGCTGTCAGTTGCCTTGGTCGCCGGGATCGCGCATCGGCTGGCGGCTGCCCTGGCCGCACTCCTGCTGCTCGAGATCGTGGTTTGGCTCGCCAGCAATGCCGGGTTGTCGGACCTTACCCTGCGCGATGTCGGCGTCCTCGGGCTAGCTTTCTGCGTGATGGGATCGAGCGAGCAGCGCCTCGTCCTTGACCAGTTAGGGAGCGCCCATGAGCGCGCCGGCCGCGACATCACTGCTGGACTGGCGGCGCCGGGTGGCTGCCATCTACGCGGCAGTCCGGGCGTCACCGGACCCCGGCGCCGCCCATCAGTTCTGGCAGGATGCCCGGAACGAGTTGCTGGCAACGCACCCGCAGTCGCCCGTCCCGGCTGCAAACCGGGTCCGGTTCCGGGGTGTGCCGGTAGCTCCATACGATCCGGCGATGCGGTTCGTGGTGTCGGTCGATGCCGACATCGAACCGGCCCGGATCGAGGTGAATACCGGCACAGATGGCACGGTTCCGTTTGAGCGGGCCGGCGTCGTGCACCTCGACGGTGTTGGTGACCTGGATGTCTGGTGGCTCGCGAGCTACGGCGGCGGGCTATTCGTGCCGATCCGGGACACCAGGTCCGACGGCGTGACCTATCCGGGCGGCCGGTACGTCCTCGACACGGTGAAGGGCGCTGACCTCGGCGGTGCCGGCGACTGTCTGGTCGTCGATCTGAACTTCGCCTATAACCCGTCGTGTGCTTACGATCCCGCGTGGGCGTGCCCGCTTGCGCCGTCCGGCAATATCGTGCCAGTGCCCGTCACCGCCGGCGAGCTTATGCGCAGCGCGTAGCCGCCTGTCGCCAGCCTGAAGCTAAGGGGCGACGGCTGGCTGCCGCCGCCCGCTAGCCAGTTGCGGCGCCAGCAGCTCGGCGATTTGAGCGGCGTTGAGGGCCGCGCCCTTGCGGAGGTTGTCGCCGGTCACGAACAGGTCGATCGCGCGCGGATCATCCAAGCTCTGCCGCACCCGGCCGACCAGTGTGGGGTCGCCGCCGGCCACGTCGGCAGGGGTCGGGTACTCGCCGCGGGCCGGGTCGTCCACCAGGCTGACGCCTGCTGCCTCCCGCAGTACCTGCTGCGCCTGTGCACGGCTGACGCGGCGGCTGAAGACCGCGTGTAGCGCTAGGGAGTGCCCGACGATCACCGGTACCCGTACGCACGTCGCCGTTACCCTGAGATCGGGCAGGCCCAGTATCTTGCGCGTCTCGTTGCGAATCTTCAGCTCTTCCGAGGACCAGCCCTCATCGCGCAGCGAGCCGGCCCACGGCACCACGTTCATCGCGAGCGGGGCACCGAATGGTCCGCCGTCGCCGATCGAAGCCCGGATGTCGCCGGGCCGCTGGCCAAGCGTCCGGTTGCCCGCCACTGCGGCGAGCTGGTCGTAGAGCGCGTCGGTGCCAGCCTGGCCCGCGCCCGAAGCCGCCTGATAGGAAGCCGCTACCAGCTCACGCAGGCCAAAGGCGCGATGCAGTGCGCCGAGCGCGACGATGAGCGACAACGTGGTGCAGTTCGGGACCGAGATGATGCCTTTGGGCCTGTGTGCAGCTGCGGCGGCATTGACTTCAGGCACCACCAGGGGCACCTGCGGATCCATCCGGAACGCGCCGGACTTGTCGATGACCAGCACGCCGCGAGCAGCGGCAACCGGCGCCCACTGGGCCGACACCTCGTCGGGGACGTCGAACATGGCCAAGTCGACGCCATCGAACACCTCGGGAGTCAGCTCGCGCACCTCAACTTGCTGGCCGCGTACTTCTAGCTGGCGGCCGGCGGACCGGGCCGAGGCGATGAGCCGCACCTCGCCCCAGATATCGGCCCGCTCCGACACGATCGCCCGCATGACGGTACCGACGGCACCAGTAGCGCCGACGATGGCCAGCACCGGCCTGCCCACCAGGTCCCCGCTCATCGGCCGGTCCCGCCGTACACGACAGCCTGCTCCTGCCCGTCGGCGAGATCAAAGGCCTCATGCGCGGCAGTGACCGCCAGTTCGACATCGTTTCGATCCACGACCACCGAGATGCGGATCTCCGAAGTCGAGATCATCTCGATGTTGACGCCCGCCTCGGCGAGCGCGCCGAAGAAGGTGGCGCTAACGCCAGGATGCGAGCGCATCCCCGCGCCGACAACAGAGACTTTGCCGATTCTGTCGTCATACAGCAGGGAGTCGAATCCGACCTCGGCTTGCAGCTGCCGAAGCGCCGACATGCCGGCGTGACCGTCCTCGCGCGGCAGCGTGAAGGAGATATCGGTCCTGCCCGTAGCGGCCGCCGACACATTCTGCACGATCATGTCGATGTTGATCCCGGCCGTCGCGATCGCGCGGAAGATCCGAGCCGCCTCGCCGACCTTGTCAGGCACGCCGACGACGGTGATCTTGGCCTCGCCCCGGTCCTGGGCGATGCCGGAGATGATCGCCTGCTCCATCGTCTCGCCTTCCGTCGCTGGCTCTGGGTCCATCACCCAGGTGCCTTCCCTGCTGGAGAATGATGACCGCACGTGGATCGGGATCTTGTACCTGCGCGCGTACTCAACGCACCTCAGCATCAGCACTTTGGTCCCGCACGCAGCCATCTCCAGCATCTCCTCGTAGGAGATGCGCGGCAGCTGCCGGGCAGTGGGCACGATCCTCGGGTCCGCGGTGAAGACACCATCCACGTCGGTATAAATCTCGCAGAAGTTCGCGCCCAGGGCGGCCGCTAGCGCCACCGCGGTCGTGTCCGAGGCGCCGCGACCCAGCGTGGTGATGTCCTTGGTGGTCTGCGACACGCCCTGGAAGCCCGCAACGATCGGGATGGCGCCGTCTTCGAGTGCCGCCTGAATCCGGCCTGGCGTGACGTCGATGATCCTCGCCTTGCCATGGGCAGAATCGGTGATGACGCCAGCCTGGGAGCCGGTGAACGACCGGCCTTCTAGGCCCAGGTTGGCAATGGCCATGGCCAGCAGCGCCATCGAGATCCGCTCACCGGCGGTCAGCAGCATGTCCAGCTCGCGACCAGGCGGATTCGGGCTCACCTGATCAGCCAGGTCCCTCAGCTCATCAGTGGTGTCGCCCATTGCGGACACGACGACGACGACCGAGTTCCCGGCCTTCCTGGCCGCCACGATCCGCTGCGCAACCCGCTTGATGCCGTCCGCATCAGCGACCGAGGATCCACCGTATTTCTGCACGACCAGGGCCACGGCTGCGCCTGCACCTCCGTACTGGATCGTCGGGTCGGCCACCCCCCCACGCGCGACCGGCTGCTGGCCGGTGACCGGCCGGAAGCGAGTCTATCGAGGCTGGCACCGCGTCAGAGCGCCGCCGGCTCGTCTGCCACGTCTAGCCGGGCGTGCGCGACGACGGAATGCAGGGCACGCAACGCGGCCCCGCCATGCGTGCCCCAATGGTTGACGTAGGAGTACTGCCACCACCACAGAGCCTCAGCAACCCGGCCGGCTTCGTGATGCTTGAGACCGTGAATCAGGTCAGCGGCCACCGCGGCCAGGTCATCAGAGAGCCGGAACGGGGTCGCGTGAGTATCGGCGTAGGGGTCAAAGATTTCCGCGTAGTCATCAATGCCAGCGAACCTGGCAGCCAGCGCCGTGCGCAGGGTGTCCAGATCCAGTTCTGGATCGGCGCCAATGTCCGGCTCCCAGTTGCTGGGCAAGATGACGTCCTTGCTGGCGCCGAGCTGAGCTCCGGCGAGCATCATCTGCGCCATCTCCAGCAGCAATAGCGGGATGGTCTGGTCGGCGCCCTCGCCCCTGGCTACTGCGGTCAGGCCATCAAGAAAGTCCCTCGCATTCCCGGCAACGCGGTCCGCGAGCGGCCGCCACTCTTCCGGTGGCTGGCCGGGCGCCAGATCGGCAGAACCGCCGTTGCTCAGCGGGGATCCCCGCCGCCCGCCCGGTGACTCAGACATCAAGCAACCTCCGTCCCTCAAAGGCCCTGCCCAGCGTGACTTCATCGGCATACTCGAGCTCGCCGCCGACCGGCAGGCCGCTGGCCGGCCGCGTCACCCGCAGCCCCATCGGCTTGATCATCCGGGCGAGGTAGGTCGCTGTTGCCTCGCCTTCCAGATTCGGGTCAGTGGCCAGGATGATCTCGGTAACCGCCCCGTCGGCAAGGCGTACCATCAGTTCCCTGATCCGCAGATCGTCCGGTCCGACACCGTCAATCGGGCTGATGGCACCGCCAAGGACGTGGTAGCGGCCCCGGAACTCGCGGATCTTCTCAATCGCCGCGACGTCCTTGGGTTCCTCCACAACGCAGATCATTGACTCATCCCGGCGGGCGTCCTTGCAGATCCGGCACTCGTCGTCTTCTGCGACGTTGAAGCAGACGCGGCAGAACTTGACCTTCTCGACCACCTCGACCAGGACCGAGGCGAGCCTGCGGACGTCGGCCGGATCGGCGGACAACAGGTAGAACGCGATCCGCTGCGCCCCTTTCGGTCCGACGCCGGGGAGCTGGCCGAGCTCCTCGATGAGGTCCTGGACGACGCCCTCGTACATGCCGGGCTCGCTCAGTGCTCGTCGTCGGGCGTACCAGGGGCTGCTCCATCATCCGGCGGCTCTTGCGAGCCAGGCTGACCCATCAGGCCTGGAATGCCGCTGAGGTCAGGCATCCCGGGCAGGCCGGTGCCGGCACCGCCGAAACCTGCTGCGAACGGCGCCATGGTCTGCTCCTGCAGTTCGTCCACCGCCCGGCAGGCATCGCGATAGGCGGCGAGCACAAGGTCAGCTAGCGTCTGCGCGGTCTCTTGCAGATCCCCGGAATCGATGGCCGCGGCGTCGATCGTGACGTCCACCAGCTCGCCCTGGCCATTGACTGTCGCCTTGACTAGCCCTCCCCCGGCGGTGCCTTCTACCTCGGTGTCGGCCAGCTCTTGCTGCGCATTCATCAGCTGGCTCTGCATCGCGGCGGCTGCCGCGAGGAGCTGCTGCATGTCGAGCTGGCCACCTGGCTCCACGCGACCTCCTGAGATTGCTGGCCTGGACTTCCGAGCCTACGGCCTGCATGCTGACCGGGCACGTCGCGGCCCGCCGGCCAGCACGCTATGGCCCCTCGATCTCCTGGATCACCCGGCCGCCGAGCTCGCGCTCGATGAGGTCGGTGCCGGTCAGCGCCTCCGGCGCTGCCGAATCGGCAGGGTCTGGCTCGGCGTCGGCCGCGGACGGCAGACCGCCAGCAGGCAAGCTACGGCGACCCGTTGGCCGGGGCCGCGAGCTGGCGCCCGGCCCGGCCGGCCGCGCGCTGGCGCGCGGCTGGCTTGCAGGGTCCCCGGCGCCCTGTGCGGCCGGCGGCGCGGCCTGCTGGGCTTGCCGCGAGCCTGCGGAATCCGCTCCGTTATCGGGGCGCTGGGCCGGATCGCTAGTTGCTGCGACTGCTGTCCGGATATGCGGCGTTATGCCGTATAGAGCGGCGAGCACCTGGCTGAGGTCTTTGTCGTAGCCGCCGGTCACGAAGCCCTTCTCGATCCCGGCCTGGGCGAACGTCAAGGTCAGCACCCCGTCCGCGAACGAGGCCACGCTGGCATGGCTGAGCTGCATCCAGGCGACCCGTTTCCTGCCCTGAACGGCTTCCAGCACATCCGGCCAGCGAGTCCGGAGCGTCTCGGTGTCAGCCGGGGCGGCTGACTGCCGGGGCGGCGCGGGCCGGCTCTGATCGCGCGCGGCTGACCCCGCGCGAGCCGGCTCCGCGCGCGCTGACTCCGGTTTCGCTGGTGCCGCCTGGGGCGGTTCCCGTCGGGCCGGGCCTGGACGCGGCGGCTCGGCGCGCTCTAGGTCCCCCCGGGTTGGTTCCGGGCGGACCTCTGGCCGGGCCGCCGCGCTGAGCTTGCGCTCGAGGCTGTCCAGTCGCTCGGCCAGGCTCGCCGGATCTCCGGCCGTGGCAGGAAGCAGGACCTGCGCGCACATGAGCTCAAGCAGCAGCCGTGGCGAGGTTGCTCCGCGCATCTCGACGAGCCCGGCGCTGATGATCTCTGCGGCCCTTGTCAGGCTGGCCTGGCCGAAGCCCGCCGCCTGAGCGCTCATCTGGTCAAGCCGATCGGACGGGGCGTCGATGAGACCGGTCGAGGCCGCGTCCGGAACCGCGCAGATCACGATCAGGTCGCGCAGCCGGTCCAGCAAGTCTGCCGCGAACCTGCGCGGATCGTGCCCTGCCTCGACGACATGGTCGATGGCGTGAAACACGCCGGCGCCGTCACCGGCCGCGAACGCGTCGACTACCTCATCGAGCAACCGGTCGTCGGTATAGCCAAGCAGCGCGACGGCTCGGTCGTATCGGAGGCCGGCCTCGTCTGACCCCGCCATCAGCTGGTCCAGGATCGATAGCGCGTCCCGAACCGAGCCGGCCGCGGCCCTGATGACAATCGGCAGCACCGGGGGCTCATACGGCACGCCCTCGCTGGTCAGGATCTGCTCCAGGTGCTCGCGCAGGACCGCGGGCGGCACGAGGCGGAACGGGTAGTGGTGCGTCCGGGACCGGATCGTGGCAATGACCTTCTCCGGCTCGGTGGTGGCGAACACGAACTTCAAGTGCGGCGGCGGTTCCTCGACGAGCTTCAGCAGCGCGTTGAAGCCTTCCCGCGTGACCATGTGGGCTTCATCGATGATGTAGATCTTGAACCGGCCGGCAACTGGTGCGTAAAAAGCCCGCTCCCGCAGATCCCTGGCGTCATCGACGCCGCCATGCGACGCCGCGTCAATCTCGATGACGTCGATACTGCCGGGTCCGGCCGGGGCGAGCGCAACGCACGACGCACAGATCCCGCACGGCTCCGGAGTGGGGCCCTGCTCGCAGTTCAGCGAGCGGGCCAGAATCCTGGCGCTTGAGGTCTTGCCGCAGCCACGCGGGCCGCTGAACAGATACGCGTGATGGACTCGGCCGCTGCGCAATGCCTGGCGTAGCGGCTCAGTGACATGATCCTGGCCCTTGACCTCGGCGAAGGTTCCAGGGCGGTATCTGCGGTACAGCGCGAGCGGCGCGGCTGGCACGTCTGACCGCGGGCTGCCCGCATGGCCAGCGGTCTGATCGGGACTGGGGGCGTCGCCTGCCATGACCTCATCCTCGCCGGGATTGCTCGCCGGGACGGTAAAGGACCCCCCGCACACCCGACAGAGCCCGCGTACCCTTGCTGCCTTCCGGCCCTGGGGGGGTTGGCGGGATGAACGCCGTGCGAGGGGTCTGCCGGCCAGTCTAGCCGTGGCCGGCCGGGCTCGCGATTCGGTAGCCCACGCCCGGGGTCGTTCAGCATGCCCGGGCCGGCCTAACGGCGAAATAACAGCGCAAGTTCTGGCCGTGTTACCGGCGCTGCTATACAACCAGGTCACAGGCAGTGCCCGGGCCAACGCTGGCACACCTCGTGGTCAGGCAGGATGTACCAATGAGCGCTCCAAGGCTGTGGCTAGTCCGCAGGCGTTGGCCGCTGCTCGCTACAGCGGCGTTGGTCGCGATCGGCATGATCTCGACCACCTTCGGCGGCCACCCCGGCAAGCTGCCCTGGGCCCTGCCCGACGACCTTTGGGGAACGTTGGCGGCAGCGCGCCGGCTGCTACACCTGGACCTGGCCGGGTTGTACACCCCGCCGACCAGGCTGGTGTCGCTGCCGGGCGCGGCCGTGATCCTGGTCCCGATAGTCGCTGTCACCGAAGCTGCCGGAGTCCCACTCGCTGCCCAAAGCGCGCATAACCCCCATCCCGTCTCGTGGCTGCTGGCCGGGCCTTATGAGATCGTGCTGTGCGGCCTGGCGCTGGTCGCCGCCGACGCGCTAGCTGAACGCGCCGGAGCGACGCAGGCAAAACGCGCGCTGCTCGCGGCCGCGGGCGGCGCGGCGCTGTCCAGCGTCGCGGTCCTGTGGGGCCACCCGGAAGACGCGGTGGCGATAGGGCTACTGCTGTACGCGATCAAGGCGCTGGCCGATCAGCGAACCAGCCGGTCCGGATGGCTGGCCGGTGCGGCGGTCGCCGTCCAGCCCCTCGTGCTGCTCGCATTGCCGGTGGTGCTGATGACCATCGGGCCACGCCGAGTGCCGGGCTTTCTGGCCAGAGCAGCCATGCCCGGCGCGGTCCCGCTGGCCGCCGCAGCGGCGGCGAACTGGTCAGTGACGATCCACGCGGTGACCAGTCAGCCCAACTGGCCGAGCGTCGATCATCCGACTCCGTGGGAGTCCTTCGCCCCGCACCTGGGCGGCGGCGCGGTTGCAGCCGGACCGTTCAGGACGATCGCCATCCTCGCCGCCTGTCTGTGCGCCCTGGGCGCCGGGCGCCGCTGGCGCGCGGCCAGGTACACGGCCTGGGATGCGCAGACTCTTCAGCAGGTGCTGTGGTGGGCGGCGGTCGCGCTCGCACTGCGCTGTGTCTTCGAGCCAGTGATGGTCGCGTATTACTTGTGGCCAGTGCTGGCTGTAGCGCTCGCCGCGGCGGCCGGGAGCTGGCCACGCCTAATCGCGACCTCAGTTGCGGCGGCAGCACTCACCGCCGCGGCACAAGCTTCCTGGCATGGCCAGTGGGCCTGGTGGGCCACGATGACGGCAGGGCTAGCGGTGACCTTGTGCTGCGCCCGCGTCCAGCTGCCCGCGAAGGCCACAGCCCCGGGCACCGATCTGGCGTCCAGCGTGGTCGGTAACCAGACGGGCACTTAGGCGGTGCGGCAGTCAGCCAGTCCCGAGCGCGGCTAGGCCGCGCAAGTCGACGCAGTTCATCCCGCGCGCACTGACGATGACCATGAGCAGGCTGGTGCAGACGCGGCAGCGAACGGCAGTTCCGGGCGCTCTGTTGTAGACGACGAACTGGGCCACCGGTCCGGTCGCGCCGCATGTCGCGCAGGTCCCCTCCACGGCGGTCATCTCGGTGCCGAATACCTCCTGCAGCAAGCCGCCGATCGCGTTCCCGTCAAGCGCGTCCATCACTGTGCCCCCGTTCCGCCGGTGCCGCCGAACCGCTCGGTCTTGATGCGCTGCGCCGGATAACCGAGCTTCAGCATGATCGCGGCCACTGCTTCGACGAACGCGGTGGGGCCGCAGACGTAAGCCATCGCGTTCTCGCTGGCTGGCCAGGCCACCTCGGCAAGCACTGCCTCACTGACGCGGCCGGCGTAACCCGTCCAGCCGGGTGGCTGCTGCCTGGTCAGCGCGTAGCTAACGGCGACTTGCGCACTCGCGCCGTAGCCGTCCAGCTCTTCCCGGTAAATAACATCCGGCAGTGAGCGGACCGAATACAGCAAGCGGGCGGGCACAGCGCTACCGGCCCGGGCCCGGCTGCGCAGGATCGCCCGCAATGGGACAATCCCAGAGCCGCCCGCGAGCAGCAACAACGACTGCTCATCTGACGGGTCCCAAACGAAGTAACCGCCGACCGGCCCGCGTATTTCAAGCTCGTCGCCGGGCCGGAGTTCATCGGTGAGATACGGCGAGACCTCGCCGTCTGCCAGCCGCTCCACCGTAATCGCGACAGCCTCTCCCGGCGCCGAGGCGATCGAGTATTCCCGCGCTGCAACATAACCATCCTCGGCGGTGAGCCGCACGTCCAGGTGCTGGCCCGCCCGGTGACCGGCCCAGTCGGGCACGTCCAAGCTGACGCTGCGGACTGAGGGCGTCTCCCAGGTCACCGCCCCGACAGTCGCCGTCTGCCATGTCAGTCGCCCGCGTACCGCTGTTCCCGCCATGGATCCCCGTACATGTTGTAGCCGTAGGTCTCCCAGAAACCCGGCTCATCGTGATCAAGCAGCTCCAGGCCGCGCACCCACTTCGCGCTCTTCCAAAAGTAAAGGTGCGGCACAAGCAACCGCGCCGGACCGCCGTGCTCCGGCTGGAGTGGCTCACCGTTGAAGCCGAAGGCGACCCAAGCCTGGCCGCCGGTGACGTCAGCGACCGGCAGGTTCGTCGTGTAGCCGCCATCGCAGAACGCCAGCACGTAGCTGGCATCCTGCCCGGTGGCTGCCAGCAAATCATCCACCGATACCGCGTCCCACTGGGTGTCCAGCTTCGACCACCGGGTCACGCAGTGGATGTCCGCGGTCACGTTCCTGGCGGGAAGCGCGTGGATCTCAGACCAGCTCCAGGATTTCAGCACCTGGTTGTCCTGTTTGATGGAGAACGACCAGTCTTCCAGCCGGGTGTGCGGTGTTGGGCCGGCCGACAGCACCGGGAAGTCGCTGGTCACGTACTGGCCCGGCGGTACCCGGCCTTCTTCCGCGACCGGACTGCGGCGGCCATGGAAGCCGCGCGATATGGGGCTCACGTCCTCATCTCCGCTCGTGACACGCCGCGGCCTGCGTCGCGCCAGACCGTCTTGGCCCTAAGTCTGCACTCCGGCGATCGGCCGGGCTGATACCGCGGGCATCGTTACCCTCTGAATGCGCACAGACCTTTGCTGACCAGGCAAATAGGAATCTTTTCGGGTAAACCGTCGTGCCGACATGCCGCAATGCGTGGGGGCGAGACCGCACCAGGGTAACGGTAACGTGGTCCGCTGCCCCGGTTATTGTCGTTAGGTGATAGTCGCTGCCCGCTTACGGCAGTGATGGTGCTGACTCGGGTGCCCCGCCAGCTGGCGTAGCACGCCGACCGGACGAGATGCTGATCGTGATCGGAGTATGGGTCGCGCTCGGGGGCGGCATAGCCGCACTGGCTGGCCTCGCCAGCATGCGCCGGGCACGGCGCCTCCGGACCGGCGGGATCTCTATCTGGGCAACGACCGTCATATCGCCGCTTGGACCGGATGAGCAGCGCGATGGGGCTGGCAGGACGGCCCTCATCCAATACGCCGTCGCTGATGGTCAGGTCATTGAGAGAACTGCGCCGCGCTCGGCGTAGCTATCGCCGTCGTCAGCTAGACCGACGGCGGCAGCAGGCGCCTCGGCTCAACGACGCCGCGGGTTTCATCCCAATCAGCCTGGCGGAGGATAAGAGATTCGAACTCTGCCGGGGTTGCCCCCAACACGTTTTCCGACACTGCTGACCGACGTTCACAGTGAAACCGGCTCGATCCGCTCCAACTGCCGGAGTTCCTCCTCGTCGTGGGATGCCTGGTACAGATCAAGCGCGAGCTGGCCGTTAAGCCAGAACTGGGGAGTGGTCCCGAGCGCCTTGGCCAGCCGCAACGCTGTCGAGGGCGTGATACCACGCCTGCCGTTGACAATCTCATTGAGCCGCACATAAGAAACGCCGATCCGCTCCGCCAGCTCTGCCTGAGTCATTCCCAGCGGTTTGATGAACTCCTCAAGCAGCATCTCGCCGGGCGGCGTCGGCGGCCGGTCAGAAGGAATCCTCACCTGCGCCACCACCACCAGGTAGCCCAGGCCGAGCACCAGGCCGTAGCTGCCGAACCCGCGCGGGATGGCAAGCCCGACGACCAGGAACCCGGCCATCCCGACCAGCAGCAGCAGCCGCTCGGCAGTCTGCACCGGCGGCCGGGTGTTGGTAAGCCAGGCGTACGCCCCGTACATCCACCACAGCAGGTTCGGTTGCGCTGGTCGCCGACCCTGCAGCTCGCGTTGCTGCTGGTCAGGATGGCGGAGGATGCGAGATTCGGACTCGAGGGGTTGCCCCCAACACACTTTCCGGCACTGTCGGCATGCGTTCACGGTGGTTCGGCGCCCGAGCGCAAGCCTTCTGGACGTTGCTCAGAAAGTCATTTCGGTGGTCTCAGCGTCTGCCCTGTGGGTCGATTTCGACGGTCATCAGGCTGTCACCGTGGCGATGGACTACCTTCCAGAAGCCGTCCTCGCGCCGGTAGATAGACGTCGCTCTCAGCCTCATTTCCTCCGTCTCACCGTGCATGTGCCGAGTGAGCCGCTCAAGCTCGACTGTGAAACCGTACGTATTGTCGAAGCCGGTGGCTAGGTTCTCGGCGCTCCAGGTTTCGTAGTTGAGCGTTTTGGCTGCTGCGGCCAGGAGCTCGCTTACATCCTCAATACCGACCTGGTGACCGCCCACTCCTCCCATGAGCGATACGTCGCCAGCGTGTGACCACAGTTCAAGATAGGGCCGCGGGTTGCCGCCGGTGTGCTGCCTGAGAGCGTCATGACACCGCTCGAGGAACTCCAGGAACTCGGCAGCATCTGCATCCGATGTAGCTGTCGTAGGATCCATAGCTTCTCCTTCTGCTGCAGGAATTCTGTCGGTTTGCGATTCGTATGTCCGTGCCTCGTTGCCGGTCGCTGGATGTGTACCACCAGGAAGGCCGGGGCACCTGTCGCGTCTAAGAGCGGCCCCTTACCCGCAGGCAGCCTTGGATTCCAGGTTGTCTTGATGTGGGCGCCCTCGATGAGGTACTCGGTGCTTACAAGCCCTGCTCGTCGAGCCAGGCCAGGCACTGGTCGGCAACGGCGCGCCAGCCTGAGTCGATGGTCAGGGAGTGTCCGCGGTCCGGAAACTCGGTCAGCTCGGTGGTTGCACGTGAATGCCGGTACAGCTTGAGGGTCGCTTTGGAGATGGCCTCGGGTACCGTGTGGTCGCGGCCGCCCATGACGAGCAGGAGGGGCCCGCGATTCTCGTTGCGCGTGTTGACCTTGTCCGGAGAGTGCAGCTCGAAGTTGGCGGCCGCGGCCTCGAAGAGAGGGCGTCCGGGCGCGGGGATGGCCCACCGCTGGTAGAGCTCGTTAGACTCCTCCTCGCCGATGGCGTTGCCGAAGCTGTAGCGGAACTGCTCGGCTGTTAGCGCGACGGCCTTGTGCTTGTTGGCTGGATTCCTGAATACCGGCAGCGTGGAGTGCAGCGACGACAGCGGCAGCGGCAGCACGCCCTTGATCTGGGCGGCATCGATGCCGATGGCGCCGGCCCCGTAGCCTTCGCCAAGCAGCTTCTCGGCAATCATGCCGCCAAAGGAGTGCCCGACGAGAATGGGCGGCGCGGGCAGCTGTTCGATGATCTTCGCGTAATGGTCGGTGACTTCGCTGATGCCGTGGTCGGCTAGTGCTTCAGGGTTGGCACGGGCGGCTTCGACGGTGTCAGGGTCGCCGGGCCATCCGGGGGCGATCGGCTCGTAGCCGGCGTCGCCGAACAGCGAGGCCCACGTTGCCCACGAGGTGGCGTGGAGCCACAGTCCGTGGATAAAGACGACGGGGGTGCGGTCTGTGCTGCTCATGGTCGTGAGATCCTCTCCGTGCTCTAACCGGTTCCGTGTGATCGTCGCCCGCACTCGCATCGCAGGCTTCAGTCATGTGACTGAGGCGACGAACGCCTCCGGCGCAACTACCTGCGGCCGGTGACCGCCTGGCTTGGTGTCAGCTTGTTGCCCGGGCGGCCCTGACGATCACCCTGGCGACGACTGCGGCCTTGGTGATCAGCGATAGGTGGCCGGCGCTCACGTCGGTGATGCGGGCATGGGCCCGGCGCGCCATGAAGGTCAGTAGCGCGGGCGTGATGACCTTGTCAACAGTGCCGACCACGGCCCAGGACGGGATGGTCCTCCAGGCCGGCGTGCCGGAGACCTCGGTGACGGCAGCAGAGGCCAGCGGCCGCTGGGTGGCGGCCAGCAGGGCGCCCTGGCTGGCGCTGAGGCCGCTGGCGAAGCAGCCGGAGAACTTGTCCGGCTGAAGGTAAAGGTCGATGTCGCCGGCCGGAGCGCCGGGGAACGGTACCGGGTCGAAGACGGCGGCCGGGTTGCCGCCGATGCACGAGCCGGCGCCCTGAGGCCTGGCCAGAAGCGCGCCGATCGACTCGCCCTCGGCCGGAATGAACGCGTCCACGTAGACCAGCGCCTTCACCTCCCGGTCGCCGACTGCGGCGTCGGTGATGACCGCCCCGCCATAGGAGTGACCGACCAGCACGACCGTCTTTCCGGCCAGCGCCGCGTTCTCGGTGAGGAAGTCGTGCAGGTAGGCGGAGTCGCTGGCCAGGCCGCGCAGAGGATCCGGCGGCGCGTATACGGTGAACCCCTCGTGCGTCAGGATCCGGATCACCTGGTCCCAGCTGGAGGAGTCGGCCCACGCGCCGTGCTCCATCACGATGACGGGTTTGGTCTTCCCGGTCCAGCTGAGCCTGCCGGTGTAGGCCGCGCTGGCCGGGCTGCCCGCGAAGGCCGCCGCAAGTAGCCCCGCCAGGGCGATCGCGGCAGCGGGGAAAATGAGGCGCAGCCGTGCGGGCCCCGCGGTCGTGAGGAAGTTCATCGCATGCGTCCTTTGTCGAATTCGGAGCCCGCTGCGCGCAGCACGCCACGCACCGGTCGCTTACCACTCTCCGTTCAGCCAAACAGCGCCGTCACGCACTGAACAGGCAGAACCGTGTGCAGAACTGACCGCCTTGATCGGCCACACAGCCCGCGACCGCTTATTCGAGGTGAGTCAGGATTTCTGCGCGTCCATCCAGGACAGACATGACTCAGCCACGTGCCGCCACCCGTTGTCGATAACTCAGCGAGGGACGACCCGGCGGCCGGAAGCCGATCACGACTCACGCGCGGGACGCACGGTAGTGAGCCGGTCAGATGGCTTGTCTCAAAGCGCGGGCTCGACAGGGCTGAGAGCGTGGACGTCGGGCTGTAGGTCCGTAGCGTCCGCTGCGCCGATCCGCTGGAAGATCTGCATGGCCTGCCGCATTAGGTGCCTGGCCGAGACGTCCTGCCCGATGGCCAGGGCGCAACGGCCGAGGCCCACCAGTGCTGCAGCCTCGTTCCTGGGGCTGCCGACGGCGCGGGCCAGTTCCAGGGCTTGTTGATAGCACTTGTCCGCTCGCGCGAGTTCACCGCTATGTCGGTGTAGCGTCCCGCGCTCGTTGAGCGTCTCGCCCTCACCAGAACGGCTGCCGAGGTCACGGTAGATGCCTAGCGCCTGCTCCTGGGCCCGGCTGGCGGCCGGGTAATCGCCGGTTAGCCGCCGTACGATCCCCAGCTGGTGGAGTGCGTTGGCCTGGCCCAGCCGCTGACCAAGGTCGTGGAATATGCCCAGCGCCTGCTCCTGGGCCTGGGCGGCGGCCGGGTAATTACCAGTCAGCCGCCGAACGATCCCGAGCTGATGGAGTGCGTTGGCCTGACCGCGTCGGTCACCGAGGTCGCAGTAGATTTCCAGCGCCTGCTCTTCGGCCGTGGCAGCGGCCGGATAATTGCCAGTCACATACCGGACGGCCCCGAGGTAGTGGAGGGCGTTGGCCTGGCCGAGCCGGTCGCCGAAGTAACGGCAGATCACCAGCGCTTGTTCATGTGCCTGCGCCGCAGCCAGGTAATCGCCCGTCAGCCACCGCACGGCCCCGAGATAGTTCAGGGCGTTGACCTGGCCGCGCCGGTCATCTATTTCTCGGTAGGTTGCCAGTGCCCGCTCCAAAGCCTGGGCCGCTGCGGGATACTCATCAGTCACATACCGGACAGCCCCTAGCTCGGTCAGAGTATTGGCCTGGCCGTGCCGGTCGCCGAGGTCGCGGTAGATGTACAAGGCCTGTTCTTGGGCCTGGGCCGCAGCCGGGTAATTACCGGTCAGGCACCGAACGATCCCGAGGTAGTGGAGTGCGTTGGCCTGGCCGAGCAGGTCGTCGAGTTGACGGTAGATACCCAGTGCCTGCTTGAGGGCCTGGGCCGCGGCCGGGTAATCGCCTGTGAGCCACCGAATGTCCCCGAGGTTGTGAAGGGCGTTGGCCCGACCGACCCGGTCACCGAGATGCAGCGCTGCCTCGATGGCGGCGGCGTGCCGCGGGATGGCGTCGGCCCGTGGGCCATCTCGACGCAGCAGGCCGGCGATGCCGGCGGTGAGTGCGATGACGCGGGCGTGCTGGCCGCTGCGGGTGGCGTAGTCGAGGCAGGCGAGCAGGCTGGCGCGCTCGGCCCGCACCCAGTCCAGCGCCTGCTCGGTGTCGCCAAGGGCGGGAACGGCGGAGACCGCGCAGTCGGCGCTGGCACGCGCCGGCCGGGTCTGGCGCGCTATGAGGGCTTCGGCGCGGCCGGCGGCGTGCTGGTAGTAATCCAGCAGCCGGCCAGTGGACTGGGCCCTGTCTGCCTCGGAGTCTTCCCGTCCTGCCAGGGCGCCGGCGTGTTCGCGGATCAGGTCGTGCATCCGGTACCGGCCATGGGCCGGCTCGGTGAGCAGATGCTGGTCATACAGGCCTTCCAGCCCCCGGCGGGCGGTGGCAAGGCCGGTGCCGCCCAGCGCGGCGGCAGCGTAGACGTCAATGTCAGCGCCTGGGTGCAAGCCCAGCCGGCGGAACAGATGCTGCTGATCTGAGGCGAGCGTCGCATACGACAGGTCGAACGCGGCGGCCACCGACAGGTTCTCGGTCGCTATCAGCTCGAGCCGGTCTACCGCCGCGCCCAGTTCAGCCGCCCGCCCTGCCGCCGACCAGGCGGGGTGATGGCGCAGCTGGCGGGCCACCATCCCGATCGCCAGCGGCAGGTACCCGCAGAGCCGGGTGATCTCGGGTAGCGCCGGGTCGTCCGGGCTCAGCCCGGCCCGGCCCGTCAGCCGGACCAGCAGCGCGACGGCCTCGCCGGGCGGCAGGACGTCCAGGTTGATCGCGGTGACGTCGTCCAGCGCAGACAGGTGCCGGCGGCTGGTGACCAGAACCAGGCTGCCGCCGCCGCCGGGCAGCAGCGGCCGGACCTGCTCGCTACTGACCGCGTCATCGAGCACCAGCAGCAGTTGCTTGCCCGCGGTCCGGTCTCGCCACAGCGCCATCCGTGCTTCCACGTCCGCCGGGATCTGCCCGGCCGGAACCCCGATCGTCAGCATCAGGCCGGCCAACGCATCAGCGGGATCGGTCGGCTGACGGCCTGGCGTGTGCCCATGCAGCAAGACAAAGATCTGCCCATCGGAGAACACTTCCGCCAGCTCGTGCCCGGCGCGCACCGCGAACGCGGTCTTACCGACCCCTGCCATCCCGCCGATCGCGTGAATGCTCACCCCGCCGCCCGCACCCGCCGCGGCCTGGGCCAGCCGCTCAAGTTCCCGCTGCCGTCCGGTGAACGAGGCCACGTCCCGCGGCAGTGACCGCATCGCGGCAGCGGTCTCGGACGCGCCCTGCAGCGGACGGCCCCGCGCGACCATCTCGAATTGGGCCCGTTCCGGCCCGATCAGATGCAACGCATCAGCAAGCAACCGCACAGTGTCCTTCTGCGGAGTGGTCGCCACCGCCCGCTCCAGGTCGCTGACCGCTCGGCGGCTCAGCTTCGCGGCACTGGCCAGCTCCTCCTGCGTCAGCCCGGAGCCAGCTCGCAATCTGCGCAGCAGACCGGAGAAAGTGACCGGCGCCTCAGCCACGTCCGCTCCTTCCGCTACCAGGCTAGGAGGATTGTCCATGATCCGGCCCAGACACCGCCAGCAGGCGGCCTCACCACGCGCCGGCCGGGCGACCAGGCGACCATTAGCGTTGCGACGTTGACTAGAACCCACCACCTGAGAGCCGGACAATCGCCTTGTCCGCCGCGATACCTGGAACGGCCTATCAGCAGCTGGCCAGCAAGCCCATCGCGGAACCACGGCTCGAGCGTCAACGTCCATCACCCGACATCCTTCAGAGTATTTGGCGCGAGTTCATCGGTCTCGTTACGGGACTTCCGCCAGCGCGGTCGCGATCTGACCTGGCCCGATGTCGAGGACATGCAGGCTTCTTGCCGCGTACCTGCGAGGACGACGAGCATCTGCTGCTACCGCCGCAGTGGGAGCCGGCGTGGGGATCGGACGCGACGAAGGAGTGTGCGAGCCGCACGATTTCGCGGCGTGCGCCTTTCCGTTCATGACTGTTCGACGACGCCGTGACCAGGCAGAACTCGGATCCCGAACCGGCGCTCAGGCCGCCGGCGGCAGCTTGCGGGCCGCCCAACGGAGACTAAGAAATGAGACTCAGCGCTCACTAGATGCCTGTGCATTAGCAATCGAAGTCGACGTTTGCGCAGGTCAGGCATGGCGGAGGATAAGAGATTCGAACTCTTGAGGGGTTGCCCCCAACACGCTTTCCAAGCGTGCGCCCTAGGCCACTAGGCGAATCCTCCGCCGGCAAGCTTATCGACAGCCAGACCCTGCTCACACCCTGCTGGGCCGGCCAGGCGGCCCGGGCTGGCCGCCGGGGACGCGTTCCCCTCATCATCTGGGAGCCTGTTAGCGGACGAGTCCGCGCTGTCACCTTCGCATGCTGCGTGAGGCCAGGCGGCCCGCGCCATCCTCCTCTAAACTCGGAACGTGGTCTTCAAGCAGGTCGGGGACGGACGGCCTTACCCCGAACATGCGCGGACCGCACGGGAGTGGGCCGAGATACCGCCCCGGCCGGTCCGGCTGGATCAGCTGATCACAACGAAGAATGTGCTGGACCTGCATAGCGTCCTCGCCACCGATTCCACCTTCTACGGCGATCTGTTCCCGCACGTAATCAGCTGGCGCGGGGAGCTGTACCTGGAAGACGGCCTGCACCGCGCCCTGCGAGCTGCGCTCCAGCAGCGATCGGTGCTGCACGTCCGCGTGCTGGAATTGGATTAGTAGCCGCGCTCGAGCTTGCCGTGCCCGAGCCCCCGAACTGCCGCGTTTGGCCTACGGTCTGGGTATGTCTCCTAGGAAGATTCCCGCCCCCGAGGACGCGGTCGCCGCCCAGCAGATTCTGTTCGACGGGCTGGCCCGCGACGCTGACATCTTCGAGCTCGCGAACGAGCTCGTGCCGCTCCATCCCGCTAACAACACCCTCCCGGGCGAGGTCTTCCTCCGTGTGGCCGCCGACGCGCTCGACTGGTGTGCAGCTAGCCGGGAAGAGCCGCTGTCGCTAGAGGGAATCCAGGACAGGTTCCTGCCCGAGTGCACATTCCGTGGACGGGATAAGCACAAGCTCCAGTTCGCCGTTCTGGCCGCCGCCGCGCTGCGCGGCGGAGCCGAGCCCGATCTCCTGGACGAGGTCGCCTGGTGGCAAACCGACGACTTCTGACAATACGCCTTTTTTACGGCGGTCGCCTACATCCGTGCCGCCGCCGACCCGGCCGGTGTGCCCGCCCGCCAGGCATGCGAGCAGCTGGCCAGTGGCGGTGGAGGTGGGATTTGAACCCACCGGATGAGTTGCCCCATCACACGCTTTCGAGGACTGCGTAGCTGGCATCGTCGCCGCCAGCCGGGCCTCGGCCCGGCGAGTGCGGCCTGCTCAAGTGATGCCTGAAGGTCCTGCAGGAACCAGTAGGACGGCTCGCCGCGCGGCGAGTGGTCACCCGAAGGTGCTACCGGGCTGGCGGGGAGGCGGTGTCAGGGGATCAGGCCCAGGTCGCGGGCGCGGGCGACGGCCTCGGTGCGGTTGTCGGCGCCGAGCTTGCTCAGGACGTGGGTCACGTGCTTTTTGACCGTGTCGAGCGCCACCACCAGTTCGCGGGCGATGCGCTGGTTTGACTTGCCCGCGGCGATCAGCCGCAGCACCTCCAGCTCGCGGCCGGTAAGCGGCTCGATCAGGCCGGGCGCGGCGCCGGCGGCCCGGCTGGGGGGCGGCACGGCGTCTGCCTGGCCGCAGGCGCGCACCAGCGCGGCCAGGTAGCCGGGGTCGATGCCGCGGCCCGCGGCCCGCTGGTCCTGCCGGGCGGCCGAGAGCTGGGCGAGCAGGGCGCGCATCGGCGCGCCCTCGTCGGCGAAGACCCGCACATAGCCCTGCGGGCAGGCGAGGGTGAGCGCCTCGGTCAGCGCGCCGAGCGCGCCGGCACGGTCGCCGCGGGCGGCCAGCGCCAGCGCCCGCAGCGCCTGGATCTCGATGATGCTGCCGGTCCGGCCCTGGCTGGCCGCGGCCCCGGCCAGCCGCTGCAACAGCGCCAGCGCCGGGCCAGGGTTGTGCTGGGCGAGCAGCACCCGGGCCAGCACCAGATATTCCCGCTCCTGCGCGTAGCCCGGTTCGTCGTCCGCGCGGAGACCGTGCCGCTGGGTCCAGCGGGCAGCCGCATCGACGTCGCCTTGGGCCAGCAGCAGCCGCGCCCGCTGCGCTGGCACCGGATTAGAAAGGCTTGCAGCGGCCGGGCTTGGCGCCACCCGTTCGGCCTCCCCGATCGCGTCGAGCGCCCCGGCGGCATCACCGGTGGCTTGCCGGATCCACGCCAGGGTCGCCAACCCAGTGGCGAGCGGCGCGGTGTAGTTGACCGCCCGGAGCCGCGTGATCCCCTCGGTCACATGCCGCAGGGCGGCCTCGAGCTCGCCCCGCTGGCATTCCACCTCCGCCATGCCTGCGTACGCGATGCCCGCAGCCGGCAAGGCCGGCTGGCCGGGCGGCGCGGTGATCTCCAGCGCCAGCTGGTAGGTAGCGAGGACTGCGTCGAGGCGGCCCTGCGCGAGCTGGATGTGGCCGAGAAGATTGCAGACCGCTGCGGCAACGCCGCGCTCACCGGCCATCCCCCAGCCCGCGATGCTAGACGCGAAGCCGCGCTCAGCATCATCCAGTCGGCCGCGGAGCCTATCGGCCAGAGCCAGTTCCAGCTGGCAAATGGAGTTCAGCATCGTTTCGCCGTCGTCTAGCTGGCTGTGAGCCTGCGATGCCAACGTGGCCGCAGCGTCAGCATCGCCGCGCAAGTACGCAAGCCAGCCCTTCCCGGCAGCGATCGCCGCCGGGAGGTTCGTCAGCAGGCTCGCTGCCCGCCCCACCGAGGGCTCGAAGGTCTCCGCCGCAGCATCAGCAGACGCTCGTTCTGCGGCGTCTATCGCGCTGGCAGCCCCTTCAATATGGCCGCTGAACACCGCCATCCACATCTGGGCCAGGCCCAGCCGAGGGCGGGACCTGACCATCTCGGCGGGCAGGAGCGCCAGCCACCGCTGAATCGTCGCTCTCTGGCCTGGCAGGAAGGTTGCGTCGAAGTAGCGCTCGATCAGCTGGGCCGCCCGCACAGGATCCCCGGCGGCCACCGCGTGCCGCAGGGCATCATCGGCCAGCTCATGTTCCTCATGCCAGGCGGCTGAGGCCCGGTGCAGCGCCTGCACCCGGGCGGGCTGCTCAGCCTGCAGCTGGGCGCGCAGCAGGTCGGCGAACAGGTGGTGATAGCGCCACCAGCCACGCACCTCATCCAGCGGCACCAGGAACAGGCCCGCCCGTTCCACCTGCTCCAGCATCGCCTGGCTATCGGCCCGGCCGGTGACCACATCGCACAACTCCCCCGACAGCCGCTCCAGCACTGAGGTCTCCAGCAAGAACTCGCGTACCTGCGGGTTCTGCCGCTCGAGCACCTCCCCGGTCAGGTAGTCGAGGACGTAACGATGGCTGCCGCTGAACGCCGCCACGAACCCGGTGGCGTCCGCCTGTCCCCGCAGCGACAGGCCAGCCAGTTGAAGCCCCGCGGCCCACCCTTCGGTGCGGGCCGTCAATGCCGCCACCGCTGTGCCAGGCAGGTCAGCGCCGGTCGCTTCGTGCAACAATGCCGCTGCCTCATCCGCGGTGAAGCGCAACTCGGCGGCACGCAGCTCGGCGAGCTGACCACCAGCTCGCAGCCGCGCCAGCGGCAGCGGCGGGTCGGACCGGCTCGCCAGCACCATCCGCAGCCCTGGCGGCAGGTGCTCCAGCAGGAACAACAGTGACCCATGGACCGGCTGGGAGTCGATCAGGTGGTAGTCGTCCAGGACCAGCAGCACCTCGTCCTCACCGGGGTCGGCTGCTAGTTCGTTGATCAGTGCCAGGACCAGCCCATCGGGGGAAGACTGCTCCAGGGCACCCAGCACAGGTCCGGCCAGTTCGCCCATCCCTGGGCGCGCCTGACATAGCGCGGCGACCACGTACCGCCAGAACCGCGCCGGGTCATTGTCACCGGCGTCTAGCGACAGCCAGGCCACCGGCCGGCCGCCGTGCCGGGCCCAGTCGGCCAGCAGGACGGTCTTGCCGGACCCGGCCGGAGCGCAGACTAGGACCAGCCCTCGCGCTAGCCCCTCCTCCAGCCGACCGACCAGCCTCGGGCGGGGCACAAAACCCGGCCGCCGACGGGGCACATGCATTTTGGTAGCCAGCAGGACATCCTGCCGGGACATGGCAGCCCCGGCCATTGCTGCCACGGGCTGGTCAGCCATCGGCGACCTACCGCTCCGCGCCACCAGCGATCCTCGCTCCAGCCGCTGTGTGCGATCAGTGTAACGGCCGGCTGACGGCCGCCACGGCCGCGCGCCGGCAGGCGGTGCCCGTTCCAGTCATCCACCGTCCTGCGCGTGCCGCCGGGTGGCAGGGACACAGGCTGCCGGTCGGCGCCATGAACTGCCGCCCCGGCCCCCTTGCCGACAACCGGTCAATACCCGGGCAGCCAGACGCGCCCCGGGCCCCGTGGCGGGCCAGCCAGGCGGCATCTTCGTGCCAGCAGGCCCCGCCGCCGAAGATTCCACCTGAGGTGCACTTTGGGGTGACGCCCGGCCCCAGCGGCCGCTCATACCGTGCCGGTGAAGGAAACCCACAACCGGCAGGAAACAGCAATGGCCGCGCTCGGGCTCGCCCTCTTCACAATCAGTTCTCCCGCCACCGGCCACCCCGTGCCCGTGCCCACCGCCGGGGTTCCACCACGTCTTTGCGCTCACCATAGGGCTCGCCAGGCGGGGCCGCTGGCCGCCCAGTCGGCCGCTCCCCGTGCGGCCAGCCCAAATGAACTCACGAGGTGATCTTGATGATAGCTAGCCAGCCGACCCGCCGCCGGATCGCGGCCGTATGGCGGACTGCCCACCGCGCGGTGGCGGCACTGTGGGCCATCCATGACGAGCAGATCCTCATGTGGGAGCTGTTCTGGCAGTCCAGCCGCGCCGCCGTGGACCGGGCCGGGCCGCTGGCCTGGCACGCCAGCCTGGACGGGCCCCGGCTGATCGGCAACGCCCTGCCCACCCCCAAGGACGCCAGCTCAGGCAGCACGCCATGACCGGCACCGCGCGACCGGGGCCGCGAGCGGATGGTGAGGCGATGGCCCCTCCGTCCGGGCGCTGGCTGGGGCTGGAGTGAGCGCCTCCGGCGGGCCTGCCCAGTACGAGATCCGCGTGGCGGGTGTCCTGGACAGCCGATGGGCAGCCTGGTTCGGCGGCCTTCAGATCAACGGCCAGGGCGAGGAGACGGTCATCTGCGGCCTGGTCGCTGATCAGCCCGAGCTGCATGGGCTGCTGACCAAAGTCCGCGACCTCGGGCTTTGCCTGATCTCCGTGCGCCGGCTGGACGCCGGCCAGGCCGATACGAGGCACCATGACCAGACCTAGCCTCGGCCGCGGCCGAGGCCACCGGGCCGCTGAGATCACCGCTGCCAGGCGAGGGGCTGCGGGCCAACATGAGCGCCACCCTGCGTGCGATGAAGGCCGCCGCGGAATCCTCTCACCCCACCGGCGCCGGCCCAAGGTAGTGCGCATCCGGGCCTGGCTGACGGGGCCGCGGCGCGGCTGGTCGAGTGGCACGCCGGGACGCTGCCTCGCTGCAACGAGGGCGCAACCCCGCCGCGCCGCCGGGCCTGGCCGAGCCGCTGACCGACCGCGAGCTGGAGGTGCTGCGGCTGCTCGCCGCGGGCAGGTCAAACCAGCGCATCACCCACGACCTGGTCGTGGCGCTCGACACAGTCAAAAGCACGTGACCCACGTCCTGGGCAAGCTCGGCGCCGCCAACCGCACCGAGGCCGCCGCGCGGGCCCGGCAGCTCGGCCTGATCCCCTGACACCGCCCCCCAGCCGGCCCCGGTAGCACCTTCGGGTGACCGATCGCCGCGCCGCGATATTCCACCCAGCAGGCACCTTTGGGTGACGCCCCACGGCGACCAGGATTCGTACCGTTTCCCCGAAGAGCCGAGCTGACCATCTGCCCACGGAGGATGTCATGTACGACCCGCCTGGCTATCTGTGGGCGCTCACCATCGCCGGGATGATCGCGATCCCGGCCGCGACCTGCGTCGTGCTGTATGGCGGCGCGGTGCGCGCCGGCCTGGCGGCGGCGTGCGGCGCTGCTGGCCGGCGGCGCGGCCGCCGTGCTCGGCGGCTGGTTCACCGCCAGCGCAGTGATCGCGGGTCACGGCTGGTACCACGCGCGGCTCGGCCACGGGGTGCCGTGGCTGCCGGTCGCGGTGGCCGGGTTCCTGGGCTTGCTGCTGGCACTGCGCCGGATCCCGGTGGTGGCGCGCGCCCTGACGGCGCCGGGCATGGCGAGCCGCCTGGAGCTCCCGCACACCTTCCGGGTGATCGAGGGGACGGCCTTCCTGGCCACCATGTTCCTCGGCCATCTGCCCGCGCTGTTCGCCCTGCCCGCCGGCCTGGGCGACATCGCCGCCGGCATCGCCGCGCCGCTGGTTGCCCGCAGGCTCGCGCAGGGCACCGGCCGCCGCGCCGCCCTGTGGTTCACCGCGTTCGGCATGACCGACCTGGTCAACGCCCTGACCCTCGGCGCCCTCACCGGATTCGCGCTGATTAACGTCACCCCGTCCGGGGCGCCGATCAGCGAGCTCCCGCTCGCGCTGATCCCGACAGCCGCCGTGCCGCTGCTGCTCGCCCTGCACATCACGTCCGTGTCCGCGCTGCGCAGAGCCCAACGAGCACCGCTGCCAGCCACCAGCCCGCTCACCGCCGCCGCGAGATAGAGGAGAACACAATCCAGCTCGAGATCGATGCGCTCGAGGAGGCGGCGGCCGGCCGGGCGCCGGCCGGCGCACCCCCCGTCGCTCGCCAGCCAGCTCATGGCCGCCGGGCTCCACCAGCAGGGCCATCCGCCCGCAGGACTGTACGCCGGGCGTGGGCCCGGTCAACGGAAAGGAAACGCAATGAACACCCAGAGCCCATACCCAGACGTCCAGGTCCCGGAGATCTCCCCGCCCAGGTTCGTCCTTGACCGAGCCGATGAGCGAGGTGCAGCGGTCCCACTCATGGGTCCCGCCGACCCGGGCACCGCCAGCCCGCTGATCGCCCGGCCGCCGCGGGCACCGTTACCCCGCTGATGGGCCCAGCCGACCCGGCCACCGTTGCCCCGCTGCTGGGTCCCGCCGATCGCAGCACGATGATCTCGCTCATGGGTACCGCCGACCCGGGCACGGCCATGTGAGCAGCGATAGCTACCCGAATGTTCATATCGACCCGGAGGATGAGCGAAATGTCAACAGTCCAGGAAATAACCAGCAAAGCGACGATGCGTGCTGCCTTCTTCAGCGAACCGGGGCCCGCGGAGGCGATCGAGGTCGGCGAGCTGCCCGTCCCGGTCCCTGGCCCGACGGACGTGCTGGTGGCTGTCGAGGTCGCGGTGATCAACCCGGTCGACACGCTCATCCGCTCCGGCCGCTGGCCTACGCTGATGCCGTTGCCGTTCGTGACGGGCCGCGATCTGGTCGGTACCGTGATCGCCGCCGGTGCGGGCAGCGGATTCTCACCAGGTGACCGCGTCTGGTCCAACAGCCTGGGTCACGCTGGCCGGCAAGGCACGTGTGCCGAGCGCGCGGTCGTCCCCGGCGACAGGCTCTACCCGCTGCCGGACGGCGCGGACGCCACAGAGGCCGCCGCCGCATTCCACTCTGCCGCGACCGCGTTCATCGGCCTGCACCGCCGGGCCCGCGCCCGCGCGGGACAGACGATCCTCGTCGGAGGGGCGGCGGGCGGTATCGGATCGGCGCTGGTCCGGTTCGCGAGCAAGGCCGGCCTGCGCGTGATCGCCACCGCCCGTCCCAGCGACCATGCCCGCTGCCTCGAGCAGGGAGCCAGCACGGTATTCGACTTCGGCGACCCCAGCCTCGCCGGCCGGGTCCTCGATGCGGTGCCGGGCGGCGCCGACATCCACTGGGACACCTCTGGGCGGATGCCGCTCAACGCGATGGAGCCCATGACCGCCTCCGGCGGGAAGATCATCGTCACGGCCGGGGGGGAGCCGCAACCACCAAAAACATCACTGTTGCCGATCTTCACCCGGGACATCAGCGTGATCGGCTTCGTCATCAGCCTGGCAACCGCCACCGAACTCGCCGACGCCGCGCAAGCCATCAACAGGCACCTGGCCAGCGATGGCTTCCCCACGAAAGCCGCCGGCACCATGCCACTGGGCAAGACCGCTGAAGCGCACGCGCTTGTCGAATCCCGCCAGTCAGCCCGGGCCATCATCCAGATCGGCCGGCAACCGTGCGCCGGCGCACCGGCCCGCTGGCTGTATGTGCGGGGCATCTGGCAGGGCGCCAGGCCCGCGGCCTGGACCAGGCCGCGCTCCCGGGCTGGGCCGGTATCGTCGCGATGAACGACCTGGCCGCCGCCTTGTCCGCCTTCGCCCGGAACGCCGCCGCGCCAGCGCAGAATAACCATTCGGTGGCAGTGCGGGTAGCTGGCAGCCGAGACGGCCGTGCGTTCATAACGGCGGCTATTCGCGCGTCTGCCGCCGAAGTGCCGACCACGCTCTGCGATCGGCGTCAGGCCCGGGTGCGCAGGGGGCTCATGTGCAGCGAGTGCTCGTGAGCCGCATGTGGTCGGCAATGGGCCTGCCCCATGTGACCTGGCCCGTGCGGCCGGAAACATGATGCTGACCTGGCACAACGGCCGTTCCGTGGCCAAAAACTGAGACAAAAGCTTCCTAGGCAGGCAGAGCCCGACCACCAGAGTCTCGCATCGTGCCTGGTCAGCGGCGGTGGAGGTGGGATTTGAACCCACGGATGAGTTGCCCCATCACACGCTTTCGAGGCGTGCGCCCTCGGCCACTAGGCGACTCCACCGCAGGAGAGCCTACCCGAGCAGGCAACAGCCGCGGACCCGGCGGATGCGCGACATTCTTCCGGACGTGTGTTGTTTCTAGCGCCGGCGTCCGAAGAAGTCTTTAAGCAGCTCTGCGCACTGCTCGCCAAGCACACCGCTCAGCACCTCGACCGGCGGCCCAACGCGGGGGTCGTGCAGGACGTCCCAAACTGAGCCCGCGGCACCGGCCCGCGGGTCATGAGCGCCGTAGACGAGCCTGGCAACCCGGCCGGCCAGGAGCGCACCCGCGCACATCGTGCACGGCTCGAGCGTCACCACGAGAGTGCAATCCTCCAGGCGCCAGCTGCTTCGTGCCTTAGCCGCGCCGCGCAGCGCCACTATCTCTGCGTGCGCTGTCGGGTCAGCGTCGGCCACGCGCTGATTCCGGCCGCGGCCGATGATCTTGCCAGCTGGGTCCAGCACAACCGCGCCGACGGGCACCTCATCGCCGGCGGCCGCTGCTGCGGCTTCGGCAAGGGCCTGCGTCATGGCCGGCTCGAAGCTAGCCAGGTACCCGGTCACGCGGTGCCGGCGTTACACGCCAAGAGCGGTGTCCATCGCCCGCTCGAGTGCCTGGCCGAATCCGATCCGCCGGGCCAGGCTCGCGAGCACCTCATCGGGGAACAGGTCCAGGTCACCTGACAGCGCACCCAGTTCCATCTCGTCAATACCCAGGTCAGCAAAGATCGACATGTCCCCCACCGGCAGGACCTGATCGAGATCCTCATCTTCGGGAACGGGGATATCGAGATAGTCCAGTACCTGCCGCGCTAGCGGCCAGTCAACTGAAGCCGTTACGTCGGACAGGAAGACGGAGACATGCGTGCCCAGTACCCGCAGGGCGACGAAAAAATCGTCGCCTACGGCTGCCAGGCCAATTGTGCCGCCAATGCCCGGCTGCTGACGCAATGCCATGATTAGGCCCTCGAGGTTGGTGGTAAGCGCCGCCGGGAGCACTTCGGCTTCCCACACGTCATCTTCTCGGTAGACGACGACAGCGAAATCGCTAGCGCTCACATCGGTCATCGTCACCCCGTCAGCTGGGTACCAGAAGGGAAATGGTGTCAGACTCTTACCGCTCGCGCGCCCGGATCGGCCCGCTCTGTAGCAGTTCTCCCGTGCGGGCCGGCGTTCCGTGCCCGACACAGCGCGCCGGCCAGCTCGCACCGGACCGATCACGTATGGTTGCTTGGGTTAGTGGTCATTGGTTGCCAAATTGCACTGAGCTATGCTGACGTCACTCGCTTGCCAGGCCAGATGCTCACCCGCAGTAGTGGCATACCGCGACCGCATCGAGGAGGTGATTACGTGTTGCGGAAAGTCATCACATGGGCGATCGTTCTATTTGTGGTGTATTACCTGGCCACGAACCCGACCGGTGCAGCACACGCCCTCCACTTGGCCTTTAACGGGCTCAAGTCCGCGGGTAACTCGATGTCACGCTTTGTGAACAAGCTGTAGCCATGATGCGGCAGCCGACGTCCGGGATCCGCGCACCCGTCGCTATCAATAAGTATCTGCTGCCACGCGAACGGCAGGTCGCGACTGTGCGCCAGCATCCCGCCGTGCTGCTCGCGCCCAGTGCGCAGGCAGTGGGTGGCCTGCTCGTAGCCGGAGTCCTGAGCGCGACGGTCGTGCACGGCGTGGCTGGCGCTGTCATGTGGGGGATCTGGCTTCTGCTCTTCCTGCGACTAGTCTGGAAGACCTTGAACTGGGCCGTTGATTACTTTGTCGTGACCAGCGAGCGATTGCTGCTCACTACTGGCGTCCTCACCCGGCGGGTGAACATGATGCCGTTGACGAAAGTGACTGACATGAGCTTCCGGCGGACCTTCGCCGGGCGGCTTCTTGGTTACGGCGAGTTCATCGTTGAGTCAGCTGGCCAGGATCAGGCATTGCGAAACGTTGAATTTCTTCCCTATCCGGAGCAGCTTTACCTGCTTATTTGTGAGATCCTCTTCCCGTCGAGCGCTGCGGATCCAGAAGATGGCGAGAGGCGCCCAGTGCCAATCCCTGACGAACTCTGATCCTAGGCGCTTACCCCTTCCCCGGGGTTCGTGCGGCCGGATGACACTTAGCCTGACGTCCGGCCGCACGAGCTTGTGTGGGTCCGGTTCGCCGGCAGTGCGACCCTGACTGAGACCGGATACTGCTGCGGGCAGTCGGCCATAGGTGATTGCCCGTTCGCTTTGGCATGTCAAGAGACTCGACCATCATCGGATGGACCGCCGCCCACACCTATCGCCACGGTTGGCCGAATAGCTGTCCGTTCGCGCCTTTTTGTGCTGGTAAGCCCTGCCGCTGTCGTACGGCGGCGTCCGGCAGAGGTCAGTGCGAGCATGTTTACCGGTTTCGCGGTTGTATTCGGCCCGGCACCGGTGGTGCGATGGTCGTAATGGCGCCGCTCAGGGCGGGCGCCGAGTTAGCGGGTCAGCGCGGAGGTGCGCGATGAGCCTTGCTCGCCGGGAGCGCAGGACGCTACGCAAGATCGAGGCCGATATTGTGCGCTCGGATCCGGCTCTGGCTCGGATGCTGGACCGCTTCCAAGGGATTGGCGGCGAGGAGGCCGCGCCTGTGACGGAGCACGGGCCGGGCACAATAGCGCGCGCCTGGGACCGTGGGCTGGCTGTGGCTGTGCCTGCGGCACGACTCGTCGTCCGCGGGATCGGGGCGGTGACTGAGGGGGGTGTACGCGAACGGCTCGGAGTCCGGACGGGGCCGCAGCCGATGGGACGCTCGCCATGGCAACGACTGACCTGAAGCAGGTCACCAGACGCCGCGGGTCATGGTCGCAGAGCTGCTCGCCTAGCCAGATGGCGATTTTAAGCTAATCACGGCTCATGTCTACAAGCCGCGGGACATTCAGGTTTAAGCAAACGGCGCCGGAGACTCTCCTGTTCAAGCCCGCGCACCGAGCCAGCAAGCCGCTGGCACTTAATCAAAGCAATGGGACTTACAGATTTAACACTGTTAGCGGATGCTGCCGCGCTGGAGTTCCTGCCTGGGCCAGGCGGCCGTCGCGCCAAAGACCCGCAGCGAGGTGACGACAACCGGACGCTGCACATTTCGGATGCGGCATCGTGACCATCGTGGGACGCTGTGCCGGGTGGAAGACCCGCCACTGGCCGAGGCCGGTGATTCCCGGTTCACGATGCGCCTGCGGCTTGAGCCGGCGGGCCCCGCCAACGCTGCTGACCTGTGGCTTGTGCATAACGACGACGCGGTGTCGTGCTGGTACGGCAAGGAGAAGCCGAGCCTCGGGCAGGCGGAGCAGCGGGCGAGGTTCATGGGTGACTCGTGGCGCTTGCACGGCGTCCACAAGTGGATCGCGTACGACCGCGTGAGCGGCGAGGTTGCCGGCCGCGGCGGATTGTCGCGCACGCCGGTCGACGACGACTGGGGGCAGATCTACGCGTTCCTTCCGGCCGAACCGTGGGTGCGCGCCGCGCATGAGAGTCGCCGCCCATTCGTTGCGCACGCGAACTGGCTTGAGATCGGATGGGCGCTGCGGCGCGGGTTCTGGGGGCGCGGCTACGCCTCTGAGATCGGGCGCGCCGGGCTGGCGTTTGCGTTCGGCGTCCTCGGGGTGCAAGCCGTGGTGTCGTGCACGATCCGTCACAACGTGCGTTCGCGCGCCGTGATGGAGCGCATCGGCATGCGGTACGGAGGCGAAATCCGGAGCCGCGGCATGGTTGAAGGGGTTCAAGGAGAGCAGGACGACGCGCCGTTCGCGGTGAGTGTGCTGCTGCGAAGAGACTGGGACCGGTCCTCTGCCAGTCCTGTGGTCGCATGAGGAAGCTGTGGCGGATCAAAGCCGATCGACCCGGCGTCGACTCGTTCGCTCCGTCGTAGCCGCGACCAGGGCCTGACGGGTCGCGCCGGAAGTCGGCCAGCCAGCCGTGGTCCGGCCGGTGTTCACGGGCCTCGCGCTGCCGCGCATCGCGCCAATCACTGTGGTTTCCCACGTTCACGACGCTGACCCGCGCCAATAACGTCCCAGGCAACGGCCATTCCTGGCCGACGGCGAAAGGAGCAGTCAATGCACATTCGGACGGGTTTACTCGCAGCGGGGGCAACGGTAGCCCTCGCCCTCGGCGGCGGGACTGCCCTGGCCGCTACCGCCTCGGTCCCGGATGCGTCAGGGGTCATCCACGGCTGCTACGACGGCGGCGGCAATGTCAAGGTGATCGACTCGGCCGCCACTTGCCCGAAGGGATACATGGCGCTGAACTGGAGTCAGACTGGCCCGGCAGGAGCACAGGGTCCGGCAGGGATGCAAGGTCCGCAAGGACCAACCGGAGCCGCCGGGGCGACGGGTGCTGCCGGGGCGAACGGCAGCACCGTGCTGAACGGGACGGGAGCGCCTGCAGACTCGCTCGGCAACAACGGCGACTTCTACCTCGACACGGCGGCGGACGTCCTATACGGGCCGAAGGCCAGCGGCACTTGGCCGACACCGGGGACGAGCCTTGTCGGTAACAGCGGGCCCCAGGGTGCCCAGGGACCGGCAGGGCCGACGGGACCGGCCGGGCCCGGGACCACGATCTCCGAGCACAGCCAGTTGTTCTCATACAACGCCGGCCAGAACAGCACGTTCACCGAGAACTGCCCATCCGGCTCGACGCTGGTTGGCGGGTACGCGTCCGTCAATGACGCGACGACCGCTCAATTCGGACCCGATCCTGGCGGCTACATCTCGATGTCGTACCCGAACGGCAACGGCTGGACCGCCACCGGGACCCTGAACTTCCCCTATGTCAACGACGGCTTCGATATCTGGGTTTGGTGCGCCAGCTGACAGCCCCAGGCATGCCCAGCCAAGGCTGGCGGCCCGTCCGAGCCGGGCCATGCCGCACATCGCCGGACTGTGGCGCTGCTCACGATGGGATTGCACGCCCTGTGACCGGCTACGTCGGTCACCTCACCGCGCACTTCTGGGCCAGCCGGGTAAGCGCTGCTGTGCCGCCGCTGGCCGCTCGTTGGCCGCACCACCGCAGACTCTTAGCGTCTCTGGCGCCCTGACCGGTTCCGACTACCTACTTTGGAGACTGGGGCCACCTATTTTGGACTTAGCGCCTGCTTATATTGGGCACTCGCACCACATTCCGTTACATCCGGCGACCAACCTTCGGCTTATCCATGCCATGAGGCGTCTCTTGTCGGCGGCCCTGTGCTGGTTCGCAAACCGGAGGAGTGGGACAAGGATGCGGGGATCGCAGTTCGCGAAGAAGGCTAGCGCGTTGATCGCGCCGGCGAGGAAGCTTAGCCCTGGCAGAGCTCGCAGGCTGCTGCCGACTACTAGTCATTCGGCTCGGTCATGGATAGCGGCCATCGCCACAAGCCTGTTGGTACCCATTGCGCTTGTGGCCACAGCCCAGGTAGCGAGCGCGAGCCCGGCCCCGCTAAGCCCGGCTCCGTCAGCAACTGGCACGGCCACGTTCAGCTGGACTGGCGGTTTGCAGCAGTGGGGCATTCCAGCTGGCACGACCCAGATGACGGTTATCAGTAACGGGGGTACCGGAACAAGGGGCGAGGGTGGCTCCGAAGGTGCTGCCGGTGGCAAGGGTGAAGTCGGCGATTCCGTCGGTACCACGGTCGCCGTCAGCACCGGTGTGGAGGCCCCCTTCAGGCCCGGTGACACCCTGGATGTCTATGTCGGCGGTGAAGCCCCGGACACCAGTGCCGCCGCCTTCGCGGGCGGCGACGTGGGCGTCGGATCCACCCTAAGCGGCGTTTTTCCACTCCCCGGCGGCAATGGCGGGCACGGGGGCGCCGGATCAGGCGTGGGCGACGCTTTTAGCGGGCAGTGGATCAACATCGCCGGTGGTGGCGGTGGCGGCGGCGGCGGCGACGCCGGCGGCGACAACGGCGGCGACGCCGGCGGCGGAGCCACAAATTGCAGCTCACCGCCGGCTGTGCCCCCAGCCGCGGGGTCCGGGCCGGCACGCAAGGCACGCCCGGGGTCCCCGGCAGCGGGAGTGGGGGCGGCGGCGGCGGCGGCGGCGGCTGCAGCGGCGGCGGCGGCGGAACAGGCGGGAGCGCCGCCGATGGCACTTCCGCGCCGGGTAGTGCCGGCTCGCCCGGAGGTTCCTATACCGACACAACAGACCAGGTTGGGCTCTCGTCCTATGCGCTAGCGCCATCAGGTGACGGATCGGTCACCATCGATTACACGTACACGCCGGCGACGCTCACCAACGCGCCCAACACGACCTCGGTCAGCCTCGGGTCGGATTCTGCGACGCTCACGGACACCGCTACTCTGGCCGGCCTCGGCAGCCAGGTCCCCGCCGGCGGGACCATCACCTTCACGCTGTACTCCGTCCGCCCCTTCGAGGAGAATGTCTCCGTGGACACCGAGACGGTCTCGGTGACGGGCAACGGGGCCTACACAACGCCCAAGGGCTACACGCTGAAGGCGGCCGGGATCTATCAGTGGGGCGCCTCGTACTCGGGCGACGGCTTCAACGAGCCCGTTTCGGATCTCAGTGACCTCGTAACGGTCTCGGGCGCGGCGCCGACGCTCTCGGTGGCGCCTAAGGCGACATCGGTCCAGCTAGGCGCGACGTCGCCAACGCTCCAGGGCACCGCGACGCTGGGCGGCGCTTTCAGCCCGGGCGGAAGCATCACCTTCAGCCTCTACTACGGCACCACCTCCGTATACACCGAGACGGTCCCGGTGACCGGCAACGAGACCTACACAACCACCACCGGCTATACCCTGCCGGGCAGTGGCACAGTGACAGGGACTTATCAGTGGGATGCCTCGTACTCGGGCGATGACAACAACCCCGTCGTGAGTGACAATGACGACTCTGCCGGACAGGTAACAGTCAGCGCCGCCGCCCCGACGCTGACCACGACGCCCAGCCCAACGTCAGTCAGTTTCGGCGCGGCTACGCTCAATGACACGGCGACGCTGAGCGGCGGTTTCAGCCCGGGCGGCAACATCACCTTCAGCCTCTACTACGAAGGCACCTCCGTGGACACCGAGACCGTCCCGGTGAGCGGCAACGGAACCTACTCAACCCAGACCGGTTACACCCTGCCGACGTCGGGCCCCGCAACTGGGGCCTATCAGTGGGATGCCTCGTACTCGGGCGATGACAACAACAGCGCCGTGAGTGACAAAAACGACTCCGCCGAACAGGTCACGGTGAACCCGGAGTTCGCGCTCTCAACGACGACGCTCAATGTCGCCAGTCCGGCGGTGACCTACGGATCCGAGAGTGCGGAGACGCTGACCGGTACCGTGTTCGGCCCGAGCGGGAACGGCACGCCGCAGGGCAGCGTCCAGGTCACCTCCGGCGGCGTGACAGTGTGTAATGCCACGCTGTCCCCGGGCAGCGGGCCCGACACCGCGGCGTACAGTTGTGCGCTGTCCGATTTCGAGCTACCGGCCGGCAACACGGGCGTGCAGGTCACCTATATGCCCGCCGCCGATAACTCGTCGTCTGACCCGAACTACTTCTATTCCGGGTCGGGCACGTCGGGGCCTCTCACGGTGAATCCGGCCCAGGCGGCGACGTCCACGACGCTGAGTTCCAGCCCGCAGGTCACCTACGGGTCGGAGGCAGCCGAGGTGTTCACCGGTACGGTGGCCGGGCTGAGCGGGTACGGGACGCCGCAGGGCTCCGTCATCGTTTTGTCGGGCCCCATGACACTGTGCGATGCCCCGCTGACCCCCGGCCCGTCCGGCACCGCCACCTACATCTGCCACCTCACGGCCAGCCAGGTCGACGCAGGCACCTACCCGAATGTCCGGGCCGTCTACCAGCCTGCCGGGACGTCTTCGTCCAACCCCAGCGTCAGCTACACCGACTCAGTCGCGTCGGGGAGCTTCACGGTAATCCCGGAAGCGGTCTCGTCAACGACGACGCTGAATACCTCCGGCCCGGTTATCTACGGGTCGGAGACGGCGGAGACGCTGAGCGGCACCGTATCCGGCCCGATCGGGGACGGCACACCGCAGGGCAAGGTCCTGATCACCACCTCAGGGGGCCCGGCGACGCTCTGCGTGGCCGCGCTGACCCCAGGGGCATCAGACAGCGCGACGTACAGTTGTACGCTTACGGCTGCCCAACTCCACGCTGGTAACTACTCGAACGTCCAGGCCGTTTACCAGCCCGACCCGACCTCGTCCGCCAACCCCGACTACACCTACAACGCATCATCTGGTTCGGGGAGTTTCACGGTGAACCTGGCGACGCCAGTGATCAATTGGCCGAACCCGGCGAGCATGGTCTTCGGCACCCTGCTGAGCTCCACTCAGCTCGACGCAACTGCGTCGGTGCCGGGGACCTTCAAGTACAGCCCGGCGGCGGGCACTCTGCTGCCGCCTGGTAGCGGCCAGGCCCTGCAGGTGACCTTCACTCCGACGGACGGCACGGACTACAGCAATGCAACCGCCACCGTGCAGCTCAATGTCACCAGCCTGGCCTGTGTGACCGGCACGGGCTCCGGTTCGCTCACGGTCGGCTCGGGTCAGGCCGGCTGCATCAAGACCGGCGGCACCGTACCGGGCTCGGCGACAGTGAAGGCGCGTGGCGCCCTCTACATGAACGGAGGCACGATCAAGGGCGCACTGACAGTCACCGGTGCCACCGCTGTCAACCTGTGCAATGTGACCATCAAGGGGAATCTCTCTATCAGCGGAAGCACCGGGCCGATCATCGTCGGTGGCACCGGCTGCACTAACACGATTCAGGGGTCGGTGAGCATCACCGGCAACACCGGCGGGGTCACCTACCTGGGTAACAGTGCTACAGATTCGCTGACCATCACTGGTAACAGCGGCCCGTTCAACTACATCGCCAGCGACAACTCGACCTCAGGGAAGGTGACGGTCAGCAACAACAGCTGACACCCAAGCGAGAGCCGGGCAGGGAACACCAACAAGGTGTTCCCTGCCCCGCCCGTTCTTTGCCATTTGGTCAAAGAGTTCTGCCAGCACTGGCAACCCGCCCGGATACTGCCCGGATCACGGGACCGTGCGTCTTGCCCATCTGCGTTGTGAGAGGCAAACGGCCCTGAGGCCGTTCAGTTGGAGAAATGAACCAGCCGGGTGCTGGCCTGGCCTGTAAGACCAGTCCGCGCTGTAGCGCGGCTGCTCGCGCCTCGGCGCGGTTACGCACTTCCAGCTTGCGGTATATCGCCGACACGTGTTTGTCGACAGTGCGGCTGGACAAGACCAGCCGCACGGCGATCTCAGCGTTGCTGTGCCCTGCGGCCAGCAGCGTGAGCACCTCGGCCTCCCGGCTGGTCAGGCCCGCGGGGTTCGTCGCGGTGGCAGCCCGCGGGCCACGGCGGAGGCCGTGCTCCCCCAGCATTCGCAACTGCCGCGCCACCACCGCCGCTGCCCGCTGGGCGCCGAGGTCGTGCAGCATGTCCAGCGCGCGGCGCATCAAGAGGTTCTCGCCTGAGCAGGCGAGAGCGACAGCGGCGTCGTAGGTACACCCGCGCTCCTGCCACCAGCTGGCTGCGCCTTCGACGTTGCCGCTGATTTCCAACCGGTACGGCTCGGGCAGCTCCGCCGGGTCGCCGCAGTCCTGGCCAGCCCGATGCCGCCATACCTCGGGCTCGCCGCCGAACCAGCGCATGGCAATCGCCATGCCTGGCCCGTACCTGGTCTCTTCTCCGCTTCGCTGCCCGGCAGTGCCGGCCAGCCACGCGACCTCGGCGCGCAGCGCGGCGATCTGCAGCGCGGGCTGCCCAGCGGGTATGGCCTGGGCGATCGCGGCAGCCTCCTTGAGCAACTGAAGATATCCGGACGTGCCGCGCCGGGCTTGTACGGTGGCCGTGACCACCAGCGCGGTGATGCGCAGCGGCCGGAAGCCTACTGTCGGCCAGCCCAGGATCTCCGCCGCGGTGCGCAATGCCTCGTCCCAGCGTCCCCTGGCCAGTGCCTCCTCCGCGGCCAGAGTGGTCAGCCACCCGTAGAACGTCTGGAGGCCGCGGTCCCGGCAGAAATCCCGCCCTGGGTATATGTAACTTTCCGCAAGCGCCCATTCCCGCCGCCCGGCGAGCGCCGCAGCGGGACGCATGTAGGCCTGCGCGATTCCGCGTTCGTCGCCTGCCAGCTCTGCGATTTCCCTGCTACGGCGGAGCTTTTCCGGGCCGCTGGCGTCGCCGTTGCGCAGCTCAGCGGTGCCGACAATGCTCAGCGTGTCACCGATCGCGTCCAGGCAGCCAACCTGCTCGGCAACCTGGATCGCCTTCTTGCCCCACAGCACGGCCCCTTCATCGTCAGCTATACCAGTGACTGCCGCCATCGCGTTGTACGCGCAGGCCAGCTCCCTGTCCGGCGGTTGCGTCTCAAGCAGAGCCACCGCCTCCGCTATCGCCGCCGCCGACTCACCCAGGAAGCCGCCCTTCCCCAGCTGATGGCCGAGCCGGCGCAGTGCGTCGCCTTGCCGCACGAGGTCCCCGCGCTCAGCGTGGATCGTCACTGCCTTGCGCAGCGCGTCGGTCGCCTCGCGGCCGAGTTCGGTGTAGTACGCCGCGTCAGCGAATCCTTCGAGCAGGTTGGCTTGCCTGTCCGGCGCCAGCAACTCGGCGAACATCAACGCCCGCGCGTACAGTCGTGCCGCCTCGCGCCATGCACCGAGGGCGGCGGCCTGTGCGGCCGCTGCCGGAGCATACTTGAGCACCGCTTCAGCGTCCCCGGCCGCATCCGCGTGATGCGCCAGCCGGGCTAGGTCCTGCTGCCCGGTTGCGCGTGCTGCCAGTGCCTCCAGAGCGGCGCGATGCATCGCCCGCCTCGTCCCGGCGACAGCGACTCCTCCACGACCTGCCGTGCGATCTCGTGCCTGAACTCGACCCGGTCGCCGGCCAGCACCACCATTGCGGTGCCAACGCATTCATCCAGCGCCTCCGCTGTTACAGGCACCAGAGCGTCAAGCAGCCACGGCTCAACCGGGCTCGGCACCACCGAGGCCGCGTCGAGCAAGTCGCGAGCCGCCGCGTCGAGCCGTGCCGCATGGGCCAGCACCGCGTCCCGCACCGAGCCAGGGACCGTCTCGGTCCGAGCCGCCAACACCTCGGTGACGTAGAAGGGATTCCCGGCCGTCCGGCGGTGCAGCTCCGCGGCGTCAACGAGTCCAGGGCCGGCCAGCTCCGCCACCGCCGAGGGTGACAGGCCCGTCAGCTCCAGCCGGGTAACTTGGCCGCTGCCAGGCAGGTTTCCGAGCACGACCCGCAGCGGATGCGACCGGTCCAGCTCGTCCTCGCGGTAGGTCAGCACCAGCAGCACCGTCGCGTCCGCAGCCCGGCGGGCGAGCAGCCGCACCACGTCGAGGGTCGCCTCGTCCGCCCAGTGCACGTCCTCGAAGATCACCACCGAGGGCGCGGCCGCCAGATCGGGGAAGAGCGCTGCGGCCATGTCGTAAGGCGTGCGGCTGTTGGCTGCGCGCGAGGCCGTCCTGCCGCCGATCGCCCTGGCTAGTTCGAGGACCGGGCCAAGCGGGCGGGGCGTGAACAGGGGCTCGCACTGAACCCACAACACCCGCACGGAGGGGGCCGCGCTCGCGGCGAACTGCCGCAGCAGCGCGGTCTTGCCGATTCCGGCCTCGCCGGCCGCGAGCACGATCCGGCCGTGCCCGCTCGATGTCACGGCTGCAAGCGCCCTAGCCAGCGCCTCAAATTCCCTGGATCGTTCCAGCAAGCCACCGGCGGGCTGCCCCCCACCGGCAGTTGCCCCCACAAGAGTTGATCTAAGAGCAAAAGACCACGACGATCAAGCGGTCCGAGCCGGCCGGATGCCCGATGGCCCGCGCAAGCAGGGAGCGAAGATGATCACTGAGAGGAAGTCAGCCACCCTGCAGTCGCTGCAGAGCGCCTCGTCAGACGCGCGGAGGCTCGGGGATTTGAACCCCGGATGGGCGTGAACCCAAACCGCATTAGCAGTGCGGCGCCATAGACCGGACTAGGCGAAGCCTCCTGGTAGCCCTACCGGGCCGGCCCCTAGGGTACCGGTACCGGGCCGACCCCGGCAAAGCACGGCAGGACTTGAGCGCTGAGCTGCCCGTTAGCGTACTTCGATGACCTGGTAATCGCCGTTCGCATACGCGTCGCGCATCCGGGTCTTGGCGAACTTGCCGACGCTGGTCTTAGGCACCTCGGCGATGAATGACCAGCGCTCCGGTACCTGCCAGCGGGGGATGCGCTCGGCCAGGAAGGCACGCAGGTCGGCTGGAGTGGCGGTCGAGCCCGGCGCCAGCACCACCGCCGCCAGCGGTCGCTCCCCCCACTTCTCGTCCGCAACGCCGATCACCGCGGCCTCCGCCACGTCGGGATGCGCCATGAGGATGTTCTCCAGCTCCATCGACGAGATCCACTCGCCGCCGGACTTGATCACGTCCTTGGCCCGATCGGTCAAGGTAACGTAGCCCAGCGGGTCGATCGTGCCGACGTCGCCGGTGCGCAGCCAGCCGTCCCGGAACTTGGCCGGATCGTCGTCTTTGTAGTACGACCCGGTGACCCAGGGCCCGCGCACCTCGATCTCGCCGACCGCCTCACCATCACAGGGAAGCTCCACGCCGCCTTCGCCGATCAGCCGGTGCTCGACCTGGCACATGAGCCTGCCTGCGGTATCGCGATACCGCCATGCCTCTTCCTCGGTCAGCCCGGCCGGCGGATGCGCAACGCTGCCTAGCGGCGACGTCTCGGTCATGCCCCAGGCTTGCAGGATCCGGACGCCGAGCTCCTTCTGGTACGCCTGCTGGAGCGAGTGCGGCACCGCCGAGCCGCCGCACGGCACCAGCCGCAACGACGACATATCGCCACCATGGGAACGGATGTGCTGGAGTAGGCCATTCCAGATCGTCGGGACGGCCCCCGCGAGCGTCGGGCGCTCGGCCTCAATGAGCCTGACGAGCGGCTCGGGCTGCAGGAACCGGTCAGGCATTATCAGCGACGCGCCAGCCAGCACCGCTGCATAAGGCAGCCCCCACGCGTTGGCGTGGAACATCGGCACTACCGGTAGTACCCGATCCGCATCTGACAGGCCGAACACGCCATTCATGCAGACTGCCATGGAGTGCAGGTGCATTGACCGGTGGCTGTACACCACGCCCTTCGGGTGCCCGGTCGTGCCGCTGGTGTAGCACATCGCCGCGGCGGACCGCTCGTCCACATCCGGCCAGTCGAAGGCAGCCGGCTGAACGGCCAGCAATGCCTCATACGAGTGCACCTCGCGGCCGAGCGCAGTGAGCTCGGGCGGCGCCTCGAACTCGGTCTCATTCTCGCCTGCAGTCACCAGGATGTGCCTGATCGCCGGGGCGTGCGGCAGCACCTGGGCCAGCAGCGGCACCAGTGTCCGGTCCACGATCACGACGTCGTCGCCGGCATGGTCGGCGATGTAGCCAATGACCTGCGGGTCCAGCCGAAGGTTCAGGGTATGCAGCACGGCTCCCATGGACGGGATCGCGAGGTAGGCCTCAAGATGCTCGGCGTTGTTCCACATCAAGGTCGCGACTCGCTGGTCGCCGTCCACCCCAAGGGCCCGCAGCGCATTCGCTAGCTTGGCCGCCCTTGCCCCCGTTTCCCCGAAGGTCTGCCGTCGGCTGCCCGCCGTCGTGCAGCTCACAACCTCGCTGGCGGCATAGGCAGTTGTCCCGTGGCGCATGATCGCTGTCACGGTCAGCGGAACGTCCATCATCGTGCTGCGCACGGCGCAACCCCCTGCAGATCTGGGTGCCGACCTTTGCCTACTGGCTGTGCCGGCAGGTGCCCTGACATGATTAGTGCCACGGTATCGGCAAATCCGAGGACCTGTCAGCAGGCAACGTGGCGCGCTAGCCGAGGTCAGTCAGGCTGCAGTTCGGTGTCAATGCGAAGTTTGGCGACAGCACGCGAAACGGTGCTTTTCACGGTTCCGAGGCTGACGCCCAGCACTTCTGCGATCTCTGCCTCGGTCATGTCCTCGTAGAACCTCAGCGTGACAGCGGCCCGCATCCGCTGCGGTAGCCGGTCAACTGCCCTGCGAAGCGTCTCTTGCATGTCACTGGTCAGCGAGTGGTCAGCTACCGCCCGGTCCGGAATCTCGTCCGTCGGGTATTCCTCGACCCGGCGCCGGCGCCACCAGGAGATGTGGGTATTGACCATCGCGCGCCGCACGTAGCCGTCTAGGGCACCCCGATCCTCGATACGGTTCCAGGCCAGGTAGGTCTTAGCCAGCGCAGACTGCACCAGGTCCTCGGCGTCGGCCCGGTTCCCGGTGAGTAGGTAGGCGGTGCGCAGCAGTGCCCGGCTGCGGGCCCTGACGTAGTCGCGGAAGGCCGGATCGTCGATGCCCGTCGCGCCGTCGGCGATGTCGTCGGCCGCCATCGATCGTGCCTGCGGGATATGCGGGCGCTGTTTCTCGGTGTCCCGCCGCGCGTTACCCGTGTCCTGCCGTGCAGGCGGTGGCACCAGCCGGGGCTCAGCAGGCGCGGCCGCGTCGCCGTTCCCGGCCGCGCGGCTACGCGCGACTTGCGGTCCCGCCCCGGCCGCGCTCGCGTATGTGCTGGTAAGACCGTGATCGCCCCCCACGTTCACACCACAACCGTACCCAGCATCGGCCCAGTACAGTCAGTTACCCCACGTAACGGCGAGTCTCCGGATTCGGAGATCTGCCAGCCCGCCCCAGATCTCCGGGCGGGCATAGCAGCCGCTATGCACTTCTCTAGGCATCTCTAGCGACTTCGCTAGAAAGGCCAAGACTTTCTCATAGGGGCGGCGTCACTGGCGTCAGTGGGCGCGGGCGCGCCGTCAGGCAGGCTGGGTCCGCAAGAAGCGCCCGAAATGCGGGACGGTGAACGCGATCAGGCCACGCTCGGAGCTGTAGATCAAGCCTTTCTTGATCAGATTGTCTCTCGCTGGCGAGACGCTCGACGGCTTGCGGCCCAGCTCCTCCGCCACCTGTGCAGTCTGCACCGGCTGGTCGCCAAGCATGGCCATTGCCCGCATGTACTCGCGCTCCGCCGGGGTGGCCCGCTCGTACCTGCTGCCGAAGAAGCCGATGGCAAGTTCGCTCGCCGCGACCGGCCCGGCCACACTGACGTCGTGCGCCGTGACCGGGCTGCTCGCCGCGACGTCCCAGGTCACCTTCCCGTAGGCCTGCACAAAGTACGGGTAGCCGTCGGCCGCCACATACAACGCGTCCAGCGCGGCAGGCTCGAAATCCGCGCCTTCGCGCCGGGCCGGGGCGAGCAACGCAATGTCCGCTGATTGCCGGTCCAGCCGGTCGATCGCCACGTACCGGAACAACCGCTCCGAGTAACTCTTGCTGGCCGATAGCACCGACGGAAGATGGGGCAGCCCTGCGCCCACCACAATGAGCGGACCGTTGCTCTGGGAGAGCTCATGACAGGCCGCGCACAGCGCCGATATGTCTGAAGCGGGCACATCCTGCATCTCGTCGACAAATAGCGCGATGCCGACGCCCAAGTCGGCAGCCACCGAGGCGGCGTCGGCGAGGAGTTCGGTCAGGTCGACCTCGAGATCTCCGGAATCCGCGCGGCCGCGCAAGGCTGGCGCGTCGATGCCGAGTTGGCTCACGAACGAGCCCTTCGCCGCTTTGCTGTCGCGCGCCGCAAATGCCTTCAGCACGCCAAGGAAGTGATCGATCCGGTCCGGGGCCCGATGCCTGGGCGCCAGCTCGCGGACAGCCATGTGCAGCGCGATCGCCACCGGCCGGCGGATCGACTGATCGGGTCTGGCCTCGAGCTTGCCGGTGCCCCATAGCCGCTGCATCGCCATTGAGCGGAACGAGTTCAGCAGCACGGTTTTCCCGACACCCCGCAGGCCGGTCAGCACAATGCTCCGTTCTGGCCTCCCGCGCGCGACCCGCTCAAGCACGACCTCGAACTGCGCAAGCTCGCGGTCGCGACCGGCAAGCTCTGGTGGCCGCTGCCCGGCGCCCGGCGCGTACGGGTTCCGAACTGGATCCATGCACAGGAGAGTATGGGGGAATCTAGAACATTCCTTAGATTGACGTAGAAAGCATTTGCCGGCGTGTCGGCGCGGGCCTGCGCAACTTGCTGCCAGCGAGGCTGAACCGCTCGTCTGAGCCGGCCGTGGTACCGGATAGCACCGTGCCTTGGCCGCACCCGTTGGCGCGGGGCGTCGGCCCGCCGGGCTCAGGCAGCGAACTAATGGCCCCGTTCGCTGCCGTGCCCGGCGGGTTCATGCATTACCGGAGCCGGCTGCGGGTGGTGGCTGATTGAGCCGGGACAGGTAAGCGTTGTAGGCGGCCAGGTGCTCGTCGTCATCGATTCCACCGCGGACGGAGGGTGCGCTAACCGCGTCGCGCCCGCCGGCCTGACCGGAGCCGACGAGGGCCGCGAGATTCTCCTGCCTGGCGCGCTCAAACCAGCCGTGTCCGCTGACCGCTGCCCGTTCGTCTCTGCTCCACATCAGGAAAACCAGCATCATCAGGCCGAACATAAGAGCATCTCCGCCGATCCACATGACCGCACCGCCGAGGTGCAGGTCCTGCACGGGCGACGGCGCCCAGCCGGGCCGCGAGCCGGCCGGCACACCCGGGGAATTCGCACTTCCGTAGCCGAGCACGAGCCCGGTGAAAGTATCGACCGGCATGATCAGTACCAGCAGCACGAACCGCACTGGGTACGACAGCCGCCATCTGATCGGCTCGCTGCCGATGATGGGCAGGAAGAACAAATAGCCGACGAGCAGGAACGCGACGTGCTCAAGATTGTGCAGGAGCTGATTCCGCTCGACGAGGTCCGCCAGGCTAGTCAAGTGCGCCGCCGCGATGGCGGCCGTGTATGCGATCGCCCCGAAGACCGGCCAGGTCAGGAAGCTCGCCACTCGCGACCTGAGCACCCGCTTGGTCCAGGTGTGCAGTGGGTTCCGGCTCGCATGCAGCAACAGCGTGATCGGCTGTCCTGCTATCAGCAGCGGCGGTGCCACCATGATCAGCATCAAGTGCTGCACCATGTGATCCCAGAACAAGACGTCGTCATATGCCCCGATGCCGCTCTGCGTGGCGAGCACAAGGACTGCTAGCCCGCTGACGAACATCGCGGTCCGCCACGCCGGCCACGGCCGCGCAGGGTGCCGCCGCGCGACACGCACAACACCCCAGCCGTACAGGCCGACCGCGACGATAGCGGCCGCGGTCACGATCGGCGCGAACTGCCAGTGAGCTAGCACGGCCGGCAAGCCGAACGGCGGGAGCATGCCAGTCTCCTTTCACCGGGGAGCCTACTGCGGCGCCTGGCCCGGCGCCCTCGCAGGCCCGGCACCGCTATCGTTGTCGGCGGAGGGTTCGCCTAGTGGCCGAGGGCGACGGTCTTGAAAATCGTTGTGGCGCGCAAGCGTCACCGTGGGTTCGAATCCCACACCCTCCGCCGCCGTGATGCCCCCGGGCCGTGCCGCGCTTCGGCGCGTCCGCGCAGGTCAGCCGACCGCCTGGGCTGGGTCACTGCATGGCCGGAGGCTTTCATGCGCGCGGTTGTCATTGAAGAACCAGGCGGGCCAGACGTGCTCAAGGTCCGGGACGTGGCCGATCCTGTGCCCTCTCCCGGCGAGGTCCTGATCACAATCGCGGCAGCCGGGGTGAACCGGGCCGACATCATGCAGCGACAGGGACTGTACCCGCCGCCTCCGGGCGCACCGCCTTACCCCGGCCTGGAATGCGCAGGCCAGATAGCGGCCGTAGGCGCGGCGGTCACCGACTGGCGGCCCGGGGACAACGTCTGCGCACTGCTAGCTGGCGGCGGCTACGCCGAACAGGTCGCAGTTCCGGCCGGCCAGGTGCTGCCGTGGCCAGCCGCGCCGGGCGACTTCCAGGCTGGCAGCGCCGTCGGTGCCGCCGCACTGCCCGAGGCTGCCTGCACCGTCTACGCCAACGTGTTCCTGCACGCCCAGCTCCAGCCTGGCGAGACGCTCCTAGTCCACGGCGGCGCCAGTGGCATCGGCACCCTGGCGATCCAGCTGGCCAAGGCGGCCGGCGCGCGAGTCGCGTGCACCGCGGGGTCACAGCAAAAGCTTGCCCGTTGCCGGGAACTTGGCGCTGATCTGGCGATCTGCTACCGGGACGAGGACTTCGTTGCCGCGGTGCTGGAATTCACGGGCGGTCGCGGCGCTGACGTGATCCTGGACATCATGGGCGCCGCCTACCTGGGCAGGAACGTCACGACCCTGGCCACCGGCGGCCGACTGGTGGTCATCGGGCTCCAGGGCGGCGCGCGCGGTGAGCTTGACCTCGGCCAGATGTTGCATAAGCGGCTTTCGGTCTACGCGGCGTCGCTACGAGCCCGTCCGGTCAGTGAGAAGGCGGCGATCGTTGCCGCGGTACGAGAGAACGTCTGGCCACTGATCAGATCCGGACTGGTCAAGCCGGTCGTCGACCGGGTGCTCCCGCTGACCGACGCTGCCGAGGCCCATCGGCTGCTGGAGGAAGGCGCTCACATCGGCAAGATCATGCTGGCTAGCGGCGCGATCGGGGACAACTAGCCGGCCCGCTGGTGGACCCGGCAGGCATCGCCGGCAGACTAGGGGCATGACCGAGCAGCCTAACTCAGATGTTCGCGACAACCCCCGAATTGTCGTGGTAGGCCCGGATGGCGTGGCTACTGAAACTGACGTGGAAGAAGCTTCGCGAGAGCGGCCAGTGACCGAGATGGTCGAGCAGCCGGCCAAGGTTATGCGCGTCGGCAGCATGATCCGGCAGCTCCTTGAGGAGGTCAGGGCCGCCCCGCTGGACGAGAAGAGCCGGGCCAGGCTCAAGGAAATCCACGCCAGCTCGATCAAGGAGCTGGAAGACGGCCTGGCGCCAGAGCTCGTCGCAGAACTGGAGCGGCTGTCGCTCCCGTTCGCCGAGGACGAGGTGCCCAGCGAACCGGAATTGCGGGTAGCCCAGGCGCAGCTCGTGGGCTGGCTTGAGGGCCTGTTCCACGGCATCCAGACCACGCTTTTCGCACAGCAGATGGCCGCGCGAGCCCAGCTGGAACAGATGCGGCGAGCGCTACCACCCGGGATGATGCCCCCGCAAGCAGCCGAAGCAGACGACGGTCAGCACCTGCCGCGTACGTCGGGGCCATACCTCTAGGCGAGTGGCGCTCGACCTCTAGGCGGGTGGCGCCCGCCTGGCTCGACTGCGCGCTCGCCAGGTGGCCGGTTCCCTCGCGAGCAGTGCCCGCGTTACGTCCGCAAGCTGGCGCAGCCGGTGCAGCTGAGACCGCCAGTCGTTGCCGGTCACCCGGTGCGAGAGCGGAACCTCGACCTCGGTGATCCGGAGCCCCTTGCGAGCAAGGTCAATCGTCATGCCGGTCTCGACGCCCCAGCCGGCCGCGAGCGGCAGGGCGTGCTCGAAGGCGGCTCTGCTCAGGCAGCGCTGGCCGTTGAGCGGCTGCGCCGGGCGCCAGCCGATGGCGCGCTCGATGCCAGCGCCAGCTGTCGAGGTAACGACGCCGAAACCGCCCACCCGGACTCGGCTGGTAAACGCCGCGATGGTCACGTCGGCCGTCCCGGCCCGAATCGGCTCGGCAAGCGGGCCCGCATTCGCCGCGCTATCGGCCAGGTCGGCGTCAAGAAATAGCAAGTGACGTGGACCGGCCGGGCCGGAACTGGCCACGCTGGCCTCGATCAGCTGCACAGCCTGTGCCCCGGTCTCCATCGCGGCGGCCTTGCCGCGGTTGCGCGAATGCCTGACGACCCGTGCCCCGGCCGCCGCGGCGGCCGCCGCGGTTCCATCTGTTGATCCGTCGTCAACGACCACGATGATGTCCGCCCCGTCGAGCGTGGCAGCTGCCGTCACCGTAGCGGCAATGCGGTCGGCCTCGTTGCGAGCCGGAATGATCACAGCAAGGTCGCCGGACGGCATAGCACAGATGTTAGGGCTGCGGGCGGCCGGCTGATTGGCCGGTCACCCGGACCGGGTCGTTGAGCACGGTGAAAACCGACTCAAGCCCGGTTACCTGCAAGACCTTCCGCGTCGCCGAGCCCGGCCCGGCCAGCTGGAGCTCGCCCCCGCGTTCACGAGCGTGCCGGTGCGCGGCGAGGAGCACATTGATGCCGGTCGAGTCACAGAACTCAACGCCGGACATGTCGACGATCAGGCGGACCGGGCTTTCGTTCAAGGCCGCGGTCAGCTCCGACTGCAGCTTCGGCGCCGTGTACAGGTCGATCTCGCCCGTCACGGAGATGACGGTGTGATCACCTTGCGACCGGGTCGTGACCTTTAGCTCCACGTGCCGCAGACTATCGGGTCGGCGCTGATGCCGGCTGAGATGGCCTACCCCTGATGCCACGTAAAGACGCGTGGGCGCTCGTTACTGCTGAAACCCGGCTGCCGCGCGGTCACGCGGCCAGCGCTAAGCTCGCGGGCGTCAGTTCTGGTGCGCGATGCACTCTGCCGTCGCGCTGGTCGTGCTGCGCCGCCCCGCCCGGGTTTGGCACGGATTCCTGGCGCGGCCGGGATAGTTCAAGTTCGCTCGGAATATCCGACGGTTGCGCAGACGGGTCCCGTCCCATCGGGCACACCATGCATCGTGGGCCGCCCCGGAGGCTGCCAAGTTCGCTGCTGGGGACTTGCAGAACCCGCACTCCGGCCTCTTCGAGCCGGGAGTTTGTCGGCGCGTTCCGCTCATGGCTTACCGCCAGCCGCCGCCCGATCGCGAGCACGTTGCCGCCGTCATTCCACTGGCCGGGCTGGCCCCACGCTGGATCCACGCCGGTGTCGATGACCCGGAGCCGGTCAATGCCCATGGCTATGGCTGCGGCCTCAAGGAACGGCTGCTGGTGGGACACCCGCATGCCGTCCGGCCGCGGCGTGATCGTGTGCGCGGTAAGCGTGTAAGCGACCGCCGGATGCATCAAGACAGAGTCGATGTCGACGACAGCACAGATGGTGTCGAGGTGACCACCCCCGGCATGCTGGTGCATCGGCACCGCAAGCACCGTGTGCGCGAGCCCGGTGTCGAAAGCCCGCCGTGCGAGGCGCTCCGTCCCGGCCGGCGAGGTGCGCTGGCCGACACCGAGTGCAATGACGCCCGGCGCAAGCAGGAGGACATCGCCGCCGTGCACAGGCTCGAGTCCGGGCCCGTAGAGCCATTTGATGCCGGCGAACCGCGGGTGATGTCGGTACACCACGCTGGCCAGATCGGTCTCCCTGCGCCGGTGGCCGGCCGCCAGGCTCGCGACGGCCACCCGGTCACCGACCCAAAAGCTGGAGTCCCTGGTGAATACGAGGTTCGGCAGCGGGTCCAGCACGAAGTCGTGCCGGTCCAGTAGCTCGAATACGACGCCGCGGCCGATCTTGAGCTCCTGCGGGGTGAGCCCCGCTATCAGTACCTGGGCGAGTGCTTCCGGCGCGAGATCCTCTAGATGAGCACGGAGCTGACCGCGCAGCTCATCTCCCAGCCCAGCGTCCGCGATGGCCATGCCGATGGCCTCAGCCCTGGCGGCCTGGTACTCCAGCGCGTCTTGCAGGAGCTCGGTGAAGAAGAGCACTGCCACGCCCTGATCCCGCAGCTGCTGACTGAGGACGTCGTGTTCCTGGCGTGCCTTGCTCACCCAGGGCAGCCCGCCGAACAGCAGACGATCCTTGTGGCGCGGCGTGATGCGTTGCAGCTCTATCCCGGGTCTGTGCATCAGGACGGTCCTGAGCTGGCCGACTTCGCTGTCCACGCCCTGAATCCGGCTCACAATGCCCCCCGCGTAACGCCCCGCGCCCCGGCCCGCCAGGTCGCCTCCGCGGCTCTGGCCCGCCAGTCAGCGCATCCCCGCCAGGAGTATCACCAGTTAGCCGAGTGCTTACGCCTGAAGCGGGCCAACTTTCCGCAGCTCAGCCGGCTGGGTCCCGGCGGGCGCGGCCAGGATCGCCCAGACGGTCAGCCCGGCGTCGTCGGTCCGGATACCCCAGGTACGGGTCAAGTACTCCACGATGTCCAGCCCTCGACCGCCGAGCGAGGAAATCGTCGGCTGCGTCTGCCTGGGCCTGGTGGGCGCGCCGCCGTCGCTGACCGCCACCTGCACCGCTCCGTGGTCCACCGCCCAGGCAACCTGCACATTCGCTCCCGGCAGCGGCCGGGCATGCCGGATGGCGTTGCTCAGCAGTTCGCTCACGACAAGTACTGCGTCAGCGACTGCGCCCGCGTAGATGCCGGCATCCGTCAGGTCGGCGGCAAGTCGCCGGCGGGCGACCGCGACACTCGCCGGAGCGCAGGGCAGCAGCACCGTGCCCACAGTCGTCACCTCCCTTCGCAAATCCCCCCGGATGCCGCGACACCGTGCAGACGAGCCACTGCTCGCGGAGATGCCCGCCACCGCCTCACCGGAAACCGGCACGGGCATCTTCCGGCTCACCGGCCACACGGGCGTACCGGGTGCTCGCCGTGGCGGCTGTCCGAGCGCTAGGTCCCCGTCCCGGATGACTTCGCGAGCAGCCCCTCGGCGGCTAGTCCCCGGACCAGCCCGCGCAGTCCGGCCGACAGCCCTGCCCGTTCGTCAGCGGACAGCGCGGCCAAGATCCTTGCCTGGCGCGACTGCCACGCCTGCCAGATCCGGGCGGCAACCTCGCTGCCCTGCGGCGTCAGATATAGCCGCAGATAGCGCTGGTTTTCCTCGTCGCGCCCGCGCCGGACCCAGCCCTTACGCTCCAGGCCGGCCGCAAGCCTGCTGACGGTGCTCTTATCCAGGCCGAGCAATGCGGCCAGCTCTCCCTGGGCAATCCCGCGAGCTGCGACCAGCTCGATCAGCGCGCGCGCCTCAGAGGCAGATACCGAGGGAACGGGATAATCCTCGTCCGCGGGCCTGCTTACTGCCGCCGTCGCCTCGGGCGAATGAGGTGGTACCGCCATGTCGACGCCGTCCGCTGCCTGACTGGCGCTAGCCTCAAGGACAGCACGGTCCTCAAGGGCAGCCGGACCACCGATCGGGGCAGTACCTCCGTTCGGTGCGAGGCCGGGCGACACAACCCGCAGCAGCTGCGTGAGCAGCTTCTCGAGTTCGGCCTCGTCGGGCGATGCGTAAGGCACGACTACAGTTGTATCGCACAACTGACGTAATGGTACAGTCGCCCGCGTGACAGTTGCCCGCCACAACTCTACGGCTAGCAGGAGCGCAGCGTGACTGGCCAGAAGACGCCGTCGCGTGCGCGGCTGGCCAGGCGGGCCAGCCGCGACCCCGATGCGGGTCGTCTGGCCGGTCCTGGCCAGCTGCGCACGACCGATCTCGGAGTCGAGGCTGGCGGCGGCCCGGACGGGCTCTCGCTCGCTGAATACGCGATCGAGCATGGCCTGCGGCCGAGCGCGCAGCGACCGTCGATCCCCGAGTACCTGCGCCAACTGTGGCGGCGCGCGAACTTCATCGTGGCCTTCGCCACCGCCCGCAACGTGGCGATGTACACCGAAGCCAAGCTCGGCCAGCTATGGCAGGTGCTGACGCCGCTGCTGAATGCTGGTGTCTACTTCCTGATCTTCGGGCTGCTTCTGCACATCAACCGCGGCGTGCCGAACTATCTCGGCTTCCTCGTCGCCGGCGTATTCATCTTCAATTTCACCCAGCGGTCGGTCATCTCCACCTCGACGGTGATGACCGAGAGCCTGGAACTGATCAGGGCGCTGCATTTCCCCCGGGCATCACTGCCGCTCGCTTACGTGATGATCGAGTTCCAGCAGATGCTGCTGTCGATGGTGGTGCTGATCCCGATCCTGCTGCTGAGCGGCGAGCCGATCACCTGGTACTGGCTGCTGGCCATTCCGGCGCTGCTGCTTCAGACGATCTTTAACGTGGGCGTCGGGCTGTTCGCGGCGCGCCTGGGTGCCCAGGTGAACGACTTCAGCCAGCTGCTCCCGTTCCTGATGCGCACCTGGCTGTATGTCTCCGGCGTGCTGTTCAGCATCCCGGTCGTGAGCTCGAACGCCACGGTTGTCGCGCTACTCGAGCTGAACCCGGCGGCCCTGTACATCACCCTCTCGCGCAACGCGCTCATGGCCACCCAGCGGGCGAGCGCGCCGGGCAGCAAGCCCTTCAACCACGCCCGCTGCCACCTGTGGCACACCCTGGGCCACAGTCCCAAGAAGGGCATCCCGGAGAAGTACCAGTTTTACAGCGCGTACTGCCACTATGTCGGGGCCAACCCGGCGCACTTCTGGTACTACGCCATAGGCTGGTCGCTCATCGCCGTCGTCGCTGGCTTCTGTTTCTTCTGGCGAGCTGAGACGAGGTATGGCCGTGGCTGAGCCCATGGTGGTCGTCGACGACCTGCACGTTGTCTACCGCGTCTACGGCCGCGGCGGCGACCGGGGTACGGCAGCATCGACGTTGCTGCGCATTCTCGGCCGCAAGCGCCGGGCGTCCATCCGCGAGGTGCACGCCATTCGCGGCATGTCCCTGGTGGCCTATCGCGGTGACGCGGTCGGCGTGATAGGCCGGAACGGCTCCGGCAAGTCCACCCTGCTGCGCGCGGTCGCCGGCCTGCTGCCACCCGAGCAGGGGAATGTCTACACCGCCGGAGACGCCGCGCTCCTTGGCGTCAACGCCGCGCTCCTCAACGACCTGACGGGGGAGCGCAACGTGGTGCTCGGCTGCCTGGCCATGGGCATGAGCAGGCAGGAGACCAAGGAACGGTATCCGGGCATCGTCGAGTTCTCCGGCGTCGGCGACTTTATCGACCTGCCGATGAAGACGTATTCGTCCGGCATGGGATCCCGGTTGCGTTTCGCCATCGCCGCGGCACGCAGCCAGGACATCCTGCTAGTGGACGAGGCACTGGCAACTGGTGACGCGGAGTTCCGGGTTAAGAGCCATAGCCGCATCGAGGAACTGCGGGCGGCGGCAGGCACCGTCTTCCTTGTCGCGCACAATCTGGAAGAGGTCGAACTGACCTGCAACCGGGTCATCTGGATGGAGCGGGGCCAGATCGTGAAGCAGGGCGAGGATGTCATCGGCATCATCGACGAGTACATCGCCGCATCCGGTGGGGCGCCGATTATGCGCGACCCGGTGACCAGGGCGCGCGTTAAAGCGCAGACCATGCAGCCGGCTAACGGCTGAGGTCGCCCGGCTAACGGCTGAGGTCACGCTGTCGATTGCTCAGCCAGCCGTGGATTGCTCACTGGCTGGCCTGGGCCTGGGCAAGACCGCGCTGGCCAGCCCCGCGGCCGGAACAGGAGCGTCATTGCTCGCATGCTGCAAGGTCAGCCGCATGACGGTGCCTCGGCTGTCGCTTTCCGCGACTGCTATATCGCCGCCTTGCGCCTCAGCCAGTTGCCGGACGATGTAAAGACCAAGGCCGATACCGCCGAACCGGCGCCGATCACCGGCCTCGCCCTGGACAAATCGATCAAATATTCGTTCCCTGTCCTCAGGCCGGATACCGGCGCCCTCGTCCTGAACCGTGACAACGATCACGCCACCCTCGGACCGGGCCATGACATTCACCCTGCCGCCCTCCGGCGAGTACTTGAACGCGTTCTCCAGTAGCTGGCCGATGATGATGTCGGTCGCCATCGGATCCCCGTGCGCCGGTGGCAGGCCAGCCTGTACATCGATCTCGAGCGTGTGCAGATCCGACAGCGACCGGAAGGCCACAGCCGCGCCGTTCAGCAGCCCGGCCAGGTCAAACGGCCCGTTTGTCACCTGAAGCTGGTCCGCGCCTGCCCGCGACCCAAGCAGGAGTTGCTCGACAAGCCGGGCCAGGGAGCCAGCCCGCTCGGCGATCGTCTGCACGGCAGATCTCCGGTCGGCGTCGGCGAGTTTGTCCCAGCGGCTGGCGAGCGTGCTGGCAAAGCCCTGTACGACCGTGATTGGCGTGCGAAGCTCATGGCTTGTGGTGGCAAGGAACAGGTCCTTAGCTTCTTCGAGTTCCTTCGCCGCGGTGATGTCCCTGAAGTCGAGCACCTTTTCATCGCGGCCGCTCAGCCCGGTGCACAGCATGTCGATCCAGCGGCCGTTGGCGAGCTTGTACGTGACCTTTGAACCGGGTTCTGGCAGCGGGAACGGGGGCCGCCGGCCAGTGGCTACCTCCGGCGACAGACCGGTGAGTCGGTGCGCCGCCGGGTTCCATTGCCGCACTAGGCCGTCGGAGTCGAGTACCGCGATGCCGTCGGCGCTAGCGTCGATCACAGCGCGCTCGTGCGCGCGCTGCCTTACCACTTCCTCGAAAGCCGTGACGTTAGACAACGCCACGCTCGCATGCCCGGCGAGCAACTCGAGCAGCTCCAGCTCCATATGACCGACCCGGCGGCCGCTGTAGAGCGCATAGAGGGCGCCGTATGGCAGGCCGGCCACATGCGACAGGCTCAAGGTGATGGTGTGCAGTCCCGGCAGCGCGGCCCAGATCAGGTCATCGAAACCACCCGAGTCGCTCGTCGCCATCAGCACGCTCTTGCCGGATCGCATGAGCTGGCCCACCATGCTGCCGGTGAGGTCCGCGGTCCGCCCGCGCAGCCCGGCTGGCAGCCCGTCCAGGCTGACCAGGCGCAGCTTGTCTTTCTCGATCAGCACGAAGCCGCCGGCGTCGGCCCTGGTGAGCTCGCGCAAGCTGGCGGCAATCCGGTCGAGCACTGCCTCAAGATCCAGTTGCGCGTTCATGTCCGCGACAACATCGCCTAGCCTGCGGACTACCCGGGCCCGCTCAGCCATGTAGTGGCGGACCGCCTCGTCATCGACGTTCCGGTGGCACACGCAGACCCAGCCGATAACCTCTCCGGCGCTGTCCAGCAGCCTGCTGGCGTCGATCCGCAAGTCGACCATGCTGCCGTCCTTGCAGATCCGGCGGGTCGCGAAGGACACCTGCCCGCCGCTGGCAACTCGCTCCAGCACCGCGTTGTGCTCGGCCCTCAGTTCCTCCGGAACGAACGGCGGCTCGAGTCCGACAACCTCGGCCGCGCGCCAGCCGAACAAGCGCTCTGCCGCCGGGTTCCAGACCGAGACCCGGCGGTCCTGGCCGACCGCGATGATCGCATCGGCCGCGCATTCGATGACGGCGCGTGCCGTCCCGTCGATCCGGTCCCGGTCCCGCTGCGGCACCGCAAGCTTCCACCCCACCGGTTCATGATCCCACCAGCGCGCGATCTGAGGTCGGCGAAAGGCACAAAACCGCTGGTAGCGCTGCGCGCCGGAGGGCAAGGCGCGAGATCTGCAGCCGTTCTCGGTCTGGTCCGCCAAGATTGCATGCAAGCCTGGAACCAGTACAGGGAGGGCGCACGTCTAATGGCAATGACGCGACAACTCTGCCGGGCCCGCTCGTGGTCCCGGCACCGGATGGCCTGGTCGCGCGGCGCGGTGATCGGCGCTTGCGCGCTGCTCGCAGCCGCCTGCGGCAGCGCTGCCGCTCCTGGCAGTGCTGCTCCCGGTACGGGCGGTTCTCACGCTGGCTCGTCAAATACCGGATCGCCGGCCACCGTCTCCTCCTCGAAGGTCTCGCTCGACGTGACTTTCAGCCCGTCCGATGGCAGAGCTGGCCAGCACTGGACGCTCCGCTGCGAGCCAGCCGGAGGCAATTATCCCGACCCGGCTGGCGCCTGCGTCAAACTGCTCAAGTGGGGCGACATCTTCGCGCGCCCGATCGGCCACGTCATGTGCCCGATGATCATGGCCAGCGCACAACGGGTCACCGTTACCGGCACCTACTTCGGCAAGAAGATCAACGAGACCATCGTCGATGGTGGCTGCGACCTGTCCCGCTATTACAAGCTGAAGCAGGTCTTCAACTAGGCATCGGGCGGCAGCTGCAGCCTGGGCAGGTGGCAGGCTCGCGCATGCTGGCAAGCGCCCGCTACTTCAGCAGCCGGGAAAGCCGGCGGTCGGCCAGCGGCTTGCCGCCAGTCTGGCAAGTCGCGCAGTACTGCAGTGCCGAGTCCGCGAATGACACCTCGCGGATCGCGTCGCCGCAGACCGGGCATGGTTCGCCGGTCTTGCCATGCACTCGCAGGCCCGCCTTCTTCTCCTTCTTCAGATCGCTGGCCGCCAGCCCGTCTGACCTGCCGATCGCCTCGCGCAGCGTGCCGATGATCACCGCGTGCAAGGCGGTTACCTCGTCAGGGCTCAGGCTGGACGCAAGCCGGAACGGAGACATCCGGGCGGCATGCAGGACCTCGTCGGAGTAGGCATTGCCGATGCCGGCGATCAGCTTCTGGTCCCTCAGCACGCCCTTGATCTGTGTGCGCCGGCCCGACAGGATCCCGGCCAGCACATCGGGGGTGAAGGCAGGATCAAGCGGCTCAGGCCCGAGCGTCGCCACACCGGGGATCGAGTTGATGTCGGTGACCAGGTAGACGGCGAGGCGCTTGCGAGTGCCGGCCTCGGTAAGGTCGAAGCCTGAACCGTCGGTGAACCGCAGCCGGAAGGCCAGCGGGCCCTTTCCCGGCTTTGGCGGCGTTTCCGGCAGTGAGTCCCGCCACCGCAGCCAGCCGGCCCTGGCCAAGTGCGTGACCAGGTGCAGCGCCGGGCCGCCGTCAGGCGGCTCGGTAATCAGGTCCAGGAATTTGCCCCGCCTGGAGGTGCCGGTCAATCTGTTGCCGCGCAATGCCGTCAGTGCCGGGTCATAGGTCTTGAGCACGGAGAACTCGGCGATGTCGGCCCGGTCGATTACCCGGCCGATCGCACGCTCACGCAGGTCGGCGGCAAGGGCCTCTACCTCGGGTAGCTCCGGCACAGCATCGATTCTGCCTGAAGCCGGACACTGCGAGCACCGCGGATCTCGGTGACAAGGACCGCATCGTCAGCCTAAGCTGCGGCCAGCAGGCGGTTGCGTCCGGACCAACACAACCGGGCTGAGCTGCATGCGAAGTGGAGTGGGCGAGGAGGGATTTGAACCCTCACGTCCTTTCGGACACACGGACCTGAACCGTGCGCGTCTGCCGTTCCGCCACCCGCCCTAGGGCAGCAGTCAGGTTAGCACGTCCTCAAGCTGTCCCACATCGCCGATACGATCAGATACGGCACGGAGAGGAGGGCACCACAGTGGGAGTCTTGCAGCGCTTTGAGCACAGGCTCGAGGGGATGGTCGAGGGTGCCTTTGCGCGGGCGTTTAAGTCTGAGCTGCAGCCGGTCGAGGTAGCCAGCGCAATTCAGCGGGAGATGGACGACAGGGCGGCGATCGTGGCACAGGGCCGCACGCTGGTCCCGAATGACTTCGTCGTCGAGCTCGCCGAGGACGACTATGCCCGCCTCGACGTTTACGCGGACAGCCTCGGCATCGAGCTGGCCACCCTGGCCCGGGAGTACGCCAAGGAACAGGGTTACTCCTTCGTCGGTCCGGTCCGGATGCGGTTCGAGGGCGTGCGCGACCTGACGACCGGTACATTCCGGATTCTGTCCGGAGTGATCAGGGGCACCACGGTGGAGGACGGCGAGATTCGCCGCCGGCCAGCGACCTTCCGCAGCCGACGGGAGGGTTCCGCGGCACCCCGCGGCTGCTGGTCTCCGGTCCCGAGCCCGGACCTGATGGCAGCACTCAGCGAACCTACGAGATCAGCACGCCGCTGATCATCCTGGGCCGTGGCACCGACTGTGATCTTCGTCTCGTTGACCCGGGCGTCTCCCGGCATCACGCGGAGATCCGGGTCGAGGACGGTGAGGTCGTACTCGTGGATCTCGGCTCCACCAACGGGACCTTCGTCAACGGCCAGCCAGTCAGGCGAATCACCCTCTCCGACGGGACCAAGGTGACTCTGGGCCGGACAACCCTGGTCTTCCGGCGGGACAGTATCTACTGATTGGCCAACCTACTGATTGCCCGGCTCGACTGATCAGCCTCATTGACCCAACTTCATTGACCGAACAGCCTCATTGAATGACTGAGTGGCACGCATGGCCAGCCAAGGACTCATGACCCGATGAACGCGCTTGAGCTAACTCTCGTCAGGATCGGGTTCCTGGCTGTCCTCTGGCTGTTCGTGATCGCCGCAGTCGGCGTCGTACGGACTGACCTGTTCGGGCCGACCTCGCGGCGTCGCCGCCGCGCCGCCGCCGTCAGCGCGCCGCCGCTGGCCCGCCCGGCCAAGCCCAAGCCCGTCCGGACATCGCGGGCGACCCCGCAGCAGTTGCTGGTCACTGCGGGATCGTTGGCGGGCACAAGGCTGGGCCTGACGGATCAGCAGATCACCATCGGCCGGGCCGATGACGCCACACTGGTGCTCAGCGACGACTACGCTTCGACCCGACATGCCCGACTCTTCCCGCAAGATGGGCAATGGCTGGTGGAAGATCTCGGTTCGACAAATGGCACGTACCTGGACCGGCAGAAGGTGACTCAGCCCACCCCTGTGCCGATCGGCGTACCGATCCGCATCGGTAAGACGGTTCTGGAGCTGCGCAAATGACTCTCGCCCTGCATTACGCGCTTCGCTCCGACGTAGGACTGCTCCGCGAGGGGAACGAGGATTCCGCCTTCGCCGGCCCGCGCTTGCTCGCGATCGCCGACGGGATGGGCGGTCACGCGGCGGGCGAGGTGGCCAGCGCGGTCGCAATCTCTGCCATCGCGCCACTGGACCGGCAGAACCTGACTAACAGCGAGGACATGCTCGAGGCCCTCGCGGCGGCGGTTGCTGCCGCGCGCAACACGCTGCACGACATGAGCCTGTCCGATCCGGCCGTCGAAGGAATGGGCACGACGCTGACAGCCCTGCTCTGGGCCGACGCAAACGTCGCCGTCTGCCATATCGGCGATTCCCGCGCCTACCTACTTCGTGACGGTGACCTGTACCAGATCACCAGGGACCACACTCTCATTCAGTCGCTCGTCGATGAAGGCCGGCTGAGCCCGGACGCGGCCGCCAACCACCCGCAGCGCTCGCTAATCATGCGAGCGCTTCAGGGCAGCACCGAGGCGGACCCGGACCTGTTCAGACACGAAGCGATACTCGGCGACCGGTACTTGTTGTGCTCGGACGGCCTCACCGACGTTGTCCCGAACCTGGCGGTACACAACCTGCTCAGCACCATCGGTGACGCTGACCAGGCGGTGAACGAGCTGATCGAGCTCGCTATCCGCAATGGCGGTCCCGACAACATCACCTGCATTGTCGCCGACGTGGTCGACGCGGCGGCCGGGCCGGTGCCGGCCAGTCTGGACGAACGGCTAGTCGGTGCCGCCGCCAACGGCGACGCCGACACACTGTTGCGGGCCGCCACCGGCGGCCCAGCTGGCCAGGCGGCAGCCGATAAGCGCGCACCCGATCACGAGGCCGCCGCCCGTGACGGCGCCGTCAACGGCCATCATCGTGCCCCGCCCCGCGTCCGGCCGGCCGACGCCGGACATCCAGATGGTGACGGCGCCGAGACCAAGCGGCGCTGGCCGCTGGTTACGTCGATCTTCGTGCTGCTTGTCCTGGTGGTGGCCGTCGGGCTCTATGTGGGCTACCGGGCCACCCAGAACGAGTACTACCTGGCTGCTGACGGCAAGCAGGTCATCATCTACCGGGGCATCAATCAGAAGATTGCCTGGATCAGCTTGTCGAGCGTCTACCAGCGAACTGGGATTCCCAGCTCGCAAGTACCGGCCGACCTGACCTTGCCGTCCACACCGACGACTCTCGCCAAAGCCCGGCAGACGGTGCTAACGATCAAGCGCACGAACATCTGCGAGCTCGCCGTCAGCGCCCGGAACAGCTGGGTGGCACATAAGCCCAAGCCGCCCGCCAAGAAGACGAGCTCAAGGAGGAAGGGCACCCGGCACGCGACCACGCCGGTCAAGCCATACCCGCCCGAGCCCGCGCTGCCTGCGTACTGCCCGGCATTGGGGTTCGGATGACGGTCGCAGCCGGGCGCGGTCAGCCTGTCTCGATGCCGCAAGGCCGGCGGCGGACTGAGCTGTTGATGCTCGCCTTCGCCTTGGCCGTGGTGCTGCTCGCGTATGGCGCGGTCGGCCTTGGCCTGAAGGGCAAGCTGCCATCCGGCCTGCCCACCTACATCATCTTGTTCGCGATCCTGATGCTCGCCGCACACGCCGCGGTGCGCCGGTGGGCGCCCTACGCCGACCCGCTATTGCTGCCGCTGGCGGCGCTGCTCAACGGTCTAGGAATCGTGATGATGTACCGGCTGCAAGAGTCAGGCCGGAACGGCAACCCCGGCAATCCAGTCCTGGAGCTCAGCTCGTCATCCACGGCCTACCAGCTGCTGTGGACTGGCATCGGCATCGTCGGCCTGGTCCTGGTGCTCATGCTGATCTCCGAGGCCCGGGTCCTGCAGCGGTACACCTACACGCTCGGCGCGGTCGGACTGTTCTTGCTGGCCATCCCCGCGTTGCTGCCCAGCTCGCTGAGCGCGGTCAACGGAGCGAAGGTCTGGATTCGGCTAGGCGGCCTTTCGATCCAGCCCAGTGAGTTCGCCAAGCTGGCGCTAGCGGTGTTCTTCGCCGGTTACCTGGTAGCCAAGCGAGACGTGCTGGCCCTTGCCGGACGCCGGGTGCTTGGCATCGACCTGCCCAGGGGGCGCGACCTCGCGCCGGTCCTGATCGCGTGGGGAGCCAGCCTGCTGATCCTCATATTCGAGACCGACATCGGCATGTCGGCGCTCTTCTTCGGCCTGTTCGTGGCGATGCTCTACATCGCGACCCAGCGGACCTCGTGGCTGCTGATCGGCGTCAGCCTGTTCCTGGCCGGCACGTACCTGACAGCCCTGGCATTCCACCACGTGATGGAGCGTTTCACCGTCTGGCTGCATCCCTTTCAGAGCGGCAATCAGTTCAACGCGGCCTATCAGCCGGTCCAGGGCCTGGAAGGCATGGCCTTCGGCGGCATCTTCGGTACCGGCCTCGGCCACGGCCAGCCTTACTTCACCCCGCTGGTGCAAAGTGACTTCGTCTTCACCGCGTTCGGTGAAGAGCTCGGCCTCGTCGGCGTCATGGCGCTGCTCCTGGTCTTCGGCCTGCTGGTCCAGCGCGGCCTGAAGGCGGCCCTAGCGGTGAAGGATCCGTTCGCCAAGCTGCTTGCCGCTGGCCTGTCGTTCGTGCTGGCGCTGCAGGTCTTCGTGATCGTGGGCGGCGTCAGCGGACTGATACCGCTGACTGGGGTGACGACCCCGTTCCTGTCCCAAGGCGGCTCTTCGCTGGTTGCCAGCTGGCTGCTGATTGCCGTCCTGATCAGGATCAGCGACTCGGCTCGCAAGCCAGCGCCGCAGCCGATCCAGGACGAGGGCATGACCCAGGTGGTGCGGGCAGCATGAACCGCGCGATACTCCGCATCTCACTGGCATGCCTGGCGCTGTTCGCGCTGCTGTTGCTCAACATCAACTACGTGCAGGCGTTCGAGACCACCAAGCTGGCGGGTGAGACCGGCAACGTACGGATCTTTGATCAGCAGTTCTCCTTCCAGCGTGGCACCATCCTGGCTGGCAATCTCAAGATCGCCGAGTCTCAGCTCATCAAGGGCACCGACACCTACAAGCGCGTCTATCCCTACGGCAAGGTCTACGCTCCGGTCACCGGTTATGACACGATCTACGGCCAGTCCGGTATCGAGCAGACCGAGAACAGCTTCCTGAACGGCTCCGACCCGCGGCTTGCGGTACACAACCTCACCGCGCTGCTGACCGGGAAGCAGAAGCAGGGCGCAACGGTCGCGCTGACTATCAACCCGGCGGCCCAGACGGCTGCCTACAACGCCCTCGCGCGCGGTACCAGCGGCCACGCGGCTGCGCTGGTTGCGCTGAATCCGAGCACCGGTGCGATCCTGGCGCTGGCGTCATACCCCACGTTCGATCCGAACGCGCTGACGAGTCTCGACGGTACAAAGGTCGACAAGGTCGACACCCAGCTCCTGCATGACCCCGGCCAGCCGCTGCTGAACCGGGCTATCCAGGCCACGTTCCATCCGGGTTCCACGTTCAAGATCGTCACCGGTTCGGCCGCCCTTGGCACCGGCAAGGTGGCGAACGAGAACACCCCAGTCCCGGCCCCGCCCTCGCTGCGGCTGCCTAACGGCAACCATCTGATCAACGACAACGGTGAGACGTGCGGCAACGGCAATCCGCCAATCATTGAGGCGTTTTACCTGTCTTGTAACACCGCGTTCGGCGGCCTGGGCATCAAGGTGGGGGCGCAGGCGCTGCGGCAGTATTCGAGCAGGTACGGCATGAACAGCCCGTTGTCGATCCCGCTGCCGGTCGTACCGAGCGTGGTGCCGGAGAAAGCGGGGTGGACCGACCCGTCGCTGACAGCCTTGACTGCGATCGGCCAGTACAACGACCAGGTCACGCCCCTGCAAGAGGCGATGTTCGCGGCGACCGTGGCGAACCACGGCACGCTGATGAAGCCCTACCTGGTGAAACAGGTGCTTGGCCCCGGCCTGTCGGTCATCCAGCAGCAAACCCCGACCGTGCTCAGCCATGCAATAAGCGCGCAGACGGCGGGTTATCTGCAGGACATGATGTACCAGGTCACCCACAATCCCAGCGGTACTGCCGCGGCAACGGCCGGGCCACAGGCGGCTAACGGCATTAACATTGACGGCAAGACCGGTACAGCACAAAATGGTCATATTAGCACCGGTTTGATCGATGATGATGCGGTGTTCACTTGCTTCGTGCCAGGGACCAACGGGCAGTCGTCGCCGATAGCCGTGGGTGTCATCGTGCAAGGCGGCGGCTACGGCGCGGATGCGGCAGCGCCTCTCGCAGTCGCGGTTATCGAGGCGTACATGAAACATCTGGGGCACTGATGATGATCATCCAGAAGGACGCCGACCACGCTGGGTCACCGGCGCATGCGTCGATGACGGCAGGCTACCGGGCGCACGACTGCCGCCCGCGACCTGCCATGCTGGCCGCAGTCCCCGAATTCAGGACGGTAACCTAAGTGCGAGACACGACTCAGCCCCGGCTTCTGGGCGGCCGCTATGAACTCGACGGCATCGTCGGGCGGGGCGGCATGGCGGAGGTCTTCCGGGCCCGCGACATTCGTCTCGACCGCATCGTCGGGGTTAAGACCCTTCGCGACGACCTAGCTCGCGACCAGACCTTCCAGGCCAGATTCCGCCGTGAGGCGCAGTCAGCGGCCTCGCTCAACCACCCGTCCATCGTCGCCGTCTACGACACAGGCGAGGACATGGTGGGCAGCCTGCCGGTGCCCTACATAGTGATGGAGTTCGTCGACGGCAGGACGCTGCGTGACTTGCTGCGCGACGACCGCCGGCTGCTGCCTGAGCGCGCAGCCGAGATCACCGATGGGGTGTTGCGCGCGCTTGACTACAGCCACCGCAACGGCATCGTGCACCGCGACATCAAACCTGGCAACGTGATGCTGACCCGAGCTGGCGATGTCAAGGTAATGGACTTCGGCATCGCCAGAGCTGTCGCCGACGGCCAGCTCACGATGACCCAGACTGCCCAGGTCATCGGCACCGCCCAGTACCTGTCACCGGAGCAGGCCCGCGGTGAGCGGGTTGACGCACGCAGCGACCTGTACTCGACCGGCTGCCTGCTGTACGAACTGCTGACCGGACGGCCGCCGTTCACCGGCGACTCGCCGGTAGCGATCGCCTACCAGCATGTCAAGGAAGATCCGGTGCCGCCGTCGCAGGTGGACCCGGAGGTGCCGGCCTGGGCCGATGCGATCGTCCTCAAGGCCATGCAAAAGGACCCGGCCGACCGGTACCAGTCAGCAGGCGAGATGCGCAATGACATCCAGCGTGCCTTGTCTGGCGCGCCGGTAGCCGCGCCGATGCTCGCCGATGCCTACGGGGCGGGCACCCGGCGGATGGGTACGACCGCGACGCAGGCGGTCGGCCGCACCGCCGCCATCCCGCCTTATCAATACGGGCCGCCCGACGGCGGGCCAGGCGGGCCCCAGCGGCGACGGCGGGTCTGGCCGTGGGTGGCCCTCGTCACGGTCGTGGTGTTGCTGGCCGCAGCGATCATCTTGATCAAGTACATCGGCGGTTCCACCAGCGGTGTCACGGTGCCGAGCCTGCAGGGCGACACTGTGCCGCATGCCAAGAGCCTGCTCGTGAGAGACGGCTTCACAGTTGGAACCACCACATTGCGGGCCTCCTCGTCCATTCCCAAGAACCGGGTCATCAGCACGAAGCCGGCCAGCGGGACGAGCGAGCCCAGGGGCACCACGATCAACATCGTGGCGTCTTCTGGAGCCAAGAAGGTCTCCGTTCCGGACGTGGTCGGCAAGTCGCAGGCAGCTGCTATCGCCACGCTGACGCAGTATCACCTCCGATACATGGTCGATACAGGTCATAACCCGAACTATGGCGCCGGGCAAGTCTTCAGCCAGACTCCTAAGGCTGGCACCAGCGTCCCGCCGAACAGCCGGGTGACGATCACGGTGAACCCGAAGACAACTGCGCTGAAGGTGCCGTCGAGCGTGCTCGGGCTGAGCAAGATCGCGGCGATTCAGGTACTGCAAGGCCCGCCGTACAACTATGTGGTCAACGCCATTACCGCGCAGGGCGGCGCGGGCTACGGGCCTAACCAGGTCTGGGGGGCCAGCCCAAGCCCCGGTCAGCCGCTGGCGAAGGGGTCGCCGATCACCATCTACGTCAATCCGCCGGCCAGTCAGACGCCCACGCCGACGCCGTCGTCAACCACGCCGAGCCCGACGCCGACCCCGACCACCAGCTCGCCGACCCCGAATCCCAGCTAACCGAGCCCGGCCTGGCTTAGCCGGGGCCAGACCGCTGGCCGCAGGGTAGGCGGCATGGGCCGAGACCAACTACGCTTACGGCGATAGGCGCGTGCGGGTGGTCCGCGCACCTTCGCCGCCGGGTCCCGTCCGGCAGCGAGCAAGTCGATCAGGAGATGGCCGTGCCGAAGTCCCGCGTCAGAAGCAAAGCGGTCTATACCCCGCCGCCCCGGTCTAGCAAGGCCAAGGTCAGCCCGCGGTGGCTGGCGCCGACCATGCTGGCGAGCCTGATCATCGGCCTAGTCTGGATCGTGGTCTTCTACGTCAGCCAGCAGAGCTACCCAGTTGGCGCGCTGGGCGCCTGGAACCTCGTCGTCGGCTTCGTCTTCCTGGTAACGGGCGTCGGACTGTCCACCAAGTGGCACTAGAACAAGTGCCCCCGGTAGAACGAGAACGTCCCCAGCAACTGGTCGTTTCTGATTAGTACAGCGGCAATGAAGGCCGCCACCATCACGACCGTCGCAACTACCTGAATCGCAGCCCGGTTTTTCTTTGGTGCCCAGGCATAAGCCGCTGTTAGCAGGCCGCCCGCTATGAGGCCGCCGATGTGTGCTTGCCAGGCGATCGCGTGGACGAAGAAGGCGAGTCCCAGGTTCAGCACGATCAGCAGTACCACCGGGCGGGCATCCGCCCTGAGCCGCCTGGCCAGCACGAACCAGGCACCAAAGAGGCCGAAGATCGCGCCCGAAGCGCCCAGCGCCCATTCGAAGGGCACGAGGATGTACAGCAGGATCGAGCCGCCGACCGCGCTGATCAGGTAGACCGCCAGGAAGCGCCAGGCGCCAAGCACGCGCTCAATGGCCGGTCCGACGATATAGAGCGCGTACATATTGAAGGCGATGTCCAGGATGCCCAGGCTGCCGGCACCCGGCGGCGGCAGGAACGCGCTAGTGATCATCCGGTACCACTGACCAATGGCCACTCCGACGACATGGCCACTGTAGGGATCCCGGCCCAGCCCGATCATGCCCCAGTCGTAGCCGAGCTGCTGCGTGGGCCAGCTCGACGATGTACAGGAGCACGTTTATGGCAATCAGCGTCTGCGTGACCCTCGCGCCGGACGCGACGGCACCGCCGAACCGGCCGGCAGCCTGGCGTGCGCCGCGATTACCCTCCCGGATGCACTCCACGCACTGGTGGCCTACGGCCGCCGGCCGCAGGCAATCCGGGCAGGCTGGCCGGCCGCACCGGACGCAGGACACATAGGTGGGCCGGCCAGGATGCCGGAAGCAGACAGGCGGTGCTGCCGGAAGCTGGCCCGGGTCAGTCTGGCCTGGATTGGGGGGAATGGCCATGAGGTAGTAACCGCCTGCTATTCGCTCTCGCCGTGCTCGATCTCAACCGCCTCCAGCACGACGTCTTGGACCGGCCGGTCGCCGCGGCTGGTCTGCACGTGGCTGATGTCATCGATAACGCTAGCGCCGTCGACAACTTCGCCGAAGATCGTGTGCTTACCGGTCAGCCACGGAGTCGGCCCCGTGGTGATGAAGAACTGCGAGCCGTTGGTGCCTGGCCCGGCGTTGGCCATCGCCAGCAGGTACGGCCTGTCAAAGGCCAGGTCGGGGTGGATTTCATCGGCGAACTTATAACCGGGACCGCCCGTGCCGGTCCCGAGCGGGTCGCCACCCTGGATCATGAAGTTGGGGATCACACGGTGAAAGATCGTGCCGTCATAGAGCTTGGCCTGCCCAGACTGGCCGGTAACGGGGTTTGTCCAGTCCTTGGTCCCCTCAGCCAGTTCGACAAAGTTGTGCACGGTCTTGGGCGCGTGATCTGGATAGAGCCGGACGACTACGGGCCCCCGGCTTGTCCGCAGTGTCGCGGTCAGCGTGTTCGTCATAACTGGAATCCTGCCATGTGCGGAGCGGGGTCGTGCCACTCCGCCCGCCCAGTCGCTGCACCGCCGCCGTGGTTGACCTGCAAGTCCCAGGGAAGGTGTCTGGCCGTGGGAGAGAAACACAGGAGGTCTTTGTGTCTGTTTTGACCAGAAAGCCCCATGTCACCGAACCCGGCGGGCTCCGCGGGTATGCCGCGCAGGCAGCCCGGCAGGTCACGCCGATCACGACCAAGGCAATTCCGCTCGCTCAGCAGGCTGCCCAGCAGGCCCAGCTCGCAGCACAGCAGGCTGCGCAGCAGGCCGTTCCGCTCGCCAGGCAAGCCGTCCCGCTGGCCCGGACCACCGCGCGGCAGGGTGCCGACAGCGCCGTAGCCTGGGCCACGCCGCTTGTAGAGGCCGCGCGAACATGGACAGCACCGCAGCTTGAGCAAGCCGCGCACGCTATCAGTGACAGCATCGCGCCGATGATTTCCGACGCGCTCATCACGGCAGCACACAAGATCGACGTGCCGGAGCGGAAGCCGCGCCGGAAGGGGCGGCTGGTGGCGCTGTCCATGATGGCCACGGCCGCTGCCGGCGCTGCCGCCGTAGTGGCGATGCGTCGCCGGCAGCAATCGAACGGGCTGCCGGCCAGTGCCGACGGTAATGCGAGTGCCGGTGAAGGCCCCGGCTATGACATCTCGCCCGACCCAGACATGAACGGCGACGGCGGCCAGCGGATCGTCTGAAGTCGAGGGCCGGGAGCCGCCGCTGGCTCCTCGCCGCGCTCCGTGCCCTGGCCGTGACAGCGGTCGTCGTGACAGATGTCATGGCCAGGGCGGTACCAGCTGCACATGACGGCCGGCGCTGGTACTACCTAGCCTGGCATCATGACCCACGATCATCCCGTAGACAGGCCGGAGGCTAGCCGGCGCTTTCGTCGGGTCGAATTCCGCGCATGCTCCGGATTGCCCGGGACGTCGCCAGAAAGCTGCGCGAGGCGGGCATGCCGGGCAAGCTGGTGATCGTGACGACCTTTGACCGGCCCGGTTACCTGTACCTGTCTCCGGGCACTGTCCGCAATCATCTGCCGGCGGCCATTCAGAAACTTAGCGCCCGCAATCGGGCCGAGGCCGTAGCCGTGGGCCAGCGCAAGGGCTGGCTCTAAGGGCATGCTGCTTGACTCGGTCGTCCGGACCTCCGCCGTGGTCGCGGCCTCGCCAGGCCGCCTGGCCAAGGTCGAGGAAATTGCGCGGCTACTGCGCGAGGTTCCGGCCGCGGAGATCCCGGTGGCGGTGGCGTTCCTGTCCGGTGACCTCACTCAACGCCAGATTGGCGTCGGCTACGCGGCGCTGACCGATCTGGTGGGCGACGGGACCGCGACGCAAGAACCGGAGGTTGGTACTCCGGCGCTGTCGCTGGCCGACACCGATCAGACGCTAGGCCAGATCGGCGCACAGGCTGGCGCCGGCTCGCAAGCTGAGCGCCGTCGGCTGCTGGCAGCGCTGATGCGCCGGGCTACCCCGTCTGAACAACAGTTCCTGGTTCGCCTGCTTGCGGGCGACCTGCGCCAGGGCGCCCTTGACGGCGTGATGACCGAGGCCATCGCCCGTGCCGCCGATGTACCCGTGGCCAGCGTGCGCCGCGCCTACCAGCTAACCGGTTCGCTGGCGGACGCCGCGGCCGTGGCACTAGCTCCGGACGGACCGGCAGCCGCTCTAGGCGCCGTAGCGCTGCAGGTCGGCCGTCCCGTCAAGCCCATGCTCGCGAGTTCCGCACCTACGGTTGCCGCGGCCATGACACGGATCAGCCCGGCTGCCGTGGAGTGGAAGATCGACGGCATCCGCGTCCAGGTTCACCGGCGGGGAAACGAGGTACGCGTCTTCACCAGGACGCTGGACGACATTACCCGCCGAGTCCCCGAGGTCGCGGCGGCCATCCGGGCCCTGGACATCTCTACTGCCGTGCTGGACGGGGAGGCCGTCGCGCTGCGGCCTGACGGCCGGCCCTACCCGTTTCAGGTGACCTCGGCGCGCGCCGCCAGCCAGGCAAGTGCAGACGACGCGAGCCCAGACAGCCAGGCCAGCCCAGACAGCCAGGCCAGCCCAGGCAGCCAGGCCAGCCCAGGCAGCCAGGTGAGCCCAGGCAGTCAGGCCAACCACCCGAGATCTGTCGCAGCCAGGCGGGCCGAACCTGGCCAGATCCCGCTCACTGTGTTCTTGTTCGACGCCCTGCACCTGGACGGGACGGACCTGATTGACAGCCCGGCCAGCGACCGCTTCGCGCGGCTCGCCAGCGTTGCCCCGGACCTGGTGATTCCGCGACTGCTGACGTCTGACTCGGAGCAGGCTGCGGACTTTTTCGCGGATGCGGTGCAGCGCGGACATGAAGGCGTTGTGGTCAAGGCCGTGGACGCGCCGTACGGGGCGGGCCGGCGCGGCAGTGACTGGATCAAGGTCAAGCCGAGGCACACTCTGGACCTTGTCGTGCTCGCCGCCGAATGGGGCCACGGCCGTCGCCAGGGCTGGCTGTCCAACCTGCACCTGGGCGCGCGTGATCCGGCCACCGGCGACATGGTCATGCTGGGCAAGACGTTCAAGGGACTCACCGACGCCCTGCTCAGCTGGCAGACCGCGCGACTGCTCGAGTTGGCCGTCCCCGAGCATGCAGCGGCGGGCCGGCCGCAGCGCGGCGTAGTCCGGGTCAGGCCGGAACTGGTCGTCGAGATCGCCTTCGACGGGGTCCAGGCAAGCAGCAGGTACCCGGGCGGCGTCACGCTGAGGTTCGCGCGAGTACTCAGGTACCGGCCTGACAAGAGCCCGGGCGAAGCAGACACCCTCGATTCGGTCCGTGCGCTGTGGTCAGGGGATTACTGACCGGCGAGCGCTGACTGCATCATGGGAGCAGCACGGCGGCGGGCCAGTGCTGCGAAGAATCAGGACTGCCAGGGAAGGGAAGGCACGGGTGCGCACAATGTGGCTGGATGAGGACGGCGCCTGGCGCACTACGCTGCGCGGCCGCCAGGTACTCGCCGAGCCGCGGATCAACAAGGGCACGGCCTTCAGCGACGAAGAACGCGCCGAGCTCGGCCTGATCGGGCTGATCCCGGCCGGGCACATGACACTTGACCAGCAAGCCAGCCGAGTGTACGCGCAGTACCTCCGGCAATCTTCCGACCTCGCCCGGAACGTTCTGCTGAACGAATTGCATGACCGCAATGAGGTCCTGTACTTTCGCCTGCTTGCTGACCACCTGAGCGAGATGCTGCCCGTCGTCTATACGCCGACCGTGGGCCAGGCGATCGAGACCTACAGCCACGAATACCGTCGTCCGCGTGGCGTCTACCTGTCGGTTGACCAGCCGCACCTGATCGAGGACTCGTTGCGCGCGCCCGGGCTCGGCGCGGATGAAGTGGACCTCATCGTGGCCACTGACGCAGGCGCAATTCTCGGCATCGGCGATTGGGGCGTCGGCGGTATGAACATCGCCGTGGGGAAGCTGGCGGTCTACACCGCAGCGGCCGGCATCGAGCCCAACAGGTCGCTGCCGGTGATGCTGGACGTCGGCACGAACCGGCAGAGCTTGCTGCAGGACCCGCTTTATATCGGCAACCGGCACCCGCGGGTGCCCGCCGCGGACTACGACGCGTTCCTCGCCGCGTTCGTGGCCGCGGTTCGCGCCGTCTTCCCCCGTGCACTGCTGCACTGGGAGGACATGGATCCGGCGAATGCACGGCGGCTGCTGGTCACCTACCGCGACCAGCTCCCGAGCTTCAATGACGACGTGCAGGGTACCGGCGCGGTAAATCTCGCCGCGGTGCTGGCCGCGGTGCGGGCGACTGCCATCAAGCTATCCGATCACCGGATCGTGATCTTTGGAGCCGGAACCGCCGGCACCGGGATAGCCGACCAGCTCACCGCCGCCTTGGTCGCGGTCGGGCTGACGGCGGACGAGGCCAAGGCAAGATTCTGGGCCGTCGACCGGTACGGACTGATCGTGGCCGGCGACGAGCGGATGACCGAGGATCAGCGCCGATATGCCCGGCCTGCCAGCGAAGTGGCTGGCTGGCAGCGGGACGAATCGATCGGCGGTCTCGGGCTGGCCGAGGTAGTCCGCCGGGTTCGGCCGACGGTGCTCATCGGCACGTCGGCTCGCGGCGGGGCCTTCACCGAGGACATCGTGCGAGACATGGCTACGCACGTCAGTCGCCCGGTCATCATGCCCATGTCCAATCCGACCCAGCTGGCCGAGGCCCGGCCAGCGGACCTGCTCGAATGGACAGACGGCCGGGCGCTGATTGCCTGCGGCAGCCCGTTCCCCCCGGTCGACTACAAGGGCACCTGCTACGTCATCGGCCAGGCCAACAACGCACTGGTGTTCCCGGGCCTGGGCCTCGGCGCGCTGGCCACCAGAGCCAGCAAGATCACCGACGGCATGCTCAGCGCAGCCGGCCATGCGGTCGCCAGCCTCGTCGACGTAACCGCGCCCGGTGCTCCGCTACTGCCCCAGGTTGAGGCCCTGCGGGACACCTCACAAGTGGTAGCTGAGGCCGTGGCCCGGGCAGCGATGGCTGAAGGCGTGGCTCGCGCCGATCCGGGCGATGATGTCGCCGGCCGCGTTCGTGAGCTTATGTGGCAGCCGGTTTACCGGCCGGTGCGGGCTGCCTGAGCCGGGCGGTCGATGGTCTGGTGGACGCCACTAACACCACCGCGGACGTCGTGCGCGATTGACTGGCGACCGTAAACCACGCGAAACGCTGGCAATGCTTCACAAAACATGGAGAGTAGCGGTAAAGTCCGCGAAGTTTGCCAGACCGAGTCGTCGCGTGAGGGGCCGAACACATGAGAATGCTCTCCCGAAGGCAGGCAAAAGCGTCCATGCCGGTGAGACTTGCCATAGCCGCGCTGTGCGCGACCGCGCTGGCGGCGGGATCGGCAACGGCCGCCTGGGCCGACAGCTCCGGTAGCGGCCACCCGAGGACAGGATCGGACACCTGGCCAGGCGGAGCACAGCACGGCAGTCGGCTGGTATACGCGCCGTACTTCGAGACCTGGACAAGGAACAACATCGCGAACGTCGCACGGGCATCGGGAGCCCGTTACCTGACCCTTGCGTTCCTGCAAACGCTTAAGCGCGGCTCGTGCACGCTGGCCTGGAACGGTTCGCGGAAGCGGTTTGTGAGGCCCCGTGGCAAGTACATCCGGCAGATAGCCGCGCTCCGCCGGATGGGCGGTGACGTGGTTCCATCATTCGGCGGCTATAGCGCCGACCAGGGCGGCACCGAGATCGCGGACTCCTGCCACAGCGTGCCGACGATCGCCCGCGCCTACGAATCGGTGGTGAGGACGTACCGGGTCACCCGGCTGGACATGGATGTAGAGGCGAACTCGCTCAACAACAAGGCCGGCATCGCACGCAGGAGCGAAGCCATGGCGCTGCTGGAGCGATGGGCGACGCGGACCCACCGGCACGTCCAGATCGTGCTGACGCTGGGCGTCGAGCCGGGCGGCCTGCCCGGTAACTGCCTCGCGATCGTGAAGAGCGCCATTGCACATGGCGTCAAGATCGCCGCAGTCAACATCATGGCGTTCGATTACTACAACAGCAACCGTGACTCCGACATGGGCACCGAGGCATTGGAGTCGCTGAACAGCACGCACAGGCAGCTCGCACACCTGTTCCCGCGGCTGACCGCGCGGCAGATCTGGCGGCTGATCGGCATCACCCTGTTGCCGGGTATTGATGACTTCCCCAGGAAGACAGAGGTGACCTACCTCAGCGAGGTCCAGGACATCCTGTACTACGCCCGGCAGCACCCCATCAGCCTGATCACCATCTGGGCCATCCAGCGGGACAATGGCGGCTGCCCCGGCACCATCGACTCCAACTCCTGCTCGGGCATCATCCAGCCGCGCTGGGCTTTCAGCCACCTGATCGAAAGCTTCACGCACTAAGAAGGGAACGGGTTCCGGCCAGAGCTCGCCGCTCGCTACAGGCGCGGGTCGACGGGCTCGCTTTCCAGCGCGAGCACGCCGAAAACGCATTCGTGTACCCGGTACAGCGGCTCACCGGCCGTGAACCGCTCCAGCGCCTCGATGCCAAGCGCAAATTCCCTCAGTGCCAGCGAGCGCTTATGGCCGACATTACGGCTGCGCAGCCTGGACAGGTTCGCCTCAGCGAGGTACTCGGGCCCGTAGATGATGCGCAGGTATTCGCGACCACGGCACTTAATGCCGGGCTGGGCCAGTCCCCTGGCACCTCGGTGGATCACCTCGGCGGGCTTGACGACCATGCCTTCGCCGCCCGCGGCGGTCAGACTCTCCCACCAGCTGGCCGCCGCTGCCTCGCTCGCGTCATCGCCGAGTGTCACCGGCAATGCGGCCGTCCGGTGGAATGTCACCGGATCCTGCTCGCATAGCCGGTCGGCCAGGCCCAGGTGCCACGCGTGTGGCCGGAGCGCAAGCACTCCCTGCTCTGCGGCCAGGAACTGGAACGGGGCAAGCGTCAGGTCGGCGATGGTACGCACCGGCCAGCAGTAACGGCGGTAGGCATCGGCGAACAGGGCTGCTTGCTTCCTGCGGTCCGCGACGCGGGCCAGCAGTCCGGCCGCGTCGACGCCACGGCTCACCGCAGCTTCTGTCGCCGCGGCCGCTGCGGCCAGTGCTGCGGTCGCGGCAGCCGCCACTGGCGCGTATTGCTTGCGGAGCAGGTCGCCGGCCTTGGCCGACCAGGGCATTAGCTCGCAGTCAAGCGCCACCCAATCGGTGTCCAGCTCCTCCCAGAGCCCGGCGGCGGTGACCGCGGCGATCACCCGGCCCAGCAACTCCCCCTCCAGCGCGGCATCATTGAAGAAGGCACGCCCGGTCCGGGTGTAGATCGCTCCGGGGCCCGTCATGCCGAATCGCCGGACTGCAGCGTCGTTGTCCCGGCAGGCGATCACGATCGCACGGGAGCCCATGTGCTTCTCCTCGCAGATCACCTCCGGCACTCCAGCTGCACGGAACGCGGCAAGCGCCTCGCCGGGGTGCTCAAGCAACCCCGGCTGGCTTGTGGTAACCGTCGGCGCCATCGTCGGCGGCAGGTAAATGAGCCACCGAGGGTCGATAGCGAACCTGCTCATCACCTCGAGCGCCGCGATCGCGTTCTCCGCACGGATGGTCACGGTGCCGCCGGTTAGCCGGGTCTGAACGATGCGCTTGCCCATGACGTCGTCTATGTTCAGTTCGGCAGCGTCGCGGGCGGCTCCGGCACCCGGCCCGGATGCGGCGGCGGCCGGCGAACGCGGCTAGGGCCAGCGGCCGGGCGGGCTCGTAGTACACCCGGCCAGCTGGGACGCTGACCAGTTCACGCTCGGGGTACCGCAGCGCGGTGAGCTTGCCGCCGAAAACGCAGCCCGTGTCGATGCAGATGGTTCTGTTGACCCACTCTGGCTCCGGCACGGGCGTGTGCCCGTACACCACCACGGCCCGGCCGCGGTAGTCCTCGGCCCACGGGTAGCGGACCGGCAGGCCGTATTCATCGGTCTCACCAGTCGTGTCGCCGTATAGGGCGAACGAGCGCACCGCCGCCGAGGCCCGGCCGTGCATGGCCTCGGGCAAACCCGCGTGTGCGACCACCAGCTTGCCGTCATCGAGCACCAGATGCCCGAGCAGCCCGTCCATGAACGCCATCGCCTCGGCGGCGAATCCCTCGCCAGCGTCCGCCAGCTGCGCCAGGCTTTCGGCCAGGCCGTGGCGCACGGTGACATTCCGGCCGCGTAGTGCGCGCACCAGTTTCGCCTCGTGGTTACCGGCCACGCAGAGCGCGGAACCGGCTCCGGTCATGCCCATCACCAGCCGTAGCACCGCTGGCGTGGCCGGGCCCCGGTCGACGAGGTCCCCGACAAAGATTGCAGTACGCCCGTCCGGATGGCTCGCGACTGTGCCGTCCGGCGTTACCTGATAGCCGAGCCGGCCCAGCAGCAGTACGAGCTCGTCATAGCACCCGTGTACGTCGCCGATGACATCGAAAGGACCATGCTGGTCGCGCCGGTCGTTCCACAACCGCTCCCTGGTCAGCGACGCCCCGTCTATGTCCGCCTCGCCGGATAGGACGTAAACCCGCTGGAACCCCTCGCGCCGCAAGCCGCGCAGCCCGCGGCGGAGCTGGCTGTGCTGCTGGCGGAGCACATGCGCACCGAAGTCACGGTCGGCCCTCGCCGCATTGCGCGCCAGACAGACCTGGTCCGGCAGGTCCAGCACAATCGCCACGGCGAGCACGTGATGCTCGCGGGCAAGCGCGATGAGTGACCGGCGTGCCTCCGGCTGCACGCTGGTGGCGTCGATCACGGTCAGCCGCCCCGCAGCCAGCCGCTTTGCGGCGATGACGTGCAGCACGTCGAAGGCATCACGGGTAGCTGACTGGTCGTTCGCGTCGTCACTCACCAGGCCACGGCAGAAATCGGAGGAGATGACCTGTGTCGGGGCGAAGTGCCTGGCCGCGAATGTCGACTTGCCCGAGCCCGAGATCCCGATCAGCACCACTAGGCACAGATCGGGAATCTTCACCGTGCCGCCGCTGGCTGGCCCGGTCGTCGGATCGGTCACCGGCTGAACACCGCCATCTGGGTTGGGTAGCCCAGCTGGGCATGCTCCGGCCCGACCCCAGACAGCCGCGCCTGGTAACCGTGTTGTGCCGCAACTTCCGCCGCCCAGTCGGCGAACTCGGACCTCGTCCACTCGAACCGATGGTCCGCGTGGCGGAATGTGCCGGCTGGCAGAGTCTCGAACAGTGCGTTGTACTCGGCGTTCGGCGTCGTCACCACGATCAGGTCTGGCTGTGCGTGACCGAACACAGCGCGCTCGAACGCAGCCAGCCGAGGCGGGTCAAGATGCTCGATCACCTCGACAACCGCTGCGGCGTCAAAGTCGCGCAGCCTGCCGTCGGTATAAGTCAGCGAGCCGTGCAGCAACTCCACCCGGGCCCGCGCCCTGGCGGACATCTGGTCCAGGTGCAGTCGTCTCGCTGCGACCTCGAGCGCGCGGTGCGATACGTCCACGCCGGTAACCTGTCGCACGCTGGCTTGCTTGAGAAGTGCCGCGATCAGCTTCCCGGACCCGCAGCCGAGATCAAGCACGCGCTCCGCGCCAGCCTGCGTGATCAGCCTGACAACGCTCTCGATCCGCTGGTCGTGCAAGCCGACCCTGCGCTCGACCGCTTCCTCGGCCGCGTCGTTCTCAGCGTCGGCGCGATCGGGGTCGGTTGCTTCGTCGGCGACAAGCCGGGCCAGCGCTGCCCTGGTGAGCTGGCGGTCGTGCCGGAGGTACCGGCTGGTGATCAGGTCCTTGTCCGGATGCCCGGCGAGCCACTGCCCGCCCCGGCGCAGCAGCTTGTCAACCTCATCCGAGCCTACCCAGTAGTGCTTGTCGTCATCGAGCACGGGCAGCAGCACGAAAAGGTGCTCAAGTGCGTCGTGGAGTGTGACCGTTCCGGCCAGCGTCACCCCCAGGTAACGGCTGTCGCCCCAGTCGGGGAACTGCGGGTCGAGCGCGAGCGGCGTAGCGGTCACCCGGTAGCCGAGCGGCTCGAAAAGCCGCCGCACCAGGGCCGGCCCGCCCCCGCATGGCAAAACGGGCAGCCCGATCTCCAGCGGGATGGCCACCGGAGCGAGCTCCGGCCGTTCCTTGCTGCGGCCGCTCAACGCGGTCCCGAACAACTTGGCTAGCGCAACGCTGAGGTAGGACGACGCGGCGTACGGCCTGTCGTTGATGTAGTGCGCCAGGCTCGCCTGACTGCCGTGATAGTGGCCGGCCCGGACAAGGCCGATCGGGTCGATCTCCAGCACCACCGCGGCTTCGCACCGGTCCGGTGTGGCAACCGGGAACACTACATGCGCAGTCCCGAAGCTCAGTTCAGCGACATGCTGCCGATCAGGGTGCTTGTGCAGCAGATAGCCAAGGTCAGTAGCCGGCCGGTGCGTCGTCGCGATCGTGAGGATCATCGCTGTCACCCCGGTCCGCAGGAAACGCTGCCATCAGTTCACCGGCGCAGGAACCGGGTGGCAGCGCAGGCAATCAGGCTAGCCGGCCTAGTCGTAGGCTTCACGGGATTATCCGGGCGTCAGGAACTGCCGGGTGCGATTACCTCAGCCGCGGCAACTGCCGCCGCCTCGGCCCGCGCGATCCCGGCCGCCTTTGCCGGGTTGTCCTTTGACAGGACCACGATCAGCAGTTCCGCGCCGTTGCGGCGGACCACCCCGATGCTGTCGAGGACGTGCACCCGCGGGCCGGCCAGCCAGGCGCTCTCGACCGCGTACCTGGTGGCGGGACTCGCCGCGGCCGGAATGCCCCACTCCTGGCCGGGGGCCATGTGCTCCATCAGGCGGACTGCGTAGGCCCGTGATGCTGCATCTAGGGGGGAGTTCGCCGTTGTGAGGTCGGTTAGCAGCTGAAGCTGGTCAGCGACGGTCGTGCTGGTCAATCCCCAGCGGCCGTCCTTGCCCAGCCTCGTATGCGTGAGCTTCAGCACCCGGTTGGCGGCGTCCACGCCTGCCGCGCCTCCGACAAGCCGCCATAGCGCACCGGCGGCGACTCTGCTGCCGCCCTCCATCATCTCCGTAGCCAGGCTGGCGTCGTGGGCGGGCACCGGCGTCCCGCTTTGCTGGCGCTGTAGCAACAAGGTAGCGACGATGTTTGCCTTAACGATGCCGCCGGCGGGAACACGCAGACTCGCGTCGTAGACCGCCATGCTGCCCGTGGCCAGGTCTATGACGCCGACCGCCAGCGTGCCCTGGTGCGTGCGGACTTCCGGCCGCAATGCGGCCGCCAGCGCGGCGTTTAGCCGCGCCTGCGCGGCGGTCTGGTTAGCCGATCCCGGCGATAGTGGCGCGCTCGAAAGACCTTCCGGCGTCGGCACGGGAACGTCGTACCTAGCCTTAAGCGCCGAAACCGTCACCACAGCAACGAACCCTGCCATGAGCGCGAATATCAGGGCGAATATCATTCGCTCCTGCAGCCGTAGACCGCCCGCGTGAGACGGTACCCGCAGGCTGCCCGCATGAGGAGGCGCCCGCCTCACCGTTTCCTCCGGAGCACAGCCACTTCCCCCGCTTGCCCGTTAAAACCCCGCCTTTGCACGGTCTGCGAAGAAACCGCTCCGGTCCCGCTATGAATAAAATGGCAAAGCAATGACCTAATTGGGCAAGGCTTATTTCCCCGTAATGCTGAGTCTATTAGCGGCATGACAGTAGCAGATGCCAGCTTCGGATTGCGGCCTTACCGGTGGGCGGGAATTCACGGTGTCACCGAATTGCCCAAGTGATCGACTCAAGGCGAGCATTCAGGAATTGCGGCGCGTTTCGTGCGCTTATGCCGGATTCCCTGCGCTCGACTGCCTGTTACCGCACCGATCCTGGCGCCCGTCGCCTGCGCTGCCGCACGGCGACCCGGCGTGCCCGCTGGTAGGGCGCGCCCGCCGTTGTCTCTTTACCAGCTGGAGCCTTTCAGATAGGGTTTCGCGAAGCGCCTGAAATCAGATTTAGCAACCCTTATAGTCTGCATGTCCCAGTCAGCCCTCAGCAGCCCCCAACAGGCGAGTAGCCGTCTCCGGAGACACAATGACTGATCAGACCGCATTAGCACCGGCCTCCACTTCGCGCCTTGAACCTGATGCGATCAGCGTCGCGCAGGACACCCTGATCGGCCTCGCCGATACCGGGCCGACCGTCTCGGTATCGTTCACGCTGGTGGCGCTGATCGCCGCTACCGCCTACGGGGCACCGATCGTACTGGCGATAACCGCGATCCCGATGCTGATCATCGCGAACGCGTACCGGCGGCTGAACCTGTGGAACGCCAACTGCGGTGCGTCATTCGAATGGGTAGGGCGTGCGATCAATCCGTACCTGGGCTACATGACCGGATGGCTGATGCTGGCCGGAACGCTCTTCGGTACTCTCACCCCGGTCACCGCCCTTGGCCCGTCAGTCCTTCAGGTCTTCAACCAGCCAGCCAACGGCAAATGGCCAAACATCGCCATCGCCACTGGGCTCGTCCTGGTGATGATGACCATCTCCATCATCGGTATCAGGATCACGGCGCGCACTCAGGTAGTCATCGGCATAGTGGAGTATGTCATCCTCGCAGCGTTCGCTATCTGGGGCCTGACCTGGGTGTTCAGCCATCACGCTGGCACCGTGGCTTTCACGGCATCCTGGTTCAGCCTGAGGGGCCTTGGCGGCGGGGGCAGCCTGGTCGGAGCATTTCTGATCACGGTGTTCATGTACACAGGCTGGGACGGCACCCTCTACGTCAACGAGGAAGTCAAGCACCGGCGGGAAAATCCTGGCAGGGCCGCGATGCTGGCCGTGGCCATTGCCGGCGTGCTCTTCATACTCGCTCAGGTTGGCCTTCAGGGCGTGGCACGCTACGGCAAGCTGAGCGCCAACAGCACGTCCGTCCTTGTATACATTGGCCGCCTGCTGACCGGCAGCACCTGGGGCGGCCAGGTGCTCGCTTTCGCCCTGGCATTGTCTATTATCGCCGCAACCGGTGTCGGAATCGTGCTGAGCTCCCGGATCGCCTACGGGATAGCCAGCTACCGGGCATTGCCCGGGGCGCTGGCGAACGTCTCGCCCCGGTTCCGGACTCCCGTTGTCGCCACGGTCGTTGCGAGCGTGATTTTGCTCGCACTCGGATGGATTTACCTGCTCACGACGTCCGTGCAGACCGTCTTCGGCTATGTGCTGAACAACACCGGAATCCTGTATGCCACCTTCTACTGCATCACGGCGCTCTCAGCGATCGTCTATTACCGGCGCCGGGTGATGAGTAGCTTTGCGGATGCGGTGACGCTAGGCCTACTGCCAATCGCCGCGGTGGCCTTCCTCGGATATATCGCCGTGAAGTCGATCCTCAGCGCGCCCGCCGCGCAGAACTATTCGCTCCTCGGCTTCCTGGTCGTCGGCGTTATCCTGATCTTCGTCGCGAGGTTCGGCTTGAAGTCACCATTCTTCAAGATCAAGCGGGAAAGCTGGACCCCGGGAAGCTGACACTTAACGAGCATCGGCCCGTTCCCGCTGAGGCAGGGACGGGCCGACGTTTGTGGCGGGGACTTAGCTTGCCCGGTGCCTGGCCCGGCCAGGCAGCTGAGCCGAGTCCCTGTCGGGCGCGACGTCGATGCCGGAGATAGCCATGTAAGCGACGATCGCTACGATTGGCACCGCCATTACCACCGCGACTACGCCGCGGCCCCAGTCCAGCCCGCCTAGGCGGTGTGGCACGCCCAGCCAGTCCGCGATTGACGCGCCCAGCGGCCGCGTCACCGTGTAGGCGAACCAGAAGGCCAGCACGGCGTTCATGCCCAGGCGCCAGGCAACCGCCGGGATCGCGATCACCACCAGGAACAGCACCGCCGAAGAGAAGAAACCGATCTTGAACGTGACCGCAGTGAGGTCGCCAAGCGCCGTTCCGAGCGCGAAGGTCGCCATGACGGTGGCCCAGTAAAACAGCTCACGGCGGAACGTGGTGATGCTGTGAATCGACAGCGTTCCCTCAGACAGGTACCAGGCGGCGAAAATGACTGCGAGCAGGACGGCGTACAGGGCGGTGGTCTCGGTGTACGGCAGCCCGACGACCAAGTGCAGGCCGTCAGCAGCCATGGTGCCGGTGACGGCAACAGCGGTGACCGCGAGCCAGTAGACCCAGGTGTTATAGCGCTTCCAGGAGAACTGCAGCACCAGAGCGCCCGCCAGCAGAATCGCTCCGAACGCCGCGGTGGGCAACTTCCCGTAGCGGAAGTACACGAAATCCGCCAGCGCCTCGCCCATGCCGGTGGTCAGAACCTTGGCAACCCAGAACCACGCGGTGATTTCCGGCACCTTCGTGACGGCCACCCTGGCAGGCGCACCGAGCCGTCCCGCGACTTCGCGACTGGTCATGGCGGTCAGGATGCCACACCTGCAGGACTGGTTCCGACAGCCTTTACGAGAACTTTCAGGGCTGGTTTGTCGGTTCTTGCCATCGCGGCTCCTAGCCTTGAGGTCCGTGCCACCGTGCTGGTGAGCTCCGGCTTGACTTGGCCCTTAGGGCCAGCCCCAGCCTGTTGGGGCCGGGCGGCCTGCCCGGTGTGAGGAGGCCAGCTTCGTGGACCTGATGACCAGCGGCGAGTTCGCGAGCGCGTCAGGGCTGTCGCGGAAAGCACGTTCATCGGGCAAGAACATACGGTAGCCAGATCGCGAGGCCGCCGCACCGGTCGTGCTAATGCGCAGAGGCAACCTCAGCTAGGCCCCAATCGCTGCAGACACAAATCGCGCCGCACTGACTATGGCGCTAGCACCGCGAGGCTGATTTGCTAAGCCTAACCTTATCAGTTTAGGCTGATGATGTGGATGATGGTCCAGACGTCGAAGAGGTGGCTGCGGCACTGCGGGTGAGTATCGGCCTGCTGTTGCGGCGACTACGTCAGGTGCCGGTTAAAGGCGAGCTCACGCTGCCGGAGAGTGCGGCGCTGACCCGGCTCGACCGGGGGGGCCCGGCAACGGCCAGTGCGCTCGCCAAACGGGAGCAGATCAGTCCGCAGTCGATGGGGGCGACGCTGAGCGCGCTTGAGGCGCGCGGCCTGGTCGAGCGACGCTCGGATCCGGGCGACGGGAGGCGAATTGTGCTGTCGGTGTCCGATGCCGGGGGGCGGGTCCTGCGCGACAGGCGGAATGCCCGCACCGAGCAGCTGGCGCTCGCGCTCGCGAGCGGATTCACGCCGTCAGAGCTGGAGCGGCTCATGGCGGCCGCGCCGCTGCTCGAGCGGTTGGCACAGTGCATTTGATATCGGGTAGCTGATGACAGCCGGCGAACGGAGCGGGGAGGGGCACCCGGTGCCCGGAGTACCGGCCGCGGCGGATCAGGGCCGTTCCGAGGACGACCGCTATAAGTGGGTGGCGCTGGCCAACACGACGGCGGCCGTGTTCATGTCGGCGCTGGACGGTTCCATCGTCCTCATCGCACTGCCTGCCATTTTCCGTGGCATCCACCTGGACCCGTTGGCGCCGGGCAACATCGCCTACCTGCTGTGGCTGATCATGGGATACCGGCTGGTCCAAGCCGTCCTGGTGGTGAGCGTCGGCCGCATGGGTGACATGTTTGGGCGGGTCAAGATCTACAACGCGGGCTTCGTGGTGTTCACCGTAGCTTCGGTCCTGCTGTCGTTTGACCCGTTCTACGGCGGCCGAGGTGCGCTATGGCTGATCGGGTGGCGATTGCTCCAGGCCGTTGGCGGATCGATTCTGATGGCGAACTCGGCCGCGATTCTGACTGACGCGTTCCCACCTGGCCAGCGCGGCTTCGCCCTCGGGACCAATCAGGTCGCGGCGCTGGCCGGCATGTTTATCGGCCTGGTCGCAGGCGGCCTGCTGGCGGCCTGGGACTGGCGGGCGGTGTTCTGGGTCAACGTGCCCGTCGGCGTGTACGGGACGGTCTGGGCTTACCGCAAGCTCCGCGACAATGGCGAGCGGCATCCCGGACGGATCGATTGGTGGGGCAACGTCACCTTCGCCGTCGGCCTGAGCGCTGTCTTGATCGCTGTCACGTACGGGATCCAGCCTTATGGCGGCCACACCATGGGCTGGAACAACCCGTGGGTCGTTGCAGGACTGGCCGGCGGCGGCGCGCTCCTCGTGTTGTTCGCCGTCATCGAGAGCAAGATCGCTGAGCCTATGTTCCAGCTGAGCCTGTTCCGCATCCGCGCCTTCACGGCCGGCAACCTGGCGGGCTTCGCAGTCTCCATCGCGCGCGGCGGACTGCAGTTCATGCTGATCATCTGGCTACAGGGGATCTGGCTGCCGCTGCACGGTTACAGCTATGCCCGGACGCCGTTGTGGTGCGGCATCTTCCTGCTTCCCCTAACGGCCGGCTTTCTCGTCGCCGGCCGGCGTCCGGGGCGCTGTCCGACCGCTTCGGCACCCGCGGTATCGCAACTGCCGGGATGGCGGTATTCGGTGGCAGCTTCATCGGCCTGTTGCTGCTGCCCGTCGACTTCCCGTATTGGGTATTCGCCCTGTTCATCGCGGCGAACGGGATCGGCAGCGGGATGTTCGCTGCGCCGAACTCGTCGTCGATCATGAGCAGCGTCCCGGCGGCGCAGCGTGGCGCGGCCTCGGGAATGCGGGCAACGTTCCAGAACTCAGGCACTGCGCTGTCAATCGGCGTTTTCTTCTCGCTCATGATCGCCGGGCTTGCTAGCACGCTGCCGGCGACGCTGGCGCGCGGCCTGCAGAGCCACGGCGTCGCGCCCGGCGTCGCGCACCATATCGCTGCGCTGCCGCCAGTGTCGTCCCTGTTCGCGGCGGTTCTGGGCGTGAACCCGGTGCAGCATCTGCTGGCCTCGCTGCGAGTGTTGCGCTCACTCCCGGCAACTGCTCAGACGACCCTCACGGGCCGCGCATTCTTCCCTGACCTGATATCGGGACCTTTCGATCGGGGCCTGATGATCGTGTTCGCGGTGGCAACCGGCCTGGCTGCTATCGCTGCCGTCGCTTCGCTGCTTCGCGGCTCGCACCAGAGCCAACTAGCGGACGGCAGGCCGGTCATCGATTCATCCGGCAAGCTACATGGAAGGGAACGTGACGACCCTCAGCACAATGGTCGCCAAGGAAGCGCTCGTCGTGATCGATCTGAAGAAGGGAGTCGCGACCATTCCGGCCGCGCATCCGGTTGACGAGATCCTAGCGGTAGCCGGGCCGGTGGTGGCCGAGGATTCGGGGCACCTTGATCGGCTGGTGGCGCGGCGCCCACCACAGTTCGCGGCAGCCTGGCGCGTTGCAGGCGACCTTGAGATGGCCGCCGCGAGCGGTTTTAGCCGCCTCACAATCGCAGGGTTCCCAACTGATGGTCACAGTGCCGGGCCGCCAAGGGTGGCGGCTGCGACACTCGTGGGGGAACCCTGGCCATGGGGCCGATCGCTCCTGGGCCACGGCTATATTCAAACATATGATCGATCGCACTTGAACGCCCGTGCCTCTCGCCGCACCTGATCGGGAGCGCACCAGCTGCTTAGTGGGAAGATTGCTGCCACAGCCTGGTCTGGTCCCATCGCCGTGTGCCGTTGCTCGCGGCGGCCCGGCAGGTCGGCGACAGCTGGGGGTTCGCGGGTGAGACGAGTCTTGCAGGCCGTTGCGCTGACTGCGGCGGCGTGTGCGGGCGTGGCCGCCTGCGCAGGCAACGAAACGCCTGGCCGCAACACAGCGTCTTCCGTCAGCGGTCACAAAGTGATCGGGATTGTCCGGTTCCAGGTACCGCCAGTGAGCCAGGGGTGTTCGGGTGCGAAGCCGGCGGGCGGCGGCAGTACAGCCATCCCGGTCACGGTCAGTGCTAGGCACGGCCAGGTCGTGGCGATGGCTAACGTCTGCGTCAACGGGAGGGGCCCGTTCCCCTTCCTTATCGACACTGGCGCTGATGGCTCGGTGATGACGACTTCGCTGGCCAAGCGGGTGGGACTTACCGCGACCGGCCCGCCGATAGCGATCGGCGGCGCGGGGTGCGCTGCTGAGGCGTACAGGTCGCATGTTGCGAAGTGGTCGGTGGCGGGCCTTCCGCTACTGCCGCAGGACGTGACCTACCTTGACGTCCCGCTATTCGGGCAGAAAGGCGAGCCTGATGGCGTGATCGGATCCGATGTTTGGAGCAGGTTCGGCGCGATGCGACTGGATTTTGCGCGCGGGATCATCACGGTGCCCGGTCCCGAACATGCCGCCCCTGGCCATGTGACGGTCATCGCCGGCCCGTCAAGTAGCCCAGTGCCAAGCAGCCTGCTGCACGGACGCGCCCAGATCATCGCGCCGATGCGAGTGGACATCGCGCCTGGTGCCACGGGAATTTCAGTCAAGGTTGCAGTCGGCTCGCATTCGCCGGCCGAATTCACGCCAGACACTGGAGCGTCCCTATCGGCCATCGATACCGGCGTGGCGGCTCGTTTCGGACTGACGGTGCTCGGCACCAAGGTCAGGCAATCTACCGTCTGCACCATCGCGACATTGCCGGAGGTGAGCACCGGGTCGTGGACCATCGCCGGACACCCGCTAAAGCCACAGCCGGTTGGCACCGTGGGCCTAGAGCGAACAACCGGCGTAGCGGGCCTGCTGGGCGCTGACCAGATGAGCCGGTTCGGCTCGGTAATCTTCGACTACGCCGGCGGTCGGCTGGTGTTGGGCGCTGGCTAGCGGATACGCGTCAGCAGCAGTGGTCTTCAGGTCTGCAGGCCTCACGCGCGCCGGCCCGCAAGACGTGGCATCCGGCCAGCGGCGTTATAACAAGTCATGCAAGGATCGGCCGATTCGGGCTGTCCCGGCCGCTACTGACCGCCGGAATACATGGTTCCGAGGATTCCGGCGGAGCGCTCCCGCGCCTAGGCTCAGTCGCGCATCAAGTTGTGCCAGCGCACCTGGCGACTTGATGACTCGCCGCAACCGAGGAGTGTCCATGTCCCGCATGCGCCGGTTTGCCATCGCCGTTAGCACTGTCAGCTTGTTGTCGCTCGGGACGGCGCTAACCGCTGCGTCCGCCGCGCCCGCTGGCGGCGTGAAAGGGGACCCGCAACCAGAGCTGGTTCCGTTCAAGATCGGTGCGGCGTCATCCTCCGGAAGCGTTGCGATCGAGTCGAACGGAAGCATCGTCACGGCGTATGACATCGCCAGTGGCAACGGCAAGCTCGTCGTCTGCCATCTCGGCCGCGGCGGTCACAAATGCTCGTCCAAGGTGACACTCACCCCGCTCGGTGCTATCGACACGTTCGGCGTGCCTCAAGTCTTCGCGCCGTCAGCCAACCACGTCGTAGTTCTGCAGGAATCCTGCTGCGACTCCAATCCGAACGGCGATGACTTGCTGTATACATCCACCGATGGCGGCAAGACTTTCGGCGGGCCGGTACGGGTCGGCTCGCTGAGCGTGACCGCCGCGGCGCTGATTAGCGGCAAGATTGTTTTCGGCACGGGCGACGACAACTCCGGCGCGCAAGCAGAGAGCATTGCGGTGAGCGCCAGTGGTCCGCCGTCCAGCATCGCGACCGCGACGACGAAGGCCGCGTCCGACTACGGGGTGGGCAGCTACAAGGGCGGCGCGCTGGTCGCATCCGACTTCCTCGGCACTAACTACACCACCTACGTGGCCTACGCGCCGTCCGGTAAGAACTTCAACTCATCCGCTTCGTATCACCGCGTCGGTAGCTTCGGCCGTGAGCAGCTGATCGGAATATCCGGTGATGCTCTGCTCACCATGTCAGCGACCGGAAAGCAGTCCCTTGAGCTCCGGCTGTTCAACGGCAAGAGCTTCGGGCGGGCGCACGTCGTGCCGGGCCTCAACGGTGGCGGGCCCGAGTGGTTCACGATCGATCAGGATCCGAGCGGACGGGTGCACGTCTTCAGCTCGTCGACGCACTCCTCGAAGATCTACGAGCTGATCGAGCGCTCGACCTCCAACGGCTCCGGCTGGAGCGGCGCAGTGGATCTCGGGAACGCGACGCGAAGCACCACATTTGCCGTAGCACTCGACTCCCGTGGCACAGGCTTGGTCCTGGGCACGGACCCAGCCTGGGGGTATCCCGTCCTCGGCACTCAGCGGGTGTCGTTCAGCCTGAAGGCCTCGACGATCAAGAAGGGTCACACGACCACCGGCAGCGGCAAAGGCAGCCCGGCCGGCAAGGGCCGCAAGGTCGAGTTGCAGGTTGAGCGGTCTGGCCGCTGGTACAACGTCGCGACGGCGCACGAGAGCAGCAGCGGGTCGTTCAGCTTCAAGATCAAGGGCACCACGGCGGGCCACTTCGACTACCGCGCGGTTGTCTCTGATCTGGCTGGCTACCTGCAGTACGGCTACTCCGGAGGCCGAACCCTGCACGTCACAGGCTAATTGCCGCGGCGGCGCGCTGATGGCGCTGCCAGCAGGCTTACCCGCACCGGTTGGAGCGGGCTCAGTGGATGTGGCTGGGAAGTGGTCGTCTGTCGGGAGTGGCGATGCGGCGCTGGCCGCTTCGGGCCGCGCCGGCGCGGGCGGTCGGCCTATCAGCTCGATGATGCCTAGAACTGCCAGCAGGATCAGGACGATGATCAGCACCGTTAGTGCAGTCGGGTAACCAGTGAACGCTAGCACCAGGGCGGCCAGCACTACGGCGGCCACGCGCAGGAGAGTCCGATGCCGGTAGACCCAAGGGCCGACTGGACCGGTGTTCAGGCCGGCCCGCTCGCCGGTGCCGCGCATCTTGGCGAAAGCCCGCTTGAGGCCATCCCTGCTTCGGACCGCGGTCACTGACGGCCCGGTGAAGAAGGCAGCCAGTGCCACGAACAGGCCGATGGCCATGATCACGCGTAGGCCCTGCTTGATGAACCGGACAAAGGTGTCGAACACTACCGCGGCGGCTTCAGGTGGGAGCACGCTCGCGGGCACCTTGTTCAGGTAAACAGTTCGGCCGATGGCCAGGCCGATAGCGAGCAGCATCATGCCGCCGACCACGCCCAGGCCGGCGGCGATGAGCGCCTTCCGGTGACTGCGCGCGATATAGACGCCCAGGCCGATCAGGACGATGGCGAGGATCGGCAGGAGCCATTTCAGCGTGTTCAGCGCTCGGTACAGCGATTGCGCTCGGATCAGGTACTTCGCGTCGAACAGTGGAAAAGTCGGATTGATTGGCGGGAGTTTGTTCACGATGGTGAGGCCGCGCGCGACGAGCGCGCCCTTGATCTGGTTGATCATCGGGCCGAGGCTGAGCACGACTTTGTCGCCCGAGATGACCAGGGCGCCGCCCTTCTGGCCGGACAGTGCCTTGACGAGCTGGGCGTGACCTCTCTCGTTCACCCGCACCCAGAGCCGAGCGACTGCGGGGCGAGCGATGATCTTAGCGACGGTGCTGTGGACGAGACTGGCTAGCCCGCTGGCCACCGATCCGGAGAAGCCCGAGATCAGCGAGCCGAGTCGGGGCAGGCCTTTCTTGGCCAGCTGTGTCGCGGCGCCGTTAACATAGTTCTTGACGTTGACGTGGTTCGTGATCGCCGTGGAGATCTTGTCGGTCAGGGCAGCCTGAACTGCTGGTTCCTTGATGAGCGGCGAGACGGTATCTACATACCTGCTGGTGTTGGAGATCTGGTTGGAGCTCCACACTGCGAGCACGGAGACGGGGGCGAGCAGGCAGCCCAGGACGATGAGAAGGCTCGCGACCGGGGTTCTCCAGTTAGTTGGCCGCCGTGGCCGGGGCTGGGTGTCCTGGAGTTTCGCGGTCGTTGCCCGTGCGGTCTGGGCCTCCTGTTGCGCCGCCAGCGCGCGCGCTTCGGCGTCTGCGACCTGCTTCGTCAGCATGCCGACCTGGGCGCGCAGCTGATCGAGCTCGCGATCGTCGTCGCCGGTCGTCATGGGGAGTAGCCTCCCCCTAGCCTGTCGGCGCCACATCGCCTGACCCGGGTGATTGCGCGTGGCCCGGACCGGTGACTGGCGTTGCCGACTCGTCTGGTCAATAGTCCCCGATTCCGGAAGCAGATCGTCCGGGACTGGAACTACGATACGAGCCATGACAGCAGCCAACGATCAGATAGCCCCGCAGCCAGAGTGGGAGCACGGCTCGGAGGCCCAGTTCGGACCGCACCGGTTTGGCGCCGGCGAAGACGGCGGCAGCACCGAGTTCCGGGCAGCCCGGTTCGATGTCGCGGACCTGCGCGGCGCCCGGTTCACCGACTGTGACCTGACCGGCGTCACGATCCGGGACAGCTGGCTCGTCGACGTCGACATCTCCGGCTACCTCAGCAATCTCACCGTCAACGGTGTCGAGGTGGCCGGCTTCGTGAGCGCCGAACTGGATCGGCGGCACCCAGAGCGGGTGCGGCTCCGCGAGGTGGAGGACGCGGAGGGCTTCCGCGCGATGTGGAACACCATCGAACGGCTCTGGGCGGACGCGGCCGAGCGGGCTGAGCGACTGCCCACGGCGGCGCTGACCGAGCAGGTGAATGACGAGTGGTCGTTCGCGCAGACCTTGCGCCATCTGGTGTTCATCACTGACGCATGGGCGAGCCGTACGGTGCTGGACGAGCCGATGCCCTATCACCCGCTCGGCTTGCCGCAGAGCTGGTACCCGCCGGCAGAGGCGGCCGCGCTCGGCATCGAACTGACCGCGCAACCGGGCTACGCCGAGATCCTGGCCGCCCGCGCGGACCGGATGGAAGTGATGCGGCGCATCCTCGCCGACTTGACCAATGCTGACCTCGGCCGAGGCTGCCAGCGGTCGCCCGCTCCCGGCTACCCGGAAGAAGAGCGCGCCGTAGCCGAGTGCATCGGCGTGGTGATGGAGGAGGAGATCGAGCACTACCGGTTCGCGGTCCGCGATCTGGCGATACTGGAAGCACGATAGGCAGCCAGGCGCTGGCTGGCCCGCGGCCGCTGCGGTCAGCCCAGACGCCTCACCAGTCGCTCGAGCGCGGCGTCGCTGGTGCCGCTAGATGTACCTGCATTCCACCGCCGAGCACTGCTGAGCCGATGGGACCACGATGCCTGCCCGATTCCAGCTCGTCATCGACTGCAAAGACCCTGAGCTGCTTGCCCGCTTCTGGGCGGCTGCCCTGGGATACGTGCTTGAACCGCCCCCCGAAGGGTTCGCTACCTGGGACGACTGGCGGCGCGATATCGGGCTTCCCGACAGTGAGCTGGGAATCGGCGCGGACAGCATCATCGATCCCGGCGGTGACGGCCCGCGCATCTGGTTCCATATGATGCCGGACGCCAAGGTGGTCAAGAACCGCCTCCATCTCGATATCCACGTCAGCGGCAGCCGTTCGGACGCTTCCCACCCGCATGCAGCGTGTCGACGCAGAGGCTAGGCGGCTGACGGATCTCGGGGCAACGTTCACCGGCGCCCTGAGCGCCGACGGGCTCGATCAATACGCGGCGGGGATGACGGACCCCGAGGGCAACGAGTTCGACATCAACTGAGCCGCAGCGGCTGCTCGGGACAGCGATATCGCGAGGCCGAACCTCGGGGCCGCCTTGCTGACCTGGGCCCACACCGGGAGGCCACCCCCCGGGGCTCTCAGGCAAGAATCCCCGCAAGAAGCACGATGACGTTTGAGTGAGTGAGTGGAGCTAAGCGGGCTCGAACCGCTGACCCCCTGCTTGCAAAGCAGGTGCTCTACCTACTGAGCTATAGCCCCGGGTAACCGCAGTTCAGCGGCCTTTTATAGTAGCTTGCCCCTCCGGTTTCTGCTCACATCGCCCAATCATGGGCGTACACGCTCGCAAGTTTAGCTGCGTCGGTGAAAGACCATCTGCTTTCCGGGCTGCGGTGCTAGCGGCCACGTGGCTTCTCGGGTCGGCAACTACTGCGATCCGGGCTCGCCGCCAGTACGTCTGAACCGCGTCCAGGCATTGCTCGCTGGCGGCAGTGAAGTACTTTATCGCCTCGGTACCGGCAGCGATCGCCTCGCGGGAGTTTCGGCAGCTGCGACCTGTTCGCACAGACAGATCTGGCAGTTCAGGTATGCCGCGAGTGGTCTGTTCGTGGGCGACGAGCGTGCTTCTCGGCGACGTGCCCTCGCAATCTCGCGGCGCCTGCCGGATGTCCGCGCCGGGCTTGCCTATTGACGCAACCCGTCGGGCCGCTAGGAACTGTCCTCCGGCCCGTCGGTGTAATTGCTTGCCAGTGCCAGGAATGGTCGTGGCCGCATTTCCCTGGCTGCCTGCGTCCGGAGCGGTCTGCCGCAAGGCGAGCGCGACGACAAGCGGAAACAGGCCCAGAACCGCCGACGTCAGCCGCTCGGCCAGGCCGAGGTCACCGCCGCCGGCTCGCGCTGCGATCAGGAGCCAGCAAGACAACCCGGCGAAGACCACGGTCACCGTGGCGCAGCCGTACACACTGAGGATCCACGATCGCGCCGCCGTGTGCCTGGCGACAAGCACGGGCCAGACCGCCGTCGTAACGACGCAACTCACCGCGAAGGCGAGGTGGCTCGACGTCGGCCCCGTGGCCGGTTCCGGCGTGCCCGCGATACCGAGCGTAGAAAGGCCAGTCAGGACTAGCAGGACGCGCGCAGGCATGCGAACGGCAGTGAGACCCGCGCCTGTCGCGATCTGACAGCCACCCACCAGCAGCAGAGCTGCGGTCATGACCCAGCGGTCGGTTCCCGACTGACCAGCCAGCACGCTCATCGTCTGCCGCATCGGGCTATAGGAGGCCGGCTGAATCGCGTCGGCAATCAGCCAGCCCCCGACCAGGACAACGGGCGCCAGCAATGCTGTGCCCACCGCCCAGCCAGGGACTGACCGGCCAGCCTGCAGAAGCCCCGAGCGATCTACCGGCAATGGTCCAGTGCCGGCCGAAGCCGGGCCAGGGCGTACGTTCTCTCGTCCTGCTCGGTTGCGCGCGAGGTCTGGACGCGCAAGCTGAGTCATGGCGCCTCCACGGCCATATCGACCCGGGCTGCCAGACGGAGGGGCTGTCGGTCCCTAGCCGGGTTGCCCGCCCCTGATCCCGGTCAGGCAGCCCTCGAAAGTCCGATATGTGGTGCCTTGTAGCCTCGCGTTGGCAACGAGCCAGCTTTCGGGACAGCACGACATGGGTCGGGCCTATTCCGTGTGCCCGTAGTTCCTTGTGCAGACGATGCCGCCCACAGACGCCGGCCTTCAGGCCGGCCGGGGCTGGACCGCACGCCGGGGCGCTTGGAGGTCTGTGAGTCCACATCGAGGGGAAGGGTTGACCAGCAGGACCGCCGCTCGAAGAGCAGCCGCCTCATGCCGCCGAAGTGGAGCAACCATGACAGAACCCACGCCCAGCATCGACTTCGCGAACCTTCCCGCGCCGGAAGACGGCGTCCTCGTGACGCTGTTCATCACCGTCCGGAGCGTTGCGCGGTCCCGGGACTTCTACTCGCGTGTCCTGGGCGGCACGGTCGTCCTGGACGAGAATCCGTGCATCGTCAGGCTGTCCAACTCGTGGATACTCATGAACCCAGGCGGCCCGCCCACTCCCGACAAGCCAGGCATCTCGGTGGTCGACTACCAGCCTGGTGTCACCACCTCGATTTTCCTGAACTTGCGAGTCGCTGATATCCAGGCCTGTTACGGGGCCTGGAAGGAGAAGGGGGCCGAGTTCGTCACGCCGCCCATCGACCGCGAAGCCGAGATCCGCTGCTACATGCGGGACCCGGACGGATATCTCATCGAAGTCGGCCAGTCTACCGGCCTCCTGCACGGCAAGCTTGCCGCGAAGCGCCCAGATGACCTCCCCGGCTGAGCCATGTCAGCCGTGCGGCGCCCTGCCGCCGAAGACGCCGAGGCGATGACGCAGCTCACGCTCACACCGCACCGGGCGATCCCGTGACCACAAACACATGAGTACGAACAACTGATAACGGAGAAGACGTGAGCGAAACCGAGCAGAAGGTAGCAATCATAACGGGCGGCTCGCAGGGAATCGGCGCCGGCCTCGTCGACGGGTACCGGCAGCGACGCTGGGCGGTCGTAGCGAATTCTCTCGATATCAAGCCGTCGAAGGACCCGGACGTTCTTACGGTCCGGGGCGACGTGTCCGACCAGGCCACCGCCGACCAGATCATCAGCCAGGCAATTGATCGCTTCGGGCGCGTCGATACCCTGGTCAACAACGCCGGCGTCTTCGTCTCCAAGCCATTCACCGACTACACCGCCCAGGACTACGCGCTGGTCACCGGCGTCAACCTCGCCGGATTCTTCTGGCTGACCCAGCGCGCCATCGGCCAGATGCTGAGGCAGCACAGCGGCCATGTGGTCAACATCAGCGCCAGCGTCGCGGACCGCGCGGACTCCGTGGAGCCAACGGCGCTGACGGCGCTGACGAAGGGCGGCCTGGCCGCGGTCACCAGGTCGCTGGCCGTTGAGTACGCCTCTCGCGGCATCCGCGTCAACGCCGTCGCGCCAGGCATCATCCAGACCCCGCTGCACCCGGCCGAGTCCTACGCGCCCGAGGCGCTCGCGGGAAAACTGCCGCCGCTCGGGCACGTGGGCCAGGTCGGTGACGTCGTGGACGGCATCCTGTACCTGGAGTCAGCGCCGTATGTCACCGGAGAGATCCTGCACATCGACGGAGGCCGAACTGCCGGTCAATGAGCCGCCTGATGCCGACCTAGTTGACGCTGCTCGTGACGGCCTGGCGGCGATTCCCGTGGCGGGCCGGGCCAGAGACCTCTCGGCCGTGGTCGTGAAAGAGCGCACCTCTGTCGCTGGAGTCGCGAGCCGCGGCTGCTGTCCGCGGTATTGCCGACCCGGGTTCGCTAACCAGATAGTCCATAGATGGCGGGCTTCCCGGCGCCCGGTCCGTGGCTTAGTAGCCTTGCCGGCATGACCGCGAACCCTGCCCTTGATGGCCGGCCGCAGGCGGTCGTTCTGGTTGAGGGACTCAGCGACCGGCTCGCACTTGAGGTGCTGGCCCGGCGGCGCGGCCGTGACCTCGCCGCCGACGGCGTCGCCGTCATCGCGATGCACGGCGCGACGAACCTCGGGCGATATCTGGAGCGGTATGGTCCGGGCGGCCTCAACGCCAAGCTGGCTGGTCTCTGCGACGCTGCCGAGGAGGACTACTTCCGGCGCGTGTTGCGGCGAGCCGGGATCGGTGCCGATGCGCCTTGCGCCTCAATGGAGGCGCTCGGATTCTTCGTGTGCACGCTCGACCTGGAGGATGAGCTGATCAGGGCGCTCGGAACCAACGAGGTGGAACGGATCATCGAGGCGCAGGGCGAGCTCAGGTCGTTGCGGACCCTGCAGCGCCAGCCCGCCCAGCGAGGCCGACCCGCACAGGACCAGCTCCGCCGCTTCATGAGCGGCCGGTCCGGCAACAAGCACCGCTATGCGCGCTTGCTGGCCGACGCCGTGGAGATGAACCAGGTGCCCCGGCCACTAGACGGCGTTCTCGCCCACGTCTGATCCAGGCCAGGGCGGCGCAGTGCTGGTGCCCAGCCACGAGCTGGGTGAATATGGCCCAAGCGCGAGGTTCCGCGATGAACCGCAGACGCAGGCCTGGCAGAAAGAGGTACGACAAGGCGTGCGCATCTGGGCAGGCCCGGGCTTTACCGGGAGAATCGCTGCCGAGCTGCAGCCGGTAGTCCTCGACCGCGAAAATCACACCACAGTGCTCAACCCGATCCAGACGCCCAAGGGCATTTATCCCTGATCCACGGCCGCCTCGCCCTGAGCTGTCCAATGAACGCCGCGTGGTCGCTGGCACCTGCGTGGCCAACGCAGGCGAATTTCATTTCTCCGCATCGACGAAGACACTCACTCGGGGTCAAGGGATTGGACGATCTCCTCAAGCAGGAACTGAACTTTCGCCGCTATCGGCCGTCCTGGATAACTTCGTTCCACCAGGGCAAGACCTTCTTCAACAGTGTGGTAGCCGACTTTGCGGTATAGCAAAGCGATGTCCTCCGCGTCGGTCTCGACTCTGGACGAGAAGAGCTTCATTGCGAGCAGGTATTCGGCTGACGCCACATCCACGAGGAGACCGGGAGCTTCGAAGTACCGCACTGCGTTCGGATCCGGTCCTGGCAGGAAGCCTTTGACGGCATCGTTCAACCAGACCGGATCGAGTCCCTCACGTTCGGCAACAGTCGCCGCTGCTCGTCGCACGGAATCGGCGGGCGCGAAAACAGCGTCAAGGTCACGCGTGGCCCGCCTTGCGTCGAAGCAGAGCGCGATCGCGGCGCCGCCGACTAGGAAAATCTCCGCCCGCTGTCCGGCTGCATCGAGTTCAGATGCAAGTTCTCCGAACAAGCGTCGGATGTCATCGGCGGACAGCGGCCCTCGAGTCATACCCGCCTCAGGGCACCCGCGGTAACAAAGATCCCTCTGGTACGGAAGGACGGCGGCGACTCCTGCAGCGCAGTTGGGTGCATCCCGCGCAGCGGCGTCACGAACCACCACCTAGGGGAGTACCGCCCTGGCTTGCGCGCCCAATAGGGCAGCGGCCAATTGTCGCGCCGAGCGAGATGTTCCGCCAATGCGGCGAGCGCGGCGTCCACCTCTGCCGACCGTGTCAGGGGTGGCTCGCGACTGAAGCGCTGAGATGCGACCTCCACGCCGTCTCGGGCAAGATCATGAGAGTAGTCGTCAAGAAGCTGGACGATGACAAACCGCCACACGGACTGGAGCGTCTCACCTTCAAGCAGGAGATCTTCTGCGAGCGCGGCAGCACCAACAGCGTCCAATCCGATCAAAGTGCCCGCCATGGCCTCCCACCTTGTCCTCGGGCATATCCTCGACCAGCTGCAGCAGTGTCCGCGCTGCGAGCTCCGAGAGCCAGTGTATGCAGCCGGCCGCTTAGTCGCCCGGTCACTTCGTCGTGCCCGCTGTATACCCCGACGAGAGACGCAGCACCTGTAACTCACAGGCGCTCAGATTTAACCGCTGCAAGGCCGTCGACCTGGTCATAACAGGTTCCAGCGACCGCACCCATCCATGCTTGTGATGCCCAGCACGCGCATATGGACAGGTCAGCCTGTCAGCGCTCCGGTGAGTTGGCTGCGTCGCTGAAAGAACACCTCAGATGTACTCTCTTTGCCGCAGCCAGACGAGGGTGATCCAACCCCAGATGGGCGGCAAGTATGACGTGAACAGCCGCTGGATGAAGACTGCGGCGGTCGCATCAGCTTCCGAGACACCAGCCGCCGTGAGCCCGAGGATCATGCCCGCTTCTATCACTCCCATACCGCCCGGTGACGGCGAGACACCGCCGATGATCCCCGCCACCGTGATGACCACTATCAGGGTCGGCAGCGCGAGATGGTCGCCGAAGGCCCGCAAAGAAACGGACAGGACCGTGGCCAGCAGCAGTCGCTGGGCAAACGAGCCACCCACCAGCAGCAGCAGCTTGCGCGGAGAGCTAACTACCGGTGCGAGGTTGCGCCAGACGTCGCGCACCTTCGGGCGCACCTTCTCGGCAGCCAACCTGCGGAGCCGGGGCACGGCCAGCGCCAAGCCGGCCACCACGGCGACTACCACCACGACGGCCAAGATGATCCACACGAGTTTGGAGTTTCCCCCCGACTCGGGCGCGAGCTCGAGGTTGATTGAGCCCCAGGCGAACGGCAGCGAACAGACAAATAGCACTGCAATTGCGATCCAGCTGACGGTGCTCATGATGGCTCCGGAGCTCAGCGCCACTGTGGCGTCGTAGCCCTGTCGCTGGTAGAACCGCACCCGGGTGGCGAAGACCGCGGGTGTCCCGCCGGCCAGTGAACTAAATGAGTTGGCGACCTCGACAGCCACCGTCCGCCCGAATGGAAGCGCTCCGGCTACGCTGCCGACGCTTTCCACGGCCGACGCTACGTAAGCTAGCTGGGCGAGAACCAGGGCCATGACGACCCAAAGCCATTCAGCCCCGATCACGGTGTCGAACGCCTTGGAGACGTCGATGAGCACCCCGACCAGGGCCCACCCGCCGATAAGGGTCCCGATTACCATGATCAGCGTCGGCCAGCTCACCCGCCGGGCTTCCACCAGCTTCGGCACGTCGATCGACTTGGCCTGTGCGGCCCGCTGACGAACATCTTCCAGGAGCCCAGGCTTGCTGCGGAGAACGCGGCTCAGTGCTGGGTCGAGGGCTGGCCTGTGCAGATGCCGCAGCGCGCCGCCCAGCACCTCCGGAGTGAGGCACCGTGCCGCGGAATCGGCGGCCCGCTCCGCGCCGACGGCCACTGCCGTCGCGGCCATGGCACCGGCCATGTCGCGATCAAGCTGATCCGGTGAAGCGCTCGCAGCGGCGTTGCGGAAGTCGGTCAAAACGGCGGCCTTCGCGTTCGAGTCGACTAGCACCGCTTCACCAGTGATCGCGCCGTGCGCGATGCGCGCCCTCCGGAGAGTCAGCAGTTGACCGTACAGGCCGTCAAGAGTCGCATCACTGATGTCCTCGGCGGCAGTATCAGACAGCGTGGTCCCGGCTGGCAACCGACAGACCAACAGCGCGTCTTTGGCCGGGCCCGCAGTTCCTGCCCCGACGATCTCGGGCACCGCGACGCCAATCTGGCCGGCCCGCAAGATGAGGTAAGCCTCGTGTTCGACCTGCTGAAGCCGGGTGATCGTGAGGCTCGGTCCAGAGTCCCGGTACCACACAAACCGGCCGGCCTTGGTGAGGAGCCTGGCATCGGCCGCATCTCGGCCATAGACCATTATTTCGAGCCGCCGGTCTGACGAATCCGCTTGGCACAACTCGGCCGCGTCATACTTCGCCGACCCCCCAGACCTGCCGCGGCGCCGGACGCGCATTGCTTGAGCGGATGCCCAGGTCCGCCAACAGCAGCTGCACGTCGTCGGCCGAAGGCAGACCGAGAGGTGAGCCGAAGATGAGCCGGACCACGGCCGTCACGCCCCAGCCGATGGCCAGGCTCCCAAGGACGTTTAGCGGCAGCCCGTGCCCTCCAACAGCTGAGGCCAACGCCACCAGTGCAATGAAGATCTCGATGAGGCGTTGCAGGCCGCGGGCCAGGTAAGGCAACGCCGCGGTTGCGACAGCCGCGAATAGAGCGATCCGGAGGATCGGGAAGGTCAGGTAATAACCGCGGATCACGATTCCGTCGGGTCTCCCGCCGCGGCTTCCGAGCCAGAGAATGAAGATCCCGCTCGCCACCGCGGTACCGGCCGCGCTGAACCCGATGTCGCGGATGATCGCCCAGCGGCGCGCAACCAGAGCCAGGGCCACCACGACGATCACGACGCCGAACGAACCAGCCTGGTAGAACACCGTCACAAGCCAGCCGATGCTCCATGGCGGCGGATGAATGACCTGGATGATCGCCCGGTCTATGCGGGAGTCGTAGCGGATCACTAGCACGCAACAAACCAAGGCGAGAATGGCGGTGGCCAGGCGCAATCCGTCGCTGCCCCGTCGACGTCGCTGGCCGTCGCCGACCGGCGCAAACATCACCGAACGCCAGCCGCGCAGCAGGTCTCGCTCGGGCAGGTAGCCCGTAGTCTCTACGAGATCATCAGCCACAGCACCAACTGCTTTCGAGTGTTACCGGCCGGGACTTCCCGAGGCCGCGCAGAATCTGACGAGCCTGGCGGAGTTCGCTCGTGTCGCCGGTTGGAGATCGGGAATCGCGGCTGGACGCTTCGATATCTCCCGGGCGGCAAGAATGCGATCAGACTTCCGGTATTGGTCTACCCCCAGCCTTGACCTGCATCCCAGCTTGTCTGTGCACGCTCGACCTTCGCGGGCAGCGCCGCGGGTCTGGGGCGTAGTGACCGCGCTCGCGGAAGGGGCGAGGCCGGCCATGCACCGCAACAGGAATCTGAGTTATCCCGATGCGTCGGGACGTCTAGTCAGGTCAGCGTCTCGACCTGGACGGATGGGTACCGGTCGCGCAGCTTACGGTCGAGAGTGGCCAGAGTCGCGCCGGCCGCCTGGGCAAACGCGGCGACGTAGTCGTCGGTCCACAGCTTGTGACTATTCTCTTCTCTGGCGGACATCGCCCGCCATACGGCCTCAAGCTGCACTGGTTCCTCAGCCCACAGGACGCGCTCGTCAGCGCGCAGCTGGTCGATCACGCGCCACGCGGCGCCACGCGAGACCACGTCGTCGCCCATGAGGGCCGGATTGGACATCAGCCGCAGCAGGCTCATCTGCGTTATCCGGCACAACAAGAGGTCTTCTTCTTGGCGGTCAAGCCAGTTGGCGGCAACGTCATGGTGCACGTGCCGACCCCAAACCGCCGAGAGCCACACGCCGACGTCGAGGAGAATCAACGCCCGGCGTACCTATCGACGTCCTCGGCCTCGAGCGCGGCCTCGATGTCAGCGTTCGTCACATTGATGCTAGGGCTCGCGTCCCGGCCGATAAGCGGCAGGGAGACCCGGCCCGCCCGAGCAGATCGGGCCGGAATACGAAGTTCGTGTGCGACGGCGCGGGTCACCAGGTCCTTGAGGGTCTCGCCACGCTCGGCCGCCCGTACCTTCGCCGCCTGCATGAGCTCGGCTGGCATTTCCACGGTGGTGCGCATATTCGCATCTTAGCATGCTTCTGCCCCAGACCAAGGCACGCCGACTGCGGAACGGCACTGAGAGATGTTCTATCGCCCGGAGGTGTGGCGCTCCTGGGAAACCTGCGCCGGAATGCTGACGCTGGCTGCCATACCGGGCGGGCGGGCATGGGTTCGGTGCCCAGTCCCGCCGCGCTCCACCGGCCGCGACCCTGGACTGCTGGCCGCGTTACCTGCCATGGCCACGTCCTGACCGTGAGTCGCCAGGACGCCGGGCAGGTCAGCGATGCTGCGCAAGACGTGCGTCGCTCCGGCCGCACGCAGCCTGGCGGCGGCATGCGGTCCGGTCAGCACGCCGGCGATCAGCCCCGCGCCGGCCCGGCGGCCACTCTCCATGCCCGCGCCGGTGCCGTGCACGACTGCCACCTCCCGTACGTCACCCGAACCGGCCCGGAGCATCGCGGTCAGTAGCAGGTCAGGCGCCGGGAATCCGCTGGCGACATCGTCCGCGCTCAGTGCGACATCGAAAGTGCCGCGCCAGCCAGCGCTGTCAAGGACCAGGTTCAGGATCCGGCGCGGCAGTGTGGTCACCACCCCGGCCTGGCAGCCGACCGCCCCCAGGCCGTCCAGTACCTGGCGAACGCCGGGAATCGGGTGGATATCGGCGCGGCGGATGGCGTCGAACAGCGCCCGGTCGAACGCGAGCTGCGCTGCCTGGGCTCTGGCTTCATTGTCCGGGAACAGGGCGCTCAGCACGTCGCCGGCTTCCTGACCGCGCAGCCGATGGACCTGGGCCATCCGGCGCGCGTATGCGCTGGTGCCGCTGACTACTCCCTGGGTCGCGATGGCCTCCGCAAATGACCGCTCGATTATGCCGTCATCGGCAACCAGGGTACCGAGCACCCCGCAGCACACCAGGGTGATGCCCGGCTTGTCGTTCACGCTGCCGCCAGCGCCCGTATCAGTCGTCAGCCGTAGTTGCCTCAGTCCACAGGTTGAGCTCAGCCCGGTCCGCCTGGACCTTCCGCCAGACGGCAAAGGCGCTGAGCGCGAGCACGGCGACCACGAGCAGCTTCTTCACGGTGTGAATCCCTCCGGATCCGGCTTCCGGGAAGGCCGCGCCACTGCCGCGGGCCCCCTTCTGAGATTCATGCAGCCTAGCAAGCCCCGGCTTAGCGCGGTCGCTGCACGCGACTCTCGTCCCAGACTGGACCGGCCGACTCGTAGACCTCACCATCGGAACCAAAGACCAGGAACCGGTCAAACGACTTAGCGAACCAGCGGTCGTGCGTGACCGCGATCACCGTCCCCGAATAAGACTCCAGGCCCTCCTGCAGCGCCTCTGCACTGGCCAGGTCGAGATTGTCGGTCGGCTCGTCCAGCAGCAGCAGCGTGGAGCCAGCCAGCTCTAGCAGCAGGATCTGCAGCCTGGCTTGCTGGCCGCCGGACAGCGTCGCGAAGGGCTGCCGCCCGCAGCCAGACAGCTCGTATCGCGCGAGCGCTGACATAGCCTCGTTGATCAGCAGCGCATGCTCGGTCATCAAGATCTCAAGCGGAGTGCGTCCGGCCAGGTCCGGCCGCGAGTGGGTCTGGGCGAACATGCCGGGAACGACGCGCGCGCCCAGCCGGCCAACTCCGACGTGGGCAACCTCGCCGCCGGCTAGCAGCCGCAGGAAATGTGACTTGCCCGAGCCGTTTGAACCCAGCACGGCGATCCGCTCGCCGTACCAGACCTCCAGGTCGAACGGGCGCATCAGGCCGGTCAGCTCCAGTCGCTCGCAGATGACCGCGCGCTTTCCGGTGCGCCCGCCCCGCAGGCGCATCCGGACGTTCTGCTCCTTCGGCGCCAGTTCCGGCGGTCCAGCTTCCTCGAACTTCGCCAGCCGGGTGACCGCTGCCTGCAGCCGGGACGCCATGTCTGCGTTGTATGAAGCTTTCTGCCGGTACATCCGCACTAGTTGCTTGAGCTTCTCGTGTTCCTCATCCCAGCGCCGCCGGAGCTCGTCGAGCCGCTCGTTACGGTCGCGCCGCGCCTCGGCATAACTGGCGAAGCCACCACCATGCACCCACACGTGCCGGTCCTCGACCGTGATAATCCGCTGCGCGCACGCCGCCAGCAGCTCACGGTCGTGGCTGACCAGCAGCACCGTCTTGGGCGTGGCTGCCAGCTGCTGCTCAAGCCAGATCTTGCCGGGGACGTCGAGATAGTTGTCGGGCTCGTCCAGCAGTAGCACCTCATCTTTGCCGCGCAGCAGCGACTCCAGCACCAGCCGCTTCTGCTCACCGCCTGAAAGCGTCCGCACCTCACGCCACTGGCAGCGGTCGTAGCTGATGCCCAGCGCGGCTATGCAGCAAGCGTCGAAATGCACCTCGGCGTCGTAACCGCCCGCGTCGCCCCAGTCGGCCAGCGCGGTCGCGTACCGCATCTGAGTCGGCTCGTCGTCGCGTTCCATCATGGCCAGCTCGGCGGCATCCAGCCGGCTGGCGGCCGCGCGGACCCGGCTCGGCGCAACCGATAGCAGCAGGTCGCGGACGGTGGACTCATCCCGGATCCCGCCGATGAACTGGCGCATGACGCCAAGTCCCCCGCTTGACGTCACTACGCCGGACTGCGCCGCGAGATCGCCGGTCACTAGGCGCAGCAGGGTGGTCTTGCCTGCGCCGTTAGGCCCGACCAGGGCCGCTATCACGCCGTCGCCGACGCGGAAACAGACGTCATCAAGCAATACCCTGCCGTCCGGCAGGGCATGGCTCAGGTGCGCCGCCTCCACGTGCCCCATCAACGTCTCCCGTTAGCGTTGCCGGAGTTTCATCTGCCGGCGGTATGCCTGACAATAACTGTATGGACCCCCAGGACTTCAACGAGAATTCCACGCTGCGGGCCTCGGACGCCGACCGTGACTCGGCGGCGTCGGTGATCAACAGTGCCCTGGCTGAGGGTCGTCTCACGGCCGAGGAGCACTCAGACCGGCTGGACGTGATCTACGCGGCGAAGACGCATGCGGACCTCGTTCCCGTCCTGTCGGACCTGCCGCAGAATCGCGTGAGTGCCCGACTCGGCCACGCTGAGTCCGCTAGAACCGGCGTTGACCTGCGCGGCAGCACCAAGCGCGGCGGACGCATCGTCGCGATTTTCGCCGGCGTCAGCCGGAAGGGCGTCTGGCATGCCGAGCCGGTCATCAACGTGCTGACCGTTTTCGGCGGCGCCGAGATCGACTTCCGGGACGCCATCCTGCCAGGCAAGGAAGTGGTCCTGCGCGCGACCACCGTGCTCGGCGGCATTGAGGTCATCGTGCCGCCGGAGATGAGGGTGGTCGACAACGGCATCGCGATTCTGGGTGGCCGGGAAATTGCGGGGAACGTCGACGAGTCGGCCAGCCCGGACGCACCGGTGTTGCGGATCGAAGGGGCATGTGTCCTAGGCGGCATGGAAGTGAAGCGCAAAATGCGCAAATCCGGCAAGGCCCTTAAGCGCGGCAAGGACCTCAACGCCAGCCTCGAGTCCTAATCGGCGACGGCGTCCCCGACATTGTCAGCCCCCGCCACGAGCCGCTGGCCCAAGACGCGGGCGGCCTCCTGGAGCTCAGCGCATTTCCGGATCCGGTATGGCGCCCTGATAGCGGGGAGCTGCTCGGCATACCACGCCGGGTTGCCGGTGCTGCCAACGAGCCGGCAAGTCTTGGCGTCGAGCTGCTCGAGCCGTCCGAGGGCGCGCGGGAGGCAACGCGCCACGGCGTTTACGGGTGCGTCGATGACCACCTCGACCTCGTATTCCCAGCCAACGGCCAGATGCTCCTCGAGCACTGCGACCGCGTCGAGGTCGGCGGGCGGGCTGAAGGCCTCATCGAGCACTTCCAGTTCGCGGACCCGGTCGATCCGGTATGCCCGGGTCGCATCAGCCGTCCGGGAGTGACAGAGCAGATACCAGCGGCCGTGCCGCACCACGACCGCCCACGGGTCGACCTCGGTGATCCACTCTGAGCCGGCCTCAGAGCGGTAGCTGAGCCGCACCCGCCGCTGCTTCGAGCAGGCCTGCACCAGGGCCGCCGCGGTGCCGGGGTCCGGTCGGGCGGCGGCGCGGTCGGGGGCGGGCGCCGTGGTCCGGCGGACGGCCTCCGCTTGGGCGGCCACCGGCCCCGGCAGCGCCCGCATGATCTTGCCGAGCGCGCTGCCGACCGGATCGGCGGGATCGCTCGCGTCATGGTGGCCGTCTAGCACAGCCATGACCAGTCCGAGTGCCTCGGTGGCGCTGAACATCAGCGGCGGCAGCCGCAAACCCCGGCCGACTCGGTAGCCGCCGTACGGTCCGCGTACGGACTCCATCGGGATGCCTGCCTCGCGGAGGATGCCGACGTACCGCCTGGCAGCGCGCTCCGAGACGCCGAGCTTGTCTGCGAGCCGGTCTGCCGTGATACCCGGGTGGCCCTGCACCAGTTCGAGTGCCAGCAGCGCCCGTGCCGTGGGGCTCGTTTCAGGTATCACAACACCCCTTCCGGCAACAGTCCCTCTATCCGGAAGTATAACGTCCGGAACCGAGTCTAGGGCGCCGACCTGGGTGAACGGGTTGACTTCGAGAATGGCTAGATCGAGGCGAGCGCGCTGGGCCGGATCTCGGTGCGCCTGCGGACCGGATCGGCCAGGGCGGCTACCAGCTGATCGATGGCCTGCAGTGAGTGCCCGCTGACGACGGCGTCGATGTGTGGCCACGCCGCGGCCATGCCAGCTGCCAGCGGCTGATACCCCGCGCTCTTGGTTCGCGGGTTCACCCACACGATGCGGAACGCGACAAGCGACAGGCGCTCCATCTCGCGCCTGACTACCTCAGGGTCCCCGGTATCCCAGCCGTCGGAAATGATCAGTACAACGGCGCCCCTGGCCATGCCACGCCGCCCGTACTTGTCGTTGAACTCCTTCAGCGCCGCGCCGAGCCTGGTCCCGCCGTGCCAGTCTGGCGCCACCTGTGCGGCCCGAGCCAGCGCTACGGCAGGCGACGACCGTGCCAGTGCGGTGGTCAGCCGGGTCAGCCGGGTCGCGAACGTGAAGACCTCTGCGTCTGCCCCGCCGGCTGCGCAGTACAGCAGCTGGATCATGGCCCGCGCGTAAGGTTCCATCGACCCGGAGATGTCGCAGAGCACGACAAGCCGCCGCGGCCGCTTCTCCGGTACCCCACCGATCAACCGGAACGCGTGCCCGCCAGTGCGTCGAGCCTGGCGGAGAGTCGAACGCATGTCGATCCGCTGCCCGCCGGGGCGGGGCCTGCGCCGCCGCGATCGGCGGGCTGGCACCGCCAGCGTCAGCTGGCGCATGAGCAGGGCCAGCTCAGCCAGCTCAGCATCCGACAGTTCGGCGAAGTCGGTACCGGCCAGCCGTTCAACCGGGCTGCCAAGATAAGGCCGGGCGATCTCCCGCTCGGCGCCGTCATCGCCGTTGTCGCTGTCTGCGTCCGCAACCAGTCCGATCGCCGCGTGGCTACGCGCAGCCTGCGCAGCATCGGCCAGCTGCCGCTGCTGAGGTGCCCCGCCGGGGCCGGACGGGCCGCCGCCCAGGTCGGCCAGCGAGCCGACTGCATCCGGCGCGCCGAATACGTCGCCGAACACGGCCCGCAGCGTGCTGGCATCCTCCCGGCTCGACACCAGTGTCGCCAGCGCGCAGTTGAACAGGTCGGTCCTGGTAGCCGGCCTGACGACAGCGATCGCGGCGGCGAACCGCTGACTGCGGCCGGGGCCGACAGGCAGCCCTGCTCGCCGGAGCGCGGCGCCGAACCGCGCAGCTACCTCGGCGAGGTCGCCGGGCGGAGGGATCGCAGCGGCCGGACCGTCAGCCATCTCGTCCGTCGTCGACCGCGTCCTGGCCGGAGCTGGCTATGTCTCGCGCGGCATGGCCGTCGCCGACCGTACGCCCGACCAGCGCGCCGAAATCAGCTGACCGCGCGGTGCGCATGTCATCGGCGTACTTGAGCACTGCGCCCATGGTCTGCTGAGCGGCGGTGGCGTCGAGTTCTGCAGCGCCTAGCACTTGCAGTGCGCTGGCCCAGCTGATCGCCTCGGCGACCCCAGGCGGCTTGGCTAGGTCGAGCTTGCGCAGCCGGCCGACTCCTGCGGCCACCTGATTCGCTAGCAGCTCGCCGGCCTCGGGTACCCGACGCCGGATTATCGCGGCGACCCGGCTGGTGTCGGGGTATTCGATCCAGTGGTACAGGCACCTGCGCTTCAGCGCGTCGTGCAGGTCGCGGGTCCGGTTCGAGGTCAGCACGACCACCGGTGGATATGCCGCCCGGCGAGTGCCGAGCTCGGGAATCGTAACGGCAGCCTCAGCCAGCAACTCGAAAAGGAAGGCCTCGAACTCGTCGTCGCCGCGGTCCACCTCGTCGATCAACAGCACGGCAGGGCGCGGACCTGGATGGTCAAGTGCGGCTAGCAGCGGCCGCTCGAGGAGGTAGTCGTCGCTGAACAGGTCTGCCTCACGCGGCGCCTCGCCGCGCGCCTCGGCCAGCCTGATGGCGAGCAGCTGACGTGGATAGTTCCATTCGTACAACGCCTCAGCCGACGTCAGGCCCTCGTAGCACTGCAACCTGATCAGCGGCGTGTCCAGCACCTGTGCCAGCGCTTTGGCCGCCTCGGTCTTACCGACTCCGGGCTCGCCCTCGAGCAGAATCGGCTGGCCCATCCTGGCAGCGAGAAACAGTGCCGTGCCCAGCGGCTCGTCCGCAAGGTAGCTGACCTCGTCCAGCGCGGCCAGCAACGTTCGGACGTCTGGCAACTGCTCGGCGAGATCGCTCATTCACTCATCTTATGGTCGGCCCGGTTGCGGCCATCGAGTCGGTTTGACACCTCTGCCGTCGGCACGCTGACATCAACTGATCGCGAGGTCTGGGCGGATCGGACGGCCCTGAATGGTACGCCACACGTTCGCCGGGGTCAGCGGCATGTCGGCATGCACAACGCCTAGCGGGGCTAGCGCGTCCACCACTGAGTTGACCACCGCGGCCGGTGACCCGACAGTCGCCGACTCGCCCACGCCCTTGGCGCCGATGGGATGGTGCGGCGATGGCGTCACAGTCGTGCCCAGCTCCCATGACGGGCATTCCATCGACGTAGGCAACAGATAGTCCATGAACGAGCCGCCGAGGCAGTTGCCCGCCTCGTCGAACGCGATGGCCTGCATCAGCGCCATGCCGATGCCGTCGGCCAGGCCGCGGTGCAGCTGGCCCTCCACGATCATCGGGTTGATCCGCACGCCGCAGTCGTCGACTGCGATGAACCGCCGCACCTTGACCACGCCAGTACCCGGATCCACGTCGGTGACGCAGATGTAGGCACCGAATGGGAAGGTCAGGCTCGGCGGGTTATACACCGCGGACGCGTCTAGATGGCCCTCGACACCGTCGGGCAGGGACAGCGACGAGTGCGCTGCCATCGCGATCTCCGCGATGCCGTAACCCTGCTCCGGATCGCCGCGCACGCGCCATCGACCATCAAGCCATTCCAGGTCGCTGGCCGCCACTTCAAGCATCGCCGCTGCCACGATTCTGGCTCGGTCACGTACCTTCCGGGCAGCCATGACTGCGGCCGCGCCTGATACCGGCGTCGACCGCGACCCGTAGGTCCCCAGGCCGAACGGAGTCCGGTCGGTGTCGCCGTGCACGACTTCCACGTCATCTGGCGTCAGCCCGAGCTCGTGCGCCACAATCTGGGCGAACGTGGTCTCATGCCCCTGGCCCTGAGTCTGCACAGAGATGGCAAGTACCGCCTTGCCCGTCGGGTGCACTCGCAGGTCCGCGCCATCGGCCATGCCGAGGCCGAGGATATCCATATGCTCACGCGGCCCGGCGCCCACGCCTTCGGTGAAGAAACTCAGCCCGATGCCCATGTACTCGCCGCGAGACCGGCGCTGTGCCTGCTCCTGACGCAACTGTTCGTAGCCGGCCATATCGAGAGCGAGCCGAAGCGCCCGCGGGTAGTCGCCGGAGTCGTATTGCCAGCCAGTCGGGCACGTGTAGGGGAACTGCTCGGGCCTCAGCAGGTTCCGCATCCGCAACTCGGCCGGGTCGATGCTAAGTTCGCGGGCGAGCATGTCGACTAGGCGCTCCACCAGGTAGACGGCCTCGGTGATACGGAACGAGCACGAGTAGGCGACGCCGCCCGGTGCCTTATTCGTATAGACGCCGGTTACCTGGCAGAACGCGGCCTGCAGGTCATACGAGCCGGTGAAGATGTGGAAGAAGCCGGCCGGGAACTTAGCCGGCTGTGCGGTCGCGTTGAAGGCGCCGTGATCGGCGAGCACCGCCGCCCGCACTGCGAGGATCTTTCCGTCCCGGGTGGCCGCGATCTCGCCGTGCATGTGGTAGTCCCGGGCAAAGGAGGTCGACATCAGGTTCTCCGACCGGTCCTCGACCCATTTGACTGGCCTGCCGGTCAGCATCGCACCGGCGATTGCACACAGGTAGCCGGGATAGACCGGCACCTTGTTGCCGAAGCCACCGCCAAGGTCGGGCGAGATGACCCGGATTTTGTGTTCAGGCAGCCCGGTGATCATCGCGTACAGGGTGCGGTGCGCGTGCGGCGCCTGGCTCGTCGACCACAAGGTGAGCTTTCCGTCGACCGGATCCCAGTCCGCGACGATTCCGCAAGTCTCCAGCGGCGAAGGATGGGAACGGGGGTAGAGCATGTCACCGCCGACCACGACATCCGCGGTGCCGAAAATGGCATCGGTCGCCGCCCTATCACCGGCGGTCCAGTCAAATACCCGGTTATCGGCCCGACCTGCCAGGTCGTCCCTGATCACCGGCGCATCGGGATCGAGCGCTGTCCTTGCGTCGATCACCGGCGGCAGCGGCTCGTAGTCGACAACGATCAGCTCAAGGGCGTCGCGCGCGGCGTACCGGTCCTGCGCGATGACGAAGGCCACCTCCTGCCCCTGAAACCGCACCTTGTCGGTGGCCAGCACAGCCTGCACGTCGGCAGAAATCGTGGGCATCCAGGCCAGTCGCTGCGCGGCGAGGTCGGCGCCGGTGATCACGGCCTCAACGCGCGGATGCGCCCTAGCCGCGGCGGCGTCGACGGAGCCGATCCGGGCGTGCGCGACAGGACTGCGCAGGATCGCGCCGTGCAGCATGCCCGGCAGCGTGATGTCGTCGACGTAGCGACCCCGACCGCGAATGAAGCGCGCGTCTTCTTTTCGCGGCACCGAGCCGTAGGCAGCCGGGCGTGCGCCGGCCAGGTGCCCTGCTGCCCCTGGCAGCGATTGGCCGTCGTGCCAGCTGGTGTCCTGATCAGGCACGCGATGCCTCGCCGGCATTCCGGCTCGCCCACAACACGGCGCGCACGATGTTCTCGTAGCCGGTGCACCGGCAGATCTGGCCGGAGATGGCTTCGCGAACTTCCGCCTCGGTCGGCTCCGGGTTGCGGTCCAGCAGCCACCGCGCAGTCATCATCATGCCGGGTGTGCAGAAGCCGCATTGCAGACCGTGGCATTCGGCAAAGCCCTGCTGCACCGGATCCAGCGTGGCCGGGGTCCCGAGGCCCTCCACGGTCCTGATCCGCTTTCCGGCGGTCATCACCGCGAGCAGGGTGCAGGACTTCACCGGTGTCTGGTCAAGCCACACGACGCAGGCGCCGCAATTAGAGGTGTCGCAGCCCCAGTGTGACCCGGTCAGGCCGAGCTCATCGCGCAGGAAGTGAATGAGCAGCAGCCGCGGCTCGACCTCGCGCGAATACTCAGTCCCGTTGACGGTGACCGCCAGCTTCATCGCATCAGCCTCATGCCCGTGTCATTGTGACCCGCTGCCATTGTGACGCGCGCCTCACGACTCGGCTCGCGCCTTGGCAGTAGCTCGCGCCCGGCTGACTGCCTCGCGTAGCGCCCGGGTAGTGAGCTCCTTGGCCAGGTGTCGCTTGTAGTCAGCCGGGCCGCGCTGGTCAGAGACCGGGCGGCAGTGTTCGGCGGCGATCTGTCCGGCCGCAGCGAGATGCTCCTCACTCGCGGCCTTGCCGACCAGGTATTCCTCAGCTTCCGCCGCAGCGAAGTGCGTCGCGCCGACCGCAGCGAGACCGATCCCTGCGTCGGCAACGGTATCGCCGTCGAGCCAGATGGCCGCCCCGGCGGCTCCGACTGGCCAGTCGCCCACCCGGCGCGCGACCTTCAGGTACGCGCTACCGCCTGGGCGCCGGATCGGCAGCCTGATCTCCGTAAGCAACTCCGCCGGCCCGATCACCGTCTCGTACGGCCCGGTGTGAAAGGCCCTGGCTGACACCTCTCGGGTACCGCCTTCGCCCTGGATCACCATCGTGCCCTTGACCGCAGCGAATGCGGCGGACAGGTCCTCAGACGGGTCCGCTTGGCACAGCGACCCGCCCACTGTGCCCCAGTTACGCACGATTGGATCTGCTATCACGCGCTCAGCGTCTTGCAGGATCGCGAAGTGCCCGGCCGCCTCCGGCGAGTCCAGCAACTGTGCGTGCCGGGTGAGCGCGCCGATCCGCAATTCCTGCCCCGCTATGTTGATATAGCAGAGGTCGGTGAGGCCGTTGACATCAATCAGCACCTCTGGTTGCACCAGGCGCAGCTTCATCATCGGGATGAGGCTGTGCCCGCCGGCCAGGATCCGGGCACTTGGACCGTACCTGGCAAGCAAGGTCAGGGCATGCCGAACGCTCGTGGCCTTCTCATACTCGACCTGCGCAGGGACCTGCATGGTCACCTCCTGCGGTCTCGGCGGGTTGGCGGGGGGTGTCCCCCCGACGGTCGGCATTCCGGGCAGATCACTGCTAATCGCGGCGAGAATAGCGACGAACGTCCCCGATGGGTCACACTGGACACTGCTATGACGCTAACTCAGCTCAACGCTTTTGTGCTGGTGGCCCGCCTCGGCTCGGTAACGGCCGCCGCTAGCGCACTCGGAGTTAGCGAGCCGGCCGTTTCGCAAGCGCTCTCGGCGCTGCGGCAGCACCTCGGCGACCAGCTGATCACCAGGGGCCCGGCGGGCATGACTCTGACTTCCGGCGGTTCCCGGCTGCTGGCTACTGCGACCCAGATCGTCGTGCTCGGCGCCGAGGCACACGCGGCCGTCCGGGCCGCGCACGGTGCACCTGAGCAGCTCCGTGTGGTGGCTACCTCGACTTTTGCCGAATTCGTCGCCGGACCGCTGATGGAAGCTTTTACCAGGCGCTTCGCCGGGTCGGTCGAGGTCTCCGCAGGCGTTGCGGTGTCTGACGAGATGGCCGTCCTAGTGGCCAATAGGCTCGCTGATGTCGCGATCGGCCCGCTCCTGTCTAGCGACGACCCGAGCATGCCCGTAGTCAGCGAGCCAGTATTCAAGTACCGGATCGTTGCCGTCACGGCCGGCCATGCCAGGCCGCGTGGTGCTGCCCGGCAGTGGCGCTGGCTACTGGACCCATCCGGCGCGGACCCAGCCAGTGAGACTGGCAAGTTGCTAGCCGAGCTCGGCGTGCCGGAGAGCAACATCGGCGTGTTCCCGAGCCAGACAGCAGCCTGGGCGGCGGCCGCCGACGGCGCCGGGGTTGCCCCCGCGGTCGAGCACCTGGTCTCGCAGCAACTGCGGCGCGGCGAGCTGTCGCTGGCCGAGGCGCCGGGCTTCCCCATCGACGCCTGCTGGTACGTCACTTTGCTGGAGCGTGAGCGCCGGAGCACTGTGGCCAGTGCGGTGCGGCGCTTCCTCGGCACCCCCGAGGCGATGCAGCTCATGCGGTCTCCTGCTGCGGGCATCCCGCCCTCGAGGTTCCGGCCGCCGGTGTATGTCACGATCTGGAGCTGATATGGCCAACCGGGGGGTCACGGGGGGCGGAGCCCTCCGTGGGTGAGTTAAGCAACACCTTATTGGCACGTTGCCTTGGCTTCCGCTGAGGTGAATCATGCGATGCAATTGCAGACTAGGGCGCAGGCGGGGACGCCCCAATGGCGGGAGCGTGCAGATGCGGATCGAGTCCGATGGCCACAGCAGAGGCAATCCCCGTCTGTATGAGCTCATCGAGCATGCTCCCAAAACCGGCAAGAGTCCGACCGTGTGGGCGTGGCCCGAGCTGATCGATTACCTGAAGATCGCGGGCCAGCCGGTCGCCGGGCCGTGGCCGCCGCACCAGCAGCCGCGGCCGGACCCCGAGTATGACTCGATGCCAGTAGCAGTTCCGGACCCAGCTGCCGCGCCGCGGCCGACCTCGTCAACCGCGGCCGCGGATACCGGCACTGAAGCGGACGGCGCCGCCGACAGCAGTTCCTGACATCGCGATTCCTGCACTTCCCCGCAGACCGGAGGACACGTATGTACCCGTCGCGATTCCGCTACGAGGCGCCGCGCTCGCTGGATGCGGCAATCGAATTGCTGCGCGATGGCGGCGATGATGCGAAAGTGCTAGCTGGCGGGCAGAGCCTCGTTCCCCTCATGAAGCTCCGGTTCGCCTCGCCTGCGCTCATAGTCGACATCAATAACGTGCCCGGCCTGGCCTTCCATCGCGCCGATGCGAACGGCGCGCTGCGGATCGGGGCGCTGTGCCGTCACGCAGACCTGGAGCGCTCAGAGGTACTACCCGGCAGTCAGCCAACCATGGCCGCGGCGGCCCCGCTGATCGCCGACCCGATCGTGCGCAATCGCGGGACGCTGGTCGGCTCACTGTGCCACGCCGATCCGCAGGGTGACTGGGCCTCGGTGATGGTGGCACTTGGCGGTTCGATCGTGGCTCAGGGACCTCGCGGCCGCCGGACCATTCCGGTGGCCGATTTCGTCATCGGCCCGTTCCAGAACCTGCTCGATCCGGATGAGATCGCGATCGAGGCGGTCGTGCCGGCAGCGGCCGGAATGCGCTCGGGCGGCTACCTGAAGCTCGAGCGCAGGGTTGGCGACTTCGCCACGGTCGGCGTAGCGGTCGCGATCGAAACCTCGGGTGAAACGGTAACGCGGGCCGGCATCGGGCTGACTGGCGTCGGCGGCGCCACGATTAATGCCACCGAGGCGGCGGCGCAACTGACGGGCAAGCCACTGACCGAAGAATCGATCGGGCAGGCGGCCGAGCTAGCCGCTGCGAGCGCGCGACCCCGGACCGATCACCGGGGCAGTGCCGAGTACAAGCGCCACATGATCGCAACCTTCGTCACTCGGATCCTCAGCAAGAGCAATCACGGGCGCGGTGACACGGCGGAAAGGGCAGCCTGACGATGACGATTGTCTATGAGGACCGCGGCGATGAGACCGAGGCTGCGGTACCGGTATGCCGGATCAAGTTCACGGTCAACGGCCAGAAGAAGATCGCCGAGGTCGAGCCGAGGCTGCTGCTGGCCCATCTCATCCGGCAGGGACTCGGGCTAACCGGCACGCATGTGGGCTGCGACACGACCAACTGCGGCGCATGCACGGTGCTGGTCGACGGCGTGCCGGTCAAGTCGTGCACGATGCTCGCCGTGCAGGTGGACGGTCGCGAAATCAGCACGGTAGAGGGACTGGCAACGGCCAGTGAACTGCACCCGCTGCAGGAGGGCTTCAAGGAAGAGCACGGCCTGCAGTGCGGCTTCTGCACGCCAGGCATGATGATGACCGCCAAGGCCCTGCTGGACGCGAACCCCGACCCCAGCGAGGAGGACGTGCGCTGGGCGCTGTCGGGCAATCTGTGCCGGTGCACGGGTTACCAGAACATCGTGAAGTCAGTGCTGTGGGCCGCGGAGAAGCTGCGGTCCTCGGCCGGCGGATGAGGCCGGCTATCCGAACCAGGTCCGCTAGCTGACTCAAGACGGGACGCAGGATATGTCGCAGGCAGTAGACGAGATCAAGATCGGCGGGATCGGCGCGAGCCGCAAGCGGGTCGAGGACAACCGCTTCATCCGGGGCAAGGGCAATTACACCGACGACATCGTCCTCCCCGGCATGCTGCACATGGAGATCCTGCGCAGCCCGCTCGCGCATGCCCGGATCAAGTCCATCGACGCCAGTAAGGCCTGGGAAGTCCCAGGTGTGCACCTAGTGCTGACCGGCGACATGATGGCCACTCGCAACCTGGCCTGGATGCCGACGCTTTCCTACGACACCCAGGCAGTGCTGGCCACCGACAAGGTTCGCTTCCAGGGGCAGGAAGTCGCCTGCGTCATCGCCGACGATCCGTACATCGCCAAGGATGCCTGCGAGGCGATCGTCGTCGACTACGAGCAGCTGCCCGCCATCGTCAATCCCTGGCAAGCCGTCGCCGAGGGCGCTCCGGTCATCCGGGACGACAAGGAGAACCAGCCCGACAATGTTATTTACAACTGGGAGGTCGGCGACCGGGACGGCACCGAGCGGGCGTTCGCGTCGGCCGACCTGGTTTCCAAGCTGGAACTGCATTACCCCCGGTCGCATCCGTCGCCGATCGAGTGCTGTGGCTCCATTGCTGACTTCAACCGGGCGACGTCCAAGCTGACCGTCTACATGACCACTCAGGCACCGCACATCATCAGGGCAGCGGTCGCGATGGTGGCAGAGCTGCCCGAGCACATGATCAGGATCATCTCCCCGGACATCGGCGGCGGCTTCGGTAACAAGGTGCCGGTCTATCCCGGCTACGTCTGCTCGATCCTGGCCTCCATCCTGCTGGAACGGCCGGTCAAGTGGATCGAGGACAAGTCGGGCAACCTGATCTCGACTGGCTTTGCCCGGGACGTGTACCTCAAGGGCGAGATGGCCCTGCGCAAGGACGGCAAGATTCTTGCTGTCCGGATGCACACAGATGCCGACCACGGCGCCTTCTTCTCCGACGCGCAGCCGAGCAAGTTCAAGATCGGTTTGATGCACTCGGCGTTCGCCGCCTACGACATCCCGGTCGCGCATCTCACCGCCCGCGGCACCTACAGCAATAAGGCGCCCGGCGGCGTTGCCTACCGCTGCTCGTTCCGGGTCACCGAGGCGATGTTCTTCCAGGAGCGCATGGTGCAGGCGGCGGCCACGGACCTTGGGATTGACCAGGCGGCGTTCCGGCGGATGAACTTCGTGCGGGACGACCAGTTCCCGCACCGGACGCCGTTCGGCTTCCTGCTGGACTCCGGGCAGTACGGGAAGTGCCTCGACGTCGGGCTGAAGGCGATCGATTACGACAGCTTCCGTCAGCAGCAGGAAGAAGCGCGAGCCCGCGGCCGGCTGCTCGGCCTCGGCATCTCGACCATGACCGAGCCGCTCGGCGCTGGCAACAGCCGCGAGTACGACATTCTCGGCATCAAGATGTTCGACTCCGCTGATCTGAAAGTCCACATGACGGGTAAAGCCATCGTGCGGACCGGCGCGCGGGGGCAGGGTCAGGGGCACGAGACCACCTGGGCGCAGATTGTCAGCCACGAGCTGGGCATCCCGGCTGACGACATCGTGGTCGAAGAGGGCGACACCGACACCGCCCCCTTCGGCATGGGCACCTACGCATCGCGTTCGACGCCGGTGGCCGGCGCAGCGGTAGCGATGGTGTCCCGCAAGATCCGGGCCAAGGCCCGGAAACTGGCCGCGCACCTCCTCGAGGTGTCGGAGGAGGACGTCGAGTGGGAGCTCGGCCGGTTCTACGTGCGCAGCGCTCCAGACCGCGGGGTGACTATCCAGGAGTGCGCGATCGCTGCCTACAGCAACATGCCGGACGGCATGGAGCCAGGCCTAGAGAACACCGCCTATTACGATCCGCCCAACCTGACCTGGCCGTTCGCGGTGTACATCGTCACGGTCGAGGTCGACCCGGAAACGGGGGTCTGGGACGTGCTGAAGATGGTCGCGGTGGACGACTGTGGTATCCGGATCAACCCCATGATCGTGGAAGGGCAGATCATGGGCGGGCTCACCGAGGCTTACGCGATGTCGAACATGCAGTTCATCACGTTCGACGCCGAGGGGAACTGCGTCGGCGCAAACTACATGGACTACCTGCTCCCGACCGCCTGGGAGACGCCCGGCTTCGAACTGCACAGCGAGGTGGTAACCCCCTGCCCGCACCACCCGATCGGGGCCAAGGGCATCGGTGAGTGCGCGGCCGTCGGTGGCCCGGCGGCGTTCGTCAACGCAGTCATGGACGCGCTGACCGGGACGGGCGTGCGGAACATCGACATGCCACTGCTGCCGGACCGCGTCTGGGAGGCCCTCACCTACCGCCGCGACGTGTCCGGCGCGCCGCCGGTGCGAGCGGACGACTAGCGGGTGCCGATGGACAGCAGCTGGGGAGTGCTCGAGCAAGCGGGCGAGCTAGCACGTGGCGGTGAGCCGTTCGCGCTGGCGACGGTGATCTGGCGGCAGGGGCCGTCCTCGAGCCAGCAGGGCTCGCGCGCGATCATCACCGCCAGTGGCGAAATCCGGGGCTGGATCGGCGGTGCGTGCGCCGAGCCGACCGTCATCCGCCAGGCGCAGCAGGTCATCCAGACCGGAACGGCGAAGTTGCTGCTACTCGGCGATCCGGAACAGTTCGGGGGGACGGTGCCAGCAGGCATGACGGTCATCCCGATCGCTTGCCAGAGCGAGGGGGCACTGCAGGTATATATCGAGCCGGTGCTGCCCGTGCCGCACCTCGTCGTAATCGGCCGCTCACCGATGGCGCAGACGTTGGTGTCGCTGGCCGAGACCCTCGGCTGGCGGGCAGACCTGATCGGCGGCCCTGATTTCGCGACGGCCGACGCCGGTCCCAGTTCGATGGTCGTAGTCGCGACGCAGGGTCACGATGATGAGGCGGTCATCGAGCGAGTGGCCGCTGCCGGTCCGGCGTATCTCGGCCTGGTCGGCTCGCACCGGCGCGGCGAGGCGGTGCTCGGTTACCTGGCTGATCGCGGTGTGCCGAACGAGCAGCTAAGCCGCGTGCACGTGCCGGCCGGACTGGATCTCGGCAGCATCACTCACGCCGAGATCGCTGTCGCGATACTGGCCGAGCTCGTCCAGCTCCGCGCGTCCGGGACCATACCGCCAGGCACGCTGGCCGTGAGTGCCAGCCCGGCCGGCAGCGTGCCCCGGCAGGAGGCAACCGACCCGGTCTGCGGGATGCAGGTCTGCGTTACCGCCGCCACGATGACCGCCGACCACGACGGCAGCGCCTATTACTTCTGCGGCGCAGGCTGCCGTCAGGCTTTCGTGCAAGATCCTGCGGCCTACCTGAAGAGGGACACCCGATGCTGATCAAGAACGACTTCGAGGTCGCCGAGCCGGTCGAGAAGGTCTGGCAGTTCTTCCAGAACATCCCGCAAGTCGCTGCCTGCCTGCCGGGCGCCGAGCTCACCGAGGATCTGGGCGGCGAGAAGTACAAGGGGCGGGTCGCCGTCCGGATGGGTCCGGTCAAGCTGCAGTTCGCCGGCACGGCCGACATCACCGAGCGCGACGAGGCTGCCAACAAGGTGGTCGTGCACGCTAGCGGCGCGGATGAGCGCGGCCGCGGCCAGGCGAACATGGTAGTGACCGCGACCCTTGCCAGGGCAGGCCGCGGAACCAGGGTGGATGTCACCCAGGACCTGCAGCTATCCGGCGCCGCCGCACAGTACGGGCGGGGCATGATCTCCGACGTCACAGCAGTCCTGATGCGTGACTTCTCCGCGAACATGCAGGACCGGATCAGCAGGCTCGAGCGAGGTGAGTCCGCCGACCAGATCGCGGCAGTTACCGCAGCGCCGGCTAGCGGATTCGCCCTTGGCCTGCGCGCCGCCCGGATGGCGCTGCTTCGGGTATTCCGCCGTTTCTTCGCGCCCTATCAACCCGCGAGCTGAGGAGGACTGGCCATGGTCTTGTGGTGGATTGGCAACGCCGTCTTGCTGCTAGTGGTCCTGCCTGTGGTGATCTACCTGCTCAACCGGGTGCTGGCCGCTATCGAGCGGATCCGCAGGGCGACCGACGAGATCCTCAGCGGCGGCGTAGCGCTGATCGGAGAGCTGCAGGGCGTGCCGGAGGCCCTAGCCACCACCGACGCCACCATCGGGGAAGTATCTGTCGGGGCTGTCCGGTACGCGGGTTCGGTCGCCAAGCTGCTTGGCTGACGCGGGTTTGACTTTCAGTGGGTTGTCGGGCGGTGTCCCCCCGACTGTGAGTAGAAGGGAAATGAGTCATGCCGGCAGCTGCCTGGGTGACATTGATTATCGCCGCGCTGATCATCGCGATCACCGCGGTCGGCCTATTGCGAGTTATCTTCCACCTGCGCGCAATCCGCGCGACGCTCGCCGCCACGACCGGTGGTGTGCAAGCCGTGGCCCAGCTCACCAGTACGGTGCCGGCGCGCTTGACCTCCGTTAACGACAACCTGAAGCCCGTCAGGGACTTCTGCGAGACGGTGTAGGCGACCATGACCTCTTCAGCCACGTTCGTGGCCGCTGCGTCGGGTCACTTCAGCGACTTCGGCTGGATCCTCGGTTACGTGATTGGCGGCGTGATCGTGCTGGTCGTCGTGGCGCTGGTGGTGCCGATCCTGTTGCTCGCGCGATCGATCGGCAACGAGGCACCGAAGATCAACGACGCCCTCACCCAAGCCGTGCATAACACCGCGCCGCTGGGCGCGCTGCGCACGACGATCGAGCACGCGACGATCATCATCGGCGGGCTGCAGCGCGGCCGCGAGAGGCTGGGAGGTTAGCGATGCACGCACTAGCCATGTCGTCGAGCGAGCACACCTGGTGGGTCGTGACGATCATCGTCGGCTTCGTGGTGGTCCTGGCCGTCGCGGCGCTGCTGAGCCTGCTCATCTATTTCGTGCAGATCATTGACCGGCGGGTTGTCGATGTCCGCGACACCCTCAAGGCCGCAGCGGCCAACACCGCCGACACCGCGCTGATCCCCCAGGTCGCCGATGGCGTCGAGGCCGTGCTGGCCGAGGGCCTCAAGCACCATCTCTTCCTCGGACGCGTGCTCGGAAAGGTGAAGTCATGACCACGCTGGTCATCCTGACGATCGTCGACATCGTCCTGCTCATCGCTGGCCTGGCGTTCTACCTGTACTGGGTCGGCACGCTACTGACCCGGATCGCGGGCAACCTGGAAGAGTGCGCCGGGCTTGTCCGGACCATCGTGGGTCACGCCAAGCTGATCGGACCTGGGGTCGGGCACATTAACGAGACCGGCGGGGTGGTGGCCGGCGCGCTGCCACTGCTCTACGGGATGGCCGAGGGCATCGTCGCCGGCGTTACCCCGCGACCAGAGGAGCCCGCGGCTCCCGAGCCCGTCCGGCCAGCGTCGGGAACCCGGCGATCTCGCCTGCATGATGCCGTGGGTTACGCACCGCAGCAGTAGCTGACGCCTCAATCGGTCCTGGACTGGCCAGGGTCACGGCGCGTCACTGGCCCGGTGGTCGGCGCGATATATTCGCCGATCCACTCGTCCTTCCAGGCCGACTCGAACTGCTGCTCGTTGCAGGTCGGCCGGTAGATGACAGCAAGCTCCCTGGCGATCTGCTCGCGATGCGGACGGTTCCCGCCCGGCACTTCGTAGGTGCAGATATACACCTTCCACTTCGACCCGGCCCGGCTGATCCAGCACGCCGCGCGCGAATGCTGAAACGGGAATCGCTCTGCTGACAGGTCGTCGGAATGCCCGACGTAAATGACCGCGTACCGATCGGGCCGGGCCTCCGGCTCGGGCTTGTACGCGATCGCGTACACCGCGGCCGCCGATGGCGCCGTCCAGCCCGCAAGCACGCGCGGACCTTCAAATGGGTAACCAGCCAGCGAGCCAAGCCGGATCACAGCAGCTCGTCCTCTTCCTCGTCCTCGCCTATGGCTTCGGTGCGCACGATCGGCGCGGCGGGCAGCCCGGCGGTAGCGGCGGCCGCAAGGAAAGCTCGCGTTGCCAAGCTGATCGCCTCGTCCCGGCCGGCGGCTTCCACCACGAGCTGCGCGCCGTACCTGCTGCTGCCGATGCCGGTCGCAATGCCGCTACTGGTCGCCACGGCGTCCGCCAGCTCTACGATCTCCTCGCGTGTCAACGCCCGGTCGCCTTCGGCCTCGATGCCTACGCTCCACCTCACCGCATGCTCCTCGCACTTACCAGTACTGAACATCGTGGCCGCCGACTGCCATAGTGGCCAGCTAGTGCAGAGCTGGCAGCAGCCCGGCGAGTTCTTCCAGGCTGGCCAGGTCGTGGCCGGACAGCAGCAGGTCGACGTGCGGTGCAGCCACCATCATGCCAAGCGTGCTCGGCCTGAAGTCCTGGTTATCGCCCTTGTGCGGGTTGAGCCAGACGACCTTGTGACAGAGCCGGGCCAGCCGCTCCATCGCTGCGGCCAGCAGTTCCGGATCGCCGCGGTCGAGGCCGTCGGAGCAGATGACGACCACCGCGCCACGACAGAGTCCTTTCCGCCCCCACTGCCGGACGAAACTGTCAAGTGAGGCGCCGATCCGAGTCCCGCCGTCCCAGTCGACAACCGCCCGTGCCGCCTGCTCCAGCGCTGCGTCCGGGCGGCGATGCTCTAGCGTCCTGGTGATCCTGGTGAGCCGGGTCCCGAAGCAGAACACCTCGACCTTCGCTGCTGCGTGCTTGGCCGTATGGGCGAACTGGAGGAGATGCCGAGAGTAATCAGCCATCGATCCGGAGACGTCCAGGATGAGGATCAGCGGACGCAACCGGACGCGGCGCTGCCGCCAGAACAGCGCGCCGGGATCGCCGTGCATGCGCAGTGACTCCCGGATCGTCCTGCGCAGGTCCGGCGTGCGGCCGTCCGGGCCGGACCGGGTCCGCCGGGTCCGCCTGCGCGGCGGGGTAAGCCGGATCCGCTTCATGATCTTCCGCAGTGCCGCTGCTTCATCGGGCGTGCAGGCGGCGAAGGAGCGCTGCTTCAGCGCTGCCACGTCCGAGGCCATCAGGCCGAGCAGCGCCTGCTCCGGCTCAGTGTTGCCGCGGCCTGGCTCGGTCGCAGGCATCACGAACGCTGCCTCGGCATTGGCCACCGGGCTGGCTTGCAGCGCTGGCGGCGGCCGATCGCCGCCGTACTCTCCCAGGAAGAATGTCCGGAACACCCGATCATAGGTAACGATGTCGTCCGGCCGGCTGATGAGAGACGCGCGTCCGGCCCAGTAGAGGTCGGTGAGATCGGCCGGATCAAGCAGGCCCGCCGCGCAGCAGTACGTCAGCACGTCGCCAGTACCGACGGCCAGCCCGCCGGACCGCAACGCGGCAGCGAACCCGGCTAGCACGCCGGTGAAGTCCGCGGCACGGTCAGGCACCGGAGGTGAGCTCCGCAAGGTTGTCCCGGACCAGGTCCAGGTCGTCACGGTCCTTCAGCACCGCACCGAGAGTATCGCCCGCGCTTTGCGGTGAAAAGTCCTCTTCGCCGAGGAACTCGAGCGTCCGCACCCAGTCGATGGTCTCGGCGACGCCCGGCGGCTTGGCCAGGTCCATCTCGCGCATCCGGTGGACTGCTGACACGACCTTCCTCGTCAGGCTCGCAGATGCAGTCGGCTCCCGGATGAGAACGATCTCGGTCTCGCGCTCGGCGGCCGGATAGCCGATCCAGTGGTATAGGCAGCGGCGACGCAGTGCGTCGTGCAATTCCCTGGTCCGGTTAGAGGTGAGGATGACCGCTGGCGGCGTCTGCGCGCTGATGGTGCCAACTTCCGGGATCGTGATCTGGAAGTCGGACAGGATTTCAAGCAGGAACGCCTCGAACTCGTCGTCGGCGCGGTCGACCTCGTCGATCAGCAGGACAGCCTGGTCGCCGGCCTTTCACGGCGGCCAGCAGCGGACGCTCCAGCAGGAACTTCGGTCCGAACAGTTTGTCCACTGCCTGCTCATCGGCGGCTTGGCGGTCCGAGAGGGCGCGGATCTGCAACATCTGGCGGGCATAATCCCACTCATACAGCGCCTGATTCGTGTCAATACCCTCATAGCACTGAAGCCGGATCAATCGTCGGCCGAACACGGTGGCCAGGACTTTCGCGACCTCGGTCTTGCCGACGCCGACTTCGCCCTCCAGCAACAACGGCTTGTGCAGCGACAGTGAAACGAGCAGGGCGGTCGCGAGGCCGCGGTCCGCGATGTACCCGCCGTCCCGCAGTTGCGCAGTTAGCTCACCGACGGTCCTGGGATAATCCATGGAGCGAATCTCCTCGCCGCCAGTGCACGAATCTAAGCGCGGGACTCTGCCGAACCCAGCACTAGATCCCGGACGCTGCCAACTGAGCCAGCCAGCTTGCCCTCGCGCTCGAGCCGCGCCCGCCAGGCCGCGCGCACGTCTGCTTCCCCTGCCGCAAAGTCATCAAAGCCGACATCCTGCATTCTCTGGCAGGACTTCCCGCCGGTTGAATCGTCAAGTTCAACCGCGCGCTGCCCGCTGCTCCGCCAGACCTCACGCAGGACTTCGAGCGCTTCGTTGGCGTCTGCGCTCATCCGTAATCCCTCCAGACTGAAGCAGCCGCCGTGCGGCGGCTCATCAATTGAGGGTAACCCCGCCTCCGTTCCCGCAGCGAACGCGGATTAAGCGATGTCTTAATCGAAGCTGGGGGAGCCACGCCGGGAGCGCTGGCCGCGTTGCGCCGCCGATGTCGGCATGATGGGTGTTGGCCGCACTGGCGCACGACCGAGAAGGGTCCTTGATGGAACTGACAGTGGCTGCGAGCACAATGGCGACCGTGCCCGACATAACCTTCCGCAGCGACATGACCGTCGAGTTGATCAAGCATGCCGCGTCGGACGCTGACGTCATCTGGGCAGCCCGGGTCTCCACGAAGGGGGAGCAGACGCTAGCGGACATCAACGAAGATCCCGAGCGCTCGGCCGGGCTCATCAATTTCCTGATGCGGGACCGGCATGGCACGCCCTTCGAGCACTCGTCTATGACCTTCTACGTCAGCGCGCCGATCTTCGTATTCCGCGAGTTCATGCGGCACCGCACGTTCAGCTATAACGAGGAGAGCGGACGGTACCGGAAGCTCAATCCGGTCTTCTATGTCCCCGGGCCCGAGCGCAAGCTGGTCCAGAGCGGCAAGCCCGGCGCATACGTATTCAGCGACGGCTCGCCAGAACAGCATTCTCTGGTGACTCAGACGGTAGAGGCAGCCTGCGGCCAGGCGTACGCGGCTTACCTGGACATGCTGGATGCCGGGGTGGCGAGGGAGGTCGCTCGGACTGTGCTGCCGGTTGGCCTTTACTCCTCGATGTATGCCACCTGCAACGCACGCGCTCTGATGAACTTCCTGTCCCTGCGCGTGCGGGATCCCGAGTCAGCGTTCCCGTCGTTCCCGCAACGCGAGATCGAAATGGTAGCCGAGCAGATGGAGGCGCACTGGGCGCGGTTGATGCCGCTGACGCACGCTGCGTTCGAGCGCAACGGCCGGGTCTGTCCGTGACGAGCGGCCATGAGCCGGCATGGTGCCGCCCAGCTACTTCAGCGTGAGCACTAACTTTGCCTCGGAGTCGCCGTGGTACGCGGTGGTACACTCGCCTTATGGCACTCGATCAGCCCACCGATATCAGCATCCGCCAGTTCGTCGCTGACTCGGGGTCGGTCACGCGCGGCCTCCGGCAAGGGCGTACATACACGCTGACTCTTAACGGAGAACCATTGGCGAGGATGGTGCCGATACGTCGGCGCCGGGCCGTTCCCAAGGAGGAGGTTCTCGCGATCTTCGCCACGGCCCCGGTGCTCGATGTGAATGATCTGCGCGCCGACCTGGATGAGACTGTCGGTCAGGACGTGCATGACCCGTACGAAGGTACCGGCCTGTGACCGTCCACGATGTCGCGGTCGTCGACACCAGCATCATCGGGGCGATCAAGCTCTACGACCCGGCGGAGTTGCCCGACACTTTGCTGATCACGGCGGTCACGCTGGGCGAGTTGTCATACGGCCCGCATGCTACGGACGATCCGGCGAAGCGTGCCGGGCGGGTCGCGGTGCTGCAACACGTGGAGGCTACCTTTGAACCTCTCCCGTACGACCAGAGCGCAGCACGCCTCTACGGCCAGATCTGCGCGGCCGTTCGCACGGCCGGACGTCAGCCCCGTAGCAGAGCATCGGACTTGATGATCGCCGCAACAGCGGCGAGTAACGAGCTGCCTCTCTACACGGCCAACCCGGACGACTTCAAGGGGATTGAAGGGCTTGTCGAAGTGGTCGCGGTTCACGGACGGCCGAACGACTTCTGAGCTCCGACTACGGCTGGGTCGAGCATCTGGATCAGCGCGGCCCTGAGAGCGAACGGCGACCGGCGCGGGCTAACCTCGGCACGTAACGCAATCTGGCCCTACTGACTGTAGGACCGTGGCCCGGCGCTTGCAGGGCTGACCCGCTGTGAACTGGGTGGGCCTGGGAGGACTTGAACCTCCGGCCTCTTCCTTATCAGGGAAGCGCTCTAACCGTCTGAGCTACAGGCCCGCAGACGCGCCAGTTGCAAGAAAAGCTCCGGGCACGCCGGGATAGGTTACCGCAAGCCGCGACTAGGTGCTCAGTCAGATTCCTTCAGGGTTACCTCAACACCGCCGGAGAAGGTTGACAGCAGGTTGTAAATAATCGCGCCGACTGTGGCAAGGGCGGTCATCACGATCACGTTCACCGCGCCCACCAGCATGGTGTAGCCCAGGATGCGTGATGCGCTGAACCATCGTGTTGCGCTGGAAGCGGGGTGACTCTTGCTGGTAGTGACCAATCCCCAAGTCTGCTCGATCTTGTGGAAGACGCCTAGCTTCGACAGTGCGAAGTAGATGATGGCCACCGCAATGAACAGCACTACCCAGCCCACAAGGGAGAGCAGGAAGCTGAGCTTCATAACCGACCACGGCTCGATCCGCTCGAGGCTGAGCTGAGCGCGCCTGGTTTGCCGCACCGGGCCCTGGGGCCGTCCCGCGACTGGCGCGCCCGACCGCGGAACGCCAGACTGCGGAACGCCAGACTGCGGAACGCCAGACTGCGCAGCACGAGGCTTTGGACCCTTCGCCGCAGCTGGCCGTTTGGCAGGCGAATATCCCCTGGGCTTGCTGCGGGTCAGTCCGGCAAGCGACGACGACAGCCGGGCCCCGATGCCCGGGCCGACGCCATTGCCGACCGCCTCGGCGGGAAGCGGAGGCGTGGTGGAAATTCCTGGCCCGTTGGGCGCTCCGCCGGGCGTAAATGGCGGGCCGGGTTGCGCGCCTGCCGACCTGCCGTCCGGTGCGGGCGATGCGCTAGGTCCAGACCCGAACGTTGATGTAGGCGCGGCAGGTTCTGGCGCGGATGGCTGCCATCCAGAGGAGTCGGACGCCGGCTTGGCCGCAGCCGATCGCGCCGACGGCGCGCCAGAGCCCTTGACCACTGGAGCGGCGACGCGGCTGGTCGACTTGGCCCCGACTGAGGCATCTGCCGCCGCTGGTGCACCAGCACTGCCCTTGCCCGGATTTCCTGGGTGGCAGCTGCGGTCGTGTCGGCAGTAGGGCGGTCCGCCGCAGGCGATGCTGCCCCGGCAGGGCTCTGGTCCGTGGCCGTACCCTCTGAACCCTCGCCGGGCGCCCATGAAGGCGCCTGCACGCGGTTGTCCACCCCGTCCTCCTCCGCACCGTTGCCTGACACGAGGTTATCCCCAGTCAGCCCTGTCTGATTCGCTGGAACCAGAAGCTCTTGCAACGGCTATTGTCATGACGCCCGGCGCATCGGTTTCGTTGCGCCGTGGCGGCTCTCGATCTAGACGCTGCCCAATTTCGGCGCAGCATGCCCCGTCTCCGGCCTCATTTTGAGTTGTTTTCGGACAATACTACCGGGCATGAGCTCCGCTACCAGGCATGATTGCAGGATGCGTCCGCCGCGTCGGCAAGGTCGCTACAATCGTCACCTTGCTTTGCCGTCATCTTACTAACTGACAGCGTCGTTTACCGGTTGTCAGTTCTCGGTCTCATCAGCTGGGTTAATCTCACTCCCGGCCGCGTCGGCGCCGGTGCCGTCGTTACTCTCGGTGTCAGTGACGGAAGCTATGCCATCGGCTTCGATATCATCATCCGCATCGATTTCGATACCGGCTTCGATCGCCTCGGCGTTTCTGGCGATCGCTACCAGACTCTGGCCGGACGCCAGGTTGACCAAGCGCACGCCCATGGTTTGCCGCCCGGACAGCTTGACCTCGGCAGCCGCCGTCCTGATCACACCACCGGCCGAAGTGATGGCATAGACCTCGTCCTCCGGGTGCACCATCAGCGCCCCGATCAGCTCGCCTCTGGCTTCCACGATCCTGGCGGTGACGACACCGAGGCCGCCGCGGCCCTGAACCGGATACTGGTCGGCGGGAGTGCGCTTGGCATAGCCGCCGCCGGTCGCCACTAGGACATCGGCTCCTTCGCCGACCACGTACATGCCGAGCATCTGGTCGCCCTCGGTAAAGCGCATGCCGATGACGCCAGAGGTCGCCCGGCCCATCGGCCGGAGCGCGTCATCGCTGGCCCGGAACCTGATCGCTTGGGCGTGCTTGCTCACAAGCAGAAGATCCTGGTCCGGCGAGACAAGACGGGCTGCGATCACCTCATCGTCCTCGCGGAGATTGATGGCGATGATGCCGCCGGAGCGAGAAGAATCGAAGTCGGTCAGTCGTGACTTCTTCACCAGGCCAGATGAGGTGGCGAGCACCAGGTACGGCGCAGCGTTATAGTCACGCAGCGCGAGCACCTCAGCGATGTGCTCGTCCGGCTGGAAGGCGAGCAGGTTCGCGACATGCTGACCACGCGCGTCCCGGCCCGCATCCGGCAGCTCATAGGCCTTGGCCCGGTAGACCCGGCCCTTGTTGGTGAAGAACAAGATCCAGTGATGTGTGGTCGTCACGAAGAAGTGATCGACAATGTCATCGGTGCGCAGCTGGGCGCCCCGCACGCCTTTGCCGCCTCGCCGCTGCGCTCGATAGAGGTCGGTCTTCGTGCGCTTGGCATAGCCGCCGCGGGTGATCGTGACGACAACGTCTTCCTCAGCGATCAGGTCTTCCATCGACATGTCGCCGTCGTAAGCGATGATCTCAGTCCGCCGGTCGTCGCCGAACTTCTCGGTGATCTCCGCGAGCTCGGTGCTCACGACCTGCCGCTGCCGCTCTGGCGACGCGAGGATGGCCTCGTAATCAGCGATCTCGCTCATCAGCTGCTCGTACTCATCGGTCAGCGCCTGGCGCTCCAGTGCCGCAAGCCTCCGCAGCTGCATGTCAAGAATGGCACGGGCCTGGATCTCGTCGATGTCCAGCAGGTCCATCAGGCCCTGCTGGGCTGCGTTGGCCGACTCGCTTGCCCTGATCAAAGCGATCACAGCATCGATCTGGTCGATCGCCTTGAGCAGTGCGCTCAGGATGTGCGCCCGCTCCCGTGCCTTGCGCAGCAGGAAACGGGTCCGCCTGACGATCACCTCAATCTGGTGGGCAACCCAGTACCGGATCATCTGATCGAGCCGCAGCGTCCGTGGGACGCCGTCGACCAGCGCCACCATGTTTGCGCCGAAGGTGTCCTGAAGCTGGGTGTGCTTGTACAGGTTGTTGAGAACGACCTTCGCCACGGCGTCGCGCTTCAGCACGATTACCAGTCGGCGGCCCAGCCGGGCGCTGCTTTCGTCCTGGACGGCGGCGATACCTGGCACCCGGCCGTCCACTGCAAGCTCGGCGATCTTCTCTGCCAGGTTGTCCGGGTTGACCTGGAACGGTAGCTGGGTGGCGACTAGCAAGGTCCGGCCCCTGGCGTCTTCCTCAACATCCACCACAGCACGCATGGTGATCGAACCGCGGCCGGTCCGGTACGCCTCCTGGATACCCCGGCGCCCGACGATCTGGGCGGCGGTCGGGAAGTCCGGTCCCTTGACCCGCTCGAGCAGCGCGGCGAGCAGCTCCTCGTCGGTCGCCTCGAAGTTCTCCAGGTACCACTGGGCGCCTGAAGCTACCTCGCGCAGGTTGTGCGGCGGGATTTTGGTGGCCATCGCCACCGCGATGCCCTCGGACCCGTTCACAAGCAAGTTGGGGAACCGGGCCGGCAGCACGACCGGCTCAGCAGAGCGGCCGTCGTAGTTCGGACGGAAATCGACAGTTTCCTTGTCGATATCCCGCAGCATCTCCATTGCCAGCGGCGTCAGCCTGCACTCGGTATACCGCATGGCCGCGGCCGGATCGTTGCCTGGCGAGCCGAAGTTTCCCTGCGGATCCACCAGCGGCATGCGCATGGCCCAGTCCTGCGCCAGGCGGACCAGGGTGTCGTAGATCGCCGAGTCGCCGTGCGGATGATAATTGCCCATCACGTCGCCGATGATGCGCGCGCACTTGTTGTAGCCGCGGTCTGGCCGGTATCCGCCGTCGTACATCGCGTACAGGATCCGGATATGGACGGGCTTCAGGCCGTCCCGCACGTCGGGCAGTGCCCGGCCGACGATGACCGACATCGCATAGTCGAGGAAGCTGCGCTGCATCTCGACCTGAATGTCAACAGGCTCGGTGCGGCCCCGGCCCTCCGACGGAGCGTCCGGCGTGGTTACGTCAGGCACTTACCAATCCTTCCTTCGTGTCAGCAGGCCGCGAAGCGGCGGCGGCCGCCTGGATCCGGCCGGCCGCGTCCGGCGCTAGATGTCGAGGAACTTGACATCCTTGGCGTTGCGCTGGATGAACGAGCGACGCGCCTCCACGTCCTCGCCCATCAGCACGCTGAACATCTCGTCCGCCTGCGCTGCGTCGTCCACGGTGACCTGCTTAAGCAGGCGTCGGGCCGGGTCCATCGTGGTGTCCCACAGCTCGTGCGCATTCATCTCGCCGAGGCCCTTGAACCGTTGCACACCGTCACGGGACCGCGGGTCCTTGCGGCCCTCGGTGATACCGGCTTCGATCACAGCGTCCCGCTCCTTGTCGGAGTAGGCATAACCGGCTTGTGCACCTCGGGCGTCCCACTTGATCTTGTAGAGCGGTGGCTGCGCCAGGTACACGTGGCCGGACTCGATCAGCGGTTTCATGAACCTGAACAGCAAGGTGAGCAGCAAGGTGGTGATGTGCTGGCCGTCGACGTCGGCGTCGGCCATCAAAATGATCCGGTTGTAGCGCAGCTTGGCGATGTCGAATTCGTCGTGGATTCCGGTACCGAGCGCCGTGATCATCGACTGGACCTCAGTGTTCTTGAGGACGCGGTCGATACGTGCCTTCTCGACGTTCAGGATCTTTCCGCGGATCGGCAGGATCGCCTGGAACTTTGAGTCGCGGCCGCCCTTGGCAGAACCACCGGCCGAGTCGCCCTCGACGATGTAGATCTCGCAGATGTCCGGGTCACCCGACTGACAGTCAGCCAGCTTGCCGGGCAGGCCGGAGTTGCCCATGGCGCTCTTGCGAGTCAGATCACGGGCCTGGCGCGCCGCGATCCGCGCCCTGGCAGCCTGGCTAGCCTTCAGCACGATGGCTTTGGCCTCGCCAGGGTTGCGCTCGAACCAGTCCTTGAGGTGGTCGTTGCAGATCCGCTGCACAAACGACTTGGCCTCGGTATTGCCGAGCTTCTGCTTGGTCTGGCCCTCGAACTGCGGCTCGGACAGCAGCACGTGGATGATGGCGGTGAGGCCTTCACGGATGTCCTCGCCGAGCAGGTTGTCTTCCTTCTCGCGCAGGTATTTCTGATCGCGGGCGTACCTGTTGACGATGTTGGTGAGGGCCGCCCGGAAGCCTTCCTCGTGCGTACCGCCCTCGGCGGTGTTGATCGTGTTGGCGAAGGTGTGCACCGACTCCGAGTAAGCGCCGGTCCATTGCATGGCGACCTCGGCGGCAATGCCCTGACCCTCGTCGCCGAAGTCGATGACCGAGGCGTGCACCGGCTCCTTTGACGCATTCAGATAGCGGACGAAATCGGCGATGCCGCCGTCATAGCGGTACTGGACGACATGCGGCCCACCGTTGATGATGTGCTCGGGCCGCTCGTCGGTCAGACTGATCGCCAGCCCGCGATTGAGGAAAGCCATCTCCTGCAGTCGGCGCGACAGCGTCTCGAACGACCACTCAGTGGTCTCGAAGATGGTGTCATCAGGCCAGAAGGTGATGATGGTGCCGGTTTCGTCAGTCTGCTCGCCCTTGGTCAGCGGGCCAGTCGGCTCGCTGACCGCATAGGACTGGCGCCAGACGTATCCGTCCTTGCGGATCTCCACATCCAGGCGCGTCGACAATGCGTTCACGACCGACACGCCTACGCCGTGCAGTCCGCCGGACACAGCGTAGGAGTCGCTGTCGAACTTGCCGCCCGAGTGCAGGGTGGTAAGTACAACCTCGACAGCCGGGCGCTTTTCTATCGGATGCTCATCAACAGGGATGCCGCGGCCATTGTCGAATACCCGGACTCCGCCGTCGGCGAGCAGGGTCACGTCGATGTGGTCGGCATGGCCAGCCAGTGCCTCGTCCACGGCGTTGTCCACAACCTCGGTCACCAGGTGATGGAGCCCGCGCTCGCCGGTAGATCCGATATACATTCCGGGCCGCTTGCGGACGGCTTCGAGGCCCTCCAGGACCGTGATCGAACGTGCGTCATAGGACAATGCAGAAGCTCCTCTTGGAACAGGGCAAACACATAAGGCTCGGCCGGTGACTCCCCCGCATGGCGTGAGCCCTAGTGCGCTTGTTCATTTTACCTGGACACATGGTCAGGCTCAGCCGTACGTGTCACGCGGGCCACGGCTGCCCCGTACCCGCCATTCACCCGGCTTTCTGGTGCTCGTCACCGGTCCGGTTACCTTGACCCGGACCACGGTGCCGTCGCCTAGCTCGGCGTTGAGCCGCCTGACCAACTGCGCCGCCAGGAGCCGGACCTGGGTCGCCCAGGCGGTGGAATCAGCAGTCACGACTAGTTCGCCGTCGGTGAGGGATTGCGGGCTCGTATGTGTCGCAAGATCAACTCCGACAATCTCCGCCCACCGGCCGAAAACCGACCCAGTAGCCGCGGCCAGCGTCCAGCCCTCCGCGGTGAGCAGCCCGTCTATCGCGCGCGCGAGCGGCTGCGGGTCATCGTTGCGCTGCTGCGCCGGGAATCCGGGCCGTCGAGCGGGCCTCCGCCGGTTCGCGGAAACCGCACCTGACCTGGGTATAACCGCATCCGACAGGTCAGCATTCCCGGTCAGAGCAGGGCCCACGGCAGTCGTAGGACCGGCGTCGGTGGCATCGGCTGCAAGGCCAACCGTGTCGTCGCCCGCCTGGCGGGAAGCGGCAGTTGGGCCCGCAGGCCGCTGGACCGGCCGCAGCCCTCTGGCTCTGGCGTTGGCAACCACCTCGGCCAGCGCGTCCCGGGCCAGCCGGACCCTGTCGTCCGCATTCTTTTCAGGCACTCGTTATCACCCCGCCCGCCACGTTGAATCGGGCGCCCGCCAGGCCGTCCGGCACATCCTGCGGCACCGCCGCTGTCACCAGCACTTGCTCAGCGTCCCGGGCCAGCTCAGCGAGGCGGCGCCGGCGCTCACCGTCGAGTTCGGCGAACACGTCGTCAAGGATCAGTACGGGGTCATCGCCCTTGGAGCGGAGCAGCTGGTAGCCAGCTAGCCGGAGCGCGAGGGCCAGCGACCACGATTCGCCATGACTCGCATAGCCCCGTGCAGGCAGGCCGCCGATGACGAGCTCAAGTTCGTCCCGGTGCGGCCCGACCAGGCATACGGCGCGCTCGAACTCGGCCCGGCGCCGCTCCGCCAGCGCTTCCCGGAGTAGCACGGCCAGCTTGCCCGGCTCCGGTTCGGGCTCCGGTCCTTCGCCGCCAGCTGCACCAGCGCTCGCCGCGGCGCGGGCCTGCGCGATCGCAGATATCCGATAGCGGAGATCGGTGTCACGCTCAGTACCGGAAACTGCGCTGTAGCAGCCGCCCACCAGGTCCCGGATCTCGCTCACCAGGCGAAGCCTGCCTGCGGTCAGCTCCGCTCCGGCGAGGACAAGCTGATCGTCCCAGACTTCCAGCGCGCCGGCGGGCAGGCCGCCCCTGGCCTTAGCTGTTTTCAGCAGCGCCGTGCGCTGCCGCAGTACCCGGTCGTAGTCCGCCCGCACGCCCGCATATCGCGGCCGGGTCGCGACCAGCAAGTCATCAAGGTACCGACGGCGCTGGTCAGGGTCGCCTTTCACGACGGCGATGTCTTCGGGGGCGAACAGCACGCAGCGCAGCACGCCGATCACCTCACGCGGGCGCGGCGCGGGCGACCGGTTAAGCCGCACCCGGTTAGCACGGCCAGCATTGATCTCGATCTCTACCAGGCTCTCCCGTCCCGCGGACGAGACAAGGCCGCGCACAATTGCCCGGTCGGCCCCTTGCCTGATGAGCGGTGCGTCTGTCGCCACCCGGTGCGAGGCAAACGTCGCCACGTAGTTAGCGGCCTCCACCAGGTTGGTCTTGCCCTGGCCGTTGGCGCCGATAAAGGTGCTGACGCCCGGCCCGAGCGCCACGTCCGCGGCCGGGTAGCTGCGGAAATCGGTAAGCGCGAGCCGGGTCAGGTGCACTCCGCCGACATTAGCCGAGGCGGATCGGCATCAACAGGTAACGGAATTCCGGGTTGCCGTCCGGTCCCGGCTTGCCAGTGAGCAAAGCGGGCTTACCGGGTTCGGTGAAGGAGATACGCACTACGTCGGAGTCGATCGCAGCCAGGCCGTCCAGCAGGTACTGCGGATTGAAGGCGATCGACAGGTCATCCCCGGAGAAGTCTGCCTCGATGGTTTCCTCGGCCTGGGCCTCGTCGCCGGTCCCGGCCTCCAGCATGAGCTGCCCGGAGCTGAAGGCCAGCCGGACCGGTGTGTTGCGCTCCGCGACAAGAGCCACGCGCTTCACCGACTCGGCGAGCAGGCCAGTAGACAGTTCCGCAGCCGCGTTAACCGTCTTGGGCAGCAGCGACTGGTACCGGGGGAACTCCCCGCTCAGCAGCCGCGTCGTGGTCCGCCGGCCAGCACCCTCAAAGCCGATCATGCCCTCGCCGCCGTGCCCATCGATTCCCGGCAGTGCTAGCGCGATAGATACTTGCGCCCCGTTCGTCAGCGACCTGGCCGTGTCGGCCAGGGCCTTGGCTGGCACCAGCATCGCCGCGGTCAGGTCGGGGCGGGCGGGCGTCCAGCGCAGCTCGCGCACGGCCAGCCGGTACCTGTCAGTCGACACGAGGATGAGGGTTTCGCCGTCGATCTCGATTCGGACCCCGGTTAGCGCGGGCAGCGTGTCATCCCGGCCCGCCGCGGTGGCTGACTGGCTGACCGCGGTCGCAAATGCGTCGCTGCCGATCGAGCCGGCCGCCGGTGGCATCTCCGGCAGCGCCGGATACTCGTCCTCGGGCATGGTCAGCAACGTGAACGTGGCGCTGCCGCAAGTGAGCACGGCCCGGCCGTCATGGGCGCTGATGTGCACGGGCTTGGCTGGCAGGCTACGGCTGATCTCGGCTAGCAGCCGCCCCGAGACCAGCGCGCTACCGGGCTCGTCCGCCGTGACCGGGCACGGTCGCTTGGGCCGAGATGTCGTAATCGAAGCTGGACAGGACCAGTTCGTCTGTGGCCTGCAGGCGGATTCCGGCGAGCACGGGAACCGTTGGCCGGGCGGGCAGCGCGCGGGCGGTCCACGCCACAGCCTCAGCGAGGACGTCGCGTTCAAGGACGATCTTCACTGGTCTGGCCTCCTTCTGTTGATCGAATCTGGTCCGCAGTCCGAGATTGCCTTCACCTGCGGGCGCCGGGCGGCTTCAGCTGCGGTGCGGGTCGCTACTTGCTGTTGTGAGTTGTCAGCCATAACAAAACTGGTAGTCGTCATAGGGTCGGTGGATCCTGGGGACAACGGTCGTTGGCGCAGGTGGCGGCTGCGTTGGCCGTGCACACCAGCTGTGGTCGGCCTGCGGGTAACCACAGAGCAGGCTGTGCATCGCGGACAGCCGTGCACTGGACACCGGCCCGTTACCCCCCGGTCGAATGGGGTTTTCCTCCGGATGTCCCAAGGACATCCACAGGTTTGTCCACAGCCTGTGTGCGTGGAATGCGTCTGGCGCGTAGTTTGGGTGGCCGGGCAGATACAGAATGTGCTCATGCAGCGCTGACCTGGCGCTGGGCGCGGCAGAGCTGACCATCGGATTCGCATGCACTCACCCCGACAAGACCTGCTGCTTGATCCGGTTGGTGAGCTCGGTGACCTGGTTGTAGATCGATCGGCGCTCGGCCATCAGTGACCGTATCTTCCGCTCGGCGTGCATCACCGTCGTGTGATCTCGGCCGCCGAACTGCTGGCCGATCTTCGGGAGCGACATATCAGTCAGTTCCCGGCACAGGTACATGGCGATCTGGCGGGCGGTCACCAGGACCCGGGAGCGGGACGTGCCGCACAAGTCATCGATGGAAAGACCGAAGTACGAAGCCGTCTGACCCATGATCGTGGCCGCGGTGATGTCGGGACCGTGCGTCTCCGGGATCAGGTCCTTCAGCACGAACTCAGCGAGCTGGAGGTCAACCGACTGGCGGTTGAGGCTGGCGAACGCGGTGACCCTGATGAGCGCTCCCTCCAGCTCGCGGATGTTCGTGGAGATCCGGCTGGCAATGTACTCGAGCGCTTCCGGCGGCGCGTTGAGCCTGTCCTGCACGGCCTTCTTGCGCAAGATGGCTATTCGCGTCTCGAGCTCGGGCGGCTGCACGTCGGTCTGCAGGCCCCATTCGAACCGGCTGCGCAGCCGGTCTTCCAAGGTGACCAGGCGCTTCGGCGCACGATCGGAGGAGATCACGATCTGCTTCTCGGCGTTATGCAGGGTGTTGAAAGTGTGGAAGAACTCCTCCTGGGTGCCTTCCTTATTCTCCAGGAACTGGATGTCATCAACGAGTAGCACGTCCACGTCGCGATAACGGCGCCGGAACCCGTCCTGCTTGCCGTCGCGGATCATGTTGATGAAATCGTTGGTGAACTCCTCCGAGCTCACGTACCGGACCTTCAGTCCCTGATAGAGGCTCTGCGCGTAATGGCCGATGGCATGCAGCAGGTGCGTCTTGCCGAGACCGGAGTCGCCGTAAACGAACAACGGGTTGTAGGCCTTAGCGGGCGCTTCGGCGACGGCCACCGCAGCGGCGTGCGCGAACCTGTTGCTTGACCCGATCACGAACGTGTCGAAGGTGTACTTGGGGTTCAGCCTGGCCTGGCCAGGTCGGGGGGCCTGCGGTCCGGCTAGCGGCGGCCGGTGCGGGGGGCCGGGCCCGTCGGCATGGCCGCGCAGCGTGCCGAGCCCGCCGGCCGAACCGGGGACCATCGGCCGGCCAGTCTCGTGGCGGGCGCTCTCCGATACCGGACTGTGGCCGCCGGTTCCGTTTTCTGGAGGAAACGGGTCCAGTCCGGGCAGCTGTCCGGCGTCGGCTGACCCAAGCCCGGGCGGGTCGAGCCCAGGGCTGCCGAAATGATCATGATCGAACGGGGAGGCCCCGAAGCCGCCGTTTCCGCCAGGCCGTGGACTGGCGAGTCCGGCGGCGGCCGACTGGGCGGCGGCCGACTGGCCCAGCCCTGGCTGCCCGGGCACTGAGCCGAGGCGGTCATGGGACACCTCATCGGCGGGCTGGCCTAGGCCTGCCGTGGCGGCCGGATCTACCGTGACGGCAATCTGAATGCTGCGCGCCAGTTCCCGTGACAGCGCGTTAGTAATGAGCGCCCGTAGCCGAGTTTCCAGCTGCTCCTTGACGAATTCATTAGGAGCGGCGATAAGCGCGGTGTTCTCGACTAGGCCAAGCGGCCTGGTGAGCTGCAGCCAGGCGCGCTGATGCGCTTCGATCTGCAATCCGGCCAGGTCGGCGAGTGAGCGGGCCCAAACTTCGGCGAGGTCATCTTCGCTCATTCGGCCGGTCACCCGAGCCCCCCACATGTGATCAACAGGTTTTTCCACAGCTTGTGCACTTGCCTTGGCCGCGCGGCCGGCGGAAAGTAGCCGGGCCTTCGTTTCCCGGGCACTCTGCCCGCTTGCTCTACCCGGTTGCCCGTCCGCCGAGCGGTAGCCCGTCGCGTGGCGGCACGAGTATGGCCAGTGGTGCCGGAGCACGAAACCCAGATGCGCTATCCACAGCCTAGGGCTGGAGTTCGCGGTCCGTTCGGTAAATCGTATGGTCGGCGGCGGAGCTTGGCATCGCGGCCGGGCGGGTTTGACCGGGTACCCGCCCTGCAAGTAGCTTGTAGAGGTCCGGTAGCCCCGGCGCGGCTGCGTCATGGCCCTATTTAGGGCAGTGCTGGTACCGGAAACTACCTGAACCACGTATTTACCGCACTACGGTCGAGCGAAGAACTGCCCAGACAAGAGTCGGACCTGCAGGAAGTCACAGCGCTTGCTGGACGGCACTGCCGGAACCTGGAGTCCTAGTGAGCAAGCGTACATTTCAGCCGAACAACCGCCGTCGGGCGAAAACTCATGGCTTCCGGCTGCGCATGCGCACCCGAGCCGGCCGCGCAGTCCTTGCCGCCAGGCGGCGGAAGGGTCGCGCGCGCGTCAGCGTCTGACGGGCGCGCGACGATGGGGTCGTGATGCTTCCCTCGGCAGCGCGGATGCGCCGCAAGACCGACTTCACGGCCGCGACGAAATGCGGCAGCAAGGCGGGACGTCAGCTTGTCTCCGGTCATTTGCTGGTCCAGCCCGAGGAGCCGGACCCGGCACGGGTTGGCTTCATCGTCAACCGCCGGGTGGGCACGGCGGTAGTGCGGAACCGCGTGCGCCGGCGCCTGCGGCACTTGGTCAGAGGGTATCTGGGGTCGCTGCCGGGAGGTAGCCTTCTTGTGTTGCGCGCAGCACCGAAGGCGGCAACGGCTTGCCAGGCGGATCTTGCCGCCGACCTCGACCTGGTAATCGGAGCGTTGCTTCGGCGGCAGGGTGGGGTGACGACCCGGTGAGCAGTCAATCTGACCGGAAATCGACGAATGTGTCGGCAGCGAGCTGGCTGCTGGTGGGGTTGCTGACCGGCTACCGGCGGTTCATCAGCCCGCTGCTAGGTCCGCGGTGCAGGTTCTACCCGTCGTGCAGTGCCTATGCGCTGGAGGCCGTGCAAGTCCACGGCGCACTTCGGGGCTCTTGGCTGGCGCTGCGGCGGCTCAGCCGGTGTCATCCGTTCCACGCGGGCGGACTGGATCCTGTTCCGGGGACGGACCGAGGGGTCTCAGGCGTTGAACTAGCAGACGGTCAGAATATGAGCGCCGAAATCATGAGCCGAGCACAGTAATTCGAGCGCAACGCAATTCGGGCGTAAAGCACAAAGGGAGCTAGCAGGTGTCGAATCCACTGGATTACCTCTACGAGGCGGTCGGCTGGGTCTTCACGCACATCTATGACGTGCTGAAGCCGGTCTTCGGCCCGACCAGCGGATGGACCTGGGCCCTGAGCATCGTGATCCTGGTCGCGCTGATGCGCCTGGTCATGGTGCCGCTGTTCATCAAGCAGATGCATACGACGCGGGCGATGTCGTCGCTGCAACCGCAGATGGCTGCACTGCGGAAGAAGTACAAGAACGACAAGCAGACGCTCAATCAAGAGACGATGAAGCTGTACCAGGAGGCGGGCGTCAACCCGTTGATGGGCTGCCTGCCGTTCGTGCTCCAGTTGCCGCTGTTCTTCGGGTTGTTCAGCGTGCTGCGCGCGATCGCTGACTACAAGCCTGGCACTACCCCTCCGTACGGGTTGCCTATATCGATGGTGACTGCCGGGACGCACGCCAAGATCCTCGGCGTCTCGATCGCTGACAAGGTGCTGTTCACCCACCACTTGTACGTGCCGCTGCACGCGAAGCTGACGATTGTCGCCTTCGTCCTGGTCAGCATGGCGACGACGTACCTGACGATCCGGCAGAGCATGAAGCGCGGGATGATGCCCGCGGCGACGCCGGACAACCCGATGGCCTCGTCGCAGAAGTACATGGCGTACATCATGCCGTTCTTCGCGTTGACCGGTCTGTACTGGCCGTTCGGGTTGGTCCTGTACTGGGTCACCACCAACATCTGGACGCTCGGTCAGCAATTCCTGCTCGCGAAGCGGTACCCCTACACGCCTCCGGCGGCGGCCGATGGCGCTGCAGCGCCTGCCTCAGTAAGCCCTTCCGCGGCGAGGTCGCTTACCGGCGGGACTAGCCGGTCCGTCGCGGGCGCGGGGCGCAAGCAGCTGCCCACGGGCCGGGCAGCGGCCAACGGCGCCAGCGCAAAGCGCGGCACCGGCGCGACGAATGCGCAGCGCCCGTCCGCTCAGCGCCCGTCCGGTCAGGGTAGCGCTGGGCGGGGTACGGCGGGGCAGGACGGAGCCAGCTCCAGCAACGGAATGCTGAAGCGACTGGGCCGTGCTCGGCCCGAGCCCGAGCCCGAGCCCGAGCCGGAGGTTAAGGTCGTCAGGCATCAGACTCAGCGGCAGTCGCGCAGCAAGCGGACGGGCAAGCGCTAAGCTTTCGCGGCGCGCGCGATCGGCCGGATCGCAATCCGTGCCGGTGCGATGGCGCTGCGTAATGGATGCTGTGTAATGGATGCTGGGTGACGGGCACCGCGTGAATGCGCGGCGGCGGTTTCCAGCCGGGGCGTCGGCGGTGTGCGGCCGGTCAGGGACGGATGGAGGAGGAGCGTGGCATGAGCCAGCAGGATGACATGGTGGCGGAGGAGTCTGGCCGCGACGATGAGGCTGGCGATCGTGAGGCTGGCACCCTCGTCACTGCGGACCATCCAGCTGATGGAGACGCGCCTTCCGACGACGAGGCTGTGGACGGTGACGAGGGTCCCCTCGACGCTAGCGCCGTCGAGCAGGGTGCGGCTTTCGAGCAGCCGGAGCGGTCGGCCGCGGACCTGGAGCTGGAGGGTGAGATAGCGGCCGACTATATCGAAGGGCTGCTGGATGTGGCAGACCTCGATGGCGACATAGACATGGATGTCGAAGGAGACCGCGCGGTCGTCTCAGTGGTCGGCGCAACGCTGGATGAGCTTGTCGGTCGCCGTGGCGAAGTTCTTGAGGCGTTGCAGGAGCTGACGAGGCTGGCCGTCCATCAGCACACTGGGGCCCGGACGCGGATGATGCTAGACGTCGGGGGTTACCGGCAACGGCGGAGGGCGGAGCTCGCCGAGGCCGGGCAAGAGGCCGCCGATGAGGTCCGCCGGACTGGGCAGCCGAAGCGCCTCTGGCCAATGAATCCGTTCGAGCGCAAGGTCGTTCATGATGCCGTGGCCGCAGCCGGCCTGCATAGCGAGTCGGAAGGCGAGGAGCCCGACCGCCGCGTAGTAGTGCTGCCGGCCTGAGGCGACGCAGCAGCGGCCTTGTCGTGACGGCTGTAGCGCCGCTTGAAGGCGGCAGTTAGCGCGGTCGGGGTATTCGGAGCGGCTGAGCGCGGGCAGGGATGGCCGTGCGAAGAGAAGGGCCTGCTGGGATGGCGGATGCAGCGGAGAAGTCCGGGCCAGGCTTGGCCGGCGCGGAGCTATTTGGCGAGGTCCTCCCGGTCGCGCAGAGCTATGCGGACCTGCTCACCGGCGCTGGCGTCGCGCGCGGGGTAGTTGGCCCGGCTGAGGCAGAGCGGATCTGGGAGCGGCACCTGTTGAACTGTGCCGTGGTCGCGCGGCTCATTCCGGCCCGGTGCTCATTGGTCGACCTTGGCTCAGGTGCCGGACTTCCCGGCATAGTGCTGGCGATGTTGCTGCCTGGCGCCAAGGTGACCTTGCTCGAGGCGCTGGCAAGGCGAGTTGCGTTCCTGGAAGAATGCGTGGCGGAGCTGGGCCTGCCGAACGTGCAGGTGGTGCGCGGCCGGGCCGAGGATCTAGCTGGTGAGCTTGCGGTTGACGTGGTGTGTTCGCGGGCAGTTGCGCCGCTGGACAAGCTAGCCGGGCTGAGTGTCGGGCTGGCTCGGCCGGGCGGCCGCGTGGTGGCGATCAAGGGCGCTGCGGCCGAGGCTGAGCTTGCGCGGGCGCGGCCAGTGTTGGCGCGACTTGGCGTGGCCGACGCGCGGGTGACGCAGGTGGGTAGCGCCGACGGCAGCGCGACTGCCACAGTAGTGGTGTTCACCGCGCCGGAACGGCGCGCCAATATCGGGACTGGACGACGCGCTTCGGGAAGGCCGGACGGCAGGCCCGGCGGCCAGGCTGGCGGCCAGCGCGGACATCCGGGTGCCGCGGTTGGCCGCAAGGCGCGACCGAACAGCCGCCGCGGCGGAGGATAGGCAGGCTCGGAATATGTCCGGCGTGGCTCGCCGAGGAGACTCTCGCTGAGGAGAACTGCAGTGACGAACTCCGGGCCGGGCCTTGGCTGGCCGGATGAGGCACCAGCCGCTCGCGATGCCGACGTTGCTGAGAGGCGCGGCGTGCTTGGAGCCGCGGATACCGGCAGTGCGGCGCCGGAGGATGCGGCCCGGCCAGGACCGGTTCCGGACCGATACGCGAGACGGACCAGGCGCATAGGCCTTGGCTGGCCGCTTGGCCGGACGGAACCAGGTCACGGAGCAGCCCAGCATCCCCTAGGCTCGGTGTCCGCAGCCGGGTCTGCGGAGAGCGCGGAGGCGGCGCCGGAGCGGATTCGTCAAGCGCTGGCGCACGTTTCACGTGAAACAGGGTCCGGAGCGCTTGTGAGTCAGCCGGGCTACGGCGGCCTTCGGGGGACGAGCGCCGGCGCTCGGCCGGGGGTCGGCCTTGCGGAGGACAGGCCGGCACGCTCGAGCGGGTTTGTTGAGGGGACAGGCGAGAGCGAGGAAAACGTGGTCATCCCTGCTATGTCCGAGGCGTCGGCGGATACTCCGATCGCGAGGGCTGCCCAGGCTGCTGTGGTGGCACGCTCGGGTGGCGAGACGTGGCCACGGCCGTCCTCGTGTCGCGTCATTACGATCGCCAATCAGAAGGGCGGCGTCGGGAAGACGACGACAGCTGTCAATCTGGCCGCTGGCCTTGCCATGCACGGGGCGCGAGTACTGGTCATTGACTTGGACCCGCAGGGCAACGCCTCGACGGCGCTTGATGTGGAGCATCACTCGGGGATCGCGTCGGTCTACCACGTCCTCGTCGATGATCAAGCGCTGAGCTCGATCGTGCGGCCGGTCCGGGGCTACGCCCACCTGTACTGCGCTCCGGCCGCCATCGACCTGGCGGGAGCGGAGATCGAGCTGGTGCCGTTGGTCGCCCGCGAAGCACGACTCGCGCGGGCACTGGCCAGCTACGACGTCTCGAACCTGGATTACATCTTTATTGACTGCCCGCCGTCGCTGGGGCTGCTGACCGTAAACGCGCTCGTCGCGGCGCCGGAGGTGCTGATTCCGATCCAGTGTGAGTACTACGCGCTTGAAGGGCTTGAGCAGTTGCTCCGCACCGTCGAGCTAGTCAGGAGCCACTTGAACCCCGGGCTCTCGGTGACAACGATTCTCCTGACTATGTATGACGGCCGGACGCGGCTGGCCTCTCAGGTCGCGGACGAGGTCCGTGATCACTTTGGCGCAGTCGTGCTGGGTCCGGTCATCCCGCGCAGCGTGCGAGTATCGGAGGCACCGAGCTACGGTCAGTCGGTAATGACCTACGATCCTGGTTCCACCGGAGCGCTCGCGTATCTTGAGGCAGCCCGTGAGCTCGCACACCGAAACGTGCAAGCTCCGGCCGGCTGATAACTGGCACTATGGCGAGTAATAACCGGGGGTTCCGGCAATCCATGCGTCCCGGACGGCGGCCAGAGCAAAGGAGACTCAGCGATGCCGCAGCCTAAGCGCGGGCTAGGTAAAGGGCTGGGAGCCCTGATCCCGACCGGGCCCCCATCGGTTTCAGTGCCGGGGTTGCCTGGTGCGCCCCTGGCTCGTGGTCTGGTGTATGGCGACAACGGCGCGCCCATCTCGGGCGCATACCTGGCTGAGATCGGTGTAGATGCGATCAGGCCCAATCCCCGCCAGCCCCGGCAGGCGTTCGACGAAGATGCGCTAGCCGAGCTGGCGGCCTCGATTGAAGCAGTCGGCCTGCTGCAGCCCGTGATCGTCCGCGCGGCCGGACCCGAGCGCTATGAGCTGATCATGGGCGAGCGGCGGTGGCGCGCCTGCCAGCTAGCTGGCCTGTCGGTTGTCCCGGCCATCGTCAGGCAGACGTCCGACGATGACCTCCTCCGGGACGCGCTGATGGAGAATCTGCACCGAGAACAGCTGAATCCGCTCGAAGAGGCGGCGGCCTACCAGCAGCTTCTTGATGACTTCTCTGCCACCCATGAAGAGCTAGCCCGGCGCGTTGGCCGGTCCCGCCCGCACATCTCGAACACCATCAGGCTGCTGAACCTGCCGCCCGCTGTGCAGAAGCGGGTGGCTGCCGGTGTCCTTTCTGCTGGGCATGCGCGTGCGCTGCTGAGTGTCGAGGATCCGGCCGCGCAAGAAAAACTCGCCGGCCGGATCGTGGCCGAAGGCCTGTCGGTGCGAGCAGTGGAGGAGATTGTCGCCGTCGGCGCTGACCCAGTGATCCGGCCGCGCACATCTAGCGTGAAGGCGCCGGTAGCGCCCGGTCTCAAAGACCTGGCGGACCGGCTATCCGACGTCTTCGAGACACGGGTCAAGGTAGAACTCGGCCAGCGCAAGGGCAAGATCGTGGTGGAGTTCGCGACGCTGGATGATCTAGAGCGGATCGTGCACACCATCTCACCCGGGCTCAGCCCATCGCGGCGGGGCTGAGGCATCGCAGGCCTGCGAAGCGAGCTCAGCGGCCGGCGCCGCTAGGCTCTGCCCGTGGCTAACCTGACTGGCCGAAGCTTCGGCAGCGACAATCACGCTGGCGCCCACCCCGAAGTCCTGGCCGCGATCGCGACGGCGAACGTAGGCGACGCGACGGCCTACGGCGGTGATGGGCTCACCCGCACCGTCTTGGCCCGGCTCTGTGCAGAGTTCAACGCCGAGCAGGCTTATCTGGTCTTCAACGGCACAGCCGCCAACATCTTGGGCCTTAGCTTGATGCTGCGGCCCTACGAAGCGGTGATCTGCGCGGAGTCATCGCACCTGAACGTCGACGAGTGCGGCGCCGGGGAACGAGTCCTGGGCTGCAAGTTGCTGCCCGTGGACACTCCCGATGGCAAACTGACCCCGGAACTTATCGCCGCCAGGCTCACAGGCCGCGGTGACGAGCACAGGGCGCAGCCCCGCGTCGTGCAGATCGCCCAGGTAACCGAACTCGGCACGTGTTATACGCTGCCGGAGCTGCGCGGAATCTCGGGGTTCTGCCGCGAGCAAGGATTGCTGACGTATCTGGACGGTGCGAGGCTGGCCAACGCCGCAGCACAGTTGGGCTGCCCGCTGGCTGACATCGCGGCGTGCGTGGACGTGCTCAGTTTCGGCGGCACCAAGAACGGAGCGCTAGGAGTCGAGGCGGTGCTGGTACAGACACCCGGCCTGGGCACCGGCGGCGAGTACCACCGCAAGCAGCTAATGCAGCTAGCGTCCAAGATGCGTTATCTGGCTGCCCAGATGGACGCACTGCTAACCGATCAGCTGTGGCTCACCGGAGCCAGCCACGCCAACGCGATGGCGCGGCGACTCGCGGACGCTGTCAGTCAGACGACGGAGGTGGGTCTTGCCTATCCCGTTGAGTCGAACGGCGTGTTCGCGACCATGGGCCGCGCCGAAGCCGCGGCGCTACAGCGGGAGTGGGGCTTTCATATCTGGTCCGAGCGGCCAGATGACCGGTGTACGGTCCGTTTCATGACGGCGTTCGATACGTCGGAGCAGGAAGTGGACGAGCTGGCAGCCGCCATACGGCAAGCGGTTTCACGTGAAACCGCATCAGCCGACGCCTAGCTGCACCAAGAACAGGGCAAGGGCGCGGTCCAGCCACTGCAAGCCTGGGTACGATGGCCAAGGGCCAGGATCCGCCTATCGCCGTCACCTGGCCGCGGGACATCGGCGATGTCCCGCTTCTAGCTTTCGAGCGCCAGGGGAACTACGTGTCGCGCCGACTTGCGAGCATCACGCTGGACAATCTCGACGACTTGCCGCCCAGGTGTCGTCGCTGCGTGTTCTGGGAACTGGATCCTGTCAGCCAGGCCAGGGCGCTGGAAGTGGGCGATCCAGCACTGGAGAAGGAAGCCTGGATTTCCTCGGTTCTACTCGAATGGGGCAGCTGCGGCAAAATCATCTACGTCGACAGCGTGCCGGCTGGTTACCTGACTTATGCCCCGCCCAGCTATGCACCGAGGTCTGTCGCCTTCCCAACCAGCCCGGTGAGTGCCGACGCAGTCCTGCTGATGACTGCGCACGTGATGTCCGAGTTCGCGGGCGGCGGCCTCGGCCGGATGCTCGTGCAGGGTCTGGCCAAGGACCTCACGCGCCGGGGCATCAAGGCGATCGAGGCCTTCGGAGACATGAACTGGACCGCGCCGTCATGCGTCGTTCCGGTCGACTACTTGCTCTCTGTCGGCTTTAAGACGGTCCGCCCGCACATCCGCTACCCTCGCCTCCGGCTTGAGCTCAAGACCGCGCTCTCCTGGCGGGAGGACGTTGAAGTAGCGCTGGAGCGCCTCCTCGGCTCTATGTCCCCGGAGCGTTCCCTCCGCCTAGCCTGACGCACCTTTGCCCAGAGAAAGTCCGGTGCTCAGAGGAATTCGGCCAGATCGCGAAGCAGTGCCGACTTTGGCTTAGCACCGACGATCTCCTTCACGACCTCGCCGTCCTTGAAGACGCTCATGGTCGGGATGTTCATGATGCCGTAGCGCTGAGTAACGATCGGGTTGTCGTCGACGTTAAGCTTGACGACGTTAATCTTCTCGCCATGCTCGCTGGCGATCTCTTCGAGCACCGGGCCGACCATCCGGCACGGTCCGCACCACTCAGCCCAGTAATCAACGACGACCGGCTTGTCTGCCTTCAGCACCTCAGCCTCGAAGGTCTCGTCGGTTACTGCCTTCGTTGCACCCACTGTCTGGACTTCCTTTCCTTCGGGTACCTCCGGCCCGCCGGTATGGCAGACCTCATGTCTCATTCAGGCCAACGCGGGCCGGGCAGCATCAGGATTCGTGATCGGCCAGCCACCGCTCGGCGTCAAGTGCCGCTGCGCAGCCTGTGCCCGCAGCCGTGACCGCCTGGCGGTATGTCCTGTCCACCACATCGCCGGCTGCGAAAACTCCGTCAATAGCAGTTCGCGTAGACGGCTGCTCGACCAGCAAATAGCCGTCAGGATCGGTAGCCAGCTGGCCGGTGAAGAGCTCGCTGCGCGGGTCGTGGCCTACTGCGACGAACATGCCAGTGACGTCAAGAACGCTCTCTTCGGCCGTCTTGACGTTCCGCAACCGCAGCCCTGTCACGCGGTCCCCGCCCAGTACCTCGGCAACCTCGCTGTCCCAGGCGAACCGGATCTTCGGGTTCGACATAGCACGGTCCTGCATGATTTTCGACGCGCGCAGCGTATCGCGCCGGTGCACTACGGTGACACTGCGCGCGAACCGGGTGAGGAACGTCGCCTCCTCCATGGCTGAGTCGCCGCCGCCGATGACCGCGATGTCCTGCTCGCGGAAGAAGAATCCGTCGCAGGTGGCGCACCACGACACACCATGCCCGGAGAGGCGTTTCTCGCCCGCAACGCTCAGCTCGCGGTAGCTGGACCCGGTCGCGATAATCACCGTCCTGGCCAGGTAGGTGTCCTCTCCGGCCTTGACCAGCTTGGGATTGGCCGTCAGGCCAACTTCGGTGATGTCGTCCGCGACGAGTTCAGCGCCGAACCGCTCGGCCTGCTTACGCAGCTGATCCATGAGGTCAGGCCCCAGGACACCATCGGGAAAACCAGGGAAGTTCTCTACGTCCGTGGTGTTCATAAGGGCGCCGCCGGACGTTACCGAACCCTCGAAAACAAGAGGCCGGAGCCTCGCCCTGGCCGCATATAGCGCAGCGGTATAGCCAGACGGCCCAGAGCCGATGATGATGACGTCCCGAACCTCGGTCACTTGCTGTTGCCCTTCTCGGAAATGCACCGGCGTCAACCACCAGCCGGGCGCGGAGATTCCCAGTGGGCAAGCTTAGGTGTGCGCCACGTGCGTGCGGTCGAGTACCTGGGTATTCCCGGCAGAGCAACCTCGGCCCACCGCCCACACATCCGCAGAGCCGACGGGCTTGATGGACGCGACCATGATGATAGTGGCGTCCTTGCCGTCAAACTTAGCGAGTTCCACGAGCAGCACTGCCTCACCGGCCGCGATCTTATCGACGCAGCCGGTCAACTGGCTCTGGCTGGGCGTTGTCGACGTGCCATTAGCCGTGCTGGCAAAGGACGAAGCTGAGGCAGATCCCGGGGTGGCGAGCGTGGCATGTGCCGCGGCGGCCTTAGGCGGACTGGCGACGACGCCACGCTGCTTGGCGGTTGTCAGCGCGGCGACAGCCTGGCCGCCCAGGTGCGCGGAGGTGAAATCGGTATTGGCGGAGACGGTCGGCAGGCTCTTGTTGCCCGAGGCCTGATGGTAAGTAATTGCGGGCCCGATCTTCATCTGCGCAGGAGACCCAGGAGCCGCTCGGCCCGCTGGTTGCAGTTGCGTTGCCGCCTGTGTTCACGTGCGTCGCTAGCTCATAACCGCCGCCGCCGATGATCACTAGCGCGCCGGCAGCCGCGACCAGACGGCTGGCTGGGGCGGATAGACCGAAGATCCGCTAACCACGCCCGGTTGACCCGGAATGACGGCCTCGGGCAGGTAGATCGCGTCGTCCGGCCTCAGTCGCAGGCTCGCTCGCCAGCCGGTGCGCAGACTCAGCGGCCAGCGCATCCTCGATCCGGGCGGAGAACTGGGCTGGCATGGGCGCGGCCACAACGTGCGCGAGCATGCTCGACACGCTCGCGAGCTGGTTGCTGACCTCCGTGCAGTGGGCGCAGCTCGCTAGATGTGCGGCTATCTTGCCTGCTTTGCGAGGTCTCAGCACTCCCTCGGCCAGTTCGGCAAGCTCATCAGCACTGGCGTGTCGCTTCATAGCGTGTCCTCACCCCCCTCCTGCCCAGGTTGGACGCGCTGGCCGGCGACCCGGTTCCGGCTTTCCTGACTCGGCACCGCCCCCGGCCGCAGATGGGCTAGCCGCGGCAGCAGTCGCGCCCGCCCCCTCGCTGCCCGACTCTTGACTGTTCCCTCCGAGACGCCGAGCACCGCGGCAGCGTCGGCAATCGAGTAGCCCAGCATGTCCACTAGCACCAGCGCAGATTGTTGCTCGGGGACCAGGTGCCGGAGGGCAGCCATGACGTCCATTGCGGTATCCGTGGTACCGGACGGATCGGAGGGGGACCTCCCGCTAGCGAGCGCGTCGAGCGCGTCTTCGTCCTGGCCACTGGCAGTTGGCCGGGCTGCGCGCCGTCGCATCCGATCAAGACAGGCATTTACCACTATCCGATGCAACCACGTCGTTACCGCGGAGTCGCCACGGAAACTGGACGCCCTCCGGAACGCTGACACCATCGCGTCCTGAAGGGCGTCTGCCGCGTCTTCCGGATCGCCGAGCGTACGGATCGCCACCGCCCACAGCCGCTCCTTGTGCCTCTTGAACAGCGTGCCAAACGCGTCCGGGTCGCCGTCAATGTGCATGCGGAGCAGATCGGCGTCCGAGGGGCCGCCTTGGGCCCGAGGTTCAGCCAGGTGCCCCGGCCCGGTGCCGACCTGGAAACTGGCCACAGGCGCTGATGGCGCCTGTGGATCGGCGCCAGGCGCTTCGGGGTATTGCAACTCCGCAGGCGAACGCGGCTCGGGCAGCGGAACCCGACCGGATGCCTGGTCTTGTGGCTCCGTCTCGCTGCCTCCCCCCGCGATCTTTGAGCTTGGCACGAATGATGCTGGACACAATTTCGCGACGGCCCGACAGTACCCCCGAACACTCCGCGGTTCGTTACGGGGCGGGCGGGCCTGCCCGGATTGAGCCAGTGTTCAGGCCGTGACCAGATGCTATGGAACGGTCAGCCGGTACCGCTGACCGAAACGCTGTAGATCAGAGCGAAGTATGGGATTTTGGGGTTGGGCGGCTTCGGTTCGAGCGGGAGGCTGGTGAACCAGATCACCAGGTACTGGCCGGAAACCGGGCGGGCGATGGTGAAAGTCTCAGTTCCAGCCACGCTTTCAGGGCCCGCCACCGTAGTCATCGAGCTCAGGTTCTCGGCGCTCCGGACACCCGAACTACCGACCTTGATCTGCACCATCGCGCCCTGAGCACTGCCGAACCGTACTTTCAGGGTCTTCACCTGGACGGCCTTACCCATGTCCAGGATCAGTCCGACACCAGCCTTGAGATGGCCGAACTTGGCGTCGGTGTAGTACTGGGTGCTCCAGCCGCCGCCGGCTCCGGTGAGCACGCTCGGAGCCTGGCGCGTGTTCTCGTCGCTACTGTCGCTCATGTTGAGAGGATCGAAACCCTTGGCCGACTGGGGGTTCAGCGTGACGAACTGACTGCTCGGGCTGCCTGCCGGGGACGAGCCATGGTCGGCCGGTGAACCATGGGACGGCTTGCGCAGCAGGTGCACCGCGGCCGTTGCTCCGACTACCGCGACGACAACCGCCAGCGTGAGCGCTGCGAGCTTGCCGACATTGCCGCGCCGGCCCGGGCTGCTGTCCGGATAGCCACGGCCGATCCGGCCTCGCTGGCGCTGCTCGTCAGCATCCTGCCGACCGCCGCCCGGCTCGTCCCGGTCCTGCTGTCTCAGCGCGGGCCGCTGCCGGGTCTGCTGGCGCTGCAGCGCCATGCGATCGGTCTCGCGCCGGGACTCCCGGCCGGACAGGGCCGCGGGCGGCACCTGGACGGGCGGGATGATAGCGGCCAGGCTGCCCGCGAGTTGGGACGGTGACGTGAACGGGGCCTGCCCATCGCGTCCTGGCAGGGCGAGCGACCGGCCTGCGATGTCGTCGAGCGCCGTGGGCACGCCCGCGCGTACCTGCCGTGGCCGCCTCGGCTGACCATCCGACAAAGGCGCCGACGGCAAGCCGGGATATTCCGGACCCGGCCACAGGCCCGTCAGCGCCGCGTAGAGCAACTCGCCCAAGCCTTGCGTGTCTGCCAGCGCCGGATCGTCGGTGGCGACGCCAGACAGCGCCGCGTCAATGCCGAGACCGGTGACCTTGATTCCGCCGCCAGCTGTCCAGCGCACCGAATCCGGCCGAAGGCACAAGTGCGCCAGACCGGCCGCGTGGGCTCCAGCCAGCGCGGCGGCGGCCTCCGCGATGATCCGCGCTCCGGTTAGCGGCTCCAGCGGGCCTGCTGCGAGGAGATCGGTCAGTGTGTCGCCGATCGGCCACTCGAGCACGATGTAGGCGCGGTCCCAGTCATCCTCTACGTCGAACACCTGGGTCAGCCGGGTATCGGTCAGCCGGCTTGCGGCGCGGGCAGCGGTCACCACCTGGTCCAGCCTCGGGAAACCGGCGGCGAACGTGATCACGCTGACCGGCCGGGCCAGTATCTCGTCGATTGCCTTCCAGGCAGACCAGCCACCGGCCGCGGCGAGCCGGTCCTCAAGCCGGTACCGGCCGCCGAGCCTCGTACCTGGTTCTGACGTGAACGTGCTCATGGTGCTGGTCCAAGGGCGCACTCGTGCCCTTGAACCTCTCCTCGCGGGCCGTAGGTGGTCAACAGTCCCAGATAAGACAACGACGTGCTGGCCTCCATGCTAAGGGGCATCCGCGCCGGGTGGCAGGGCGTGTAGCCCCCCAGCGGCAAACCGTTACCGGCCGGAGACGTCTGCGGGCCCATTATCGGCGCACTCTGGCCATGACGGTGCGGGTCAGGCTGGTCAGCTCGTCGATTCGCAGCGCTCTGGCGAATGACAGGTACAGCAGTACCGCCAGGCCACCTCCGAAGATCACCGTGACGTAGGCGTTCGAACTGAGCAAGCCGACCAGAATGGCGACCAGCGCGGCCGGCAACGTGGCGGCGTGCATCCGCACCAGCGACCTGCCGATGAGCCAGCCGTCCAGCCCGCGCAGCCGCCGGCTCAGTATCCGCCAGGCCAGCACCGCGCCGAGCAGGTTGGCGAGGCCGAAGCCGACGCCCAGGCCGATGATGACGTCGGTGCCGGAAAGGACCGCGAGCGCGACGTAATTGGCCACGATATTCATGATCATCGTGGCGAGCCCGATGATCGCCGGGGTCTTGCTGTCGTGCAGCGAGTAGAAGACACGCAACTGGAGCTGGAACAGCATGTACGGCAGCAGGCCGAGGCAGAAAGCGGCGAAGACCAGCCCAGTCGCGTGCGCCTCCGACCCGGTGAAGCTGTGATGGGCGAACAGCACCCGCGCCAGCGGCGCGCCGAGCACGGCAAGGACAAGCGAGCAGGGCACCACGATGGCCGATGCGAGCCGAACGCCGGTCGAGAAGTCCTGCCTGACAAGGCCGTACCGCCGCTCGGACGCGTGCGCGCTCATCCGCGGCAACAAGGCGGTAATCACCGAGATCCCCACCACTGCATATGGCATCTGGAAGAGCTGCCAGGCATAGCTGTAGAACGTCACGCCGCTATTGCGAGCGGCAGTGTTGGCGAGACTGACGGTGACGAAGAACGCGACCTGGGTCGCAGCGATATAGCAGAACATCCAGCCGGCCATCCGGCCGATCTCCAGCGCCTCGGATTGCAAGAACCGGAACTGCGGCCGCCAGCGGAAGCCGACCCGGCGCAGCGAGGGCACCAGGGCCGCTGTTTGCGCCACGATGCCGAGGGTGGTGCCAAGCCCGAGCAATTTAACGTCGCCGCTGCTGACGTGCGCCAAATTTGACGCGAACGGTCCGGCTATGACCAGGTAGAGGACAAGCACGAAGATCACGACGACGTTATTGATCACCGGGGTCCACATCGGCGCCGCGAAACTACGCCGCGCGTTCAGGATCGCGCTGATCAGCGAGCTCATCCCGTAAAAGAAGATCTGCGGGATGAAGAAGTAAGCGAACGTCACCATGACGCTCAGCTCGCGGCCGGTCATGTTGCCCTTGTACAGACCTGCAAGCGGCGCCGCCACCAGCGTCGCCACCAGGGTGATGCCGAGCAACGCCGCCGTGATCAGGGTGAATATCCGCTGGTCGTAGGCCTCGCCACCGTCCCTGTCCCGCTGGGCGGCGTTGACGACCAGCGGCACTATCACGCTGGTGAGGATGCCGCCGAGGGCCAGGTTGTAGACGACGTTCGGCAGTGTGTTAGCTGTGTTGTAGGAGTTAGACAAGGCAGCGCCGCCGAGCACGAAGGCCTGTGCGAGAGTCCGCAGGAATCCGGTCAGGCGGGATGCGAGCGTGCCTGCCGCCATGACGCTGGTTGACCGGACGATGGACATCGTGCCGGTCTCGTCGCGACGACGGCCAGGCAGCGGCCTGGTCGGCTCCGGTCTGGCTTTCCTGACCGGATATCCGTCGGACCTGTCGGCGTATCCAGCGCCCGGGCTAGCCAGTCCGGCGTTACTGGGCCGGGAGCTGCCGAGATAGCTTGTCGGCGGCCGAGCACTGACCCGCCGCATGCCCGGCGGTCGCGGGCCATCTGGCCGACGTTGCGTGTCCGGTCCGCCCAGGCCGTCCGGTCGCCTGGGCCCGTCCGGCGAGCGTCGGCTGTCGGGCCTGCGTTGGGTGTCCGGCCGGTCCTGATCGCCGGGCGGTGCGGGCTGGGCGCGCCAGCCGGGGCGTATCGCACCACCAGCCGGGTAGCCACCAGGCTCGCCCCCATCCGGCCCCTGCCGGTCTGGCCGGTACCAGTCGCCGGGATCGGCGCCCGGCGCCCGGCGCCCTCGTCCGCGGCGGCGGTCGTCCCGGTCGGGGAGCGGCGCGAGATCATCCCCACGCCCCGAGCGAGCGTGCCGGCCGCCGGGCCGTTCCTCCCGCCCGGCAGGCCGATCGTCGGCTGGCCGGCCATAGTCAGCCGGGGCAGCGCCGGTCCCGTTACCCTCCTGTTGCTCGTGACTTTCATAAGGGAACGGGGTCCCCTGATCTGGCTGTCGCGCAGTTTGGCTGCCGTATCTGGCATCGTCGCCCCAGTCCACATTGGACAGGTCGATCTGCCAGCCGGTGTCGTCATAGTGCGGGCCCGCGTACCAGTCCTGCCCCGCGCTCCAGCCCGGCACCGCAGGCTGGGCACGCCGGCCCTGCGGTTCCCCGCCCGCGTACGGGTCAGGCTCGGACTCGGGCGTGGTCAATCGGTCTCCCTCTGTCACAGTCGGGGTGGACCGGCTGCGCCTAGCTCGCTGTGCTCAGGCACGACGGTAGCCGGTTCGCCCGCCAGTTCGCCTCCTTCCGGGACGTCGGCGGGCGCTGCCTCGCCGCCCGGGACCTTACTGCCCGCCTGGTCACTGCCCATGCCATCGGGCAGCGGGGCGTCCTGCGGCGCCGCTGGCCCGGCAGGCCCGGGCCGTCCGTGGCGAACCGCCCGGGCCGCCGACGCGATGAGGAACACGCCGAGCGCGCACGCGAAGATGATCATCCCGAGCACGCCCACTTGCGTTGCCTGCACCGTCATCCGGGCGGGCGCGGACGGCAGCAACTGGCCGCGCTGGTTCTCCACCCGCATGGTTATGGTCGTAGATCCAACCTGTGCGGCCTGAACGTGCAGCCTGATCGTACGTGGGCTGCGGGCCGGAATCGTCACGACCGCCGGGTCCTCGGCGATCTTGACGCCAGTCGCGGCATCATACGACAGCCTCATTTTGACCTTGATTGCGAACCCGAGGCGATTGTTGATCGAGACCGGAACGCTGCCCTTCAGCCCGCCCAAAGTGATCCGGATGCCAGCCTTGCCTGCCACAATCTGAACTCGCCCCTGCTGCTGGTCAAGCGTGGTTTGCAGGGTTTTCAGCATGGCCCGGGCTGTCTTGTATGCCTTGCCATTCCACGCCGAGGACTCGATCGCCGAGATGGCCAGATAGAGGTTCGGGTCGGGCACAGCTTGAATGCTCACGAGCTGGCTGATCCGCTGGCCGAGCTGCCGAAGTTCGGCCAACTCCTGGCGGGGATAGGAGTGCCCGCCCGGGCTGCGTTGTGGCAGGGGGGGAATGCGGTGGATCGAGGGTTTGCTGGCAAGCGCCGTCAGGCTGACCGGGCGCAGCCACGGCGCCGAGGCCGTGTCAGCGAGCACGCTGGTGGCCAGGCGGGCGGCCGGGTTCCAGCGGGCGGGCGGCGCAATCACAATCGGCTGGCCCGGTTGCTGCGCGGCAATCAGCGCGGTCTCGGCAAGGAACGCCTGAGAGCTCGCGAAGGCCGAGCCCGGCCCATCGCCGGTGGAGCCGAGCAGCGAGCCAAGGGTGTCATTGCTGAGCAGCAGGGTCGTGTAGGTGCCCGCGCTATTCGGGAGTGTGCGCGACGGTGCCGGGCACCTGTGGCAGCTCAGCGCGACTCAGCACGACCGTGCGGACCCGGATCTGATACCCGGCCAGGTTCTCCATCGTCGCGTAGTCAGCACTGCCGTCCGGCAGCCAGGCAATGCCGTTGGCCTGGCTGCCCGCGCCCGCCTGCAGTCGGCTGCTCGCTGGCACCAAGTTCCGGTGCAGGATCCGGCTGGCAAGGTTGCGACCCAGCCGGAACGCGTTTTTCACATCGCCCTGATGGTTCTGCCGGATCAGCGCAGCCGCGTTCGGATCGCCGTAGGGCATCGCGAACAGCGGCTGGCCGGCCGTAGCTGCCGAAACGGATGCCAGCCAGGCGGCCGCTGCGCGGGCCAGCCCCGGATCCCTCAAGCGGCAACCTGTCAGGGACTTGGCGTCAGCGAGCAGGGCTGGATCGACGGCCCAGGTGATGCCTCGGCTCCCTCGACCCGCGGCGACAAGGTTGGCGAGCCGTCCACCCGGGCGCAGACTGTCCGCCAGCGCCCTGGCCTGCGGACCCGTGCAGGCGTTCTGCCATGGCGGGCCGAGCATTGGCTTGTCGATCAGCGGCCACACCCAGGAGATCTGCTCGCGTGCCGGCCGGGTGGCAGAGTACGCGCCCTTCTTGCGCGGGATATATGGCAGGTAACTGGTGCTCGCGCCGAGGGCCGTGCCTGCCCGGTTGCGCGCGACCGCTGCTAGCGGGTAGACCCCGAACTGGGTCATGCCGATCTTGCGGGCGCGGACCCGTATCGTCCAGCGCACCGAATGACCGGGCTGGATCTGATGCGAGCGCCACCTGGCGCCGGCCAGCGGCTGGATACCGGCGAACTCGTAGAACGGGACAGTATTAGGCCCGATTACCGTGGGGCTGGTTACCGGGGTCGCCGACGCGTATAGCTGAACACCCCAGCCGCGGACCGCAACTTTGGAGGTATTCGTGACCAACCCGGATACCGTGATCACCGATCTGGCGGCTGCCCACTTCGGGCTCATGCCGGTCATAGTGACGGCTGTCGTCACGGCTTTGGCCTGAGTGGCTGCAGCAACGGCAGTTTCCGTGCTCAGGAGCAGCGCGGCTGGCAGGGCTAGCCCAGCCAGCGTGACGGCGGCGACCAAGCCGCCGCCGACTCGCCCTGCGATGTTCTTGGCGCGCGTCGTCGCTGGTCCCGGATCTGAACACGGGCGACGTCCGGGCAGCGAAGGCATGCCGGAAATGGTATTGCCGATCGCAGAGTGCCCGGGGCACCGCACGGCGGTGACGGCCGGCGGTACGCGACGGCAGTATCCTGCGACAGGTCCCCCCGGGGTCTCAGCTGCTTCCCGGTCCCATCAGGCTACGCTAGCCACCTATCCTCAATGCCCGTGCCAGATCCAGAACCACTGAACGAGCGCCAGCTGCGCGCTGCGGCTGAGCTGCTCTCCGCCGTGTCGCCGCTTGCCAACGAGCTCGGCGGTTTGTTCACCGCGGCCGGGCATGAGCTTGCCCTGGTTGGCGGTCCCGTCCGGGACGTGTTCCTGAGACGGAGGTCTCCGGACTTGGATCTGACCACCGACGCCAAGCCGGACCAGATCCTGGAAACCGTGGGCGACTGGGCGGATCAGATCTGGGAGATCGGCATCAGATTCGGCACCGTCGGCTTGCGCAAGGGCGACTGGATCTTCGAGATCACCAGCTACCGGAGCGAGAGCTACATCCCTTCGTCCCGTAAGCCGGATGTCGGTCATGACAATGTGTCGCTGGAGGACGATCTCTCCCGGCGCGACTTCACCGTCAATGCCATGGCTGCCCGGCTGCCCGGGTACCAGCTGGTCGATCCGTTCGGCGGGCTGGCCGACCTGCAGCGCAAGGTGCTGCGTACGCCCGGCTCGCCGGAGACCTCGTTCACCGACGATCCGCTGCGGATGCTGCGCGCGGCCAGATTCACCGCGCAGCTCGGCTTCTCCGCGGCAACGGAGGTCCGGCAGGCGATGTCCGACCTGGCAGGGCTGCTTGCCCCGCCGAAGGTCTCAGCCGAGCGGATCGGCGGCGAGCTCACCAAGATGCTGCTCTCGCCGTTGCCAGGCGGGCCAGTGGCCGGTATCGAGTTGCTGGTCGACACCGGCGTGGCTGAGCAGGTGCTGCCAGAGATCCCGCGATTGCGGCTGGAATCGGACGAGCACTACCGGCATAAGGATGTGTATCAGCACTCTCTTACAGTGCTGAGCCGGGCGATTGACCTTGAGGCCAGCTACGGTCTCGAGCAGGATCTTGTGCTCAGGCTTGCAGCGCTGCTGCACGACATCGGGAAGCCGAGGACGCGGTCCAAGCTGCCGGATGGCCGGGTCGCCTTTCACCATCACGAAGTCGTGGGCGCGAAGATGGCCAGCAAGCGGCTGGCACAGCTGCGGTACCGGAAAGATGTCGTCGCGGATGTCAGCCGGCTCATCGAGCTGCACTTGCGATTTCACGGCTACGGCGAGGGTGAGTGGACCGACTCCGCCGTTCGCAGGTACGTGACCGACGCCGGGCCGCTGCTACCCCGCCTGCACGCGCTGACGAGGGCCGACTGCACGACTAGGAATAAGGCCAAGGCCCAGCGCCTGGAGCGCGCCTACGACAGCTTGGAAGCCCGGATCGGCGAGCTTGCCGCCCGCGAGCAACTGGACAGCATCCGGCCGGACCTGGACGGCAACGAGATCATGGACATCCTGCAGATCCCGCCGGGTCCGACGGTCGGCCGTGCGTATAAGCATCTGCGTGAGCTACGGATCGAGGCCGGACCGCTTGGCCGCGAAGCTGCCGTCCAGGAGCTACTGCGGTGGGCCCGGTCCGAGGGTCTGGCTTAGCCAGCCCTTCGGCTCGCCAGCCTGTATCCGCCGGCGCTCACCAGGTAGCCGACGGCTACGAAGCCGATCAGCACGCTCGAGCGACCCGTTACCGGCATGAATGCGGCGCCGACCGCCGCGCCGGCAACGAACAGGATGTTGAACATCATGTCGTAGAAGGAGAAGGCCCGGCCCCGGTAGTCGTCACCCACGTCCTCCTGCAAGATGGTGGTGGCGCTGATCGCTATGCCCTGTCCGACCAGGCCAAGGCAGAACCCGATCACCAGGAACGCAGCCTGGCTGAAGAACGCTCCTAGTACGCCGGTCACCGCCGCGCCGGCAACCAGTAGCACCGTGATCCACGCTGCCTTGCTCATCCGGCGGATGGCACCCGGCGTCACGAAAGCAGCACTGGCATAACCGAGGGCGACCAGCCCTGTAAGCAGCGCGTAGTGGCCGAGCGCCTTGTTGGCGCTTTCTGCTCGGTAGAAGTAATTCCGATAGAGCAGGATGGACATCAGGAACAGGATTCCGTAGAACAGCCGGTTCGCGCCGGTAGCTGCCAGCGCCGCGGCTGGCCGACGCCGGGCCAGGATGTACCTGGCGCCGGCCACCAGGCCAGCCAGTACGGCAGCGAGCTCCTGTCCGATGGTGGCAGCCGCGCGCGTGCGCATCGCCTGGCTCGGGCCGAGCAAGTCGCGCGGAATGGTAGCGCTCACCGCACCAGCGATGACATAGCAGCAGCCGCCCGCCAGCAGGGTTGCCGCGTACTCGCCCTGCCCGCCGTGGAGCGCCTCGTGCACGCCGAGGCCAGCCAGTCCGCCAACAGCCGCCATGATGCCGCCGGCGGTAGGCGACACCGAATTCGCCATCACCAGCTTGTCCTCGGCGACTACATGCGGCAGCGAAGCGGACAGCGCGGACAGGAAGAACCTGTTCACGCCGAGCACGGCCAGCACGCCGACGTACAGCGGCACGCCAAGCCTGCCGGACGCGACTAGGCCGGCCGTGATCACCACGAACACAGACCTCAGCAGCGCGGCTCGGACCAGGATCTGGCGTCGTGACCACCGGTCGATGAAGACGCCGGCGAACGGGCCAATGAGGGAGTACGGCAGGTAGAGCACTGCGAACGCGGCCGCTCCGGAGGCCGGATTCGGGAAGTTCGTTGAGTTGAAGAAGACATAGCCGCCAAGTCCGGCGGTGAACAGGCCATCACCGGTCTGCGAAATCAGCCGGGTCGAAAAGAGCCGCCGGAAATCGTGCTCGGCCCAGACCACGCGCAGATCCCGAACGAAGGAGGACCGGGACCGCCGAGCGGGCGGCTTGCCGCCGCCGGGCGCATGATCCGCCGCCGGCGTGGGGGGCAGCTGCTCCGGCCTGGACACGGAGGTCAGCCTATGGGCCCTTGACCGGAACGGCCAGATCGCAGTAGACCTCAGCTACCAGAGATGATCTTCGCTCTCGCGGCAGCGTGCTCTTCCTCACCAGCCCGGGATGCCCGGCGAATCCGTTGGCATTGCAGTCTCACATCCGCTGATTGCTCGCGATAAATTAGGCGAACTGTAACGTAAACGGGAGCCCCGGCCTACTGGCCAGGACTCCCGTCGAAAAATCGCAGCTGCGCTAAGACCGGACCCGTTACCTATCCAACTCGCCGCGGATGAACTTGTCGACTGCATCGCGTGCGACGTCGTCGCTGTACTGCTCAGGCGGCGACTTCATGAAGTAGGAAGAAGCGGAGAGGATCGGGCCACCGATGCCACGGTCCTTGGCGATCTTGGCGGCACGGACCGCGTCGATAATGACGCCCGCCGAGTTTGGCGAGTCCCAGACCTCGAGCTTGTACTCGAGGTTCAGCGGCGTATCACCAAACGACCGGCCCTCCAGCCGGACATAGGCCCACTTGCGATCGTCTAGCCACGGCACGTGGTCGGACGGGCCGATGTGCACGTCCGCCTTGGCCATCTCGTGCGGTATCTGCGAGGTGACCGACTGGGTCTTGGAGATCTTCTTGGACTGAAGGCGCTTGCGCTCCAGCATGTTCATGAAGTCCATATTGCCGCCGAAGTTGAGCTGGTAGGTGCGCAGCAACTCGACGCCGCGGTCCTCGAACAGCTTGGCCATCACCCGGTGGGTGATCGTCGCGCCAACTTGCGACTTGATGTCGTCGCCGACGATCGGGATGCCGGCCTCGGTGAATTTGGCCGCCCACACCGGGTCGGAGGCGATGAACACCGGCAGCGCGTTCACGAACGCGACGCCAGCGTCGATCGCGCACTGCGCGTAGAAGTGGTCCGCCTGCTCTGAGCCGACCGGGAGATAGGAGACAAGCACGTCAGCGCGGGCTTCGCGGAGTACCTGGACCACGTCGACCGGCTGTTCGTCGGACTCGCTGATGATCTCCTGGTAGTACTCGCCCAGACCGTCCATGGTCGGGCCACGCTGCACCGTGACGCCGCTCGGCGGCACGTCGCAGATCTTGATGGTGTTGTTCTCGCTCGCGACGATCGCCTCAGCGATGTCCCGGCCAACCTTCTTCGCGTCGACATCGAACGCGGCCACGAACTCTATGTCGCGGACGTGATAAGGGCCGAACTGGACATGCATCAGGCCAGGTACCCGGCTCGCCGGGTCGGCGTCCTTGTAGTACTCCACGCCCTGAACGAGGGAACTTGCGCAGTTCCCGACGCCCACGATGGCTACCCGTACCGAACCCATGAGGATTGCTCCTTTATCTATTGCCGCGCAGCGACGATCTTCGTCGGTCGTCTCAGACGACGGTGCTCGCTCCGCCGCTATCTCTTGTTCCCTCAGTCCGGCCGCCGGGCCGGGCGCCCGACTGCCGTTCTGAGGCGATCAGTTCATTCAGCCAGCGGACCTCGCGCTCCACCGACTCAAGTCCGTGCCGCTGCAACTCCAGCGTGTAGCTGTCGACTCGTTCGCGGGTCCTGGTCGCCGCCGCCCGGAAGCCCTCCAGCCGCTCCTCGAGCCTGCTGCGGCGGCCCTCGAGGATCCGCATCCTGATGTCCGCCTGGGTCAAGCCAAAGAAGGCGAAGTGCACGCCGAATCCGTCGTCCTCCCAGGACGCCGGGCCGGACTGGGCGAGCAGGTCGTTCAGCCGTTCCTTGCCGTCAGCAGTCAGCCGGTAGACGATCTTGGATCGCCGCGTCGGCCGGTCGAGCGGCCTGCCCGAATCGGCCATCGTGTCCTCCGCGATGAGCCCATTGCCGAGCATGTCCTTCAGCGCCGGGTACAGCGAGCCGTATCCAAACGCCCGGAAGGCGCCGAGCAGCGAGTTCAGCCGCTTCCGGAGCTCGTAGCCGTGCATCGGAGTCTCGTGCAGGATGCCGAGTACGGCGAGTTCGAGGACGCCAGATCGCTGGCTAGTCATACCCGCTCGCACCTCGCAATCCACGCAGAGCTACCATCTTGGCCAACTGCTCGCCGACTAGTTGCTGCCGACGGAAACTCTCAACTCGATGTATCGAGCTGATACATCGCAACGATATGCGCAGTGCCGTTTCCGCGCAAGTCCCCGGTGCCATTGCAACGGCTGCCCATGAGTCTGAGGAGTGTCGGCCGCGGTCGCGCGCAAGTCGATGACCAGTCAGGTCTCCTGTCTGGGCCAGTTCCGTCGTAACCTGTCGGGCATGAGGCGATCGGTCGTGGACTACGGACTGGCCAGGCGGGCAACCCTCGCTTCGGTGCTGGCCGGCCGGACCACGGTGACCGATGTTTGCGACGCTCACCCCTACTTGCTGCGGGCTGCCAAATTCCATGGCGAGGCGACCGACGTCACCTGTCCGATCTGCCGCAAGGTGAAGCTCACCCACGTGACCTACGTCTACGGCGATGAACTTGGCCAATATGAAGGCAGGGTTAAGCGCGGCCCAGAACTGGACGAAATGGCCGCGGAATATGGAGAGTTCCAGGTCTACGTGGTCGAGGTCTGCCAGAGTTGTGCCTGGAACCACCTCGCGACTTCATACGTGCTCGGCACTGGTGAACCGACTACCCGGCGCGGTCGGCGAGCCAAGGTCAGCAAGTAGGCGGCATTCCCGGCGGGCAGGTGCCGCTGCTCTCTTCGCGCGAGCGTGACGCAATCCGTGCCGGAATAGTAGGTATCGCCAGGTAACGTGTTTTCCTGGCGGATCGCCGCTCGCTTGCGACCGCCTGTGACCCCCGACCAGCGAGGACGCGTGAGTAACCCAGACTTGCCCGGGCCGTACTGGCAGGATCAGGACAATGCCGGTAATGGCGACCCTTGGAGCGGCAGGCCGAACGGCGTGCCGCGGGAGGCTTCTCCGTGGGAAGACGACGCCGGCTTCTGGCGCGGCAGCGACCGCGACGCCGCTGGCTCGCCCGGGAACGACGCCGCCGCGGTCGACCACGACTCATGGGGGGAACGGGTTCGCCACGCGCGCGGCTCGCGTCGTGCGGCCCGCGGCACCGCTCGGTCTGCCGATCGCGGCTGGCCGGCGGCCGCAGACTCCAGGTCGCCGGACAACGGGCAGCTTGCTGACTGGTCAACGAGCGATGACGACCCAGTAGCTCACCGCGGCCGCGCAGGTGGGTGGCGGGCCTTCTTCGACCTGGATTCGCCTGGCCCGGATTCGCCCGGCCTGGATTCGCGGGGCCCCGATTCGCCTGGCGATCGGCCCGGGCGGCTTAGCCAGACCGCCGACGACCTGAGAAACCGTCTCGGCCTGCGGGGCTCGGCGCTTAGCCGGGGCAAGCGCGGTGTCGGTGGCGCGGTGCCACCCGACGGTGTCCAAGACGACTTCGGCCTGACACCACAGTCTGGCCCGCCAGCTCGCGGGGACCGTGGCGGATACCGTGGCGCCCGGCGAGCCGGCGGCGCCGCAGCCGCGGCGGGCGCGCGCGGGTATGGCGGTCCGGACGGTTACGACGATGGCGTGCCAGGCAGCCGTACCGCCCTTCGCGATGAACCCGCCGACTGGGCCGGCGACTACAGCACGCGCCGTGGCCAGGGCGTCACCGGAACCCAGCGTCTCGGCCCGGGCGGTCCCGGCGGTGGCCCGGGCGGTCCCGGCGGTGGCCCGGGCGGTCCCGGTGGCCGGGGCGGTCGCGGTGGCCGGGGCGGTCGCGGTGGTCGCGGCGGCGGCTGGGATGGCGATGACCTGACCCCGCGCACCCGGCGCGAGCGCTTTAAGGAGTACTTCCGGTCCGGAGACTGGTGGCGGCACTGGACCATTAAGAAGGTGCTGGGCGTCCTTGGCGGCGGGTTTGCGCTGTGCTGCCTGGCCGGGATCGTCGGCTTCTTCATCATGTACGAGATGACACCGATTCCGACTGCCGAGACGCAGTTGCTGAAGGGGGTCTCATCCACCGTCTACTTCAGTAACGGAAAGCTGCTCGGCACGTTCACCAACGGCTACAACCACCAGGTGCTGACCACCCAGCAGATCCCCAGCGTGATGAACCAAGCCATCATCGCGGCCGAGGACAGGCATTTCTACAGCGAGGGCGGGGTCTCGCTGACTGGGATTCTCCGCGCCGCCAAGAACGACCTCTTTGGCAGTGGCGGCACCCTGCAAGGCGCCTCTACGATCACCGAGCAGTATGTCAAGGGCTACTACCAGAGCCTGTCCAGCGTGGCAAGTTCGCAGTCGATTAAGTACAAGATCGATGAGGTACTCGTCGCGATCAAGATTGCGCACGAACGATCCAAGTCCTGGATTCTCACCCAGTACCTGAACACCGCTCCGTTCGGCCCGACCACCTACGGCGTCGGGGCCGCCGCCCTGCAGTACTTTGGCATCAACCTCGCCAAGCCGGGCACCACGCTCACGCTGGCTCAGGCGGCAATGCTCGCTGCGATGCCGAATAACCCTGCTGTGCTCAGCCCGTACCCGGGCACCGGGATCGGCTATCAATACCTGGTGAGCCGCTGGCAGTATGTGCTGAACGGAATGGTCACCGACAATGCGATAACCGCGCAGCAGGCGAATGCCCTCTGCGCGAACTGCGCCCTGCCGCAGGCGGAAAAGGCATTTGCCAAGGCAATAAAAGTTCAGCCGCCAGGCTCGAACTCTGGTACCAATGGCTTTCGCTATTACCTGAAGGAAATGGTGCAGCAGGAGCTCGAGAGCACTTACGGCCTGACCCTGCACCAGATAGAGACTGACGGCCTGAAGATCACTACGACCTTCAGCTTGCGGATGATCGAGCGCCTCAACCAGTCCGTGGCCAAGGTCAAGAAGGAGATGAAGTCGCTCGGCCATGCGTTCCCGGCGTACGCTCACGTTGGTGCTGTGCTTGAGAACCCGCGGAACGGCGCCATCCTGGCAATTTATGGCGGACCCGGGGTAGGCATCAAACACTGCACCCTGTTGCAGTGCTGGGACAATACGGCCGAGACGCCGCACCAGGCCGGATCGTCATTCAAGCCATACGTCCTGGCCACGGCTGTAAGCCAGCAGATGAACACGCAAAACAGCATCCTGAACGGCTTCTCTCCGCTCTGCGTGCCACCTGACACGATGCCCAAGACACTGTCTATCGTCAGGGGCCAGAATGCTTGCCTGAGTTCGCTCGGGCCAACGGGCTACTGGTATTCCTCGGACTATTCCTTCGGTGCTATTCATCCGCCGGAAGCGGCAGCTGTCTCGTCGAACACGGCATTCGAAGACCTCGCGCACCGGGTTGGCGATCAGAACATCCTGACCATGGCCGGTAAGTTGGGCGTGGGAAAGACCGAGTTCAACCTCTACGGCCAGAACGATCTTGCGCATGCCGAGCAGTTACTTCGGGCCGAATGCGCTCCCACCAGCAAAGGTGGCACCCCAGGCTCGATCACGCTGGCTCTCGGGCCCGCTGGCGCTGAACTCACTGCGGTGGAGCAGGCGAGTACGTTCGCGACGCTGGCCCACGACGGCGTTTACTTGCGGCCGCACGTGATTTCCAAGGTCATGCAAGGAAGCAAGGTGCTCACCAAGCCTGTTCTGGCGCGACCGGTGCTAACGCCAGCGCAGGCAGCCGACGAGGACTATGCCTTGTCGTTTGACAACACCGCTACTTACCCAGGCGCCACTGCCTACCCCGCGGCCGCCTGGGACCGGCCGGTGATCGGGAAGACTGGTACCACCAACACCGCGCAGGACGCCTGGTTCATTGGCGCGATTCCGCAGTACTCGCTAGCGGTCACCATGTACACCAACCAACAGAACAGCCAGGCCAACAGCCAGTCGCTGGGGGTGCTGCCGAACCTGCCGAACGATACCGCCGAGAACGGCGGCTACGGCGGTACCTGGTCGGCCACGATCTGGCATCAGTTCATGTCGACCCAATTCGCTAGCCTGCCTGTAGATCAGCTGCCTCCGCCGAATTTCACCGGATTCCAGAAGTGGGTCCAGGTCAAGCCCAAGCCGAAGAAGAACGCCTGCGGTCAGCCGGGCCAGGGCAATGGGCAATGGCAATGGTCATGGCCACGACCAGCAATGCCCGGGCTGCCAGCACGGCGGCTTCGGTCAGCCATCTTGCCCGTCGCCGACGCCGACGTGCCAGGGCGGTTTCGGTCAGCCGTGCAGCGGGAGTCCGTCGCCGACGCCGTCGCCGACGTGCCAGGGTCACGGTCAGCCGTGCCGGAGCCCGTCGCCGACTCCGACGCCGACTCCGACGCCCACTTCCTCCTGCTCGCCGATCGGCCCTGCCTGTACGCCGCCGCCCGGTGCCCAAGGCGGCGCAGGCACCGGCCAGGCGACCACGACCGCGCTGATCCGGCCGGTTGTCGTCCTGACGCCGCAGCAACTCGCGATCAAGGTGCACCAGGCCCTGCTGAACCAGCGTCTGTTAAGACAGCGCTAGCTGTTCTGACCAGGGCTACCTGTCAAGACCTGGCTAGCTGAGCTGGCCGCGCAGCCATCGCACGTCGCCCCCGGCATCGGGCGTCTCGCAGATCGCGGTCGCACCCGCGGCACGGACGACGTCGACGAGCTGAGCTGGATCGATCTGGCCGGACTGAAGGTTGGCGTGCCGGTCCCGGCCAGACCCGAACTCGTCCCGCGAATTGTTGCAGTGCACGAGGTCGATCCGGCCGGTGATGGCCTTGATCCGGTCCACCAGGCCGGCCAGGTCCTCGCCTGAGGCGAATGCGTGGCAGGTGTCCAAACAGAAGCCGACTTCGCCGCCGCCCTCGGCGGCATCGGCTATCGCGTCCCACAGCCTGGCAATGGCCTCGAGACCCTTAGCCATCGCACCATCACCGCCGGCGGTGTTCTCGATCAGCATGGGCAGCGGCCTGTCGATCCGCTCAACCGCCTTCCGCCAGCTCTCGTAGCCCTCTTGCAGGTCGGCGCCCGCGGTGACATATCCGCCGTGGACGATAAGGCCCTTAGCGCCAACGGAGGCAGCGGCCGTGAGCTGCTGCTCGAGTAGCTTCCGGCTGGGAATCCTGATCCGGTTGTTGGGCGACGCGACGTTGATGACGTACGGCGAATGGACGTAACCGGCGATGTCGGCGGCCTCGAATCCGGCCCGCAAGTCCGCGGGCTCACGGGGAAATGTCGGTGCCTTCCAGCCTTGCGGATCACCGAGAAAAAACTGCACGGCGTCGGCACCGAGCGCCTTCGCCTGATCTAGCGGGTCGCCCTCATGCAGATGTGCTCCGATCCGGGTCATCTGCCGAGCGTATCGCCAGGCACTGACGGCCCGGTGGCGGCGGCCAGCAGCGCACCGGGCCGCGAGGCTCGGTTAGCACCCGCGTCGTCTAGCCGAAACCGCCGTGCGCGATGCCGAGGCCCATCCCGACGAAACCGGCCACGACCCCGGCCATGATGACGATGCGCTGTTCCCTGGTGGCGGAGTACAGCTGGGCGAGCAGCCCCACCCCAAAGGCAGCCATGCCGACGATGCTCGCGAGCAAGTGGTCCTTGACGATGAGGCCGAGCGGGAAGGCTGCTGCACCGGCGACGAGGGTCAAGATAGCGACGGCATTCAGTAAGAGATGGCGCTCGCCGTCGCTGTTGAGAGTCAGCCGCTGCTGGCGGCTCTGAGTCCGTGAGCGGCTCTGAGTCTGCGTGCTGATGGCCTCGGGCACAGTTACTCCCAACGACGAATGTGGATCGCTCCTGTGACTGCTGGCATTAGTGTCTCGCCGACGGCGCCAGAAGGAAACCATCGGCTCGGGCAACCTTGGCGGGTGCATGCTCGGCCGGCGCGTCACCGCTGGGACATGGTTCGCGCATACCCAAACCGGCATGAACTACTGGCCAGCCATCAGGGTGGCCAGTACGGGCCAGGACTGTCGCAGCCCGCTGGTAAGCTAGCGGCGCCGCGCAGGACGGCGGGACCGGATGTACTCGGCCCGGCGGGCGCGGCTCCTCCTGTCACGGAAATACCGTGACCGCCAGAGTCCGAGGGAGGCACGTAAGCCTATGCGCAAGTACGAGATGATGATCATCCTTGATCCCTCTCTTGAAGAGCGCACCGTACAGCCGTCACTCGACCAGTTCCTCACCGTTGTCACGTCGGCCGGCGGAACCGTCGAGAAGGTAGACGTATGGGGTCGCCGTCGGCTGGCCTATGAGATCGACAAGAAGTCCGAGGGCATCTACACCGTCATCGACCTGGTGGCGGAGCCAGACACCGTCAAGGAGCTCGACCGCCAGCTCAACCTGAACGAGGCGGTCCTGCGGACCAAGATTCTGCGGCCTGACCTGCACTAAGCCCGGTCACGGCTGGTCAGCTCGACATTAACCCCGACCCGAGCAAGCGGGAGTACCCCGATGGCAGCAGGCGACACCACCATCACGATCATCGGCAACCTCGTCAGTGATCCGGAGCTTCGTTACACCCCGACCGGACAGGCGGTAGCTACCTTCCGGGTCGCATCCACGCCCAGGTACATGGACAGGACCACCAACGAGTGGAAGGACGGCGATTCGCTGTTCCTGTCCTGCAACGTGTGGCGGCAGGCGGCGGAAAACGTAGCCGAGAGCCTTCAGCGCGGCATGCGCGTCATCGTCTCGGGGCGCCTCCGGCAACGGTCGTACGAGACCAAGGAGGGCGAGAAGCGAACCGTGTATGAGATCGAGGTCGACGAAGTCGGCCCGTCCCTGCGGAACGCTTCAGCCAAGGTCAGCAAGTCAACCAGGTCGAACGGCGGCGGCTTCGGCGGCGGCCAGTCCGGCGCTGGTGGCCAGGGCGGGTATGGTGGGGGCGCCGCTCGCACGAGCGATGACCCGTGGGCCGCTGACCCGGCTGGTGATAGCGGGTTCTCCGACGAGCCGCCGTTCTGACAAGTGTCGAATAACTAGTAACGAACCGACCATCCCCGCCGCAGGCGGGGCTCTGCCTACCATCCCGGCCATTCGCCGGGACTGCGAAGGAGCACCACGATGGCCAAGCCACCGATCCGCAAGCCCAAGAAGAAGGTCTGCCTTTTCTGCCAGGAGAGGGTGACCCGCGTCGACTACAAGGACACCGGGCTACTGCGGAAGTTCATTTCCGACCGCGGCAAGATCCGCGCGCGGCGGGTTTCCGGGAACTGCACGCAGCACCAGCGCGACGTCGCCACCGCGATTAAGAACGCACGCGAGATGGCGCTGCTGCCGTACACGAGCACGGCTCGCTAGGCCGAGGGAGGTAACTGACGCCATGAGCGGCAAGCCGATGAAGCTCATCTTGACCCAGGAAGTAACCGGTCTGGGCGCGCCCGGGGACGTTGTCGAGGTCAAGGCCGGATACGGCCGCAACTACCTCGTCCCGCGCAGCCTGGCGATGCCCTGGACTCGCGGCTCCGAAAAGCAGATTGAGCTGATCAAGCGCGCCCGGTCGGCGCGCGAGATCCGCGGCCTGGACGACGCGCGGGAGGCAGCCGCCCGGCTGTCCGGTCTCCGGGTCAGGCTGCAGACCAGGGCCGGCAGCGGCGGGCGCCTGTTCGGCTCGATCTCGACCGCCGACATCGCTGCCGCGGTACGGACCGCTGGCGGTCCCGAACTCGACAAGCGCAAGATCGAGGTCAAGAACCCGATCAAGACCGTTGGCTCGCACCAGGTGGCGGTCCGCCTGCATCCAGAGGTGAGCGCGACCCTCGAAGTCGAGGTCGCCGCCAGTTGAAGGCCGGCCCGCCCAGCAGCGGTCCAGCGATTGGCCGGATCGTCGTCATTGGCGGGATAGGTGTCGTGCTGGCGACACCTATCCCACCAACGTTCGAGCTGACGGGATTCCCAGCTTTATGGCAGGCAGCCGGGATGTCGTAATTGTCGGCGGTGGCCATAACGGGCTCGTCGCGGCGGCCTACCTGGCCAGGGCAGGACTCAGCACGGTCGTGTGCGAGCGTCGGGACATCGTGGGCGGCGCCGCCGTCAGCGAGCATCCGTTCGGACCGGACTACACCGTCACGTCGCTCTCGTATGTGGTCTCGCTCCTACCGCAGGACCTTGTCCGCGACCTGGGCTTGCTGAAGCACGGCTATCACGTATTCCCGCAGGGTCCGTACTTCGCGCCGCGGGCAGACGGCCGCTACCTGCGGCTGCCGCACGATGCCGCGAAGCGGCGGGCTGAGATCGCCAAGTTCTCCGCGCATGACGCGGCAGCCTATGAGCGCTACGAGGCGCACATGTCGGGCATCGGTGCGATCCTCGGGCCGATGCTGACCGAGATCCCGCCGCGGCTTGGCTCGCGCCGGCCGCAGGATCTGCTGCGCCAAGGGCTCCTCCTGCGCCACCTGAGGAAAGTGAACACCCGCGCGGCCGTGGACATCACCAGGCTGCTGACGGGCAGCATCGCTGACTTGCTTGACGGCTACTTTGAGAGCGACGCGCTGCGCGGACTGCTATCAGTTTCGGGCGTCATCGGAACCTGGGCCGGACCGCGCTCGGCTGGCAGCGCATACGTGACGCTGCATCATCACCTAGGCGACGCAGGCGGGCAGGCGGGTGCGTGGGGATTCCCCAGGGGCGGCATGGGCGGCGTTACGGCCGCAGTTGCGGCGGCAGCCCGATCGTTCGGCGCGGAGATCCGCACCGGCACCCAGGTCGCCCAGATCAGGACCCGCGGCGGCCGTGCCATCGGTGTGAGCCTGGCCAGCGGCGAGGAGATCGACGCTGCCGTCGTGATCACCACCGCGCACCCGAAGATTTCTTTCCTTGACCTGCTCGATCCCGCGGCTCTGCCGGCGGACTTCGTCGCCGACATCCGCGGCTGGCATTCCCGCAGCGGCACTGTGAAGATCAATCTCGCGGTTGACCGGCTGCCGGTCTTCGCCAGCCACCCGGTCTTCGACCCGCAGGTCCATGGCGGCACCATCGTCCTGGCCGAGAGCCTGGATGACCTGGAGAATGCCTATCAGGACGCGGCCGCGGGCCGGCCTTCCGAAGTGCCCTTCGCCGACATCTGCATTCCGAGCGTCTTCGATGATTCACTGGCGCCGCCCGGGCAGCACATCGTGTCGTTGTTCACTCAGTGGGTGCCGCACACCTACAACGAGCACACCGACGCTGGCGCCCTGGCCGCCTATGCCGATCGTGTCGTCGCCAGGATGGAGGCTGTCGCGCCCGGCTTCACTAATTCGGTCCTGCACCGCCAGGTGATCGGCCCACGCGACATGGAGCAGGAGTACGGCCTGGTAGGCGGAAACATCTTCCACGGGGAGCTGACCCTGGGTCAGATGTTCCATGCGCGCCCGGCCGCAGGCTACGCAGACCTGCGAACTCCCGTTCGCGGGTTGTACCAGGCCGGCTCATCCACTCATGGCGGTGGCGGGGTTACCGGTATTCCGGGACGTAACGTGGTCCACCAAGTGCTGGCCGACAGGAAGGCCGCGCGGTGGCACCCGGGGAACCGGGCAGCATCGGCCCGAGCCTGACCGCGTTTCTGCTGCCTGGCTATCGAGGTCAGTATCGGGCCGCACGCGAGGCCAGCTCCGGATCTTCTGCGGTGATCATGCCCCAGGTGCGGGCCAGCCGGTCGGCGAGTTGCAGGCAGCCGGAGCCGTCCCGGTCGGCGGCGGCGGCCAGCTCGTCGATGGCACTTGTAAGCCGGGTGGCGACATCCGTCGCCGATGGTACCGGCCGGGCCGCCGGCCAGGTCTTCGAACACACACTCGAACTGTAGTCGAGCTGCGCGAGCCGCGCCTGGCAAACGGGCAGATCTGGTTGCCGCCCGATCCTGGCCCGGCAACCTTCGAGGGTGACGTTGGACGTCAAATTCCTAGTGTGGATAACTTACCTGCGGCGTGCACGTTCTCTGGTGTTCAAAAAATCTTGTATGCACAGCCCGTGCAGAACGTTCCTGCAGGCAGCGGCCCTAATTGAACCAATAGTGAAGCCTCCTCCACAGTAGTGTCCCCAGGCTGCGCACAGCGCTCGCGGCGTGTCTGCACAGCCTGTCCACAGGGCTGTGCACACCATGAGTCGACGGCTGACCGAAGTGGCTGGAGACTGTCGGAGGCGTTCGATAGAACAGTGCTGATTAGAACTGGCCCGACTTGAGTGCCGGCCGTTGCTGGATTGGCGGCTCTTAGTTGTCAGTTGGGCGCAGCATCGGATCTGGTTTTGGCGTGGCAACGGGGAGGTGCGCCGGTGAGCGTTGCGGAGATTGTGCCGCGCGGCGGGGAATTCGAGCGCATGCCACCGCACGACCTCGCGGCTGAACAATGCGTGCTGGGCGGCATGATGCTGTCGAAGGATGCCATCTCCGACGTGCTCGACGTGATCAAGGCGCATGACTATTACCGGCCGGCCCACCAGCTTGTGCACGATGTCATTCTCGACCTATACGGCCGCGGCGAGCCTGCCGATGCGGTGACGGTGGCTGCGGAGCTGACCAGGCGCGGTGACATTGCACGGGTCGGCGGCGCACCGTACCTGCACACGCTGATCGCATCGGTCCCGACCGCGGCGAACGCCGGTTACTACGCGCGCATCGTGCGCGAACGGGCCATCCTGCGCCGGCTGGTCGAGGTCGGCACCCGGATCGTGCAGCTCGGGTACACCGGCGACGGCGACGCTGACGACCTGGTGGACAGGGCCGAGGCGGAAATCTACGGCGTGACTGACCGCCGCGTCACCGAGGACTACCTGCCACTGGCAGAGATCATGCCCGGCGCGCTCGATGAGATCGAGGCGATTGGCAGCCGCGGCGGCACGCTGGCAGGCGTGCCGACTGGGTTCGCCGACCTGGACGCGCTGACCAACGGCCTGCACCCGGGCCAGATGGTCGTCATCGCGGCGAGGCCTGCAATGGGCAAGGCGCTGGCGCTGGACACGCCGCTGCCAACGCCAACGGGCTGGACAACGATGGGCGAAGTTCAGGTCGGCGACTGGCTGCTGGGCGCCGACGGCCGGCCAACTCAAGTCGTCGCCGCTACGGACGTCCTGACCGGCCGTCCGTGCTACGAGGTCGAGTTCTCCTCGGGAGAGGTCGTTGTCGCTGACGGGCAGCACCAATGGATTACCTGGGACAGCAATGCACGTAAGGCTTACGACTACCACCGGCAGCAGGGCAGTCCCAGTTACCCCGCGGACTGGCCATCCTGGGACTCGACCCGATCGCCGCGCAAGAATGACAGCTCTGAAGATCGCGAGCAGAGGAGCATGCGCTCTGCAGGTTTGTCGTCGGCAGAGGTAGCATCCTCGCTTGGCCGGACAGCGGTTGCCGTGGAGCAGCAATGCAGTCGCGTCCGGCCTGCAGCGTCAGCGGTCAAGATAGTCCCTCGTACAACCGAGGACATAGCACGAACTTTGCGCGTTCGCAGCGAGCACAATCATGCGATCCCGACTGCTAAGCCACTTGATCTCCCGGACGCTCGACTGCCGCTCGATCCTTACATCGTCGGTTCCCTGCTTGGCGACGGCGACAGAAGTGGCGACGGACGAGTCGCCTGCATCCCTGACATCTACATGCGAGGCTCCTTCCTGCAGCGACTAGCTCTCGTCCAAGGGCTTGTCGACACCGGCGGCTGCGTCGACGGACACGGGGCTTACAGGTTCACGAACTCAGCCAAGCCGTTGATTGACGGGTTCGCTGAGCTCGTCGCCAGCTTGGGCTGTGTTCCGTCCGTACATCGCCGGCCCGGTCGGCTTCGGGTCGGGCGCCTTTCGCGGGAGTCGTGGGAAGTCATCGTTCCGACGGACCTACCGCTGGCGCGCCTGCCACGCAAGGCACTAATAGCCCGGCAGTCCTGGAAGCGGGAGCAAACCAGCCGTTACATCGTCGATGTGCGCTGCACGCAATCAGTGCCCGTCCGGTGCGTTCAGGTGGACAGCAATGACCACCTGTACCTGGTGAGCAGGTCCATGATCCCGACGCACAATTCGGCCCTTGCATTGGACATTTGCCGTGCGGCATCGGTGAAGGCCGGGATGACTTCGGTGTTGTTCAGCCTGGAGATGAGCCGGAATGAAATCACAATGCGGCTGCTGTCTGCCGAGGCACGGGTGCCGTTGCACGCAATGCGTACTGGCCAGCTGAGCGAGGACGACTGGACCAGGCTTGCGCGGCGGATGAGCGAGGTCGTGGACGCGCCGTTGTTCATCGATGACTCGCCCAACATGTCGATGATGGAAATCAGGTCTAAATGCCGTCGGCTGAAGCAGCGCAACGACCTGCGCCTTGTGGTCGTCGATTACTTGCAGCTGATGAGCTCGCCTAAGCGGGTCGAGAACAGGCAGCAGGAGGTGTCTGAGCTGTCGCGATCGCTGAAGCTGCTCGCCAAGGAACTCAACGTGCCGGTGGTCGCGCTTGCTCAGCTCAACCGCGGGCCCGAGTTGCGCACGGACAAGCGCCCATTGCTGGCCGACCTCAGGGAGAGCGGCTGCCTTACCGCGTCAACCAGAGTCGTGCGGGCCGACACCAACCAGGAAGTCGCGCTCAGAGATCTGCTAGCGGCGGGCGAGCGTGACATCCCTGTCTGGTCGCTGGACGAGCGCTTGAAGTATGTCAAGGCAACCATGAGCCACGTGTTCGCGACTGGTCAGAAGGAGACTTACCTGCTGCGCCTGGCCTCTGGTCGGCACATCGAGGCCACCGGAAATCACCGGTTCCTGACCCTTGATGGCTGGATTCCGCTAGCGGAGCTCCCGGTCGGCTCGCGCATTGGGGCGCCGCGTCTGGTTCCGCCGCCCACCAATCAAGCGCCATGGCCGGAGGACCGGGTGGTTCTGCTGGCTCACCTGCTCGGTGCGGGCTCATTCGTCAAGAATCAGCCGCTCCGATATGCGAGCGCCGACGAGGCCAGTCTCGCTGCTGTTACGGCAGCGGCACAACATTTCGGAGTCACCGCGGTCCGCGACTGCTCTCCAGCCGCACGCGTGAACACGCTGAGATTGGCCGCCCCGTACCGGCTGGCGCGCGGGCGTCGCAATCCGATTGCCAGCTGGCTTGAGGATCTTGGCTTGTCCGGGCTCCGCTCGCACGAGAAGTTCGTGCCGGACGAGATCTTCAGGCTTCCGGACGACCAGGTGGCGCTCTTCCTGCGCCATCTTTGGGCCAACGATGGCTCGGTGACAATTGACCGCAAGCAGCGAGGAGGGGGTATCTACTTTGACTCGACCAGTCGCCGCCTCCTGGACGATGTCGCAAGCCTGCTGCGCCGGTTCTCGATTAACAGCCGAATTCGTGACGTCACGCCCGGTCTGCACCGCCCGGAGTTCACGCTCGACGTCTCAGGCCGCGAAGACCAGTTGACGTTCTTGGCCAAGATCGGGGCCTACGGCGCTCGGGCTGAGCAGTGTCAGCGGCTGCTTTCGATCCTCGCTAGCATCGCGACGAATCCCAACGTTGACACCATCCCGTCCGACGTATGGCGGCGAGTACGCGCCGCGCTTGGCGAACCGCAGGTGTCACATCGGCAATTCGCCGCCTCCATAGGCGCCCAATTCAGCGCTAGTGGTCTTGAGAAGCAGTCACCGAGCCGAGGAAGACTAGCGAAGGTGGCTGCCTTGCTGGACGACGCCGACCTGGAATTGGTCGCCACGAATGACGTTCTTTGGGACGAGATTGTGGCAGTTGAGCCATTGGGTCTGCTAGATGTTTACGACGCCACGGTCCTGGGCCAACACAACTTCATTGCCGACGGAATAGCAGTCCACAACAGCATTGAACAGGATTCGGACGTTGTGATACTGCTTCACCGCGAGGACGCCTACGAGCGGGAGTCGCCGCGCGCGGGCGAGGCAGATCTCATCGTGGCCAAGCATCGAAACGGCCCGACCACGACTGTGACGGTCGCGTTCCAGGGCCACTACAGCAGGTTCGTCGACATGGCACCTATTTAGGCGATCGTTCCTGTAGGGTCTCACGCCGCGCGACGTAATCTCACGGCCAGTGTCGCACGGGTGGCGCATACGACATTTCCGTGAGACACGCCGGAGTGCCTCCCAAGCTTCTCCGGACAGCTGTAGGACCGTAGTCACGATGTCACTGATGTTGCGGGCGTCGTGCACGACCCGCAGCAGGTCGGACTGGCGGAGCTTGTCGCTTGCGCGCTCTGCGAGCCGGTCACGGGAGCCGTCGGCTTTGAGTTCGCGCCAGGTGACCCCGCGGGCTGGATCGGGCTGGTCGGGGATGAGCAGCCACTGGTAAGCGTCGGTGCCGGACAGACCTCCGGGTTGCTCGTAGGGAGCCGATTTAGCGAGGCTGTTCCTGCGTGAGCGGTGCTCCCGGTCGGGACGATGCCGGGCTTAATCAGCGGCCGAGGTAGGCCAGTACGGCGAGCACCCGCCGGTTGTCGTCGTCGGAGGGTTGCAGGTTCAGTTTGAGGAAGATGGAAGCGCTGTGTTTGGCGACGGCCCGCTCGGTGATGAAGAGCCGCTGGGCGATGGCCGTGTTGGAGCGGCCTTCGGCCATCATTTCGAGCACCTCGCGCTCGCGGGGGCTGAGCGACCCTAGCGCGCCGCCTGCCGCGCTGCGGTCTAGCAGCTGGGCGATCACCTCGGGGTCCATCGCGGTGCCGCCGCGGGCTACGCGGCGCACGGCGTCGATGAACTGGGCGCCGTCGAGGACCCGGTCCTTGAGCAGGTAGCCGATGCCGCCGGTGCCGCCGGTCAGCAGCTCGCGGGCGTAGATCTGCTCTACGTACTGCGACAGCACCAGTACCGGCAGGCCGGGCACCGTGGCCCGGGCTGCCAGCGCGCCGCGCAGTCCCTCGTCGGTGAAGGTTGGTGGCAGGCGCACGTCCACGATGGCCACGTCGGGCTTGTGCGCGGTGACCGCGGCGAGCAGGTCGTCGCCGTTGTCCACCGCCGCGACTACCTGCAGGCCGTGCGCCTGCAGCAGCCGGGTGAGGCCGTCCCTCAGCAGGAAGTGGTCTTCGGCGATGACAACGCGCACGGGATCTCCATGTTCACCACGGTAGGGCCGCCCGGCGGGCTGGACACCGCGAGCACGCCGTCGAACGCCGCGAGGCGGCGTTCGATGCCGCGCAGCCCGGTGCCGCGGGCCGGATCCGCGCCGCCGCTCCCGTCGTCGGTGACCCCGATCCGCAGCATCTCGCCGTGGTGCCGCAGGTCGACCCAGGCCTGGGCGGCGTGCGCGTGCTTGGAGACATTGGCCAGCAGCTCGCTGACCGCGAAGTAGGCGGCCGACTCCACCGGCGCAGGCGGCCTGCCCCGCAGTTCGCTGATGAAATGGACCCGCAGCGGCGTGTCCAGCGCCAGCGCCCGGACGGCTTCGGCCAGGCCGCGGTCGGCCAGCACCGGCGGGTGAATGCCGCGCACCAGGTCCCGCAGCTCGGCCAGCGCCTTCACGGAGGACTCGCGGGCCTCGGCCAGCAGCGCCCGTACCGCGGACGGGTCGTCGTCCAGCAACTGGCCGGCGGCGTCGAGGGTCATGCCCATCGCGACCAGCCGGGCCTGCGCGCCGTCGTGCAGGTCTCGTTCGATCCGGCGCAGCTCCGCTGCCCCGGTGTCGATGGTGTCGGCCCGGGTCTGGGCCAGGTGCGCGACGCGTAGCGCCAGTTCGGCCTGGCCGCTGGGCGCCAGCATCGTCCGGGCCAGCATCCCGTAGCCGCGCAGCAGCCAGGGGGCCGCCCACAGCCCGAATGCGATGCACGCCGGGCCCACCGCGAAAAGCATCAGCCGCGGGTGGTTTCCCAGGGCGAGCAGGGAGCCCTGCTGGAGTGGCCAGCGGCCAGCGTCAAGGCGGCCAGCGTCAAGAAGGCAAAGCAGGCCATAAATGATCAGCCCGCCCGGTGCTGCGGCCAGCACCCAGCCCCCGGACGCGTTCACCGTGAACCACAGGGCATCCCGCCGCCCGGCGGGATCGCCCAGCCGCCACCGCAGCCGCCCGGTCAAGCCGAGCTGCGTATCACGAGGCGCCGGGCGGTAGGGATCGGCGATCGACACCGCACACCACTGCCCGCACAGCCGCCGGGTCAGGATCGCCAGCTGGCGCATGCCCAGCGCAATGGCCGGGATCAGCAGCAGGCTGACGGCGAGCCCGGCGAACGGTGCCACCCGGATGGCCACCGCCTGCCCTTCGCCCCCGTGGTCCGGACCGTCCACCAGCAGGCTGATCCCGAGGCCGGCCAGGAACAGCGGCAGCAGCAGCGCCAGCACCAGGCAGAACCCGGCCAGCATCAGGGCGCAAAACGCCACCCCCCTGGCAGCCGCGTCAGCGCCCGCGCCAATCCACGCCCACCGCCCGCGACGGATGCGCTGCGCGTTCCGCTCGTCCCCGGTGTGCGGGCCGCCTTCCATGACTGGCTCCCTTCGCCGGGCCGCCTGCTGATCTCTGCCCAGTGTGCAGGCCGGCCGGCCAGTCACGCAGTGACGCTGGCCCCCGGCCCAGGGGTGTACCTAGATACACCTCCAGAACACCGCCCAGCCGTATATCGCGGCCAGCGCCCGTGCACCTAGCGTAGCCGCCGGGCTGGTGCGATCCAGCCTCTGACGCCCGACAGCACCGATACCGGAAGGAACGTCATGAGCAGCGGACATACGGCGCTGGACAGCATCGAGGCCATCTTCCAGCGGGTCGTCGGGCCCCGGATCGTCGAGGAGCAGGCAGCATGACTACTTCCGCGGTGACCGCTAGCGGTCTGGGCAAGCGGTACGGGCGGCACTGGGCGTTGTCGGAGTGCACGCTCAGCATCCCGGCCGGGAGCGTCGTGGGCCTGGTGGGCCCGAACGGCGCTGGCAAGTCGACGCTGATCGGCCTGATGACCGGCCTGCTCGGCCCGAGCACCGGCAGCATCGAGGTGCTGGGCGGGCCGGCCCCCAACAGCCCGGCGCAGCTGGCGCGCATCGGCTACGTGGCGCAGGGCACGCCGACCTACGCCGGCCTGAGCGTGGCCGACCATCTGCGGTTCGGCGCCCGCGCCAACCCGGGCTGGGACGGCGCGCTGGCGGCCCGGCGGATCGCCGATCTCGGGCTGGACCCGCGGAAGAAAGCGGGCAGGCTGTCGGGCGGCCAGCGGGCCCAGCTGGCGCTGACCCTCGGGCTTGCCAAGCGGCCCGAGCTGCTGATCCTGGACGAGCCCATCGCCAGCCTCGACCCGCTGGCCCGGCACGAGTTCCTGCAGGCCCTGACGGCCGCCACCGCCGAGCGCGAGCTCAGCGTCATCATGTCCTCGCACCTGATCGGCGACCTCGAAGACGTCTGCGACTACCTCGTCGTGCTGGCCGGCTCCCGGGTGCTGCTCGACGGCCCGATAGCGGAGCTGCTGGCCAGCCACCATCTGGTCACCGGCCGGCGCCGCGACGCCACGTCCCTGCCGCCCGGCGTCCAGGTCATCACCGAAAGCCACACCGACAGGCAGTCCACGTTCCTGGTCCGCAGCACCGCACCCATCATCGACGAGACTCTCGCCGCTGATCCCGTCGACCTGGAGCAGCTGGTGCTCGCCTACATGGGCGGCACCGCCCGCACCACCGCGATTCTGGAGGCACAGCGATGATCTGGATGACCTGGCGGCAGTTCCGCCCCTCAGCGATCGCCGCCGCCGCGGCGCTGCTCGCGCTGGCGGCCGCCCTCGCCGCAACCAGGCCCGCCCTGCTGTCGCTGTACACCAGCGCCGGCCTGGCCGCCTGCCACACTGGCTGCGCCACCGACGCAAGCAGGTTCATCACCTCGGTACAGGCCAGCTACACCGGCAAGGTCTACTGGGCGGGCATCGGGATCATGTACCTGGTGCCCGCGGTCATCGGCCTGTTCTGGGGTGCCCCCCTCATCGCCCGCGAGCTCGACTCAGGCACCTTCCGGCTGGCCTGGAGCCAGAGCGTCACCCGCGCCCGGTGGGCCACCGTCAAGCTCGGCCTGATCGGCGGCGCCGCGATACTGACCGTAGGCCTGACCAGCCTGCTCATCTATTGGTGGACCAGCCCGCTGTTTCAGGCAGCCAGCCAGGCCGGACAGAACGCGCTGAGCGTCAGCCGGTTCTCCGCCCCCCTGTTCAGCACCCACGGGATCGTCCCGCTCGGCTACGCCGCGTTCGCCTTCACCCTCGGGACCGCAGCCGGCCTGCTGCTCCGCCGCACGATACCCGCCATGGCGGTCACCCTCGCCGTCTTCGTCGCCATCCAGGTACTGGTGCCCATGCTCGTCCGGCCGCATCTCATCCCGCCCGTCCAGACCCCTGCCATCAGCGCGGTGCAGCTAGGCAGCGCAACAATCGGCGGAGGGCAACCCTCCCCCATCCAGGTACTCGGCATCAGCGGCCAGCCTGGCGCCTGGATCCTCGGCGACAGGGCGGTCGGCGCGGCAGGCCAGACAGTGACCAGTGCGCCGTCGGCTTGCGAAAGCCCGTCGATCAGTTACCCCGACGGCTTTTCATCATGCCTCCTCCGGCACGGCATCAAGGTCGCCGTCAGCTACCAGCCCGCGAGCCGGTACTGGGAACTGCAATCGGCCGAGACAGCTCTGTATCTGGTGCTCGCGGTCGGCCTCGGCGGGTTGTGCTACTGGGCCGTCCGCCGCCGGCAGCGCGCGGCTTAGGCGACGCCACGCTGCGACGACCTGCGTCAGATCTGGTGCGGTCTTGCGGGAGACAACCAACCCCGCAAGACCGCACGGCGTAAAGCAAATACTCGGCGTTAAAGGTGTGATGGCAGCCCGACGATCGGCGATGCTCAGTCACTATCCGTGACGCCTGTAACTAACCTCGTGTTCGTCACTGGGTAGATCTTGGGCATCTGTCCACATGACAGCGAGGAATGCTCACGTTCGCGGGTTCGCTACGCGCCGGTACATCTTGTCTCGTACTTTCTCCCCCGCCGCGCCAGCCGCTCCCTTTGGCTTCGACCGACCGCAGAGCAGGCCTTGAGTCAGTTGGCGTCGTAGGTGGCAACACGCCGGGATGGATCTGCGACCAGACGGGCCGGGCCTTCCGTGACACGGTTGGGGCCAGCAGTTGGCAGAGTCGCGGTCAGAGCTCGCCCGGTTGCTGTTCGCTGATTTCTTTCCTGAGCTCTCGCTGACCGGCTACGAGCTCGACGCGCCCGCGGTGTCAAGCCATGACCCGACCTAGAACCGATCGTCGAGACGTGCCGCGCTGCTTCCTATGGGGACGCGAAGGACGGCAGCCGTGGAGGTTCCTGCCAGCCGACGGTGGCCAAGCCCTGGCGCGAGGGAACGGGTACAACTCGTCATGGCCGCGTACGGGGTCGGCCAGGTGTCGGCGTCGTACCTGACCGCTCCAAGCCAACCCGGCGACCGCAGACCTTCGTCAGGTTGCCTGCGGAGTCGCACCCTGCCGAGAAAAGTGACACGGCCTTGAGACTGATCTTGGTGACATCGTCGTGAGACAGCCGAGAACTCACAGGTCGCACAAGATCAACATGTCACGCGAAGTGAGACCCTACAGTTCCCAAGATCTCGTGGCCGAACCGACAGTAGTCCAGACCCGCCGCGGCGCCGTCCGCTGGCTCGGCACTGACGACCCCACCAGGCGCCGGCCGCTCGGGCCGCCCTCCGAGGCGGAGGAGCGCTCCGACGCCGGGGGGACCTCATTGGCGAGCCGACCCGCGGCGCAATTGTTGTCACGGGTGCTGAGAGCAACCTTGACCGATCCTCCGAGCCGGCTGAACGCCGATACCAAATACCGCGCCCTTTGCCGCCTGATTCGGGTCGGCTGTAGCCACGAGCTGCCGGGCAGCCTAAGCCGCTAAACGCAGGACGACACCGCTGACAACCCGATGACGCAGGACCACTGACATTCAGGTGACGCCTCACAGGCAAGGCGGCGCGGCTCGCTCGCACCCGCGGTCGGCACTGCTGCTACGCCCCGCGCGCCCGCACAAGCCCGAGTGCCCGTGAGGCCTCACCGGGCGGAGAAAGTTCTGGCGATGATCTCGAGTCGGCCTGACTGGGCGTCGTTCCAGAGGGCATAAGCGGTTTGCCCGTTGCTGGCAAGCGCCTGGTAGTCGCCGATGAATCCGGTGGCCCGGAATGGTGTGGCGCTCAGCGCCTGGGGCTGAAAGTCGCCTGCGGCCGTCTGCCGAGCCAGCTGCTCAATGACTTGTCCGCTCCGGGTGATGGCGAAATACGAGATGTACAGACGACGGTCGATGTAGATCATCTGTGGCTGCACCTGGGTCATCCTCGCGGCTGCGCCAGAAAGGGGGTGGCCGGGGCCTTGCCAGCCTCCGCTCGTATCTGTGCTCTGCCACAGGTAGATGACGGGGTGGCCCGCTCGCGGGTCCAGCCCGGAGATGGCCACGGCACTGCGGGTGCTGCCGGGATCGGCGGCTGCGCTGAGCAGAGGCGGGGGCGTGTTGGCGTTGCCCTTTGGCCCGCCGCCGGCGCTGGGTGGCCACGGCGCAGATCCGATCAGTTCGGCGCGCGTAAAACTCCGGCCGTCGTTGGCGGAGCTGACGACGAAAAGGCGGATGGGCTCGCCGGGCCTGCTGAGTTCCTCGTAGAAGATGTGAACGGTGCCGGTGCCGCCGACGGTCACCACTGGGGTGCTCTGGGCACTGCCGGGAACTACCAGGTGCGGTGCCGAGAACGCGGTGCCGCCATCACGGGAGACCGCAAATTCAAGTCCGTTGCGGTTGGTCCAGGCGATGAACAGCGATTCTGGGCTGGACGGACCGTAGGCAATCCAGGGATGATCCTGGAAGCCGGGGCCGACATAGATGGGCACTGGCGGGCCGAAGCTTCGTCCGCCGTCGGTCGTCCGCCAGACGAAGGCGCCGCCTCGCGTGACTCGAGACGCGTAGCCGGCCCCGCCGTGGCTCAGGAGAGCAACCACGTAGCCGGTGCCGCTGCCGTCGAAGACCACGGTCGTGTCTGCGCCATCCTCGTAGCCTGCCGGGAGCGTGAGCAGCCCGTTGTCGGTCCACGTCCGCCCGCCGTCGAAGCTGGCGAAGGTGCCCGGCAGCCGGGTCCGGGAGCCAACCTCGAACTGGCACGCACCGAGCAGGTCCTGCGGATTGCGGGGATTGACGGCCACGTCCGGTTCGACGTGACCCGCATAACGGTCCCGGGTAACCAGCCCGGCATCCTGGCGCGTTACCGGCGGTGCGGGAGTTGACGCGGCAGCACTGGCCCCGCCGGGCCTGCCAGCCGTGCAGGCGGCGAGCAGGCCCAAGAGGCCCAGGCAGCATGCGGCAGTGATTCCGTGACGTACGCACCTAAAGGCCGGACTGCCAGATCGCGTGGTTGCCATCCTTCGTCGCCCTTCGTGCATCGCTTGATGGATGGCCAAGCTAAACCCGTGCGGACTGCGTCTGTCGTCGCCGCCGAGGATGATTTCGCTCATCTTCACGAGGTAGCTGGTCCACGCGCTCAACCTGTGGTCGCACGGCAGGTCCGCTTCCTGGCTGACCGGTGCGTGGGGACGTGGCTGCCTCCTCGCCGGTTCTCTGCTGCCTGCGCTTATACAGCGGCAGCGGCACGAATCCGCACGAACGACCGGCTCATCGTGAGCTGCCCCTCAGCCTGGGAGATCGTCGCGGGTTATGGCCCGCCGCTCCCGATCACTATCCCCCGCCTTCATCAGGCGTCATCTTGAAGAAAATGACAGAACGGTGAGACGAACGCCGGGACAAAATGATGAGACACCGCGCGTCGTCCCTGGTCACGGCAGCGCGGGTGGACAACTCCTTTCAGAACCTACATCGTTGTAGGGAAACCGATTTAGATGAGCATTCGGCTTCGTATTTGAGCACTGACATGAGCCCTGAGCGGGATATCTGAGCAGTGCGGACTGCTTCAGCCCTTTATACGACTACGGGTGGGCGAAGTCGCGACCTTCGTGGCGTTCTTTGTGGGCCAGGCCATCATCAGCGGCCACGCCCCCCACGCGCGCTGCCGGACTCGTGACGGAACCCGGTCACCGAGTTCTGGCCGACCCAGGCCGGGAGCCAGATCACTAGCGTCCACCACTCCGCCCAGACCCTCAAGCCCTGGCCCGGCTTCGACGTGAGTGCCTGTTCGCCGCCATCGTGTACGCCATCGCCTGGACGCTGCTGGACCGCCGGGACGCATGATGGCGGTCAGGGCGCGTCGCCATACCTAGGACCCCGCCCCCGCTGCAGGCAGTGACCAGTGAGCCCTTTCTCATCCTGGCCGTGACCGGATTCGTCACGGTCTGGCGACGAAGCGGCGGTCGCCGCCGGGAATGAGAAAGCCCCGGTAGATGAGCTAGCCGACAAAACTCGCTGTCTCACCCCCATACGGTATGGTTTTTCGCTGTTGCGTTGACCCAGCTCTCTGCTTGCGCACGTACGCCACGAGGGAAGGTTTCACGATGCCTGGAGGACGGACTCGCAGCTTTGACGTCGCTCGCGGTCGTGGCTGCGGCTTTCCCGATCGTGCTGGTTGCCACGGGACAGGCTGGTGCCGGTGTTCAGACCGTCGGTGCGACCCGGTCTGTTATCCGGGCAGGCGGTACCTGGGAGACCGCGCGGGAAGTACCTGGCACGGCCGCTCTCAGCCGGCGTGGTGTAGCGCAGATAAATTCGGTGTCGTGCTCCTCGCCGGGCAACTGCAGCGCTGGCGGCTCCTACGGCGGAAGCCCCGGAGCACCAACCTTTGGTCAGCCGTTCGTGGTGAGCGAGGTGAACGGCGTCTGGCACCGCGCCATCCCCGTGCCCGGCGTCCGCGCCCTCAACACCCGCAAGAACGGATTTATCAGTTCTGTGTCGTGCACGCGGCCGGGTGATTGCAGCGCGGGCGGCAGATACGTGGGACCCCGGGGGGCCAGGCCGTTTGTGGTTGACGAGGTGAACGGCATCTGGCGCAAGGCCATCACACTCTCCGTCAGCGGGGTCGGGGACGTGGAGGTCTCGGCGCTGGCATGCGGCTCACCAGGCAACTGCAGCGCCGGCGGCAGGACCGGCAGTGGCGGGACCACGAAGGGCCTGGACGGGACGTTCGTCGTCAACGAGGTGCACGGCGCCTGGCGCAAGCCCGTCGTAATACCCGGCAAGCTCACCTTTATCTATGGTGGCTGGGTCCAGTCCATGGCGTGCCCCACGGCGGGCAATTGCACCGCTGGCGGCTGGTATCTCGACGGCGCGGACCAGTTCCAGGCTTTCGTGGTCAGCAAGGTTAATGGCAGGTGGCGCAAATACATCACTGTGCCCGGCACGTCTCCGAACCACTACGGTTCACAGGTCGCTTCGCTGTCGTGCCCCAGGCCCGGCAACTGCACGGTCGCCGGGAACCACGACTACGCAGACGGATTCCTGGCCAGCGAGGTCAACGGCACCTGGCACAAGGCCCGGTCTATCCCGGGCCTAGCTAACTTCCACACATCAGAACAGCAGGTCACCGCACTGTCGTGCAGACTGCCAGGTGACTGCAGCGTCGGCGGCTGGTATCACGACAGTCAGGGCAAGACCCACGCATTCGTGGTCAGCGAGGTGAACGGCACCTGGCACAACGCCATTGACGTGCCCGGCATGCACGGTCTCGATCCTTCGGGGCAGGGGCTGCTCACCGCGCTGTCGTGCGCACGGCCAGGTGACTGCAGCGCTGGCGGCTATGACTACAGCGCCTCGTACTCCCGGGCATTCGTGGTCAACGAGGTGAACGGCGCCTGGCACAATGCCGTTAAGGTGCCCGGCATCTCCGCCCTCAGACCGCCGGGAGTCTCGCAGGTCACCGCCCTGTCGTGCGCAGGGCCAGGACACTGCAGCGCGGGCGGCTACTACGCCGATACCATCTTCGGTCGCCAGTCTGGTCGCGTATTCGTTGTCAACGAGCGCTAACTGGCTCCCGGTCCAGCCCGCCCGGCAGTCCAGTGCAGCGCCGCGCCCAGATCCCAGGCCCGGCACCGGAATGTCCGTCGGGCGATGACCTTGGAGTCGTGATCAGTCACCACGACCATCTGCTTGCTGCCCGCCAGATCGATCCCGGCTATCGCCTTCGTCACCGGCACAAGCGCGCGCAGCCGCTCCAGCCGAGCGTTGCGGTTGCGGTCACCGCGGGACACGCCACTACCGTTACCCATGAACGTCCCCTGCTGCGTGGGACACCAAGCCCGAAGCGCATCAGGGGGACGTTCCCACGTCGCCTACCGACACGCAGAACGTGTTCCTATGCCGCGGTGCGTGCGGTGATGCGTGCGCTCGAGCTGACCTCTGGAGTGAGCGACCTGGCGCGATAGTTTTGCCCCGTTCAGCTGCCATGAGTCCTGCGGTGGTCCGGGGGTCTGTACGCCACACCGATCCCTCACACTCGAATCGGGAGGCATCTTGAAGTTTCTTCTCACATCCGGGGGCGTCACGAACCCGAGCATCCGCGATACGCTGGTCGACCTGCTGGGCAAGCCGACCGCCGACGCCACCGCACTCTGCATCCCCACCGCGCAGTGGGGCCACCCCATGTGCGGGCCAGTCTCGGCGCGGGGGTTCGTCAGCGGCCTGCCCCCGTGGGGTGGCATGACCTCGATGGAGTGGAAGTCGCTAGGCCTCCTCGAACTGTCGGCGCTGCCCACGATCGGCGCGGAGCGCTGGGTGCCCTGGGTCCGGGAGGCCGACGTCCTGCTGGTCGACGGCGGCGATGCGACGTACCTGTGCCACTGGATGCAAGAGTCCGGGCTGGCCGACCGCCTGCCGTCGCTGCCCGACACGGTCTGGGTGGGCGTCAGCGCCGGGAGCATGGTGATGACGCCCCGGATCGGCGCCGACTTCGTGAAGTGGCCGTCCGCGCCGGACGACCGCACCCTCGGCGTCGTGGACTTCTCGATCTTCCCGCACTTGGACGTCTTCCCGGAGAACACCATCGCCGAGGCCGAGCGCTGGGCCACCGAGATCGGCGGCCCGGCGTACGCCATCGACGACCAGACGGCGATCAAGGTGACCGACGGCACCGTCGAGGTCGTCTCCGAGGGGCGCTGGAGGCAGTTCCCCTGACGGCCGCGGCCAACAGCGATCGGCGGCTGCTGAGAGCACGCCGGTCCCATCGCGCTGGCAAGCGACACGGACGCTACTGGCGCGAGCGGTGCTCAGATATCGATTCCAACGCGCGATATTGCTCATGTTCGCACGATCCCTACAATCGTGGTGCCTGCATCCAGGGCGGCGCCCTCCAGAACGGTGCGAGGGGCCTGCCCCAAACCGCTCCCCTGACGCTGACGATCTGCAGCAACCTCGGCCACGCGCGACCCAGGTGAGCTCTATCTAGGGATGGGCTGTGACCTGCGGGGTACGCAGGTTCCGCCTGGTTTGCGGTCGGCCAGAGGGCATGCAAGCGCGACACGCCCGGCGCCCCGTGTCGTACACTGTGCGGGGTCTACCCGCGCTCGTAGCTCAACGGATAGAGCATCTGACTACGGATCAGAAGGTTGGGGGTTCGAGTCCCTCCGAGCGCGCTAGCGGCATCAGGGTCGTCATGAGGCGGCATCACGGTCGTCACGAGGCGGCGTCGGGGTAAGCGCCGCCGCCCGTCGCATTCCGGCGGCTAGCCGCAGGCTGCCTACCCCGGAAATCGGCTGAGCGGAGACCTATCGCCGACGAGCCAGACGTGCCCATACGGATCGCGGAAGCCGCCCTGGCGATGAACCCCCCAGGGAACCTGGTGATCGCGAATCTCGTGCGCGGAGCCGTCGGCGCCCGCGGCCACGGCTCGGGCCACGAACGCGTCCGGGTCATCAGCAAACACTTCCACCCGCACCGTGGTCCGGCCGATCACTGCCGGGCTGTCGAAGCCGCTGCTGGTCGGCTCATGTAGGAAGAACGGCGCGCCATCGACCTCAAGGCCGACCACACTGCCGAGGTTCCACAGCTCGACTGCGCCAAGCGCTCGTTTGTACCAGTCGGCCGCGGCGGGCGCATCGGCGACCGCGAGCATAAGCGAGATCTGGACTGTTGTACTCATACCGGCATGCTGCCACTCCGCGGGCGGGGTGTAGCCGAACGACCGGCGTCGGCATGGCCGTGCCGGCGCACCCCTGGCTAGTTCGGCTGCGTAACAAATCCAGCCAGTCCGCGGCGGGGCAATCCCGCACGGCCGGGGGCTGCCCGCAGTGCGGAAACTGACACTGGGTGACTGGCCGATGACATCCGCGCAACGGCCGGTGGACTGATGCTGCTGCATATCCGCAAAACAGACCGTTGATTTCGTGGTGAGGGTGGGGATACCGTCTAGTCGGCATGTAGTTCCCACGCGCAACATTCGGTCACAGCAAGGAGGGCCGTATGACAGCTACCACCGCGGAACCAGTCTCCGGACAACGGGGGCTCTCCTCGCTGATACATCGGCAGCTGGATTACTATCCGAACACCGGCCGCAGGGTCATGTACCTGACCATCACCGTACTGGCCACGATCACGCTGTATTACGAGCTGTATGTCGGTGGTTCGGTGTCCACGCTCATCCTGAGCAACCTGGGCATGTCCTTCAAGTTCTACGTGGCGACTGTCGCATTCGGTAACCTGATCGGCGCCTTCGGCTCGCTGTTCGCCGGCCTGACCGACAGATACGGCCGCGCGAACCTGGTGGTGTTCGGGCTGCTGTTCTCGGGCATCTTCGTGACTTTCATATTGCCCGCCGCCACCAACAAGTGGTCCTTCACGATCGAGAGCTTCGTCGTCGGAGCGGTGGAAGGCGTCTGCCTGGTCGCCACACCAGCGCTGATCCGAGACTTCTCCCCGCAGGTCGGCCGTGCCACCGCCATGGGCTTCTGGACCAGCGGCCCGGTGCTCGGCAGCTTGATCGTTGCGATTGTGGGCTCTATCACGATCCCTGCCGTCATCACCAACCCGCGGTTCTGGACGCACGAGTTCTACATCGGCGGCACCGTTGGCCTCGTGGTGTTCGTGATCGCTCTGCTCCTCTTGCGGGAGCTATCGCCCGGGCTGCGCGACCAGCTGATGGTGACGATGCGGGACCGCGCGCTGATCGAGGCGCGGGCGAAGGGTCTGGATATCGAGGCCGCGCTGAAGAACCACTGGCGGCAGCTGATGAAGGCCGACATCATCGTGTCAGCCCTCGCGATCGCGATCATGCTGCTGATCTACTACGCCCTGGTCGGCTTCCTGGTTATCTTCGCGACTACCGTATTCGGCTTTACGCTGAAGCAGGCCAACAACCTCGGTTACTGGTGCTGGGCCTTCAACGCCGGCGCGGTGATCCTGGTGGGCATGTCCTCCGACCGGCTCCGGGTCAGAAAGCCGTTCATGGTGGTCGGCGGCGTCGGGGCCGCGGTCATGCTCGTGCTGTTCCTGCTGCAGTCGAAGGTCGGAGCGCACCCGAGCTTCAGCACGATCGCGGCGATCCTGGCGATCATGCTGTTCTTCCTGGGCGTCGCTTACACCCCGTGGATGGCGAGCTTCACCGAGACGGTCGAGCACCGGAACCCGGCAGCTACCGCCACCGGCCTGGCCATCTGGGGCTGGATCATTCGGGTCGTGGTCTTCGCCTCCTCGCTTCTGCTCCTAGTGGTGATCAACACGGTCACCCCGCTGGTGAACTACGGCACCCAGGTCGCCACCTACGCGAAGACATACCCGGCGCTTGTCTGGGCCGGGTCCCACGCGAAGACCGTCGCCGACGCGACGAAGTACAGCGCTCCGCTGACCTTCGCCGCGACGCACCCCACCATTGTCGCCGACGCGACGAAGTACAGCGCTCCGCTGACCTTCGCCGCGACGCACCCCACCATTGTCGCCGACGCGCAGAAGTACTCGAAGCAGATCGCCACCGCCCAGAAGTTCGCTCCTGAGCTCGCGGTGATCGAGAAGAACCCGGCGCTGTTTACCCAGGCGGCCCACTACACCCCGTCGACGATCCCAACCCCGCTTCTGTTTAAGCTGATCAACGCCGCGGGTGGTGGCACCAAGGGCCTGACCATGCTGGGCAAGATCGTCGCGAATCAGAAGGCGATCAACAGCGTCGTCGCTGTCGCGCCGGCGCTGCAGGCGATAGCGCCGTACGCCTCGCAGCTGACAGCGCTCGCCGCAGTGCCTAAGTCCGTGATTGCGGAGGTCTCCGCCCCCGGCGTCGGTGCCCAGCTAGCAGCGCTTGCGAAGGTGCCGTCGTCAGTGATCCAGGAGGTGTCGGTCCCCGGAGTCAGCACCGAGCTGGCAGCACTCCAGAAGGTCCCGCTTTCGGTGGACGCGTACATGAAGGCGCACGCGGTCGGACGTAACCGCAGCGGCGGCTAAGACCCCTGGCCAGTGGCGGACCTGGTACTGGATCTGCTTCGGCGGCATCGTCTTCTTCCTGCTGAGCATCCCGTTGCTGCGTGGCCGCTGGCGGCCGCGTGACGCCAAGCGGGACGAGGAAGAGCACGAGGCCATGGTGCAGGCCGAGCTGGCCAAGCTCCAGGGCACCAATGCCTGACGACCAGTTCAGTTAGGAGTGCATGCAAGCCGGCGGGCCGCAGCAGTGCGGCCCGCCGGCTCTGCTTTGTGTGGGCGTCGGCGGCCCGCATCAGTAGCAGAAGTACATCAGGCGGCGCACCGCGTCGAGCGTGTCCTCGGCTATCGACTGAGCGCGAAGTGTGCCAGCAGCTAGCACCCCACGCAGATAACTCTTCATCGGCACCCAGCTCCGCCCGGTGCGCCCGGATAGCGGCGAACCGCTCGTTGACCGCCTCCGTCACGATCGCTTTGAGCGCGGCCGCGCCACCTCCGCCAACGCGCTCGGCAGTAGCTTGCGGGATCTCGTTGCGGCACAGAGCAGCCAGCAGCAGCAGGCTCGCTACTTCCGGTCGGCGGTCTGGTTCGTAGGTGATCACGCGCTCTGAGTCGGTGCGTGCTCTGGCAATCAGCGCCGCCGTCTGGTCTGCGGTTGCCCGCAGCGGTACTGAGTTGTTCCGGCTCTTGCCCATCTTCGTCCCGTCCAGCCCGAGCAGCAGCGGCGCGGCGCTGAGCAGCGCCTCTGGTTCGGGGAAGTAGGGCATCGCCGGGCTGTACCGCTCATTGAAGCGCCGGGCAATTGTCCGGGTAATTTCCAGGTGCGGCAGCTGGTCCTTACCGACCGGCACAAGGTTGGCATGACAGAACAAGATGTCAGCCGCCTGATGCACGGGATAGCTGAACATCAGGCCGGTAACAGCAGCGGAGCCGTCGGCGGCGATCTCATCTTTCACCGTCGGGTTCCTGCCGATCTCGGCAACACTGACCAGGCTGAGGAATGGCAACAGTAGCTGGTTCAGTGCTGCCACCTGACTGTGCGCGAATATGGTTGCCCGACTTGGGTCGATGCCGACGGCGAGATAGTCGGCCACCAGGCCCAGCACGTCTCGCGGCAGGTCCGGCGATGCGTCGCGGTCGGTGATGGCCTGGTAGTCGGCGATCAGCACGAGCAGTTCCACGCCGGACTGTTGCAGCCGGACCCGGTTCTGCAGGGTGCCGAAATAGTGGCCGAGATGGAGCGCTCCAGTCGGGCGATCGCCGGTCAGAATGCGGAACGAGCGCGGATCTCGCTCGATGGCGGCTTCGATAGTCTCGCTGCGTTGCTGACTGGCCAGCAGTGAAGGCGTGGCGGTGGCGGGCATGGCAGGTACCTCCTGGGTTCGGTGATCAGCCCGCCAGTAGGCCCCGACGCTGACATGCGAAACGGCGCCACCCAGCGGGCGCGCCGTCGGAAATGCAAGGACTGGCGGCCGCTAGCGCGGCCACCACGAGCACGTGCTTTGAAGTCGTTGCATAACGGTGACTTTAGCTGACGCCGCGTGTTTGCCGCTACCGGTGACAGCGGTGCCGGCCTGACTGTCAGGCCGATTGGTTTTCGGCGCCGCGCTCTTCGAAGATGAGATTCAGCAGGAATCCGACCACGCCGACGATGATCGCTCCCCAGAAGGCCGGCCAGAAACCGGTGATGTGGAATGGCAGGCTGAGCTTCCCCGCCAGCCAGCTGCACAGCCACAGCAGCAGGCCGTTGACGACTAGCCCGATCAGCCCCAGCGTCAGAATGTAGAACAGGCAGCCGATGGTCTTGATGATGGGCTTGAGTACCGCGTTGACCACGCCGAAGATCAGGGCGACGACTATCAGCGTGCCCGCCTTTTCCCAACCGCTGTGGCCTGTCAGCTCGATGCCGGATACCAGCAGGTGAGCCACGTACAGGGCAGCTGCGGGTATCAGTATGCGCAGCAGGAGCTTCATGCGGTCATACTGCCATGATCGACTAAACAGGCATAATCCCATTCAGAATGTTTCGGCCGGCTCCGCGCGGCTGACCTGAGCTGCGGCTAGCAGACGGTGGCTGAACCGGCGTCACCCCGACTGGCCGGATCTTAGCTCAAATATTCGGATATCTGCGCGACACCAGCAAGACTGGCCGCCTCGTTAATAGACAGCCGCAAGCTACGGTGCGACCATCACTTCGGGAACGGACACCACTGGCAGGGGGCTGTCATGTGGTGCGCTCGGGGGAGCGGGGATGGGGTTCGCGTGGATTCCGGAAGACAGCAGCATCAGCCCGGCCGCCGCAGAGCAGCAGGCCGCGACCGGGGCCCGGCACTCACGCCGGAGAGCCAAGCCAGCCGCAGGCGGTCGGCTTGGCGCTGTCCTCTTCCGTGAGCCAGTCCGACCCCTGCTCGGTTTACGGGCTAGCCCCGCCGCCGCCACCGCCTGGACCAGTAGCGGGACGCGAATGGGCGTGCTGAACACCGCGGCGAGGCACCGGTCCGGGCTGCCGGCTGGAGGCTGACTGATCCCGCTGCGCCGTCCGAGCCACTCGGTTCTTCTGGTTGGCCCGCCACGTAGCGGTCAGCCCGCCGCCCTGCCGATTGACCGCGACTTGCGTTGTTACCAGCGGAAATGCACGAAGACCCGGCCGAAGTTCTTGGAATCTTTCTCGACACGGTGATAGAGAGCCTTGATCTCTTTCTGCTCAAGGAATCTCAGCACGTGCTTCTTGAGCTGACCCGAGCCCTTGCCGGGGATGATCTCGACGAGTGGCGCCTTGGTCCGAACCGCTTCATCGATGATCGAGCGCAGAGCGTGGTCGATGTCGTGACCGCGGTTATAGACGTCGTGCAAGTCGAGCTTGAGTTTCATGGCGACTCTCCAAGTGCGTAGGTCCACGGTACGGGTGCCGGGCAATTGATGGCCTGTCGAGATAGCCAAAAGCGACGAATATTCCAATTGCTATGTCGCACGTCGGCTAGCTGCTCGGACTTCGGGAAGTGCCCCGGCTCGAGGCGGTTCTCGATCCGTGACATTGCGTGAGCCCGCGTGTTCCCAGCGTGTCCAGGGGTACGAATCGGAGAACGCCTAGCGCGGCTTGCTAGGGAGTCGCCGCAAACGCCCTCGTGGCGGGCGTGGATCGGGGGATCAGATGAGCACCATGCCTGAGCGGGATTTGCCCGGCCAGTCGGGCGGCCCGCGCAACGCTCGCCCAGACGAGTGGACGGGCACGTCTCAAGGCACCCCGCCGGGTCAGCAGCAGTTCGGCAGCGTGCCGCCGAGCAGCGCGCCCGGCCCGCCGCAAGGCGGCACGGGCAATCCGCAATGGGGCAGCCAGCCGGGAGGAATGAGCCCTGTTGACGAGGCTGAGACTCGAGTGACGGGGCGCCGTATCGTGCAGTACCTCATCGACGCCTTCTTCGTCTCGCTCATTCCGTCACTCGTGTCGATTCCTTTCGATCGCACCAACAGCACGTTCCTCCACATTCTCGGAGGGTTGATTTCGTTCGTTCTGTTCGTGCTCATTGGCCTCTGGTACTGGGTCATCAGACCCACTTCCCACAACGGGCAGACGTTCGCGATGAAGTGGCTGGGCCTCCGCGTTATCAGCAAGAGCGGCGGTCCGGCCAGCATGGCGCAGATGTTCATCCGGTGGATCTGCCTGATCTTCGACGCCATCCCGTACACATGGCCATTCACCGGACTCATCGGCCTGATCGTCATACTCTGCTCGCGGCGCCGTCAGCGGATCGGAGACCACCTGGCCGGGACGCTGGTCATCTCGACTAGCTATTACGTCAGCCGCCAGCCGTACGGCGGGCCTGGGCAGTATGCCGCGTCTGGTCCGTACGCGGGCGCCGGACAGACGGAGCGGGGTAGTGGGACGGGCCCGCCGCCCGCGGACGCTGCCTACGGCCAGCCGGGCATGAGCGGTCAGCCAGGCATGGGTACCGAACCAGGGGCTGGTCAGGGTGCCGCCGGGGATCTCCGGTAACTGGGCTCAGACGCGACCTTGCCGCACGACCGGGGCCTCGGCACTCTCCACGGCTCCGGCAGCCACATATGGAGCAAACCGGGCACGAGAAGCCCCCGGAGCCGTGGAGAGTGCCGAAGATCAACCCTGCTGCCGGACATGGCCGCCGGAAACGCCCGGTTTATCCCGCGACAGCGGCCCAGAGGCCTACGCCGTCGTTGTCTGCCTCGGCGACTAGGCCGCGTGACTGAAGTTGGCGCAAATGCGAGAGCACTTCGCCGATTGCGGCCTGGCGCTGGAACGAGACGAGGTCGGACCAGGCACGGGACCAGGTGACTCCAGTCGCGACCTGCCATGCGGTCAGGCCATCGGCCCCGGCGCCAGCCAGGATGTCCAGGGCCTCAGTGAGCCGCTCCTTGTGGTGTTCTTCCAGCTGTTCGAGGCGGGAATCCAGGCCGGTGAACCGGTACTCGTGCGCTGGCAGCACCTCATGCGGCTGAATGCCTCGTAGCTTGGCTAGCGAGCTGAGGTAGTCGTCGAGCGGATTAGAGCTCATGTCGTAGGACGACACGTTCGGAGTGATCCTCGGCAGGACGTGATCTCCGGTCAGGAGCAGGTCGTGGGTCTCGTCATGGAAGCACAGATGACCTGGAGTGTGGCCCGGTGTCCAGATGGCACGCAAGGCCAGCCCTGGCACGCTGATCAGGTCGCCGTGCTCGACCATCCGGTCCGCCCGGACCATAGGCTCAGCAGGGCCGGACTGCTGCCTGCTCGTGACCAGTTCATCGAGATGAGCCGCAGGAGCGCCGCACCAGCGAAGGTATGCCACCATGCCGTCGTGCATGATCCCCCGGTTGCTTTGCAGCTCGAGGAACGCGTCCTCAGCCGGGTGCATCCCGACCCAGGCACCGGAGAGCTCGCGCACCTTACCGGACTGACCGTGATGGTCGGGATGCGCGTGAGTGATCAGCACAGCGGTCACTGCGCTCAGCGGTATCTCGCATTGGATCAGCCCAGTTGCCAGCGCCTGCCAGCTATCCGGATGGTTCCAGCCGGGATCGATCATGACGAATCCCGAGTCGTGCTCGATCAGGTAACTGAGCACATAGCGCAGCGGGTTCCCGATGATCGGTACCGGCACCGACCAGACACCGCCGGTTACGCGCTCCACCGGCGGGAACTCCGCCAGTTGCCATGCCTCACGCTGCCGCGTGCCGGTCACCTGCATCCGTCCGGAGTCCCTTCGCGCCTGTCCTGCTCCGCGGGCGTCGAGCCCGAGTTGCCGGTAGCGAACCTCGTTGCGGCAACGAAACCGAACGCCTGGCCACGCTCTAGTTGACATGAGATCTGGCACCGTGCTTCGCTCGGAGCCAGGCAAGAAGTATAACTGATTTCAGTTTTCCGGCCTTGAGCTGCCCGCGCGGGCGAGCAGCAGGCAGACGAGAGGTTGCGCCGATGAGCGAGGATTTCCGGGCCAGGGCACGGACGTGGCTGGCGGCCAACGCCCCGCGCCGGGGCGCTGGCGACGACGACGAAGGCAGTGGTCAGTCCACGCTGGCGGAGCAGCGCGCCTTCCAGGCCACGCTCTATGACGCCGGGTTTGCCGGCATCACCTGGCCGCAGGAATACGGCGGCCAAGGCCTGACCAGCGCCGAGCAGATCATCTGGAGTCAGGAATCACGCGACTACGACTTGCCGACCGGCGCGTTCTTCATCGGTATCAGCATGCCGGGCAACACGCTCCTGGAGGTGGGCAGCGAGCCGCAGAAGAGCGTTACCTGCCGAAGATGCTCCGCGGCGAGGAGATCTGGTGCCAGCTGTTCTCCGAGCCGGGCGCTGGTTCGGACGTGGCCAGCCTGCAGACGACTGCGGTACGAGACGGCGACACCTGGGTGCTCAACGGGCAGAAGGTGTGGACGTCGGGTGCTCAGTTCAGCGACTATGGCGCGATCCTGGCCCGCACTGATGCCTCCAAGCCCAAGCACAACGGCATCAGCATGTTCATCGTGGACATGCATGCGCCCGGCGTCTCGGTCCGGCCGCTGAAGGTCGCGACCGGGCACTCGCCGTTCAACGAGGTGTTCTTTGACAACGTGCGGATGCCGGCTGACGCGCTGATCGGCGAGGAGAACAAAGGCTGGGATGCCGCCGTGGTCATGCTCCGGCACGAGCGGATCGCAATCGGCACGATGGGCTCGTCACGCACCAGTCCGCTGGCATTCGAATCCCTGCGGGACCTGGCCGCGGGCCTCGGTCGAACTAGCGACCAGGGGGTGCGACGACGGCTCGCCGAGCTGTACGCCAAGGGCCGCGCTATGCAGTTGTTCGCGTTGATGCTGCGCGAGGAAACGATGGCCGGGCGCCCGCCCGGAGCGCGCGGATCGGTGGCCAAGCTGGCGGGCTCGGAGTTGGGCCGGTTCGCCGGCAACGTCGCCGCTGACGTCCTCGGTGACCAGCTTGCCGGATTCGACGCTGACCAGTTCCAGGCGGTCACCATGTCGATCATCGCGGCGCCTGGCAGCGCGATCGCGGGCGGAACCAGCGAAATCCAGCGCAACATCATCGGCGAGCGAGTGCTCGGCCTGGCCAAGGACCCAGGCGTAGACCGGGCTACGCCGTTCAACGAGCTGCGCGTCGGCACGCTACGCCACGACGGCTGAAAGATTCAGGAGCAACCATGACACTCATACTGACCGACGACGAGCGGGCGCTTGCCGACTCGGTGCGCCGTTTCGTCGCCGATCGGACCCCGCTGACGTCGCTGCGGCAGCTGATCAGCTCCGGCGAGCCATTTGACGCTGACGTGTGGAAGCAGCTGAGCGCGCAGCTCGGCCTGGCCGGCCTGGCCATTCCCGAAGAATACGGCGGCGCCGGCGCGGGCCTGTCGGCCCTGTCTGTAGCTTTGTTCGAGCTCGGCGCGGGCCTGGTCGCCTCGCCGCTGCTAGCCTCGGTCCTCGCGGCCGAGACGCTGCTGAAACTTGATGACCAGGCAGCCAAGGCTGAATTGCTCCCTAAGATCGCGGACGGCCAGCTGATAGCCGCGCTCGCGCTGACGAGTAGCGCAGGCGGGCAAGTAACGGCATCGGGCCGGCCGACGGCGTGACGCTGACTGGCAGCATCTCCCCGGTGCTGAACGGTGCCGAGGCCAGTGTGCTGCTGGTACCCGCCCGGAGCGCGGACGGCTTGACGATCTACCTGGTGGACGGCAGCGCGGCCGGCCTGACCAGGACAAAGCTAACGGCAGTGGACCACAGCCGGTCGCTGGCAAGAATCACGCTAACCGCAACGCCCGGACGCGCGCTGGCCGGAGATGGCGCGGCGGCGCTCGCGGCAGCCCGCGACCTAGGCAACCTCGCGCTGGCGGCCGAGTCGGCCGGTGCCATGAAGGCCTGCCTGGACATGACCAGCGAATACGCGAAGATCCGGGTGGCCTTCGGGCAGCCGATCGGCGCGTTCCAGGCGGTGAAACACCGCCTCGCGGATATGGAGAAGTCCTGGGAGCTCGGCTACGCGGCGTTGCGGGACGCCGCCCGGGCTGGTGACGAGGAGCCGGGCCGGTTCCCGGCTGCGGCGTCCGTAGCCAGGGTGATGCTTGCCGATGCGTACGCCGAGGCGTCGGTCGACACTGTGCAGTTGCACGGCGGGATCGGGTTCACCTGGGAGCACGACGCGCACCTGTACTACAAGAACGGGCTGTCCAATAAGGTGCTGCTCGGCTCGCCCGGCGAGCAACTCGACCGGCTGGCGGACACCCTCGGCATATAGGCGCGGTCCTGCCCGGCAGGGCTGCGGCCGCCCCGTCGAGCCGGATCGCGCCGCCCGTCGGCAAAAGCAGAACGGATTCCAGAAAGCGGGTTGGCAGCGTGCCACAGGCAGGACCGGCGATTCCGTCGACTGCCGCGCAGCACGGCAGGCACGACCGGATCCTGGCTGCCGCTACCGCGATGCTGGCGGCCGGTGGCGAGGATGCGCTGCAGATGAAAGAGCTGTCCCAGCGCGCCGGGGTGTCCGTGGCGACGCTGTACCGGTACTTCCCGGCCAAGGATCACGTACTGCTGGCGATCCTGCTCAGCCGTTATTCGGACGCACTCGCCAGAGTCACGGCGGAGGTAACGGGTGGGGCATCGGCCCGCCAGCGGGTAACCGGTCACCTGCTGCGCGAGTTCCGCGCAGAGCAGCGCGAGCCGAGGCTGACAGCGGCTCTCAGCCGGGTTATCAGCGAAACCAGCCGCAATTACAGTGAGGTCATCGAGCGGGTAGAAGGGCTTCACCTGCAGATGCTCGAGCATGTATGCGGGGCAGGCGAGCCGATTAGCGCGGAGCAGCGGCAGCTGCTCCCGGTCGTCCAGGCAATCTTTGGCGCGGCCACGAGGCGATGGCTGGCCGGCGTATCGTCACCCGCGCAGGCGAGGTTCCAGATCCGGGCTGGGTGCCGGCTGCTGGACCTGCCCGATCAGGTCATTGCAGAGGACTTGCTGCTGGCTGGCACGCCCGGGTAGCGCGCACAGGCAGCTTGTCGATGGCTATGAGGCCCGCAGCTGGCTCGCCAGGCAAACTCGCTGACCTGGCCGGTAGCGCGATGATGGCGGCACGATGCGCGGAAGAGGGTAGTGCAATGGCGACTGACGCGATAGCGGTCGATGCGGCTGCGCTTGACGCGATCGCTGCGCGGTTCGCAGCCGCCGGTGGTCAGCCGGGACTGGCTTATGGCATCGTCGCTGACGGCGAGCTTGTGCACGCCGGCGGCTACGGCGAGCGCTGGGCAGCCGGTCCGGCGCCAGACGCGGACACCGTGTTCCGGATCGCGTCCATGACTAAGAGCTTCACCGCGACGATGATGGTGCTACTGCGCGAGCGTGGTGCGCTGCGAATCGATGACCACGCCGTGGACTACGTGCCGGAGCTGGCGGGGCTCGAACTGCCCGCCTCGGATTGCCTCCCGATCACCATCAGGCAGCTGCTGACGATGACAGCCGGATTCCCAGCCGATGACCCGTGGGGCGACCGGCAGCAGGGCCTTGAGCCAGCCGCGTTCGCGGCCTTGCTGGCGGGCGGCGGCGTGCGCTGCGCCTGGGCGCCAGGGACCAGGTTCGAGTATTCCAATCTCGGCTATGCGCTGCTGGGAAGGATCATCGAGAGGGTAACGGGCACCGACTATGCGACTGCCGTCAGGCGGCACATCCTCGAGCCGCTCGACCTGACCCGGACCGGCTTTGCGGCCGCAGAGTTCGATCCGGCGCAGCTCGCACGGGGTCATAGCCGCCGGCCGGGCGGCTGGACGGAGATCGAGCCGGCGCCACATGGAGCGTTCGCCCCGATGGGCGGCATATTCAGCTGCGTCCGGGACCTGGCTCGCTGGGTAGCAGGCTTCGCATCCGCGTTCCCTGCTCGCTCGGCAGCCGATGACGGACATCCGCTGAGCCGGGCGGTCCGCCGCGAGATGCAACTTGGCCAGGTCGCTGTGCCCCCAGAGGCAGCCGCGGTTCGCGTGACCGGTCCAGCTGGCCTCAGCTACGGCTTCGGCCTGTTCGCCGAGGAGGACCGCCTGTTCGGCGCCATCGTCCAGCACAGTGGCGGCTATCCCGGCTACGGCAGCCAGATGCGCTGGCACCCGGCCACCGGCTTCGGCGCCATCGTCCTGGCCAACAGCACCTACGCGGGCGCTGGGCTACTCGCAAGCCAGCTGCTCGCGGCCCAGCTGCGGGCGGCGGCGACGTCAGCGGCGAACGGCGGCTGGCTGCGGCGCGGGCCTGTTCCAGCGCCCGGCGGTCCATGGCCGCAGACGCTGGCGGCGAAGGATGCGGTCAATGACCTGCTGCAAACCTGGGATGACGGCCTGGCAGACCGGCTGTTCGCCGCCAATGTGGACCTGGACCAGCCTCGGCCAGCCCGGTTGGACCAGATTGCGCGGCTGCGCGAGCGGATCGGTCAGTTCCGTCCGGCCTCGGACCGTCCGGACGATTCTGCGTCTCCCGCGCACTTGCGTTGGTGGCTGACGGGTGACCAGGGCACGGTCAGCGTCCAGATCAGGCTCGCACCGCTGCGTGAGCCTCTTGTGCAGCAACTGCTGCTTGCCGTGCCACCGGCGCCAGGCTCGGTGCTGGCCGTAGCGATCAGCCTGCTAACGGAGGCGCTCGGCACGGACGCTGGCAGCTGGCCTGCCGGGATTGCCACCGAGAACGGATTCGCCCATGGCCCGGTCATGCAACAGTTGCGGATCGGTGCTGCGTGGGCAGGCCCGGCCCGGCTGGACTGTTACCTGGCGGGCGATGGCGAGACCAGCAGCACCGTCCGGCTCGCCGGGCGGTCAGGCATGCTGGACCTCGCCGTCAGTGTCGGCGCCGGCGGCGTGCGGCACGTCGAAATCGCGCTTGTCGACGAGCACGGCCGTTAACTTGCGGGCTCCAGGATGATTACCGGAATCTTCCGGCTGGTCCTTGTCTCGTAGTCCTGGAAACCTGGGTAATCAGCCTTCTGCGCGGTCCAGATCGGCTCGCGCTCTTCGTCGTCGGCGATCCGGGCGGTCATCGGCAGCGTGCTTGAGCCGATCTCGGCCCGCACATCAGGATTCGCGAGGACGTTGTGGTACCAGTCGGGGTTGGTGGGCGCGCCAGCCTTGCTCGCGAACACCGCGTAACCGTTATCGACCTTGCGGTACATGACTGGGTTCACTCGCTCCGCGCCGGTCTTGGCGCCGCGGGTGTGCAGGAGCAACAGCGGCGCGCCCGCGAACGGACCGCCGACCTGTCCGCCATTTGCGCGGAACTCATCAATGATCTTGCTATTGAAGTCTTCGGGCACTGCTTCTCCCCAGGATCCGGTGCGAGCTGAACAGCGGTGCTAGCTGGACAGCGGTGCTGGCTGAACAGAACGGTCATGAAGCGGACGCTGCCCGCTGGCCGCGGACCTGAAGGTGATCGAGCAGGTGTTTGGTAGCTGCCGCGACCGCTGCGACCGCGTCATCGAACGCCTCGGCGTTGTGGCTTGCCGGGGCGCGAAACCCGCTGATCTTGCGAATGTACTGAAGCGCGGCGGCCTGGACGTCGGCCTCCGTCACATGCTCTGTGTAGGGCTCACGAAGCGTCTTGATGCTGCGGCACAATTTTATCATCCATCCAGTACGTTCCTGCAGGTCACAGCGCTGCGTCTGGCCGCTGAGAGACCCCTCATTTCCGCCAGGATATCCCTGGAAGGCGAAACAGCGGTGAAACGGTGACCGGCGACAAGGCTGCCGGCAGCCTGACCGCCGTCGTTCGAGCCGTCGCGAGCAACGTCAGAGACGGCTATTCGGGTCATCTTCCTCATCGCCCGGCCGCAAGCCCCTGAGTATTACCCTGCCAGTCATGACCTCATCTACTGATTTTGAGCTGGACCGTGATCTTGATGTAGTACGGCTGTACCGGCGGGGCGCGGCCGCCAAACTGGTGCTCAACCGGCCCGATCGCCTGAACGCGTGGAACGAAGGGCTCGGAATCGCGCTTCGGGATACGGTGCTGGAGCTCGCTGCCGACGATTCGGTGCGAGCGGTACTGATTACCGGAGCTGGGCGAGCGTTCTCGAGCGGCGCCGACCTGAGAGATCCGCGCCCGCAGCGGGCGGAGGGCGGGCCTGACGTCTACAGCGTCCTGACCGAGCGCTACCACCCGATCATCACCGGAATCCGCGACATGCCGAAGCCCGTCGTTGCCGCCGTCAACGGCGCTGCGGCCGGTATCGGACTCTCCCTGGCCTTGTCCTGTGACCTGGTCGTTGCCGCTCAGTCAGCGTACTTCGTGCTGGCATTCGTCAACATCGGGCTTGTGCCCGACGGCGGCTCCTCCCTGCTGGTCCCGGCCAGGATCGGCTTCGCCCGGGCAGCGGAGCTCGCGATGCTCGGCGAGCGGCTATCCAGCGCCCGGGCGCTCGACTGGGGTCTGATCAACCGGGTCTGGCCCGACGAGGAACTGATGCCACAGGCCGAGTTGCTGGCCGCGCGACTTGCCGACGGGCCGACGCGCTCCTACACGGGAGCGAAGCGACAGCTGAATGCCTGGCTTTACAGCGGGATCGCCGAGCAGCTTGAACTGGAAGCTCAGGTGCAGCAGCAGATGGCCGGCTCGGCGGACTTCGCGGAGGGAGTGGCCGCGTTCGCGGAGAAGCGAGTCCCCCGGTTCACCGGCGAGTGAAAGCGAATCCGGGCCGGACGTCGTTACCGTCCGATAGGCGCCCGTTAACTTTCCCGATTTGCCGACTGCGAGGACATCGCATCCGGTCCGGCGCATAGGCTGCCTGCTGTGGCGCTTGATGCACAGACCATCGCTGCGTCGGCTGCCCGGCCGGCTGCGCAGCTGACCCGGCGGGACGTGGCTCGTGGCCTGCTCGCGGAGCCATCGCGCGAAGCCCTGGCGGCGTTGCCGGTGCTGCGCAGGCAGCTGATTGATGCCGGCAATCCACTGTCGGCTGCGTTCTGGGACAGCGCGGCCGCCATCCTTGAGAAGATCGCCGAGCGGTCGGCAACCGTGGGCGACGTGCAGGACTGGCTCGAGGCGACCGGCACCGAGCCCGCCGCGATGATCGGCATGGTCGTGTGGGACGAGGAAGCTGACCGCAGCCCGGGCCAAGCAGAGGTCTTCGACCTGCTGGTCAATCACTTGGAAGGACTGCTCGCGGACGGACTCATCGACCCCGACGCGCTCGTAGTCGGCGCCGCCTCGGCTCTGCAGCACCATCGACAGCTGCAAGAGGACTGGATGATGGCGCCCCTGCCAGACGGGCGGACGCCGATGTGGCTCGTCCTGGACGAGGAGGACGAGGAGCTGTCGGCGGAGTGGGCGGTCGCCGAAGCTGAATCTCTTGACGAACTGCGCGAGGTGCTGGCGGAATTGCCAGCGCGCGCCGTTCCGGAGGCGGAGCTGCGCGCGGCGTCCGCGGGCATTCGCACCGTCATGAAGACTGGGCAGTGGCCACGCGATCTGCTTGCCGCCTGTGGCGGGCTCAATCCGCACAGCTTGCCCGCCGACGACACCGAGCTCTGGCTCACGCTCGCAGCAGGCATCGTCTCGCCGCAGGACGAACTGCCACCGGTGGCTGACCGCAGCGACCTTGCCGATGAAGATCTGACCGACGACGAGCAGGCCATGGTCGCTCTTTGCACCCTGGAGCACTTTGACTGGCTGGCAGTTACGGCGGCGCTAGCCAGCGGCGGCCCAGGCACGTCGGCGGATGAAATCGAGCTTGGCCAGTACGTGCGTGAGTACGACGACGACGAGGACGAGGACGACATCGACGACGAGGCCGACGACGAGCTACTAGATTCGATGTTCCTGCACGTCGTAGGCCTATGGCGGGTGCTCGGTGCCGTTGATGATGACGATCGCCTCACCGCGCTCGGTTGGTGGGGAATCCCAGAGGCTACGCAGCGGGCCTGGCAGCCCAGCTCATAGCGCCGGAAGAATCTGGCGGGGGATGGCCGGTGCCGTCGCCCGGCGGCGCCATTCCCTGGGATAGCCGAGCGACACCTCTTCGTGCCGCACCCCGTCATGCCACGTCGTCCGCGGTATGTGCAGGTGGCCGTAGACGACCGCGGTCGCGTTGAATCGCACCGGCCAGTCAGCGGTGCTGACGGTACCGCACCACTGCGCGAACTCGGGATATCGCATGACGCTTGTAGGCTCCCTGATCAGCGGGAAGTGATTCACCAGCACGGTGCTGCGGCCGGCCGGGAGCTCAGCCAGCCTGCGCTCGGTCGCTGCCAGCCGCGCCTGGCACCACGCTTCTATGCTCGGATACGGGTCAGCATGCAGCAGCCGTTCATCTGTGCTGACGACGCCGGTTCGGTAGGCACGCTCCAGCCCGTCGGCCTTCGACGTCGCTCCCGCAGGCCGGAAAGTGTAGTCATACAGCAAGAACAACGGCACGATCACTGCCGGGCCGTCCTCGCCGACCCAGTGCACGTACGGCTCTTCGGGCGTGATCACCCCGAGTCGGCGACAGATCCCGACAAGATGCTCGTAGCGGCCGACGCCGCGCAGCGAGAGTGGCTCGCGCCGGTGCGTCCATAGCTCGTGATTGCCAGGCACCCAGATGACCTTGGCGAATCGCTCCCTCAGCGTGCCGAGCGCCCACTCAATATCAGCGGCGAATTCGCCGACATCGCCGGCCACAATGAGCCAGTCGTCCGATGACTGCGCGTGCAGGCCGGCGACCAGTTCCCGGTTCTGCGCGAAGCCGACGTGCAAGTCACTGACCGCGAGCAATCTCGGCCCGGCCGGGACTCTAGCCATGCTTGATCATCACACGTGGCGGGTCGTCGGCACTTGGAGCCAGCTTTCTCACCTATTTTCCACGCATCGCTGATCGCGTAACACCCAGGTAGCGTCCAGGTAACGGAGCCGGCGTTAGCGTCTCGATCAAGAAGCGCGATGGACGCTAGCCGGGCTGGGTGAGGTGCCCTGTGATTGGGATGCCCTGTGATTGGGATTCGCTGTGACTGCTGACGTGAGCTTGTATGACCTGCTGAGCGGTGATCGCCAGCCGATGCGCCTGGTGACGACGTCCCTCTACCAGAGGGTCCTCGCTGACCAGTTGCTTGCGCCGTATTTCGCGGACGTGGATATCGACAGGCAGGCAGTCATGCTCGCCGAGTTCCTGGCGCTGGCATTCGGCGGACCGCATGCCTACACCGGCCGCGGGCTGCGGGCCGCGCACGCCGGGTTGCCGGGACTGACTGACTCTCACTTCGACCGGGTCATCAGTCACCTCGGCGACGCGATGCGGGATTTCGGTATCGCTGAAGGTGATATCGCGACCGCGGTCGCGGTCGCCGAGACCGTTCGCGCCGATGTGCTCAACCGCTAGCCGGGCCTGAGGTAGGGGAGGAAGGCGTCCGTTGGACATCGCCCGGCTCAAGCGCAGCTTCGCTCGCATCGCGATGTACGGCGACGAGGTGCCGCTGCACTTTTACTCGGACCTGTTCCTTAAGCACCCGGAGACGCGAACGATGTTCCCGGTATCCATGCAGGCCCAGCGCGCCCACTTGGTAGACGCGCTGGTGAACATCGTCTCCGCTGTGGACAACCTGGATAGCTTGACGGCCTTCCTCAAGGACCTGGGCAGGGGCCACCGCAAGTTCGGAACACTGGCCCCGCACTACGACGCGGTGGGCGAGAGTCTCCTGGCCACCCTGGCTTACTTCGCCGGCGATGCCTGGGATGCTGACCTGGAGGCTGACTGGAAGGGTGCCTACGAGCTGATCGCCAGCGTCATGACTGGCGCCGCGGCCGAGGACGAACAACGCTATCCGGCGTACTGGACCGGCACGGTGATCGCCCAGGAGCGTAAGTCCTATGATATCTCCGCGTTGACCGTGCGCACCGAACCGCGACTGCTGTATCTGCCTGGACAGTCCGTCGCCGTCGAGTCGCCCGCCCGGCCACGGTTGTGGCGGTACTACTCGATGGCCAACGCGCCGCGTGCGGACGGCAGCGTCGACTTCCACGTCAGGCTAATCGACGGCGGAGCCGTCAGTATGGCGCTCATAGGCAGCACAACTGCCGGCTCGCAGTTGCGCCTCGGGCCACCGGTCGGAGTCCTGCGGCTCGACACCGCGTCCGGCCGCGACATCCTGATGGTGGCCGGATCCACCGGGCTGGCTCCGCTCAAGTCGATCCTGGAGCAGGTGACGGGCTTGCGGCAACCGCCCGCCGTGCACCTGTTTTTCGGTGCACGAACCGCTGACGGCCTGTATGACCTGCCCAGCCTTGAGAAGCTGGCCGCCGAGCATCAGTGGCTGACCGTGATGTCTGTCGTTTCGGCCGGCCCGTTCGCCGGACGCACCGGCACGCTGTCGTCAATCGTCGCGGAGCACGGGGACTGGTCGGGCCACGACGCATACATCGCTGGCCCGACGGAGATGGTGCAGGACACCGCCTCGCGGCTAGCTGCCGCCGGAATGCCGGTCGGTCAGATACACGTCGAGGATTTCGGCTGGAGCGAACGATGACATCGGATGCCTGGTACGACGAGCAGAAGCGGCTGACGCCGGATCACCTCCGGGCAGTCGCCTTCCCGCTGACCCGGTGGGGCCGGCACGGCTACGAGGAAGAGCCGGTCCGGGCGTTTCTCGCCGACGTGCACGCCGAGATGGTGCGGCTGATCAACGAGCGAGCGTCGCTCTGGCAGGAAGTGCAGCGGCTGCGCCGCCGCATCCTCGGCAAACAGAACGACAATGATGCCGTCTTGTTCGGGCAGGACGACGCACACGTCCACGCTGTGCGCATCCTGTCCAGCGCGCAGCGCACCGCGGACCGGTATGTGGCCGATGCCCAGGCTTACAGCGGACGGTTGACGGAGGAGGCGCGCGTCCGCCGTGACGACATCATGGGTCAGGCCCAGCAGCACGCCGACATGCTGCTCGAAGAGGCCCGGACTAGGGCCCGCGCTGCTGCGGTCGACGCGATGAACCATGACGGCCTGCCAGTGCAGACCGATCAGGAGCGGCGGGCCATGCAGGCCGAGCTGGCTTACCTGCGCACCTTCAGCGAGGTGTACCGGCAGCACCTCAAGATCTACACCGAGGACGTGCTACGCACCATCGAGAACTGGGAGACCAAGGAACGCGCCGCCCGGGACATGCCGCTAGCCCCGCAGGCTATCCCCGGCATTGGCTGGCAACACAGCACCTGAGCTCTTAACGGCCAGACCTGGTTGTCACCTCCCGGTCGGGCAGGGGTAGAACATGTGCCCGTCGAGGTTCACGTCGAACTTGACGGCAGCGAAGCCGTACGACGGTGCATAAATGGCCGCGCAGAAGGTGCGGAACAGGTGCTTGCGCGAGCAGCGCTGACCGGGGTTGCAGACGTAATGGTCAGCCGAGTATTCGGCCTCGCCGACCCACTTGCCGGTGGGCTGCCTGCGAGTACGGTCGGTGGTGAAGTCGTCCCAGCCGCATGGAGTCGGGCCATGCAGGGCAGTGCAGGTGATCCCGTACTGCGCGCTGCCGCGCAGCTGGGACGATAGGCACTGCCGGTAGATGTAGCACTCCTCGACGACGGCGCCATCGGTGTAGTTGCGGCCCCACCAGCTTAGGTAGGGCGAGTTCTTCCACAGCGCGGTCATTCCGAGCCGGTGGATCTCGTTGAAGGCGTAGGCCAAGTAGTTTTGCGCGTCGCCGGGAGTCAGCTCGAAGCCGGTCGTCGCCGGCGGATCGAAGCTGTCGATGTCGTCGAGTTCAACTGCATCGAAGCCCTTCCTTGCGCACATTCTGATCCGTTCGTTCAGCATCGGTTTCAGCGCGTCAAGTTGCCGGAAATCGACCCAGCGCTCCTCCGGATAGCCGTAGTAGACGGCGCCGAGGGTGGCGGCCGGGAAGAACCCGCCAGGACTGGCATCCGGACGGTAGTCCTCCCAGGCCAGGTCCAGGTAGCAGATCAGCCTCGGGTGGGTCAGCGTTGCGGCTTGCCAACCGCGGTGGATGGTCCGCGCCTCGCCGGCAGTGGTCAGGAAACCGTCAATGTCGTAGATATCGACGGCGCGCGCACCAGTTCGCTGGAGTGGCGTGACTCGGCCAATCTGCCAGTCCCACCGCATTGGCTTGCCACGCGAATTGAGGTGGGGCGGATACCAGCAGTGCCGACGGCCAAGCCGGGGCCGGCAGGCGACCGGCGCCGGCATCGGCACGACCCGCCAGCGGAAGCTGATCGTCGTTGCCCCGGCTGAATCGGCGGTCCGCACTTGCACCTCATGGCGGCCGGGGTGCAGCTTGCCGGTATAGAACACCCGGTTGTGCAGGGCCCGCCAGGGCCCGCCGTCGACACGGAACCGCTCAGTGGCTGCGCCTTTGACGGTGCTGTAGTGCGCGGGATCTACCTGGAAGTACTCCTCAGGCGAGGCGGTCCGACGGTCCGGGGTGCCGTTAACGAACTCAGTCCCCGGCCGCAGGCCGGCCGGGTAGGCGCGGGCCCGCACCGCCGCCACGACGCGAACCGAGGAGCTGAGCACGCTGAACGCGAAGGTCTTCGGGTTCGTTTCGACGACCTCGGTGGCGGTCACCGTCACCGCGAGCCGTTTGCCAGTGTCGGCATGGCCGACGACATACCGCCGGGCCGCGAACGGCGTCGCCGTCGAGTCGGCCGCCCGATCGCAGTTATGGCTGCTCAGACACGCGCGCCAGGCGTAACCCACCGCGAACGTGAGCAACTTGTCGCCCCGCGGCAGCCTGCCAGGATGCCAGGTCAGGCCGGCTGCCCTGACCGTGCCGCCGTCGCGCAGCAACCCGGTGATACGCAGTCTGCCGACGTGGCGAGGGAGCGGAATGCGCCGCACAGCGGTGGCGGACACCGTGGTGGCGGACACCGTGCTGGCCGACGCGGGGCGAGCTTGCGCGGCGCTGGCCGAGGCGGGAGTCAGCGCGGCGAGGCTGACCCCGAGGGCAGCCGCGGCCAGTCCGGCCGTCCAGCGGGCGTGTCCAGATTGCGAGCCGGACATGAACGGCTCCTCCCTCCGGCTGGTGCCGGATTGCTAACGCGCTAGGCCGGGTGGCATCAATCCGGAGTGAGCGGCCAGCAGTTCATCGCACATCGCGACGGTCTGCGCGGTCGTGAGGGTGGCTGCTGTATTCGGGTCCAGCAGCGCGGCCTGGTAAACGTGATCACGGCGGCCCTCAAGTGCCGCCAGCACGGTGAGTTCGACGACGTTCAGGAAGGTCCGGTTCAGCGCGGCTAGCTGAGGCGGCAGCGCGCCAACTGGCCGCGGCGTCGCGGCGCCCGCTGACAGGTCGCACGGCACCTCGACGCAGCACTGCGGTGGCAGGTTAGGGATCAGCCCGTCGTTGCGGACGTTGACGTAGATCTCGCGCTCGGTCCCGGTTTCGAGCGAGTGGATGAACTGGGAGGCAAGCTCGTCGGTCGGTTCCAGATCAAGGTCCGCGCCCGCGCCCAGCTGGGCCTGCAGCGACTCGAGCTCGGCGAGGTTCTCCTCTGACCTGGCCAGGTAATCGCCGACGAAGATCCGGTACCGGTCTACCTGCTCGTCGTGCCGCATGAACCACGGCACGTACTCGGCTGAGTGCTCGCTCGACTCGGTGGGGAAATACCCGAATCGCCGGAAAATCTCGACCCGGACCCGCCGTTGCAGTTCCGGCGAGCTGTCGATGACCTCGGACAACCGCGGATACAGCGAGATCCCGTTACCCTCAAAAACCAGCACGAACGCCTGGTGATTGAAGCCCGCCGTCACGAACCGCACATCGGATGGACGCACGCCCACCAGCCCGGCCAGGAACGCATGCGTGTCCCGGACCGAGTGGCACAGCCCGAACACGCTGCTGAAGCCGGTGCCCGCGTAGACCGCCCACGGCAGCATGGCCATCGGGTTGGAGTAGTTGAGCAGGACGGCGCCGGGACAGTACCGGAGCATGTCAGTTGCCAGCGCTGTCACAACCGGAATGGTCCGAAGCCCGCGGAAGATCCCGCCGATGCCCAGGGTGTCGCCGATCGTCTGGCGCACTCCGTACCGCGCCGGGATATCAAAGTCGGCCCGAGTGGCTGCATAGCCACCCACCTGAACCTCATTAATAACGTAACGGGCTCCATCCAGAGCCGGCCCGCGCTCGCCGGAGGCAGACACGATGGCGCCTGACCCCGTCTGGGCCACGATCTGACGGGTCAGGGCAGCCGCGAACTCAAGCCGGTCAGGACTGATGTCGTGCAGAGCCAGGTGCAAGTCACCAGTTAGCTGGGGGTAGCTGCACAGGTCAGTGACGACGTTGCGGGTGAACTCGATACTGCCAGCGCCGATGAACGCAACCTTGACCACAGCTCGACAGTGTTGCATTCAGCCTTGCTATGAGCAAGACCGCGCATGGCGTCTTGCACCTGGATGCGCCACTTAATCACCACATGAAGCACTGAAGGGGGTTGACAGCGGCACTTACGGACGAGCGATGATGTCGGAAACATCGGAGATTCGCGCAAGAGCCATCAAGAGGTCCGCATGAGAAAGCACTGGCTTTGTGTCGCAGCAGCGTCCGCTCTTGCCGCGCTGGGCCTGAGTGCCTGCGGCGCCGGCAACGCTGGCACGAGCACGAGCACTGGCTTGCAGATCTGGGAGGGCTATACCGGCGCCGAGGCCAAGGCGTTCATGCACCTGCTCACCAAATGGAACGCCGCGAATCCGAATGAGAAGGTCACCAGCCTGTACGTCAACAACGACGACTCGCTGCCGAAGCTGCTAACTGCCGTCAAGGGCGGCAGCCAGCCGGACATCGCGTACGTATACGGATCGTGGGCCCCTAACATCGCCCGGATCCCGCAGGTCGTGAACTTGACCAAGGTTGTCCAGCGGCCCGGCGTGAACTGGTCCGACTTCTGGACTGGCGAGCGGGACGTAGCTACCGTCAACGGGAAAGTAGTCGGCATTCCGGCGCTTGTGGACAACCTCGCGGTGGTCTACAACAAGACGCTGTTCGCGGCGGCCGGCTTGCAGCCGCCAGGGCCGACCTGGACCTGGAACCAGTTCGTGGCCGACGCGAAGAAGCTGACCATCCCGGCTAAGAAGCAGTTCGGCACCGCCTATGTGACACCAGGCAGCGAGGACACGGTGTGGCATTGGGAGGCGCTGCTCTGGGAAGCGGGCGGCCAGATCCTCAATTCGTCCGACACCAAAGCCGCCTTCGACTCATCTGCTGGGCTCAAGTCGTTGCAGACGCTGCAGACCATGGCCATCACCGACAAGTCCATGTACCTGGACCCGAGTGACTCCGAGTACGCCAACTTGTTCAACTCTGGCAAGATCGGGATGCTGGTTACCGGCCCATGGGACTTGTCTGGATTCCCGAACGCGAAGTACGGCGTGCAGATCATGCCGGCTTTCCCGGGCGCGAGCGGCGGGCATCAGACGATCTCGGGGCCGGACAACTGGGTGGTCTTCAATAATGGCAGCGCCCGGGTGGCCGCCGCGGAGAAATTCTTGCTGTGGCTCACCGCTACGCCCCAGGCGACCTACTTCTCACTGGCAACTGGTGACCTGCCGATCCGGCAATCGGTGCAGAACTCGTCGGGGTTCGCGCAGAAGATGAACTCTGCGCTGCCTGGTGTGGACACCTTCATCACCAACCTGGGCAACGTCAAGCAGGCCAGGCCGCAGCTGGCCACCTATCCGCAGATCTCCACGATCCTTGGGACCATGATCGTCTCAGTGCTGCTCGGCAAGAGCCAGCCGGCTGCGGCGCTGGCCACCGCGGCGCAGCAGGTGAACCAGGTCCTGGCCGGCGGCGCGAGTTCCTGAGGTGCTGACGTCCATCGCTGCAGCGCGGGACCGCAGGCGTCAGCCTGCCGCCAGGCGGCCGATACGGCGTCGCGCCGGCGAGCAGGCGGCCGGCTGGTCGTTCGTGACGCCCGGCGTCGTGATCATCATGCTGTTCGGGGTCGTTCCCATCGTCTGGTCCGCGATCATGTCGTTCCAGCGCAGCAACCTGTATACGGCCGGCACTCCGTTCGTGGGCCTGTCCAACTACCGGCAGATGGTGCACGATCCGGTCGTGCGCCAGGCACTCGAGCACACGGTCGTCTACACGGCCCTGTTCGTGCCCGGCACCATGCTGGTCGGACTGTTCCTGGCGGTGGCCATGAACAGGAAGATCAGATTCATCTCGCTGTACCGGACCGCGGCCTACGCGACCATTGCCATCTCCACGATCAGCGAGGCGCTGGTCTTCATCTGGCTCTTCGACCCCTCCTACGGCATCGCGAACTACGTACTCAGCCTCGTCGGCATCCCGCAGCAGCAGTTCCTGAACTCCACATCCGAGGCGCTGTACGTCATCGTGGTCATGACGATCTGGGGCTGGACCGGGTTCGCCGTCGTCATTTACCTGGCAGCGCTGCAGGGCATTCCGCAGGTGCTGACCGAGGCTGCCGCTATCGACGGCGCCAGCCGCTGGACCACTTTTCGCAGGATCACGCTACCGCTGCTCAGCCCGGCGTCCCTGTTCCTGCTGGTCTGGCTGACGATCAACGCGCTGCAGTTGTTCGACGAGGTCTACCTCAGTACCATGGGCGGCCCGCTGAACTCCACGACGGTGCTTGTCTATTACCTGTACAACCTGGCATTCGGCACCAACTCGACTGGGGACTTCGGCTACGCGTCCGCGATCGCTTACTTCCTGTTCGTCCTCATCATCGTGGTCATCGCGGTCCAGTTCCGGGTGCTCCGGCGGCTCGTCCACTACAGGTCCTGACGTGACCGCGACCTCAGCCCCACTGCCCAGGCAGCGCCGGCGCCTGGCTGCCGTTCAGCCCGTGGCACCTGGTGCTGATCCCGGCGACCATTGTGCTCATATTTCCGTTCGCCTGGCTGATCGTTACCTCTATCCAGACGCCAGCCGAGGCGCTGCACTTCCCGCCGATCCTGGTGCCGCACAAGCTCGACTTCAGTAACTACCCGCAGGCTCTGCAAGCCGCGCCGTTCGGACGGTTCTTCCTCAACAGCGCGGTCGTGGCAGTCACCACCGTGATCAGCAACCTGGTGCTCTGCTCGCTGGCCGGGTACGCGTTCGCGCGGTTCCGCTTCCTCGGCCGCGGGCTACTTTTCGCGCTGATCATGACGACGCTGATGGTTCCGTTCCAGGTGACGATGATCCCGCAGTTCATCATCACCAAGTGGCTTGGCGTCCACCTGCTCGCCTCCGTCGGGATCAACCACATTGGCGCTTTGATCCTGCCCAATGCGGCAACGGCCTTCGGGATTTTCTTCCTGCGGCAGTTCTTCCGCACCCTGCCGCTCGAGTACGAGGAAGCGGCCAGGGTGGACGGCGCCAGCAGGCTGACGGTCCTGTGGCGGGTAGTGCTGCCGCTGTCTGGCCCGGCGCTCGCGACGCTGGCCGCTCTCACGTTCGTGGACTCCTGGAACAACTTCCTCTGGCCGCTGATCGCCATCACCTCGACCCCGCAGATGACGCTGCCGCTCGGGCTGGCCATGTTCCAGAGCGCGCACACTACGCAGTGGACGCTGCTGATGGCCGGCAACGTGATGAGCCTGGCGCCGATGATGATCATCTTCTTCGTGGCGCAGCGGTATTTCATCCGGTCGGTCGCGGCCACCGGGCTGGCGGGTACCTGAGGGAACCGGGCCAGTTAGCTAGCAACATGCAGGAGCGAGGCGGACATAGTGGCAAGGAGAGCGGACGTGGCTGACGTGGCTGGGCCGACCGGCAGCATCGAGGCGGAGATCGCCTCCCAGCCGGCCTGCTGGCGGCAGGCAGCCGAACTGGCTGGCGACGTTGCTGGCCTGTTGCCAGCTCCCGGCGAGCGAGTAGCGGTGACCGGCTGCGGGACGTCGTGGTTCATCGCCCAGTCGTACGCGGCCGCGCGTGAGGCCGCTGGCCACGGCGAGACGGACGCGTTCGCGGCCTCGGAGATGCCGCCATCGCGTCGCTACGATCGGGTGCTGGCGCTGTCCCGCTCAGGCACGACAACCGAGATCCTCCGGTTGCTGGCCAGGCTGAACGGCTCCGTCCGCACTGTCGCGATCACGGCTGACGCCACCATGCCAGTGGCTAGCCGCGCGGATGCCGCGATCGTCCTGGACTTCGCTGACGAGCAATCTGTCGTGCAGACTAGGTTCGCGACCAGTGAGCTGGCGCTCCTGCTCGCGCACCTGGGCCATGACATCGCGCCGATGGCCGCCGCGGCGGACCGGGTACTCGGCACCGCGCTGCCGCCTGAATTGACCAGCGCCCGGCAATTCACCTTCCTCGGCACCGGCTGGACCTGCGGGCTGGCCAGCGAAGCGGCGCTGAAACTGCGGGAGGCCGCTGGTCTGTGGACAGAGGCCTACCCGGCGATGGAGTACCGCCACGGCCCGATCGCGGTAACCGGACCAGGGAGCGTCGTGTGGCTATTCAGCCCGGCGCCCGACGGCCTGATCGACCAGGTCATTGCTGCAGGCGGGCTGCCGTGGCAATCCCGCGAGGTCCCGCTGGCCGAGCTCGTCAGAGCGCAGCGACTCGCGGCCGTGGTCGCCCGATCCCGGGGGATGGACCCCGACCGGCCGCGGAATCTGACCCGGTCGGTCATCCTCGTCTCGCCGTGATACTGGTCATTGCGCTTAACCCGGCGCTGGACGTCACTCACCACGTCCATGGTGTGGACTGGGCAGGCGTCAACAGGCCGACTGGCGTGCGGGCGGTCCCGGGCGGCAAGGGCGTCAACGTTGCCAGGACACTGCATGCGCTGGGAGCGGAGGTGCGCCTGCTGAGCATGATTGGCGGCAGCACCGGCGATGAGGTGCGGTCAGCGCTCACCGCAGCGGGCCTCCCGGCGGCGTTCGTACAGATCGCGGCCGCCACCCGGCGCACGTTCGCGATCGTCGACACTGAGCGGAACAAGGTAGGCCTGTTCAACGAGCCTGGTCCGCTAATCACGGCGGCGGAATACGCCAGACTTCTTGCTACCTACCACGAGGCGCTGGACAGCTGCGACGCAGTCGTGCTGTCGGGCAGCCTGCCAGCCGGGCTGGCTGCCAGTACGTATGCCGACCTGATACATGCGGCAGCCGCCGCTGGGGTGCCGAGCTTCCTCGACACTTCGGGCGACGCACTTCTGTGCGGCGCCGCGGCCAGCCCAGCAGTGGTGAAGCCGAATCACCGTGAGCTCGCGCTCGCCATCGGCCGGGTACTGCCCTGGGCCGGGACAGCTGACCTGCCCGCCACCGTCGAGGCAGCACAGGAACTACGGCGCTGCGGCCCGCAGGCGGTCGTCGTTTCGCTGGGCGAGGCTGGCTTGCTGGCCGTCACGGACAAGGGCAGCTGGCTGGCCGTGCCGGAACCGGTGACGGGAAACCCGACAGGCGCCGGAGATGCGGTGGTGGCCGGGCTCGCGCACGGCCACGTGCTCGGGCGTTCGTGGCCAGAGCGGCTGCGCCATGCGGCCGCCCTGGGCTCTGCCGCTGCCGCTGCCGCGACGGCTGGTGAGTTCTGCCAGCCCGACTATGTCCGCGCGCTTGACGGCGTTCGCATTACGGACCTGGGGCCGGCCTGATGGCAGTCGTTCCCCTTGTCGAGATCATCGGTCCAGCATGGGCTACGGGCGGCGGCGTGGTGGCGTTCAACGTGATCGGGATCGAGCACGCGGAGGCGATCGTGGCCGGCGCGGAGGCGGCGGGAGCGCCGGTCGTCTTGCAGGTAAGTGAGAACTGCGTTGGCTATCACGGCGCGCTCGCGCCGATCGGGCAGGCGGTACTGGCGGTCGCCGGCGCGGCGGATGTGCCGGTGGCCGTTCACCTGGACCATGCGACAAGCGAGGACCTGGTCCGGGACGCGGTCGGGATGGGATTCGGGTCGGTGATGTATGACGCGAGCCAGCGCGCGTATGCCGACAACGTATCGGCCACGGCGAAGATCGCGACATGGTGCCACGATCGGAATATCTGGGTGGAGGCGGAGCTTGGCGAGGTAGGCGGGAAGGACGGAGTGCACAAACCGGGAGCGCGGACTCAGCCAGCTGAGGCAGCCTCTTTCGTCGCGGCAACCGGCGTGGACGCGCTGGCGGTTGCGGTCGGTAGCTCACACGCCATGCTCACCCGCGACGCCGTGCTCGACATGGACCTGATCAAGGCCATACACGCGCGGGTACCGGTTCCGCTCGTGCTGCACGGTTCGTCGGGCGTGCCCGACGAGACCATCTGCGCAGCCATCTCGGCTGGCCTGACGAAAATCAACATCGCAACCCAGCTGAACAAGGTCTTCACCGCGGCCGTCCGGGGCTGCCTGACCGGCGACGACATCGTCACCGACCCTCGGCGGTATCTGTCGGCAGGCCGGGCGGCCGTAGCCAGCGAGGTGTCACGACTGCTGCAGGTTGTGCTGGGTGCAGGGAGACACCTGTGAGCCGCTACCGGCGCTGGAATCAGCTGCTCGAGCTGCTGGCCGCTGAGGGTCAGGTGCAGGTTGAGCGCGCTGCCGAGGAGCTCGGCGTTTCTGCGGCGACTATCCGGCGGGACTTTGACGAACTTGCCAGCCAGCAGATGCTGGCCCGGATCCGGGGCGGGGCCGTCGCCCAGGGCGTGACGTACGATTTGCCGCTGCGATACAAATACGAGCGCCACCCGTCGGAGAAGCGGCGGATTGCAGTGGTCGCAGCCGGGCTCGTCCAGCCCGGGCAGGTAGTCGGCCTGAATGGCGGAACGACCACCACCGAAGTAGCCAGAGCGCTGGCCACCCGGCCCGATCTGGCTGCCGTCAACGGTTCGCCGGCCGTGACCGTAGTGACCAACGCGCTGAACATCGCGACGGAGCTCGCAGTCCGTCAGCACATCAAGATCGTCGTAACTGGCGGCGTGGCCCGTCCGCAGTCATACGAGCTGACCGGGCCGCTGGCCCCAGGGGTCCTGGAACGAGTGAGCATCGATATCGCGATACTCGGCGTTGATGGTATCGATCCTGCCGCTGGCGCGATGGCCCAGCACGAAGGCGAGGCCAGCATCAACCAGCTGATGGCGAAACAGGCCAGTCTGGTGGTCGTAGCTGCCGACAGCTCGAAGGTGGGCCGGCGGGCATTCGCCCGGATATGCGCGGCGGCGGATGTGCACGTGCTTGTCACTGACGCTGGCATTGCAGACGAGTATGCAGCCCGGTTCGCCGAGGTGGGCGTGCGGGTGATGATCGCATGACCAGGCCGCGGTAACGGCAGCCGGACGTGGCAGAGAATCAGCGCGCGCAGCCCGGCGCAGTCGACCTGCTCGTGATCGGCGATTGCAATCCGGACGTTCTGGTGCTCGGCGACGACGTGACTCCCGCATTCGGTCAGCAGGAGAAGCTTGTCGGCACGATCTCGCTGGTCGTGGGTGGCTCCGCGGCCATTACGGCAGTAGCTGCCGCTCGCCTTGGGCTGAGGGTGGCGCTGGCCGCCGCGATCGGCTCCGACGCGGCCGGTGAGTTCATGCTCCGGCAGCTAGCCGCCGAAGGAGTGGATGCCAGCGCCGTCAAGGTGGTCGCTGATTCGCCGACCGGCATGACTGTCGCGCTGTCGCGCGGGGCCGATCGGGCGATCCTGACCGCGGCAGGCGCGATGCCAACGCTGACTTCCGCGGACGTTCCGCCGGCCTTGCTGACGCTGGCGCGCCACGTCCACGTCAGTTCCTACTTCCTGCTCGAACGCTCACTCGGACCCGGCCTGGCCGCAGTGCTGGGCGTCGCACGACGCGGTGGCGCGAGCACCTCATTGGATACGAACTGGGATCCGTCCGGGCAATGGGGCGGTGCCCAGCTACATGCGGTGCTGGCGCACACCGACGTGCTGCTCCCGAACGAGGCGGAAGCGTGCCGCCTGAGCGGAAAGCCGACCATCCGCGCGGCAGCTGCAGCGCTGGCTGCACTCGGCCCTCGCGTGGTGGTCAAGCGCGGCGCGGACGGCGCGGCCTGTTTCGACGGCCCGCGCTGCTACGCGATACGGCCGCCTGCCGGCTCACCCGGCCAGGTTGTCGACACAACCGGCGCGGGCGACTGCTTTAACGCCGGGCTCATTGCGGGCCTCCTGGAAGGCATGGACCTACCACACGCGGCCCGGCTTGGCTGCGCTGTCGGCACCGCATCTACCCGCGCACCGGGCGGCACGAGCGCGGCGCCGGATTTGCCGACTGCACTCGTCATTGCCGAGGCTACGACCGTCGCTCCGGGCTGAACGCAGCACGCCCTGCTGCCAGTGCTATAGCTCCTCGTCCAGGTGAACCGTACCCACCTGTGCCACTCGCTGCGGATCCCGCAGGTACAGGTAACAGAGGTAGATGACGCCGAGGACCATCCATCCAGCCACGCCCGGGGCCATGTACGACAACGGCGGTCCCAGCGGCGCGACAAAGGAGAAGACCTTGATCCCGGCTGCTGTCAGCCATGCAGGCACGAACGCCGCGATTCCGAGCAGCGGGATGATCAGGTGCGAGAACCAGTTGAAGCCGCCGCCTTGGCGGGCAAAGAAACCAATGCATGCGGCGTTCATGAGGATATAGACGGCTACTAGCGGGATGACGATGCCCACGCCAACCATCGCGAACGCGACGGTCGGCGTGTACTTAAGCCCGAGGCCAAGCGTCACAGCCACCGTCACGACGAACGCCACGAGGATCGCGGCGACAGGCGATCGGTGCCGCGGGTTTATCTGTGCAAGGAAACGTGGCAGTGCACCGATCCGGCCCATCGCGTAGCCGGTCCGGCTGGACACGTTAATGCCAGCGTTAGCGTTCGCGATCGTAGAGTTGACGATGGCGAGGAAGACGAAGAACCAGAACAGTCCGTACAGGGACCTGGCCAGGCCCTCCCAGGACGCGCTGCCCGTGCCCGTCGTGAAGCTGGTGAACCGGCCCGGCCCGAAGGCAACGTCGACGGCATAGGTAGTGAAGACATAGAGCGCGCCGATTAGCAAGGTTGCCAGCAGCACGGCTCGCTGGATGGTGCGACGCGGATTCCTGGTCTCCTCGGCCAGCGGCGCCGCACCCTCGAACCCGCCGAACGCAAGGATGGTATAGACCGAGCCGCCGATGACCCCGGAGATGCCGCGGAACCCGGCCGGGGTGTATCCGGTGCCAAACACCGACCCCGTGTTGTGGCTGCCCGCGTGAACCACCAGGAAGATCGCCAGCACGAGGAAGACGGCGATCTCGGTAACGCCGAGAATCGTGCCGAGCCGTGCCGACGTGCGTATGCCATAGAAACCGGCGACGAGAATGATCAGCGCGCCGAGCAACGACCATGGCCACCAGAGGCTGGCCGGGTAGCCGCCGAACTCCGAGTGAATGGTGGCCGCAGTAGTGAAGCCGAGCTGCAGCAGGACGAGCGGCGGGATCAGCAGCCCGACGAGCACGTAACCCCACGCGACGAGATACCCGATGGCCGGATGCAGGCCACGGGCCGCGTAAGTGGCCATGGACCCGGCAGCCGGCATCTCTCGAGCCAGCAGGCCAATGCTCCAGGCGCACAGCAGGCAGGCGACCAGCGCGAAGACTACCGAGAGGGGTAACGAGCCGCCAGCAAAGGCGACGCCAGCAGGAATCGATGCGGCGATAGCGGCGCCAGGGGCCATGTCGGTGATGCTCTGGAACAGAACCTCGCGGAGCCCGATCGCGTCTCGGCGGAGCCCGGCCTGTGTGGCGGCTGGAGCTGATGCGGTCATCGCTGCCTCCCTGCCTGATGGGATGGGCCGATACGGCGATGATCCCACGCCAGAGTGACCGGAAATAGCCCTACTTCGATGTCATTTCGTTGGTCATTGACGTATACCTGGACGCGGCCGCGAGGCTGAACGCCGACGTGCAAATCGCCATCGCGGGGCCGGGCCGGACGCGGCGAGGTTGCAAGCCATGGCGGCGCGGCTGGGCCTGTCCGCTAGGGTGCGGTTCCTAGGATTGGTGCCGGGCCCTGATCTTCCGGCGCTGTACAGGCTGGCCGATGATCTGCTGTGCTCAGACCCGCATTTGCAGGCCCGGATGTCCGCGGCTAGCTTGCGGATTATCAGCGGCCATGAGCGCCATCGCGCGCTGGCGGAATGGGAATCCCTGTACAGCATGTTGCGTCGACCGGGATCGGGTGATCTATGACCAGCGGTAACAGCTCTCCTGTGCCGTTGCTCTTCCTGATCGGGGACACCGGAGGTGGGCACAGGAGCGCCGCCACCGCGGTGGCTCAAGCGCTTAATCGCGCCTACCCTGGCCGTTTCGCCCCGTTGATCTGCGACCCGCTGCGCGGCTCCGATGCCCCGGCGAGGCTGCGCTGGATTGTGGGGCTCTACGGGCCCAACATCCGGATAGCGCCGTGGCTGTGGGGCGTACTGTGGCGCGCGTCTGGCTCGCCCAGGGCCCTCGGCCGGCTTCGGCGGACATTCCTAGCTCCCGCATACGGCAGCGTGGCCAGAGCCGTCGCAACCTGTCAGCCTGCCATGATCGTGGCATTCCATCCAATGACGGCTGAGCCGGCCGTCCGCGTCCGCGACCGCAGTCCCTCCCGCCTGCCCGTCGTAACCGTGGTCACGGACCTGATCACGACCCATTTGTCATGGCGGGATGCAGCCGTCGATCGCATCATCGTGCCGTCCGCGGCGATCGCAGCTCGCTGTCGCCAAGATGGCATGCCAGCCGGTCGTTACGCAGAAATTGGACTGCCAGTTGCCGCCGAGTTCTGCCAGCCACCCGCCAGCGGCCCGCAGCGGCGCGACCTGCAACTGTCCCTCGGCCTGCGCGGACAGTTCCTCGTGGTCGTGACGGGCGGCGCCGAGGGATCAGGCGGTATATACCGCCGCACTGCCGCGATTCTCCGCCGAGTCGAGAATGTGGACGTCGCGGTCATCTGCGGTCGCAATCAGGCTCTTCGCCGCAGGCTTACCCGGCTGGCGGCCACGGCCGGCGGGCGGCTGAGCGTTCACGGGTTCGTCGACAATATGTCCGACTGGCTGCGGTGTGCTGACATAGTCGTAGGCAAGGCCGGCCCCGGCACGATAGCCGAGGCAGCGTGCTGCGCCGCCCCTCTTGTGCTCACGTCCTACGTACCTGGCCAGGAGGAGGGGAACGTCGAGTTCGTCGTCGAGGCCGGCGCCGGTGTGCATGCACCCAGGACGCGCCAGCTCGCTGCGCAGATCGGCAGGTTGCGGGACGATCCCGCCGCGCTCGCAGCGATGCGCGTGGCCTCGGGTGGGATTGGCCGGCCAGACGCAGCTGCCCAGGCCGCCCGAACGCTCGTCGCCATGGTCGACGAGGCTGTCAGCTGTCCCGAATCGGCCGCACAACGCGGTTTGACTTGTCCTCATCCGCACGAGTCGAGCGCTATCGACGGCTTCCGCCGCAAGCGATTAGGTAATCGCCCGGCCGCTGCCGGCCAGTCGCCGTACTGGCCGTCGTTGCGCTCGCTGTCCTGGCCGACCGGCGGGCGGCGCTGGCGCTGCTGATGGCGGGAAGCATGATCGTGGCGGATTTGGCTGCGTCGCCTGCCAACTGCTGAATACCGGCTGCGGGACGTCCCGCTGGCTCTTGCCCAGCTGCGGCGGACGAGCGGGTGTCACCAGAACGGGCTCCGCGTCCGCAGCGACTAGGCCATGCTGCGTGAGCTCCCAGTAATGCCGGCGGCTGGGCCTGATCAGCTGGATCAGCGCCTTATACGCTGCCACGCTCATGAGCGCCCAATAGAGCGGAACGGCGACCATCGTTCGCACCGCGGCGTCGAGCCCTCGGTGCATGCATCCGGCCATCATCGCGTAGATCATCATCAGGTTCCCGGCCAGCAGGGAAAGGACGCCGAGGTAGAGGACGGCGTCCGGGAACAGCCTGCTGATATGAGCGGGGCCGCTGATGACATAGATAAGGGTCAGGAACCAGAAGACCGGATTCATAAGGCCGGTGAGGCCGGCGAAGCCAAAGGTGAGCTGGAACGCGAAGAACTGCTGGGTGCCAAGATCGCGCCATAGTTGGAGCGGAGACCTCATGTGCACCAGCCAGGTCTGGTAATAGCCCTTGATCCACCGGCTGCGCTGGCGGATCCAGCTGCCCATCCTGGCGTTGGCTTCCTCCTCTGTAACCGAGTTCATCATTCGCACTGTCCAGCCCCGCCGTGCGATGCGCATCCCGAGGTCGGCGTCCTCGGTGACGTTATAGGGGTCCCAGGCGCCAAGCTCCCTGAGTGCACTGGTGCGGAAGTGGTTTGAGGTGCCGCCGAGCGGAATTGGCAGCCGAAGCCTGTCAAAGCCGCGGAGCACGAGGCTGAAATGCAGCGCGTATTCGGCGGCGAAGCACTGGGTGAGCCAGTTGGTCCAGGGATTCCAGTACTGCAGCTCAGCTTGCACGCATACCACCCACAACGGCAGCGCGCAGAACGCAGTCACAGCCTTGCGCAGCTGGTCAGGTTCAGGCCTGTCCTCCGCGTCGAAGATCACGCAGAACTCGCCGCGGGCGAGCCGCAGACCTGCGTTGCACGCCTTGGGCTTCGTGCGCGGCTCGGAGGGCGGAATCAGCACGACGTCAAACCGAGAGTCAAGCTCGATCCGGTCGAGCGCGGTTCGCGTGACCAGGTCGTCCTGCTCGATGAGCAGCAGTACCTGGAGCCGGCCGGCCGGGTAGCGCAGGCTCGCAAGACAGGCGATCAAGGCCGGCAGGACTGTGCCTTCCCGGTAGAGCGGAACGAGGATGGTGTAGACCGGCAGGGCATGATCCGGGACAGCTGCCAGCTCGTCGCGTGTGATTGCGATGGCCGGGGAACCTTGAGCGGCCACCGCCAGGAGGACGCGGAAGGCAATCATGACGATGTAGATGACCGTCGTCGCAGCGATAAGTCCGACCGCGAGTTGCGTGAACGACGGCCCCGGCCCACCTGCCAGTCGCGACAGCAATGCGATCAGCACGATGGCCCCGATAGTTGCCAGGGCCCAGGCCTGTCCCCGGCTAATCAGCTCGCGCGCGCTCAGCTGGCGGGGAAGGTCTTCGATAGTGGCCGCCGGGGTGATGAACACGGGCTCTGACATCAGGCGCGCGTCCGGCGGTGCGGCCGCAGGCTGTGCACTGTGCAAGGGTCGGTCCCGGCCTCTCACTAGGTTGGCGCGATGAGGGCCCTCGCGGCTCGTAGAAGAGCCGCTCGGTATCCCGGTAATCCAGGTTGATCCTGCGGCGGCGCCGGAGCCGGCGGCCCACGACCACGTCGGCGCGCTCTCGGCATGCAACTCGCCGGGCATCGAGCTCGCAGGGTCCGGGCCGCAGCACAGCGGACTGTGCGACAGGGCGGAACGTACCTGGGCGGCATACAAGCAACTGCCTAGCCCCGAAGCTGGGCAGGGTTGTCACGAGTCTGGTCCCCCTCCTGGCTCGGTCGCCCCCGTCCCTTCAAAGCCAGAGAAATCGTTGTCTAGCGCCAACGTATAAGGGCGCCATCGCATTGCGTGCCCACTGTTGAAGACGCCTGGAACGCGTCCCTGGATGACGTTGAAATAATCACGAAATCGTAACAGCACAATGGCGCAGAACTAGGAAGTAGCTCAATAACCGTTATATCGAATTATCTTCCAGCCTCAATTCTCCTAATCAAGGACTTTAGCCCGACAGACGCTGCGCAATTCCGCCGCGTTACGGCGATCAGGGCCCGGCTGGCTCGACGGGAGGCGTCACCCGCAGCACTCCCGACGTGTAAGGACTATCCATCACCGCGAAACCAGCCGCCGACAGGATGCTGCGGTACTTCTGCAGTCCGCGCTCTCGCCTTCTGCTCGCGCCGGGAAAGCCAGGAAAGGCGGGAAAATAGTTGACCCCGACCCACCCGCCCTGGGGATCGCCTTCCACGACAAAGCCCGGCCGGCCCTCTTCCCACTCCTGGTAGCCGGCCTCTCGCAGTGCTAACCGGACCTGGTCAGCAGCCAGGCTGGTTTCCATGCGCAACGTAATACCACAGCCCCGCCAGCTTGCCTAGCGGACAGGACGGGCAAAACGGGCGCACGCCGAGCGCCGCGAGCGTGCCGCTACAGAGCCGCAAGCGCCCTGATGTCCCCGCCCCGAACGTCGTGCCAACTGCTAGCCATGCCAGGACTTGCCGTTCCAGTGCTCGATCAGCGTGCTTCCCCAGTCGGTAGTGCCCACGGCCCAGGCGTCGTACCGCGAGATGGCTACCACTCCGAGCAGAGCGTCGAGGAGCCAGCCTGGCGGGTTGGGAGCGGGCACCGCGGTCCACCGCGTGCCGTTCCAGCGGAACGCTGCGGTGCCGCAGGGGCAGCCGTTCGGGTCGGTGTAGCCGACCGCCCACACGTTCCTGCGCGAGCTAGCCGAGACATCCCAGACGTCGGTCGACCCGGTGGGGTTGGGGCTGGGCACCGTGTTCCAGCGCTTGCCGTTCCAGTGCAGGATCAGGCTCTGGTAGGTGGGGCCGATGTCGTTGTAGCCGACCGCCCAGACGTTATCCGGCCCGGTCGCGGTCACGCTGGTCAGATAGCCATTGCCATCGACGGTTCCGGCCCGGATTCGCTTCCACCGGCTGCCGTTCCAGTGCTCGATGAGAGCGCCGCTAGGCCCGCCATTGTTGTTGGTTTGCCCGACGCCAGGCATCGCGGGCGGAGATGGCAACCACTCCGTTGAACTCTCCGCTGTGCTTCGGCAGGTTGAAGAACTGCCGCCGCCAGCGCTTCCCGTTCCAGTGCTCGATCAGCGGAATCGAGAATCCGTTATCGCCGGGCCCGCCGGCGATCAGCCCGACCGCCCAGGCGCTGCTCGGCGAAGTTGCCGCTACTGCGTTGAAGTACGCGCTGCCGCCCGGAGTCGGCGTGTGCACCTGGCGCCAGGTCTTGCCGTTCCAGTGATAGGCCACAGTCTGTGTCGGAGCGAACCAGTTAGTGCCGCCGACCGCCCATGCATCTGTGGGCGACAACGCCGATATCCCGAAGAAGTACAAGTCCGGGTTGAACGGGTATTCCCGCCACGAGCTGCCGTTCCAATGCCAGATCAAGGCCGGTCCGCTCGTTAGGCCAACCGCCCACACGTCTTTAGTCGATGTAGCGGCGACGTGGTAGAGCACGCCTCCCACACTCGGGTACTGCGCCGGAGACAGTGATGCGGGAGACGGTGATCCAGTCCTGGCTGCGGCGGCGATGCCGGCCGGCGCAAGCGCGAGCGTGAGGCTCGCCACCGCAGTAAGACCTAGCAGCGTCCGCCTGCGCTGCTTCGTCATAGCCCCTCCAGCGTCGGAAATGCACAGGACGCAACCACGTCCAGCGGAACCATGCTGTGCCTACAAGGTGCGGCGGGCAAGGGGAGGCTTCCCCAGCATCGGTGTCGCCCGAGCAAGTTTCGGTTGCCGGACACAGGGAGCCCCTGGCATGTCCGTGGCCATGAAAAAGTCCCCACTGGTGGCCAGGTCTAGGTCCCCGTTTTTGGCCAGGTAGAAGTCCCCGTTCCTCGCGTGTCTTGTCACCGCTTGCAGGCCCTGTGCGGTGACGGTGTCGGTGTCAGCCAGATACCGGTCACCGCACAGGGGGCTTCTATTGAAGAACGCGAGGGAACGGATGGACATACTGGCGGCCTACCGGGAGGTGGGCAGCTACCGGGGTGCTGCGGATATCTGCGGCACGACGCATAAGACTGTCAGGCGGGTCGTGCAGGCGCATGAGGCAGGTGGCCGGGCGCCGGAACGCAGGGATACGCGGGCACAACTACGACGGCGTCCGCGTGCTGGTGACTGAGCGGGTGCGCGCGTCGGCCGGGAGGATCTCGGCGAAGCGGCTGCTGCCGGCGGCGCGCACGGCCGGATATGCGGGGTCGGCGCGGAACTTGGGGCGGCTGGTCGCCGATGCAAAAGCGCACTGGCGGCGGGGTCATCACCGGGGCCGCCGCCCGGCGGTGCGGACGCCGGGTGACACGCTGGCCATCGACTGGGGCTCGGCAGGCTCGCTGCATGTGTTCTGCGCGGTGCTGGCCTGGTCACGGGTGCGGTTCGTGCGGTTCGCCGCCGACGAGAAGTCCGACACGACGCTGCGGCTGCTGGCCGAGTGCTTCGAGGTGCTCGGCGGGGTGCCCAAGACGGTTCTGGCCGACCGGATGGGCTGCCTGAAAGCCGGGGTGGTCGCCAACGTGGTGGTGCCGACGGCGGACTACGTCCGGTTCGCCACCCATTACCGGTTCCGGCCCGACTTCTGCCAGGCCGCCGATCCCCCCTTAACCGGCTAACGGGGAGGCGGGGAAGCAGGGGAAACGCCGTTCAGTAGCGGGTTGTTGACTCGCAGTGATACGCCTGGCATACAGGTGAGCCATGGCAGACAATGCGGCGCTGGCCGTCGGGGAGCATGGGGGCAGGTGGCTGCTTGCCGGGCCGGCCGCTGCCGGGTTCGGCATGGTGAACGAGTTTCTTGGTTACCTGGCTGACCGGGGTTATTCGCCTCGGACGCTGCGCGCTTACGCGTTTGACCTGCTGGCGTTGTGCCGGTGGCTGCATGCGGAGGGCGTGGCCCTCGACTCGGTGACCACCGAGGTGCTGTTGTGCTACCTGGCTGCCTGCCGGGAAGCTGCGGTTCCCGGCCGCGCGGGCGGCAACGTGTACTCGATCCGGGACGGGCGCAACAGCGGGTATGCGCCGGCCACGATCAACCGGAGGCTGGCGGCGATCTCGGCGATGTTCGCTTTCGCATGCATGCGAGACCCCGGCCGGGTGAACCCGGTGCCCAGGGGACGCGAGGGGCGGGCCGCGGCGCGGGGGGAGCGCTCGGGCATGCTCGGGCATCTCGCGCGGCCGAAGACCCGCTCGGTGCTGCGGGTGCGAGAGCCGCGCCGTCTTCCCCGTGGCCTGGACCCTGGCGAGGCTGCGGCGCTGGTCGGGAGCCTGCGGACGTGGCGGGACCGGGCCATCGCCGGGCTGATGCTGTACTCGGGATTGCGCTCGGCGGAAGTGCTCGGCCTGGATGTGCGCGATGTGGACATCGGCCGGCGCTGGATCCGGGTCATCGGCAAGGGCGACAAGGAGCGCCGCGTCCCGATCGACGCCGAGGTGGCCGGCATCGTGCAGGCGTATTTGCTCGCCGAGCGTCCCGAGACAGCCTCGCTGCGCCTGTTCGTGGTGGCCAAGGGGCCTCATCGCGGGCAGCCGCTTACCCCGGCCGGTTTGCGCACGGTCTTCCGCTATCACCGGCAGCTGTCCGGCGTGGCCGCCGGGCATCCTCACGCCCTGCGGCACACGTTCGGGACCGCGCTGGCCGAGGCGGGAGTTGACCTGGCGGTGATGCAGGCGCTGCTGGGCCACGACCACGTCGACTCCACTGCCGCTTACATCCACCTCGCTCCTGCCCACGTCCGGAGGGAGTTCGATGCCGCGCGCGCCCGGCAGCGTTCCCGCGCATAGCAAGCCGGTCTACGAGGCGTTCCTGGCCGACCTGCAGGCCAGCGGGCGGGCGACCGTGCTGTCGGCCGATGCGGCCCGCCGGTTCCTGGTCCGCTGGCCGGACCTTTCCGCCTGGGCTGGGGAGCCCCTTGCCCAGCGCCTGCGCTGCGATGTGCAGGCCCGGCCGTTCGTGATGTTCTTGATGCTGCACGGGTGCCTGCATCCCGGCTATGACTTCCTGCTGCGCCGCAAGCTGCCCGCCCTCTGGCGGGAGATGCCCCGCAGCCCGATGAGCCCCGATCTGGACCGGTTCCTCGCCGCGGCCGCCGAACTCGGCTTCACCCACCGGACCCGGCTGGCGATCGGGTCGCAGGTCATCGCCCGGCTGCTCATCCAGACCGGCAAGCCGCTCGGCCAGCTGACCGAGGCAGACTTCGGGGAGCTGGCCGGGGCCTGCAAGCAGCGCGAACGGGATGAGGGCGTCGGCTGGCGCCACTACTCCAGCGCTATGCACGCCGCGCGCTCAGTCCTGTTCCACATAGGCGTGCTGCCAGCTGCTCCCGTTAACCCCCGCACCGCTTTCCGGTTGAGCCTCGAACGCCGCATGGCCGATGTCCCGGCGAACCTGCGGGGATCCTTTGTCGCCTACCTGGAGCGTCTGACGGCCACGCATGCCCGCCAGACGGTAGGGGGAACCGCGACCCGGCTCGCGCACTTCGGCCGTCACCTGGCCGGCATCGATCCCGGGCTCGGCTCGCTAGCCGGCCTGGACCGGCGCCGTCACATCGAGACCTACCTCACCGCCGTCGCCGAGGCTCTCTCATCGCGCCGCGGGCAGCCGATCTCCGCATCCGAGCGGCGGGCCCGGGTCCTTGCGGTCAGCGTGCTGCTGAACGACATCACCGAATGGGGCTGGCCCGAAGCACCGCCGCGGCGGCTGGTGTTCCGCTCCGACATCCCCAAGCTTCCCCGCCCCCTCCCGCGCTACCTGGTCCCCGATGCCGACCGCCGCCTGGCACGCGCGCTGGAGGAATCCGGGAAGCGCCTGCCCGCCGACGCGCTGCTGCTGGCCAGGGCGACCGGGCTGCGCATCGGCGAACTGCTCGACCTGGAACTCGACTGCGTCCACGAGGTCCCCGGGCAGGGCGCCTGGCTGAAAGTCCCGCTCGGCAAGCTCGACACCGAGAGAATGGTGCCTCTGGATGAGGAGACCGTCACGCTGATCGACCGGATCGCCGCGCAGCGCTCGCCGGGCCGGCCGGTCCCGCACCCGCGGACCGGCAAGCCAGCCGACTTCCTGCTCACCCACCACGGCGGGCGCCTGTCCGCCAAGACGCTCCGAGCCGAACTCGGCCGGGCAGCGACGATCGCCGGCGTGACCGGCGCAACCCCGCACGTCCTCAGGCACACTTACGCCACCGCGCTGGTGAACGCGGGCTGCTCCCTGCAGAGCCTGATGGCGCTGCTGGGGCATGCCTCCGCCGAGATGAGCCTTCGCTACGGCCGGCTGTTCGACGACACGGTGCGAACCGAATACGAGCGCGCGCTGACCCTGGCTAAAGAGCGCATGGGCGGCGTTCTTCCCGCCCCGGTCCCGGTCGAGCTGCACACCAACTGGCGCGACGCGCCAGCGATCAAGGCCCGCCTCGCCGGCGGCTACTGCGTCCGCTCGCAAGCCCAGGGCGCCTGCGCATACGCCAACATCTGCGAGCACTGCCCGAGCTTCCGCACCGACGCCAGCCACCTCGCGGTGCTCTCAGCCCAGCGGGTTGACGCCGAAGCCCTCCTCGCCGACGCCGAGAAACGGGGCTGGATCGCCGAGGCTGACCGTCACCGCCGGCTCATCGAGCGCCTCGACCTGCACATGGCACGGGCACAAGCAGGATGAGCCATCAGCGGCTCCAGGCCACCGAGCACGCCTGCACCGAGCTAGCCGCACACGGCGAGCCGGTCACCTTCGTCACCGTCGCTCAGCGCACAGGAATCCCGCGTGTCACCCTCTACCGCAACCCGGCCCTGCGCGCCGTCGTCGAGGAACACCGCGCCCGCGCACGCGACGCCACCACCCTGACCGGGCTCGCGGCCCAGCTCGCCTCCCAGCAGCTAACCCTGCACGCCCTCGCTGACAAGATCCGCCGGCACGAAGAACTCCTCCGCAAACTCAGCAAGCGCACATAACACAGACCCCGGTATGCGCAGATAACCAAAGCCGATTAGCCGGATAACCGGAGTCGAAAGGGATCGTGGAGAACCTGGTCGGCTATGCCAAGCGTGACCTCATCGTCCCCGCGGAACCGAGCGTGACCGACCTGCTCACCGCGAACCAGGCGGCGGCTGCGTGGTGCGCCGAGGTCAACGCCGTCCGGCATTCGGAGATCTGCGCGATCCCCGCCGTGCGGCTCGGGCAGGAACGGGAGCTGCTGGGCGGGCTGCCGTCGCTGCGGCCCGACATCGGCGCCCGGCCTGCGAGCCGCAAGGTCGACAAGCTGTCGTGCGTGCGGTTCGGGTCGGCCCGCTACTCGGTGCCCAGCCGGCTGATCGGCGCCACGGTGCTGATCCACGTCAACGGGACGAAGATCCGGATCCTCGAGCCGTTCACCGGCGAGATCGCCGCCCAGCATGAGCTGGTCGCGCCTGGCGAGGCCAGCATCGCTGACGAGCACTACGGGTCGGCACGGCCGGACAAGCCGCGCCGCGCCCCGCGGCCCCGGACCGAGCAGGAGAATCAGTTCCTGGCCCTCGGCGGCGTTGCGGCCGCGTTCCTCACCGGCGCCGCCGCGGCCGGAGTCGCCAACCTCCCGCGCGAGCTGAGCGAGATCCTGACCTTGCAGGCCGCCCACGGCGATACCGCCCTGCTCGAGGCCCTGCAACGGGCAGTGAAGTTCGGGCGGTGGCGGGCCGGCGACGTCCGCTCCATCCTCGCAGCGGCCGGCGCCGCGCCCACGCCGCGAGATCCGGGGCAGGCGCTGGTGCTCACGCTGCCAGCGGTGCCGGTCCGGCCATTGAGCGAGTACAAGTTCAGCGGTGACCCGGCATGACGACCACCCCGCCGCCGCTGGCCGCCGACCTCACCGCCGGGCTGAAACGGCTGAAGATGGCCGCGATGCGCCGCCTCGCCCCGGAGCTGCTGGTCACCGCCAGAACGCAGCGGTGGAACCCCGAGGAGTTCCTCCGCACCCTGATCGACGCCGAGATCACCGCCCGGGATGAGTCCAACGCCCGCACCCGGATGCGCCAGGCCGCCTTCCCGGTCACCAAGCGCCTGCAGGAGTTCGACGTCGCCGGCTCCTCGATCCCGCGGGCAACCTTCGACTACCTCGCCAGCCTGGAATGGATCCGCGCTGCGGAGAACACGTGTTTGATCGGGGCCGGCACCGGCAAGTCTCACGTGCTCGTGGCGCTCGGGGTCGCCGCAGTCGAAGCCGGCCACAAAGTCCGCTACTTCACCGCCGCCGACCTCGTCGAAACGCTCTACCGGGCGCTGGCCGACAACTCCGTCGGCAGGGTCATCGAGAACCTGCTCCGCAACGACCTGATCATCTGCGACGAGCTCGGCTTCGCACCCCTCGACGACACCGGAGCCCAGCTGCTGTTCCGGTTCGTCGCAGCCGCCTACGAACGACGCTCGCTCGGCATCGGATCACACTGGCCGTTCGAATCCTGGGGCCGGTTCCTGCCCGAGCACACCACCGCCGTCAGCATGCTCGACCGGCTGCTGCACCACTGCCACGTCGTCATCACCGACAGCGATTCCTACCGGATGAAACAAGCCCGAGCCCGAGGAGGTGGCACCCGCAAACCAAGCTGAACAAACCCAGAGGAGCGGGGACTTTTAACTGGCCACCAGCGGATACCTCAACTTGGCCGTTGACACACCCCCGCGGTGACAGGAACTCCTGCTGACCTTTGTGTTCCTTGCGGCCCCCGGAGCCGGGGCCTCATCTTTGACGTTGGCAGAACCGAACGGCGATCACCGCCAGGACCGTGGTCGGCTCTACGGCACACTTAACAAGCATCCCGCCATCGAGGAGTGATCATGGCTGACGTAGACCACTACCACATAGCTGAGCAATTGGTCGGGGAGTCAATGGAGGGCGCCGGGCTCATGTCAGGCAGGGAGGTCGCAAAGGCGCAGGTGCATGCCACACTCGCGCTGGTGGAGATGTTGCGCGATGTCTCCGCTGAACTGACCTTGATCCGCGAGGCGGCCCAGGTCATGTCTGCCGCTGGCCCGCCTGGATGACCTTAACGTCTCGGAATCCAGGCCCACGGCACGGCGCCGACCTGTTATTGGTCAGGCGTCCGCGGTCTCTGGGCCAGCGTCCCGCTGCCGGGAGGGTTCCGGGTCGGCCACCGTCTCTGCGGCGCCCAACGCAGGAACGGCCCCGCCAGGTGCAGCTCATGGCGGGGCTTTGCATATCACCGCTAGCAGGTTGTCGGCGTCGGTCCAGGGATCGCCAGCGCCGCCGGGCAGGCGCAGGCTGCCGCAGCCAGCCGGTCCCAGCCGGCCAGGCGATCGAACTCGCCGCCCGGTTCCCCTTGCTGACCTTGCGCTACGTCGCTGCGCCGACCGGACTGACTGCAGCCGTCATGTGCGCCCCCCGGGCGATCATGAGCCTGAGGATCTTGAGTGGGAGCGCGTTCTGGGGCGGTCGCGCGTTGGCTCGTACGAGGTCAGTTCGCGAATTCGGGTCGTGAATCCGCTCCGGGCTTGCGATCGAGGTTCGCTGGGCTGCATGGCTCGTGATCTTCTGCGCCTCACTGCAGGCACTTCCCGCAGTGTCATCCGTGGGTGAGGCGCTTGATGAAGACCGAGTGCCTCAGGAAGAGTTTGCTCACGGCGGCGACCGGTCGCCGAGCTGTGGAACATCCGCCCCAGTCGGGTTCCATTGGCGAAGGGGATTCGCCCTCTCGGTCGTCCATGTCACAGGCCATCTTCCAACACCGCGTCGCTGGGGGACGAGGGTGTCAAGGGGAGGCTTGTCCATGACCAAGGACGCCAGCTTCAAGAAGGTTGTCCGGCGCCACGCCGAGGAGACTGGGCAGCGCTACACCGAGGCGCTGACGGATCTCCAGGGTCTGGGTGCGCGAATGCACCACGGGCCAGTTCCTGACCGGCTACTCGTCCATCTCCGGGATCGCTACGGCATTGACCCGGTCGCGGCGACCAAGCTCAGTGTGCATAAGACCTACGTGTTCCGCATCGACAGGAAGGACGGCGACCCGTGGGTCGCCCGCGCGTTCCCCCCCGGTCGGAGACCAGCCAGGGCCGGTGACCGTATCTGTCTGCATGGTTACTTCGGCATCTGTGTACAGCCCCTGGTTTGCGATGTTGCCGGACCAGTTAGGGGTCGAGCTGGCGGCGCGCGGCAGGCGGGGCGCAAGCGCGGCAGCAGCGCGCGACTGCGCCGGCGTAGGACACGATCCCCAGTCAATGGACCTCGTCGCCTCGGTTGAAATGGCAACGGCGACGGTGAGTGTACGGCCGCCGGGTCGGCCACGGTCTCTAATCGCTGCCCGAGTCGTACCCAGGTGTCGCCCGGCGCCTAGCGGCTAATGCACCGAATCCGGCCCATCGTGTAGTCACAATTAGACCACTGACGCGCAGGACACCATTTACTTGCCATTCCGCAAATACTGACCAGTAATCGGTGATACTTCACACAGCACCTTCGGGTGCGGCCAATGCCCCGCTGGCCATTCCCCCCAAAGGCCAGCGGGGCCTTTGCCATTCCGGGCTTCGCGACCAGCGCCCTGAGCGAGCGGAAGGCCTGCAATTCAATGCTCGCTACCGTACTAGGCCGCGGCCCGAGACGCCCCACCAGCGTCCGAGGGGCAAGCCCCTCCACTTGGCACCCGCGAAGCCGACCCCGGGCCGCGACCGGGCACATCTACCCCTGCACGGCGCGTGCAATCCCATCGTGACCAGCGCCACACGCCCGGCGGTCTGCGGCATGGCCCGGCTCGGACGGGCGGCCAGCTTGGCTGGGCATGCCTTGTTAGCCTGACTCAGCAAGAAAATCCCGTTCCGCAGTTCAGTGGGATGATCTCCAGCGCGTATTCGTAAGAGAACCCGCCGCTCGGGTACGTGTCGAAGCCCACTGCCAACTGGCCGTCGGACTCTTCGTAATTCCACGTATCGCCGCCGCCCTCCGGGCCGAACCCGCCTGACTCGGGAGTCGTGAAGACGAGGGAGCCATCAGTTCCTATCGCGGCGCTGAGCCCATTGATGAGGCATGAGTTGTTGAGACTTGCGCTGTAGGAGATGGTCAGGGCGTCAGGTCCGCTGTCCGCTTCTATTGCGCACGAGCCCGCGCCCATGTCGATCACTACGTAATCGATGTCAGCAGTGCCTGCCGGCCCCGCCCGCCCTTGAGCTCCTTGCGGGCCTGCCAGTCCCTCCGGACCTTGCGCTCCGGTTGCCCCGGCCGCGCCTGCGGGCCCTGCAGGGCCGGTCTGGCTCCAGTTCAGGGATGTGTATCCCTTGGGGCAGGTCGCGACCGAAGCGTCGATCACCTTGACATTGCCGCCGCTGTCGTAACAGCCGTGGATGACCCCTGACGCATCGGGGATCGATGCCGTGGCGGCGTAGGCGGTGCCGCCGCCGAGGGCGAGGGCTACCGCTGCCCCGGCTGCGAGTAAACCCGTTCGAGTGCGCATTGACTGCTCCTTTCACATTCGGCCTGAAGCGGCCTGTGGCATGTGACGCTAATTGCGCCGCTAGGCCACGTGAACGTGGGAAACCACAGTGATTGGAGCCATCCGACTGTCAGAAATGCGACGAAAGAAGAGCGGCAACGACTGAGGGCTCGCTGGCGCTGCGCATAAAGGACATCGTAGACCGCCAGGGCCCATTACCGCGTCCTGCGGCACTGCCCCTGCTTCGGCGCTGTCGATTTAGCCAGGCCAGCCTGGAGTGTCTTGACCGGGCAAAACGGGTGCCCATAAGACTGATTTCCTCAGGGCATATATGCGGCAAACCCGACCGCAGTATCAGGCGGGAGATGGAGTGGACAGGCGGGGACGATGATCGTCCGCCATAGTCACGGGCACGCGGCTGACCTCGCATGGACCGACGACGAGGGCTACGAGCGGCGCGGCATGGACTTCTACGACCCGCACCGGTCCGGCCTGCCGCTCATCTTCGGAGTGCTGGACGAGGCGCACCTGCCGCTAGGACACCCGAAGGACGGGGGCGAGGCGCAGCGGATCGTCCGCAACCTGGTCAAGCTCAACCGCAAGGCCTGGCGGCCACCTGGCGCTGGTGTCGCACACGCTGTTGCTGTCCCAGCTCGGCGACATGACCCTGCGGGCGATGGTTATCGGCGGCAACGTGGTGGCGCTGCGCACTGGCGAGGGCATGTCGGGCGGCATCATCGGCCTGGAAGCCGACCCGCGGATGCTGCCCCGCAGGTTCCCGGACGGCTCGGAGACCGGCCAGATCGAGAAGACCGGCCATGGCGCCTACGCACCACGCAAGGCTGCGCTGAGCGTCGTCGGGGGGAAGTTGTGGTGATTCCCCTTTTCCTCAACCGGGACTGCGCCGTCGCGTGGCTGCAGGACAAGGCCATGGCCCAGGCCCGCGAACGGTACGGCCCCGGCGTCCGCACGTCCATCGGCAGCTGCCAGATCATCGAGTGGCTGTGCAACTACACCGGCTTTCCCCTCATCGCGATGCGGTGGGGACGGCGCGTTCTGCCTGGAACTGGCGTAAAGGATTAGGAAGCAGCCCGAAGATGAGCGCCATGAGCGCGAACCGGAGCGGGCAGTGAGCATCAAGGATCTGGCGGGCAGCGGATTAGGCGACTCGGCCGGATTCGCCGCGTACGGCATCGCCGCGATCATCGCCTGGGTCTGGTTGCCTTACCGGGCCCTGCTTATCGCCGGGGCCGTCGTCACCGCCCTCGGCGTCCTAATGGTCATCAGCGGCCTGCGCCGCGGCCGGGACTGGCTCGAGCAGGACGTGCTGATCCGCAAGCTTGTCCGCGCGGTGAACCGGATCCCGGACGGTTACGTGCTGACCGACGAGGACACCGGAGAGCTGCTCACGCTGGAGCGGGAACGCGGCTCGCTGACCCTGGCCGTCAGCGGCCCGCCGCTGGCCGGCGCCGGGCCGGTCGTCGCCCGCTACATGCTGGGCTCCTCGCCGTTGCCGCTCCGCTACGCGCTGTGCTACCAGACCGCCGCTCCCAGCCGCCCGCCGCTGTACCGGCACCCGGCCGCGCTTGGGGACATCCCGCCTGCCGCTGGCGATGGGCGCAACGGGCGCAACTGGAGTATCTCCACAGCCAGGCCGAGGGCCTCGCGCTGAACGTGGACGAGCTCGCCGCGCTGCTCGACCAAGTCCGCCGGTTAGCAGCACTCGCCTAGCGGCGACGATCGCCGCCAGCAGCTCGTCACGGTCGGGATCGGTCCGGATCGTCGCCATGATTGACACCTGAGTTGGGCCATGACTTGACCGTCGTCGGTATCGCGCCGCGCTGACCTGGTGGTTTGCAACTGGTGTGAGCTGAACTTCCGCACTAGGCGCGACCGTGAAGTGGACGGGTGCGTGGATGCGGACGGTAACGACGTCGTCGCCTCTACCATGGCTGACATGGTGCTGGATGGGTTCGCCCGAGCGCTGGACGGATTTGAGGCGGCACTGGCCGGGGCTGCGCATAGCCGCTGGAGTTCCCCGTCGCCGTGCGCGGGCTGGTCTGCTGCCGATGTCGCCGGTCACGTGATCGGTGGGCTGCGGGAGACTGAGGCGTTGGCGCGAGGGCGCTACGAGGAGAACGAGGCGGCTGAGCACCCGGGGTCTGCGATCGGCGACGATCCGCTGGCCGCGTGGCGCCTGGCGCGGGCTGACATGATGGCGGCCTTCGACCCGTCGGCGCTGGCCCGGCTCGTGCCGGGGCCCTGGGGGCCGATGCCGCTGGGCGAGATCCTGGAACGCTCCCCGATGGAGTTCCTGGTGCATACCTGGGATCTGGCGCAGGCCACAGGCCAAGCCGCCGTATTGGACCCAGGCCTGGTGCGCGGCGCGCTAGGGCCCGCGCGGCAGTTCGCCCCGCTGGCCCGTTGTCTGGACTGGTTGGCCCCGAGTGCGCCGTGGCCGAGGACGCCGACGATCTCACCAGGCTGCTTGCGATCTTCGGCCGGCGTAACGCCACGAGCTAAGGATCCTTAAAGACCTCTTGGCCCTCTTGCCGAATCTTCGCGGCAGTTCGTCTGTCAGCACCATCACCGCACGCCATACAGCGACGACGGCACGACTGACTTGCGCACTAGGATGGCCGAACTCGGGTCGTCACGGTCGGGATCGGTCCGGATCGTCGCCATGATTGACAGGCTAAGCGCTGGCCTGCGCATTCGCCATTGTGGATATGACCGCCGTTACCAGGTCACAGCATTCGCGCAACGTAAAACCTCGAAAAGCCCAGCGTCAAGGTCATGAGGTGGTTGGCGGGGCCTGCCATTCCTGCGTGTCGTTCGGGTAACTGTCCACAGGAAGCGCGCATGGCCCTTCGACCACTAGAGTGCCAATGGCTATATTTAAGCCCTGGAGTCCGGCGCAATCGCCTGTATGAAGGTTATACAGGTAGTTTGTAGTGGGATAAACGAAATAGTTTTCATTCCAGAATTGAGAATGATCACTTTTGGAGGAGCATGGGCCGACCACGAGCTGCGGCCCTTTACTGCCTGGCGAGTCCCAGGCAGTCACCCTTACCGTTCTTGAACTGGTAGTACACATTGCCATAACTATCGGTAGTAGTCTGATTCACCGTCCACGTTTGCGTAGGGTCATAAAAAAGGCAATCACCAATATCCGACTTGCCCGTGGAAGTGTTACCCAGGCAGGCGTCCGCGCTAACGTTAACGATTTCTGATCCCTGGGTGGCCGTCCCGAGAGTAGCGGACAGCGTCAGGTGTGCGGGCGCCGCTACGGCATAAGAGCAGGGCAGAGCCAATCCTGTACTCGTGGCCACGATAAATACGGAAATGAGTAGGAAGCGCTTGGACATCTTCTCGGGATCCCCTGATTCGCGTAGGTTTTCGATGGCCGCGATAAGCAACCGCCAGCCGAGGAGATATCTGGCCGAACCCCTCGGACAATATAGCCTGAACCGGACGCACGCGAAGATCAGAATCAGAGCATCACCGCGTGCCGACGCATCCCTCAGCCCGGGATTCGTTCTCGTTTCCGGCTGCGAGGGACGTGCCGATAACCGAGTAAAAGGTACCATCACGCACGGGGCAGCACCAGGCTGTGACGGTGCTAGTCAGCGTTGCGAACGTGTTGCTTACCGGTAAGCATGCGGGCCGAAAGGATCAGCTCAACCTCTTCGCAGGTGGCCTGCCGTATTGCACGATCGTTGCCACATCCCGAAGGGAGCGGCAAGCGGACCGGCGGGCCGGTGATTTCCGCCCCTCAATGTGCCTTGGTTTGTCCCATGCGGGGGAGGCGCAGCCCTCAGTCCTGCAGGTGACCCGCAGGTGCCCTGTGCAGCCGCCGCCAGCGCACAGGCGAGCAGGCTGCCATGCATTCCTCTTACGATTGATGGCAATCGATGCCGAGGAGGCGTGTGCAGCAGGTTCTTCCGCTACCCGAGTCCCGTAACCTCGCGCGAAGGGATTCGATCAGACAACTGAATCAAAGCTCTGACCTGCAGTGTCCGAGGGGGGACTTGAACACGAAACCGCCGCGAAATTTCCCCCCGGATCGGGGATTTCATGCGGACAACGCTACACCTGCCAAGTCCGCCACGTCGCCGTTACTCACCTCGTTCACGGCCAGCGCACCCACGACGATCGAATCCTACGCTGACTGCCTCCGATCTGCACCTACGCGTGCGTTCCTCGGTCCAACTCCCGGACGTACTTAGGAACCTCGTCTGGTAATCGTCATCGGAGCCTGGCCGTTACAGCTCATTGCGCGGCCGAAGCACGGTGGATAGACGCCGTCAAGGCTGGCGGCAGTATAGCACCCCAACGCCGGCCTCGGAAGGCCGTCGGACGGTAATCACGGCGATGTCTGGCGTACAGCCGCGCGGCTATGCTGAGAGGCATGAGCGAGCCTGCCGCCGAGGTAGCGGCCGAGGACGAGCCGCTGGCCAGGGCCGCCGATAATGCGCGTCACGGCGTGGTCACCCACCTGACGATGGACGGCCGGGGTCGCGGTCATCATGCCGCAGGCAGTAGATCGACGCGCTGAGCACCTTCGCGGAGATCCTTTCCAGCCAGGAGCGGGCTGACAGGCTTCCAGGCACGATCCGGGCCGCGATCCGTGGACGGGCGTGCTGCCGAGGATGACCTGCAGGCGTTCGCCATCGAGCTTGCAGGCGCCGCCGCCGGCGGCCGGGACGCCCCCGACCTGGTCGCGACTGTCCTGCGCGAGTGGCGGGTCACGGCGGAGGCGTACGCCGATCCCGAGACGCTCACCGCGCTGACCACGGCCCCGGTCGACTGCGGGCCTGTGCCTGAACCTGCCAGGTGACGCCGCGCCGCCGGGACCGCGTGGATTCGCTGCCGGCAAAGACGATTCCGCGGCCTCAGCTGAAGGTGCCTGGCAACTGCGGTTCGGCAGCAACGACGCAGCGAAAGGGTGGCAGCAGGTGCTGCCGGCGCGCCGCAGGCCGGCGCCGACGCCTCGGTCCGCATCGACGACGACACCCGCGGCAGCGCGACCACCGGCACCATCCGCTGCGCGGCGCTCTGGCGACGGGAAACCTGGATGGCCGCAAAATGGAGCGGTGGCAGATCGAGATCACCGGCGGCGGCCGCGTCTGGTACCTGATCGATGACGACCGGCACACGATCTGGCTAGTCCGCGCAGGCACCGGGCACCCCAGGGAGACCGGGGGCTGACGCGGCTTTCAGGGGCAGGCCCAGGGTGCACCCTAACCAGGGCAAGACAATTCGCCGGGTTCGCACAAAGCGGTCTTTCTACACAAATTCTCAGACTGCAGAAGATCGACGCGGTGTCTCATCGAGTTGCACGGTGCGCCGCCGGTGCCGACGCCCCGGCGAGGCGGCCGCAGACGTACCGGACGCTCGCAGCTACACCCTCGTCCCCACTCGCGGACCGGGGGCAGCCGAGAGAACCAGCAGCCGGGGGTCGGCGACGGCAGGGATGCAGTATCGGGACCTCATTCTGTCGTCGCCGGTCGCCGGGTTATGAGCCGCAGGGGTGGACGCAATGGCCCTCTGGACTGGGGCGCGCCGGGCAGTTACGAATCGGCTCAGCTGCCGGTGCACTGCGGGCTGGCATACACCACGGCCGGGAAATCGACGGCAAAGACCCCGCCGGGGCCTGTGTAAGCAGTGGCAATCTGCACGCCGGCGTTGCCGGCAGGGCCGAGGGGTCGATCACTATGCCGACGGTGTGCGGGGAAAGGCCTGCCGGTTTGACCGGACATGCACACGGACGGTCCTCGGGCGTCCGGGGTGTGCAGGTATCCGCGGAAGGTCCCTCAGCCTGTGGGAAGACCGGCGCAGCAGCGGTGTGCTTATGTGTGGCAGCTGCCGGGCGTGCCTCCGGGGTGAGGGCACGCCAGGTTCGCCGCTGGTGAAGGTGACGCTGGCAGGCACCGTCCACGCGGAGCATGGCTTGCAGCCGGCCAGATCTTTGCGGCTGGCGCAAGGTGACGGAAATGTTGCGTCGGCCAGTTTGGTGACCTCCAGGCCGCCAGCTGGCCAGTGGCCTGCTGGCCGGCCGGGTGGCTGGCTGGCAGCAGCGCGGTCACGGCAACTGCCGCCCCGCGGTCACGGCCAGTGGCCGGCCGCGCCGTGAGTCTGCGCCGCTGCGCCTGGCACGGCAGAGGCGCACGATGGTCTCGGCTGGCGTGTCATGTGAACGTCGGTCAGGGAGCCTGGCCGTGGTGAGGGAGCCGCACGGTGCGAGCGGGTTGTTGTCGTCATGTGCGATCTCTGGCTGTCGTCAGTCGGGATCGCGGCCGCAGTGTCGCAACTGCTCTGTGCAGGTGGGCGCCGACAGTGCCGGGGCTGGTGCCCAGGAGCCTGGCGGTGGTCTCGGTGTCCAGGTCGAGCAGCAGCCGCAGCGTGACGACCTGCCGCTGACGCTTGGGCAGCCGCCCAGCGCTGCCAGCGGCTGTCTGGGCTGATTTCTTCGTTCTGACCTGCGTGTTGGCGGCGTCCGTCGCTGCCGAGGGGACTCCGCCGGCGGCGCCGCCGCCAGACACGGCGCGTCAGGGCGGTGCGGATCAGCCAGGCCCGTGGCCCTGGGGCTCGCGAACCCGGCCGCGCTGCCATGCCCTAGCTGTAGGACTCAGCATCAGATCGTCGGGAAGGTGAACGTCGCCGACGGTGAGCAGGACGTACCGCAGGATTCATCGTGGGCGGACTCATAGAACTCCGCGAACTCCATCGACTCTTGCTCCACACTCCCTACACGCCTCAGCGGCAGGATTTCTTTAACACAGGGTCCGCCCTGGCCAGACAGTCGCCGGGTTCGCCGAAGCCGGTCTTGCTCACGCAAATGCTAAGAACAGCGGGTCCGATGCGGTGGTTCACCCAGATGCGGTAGTTCACCCAGTTGCGCGACCAGGAGCCGCCGCGATACCCCGCTCCGGCCGGGCCGGACGCGGCTCACGTGCCCGCACAAGGTGCTGGCTGGTGCGGGAGCAGCTTTGTGCCGCCACTACGGGTAGTCGGGAGGAAACCTGGCGTCAATGTTCCATCGGGGGTGTAACTCTCGGCTGGTTCGTGACGTGGACAGGGTCGACCACCGAGGGAGGCGAGCCGGTGGCCGATCGTGGTGGCGCTGAGCACGATCGCTTCAAGGCTATGTATGAGCAGCACTATCCCGTCGGCACCATGCCCGGCTTCACCTCATGCTCACAGGTACCCGGGGCGTTCGCCGCCGCTGGCCTGCCCCATGCTCCCCGGCGTTCTGGTCAGCGACGTACCGCCCGGTCAGGCGGTATCTGTGACACGGTTGTGACAGTCGGCGGACAGCCTCATGACATTAGTGCCGTACCGTCAGGGGCATGCACGAGGCGGGCGGGCTGCCCGGACTGCGGCTGTGAGCAGTCGCGGCACGGCATAATGCAGGGTGATGGCGACGGTGTTGCTGGTCGAGGACGACCCAGCTGCCCGGCAGGGCCTGGAGCTGGCTTTGCGCCGCCTCGGCTATGAGGTGTGCCTCGCCGAAACCGGTGAGGCGGCACTGGATGGCATCTCCGGGGCCGCGGTGGACGTCGTCGTGCTCGATGTGATGCTGCCGGGCGTGGACGGCTTTGAGGTCTCCCGGCGGCTGCGGCACGACAGCGACGTTCCCGTCATCATGCTGACAGCCCGCGGCGACGACTTCGACATCGTGGCGGGCCTGGAGGCCGGAGCCGACGACTACGTGGTCAAGCCGGTCCAGCCGCGGGTGCTCGATGCCCGGATCCGGGCGGTGCTGCGCCGGATGGCCCGGGCCGGCACGCCACCGGAAACCTACGGTGACCTGGTGATCGACCGCGGCTCGCTGACGGTGCTGCTGCGCGGCCGGGAGATCTCGCTGACGCCCACTGAGCTGAGGCTCTTGCTGGTCCTGTCCGGCTCACCGCGGCAGGTATTCTCCCGGGAGCAGCTGCTCGGCCTGGTGTGGGAGCACGACTACCTGGGGGATTCCCGGCTGGTGGATGCTTGCGTGCAGCGGCTGCGGGCGAAGATCGAAACCGATACCTCTGAACCCCGCTACATCCAGACGGTGCGCGGCTTCGGGTACCGGTTCGGGCCGGTGTAGCGCAAGAGAGGGGAGGCGAGTGGTGCGCACGCGGTTGATCGTCGCGTTCATCGTGGTGGCGCTGCTGTCGGCGCTGGTGTCGGCATGGCTTGTCGACGTGGTTCTCCCGTTACTACCACTACTGCTTTCCTGGCTGGCTGACCTGGCGCCACGGGCTCCCAGGCTCGTCAGAGCGCGCCCGGCATACCCGGCGGCAGCCCCATCCGGCAGCTGTCGCCATCGGCCTTCGGCCTGGCGCCGCGGTACTGCTGGCGGCGATCACGGGCGTGGCGTATGCCGCTTCCCGCCGGGTTCTGCGGCCCGTGCGGCGGCTGGCGCAGGCGGCGCAGCGGATGTCTGGCGGGGATCTGTCGGTCCGGATCCAGGCCCAGGGCCGGGATGAGCTTGCCCGGCTGGTCACCTCTTTCAACACGATGGCTGCAGCGCTGGAGGACAAGGTGGGCGAGCTGCAGCGGATGGAGGCGCGGGCCCGGCAGTTCGCCGGTGACGTGTCCCACGAGCTGCGGACCCCGCTGACCGCGATGACCGCGGTGGCCGACATGCTCGGCGAGCACCCGGGCCTGGACGGGGACACCGCAGCCGCCGCGCGGCTGGTCCGCCAGGAGATCTTCCACCTCGGCCGGCTGGTCGAGGACCTGATCGAGGTTTCCCGTTTCGACGCCGGAACGGCACAGCTGGTGATCGATGACACCGACGTGGCGGCCGCCGTGTCCGGGTGCCTTAAGGCGCGGGGGTGGACGGAGGTATGCGCCGATGTGCCCGCTGGGCTGACCGCGCGGCTGGACCGTCGCCGTTTCGACGTCATCGCCGCCAACCTCGTCGGCAACGCGCTGCGGCACGGCAGCCCGCCGGTGACCGTGACGGCAAGAGCACAGCCGCAGGGCCGGGGCGGCGGATACCTGACCCTGGAAGTGCGCGACCACGGGCCCGGGCTCCCGGCGGCCGCCATCCCGCACGTGTTCGACCGGTTCTACAAGGCCGACACCGCACGCGCCCGTTCTGAGGGCAGCGGCCTGGGCCTGGCGATCGCCTGGGAGAACGCGCGCCTGCACGGCGGGCACATCGAAGCGGGCAACCACCCAGGCGGCGGAGCGGTGTTCACCGTCAGCCTGCCCCTGAACGGCGACTGTCCGGTCAGCCGAGGGATGCCGCAAGCCGTACCCGGCGGGCTGTAACGCGGACCGGAAACCGCTGGCGGGGCCCCATCCGGGGGCTGGTGGCAGGGGTCAGGCGGATGCCGGGCGGTGCCCAGTCCCAGCGCCAGCTCACCGCCCTGATCCCGGCCGGTGCGCGGTGTCGGCTCAGCTGCGGGGATGACCCCGGGGACCTGCGGCTGCAAGACCGGGCGCTGATAGCCGCGCTCCCGTTTGTTACACGCTCATGACAAACGGCGGACACCCCTATGACATCAGTGCCCCATCGTCACCTGCATGCCTTACAACAATTCACGATGCGGGCCTGAGCCAGGCACCGGTCCGTGCGGCAGTTGCCCGCAAGCTGCCTCTAAGACGTTGCCGGACGGTCGGCCGTCTCCGCCGCCGCCAAGCTTTGCGCAAGAGCTGAAGTACGGCAGGTGCATGCGCGCGCACGGGGTTCCGAAGTTCCCAGACCCCAACGCGAGCGGCGAGACCTACGTCGGCAACCTCGACCCGAACGGCGTGGTGTTCCAGAACGCCGGCAAGTTGTGCATCAAGGAGACCGGGACGCTATCTGCAGCCAGCCGGAGCCGCCGGGAAGGATCACGGTGGGGCCGGCTGCAGTGCCCAGCGGTGGAGTAAGGCCATCCGGGAACCCCGCGGCGCAGTGCCCAGCAGGGCCGTCCCGGCGGGCAACAGCGGGCCGGGCGCCAATGGCTAGGTTTTTTGCCGGGCGGATGTTTCCGGCCAGGCGGGTGGTGGTGGTCGCGGTGGCCGGGGTGGCGGCCGCCGGGGTGGCGGCCGGGGTGGCCGTGGCGGCCTCAGCGGTCGGGTCGGCGAGGCGTCGCCCGCGGCCGGTGGCAGGGTGGCGACGGCGGCGGTGGTGCGGACGACGCTGGTGAATACGGTGCAGGTGGGCGGGTCGATCGGTTTTGACGGCTCGTATATCGTGGCGGCGCCGTCGGGGGCCAGCGCTCCGGAGGTGAGCGTCAGCGCAGCAGGCGGTGACGGCGGATGAGCAGGCCCTGTCGGCGGACGAGCAGGCGGGGTCGGACGCGTCGGCGGCGGATGGCCAGCAGGTCTCGGCGGAATAAGGCGAACGTCAGGGCGGACCAGACGGCGCTGACCGCCGATGAGGCGAAGCAGAAGAAGGCGTGCGCGGGGTCGGGGGCCTCGAGGCAGGCGTGCAGCCAGGACACCCAGCAGGTCGCCTCGGATAAGACGGCGCTGAGCCAGGCGCAGCAGCAGCTGGGCGCAGGCGGAGTCGGCCGCGAAGACCGGAGACGACCAGAAGCAGGCCAAGGTCGGCGCCGACCAGGTCAAGCTGGCGGGGGACCGGGCGACCCTGGCGTCGGCTGCGGGCGAATGCGGTCAATCCGGGCACCGCCTACACCTGGCTGCCGGCGCGGGCCAGGTGATCCGGCAGGACCAGCGGGTGTATGCGGTCAGCGGCGTGCCGGTGCCGCTGCTGTACGGGCTCCGTCCCCGCTTACCGGGCGTTCTACCCGGGCATGTCCGACGGCGCGCGACGTGGCGGAGCTGACCCGCGACCTGATCGCGCTGGGGTACGGGACGGCCTGGCGCAGAGCGATCATTACACGGCGGCGACCGCCGCGGCGGTGGACCGCTGGCAGAAGCGCTGGCCTGCCGGTGACCGGGCAGATCCTGCTGGGCGAGGTGGTGTTCGAGCCGGGCCCGATCCGGGTCACCTCGGTCACCCCGACCGTCGGCGCGTCGTCGGCGGCGGTGGCGGCGGCGGCGGCGGGGGCGGCGGCGGCGGGCGGCACGGTGCTGACCGCGACCGGTATCAAGCCGGTGGTGACTGTGACTGGCGGTGACGCAGGAGTACCTGGTCAAGCCGGGTGATGCGGTCTCGGTGGTGCTGCCCGACGGCACCACCACGGTGGGCGGGCGGGTGAAGTCGGTGGGCAGCGTGGCGACCTGCCCGGGCGGCGGCGGCACCGGCACCGCCACCGGCGGCAGCGGCGGCACCGGCGGCGGCGGCCAGTCGCCGTGCTCGTCGGCGGGCAGCAACGGCGGCGGCGGCAGCAACTCCTCGCCGACGGTGACGGTCACCATCACGCTGGACCAGACCCCGCGGGGGCGGCGCTGGATCAGGCGCCGGTGAACGTGAACATCACCTCGCAGCGGGCCGCCAACGTGCTGGCGGTGCCGGTGAACGCGCTGCTGGCCCTGCCGGCGGCGGATACGGCGTGCAGGTGGTGACCGGCGCGGACCAGCCACTGGCCGGGGTCACCACCGGCCTGTACTCCTACACCCTGGTGCAGGTCAGCGGGCCCGGCATCACCGCCGGGCATGCGGGTGGAGGTGCCGTCGTCGTGACCCGCCGATCCCGGTCCCGGTCCCGGCCCGCCCGGCCCGCCCGCGGCCGGTGCCGGTGCTCGAGCTGGCCGGGGTGGTCAAGGAGTATCCCGGCGACCCGCCGGTGACGGCGCTGGCCGGGGTGGACCTGCGGATCGGCGCGGGTGAGCTGGCCGCGATCATCGGCCCGTCCGGGTCGGGGAAGAGCACCCTGCTGCACGTGATGGGCACCCTGGAGCGGCCCACCGGCGGGGTGGTCCGCATCGCCGGGCAGGACACCTCGGCGATGACCGACGCGCAGCTGTCGGGCCTGCGGGCCCGGCGGCTGGGCTTCGTGTTCCAGCAGTTCTTCCTGCTCGACGGGCTGTCCGTGCTGGACAACGTGGCCGCGGCCTGCTGTACCGGGGCGGGCGGGCCGCCGACCGCCGCGCGCTGGCCCGGGCGGCCCTGGAGCGGGTCGGGCTGGGCCACCGCGCTGGGCACCGGCCCAACCAGCTGTCCGGCGGCGAGCAGCAGCGCACCGCGATCGCCCGGGCGCTGGCCGGGCGGCCGGCCCTGGTGATGGCCGACGAGCCGACCGGCAACCTGGACACCGCCACCGGCGCATCCATCCTGGGCCTGCTGCGCGAACTGCACGCCGACGGCACCACCATCGTGATCATCACCCACGACCGCGACGTCGCCGCCGCCATGGACCGGCGGATCGAGATCCGCGACGGGAGGATCCTCCGTGACACGACGGCGCGTGCGTGACGCCGGCGCCTCCCGGCTGACCGGCCCGGACCTGCTGCGGGCGGCAGCCTGGGGCTGCGCACCCGGCGGGTGCGCGCGGCGCTGTCGGCGCTGGGCATCAGCATCGGCATCGCCGCCATCGTCGGCGTGCTGGGCATCTCCCAATCCTCGGAATCCGGCTGCTGACCGAGCTGGGCCAGCTCGGCAACCTGCTGACCGTGCAGCCCGGCAGCAACGCGCTCCGGCCAGCAGGCCGAGCTGCCCGCCACCGCCGGCGGCATGGTCTCGCGGATCGGGCCGGTCACCGGCGTGGCCGAGATCGCCAGCCATCTCCAGCGTCTACGTGTACCGCAGCCCGTTCATCCCGGCCGTGCAGACCAGCGGCATCGCGCTGACCGCCGCCGACCCGGCGCCCTGCCCGCCACCGTGGGCACCAGCATGGCCCACGGCGCTTCCTCAACGCGGCCACCGCCCGCTACCCCGCGGTCGTGCTCGGCGCCGAGGCGGCCAGCCTGCTGGGCATCCACAACCTGGCCCACCCCCCCAGGTGTGGATCGGCGGCCACTGGTTCACCGTAACCGGCATCATGAACCCCGTGCCGCTGCAGACCACGATGGACAGCATGGCCTTCATCGGCTTCCCCATCGCCGAGCAGGACTTCGCCTTCGACGGCCACCCCACCGAACTGTACGTCCGCAGCGATCCCACCCAGGTGGCCGCGGTCAACGCCGTGCTGCCCGCCACCGTCAACCCGGCCAACCCCGCGACCGTCACCGTCACCGAGCCGGCCGACGTGCTGCAGGCCGAAGCCGTCACCACCGGCGCCTACAACAGCCTCGTCCTCGGCCTGGGCGCCGTCGCCCTGCTCGTCGGCGGCGTCGGCATCGCCAACGTCATGGTCATCTCCGTCCTGGAACGCCGCTCCGAGATCGGCCTGCGCCGCGCGCTGGGCGCCACCCGCCGCCACATCGCCGAGCAGTTCCTCACCGAGGCCCTGCTGCTGTCGCTGCTGGGCGGCCTGGCCGGCACCCTGCTCGGCGTGGCGGCCACCGCCGTCTACGCCGTCACCCAGCACTGGCACGTGCTGATCCCGCCGCTGGCCCTGTACGGCGGGCCCGGCGCCGCCCTGGCCATCGGCGCCATCGCCGGCCTGTACCCGGCGATGCGGGCCGCCCGGCTCTCACCAACCGAGGCGCTGCGAACGGTATGAGAGCCGTGCAACTCTCCTGGCCGTCCTCTTGCCACGATCCAATCTCCGCAAAGAAAGCGAGGAATGACGATGATGAACCGACGATGGGGCGGACTTGCAGTGCTCGTCGCGGGGGCTGCCATCGGGCTGGCCGCATGCTCTGGGGCCAGCTCTCCTCACGTCGCGAGCTTGGGCAAGAACAGCAGCGACGGCTCCCCTCGCACCACCAGCGTGCCCGCGGGCAGCCCGGCCCAGCTGCTCGACGAGTGGGCCTCGTGCATGCGGAGCCACGGGGATCCCGGGCAGCTCGACCCTACCGTGGATGCGAACAAGGTGATTCAGATCACATTGGGGGCCGGATACGCCGGGCAGGGGTTGCGGGGCGAGAGTGGCGCCTGCGGCACGTTCCTGAGCGCGGCCCAGAAGGCGCTGGGCGGCGGGACGCCGCCCGGGTCGTCGAGCGAGGCGACCGGGTTGAAGTTCGCTCGGTGCATGCGGGCCAACGGCGTCGCGGATTATCCCGACCCAACCGGCGGCGGCACAACCGTCCACGCAACCAGCGGGAGCGACTTGAATCCTGCCAGCCCGACGTTTCAGACCGCCTCTACCCTATGTGCCAACAAGACCGGCTATCAGAGCAAGTTCAGCGCCGGCACCCCCAGCCTGGATCGATCAATATCAACAATGCGGGTGGGTTCGGAAACAAATAACGCGGGCGGCAATGGCGGGCCGGACGCCAACTCTGGCGGGCGCGTGCATATGCCTCAGTTCTCCTTCAGAGTGCGGTCGCGGCGGCCGCGTGGTCGATCTCAGGGAAGGGCGGCGGTGTCACACAGAACAGGTCGCGCTCCTCACCGCGTCCAATCCATAACCAGGTGCGGCGGTCAGGGCACATAGTCGGCAGGGCGGGGACCCGGCAGCTCCATGCCAGCACATCTGGTCACGCTTCGTGGCGGCCTCGGAAGCGGCCAGTGCTGCCCATGGCCATACGCTGACGGCGGTCAGCACGTAAAGGGCGCCAGCCTTGCGGCGCGCCTTCCGGCCAGTACGTGACGCGGTAACGCCGCACGATGCCAGGCGGATAAACCAGACGGCGGCGAGGTCTGCCCGACTGTGCTTCGGGCCGTCAGGACGGCACTGAGGAGGACTGCGGGCGATGACAGCCAGAAGGCGAGCGGCTGCGGGTGCGGATGCTGGCTGTAGCACGCTGGCGGGCTGGGCGCAGCAGTCGGGCCGCGCCGCGGCGGAGAGGGCGGGCCGGCGGCCTGCGGTTCGCGTTCTACGGGCGGGTGTCGACGGAGGACTGGCAGGATCCGGTGACCTCGCGGGCGCGGCAGCGCGCCAGGCGGGGCGCTGGACGCGCGGCCACGGGCGGATCGTGGCCGAGTTCTTCGATGCCGGGCAGAGCCGGACGGTGGCATGGGCCCGCCGCCCGCAGGCCGCCGCCCTGGTCGCGCGCGCTCGCCGACCCGGACCGGGGCTGGGACGCGATCGTGATCGGGGAGTACGAGCGGGCGTTTTACGGGAGCCAGTACGCGCTGATGGCGCCGCTGTTCGAGCATTACGGGATCCAGCTGTGGATGCCGGAGGCCGGCGGCCGGGTCGACTACGGCTGCCGAGCATGACGAGCAGACGATGACGACGCTGGGCTTGTCGTCGAAGCGGGAGATCACCCGGACGAGCATCCGGGTCCGGACCGCGATGGCGGCGCAGACCCGGAGCAGGGCCGCTACCTCGGCGGCCGGCCGCCGTACGGGTACCGGCTCGCTGATGCCGGACCGCACCCGAACAAGGCGCACGCCGCGTGGGGCCGCCGGGCGCACCGGCTGGAGCCCGATCCGGAGACCGGCACGTGGTGGCGTGGATGTTCGCGCAGCGGCTGGCCGGGCACACCGTGGCGCGGATCGCCCGCGCGCTGAACGACGCCGGGATCCCGTGCCCGTCGGCGGCCGACCCGGAGCGGAACCCGCACCGGACCGGGGCGGCATGGACGCTGCGCACCGTGGACGCGATCCTGGGCAACCCGCGCTACACCGGCCGGCAGGTGTGGAACCGGCAGCGGACCGACAGCGAGCTGGTCGACCCCGCGAACGTGGCGCTGGGGCACCGGCAGGTGCAGCGGTGGAACCTGCCCGACGGGCTGGGTCATCTCCGCCCGGCCCGCGCATCCGGCGCTGGTCAGCGAGGCCGATTTCATCGCCGCCCAGGCCGTCAGCCGCCCCGGCCCGCGGCCCGGACGGGCCCGAGCGGCGCGCCGGTACCTGCTGGCCGGGCTGCTGATCTGCGGGACGTGCGGGAGGCGGCTGGAGTCAGCCTGGTCCAACGGCAAGCCCGCCTACCGGTGCCGCCACGGCCACACCAGCGCCACCCGCCCGATCCCGCCCGGCCGAAGAACGCCTACGTCCGGGAGGACAGTGATCCTGGCGCACCTGCCCGCGCTGCAGAGGGAGCTGACCCGCGCTGAGCCGGTCGGCGCGGGCCGGCCGCGCGCAGCAGGCGCCGCACGCGCGGCGGAACCGATACCCGGCCGCCGGTAGCATCGAGGACGTGATCAGTTACCTGCGCGAACACCGGCGTCATCGCTCACCTAGGAACAGGCCGCGGCGACCCTGCGCGCCGGAACCGCCGAAGCCATCACCATCCAGGCAGGCTAACCCGAGGGCTTCCTGAGCAAGCCCGCCAAACCAGAAAAGGTCAAAGATGCTCAGAAAAGCCGCCAGCCATCCGGCGGCGGGCGAAGCCCGCGCCCAGGGTGGCCCCCCTGAGCATGCCCGGAAACGGGACGGCATGGGGATTTACTGTGTCCGAGGGGGGACTTGAACCCCCATGCCCTTTTGGGGCACTAGCACCTCAAGCTAGCGCGTCTGCCTATTCCGCCACCCGGACGTGGGCCTGGACTGAAGCTAGGCCGGGCTCACGATAGCAAATCAGGGCACCTTCCTGCGACGTGGCTGTGGCCGCCTGGTGGCTGTGCGGCATCAGACAGATGGTGCGACGATGGCGAGATGACCGACAACAGCGCCCGCGGTACCGCAGCCCAGGACGAAGTTGCCGCCCTGGCCAGCGACCTGATCAGGATCGACACCACCAACCCGGGCGATAACTCGGGTCCCGGCGAACGGGCCGCCGCCGAGCACGTGGCGGGCTTGCTCGCCGAGGCAGGCCTGGAAGCCAAGATCTTCGAATCCCGCGCCAAGCGCGCGAGCGTTGTGGCCAGGATCGAGGGAACGGATCCGTCCAGATCGCCGCTGCTCATCCATGGCCACCTGGACGTCGTGCCTGCCGATGCGGCCGACTGGCGGGTGCATCCGTTTTCCGGTGAGATCACCGAGGACTGCGTCTGGGGCCGCGGTGCGGTCGACATGAAGGACATGGATGCGATCATCCTGGCCGTCCTGCGCCAGCGCCTGGCCGAGGGCCGCGCCCGCCGCGCGATGTCGTCGTCGCCTTTCTCGCGGACGAGGAGGCAGGCGGGACCTGGGGCGCGCGCTGGCTGGTGGACTACCATCCTGCCGAGTTCGACGGCGTTACTGAGGCTATTGGCGAGGTCGGCGGCTTCAGCATCTCCATCGGCGGCAAACGGCTGTATCTCCTCCAGACCGCCGAGAAGGGCATGGCCTGGATGCGGCTAACGGCCCGCGGCACCGCCGGTCATGGTTCCATGCTGCAATCCGACAACGCGATTACCGAGATCGCGGAGGCCATCGCCAGGCTCGGCAGGCACGACTGGCCGGTCCGCGAGACCGAGGCGGCGTTCGCTTTCGCCCGCGAGGCCTCGAGGGCTCTGGGCGTCGAATTCGACCCGGCGAACGTGACTGCCATACTCAGCAAGCTCGGCCCGATCGCCAAGATGGTCGGGGCCACCTTCAGCAACACCGCCAATCCCACCATGCTGTCGGGCGGCTACAAGGTCAACGTCGTACCTCAGCACGCTACTGCCCAGGTGGACGGCCGCTTCCTGCCCGGCTACGAGGATGAGTTCTTCGGCGAGATCGATGCCCTGATTGGCCCGGGCGTGGCACGCGAGCAGATCAAGCATGACATCGCGGTCGAGACGAGTTTCGACGGTGACTTGGTAGCCGCGATGGGCGCCGCGCTGCACGCCGAAGACCCTGATGGCCGCATGGTGCCGTACTGCTTGTCCGGCGGAACCGATGCGAAGTCCTTCTCCAGGCTCGGCATCCGCTGCTTCGGCTTCACGCCCCTCCGGCTGCCGCCCGAACTCGACTTCGCGGGTATGTTTCACGGCGTGGACGAGCGGGTGCCCGTCGAGGCGCTCCGTTTCGGCGTGCGCGTACTCGACAATTTCCTCGATCGCTGCTAGCCGTTTTCCGACGTCAGTGCTGGATTGGCTGACCTGACGGCATTGGCTGTGGATCAAGTAGTGAGGGACGCCTTTTTCATTTTATCGACGCATGCACGTTGGGTAGTGCTAGCGTGACTGGCTGTGCGGGGCCGAATCCCCGGGGCGCAACCCCCCTTTCCTCAGTGCGCACCGGTCAGCAGTCTCGCGCCCTGGCGGATCATAGGGACGACGTCTCTCTGGTCAGCGCCAGCCGGCCAGAAGGGGAGGGTCGCCCGCAATGCCGGGACAGGGTCGAGGCTCAGCGACGACAGTCCGCTGCCGCGTCCGCGCGCGGCGGCACGGCGCCGCGACTGGCAGCGTGCCGACACGCTGCCAGGGCCACATAATGGTCCGGGCCCGCTGTGGGTACCCGCCCGCTCTGGTGGCCATGGTTCCGGGCACTGCGTTCGCGCCGTGCCCGGCCGTGGCCGCCGTTAACGTGTCATCCCTTGACCCTGTATCGTCCGGCTGACCGGGCTGGGCACGCATGTGCCCGCAACCGGGCGGCTTGGCAGCCAAGCAGTCAGCATCCATGCAACGCAGTACTCCAGAACAGGTACCAGGCCTGAGGAAAATAGAAAGCTCGCCCTGTGCGCAGGCTCGCCGGCCGAAAGGTGGCGAGCCTGCGCGCACACGTGGCGCAGTAACAGGGACGGCCTGCACGCGCGGTCCGGCTGCGGCCCGGTGTTCTCGCCGTCAGTAACCCGATCCTGAGGACTGCCGCGGTCCGAACGCCAGCTGGGCCCGCGCCTGGCGGATGATCAGGCGGCGTAGCGTGGCCCTACGGCTCCCGTCCGGGTAGAGCCGCAACCGGGACAGTTCCCAGTTGCCATACTCTGCGTGATCGGTCAGGATGCGACGAGCTGCGTCCCTCGAGGTGCCCCGGGGCAGATAGAGCACCAGGTAGGAGTACTCAGTCATCAACTCATTGTGCGCATAAGCCGGGATGGTTCAATCCTCTTGACGGAATCTGCAGCGAAGGCTCAGGCAACGTAGCGCTGGCGTAGGGAACACGGTGGCAGATCGCGCGAGTTAGGTCTTTGGGACAGGGAACGGGGATCGCAGCGGCCAGCTAGCCCGCTAGCGGGTACTGTTCCCGAGCGACAGGCCAGCGCGCCGAGTGGCCGCCGTCTTACCTGCGGTAGCCTCCTGGGCGATTGCTGGATGTAAAGGTGGGAGATGTGGCAGCAGGGACCGAGGAAACTGCCGAGAGCCCCAAAGCCGGGGTTAACGGCGGCCGCAAGCTGGTCATCGTCGAGTCGCCGAGGAAGGCGCGCACGATCGCTGGCTTCCTCGGCAACGGCTACGTCGTCGAATCGAGCATCGGCCACATACGCGACATGCCTGATAAGGCGGCCGAGATCCCAACGAAGTACCGCGGAGAGCCGTGGGCTCGCCTCGGTGTGGACGTAGACCACGACTTCGAGCCTTTGTACGTCGTCAACTCGGATAAGAAACAGCAGGTCTCCAAGCTCAAGGAACTGCTGAAGAATGCTGACGAGCTCCTGCTGGCCACTGATGAGGATCGCGAAGGCGAGGCCATCGCGTGGCATCTGCTTGAGGTGCTGAAGCCCCGGGTGCCTGCTAGGCGAATGGTCTTCCACGAGATCACGCCCGAGGCCATCGCACAAGCGGTGGCCTCGCCAGGTGAGGTGGACCAGGGCAAGGTCGAGGCCTATCAGACCAGGCGCGTGCTTGACCGGCTTTACGGCTACGAGTTGTCTCCGGTGCTCTGGAAGAAGGTCATGCCGCAACTGTCGGCTGGCCGCGTCCAATCAGTCGCAGTGCGGCTCGTGGTCGACAGGGAACGCGAGCGGATCGCGTTCCGGGCGGCTCAGTACTGGGATCTGGAAGCCGACTTTGCGCCGCAGGATGCGGCCGCGGCCGCGGATGTCTCCTCTTTCACTGCGACGCTCGTGACCGTCGACGGCCGACGCGTCGCCCAGGGCCGCGACTTCACCTCGACCGGTGAACTGCGCGAGGAAGCGATACTGCATCTTGACGGCGAGGCTGCTGCCGCGCTGGCAAACCGGCTGGCAGACTCCTCGTTCTCGGTCAAGTCAGTCGAACGCAAGCCCTACCGCCGGTCCCCATACGCGCCGTTCCGCACCACGACGTTGCAGCAGGAGGCATCCAGGAAGCTTGGCTTCTCCGCCAAGTACACAATGTCCGTCGCGCAGCGGCTGTATGAGAACGGCCACATCACCTATATGCGGACCGACTCCGTCACGCTGTCGCAGACCGCACTCAACGCCGCGCGGTCCCAGGCGCGTCAGCTGTACGGGGATGAGTACGTACCGGACGCGCCGCGCATCTACGACAGCAAGGTAAAGAATGCGCAGGAGGCGCACGAGGCGATCCGCCCGGCCGGTGATGCTTTCAAAACCCCGGCGCGCTCCGGTCTGTCCGGCGATGAGCTCCGGCTGTACGAGCTGGTCTGGAAGCGAACGGTCGCCTCGCAGATGAAGGACGCGACCGGCGAATCGATCTCAGTCCGGATCACCGGCGCGTCCAGTCAGGGCGAGCAGGCCGACTTCGGTGCGTCCGGCAAGGTCATCGCGTTCCACGGATTCCTCAAGGCCTACGTGGAAGGTTCGGACGACCCCGACGCCGAGCTCGACGATAACCAGCGCAGGCTGCCGCCGATGGCCGAGCAAGACCCGATGACCGTGGTGCGGATGGATGTCGCCGAGCATGCGACCAGGCCGCCAGCCCGTTACACCGAGGCGACGCTGATCAAGGAGCTCGAGGATCGGGAGATCGGCAGGCCATCGACTTATGCCTCGATCATGGGGACGATCCTGGACCGGGGATATGTCTTCAAGAAGGGCAGCGCGCTCGTCCCGTCGTTCTTGGCCTTCGCCGTCGTCACTTTGCTGGAACGCCACTTCGCGCACCTCGTTGATTACGCCTTCACCGCGCGGATGGAAGACGCGCTTGACGAGATAGCTCGCGGCGAGGCCGAGCGGGTGCCCTGGCTGCGCCGGTTTTACTTCGGCTCCGACGGCGAGGAGGGCTTGAAGGATCTCGTCAGCGATCTGTCGGACATTGATGCCCGAGACGTCAGCTCGTTCCCGCTGCCTGGCTCGGACATCGTCGTCAGGGTCGGCAGGTACGGCCCGTACCTGGAGCGTGACGGCCAGCGGGCGAACATCCCAGAGGGCACTGCGCCCGACGAGGTAACGGCCGAGTACGCCGCTGAACTACTCGACCGGCCGAGCGGCGACAAGATCCTCGGCACCGATCCCGAGACGGGCAAGACGATCGTAGCCAAGGCCGGTCGCTTCGGGCCTTACGTCACCGAGGTGCTCGAGGAGGGCGCGCCCGCGTCGGCCAAGCCGCGGACGGCATCGCTGCTGAAGTCGATGGACCTGGACAGCGTGACGCTGGACGAGGCGCTCCGTCTGCTGACTCTGCCGCGCACGCTCGGCGAGCTGGACGGGGAACCCGTTACCGTGCAGAACGGGCGCTACGGCCCGTACGTGAAGAAGGGCGCCGAGAGCCGTTCGCTTGAGTCCGAGGAGCAGATGTTCACGCTCACGATGGATGAGGCGAAAGCGCTCCTCGCTCAGCCCAAGCCGCGTGGCCGGGCGGCTAGGGCTGCGGCCGCGCCATCGCTGAAGGAGCTTGGCGAGGATTCGGTCAGCGGGAAGCCCATCACGTTGCGGGAAGGCCGGTTCGGCCCTTACGTGACCGACGGTGAGACTAATGCCTCGCTGCGTAAGGGCGACACGATCGAGTCGATTACGCCACAGCGCGCGATTGAGTTGCTCGCCGAGCGCCGGGCCGCCGCGCCGGCGCCGAAGCGGCGCGCGGGCACGCGAACGACGAAGTCAGCCGCGCCGAAGAAGGGCGCCGCAAGGACGGGTGCCCCGGCTGCCAAGAACGGGGCGGTTAAGAACGGGGCCCGCACGACGCGGGCGAGGAAGGCCGCGGGCTAGTCAAGGCTCGCCGGGACCGGCCGCAGCGGCACGAGTCCGCGATCGGCCCCGGCTAGGCGGCTACCTTTCTTCGGCTGGCCCGGACGGCCCGCACGGACAGGTAGCGGCCTGGTTCGGGCGGACCCGTTCCCTCATGATTTGCCGGGCCTGTGAGGTAGCTTCATGCTCAACGCGACTGTTCCCTCGCCAGACCTATAACCTGGCGCAGTGAACTTTAGATCCCCTTTGGGCGCTCGGGGGTCCGGCGTGCTGTCGATCACGCCGTTCCGCCGCCTGTGGATAGCGCTTTCGCTGTCCAGCCTGGGGGACTGGCTCAGCTTGCTGGCACTATCTGTGCTGGCTAACGCATTGGGCGGCAAGACCGGCGGTGGCTTCGCGGTCAGTGGCGTCTGGCTGACTTCGCTGCTGCCCGCGCTGCTCTTCGGGCCGCTGGCCGGGGCCGTCGCGGACAAGTTCGACCGGCGTATCAACATGATCATCGGCGACGTGGCCAGGGCCGCGCTTTACCTCACCATCCCGATCAACGCCTCTGTCGGCTTCGCCAACCAGCTGACCTGGCTGTACGTCGTCCAGTTCCTCGCGTCGAGCGCATCGCTGTTCTGGACGCCAGCCAAAGACGCGTCCGTGCCGAACCTGGTGCCGCCCGACAAGCTCGAGCAGGCCAATCAGCTCAGCTTGTTCAGTACCTACGGGACCGCCCCGATAGCCGGGCTGCTCTTCGCCGGGCTGGCCCTGCTCAGCACCGAACTGAGCCATATCTCGCGCTATTTTTCTACGAACCAGGTCAATCTGGCTCTGTACTTCAACGTGGCCACGTTCGTGGTGTCGGCGCTGACCATCTTCATGCTGACGGAGCTGCGCCGGCGGCCGCGTAGTGCGATTTCCTCGCCCTCGGTGCTTAAGTCAATCTGGGAAGGCTGGAAGTACCTCGGCCAGACGCAGGTCGTGCGGGGCATTGTCATCGGCATGACCGGCGCGTTCGCGGCCGGTGGCGTGGTGATCGGCCTCGGGCCGACTTACGTTCGCAATACCTTGATGGGTGGCAGCGCAGGCTGGGGGGCAGTCTGGGCCGCGATCTTCTTCGGCCTGGCGCTCGGCATGTTCGCCGGCCCGCGGATCCTGCGGGGCTTCTCGCTGCGCCGAATGTTCGGGCTGGCCATAGCTTTCGCCGCGCTGCCGCTTGCCCTGATCGCGCTGATTCCCAGCCTCGTCCTCACGATAGTGCTCACGGCGCTGCTCGGCGGGTGTGCAGGGATCGCCTACGTGACCGGCTATACGGTCATAGGGCTGGAGGTCGACGACGATACGCGCGGCCGGACATTCGCCTTCCTGCAGTCGGCGATCAGGGTGATCCTGTTCGCGGTGATCGCTATCGGACCGACGCTGGCGGCCGGATTCAACGCGCTGGTGCACGCTGCAGGCATCTCGACCCTCCGGGTTGGCGACGGCGTCTACCGGAATCTCGGCTATAACCTCGTGCTGCTGCTCGCAGCGGTGGTCGCGCTGCTCCTGGGCCGGGTATCGTACCGCCAGATGGATGACCGCAAGGGCGTGCCACTGTGGGCCGACCTGACCTCGGTGTTCCGCGGCGGGCGGAGGCCGGCCACGCGCGGAGACAGCAACGGCGTGCTGCCGGCCCCGGCGCCTGCCCGGCGTCCAGGGGTGCTGATCGCGCTCGAGGGCGGCGAGGGGGCAGGGAAATCGACCCAGGCCAGGATGCTGGCTATCTGGCTTCGGGACCAGGGCTTCGACGTCGTTACCACGCATGAGCCAGGTGCTACGAAGATCGGCATGCGGCTGCGCGCACTGCTACTGGATAACGCCCATTCTGGGCTTGCGCCGCGAGCCGAGACGCTGCTGTATGCGGCTGATCGTGCCGAACACGTGCAGTCCGTGATTATCCCCGCGCTCGAACGCGGCGCGATTGTGGTGACCGACCGTTACGTCGATTCTTCCCTGGCCTATCAGGGCGCAGGGCGCCAGCTTCCGGTGGCCGAGATCGCGGGCCTAAACCGGTGGGCGACCGGCGGGCTGATGCCCGATCTCACCATCGTGCTCGATCTGCCGCCGGTGACTGGCCTGGGCAGGCGGCGCTCTTCCGCGGACCGGCTCGAGGCCGAGCCGGTGGACTTTCATCAGCGCGTTAGGGCCGCGTTCCTTAGCCTGGCGGCTGCTGAGCCGTCGCGTTACCTGGTGCTGGACGCCGCCGGGCCGGAGGCCGAGATCAGCAGGGACATCCAGGTCAGGGTCCGGGAACTGCTGCCCGACCCGGTTCCGCAGGCTACCGAGGACAACACCGGGTCGTTTCCAGCGGTGCGGGACTGAGTGGTGCGGGTTTGCGTGGTGCAGGTTTGGGTGGTGCAGGTTTGCGTGGTGCGGCGTGAGCCCTGATCCGCGAGCTCCTGCCGCTGATCCGGGGCCTGTCGCGGGCGCGGTATTCGCCGAGGTGACCGGCCAGGAGGCTGCAGTCGAACAATTGCGGCGCGCGGTGGCGGCGAGTCAGGCGCAGCGCAGCGGCGGGGCTGGCGGCGGTGCGGCCCAAGTGGGCCTGGGTAGTGCCGGAATGACGCACGCCTGGCTGTTTACCGGTCCGCCGGGCTCGGGCCGGTCGCTGGCGGCCCGAGCGTTCGCCGCCGGCTTGCTGTGTGAATGGCAGGGCTGCGGGCAGTGCCAGTCCTGTCGTCAGGTGGCCGGCGGCACGCACGCCGATTTGCTGCTCGTACGACCGGATGGCCTGTCCTACGGAGTCCGCCAGACGAGAGACCTCGTGCTCAAGGCCGCCACCGCGCCGGTCTACGGCCGCTGGCGGGTCGTGTTGTTCGAAGACGCCGACCGGTCGACCGAGCAGGCGGCGAACGCGCTGTTGAAGGCCATCGAGGAACCGGCCCCGCGGACGGTCTGGCTGCTCTGCGCCCCGTACGCCGACGACCTGCCGACCACAATCCGGTCCCGCTGCCGGCTCGTTACGTTGGGGACACCAAGGACGGCGGCTGTGGCCGAGGTGCTAGGGCGTGAGGGTGTCCCGCCCGAACGGGCGCGATCGGCGGCCCTGGCCGCGCAGGGACACATCGGCCGGGCCAGGCGGCTGGCAACCGACCCTGAAGCGGCGCGCCGGCGCGGTGAGGTGCTGCGAGTCCCGACGCAGGTAGGAAGCTTCGGCCAGGCGCTCAGGGCGGCCGCAGCTCTGGTGCGGGCGGCAGAGGCGGAGGCCACCGCGGTAACGGAGGAACTGGACGAGCCCGAGCGCGAGGCATTGCGCCGGGCGTTCGGCGAGGGCTCGACCGGCAAGGGTGTCGCAACGGCGCTGCGCGGGGGCGCGGGTGCTTTGCGCGAGCTGGAGGACCGGCAGAAGTCGCGGGCGACGCGGGTCAAGCGGGACTCGCTCGACCGGGCGCTGCTCGATCTGGCCGGATATTACCGTGACGTGCTGGCTATTCAGCTGCGTGCCTCGGTCGAGCTGGCAAATGAGGCACGGGACCAGGAACTTGCGGAACTGGCTGTCACGTCAGGCCCAGCCGACACCGTCCGGAAGATCGAGGCAATCATGCGGTGCCGGCAGCGCCTGACGGCAAACGTCGCCCCGCTGCTCGCGGTCGAGGAGCTGACGCTGGCGCTAGCCGGTCCGGTCCGCCCCGCAGAGGCGTGATCCGCCCGGCAGGGGCGTGATCCGCCCGGCAGAGGCGTGCGGTTAGAAGCGGAATTCGTTATGTCCCCGTAATGTAGTGGCGTGGGCATGATGATGGCGGTGAGCTTCCAGCGCAGTGGACGGCTGTATTACCTGGACCCCGGTCCCTATCAGCCCGCCGTGGGCACCATGGTTCTCGTCCCTACAGATGCCGGGCCCGAGGTGGCTGAATGCATCTGGGCGCCGCAGTGGGTAGATGACGAGATCACAGGCCTGCCGGTCTGCGCTGGCCTGGCCACAGCTGAGCATGTGAGCCGGGACGAAGCCAACAGGTCGCGCCGTGCCGAAGCCCGCGTTGCCGCCCGCAGGCTGGTGCGCGAACTCGAGCTGCCTATGAAGATCATTGCCGTCGATTATCTGGATGTCCCCAACACCTTCACCGTCTACTTCAGCGCGCCGCAGCGGGTCGATTTCCGCGCCCTGGTGAAGGATCTGGCCGCTCGCCTGCATGCCAGGGTTGAACTGCGGCAGATCGGGCCGCGCGACGAGGCAAGGCTGCAGGGCGGTATCGGGCCGTGCGGCCGCGACTTATGCTGCGCCACCTTCCTGAAGGACTTCGAGCCCGTATCTGTCCGCATGGCCAAGGACCAGGACCTGCCGGTCAACCCGTTGCGTATCGCCGGGGCCTGCGGCCGGCTGATGTGCTGCCTGAAGTACGAGCACCCGCTCTACCAGGACTTCCGGGCCTCCGCGCCGCGCATGGGCGAGGCCGTCGACACCCCAGCTGGCCCGGGCATCGTGACCGGCCACAACGTGCCGGGCGAGCAGATCATCGTCAAGCTGGCCGAGGACGGCAGGCGGACCAGCTGCCCGAAGGCCAGCGTGTGCGGCTCGCGGCACGCCTACGAGGCGATGCATGGTGGTTCGCGGGACGGCTCCGCCGACCGGTAGACTCCTCTGGCTCGCGCGGTTTCGCCGTGGCGTGCGCCGCCTTAGCTCAGTCGGCAGAGCGATTCACTCGTAATGAATAGGTCGTCGGTTCGATTCCGACAGGCGGCTCCACACTCCGACCTGGACGCGGGCGTGCAGACCTCCGCCAGCTACACGGTCGATCAGGCTGTGGCGGACTGGATGAGGGAGGGCCGGGACGGCCGGTCAGCTCGCACGCTGCGGCGAGATGAGCTAATCCTGCGGCCGCTACTGGCCAGCATCGGCGGCATCCCGTTGCATACCCTGCGCACCCACGACGTCCGCCGCGCGCTGTCGGAGCTGGCCACGTCGAGGTCAAGCGCCACGGTGGCGCTAACGCATAACTGCCTGGTCCGGGCCATCCGCCATGCCGAGTCCGGGGACCATGTCCGGCGCAACGTCGCCGCGCTGATCAAACCGCCGCCGGGTAAGGGCGGGCGGCCATCCAGGGCCATGACCGCATACCAGGCAGCGGCGCTGCTGCGCGCGGCCGCGGACGATGGCTACCTCGGCCCCTACGTCACCTTGTCCCTGACCACGGGCATCCGGACCGAGGAGGCACGGGCGCTGCGCTGGGACCACGTCGACCTGGATGGCGACCCTGGCGCGGAGTCCCGCCGCATATCGCCGTGTGGCGGTCGGTCCGGGCCGGGAACGACACCAAGACCGAGCGATCCCGGCGAACCCTGGGGCTGCCGCAGAGCGCGGTCGCGGCTCTGCGGGAACAGCGGAAGCGGCAGGCGGCGGCACAGCTAGCCGCTGGCGAGCTATGGCAGGGTCATGGCCTGGTCTTCACCAGCAGCACGGGCAGACCGCTGGATGTTGCGAATGTCGGCCGCGGTTTCCGCGCTCTCTGCGAGAGGGCTGGCGTTGGCCGCGGCTGGTCGCCCAGGGAGCTGAGGCACACCTTCGTCAGCCTGATGTCCGAGTCCGGGATGGCGGTGGAGGAGATCGCCCGTCTGGCCGGGCACTCCAGTTCCAGGACGACGGAGGTCGTCTACCGGCACGAGCTGCGCCCGGTGATCGCTACGGGTGCCGACGCGATGGACAAGATGCTCGATCGGATGATGGGCCGCCCGGGCTGATCACGCCGCTTTGTGCGCCTCGGCCTCAAGCATCGCGACGTACTCAGCCAGCGCAGTCGCAGTGATGAACCGTGCCCTGCCGTCCTTCACCGAGTGCAGCCGCCCGGAGCGCATCAGGTCGTAGAGCTTGTCCCGCCCGATGCCGAGCATCTGGGCCGCCTCCTTGGGCCGGTACAGCAGCTTGTTCATGGACTCACCTCCTTCCGGGTTTCCTCGTGCCTGATGTGCCGGAGCTGGCAGGAGTTCAATGCAGCCGACTCGGCGGCTCGGAGAAGGCGTTCATGCCAATGGCGCGCGTATGCCCAGTGCAGAGACTGGGTGGGCAAGTTGCTGGCGTGCTGAGCCCGAATCGGATGCCCGGTAAATGCTTCCGCGCCAGAGCGATGTCAGTGGTGCTGCCCGTGCCCTGGGCGCTTGCCCGCACTCTCGGCAGCGGTTTTCGTGACGCCTGCACTTTCCACTGTGCGGCCAATATCACCCGGGCGCAAACGCCGCCTGACCGTCGATAGCTGCCGGGTACTGTCCGTGAATGGCCGCTGCAGGCCGTTGTCGTCCACTGGAGTCCGCCAGCCCAAGGAAATGTGACCTAAATCACACTTAGTTGTTGGAGGTTATGCCGAGCGGGCGCTGTCCTGAGCCGAGGCTGACGGTGAGCGTCAGGCCAAGTGCCTCGGCGAGCCGTTCGAGCAGCGGCAGGGTGGGGGTGGTGCCGCCGGCCTCGAACCGGGCGACGCCGGGCTGGCTCATCCCGGCCCGCTCGGCCAGCTGGCGCTGGGACCAGCCCAGTTCCTCGCGCCGCAGCCTGACCGTTTCGGCCAGCTCATAGCGCAGCCGGGTCTGCTCATAGGCGGCTGCGGCTTCCGGGCGGTCCATGCGGACCTGGCGGGCGTCGGCAAGGCGGGTACGCCGCGGTGCGTCCTGGCTCATCGTCACCGGTCCTCGTCATCGGCTGTGTGGCCCTCGGCCTGGCAGCGGGCCATCGCCGCCGCGGCCCGGGCGATCTCCGCGGTCTCGCGCATCGTGGTCTTGGCGAACACGGTCATGGCGATGATCCGCCACCCCGAAGCGATCCAGTAGCTGATCCGGATGCGCTCGCCGCCGCAGTAGAACCGGAGCTCCCGCAGCTTCCCCGATACCTGCCGGGTGTACGGCTCGCCCAGCAGCACGCCGCGTTCTTCCAGCAGGTCCAGGTGGAACATCGCCTGTGCCCACCGCTGGTCATCCAGCCCCTCCAGCCAGTCCCGGACCTCGGGTTCGAGTTCTACCTCGCCCCAGGCCATACCAGCGATGATATCGCGTGTCAGGCCCGAGAACACAAGGTGACGCTGATTGTCGGACCAAGCCCGCATCCTGAGCTACATGGGCAGGGCCAGGAAGCGGAAGGTTAAATACGTCCAGCCGGGCTACCGGCACCGGGCCCGAGCGGCGCCGCCCAGCCCGACAGAACGGATAGCCCGCCTGTCCCGGCCGCAGGTGCTGGAGCGGATCACCAGGGCAAGGATGCACCAGAAGGAACTCGATGCCGAGCTAGCAGCCCTCATCGACCAGGCAGTGGCGCTGGGTATCGGCTGGCCAGACATAGCTCACCGTCTCGGCGTAACCCGCCAGGCAGCCCGCCAGCACTACCAGCGAAGGCACCGCGACGATACCGCGGCACGCAGCCGGAACGACGCTGCATCAAGCACCCGGCCTCGGGATCGGCGGGTGTAAAGCATCAGGTGGCACTGTCAAGCGCTAGGTGAATCTCGTAAACGCATGTTGCCAAGCTTCAGTGAGATCGTCCGCACACGCTGGTAGTGCTCTGACGTGCAGAAATGACCGAAGATCAGCGCGCCGACAACGGACGTTGCCCAGATGCTGTTACAACTTTCTTTACGTCTTCAAGGGCACGCCTTCGGCGCGCCAGACCGGGCCGGGCACGGCCCGGATCGCATGCAGAGACGCGGCACTCACCGAGGGGGAGCGCGAACGAGCGTGAGTGAGAGCTGCCAGAAGCCCGCGAGGGTAGCAGGGGGCTCGCCTACTCCGGGGCGGCAGCCTGCCGCGCCCTAAGGGCGGGAGCCCACCGGGCGCGGCGCTGCCGCCGGTCGGCTGCCCCGCTCCCGCAGGCAGACAGTCCCCCCGCAACGCGCTCACGGTGACCGTGCCTGCATGAACTGGCCGGGCCGTCCTTCTCGCGGCCGAGCGTTCTCTCGCCGCGCAAAGATCACCGTCAAGAGCGCTCGCTACGCTCGCGTCCTTCCGACGGCGCTTCGCGCCGCTCTGGACGGTGATCTTCCACGGCAAGACCTGGCAGCAATCAGGAGGACGGACATCTCTCGACTCGGCCGCCCTTGACCCTTCAGCGCCAAGACTCACTCGCTGCCGCAGCAGCGAAAAGCTGCCATCGAAGACAGCCGATCTTGCCGGGAGGCGAGGACAAGCGGCAGACCTCGGAACCTCTTCGGCGGCAGGTCATACCGTGCGGAGCGCCTCGGTGGGCGAGAGGTGGGCCGCTCGCATCGAGGGGTACAGGCCGGCGATGGCACCGATGGCGAGGGCGGCTCCGATGCCGCCGTAGAGGGCGACGGCGGGGATCTGCACGGACCAGTGCTGGGTCGCGGCGTAGATGGCGGTCGCGACTCCGCCGATGACGGTGCCGACGACGCCGCCCAAGACGGAAAGGATTATGGCTTCGGCGAGAAACTGTTCGGCGACGTGTCGTCGGGTGGCGCCCAGCGCTCGGCGTAGGCCGATTTCGGAGCGGCGTTCGAGGACGGAGATGACCATGACGTTGGCGATGCCGACCCCGCCGACGAGCAGGGCGACGGCTCCGAGGCCGAGGAACAACCCGTCGTATGCTCCTTTGGCCGCGACTTCGGCTTTGAGGATGTCCGACGGGTAGCTCACCGCCACGATCGAGGGGTCGGCGGGGTTGACGGTGGCCGGCAGCACAGCGGCGACCGGGTTGACCTGGCTAGGCACGCTGCGCAGGTACAGCGCGGTGGGGTGGCCGTCGAAGCCGAAGTACTGCTCGGCGATGGGGACTCCGATGAACGCGGTGCTGTCCAGCTGGGAGAGCAGCTCGACGGGCCGTAGGATGCCGACCACGGTGAACCCGTGGTCGCCGATCCATACCTGGGTCGGGTTGGCCAGGTTGTTGATGCCGAGCAGGCTGGCGGTTTCGGCGCCGAGGACGACCGCGGGGAAGTGGGCGGTGGCCGCGTTGAGGAAGGTGCCGTGGGCCAGGGTGGCGCCGAGGGTGGCGGGCAGGTTGGCGTCGGTCGCGGTCAGCGAGATGCCGAGGGTGTTGTTGGCCGGGACGAACGAGCTGCGGTAGACGTAGGTGTTCTGGATGCTGGCGATCTCGGTCACGTGGGTGACGGGCGCGATGCGCGAAACCATGCCTTCGGCGGTGGTGGGCAGTTCGGTCGGCTGTCCCAAGGCGGTGTTGGCGGGTTGCACGGTGAGCAGGTTGCCGAGTTGGCCGAGTTCGTTGAGCAGGCCTGATTTCGACGATTGGGAGATGCCGAGCACGCCGACGATGGCGGCGATGCCGATGCTGATGCCCAGGGCGGACAGGGTGGCCCGGACCCGCCGGCTGCGCAGCCCGAGGCTGCCGACCCGGAGCAGCTCGCGGCGTGAAAGCCGGGACCCGGCGCTGTCACGGGCGGGTCGGCGTATCACGCAGGATCCTCCCGTCGCGGATCTCGATGCGCCGACCCATCGCGGCGGCCACCTCGAGGTCGTGGGTGATGACCACGATGGTGGTGCCGTCTCGGTGCAGCTCGCGGAGCAGTTCCAGCAGGGAGGCTCCGGTCGTGGTGTCGAGGTTGCCGGTGGGCTCGTCGGCCATCACCAGGGCGGGCCGGCCGGCCAGCGCCCGGGCGATGGCGGTGCGCTGCTGCTCGCCGCCGGAGAGCTGGTTCGGCCGGTGGGTGAGCCGGTGACCGAGCCCGACTCGCTCGATCGCCGCTTGGGCCAGCCGGCGGCGTTCGGTGATCCGTCCGCCGCGGTAGAGCAGGCCGTCGGCGACGTTGTCGAGCACGCTTAGCCCGTCGAGCAGGAAGAACTGCTGGAAGACGAAGCCCAAGCGTCGGGCTCGCAGCCCGGACAGCTGCGGGTCGGACATGGCCGAGGTGTCCTGGCCGGCGATGCGGACCACGCCGCGGGTGGGCCGTTCGAGGGTGCCCATAACGTGCAGCAGGGTGGTCTTGCCCGATCCGGACGGGCCGACGATGGCGACCAGCTCGCCTTCGTCGATCCGCAGGTTGACGCCGGCGAGGGCCACGACCGGCGGGTCGGTGGGGTAGGTCTTGACCACGTCGATCAGCTCCAGAACCGGCGCCCGCGGGGCGACCTCGACGATGGGGACTGGGATCGTGAGGGTCACGACGACGGCACCTCGACCCGGGTGCCGGCGGTGATACCGGACCCGCTGACCTGCACCAGGGTGTTGCTGTACAGGCCGGTGGTGACCCTGGCAAGGTGGCTGGTGGGGCCGGTCACCACCTGTACGCCGAACCCGCCGCCGGCCAGGGCGAGCAGGGCGTTCACCGGCACGGCCAAGACGTGCTCGGCCTGTTGCGTGGTGATGTTGACGTTCACCGGCGCCTGGTCCCCGACGGATCCGGGCGGGGTATGGTCCATCGTGATCGTCACGGGGACCGTGGGGGGGTTGTTGATGCCGCCGGAGCTGCAGGGCGACTGGTCGGTCGAACTACCGCCGCTGCCGGTGCCGACGCCGCTGCCACCCGGGCAGGTGGCTACGGTGCCGACCGTTTCGATGTGCCCCCCCACGGTGGAGCTGCCGTTGGGCAGCACGACCGTCACCGCGTCGCCCGGCTTGACCAGGTACTCCTGCGACACGTCCAGGTCGACGGCCACGACCGGAGTGGTGCTCGTCGCCGTCAACACGGTTCCGCCCCCGACAACGGCGCCGACCGAAGCGGCGACGGAGGTGACCCGGATCGGGCCGGGCTCGAACACCACCTCGCCGAGCGGGATCTCGCCGGTCACTGGCAGGCCACGCGCGCCCTGCCACCGCTGCACCGCGGCGGCGGTCGCCGACGAATAGTGGTTGCTCGGCGACAGGCCGCCGTATCCGAGGGCGATCAGGTCATGGGTCAGCTCGGCCACATCCGCGCCGTCGGACATGCCGGCAGAAAACGCCCGATAGGCGGGGATCGCGCCGTACAGCAGCGGCACCGGTTCGTCATTGACCGAGTAGACGCGCTGGTCCTGCCGGACGACATCGCCCACCTGCGGCAACCAGGTGTAGGTGGCACCAGCCCCCGACCGAGCGGTGATCGTGTACGAGCCGTCATAGCCGATCGAGCCGCCGACCTGCACCGTCGTGGACAAGGTGGTCCGCACCACCGCGGCGGTGGCCACCGAACCGCTGCTACCGCCCGATGCCGCCGCCGGGCTGCTGGTGCCGCTGGCGGACAGCGCGGCCACCCCGCCGGCCACCGCCCCCCCGACCAGCGCGCCAGCAACAGCCGCTATCGCCGCGACCCGCCTGGCCGTCAACTCAGCCATTGGCACCCGGGAGAACGCCTTCGGGCGGCCCGACGCTAACGTCTCCCGGCGAACCCCAGCCGTTGGTCCACCAAGCCGGCGCGCCGATCTGCTGCCCGCACACCTTGCCGGCCTTCACGACGAACGGGCTGTCCGGGTCCACCCCAGTCCCGTTGAAGTTGGCCTTCTCCCCAGTCGGGTAGGGAAAGTTGGGAACGCCGTTGGCCCGCATACAGTCGACCCACTTGACCAGCTCGGCCTGGGTTGGCGGCGGGGCAACCGGCATGGCGGCCACGCAGCACACGCTGGGCCGCGGCCAAATACTGGCTGCACGTACCAGTGGGCGTTTCCGGACCCCCAACCACGCGCGGGACACCCGGTCCCGCCAGCGGGCCGATGATGTCGATCACCCCGTGAGCGTCGATCGTCGGGTCGGCCTGGTTCGGATCTCCGTGGCTACGCATGCAGGCAGCCCACTGGTCCACTAGCTTGGTTGCGTCGCCCGAGGCCGGCGGGGTCGCGGACCTCCCGCCGCCACCATCGGTCGTGGGGCTCGCGGTGCTCCTCCCCAGGCTGGCAACGTGCGGGGAACTGGGCGCGCTACAGGCGGCGAACGCCAAGGCCCCTATCGCGACCAGAATGGCGAGCCTCCCCGAGTGCGGGTACCCCTTGTTCATGTCTCGCCTCCGGTCAGTTCAGCCGTGGCAGCCCGGCCCGCTGCTGCCCGTTGATATTGGGCCCCGCCTTGGCCATGCACAACGAGCTTCCGGCGCGCAGGACTATTTCCATGACGAGGTCCGCTCGACGTTCGAGAGCCCATTCACGGGCTCCTCGGGCCGGTGGGGGGTGACTGGCTGCTGCACGTGTAGGAGTTGGTGTAGATGAGGCCTGCAGAGACGAGACTGTCGCCCGGGGCGTAGCCGAAGAACAGCTCGGTCCCGGCGGGCATCGCGGCCGGGTTGATCACCGTCTTAGCGCCCGCCGTGAACCCAGCCGGGTGCACAGGCTGCGCAGGCGCCGGAACGTGACCTGGCGTCGGTTTGAAGGCCGGGTTTGCCGACAGCACGCCGATGCGGGTGGGGTCGGGTGCTGCGGGATTCGAGGTGCAGTAGGCGTCGGTCTTGACCAAAGCCGGGATGCCGTGCTGCGCGAGCGCCTGTTGGAGTGCCGCCGGGTCAAGCACCTGCCTCATCGTCAAGGTCAGCGTGCCGTTCGCGTTAGCGGTCAGGACGAAGCCAACGGTCCGAATCGCGCCGGGGCTCTGTGTCGGCTGGGTCGTGCCGGAGCCGTGGTTTGGGACGGGACCGGGCACGCCGGTTAGGGCGAAGGCCAGCGCGGTGGCTGCGGCCACTCCGGCAACGCCGAGGCCCGCCGCCCACCACCGGCCGGGTCGCAAGCGGAGTCGACCAGACGAGCGAGCGGGCTGGAAGGATGCGTCGTCGTCGACGAGTGTTTCCTGCTTCGCGGCGGTCAGCGCTGCTCGGGCACGTACCCAGGCGTCCGTTGAGGGCTCCGGCACGTCGTCTCGGAATCGCTGCAACAATTCAATTTCGTTCATCGTTCTTCCTCGGCCGCAGGGTTCGGTCGGCCAGACCACAGCGCGAAGTCGGGGTGCTCCATGTCAAGGTCACCGAGCGCGGCGCGTAGTTCGGCGCGAGCGCGGGACAGGCGCGATCGGATCGTTCCGGCCGGCACGTCAAGCGCCGAGGCGATCTCCTCGTTCGACAGCTCGGCCCAGGCGTGCAACAGCAACACGTCCCGCTGATCGCCGGTCAGCATCCCTAGGGCGGCGGCCAGCCGGGGCGCAATGAGCGACGACAAGACGACCTCGCTCGCGTCGGGCGCGAGTCGCTCGGGCTCGGTGATGAGGCGGGCTTCAAGCGCCAGCAGGTGCTGCTCGTCACGCCAGTGGGCACGCAGCAGGTTGGTTGCGATGCCGAACAGCCAGGACCGCACTGATCCGCGCGCCGGGTCGAAGGAGGCGCGGGCTCCGTAGCTGACGGCGAAGGTCTCCGCGGCAAGATCGTTCGCGAGCGCGCTGCCGACTCGTCGGCTGAAAAACCGGTGGATCGTCCGAAAGTGCGCCTCGAAGACCGCTTCGAACGTGCTTGTGTCCATACCGGCGTCGCTCATACGAGCAGCCCATCGGTCGGCACGAACCTCACGCTCACACTTCAGTACTTGTCGAGCCGGCACGGAAACGTTGCAAGCCCGCGGAAGGTGGCCGCGGAACCTGTCAACCTGAATGAGGCACCGTTGGGGGTCTTTTACTGAGCGGGTTCCTTCTGTGGAGGGTTGATCCAGGAGGCGGCTGGCAGCTTTGGCGGCTGAGGAAGCTGGCGGACGAACCGGTTGGGATGGGCAGCGTAGGCGGCGGCCAGGACGCCTGCCCGAGCGGCACGCACGGCCTGGGCATGGCCGTAGTGGACGTCGGTGGGGTGTGCAGGCCCAGCGCCGGCGGCGCGGCGAAGTGCATCTCAACCTCGCGCTCCGACCCTGGGTGCAGTTGCTCCAGGTGCGCGAACCAGGCGTCGGACGGCCGCGGCTCGGCGCGCTCCTGCCTCACCTCGGGGAGCGTGGGCATCGAGAACACGAGCCAATCATCGCGACCGGCCTCCTGCAGCAATGCCGATCAGCAGGCCAATGCCCAGATCACGGTGGCCCCTAGCCCGCGCCCGCCGGTAACCCATCACCGAGCATGCGGCCACCAGCAGCAAAGCCGCCCAGAACCCGGCATCACCGGGGGCGGGCATCTGGACCCCGACCGTGACGGTGAAGACGACCCCCAAGAGCCCGAGCACAACGCCGAGCGCGATGCCCGGCCCGAGAAGGCCGCGGCTGGCGCGGGGCGGGCGGCCAGCTGGCGTCGGCCCCCGGTCGGATTCAGGCGGACCGGTCACAGGGCGTTCCTTCGGCTAGTGGGCTGACACGCACGCTAGCCACTCGATCGCCGGGCGTCATGTCCGGGCTGGGCTGCGTCAGCGGACGTAGCTCCCGCGCTGGGGAACCGTGTAGATCAGAGCCTCGTCCCTGAGTACGGCCAGGGTGCGGCGCGCGGTCGAGCGTGCCACCTCATAGGTCTCGGTGATCTCCGCTTCGGTGATCCGGCTGCCGGTGGGTAGCTTGCCCGAGCGGATCTGGCTGCGGATGATTTCCGCAACCTGGAGGTAGGGCGGCACTGGGCCGGTGGGGTCGATCTTGGACACGTCATGATCGTAATGGCTAGAGACCAGCTCCTACGTTTTCAGACATCTCGTGCTGTCTCTTGCTGTATCGCTATGCTTGAGGCCTGTCATGGTGCATACCCGAGGGAGACAGGCCATGATCGAGCGGGAGCCCTCTCGTCTTGAGCGGATCTTGAAGGAGCACGGCCAGCGCTGGCAGATCGAGCGTGACGGGCCGGTATGGACGGCAACGGAGCGTCCGAGCCCGACAGCACTTCATGTCATCATCGCGCGTGATCTGGATGAATTAGAGCGGAAGATCATCGGGTCAGAGCTTCACACCTGAGCAACGCCCGTCCTGCAAACGCCGCAGTGCCTGGGAGGAGCGGTTCACACCCGGCCTCGACGTTCAGAGTCATTGAACCAGTCGAAGATCGCTGGCCAGCGGAGCCAAGCGGGGAGCCATCCGCATCCGATTCCGGGCGACGCCAGTCGACGACGGATCAGAATATCCGCAGCTCAGCGACCAACCAGCCTACGTCAGCCGACACCATCCGACGTATCTGCGATCACTCGTAATGAATAGGTCATCGGTTCGATTCCGATAGGCGGCTCCAGGTCACAGGCCCTGTCTGGCGCTTCAAGGCAGTACCTCGCGGCACTGAGTGACTACGAGTCAGCCATCTGCGGAATCGTAGATCTCGGTGGCCAAGGCGGAGCCTCACGGGGACTCGCAGAGGAACTTCAGGCTGAAGTTCCACAGGTCGTGCCCGCGGTGCATGTGGCCCGGGTTGGCAGCGGCCAGCTGGCGGGGGCTGGCCCCGTCCCCGGTCTCCTCCATGACGACGTCGGTGCTGCCATCCGTGCGGGGCATGAGCAGCCATGTGTGGTAGGCGAGCCACTGGCTGGTGGTGCCGTACCAGCCGATCCGGGTGCCGAGTTCGAACTCGTGGACCGTGCTGTGAATGCTGGCGCCGAAGGTGACCCAGTCGAAGGTGACGCCGGGACCCAGCATCCTGCTTGGAGTGTTGATAACGACGTCGCTGGCGTTGGAGTACCAGGAGGGCCAGGCGGACGCGCGGACCAAATGGTTCCAGATGACGTCCGCGGGCGCGTTGACCACGATGTCGTTATGCGCGAACAGGTCGGCGCGGTCCGGGTTGACGTCGCCGGGCCAGTGGATGTGCGCCGACCGGCGCTCGACGTCGCCGGTGATCGACATGGCATCTCTCCTCGTCTGCGTAAAGCCACCCGTTGGGTTGATCCATCCGAGGTTCCCGTAAACCGTCGTCGGTTCGATGCCGACTGGCGGCCAGCCGTGTTCTGAGGCAATACGATTGTCCTCAGCTACCGGATCCTTCCCAGGCGGGAGGTCACCCAACTGCGTATCGCCGTCACCCTCGACGAATGCGCTTGGTGGCCCGCCCGGCGGGGAGCTCGCCGATCCAAGCGGGGCGATGGGTCGTGAAGCGGCCTCAAGGACAGCGAGGCGAGTCCCTGGCGGTGCCGCGATGCCTACCCGGGAAGTCTCGCGAGTCCGTGATGCCCACGGGTTATCTGGGCGGTAGCAAGCGAAGGACACGACGCTCTTTCCGCATCGGCGCCATGCTCGTTGTCGTACCGCTCGTCTTAGTGGGATGCACTTCAGGATCATCGCGGACGGCAAGTCACAAGACTTCGACCTCCGGACCGCGGTCGTCGGCGTCAACAACTGTGACGCCCGGTTCGACTGCAAAGTTGATCCAGCCGCCGGGTCCGATCAGCGCCCACCCTGCGCTGCTGGACGAAGCCAGGGCTGCCTGCCGGAGATCGCGCGCGTCCGACATCCCGCTGTGCGCTGGCACGATCGACGCCGAAGTATGGGGTCTGCCTCTCGTGATCCTGAGTCAGCTGCGGGATACTCTGGGCTGCTCTATCAGAGTGAACGTTCTCTACAGCACAACGACGCTGGACGGTCCAGACTCGACCGCGGTGCCGTATCCGAATGACGATACGCTCAACTCGACTGCATTCCTCGACCTGCGCGCCGGACCGCAGCTCCTCCGCGTTCCCTCGATGAGCGGACGCTACGTCAATTTCCAGCTGCTCGACATGTACACCAACACGATCGCTGACATAGGCGTGCTGACCGACACGGGCCATCGTGGCACCTATGCCTTCGTCGGCCCCGGCTGGCACGGCACCATCCCGAAAGGTGACGTCCGCATCGATGTCCCTACGCCAGATGCATGGCTGCTCGGACGGACCCAGGTGAAGGGGCCAGCTGACCTCCTGACCTCAGTGGAGCTGGAAGCGCAGTACTCGCTCACGGCCCTTGCCGGCCGCGGCTCGGGAACGTTCGGCGGGCCAAGCACGCTCGCCTGTCCGGCACCGGCGCTACCGTCATCGACGTCGCTTGGCTTCCTGGACGACCTCGAGAAAGACATGGCTGCCGATCCGCCGCTTGCCGCCGACGGCCCGGTCGTCCGGGCGATGGCTGCCGCCGCCATCGGTCCGGAACGAAAGCCGATAGCAACGAGCTCGCGTAACGCGGCTCAATATCGCAGGGCCCTGGTGCTTGGGGCCCGTCTCCTGCCAGGAGGGGTCGGTGGGGGCTCCACCACGATCTGGACCGGATATGACCAGGCTGCCGTGGGTTCATATGGAACCGACTACCTGGAGCGCGCCCGCGTGGCGAAGGAGACGCTCGGTACGCAGGTCCCGGCCCAAGCTGTCTACCTCGGTGCCAGCCGCGCCAGGTCAGGTGCAACCACTACTGCGCTTGTCGGAACCCGCAGCTACGAGATCCGGTTCCCGGCCGGGGACCTTCCGCCGCATGGAGCCGACGGCTTCTGGTCGATCACGCTCTACAACGCCGCAGGGTACCTCGTGGCCAACCCGATCAAACGGTACTCCATCGGCAACGGAACACCTGGTCTCGTGCAAGGTGCCGACGGCTCACTCACAATCGTCATGTCGGCCATCCGTCCAGGCGAGACGCACATCAACTGGCTGCCGGCACCTACGGGTGCCTTCAGCCTCGTGCTTCGCGTGTACGACCCCGCGCCATCGGTACTCGACGGTTCTTGGTCTCCGCCGGCAATCCAGACGATCAGGTGAAGTGCCAGTCTCCGGGCTCAGTTTCCAACGTCCACGCCGGTTCGCTGGAGGGCGCCCACCGCCCGCCGCCTGGTGCGCCTGCGCTTGACCACCAGGAACGAAAGACCGGCCATCGCAGCAGCCACGATCGCCGTGCCGCCGAAGATCGCCGACAAGCTGACGCCGGCGTTTTGCAGCGGGCCAGCCCCGAATGCCGCGATTCCGTAGCCGAGCTGATAGAACGCGATGATGCCGCCCACCACAGCCGCAGACATGGTTGTCAGATCCTCCTCGCCGAAGCTGATGGTGAGCGGAAGGAGGGCGGAGCAGCCCAGTCCGGCAAGGCCGAACACCCCGATTCTCACGGTCGCGTCACCGTGTGACAGGTGTCCGGTCAAGACGAAGGTAAGCACCAGGACGAACGGCAGCAGCCGATACGTGAGCCGCGGCGATAGCCAGCGGCCGACCGCGGCGAACAGGACCCTGCCCACGGTGGCCATTCCCCAGAACGCCGCCAGCGCCAGCGACGCCTCTGTTGCCGATGCGCCAAGCTCCTTCGTCATCTGGAGCTGCGACCAGTTGCCGTTCATCGTCTCGCAGATGCCATAACACACGATGAAAACCGCATAAACCCAGAATCTTCGGGGAACGGGTGCCTCTGCTGCCGCGGCCGCTCACCTGCTGACGCTTTGCTGCCAGCCCTAAGCGGCAGCCGCACGCTGAATGCCAGCCCTCCTTAAGTCTGCCTGGACATACCCGCCCGGAGCGCTTTAGCGGGGTAAGTGCCGAGCTTCACCCGATCCGGGTGGGGCAAACTCCCCCATCGCTGGGGTCAGATGGAGACAGGGGTCAGATGGAGACGGCGCAGAACTGAGAAGGAGCGATCATGACGACGGACGCTGGCACGCAGGCTGACCAAATGGATGCGCTGGTGATATTCGGGGCAACCGGTGACCTTGCCAAACTTGAGACGTTTCCGGCGCTCGTCGGGCTCGTCGAAAGAGGCGTGCTCGACGTGCCCGTCATCGGAGTCGCCAAGAGCGGCTGGGGCCTGGACCAGTTCCGTGACTACGCGGTCAACTCGCTCAAGCTCAACAAGATGGACCCCACCACGTCTGCCGCGACCAACCTGCTGGGGCTGCTGCGTTACGTCGACGGCGATCTGGACGATCCTGCCACTTACAAGGCCATGTCGGACGCCATCGGCCAGGGCAGCAGCGTGCTGTTCTACATGGAAGTGCCGCCGCCGCTGTTCGGGCGCATTGCCGAGGGCATCTCTGGGGCAGGCCGGGCCGGTAATGCCCGGGTCATGGTCGAGAAGCCATTCGGTAACGACCTGAAGAGCTCTGAGGAGCTCAACCAGACGATGCACAAGTTCTTTCCCGAGGATGCGATCTACCGTGTTGATGACTGGCTCGGCTTCGACCCGGTGGAGAACCTGCTGTTCGCCCGGTTCGCCAACTCTGTCCTCGAGCCGCTGCTCAACCGCACGCACGTGCACGGCATCCAGATCACGATGGCCGAAGAGTTCGGCGTCGCCGACCGCGGCCGTTTCTACGACAGGACCGGTGCCATCAGGGACGTGCTGCAGAACCACATGCTCCAGATCGCTGCGAGTGTCATGGCCGACCCGCCGGAGGGCCAGGGCATGAATTCCTGGCGGGATTCAAAATCACAGCTGATCGCCTCGCTGCGGCCGCTGACTCCGGAAGACACCGTCCGTGGCCAGTACGACGGCTACCTGGATGTCGACGGCGTCGCGGCTGGCTCAACGACCGAGAGCTACGTGGCCGTGCGCCTAGGAGCCGATTCGTGGCGCTGGTCCGGCGTGCCGATCGTCATCCGGGCCGGAAAGTGCATGCCGGTGACCGCTACTGAGGTCTACATCCGGTTCCGCCCGCCGCCGCACGACCCATTTGGCCTCGAGCCGTCGCCGATCTCCAATGCGATGCGGTTCCGGGTCTACCCGGACGCTCAGGTCGCCATGACCCTGATCGGCAAGAGGCAGGGCGCCGGCTGGGCGATGCGCCAGGAGGAGCTCGTCTTCGCCGAGCAGCCGGCCTCGGACATGCGCACCTACGACCGGCTGATCGGCGCCGCGCTGGCCGGTAATCACTGGCTGTTCGCCCGCCAGGACACGATCGAAGCCGCTTGGCGTGTCGTCGACCCGATACTCGGCAACGTGGTTCCGCTGCACAGCTACGCGCAGGGCAGCTGGGGACCCAAGGAGGCCGACAGCCTGCTGCCCGAAGGCATTCCCTGGCACGACCCGGCCTAGCGGGACGACATGGTGGATGGGGGCGCGCGATGAACGATAAAGACTCGGCTGCGCGGGTGGTCATCATCGGCGGCGGCTTTGCCGGGCTCTTCGCGGCCAGGGCGCTGGGCGATGGTCCGTTCTCGGTCACGCTCATCGACCGCACTTCCCAGCACGTGTTTCAGCCGCTCCTGTACCAGTGCGCGACGGGCATCCTGTCCGAAGGGCAGATCACCGCGCCGCTGCGCCGGGTACTCAGGTCGCATCGCAACCTCGACTGCTTCACAGCCGAGGCGGTCGATGTGGACGCGGCCAACCGGCGCGTGATCTGCAAGCGGCCGCTCGGCGAGCAGATCGAGGTTTCTTACGACCACCTCATCGTCGCCGCCGGCGTCCGGCAGTCCTACTTCGGGCACGACGAGTTCGCAGCGTGGGCGCCCGGCATGAAAACCATCTCCGATGCGCTCACGATCAGGCGGCGCGTGTTCGGCGCGTTCGAGATGGCCGAGACCGCCACGGATCCGGCAGAGCGCGACCGCTTGCTGACTTTCGCACTCGTCGGCGGCGGACCCACCGGTGTTGAACTCGCCGGCCAGATCCGCGAGCTCGCTACCAAGACCCTGAGCGCTGAGTACCGCAAGATCCAGCCGGAAGACGCACGGGTCCTGCTCTTCGACGGCGGCTCGGCGCCGCTCGCCGTGTTCGGCGACGAGCTATCCCGCAGAGCAGCGGCCGAACTGCAGGCGCTGGGCGTAGAACTGCACATGGGCTCGATCGTCACCAGCGTGGACGGCGACGGACTGGTAGCCCGCGACCAGGACGGCAACGAGACGCGCTACGACGCAGGCACCGTGCTCTGGACCGCTGGAGTCGAAGCCCCGCCAATCGCCGAGGCGCTGGCCGAAGCCACCGGCGCAGACCGCGACCGGGCCGGCCGAATCCTGGTACAGGACGATCTCACCATCAAGGGTCATCCGGAGATATCGGTTCTCGGCGACATCATGAGCTTGCGCAAGCTCCCCGGCGTTGCCGAAGTAGCAATGCAGTCGGGCCTGTACGCGGGCCGCCGGATCAGGCGCGAGCTAGCCGGCCAGGCCACGTCGCGGTCGTTCAGGTATCACGACCTCGGCTCGGCCGCCTACATATCTCGTGGCCGCGCCGTCGTCTCGGCCGGTCCAGTCAAGCTATCCGGGCTCGCGGGCTGGGTAACCTGGCTGTTCATCCACATCGCGTTCCTCACCGGTTACCGCAACCGAATCGGCGCGATCCTCACCTGGTGGGTCGCCTTCTCCCGCGACATCCGGCGCGAACGCGCCTTTACTACCCGGGCGACCGGCCTGCTGCAGGACCTGTATCAGCCGCTGGGCGGCGCGGCAGACAAACTTGAGGCAGGCACAGGCGACCCGGCAGCTGCAACGCCCCGGCCGCCCGCGCAGCGGCAGGCCCCGCCGAAGCCCGCGACCCACCGCCCCAGCACCTAGGTCGCCAGTACCAGCGGGGAGGTCGATCACAGTGAGCGCGTTTCCGCCGATTGCAGATTACGGGCTACTGTCGAACTGCGAGCAGAGCTGTCTGGTAGCGCCGGATGGGTCGGTGGAGTGGCTCTGCCTGCCGCGCCCCGATTCCCCAAGCGTGTTCGGGGCGCTGCTGGACCGGTCGGCTGGCCTGTTCAGGTTCGGTCCGAGCAACGCCTTCGTTCCACAGCATCGCCGGTACGTGCCGGGGACGATGGTGCTGGAAACCACCTGGCAGACGCCGACCGGCTGGATGACCGTCCACGATCTGCTGGTCATGGGCCCGACGCAGAGCGAGAAACGGCGCGCCGATTACCACCGTGCCCCCGCCGATTTCGGTGCTGTCGGCGCTCTGGTCCGGATCGCGACGTGCATCAGCGGCCGGGTCGAGGCCATGGTGAACTGCGCTGCCGTGTTCGACTACGGCAGCAGCCCGGGCAAGTGGAGCTACAAGGGCGAGAGATACACGGCTATGACGACCGCCCCCGGAGAAGGGGACATGCGGCTGGACCTGTCGGGCAGCATCAGCCTGGGAGTGCTGGGTGCCCGCTGCTACGGGCGCACCACGCTCACGCCGGGCCAGTCAGCGTTCATGGTCTTGTCGTGGGGAGACGCGAAGGTCCCGACCGATCAGGACGAGGCCTTCCAGGCGCTGAACACGACCGTCGAATACTGGCGCGACTGGCTAAGCTCGGCCAAGATCGCCGATCATCCCTGGAAGCCTTATATCGACCGCAGTGCGCTGACGCTAAAGGCGCTCAGCTACGCCCCCACCGGCGCGATTATGGCCGCGGCGACGACGTCGCTGCCGGAGACACCCGGCGGTGCACGTAACTGGGACTACCGGTTCACCTGGATCAGGGACTCGGCGTTCATGCTGCGGTCGCTGTATCGCCTCGGGTTTGACTGGGAGGCGATCGAGTACTTCGGCTTCATCATCGAGGCGGTCAGCGGCGGCGACCTTAACCGCAATTTCGAGCTCCAGATCATGTACGGCATCGGCGGGGAACGTGACCTGACCGAGAAGACTCTCGATCACCTGTCCGGGTACCGGGGCGCGCGGCCGGTCCGGGTCGGCAACGGGGCCTGGAATCAGCATCAGCACGACGTGTGGGGCATGATCCTCGTCGCCCTGGACGTGCAGTTCCACCGGGGAGCCGATCAGATCGTGGCGCCGGTCTGGGAAGGGCTAGCGGCGTTCGTTGACGCTGCGCTTGAGCACTGGCGCGAGCCCGATCAGGGGATCTGGGAAGTCCGCGGCGATCCTAAGGATTTCACTGCGTCCAAGGTGATGTGCTGGGTGGCGGCGGCCCGCGGCGCCGGCCTGGCCGACGAGCGCGGCGACCATGAGCGCGCCAAACGGTGGCAGGCAGGTGCCGAAGAAATCAAGGCCGAGGTGCTCGACAAGGGGATTTCCGCGACGGGCGTCTTCCGCCAGCACTACCAGACCGACGATCTCGACGCGTCCCTGCTGCTGCTGCCCATCATGGGCTTCCTGCCGCCCGACGATGACCGCATCAAGGCGACCGTACTGGCAATCGCCGACGGGCTGACCAAAGACGGCCTCGTGCTGCGCTACCGGGTCGAGGGAACAGACACCGGGTTCTCCGGCGAAGAAGGCACCTTTACCATCTGCTCCTTCTGGCTCGTCAGCGCGCTGACCATGATCGGCGAAACTGACCGAGCGCGTGCCCTTGCCCAGAAGCTGCTGTCGTTCGCGGGGCCACTGCAGCTCTACGCCGAGGAGATCGATACGACCACGGGCCAGCATCTGGGGAACTTCCCGCAGGCCTTCACCCACCTTGCCCTCATCGAAGCCCTCTCACTGCTCATCGAATCGGAGCCTGAGAACCAGTCCGCAGTCGGCGCCTAAGGTCGGTCAGCCGCATGATTTCGATATCGGGCTCCCGGTGCCAGCCCAGGTCACCCGGATTCATCGTGGCGCCGCCGAGCGCCACATGACTGATCGTGCCGCCCGGCTCCACCCCATTGGGGGGCTGTCCCGTGGCCAGGCGTAAGGTCGCGAGCTTGGTTCGGCTACTACCGCGGCTACGCCGCGTGCTGCGGGAGGACCTCGACCAGGGCCAACGGGCCGCGCTGGCGAGCTGGCTGTCCTTCACGACCACGTTCGCGGCCGTCCGTGGCATCACCTACAGCATCAGGGCCGGCCGGGGCCCGTTCACAAACGTCAGTGCTGGCGGTGAGCATCTGCATCACTACCTGTGGGGCATCGGCATGCTCGCCGGGGTCGGAGCTGCGGCCGTGCATGGCGAGGAGCGCTTGCGGTCACACCCAGCGGTTGCCCTGACGTACGGCAGCGGCTTGGCGCTCATTGTTGATGAATTCGCACTGCTGCTCGACCTCAAAGACGTGTACTGGGCCAAGCAGGGCCGGATATCGGTCGACATCGGCATCGGCGGCATTGCCGCGGCAGGATCGTACTTCGCCGCCCTTCCCGTGGTGCGCGCGTCGCGCAGGCGGCGCGCGGACGAGGAGGAAGCCGCCAGGGAGGACGCGCCGGCTAGCCCATAGCTTCGCAGTGGCCTGATCCGACCATGGCCATCAGAACATTGCAGTTAAGACAAGGCTTCAGACTGCGTGTCAGCGCTCAACGCCAGGCGATGCGGGAAGCGGTGCACCTCCTGCGGCCAGCCGACCGCGACCGCGATCCTGCCGGCCCAATACCGCGCCTGGGCATCGTCGGGCACATCGACGACCGCGAAACCCCCGAGGTGCTCCTTGGTCTCGACGAACGGCCCGTCGGTGAAGACGGGCGAGCCGCTGCTCGGGTCGACGCTGCACACGGCGGTCGACGCGTCCAGACCGCCGTCGCTGAAGACGAAGGCACCGGCGGCCGTCATTTCCTCGATCACGGCCCTGGCGGACGTGCCCCTCTCGCGCAGTTCCTCCAACGTGAGGTCGGGCACCCACTCGTCGTTGAATGCGATCAGGTACAACGCCATGTCAAGCTCCTCTGCTCACTGGCAGCCCAGACTGCTGCCGCTTACCTTCTCCACGAACGCGCTCGCGTCGATCGACACCGCGGCCAAGACTTTTTCTAAGCCTTCCGCATCGCAGTCGGTTGCATGCGACCGAGCCTGCTGGACGAAGCGCACGCTAGTAACTCCTCGAAGCACGTCGGTGCTGGATGGGGAGACGTCCTCCTGATGCGGTTGCCGGGCTTGCTGGCAGGAGACCCACTCCAGGGAACTCGCTCGCCACAGCTCGTGATCTGCGCATAAGGTCCACCGGTGAGCATTCTTGACGGTGCCCGGGCGGGCATGAACCCAGGGATCCGGCCACAGGACGACCTGTTCGGCCATGTCAACGGCCGGTGGCTAGACACCGTCGAGATCCCCGCTGACCGGTCGAGCTGGGGTCCCGGCGTCCAACTTGAGGAAACCTCCGAGTTGCGGGTCCACGCGATTATCGCCGAGCTCGCCGAGGGCATCTCGCACGGCACACCGGACAAGGACGGCATGAGGGAGGATGCCCGGAAGATTGCCGCGCTCTACACCTCCTTCATGGACGAGCTGAGAGCGGAACAGCTCGGCCTTGAGCCGGTCCGGTCGCAGCTGCAGGCCGTCGCGGAACTCGCCGACACCGGCCAGCTCGCGGCGTTCCTGGGCGAGTTCGAGCGAGGCGGCGGCGCAGGCCTCTTCCTCCGCTTCGTCTCTACCGACGACCGGAACTCCGACAGGTACCTCGCCAACATCAAGCAAGGCGGCCTCGGGATGCCGGACGAGTCGTACTACCGCGACGCGAGGTACGCGGACGTGCGGGCAAAGTACGTCGCCTACCTGACCAAGCTCTTCACGCTCGCTGAGCACCGCGAGCCCGCGGCGACTGCGCAGGCAGTGCTGGACCTAGAGACGAGGCTCGCCGCGGGTCACTGGGAACGTGCTGAGACCCGTGACGTGCAGAAGATCTACAACCTGACCAGCCTCGATGAGCTGACGGCGCTGGCGCCGGAATTCGGCTGGCGCACCTACATCACCGCCCTGGGCGGCTCGGACGCGACCATCGCGGAGACCATTGTCCTGCAGCCGTCTTACCTGGCCCACATGTCGGCGGTGCTGGCCGAGTTGCCGATCGAGCAATGGCGGTCGTGGACGGCCGCCCGGGTCCTGCGCGCCGCCTCTCCGTTCCTGTGCGAGGCGCTGGTGCGCAACGACTTCGAGTTCTACGGCCGCGTACTCAACGGTACCCCGGAGCTACCGGCCCGCTGGAAGCGCGCGGTCGCGTTCGTCGAGGGAGCGATCGGCGAGGCGGTTGGCAAAAAGTACGTCGCCCGGCACTTCCCACCAGCGTCCAAGGCCATGATGAACGAGCTCGTCGGCAACCTGATCCGGGCCTACCGCGAGTCGATCTCGCAGCTGACCTGGATGACAGAGGCGACCAAGGAGCGGGCCTACGACAAACTCTCCACTTTCCGGCCGAAGATCGGCTACCCGGACCGCTTCCGCGACTACTCCGCGCTGGAGGTGAGCCCGCACGACCTGCTCGGGAACGCCCGCGCGGCCGCAGCCTTCAAGACCGACCGGGATCTTGCCAAGATCGGCTCGCCGGTCGACCGCGACGAGTGGTTCATGCTGCCGCAGACCGTCGATGCCTATTACAACCCCGGAACCAACGAGATCTGCTTTCCTGCGGCTATCCTGCAGGACCCGTTCTTCTCGCCCGACGGGCAGCTGGCGGAGAACTACGGCGGCATCGGCGCCGTCATCGGACACGAGATTGGCCACGGCTTCGACGACCAGGGGGCGCAGTACGACGGCGCCGGCAACCTCAACGACTGGTGGATGGCTGCCGACAAGGCCGCCTTCAAGCTGAAGTCCGAGGCGCTGATCGCCCAGTACAACGGCTTCTCGCCGCGCCAGCTGCCGGGGCAGTTCGTCAGCGGGGCGCTGACGCTGGGCGAGAACATAGGCGACCTGGGCGGCGTAAGCATCGCCCACAGGGCCTACCTGATTGCGCTCGGCAGCGAGGCTGAGACGGCCGACGCCCGCGCGTTCTTCATGAACTGGGCCTACTGCTGGCGCTACAAACTGCGCAAGGAACAGGAACAACAATGGCTCACCACCGACACGCACTCGCCGGCCGAGTTCCGGGCCAACACAGTCCGCAACCTGGACGAGTTCCACGAGACTTTCGCCACAACCCCGGGTGACGGGCTCTGGCTGGACAGCGAGGAGCGAGTACGCATCTGGTGATCCGCGCACGTCTGAGCATCGCAGACGGCCGTGTATCCGACACTCGGTGCGGTACCGCCGTGCGGCTTGCCTGAGTACTGGCCGCTGAGATGCCGACGGAGAGAGCTGGGACTGGCCTGCCGGTCAGCTAACGAGATTGTGAACAGGCATGAGGTCCGGGGTGCCGGGGTCGATGCCGGCCTTGTGCAGGATCGGCATGAGCACCGTTCCGTAGTCTTCGAATGCCTGCTGGGATTCCCAGACCTCGTAGACCATGAGGTCGTGGTCAGGCCCGAAGCAGGAATGGTGAATCCGGCCGGCCGGGTGCCCGGCTCCGGCGGCGTCGAGTTCGCTGATGGCTTCGTCGTACTGGGCCGTGCTCAGGGACTTGGGATGGAAGTAAATCGCGATTGGCATGAATCCTCCTGCTGGTTAGCTCTGCTGGCTGGGCTAGCTGCCCGGCCATCGACTGTGGTTGTCCTGTCAGTGCCCGCGGGCCCTGGGCTGGGGTGCTGCAAACGTGGGCGCTGCGAGCCCGGATGAGGAGGTAATCAGAACGGCACCTTGGTGGCCATCAGCCCCGTGCCCGCCTGGCGGGCGGCGACGATCCAGCAGAAATCGAGCGCGTCAAGCTCAAGGCGCTCCCCGGCTTCTCCCGAAAACCACTCTCCTCCGGCTGGACCGGTCAGCGTGAGGGCGAAGGGCTGGCTGTGGCGGCGTGCCCATTCGCCCACGATGTCGGCCACAAGGCGGCCGTCGTGGTCGGCCGTGAGCTCCATTGGGCGCGCGGCGGCACGACTGATGTCGAGGCGGTGCATCCAGGTGTCGCGGGTGAAGATGGTGTCTACCAGGTAGCCGTAGCGCCAGCGCTCGGTATCGAAGGGCGGGTCATTTTTGAGGCGCACGGCCCATCGCATGGGCGCCGGTGTCCGGCGCCTGGCGCGCACGGCCTTAGGCGCGACCGCTGCGAGACGGCTGATGATCGCGCCGGCCGTCATCGCTGCCCGCTCGCGGACCTGCGTAGCGGACATCTCGTCGATCATCTTCCCGCCGGACCGCTTGCCTGCCGCGCGGAAGTCGTGAGCGAACTGGCGGAACGAGGCCTGCGCCTCGGCCATGCCGAGCACGTGCGCGGCCAGTGCCCGGACGTCCCACAGCTCGCACACCGTCGGCCGCGCCCAGTCCGCTGGGTTCAGGGCCTGCAGTTGCGCCGTCATCCGGCCGAACTCGGTCGCTGCCAGGATCATCGCCTCGCGGTGCCCCAGGGGCACCCCGAGTCCCGCGTTCACGGTCGTCATTTCCCCCATCGCCAACTCCCGTCTAGTCTTCGGAATTCCGAACACTGTCAGGATAGTCGCAGGGTTATCGTTTAGAGTCAACTCATGGCCGCAACGACTCCTGCCCAGCCGCGCCGACGTGACCGCCGCCGCGACCGTCACGAGGCGACCAAGGAGGAGATCCTCGCCACGGCCTGGTCCATGGTCCGCGCTGACGGCCTGGCCGCCCTGTCCCTCCGGGCACTCGCGCATGCTGTCGACATGGAAGCCCAGTCGCTGTACACCTACTTCGCTTCCAAGAACGCTCTGTACGACCGGATGTTCGCCGACGGCAACCAGGAACTGGCGCGCCGGTTCGCGGACACCGAGATGCCTGCCGATGCCCGCGGCGCGCTTCGGGCCGTGGCCGGCATCTTCGTGAAATTCGCCGCCGAGGACCAGGCCCGCTACCAGCTCCTGTTCCTGCGGACCATCCCCGGATTCCAGCCGTCACGCGAGTCCTATGCCATCGCGGTCGAGGTGTTCGACAGCGCGCGCACCATCCTCACCCGCGGCGGGCTCCGCAACGAGGCAGACTTCGACCTGTGGACCGCGGTAGTCGCCGGCCTGGCTGGCCAGCAGCTCGCCAACGACCCGGGCGGCGACCGCTACATCCGCCTCATCGACAACGCGGTCACCATGTTCGCCGACTACGTACTCGGCCCAAGCCCAGCGTAGGAGACTTTGGTTTGTCGTCTTCGCGCCACATTGGGAGCAGCCGCGTTAGCTGAGGAACGGTCGCGACGCGAGCACCTCGCCAAGCGCAAATAACCGAGCTAGGCGTTGTTAGCCGGTTCGAGCCTGGTGCCGAGGGCACGCGATAGCAGGGTCACGCGGTCGCGGCCGCCGGTCTTGGCGAAGATCGATTTGAGGTGGTCCTGGATTGTGTGCTCTGACAGGGACATATCGCGTGCCATGGCGCGCGTGCTGCGGCCGGCGGCCAGCAGCCCAAGCAGTTCACGCTCGCGGGCGGTGAGACCGAAGGCCAGGCTGAACATTTCAAGCCGCTCGGCGGCGGAGGCCTCTTCGATCGTGACTACGAGGGTCGCTTGTCCGGACGCGGACGCTCCGGCCTGCTGCTCGTCGCACGAGAGCCTGGCTGCGCGCAGGGTAAGCCAGAATCCGTCGGCCAGATGGGTCCGAGCGGACGCCGCGTGCCCGTCGATGCCGTCTTCAGCCGCGATCAGCTGGGCGGCGACGTTATAGACACTCGCCGGGATCGCCCGCTCGTCGGGATCCGGTGGCAGCAGGACGTCCAGCCACGCCTGCGAAGCTGCCGTGCGGCTGGTAATCCGCAGATCGTCGTCGAGTGTCAGCACTACTGGTCCGACCTGGCGCCGCGGGATAGCCGGCTCGATGAACGTGCCCGCCTGGCAGCGACGCAACGCGGCAGTCAGCGGCGCCACGACACTGCCGATGAAATCAGCATCGGCACTGCCGAACGGCTGCCGGGCGTTGTCGCGCCAGAGGTCGAGGAAGCCCCAGCAACCGAACTGATCCGCGAAGACCGCCGAGGCCACGTCGCCGATCCCGTACCGGTGCAGCACGTCGCGCCACGGACGGCTCCGCGTCAAGTCGCCGTCGAGGGCGCTGCATAGGAGCGCAACTGGCGATGCAACCTGCTGCAGGACGGTCCACCGATGGAGGTGCGTCGCATACTTGGCCTTAATGAGCGACGGCAGTTCCTCCATGCAGGGCACGTCTGCTAAGGGCGCGGCGCCTACAGCAGTGACTGGGTCGGTGAGCAGCCACACGTAGGCATCGAATCCGATTACCTCGCGGAGCTCCGCAAGTACGTCCCTGCGCAGGTCCCTGGCGTCCACGGCGCCTGAAGCGAGGGCCTCGATTCGCTCGCGGGCTCGGGCCCGTTCCCAGTTCCCCGCCACGCCCTGAGCGTACGCCCGGCAGATGGCCTTGCTCCGGCAGGTGAGCCGGCACCCCCAGATACCAGGGATACCGCGCCAGCGCCAGGCCCGCCTAACGTAACGCTCAACGGTCAGGACGGGCACGGAGAGGGAGAAACGATGACAACGTTGCGGATCGAGCACGAGATCAGCGACTACGGCATTTGGAAAACCGCTTTCGACAGCTTCGCCGCAGCGCGCGCGCAAGCTGGAGTCGACGGGATTGCCATCCGGCAGCCTGTCGACGACCCGAGGTACGTGCTGCTCGACCTCGAGTTTGAAACCAGAAGCAGGGCAGAGGCGTTCGAGCAATTCCTGCAGCAGCACGTCTGGTCCTCCCCGACGTCGGCGCCGGGCCTGGCCGGCGAGCCGCGGACCCGGATCCTCGACGTGATGTCACAGGGGAACGGGTGACCGCCCCCTGACCCGTTCAGAAGAGGTGATGCGCGGGTTATCTGCCGCACCCCTTGACTCGAGACTTTAACGGCGTATAGATTTACCGAACGATGTCTAAACAAATCACAGGCGACTGGCGTGAAGCTCGACGGAGATCCGCGCGGGACGCGATTGTCGAAGCCGCGTGGGATGTGGTCCGCGGCGACGGCCTGGCCGGGTTGTCGCTGCGGGAGCTCGCCAGGCGCGCCGGGATCACGACGCCGACGGTCTACGCCTACTTCCCATCGAAGAACGCGATCTACGACGCCATGTTCGGCCAGGCAGCCACTGAGTTCGCAGAGGTGATGTCCGAGCCCTACGACAGCGAAGATCCTCCGGCGATCCTCGCTGGCGGCGTGCGCCGGTTCCTGGAGTTCTGCATCAGTGACACCGCCCGGTACCAGTTGCTGTTCCAGCGCACGATTCCCGGGTTCGAGCCCGCGGCCGCGTCCTTCTCACCGGCGATCCGCGCGCTCGAGCTGGTACGCGAACGCCTGGCCCTGAACGGCATCCGCGATCCCCGTCACGTCGACATGTGGACCGCCCTCACCACCGGCCTTGTCGACCAGCAGATCTCCAACGACCCAGGAGGAGATCGCTGGGCAGGCCTCATCGACGACTTCGTGGCGATGTTCCTCGGCTACTGCCAGGCCGATAGCAGGGCTGCCGGATTCATTTAGGAAAAGGAGCACACATGTCCACCGTCACATCTCCCCGGCTGCACCACCTCGCACTGACAGTCACCGACGTCGACGCGAGCGTCCGATGGTATGAGGATGTCTTCGGCATCCGGTTCCGGATGGACGTGCCGCACCCCGGCGGAGTCGGCAAGCTCCTCGCCGACGACCACGGCCAGCTCATGATCGTGCTGCACCGTCACGACACCAGCGCTGGCGCGATGTTCGGCGAGACCGTCACCGGCCTCGACCACGCTGGCTTCATGGTTCCTAACCGCGGCGATCTCCAGGCCTGGCAGGCTCACCTCGAAGCCAAGGGCGTCGTCAGCGCTGATGTCGCCGACAAGCCCCTGACCCAGTCTCCGATCGCCGATGAGCCCTATGCCTCTGTTCTGGTGTTCCGCGATCCTGACAACATCCAGCTCGAGCTCTTCGCACCCGTCAAGTAACCAGCCCGGCCGACAACGGCCGAGGCGAGCGTGACCTCAGCTTGCCCACGATGAAGACGCTCGGGACGGTCAGACGACGCCGGTCAACCCGAGGATGCCGTTCACCGTCAGGATCACCCCTGCGACGACCAATGCGCCAACGGCCAGGACACGGCCATGGACTGCCAGCCAGTCGTTGAACACCTTGAGCTTGCGCGTGGTCGGGTCAGGAGCGACCAGATACAGCACGTACGGCACCCAGGCAGCCAGGACGTCGATCACCACTATCACTGCCAGCGCTCCGACGGTAGCTATGTCGCTGGTCTTCGCGGTGCCGATCACGGACGCCGCGGCGACATAGGTCGCCGATGGCGCGAACACGACGATGCCCACGGTGAAGGCGGTTAGCGGCGAAGGGCGGGCGATGAGCCGGGTCACTAGCCCCGGCTTCTTGTTGGTACCGGGCGGCTTTGGCTTCCGGCGTGCCCCTATGACGCTGGCCGCCAGAGCCGCAACGCCGAGGCCAAGCCGCAGGCTGTACCGGGGGGCTCGCTGATGCGGATGGTCTAGGTGACCAGCGCGCACCGCGAGGATGACAATCAGCCCCGCGATGGTGGTCATCGCGACGGCGCCCACCAGGTAGAAGAACGCGGTCTTTCTGGGATCGGCGGAGCCAAGGTAGACGGCACCAACCAGCAGCGCTGTCGGGGCCACCGCTGCCAGGAACGCGAACCCAGCCGCCTGGCCGAGCACCAGAGGTTCCGTCCCCGCTAACGCTGGGGCCAGTGTGCCCGGCTTGCACCTATGGCCTGCTGATATTCCGCCACAGATTCACCGTCGCGCTCGGCGCGCGAAGGCACATCACACCCTCCGGGTGACTGTGCCGAACCGTGTTTTGCTATTTGACCCGATATCTACCGGAAGCTAGTGCGTCGGCGGTCCACGAAGAGATCCGGCGGACCAGGACTAGGAAAGGAACAGCCCGAACTCGCAATGACCTTAACGCGGTCGCCGGTTCGATTCCGCTAGCCGGCTCCGCCACGCAGCCCCAGGTCATCGTGCTGACCGGGGGCTTCACTGCTAGCCCAGCAGGTCGAAAGTCCGCATCCGTACCGCGGCGTAACCCGCGTGACTGGCAGGGAACAACTCCGCCCGCGATGGTTGTTGCTAGTGTTGGTTGTAGTCGAAGTTCGTGCACGTGTGAAAGCGCCCGCGGAATTCTGACGGCGGGCGCCGAGGGGTCTCCAGATTCCAGCCCTTAAAAGCTAGGCGGCCGCGACAGCCCGGGAGACACGTCCGTGGTTCCCGAAGGTCGTACAGCAGGAGAAAGCAACATGGCTCAGGGCACTGTGAAGTGGTTTAACGCTGACAAGGGCTACGGTTTCATCGCCCCCGACGACGGCACCGCCGACGTCTTCGTTCACCACTCCGCCATCCAGACTGACGGTTTCCGCAGTCTTGCAGAGAACCAGCGGGTCGAGTTCACCGCCGGCCAGGGCGCAAAGGGCCCGCAGGCCGAGCAGGTTACCCCGATTTAATCATCCGCTCACACAACTCCGAGAGCCGGCAAGCAGTTGAGCCGGTCACGCCGACGCGCACTGCTCGTCCTGCTTGGCTTGTCGTAAAGTCACCCCGAGCAGGGCGGTCAGTGGGCCGAGCCTGAGGCGGAGCGTCGGCGCCGCCGTCAGGTGCCTGGCGCAAGTCGAGCTCTAGTCGCCGCCGAGGGCCCAGAAGCCGCATCGGTGCTCGGTCGCGAAGCTTGTTTCTGACCGCGGCGTGGGCGGGACCAGCGACAGCGTGGCCTGGCCCGCGGCGGTGAAACGCGTCCAGGCTGGCGCGCCGGAGGCGGACGGCACCCCGGACTTGGCGAAGCTGGTCCACTCGCTCCGCATCGCGGCCGCGAGCCGTTGCTGCTGGGCCGACAGCGTGCCGTGCGAAGATGCTGGCAACCCGAACAAGTACTGAAGCTCCGACGCGTGCGTGGCCCCGTAGGGGAAGCCAGGGCTGGGGTACGCATCAGGCGCGTTCTCGTCGTTGAACTCGTAGGCATAGGTTGGCACGTACCGAGACAACGACTGATCCAGCAGGAGCGTCGGGCACGCGAAGATCCCGTCGGTGCCGAGCGCGCTCAGAGCGAGCGCAGGGCTTGGGTACGCGCTGAGCGGGTACTGCGCAGCGATGACCTTGGCCAGCGCCAGCGAGACGTGAAGCGTGGAAGCGATCATCGGCAGGTAGTTAGCCGCGATCACCGGGTGGCCCTCGAAGGTGGCCAGTGCGACGAACAGCCGCCATTCATCGTGGTTCGATCCATTGATGACCGGCACGTGATTGAAATCACCGCTAGCGAGGGCAGTCTTCAGCGGCTGGGTCAGCAGGAGTCCGTCGATGTCGGCGCTCGCACCCGACTGGTTCTGGTCGGCCAGGATGGTCGAGACCGGCAGGCTGCGGAGACACTCTGCAGTCTGACTCGCGCAGCCTGCCTTGGCTGCGAAAGCGCGCCCTGCTTTCTCGGCAGCGGTCAGCGACTCCGGATACAGCGCGTAGCCGCCGCTTTCCGCGATGGCGCGGGCGAAAAGGCCGTCTGCGGTTGGCGAGGCAACCTGGAGCAGCACGCTTTGTCCGCCAGCCGACTCCCCGAAAATGGTGACGTTTGCCGGGTTGCCGCCAAACGCTCGGATGTTGCGCTGCACCCAGCGCAGAGCCGCCTGCTGGTCCATGAGCCCGTAGTCGCCCGACGGTCCGCCCTGCCGGGCGGCCAAGGCCGGATGGGCCAGGAAGCCAAGAGCCCCGAGCCGGTAATTGATGGTGACGACGATGACGCCGTTAGCCACCAGCCCGCTCGGGTTGTAGTCGTCACTCTCGCCGCCCACGAATCCGCCGCCGTGGATCCATACCATCACTGGCAGGCGGTTTCCGTGCTTGGGTGCGGGCGCGTAGACGTTCAGGTAGAGACAATTCTCTGACATGCTGGCCCGGCCGAACACCCCTGCAGGCTGAGCACAATGGGGGGCGAACTTGGTGGCCGCCCGGATACCTGGCCAGTGCGCGGGTGGCTGTGGCGGCCGCCAGCGCAGTGGTCCCATCGGCGGTGCGGCGTACGGTATCCCGAGGTAGGAGTCCATATGCCGAGACTGGAGCCCCCTAAGCGTGCCGTCAGCGGTGGTCACGACGAGCGCCGAATGGGCGCGATGCGGTGGGCTTGCCGTCACCGGGCCCGAGCACGCGACCGATCCAGCGAAGATCGCGCCGATCACGACGAAACCGACGCTCCTGCGGGTGGCGGCGCGGCGGCGGCTCTGACGTTCCGGCATCGGTGTCTCCATGCAGCAGGGCCCCATCGGTGTTCCCCACTCTCTCAGCCCTTCCCTTTGGACGAAAAGAGCGCAGCACCGGTCTTGAGAGGGCAGTGCCTGCAGCACGCCGGCCGGGTGGGCCTGCCCGGTCGCTTCCTGGTTATCGTGCCTAACGCCGACCCTGGCAGCCGATCCCGGCTCGCATCGTCAGGCGGCCCGGTCACCTGCCGTGGTCGGCCAGGAGCTCTAGGCGGGCCGGCAAAAATCCCCGGATAACGCTGCAGCCCTGCGGCAGGAGCTGGCCGCTCAAGGAAGTAATCCCTGGTATCCGCGTCACGCTGCAGCAGGCAAGGGCGCATACTGGTAGTGATGAATACCCGCCCGGCGCCACGGCGCTTGCTGCCCGGAAGTCCCTTCAACAAGCCGACTCCGCTGCCGCCTGTGGAGACCTTCGCCTGCCAGGACCTGGTGACGCACGATAAGTACGGTCTCGGGACCGTGCTCAGCGTCGAGGAAGACGTCGCCGTGCTGGTGGACTTTGGCCAGCAGCACAGGGTGCGGATCCCGGTCCCGTGCTCAAAGCTGAGCAAGCTTTAGGCAATCACGGTCTCCGGCACGAGCCGCGGCCGAGTTCGAGCCGAGATTGTTATAAGGCTGCGCTCGTCCGGCTGCGTCTTCGCTGAGGATGAGGCAGATCTGCTGGTCGCGGCTGCCGCAACCGGCGGCGAACTTGATCACATGGTGGATCAGCGCGTCGCTGGCCTGCCAATCGAGCAGGTCATCGGCTGGGCCGCCTTCTGCGGCCTGCGGATACTGGCAGATCCAGGCGTCTTTGTCCCGCGCCGCCGCAGTGAGTTCCTAGTCAGCCAGGCGGCCGCACGCTGCGGTCATCTCGCTGGACCTGGTGCTAGCGGAGCAGTCGTAGTGGACATGTGCTGTGGGACGGGGGCTATTGGCCTCGCCGTGGCCAGCATCCTGGGCCGCGCTGAGTTGCACGCGGCTGACGTCGACCCGCAGGCCGTCCGGTGCGCGCGAGCCAACCTCGGGCCTTATGGCGGCCACGTCTACCTGGGCGACCTGTACGAGGCGCTGCCGGGCGCCTTGCGTGGCACGGTCGATCTGCTGGTTGCCAATGCTCCGTATGTGCCGACTGGCGAGGTCGGGTTTCTGCCCGCTGAAGCGCGCCTGCACGAGCCGTTGGTCGCGCTGGACGGCGGCGCGGACGGAGTGGACATACAACGCCGGATCGCAGCTGGGGCTACCGGCTGGCTTGCACCCGGCGGTCACCTGCTGATCGAGACGAGCCGGCGGCAAGCCGCGCTCACGCTGGCCGCGGTAGCCAGCGCTGGCCTTCGTGCCGAGATCGCCCGTGACGAGGAACTTGCCGCCACCGTAGTGATCGGGTCCTGGCCGGAATCCGGTTAGCCCGGCCAGGGCGTCGGGCCCAGGTGATTGTCATCGAGTAGGGCGGATTGCGCCACGTGATCATCAACCGCTACGTCTGTGTCGGGGTGTCACGACGCCTCTGGCCCGCAGTTTCCCGCAGTTCCCGAAACGCCGCCACGAGCCGCGGTGTAGCCCAAGACGCGTTCAGGCCGCTGGGATTCGGTAGAACCCATACCTGCGCCCCGGCGAGGCGGTCAGCCTGCGGACCGATGGCAGCCGCTTTCCGGCCGGATGCGGCACGGTAGGCAGTGACGCCGAGCACAGCCAGCCAGGCTGGCCGGACGCGCGCCGCGAGCGACGCCAGGTGCTCCCAGCCAGCCCGCAGTTCGGCCGCGTCTAGCTCGTCGGCCCGCGCCGTCGCGCGGGCCACGACGTTGGTGATGCCAAAGCCCAGGTCCAGGAGCATGTGCTGCTCGGAGGGCGCTAGCTGGCGGCCGGTGAAGCCAGACTGGTGCATAGCGGGCCAGAACCTGTTGCCCGGCCGGGCAAAGTGGTACCCGACGGCGGCGGAATACAGGCTCGGGTTGATGCCGGCGAAAAGCACCCGAGGGCCCGGCGCGACCAGGTCCGGGATCGTCTGGCCGTGGGCCGCCGCGATCTGCGCCGCAGTCGGCCGAGCCGGGCGCCGGGCCTGGTCAGGCAAAGCCACGCCCACAGGATAGGCACGAGTCCATGCCAGCTGTCAGAAACTGTGCAAGCTGTCAGACAATGAGCCCGTGATCATCGTTGATCCCGAGTCGTTCGAGCAAATGGTCGCGACCGCTCTCGACTCGCTGCCTGAGGACCTGGGCGACATGATGCGAAATGTCGCTGTGCTGGTGGAGCATGGCCCCGGCCCTCGGGGTCTGCTAGGCCTCTATCAAGGCATCCCGCTGACCAGGCGGACGACCGGCTACGCCGGGGTGCTGCCGGACCGGATCACGATCTATCACCAGGCCATCTGCGCGATCTGCGACACCGAGGCCGAAGTGATCGAGCAGGTGCGCCGTACCGTCATCCACGAGGTCGGTCACCACTTCGGCATTTCCGATGAACGACTGCGCGAGCTCGGCTGGTGACGGCCTAGACCAGCAAGATTGCACCGAAGCCAACCGCGGCGAGCGACCTGACCAGCCAGGAGGCGGACCACACTCCGCGCGGAATCTTCGTCAGCTCGCGGAGCCTGACGGCGTCGGAAGCGGCAGAGCCGTGCTCCTGAACGCCCCTTATGCCGGACAGCAGCAAGAACCACGCGGTGCCGTAGGCGGCAAGGGCAGACTACACACCCAGACTTCCTTTGGCCGCCGCCTCGAACACGCGGAATGGCAGCAGCCGCTTGGCCACCAGCCCGGCACGCTCGCTGGTCTTGCCGACGGACAGGCGGCGTGGTGGCCGGGCCGACTCGAGCGCGCGCTGCACGACCACCGCGACCTGGTCAGCGGGCGCGCCATTCGCCTCGTCCCGCGCCATTACCTCGATGGCTCTGCGCATCGGGGCCGCGTACACCTCAGCCGTGTCGGCGCCGTTGTCAATCTGCCGGCTGGCCGTGAAGTCCGTCTTGATGTTGCCTGGTTGCACCAGCGTGACCGTGATACCGAACGGGCCGACCTCATAGCCGAGCGATTCGGCGAATCCCTCTAGGGCGAACTTGCTGGCGCTGTAATAGGCCTGGAAGGGGATGCCGATCACGCCACCGATCGAGCTGATGAGCACGATCCGTCCGCTGCGCTGGGCGCGCATCACCGGTAGCGCTGCCTGCACCAGTCGCACGCTGCCCCAGAAGTTCGTCTCGAACTGAGCCTTCGCAGCAGCGACGCTAGTGAACTCGGCGGCACCCGCGACGCCCCAGCCTGCCGCTGCGACGACCGCGTCCAGCCGCCCGTACTGCTCGGTAATCCCGGTCACGCCCGCCGTCACCGCCGTGTCGTCGTCTACGTTCATGAGCAGGCCGGGCCACGGCCGGCTGGCCCCGCCGTCGCTGCCGGTGCCTCGTCGGCTGGCACCGATGACCGTCCAGCCGCCTCCGGCTAGCCGGTCCGCACACGCTCGGCCGATTCCGGCTGACGCCCCGGTCACCAGTACGACCCGTGCTGCCTGAGCCATTGGCGTCCTTTCTCGCAGGCCGTTGTCAGTGGGCCTGGCTACATTCAGTGTCCATGAGCGGACAGGCCGGCGTCCTTGACAGTCTGAACGCTGATCAGCGTCGGGCCGCGACCCATCAAGGCGGCGCGCTGCTGATTCTCGCTGGCGCAGGTACCGGCAAAACCGGCACGCTGGTAGCACGCGCAGCGTGGCTGCGCGAGCAAGGCATGCAGCCGAGCCGGATCTTGCTGCTGACCTTCACCAGGCGCGCCGCAGACGACATGCTAGCCCGGGCACATCCGCCCGACACTACGGCGGCCGACCGGATATTCGGTGGTACCTTCCACGCCGTCGCCCACCGAATCATCAGGGCAAACGCAGAAGCCTTCGCGCTGCCGCCGGAGTTCAGCGTGATCGACCCAGCTGACGTGGCTGACATCATGGACACATTGCGCGACGCCAATGGACTGGTCGGCACTGGCGCCGGACGGCGCACTCCGCGCGCGGCGTCGTGCGCGGACATCTACACCCGCTGTGTCAACACCAGTAGCCACCTGGACGACGTTGTCGCGGCGGGATACCCGTGGTGCGTGCCCTACACCGCGCAGCTGGCCGGCCTGTTTACCGACTTCGTCAGTTATAAGCGGCGCCATGGCCTGGTGGATTTTGATGACCTGCTGCTGCTGTGGCGCGCTGCGCTCGCCGACCCGCAGGCCGGCCCGACGCTGCGCAGCCTCTTCGACGCGGTGCTAGTCGACGAGTACCAGGACGTGAATGCGGTCCAGGCAGAGATCGTGCGGCTGCTGTGTCCCGATGGCGCCGGCCTTACCTGTGTCGGCGACGATGCGCAGGCGATCTACGCCTTCCGCGGTGCCGATCCCGAGCACTTGCGGGCGTTGTCCCGCCAGTTCGCCGACCTCGCAATCATCAGGCTGTCCCGCAACTACCGGTCTCACCAGTGCGTGCTCCTCCTGGCCAACGAGATCAGACCGCAGGCTGCCGGACTCGAGCTCGCGCTGTCGGCGGAACGCGGCCTTGGGCAGCGCCCGATGCTGGTCCGCTGTCACGACGAGGCGACTCAGGCCCGCGAGATCTGCGCCAGGGTGCTGGATAGTCACGAGGCCGGTGTGCAGCTCCAGCAGCAGGCCGTGCTGGTGCGCTCCGCGCACCATAGCGACCTGCTTGAGATTGAGCTGTCCGCTCGCGGTATACCGTATGTCAAGTACGGCGGGTTGCGGTTCACCGAGGCCGCCCACGTCAAGGACTTCCTGGCGGCCGCGCGCCTGGTCTCGAACCCAGCTGATGATCTTGCCTGGTTCCGGGTGCTGCGGCTGCACGAAGGGGTCGGCCCGGTGCTCGCCCGCCGGGTGATCGAGACATTGCGGATCGCCGATCCGGGACCGTTCGACCGCTGGCCCGACGCCGCAGCGGCGCTGCCGCCGCGATCCGGCCCGGCCGTGACCGGGACGGTCGGCCAGCTTGCTGAGGCTGCGGGGCAGGAACGCACCGCGGATCGGGCTGCCGCGATACTTGCAGCGTTGCGAGAGCCGCTCGCTGCGCGCTACCCCGATGCCTCGGTGCGCTTCGCCGATCTCGAGCGACTCGCTGACGCGGCCGCAGCGAGCCCGTCGCTGCACGACGCGCTGGTGCAGCTGGCGCTCGATCCGCCGGTGTCGGCGTCGGACCTGGCTGGCCGGCCACGCCTTGATGACGACTTTCTGGTCATCTCGACCGTTCACTCGGCGAAAGGGCTCGAATGGCCGGTCGTACACCTGCCACAGCTGGTTGACGGAGCGGTGCCCAGTGACATGGCCCTTACTACTCCGGCCGGACTGGAGGAAGAGCAGCGACTGTTTTACGTCGCCGTTACCAGAGCACGAGACAAGCTTTACCTGTATGCGCCATTGCGCATGCACCATCACCGGCTTGGCAGGGACGACAGGCATAGCTACGGGCAGCTGAGCCGCTTCCTAGGTCCGGCCGCGCTGGCGCACTGCGAGCAAATACAGGCCGCACCCGCTCGTCCGGCGCTCGCGCCGATGGCTCCGCTATCGGTTGCGGTAGACCGCGAGCTTCAGTCGCTGTGGGGACCGCCGACGGTCGCGGCTAGCCAGGCCGCTGGCCTGGCGGATACCGGCGGGCTGCCTCGGTGAGCTTGGCGTTTGCCGCAGCCGCCAGATCGATGTCCAGTACATCGGCCAGCAGGATCAGGTACAGCAGCACGTCCGACAGTTCTTCCGCCGCGCGGCTGCGAAGCGGTTCGGCGGCGGCCAGTTTGGCGGCTGTGCCGGCGGGCAGCCACTGGAATAGCTCGGCGAGTTCACCGACTTCGCCGACCAGGGCCAGCAGCACCGACTTCGGGTCGTGGAAGCCGTCCCAGTCACGCTCAGCGCTGAACTGGCGCATGCGGTCCCGCAACGACTCGAGATCCGACACGATGCCAGCATGACACGGCCGTCACCTGGCGGCTAACCAGCAGACCACAAATGCGAGAAGATCAGCCGGGGGCAGGAATGCCACCGGCTGAGGAATAGTTGGAGGATAGCTGTATGAACTCTCAACGGCATATCGCCCAGATTGTCGGAGTCTGTGCGCTGGTTGCCCTCGGTACGGCGTGCGGCAGCAGCGGTACAGGGAGTTCGTCCACCCCGCCCGCGCCGGCTAGCTCTACCACGTCGGCCACGACGCCGTCGCCGACGCCAACGGCAACTAGCCCATCAACCTCTAGCGCGGGCGCGGCCGCAAGCATCAAGACAAACTGGGAGACGTTCTTCAACGCGTCCACACCGGTAGCCAAGCGGATGTCGTTGCTCGAGGACGGATCGCAGTTCCCGGCCTCGTCGCTCGCGGCTACTGGCCTTGCCGCTGAGGCGAAGGCTAAGGTACTGACTGTCACGAATGTGACGGCAAGTCAAGCAAAGGTCAAATACGACATCCTTCTCGGAAACACGCCGGCGCTGAAGAACCAGTCAGGCACCGCTGTGCTCCAGAACGGCACGTGGAAGGTGGGAGTGGCTAGCTTCTGCGCTTTGCTGACGCTGGAGAACGGCGGCAAGACATCCGGCCTGCCAGCACCTTGTAAGTCCGCCGGGTAGCCGATGGTCAGCCCCGTAGACGTCTCCGAGGGCGAGGCGGCGACCGTCCGTCGTGGCGGTCGGCCTCTCGCCCTTGCGGTGCTGTGCCTGGTTCTGTTCCTGACGTTCCTGGACAACACGATCGTCAGCGTTGCCCTGGGCAACGTCCAGAGCCAGCTGCACGCAGGCGTTTCCGCATTGCAGTGGGTGGTCGGCGCCTACGCCCTGACGTTCGCAGGGGCGATGCTGGGCTTCGGCATGGTCGGCGACGAATTCGGTCGTAAACGGGTCATGCTGATAGGAATCGTCATCTTCTGCGCTGGCTCGGTGCTGTCCGCCGAGGCGCCGAACGTCGGTGTGCTTATCGCCGGCCGGGCGATCATGGGATTCGGCGCGGCTGCCAGCGAGCCAGGCACGCTGTCGATGCTGCGGCATATCTACACTGTTGAGCGGACGCGAGCCAGGGCGATCGGTGTCTGGACGGCGGTGTCCGGCCTGGCCCTAGCGATGGGCCCGGTCCTCGGCGGCGCGCTGATCGGCCGCTGGGACTGGCGTGCGATCTTCTGGTTCAACCTGATCTTCGGCATGGTCGCCCTGCTCGCGGGGATAGCCGTACTGCCGGAAAGCTCCGATCCAGAAGCGCACCGGGTGGACATCGCCGGCACCGTCCTTGGCGCCGCTGCGATCTCGGCGCTGGCGTTCGCTGTCATCGAGGCCGAAAGCTCGGGCTTCGGATCGCCGCAGGTCATCGCGCTGCTCTGCGTGTGCGTCGGCGCGATCATCGCGTTCTTCTGGTGGCAGGCCCACGCGGCTTACCCGTTGCTTGACCTGAAGTTCCTGCGAGTGCCACGGTTCCTCACAGCGAATGTCGTGGCCTTCTGCGCATATTTCGCGACCTTCGCAGTCTTCTTCTTTACCGCGCTCTACCTGGAAGAGGTCGTCGGGGACACCGGCTACGAGATCGCGCTGGTCTTCCTGCCGATGATGGTCCTGATGGCGATCGCCGCGGTACTGGCCGGGCGCTGGACGATTGCGGCGGGACCCGCCTGGTCGATAGTCACCGGCTGCGTGCTGTTCAGCCTCGGGTTGTTGCTCACCTCTTTTGCCATCAATCCGGAGGCTGCCTACCTGCCGCTGGCCGCCGCGCTGGCCGTGACGGGCATCGGCGTCGGCAGCACGGTGGTGCCAGCAACGGCATCGGCGCTGTCCGCGGTGCCGCCGGAGCGTTCCGGCATGGCTGCCTCGGCAACTAACACCAGCCGCGAGATAGGCGCAGTCGCCGGCGTGGCGGTACTCGGCGCCCTGGTGGACGCAAGACTGCACTCAGACATCATCGCGAGCATGCATGCGCTCGGTATCCCGAGGATCTACCAGACGATCGTGATCAACGGCGTCGAGACCGGGCTGGTGCCGAATAGCGGGCAGAGCAGCAGCGGAACTAACAACCTCAAGCTCGAGCACGAAGTGATTCAGGCCGCCTACAGCGCCTTCTCCTCGGGCCTGCACGCAGCCCTCTACCTGTCCGCTGTGCTGGTGCTCGCGGCTGGGCTGTTCAGCTTTGTGCTGCTGACTCGGCGCCCCCGAGCTGAGTCGGATCGCGCCGCCAGCCCGGCCAGCCCGCCCACCGCAGGCTAGCCTCGTTGCGCAGGTAAGGCCGCGGCAGTACCGCCCTTCGGATGCGGCACAGTAGTGCCATGACTGCCGCCACGATCTGCGTGCCTAACTGCGTAGCCGCTTACGCCGCGCGCCTGCATGCGGTGATCGGGACCGAGCATCACGTTGCCTCGCCGCTGGCAGCATGGCTGCTGCTCGCGCTGGCCGGGCCGGCCGTACGCGGCACCGACCGGGCAGCACTTGCCAGCGTGCTCGACTGCGATATCGACGGCGCCGCCGCGGCCGCCGCGGCGCTGCTGGCTGACCCGCACCCGCTGGTGGCTGCCGCGGCCGCGGTGTGGAAGGCGTCCTCCGCCCCGCCGACACCGACGTTCGCGACCTGGCAGCAAGGCCTGCCATCGCAGGTGGTCTCCGGCGAGCTTCCTGACCAGGCCGGGCTCGACCGGTGGGCCCGCGATCACACCTTCGGCCTCATCGACAGATTCCCGATCGAGCGGACACCGGATCTGTACCTGGTGCTGGCCACCGCGCTGGCTACCCGGGCGTCCTGGCAGCAGCCTTTCGAGCTCGCGCTAGCCGCCAGCCTTGGTTCCGGCAGCCTGTGGGCGGACCAGGTAAGTCAGGTCCTGCGCACACCTGATCAGCCGCATGGCGGCTATCCCGCGCGATCCGCGCACGTTCAGTTCATCGCGGTCACGCCGCAGGCGGGCGACGTCGCCGTGCACATTGCCGCCGCGGTCGACGGCATGATTGTCGTCTCTGTCGCCGCGTTGCCCGAGGTGCCCGCGAGTACCGTGCTCGCCGTCGCGCACAGCATCGGCGCCGACTACGCGACCGGGCGTCAGATCAGCCGCCGCAACCTTTCTGAACTGCCGGTTGGCGATGCGCCTTGCTGGCAAGTTCGCGAGCAGAGCGCCGCGGCTGACACCTGGACGGCAGTGCTGCCTGCCTGGTCTGCGCGTTCAGATCACGACCTGGCTGCAGCTGGCCTCGGGTTCGGCGCAGCCGCGCACGCGCTGTCCGACTCGAACGACCTCTGGGAAGCGAAGCAGGCGGTCCAGGCGACGTACTCCCGGACCGGATTCGAGGCTGCCGCCGTAATGGGACTTGGCATAAGGCTGTCGGCGATGTCACTATCGCGCCCGCACCGGGCAGCCGAACTACGATTCGGCCACCCGTACGCGGTGGTCGCCCTGACAATCGACGCCGGCGACGGTAGGCCGTCGGCCGCGCAGGCGAGTCCCTGGCACGGGCTGCCGGTGTTCTCCGCCTGGGTCGCCCAGCCTACGGAAGCGTGACGCCGTCCTAGTCCTGCGCTAGCTTGTCGGCCATGCACAGCGTGGACCGCACCACAGAGCAGATGATCAGGTCGGTGCTCGCCTACGCGGAGAACCGGCTCCGGCTGGACCCCGTCCCGCTGGACAAGGGCTCGCGCGACCCGGCCGACCTCGATGTGGCCCTCGCCGGGCTGCTGGGCGACGACGGGCATGACCCTGATCAGGTGCTCGGCGTTTATGCGGCCATGCTCGCGCCCGCAGTCATCTCGGCCGACAGCCCGCGCTTCCTCGGTTTCATACCGGCCGCGCCGACCAAGGCGTCCCTGCTGTTCGACATGCTGATCTCCTGTGCGTCGATCCAGGGCATCTCCTGGCTGGAGGCTGCTGGCGCGATTCACGCGGAGAACCAGGTGCTACGCCTGATCGCCGACCAGGCCGGGATGCCGGCCGCGGCCGGCGGTTGCTTCGTGTCGGGCGGCTCGGCGGCGAACCTGTCCGCGCTCGCCGTCGCCCGCGAAGTTGCCAAGCGCGGGGCCGCCGAGCCGTCGGGAGGACAGCGAACGGCTGGCCGGCGCTGGCGCGCAGTGGTCGGATCGGATGCGCATTCGTCGGTCATCAATACACTGCGGCTACTCGAAATGGACCCGCTGGTAGTGCCGACCGCCGACCACCGGCTCACCGGGGACGCTGTCCGGGCTGCCATTGCGGCGGACGGCGATCCAGACTCGCTGGCAGCGATCGTGGCGACGGCCGGTACCACGAATGCCGGCATCATTGACGACCTAGCTGGTCTCGCGGCTGTCGCCGCCGAGCGTCAGCTCTGGTTCCACGTGGACGGGGCATACGGCGGCGCAGGCCTGTTCGCGCCGACTGTGCGATCCGCCTACACAGGGATCGAGCACGCGGACTCGTTCGTCGTCGATCCGCACAAATGGCTGTTCGCGCCGTTCGACTGCGCGGCGTTGCTCTATCGCAATCCTGCGCTGGCCCGCTCCGTACACCGGCAGGAGGCCAGCTACCTGGATGTCATCCACGAGCAGCCCGGCGCGTGGAATCCCACCGACTACGCCTACCACCTGACCAGGCGGGCCAGGGGAATGCCGCTGTGGTTCTCGCTCTGCGTGCATGGCGTCCGTGCCTACACAGAAGCCATCGAGGCGGCCATCACCCTGGCCCGGCGTGCTGCGGCTGAGATTAAGTCGCGCGGCTACCTGGAGCTGATCCGCGAGCCCGAACTGTCGGTCGTGCTGTTCCGCCGTACCGGCTGGCTGCCGGCCGATTACGCAGCCTGGGCCGACAAATTGCTCGACGACCAGGTCGCCTTCCTGCCGCCAACGGCGTGGGAAGGCGAGACCGTGGCCAGGCTCGCCTTCCTGCACCCGCAGACTCCGATGGAGCTGGTCAGTCAGATCCTGGACCGGATGGCCGAGTCCTGATGTTCGGTGCGGTCAACGGCAGCCACGTACCAGCTTGGCGGCCTTGAACCCCATGACGTTGTTGCCATTGACGCTAGTACCGCTATCACCGGTGAAGGTGTACAGCCGCTGCTTGTGATACGTGACTTGCAACCGGTGGTGGCTGCCGAACGCCTTGGTGCCAAGGCACGGTGCGCCCAGGGGCTTGGTCTTGCCTTTCGGCATGACGAGCCGGGGCCAGAAAGACAGGCACGAAGCGTTGCAAGACCCGTGCGGCAGGACATACAGCGCCCGGCCCTTCGGCGTGACGAGCATCTTGCCGAAACCATGACGCGTCGCCTCCTTGACGACCTTCGCCGACCTGCTAACAGCCGCGGCGGACCTGGCCGGGACGTGGGCAGTGCTGGCTGACGCGATCGCGGTGCCGGATAGGCCGGCACCGGCAATGAGTAACGTACTGCTGGCGGCGAGCAGGAGCCTGCCAGAGCCCATCCGGGCGAGGTTATGCATGATGCCTTCTACCTTCCGGTGAGTGGTGGCCCCGACGACAGAACGGCAAGGCTGCCCGGCAGGTTCAGTTCTTGGCTGCCGTCTTTGGCAGCGCAGTCGTAGGCTCGCCTGCACAGCAGTACCGGGACGCACGGCAGCCGCCTGCGGCCGGCGATCAGCTTCGGAGGCCGGAGATTAGCAGACAGCCCGAGCCGGGCGTTACCAGGATTCAGATCCCGGAGCAGACCAACGTCGCGCTGCGGTCCATCGGCCACCCGAACGCAGCTGCCAGGCAGTTCGACTTCTGGGACACAAGCTACGAGTGGCGCCGCATGTTCAGCGAGCTGTTCGGCACGTTTCTGCTGGTGCTTAGCGCCGTCGGCGGTGGCATCGTAAATGCCAGGCTGGGCAACAACGTCGTTCCCGGCCCGGCCAGAGCCGTCATTCCCGCGTTGATGGTCATGGCGGTCATCTTGTTCATGGGCGCCGTTTCCGGAGCGCACCTGAATCCGGCGGTGAGCGTGGCGTTCGCGCTACGCAACGACTTCCCGTGGCGACGCGTGCCTGCCTATGTCGCCGCGCAGGCGGCTGGTGCGGTACTGGCGACGCTGGTGCTCGTTGTGATGCTAGGCAAGCAAGGAAATGCTGGGCTGACGTTGCCCGGACCAGGCATCTCGGCCAGCGTCGCGCTGGCCTGGGAAGTGCTGCTGACGACCGGCCTGGTCAGCGTAGTTCTGGGCACGGCCTCCGGGGCACAGCAGCTCGGCCCTGTCGCCGCCTTCGGGGTCGGCAGCTATATCGCACTGGCCGGGCTGTTCGGCGCTCCCGTCAGCGGGGCGTCAATGAATCCGGTCCGGTCGCTCGGCCCGGCGCTAGTCATCGGTAACTGGACAGCGTGGTGGATCTACCTGCTCGGGCCGATCCTCGGCGCGACCGTCGCGGTGGCGATCGCGCGCATTCTGCGCGGGCCGGGCGGCGGGAAGGTCAGCACCCGAGCCGCGCAGGGAACGCTTGGCGTGCTGTGGCGGCCGGAGCCCCTCGAACTGCCTGAGCAGGCGCCGGACCACCCAGATCCGGGCGGCTCGGGTCCCGGCGGCACCTGATTACCAGGTGCGCTGGTCGCGCCGTTGGGCCGCGCAGGCGATGCAGGTGTCGGCGGCCGGCCGGGCAGCCAACCGCGGCGTCCCGATCGGCCCGCCACATCGCACGCATTGCCCGTAGGTGCCGTCATCGAGGCGCCGCAAAGCTGCGTCCAGATTTCTGATCTGCTCGCGGGCCTGGTCGAGCAGCGCAGCGACATGCTGCCGCTCGAAGGCAATCGTTGCGCCTTCGGGGTCATGCTCGTCGTCAGCGTTCCCCGATCCGGTCGCCTCGACGATCCCGGCGAACTCGCGGTTCAGGCCGGCTAGCCGGTCTGTCGCTGCGTGTCGCTCGGCCAGCAGCCTGGCTCTGGCGTCAGGCTCTTCATCCACCAATCCTGCTTATCACCGCGGCTCCGCAGCCGAACCGCAGGGTCGGCTAGCCCCGATGTGCGTTCGTCAGGCCGATGCGGCAGGCTGGGAGCATGGCAGAGACACTGAGCCTGATGGCTGTGCACGCGCACCCCGATGATGAGGCTTCGAGCACCGGCGGCGTGCTGGCGCGCTACTCTGACGAGGGCGTCCGCACAGTGGTGGTGACCTGCACGAACGGAGAGTTTGGCGACGCCCCCGGCCAGGTCAAGCCGGGCGAGGAGGGCCACGATACCGATGAAGTGGCGCAACTGCGGCTCGCCGAGCTGCGCCAGTCCTGCAAGATTCTCGGAGTCAGCCACCTGGAACTGCTCGGCTATCACGATTCGGGCATGCCCGATTGGGAGTACCGGCTCCGGCCAGAGGCGTTTTGCAATATTCCGCTGGACGTGGTGGCCGACCGGATCAGCGGCCTCATCGACACTTACCGGCCGCAGGTGGTCATCTCCTACGACGACAAAGGCATGTACCAGCACCCGGACCATGTGCACGCCAGCCTGGCGGCCGCCGCCGCGGTTGCCGCTAACGGCACGCCGGCCAAGTTCTACAAGAGCGCAATGCGTGGCAGTGACTGGCGCAAGGTGTGGGAAGCACTGCGGGAGCTGGGGATGGAGGTGCCGGATGAGCGCGAGTTCACCCCGGAGCAACGGCAGCAGGCGGAGGCTGCAGAGCAGCGGATTACCACTACCATCGACATCCGGTCCGTGCTGGCGCGCAAGCGGGAGGCGCTGTTCGCGCACGCCAGCCAGATCCAGGACTCGTGGTTCAGCAAGCTGCCTGCCGAGATTGCCGAGACCACGTTCGGGCGGGAGAGTTTCATCCGGGCCGTGGACTCCACCGGTGCACCGGTACCCGAGGACGATCTTTTCGCCGGCCTGCGCTAGCCAGCTAGCTGCGCTACCTGGCGGGTGATTCCGCGCCGGCCGTTAGGCGCTGCCGCCGCTAAGAGCGATCGTCATAGGGCACGATTGATCAGTGATCGCTCTGTTGTTCCGGGTCCTGCGGCCGGGCCGCCGCAGGCACATCGCGGCGTTGCTGTTCCTGGTGGCTGGCTTTGTCGTCATCGGTGGCGCGCTATTCGCTCACGCTCACCGCCCCGAACTTCCTGTCACCAGCGGCTGGTACTGGGCGCTCACAACGGCGACGACCGTCGGTTACGGTGACGTCACGCCGGATAGCGCGGCCGGCCGGGTCATCGCCTCGCTGGTCATGCTGACGACCATCCCTATGCTCGCCTCGGTTTTCGCACTCGCGACGGCCGGGACTGCAGCTGCCGGAATCAGGAGGATCCTGGCCATGCATAGCCGCTTTCCCGCTAGCCCGTACCGGCTTGTGATCGGAATGAACGAAACAGTCCCCGCAATCCTGGCTCGGCTGGTGGCGGCCGGGGTCTCGGTGGTGCTAGTGGCGGATGTCGACCCCAGGATCCTGCCGCCCGAAGTGCACCTGGTTCGAGGCGACCCGACCGACGAAGCCGCGATCCGGTCCGCCCGGCCGGAGGGTGCCGAGCAGGCAATGATCACCGGCAAGTCCGATGGTGACGTCCTGGTCAGCTCTGTGCTGGTGCGCAAGCAAGCGCCCGATCTGATGACTGCCGCCCTGGTCAGCTCGCCGTCTGTGCGGGAGGCGCTGCAAGATCTGGGCATCCAGCAGACCATGTCGGCACCTGAGCTCATCGCGTCCACGCTGGCCAAGAGCCTGGAAGCGCCGCATGCAGCCGACATGCTGGCTGAACTCGTCGAAGCGAATTCACACCAGCTCAGTGAGATCACGGCTGACCAGGCCGTCATCGGCAAGCCATTGAGCGCCGTGCGCGATGAGCGGGCCGGCCTCGTGCTGGGCCTGGTACACGGCGGCCGGTTCACGCTCGGGCTGACCGACGACCCGGTGATCCAGGCTGGCGATGCCCTGCTCGTTGCTGATCGGCTAGCAGCTGCCAGCAAAGCGGGCTCTGGTCACTAAGCGGCAGCATGGCTGATGAGGTGCGAGCCGGTGCGGGCGCGGCCACACTGGGATGGTGAGCGATCGGGTCAGGACCGCAGTTCGCGTTGAGGGCGTCGTTCAGGGCGTAGGGTTCCGGCCTTTTGTCTACTCGCTCGCCACCAGGCTCGGCCTGGGCGGGCTGGTTGGCAACGATGTGGACGGCGTATTCGCCGAAGTCGAGGGAACGCCAGCAGCCGTCCATGAGTTCCTCGTCCTGCTCGAGCGCCAGGCACCACCGCTAGCCAGGATCGAGCGAGTCACGACCAGAAACCTGGATCTGACCGGCGCAGCCGGTTTCGCCATCGCAGCCAGCCCGCCCGGCGGAGTGCGCCGGACACTAGTGTCTGCCGACAGCGCCTCGTGCGCTGACTGCCTGCGCGAGCTTGCTGATCCGGCCGACCGCCGGTACCGGTACCCCTTCATCAACTGCACCAACTGCGGGCCGCGCTTCACCATCGTCCGTGACGTGCCGTACGACCGGCCATTCACGACCATGAGCAACTTCCAGATGTGTGCTGACTGCGGAGCCGAGTATCAGGATCCGGCCAGCAGGCGATTCCACGCGCAGCCGGTCTGCTGTCCAGCCTGCGGACCACGGCTGCGGCTCATCAGCCGCGACGGGACACTACTGCCTGGCGATGATCCGATCGCGGCCGCCGCCGGGCTGCTTCATGCCGGCCAAGTGCTGGCCGTCAAGGGCCTCGGCGGCTATCACCTCGTCGTCAATGCGGGAATTGAGGCCGCCGCTGCATCGCTGCGAGCACGCAAGCACCGGGAAGACAAGCCGTTCGCCGTTATGGTCGCCGACGTCGCTGCCGCTCGCAGGCTCTGCGCGGTCGACGACAATTCTGCCAGACTGCTGCACAGCGCCCGGCGTCCGATCGTGCTGCTGCCGCGATTGCCCGCAGCGGACACGCTGATCGCACCGGCGGTAGCGCCTGGCAACCGGCAGCTCGGCCTGATGCTGCCCTACACGCCGCTGCATCACTTGCTGCTGGCGACTGCCGGCGGCCCGGTGGTCGCAACGAGCGGTAACGTCTCCGATGAGCCAATCGCATTTACCGACGCGGACGCCCTGGACCGGCTCAGTTCCGTCGCCGACGCGTTCCTGCTACACGACCGGGCGATTCACATCCGGACTGACGATTCCGTGGTTCGCGCGTTCGACGGGCGGGAGATGGTGATCCGGCGGTCGCGTGGCTACGTTCCCGAGCCACTCATGCTGAGCCAGCCTGTGCCGCGGCCGTTGCTCGCCTGCGGTGCTGAACTGAAGAACACCTTCTGCCTTGCCAAGGATGGCCACGCATTCGTTTCGCACCACATCGGCGACCTGGAGAACGCCGAGACGTTGCAGTCGTTCACTGATGGCATCGAGCATTTCCGGCGACTGTTCGACATCGAGCCGCAGTTGATTGCGCATGACCTGCACCCGGACTACCTGTCCACCAAGTACGCCGTGGAAAGGGCCTGCGATGCCGTGCTGCCAGACGTCGGGCTGGTCGGCGTGCAGCATCATCATGCGCATATCGCCTCGTGCCTGGCCGACAATGGGGCGGACGGTCCGGTCATCGGCGTCGCCTTTGATGGCACCGGGTACGGCACTGACGGCACCATCTGGGGCGGTGAGTTCCTGATCGCGGACCTGGCCGGATACCAGCGCGCTGGATTCCTTGAGCCGGTGCCGCTGCCAGGTGGCGCCGCGGCCATCAGGCAGCCGTGGCGGATGGCCGCGTCATACCTGGCTGCGGCGTACCCCGACGCCCTGCCCGGCCGCGCGCCGGAACCGCTGGCAGTCCGGACCCGGAACGCGCGGCAGTGGGAGCAGGTGCTCGCACTGGCCCGGCGCGGCATAAACTCACCCCTGACCTCTAGCGCTGGAAGGCTGTTCGATGCGGTCGCCGCCTTGCTCGGCGTGCGCGACGCGGTGAATTACGAGGGCCAGGCGGCGATCGAACTTGAGCAACTCGCCGACGTCCGCGAGGGCGGTAGCTACGCTGCCTCAGTGTCCGACCGGGACGGGGCACTGCGCGTGGCGGGCGCGGATCTCATTCGCGCGGCCGCTGACGACCTCGCCGCCGGGGCGGAACCGCCGGCCATCGCGGCGCGGTTCCACCGCGGCGTGGCCAACGTGATCATCGCTGTCTGTGCGCGGCTGCGCGAGCAGACCGGTCTCGCCGCAGTCGCGCTGTCTGGCGGGGTCTTCCAGAACCTGCTGCTCACCCATCAGGTCGTCACTGGCCTGGAGCGCGCGCACTTCCAGGTGCTGCTGCACAGCCGCGTTCCGTGCAACGACGGCGGGATCAGCCTGGGCCAGGCGGCAGTGGCGGCGGCGCAGGACCGCCGGGAGTAGGCACGGCGGCGCCGCTGCAGCGCGCCACTTGGACGGCGTCACTCGTGCGGCGCGGGCACGCGGCGGCGGAGCCAGTCATACCAGGGCTGAAGTCCGTCGCCGGCAGTGGCCGATAGCTGCAGCAGCAGGGCGTCTGGCGCCGCCCGCCGCAGATCTGACATATAACGCTTGAGATCGAAATCAACATAAGGCAGCAGGTCGGTCTTGTTGAGCAGCACCAGATCGGCCTGGCGGAACATGTGCGGATACTTCAGTGGTTTGTCGGCGCCTTCCGTCACCGCGGCAAGGACGACCCTGGACTCCTCGCCTAGGTCGAACAGGGCCGGGCAGACGAGGTTGCCGACGTTCTCGATGATGACGATTGACCCGCTCGGCGGGTCCAGGCCGCGCAGGGCGTGCGCGACCATTTGCGCGTCCAGGTGGCAGCCGACGCCAGTGTTGATCTGCACGACCCGGCTGCCAGCCGCGAGGATGCGCTTCGCGTCCAGGGCAGTCTCCTGGTCTCCCTCGATCACCGAGATCGATAGCCGGCCGGCCAAGTCTCTCGTCGTGCGCTCCAGCAACGTTGTCTTGCCTGCGCCAGGCGAGCTCATCAAGTTGACCGCGAGTATGCCGCGCTCGTGCAGCCAGCCGCGGTTCTCCTCGGCTAGCGCGTCGTTCTTTGCCAGTACCTTCTGCTGGATCTCGACAGTCCGGCCGACGTCCCCGGACGCTGCCGTGGCCGCGTGGTCGTGCCCCGCATGACCATGGTCATCATCATGACCAGCCGATATGTGGCTGTGCACGGGCGGGGCGCCGCGAGCGGGCGCCAGCAAGGTAATGACAGCACCTGATGAGCAGCCGCACGTTCCGCACATAGCTAAGCCACCTGCACTGAGGTAATTTTGAGGTCCTGTCCGGCGAGAACTGTGATTTCGGCGCTACCGCACGGGCATATCGCGATCGGGCCATCTGGCTCGAACTCCGTGCCGCACGGGCGGCAGTGGCACCTGGCGGGTGGCAGCGCGATTTCTAGCGCCGCGCCCTCCAGATTGGTTCCCTCGGTCACCAGGTCGAAGCAGAACCGCAGTGAATCGGCGACAACGCCGGACAGCGCACCGATCTCCAGCCGGACACAGGTAACCCGGTGTCCGGGCAGGCGCTCGGTTACCGCGTCCACCAAGCCCTCGGTGATAGCCAGCTCGTGCACTGCGTCACTCTTTCCCAGTTCCCGGTGACCGCGCCTGATCAGCAGATTCGCGGTAGCGGGTCACCGACGAGCAAATCAACGATGCGAGTGCCGCCAAAGGACGTCTTAAGCTGGACGATTCCCGCCGGTGCTGCCGTCACCACGCCGATGACAGCGGCCTGACCGCCTTGCGGATGCGCGCGCAGCGCCGCAAGCGCGGCGTCAGCGTCCTCGGCACGGACCACGGCGACCAGCCGGCCTTCGCAGGCGACATACATCGGATCGATGCCGAGCAGTTCGGCAGCGCCGCGTACTTCGGGGCGGACGGGGATGTCATCCTCGCAGACCTGCACCCCGACGCCGGCGGCCGTCGCGATCTCGTTCAGGATGGTCGCGACTCCGCCCCGGGTGGCGTCGCGCAGCGCCCGTACCCCGGAAGTAGCGGCGAGGAGGCTGGCGACCAGGCCGTTGAGTGGCGCCGTGTCGGAGCTGACGTCAGCTTCGAGGTCCAGTTCGCCACGCGCGAGCATGATGGTGACGCCGTGGTCGCCAATCGGGCCGGAGACGATGATGACGTCGCCAGGCCGAGCGTGGGCTACGCCAATGTTGATGCCGTGATCGATCACGCCGACGCCGGCCGTGTTGATGTAACAGCCGTCCGCCTTGCCCTTCTCCACCACCTTCGTGTCGCCGGTGACCACTTGCACGCCGGCCGTCTGGGCGGCTGCCTGCATGGAGGCTGCGATCCTGGCCAGGTCGGCGACACCGAAGCCCTCCTCGAGGATGAATCCGGCGGACAGGTAGAGCGGCGTCGCGCCGGCCATAGACAAGTCGTTGACGGTGCCGTTCACGGCGAGGTCGCCGATATTCCCGCCGGGGAAGAACAGCGGCGAAACGACATATGAGTCGGTCGTCAGGGCGACCGTAGCCCCGTTGATGTGCAGTCGCGCCGAATCCTCGAGCGGTTCGAGCAACGGGTTCGCGAAGGTGCTGAGGAACAGCGCCTCGATGAGCGTCTGCGTAGCCTTGCCGCCGGCGCCGTGTGACATCGTGATGCGCTCTTCCTTGATCCGCGGCCGGGCCCGCCGGGCCCGGTCGATCCGCTCGAGCACAAGTTCCTCGCGCACCGTGCCCGGAAGCGGCTGCGGCGAGCCGTTCCGGCTAAAGCCGGCAGTCTCGGTCTTGACTTGCTCCTCGTGTTCGCGAAGGGCCTCCCTTACCCAGCCCGCGCCCGTGGCGCTGTCCTCGGGGCCGCGGGTCATGACGTGCTCGCCTCACTGACGCGGTGCCTGGTGAGCCCGGCCGTAGTTGTAGTAAGCCGCGCAAGCGCCCTCAGGCGAGACCATGCAGGTGCCGATCGGCGTCTCCGGCGTGCAAGCGGTCCCGAATACCTTGCATTCCCAGGGTTTTAGGACGCCCTTGAGAACCTCGCCACACTGACAAGCTTTGGGGTCCGCGACGCGGACGCCGGGCACGGAGAAGAGCTTCTCGGCGTCGAATCTCGCGTACTCATCGCGGACCTTCAGCGCCGAATGCGAGATGAAGCCCAGGCCGCGCCACTCGAAGTAAGGACGCAGTTCCATGGTTTGCCCGATAGCGCGAAGAGCGACGACGTTCCCATCCCAGGGCACGACGCGGGAGTACTGGTTCTCCACGGTCGACTCGCCGGCGGAGAGCTGGAGCATCAGCATGTAAATCGACTGAAGGATGTCGAGCGGCTCGAAGCCAGCCACCACTACCGGCTTGCCATAGTCGCGGGCGATGAAGTCGTAGGGTCGGCACCCGATCACGGTGGACACGTGGCCAGGGCCGATGAAACCGTCCAGGCGCAAGTCCGGCGAATCAAGTATCGCCTTGATAGCCGGGATGATCGTCACGTGGTTGCAGAATACGGAGAAATTCTGCAACCCCTCGGCGGCCGCGCGCAGGACAGTCATCGCGGTCGAGGGTGCGGTTGTCTCGAACCCGATGGCCATGAAGACGACCCGCCTGTCCGGGTTCTGCCTGGCGATCTTCAGGGAATCGAGGGGTGAGTAGACCATCCGTATGTCGGTGCCGCGAGCCTTGGCATCGAAGAACGACCCGTTGCTTCCGGGCACGCGCATCATGTCGCCGAACGACGTCATGATCACGTCCGGGTCGCTGGCCAGCGCCATGGCATCGTCAACCCGGCCCATGGGGATGACGCAGACCGGGCAGCCGGGACCGTGGACGAGGGTGATCTGCTCCGGCAGGTAGTCTTCCAGGCCGTGCTTGTAGATGGTATGGGTGTGCCCGCCGCACACCTCCATCAGCTTGTATTCCCGGCCCGGCTCGCAGAGCCCTGCGATCCTGGCCGCCAGCGCATGCGCTTTATCAGCATCGCGGAACTCGTCGACGAATCGCATCGTCCCGCCTCCTATTCGATCCTGGACTCGGCCAGCGCGGCAAGCTCATCCTCGTAGGCCTGCCCGATTCCCTCGAGGAACTCAAGTGCTGCGGCGGCTTCAGCCTCGTCAATCTTCGAGAGCGCGAACCCGACGTGGATGAGCACCCAGTCGCCTGGCACAACCTTCTCCTCCGATAGCAGGCCCACGTTGATGACCCGCTTGACACCGCTGACGTTCACCTTGGCCAGGTCGGGCTGGTCAGTAAGGAACTCGATCACCTCACCGGGAATCCCGAGGCACATATGCCAGCTCCTTCGTGAGTAGTAGCAGCCCGTCGCCGGCTGCGGCGGCGACGAGATCAAGGACAATGCGAACTGCCTCGTCGACGGCCGCCGCTACGGGCTCGCTGAGGCCGATGCCATAGTCGACGACGGCCGGCTCGCAGCCGACGATCAGGACCTGCCGCGCTTCCGCACCGAGCATCCCGAGCAGGCTGAAGACCACGTCGGGCTGCATGCCGTGGGCGTTGAAGAGAGGGTTACCCAGCGCGTCGTCGTTGCCGCCGGCTGAGGCCGCGGCCAGATCCGGCTCGATCAGGTAGACCGTGCCCGGCGCGCCGCCGCGGGGCGTTGCGTCGATCAGGATGGCCGCGGTGTAGCCGTTGGCCAGGTCGTAGGCCAGGTGCATGCCCCTGATGCCGTAGTCGACGACATGCGCCCAGTCGGGCAGTTCGGCCGCGGCAAGCCTGTTGGCCACCTCGACTCCGAACCCGTCATCGCCAAGGAAGATGTTGCCGACGCCTGCGACCAGCAGCTTGCCGGTCATGGCGTGACCGCGCCAGGCCCGGCCGGGTCAGCCTGAGCCGCAGCTGGCTCGCCCGCGAGTTGCCCCGCTCGGCCGCAACCGAACTGATCGGCGGGCAAGGCCGCCTGGCACAGTTCCCACAGCACGTTGTACATGGTCGTCTGCGCTTCCTGGATCCGGTGCACAGACGTTGACGGCGCGACGAACAGGTAGTCGATGCTGTCCAGTTCCGCCATCTTCCCGCCGGAGTACCCGGCGAGGCCGATAGTCAGCATCCCGCGCCTGCTGGCCTCGTCGAAGGCGCGGAGCAGGTTGTCCGAGTTGCCGCTCGTTGACATGCCGATGGCGATGTCGGCCTTGCCACCGAATGCGGCTATCTGCCGGGCGAATACCACGTCTACGCCGATGTCATTGCTGAGCGCCGTTAGCACCGCGGCATCGCTGGCCAGGCTGAGCGCCGGCAGCGGCCTGGCGATTCCGCCCGGGTTCAGAAACAAGGTGGCAACCTGCTGAGCATCGGTCGCGCTGCCGCCGTTGCCAAAGGCGAGCAGGCGGCCGCCTGCGGTGAACCGGCCTGCCATCTCCTGGGCGCACGCCAGCAGCCGGGTGCCGTCGGTGTCCCGGATAGTGCGGCGCAGCTGAAGTATCTCCGCCGCTTTGGCGACGGTGGACTGGCGCAGGAGTTCGAGCACGGCGGACACATCTGTCGTGCCGGCGTAAAGGAACGGGTACAGGGCCTCAATCGAGCCCGCGTCGATGCGGTTCGGCGGCGCGTGGCCGGTCTGAGTCGGGCCAGACTCGGTAGGGCGTGCTGGTGGCCGGCCGTTGCTTGCTGCCTGAGTCATCGCGGCAGCACCGCGATTGCTTCCCCGGCATGCACCAGGACGGAGTCACCGACGCTGACCGTGACCAGCGCGACGCTGACTTCCTCTGTCCCCTCGCCGGCCTGGACGAGAGCTAGCCCGTCCGCAAGCAGCTGCACGATGGTCACCTGGACCGCAGTGTCCGAGCAGGTCACACAGACCTCGTCGTGACACTCGGGGGCGTTCATGCGACTACCCCGGGCGACAGCACGCCAGGTTGCTCGAAGAAGACGTGAACCAGCTCCCACAGCACGTGATAGCAGGTGACCTGCATTTCCTTGATAATGCGCGGATCGGAGGAACCAGTGACGAGCACGTGGTCGACTGCGGGGCACGCGGCGATGGCGCCGCCTCCGCTGCCCACCAGCCCGATCGTTAGCATCCCGATATCCCGCGCGGTCAGCATGCCCGCCAACACGCTCGCACAATTTCCGTCAGCGGAGATGCCTAGCGCGATGTCGGCGGGAGCAGCGAGATAGCGGAGCTGATGCGAGAAAATCGCGGCCATCCCGTTCCGGGCGGCGATGCCGGTAACGGTGGCGACGTCGGAGGTCAGAGAGATGGCGGGCAATGCCCGTTTCCCGACGATGACCGGATGCACGAATTCGACGGCGACGTGCTGGGCATCTGTACTTGGACCGCCGGTCCCGAACACGATGAGCTTGCCACCGCGATGAAACCTGATCGCCATTTGGTGGCAGGCCGCGGCGACAGCCGCTGACTGGTCCGCGAACTCCCGCACAGGCTGCTCGCGCCGGTCGAAGATGGTGCTCGTCTGCTCGTCGGTGAGCCCAGGCGGCGGTTTAACCGGGCAGTCCTGCGCCGGCTGCTCTTGCGGGTGCTGCATTGCGGCGGTCATGCTGCGGATATCTGTTCTGCGGCGTCGGACAGGTCCACGTCGACTTCGACCAGCACCGCGTCTGCGACCTTCAGCGAGCCGAGGAAAGCGGAGTATGGCTTGATCCCGAAGTCGGTCTGGCGCACGGTGGTGGTTGCCCGGTACCGGCCAGACCCGGTTTGAGTTACCTCAAGCCGCTGCTGTCTCGATTGACCGGCCAGGCTCAGCGAGCCGGTAATGACGCCGCCCGAGCCATCCGGGCCGGCCTCGAACCCGGTAGCGGTGAAGGTTGCCTCCGGGTGGCGATCTGCGCCAAGTATCTTGCGAGCGGACACCGAGATCTCCCGCTTATCGCGGTCGGAGAGCGGCTTGATGCCGCCAGCGCCCTCGCGCACTACAAGTGCGCCGAGGTCCACGTTGGCCACGAGGCTAGCCGGCTGTAGATCAGCGCCGATGACGAGGTCGGCAGACCACCGGGCTGCCTCGATGGTCAGGTCGTGGCCAGCCTGGGCCACTATTCCGTCACGGGAGGTCCGTAACGTAATCCGGCCCTTGTCCACGCCAAACTTGTGGGTTCCCGCGGGAATCGCCATAGCAGAACGGTAGGACACATGTGGGGGGACGTCCAGTGATCGGGCCAGACAGGTATGGCCGGTGCGCAGTCGTCTCAGGGGAGTGCGCCAGTTAGGGCAGCGGAACCTCGCCAAAGACTTCCTGAATACGTCGCAGGTCGCGCATTCGCGGCTCGGTGGCGCCGCCGACCCAGCGGCTCACTGTTTTCACCGAGACCCCGAGCTGCCGGGCGGCCGCCTCCTGGGTAAGGCCTTCGCGCCGGAGCGCGCTCCCCATCCACTCCGCGAAGGTCTCCGGTGGGTCACTTGGCCGGCTTCCGGCTCTCCCGGGCTGCGGCCCGGCTTGGCCAGGCGCCGCCGAAGACGGCACCGCAGGCACTGGCGCGGGCCACTGGCCAGCAGCCCCTCCGTTAGCAGCCGTACCGGATGCTGCGACCGGCCGCGCGGCAGCGACTGGCTGCCCTCGGGTTACTGGGGGTCCGGGAATCACCGGCGACTGGATCGCGGTGTCCGAGTGCAACACGTCGACCTCGACATGTTCGGGGAAGATGCGGAAGGCGACCTGGATGGAACCGGTCGGGCCAGCCGCGTCGAGCAGTGCACGGAACACGGTCTCGCCCACCTCGCGAGTGCCTTCCTCGGTCAGTGGGGACTCGGCCAGGCATCGGCGGACGAAGTCCCTGATGTCCGGGATGGACGACGGCCTGGCCGGGAACACTTGCGAAAGCACGACAACAGGGACGACCTCAATAGATGTCCCCGCGGGTCCGTGGCTGGGCTCCGCCAACGCTCAGATCTCCCTTTGGCAGGCACCCCACGGCGCGGTACAGCAGGGCTGGAAGCCAATGTACGTGGTCAGAGCCGGATCGGAAACCCGCCGTGTCCGCGTGCTCACCGCTGCGTACCCAAGGGCGGCTACGCCGTGGTCGACCAGTCATAAATGGCCGGGCACCTTTGCAGGTTATTGCGGCTCTTTAGACCAGCTGTGTCCGTGCAGTAAGACATTTATGTCCGGTGAAGTGTCCCATCCTTCTTGTTACAGGTTCGTCTCGGGTCTAGCATGACGGGGTCCGCGCATCACCGAATGCGAGGTGCGTTGTGGAGGTTCACGCCGGCGCATTTTTGCCAGCCGCGGAGACTTTTGCGGTGCGAGTCGGAGAACGCTGCGACCGTGGTTTAGCCGCCTGGAAGCGGGTGGGAGCATTATCCCCCGCATTCAGCGAGCCGGGCCGCCACCGCCGCCGTATTTACCAGGCCGAGCTCCGTCGGCATCGTGCCAGCACGCAATCTGCCAGCACGCAATCTGCCAGCACAGAAGCGAGGAGGTGGCCTCGCGATGGCCACGACACAGACTGACGCGACGCAGGCCGACACGGCCGAGCCGGTTGTGCACATCCTCTGGATGAATGGCGGGCTCGGCTGCGACGGGGACTCCGTTGCGCTGACCGCGGCCACCCAGCCAAGCATCGAGGAGATAGCGCTCGGCGCGCTGCCCGGGCTGCCAAAGGTGGCCGTGCACTGGCCGCTGATCGACTTCGAGTGCGGTCCGGAGACCGGCGCCGACAACTTCATCGAGTGGTGGCACAAGGCTGATCGCGGCGAGCTCGACCCGTTCGTGCTCGTCGTCGAGGGCTCTATCCCGAACGAGGCGATCAAGGACGAGGGCTACTGGTGCGGCTTCGGGAACAACCCGGCCACTGGGCAGCCGATGACCACGAGCGAGTGGCTGGATCGGCTGGCGCCGAAGGCAATTTGCGTTCTCGCCGTCGGCACCTGCGCTACGTATGGCGGTATCCACGCGATGGCGGGGAACCCGACCGGCGCCATGGGCGTGCCCGACTACCTCGGCTGGGACTGGCGATCGAAGGCCGGGCTGCCGATTGTCTGCGTGCCGGGCTGCCCGATCCACCCGGACAACCTGTCGGAGACAATTCTCTACCTGCTGTACCAGGTGGCCGGCGCCGCTCCGATGATCCCGCTCGATGAAGCGCTGCGGCCGACGTGGCTATTCGGTGCGACCGTGCACGAAGGCTGCGACCGGGCCGGTTACTACGAGCAAGGCGACTTCGCAAATGAGTACGGCTCACCAAAGTGCCTGGTCAAGCTGGGCTGCTGGGGTCCGGTCGTGAAGTGCAACGTGCCAAAGCGCGGCTGGATCAACGGAGTCGGCGGCTGCCCGAATGTCGGCGGTATCTGCATCGCCTGCACGATGCCGGGATTCCCGGACAAGTTCATGCCGTTCATGGACGAACCGCCCGGTGCCCGGGTATCGACGGCCGCAAGCACGTTGTACGGAACGGTTATCCGCACGCTGCGCGGCTTTACTGCCAGGACCGCGGACGAAGAGCCGAAGTGGCGGAAGAAGGGCGACGAGCTGCTGACTGGCTACAAGAAGACCTGGTGACATCCCCCGGCGGCAGCGCGCCTGCGGGCGGCGCCGCGCTCTGCAGCGGAAGAAGGAACCGGAAATGACAGCGGTTGAAGACACCGGCCTCGTCGAGATGGCCTGGGATCCGATCACCAGGATCGTCGGCAGTCTGGGCATCTACACCAAGATTGACTTCAAGCAGAAGAAGGTCGTGGAGTGCCACAGCACGTCCTCGATCTTCCGCGGCTACAGCATCTTCATGAAGGGCAAGGATCCGAGGGACGCGCACTTCATCACCAGCCGTATCTGCGGCATCTGCGGCGACAACCACGCCACTTGCTCGGTCTACAACCAGAACATGGCTTACGGGGTCCGGCCACCGCACCTGGGTGAGTGGATCATCAATCTGGGCGAAGCTGCCGAGTACATGTTCGACCACAACATCTTCCAGGAAAACCTGGTCGGCGTTGACTTCTGCGAGCGCATGGTGAGCGAGACCAACCCGGGCGTGCTGGAGCTGGCGAACCGAACCGAGTGCCCGCACGCTGCCGACCACGGCTACAAATACATCGGCGACATCATGCGATCGCTGAACCCGCTGGAGGGCGAGTTCTACCGCGAGGCGCTTCAGGTGTCCCGGTCCACCAGGGAGATGTTCTGCCTGATGGAAGGCCGGCATGTGCACCCGTCGACGCTCTACCCAGGCGGCGTCGGCACCACGCCCACGGTGCAGCTGTTCACCGATTACCTGACCAGGCTGATGCGCTACGTCGAGTTCATGAAGCGCGTCGTGCCGATGCATGACGACCTGTTCAACTTCTTCTACCAGGCGATGCCCGGTTACGAGGAGGTCGGCCGCCGCCGGGCCGACATGGTTTGCTGGGGCAGCCTTAACGATCCCGAGCACTGCGACTTCCGCTACGACCACATGACCAACTGGGGCCGCAAGATGTTCGTCAGCCCGGGCGTGATCAGGGACGGGCAGCTGCTCACCAACGACCTGGTCGAGATCAACCTGGGTATCCGCATCCTGCTTGGCAGTTCCTACTACGAGGACTGGGAAGACCAGGAGATGTTCGTGAGCCGCGATCCGCTGGGCAACCCCGTCGACCGCAGGCACCCGTGGAATCAGCACACGATCCCCAGGCCCGCCAAGCGCAACTTCGATGACAAGTACAGCTGGGTCATGTCACCGCGCTGGTTCGACGGCGAGAACCACCTGGCCGCGGACACCGGCGGTGGCCCGATCGCCCGGCTGTGGGCTACGGCCCTGGGCGGCCTAGTGGACTTCGGGTACGTCAAGTCGACCGGGCACAGCGTGCTGATCAACCTGCCCCGCACGGTCACCAAGCCTGAGGTCACCTACGAATGGAAGATCCCGGTCGACTCCAATGGCGCGCCGTTGTCGAACGCGATCGAGCGGGACCGGGCCAGGACCTACTTCCAGGCCTACGCGGCTGCCGCGGCGCTGCACTTCATGGAGAAGGCACTAGCCGAACTCCGGGCCGGCCATACCAAGACCTGGGAGCCGTTCAACGTCCCAGATGAGGCCAACAGCTGCGGTTTCACCGAGGCGGTACGCGGCGTGTTGTCCCACCACATGGTGATCAGGGGCGGGAAGATCGCCAACTACCATCCCTACCCGCCGACGCCGTGGAACGCGAGCGTTCGCGACAGCTACGGGACGCCCGGGCCTTACGAGGACGCGGTGCAGAACACTCCGATCTTCGAGGAAAACCCGCCGGAGCGCTTCAAGGGCATCGACATCATGCGGGCCGTGCGCAGCTTCGACCCCTGTCTGCCCTGCGGCGTGCACATGTACCTCGGAAACGGCAAGGCGTTGGAGAAGGTGCACTCGCCGATGGCTGCGATCTTGTCCACCTGACAGACACCGGCCGGCCCGGGCTCGCAAGGCCCGGACCGGCCCGCACTTGGGCCGTGGGGAACGCGCGCACGCGGGCTGGCAGCAGCCACCCGGCAGACGGAGGCGAGACGGATGACCGGCGTGCAGCAGGTAAGCGCACGGGTAGAGGAACTGCTCCAAGCCCTGAAGTCTGGCGGGTTCGGCGGCGCCGCGCCGGCCGCAGAGGAACTTGTCGGGCTGCTCGTCGGCCTCTACGGCGACGGTCTTGCGCAGATCATGACTGTGCTCGCCGAGCAGGGTCCGGCAGGTGCCCAGATGATCTTCGAACTCGCCGACGACCCGCTGGTCGAGAGCCTGCTGCTGCTTCATGGCCTGCACCCGCTCGACGTTGACGCCCGGATTCAGCGCGCGCTGGACCGGGTGCGGCCCTACCTTGGCTCGCATGCGGGCGGGGTGCAGTACCTGGGCGTGGCAGACGGCGTGGCCAGGCTCAGGCTTGAGGGCAGCTGTCACGGTTGCCCGTCCTCGACCGTGACCGTGCAGCTTGCGATCACCGGCGCGGTGCAGGACGCCGCGCCCGAGGTCAACGAGGTGGTGGTGGAAGGCATGACGCCGCCACCCGCCGAGCCCAAGCTTCTTCAGATTGGCAGGCGCCCAGCGGACATGGCAGCGTCGGGGGGTTCCGGCGGGTCGTCGGCGGGTGCCCACCCGACTGTCTGGGTGGCGCTGCCGAATATCGGGCCGCCGAGTTCCCGGCCGGTCAGCGCGTCGGCGGACGGCGTGGCCGTGCTGGTGTGCTCGGTGCGCGGCACGCTGTATGCGTACCGGGACTCCTGCGCTAGCTGCGGCTCGTCTATGGCCGCAGGCCATCTTGATCGCGAGGTCCTGACCTGCCCCGGCTGCGGCACCCAGTACAACGTCCGGCTGGCCGGGAAAGCCATGGCCGACTCGGGCCAGCACCTGGATCCGCTGCCGCTGCTGGCCGACAGCCAGGGGGTGCGCGTGGCCGTCCCCGATGTGGTGCCGTCGTGACTGGCGAGACCGGGCTACGGCGTTTCGTCCGCCCGACCGCCGGGTCAGCAGCAGCCCGTTCAGCGGGCTCGGTACCATCCCCGGCGCCGGCCGACCAAGACCCTGACGTGAGCCCGCTGGTGGCCAGCATGCTGGCAGGGGCCGGCCGGGGCACAACGCCGCAGGCTAGCCGCAGCCAGGACAGGGCGCCAACGGCCGCGGAGCGGTGCGAGATATGTTCCACCGAGGTACCGGCCGAGCATGGCCACATTGCCGACTTGGAGGCAGCGTCGCTGCTATGTGCGTGCCGGGCCTGCTATCTGCTATTCACTCTCCCGACTGCGGGCCGCGGCAAGTACCGCGCTGTGCCCGACCGCTACCTGCACGACGCGGACCGGGTAATGACCACTGCGCTGTGGGATCAGCTGGAGATCCCTGTTGCGCTGGCGTTCTTCCTGCACACCTCGCGGAGCGGCGGTGAGCTGACCGGCTTCTATCCGAGCCCCGCAGGTGTCACCGAGTGCAGGCTCGACCTGCAGCTATGGGCGCAGCTTGTCGCTGACTTCCCGTTGCTCGCCGCGGCGGAGCCTGACGTCGAGGCGGCCCTCATCAGCCGGTCGGACTCGGGCGTGGAGTACTTCGTCGTGCCGGTCGACGCTTGCTATGAGCTGGCCGGGCGGATGCGCATGACCTGGCGTGGTTTCGACGGCGGGACCGAGGCGCGGGAAAGCATCGCGACGTTCCTGGCAGGCGTGCGCGACCGGGCCAGTCCGTTCACAGCTAGTCCCGCGCCGGAGGCCCGGAGTGGCTGAGCTTGCCTTTGACTGCACGGGCGCGCGGGTCGACAAGTACTCCGTCATGCCGGCCATGTACTTGTCGCTGCGGATAAGCGAAACGACCGGGAGCCGGGTCGAGGCCATCGCGCTGCGATGTCAGATCCGGATCGAGCCGGCCAGACGTCGTTACTCCGATGACGAAGCCGAACGGCTCAACGACTTGTTCGGGGAGACGCAGCGCTGGGCCGACACGCTGAAGCCCATCCAGTTCAGCAACATCTCTGTCATGGTGCCAGGTTTCGCCGGGAGCACCGATGTAGAGCTCACTGTGCCGCTGACTTACGACATGGAAATCGGTGCGACGCGCTACTTCGCCGGACTCGACGACGGCGAGGTGCCGTTGCTGCTGCTGTTCAGCGGCTCGATCTTCAGCGTCGCCGACGGCCGCATGTCGGTGACTGCGGTGCCGTGGAGTAAGGAGGCCACCTACCGGTTGCCGGTGAGCGTCTGGCGCGAGGCCATCGACGCGCATTTCCCGAATGCCGCGTGGATCAAGATGAGCACCTATACGTTCGACGAATTGCTCAGGTTCAAGGTCGCAAGAGCCCTTCCGACCTGGGAAGCAACGATATTGACCCTGCTCTCGGAGGCGGCGGACGCAGCGGAGGACGCCTCATGAGAGTCAACGCTGACCATTTGGATCACGCGCTTAAGGTCGCCGACGCAATCTTGTACGAGGGATACCTGCTCTACCCCTACCACCAGTCGGCACAAAAAAATCAGGCCCGGTTCCAGTTCGGGGTGCTGATGCCGCGAGGCTACGCGGCCGTGGACCCGCACGAGGCCAGCGCCAGCGTGACGGAATGCCTGCTTGAGTGCTCGGACGACACCGAGGTACACGTCCTTGTCAGGTTCCTGCAGTTGCAGCGGCGCGTGGTCCAGGCCGTCTCGCCGGAAAGCGGCGAACTGCACGATGTTGGCACCCTGGCGGTAGACGGGGTGCAGTACACCTGCTGGGACGAGGCCACCGAGCGCGAGCAGCGGATTACGGGCACGATCGGCGCGCTCCTGCGTGCTGACCAGAGTGCTGAGTTTCATATCGGTCCCGGCGAGGCGATCGAGGACATTACCGATCGCCGGGGCCGCCGGGCTGCACGGCTCGTCCGGCGCTGGGGCGCGCTGGACGGGCAGATTTCGTTGCACGCTGACCGGGTCGCGGGGCCGTACCAGGCGTTGCGGTTGCGGGTGCTGGTGGACAATGTCTCCACTCCGCTCAGCGAGATGGCGAGCCGGGCCGACGGCCTCAGGCACGCCATGATCGCGGCGCACTCTCTCATCGGCGCTCCCGGCGGTTCATTCCTGTCCATGACCGATCCGCCCGAGTGGGCCTCCGCCGCTGTTGCCGACTGCACCAATATCGGGACCTGGCCCGTGCTCGCCGGGCCCGAAGACTGCCGTGACTTGATGCTGTCGTCCCCGGTCATTCTTTACGACCATCCTGAAATCGCGGCGGAGAGCGCCGGGCCGCTCTTCGACGGAACCGAGATCGACGAGATCCTGACGCTGCGGACGCTCGCGCTGACCGACGCGGAGAAGCAGCTCGCGCGCGCGACCGACGGCCGAGCCGCCGAGCTGATCGACAGGCTGGACGACATGCCGCCGCAGATGCTCGAGCGGATGCATGGCGCGATCAGGTACCTCAAGTCAACACAGTCGGGGGGAAACCCTCCTACGACCCCCCGAAAGGATCCATTCGCTGGCGCCTCCGCGATCCCGCCGCCGCGGCCAGGTGACGGAATCGACTGGCCCGCCCCCGAGGTGACGGACCGGCCGCCGGTACCATGGTGGGACCCCGGTTCGGACGCCACGGTCTCGCCCGAGACGGACTCCGTGCTTGTCGACGGCGTACGCATCGCCCGCGACTCGAGAGTGCTGATGCAGCCAGGTGCGCGGCGGGCCGATGCACAGGACCTCTTCCTGGCTGGGCGCGAGGCGGTCGTCGAGGCAGTCCTGCACGACGTCGACGGCCAGGTTCACCTCGCGGTCACCCCAGCCGATGATCCGGCCGCTGACCTGAATCGAAATCATGGCCGCTTCCTCTATTTCGCACCCGACGAGGTGCGGCCGCTCGACATCAAACCGCCGACTACGAAGCAGCCGGAGGGAGGGACACGATGATCACGAGGCTGGTAAAGGCGGCGCTGCTGGCAGCAGCTCTTGCTGCGATTGTGCAGTCAATTCCGGATATCAAGCGGTACCTGGAACTACGAGATATGTGACCGGTGGCCGCGGTCTGGCAAAACCCCACCAAGCGCACCCGAGAGCGAGGCAGGACCATGGAGACTCTCTTCGGTTTCGTGGCTGGCTACCTGGCCGGCTGCAAGGACGGGCAGGACGGCTTGAAGCGGCTGCGCGCTTCAGTCGAGGCGATCATGAAATCTGACGAGGCGAAGCGGGTCACAGCCGAGGCGATGAGCTTCGCAGGAGTGGCCGTCCGGCGCGCCGCGTCGGGCCGCAGCCTGTCTGGGACCGTCGGCACGGTTGCCGAGGTGCTAGCACACCGCGTGCAGTCGATGGGCAAGACCCGCGCAGCCTGACCTCGCCGGCCCGTTGAGGTGGCACGCGCCGCGCCGGCGTCGTTTCCGCAGCGCCTGGGGCGGGGCAGGCCAAGCCAGGCGGATGGCCCGGTGGCGGCGGCTGGCTGCATAGGCTAAGCAGGTGCTCCCTACGCCGTCGTCCCGTACCGCAATGGTCCGCAGGGCGCGTAAGGTCAACCGCGAGCTGACCGCGCTCTACCCGGACGCGCATTGCGAACTGGATTTCACCAGCCCGCTCGAGCTCCTGATTGCGACGATTCTGAGCGCGCAGACGACCGACAGGCGCGTCAACATGGTTACGCCTGTTCTTTTCGCCAAATACCGAACGGCGGCTGACTACGCCGCTGCCGACCGCGGCGAGGTCGAAAAGATCATCCAGTCGACCGGATTCTTCCGGGCCAAGACCACGAGCCTCATCGGGCTCGGCCAGGCGCTCTGTGACCGCTTTGGCGGCGAGGTACCCGCCAGGCTCTCGGATCTGGTGACTCTGCCGGGAGTAGGCAGGAAGACAGCCAACGTGGTGCTTGGCAATGCCTTCGGCATCCCCGGCATCACCGTCGACACTCATTTCGCCCGGCTCTCACGTCGACTGGGCTGGACTGCGCAGCAGGATCCAGTCAAGATCGAGCAGGAAGTCGGCTCGCTCTTCCCGAAGAGCGACTGGACGATGCTGTCGCACCGGCTGATCTGGCACGGCCGACGGATTTGCCATTCTCGCAGGCCTGCGGTGCCTGCGGTGTCGCGGCGCTCTGCCCGTCCTTCGGCCTGGGCCCGACTGACGAGGCGACGGCGCGCAAGCTTGTCAAAGACGGGCCGTTCTCTTGACAGTTAATGCTGGCAGCGGTACTGACGGTGCCGCCCCAGATCAGGCGCCTGACTGGCTGACCAGGATCGCTAAGGCCGCCGCCCAGGTACCCGTGCCGCCGCCGCTGCGCCCGCCCGCATCGGGCGGCAGGCCCGCTGCCGTGCTGATCCTGTTCGGCACGGGCGCCCGTGGCCCTGACGTACTGCTCATTGAGCGAGCTGCCGACTTGCGCAAGCACGCCGGCCAGCCGGCCTTTCCCGGCGGCGCCATAGACGAGGCGGATGGCGGCCCGGTCCAGGCCGCCTTGCGGGAGGCCGCCGAGGAGACCGGCGTTGACCCGGACGGCGTCTTGGTGGTCGGCGTGCTGCCGGAGCTCTACATCCCCCGAAGCGATTTCCGGGTGACGCCGGTGCTTGGCTGGTGGCATACGCCCGGCGCGGTGGCACCGGGCGACCCCGGTGAGATCGCGGCCGTGCTAAGGGTGCCGGTCGCCGACCTGGCGAGCCCGGCGAACCGGATGATGATCAGGTACCCGGCCGGCCAGTCCGGCCCTGCCTTCCGGGCTGGCGGGCTGATCGTCTGGGGCTTTACCGCGGCGCTGCTGGACCGGCTGCTGGCACTGGGCGGCTGGGAAGAGCGGTGGGATTCTTCTCACATCACCGCGCTACCGCCAGGCGAGCTCCCAGTCGGCTGGCCAGCCGCCCCCAGTTGACGGATCAGCTCTCCAGACGGCCGCACCGGACCGGGCGTCCCTATAAATTGATGGGGTGCCCGGTGACTTGCTCGACCTGATTCTGCTCGTGCTCATCGCGGCATTCGCCGTGGCCGGATACCGGCAGGGCTTCATCATCGGCGTGCTGAGCCTGGCCGGATTCGTGGTCGGGGTCGCTGCAGGCGCCTACGTTGCTCCCGGCATCTCCAGGCTCCTGGCCAAGAGCGCACCGTGGCAGGCGTTTGTGGCCATCCTGGTGGTCTTCGTGGCCGCGGTCCTCGGCATGCTGATCGCCTCGGGCATTGGGGTGGCGGTCAGGTCCCGGCTGACCGGACGGCCAGCGACCATCGTGGACGCGCTGGGCGGTGCCGCCGTCAACGTCGTGGCGGTTCTCGTGGTCGCCTGGCTGATCGGCTCCTTCGTCGCGAACGCGCCGTTCCCCGCCGTTGCGCGTCAGGTCAGCGACTCCGCGGTCCTGCGCACGGTGGATACGCTGATGCCGCGCGGAACCTTGTACCTGCCGGTGTTTCCGGCGCTCCGCACGTTGCTGAGCAACGGGTTGTACTCACCGGTGTTCAGCTTCGGCGCCGAGAACGCGCTGACGCTGCCGCCAGTCAACTCGGCGGTGCTGAAATCCCGGAGCATCGCTCGCGACGAGCCGAGCATTGTGAAGATCATGGGCGTCGCCACCTCATGCTCGCTCCAGATTGAGGGCTCTGGATTCGTCATCTCGCCCGGCCACGTGCTGACCAACGCGCATGTCGTGGCGGGCGTCACGCACGGCCCGTACGTCTACGCCACTGACGGCCAGGCATTCAATGCCCGCGTCGTGCTGTTCGACCCGCGACGTGACATCGCCGTGCTGGACGTGCCCGGCCTGACGGCCAGGCCGCTCCGATTCGCCGGCCCGGCCGCCGACCGCGCGGACGCGATCGTAGCCGGGTATCCGCTGAACCATCCATACACGTCCCGGGCGGCCCGGGTCGGCCGCACCATAACGGCCTACGGGCCCAGCATTTACGCCACCACCGGGGTGAACCGGCAGATCTACCAACTGCGCGCCGTAGTGCAGCCCGGGAACTCAGGCGGCCCGCTGCTCGCCCCGGACGGCCGGGTGTACGGCGTGGTGTTCGCGGCGTCGACGGCTTATCAGGACACCGGATACGCGCTTACCGCTGGCGAGGTCGCCAGCGACGCCGCGGCCGGCTCAGCCGATTACGGGCGGGTCTCGACGCAGGGCTGCCAGGGCTAGCCGTCTGAACATGAGCTCTCGCGGGTCGGCGTGACGAGCCGCACCTGCAGGTCAGTCTCCTGGACTGCGGCTAGGCCGGCGCTTTGAATGCGGGCGGCCAGTTCGTCACATCGGGCGCTGATTCCGATGATGTCCACGCCGTGCGGGCCGGGCGCCGGGTAGTGAGCCAGCCGGCTGCGGCCGCGGCCAAGCAGCGCCACCGCTCCCTTGGCATTGCCGCGGCGAACGTGGGTCAGGCCGACCGCGACCTGAGCAAGTCCCTGCCATAGATCGCGCTCGCTCGGCGGGGCTGACTTCCACGCCGCCTCAAGGACTTCATGCGCGTGAAAGGGCCTGCCCTGGTCCAGGAGCAGCTGGGCCGCGGCGAGCGCCTCGGCGGGCGGCAGCGGCGCGTCGTCAACCGGGGCGATGCCGCCGCCCGCGTCCCTTGGCAGTGGCCTGCCGAGCCCATCCCTGGGCCTGGCGTTCCTGGCCCGGCCCGCTGTGTCCCGGTCCCTGGTGTCCCCGACGTGTTCGTTCCGGCCGGCCTGCTCCGCCATGCCGCGCGTTAGCGTTCCGGCTCGGGATCGACCAGCCAGGACCGAAGCTCAAGGTCAAAGCGCTCGGGCACCTCCTCGTGCGGGAAATGGCCCGCGCCGTCCAATAGCCGCCAGCGGTAGGGCGCCTCGACATGCACGCCAGACCCGCGGGCCGCGTTCGGCAGCACGCACGGATCAAGCGCGCCGTGCAGGTGCAGCGTGGGTGCCTGGATGGGCGAGCGCATCATCCGGGTGTACCGGATCCCGTCCGGCCGGAACCTCGACCGCAAATACCAGCGGTGATACTCGAGCGCGGAGTGCGCGACTGACGGCACGCTCATGGCGTCACGATAACGGCGCTCGGTCTCCGGATCTGGCCAGCCCGGACCTGACCAGGCCTCAAGCAGGTGCCCGACCCGGCGGGCGTCGTCCTTGCGCAGGCGCCGCTCCGGAAGCATTGGCAGCTGGAATCCGAGCGCGTACGTCATGCTCCTAGCGTGCGCGAACGGCGCGGACAGCACCGCCGCCCGCAATCGGAGCGGATGCGGCATCGACACGATGGCAAGCCGGCGGACGACTTTGGGGTGGTAGGTAGCCATCGTCCAGGCAATGAGGCCGCCCCAGTCGTGGCCGACCACGATGGCGTTGGCCTCGCCGAGCGATCGCACTATCCCGGCAGCGTCCGAGGCGGCGGTCACGAGATCGTAGCCACGCGGTGGCTTGTCGCTGCCGCCATAGCCGCGCAGGTCCGGCGCGACAACGCGATAGCCCGCCGCACTCAGCGAGCTCAGCTGCCGCCGCCAGGTCCACCAGAACTCTGGGAACCCGTGCAAGAGCAGCACAAGCGGCCCGTCGCCGTTTTCGGCCACGTGAAATCGCGTGCCATTGGCGCTCACCGACCGGTGCGACCACGGCCCGCTGAGATAGATGGATGCGTTCCCGCTCGTCATGCTTAGCCGGTCTTGGCTGTTGCCTTGGGTGTGGCGACCTTGGCTGCGGCTGGCTTGGCTGCCGCCGCCTTGGCTGCGCCCGGACGGGACTTCCGCCTGCGCACCACCAAAATGCCGTCGGCCAGGCTGCGCCTGGTCTTGCTCAAGCCGTCGACCTTGCGCACCATCCGCCAAGCGATCAGTGCTGCGCCCGCGATGAGCAGAAGGCAGGTACCGGCCACGATAAGAAACGCGGCCCATTCCCAGATACCGAGCGCCACCAGGCCGAAAGCGAAGGCGAAGCAGAGCAGCATCAGAACCAGGCAGGCAGCGAATGCCGCCACCCCGAGCAACCCCACGCCGATGCCAAGGCGCTTTGCGTCGGCCTTGAGTTCCAGCTTGGCCAGATCCAGCTCGTACCGAACAAGCTGGGAAATGTCCCTGGCCGCCACGGACACAAGATCGCCGATGGACTGATCGGCCACGCCTGTGGATGCGCGCCTGACCGCCGGATCGGCCATAGATGCCTCCCTCTCCTGATGCTGTTAAGTCAAAGTCTGGCTTATACCCAATGGCGGCAGGAGCCGGCATCCCGTAATTTGCAAATACGCACTTCAGATGCGCCGGCGTCGAGCGATCGCACGCCGTACCGCGACTTTCCACGCCGGCGGCGGCTTTTGCTGTCCGGTTCACGGTGTTTGCGGCCGCCGCGGACGTGGAAAGTCGAGCGGCTTGTCCGCTAGATATCGGTCCGCGGCAGCAAACGGCGCCCCGATCTGGGGCGCCGCCTCGCAAAGACACGTCAAGCCGGGCTACCAAGCGTGCACCTTCACTGCCGTGGTAGGCGGACGAGGCTCTTGCCCAGTTCGCCTGCCACGGCACGCCTCCCGCGGCTGGTCGCGCGTGGGTACCCGGCTGCCGTGTACGGACTCTTGTCCGTCCGTGTTTCCTTTCTACTGGCCAGCGGCGGCTTTGAAAAGCCCGCAGCGTGATCGATTCGTTATCTGAATCGATCACGCGTTTCACATGCCATCGCGCTACCGTCAGCCGGCCGTGTGGCTGAACGCTAGCTCCGGCCAGCCGCGGTGCCTGGCGACCTTGCGGAGCCCGCGATCGGGGTTGACCACATGCGGGTGACCAACAACTTCCAGCAGCGGGAGATCGGTCACCGAGTCGCTGTAGGCATAGCAGTCGCCAAGCCGGTAGCCCCGTTGAGCTGCAAGTTCGCGCACATGATCAGCCTTTGCCTCGCCATAGGCGTAAAAATCGACGCTGCCCGTGTACAGACCGTCAGCGATCCCCAGCTGGGTCGCTATCACGCCGGTGGCACCAAGCATCGCGCCGATCGGTGCGACGATCTCCAGGCCTGAGGTACTTACGATGACTACGTCGTGGCCGTCCCGCCGGTGGCGCTCCAGCAGGCTGCGCGCCTCGGCGTACACGAACGGGGAGATGATCTGGGCCAGGTTATCGGACACAATCTGCGCGACTTTGTCGGCGGGCCAGCCGCAGCACAGCGCGCTCACCTGGTCTCGTACCCGTTCCATCTGATAATGACCGGCACCGCCGAGGCGAAAGCTCAATTGGGCGCAGGCGCCACGCAGCAAGTGAATACGAGTGATCAGGCCATGCCGGTAAAACGATGGCGCGAAGGCTAGCGTGCTGGACCTGGAGATGATGGTCTTGTCCAGGTCAAAGAAAGCAGCCGTAGTTCCGCTGCTGCCCTCGACGGATGTGTCCACGGTCCGGCAGCATAGGGGAAGACACCAGATCGCTTTGCGGTTCGGCCTGACTGGCTGGTAACTTGCCCCGATTGCAACTAGGCTTTCTTGAGTAACGGACCCGGCTCTGCCCCCCCGGAGCCGGACCGTCTGGCGACCCCCGTTCTCCCCCCCGACGGGGGTCGCCCCATGTCCGGACACTGCTGGCCGGACCGAGCTACCTACCGTCGAGGCAGCCGGCGCACCGGAGTTCGCGCAGGCTACTCCCTTCGCTGGCTTATCACCGCGTGGCTAATCGGTCCGCGGCTAATGGATTTCTTATAACCACGGAGCTCTTCCGGCCGCGTTTCTGCAGGCGGAGCTCCATCTAGCAGGCATCGAAGCAGGGTCACCGCATCCGCCTTAGCAAGCGGGTGATTGCCATTGCCGCACTTTGGCGACTGAATACACGACGGGCATCCAGCTGGGCACTCGCAGCTGTCAATGGCGTCGGCGGTGGCAGTGAGCCAGGCGCGGGCAGCTGCGAATCCTCGCTCGGCGAAACCGGCACCGCCAGCGTAACCGTCATAGACGAATATCGTCAGCCTGCCGGTCGCCGGATGAAGATCTGCGGATACCCCGCCGACATCCCACCTGTCGCACGCAGCGACCAGCGGGAGCAGGCCGATTGCCGCGTGCTCGGCGGCATGCGCGGCGCCGGCCAGGTCGACACCCGCCGAGGCCAGCCAGGCCCGTTGCGCGGCCGAGATCGTCCACCAGACAGCCCTGGTCGGCAGCGTGCGCTGTGGCAGATCGAGGATGTCCTCGCCGATCAGCAGTCCAGTCTCGGCGCTCCGCCTGGCATAGGAAACGACCTGCCTGGTCACCAGGACCTGGCCGAAGCACACCTCGGCCTGACCCCAGTCCGCCCTGGTTAGTTCCACCTCGACGTCGATGCTCGTGAGCTGCCTGGCGACGGTAGCGTAACCGGGGTCGGCCAGCTCCACCAGTGCGATGCGTTCGGCCAGGTCGAGCTTGCTGACCAGGTACATGTCGCCTTGATGGGGGTAGACCGCGCCAGTGTGCGCCAGGAAATGCGCCGACGGCTCGTCTATCGTGCCGACGAGCCGTCCGGTGGCCAGCTCCACAATCCTGACCGGCTGACCATCTGTGCCGCGCAGCCCGGTCCGCATCCCGAGGCCCTGCCTGGTACAGAACCAGCGCCCGCCGCGCACGCGCAGCAGACCGTCCGCGGCCAGCTTGGCGGCAAGCGGGGCTGCCGCCGCGCTGACGGCGGTCAGGTCGCGGCGGGTCAGCGGGAGTTCGGCCGCCGCCGCGCACAAGTGCGGGGCAAGCACGTAGGTGTTGTCCGGGTCCAGCACGGTGGCTTCGACCGGCGCACCGAGTAGCGCCTGCGGATGATGCACTAGGTAGGTGTCGAGTGGGTCGTCCCTGGCGATCAGCACGGCTACCGCCTCGCGGCCCGCGCGCCCGGCCCGGCCTGCTTGCTGCCAGAGCGCCGCCCTGGTGCCCGGCCAGCCCGCCATCAGGACAGCGTCGAGACAGGTCACGTTGACGCCGAGTTCCAGCGCCGTGGTCGCGGCCAGGCCGGTAATCCGCCCTGCGCGCAGTGCATCCTCCAATGCGCGGCGTTCGGCCGGCAGATAGCCGGAGCGATAAGCAGCGACCCGGTTGCCCAGTTCCGGCCTGCCTGCGTCAGCCAGGTGCCTGCGAGCCGACAGCGCCACCGACTCAGCGCCGCGCCTGGACCGTACGAAGGCTAGCGCCGCCACATCACAGCGCACCAGATCGGCCAGCAGCTGAGCAGCCTCAGCCGTGGCGGCGCGGCGAAGCGGGGCGCCTGCTTCACCCCGGCCACCGGTGAGGGGCGGTTCCCAGAGCGCGAAGGTGAGCGGCGCGCGCGGCGCGGAGTCGGTACTGACCGCTTGCACAGGCCGGCCGGTCAGCCGGCTCGCGCACTGGGCCGGCTCGCTGATCGTGGCCGAGGCCAGCACGAAGACTGGCTCGCCAGCACTGTGGTGGTAGGCGATGCGGCGGAGCCGGCGCAGCACATGAGCGACATGAGAGCCGAACACGCCGCGGTAGGTGTGGCACTCGTCCACGATGACCACGCGGAGCTTCCGGAAGAAGCCGTTCCACCTGGCGTGCAGCGGTAGCAGCGAGTGGTGCAGCATATCAGGGGTGGTCAGCAGGTAATTGGCATGCGATCTCGCCCTGGTCCGCTCCGCCCACGGCGTATCCCCGTCGACAACCGCGGCGCGAACCCGGCTGAGTCGCAGCGACCGCACCAGCTTGAGCTGATCGGCCGCCAGCGCCCGGGTCGGCGCGACATAGAGCGCAGTCCCGCCGTCGAGCACGGCGGTAAGGGCTGGCAGCAGGTAACCGAGCGACTTTCCGGATGCGGTACCGGTAGAGATGATCACGCTGCGACCCGATCTGGCCAGGTCGGCTGCCTCGGCCTGGTGCTGCCAGGGTGTGGTGATACCGACGCGCGCCAGCGCATCGGTGAGTTCAGCCGGCACCCAGTCCGGCCATTCGGCGCTAGTGCCGATCCGCCCGGGCAACTCGACCTGGAAGGTTAGCCTGCCTGCCTGCGCCCCGGCCGCCAGGATCGCCGCTGCCGGGCGCGGATCAGCGCCGGGAAACAGCGGCTCGGCAGGCACGAGCGGCGGTACCGAAGACATCGGATCCCAGTGTCTCGCACGACCCAAGGTGCCTGCGACGCCGATCTGGTATAGGAATGACGTCAGGGCGTGGTTGAATGCCCGACAGGGCACGCCATAGGGGAGACGGGCGAACAAAGCCGCCGTTGGACATAACCGCCGTAACTGGCGCTGGAGGATTTGTGGATCTGAAGTTGGACCACCACAGCAAGGATGGCATCGAGATCGTCGACGTTGAGGGCGAGATCGACGTCTACACCGCTCCGCGCTTGCGTGAACTGCTTATCGAGTTGGTCAACAGCCGTTTCTACCAGCTCGTGGTGAATATGGAGAAAGTCGAATTCCTCGACTCGACCGGACTGGGCGTTCTCGTTGGCGGGCTGAAGCGAGTCCGGGCCCACGATGGATCACTTGACCTGGTTTGCACCCAGGAGCGGATCCTGAAGATATTCCGGATCACCGGGCTGACCAAGGTATTCGGCATTCACGACACGGTCGACGAGGCTATCGCTGCCCGCCGGGCAGAGAAGTAGGCCGCCGGGGCCGGTGGCGAGACCGAAATGGCAACAGTCGAGCTGAGCTTCACCGCGCTGCCCGCCCACGTCCGGACAGCCAGGCTGGTCGCTACGGCCGTGGCCAGGCGAAGCGGGGTGGACGAGGCCCTGCTTGACGAGGTCAGGCTGGCGGTGGGCGAGGCTTGCTCGCGCGCTGTCGAGGGTCACCAGCTGTATTGCCCCACCGAGCCGGTACGGCTCGCCCTGACTGACCTGGCAGACAGGTTCGAGGTAGAGGTCACCGACAACTGCGCTGGCGGACAGGAAGGCAGCGGACAGGAGATCCAACCGTCCGGTTTCGGGCTGCCTGCCGCGCTTGGCATCGCCGTCATCGAGGGCCTGGCTGATGATGTGCAGATCAGCGAGACCTCGGCTGGCACCAGCATCAGGATGAGCTGGCCGTCGGCCGGAGCCCGCTGAACCGGCGGCGATGGCCTGCCACCAGGGCTGGCGGTCCTCACGGCGTCACCGGGAGAACACCGTTACGTCACAAATTTGTCGCGACTGGGTAAGTAACGCCACCCGGTTTACATTCCGCTTACATCGATGCGTAGACTCCCGGCACCAGGGCCGGTCGGCTTGGCATGCCTTCTCATCGGCAGCCAGCACCGGGCCGTTACGAACTCAGCAACCGGGACAATGCCTTTCGCGTCTGCCTGGTACTAGCTTGTAATCCCCTGTCAAGGAGGACGGATGTTGCACAACCTCGCCCTGGCGGGAGGCACAGCCACGGTAAGTGGCGGCAACCTGGCCTGGGTAGCCGTGGTGGCGGTCATCGCGCTGATGGCGCTCGCTGTCGCGGGCTGGCTGGTCCGAGATGTCCTGGCGGCCAGTCAGGGCACGCCGAAGATGCAGGAGATCGCGAAGGCCGTCCAGGAAGGCGCGGCGGCCTACCTCCGCCGCCAGTTCAGGACCCTGGGCGTCTTCGTCTTTCTGATCTTCTTCGTGTTGCTCGTGCTGCCGGCAGTCAGCGAGTCGGTTAGGTTCGGCCGCTCGATCTTCTTCCTTGTCGGGGCCCTGTTCTCCGCCACTACCGGCTTCACTGGCATGTGGCTCGCGGTACGCGGCAACGTGCGGGTCGCGGCTGCCGCCAAGGAGGCAGGCGAGCGCCCGGCGATGCGGATCGCGTTCCGCACAGGCGGCGTGGCGGGCATGTTCACGGTCGGGCTTGGCCTGTTCGGCGCGGCTGTTGTTGTGCTCATCTACAAGGGCAACGCATCTAGCGTGCTGGAGGGCTTTGGTTTTGGCGCCGCCCTCCTCGCCATGTTCATGCGGGTCGGCGGCGGAATCTTCACCAAGGCCGCCGATGTGGGTGCCGACCTGGTCGGCAAGGTCGAGAAGCACATCCCCGAGGACGACCCGCGCAACGCCGCGACCATCGCCGATAACGTCGGCGACAACGTGGGCGACTGCGCTGGCATGGCCGCCGACTTGTTCGAGTCCTACGCGGTCACCCTGGTGGCAGCCCTGATTCTCGGCAAGGTCGCATTCGGCAATGAAGGCCTGGTCTTCCCGCTAATCGTGCCCATGATCGGCGTGATCACAGCGGTCTTCGGCATCTTCATCGTGGCGCCGCGGCAGAACGACCGCAGCGGCATGACCGCCATCAACCGCGGCTTCTTCGCGTCGGCCCTCATCTCGCTCGTGCTGGTCGTCGTCGCGGCATTCATCTACCTGCCATCCAAGTTCAGCGAGCTGCACAACGTCGGCCCGGCGATTGCCCGCCACAGCGGCAACCCGCGGCTGCTGGCCATCGGCGCGGTTCTGGTCGGCCTGGTGCTGGCCAGCGCCATTCAGCTCCTCACCGGCTACTTCACCGAGACCAACCGGCGGCCGGTCAAGGAGATCGGCGAGAGTTCCCTGACCGGCCCGGCCACGGTGATCCTGTCCGGCATTGCGGTCGGCCTGGAGTCGGCGGTCTACTCGGCCCTGCTGATCGGGGGCGCGGTGTACTGCGCATTCCTGCTGGGCACCGGCAACCCGACGATCGCGCTTTTCGCGGTGGCACTAGCCGGTACCGGACTGCTCACCACGGTTGGCGTGATCGTGTCGATGGACACCTTCGGCCCGGTCTCGGACAACGCACAAGGCATTGCCGAGATGTCCGGCGAGGTCGAGGGCGAGGCGGCCCAGGTACTGACCAAGCTGGACGCGGTAGGCAACACCACCAAGGCGATCACCAAGGGCATCGCGATCGCGACCGCGGTACTGGCCGCGACTGCCCTGTTCGGGGCGTTCCGCACCCAGGTCACGGCCGAGCTGCTGGCCAAGCACCTGCACGGGTTCAGCCTGGGTATTGACGCCCCGAACGACCTGTTCGGCCTGATCATCGGCGCATCCGTGGTGTTCTTCTTCGCCGGCCTGCTGATCATGGCCGTCGGCCGGGCCGCCGGCCGCGTGGTCTTCGAGGTCCGGGAGCAATTCCGCACCCACCCCGGCATCATGGACTACACCGAGAAACCCGAATACGGCCGAGTCGTGGACATCTGCACCAAGGACTCGCTGCGTGAGCTGGCCACTCCCGGCCTGCTCGCGGTGCTGATGCCGATCACCGTCGGCTTCGCGTTCGGCTACGCGCCGCTCGGTTCCTACCTAGCTGGCGCCATCGCAGCCGGCGCGCTAATGGCAGTATTCCTGGCCAACTCGGGCGGCGCCTGGGACAACGCCAAGAAGCTGGTCGAGGACGGGCATCACGGCGGCAAGGGCTCCGAGGCGCATGAGGCGACGATCATCGGTGACACGGTCGGTGACCCGTTCAAGGACACCGCTGGCCCGGCGATCAACCCGCTGATCAAGGTGATGAACCTGGTTTCATTGCTGATCGCCACCAGCGTGGTCGAGTACACCGGGAACCTCGGCCTGCGGGCCGCGGTGGCGATCGTTGCCTTCGCCATCGTGGTGACGGCGGTCATCATCTCCAAGCGCCGGTCGACGTCGATCGCTGGCGGCGACGCGGCAACGGAAGTCCCGGCCGACAAGGTCGCCGCCTGACCAAGGCAGTGACCCGGGCGTTTCCGGACGGCCAAGACAGCGGGCGGCGATGTGGCGGACGATAGTGGAATGCGGGAGCGGCATCGGCTGATCGTGATGCGGCACGCCAAGGCAGGCGAGCTGCCGGGGGGACCTGACTTCGAGCGTGCGCTGCGGCCGCGCGGCCAGCGCGACAGTGCCGCCGCTGGTGCCTGGCTCGCTGCGGCTGGCTTCCGGCCGGACATGGTGATCTGCTCGGCTGCCAGGCGGACCAGGCAGACTTGGCAGCACGTTGCGGCAGCGCTCGGCGGCGAGCCCGAGTTCAGCGCGGACGCCCGGCTCTATGCCGCCGACAGCGAGGACGTCGCGGATATCATCCGGCAGACCCCGGTCACCGTGACGACGCTGATGTACATCGGGCATAACCCCGCTGCGGCCGGGCTGGTCGCGCAGCTGACAGGCAGCGAGCCCGATTTCCCCACGGCCGCGATCGCGGTAATCGCACTGCCCGGCCGGTGGCCAGAGCTGTCTCCTGGGGACGGCGAGGTCGTCGCGTCCTGGTCGCCGCGGCAGCAGGCTGCTGCACCGCAGGCCTAGCCGCCCGGCTGCGGTCTCGGCGGGCTGTCCGCCTCGGCTCTGTGAGGCTGGCCGGTGCCAGGCGGCAGCGAGCCATCCTCCGCGTCGGCCGCTTCCACGTCGTCGCGGGAGATCCCGAGCAGATACAAGATCGCATCCAGGTGCGGCACGCTCAGCGAGGTGTCAGCCGCATCGCGGACGGCAGGCTTAGCGTTGAACGCGATGCCGAGACCCGCGGCCGAGATCATGTCGAGGTCGTTTGCCCCGTCCCCGACTGCGACAGTCTGGCTCAGCGGCACGCCAGCCTCGGCGGCGAACCGCCGCAACGCGCTTTCCTTCCCGGCCCGGTCCACAACCGGGCCGACGACCCGCCCGGTGAGCTTGCCGCCTGCTATCTCAAGCGTGTTTGCCTCGGCGAAGTCCAGCCCGAGTTCCGCGGTGAGCCAGTCAGTGACCTGGGTGAACCCCCCGCTGACCACCCCGCACCGGTATCCGAGCCGCTTGAGTGTCCGGATGAGCGTCCGGGCGCCGGGCGCCAGCCGGAGCACGGCCAGCACGTCGTCGATGACGGCACCGTCCAGTCCGGCCAACAGCGCGACCCGCTGGCGCAGCGCGTCGGTGAAGTCGATATCGCCGCGCATTGCCGCTGCCGTCCGCTCCGCGACCTCGGCCTGGCAGCCCGCCCGCTCGGCTAGCAACTCGATCGCCTCGTCCTGCAGCAGCGTGGAGTCGACATCCATGACCACCAGGCGCATGGCTCGCCGGTGCAGGCCGGCTCGCTGCACCGCGATATCAACACCCAGCTCGACCGAGTCGCGCGCCAGGGTGGCTCGCAACGAAGCCGGGTCGGCACCAGAGACTTCACATTCAATACAGGTAACGGGACGGCTGGCCAGCCTGGTGATCCTGTCGATGTTGGCCCCGCTGGCGGCGATCCGGCCCGCTATCGCGGCGATAGCCGAGGGCTGAAGCGGACCGCCGAGGACAGTCACGTGCAGCCGGCCGCGAAGCCGCGGTGGCTCGCCCGATCCCGTGGTGATCTCGGCTTCCATGCCCATATCCGAGGCCAGGCCGGTCACCTGCTGGTGGATCGCGGTCAGGTCGAGAGCGCCGGTGCAGGCAAGCAGCACACCCAGCACTAGCCGGCCCCGGAGAACGACCTGCTCGATGTCGATGACCGTCAGATCGTGCCCGGCCAGCGCGCTGAACAGGCGGGAGGTGACCCCCGGCCTGTCGCGGCCGGTGAGGGTCACCAGCAGCGTGATCTGCGGACCGGACATGGCGCTGTTAACGCTATCTACCGGTGGCGGCGTCGGGGCGACCGGGTGCAACAGCGCTGCCCGGCCGGACGGCGCTGCGCGGCGTCGAGAGCGGCCCTAGGGCAGCAACAGGTGGACGTCGCCGAACTCATGCCACCGGTAGCCGCGATCGGCAGCTTCGGCGTAGCAGCGGCTGAGCAGTCCGGCTGACGCGAAGGCCGCCAGCATCCACACGTGCGTGGAACGTGGTTCGTGCAGGCCGGTCAGCAGCCCGTCGACAGCCGCCACCCCGGTCCGCGGCGTCACCACATGTGATGTCCACCCGGCCGAGGCGGCGACCGGGCCGCAGCGATCGGGCCCGCGCCGCGCCGCGGCCGACTCAAGCGCCCGCACGACCGTAGTCCCGGCCGCTATGACTCGCCCCCCATGCTGCCTGGTGAGGTTGACCAGCCGCGCGGTCACGGCCGGTACCTCGTAGCTCTCCGGGTACGGATCTTCACCGCCCTCAAGCGAGGACACGCCGGTGTGCAGGGTCACCGGCGCGATCGTCACGCCCTGGGCTACGAGCCGCGTCACGATCTGTGACGTGAACGGCCTGGCGGCGCTCGGCATCTCGGCGCTGCCCGGCCTGATCGCGAATACCGTCTGGTATGCGTCGATCGACCAGCGCACCGGAACGTAGGAGTACCGGATCGGCTCGCCATTCCGCATCAGGTAGGGAATGACGGCGGTAGACAGCCGTGCACGCCACAGCCGCCTGGTGAACGACTCGGTCAGGGTCAGCACAGCCCCGCCGGGCAGGCAGAATCGCTGGCCCGGCGTGCCGCCGCTAAACGGCACGGTAGCGCTGCCGCGGCCGGACCGTAGTTCAACCAGCCAGTCGCCGTCCGGCATCGCGGTGGAAAAATGCACGCTCAGCTGGTTCGGCAGGGCCACGGCGGCGGGCAGCGTAGCCGAGTTGTTTACCACCAGCAGGTCGCCGGGCAGCAGCAGGTCTGGCAGCTCGGTGAAGGCGTGGTGACTCACCTCGCCCGCGGCCGACCGGCTCACTAGCAGCCGTACCGCGTCCCTTGTCCTGCCCCTGGCCTCGGGCGGCTCGTGCGCCTCAAGTTCGGGCGGCAGCGCGAAGCCAATGGCTGGCAATTCGAGTGATGCCGTCATGACGCGGCGCCTGCCGGCATAAGTTCCGCGGCGCGGTACCGCCCGCTTGGCATCCGCTCGGCGATGAGCCGAAGGAAGCCGGGCAGCACTGTCGTAGGCAGCGGCCGGTCGGAGATGTCCTCGCCGGGATAGGCCTGCTGGTGCATGCGAGTGCGCAGGTCGCCAGGATCCACCCACCACACTCGCACCGCGGGTTCCTCGGCAGCCAGCACGTTGCAGGCCTGCTCGAGCGCGGCCTTAGCGGCACCGTAGCCGCCCCAGCCCGCATACGCCTCGACCGCAGCGTCGGATGTGACGCTCAGCACCGCGCCGCCGCGCCTGCGCAGGTCTGGCAACACCAGCTGGGTCAGGGCGACCGGAGCGACGACGTTGACTTCGAACGAGGCCAGCAGCGCGGCCGGCGGGTAACCGGCCAATGGCGGCAGCGGGCTCGCGCCTAGGGTGCCGGCGTTGTTCACCAGCAGGCTGGCGCCGCCCAGTTCGGCCGCGGCAGCGGCCAGGGCATACCGGTGGCTGGCGTCGGTGATATCGCCCGGTAGTGGCCGCACAGCACGGCGCGGGAGGTCATGCTGGGCGCGGATCTCTGCGGCGGCGGCCTTGAGAGCCGCGCCGTCACGTGCGTCGATGATCAGCTGGTAGCCAGCCGCAGCCAGGCCGCCGGCGAGGGCGAAGCCAAGGCCGCGGGAGGCACCGGTCACGATTGCCACGGGCGAACTCGTCACGATTGCGTCGGGAGAATCTGCGTCGGGAGATTCGGTCATGGCATCGACGCTAGGCAGTAATTCGCCCGCGCACATCGGCCGCGGGCCGGGTTGGGCCTGCGACTTTAGGCCTAGGACCAGCGCCCGATTCGCATCGGCGGCCCGGCCGGTACCGTCATGACATGGGCCAGCACACCGGTCCGGACAGCTCCGCCGGTCAGGACGAGATCTTCCAGCACGTCAGCCAGGTCGTGCTTGCAGTGGCCAGCCAGCTATCTGTGCGCGACGTCCTGCAGATGATCGTGCGCTCAGCCCGATCGCTAGCCAGCGCGCGTTATGCGGCCCTGGGCGTGCCGGGGGAAGCAGGCACATTCGCAGAGTTCGTGGTCGACGGCCTTACCGAGCAGCAGCAGACGGCAATCGGACCGCTGCCGCGACAGCACGGCATGCTGGCGGTCATGCTCCGCGAAGGCAAGCCGCTTCGCCTCGCCGACATCCGCCAGGACCCGCGTTTCTGGGGCTGGCCCGCCGCGCATCCGGTGCTCACCGACGTGCTGGGCGTCCCAATCAAGGAAGGTGACCAGGTCCTTGGCTTCATCTTCGCGGCCTGCAAAACCGTGCCAGGCGGGTTCACCGAGCGCGACGAGCGACTGGTCAGCCTGTTCGCGGCACACGCCGCTATCGCGCTCACGAATGCCAGGTTGTATGAGCGCGGCCGCGAGCTGTCGGTGCTGCAAGAGCGCGCGCGGCTGGCTGGGGACCTGCATGACGCGGTTTCGCAGAAGCTATTCAGCGTGCGCGCCAAGGCCAGGGCCGCGGCAGTGCTAGTGGGCCGCGACCCGGCCAGGGCTGTCGAGGAGATCAGCAGCGTGGCGGATCTGGCCGGGCAAGCGCATGCCGAGCTGCGCGCGGTCATCGATGGTCTGGCGCCGCCGGAGCTTGCCATCGGCGGCCTGGCCGGCTCGGTGTACGGCTACGCCGCGATGGCCGGAAGAACCTACGGAGCCGACGTCCGGGTGAGCGTCGGAGAATTGCCGGCGCTCGGTCCGCAGCGCGAGACCGTCGTCTACCGAGTGGCGCAGGAGGCCATCGGGAACGCGCTCCGTCACTCCGGTGCCAAGACGGTAACGGTCACGCTGGCCGCGCGGAACGGCCGCGTCGTACTCGAGGTCCGCGACGACGGGAACGGCTTCGACGCCGCGACGATTCAGTCCGGCCTCGGCCTTGCCTCCATGCGCGAACGCGCGACGTCCGCCGGCGGCAAGCTGACGGTGGCCTCGGCGCCGGGCGCCGGGACCACTGTCCGGCTGAGTATCCCGGCAAACGGCGGGCTCCGCCCCGGAAAGCCCCGGCATCTCGCGGACGGCGAGAGTGAGGCGGGCCGCGGTGGGTAGCAGCATCACCGTGCTGATCGCCGACGACCATCCGGTAGTCAGGCAAGGCCTGGCTGTGCTGCTCGAGGTTCAGGACGACATCACGCTGGTCGGCGAGGCTGCGGACGGCGCCGAGGCAGTCAGCCTCGCCGTGCTTCATGATCCGGACGTGCTGCTGCTCGACTTGAAGCTGCCGGTGCTGGACGGCCTCGGGGTGCTGGCCGAGTTGCGCGAGCGCGGTCTGCGGACCAAGACGCTCGTGCTGACCAGTGCGGCCGGTCCCGCTAGTCCGGCGGTTGCATTGCAGGCTGGCGCCGTGGGCTTCCTGTACAAGGACGTTGACCCCGATGCGCTAGTACGCGCCATCAGGTCGGTGCACGACGGCCACACAGTGCTCGCGCCCGGTGCCGCCAGCCTCATGACGGCACGCTCGGCAGGCGGCGTCCGCGGCATGGCCGCGCTGACCGCCAGGGAACGGGAGGTGCTCACGCTGCTCGCCGACGGCCGGTCGAACCGCGAGATCGCGAAGATTCTCGGCGTGTCGGAGAAGACAATCAAGACGCACGTGAGCGCCGTACTGGCCAAGCTCGGCGTTGCGGACCGCACCCAGGCAGCACTCCTCGCAGTGCGCCAGCAGCGTTAGCTGCCCGGGCCTGTCGCACGACAGTTCATGCCGTAAGTTCAAGCTGAGATTGGCGGCGGTGGAAGGGAACCGGATGGCGGCTGAGGTACTGCGGCTGCGCGGGGTAACGGTCCGATACGACAGGTCGACACTGCTTCGCGACGTGGACTGGACTGCGCACAGTGACGAGAGCTGGGTGGTCATCGGGCCGAACGGAGCCGGGAAGACCACTCTCCTGCAGGTAGCCGGAACGTTGCTCGCGCCGACTCAGGGGACCGTCGAAATACTAGGCGAGCCGCTGCCCGAAGCGGACATCGCTGACCTGCGGACCAGGATCGGCATGTCCAGTGCGGTTATCGCCGACCAGGTACCTCCCACCGAGAAGGTCATTGACCTGGTACTCACCGCCGCATACGGAACACTCGGCCGGAATGCCGAGGATTACGACTCCTTCGATGTCACCAGGGCGGTCGAGCTGCTTGACGCCCTTGGCTGCGCGCACTTGATCAGGCGCAGGTTCGCCTCGCTGTCGGAAGGCGAGCGCAAGCGGGTCCAGATCGCCCGGTCCCTGATGGCGGACCCGGAGCTACTGCTGCTCGATGAGCCTGCCGCTGGCCTGGATCTTGGCGGCCGGGAGGACCTGGTCCAGCGCATCGCCGAGCTGCTGCGCGATCCGCGCTCACCGATGATGGTGCTGGTCACCCACCACGTTGAGGAAGTACCCGAGGGCTTCACGCACGCGATGCTGTTGCGCAAAGGCGCCGTGCTGGCCGCCGGCCCGGTGGCCGATGTATTCAGCGAGCGGAACCTGTCCCGCTGCTTCGGTGTCCCGCTGCGGGTTGAGCGACGGGCGTCGCGCTGGTCGGCGCGCGCGATGCCGCTATCCTGACCTGCTGCCTGCCGCCTAGCGCCTGCCCTGATCTGACCGGGTCTGGGTAGCCTCGTCTACGATCATGGACGTGCGGGGAACTCGTGGGACCGGCTGAGGCACTCGCGATCTTCGCAGCCGGCGGTGCCGCAGGTGCGGTCAACGCCGTCGTCGGCTCCGGGTCGCTCATCACCTTCCCGACGTTGCTGGCGTTCGGCATCCCGCCGGTGGTCGCGAATGTGTCCAACAACGTCGGCCTGGTCCCCGGCAACATCAGCGGCGCGGTCGGGTACCGGCGGGAACTCACCGGCCAGCGGACCCGGCTCATCCGGCTCGGCCTGATCGCCGCTGCTGGCTCGGTGGCCGGCGCGATCGCATTGCTGTCTTTGCCGTCCTCCTCGTTCAAGGTCATCGTTCCGGTGCTGATCTTGATCTCGTGCGTGCTAGTCGTGATACAACCCTGGCTCAGCGGCCGGATCAGCGCCCGACGGCAGCGACGGGCCGGGGACGACGGCAGCGGCCGGCCGGGCGAAGAGCGGACCGGCCCAGTCCTGGGCGCGGGCGTGTTTCTCTCGGCCAGCTACGGCGGCTACTTTGGCGCGGCCCAGGGCGTCCTCGTCATCGGCCTGCTCGGTACTTTCCTGAACGAGTCCCTGCAGCGCGTGAATGGTGCGAAGAACGTGCTGGTCACGGTCGTCAACGGCACGGCAGCTATTGTCTATGTGGCATTCGCCCATGTCGACTGGCTCGTTGCGCTGCTGATCGCGATTGGCTCGACATTGGGTGGCGTGGTGGGCGCCCGGTATCGGCCGGCGGCTTCCGCCGCTCGCGCTGCGCATCTTCGTCGTCCTCATCGGGGTCATCTCGGCCGTCAAGCTGATCTTCTTCTGACTGGCTGCAGCGGGTCTTGCAGGCGCGCACTGGAGACGGGAGTCCGGCCCAGCAACCCGGATCCGAACACGACTGCCGACGACAACAGTGCGGCGGCGGCGAACGCAACCCGCAAGGAGGCCAGGTCGGCGATGCCGCCCATAGCGCTCGGTGCAGCAAGCCCTGCACCGTAACTGATCGTGGCAACTCCGGCAACGCCGAGGGCTGGGCTGGGGCCGGAGTGCCCGGCGGCGGCGAAGACCAGCGGAATCACGACTGACACGCCCAGGCCAATGAGCATGAACCCAAACAGCGCTGCCCAGGCAGTCGGGCTCAGGGCAACGAGCAAGCAACCCGCTACACTTGCGACCCCGCAATATCGCATGCTCAACGCGGGGCCGGTGCGCCGGATCACCGCGTCGCCGCAGAGCCGGCCTGCGGCCATTGATCCGGCGAAGACCGCGGTGGCCAGCGCCGCCTGCGCCTGGCTGGCATGCATCACCCAGCGCATGAAGACGGCTGACCAGTCGTTCCCGGCGACCTCCACGAATATGGAAGCAAACCCGACCAGGGCGATCGGCAGGAGTATGCCTCGTGGCCAGGCGAACTTCGGCACTACGATGTCGGGCGCGTCGCCAGCTACGGGCCGCGAGCCCGCGAAAAAGGAAGTCGCGGCGACGCCGCCAGCGACGATGACCGCACCCACGACGATGAACTGAACCCGCGGACTGACGTGCTCGCGAGCAGCCAGCGATCCGAGTAGCGCACCGGCCAGCACGCCCACGCTCCACATTCCGTGCAGGCCGGACATGATTGATTTGCCGATGCGTTGTTCAGCCTCGACGCCTTGCGCATTGATGGCGTTGTCGCAGGTGCCGTAGATCGCGCCGGTTAGCAGCATCACTGCGCTAAGCACCAGCGCATCGGTTGCAAACGCAGGGAGTGCGAGCGCGGCGCCGGTGGCGGCGATCATGACTCTGGTCGATGCCCGCGGACCGTAGTGGTGCACGACCCGAGCCGCGAACGGCATCGTGACCGTCGCTCCGATGCCCATCATCAGGCCGACACAGACGCCGAGCAGGCCGCTGCTCAGGTGCAGCCGCCCGGCGATCCAGGGGAGTCGGGATGCGAAGGTGCCGGTGTCAGCCCCGAAGAGCAAGAAAACGACCGCAATCGCGCGTCGCTCGGCTGGCACCTCAGATGCCAGCAGATGGCAGGCTGGCGGCGTTCTGTGACGTATCGTCGCCAGAGTCGGCGGCAGCAGGGGCAAGGATCCCGTCACTTACCGCCCGGCCGATCATCGACCGGGCGAACCGCCCGAGGTCAGCCGAGCCTTCCTCGATCAGCCTGACATTCTCCAGGACCTGCTCAGCACTGACACCGTGCTCTCGCCAGGTGCCGCCGCGGGCTTTCACGTTCTCCAGCATCGGCGCAAAGCGGTCCAGTGCTCTGGCAAACCTTGCTTCCGGACTGTGCCGTTCTTCGAATTCGTCCCAGAGTTGGCGGAACCGGCGCGCCTGGTCGGCCGGCAGCAGTGCGAAGATCCGGTCCGCGGCGGCCCGCTCGGCAGTGCGCTGCGTCGCCTGGGCTGCGTCGCCTGCGTAGACGAACAGATCGCCGGCGTCGATTTCGACTAGGTCGTGGACCGCTAGCATCGCGGCGACCCGGGTCAGGTCGGTGCCGGCCGGCGCGTGCTCGGCCAGCGCCATCGCCATGATGGTGAGGTGCCACGAATGCTCGGCGGAGTTCTCGCGCCGGGCTGGTTCGGTCAGCATGGTCTGTCGCTGCACGCCCTTCAGCCGTCCTGCTTGCGCGATGAATTCCAGTTGTTGGTCCAGGCGTTCCATGCGCTCTATTGGATCAGAGCTGGCAAGCCTGCGCCGCGAACAGGGCTAGGCTGCTGCACCGGATAGACAAACAGGTAATTAGCGACAATGCGCAGCACGCCCGTGCCGTGCCGCTGAACAGCCGCGGATGTCATCCATCCGTGCACCTTGATGGCCGAGCCGACCAGCTCGGTAGTGCCGGCCGCCTGTGTCAGGTGTGGCAGCCCTCCCCGGCCGCTCCGGAAAGGCCTGGCTGAGCCGAAATAGAAGGGCGGAACAAGGGCCCCTCCTCCAACCGCCTGTAACAGCTGTGTCATCCTGTGTAGTGGGGGACCCATTCAGATGAATCCGGGGGGACCGGTCATCAGGCTCGCCCTGGCGAGGCAGCTGCCTTGCCAGGGCGAGTTTTCCTTCTTCGCCGCGCTAACGCCGTGACTTGGCCACGGCCTGCGCCATGCCGCGGTTGGCCAGCGCGTCAGCCCGCTCGTTCCCCGGATTCCCGGCGTGGCCCTTGACCCAGAGCCATCGGACGTCGTGGCGCGCCGCGGCGGCGTCCAGGCGCCGCCACAGGTCCTCATTCTTGACCGGCTGCCTGCTGGCCGTCCGCCATCCATTGCGCTTCCAGCTTGGCAGCCAGCTGGTGATCCCGTTGCGCAGGTAGCTGCTGTCGGTGTGCAAGCTGACGACAGAATGGCGGGTGAGGGCCTCCAGCGCCTGGATCGCGGCCATCAGCTCCATCCGGTTGTTCGTGGTCGGGGCAGCTTCGCCACCGGACAGTTCCCGCGTCTTGCCGCGATTGGTCAGCACCGCGCCCCAGCCGCCCGGACCAGGGTTGCCGCTGCATGCGCCGTCTGTGTATATCTCCACGACGTCCTGATTGGCCGGATCGCTTGTCATGAGACCGCAATCTAGTGCCAACTCTGGTGCTGGTGTGGGCTCGGCGGCACGTCGAGGGCCGGGTTACGGTCGAAGAATCCCCACGGCTTCAGCCAGAAGGAGGTCCGGTCCGTCGGCATCACCGGCCAGTCCTCCGGCCTGGTGATGTGGTGCAGGCCGAAGACGTACCAGAGCACGACATCGGTGTCCGCGATCGGCCGGTCCGCCGCGGTCCAAACTGGCAGCCCTTCGTCGGCCGCGCTGAGGTTCGGGAACTCGCCGCACGGCCAGCGCTCGTCCGGATGGTACGGCGTGACCCACAGCGCATGCCCGATGACCTCTGGCCGGCTGCGCGCCGGCGAGGATTGATCGATCATCGCCGGAAAGCTGCCTGCTGGCACCAGCTTGTAGGCCGGCGCCTGGCCGATACCGTTCCGGCTAACCGACGCCGCGACTTTCCAGCTGCGCTGGGTCTGCCAGCTAATGTCCTGCCTGCCCTCGGCCTCGGTCCGCAGCGGCGTCTCATCGGTGACCAGCGCCAGCCCATAGGGGTTGTCCGGGCCGGCCGGCAGAGCCCGGGAGTCGGTGGCAAACACCGTGTTCTGCCGTCCGTCCACGTCCAGGTCCAGCCGGGCCACGATGAAGTGCTGGTGAAAGGGGGCGTAGGTGCGCTGGTCCACGACGGCGCCGGTGGCAGGTGGCCGGCCTGGCGGGAAGAACGATGTGACCATGATCCCGGTCGCGCGTACCTCGCACTCGATGTTGCCGTCCTGGTAAAAGCGCCAGTAGACCAGGTACTCGTAGTTGGCGACGGTGACGTGGAATGAGACAACCAGCCGGCGAGCCCGGCGGACCTCGGCGCCGGTGCGCTCATCGACGTGCTTCCACAAGATCCCGTCGTCTTCCTCATGAATGCAGACGGCGTTGCGGATTGTGCGCGGCTCACCGCGCGAGTCGTGCACCACCGCATCGAGGTAACGCGTTTCACCGAGACAATCGCAGCCGAGTTCAAGCGAGGTAGTCATGAATCCCAGGCCCCACTCACCGATGTCGAATGCTGTCCGCCGGTAGTGATCGGCCGTCGTGTCCCGGTACGGCACGATCATCTCGGCGAATGACATCCGGTGCGCGATGGAGCGCAGCCGGCCGCCGTCACGGAAGCCGACGGCGAAAAGGACCAGGCCCTCGCGGTGGTTGAAACCAAGCCTTAGCTCCCAGTTCTGCCAGCGCAGCAGCCGCCCCTCCAGGGTGAATGAGACCCCAGCGGGCTGCCTCACTTCCAGCGGGCTGACCGCACGCGGCGCACCAGGGAGCAGCCTGGGCAGGTATTCGCCGGTGACGTCCGGCCGCCCGGCCCCGCCTTCAGCCGCCCGGCTGTCCTCGAGCTCGAGCAGTTCCATCCGGTTCAGGTCTACGACCGGGTGCAAGCCGGTGATGTGATGCGCATACGGGTTGCCATCCGCGCTGGCCCGCGCCCAGACGTCCGCCCAGCCCAGCCGCAAGCCGCGATACCGCTCCGGCACCAGGTCCGCGCCATACGCCCAGACATCCGTCAGCACCCGGCTCAGATCGGTGATGCCCCGCCGGGCCAGCGCGTCGATGACGGCCGGGTGACCGCGAAGCATCTCGTCGCACTCGTGCCATTCGTCCACCGTGATGTTCGGCTGCTGCCCGGGCAAGTGGTCCCAGCGAGTCACGCTGTTGTCATCAAGCGATACCAGCGCCCGGTATGCGCGCCCGTCGGCGGTGTTCCAGCAGACCACCGTTGCCATCCGGCTGATGCGGTGAAGGTCGGCCGCGAGCTCGTCCTTGGCAGGCTCGGCTAGTTCGATCGCTGCGAAACGCCAGCGCGCGTCCATGCCTTTCGCAGACCGCAGCGTGGCTGTCACCCGGCTGATCTCGGCAGCAGTCAGCGGGTCCAGCGGGTGCGTCAGCCTCGGCGCCGCCATCAGTCGGCCGTAGCGTCCAGCACCAGATCCAAGTCCGTACCGGTTCCTGGCTCAGCTGTCGGTGCCCGCTCCGGCGATGACCACTTTTTGAGCTCGACCTGCGGGATGAGCCAGCTGACTGCGAAGGCAAGCGCCGCGATCGGGACGGCCACGATGAAGACCGTCTGGATCGACTCGGCGTAGCCGGCCACGAACCCGGCATGGATCGCCGCAGGCAGGTGCGACAGCAGGGCCGGCGTGACGTCCGCGCTGGAGAACCCCGAAGGCAGGGGCACGCCATGCAGATGCTTGGCCAGGTTACCGATCAGCACATTGGCGAAGATGGCGCCGAAGATCGCCGTGCCGAAAGAGCCGCCGATCGACCGGAAGAAGGTCGCGCCTGACGTGGCGACGCCCAGTTCGCTATGCGGTACCGCGTTCTGCACGATGATCACCAGCACCTGCATCACGCCGCCGATGCCCATGCCGAGCACGAGCATGTAGAGCGAGTCCAGGACGGTCGGCGTGGTGACGCCCATGAGCGACAGCAGGTACAGGCCGAGCGTCATGGCCGCGGTTCCCGCGATGGGCCAGAAGCGGTACTTGCCGGTCCGGCTGATGATCTGTCCGGAGCCGATGGACACGAGCAGCAGCCCGGCCATCAGCGGCAGCAACTGCAGCCCGGACAACGTCGGAGAAACGCCGCGGACGACCTGAAAGAACGCCGGGAGGTAGGTGATCGCTCCGAACATCGCGAAGCCGACAATAAAGCCGACGACGCTGGTCACCCAGAACGCCCGCAGCCGGAACAAATGCAGTGGCAGCACAGGCTCCTTGGCCCTGCGCTCGACCAGCACGAACACCCCGACCAGCAGCACGCCGCTGACGCCGAGGATCCAGATAGGCGCCGAGCTCCAGGGGTATGTTGTGCCGCCCAGGCTGGTCAGCAGGATGAACGAGGTGGCGGCGAGGGCTAGCACAATGGTGCCGATGTAGTCGATCACGTGATGCACCCGGCTGAGCGTGCCCGGTACCTGGCTGGCGACCACGATCAGCGCGACGATACCGATCGGCACGTTGATGTAGAAGATCCACCGCCAGGTCAGGTTGTCCACGAACACGCCGCCGAGCAGGGGCCCGACGATGCTGGACACGCCGAAGACAGCGCCGAACAGACCTACGTAGCGGCCGCGTTCTCGCGGCGAGACGATGTCGCCGACGATCGCCTGGGCGCCTACCATCAGGCCGCCGGCGCCAAGGCCCTGCAGCGCGCGGAAGGCTATGAGCTCGAACATGGAGTGACTAAGGCCTGCCAGCACCGAGCCGACGAGAAAGATCACGATCGCTGCCTGGAAGAAGACCTTCCGGCCGTACTGGTCGCCGAGTTTGCCCCACAGTGGGGTCGACACCGTGGTCGCCAGCAGATACGCCGTGATCACCCAGGCGATGTGCGAGCCGCCCTTGAGGTCACCGACGATCGTCGGGAGCGCAGTAGAGACGATGGTCTGGTCCAGCGCCGCGAGCAGCATGCCGAGCATAAGAGCGCCAATAATCAGCAGCACCGAACGGCGGCTCAGTCCTGGCAGCGCGCCGTTGCCATCGCCTGGCCCGGTTGCAACCGCGGGCGCTGCGCCATTAGCTCCGGCGTGCCGCGGCGATGTATCCCCGGCGGAGCTAGACAAGCTCATCTGAGGTCGTCCTTCCTACTGGACTTGCGGAGTTCGGCCCAGTTCGGACCGGCTCGGCCGCAGCATCCGCTCGCGGCACGAGGACGCGCAGCGCGTCGTTCTCAGGCAAGCCCTCGGCGAGGGCCTGGTATGCCGCGTCGGTGAGTTGCTCTAGGGGCACAACGCCGCCAGCGGCTGCCCAGAACGACATAGTCGCGCGAAGGATGCCGGTAGCTGTACACGCGAGCAGCATTGGATAGGGATCACGGTCGAGATCGGATCCGAGCCGATCTGCAAGGCCACCGGCGATGGCGGATTCAATCTGCGCCAGGTGCGCGGCCTGCGCGGCTCGCAACTGGGGGTCGGCGTGCGCGGCCTTCATCTGCGTGACCCAGCGGATCGGGTCGCCGCCAAGCTCCGCGAGCTCGCTGGCAAATTTGCGTGCGTGCTCCACCTGAACCGTGCGGAGCACGTCCAGGGCGCTGCGCCCGGGCAGGTCGTGGGCCAGCCGCGCGCGCATTTCCTCGGCCCGGCCGGGATCCGCCCCGAACAGGACCGCTTCCTTGGACGGGAAGTAGTTGAAGAAGGTTCGCGGCGAGACATCTGCGGCCGCTGCTATGTCCTCGACGGTGACATGCGAAAAGCCCCGCGCTGCGATCAGGTCGAGGGCGACCCGCCGGATGCCCCGGCGGGTGGCCAGCTTCTTCCGTTCGCGCAGTGACGGACGCGACTCGGTGAGCGCGTCAGATCCGGCAGTCAGTATCATGATGCAGTCAGTATAACAATATAGAGACTTCAACTTTGCGTTGACAGGATCATTGCACGGCATGTAAATCAGGCTGCACGCAGCCTGATTCCGTGCGCATGCCCAGCTAGGCCCCTTCGCGGAGCCTACCCAGGTGCTTGCGAATGATCTGCTCCATGTGGTCGTAAAACTCGACGATCAGGCGCAGTTCATCATCGGAATAGCGGCTCGCAAGGCGCTGCCAGTCGGCGACCATCGGCGCGAATACGGGAGCCACCTCACGCAAGGCCCGGTCGAGTGAGATGCTGACGACCACGCGCCGGCGGTCAGTCGCATCCCGCTCGCGGCTGACGAAGCCCGCTGCCTCCAGCCGATCGATGACCCCGGTGATCGACGCGGTGGTCAGGCCGGTCGCCCTCGCCAGGTCGCCCGCCGTCATGCTCCCGCTGAAGCTGAGTATGTTCAGGCAGTTCAGGTCGGTCGCGTTGATGCCGATCCGGTCAGCTGCGGCCTGACCCATGACCTGCATCAGCGACCCAGTTTTCCGGACCGCCACGGCGAAGGCCATGGCGAGAAGGCGCCGTTCCGGGCTCCAGCCCGAAGCCTGCTCACCTGCCGCCCACGGGGCCTCCCAGACGGTCTCCTCGGCCCAGGGCACCTGCCATGACTGGCCGCCTGCCCCAGCCGCATCCGGCTCAGGTGCTGTCTCGCCCGGGCCGTTGGACACGTTCTCGGTCATCCCTAGGGCTCCTAATAGTTAAGTTGCCTAGACAATAGCAATCCAAGACGCTAGGTTGGTTATGTAATCACGATCTGCCTTCCTGACCGGAGAAACTGCGATGGCTACCGACTCTCAGATACTGACACCTCAGCCCACCTCTGGCGACGTGGCTGACCCGCGGCGGTGGCTGACACTTGCCATCCTGCTGCTGGCCGCATTCATGAACCTGCTTGACGTGTCTATCGTGAACATTGCGATCCCGTCGATCCAGCGGGACCTGCACGCCAGCTATGCCGACGTGCAGTGGGCACTCGCCGGTTACACCCTCGCCTACGCGCTGCTCCTGATCACTGGCGGCCGCCTCGGCGATACCTTCGGCCGTAAGCGACTGTTCCTCATCGGCGTGATCGGGTTCACGCTGATGTCAGCCCTCTGCGGCGCAGCGCAGAGCCCCGGCATGCTGATCGCCAGCCGCGTCGTGCAGGGCGCCATGGGAGCCATCATGGTTCCGCAGGTACTAGCGGTGATCCAGGTGATCTTCCCGCCCGCCGAGCGGATCAAGGCGCTGGCTGGCTTTGGCATCACCGCAGGCCTCGGCACTGTCAGCGGCCCCCTGCTTGGCGGCCTGCTGATCCAGCACAACCTGTTCGGGCTGACCTGGCGGCCGATCTTCCTCATCAACGTGCCGGTGGGGATCATCGCCGTGGTCGCATCGGCCGTGCTGGTCCGTGAGTCGCGGGCGCCTCGGCCGCCGAAGCTTGACCCGGTAGGCGTGGCGCTCATCAGCGCGGCGCTGCTGCTGTTGTTGTACCCGCTCGTGCAGGGCCGCCAGCTCGGCTGGCCGACTTGGACTTTCGTCTCGATGGCGGTGTCCGCCCCGGTCCTCGCGCTATTCGTGATCTACGAGCGGGCAAAATCACGCCGGGACGGCTCTGCGCTGGTTGAGCTCAGCCTGTTCCGGGAGCGCGCATTCAGCGTGGGCATGGCGGTTGCCGTTACCTTCTTCCTCGGGATCGCGTCGTTCGGCTTGGTGCTGACCCTGTTCTTGCAGCTCGGCCTCGGATTCACGGCCCTGCATGCGGGACTCACGTTCTTGCCGTTCTCGATTGGCGTGCTGATCGCCTCCGGTGCGGCGGCACGGCTGGCACCTCGTTTCGGCCGCGGGGTGACCGTGGTCGGTGCGCTTGTCATCGCGGCGGGCATGGCCGCGATCATCGGAATCGTGCACCACTACGGCGTGGGCGTGACGACCTGGGATCTGGTACCGGGCCTGGTCGCTGCCGGTCTGGGCCTGGGCGCGGTCATCGCGCCGCTCGCCGACATCGTGCTGGCGCGGGTACCCGGCCAGCACGCGGGCTCGGCGTCCGGCGTGTTCAACACCGGCCTCCAGGTAGGTAACTCGATCGGCATCGCGGTGATCGGCGTGATCTTCTTCGGGATGCTCGGCAGTCAGGCCGCGACAGCCGCAGCGGATGTCGCGCCGCACCTGCGAACGGGCCTCGTCTCGGCCGGGCTGCCCGCAGCCGATGCCGGCGCGGTTGTGCACCAGTTCGGCGTGTGCCTGCATGACCGGCTGGTCGCCGCTGACCCGACTGTGTTGCCCGCGTCCTGCCAGCCGCGTGGAGCCGCTGCCGCCCTGCCAGCTGGCACGCACCGGGAGCTTGCCGCCGCCGGGACTGCCGCGGTCTCGCTCGACTTCGTAAGCTCAGTGGAGCGGACGTTGTGGTTCAACGTCGGCGTTTTCGGCCTCAGCGGGCTGCTCATGCTGGCATGGCCGGCCGGCGTGGGGCGGCGCCGCACAGCGAAGGGCCGCGCGGCAGACTCAATCGGCGATACCGGTCCGCCGGACAACAGCGGCGCCCTCATCGGCTCGCACGAGGGGGGAAACCTCGATGCCTGAGTCGGAGCACACCAACCGGGCCAAGGTTGCTGGGCGGGAGCGGCGTGCGCTCCGGTCGCAGGCACTCGCCGTCTCGATAGCGCTGCTGTGCGAGTTGCTGCTGGGCATGTCGGTGAACCTGGATGCGACCATCCCGCACGCCGACCGGGGCGCCGGGATCGTGCAGGCGATCGGCCGTGCGGTATCGCATGGACCTGCGGCCCTAGCTGTGCACGCGGTTCTCGGCCTGCTGATCGTCGTCGGTTCGCTCGCCGCCGCGATCCGGGCAATCGGGTTGCGCTCGCCGGTGCTCGCCATCCCCGCCGTGATCGCGCTGCTGTGCATGATAGGCGCCAGCGTGAGCGGCGCCAGCTTCGTTGGCAGCCAGCGTGCCGCAGCCTCGATGGCAATGGCAGCGTGCACGGCGCTGGCGCTTGGCTGCTACGCGCTCGTCTTGTTCGCGCTCGCCAGCCCGGGCAGCAGACCGGACGACACCAGAGGGCCGGGGCGGCGGCGCGGCAACCGAGCATGCACCGCTGACAGAGGGGAACTGACATGGAACTCGCGATACTCGGCGCCAGCGGCCGGATCGGCGGCCATCTGCTCACCTGGGCGCTGGACTCAGGACACGACGTGCGCGCGCTGGTCCGCAATCCGCAGTCAGTTGGCCTGGCCGCAGGCCTCGCCGTGATACAAGGCGATGCCACCGATGGCCATGCGGTGGCCGAGACGGTAGCCGGGGCGGACGCGGTGCTGTCCGCGCTGGGCCCGCGTGGCGCGAAGACGCCGGCTCTGCTGACCACCGCCGCGCAGAACATTGTCGTCGCGATGGACAAGGCAGGCGTGAGGCGGCTGATCTCCATGTCTGCGGCCGGTGCTTTCATCCAAGGCGATCCGAACATGGGCAGGCTCACCAAGTGGGTCCTGCCGCGGTTGCTGGCCAAGACGTTCGCGGACGTCCGCGGGATGGAGGCAATTGTCGCGGCCACCGACTTGCAGTGGACGATGGTGCGCGCGTCCCGGCTCGTGGATACGCCGGTTACCGGCCACTACCGGGTCCAGCCCGAGTACCCGCCACCAGGCGGGCGCAAGATCTCTCGCGCCGACGTCGCTCACTTCATGGCGTCGGCTCTGACCGACGGCTCCTGGGTTCGGGGAACGCCCGCGTTGGCGTACTAACGGTGGGCGGCAATCAGGTCGCGGAACCAGGCGAACGACGCTTTCGGGGTCCGGCGCTGGGTCTCGAAATCGACATATGCGAGGCCGAAGCGCTGGTGGTAGCCCTCGCTCCACTCGAAGTTGTCCATCAGCGACCAGACGAGGTAGCCGCGCACGTCCACGCCCGCCGTGATGGCATCGGCAACAGCCCGGATGTGCGCGTCCAGGTAGGCGATTCGCGGCTGGTCGTCCACCAGACCGTCGCTATCCGGCTCATCGGCCACCGAGCAGCCATTCTCGGTGATGTATACCGTCGGCAGCCGGTCCGCATACCGGTCCTTGAGCGTGGTGAGCAACTCTGTCAGCCCGGCCGGGACGACCGGCCAGCCGAAGTTGGTCACCGGATACCCGGAGATCGGCTCCAGCTGGAACGGCAGCGGCGAGTCTGGCAGGGCAGACAACCGGGTGGGGTTGTAATAGTTCACGCCGAGCGCGTCGATCGGCGGGCTGATAAGGGCCAGGTCGCCGTCCTGCACGCAGCCGAGACCGTCCGGGCCGATGCCGAACGCGGACAGGTCCGGATACCGGCCCAGCAGTACCGGATCGGTGAACATCCGGTTGTGCAGCACGTCGTACGCGGCTGCCGCAGCCAGGTCGGCTGGACTGTCGCTGGCCGGCCAGGCGGGGGAGTAGTTGTTCGTGATCGCAACTTCGCTGACCCCGGCCGCGCGCAAGGCCACCGCGGCGAGGCCATGGCCGAGCAACTGGTGATGGGCGGTTGCGAGCGAATCCAGCATCAGCGCCTTGCCGGGCGCGTGGATGCCGAGCGCGTAACCGAACGCTGTCACGACAAATGGCTCATTTAGCGTGATCCACAGCGGGATGCGGTCGGCGAGACGTGCTGCTGCGAGTGCGGCATAGTCAGCGAACCGATACGCGGTATCACGCGTCATCCAGCCGCCGGCGTCCTCTAGCGGCTGCGGCAGGTCCCAGTGGTAGAGGGTCGGCATCGGAGAGATGCCATGGGCCAGCAGGGCGTCGGTGAGCCGGTCGTAGAAGTCGAGTCCGGCCTCGTTTGCCTGGCCCGATCCGTCCGGCTGAATGCGCGGCCAGGCCAGGGAGAATCGGTAGGCGCCGATGCCGAGGTCGGCCATCAGCCCTACATCCTCAGCCCAGCGGTGATAGTGGTCAGCGGCGACATCGCCGGTCTGTCCGTCCTTGATCGCGCCAGGCTGGCGGCAGAAGGTGTCCCAGACCGACACACCCCGGCCGTCCTCGGCCACTGCGCCCTCTATCTGGTAGGCGGCCGTCGCCACGCCCCAGACGAAACCGGGCGGGAACCTGCGCAACTCAGGATCGCTCACCAGGCGATCGTAGTGGCAGGCCGACAGCCGGGCACCGCGGCCGAGTACTTTGGAGAGATGAAGAAGCTTGTCGAACTTCTGCTGTGCTTCCTCCATCCGCTGGCGGTCGTCCTTATCTGGATCGATCTGTTCAGCCGCCGGGATATCTCTGGCGGGGCCAAGCTGGCTTGGGCGATCTTCAGCCTGATTCCGCTCGTCCCGTTCATCTACGTGCTGACCGGCGGCGACCTGTGGTGACTAGCTAGGAGGCGCCGGCGGCGAGTGCGATTGCGTCGCTGACCTCGCCGTGGCGGGCGGCCAGTTCGGCCGCGTACTTCTCCCGATCGATCTTTTCGGCCAGTTCCTCGTCAGCGCGCATGAGCACGTCGAGGTCGCTATCGGCCGCGTCGATCACGCCGAGATCCGCGTACGCATGCTGCACCTTGGGTCCCCACAGGCCGATGTCTTTCACGCACGGGACGATCCGGGAGAACAGCAGCGTCCGGAACGCCTGCTGGACCGGCGACTGCTCGGTGAACGCGACGCACTCCTCGACATCGAAGCCCATGCGTTCCCAGACCTCACGGCCGGTGAACCGGTTGCGCATCAGGTAGCAGCCCTCGACGATGAACTCCTCGCGGTCCGCCCGCTCGGCTGAGGTCAGCTCCTTGTAGTAGTCGCGCAGCGCAAGCCGCCCGAACGCCACGTGCCTGGCCTCGTCCTGCATCACGTACGCCAGTAGCTGGGTGACCAGCGGATTATTCGACAAGTCCCGGTGCACGCCGAACGCGGCCAGCGCCAGTCCCTCGATGAGCACTTGCATGCCCAGGTACGGCATGTCCCATCGGGAGTCAGACAGCGCGTCGGCCAGCAGCTTGGCCAGGTCGGGGTTGACCGGGTAGTACAGCCCGATCTTCTCGCGCATGAACCTGGCGTAAAGCTCAACGTGCCTGGCCTCGTCCATGGTCTGGGTGGCCGCGTAGAACTTGGAGTCCATGTCCGGCACGGACTCTACGATCCGGGCAGCCACCGTCAACGCGCCCTGCTCGCCGTGCAGGAACTGGCTGAATAGCCACGCTGAGAGGTGGTGGCTCAACTCATCTCGCTCACGCTGGTTCAGCTTGTCCCACTGCGGCGAGCCGTAAATCGGGTTCAGCTCCTCGCTTTGCTCCATCACATTGAACGGGTTGACCGGCAGGGACCAGTCGATCCGCTTGGCCGCATCCCACTGCTTGTCCTTGCCGCGCTGGTACAGGTCGAGCAGCCGGCTCCGGCCGTCGTCGTACTCCCAGCTGAATCGCGCCGACCCGGCCGCCGGGATATCCCAGGTGCCTGCTGCAACCGGCGTCGTGTAGTGCTCATAGGTGCTCACGGAGGCCTCCAGCGTTAACGGCAGTAACCCTTACGTTACTCGCCAGTATGGAGTAGCTCTAGTCTGTTAGCGCGCGCTTGCCTGGCCTCACGGGCAGTCTGCGCCGGCCTTCCGTACACAGCGACCTTGAGGAGGGCGCCCCAGCCGAGCACCTGGCCCTTCTGGATGTGGCGGGTCCCGTCCGTGCCGACGTCGGTGTGGGCCTTGAGCGCGACCCACTCGAACCCCATGTAGGCGTAGGTGACCGGGTTGATCACTAGTTCTTGCTTCTCCCAGCCGCCGGGCAGCATGTAGAAGCCCATGCCATGGCGGCCGGCCAGGTCCGTGGCCCGATCGAAGTGCACGCCGGGAAGGCTGGCAAGGATCCGGTACATGGCCGCTTCCAGCTTGGGCGGGATCCAGGTGCCCTCGCTCTGGCCGTCCGAGATCAGAGTGAATATCCCGTTGAAGATCGTGTAGGCCTTGTTGCGGCCGACGTACCACGGCATCTTCGGGTTGCGGTTACTGGCAAGGATGATGACCTTGAGCCTGGCCGGGTCAGTCGGCAGCGATCGGTACGAAGGGCTGATGCTCTTCCAGCCCCGGGAGTGGTGCCCGGAGCGCCAGGGCTGAACTCGAGATGGTGGTGCAGAACCGGCGAACATCGCTGGTCGACCGGTCCACTCCTGTCCGATCAATCGCTCGTCGGGAGGCCCGAACAGGAATCCGCCGCCGCCCGCCGAAGACTGCGCGTCCTCAGTCTTCACGTAGACCCATTCATGCGGGCCGGGGACGTTGGCGGCCGCGGCGGCGGCCGACCTGGTCGCGTAGTCCACCAGTTGTGCCTCGGTGCGGGCGCGGCCAAGATGCAGCGCGGGCGGCGGGACGTGACGGAGCGCAGCCCCGCTGGGAGCGACTCTGCCGCGTGGTGGCACGCTATCGTGCCCGCTCAAGCCGCTCGGTCAGGACTCGGCCGCCACGACGGCGGTCGAGGCGACCACAGCTGCGGCCACCACCAAGCGTGCAGGCCGCCAGCCCGGGTAATGCGTGGCTCCGGCGACCTGCCCGGCCCGCAGCGACCGGACGAAAGCATGCTCAACAGCTGGCGACGGCTCGGAGAGCGGTACCTCGTCGCGCAGTTGAGTCAGCAGGTCAATCTCGTTCAGTCTGCGTGTCTACCCTCGGCCGCGATTAAGGTCACCAAGCGACTGCCGGAGCTTGCGCCGCGCCCGGCTGATCCGCGACTGCACGGTGCCGATCGGTGCATCCATCGCCATCGCCACCTGCTCGTACGTCAGGCCGCCCCAAGCGATCAGGAGCAGCGCATCGCGATGCGCCGCAGGCAGTCTGGCCAGCGCGGCACCAAGTCGCGCCTTCGCACTGTCCGCGCTCACTGCGGCGTCGACTCGCTCCGTGAACGGCTCGATCACTGGATCCGCGCCAGTCCGGGCCAGCAGACGCAACTGCCTCAGCTCGGTGCGTCGGTAACGGCCGATCAGGTTGGTCGCGATCCCGTACAGCCACGGCAACGCGTCGGGCCTGTCGCTCCGGTACCCGCCGCGCTGTCGGAACGCCACCAGGAAGGTCTCAATCACGACATCCTCGGCGGCATCGGAGCCGATCCGGCGCGTGACGTACCGCAGTACAAGCGGTGCATGCCGCCGGAACAGGACCGCGAAACACTCGGGGTCCTCGATCGACCGAGCAATCACGGCCGCGTCGTTCGCACCGTCGCGAGCAGCTCGCTCAAGCGAGGCACTCACGGCGCTGTCAAGTCTCACGGGCTAACTCTCACGGCCAGGTCTATCGCAGATAGATAGGACAACGGTCTATGCCAGCACAGGTGCGCTGTGTTCACGTCGCCTGCGGTAAATCTTCCGTGCGAGCTGTTAGCTGCGTACCGTAAGCCATGATTCGGCGCGAATGCCGTAACCTGCGGCCCAATTGGCGATCCGAGGGAGCACGATGGACTTTGACATCCCGCCCGACCTGGCCTGCTACCTTGAGCAACTCGACGAGTTCATCGAGCGGAGATCCGGCCGCTAGAGCAGCAAGACGACAACATCCGCTTTTTTGATCACCGCCGGGAAGACGCCAGGACCGACTGGCACCGCGGCGGCCTGCCCAACCGCCAGTGGGAGGAACTGCTGGCCGAGGCACGGCGCCGCGCCGACGACGCCGGCCATTACCGGTACGCGTTCCCGAAAAGATACGGCGGGCGCGACGGCACCAACCTGGGCATGGCAGTCATCCGTGAGCACCTGGCCAGCCAGGGCCTCGGCCTGCACTGCGACCTGCAGAACGAGCACATGGTGGTGGGCAACAACGTCGGCCTGGTGCTCATGATCGAATACGGCAGCCCGGACCAGCAGGCGCAGTGGATCGACGGACTGGCCGCCGGCCGCCGGGGCTTCGCGTTCGGCATCACCGAGCCCGCGCACGGCTCGGACGCTACTTTCATGGAAACCACCGCGGTGCGCGATGGCAACGACTGGGTGATCAACGGGGAGAAGACCTGGAACACCGGCGTGCACGCGGCCTCGCACGACCTGATCTTCGCCCGGACCGGCGGCGGGCCAGGTGACGCTGAGGGCATCACGGCGTTCCTGACTCCTATCTCATCGCCCGGCTTCACCGTTGACGAATACCTGTGGACCTTCAACATGCCCACCGACCACGCGCACGTGACGTTCCGCGACGTGCGCGTGCCGGCCAGCGCCATCTTCGGCGGTGAGGGCCGTGGCCTGCAGGTGGTGCAGCATTTCTTCAACGAAAACCGGATCCGGCAGGCGGCCTCGAGTCTGGGCGCCGCCCAGTACTGCGTCAACGAGTCCGTTGCCTATGCTCTCCAGCGCAAGCCGTTCGGCAAGCCGCTGGCCGCCAACCAGGCGATCCAGTTCCCGCTGGTGGAGTTGCAGACCCAGTGCGAGATGCTGCGCGCACTTATCCACAAGACCGCGTGGCTGATGGACCGCGATGGCCCGTTTTCCGTCTCGGACAAGGTCTCAATGTGCAACTACTGGGCCAATCGGCTGTGCTGCGAGGCGGCCGACCGGGCCATGCAGGTCCACGGCGGCCTCGGCTACTCCCGGCACAAGCCGTTCGAGCACATCTACCGTCACCACCGCAGGTACCGGATCACCGAGGGCGCGGAGGAAATTCAGATGCGCCGGGTGGCGGGCTACATGTTCGGCTTCATGCGGCAGCGCGCGCCGAAAGGCGTCGCGGAGACCTGATGGCTGAGGATTTGGACGGGAACGCGCTTGCCCGAATGCTGCGGCCGTATGTCGGGCTGGTCACGATCGAGGACTTGACCCGGCTGCCCGGCGGCGCATCGAAGCAGACGTGGTCCTTCGATGCGGTGGGCGCCGACGGTACGCGGACCGAACTCGTGCTGCGGCGCGATCAGCCGGGCCGCCCGGCAGACCCGTCAGCAACCCGCCGCGAGGCGAAGGCGATCGGCCTCGCCAGCGAAGCAGGCCTGCCTGTGCCCGAGCTGCTGGCCACGCCGGAGGCGGTCGCAGGCGAACCGGGTAGCGGGATGATCATGCGGCGGGTACCGGGCGAAACCATCGCGCGCAAGATCCTTCGGGACCAGCAGTACGCACCCGCGCGCGGCAGGCTCGTGAGCCAGCTGGCGCAGTTCGCAGCCGGGCTGCACGCCCTGCCAGCGCCGGCCGGATTCCCGGCTCCGGATCCGCTAGCCGCCGTGCGCGAGCAGCTGGACTCCTTCGGCCGGCCGAGCGAGGTGTTCGAGCTGGCCATGACCGAACTGGCCGCCAGCCGGCCGATCGCCGCGCGAGCCTGTCCTGCTGCATGGTGACTTCCGGCTCGGGAACCTGATCGTCGGGCCAGAAGGCCTGCGCGCGGTGCTGGACTGGGAGCTGACCCATGCTGGTGACCCGGCCGAGGACCTTGGCTGGCTGTGTGTGAAGGCGTGGCGGTTCGGCGCTGCGGCGGCGGTCGCGGGCCTCGGCTCCCGAGCTGAACTGCTGGCGGCCTACCGCGCGGCCGGCGGCGCCGACATCGACCTAGCCGAGCTGCGCTGGTGGGAACTGCTAGGTACGTTGCGCTGGGGCATCATCTGCCTGACCCAGGCGTGGGCGCACTTGTCCGGTGCGCACCGGTCGGTGGAGCTAGCTGCGATCGGCCGCCGGGTGTGCGAGCAGGAGTGGGATCTGCTGCTGCTGCTCGACCCGGACGGCGCGGCACGAGCAGCTCGCCAGCGGCCCCGGGCGGACGGCCTGCCAAGGCCGTCGCCGTCGCCGTTCGGCCGGCCCACGGCGAGCGAGTTGCTCGACGCCGTGCGCGAGTTCCTCACCGGGAGCGTGATGCCGGCCACGACCGGTCAGCTGGCTTTCCATGCCCGGGTGGCCGCCAACGTACTTGCCATCGTGGCACGCGAGATGGAGCTCGGACCGGGCCAGGCCGAGCCCGGGACTGACGGCGACCGAGTTGCGGACGCCGTCGCTGCCCGGCTGGCAGTGGCAAATCCCCGGTACTTCGGCGATTCCTAGCCGCCGCAGCTACTCGTGCATCGGCCGCTCGTGCTCGGCATGGCCGGCCAGCTCAAGCTGGAACGTCGAGTGATCCACGTCGAAGTGTCCGCGCAGGCAGGCCTGGAGCTTGTCGAGCATGATCGCGCCCTGGCCGCGTTCGATCACCTCCGGATCGACGACGACGTGCGCAGAGAAAACAGGCAAGCCTGAGGTAATTGTCCAGACGTGCAGCTCGTGCACCTCGCGGACGCCGGGCAGTTCGGTCATGTGCTGGCGTATCTCGGCCAGGTCGATGCCCGCCGGGCTGGCCTCAAGGAGGATGTCGATGGCTTCCTTCAGCAGCCGCCAGGTGCGCGGCAGGATCAGGATGCCGACGGCGAGTGAGGCGATCGGATCGGCCAGCGTGGCGCCGGTCGTCGCGATGATGATGCCGGTGACGATGACGGCCGCCGCGCCGAGCGCGTCAGCCGCGACTTCGAGGAAGGCGCTTCGCACGTTCAGGCTGTCGGCCCGGCCTTGACGAAGCAGCAGCAGGGAGCAGGCGTTAGCCACCAGCGCGGCACAGCCGAATGCGATGAGCAGACCGGAGCTGACGGTAGCCGGTGAAATCAGCCGCCGGATGGCTTCAGTGAAGATCACCCCGGCCATGGCCAGCAGCAGCACCGAATTTGCCATCGCGGCCAGGATCTCCGCCCTGGCGTAGCCGAAGGTGCGCCGGGCGGTCGCGGGGCGGCCAGGCAAACCAGGCGGCCAGGAGCGACAGGCCGATACCAGCAGCGTCCGCGGCCATGTGGGCGGCATCGGCGAACAGCACCAGCGCGCCAGTGATGATCGCCCCGATCACCTCGCCGATCGCGATGGAGCTGCTAATAACCAGCACGAAAGTCAGCGCGCGGCGGTGCCCGCCGGTCGATGTCCGTGCATGCGTATGCCCGTGCCCGGCCCCTGGCGACGGCGGCCGCGAGATCATGTCTCCTGGTCGTCCCGGCGGGTCCGGCCGCGACGTGGCTCGGGAGGTTGTTCTGGCTCGTCTGGGGCCGGTTCGCCGGCCGCTAGCAGCTGATAGGCGGGATTGATCATGACCGGCCGGCCGGACTTCATGCCGACCTGACCGCGCAGCCTGACCTTTGAGCCGGGCCGCAGGCCCGGAATGTGCGACCTGCCGTAGAACAGCGCGGTCAGCTGCCCAGTCGCGTCCTCCACGTCGCAGGCAAGCACCGTATTGTGCTCGACCGGCCTGATCTCCACTGCGTGCACCCGGCCCTCGGCGATCGCCCGGCCAGGTCTGAGCTCGGCTATCGGTGTCACGCCGCGAGACGGAACTGGCCGGTCATATGCCTTGTCGGTGCCGGTCCTGGCCCCGCTTGGCGGCAGGCCTGGCTCGGGCCGATCAGCCAGCGGCGCGTCCGCCCTCGGCACCGGGCCGGTTCCGGTGGCCTGTGCGGAGTCCTCTGACGGCGCGGGACGTTCTAGGGCGCCACGGCGGGCCAGGCTCTCTACCCGGCTCTCGACGTCGAACGGGACGATCGTGGCCGCCGCGTGCGGGATGCGGCTGATCGCGGCCGCCATCTTGTCAGCGGTCCGGTCGTGCAGCAGGCGGCCGACAATCGGTGCGTAGGTGCGCCGGGGCAGAATCGCGGTGACGCCAACTCCGGGCAGCTGGGCCTCCGCGCTGACCATCGCGGCGGCCGCATTGACCAGCCGCCGGTCCGGGTTGTCGACGAATTCGAGCGGGATCCCCGGGTTAGCCCGAAGCCAGTCCTGGCGTAGCTTATCGGCCTCCACGTTGTCGATCACGAAATGCACGGCGCGCAGCGAAGTCGGCCGCAGGCTGCGCGCATACCTGAGGGCGGCGATCGTGGCCAGGTCGAAATTGTCGACGAAGACATAGACGGTGCGGCGTGAGTAGGTAGGCGGCTCTCGCGGTCCGCCGCGACTGCCGATGCCCTCGAGCACCGTCGCCTCCATCCGGTATTGCCTGTTCAGCCGGATGAAGGCAAACACCAGCAACGGGAAGACGATCACAACGAGCCAGGCGCCTTCGGTGAACTTGACGATCGCAAAGATCATCACGACTAGCCCGGTATACACCGCGCCCGCCAGGCTGATCGCGATGTGCCGGCGCCAGCCCGGACCCCGGTGCCGCCGGTGGTATCTCGCCATGCCAAAGCCGGCCATGGTGAAGCCGGTGAAGACGCCGATCGCGTAGAACGGGATGAGGTTGTTGACGTTCGCGCCCACGGCGAGGATCAGGGACAGCGAGACTACGGTCAGCACGATGATGCCGCTGGAGAACACCAGCCGGTGCCCGCGCTTGGTCAGCCAGCGCGGCAGGAACGAGTCCTCGGCGACGAAGCTGGCCAGGAACGGGAAGCCGCTGAAGCTGGTGTTACCGCCGGTGAACAGAATCGCGGCGGTGCCAGTCTGCACGGCGTAGAACAGCACCCGGCCGATAACGCTGTGGCCGAAGATCAGGCCTGCCTCCTGGGCCAGCACTGTGGGGTAACCGCTTTTGTAGGGAACGGCATGGGTGACATGGGCGAACCAGGAAATGCCGGCGATCAGGAACGCAACGATGCTGCCCTGGATGACGAGTACCTGGCGGGCGTTGCGGCCCTCCGGCGGGCGCAGTGCGCTGACCGCGTTAGACACTGCCTCGATTCCAGTGAGCGACGAGCCGCCGTTGGCAAATGCCCGTAGCAGCACGAAGACCGCGCCTATCGTCAGCAAGCTCCCGCCGGGGGACCCTTTGCAGCCGTTGCAGTACAGGCCGGTGCCCAGGTGCACGGCAGGCAGGCCGGTCACGATCTCGCGGGCTAGCCCCACGATGATCATGACGCCAACGGTGCCGGAGAACAGGTAGGTAGGCAGGGCGAACGAGCGGCCGGCCTCCTTGATCCCTCGCAGGTTGCCGTAGCACATGATCAGGATCGCGGCGACTGCGATGATCAGCAGGGTTGTCGTCCCCCCGAGCGGCCTGCCCAGCGCGGGGAAGGCAGAGAGGATAGCCGCGCTGCCCGCCGCGGTCTGCACTGCCACGGTGACGACGTAGTCGATCATCAGGGCCACGGCCGCCACCTGGGCCACTCTGGGCCCGAAGTTCTCCCGCGCGACCACATACGATCCGCCAGCCCGGGTGTAGACGGAAACGACCTCGCGGTACAGCAGCACCACGAGCAGGATGCCGAACAGGACCACCAATGTCATCGGCAGCAAGATCGAGAAGGCCGCCACGTACCCGAATGACTGGACCAGCTCGATGAGGATTTCCTCGCTGCCGTACGCGGCAGAAGAGATACCGTCACAGGACAGCACGCCCAGGGCGAGCGGCTTTGACAGTCGCTGCTCGGCCAGCTGCTCATTGATCAGCGGCTTGCCCAGGAACTTGAGCTTCAGCGCGTAGCCAAGGCCCTCGCCAACGTCATCCCCGCCGACTAGCGAGCCGACTGCTCGTCGCATGGCCACGCTGCTGGTTCCTCCTCCCCGTGTCAGCACCCTGACGTGGCCTTCATACCATTGCGGCGGCCAGTGCGGGGAGACCGGGCACGTGCCTAAGCCTCGTTGCGGCGGAGCCGCCGCAGGTATCGCGGGCGGGCGCTAGCCATGACAAGCTGGTCGCCAGCACCCATGTCCGTCGGGCTGGGTAGCGGGCCTGTCCCAGCCGTTGCGCGGAGGCAGTTCAGATGAGCACGACACCAGCGGCCCCGCCAGGCCCCGTCGGCGGCTTTCGCACCCTGCATCTGTCTGAGCTGCTGCGTCGCGCGGTGACCGGCAAGGATGGCCAGTCCCTTGGCCGGCTGTCCGATGTTATCGTCCGGTTGCGCGGCGCCGGATTCCCGGTTGTCACCGGGCTGGTGGTGGCGGTCGGGGGCCGGCACTGTACGTGCCGATCGAGCAGGTGGCTGTCCTCGATGGCCCTGAGCTCCGGCTCACCAGTGCCCGGCTTGACCTGCGGCAGTTCGAGACGGCGGGAAGGCGAAGTACTGCTGCGCGCCGACGTGCTCGGGCACCGGCTGCTGGACGTGGAGAGCGCCCATCTGATCAGGGCGGCCGACCTCGAGCTGGCGCGGGCAACGGTGAGTGGGTCATCACCGGGGTGGACACCAGGCGGCGGACCCGTCGCCTGTTCGGCCGCGCTGCCGATCAAGGCAGCACTCATTCCGGGAATGGGACAAGTTCGAGCCGCTGATCGGCCACGCCGGCAGTGCGCGGTCGCGGTACCCGTTCGGCCGGATCCGACGGCTGAAGCCCGCCCAGATCGCTGACCTGCTTGAGGGTGCGTCGAAAGCGGAGGAGACCGAGATTCTCGGCCAGGTGCGCGCCGATCCAGAGCTGGAAGCCGATGTCTTCGAGGAGCTAGACGAGGACCGCGCCAGCAGGCTGCTCGGCGCGCGGACGGATGCCGAGATCGCCTCGGTGCTCGCCCGGATGCGGCCAGATGACGCCGTCGACGCCATCAGCGAGTTGCCCCAGTCCCGCCGTCAGCCAGTGCTGGACTTGCTGCCGCCGCCGGCCGCGGACGAAGATCATGACGCTAATGGGGTTCAACCCGACAAGCGCGGGCGGGCTGATGGGCGTGGACTTCGTGGTGATCCCCGCGACGGCGCAGGTCGCGGACGCTCTCGCGGCTGTGGCGGCGGCGGCCAACTTTCAGCCAGAGGCGATCACCAGCGTCCACGCGGTGGACGAGGGCGGCAAGCTCCGCGGCGTGGCGAGCCTGGTGAGGCTGGTCCAGGCGCCGCAGGAGGCGCCGCTCGCCGAGGTCTGGGACGACGATCCGGTCCGGGTGGGCGCGGACACTGACGTGGTTGATGTCGCAGTGCTGATGAGCGACTACAACCTGATCACCGTCCCCGTGGTCGATGAGCAGCGACGCATGATCGGCGTTATTACGGTCGATGACGTCTTGGAGGCCACGCTGCCGGAGGACTGGCGACGCAGGGAGGCAGCCGAACCGCCGGACGCGCACCGGGGCGCGCAGTGACGACCGGGCCGCGGGGATGACCAGGCAGCCGCCGGGCGCCAACGACGGCGGTAGCTCACGGCGATCCCGTTACCGAGGAAATCGCGGGCAGCATCGACAGCGGCGCGGCAACATCCGAGGCCCGGCAATCCCGGCAGTCACTGGCCGGCCGAGCGCAATACTCGACGACGCGCACCAGGGCGATATCGAAGGTGCACTCGGCCGGATCCGGATCGACGACGACCCCGATCGAAGAGCCTGGCGCAGGCGCCTGGTGACCTTTCTGGCCATCGTCGGCCCGGGCTTGATCGTGATGGTGGGCGACAACGACGCGGGCGGGGTGTCGACCTACGCACAGGCTGGCCAGAACTACGGCTACAGCCTGCTCTGGGTGCTGCTGTTGCTGATCCCGGTGCTGATCGTCAACCAGGAGATGGTGGTCCGGCTGGGCGCGGTGACCGGAGTCGGCCATGCCCGGCTCATCATCGAGCGGTTCGGCAAGTTCTGGGGTGCCTTTAGTGTCGGCGACCTGTTCCTGCTCAACTTCCTGACAATCGTGACGGAGTTCATCGGCGTCTCGTTGTCGCTGCGCTACTTCGGGGTCAGCCCCTATATCTCGGTGCCCGTTGCCGGCGCCGTGCTCGTGCTGATCACCGTGACCGGCAGCTTCCGGCGCTGGGAACGCTCCATGTTCGCGTTCATCGCGGCCAGCCTGGTGCTGGTCCCGCTCACGCTCCTGTCTGGCCCCCATTACGGCGCTATTGCCTACCACTTCGTGGTGCCGGGCATCCAGGGCGGGATCAGCTCCGCCGCCGTGCTGCTGATCATCGCGATTGTCGGGACCACCGTCGCGCCGTGGCAGCTGTTCTTTCAGCAGTCGAACGTCATTGACAAGCGGATCACGCCACGGTTCATCCAGTACGAACGGGCCGATACGATGCTGGGCTCGCTAGTTGTCGTGGGCGGGGCTGCTTCGATCTTGGTAGTAGCCGTCTACGCGGTCCGCGGCACTAGCCTGGCCGGGCACTTCTCTGACGCCCTCGGAGTGGCCAACGCACTCGGAGCGCACAGCCGGGTGTTCGGCGCGCTGTTCGCGATCGTGCTGCTGGATGCCAGCATCATCGGCGCGGCCGCGGTGACTTTGTCCACGAGCTATGCCTTCGGGGACGTGTTCAACATCAAGCACTCGCTGCACCGGAGCTTCCGCGACGCCAAGCCGTTCTACGCTATCTACACCGCGATGGTGGCGGTGGCTGCCGGGATCGTGCTCATCCCGCATGCGCCGCTCGGGCTGCTGACGACCGCGGTGCAGGCCCTGGCCGGGGTCTTGCTGCCGAGCGCGAGCGTCTTCCTGCTGCTGCTCTGCAATGACCCCGAGGTCCTCGGGCCGTGGGTGAACGCGCGCTGGCTGAACATCGTTGCCGCAGTGATCATCGCGACGTTGCTGATGCTGTCGGGCACCCTGGTGGTGACCACGCTCTTCCCGGCGTTCGGCGCGACGGCGGTCGCGGCCTGGATTTCGGCCGCGCTGGCGGCAGCGGCCGTCGGTTACGCAGGGTGGATGGTGCTTACCCGGTCTCGCCGCCCGCCGCGCGCGCCGCACCCGGCTACCCGCATGTCCCCGGCTGAGCGGACCAACTGGCGCATGCCGCCGCTTGCCCTGCTCAAGCCGGTGACCTGGTCGTCGGCCACCAAGCTGAGCATGTCGGTGCTGCGCGGCTACCTCGTGATCTCGGCGCTGTTGCTGATCATCAAGGCCGTGCAGCTCGGCGGAGGCTAGTCCGCCGAGCCGCACGGGCTGGTCAGTGGTGGCCCAGCGCGAGCTGAACGATCTTGATGACGACCAGAATCATTGCGACGCCGAGGTAGAGCCGGAGCGCAGACATTCCGACCTTGCGGCCGGCGGACATGACCGGCCGCTGCAACAGGGCCAGCGGCGGCATCCGCCAGTTCTCCTGGCCAGCCCGGTCGATGGCCTTGACGGCCAGGGTGCCGGCCCGCAGCCGCCTGGTCAGGGCGTAGCCGGCGGCGAGCACCGACACGGCGCCGCAGCAGGCCATGACGTCGACGATCTGCCGCGCGGTGATGTTCGGGAACAGCACCGAGGCGGTCAGGATGACGGACAGCGTGACCAGGATCGCTACTACGGCGGCGGTGAACGCGTTGAGCCTGCGCCCGTTGACCCATGGGCCGAGGACTTCGCGGTCGTTGCACAACAGCAATAGGAAGACGCTGGCGCTTGGCAGCAGCACCCCGGCCAGGACCTGCACGCCGACGGTGAGCAGGCCCAGCGGCGAGCCGGGGATCAGCACAATTGTCGCCGCTACGCCGATCAGCCCGGCGTAGATGGCATAGAAGCCCTTGGCGTGCTTCACCCCGCGATGCAGGGAGTGGTTGAAGCCGAACACGTCGCTGATGGCGTAGGCAGTGGACAGCGAGACCGCGAAGGCGCCGATGATGGAGGCGTCCAACAGCGCGATCGCGAACAGCACGCCCGCGGTCCGGCCGGCGTAGGCCTGCAGGCCGCGGGCAAGTCCGGCGGTGTCGGTGAACTGCCCGAAGCCGTGTAGGTGCGCGAACGCGACAGCTGTGGCCCCCATCAGGGCCGCGCCGCCGACGACCACGATGACGATGCCGATGCCCAGGTCTGCCTTCTCGTACTTCATGAACCGCGGCGTGATCCGCTTGTCGATGACATAGCTCTGCTGGAAGAACAGCTGCCACGGCGCCACCGTGGTGCCGACGATCCCGATGATCAGCAGCATCACTGTGGACAGCTGCCCGGCGCCGCCGGGCAGCTGCGGGATGACGAAATCATGCGCCATCTGGCTGACGTGCGGGTGAGCCATGAAGTACAGCGGGATGAGCAGGAGGCTGCCCGCGCAGAACGCCACCGCGATCCGCTCGAACCGGCGGAAGCTGCCGGTGAAGGCAGACCCGACCACTATCGCGGCGGCGAGTGCGACGGCGGCGATCTTCGGGACGCCCAGATACCCAGCGGCCAGGGTGATCCCGATGAACTCCGTGACGATGGTCAGCGCGTTGAGTATGAACAGGTCGATGACGCTGAACGCGCCCCAGAACTTGCCGAACCGCTCCAGGATCAGCCGGGCATGCCCGACGCCGGTCACCGCGCCCAGCCGGAGCACCATTTCCTGGTTCACATAGAGCACCGGTACAAGCAGGAGCAGCGTCCACAGCAACTTCGTGCCGTAGTTCTGCCCCGCCTGGCCGTAGGTTGCGAATGCGCCGGCGTCGTTGTCTCCGACCATCACGATCAGGCCGGGGCCGACGATGGCCAGCAAAGTCTTCAGTACGGCGGAGCGGCCGCGGCGTGGCGCGGTGTCATCCAGCCGAATAGTGCCGAGCGCGCCGCGGATGTCGCCGACGTGCTCGGAATCGAGTACGGCATTCCGGTTGCGGAGGTCCCAGGTCGCGGTCACGGTAATCCTCCCTGTCCTCAATCCTGAGGAGTCGTGGGAGGCACGCAGCATCCGTCCGCGCTGCGCTAATGCACAACGCGCCGGGGGATCGAGGCCGATCCCAGGCGGGTTGCCCGGTGTGGACTACGCAGTTGGGATTGCGCAGGGCGGGCGGTTACCGCGTGCCGGAAGAAGATGAGAACGATCGGATGCGGGGCCGTTCATGGCCCGGTGTACTGCTATCCATGTCTCGCCTCCTCCAGCCATGACACGCGCGGGTGCCAGCCAACAACAGGCAGCGGGAGTATTCCGGCGGCGGACGCCGACGCACCCCTACTCGTCAGAGCTTTGGCACGACAAGACGTAGCGCCTTGCGGCGCAGCCACTTTGGGTCACCCCTTAGGCCGGGGAGACCTGTCCTGACCCTGGGCGTCTCTCGACGTCGTCGGATCAGTGGCCTGTGTTCATGTCGACGCCTCACCGAACGAGGTGCCTGGTTCAAACCAGGAGGAGTTTACCGGCAACTGGGTCTACAAGGCAAACCCACGGGGGGCTCCGCCGCCCGTGTACCCCCCGAAACTCCGTCCCCGGGGGCTCCGCCCCCCGTGTACCCTCCAACCCCGACCCAGGGGGCTCCCGCGTGAACCAGTCAGTTTCTGACCGCCCCGGTGACCAGCCAGCGGTCGCCCTGTGCTCGCAGCGTCAGGGTCGCGAACCGAGCCAGCATCCAGACCGCGTAGGCCAGCCAGAGTGCCACGAGTCCGCCGCCCGAGCTGACGGCGATGGCGGCTGCCGCGCCGAATACGGCCAGCGTCGCGAGTGCGGCAAGAGCGAGATAGTCCTGGTCGCCGGCGCCGATCAGCACTCCGTCCAGCACGAAAACGACGCCTGCCACCGGCTGCTGAACGATAACCACCAGCAGGACGGCCAGCAGCAGGCTCCTCACCTGTGGTGTGACGCCGAACAGTCCGGGGAGCAGCGGCCTGACCGCGAGCAGCACGACGGAGAAGATCGCGCCGTAGGCGCCGCCCCACCAGATCATGCGCCGGGTCGCAGCCCGGGCGCCGGCGATGTCACCCGCACCCAGGCACTTGCCGGTAATGGCCTGCGCGGCGATCGCTATCGCGTCCAGTGCGAACACGAACAGGCTCCAGATTCGCATGGCGACCTGATGCGCTGCGATGGCCGCATCAGACTGCCGCGCCGCGATGGCGGTCATCAGGACTAGCACAGCCTGCAGCGCCAGCGTCCGCAGTACGAGCGAGGCACCAGCGAAAGCAGCGGCTCGGATGCCCTGCAAGTCCGGCCTGAAGCCGACGCCCGCGCGCCGCGCTCCCTTCGCGACCACCAGCAGGTACGTCGCGCCACTCGCCGTCTGCGCGATGACGGTGCCCCAGGCTGAGCCCGCAATGCCCCAGTGCAAGCCAAGCACCAGTGTCGCGTTCAGGGCCACGTTCAGCGCGTTAGCGGCGCCTGCGACCAGCAACGGGGTACGAGTGTCCTGCAGGCCGCGCAGTACTCCAGTGCCCGCCAGCACCGCCAGCATCGACGGCGCGCCGATCAGGCTGATTCGCAGGTAAATGATGGCCTGCTGGCTCACCGCGGCCGTTCCGCCGAAAGCCGAGACGATACGCGGTGCCAGCGGCCAGCCCAGTGCGAGCACCACTAGACCGATCATGGCCGCGAGCCAGAGACCATCGATGCCCTGCCGGATGGCCGCCTGATGCTGGCCAGCACCGACCTGGCGCGCGACCGCTGCCGTGGTGCCGTAGGCGAGGAAGATCGAAACACCGACGAGAGTGGTCAGCGCCTGGCTGGCGACGCCGAGGCCGCCTAGCGGTGCTGTGCCCAGGCGGCCGACGATGGCGGCGTCGGCGAGCAGGAACAATGGCTCGGTGACCAGCGCCCCGAACGCAGGCAGGGCTAGGCGCAGGATCTCCCGGTCCTGCGGGTTCCGGTTAGCCAACCACGCCCCTGGCACGCAGGTCCGCGATCTGCGTCGCGTTCATTCCGAGGTTGGTGAGGACCGAGTCGGTGTCGGCGCCGGGCCGTGGCGGCGCTGTTGGCAGGGCCGGCACCGTGCGGCCGAAACGCGGCGCGGGCGCCGGCTGCGTCAGTCCGTTGACTGCTACGAAGGCATTCCTGGCGACGGCGTGCGGGTGTAGCGGGGCCTCGGCGATGCTGAGCACGGGAGATACGCATGCGTCAGTCCCGGCGAATACCTGCTCCCAGTCCGCGCGGCTGCGGGTGGCGAATTTCTCCGTGAAAGCCTGCCGGAGAACCGGCCAGCCTGCCCGGTCGTGCTGGCCAGGCAGCCCGGCTCCGGCGAGGCCGAGGCCATCGAGCAACGCTGCATAGAACTGCGGCTCGAGCGCGCCCACTGCCACGTATTCGCCGTCAGCGGTCCGGTAGGTGTCATAAAAGGGCGCGCCGCCGTCGAGCAAATTAGTCCCCCGCTGGTCCTGCCAGGCGCCGTTGGCGCGCAGACCGTAGATGAACGACGTGAGCAGCGCCGAACCATCGACCATAGCCGCGTCGATGACCTGACCGAGTCCGCTGCGGGCGCGTTCTACCAGCGCGGCCAGGATGCCAAGCGCCAGCAGCATGCCGCCACCGCCGAAGTCTCCCAGCAAATTGACCGGCGGTAGTGGCGGCTCGCCAGCGCGGCCGACAGTGCTGAGCGCTCCGGAAATGGCGATGTAGTCGATGTCATGCCCGGCAGTCGGGGCAAGCGGCCCATCCTGGCCCCAGCCGGTCATCCGCGCGAAGATGAGGCCAGCGTTACGCTCTGCGCAAGTCCGCGGGCCGAAGCCCAGCCGCTCCGCCACGCCTGGACGGAATCCTTCCACCAGCACGTCAGCATCCTCGATGAGCTGGAGCAGCACCTGGATAGCGGCTGGATCCTTCAGGTTGAGGCCCATTGACCGGCGGCCGCGGCTCAGCGGGTCAGTCGGCTGCGCCGCGGCAGGACCACACCGCTCGGCACGGTCTACCCGCAGCACGTCAGCGCCGAGGTCGGCGAGGATCATGCAGCCGAACGGGGCAGGGGCAAGGCTGGCGATCTCGACCACGCGCACGCCACTGAGTGGACCCATCATGCCTCCGTTACCGTCAGTTCGCCGCGCTCGGCCATCCGGCTGTAGTCTGCACCGTTCCGTCCTCGCGGACCAAGCGGGCCGGAAGCCCGGCGGCGTTGAGCCAGCCCGGCGCGGCCGTACCGCGAATGATCGCGGCCGTGCTGGCTATGTTCGCGTCGATGCAGCTGGCCGCCGCGACGCTGACTGTGCGCCAGCACGAGCGGGCGGACTCGCCGGTAGCCGGGTCAATGATGTGGTGCACCCGGCGGCCACCGACTGTCCAGGTTCGGACCGTTGTGCTGGAGGTGGCGAGCCCGCCCGAGCTGATGGCGACGGTCTGGCCGGGCGCAGCAGCAGGCGCCGCATGATCGTCAGTGACCCTGATGCGCCAGCCGCCGCCGGGCGGCGGCCCAGCTACCGCCACGTCTCCGCCAAGGCTGACAAGGACGCCGCAGTCAAGGTTGCCGGCGACCTGCTCGGCGCACCGGTCCGAGGCCCACGCCTTGGCTGTCGCGCCAAGATCGATTTGCGCACCGTGCGCCAGCCGGACTTGCCGCCGCTCACGGTCCAGCTGGATGTTGCGCCAGCCGGGCACCGGGCCTGCCGGACCGGTCAGGCCGGCCGGCGCGTAGCCGGCGGCGCGAACCTCGGCGAAATCGCGGTCGTAGCCGAGACCGGTAAGTGCGCGCGCGCAGGTGGGATCGACGTCGCCGTCGGTCAGCTGCGCAGCCCGGATCGCGGTGGCGAGCAGGTCGGCAAACGTCGGGCTGATGCCTACTGGCTGACCCGCCGCTGCGTTGAGCCCGGCCAACTCGGAGTCCGGCCGGAACCGGCTGCAAGCGAGGTCGACCGCCGCCAGCACCTGGTCGGTCAGGGCGCGGGCCGCGGCGAGTGCCCCGGGATCGGTCACAGCGACGACGCCGGTAGTGCCGAAGACCTCGAACGACTCCGACGCGCCGGGCGGAGGCTCGCTCAAAACGGCCTCCCTCGGATCGCCTGCGGCCGATCTTGCTGCCGGATGTCAGCCCGGCTGGGCGCCGAACCGCGGGCCGGCGCCGGGGTGCGGGCCGGAGTCGGAGTCTGCGTTAGCGCCGGTGAGCCGCCCGAACGCCTCGAGATTGGCCAGGCTCTCGCCGCGCTTGACCCGCCAGGAATATTCCTTGCGGATAGCGGACGCGAAGCCGATCATAAGCGCTTGATCAAAGGTGTCGTCGGCGTAGCTCAGCAGGCAGCCGAGCAGCCGGTCGACCTCAGCCGGACTAATCGACTGCAGCGGCAGCCGGCCGACCAGGTAGACGTCGCCTACCTCGTCTAGGGCAAAACCGATGCCGTACATGCGGGCGTTGTGCTCCAGCAGGAAGCGATAGAACTCAGCATGATTCTCATCCGGCTGGCGGCAGAAGAACGCTTCGACGTGCAGGCTGTGCGTGCCTGCTATTAGCCACGCCACTGTCTGGAGCTTGTGCTGGCCCGGCAGCTTGACCAGGTAGCTGCCTGGCTCTGGCGATTCGTAGCTGACCTCAAGGCTGGCCAGCGCGGCGCCGAGAGCCTCGGCAGGCGGGCTGCTGGTCACGCGTCTACCGCGGCGGCCTCGGTCACCGTCGCGTACAGCTGCAGCAACGAGTCCACGGTTGCGGACCAGCCGAACTTCGACGCGTGTTCCCTGGCTCCGTGCCGCAATCGGGCGAGCGTGCCGGGCGCGGCGAGCAGGTCCCTGACTGCGCGGGCATAGTGGCCTGGGTCGTGCGAGTCAACCAGGATGCCCGACATGCCGTGTCGCACCGCGGTGCGAAGCCCGCCGACAGCTGCCGCAATGACCGGTGTGCCGCACGCCTGCGCTTCCATCGCGACTAGGCCGAATGACTCGGAGTACGACGGCACCAGGACAAGTGTCGCGGCCCGGTACCAGCGCGCGAGCTCAGGCTGCGGACATGGTGGCTCCAGCCGCACCTGGCCGGTCAGGCCCAGCCTGGCAGCGAGCTCGACAAGCCCGTCAGGATCGTTACGGCCCGTCCCGCTCGGGCCGCCGACGAAGGCTACGGTGAGCCGGCTGGCCAGGCTGGCATCGGTCCGGATCAGCTCGGCTGCCGTGTGCAAGACGATGTCCGGGGCCTTCAGCGGCTGTACCCGGCCGGCGAAGACCAAGACCACGCCATCGGCCGGCAGGCCGAGCTGCTGGCGGGCCTGGACCTGCGAACCTGGCTTGAAGACCGACAGGTCAACACCGGGATTGATGGTGGTGATCCGGGCCGGATCGGCATCGTAGTGTCCGATGAGCTGCTGGGCCTCATCGTCAGTGTTGGCGACCAGGCGGTCGGCGGCGGCCACGACCTCGGTTTCGCCGCGGAGCCGGACGGCGGGCTCGGCCGCGTCGCCGGCGGCGAGCGCGGCGTTCTTCACCTTGCCGAGGGTGTGCATGGACTGCACCAGCGGAACGCCCCAGCGCTCTTTAGCCACGGCGCCAACCTGGCCAGATAGCCAGTAATGCCCATGAACGAGGTCGTACCGACCTGGCGCGTGGGCCGCCTCTGTCCGCAGCAACTCGAAGGTGAACTGACATAGCTGGCCCGGCAGATCCGACTTGTCCAAATCCTCGAATGGCCCCGCGGCCAGGTGCCGGACGAGCACTCCGGGTGCCAGCTCGGCAACTTGGGGCTGGTCCCTAGAGACGGCGCGAGTGAAGATGTCTACCTCTACGCCGCGCTCGGCCAGTCGCTTGGCAACTTCCACCACATACACGTTAAGGCCGCCTGCGTCGCCGGTACCCGGCTGCTCAAGCGGCGATGTGTGAACGCTGACGGTCGCGATCCGCCGTGGGTAGCGTCGCGGCAATGACATGCACCTCCGGAAAGACCAACCTGTGAGCGGGCCCGCCTGTTCCCGGTCGGCCTGACCAGATTTGCGGGTTGAGCAGGGAAAACTCTGTTTTACCAACATGATTTATAGGCTTTATAGTGGTGTCCGTCGGCGAGGCCGCCGCTACCTGCCAGCCGGGCTAGGATTTCGGCCATGAGCACCCTGGTCCTGATCCGGCATGGCGAGAGCGAGTGGAACGCCAAAGGCCTGTTCACCGGCTGGGTCGATGCGGGCCTGTCCGCGCGCGGGAAGGCTGAGGCCGAAGGCGCGGGGCAGCAGCTGATCGGCGCCGGGCTGCGGCCGGACATCGTTCATACCTCACTGCTCAGCCGGGCTATCCAGACGGCTAACATCACCCTCGACACGGCCGGGCTGAGCTGGCTGCCGGTACAGCGCTCCTGGCGGCTGAACGAGCGCCACTACGGCGCGCTTCAGGGCAAGGACAAGGCGCAGACAAGGCAGCAATACGGCGACGAGCAGTTCATGACCTGGCGCCGGTCCTACGACGTGCCGCCGCCACCGCTGCCGGACGATGACCCGCTGTCCCAGGCTGGCGATCCGCGGTACGCCCTGCTGCCTGACGAGCTGCTGCCAAGAACCGAGTGCTTGCGCGATGTCGTGGGCCGGCTGATGCCGTACTGGTACGACGCACTCATTCCGCAGCTCGCGGCTGACCGGACTTGCCTGGTCGTAGCGCACGGCAACTCGCTGCGAGCGCTGGTGAAGCACTTGGATGGGATCGGCGATGCCGACATCGCGGAGCTGAACATTCCGACTGGCATGCCGCTGGTGTATGAGCTCGACGGGGCGTTTCCGGCCGCTGACCACGGGTGGGCGGTACCTGGATCCGCAGGCTGCGGCCGAAGCGGCAGAGGCGGTGCGGACCCAGGGCAGGTAGCCACCCGACCCGGGTTATCGTCTGCGTCGATCGCTGCATCAGCGCCCAGGCGGCATAATCGACATGGACGGTAGCAATCACGGCCGTGAACACTCGGCGAATAGCCGCAGGTTGGCCCACGGAGCAGTGGGCGAAGACGAGGCCCCGCGCATAACATCAAGCCGTGGAGATGGGGGTGCAAGCAGTCATGTCTTCGGACATGCCAGACTCCAGTCAAGCCGAAGACGGGCGGCTACCGGCCGGAGTTAGCTCTGTACTCGCCGTACTGCTGTCATCAGCTGTCGTGCTGGACAGCGATGACCGCGTCCTCAGCTCAAGCGTCGCCGCGCGCGAGTTCGGCCTGGTCGATGGTGACCGGCTAGTGGTCGGCGAGCTGCTCGCCCTGGCCCGCCAGGTGCGCCGCGAGGGCCTGCCACGCGAGGGCGAGATTGACATCATGACCAGCCGATTCAATGGCCGGGCGACGAGCTTCGCGGTGCGGGTCGCACCACTCGGCCCGGCCGTCGGCGACGGCGGTCTGATCTTGCTGCTGGCCGAAGACCAAACCGAGAGCCGACGGGTAGACGAAGTACGCCGTGACTTCGTCGCGAACATCAGCCACGAACTCAAGACTCCGGTCGGCGCGCTCGCCCTGCTGGCCGAGACCGTCGAGGAAGCTGCCGACGACCCCGAGGCTGTAATCCGTTTCGCTGGCCGGATGAGGCAGGAGGCTTCAAGGCTGACCGATCTGGTTCAGGACCTCATCATGCTGTCCCGGATCCAGGCCGCCGAGCCGGTGCCCGATCCGAGCCCTGTTGTCCTGGACGACGTGGTTGCCGAAGCGCTTGATCGGTGCCGGATGCGCGCCTCGGCTCGCGGAATCTCGCTTGAGGTGACCGGCGGGCGCGGCATCACGATCCTGGGCGACGAGGATCTCCTGGTCACCGCCCTGCGGAACCTGCTGGAGAATGCGATCGCTTACAGCCCGGACAAGACCCGGGTGCTGATTACTACCAGGACGACGTCCAGCTGGATGGCCGAGATCAGCGTGACCGACCAGGGCATCGGCATCCCTGAGCGCGACCGGGAGCGCATTTTTGAGCGGTTCTACCGGGTCGATCCGGCGCGGTCACGGGCGACCGGCGGCACCGGCCTGGGACTAGCCATCGTCAAGCACGTCACTGCAGCCCACGGCGGCAACGTCACCGTCTGGAGCCAGGAGGGCGGCGGGTCTAGCTTCACGCTGAAGCTGCCGATCCGGACTCGGCGCCCGTCGCCGGGCAACGGCGGTTCGGCGGCAGCGAATGCTGGCTCGGCAGCCAACGCGACCGGAGACACTGTTGCCAAGGCGGCGTCAGGCGGCCATGCTTCGTCGCATACGGACCACGCAACGGCGCGATCTGTCAGGGAGGCAGTGAAGTGACACGGGTGCTCGTTGTCGAGGACGAGGAATCGTTCAGCGACGCGTTGTCGTACATGCTGCGCAAGGAGGGATTCGAGGTAGCAGTATGCCCGACTGGCCCGGACGCGATCGAGACGTTTGATCGCACCGGCGCCGACCTGGTGCTGCTCGACCTCATGCTGCCTGGGCTGCCCGGCAGCGAGGTATGCCGGACGCTGCGTGAGCGGTCTAACGTGCCGGTGATCATGCTCACCGCCAAGGACAGCGAGATCGACAAGGTCGTCGGGCTGGAGCTTGGCGCGGACGACTATGTCACCAAGCCGTTTTCCTCCCGTGAGCTTGTCGCCAGGATGCGCGCCGTGCTGCGCCGCCGCGGCGACTCGGAGGAAACCGTCAGCTCGATCATGGAATCCGGCCCGGTGCGGATGGACGTTGACCGGCATGTGGTCACCGTGCGCAGCCAGCAAGTGCAGCTGCCGCTCAAGGAATTCGAGCTGCTGGAGGTCCTGCTCCGGAACGCGGGCCGGGTCCTGACCCGGATGCAGCTGATCGACCGGGTCTGGGGCGCGGACTACGTCGGAGACACCAAAACGCTCGACGTGCACGTGAAGCGGCTGCGCGCCAAGATCGAGACTGAGCCGACGAACCCGCGGCACATCGTCACGGTCCGCGGCCTCGGGTATAAGTTCGAGCCCGTCGGCTGACCGTCAGCGAGTCGGAGTGGGCGTCGGTGACGGGCCGACAGTGCTGCTCCCGACGGTCGGAGTGGGACTCGGCGGCGTCCCGTAGGTGACATAGTGCGAAGCCCGCGCCATCACCGGCACCACCAGCGTGACCGGCCCGGCGTTGCGGAAATTCAGCACGAGCTTGATGTCCGTGCCGCCGCGGAGGCTGCGGATCAGATTGGTCAGGAAGACGGTCGGCTTAGGTCCGGTAAGCAGCACCGGGTGCTGGTACCTGACCGGGATGCCGCCCGCGGGCAATGCAACCGAAGTTGCCGTTCCGGGCGCGGTAATGCTGGTCAATGTGTCCGCACGGCCGTCGCTGACCAGCGCCAGGAACAGGCTGGCCGACTGGCCCTTGTGCAGGCTGAATCCGAGCGGAGCGCCGAGGACGAACACGTTCCTGATCGAAAGCTGGCCCACGGCGGTGCCAGCCGCGTCAGTCGGGTAATGAAACTGCAGCGTCGGCGCGTTGTTGCCGGCCTCGCAGCCGGCCAGAACCGGAATGAGCGCGGCGACCGCTGCCAGCGCCAGCCGGCGCGGCAGCGCGCTTCCCCAGCCGCTCCGGATCACGGCATGCTCCCCTCGTCGTGAGGACCTCGAAGACGTCGCACAGCGTAGCCACCTGGCTAGTCGGAGCTGCCACCGGCCCGTCCTTACGCGCTCGCGGCGGGGCGGAACTCAGCGGGTGAGTAGCGACTGCAGCTGAATCAGATCCTGGCCGGCCGCCAGGTTCATCGCGACGTGGGCTGCGTGATCCGGCCCGACCACGATGGCGGTCAGCCCGTTCTGGTAGCGGCCAAGCGCATCGCCCGAGTCCACCGCCACGGCGACGCTCGCATGGTGGCCGCCGTTTACCTGGCGGGCCAGTTGTGAAGCTTCCGGCGGCTGGCTCGGCGAACTGATCAGGTAGGCCTTCGCGCCCGCGTTGGCGGCAAGCTGCGCCAGCCCAGCAACTGCACTCCTGCACCTGCAGTTCGCCGGGAGGAGCACGAGCATGGCCCGGCTCAGACTCTGCAGGCGGACGGGCGTAGAGCCGACCTGGACGCTGGCGTCCGGCTGCAGGGTGAGCGGCTGGGCCGAGACGGCCGTGCGAACCGCCGGGTTGGTGGCGCCGGCTCCCGGCAGGTTGCGGTAACCCTGATTCGACGCCGCCGTGAACACGGTTAGCAAAGTGCCAGTGATCAAGGCGAGGATCAGGCAGCAGGCGAGCAACGGCAGCACGATGCCGTCCTTGGCCAGGAGTCCGTGGAGCCGGCTCCGGCGCTGCTGGCGCCGCAGGGCTCGTTGCTCTCGGTAGTACGCCTGCACGTCACGGTCGAGTTCCCGCGCATCGTCGGGAATCTCGATGTCGACCGGTGGCAGGCCAGTGTCGTCCCGTTCCGGTTCGCCGCCTGGGTTCAACGTCTACCTCTCCGGCAGGAGCGAACGTCTCCTCCCAGTATGAGCCAGGGACACCCGGCACCGGACAGCCGTCGGGCCTAAAAGCTTTCGCCTGCCATCCGGCGAGCTGAGATGATCATGGCCCGGAGCCCAGGCGGACGGCGGGTCTTTGGGCTGGTCAATTTCGCGCTCCGGCAACTGCGCCATTGACCTGCACCTTTGCCGCTAACGACGGCTAATCGCTCGTGATGAACGTGGTAAGATGGTCTTCAGCGGAAGGGGTACGTGCACATGTCATTTAAGGTCGGCGACACTGTCGTCTACCCCCACCATGGGGCTGCTCGGATCGAAGAGATCGAGACCCGTTCGATCAAGGGTGAGGATAGGACCTACCTCGTGCTCAAGGTCGACAAGGGCGACCTGACTGTGCGTGTTCCCGCCGACAACGCTGAGCTGGTCGGTGTCCGGGACGTGGTCGGGCAGGAAGGGCTAGAGCGCGTTTTTGAAGTGCTCCGCGCCCCGTACACGGAGGAGCCGACCAACTGGTCCCGCCGGTACAAGGCCAACCTGGAGAAGCTCGCCTCCGGCGATGTCAATAAGGTCGCCGAGGTAGTTCGCGACCTCTGGCGCCGTGACCGCGAGCGCGGCCTGTCGGCTGGCGAGAAGCGAATGCTGGCCAAGGCCCGGCAGATCCTCGTGAGCGAACTCGCGCTGGCCGAGAAGACGAACGAGGACAAGGCCGAGGCGCTGCTCGACGAGATTCTCGCCTCCTGAGCCCAGATGGCCGACTTGCTGCCGCGAGTCGGCATCGGCGTCGACGTCCATCCGGTAGGCAAGGGCAGGCCGCTATACCTGGCTGGCCTGTTCTGGCCGGACGAGGACGGGCTGACCGGTCATTCTGATGGCGATGTGGCCGCGCATGCCGCCTGCAGCGCGCTGTTGTCTGCGGCGAGCTTGGGCGACCTTGGCGCTCAGTTCGGTACCGACCGGCCCGAATGGGCCGGGGCCTCGGGCGCGGCATTGCTTACCGAAAGCGCGCGGCTGACCACTGCCGCAGGCTTTCGGATCGGGAACGTGGCCGTCCAGATCATCGGTAACACGCCGCGCATCTCAGCCAGGCGGGAAGAAGCGCAGCAGGCCATGTCAGCCGCGCTCGGCGGAGCCGAGGTCACCGTCTCTGCGACTACTTCCGATGGGCTGGGCCTAACCGGACGCGGCGAGGGTATTGCGGCTATCGCCACGGCCATCCTCGGGCCTAACGGGCAGTAGCGCATACAGCGCTGAGGTCGAAGGAGACGGTATGCCGTACTACCGGGTAGCTGGCGAAGTGCCGCGTAAGCGCCATATTCGGTTCCGCGGGCCGGCCGGCAATCTATACGCCGAGGAACTGATGGGCGAAGAGGGCTTCAGCTCCGATTCCTCGCTGCTCTATCACCAGCATCCGCCGACCGCGATCGTCAAGAGCGAGGGCTTGCGCGATGCCGCGGCGGAGGCGCGCCTGGCGCCGAATCACCCGCTGCTTCCGCGCCATTACCGGACGGAGGACATGCCGTCTGGCGGTGACCTGATACTGGGCAGGCAGCTGATGCTGGCCAACGACGACGTGCGCATATCGTTCGCGGCTGCAGATGCCGGGTCCGATCTCTACCGCAACTCCGTCGGCGACGAGGCTGTTTACCTGCGCTCAGGGCGGGCCAGATTCGAGTCGCTCTACGGCTGCATCGAAGCAGGCCCCGGCGACTACGTCATTGTTCCGCGTGGCACCATCCACCGCTGGCTGCCGGTGTCCGGCGGCGTGCATGCCCTGGTCGTGGAGGCGCGCGGGCATATTCGCCCGCCCCGCCGTTACCTGTCCGCAGCCGGGCAGTTCCTTGAGCATGCGCCGTACTGCGAGCGAGATCTGCGCGGCCCGGACGGACCGCTGCTGGCTGACGGCGAGGACGTTCCCGTCATCGTGCGGAACCGTGGCGGCCTGACCAGGCTGACCTACGCATTCCACCCGTTCGACGTGGTCGGCTGGGACGGCTGCCTGTACCCTTACGCGTTCAACATCGCCGACTTCGAGCCCATCGTGAAGCGCACGCACGCACCACCGCCGGTGCACCAGACGTTCGAGGGGCCGAACTTCGTCATCTGCTCATTCTGCCCGCGGCCGCTAGATTTCGACCCGGAGGCAGTGCCGATCCCGTACAACCATCACAACGTCGACTCCGACGAGATGATGTACTACGTGGCCGGGGACTACTCGGCGCGGAAGGGCTCAGGCGTTGGCCTTGGCTCCATCACCCTGCACCCGTCCGGCTTCACCCACGGTCCGCAGCCAGGCGCTGTCGAGGCCGTAATCCAGGGCCTGGCCGAGGGCAAGACCACGACTGACGAGACCGCGGTCATGATCGACACATTCCGGCCGCTGCTGCTCGCCGAGCCGGCCGGAGTCGCGGAAGACCCGGAGTACGCGTGGAGTTGGGCGACTGCAGCACGAGGCAAGGTGACCCCGGAGCGCGCCGACCAGGGGCCAGGCTTCTGACACCGCCGGACGCCGCCCGCTAGACCATGATCTTCCCGCCCGCGATGTCGAGGGTCGCTCCGGTGATCCACGACGAAGCATCGGAAGCAAGGAACAGGGTGGCGGCCGCCACGTCGGCTGGCTGGCCGATCCGGCGGAGCGGGAAGCTGGCACCCAGCTTGGCGCGCTGGTCGGCTGTCATCCAGGCGCGCATCTTGTCGTTCTCTGTTGCGGACGGCGCGACGCAGTTGAGCCGTACGCCGCGCGGCGCCATTTCGCTGGCCAGGTGGCGCGTGAACGCGATCACGCCGGCCTTTGCCGCGGCGTACGCGGCCGCGGACTGGGCAGGCTGGCGCGCAGCAGCCGATGACATCGTCACGATGGCGCCGCTGCCGCGCTCGAGCATGGCTGGCAGGAAGGTGCTCACGGTAAAGAACGTCGCGTTGAGGTCTGTCTCAATGACCTCGCGCCAGTGCTCCGGAGTTTCCCTTTCGGTAGGCACGGGCATGCCGTTGCCGCCGGCGAACGCGGCCAGTATGTGTGGCGGGCCAAGCTCGCGGGTCACCGTCTGAGCCAGGGTCGCCAGGTCGGCGGGCACTGTGCAGTCGCACGCCGCCCAGATCGCCTGGCCGCCGCGCTGCGTGATTCCGCCTGCGACCGCCTCCAGCGCCGCCCTGTCCCGGCCCACGATCGCCACTGCGGCGCCGTTCGCTGCGAACGCGGCGGCGGTCGCGGCGCCAATGCCGCGCGATCCGCCGGTGATCGCTACGGTCTTGCCGCGCAGGTCGGGGTAACGGCCGTATCGCGGCGAAAGGTCGTCGGCGGCCTGCCTGGTATCGCTCATCGTCATGTCCTCCGAGTCGCGCGTACCGCGATAGAGTAAAGGATAGAGACCAAAGGGTTAGACGTCAAATGATCGGAGCACCGTCAGCGGCCGACCGCGCGTATCCCGTAACCTTGGCGGGTGACGCTACGCCTTTACGACACCGCCACGCACTCGGTGCGCGAGTTCACCCCGCTGGTTCCGGGGAAAGTCTCGCTGTACCTGTGCGGCGCGACCGTGCAGGCTCCGCCGCATATCGGGCATATCCGGTCGGGCATCAATTTCGACATCCTGGTGCGCTGGCTGCGCGCCACCGGATACCACGGGCATCAGGTCGTCTACTGCCGCAACGTCACTGACATCGACGACAAGATTCTGCACGCGGCCGCGCATGAGGAGCTCCCATGGTGGGCCATCGCCGAGCGCAACCAGCGTGCCTTCACCCGCGCTTATGACGCACTCGGCTGCCTGCCGCCGGACGTGGAGCCGCGTGCTACCGGCCACGTTCCCGAAATGATCGTGCTGATGCAACGGCTGATCGATGCCGGACATGCTTACGCCTCCGGCGGTGACGTCTACTTCGACGTGACCTCGTTCCCCGATTACGGCTCGCTATCGGGCCAGCGGCTCGATCACGTGCGGGCAGCCGACGACACCGATGACGCCGGCCATAAGCGCGACCCGCGCGACTTCGCGCTGTGGAAGGGCGCCAAGCCTGGTGAGCCGAGCTGGCCGACGCCGTGGGGGCCCGGCCGTCCGGGCTGGCACCTGGAATGCTCGGCGATGTCCACCAAATATCTCGGCAGCACGTTCGACATTCATGGCGGCGGCCTCGACCTGCTCTTCCCGCACCACGAGAACGAGCAGGCCCAGTCGCACGCGGCGGGCGACGGGTTCGCCCGGTACTGGTTGCACAACGGCCTGGTCCGTATCGGCGGGGAAAAGATGAGCAAGTCGCTCGGCAACTCGCTGCTCGTTGACGCCATGATCGCCCGGGTCCGGCCGGTCGAGCTGCGTTACTACCTTGGCCAGGCGCAGTTCCGATCGGAGATCGACTACTCCGAAGCGGCGCTAGCCGAGGCCGCGACCACCTACCGCCGCATCGAGGGCTTCGTGACCAGGGCCGCCGAGCTGCTGGCCGCCGATGGGACCGGGTCAGCTGCACTCGCCGACATCGGCCCATCCTCGCTCCCGGCCCAGTTCAGCGCGGCAATGGACGATGACCTTGGGGTCCCGCAGGCGCTCGCCGTCCTCCATGAAAGCCTCCGGGAGGGGAACGGGGCGCTGTCGGCTGGTGATGCCGCAGGCACCGCGAAGCGGCTGACCGAAGTCAGGTCCATGCTTGGCGTGCTCGGGCTCGATCCGCTCGCGGAACCGTGGGTGGCCCGCCAGGCCGGCGACGACCTCCGGCCGGTCGTGGACGCGCTGGTCACGGTCGCGCTCGCGCAGCGTCAGGCGGCGCGGGCCCGCAAGGATTTCGCGGCCGCGGACGCGATCAGGGACCAGCTAGTCGCGGCGGGCATCGTCGTCGAGGACACCCCCCGCGGGGCGCGATGGGAGCTGAGCCGGTGAGCGGGCGCGTTTCGGGCCGGGGGCCGGCCCTGGCGGCCGGACCAAGTCCGGTAAACCACGGCCGGGCACCGGCGGATACGGCAAGCGGAAGCTCGAGGGTAAGGGGCCGACGCCGCCGGCCGAGATGCGCCCGGGGCACCCGGCGCAGCGTAAGGCGAGTGCGCAGGCAAAGAAGCCAGCCCAGGCAGCGGACGGCCCGGCGGCGCGCGGCGCGCGCCGGGGCGGTCCGGCCGCAGGCGCGGCCGGGCGCGACGGTGCCGGGTATGACGGTGCCAGGCGCCCTGCCTCACGGGGCGAACCGCGGTCGCGCGGGGCAGGCAGCTCAGCGGCCGAACTGGTAGCGGGCCGCAATCCGGTGCTCGAGGCGCTGCGCGCGCATGTGCCGGCGACAGCGCTGCATGTCGGACCGCGGCTGGATAGCGACGAGCGCATCGGCATGGCAGTGATGCTGGCGGCGGACGCCGGCATCCCGGTCGTGGAGGCCGGCCGGGCCGAGCTCGACCGGATCACCAGCGGGGCCATTCATCAGGGCCTCGCGCTGCGGATAAAGCGGTACTCCTATGCCGATCCGGCAGATCTGGTGCAGGCAGCTCGTGATGCGGGCACCCAGCCTTTGATCGTCGCGCTGGATGGGGTCACCGATCCGCGCAACCTGGGTGCTATCGCGCGATCAGTCGCCGCCTTCAGCGGACACGGCCTCCTGGTGCCCGCGCGCCGCTCGGCCGGCGTGACGGCCGGGGCGTGGAAGGCATCTGCCGGAGCGCTCGCCAGGGTCCGGGTGGCCCAGACCGCCAACTTGACCAGGGCACTGACCGCGTACCAGGAAGACGGCCTGTTCGTAGTCGGACTCGACGGCAGCGGTCCAGCCGATGTCGGCGACCTTGAGCTAGCTGACTCGCCGCTCGTGCTGGTCGTCGGCTCGGAAGGCAAGGGCCTGTCGAGGCTGGTGACCGATCGCTGCGATGTCGTTGCCAGCATCCCGGTTACCGGTCCAGCGCAGTCGCTGAACGCCGGGATCGCGGCGAGCATCGCCCTGTACGCGGTATCCCGGCTGCGGGCTAATCGCGGCTAGCCCGCGGGCCTGCGCCTATCGTGAGTGCCAGGAGGTCGCGATATGCATGGTCGCGAGCCCACCGGAGCCGGGCCGGAACCGGCGGCTCAGCCGGACGATACCGGCGCCGCCCGCGCCCGGATGGCAGCCATCTTGCGCGATGGCGGGCGTTCGCTGAGCCCGGAGACGCAACGGGCTTTCGCGAGCGTGCCCCGGCACGTGTTCGTGCCCGAGGTCGAGCCATCGGCTGCCTATCGCGACGAGGCCTTCGTGATCAAGTGCGGGCCGGACGGCCTGCCCGTCAGTTCCTCGTCCCAGCCCGCGATGATGGCGATCATGCTGGATCAGCTCGGCCTGCGGCCGGGCCACCGGGTGCTCGAGATCGGCACCGGGACCGGTTACAACGCCGCCGTGATGTCGGCCATCGTCGGCTCCACTGGACAGGTAGTAAGCGTGGACATCGATCCCGAGCTCGCCGACCGGGCTAGGTCGGCGCTGCGCGCGGCAGGCTATGACCGCGTCGGGGTGCGGTGCGCCGACGGCGGATACGGCGATCCGGATGGCGCGCCATACGACCGGATCATCGTGACCGCTGGCGCATGGGACATCGCTCCGGCGTGGCTCGGCCAGCTCACCGAAGCCGGCAGGCTGGTGCTGCCGCTTTCGGTTCGCGGGATTCAGTTGTCGGTTTCGCTCGAACGGCAGGCTGGCCACTGGGTGGGCACGTCGGCGTGCCGGTGCGGGTTCGTCCGCATGCTTGGCGCATACGCCGGCCCGGAGGTTATGCAGCGGCTTGGTACCGCGCCGGGCCTGTACGTGCAGGTGGCCGACGGCAGCCTGGCTGATCTCGACGCTCTCCAGCTGGCTCTGACGGCCCCGGTCTTCGACGCGCGGCCGCCGCTGCGGGTGTGGAACCTGGCCGACCTCGCCGACGCGGACATGTGGCTGACGCTGCGGCATCCCGAGCTAGACCGGATCACCGTACTGGCAGTGCCCGGCAGCTGGCTGCCGCAGGGGCCGCTGCCACCGCTGGGAGGCCTGGTGACGGAGGCAGCCGCGCCGGACAAGCTCGGCGTTGCCGTGCTGCTGCCGGGGGAGACCGCCAGCGATGGGCCTACGGCAGGCGCGGATGGGGTGCTAGTGCGGGGCTACGGCCCGAGCGGACCGGAGCTGGCCGGGATGCTCGCCCGAAGCCTTGCGGACTGGGCCGATCAGGGCCGTCCCGGCGCAAACGATCTCAGCCTCGCCATCTGGCCGCGCGGCAGTGCTGCCGGGCCCGCTGGCGACGCCGAAGGGCCGGTCGCGGCGGCCGCCGCGGCTCGGACGGAGCGCAGCGGACTGATCACACTGGTCCGGCCGAGCGCCGTCATTGAAGTCGGCTGGCCGCGGGCCTGACGGCCGGATGGTCAGCTAGCCTGATCCACCTTCGCTTGCAGCAGCGGAAGCGGCTGCTCCGCGAGCGGGGTGATCGGCATCTGCTGCAACAACGGGATGGGCCTTTCCTGCAGCAACGGGGCTGGACCCACGATCAGCGGGTCTGGCCTGCCGATCAGGGCGGCGTCCTTGCCCTCGTATGGGAAGAGGGACAGTACGTGCCGCATGGCCTCAAGCCGGGCGCGCCTCTTGTCGTTGCTCTTCACTACCGTCCAGGGCGCGTCCGCGAGGTCGGTGAAGAAGAACATCGACTCCTTGGCTGCGGTGTACTCATCCCACTTGTCGAGCGAGGCCACATCGATCGGGCTGAGCTTCCACTGCTTGACTGGATCGAGCTGGCGCTTGGCGAACCGGCGGAGTTGCTCCGCCCTCGAGACCGAGAACCAGAACTTAATCAGCGTGATGCCGTCCCGGGCGAGCATTCGCTCGAATTCTGGCGCTTCGCGGAGGAACTCCATGCACTCGTCGGGCTGGCAGAAACCCATGACTCGCTCTACTCCGGCGCGGTTGTACCAGGACCGGTCGAACAGGACCATCTCCCCTGCCGACGGCAGATGCGCGATATAGCGCTGCAGATACCACTCGCTCTGCTCGCGGTCGGTCGGTTTCTCCAGGGCGACGACCCGTGCCCCGCGTGGGTTGAGGTTCTCGGTAAAGCGCTTGATCGTGCCGCCTTTGCCGGCCGCGTCCCGGCCCTCGAAGACGACGACCAGGCGGCCGCCGGTTGCCTTGATCGATCGCTGGAGCTTCAGTAGCTCAATCTGGAGTCCGCGCTTGGCTTTCTCGTACCGCTTGCGGCTCAGCAACTGGTCGTAGGGATAGTCTTCCCGCCAGGTTTCGACCGGTACGCCGTCCCGGCAGACCATCGGTCCGCCCTTGGTCCGCTTGATGTGCAGTCCCAGCTGCGCCGCCAGTTCGTCAAGCATCGCGGTAAGGCGCACGCGCGATGGCCTACCCGGCAGGCCAGTTCCGGCCGTCATCAACGGCCCGTCTGTCAGTGCGGTCATATACCCGCTGGATCCCTGACTGCGTCGGCTGCGCCAGCGCTGACGGCGGCCAGGTCAGCCGCAACCGGCAGCCGGGCGGCGCCCGGCCAGCCCGGCTTGCTCCTGACATTCCGGACGAGATTCAACGCTGCCCCCGTTTTCTGCGACTGGATCCCGCGTCAGGTACCGCGACGAACGACCGGCAATAAATACCCGCTCAGCGAACGTTGCACACCTAGACGCGCTGCGGCACCAGTTGCATTACGGATCGCCTGTGCGGCCTGTCAAATCTGGGCAGCCAGGCAACTAAGAGCTACCCTGAAACGTCTAGAAATCCGTACAAGTCTTCGTTGGTTTCCTGCCGCCCGGCCAGCGCTCAAAGCGGCCACGGCGGGCTCTTTAGGGGAGTAATGCATGAGGCAGTCGGTTCGCCGCTGGATATTGGGAGCCGGGACACTGGCAGTGGTTGGCGCGGCTGCCTGCGGTCAGGCCGCTGTGGCAGGCGCGTCGCAGGTCACCTCTGCCGCGCACGACGGCACGACAACAGCCGCCACTGCGTACAAGCCGCCCGCCAAGCCGCTGTATGTCGGTCAGAAAGGCGCCGCTGTCCGTAGCGTCCAGCGGCGGCTCGCCCAGTTGCACTACTACGTCGGCCCGATCGACGGCCAGTACGGCCAGGACACTCTCGAGGCAGCCTGGGCGTTCCGCGAGGTCCAGGGCCTGAAGATGAACGCCAGGACCGCAGCACAGCCGATCAGCCGCGCCTTCGAGCACGACCTGATCAATCCGAGGCAGCCCTACTCGCGTTACCCGAAGGGCGGCGCCAACCGGATCGAGATCAACCAGAAGATCCAGGTCCTCGTCCTCTACCAGCACGGCAAGCCAGGCTGGATCCTGCACGCGTCGACCGGCGGCGGTTATACCTACCCGTGCCCGGGTGACCCATCGGCCACCTGCGGACCTGCCATCACTCCCAACGGCAAGTACACCGCGTTGTCCTTTGCGCCAGGCTGGGTCAAGGTGCCGCTCGGCACCATGTACAACCCGATCTTCTTCATCGGCACCGCTTATGCCATTCATGGCGACGTTCCGGTCCCGTGGTACCCGGCCTCGCACGGCTGCGTCCGGATCTGGATGGATGCCGCGCCATGGCTGCACAAGCACGTGCACATCGGTGGCCGCCACCCCACCCGGATCTATGTCTATGGCAAAGCCCCGTACTACCTGTAGCCAGCAGGGACTCCCATAATGCCCGCCCCGGCCGAGTCGGCCGGGGCGGGCATCCTGCACCTAGACCAGCAGATAAGCTAGCGCGAACCAGCGCATCACTAGGGAGCTGAGCAGGCACATGAAGGCGCGATTCGCCGCGGCCGCGGTCACCGTGGTCGCCGCTGCCGGGCTTGCGGCCTGTGGCAGCAGTGCGGCCCCGAGCGGGGGAGGCAGCGCGAGCACGACTAGCTGTACCCATGCCGGTATTCAGAACGAGCTGTATCAGAAGGGCGCGCTGACGGTCGCAACCGACAAGCCGGTCTACTCGCCGTGGTTTGAGAAGAACGATCCGGCCAACGGTAAAGGTTACGAGAGTGCCGTCGCGTACGCCATCGCCAAGCAGCTTGGCTTCAAATCGTCGCAGGTGCACTGGGCGTACGAGCCGTTCAACGACTCCTACTCGCCTGGCCCGAAGAAGTTCGACTTCGACATCAATGAGATCTCCTACTCGCCGCAGCGTGCCCAGGCGGTGACCTTCTCGACTGGCTACTACGACGATCGGCAGGCCCTAGTCGCCTTGAAGCACTCGGCGATTGCCACCAAGCACTCGCCTGCCCAGCTCAAGACCTACATCTATGGCGACCAGATCGGAACGACGAGCCTGGCGTACATCACCGGCAAGATCCAGCCGACGACGACCCCGAAGGTGTACCAGACGCTGAACGTGGTCAAGGAAGTGCTGCAGACGCACCAGATTGACGCCTTCGTTACCGATACGCCGACCGCTCAGTACATCGCGGCCTATCAGGTGCCTGGCTCGGAGATGGTGGGGCAGTTCCCGTCTACAGGCGAGCACTACGGCCTGGTCTTCAGCAAAGGCAACCCGCTCGTTGGCTGCGTCAACAAGGCGATTGCGACGCTCAAGGCCAATGGCACTCTCGCAGCGCTGCAGAAGAAGTACCTGCAGATCTACCTGAGCGTGCCGACCATCGAGCCGTAACGGCCCGGCCGTTTCAGCGCATCGTCGATGAGCACCAATCCGGACCAAGGTCCAGGCAGCCTTGGTCCGAGCGCAGATCCGCTTGGCGTGACGCCTGCAGGCCTGGGCGGCGGGCTGGCTCCGTTCGGCGCATCGGGCCGCGGGCCGAGGCTCCTATCTGGCGGCGGGCGGAAGGCGACCGTCATCTCTACCATCAGCACCCTTGTCGTGCTGGCAGCCCTGGCATCGGTGTTCTGGCTGGCACCGGGCAGCGCCTCATTCCGGCACGCCTTCTTCAGCCCGCAGAACATGTGGCGTTCCTTCGTCGGGAACCCGAAGCAGGGCTATTACTCGGTCGGCCAGGCGATCTGGCTGAACATCCGGATGTTCCTGGCGGCCGAGGTCCTCATCCTGATATTGGCGCTCGTGATCGCGCTCATCAGGCAATCTGTCAGCCCGGCCCTGTTCCCGTTCCGCATACTGGCGATGATCTACGTCGATTTCTTCCGTGGCGTGCCACTGCTACTGGTCGTGTACGCGGTTGGTCTCGGGGTCCCGGCGCTACGGCTGCCGGTCATCTCCTACCAGTCCTCGACGATCTATGGCGTGGCCGTGCTGACGCTCTCGTACTCGGCCTATGTGTCGGAGGTCTACCGGGCCGGGCTCAACTCGGTACATCAGAGCCAGGTCGCCGCAGCCCGCTCGCTCGGGCTGTCGCAAACCACCGCGCTTCGCTACGTGATCTTGCCGCAGGCGTTCCGCAACGTCATCCCGCCGCTGCTGAACGACTTCATCAGCCTGCAGAAGGACACGGCCCTGGTCGGCGTGCTCGGTGCTATCGAAGCGCTGCAAGCAGCCGGGATCTACGCCAGCTCGGTGTTCAACTATTCCAGCTACACGGTGGCGGCGATCTTGTTCCTGATCCTGACGATCCCGCTTGCGAGGGTCACCGACCGCGTCATCGAGCGGGACCGGCGGCGCCGGCTGGCTGGAGCGCTCCGGTGAGCGCCGCGGCCGCGGACGCCCCCCAGCCGGCCGCCACGGGAGAGGCGATCAGGATTGAGGGCCTGCACAAGTCCTTCGGGATGAACGAGGTCCTGCGCGGGATTGATCTCTCCGTGGCGGCCCACGAGGTCATCTGCCTGATCGGCGCTTCGGGGTCCGGCAAATCCACCTTGCTGCGCTGCATCAACCTGCTTGAGCCGATCAGCGCAGGGCGGATCCTGCTAGCCGGCCAGGACATTACCGCGCCCGGCGTGGACGCGAACCAGGTCCGCCGCCATGTCGGCATCGTCTTCCAGTCCTTCAACCTGTTCCCGCACATGACCGTGCTGCGGAACGTGACCCTGGCGCCGGTGAAGGCGCTGCGGATGCCCAAGGACGAGGCGGTCAGCGCTGCTATGGAGCTACTGGCCAGGTTCGGCCTCGCTGACAAGCGGGACGAGTATCCTGACCGGCTCTCCGGCGGCCAGCAGCAGCGAGTGGCGATCGTGCGCGCATTGGCGATGCAGCCGCAGATCATGCTGCTCGACGAGGTGACCAGCGCGCTAGACCCCGAGCTAGTGGCCGAGGTCCTGGATGTGATCAGAGAGCTGGCCGCAGCCGGCATGACAATGCTGCTGGCAACGCACGAGATGGGCTTCGCCAGAGACATCGCAAACCGGATCTGCTTCCTAGAAGACGGCACGATCGTGGAGCAGGGTCCGCCGGCGCAGCTGTTTACCAACCCGCAAGACGAGCGGACCCAGCGGTTCCTGCGCCGCATCGTGCAGTCCGGCCGCATGTAGGTCCCGGCCCCGTTGGTCGGCTTCGGGGGCGGAGCCCTCGGTTGGTTGGGGCTATACAACGACCAGAGTTGCCCCTTATCGTCCTATGAGCAAACGGTAAATGGTGAGTTAAGCCGAGCACATAGGAGCGTGAATCGTGGCCGTACGGCGGACCATGACCTGGCTGAAGCGCACATCGAAGCTAACGCGGCCGATCCCGCTGCTTGCGGCGGCTGCGGTCGTCGCCGCGTTGGCTGCGCCCGCGTCGGCATCCGCGGCCCCGCAGACCTGCGGCGGAACGGGATCGTCCACGACGGTGACTGGCGCTCTTCGCGATGGCGCGACCTATCAGATCCAGTGCCCGGCAGGTAGCTGGAATGGCACGCTGTTCCTCTACAGCCACGGTTACGTCGAGCCCGGCGCCCCGAATCCGGCGCAGGACGTAGGTGATCCGGTAACGGGTGCCTGGCTGCTCGCTCACGGCTTCGCGCTGGCAGGCTCGTCGTACTCGGCCACTGGCTGGGCTATCGCCCAGGCGCTGCCCGACCAGATCGCCACGCTCAACGTGTTCGGCCACGCTTACGGTCGCCCGAGCCGGACGATCGCATGGGGCCATTCCCTGGGCGGCATCATTACCGCCGGGCTGATCCAGCGATACCCCAGGCGCTTTACCGCCGCGCTGCCGATGTGCGGTGTGCTGTCTGGCGGGGTCGCGACCTGGAACACCGCGCTGGACTCCGCGTTCGCGTTCCAGCAGTTGCTGGCACCAGCCAAAGGCTTGCAAGTAGTGAATATCACGAACCCGCAAGCCAACCTCGGACTCGCCGAGACGGTGGCGGCACAGGCGCAGGCAACGCCAGCGGGTCAGGCCCGGATCGCGCTGGCTGCCGCGCTCGCCGATACGCCTGGCTGGTTTACGTCGCTATCAGCCCAGCCGGCCAGAACCGACTACGCGGCGCAGGAAGCCAACCAGTTCCTCTGGGACGCCGAGGTGGACTTCCCGTTCGCCTTCGCATTCCGGCAAAACCTGGAAGCGGACGCAGGCGGCAACCCGTCCTGGAACACCGGTGTGAACTTCACCACCCAGCTGCGCAAGTCCGTGAACTACCGGGAGGTCGTCCACCTGTATAAGGCGGCTGGGCTGAGCCTGAAGAAGGACCTGCGGACCCTGAACAAGGCCGGCCGGATCAGCGCGAATCCCAAGGCCGTGGCCTACCTGGCACGCAACATCAGCTTCAACGGCAAGATCTCGGTGCCCGTCCTGACGCTGCACACCACTGGCGACGGTTTGGTCGTGCCGGAGAACGAGCAGGCCTACGCGGCAGTTGTGGCCAGGGCAGGAAACTCAAGGCTGCTGCGGCAGGTGTTCGTGAGCCGCGCCGGGCACTGCGCGTTCACTCCGGCGGAGACCATCGCCGCCGTTCAGGTACTGCTCAACCGCGTGCAAACCGGAAAATGGAACGCCACAGCGCTCCGCCCGGCCAGCCTGAACGCAGCAGCGGCTGCGCTTGGCCCCGGGTACAACATCTTTAGCGCCCAGAACGGCACCTGCCCGCAAGGCGCTCCAGTGGACGGCGTCTGTGCCACGGCCCCGGCCTACATCGGGTACCGGCCCGCCCGCTACCTGCGCCCGTTCGATCTCGGCAGGCGAGGGCACCGGCATTAGCCCGGGTGGGGCCGGCTAGCGCCGTTTGGCCGGCCCCATCTTGGCCAGCCGCCACCAAGGTAAGCAGGTCGCCCGCTACCGGCTCGAAGCGGCCTTGACGTTCGCGTAGCATCGGCCAGATGAGGCACCAGCGGTGACCCGGATGGCTTCGCGCAGCGTGCGCACCGGCCGCACGCCGGGACGGCGAGCCCGCCGGTGGATCATGACGCTGGCAGTCCTCGTTGTGGTGCTGGTGGTGCTCGACTTCGCCGCCAGGGTCGTCGCGCAGAACGTGATGGCAACCAAGATCGAGCAGCAGGGCCTGTCGCGCAAGCCCAGCGTCACTATCGACGGGTTCCCGTTCCTGACCCAGGTCGCGGCCAAGGATTTCTCCCAGGTGAACATTTCGGCTACCGACCTCACCGAGGGTCGGTTGACGATCACGAAGGTGAATGCGACGGCGCACGGCGTACGGCTTAAGTCGTTCGCCTTTTCAAGCGGCACGATCAGCAGCGTGTCGGGAACTGCGCTGATCAGCTTCGCCTCGCTCGGAAACGCGCTGAGCCAGCAGGTCGGGCCGTTGGGCTCGCTGTTGAACGGAGCCGGGCTGAATCTGGCCCAGGCCGGGCCGGCTGAAGTCAGGGCGAGCGTAGATCTTGTCGTCGTTTCTGCCTCCGCCACCTGGCGCGTCAGTCGGCTGAGCAGTGATCGGCTGAACGTCGCTCTGGTGGGCAGCAACGGCTTTCCTCCCGGCGTCCTGAATTCCATCCAGAACGTCACCCTTAAGCTCCCGAAACTGCCGCTGGGGCTGAAGATCGGCAAGATCAGCGTCACGCCCCAGGGCGTGACAGGCCAGGTCAGCGGCCGCAACGTGTCGTTTGGCGGTTAACAGATGGCCGATCCTCCAATACTGCGTTTCCAGCCGGCGCCCGGCCAGTTCGCTTGGACCTTCGGCGGTGCCGCGCCGGTCGCGCGCGTCGAGCCCGGCACCATCCTGGAGTTGTTTACCGAGGATTGCTTCGCCGGCCGGGTGCGCGGACCAGATGACCTTGTCTCGCGGGTCTGCGAGTTCCCGTACCTAAATCCGCAGACCGGGCCGTTCTACGTCGCGGGAGCGATGCCAGGAGACACACTGGCTGTGCATTTCGTCTCGATCGAGCAGGCCCGCGACTGGGCCGCGTCCACCACGGTTCCGCTGTTCGGCGCGCTGACTTCGACGCACCTGACCGCGACGCTGCAAGAAGCGCTGCCGGAAGTGGTCTGGATCTGGGAACTCGACCGGGCTGCCCAGCTGTGCCAGTTCCGGGCCCGGGACAGCGACTTCACTGCCGCGCTGCCGATGAACCCGATGCACGGCACTGTCGGCGTAGCCCCGGCCAACCTTGAGGTGCGCTCTGCGCTGGTGCCGGATGCCTTCGGCGGCAACATGGATACTCCGGAAATGCGCGCAGGGGTGACGTGCTATCTGGGCGTCAACGTTGAAGGCGCACTGTTGTCGATCGGCGACGGGCATGCGCGTCAGGGCGAGGGTGAGACATGCGGCGTCGCCGTCGAATGCGCGATGAACACGGTGCTCATCGTGGACCTGATCAAAGGTGGCGCGAACGGCGCCAGGCCGACGCCGTGGCCGCGGCTGGAGTCGGATACGCACATCATGTCGACTGGTTCGGCCAGGCCGCTGGAGGATGCTTTCCGGGTCGCCCAGCTCGACCTTGTTCAATGGGTTGCCGGGCATAGCGGGCTGTCGGCACTGGACGCTTACCAGTTCCTCAGCCAGGCCGTGGAGGCGCCGCTGGCTAACGTGGTCGACACCAATTACACCTCGGTGGCGAAGCTGCGTAAGGACTGGATGCCTGGAGGTTCCAGTGCGGTCATGGGCGGTATCCATGATCATCTGCGCGCCGTCGCGCGGTCGTATCGCGGCTAGCACCATTACCCGGCTGACGCGAGGTTAGAAGGAGCATCGCAACGCGGCTGCGGCTTGCGAGGCTCGTCGTAGTTAGCCATTATTGGCTGTGTCCGGGATTGGCTGTCTGTTTACCGTGCGCGCCCGGATACGTATCTAGTCTTTCTGCCAGCGATGCAGCTTTCCGGGAAGGTTTGGCGCAGATGAACCCGAGCGAGCGGTAATTGCCTGCGGCCAAACCTGTCCCGGCAGCATCAATGACCGATTCAGGCCCCGACAGCGTTCTGTGGCCCGTCCGGTCTGGGCAGGTTCCGCCGATCGCCGAAAAATTCAGCGACCGGCCCGAATCCGCGCCCAGCTTGCAGCTAGCGCTGCAGAGCAGCACGGCGATCGCCGTGACGTCGAGTGATCCCGGTAGCAGCCGAGCACCTGGCTGGTCCGCTGCCTGCGGGAAGACGCAGCTTGCCGTCTCTTACGCCGAGTCGCAGTGGCAGGAACGCGCGATCGATCTCCTTGTCTGGATTGACGCAAGCAGCAGATCTTCGATTCTGTGCGGTTATGTCAGCGCCGCCGGGCTCACCACCAATGCTGCGCAGTCCGGAGACATGGAATCGGCAGCGGCCAGCTTCCTAGGCTGGCTCGGCCGAACTGACAGGAAATGGCTCGTAGTTCTAGACGACGTGGCGGATGCCGAAGCCATCGCCGGGCTGTGGCCTGAGAGTGGCTCCGGTCACGTGGTAATAACCACCAGGAACCCCCAGTCCGTCAGCGGGCACGCACAGTGCATTGAGATGGGCGCGTTCAGCCGACGCGATGCCATGAGCTATCTCGTCAGCAGGCTCACCGTCGATCCGGAGCAGCGCCGCGGAGCGATCGACCTGATCGAAGAGCTTGACTTCCAGCCCCTCGCCCTGGCTCAGGCCAGCGCCGTGATCGCGGGCTCCTGGATCACCTGTGTCGAGTACCGGAACTCCTTCGCCGGGCGACGGCGGCGGATCGCCGAGGCGGTCAGGAGCTGGCCCTCGGCAGCCGGGGTGACTTCCACAATGTCGGCCGACCAGGCCGGCAGTTTGCTGCCTGGCGGCGCTGCGGAAAGCTGCCTCGCCGTGGCGGCGGTCCTGGACGGGCGTGGCATCCCCGGCGATGTGTTCACCACCGTGGCCGGTTGCGGCTTTATCAACGCCGCGGGAACCCTGCGATCAAGGCCGGACCAGGCGGTTCTGAGCGCACTGGCAGTTCTCGGGCGCGTTGGCCTGCTGACGGTCGGCTCGTCCGGGGAGCCGCAAACGGTGCGCCTCAACCGGGACGCGGCGGCGGCGATCAGGGCCACGATGCAAGGCGGCGCAATCCAGCGCGCCGCGGCTGCCGCATCCGCGGCGCTGCTGGAGGCCTGGCCGCACGGTGACCAGCGGACCCTGCGCGCGCAGATGTTCCGGTCCAACGCGGCGGCCGTGCAGGCGTCAGTAGGGGACCCGCTTTGGGGCACTGCATGCCCGGCTCTGCTGATCCGGGCAGGCCAGAGCCTGGACGAAGCAGGGCTGACCGGGCCGGCTATCAGCTACTGGCGTGACCTGGCCGAGGCCAGTGACCGGTTGCTGGGACCGGGACATCCTGACACTCTCAAGCTGGTCGAGCTGCTGGCCAGCGCGTGCTATGCGGCCGGCCGAGTCGCCGATGCCACCACCTGGCACCGGCGCATCGTGGACGAGCGGATCCGCACCCTCGGGCCGCGCGATGCGCGCAGCATCGGCGCGCTAGTGAGCCTCGGCCGCGCCTTGGCCGCGGCCGGGGACTACGCCGCCGCGGCTGCCACGCTGGACTCTGCGCTCGCCGAGTGCGAGCGCGCTTTCGGCGCGACCCACCCGGACGCGATCGGAATTCGCGATCAGCTCGGCGCTGTGTACCTGTCCGCCGGCGAGGTACAGCAGGCCGTCCACATGTTCCGGCGCACGCTCGCGGAGCGAGAGCGCAATCAGGGCCCGACGAATCCAGACACCATGGCGACGCGGCAGAAACTAGCCGAGGCTTATCTCGCGTCCGGCCAGGTCAAGGTTGCCCTCGCCCAGTACAAACGCGGACTCACCGACCGCGAACAGGCCCAGGGACGCGATCACCGGGACACCTTGCGCGCCAAGGGCTCGCTGGCGGCCGCCTACCATCAGGCGGGCCGGATGGCCAAGGCACTGCAGCTCTACGAGGAAACCATGGCTGCCTGCGAGCGAACCCTCGGCGCCACCCACCCGGAGACTTTAACTGCATGCGTGAACCTCGCGCGCGGGTACTACGCGGTCGGCAGGCTCGGTGACGCCGCCGAGTTGCTTCGAAACACCATCACACGTGCTGAAGCGGTGCTGCCAGCCAACGACCCGCTGATCAAATCTGCCCGCGAGACCCAGGCAGCCATCGTCGGCTGAAGGACCGCCGTCAGCCTGCCCTGAGCTGCGCGACTAGCGCGTCTGCTTGCTCCATCGTGAGCGTGGGACCGAGTGTCGGCAGCGGCAGCGTGCGGCTCCCGCCGGCCAGGAAGATCACCTTGTCATCCAGGCAGGCGCGTAGGTCTGGATAGCGCTCGGCGATCGCGATCTGGGTGCGCTGCATTTGCTCGGCGCGGTTAGCGACGGCCGGCAGCACCCGCTCATTCATGGTTCGCTGCACCCGGCGGCTGACGGCCCGGCCGATGAACCGCGCGGCCGCACCCAGCGCCACATCGGCAATCGCCTGGTCGATTCCGTCGCCGATCGGGTTGTCGAAGTCCCCGGTCCGGCGTGACCAGCCGCCAGCAAGCGGTCCGCCCAAGGGCTGGCCAGCGTAGCCCGGTGGCGGTCCGGCCTGCGGCTGGCCGGCGTACCCCGGCAACGGCCCCGCTTGCGGTTCGCCCAGGTAGCCCGGCTGGGGTCCGGTCGGCGATCCCCCGGCCGGACCCTGCTGGCCCTCACCCAGCTTCATCCGGGCTAGGTCGGCGAGCTCGCTAATCGAGTGCACCGCCGTGGTACTGCCGCATTGCGGGCATGGCGCTGTTAATTGCTGTTCGGTCACCGCTCCATTGTGCCCGCGCACGCGGTCCGCGCGGAAGCCTCCGCGAGGTACTGTCAGCCGGGCGGCCGCGACGGCGGGACTGGAGTGATCCCTGTGGCGTGGCGGCGCGCTAGCTCGCGGTACACCTCCGGGTTGGTGTCGACCCATTCCTTCGCAGTACCGCTGACTTCGCGCGCGACCTTGGCTGGCGTGCCAACTGCCAGCATGCCGTCTGGGATCACCATGCCGGGCGGCACCGTGCAGCCGGCCGCGACCAGTGCCCGGATGCCGATGATCGCGCCATCGAGGACGATAGCGCCATTCCCGATCAGCGCCTCGGTGCCGATGACCGCGCTGTGCACGACGCACAGATGGCCTACGGTCGCGCCTTCGCCGACCTCCGTAACGGGGTCGTGGCCGCCGTGCAGCACTGAGCCGTCCTGGATGTTGGCGCCGCGCCGGATGATGATCGGGCCGAAGTCGGCGCGCAGCACGGCGCCATACCAGATTGACGCCTCGTCCTCGACGCGCACGTCGCCGACCAGCGTGGCGGTCGGGGCGATCCAGGCAGTTGTGCTGACGGTCGGAGCGTGTCCCTCGAAGGCGAAGAGCGGCATCCGGCAATGATCGCATTCATGCCGGCCCCTGCGCGGGCCGGCCGCGCTCGTGCCTGGCGCCACGGCCGACTGCCAGCGGATAATGCATGCAGCGTCATGAACCCCCTCGATAACGCACAGCCCGATGATCGGCATCGGCCTGCGCAACCCGCCGCCGACGTGGCCCTGCCGTGGCTGCGTCCGTCGCCGCGTCTGCTGCGGGCCCGCCGCATCGAGCTCGCCCTGGTCGCTGTGCCGCTGGCGATCATCGGCGCGCTGTCCGGCCTGGTCGCTTCCGCGGTGCTTGGCGCTGCCATCGGCGCTGCCATCGTCGTCGCGGCTCTGCTGGCCGAACGCTTCCTGGCCCGCCGGGTGGCGGCCTGGCAGTACGCCGAGCGCAAGGACGACCTCATGGTCCGGCGCGGCGTGCTCATTCGCCGTCAGTCGGTGATTCCCTACGGACGCATGCAGTTCATCGACGTCACAGCGGGCCCGGTGGAGCGCAGCCTGGGCCTGGCAACGCTCCGGATGCATACCGCGGCGGCTGCCAGCGACGCCCGGATCCCTGGCCTGGATCATCAGGTAGCCGCCGGATTGCGGGACCAGCTTGCCGCACTTGGCGAAGCTCAAGCGGCCGGCCTGTGACGAGCGACTTGCCTCTTGGGCCGGCCGAGCCGGCCGCGACCGTCGCTGACCTGACCTCATGGCATCGCCTGCATCCGCTGTCGCCGTTGGTCAGCGCGGGCTCGCGGCTAGCGGGAATCCTCGTGGTGTTGCTCGGCATCGCAGTGGCTAAGCAGCGGCAGGCAGGCAGCGACCTGATCAGCGACGGCGTAGTGGTGCTCGTCGTGCTGGCAGCCGGGGTGATCAGGTGGCTGGTCACGCGCTGGCAGGTCGCGCAGGGGGTTCTCCGGGTGGAGACCGGCTTGCTGCGCCGGGACTCTCGGCGGTTCCCGCTATCTCAGGTGCAAGCTATCGACGTCGTCCAGAGCGGGCTGGCCCGGGTACTTGGCCTGGCGGAGTTGCGCCTGCGGGTGGCTGGCGGCGATGCGTCCCGCGGCGGTCGGCTCGCCTGCTTGCGGCGCGCCGACGCTGAGCGGTTGCGCACGGAATTGCTCGCGCTCGCGAGCGCGCCGATTGCCTGGCCGCTGCAGACGCAAGAGCGCCCGTTGTTCCGCGTCAGGTCAGGCAGACTGGCCGTCGCCGTGCTGCTGAGTGGCGTCGGCCTGATAGCCGCGCTGGGCGCCTGCCTGCTGATCACGCTCGCGGAGCTGACCGGCAGCGTCAGTATCTTCGCTTCGTTCCTGCCGCTGGGACTGGGCGCGATACTCGGCGTCTGGCGTCAGTTCAGCGCGGAGTTCGCCACTACGGTGGCTGATGCTCCCGACGGTTTGCGCTTGCGGTCTGGGCTGATCCAGACCTCGGCGGAAACCATCAGGCCCGGCCGCGTACAGGCAGTCCGGCTCGTCGAGCCCTGGATCTGGCACGTGTTCGGCTGGTGCCGGCTTGAGGTCGACATCGCCGGGCCGCGGCAGCGCCAGGAAGACCGGTCCGAGGCGCGCCGCATGCGCAGCCTGATCCCGGTCGGCTCGCGTGCCGACGCTGAGCAGATGATGAACGAGCTGCTTGCCGATCACCCGCTCCCGCTCAGCCGCCCGCCGGCGGTGGTGCGCTGGAAGGCGCCGTTGCTGTACCACTATCTCGGCTGGGGCGACGACGACCGGTATGTGGTCGCCTCACGTGGCCGTGTCTGTCGCACGACCACCTGGATTCCGCTGGAGAAGGTGCAGAGCATCCGGTGGGTCCAGGGTCCGCTGCAGCGCAGGCTGGGCCTGGCCACGGTCCGGCTCGACGTGGCCGGCCGTCGGGTGAAGGGATCGCTTCAGGACCGCGCTGCGGCGGAGGCGGCGGACCTGCTGGCCCGGCTTCCCGATCGTGCCCGCGCCGCCCGGGCACGATGACGGCGATGATCGGCTGACTGTCCCGGCTTCAGGACTGCGAACACGATGACGTTGCTGAGATAGTGGCCGGTGGCGGTGTCAAAGGTACCGCCGCAGGTGATGAGCCTGAGCTGGGAGTCCGGCACGGGTCCGTATACCTGAGCCGTGGGGAAGCGAGCCTTGGCGAAGGTGCGCACGGCCGTGACCCGGAAGACAGCCAGGCTGCCATCGGCACGGCGCACGTAAATGAGGTTGCCGGGCCTGAGCTCGCGCAGCCGGAAGAAAACTCCGGGACCACGGTAGGAGTCGATGTGCCCGGCAATCACCGCGGAGCCAGTAGCGCCGGGTCGCGGGCTGCCGGTGTACCAGCCGGCGACCGTCGTGCTGGTTGGCACTTGCAGTGCGCCCGCGGCCGTCAGACCCAGCCTGACCAGGCGCGTGCGGACTCCAATCGCCGGAATGCTCAGTGCCCTCGGCGCGGCCACCGGACGCGGCGTCGTCGCTGGCGCAGCTGCCCAATGACCCTTCGGGATGGGGACCAGAGGCGTAGCACCCAGCGGTGTGCCCGGCTTGGCAGTGTGGCTAGCCCAGGCGAGCCCGGCTGCGGCCGCGCACACCATGCCAACCCCGAGTACGGCGGTGAGCGCGGCCCACGGCCGGCGAATCAGCCGGCTGCCGGATGCATGCCTGCCGTTGGCCCGCCTCCGGCGTCGCGAAGCTGCCGAAACCTCAGCGGGCATGCAGGGCCGGCCTGCGGCGCCTGCTGAGCCGGATAACGCCGATCATTGCACCTGCCAGGCCCGCCAGACCGGCTGCCGCCCACGGCAGCATCGGCGCGCCCGGACGTGGTGCCGTTCCGCCGAGGCCCGTTTGTACCGCGCCGGTCGGGGCGACCTTGCTGCCAGAGGCGTCTAGCAAGTCGTCGATAGCCAGCTTGCCGGGCTCATCAAGCACGACCAGCGTGTGGATCGTGCCGGCGGCCAGGTGGATCGATGCGGTAGCCGTCTGGCTAGCGCCCTTGGCCTTGACGACCCAAGTGCCCGGCCGAACTGCCTGGAACTTCGTCACGCTGGCGAACTTGAGATTGGTGGCGAGCGCGTCCCTGCCAGCCGTCACGGTTATCGTGTCTTGCTGCATGGAGGCCTGGATGACCCGGACGAGAGCCTTTCGAGGCGGGGTCTTCAAGCGGTCGGGAATGACGACAAGGCGCAGGCCGGACGCGGGACCCATGCCTGCGACGGTGTAGGAGTGCCCGGCCTTGACGTCGACGACCGTCGACAGGACCGGCTTCGAGCCGGGTTTCGCCCCGGCGGCTCGCATGGCGACGGTGTAGTCGCCTGCGGCTACCTGCTGGTATCCGGACACCGTGCCATAGGTCACGTGCTTGAGCACGGTCTGTGCAGTGCTGTCACCGAATGAGTACAAGTAGACATCCACGGCCGGCGCATTGGGCGACAAGTGGGCGAGCCTGATCCAGCCGACGTGGTCTGATGCCGAAGCGAGCGGCGCCGCTAGGGCAAGCGGGGCCACAGTCAGGCCGATGATCGCAGCAGTCAGCGCGGCCGCCGTTCTGCCAGGCCGCGTTGTTATCCGAGCTAGCTTCAAGGTCTTCCCTTTCCACTGGAGAGCCGTCCCGTCCGCGGGACGAGACGAATAGCGGGGGGCTGAGGGACGCTTCATGGCGTCGTGGTTGCAGTCAGCAGCCCAACTGGGCTGGGTTCGGAGAATCGGATCCGGACTGACGCGGTGCGGCTACCCCGCCGGGTGTAAACCTGGGCGCGAAGCGGGGCGCGTTGGGCAGCCAGGAACCCCAGCAGCTGCTGGCAGCCATCCGCCGGCACGGTCAGGCTCATGGTCTGCAGCGGGTCACTGCTCGCGCTACCGGGACCGGCGGCACCGAAGCTGGCGATGCGCACACCGAACTTGCCGGCTAGCGCGGCCAGCGTGACCAGCAGCCGGGAGTCGACCTGACCGCTGGCAAGCTGGTGCTGCGCGGCTGGCGCGGCCTCGATGCGCGGGTTGCGGCTCAGCTCACGGCCGGCCGCAATCCGGGCTTTCTTGTCGGCACGAAGCGCCGGAAAATACGCGGCCGCCCCACCTGGCGCCACGACCCGAACCTGGATCAGGCTTGGCCCGCTGCCGAACGCGGCGATGACCGCTGGTGCGTACACTTGCGCGAGCCGGGTGCCGAGCTGGCTGCGCACAACTGCGGTAGAGATGACGAGCCCGGACCCGAGCGGGTCGCCTGAGGTAGGGCCGATGACCGACAGGTCGGATGCCGGGACACCGTGGCCTTGCAGGGCGGCACACATTAGCGGATCACATGAGATGACGACGCCGAGACTGACCTGAGCGGCCACCCAAGCGGCCGCTTGCTGCCTGTTCGCCGATGCGGCGGCCAGCAGTGCTACGTCATGTGCAGGCAGGGCGATCCCGGGTCTGGTCGAAGACGGGGTGGATGCCCCGCTTGCGCGGGTGAAGGCGAGCACGGCGAATGAGGCAGCTAATACTGCGACCGCGCATGTGACCGCGCTGACCCGCCAGCCGGTGCGCCTGGGCGGACCCGGACGGCGCGCGGGCGGCAGATGGCGTTGCGCCCACAGCTGCAACGTCGTGGCAAGAACTTTCGCCCAGGAAGGCTCCGGCAGCGGCCGACTATCCCTGGTCACACAGCACCCCCCAGACCGCGTTAGTACCGACAACGCGTCCGTAACCGTGCTAGTTCACCACAACACATCCTGTGACTACGGCAGAACGCTGAGATTGCCCATGAAATCTCACGGCCGGAATGCAACACGATATCTGCAATCTGCGTCATGCATGGCGCGCCAGGCGATTGCCGCTCCTCGCCTTCCTGGTGCCGTGCGCTGGCTACTTCCCCAGGGCTCGAGCCACAGGCCAGGAGAATCCGCGCGGCCTCGGATATTCTGGATCCCATGGAGAGCCGGGCGAGCGACAAGATCCCCGGAGCCAGGGTGCGCGTCAGCCGACGCGTACCAGCCCAGTCCACTTCTAATGCCAGACCGCGGGAGTGGCTGGCGCTAGCTAATGGAGCTGTCCAGGAAGCCAGGACCGAAGGGCCTGCTCTTGCGCTCGTCGGGCAGCCACTGCCGTACCAGCCGGGTCGCGCCGAGCGGCGCAGCGGCGTGCCTGCCGAGGTCATAACTTCCGACCACGTACCCAATTGCTGCACATGCTCATGGGCGTATGCCCAAGGCAAGCTGACCTTGAAGCACTACAACGCAGCATGCCGGGTGCACCCGGCAATTCCTGGTCCCTGATGCCGGAACTCGAGTCGGGCGTGCGGTGCACGTCAGCAGCATCAACCGCACGCCCCGCCAGTCGGTGCTTAGAACCGAGGAGTCCGCAAGTCGGCGGTCTACCATCGCCCTATGGGTCTTTTTCGCAGCAGAGCCAAGAAAAATCGCGAGAAGGCGGCCGACCTCCTCGAGGAGCAGACCAGGACGGCCAAGGCGCAGTTTGAGGTTGCGCGCCGACAAGTGACCGCCGAGGCACGTCCCAACCCGGACCAGCCAGGATGGGGCAGGACCATCGGCCAGGAAATCGGCAAGGCTCGTGAGGACCGCCCCAGCCATGAATGAGAAGGGCCTGCCATCCTCTCCAGGACGACGGGCCCGCTGTGGACTGTGATCAGCCGTGCGTGCTGAGCTTCCATGGTCAGGTGTTATCGGCCTATTTATCGGGGCACGGATCGATGATCAACGGCAACGCTGTTCGTGATGGGCTGCCCGCGGCCGGCCTGTCAACGGCGAGCACAACGCCGGTGCAGGCGCATTGCGCGACGAGGTTAACGAGCTTTGATCAAGCCCTATCAGAGCTTGGGTGAGTTACCGCGAAGATCTGCCAGCCGTCTCCCGCGCCATCGAGCTGATGACTGCCCCGGTCGCTAAAGCTGCACCCCGATCCGGCCACCAGATCGCGGACTGTGCGCGAGACGAGTACTTCCCCTGGCCGGGCCAGCGCTGCCACGTTCCGGGCGATCTGCAGCGCCGGGCCCGAGATCTCGTCCCCTGCCAGCGCCACCTCCCCCGTATGAATCCCGCTGCGTGTCTCGTGACCAGGCGGCGCGTGCATACGGAGCGCGAGCGCGCACCGGTTCGCCCGGCCGGGCGCGCTGAACGTGGCCAGAATGCTCGGGCCCGACTCCGCGACCAGCCCACCGCCGTGATCCTGGACCTGCTCACCGGCCACCGGCGTCGCGTCTGCCACCAGGATCGTCGCGAGCACCCACTCGGGCTCCCGCGGCTCCGTTGCGGCAGCCAGGAATGCAGCGATCTCACCGAACAGGGCATCGCTGTCTCCGCTCCCGGCGAAGCGTAGCGAGTGATCCCCTGGCTGCTCGAAGTAGCGTGCTCCGGCGATGTGCGATGCGAGGTAGCGACCGTGACACGGCGGTGTGATGCGGTCGCCCAGCCGCTGGATCACGAGTGCCGGCACACGGATGGCCGACAGCACGGTCCGCACGTCGATCTCACTGATGATCGCGAGCATCCGGAGAAAGGCGCCAGGCGTTGCCGCCAGCCGCTCGAACCGGGCAAACAGCTCGCGCGCGTGCCGGGACTCTGCCTGGCTGGGAAGATACCAGTCGATGCTGTCGCCTTGCCCCCAGCGGTTCGCCGCGATCTCACCCAGCGCGCCGAACATTTCCTGGGCGCGCTCTCCGCACGGGTACTCCGGGGCCGGCAGCCAGCGGGCCGCCGCCGAGCCGAGGATCAGCGACGTCACGTGCTGCGGGTAAGCCGCGGCGAAGAGGATGCTCATCGGCGCGCCCTCGGAGTAGCCGAACAGCACGGCCCGCTCCGACGCGGCAGCGCGCATCACTGCCCGGACGTCGCCTATGCGCTCTTCCAGTGACGAGTCGCCGACAGCCCGGTCCGACAGCCCGGTGTCGCGCTTGTCGAACAGGATCAGCCGGCCGAGCGTCGCCAGCCGCTGAAAGAAACCCGCGGTGTCAGCTTCTTCCCAGATCAAGTCAAGATGGCTCATCAGCCAGGCAAGACCACAGGTCAGTGGGCAGATGGGCACATCAGTGCCTGGTTCGGCTACGATGCAGCGAGTTCCCGCCGGTGTAGCTCAGTAGGCAGAGCGGCCGTCTTGTAAACGGCAGGTCAGCGGTTCGATCCCGCTCACCGGCTCCACATCGCACCGGCTCCACATCGCACCTGCGCTGACCAGCGCATTCACGTCTCCCGTTTCAGAACACCCCGGCTTATTGGTCGCGTGGGAGTTCCAGCGGAGTTCATGCGTCCCGCCATGCCCCACCGTCACCCCGGCGCCGACACCCACAGCAGACGCGAACGTCATCCCCCTTAGGCTGTCCTGGATGTCTTGAGAGACCCTGTCCTGGATGTGCTGAGGCTGGGCAACCATGCTGAGGCGAGCCGCTGAACGGTGGGCTGTCGCGGCCAGCGGCCCAAGCTCGGTCAAGGTGCGTCCAGATCATTGCCACAACCGAGATGCTGAGCGAGAAGCGTTTACCTGAGCCTCGCACAGGTGGTACGGCTAACATTTAGGCCTCGAATACTCGCTGTAAGGTGCGATACTGCACACAGCACCTTAGGTGCGGCCAACCCTCAAGGCCCGAAGGCCAGCGGGGCCCTTTCGCAAGCCGGATCGAGACCAATGACCCGAGCGATCTAGTGGCCTGCATCACTGAGGCTCGCTACCGCAGCTAGGCCGCGACCCGGGACGCCCCATCCCAGCATCCGAAGGGCAATCCCTCACTTGACACCCGCGGAGCCGATCACGGGCCGCGACCGGGCACAACTACCCCCAGACGGCGCATGCACGCCGTGACCAGCGGCACGCGCCCGACAGCGACGGTCAGCGCCTGAGGGCCAGAGGCGTTCCGCATCCAGGCACCGGCTGTAATCCGGCACCCCTAGCCCCGCGTCACACGTACACCTGCCCCGCAGACAGGACCAACCGCCAATGCCAGCACCACTCAGGGCTGTTCATGCGGTCGCGCCCGGCCACAATCTGCGGGACGCCACCGTCGCCTGGGCCGTGGCGACCAGTGACCTTGCCGACCAGCTCAAGGCCGTATGCGAAGATGGCCTCAGCACCAGAGATGACCTTTACGCTCTCGCGGTCGCCCAGCTCGCCGCCTCGGCGAAGCTGCACGAGCTGATCACCGGGCTGCTCGGGACCGCTGTGGCCGGCGAGTTAGACGCCCGAGCAAGGGGCGCCCGGCTGGCATCGGCTGGCCGGCACCACCAGTCCGGCCGCTGAGTCGTGCGGCCCTATTATCGAACGGTTATTTGACCGCTTGCAAGTCAGGGAGATAAGCGCGCCTGCCGCGACGCCAGCCACTCAAAGTGGTCCGATCTGATCATTGCCCTCAGCTGCGCTGCCGTGTCCGCGGTCAGCACCTGATCAGGTGAGCCCACGCGGGCAGCGGTGTACCGTTCGCCGTCGTAATCGAGTACGTATGCCGTGCCCCAGTGACACCGAATGTCACGCAGTTCCGCATCGTCAGTCGCGCTCATCTCCACCCTCGCAGCCGACTCGGGTCGCCAAGGGACGGTGGTGTTGCGCGCACAAGTGTCCTTCGAGGTCGAATCTGCGTGTTGAGGTCTGTCAGCGTTCAGCACCGAAGCGATCCGGGCCCATCAGGTGTTACCGATCCGCCTCCCGGCAGCACCCGGAGGTGCCCCATGCTGCCGTCGCCGCGCACAAGTGACCTGCCGGGAATCAAGCGCCCTTTTGCCCGCGTTAGAGCGCCCGCTTCCTGCCGCGCCGCTAAGGTGCGGGAATGCCGGATGCTACCAAGCGCCAAGCTGCGGCACGCTGGTGGCGCCATGCTTGGTCGACGGTTAGGTCCCGGCCGCTCGCCTCGGCGGCCGTCGTCGCCGCGGCTCTGGAGCTGTTAGTCGGGCTCTGGTTGCTGGCCAATACCTGGCACGGTTCAGCAGTCGCTGCGCCTTTCACGCGGGTCGGCGGCGCGACGCGTGTCGAGACTGCCGTGGAAGCGTCGCGTTTCTGGCTGAAGCCACCACGGTTCATCGTGGAGGTCGGGCCCAGCGCAAGCAAGGCACAGATGCTGGATGCAGCGAGATGCGCCATGGCCAAGGACGCGCCGCTGCTGTTCACCTCGCGGGACCCGAAGCGAAATCGACTAGTAACGGCGAAGATCAGCGCCTGGCATGAGTCGGGGGAGGATCTGCCCGGCGGGTCCAGCCGGCGCGCGCCTCGCAGCGGTAAGACCCTGATCGTCCAATGGAACGGCAACTCGTGGAAACGAGTGCGGATGCAAGGTTGCCTGCCGCGCGGACAGTCCGACATCCCAGGAGTGTCGACCCTCGCGGTGCCGCGACGGCTGCTGCGGCTCCATCGGATCGCGGTCAGCGGCACCCTGGATCCGGTCGCCGTGTTCGCAGCGGTCTGGGCGCCGAAGGATCCAGCTGACGTGGCCGTCGGCATGGCACTTGCCGCGCACTTGGCACGTGCCAAAGGGCCGCAGGTGTCACTTGTTGTCGTGCCCCGCTACCTTCAGGCCGATCCGGGCCTGGAGAACCAGCTCCGAAACCAGCGTCAGCTGGTCAACGGCGTCGTACTGGGTTCGGCCAGCGTCCTCCCGGAGGACACGCACACGCTGCTCCGCCAGCTGCTGATTCCGGTCGACGAGCAGGGCGTGCTCGCCCAGCTAGAAAACACCTTCGGAACGGCCGGGATCTTGATATCCGCGCTAATAGCGCTGATCACCTTCGGAGTGGCGGCAGCGACGGCACCACCACTCATCCGAGAACTTGTAGACACCCAGCGGTCAACGACCACTGGCGGTCAGGCGACAGCCAACCAGACGGCAATAAACCAAATCGAGCATGGAGGCGATGAAACCGTGGCCAGAAACGATTGGCTCACCGACCTGCGTAAGGCGCGACAGGGGACGGTTACAATTTGGCTGCGTTCCGGGGGGAAGGTCACCGGCACAGTGAACGACCCGAACCCCGGCACGGTCGGTCCTCTGACGGCCTTGCGCCTTCACGATGTGAGGCTCTGGCCAGACGGATCCGGGCAGGAGCAGCACGCCGCCCTCTACCTGTTGGTGCCATTGGACGACATCAAGCTTATCGGCGTCGACGTCAAGCCCATCGCTAGTACACGGCCCGGCATGCCGGGAGGCCCGTCCGCCAATCAGGCCGCGCAAGCCGCAGTGGCGGCGACCCAGACCATTTCAGACACCGCGGCCGCGACCGGCAAAACGGACGCGGGGTAAGACCCGATCCTGTCATTGCAAGGCTGCCGCGTACCCGCCTGCGATGGCTCCCGCCGCGCCGATCACAGCGCCGATGACGGTCGCCCAGAACACGGACATGGCTGAACGCTAGTGGTTGCGTGGCGCGACAACTAGGGCATTGTGGCAGCAGTGCATACCGATTGCCGCTTGACGTTAGGGCTCGTGACAGCACCCACGAGCCGCCCGGACCCCCGTCCAGCGCGCCGGGTCAAGAAGCGCAACGCCAATCCTGTGGCGCATTGCGCTAATTGGAGGCGCCAGGCGACGCTGTGCTGTGCTCAGCTCGTGATGGGGGCCTCGAGCGCCTCGGTCAGCCCTGACCGGGCCTGACGCTCCAGAGCGCGGGCGACTGCCTGGGAGTCTTCGTCGACTTCGATGCTGGTGACCTTGCGGTTTCGGAGCTGGATGACGTGCACCCCGTGGTTGTCGTAGGGGAGGCCGTCGAGGAGCGTCGCCGCCGCTTTCCACCTCACGATGACGGTCGTTCTTCGCAGTCCGCCGACGACCCAGACGTCGGTGACGGTGAGGGTGAGTCCGGGCATGAGGCGGTGCAGGCGCTCGAACCACAGACGCAGGTGGGCGGCGTCGTGGCGGTCTCCTGCGAGGGCGTGGTCTCCGCTGAATCGGTGGTGGATGTCTGGTGTGGCACTAGCGAGGACGCTGTCGTAGTCGTGCTGGTTGACGAGTTCGAAGCTTCGGCGTGCTTGGCGCTCGAAGACCGCGTGGAACATGCCCCAGTCCTTTCGATCACTGTCTGCCAGATCGCGGACATGGCTGGAACGGTAGCGGCTCGGTGCCGCGACAACTAGGGCACTGTGGCAGCAGCGCATACCGATTGCCGCATGACTCACGGTCCGCAATTTCCGCGCGGCATGGCCCGGCTCGGACGGGCCGCCAGCCTGGCTGGCCATGCCTGACGGCACTTGCCGCGAATCACTAGTTTGTGACGATGATGGGGTTGAAATCCAAGTTGATGGCTTGATCACCCGGGCTCATGGTGAAACTGCACTCCGTGGACGTGACGGTCCCGCCCTGTGCCGCGGAGCAGTCATTGCCTTCGAAGTTCACGGCATTGGACCCGGTCAGGGTGACCGCGGTCCCGTAAGGCACCGCGTCCAGCAAGTCCTGGGCGCCGCTGCCGTTGGCGTCAGGCAGCACGGGAGTGGCTTTGTCCTGCGCGCCGGGAATGACGTTGACATCACTGGAGCTGATATTTGTGACGTCCAGCAAGCCCGCGAAAGATGCCGACACGGTGGTATCGGCGGTCATCGTAAACGCGCACGTGTTGACGGGGTTGGCTACGGGAGTCGGCGCCCCCGAAGTGGCCACGTTAATGCTGGCCGGGCAGCCCTGAAGTTACCGAAAACACCTTTTATGATCCCCGGATATGGCATCGGGTCAAGCGAGCCGATATGGCTGGGTTTAGCCCTGGCTGGCTTCTTGCGCGACGCGCTCAACCTGGTTGCGGTAGTTCTCCCACCACACCTTGTCAGTTGCCCGGAGGTTGTCGTCGTCGGCCTGCAGTCCGGCGGTCCCGTCGATGAGTTCGCGGACGATATCGGCGTGCCCGGCGTGCCGGTGGGTCTCGGCGACCACGTGCACCAGGATCTGGTGCAGCGTCACCTCACTGTGGTCGCCTGGCCACCAGGGCACGTGGCCGGCCGCGTCCAGGTCGTTCGCCTCGATGGTCTCATCCGCGTGCGCCCAGGCTTGCCGGTACATCCCGGCGATCTGGTCGCGTGACTCGTCGGCGGTGGCCCACATGTCCGCGTTGTTCCTGGCGTCGTCCTCCGACCATGGCCGCGGGCCGCTCGGAGGCCGCCCGAAGGCGTCCCCGAAGTACCACAGCTCGACGCCGGCCAGGTGCTTGACCAGCCCGAGCAGGTTGGTGCCGGTCGGGGTTAGCGGGCGGCGGATGTCGTACTCAGACAGCCCGTCGAGCTTCCACAGCAGAGCTTCACGGGCGGCCTGCAAGTAACGGCGCAGGTCAGCTTTGGGGCCCGCACTTGTCATGCGGGGAAGTCTGTCACATGGTGCGGACGGCCAGTCCAAGCCGCCAGCGCCCTCGGCAGCTGGCAAGCTCAGCGGCAGGCTAGTCGTGCTCGCGGTTCCAGTGCGGGCGGCCGAACATCCGGCCGATGTAGTCGTGCAAGTTGTGCCCTGAGTACTGGAGCGCATCGACCCGGTACACCGGCGGCCCGTCCGGCGGCGGCAGTTGACTTACCTCCGCATCGTCCAGCCGGGCCTGAACATGACTGCGGGTGATCTTGCCTACGTGATCAGCATCGATGAACCGCAGCCCGGCCTCGGTGGCCACCACTATCCCGTCGAAGACATCCAGTTCAGGGACCTGCAGTACATGCTCCAGGGTGCCGATCTTGGCGCCGGAACTACTTAGCACAGGCGTTCCAAGGACGGCCGCCAGGTAGGAAACTGCCTCATCATCGGTCATTCCGAAGCCTCGATCGTTCTGAGCCGGGCGCGCCGTTCCGGTCGCGTGCCAACGTGATGACGTTAACACCGGACGCGCCGGTCACCTCGCCGAGCAGTCACAACTCACCGTCGATCGCGGCTTCGCGCTGACGGCCGAGAATTTCGCGGACGGTCTGCGCACCGGTGAGCGCCGAGGTATCCAGCCAGAGCCCGATCCTTGGCGTCTGGGTAAGGTAATTGTCAAGATCCTCGACAGTGAACTCGCCGGGCCGGTAGGCGATTTTGCCCGTTGCCAGGCGCCGGTCGGTCTCCCGCTGCCACACGACATCAGCCGACGGCCGGAGTACCACCAGATGCCGGGGCCGGCTCGTGACCGAGTGGAGCCACCTGACGACGTCGGGGCCAAAGATGTTGTCCTGCACGACGGTGCAGAAACCGGCGGCGCAGTATTCGTCCGCGACCATCGCCGATAGCCGGTAGCGCAAGTCGAGCAGCCGCCTCGCTTCACTCGCACGCACGTCGCCAGCGTGCACCCAGCCGGTGACCGCCCACCGGTAGAACTGGCCGCCCCTGATGTGGACGCCCGGGTCAAACTGCCTGGCGAGCAGGTCGGCCACAGTCGATTTCCCGGCGGCCTGCACGCCGATCACGAGCCAGACGCCGTCAGCCATTGCCAGCTCCGATCGAGTCGACCGCGGCCCAGATGATGCGGTCCCGCGGCGCCAGACCGTAGTGCTCAGTGAAGATGGCTCGGACCAGATCGGTTATCTCTGGAAGGCTCTGACTGCCCGTGCCGGGATCGAAGGCCATCAGCACCATCGGCTCCGCGTGCCCGATGTCGGTAAGGGCCGGCATGACGTAGCCGGGAACCGGCAGCACGCTGGCCCCGCATCTGGTCCAGAAGCCGATCCTGCCCCGGCGAACGTCCTGCTCTGCCGGATCGACCGCCGCGTCGGCCGGATCCTCGACCTCAAGCGCGATCCTGCCGGGCCAGCCGAGGTCAGCTAGCGACTCCAGCAGTAGCCGCCAGAAATGCAGGCCAAGACCGCTCCGCCGGCGGCCCGCCGCGATGCCGAAGTACCGCAGGAACGCCCACTGGGGCCCGGCGAGCACCCGGATCGCCGCGAATCCGACCGGATCACCGCCATCGAGCGCCACCAGCATCCGGTCGCGCGGGCTGGCCACAGCCAGCTCTGCCAGCGGGACGCGAAGCTGCCGCGGGAAAGCCTCCTCATAGATCGCCCGCAGCCTGGCGAACTGACCTGAGTCAAGATCGCCCGGGCCGGCCACAACCAGGTGGCTTGACCGGCGAGTGGGCCCGGGATCGCCAGGATGCGCCGAAGCGCGGCCGCTAACCTGCATTCCCATAGTTACTGGCATCGTGGCCAGGGCTCGCGCCGAACATCGGCAGGCATGGCTCCAGCCCGTGCACGGTGACCGGAACGGAACGGGTCCGCTGCCAGGTGTCCCGGTCCAGCCGCAGTCGCAGTGACGTCACTGCCTTGCCGCGCCGGACGTGCCGCTCGATGCCATCGCCGGCGTAACCGAGCTTGCGCGAGACCGCCAGCGAGGCGTGATTGTCGGCGAACGCGCCCGACGTGGCGTACTGCGCCCCGAGGCCATCGAACGCCAGATGCAGCACGGCCGCCCGCATCTGCGTGCCGATGCCCTTACCCTGATGCGGCTGCCCTAGCCACGATCCGGTGCTCACCTCGCGCAGCTCCGCGAAGTCCCTGGCGCTCATGCCCTGCGTCCCCACGACTACGCCCTCATGCAGTACGACGAGGTCTAGCGACCATTTCCCAGGCTGCCAGCTGCCCCACTGACCCCACTGATACTGCAGGGTGCTCAGGGCCCGGTCGGCTGGCGGCGCGTCGGTCCACGGCACGGCGAACGGCTGTACGCCAGGGTCGTGCACGCCATCGGCGGCGAGGGCGGCCAGCGCGTTCAGGTCGCTCGGTGACCCGAGCCGCAGCTCCAGCGCCGGCGTCAGCAAGCGCAGTCCGGCTAGCGGCCACCATTGTGAATTCATGCAGGTCATTGTCCCGTAACAGGCTGGCCCGGGCAGCTGATTATCGCCGCGGGCGGCTCGACGATATCGAGATGCATGGGCCTGCCCGCCGGAAGCGCACCGTCCCTGACCGAGCCGGGGAATGGTTCGCTCCCACCTGCGCTCCCTGATCAGCATCCCGTTTTCTCGGAGCTGCCGTTGGTAGCGGTAACGGAGTCTGCTCTCATCGCTGCTGATGATCAGCTCGGAGTTCACGATGACAAGCCGGTTGGCCAGGTGGATCTCCGTCCGCGCTTCGCCGCGCATCGATGCGTGTGCCGGGTCCGCGTCCGCAACCTCGTACCGCAGGTACTCCTCATCGACGACGCGGCCCCAGCTGAACTCCGAGCCACTGGTTCCCCGCCACCAGACCGCGGTGCGGCCGGTGTCGTCACGTTCGGTGTGCCAGCGCGCCGGAAGCATTTCGCCCCAGCCGGTCACGCCGGGTACGTCTGGGGGCAGAGCCGGAGCACCGAACCGCGGCACCGGCAGGGTTTCTTGATCAGCCGCGGGCACGACGGGCAGCACGAGCCGGGTGCCGGCCCGGCCCAGCCGGAGCGTGGCGGTCGCCGGGCGGGGCGTCGGCCAGATCATCGGCCACATGGCATTCGAGACCGACAGCCTGATCCGGTGGCCGCGGCCGAAAACCCAGGACGTCACGTGCAAGTCGAGTCGCATGCCGCCGGGAGAGGCTGGCGCGGCGTCGCGGAGCGGGTCGTGCGTCCCGGCCCGGCCTGCGCCGGTGACCAGCGTTACGGTTCCGTCGGGCGCCACGTCGCACAGCCGGGCGAACCAGTGCAGTTCGGCGTCGCTGCCGCCGTGGAGCTCTACCCGCGGGAAGCCAAGTATCTCGATGTCCGCGTCCAGCGGCGCAGTATCGAATGTCAGGCTGAACGCGTCCGCGCCGCGCTGGTCTGGGGTCAGCTCGCCCCACCAGTGGCCAGCCTCGATGCCGGCTGACGGCACATACCGCAGCGCAACCTCGACGCCCGGCCCCGGTTCTGGCGCCAGCCCGCCGCCCGCGTCGCAGTAGTACACCTCGAATCGGGTCCGTTCCGGCGGCAACGCGGTCTCGGCGCGCCAGCGGCCGGGCAGTTCGGTGAGGTCCAGGTCGGGCGCATGCCAGTACTGGACATAAACCGTGACCGGCGGCTCGGACATGATTCCGGTGTCGACACCCTTCAGCCAGTGATCCCACCAGCGCACTGCTTCTGCGCGCCATTCGATCGCCGGGCCAGGCACCGCATCGTGCGGGAACGTGTGGTTCCACGGGCCGAGCAGCGCTTTCACTGGCCCGGCAGCGGCCGCCAGCATTCGCGGCACCGAGTCACGGTAGCCGTCGTACCAGCCGCCGATCAGGTATGCAGGCAGCGTCAGCCTGGCGTAGTCGGGCCGCAGCGAGGCGCGCTGCCAGTACGGGCCGTCCTGCTGCTGGCCGAGCCAGCTGATGAGCCAGGGCTCGCTGTCGAAACGGGCCTGCAGGGTCTCGGCGTCCAGCGGGTAATCGGGCGCCGGCGGCAGCGCGTTCAGCTGGTCGATCATGAGCGCGTACTCGTCGATGTGGAGCAGCCCGTCGATGTAGTGCACATCATCGTGAAACAAGTCGTCGGAGGCGTCGACGGCGATGATGGCTTTAAGCGCTGGAGGCTGCCGCATGGCCACCTGGATGGCGTTGAATCCGCCCCAGGAGATGCCCCACATGCCCACCGCGCCCGTGCACCACGGCTGGCGAGCGAGCCAGGCGATCACCACCTCGGCGTCTAGCTGTTCTTGCTCGCTGTACTCGCCCGACAGCAGCTGCCCGGTGCTGCGGCCAGTGCCGCGGATGTCGACTCGCGCGCCCGCATAGCCATGCTCCGCCAGGTATGCATAGAGGCCGTAGTCGCGGGCCAGCATCGCGTCGTCCTTGCGGTACGGAAGGTACTCAAGGAGCGCGGGGACCGGCTCGGCGTCGACATCGGGCGGCAGGTACAGCGTGGCTGCGAGCGCTACGCCGTCCGGCATCAGGATCGCGTCATGGCGCACGATCATGCTGGCTGGCTCAGCCACGAACAGGCTCCTTGTCCGGTGCCGAGTTGCGGTCTGCGCCGACGGCACCGCGAAGCAACTCGACGAACTGGTGCACTCGCAGCTCGCGCAGTTGGCCCGCGGCGCCACGCCCGAAGAGCCCGGGATTGCGCTCCTCGGTAACGATCTCGTCTTGTAGCCGGTCCATGAGCCAGTCAATGAGCGAGACGATCATCGCAGCGTCGATGTCGGTACGCACCTCGCCGCGGTCGATCCCGAACTGCACGAACGCTGCGGTGCCGTACGGGTCCTCGAGCTGCAGGTAATTCGTGATCGACCGCCTGAGACCGAGTTCAGAGCAGTAGTTACCGAGCAGGGTGACCCGGTAGGGTACCCAGCCCTGGTGGATCAGCGCGGGCGTGTGCTCGAGCCAGTAGGCGATGACGGCGAAGAAACCGTGCGCGAGCACTGTGTCCGGAGCGTCTAGATACCGGCTGAATGAGCTGGCCGCCTTCTGGTAGGCGGCCAGAAACAAGCCCGCCTTGCTGCCGAAGTAACCAAAAATGGCGCCCTTGGAAACGCCCGAGGCAGCCGCGATCGCCTCGACCTTCGCGCCCTCGTAACCACTGGCGGCGAACTGTTCCATAGCGACTTGGACGATCCGCTCGCGCTTGGCCTCCTGCCGGCCCGGCGCCCGCATGGCTGTGTGTCGCCCGGTGCCGGTAGCGGCCACTGACTGACCAAGAGTCATTTTCGATCCAAGCTTGCCTGTTGACGTTGAGCAGCAGGTTAGTCATACTCGCGGCATCGAGCAAGGCGCTAACTGGCCAACGGTCAGAAAGTGGGAAGACCGGGTGGGTACTGCACGCCACTGGGATGCCATCGTGGTCGGCGCCGGGCACAACGGCCTGACCGCTGGTGCGATGCTGGCCCGGGCGGGTCTGAGGGTGCTGGCAGTCGAGCGCCGGGAGCTGATCGGCGGCAGCTGTGTCACCGAGGAGATTGCGCCGGGCTGCCGGGCTTCGACGACCTCGTACATCGCGAGCATGCTGCGACCGGAGGTCATTACCGGGCTGGATCTTGGCCGGCACGGCCTGCGGATGATTCCGTGCGAGCCTGCCGTGCAAGTGGCGCTGGATAGCGGCGAGGTGCTGGCCGACTGGAATGATCACGAGCGGACCGCGGCAGAGATCGCCCGGTTTTCCCGACCGGACGCGCGGTCCTTTGTTGCAGTTGCCGCAGAGCTGCGGCGGCTGAGCGCCCGGCTTCAGCCGCTGCTGACCGAGCTGCCGCCCGATACCCGGGCGACGTCGCTGCGGGGGTTCGCCGAGTTGCTACGGCTAGGACGTCGGCTACGCGGGATACGTGGCGCGGACGTCGAAGGCTTGACGACACTGCTGACCGGCAGCCTGGGCGACTTCCTCGACGCCCGGTTCAGTTCCCGCGCAGCCAAGGCGCTGATGCTGGCCAATAATCTTTACGGCAAGCACGGCGGGCCATACCAGCCGGGCACCCTCATGGGACTCGCGTTCCACATGCTGACCGGTGGCGAAGAATCCGTGCAGGGCTTCTTCGGTCACGTGCTCGGCGGCATGGGCGCGATCAGTGATGCCATCGCCAGCGCCGGCCGGAGCCACGGCCTGGAGATCATGACCGGAGCAGAGGTCACCAGCGTTATTGTCAACAATGGCGCGGCGGCAGGTGTCGCACTCGAAGACGGCACCGAGCTGACCGCGCGAGTCGTGCTATCAGGCGCCGACCCGAAACGCACGTTCCTGCAGTTGGTCGACAAGGCCGAGCTGCCCGACGAGTTCCGCGAGGCGGTCCGCGGCATCAAGATGGACGGCCCGTGTGCCAAGGTCAACCTGGTACTCGACGCGGAACCGCGGGTAACGGGCATGCCGGAGGAAGCCGGTCCCGGCCGCCGCGCGCTGTTTACGCTGCCACCGGATCTGCACGTCGCCGACGCCTGCTACGACCTCACCAAGCGGGGCGAGCTCGCCGCGGCGAGTCAGCTGTTCGTCGACTGCGTCGTCGCCTCCAACGTCGACGAGTCGCTCGCGCCGCCGGGAAAGCACATCATGACCTGCTTCGTGCAGTACGTGCCGTACCGGCTCACGGCCGGAAGCTGGGATGACCGGCGAGACGACCTCGGCGACCGGGTCATCGAGCGGATCAGCCAGTTCGCGCCCAACGTCGCGAACTCAGTGCTAGCCCGGCAGGTACTGACACCGCTGGACCTGGAGCGCAGTTACGGCCTGACCGAAGGCAACATCTTCCACGGTGACATCCGCCCTGACCAGCTCTTCCACATGCGCCCGGTGCCCGGCTGGGCGCGCTATGCGACCCCGATCGCAGGGCTCTATCTCTGCGGGGCGGGCGCTCACCCAGGCGGCGGCGTCACCGGTGCGCCCGGCTACAACGCGGCGCACCGGGTGCTGGCCGATCTCCGGCGCGGGCGCCGGCGAGCAGGCAGGCAACCCTTCCGGCCGGGCACGTTCTACGACGGGCAGCCGATGGTGGCCCCGTTCCCCTATTCCGGTGATTGAGGCGCGTCGTGAACGGTAGCAGCGGCAAGCAGCAGATCCCGCTGGACCAGAGCCTGCCGCGGGCGAGCTACGTGGACGAAGCCGAGTTCCGCCGCGAGCGCGACGCGGTCTTGTTCGCCGGCTGGTTCTGCGCCGGGCGGGCGGAGCAGGTTGCCGGGCCAGGCGACTACCTGACGATCGGAGTAGCCGGCGAAAGCGTGCTGGTGATCCGTGGCCACGATGGCCTGCTGCGCGGTTTTTACAACCTGTGCCGGCATCGCGGCTCGCGTCTTGTGCCGGCCGGTGACGGAGATCCCGCTGCGCCGGCCGGCCCGGCTGGCTGTTTCGCTAGCTCGATCCGCTGCCCGTACCACGGCTGGACCTACGGGCTAGACGGCACGTTGCGGGCAGCGCCGTTCCTGCCAGAGCTGCGCCGGTACCGGTCGGCTCTGAGCCTGCATCCGGTGGACGTCGCGGAATGGGGCGGGTTCCTGTTCGTCCGGCTCGACCCGCGCGGCGCAGCTGACCCGCTGCCCGGCTGGCTTGGCGAGATCCCGGCCAGGGTTGCCGGATACCCGCTCGCTGATCTGCGCACCGGTTGCCGCCTGGTGTACCGGGTCGCCGCGAACTGGAAGGTGATCCTGGAGAACTACAACGAGTGCTACCACTGCGGCCCGATCCACCCTGAGCTCTGCGACCTTGTGCCCGCTTTTCGCGGCGGTGGCGGCGGCCTGGACTGGGACGACGGCATCGAGCACCGGGCTGGAGCGTACACCTTCACCATGACCGGCACGACGGTGCGGGCGCCGTTTCCCGGCCTGTCCGAGACCGAACGCCGGCGGCACAAAGGGGAACTTGTGCTCCCCAACCTCATGCTCAGCCTGTCCGCGGACCATGTGGTCGCATTCACGGTCTGGCCGCATGCGGCCGGGGCCACCACTGTCGCCTGTGATTTCCTGTTCCATCCGGACGAGATGGCCAAGCCAGAATTCGATCCGATGGATGCCGTACGGTTCTGGGATCTGGTCAACAAGCAGGACTGGGCGATCTGCGAGCTGGTTCACGATGGCATGAGCTCGCGCCGGTTCGACGCTGGCTACCTCGCTCCGATGGAGCAGCCGAGCGCTGACATAGGACGCCACGTTGCGAGCCGGTTGGCGGACGGCTGAGGCGTCTCCAGTTCGGGCACCAGGCAGGCCGGACTAATCTGTGACATGCCGCGCTGGGGAAGCCTGAAGTTCCGGCGCACTTTGAGCAGGAGGCTCCGTGCAGTATCGGTTGTCCCGGGTGGTCGCCGGGCCGTTGTTGCAGGCGCTTGCCAGGCCTTCAGTCAGCGGCGCTGAGCACATCCCGGCCTCCGGGCCGGCGATTCTCGCCTCCAATCACCTGTCGGTAGTCGATTCGATCTATCTGCCGCTCATGCTCAAGCGGCCGGTGACGTTCGCTGCGAAATCGGAATACTTCACCGGTACCAGGCTTCGCGACCGCGCTGTCGGCGCCTACCTGCGCGCCACGAACCAGCTGTCGACCGACCGCGCAGGGGCGCGGGCCGCCCAGGAGATGCTCGAGGCAGCACTTGGGCTGCTGCGCTCGGGCGAGCTGTTCGGCATCTACCCGGAGGGAACCAGATCCCCGGACGGGCGGCTCTATCGCGGCCGAACCGGCGTCGGTTTCCTCGCGTTGCACTCCGGAGCGCCTGTCATCCCGGTGGCAATGGTTGGGACAGAGAAGATCCTGGCGCCTGGGCGCCGGGTACCAAGGCCTGGCAAGATCGAGATCCGGATCGGCGAACCAATCGACTTCGCTGGATTCCGCGGGCAGCCCGCCGGAGCCCGGCAGCGTCGTGCCGTCACCGACGAGGTCGTGCAGGCCATCCAGAAGCTGTCGGGGCAGGAGTACGTGCCCATCTACGCCTCAGTGCGCAAGGAAGAACTCGCCGAGACCGGCAATTCGGCGGGCCGATCTGGCGGCTAGTTACTCGTCGGCGCCGGGCTCGGGGCTCCAGACGTAGATCGCCCGGCCGCCGGCGTCCTGATCGTCGTTCTGCTGATCAGCCCGGCGATTTTCTACCGGGTCCCACAGGGAACCGCTGGGTGACAGCGGCCGCGGGACGTTGGCGCCAGGTTGTCTCACCGGCAGGCCTGAGCCCGCGGCCCGCAGCTGTCCAGGACCGGCGGGCAGTGCAGACTGAGCCGAATCAGGCGAGGTCGCGGCCGGGGACTCGCGATCTGCAGGCGCCCAGCCTGGCCGGCCAGCTGCCGGCGCCCAGTTTGGCTGGCCCATCTGGGCGGGCGCGCTGTGCTGGGCGGGCCCGGCTTGCCCGGCGGCCGGCGGCCGGCGGCTCTCATCAGCTGGCGCCGGGAGCCACGCCTGGTCATTCGATGCAGCGGTCCACGGAAGATCACTGCTGGGCGTGGCGGCCGGCTCCCACGGCGGAGTTCCCGATATGGGTTGCCGTCTGCTGATCGCGCGGGAGGCCGGTCCGTGACTCTGCCACGAGCCATCGTCAGCGGCCCTGGCTGCAGGAAACTGACGGCTGCCTTGGTCGGCCGGGCCCGCTGGTCCGGGGCGGCCCGACGGCCCGCCCGGGCCGGACAGCCTGGCGGTACGAGCGGCAGCCGCGAATCCAGCCGCACTCGCCCGGGCTGGACCGGTGACGTTAGCCGCTCCGGCCTCAGCCGCGCTGGCCCGGCCTGCCGGGCCAGCCGTGATAGCCGTGCCGCTCTCAGCCGGCCAGGCCATCCCGCCGCCAGCGCGCGGAGGCCTAATTGGCGCTGGTGGCAACCGCGGCCGGGACGCGCCTGGCGCAACTTGTAGCCCGGCTGCGGGGGCAAACGGGCCTGCGTAGGGTCGCGGTGCACCGCCAGGCTGACTGGCAGCGCGTTCTGGCCTGGCCACGTGTGCCGGGAAGGCATCGAGCATGGGGTCGTCCGCCGCGCTCGCCGTGGGGTATCGCGATTGTGCCTGGCGCTGCGTCCACCCGCTCGCTACCAACGCTTCGCTGCGGCGCCGTCGGCCGAGGGCAGCGTAACCCGCGATCAGCAGCAGCAGCAGGACCAGCACGCCGGCCGAGATCTCGCCAGCACGCGCGATCTGCGCACCCACACTCTTGGGTCCTGAGCTGGCAAGGCTCACGGCAGGCAGCTGGCGGGGGAGCGCCCCGGCGCCGGACAGACCGGCCGCTGAAGTAGCTAGCTGCCCGGCGGCGGTCAGCGCGTTGCCGGCATTCACCGCGCCGTAGCCGAATCCGCTGGCCAGCCCCCCGGGCCTGCGATACATCGTGCTCGAGGTCAGCGCCGTGCGCACCTGGGCCGCGGTTAGCTGCGGGTAACGAGCCCTGATCAGCGCGGCGACGCCGGAGACTATCGCGCTGGCGGCGCTGGTGCTGTTGATGGTCTGGTAGCCCGACCCAGTTGCGGCGATCACGCCCGCGCCAGCAGCGGTCAGTGTCACGTAGCTGTGATGGTTTGACCAGGCAGCCCTCTCAAACGCCTTGTCGAACGCGCCGACTGCGATGACGCCGCGGTACGCGGCGGGGTAGTTGGGGGCATCGGCGGCCGTCCCGTCGTCTCCGGCCGGGGCGACAAGCACCACGTCGTGCCGGAGGGCGTAACCGATAGCCGATTGCTCCGCCGCGTCGCCGCCTGCCGCTGCCGTCGCACCGCCGGTCCCGGTCGGTCCGGACTGGCCCGGGTCGATGGGCAAGTCGATGACGCCGGCACCGTGATTTACCGCGTACCTGATGCCGGCGGCGATCGCAGCCGGGATCGCGGCCGCCACGGACGTCAGGCTAAGCTTCGGGTCGCTGGCCGGGAGAGTCACCGGGACTGACAAGATCCTCGCCCGCGGCGCGACGCCGATAACCCCCGAGTTTCCGCCCTGGCCGTGGCCATGCCCGGCGATCAGGCTGGCGATGGCAGTGCCCTGGTCGCCGAAGTACGAGCCAGAGGCAACTGGCGCGTCGGCCGGAGCCGGCGCTGTGGTCACCGAGCCGGCCAAATCCGGCTGCCTGCTGCTGACCCCGTCACTGAGCACAGCGACGGTAATCCCCGAGCCCTTGGATACCGTCCACGCGCTAGTGACGTGCAGCGTACCCAGCCAATACTCGCTCTGCCTGACCTGGTCAGCGGAAGCGGCCACGGCGGACATGCCGAGGGATATGGCCGCGATACCGGTGGCGACCAGTGCCATAACCGGGCGGGGGGACCTCAGTGGCACGGCGTTCTTGCCTTCCGTGATGGGTACCGCATATTGTGCCACGTTCCAGCGATTTGCGTGCTATCTGATCAAATTCGAAGCCCGCGGAACGGTCAGCTGGCGTGTGCCTGGGAGAGCCTGACGTGCGCCCCCGGCGGCAACCCGAGTTGCTGGGCGGCGTCACCGGCGTTGATCGCCAGCGAGATGAGTCCCGCACTGTCGGTGAATGCAATGATCTCGCCAGGCGCACCGGCCGCGAAGGTGTCCAGGTAGGGCACGGTGAGCTGGCGCCGGCCGCAGCGCACGATCACCGGCGAGCCGATCCCGATCCCGAGCCGGCCGGCATCGGCGGCCGGAATGGACAGCTGGACATTGCCGAACCTGTCGACCGACATGACTTCGCCCTCGGCCGACCCGTCATGCAGCCGGCTCGTCGGGGCCGGCAGGACGACCAGTTCGTCCACCCTGATCTCGTCACCGGCGTCAGCTAGTTCCGTACCCGCAACCAGATGCGCGGCTACCGGCATGAAAATGTCGCGGCCCTGGAAGGTAGCCGATACCGGATGCAGCCACAGATCGCCGTTGGTCAGCTGGACAGCTACCCGGCCACCTCCCAGGGCGTGCAACGCCCAGGACAGCAGCCCGTTGTCGGGGCCGACCAGGATGCTGTCGCCTGCGGCGACAGCCACTGCGCGCCGAGCGGTCCCGACGCCAGGGTCGACGACGGCGACATGCACGGCAGGGGGCAGGTAGCTGACAGTCTGCGCCAGCACTGCCGCACCGCGCCGGACGTCGCCTGGTTGCACGAGGTGGGTGATGTCGATGACCCGGGCTGCCGGGGCGATCCTGGCCGCCACGCCGTGGCAGGCCGCGACGAAGCCGTCCTCAAGGCCGTAGTCCGTGAGGAAGCTCATGTGGTTGTAGACGGTCACGTCTGGTGAGCGTACGTTGCCGGGTGCCGTTGCGCATAGGGACCCACGGCCATGCGTTGTCGTGACCGCCGTTGCCTAGGATGTAGGCAGGCGTGGGCTGCCGGGAGGCCGGGATGGCTGGATTGTCCGAGCGGGACATGCGCATCCTGGCCTTCGAACGAAGCTGGTGGCGCCTTCCTGGTGCTAAGGAACGGGAAATCCTGGAGGTCTTCGGCGTGCCCGTTACCCGGTATTACCAGCTGCTTAACGACTTGATCGACAGGCAGGAAGCTGCCGAATTCGATCCGGTCCTGGTCACCCGGTTGCGGCGGCAGCGCAGCAGGCGCCAGCGGATGCGATCGGCCCGCACGGACTGAGGCCGCGACGACAACGAGCACAGACGGTTTCGCCGGACTGCCGGCCCCGGCCACCTCGGCGGGCCGGGCGGGCCTGGCGGCGCTGACGGCAGAGCCGCGGCGGGCACTGATCGCGGTGGACTTCGATGGCACGCTGGCGCCGATCGTGGCCGACCCGGCGGCGGCGCGGGCAACCGCAGCGGCGGCAGCGGCCCTGACAAGGCTGGCTACGCTGGCCGGCACGGTGGCGATCATTACCGGCCGCCCGGCCGCAGACGCGGCCGCGTTCGCTGGCCTACCGGAGTCGAGCTACGTCTTGGTGCTCGGCCACTACGGCAGGCAACGATGGGAACGGGGCCACCTGACCGGGCCGCCGGCACCGCCTGGCCTGGCAATAGCCCGGGCCGAACTGCCTGCCGTACTGTCAGCTGCTCGGGCCGGCACCGGCACCTGGGTAGAGGACAAGGGCGAGGCGCTCGCCGTGCATACCCGCAGGGCGGCCGCCCCGCAGGCCGAGTTCGAGCGCCTGGCCGGGCCGCTGGCCGAGCTTGCGCAACGCACCGGCCTGATCGTGGAGCCCGGCCGGATGGTACTCGAGCTCCGTCCGCCCGGTGCGGACAAGGGCAAGGCGCTTCGCGACCTTGCCGCCGAGCGTCAGCCGGCGGCAGTTGCCTACTGCGGCGACGACCTAGGCGACAAGCCGGCGTTCGAGGCCGTTCGGGAGCTTCGCGCGGCGGGTACGCCGGGCCTGCTCGTGTGCAGCGGCTCGGTGGAGGTGCCAGAGCTAGCCGCCGACGCTGACGTTGTAGTGGACGGCCCGGCCGGCGTTGCCGCGCTGCTGGCCGGCCTGGCCGACGCGTTCGCCGGGGACTAGGCCGTCCCCGCTGCGGCGCGGCCGACTAGGGCTGAGTCGTGCTCAAGCGGCCCAGCGCAGCAAGCTGGTCGGCGAACCAGCGGGTTGGCGGCATCGACGCGGCTGCGCTGGCAAGCGCCGCGCTGCGCCGGGCGCGTTCCGCATCATCCAGGCGTAGCGCCTGATGGAGCGCCTCGGCAGTCTGCCGCACGTCGAACGGGTTCACCAGGAAGGCATGCTCGCCTAGCTCGGCCGCGGCGCCTGCCTCGGTAGACAGCACCAGCGCGCAGCCGTGGTCAGACAGGATCGGGCCTTCTTTGGCGACCAGGTTCATGCCGTCCCTGATCGGATTGACCAGCAGCACGTCGGCGAGCCTGCAAGCGGCCAGTGACCGCGGGTAATCGTCGTTGACCTCGAGTATCAGCGGATCCCAGCCGGGCGCGGAGAACTCATCAATTATCTCGGCGGCCAGTCGCTGCACGGCCGCGGTGTACTCGCGGTACTCGGGCAGATCGTGCCGGGATGGATAGGCGAAGGCGAGGTGAACAACTCTGCCCTGCCACTCCGGGTGCGCGCGCAGCATCTCCCGGTACGCCGCAAGGCCGCGCACGATGTTCTTTGACAGTTCCGTCCTGTCGACGCGAACGATCAGCGTGCGACCGGCGGTCGCGTCCGCTAGCGCCCGCATCCGGGTCTGCACGTCGCGCTCGGTGGCCCGCTGCCGGATCTGCGCGGCGTCTACTCCAAGCGGGTGCACGCCGATGCTGGTGACGTGACCGGCGTAGCTCACCAGGCCCCGCGCCCGGTCCACCGTCGCGCCAAGGATTGCCTCGCAGCAATCAGTGAAAGCGTCGGCCCAGCGTCGGCACAGGAAGCCGGCATGATCGGCACCGAGTATGCCGGCCAGGACCTCGCAGCCAACCTCGGCCGGGAGCATGCGGTAGTAATCGGGCGGAGCCCACGGCGTATGCGAGAAATGCGCGATCGGTGTTCCGGCGGCCTTTCTGGCCAGCATTCGGGGCGCCAGGCACAGGTGATAGTCCTGAATGACTGCCTTAGTTGCCGTTGACTGTGCCGCGTCGGCCAGCGCGACCGCGAATGTCTCGTTGTAGCTGCGAAACGCCTCCCAGTCGCGCCAGAAGGCGGACCCGAAACTGGGCCGGTTCGGTGTGTCATAGAGCATGTGATGCACGAACCACAAGGTGGAATTGGCGACCGCGTTGTAGGCGCGCTGGAAGACCGCGGGCGGGATATCCAGCATCCGCACTGCCGCTCCCGGGCCAGCCTGGGCTGCGTCGAGAAACCCGTCAGGGCTGGCCCTGGCGGCCGCGCGATCTGCATCGCTAAGCGCCGCGCACACCCAGAGCATGTCGGCGCTGTCAGCCACCGACGACAGGCCGGAAACCATACCGCCGCCGCCCCGCTTCGCGGCCAGCTGCCCGTCGTCACCCCGGGTGAAAGATACGGGTCCCCGGTTGGACGCGATCAGGACCTGCCCGCCCGATTCTGCTTCGTCCATGTGCCGTCAGCGTATCGGGATCTCTGTAGGCCGACGGTTACCGGGCTGGCGCGTGAGGCACGAGCGGGCCGGCGTTGCCAGCTGGCGTCGCCGGCACCGGGCACCTAGTTGGATTGGGCTGTCCCGCGGTCAGCCGTTACAGTTAGACGCACAACTGCATATCGCTCATCCAGAGGGGTGGAGGGAACGGCCCGATGAAGCCCCGGCAACCATCACGTTGAGCGTGCGCCCGCTGTCGACAGCTGAACATGTCGCAACGAAGCCAGCGGCGAGGTCGTCACGTGACAGGTGCCAACTCCGGCCCGCGGCAAGTAAGCCGTAGGGATAGATGAGGAGAGAGGCCTCGCCAGTGATTACCGCGCCAGTAACGTCCGCGCACGCTCCGTCCCGATTCGGGTTCGCCACCCATCTGTCCTGCCGTGAGTGCGGGCACACCTGTCCGCTTGGTTCCCAGCACGCTTGTGACGAGTGCTTTGGCCCCCTGGAGGTCGTCTACAACCTGCCGCCGCTGAGCCGGGAATCAATCGAGTCAGGTCCGCTGAGCATGTGGCGGTATGCGAGCATGCTGCCGGTCCCGCCGGACGTCGCGACGAGGCCGAACCTGGATCCCGGCTGGACCAGGCTGATTCGGGCCGATCAGCTTGCCAGCACGCTCGGCATGCGCGAGCTGTGGATCAAGGACGAGCGCGGCAATCCGACGCACTCCTTCAAGGACCGGGTTGTCGGCGTTGCGCTCGCGGTTGCCACCGAGCTCGGCTTCAAGGTGCTGGCCTGCCCGTCGACAGGCAACCTCGCCAATGCGGTGGCCGCGGCTGCGGCGCGGGCCGGCATCAGGTCAGTCGTCCTGATACCCGCAGACCTCGAATTCCAGAAAGTCATCGGCTCCGCCGTCTACGGCGGCGCGATGATATCGGTCAACGGCAGCTATGACGACGTGAACCGGCTCGCGTCGGAGCTGGCGGACGAACGGCCGGACTGGGCGTTCGTCAACGTGAACGTCAGGCCTTACTACGCAGAGGGTTCCAAGACCATCGGCTTTGAAATCGCCGAGCAGCTCGGCTGGCGACTGCCGGAGCAGATCATCGTGCCGGCTGCATCCGGTGCGCAGCTGGTCAAGATCGACAAGGCATTTCGCGAGCTGATCGCGACCGGGCTGGTCGCGGACTCGCCGTACCGGGTGTACGGCGCGCAAGCGACTGGCTGCTCGCCTATCGCTGCCGCGTTCCGGGCCGGGCACGACGTGGTGCAGCCGGTCCGGCCTGCGACGATCGCGAAGTCGCTGGCGATCGGTAACCCGGCAGACGGCCCGTACGTTCTGGATGTCGTGCGGCGTACCGGTGGCCGCGTCGCGGATGTCAGCGATGAAGAGACTGTCGACGCCATCAGCCTGCTTGCCTCTACCGAGGGCGTGTTCGCGGAGACGGCGGGTGGCGTGACGCTGGCCGTGCTGCGGCAGTTGATCAAGGAGGGCCAGCTCGACCCTGCTGCGAGGACCGTCATCATCAACTCAGGTGATGGCCTTAAGACACCCGATGCGGTGGCGCCGACGATCAGCACCGCCGCCCCGATCCCGGCCACGCTAGCGGCATTTGCCGAACGCGAGGCGTCGCTGGCTGCAGCCACGTTGCGAAAGGCAGGCTGAGATGTCCGTGTCGGTGCGCATCCCAACCATCCTGCGGACCTACACCGGCGGGACGGCCGTGGTCAGCGCTACTGCCGGCACTCTCCGGGAGGTCATCGCCGGACTGGAGGCGGACTACCCGGGCATCGCCGCCAGGCTGCTCGACGACGCTGGCAAGTTGCGCAGGTTCGTGAATGTCTACGTGGGTGACGAGGATGTCCGGCTCGCGCAGGGGCTGGACACGCCCGTGCCGTCCGACGGTCAGGTGTCGGTAATTCCGGCCGTAGCTGGCGGCTGAGCGCCTCGCCACTTCGGTCCCTTTGGGCCGCAATCGCCTAGCACATTGCATCAGAGACAGGCACAACTTGCCGCAGTTGCCTGGCGCACGATGTAAAGTCGTGTCCGGTCGCTGTTGGGTAGTGGAAGAGCGGCAAGCTGAGCTTGCTGGTGAGGCCAGGACTGCGCCGCGATCAACGGGTCTCGCATAGCAAGGGCGGGACCCGAAGCCCGAGCAGAGTTAGGGAGTTGTTGGTATGGCTCAGGGCACCGTCAAATGGTTCAACGCGGACAAGGGCTACGGCTTCATCGCGGTCGACGGTGGTAGGGACGTTTTCGTCCACTTCTCAGCTATCCAGGCGGATGGCTACCGCAGCCTTGAAGAAGGCCAGCGGGTGGAGTTCGAAATCACGCAGAGTGACCGCGGACCGCAGGCGGAGGCCGTGCGGACCGTGTAGTTCTCTGCTGGAGACTGCCGGAAGAACCCGGCACCCCGCTCTGGGGGTGCCGGGTTTTTCATGTCATTGGCGGTTAACCCGAACAGCCAGTTGGCTGGGAACACCCGGTCTACTATGTACATTCGGTTCACTGGGCACACTGTGGGTCGTGACCTGACACAGTGTCCCTGACCTGCAAGAAGTCCATACCGATGACCCCTCAGCTTGCACTCTCACTACGAGAGTGCTAAACATATCGTTGGCACTCTCGGGGTGAGAGTGACAACGCAGTGACGTGATCGGGGCGATGAGGCAGGTCCGGCGGCAGGCAGGGACTGACCGTTGGGCAGGCCGTCCGTCGCGGGCGTCGGCCCGGTCGGCACGCAGGCACAAAGTTCCGGGAGGACTGGAAGCCTATGGCAGCGAAGATGATCGCGTTCAGCGAGGACGCCCGGCGCGGCCTCGAGCGCGGCATGAACCAGCTCGCCGACGCCGTGAAGGTAACCCTCGGCCCCAAGGGCCGCAATGTGGTGCTCGAGAAGAAGTGGGGAGCCCCCACGATCACCAACGATGGTGTGTCCATCGCCAAGGAGATCGAGCTCGAGGACCCGTGGGAGAAGATCGGCGCCGAGCTTGTCAAGGAAGTAGCCAAGAAGACCGATGACGTCGCCGGCGACGGCACAACTACGGCGACTGTGCTCGCGCAGGCGCTGGTTCGCGAGGGCCTGCGCAATGTGGCTGCGGGTGCTAACCCGATGTCGCTCAAGCGCGGCATCGAGGCAGCCGTTGAGCGCGTAAGCGAGGAGCTCTCCAAGCTGGCCAAGGACGTGGAGACGAAGGAGCAGATCGCTTCGACCGCCTCCATCTCCGCGGGCGACACCGCAATCGGCGAGATGATTGCCGAAGCGATGGACAAGGTCGGCAAGGAAGGTGTCATCACTGTCGAGGAGAGCAACACCTTCGGCCTTGAGCTTGAGCTCACTGAAGGCATGCGGTTCGACAAGGGTTACATCTCGCACTACTTCGTGACTGACCCTGAGCGCATGGAGGCGGTCCTGGAGGACCCCTACATCCTCATCGTCAACTCGAAGGTATCGGCCAACAAGGACCTGCTGCCGCTGCTCGACAAGGTCGTGCAGTCGGGCAAGCCGCTGGTCATCATTGCCGAGGACGTCGAGGGCGAAGCCCTGGCGACCCTGGTCGTGAACAAGATCCGCGGCCTGTTCAAGTCCGTGGCGGTTAAGGCACCCGGCTTCGGGGACCGCCGCAAGGCCATGCTCGGCGACATCGCGATCCTGACCGGCGGTCAGGTCATCAGCGAGGAAGTCGGCCTCAAGCTGGAGAACGCCGACCTGGACCTGCTCGGGCGGGCCCGTAAGGTCGTCGTGACCAAGGACGAGACGACCATCGTCGATGGCGCCGGCGACGCCGAGCAGATCTCCGGCCGGGTGAACCAGATCCGTGCCGAGATCGAGAACACCGATTCCGATTATGACCGCGAGAAGCTGCAGGAGCGGCTTGCCAAGCTGGCCGGCGGCGTTGCCGTGATCAAGGCTGGCGCGGCGACCGAGGTCGAGCTGAAGGAGCGCAAGCACCGCATTGAGGACGCGGTGCGCAACGCCAAGGCTGCTGTTGAGGAGGGCATCGTCGCAGGCGGCGGTGTCGCCCTGCTGCAGGCCGGTAAGAACGCGTTCGACAAGCTCGAGCTCTTGGGCGACGAGGCAACTGGCGCGCAGATCGTACGCCGGGCGCTCGAGGAGCCACTGAAGCAGATCGCGTTCAACGCTGGCCTTGAGGGTGGCGTGGTGGTCGAGAAGGTGCGTGGGCTGAAGGAGGGTCACGGCCTGAACGCTGCCGACGGCGAGTACGTCGACATGTTCAAGGCCGGCATCATCGACCCGGCGAAGGTGACGCGCTCTGCCCTGCAGAACGCGGCGTCGATCGCTGGCCTGTTCCTCACCACCGAGGCCGTGATCGCGGAGAAGCCGGAGAAGGACAAGGCTCCGGCCGCTCCGGGCGGCGGTGACATGGACTTCTGATCCAGCTGAGCCCAGTTTGGGGTTATGCAGGATCTAGAGTCTGCGCGTAACGCGGGAGGCGGTACCACGGCGACGCCGGGTACCGCCTCCTGGCGTATCTACCGCGATCGATCAGCGACAGCGGTGCCGCAGCCGGGCGCTGCCAGCGCATGCGACGTGCGCGCCGGCTCCACATTGTCCGCCCGAAGAGGGATTATCAGGGCATGAGCCCGCCTACCGAACAGCTCATCCGGGACTACATCAACCGGCTGTCAGTGGCCGCGCAGGGTCGGCTCAGTCGCGATGCCAGGCGCGCCCTGATGGAGCGGACACGCGGGTACATCGAGCACAGCACAGGACTGTCCGGCACGGCGACCGCGCAGGAGGTCGCCGCGGTGCTGTCCCGGCTCGGCGACCCGGCGCTGGTGGTGGCCAAGGAGGCGGAGCGCCTCGCGGAAACACACGGCGATAGCGGCGCGCCGCCATCCGCGCCGCGACTCGGCCGCCTGACCAGGCCTGGCCGCCGACAGCCTGGCCGGCTCAGCGCGAGCTGGCATTGGCCCGCCCGGCCGGGGAGCGTTACCGACCTGCATGCCTTGCTCTCATCCGGGCCCGCTGAGACTGCCGCGGCCGATGGCACCTTAGCCCCGGTCTCGGGCCTGGAGGCGCTCGGCTTGGTCGGCGCGGCTCAAGACGATGCCGGCGCAGAAGGCGTAGTCGGTGACGGGGGGCCAGCCGAAGCGGCTGGGACGGCCGGTCTGCAGCGTCCGAGTTGGCCGCACGACCCGGCTATCCGGCGTGAGGACGTGACGCGGGGATCCGGGCAGCAGAACGCTCAGGACCAAGCCGCGGGCGCGCCCCCAGCGGCTAGCCCGCCGGCGGAGAACGTCGCAGGCGCCCAGCCGGCCAGCGGATACCCGGTGACCGGACCAGCAAAGGAGCCGGGCGCACCGGCCGCCGAGAAGAACGCCACCCCCAAGGCGCCTGCCGATGAGCGCAGCGAGCTTGCTAGCGATGCGGTGCCTGCCCACGAGGAGGTGCCTGCTCACGAGGAGGTGCCTGGGCACGAGGAGGTGCCTGGGCACGAGGAGGTGCCTGCGCACGAGGAGTTGCGCGCGCACGAGGAGTTGCGCGCTGAGCGGGCTGTTAGCGAGCCTGCAGCTGGCGAGCCTGCGCAGGCCGCCCGGCCAGCGAGACTGGCGGGCCTGCGGCGAATGTCGACCGCTGTCGTCGGGTGGGCCAGGGACAAAACACTGGAGTCGGTCGCGACGATTCTGCTAGGGGTGGGCGGTGCGATCTTCCCGCCGATCTGGCTCCTCGGTGCGATGGTCGCCCTCGGGTCGAAGATATGGGATGGCCGGGACAAGTGGGTAGGCCTGGCGGCTCCGCCCGTGCTGACCATAGTCGGCACCGCCGCTGGCGTGATCTTGGCTGGCAGCCGGTTCTCGCTTGGTCACGACGTCCACGTCGGCTGGGTGTCCGCTGATATCGCCAGCCGGGTCTCGGCCGCGCTGGGCGCCGCGTACCTGGCGTGGCGTTCGGTGCATGGCAGGCGGCCAGCCGTCGTGCCGCCGTGGAACAAACCACATCGGGTTGGCTGAGGTCAGGCGATCAACACGATGAGCGACATAACCGGCGAACGGACCCGTTACCGCTCTCATCATGTTGATCTTCCGGAGACAGGCTGCCGGCAGCGCGAGCGACGGTCGGGTAACGATAGCCTTACTGGCGCACAGCGTTCAGTGTGCTATTACATCGCTCCTCTCGGGTAAGGTCTCGCTCGTGCCTACTGGCAAGGTCAAGTGGTATGACGTCGATAAGGGCTTCGGTTTCCTGACTCGTGATGACGGGGGCGAAGTCTTCGTGCACTCGACGGCTGTCGACCCGGCCGGGACAGCGCTGCGGCCTGGCCAGCGGGTCGAGTTCGGCGTCGCCGAAGGTCGCCGCGGCACGCAAGCGCTGCAGGTCCACGTGCTTGAACCACCGCCTACTGTGGCCAAGGCCGCTCGCCAGAGCCCTGACGAGATGGTCCTGATCGTCGAGGACCTGATCAAGCTGCTTGACGGCGTCTCGAACACCTATCGCCGCAACAAGCATCCCGACAGCCGTGATGCTAAGAAGATCGCCGCTGTGCTGCGTGCGGTCGCTGCCGACCTGGAGACTTGACTGTGCCACGCGGCGGCTGGGATGCGCTGGCCGCCTCGAAACCGCGTGCCGCTGAGATCAGCCGCATTGAGGACAGTGGCTAGCCGACGGCCCTAGGGGCGGGCTGGGACCGCAGGATCCGCCGCCGTCGGGCCAGCAGTAGCGCGCACAGCGCTATGGCCAGGCCGATCGCGGCGACCGTCAGGCCGGCCAAGCCACTCCCGGTCAGCGATAGCAGCAAACCGATGAGGCCGCCGGTCACCAGGGCGAGCTGATGAACAGTCTCAGAGAACGCGAAGGTCGACGACCTCGTTTCCTCGGGGATCTCGCGCTGGAGTACGGAGTCGAGCCCGACCTTGACCAGCGTCTGGCTGATCGCCGCCACCAGCGCGATGGCCAGCACAGACCACAGGCTGAATATCACCGCACACGCGGTCGCAGCTATGGTCGCGAGCGCCAGCACCGCGAACATCATCATCTGCGGCGATCGTGCCCGCAGCGCAGAGCCGATGCCGGTGCCGAGCATGCCGCCGGCCGCGATCACTGCAGCCAGCCCGACCAGAGCCACCTTGTCCGATGTGTGGCCGAGTCCGGCCGCGGCCGGCGTGCGCAGGATGAATGCCAGGAAGAAGATCATGAATCCGTAAAACATGCGGATCGCTGCATTGGCCTGCATGGCCTCGCCTACCACCGGGCCGACAGCCGGAATCGTGAACCGCCGCCGGCGGACACCCGCCTGGGGCAGGGGCAAGGTGGCACGGTAGCCGCGCCGGTCAGAGCCGTTGTGCCGAGACCCGTTCAGGCCGGCGAGGGGCTGGCTGAGTGGCGTCAGCGGCAACTGTGTCCGCGTCCTGCGTCGCGTCGACTCGGTCGGGCAGCCGCATGGCCAGCACCGTGGCGGCCAGGTAGATGACGGTGCCGACCCGCAGGACCCAGGCCGCGCCGCCACCGTGGCCGCCTGTCGCTTCGTCGACCCCGAGGGCCAGAATCGCGCCAGCGGACGTAGCGATGAGGGAAGCGAGGTTGGACCTGGCGTTCGCCGTTACCAGGGTGATCTCCGATGGCAGCAGCCGGGGAGTGACGGCGGCCCTGGTCACGCCGTAGGCCTTCTGCAGCACCAGCACGCCGAAAGCGGCTGGCAGCAGTGTTATCGCGTCGTTGTGCTGGACCGCGCTCGCCATGCCCCAGCAGAGCAGGCCGCGCGCCAGCAGAGTGCCCATCAGGATGTAGCGGTTGCCCTGCCGAACTCGGTCCAGTAGGGGTCCGATCAGGGGCGCGAGGATGGCATAGGGCGCAATCGTTACCAGCAGCGCGATTGCCGCGCGGCCGCGCGCCTGATCCACTGACGCGCTGAAGAACAGGCTGCCGGCGAGTGCTACCGCGACGAACGCGTCGCCGACGCTGCCAGCGGCCGTGAGCTCGATCAGGTTGGACAGGCCCGTTCGCCCCGCCCCAGATGCCCTGGTCATCCGGTGCACGGCCCTGCTGGCGCCGGAGGCCGCGGCGGCTCCCGCCCGGGCGGCGGAGTGGGACGCGGTATAAACCGACCGACCCGCCCGCCTGGCCCGTTCCCCCGTGCCAGTGTTTCCCATGGCTCAAGTATTCTGCCTCGGCGAGCCTGTACAACAACTGCGCCGGGCCGATTACGCACAGATAACGGGCTTGACGGCGCGTGCACACCACCGAATGAGGAACAATTACCTAACGTGAGCCCAACTCGTATACGCACCGCTGCCGTCGATGAACTCTGTGCCCAGGCGATCGGCCAGGCCTGCGCCGCGGCAGAAGAGCTGGCCGGCGTCGGCAAAGTCGGTCCGCATGAGGGTGTCTACGCTGACGACGAGCGCGTCGTGACCCATCTGTTCGGCTGCACTGACCCGGCCTACCGCGGCTGGCGCTGGGCCGTGACGGTCAGCCGGGCCTCCCGATCCAAGACCGTGACGATCAGCGAGGTTGTTCTGCTGCCGGGGCCGGATTCGCTGCTGGCTCCCGACTGGGTGCCATGGAGCGAGCGGGTGCGGCCAGGTGACCTCGGCGTCGGGGACCTGATGCCGGCCTCGTCGGATGACGAGCGCCTGGTCCCCGTCACCATGCTGGAAGGCGACGACGGGGTGCTGGACTGGGATGACAGCGTCACCTGGGAAGAGGGCAACGAGCTAGCCGCCTCGCTGGGCCTAGCCTCCGGCCCGGAGGAGTCCGCCGTTGTCGCTCCGGGCAGGCCCCGGGTGCTGTCGGCGATTGGCCGTGACCTCACTGCCGCGCGGTGGTACTCGAGCGAGCACGGGCCCGGCACGCCGCTGGCGCGCGCGGCTCCTGGCCCGTGCGTGACCTGCGGCTTCCTCACGCCGCTGGCGGGCCAGCTGGGACGGGTATTCGGGGTATGCGCGAATGAGTTCGCGCCAGACGACGGCCGGGTCGTCTCGCTCGACCACGGCTGCGGCGCTCACTCGGAGGCTGTCAGCGCCCGCGGCGGATTCGGTGCTGCCTCACCGGTCATTGACGAGATCGGCTACGACCTGGTCGACATGCCCGGCGTGGCCCTTGCCGACACTGTCTTCGAGCAACTCGATCACGGCGACCAGTAGAGCAGCGGGCCGGGCTATCTGCCCGCCCGCTCTCGGGCCTGCCGCTCGCGCTCGGCGGCACTCCTGCGCTCGACCGCTCGTGCGCGTGATCGCTTGAGATACGGGACGTAGACGAGGCCGAACACGCCGAGGAAGGTCCCGAACGCCGCCACCCAGATCCACCACCGGTCGGCCGCTGCCAGCTCGCCGCGCACCGCCAGCAGGACGACCAGGGCGATTGCCCACGCGGCGGTGATGATGGCCGTTATCAGCCGGTCGTTGCCTTCCAGCGGCGGCGGGACCGGGCGTTCGGGACGGCTCACCGGCCCAGGCTAGCCGATGGCATGATCGGCGCCCGGCGCATGTCGCCCGGTCAGTGCGGTGCTCCCGGGGTATGTCGCCAGGTCATTGCGGTGCTCCCGGCCTGCGGCGGCTCGGTGCATCATGCGACGATGCTGCCGGGACCGGAAGCATCGACGTGGCGGACATGGCCGGTACGGCTGTACGCCCAGCGAACGCTGAGGTCCCTGTTCTCCGGTGCGCTAACTGCCTTGGTGGAAGGATCTGCCAACGTATATAGTTAGCAAGAGTAATGACTCAGGTTAACGAAGATGACGACGCCACAGCAGACCAGGTCCGACGCGGGGTTGGCCACCGCGCTCAGGATCTCGGTGAGTCGGCTTACTCGCAGGCTCAGGGCGGAGCGGCTGGCCAAGGGTCTGGAACCAGGTTTGTCCGACACCCAGCTCGCCGCCCTCGCCGCGCTCGAGCGGCACACAGCGATGACTCCCGGCGAGCTCGCCGACCACGAGAAGGTGCAGCCGCCGTCGATGACCAGGGTTATCACGGCCCTGGAGGAGCGCGGCCTGGTGACACGGGAAGCGCATGCCACCGACCGGCGGCAGATGGTGCTGACGGTGACCGAGCATGGCAGGACGGTAGTTCAGCAGTCGAGGCGGCTGCGGGAGGCATGGCTAGCCCAGCGGCTACGCGAGCTCACCCCGCAGGAGCGGCAGGCGCTTCGCGCGGCGGCCCCGATCCTGGAGAAGCTCAGCCAGTCCTGACCAGCCCCGTTGCGGCCGACCCGTTGCGGCCGACCCCGTTCCGGCTGACCCGGGCCCGAGCGACTCAGGTCCGGTAGGCACAGGTCCGGTCGGCAAAGGTCCGGTAGGCACAACGAGGTGGGGAAGCAAGACCTTCGGGTCGTTGCAAACCCGGAACTACCGGCTGTTTGCAGCGGGCCAGGTGGTATCCAATACCGGCAGCTGGATGCAGCGGGTTGCCCAGGACTGGCTGGTACTGCAGCTCACTCATGACAGCGGCACCGCCCTTGGTATCACCACCGGCCTTCAATTCCTGCCGCTGCTGCTATTCAGCCTGTGGGGCGGCGTCATCGCCGATCGTTATCCGAAGCGGCGGATCCTGATGGTGACCCAGAGCGCGATGGGCGTGCTCGCGCTGATCCTGGGCATCCTGGCCCTGACTGGATCTGTCCAGATCTGGCACGTTTACCTGCTTGCCTTCATGCTCGGCATGGTCACCGTCGTCGACAATCCGACCCGGCAGGCCTTCGCCGTTGAGATGGTGGGCCAGCGCGGCATGGCTAACGCGATTGCCCTGAACAGCGCCGTGTTCAACCTCGCCAGGATCGCCGGGCCCGCGGTGGCCGGGCTGATCATCAGCGCGGTCGGGACGCCGGCCGCGTTCTTGGTGAATGCGGCCTCATACGCCGCGGTGCTAGTAGGCCTCGGGCTCATGCGGGCCGACGAACTGCATCCGGCTCATCAGGTGCAGCGCGCTCGCGGTCAGTTGCGCGAGGCGATCGGTTACGTCCGGTCCCGGCCCGACCTGAGTCTTCCGCTGATCCTCATCTTCTTCGTTGCCACGTTCGGCATGAACTTCCAGGTCACTACGGCGCTGATGTCGCGGACGGTGTACCACACCGGGGCCGGGGCGTTTGGCGTGGCGTCCGCCGTGTTCGCGCTCGGGGCGCTCGGTGGCGCCCTGCTGGCGGCAAGGCGCGGTCGCCCGACCTTGCGTCTGCTGCTCGCGACCGCCATGGCCTTCAGCCTGCTGGAGATCCTCACCGGCATGATGCCCGGCTACCCCTCGTTTCTGGTAGCGCTCGTGCCGACCGGCCTGGCGTTGCTCACGTTCACCACGGCGGCGAACTCGCGCACCCAGCTCAATACCGCTCCCGACATGCGCGGCCGGGTAATGGGCTTGTACATGCTGGTCTTCCTGGGTGGTACGCCGCTTGGCTCGCCGCTGGTGGGCTGGGTTGCGGAGGCCTACGGTGCCCGGATGAGCGTGATCGCGGGCGGCCTCATCTCCGCGGTCGCCACGCTCATACTGGGCCTCGTGCTCGCCCGCCGCCGGGGCGTGCTGGTCCGTTCCTACCTCAAGCCGGCCGAGCTAGCTCGCATAGTGGCTTAATGACAGCGTGAGGCTCTTCGTCGCCATCATGCCGCCGCCGTCCGCGCTGGCGGAGTTGTCAGCGGTCGTTGACGAGCTGCGCGCCCAGGCTGACCCGCTGGCGGCGGGCGATACTCCCTTGGAGCCGTCTGGCACCGTCCAACGGCTGCGCTGGAGCTCTAGCGACCAATGGCACCTCACGCTCGCGTTCCTGGGCGAGGTGGACGAGGCGGTCCTGGTGAGGCTGCGCCCGCGGCTGGAACGGGCCGCGGCACGGCATCCGGCTCAGCGGCTGGCGATCAGCGGCGGCGGCGCTTTCCCCTCGCCGCGCAAGGCTCGGGTGCTGTGGGCAGGCTTCCGGGCTGACAACCGGGCCCTGAGCGCGCTGGCAGCTTCGGTTGCGGCCGCGGCACGCCGGGCGGGAGCGCCGTCGCCGGACGAGGAGCGGCGTTTCAGGGCGCACTTGACGCTGGCCCGGGGCCGGGACGTCGCCGACCTTTCGCACCTGACCGCCGCGCTGGCAGGCTTCGCTGGCCAGGAATGGACGGCAGATTCGGTCCGCCTGGTCCGCAGCTTCCTGTCAACCGGCCCGCCCCGCTACGAGACGGCCGGCGAATGGCCGCTGCGGCCTTGGCCCGCCCCGGCCTGAGCCGCCCGGGCCGGGTTCCAGCCTGCGCCCGGACTGTCATCCTCGCTCGTGCCTACAGGCGCGCCAGCACGTAGTCGATGCAGGCAGTCAGCGCTTCGACATCGGACGGCTCGACCGCCGGGAAGGTGCCGATGCGCAGCTGGTTACGGTTTAGCTTCGCGTATGCCCCGGTGTCGACGATGCCGTTCGCGCGCAGCACGCCAGATAGCTTCTTCGCGTCTACGCTGTCGGCAAAATCGATGGTAGGAGCCACCTGGGAGCGTTGTGCCGGATCGGTGACGAACGGAGCTGCCACCGGGGACTTCTCGGCCCAGTTATACAGAATGCCGGCCGAGGTGGCGGTCCGCCCGGTCGTCCACGCCATGCCGCCTTGTGCCAGCATCCAGTCGATCTGCTCCGCCAACATGATCAGCGTCCCGATCGCCGGGGTGTTGTAGGTCTGCTGGAGCCTGGCGTTGTCGATAGCAGTCTGCAGCGAGAGGAAGGCCGGGATGTACCGGTCGCTAGCGTCGATCTGGGCTGCCCGCTCCACTGCGGCGGGTGACAGTAGCGCGAGCCACAGCCCGCCGTCCGAGCCGAAGCATTTCTGCGGCGCGAAGTAGTAAGCGTCGAACTCGGCCGGGTCAACAGCTATCCCGCCTGCCGCGCTGGTCGCGTCGACGAGGACCAGCGCTGCCTTGTCCGCACCCGTCACCCGGCGGATCGGCATGGCGACGCCCGTCGAGGTCTCATTGTGGGTTAGGGCGTACGCATCGACATCCGCCTCGGCTGCGGGCAGCGGGTGGCTGCCGGGCTCGGCTGTGATGACGCTCGGCTCGGCGAGCCACGGCGCGAGCTTGGTGACCTTGGCGAACTTTGACGAGAACTCGCCGAAGCTCAGGTGCTGCGCCTTCGACGAGATCAGCCCGAACGCGGCCGACTCCCAGAACGCTGTCGTCCCGCCATTGCCGACAACCACCAGGTAGTCGTCAGGCAGTCCGAACAACGTCGCGAGTCCCTCGCGCACCCGCTGCACCAGATTGCGGACCGGCGCCTGCCGGTGCGAGGTGCCGAGCAGGCACTGCCCGGCCGCGGCGAGCGCCTCGACCTGCGCGGCCCGGACCTTGGTAGGCCCGCTGCCGAACCGCCCATCGGCGGGCCGCAGCCCGGCTGGAATTACGATCTGCGCGGGCGCGGCCACGCCGGCCGGCTCAGACATTCTGATCAAAGACCTCTTCCGCGCCGGGCACCTCGCGGACGGACCGCGCCTTCGGCCCGACGTACCGGGCACTCGGCCGAACCAGCCTGCCGGTCCGCTTCTGTTCCAGGATGTGCGCAGCCCAGCCAGCAGTCCTGGCGCAGGTGAACATCGAGGTGAACATGTGCGCCGGCACCTCGGCGAAGTCCAGCATGATGGCGGCCCAGAACTCTACGTTGGTGGCCAGCACCCGGTCCGGGCGCCGGGCGTGCAGTTCGTCCAGGGCGGCCTTCTCCAGCGCGGCGGCGACCTCATAGCGGGGCGCGTCGAGTTCCCTGGCGGTGCGGCGGAGCACCCTGGCGCGGGGATCCTCAGCCCGGTAGACGCGGTGCCCGAAGCCCATCAGCCGGTCGCCGCTGTCGAGTGCCTTCTTCACGTACGCCGCAGCGTCGCCGGTCTTCTCGACTTCCTCGATCATGTGCAGCACCCGTGCGGGCGCGCCGCCATGCAGCGGCCCGGACATGGCTCCGACCGCACCGGACAGCGCAGCCGCTACGTCAGCGCCTGTCGAAGCGATGACGCGGGCAGTGAAGGTGGATGCGTTCATGCCGTGCTCGGCAGCGGAGGTCCAGTACGCGTCGATGGCCTTGACGTGGTTGGGGTCAGGCTCGCCGCGCCAGCGGATCATGAACCGCTCGGTGATGGTCCTCGCCTGGTCGACCTGCCGCTGCGGAACCATGGGCTGGCCAAGCCCGCGGGCGGCCTGGGCGACGAACGACAGCGCCATGACCGAGGCCCGGGCCAGGTCATCACGCGCCTGCTCGTCGCTGATGTCCAGCAGCTGGTGCATGCCCCAGGCAGGAGCCAGCATGGCCAGGGCACTCTGCACGTCCACCCGGATGTCGCCGGAGTGCACCGGGATCGGGTACGGCTCGGCGGGCGGCAGGCCGGGCGCGAACTTGTTGTCGACCAGGAGCCCCCAGACGTGCCCGTAAGACACGTGGCCGACCAGTTCCTCAATGTCAACGCCGCGGTAGCGGAGTGAGCCACCCTCCTTGTCGGGCTCGGCAATCTCGGTCTCGAATGCGACGACGCCCTCCAGCCCAGGCACAAAGTCGGACATTCGCGCTTCCTCCGTCTTCTAGTTGGCGGCAGGCCGGCAGGCTGGCCGGGGGATCAGGCCGCTTGATCGTCGGGCGGCGGGGGCCAGCGGGCCTTCGTGGCCTGCGCCTCTATTCAACCGCGAGACGGCTACGGACCGGTAACCCGGCTGCTCGTTTCCGGTACTGCGGGCTGGGCCACTGAGAGGCGCCAGGCGGCCGGCGCGTGACTGTCGCGCGGCCTATGCGAGAGGATCTGTACCCGTGGAGCCGACACCGCACGCCAGCCCCGATCCCGCCAGCGGGCCCGGGGCAGGATCGCCCGCGACCCTGGACAAATCCATGCTGCCCGCCGACCCGATGGACCTGTTTGACCGGTGGATGGCCGACGTTGTCACCGCGGGCCTGCCCGAGCCGACTGCAATGGTGCTGGCTACCGTGTCAGCCGACCAGCGACCGCGAGCCAGGATGGTGCTGCTCAAGTCGGCGGGCCCGGACGGATTCACGTTCTACACCAACAGAACATCCCGTAAGGCCAGCGACCTGGCCGAGGTCCCGCGCGCCTGCCTGCTTTTCCCCTGGCATGCGCTGCACCGGCAGGTCATCATCGAGGGCGACGTGGACCCGCTGACCACGGCGGAGAGCGAGCCCTACTTCCGCAGCCGCCCGCGTGGCTCCCAGCTGGGTGCCTGGGCTACGCCGGCAGTCGACGGTACTGCCGTCGCGCGCGGTACTGGAGGACCGCTACGCAGAGCTGGAGCGACGCTGGCCGGACGGAACGCAGGTCCCGGTGCCGGATTTCTGGGGCGGCTACCGGCTGTTGCCTGACCAGATCGAGTTCTGGCAGGGCAGGCCGAGCAGGCTGCATGATCGGTTCCGGTATACGAGGAGTGGTGTCTCCTGGCAGGTTAGCCGCCTGGCGCCCTGATCGAGGGCTGCGAGCATGGCCGGCTTGGTGCTGTGGAAACCGGGCCGGGCCGCGGGGCGGCTGCGCCTGTACGGGTTACGGCGCCGTCCGCCAATCGCTGGCCAGTGCGTTAGGGCGCGCAGCGGCATAGCATCAAGCCGGAGGTCATTCCTAGTGACAGCGCACGGGCTCATCGATACGACCGAGATGTACCTTCGTACCGTCTTTGAGCTAGAAGAGGAAGGTATCGTCCCGCTTCGTGCCCGGATTGCCGAACGACTGTCGCAAAGCGGGCCTACGGTGAGCCAGACCGTCGCCCGGATGGAGCGCGACGGGCTGCTACGCGTCGAGGGCGACAGGCAGCTAGCCCTGACCTCGACCGGCCGCCAGCTGGCCATGCGCGTCATGCGCAAGCACAGGCTGGCCGAATGCCTTCTGGTCAGCGTCATCGGGCTGCCGTGGGAAGAGGTTCATATTGAGGCGTGCCGCTGGGAGCACGTCATCTCTGACACTGTCGAGCGCCGCCTAGTGGAGTTGCTCGGCTATCCCGTTCGCTGCCCGCACGGGAACGTCATTCCTGGCCTAGCGGAGCTAGGTGTGCCCAGTGACGCGACGACGCGCGCGGATGTGGCGGCAGCCGAGGCGGATATTGCCATGACTGACATTGCGATGCGGAAGATCCCCATAGTTGGCGCGCCGCAGCCGGGCGAGCAGGTGGTCGTGACCCGCATCAGCGAACAAGTCCAAAGCGATGCCGCACTGATGCTTAGACTCAAGAACATCGGGATACAACCCGGACGCGAGGTTACTCTCGCGGCTAGCGACAACGGTGTGCGGGTGACTGGTGCGGACAGGGTCGGAGATCTTTGGGCGGAACTGCCCGCCGAGATCGCCACGCATGTGTTTGTCACCCGGCAGTGACGGCTGCTGGTGAGCCCGTCATGAATCCGCTAGGGGACGCGTCGCTGCCTCCCATGACTGCCAGCGACGTGCTCGAGCAGGTTGCGACCGGGGTCGTGGTCACCGACGAGAACCTGGCGCTGATGTATGCGAACGACTTCGCCGTAGCGCTGTTCGGCTTCCCCGACGATTCCGCTCATCTGATCGGCCGCTCGCTTGTCTCGCTTGGCTTGGAGCGCGGCGATGCCGCGATCGTCCAGCACATGGCCGACCAAGTGCTGCGCGGCTGGCCCTGGGAAGGCACCCTCGCCAGTCAGCGCGTCGACGGATCGAGGGTGTTCGTCCGGGCGCACGCGGCGCCGCTGCGCGGGCAATCGGGCGAGATCACCGGCATAGTGATCATGGCCCGCGAGGCGACGCGCCGCGGCGGCCAGCGGGCAAGCGACCGGATCGGCCTGCTGGAGCGGATCGGCGAGCGGCTGTCCAGTTCGCTCGAGCTTGACGTCACCCTGCGCGAGGTAGCGGAAACCCTGGTTCCGCAATTTGCGGATCACTGCTTCGTCGACCTCCAGCACGGCGACTCGCTGGTGCGGCGAGCCCAGCTGCACTCACGCGCCTGGATGCCCGAGCCGGGTACCTGGGCGATGGTGGGCGAGCCGATCAAATACCCGAAGGGGCACTTCTGCGAGCTGGCCATGTCCGGGCTCGACACCGTCGTCGTTGCAGACCTGGCTGCAGAGCGGTTTCCCGCGCCTACTGCGGCGAGCCTGCAGACCTGCGACGACATCCGGCTCACGTCGGTCATGGCGGCCCCGCTCATCGCCCGCGGCCAGCTGCTGGGCGTGATGAGCCTGGCCCTTTCCTGGCTGACGGACCGGGACGAGCGGCACTACGGAGCCGACGACCGCGATTTCCTCAGCGCGATCGCGAGCCGTGTCGCCATCGCGATCGACAACTCGCTGCTGTTTGAGGAGGAGCGGCGCACGGCGCTCGCCTTCCAGACCAGCCTGCTACCGAAGGACCCGCCGTTCGTTGATGGCATGGAGGTCGCCTACAAGTACGTGCCCGCCAAGCCGCTGGAGACCCATGGCCAGGGCATCCAGACGCAGGTTGGCGGGGACTGGTACGACATCATCCCGCTGTCAGCTGGCCGCGTCGGCATCGTCATCGGCGACGTCGAAGGCCGCGGCGCCCGCGCCGCGGCGGTTATGGGACAGCTGCGTGCGGCACTACGGGCGTTCGCGCAGGACGACAAGTCCCCGGCCGAGATCCTGCGCCGCCTTGACGACTGGGTCCGGACGCTGGGACCGCCGGCCGCCGAGGCGCACGGCTTCGCTGCCGCCGATCCGCCGACTGTGAGCTGCACGTACCTGGTCTACGACGCCTGGTCGCGGACGTTGTCATTCGCCAATGCGGGACACGTTCCCCCGCTAATCGTGCGCGGGCGCGACGTGAGTCAGCTGGAGATCAGGGACCGCGGCGTGCTGCTCGGCGTGCGTGGTAAAGGCGTACGGGGTTTGCCGACGTACCGCGAAGAGGTGCGTTACCTGGCACCTGGCTCGACGCTGATCTTCTACACCGACGGGCTGATCGACCGGCGGCAGCGGGCCGACGGGAACGGTCATTACACCGACGCCGAGGTCCAGCAGATGCTGCGGCACGCGGTGCGCACTGCCGCCGACGGGTCGGTCGCGCAGATCGCCGAGGCAGCCGAGCACGCGGTGCCGGGCGAGATCGACGACGACATGGCCGTGGTTGTCGTCCGGACTTCGGAGATCGACCTGGCCTCCTGGGAGGGCCAGTTCCCGGCTGAGCCGATCCGAGTCTCAGAGGCGAGGCGGCTGGCGCATGAGACGTTCACGAGCTGGGGCATGGACATCGAGCAAGCCGACCTTTCCTGCCTGCTAGTCTCCGAGGTCGTCACGAACGTAGTGCTGCATGCAGCAGTGTCGCCAACGCCGAGGCACGAGCTGGTGCTGGAAGGCGCCGGGCCCGGCCCGCTCGGGATCCTCGGCGACTGGGAGATCGCGCCGTTCGACGAGAGCTTCAGCAACGCGGCGGGCAAGGACTTCACGCTCCGGCTGCGCCGCGGTCATGAGGCGATCTGGGTCGAGGTCTTTGACTCTGATCTGAGGCTGCCGCGGATCAGGAGCGCGGGCGAGAGCGACGAGGGTGGCCGCGGCCTGTACCTTGTCGATCAGCTCGCGACCCGGTGGGGCTCGCGGCCCACCAAGGATGGCAAAGCGGTCTGGTTCGAGATGCCGATCAAGGGCGGCCTCGGCCGCGGCTCATTGCTCTAGCCTGCGGTTCGCGCCGCTGGCGGCTAGTGCGTCTGGCTGGCCCACAACGCGAGCACACCCACAATGACGCAGGCCATGATCACTAGCCAGGTTTTGCCGGTGACAAGTAAGCCCATCCGGCGGCGAGTTCTCACGACGACGTAAGCGACGATCAATGCGATGAACACGAGCAAGACAATGCCCTGGGTCATTCGCCGCCTCCGGAAATCCTCGGTCCCAGCATAAAGCGGAAAGGCCGCAAATGAGGCGCGCGCCGCACGGGTCTCTGACGCGCGACCGACGGCGCACGACGACACTATCGCAGGTTTCAGGGACTTAGGCGCCTGAAATAAACGTTTTGCACCACTGAAACCTTCATAGTGTGAAGGGCGCCAGGCAGAACGATCGCGCTGTCAGGCGACGCCGTCGTGTGGCAGCGGCGGGACGACGCTGAGGTCGGTCCGGGCCGTTGCGGCAGTCCCGAGCACCGCGGATACCGGGAGGTCTGCGTCGGCCACCCGGACCGAGGCGTGCAGCCTGCGCAAAACCGTCACCTGCCGGGCTAACATCTCGATCTTGTCCTCTACGAGCTGAGCCGCTGCGTCCCGCTGACTCTGACTGACTGAACGTCCGGCAGCCAGCCGTGCGAGCGGCCTGACCTCGTCTAGGCAGAAACCGAGGTCCTTGAGGGCGAGCGCGGCAGCGATATACCGGCCATACTCCCGAGGGTATTTCCTTGTACCGCCGGCCGAACGCCGCGGCGCAGGAAGGATGCCCCGCTCCTCGTAGTACCGGATGGTGCGGCTGCTGACACCGGCAGCCTTCGCGAGCTGGCCGATGCTGACCATGCCCGAGGTGTCGTCGGCAATCTTCGGCATAACGCAGATTCCCCCGTGCGAGTGCAAGGCCAGATGCTGACCGAGCACTGTGGTGGCAGTAAACCCGGCTTGTGCGAACCTGCCCCCAGGAAGGCACGCACGGATAGTAGCCGTTCGGACACGAGTCGTGCAGGCTAATCGCGCGAGGAAGGTCCGCTGCCAGGACTATGGCGCTGGCCAAACTGCGCGGTAACCTCAATCTGACGGCAACCGCTCGCCGCGCACATCCCGGGTTGCGCACGAAGGCGAGCAGCAAGCCGCTGGGTCATGGAGGTCACGTGGTGTCTGAGGCGTACATCGTTGGGGCAGTTCGAAGCCCAATTGGAAAGCGGAACGGTGGCCTCTCGTCAGTCCACCCGGTAGACCTCGCAGCCCACGTGCTGCGCGAGCTCATTGCCCGCACGGCCATCGACCCGTCTGCGGTCGAGGACGTGATCATGGGCTGTGTCTCGCAAGTCGGGCCGCAGGCCATTGACATCGCCAGGAACGCCTGGCTGTCGGCAGGCCTGCCCGAGAACGTGCCCGGAGTGACCATCGACCGCCAGTGCGGCTCATCGCAGCAAGCCGTGCACTTTGCCGCCCAGGGCGTGCTATCTGGCACTCAGGACCTGGTAGTCGCCGCTGGCGTGGAGAGTATGAGCATGGTGCCCATGGGCAGCACGGTCGCGATCCCGCACAAGGCAGGCCTGGCCCTGCCGTTCGGCCAGGGCTGGCGGGACCGATATGGCGACCAGGAGATATCTCAGTTCCGCGGCGCTCAGCTGATGTGCGAGAAGTGGGGCATCAAGCGCGCGGAACTCGAGGAGTTCTCGCTGGAGAGCCACGCGAGGGCTATCAAGGCAATCGACGAGGGCAGGTTCGACCGGGAGATCGCCCCGGTCGGCGGGGTAACCACTGACGAGGGGCCGCGCCGGGACTCCACGCTGGAGAAGATGGCCGAACTGAAGCCGCTGCGGCCTGGCTGGGAGCTCACTGCGGCCACCGCCTCGCAGATTTCAGACGGCGCTGCCGCTCTGCTGATCGCCTCTCCGGCGGCAGTCCGCAAGCATGGCTTCACGCCCAGGGCCCGTATCCAGACCATGGCGGTTACCGGTTCTGACCCCGTCTACATGCTCACCGGGCCGATTCCGGCAACCGAGCAGGCGTTGTCCAAGGGCCACCTGACCGTCGACGACATTGACGTGTTTGAGGTGAACGAGGCGTTTGCGCCCGTGCTGATCGCCTGGTCCAGGGACACCGGGGCGTCGCTGAGCAAGACCAACCCGAACGGAGGGGCGATCGCGCTCGGCCACCCGCTGGGCGCAACCGGAGCGATCCTGATGACCAAGTTGCTGCATGAGCTGGAGCGCACCGGCGGCCGGTACGGGCTGCAGACCATGTGCGAAGGCGGCGGGCAGGCGAACGCGACGATCATCGAGCGGCTTGCCTGACCCACGGGAACTACCCTCGTGCACCCCGCGAGTCCCGAGCCACCCAAGCCAAGCGACGGCAAGGGGATTCCTCGGCGCGAGCTGTCACTCAGGAAATATATGAGTTCGGTTGTAGGTTCACTCTAGCGTTAGGTCTAGGCATTCTAGGCTGCACGCTTGAAGTTACAACTGGAAGGGTGACAGGGACATGGTGCTTACAACTTTTGACCCATTCGCGGAGTTTCACCGCCCACTGCGGACCGGCGAGCGCGGCTTCGCGGCCGTACGGATGGACGCGATCCGCCGCCAGGACGAGATCGAGCTTCGGTTCGACCTGCCCGGCATCGACACCGAGAGCATCGACGTCACGGTCGACCGGGGCGTGCTGAGCGTCAGCGCGCAGCGGTCGGAAGAGTACGCCGAGGGCGACAAGCCGTTCATCCGGGAGCGGGTCATGGGCTCGTTCACCAGGAAGATCAGGCTGTCCGAGGTTGTGGACGCCGACAAGATCTCCGCGTCCTACGACGGTGGCGTGCTGAGCGTCAGCGTGCCGCTGACGGAGCGGGCGCAGCCACGCAAGGTTGAGATCAGCACGCAGGCCAAGGCCGCGGTCACGGCCTGAGCCACGCGATAACCTGCGAAGGGCCCGTGCAGCTCAGGCCGCGCGGGCCCTTGGCGCCGCGCGGGCCATTGGCAGTGAGCCGTCGGCCACCACGGCACTGGAAGGCAAGTCCGTCGCCGGCTCGTCCACCGACGGGAGGTAACTATGGCATCGCTGCCGCTAGACGACGCGAACATGCCGCTGTTCACCGTCGGACAGGTTGCGGAAATACTCGAAGTGCAGCATGCGTTCCTGCGGCGACTCGATGAGTTTCATGTTGTCCGCCCGTCCCGTTCAGCTGGCGGCCAACGCCGCTACACCAGGAACGAGATCGTCGTCGTCAGGTACGTCGTCGAGCTTATTGAAGGCGGCCTGACATTGCCGGCCATCCGGCGGGTGCTTCAGCTGGAAGCGCGCGTGCGCGAGCTGGAGGCCGAACGGGACGCGCTGCGGGGGAGCCTAGCCAGGCTGCGGTCCCAGGTTCAGTAAGAAGCTGCTGGCGCGGGGCTGTCGGACTGGCGCTATCAATCGGACTGAGCCAGCGCGGCGATCGCGGTGTCAGGGTCGATGCGTTCGTGGCTGGCCCGGCTGACGTAAATCTGCGGGCTGATGGTGTGCAGCGCGGTGAGCATGTCACCGAGTTCGTCGTCGCGTGGCAGTTCGAGCACGACATCACCAGAAAGCTGAGTGTCGGCGCCGGTGCGGGGTGTCAGCTGTATCGTGCTGACCCGCTGGCGGGCGAGTACCTCTTCCAGCCGGGCCCTGCTCCGCGGATCGTCGGAGAGGTTGATCCTGATCCTCCACATGGCCATGGGCTGGCCCTCCAAGTCTGAGTGGCGCACATTCATGAAGATGCCGCCCACCTGTTGCCGCCGTGATTCGCGTTCGTAACGGCAGCGTGAAATGAGTCGCCGACTCTGGCTTGCGCCGCTCCCAATACGCTCTGGTACCGAAGATCACTCGGATGTCAGACCGTAGCGAAGGGTCCGGCTGAGACCTTGGATCGGTAGAAATTCTGGTACGACTTCGATGGCGTCGGGCCCCGCTGATCTTGGTAACGCGAGCCGTACACCGCCGATCCGTACGGATGCTCGGCCGGTGAGCTGCACCTGAACAAGCACAGCTGGCCGATCTTCATGCCTGGCCAGAGCTTGATGGGCAACGTGGCTACGTTCGACAGCTCGAGCGTTACGTGCCCGGAGAAACCGGGGTCGATCCAGCCGGCGGTGGAATGGGTGAGCAGCCCAAGCCTGCCTAGCGAGCTTTTGCCCTCCAGCCGTCCGGCTACGTCGTCTGGCAACGTGATGACCTCATAAGTGGAGGCCAGCACGAACTCCCCCGGATGCAGTACGAACGGCTCGTCACCCTGCGGCTCGACCAGCCTGGTCAGGTCCGGTTGCTCGATGGCAGGATCGATGTGCGGGTACCGGTGGTTCTCGAAGACGCGGAAGTAGCGGTCTAGCCGCACGTCGACGCTCGACGGTTGGATCAATTCCGGCAGGAACGGGTCAAGCCGGACGCGACCCGACTCCACTTCCTTCTTAATGTCGCGATCAGATAGCAGCACGTAGGCAACCTACCTGTTCCGGTACGATGGCGGGCGAAGCCTGGGCGGGCCGGCCGTTTCCCGCGTGACAGCAGCCGCACCAGGTAGCCATGCGGGTGTAGTTCAATGGCAGAACATCAGCTTCCCAAGCTGATAGTGCGAGTTCGATTCTCGTCACCCGCTCCAAGCCCAAAGGTCAAGGTCGGCGGCGGGATCCTGACTTGATCGTTGACCCGTGATCATTGCGCGCAAGGTGCCGGGCACTCGCTGGGGTGCGACGTTACGATGACAATCATGACTGATCACGCTCATCGTCCTGGCTACCTGCCGCTGACCGTGGCGGACCTGGGCAAACTGATGTCCGGGGCTGATCAGTCCGGGCGGTGGCGCCTGGTTGCGGAGTTCCTGGAGGATTACCGGCACGAGCCGGCCGGCACCAGGCTGGCGCTGCTGGAAGAAGAGCCAAGCGGTACCGGCGACATGCGTTGGGATGTCTTCCTGGCTGGACTCGCCGAATACCTTGCGGAGATAGATGGGCGCGCTGCTCCGCCCTGGGCCGATCAGCGCTCGCTACAGCAGTTCTGGTTCCCATTCAACACGCGTGCAGCCAGGGTGGACGCGCTCGTCCACGCGCCCGCGGCCTTTCGGCGCCGGGGTGTGTACGTGGCACCCGAGGAACTGAAGGTCGCATGAGCGAGCCTGGTCCTCTGCTCGACCGTGCCGCCATCCAGGAAGCCTTCCGCCGACTGGGTGACCGCCTAGTGCGCCGTGGCGTCGTGGCGGACATCTACGTCATAGGCGGCGCGGCCATGGCGCTGGCCTACGACTCTCGTAGATCTACTCGCGATATCGACGCTGTGTTTCAACCCCATGGCATCGTCGTGGAGGAAGCGCGGTCAGTAGCGGCTGAGCTTGGCCTGCCCCCTTGGTGGCTAAACGAACAGGCAAGCGCCTACGTGGCGCCCGGCGGCGACGCGACGGCCCCACGTGTGTTCGACCATCCCGGGCTCCGGGTATCGGCGGCTTCACCGGAGCACCTGCTGGCAATGAAAGTGCTGGCCGCCCGACGTCGCGACATAGAAGACATCAGCTACTTGGTCAAACACCTCGGACTGTCCAGCGCGGGGGAGGCCTTGGCAATGTGCGCGGCGGTGTTCCCCGATGAACCAGTACCCGAGCGGGCGAGGATGATCTTGGAAGACTTGTTCGGCGAGGATTGAGTCGTGCGCGCTCGTTTGGATTTTAGGCCAGGTAAGTTCCGAACAGCAGATAAGTATCGACCCGCCGCTGGTGACCGCTCTCCGTCTCTGATAGAGGGCAAGCCCCGCCGGGGTGAGGGGCCGGCCGCCGCTCGCCGGTGAGAGGTTGCTGTCATGGCAGGTGGACCGACTCCGGGCCGCGAGGTTGTGCTCGAGACGGATCGCCTGCTGCTCAGACCTTGGCGGGTAGCCGAGGCTGTCGTCCTGCATGAGCTATGGACCGAACGTGATCCACGAGTGCCGCCGCACCGCCGAATCGACGCGGATGGACACCCCACGGTTACAGACCTCGAGGATTGGATCCGCACTAACCAGCCATCGTCGATCGGGTTGCTGGCGGTCGAGCGGAAGGCTGCTCGTGACGTCATCGGCTACTGCGGGCTGATCGACAGCGGACGAGGATCGGACGGGGAACCGGAACTGGCGTTCGAGCTGCTACGCCGAGTCTGGCGTCAGGGATACGCCACGGAGGCCTCGTTGGCGGTTCTGGACTGGGCGAGATCGTCTGGGTACGAGCGTCTGTGGGCCACGGTCTGGGAGTGGAACACCGCTTCTCGCAGTGTGCTGGCCAAGGTCGGGTTCACCGAAACCGAGCGGAAGGAACTGGACGTGGTCTACGGGAACAACCTGTTAACCACGAGACGGCTCTGACCCGATGTTTGACCTTGAAAGCCGCGGCGGCGGGCCATGGCTTATTACTCGCCCTCTCGGGCATCCCGGTATAGGCGCTCGTCCCCCTGCCTGATTGTCCGGTCGCTGCTTCGGGGCGCATCTCCCCGGTCCTAGCCGCGTAATCACTCAGCTCACACCAGTTGAGTCGATGCGCGATGACTGAATTCAGACGTCTCCAGGAATGGGCGACGCCCACCGCGGACGAGGGATGAGACACAACGGGTGCCCTGCCGGATCAGCGTAGACGTTGTCGCCATCGAGTTTTGCCGCGCCCAGCTCGAGCACCTGCGGGCCTGCGGCTGCCACGTCCTCGACCATGATGTCGAGGTGGAATTGTTGCGGAACCGCAGGATCGGGCCAGGTGGGCGGTTGGTGGCCCGAAGCACGCTGGAATGCCAGGCCCGAAGACATATCGCTGGCGGCGACCACCACCCAGTCGTCACCGCGGTAGATGACCGGCAGCCCGAGCAGCGCGGAGTAGAACGCAGCCAGGGCAGCGGGATTCGGGCAGTCCAGAACCATGTGGTGCATCCGCCCGATCATGCTCGCGATAATGCCAGGTGCGAGCCAGCGACGCGGTACTCGCCCGGCTGGCCCACGGACGCGCGCACCTGACAGCATGGTTGACAGCTACGGGCTGGGCTGCTTGCCGCCCTGAGATTAGCGGCGGCATCCTCAGCCAGGCAGGGACAGCGCAGATTCCCAAGCTGGTAGAGCGAGTTCGATTCTCGTCACCCGCTCTCACCAGAGGGCCCCAGGTCGGAGATGATCTCTCTTGCCCGGGCCTCAATCTCCGGTGACCGGGCTGGTGTTGGACGTCGCTGGCAGGTAGTGGCTATCTCCTGAGTAGACGGCCACTATTTGGTGGTTCCCGGACCGTGCGGTGGTGGTCAGCGACGCCGTCGGCCCACCGGAGGCGCGGGGCTTCAGCGGCGTGCTACCGATCTTGGTGCCATCTTCGTAGAAGGTCACGCTGCCGGAGGGCCGCCGAGTTCCTGGGGCGGGCTGCATCGTCGCCGTAAATGTCACCGCCGATCCCGTCTTGACCGGGCCGGTCGCGCCGAGCAGGAACATCTGGGCCGCCGGCGGAACGGTGAGCTTCCATAGTTCTCGGCCATGTCTGGGGTCAAAGGCGGTGAAGTAGGCCCTCTGGCCGATCACAGTGATGTCCTCGGGGTTCGAGCCCACCGGACCCAGGCTGATGTACGTGGCCATGTGGGTGTTGCTGGGCCACCCGTCGGAGTACCACAGCTGGCGGCCATGACTGCTGTCATAAGCGCTGAACACTTCGGTGGCGCCGGTATTCGTCGTGGAAACCGGAGTTCCTCCCACCGACGTTAGGTCCCGCGGGTCGGCCGGCTTGATCCCATCGACGAGCCGCACGCCGCCGACGCCGAAGCTGAGTGTGCCTCCCTCGCCCGGACCCAGGCTGACGGTCTCGTCTGCCTCCCAGAGCTGGCGGCCATGCCCGGCGAGGTCGGCCGCGAAGTAGGTCCGCGTGACTGGCTGTGGCTGAGGGGTGAGCCCGATCTGGTTCGTCGGTCCGAGCACGGGATTCGAGCCCATGCCGGGACCTACGCCCGCGACCTCGGTTGCGGTGCCCGGCTGCGGCCCGTTGGCCAATGGCGGCAGCGGCGGCTGTTGCACCTCGAACAGCTCGCGGCCGCTAGTCGCGGTGGTCGCGGCGAGCAGGCCGGTCTCGCCCGCCACCGAGTCGAACAGGCCCGGGTCGGAGCTCGCGGGCCCCGGATTGATGTCGTATACATCGGCGGGCGGGTCGTTGTCGTAAGCGACGAAGAACTCGCGGCCGTGCGCGCCGTCGTTGGCGGAGAAGTACCACAGGGAGAACTGGCCGAGAATCCCCACGTGGAACACCTCTGGCGTGATGTTTGCGGGGTCGCTTCCGGCCGGGCCCGGGTTCAGGTCCTCGTACAAGGCGGTACCCGCAGTGGTGCCATCGGTCACCCATGGCTCACGGCCGTGAACCCCGTCGTCCCCGGAGAACATCGCCGTCGTGCCCGTCACCGGCGCGATGTCCTCGGGGCGCAGGCCCGCCGGTCCGGGATTGACATCGGTGACCCTCACGGTTCCCGCCGCGGTCCCGTCACTCTTCCAGAGCTGCCGGCCATTGGCGGCGGTCCAGGCGGAGAAATACACCAGGACCCGGTTGTGCGGGTTCGGCAGCTGCTGACCTACCGCGTATGTGATGTCCTGCGGGTTGGATCCGACCGGCCCGCGCACTATGTCGCGGACCATGGTGGTACCCGCGACGGTTCCGTTGCTCTTCCATAGCTCCCGGCCGTGCCGCGGGTAGTGAGCAGAGAAGAACAGCACGCCGTCGGCCACAGTCAGGTCCTCTGGGTCGGCGCCGACCGGGCCGAAAACCCGCGTGAGCATGACCGTGCCCGCCGCAGTCCCGTTGGTCTTCCAGAGTTGCCGGCCGTGACCTGGAGTCCGGGCCGTGAAGAACAGCGTCCCTCTCATCGCCGTCAGGTCCCGCGGGTCGGAGCTCGCCCGTCCCGGCGCCAGGTCATCCACCAGCGAGACGCCGGGCCGTGCGAGCGCTGCCGCGCCCGCCGCCGGAGCGCCGCGGGCGGCACCTGGCGCCAGGGCCAGAGCTGCTATGCAAGCGGCGGCCAGGGCCACGGTGATCGAGTGCACACGGCGCGTCATCCGCACGGGGACCTCCAGTATGTCGATCAGGTTCTGGTGATCTCAAACCTGACATGACACTAGATGCCGGCACACGGCGCAGGCTAGCTGGCAGAAGTTGAGCGGCTGCGCGCCGCGGCAAACGGCGCGCGTGTGGCACCGGGCTCGCGGTCGCTGCCGTCGGCGCCGTCGGCACCTGCGCCGGACCGGCCGGGGCGTGGGCGGTCGCCGCCGTGGGCCTGTTCGTCGTGCTCCTCGGCAGCGCCGCGGTCATCGCTGGCGGCAGCGCCGCAGCGTGCTGCGGCTCTCGGGCGTCGGCCGCGGGCCGAGCGGCGAATTTCAGCCCGGCCCTAGATCCGCTGTCAGCCATCGCTGCGGCCGGAGATAGATCGCGACCTGCTCGCCAAACTCCGCCTCGGCGAGTTCGATGTAGGCGGGGACTTTCTCCGGCGGAAGATAACGCGCGGCGATCTCCCGCAACAGCTCATCAGTTCCTGGAATCGTGCGCGTGACCGGCCCCTCCACCGACACGTAGCGGATAGTCGGCGTGACCCGCTGAACCATCAGTGTGAAACGCCCGGCTGCGTCGATCAGGCGGGCCTTCCAGGACCCGGCCGAGGTCAGCACCCATGCATCCCCGCCGAGTTCGTACTGGTACCAGATCGGCAGCGTCAGCGGGCCGCGGCCCTGCCCGGCTGACACCGACAACGCCGCGATGTGCGGCTCGGCCAAGAACAGCTCACGGTCGTGCACAGACAAACTGTTATCCGTCATGCCCAGAGCCTAGGCAGAGGCACCGACAATCTCACCCGGCGGGTAACCTGCGACTCCAACAAGCAGCCCAGGTGGCTGCTAAAGCTGCCGTGCGATGCGCCATTCGCTTCGCGGCACAGCCGCATAAACTTCACCGTCATCGGCGGTGCCATTCGTAGCATCCCTGACGGCCTGCACCCGCGAAGCCTTAGCAGCGAGACCTGGCCTGCGGTCGACCTCACCCACCACGTACCAATGACCAGCTTCAACCTCGCGCAGGACCACGTATCCACCCGCAGACCGAGGGCTTTCGTCCAACTGAGCCATCCAGACCGCCTCCTCATCGATCAGGCGAATGCCGGTCAAGTCGCCGAATTAGTCTATGGACAATGACCGCTTCGGAGACTGCAGAGCCATCGGCGGTGGGCCTGTTCTGCTGTCCATCGTGCGGAGCCGCATTGCAGCAGAACGACCGCGCCTTGCGGTGCGAGCGAGGTCATAGCTTCGATATCGCCAGCGAGGGTTACGTCAATTTGCTCCTGGCGCAGCACCGGCGGTCCAAGGACCCTGGATACAGCAGGGAGATGATCGCAGGACGCCGGGCTTTCTTCGCTACAGGGCAATATCAGCTACTGGCGGACGGCATCGCGGACTTGGTCCTCATGTACCTGGATCAGGCGCCCGGGCAGACCGTCCTCGATGCGGGCTGCGGCGAGGGGTACTACCTGCGGCGCCTGCGCAACAGCATCACGGCGCAGCGGTCCAAGACTGAGCCGGTCCTCGCCGGACTGGACATCTCCAAGCACGGGATCCGTGCGGCTGCTAAGGCTGACCCGTCCGGTTTCTACGCCGTAGCGAACACGCACCGCATGCCGGTGCTGCCCGAGCATGTCGCGGTGCTCCTGACGCACTTCTCGCCAGTAAGCGCAGATGACTTCCGCCGCGTCGTGCGCCCTGGCGGCGTTGTGCTCATCGGCAGCCCCGGCCCTGAACACCTGCTCGGCCTCAAGGAGCTTCTGTACGACGTGCCGTCCCGCCATGAGCCGGATGCGGCACTGATAGGAGAACCTGGATTCGAGCTGCTCTCCACACACCGGATCAGGTACGCAATTGACCTTCAAGGCTCTAGCCAGGTTTCCAACCTGCTGCTCATGACGCCGTTCTACTGGTCTGCCAGCCGCCAGGATCAGGCTCGGCTCGGCGAGATGCACGAGCTTCAGACAGAGGTAGACGTCCTGGTCCACGCATTTCGCCGAGGCGGACCGGGCTAGGCCGCGCTGCCGGGGGTCCAGCCGAACGGCTCCCCATCGGGATTTACCCAGGTGGTCGCCGGTCCGGTGATGGTCAGGACGTCGGTGAGCCAGTAGGTCTGGTCGGGATCCCACCCGGCAAGGACGGTGGCTGCATCGCCTACCGGCAGGGCCCGGCCGGCCGTGGTCAGGTAACCCGCGACGGTGACGTGAACCGCGTCGTAATCTTCAGCGACCGCGGCGTAGTCGGGAATCAGCCACCGGCCGTCCCGACCCGTCGCTCGCCACCAGACATGACGCCGGGACTTGGTCACATTAATGGGGTAACGGGCGACTAGTTCGGTCCACTCGGCTGCCTCCGAGATCTCGTAGATTCGCGCGCTGGCGCCCGGCTCGACAGGCCAGCAACGAGCCTCGCTCCAGCCCAGCGCGTCCTCGACCAGGGCCAGCCGGAGCGCCGCGAGCCCCGGCACCCATCGAGTAGTCGACGGCAGGTTTGACTGAACCGGGGTCGACCACCAGTGACCGCTCCACGGGGCAGTCGGGTCATCCGGCCAGCTAGCCGCCTCCTGCTCCTCCGCCAGCAAGGCAGCCCGCCACGATGCGAGCTGTCCGGCCGCGCCGGTGACGGCTGGCGGTCCGATATCCGGCTCGAGCCACTCCACATAGCGCTGGCGGCCGATCGCGGCCGGAGTGAACCACCATCGCGCTGCCGGAGCGTTTCCAACTGCCCGTGCGACAGGTCGCAACGTGTCGCGGACGGCCTGGTCATCGAGGCCGCGATCTTCGCTATCGGGCTCCTGCCAGTACATCGCCGCGCTGACTGTGTCCGCTAGCGCCGCCATGAGTGTCGGCTCGGCGGCGCTGTCCGCGATCGAGGCAAGGTCCATGCGAGCTACACAGGCAGCTAGCTCGTCGGTGCGCCCAGTCAGGTCGACCTCGTGCGCGCCGTCCCACCCCGCAGCCCAGCCAGTCGAGTCGGCCGCGGCGAGCAGCGAGTAGCACAAACGCCGCCCGCGCGGGCCCGTAAGCAGCATCTCGCCCTCGGGCAATGTCTTCGCTCCAACTAGTAGTGCGGACTGGCCAGGCTGACTTCCGCCCGTAGCGAGACCGATTGGCTCGCAGGCCGGACAGCCTTAGCTTCTGGACTAAGTCAAGCACGGACGGGAGGCCGCGATGCAGTCATGAAAGCCCGTTACGACGGCTGGGCAGCCTGGTATGACGAATGGAACGCGCCGAATGCCGCGCGCAATGCTTCTGAGGTGCTGGACGTGCTGGGCGCCGGAGATGGCCTGTGCCTGGACGTCGGCTGCGGAACTGGGCTTTACTTCGAGGTCCTCGCCCGGTCTGGCCGGACTGTCGTAGGCCTGGACCGTTCTGCCAATCAGCTCCGCGTCGCTCAGACCCGCTCGGGCAACATCGCCCAAGGTGACGCAACTGCCCTGCCGTTCGGCGACGAGGTGTTCCAGACGGTAGCTGCGATGTGCATATCAACCGATGTGGACGACTTCAGGGCTGTGCTGGCTGAGGCCGGACGGGTGCTGGTGCCGGGCGGGCTGGTGTTGTGCTACGGCGTGCATCCGTGCTTCAACGGGCCGCACATTGAATGGCTGGACGATGGCGGAATCCGAGCCCACCCGACCTACCGCGAGGCGGGCTGGCATCAGGTCGCACCCTGGTGGGGCCATAACATCCGCAGGCGCTTCGGAATGCGTCATCATCCGCTCGCTGAGCTGCTCAACGCGTTTATCAGCGCAGGGCTGGTGCTGGAGCGGGTCGAAGAGTTCGGCCGTCGGCCGGTTCCGGTCGTGCTCGCGCTTCGCGCCCGAAAACCCCTGTTCGGCTAGGGTCGCGCTAGGACAGCGCCAGCCCAGATCGTCCTATCCGGCAACCGTGAACTCGCGGCGGTTAGGACGGAGCCGTGGCCGCTGACCAGTTGGCGGGGTAATTCGCCGGGAGGACCCCGTACGGTGCCTGGCCCGCGTTGTTAGCCGGCGGCACTCCGAGCGCGATCAGCAGATTGTCGAAGTTGACTCCCACTGCAGTCGGGAACGGCCCGGCTCCGCTGATGCCGCCGGCCACCGGCAGCTGTGACTCTGCCGACGTTCCGTCTGGCATTGCCCAGCCCGTCTCGATCCCGGCCCCGCCGTTATACATCTGGGCAATGACCGTCGAGGACGATACGTGCTCGCCGGCCTGCACCGTCGGCGTTACGTCCTCGGCGACATAGACCTGGAGGCCGGCCGCCGGACCGTCGGTCAGCTGGTAAGTGATCCAGCCGCCACCTGGCCAGCCCGGCGAGGCACCGGTCGCGTTGGTAATGACTGCGTCCCCGATGGCATAGATCGGGCCGGTCCCGCCAAAGTCGGCGCCCATGTCGATGCGCTGGGGCAGCAGTCCGGTGATGGCCCGGAGCGGGTCGAGATAGACCGGCGGCAGCGGCGGGGCGGGCTTGACCGGCTTCGGACGGGGCGTATGCGCAGGCCTGGCTGCGGGCTTGATCGCCTTGGCCGGCTTTCTGCGTGCCGGTTTCGTCGGCGCCTTCGCCGTCGGGTTAGGGCTCGGGGTGAGCGTCCTGAGCATGACGCCTGCCTTCACGAGGGCGGCCGCCAGCTGGCCGTCAGGCAACCGGCCGACGACGGCCGGGACCGGATGTCCGTGACCGTTGCCAACGACCGCTAGCTGTCCCGGCCCGGCTGGCTGCGCGTGCAAGGCGAACACGGCTACCGCGGCGGTGGCGCCTGCCACCGCAGCAGTGGCGGCCATCGCGACGATGGGCGCAGGTCTCCGCTTTGGGGCGGCCCGGGGGCTCGACGGCTTTTTAGCGTCGAAGTGGGCGGGTCGGCTTGCACCGGCGAGCCGGGATGGCTTCCGGTGCCGAGCGGACGTGCGGGACACAGCGAGCCTTTGATCGGGGCAGGACTTGGCCCTCCGCTGTCACCCAGGACTCCGGTCACGAACTCGCTACAGTGGACCGGTGGCGTACGGACGCCGCGCGGGGATCAGGGCGACGGGACCAACTGCCATCACGCACGCTGGGTGCTTTGACTACCCACCATGCACGGGTTTTGGACTCTCCGTGATCGAAATAGCAAACATTGACTATGACATAGCTCACTCCCGACCATGAATCACCCAGTGATGGCCGGACAGGACACCACGTCTAGAAGAGGCCCGGAACGGGCGATCCGGCCAGGACAGGAAGGCCATGACTGTCGGTCCGGCAGTTGACCGGCGGGCATTCGTGACGAGGATGGGGGCGTGCTGCGGTCGCCGGTCTTCCTCGGTGGGCAGGCCGTCTCGATGCTCGGCGACGGAATGGCGATCCTGGCCATCCCGTTGCTCGTGCTGCAAGTGAGCCGCAGCCCGGTGCTGGCCGTGCTTGCGTCGTTGCCTGGCAGCGCCGGGTATCTCGTTGCCGGACTGCCAGCGGGTGTCCTGGTTGACCGGCTCGACCCGTGGCAGGTGCTGATAGCAGCCGACATCCTCCTGACTGTGATCTTCCTGGTGCTGTTCGCCATGTCAGCCTCGCCGGGAGCACCTGCCTGGCTGATCCTTTCGCTGGCCTTCGTGGCCGGCGTGCTGACCGTCTTCAGCGACACGGCGATGGCTATCGCGGTGCGTGACATGTTTGCCGGACCGCGCCTTGTCTCCGCTAACTCCTGGCTGGAGGCGGCCAATCAGGGCGGTCAGATCATCGGCCCAGGCGCTGCAGGCGTGCTCGCCGCCGCCGGCTTGCTGCACGTCTCGCTGCTGCTCGACGCGCTGACCTTCGGCGTTGCGCTCGTCACGGTCAGCGTGGTCCGGCAGCACCCGCAAGTGCGAGACTCGCGGCCCGCCTCAGCGCGGGGCCTTCGCCGTGAGCTGGCACAGGGGCTGCGTTACCTGGCGGCTACTCGGCTGTTACTGACGCTGCTGTACTTCATGCTGGTCATCAACCTCTGCCTGGGCGCTGACAAGCTGATCATCTTCATGGCCAAGTCCACCCTGACCCTGCCGGCTGCGCAGATCGGCCTCGTCGTCACCGCGGGAGGGGTAGGCGGGCTGCTTGGCGCTGCGGGCACAGCCATCCTGGTTCGGCGGGCCGGGCCACTGCCCGCGGTGACCCTATGCGCTGGGGCTTCGGGCGTCGCCCTGATCGTCGTCAGCGTCGCTACGACTATGCCCGTGCTGCTGGTCGCGAACCTGTTCTATACCTGGGCCATCGTGGCGGCCAGTGTGACGATGCGGTCGCTCCGCCAAGCGCTGGTGCCGCGCGCACTGCTCGGTCGGGTGACTGCGTCGTGGCGCCTCGGCGGACAGTTCGTCACGCTAGCCGGAGGGGTTCTTGCCGGGGCAGTCGCGAGCCTGCTGGGCGGTGATCCGCGGCCGGTATTCGCCGGCGCCGGGGCGGTCACCATGCTGACGGTCGGTGTCGCATGGCTGACCGGCTTGCGCAAGCAGGACGCCTCTGCAGTTGCCGTGACGCTGCTCGGCTCGCAAGGGCAGCAGCCCTGAGGTGAGCGCATTCCGTTCTGGTGCGCGAGCAGGGGATCGCGCGCGGGGGGCTGCCCGCTTGCTTAGCCGGCCGCGGGCTGCCGTTCGAAGCCGATCTGGCTTTCCGCGTCGGCGAAGCCGACTGACCGGTACACACGGATGGCGACGTCATGCGGATCCGCGACCATTACCAGCGTATTCGCGCCCGCGCCGAGGCCATGCTGGCCGGCCCGCCAGACCAGTGTCCCCGCCAGACCTTGGCGTCGTGCCGCCGGGTGAGTCTCGACGTTCTGATACCGCGCGATGCCGTCTCCATCGGTGATGAGGCCAAGCTGGGCGCGCAGCGTGCCGTCAACGAAGGCGCCGAACCAGGTCCCGTTCCCGGCCTCGGTCAGCGCTCGTTCGGCATCGATCCGCGCCTGCAGGAAGGCCGGTTCTGAGCCTGGCTCGCCTTCACTGAGCGCTGCCCGCAACTCCGCCGCCTGCCGCCAGTCATCGTCGTCACTGAGCGCCCGGTAGGTGCTCGCCAGGTTCGGGTTCGGAGGCTCATGCACGTCCGCTGCCACCATCACCGTATGCCGCTGCATGCGCAGGCCGGCGGCCACCAGTTCAGCCGGCTTCACCGCACTAGCCTCGGTGACGTCGATGCCGAGAGCGACGTGCCGGGCGCCGGGGAACTCGGCCGCAAACAAGTCCAGCCATTTAGCGGTCTCGCCACGCTGCGGCGATGCGGACAGCAGCAGGAAGTTGCCCCACCAGTAGGTTGGGTTCTCCGGGCTGCGGATGGCCAGATAATCCCCGCGATCCTCGACCTGACTGCCCTCTAGGAGGCAGACCATCAGATCGGTGCGGTATCCGAGCGAGTGAACCTCCACGCGGCTGAGCGTAGTGGGGTGCCAGGCACCTCGGCCCATCGATGTGTAGCCTCGGCAGCGTAGGCCCCGGCTCCGTTACCTCTTCCTAGGGAGCGCATTGACAATGAGTCTCTTCCAGCGGGCACACGACGTCGTGGCAGCCAAGGCAAACAAAGCGCTCGACGCGGCCGAAAATCCCAACGAGATGCTCGACTATTCCTACGAGCAGATGCTCGACCACATCACTGCGGTCCGGCGGGCGCTTGTCGACATCGCTGCCTCCAAGAAGCAGCTTGAGCTGCAGGAACAGCAGCTTCAGCATTCGATCGACCATCTCCAGGACCAAGCTCAGGCGGCGCTGGGGCAAGGCCGGGAAGACCTGGCCCGGGAGGCGCTATCTCGCAAGGCCGCCGCTCAGCAGCAAGCCAACGAGATGGAGCCGCAGCGTCAGCAGCTCGATGAAGAAGAGCAAAAGATGGAGCAGACGCTCAGCGCGCTGCAGCAGCGGGTCAATACCTTCCGGTCGCAGAAGGAAGTGATGAAGGCTCAGTACACCGCGGCTCAGGCGGAGAGCTCTGTCAACGAGGAGGCCACGGGCATCTCTAGGAGCTTCGGCGACTCGGGCGCGGCGCTGCAGCGGGCTCAGGACAAGATCGCGAATATGCAGGCCAGGGCCGGGGCCATGGACGAGCTGCTGCAGTCCGGAGTGCTTGAGGACGTCGGCGGCAGCACTGACGACATCCAGCGGGAGCTTGACGAGGCGGGCACGAGCGCCGGGGTGGACAAGGAACTGGCTGCCATGAAGGCGCAGCTAGGCTCCGGCGACGCCAAGCCGGAGCTGCCTGCCGGAAGCTGACCAGCCTGGGTCCTCGCTTGATCGCGGGGAGTTACTGGTGCAATAGGCCCGCATCAGCCCTCGCAGCTCCGCATCGGCAGGTGCCGCGGGCTAGCATCTGTGGCATGGGTTTCCTTTGACTGTGAACTGATCTAGCGGCCCGTGCCCCACCTTCCCCGTCTGTCCTGGCAGCAGACGGCGCGGAAGGAAAGGCATGGAGTCCGCAAGGCTCAAAACTGGTAATGCCCGCAGCCTCCTGTCGGGCTGGCATCGGCGGTTGTTTCGGCCCGGGCCGATCGCGCTGATCGCCGCGCTCGCGGTGGAGTTCGCTGACGAGCTCTTTGATGGCACCAAGAGCGCGGTCATGCCGCTGATCAGGCATGACCTGTCCCTGACTTATGTCCAGATCGGGCTGCTCGGCTCGGTGCCTCTGATCGCCGGGAGCATTCTCGAACTGCCGCTAGGCGTGCTGAGCGGTACGGGCGCGCGCCGCCGCCGGGTGATCCTGACCGGCGGGCTCGTCTTCGCGGCCGCCGTGCTCGGAGCGGCTGCGGCGAGGTCATTTACCGGCTTGCTGATCGCGCTGGTCGTCTTCTTCCCGGCGTCAGGCGCGTTCGTCAGCCTGACCCAGTCGGCCCTGATGGACGCGGCGCCGGGGCGCCGGGCTCAGCACATGGCCCGGTGGACGCTGGCCGGATCAGCTGGCGCGGTCGTCGGCCCGCTGCTTGTTGCCGCTGTGCTAGGGGCCGGCGGTGGCTGGCGGCTCACCTTCGTCCTGGTCGCGGGCTGCGGCCTGGCGGCCTGGCTTGCCATCGCTGCGACGGGCCGGGGGCGCGCCAGCACCGCAGAGCTCAGAGCTGACGACGACGGTGGTTCCGGCTGGCCCGGGTGGCATCAGGCTGCGGCCATCATCCGGCGGTCTGGTGCTTTGCGCTGGCTGGCGCTGCTGCAGGTGTCGGACCTGCTCCTCGATGTGCTGACCGCCTTCCTGGCCCTGTACCTGGTCGAAGTCGCGCACGCGTCACCGGCTGTCGCGGCGCTCGGTGTAGCGGTCCGTCTTGGCGCTGGCCTGCTCGGTGACGTGATCTTGATCCAGTTGCTGGAGCGGTACGACAGCCGCAGTGTGCTACGTGCGGGCGCTGGCCTGGCCGGGCTGCTCTTCCCGGCCTTCCTGCTGGCGCCGGGCCTCGGCCCGAAGCTGGCGCTGCTGGCCGGGCTGACTATCGCCACCGCACCCTGGTACCCGGTGCTATCGGCCGAGCTGTTCGGCAGTCTGCCCGGCCGCAGCGGGCTGGCGGTGTCTTTGTCGAGCGCAGCTGGCCTGGCCGGCGGACTTGGCCCGCTTGCGGTCGGCGTGCTGGCCCAGCACTACGGCCTCAGCTGGGCGATGACGTTTCTCTGCGTGACTCCCGTCGTGATGCTGGCTACTCCGGTACCGAGCCACCAAGCCCGTTGAGCAATGTGGCCGACCGCATGTAGTCCCGATCGGCGGGGCCGCCTCGGCTAGACTCGGCAGCCGTGGCTAGCACGGATTCTGGGATCAGGGTGCGCTTCGCGCCGTCGCCTACCGGCATGTTTCACGTTGGCAGCGCTCGCTCCGTCCTGTTCAACTGGGCCGTCGCGCTGCGGGAGCACGGCGCTTTGGTGCTGCGGATCGAGGACACCGACGCCGCGCGGAACCGGCCCGAGTGGATCGACGGCATCATCAGCGCGATGGCCTGGATCGGCATCGACGGGAGCCAGTACGAGGGTCCGTTCCTGCAGTCGGCCAACCACGCTCAGCACGCGGCTGCGGGAGAGCGGCTATACGAGCAGGGCCAGGCGTATTACTGCGACTGCACGCGAGAGGACGTGATCGCCCGCACCGGCGATCAGCATCACGGTTACGACGGCTACTGCCGCGACCGGGGCCTGTCGCCTGGCCCTGGCCGGGCGCTGCGGTTCCGCGCCCCCGACGATGGCGCCACGGTGATCGACGACCTGATCAGGGGCAAGACCGTCTTCGAGAACTCGAGCATCGAGGACTTCGTGCTCGCGCGCGGCGATGGCTCGGTGCTGTTTCTGCTGGCCAACGTCGTCGACGACGTCGGCCACCGGATAACCCACGTCATCAGAGGCGAGGAACACCTGCCCAACGCCCCCAAGCAGCAGCTGCTATTCGAGGCGCTCGGCCACCGGCCGCCGGTATGGGCACACCTGCCGGTGCTGGTCAACGAGAAGCGGCAGAAGCTCTCCAAACGCCGGGACAAGGTCGCGCTTGAGGATTTCCGGGCGGAGGGTTACCTCGCCGCCGCCATGCGGAACTACCTCATGCTGCTCGGCTGGGCGCCCAAGGGCGATCGCGAGATCGTGCCCTGGGAGGAGATGGTGGCGGAGTTCCGGATCGAGGACGTGAACCCGTCTCCCGCTTACTTCGATGTAAAGAAGCTGCGCGCGTTCAACGGCGAGTACATCAGGGCGTTGTCGCCGGCCGAATTCATCGAGGCGTGCCAGCCATGGCTGGAACCGCCGCTCGCGCCCTGGCCGCCGGAGCAGTTCAACCCCAAGGTCTTCGCTGAGCTGGCGCCGCTAGCCCAGACCAGAGTCGCGGTGCTGCCCGAGATCATCCCCATGGTGGACTTCGCGTTCCTCGCCGACCCCGCCGCCGACGAGGCGTCCTGGGCTAAGGCGATGAAGGAGCCGGCCGCCGAAGTGCTGGCCGCGGTCGCGGCGGCATACGCCGATGCCCCGTGGCGGGCCGACGTCCTGCGCGAACGGCTTGAAGCGGTCGGTGCCAGTTTCGGCCTGTCCCTTGGCAAGGCGCAGGCCCCGGTCCGGGTCGCGGTGACAGGCCGCACAGTCGGGCTGCCGCTGTTTGAATCACTTCAGGTGCTGGGCCGGGAAGAGTCCCTCCGCCGGATCGCGACGGCCCGCGAGCGGCTGACCGGGCTGGCCTGACCGGCGATATGGGAATCGCAGACCTCTTGGCGGCGCGAATCCCAATCTGAATCCCGAACTGGTACCATCACGCTGTGAGCATTCAGATCGCCGTGCGGCTCCCGGACAGCATGGTGGCCGAGCTCGACAGGCTAGTGGCCGATGGCAAAGCGCCGAGCCGGGCCTCGGTCGTTGAGCGCGCCCTGGCCAGGGAGTTCCGGCGCCAGATCGCTGCCAGGGACGCGGCCATCCTGGCCGGTTCCGGCTCAGATCCCGAGATGGACGCCCTGGCCGACTACGCCGCCCGCAGCCCAATGGACATCGAATAGTGCGGCCGATCCATGCCGCGCAGCTGGACAAAGCGCGCCCGGTCCTGGTCCTGACCAGGGAACTGGTCCGGCCGTATCTGGCCCGCGTGACGGTAGCGCCGATCACGACAACGGCCCGCGGCCTGTCAACCGAAGTCCCGGTGGGCCCGGCCAACGGGCTTGATCATGACTGTGTGGTCAGCTGCGACAACATCGTCACAGTTCCGAAGACCGCGCTTGGCCGCCAGCTGGGCTACCTGCTCCCTGCCCAGGAAGCAGGTCTGACTGCGGCTATCCAGGCTGCCTTTGACCTCGACTAGCTGGGTCGTCAACGCGGCAGCCGTGCGAGCCGGCGAACAGACCAGGCGCCTATATTCGCATATCGTTCACTTCGGGCTATCCCGCCCTAACTGATCGCAGACTTCCACTCCATTGGATGCAACGATCGGGTCTTGCGCGGTGGTCTTTGCGGATGAAGGGGGTGGCCATGGACGCCGAGGCTGACGCCGAGTTCAGCGACTTCATGCATGGTCGCTGGTCCCAGCTGGTCCGCCTTGGCTACGGCCTGACCGGCGATCTCCAGCATGCCGAGGACCTGGCGCAGACCGCGTTCGCGAAGGCCTATGCGTCGTGGCCGAGGGTGCGCAGGGCCGATAACCCGGATGCCTACCTTCGGCGCATCGTGGTGAACGCGAACCGGAACCGGTTCCGGAAGCTCCGCGTGGGCGAGGTGCTGACCGAAGCGGTGCCCGATCTGGGCCAGGCCGCCGCCGGCCCGGATCTCCGCCACGACCGGGATGCCCTGGTGGCGGCCCTGATGCAGTTGCCCTACGGGCAGCGGGCGGCAGTTGTCCTGCGCTACTGGCTGGACATGACCGAGACCGAGGCCGCCGCCGTGCTTGGCTGCTCCGTTGGCAATGTGAAGAGCCAGGCCTCGCGTGCGCTGGCAAAGCTCCGGGCCAACTCCTCGCTGCTAGAAGGGGGACTGCTGTGAGCATGCAGGACGAGCGAGAACTGCGGGACAGGCTCAGTGGACTTGCTGGACGGCCTTGAGCCGCGGCCCGGCGCCGGTGGCCAGCGCAGTCCGCCAGGGCAAGGGGATCAGGATGCGCAGATGGATCTCGGCTGCGGCCGGACTCGCAGTGATAGCGGCGGGGGCATCCTTGCTGCCCGGATTCTTGCAGCGGCAGACTCCACTTCCGGCCGCTCCGGTGCACTACAAGGTCACGGTGCTGGCACTCGGCAAGCATGCGCGCGGCGGCGTGATCGCAGCGGGCGTCACCGATGGCACGCACTGGAGAGTGGTCCTGTCCGGATCCCACGGCACCGTGATGACGAACGTCAAAGGCGTGCCGCTCATGGGCGGCGGCAGTGAAGGCCCGGTTACTTCGGGCTGGCCTGCTGCGTTCGAGTCGGAGAGTGGTGGCCCAGGCACCGGTGGCGCCATCATAAACGGCACGGTCAGCCAGAAGGTGACGAGCATCGGCATCAGCCTGCCGGACGGTGAGGTGCTCAGCCTTAAGCCTGTCAGCTGGCGCGGCCACCGCTGGGTCGCGGTAGTGCTGCCGTCCGGCGTCCGAATAGTACGGGCCACGGCCTACTCCGGTGGCAGGGAGATCGCATATTCGGTGCCGTTCGGTAACGTCGAGCTGAATGTCTGGTGGCTTCCCGGTCAGGTCGGTCCCGCCAGGCTGACGAGGACGATCGGGTCGGGTGTCGTCGACGGTGCGCCCTGGTTCGCGCGGGCCAACATCGGGCCGTGGGGTTATTGCTACACCTACCCGAGCGGCGACGCCTGCATTGATAGCCGGTCCAACCCGCAGTCGGTCCCGTCTGGCCACCTGGTTTCTTACTTGTCATGCGGCCCGCTCGACAGCGGCGGCAAGCCGACGGGCGCCTCATCAGGGATAGCCACTGCGGCCTTGAGTGTGCGCAAGGTGGTCCTGAAGTTTTCTGACGGAACCTCAGTGTCGTTCCCGGCGATCGAGATCAATGGCAGCCGGGTGTTCGGCTACGCGATTCCCGGCCATCGCAAACTTACGCAGGCGCTTGCGTACGGTCAGGGCGGCAAGCTCCTTGGCTCGACCCCAGTCGCGGGCTGGAAGTGCTAGCCGCGGCCCTGAATGTGCTTGGCTAACAGGGTGACTAAGGATCCTTTCTGTGAGCGCGTTCGGGACGGCGAGACGGTCTACGGCGGGTGGGTTTCGGCAGCAGGGCCGCTGACGGCCGCGGCGCTGGCCGCGGTCGGCCTCGACTACGTCGTCATTGACCTGCAGCACGGCGGCGCAACCGAGCACGACCTGCCGGGCATGACCGCCGCGATCCGGCTGGCCGGCGCGACGCCGCTCGGCCGAGTCAGGCACGCGCACCCGGCCGACATCGGCCGCGCGCTCGATCTTGGCTGCGCAGGCGTGATAGTGCCGAACGTCGACAACGCCGACCAGGCTGCATCAGTGGCTGGCGCGTGTCGTTACCCGCCGGCTGGCTACCGTTCGGCGGGCGGGGTCATGGCCGGCCAGCAGCAGCCGTTGTGCATCGTCATGGTCGAATCGGCTCAGGCCATGGCCGACCTGCCAGCCACGCTCAAGCTGGCCGGCGTGGACGGCATCTACGTCGGCCCGCGGGATCTGTCGTTCTCGCTCGGCTGCCAGCTCGACCCGCACGACCCGGTGCTACGCCCGGCGTTCGAGCAGATCTGGGCCGATTGCGCGGCGGCAGGCAAGCCGGTGGGCGTGCACGCGACCGATGGCGCTACCGCGCGGCTGTACCGGGATAACGGCTGCCGGCTGGTAACCGTCGCCGGCGACATCGTGGCGATAACACGCGATGCCTCCGCGGGGCTGGCCGCCGCGCGCGATTAACGCGGCCAGGCGCGATCAGGCGGCAACCAACCTTCGACGCACAGCATGCGAGCGGCCCTATGCTGCTGCCAAGGCACGCGGCCGCAAGGTCCGCTGAGCTAGGACCCGAAAGGCCCCCCGGAGGCGGCAATGGGACTCATGGACAAGGTGAAGGCGCAGGCCACGCAGCTCGCGCAGGCCACCCAGCAGGCTGCACAAGAAGGCAGGGCGAAGCTTGACCAGGCCCAGGCTGGTCGCCGCGGTGATGCCTTGCTGCGCAGCCTGGGCGTGGCAATATTCGCAGAGCGCACCGGCCGGGGCACTGCGGACACCCAGGCCAGAATCGACAAGCTGATCGAGGACATCTCCGCCTACGAGCGGGAGAACGGCCTCAATCTGGCCGACCCGCAGCCAGTGGTGCCACAGCCGGGCTTCCCCGGCGGTCCGCCAAGCCCGTTCCCCGGTCCGGCTGCCAGCTCGTTCCCTGACGCCGGCGCCGCCGCGGCCCCGGCAGCGGGGGGACCCTCGTTCCCGGATGCTGGCGCCACATTCTTTCCCGGGGCCGGCGACACCGCGCCTAGCCCGATGCCCAGTTTTTTCCAAAGCCCGGACGAGCCGGCGTCGCCCGAGTCCGGCGGGGCCGCCGCGTTCCCGCCCGAGAGCTAATTTCAGTCCATGCGCCTACAGGCTCAGCGGCAGGCGGCCTGCGCGGCGGTCCGTCCCGCCACCGGAGACGGGTGCCGCGGCGTGGTGGCCTTGCTGCTGATCGCGGAGCCGGTTGTGCCGAGCACCAGCCTGATCCGGGCGAGGCCAGTGACGGGGCGCATGCTGGCGCCAGGCAGCACCGTGCGCAGCAGCGCCGCGGCTGCGGCCTGGCCCGGCGGGTAGTCGATCACGGTCTGCCTGAGGTTGTGCTGCGGCCAGTTCAGCCCCGCCTTGTGCACGCCGAAACCCAGCCTGGCAAGGTCCCGCCCGGTTGCCGCTGACAGCCCGTCGACCAGCGTTCCGTTGTAGATATCTACCGCCACCTGTGACCTGGTAACGGCTCCCTTGACAGGCTTGTGCACTCGCCGGTGGTGACGCCGGGACGGCAGGCCGGTGTCGTTCCGCAGCCTTGTAAACAACGCTCTGGCGGCCCGCTTGTCCCAGCGCACCGCAGATTGCCCGGTCGGAGTCAGGTAGTTCACCGATGCCAGCGGCACCGTCGTGAAGGTAACGTCGCCAGGCCGCAGGCCGCGGAGTTCGTCGGCCAGCCGGATCACGTTGAAGCCCCGGTCCACCTTGACGGCCGCAGTGACCGACGACAGGAACTGCTGCAGGCGAACTGGATTGGCCAGCATCCCGGTGCCGGTGACATCGCTGAACACTGACGACAACAATTGCTGCTGGTCGTGGATGCGGGCCAAGTCGGACTGCGCGAACGAATGCCGGTCACGTGCGAATTCCAGCGCTGTGACGCCGTCGACGTGGTGCCGGCCGGCTGACAGCTTCAATCCGCTGTAGGGGTCGTTGACCGCGAACGGAACGCAGATGTTCACGCCGCCGAGGGCATTGATGACCTTCACGAAGCCGAGGAAGTCGATCTCCACGTAGTCATTGATGACCAGGCCAGTGGCGTGCTCCACGGTGCGGACCATAAGTCGCGGGCCGCCGAGCCCGTCGGCGGCGTTGATCTTGTCCATGCCGTGCCCGGGAATGCTTACCCAGCTGTCTCGCGGCAGGCTGACCACCTGCACGCTGGCGTGGTTCGCGGGTATGTGCACCAGCATCATCGTGTCGGTGTTAGCGCTGACGTCGTGCCCGACGTGCAGCTGCCGCTCCTGCCGGTGAGTCAGCCCGCCCCTTGTGTCGATGCCGGCCACCAAGATGTTGATCGGGCCGCTCGATGGCGTACCAGATGTGCCTGCGGTGACCCGCCCGATGCTAGAGCTCACGTAGCTCGTCAGCACCCACGCGCCGCCAGACAGCAGCAATGTCAGCGCTGACAGGCAGCCGATGGCCGCAGTGGCGAGGCGCTGCCGCCTGGCCTTCCGGCCCGCCGTCACCTGCTCCGCCCACCGCCGCTGGGCGGCGGGTAAGCCCGGCACCGGCCTGGACCTCGGTGCAGCGTCGTCGGTCATCAGTCCCCCAAGCGTGCCACCGCTGGCAAGGCTAACCCGGCCGACCGGGCGTGACCGGGTAGCGACGCGCGCTGACCGCGTCAGGCGTCCGGCGGCTCGGGGTCGCGCGGCAGGCCGAGGATCCGCTCGCCGATGATGTTCAGCTGGATGTCGGTGGTACCGCCCCCGATGGTGAGCGCCCGGGTAACCAAGACGAGGCGGGCCCAGTGTGCACCGTTCGGCCGGCCGTCCGGGCCGACCGGCTGGCCTGAGCCGCCGGCCAGGGCGCCGGACTCTGCGGACATCGTCCAGCACAGCTCGGCCACCTGCTGAGCGTGCCGCATGCTGAGTAGCTTGCGCACGCTGCCGGTGGCCCCTGGCTCGGTCCCAGACAGCTGCTTCAGCGTCGCGCGGAGCGCCAGTAGCTCGATCGCGTGCCCGGTGGCGACCAGCTCGCCGACCTGCTCGGCCGGCGGCGCGCTGGCAGCCGCTGCGACCTGCAGCAGCTCGGGTATGCCGCAGCCGAACGTCCACGACCGCGACAGCGAGACGCGCTCGTTTGCCAGCGTGGTCCGCGCGATCCGCCAGCCCTTGTTGACCTCGCCGACTAGGCAGTCGTCAGGCACGAATACCTCGTCCAGGAAGACCTGATTGAAGAACGCGTCGCCGCCGATCTCGCGGAGTGGCCTCACTTCGACGCCGGGAGCCTTCATATTGACCAGGAAGTAGCTGATGCCGTCGTGCCGTGGCTGAGCAGGATCGGTGCGCGCGATGCAGATAGCCCAGGCAGCCTCACGTGCCAGCGAGGTCCATATCTTCTGGCCGGTTATCTTCCAGCCGCCGTCGACGCGCTCCGCCCTGGTGGTGATGCCGGCCAGATCCGAGCCCGCGCCCGGCTCGCTGAATAGCTGACACCACAGGTAATCCATCCGCAGGGTGGCGGGCAGGAAGCGGTGCTGCTGTTCGGCCGTGCCGTACTGGATGAGCGCTGGCACAACCCAGGCGCCTATCGCGAGGTTGGGAACGTGCAGGCCAGCGGCACGCAGTTGCTCGTCGATGATCAGCTGTTCTAGTGCCCCTGCGCCGCGGCCCCAGGGCCTGGGCAGATGCGGTAGCACCCAGCCGCCCGCCGCGAGTGCCGCGGTTCGTTCCTGGCCAGGGAGCTCAGCGATCTCGGCGAGTTCGGCCCGGATCGTATCGCGAAGTCCGCTGTCGGCGCCCGGCAGCTCGAGCCGGACCCGCCTGCGCTGGCCGGCCAGGGCCAGTTCGCAGACTCGGCGCTGCCAGTTCCGCTCCGGGCCGGCCGCCGGGGCAAGCAACGCCCGCAGCGTCATTGCCCGGCGGTAATACAGGTGCGCGTCGTGCTCCCAGGTGTATCCGATACCGCCCAGGATCTGGATGCACTCGTGCGCGCAGGAGACTGCCGCCTCGGCCGCCAGGGCCGCGGCCGCAGCGGCAGCGAAGTCGCGCTCAGCCTCGTCCGCGGCATCGAGCGCCCTGGCCGCGTCCCAGACGACCGCGGCGGCCTGCTCCGCGGCGACGAGCATCCGGGCGCAGCGGTGCTTCACCGCCTGGAACTGGCCGATTGGGCGGCCGAACTGATGGCGGATCTTGGCGTACTCGGCCGCTGTCTGCACCGCCCAGTCGGCTATGCCGATGGCTTCCGCGCCGAGCACTGTCGCGGCAAGGTTGGCGACCGAGTGCGCGCTCAGGCGGGTGAGCTGACGGTCGGCGGGCACGACCGCGCCGTCCGCCCGTACCCGGCCGAGCTGGCGGGTCAGGTCGAGGCTGTCGAGCGCGGTGATTTCCAGGTCACTAGCATCGATGGCCACCCAGACCGTAGCCGTGCCGAGGCTGACCGGTGCGATCAGGATGTCGGCACCTACAGCTGCGAGCACTGGCTCAACACTGCCGGTGACGATGAAGCTGCCGTCCGGAGCGACAGTTGCGTACAAGCCCGGCGACAGCGCGACGGCCCCGTTTCCCGACCCATCGGCGAGTGCCGATACGAGTTTGCCTGTCAGGCCTGCCGACGTCAGGGCCGCGTTCGCCAGGACGGTCGGCACGAACTGGCCGGGCACCAGCGCCTGGCCAAGTTCCGCCACCGCGACGGCGAGCTCGGCCAGGCCGAAGCCCTGCCCGCCGTCGGCTTCAGGCACGTGCAAGCCGAGCAGGCCCTGCCCGGCCAGGCTCGGGCCGAGGACGTCCCGGTACATCGCAGCGCCATGGTCCGGGCTGTCGGCTGCGGCTCTTACCGTCGCCGTCGGACTGTTGCGCGCTGTCCAGCCACGCACCGATTCGGCGAGCTGTGCGTGCTCGGACGTCAGTGCCAGCGTCATGATCCACCTCATCTGCCGCGATGCCGGGCTTCGCGGAGCATTCTAGAATGCGATTCGGTTTGAGGCCATAGCCAGCTGCGCGGCCGGGTCCGCCAACCGGCCGGTGAACATCGAATGAAGTCAGCCCGTGAAGTCTTGCCCGGCATGCCCGGCGGTCCTTGAATAGAACACACGGCCATGGTGCCCATGTCGTCCGTGCCTAACAAGCCCCTGCTGTTCGGTCGTGTCTGGGAGGCACCAGATGGGCACCGCGTTGCTGGCCAACTCAACCATCAAGCTGTCGTTCGCCTGGAACGCCTTCTATTTCTGGGGCACCTGGGCAGTCTGCATCATCGGCGTCGGCATCGTCTTGTGGGCGGCGCTGCGTTCCAAGCGCTGGGACCGCTGGACGACCCAGGACATCCTCATCGTCGCGGCGCTCGGAGTCGTGCTCGAGGTCTACGACAACATCATCGGTGACCAGTTCCTCAAGCCGATCATCGACGTGATCCCCGGAGCGGACCTGCTGCAGGTGCACGACCTGCCGTACATGTTCCTGCTGATGGTCGGTGTCGCGCTGGTGCGCAAGCCTGGCTGCGTCACCGCTATGGTCTTCATCAACTACCTGCTCGCCCAGTTGCTGTTCGGCAGCGGGCACGGGGCGCTGGACTGGACCGACGGCCTGACTCAGGCCATCTTCTGTGATCTGTACATCGTGGCGAGGCGCGGCAGGGTCTACGCGCCTGGCGCGAGCGTGACGTCTATGGTCATCGATGGCTTGATGATCGGCTTGCTGCGCGGCGGACCGAATGCCTTCCTGACCGACTGGACGTTCGATCCGTACCTGAACTCGACCTACTACACCTGGTACGCCATGTGGGTGGACACCTGGTCGAACGCCCTCGGCAATGGCATCGAGGCTGCCATTAGCGCACCGCTCGCGCTCCGGGTCGCCAAGGCCGTGATCCCGACCATCGGCGGCCGGCAGCCGAGAGGCGCCGATGCGGTCGACCCCTTCGCCGAGCCGGCGCCGGGTGATGAGGCCGCGCCACTCGGCGCGCCTGCTTCCCCGGCTGTAGCTGCCGATCCGCTGCCGACGGAAGGGGAACTGGCATGAAGCGCGTCGCACTCGTCTTCGGGATCTTGGCGGTGCTCTTGCTGGCCGACGGTGCTTACCTGGATCTGACCAATAACCAGGTGGGCGGGGACCAGGGCGCGCTTTTCGGGAATGCCAACGTCGTCTTGTCCGCCGGCACGACCGTGCTAGTCGCCGGCGGCCTCCTGGCTGTGGGCTCGATCATCATGTGGCTTCTTGCGATTCGCAAGCAGCGCGGCACCCTTGCGGTGCGGAAGGGGCACGGCAATCAGCGTGAATCCTGAGCTGGTTGCCAGCGATATCTCGTTTGCGTACTTTGGCGCGTCGACGGCCGCGCTGCGCCACATCAACTTTGGCGTAGCGGCGGGCGAGGTCGTCCTGATCACCGGCGCCTCTGGCTGCGGCAAGTCGACGCTGGCGCTGGCCTTGTGCGGCCTGATCCCGTCCCGCGTCCATGGTCAGCTGCGCGGCGGGGTCACCTTTGGCGGCAAGCCGCTGACCGGTTTGCCGCCGCACGAGACATCGCAGCTGGTGGGCCTGGTTTTCCAGAACCCGAACCTTCAGCTGATCAACCAGACGGTCGTCTCCGAGGTCGCGTTCGGCCCGGAAAACCTGGCCCTGCCGCAGCCGGAGATCGCGGCCCGGGTTGAGTGGTGCCTGGATGTCACCGGGATGGCGGGAATGCGGCGCGCCGGGACGGTGACGTTGTCAGGCGGGCAGAAACAGCGCACTGCGATCGCCGCGACGCTGGCGATGCGACCCCGCATCCTGGTGCTGGACGAGCCGCTGTCGGACCTCGACCCGGTCGGCGCCCAGGAGGTACTCGGGACGCTACGGCGGCTTGCGCGTGACGAGGGCACCGGCGTCGTGATCATCGAGCACCGCGTCGACGAGGTTGCGCCGTGGGCGGACCGCGTGGTCCTGATGGATGACGGCCGAGTGCTGCTCGATCAGCCACCGCGGGTGGCCTGGGGCGACTCGGCCATCTGGGCGAAGGTCGGCGTCGGCGTGCCCGACGTCGTACAGCTCGCGCACTTGGTACCTGACGCCTTTCCGGCCGGGCTCGCGCTGTCGGTAGAAGAGGCGGCCGACCAGCTGGCGGACAGCTGGCTCGTGCCTGCCCTCACCCGAGCGGCCATGGCGCGTTCGCTGGTCCCCGATGCGCGAGGGAACGGAGCTCTCACCGCCCCCGCCGTGCTGAGCAGCGCCAGAGCGGCGGCGTCCGCGTCCGACAGCCACGTTCCGGCGCTCGCCTGGGATGGCGTCAGCGTCGACTTCGGTGCCAAGCGCGCGGTGAACGACGTCACGCTGGCCGTGGATGAGGGCGAATGGGTAGCCATGATCGGCGCCAACGGCTCCGGCAAGAGCACGCTCACCGGGCTCTCTGTCGGCATGGGCACGCCAAGTACCGGCCAGGTGAGCTTCCGCGGCCGGCCGGTCCGCCCTGGCAAGGTCTTCGAGAATGCCGCTCACGTCGCGCTGCTGCTGCAGGCAGCAGACGAGATGCTGTTCGAGGAGACCGTGATCGGCGAGCTCAAGTTTGGCAGCAAGTTCCGTGCACTGCCGCCCGACCCGGTGCTTGACGTCGATAGCGCGATCGAGTTCTTCGGCTTCCGCGGCCTTGAGCAAACCAGCCCCTGGGAGCTGAGCCAGGGGGGGCGGCAGCGCCTCGCGCTGGCCGCATTACTGGTTGGCGCACCCGGCGTGCTCGTGCTTGACGAGCCGACCACTGGACAGGACGCGGAGCGGATGCGGTCCTTCCTGCGGCTACTCGAGGCGGTCCGGAAGCGGACTGGGCTGACAGTGCTCACCGTTACCCACGACATTAGGGGGCTAGCCGCGCGTGCGGCGCGGATCGTGCTGCTCGGCGACGGCGAAGTCCGGATGGACGGGCCGACGCGACAGGTGTTCGCGCGCACCGAGGAACTAAAGCGCTGGGGTGTGCTGGCACCGCCGCTGGCCAGGCTCCAAGTGCTGCTGCTTGGTCACTGCGATGACGTGCTGCTGACGGTCACCGAGGTCGCCGAGGCCGCGGCAACCTACCGGGCAATGCCCGCAGGGACAGGAGGCAGGCCCTGATGTCCTCCATTTTCGTCCGGACTATTGTCGCCTACCTCATCGTCTTCGCCGTGCCGATGGCGCTGCCGGTCGCGTTCGTCAAGCTAGTCGGGCTCGGCGGCCTGCGCGAGCTGGTCACCTACGAGGCGAAAGACACGCCGCTGCACAAACTGGACCCGCGGCTCAAGGTGCTCTACCCGATCGCGATGGGCATCCTGAGCATCATCCTGAACTGGGATTACATGCTGATCGTGTTCGGGCTCAGCCTGCTGCCCTGGTTCTGGCTCCGGCCCTCACGGGCCAAGACCCGGGTACTCATGGTGATGGTCATCGGGCCGGCCCTGACCGGATTCTGGTCGCAAGGGCTCTACTACCTGCCGAACCCGCCGATTCACTACATCTACCAGTTCCCCTGGACGATCAGCTGGCTCGGGTCGCCCGGTATTACCGGCTACGGGCTTGTCTTCGGCCTCGAGCAGACCGCACGAGTGCTCGTCACGATTTCGACCTCGATGCTGATCCTGGTGAGTACCGACGTCGGTGATTTCACCTGGGCATTCGAACGCTTCCGGATGCCTCCGCAGGTGGGGTTCGCGCTCACCGCCGCATTGCGCTTCCTGCCCGACATGATATCCAGGACGACGCTCGTACTGCGTGCCGTAGAACTGCGCGGTTATGACCTGTCCCGGCCGCGCTTCGTCGAGGTCGCCAAGTGGCCGGACTATGTCAAGAGGGTTAGCCGGTGCGTTGTCCTGATCACTGTGCCACTACTGGTCGGCAGCCTGCGCGGCACCACCACGATGGCGATGGTGGCCGACGCGCGCGGGTTCGGAGCTAAGAAGCGCCGTGGCTCGCTGAACGAGCACCCCCTTACAGCCGTCGACATCGGCGGCTACATCATCCTCGTCGCGCTCGTGGGCACGGCGATCGTCCTCAACCACTTCCACATCGGTGCCCGCCCCTACTAGGCGGCGGTCCGCTGAGCTTCACCGCGGTCGACCGGGACCGCCGAAAGGCGCCGGCCCGCATCGTCAGCCTCCCAGCAGAACAGGAGACCCGGTGCGCTACGACGCAGTCCTATTCGACAACGGCGGGACGCTAACCCATCGTTCATCGCCGGTGGCGGCGGTGTGCAGCCTCGCCGCGAGGCTTGGCGTGGAGATTGCCGAGGAAGACGCCTCGCGATACTGGCGACGGTCCAAAGAGCACAGCCGCGACTTGATGGCCGAGAAGCGGCGCCGCCGCAATCTGTCCCGCACCGATCACCGGGCAGCGTACGTGGCCGGTTACGCGTCGTTTGACGAGATCGCCCCCGGCCTCGCTGATCTTATGTACGACGAGTGGAAGACCAACCCGCAGACCATGGTGCCCTACCCGGACACGCCCGCCGTGCTCAAGTCGTTCGCCGGAGCCGGCATCCCAATCGGCATCGTTAGCAACACCGGCTGGTCCATTAACGAGGGCTACGTGGCCACCGGCCTGGACGCTTTCATCCAGACGTTCGTGCTGTCCTGCGATCTCGGCATTGCCAAGCCCGATCCCGAGCCATTCCTGACCGCCTGCGAGCGTCTCGGCGTCTCGCCCGACAACACCCTGATGGTTGGCAATAACCGGCTAGCTGACTCTGGCTCCATCTGCGTCGGCTGCTACTGCCTGATCCTGCCGCCGGTTCCGCCAGGCGCCACCCGCGGGCTGCGGGCGGCTGCCGACGTGGCCGGCATCGCCTGGGCTGAATAAGAAAGAGGACGTAACCACATGCGATACGTGCTGTCTTTGCGTGCGCGCGTACTGCTGACGGCAGTCGCGACTAGTGCCGCGCTGGCCCTGCCGCTTGCTGGCGGCGTGCCGGGCGTAGCTGCGAGTGCTGCAGCCGACCTGGGCACCAGCCACGCCGCGGTGGGCGCGGCCGCCAAGGTGCCGCGCTACAACCACATCGTCGTGATCATGGACACCAGTCACGATTACGGCTCGATCATGCATAACCGCTACGCGCCGAACATCAACCGGCTGGCCCGAACGTACGGATTGGCCAGCCAGTACTTCACCACCTCCGACCCCGACACTGCCAACATCATGGCGCTGCTCGCGGGCAACTCCTTCGGCATCTCCGATGGCAGTCCGTACTGGGATCAGCCGGTGCGCAAGTCCAGCCTGCTCAGCCAGCTGGACAAGGCGCACAAGAGCTGGAAGGAGTATGCCCAGGGGTTGCCTTATCCGGGATACCTGGGCGACTGCTATCCCGGCAACTGCGAGCAAACCGACTCGCTGTACAACCAGATTCAGTTCAACAGCGTCCCGGACCTGACCAGCGTCGCAGACAACCCGGCCGAGGCGCGCAAAATGGTGCCGGCCTCCGAACTGGCAGCAGATGCGCGGACCGGCCGCCTGCCGGACTTCAGCCTTATCGACCCCAACGAGTGCTACGACATGCACGGCGGGCCGCCCTGGTGCGAGGACAGCTCGAATGCCTTACACCAGCACGACGACAACCTGCTTGTTTCTGCGGGCGACAGCTACATCGGACAGGTCACCCGCGAGATCATGACGGGTCGTCAGTGGCACCACGGCAACAACGCGATCGTGGTCACCTTCACCGAGGGTGACACCAGTTCGGGCTGCTGCCATGCCAAGCCTGGCACCGGACACGTCGTCACGATCGTGATCACGAACCATAAGCGTCGCCATCTTGTCGATGCGAAGCCGTTCAACCATTACTCGCTGCTGCGCACGATCGAGGCCGCGTTCGGTCTGCCATGCCTGCGGAATGCCTGCGGCCTGCAGCCGATGGCGAAGCTGTTCGGGGCGAAGGCCGACCCCGCCGCCGGGAGCCTGGCGGCCACGCAGGTGGCGGCCGGCCGTCCCGCGGCCGCCCGGCTTAGTGCCGCGCCAGCCGCGCCTGCCGGCGCAGTCGTCGCCTCGCCATGGGCGGTTGTGACGAGTCCCGACGTCGGCTCGAACGACAACGACCTCGCGGCGATCTCCGGCCGGTCTGCGTCCGACATCTGGGCTGTCGGCGGCATGCTGCCGACCGCGAACGCCACGATCGTGCGCACGCTTGCGGTGCACTACAACGGGACGAAGTGGTCGCTCGTGCGGACGCCGAACGTCGGCACGCAGGCCAACTCGCTCTACGGCGTCGCCGCAGAACCGGACGGGACCGCGTGGGCCACTGGCATCTATACATCAGCGGGTGGTCATACCGGCCGGGCGCTGACTGAGCATTGGAACGGGCACAAGTGGTCGATTGTGCCCGCCATTGATCCTGGCTCACAAGATGACATGCTGTACAGCGTCACAGCGGTCAGCGACTCTGACGTGTGGGCGGTCGGCGGCTACAGCGGAGCCGACGGATTCTTCCATCCGCTCATCGAAGAGTGGAACGGCCATCACTGGTCGGTCGGCCACCTCGCCGGCCTGCATGGTGCTAACGGCGTGCTGACCTCGGTGACGTCATCTGCTAGTCAAGGCGTCTGGGCTACCGGCCAGCTCGTCGGCCGCACCCCAGACCAGCAGGTCGTCCTGCATCTGGCTGGCGCTAGATGGCATGTGGTGCATCGCGGGCCGGTGCGGACGCCTGGTGGCGCGGTCGCCAGCGCTTACCCCCAGGGCATCGCAGCTTCGCCCGATGGCACCTGGGTAGCCGGGATCGACAGGGCCGGGCACTCCGGCTTCAGCACGCTGGTCGAGGGACCGGGCTCCGGCGGTCGGCTCAGCGAGCTGAAATCACCGAACCCGACTCCGCAAGACAACTACCTCACCGGCATCGCGGCGGTGGACGGCGGCCACGACGCGTGGGCGGTTGGCGACAGCATTCCGGTCTCGACCGGTAACGCATCATCGCTGACCGAATTCGGCACGGCGGCTGGCGGCTGGCAGGCGGTTCCCAGCCCAGACCCCGGTGCCCCCAGCGGCAACACCTTCCTCGACGGCGTGTTCGCGCTCAGCAGCTCCAACGTGTGGGCCGTAGGCGCATATGACGGCCCGGGCGGCGTGCGCACACTGATCATGCACTACACCGGCGGAACCATCTAAACCGCGTGGTCGGCCAGGCTGCGCAACCGGCCAGCCCGGCCGGCCACGGTCCAAGGCGTCCTAGACGTCCCAGGTTGGTCGGCCTGCGTCTCAGTATGAGGACATAACCCGATCTATTCTGATAGAAGAAAGACTGGCCCGGATGCCGTCCGGCCAGGCGAAGCCGCCTCCTCAGGTCGCGCTCGCCAGGGCACCTCGTCGATCAGGGGAGAATCTGTGAGATCTGTTCATGCGGTACTTGCCGCAGCCGCAGCCGCGGCAACGCTGGCTGCTGGCGGCGCTACCGCGCTGGCGGTGCCGACTGGCCACGCTGCCCAGTCGCTGTCCAACCCGGGCGCAACATCGCCCTCGCTCGCCATCAAGGTCAGCGCCGCCGGTGACCCGGAGGTGGCCGCGATCGGCGCCCATGGTTCGCTGCAGTACTACACCCAGGTCAAGGGCAAGTGGACGCGCAAGCAACTGGCCGGCAAGAACACGGCGTTTTCGGGTCCGTCCCTGATCAGCGGCCCTGGCGGCGATGCCGCTGTGGCCATCCAAGGGCCGCGCCACTCGCTGCTCGTGTACGTCAAGACCGGCGCCAGATGGGCCAAGCTGCCGGCGGCCGGCGCGAACTCGGACTATTCCGCCCCGTCGTTCGTACTGGGCCCTAAAAGCGCCGACATCTCGGCCCTGGGCAAGAACCACTCGCTCTGGTACTTCTGGCTGTCCGGCGGTCGTTGGCACAAGCACGAGATCCTGGGCGCCAACCGTGCGTACTCCGCGCCGTCACTGTTCGTCCGGTCGTCTGGTCAGGCCGACATCGCCGTGGAGGGCGCAGACCACACGCTGAGCTACCTCAGCGCGACCAACCCGCTGCACTGGACGAACGACGTGGTCGGACCGATTGGCACGGCGTACTCAGCGCCGTCCCTGGTGATTTTCTCCGCCCCGCACACGGTCGCCAGCCCCTTCATCGTGGTGGAGGGCACTCATCACCAGCTCCTCAGCTTCACCCACGGACGAGGCTGGTCGAGCAAGCTGCTTGAGGGCTCCGGCTGGTGCTACTCCGCTCCTTCGCTGGTGCAGAACGTGGCCGATACCACCCGCCCGGTGGAGATCGCTTTCCAGGGCTCGTCGCACTCGGTCACGCTGCTGCTCTTCAACGCGGGGACAACGACGCCCGGCTGGCAGAACGACGTCATCACGCAGGCAACGGGCTCGGTCGACTCGGCACCGGCGCTGTTCGACCGGCGCGCCAAGCCAGCCGGAGAAGCCGACCTGGTGTTCCAGGGAACTGGCGGCACGCTCTGGTACTACCACGGTCCGGAGCCAGCGAAAGGCCTGGCGCCGAGCTTCACCGGGCTGAAGATCGGGCGCGCGGGGAGCACGTTCGGCGGCTGATGGCCAGCCAGCCCCGGCCTGGACCAAGGGCGGCTAACTGAGAAACACGGCGATGCGGCGGGACACGGCAGTCCCGCCGCATCGCGCGGTTTGGCGACCGCCAGCGTCGCGACCGCCAGCGTCGCGGCCGGCGGCGTCGCGTCCGGTGTGCCTTCGCCAGGCGGGGGTGGTGACACCCGGCGGCTGGTTAGGTACTATTGAGTAAGTTACCGGTCAGTAGCAATGTGTATATGGGGCGGGAGGACATCAATGGGGCACTTCAAGAGCAACCTCCGGGACATCGAATTCAACCTGTTCGAGGTACTGAAGCGGCAAGACCTGCTGGGCGCAGAGCCTTTCGCCGAGGTTGACGAGGAGACCGCTCGCGGCATCCTGGACGAGGTCAACAGGCTGGCTGAGGGCCCGATCGCCGAGTCGTTCGCCGATGCCGACCGCAACCCCCCGATCTTCGACCCAAGCACCCACACCGTGCAGATGCCCGATTCGTTCAAGCGGTCCTACCAGGCGTTCATCGACGCCGAGTGGTTCCGGCTTGAGCTGCCGGCCGAGCTCGGCGGCACCACCGTGCCGCGATCACTCGCCTGGTCGGTGGCGGAGCTGGTGCTCGGCGCGAACCCGGCCGTCTGGATGTACTCCAGCGTCGGCTCGTTCTCGTATGCGCTCTGGCAACTCGGCACGCCCGCCCAGAAGAAGGTCGCCGAACGCGCGATCGAGGGACGGTGGGGCTACACCATGGTGCTGACCGAGCCGGACGCTGGCTCGGACGTTGGCGCCGGCCGGACCAAGGCCATCCAGCAGCCCGACGGCACCTGGCACATCGAGGGCGTTAAGCGGTTCATCACCAGCGCGGAGCACGACCTGACCGACAACATCCTGCACGTCGTGCTAGCCCGGCCGGAAGGTGCAGGTCCCGGCACCAAGGGCCTGTCGATGTTCCTGGTGCCGAAGTACCAGATCAACGAGGACGGTACACCGGGCGACCGTAACGGCGTGTACGTGACCAACGTCGAGCACAAGATGGGGCTGAAGGCCTCCACGACGTGCGAACTGACCTTCGGCGCCGAGCATCCGGCCGTGGGCACGCTCATCGGTGATGTGCACGACGGCATCCGGCAGATGTTCATGATCATCGAGTTTGCCCGGATGATGGTGGGCACCAAGGCCATCGCCGCGCTGTCAACCGGCTACCTCAACGCGCTCGACTATGCCAAGACCAGGATCCAGGGCGCGGACCTGACCCAGATGACCGACAAGACCGCACCGCGCGTCACGATCATGAAGCATCCGGACGTCCGGCGCAGCCTGCTGCTGCAGAAGGCATACGCCGAGGGTATGCGCGCGCTCGTGCTATACACCGCGAGCCAGCAGGACGCCATCCAGCTAGCTGCGGCCCGCGGTGACCGCGATGAGCTAGCCGCCGCGCTGAACGACCTGTTGCTGCCGATCGTCAAGGGCGTCGGCTCGGAGCGCGGATATGAGTTGCTGGCGCAGTCCCTGCAGACCCTCGGCGGATCTGGTTACCTTCAGGATTATCCGATCGAGCAGTACATCAGGGACGCCAAGATCGACAGCCTGTACGAGGGCACCACCGCGATCCAGGGCATTGACCTGTACTTCCGGAAGATCGTCCGCAATCAGGGTGCTGCATTCAACTACCTGCTAGCCCAGGTGCGGCAATTCGCCGCGGCTGACAACGGCAACGGCCGCCTGAAGCAGGAGCGCTTGGCGGTCGCCAGGGCAGCCGACAACGTTGAGGCTGTCGTCAACGCGATGAACGCCTTCATGGGCGCGAGCCTGGAGCAGGATGCCCAGATCTACCGGGTCGGCCTGAACACGACCAGGCTGTTGCTTGCGCTGGGTGACCTCGTGGTCGGCTGGCTGCTCGCGCGGCAGGCTGAGGTCGCGCTCGGCAAGCTGGACCAGGGCGGCCTAGGTGCCGGCGACCAGGCGTTCTACCAGGGCAAGGTGGCGGCGGCAGGGTTCTTCGCGGCCACCGTGCTGCCGCGCCTTGCCGCCGAACGCGAGATCGCAGAGGCCACCTCGCTCGATGCGATGGAACTGCCGGAGGACGCGTTCTGATCCTGCGGCGTACGCTCTGGCCATGTCCGCGCAGATCTTCGGACGGGACGCCGAGCAGCAGGCGATCGGCGCGTTCCTTGATGCGGTGCAGCAGGGCGCCGGGGGATTTGTGTTGGCCGGATCGGCCGGCTCGGGGAAGACGACGCTGCTCCGGGCTGGATCGGTCGCGGCGACTGACCGCGGCTACCGAGTTCTTGCGACGATGCCAGCCCGCAGCGACGTACGCCTTACGTTCGCCGGACTATCGGACTTGCTAGAGCCTTACACCGACGCCGTGCTAGGCGAGTTGCCGCGGCCGCAGGCGCGGGCCCTGCGTGTCGCTTTGCTGCTGGAGGAAGCTCCTTCGCACCCGCCGGAACCGCGCCTGATCGCCACCGCGTTCCGCACAGCGCTGACAGTACTGGCCAGGACGGCGCCGGTGCTGGTGGTGATTGACGACGTCCAGTGGCTTGACGCACCTAGTGAGACTGCGGTCGGATTCGCCGTCCGCCGGCTGGAATCTGCGCCCGTGGGCTTGCTCTGCTCGCTGCGGACGGACAGGCCAGGCGCTGAGCTACCCCTGGAACTCGGCCGGGCTCGGTTCAAGCCCGACCTGTTGCCGGTCGGCGCCATGAGCATCGGTGCACTACACCGGATGCTCCGCAGTCGGCTCGGTACCTCCTTCTCCCAGCCAACGCTGCGGCGGATCGAGGCTGAATCGGGTGGCAATCCCTTCATCGCGCTCGAGATCGGCCGCGCGCTGGCCCGGCGCGGATTCCAGGGCGTCCAGACCGGTCCGCTGCCGGTGCCCGACACGCTGGCAGGCCTGGTGAACGAGCGGCTCGGCGAGCTACCTGCGAGCGTGCTGAGCGCACTACAGCTGATTGCGGTCATGCCAGACCTGTCGGCTGGTCAGTATCTGGCAGCCGGCCTGGCCGGAGCCGAACTGGATACCGCGGCCGCAGCCGGGGTGCTTGAGACAGTCGGCGGGCGGCTGCGGTTCTCCCATCCGCTGCTCAGCTCGGCAGTCGCCGGCTCGATCCCGCCGGCTCGGTTGCGAGAATTGCACGCGATTGCCGCGGACATGAGCGACAGGACCGAAGAACAGGCCCGGCACAGGGCGCTGGCGGCGCTCGGGCCATCCGCCGAGGTCGCCGCCGAGCTTGATAGCGCGGCCATTGCCAGCCTCAGCCATGGCGCGCCAGCCGCCGCGGCCGAGTTGCTCGAGCTCGCGGCATCTCTGACGCCCGCCGATCAGCAGCCGGAGGCAAGCCGACGGCTAGCAAGCGCGGCGCGGCAGCTGGCCATTGCCGGCGAGAAGCGCTCGGCCATGGCGTTGCTCGAGCGTGTCATCGCGTCGGTACCCGCCGGGCCGGAGCGAGCGGATGCGCTCTATCAGCTTGGCTGGCTTCGCCAGGACGATTCCGGCGCTGAGGCGACACCTCTGCTGGACAGAGCGCTCGCCGAAGCGGAAGGTGATCCAGCCCGCGCGGCCCGGATTCACCTCGCCCTCTGCGATAACTGGTCGAAGCGGGGCGACCAAGCCCTCGCGATCGCAGAAGCACGTCACGCCATGGCCGATGCGGAGCAGGCCGGTGATCCGGCCCTGATTGCCTCCGCGCTCTGCAACTTCGTGCTGTTCAACTTCCAAGCCGGGGCCGCCGTCCTTGACGCGAGCCTGCTGGAGCGTGCACTCGATATCGAGAGCGTCATCGGGAACACCCAGCTCTCCGGCGGCTACTCGCCGAGCTGGGTGGCCGGCTATTGCCACCTCGTTGAAGGCGACCTGGAAGCCGCGGAAGAGGAGCTCCAGCGCGTGCTGGCAGCGTGTGATGCTGAGGGCATCGAGTACTGGCGAGGCGATGTCCTGCTTCGGCTGTCGCTGGCCGCGGTTTTCCGCGGCGACCTTGCACGGGCCGCCGCGCTCGCCGCCGAGGGCCTTGAGAGCACCGAGCAGGCCGACGTTCCGCAGACGATTTCCGCGCTCCTCTACGCCTGTGGTGAGGCGGCTGTCCAGCTCGGGCGAGTCGACGAGGCTCGCGATCTCGCGCACAGGGGAGTGGCTGCGGCACGGCAAGCCGGAGACTACCCCTATCTGCTGCGCAATACCGCGTTGCTCGGCAGCGTCGACGTGGTGGTTGGCAACTACCAGGCCGCCGCCGAACGGCTGCAGCCGCTTGCTGTCCAATGGATCGGGATGGGCGCGCGGATACTGACAACCAATGGCATCGAACCGCAGGCCGTGGAGGCGCTTGCAGCCGTCGGCCGGCTGGACGAGGCGGCCAGCCTGGTCGGCGAGATGGACCGCTACTCCCGAGGCCCGCTGGCCCGCGCGATAGTAGCCAGGTGCCGCGGCGAGCTTGCTACCGCGCGCGGGGACGTTGACAGCGCAGTGGCCGAGTTCAGCCAGGCGCTGCGACTGCTCGGCGAGGTATCGCCGCAGCCGGTGGTCCGCGGCCGCATATTGCTGGAGCTCGCTGGCAGCCAGCGACGGCTGAAGCAGCGTGCCGCGGCGCGAGCCACGCTAATGGAGGCACAGCAGCTGTTCGAGCGCACCGGAGCGTCGCTCTGGCTGGCTCGCGTCCGCGCGGACCTAGCCAGGATCAGCGGCCGGGCGCCGGGCCCTGAGGACATGACTGCGACCGAATTGCGTGTGGCCGCAATGGTCGCAAAGGGCCGCAGCAACAAGGAAGCTGCGGCCGAACTGTTCGTTAGCGTGCGGGCCGTCGAGTCGACGCTGACCAAGGTTTACGCAAAGCTAGGTGTCCGCTCGCGCACCGAGCTAGCGGCGCTGCTGAACGCCTCGGCAGCCAATGGCGCCGAGGCCGCCGGACCGCCCGCGGCCGGCTGAACTGGCTGCCGATTTGGCAGCGGTCAGATCTGGTACTGGACCGACGCCCTGGACGCGGTGTGCGGCCGGCTGAGCCGACCGATGATGTCCTCGTGCTCAGGATTGGTCCGGTAGGCCAGGTAACCGTCCGCGTCGTCGAAATCGGCGACAACGGCGAAGTCGAAGTTGCCATCAATGATGCCAGCGTCCGGGCCGGCGTGATACGCGCGCAAGCCGGCGAGCTTTGGCGCGAGCGCGGTCAGTTCCGCCGCGAGCTGCTGCTCCATCTCCTTCGTCATCGCGTCATCCCAGCTGAACAGCACCACGTGCCTGATCATCGGACTCCTTTGGCTGGCGGCGTCCCGCCTGGCTCAAGACCAGGCAAGCACCCGCAACGGGTCGGTCAGCATAGCGCCCACGTCCCGGAGCACGGCCGAGCCTAGATCACCATCGACAAGACGGTGGTCGAAGGACAGCCCGAGCGTGCAAACCTTGCGCACCGCAAGCTCGCCGCCCACGACCCACGGCGCGTCCTTAACCTGCCCGAACGCCAGAATCGCGGCCTCACCAGGGGACAGGATCGGAGTGCCGGTATCAACGCCGAAGATGCCGACATTGGTGATCGTGATGGTGCCGCCGGACATGTCAGCGGGCGTCGCTTTCCCGGCGCGCGCCGTCTCCGCCAGCTGGGCCAGCGCCCGGGCCAGATCCGGCAGGTCCAGCGCGTGCGCGTTCTTGATGTTGGGCACTACCAGGCCGCGGTCAGTGGAGGCGGCGATGCCGAGGTTGACGTAATGCTTGACCACGATCTCCTGAGCCGCCTCGTCCCAGCTCGCATTGATCATCGGATGCCGGGCGGCCGCGACCAGCAGCGCCTTGGCAACCAGCAGCAGCGGCGACACGCGCACCTCGGCGAATTCCGGCAGCGAGCGGAGCCGTGCCGTCGCCGTCATCGTTTCGGTGATGTCGATCTGCAGGAACTCGGTCACATGCGGGGCGGTGAATGCGCTCGCCGCCACCGCGGCCGCAGTGTGCTTGCGCACGCCCCGGATGGCGATCCGCTCTTCCCGCTGGGCCGCTTCCGGGCCGGCCTGAACAACCCTTGCCGGCACGGGAACGGGGCCGACATCGCGAATCCCGCCCGCCGCAAGCTGGACGTCGTCTCGGGTGATCGACCCGTTTGGCCCGGTCCCGGTCAGCCCGCCTAGGTCGACGCCGAGGTCCTTGGCGAGCTTCCGGACCGGCGGTTTGGCCAGCACGGCGGTTCCGCGTGATCCGTTGGCGGCCGGACCGGCTGGTGCCGTCTTGCGCGCGCGGCGACTGGTCGTGCCCAGCCTGACCCCGTAACCGACCAGCACCGCCTGACGCTCGGCTTTGGGCGCCGGGCTACCGTGCATGCCGGGCTCGACGGCGCCTTCGACCGGCGGAGCCGGTACCAGGTCCTCGGTTTCACTGATCGTTCGCTGCATGACAGCCTCGGCCGGGACCTCGGCGGCCGCGGCAGCGGCCGCGCCGCCGGATGTGTCGACCGAGATGATCGGCGTGCCCACGTCGGCGGTCGCGCCTTCGGGTACCAGCAAGTCGGCGACGACCCCCGCATACGGGCTTGGTAGCTCGACAACAGCCTTGGCCGTTTCTATCTCGACGATGATCTGGTTAATGGTGACAGTGTCACCGGGGCGTACGTGCCACCTGACGATGTCGGCCTCGGTGAGGCCTTCTCCCACGTCAGGGAGCCTGAACTCCTTGAGATCTGACATCCGGGCCTCTCAGTAGCCGAAAGTGCGGTCGACGGCGTCCAGGATCCGGTCCAGGTCCGGCAGGTAGTGGTCTTCCAGCCGCGACGGCGGATACGGCGTGGTGTAAGCGCCGACCCGCAGTACCGGGGCCTGCAGGCTGTAGAAGCATTCCTGGGAGACTCGCGCGGCGACCTCGGAGCCGATGCCACCGGTGACGACGGCCTCGTGTACCACGACGCACCTGCCGGTCTTGCGCACCGAATCGAAGATCGTCGCGGTATCCAGCGGCGCCAGCGAGCGCAAGTCGATGACTTCGACGGAGCGTCCGTCGCTGGCCGCGGCAACGGCCGCTTCCGCGCACGTTCGCACCATCGGCCCGTAGCACAGCACCGTCACGTCCGTGCCAGCGACCAGAACGCGCGCCGTGTCCATCGGCAGCGCCGTGGCGAGCCCGCCTTCTATATCCACCTCGGCCTTGTCCCAGTAACGGCGCTTGGGCTCGAAGAAGATGACCGGATCGTCGCTGATCGCGGCCTGCTGGATCATCGTGTACGCATCCGCTGGATCGCCGCAGGACACCACCCGCAAGCCTGGGGTGTGCGCGAACAGCGCCTCGGGCGACTCGCTGTGATGCTCCACCGCGCCGATGCCGCCGCCGAACGGGATCCTGACGACAACCGGCAGGCGGACCGTGCCGAGCGAGCGATACCGCATCTTGGCCAGCTGGGTCACGATCTGATCGAACGCCGGGAACACGAAACCGTCGAACTGGATCTCGCAGATTGGCCGGTAACCTCGCAGGGCCAGGCCGATGGCGGTGCCAATGATGCCGGACTCGGCCAGCGGCGTGTCGACAACGCGGGCTTCACCGAAGTCCTTCTGCAGGCCGTCGGTGACGCGGAAAACGCCGCCAAGCTTGCCGACATCCTCGCCCATGATGAGCGCCTTGGGGTTGTTCTCCAGCGCCTTGCGCAGGCCTTCGTTGAGCGCCTTGGACAATGTCAGCGTGGTCATCGTGCGGCCTCCTCGCCGACAAACGAGTCAAGGTAGGCGGCGAACTCGGCGCGCTCAGCAGCCAGTTGCGTGGTGTCGGTGGTTAGCACATTGTCAAACATCGACGTGGGCTCTGGATCAGGCATTTCCAGGCAGGCGGCGCGAACCCGGATGCCTACCTCGGCGGCTTCTGCGTCGACCGCGTCGAAGAATGACATGTCCGCGAGCTCACTGCGGATCAGGTACTGCTTCACTCGCTCGATCGGGTCCTTCAGCTTCCAGGCCTCGAGTTCTGCCGACAGCCGGTATCGGGTTGGATCGTCGGTCGTGGTGTGCGCACCCATCCGGTAGGTGAACGCCTCGATCAGGGTGGGGCCCTGGCCTTCGCGCGCGGCTTGCATGGCCTTGCGGGTGACCGCCAGGCAGGCGAGCACATCGTTGCCATCCACCCGCACGCCCGGGAAGCCGAAGCCGTTGGCGCGCCGGTACAGCGGGGTCCGGCTCTGCCGCTCCAGTGGCTCGGAGATGGCCCACTGGTTGTTCTGGCAGAAGAAAACGACCGGGGCGTTGTTAACCGATGCCCAGATGAACGCCTCATTGACGTCTCCCTGGCTAGTCGCTCCGTCGCCGAAGTAGGCGATCACGGCCGCACCGTCCTCGCCCAGCGCGCCGTCGCGCTGGATACCCATGGCGTAACCGGTGGCGTGCAGCGCCTGGCTGCCGATGACGATCGTGTACAGGTGGAAGTTGTGCAAGGTCGGATCCCAGCCGCCGTGGCTGACGCCGCGGTACAGCTCTAGCAGCTTTGCCGGGTCCAGCCCTCGGCACCAGGCAACGCCGTGCTCGCGGTAGGTGGGAAACGCCATGTCGCGCGCGCCGAGAGCGCGGCCAGAGCCGACCTGAGCCGCCTCCTGGCCGAGCAGCGACGCCCAGATACCGAGCTCCCCCTGGCGCTGGAGCGCGATGGCCTCGAAATCGATCCGACGGACTATGACCAGGTCACGGTAGAGGGATTTAATCTCATCCGCCGAGATCTCCAGCGGGTAATCGGGATGCTCAACTCGCTCCCCCTCGGGGGTGAGGAGCTGAATCAGCTCTGCCGGGTCCGCCTGCCTGGCCTGGTCGCGGGCGGTCGCCCGTGCGGCAGTGCGGGAGGCGGCTTGTCCGGCATCTTTGACGGCCACGGCCACTCCTTGCATGCTCTTGTCCGGTCCGGGTCTAGCCCGGACCGGCCGGTCGTATGTCCATGTTGCTGCGACAGTACTATCGGCCCGCAGGCATCGGTACCCAAGGGGGACTGCACCCCCCATGTACCCCCAGAAAACCCGACAATACTTCCCCTGATATCAACCCTCGTTAGTCGCAAAAAGTTCCATCCCCGGGATCAGCCCGCGGGCTCCGGCCGTGGGCGGTCGCGTACTGTTCGGGATGTGCGCAGATTCGTCATCGACGTCATGCTCAAGCCGGAAATTCATGACCCGCAGGGGGAAGCGATCGCCAGCGCTTGCCGGCGGCTTGGCTTTGACCAGGTCGCCGGGGTCCGGCAGGGGAAGCGCTTCGAGGTTGAGCTGGCCGGCCCGGCTACCCAGGAGCAGATCGCAGAGCTCGCCGCCGAATTGCTGGCAAACCCGGTGATCGAGGAATTCGCCGTCCGCCCGGCCTGAAACTGCGGCCTTGGCGCCGCCGGAGCCGTGCCAGCCGGGCGCACTCAGTTACCAGGCGGCCCGCAGCGCTGGCCCGGGCGCGGTCGACCTTACCTGATTGTTATTTTCCGTGGTCGGCTGCTAACGGCTGCCCGGCTCCCTGCGGCGGCCGCTCACAGCAGTGAATGTGCAGGTCAGCGGCCTGAACGCGGGCATGAGCTGGTCTGGGAGTAGCGCACTGTTCGTCCAGAGATCGCCTAAGTTCATGATTACTGCAGCGAGTCCGGGGAAGCCTCCACAATGTGAACTGACTGTTACCGCGACGGGGCTGAGGAGCCGATGCGATCTCGGGTGTTCCATTCTGGGGGGCCAGCCGCAGACGTGGAGTTCTGCCTGGTGTTTCCCGGGGAATCGCTGAGCATCCCGGTGATGCGCCGGGTCCTCGGTGACACCCTCAGCCGTCTCGGCGTCGATCAGCCTTGCGTTGAGGATCTGCTGCTCGCCGTTACTGAGGCATGCACGAACGTGCTGCGGCACGCCGGACCAGGCCGCCGGTACGAGCTGGTCGCCCACGTCGGCGCCAAGCGTTGCGTGCTCGAGGTTCTCGACAGCGGCCGCGGCTTTGACCCCGCGACGGTTTTGCGCCGGTCGGTGATGCGGCGTCCGGGCCGGCCCGTGCCGCGGTTGCGCCGTAATCCGACGCCCCCGCCCGGGCCGCCCAATACGCTGCGCAGCCGGATCACCAGGTCGAGGCGGCTCGCCAGGGAGCGAGCGCTCGCCGAGCTGCCCGAGTCCGGCCGCGGGCTGGCGATCATGCGTGCCTGCGTCGATGACGTCTCGATGCAGAGCCAGCCTGGCCAGGGCACGATCGTGTCGCTGCGGAAGCGGATCGAATGGCGCAGCGATGCACCGCTGCCGCTCCGGCCCGCTTCACAGCTCAGGGACGCCGGCTGAGGCGGTAGCCTGCAGGCATGCGCCGCCCGCGAGGACGCCGATGACGGCTCGTATCGGAGTCGTTACCTTCCCAGGTTCGCTCGATGACCGGGACGCGCGCCGGGCCGTGCAGCGGGCCGGCGGCCAGCCCGTCGAGCTCTGGCACGGTGAGGCTAACCTGCACGGAGTCGACGCGGTCATCCTCCCAGGTGGTTTCTCCTACGGCGATTACCTGCGCTGCGGTGCTATCGCCCGGTTCGCGCCGGTGATGGGGGAGCTCGTCCCGGCCGCCGCGAAGGGCCTCCCGGTGCTTGGCATCTGCAACGGTTTCCAGATCCTGTGCGAAGCGCACCTGCTGCCCGGCGCACTGACCAGGAACGAGGGCCTGCACTTCGTAAACAGGGACATCAAGATCACGATCGAGAACACGACCTCTGCCTGGACTCGCCGGTACCAGCCGGATCAGCAGATCACCATCGTGCTCAAGAGCGGCGAGGGTGCTTACATGGCCGACGCCCCGACGCTGGCCAAGATGGAGGCAACCGGCCAGGTCCTGGCCAGGTACGCCAGCGGCAACCCGAACGGGTCGGCAGCCGGTATCGCCGGCGTCGTGAACGAGGCGGGCAACGTGGCAGGCCTGATGCCGCACCCGGAGCACGCCATCGACCCGCTTACCGGCCCGGCCGCGGACGGCCTGGGCTTCTTCGCCTCGGTGCTGCAGGCGGTCGCCGCCGTATGACCAGTCCGGAGACAGCCATTCAGGACCCCGTTACCCACAAGGTCGCGCAGGACACGGTGGCAGTGGCGGTAGCCACGCCGGACCGGCAGCAGCCGTTCGCCGCGCTTGGGCTGACGGCCGGCGAGTTCGCGCGCGTCGTCAGCATTCTGGGCCGCCGGCCGACGGACGCGGAACTGGCGATCTACTCGGTCATGTGGAGCGAGCACTGCTCTTACAAGTCGTCGCGCAAGCACTTGCGCCAGTTCGCCGAGAAGGCGCCGGTCACCGATGTGCTCCTGGCTGGCATCGGTGAGAACGCCGGTGTGGTCGACATCGGCCACGGTTACGCCGTGACGTTCAAGATTGAGTCGCATAACCACCCGTCCTACGTTGAGCCCTTCCAGGGCGCGGCCACCGGTGTCGGCGGGATCGTGCGGGACATCCTGGCCATGGGCGCCCGCCCGGTGGCGGTGATGGACGCGCTGCGGTTCGGCCCGGCTGATGCGCCGGACACCCGCCGGGTGCTGCCCGGCGTGGTGCGGGGCATCTCGTTTTACGGCAACTGCCTCGGCCTGCCCAACATCGGCGGCGAGCTGGCCTTCGACCCGTGCTATGCCGGAAATCCGCTGGTCAACGCGTTGTGCGTCGGAGTACTGCGGCATGACGATCTCAAGCTGGCAGCTGCCACCGGCGCCGGTAACAAGGTGATCTTGTTCGGCTCGAGGACCGGTCCGGATGGCATTGGCGGAGCTTCCGTCCTGGCCAGTGCGTCGTTCGGCGGTGCGGGCGAAGGCGCCAAGCGGCCGAGCGTGCAGGTCGGCGATCCGTTCATGGAAAAGCTGCTGGTCGAGTGCTGCCTGGAGGTGTACCAGGCGGACCTTGTCGTCGGCATCCAGGATCTCGGCGCGGCCGGCGTGGCCTGCGCCACGACCGAATTGTCGGCGGGCGGCGGGACGGGCATGGAAATTCAGCTCGATGCCGTTCCGCTTCGCGACGCGTCACTCGGCCCGGCCGAGATCTTGATGAGCGAGTCGCAGGAGCGCATGATGGCGATCGTCACGCCGGAGAACGTCGAGCGGTTCCTGGCCATCTGTGCGAAATGGGATGTCCAGGCCACGGTGATCGGCGAGGTCACCGACACCGGCAGGCTCGAGATGAGCTGGCACGGCGAGCACGTTGTGGATATCCCGCCAGCCACGGCAGCTGCTGACGGACCTGTCTATGACCGTCCGGTCCGCCGCCCAGACAGCCAGGATGAGCTGGTCGCCGCCGATGCGGCGCAGCTGCCGCGACCCGCATCCGGCGACGAACTGCGCGCCGACGTGCTGCTACTGCTCGGCTCGCCCGAGGCCGGCGCCCGGACCTGGGTCACCGAGCAATATGACCACTACGTCCGCGGTGACACCGTGCTTGCGTCGCCGCACGACGCTGGGTTGCTGCGGGTCGATGACACGACAGGCCTCGGCGTCGCGCTCGCGACCGACGGCAACGGCCGCTTCTGCCAGCTGGATCCGTATGCCGGTACGCAGCTGGCGCTGGCTGAGTCCTACCGGAACGTGGCGACCACCGGCGCTCGGCCGCTCGCGGTGACCAACTGCCTCAACTTCGGTTCACCTGAAGATCCTGCGGTGATGTGGCAGTTCACCGAGGCGGTGCGCGGACTGGCGGACGGCTGCCAGCAGCTCGGCGTGCCGGTCACCGGGGGCAATGTGAGTTTCTACAACCAGACCGGTGCCACGCCCATCCAGCCGACCCCGGTCGTGGGCGTCCTTGGCGTACACGAAGATGTCCGCCGCCGGGTCCGGTCCGGCTTCAGCCTGCCCGGCGCCAGCATCGTGTTGCTTGGCCAGACCGGGGCGGAATTCGGCGGCTCACTGTGGGCCTGGCTCAGGCACCGGCACCTCGGCGGCCGTCCCCCCGCGGTAGACCTTGAGGCGGAACGGGCGCTGGCCGAGCTGCTGGTCAGCGCCATAGCAACTGGCCTGCTCGCCGCCGCGCACGACCTGTCCGATGGCGGGCTGGCGGTGGCGCTCGCGGAATCCTGCCTGGCCGGCGGCACCGGCTGCACCGTTACGCCGACCGCAGACGCGGCCACGTTCTTGTTCAGCGAATCAGCTGCGAGGGCCGTAGTCGCGGTGCGCCCGGGTGCAGAGGCAGAATTCGCTCGTCGCTGCGAGCTGACCACGGTGCCAGCTGCGGTGATCGGCTCGACCGGCGGGACGGCGCTGGAAGTCGCCGGGTACTTCCGCATTGGGCTGGATGAGCTTGCCGCCACCCACCGCGCCGCCCTGCCCGCCTTGTTCGCCTGACCAGATGGCGGGCTGACTCTACGGTGGTTGGGCCTCAGACCGATGACCACCAGAAGCCGACAAGCTGGCTGGGCGGCTGTGCGGTCGCGCACGGCGCAAGACCGGTACCGTAATCGCCGTCGGACTGCGGCCCGGTCATTGTCAGGCACTCGCCGTCCCTGCTATTGGCGTACTGGTAGTAGTCGTGCCCGGCCGCGATCACGCTGGCGTTGACCCGCCGCCACCGTTGCTTCGTGCTGAGATTGCAATGCTGCAAGGCCAGCGCCGGGCGGCGGCTGGGGCCGACTTCGGTCAGGCAGCTGTCGGACGCCAGGAAGATGAATATGTAGGTGTCGCCGCCCATCTCGTCAGCGGTCCACTGCGGGGATCCGACAGCGGCCTGGGCTGCGGTGAGCGGGCTGAACTCGGGCGACGCAGCGTGACCCGCGACCAGCTGGAGCAATTTCGCGTCACCTGTTCCGGCCGCGCCGGAGGTCACCACCAGGCCGACGGACTGAACGCTGATCGCGCGGCTTGGCAACGGGATGGCACGCCTGGTCGCCGGCTGGTGAAATGCCAGCACGTAGGCGGTCGCGCCACCGGCGGCCAGCAGCAGTATCGCGGCGATGCCGGCCAGCATGGGCAGCCGGGCTCCCCGTGCGGGCGAAGGTGCGGTACGGCGCTGACCGGGCATACCGAACGATTACCCGTTACGAGGCCCTGATGATGCCGAATATCGGCAAAAGTAACAGACTAATTTTCGCCGCCCAGCCGGAGCACGCGGCCGGCATTGGTCTACCTTCTGATCTGTGCCAGCGCGGAGTCCTGACCTCAGCCGCTTGCTTGCGGCGGTCAACGAGCAGCGGGCCGCGCTGGGCGAGCCCGGGTGGGCAGGGCTGGTGACTGAGCGCGCGCTTGGCCAGGCGAGCCTGGCTGGCGTTCAGGCCGCCCTCAGCGCTGGCCGCGAGCCTGCGACCGCGGCGCTCCGGGCCGCAGTCCGGTACACCCTCCGACTGCTTTCCGACCGGGCACCCGGTCGGACCGTCGAGGTCCGGGTGCCGCCGGTTGCCGCCATCCAGTGCATCCCAGGGCCAAGGCACACCCGCGGGACGCCACCGAACGTCGTCGAGACTGATCCGATGACCTGGCTTGGCCTCGCCACCGGTCATCTGGACTGGGCCGGAGCGCTGGCTACCGGGCGCCTGCTGGCCAGCGGCCAGCGATCGGACATCTCTTCGTACCTGCCGGTAGTGTCCGACGGCCCCGGCGGGCCGGGAGGTCACTAGAATTGGCTGGTGATTAAGCCCGACGGCCTGTTGTCACACGATCCCGATCCAGCAGATCAGCCGCCGCGAGACGCCTGCGGCGTGTTCGGCGTCTGGTCTCCTGGCGAGGACGTGGCCAAGCTTGCGTACTACGGCTTGTACTCGCTTCAGCACCGCGGCCAGGAGTCAGCGGGCATCGCAGTCAGCGACGGCAGCAGGATCGTCGTCTACAAGGACATGGGCCTGGTAGCCCAGGTCTTCGACGAATCGGTGCTGAACACCTTGCAGGGCCATATCGCGGTCGGGCACTGCCGGTATTCCACCAGCGGCTCATCTGTCTGGGAGAACGCGCAGCCCACCTTCCGCGCGACTCCGTCGGCCAGCCTGGCGCTCGGCCACAACGGCAACCTGATCAACACCCTTGAGCTGGCCGGGTTGCTCGGCGGCCAGGCCACTGCGCTTGCCGGGCGCGCGACCTCAGACACTGACGTGCTGACCGCCCTGTTCGCTGCCACCGGGCTCGGCGGGAACGGGAACGGCGCACACCCCGGCGTGGAGGCGGCGGCCCTGGCTGCGCTGCCATTGGTACGCGGCGCCTTCTCGCTCGTGTTCATGGACGAGCAGACCCTGTACGCCGCCCGCGACGCCCAGGGCTTCCGCCCGCTGGTGCTCGGGCGGATAGCCAGGGGCTGGGTGGTCGCCAGCGAGACTGCCGCGCTCGATATCGTCGGGGCCACCTTCGTGCGGGAGATTGAACCGGGCGAGATGGTGGCGATCGACTCCGACGGCGTGCGCTCGCATACCTTCGCGCCCGCTGCGCCCAAGGGCTGCTTGTTCGAATACGTCTACCTGGCCAGGCCGGATACCTCCATCGCCGGGCGGAGCGTACAGTCCGCGCGGGTGGAGGTAGGCAAGCGCCTGGCTGCCGAATACCCCGCGGACGCCGACCTGGTTATCCCGGTGCCGGAGTCGAGCACGCCGGCCGCTATCGGCTACGCGCAAGCCAGCGGCATCCCGTACGGGCAGGGGCTGGTCAAGAATTCCTACGTCGGCCGTACCTTCATCCAGCCGAGCCAGACCATCAGGCAGCGCGGTATCCGGCTGAAATACAACCCGTTGCGGCCGGCGATCGCCGGGAAGCGGCTGGTGGTTGTGGACGATTCTATTGTCCGCGGCAATACTCAGCGCGCCATAGTGGCGATGCTGCGCGAGGCAGGCGCAGCGGAAGTGCATGTCCGGATCTCCAGCCCGCCGGTAGCCTGGCCGTGCTTCTTCGGCATTGATTTCGCCAGCCGGGCAGAGCTGATGGCAGGCAATCTGACCATCGAGGAGATCAGGGAGTCGATCGGCGCCGACTCCCTCGGTTTCGTGTCGCTGTCCGGTCTGATCGAGGCGACCACGCTGCCAGCCGACCGCCTGTGCCGCGCCTGCTTCGACGGCGAATACCCCATCTCCGTGGCCGACGACGAGAAGGGCAAGCACCTGCTTGCCAGCCGGCTCTGGCCAGGAGGCGCTGCGTTGATCAGTGACGGCCCCGCAGGCCAGCCGGCGGACCGGGTGGTTCGCGGCGGCGACGGCCTCGTCCCGGCCAGCTACGCTACGGCCGGGGTCAGCATCGCAGCGGGGGACCGGGCGGTGGACTTGATGCGCGCCTCGGTAGCCAGGACGGCGGGCCCGGAGGTCATCGGCGGGATCGGAGGGTTCGCCGGGCTATTCGACGCCGCCAAGCTGACCGGGATGCGCCGGCCTCTGCTGGCAACCTCGACCGATGGAGTGGGCACCAAGGTCGTGCTCGCGCAGCGGCTCGGCCAGTACGCCACCATTGGCCTGGACCTTGTGGGCATGGTGGTCGATGACTTGGCAGTCTGCGGCGCGGAGCCGCTCTTTATGACCGACTACCTGGTCTGCGGCCAGATCGTTCCGGAGCGGGTCGCGACGATCGTGGGCGGCATAGCTGAGGGCTGCGTGCAGGCTGGCTGCGCGCTAGTAGGTGGCGAGACCGCCGAGCATCCCGGGCATTTCGGCCCGGACGACTTTGACCTGGCCGGAGCCGCGACGGGGGTGGTGGACGCAGACCGGCTGCTTGGGCCCGAGCGCGTGCAGGCCGGCGACGTGGTCATCGCGATGGCGTCGTCAGGCCTGCACTCCAACGGCTTCTCGCTGGTCCGCGCGATCATTGATGCGCCGGCAGCAGGGCTGAGCCTGGATGCAGAACCCGATGAGCTCACTCAATCGCTGGGCGAGGAGTTGCTCACGCCGACGCGCATCTATGCCCGGCATTGCCTCGCGCTAGCCGATAGCTGCGCAGTGCGGACTTTTGCCCACGTCACGGGCGGTGGCCTCGCAGCCAATCTGGCCAGGGTGCTGCCGGCCGGCGCCGATGCGGTTCTAGACCGGGCTAGCTGGCGACCGGGCGCCGTGTTTGGCCTGCTAGCCGGTCACGGCAAGGTGACGCAAGCCGAGATGGAGACCGTCTTCAACATGGGCGTGGGCATGGTCGCCATCATCGAGCCTGCTGACGCGGACCGCGGAATCCGGCTGCTAGCCGAGCGCGACGTGCCAGCGTGGGTGATCGGCACGATCACCGCCGGATCCGGTCATGCCCGGCTGACAGGCCAGCATCCCGGGTGAGATCGGCAACCGGTTAGCCAGCAGCCTGCAAACCAGTCGGCCCCGCACGCTGATCAAGTGCGACATCCCTGATCGGGCAGTCAGGATCCGGCCGACGAGCCATACGGCCGGACCAGATCGTCGGCGCCGTGCTCAGCACCATCCTGGCCGAGGTCTTCGTCGGAGTCCCAGTCCTCGTCTTCGCCCTCATCATCAAGCGCCGAGTCGTCGTCCGCGCCGTAGCGATCGCCAAGGTCCGCGTAAGCGGAGTCCCCGTTGGCGTGCTCGCTGTCCGCGTCGACGCCCAGCTCAGCCCGCAGCCGGTCAAGGTCAGTACCGCCACCGCTGTACTTCAGCTGGCGTGCCACCTTGACCTGCTTGGCCTTGGCTCGGCCGCGCCCCATTGGCTCGACCCCCTCTAACGTACGGAACCCCACGGGTCCCTGGTCACCGCACTCTTAATTGCCCGTTACCACGTAATTGCCCGCTACCACGCCGATGCTCGCGGTTCGTGCGCGCAAGCCCAGCCCGCCGCCGCTCCGCCACCGGAGCTGGACGCGCTCGCCTGACGTACAGGTACAACCGTACCTGCTTTGGGCGGCGGGCGCCTCCGATGATTCCGCCGAAATAGCTCAGCGGCCTAGGTATACCCCGCGCAGCCTGCCGATTTCAGCGATCCGCCGCTCTGCCAGCCGGTCCGCGGCGACCGCCGGCGGAACCCCCTCCGCGTCCGCCAGCGAGAGGATCTTCCTGGTTGTGCCCAGAATTTGAGCTGCTCTGGCCTTTGCCCGCTCGAAGCTGAAACCATGCAACTCGTCGGCCACCTGGATGACTCCGCCCGAATTCACCAGGTAGTCAGGCGCATAGACGATGCCCAGGTCGGCCAGTGTCTTCTCGACGCCTGGATGGGCCAGCTGGTTGTTCGCGCCGCCGCAGATGACCTTGACGCCGCCAAGCGCGCCCACTGTGTCGTCGTCGACGGCCCCGCCAAGCGCGCACGGCGAGTACACGTCCAGCGTGCTGGCTAGCAGTTCGGCCCGTGTGCTGGCCACCGTCACGGCCGGATGCCTGGCGACGACCCGGTCGGCTGCCGCGCGGCTGGTGTCGAAGATCACTACGGTGGCGCCGTCTTCCATCAGGTGGTCGACGAGCCGGTGCCCCACCTTGCCGACGCCTTCGATGCCGACCGTCTTGCCAGTAAGGCTGGTGCTGTCCCAGACGTGCTCTGCCGCGGCACGCATACCCTGGAAGACGCCAAAGGCAGTTAGAACAGACGAATCGCCTGCCCCGCCGTTCGGCACTGTACGGCCCGTGACGTGCGTGGACTCTTTCGCGATGACATCCATGTCCTCGCTGTAAGTGCCGATGTCGCAAGCGGTGATGTAGCGACCGCCGAGGGACTCGACAAAGCGGCCGTACGCGCGCAGCAGTGCCTCCGACTTCAGCAAGTCCGGATCGCCGATAATGACGGCCTTACCGCCGCCGAGGTCGAGCCCGGCCAGCGCATTCTTGTAGGCCATCGCCCTGGACAGGTTGAGCACGTCCGCGAGCGCCGCTTCCTCAGTGGCGTACGGATAGAACCGCGTACCGCCGAGCGCAGGCCCGAGTGCGGTCGAATAGATCGCGATGATGGCGCGCAGCCCGGACTGAATGTCCTGGCAAAACACGACTTGCTCGTGCCCGGGCTGGCCGACTGCATGACCGGCCTCGAAGACTGTGGTCACTTCGGTGAGCTCCCGAATCGCTGCCCGCATCTCCATTGGCGCGGGATTCGGCAACCAGCCTATAGCGGGCGGAGCGGTTGGCTGAGCGGAGTCACAGGACTACCGGCGCGTAAGGCTATGCCGGGACGGGTACGGCATGTCACGATTAGTCGTGCTGCCCATTACGCGCCAAGTGCCGGAGTTCTGGCCGCTTCCCGCGCGTTTTTGTGGCGCAGAGTACCGATGTTCCTACAGAGTGTGTCATGGTGGTGTAATGCTTCGGTCGAAATCGCCTGAAGCCGATTATCTGGCCGAAGTCCGGGAATTAACACAGGACTCGGGCCGGTTGCATAGAAACAGCTCAGCTGTCTTGCAACTGCATGGAGCATCGTGCTATCGGCTAGCAAGCGTGCCGGTAGGGGACTGGCCGCGACACTGGGTGCGCGACGCGGAGGGAGGGAGAGCCGGTCGGCGTTGGGGAGTCGTTATCGGGCCCCGGCGTGAACAAGCCCCTTAAGGTGCCGACCTGGAGGAGATCGGCCCAGCGAGGCAGGGGGTGCGGCAATCGAGCTAAGTAGCCGATGGGAGGCGCGGATGACTTTTCCGAATCCGCCCGTTGCGACGGTGCGTGTCGCTAGAATCACGCAGCGTGATAAGTCGCGGCGGTGCATCGCGGCGACTCTCAAAAGAAACTTTGCTCCCGGTTGTCGACTTGTCACCGCTGGTGATGGCAATATGGTCTGAGTGGACCATATGGGACATCCGAGGCAGGCTCGTAGATGGAGCCACGAACAGCAACACAAGTAAGGATCGCAGTACCGGTCCAGGAGGAGAGGCCGTCAACATGTCAGCACGTACACCAGAGGCTGAGCCGCTGCTTACGCCGGCGGAAGTCGCGACAATGTTCAGGGTGGACCCGAAGACAGTTACCAGGTGGGCAAAGGCAGGAAAACTCACGTCCATCCGGACGCTCGGCGGTCACCGCCGGTACCGGGAGACTGAGGTCCGCGCCCTTCTGGCGGGAATCCCACAGCAGCGCTCGGAATGAAGCAAGGCCGCATTGCTGGCGTGCAGTCAGTCGGCGGCCAATTGGTAAGCAGTTTGGGGGGGTCGACCCCGGCGGCCAGCACACCGCATCGGGGGGCGCGCTTCGCGTTCGATGCGATGTTGAGCATCGGTCAGCGGAAGCCGGGGTCGATCCGGCCTCCTGGATCGCCATCCAGGAGCTGAGTTGCCTGCGGGCAACCTAAGAAGTGATCACTCGCAAGGCGAGGTCAGGAAGTTTCCACGGGGAGCGGGGCCATTCCGGTGCCCGGCGTCGCACCCGCAACCGCCCTGTCATGGGCCAGGTCGTAACACTCATCCGACCGCATCGGCGCCGCCGTAGCCGCGTGTCGCAAGTCCGGGGCTGCGAAAATCTAGCTAACTCTCTGTAGCTGCATAACAACTTTTCGTAATCTCACTTCCCGTCGCCATCACGAGGCGATACTGAGGGGCACGTGCCGCCGAAGCCCGGCGCCAGGCGGCCGGCATGACGTCCGTGCATCACCGTGACAGCCCAGTCGTGACTGTAGGTATGTGCGTAGCGTCCCTGGGGGACCCGCCTGCTGGGCGGCATTCGGCGCCGTGGGGAGGGGGAGGTACGCGCAATGCGTGATCCGGGCTTGGTGCTGCGCGCGGAGCGTGCAGCGACCGCACTTGAGCGCGCGTGGGAGCACTGGCGAGGCCAGCATGGGCTAGGCGGCCAGCCGCCGGCGCCGGTCTCGAGTTACGTCGGTTATTCGCTTGAAGAGCCGTGGGGCCAGCCTCGAGTCGTATTCGGCGTGGCAGCCGAAGACGCCGAGTTGCTGGCGGCGCTGCTCGACGGCCACGATTGTGTCGGCCCCGTGTATGCGGAGGTTTATGCGGAGGTTGCTGACTGGCGTCGCTCGAATGGCAGCCATCTGGCCGCGACGGCGCTTCCCGCTGACAGCCGAATCGCGGTGCCTGCCCAGGCGCCGCCACCGCCCGAGCCCGCGCGATCGCCAGCCGAGGCAACTGTGCACCAGGCAGTTGATCAAGAACCTGGCTCGGGGGACACCGAGTCAGCTCCGCCCGGCCCGGCTGATCAGCAGCCTTCGCCGCTCGACGCGGATGCGCAGTCGCCCGCCGAGCGCGCGCGAAGCCGACCGCGAGGCGCTCGTACTGGAAGCCGACCCGGTTGATGCTGTCCCGCTGGAAGAGTTAGCCCCGCTTCCTCCTAACGAGATCAGTACCGGCGTGTTCGAGACGCCAGGGGACAAGCCCGCCAACGGCGGTCCCAGGTACCAGGGCTTCCCGCCGCAGTACCAGGCTGAGAGTACGGCCGACGCCGATGCTGATGCTGGCAGTAGCGGTGACGCAAGTGCCGGAGCTGCCGGTGACGAGTCCGGCCGCGCGGTGCCGCAGATGGTCGCCAAGCTGAGCCGTTCCCGTCGCTCGCAGCGGGGCGGCCAGCGAGGCACGCACGACGCTGGGACCTGGCCGCATGGGACGGAGCACCCGCAGGCTGCGGCGGACTCTGCCGTGTAGCCCGGCGCGTTCATCGTCGGAACAGTCGTGTCCTGCGGTTTGCAGGCTGGTGGCGGACGGGGCGGGCAGGTTCTGGTCGAGATTCAATTTCGTCGGGTCTGCGGGATCGGGAGGAGTTCCTCGCGCGCCAACGCCGCGCCATAGGCGGCAGCGGCGCGCACCCCGGCCGGGGGTCGCTGAGGGGTACTCCGCGACGATCTCGTCGGTGCTCATGCCCGCTGCCAGGCGGTCCAGAATGATGCTGACCGGCACGCGCGTGCCGCAGACGCGGGCCTCGGCCGCCCTGTCGGCTGTATGCAGCACAATTCAGGTTGTGCGGATTGCGCTGGTGCCCGGCCCAGGCCAAGCGGGTCTGCTGTGTCGGCTCCGCGACGACGGTACGGCGGCCGAGCCCGCCGAGCCGGTACCTGACGTACCGGCAGCCGTGGCGCGGCTGGAGGTTGCCGGAGATGTGCGCTGGGTGTGGCCGTCAGGTGCGCAGGTTTACCCTGCCCTACTGCGAGCCGGGGTGCCGGTAGCCCGTTGTCACGATGTCCGGCTGGTCGCAGCATTGTTGCAGGCCAGGGACGGCCCGACCGGCCGCGAACAGGCCGCCGCCGAGACCCGGCTGGCTCAGTGGCCATCCGGCGCGCCGGTTAGCTCGCTAGCCGGACCGGGTGCGGGACAGCTGTCCTTTGATGCCGGGCAGTCGGACGAGTCCGGCTTGCGGGCCGTCATGGAGGACCTGTTGAGCGTCCACGCGGACCAGCTCGCGGCGATTGGGGCCGATCCGCATCCGGCGAGGTTCGGCTTGCTAGCCGCGGCCGAGTCCGCTGGCGCGCTGGCGGCCGCCGAGATGACCGCGGCCGGCCTGCCCTGGCGGGCCGATGTGCACCGGCGGCTGCTGGCGGAGCAACTCGGTCCGCGGCCGCCAGCCACGGCCGGGCCGCCGCTGCTGCCAGCTAGGCTCGGCGTGCTCGCCGCGCAGATCTCTGCCGCCCTTGGCGCGCCGCGCCCGGTAAACCCCGATTCACCGGCCCAGCTTCTGCGTGCACTGGCGACCGCCGGCATCCGGGTTCCCTCGACTCGCTCGTCGGTGTTGCGCGAGGTGGACCATCCGGTGATCCCGCTGCTACTGGAATATAAGGAACTCGCCCGGCTGCATAACGCGAATGGCTGGTCGTGGCTGGACACCTGGGTCAGCGCGGGCAGGTTCCGGCCGGAGTACGTGGTCGGCGGAGTCGTCTCGGGACGCTGGGCTTCTCGGGGCGGCGGGGCGCTGCAGATTCCCAAGGTGCTTCGCGCTGCGGTGCTAGCCGATCCAGGCTGGACGCTCGTGGTCGCCGACGCTGCCCAGCTGGAGCCACGGATCCTGGCAGCGCTGGCCGGGGACCGGGTATTCGCGCAGGCCGCCGCGACCGGCGATCTCTATGCCGCGGTGGCGACCGCGATCGGCGCCGACCGACCCGCGGCCAAGGTCGCGCTGCTGTCGGCGATGTACGGGGGAACTGGCGGCGACGGCGGACAGTCGCTGGCGCTGTTCCGGCGGCGGTTCCCCCATGCTTCGGCGTTTGTCGAGACCGCCGCGCGCGCCGGGGAAGAAGGCCGCGTGGTCAGGTCCGTGCTCGGCCGGACGTGCCCGCCACCGTCGGCGGCCTGGCTTGCGACAACCGCGGAGAGCGCTGACCCCGACCAAGAGCGTGATCCGGGCGCCGGGGCGGCCGCGCGGGCTCGCGGCCGGTTTACCCGGAATTTCGTGGTGCAGGCCAGTGCCGCCGACTGGGCGCTGGTCTTGCTGGCCACGTTGCGCGGGAGCCTTGCTGAGCTGGACGAGCCACGGCCGCAGCTGGTGTTCTTCCAGCATGACGAGGTGATCGTGCACAGCCCGGCAGCATCGGCGGCCGAAGTAGCAGCAGCCATCGGGGCGGCGGCCGCCACGGCCTCTGACCTGATCTTCGGCCCGACGGCGGTGACATTTCCGATGACAACTGCCGTCGTCGACTGCTACGCCGACGCCAAGTGAGGCAGTAATCCAGCGACGGCTCAGGAACTTAGTCGGCCGCCAGGTGCCTATGCCGCGCCTGCCGGGGTGCCGGGAGGCCAGCCGCCGGAGCGGGGACCGGCGCTACTTCGCTTGTGCAGTACATGCATTTGCGCGCCGCAACAGGGATCTGGCTCAGGCAGTCAGGACACTCCCGGGTGGTGGCGGCGTGCTTCCGGGCGGCGAGCGCGGTCAGCCTGTTGGCTGGTGCCACGATGAGGTAGTAGACCACCGCGGCAATCACGATGAACGAGATCAGCGCGTTGATGACGGCGCCATAAGTGAACGTGGCGCCGTGTGCTGTGAACGAGAGCTTCGCGAAGTTCTTCTGATGCCCGCTGCTGACGGCCGTGATTAGCGGCGTGACCAGGTCCTGCACCAGGGCCTGCACGATCGCGTTAAAAGCGACGCCGATCACTACCGCGACCGCGAGGTCAATCAGATTGCCGCGCATCAGGAACTTCTTGAAACCACTCATGCTCTGCTCTCCAAGCCGAATCTGTCCGGACGGTTGCCGACCCTGATGTGCATCTCCGGAACGACCGCGACGTTATCAAGTCGTGGGGGCGCGTGTGGCCGTCGCTAGACGTTGCGCTGACCAGAGGACTTCGTCTGGAGCTAGCCCGATCTTGTGACGAATTGCGCCGAGCCAGCTACCGACTCGTACCGAATGACCGTTGTGATAAGCAGGCTGCATGCCCGAAGTTGCCGCTCGCGCGCCAGACTCGCCGTGAACCTGGAGGTCACCGTGCGCGGCATCAAGATCCCGCCGGACGAACTGTCCTGGCGGTTCTCGCGTTCCCAAGGGCCGGGCGGCCAGTCCGTCAATACCACCGACAGCCAGGCCGAACTGTCCTACGACCTGGCCGGGTCCGCGGCGCTTCCGGCGGCACTCAAACAACGCGCACTCGCGGCGCTGGCCGGACGGCTGGCCAACGGCGTCATCACCGTCGCGGCCAGCGAGTACCGATCCCAGCTCCGCAACCGGGAGGCGGCGGCCGCCCGGCTGAGTGCGCTGCTCACCGACGCGACGGCGCCGCCGCGCCAACCGCGCAGGCCAACCAAGCCAACCCGAGGCGCCGTCGAGCGGCGTCTGGCGGACAAACAGCGCCGCTCTCAGCTGAAGCGGCTGCGCCGCTTCACAGATGACTAGCGCGGCGGCAACTGAATAGCGCGGCCGCGACTCGGCAGAACCGCGCAGCGGCAACTCGGGTGTCGTCCGGAGCGCCACGGACCGATGTCGTCAGCTGCCCGTCATGTTGGCGAGCCGGGTTACCGTGGTCCAGTTGCGGGCGGTGGCGGGGACGCCGAGGCGCTTCTCCAGCGCGGCGTTGGTGAGCTTGGTCTCAGCCGCGCCTGCCGGGCACCATAGGTATGCTTCCCGGCCGCGAACCCAGAGCGCGTCAGGCTCGAACGAGACGCCGTCGAGCGCCTTGAGCGCGTCAGCGGCGGGCTGTGCGCTGAGGAACGCCACGAAGTACCGGGACGGATTCTCCGGCGCTGCGCCCAGCGGGCTGTCACTGACCGTGGCCGCAAGCTCGGTGCCGTTACGCACCATGATCGCGCAGCTGACGCCGAACCCCGCCGCGACAGCTTCGGCGATTTCCTGCTCCAGCTCGGCCGCGGGCGCCTGCGAGCTGAAGACAACGTTGCCGCTCTGCAGGTGCGTCGTCAGGTCGGCGTAACCGCGTTCGTTGAGCAGGGCGCGCAGCTCGGCCATCGGCACCTTGTTGCGCCCGCCGACGTTGATAGCTCGCAGGAAAGCCGCGTACCGCATGCAGTCGCTCCTTCCGCCGGAGGGCTTGCCTGTGGGAGCTGGTCGCTTTGCCAGCCGGTCGCTGTGGGAGCACTCTAATGCCGGCTTGCGCAGCTGAGGCGGCGCGGCGGGTCAGTACCCTGGTCCGATGGACCCCTCCCGGCGGCGCAAGTCCCGGCCATACCCCGGAGGGCGTACCGAAAAAGATCGGCGCCGCCGCGAGCTGTCGCAGAACTACCTGCGCGATGCCGACGCCGCCCGGCAGTTCCTCAGGGCAGTCCGGGCTGACCCCGTCGGACTGTGCCTCGAGGTCGGGGCCGGCGAGGGGATCCTGACCGCCCGGCTGGCCGCGATGTTTGGTGAGGTCATCGCGTACGAGGTTGACGAAAACCTGGCCGGCCGGCTGGCGGCCAGGGTCGGTGACCGCCGCCAGGTCCGGGTCGTGATGCGAGACTTCCTGACGGCCCGGCCGCCCACCAGGCCATTCCAGGTCGTCGGGAACGCGCCTTTCTCGCTCACCTCGCCGGTCATCGACTGGTGCCTTCGTGCGCGCCAGCTCACCGTCGCTACCCTCATCACGCAGCTGGAGTATGCCCGCAAGCGGGCGGGCGGATATGGCCGGTGGAGCCTGCTCACGGTGAGTACGTGGCCGCAGTTCCGCTGGGAGCTGCGCGGGACGATCCCCAGGACTCAGTTCCGTCCGGCGCCACGGGTCGATGCAGGCATCCTGCAGATAGAGCGACGCGCCGAGCCGCTGGTCAGCCCATCGCGCAATGCTGCCTACCGTCGCCTGGTGCAGGCGGGCTTTAGCGGGATCGGCGGATCCGTTCAGGCGTCATTGCGGCGGACCTATCCACCCGACCGGGTCGCGGCAGCGTGCGCGAGCGCGGGCCTGGAACGACGGACCGTGGTTGGCTACGTCAGCCCGGATCAGTGGATCGAGATCTTCCGGATGCTGGATGGCAGGCCGTCCAATACTGCATCAGTAACAATCAGATAGCTCAGCGAGTTTCTTAGCACGGTATTAACCACTAAGTCGGGCCACTCTGATAACGTCCCCGACCTGGGGTTTTTCGTGCTGCGGCCATGCATGCCGCCGTTACCGTGAGGCGTCTTGATGCGACGATCTTTCTTTAAGCGGGCTGCGCACGCCCGCGTCCGGGCTGGTGCGGGGCTGGTCGCGGTCGCGGCCACCACGCTGGTCGTGGCCCAGGCAGGGGCTGCCGTGGCGGCGCCGGCAAGCGCCGGGCAGGCCAGCGAAGCGCTAGTGCAGCACCCGCTGACCGCCGCTCAAGCGACCGCGTTGGCTGCCAATGTCGGTCAGCATGTGATCGTCTTTCTCAAGAGCCAGCCGGCAATCCACTCCAGCGCCCGGCTGCAGCTATCCGCCAGGTCGGCCGCGATCGCGGCCAGCCAGAGCGGCCTCGTTCGCGAGCTGGCGCAGGTGCACGCGACGCACGTCATCGGATACCGGTTGGTCAATGCCGTCGCGGCGACCGTATCGCGGGGCGAGGAGGCCCGGCTGAAGGCCAACCCGGCCGTCGCCAAGGTGATCCCGGACGCGACCATCCAAGGGCCATCGGCCGCCGTCGCGCGGGCCAACGCCAAAGCCGCGGCAGCGAGCACGATCAAGCCGCTACCGGGCGCTTGCCTGCCGCACGGCGAAGCGCAGCTGGAGCCGGAGGCGCTGAAGGTCACCAGCACTCAATCCCGGACCAAGAGCGCGAAGACGGCACGCTCGCTCGGCTTCACCGGCAACGGCGTCACCGTCGCTTACATTGCTGATGGCATCGACATCAACAACGTCAACTTCATCAAGGCCAACGGCAAGTCGGTGTTCACGCAGTACCGGGATTTCACCGGGGACGGCACCCACGGGCCGAGCGGCGGCGGCGGCGAGGCCTTCCTGGACGCGAACTCCATCGCCGGCCAGGGCCGGCACGTTTACAACGTGCAGCACTTCGGTCCCCAGACATTGGCGCATCCGTGCAACATCAAGATCGAGGGAGTCGCGCCCGGCGTCGGCCTGGAGGGACTGCGAGTCTTCGGCGTTCATAACGTGACCACGACCTCGGCGTTCCTGGACGCGATCAACTTTGCCACGGTCGTGAAGCCGGTCAACGTGCTGAACGAGTCGTTTGGCGGCAACGGCATCCCGGACACGTCGGTCGATGCGATCAAGCAGTTCGACGATGCCGCCGTCAAGGCCGGCGTTACCGTCGTAGTGTCCAGTGGCGACTCCTCGCCAGGTACCGATACCATCGGCTCCCCGTCGACCGACCCGAACGTCATCTCCGTCGGGGCCAGCACCGACTTCCGCGCGTACGCGATGTCCAACTATGCCGAGGCCGACAAGTTCGGCCGGACCGGCTGGCTGGACGACAACATCAGCACCATCAGCTCTAGCGGTTTCAATGCCGCCGGCGCCGGGATCGACCTGGTCGCGCCGGGCGACTCCAGCTTCACCTCCTGCACAGCAACCGGGACGTACCCGGAATGCACCAACGACCTGGGCAGGCCGTCGGCAATTCAGCTCACCGGCGGCACCAGCCAGTCGGCGCCCCTGACATCCGGCGTCGCGGCGCTTGTGATCCAGGCATATCGCAAGACCCACGGCGGTCAGACGCCCACGCCGTCGGTGATCAAGCAGATCATCATGAGCTCGGCTACCGACCTCGGCGCGCCGGGCGACGAGCAGGGTACTGGCCTGCTGAACGCTTACAAGGCTGTCCAGCTCGCCGAGTCCTACGCCAAGCCGGCCGCGGCAACCGGCGAAACGCTGCAGGCGAACGTGACCTCGGTGTCGGGCCTGAACGCTTCTAACCCGGCCGACCAGCGGCAGGGTCAGATCGACATCCAGGACTACCCAGGCACCCCCGAGACGGGGACCTTCACCGTCACCAACACCGGCTCGGGCACCCAGACCGTGCACCTGTCCACCCGAACCCTCGGCCCGGTGAGCAACGTGCATCACGGCACGGTCAAGATCTCCAATGCCCACAGCGGCCACTTCATTGACTACTACGGCTTCAAGAGCAACTATGGCGAGTTCCACTTCACCGTGCCGTCCGGCCAGCAGCGGCTGAACGCGGCGATGGCCTTCCCGGCCAAGATCAATCAGTCTCAGGCCACCTACCCGCTGACCATGATCCTGATCGACCCAAAGGGCAGGTTCGCGGCGAACTCGCTGCCTCAGGGGTATGACCGGAGCGCAAACGAGGACGTCATCCACCCGGCCGCGGGCAGATGGACCGCGGTCGTCTTCGGCCCTGTCGGCGGCGGACCGCTGGATGGCACCACCGGCACCGTCCATGTCACTGTCAGCACGCAGAGGTTCGTCAGCTTCGGGTCGCTCAGCCAGAGCACGCTGACGCTGACCAAGGGCCAGCAGTCCGCGCCGGTCACGTTGTCGGTCTCGACGCCAGCGACGCCCGGCGACCTGGCCGGCTCGGTTGTGCTAAACGCCGGCCACGGCGCTAGCACCATCCCGGTGCTACTGCGCAGCTATGTCCGTCTGTCCGGGTCGCCGGCCAGCGGCACCTTCAGCGGCAATCTGACCGGCGGTAACGGCCGCGGTCCGGGCCAGTTCGCCTTCTATCAGTTCACCGTGCCGTCTGGGCCCAACCAGGACATCACGGCCTCGGTGCATCTGAGCAACGACCCGCAGAACCTGGTGGATACGTTCCTGGTGGACCCGGCAGGCGAGATCGACGGGTACGGCTCGAACCAGTACCCGTCGAGCTCGGGGAGCGGATTCGCCAGCCAGCTGACCGCGTCTTCGTCGGCGGTGAACGTCCAGCCTGGTACCTGGACGCTGGTGGTGGAGTTCGTCGACCCGACGGGGGGCAACGAAACCTCCGATCCGTATACCGGCAGCATCGCGATCCAGCCTGGTGCGTCGGTGACGAGCCTGCCAACTACCAGCGGGACCTTCACGATTCACGTCAAGAACACCACCGGCGCGACCCAGGACATCTTCCTCGACCCACGGCTGGCCGGATCAAAGGTCTACACGCTGAGTTCGCTCACAACCAATACGGTGCGAGTGCCGTCGAACGGCTCTGGGCCGCCGCCGGCCTGGCTGGTGCCGGCCGAATCGACGAACCTCGCGGTCACGACCAAGACGGCGGCTCATCCTTTCACCTTCGACCTGAGCCCGCTGATCGGTGACCCAGACGTCCCGTCCTACCAGCCTGCTGATGTCAAGGGCTCGACTGCTCCGTCGGTCACGGTTACCCGCGGCGGCAGCCAGGGTCCGCTGACCCCGGGCGCCTGGTTGGCGGAGCCGGCGCCGCCGGCGGGCGGCGGCTTCCGGGCAGCGGATACCAGTCACGAGAACGTGACGTTCAAGGCAACTGTCACGACTCAGCCGTTCGACACCACCTTCACTTCGTCCACCGAGGACTTCTGGTACGGCTCGGTCAACCTGGCCACGCTGGGTACTTTCAACCCGGTCGTCATCAAGCCGGGAGCGACAGCGTCGATCACAATCTCGCTGACCGGAGTCGGGCCTGTCTCTGGCACGCTCTACGTTGACAGCGTCGTGGTGATCCAGTATCCGCCGAGCCTGTTCCAGCAGGAAGGCGGCAGCGAGCTGGCGGCGATCCCGTACTCCTACACCGGTAGCTGACTAGGCCCGGGCCGGGTCGGTGCGCAGATTGCAGTCAGCGCTCTAACCCGGGCCGGCCACGCCGTAAGGCGTGCAGTGCCTCAGGGCGCGCTAGTGCCCGTCCGCCCGTATTTGTCTTCCAGCCGCACGACGTCTTCGCGCCAGCCTGGCTGGGCAGTCGATGCCTCGGCGAACGTCAGGTCGGTGATAGCCGTCACCCGGTGCACCGCGCCAGGCGGCAGGTGGATGGTGTCACCGGGGCCGAAGTGCTGGCCCGTCAGCTCCGTCGCGGACGAGCCGTATTCGACCAGCGCCGCGCCCGACAGCACGCTGATGGTCTCTTCCTTCTGCAGGTGATACTGCAGGCTAATGGCATGACCAGCGGTGACATGGATGACCTTGCCGACGTACTTGCCCTCGATGGCGGCGAAGATCACCTCGTAGCCCCAGGGCTTGTCCTGCCTGGCTGCCTGGTAAACCTCCGCGGTGGCTTCCGGCGCGGCCGGCCCCCCATTCTGCGCAGCAGTCACGGTGCCCTCTCTGTCTGAGCCGAATCCTGTCAACCGAGCGTGTCAGCCGATCAGCTCTGAATATGGTGCGCCGGCCGGACCGGCGGGCGCACCGACCATCCTAGTGAGGACCCCTGGACCGGTTAGCCGCTGGCCCGCAAGCTACGTAGCCTCGCAGCCGCGTCGTCTAGCACTTCCTCGCGCTTGCAGAAGGCGAACCTGACCTGGCTGCGGCCTGCCTGCCGGTCGTCGTAGAAGACCACGTTCGGCACCGCCACAACGCCGCAGCGGCGCGGCAGACTCCGGCAGAATGACAGCCCGTCTGACTCACCGAGGCCGGCGATGTCTGTGGTGATGAAGTACGTGCCATCCGGGCTGAACACCTCGAATCCCGCGTCGCGCAGGCCCGCTTCCAGCAAGTCGCGGCGCCGCCGCAGGCCAGCCCCGAGGCCGGTGTAGAAGGAGTCCGGCATGGCCAGGCCAGTCGCGATCGCGTACTGGAAGGGTCCGCTGCTCACGTAGGTAAGGAACTGCTTGGCGGTCCGGACGGCAGTCACTAGCTCTGGCGACCCCGTTACCCAGCCAACTTTCCAACCCGTGAATGAGAACGTCTTGCCTGCCGAACTGATCGTCACAGTGCGCTCGGCCATCCCGGGCAAGGTGGCAATCGGGATGTGCTCGCCGGCAAAGACAATGTGCTCATACACCTCGTCGGTGATTACCAGCAGATTGCGCTCGATCGCCAGGTCGGCGATCGCGGTCAGCTCCTCCCTGGTAGCCACCATCCCGGTCGGGTTGTGCGGTGAGTTCAGCAGGATCAGCCTGGTGCGATCCGTGACCGCGTCGCGCATTGCATCCAGGTCCGGCCGGAACCGCGGCGGGCGGAGGGTAACGGGAACCCGCTTGCCGCCGGCCATCGCGATGCAGGCCGCGTAGGAGTCGTAATACGGTTCCAGCGCGACCACTTCGTCGCCAGGCTCGAGCAACGCCAGCAGGGCTGCTGCGATGGCCTCGGTCGCGCCCGCGGTCACCAGCACCTCGGCGTCCGGGTCGATGTCCAGCCCGTAGAAGCGCTTCTGGTGCACGCTGATCGCCTGCCGGAGCTCCGGAATGCCTGGCCCGGGCGGGTACTGATTGCCCCGGCCCGTCAAGATCGCGTCGACGGCAGCCTGGGCTACCTCGGCCGGGCCGTCAGTATCGGGAAAGCCCTGGCCAAGATTGATCGAGCCGGTCTCCACCGCCAGCGCCGACATCTCGGCGAAGATCGTCGTACCCATGCCCGCCAGCGCCCTGTTCAGCAGTGCCCGACTCATCCGCGCTGCCTCTCACACTTCTTCCGGGCCGCGGCCCCGCCGGCGGCGGCCGTCGCCGTCCGGTGCGGCGACCATACCGGCTTCGCCGTCGCTGCGCGAAAATAGGCCCGTGCATGAAGACCCTGTGCTAGCCCGGTTGCGAGCCATCTGCATGAGCCTGCCCGAGGCGGCTGAGCGGCAGAGTCATGGCGAGCCCGCGTGGTTTGCCGGCACCGGACGCATGTTCGCTTCCTTCGCCGACCATCACCACGATGACGTGCTGGCCTGCTGGTGCGCCGCCCCGGTGGGCCGCCAGCAGGAACTCACCGGCCTGGACCCTTCCCGTTATTTCGTGCCGCCATATGTGGGCAGCCGGGGCTGGGTTGGAGTGCGGCTTGACGTGCCTGTCGACTGGACCGAAGTCGCCGAGATCGTGCAGGACGCCTACCGTGCGGTTGCCCCCCGGCGGCTGCTGACGCTACTGGGCACCAGCGAAGTGGGCGGCTACATAGGACGGCCGCGACCCTTGGGGAAAGATCAGCGGCCAGCTGGAAGAGACGAGGAACACGATGACTGGGAAGGTCGCTGCAGCGGTTGTTGTGTCACTGGACGGTTTCGTCGCCGGACCGGGCGACAGGCCCGGAGATGCGCTCGGGCTGGGCGGCGATCGGCTCTTCACCTGGTTCCATAACGGCGACATTCCAGGCCGGTTCTATCCATGGATGAACATGTCCGCCGCCAGCGCAGCAGCTTTCGACGGCTTCATCGCCCGTATCGGGGCGGTCATCAGCGGACGCCGCACCTACGACGTGACCAATGGCTGGGAAGGGGAAGGCGAGGTTCCCGGCGCTCCGCTCTTCGTGGTGACACACCATGTCCCCGACGAGGTGCCTCCCGCTGATCCGCCCTACACCTTCGTCACCGACGGGATCGCCAGCGCCGTCCAGCAGGCCCTGGCCGCCGCAGCGGGCAGGGACGTGCGCCTAATGGGAGCATCGATCGTTCAGCAGTGCCTGCGCAGCGGCCTGCTCGACGAACTGACCATCGAGCTAGTTCCCATCCTGCTCGGCCGCGGCACTCGCCTGCTCGACGGCCTGGAGCCCGACGCGGCCGACCTGGAAGTCATCCGGGTCGTCGACGCCCCCGGCGTTACCCACCTGACCTATCGGATCCTCAAGTAGCGGACACAAGCAAGAAGACGGCTCCGTTTCCGGAGCCGTCCCCTTGAGTTATGCAGAGCCTTGAAGCTATGCGTGCTGTACCGGCCGGCTGGCCGGTCTCTGGCTAGAGCGGGCGGACCTGCTCAGCCTGCGGGCCCTTGGCGCCCTGGCCGGCGGTGAACTCGACCCGCTGGTTCTCTTGCAGACTACGGAAACCGTCAACCTGAATCGCGGAGTGGTGCACGAAGACGTCGGCGCTGCCGTCGTCCGGGGCAATGAACCCATAGCCCTTGTCGGCGTTGAACCACTTCACGGTGCCCTGAGGCATGTGCCTTCTCCTACTGGGTGATCTCCGGGATCCACGGACGTGGATCCTGGGTCGCCACGACGTCGGATCCTGACGGCAGGCACCCCGGGACGAATCCCCATCGGCCGGTCGTCGCTAGCTCGCGCCGCGTACGCAAAATACGAATGCAACCACGACTATCAAACACCATCGGCTGAGCTGACGTGTCAGGGTCCCGCCGACTTGGCTTCCCGGTGATCGGCAGCGGGACGCTGGTCAGTCGCAAATCCCCTAGTAGGTAAGGGATCCCGGCTGCACGCGGCGCGGTGGAGGCTGGCTGAAATTATCTCTTGGCGCCCGGTCGCGACCGGGCTGGCTGTCCTGGAATAACGAGTTGTATCAGAATAGACAACGCGCTTTATGGCATCAACTCCGACATCCGTTTATGGCCTTTGCAGACCTTAAACATGTGAATACTGCCTTAGAGCCGCATCCAAACCGGTGCCGATTCGGACCTGACTTGGCTTAATTAGTGCGCACCAGGATCGCAGGGAAGCCAACTCGCCCTGGGCAGCACGCCCGCTCGCCGGGCTGGTAGAACGGGATGCGTGGCCGAGGCGGCAATTGCGACCATTGAGGGCTTTCAGGCTGGCTACGTGACCATTGCGGGCCTGCCTACCTGGCATGAACTGGGAGGCGAGGGACCGGCGGTTGTCCTGCTGCACGGGGGGTTCTCCGGGGCGGCCTCGTGGGGGGCGCAGGCGCCGGCGCTTGCTTCAGCGGGTTTCCGGGTGCATGTGCCAGAGCGGCGCGGGCACGCGCACACCCGCGACGTCGACGGGCCGTTGACGTACGAGGTCATGGCCGCTGACACCGTCGCCTACCTGGAGGCCGAGGTGGGAGGGCAAGCTCATCTCGTCGGCTGGAGTGACGGGGCGGTCGTGGCGCTGCTCGTGGCGCTGCGGCGGCCAGATCTCGTTGGGCGCATTGTGCTCATCGGCCAGTACTACAACTCGTCCGGGCGGGTGCCGGGCAGCGACCTTGAGCGGTTGCTGCGCAGTGCGGAAGCGAAGGAATTCCTCCGGCAGGCTTATGACCCGGTATCACCGGACGGGCCCGAGCATTTCGAGGTTGTCTACGCCAAGACGATGACGATGATCGACTCGGAACCGGAGATCGACCTGGCGGCGCTGGCCACTGTCTCTTCCCCGGCACTTGTGTTGCAAGGGGACCGGGACGAAGTCACCCTCGAGCATGGGGCCGCGGTTGCCGCCGCTCTGGGAGATGGCAGGCTCGCGGTGCTTCCGGGCACGCACGGCCTGCCAATCGAACTGCCCGACCTCGTCAACACGCTGCTCATCTCGTTCCTCCGGGGAGCGGTACCGGCCCCCGCATTGATGTAGCTGAGCGGGTAGCCAACCTCCGGGCGCACTGGCGACCCACGTTTGGTGCGCAAATTTGCCCGCAGCGACCCAAGAACCCGCAGGTCAAGCGAGCGAGCCAGCCGTAAATCGAAGATCGTGAGCCAAGTCAGGTCCAAACCGGTGCCGATTCGGAGCATCCGGACGAGATCTACTCAGCCGACCTGCAGCATCGTGCGATGTGCTGAGGAACGCAAGCCCGGCTATCCGGCGGGATCCAAGAACCCGCGCGCCGGGCGGCGGGCTGGAGGATCCAGGTGCTCACCCTGACGCGGCAGCGCGCGCAGCTTGAGGAGCGATGGCGGAACCGATTGGAGCGGATTACTGCTCTGTCACTTGCCTACCACGACGTGGCACAGCAGGACTCGCAGTCCGGCCGGGCGCGATTGATTGCTCGCCGGACCGTGGCGGAACGGCAGGAGCTCGCTGAGATCGAGGCCGCGCTCGGCCGTCTCGCGGGCGGCACCTACGGGCGGTGCGAGCAATGCAGCAGGCCGATCGGGACGGCGTTGCTCTCCGCCCGCCCGCAGGCGCGGTACTGCGGCGCTTGCGGACATCATCGTCGGACGCCCAAGCGGACTGCCTACGCCTGATGGTGCCGAGGGGCTGAGCGTGCCCGTGTCGTTTGCCCCACTGGCAACATCCGTAACGGTGGGAATGACCAATTACGCCATCGTCGTGCCAATTCAGCTGATAACAATTTGATAAATGTGATTTACCTCATAGCCATGTAATACCAATTTGCGATCACATGACCACCAAACATCGGGCAGAGTATGCCTTCGACAGCACCCCGCGTCCGTGACGGCCGCCTTGAGCGGCCACGTCGCCTTGGACCTGCGACACGTCCGGACGCCGCGATGCCTTGCCGGCCCCCGCCGGCAGGCAATGACCGCAGGGTGACAGCCGAGCGCGCGATGGCGCGCCCGACAGAAAGCCCGTCTTGTCCCAACCCAGGACATCCAACCTGCCCTCGCACAATCTCAGAACAGATCTCCAGAAGGAAGATCGCCCCGAGACCACGCACAGAATCGCCAGGGCGGCCAGGCGGCGCCTGGCAACGACCGCTCCGGCGCTGGCCCTGGTTGCGGTCGCGGCCGGCTCCCTCGGCGCCTGGTCGGTTAGCGGCAGTCAGCCGGCTGCTATCGCGCGGCGGGCCTCAATCGTCAGGGAGGCCCCGCCGTTCCGCCCGCGGCTTGCGGCTACTCATGGTCAGTCGGCCGTACTGGCCGCGCTCCTCGTTACGACCAGCGGCCGAACCGGCGCCAGGCCCGATGCCAGCGGCCATGGCGTCAGCGAGGGCGGCAAGGGCGTCAGGCTGACTCCGAGGCGAATCGCCAAGCGCCTGCTCCACAGGTTCCACTGGCGCAAGCGCCAGTTCCGCTACCTCAACCTGCTCTGGTCGCGGGAGAGCAGCTGGAACATCCGCGCGCTGAATGCCTACTCCGGCGCGTACGGCATCCCGCAAGCGGTTCCAGGCTCCAAGATGGCAAGTGCGGGCCCGCACTGGCAGACCAGCGCGCGCACCCAGATCATGTGGGGGCTGCGCTACATCAAGGCTCGCTATGGCTCGCCGGAAGGCGCCTGGAATCACGAACTCGGCACGGGCTGGTACTAGCCGTTCCTGGCCTGCTCGGCCCGAAGGAAACTGGCATGACCGCCGCCTTCGGGCTGAGATAGGGTCGGATCGGTCCGGGGTCCGTACTCCGTCCAGGAAGGGCTGGTCTGGCGGTGATGGAAGCTCTGACCGATTTTGTGCTGCGGCGGCGCCGGCTCGTCGGCGTCTGCTGGCTGGTGGCCTTGTTGATCGGCGGTTACGCCTCGTCGGTCCTGAGTAGCCACCTGAGCATGAGCTTCGACATCCCCGGCACGCACAGCGACATCGCCGATGCGGCCATCATCGCCAAGTACCGCAGTGGTGGCAGCGAGACGCCGCTCGTGCCCGTCGTCCGGCTGCCCGCCGGGATGTCGGTCACCCAGCCGCAGCCGCGAGCCGACCTGCTGGCCGCGTTTGACGCGGCGGGGCGGGTCGGCCCGAGCCGCAACATCGGCACCAGCAGGGTCGTTTCCTACCCGAGCACCGGCAATCCCGGCTTCGTCTCCGCGGACGGCAGGACGACCTTCGGGCTGATCTTCACGCCGACCAACGGCAATGTCAGGCAGGACCCGGTCATCCCGCTCGCCCAGGTGCGCGCCGTCATGCTGAGTCACCTGCCTGCAGGCTCTCAGGTCCAGGTGACCGGACTCGGGCCGCTAACTACCTCCGGCGGGTCTCGCAACGGCCCGGGCATCCTGGACGAAATCCTGATCGGCGGGCTCGGCGCGCTAGCCGTACTTGCCTTCGTTTTCGCGTCGCTCCTGGCCATCGTGCCGCTGCTGATAGCAGCGGCGTCTGTCACAACGGCGTTCCTGGCGATCCTGGGACTTACCTATGCCATGAACGTCAACTTCGTCGTCCAGTTCCTGGTCGGCCTCATCGGGCTGGGCGTCGCCATCGACTATTCGCTACTGCTCATCACCCGCTGGCGCGAAGAACTAGCGCATGGCAGCGACAATCAGGAAGCGATCCGCCGGGCGATGCATACGGCCGGCCGCGCGATCGTCTTCAGCGGCGTCACCGTGGCGCTGGGCCTGCTGGCCCTGATAGCACTGCCGATTCCGTTCATCCGCAGCATTGGCATCGGCGGCATGCTGATCCCGCTGATCAGCGTCGCTGTCACGCTGACGCTGGTGCCCGCGATCCTGGCCGGGATCGGACCTCGGCTGGAGTGGCCGCGGGTGCGGCACGAGGGAAATCCGAGCCGGGGCTGGACCGCCTGGGCGCGCCTGGTGGTGCGCTGGCGCTGGGTGTCCGCGGCGGCCGGGCTTGCCGTCCTGTTGGCGCTCGGCGTGGCTGCTCTCGGCATGCACGTCGGCGACGCGAGTACCAATTCGCTGTCTCAGCGGGGCCCGGCTCGCCAGGGCGTTGTCATGCTGGAGCAGGCGCGCATCCCGGTTGGCGTGCTGGCACCCATCGAGGTGCTGGCGCCGGCCGGCAGCAGGCATGCCGTGCTTTCCGTGCTTGCTGGCCAACCGGGAATCCGGGCGGCCGTGGCGCCGGCCGGGCCAGCCTGGCAGCGCGGCGGCATGTCGCTGATCGAGGCACTGCCGGTGGCAGACGGCGCAGGGCCGGCTGGCCTCACCACTGCGGCCCAAGTCCGTGACGCCCTGGCCAGGACCCAGCCGAGAGCGCTCGTCGGCGGTTACTCGGCGGGCCTGGTCGATCAGATTCACTCGCTCTACGGCGACTTCCCCTACGTGCTCGCCGGCCTGGCGCTAATCACCTTCGTCCTGCTGGCCAGGGCGTTCCGCTCGCTGCTGCTGCCGTTGAAGGCGATCCTGGCGAACCTGCTGTCTGTGGGCGCCGTCTACGGCGTGCTCGTGCTGGTCTGGCAGAACGGTTACGGCTCGCGGCCGATCTGGGGCCTGCCCGCCACCGGCGCCATAACCGGCTGGATTCCGTTGTTCGTCTTCGCCTTCGTGTACGGCCTGTCGATGGATTACGAGGTCTTCATCTTGAGCCGGATGCGCGAGGAGTACGACGCTACCGGCTCGACGAACCAAGCCGTGATTACCGGGGTTGGCCGCACAGGCCGGCTTGTCACTTCTGCCGCCCTGATTTTGTTCCTGGCCATGGCCGCCCTCGCCAGTGCGCCGTTTACGTTCCTGAAGATCTTCGCGACCGGGGTCGGGGCTGGCATCCTGCTCGATGCGACTGTGGTCCGGTCGCTGCTCGTCCCGGCAGTCGTTTCGCTGCTCGGGCGCTGGAACTGGTGGCTGCCACCCTGGGCGGCGAGGCTACTGCGGGTCCCGCCGTCTCCGCTGCCCGAGGAAACTCGGATTCACCAGGTAACGGGTTAGCTGCAAGGAGAGGAACCCCAGACGTGGCGTATCAGGTCCCGGACAGCGACATCGTCTCGATCATCGATGCGCCGCCGACTCCGGCTGCGTTGCTAGGCCCTGGCCGCAGGTTCGTCGCGCTCGTGCACTATGAGTCGCATCCACCGGTGTCGCTCCTGGCCCGGCCGTGGCTGGCGCTCGCCGGACTGCGCCTCGATCCGGTCATGGTCAGCCGGCAGCGGACCCGGCGGCTGACTGGCATCTCGGTGCTGGCATTGCCCGGCGGCCAGCCGCGCCGGCTGGAGCTACCTGCGGGCAAGTCGGTCAGCGTGCCCGCCTGGGCGCCGGATGGCCGGCGATTCGCGTTCACGGTCGACGAGCCTGACGGCATTGCCGTCTGGGTCGCCGACGCCCAGTCGGCGACGGCCGCCGCGTTCCCGGGGCTGCGGGTCAGGGATGTGCTTGGCGGTGACCCGGCCTCATCGGGGTCTACGATTCGCTGGTCACGCGACGGCACGTCGCTTCTCGTGCTCGGGGCGCCAGGCGAGCCGGCCAGCATCGGGCCAGAGCCCATCGAGCCGCAGGTCGAGGAGACGGCCGGGAAACACTCACAGATGGCGACGTTCACTGACCTGCTGCGTACCGACGCCGACGCGGACGTCTTCGAGGCCATGGCTACGTCGGTGCCGCTGCGGGTCAACCCGCAGACGGGAGCTGCCGTGCAACTGGGGCGGCCGGGCCTCTACTACCACCTCAGCGAGTCGCCTGACGGTTCTCATCTGCTGGTCTACCGGCTGCAGCGGCCGTTCTCGTTCCGGGTGCCGTTTCCCTATTTCGCCCGCCGGGTCGAGGTCTGGTCGGCGGCCGGCGAACTGGAGCGGGTCATCGCCGACCTGCCCGTGAGCGACGAGGTGCCGCGGCATGGCGTTCCGACTGGCCCGCGGATGGTCTCCTGGGAGGAGTCGGTGCCGGCCAGCCTGGTCTGGACCGAGGCGCTCGACGGCGGTGACCCGGTGGCCAAGGCTGAACACCGCGATCAGGTATTCCGGCTCCAGGCTCCATTTGACGCCGAGCCGCAACCATGCGTGCTGATCGAGCACCGCTGCCTTGGCTGGTACGACATGGTCGGCGCGGGCAGCTTGCTGATAACCGAGCACGACCGCGACCGTCGCTGGATCACTGCTCGGCTGACGGATCTGGCCGATCCTGGTTCCAGCCGAGTGATCTTTGACCACTCCGCAGACGAGTCGTACAAAGACCCCGGGTCGCCAATGCTCACCGTGCACCCGGACGGGACCCGTACCGTACTGCAAGACGGCAGCCGGATCTACCTGCGCGGCGACGGCGCGAGTCCGGACGGCGACCGGCCTTTCCTGGACCGCCTCGATCTCGCCGATCTCAGCACTGAACGGCTCTTCCAATCGCCAGCAGACAGCTATGAGCAGGTACTCGGCTTCGTCGCCGAAGACCGGGACGCGCTGCTTTGCTGGCATGAAAGCAGGTCCGAGCCGCCGAACCTGGCGATCGTGGGTCGCAGCGACGGCAGCCGCAGCCAGCTCACCTTCTGGCCGGATCCGCACCCGCAGCTGACCGGCATGGACAAGCGGCTGGTGAGCTATGACCGCGGTGATGGCGTCCAGCTGGCTGGCATGCTGCACCTGCCGCCGGGTTACGCCGCCGAGCGGGACGGGCCGCTGCCCCTGATCATCTGGGCCTACCCGCTTGACTACGGTGATGCCGCGACCGCCGGTCAGGTGCGCGGCAGCAGCGAGCGGTTCACCCGCCTATTTGCCAGCGACCCGGTGTGGTTCGTGCTGCGTGGTTACGCAGTGCTGCAGAACGCCACCATGCCGGTTATCGGCGACCCGGAGACCATGAACGACAGCTACGTGGCGCAGACCACCGCAGCCGCGTCGGCGCACATCACAGCGCTGGCGAGGCTCGGCATCGCGGATCCCCGGCGGGTGGCCGTAGGCGGCCATAGCTACGGCGCCTTCATGACAGCTAACCTGCTCGCCCACACTGACCTATTCGCGGCCGGGATCGCCCGCAGCGGTGCCTACAACCGCAGCCTCACCCCATTCGGCTTTCAGGCTGAGCGACGAAGCTTCTGGGAGGCAACCGACGTCTACGATCAGATGTCGCCGTTCCGTTACGCCGACCAGATCACCACGCCGCTGCTGCTGATCCACGGCGAGCGCGACGCCAACTCCGGCACGTTCCCGATCCAGTCCGAGCGGCTGTTTCAGGCCATCCAGGGCACCGGCGGCACGGCCAGACTAGTCATCCTGCCGCATGAGAGTCATGCCTACATCGCCCGCGAATCTGTGCTGCACACCTTGGCGGAGCAGTTTGACTGGCTGGAACGGTGGATGGGGCCGGATCCGGAGATCGTGGCGGAGTTGCCGGGGCTATGACCCCGGCAACTCCGCCACGATCACTGCCGCGATCTCAGTGCAGCAGGCGAAGCGTGTTCTGGGCGTCATCCACGTAGTAGATGCCGCGCGGGAACGGCCGCACTGCCAGCCCGAACAGCGCGCCGGCTCCCTTCGGGCTGCCGGAGCGGTCCAGTAGCTTCGCGCCGACCTGGTGGCCCGTCGGCGTGGTTTCCACGATCCGCCCGTCGCCGCCGTTCACGGTCAGGATGTTGCCGTTCGGCGCGATGGCCAGGCCAAGCGGCATGTTCAGCAGACCCTTCTTCGTGACCAGGGAGCCAGTACCGCCGCTGCTCGACCTTGTCAGGGCGTTCCGGATCCCGGTGACCCTGCTGGACAGGGTTTCGGCCACATACAGGGTGCCGTTGCGGCCGAGTCCGAGGCCGGTCGGTCCGAGCACGAACGCGGCCGGGTCAGTCCGCTGGACGAAGCCGGAGCCGATCTTCGTGGAAGAAACCAGCCGCGGCATGCCGTGCCGGTACAGCACGAGCGTGAGCCGCAGCACGGTGCCGCCATGCACGGCCTTGCCGCCGGCCGCGACCGTGCCGTTCAGCACATTGGTGACGAACAGGTTAGCGATGTTTCCGTGCGAGACCGCCGTCGAATCCCAGGGGCCATTGATCCCGTGGCCGCTGAAGGTCTCCACCGGGTGGCCCCAGCGGTTCAGCACGATGAGGCAGCCTGCCTTGGCCGTTGCCGCCATTCCGTTGGTCGATGGTGTGCTGCCCACGACCACCCAGCCGCCGGGCAGGACCTCGAGCGCGGTCGTCAAGCCGACCCCGCCAGGGCATGCTCCCGGCAGCTTGCTTGCCTGGATGCGGGCGAAGAGCTTCAGATGCCCGCGCGGCGAGATCTGCACGATCGTTGTGCCCGTGCCTTGCTGGTTGGCCTTGTTGTTGAAGTTGCTGATCAGGATGTTGCCCGCATGCAGGCTGCCTGCGTTCTGCCTGATCACGAAGATGCCGTACGGATTGAGGTCACCGTTATGCGGCACCGTCGAGCCGATCGTCTGAATCTTTTTGAGGTGGCTGAGGTAAGGGACTGACTTGGTCGGCTGGGCCTGGATCGCTGGCGCGACAACTAATCCCAGCGCGGTAATGGCTCCGGCCGCGGCGGCAGCCGCTGCCATCCGGTGTCTCGCTTGCATGCGTGCTCCCTTCGAGTTCGCGCGCGCCGCGGCCGCCCCGAAGCACAGCAGGCGCCGAGCGCGTCAGGCGGCAGGGCACACTGCCGCGCCGCCCCAGGGGAGGAACGTAATGCCAAGCCGGGAGGTTCAGCTACCGGGTGTAGCGCTCGCTGGTCGTCGGGTATTCGAGGATCTCGTCCTTGGCGAACCAGACGTCGATCTCGTGGATTGCTTCCTCGGCATTGCCAGAAGCATGCACGAGATTGGCGACCGCGATGCCGCGCTCGTTGGCGTAGGCGCGGCTCATGTGGGCGTAGTCACCCCTGATCGTGCCGGGCGGCGCCTGGTCGGGATAGGTCGACCCGACCAGCTTGCGGGTACATGCCACCGCCTCGACGCCTTCGATCACCAGTGCAATTACCGGTCCGCTTTGCATGAACTCGGCCATCGAGTTGTAGACGACAGCGCCGAACCGGTCTTCGAGGTCGAAGTAATGCCGCCTCGTCAGATCGGCGTCCATCCAGACCATCTTGGCCGCAACCACCTTGAGCAGGGCATCCTCGAAGCGGGCGAGCACCCGCCCGGCCAGGCCCCTGGCTACCGCGTCGGGCTTGAGCAGCACCAGGGTCCGCTCGACTCCGGTGTCGTTACTCATGGTGTTCCTCTCACATCAATCTTGCCGCGTCCTTGCGGGCCCGCACAGCTTAGCGATGTTGCCGGGTTGTCTCGCCGCGAACCGGTCACCGGGGCGGCGGCCTGCCGAGCTGCCGAGTCGGCAATTCTGCTGGCCAGCGGCCCGCAGGCGCGGCGAAGGTCGGCACGAAGAAGACTTGTCGCTGCTAGTCGTGCCTATTGTCGCTACTCTCGTAACTGCCGGATGCATCGGCCCTGGCGCAGGAAGCCAGGGCGAAACCGACGAGCTAGGGGTCGGCCGAACCGCTACGTGGCGCGCGGCCTAGTCCCGGTTAGGCAGTGGCGCTGTGCACGACACCTGGGCAGTTCGAGACCTGCCGGTGCTTGATGCGACAGTTGGCCTGCTCGAGCAGAGCTACATGGTGACTGTCACTGACATCGCGGCCCGCACCGGCCTAGACCCGGCACAGGTGGCCAAATCGCTGGAAGCCCTGGACCCGGTCTACGTCGATTTCCGGAAGACCACGACCGGCGGGGACCCGCGATTCTGGTACGTATTCAAGGTGACACCCGAGGCGCGGCGGGCGGTTGGTCAATGGCCGACGGCCGAATCGCTGGTCAGTGCCCTCGCCGAGCAGCTGTACGCGGCCTCGCATCAGGAAACTGGAGACGAACGGCAGAGCCTGCTGGCGTATGCGGCGCGCCTCATCGGTGACACGTTGCGCGATCTGGCTATCCAAGCGGCGGCACAGGTTCTGTCGCCGGCGCTGGGGGAGGTCGTGCTGCCCGCTCCCGAGCCGTTGCCCGCACCGGCTGTGGCGGTAGCCAAACCAGCCACCGACGGGGAGCCCGCGGTCGCCGCTGTCGTGCCGGGCGAGGTAGCCACGCCGCCGGCCGCGGTAACCGGGCCTGAGCCGGCCACCTCAGCGGCCGAGTCTGCGGCGCACAAGCCAGACGTGGCCAGCCCTGAGGCGGCCGAGCGTACGCGGCACCAGGCGGAGGTGGCCGGCCCTAAGGCGGCCGAGCCTGCAGGGCACCAGCCGGAGGCGGCCGGCCCTGGCGCGGCCAGGCCCGACGTGCGCTGGTCGCCGCCGCCCTGGCCGGATCCGCCGGCCGCAGCGCCCGCCGAGGGGCCGCCCGGATCGCCTGGCCTGGCGCCGTTGCCCGAGCCGGCCGCGTTCCCGCCATCGTTGGCAGGACGCAGAGCGACCGCGCATCGCTCCGTCGCGGCCAGGCCGTCGGGAGCCGCCGCGGTAACTGACACCGACGCCGCAGACACCGACCAGAATCCGGCCCAGGCGCCCGGGGACACTGCGAACGCCAGCTAGCGCGCTCGCAGTTCGTTAGGGCTGCGGCTTGGATCCCGGCGGCTTCGCGGCGTGCGGCTTCGCGCCGTGCGCTTTGGTGGCGGGGTGCTTCGCGCCGGTCTCTTTCGCGCCGGCCTCTTCCTCGCCACCCGGCGGCCTGCCGAGGGGCGGCCTGATGGGCGGCATTGGCCGGGTAGCGGGGTTCCGTCGCGGTCCTGACCACAGCGCCGGTACCGCGTCCACCGCCTTGGCTATGGCGTAGGCAGCCTGCTCGTAGTTGACGCGCCAGCCAACGAAGTCCTGCCAGGCCTCTTCCAGATCTTGTTCCCGCTCGATCGGAAAGTCGACCTGGCGCATCCGGGCGATGGCGTCGAGAAAATCCTCATAGCTGAGGCTGATGCCGCGGTCCACATCCGGCTCCTCGGGGATCGCGAAGCCCATCGCCCTGGCGATCTCGTTGAAGCAGATGAACCCGGCCCGAATGCACAGCCTGGCCGGTACGACCGGGGCTTGCTGCGGCGACAGCGACAGCATGAGCGCGGCGGAGTCGAGAACGGCCAGCAACGAGGTCACCCAGGAGGACTTCGGCCGGGGTGACCGGAACCGCACCAGCGGCAGGTAGGTGGTATGACTCTCGGCGACGTCGGCGGCCCAGCGCTCCCAGTCCGCATAGAGGTCGGGCAGGGTATCGATGGTAGAGATGCCGGAGCCGAGCGCGTAGTGCGTGCGGGCGAGCAGTTCAGGGCCCCAGGTCGGCACGCCTCCCCTGGCGTTCAGCAGGGTGATCGCTGTCTCCCGCCGGTTGAACTCGGCGTACAGGGTGGGCAGGTAAGCGATCAGCAACGTGACGGTGATGATGCCGGTCAGCGAGGCGATGTCAAGGACGGCCTGCTCCAGACCGCTGTGGGCGCGATCAGAGCCGATCTCCCACAAGGCCGGGCCAGCGGTCGCGAAGGCCTGGGTGATACCGCCGTGCACCAGCGGCCAGAAGATCAGCGAGAAGCCCACGAAGAACATTGCGAGCCAGGCGACCAGCTGGGCCAGCAGCAACGTCGCCGCGTGGGCAGAGAGAATCCGGTCGCGTCGGCGGTAGTCGTCGATCGGCGTCGTCACCAGCACGAACACCGCGTTAACTACCTGGTCCACCTTCCGGGTCAGCAGGCTGGCGACCGAACGTGGCACGATCAGGGTCCCGATGACGCTGCTCGCCGAGGTGGCGACAAGGAGAAGGCCCACCACGGCTGCGATGACGCGCACAGCCTGCGGAACGACCATGGTTCTCCCCATTCTGATCAACTAGGCGCGGCGGCAGACTAGCGCACGCGATAGCAGCCAGTAACGGTCGGTCGACTTTCCGGCAAGTGGTTAGCTGCCACCTGCTTCAGTCCGGCGCGCAAGCAGCACGTCGAGGTCGGCGAGCGGGCCGAGGTGCTGCAACTTCGGACGGCTGACGATCGACCTGATCAGAGCGACCCGGCCGTCGACGATATCGAGGCTGAGCACGCTGATCAGCGAGCCATCCGGGCCGACGGCAAGTGCGCCTGGCTGGCCGTTGACCTCAGCGACCCGGAGCGAGCCGCCCGCCCTGCGCAGTTGCTTACCGAGTGTGATCAGCAGCTTGCCGACATGCTCGCGGCCCGTGATCGGCTTACGCCAGAACGGGGGCACGCCGCCAGCGTCGCCATGCACCTCGGCGTCGGCCGCCAGCAGGTCGAGCAGGCTGTCCATGTCGCCGTCGCCGACGGCGGCAAAAAACTTAGCGGCCAGTTCGTCGCGCCGACTGGTCTCGGCTTCGAAGCGGGGCCGATCAGCCTCGACATGCTGGCGGGCCCGGCGGGCCAGCTGCCGGCAGCCGGCCTCGCTGCGCCCGACGATGCCCGCTGTCTCGTCGTACCCGTATCCGAACACGTCATGGAGCAGGAAAACGGCACGCTCCAGCGGGGTGAGGCGTTCCAGCAACAGCAGGAAGGCCATCGACAGCGAATCAGCCTGCTCAGCCTGCTCGGCCGGATCTACGGCAGGCTGCGCCAGGCCGGCCGGCCGGGTCAGCAACGGCTCCGGTAGCCACTCGCCTACATAGGCCTCGCGCCGCGAGCGCGCCGATCGCAGCTGATCGATACAAAGCCGGGTGATGATCGCGGACAGATACGCCTTCGGCGATTCGGGCTGGCCGCTTTCTGCCACCTTCCGGTGGTAGCGAAGGAACGCCTCCTGCACGATGTCCTCAGCCTCGGTGACGCTGCCGAGCATCCGGTAGGCGATGGAGAAGAGCAGCGGCTTCAGTTCACGGTAGGCCGCCGCGACATCCTGCCGGTTGCCTGGCGTTCCGGCCGCTGCTGAGATTGGCGTCACCGGGAGGCCTGTCCGGACGGATACGCCTGCGCAAGCCCGTCCAGGAATCCGTCTCGCCAGCTTGCCCACACCGGCTGCCAGCTCAGTTCCTGCTTGGCCTTGGCGTTCGAGCAGCCGCGAATGAGCGTCATCATGGACAGGCCGGCCTCACCAACGGACAGCCGCCCGACCCAGGCCGGGACGTGAAACGGCGCCGGCGCACCAGCGCCCCGGGCCATCACGGGAAGCCACTCCGCCACCGGGGCCGGCTCGTCATCGACGATGTTGTAGATGCCCGGCCGGCCGCCGGTCACGGCAGCAACGGTCGCGGCTGCGGCGTCGGTCACGTGCAGGAACGACCAGACTCCGGCGCCGTCCCCCACTATGGGCACCAGTCGGCGCTTCAGCAGCCCGACGAGCTGATCGGAGGAACCCGGTCCGTACAGGCTCCCGTATCGCAGTGCCAGGCCCTCAGCCGGCACCGTGGTCACGGCCTGCTCCAAGTGCCGGATCGCGGCTAGCGTCGCACGCTGTGCGGCCGGCGGCTCGGGGTCAAGCGGGTCTTCCTCAGTCTTGACCGGACCGCCGGTCCGGATGTTGGGCCAGCCCGCATAGCTCTGCGCGATGACCCGCCGGACACCCTGGGCGGCGGCCGCCGCGAGCAAGTGGTCAACGCCGGTGGTTCGCAGCTGGTTAGTCGCTGCGAAGGTCCGGTCAAACTTGCGCAAACTGGCCCTGGCCGGTATCGCAGTCATCTCGTGCACGATGACCTCAGGCTCGGCGCGCGCCACCGCCTCGCCGACGGCGGCGCCGTCCAGCCCGTCCAGCACCATCGGGTCCGCGCCGGCCGCGCGGAGCCCGTCGAGCTTGGCCAGACTCCGGGTGGTCGCGCTGACCTGGTGGCCGGCCGCGATCAGCTGGGGCACGAGTTGCCGCCCGATCGCGCCAGTTGCTCCGACTACTAGCACGCGCATCGCGAGCTCCCTTCTGCTGGCGATTGTCCTCATCCGATCAGAGGCTGCTACAAGACCTGAGACGTGGCAGGCCGTCGGCCTGTGACATGGCGGCCCGGTTGTCACCCAGATCTTGCTGTCAGGAAGACTCCGCTCGATCGGCCGGCCCACCACCCTCAGCCAGCTGATCGGCGAATTCGGCGCGGACCCCGAGCAGCCGCACTGGCCGCCGGTCAGTGAACAGGCTGAGAGCCGCCAGCGCCGCGTCCTTGATCACTTCCGGGTCGCTGGCTGGCGCTGTCAGTGGCACTCCGTGCGTGCTGGTGAAAAACGGCCGGTACCGCACCTTCACCACAATCCGTGCGGCTGGCCGCCCTTCGGTTGCCACGTCCTCGGCCACCCGCGCGGCGATAACCGCGATCTCCGCCCGGACCCGTTCCCAGTCCGCAAGGTCCTGCTGATAGGTGACCTCGCGGCTGCGGGACCTCGGCACGTACGGTTCGTCGGTCACCACCGACGGATCGAGGCCGCGCGCGGTCTGCACGAGCCACGGTCCTATCGTTGGGCCGAACCGCCCGGCCACCGCCGCGATATCGGCTTGAGCCAGCTCAGCCACCGTGCGGATGCCCAGCTCCGCCAGCTTCGCAGCGGTCCTGGTGCCGACGCCCCACAGCACGCTGGCCGGCTCGTTACCGAGCACCTCGAACCAGGTCCGGTGGGTCAGCCGGAAGACACCAGCCGGCTTCCCGAAGTTCGTGGCCAGCTTGGCCTGCAGCTTGTTTTCGCCGATGCCAACTGTGCAGTCCAGTTCGGTGGCCGCCCTGACGCGCTCCTGGATGAGCCGGGCGAAACCCTCCGGGTCGTCCGTGCGCACGGCCAGGAACGCCTCATCCCAGCCCATCACCTCGGTCACCGCGTCGAGGCTGCGCAGCACCGCCATCACCTGCGCCGATACCGCCTCGTAAGCTCCGCGGTCAACCGGCAGGAAGACAGCATCCGGGCACCGGCGCAGCGCGGTCCGCAGTGGCAGCCCGGAATGGACCCCGAACGCGCGCGCTTCATAGGAAGCGGTCGCCACCACGCCGCGCTTGTTCGGGTCGCCATCGCCGCCCACCACGACCGGCAAGCCGCGCAGCTCAGGGTGCCGCAAGACCTCGACGGCAGCAATGAACTGATCGAGGTCGACGTGCAGCACCCAGTCGGTCACATCACCAGTGTTCATCGTGCCTCATTCTTCCCGGCCGTCCTCGCGTCAGTAAGCTCGCCAGATGGCAGGCCGTGGCGGAACCCGCGCGACCGAGCTGCTGGCCAGCCTCGCCATCGCCCACATCATTCACCGGTACGCGCATGACCCGCGCCATCCCTCCTATGGCCAGGAGGCAAGCGAGGCGCTCGGCGTGCCACCCGACCGCGTGTTCAAAACCCTGATCGCCGATGTCGACGGCCAGCTGACTGTCGGCGTCGTGCCAGTGGGCGCGAGCCTTGACATGAAGGCCCTGGCAGCAGCGGTCGGCGGCAAGCGCGCCGTGCTGGCCGACCCGGCACGCGCAGAAAGGGCGTCCGGATACGTAACGGGCGGGATCACGCCACTCGCCCTGCGCAAAGCGCTTCCGGTCGTCGTGGATGAATCCGCGCTCGGCCACAGCACTGTTTTCTGCAGTGCCGGACAACGCGGGCTGGAGATCGAACTAGCGCCCGCGGACCTGGTGTCGGCGGCCGCCGCGCGGACCGCGGCAATCGCGAAGTCCTGACCTGGTCTGGCTGAACGCGCCGACTAGCCGAGCGTGTCCTTCCGGCGCCTCTTGGCGTTTGCTGGCCGGCCATGCGGGTCGGTCGTGCCGGTAAGCAGCCGGCGGGCCTCCTCCTGCTCATGCTCGATCACGTGCATGACCGCGTTGATGAGCGCGAGATGGGTGAATGCCTGCGGGAAGTTACCCAGATGCCGCCCCGACTTCGCCTCGATCTCTTCCGCGTACAGCAGCAGCGGGCTGGCGTACGACAGCACCTTCTCGCACAAGTCCCGGGCCCGCTGATGCTCGCCGATCTCCGATAGCGCCGACACCAGCCAGAACGAGCAGATGGTAAACGTGCCTTCGCGTCCGGTCAGCCCGTCGTCGGTCTGCTCCACCCGGTAGCGCAGCACCAGGCCGTCCTCGGTCAGCTCGTCCCCGATGGCCAGCACGGTGGCACGGATCCGGGGGTCGTCGGGCGGCAGGAACCGCAGCAACGGCATCAGCAACAGCGACGCGTCCAGCGCCCAGGTGTCGTAGTGCTGGCAGAACACGCCGCGATCGTCGAGCGCGTTCGCGCAGATGTCGGCGTGGATCTCATCGGCGGCCTGCTGCCAGCGGCGTGCGGCGTCGACGTCCTCCCGGATCCTGGCGAGCCTGGCGCCGCGGTCGGCGGCCACCCAGCACATCAACTTAGATGAGGTGAAATGACGCGGCGTGCCGCGCACTTCCCAGATTCCGCGGTCCGGCTCCCGCCAGTGCTCGAGTACTCGTTCCACCTGGTGCTTAGCCATCTGCCAGACCCGGTCGTCCAGCCGGTCCCTGGACCTGGTGTGCAGGTACAGGGAGTCAAGCACGACGCCCCACACGTCGTTCTGCTGCTGGGCGAAAGCGTTATTGCCGACGCGGACTGGCTGGGCCCCTTGATAGCCCTGGAGATGCTTGAGCGTGTGTTCGGACAGGTCGCACCGGCCATCGATGCCGTAGACGATCTGCATGTCCCCGCGGCCACGCTCCACCACCTCGGTTAGGAACGCGAAGTAGTCGCTGGCCTCCCACTCAAAGCCCAGCGTGTACAGGCCCCAGAGCGCGAAGGTCGCGTCCCGGATCCAGCTGTACCGGTAGTCCCAGTTGCGTTCGCCGCCGGGCGTCTCCGGCAGCGAGGTGGTCGCGGCCGCGGCGACGGCGCCGGTTGGCGCGAACGTCAGGCCTTTGAGGGTGAGCGCGCTGCGCGCAAGGTGGTTCCGCCACCGATGGTCGGGAAACTCCCCGCGGGCCAGCCAGTGCTGCCAGTGGTGCGCTGTCCACACCAGTCGCCGGTAAGCCTCCTTGTAAGACTCCGGCGGTCCTACCCGGCCCCAGGACAAGGCGCAGAACCTGGTATCGCCCTCGCGCAGCAGCGTCCGCGAGCGCGCGCTTGGGCCCTCGAGCCCTATCCGTATGTCGGAAGTCATGGTCAGCGTGAGCTCGCTGTCGACCGGGCTGATCTGAGCTTGGTAGTAGCCACGTTTGGTATGCCGCCAGCTGGCGCGCTCGCGCCCGTAGTCGAACACTGGCTCGCAGTCCACGGTCAGCTGTACCGTTCCGTGCACGCAGCGGACCGTACGCAGCAGCGTGTGCTCGGCGTCATAGTCAGTCGGCGGCCTGGTGTGGGAGCTGCGGCCGGGGTGCTCGTGCCGCCATGGGCCGATGAGCAGGCAGTCGCGGACGACTATCCAGCCGTCGCCGCAATCCCAGCTAGTCTCGAGCACCATCGTTCCTGGCAGGTACCGGCGGTCCGCGGGCTCGGAGATGTTGTCCGGGCCGAACAGGAACCTTCCGGCTTCGCGATCCAGTACCGCGCCGAACACGCTCGGGGAGTCCATCCGGGGCAGGCACATCCATTCGACCGCGCCACTCGGTGCCACCAGCGCCGTCACTTCGCAGTCCGACAGGAAGGCGTAGTCGGCGATCGGGGGGTAAGGCGACGCCGCCGTCTGCGCAAGAATGCCCTGCATTGCTCCGGGGATTGCTCCAGTCGCTGGGTCACTGCCAGGTTCGAGCGACACTATGACCTCGTCGCCTGACGGTCCAGCTTCGGCTAGGTCCGGACCGGCCAGCTCCGTGGCACTCGCATCGTCGGCAGTCACCCCGCATTATCTGCCCGGACGCTGAGAGCGCCAACCGTGCATTCGGACAGGCCTGCCCGTGGTCTTACAAAATTCGGCAAGCTGCGCTTAGCGGACACCGTGCGGACGGAACTGCACGCTGATCCGCGGCCCGGTGGGCTTCGCGGATTTCGGCACCGCGTGCTGCCAGGTGCGCTGGCAACTGCCGCCCATGACGAGCAGATCGCCATGGCCGACGTCGTGGCGCAGCGTCGGTCCGCCACCGCCTGCCGGCCGCAGCAGCAGCGGGCGCGGCATGCCGAGCGAGAGTATGGCGACGATCGTGTCCTCGGCGCTGGCCCGGCCGATCGTGTCACCATGCCACGCCACGCTGTCCCTGCCGTCCCGGTACAGGCACAAGCCCGCAGTTACGAACCGCTCGCCGAGCTCGGCGGCGTAATGCTCGTCGAGCGCGTCCCTGGCATCGGCCAGCATCGGATCCGGCAGCAGCTCGTCCTCGGCATAGAAACACAGCAGGCGGGGAACATCGACCACCCGGTCGTACATGGTGCGCCGCTCGGCCCGCCAGGGCACCTCCCCGAGCAGTCGGCTGAACAGCTCGTCGGCGCCGGTAAGCCAGCCGGGAAGGACGTCAACCCAGGCCCCGTGGGTCAGCTCGGTGCGCCGGATCTCGTCCAGCGGCCCGGGCCCGAGTGACCCGTCCAGATCAAGCAGCGATCCCTGAAGGCACTCGTTCATGAGTTCGATACTATTCCCCGCTAGCAAACAGACGTTCGCAGGGTAGTACCGACCCGCGAGAACCTCTGGTGGGTCCTCGGGTATGGCCGGCGTTATGTTCCCGCCTTGGCGCTGATGCCGTACGCGAATTTGGCGCAGGAAGGGCGCCACCCGGCTACGACCGTGGCGCAGATGCGAAGTCGAAGAAGATCAGCGTCTAGGTCACGTTCGCTGTGCCGCATCGATCCCTTAAAGACGGCCATGGAGTGGCCCAACCCCGCTACTTCGATGGCGCTCACTTTTCCGACCCCGGCTCTCGTACCCAACGCGCGGCTAGTAGGGCAGCAGCACTTCGGTATCGGCGTGGCGGCGTGACGTGGTGATGGCCGCCTCGTGATCATCTGGGTGTGAGTGTCCTGATGGATCGCGCTGCGGCCGTCGCGCCGAGCATAGGGGATGTGGATCCGGCTGGCTGGCTGGATCGGCTTGAGGAGTTGTTCGGCCGGGTGCTGGCGCCGGCGTTCGCGCGGCGGGAGCCGCGGCTGCGGGCGTGGTCGTATCTGCTGGGCCTGGCCTTCGGGCTGGGGCGCAAGAACGGGCTGGACGCTGGCGGAGTTCGCCGGTGATGCGACGCCGGACGGGATGGAGCGGCTGCTGAGCGCCGCTGTCTGGGATGCGGATGACGTGCGTGACCGGCTGATGCGCTACGTGGCCGCCGAGCCGGGTGACCTGGGCGGGGTGCTGATCGCTGATGAGACCGGGTTCCTCAAGTCCGGCCGGCTGTCCGCGGGCGTGCAGCGGCAGTACACCGGCACGGCGGGAAAGATCACCAACTGCCAGGTCGGGGTGTTCCTGGCCTACGCGGTGCCAGTGGCGGGCACGCGGGTGCTGGTTGACTGGGACGTACCTGCCGAAGTCGTGGACTGGCGATCAGCAGCGCGGCGCGGCGGCCGGGATCGGCGAGGATACCGAGTTCGCCACCAAGCCGCAGCTGGCGCAGAAGATGATCGAACGGGCGATCCGGGCCGGGCTGCCGTTCTCTTGGTTCACCGCTGACGAGGTCTACGGCGGCAACGGGCCATTGCGGGACTGGCTGGAGAACAACAAGGTCAGCTACGTGCTCGCGGTGGCCTGCGACCACCGCGTCCCCGCTGGCCCGGCCGCATGATCCGCGCCGATCAGCTCGCTGCGAAGGTGCCGGCCCGCGGCTGGCAGCGGCTGTCGTGCGGGCCGGGGTCCAAGGGCGAACGCCTGTATGACTGGGCGCTCGCCGACGCCGGCGACGGCCGGCACCTGCTGATCCGCCGGTCGGTCACCAGCGACGAGCTGGCTTATTACCTGTGCTGGTCGCCCCGGCACGCAACCCTGGCCGACCTGGTCAGGGCCGCCGGTGCCCGGTGGGCGGTGGAAGAAGCGTTCCAGGCCGCCAAGAACGAGACCGCGCTGGACCACTATCAGGCCTGCAAGCCCATCGCGTGGTACCGGTACGTCACCCTGGCTATGTGCGCCGCGCCTGGCTGGCCGTCTGCGGCGCCGGTGGCAGGCCCCCGCCCGGAACGGGCTCCGGCAGCGGGCCCGGTGACGGTGACCGGGCCAGAGAGGGGGCCACCGGCCTGTGGACAACTTTCCCCACCCCGGCCGCACAATCGCTGGTAATCCGGTCACCATCGGGCAGGAATGCCACCGCCTGACGATGAACGAGATCCGGCGGCTGCACGCCATCTTCTGTGCTCCCGCGCATCCGGTCAGCCATCACCTGCGCTGGTCGGCGTGGCGCCGCCGAAATATTACTCGTCTATTAGCCGGCCTTGCTGGGCGGCAGCCATACTATCTCGTCAGGCATCGTACCCACGGTAATGGGCTTTCCGGCCTTGCCGGAGGCTATCGTGATCGGAGTTATGGTTCTGCCACTCCAGGCTGGCGGCAGACCGTCGTTTGTCACGTAAAGCGTTTTGCCGTTTGGTGTGACCGCGGCCAGAAGCGCGGGAGCCCCAACGTAAATGGGCTTGCCTGCTTTGCGGCTTGCAACGCTTACCGGGTAGACGGCGCCTGGGTCGATATCTACTACGTAGAAAGTCTTGCTGTCAGGTGCTGCGACGATATCGCTGGGACTGCCGCCAGCTGAGATGTTACGGTAGGCCTCATCCGTCGCGGTTCGAATCGGAGTCAAGGCGCGGCCGAATTGATTTACGACATATAGCCATTTGCCGTTCGGAGTCATGGCCATCGTCAGCGGTTCGTCGCCAGTGCGGATCGGCTTGCCAGCCGTATCGGTGGCGGTGGCGATCGGGACGACGGCTGGCCGCCACGTAAGGACATAGGCGGTCCCGCCAGCCCTAGTAATGATGATCATGGTGGGTCGTGGGCCGACCCGGATCGGCTTGCCGGGAATGCCGGTTCGCACGCTGATCGGGACGACGGTCCCGGAGCCGGTGTTGCTGACGTAGAGAGTTTTGCCTCCGGGCGTTATTGCGAGCCAGAAGGGATCCTTTCCAACCCGGATCGGCTTGCTCACGGCGCCCGTCCTGGTGCTGATACTCACGACCTTCCCGGAGGCGGGCAATGTTGCATAAAGCGTCCTGCCGTCCGGTGTGATGACGAGATCGCCCACCATGACGTTGCCCGGGCTGATCCGGATTGCTCGCCCCACCCGGCCTGTCGCGATATGCACCGGCGTCACAGTTCCTGCGGCCGCGACGTAAGCAACCTTTCCGCCGGGCGAGATGGCGATGTCTCCTACGTGCTTTCCGATGTGGATCGGCTTCGCGGCTCGGTTTCCATTGAGCAGCGGCACCACCGTGCCAGGCCCGCGCGCGGAAATGTACCCGATGACCCGCGGACGATGAGTAACGGAAGGAGCCTGGACGGCGCCGCTTGCCGCCGCGCTCAAGAACAAGACGAGCGCGATCATCGCGGTGATACGGCCTGTGATCATGGACCCTCCATAGATAGCGGTACGAAGCCATCTAATTCGTATCGGACTGGGAACGCTATCAGGAGCAGCGGACCCCGGCAAAGGGGTTGCCATCCAGGCCCAACCCGGATCGTTACGCTGACGCAACAGGTTTGCCACGACTGTGGGGAGCCTCATCGCAGACCGGCAGGCGCTGAGATTGCTCCGCCACACGCCGGACGCCCTGGACGATGCAGTCGTAGCGCAGGGTTTGGCCGTGATGGATCAAACTCGCCAGCGGGCGAGAACGGCCAGGGCCGCGCGCAATCTGATGTCTTCCGGTTTGTGCGGCGTATGCGCCGCCGTGAAGGACCCGCTGGGTTGTGCCCGGAGCATGGCGAGCGTGCGCTTCTCGGTCTCTGGTCTTAGCACTAGCAGGTCGCCTAAGAGTCGTCGGTGCCCCCGGGTGACGCCGCTTCGGCGTGAAAATTGCTGGCGGCTGACCGCGCGGTCGCCGGTTGCGCTGGAGCCCGGCTGCGCCGGGCGCTGCCGCGCTCGGCCGGGCAGTGCTGGTCGGTTTCGGGGCGGAACTGCGCGCACGGGCGCGGGGGTTTGCGAGGAGAGTGTTGCCGCGGTCGTCCGCTGACGTCGTTGCTGCTTGGCGGCCCTGACCCCGTCTAAGAGTCTGACGCCGGGAGCCTTACCTTCAGGGTCGCTGAATGGTGCTTCGAGCCCGCGGACCAGATTTACCTATGCCCCGGCTCCCGCGGACGACCGCGACCGCAACTGCCCTCTCATCGTAGGAGCTGACCATGCAAGATGTGCAAGACGAGCCGCTGTTCGTGCAGCGGGTCGCCGGCCTGGACATCGCCAAGGCCGGGGTCGAGGTCACCATCCGTGTGCCCAGCGACACCAGCCCGGGCCGCCGCCAGCAGGAGACCCGGACGTTCGGGACCACCCGCAGGCGAGCTGCTGGACTTAGCGGACTGGCTGCGCAGCTGGGGGGTCACCAAGGTCGGGATGGAGGCCACCTCCGACTACTGGAAGCCGGTGTTCTTCCTGCTGGAGTCACGAGGGTTCGACTGCGACCTGTGTAACGCCGCGCAGGTCAAGGCGCTGCCGGGCCGGCCCAAAACGGACCGGGCCGACTCGGTCTGGCTGGCCAGGATCACCGAGCGGGGCATGACCTGCTCCAGCTTCGTGCCGCCCGAGCCGATCCGCCGGCTGCGGACCCACACCCGTTACCGCCGCCACCTCACCCAGGCGCGCACCGCCGAGAAGCAGAGAGTGGAGAAACTGCTCGAGGACGGGCACCTGAAACTGTCCAGCGTGATCTCCGGCATCCACGGCGTCTCGGGCCGGGACATGCTGGACGCGATCGCAGCCGGGCAGCGTGACCCGCGGACGCTCGCGGCCATGGCCGCGGCAAGATGCGCGGCAAGATCGGCCGTCTGGAGGAGGCGCTGGACTGCTCGTTCTTCACCGATGAGCACGCAAGCGTGCTGGCGATGATGCTGGTCACCATCGACCACTACACCGCTCAGATCGGGGCGCTCACCGCAAGATCGAGGCGCTGACCGAGCCGTACCTGCGCCGGGCGGAGCAACTCGACGCCGTCGACGGCATCGGCATCATCTGCGCGCAGGACATCATCGCCGAGATCGGTGTCGACATGACCGTCTTCCCCGACGCCGCCCACCTGGTCTCCTGGGCGAAATGGTCACCCCAGGTCCGCCAGTCCGCCGGCAAGCGCAAGGGCAGCAACGCCACCGGCCGCGGCAACCCCTAGGGCGCCTCGGCGAGGCCGCCAGCAGCGCCGGCCGCACCCAGTCCTTCCTGGGCGCGAAATACCGGCGGCTGGCCAGGCGGATGCCCAAAAAGAAAGCCCTGGTCGCCACCGGCAACTCCATCCTCACCATCACCCACGCCCTGCTATCCGACCCCGAAGCCAGCTACATCGACCTCGGCGCGGACTACTACGAGCAGCGCATGCACGCCCGCCGCCAGGCCCGCAACCACGTCAAGAGCCTCGAGCGCCTCGGCTACAAAGTCATCATCCAGGCCATCAACGCCGACACCGGCGAGCTCCCGGCCACAGCCGGCTAAATCGCCGTCGCTGTTACCCCGAACCCGTCGGCGCTGGCGCGCCGCCGGGCGCTGCCGCGTGCCCAGCTGAGGTCTTATTTTCGGACCAGCACTTATCCTGCGCCCGGCCCAGAAGCAGCGCCCCTCGGTCTGGCCGACCGCCTCGAACGCGGCCAGGTACTCATGCATCATGTCGTCCTTGCGCCAGTCCCGGGCGAAGTCCACCCACGCGATGCGCTTCTGAACCGCGAACCGCCAACCGCGAACCGCCAACCGCGGACGCGAACCCGTCGGTGATCTTCGCCAGCGGCGCGATCGAGGCGATCGGAAGGCCGAGCTGGCGGTGCACGTAACCACCAGCCCGGCGGGGTACTGCATCTGCGGTACATACACGGTCGATGCCCTCGATCTCGAACACAACGTGGTCGGACAGCACCTCAGCGACGGCGCGCGGTAGCGTCATGACAAGCTCCGGCCGGACGACTCGGCCGTAGCGGCCAACAACCGCCCAGGCGGCCAATAACCGGACACCTGTCACCGTCTGTCGCCGGCAAGATCCATGTCACGTCAGCCCTGCGACCGCCACACGCTCGTCGGGCTGAGGCGAATCCCCGTACTCTTACGAGTCCAACCAGACGACCGGCAATCGTATGGGCTGCCGTCTACTGCGTCATACTGTCCAGCGTGGTCGGCGGGGCCGAGGAGCGCGATGACGGGCATACGGGCATGGTCTATGGTGTTGGGCTGCGCTGCTACGCTGGCCGCAGCGGCGACAGCCATGATCCTTTGGAGTCCGGGGCACGGACCGCTTCTACCGGGTCTTGACCGCGCACAAGCACGGCTAATGTTGCCGGCCATTGAGGCCTACTTGGACTCGCCTGCGGGCGGCAACCAAGGCGGCTACCTGACTGACGCCTTTCCAGAGCTTAAGCCACGCGTGTTTTGCACGGCGGCGATCATTGAGATCAGGCGCGACGGCTCAGGGTGGCGGGTGGGGATGCAGACCGCGTGTGGGGAATACGCTCGCCGTGGCGATACCCTGCTGGAGGGAACGGCCGGCGGAAACACAGAGGTCATAGTCCTGGCTGGCAACGGGAGCCGCTACAGGGTCACCTCAGCAGCCTCCAGCGATCCGACGGTTCCGGATCCGCGTTGGGTTGACCGGCATTTCTCGGCAGGGGCAGCTGTCGAGATCAACGGCGGTCTGTGGCCGGTTCCGCCGAACCCAGCCGTCCAGGCAAGGCGCGCATTCGGCTTGCCGCCACGCGCCCGTACGGTGGAGCCCTAGACAGCACCCGGCGAGGGTACGCGCGAACAGGATTTGCGGCAGAAACCACTCAGCGCCGAGTCCGTGACGTGCTCTGACCGATGGAGTTTCGCAGCCGGTTCGCTTCTCGCGGCACGCCTCACACATCGTGCTTGCTTCGTCAAAGCATGTGCGCATAGCTTCCTTCAGCATGCCGTCATCGGCCTTGTCATCGGCGGGTTTGGGCCATGGGCGCTCCCCTTTCGTAGGGAACCTCGACAGTCGGGTCTAGCTCCTGTGAGGTTGACCTCAGCGGTCGGATGATGACAGAGTCTCCCATCACGTCTATATATTTCACTGATGACAGGGATATGCATGTTTATAGTCAGATATAGCAAGGTCAAGCGTGTAGGGCCAGTCCTAACGGTGCGCTCAATTGGTTTCGGCTGTGCCTTGATCGGAATTGGTTGCTTTGTTGCGGTGGTTCTAGTACCGGCACCGCATGCCGCCGCCGTGACGCTGGGTACACCGAATCCTTCCGCTCAGCCGCCACTGCTGAGTGCGCCTGGCCAGTTTTTCAGCGTTCCGTCTGTTGCAGTGCTCGACACGCGATCCGGACTAGGCGAGTCGTCGGCGCAGCAGCTTGCCAGCGGCGCCAGCCTCGCCGTGGGAGTAACCGGCGGGGACGGCGTCCCGGCCGACGCAACGTCCGTGGTGGCAACCCTTGACGCCCTCAATGTCATTGCCAATGGTGGCTTCCTGACTGCTTACGACCCGGACACCGGCGACTCGAATGTTCCCAGCATCGGAACGCAGCTCGGGGTGGACACGAGCCAGACGGAGACGATCCCGGTCAGCGCAGCCGGAACCATAGGCCTCACAAATCACACGTCAGCGAGTCTCGATCTGAAGGTGGCGATTGTCGGATATTTCACGGGCGACGCGGACTCACAGCCGGGCGACACCTATGCGGAAGCCGGTTTGAAGAAGATCGTCGACACCACTAAAGGCTTGGGGGGACCGCAGGCGCAGATCCCCGCCGGCGGCAGCGTCACCTTCCAGGTTACCGGGCAAGCCGGCATCGCCAGCGGCGCTGATACCGCGGTAATCCAGCTGTCGGCGCTCAACGCTGTGAGCTCCGGCTACCTGACTGCATATGCGGCTGGTGGCACCGACTCTGGCGAGCCCGTGGTCCGCTATGCGTCCGGACTGGACTACTCCAACCTGGTTTATGCGCCCGTGTCGGCGTCCGGGCGGGTGACCGTCACCAATCACGGCGGAGGTCCCGTGGACCTGATAGTCGTGACACGGGGCTATTTCATGCCGCCTGCGACCTCTACTGTTCAAGCAGAATACGTGCCAATCGGACCGGATATCGTCTACGGCTCCAAGAGCGGTGGAGTTACGCTGGCCGCAAACGCAAGCGTGACCTTCCAGGTCACGGGGGCAGCCGGGCTTCCGGCCACGGGCGTGGCCGAGGTCGCTGAGAATGTGGCTGTCACCGCAACGTCGGCTTCGGGTTACCTTGATGTCTACCGCGGGGACGGCACTGACCCCCACTTGCCGAGCATGTACTTTGCCGCACCCACTGGCCAGACTTACGTATCGTTCCAGGACAGCCTCTTGTCGAGCATCTCTCCGACCGGTCAGGAAACTGTTACTAACGATAGTTCAGGGACACTGAAAGTGCAGGTCACCGTCGTCGGCATGTACTTCGAACCGCAGGTCCCCCCTGTGCCCACCTATCTCCAAGGCGCCGCCACAGATACGACCAGCCCGACTCTGTCGGGAATCGTCCAGGACTCCACCGGCGATAGCCCGACTGGTGAGATCTTTCTGTTCGATTCGGCTGGGAATCCTATTGGAGGCTCGCCGACTGCTGTAGGACAAGCATCGAGTGGCGAGCGCCTATCGTGGCCGGTAACTGCAGGCACCCTGACTGATGGCGATACGTACCAGTGGTATATGGAGGCTTGCGACCAGGGAGTGTGCTCGGCGCCAACTGCCACACAGACATTCACAATCAACACGGCAGCGGCGCCTCCCCCGCCGACCGCGACTGCGACCGCCACGATCACCGGGTCTTCGATCACTGCTATGGATGCCATCAGTGACAGCGGGGCCTGTTCGGGTTCCGACTGCCCGCTCAGCAGCAATAGCACTATCGACGCTGGATCTAATGGAACAAATAACTGGGCATCTAGCCTCAAATTCAACGTGTCTAGCATTCCAGTGGGCTCGCAGATAGTCAGCGCCACGCTGCAGCTAGCCGAGGCAGGGTGCCTCACCGGAACTTCCTGTCTATCCACGCCGCTTGACGTGTACCAGGCGTCGTCTGACGTTGCTGATGCGGCGACCGGTCCGGCGCTGGCTGCCATTGCTATTCCGAATCCCGTCACAGCAACCGCACCTGCCAGCCAGGGCACATGGGACATCACGGGATTCGTGCAGAGTTGGGTTGCGGGCTCTGCCAATGACGGCCTCATACTTCAGGCGGCTGGCCCCAGTGGTACCGGCATTTCTTACTACTCGCCGACGGCGAATGTAGGCGGGGGCTCACTGCCAGTGCTGACCGTTGGCTACATTACGCCCGCCGTTCCAGACGCTCCGACCTCCCTCAACGTGACACCAGGAGACGGTGGCGTGCTTGTGAGCTGGGGCAATCCCAGCAGCTGGAACTACGTGGACGCAACGGGGAATGCTGCCGCCACTTTCACGGTCACGGCATCGGTGGGCTCGACCGTGGCAGCGACCGCAACGACGTCACAGAATGTAACCGCGTTGACTGGTCTCACTGATGGGACGCCCTACACCATTAGCGTCACGGCGACCAATCCCCTCGGCACTGGTCCGGCGGTGGCGAGCGGATCACTAACGCCTGTGTCGATTTCTACTGGTACATCCACATACACGCAGGCTTCCAACCAGTATCTGGACGCCGTCAATGAACTGAACACTGGCCAAGCGGCAAACGCCGATGCTGCCTTGGCCGGTGATAGTCAGGCAACTGTCGTCAGCGCCGTGCTGTCAAACCAGGACCTGACCAATAGTCGTATGGTCGCGGATATGGCCGCGAACGACCAGCAGGACTCTAACGACACGACGTCGTTGTCAGACAGCCTGGTAATACCGTCTGCTGGGAATGGCTTCACGGAGTTCACTACCGCCACCGAGACATTCACGACCATCGACACTAGTTCTGGGACAGCCGTCGACGTGCCTGGCCAGGCTGAGAACGATCTCCTCCTTAGCTTCTCAGCTTCTAGCGGCTCTCCACAGCTGACGGGCGAGGTTGACGCCGATGCCGCTTTCGGCCCTGTCGGCCAACCTGATCAAGCCAATGCGTTCTCCGACGCGCTGGACGGACCGACACTGACGGCCGAGGATAGTGGTGCACCCGCAGCCGTAGCTTCCAACAGCGCGGGACAATTCCTGGCGGGCTCCGAGTCAAACCAGAACTCGTGGCCCTGCTCTTCGGCATCAGATGGCGGCAAGTCAGGTGGATTCGACTGCTCGAATCAGAGCGCCGAGATCGAGTGGGCACAGGACCATGCCTACCCGGGCACCCACAAGGACGAGAAAGGCTTCGGCGATGACTGCACAGATTTCGTGTCGAGAGCGCTGCATTTCGGCGGCGGAATGCCGGAGGATACGGCCCCTTTTACCATTACGCAGAAACATGACGACAGGTATTGGTACCAATTTCATGCCGCAGCGGGAATTACGGAGACTAGCTATTCATGGGCGAATTCTTATAACAATGCCGACTTCTTTTATCGCCAAGGAGCGCACTTCCTGAAATACATACTGGACGCAAAGCCCGGTGACATTATCTATGCCGACTGGACAAGTAAGCGTTGGTCCAAGATTTCGCACGCGGGTGTGATAACGAAGGTTACATCGAAGAACGTATACATAACTCAACATACCAATAACAGATATAATGAGCCACTATTTGCCACGACGCCGAATAGCTGGTTTGGTAAGCATCCGAGGCTAAGCGCGTGGATCGTCCTTCCCGCACGAAAGGCGTGAGTCTCTATATGGTCAGCGCCGCGCGGAGCATCGGCGGCCGACCCCTTCGAATCCAGCTTGCTAGGAGCTGGGTATGGGTTCAGCTTCCGCTTCGGCTAGCCGGTGGTGTGGCGAGCGCCGGCCGAAAGTGCTCAGTGACTCGCGGTGGCCAGCTGGCGAGATCACCATTAGGTCGGCCATCGGCTGTGGGCCGGGTTGTCAGCTGGCTCGCTGGAGCGCAAGTTGGTGTGGGCCCCGCGAGCCGACCGCTTTCCTTGATTGGGGAGCCGGAGTCGGACGTGAGGCCGACGAACGTGTGCCGTAGTTGGATCCAGTTGCCCGACGCCGACCTGGCCTACCTGCCGGAGCGTACGCGCCCGAGTTCTGGGCCTACATCCGGGACCTGCGGTGGGGCCCAGCACTTCGCGTTGCTGAACCGTGAGGAAATGATGGACCGTGTCATCGACTGCCTGCAGGACTGGATCGGCAGTGCAGTGCACGAAAGCGAGCGAGTGAACTGCCATCACAACTACACGACGCAGGAGGAGCACTTCGGCAAGAAGGTCTGGCTGTCCAGGAAGGGAGCGATTGACGCCTCGCCGGGCCGTCCTGGCCTGATTCCTGGCTCTATGGGCACGAAGTCGTACGTAGTGTCCGGAAAGGGCTGCCGCCTCGCGCTGAATTTGGCCCCGCACGGAGCTGGCCGGATGTTCAGCCGGACGGCCGCGCGTAAGAAGTTCAGCCGAGCGGAGCTTGATGCAGCGATGGCGGGCATCGAGTGGCGGCACACCGACGCGTTCCTGGATGAGATTCCGGCAGCGTACAAGGATGTGGATCAGGTGATGGCGGACGCTGTGGATCTTGTCGAGATCCGGCATACGCTGCGCCAGTTTGTCAACGTCAAAGGTGACTGAGGCCGCGGCAGGCCTGGCCGGTGGCCAGGCCTGCCCGGCTGGTAGACGGCATCTTGGCGATCGGCCGGGCTGGCCGATGCCGGCGGATGCCGTGCTTGCTCGGACGCCACGGCTCTATGCCGCGCGTGACATGTCTGACTGGCAAGCGGGGCTTGCCGGGCCCTGCGCGATCGCGGGCACGGGGCTGGATGCCGCCGCGCGGGCTCCGCGCCGCGTTGCCCGTGCAAGCCGGGCCGTATGGTTCGCCGCGGCGTCGCGCCGGAAATCCGCGCCCCGCTCGGCTGCCACCGCCTGGGTAAGGTACGGGTGCATGTTCTCCTCCTCGAGTCCGGGCCTCTGATTCGGCCCGCACCATGCACACTCCCGGTAAGGCCCGGTGCCGCGGATCGGCAGTACTCCCTATTTCGGTCGCTGAGTTGCCTTAGGCGGCTGGTGCCGCGGCTGCCGCGCCTTAGGCACCGTGCTTGACGTGCGTTCCGGCCTCATCCGGCCTGCTCGGCGGCCAGCCAGTCGGCGAATGTCTGAGTGCCGCGGACATCAGGGTGGTCCGTCGTCAGGCCGCCGGCCCGAAGCTCCCGGCCGAGCTTGCCCGGCACGGGCACCGGCACCATCAGGGCGGCCCGGCGGGTGACCGATTTCCAGGTGCGGGCGAGCTCCCGAGCGGTGGCCATTTCCGGGCCGGCCACGAGCAGGCGGTTCCGCAGCGGCTGACCTTCGGCTACGTCCGCGATCGCGCGCGCAACTTCAGCGGCCGCGACGGTCTGCAGGCGCATCCGCGGGACGGGCAGCACTCGCCACCGGCCAGCCGCCGCTAGGGCGGCAGCGGCTAGCTCGTGGAACTGAGTCGCCTTGACGATGGTCCACGGCAGCGGACCGCTCTCGACAATGTGCTCTTGCTCGGTCTTGACCTGGTAATAGCCAATCGCGAAGCGTTCGCATCCCACGATGGAGACGCACACGTGGTGGCCAACACCCGCCGCCTGTCCGGCCGTCAGCAGCTGCCGCGAACCCTGGCCGAGCACCAGTGCAGCTCGCTTGGGCGAGCCGGCGTTACTGGCGTCGACCACCACGGCGCAGCCGTCCAGCGCCATGGCCAGGCCGTCCCCGGATATCAGGTCCACCGGGAATTCCTGACTGCCGCGGCTGAGGGCGCGCACCTCATGGCCCCGGCCAGCGAGCGCGCGGACAATGTGCCTGCCGAGAGTGCCGGATCCGCCGGCTACTGCGATTCTCATGCAGCTGAGAACGAGGTAGCGGTCCGGTCTGTGACGGGCGGCTGGAAGTCAAGTAGCACGCGATCACCTACTGGCTGATATCCCAGCCGCTGGTACAGCGCGTTGCTGGTCGGATTGGCCAGGTCGGTGAACAGCACCACCGCCGCTGCCCCGTCATCGAGCGCCGCCTGGCTGACCGTGGTCGTGATGGCGCCGCCGTAACCCCGCTGGCGGTGGCCGGGCACGGTGTAGACCGCGGCCACCCGGACCACTCCGGCGACATTTCGGGTGAGCCCGGCCATCGCCACCGGCTCACCGCCGGCCTCCCAGAGCATCAGACCGCCATGGCTGAGCCGGTCTGCAACGGTCCGGCGTGTGTCTTCTGCGGCGCCGGCGGCGGTTTCGGCCCCGAAGGCGGCATGCCAACTCACCAGGAGATCAAGATCTTCCTGGTCTGCCAGCCGGCCCATGCCTAGCGGGAACGGGTCCGGCGGCGTCAGCGCGCCAAGCCGGAACAGCCGCATCCGGTGGTGCACGCCGGTCGCGCCTCCCGTCAGCGCTGTCCAGGCCGCATTGACGGCGGCCTCGTCGCAGCGGGACACGTTCGCGCCCGCCACCGGCCTGCCGTCGGCGGTCAGCAACCTCATCAGTGATTCGGCTGAGCCTGCCGGGAGCGGCCCGATCAGGACGGGGAACGGGGGAGTCTGCAGGAACGCGCCGTCCACCATGGCGTCGGGCGACTCGTGCCAGCCAAACATCGGCGCCTCGTCGCCGAACGCCGATGCACCGCGCTGTCGCAGGGTTTCGGCCACCGTGAGAAGCACGGTATTCAGCACCGGCTCGGCGCGCAGGTGCTCGCCTGTCGCGGTCAGGAAGTCATCCAGGCTGCTCGTCAGCGTCCAGGCCATGTCACATCCTTGCGGGTCCCGGCAGCCGGGCGCACCTGGATTTCCTCTCCTCAGTGACGGCGCGCAATGGTGATGATCTGTTCGCTGGCCGTGGTCACGGGATTCCGGCCCCAGTCGCCGAACTGGGCCTCGACGGCGAGACCAGCGTCGGCAAGCAGCCGGTTGATTTGCACCTGATCGAGGAAGCGCAGCCGGGCGTGATCCGTGCGAAGCGCTCTGCCGTCCCTGTCAGCCGTGGTTTCAGTCATCGAGACAATGTCGCCGGTCACCGCTTCGACCTGGTGGAACACCCGCAGCGAACGGCCAGCGCCGTCGATGATGCTGATCGCGTTCGCCGGTACCCAGCTGTCCCAGGCGCGAGCCGCCGGATGCCGCGTCTCGAAGGCGAACCGGCCGCCAGGGCGCAGCGCGGTGCGAATCGCGCCCAGGGACGCGGCCAGCACCTCGTCACTGACCAGGCACTGGAAGGCGTGGCTGGTCATGGTGGTCAGGTCGAACTGGCTGTCCCAGCGAGCGTCCGCGGCCGAGCCCGTCACCCATTCGATGCTGGCGCACTCCCTCGCCCGACCCAGCGCGGCCGCGTCCGGATCAAGCCCGACCAGACGACCGCGGTGCCCTAGCTCGCGGGCCCGCCGGAGCATCGCGCCGGTGCCGCAGCCCACGTCCAGCACCGATTCCGATGCCATCACTAGTTGTTCGTAGAACGCGTCACTCGGAAGGCGGGCGGGATCCCATGGGTTCAGCAGGTCGTAGAGAGCCGCTGCGTCCGCGTCGGAGTAGCCGTGGTTCGACGTCGAGTCCGAATCCGGCCAGTCTCGGTCCATGCGGCGGCCCCCCGACATCCAGCGTGCATGCGGAGCCTAATGACCGCGACATGGGTGCACACGCGAATATGAAACGGCCCGATCTGCCGGCCCGGTGCCGCGAGTGCGGGCACGGCCCCGTTCCCCTCACAATGGGATGAGGCTGACGGGCACGGGAGGCGCAGATGCGGGTGGTCGTTATCAAGCATCATGCGATCGACGATGCCGGATTCATCGCCGATGCGTTCCGCGGCCGCGGTGCCGAGCTCATCGTCCACCTGTTCCCCGGTGACGGCGCGCTGCCTGCGTTGGGCGGTGTTGACCATGTGATCGTCCTCGGCGCGGCCTGGTCTATCTATGACGAGCAGAAGGTCGGCGAGTGGATCGGCGACGAGCTTGGCTGGCTTCGCGCAGCCGATGCGGCAGGCGTGCCGGTCCTTGGCATCTGTTTCGGGGCGCAGGCGCTGACGGCGGCATTCGGCGGCCGGGTCGAGGCAGCGTCGCATATGGAGATCGGCTGGACCACCGTGGAGACATTGGACCCGGGTCTGATCGAGGAAGGGCCGTGGCTGGAGTTCCACGGTGATCTGTGCGTTCCGCCGCCGCAGGCGCGGCTGCTGGCCCGGACCGACTTGTGCGCGCAGGCATTCAGCGTGGGCAGGCACCTTGCCGTCCAATTCCACCCGGAGGTGGACGCAGCTCAGCTGAGCCGCTGGCTCGCCGCCGGAGGCAAAGAGGAAGCCGAGGGCGCGGGTCAGGATCCGGACAAGCTCGTTGCGCAGACCGAGGTCGAGGAGCCGCGATCTGCGGTCCGGGCGGATCGCCTCGTCGCCGCAGCGCTGCGGTTGGCTCAGCCGTCCTAAGGCTGCGGATCCGTCCGGCCGCACGCGTGGGCCGGCAGAAAACCGGCGCCCAGATGATGACAACCGAGCGTCATTCGGTAAAGGTGTATCTGGAAGTTCAGTGGCAGCTCATGAGGGGCAGGTGCAATGCCAGACATCCTGACGGTCTACGCCGGGGCTCAGCCGGACAAGCTCGCCGTCATTGATGACAAGGGCAACGGGGATATCGTCCAGTGGACGTACGCGGAGTTCGAGGCACAGTCGAACCGGGTCGCAAACGCCCTGGCCGCGCTCGGCGCCGGGCCACGTACGAAGATCATCTGGTGCGGCCCGAACTCGCCTCAGGTCGTCGCAGTGATGATGGCGACCCGCAAGATCGGTGCGGTGGCTGTGCCGCTGAATTACCGGCTCACGGCGGAGGAAGCCAGGTATGTCATCGGCCACTCCGATGCCGAGATTGCCTACGTGGACGCGGAGTATGCGCAGCTGTTCTCGGGGCTTGTCGGCGACCTGCCGAAGTTGCGGCACGTGATCGTTGTTAACGGGGTTGCGCTCGACGGCATGCTCGGCAGTGAGCTGATCGACGGAGCGTCCGATAGTCCGCCGCCGGAGCTGAGCGACGAGCTGGCCGGGGGCGCGACGATGATCTACACGTCCGGAACCACCGGGAAGCCGAAGGGGGCGGTCCGCTACGGCGCTGACCCGGAGGCGTTGCTCGCCCTAATCGGCTTGTTCGGCTACCGGCCCGACGACATCTACCTGACCTCGGGCCCGCTGTATCACAGCGGCCCGAGCGCGTTCATGGCTATCGGCCTGGCATTCGGGCAGACAGTCGTCGTGCAGCGCAAATTCAACGCCGAGGACTGGCTGCGGCTCGTCGATACTTACAAGATCAGCTCGACCTTTTCCGCGCCGGCGCTGATCCGGCAGGTCTGCGCGCTGCCCGAGGAGGTGAAGTCAGGTTACGACCGGTCATCGATGCGGGTCATGGTCGCCAACGCGGCCCCGTGGAGCTTCGCGCTGAAGCAGCGGTACGTCGCTGACTTCCCGCCCGAATCGCTGTGGGAGATCTACGGCTCGACCGAGCTCGGCATTGACTGCGTGCTTGAGCCCAAGGACCAGATGCGCAAGCCGGGCTCGTGTGGCAAGCCGTCCCCCGGCACCGAGATCGTCCTGTTCGAGGACGACGGTAACGAAGTCGCCGGCACCGGCCCCGGCCATCCAGGCGAGGTGTACGTGCGCTCCAAGGGCGTGTTCAACGAGTACTACAAGCAGGAGGACAGCTACGAGGCGGCCAGGCGCGGCGACTTCCACACCGTGGGGGACATCGCCTACTGGGACGACGAGGGCTACCTGTATATCTGCGACCGTAAGACCGACATGATCATCTCCGGCGGCATGAACATCTATCCTGCCGAGATCGAAGCGGCGCTGGAGCAGCACCCGGAGATTTACGACGTCGCGGTCTTCGGGATTCCCTCGGAGGAATGGGGTGAAATCGTGCATGCCACCGTGGTGCTCGCGCCGGGCAGTTCGCTATCTCCGGACGAGATCACCGCCTACGGCCGGCTGCACCTCGCTAGCTACAAGATCCCGCGGTCGGTCTCGTACCTGGACGACCTGCCGCGAACTGGCTCGGGCAAGATCCTCAAGCGGCAGCTCCGGGCGCCGTTCTGGGAAGGCCGAGCGGCGAAAGTCGGCTAAGTCGTCGCATACCCTTCGTTAGGTGATCACCGACGATTCCCCGCCGCTGCCGGCCGAGCTGGCGCCCGACCCAGACCGGTCCGAGCTGGCTATCGCGGCACCGGGAACTGAAGCAGGGACATGGGCAGGTGCGCCTAGCGCCGTGCTCGCCGGTGACGAGATCTTCCTGGCCTATCGGCTGCGCAGGCCGGTGGGCCAGGGCCGTGGTTACGCGGTCGCAGTCGCCCGCTCGGCTGACGGCGTGCGGTTCCAGACCATCCAGCTCATTGGCAAGCAGGAGATGGATGCCGAGTCGCTGGAGCGGCCAGCCCTGGTACTGACTCCTGACGGGACCTGGCGCCTTTACCTGAGCTGCGCGACGCCGGGGACCAAGCACTGGCGAGTCGAGCTGCTGGAAGCGTCGGCCCCGGACAAGTTCGAACCGAGCCAGCGCACCACAGTGCTGCCCGGTGACGCTGCTTCGGCCGTGAAAGATCCGGTCATCGTCCGGCACGGCGGCAGCTGGCACCTGTGGGCTTCAGTTCATCCTCTCGATGATCCGGACAACACTGACCGGATGCGAACGGACTATGCCACCAGCCCGGACGGGATCGCCTGGACCTGGCATGGGACCGCGCTGCAGGCGCGGCCAGGTGCCTGGGACTCGCGCGGCGTCCGGGTCAGCGCGGTGCGGTTCGAGACCGAGCGGCTGGTGGCGTACTACGACGGCCGCGCCAGCGTGGCGGAGAACTATGAGGAACGCACGGGCATCGCGATCGGCAACTCGCCGGTTGATCTGACTGCGGTCGGCCTTTCCCCGGTCGGCCAGTCAAGCGCCGGAGCAGGCGGCCTGCGCTATGTCACTATCGTGGATATGGAAGACGGCCGCGAGCGGATCTACTACGAGCTGACCCGCGCTGACGGACGGCACGAGCTGCGCACCGAGCTGCGGCCGGTCCGACCCTGAATCGATCCAGGCTTCGCAGCAGGATGACTAGTATTCTCGCGGCCGCCCGTTGCGGGCCTGGGACTGGCCCGCTGGCCTCGCACCCACGAGACCACCAGAGTTCTCCCTGGGACGCACCCAGTCGCTGAAGTCGTGGCCAGTGATCGCGCTCAGTACGGCCACGTCGTCCTCGAATTCACCGATCAGCTGAGCTCGCTCTTCCCAGGTCAGCGGCCGCCTTGGCGCGGCTCCTTGCTGCAGGCTGCGTTCCAGCCGATCGGTCAGCGCCGAGCCGGCCTGTCGCGGCATCCGGGCGGTGATCGCTGAGCCAGCCCGAGCCAGCCTGGACATTGCCAGGTGCCGCCGGGTCTCGTGCGGGTGCGCCGTGACGTTCTCTCGCGGCACCTCGCCGATTACGCCCGTATCGACGTGCAGGAACAGGCAGATGCGATCGAGCGTGCCGTGCGGATCCTCGAGCATCTCCCGGTAGCGGATGATGCATACCTGTTCGGGCGAGAACACCGTGTAGAGCCGCTCGAGCTGACGGCCGTACCGCCCGAGCTCCTTGTAGTGCCAGAAGTCTGCCCAGCCAGCTGCCTTCCGCTGCTCCTCGGCCTGGCAGGCCCGGACGAAGTCGCCGATCGGGTCCAGGCCCGACGACCACAGGTGCGCCCAGTTCGAATGGGCGCGCTCGATCGGGTCCCGGAGCACGATGATCAAGCGTGCATGCGGGATTAGCGCGCGGATCCGTACCTGGGCATCGTGCCTATATAGGTAGAACGGCGTCGATTCGCCGCAGAGCGCGCCTCTCGGAGACGGCTCAAACAGGGCCTCGTAGTCGGGCCGCCGCCAGACATGCTCGCGGAAGGTCTTGGCGTCGCCCGGCCCGCCTTTGACAGGCGGCGGACCGTCTGTGAGGAAGAACTTGGGCTCCTTAACTGCAGACATGAACAGCGAAGGGTGTCGGGCTAGCGCTGAGTGCAAGGCCGTCGTGCCGGCCTTCGGCGCGCCCGCAACGAAGAAGTCCGGCAGCGCCAACGGATCCTCCAAGCGATAAACCTACTAGATAGATGTTAATAGTAGGATGACGTCTCGCTTGTTGACCGGTACCCAGTTGGCGCGTCTTGAATCCGGCCGGACGGCGCCATCGGTTGTCATACCCAGTCAGTAGCGTGGGTGCAGAGGCAGGGGAGCGCCTCATCGCCGATCCGCCGGAGGTCATGATCATGAGCACTGCTGAACCCGGAACCCTGACCGGAGAGCGTGCGGATCTGGTGCAGACGCTCGATAAGCATCGGGCATTCCTGCTCCAGACCGTCCGCGGCCTCACTGACGAGCAGGCAGCGCAGCGCGCGACGGCCAGCGAGCTATGCCTGGGCGGCATTATCAAGCACGTCACAGCCGTGGAGCAAAGCTGGGCTGGCTTCATCACCGACGGCGCTCATGCGATGGGCAGCAGCACATGGGACGACGACTCGGCCGTTCAGGCGTACCTAGACGGCTTCCGCATGCTGCCGGGCGAGACGCTGGCCGGGCTGACTGAGCAATACGAAGCGGTAGCGCACCAGACAGACGAGCTAGTCGCGAGGCTGCCTGACCTTGACGCAGGTCATCCGCTGCCGCAGGCCCCGTGGTTCGAGCCCGGTGTCAGATGGTCGGCGCGCCGCGTCCTGCTCCACATCATCGCTGAGACTGCACAGCACGCCGGGCACGCGGACATCATCAGGGAGTCGTTGGACGGCGCGAAGACGATGGGCTAGGACTCCCGACTTAGAACAGCGCCTGCGGACAAAATCGGGTGGCATGGCCCGGCTCAAACGGGCCGCCAGTCTGTCTGGGCATGCCTGAATCTCAGCTGCAGCTAGCGGCCACGTACTGGCGGAAAGGGGTCGCCTGCAGAGCACTGCCGATACCGAAATTGTCGAGCTGACGAGCGACCCAGCCCGTGGTCGGGGAGGTCACGGTGAAGGTAACTGTTGTGGCCGCAGCCGTGTTGGACGAGACCGGCAGTTTGCAGTCCTTACCGAGCGCTGCAGTGAACGGTGTGGCCGTGCCGGTCTTCACCGTGTTCACGAGCGTCACGTCCTGCAGAACCATGCCTGGAGCCGACGAGATGACGCCGACCGTGAATGTGCAGACGCTGCCAGGCAGCGCCACGCCAACGTCCAAGGTGTCCGTTGTTGAGTAGCCCGACGGCGCCGTGCCAGCAGGTTCGGTGGTGCCGGTCAGCGCCTGCCTGCAGATGACCCCGCTGCCGTCAGTCTTGTTGACCTCACTTCCGTTCTTGAAGAACAGCGCCGCTTTGCTGGCCGTGTTGGCCGAGCCGGCGAGAGTGCCGCTGAAGACCACAGCCGCGGAGGCTACGGACAGCAGACCGCCGCCCGCGAGACTGGCTGCTAGCCAGGCGATGGTGCGCTTCCTCATCATCGTCAGGCTCCGTTGCAGTTGCCGGCCACGTACTGGCCCGTCGAGACAGCCTGGACGTCCGCGGTTATGGCGCCGGTCGCGCCCCCGGTCCACCCTGTGGTCGGCGCGGTCACGGTGAAGGTGACGGCCACCGAGCCGCCGGGGTCAGTGCCGAGCGCAGCATCACAGTCGGCCTTGGCAAGCGTCGCCGTGTAGGTCACGCCAGCGCCACCGGTGTTCGCCCAGGTGATGTCCTGCACAACGGTCGACGGGTCCGAGGCGAACACGTCCACGGTGAACGTGCACGCCGAGCCTGGCAGGGCATTACCGATGGTCAGCGTATCGGTGGTGAAGGCGCCGTCGAAGCCCGAGGTGAAGGCATCGGAGCCGTTAAGGTTCTGCGCGCAAGTGACGCCGCTGCCGTCGCCCGTCGAGACCGTCGTTGCCTGGTTGGCAAAGGCCAGCTCGGCTGCGGCAGCGTTAGCCACCGTCCCGTTGATAGTGCCGTTAAACAGCACGGCCGCTCCCGCGACGGACAGTCCGCCGCCCGCGAGAACGCATGCAGCTAAGTACACGACCGTCCTGCGCCTGATACGTGGGATTCTCATTCCGCTTCCTTTCCGACCGCAGGCCCCGTGCTGGGATCCTGGTCAAGGGGACGGTAAGGCTGCGGACCGAAGGCGGTAAACGCGGAAACCCACACCGTATGGTGGCCAAGCGCAGGCAAGGCGGCAGCGAGGCAGCGCGCCTTCCGGGCCGGACCGCGGGCAGCGGGCGGGGCCGAAGACCTGGCGGGCGGGGCGACGGGCTGGCGGAAGGCGCGACGGGGAATGATCAGGGTGTGACCGACACCGGGCGCCAGGCGCCGCCTGCCGAGCTGCGGCCGATGCTGGCGGTCGCGGGCCAGTTGCCCGTCGGCGACGCAGGCTGGGCGTACGAGATGAAGTGGGACGGCCTGCGCGCGCTTGCGTTCGCCGACGATGGCGCTGTCAGCTTCAGGTCGCGCACCGGCCGCGACATCACCCACGCCTACCCCGAGCTTGCTGGTCTTGGCGCCGCGGCCGGTGGCCGGCAGGCCGTCTTCGACGGCGAAATCGTGGCTCTCGCTGGCGGGGCCTGGCCGGAATTCGAGGCACTGCAACAGCGGATGAACATCAGCTCGGCGGCGCAGGCCAGAGTCCTTGCCACCCAGGTGCCGGTGACGTACCTGGCTTTCGACCTGCTCTGGCTGGACAGCAACCCGCTCCTAGACCAGCCCTACTCGCGGCGCCGGCAGCTTCTGGAGGGCATTGACCTGAACGGCGCGAGCTGGCAGACACCGCCGTCGTTCACGACCGAGGCCGGAGCGGACTTGCAGGCCGTGTCGAAGCAGCACGGCCTGGAAGGCATCATGGCCAAGCGGGCCGAGTCACGGTACGAGCCCGGCCGCCGGTCGCACGCCTGGCGCAAGATCAAGAATGTGCACCGGCAGGAAGTGGTCATCGGCGGCTGGAAGCCAGGCGAGGGCGGCCGTTCAGGCCAGATCGGCTCGCTGCTTGTCGGCGTCTACGACAATGGCGAGCTGGTGTACAGCGGGCACGTCGGGACCGGATTCACTCAGCAGACCCTGCGGACACTTGGGCAGAGGCTGGCGCCTTTGCGCCGGGCCACCTCGCCATTCGTGACACCGCTTCCGGCCGAAGATGCCCGTTACGCTCAATGGGTTGATCCTGAGCTGGTGGCCGAGATTGAGTTTGCGCAATGGACGAGGACGGGAAGACTGCGCGCGCCGTCCTACAAGGGCCTGCGCTCGGACAAGGAGCCATCGGAGGTGATCCGTGAGCCCTGACGCCCGGAAAGTCACGGTCGAGGTCGAGGGCCAGAAGCTGGTGCTGTCGAATCTGGACAAGGTGCTGTACCCGGCAGCCGGGTTCACAAAGGCACAGGTGATCGACTATTACCAGCAGATCGCGCCGGTGCTGCTGCCGCACATCGCCGGGCGGCCGGTGACGATCAAGCGGTATCCGGACGGCGTGGACGGCAAGTTCTTCTTCCAGAAGAACGCGCCCGCGCACCCGGACTGGGTACCGACCGCGGAGATCGCATCGCCAGGCTCGACGAAGTCACGCGAAACGATCGAATACATCATTGGCGGGGACCTGCCGACGCTGATCTGGGCAGCTAATCTTGCCGCGCTCGAATTGCACACGCCGATGTGGCGGTACCCGTCGAGCGGCGAGCCGGACCTGCTGGTGTTCGACCTTGATCCGGGTCCGCCCGCGACAGTCGTGGAATGCTGCCAGGTGGCGCTGCTGCTGCGCCCGCTGCTGACAGACATGAAGCTGGAACCGGTTGCGAAGACCTCCGGCGGGAAAGGGCTTCAGCTCTATGCGGCCGTGCGCGGCAAGAGCTCGGAACAGACCAGCGACCTGGCCAAGGGCCTGGCCGAACGGCTCGAGCAGGAGCACGGCGAGCTCATCGTGTCGCGGATGACCAAGGCCCTGCGGCCAGCGAAGGTGCTGATCGACTGGAGTCAGAACAACTCCGCGAAAACCACCGTAGCGCCATACTCGCTGCGGGCCCGATCACAACCCACCGTCTCCACGCCGGTCAGCTGGGACGAGGTTGAGGCTTGCAAACAGGCAACCGATCTCGTCTTCACCGCTGGCGACGTGCTCGACCGGGTCGCTAAGTCGGGAGACCTGTTCGCCGCGACCTTGCCTCACGGCCGCAAAGCCCGAAGTCGCGGCCGCCCGGCCAGCTGACCACGCGAGGTTCATTCCGGCCCGGAAGAATCCGGTAGTTGTCGCTGTGAGAACCGCGCGGCGAAGTATGGTGTCTGCCAACTTATGAGAGACATCGCGTTTGTCAGGCACATTCGGGAGCCGGCGGTATGCGGTTCAGCGTTCTCGGGCCGGTTGCAGCGGAAGCGGACGACGGCACGCCGCTATTGCTGAGCCGGCCGTCTCAGCGGAGCACGCTCGCCGTCTTGCTGCTGCATGCGAGCCAGCCGCCGACCCGGAGCCTGCTGATCAGCGCGCTCTGGGGCGAACGCGCGCCAGCTGATCCCGAGACAGCGCTGCGAGTCCGGATGCGTGACCTCCGGCGAGCGTTAGCCGGGCACGATCGGCTCGTCACCCACCAGTCCGGCTACCAGGTCCGCATCGGCCCTGGCGAGCTTGACGCGGATACCTTCGGGATCCTCGCCGGGCACGGCCGGGCTGCGCTCGAGGAAGGCAACCCGGACGACGCCGCTCGGCTGCTCGAGCAGGCATGCAGCCTGTGGCATGAGCCGGCCCTGGCCGACGTCCCCGACACTGCACCGATGCGGCCGATAGCCGCCGAACTCGAGCACTTGCGGCGAGACACCGGCGAGCTACTGATCGACGCACGGCTGGCGCTCGGGCAGCACCGGGAGATCCTGCCGCAGATCAGGGCACTCATCGCCGCCGATCCGCTCTGCGAGCATCCGCATGTTCAGCTGATGCTCGGGCTCTACCGATGCGGCCAGAAGGCAGCCGCGCTTCAGGCTTACGGCAGGCTGCGCGACCTGACGGTACGGGAGCTGGGGCAGGATCCGGGCCCGGAGGCCGGGCTGATGCTCGATCAGATCCTGGCAGACAGCCCGGAGCTGCAGTTCCGGCCGCGGGTTCTGGCCGTCAGCCGAGACTCGCGCCCCGCGTGGGCGCCGGTGTGCCAGCTGCCGGCCTCGCCGCCCGACTTCACCGGTCGACTTACTGCGATCGAAGCGATCGGTCGCAGCGTGACCCCCGGCGACCTCTCCGTCACTGTGATAACCGGGCCTCCAGGGGCGGGGAAGACTGCGCTGGCCATAAAGACGGCCCACCTGGCCAGGGACGCGTTTCCTGACGGCCAGCTATTCGCGGCACTCGGCGGCCTGGCACAACCGCGCGAGGCTGCCGATGTACTGAGCGAGCTGTTGCGCTCTCTCGGTGTGCCGGCTGTGCGGGTGCCAGCCATGGTGTCCGAGCGCGCCGCGTTATACCGGTCGGTGCTGGCCAGCCGGAGAGTACTGCTGGTCGCTGACGACGCCGCGACCGCCGCACAGGTCCGCCCGTTGCTGCCGGGGACTACGGCGTCGGCCGTCCTGGTTACCAGCAATTCACTGCTCGCGGACCTGGAGGGCGCAGGCCGCGTCTGCGTCGGCGGCCTGAGTACCGATGAGGCGCTGACGCTGCTTGGCAAGATCGCCGGACCTGGCCGGATCGAGACCGAGCCCGCGGCGGCAGCGGCTATCGCCACCGCCTGTGCCGGACTTCCGCTGGCGTTGCGGATCGCGGGAGCCCGGTTGGCGGCGAGCCCGGCATTGAAGGTGTCTGAGCTGGCTCGCGCCGTCTCCGACAGCCGAGCGCTCATGCGCGAGCTCGTGGTTGGCGACCTGTCGGTCAGCCGACGGCTCGACACTGCCTGGCAGCTGCTCAGCCCCCAGTCGCGCCAGGCCCTGAGGACGCTCGCCGAGCAGGGCGGCCAGCGCGATTTTCCTAACTCGCTGCTGCTGGCTGCTGCTTCGGGCGCGCAGGCGGTCGCCCAGGCGCTGACTGACGCTGGCCTGGTCATCGAGAATCCGGACACCGGCGCATTCCGCCTAGCTCCACTGGCCGACTGCCATGCCGTCGCACAGCCCGACCCGCGCCGACCTGCGGGCTAACGCAGCGCTAACCGCCCGCTCACGCAGCCGCCATACGGTGCAGATGGCTGGCTTGCGGGCCGAAAGCCGCCCTGCGCGCCATGCCATTGCCCGGTCAGCCACAAGCCTAGGAGCGCGGAATGACGTACCGGCGCCGAGCCGAACGGCGGATGCACCGCGATCGCCAGCCGCCGCGGGGCTCGTTCGCGAGAGCGAGCCTCTGCAGCTTCGCGGTGGTCCTCACACTGGCCGCCTGCTCTAGCGCCGTAGGGTTGGTCCGGCTGCCGCCGAGGTCAGCCGACGTTGCTACCGCGACCATGCAGCGCGCGCCGACGCCGCGTGAGCAGGTCCTCGCCGCCTTTGCCGCCTATACGGCAGCGTTGCACGCAGCCGATCTGTCGGGTGACGCGGCGCTCGCCCGTCGGTTCCTGCGGCCGTACCTCACGGCCGCGCGCATCGCGGGCGTCGTACAGACCGAGCGCGCCATCTGGGCGAAGGGCGAGCGGTTCTACGGGCAAACCGTGCTGCACGTCCTCAGCGTGAGGATCGACGGGCGGCGCGCGTTCGTGCACGACTGCGACAACACCAGTGCAATGGGCCTGCGGAGCGCGACTTCGGGGCTGCCCGTGCCCGGAACGGCTGGCATCCCCGACGAGAACATCGTGACCAGGCTTGACCTGGTGCACGGTCGCTGGCTCATCACCTTCCAGCTCATCGAGGACGTGCCATGCGACTCCTGAGCCGACTCGCCGGATTCGCCACGCTGACAGCAGTATTGCTGGCAGCGTCGGCAGCTCCGGCAATGGCGGGCAGCGGAACTTGCAGCCCATATATAGACGGGAACGTGGTGCCGGTTCCGTGCTCCGCCGCCAGCGGCAGCAGCGGTGGCACCGGCAGCGGTGGTAGCGGCAGTTCGGTGACCAGCACTTGCACGATCATGCCGCTGGACAAGGCGCACGCGACGGGCCTCGGACTCGCATGGCCGCCGCCAGCGGGCTTTGGCTGGGCGCTGCTCACGTGCTTTGGCGGCACCTCACACTCGGCACCTCAGGCCGGGCTGGTCAGCGAAGCTACGGGGGTACCCGATGTCACTCCGCGAGAACTGCTCGAGCAGGCACTCGGCGAGCTTCGCGTGCCATACCTTGACCCTGCTACGGCGCCGCCACGCGCCAAGGACGGCCTGGTGGGCCTGCCGGAATGGTTCTGGATCCCGGCTGCTCACTGGCACCCGGTTACCGTCACGGTCCGCGCCGGCCCAGTGTGGGCCATGGTCACCGCGACTCCTTCGCGACTCACCTTCGATCCAGGTAGCGCGCTGCCGCCGGTGAGCTGCATCGGCCCGGGAACTGCCTACAACGCTGGCCGACCCGCACAGCAGCAGCACACAGACTGTTCTTACACCTATGAGCAGCCCTCCGCCGGGCAGCCGGAAAACGCCTTCCAGGCATCTGTGACTGTTACCTGGCGGATCAGCTGGACCGGTTCAGGCGGGCAGGGCGGCGTGCTGACGGCCGAGCTGCCGCTGCCGGTTAGCTTCGCGTTGCGGGTGGCCCAAGGCGAGGCCCTGGTGACCAGCCCATGACGCACCAGTCTCCGGCAGACATTGGCCGCGCCTTCTTTCCCGAGCCCGACATCTCGCCGAACGGGGCAATCGGCAGCAGGCGCTTTTGGTCAGAGGCGAGGCTGCCCGCGCTGCCCCGGCGCCGCAAGCCGGCGATGATCGCGCTCGCGGGGATTATGGCGGGAACGGGCGCCCTGCTGAGCGTCGCTGCGTACCGCCATGCCGATCATGCTGTGCCCGTCGTGCTGGTAACGGCGTCGGTACCGGCGGGTGCGCCGATTACGGCAGCCGACCTATCTCAGGCGAGCGTCACGGTTTCAGCTGGCGTCAAGGTCATACCAGCGGTGCAGCTAGATCAGGTCGTCGGTGAAATCGCCGCCGTGGGCTTACGGCCCGGGACGCTGCTGGTCCCGGCCGATCTGACCACGCGGCAGCCGCCGGCACCGGGCCAGCAACTCGTGCCGGTCGCAGTCAAGCCAGCTCTGCTGCCCGCGGGCGGCCTGTCTGCAGGTGATCACGTGCTGCTCGTTCCGACCCCCGGCGATCAAGGCGCGGCCGGGCCGAACGGGGGCGTCCCGGCGCTCGCCTCGCCAGTCCAGGCCATTGTCGCCGGCGTGAATGCGGTTACCGACCAGGACGGCTTCGACGTGGTGGATCTGATCGTCCGCGCGTCCGACGGCCCGGCTGTCGCGGAGCAGGCATCGACCGGCCAGTTCGCGCTGATCGTGACGAAGCGGAGTGGCTGACCATGGGAGATATTTACGCGTTAATGTCGGCTGGCGGCGCGCCTGGGGTCACAACGGCTGCCCTTGGACTGGCCTTCACCTGGCCGTCGTCGGTCATCCTCGCGGAGTGCGACCCGAGTGGCGGTGACATCCTGGCGGGCTTGCTGGGCGGTCAGCTGCCGGCCCGGCAAGGACTGACAGAGCACGCGATCGAGGCAGGTCGCGGGCTTGAGGCCGCACATTCCATCCTGGTTAGCCAGTTGATCCCGCTCGATGCCGACCGCCGAAGAATGCTGCTGCCGGGCATGACAGACCCACGGCAGGCGACGGGCCTGGGGTCAGCGTGGTCGGCTATCGCGGAGACACTGGCAGCCGAGGCAGCCGACGTCATTGCCGACTGCGGGCGGCTCGATGCCGGCGACGCCCAGCCGCTGCCGGTAATGCTGGCCGCCCGGACCGTGGTCGTGGTGCTGCGGCCTACGCTGCGCCAGGTATGGGCGGCCCGTTCGAGGATCGACATGCTGACGCGAATGCTCGGCGGTACCGGACGCGTCGTGCTCCTGGTGACAGGGCCGGGCCCGCACTCAGCCAGGGAAATTGAGTCCGCGCTCGGCGTTGCGGTCGCCGCCCGGCTACCAGCCGACGCCCGCACCGCGGCTGCGCTGTCCGACGGAACGGCCGCGCGAAGGAAACTCGTTACAGGGCGATTGGTCCGGTCGGCCGAAGAGGCCGGCCGGGCGTTGCGCGAGTACGGTCACGACGTGGAGCCGCACATGGCCGGGGCAGGGGCTGGGCCATAACTCTTGGCTGGCCGCCAGCCCCGCCCGAGTTGCATGGCGGGCCTCGTCGGCTCGCGTCTCCGGAACTACGAGTTTCTGCTCAAGCCAGAGTCGGCTATGGCCCACGATGGCGTCGCTAGCAAACTGTCAGTGTGCCTGTACACCTTCATCACATCGTGATCGACGCCCACGATCTTCCTGCGCTAGCGAGGTTCTGGACCGAGGCGCTTGGCTGGAAGGTCCTGTCTGAGCGCGAGCGCGAGATCGTCATCGGGACTGACGACAACGCAGCCATCGGGATCTGCTTCATGCCGGTCACCGACCCAAAGACGGTCAAGAACCGCGTGCATGTCGACCTGACAAGCAGCGCCGAGGACCGCGATCAGGAGATTGACCGCCTTCTTGCCCTGGGAGCACGCCGCGTTGACATCGGCCAGACCGGCAATGAGTCGTGGACTGTTCTTGCCGATCCGGAGGGAAACGAGTTCTGCATCGTGCGCCCGAAGGAAACGCTCACCCGTTAAGCGGACAGCCGTCGGCCCGGCGAGCACCGTGTGCGGCAATGGTGGACGGTTCGACGCGCGCGCCGGCCTGGGCTGGGGAGCTTAGGGATTGCGGCATCGAGCCGCCGCCTGGGCGCTCCTATGCTTGACAGGACATGTTCCATGCCGCCAGACCTTGGTGGTGGTGCGCCGTTTCCTGCCCGACCGCAACGTCGTGGTGATAGTGCGCTCCACGGTGTACACGGCGTTGTCGACCGGGTGCAGCGCGCGCCGGCCCTTCTTGACCACCTTCGGTGTCATCACCGGTTTGACGGCGCGGCCAGGGTGCAACGCGCGGCGCAGTCCGGGTGGAATGAGCAGTCTGGAGAAGAAACCCACAATGACCACTCCCAACGGCCAGCCCGCCCGACCGAAACAGTACGATATGCGCCGATTCTGTGTCAGCGGGCCAATAGCGGACGGAAGGGCTCACTATGACGGCGGACCGGGCGTTCGGCCGCATCGCCATGGGCGTGCCGCCAAAGCTAAGGAATCGCAGCCGCATCCCCCTGGTGTGGCTGAGCGTCCGGAGAGACCCGGACTGCGAATCCCGGGACGAAATACCGTCGCTGTCGGATCGTTCACAACAGGCGTAGCAGAACGTCCTCAAAAGAAATCCGGGAGGTGGTGTCGGATCGGGGCGGAGGCGTTCGTAGCAAGGGCGAGCGGGCGCCCATCAGGAGCGCCCCCGAAGCACAGGAGATGATCAGCGATGCAGTACCTGGTTTCCGTGATCGACGACAAGAGCAATCCCGGCAGCACTGACAGGCGGCCTGCCATCAGCGCGTTCAACGAACGACTTATCGCCGAGGGCTACTGGGTTTTCGCGGGCGGACTCGCGGACACCGACGCGGCCACGGTCATCGACAACCGGGGCGAGCAGGCGGTGTTCAGCGACGGGCCTTTCGTGGAGTCGAAGGAGTACCTCGCCGGCGTCTGGGTGTGGGAGGCCCCCGATCTGGATGTGGCGCTCAAGCTCGCCACCGAGGCGTCGAAGGTCTGCGATCGGAAGATCGAGGTGCGGCCGTTCCAGTGAGCGACGTCGAGGAGGCGATCAGCCGGGCCCACCACGACGAGTGGGCGCGGGTGGTCGCCTCCCTGACCAGGCGCTTCGGTGACCTCGACATCGCCGAGGAGGCGGCTGCCGAGGCGTTCGCGACCGCTGTGCAGCGGTGGCCGGCCAACGGCGTACCGCCCAACCCCGGCGCCTGGCTGACCACCACCGCCAACCGCAAGGCCATCGACCGGATCCGGCGCGAGAACAAGCGCGACGACAAGCAGAAGGAGGCTCAGTTGTTGCACGACGACGACCCGCGGGAGCCTCTCGATGCCATCGACGACGAGCGGCTCCGGCTGATCTTCACCTGCTGTCACCCGGCGCTCGCGATGGAGACCCGCGTGGCGCTGACGCTGCGCATGGTCGCCGGTCTGACCGTACCCGAGATCGCCCGCGCCTTCCTGGCGCAGGAGCCCGCCATCGGGCAGCGGATCACCCGCGCCAAGGCCAAGATCAAGGCGGCTCGCATCCCTTATCGAGTGCCGTCCGCGGAGGATCTCCCGGCACGCGTCTCCGGCGTACTCGCCGTCCTCTTCCTCGTCTTCAACGAGGGCTACCTGGCGACCGGCCCCGACACCGATCCCGTACGTCACGACCTGATAGCCGAGGCGATCCGGCTCACTCGCCTGATCCGTGCCCTCATGCCGGAGGACGGTGAGGTGGCCGGGCTGCTGGCGCTTATGCTCCTCACCGAGGCCCGCCGCACCGCCCGGGTTTCGCCGGGCGGCGAACTAGTCACGCTCGTCGAGCAGGACCGAGGGACCTGGGACGGCGCGCTGATCGCCGAGGGTCACCGGCTGGTCCGGGAGCGCCTGGCCGCCCGGGTGGCTCCGGGTCGCTACCAGATCCTCGCAGCGATCAGCGCCGTGCACACCTCCGCCCGCGACGTGCGTGACACCGACTGGTCGCAGGTCGTCGCCCTCTACGACCAGCTCGTCCGCATCGACCGCTCGCCGATCGTCGTCCTCAACCGGGCGGTCGCGGTGGCCGAGATTGACGGCCCGGAGGTAGCACTGGCGGCTGTCGACCGTCTCGAGGACAAGCTGGCCGGCTATCACGCCTACTATGCGACCCGTGCCGACCTGCTGCGCCGGCTGGGCCGCAGTCAGAAGTCGCGCGCGGCGTACGACAAAGCCATCGAGCTGGCGGGCAACACCGCCGAGATCGCCTACCTGACACGCCGCCGCGACCAGCTGGGGTAGCGCCCGCGCATTCGGATCGAAGCCGCCCCGGCACCGCCGGGCTCAGAGGCGCTCGCCGTAAGAGACGAGAGCCAGCCGTCGCTTGCGATCCGACTGGCAGGAACAGCAAGCCTCATCCCGGAGACTGGCAGCGGCTAGCAAAGCACAGACGGCCGAACGGCGGCACTAGCGTGCGGCTTCACGCGAGCGAGGATGCATAGGGCTGATGGTCATGGCGGTGCCTGCGCGAGCCGGAGGCGCTTAAGTATCCCGTCGGCATCTAGCTGGCCAGCGGCGACGGACATGGTGACATCGAATGCTTCGGCGTCGGTCAGGTCCAGGGTGTAGTCGTTGATTCGCAAGAACACCACTGTGGCCAGCAGAGCAAGCCGCTTGTTGCCGTCGACGAGCGCGTGGTTGCAAGCCAGGGAGTGCATCACCGCGGCTGCCTTTGCTGGCAGCGTCGGATAGGCGTCCTGGCCGAAGAAGCTCGCCTGCGGGCGGTGGCAGGCAGAGTCGAGCAGGCCGAGATCACGGACGGGGCCGACGCCCAGCGCGTTGACCAGATCCAGCAGGTCTTCCAGGCTGAGGTACTCGGTGCCCGGAGCGGGATCGGTCATGCCCGGCCGAGCCTGTCCAGTACCTCGCCCCACCGGTTGAGCATCTCGGCTGTCGCCTCGCGCACTCGGTCAGTGTGCGCGAGCTCACGGGCGCTGCGCCGGATCGCTCGTAGCGCAGCCTCGTGGAGCGAGACGTGCTCCGCCTCCGCCAGAGCCTTCAGCAGAGCGCTGTCTTCGTCGTCAAGCCGCAGATTCATCGCCATGATCACATAGTACCAATGTGGTACCACGCTGGAGTTCGGCTCGCTGGCGGCCGTCAAAAGCGCGTGTGGCACGTCGGGCACAAGGCGATGGTGTTCTCGAAGCTGATATCGCTCGTCTCGGCGTGCGGCGTGACGTGCTCTATTTCGACGGGAATCTTGTGGCACGTCGGAATCGTATGGCGATGTCCGGCTTCAAGGAGAACGGCTCGCCTGACGGCGGCTGGAATCGTTTCGCGACCTTCGGGCACGGCTGGGCCGCGCGAACGGTGGTCTGCGCCGAGTGCGGCGGTCGCCGACTCGGGTTAACCGGCGCGGCCAAGGCAGACCGCGACCACCCGGCCGAGATCGTTTGCAGGCGACGGTCACGACTGCCGGTGGCTGTCTTGGACCGTGGCGCTCGCTACCAGATACGGACCCGAGCTCCGGGCTCAAGCCACAGCTCGTCCGTAACGCAGACATCAAACGCGCTGTAGAACTCGTCGAGGTTGCGCACGATCTGGTTGCAACGGAACTCGTTGGGGGAATGGGGGTCGATGGCGAGCCGACGGATGACTTCCTCGTCCCGGATCTTGTCCTGCCAGGCGCGAGCCCACGACAGGAAGAAGCGCTGGGCGCCGGTCAGGCCGTCGATTACGGGCGCCTCTTCGCCGTGCAACGACACCAGATAGGCCTGCCATGCGATCCCCAGGCCCCCGAGGTCCCCGATATTCTCGCCGATCGTCAGCGCTCCGTTCACATGCTGGTCGGGAGTCTGCTTCGGCGCCAGGCCGTTGTACTGCTCGATCAGTGACCGCGTTCGGGCTTCGAACGCTTGCCGGTCCGCTGCGCTCCACCAGTCGGTGAGCTTGCCGTCGCCGTCGTACTTGGAACCTTGGTCGTCGAAGCCGTGGCCGATCTCGTGACCGATGACCGCGCCGATCGCTCCGTAATTGGCCGCCTCGTCGCGGTTGGGATCGAAGAACGGATTCTGCAAGATCGCGGCTGGGAACACGATCTCGTTCATTCCCGGGTTGTAGTAGGCGTTGACCATCTGAGGGGTCATGTGCCACTCGTCACGGTCGATCGGTTTGCCGATCTTGTTCAACTGGCGGTGGAACTCGAAAGCATGAGCGGCGTGCACGTTGGCCATGAGATCCGTCTCGATGCTCAGGCTGGAGTAGTCCCGCCACCTGACCGGGTAGCCGATCTTCGCCGTGAACTTCCCCAGTTTGTCCAAGGCCCGCCGGCGGGTGTCTGCCCCGATCCATTCGAGCTCCTCGATGCTCTGGCGGTATGCCTCGAGGAGGTTGGCCACCAACACATCCATCCGCTCTTTGGCCTCGGGCCCGAAGTGCCGACCGACATAGGCTCGCCCGACAGCTTCCCCCAGCGCCCCCTCCACCAGCGAGACACCCCGCTTCCAGCGCTCACGCAGCTCCGGGGTGCCGCTCAAGGTGCGGCCGTAGAAGTCGAAATCCTCCTGGACGAACGCCTCCGATAGGTACCCGGCGGCGCTGTGGATAACCTGCCAGCACAACCAGTCCCGCCACGCCGGAACGTGTTCCTCGCTGAGCAGCGAGGCCAGCCCGGTGCTGAAGCTCGGCTGGCGGAGCACGATCTCGTCGAAGGCGCCGGCAGGCGGGTCCAGGGCCGCCAGCCACTCGCGCAGATCCGGCCCCGCAGACAGCACGCCGGTCCAAGTGAACAGGTTGTACGTCTTCTCGCTGTCACGGCTCGCGACGCGGTCCCAGTGGTGTCCCGCCACCGCCGTCTCCAGCGCGAACACTCGTCTGGCTGCCCGGCCGGCTTCGGGCAACCCGGCCAGCTCGAACATGCGCTGCACATGAGCAACAAACGCGTCGCGGACGCCAGCGAACCGCTCCCCCCGGTAGTAGCTCTCGTCCGGCAGCGAGATAGCAGCCTGCTCGAAAAACACCAGGTAACGCTCCGGGTTGCCAGGGTCGGTGTCAACAAACAGCCGGTACAGACCCCCGATTCCCAGTCGCTCAAGCCGCCCGAGCGTCTTGAGCACCTCAGGAATGGAGCTGACAGCTCGAGCCGCCGCGAGCGTCTGACTGATCGGCTGCCAGCCGAGCAGCTCTGCCCGGTCCGCTTCCATGAAACTGGCATAGAGAGCGCCGAACTTCCGCTCCTCACTACCTTCAGGTGCCGACCCGGCCTCTTCCACGATCTCGCGCACCGCCTTCTCAGCCTCTTCGGCCAGAATCCGGAACGAGCCGTAGCCCGCCAGGTCGGCGGGGATCTCGGTCTGCACAAGCCACCGGCCGTTGACATGCCGGAACAGGTCGTCTTGGGGGCGGATGCCGGGATCGAGCTCGTCTGAGGGGATACCGGATGCAAGCGTCATGCGCTCTAGCCTAGGACTGGCGGTGCCAGGACACCCAAGCCGAATAGCTTCCTGGCGCGCCCATCATTCGTGCACATAACCAAATGTTCGGGGCTCCTCGATCCGTCAGCCTTCAGGACTCGGCAGAAGCCGAGTCGGCGATCTGCGCGCTCGGAGATCGGCATAGCAGATGCTGCGTCGCCGACCTGTCGATCTGAGATCGCAGGGCCGGGGCGGGTCACGGCGGCGGACACGGAACTCGGCTTGCTCTTGTAGGTTCTGACCGGCGGACGGTAGAACCTGTATATGCGCAAGGTCGAAGCTGCGGCAGAGCAGACTGCCCATGTGCCGCCCGACGTCGTCTGGTCCCTGCTCAGCGACGTCATGGTGTACCCGCAGTGGGGACCATGGCGCAAGGCCGGCTACCGCAGCGAGGGCGACGCTGCCGCGAACGGCAAGGGTGCCGTCTACTGGCTGGAGGGGTCAAAGCGGTACGGGTTCCGGTACCCCGTCTCGGTTGAGGAGATCCTCGACGTCGAGCCTGGCAGGCGGCTGGCCTACACCGTCCTGCGCGGCATCCCGGTGCGCAATTACCGGGCCGAGGTCACGCTGACCCCGTCACCCGATGGCACCCTCATCCGCTGGGGCGCATCGTGGGACCGGACCATCCTGGGCCGCCTGGTGTACCGATCGCTGCGTAACCTGTACCCGGTGATCGTGGCCGGCCTGGTAAAGGCCGCGGAGGCTCCCCAGAGCTAGGCGCGACACCTCAGCCTTCGACGCGGCGCCGGCCGGTGCTTCGATCCAGGTCGCGATCATTCGTGTCGGTGCCTGTCATCGACATTATGCCGGTGATCCTTGGGAGTGGTGTTCTGACCGCGGCGGGGTGCGCGCTAACGGCGCGCTTACGGGGTGCTCACAACCGGCTCGTAGGGTGCGGAACGCCGGACCGGGTTCCGGGCAGCCGCGGTGGCTGCCTGCCGGGCTGGCTGGAGCCTGGAGGACCGCGATGACCTGGCGAGTTCTGCGGGAGGACGGAGGCCGGCGGTGACGCTGCAATGGCCGCCGGCCCTGCCGGAGCACCTCAGCGGATGCCAGCCGTGGCAGCCGGACCCCGGATACCTCGCCGGGCTCGCCGGCAACGGCGATCGCGGCCTGCCTGATCCGCCCGGGACGGGGCTGAGCGATCCGCGGCTGATCGCCGGCGTGGCGGATGTTATCGCGCTGACCGGCGTCCGGCTCGGTGACGGTGCCAGCCCGGCCGAGGTCATGCCGGTCATCCGGCAGACCGCGCGGCGCTGGCTAGAAGACCAGGTGCGGGCCGGCCAGCTGCCCGCCTCCGCCGGCGGCCAGCTCGAGGAACTCGCCCGCGCGGTGCACGACCAGCGCTACGAGCTGGGCCCGGTCACGGCCTACCTGCGTGACCCGCAGGTCGAGAACGTCGATGTCAACGGCCGAGACCAGCGGTTGCCGGATTGGCCTACAAGTTTAGACGGCGCGGACGTCCAGGGCCGGGCGTCGGCGTATCCGGCTGAGGATCAGCACGCCCACGGCGACCACTAGCGCGAGCGCGCCGATGACGACGAGCCACGCGCCGAGGTTCATCACTTCGTAGGCATTAGCGCACGACCGCAACGTCGACACTTGCGCCACCATCGCGCGCGGGCTGTTACCAAGCTCGGACGGATGGCGAACGAAGCACCACGCGGCCGCCCCTTGGAACGACGGGTCGACCAGAACCTTGAAGCCGTTAACCGGCATGTTACGCAACGCCGAGTCGGGAAGGTGCGGCAAGACGAGGCCGACGACGAGCGCCAGTAGCCCGCCGATACCGAGGCCGATAATGCGCTTCATCGCGGGAGTGTCCTAGCCTCTTGGGTCGTCAGTGCGTCGTGCCGTAGGTGTCCATTGTCCGGACCTCGTAGAGGTCAGCGCAGTCGTTACCGGGGCAGTTGTGACCCTCCCCGTAGCTTTGCATGTTCTGGCAACAGGGCAAGACGCGCGCTTGCATCAACGGGCGCGACCAAGTCTGAGTCACCTACGCCACCGGGGAACGGGTCGCCGGCCCGCCAGCGACGACGCGCTCATCTCCATGATCCGCACCTGGGCCGCCCGCGGCGGGCAGACCGCACGCGACTTCTCCGCCGCGGCGCCGCTCGTCACCGTAGCGCTGACCGGCGGGGCGCGAATGACAGCAACCATGTCGGTCACACCGCGGCGGTGCGTCTCGCTTCGCAGGCACGGACAGCTCGAGGCCACCCCGGCCACGCGGGGGCCAGGCGGTGTGCCGGGCGCCTGATGTTGCCCGGTGGTCGGGCAGCCGCGCGCTCGGCTGGGCTACGTCGGAAGTTTGGCAGCCAGAACGCCGACCGGTTTGATGTCGGGAGGCGACGCGAGCAGATCGGCCGCACGCTGCATCAGCGCCGCGGCGATGGGGCCTTCCAGATGAGCCTGGCGGCCCGCGGCGTCCGGGAAGGCGTCGACGATCCCGAACGTCGAGGCGTTGATCTTGATCGCGAACCAGGCGGTCGTCTCGGGCTCGGCCTGCGCGAGCGGCAGGGCGCCCACGAGAAACGCGGCCAGCTCGTCTTCTTTGCCTGGCTTGGCCTCTAGCGTCACAAGCAGTCCCACAGTGACCATTGCTGTCTCCTTCTTTGGCTTGGTTGGTCCGCACACCCGGATTGGCGGGCCCTTGCATCGGGTGGGTCCAGAGCGTGGCGCATTGGACCCGCACATACTCGTTGCGGCTGGGGGCTGGGCGCCAGGCGGCGGGCCCTGTTCGGGCCCGCCGCATCGCGTGAAGGTTGTGCTTACCGTGGCGGGAATTGTGAATGCGGGGCGGGTGTGGCGAGGTTAGCGGTGGGGGCCTGGGCGGTGAATCCGATCACCGCGCAGTTGATGTCGACGCCGACCGAGCCGTACGGTTCGGGCTGGCCGGTGGCCGGGTTGACACCGGTGAGCAGATCCGGCCGGGTGGCGGCCAGGTTGAATACCTGGACTTCGTCGATCTGGCGGGTGTTCAGTCCTTCCTTGATCGCCTTGGCGGTCCACAGGCCCAGCTGCGCGTCCCACAGCGGGCTGTAGGCGTCGGCGTGCCGGGGGTCCTTCAGCGTGGGGAAGTCGCCGAACACGTTCAGCAGGTCCCCGCCGTGCCGCAGGGCGTTGATCAGCGCGGTGTTGCCGGCGCTGGCGTCCTGGGAGGCGTGGCCGTCCAGGACCAGGTGCTGGAAGCCTTGCGCCTGCGGGTTGTGAGCGCCGGTCTGGCCGTTGATGAAGCCGAACAGCCGCTCGCGCGCCGAGCCAAGGAAGTCGTCGCCGCCGTTAAATGAAGCGTTGTTCAGCGCAGGCACGTAGGTGGAGCGCTCCAGCACCGCGGTCAGCGGCTGGCCGGCGTCGGTGCTGAGATAGACGATCGGCTGGCCCGCGTCGAAGCCCTTCACGAAAAGCATGTCCACCCAGGACTCGGCGAACTGGCCGGGCTTGGACTTGCCGGCGATGTGGATGCCCAGAACGCGGTCGCCGGTGTTGGTATGGTGCACCACGTCGAAGGGGCCGTTGCCGGTGGCTACGATCGGCGCGTTGTACACGACGTCAGAGCCGGCGAACCGGATGAACGGGCTGTACCCGGGCCGGCCACGGCTCCGGGGGCGAACTTGGCCAGCGGGAACCCGGTCGGCCCGGGGACCGCGATCCGGGTCGGGCTGAAGTCCGGAGCGCCGGCGAAGTTCACCACGCCCGGGCCGAACGGATTTTGCAGCGGCGTCGGGTTGGTCAGCGTCACCGTCTGCACCGCGGCCGGGTCGCCTATCGCGATGTTGGCGAGCTTGGGCGCGTAGTTCACGCCCAGGTCGTGCGCCAGCCCGGCGTCGGACGCATCCAGCAGCACGTACCACACCTTCTCGGCATGCGGCGTGCCCGCATACGCCGTCCCCGGGTACAGCGGCAGCCGCACCGTCTCCTTGCTGAGGTTGACCTGGATTGCGCTCTCCAGGGTCAGGTGACTTCGGGGCAGCAGGCCGGACGCCTGCCCCAGGCCACCAGGCGATAATTGCGAGGCGCTCGCCCCGGCGGACACCACGGTGGCCGCGGTGGCCAGCCCTGCCGTGGCGGCGACCCCTACTGCGGCAGCTGCCAGCCACCGTGAACGTTTCCAGATCTTCATCTGATGCTCTCTTTTCTCCGGCCTGACCGGATCCTGGCCGACGGCAAGCCGCGGCCGCGCAGTTTCGTTGACGCTTATTGGCGGCCCCGCCGGCCCAGGTCTTACTTCCGGGAGCAGACAGATATCGGCGCGGTGTCTGCGCTCCGAGCCGGGCTCCGTCGGCACGTGCGAATGCCCGGGTACCCGATTAGCGACAGCGAGAAAGGGATGAGACCGGTGCGACGAGGCCAGAATCAGGCCAGCTGATGTCGCGGAGGGGCCGCTTGGCCATCAGCGCCGCTTACCGCGAACGAATGGCGGAAGGTAATGCCGCGCGGGGCTCGCGGACCGTGCTTGACGGTCAGGGCGTTTCCTCGCGCAGTGCTTCCAGCAGCCCGTCGAAGTCGTCGCCGCACGGCCCGCACGCGCGCAGGTGCGCCGCGATGCCCGGATACCGCTGCTCTGCCGGGGCGCCCGCGGCCACCAGCTCCGCGTAGACGTGCAGCATCTCCATCGCCTGGCCGCATCCCACATCCTGCGGATCGGTCTGCAGGAAACGGTCCAGTGCGGACCAGCCGGTCATGAGCGCCTCACAATGTCATGGCCCAGGTAGCCATTGGCGACAAGAGCGGCCCGCAGCTTTCGCCGGGCGTCGAACAGGACTTTATAGAGCGCGTTGCGGCTCGAAGAGAGCTCCAGGACCAGCGCATCGAGCGGAACGTCGTTGAGCACGACCGCCACGAAGACAGCCCGCTGGCGCTCGGTGAGCTCGGTGTCCACGGCCCGGCGCAGCGCTGCCAGCAGATCCCGCCACTCGGCCTCCTGCGCTGGATCGAAACCGAACAAGCCCGGCAGCTGGTCCCAGTCCTCCGCGTCCAGCGGCACGGCCGGGTGCCGCCAGAAATGCCGTCCGATCTTCGCCGAAACCTCGAAGATGACGAACTTGTATGCCCACGTCGTGAACCGGCTCTCACCGCGGAACTGGCCGAGCTTCCCGGTGATCGCCAGCAGCGCGTCGGCCGCGGCCTGATGCGCCAGGTCGTCCAGCTCCGGGCCTCTGATCCGCAGCCGCGGCCCGCGCCGGGCGCACTCACCCCGGGCGATCCGCACCAGCATCCCATGCAGCCGGGTCAGCGCTGCGTCCAGCGGCGGACCGGTGCTGCCGAGCGCCCGCAGCCACTCGGCTGACTCACGATCGAGCCGCGCCACCGGGACAGCAGAGTCCTGAACCGTCCGATTCACCGACACCACACTCACGATGCTACCCAGGTACGCGACATGGTTCCGCTGATACCCGCACCGCTGCGGAGCATCGCAGCGCGTGGCACCGAGCCCGTGGGCAGGCCCATCGGCGCTGTCAGGTTCACCGAAACAACATTGGTAAGACCCGCCAGCGGCACTGCCACTAACGGTGCATGACTCACAGAACACTCCTGCTGCCAGGAGACCCGTTTCCGCCGCTGACCATCAAGCTTCCCGGCGGCCGCACCCTTGACCTGCCGGACACCGCCGCGCGTCACTTCAGCGTGGTCCTGTTCTTCCGGGGCGCATGGTGCCCGTACTGCAACGCTCAGTTGCGCGCCTTCCAGCGGTCGCTGGAACGGCTCGCCCAACTGGACGTCACGGTGGCCGCGCTGTCGGTCGACGACGAAGCCACCACCCAAGACCTGATCACCCGGCATGGTCTGCAGTTCCCTGTCGGGCACAGCGCGGACGCCAGCGCCGTCGCCCAGGCTACCGGCGCCTTTATCAGCGACGACCCGGTGTATCTTCAGTCGACCGGATTCGTCCTCGACCCGGCCGGCCGGGTGGTGGTCAGCGTGTACTCCAGCGGCGCGATCGGACGGCTCGTACCCGAAGACGTACTCGGCTTGATCCGCTACCTGCGCGAACACGCTCAGGGCAGCCAGCCCTGAGAAGTGGCGCACGAGATCCTGCCGGTCAACAGCATCGGCCGTGCCTATGATCAAGCGCGAGTCATGCCGGGTTGCCGCTTATCCATCGCCGCCAGGAAGGCAACCGTTGCCTCGGTGACGGCGCCGAGGGGCTCGCCGGGCCTGTATCGCCCACGCCTTCGATGAGCTCGAGGCGAGCGTCCGGCAGCGACTGCGCCAGCCGAGGAGCGGTATCGACAGGAGACAGTGTGTCCTTCGGGTCAGCTAGCACGAGCACCCGCGCCGGATACCGCGTGCTGCGGAGACGACCGGGCTGCCGAGCCTGGTTGATCTGATAAGCGCGCTTAAGTAACGCGCGGAACTACGGCTGTACCTGCGGCATCTACGCGAGCACCAGCCTGGAGGTGCTCAACGGCTACCTGACCCGACAGGCCCGGTGCTCGATCGTGGAGCTGGGCGGCCGGGTGGTCGAGTGCTTCCAGGGCTACCGGGCAGCAACGGCCAGGGCCGCGGCCGCGACTGCTGATCGACGAGGTGCTGACCCGGCCGACCACAAACGAGATGCTGGAGAAGATCGTCGACGTCGACGGCGTCCCGGCGATCAGGCCATCAACATGCGGCCCGGGAACTACCGGTCGTGGATCGACCCGGCCTCCGCCGGCGGCCAGCTTGAGGAACTGGCCCGCGCGGCGCGCCGTAGAGCGGCGGGCATCGCGGGAACGCCGCGTACGCCGGCTGGGGCGGGGGCACCGGGTGCGGCTCTATCATGTGCGGCTGACAACGAACGCCTGGACGTGGAACGGACTCCCGCCAACGTAGGAGCCGCCGGCGGTGCACTCGCCCGTAGACGGGCACGACACGGTGTTGGCCAAGGCAGAGATGGCACTGAGCACGGCCATGCCCGGCACCTGAATAGCCTTGCCCCACCTGCCGTTGCGCTGGCTGATGACAAACGCCTGGAAGTTGCCGGCAACGTCCCGGTAGGAGCCGGAGGCGGCGCAGTTCCCTGCGGATGGGCACGATACCGACGTGACCTGGGCAATGCCACCCTTATTGAGTGCGGGCGTGCCGGGAACTTCAATCGCCTCGCCCCACCTGCCGTTGCGTTGAGTCACGACGAACGCCTGCAGGTGGCCGGCGGCGTCCTTATAAGAGCCGGCCGCGGCGCAGTGGCCCGCCGACGCGCACGAGACCGAGTTGGCCATCGCGTTGCCGCCCGAGTTGAGCAGGGCTGAGCCGGGAACCATTGCTGCCTTGTGCCACCTTCCGCTGCGCTGGCTGACGACGAACGCTTGCAACAGGCCGGCGGCATCTCTGTAGAAGCCGGCGGCAGCGCAGTTGCCCGCCGACGGGCATGAGACGGAGTTGGCTCCGGCGTTGCCACGTATGTTCAGCGCGGCCGTGCCGGGAACTTCAATGGCCCTGCCCCACCTGCCGTTGCGCCGGGTAACGAGGAATGCGTGGTGGCTGCCGTGGACGCCAACGTAAGACCCGACAGCTGTGCAGTACGTCCTCGTCGCGCACGACACCTCGGTGACTGCCGCTTGGCCGAAGCCGAGTGCCGCATTGCCGCGGACTTCAATGGCCTTGCCCCATTTGCCGTCTCGCTGGGTCACGACAAAGGCCCGACCGCGGTCTCTCACGTTCGTGTACGTGCCGCCAGCAGCGCAAACGCCAGCCGCCGGGCACGACACCGAGAAAATAAACGCGTGGCCGCCCTGGTTAAGTGCGGCGGTCCCGGGGACTTCGATCGCCTTGCCCCACTTGCCGTTGCGCTGGCTGACGATGAACGCCTCGAGCTGGTCGAATCCGACCGCGTACACGCCGCCCGCGCTGCAGCTGGTCGCCGAGCCGCACGACACCGAGTTGACCTGGGCGAATTCAGTTCCGCTGAGGACCGTGCCCGTGACCTCGGCGGCCTTGCCCCACTTGTCGTTACGCTGGTTGACGACGAGCGCATGCTGGGTTTGCCCGGCATCGGTGTAGAACCCGCCGGCGCCGCAGTTACCCGCCGACGCGCACGACAACGACAAGATCTCGGCAACTCCTCCTGCGTTGAGGGACGCCGTGCCGGGAACCTTTTCGGCCTTTCCCCAGGCTCCGACCGAGGTTGCAGGACCGGCCGCGACGTCCGGTTGTCGGCCGGCCGCGCGCGCGCCGGCCGAAGCTGTGGCTGAGCCGGTCAGGAGCGCGACGCACGAGGTCGCCGACGCAAAGATCATCAGGAACCGAAATCGCAGAACCGATCTCATTTCGACGACTCCGTTCGCGTCCGTCGCCGACATCGTCGCGCAGATCATCCCATGGTGGACTGCCATGGCAATAGCCAGGCCGCGCGCGAGTAAGACGCGTGGATCACTCGGAACTACTGGCAGCCGCCTGGGTCGACGCGGATGAGAATCGCCGATCGACGACACGGCCGCCCGCGCGCACCCGGACGAGATGGCTGCCAGTCCCTCACCGCATCTGGACTGCTGCCGGGGCGCGGATCAGCGAGGCGGGGCGAAGGCAGGCGCCGGGGCGTGTGTGTCTGGCCGCGGCGGGGTGCGCGCTAACGGCGCGCTTACGGGGTGCTCACAACCGGCTCGTAGGGTGCGGAACGCCGGTTCGGGTTCCGGGCAGCCGCGGTGGCTGCCTGCCGGGCTGGCTGGAGCCTGGAGGACCGCGATGACCTGGCGAGTTCTGCGGGAGGACGGAGGCCGGCGGTGACGCTGCAATGGCCGCCGGCCCTGCCGGAGCACCTCAGCGGATGCCAGCCGTGGCAGCCGGACCCCGGATACGGCGCCGGGCTCGCCGGCAACGGCGATCGCGGCCTGCCTGATCCGCCCGGGACGGGGCTGAGCGATCCGCGGCTGATCGCCGGCGTGGCGGATGTTATCGCGCTGACCGGCGTCCGGCTCGGTGACGGTGCCAGCCCGGCCGAGGTCATGCCGGTGATCCGGCGAGACCGCGCGGCGCTGGCTAGAAGACCAGGTCCGGGCCGGCCAGCTGCCCGCCTCCGCCGGCGGCCAGCTCGAGGAACTGGCCCGCGCGGTGCACGACCAGCGCTACGAGCTGGGACCGGTCACGGCCTACCTGCGTGACCCGCAGGTCGAGAACGTCGATGTCAACGGCTGCGACCAAGTCTGGATCACCTACGCCACCGGGGAACGGGTCGCCGGCCCGCCAGTCGCCGCCAGTGATGACGCGCTCATCTCCATGATCCGCACCTGGGCCGCCCGCGGCGGGCAGACCGCACGCGACTTCTCCGCCGCGGCGCCGCTCGTCAACGTAGCGCTGACCGACGGGGCGCGAATGACAGCAACCATGTCGGTCACACCGCGGCCATGCGTCTCGCTTCGCAGACACGGCCAGCCAGATGCCACGCTGGCCAGGCTGATCCAGCTCGGCACCGTTGACACCACGGTCGCAGCCTTCCTCGCCGCCGCAGTGAAGAGCCGCTGCAACGTGATCATCACTGGCGGCGTGAACGCCGGCAAGACCACGCTGCTGCGGGCGCTGGCGAGCGAGATACCGCCGGGCGAGCGTATCGCCACGCTGGAGTCGGAGTACGAGCTCTACCTGCACGAGACCAACCAGCACCCGGATGTCATCGCCTTCGAGTCGCGCGAGGCCAACTCTGAAGGCGCGGGCGGCATAACGCTGCATGATCTGATCGCCCATGCGCTGCGGCATAACCCGCGCCGCATCCTCGTGGGCGAAGTACGCAGGAATGAGATCATGCCGATGCTTGAGGCGATGAACTCGGGCCAGGACGGGTCGATGTGCACGCTGCATGCCAACTCTCCGGCGGAGGCATTTGACAGAATCTTGATCTTGAGCTTGCGCGGCGGCCTCGCGCTTGCCGAACGTGCCATTCACATCCTCGTCGGGATGACCGTCGACTTGATCGTGCACGTGCGCCGCGGGTATGACGGATCCCGCACGGTCAGGTACGTGTCGGAGATTCTCGAGGTCATGCCGCCGGGGGATACCGACCGCCCGGCCGTCAACAGGCTCTTCTTGCCCGATTCCCAGACGGGACGCGCATCACCGGCATGCACGCCTTCGCCGGGCCTGCTGACCCGGCTGGCTGGTGCCGGGTTCGGAGCTGACGTGCTCGGCCGGAGCTGGCCGACGGGCCCGCAGCCCGCGGGACGGCTGCGGTGACAGCTCTCGCAGGTTTTGCCGGCGCGTTCACGGCCGTCGGGCTGATCATCTTGCTGCGCGAGCTCGCCTGGCCGGCATCAGCGACCAGGTCGCCACGCCGCGGTGGCTTCATCCCAGGACCGCGGATGCGGAAGCGTGCCGCAGTAGCGGCCGCGGCAGGCATTACGACACTTGCATTAACGCACTGGCCGGTCGCGGCGGCCGTGGCGGTCCCAGCAGTCCTGTTCTTGCCCGGCATAACTTCGGCTAGAGCGGCCAAGCAGCAGACAGCAGTCCTAGAAGGACTCGAGCAGTGGACGCGGCGAGTGGTCGACATGCTGACCGCAAGCCGGGGACTGGAGGACGCGCTGGAAGCATCTGTCCGGTCCGCGCCACGCGCAATCCAGCCCGCTGTTGCCAGGCTGGGCTGGCGGCTTTCGGCACGGACTGGTACGGAGGCTGCGTTACGGGCGTTCGCGGCTGACATCGCCGACCCGGCAGGTGACCGGATTGCCGCGGCCCTCATCATCGCGACCGGGCGCCGAGGCGGTGGGGTACGGGCAGTGCTCAGCTCACTTGCCGTGATGCTGACCAGGGACGTTGCTGGGCGCAGGGAGACCGAGGCCGATCGTGCGCAGCACAGGACGACGGTCAGATGGCTGACAGCGTTCGTTGCAGGCTTCACCGCGTTCGCGGTGCTGAACCGTTCGTACTCGGCGCCATACGACACGGCGACCGGCCAGCTAGTGCTCGCGCTCGTGAGTTGCTTGTATGCGGGTGGCTTGGGCTGGCTGCACTGGCTTGGCTCAGTACCCGCGCCGGGCCGGTTTCTTGACCACACGACCGGGCGGGGGCGAACGTGAGCGCGTGGGTGGTTGCTTCCGGCGTGCTAACGGGTCTCGGCTGCTGGCTGGTCATCGGTGAGCTATGGCCGGCTGGGCCGAGCCTGCGAGCGGCCATTGACCGGCTGGACGGTTGCGGCCCGGCTCTAGCTGCGGAACCCGGCGCGGACCCGGCCGGCCGACTCGGATTCCGTGTAGCGGTTGCCGTCCCATGGCTGCCGGTTCCGGTGGCAGACCTCCGGCTGCTTGGCGAGCACCCGAGCCACTGGCTCGCCCGGAAAGTCATCTGGGGCGTAGCCGGGCTGATCCTGGCGCCATTCGTTACCCTCTTGGTCGCGGCCACTGGCATGCCGGTGGCTTGGACGCTGCCGGTATGCGCGACGCTCGCAGCCGGGATCGGTATGTTCTTCGCACCGGACATCGTGACCAAAGTGACGGCGGCGCGCCGGCGCACCGACTTCAGGTATGCCCTGACGAGTTACCTGGACCTGGTGGCGCTGGAACGTAGCGCTGGCGCCGGGCCGACGGAAGCGCTGGAAGCAGCGGCCGAGGTCGGGAACGGCTGGGCGTTCACCCGTATTGCAGCTTCGCTTGATCGGGCCCGCAGAGCGAGCAGACCGCCGTGGGAAGGGCTTGCGCAACTCGCTGCCGACATCGGCGTCAGCGAGCTCGCCGACGTGGCCGATATCGCTGGCGTAGCCGGCCAGGAGGGCGCCAGGATCCTCGACACCCTCAACGCGCGGGCTGAGTCGATGCGCGCCGAAGCCCTCGCGGCCACCCGGGCCCGATCTAGTGCGCGCAGCACCACGATGGTGCTGCCGATCGCGATGCTGGCCGGCGGCTTCCTGCTGCTGCTGATCTTCCCCGATTTCTATCGTTTGTTCAGCTGACCTGAAAGGAACGCATCTATGAATCCTGCCGTCAATGCCATCCGGTATCTCGGCTGCCAGCTACGCATGCGACTGGAGGCTGTTCGCTCAGGCGAGCCAGAACGTGGCGCATTGAGCCTGGAGTGGGTCGCGATCGCCATCGTCTTGGTAGCCGCGGCGCTAGCTCTTGCCACGTTCCTGACCGGTAAGCTTGGCGCTCTCGAACAGCTGATCAAGACCTGACCCGATGCACTGCACGCAACTGCGCCGCATTGTCAGGCACGCGCCGCACAACGACCGCGGCGCGCTGACGCTCAGCTACATGGCGGTCCTGCCGTTCTTGTTTCTGTTCGTCATGGTCATGATCCAGGCATCCTTCTGGTTCCTGGCCAGGCAGGCCGCGCTCGCGGCGGCGCGACAGGGTGCGGACGCAGCCCGTGCCATGGGCGCGTCCAGGGCTTCGGGTCCGGCGGCAGCGATGGCGTTCGCCCGGCAGTCTGGTCGCGGATACCTCAACGATCCAGCAGCAAGTAGCACTGGCAGCAACGCCGACACTGTGGTCGTCACCGTTACCGGACGTGCTCCGAGCCTGGTGCCTGGCCTGGTCGTGGCGGTTTCCGAGAGTGCCCAGGCACCAGTCGAGGAGTTCCGGCCGTGAGCCGGTTTCGCCGGCACGGATCCCGGCATCAGCCAGGTCGCTATCGGCGCCATGGCGTGCGCGAAGCTGACGGCAGTGCGGCGCTCGAACTGGTCATCCTGGCGACGATCTTGCTTGGGTTGCTGGGGCTGGTCATAGCCGTCGGGCGTACTTCGCTGGCGCAAGACTCGGTGGACGCTGCCGCCCGGGACGCTGCGCGGCAGGCGTCTATCGCGCTCAACCCGGGCGCCGCTGAGTCTGCGGGCTCGGCCAGCGCGACTGCGGCGTTGCGCCAGGATGGTCTCGACTGCCGCCCGATCGTGAGCGTCAACACGATGGGATTCTTAGCGCCGCCAGGCCAGCCCGCCATGGTGTGGGCAACGGTGACGTGCACCGTGCCGTTATCTGGCCTTGCCATGCCGGGCCTGCCTGGCAGTCTCACCATGCGGGCACGGTTCGGTAGCCCTCTCGATATCTACCGGTCGAGAGCCTTAATCAGTCCGGTAGGAAACCGAGGTGGGGAGCACGAGGATGCGCTCGACTGCGGCGTAGCGCTCGCCCGGACAGCGGGCCAGCGGCGATGAACGCAATACCAGGCTGCTTGCGTGAACGGGTCTGCTCAGAGCGGGGCGCGCTGTCGCTGATGATCGTTGTGCTGTTCGTGGCGTTCGTGGCGCTGGCCGGGATCGTCGTGGATGGCGGCGCCAAGCTCACTGCGGACGAGAACGCCGCAGCACTCGCGGAAGAGGCGGCCAGGGCCGGCGCAACTACCGTCGACGTATCCGGCGCCTATGCGACCGGATCGGTGGCCGTCGACCAGCAGCGGGCGATCGCCGCGGCCAGGGCATACCTCGCTGGGGCCGGTTATCACCGTTACTGGGTTACCGCGGTGGGCAGCCAGGCAATCCGGGTCACCGTCACTATCACCGAGCCCACCAGGTTCCTTTCGATGATCGGCGTACGCTCCTTTACCTGCACAGGTACCGCGACAGCGGTTCTGGTAACCCGGGTGGCGGGAGGAGCATGACGGCCCGGGTGCGCGGCGTCGTTGCTGGGCTCGCCGCGATTGGGACGCTTGCAGCCATCATTGTCGGGCTGCCGATCGTGCTGTACCGGCTCGGCGGCTGGCCGTGGCCGCGACATCTGGCCAGCTGGCATCGCATCGCGGCAATCCTGGCCAGCCGCTCCGACGGTGGCATCCTCGTGGCGGTAATCAGGGACTGCACCTGGCTGGCGTGGCTGCTGTTCTCTGTGTCCGTGATCGCCGAGGCGTACGCCGCGCATGCGAGGGGACCATCGTCGAAAGCTACGGCTCGGCAGCCTGCAGGGTGTCGCGGCGCGGCTGGTGGCATTGGCTGCGCTGACCTTCACGGCGCCGCCACCCCTAACGCTGGCTGCTTCCGCTGCGGTGGTCAGCACCCAGCACGGCGCCGCATTGGCAACGCCGGAGCTGGCAATATCTCCCGCCATCCGGCTAGCAGACTCAGCCAGCGCGAGCCTGCAGGGCGGCTCCGCTTTGATGACAGCAAGCGCGACCAGGCTGATTACAGTGCACGCCGGCGATTGCCTGTGGTCGATTGCGCAGCGTTACCTCGGCTCCGGGGACCGGTATCCCGAGATAGCCGGCCTCAATTACGGCCGCAACATGGGAGTCGGACGGGTCTTCGCCAATCCCGCGCTGATCGAACCGGGTTGGCAGTTGCTGCTGCCGGGAGCAGGTGACACGGACGGAGCTCGCGCCGGAGCCCGACCACTCCGGCGCCGGGAGCGGCGCGCATGCTCATGGTCCTGGCGTCGCCAGACTTGGTCATGGCACTCCGAGCCGGCACATCGGTCATGCCTCAGGCGATCCCCATTACCGGCGTGGGCACCCTGCCGCCGGCCTGACGCAGGCAGAGCCCGCCTACTACCAGCCGTCCACAATCGGCAAGCGGCCATCCGGGAGCAGCGGGCAGGCTGATGATCAGTTGCCTGCCGCCAGCACTTTTGCCATAGGCGCGCTGGCCGGATCAATCCTGACCAGTTTGAACACGTCACGCCGCCGTCAGCGGCAGGCGCGGCGAGTCGGTCGCAGGATCGCGCTGCCCGCCGAACCGCAGGTGCTGATGACCGAGCAGCAACTGCGTGCGGCTGCTACCGCCGAGACGCCTGTTACCCTGCGAGACGCCCTTGCCTGCCTGGAGTCGTCGATCGGCGCCGCGGGTCAGGCGCTGCCGGACATTGTCGGCCTGCATGTGACGCCGGACCAAGTGGACGTGCTGCTGGCGGCACCGGCCGCTGAATCACCGCCCGCGCCCTTCAGCATTAGTCCGGGTCGCCAGGGCATGTGCTGGCAGGTTGCCATTGGTGATCTCGGCCGACAACGGCAAGGCGGCTGCCACGTACTTCCCGGCTTATTTACAGCGGGCGCCACTGCCGACGGCTACCTCTTACTCGACTTGGAGGCTCTGCAGGTCACCGGTTGCGACGGGCCGCCGAGTCTTGTCGATCGCGTCATCTCCACCGTCGCTACCGAACTTGCCACCGGCCAGTTGGCAGGCTGGTACGAGCTGATTCTCGTGGGCTGCGGCGAACTTGAGGCCGTAACCGAAGCAGAGCACGCGACCAGCCTCGACGAAGCAGTCAACATTATCGAGGCCCGTCACGAGGCGGCGCGCCGCAGGCTGGCCGACAGGCCGCATGCCGACGTACGGGAACTCCGGCTGGCTGCGCCGGACGACGACGACTGGGCCCTCACCATCCTTGTGAGCAGGATCGAGCCGACGCCCGGGCAGCTTCAGCGGCTGATCGATCTCGCCGAAGATGGCGCCGGCGGGTTCGCCGCGCTGCTAGCCGGCGATGTCGAAACTGCGGCCGGCCAGATGGCGCCTACCGTCATGCAACTGGCCCCGGACCCGCAGGAACCCGACGAGGTCATCGCCAACGTAGTGCCGCTGCAGATCACCGTGCGACCGCGGATCCTGTCTGCCGCCGAGTATGACGCGATCAGCACGCTGTTCAGCGTCGCCGCCGACACCGCCGACGTCAGCCGAGACGACCCGCCGTATGACATGTGCGCCGCGCCGCCATGGATACCGGTGTCGGATACCGGCAGTGGGCACCGCGCACCGTCGGAGCAGCCGTCGGCCTGGCAGCCGTCGGCGGGTCAGCCGTTGGCAGAGCAGCCGTGCGACAAGCCGCCGGCGGACCAGCAGCCGTGGGACAAGCCGGAATGGCAACAGCCGCCGATTCTTGTGCCCGCCGATCGCGGACCGGACACGGAGCGCACCAAGCCACGGCACGCTGCCGTGAGCAGACTCGAGGTCAAAGTCCTCGGCCCGTTCGAGATCAGCGGGGCCGCCGAGCAGTTGCAGCCTAAGCAGGCCGAACTGGTCCTCGCCTTGGCGCTGTCCGGACCGTCCGGGCTGTCCAACTCAGAGCTTGGCAGCCTGCTTGGCGCTGATCCCGACCATTCAAAACCCAGCGACGCGGTCCGGCAGATCATCGCCAGGGCCCGGCGCCGCTTGGGCCTTGCTAGCGATGGACAGGAATACATCCGCCATGCCGGTAACGGCACGTACGTCCTGCACCCGGCGGTGTCTCTCGACTGGACTGAGTTCAGGGCGCTCGCCGCTTCCGGGGAGCTCGAGCCTTTGCGCGCTGCGGTCGCGCTGATCCGGGGTGAGCCGTTTACCGGCGGCTATTTCTGGTGGATCGACATTCCGCTGATCGAGACGGTCCGCGCGGAGCTAGTTGACGCCGCCGTGGCACTGGCCGAACTTGAGCTCGCGGCTGGCTCGCCACGAGGGGCGGCCAGAGCGGCCAGGGCCGGGCTTCGCGCCGAGGCGTCCGCTGAGCAGTTGTGGCGCATGCTGATGCGAGCTGAATATGCGGCCGGCAGCCTCGCCGGGGTCGGCGATGCGTGGCGAAGCTGCCTGGATGCGATCGAAGACGTATCTCCTGGCGGTGAGCCGCATCCCGATACCGCGGAGCTGTATCACCGGCTCGCCAACACAGCCCGCCACCATGCCGAGACGAGCGCCTGACCAGCATCCGCAACGCGTGACCAAAAAAGAGGCGTAACTGTGATAGCTAGAGTTACTCTGATTACGGACGTAATCAGGGAGCACAGCCATGGAAAAGAAGGCCATCGATCGCCTGCAGAAGCTGATCGACGATGACGTGAAACTGCGATTCCCGGCCGGCGCAGTGCGGGAGGTCAAGGTTCTCCAGTACGGCGACGATCCGGTGGTCGAGCCAGGAGAGCTGGCCGTGCGCGTCTACATCGACGCGCCCGACGACAGGGACGAGCGAGAGAGGGCCTTGCAGAGCTTCGAGACCGCGAACCACGAGACGATCAAGAAGCTCCGCGACGAGTTGTCGGCCCGGCTACCGGAGGCCAGACAACTGGAATTTCGCACTGGCGACGGCGACAGCGGCAGGATCATGCTCAACCGCCCAGGGGGCTCATTCGAGGCGCGCGCCCTCGCGGGCACTGACCTCACGCCGGTGATGGCCAGGCTGGCCCCGGCTGACCTCGAGACCCTCGACACGCTCATCACTGCCGGCATCGCAAGCAACCGGGCCGAGGCAGTCCGCTGGACGATTGCCCGCATCAGGGAGCGCCCCGCCTACGAGCAGCTGCGCGCTCGCGCACGCGAGATCGAGGAACTGAAAGCTCAGTTCTGAGCTAGACCATCAGCACGTAAACAGACGGCCGCCGGCGACGGTTAGTTTACGTGCTGATGACGCAGCGGCCGGATCAGTACGAGTCCTGCCGCTGCAGCCACTGGGGTTCAGCCCGTCAAGGTACCGCAAGGTGAGCGCGACCTGGACTTCGGCGACAGCGCTCACTCTCCTGCTTACCCAGCGCGGCCGCCCCCGTGATCGACAGTCGGCGCGCGTGGATTCGGCGAGATCAGGCCGGACCGCGGATCGTACAGGGCGGCCCTCCTCGATGGCGTCACATTTGAGCACGACCCTCTCAGAGTAGCTGAGACAGCTCTGTAAGTCTCATGAACGACAAAGGGGACACATTCGCGTACCCTGTGCCCTCGACCAGTCGCTCTGAGAGAGGGAAAGCAACAGTGCGCCACCGCAGGTTGGGCATGTTCATGGCTGCTCTGTCGGCCGTCGCGGTAATGCAGACCGGGCTCGCGCATGCGAGCAGTACGCCGGCAGCCACGCCCTCCGGGCTACCGCCGTACCGCTGCAGTGCCGAGCATGACGTCCGGAAGGTCACCAAGCTAGGCGACCGGTTCGGCATCGGCGGCAAACCGGTAACATTCCGCGGCTTCACGATGTACCCGATCGGCTCGAGCTGGGACAAGGCCTCGTTCCCGTCCTACGTCACGAACATCCTGAACCTGGCCCGGTCCGCCGGGCAGACGCTCGCGCGGCCCACCGATGAGTGGACAGCGAGCGGCACCGGGCAAACCTGGAATCAGTCGGTGATCTGGCGCAACCTCGACAACGTGGTCTGCCAGGCCACGGCCCGCCGCATGCATGTCGTGATGGACCTGTCTGCGTACAAGTGGCTGCTGGAGTCGCACGGCGAGAACCCGATGGACGCCAGGCTCTGGCTGCCGTTCCTGCGGGCTGTGGGCGCCCACTACCGGGGCGTTGCCGCGATCGCGGAGTACAGCATCGACGGAGAGCCAGCGTTCCCCGTCGACAAGACCCAGATGTATGCGCTGAAGGCCTTCTACCGGACCCTGACCGATGCGCTGTACGCAGCTGACCCGACGCACCTCATCTCGGCCGGCGGCTTCAACAACATGAACAACGGTTACGCGAACTGGTGGAAGCCGATCTACGCCCTGCCGCACAACGACGTCGCCGGTTTCAAGACCTACTCCGAGGCGGACCTCGCCGACGAGGCCGGGTACATCTCCGCCATCCACTCGCTGCACAAGATCGCTCTCCTCGAGGAGTTCGGCGAACCGCAATACGTCGGGGACACAACCTATTCGGGCCAGTCGTACAACCGGCTTGCGATGCCTCGAGCCCGCTTCTACCAGGATGTCTACCGCACAGCTGACGCGAACCATTGCAGCGGCGAGATCTTCTGGAACCTGGCGCGGCTGGTCGGCCCGCAACATTATGACGTCAGCCCGGAGACACCGGGTGTGTGGCAGGTGGTGCTCCAGTACGGCGGCAAGTAGGCCGGGAACGCGGCTCGCCGTCAGGACGGCGAGCCGTCAGGACGGCGAGCCCTCAGGACGGCGAGCCGTTAGCGGCTTCCTCGTCGGGCCGCAGTGCCCGGAGGACGCAGAACTCGTTGCCGTCCGGGTCAGCCAGGACCACCCAGGTCACATCGGCGCCCTGGCCGACATCGACCCGGTGCGCGCCGAGCGCCTCGAGCCGGGCCACCTCGGCTGCCTGATCCTTCGGCCGCAGGTCGATGTGCAACCTGTTCTTTCCGGCCTTGGCCTCCGGAACTCTCGAAAACAGCAGGTCAGGTGCGACCCCGTCCTCCGGGCTGCCGGCCGGCGGCTCTAGCACAATCTCGTCCTCCTCGTCGAAGGTGCGTCGCCAGCCCAGCGCTTCCTCCCAGAAGGAGGCGACCTTCGCCGGCTCGGTGCAGTCGATGCAGAGGCATTGAACGCGAATATCCATGTGGCGACTCTGACCTGCGGGATGCTGACCTGTCGACCCGATTACTTGATGTCAGCGAAGGACTACGCCAAGATTATTGGCTTTGAGCGCTATTCCCAATAGCGTGCTCAGTAGTCTCAGCCGAGCCCTCTGTTAACCCCCGCCACTCGCGCCTGCCTGCGTCTCAGGTTCCCCGCACCGAGCAACGGGGCTCGCAGCTGACTCAGCCCACAAGGAGGAAGTCGTTCATGAAGCCCCCCACCCAGTCAGGTTCGCGGCGAATGACCGCGTACCTGGCCACAGCCGCAGGAGCAGCGCTGCTCCTCGGCGCAGTCGCCGCGCCTGCGATTGGCGCGACCGGCGGCGGTCACCCGGCGAAAATGCGCGTGCCGCAGGGTGCGGGCGCCGCCGCGCTCTCGGGCCTGACGGTGTTCGGCCCGACGCCGGCCAGCACGCCTGAGACGGTGTCATTCATCCTGAAGGCCAGAAACGCGGGCCAGCTTCAGGCAAGCGTCGAAGCCGGCATGCCGGGCGGCTACTTGTCTGTCAGCCAGTTCGCCCGGAACTACGGCCAGCGCCAAGACAACATCTCGGCGCTGGAGAACTACCTGTCCGGCTTCGGCATCTCGACCGCTGCCGACGCCGACGGCCTTGACGTGACCGCGACCGGCACGGCCGGCCAGTTCGACAGCGCGCTCGGCGTGCAGCAGCAGCAGTACAAGGTTTCGGCGACCCGATCGGTTGACGGCAACCCCGGCCATGCGGCCCGGATGATCCACGGCACCATGCAGCAGCCGCTGCTGCCATGGCAACTGGGCCGGTTCGTGCTGTCGGTCCTCGGCCTGATCAACTACCCCACCTTCAGCAGCCTGGCGGTGCACAGGCCGGCGCTGGCTCACAGCGCCAAGCCCGCCGCTGTGCAGACCGGCAGCCTGACGCCAGAGGACTTCGCCAGCCAGTACAACCTCAGCCCGCTGTACGCCAAGGGCGCGACCGGGCCGGCGAGACCATCGGCATCGTGACCCTGGCCAGCCTGAACCCGGCCGACCCGGAGTACTTCTGGAACAACGTGCTGGGCATCAGCACGCCGGCGAACCGGATCACGCTGGACAACGTGGACGGCGGCGCCGGTCCAGTCTCCGACGCGCTAGGTTCGGGCGAGACGAGCCTGGACGTGGAGCAGTCGGGCACGCTCGCCCCACAGGCAAATATCGTCGTCTACCAGGCCCCGAACACTGACTACGGCTTCGTGGACGGTTTCTACACCGCGGCCAGCCAGAACATCGCCGACACGGTGTCGGCGAGCTGGGGCGAGTCGGAGACCGAAATCCAGGCTCTGGTGAACAACGGCCAGGAGTCGGCGACCTACGCGATCGCGTTCGACGACGCGTTCCTCGAGATGGCTGCCCAAGGGCAGTCAGCGTTCATCTCGGCCGGCGACTTTGGTGCCTACACCCCGATCGAGGACCTTGGCACCACGAACCTCGGCGCCGGTAACCCGGACAGCAGCCCGTGGATCACGACCGCTGGCGGCACCACGCTGCCCGGCACCATCCCGCTCACCGCGACCGACTCGGCGACCGTCTCGTCGGAGCGGACCTGGGGCTGGGACTGGCTGTGGCCGCACTACGCTGACTTCGGCGCACCGTCAGAGTCTGCGTTTGCCTTCGCCGAGCCCCTCGGCGGCGGCGGCGGTTACAGCGTCGTCGAGCACACCCCGGCGTACCAGCAGGGCGTGCGGGGCGTGCACCACTTCAGCGCCGTGCAGTACTTGCAGCCAACCGATTACAAGACCGTGGACGGCATGAACCTGCCGACGGCCTGGAACTTCAACCCGTCGCCGTCGGTTACAACCGGCTCCGGTACCGGCCGCGCCACTCCGGACATCTCGGCTGACGCCGACCCGTTCACCGGCTACTTGCTGTACTTCAGCGAGTCGACCACCGGCCCGGCTCTGCAGGCCGGATGGGGTGGCACCAGTTTCGTCGCACCGCAGCTCAACGGGTCGGCAGCGCTGATCGATTCCCTCCTTGGCCACCGGACCGGCTTCTGGAACCCAGCGGCTTACGCGCTGGCTCAGGGTTCGCACTCGCCGTTCACCCCGCTGGACTCCGCCAGCGCGAACAACGACAACCTCTACTACACCGGCACCGCTGGCAACATCTTCAACGTCGGCAGCGGCCTCGGCACGCCGAACCTGGCGCTGCTGGCCCGCGAGCTGGGTCGCCACGACCGGTAAGCCAGTCAGTTCGTTAGCACTCCGGTAAGGTCCCGCAGCCAGCCAGGCTGCGGGACCTTCGGTTTTCGGCCGCCGATAGATTGAGCAGGTCGCTGCACCCGCCGAAAGGAACGCCACGGTGTCATCAGCCGACCAAGCGGAGGCTCGGCCCGCCATGTGGAATCCGTTCGCCGGCATGGGCATCGTCGCGGGCAAGACCGTGACGATCGTGCGTGGTGAGGGCTCCACGATCTACGACTCGGCCGGCCGCTCCTACCTGGACGCCATCGCCAGCCTCTGGTACTGCAACGTCGGGTATGGCAGGTCCGAGCTTGCCGATGCGGCTGCCGCGCAGATGCGGCAGCTCGCCGGCTATCAGGCTTATGAAGTGTTCTCCAACAGGCCAGCCGAGGAACTCGCGGAGCGGGTCGCCGCACTCGCCCCTATCGACGGCGCCAAGGTGTTCTTCACGCCAGGCGGCGGCTCGGATGCCATCGACACCGCGGCCAAGCTTTCCCGCGCGTACTGGCGCGCCGTCGGCAGGCCCGGTAAGCAGATCATCATCGGGCGGTCGCACGCTTACCACGGGGTGAACGCCTACGGCACATCGCTCGGCGGCATCCCGGTCAACACTGAGCCATTCGGCCCGCTGGTCGGGCTCGTCGAGCACGTGGCCTGGGATGACGCGACGGCCCTGGCCAAGCTGATCGAGCAGGTCGGCGCCGACAACGTGGGCGCGTTCTTCTGTGAGCCGGTCGTCGGCGCTGGCGGCGTCTATTTCCCGCCCGACGGTTACCTGCCGCAGGTGCAGCAGATCTGCCGTGACAACGACGTGCTGTTCGTCGCTGACGAAGTCATCACCGGGTTCGGTCGCACCGGCGAGTGGTTCGGCAGCGGCCGGTATGGCCTCGAGCCCGACATGATGACCGTCGCCAAGGGCCTGACCTCCGGGTACCTGCCACTGGGCGCTGTGCTGACAGCGCCTAACGTGGCCGAGCCGTTCTGGCGGCCTGGTTCAACCGAGATCTTCCGGCACGGGTACACCTACTCGGCGCACCCGGCCGCGTGCGCTGTCGGCCTGGCCAACCTCGACATCGTCGAACGCGAGGGTCTCGTCCACCGGGTACGAGCACTCGAGCCGGTGCTGGCGGCCGCGCTGGCTCCGCTGGCCGGGCACCAACTCGTGGCCGAGGTTCGCACCGGGGCCGGCTTGCTCGGCGCGGTCGAGATCGCCCAGGCGGCCAGGGAAGCCGACCCTGCGCTAGGCGGCCGCCTGGTCACCGCTGCGCGCGAGCACGGCGTCATCACCAGGCTGCTGCGAGGTGTGGCCCTCCAGATATCCCCGCCGTTCATCATCTCCGAGACGGAGATAGCCCAGATCGGCGAGGTTCTCGCCGCGATCCTGGATGCCGAGCTCCGATAGCTCGTTCATCTCGGCATGCCCACGCATGCGGCTGACGATTCATAGCCACCGAGGTGTCTCATCGAGCCACTTTGAGCACCTGTCAGCAGTGGGACCCGGCGGGTGCACCCGCCGGGTCCCATCCGAAGCGCCGGCGTTACGGCGTCGTGTGTGTCAGTGCTGCCGCGAGGCCAGCGGCGTCGGGTGTTCCCAGCCCGGTCGCGGCGTCCCAGCCAGTGCCAGCCGTGTAGCCAGTGATTCCGCCAGCAGAGTTGTTGCCGACCGTGATGTCGTGGAACGCCTCCGCGTACAGGGCCGGATTCTTGTAGATCTGGTAGAGCCGCGGCGCCAGGAACCCTAGCGGCCCGTCCGCCTGGTTCATGACCGCATCGGTGCCAGCCCACATCGGCGTGGCTTCGCTTGTGCCCGCGATGATCGACCAGCCTGCCGGCACGGTCGGGTCAAAGCTTTCGTAGACAAGCACGGCGCTGATCACGGCCGCATTCATCGAGACATCGGGGAGCCCGCGGGTGCCCGTCATGTCGGGAATGCCAGCCGCGGCTTGGTAGGACGGTTCGGGGAAGACGGCGCTGTAGCCGCCGCCGCCAGCCCCGAACCCGTCGTTCCAGACCTGCTCGGACTGGTAAGAGGAGATCGAGGGTGTAGGCGGGTTGACCTGCGTGCCGCCGACCGCGACCACATTGGGGCTGGATGTCGGGTAGTTCACCGTCGCGAAGGGATAGACGTTCCCCTGCTTGTTGGCGTTGGCTACTCCGGCATCGCCGGTGGCGAAGAAAGCGCTCACGCCGTCGGAGGCTGCCGTCGCGTACAGCTTGTCGAGGTTGGCGATGGCGGCCGAGTTGTGGAAGCCCTGCTCGGTCGCTGACCAGCTGTTCGACCAGATAGTCCCTAGGTTGTTGGATAGCGCGAACTTCTGGGCGTTCTGCATGTTCGGTATGCCCTGCACGCCTTGTGTCTCAGCGATCGGCGTAACGACGAGGTCGATGTTGGCTCCGGGCGCAATGGCATGCGCCCAGTCCACGTCCAGCGTCGTCTCGTACGCCCAGCTGATCTTGGTGCCGATGTTCTTGTTGTGGAAGTCCACCGGGCTCGCCACGCCCGCGTAGTTGTAGTTGGGGACGCCTTCCGGAGCGTAGATGTTGAACGAGGGCGGCGCCGGCAAGTTCATGGCCTGGTCGAAGGTGGCCAGGTCGGATCGGATAGTCGGGCTGCCGAACGCGTCGAAGATCACGATTGTCTGACCCGAGCCATTGTCGCCCTGGGCGTAGAGCGGGGCGAAGTCATACTGTGCCTGCAGGTCTGCGGGCCGGTAGCAGGCGACCCCGAAGGCTGCCAGACATTCCGCGCCGGTCGGCGGTTGCGCTGAGCCGGTCGCCACCTCAGGTCCGACGACGATCAGCGGGACGACCCCAGGGGCAGTTGCGGGGTGGCTGGACGTCGATGCCACGCCTGCGCTCGCCGGCAGGGCCATTCCTGCCGTACTGAGAACGATGGCCGCCAGAAGCAGCCCGCGCCTTAACCGCATTTGCGGATCTCCTTTCAGGGAGTGCCTCCCCGTCTCCCACAGACTCTTCCACCGCCAGCAAGCGCAGCCAAGGCGCTCAGCGAATTCAGATGCGAATCAGGAGGTGCTGGTCGCTGGCTCCGGCGAGGCGCTCAGCGCGGACGCAGACCTGGTGAAGGGGTGCTCTCGGGCCATCCGGATGATCGTGCCGAGGGGCAGCGCGAGCCAGGGGATGTTCAGCAGCAAGACAATGCCGAAATGCGGGCTGCCATGGATGCCGTCGTATTCCTCGGCCAAGATGATCAGCACGACCGCCGACATGGAGCCGGACCAGACCAGCGCCGGGACCCGGATCCATTCCCGGCCGCGGCTGATCGCATATAGCGCTGCGACATAAAACGGGCCGTTCCAGAGCACGTCGATCCAGATCGTCATGCGCCAGAACGCTGGCCGGGCCATCAGCAGCGGATCGTACTTCTGGCCGTAGGAATGCACCATGTTCACGATCGCGTGCGGTGGCCAGGCCGGATACGAGAAGTGGAACGGGTTCGCGATGGTCAGTTGCTCGATGTCCACGAAGTAAGTGATGAAGAAGAGGTTGACAGCGAAGAAGACCAGCAGGATCCAGTCAACCCGGCGCTGACGCAGCGGGATGATCCGGCGTGCCGGGGTGCTGTCGGTTGCCGCGCCAGTTGTCACAGACTCCACTAAATTATGCTAATGGGTAATCCGCCGGATAGTGATCATCAGCTGATGACCGGAGCGCCGCCGTTCCCCTCCGGGCAACAGGTGACTCTCGCCAACTGGCAGGACCCGCCGTTCAACCGTTGGGCGTTCCAGCACATCCGGGAGCTCATCCCGACAGCGCGGATCAGTCGCGGCGCTGGCCGGGTGCGGCGGCTGCCGGAGGCGCCGGAAGACATCGCCGGCATCGGCTTCCGGTCCGGTGACCAGGACTTGACAGTCCGCGACATGCTGGCAGCGACCTACACCGACGGCTTCCTCGTCCTGCACCGGGGCAGGGTCGTCTGTGAGAGCTACTTCAACGGGATGACGCCGGATACCCCGCATCTGCTGATGTCGGTGTCCAAGTCGGTGGTCTCGACGCTCGCCGGGATTCTGCGGGAACGGGGCCTGCTGGACGTCTCCGCTGCGGTCCAGACGATCGTGCCTGAGCTGACCGGGACCTCGTTTCAGGGCGCGACCGTACAGCACTTGCTGGACATGCGCGCGGGCACGCGTTTCGACGAGAGTTACGACAACCCGGATGCAGATGTCCGCACCTATGAGCGCGTGTACCTGTGGCGGCCCGATAGCGCCACGCCGCGGCCAGCCGACGCCCTCGAGTACTTCGCCACCCTGCATAACGACGGTGCGCATGGCGGGCCATTCCGGTACCGGTCGATTCTCACCGACGTGCTCGGCTGGGTCATCGAGCGGGCCGCGGGAGCCCGCCTGCACGACCTGATCGCGAAGCTGATCTGGCAGCCGATGGGTGCGGAGTTTGACGCGGAGATCACCGTCGACGGCCGCGGCAACGCGATGGCGGACGGCGGGATCTGCGCCAGCTTGCGGGACATGGGGAGGTTCGGGCTGCTGTTCGCGGGCAGCGAGCAGCCGGACCTCGTATCAGCGAGCTGGATCCGCGACATCGTGGCCGGCGCGCCCGACGGTCCGGCCGCGTTCGTCGCAGCCGGCGAAGCGCCGGGGTATCCCGCTGCCGCGCATTACCGGAACTGCTGGTGGGTGCGCGAGCCCGCGGTCCCGTTCTTTCATGCTTCCGGTATCAACGGGCAGAACGTGTTCGTGCACGTTCCCAGCCAGACGGTGGTGGTCAAGCTGTCCACCTGGCCGACCGCGCTGAGCCCGGCATTCCAGCTGACAGTGGACGCCGTGCTGGCCATCGCGGCCGCCCTGCACGACTAGCCGTGGCCTGCGGGACGGCCAGCTCAGTTGATGCGGGAGTGGATCACGACTGGCCGGGTCACGGTCTGGTCGACATCATCGAAGATGCCGGGCAGGTTCTGATAGCCGCCGCTCGGGTTGTGGTGGAGCGTCGAGTACTCGATCTTCAGTGTTCCCTTGCCGCTATCCACCACAAAGAACACGGCACCACCTTCGCCGCCGGGCGCGGTGTTGTAGCGGATCACGGTGCCGTCGATCGTGACGCTGTAGCTGTCGCCGTCGGTATAGATCGCTCCGCCGCTGCCTCCGCCCGGAGTTCCGTGCTTCTGCGGGTTCTCACCGCGGCCGGTCGTCTTGTTGCGCGTCATCAAGCTGTTGAGGACGTCCCAGCTGGCGTCGATGCTGCTGAGCGCGCCGCCGTTGGAGCAACGGCCGCCGCGGAAGGTGTCCTTGGTGATATAGACGGGCCTGCCGGTCCACATGCCAAGTGCCCGGATTGCCGCGCCACCGAGGTCCGGGCCGTACTTGTAGCAGCGATTGTTGATGAAGGCGGAGTTGACCACCTTCAGCTGCCCGCCTTCATCAAAGATGGCCCCGCCGCCGTAGCTGGAGGTCTTTGTCTGGCGGGTGCCGGAGTAAGCGTCCTTCAACGTGATGTTCTGTACGACCAACTGCGGCCAGCGCTGCTCCCAGCAGTCGCTCGTGGTCCATTTCTGCTTCTTGTCGCAGGTGTTCATGTACAGGATCCGGCGCTTGCCGCCGCCACTGAGCGTGACCAGCCCGCCGCCGTCGATGACGACGCGGTGGCTTGTGTTCACTACCTTGGCAGTCGCGGTCATGCGGATCGTGACTGGCTCGGGGCCGCAGTTGAAGGTGATGATTCCGCCCCTGGCCACCGCCCGCACGACAGCGGCCGATGTGCAACTGGCGGGCGTGCCACGGCCGATGACGTGATCAGGGTGCGCCGTGCGAACCGCGCGCGCAGCAGGCGGGACATAGGCATGGCCACCCGGATTGCCGAAGTCAGGAACGGGCCGGGTCGCGACGGTGATCGCAGACCGGACCGGGATCCTTTCGGCGGCCGCCGTGCCGCTGGACCGTCCGCTCTGCTGGGTGGCCTGCGCGTACGCCGGATATCCCAGCGCGCCGCCCCCGATGACCGTGAGCGCCGTCGCGAGTGCCGCCATGAACCTTCCGAAATCGCCCATTGACCGCATGAGGCACCATGCTAAACCTGACGACCTTGATCAGGTTCTTAAGTCGCAAAACCGCCAGCCAGTCTGACGATCTTCCCGGTCATCTCACCCGGCCTACTTGAATCCTGGCGAGGGTTCAGGAACTGAAGCGGGCCAGGCCTTCCTGTGGCTTCCCGTTAACTCTGGTGAATTCCCCGCCAACGAAGAGCTGCTTACCGTCGGTAGTCAGTGCAAACGGGCCCAGATGGTTGTACAGGCCACCGTTTGTGTTGGGCACCGGGAAGCGGACGGTACGGGCAGAGGTCCCCCAGGCGCGCAGCTTGCCGGTCGCCGGGTCCTCGGCGAGCAGGCGATGCGGTTGCCAGAACTGCGGGATCTGGCCGAATCCGCCGGCGCTGCTGCAGTCGTGCGCGTGGCTGGCCTTGTACAGCACGCCGCGGAGGTACAGAACGCTCTGGGTCGCGCCCAAGCAGGTATTACGCCAGACCTCGTTGCCAGTGTCTGGTCGGAAGGCCAGAGTTCCGTCGAACACACCTGGCCCCGTCCCTTCAGCGCCGGCGAAGATCAGCGTGCCGTTCGTGGAGAACGAGGTGACCTGGCTAAACTCCCCTGGCTTGTAGGTGGGGATCAGCCCATCCTGAAATGGCCTGTTTGCACCGTTCGTCAGGTTGACCGAGCCGAGAGCCTCGAAGGCGACCCCGTTGACGTGGTGGAATCCGCCGCCCAGGAAGATCCGTGTCTTGTCCGGGGAGATCAGCAGGGCGCGCACCCAGCCGTCCAGCTCGGGTGCCCACGTCGTCACCTTGCCACGCAGGGTGACCTTGGCGGCGAAGGTTCTGGGCTGCCCGTCGACGGCGGTAATCGTCCCACCCAGATAGACCCCGGTCGAGCTCGCCGCGATGGCATCCACAGAGCCGCCGCTGACCCTCGGGGCGAAACTGGTCAGTTTGCCGGTGGAGGTCGAGAACGCGGCCACGTTCATGCGGTGGTGACTGCCGATGGCGGTGAAGTCCCCGCCAACGTAGAGCACCTTCCGATCGGGGGACAGGGCCAGGGCCTTCACCGTCCCGTTGATGCGGGGGCGGAAGGAAGTCGGTGCCCCGGTGGCCGAGCGGACCGCTCCGAGACGGTCCCGGGTGTAGCTGATCCTGCGGAAATGCATACGGGTGAACATGCCGCCGGCGTAGACCACGCCGTGGGCATAGGCAAGCGCGTAGACCTTGTTGTTTGTCGTGGCTATCGGTGACGCGGAGGTGCGTACGAGGTGGACCGTCGCCGCCGAGGCCGGCGCCACGAAGACCAGTCCGGCTCCGCACGCCGCAGCAGGCACTGCCGTCACGATCCGCCGCCACACCTTCATGATCACATCTCTCTCACCAGGCATCTGTCACAGCTCGCTCACAACCCGCCCGTTACTGTATCGCCGGGCACTCCGGTCCGGGCAAGGGGAGGCCTCCCCTCCGGTGGCGTCGGGTGCGCCCACCCGTTGATGGTCTCCAGAGCCGGCCCGGCAGCCGGTAGCGTCGCAATGTGGGCGACTCACGGTTCGTGGTCCAGTTGCACGACGCCACCCGGCTGCATTACGACCTGCGGATACTCATCGGCGGCGTGCTCCGCTCCTGGGCCGTGCCCAAGGGACCGTCCCTGGACCCGGCAGTCCGTCGGCTGGCCGTTCCGGTCGAAGATCATGACATATCGGCTGGCGACTTTGAAGGCGTACACGAAGGGAGCCGCGGCAGCGGCGCGGTCATCATCTGGGACGAGGGGCCCGCCGAGATCGTCCGGGACGAGCCCGGTCACCTGTCGGTGCGGCTGCACGGCTCGAAGCTGACTGGCGGATTCGCGTTGACCAGGACCGGCGATCGCCGGTGGATCCTGGTCAAGACCCGCGACGAGCACGCCGCGCCAGGCCTGGACATCGTCGTACAGCGGCCTGGCAGCGTCCGCACCGGCCGGACCTGGCAGGAGGTGGCGGCCACGTGTAGGCCGGGCTTCGCCGGGCAAGGCTGATGAGAACGGCGTGGACCATAACCGCGAGGAGGAGAGCACTATCGTGGCTGCAATACCAGAGATCTTGCTGAACAACGGCCAGCGGATCCCGCAGTTCGGGTTCGGGGTGTTCCTAGTGCCGCCCGCTGAGACGGTCGACGCCGTGACCGCGGCACTGCGGGCCGGCTACCGCCACGTTGATACTGCGCAGATGTACGGCAACGAGCGCGAGGTCGGCGAAGCGATCCGGAAGTCCGGGCTGGGCCGCGCCGAGGTGTATGTGACCAGCAAGCTCGGCAACGGAGCGCATCGGCCGGACGACACGCGCCGGGCCTTCGACGACTCGCTGGCCGCGCTCGGCTTCGATTACCTCGACCTTTTCCTCATCCACTGGCCGTTGCCGACTAGGTATGACGGTGACTACGTGTCGACCTGGAAAGCGCTTGAGGAGTTCTACCGCGACGGGCGTGCCCGGTCCATCGGCGTCTCGAACTTCCAGCCGCACCATCTGCGGCGGTTGCACGGCGAGAGCGAGATCACCCCGGCCGTTGACCAGATTGAGGTCAACCCGTATCTCACGCAAGACGATGTGCGGCAGTTCTGTGCCGACTACCAGATCGCGATCGAAGCCTGGTCGCCGCTCGCGCGCGGCAAGGCACTCGGCGATCCCACCATTCAGGCAATCGCCCGGAAATATGACAAGTTGCCCGCTCAGGTAGTCCTGCGCTGGCACATCGAGCGGGGCGACATTGTCTTTCCCAAATCGGTGACGCCGGAGCGGATCAGGGAGAACATCGACATCTTTGACTTCGAGCTATCCGGCGAGGATGTTGAGGCGATCAGCGCGCTCAATCGCAACGAGCGGACCGGCCCTGACCCCGACAAGTTCGACGGGCTGCCGGACTAGCCCATCGGCCCGAATGCAGCTGCCGGAGCCGCGATCCGCACCGCGGCCCCGGCAGGCAGTCAGTCGTCAGCCGCCACTACCGGCCAGGATCACGCCTCCTCCGCCCGCGCCCGGGTGCTCCCGGTCGAGTCCGTGCCAGGCAGGCACCCGCACCGTGCGGTGCCCGGGCGTCCCGCCGAGAATGACCTTTCGCAGCGAGACGTCATTAGCAGTATTGACCTCGTGCAGCAGGTGCTCAGGATTGGCGATGATCTTGATGTAGTAGGTGCCGTTCGGGAGGTCGGTGACTTCGAACGACTGGTACGGCACCGACTGGAAGTAGGTGTCGCCCCAGCCCAGCGGCAGTAGTTCCTGCACCCACAGCGCGCTCGGGCTGCCGCAGTTGCCTGCAATGCCGGTGTATTGCGGCTGCCAGGTGGCGTGCCGCAGCAGCATGTCGATGCCATCAGTGGGCGCGATACAGAACCCGATCTTCTTGCTGACGACCACAACCTTCTTCTTGGCGTTCAGCAGCTTGTACTGCGCGAACTGCTGGAAATGCCAGGCGTTGTAGTTGGCGAATCCCATCGTCCCGACGCGCGCGCGGCCGATCACGTGACCGTGCAGCCAGAAGTACTGGTAGGCCTGCATCTGGTTGGACCCGTTGTTGCGGAAGCCCTCCACGTCGAGCTGGGCGTGTCCCGCAATCCACACAGTCGCGCCGAAATCGAGGTAGGTGTCCCCGCTCTTCTTCTCATTCATGGTTGAGATGCCCCAGGAGGGCAGCGGGATAAGGTCGGGCAGCGCCGCGGCTGGCGGCTTATTCATTGTCGGAGCTGCGGGCAGGCTGGGCAGCGCCGGATGCGCCGCGCCAGGGCGAGGCTTGCCGCTCGCCCTCACGAAGTGCGCGGGGACGCGAGCCCGGGCACAGCAGCCGAACGGTCCGCAGCATCCCTGGGCCTTGATCACTTTCAGCTTGACGGTGGTCGTGGCGTCCTTAGCCGGGATGCGGAACAGGTTTGCGTAGGCCGGGCCGATGGTCTCGGTGAAGAAGTAGGTGCCTAGGTGCAGCTTGTAGCCCGTGAAGAACGACTGGGAGGTGTCGACGGCCCAGCCGCGGGCTATGCCCCAGACCTCGCCGAGCGAGAACGGGTCATAGGCCGAGCACTGCAACGGGTATTTCGACGTTCTGGCGCTGCCGGGATTGGTCCGCGCCAACTCGTAACCGTCCGGGCAGAATGTCACGCTGTTAGCTGCGACGACCTTACCCTTGCGGTTACGGATAGTGATATGGAAGAAGTGCCGGAGCCCATTCCAGCCGTCGAGTATCTTCGCCGGCAATGCGTGGCTGACAACTGAGCCGTCAGGGGTACGAATCGCCTGAGTGATGGTTAGCGACTTGGTGTAGTTAGCCCGCTTCACATTGAGCTGGAACGGGCCGCCAAGTGAAGCAACCCAGATGCCCGGGTCGAAATACACGTCGCCCTTGCCGAACTTCCCTACAGTGACTGTCTTCTGGGCCGCGATCAGCTTGAGCGTCGGGCCCTTAACTGCGGCAGCCGACGGCCGCGCGGCCCCAAGCGCTGACCCGGTGCCGACACTGGTCACCCCGAAAGCCAGGAGGCCCGCCGACGTCGCCAGTGCGAGGACTCGCATTCGCTTCGTGGGGGCCAGCCGAGATAGTCCCACCGTAACCTCCCGTCACGGACAGTTGCGTCCGCAAATAGCCGATGCATGCGCACTTTAGACGCTTCCTCACCGGGCGCCGGTTGCAATTTGGCGGCGAAAAGTAATGCCAAGCAAATTGCCGCTCGGCGTTAGCGGCACGTTGCACCTTTCGGGCGGCGGGCTGCCTTGATGTCCGGTGCGGCCGGCCGGGCATGATCGGCGGGCCGCGCGACCGGCTAGCCGGCCCCGATGGCCGCAAGCGTCCCGAGCATGAAGGTGAAGATTGCCATCGCCCCGTGCGCGAGCGGGATAAGGGGGCGATAGTCGAGCTGAGGCGGCCCTGGCTGCTCCAGGTTGGCGGCTAGTAGTCGGTCGACTAGCTGGCCACTCAGTTCCTCATCTGCCAGCGCGCGGGCGAGCAGATCATCAGGGATCGACCGGGATGCGGCACCGTTGCCCTGATGACCCGCGTCGCCAAGATCCAGGGCTCGACCGGCGTGTCTGCGCTGGCCAGGGTATGGCGTCCAGACGGTCACCGTCGAGATGCCGAGGCCGATGGCCGGCATAAGGAGCCCCAGCGCCAGCCATGCCGCGACTGGCCAGGCCGTGGCCAGGAAGATCAGCCAGCACACGAAGCCGCTGAACGCGAGCCCGGCGTGGCCGGCCAGCACCGGCCACGGCATTGCCTGCGGCCGAGGCCTGCCCCGTCGTGCGCCGCCGCTGATGATCCAGCTTCGCAGCATGTAGGCGCCTAGTGCCTCGGTGATGAGCCAGCTGCCGAACGCCGCCACGGCAAGAGCCCGGCCAGCCGGGTGGCCCAGGACATCGGTCGCGGCCAGCAGGCAGCCAGGCACGTGACCCGCGGTCGGGCCGGTCCAGACAGCACAGTTGCTGGCCATCGTCCAAAGCCGCGCCGCCCAGGGGCCGGATCGGCGGCGACCTCCCTGCCTTCCACACGATCACATCGCCGCCGTGGCCGCTAGCCTCGGGCCGGCGTTGGCACCCACCCCGGCCGGCGTTGGCACCCACCCCGGCCGGCGTTGGCACTCAGACCGGCGTTGGCATCCCACCCGGGCGCCGGGCGGACCGCCGCGCGTGCGCTGAGGCAGGACGGCATACTAGGAGCTGTAGCGGTAATCCGGCATAGGGTGGGCGATGCGGCTCCGGGCAGGCGTGGCGATCGACCTCGGCACGGTGAACACGCTCGTCTACGTGGCGGGTCGCGACGTGGTCATTGACGAGCCCTCCGCCGTTGGCGTTGATCGGCTGACCGGAGGCGTTGCCGTTGTCGGCCGCGTCGCGGACGCGCTGGCCGGCAAGGACACTCAGGACATAGAGGTCATCCACCCGTTGCGCGATGGCGTTATCGCCGACCTTGGCGCAACGGTGGCCATGCTGCAGGCGTTCTTGCAGCAGGCCCGGCTGCGCCGGAGCCTGCTGCGGACGTCTGCGGTCGTCTGCCTGCCAGGCGAAGTGTCCGCCGTAGAACGCGGCGCGGTAGTGGCCGCGGCCGAAGCGCTGCGACCGCGCTGCTCGGTATTGCTGATCGACGAGCCAGTTGCGGCGGCTGCCGGAGCGGGCGTCGACCTTGCCGCCGGGACGGGCGCGTTCGTTGTAGATATCGGCGGCGGCACGACAGAGGCAGCGGTGCTGGCTGGCGGTCACGTGGTCCGGGCCCGCTCGCTGCGAGTCGGCGGCAACGCGATGGACGAGGCGATCCGCCGTGCGGTCCGACAGGAATGCGGGCTGCTGCTCGGCCGGGACGCGGCCCGGAACCTGAAGATGACTGTTGGGCTGGGTGACGGCGCGCCCGCGACAGTGGAAACCGTGGGTGTCGATGTCGCCCGGCGGACGCCGCGGATCGAGCGCGTACCGGCGGCGTTGGTGGCTTCGGCGGTTGAGCCATCGGTCCGGGCAATCATCGCGTCGGTGCAGGAGCTGCTCGCCGATATCCCGCCGAACCTGGCCGAGGACGTGTTCCGCGGCAAGATCCGGCTAGCCGGGGGCGGCGCGCTGCTGCCTGGCCTGGCATACCGGATCGAGGCCACTGCGGACATACCGGCCGTGGTCGTCGACGATCCCTTGCGCTGCGTTATCAGGGGTGCCGCCCACATTCTCGAGCACGGCACCGGGCGGCCCGCGCGGGCCGCCGCCTGACAGCCCGGGCGGCCTGACGCCGGCCGAGCAGGCGCCAGCCTTGATGGCCTAGCTGTCCGGCGCGCGTAGCTGGTAGTACCCTCCGTACGCTTGCGTCAGCTGCCGATCGCGGTCAACGAAGCCGCCGACGACGCCGAACCGGCCGGGCGCGAACGGAGCTAGATCCAGGCCGGGATCGCCGTCTGTGATCATGTTCGCAACGGCTAGCCCGGCACCGCCGGCAGCCGCGATGCCAGCGGAGAAGCCGCAGCAGTGGATCAGGTTCGGGAGCCTGGCATCAGCCCCGATGAGAGGCTCCGCGTCCGGCGTGAAAGGGATCGGACCGTTTACCCACTGGCGAATGCCGGTTTCGGCGAAAGCCGGGATCCGGCGGGCGGCTGCTTCCGCCAGTGGCTCAAAGCGGTCGTAGTTGGGCGGGAACAGTTCAGGCCCGAGGTCGTCCGGCGGCGCCGGCCATGGCATCCGGGTACCGTCTTCCCAGCCACCGATCAGCAGGGCGCCCACTTCGGGCTTGAGGTAAATGCGCGCATCGGGGTCCCGCAGCGTCGGCAGCTCTGCGGGCAGGCTGGCGATCTGGCCGGTGACGACGTACTGGTGCTCGACGGCGCCGACAGCGAGGTCAGCGTTCGCTAGCCCGCCGACGCGGCGGCCCCACATGCCGGCCGCGTTCACTACGACGTCACATTCGATCCGGCCGCGCTCCGCGGCAACGGCATGGATCCGGCGCCCGTCGTGCTCGATCGCCCGGACGGGGCAGTTCTCGACTATGGTGACGCCCGCCGCCCGTGCAGCGGTGGCGAACGCGTGCGTGAGCTGGCTCGGATCCGCGTAGCCGTCCGAGGGGACCCAGGCTGCGCCCCGGACACCGTCGGTGCTGAGCAGCGGGAAGAGGTCGAGCGCCTCGGCTGCCGAGATGAGGTGCGCGTCCAGCCCGGCGGCAGCCGCGATGCCAGCATGACGTTGCAGCTCAGCCCAGCGGGCGTCACTGGCGGCGACCCGGATGCTACCGACTGGGTGCCAGCCGGTCCCATACCCGGTCAGATGCTCCAGGCCGGTGTAGGTGTGCACGCTGGCGCGCATGAGGTTGGTCAGCGCCCGGCTGCTGCGGAACTGGCCGACCAGCCCGGCCGCGTGCCAGGTCGTTCCCTCGGTGAGACGCCGGCGCTCGATCACGGTGACGTCGGCGCGACCACGGTGCGCGAGGTGCCATGCGATGGCGCATCCGATGACGCCGCCGCCGATGATGACGGTCTGGCTGCGGTCCGGCAGGCGTTGGCTCACGCGCCCGCACAGGCGCGAACGGCCGCCACGCTGCGGTCGATGTCGGTTTCGGTGGTGCTCCAGCCGCTGACGCTTACCCGCATCGCCCGGATGCCCTGCCACGTGGTCGGGCCACACCAGCACGTCCCTTCCTGCTGCACAGCCGCGATCACCTCATCAGTCCGGGCCGCGGATCCGAAGGAAACGAGTACCTGATTGAGGCTAATGTCGTTCAGCACCTCGAAGCCGGCGTCGCGCATCCCCGCCGCGAACCGGCGGGCCAGGCGGCACGATTGCTGCACGAGTGCGGCCACGCCCTTGCGGCCGAGAGAGGCGAGGGTCGCCCATACTTCGACGCCGCGCGCCCGCTGTGAGGACTGCGGTGTAAGTCCCATGCCTTCCGCGCCCGTGCTGCCGGGCAGGTAGGAAGCCGACGCCTGCATCGCTGCCAGCAGCGCCTGCTCATCACGAACCAGCGCAACTCCGCAGTCATATGTCGTGTTCAACCACTTATGACAGTCGGTCGCCCACGAGTCCGCCGCGGCGACACCTGCGACGTTGCCGCTGAGTTCCGGCGACGCGGCCGACCAGAGCCCGAACGCCCCGTCGACATGAATCCAGGCGCCGCAGTCGCGTGCCCACTCGATGAGCGGCCCGAACGGATCGCTCGCGCCCGTGTTCACGTTCCCTGCCTGCAGGCACACGATCGCCGGCGCGTTGAGCACCGGCAACTCGCGCGGATCGATCCGCCCCTGGTCGTCGACCGGGAGCAGGTGCGCGCGGTCCCGGCCGAGGCCGACGATGCCGAGCGCTTTGCGTACGGTCGTGTGCACCTCAGCACCCACCACGACCGCCACCGGCGGCGCGCCTGCCAGGCCCTGGCTGGCCGCGTCCCAGCCATGCCTGGTCAGCACGGCATCTCTCGCGGCGGCCAGGCAGGTCACGTTTGCCATGGTGGCGCCGGTGACGAAGCCGCCCGAGGTGTCAGCAGGCAGGCCGAGCAGCCCGGTTATCCAGCGGAGCGCCACAGCGTTGAGCCGTGCGGCGACCGGCGACATGACGGCTAGCGCGGCATTCTGGTCCCAGGCCGCGCCGAGCCAGGCCGCCGCCTGTGCAGTCGGCAGCGCGCCGCCGATGACAAACCCGAAGTAGCGCGGGCCGTTGCTCGCCACCGTCGATGGCGAGCCGACGTCGTCCAGAATGCGGAGCACGTCAGCCGCTGCCAGGCCGGGTCCGGGCAGATCGAAATCAAGTTCGCTCAGAGCTGCGACCGCCGCAGCATCAGGCGCCACCGGGCGGTCGGTTACCCCGCCGAGGTAGGCGAGCGCACGATCGCATGCATCGCGCAGCAAGGCGGGGCGGCTGGACAGCATGGTCGCAACGGGAAGCTCGCTCACTGGCCTAACCATCCTGATCCGCTCCGTTCCCCTTCCACACTGCACGCTTGTGCGCCGATTGTCTCAGCCTCGACGCAAACCTTCGTCTTGACCGCGACGGTTGAGTCGGTCAGGGTCGATGTCATACCCGGCGGGCGGCGCCGGGTCGGCGGTCGGCCCCAAACCCGGAGGTTTGCCCGGTGGAGGACATTGCTGACAGGTTCCTGGAACTAATCCATGAGCTAGAGGACATAACGGGCAGTGTGACCGCACAGCGGGCGCTGGCCGACTTCGACGAGACGACGCTTCAGGTGTTCTGGAAGAAGTGGCCGCACGTATCTTCGTGGGCCGGGTCGCTGTGGGGAATGTTGTCGGCCGAGCTGGCCGGCCCTTCCTCTCAGCACGATCCCGACCTGGACGAGATTGGCGAGAGTGGCTAGGCCATGGCGGCCCTGCGCGACCTTATGAGCACCAAGGTGGTATCGATCTCGCCTGGCAACTCGGTGGCCCACGCCGCGGCTGCGATGGTCGCAGCCGGAGTGGGCTCGGCAGTCGTCTTGCAGGGGCGTTTCCTGGCCGGCATCTTGACCGAGCGAGACGTCCTGCGGGCTGCCGCGTCCGGCCTGGACCTGCGCGGTTCAGCGGTCTCGGAGTGGATGACGCCCGACCCGCAGTCGGCGGGGCCGGACGCCTCCGCCGAAGATGCCGCCCAGATGATGCTCTTGCACGGGTTCCGGCACCTGCCGGTCGTCGCAGAACGCGAGGTATGCGGCATCGTCAGCCTGCGCGACTTGTTCGCGGCCAGGATCCGCCGCTAGTGACGTGCGCGCGAGACCGGCTGACAGCAGTTTCGCTGCCGTCCGTCATCGGTGTGTGCTGCTCAAACCAGCACCAGTGATCGGTGTAAGATCGCAGATATGCTACTCTAAGTCGGTTGGAGTTGCAGATAAACAACTGTAATGTCACCGCTCACTAGCTGGCTCCCTGAGGACCGAATGGCTACTTCTAACACGCCAGTCGCGGTTGCCGCCGCCCAGCGCCACATCGGTTCTGACGTCGCCACCTGGCGGCGGCTGCGGCGACTGACGGCGGCGCAAGTCGCCGATCGAGCCGGAGTGTCGCGGCATACCGTGATGAGACTAGAGAACGGAGATGGCGCAAGCCTGGAGAACGTCTTGCGAGTAGCGCGCGCGCTCGGAATTCTTGACCTGTTCGCAGCCGCCATCGATCCATACTCCACCGATGTGGGTCGGCTGCGATCCGAGGAGGCCCTGCCGAGCCGCGTCCGGCGGCGCGAGCAAAACGGGAAGCCGTGAGCACTGACGTCGACGTATTTGTCGCGGTCGGCGATCGGAACATCCGGGCCGGCCGGCTGTACTCACACCGCCGGCGGAATGCCGAGTCGGCGAGCTTTATCTACGACGACAGGTACCTTGCGGATCCGCGGGCTTATGCACTGGATCCGGCGCTGCCGTTGGTGTCTGGCTCGCTGCAGACGCCGGTCGGCCGTGCGATCTTCGGCGCGTTTGCTGACAGCTCGCCGGACCGCTGGGGGAGGACCCTGATCCAGCGCGCCGAGCAGGCCCGGGCCAAAGCTGCAGCAACATCACCCCGCGCACTGACGGAGCTGGACGTGCTGCTCGGCGTCCGCGATGACCTCCGCCAGGGAGCGCTGCGATATCGACTGGATGACCAGTCACCGTTCCTCACCCCCGATGATTCGGGAGTGCCGGTCTTCGCTGATCTTCCGGAGTTGCTTGATATAGCTGCGCGAGTCGAACGCGACGCTGCGGACTACGGGGAACTCGCACGGCTCGTCCGGGCAGGCAGTTCGCTAGGCGGAGCACGGCCAAAGGCCCACGTGCTGGACCGGGCCGGCCGCGTGGCCATCGCGAAATTCCCGAGCGTTTCCTCGGACGCCTGGGACGTGATGGCTTGGGAGAAAGTATCGCTTGATCTTGCCAGCAGGGCAGGAGTCATCGTTCCCGGCTCGCAACTGATCCGGGCAGGACATCGGCACGTGCTCATCGTGGACAGGTTCGACCGCAACGGCCAGGCGCGTGTGGGTTACGCCAGCGCCATGACGATGCTCGAGGCCGACGCTCGCCAGCAGCGCAGCTACCTCGAAATCGCTGACGTCATCGAGGAGAGGTCGCGGGCAGCCACGAAGGATCTGCACCAGCTGTGGCGACGGATCGCCCTGTCGATACTGATCTCCAATACCGATGACCATCTGCGTAATCATGGCTTTCTTCATGACCGAGGGGAGTCGTGGACTCTCTCCCCGGCCTTCGACCTCAACCCGGACCCGAGGCCGGGCTTGAAGTACCTGAGCACAGCGATCGACTTCGCGGAGACTAGGGCGAACATAGACACGCTCCTGGGCGTGGCAGATTACTTCCGCCTGCAGCCTGCCGAAGCTTTGGTGGTCCTAGGTGACGTGTCGCGTGCCACCGGGCGCTGGCGTGAGGTGGCCGCCGCAAACGGACTGAAGCAAACAGAGATTGACGTCATGGAGCCAGCCTTCGAGCACCCGGAGGCCGACCGCGCGCGGAGCTTGGCCGCGCGGGTCTAGGCGGACAAGGACGCGACGCGGAGCGAGCGATAGAGCAGCTGCTGATCGCCCAGCCGACGCCGTAGCTCGCGCTCGAGACCGCCGATCGGCACGAGGTTCTGTGGCGCCCGCGGATCCTTGTGCGGCGCGCTGGCAAGCGGTGGCAGCACCTGCGCGCTGAGGTCGGCCAGCCGTTTGATTTCGGGAACGGGTAGGTCAGCAGAGCACTCGAGGCGTACCACGCCGGACCACGGGGCAGCTGACGAACCTGGCAGCCGGAGATACCAGGAGTTGCGGCGCCAGGACGTGCCCATGGTGAACGCCGGCGTGCGCTGGCCCGCCTGCAAAGCCGCGACAATGGCAGCTTGCGGGCCTGGCAGATACCTCGTGTGGTGAGTCTTCACATATCCGATGGTGCGGTCCAGGTGAGTGCGCCCGCGCAGCGGACCGTCGACGAAGAGAACGTCGTCGCCGTCGGCGTGCTCCTTCCGGAACAGCAGCGCCAGCTGCTCTTCGGCATTGGCGAGCCGCTGCTGCAGGGCGAGTGACAGTTTGTCCATGCCGGGACCAGCGGCGACGTACACCGGGTAACGCCCGTGCCGGCTGTCGATGCCGGCCGCATCGGCCGCGGCCGTGAACAAGCCGCGCTCAACCGCCACCTGGCTGATCTTCGCCGAGCCGTTGCAGCAGACCAGCCCCGCCGCGAACGACGCAGCAATACCCGGCGCAGGCTGCGGATCCGAGCCGTGCACCCAGATCCGCGCGTCAATCCGGCGCACGCCGTCAAGGAAGAGCAGGACTTGCGGGACGGGAACGGCCCGGTCAGCGCTCAGCGGCCGCCATTCGTCCGCCGGCAACTCTAGATCGAGGTCAAGCTCGGCACTGGTACCAGGCAGCTCCTCGCCCATCTCCTCGCCGAAGGCGATGCCGTAGCCGGGATCCCACGGATCGACCGAGAACGAGACAGGACCCGCGACGACACTCATGCGCGCTCCTTCACCAGCGATGACGTGGTGCCACTCCGGCTGACGATGAAGCGGACCGGCACCCGTTCCGCGAGCTCGGTCACATGCGTGATGACGCCAACCATCCGGTCCGAATCGGTCGCCAGCCGCTCCAGCGTGCTCGCGACCGCCTCCAGCGTGCCAGGGTCAAGCGTGCCGAAGCCCTCATCCAGGAACATCGAGTTCAGCTCGCGCATGCCCGAGGACAGCCCGATGACCTGCCGGGACAGGGCAAGCGCGAGGGCCAGCGAGGCCTGGAAGGTCTCGCCGCCCGACAGCGTGTTGACCGGGCGCCGTGTCCCGGCGTCTGAATAGTCGATGACGACGAGCTCGTTTCGTTCATCCCGGTCGAGTTCGTACTGGTTGCCGGACAGCTCCATCAGGGTCGCGGACGCCTCGCGCACCAGCGAGTCCAGCGCCTCGCTGCACAGCCAGCGCTCGAACGAGTTCGCCCGCAACAGGTTGCCGAGCAAGGCCGCCACCTGGGCATCCTCCTTGTGCGCGGCGATCTGCTTGTCGAGCGTCGCGGCCTTCTTGCGGTCGTCGCGGATCTTCTGCAGGTGAGCTTCCGCCCGGGCCCGCTGGCCGGCGAACGCTGCCGCTGCCCTGGACAGGTCAGCTACCTCCACGCCACTGTCGGCCAGCTGCCTCGTGATCGCGGCCGCGGACTCCGCGCATCGTTGTTGCAGGCCCGCGACTGCCGCGCGCAGCTCAGGAAACTGGCGCGTGCGCTTGTCCCGCTCGGCACCAGCCCACCCCGCCAGGCCCGACCAGGCAGCCGCCAGGCCCTGGCTGCTTGCTACTGCCGGTGCCCCGCGGACAACCTCGACGAGCTTGTCTCGCGCCGTGTTCAGTGCTGCCCATGCCCGCTGCTCGTCAGCGACCAGCGCCGCCCGGGACTTCTCCGCTGCGGTGAGCTCAGTCTGCCGTGCGGTTGCCTGCCTGCTTGCCCTGGCGACAGCGTCGTCGGCCAGCGTGATGGCCGCAAGCCGAGTGGCAAGTTCAGCTTCGGGCGGCGTGTCGGCCAGCACTTCACGCGCCTTGTCCAGTCGCTTCCGTGTGCCCTCAAGCGCCGATTTCGCGGTCGCGGTGGTTTTTGCCGCTTCCTGGTGCGAGCTGCGGACCTTGCGCTGGCAGGTAACCGCGTTCTCGAGGGCCGCCCTGGCGGCGTCGAGGTCGGCCGGTGGTTCCAGCTGCGGCAGCGTCAGAACGGCCTGCTGGCACACGGGGCAGTCCTCGCCGACGTGCAGTGTCTGCGCCAGGCCTGCGGCTGCATGCGCTCGCTGCGCCGCGTCCAGCAGCTCGTGCGCGGTGCTGACGGCGGCCTCGGCGGTCTGCAGCTGAGCAGCCAGTTCGTCCTCGTGCTTGCGGCAGCTTGTGAGCTGCTTGTCCTGGTGTGCAGCCTCGGCTGCAAGATCACGTCGCTGCGCATGCATCTCCAGCAGGCGCTGGGTATCGCCCTTGTCTGGCAACGCCGCACGGGCGTTATGAGCCTGCTCGGCCGCCCGGGCAGCCTCATCTTGGCGGTGCCGGCTGCTGACGACCAGTTCCTCGGCGGCCGCGATCTGCTCAGCCAGCCCGGCAACCTCCGCCGGCACGCTGAGCCGAGCAAGCAGGGCGGCCTCGTTCGCCGATTCGTTCAGATGCAGCTCCGCCTCAGCCGCCTGCCGCTGGACTTCCGCCAGTGCGGCGAGGCCGGCGTCCACGTCGGCCGCGAGCGTGATCAGCGCGGCGAGCCGGTCGGCTGCGGCGATCTCAGCATCTCCGGTGGCGTCCGCGAGCTGGTCGCGGGCCTGCTGGGCGCCGTCAGACAGGTATTTGGCGCGGTCGGCCCGTTCCCTTGCCCGCTGCCCGATGTCCTTGTAGACGCCGAACGCCAGCAGCTCGACCAGCAAACGCTGGCGGTTGGCTGGGGTGGCGCGGAGAAACTCGGAGAAACTGCCCTGCGGCAGCAGTACAGACTGGGTGAAATGCTCGTAACTGAGGCCAAGCAGGTCCTGGACGCGAGACTTGACGTGATCGGGTCCCTCGGCGAGCTGCTCGACGCTAGCTTGGATGATCTCGGAAAGCGGCGCGTCCGCGGGCACCGACGCATCGAGTCGTTCCAGCCGGGCGGCCCTCGTCGTGACCTGCCCGCGCTTATCGCGGGCTAGGTCGCGCACTGCGACGTAGCGCTCGCCCGCCAGCTCGAAGACGAGACAGACCCGGCAGGTGTTGGCCGACGGCGCGAGCGCGAAGCCGATCGCGTTCTCGTTCCCCCACCGCGGGACCGTGCCGTAAAGCGCGAAGCAGAGTGCGTCGATGACGGTGCTCTTGCCAGATCCGGTCGGCCCGACCAGCGCGAAGAACTCGACGTCCGCGAAGTTGATCTCGGTGGCATTTCGGTAAGTACCGAAACCGTCCAGCAGCAGCCGCAGCGGGCGCACTCGTCGCTAACCTCCCGTCGTGCATTACTGATGACCGGTCCGGCTGGGCCGGCCGACCGGACCAGTCTGGCGGACGACACCGACACTCGCGCTCGGTTCCGCGCCAACTGTCCATGCTGGCCGATGTCGGTCGTCGTGCTAGTGACAACGGCCGGCCTGCCGCGGAACGAAGTACGCGGAGTTTGCCATGACGCTTCCCGAGCTCCACGAGATCGCCTCATACCAGCGAGGACGCACCGCAACGGGCCATGCCGCCGCGGCGTCGGTCAGTTCCGACTACCGCTGCCAGGCCGGGCTAGTTAGGCTCGGCCATGCCTGGGCTGGCGAAGAACCAGCCTTCTCGTGATAGGCCGAGAGCCAGTGCTCCTATCGATCGGAAGCCTGATCATCGGGCTTGCCACTATTGCCGGGGCCTGGCTGGGCCGCCGGAACGGCGCCCGGCGCGAGGTTTATTTCGGCGCGGCGGCTGGCGCGCTGCTGGTCATCGCGACCGTGCACATAATCCCGGACGCCTGGTCCGAAGCTGACCGGGCCGGGATCTCGGGGTGGGCAGTTCTCGCCGGGGCAGCTGCGTCGTTCTGGCTGGCTGGCCTGGCGGTCCGCAGAGGCTGCGCATGCCAACTGGACCGCGAGGCGGCCGGAGGTGCCGGAACAGCATCAGCGCTTGCCCTGCATCGGTTGCTGGAAGGCGTGGCGCTGGCGCTCGGCGGCTCATTCGTCGTAGCGGTAGCCCTGTTCGTGCACGCCTTCGCGGAGGGACTAGCTGCCGGGACGCTGCTGACCTCGGTGCCCAGGCGCCGGACCGCGGTTTGGCTAACGGCCATGTGCGTCAGCCCGGTGGCTGGCGTGGCGGTAGCCAATGCCGGGCTGTTCCCGGCTCGCGCGCAGCCGGCGCTGCTTGCGGTGGTCGCCGGAGTGCTCGGCCGGGTCGCCAAGGTCAGCTTCGCTGCCGCGTTCCGCCAGCCAGCCACTGGCCAGCAGGCGGTGGCGAGACTGACGCAGGCACGGCTAGCGCGGCTCGTGCTGTCCGCGCCGGCGGCGGCGACCGCGTGCGCCATGGTCATCACTACGCTTGCCGTTCGCGGCATCGGCTAGGCCTGTTCGCCACCCGGCCGCGCCTCGGGCCCGCCCGCCGCCGGGTAGTGCGCTGCGCGGAGCGGCCACGTCAAGGATGGAGCCTTGAAATGAAGTACATGCTGATTCACTACATCGATGAATCACTGGAGCTAGGTCCCGAGGACGAGGCGGCTTTCGATGTCGCGATACGGGCCTGGGACACCGAAATGCTGAACAACGGCGTGCTGGTCGGGGGTGATCGCTTGCGGCCGGTCAGCGAAGCCACGACGCTGCGCGTGCGTGACGGCGAGGTGCTGATGAGTGACGGTCCGTTCGCCGAGACTAAGGAACAGATTGCCGGCTACTGCGTGCTTGAGTGCGGCAGCCTGGAGCAGGCCATCGAAGTGTCGTCCAGGCACCCGACTGCCAACATAGGCACGTTCGAGCTGCGGCCGTTCTGGGAAGAGTGAGCGACGTGCCGCCTATCAGCAATGTGCAACGTCCTCATTACCACCTCATCGGTAGCGAAGCCGAAGTTCTCAGCGCCATGCTCGATCACTACCGGGGCACGCTGCTGTGGAAATGTGAGGGACTCGACGAGGCCCAACTCCGCCGCCGCTCAGTGACACCGTCGGCACTGTGTCTGCTCGATCTGCTACGTCACATGACCGAGGCGGAGCGTTACTGGTTCCAGCACTGCCTGGCCGGCCACGATATCGAGAACCTGTATGTCATCTCTGCCACCGGGTACGTCGACGAATCTGACAAGACCCCCGCGGAAGAGGTGGCGCGCAACTTCCTCGCCGCGTGCGAGGAGTCCCGGCGGATCTTTGCGGCGGTCCCCTTGGACGAGGTCGTTCCGAGCGCGGTCTACAGCGGCCCGGTCTGCCACAGGTTCATCGTGACGAACCTGATAGGCGAATACGCCCGCCACTGCGGGCATGCGGACCTGCTCAGGGAAGCTATCGACGGCGCCGTCGGCGAATGACCATCCGGACAGTTTCGCGCACGCATACCGCCGCACTTCTGTCGTCAGGCATGTGACTCCCGTAAGTTTCTAGCTAGTACGCGCAGGTAGTGCTGCGTATTTACGACTCCGACGGAGGAAACGGCATGAAGCTGACAGCGGGGAAAGTTGCCGTCGTCACCGGGGCTGCGAGCGGTATCGGCTTTGCGCTGGCCGAGCGCCTCGCTCGCGCGGGCCTCGACGTGGTTCTGGCCGACATCGAGGAAGCCGCCCTCCAGGATGCTGAGCAGAAGATCGCGGACCTGGGGGTCAAGACGCTCGCCGTCCCAACCGATGTGAGTGACGAAGCGAACCTGCAGGCGCTGGCCGCCGCTGCGGTTGATCGTTTCGGGGCCGTGCATGTGCTGTGCAACAACGCGGGCGTTGAGAGTGACGCGGATCCCTGGTTCGGTCCGATTTCCGCGTGGCAGTGGGTACTCGGAGTCAACCTGTGGGGGGTCATCCACGGGATCCGGGCCTTCCTTCCGCTGATGGCCGCCCAGCCCGAGGGGCACATCGTCAACACGGCGAGCATCGCCGGGCTATATCCCGGATTTGCTCCCTCCTACGATGCGTCGAAACATGCCGTCGTCGCGATCTCCGAAAACCTCTACCGTTCGATGAAAGCGGCCGGGCTTCCCGTGGGGGTCAGCGTTTTGTGCCCCGGCTGGGTTCGAACCAGCATCATGGATGCGGCCCGCAACTGGCCCGCTCGTCTTGGCGATGCTCCGCCGCCCTCGTTCACCGCGGAAGTGACCGGTAAGCACGTCCGGCGGGCAATAGACGAAGCGATCACCCCTGCCGCCGTCGCCGACCTGGTGGCTGACGCGGTAGCGGACGACCGGTTCTGGGTGTTCACCGATCAGCAGTTCGTCGACCTGGTGGTCCGCCGCTGGCGTGGGATCGCAGAAGGCGGCAATCCCGAGACAGAAGTGGACGTGCCAGGCCTGCCGCCGTACCAGCAGCTAGCTGACGAGGTCCTCGGTTCGCTGGCTGGCCTCGGCGACGGTGGGTAGGCGCCGATGGTGGGTGGCTTGTGAGGGCTAGCTAAGCGTCTCCCGGCAGAGCGGACCTACGGCCGGCTTGACTGACCGTCGGTGAGTTCGTCGAGCAGTTCGGCGAACATGCGCTGCACCCGCTCGTCGGCGACGTCCTGCTCGGCCAGGTAGTCACCGAACAGCTGGAGCGGCGAGCGTCCGGCCCGGCTCGGCTTATCCCTGTGCGTTCCCGGACGCTGCCGGTGGGCCTCGTCAAGCTGAACCTCCAGCGCGTTCGGCAGCTTTTCCCTGACAAGGTCGCCAAGGCCAGCCCGGGCCGACTCGGCCAGAACCACCCGGAGATAGGTGTCGCCGGCCCGCTCGCCTTCGTCGATGACGTGATCCAGCGTTCCGCGCAGCGTCCGGAGCCGGCGGCCGCCGGCGATGGCTACCCGGCGCGCGTCGGCCCGGATGCCAGGCGCGGCGGTGACGATCAAGGCACCTGGTTCGTTGACCTCCTCCCCGAAGTCGATCGCCAGCGGCGAGCCCGAGTAAAACGCCGGGCAGGGCGCCGGGATCTCCTGCTGCCGGTGCAGGTGGCCGAGCGCCGCGTAGTGCGCGGACGACGGGAAGATGCTCGACGGGACCTCGTACTCGAAGGTCGTCTGAACGTCTCGCTCGCCGCCGCCGCGGCGGCCGCCGAGCAGGGTGGCGTGCGCTGTCACGATATTCACGGTGTCGGGGGCGAACTCCCCGGTGAGCAGGGAGACCATGCTGGCGACGCGGCGAGCGTAGTCGAGCGCGTGCTCGGCGGCGTCGTGGAGCAGCAACTCGGCCGCCCGGACGGCATACCGCTGGGACAGGAACGGCAACGCCGCAACCGTCACCGGCTCGCCGCCTCGAGTCGTCAGGCGGAGTGTGCCGCCACTGGCCGGCGCCTTGGGCGTGCCGAGGATGTGCAGTCCAAGCTCGCCTAGGACCGGCCGGTAGACGCTGTCGAGCAGATTGGCGTTGTCGTGATTGCCGGCGATGGCGACGACCTGCCGGCCGTCCTCCCGCAGGGCGAGCAGCGCGCGCATGACCAGGCCCTGCGCCGTCGGGCTGGGCGCCGATGACTCAAACAGGTCACCGGCGATCAGCACTAGGTCGACGTCCTCGCTCCGGGCGGTCTGGATGATGCTGCGCAGCACGGCGTCGTGTTCGTGGGAGCGGTCGCGGCCCTTCAGCACCTTGCCCACGTGCCAGTCGCTGGTGTGCAAGATCTTCATGTCGGCCCTATGCGATTCGGCGGCGTCTGGTTCCGGGCAGCAGCAACTGTAGGCGGTCAGCCCAAGTCGTCGCCAGGGTCAGGCAGATCGGCGGGATAGGTGACCTCAAGCTCCGTGATGGTCGACGGGAAGTCACCCCGGTTGCTGGTGATGAATCGGTCGGCGCCAATCCCCACCGCGGTCGCAAGATGAGTGGCGTCTGCCGCGCGCAGCTTGTAGGTGCTGGCCAGCGCGGTGGCGAGTTCGGCAGTTGCCCGATCAACTGGGCGCAGATCAATGCGCGCCAACAGGCTGGCCAGGGCGCGCACTTCGCTGACATCACCATCACGGATCGGCTTGCCCAGCAACTCGGGCAGCAGCAGCACCGACCCTGCTCCCGCAAAGCGCTCAGTGGATTTCTGGAACAGGGCCATGACGCGACGACCGAGAGGGTGGCCCGGTACGGCAGCGTAGATCACCACGCCGGCGTCGAAGGCATCCATCACCGGCCGTCGCGCCCAGCCCGGATCTGGCTGATAAGTTCCTCGGCTCGCTCCGCAGTGAGCCCGGGCCGCACGGGCAACTCGGACTCGACCGCCGCGACGAGGAGGTCATGTACTCGCCCGGCAGCTTCGATAATTACGTCTGCCCTGGGCCGCAGTACGTCGGGTCGCTCATCGTCCTGCGCGACCTGCCCGGTACCGTTGGCGGCTAGCAGGGCCGGGCGGTCTGGTCACCCAGGGTCTGCCGCATGTCGGTCGCGGTCCGCGCCATGTAGCTTCTGCCCGCCGGTCCCGGAGATAACGGCCAGATGACCAACGAGGATGATCTGCCCGGCCCGCGGCAATGGCGGTCGCGCTGGCTGTGGCGTCGGCGGCGGACTCGGCTGTCTGTCTCCGCTGCGTTCGGGGTAGCCGCGGGTGTGCTCACGGCCGTGGTTGGCAGCTGGACCTACGCGCCCGCGGTCGGCTGGGACGCGACAGCGCTGGTGTTCACGGCGACCGCCTGGCTCGGCATCTGGCCCATGTCCGCGCAGAGCACCGCCGCGCGAGCGACGAGGGAAGATCCCAGCAGGGCCACGAGCGACATCCTCACTCTGCTCGCGTGCGTGGCCAGCCTCGCGGCGGTCGGCATCGTGCTCGTGCGCGCTCATCACGCGCACGGAGCGGCCCAGGCCATGCTGGCCGGCCTCGGCCTGCTGAGCGTCGCGGCGTCGTGGGCGACGGTCCATACGGTCTTCACGCTGCGGTACGCGCTGATGTACTACACCGACCCCGTCGGGGGCGTCGACTTCAACGTGCAGGAACGGCCCTCCTACCGGGACTTCGCCTATCTCGCGTTCACAATCGGGATGACGTTCCAGGTCTCTGACACGAACCTGAAGTCAGCGGATATCCGCGCGACAGCGCTGCGGCACGGGCTGCTGTCCTACCTGTTCGGCGCTGTCATCCTCGCGGCCGCGATCAACCTGATCGCCGGACTGGGGTGACCCGCGCTCCTTGGCCGCGGCCTGCTGGCCGGTTGGCAGCTGCTTCCTAGTCGGCAGGCGCTACCCGATCGAGGAGGTCGCGCAGCGTCTGCTGGTCCTGCGAGCTGAGGCCACTGATCGCCGTCCGGTGCGATTCGTCGGCCAGGGCCATAGCCGCGACGAGCAGGCGGCGGCCGTCCCCGGTCAGGCGTAGCAGGGTGACCCGGCGGTCGGCCGGATGCGGGCCCCGCGCCACCAGGCCCCTGGCCTCTAGCCCGTCGATCATGTCGGTCACCGTTCGCGGCGAGACGTGCAGGATCTCGCTGACCTCGCGCATCGACTGGTCGGAATCTTCGAGGGCGCGCAATAGCTTGTAGGCGGGGAGCGAGAGCCCAAGCTCGCGTAGCCGCGCGTCGGCGGCGGTGCGGATGCGGTGCGCCGCATACAGGATGCCGTCCACGACGTCATAGCCGGTCTTGGGCTTCATCGCTGGGGGCACCTCCTGTGGTTCGTCTGGCCGGCTCTGGCGCCGGGCGGTCAGGAACTCGTCTCGTGCGCCGCCGCGGTCCCGGAATAACTTTTCGCGCTCGCCGTTAATGCTGAGTGTACTCACTATCCGGTACCTCTGGTCCTGCGACTCGCCCCCGAGTTGCCGCAGAGGGCGAGCCGCCAGGAAAAGGAACGTCGTGCAGGCACGGATCAGCCAGAAGGTAGCCGTCAGCGTCGTCTTCGTCGCGGCCATGTTCATGTCGATCATGGACGTGACGATCGTGAACGTCGCCCTGCCTACCATCGGCCGAGACTTCGCGGTCAGCCCGACAGCCATCGACAGCATCTCGATTGGCTTCCTGGTCAGCCTGGCTGTCTTCATCCCGGCCTCGGGGTGGCTCGGAGACCGGTTCGGCGGTAAGCGGGTGATGCTCACGGCGATCGTGGTGTTCACGGTCGCTTCCGCCCTGTGCGGACTGGCGACCAGCCTGGGCGAACTGGTGGCGTTCCGCGTCCTGCAGGGGGTCGGCGGCGGCATGCTCGCGCCGGTCGGGATGGCCATGCTCTTCCGGGTGTTCCCGCCAGAGGAGCGAATCCGGGCGTCGTCCATTCTCACCGTGCCTACCACGCTGGCGCCGGCGCTCGGCCCGGTGGTGGGCGGGCTGCTGGTCACCGACCTGTCCTGGCGGTGGGTCTTCTACGTGAACGTTCCGATCGGAGCCCTCGCCCTCGTCTTCGGAGCGCTGTTCCTGAAGAGCGCTCCGCAGGCCCGGCCGGGTCGCTTCGATGTGCCCGGTTTTCTGCTCTCAGGTATCGGCCTCGGCCTGGTGATGTACGGCGTCTCTGAGGGTCCCAACCACGGGTGGGGTGCGCCTGAGGTGCTCGCAACCATCGCGGCTGGAGCGGTGCTGCTCGCGATCATGGTTTTCGTCGAGCTGCGCACGTCCGAACCACTGATCGACCTGCGGCTGCTCAGGAACCGGCTGTTCCGGGCCAGCAACGGCGTGATGGTGCTGACGTCGATCGCCTTCCTGGGCAGCCTGTACGCGATCTCGCTCTACTACCAGGACGGCCGTGGCCTGAGCGCGCTCGAGTCCGGGCTGAGCACGTTCCCTGAGGCATTCGGCGTGATGGCCGGCGCGCAGCTGGCCAGCCGCTGGCTGTACCCGCGGGTCGGGCCGCGTCGGCTCATTTCCGCCGGGCTGGTCGGGACGGCGGCCTCGATCGGACTGCTTGCGTTGCTGGGTCCGGCGACAAGCCTGTGGTGGCCGCGGCTGCTGATGCTTACGCTGGGGCTATCGATGGCCCAGGTGTTCGTGCCGGTCCAGGCGGCAGCGTTCGCGACGATCACGCCAGCCGCGACGGGGCGCGCGTCGACCATGTTCAACACGATGCGCCAGCTGGGCGGCGCCATCGGCGTCGCGGTGCTGACCACGGCCATCGTGCTAGTCGGTCCGGTGCACGTCATCGGCGGCCACGAGGTGGCCAATCTGACCGCCTACCGCGTTGCGTTCCTGGTCGCGGCCGCGATTTGCCTGCTGGGCCTGACCGCGGCGGTGCGGATCAGCGACGCCGACGCGGCCCGGACGATCCCGGTACGGCGCAGCGCCAGGCGGACCGGGGAGTCCGCGCCCCAGCCGGCGCTGACGATGGCGGACTGACCGCGCCCTCGCCACCCGGGCCTGCCACGCTGGTCCTCATGCGCCTCGAGTCTGCAGAAGCCCGCGACCGCTTCGCCGGGTCTGCGGTGCTCCGGCTGGCCACCGTCAGCCGCGACGGGCACCCGCATTTGGTGCCATGCACGTTCATCGTCGATGGCTCAGGCCGGGTCGCGATCGGCATCGACAGCAAGCCGAAATCGTCCGCCAACCTGAAGCGGCTCAGGAACATAGCCGACAATCCGCATGTGAGCCTGCTCGTGGATCATTACGCCGACGACTGGACCCAGTTGTGGTGGGCCCGCGCCGACGGAACCGCATCAGTTCAGCGACCTGGCCCCGAGCTTGGCGAGTACTGGAGGCAGCTCAGGGCCAAGTATCCGCAGTACGACGGGCAGATCCTGGGCGGCCCGGTGATTGTGGTCACGATCGAGTCGTGGACGGGCTGGACCTTTGGCCAGCGGTAACGGCCGTTGCTGCGGACACGGACGGTGACAACACCTCGCGCGAGGTGCAGAGCCTGCTACTTCTTAGACGAAGTTTTCGCGGCTGGAGACGCCTTCTTGGTAGACGCTGACTTTTTGCTGCTCTTGCCAAGTTCCCGCCAGCTTGACTCAGAGACCTCGACGTCATAGCGCTTGGCGGCCTTAAGTATCCGCTTCCATGCCTTGTCTCGCTCGGTGTCGCTGACGCCTTCCACCTGGTCAAACCGGGCGATCGCGGTGCGCACGCGCTTCGCGTCCGTCAGCGGCTCCTTGCGCTCCTTCGGAAAGGCGAATTCCTCGTCCGGCAGCTTGTCCTTGTCCGCGGTGCTGAGGCCCGCACTCTGCTTGGGGATCTTGGCACCATGTGTCCTCGCGCTTTGTACCTCGCGAGCCTTGGCGATGTTCTGCCTGGCGGCTTCCTTCTGTCGGCTGGTAGCCATCACGGACCCCTATCTAGTCGTATCGGCCGTCGGCGGTGCCTTACCCGAGATTGACGAGCGCAAGCACCGCTTCGGACGGCCCGGCCATGACTAGGGACAGACGGTCTGCATCTGCTTGATCATCGGTTGAGCAGTCGCCTTCAATTTCTGCACCGCTGTCGTCAATGCCGTCGCGTTCGCCGCTGTGGGATGGGTGGCGAGGGTTTGAGCGTCCTTGGTGATCTGGGTCAGAGCGGCCGAGAGCTGGCTGGCTTGCGCGGAGTACGCCCCGCCGCCCGCTCCTTTCAGCGCCGCGACCTGCTTCTCGATGTTCGTCAGGTCCGCCGTCAGCTGGCCCGCCGATGCCGGGCTCACCGTCGTGTGGCTGAGCTTTGTCAGCGACGTACGAAGCGCCGTGATCTGGGCACACGGGATAGCTGAGCTGGACGCCGCCGGGCCGCTCGCGGCATGAACTGACACCGAGACCGGCGGGCTTGCCGAGGGTGCCGCTGCGCCGGTGCTATTACTGGTCGCACTGGAGCCGCAAGCTGCGAGCAGCCCGATGCTGCAGAGGCTTACGGCGGCCAGATTCCATTTATGGTGTTTCGTCCTTGCGGGACGCTGATTGGCACGCATCCCGTAGTCGTTAGCCCGCTGTCGCGATCTAAACTCGCGCGACGGCCATCACCCAGCCCGGATATCCCCAAGCGGCCGCGAGTCGGCGTATCAGGTCGTGTAGCTCAAGAACCACTTGACTGGCGTAATAGCGCCAGTCACCTTGTAGCAGACCACATCGCGGACGGTAACCAGGCGTGGCCCAGGCGGCGGGACCGTGGCCCAGACCGTGTTGAGGTTGCAAACCCGGGCCGCGCTCGAGGCGGCGGTGACCAGCACCGTGTTGGGGAAGATGCCCACGCGCGGCAACGTCACCAGTGACACGCCAGGGCTGTTCCTGATGATATTGAGTCCGCCGCCGGTGTTCACGTTCACGGCTGGTGGCGTGGGCGCATAGGGCCCGGGCACCAGCATGTTGTTCAGTGTGTAGGCGAACAGCTTCGGCTTCGCGCCGGTGATGGCCCGGCCACGCTGGTAGCTCAGGTCCCACCCGCTCTTCGCTGGCTTGCCCGTCGCGGTCCAGCAGCGGACTATGACTACTTGCCTGGTTGGCGTCCACGTCTGCCCGGCGACGTCGCAGATAGCCGGCTTCGGGCTCACCGTGGTCACCTGGATGCCGCCGGAATGGGTGGCCGGCCCGGCCCCGTGCAGGGTGACGCGCCAGACGCCAACACCCAGGACGGACACGTTGTCCGCCATGCCCCTTGAGTTGTAGGTCGCAACGACTCCGGTCGGCGCGTCATGCACGTAGGCGTACTTCAGGCCACCCGGCAATGTGCCGGAACTCGAGGTGAACATCACCGTGAACGGCACGAATACCGGTACGCCGCCCTTCTTGTAGCAGCGCACAGTGACGAGCTCGGCGCCACCCAGCGGCCGCCAGCCCTCCGCCTGGCACCAGGCGAGTTCGTCGACCACTGCGGTTACGTGGACGACGCCTTGCTTGAAGAACCCGATCTTCGGGAACTTCACGATCTCCTGGCCGACCAGCAGGCCGGGAGTCGCGCTGGGCGTCGGCGACGGCGTGCTTTCCTTCCAGTGCTTCGCGGCTACAGGCCCGGATGGATGCTGGACTAGCGCGTATGCCCAGGCTTGCGGATTCGCCTGCGCTGTGCCCGCTGCAAACACAGCCAGTCCGCAGCTCATGCTCGCTACCGCCAGTGTTGCCGAGAGCCTCCGGCCAAATCGTCGAGAGCTGATCATCTGCCACTCCTTCGCCCACCCCAGGCAGCCGGGCAAGCGAAAGGCTTACCCACGATGAGAGTAATGGTTTGGCAATGCCGTTACTAGAGCGCTGGAATGGCGACTGGCCGAATTCCGCGTGGCCGATCGGCCGTCGTTCTCGAGTGCTTTCACCATCATCGCGACAGTTCCGCCTCGGTGACCCATTCGGACTAGCTGCCCAGCATCGGCCAAGCCCTAGAACGGTGGCGGGTCGTCGCGCGCGCCGGGGATAGTGGCGAACGGGTCAGACGGGGCGGACGGCCCGTCGTCGACGCCTGACCACGTTCCCCTTTCGCTCGGCCTGGTCGCCCACGCCGGGAACGGGAAGTCGACGGCGAGCGGTACCGGGATGTCCGGCTGCGCGATGAACATGGTGCCCGGCTTGGCGATCATTGCTCTGGCCCGCTGGGCGGGCGGCAAGTAGCCGTATTCCGGGCGCTCGGCCTCGGCGGCGTCGAGTCGTCCGGCGACGCGGATGGCGCAGTTCGCCAGGATCCGGCGTTCCACTTCGCTGGCCGTCTGTTGCGCGCCGATCAGGATGACGCCGAGAGATCGTCCGCGTTCTGCGACGTCGAGGAGGATTTGCTTGATCGGACTGTCGCCTTCGCGCGGCGCGTACTTGTTCAGTTCGTCGAGTACGACGAACATGAGGGGCCGGGCGGTGCCCTGGCGTTCCTTCCGTGCGAACTCGCCGCGCAGTGTGACGCCGACGACGAACCGCTGCGCCCGGTCCGGGAGGTTGTGCAGGTCCACGACTGTGACCTGGGCCCGAGAGGTCGAAATTGATCGCTCCCCGCGATGCGTGACGTCGCCGCGGATGATGGGCGTGAGCGGCTTCACCGCGGAGCGGAGCCGGCGGAGCAGGGCGTTGATGCTGCCGGTGACGGCACTGCCGGCCACCCAGCCGCTGCGCGCTGAATCGTCACCGAGTTCGGCCTCGAGCAGGGCGACAAGGTCGCCGAACGTTCGCAGGACCTTGTCGTTGGCCGGGTCGATCCCGCTGATCTTGATCGCGCCGTCCGCGCCCGCCGGGACGGCGTCGCGACGCAATCGAGCCGCGACCTGGCCGATGAGCATCGTGTACTGCGCCCGTTCGTCCTCAGCGTCGGCGAACACGAACGGCAGCAGCTCGTCCGCGCAGAATTCAGCGAGCGTCCAGTAGAACGGACTCACGGCCTTGTCGCGCGCGGTGACGTCCGGGGTGCCGGCGCTATCGCCAGGTCGCGGGGGAGCGAAGACTCGCACGTTCTGGAACGGGGTCGCCGGGAGGCCCAGCGCGCTGTACCGCTCGCGATCGTTGTGGGTGAGCCGGGAGTTGCCGTAGTCCAGGAACAGCAGGTCCTCACCTTTGACGGAAAACACCAGCATCTTGGTGTTGTGCGCCTCGGCGGCCAGGACGCCGGAGTTAAGAATCGAGTGCAGCAGGAACAGGGCGAACGACGTTTTGGTCGCGATGCCCGATACCCCGGAGATCGACACGTGAGCGCCGCGGGTGCCGTCCACGAACTCGAAGTTGATGTATACCGGCTGGCTGTCCCGGCCGAATCCGACCGGCACCTTGGCGTCGCCCATCTCGTCGAAATACAACGCCTGGTCGCGCTGCTTGCCGGTAGCCCGCTGGACGGCGGCGCCGGGCATTGGCGGGACGTAAATCTCCGGTTCGACCCTGGTCACCGACACCTCGGCGACCTCGGCGACCTCGGCTGGTAGCGCGCCCTGCTGGATCAGGAACACGTCCGAAGCAAACCGCGCGCCCTCATGAACCGCCTCGACATTGGTAACGACGCCTGAAACCTGCACCGGCAGCTGCCCGGGCAGGCTGCGCTGGGTGACGACCACGTCGTCCAGCTGGAGGTACTGTTCCGGGCTGATCGCGACGGAGAATTTCAGCGGAGTGGCCGCCACCGTCCCGACGACGAGCCCGACTGGGTCGCCGCCGTGCTCGCTCACGATGCTCACCGCACCTCTCCGCTGGCCAATCTGCCTAAGTTCGCGTTTGCCGTCCCCATCGTGGCAGCAGTCTTAGCGCTGCTCCACTTGATCGTGGCGATCGATTCTGCAAAACTGGCTGGACCACCCACCAGTAGGAGGTTAGCCGATGATCTTCGACGCGGACAGCCACGTGATGGAGGTGGAGGACTGGCTTCCTGGCTATGCCGACCCGGATGTGCGTGAGCGGCTCGGTCCGCTCGGGCTGGAGAAGGGCGGCAAGGACGCAGCGAAGTTGTTCGCGTCGCTGCCGGGGCTGTGGGAGCGACAGCGCGGTGAGCAAGTCAGCGCAGACGTCATCTCAGGCCCAAAGGGATGGAGGGCGCCTGGTGCCCTGGACCGCGACGTTCGCTCGCGAGTGCTCGACGCGCTCGGCATCGACGCGCAGCTCGTGTTCCCGACGTTCGCGTTGGGACAGTTTTCCCGTTCCCACGATCCCGATGTGCGCTATGGCGGCACTCGGGCGTTGAACCGCGCGATGGTGGAGTTCTGCGCCACCGACGAACGGCTGCTCGCCGTCGGCTACCTCCCGCTGAACGAGCCGGACCGCGCGATCGCGGAGCTCGATGCGGCGCTCGATCTCGGCGTCGCCGCTGTCTGGGTGCCGTCCGAGGCGCCAGGAAGCTTCTCTCCGGCCCACGTCGACCTCGAGCCGGTGTGGGCCCGTCTCGCCGAAGCTGGCGTTCCCTTCGTGTTGCATGTCGGGGGAGGCAAGCTGCTTCCCAAGGAGTTCCACGAGAACGGCAGGCCGCGGCCTGTCGACTGGCTCGGTGGCGGCGAGAACCTCCGGGGCAAGGACTTCCCGGTTGTGCACCACTCGCCGGAGCGATTCCTTGCGTGCCTGGTACTCGACGGCGTCTTCCAGCGTCATCCGCAGCTGCGAGGGGCGGCGATCGAGCAAGGCGCGAGCTGGGTCCCTGGGATGCTCCGAAACCTCGATCACGCGCACCGATCGTTCTCCAAGTTCGAGCCATTGCTGCAAGAGCTCGAGCTCAAGCCGTCGGAGTACATCCGCCGCCAGGTGCGGTTCACGCCATTCCCGTTCGAGGACGTCGGCTGGCTCACAGAACAATGCGGGCCGGAGCTGTTCATGTTCTCCACCGATTACCCACATCCGGAGGGCGGGCGACGGCCGTTCGAGAACTTCGGCGCCGCGCTGGAGGGGTTGGGCGATGCCGTGCATGACCAGTTCTTCTGGCGCAACGGAGCCAAGCACTTCGGGCTCGCCTGAGATGGCGGAGTTCGCCGCCATTCCCAAAGTCGATCTGGCTGCCGCCGCGCTTGGCCAGATCCGCGACGCGATCCTCGCTGGCGACATCGCGGCCGGCGACGAGCTCCCATCCGAGCGCGAGCTCGCCCTGCAGCTCGGCATTAACCGGACTACTGTGCGCGACGTCCTGACACACCTCGAGCTGCTCGGCATCATCCAGCGCCAGCACGGCAAGCGGTGTCGTGTGCTCGACTATCGGCGCAATGGGTCGCTTGAACTGATCCCGCACCTCGTCCGGCTCGGCACGCCAGGGATCGGCCGGTCCATCCGGGAGGCGACCGCCATCACCTACGAAGGCACCGCAGCGCTTGCCGCTAAGCGCCGGTCCGGGCAGGGCCTGGCCGAGCTCGAGAGAGCAGTTGCCAATCTCGAGGAAGCGGTCACCGACGGAGCCGACGAGGACATCATCCGTGCTGATCGCGAGTTCCACCACACTGTCGCCGCGCTGGCGGGCTCCCTCGCTCTCGAGCTCAGCGTGACCGACTTCTACCGCGCCTTCGACGCGTCACTCGACCCTGGCGGCGGGATGAAACGATCTATCGCGGGCCTCCTCCGAGCCATAGGTGCACGCTCGGCGCGATTGCCGCACCGCGTCCTTGCCGACGCGATCCGCTCCGGCGATGAGGAGCGGGCGCGGCTCACTGCGCGCGCAATCGTCATTGGTCCGAGCTGACCCTCGGTCGGCGACGAGCTAGCCGGGTTCGGTGGGCTGCCGCCTGGGCCGGAGATGGCCGTATCGTCGTTCGCATCGTCCCCTGCGGAAGGGTGGTGGCAGGCAATGGCGGTGGATCCGGAGATCAACCTCGTTGACCCCGATATCTACCAGCGCACCGGCGCCCCGCATGAGCAATTCGCCTGGCTGCGCGGCCATGCCCCGGTGTTCTGGCACGCTGACGGCGGCGCCGCCAGCTGGCCCGGATTCTGGGCGGTGACCAGGCATGAGGACGTAGCGCAGGTCACCCGGCGTCCCGAGATCTTCTCCTCGGCCCGCCGTACCGCGATGTTCAAGGAATGGCCAGATGCGGCGGTCGAGCGGCTGCGGCTGATGATGATCAACATGGACCCACCCGAACACGCCCGGCAGCGTGCGTTCGTCAACCGCGGATTCACGCCGCGGATTATCGGCCAGCTTCAGGAGCACATCACCCAGACATGTAGCAGCCTGCTAGACCACGTCGCGGGATGCAGCGAGGTGGACTTCGTCACCGAGATCGCGGCGCCGCTGCCGACGCAGGTGATCTGCGAGCTGGTCGGGGCGCCGCCCGAGGACAGGGGCCGGATCTTCGCGTTGTCCAACCGGTTGGCCGGCTTCGACGACCCGGAGATGGTGTCCTCGCCGGCCGACCAGATGCAAGCGGCGGCGGAGATGTACGCCTACGCGGGCGCGCTGGCCGAAAGCCGCAGGAAGCAGCCGCGTGATGACATCGTGACCCAGCTGCTGCAGCCCGACCAGGCAGGCCTGGAACTGACCACCGTAGAGTTCAACTTCTTCTTCCTGCTGCTGACAGTCGCGGGTAACGAGACCACCCGCAACGCTGCGTCTGGCGGCATGCTCGCCTTCTTCCAGCATCCGGACCAGTGGCAGCGGCTGGTCGCCGACCCGGCTCTGGCGGCCTCAGCGGCCGAGGAGGTTGTCCGCTGGGTCAGCCCGGCGAACCTGATCCGCCGGACGGCGATCCGCGACAGCGACCTGGCCGGCCAGAAGATCGCCGAGGGAGACAAGGTGGTGGCTTTCCTCACCTCAGCCAACCGCGATGAGGACGTCTTCGCCGCGCCGCAGGAGTTCGACATCGCGCGGGACCCGAATCCCCATGTCGGCTTCAGCGGCGGCGGCCCGCACTTCTGCCTCGGTCGGCACCTTGCCGCGCTCGAGCTGCGGGTGCTGCTGCAGGCGCTGGCCGAGCGGATGCCCGGCATCGCGCTCGACGGCCAGGTCAGCAGGCTCCGGTCCAATTTCATCAACGGAATCAAGCACATGCCAGTGCGGCTCACGGCAACCGACCGCAACTAGCCGGCTCGCGGCGCCAGAGGCCCGTCTCGTAGGCACGCGATCTTGTTGTATTGGGGATGGCAATTTCGTGTCAATTGCGCAATGATGAGGGCTCGCTTTATGGGCTGGCCGGCGAACGGCCGGGGGTAGGGGAGCCGGATGTCAGAACCAGACCACGAGCAGCCCGAGGTGCATCTCGAAAGCGGCGTGGAGCCCGAGGTGCATCTTGAGAGCGGCGGCGCAGAGCTAGAGAGCGGCGAAGCTGCGAGCGCAGAACTTGAGTCTTAATCAGCCAGCGGAGCGCTGACGTCGCGCTGACCTGAGATTCATTCGGACGAATAAGGCCACCGTTAATCCGGCCACCAGGTCCGTGAGTCGTTTCTTAATAGCATGGGCGTGCGTCCTGGCCTGGGCTGAGCTAACTATGGTGGCGCTGTCGCCGCAGCAGATCGCTGTAGCGCGGGTCGTCGCGGGCGGCCTCGTAGAGCGGGCAGTACAGCAGTTCCAGCAGCGGTAGCTGCCGGAGTTCGAGTGCCCGCTCCAGGCACTGGAAGAACGCATCCCACTCGTTCAGAGCGAAATGAATGAACCCCGCGAAAAAACAAGTAAGGACTCCGTGCCGTTCGAGCTCGCTGAGGGTCTCGATGGATCGTTGTGCGGTCCGGGGGTCTCCCTGCCGTGCCGCGAGAATGCCGCGGTAGGTGAGCACCCAGACGCTGTCCGGACGCACGCGCTCCATGCCGCGCAGAGTCTCCTCGGCTTTCGCGTAATCCCGATGGCTGAGGTAGTACTCAGTCCAGTGCTGGCGCGTGCGGAACCCGACTAGCGACTCGGTTCTTGCCCAGTGGCTGACAGCCTCAGCCTCGCGCCCCGCATAGAAATATGCCCGCCCGAGGAAGGCGAGGACGTTAACGTCCAGCGGGTCGATCCTGTAAGCCTCTTCGAGCAGTTTTACGGCCTCGACGATGTTGCCTTCTCCTGCTTCGATCTGTGCGAGCCACCGGTAGGGATCGGACAAGCTCGGGTTGAGCTCGAGGGCGCGCCGGGCTTCTCGAGCAGCACCGACGGTCTGGTCCTCGCCGAGCAGAATGCCCGACAGGACCGAGTGGGCCTCCCCGAGCTGGTCGTCCGTTGCGAGCGCCGACGCGAGTTGTTCCCTGGCTTTCGTCGTGGAGTCGGCGTATGGCAGGGAACCTTCGCCGCCCAGCCAGAGGTAGCAGTCGGCGGCTCCCACACGGGCGCGGGCGAAGCCGGGATCGCGGGCGACCGCCTTCTCGAACAAGGCGAGCGCCTGGCGGATTGTGGCCTCGGAGACCTTGTCGCGAAGCAATTTCCGCCCTTGGAGAAACTCGGTGTAGGCGGTGATGTCTGCTGTGTCCTGTTCGGTGCGGCTGGCCGGCAGGGCGACGGTCACCCCTAGCCCTGCCACGTGGGCCGATACAGCTGCTGCGATCTGGCTGGCGATGTCGTCCTGGATGGCGAAGACGTCATCCAGTTCACGGTCGTAGCGCGACGCCCAGAGGTGCTCTTCGGAGCCGGTCTCGATGAGCTGGGCGGTGACCCGTATCCGGTTTCCTGCCTTCCGGACGCTGCACTCCAGCGCCATGCCAACTCGAAGGGCGCGCCCGATCTCCAGAGCTGTCTGCTGGCTGTCCTTATAGTGCATGGCGGTGGTGCGGGCGATGACCCGAAGATTCTGGACGTGGGCGAGCTTCTCAATCAGCTCTTCGGTCATCCCGTCGGCGAAGTAGCCATCATTCGGGTCGGGGCTGATATTGGCAAACGGGAGGACGACGATGCGCAGGCTATCCTCCGGCAGAGGAAACGACGCTCGGGACTGCCGCGGAGAACTGCCGGACCTGGCGATCTTGTATAGCTCTATCATCGTGTCGATGTTCTTCAGCTTCGGGGTCCCGATGGACTCGAACCTGACCCCCAGCTTGTTGTGTACCTGGTCGTAGACCTGGCGGGACAGGCACACCCCGCCCTGATCAGACTGCGGCTCTATCCGGGCGACGATGTTGACCGCGTCGCCGAACACATCGCCGTCCCGGTGCTCGACATCGCCGAGGTGTACGCCGATCCGGAGCCAGATGTGCTCACCCTCAGCGGTCGAGTTGCGCTCCTCCACCGCGTCTTGCACCCGGAGCGCGCACTTGATCGCGTTGAGCGCGCTGGCGAACTCGGCCAGGACACCGTCGCCCAGCGACTTCACCACGCGCCCGCCAAAGTGCGCTACGGTCGCGCGGACGATCTGGTCCTGCTCATGCGCGAGGTCGAGGGCGAGCTTCTCGTCTCGCTGCGTCAGCCTGGAGTAGCCGACCATGTCCGTGAGCATCACCGCGGCCAGCTGACGACGATCACCTTGCACGGCTCGAATGTATCTCCTGAACCACCCGTTAACCGGCAGCTCATCACTTCAACACCGTCTCTGGGAAAACGTCCGGTATACCGCGTTTGGGATGAGCTGGGGACGGCCGCTGAGTCAGCTTGCCTGGGCCAGCCCGTTGACGATCGCTTGCGCGACTGGGAATGGATCGCCGCCGGTTTTGGTGCTGTCTGGCAGTCTTGCGAGCCGGAGCGAGGCTACATTTATGCGCTATGGCCTGGTTGTTCAAGGGTCCGCGGTCACGGCAGGTCCTGGCCGGGCTTGCCGTCGCAGTCCTGGTGACTGCCGCCCTGCGGCTGGCTGGGGTGCTCGGCACGGCCGCGCAGGTCACCGCGTACGCCACTGCGGTGCTGGCGGCCGGCGCGGCCGGGCTGGCCGCCGCCGCGGCCGGGACGTACGCGCAGCTGCGGCGGGCTGGCCTGCAGCAGGCCGGCCAGCTGGCCAGCCGCGCGGTCGCTGACCTGGCGCAGGTGCGGGTCGAGCGGTTCAGCGGGCCGGGGGAGATGCTGCGGATCGAGGTTCATAACGGCAGCGAGCGGGCGATCGGGAACGTGTACGTGTGGGCCGACGCCCGTGGTGTCGCCGGCCACTACGCCGCCGGGGTGCCGGTGAACGACATCCGGTCCCGGCAGATGGCCAATGTGGCGCATGACGATGACCTGCACTGGCAGCTGCGGGTCATCCACCCGGGGCAGCGGGCGTATTTCACCCAGCTCGCGGTTTTGAACCCGCGGCCGGTCGCGGCCAGGACCGATGCGGACATTACCGGGTTCGCCGAGTTCACCGACGCCGCCGGGGCGTGGTGGCGGTGCGATGAGGACGGCAACGTCAGCAGGCGGCAGCCCGGCCAGGCGCTGCCGGAACCGGCCGGGCGCAGCGCGGGCGAGGACGCGGACGCAGGTTCCAGCCCGGAGCCTGCCTGGTCGCGGCCTGCCGGCCCGAGCCGCCCGATGCTGCCCGCTCCCGGTGGCCGCAATCCGCCGGGCTTACCCAGCACGGCACCATCCCGCGGCATGCCCTAGCAGCAGGCCTGCCTTGGCCGCGGCTGCGCCCGGTCTCGACACGGTGCTGTAACACGGGAAGAATGCCGTTCATGAATACCGTCGCTCTGGCGCATCACACCGGAGTGCGCCTCGCGGAGATCGGATTCCTGCTCATCCTGTTCGCTGGGATCTGGCTCGCTGCGTCGCAAATCCCGGCGTTCAAGTTCGCCACCGCCCGGACGATCGTCGCAGGCATCGCGCTCGCGGTCGCGGGCCTACTCCTCATCATCGCCACGCACTGGGGTCATTTCGCCTAGCCTTTAGCGATCGGGAGAGATGGCGCGTCAGGTCCCGACGCCACAGCTTCCCGGCCTGGTACCAGCCGAGCCGCCGCAACACAGCCCGGCAGGCACTCGTAACGGCTCAGCGCGCCACCGGCGATCTGGTGCTGCCCTTAACGCCCGTCCCCGCCGACGCCCGCTGCATGCTGCTTATTCATGCTGATCCGGCATTCGAATGCGCGGTCCCACGCGCCAGCGGGGGTTCCGTCTGTTCGGCCTCGGCGCGGCGCAGAGTTTCCGTGTACTCCCGGCATCCGGCAGACTTAGGGGGATCGACGGTCTGGAGGTGATCCCGGTGACGCTACCCCCCGCTCGCGGGGCAGCGATGAGCGGCACGCCGTCGGGCACCGTAACTCTGTTGTTCACTGATGTGGAAGGCTCCACCAGGCTGTGGGACACCGAGCGGGCCGCGATGGCGGCGGCGCTACGGCGCCACGACGAGATCCTGCGGGACGCGATCGAGCAGGCAGGCGGCTACGTTTTCAAGACCGTCGGCGACTCGTTCTGTGCGGCGTTCTCCGCCGCCCGGGCGGGACTCGACGCGGCGCTAGGCGCGCAGCGGGACCTGGCCGCGCAGTCGTGGCCGACCAGCCGGCCGATCGTGGTGCGGATGGGCCTGCACGCTGGGGTCTGCGAGGAGCGAGAGGGCGACTACTTCGGGCCGGCGGTGAACCGAACCGCACGTCTGGTGACGGTCGCCCGCGGCGGCCAGGTACTAGTGTCCGGTGTAGCAGCGGAGCTGCTATCTGATGAGCTGCCCGACGGTGTGGACCTGCGGGAGCTTGGCACGCACCAGCTGAAGGACCTCAGTCGGCCGGAGCGGATTTACCAGGTCGAGGCGGCGTTCCTGGCCGCGGGGCCGGCCGTTCCCGCCGCGATGCAGCCCGCCGGGCCGGCCGGGCTGCTGGCCTCGCATGCAGACCGGGACCGGGTTGTCGAGGTGCTCAGGACAGCGGCGGGCGACGGCAGGCTCACCGCTGACGATCTTGACCAGCGGCTGGAGGTCGCCCTCACCGCTCGAACGCTGGCTGACCTCGAGCCGCTGCTTGCTGACCTGACAACCGCTGCCGCGCCAGAAGTGCCGGACCTTGCGCGCATCGAGTGCGGTTCCGGCTCCGCCAAGCGGGACAGGTCCTGGGTGGTGCCTCGACGCCTGGAGATCGACGTCGGCAGCGGTTCGGTCCGGCTCGACTTCCGGCAGGCCGTGATCGCCGCACCGGAGCTGCGGATACACGCTCAGATCGCTAGCGGCAGCCTGACGCTCATCACCAGGCCCGGCATCGTGGTGGACGCCGACGACCTGACAGTGAGCAGCGGCAGCGTGAAGGTGGTCCCGCCGGCCGGGCCAGACGCCCCGCTCGAGCTCCGGGTGAAGATCTCCGGCCGGGTCGGCAGCGGATCGGTCTCCGCCCGGCCCGCCCGTAGCGGGGGCTGGTGGCGGGCGCTGTGGCGGCGCGTCCTGCGTCGGCTGGCCGGCAACAGCCAGCCGGCGCTGCCCGCCGCACCGCCATGACCGAGCTGGCACCACTCCTTTTGGGCGCGGTCACGCCGCCGCTCATCGACCCGTAAGGCTCGATGCTGAGTGACGTTCCAGAGCATGGTGACTTCTGGCCGGGTTGCGGTTAATGTCCCGAGCAGGAAACAACTCGACGCCGACGCCCAAGATGTGCGCGTCGTGTGCAGTCCGGTCCCACCAGCGAGGAGAACCGCACTATGGCGTATGACATCGCGGCTGACAACCGGCTAGACCCCCGTCTGAAGGCGATCCTGGCCGGAATGCCGTTGGAGGCTGGCAGCGACGTGGACAGCCGCGAGGCCCTACTTGCCGAGGAGAACTCCGAAGAAGCGCGCAAGCAGGCTGAGCTGTTCAAGGCCTGGATGGATCTGTGCGACACCGAGGAAGCCGCTCCTTCGGCCGGACTGAAAGTCCGCACCGAGAGAGTCGTCTCGTCGCCGGACGGTAATAGCATCAATCTTCAGGTGATCCGGCCGGACACCGACGAGACTGTCGCCTGCGTCTACTACATCCATGGCGGCGGCATGGCGGCGCTGTCGTGCTACGACGGCATGTACCGCGGCTGGGGGAAGATCATCGCGGCCAATGGCGTGGCCGTCGTAATGGTCGACTTCCGCAACGCCGTCGTGCCCTCCTCGGTGCCCGAGGTCGCCCCGTTCCCCGCCGGGCTTAACGATTGCGTCTCCGGCCTGAAGTGGGTGGTGGCCAACGCCGCACACCTCAACATCGACCCGGACCGCATCATCGTGGCGGGCGAAAGCGGCGGCGGCAACCTAACCCTCGCCACTGGCCTGAAGCTCAAGCAGGATGGCGATCTCGGTCTCATCAAGGGCCTGTACGCGTTGTGCCCCTACATCCGCGGCACCTGGCCGACGCCCGAGTGCCCGTCCTCGACGGAGAACAACGGCATCTTGCTCGACCTGCATAACAACCGCGGCGCGATCGGCTACGGCATCGACGCGTTCACCGAGCGCAACCCGCTGGCCTGGCCATCGTTCGCCACAGCCTCGGACGTCGAGGGATTCCCGCCGACCGTTATCAGCGTCAACGAGTGTGACCCGCTGCGGGACGAGGGAGTCAATTTCTACCGCATGCTGCTATCCGCCGGGATCCCGGCTCGCTGCCGTCAGGTGATGGGCACGACGCACGGCACTGAGATCTTCACGATCGCCTGCCCCGAGATCAGCCGCGACACCGCGCGAGACCTTGCCGCCTTCTGCAGGGGTGCTGGCGCGTCTGGCTAGGCCGCGGGGCACTTGCGGATCGCGCCTCCCGCGCGCGCGGTACCCGGCAGAACGACGCGGGCGTTGAGCCCGCGCAGCCGTAGCTCGCGGCCGACCCTGGAGTTGACGAAACGCAGCGCGTCATCGCCGAACCGGGCGGCAAACTTGGCGCAGCCCAGGTGCGGCTGGTCAGTGACTTCGAGAACGGCCGAGCCCAGGGCCAGTCGGCTGCCGGGCGGCAGGTTAGCGGAGCTGAGGTCGAGGTCGACGTAGAGCTGATCACCGGCCAGCACCCGCCGCCCAGGCTCGTGCGCGATGAGCAGGGCTGCGCGGGAGTTCATCACGGTCACCTGCATGCCGGGGTGCGACCTTCCATCGGCAGTGCGCCTGCTCCCTCGAGCCAGCCAGTTGTCACCCGTCAGTCCGGCGACAACATCAAAGGCGGCCTCGGTGAGTACCTCGCGTTCGTCCACGGCCGGACGGCGGGCGATCAACTCGAGGGTGCCGTTATCTGACGGCGAGCCGCGCACCTCGTCGAGACCGGCCTCAAGCTCGGCCGTGCTGAGATGCTTCACCACATCATGATGCCGTTCCCGATGGTCAGAAACGAACCGTTTATTCGGTGGTGACATGGGCGTCGCGGTAATGGGCGAGCAGGATGTCGTCGCCAAAATCGCTGCGCGGGCGTCGCAGCACTGTGTGCGTGTGGTTACCGTCACTCGTGGTGTTGTCGTATTCGATCAGCAGGTCGTCGCCCTGCACGCGGTAATAGTGCCGCGTGCCTGCTGCTAGCGGCCCTTCCCACGCAAAATGCAGGTCGCCGCGTCCGACGCGGTCGGCTTCCCGCTCGGCCACGTCCGGGGGCAGCCGGTCGAGGTACAGCGCAACGAGTTGCGACAGCAGCGCCCTCGGCGTCGGCCCGAGCGCCGCTGCCGACACTCCGGCCGGCTCTAGCACCGTTGGCGCACGCGGGGCGGTCGCGGTACGGATATCGGCCGGCGCGCGGTCAGCCACCACCGCAGCTGAGCGTCCCGCCGGCCCGAGAGCATCCAGCAGGGCCAGGGCGAGATCCTCCTCCGGGGCGAGCGGCCGCGTGACTGCCCGTCCGGCATAACTCACGCAGGCGGGGTTAGCCCCGAGGAAGACCGGCGCTGGCGAGACATCATCGCCGTGCACTGTCATCGTTACCGACAGGTGGTGGCCCTCGAATCGCCAAGACCAGGGATCGGCGCCGGCTGGGTCACCGAAGACGGTCACCCAGTAGTCGCCGCTGTGCCGCCCGAGCTCGCCACGTTCCTGCAGGTCAAGCACTTCCTCCAGGGCGACGATGACCATCGCCTGTGCGTAGCAGTGTTCGCTGAGTCCGGTAGCCAGCAGCCGGTGCGCGGCCTTGCGGGCCGCCGGGCTGAGCACCGCGAGGCATGCACCTGGGCGCGGCAGCGGCTGGTACTCCAGCCACCGCCGCGATGCCTCGTCGCCAAAAGGCAGCGCCGCAAGTTCGCGCTGACCGTCGTCCAGCTGCTCAACCAGTGCGGCTGCGGCCGCCCGCATGGGCGTCGCCAGGCCGTCGTTTTGCATAGTTTCGGTATATCAGGCGGACCGCATATCCGCGGGGACAGCGTAACCGCTGACGACCAGTCGCCCACCGCATAGCTTGATCAACTTCGGTGCTATACATCAATGGCTTTGTTCGGCATGCTTTGACGAATGAAATGGCGGCAGCGGAGGGGCATCGTGACCGAGCAATCTGAGATCCTCGTCAGCGAAGGCGCCGGACCGGAGATCCTTCGTCAGCCGGGCAGCTTGCCCTACCCGGACCGCAAGTCGGGCACAGACACGATCCCGAAGATCGAGCACATTGTCGTCCTGATGATGGAGAACCACTCCTACGACAACAAGCTCGGCATGCTGGGCCGCCCGGGTGCCGACGGCCTCCAGTTGGGCGCGGACGGGAAGCCAACAGCCACCAATCGTTACGCCAACGGCGACATCCAGCACGCATTCGCGATGCCGACCACCTGCCAGCTGCACGGCAAGCCGAGCCAGACCTGGCAGGACAGCCACACCCAGTTCGCCGGCGGCCGCAACACCGGCTTCGTCGAGTCAGGCAGCGGACCTGTGGCGATGGGCTACTGGGGAGAGGCCGACCAGCCGTTCTACTACTCCTTAGCGCGCCAGTTCCCGATCGCCGATCGGTACTTCTGCTCGCTCCTCGGCCGGACCTTCCCGAACCGGCGGTACCTGATCTCCGGCACCTCACTTGGCATGATCGATGACACCATTCCCTCGTTTACCGCCTACCCGCCGAACGGAACCATTTTCGACAAGCTGGACGACGCCGGGATCTCCTGGAGGGACTACTGCTCCACGCTCGGGAGCGTCATCTCGACCACCGAGTTGTACCCGGAGCTTTACGCCAGGAACGTCGGCACGAACGTCATCGGGATCGAGCACTTCTTTGCGGACGCTGCGTCCGGACAACTGCCCGGCTTCTCGCTTGTGGAGCCGAACTACCTGCTCGGATCCGAGGAGGACCCGCAGAACATCGCGATCGGGGAGCACTTCGCCGCCAGGGTGATCGACGCGGTCATCGCCGGCCCTGGCTGGGAACGCACGTTGCTGATCTGGACTTACGACGAGCACGGTGGCTACTACGATCACGTTGCGCCGCCAGCAGCCATCCCGCCAGACGCCATCCCGCCGGACACGCCGGCCGGCGTGCCCGCCTACAACGGATTCGCCCAGTATGGCTTCCGGGTGCCGTGCGCGGTCATCTCCCCGTGGGCCCGGCCGGACTACGTCTCGCACCAGATCTTCGACCACACCAGCATCTGCGCGCTGGTTGAAGCCAAGTGGAACCTGCCCGCGATGACCTACCGCGATGCCAACGCCAACGCGATGCTCGACATGCTCGACCTGCAGCATCCGGCGTTCCTGACACCACCAGCGCTGGCGCAGCCGCTACTCACCGCGAACCCCCTGGATAGCCTTGAGTGCGAGGTAACGGGACCGGGCACCATACCGCCAGCAGGTTCGGTGTCCTCGCCCCCGGCTCGCTGATTGGCAAGCTAGCGGCGCGGCGAGCGCTGCACTGCAGCCTGGCGCGGGCGCTCAGCGCCGGGCGAGTGCCTCGGCGTCAGCAAGCGGCCGGTACCGCTCGATCAGGAAGAAGCTCTCGGCTACCCGGGTCCCGCCGAGGACGAAGAGAGCCTTGCCAAGTAGCAGCTCATCGGAGCCGGCTTCCACACGCACCAGGTAATCCCGGAGGATGCGCGCGACGTCATAGGCCTTGTTACCGCCGCGGCTGTAATCAAGGAGCGCGGCACTGCGCCGCAGCTGATCGGGGCCGGCCGGGTCGGCAGGCTCGACAAGAAAGAAGGCATACCGTTTGGGCCGCTCGACGCTGGGCCTGGCGAGCCACTCGTCCTGCAGTCCGCTCCGGGCGACAGGCGTGTTGCAGCCGAATGTCTGGTCGGAGCCGTTCACGTAGAAGGCCTTAATGAATTTGCGGATGCCTAGCAGCGCCGCGGCCCGCGGCTGGTTGTAGCCGCGGAACTCAAAACCAGTGAGCGCGGAGACATCGGGCGGGCTGCCCGCGGCGAACACTGCCTCGAGCTCGCGCTTGGACTGGCCGGCGAGTTCCAGGAAACGGCCGGAGACACTGGCCATGGGATCTCACTTTCTTCTGGACTGGAGTCATGTCAGATTCCGTACCGCTGGCGCTGCTCAATCAGCCGCTGGGCGTTGCGCGTCACGAGCGCCAGGATTGTTTCCATCGGGTTCACCCCGATCGGGCCGGGGAACAGGCTGGCATCGGCGACGAACAGGCCCGGCACGCCATGGAAGGCGCCGTAGCTGTCGACCACGCCGCGGCGCGGATCCTCGCTCATCCGCGCGGTGCCCATCAGGTGGACGGTGAACAGCTCGATCGACTTCTTGTCCACCGGGCGCGCGAGCAGGTCCTGCAGGCCTGCAGGGTCACGTACTTCGGGTGCGCCCTCGAACGGGAGCAGCACCCGGCGGGCGCCGGCGGCGAACATCAGCTCGGCGGAGCGCTGTATCCCGCGCACGACGCGGTCCGCGTCACGCTCGGTGAGCTGGTAAGACACCTGTACGCCGAGGCCGGGAATGTGCCGGACCCGACCGCAGCCCGTGTCCTCCACCAGGCAGCCGGCCGTCATCATGTGGTTGTAGCCGGCCATGAACTCCCCGAGTTCGCGGCCGTAGCCGGGCAGGGTTGCGGCGATTAGGGATGGCGCAATGTTGACTGCCGTCAGCAGGATGCCGTCGTGCATGAACTCGCGGACCTGATAGGCCTGATGCACGCCCTGCCAGCCGGTGACCTCTTCGTCGAACAACGCGATCACCTTCGCGTTGGGATGCAGGCTGAGATTGCGGCCAAGTTGCCCGGACGGTGACCGCAGGCCCGAGCGGGTCAGCAGCGCGGGTGTCTGCACCGCGCCGCCGGCGACGACGACGACGGCCGACCGCACCGTCAGGCGCGGGCCCTGGCTTCCGTCGGGGCGGACGAACCTGGCCTCGATGCCGGTGACCGTTTGCCCGGACCGGGTGATCCGCTCGGCCCGGCAGTCCGCGAACAGCCGGGCGCCACGCCGCAAGGCTCGCGGGATGTTGGTTACGAGCATCGAGCGCTTCGCGCCCGTCGGGCATCCGTTCGTGCAGTTGTTCGTGCCGGCGCAGTGCAGCTGATTCCGCAAGTTCGGGATGATCTTCCAGCCCAAAGCGTCGGCCCCGGCCTTGAGCAACTGCATGTCCTTGCCGATCGTCTCGGGATCCTGCAAGCCGACCGAGATGCGCGACTCGACCTTCGCGAAGAACGGCTCCATGTCCTTCTCGCTGATACCGGCGACCGCTTCCTCGCTCGCCCATCGCTGCAGCACCTGTGCCGGAGTGCGCCAGGACATGCCACCATTGACGACGGTGGATCCGCCCACGCACCGACCTTCGGAGAACAGCACCGGTGGCTTGCCCCTGGCCAGCCCGAGGCCGCCGTCCCGGTAAAGGGTGCGCGCGGCCCGGCCAGCCTCAGCAGTGAACGACTCGGTCGGGTGGTACCCGCCTTCCTCGACAATGACGACGTCGACGCCGGCATCGGCAAGTTCAGCCGCCATCGTCGCGCCGCCGGCCCCCGATCCGACGATCACGACCCCGCAGTCGATGAGAAGATCCGCGGTCACTTCGCTCTGCCGCGTCAGCCCGGCCGGAACGCCCGCGGGCGCGCTCACGGCGGGCCCTGCCCCTGGTCTGGCGGTGTCCCGGGATCTGGACTAGCCGGATCGGGCGCCAGCAGCGCAGCCTCGGCGGCCCGGATCTGCACGCCATAGGAAGCGAGGCGACGCTGCGATACGGCGGCGATGTAGCCATCCGGCCGGTAGCCGAGCTGGTCCTTCACCTCGGGCAGTTCGTAGTAGCACATCACGACGAGGGCCTTGACTCGCTGGAGCGCGATGGCGATCCCGCCGGGCCGTCGGGCTAGCACCGCCCTGAAATAGCCCTCTGCATCGGCATCCCCCAGACGGGCGAATCGGCGGCCGCGAGCCGGAGGGTACAGCCGGGCGCCTTGATCGAAGGCGACGAACGCGGCCTGAACCGACCGCCGGACACCCGCGGGAACAGCACCTAGCAGTGACTCAAACTCGGTTAGCAGATCGCCGGTCAGCTCGCCAGTTACCAGTTCCGGCGGACATACGACCTGGGCGAACCGCGCAACGATCGGGCGCGTCGAAGCGTGCAGTCGCCAGCCCGGGGCCGAGTCCTCGCGCATGACGTTCTCCCTGTCGCCCGCGGGTCCGCACACTGACGGTACATCGCCGGCCGGCAGGCGAGAAGCAGGACGGCCCACCGCGGAGCGATTCGCCGCGCCGCGCTGCGCATTCGCCGCATTGCGGGCGTGCTGCGAACAGAGGAGGCTGTCGCCGTGAAGAGTGTCCTGGTGACCGGTGCCTCTAGCGGCATCGGAGCCGCATGCGCACTTCATCTCGATGATCTCGGGCATCGCGTATATGCGGGCGTCCGGCAGGAAGAAGACGCTCTGGCGCTGCGCCAGCGCGGATCTCGGATCGTGCCGGTCTTTCTCGATGTAACTGACCAGGCCCAGGTGGACGCCGTAGCCAGCCAGATCGCCGGGGACGGCGGCGGGCTCGATGGCGTCGTGAACAACGCTGGCATCGCCAAGGGTGGCCCGCTGGAGTACCTCCCGCTCGCGGTCTGGCGCGAGCAGCTAGCCGTGAACGTGCTCGGGCAGGTTGCCGTGACCAAGGCGATGCTGCCGCTGATTCGCTCGGCGCGCGGCCGCATTGTCTTCATGGGATCTATCAGCGGCAAGGTCGCCACGATGATGATGGGGCCTTACTGCGCATCGAAGTTCGCCATCGAGGGAATGGCCGAGGCTCTCCGGCACGAACTCCATCCGTGGCAGATCAGCGTGTCGGTGATCGAGCCAGGCGCGATCAAGACGCCAATCTGGGACAAAGGCCGGCAACAGGCTGACGACCTGGAGCGGGACCTTCCGGCAGCGGCGCGCACCCGATACGCCGCTCACATCGCGGCGATCCGCAACGGAATCGACATGCAGGACCGGCACGGGGCCGATCCGCAACGAGTTGCCAACGCGGTCGAGCACGCCCTGTTCTCGCGTCGTCCGAAGTCCCGCTATGTCATCGGCGCTGACGCGAAACTCCAGAGCGCCATGGTCCGATGCCTTCCCGACAAGCCACTCGCTGCGATCATCCGCAGGTTTGCCGGTCCCTGACGCGTCAGTCTGGACAGGCACTGCCTCCAGGTGTCACACCGGCCGGCAGACTCGGCGTAGGCATGAACATTCCCGTTCCCGTCTTAATGAGGGGAACGGGTTCGTCTTATGGCACTCGGTCGCGAAAGGCTCACCGGGTTTCGGGTGTGGCAAAAGTGGCTAAAGATAAGGCAATCGCCGTGTGCGGGCCTGCGCCGCAGCCGCCTATGCGGTCGCTGAGTATCGCCTGAGCAAGTCGCTTGCGGAGGGAACGATGTTCGGTCGGCGGAGTCGCCTGGGCGCCCGGCGCAGGCGCAGGATGGGGCCGAGGGTTGCCCGCCTGTTCGGCGGTCCGCGGCCGCGTCGCCGCGATCGGAGCGGCGTCGACGAGCCGGCCAAATGGCGATCGCGGAGGTCGGTCCGGATCGCGACCTTAATCACCGGCCTCGTCGCGTTCCTCTTCATCCTGTGGCTCGGCTGGGTCGTCTACCTCTATGTCGTCCGCAACGGACCATCGGGCGCGACGTTCGACCCGGACAGACGCTGCACAGGGCTGGGCTTCTCCTGCGGCGTCGCCACGAACATCATCGCGTCGGGCGTGCTCGTCGCGTTCGCGTCGTCGTTCTTGCTCTGGCGGCTCTTCGGCTTACAACGTCGCTACTGGGTCAAGGCACGCGAGGACTCCCGCGAGCTCGTGCCCACCGCAGGCGCCATCATCGACCAGGTCGTCGGCCGCGACGAGTTGTGCATGGCGGTCATGACGGACCTGCACGATCGTGCTAGCCGCCCGCACGTCATCGTCGGCGGCGTCGGAACCGGCAAGACTGCCGTACTAGTAAGGCTGACGGAATACCTGGCGGAAAAGCGAGCGATCCCCGTCCCCATCAAATTGCGGGACGCGACGACGGAGCTGGACTTCGAAGCCTTGGCCCGCACGCGCTTCCTCAGTGAAGTCAACCCTGGCCTGATCTCCTCCGCCGAGGGCGAGACCATCTGGCGGCGGCTGCGCAAGGACGGCAAGATCATCGTGCTCGCCGACGGGCTGGAGGAGGCAATCGTCGGGACGTCCGCTGAGCCGGAGCGAGACAACATCATCCGCGAGGCCATCCGGCGCGCGCACCAGCACCACCTGCCGCTCGTCATTGCCTCGCGTCCGCACGACCCGATCCGCGCGACCGACGCGGCGATCCTCAACCTCGAGCCGCTCAGCTTCGAGGCGGCCCTCGCCTACATCGGCAGCGACGGCACGAGTGAGGACGAGCGCAGGCTGGCCTGGATCGTCGAGACCGCGGACGTAGTCGAGGCGCCGCTGTACCTGCAGATCACGCGGGAGCTGCACGTCAAGGGACTGCTCGAGCCCACCTCGGCCGGGCAGCAGGGCGTCGTCGACACCCGTGGCGTGGACCGTTCCAGGCTGCGGTTGAGCCTCCTAGAGACCTGGGAACGGGCTCTCATCAGCGGCCACCTCCGCGAGGAGATCCCGCTGAATCGTGCCGAGCGACAGGCTGCGCTGGAGCACATGTCGGCTCTGGCATGCGCCGGCCTGCGGGCTGACAAGCTCGAGGTCGAATTCGAGATCGAGTTGGGCGACCACCTCCGAAGTGAGGTCGCAGACCGCCTCAGGCGGATCGACGACCAGACCGGCCAGGCGCCAGGCGTACGCAACATCGACGTGCGCCTCGCCGCGGCCTGGGCAGCGCAGTTGAACCTGGTAGAAGTGCGGGGGCACAGCGTCCGGTTCCCGCACAGCCTTATGCAGGCCTATCTCGGCTCGCGGCTGCTGACTGCCGCGCTGCGCGACTCTGCTTATCTCGACGACGCGCTCGCGTATCCGCGGCCCGGCCGGGAGTTCGTCATCGCCCTCGTGCTGAGTTCCCGCGCGAGCGACCGCACGGACCAGGCCAGCCGCCCTGACCGGGCCCAACCCGCTCGCCCGCCCGAGCAAGCCGACCGGCGTGACCTCCTCGCGCCGCTGCGCGCTAACGCCGGCAACCGAGACGACAACAAGGTCCTCGACATGTACGCGGCCGCGTTGGAGATCGACTGCGTCGCCACCGCGCCGGAGCACGAGGCCGTCGCCGAACAGATCAGGGAACGCTGGACCCGGGTCCACGGCCAGGACCCGAGAACGCTCGAGGAAGGCAAGCTGGCGCTGGTACACCGCTTCGGCGAGGCGGCGCGGATGATCGACGACCGGCAGCGACGTGGTGATGAGATCCTGGCCAGGCCGGCGTACGCGCAGCTATTTGCCATCGGCTGCGCCGACCGCTCCTATCCGGTTCAGCTCGCCGCGGCGCAGGAGATCGGCGCGGGCGGCGAGGCCGCGTACGAAGCGCTCAGGCACGTCCTGACCGCGCCGTGCGCGGCCTGCGGGGACGAACGGGCCGACCGGGCCCAGGGGGACCAGCACCCGCCGGCAGTGGCGCAAGCCGACCGCCCCGCGTCCAGGCAAGACCGCAGCGCCGAAGGCTCACGCGCGGGAATCATCAGCGCCTGGCTGGCTCCGATGCTGGTCGGCTCGATCGGCGGCCGCGGCGGCGCGCCCGCCGACAGGATCATCGCCGAGCACGCGCAGGCAGACCTCGGCCAGTGGCTCCGCCACATCGCGCAAGACGGACGGCTCAACGGTGAGCAGGATTTGCCCATCGCCTTGGAGATCGCCCTGGCGCAGGGCTTCAAGTACGCGGCCAACCGCCGTCCCGGCCAGCCCGACCTGCTGCGCGAGTCGCGCATGTTCCTGGCCGAGCAGGCGCTGGAGATGCTCAAGGGCGCACGTTACTGGTTCTCGCAGCTGACGCTCATCCAGGCCCTGACCATGCTGAACCTGTCCGAATCCAAGCAACCCTGGGACAAGTACGGGGCCAGGCCCGAGGCTATCGTGCAGCACTGGCTCGACGTCGCCGGCCGGGAACGCCCCGACCGCCCCGAACGCAACCGCCCGCCCGGCGCACGTTTCGTACCGCACCCGTTCGTGAGCGAGGCGGCACTGCTCTGCGTTCTGGCGCTCAAGACCGAGCGCCCGCAGCGTTACCTGTGGATCGATGAAAGCGGCATCGTCGGCCAGGTCGGCTCCCGGAACCTCAGCAAGATGACGCAGCAGCGCCGTCACCGGCTGTGGATCCCGCCGTCGGCCGGCTGGAGTGCCCTGAACGGCCGCGCCCAGCAGCTAGTGGCTGACGTGCTGTTGCTGCGCAACCTCGCCGAACGCGGCGACCTGCCCCACGACCGAGAGCGCCGCCTGCGCCGCTCGAATCGCGGCGACCTGCCGCCCTGCATCACCCACTACCGCGAAGCGCTCGAGCCCGGCCTCACCGTGGGCACCGCGGTGTCTATCGTCCCGGGTGTCAGTTGCGTTGACGGCTGCGTATTCGAGCTCTGCCCGTATCCGCCGAAGGGCGGCCAGCCGCGGGTGGAGATGAGCGAGGCCTTCTGCCGCCGTCAGCTCACCCTGCTGGACAGGAGCTTGCGGCATCCGCTGACCCGCCAGGCGCCGTGGCAGCAGATGACGGCGGGGCAACTCTTCCGATTCTGGACCGAGATGGCCGACCGAGCCCGCGGTCCGCGCCCTCAATCCGTGCGGTCCGGCCGAGCCGCCGGCCAGGCCAGGGCTAGCGCTGGCCTCTCCGGCCGCCAGCGCCGGCCTGTCCGGCCGATAGCGCTATCCAGCTAGCCAGGATGATCACCGCGAGCGATTCGATCACCAGCGACAGCACGACGAAGGATGCCGTGAAGGACTCGTGAAACCCGAACAAGCCGACTGTGAGGCTGATCACCAGCGCGCCGATCGTGGCCGCTGTGAAGACCGCGGCCAGCGCGCCGACCAGCGGCCGCGGCCAGAGCAGCAGCGCGGCCGCGAACGCGGCCGCGACTATCGCATCCAGCAGGAAGAACGGCCCGTTGGTCGGGATGAACCGGTAGCCCTCCTGCCACAGATGCAGATGGATGTAACCGATCCAGATGAGCAGTGCTGCTCCGGCTAGCCGGCTCGCAATCGTGGCCGCTCTGCGGCCGGGACTGCAAGGCCGCGCGGGCGGCTGCGACGAGGCGAGTGCCGTCAGCCGGCCCGGGATCGTTCTGGTGTTCATGGTCGTTTCCTTTCATCGGACCTGGTAGGCGGCAACTGCCCGCTCGAGCAACGGAGCGGACGCCGCCCACCGTGCTGCTGGAGCCGCGGCGACGACGACGCTCCCGCCTGACTTGCCCTGCACATAGCACGCCAGCTCGGTGTAGCGATGCGCGCCGATCTTGGTGACATAGGTATCGATGACGCATGAGCCAGTCGCGCCGCGGAACCGCACGTTGCCGGCTGCCGCGATCTCGTGCGCAGTTGACGCGTCATCGGACCGAAGCAGCCGCAGCCGGAGCTGGGGCCAGTTCCGTAGGGTCTCGGTGCCCTGGTGCGGGGTGGCGTTGAGGTAGAGCAGGTAGCTGCCATCTCGGCCGAACCGAGCGGCGGATACTGAGCCAGCGTCGCCGTGGACGCGGTGCATGCCCGGCGGGTAGGCGAGGGTAGCTTCGCCGTTCGCCAGTACGGCAGCGCGCCAGCCGGCTGGCGTCGGTGCCGGGTCGAGGTGCGGGAACCGGCTCACCGACGCCATGCTCCGGCCGGCTGCCCCGCCCGCCATCACGAACGCGATTGCGGCGGCAGCCGCGGCGAGTGCAGCAGCCAGGACCAGCCATCGCGCAGGTATTCGGCGCCGGGCAGATTCAGTGGTCATCAGTTTGTCCTCCGCGATTGGTCTAGCCAGGCAGCGCGCGGCGGGCCGGGGCCAGCCGCGCCGGACTGCCGGAGGCTAGATGTTGCCGTCGCCGTCGCTCGGGCCGCCGTTGTTGTCGCCGTCGCTGTCTCCGCCGTTGTGCTGAGGGATGGGATTGGCGGGCGGCGGCGCTGGATGCGTCGTCGGTGCAGTCGGCGGCGCGGTGGCCGGAGGCTGAGTGACGGGAGCCGATGGCGCAGCTGGCCGTGTTGCAGGCGCGGCAGGTGAGTGCATCGGGTGAGCTGCCGGTTGCGAGGGCGTGGCAGTCGCGGGCTTTGCCGGCGATGTCGCCGGAGCGGGCGAGTTGGTCTTCGGGTGACTTGCGCCCGATCCGGTGTGGGCGACTGTGCCACAGCCTGCGGCTAGTACGGCGAGCAACGCGAAGCCGGCCGCCGATCGGTTCAGGGAAAACATGGCTTGTCCTTGTCATTCTCGACTGTTTCCTGGAACCGGCGGCCGCCGTGCGTACACACCTAGATACGAGCAGCAACCGCGACGGGTTCGATCCCGGCGCGAAGTAAGGGCCAACCTGGGGGTATGAGCGCGGCAGGCTGCCTGTGCCGGGAGCCGGGTCGTGCCGACTGGCGGCGAATCTGGTTCCCTGTAGTGCATGACTGCACCACCAGACGCTGACGCGCTCGACCCGGCGGGCCTGAGCGATCCCGCAACTCCGCCGCGGTGGTTCACCGACGCGATGGCCGCCGACGTCGAACTCGGCTCGGTCGGGGTCGATGGGACGCCGATCACCTACCGGGCGTGGGGCGAGCGGGGAGCTCCGGGTCTCGTGCTCGTGCACGGCGGCGCTGCGCACGCCCGCTGGTGGGATCACATCGCTCCGCTGCTGGCCACTGGCCACCGGGTCGCAGCGCTTGACCTTTCCGGGCACGGCGACAGCGGCAGGCGAGCCCGCTACGACCTCGATCTGTGGGCGCAGGAGGTCCGCGCGGTTGCGGCCGGAGCCGGTATCTCCGGCCCGCCGGTCATCATCGGGCACAGCATGGGCGGCTTCGTGGCGTTGCGGGCCGCGGGCTTGTACGGCTCGTCGTTGGAAGGCGTGGTCGTGATCGATTCGCCCGTGCAGGACCTCACGCCGGAGGAGCAGGCGGCGCAGGAGCACCGTGCGTTCGGGCCGCTACGGATCTACCCGACGCGCGAAATTGCGATCTCCCGGTTCCGGCCGATCCCCGACCAGCCCGCCCTGCCCTACATCGCCGCGCACATCGCCAGCACCTCGATCCGCGAGGTCGACGGCGGGTGGAGCTGGAAATTTGATCCGCGCATCTTCGGCCGCACTAGGGCCGGCCCAGCGCTGCTGACCCGGCTCGACTGCCGGGTCGGGCTGTTCCGGGCTGAGCACGGCATCGTGACGCCACAGACCGGCGAGCAGATGTATGACGGCCTCGGCCGGCTCGCTCCGCTCATCGTCATCCCGGCGGCCGGCCATCACGTCATGCTCGACCAGCCCATTGCCATGGTCACCGGCATCCGCACTCTGCTCTCAGACTGGGACCACTCGTTGCCGGCCGGCAGCTCCGGATAGTGGCCGGGTGCCGGACTACCCGGGCCGCGGTGGGTATGGCGAAGGGGCTAGCGGAGGGGGACAATCCGAGGGGGACAGGCTGCAACGGCGCGGCCGGACCGCCGCTGGAGTAACCATGATGGCAACGCCCACAAAGACGTGGCTGAAGCTCACACGCCGGCTCGGCGTTGACGGCAACCCGTTGCGCCGGCGGTCAGATCTGCTTGATGCCTGGCTGCTGCCGGTTGCCATCGCCGCCTTCCTGGCGCTCTGCCCCATCGTCGCGGTCGTTACCGGGGTGTGGGTGCGCGCTGACAATGCCGCGCAACGGCACGCTCAGCTTTCCTGGCACCGAGAGCAGGCGGTTCTGCAGGCGGCAGCACCGGGTCCGGAGTTTTCCGACAACGGCGCCAATTCCTGGGTGATCTGGACACCGGCCCGGTGGACTACGGACGGCCGGCGATACGGGGGTGACGTCCCCGCCGCTGCCGGGACGAGGGCAGGCAGCGCAGTGGCCGTGTGGCTGGACCAATCCGGGAAGGTGCGGACGCCGGCGCTGACCGTAGCCCAGCTGCGAAACCGAGTTGTCACCGTCACGTCGTTCGCGCTCGCGGGCCTCGCGATACTGGTGGCCGGCCTGGCATGGCTGATGCGGCGGACCTTGGATCGGCGGCGGCTCGCAGGCTGGGAGACCGGCTGGCTCGCCGTTGGTCCGCGCTGGAGTCGTCAGGGCTAATGAACGGAGCCGAGGCCGTCGTCCGCACGCTCGCCGAATGCGGCATAGACACGTGCTTCGCCAATCCCGGCACCTCCGAGATGCACTTTGTCGCTGCGCTGGACGCCGTGCCACAGGTGCGCGGCGTGCTCTGCTTGTTCGAGGGCGCGGCCACCGGCGCCGCGGACGGATACGGACGGATGACCCGCCGTCCAGCTGCGGCGCTGCTGCACCTCGGCCCCGGCCTTGCTAACGGGCTCGCAAACTTGCACAATGCCCGGCGCGCGCATACGCCGCTGCTGGTGGTCGTCGGCGATCACGCCACCTATCACAAACGACTCGATGCACCGCTGGAGTCCGATATCGACGCCTTGGCCGGAACGGTGTCCGGCTGGGTCCGGCGCAGCACGCGCAGCGCTGACGCGCCGGCGGACGCGGTTGATGCCGTCGCGGCGGCGATGTCGCCGCCGGGTCAGGTCGCCACTCTCATCCTGCCCGCCGACGTGACCTGGACCGACGGCGCGGAACCTGGCTACCCGGTCGCGGCCCGGCTGCCCTCCCCCGTCCCGGACAGCGTTCTCCGCCGCGTCGTCGGTGTGCTGAGCGGCGCAGGCACAGTCTCGCAGCCCGCGCAGGCGTGCACGATCCTGCTCGGCGGCACCGGGCTGACCCGCGGCGCGCTGGAATCAGCCAGCCGTGTCGCCAACGCCACCGGCGCCCGCCTGCTCGCCGAGACGTTCCCGGCCCGGCAGGAGCGCGGCGCCGGTATCCCGGCCGTTGACCGGCTCGCGTACCTGGTCGAATCCGCGGCCGGTCAGCTGGCGGGCACCCGCCACTTGATCCTGGCTGGCGCCACCGCGCCCGTTTCCTTCTTCGCCTATCCCGGCAAGCCCAGCACGCCGGTTCCCGCAGGCTGCCACGTCCTCGCGCTGGCCGGACCTGGCGACGACGTACCAGCCGCACTTGCATCGCTGGCCGATCTCGTCGCCCCCGACGCCGCACCCTCTGCCCAGCAACCGCAGCGGCCCGGCCTGCCCGACGGGGAGCTCACGGCACAGAGCGCAGCCGCCGTCATTGGCGCATTGATGCCTGCGGACGCGATCGTCTGCGACGAGGCCAATACCTCAGGGCTATGGCTGCCGGGTGCGACGGCGGGTGCGCCGCCGCACGACTGGCTTAGCCTGACCGGCGGTGCGATCGGCCAGTGCCTGCCGCTCGCCACCGGCGCCGCAATCGCCTGTCCCGGCCGACCGGTGCTCGCGCTGGAGGCCGACGGCAGCGCCATGTACACCGTTTCCGCCCTGTGGACGCACGCACGCGAACAACTCGACATAACGACAGTCATCTTCAGCAATCACTCGTACGCGATCCTCAACATGGAACTCCAGCGGACCGGCGCGCCGACCACCGGTAAGGCGGCGCGGGATCTGCTGGACTTGTCCCGGCCAGCCATCGACTTCGTCGCACTCGCTACCGGCCTGGGTGTGCCCGCGACCCGGGCGAGTACGGCACCCCAGTTTGCCGCTCAGCTCGGTGCTGCGCTGGCAGCGCCCGGTCCGCATCTCATCGAGGCCGCGCTGCCGCCAATCGGATAGTGGCCGCAGGCATGCTGGATACGCCGGAGGCATTCTGGACACATGGACGGGTCCGAATCCGAACGCGCCACCGTGCCCGAGGCACAGCTAGCGCTGGCCGCTGAGCTGGCGGTATTCCTGCCGGCGCGGAGCCGCCCAGGGCCGGTGCGGGTCAGGTGCGACGGTGTGTCCTCGCTGGGGCATGTGGTGGAGTCCGCCGGCGTGCCGCTGACCGAGGTAGGCGGCCTGGTAGTCAACGGCGAAGCAGCCAGCTCCGGTTACCGCCCGCGCGGCGGCGACGCGGTGTACGTGCTGGCCATGCCACGGCCGCAGCGACTGGACTCGGCGCGGTTCGTCCTGGACGTCCATCTCGGCACGGTGGCCCGCTGGCTGCGGCTGGCCGGGGTGGATGCGGCATATTCTCCCGACGCCGCCGACGACGCGCTGGTCGTGCTGGCCAACACCGAGCGGCGGGTGCTGCTGACGCAAGATCGCGGCCTGCTGCACCGGCGCAGGCTATGGCTTGGCGGCTATGTTCGGGGCGACGGTCCGGCGGACCAGTTCGCAGATGTGCTAAGCCGGTTCGCCCCGCCGCTGGCTCCCTGGACCCGTTGCACTGGGTGCAACGGCCCGCTCCTAGCGGCGCGCAAGGCCGACATCGAAGCGCTGCTCGAACCTGGCACGCGCCGCACCTACCAGCACTTCTCTCGTTGCGAACGCTGCCACCGGGTGTACTGGCGCGGCGCGCATGCCGGTCGGCTCGAGGCGATCGTGGCGTCGGCAGTCCGTATCGTCAGCGCAGCTGCCGGAGCGGGAGGCTGACCTGCCCCGCCGTCGCTCGCTCCAAGGGTGAAGCCTGGCGCGCAGCTATCGACGCCACTCGTGCCCGTGCGACTGGCTGCCGTAACCGCCCTGCCCGTAGCGGCGCACGTGCCGCCGGAACCGGGTCGCGGCGATGATGCTCAGCACGCAGGTAGCGAACCAGATCAGCAGCGCAACCTTGAGGAACGCGAAGGCAACGAATCCGGCGCTGGGCACGGCCACCGCGAAGATGAGCGCGATGAACAGCAGCGGCAGCAGCCGGGGTCCGCGGTGCACGACTACGCGCGGAGGCATGCCCCACGGCGGCGTCGGACCCACCTGCGGTGGCACGAGGTCAGGATCGGGGAGGTCGGCCATCACGCCGCGCAGGTCCCCGAACGTCTTCGCGCTCAACGTCACCGTGATCCGCTCGTCCAATTCCTCGGAGCTGAGCCGGCCTTCGGCGTAGTGCTCGCGCAACCGGGCCGCTACCCGCTCCCGGTCGGCGTCTGATATCCGGATCCGATCGTCCATCCCTTGCCGCCTTATCTCGACATCCAGTTACTGATCGTCTGGTTCATCCTCGGAGTCCTCATGGTCGGCGAGGATCCGGTAGAGCTCGCGCCTGGTCCGCTCCAGCAGCCGCTCGGCGACGCGCACCTGGTCTGGCGTGCCGGCGTGCGCAATCTGCACGATGCCGGCCCCGAGCCGGGCGGCCTCGGCGAACAGACCAGGCACCTGCCAGGCTTCCTGCTGCTCGGTTGACTCCCAGGCGCCGCGAGCCATCTCCGGGTTCTGCTCCACGTATTGCTGCCCGGCCTCGGTAAGCCGGAACGTGCGCCGGCCCGCTGACTCGTCGCCCTCGATCAGGCCCTCGTCAGCAAGCTGCGAGAGCGCCGGGTAAACAGCGCCAGGACTCGGCCGCCAGGCGCCGCCGCTGCGCTCTTCGACGTCCGACATGATCTGGTATCCGTTGCGCGGACCTTCCCGCAGCAGGGCCAGGATCGCGGCGCGCACGTCTCCGCGGCTAGCCTTCGGGCCGCGTGGTCCTCGCGGGGGTCCTGGCGGAGAAGGCGGCCCGGGCCACCATCCACCGCGCGAGCCGACGAATCCGCCGCCCCAATGGCCGGGTCCAGGGCCCCGCCGTCCGCCGAACTCCCGCTCCCACTCACTGCTGCGGCTGTGGCCGTGTGCGCCGGACATGGCCTTGACCGCGCGCCGGAGCTCGCCAAGCATGTCACCGCCGCAGCCGAACATGCCGAACGGTCCTGCCCCGAAGTCGCCCCCTGGTGCTGACGCTGCTGCCGACATCTGACGCTCGCCCTTCTCGCGATACGATCACGATATATCGACAGCCTACGTCGCAACTCCCGCGATGACAAGTCATATCTCGACCACGGACCTCCGCACAGCCGTTGGCTGATGGAGCCGGCATTCAGTCCTCAGGCAATGACCTACTGGTCGCCGCCGTCTCGCCCTAACGAGGACCGGCTGGACGGCGTCCCCGAACGCCCGCAGCCCGCCTGTCGCGGCGGGGCGCTCGCGCCTCTTTCGACGCCCGGGTTTCCGGTCGGGCGTTGTCGCGGCGCTGGTCGTCCGCCTTCGCACCCGGCAACTCCGCGGTGAGCCGGGAGGGCCAGTCAGCGCCAGCCAAGCCGCCAGCTACCAGGACATCGCGCCAGTCGAGCTCTAACTGACGCAGTTGCCGTTCGAACCGGCTCCACTCGCCTGCCGCAGCGAGAACCAGAGCAGCCTGGATGCGTTCGCTGGAGTCGTCCGGCGCCAGCGCGGTTAGTTGCCTGATGACCTCGTCGTCGGTCCCGCGCCCGAAGTCCTGCCGGATCCGCCGTATCAGCCGGTCGCTTGGCGCCGTCACGGCCCCGTTCCCGTTCGTAGTGAGCCTTGCCTCCAGTCTCAGCGACCGATGCTCGCAGTCAACCTCTGCCGGTCACTCCGCTTTCTCGGCAGTCGGTACGACCCGTCGCCAGAGTCCCGGATAGTCGGTAACGAAGGCGTCTGCGTCTACCCGCAGATCGGCGGTGAACGAGTCAGACTCGTAGCGGAACAATGCCCCCGTCCCGTCATCGTCGCGCGAAAGCAACGTGTAGCGCTGTCGCGCTGAATAGACCTTGAGAGAGGGAACGGGAACGTACACGACGTCGATGTCGTGAACTGCGCCGGGTGACCAGGACAAACGCCGGATAGGCAGGGTGTTGGTTAGCGGCGTGCAGTTGATGTCCACATCAATGCAGCCGTTCAGTTCAGGTGCAGGCCAGCCGTCTACTAGCCAGCGCCCATCGCCGTCGACGGCAAGATCGACAGTCCGCTCCGATGCGGAGCTAATGACTGTGATCGAGAGGCTGGAGACCCGCCAGCCGGTTGTGCACCGCAGCTCGTAACGGACGCTGGCCAGTCCTTCGTCCGCCAGGACGATCTGGCCGTCCGCGCGGAACCGGCTCGCATCGCCGGACACGACCGCGTGTTCCATGCCCGGCCACGTGAGCGCCGTCCACGCCAAGTCGGCTGACATCTGGCCTCCAGGATTGATGGTAACCGGTTAACCAGTTGGCAGGTTACCGCGATGGCAAGGTCAGGTGCAACCGGTATAGTGGTTAGATGGTTAACGCGCGGGACGCGGATGGCCAGGCGGCGCCAGCCGGGCTGGAGCCAGTGCGCGCGCTACTGAACAGCTGGCTCATCCCCAACGACTCGCGGCAACCCACCGACCGGTTCGGCGAGTTCGCGCTCCGGCAGCGGTGGACCAAACCCGAGGCCGCTTCGGTCCGGGAAATTCGGGATGATCTCAGGCGCCTGGTCGAGTCAGGTAACGCGGCCGAGGCAGCTTGTCTCAACGACTGGATTACCAGGCTGGCGGTACGCCCCGCGGTGGCCGATGGCCAGGTGAGGTACTCGCATGCCGGCGGCCCGGCTGGGGACCTGCTCGCCGCGGTGCTTACCGCGATCAACGCGGGCACGTGGAAGCGGCTCAAGGCGTGCCCCGACTGCAGCTGGGTTTTCTACGACCACACTCGTAACGGCAGTAAACGCTGGTGCCTCATGTACGCGGGAGGTCCTGACGGTCGGGCCTGCGGAACGATCGCGAAGGTGCGTCGGTACCGGGACAAGCAGCGCGGCTAGCTCCATCCGGGACAGGTCGTGTTACGTGCAGCCGTCTTCGCACGCGCTCGGTGTCAAGCAGCAGCGACGCCGTCAGTACCACCCCGATCGCCAGCACCCCGGCGCCGATGGTGTCGGTGAAATAGTGGTAGTCCAGCCCGATCATCGCGACGGCCACAGCCGAGCTGATGAGCACCGCCGCCACCCCAATAGCGGCTTTTAGCGCACGATTGAGCCGGTGGCCAGGCGGGTTGAGCAGGAGTACCACGACGACCGCAGCCAGCGTGAACGCCCGGCCCGCGTGGCCGCTCGGGTAGACCAGGGCACCGTGGAGGGTCCGGCCGAAGATCGGCTTGAGGACGAGCTCGGTAAGCGCCACCGACGTCAGGACGCTTAGGACCGCGAGCAAGGCGCCATTGACCCGGCGGGCGACAAGGCAAGCCAGCGCCACGACCAGTGCCAGGAGCGCCACCTGGGTCGGCTCCGCGATGTCCTCAAGCAACTGGAGGCCCCCGCGGTGCGCCCCGACAGCCCGCTGGATCCAGGCGTCGACGGCGCTGTCCACCGGGTCAGGCCGCGCGGAGTGCGCGGTGAGGATGCCCAGTAGCAGGGCTGCTGCGATGCAGCAGGCGGCGATCAGCGCCGCCGGGCGGCGGGCCTGCGACGGCAGCAGCGGGTCAACAGCCTGCACCTGCCGTTCGCCTGCGATCGTCGCCTCCGGTTAACTCCGTTGAGGTGCCATCCTAAGCGGGCCAGCGGCCAGCCCAGGGCGCCCCTCATAGCCGGGCTGCCGTGCAGACGGTGCGCAGTACGGTTGCCAGCATGCACACCAAGCTGACCCTGGTCGTCCGGTCCGACCTTGGCATGGGACGCGGCAAGATTGCCGCGCAAGCGGCACACGCCGCGGTTGCCGCCGTGCTGGCGGTTCTCGGTACGCCCGACTTCCTGGCCTGGCTGCGTGATGGCCAGCCGAAGGTGGTCCTGAAGGCCATCAGCGAAGACGACCTCTTCGGGATAGCTGAGCGAGCCAGTGCAGCTGGGCTGCCCGTGCAAGTGATCCACGACGCGGGCCGCACCCAGGTCGCCGAGGGAACGCCGACCTGCTGCGGCATCGGCCCAGCCGAGGACAGCCGGATCGATGCCATCACCAGTGGGCTGCCATTGCTCTAAACGGACGAACGACCGAAGCGGGCGAACGACCGAAGCGGGCGCGCGCCGAGGTTTATGGTCTAACCCGGTGACCGCAGGCGGAGCGGAGGAGGGCTCGCATGTCCCCGATCGACTCGCCAACTGGGCTGGACGAGCTCACTGGCCGAGTACCTGCGCACGCAGCTGCCGACTTAGCGGGCCGGCAGGCAGGCCTGCCGCCCGGGCACCCGTCTTCGCCCCGCTACCGGCCCGACAGCCACGGAAGTGCGCCGGAGGTCCGGCACCAGACTGACCGGGAGTACGCCGAGCATGTCGCGCACGTGGAGGGCCGCTTAGCCGACGCTCGAGTTCTGAGGCTGGCTTCCTACGTCCGGCATACCATCGACGACGCCAATGAGATCTGGTCCGACGAACGCGACTCCACGCACCTGGTCATCATCGACGACTTGTATGGTCGGGCGGCCAACGTGCCTTGCGAGGGCCAGGCGATCTTGGCGGGCGGACTGCCGGGCGCCGGCAAGACGACGATTCTCGCCGACCACGCAGGCATCGATCTCACCCAGTTCTTAATGATCAACCCGGATCTGATCAAGATGGAGCTTGCGCTGCGGGGAATGATCCCGGAAATCGAAGGCCTGTCTCCGATGGAGGCGACTGACCTGGTCCATGAAGAGTCCTCCTACATCGCCAAAAGGCTTGCCAGCAAGGGTCAGGCTGACGGAAAGAACGTCATCTGGGATGTGACGATGTCCAAGACCGACAAGGCGATCGATCGCATCGAGTCGCTTCGGGCATCGGGTTACACCAGAGTCGAAGGGATCTTCGTCGACATTCCCATCGAGACCAGCGCGCGGCGCGCTGGCACCCGTCATCGCCAAGCTCACGACGAGTACCTCGCCCGGCGCGGGCCTGGCGGCAGGCACATCCGGGGAACGACGATCTTGGCCCACGCTGACGCAACCTGGGGCAGCAGCAACCGCCGGAACTTCGAGCAACTCAAGCCACGGTTCGACGCCTGGCGAATATACGACAACGCGGCTGACGGCGGTGCACCTGCGCTTATCGCATCACACGGCGTCGGCCACAGCGTCGGCATGACAGGGCTGAGGGAGCAACGTCCATGAGCAGTAGCGAGGTCACTGACCTGATAGGTGCCCTTCGGTCCGGGGCGATGAGCCTGGATGAGGTCGCCGACCGGTTCAAGCTGCGAAGCTGGCCGCGGACCAGGCCCGGAATGCCGCGCAGCTACAGCGAACTTGCCGCGACCGCGCAAGGCGACCCGGGTGCAAATATCCCTGGCTCGGCTGACGATCTCACTGACGCTTATGACCGGGGCGAGATCAGCCGGGAGCAGTACCGGACGCTCGCGCATGCTGTCGCATTCGCCATCAATGCGCAGGCGGGGCGTGCGGCCGGGAAGGACGGACCGGGAGGCTGACATAGTCAGCAGGCCGAGACCGGGAGGGACCCGTTTCCTTCTGAGAAACTCCGAGGGCGGGCGGCCCGAGCGGTCCGTTACTGTCGGCGCTGCGGTCTACGGTGCTAACCATGGGGCGCGTCACGCTCGACGAGATCGACCTCGGCTCGGTCGAGGACGCCGTCGGCATGCCCGCCTACGCCGCTGGTAACCGCGCAGTCGACGAGGACGCCGTCCGGCGGATGGAGTGGGACGCGGACAAGCGCGGGCTGCATGGCGTCGTCCAGGACCGCGATGGCGAGCTGCACGAGACCGTCGTCTTCTTCACTGGCGGCTGCCCGATGATGTTCGTGCGCAGCTTCTGCAGTTGTCACGTGGGCTCGGAGTGCAAGCACGCGGCATCCGTGGCCCTCGCAGGCGCACTGGCGTCGGGGCAGGACCTGAGCCCGCAGCCGCAGTCCGTGCACTGGGAGCACTCGCTGACGTCGCTGCTCGAATCGCGCCGGCAGGCTAGCCGGGAGTTTCGCGCCGAGACGCCCATCGCAATCGAGCTGACCCTCGCTGACCCGGCCGGGCGTTACGGCCTGCAGCTGGCGCCCGGTGAGCGGACCTTCGAGTTGCGGGCTCGGTTGGTACAGCCCGGCAAGAAGGGCGGCTGGGTCGGCGGGACCTTGACCTGGGCCAAGCTGAATCCGCGGCTCAACTACGGCGGTTATGACGCCGCCGGGCTGGGCGCATATCCAGAGCAGCAACTGCGGCTGGCACGCGAGTTCTACGCGGCATACCGGGCGGGTGACGAGCTGGCCGGCCGGTACGGGTATTACCCAGGCAGCGAACGGCACCTGGACCTGGCCGGTTTTGAGTCCCGGCAGCTCTGGTCGCTGCTGGACGAGGCTTACGCCATCGGCATGCCCATCGTCTACGGGCACAAGCTCGGGCCCGTGCCGCCGTACAGCACCGCTGAGCTGTGCCTTGATCTCACCCGGCGCGAGCCGTCCGGGCCGCTGCTGATCAGTCCCCAGCTGCGGGTGGACGACGCGCCGGTAGTTCCGCTTGTCATCATCGGATCCGAAGGGAACGGGTTCGCCTACGCCGATCTGCCCGAGACCAGGCAGACGCCCGATCCGGCGAGCTGGCGATTCCGGCTGGCCCGGCTAGCCGAGCCAGTGCCGGGTGGTCTGCTGCAGATGGCCCTGACCGGCCAATCGATGCGCATTCCGGCGGCCGATGAGAGCCGATTCCGCGAGCAGTTCTATCCACGGCTGCGGCATGCGGCAACGCTGATTTCATCCGACAGCTCGGTGCCGCTGCCCGCCATATCGCCGCCGACGCTAGTGCTAGGCGCCCGTTACGGAGACGGGCACGAGCTGGACGTGAGCTGGGAGTGGGCCTACCAGGTTGGTGACGAGCAGCTCCGCGCCCCCCTCGGTTCCGGCGCGTCGGCAGCGAACTATGGTCCACGGGCCTACGCACTAGCGGCGGGCGCCGGGGCGGCCGGCGACCTCGATTGACCGTCCCCGAGCGGCCGGGGCGCGGGTGGCCGAGACGAGCTTCCGCGACCTGGACGCAGAGCACGCCATCCTGGCCGCGCTTGACGTGCCTGCCGGGCGGGTCCAGTCCGCTCAGCTGACCGGCATCGACACCATGCTCTTCAACACCGAAGTGCTGCCGTTGCTGGCCGGCCAGCCTGGCGTCGAGGTCGAGGTCAGCGGCGAGCCCGCCGACTATCGCGAGGCGGGCGACTCGCTTCAGATAGGCATCTCGACCGGTCCGCTGACCGCCGACAACGACTGGTTTGATCTCGGCATCACGATCACCGTAGAAGGGTGCGAGGTCCCGTTCGCCGAGCTGTTCAAGGCACTCAGCCGCGGCGACCCTTATCTGCTGCTCGACAACGGCGCTTACTTCTCGCTGGACAAGCCCGAACTGCAGGCCCTGACTAACCTGATCGATGAGGCCCGGACATTGCTCGACTCGCCCGCCGGGCCGCTGCGGATCAGCAGGTTCCAGGCCGGGCTGTGGGCAGAGCTGGCCGAACTCGGCGTCATCAGCGGCCAGGCGAGTGAGTGGAAGCGTCAGGTTGACGGGCTGCTCTCGATCGACAGCGTGGACCCGGCCGCCGACCCGCCGTCCACGCTGACGGCCAGCCTCCGGCCATACCAGCTGCAGGGCTTCCGCTGGCTGGCGTTCTTGTGGCAGCACAAGCTGGGCGGCATCCTCGCCGACGACATGGGGCTGGGCAAGACGCTGCAGTCGCTCGCCCTCATCAGCCATGCCCGGCAGGCCAGTCCGGGTAGCCCGCCGTTCCTGATCGTCGCGCCGACGAGCGTGGTGTCCAACTGGTCGGCGGAGGCCGCCAAATTCGCGCCAGACCTCAAGGTCGTGCTGATCAGCGACACTATGGCCAAGCGGCGGACGGACATTGCCCGAGTTGTTGCCGGCGCCGACGCCGTCGTTACCACGTACACGCTGTTGCGCCTTGATTTCGCTAGCTACGCCGCCGCTGCCTGGTCCGGGCTGATCCTGGACGAGGCCCAGTACGTCAAGAACCACAAGTCGAAGGTTTATCAATGCGCCCGGAAACTGGCGGCGCCGTTCAAGCTGGCGGTCACCGGCACGCCAATGGAGAACAACCTGATGGAGCTGTGGTCGCTGCTGTCGATCACCGCGCCAGGGCTGTTTCCTAATCCGGACCGGTTCGGCGACTATTACGCCCGGCCGATCGAGAAACAGCGCAACGCTGATCTGCTCAGTCAGCTGCGGCGGCGGATCAAGCCGCTGGTGCTTCGCCGCACCAAGGAACAGGTCGCGGCCGACCTGCCGGCCAAGCAGGAGCAGGTGCTCGAGGTTGAGCTGCACCCGCGGCACCGCAAGCTTTATGACACGCATCTGCAACGGGAGCGGCAGAAGGTCCTCGGCATGATCGAGGACATGAACACCAACCGGTTCACGATCTTGCGGTCGCTGACCCTGCTGCGGCAGCTCAGCCTGCATGCCGGGCTGGTGGACCCCGCGCACCTGGAGATGCCGTGCAGCAAGATCGATGCCCTGCTCGGCCAGCTCGGCGAGGTGGTGGCCGGCGAGCACCGCGCCCTGGTGTTCAGCCAGTTCACCCGGTTCCTCGACCTGGTCAGGTGGCGCCTTGACGAGGCCGGCATCGGTTACTGCTATCTCGACGGCAAGACGCGTGACCGGCCAGCGGTTATCCAGCGCTTTAAGGACGGCGCGGCACCGGTGTTTCTTATCAGCCTCAAGGCGGGAGGTTTCGGGCTGAACTTGACCGAGGCCGATTACTGTTTCCTGCTCGACCCGTGGTGGAACCCGGCGACCGAGGCGCAGGCAGTCGACCGGACACACCGTATTGGCCAGACCCGCAACGTCGTGGTGTACCGGCTGATCTCGGCTGGCACGATCGAGGAGAAGGTCATGGCGCTCAAGGCACGCAAGGCCGAGTTGTTTTCCTCGGTGATCGATAGCGGCAACGTGTTCGGCGGGGGCCTGGACGCCGACGACATCCGGGCCCTGTTCGATTAGCCGCCCGGCAGTGACTCGACATGACATCGTCCTGCGCGGCGGTCAGGTCATCGACCCCGAGACCGGCCTTGACGCGGTCTGCGACGTCGCCATCTCCGGTGGCCGCATCGCCGAGGTTGGCATCGGCCTCGGTCCGGCCGCGACCGAGCTCGACGTTCCGGGCCACGTCGTCACGGCTGGCTTCATCGACCTGCACAGCCATACGGCAGACGTAGCCGGCCTGCGGTTGCGCGCCCTGGACGGTGTCACCACGGCGCTTGAGCTCGAAGCGGGCGTCAGCCCGGTGGCAGTCGCCTATCAGCGGGCCGGGACCGAGGGCAGGCCGATCAACTATGGCTTCGCCGCCTCCTGGGCGCTCGCCCGGATGGAGGCTGTCGCCGGCGTTGAGCTCGACGGCCAGCTCGGCACGTTCCTGGCGAACATCGCGGTACCGGCTTGGCAGGGCTCCGCTTCTGCCATGCAGATCGGCGCAATGCTCGGTCGCCTGTCCGCTGACCTGGCCGACGGCGCAATCGGTATCGGCGTGCTCGTCGGCTATGCTCCCGGCTCGGACCCGGACGAGTACCTGCAGGTGGCGGCGCTCGCCGCGGAAGCCGGAGCGCCGACCTTCACCCATGCCCGCGACCTGATCGAACTCGCGCCCGCAGCCCTGGTAGACGGTGCCGAGGAGATCGTCCGTGCGGCTGGCGAGACAGGTGCGCACATGCACTACTGCCACATCAACAGCACCTCACTGCGCCATATCGACCGGGTCCAGGACCTCGTCGCCCGGGCTCAGGCGGCTGGCTCACGGGTCACGACCGAGGCCTACCCGTACGGGGCGGGCATGACCGGGATCGGCGCCGCGTTCCTGGCGCCCGAGCGACTCGGCGAGCGTGACCTGGCACCGACGGACCTGACCTACGCGCCGACCGGCGAACAGATCGCCAGCGAGGCGCGCCTGAGGGAGCTGCGCGCCGCCGATCCAGGCGGCCTGGTGATCATCAGGCATCTTGACGAGGAGAACCCGGCCGACCGTGATGTTCTGCTGCGCTCCCTGACCTTCCCTGGCGCGGTGGTCGCCAGCGACGCCATGCCGCTGACCTGGCCAGGCCCCGCGCCGGACCAGCTGGACTGGCCGCTTCCGGCTGGCGCGGTCACGCACCCGCGCACGGCCGGGACGTTCGCGCGCGCACTACGGCTGCTGGCGTCGCGCGGCGGATCGGTTGGCCCGGCAGGTCCGCTGGGCCTGACCGAGACGCTCCGCCGCTGTAGCCTGCGACCGGCCCAGTTGCTTGAGGACCGCGTTCCCGCGATGCGGCGCAAGGGCCGCGTTCAGCCGGGGTGCGACGCGGACCTCGTGATCTTCGACCCGGCGACCGTGCGCGATCGGGCGACCTACACCCGCAGCACGCGGCCGTCCGCCGGGATCAGGCACGTGCTGGTGAACGGCACCCTGGTAGTAGGAAACGCGGAGATAGTGATCGATGCCCTGCCTGGCAGGCCTGTCCGCGCTACCCCGCGCTGACCTTCCTGAGGGGAAACGAGGGCCTCGGCCGTTCACCGCCACCCCGCAGCCTCGGGCCGACTGTCAGCACTCGCCGTTACCGTTGGCCGATATGACCGATCGGTTACCCTTGGCCGCGTTCCCCGACTGCCGCCGCTGCGGCAACTTTCGCTCCGGGCCCGTTCAGGTGTGCCTGGCCTGCGCCGGCCGTCAGCTGAGCAGGCCGGGTCCAGGCTGTTGCGTCGTCTGCGCGCAGCTTCCCGGCGCGGATGGGACATGCCCCAACGAGCTATGCGGCGGGACCCGGCGCCGCATCGGCCGGATTCATGCGATCGGCTACCAGTCCGGGCAGCTGCGGCGCGTCATCAACGACTACAAGTACCGCGGCGCCCGCGACTGGTCTGGCGTCTTCGGGCGGCTGCTAGTGGCCTGGCTGCAGGAGAACATGACCGCCGACCCGCCAGGGCTGATCGTTGCCAACCCGAGCTTCGTCGGACCCGGCGGGCAGGCGTTTGCGCATACCGAAGCCGTGCTGGCTGCAGCGGTCAACGCTGATCCTGGCGGTGACTGGCCGTTTGACACCACGATCCCGGCCGCGATCATCAAGACGACGCCAACGATGAGATCAGCCGACGCGCAGGCCTGGTCTAAGCGCGCCGCCGCCTACGATTTACGCGCGGCGTTAGTGGTGCCCGAGCCGGCCCGGATCGCCGCCCGGTACGTCCTCGTCTACGACGACGTCTGCACGACCGGCACTCAGCTCGAAACGGTCGCGGGCTGCCTGCTCGACCACGGGGCCGCGCGGGTCGACGCGGTAGTGCTGGCCCGCGCGCCGTGGCGGTAACCACAGCTAAGCCACCGTTGCGTGACGGCGAACAGGCGCGTCGAGTCCAGCTGGGCACAGCATATTCCCGGCCGCGCAGGTCCACAGAGACCAGGCCGGCCTGCTGCCGAACGCGCAAGCACTGTGAGGTGGTCGGCCATGAGTGCTCGAACCACGCGGGATAGCGCCTGGCGTCATCTCGCCGCCCTGGCTGTGCAGGGCTGGTTGAATTGTTCACCGCGCACGATGCGCCAGGGCGCTGAACACGGAATCGAAGTGCCGGATCCCCCTGGGCGTGGCAGTCGAGTGCCGAATGCGACGCGCTCGTAGTGCGGAAACTCTCATTTCAGCCGCCCAGCGCGCTCCTTAAGCCTATATTCCACCCATCGCATGGCTAGTGCTGTGCGCATCGATCGGCGGGGGGATATGGCTCGTAAAGGGTGGGCTTTCGATCGACATTGCGGCAGGCTAGTCGCGGAGCTGGTCGCAACCACAGTTGCCGTGGTGCTGGCTTGCGCGCTGACGGCGGGGATAGGTCCGGCTGCCGCCGCTCCCGCTTGGTCGATGCGCGCCGCGCCGGTACCGGCCGCGACGGATTGGCCCGCGTACCTGAACGGGCCCCTGCACTGGTCTTACGCACCGGCTGAGAAGTCGATCACTCCAGCCAGCGTGGGCAGGCTCGTGCAGGAGTGGCATCACGAGCCCCGGCACTATTTACCTGGCCAGCCCGACCGTCGCCGACGGCGCGGTATTCATAGGGTCCGACGGCGGATGACATCTACAAGCTGAACCTGGCGAATGGCCGCAAGCTGCACCAGACTTACCTCGGCTTCCAGACGACTAAGACGTGCGGCAGGTTCGGCACCGTGGACACGGCCACAGTCGCTACGGATCCCGGCGACCACCAGCCGACGGTGTACGTCGCTGGCGCAAATGGCTACCTCTACGCGCTGAACGCGTCGAACCTGAAAGTGCGGTGGAAATCTGTCATCGCGATCCCGTCCGCCAGAGTCAGCAACTACTTCGACTGGTCCTCGCCGACAGTCAGCGCACGGCAAGATCTACATCGGGCGTCGTCATCGAACTGCGATCGAGCCCCTGATTCGCGGCGAGGCTCATCGGATTCGACGCAGGCGACCGGCAAGCAGTTCGCGCATTTCTACACGGTTCCGCGCGGTGAGGTCGGCGGCTCGATCTGGTCCAGCGTCGCCGTCGCGCCCGACGGGGACGTGTTCGCAACGACAGGCAACGGGCCGGAAGTGCGACCAGCTGCTTGGCTACTCCGAGTCGATCCTCAAGCTCAGTCCCGCAGGCTCAAGCTGCTCGGCCAGGTTTCAGGTCCCGCCGTCGCAGGTGATCTACGACGCGGATTTCGGCGCGTCGCCCGTGCTCTTCGGTCGCAATGTCGGCGCCTGCAACAAGAACGGCATCTTCTACGCGGTGAAGCGGTCCACCATGACCATGGCCTGGGATAAGCAGGTGAGTGGCACGTCCGGGCCGGTGACCGGGTGCATCGCTGCGGCGGCCTATGACGGGCACCACCTGTTCATCGCCGGACTGTCGCACACCATCGGCGGTGTCACCTACCGCGGCTCGATCCAGGAGCGCGATCCGGGCAACGGTGATCTGGTGTGGGAGACCGGGCTGCCAGATGGCGTCATCGGCAGCCCGAGCATCGACGGTAGCGGCGTGCTCGCGGTCGGCACCTACGACTTCTCCGCGGTGCCGTGCGCGACGTACCTCGTCCGGGCATCGGACGGCAAAATCCTGCGACAGGCTTGTAACGGGGCATGGATTTCGCCCAGAGCACCTTCGCCAACGGCTGGCTGTTCACCGCGAACATAGATGGCATCCACGCCTGGGGGCTGAAGACGTAGCGCCCCGTCTCAATGACACGTTAAGACTGTCCTGTTAATAGACGACATCTGCACGACCGGAACTCAGCTCGATACGGTCGCGGGCTGCCTGCTGGACCACGGTGCCGCACGGGTCGACGCGGTAGTGCTCGCCCGTGCTCCCTGGCGCAGCCGTGGTCCAGCTAGCTAGTCAAGCACCTTGACGGTCAAGTATTGGTACTAATAGCATTTCCAGATGGCAGCTGAGTGGTTGGAGCGCATGAGCATCACAGGGCTGCTCCGGGTCGCTCGCAGCACCTACGGATCGGCGATACGCGTTGCGCTCACCGACGCGGGTTTTGATGACCTGCCCCGCAATGGCGCTACGGTGCTCGCGGGGGTGTATGACGACGCATCGCCGCTGCCGGCTCTGACCCGTCAGCTGAGAATTAGCAAGCAGGCAGTAAGCCAGCTGATCGACACCATGGTGATGCGCGGTTACCTGGAGCGGACTGCGGACCGCGAGGACCGGCGCCGCCTGCTGCTGACGCTGACACCACGCGGCGGGGCCGCCGCCAGGGTCTGCTGGGAAGCCGCGACCGAGGTGGATGATGAACTCGAACGCCGCCTATCGCCAGCGGGCGTGTCGGCCTTGCGCGCCAGCCTGATTCTGCTGGCTGAGCTGGGCACCGAGCATCCTGCCCTACCGATCGCTGATGCGGCTGGCCGAGCGCTCCCGGCCGGTCAGCCGAAATGACTCAGCCAGCCTTGCGTCACTGCCAGCAGCCGTTCGGTATCGGCCCGGTAGACGCGCTCGCGGCCGCGCAGCTCGATGACGACCAGGCCAGCTTCTTGCAGCACCTTCAGGTGCTGCGACGTCGTGGGCCAGGAGTGCTCGAACCGGGCCGCAATCGCGCCGGAGGTCATCTCGCCGCCGCGAGCGTGCAGCACCGACAGGATGGTCCGCCGGGAGCGGTGGGCCAGCGCGCTGAACACCGCGTCATAATCATCGAGTTCGGTAAACCCGCGTGGCCTCGCGATCACGTTGGCAGCGTGACCCGCTCGAAGTGCGGGAAGTCCCACTTTGGCTGACCATCTCGTTCTTCGAGCAGCGGGTCCATCGGTTCCCAGATGGCCAGCACAGCGGGGTGCTCGTGGGCCTGCTCGAAGCCGCCCTCGGCCCAGGTGAAGATCTCGACGTAAGTCGGCTGAGCGTCGATCTCCCGATACACGACGGAGGCCTCGTCGGTCACGAAGCCCAGCTCATGCAAAGTGAGCCAGTGCCGCCCGAGCAAGTCAAGGAAAGGTTCTTCCGCGACTGCTCTGACGCGGTAAGTGCAGATGACAGTTTGATTAGGCATGTAACTAAGTATTAGGCAGTTGGCTAAGCATTGCAAGCTTGCGGACGTCGAAACTGTCGGTACCGCCTTGTATTCCTGGGACTGTGGCCGCTGGCGAAGCGCGGCAGCGGCCTTCGCTAAGGGAGGCGAATCCAGTGCCAGTTACTTTCAATTTGCCCGTCGACGGGCCTTTCTCGCTGGCTGCCGCCGCATCGTTCGGGTTCGGGCCGAACACCGGCCGCCCACAGGCGGCTGCGACACTGATGCGGCTCGCGTTCGCCGGTGACGACCTGGAAAGCTACATCGGCGCGGTGGTCAGGCAAGAGCCGGACGGCAGCCTGCTTGCAGACGTCAGCGACGACCGTTGCGACCTGGTCACGGCAGCCAACCAGATCAGCCGCATCCTCTCGGTGGACACTCCGACCACCGGCTGGCCGGCGGCTGGCCAGGCCGATCCCGTGCTCGGCAGGCTTCAGGCCGAGAATCCGGGACTTCGGCCGGTGCTGTTCAATTCGCCCTACGAAGCTGCAGCCTGGTCGGTGCTGTCGCAGCGTCGGCATCGCACGCAGGCCGCCGCGCTGCGACGGCGGCTTAGCGAGGCAGCCGGGGCGACGTTTGAGCTAGCTGGCGAGTCGGTTGCCGCGTTCCCGCTGCCCCGGCATCTGCTGAAAGTCGAGGAGTTCCCGGGGATCGAGCCCGAGCGGATGGCGAGACTGCATGGCGTCGCCCGCGCTGCACTCGACGGGTGCCTCGATGTCGGTTGGCTGCGGAGGATGCCGGCCGACCAGGCGATGGCCTTGCTCCGCCGGATCAAGGGATTGGGGCCGGTGTACTCGATGCTCGTGTACATCAGGTCAACCGGGGTTACTGACGCGCTGGCTATCGGGGAGCCCAGGCTCGCCGGTTGTTTGCGGCACTATTACGAGCTCACCGATACGCCCGACGCAGCGACCATGGAACAGCTGGCCGAGCCCTGGCGGCCATTCCGGACGTGGGCCGGAGTGCTATTCCGAGCGGCGGGCGACCGCGAGGGCCTGCCGTTCGAGCCGCCTGCCCGTAGGCACCGCGAAGCAGTGCCGAGCGGCGGAGCTGGCAGCGGTCCTGGCCCGCTGGCCGCCTAGCCAGAGACTGAGACCTGGCCGGATGCGAAGAGGGACGATGCCATCGGCATCGTCCTCTCCCCGCTTCTGCTCTGGTGACCGCTTCTGCTCTGGTGACTGCTTCTGCTCTGGTGACTGAGCTGCCTGCTGGTGTGCCACCCGATGCTGGGCTGCACTTACCGCAGGACCAGTTCGCGGGCGTCGTCAGTCTGAGTCGGGTGCTGCGCTGGTGCGCGGTTTATGGCGTGGCTGGCGCGCGCCTTGCCGCGCTCGACGAACGCGCCCACGGTCACGAACGCGATGGAGATAGCGACCGCAACGCCGACGGTGACAAACACGGCGATGAGCGCGTCTTGGAGGCTCTGCATGCTGATGGTCATTGGACTGTCCCCTTGCCCGGTGCTGTTAACACTGTTTACAAGATTCATTATGCAACACTTGACTAAACGCTGTCAACTCAACTGAGTGGCGTTTGCGAAGTCTTTCCCGGCTGGTGTTGGCGGGGCGCCTGTGGCCCAAGTTCGTACCGTTTTTGGCCGAAGGCCGGGCCGCTGACCGGACAGTCGGTACCATGCGGAACACAACAGACGAGCTCCGGGTCTCCGATCCGGGCGTCCGATCCCAAGCGCCCGAGGAGACCGGTCGCAGTGACTTTCGTTCCATACGACCGCCCGGTACGCGCGGCGTTTATTGGCCTTGGCCGGATCTATGACCTCAACGTCCGCGGATACCTCGGCAATCCGGACGTCGAGGTAGTCGCGCTGGTCGACCCGAGCGAGGAGCGCCGGGCCCAGCGCCAGGCCGACTGGCCGAGTGCGCGCACGTTCGCGTCTGCGGCGGACCTCGCGGCGAGCGGCCTGCTGGTCGACGCGGTCGAGGGCCTGTTGCCCGCCCCGCTGCACGCCGACGGCATCAGCGAACTGCTGAGTTACGGCTGGCACGTGAACGCGCAGAAGCCGATGTGCAACGACCTGGCCGGCGCCCGGCAGATGATGGACGCCGCGAAGGCGAACGACCGGGTCCTCCGGGTGATGGAGAACTACCTGTTCTACGAGCCGCTGCGCAAGCTCAAGTCCGTCGTCGAGGACGGCGATATCGGCGAGGTATCCGGATACCACATGAAGATGGTCGGCACTGGCAACGGTGGCTGGGACGTGCCGTTCAGCAGCTTCGAATGGCAGATGGAGCAGATGAAGGTCGGCCGCGGCATCATGGTGTTCGACGACGGCTGGCACAAGCTCTCCACCGCCATCTGGCTTTTCGGGCCGATCAGGGAAGTCCGGGCCTGGATTGGCAACACCCATTTCGGTCCTGGCGTCGACGTGGACGCGCCGGCCATGATCGCCTGGGAGCACGAGAACGGCATCCGCGGCGGCTGGGATGTCAGCCTCGGCGTGGACATGTACCTCCGGTCGGACTACTACACCAATGATGAGCGCTGGGAGGTAACCGGCCGCCTGGGTTACGCGCGGGTCAATCGGTGTACTGGACGGGGCATCCAGCAGCCCAGCCTCGAGGTCTACCGGGATGGCGAGATGCGCGGCTATCACGCACTCGATGACGACTGGGGGAACAGCTTCCGCGATTCGGGCCGTCACTGGCTGCGCTGGCTGCGCACCGGTGATGGTCCGCTGCTCTGGAGCGCGAACGAGGCTGTCGATGTGCTGCGGTTCGCGCTAGCGGCCTACGAGAGCAGTGCGTCGGGTGGCAAAGGCGTCGACCCGGCCACGGTGATCTAGGGCCCCGACAAGGTCGGCAAGGCAGCCGATAGGGTGGCGGGCTGTGGCGGATCGCGAGGTACGCGTGGTGTACACCAAATATGACGGCAGCCTGCACTGGCACCAGAGCATGTGGTACCTGGGCGAGGACGAGCACGGTATCTGGCTGGGCGCCGGAGCGGGAGCAACGGCGCGCCGAGGCAGCGAGCCGCCGATCACTTTCGATCAGCCGTCCGTCCAGCTCATCCCGCCCCGGCAATGGTGGACTGCAGTATTCAACGGCGAGCCAGCGAGGACCGAGATCTACTGCGACATATCCACGCCGCCCGACTGGCCCAGCGCGAACGAGGTGACCATGGTCGACCTCGATCTCGACGTCGTCCGCCTGCGGGCCGACGGGCAGGTCCTGATAGTGGACGAAGACGAATTCGCCGAGCACCAGGTCAGCTACGGCTACCCCGCGGAGGTGATCAGCCAGGCTGAGCGGGCGGCGGCATGGCTGCACCGGGCAATCAGCGCGGGCGCTGAGCCGTTCGGCACGGGCTATCGCGACTGGCTGCGCCGGGTCAGTTAAGAACCGCGCCGTTTCCACAGGTAATCGGATGCAATCGCCGCACCGTCGGCCATCGCGTTAAGTTTCAGCCAGGTGATCCTCGGCTTGACCGAGTAGAAACCGGCGAACGTGCCGAACCCGCAATCGCTACCAGCTATGACGTTCTCGCGGCCGACGACCTCAGCGAACCGGATGATCCGCTCGGCGACGAGCTCAGGGTGCTCGACGAAGTTCGTAGTCGAATCAAGGACGCCAGGGATCAGGACCTTGCCGTCGGGCAGGCGGACGTCCTTCCACACCTTCCACTCGTGCTCGTGCCGCGGGTTCGAGGCTTCAAACGACAGGCCGGCCGGACGTGCCTCCAGCACGATGTCGACAATCGATGCCATCGGGATATCGGTGACGTGCGGCCACTCGCCGTTACCCCAGCACAGGTGCATCCGCATTTGCTCAGGCGGGATATCACGCAGGGCGTGGTTCAGCGCCCGGACGTGCATCCGGATCTGCTCGCGGAACTCGTTGTCGGTGAGCTGATCGTTGCCCAGCATCGCCCTGGTCATGGCCAGGTCGGGGCAGTCGACCTGGAGCACGATCCCGGCCGCGGCGATCGCGTCGTACTCCGGTTTCATGGCGTCAGCCAGCGCGAAGATGTACTCCTCATCGCTCGGGTAATAGCCGTTGGCGAGGAATGCCGCAATCACGCCAGGCGAGGCCGCGCTCATGAAGACGTCGGCAGGCTCGGCGTCCTTGACAGCGGCCTTCAGGTTGGCGATGTCCCGGTGGACGGCGTCCGCGTCGCGCAAGGCGACCGGCCCATCGCAGGCGGGCTGGTTGAGCACCCGCCCTGCCGCTTCGTCGCCGGCCATGGACTCGAAGACCTCGGGGTACTCGATCAGCTCTGTTATCACCATCGGCCGCCCGGTGCCGCCGAAGCCAGTCAGCCTGTCCTTGACGTACGTCGAGTAGCCCGACTTGCCCATCTCGCCGTCGCCCACCACCGAGACGCCGGCGGCAAGCTGGCTCGCCACGACGTCGGCGACAGCGAGCCTGACGCGCTCGTCGAAGGCGGCCGAAACCACGTCCTTGCCGTCTTCCCGGTCGGCGATCATCGCATCCAGGTCGGGCGGTCTCGGCAAACTCCCTGTATGCGTGGTGAGCATCTGGTCGGTACTCCGTCGCATGCGCCTGCTCCTCCTGGGCTCGGCTAGACCTCGCCCGGCATCAGGACGCGGCGCATGACACCGGGCAGTTTCAACATTGCGCCAGTCATTCCGACCGCGCTAGCCCCGGGCGTAACTAGGCAGGTTCCCGATGACCCTCGGAGGCGGCGCTTTAGTAGCCCCCGCCCAGCATCTGGCAGCCGGCGTCGCGTTAGGCGGCGATGGCGGGGGGACGCGGGGCGCGGCGCAGCCATTGCCAGAACGTGCGTCGCGGCCGGCGAGGCGGAGGGGGTGGCCCGGCGGTGATGCCTGCGCCGTGAACCGAGCCCGCGATCTCGACGCGCAGCTGGACGGTGACGCCAGGGCCAGGCGGCTCGGGCAGCGTGACGCTGCCGCCGTGGAGTGATATGTCACCGGCTTCCACCACGACGCCCGGCCTGGTGATCAGCCTGAGCCCGCCGCCTCTCACCTCGGCGGTGATGCGGAGCAGCGGCTGCGTGATCACCGCCTCGGTGAAGTCCAGCGTCACGCCGCCGCCTCTCACCTTGACGTCCAGTTCCTTCGGCACTACCCAGTGGCCGTCCCGGCGGGCGCTGCTGCCGTGGACGTGGATCCGTACCAGATCCTTCGGCGTGACGGTCACCGCGCCCGCGCCGGGCGGCACCACAGCGGCACCCGGCGTGGCCGGCAGGTCGGCTGTCAGCGGCGCGAGCTCGGCATAGGTCCTGGCGGTCAGCGCGCCTTCCAGCCGGTCGTCCAGTTCTTCCGCGGAGAGCCGGCCGTCCCCGGCTGCTACCCGCAGCAGTTCCACCACCTGATCCCGGTCTGCGTGTGATGCGCGGAGTTCCTCGCCTGCGACGGCGGCGGGCAGGCCGCTCTGGCCGCCTCCGCTGGATTGTGGGTCCGCCATGCCCAAACCCTAAGGCCACGCGTCGATGCGCACGTACGGCATGCTGGGTATGACCTGAAGTCCGACGTCACCCGGAACACAGGAAAGAGGAGGATTGATGTCCCAGGTCACTACTCATGAGATCACCGTCTCGCGCATCTTCGACGCGCCGCCGGAGCTGGTCTACCGGGCGTTCGTGGACCCCGACCAGCTGTGCCTGTGGTTCGGCCCGGTGGGGTTCTCGGTGCCGTGCGAGACCGTCCAGATCGACGCGCGGCCCGGCGGATTCCAGCGTTTCATCATGACCAGCGACGAGGATCCGACCGTCCGGGAGCCGATCGACGCGACGTTCACCGAGGTCATCGAAAACGAGTTGCTCGTCGGTCACCAGGAAGTCGAGGGCCTTCCCGGCAGCACCGGAAGGGTCCGGTTCAGGTTGCGGCTGGAATTTCACGACGAGGCCAACGGCAAGACCCGGCTTGAGCTGCGCCAGGGTCCCTACACCGAGCAGACGGGCGGAGACGCGACGGCGGGCTGGGAGAGCTCGTTCACCAAGCTGGACTCGCTGCTCCGCCGGTCCCTCTAGGAACTCCTACGAGAGGTTCGATGAGCTACATCTTCATCGCCGTGCATTATCCAGAGCCTGGCAGGCGGGATAAGGTCTACGCCTCCATGGCGCAGATGGCCAGTTCGTTGTCCGGAGTTCCTGGCCTGCTCGAGGTCGGGCCGTGGCTGGAGCACCAGGGCGGCCGGATCGTCGGGATATCGAGATGGCAGTCGCGGGAAGCCTTCGAGGCTGCCATGCCAGGCAGCGGGATCCCCAATGACACCGTTCACGACGGGGAGACCAGGCCACGAGAGTACTTTCACCTCGGCCAGCCATAGCCACGGATGGGTGCGATAGCCTCGGCTGAATGATCAGTCAGGCCGCTCGCCTGGCCGGGACGGAGTGAGGTGGCCAGAGCCGATCGGCTAGCCCTGCCATCTCGCGTTCGCTGGCTACTGCTGTTCACGTGCGCCTTGGTGCTCGTCGACACGATATTCTTCACCGCGCTGACCCCGCTGCTGCCGCACTACGCCCGGGCAGCCGGCCTGTCCAAGGCAGGGGCGGGAATCCTGGTCGCCGCGTACCCGGTCGGCACGCTGATCGGGGCCCTGCCAGGCGGACTGCTCGTGGCGCGGCTGGGTGACCGGGCGGTCGTCATGCTGGGCCTCGCGCTGATGAGCGCGTCCACATTGGTCTTCGGCTGGGCATCACAGCCGGCCATCCTGGATGCGGCCAGGTTCGTGCAAGGCCTTGGCGGCGCCTGCACCTGGGCCGCGGGATTGGCCTGGCTGGCCACCGCTGCCCCCGAAGGCCGGCGGGGTGAACTGCTCGGCAACGCTATGGGCGCGGCAGTGGGCGGCGCATTGCTCGGGCCAGTGGTCGGTGCCGTCGCCAGCAGGGTGGGTACTGGCCCCGCGTTTAGCGCCGCTGCGGTAGCCGGCGGCGCGCTGATGATCGTTGCATTTGCGGTACCGAGCCCGCGCGTGGTCGAGCCGCAGGGACTGAGCGCTGCCTGGCCAGCCTTGCGAGACCTGAGGGTCAGTACCGGCATGTGGCTGACCACGCTGGCAGGGATGGCCTTCGGCGTGATCGACGTGCTGGCGCCGCTGCGGCTTGGCCACCTAGGCGTCGACGCCACAATCATCGGGGCAACCTTCCTGGCCTCGGCGGCGATCGAAGCGAGCCTGGCGCCGCTGACGGGACGGCTGTCCGATCGCCGTGGTCCGCTTGTGCCAGTGCGGATCTCGCTTTCCGCGGCAGTGGTCGTCAGCCTGCTCGCTCCCGTTCTCGCTCCGGCGCCCTGGCTGATCGCGCTACTTGTCGTTGGCATGCCGGCCTATGGAACGCTGTTCACCCCGGCGATGACACTGCTGAGCGCCGGGGCCGACCGCATGCGCCTCAATCAGGGACTGGCCTTCGGCCTCGGTAACCTGGCCTGGGCCAGCGGTCAGGCCGTCGCATCCGCCGCCGGCGGGTCGATCGCACAAGCTACTTCAGACTTCGTCCCGTACGCGCTACTCGCGACTGCCTGCCTGGGCACGCTCGTCGGCGTCGGACCAGTCGGCCGCCGCCTGCTCCAGCGTCACCGCAGGCTGAGGACGCAAACTGCTGAGCCTGACCACCACGAGTAGCCGCCGCTGCCTGACTGCCGGGCGACCATCTACACTCGTGTAGAGCGAGAAAAGGACAGGAGCCTGATCGGGTGGTCCAGGAGAACCTTGCCCGTCGCCTGGACGGGCAGCGGCGTGCCGCCGGGCAACTGGAGGCTGCGGCGCTAGAGGTGCTGCAGGCCGCAGGCAGCGCCCTCACGCCTGGTGAAGTCCGGGACCGGCTGGGTGGAGAGCTCGCATACACGACGGTTGTAACGATCCTGTCCCGGCTCCACGCGAAGGGCGTGCTAACCCGATTGCGCTCCGGGCGCGCGTACAGCTACGCACCAGTTGCTGACGAGCCGGGCCTGGCGGCCCGGCGGATGCGCGGAGTGCTTGAGGCCGAGGCCGATCGCGAGGCGGTGCTGGCCCGCTTCGTATCCGGGCTCTCTGCCGCTGACGAACAGCTATTGCGGCGCATGCTTGACCATCCCGCGAGCGGCTGACGGCACCGCATGCACGCGCTGGTCTACCTTCCGTTGATTGTTCCGCTGCTGGCGGCGCCAGCAGCGCGCCCGCTAGCCGAGCGGCTGCCGCCGCGGACCGCGACCTGGCTGCTGGCGAGCAGCGCAGTTGCGCTGGCCGCGGCCAGCTGGGCGGCACTTGGCCTGCTAGCACTCGCCGCCGCGATTCGCATTCCGCGGATCGACCTCGCTGGGGACATGTCACAGCACACCATGAGCCGCACCGATCCGGCATCGCTGCCGCTGGGTGTGATCGCGGGTGGCCTGCTGGCGATGGCGGCAGGTGCTGCCGCCCGGGCAGCGTGGCGACGGACTGCGGCCCTTATCGCAGCCCACCGCCAGGGCCGGAACTTGGCCGGGCCGGTCCAGGGGACCGCGGAAGTCATCGTGATCAGCGACGATGCTGTCGATGCTTACGCCGTGCCGGGCTGGCCGAGCCGGATCGTCGTTACCTCCGGCATGCTGGCCGCCCTCGGCCAGGCAGAGCGCGCCGTGCTGCTGGCACACGAGCGAGCCCATGCCTCGTCGTGCCACTACCTGTTCACCGCTGCGGCCCGGCTTGCCGCTGCGGCCAACCCGCTGCTGCGCCCGCTTGCGGCGGCCGTCGGCTACAGCGTGGAGCGATGGGCCGACGAGCACGCGGCCGCTACTGCCGGGAGCCGTTCGCTGGCGGCCAGGACAATCGCGAAGGCAGCTCTGGCCGCCTCGGCGACTCCGCAACGCCGCGCGGCCTCCGCGCCGGTCTTGGGCATGCTGCCTGATTCAATGCCCACCCGCGGCGCAGGCGCGGTGCCGCGCCGGGTGGCGGCACTGCTCGCGCCGCCGCCGCGGCCGAGGCTGCTGCTGCTCGTGGTGGCCGTCGCGCTGGTGGCGATCTCTGCCCTGTCGGCTCTTGAGGCGGCGCGCGACCTGCACGGAATCATCGAGTTCGCGCAGGCCGCCGCCGGCGCCTGAGCTGCCGACTTGGCCGTGTGAGCTGTTACCGTGCCAGCTGCGACCGGGGGTTAGCCGCGCGGGGCGCGATGGCTGACCGGATCATCGGTCGGCGCGGGCGGCTCCGCCTCGGCTTCGCGCCTGAGCTCGCGGAGCCTGACAATGACGAACATCACGATCGCCAGGATTACCAGCGCGGCGATGAAGTAACCGGTCACGGCGATGTACCGCGCGACGGTATGCCAGGCTGAGCCGACGCCGTAACCGATGCTGGCCACGACGCTGGCGTATATCACCGTGCCGATCGCGCTGAGAATCCCGAACCGCACTGCTGGCACGCCGGTGAAGCCAGCCACAACAGACGTGAACGACCGGACCAGCGGCAGCATGCGGCCCACCGGGATGGCCCACGCCCCTCGGCCCGCCAGAAACCGCTCCGCGCGGTCGAGGTCGGCCTTGGTGATCAGCACCTTACGGCCGAGCCGCTCGATCACCGGGCGCTCAGCTACTCGGCCAACGCCGTAAGACACGAACGAGCCGGCCAGCTCAGCGAGGCTGCCGAGGACGATGACTAGCGCGCAGGTTGAGATGTCCCTGGTAGGCCAGGACACCAGCGAACCCGAACGTTATCTCGGACGGGATCGGGATGCAGCACGCCTCAAGGAAGCCGAACAAAATCAGCGCAGCGTAGCCGTATTGGGTGAGAAGCGAGTTCATGGCAACCTTCGGACGGGCCACTGGCAAACGCGGCGAGCTTCTACATGCCTGTAGAGACTGTACTCCATGACACTGCCTGGCTGGGCGGCCGGCCCGGGGCATGCGCATGAGTTCCGTATGAGTTCGCTGCCCGCAGGTTCGGCGGCGCTGACGCCGGTTAGCCTGTGGAGTAGGGGACTCCAGCGTAGGCGGATGGGCGAGGTGAGCATCCGGAGCTCGGCGCGGGACGCGCCACAGCAAAACGCGGCGGGCGGCGTCCGGCGGCGGCCTAGTCGGGACACGGTCGCGGTTGGCGCCGGGCTAGCCGGTCCGCTCGCGCTGACGGCTATTCTCGTGCCGTTCCGGTCGAGCTTCGCTAACACCGACGCGGCACTGGCCCTCATCGTGATCGTGGTAGCTGTCGCGGCGGCCGGGAGCCGGCTGGCCGGCTACCTGGCGGCGGCTTCCGCAGCAATCTGGTTCGACTTCTTCCTTACCCGGCCCTACGAACGATTCAGCATCAGCCGGGCCACCGACATCGAGACAACGGTCCTGCTGGTTGTGATCGGCATCGCCGTGACGGAGATCGCGGTCTGGGGCAGGCGTCAGCATGCAACCGCGAGCCGACGGTCCGGTTACCTCGCAGGCATCAACGACGCCGCCCGGGCCGCAGCCGCGGGCGACTCGCCGCCGGCGTTGATAAGCCAGGTGTCGGGCACGCTCGTTCAGCTGCTGGCGCTGCAGTCATGCCAGTTCCAGTACGGGGTGGCCGGCCTCGGCGGGCCAGCGCGGCTCGAGCAAACCGGCGTCGTGACGGTCGGCGGCCAAATCTGGGACGTGCAGGCCCACGGCATGCCGGCCAGCACCGAGCTGCTGGTGGAAAGCGGCGGCCGCCTCCAGGGCAGGTTCCTGATGCTGGCCGGCCCGTCAGCTCGTCCCGCTGCCGAGCAGCTCATGGTCGCGGCCGCGTTCGCCGGCCAGGTCGGCGCTGCGCTGGCGACTAACCACGCCGTCACCCAGTGACGGTGCCGTGCTCGTCGCGTCCGGCCCGTCAGTTGAGCAAGCGCTTGGGAGGTTAGCGCTTCACCAGCAATAATGGCGCGGTGGGCGCGACGCGAAAGAGCCAGCAGGCCGACCGGAACGACGGCCCCAACGGGACAGCCCGGTCACAGCGCCGGGCCGACATGGTCAGGCTGGCCGGCGATCTATTCGCCCAGAAGGGCTTTCGCGCAACAACGGTCCGCGAGATAGCGGACGCGGCGGGCATCTTGTCCGGCAGCCTCTACCATCACTTCGACTCGAAGGAATCGATCGGGGACGAGATCCTGTCCGGGTTCCTGAATGAAGTGCTGGCGGACTACCGCAGCGCGGTGGCCAGCTCGGCCGATCCGGCCGAGGCGATAGAGCGAATCGTCCGGTCCAGCAGTCACACCCTCGCGCGTCACCGGGCTGCGCTGACAATGCTGCAGAACGACTGGACCTACTTCAGCACCCAGCCGCGATTCGCCTATCTGCGGAAGGACCTCCGGGAGATTGAGCAGATCTGGATCGCCCAGCTGGAACGCGGGAAGGAGACTGGGGTCTTCCGGCCTGACCTGGATGTGAGACTCACCTACCGGCTGCTCCGCGACATCCTGTGGCTGCCGATTAACTGGCGGCAGCCGGGCGGATTCAGCACCGATCAGGTCGTCGAGGCGTTTCTTCGGTTGCTGTTCGACGGGATCACCAGTCCCGGCGCTCGCCTGCTCCGCTAGGGCTACAGTCCCGGCAGCGCGGCGCTGAAATGTCGGCCGCCGGCTGTTACCCTGCTGACCAAGCAAGCGTTTGGTACCACTTAGCGCGGAGACGGCGTGATTCCAGGAGTGGCGATGGGTCGGCTGGACGGGAAGGTGGCGCTGATCACTGGCGGCGCCAGGGGGATGGGCAAGTCCCACGCCCGGCACTTCGTGGCCCAGGGTGCCAGGGTGGTGCTGGGTGACCTACTCGATGACAAGGGCAAGGAACTGGCCGCTGAGCTGGGCGAGGACAACTGCCGCTACCTGCACCAGGACGTGACCAGCGAATCCGATTGGGCCGCTGCCGTGGCTAGCACAATCGATGCGTTCGGGACGCTGAATGTCCTGGTCAACAATGCGGGCATCCTGAAGAACGCGAAGATCGCCGACATGGCCCTGGCTGATTTTCGCCAGGTCATCGACGTTAACCTCATTGGCGAATGGCTGGGCATCAAGAACGTGATAGAGCCGATGACGGCGGCCGGCGGTGGCTCGATCATCAACATCTCGTCGGTCGAGGGCTTCACCGGAGCCGCCGGCATGTCGGCTTACAGTGCCAGCAAATTCGGAGTTCGCGGCATCACCCGGTCGGCCGCGCAAGAGCTCGGCAAGTTCGGCATCCGGGTCAACTCAGTCCATCCCGGCGGCATCATGACCACGATGACGGCGACCGCCTTTGCGTCTTTCACTGACATCAGCGACGGCGAGGGTTTCATGCGCTCCCTGCCGATTTCCCGGTTCGCCAAGTCGTCGGAGGTATCTCACCTGGTGGTCTACCTCGCCTCTGATGAGTCTTCTTACTGCACAGGCAGCGAGTTCGTCGTCGACGGCGGCATGCTGTCGGGACCCGGGTATTAGGAGCTGGCGGATGACTGACCAAGTGCGGCTCGACGGTCGGGTCGCGATCGTGACGGGCGCCGGACAGGGACTTGGCCGGGCCGAGGCAGTCGCGCTCGCGGCCGACGGCGCCGCCATTGTGCTGAACGACCTGCCGGGAGACGCGGTTGACGGCGTTGCCGCCGAGATCACCGCGGCCGGCGGCAGCGCCGTCGTGAGCGCCGGTGACATCGGGGAATGGGACACCGCCGAGGCGCTCGTCGGCACGGCGCTGCGCGAGTACGGGCAACTGGACATCGTGGTGAACAACGCCGGAGTGCTCCGCGACCGCATGATCTTTTCGATGTCACCACAAGAGTGGGACCTGGTGCTGCGCACCCACCTGCGTGGCCATTTCCTGACCAGCCGCCTGGCCACGGCGCACTGGCGGGAGCAGAGCAAGCAAGCCGCCGGGCCGGTCTACGCCAGGATAGTGAACACCTCGTCAGAGGCATTCTTGCTCGGTTCATCGGGCCAGCCGAACTACTCAGCAGCGAAGGCTGGTATCGCGGCGCTCACCGTTACCACCGCGCGCAGCTGCGCTCGCTACGGAGTCCGGGCGAACGCCATCTGCCCGCGGGCGCGCACCGCGATGACCGCTGACTTGATGGGCACGGCGCCGGACGCCGGGCCCGACCCGCTGGCGCCCGAGCACGTCGCTCCGCTGGTGACCTACTTGTCGAGTCCGGCCGCGGACGGCATCAACGGCGAAGTCTTCGTGGTGCACGGAGGCGTTGCCGCGGTTATGGCGCCGCCCCGGATCGCAGCCACCTTCCTGGCCAGCGAGCACGGGTCGGCCGACGGGATGTGGTCGCTGCCGGCCATAGCCAGTGCGCTGTCGGGTTTTGAAACCGGCGCATCCGGCGCCGGGTTCGCCTGCGAGGACACGCTCGCGCTTGCCAGCGAGACGATCGGTTTCCGGCAGACGAAGTGAGATCAGGGCAACAATGAAGCAGCGGGACCGGGTCACGATGACCCCGGACGAGGTCGTGGCCATGCTTGCGGGCTGCCGCAAGGTGCAGCTTGCGACGATCAACCCGGACGGCATGCCGCACCTGGTGACCATGTATTACACGCTGGTCGGCGGCAAGATCGCGTTCTGGACCTACCGGACCTCGCAGAAGGCGCTGAACCTGGCCCGCGACCCGCGCATCAGCTGCCTGGTGGAGACCGGGAATCAGTACTTCGACCTGAAGGGCGTGCAGATCCAGGGCGTGGTCCAGACGATCGAAGACCCTGCCGCGGTGCAGGACATCGGGCGCGGCATCACCGAGGTCATGGGCACTGACATTGCCGGGGACGCGGCCGATGCGCTGCGCGACTATGTGGCCCGGGCTGCCCGCAAGCGCTTCGGATATATCGTCGAACCGCGCCGGGTGATCTCCTGGGACCACAGCAAGCTGCTGCCGGAATAGGTCTTCATCGCTACACCGATGAGTCTGTCGGCCGTGGTTCGTTTCACCAGGTAGCACATCGGATCAGGGAGGCTGCCATGGACTTCAAGCTTGAGCTCGTGATCATTCCGGTGACCGACATCGACCGGGCGAAGGACTTCTATACCGAGCACGCCGGCTTCCGGCTCGACGTCGACCATCGGGCCGGCGAGGATTTCCGGATTGTTCAGCTCACCCCGCCGGGCTCGGCGTGCTCGATCACCCTCATGCGGAACGCCGATGCTGCTGGCTCGCTTCAGGGCTTGCACCTGATCGTCACCGACATCGACGAAGCGCAGGCTGAGCTCGTCGGCCGAGGCGTTGCGGTCAGCGACGTGTTCCATTTCGGTGCAGGCGGCCAGACGCCAGGGCACGACCCGCAGCGCGGCAGCTACAACTCGTTCCTGTCGTTCGCTGACCCGGACGGGAACGGCTGGCTAGTGCAAGAGGTCAGGCCCGGATCCCAGCCAGCCTGATGACTGGCAACGACGCGGACCAGCTCGCTGCAGCTGTGATCGCCGGGGATGAGCCCGCCTTCGGCGAACTGACCGGGCGGCACCGGCGCGAGCTGCACGTGCACTGCTACCGCATGCTGGGCTCGTTCGACGATGCCGAGGATGCAGTGCAGGAGACGTTGTTGCGGGCCTGGCGCGGCCGAGCCGGTTTCGCGCCGGGGACGCAGCTCCGGGCCTGGCTCTATCGCATCGCCACCAACGTATGCCTGGACTTGCTGCGATCGCGTTCCCGGCAGGCAAGGGCGCTGCAGTCCATCGCCGAGGTGCCGTGTCTGCAGCCTTATCCTGATCTGCTCCTTGACCAGGCGGCGGCCGGCACCGACCAGCCGGAGGCGATCCTGGTCGCGCGCGAGACCATCGAGCTGGCGTTCCTCGCCGCGCTACAGACGCTGCCACCGCGTCAGCGCGCCGCGCTGATCGTTCGCGACGTGCTGGGCTGGCCAGCGGCCGATACGGCCGAGCTCCTGCACATCAGCGTGGCCGCAGCGAACAGCGCGGTGCAGCGGGCGAGGTCTGCGCTCCGTGCGCACCTGCCACCGCAGCGGACCGAGTGGCACCCCGGCCCGCCTACTGAGGCCGAGAAGCTGCTGCTGCAGCGTTTCATCGAAGCGCACGAGCGGCTGGACGCTGCCGCGGTGGCGGAGATCTCCGCCGCCGACATCCGGGTAACCATGCCGCCGTACCCGTACTGCTATCAGGGGATGGCCAACCTGGAGCCGCTGCTTGAGCGCGCGTTCGGCCCGGACCGCGATGGCGACTGGCGGCTGCGCCCTACCGCGGCCAACCGCATGCCGGCGGCCGTGAGTTACCTGCGCAGACCTGGCGATACCGAATACCGCGCGTTCAAGCTCGACGTCTTGAGAGTTTCCGGTGGGCGCATCACGGAGATCACCACGTTCGGCGTCGCGCTGCTGCCGTCCTTCGGGCTGCCGCAGACCCTGCCGGGTTAAGGGTCCCGGAGTTCCGAGCGCTGCCCCGGCAGGCGCTCAGAGCTCCGGAACCCTGCGTCATTACTGACGTCCCCACCCGGTCGGATCCGGAACTGCAGATACCAGACCCAGATGTAGGGTGCCATCCGCCGGTTTGCCCACGCTTTGTTCGTGCTTTCAGGGCTGGCGGATGTCAGCGGCCGGGCCCGGACCAGCTGTCTGGCTGCCTGGGCTGGCTGTCTCGCGGAGCCGGGCGCGGATCCGGTCGGTATCCGGGTGCTGCAGATCCCCGAGCATGCCGATGGCCTGCTGCCAGGCCTCCCGGGCTGCGACCAGATCGCCGGCCGCGTCGTGGGTGTCGCCCACATAGATCAGGCAATATGCCAGGCCCCACCGGTCACCTAGCTTGGCTGACAACATCAGCGACTGCTGGAAACAGGCGATCGCGTCCGCATACTCGCCTAGTTTCTTATGCAACGTGCCGAGGCTGTGCCAGGCGTCCGCCAGGCCGCCTGGGTCATCGAGTTCGCCATAGAGCTCCACTGCCTGCATGCAATGCTCGCGGCCGAGTTCGGTGCTGCCCAGCTGGCCGAGCTCGAGCCCGACCAGGTGCAGCATGAACGCCTCGCCGATCCGGTCGCCTGCCGCGCGGAACAACGCGAGCCCCCGCGTGCCGTGGTCGAATGCGGCCTCGTGATCGCCTTGCCGGCCGAACGCTATGCACAGGCCAAGGCGCGCCGAGCCCTGCCCGGCGGTGTTCCCGGCCAGCGCGAAGTGAGCCAGCGCCTTCATGTTGTGGGCAACGCCGTCGTCGATGGCACCGGACAGGCTGCAGACTTGGGCCATCCGGTGGTGGGTCCAGCCCATGCCGTTGTGGTCCTGGAGCCGTTCGGCCGCGGCAAGGGCGATCTGGTTGACTGCGTCCCAGTCCTGCCATCGGCCCTGACTGTCCAGGATGCTCCGCAACGTCCAGGGCAGTTGCCACGCCTGTCTGTCCAGCCCGCAGGCCGCCGCAAGTTCCACGACGGCGAGCAAGACCGGCAGTTCCATGTGAAACCAGGCCAGCGCACGATCCCGGTCAGCGAGGCGCTCAGGCAGAACATCTGGCCGCGCCGGATCGAGGATGATCGGATGACCGACGGGGGCCAGCATCAGCGCGGCCGCGAACGCGGTGTGCAGGTAGTGGTCAACGAGCCGGGCTTGGGCGTTGCGGAGCTCTGCTCCGGTCGTGGCCCCTGGCTGCTGCTCGGCTGCATAGGCGCGCAGCAAGTCGTGCAGCACGTAGCGGCCCGGCGCATGTTCGGTCAGCAGGCTTGCGGATACTAGTTCGGCCAGGGCGCGGTGGGCCTGCGCGGACGACAGGCCAGCCAGGCTCGCGGCGGCCGCGACCGAGATGTCCGGCCCGGGATGACCGCCGAGTAGCCTGAATACTCGCGCAGCGGCGTCAGATAGCTGCCGGCAGGACCAGGAGAATGCAGCTCGCAAGCTCGTCATCTGGTCGCCGGTGTCCAGGGCATCGAGGCGGTGCTGCTCGTCTGTCAGTTCCTCGGCGAGCGCGGAGAGCGGCAGCGCCGGCTGCGCTGCAGCGCGCGCGGCGGTGATCGCGAGCGCCAGCGGGAGTCCGCCGCAAAGTCTGACAAACAGCGAAGCTGCCGCCGGCTCGGCGCTGGTCCGTTGCGCGCCGAGCCTGGCGGCGAGCATCGCCTCGGCGTCCTGCTCGCCGAGGAGTCCCAATGGGACCGGATGCGCGCTTTCGGTTGCCACCAGACCGGACAGCGCCGATCGGCTGGTCACCAGCACGAGGCAACCGGCGCTGCCAGGTAGCAGCGGACGCACCTGATCAGCGTGAGCGGCATTATCGAGCAGCACCAGCACGCGCCGTCCGGCCAGCACGCTGCGGTAGAGGCCCGCACGTGCCTCGGGCGACTCGGGGATCTGGTCACGCGGTACGCCGAGGCCGTCAAGGAGCCCGCGCAGGCCGTTGGCTGGCGTGGTCGGCGCGCCAGCCGGATCGTAGCCGCGAAGGTTCACATACAGCTGTCCATCAGGGTAACGGGACGCCGCCCGGTGCGCCCAGTGCAGCGCCAGCGCGGTCTTGCCGACGCCGCCGGTGCCGGTGATCACGATGACGGCGGTCGACGCCGCAACATCGGCCTCGCGCAGTACCCCGTCGAGCTCGGCCAGCTCGGCTCTGCGGCCGGCGAAGTGTCGGGCGCCTGCGGGCAGCTGCCTAGGCACCACCGGCGCTTGCCGGGTCTCGCCGCCCAGTTGCCGGGGCACCACGATCGCAGGAAGGACCGGCCCAGCGCGCCATCTGGCCGGCTGATCGCGCTCGCCGGACCCGACCGCTTCGCTGCCAGCAGCCAGATCACGCGCCCCCGGCAGGCTGGCCGGGCCGGCCCTGGCTGGCTCTTCGGGCTGGTCTGCGCGCGGTGGCGAGAAGGCGAGCCGCGGATCGGCCGTCAGTACCTGCTGATGCAACGCTTGCAACTGCGGGCCTGGGTCGAGCCCAAGCTCGTCGGCCAGTACCTCGCGCGCGTCCCGGTAGGCGCTGAGCGCGTCGCCCCGGCGGCCGCACCGGTACAAGGCGAGCATCAGCTGGCCGCGGAGCCGTTCCCGGAGCGGGAACTGCGCGATCATGGCCGGCAGGTAACCCGCCAGGTAACTGTGCCGACCAGCCGCAAGGTCGGCATCAGCCTTATCCTCCAGCACCGCCAGCCGCTGCTCCTCCAGCCCGGCGGCCTCGGCTTCCAGCCGCGGGCTTGCGTACGCCACGTCGCCGAGCGCAGGACCGCGCCACAAGGCAAGCGCCTGGCCGAGTACTTCGCTGGCCGCAGCGTAATCACCGGCACCCGCGAGCAGGCGCCCGCGCCTTGCCAGCAAGGTGAACGACTCGGCGTCCAGCTCGCCGCTGCCGATGGAAAGCAGGTACCCAGGCGGCGCAGTGACGATCCGTGAACTGCCGCGCCCAGGCTCAAGCTCGGCCAGGCGGCGACGCAGCAAGTGCACCTGGACGTGCAGGTTCTTTTCCCGTTGCCGGGAGGCGTCCTCTTGCCACAAGGCGTAGATGAGCGTGCTGACCGGCACGACGTGATTGGGCGACAACGCCAGCATGGCCAGCAGCACCTTCAGGCCCGGCTGGGAGATGCCGGCCGCCGTGCCGGCGACATGCACGTCAACAGGCCCTAGCAGGCCAATAACCAGCATGCCAGGCTCGTCCGGCTCAGCCTCGACAGACATCAAACCCAATTATCCGCCCCGATAGCCAATCAACCCATGTCGGGCGCAGATATCGGCCGCGCACGTCACCAATTTTCTGCCACTATGCAGAGCCACTTAGATGTATCAGAATCTGTGACGGAAGCGACTGATACCCGTCACGCAGTTCCCGCCGTGGGCGGCCTGGGAAAGGGGGCGGCCTGGGAAGTTCAGCGCTATGCCCTTGCGGCGCTTCGTCAGAGCAGGTGGCAGCCCATCAGTTCGGTGGAATGTCCGGAAAGACACAGAAGTCCGATCGGAAGGTGGACGCGTTGAATCGAGCTCGTTTTGCTTTATCATGTTTTATCGGTATTAGCGGTCTTGTAGCGGGTGTGCTGACGGTCGGCCAGGGCGTTGCCGCTGCGGCACCGGCCCACGGCAATGGCGGGACCTCCACCTGCACCGGCACGCTTGCCTCGCCGGGCGAACTGTCGGGTACCTACAGCGGCAACCTCGTGATCACTGGTGTCTGCGCGGTCCAATCCGGGCCGGTCCTCGTGAGAGGCAATCTGACCATTGCGTCGGGCGGCAGCCTAAATGCCGTCTTCGGGCTCAACAACTCCAGCATCACCATCGACGGCAATATGATCGTGCAGCAGAATGGCAGCGCGATGCTGGGCTGTGACGTTATCCCGGTAAGCGTGTGGGGCTTTACCCACCCGATCACGGTGCCGTCGTTCCCCTGCGTCGATGACCCCAACCAGAACTCGCCGACGCTATCCAGCAGTGACATCATCCGCGGCAACCTGGTCGAGAACCAGTCCCTCGGCGTGGTACTGAACAACGACTCGGTCGGCGGGAACATCGTCGTCAATGGCGGCGGGACCTCGGATTGCTCCCAGCCGTCCGGGATCTTCGCCGAGTACTTCTTCCCGCCTTACAGCTCGGTGCTTGACAGCACGATCGGCGGCAACGTGGTCGCGACAAACCTGAGCACGTGCTGGTGGGGCATGTTCCGCAACCACATCGGCGGCAACTTGATCAACGAGAATATCGTCACGCCGCCGCCGACGAACCCGTTCGCTCCGGACGGTAACGAGGTCCTCTGGAACATCGTGCAGGGTAATATCATCTGCCAGGGCAACTCGCCCGCGGATCAGTACGGTGACGCCAACTCCCATCCCAATGAGATCGGCGGCAACGCGATCGGCCAGTGCGGGTTCAATGTCCTCATGCCCAACCCGGCTCCCGAGGCGGGCGTCATGGGCGTCACCCCGACGCTGATGCCCATCTCGGTGCCACTCGGCTGAGTCTTGACGCCAGCCGCGCGTAGCTGAGAACGGGCCCGCCCTCCACCTGGAGGGCGGGCCCTGTGGCTGAGGGCGCGCCGCGAGCGGGCGCTACATCATCTCGTCGGTGAATGGCAGCAGTACGGTCTTGAGCTCGGTGTAGGACTCGATGGCAGTCCGCCCGCCCTCGCGCCCGATGCCGGATTGCCGGTAGCCGCCGAATGCCGCGTGCGGCTCGAGCTGATAGCCGTTGATGCCTACCGTCCCGGCTCGCAACGCCTTGGTCATTCGCATAGCCCGCTTGATGTCGGCGGTCCAGACCGTCGCCGCCAGCCCGTACTCAGTGCTGTTGGCGATCTTGATGGCCTCGTCCTCGTCAGTGAACGGGATGACCGATAGCACCGGGCCAAAGATCTCTTCGCGGGCGATCGTCATGTCGTTGTGCACGTCGGTGAACAGCGTCGGCGCGACGAAGTTACCCGCGGCTAGGTCGCCCTCGCCGCGGGTGCCGCCGCAGACCAGGCGCGCGCCTTCCGCCTCGCCCGTCCCGATCAGCGCGAGCACGCGGTCGAGCTGCCGCTGATTGATCAGCGGCGAGGCGGTGACTGCGGGGTCGAACGGATTGCCATAGCTGACCATCCCGGCGATCATCTCGGCCATGCCGAGGAACTCCTCCGCCTTGTCGCGGTGAACCAGGGCCCTGGTCTGGGCCAGGCAGACCTGGCCCGACAGGCCCAGGGTGACCGTGCCCATTGTGATCGCCGCGGCCGTGGAGACGTCCGCGTCGGCGAAGACCAGCGCCGGGCTCTTCCCGCCGAGTTCCAGGCTGACCCGCTTGAACCCGGCCGCGGATGCCTCGATGATCTTCCGGCCGACGGCGCGGCTGCCGGTGAACGAGATCTTGTCCACCATCGGATGATTGATCAGCGCGTCGCCGGTCGGATCGCCTGGCCCGGTGACGACGTTCAGCACGCCGGCCGGCAGTCCTGCCTCTTCAATGAGCTTGACCAGCCGCAGCACGGCAAAGGTCGCGTATTCCGAGGGCTTCAGCACCACCGTGCAGCCCGCTGCCAGCGCCGGAGCAAGCTTCTGAGCCGTCAGCAGGAGCGGCGCGTTCCACGGAACGATCGCCGCGACCACCCCGATCGGCTCGCGCAGCGTCATCACCAGGTGATCGCCGCCCTGGTAAGGCGGCAGCGTCTCGCCAGCCAGCTTGTCCACCCAGCCGGCATGGTGGTCGAAGGCGTCCGCAACGAACGCCGACGACATTCCGTACACGGCGCCGAAGCTCAGCGGGACGCTATTGTCGAGTGCCTGCAGTGCGAGCAGTTCGTCGCCATGCTCGCGAACCAGGTCGGCGATCCGGTGCAGCACCCGGACCCGCTCCTGAGCCCGGCTCCTCGGCCAGGAGCCCTCGTCGAAGGCCGTGCGAGCGGCGCGGACCGCCCGGTCGACGTCATCAGGCCCGGCGATCGGGAACGAGGCGACGTGCTCGCCAGTAGCCGGGTGCGAATGGCTCCAGGTCTGCTCAGCCGAGCCTGGGCCCCAAGCGCCCTCGATAAAAAGCATGCCGTCGGTCAAGCCGACTTCATCCCGGTGAGTCTTGATTGATGTGACCATCGCGCGCCCCTCGACTGAAACGTGTTCTATTTCCTCGGAGGTTATACCGGCAGGGCGGCCGACGGTATATCGCCGGGTGGTCAACCGCGCGCGACCAGGAATGCCGGTGGCTCACCGCCGCCATGCACCACCAGCGTCGATCCGCTGATGTACGAAGCTTGCGGCGAGGCCAGAAACACGCAAGCGGCGGCAACGTCGGCGGGCGCCGCCAGCCGGCCAAGCGGTACAGTCGCGCGCACTGCCGCCGAGCCACTGGCGTCGCCATAATGCTCTGCGGCCGATTCGGTCGCAACCATGCCTGGCGCCACGCAATTCACCCGCACCCTCGGCGCCCATTCGATGGCAAGGCTGGTCACCAGGTGATGCAGGCCGGCCTTAGCCGCGCCATACGCCGCGGTGCCGGGCGACGGCCTGATCCCGCTCACGCTGCCGATCATGATGATCACGCCGCCCCGCGGCTGCGATTGCATGACTGCGTTCGCGCGCTGCGCCACCAGTAGCGGCGCGGTCAGATTGAGTTCGATGATTTTCCGCAGGAAACGGGGCGATACGTCCGACGCCGGCGCCTCCGGTGCGCCGCCTGCATTGCTAATCAGGACGTCGATCTGGCCGAACTCGTCGGTCGCGGCGCGGATCAGCGAGCGGGCCTGCTCGGGATCGCGGACATCAGCCTGGCAGAACACGGCGGTCCGGCCAGCCGCCTTGGGCAGTTCGGCGGGCGAGTTGCGACCGCAGACCAGGACGCGGCCGCCCGTCTGCAGGAAGGCCCGCGCCAGGCCCGCGCCGATGCCCCGGGTGCCGCCGGTGATCAGTACCGCGAGGCCGGGTGCCGGGTCGGTGCCATCAGCCGGATCCGCCTGGCCTGATCGCATGCGCCACATGCTACGGCCTCGCCAGCTACCGGGTGTTACCCTGACCAAGCAAACGCTAGGTTGAGTCGCGAGCGAGGTGCCGGCGATGGCTGTCGAGCTGACCACTGGCGGCGGCATTGCCGAGGTGGTGATTGACTTCCCGCCAGTCAACGCGCTGCCGGCCCAAGCCTGGCTAGACTTGGCGGAGGTTATCGCGGGGGCCGGCAATGACCCCGGCGTGCGGGCCGTGGTCCTTGCCGCCGCCGGGCGTGGTTTCTGTGCCGGCGTTGACATCAAGGAAATGCAGCGGACTGATGGCCATGCCGCTCTCATCGCCGCAAACCGCGGCTGCTTCGCCGCATTCGCTGCCGTCTACGAGTGCGCCGTCCCGGTTATCGCCGCCGTGCAGGGCTTCTGCCTCGGCGGCGGAGTCGGACTGGCGGGCAGCGCTGACATCGTGATCGCGGCCGACGACGCCACCTTCGGCTTGCCTGAGGTCGACCGGGGCGCTCTCGGTGCGGCTACTCATCTGGCTCGCCTGGTGCCACAGCAGCTGATGCGCGCGATGGTGTATACGTGTGACCCCGTTCCCGCGCTGACGCTGAAGAACTACGGCACCGTCCTCGATGTAGTGCCGCCGGCTCAGCTGCGCGCGGCGGCTCATGCGGTCGCGGCCAAAGTCGCGGCCAAGGACCCGGAGATCATCAGGCTCGCCAAGCAGTCGCTGAACGGCATCGAGCCCGTGGATATGCGCCGGTCCTACCGGTACGAGCAGGGGTTCACTTTCGAGCTCAACCTCACCGGCGTTTCCGACCGGGCCCGGCAGGCGTTCGTTGACGGGCGCTAATAAGGTCATGACGGCCGCCGACGTGGTCGGCGAGCTGCGGTCCGGGATGAGGATCGGGATCGGCGGCTGGGGGTCGCGGCGTAAGCCGATGGCGTTGGTCCGGGCGGTAGCCGCGTCCGACCTTGCTGATCTGACCATCGTCAGCTATGGCGGTCCCGACGTCGGGCTGCTGCTCGCGGCGGGTAAGGTCCGGCGGCTGGTCACCGGGTTCGTCACGCTCGACTCGATCGCGCTGGAGCCGCACTTCAGGCTGGCCAGGCAGGCCGGCGCCATCGAGCTGACCGAGCTGGACGAGGGCATGGTGCACTGGGGGCTACTCGCCGCAGCGCACCGGCTGCCGTTCCTGCCGATGCGCGCCGGGCTCGGCTCGGATGTGCTGCGGGTTAACCGTGACCTGCGGACCGTCCGCTCGCCGTATGCCGACGGCGAGGAGTTCGCGGCCGTGCCCGCGCTGACGCTGGACGCAGCACTGGTGCACATGAATCGGGCCGATGCGCGCGGCAATGGTCAGTACCTCGGCCCCGATCCGTACTTTGACGACCTGTACTGCCTGGCCGCCGAGCGCGCCTACCTGTCGTGCGAGCGCATCGTGCCCACTGCTGGACTGCTGGCGGCCGGCCCCGCGCAGAGCCTGCTGATTAACCGGTCCATGGTGGCCGGCGTAGTCGAGACCCCTAATGGCGCGCACTTCACGAGTTGCGTGCCGGACTACGGCCGAGACGAGGCGTTCCAGGCCCATTACGCCAGGGCGGCAGCGAGCCCGGAGGCGTGGGCGCAATTCAGCGCCGAGTTCCTGGCCGACGGCGAGGACGGCTACCAGCAGGCAGTGACCAGGTACGCGAAGGTCCCCGGATGACTGGCCCGACGCTGGCCGAGATTTGCGTGCTGGCCTGCGCCGAAGCGTGGCGCGGCGACGGGGCAACGCTGGCCAGCCCGATGGGCGTGATCCCGATGCTCGGCGCCAGGCTCGCGCAGCTGACTTTCGAGCCCGAATTGCTGCTGACCGACGGCGAGGCGACCTTGCTGGTCGGAGATGGCGAGTCCCGGGTGACCGAGGGCTGGCTACCCTTCCGCGAGGTGTTCACCATGCTGGCGGCGGGCAAGCGACACGTGATGATGGGCGCGGCGCAACTGGACCGGTTCGGTAACCAGAACATCTCCTGCATCGGAGACTGGGCCCGGCCTAAGGCACAACTGCTCGGCGTGCGCGGCGCGCCCGGCAACACCGTGAATCACCCGGTCAGCTATTGGGTGCCCAGGCATTCACGCCGGGTCTTCGTCGAGATGGTGGACATGGTCAGCGGGGTCGGCAACGACCGTGCTGCCGCACTGCGGGGCGTGGCCGCCGCGTCCCACGAGCTTCGCCGGGTCGTCACCAACCTTGCTGTCCTGGACTTCGCTGGCTCCGACGGGGCCATGCGGTTGCAGTCCGTCCATCCGGGCGTGACCGTCTCCGACGTGGCCGACGCAACCGGGTTCCTGCTCGCTGCGCCCTACCAGGTACCGCAGACCCGGCTGCCCACGGCGGCGGAACTCACCTTGATTCGCGAGCACCTCGACCCGGACTGCCGCCGGGACCAGGAGCTGGCGTGATCAAGACCCGGCTGACCGAGCTCACCGGCATTCGCTACCCGATCGTCCAGACCGGGATGGGGTACGTGGCAGGTGCCCGGCTGACAGCCGCGACCGCCAAGGCAGGCGGCCTCGGCATCATCGGCGCTGCAACGATGCCGCTGGAGGCGCTGCGGGCCGCGGTGGCCGAGGTGAAGGCCCGGACCGAGGCGCCGTTCGGGGTGAACGTGCGCGCGGACGCGCCCGACGCGGCCGAGCGAGTCGAGCTGATGATCGCCGAGGGGGTTCGCGTCGCGTCGTTCGCGCTGGCACCCAAACCGGAGATGATCAAGCGGCTCAAGGACGCCGGGGTCGTCGTCATCCCGTCCGTGGGCGCACGCCGGCACGCCGAGAAGGTCGCTCAGTGGGGCGCCGATGCGGTCATCGTGCAAGGCGGAGAGGGCGGCGGGCACACCGGTCCGATCCCGACCAGTCTGCTGTTGCCGCAAGTGGTCTCCGCGGTGGATATCCCCGTCATAGCCGCGGGCGGGTTCTTCGACGGCCGAGGGCTCGTCGCCGCGCTCGCATACGGGGCCGAGGGCATCGCGATGGGTACCAGGTTCCTGCTCACCAGCGACAGCCCGGTCGCCGACGCAGTCAAGCAGGTGTACCTGAGCAAGACGCTTACCGACACTGTCGTGACGACCAGGGTTGACGGCGTACCGCACCGGGTGCTGCGCACGCCCCTGGTGGACGGCCTGGAGCGGTCCGGGCAGCTGTCCGTTCTGTTTCGCGCGGCTCGCAACGCCGCCGCGTTCCGGAATCTGTCCGGCCTGAGCTGGCCGCAGCTGATTCAGCAGGGCCGGGCGATGCGCGACGGCAGCGAGTTGTCCTGGAGTCAGGTGCTGATGGCGGCCAATACGCCCATGCTGCTGAAGGCAGCCATGGTCGACGGACGCCCCGACCTCGGCGTGCTGGCCGCCGGCCAGGTCGTCGGCCTGATCGAGGACGTGCCGTCCTGCGCGGAGCTGATCGAGCGGATCGTGACGGAGGCCACCGACTGCCTGGCCCGGCTGGGCAAGCTGGGCTAACTCGGCTGACCGCGGTATTGCGTGCAGAGGTGGGTTTCCAGCACTAACTCGGTCCTGGTTGTCCAGATCTGGTGCAGCTCGACCCGGCCGGAAGCGGCCAGGAATGCCTCCTGGTTGTCGCGGAAGCAGGCCAGGCCGCCGAAGAAGTCGCTACTGCGAAACGGCGGGTAAGCCGACAGCGAGCACGTCGCGCATGCCCGGAAGGTCACGCCCGGAAGCAGTTGGGCCGCCAGGTCAGCGAGCGCGGTCTCGAACAGATCATGTGACCCGGTAGTACGTGCCAGCATCCCGTCGTGTTCGAGCGTCAGATCCAGGCTCTCGTAGTAGAGGCCCGGCCGGTCTGGCGCGTCGCCCAAGGTCAAGGTGCAGATCAGGTCACCCTGGCGGACTCCGGCCGGGGTATTCAGGCTCACCGGCATGGTCCATTCGATGGTGCAGGCGCACAGCGCCTCGTAGTACAGCGCGAACGGCGCGTCGGGCGCCACGGCGGTGACCGGCGCGAGATCGTTAAGCGCATTGCCGGTGAACGTAACGCCGCGCAGGACGGTGGTGACCTGATTGCCCTGGGCATCTACGGTGAGCTCCTCCCGGCCGTGGGCATCGGTGTAGTAACCGTGCCATCGCGCCCTATGCATGGACGGACGGTAACGTAGCCCGGCGGCCAGGCGGTTACGGGAACGTTGCCAGTTCCTGGCTCGCAGTTCCCCGTATGGTGATCGTCGCGCCTCACCGGCGCAGGACCACAGGCCGCGAAAAAGGGTCGGATGCCATGTCGATCTGGCGTACCCGCGTTCGACGCAAGGGTGGAAAGGCGGCCCGACGGCCGCGCGGTCAGCGGGGCACCCCGCAGAATGAGAGGAAACGACCATGAAGTTTCTCGGATACACGCTTGGCGACCCCGCAACCCCGATGCCGGATCAGCCCCCGGAGAACTACCAGCGAATGGGTGCCTTCATCGAGGAGGCAACCAAGGCCGGCGTGCTGCTGGCCACTGGCGGGCTTGCCGATCCCAGCGAGGCCATCAAGGTCACCTATCACGACGGCGAGTTCACCGTCCTGGACGGCCCGTTCACCGAAGCTAAGGAGCTGATCGGCGGCTGGGCGCTGATGGAGTGCCGTGACCAGGCCGAGGCGATCGAGTGGACTAAGCGGTTCCTGTCCATCGTGGGCGAGGGCGAGTCGACGATCCGGCAGGTCTTCGGGCCGTGACAGGACGTACGGGTGGCACGGCTGCCGCGCCGCTCGCCTATGGTGCGGTGCGGTGGCCGGCGCCTATCCGGGCGTGATCTCCCGCATCAGCCCCACTGCGATGCCGTAGTGCCAGACGTCCAGGTCCGGAGGTAACTGAGGTCTGCGGCAACCGGGCCCACCGCACCTGAATATGTGCCGCACTGCCTAGGCCGCTGTTGCCGGGCGGCGCGCGCGGTGGTGTGATCGGTTCTCATGGCGGATTCGCGGGCGCAGGCGGCTATCGACACCGTCATCAGGCTGGAATCGGCCCGGCTGATCGCTGGCCTGGCCCACTACACCGGCGACATCGGCCTGGCCGAAGACCTTGCCCAGGACGCGGTGGTAGCCGCGCTCGAACAATGGCCGAATGAGGGCGTTCCACGCAATCCAGGCGCCTGGCTGATGACGGTAGCTAAGCGCCGGGCCGTCGACTTCTTTCGCCGCAGCAGCGAGCTGGAGAAGAAGTATGTCCAGATCGGCAGGGCACTAGCGGCCGAAGGCGACCTCGTGACACCGGACTTCGACCGGCCGTTCGCCGACGACATCGACGACGACCTACTGCGGCTGATCTTCACCGCCTGCCATCCGGTACTGAGCGTCCAGGCCAGGGTCGCGCTCACCTTGCGGGTGCTGGGTGGCCTGACGACGGCCGAGATCGCTCGTGCGTACCTGGTGGCCGAACCTACAATCGCGCAGCGCATCGTGCGGGCCAAGCGGATCCTGGCGCAGGCGAACGTGCCGTTCGAGGTGCCGGACGCGCAGCAGCGGCCGGCCAGGCTCTCTTCGGTGCTCGAGGTCATCTACTTGATCTTCAACGAGGGATACTCGGCGACCGCCGGCGATGACTGGATGCGGCCGGCGTTGTGCGCTGAAGCAGTTCGGCTCGGCCGGCTGCTGGCCCAGCTCGCGCCAGCTGAGCCCGAAGTGCATGGCCTGGTAGCGCTACTGGAGATTCAGGCTTCCCGGGTCGCGGCCCGGACGGGGCCGTCCGGCGATCCGGTGCTGCTGCTCGATCAAGACCGGGGGCGCTGGGACCGGCTGCTGATCAACCGCGGGCTTGGCGCCCTGGAAAGAGCCGAAGAGCTGGGCGGGGAACGTGGCCCCTACGCGCTTCAGGCCGCTATCGCCGCCTGTCACGCTAGGGCGTTCCGGGCAGCGGACACTGACTGGCCGCGCATCGTGACGCTGTACGGGCTGCTGGCGCAGGTGCTGCCGTCGCCAGTGGTAGAGCTGAACCGCGCCGTCGCGGTGTCGATGGCGTTCGGTCCGCAGGCCGGCCTGGAGCTGGTCGATCAGCTCGCTGCCGAGCCCGCCCTCCGCGATTACCACCTGCTGCCGAGCGTGCGCGGCGATCTGCTGCGCAAACTCGGGCGCACCGCCGAGGCGAGGGAAGAGTTCGAGCGAGCCGCCGCGCTTACACGCAACGAGCGAGAGCGCCGCCTGTCGCAGGAGCGGGCCCGCGAAGTGGCAGCCGCGCAGCACCGGCCGGCCTGACCATGCTCACCGGCCTTGTGCGCGCCGCGAGAGTTGCCGTTCCGCGTGCGAAAATTGACGCATGACCGACTCTTTCGCCGTCAGGTTCGCCGCCGCCGCGGCCAGCCACGGTCCGCTGGTGCTAGGCGTCGATCCGGCTGCCGATCTGCTGGAGTCCTGGGGGCTCGGCGATACCGCTGACGGCCTCGACCGGTTCGCCGATGTCGTGCTCGACGCGGCAGCCGGGACGGTGGGCCTGGTTAAGCCGCAGTCAGCGTTCTTCGAGCGGCATGGCTGGCGCGGCATCCGGACCCTGGACCGGCTGATCAGCAGCGCGCGCAGCGCTGGCCTGCTAGTGATACTTGACGTCAAGCGCGGTGACGTCGGCACGACCAACGACGCTTACGCGGAGGCGTACCTCGGCAAGGGCGCGCCGCTCGCCGCAGACGCCATCACGGTCCATCCCTACCTCGGCCTGGCTGCCATGGGGACCTTTGTGAGCCGCGCCGCCGATTCGGGCAGCTGCCTGCTCGTCGTTACCCGCTCCTCTAACCCGGAAGGCCGGGCGATCCAGGCCGCCCGGGCCGTTGACGGCGGCTCAGTCGAGCAGAGTCTCCTTGGCCAGATCCGCGCGCTGAACGAAGAACTCGCGCCGGGCCAGATCGGCCCGGTGGGCGCCGTCGTCGGCCCCACCCACATCCAGCCGGTGCTTGATCTCGCCGCCGCGAACTGCCTGTTCCTGGCGCCCGGCGTCGGCGCGCAGGGCGCTACGCCCGCCGACGTAGCGCGCGTCTTCGCCACTTGCCCGGACCGGGTGATGCCAAGCGCGTCGCGGTCGCTGCTGGCGGCAGGCCGCAACGGCCTGCGGGCGGCGACGGCCGCGCTGGCGGCCGAGTTCCGCGCCGTGCTGGGTTGCTGACTGGCACGGCGGCGGCCGGCCGACGGCTACCCGACGACCGGCCGCGTTGGTAACCAGGACCCGTTCCCCCGCTTTAATTGCTGTAACCGGGGATGCCGGTGCCCGCGATCGTGGTGCTCACGTGCAGGTAAACGGGGCCGCGCCGGGCGCAGCCGCGGAAGGCGAACGGGAACCGCATTGACGCATAGTCCCCGGGCGCGAACACGCGGAGAGCGACCGCGTTGGCCGGGTGGCACGCTGCCGGGGAGTAATTGCCGACATCGGTGATCTGCAGTACCACGTGCGCCGTCGCCCCCGGCGCAAGCGTCACGAGCAGCTTGGTGTGGCCGTGCGTCCGGCCCGCAGCGCTGCCGAGCTGGCCCCCGCCTGCCTTCAGCGCCGAGACACCGGGGAAGCCATACAGCGAGCAGGTCTGGCCTGAGGTGTTGGAGATCTCCAGCTGGTAATACGTGCTGCCAGCCGTGCCGTCGCCAGGCACGCCAAGCCAGGAGGTGAGGTCGCCGCGCGGGCACCGGAATGCGGTCGCGGCCGGCTTGCCCGATGCCCCAGGCGACGCGAGCGCGACGGCCGGGACGAGGATCGCGGTGGCCGTGACGGCCGTTGCGGCAATGACCCGGCGCATAGTGATCAGCTTCATTTTCAGCTCCTCCTTAGTGGCGGTTGCGTCGATTGAGACGTCGCAGCGCCAGCGCCAGTTGGAACTTTCTGGCAGCGGAACCGGCTGAGCTGGCCGCAGCTACTTGGTGAAGCTGAACAGCGGGCTGGCCGCTGCGAGGTCCGCAGGGCCAACGTTCGCGGCGGCGGCACGCAACCGGTTCACCCCCACGGCGACGCGGGTGGCAGTAGGCGGCGAGTCGAAGGCGATCTGCTCGAAGCCCGCCTCGGCGAACCACGCTCTGAGCTGGGGCGTCAGGTCAGGCTCCCGGCGGTGCCTAGTCCAGATGACGATGCCGCCTGGTCTGCACATGACGGCTGCCGCTCTCGCTGTCGCACATATGTCGTCATCGCTGATGTTGCCGAAGATCCCGCACAGCAGCAGGACGTCGGCGGGCAGCGCGTCAGCGAAGCTGGCAACCAGCCCGGCGTCGGCCTGGCGGACGTGCACGCCGGTCAGATCGGCCGCGGCAGCCTCAGCCAGGGCCTGCCCGGCGATGGCAGCGTCGAACTCAACGAGCAGGGCGGTGACGTCATCGCGCCGCGGATGGCCGGGCAGCACTCCGAACACGTCGCGAGCCTGACCGGCGCACAGGCTCACTAGCCCGATCGGTCCCGCCGGCGCACTGCGTCAGCGCGTCGGCGAGGTGGCGCTGGACCAGCGCGAGCCGGACTCGTAGCGGGGAATCTGGATCGTCGTACTGCTCGTGCCAGCGGCTCCAGTCGCGAGCCACTGCGTCAGAGCCCGAGCGCGCCGGCGAGTTCGGCGTATCCAGGCATCGGATCGGTCTCGGAATCGGTCAGCAGCTGGATGCAGACGTGATCGGCGCCCGCGTCCAGGTGGGCGGAAAGCTGCGCAGCGACCTGATCGGAGTTGCCATGTGCCACGAGCGCGTCCACCAGCGCGTCGCTCCCGGTTCCCGCAAGATCGCCGTCGGTGAAGCCGAGCCGGCGCAGGTTCGTGGTGTAGTTGACCAAGCCGAGATAGGGGTGGCTGACGCGCTTGCGGGCAAGGCTCCGTGCCTCGGCCAGATCGGTGCTGAGCACCACCTTGTGCTCTGGCGCCAGCAGCGGAGCGGGGCCGAGGATCTCCCGTGCCAGTTTCGTGTGCGCCGGGGGAACGAGGTAGGGGATGGCACCCCCGGCTCGCTCACCCGCCAGAGTCAGCACCTTGGGTCCCAGCGCAGCCAGCACGAGGCTGCCGGGGGGAACGCCAGCCGATAGGAGCTGGCTGACATAGTTCGCGAGGGTCTGATAGGGGCTGGCGTACTCTGCGGTCGCCTCGCGATGGCCGGCCCCGACGCCAAGGATGAACCGGTGCGGGAAGCTGTCGTCGATGCGCGCGAACGACTGCGCGACGGTGGCCGCATCGTCGTTCCACATGTTCACCACGCTGGTGCCAACGGTCAGGCTGCTGGTTGCGGCGAGCAGCTGGTCGACAACCGCGAGCTCGCCGCTGGGTGACCCGCCGAGCCAGACCGCGCCGTAACCGAGCGCCTCAAGCCCCGCTGCGATGCCCGGCGTTGTCTGGTCAGCGCGGCGCCACACGCCGAACCGCCCGATCTGGTCACGCCACTGCGCTGTCATATGATCTCCCTCGCTCTGGCCGACCGCACGTTGTCCGAACCTCAAGGACAGCACCGGTGTCCCGTCAGAGGCCGAGCAGGTCGGCCATCAGCTCCATCTGCTGATCGAAGAACTCCTCCCGAGCCTCGATAACATTGTTGAACTGGCCGAATAGCTCGAAGCTGACGGTACCGAACAGGTGGGTCCAGCCTGTCATGCCAAGGAGCAGGAGGCCTTCCGGCAGACCTGGCGCGATGTCGTCGCGCACCCTGGCCAGGTCGGCGCGGACCGGGTCAGGGTCAGGCAGCTGCTGATCTGCGGTCAGTGCGCCTGACGCGTAGCCGTCCGCCAGTATGCCAACCAGAACCAGCGCGCCCCTGGTCGCGGCCGCCGCCGTCTCCTGCGGCGCCGCATAGCCCGGCACCGGGCTGCCAAAGAGAAGCGCATACTCCGCCGGGCTAGCCAATGCCCAGCTGCGGACCGCGCGCGCGGCCGCCAGCCAGCGATCTCGAAGGCGGCTACGGTCGGTAATGGCTGCGTCTGCCGCCTCCACCGCGTCCGCGAGCGAGTTGTAAGCGTCCAGGATCAGGGCCGTCAGCAATTCGTCCCGGCTGGCGAAGTAGCGGTACACGGCGGATGAAACCATGCCCATGTCGCGGGCAACGGCCCGCAGCGACAGATTCGCTCCATCGCTTTGCAAGTGCTTGCGCGCGATCGCCTTGATCTCGGCTGTCATCTCGGCGCGGACTCGCGCCCGGATCGATGCTGCAGGCATAGAGAGATTATCGCACACATTCAAGAGCACTGCTCTTGCGGCATTCCCTAATTTGTGAGACGCTTGCTTCTAATCGAGAGCAGTGCTCTCGAAAATGAGTGGTAGTTCGTTCATCTACCGGAGGAGATGTAAGAAATGCAGGTAATCGTCGGCGCCGGAGCGGTCGGATCACAGGCTGCACTGTTGCTCGCAGAGCGCGGGGAGAAGGTCCGCGTCATCAGCAGGCGGGGGACCGGACCCCAACACCCCTCGATCGAGCGAGTCGCGGCGGACGCCACCGACGCGGAGCAGCTGACTGCGCTGGCTACCGGTGCGGCGGCGCTCTATAACTGCGCGAGCCCGCTGTACCACCAGTGGTTCACCGACTGGCCGCCGCTGGCATCGGCGCTGCTAACCGCAGCCGAACGCAGCGGCGCGGTGCTCGCCGCGATGAGCAACCTATATGGCTATGGGCCGGTCGCCGGGCCGATCAATCAGCAGACGCCGCTCGCAGCCACCCACCCCAAGCTGCGGCTGCGCGCCGACATGTGGCGCGAGGCGCTGGCCTTGCACGAAGCGGGCCGGATCCGGGCCACTGAGGTGCGGGGCAGCGACTACATCGAGGCCAACTCGGTGCTCTCCACGGTGATGGGCAAGCCGCTGCTAGCAGGCAAGCGGGCCTACTCGCCGGCCCCGCTAGACGTCCCGCACAGCTGGACCTCGGTCATGGATGCGGCGCGCACGCTGGTCACGGCTGCCACCGATGAGCGCGCGTTCGGCCAGGCGTGGCTCGTCCCGACGAACCCGGCGTTGACCATCAGGCAACTGGCGACCAAGTTCGCCGAAGTCAGCGGGGCGCCAACGGCCAAGGTCATGGCCATCCCGTACCCGGTCATGTGGACGACCGGGCTGTTCACTCCACTGGTGAAGGAACTGCGGACGACCCGGTACCAGTTCACCAAGCCGTTCGTCATCGACTCGAGCGCGACCACGAAAATGTTCGGGCTGGAGCCGAGGCCGATGGACGAGGCCCTGCGCGACGCGGCCGCGAGGCTACGCGGCAACTAGCGCTATGACGGCTTTCGCACTGTCCGGCCGTCGACAAGATGGTGATTAAGTGCGACCCTTGCGGAATGGCTGTCGTCGTGGCAGCTATCACTTTTTGGGGGGGTCCCATGAAGGCTCGTACGTGCATCGCTGCAGTTGGCGCCACCGCGCTCCTCGGTACCGGAGGATTCGTGCTGCCGGCTCTCGCGAGCGCAAGCACCACTACTCACACCCTGAAGTTCATCGCCGTGAAGAAGGCCTCGGTCAACTTCACCAAGACGACCTTCGGCCAGCAGGAAACTGATGTGAACGCGAAGGGCAAGACCATCGGCTACGACGAGCTCTATTTCAAAGCGACGTCGAAGCACGAAGGCCACCGCGAACGTCACGCTCGACACGACCGGGGGCTTCCTCTACGGCACCATTACCGTCAACTTCACCAGCCCTGTAATAAAAGGCAAGGTGACCGGCGGAACCGGAAAATTCAAGGGAGCTACCGGAACAATCACGGCTAAGAGCCTCAATAAGGCCGGCACTCGCACGGCCGTCACGGTCAAGTATCACGGGTAGCGCGAGACGAGCAGCTAGCGCTGCGTGCTGTTGTGGGCCCGCCAATCCGCGGGCGGGCGGGCGGGCCCATCCGTGGCGGCATGCCTATCCCGGACCTGCCTCAAGCCCCGGAAATGTCGGTGTCTTGGTCTAGCCTCGGTCCCGTGATAGACATCCGCGGCCGGTACGAGGACCTCGTCGATGACCTGATGGGCATCGACGGCGTGACGCCGCCGACGGGCGGCAGCGGCTTCGGCCGGGGGGCGCTTCGTTACCGTGGCAAGATCTTCGCGATGCTGGTACGCGGACGGCTTGTCGTCAAGCTCCCGGCCGACCGGGTGACAGCGCTGATCAACTCCGGTGACGGCGCTGCCTTCGATGCGAATAAGGGCACGCCGATGCGCGAATGGCTGAGCCTCGAACCAGAGTCCGCGCTGCCCTGGCTACCGCTGGCCCACGAGGCGCTGGACTTCGCCCGTGCAACGGCGCGACAGCCACGCTGACCCGCAGGGTGCCGCCCCTGGCCGACTATCTCGCCACCGCGGACCTGAGCATCGAGGCCATAGCCAGACGGACCGGCTATGCCAGCAACGCGTCGCTGTCTAAGGCCGGATTCAGAGCCGCTCGATGATGGTGACGTTGGCCTGGCCGCCGCCTTCGCACATGGTTAGCAATCCATAGCGGCCGCCGGTTCGCTCGAGCGAGTAGAGCAGCGTGGTGAGCAGCCGGGCGCCGGTCGCGCCCAGCGGATGGCCCAGTGCGATAGCCCCGCCGCACACGTTGACCCGGTCCAGATCCGCCCCGGTCTCGCGTTGCCAGGCCAGCACCACACTCGCAAAGGCCTCGTTGATCTCGACTAGGTCGATCTGGTCCAGGGAGAGCCCGGTCAGCTTCAACGCGTGCGCGGTCGCCGGAATCGGCGCGGTCAGCATGAGCACCGGATCGGCTCCGCGGGCGCTGATGTGATGGATCCTTGCGCGCGGAGTCAGGCCGTGCTCGGTCAGCGCGGCCTCCGAGACGACGAGTACCGCGGCAGCAGCGTCTGCGATCTGGCTCGAGAGCGCGGCCGTAACGAGCCCATCTGGGCGCAACGGCTTCAGCCCGGCCATCTTCTCCAGCGAGGTATCCCGGCGCGGGCATTCGTCAACGGACAGACTGCCGAACGGCGTTATCTCGCTTGCGAAGGCGCCGCTGTCGATTGCCTGAGCTGCTCGCCGGTGGCTGCTGAGGGCGAAGCTCTCCATCGCAGCTCTGCTGATGCCCCACTTCTGTGCGATCAGGTCCGCACTACGAAATTGGGAAATCTCCTGGTCGCCGTAGCGGGCTTGCCATCCTTCCGACGTACTGAACGGGTCGGCGAAGCCGTACTGCTGTCCGGACAGCATTGCCGCCGCGATAGGTATCTGCGACATGTTCTGAACGCCCCCGGCCACCACCACGTGGGCGGTTCCGCTCATGACGGCCTGCGCAGCGAAATGCACGGCCTGCTGAGAAGAACCGCATTGCCGGTCGACGGTAACGCCGGGAATCTCCTCTGGCAGGCCCGCCACCAGCCACGCCGTCCTCGCAATGTCCCCGGCCTGCGGCCCGATCGTGTCGACGCAGCCGAACACCACGTCGTCGACGGCCAACGGGTCAAGGCCGGTACGCGCAAGCAGTTCGCTGATGACGTGACCACCGAGGTCAGCCGGATGCGCCGCGGCGAGCCCGCCACCGCGCCTGCCGACGGGGGTGCGAACCGCGTCGACGATGTAGGCCTCGGCCAACTTATCTCTCCCTAGAACACGTTCTATTTAAGCCGGCCGGGTCCCGCCGCGCCTAGCGGCAGCATCTCGAGCCCGCAGCACGGCGCTGAGAGCGCCAGCGCCGGGCTACTGCCCTGTCTCAAATCGACCTGCTTTACGGTGGTCGTCATGCCTGAGCCGTTTCCGGCCATTGAGCCCTACGACGCGGGGATGCTCGATGTCGGTGATGATCAGCGCATTTACTGGGAGGTCAGTGGCAACCCCGATGGCAAGCCAGCAGTTGCGCTCCACGGCGGCCCTGGCAGCGGCATGTCACCGAGGGCGGCGCCGCATGTTCGATCCCGATGCTTACCGGTTCGTGCAGTTCGATCAGCGTGGCTGCGGGCGCAGCACGCCCTCAGTTGCGGATCTGACCACCAGCCTGGACAGCAATACCACCTGGCACCTGATCGGTGACATGGAGAAACTACGCGAGCACCTGGGCATCGACCGGTGGCTGGTCTGGGGCGGATCGTGGGGCGTGACGCTCGGGCTCGCCTACGCCCAGCGCTACCCCGAGCGGGTGACCGAGATGGTGCTGGTGTCGGTCACCATGACGCGACCGTCTGACGTGCACTGGCTCTACCACGAGGCGGGCCGGTTCTTTCCAGCGGAATGGCATCGATACCGCGAGGGCGGCGGGAACGCGGACGACCTGATTGCCGCGTACGACAAGCTGCTCAACGCCGACTCCGATCCGGTACTGCAGGCCCAGGCGGCCCGGAACTGGTGCGACTGGGAAGACGCGGTTGTCTCGCTAGAGGAAGGCTGGACGCCGAGCGTCCGTTACGCCGATCCACGCTTCCGGATGACGTTCGCGCGGCTGTGCGCGCACTACTTCTCCCACGCGGCCTGGCTGGATGATGGGCAGCTGCTGCGCGGCGCGAGCCTGCTGGCCGGTATCCCTGGCGTGATGATTCATGGCAGGTTCGACATTCAGGGACCGCCGGATGTGCCCTGGCTGCTTACCCAGGCCTGGCCGGGCTCCGAACTACATCTGGTCCGGACTGGTCATCACGGCGGGGATGAGATGACCGAGCTCATCCTGACCGCACTGAACCGCTTCGCGGGCTGAAACACCGTTAGATCCACAGTCCCAGCCCATGAACCAACTGCTGCAGGTCAGGCGGCGCGTGGTGCGTGGCTGTGGAAGGTTTGCCGTCGGTCGGGGCTGGTGGCGGTGGTGGTGCCGTCGGGGTTGAGGATCAGCTGCCAGCCCCACCGGTGGACCGCTGTCAGGTGGTGGAAGCTGCACAGCAGGCAGCAGTTATCGATGCTGGTCGGGCCGCCTTCGGACCGGGGTACGAGGTGATGGACGTGGCACGCCGCTGGCCGCTGGTCGCAGCCGGGGAACCGGCAGTGGGTGTCGCGGCGGGCGACCGCACGGCGCAGGTGGACCGGGATGGTGTCGGTGGTGGCGCCGATGTCCAGCGGCAGGCTGACCGAGGCGGCATACCCGTCGAGCTGGCTGGTCCGCAGCCACGACGCCAGCCCGCCAGGCCCCGACAGCAGCCGGGCGGCGTGGCTGATGGCCAGTTGCCGGATGGCGCTGATGGTCAGCTGCCGGCCGCGGCCGCTGCCGCGCGCGGCGTCGGTGCCCAGAACGCCGCGGCCGGCCAGCCCGTGCGGCTCGCAGCCCCCGGAGGCGCAGCCCGCGGAGGCGCCGCCGCTCGCCGGGCCGTCCCCGGGTCCGCTGCCGAGGAGGACGCGGGCGAGCTGGTCGAGGATGCCGGCGTCGGGGTTGCCGGTGACGACGGGGGTGATCTGCGCGTCGCAGTCGGCGCCGGGCGGCGCGGGGACGCCGTTCGCGGCGATCCAAGCCGCGGCGGCCTCGTCGGCTTCCTGCTCGCCGAGCAGCTGGCTGAGGGTCATGTGCAGCTGGATCTGGGTGGGATGCCCGGCCCGGCCGGGCAGCCCCCCGCCGATTAGCCGCCGGCACGCTTCGGCGAGCGCGTCGTGGTCGCGCTGGGCCTTGCTGCGCATGTCCTCGGGGCCGGCCCGGCCGCCGAGGGCGTCCAGCACGGCCCGGACCGCGGCGGCCGCGTCGGGGGTGAGATCCCCGTCCAGGCGGGCGTTGCCGCGGAAATGCTCGGTCAGCCACACCCGCCGGTCGCCGAACCCGCCGTCCCCGTCGCCATCAGCGTCGGGGCCGGCGGTGCGGGCCCGGATCTGCTCAGCCGCCGCCGCCAGGTCCGCCAGCTCCGCGCCGTCCGCGGCGGCCTGCAGCAGAATCCGGTCGGCTTCGTCGCGGGCGTGCTCGGGCAGCCGGTCGGTCCAGTCGATGATGTGCCGCGCCCACGACGGCGACACCTCCCCGTCGGCCAGCGCCTCGGCCACCCGCGGGTGGCCGGTCAGCCGCCGGGCCCACGCGGTGTGGGCGCCGGCCGCGGCACTGGTGGTGTGGGTCTGCCAGCGCAGCCAGCTTTTCGCCGTGGCCGCCGCGTCGGCGGCGTACCCGCCGCACCGGTCGAACGCCGACAGCACCGCCGACCTCGCAGCCAGGTGCTGCGACTCGGCCTGGCACAGCCCGCGCAGCAGGTCCGCTTGCTCGGCCCCGGTCAGATCCGCCGGGTCGGCCGCGGCCAGGAACGCCAGCCCCGCCCGGACGGCCGCCAGCGCTTCGGCTGGGTTGCCGGGAGGGACGCCCTGGCCGGTTGTGGTGCACATGGGCCGGGTCACCTCCCGCCGCAGCTCATCGTCTTCGAATCTATGCTCGATTCTATCGGACACCACCGACATTCTCTCGCCTCTGTGAGCGAGCTCCACGGCTGATTCTCGGGTGTCGTCCGACCGAGCAAGCGGCCTGGGTGCGGGCAAACCATTCCGCTACTATTTGGTAGAACACGTTCTAGTTGAGCGGCAGGGGCACGGATGCACATCAGCTACACCCTGGAGCAGGAAGAGCTTCGCGCCGAGCTTCGCGATTATTTCGCTGGCCTGATGACCCCGGACCTGCGGGATGCGCTGGCCAGCACGAGTGGCGAATACGGCGACGGGGAGGCCTACAAGCAAGTCGTCCGGCGACTCGGCAAGGATGGCTGGCTGGGACTCGGCTGGCCCGCTGAGTATGGCGGCCAGGGCAGGTCCGTGCTCGATCAACTGATTTTCACTGACGAGGCCGCGATCGCAGGCGTGCCCGTTCCCTTCCTCACGATCAACACGGTCGGTCCGACGATAATGCGGTACGGGACGCCAGAGCAGAAGGAACGGTTCCTGCCCAAGATCGCGGCGGGTGAGCTGCATTTCTCCATCGGGTACTCCGAGCCCGGTGCGGGCACCGACCTGGCGTCGCTGCGCACCAGAGCGGTCCGAGATGGCGACTGCTACGTGATCAACGGCCAGAAGATGTGGACAAGCCTGATTCAGTACGCCGATTACGTCTGGCTTGCCTGCCGGACGGACCCCGACGCGCTCCGGCACAAGGGGCTATCCATCGTCATGGTGCCGACGGACGCAGCTGGCTTCTCCTGGACGCCAGTGCGGACCGTGGCCGGGGTAACTACCAGCGCCACCTACTACGCCGATGTCCGCGTTTCGGTGTCGAACGTCGTCGGCGAGGAGAACAAGGGCTGGTCGCTCATCACGAACCAGTTGAACCACGAACGGGTCGCGCTGACCTCAGCCGCGCCGCTGTTGGCGGCGCTCGCCGAGGTCACCGATTGGGCCCGTGGTACCAAGCTGGCCGACGGCAGACGCGTCATCGACCAGGAATGGGCTCAGCTCAACCTGGCGAGAGTGCACGCCAAGTCCGAGTTCCTCAAGCTGCAGAACTGGCGGATCGCGGCCCAGGCCGGGTCACCAGGCCCAGCTGCCGCGTCGGCGACCAAGGTATTCGGCACCGAGCTAATGATCGAGGCGTGTCGACTAATGATGGAGGTGCTCGGCGCCAACGCCGAGGTCCGGGCCGGTTCTCCCGGTGCGCTGCTCGCCGGTCGGATCGAGCGGATGCACCGCTCTGCGCTGATTCTGACATTCGGTGGCGGCACCAACGAGGTGCAGCGCGACATCATCGCCGCCGCCGCGCTCGGCTTGCCGCTGAACCGCCGCTAATCCCCTGTGCTCCCCGGATATCAAACGACAACTGAAGGTAACGATGGACTTCACGCTGACCCAGACGCAGGACGAACTCGGTGCGCTGACCAGGCAGATCCTCACCGATCTCGTTACGCCGCAGCGACAACGGGAGATAGAGGCCGAACAGACCCGCTTTGACGGTGCGCTGTGGGGCGAGTTGGCCAAGGCGGGCATCCTGTCCGCGGCATTGCCGGAGTCGGCCGGGGGCGCTGGACTCGGGTTGCTGGAGCAATGCAGCGTACTGATCGAGATCGGGCGGGCGGTGGCACCGGCACCGTACTTGTCCTCGATCGTGCTCGGTGCCGCAGCGTTGACAACATTCGGCACAGCCGAACAGCAGCAGCGCTGGGCCGACCCGGCCGGGCGCGGCGAAGTCATCCTGGCTGCTGCGCTCGCCGAGGAGGACAGCGATGACCCGTGCTCTCCGGTGACCACAGCCGAGCAGACAGCCGACGGCTGGCGGCTGACTGGGGCCAAGACTGCAGTGCCTGCCGGAGCCCTGGCCGAGTTGTTGCTGGTGCCCGCGACCACGGCCTCGGGAGTGGCGGTGTTTCTTGTCGAGCCGGCTGACCCAGGCGTGACTGTCCGGCGCCAGCAGGTCACCGGTGGTGATGCGACTGCGGAGGTGGAGCTGGCCGGCGCCGTGATTCCGGCCGGCCGGCTGCTCGCGTCAGACGGCGCGGTTAGCTGGCTAGCTGCGCGTGCTACGGCCGGCCTGTGCGCATTGCAACTGGGCGTCGCCGAACGGGCGCTGGAACTCACCGCGGCATACGCGCGCACCCGGGAGCAGTTCGGCAAACCGATCGGCAGCTTCCAGGCCGTCGCGCAGCGGCTGGCGGATGGCTTCATCGATGTCGAGGGGATCAGGCTGACTCTCTGGCAGGCCGCCTGGCGGCTCGCCAGCGGTCTCCCGTGCGAGACCGAGCTGGCCACGGCCAAGTTCTGGGCCGCCGAGGGCGGGCACCGTGTCGCGCACACCGCGGTGCACGTGCATGGCGGCGTGGGCATTGACATGGACGGCGACGTGCACCGGTACTTTGTCGCCGCAAAGTTCAACGAGTTCGCTCTCGGCGGGGCGACCGCTCAGCTACGCCGGATCGGCGCCGTGCTCGCCGCGACTTGATCATGAGCGAAGGAACCGCCGACGCGGACTAGCCCGGCAATCATCAGCGCCGCAGGCTGGCCAGTCCGCCATCGACCGGGATCACAGCACCGGTCAGGTAACGCCCCGCCCGTGAGGCAAGGAAGATGGCCGTGCCGGCCATGTCATCGGGATGGCCGACACGGCCTAGCGGGACGCTGGTCGCGATCGCCGCCCTGGTTTGCGGATCGTCGAGCGCGAACGCCATCATCTTGCTGTCGAACGGACCGGGAGCGATCGCGTTGACGGTGATCGACTCGGCCGCTAGCTTGCTGGCCAGGTGCCGGGTGAGCATGTGCACGCCAGCTTTGGTGGTGCTGTAGGCATAGGTCTCCATGGCTGGCACGCCGAGGCCGTCGATGGAGCCGATGTTGATCACCCGGGCGGGATCCTCCCGGCTCGCTGCGGCCCGCAGCAGGGGCAGGCTGCGCACGGTCAGCTCGAACAGCGCCTTGACGTTGACGTTCCAGAGTTTGTCGAACGCTTCCAGCGGATAATCTTCAAGCGGCGCGCCCCAGGTAGCCCCGGCGTTATTCACCAGGATGTGCAGCTTGTCTTCGCGGTCATTGATGACGCTGAGTAGCTGGTCGACTCCGCCGCGTGCGGCCAGGTCGAGCGGAACCGATATGCAGTCGCCGAATGCCGACAGTTGGGCGGCCTTGGCGTCGCAGGCATCCTTTTTACGCGCCGTGATGTAGACGCGGCAGCCCGCGCGGACCAGACCATCGGCGATCATGGCCCCGATCCCGCGCGATCCTCCGGTCACGACCGCGACCTTGCCGTCAATCGAGAACAGGTCCCCCGGCGGCTGGACACCTTCGTTACTGCTGCTGTTCGGCACGGCCACGTTCCCCTAACGATTGCTTTTGAGCGGCATAATGCCAGCTAGCGCACGCGAAACTCTAGTCTGCTCGAGTGTCCCGACTTACCATCACACTCATGCTGCTAAGACGACTAGGCCGGGTAGCGGCCACGGTAGGGACCGCGTGCACACTGGCCGGGGGCGCCCTAGCGCTGTCAGTTACCGGAGCTCAGGCCGCATCCGCGGCGCTGACTAACCATCCGATCAGCGGAAACGAGAACGCCATCGCGTGCATGACGGCCTCGCGCTGCGTAGCGGTCGGTTCTGGCGCCCGCGGTTCCAACGGCCATGGCGACGTCGTGGCACTGACCGGCGGAAGGCCAGGGCATATCTCCGCGGTGGCGGCGTCCCAGACCCTGGAGTCGGTGAGCTGCCCGTCAAGTGCCGGCTGCTGGGCCATAGGCCTGCAAAACGGCGGCGCGAACCTCGTGCTCGTGCGGATCGGCGCAGCGGGCAGGGTTGCCGCAGTGCTGAAGGTATCGGAACCATCCGGGGTGTCAATCAGCAGCATCTCGTGCGCCAGCATGACCTCTTGCGGCGTCCTGGGCAACAACATCTTCGTGATCCCAAACGCCATCGAGATCGGCACCTGGAACGGGAAGAAGCTGACGGTGCACAAGGTCGCTGGTAAGCGTGGGTCGACGGGAACCGTCGTTGGGGGCATCTCGTGCTGGAAGGCGAGTTGCTTGGCCGTCGGATATTACAGCCTTACGTCGCCCAACCCGGCCGGGTTCCTGCTGCCCATGAGCCACGGAAAGCCCGGGAAGCAACACCTTGTCCGCAACGATTTCTTCTACGGCGTGTCCTGCGTCAGCGCGTCCAGGTGCTACACCGCCGGATCCGCAGGTCAAGCTGCCGGGATCGTGGTCACGGTTAATCGCGGATTGGCCGGGCACGTGCAGACGGAGACCGCTGACTTCTCCGGGATCGAGTGCGCCGGCGTCACCTGCCGGGCCTCGGGCGCGGCGGCAGGCGGGCACGGTGTGATCGTAAGGCTGTCTAGTGGTAAGAACGCGGGCCCGCCAGTGGCTGACACGTCCGTCGACGGTTTCAACGGCCCTTACACAATCGCTAAGCGCGGCGGGGGTTTCGCCGCGATCGGCCCGGCCGCGAGGGGCGGCGGATCCGAGGTGGCCGTCGGGTAGTGAGCGCCGGGGTACCTACCGACGCAGACGCGCCGCGGCCGCAGCTATGGCGGCCCTTGCTTCGTCGGCCAGCGCCGCGAAGCCCAGGCCGCCCGCGCTGCTGACCGCCGCAGCGAGCTGTGGTGTGCCTGGCCCACCTGCCAATGGAGCCAGCGCGATCGGCACGGCCAGGCGATCGAGTAACACCGTATTGTCCCTTCGGTGCCACCCTAGGAGCCACTGTCATCCTGCCCGGCGGCCCGGCGGCCCGGCAGTCGTCGGCACAGGCCGCCGGGAGTGTTAATCGGAGCACGCGATGCCTGAACAGAACGGACCGGGTTGGATAGCAAGCCCGGGGATGCCCGTCGTCCCGCTAGGCTCCAGCGAACTGCGGGTCAGCCGGATGGCGCTCGGATCATGGCGTACCTACGAGCGGATACCGCGCGAGCAAGGAATTGCCGTGATGCGCGCCGCCCAGGAGGTCGGCGTGACCTTCCTCGATGATGCCCGTTACAACGACGAGACGGGCGACGCGCCGATCCCGAGTGGCTATTCCGAGATCGTCTTCGGCGAGTTGTTTCGCGCAGCCGGGTGGCGCCGCGACGAGGCTGTCATATCGAACAAGCTCTGGTGGGAGTTCTGGCCCGGCCAGACGCCCGCCGAGGAACTGACCGGGTCCCTTCAACGCATGGGCCTGGAGTACGTCGACTTGATCTATTCCGAGGTCCCGCCTGATGGCGTTTCACTCGAGGCGGCGGTCGAAATGATCACTAGTCTCGTCGCAGCTGGCCTGGCCCGGGCGTGGGGAACGCTGAACTGGCCGGCCGAGCTGATGGAGCAAGCCTGCAGAGTCGCAATTCGCAGTGAGGTGCCAGGCCCGTGTGCGACCCAGCTGCCCTACAGCCTCGTCAGCAGGGGAGCGGTAGAGAACTCTCAGCTACAGCGCGTCGCGGCCGACCACCGCATCGCAATCGTCGCCTCGTACGCGTTGGCCGGCGGAGTTCTGACCGGCAAATACGCCGACGACGATGAGGTCGGCCGGGCCGCTGGCCAGCTCGGCGCGCCTCGTTACGCCGCCGGGGCGGCGGCCGGCCGTGAGCTTGCGGCGCTGGCGACTGAGCTTGACCGGGACCCAGCGCAGCTAGCCCTGGCGTTCGCGCTGCTGAATCCGTCCGTCAGCACCCTGCTATTCGGCGCAACGCGGCCTGGGCAGGTACACGCCAACGCTGGTGCGCTGGCGGTGGCTGCCCAGTTGACCGAGGCTGAACGCGCGCATCTGCTGGCCATCGGTAGCTAGCCGGGGACCGGCTCTCGACGTTGTGGGTTCCGGTGTCGCTGGCACGTCACCGCAACCGACAACGTTCAGGAGCTGGCTTCGCGGCGGATGCGCAGGCCGTCAAACGCCACCGCGCAGACCTCGTCGGCGAGCCGTTGCGCGGCCCGTACCCCGCTGCCCGGCCGGTACCACTCGACCAGCGAGTTAATCATGCCGAACAGCAACCTTGCGGTCACGGCCGGATCAACGTCGGGCCGGATGTCGCCGTCGCGCTCGGCCTCCTTGACCAGGTCGGCGACTATGTCGTCAAACTGGCGCCGGCGGGCGAGCGCACGCCGTTCGGTATCGCTGTTGCCCCTAGCTCGCAATAGCAGGGTCACGTAGGGCAAGCGATCGGCGAGTACCGCCACGCTGCCGCGGACGAGCCGTTCCAGGCGCTCGATAGCGAGTTCATCACTGGCGATGACCTGCTCCGCCACCGCGAACAGCCCGTCCAGCCCCCGGTCAAGGGCCAGCGCGAGCAGGTCTTCCTTGCTCGTGACGTGGTAATAGATCGAGGACTTGGAGATGCCCAGCCGTCGCGACAAGTCCTCCATGCTGGTGCCGTCATACCCGCGCTCGTTGAAGACCGTCACGGCAATCGCAAGCAGGGACTCCAGGTCATATCCCGGCCTGCCGCGCCGCGGGGCTGACGGAATTCGACCGGGCAGGCCATGCGCCATGCGGACAAGATATCTTACCGAACGGCCGGTCGGTATTACTGCCTACCACGGACCGAGCATTAGGCTCATGTCCAGGTGGACGGCCGGGCAGAAGGTACGGCGGGCGAGGAGCAAGCAATGACGCTGCTGCGCAGTTACGTGACCGGAAACTGGACCACCGGGACCGGGGAAGGACGGCCGGTACTCGATGCCGTCACGGGGGAGGAAGTCGCCCGGATCTCCGCCGACGGCCTGGACATGGGCAGTGCGCTCGCGTACGGACGGTCGGTCGGCGGGCTAGCGCTGCGCGAGCTCACCTTCCATCAGCGCGCCGGGCTGCTGAAGGCGCTCGGCTCTCAGCTGCGAGAGCACCGCGACGAGCTGTACGCCCTGTCGGCTCGGACCGGCGCGACCCTCGGCGATTCCAAGTTCGATGTCGACGGCGGCATCGGCGTGCTGCTGGGTTACGCCAGCAAGGCACGGCGTGAACTGCCTAACGACACTGTCTACCTGGATGGCGCGGTTGAGCCGCTCGGGAAGTCCGGCCAGTTCGCCGGGCAGCACATCATGACCTCACTGCGCGGCGTGGCCGTGCAGGTGAATGCCTTCAACTTCCCCGTCTGGGGACCGCTGGAGAAGTTCGCGCCGGCGTTCGTGGCGGGGGTACCCAGCTTGATCAAGCCCGCGAGCCAGACCGCTTACCTGACGGCGCGGCTTGTCGAGCTGATGATCTCGTCCGGGTTGCTGCCCGAGGGGTCGGTACAGCTGATCTGCGGCAGCGTCGGCGACCTGTTCGACCACCTGACCGAGCAGGACCTGGTGTCATTCACCGGGTCGGCGGCGACAGCGCGCAAGCTGCGTGCACATCCGGTCGTCGTCGGCCGGGCGGTGCGGTTCAACGCCGAGGCCGACTCGCTGAACTGCTCGATCCTGGGTCCGGACGCCGCGCCCGGTAGCGCCGAATTCGAACTGTACGTACGGCAGCTCGTTACCGAGATGACCGTCAAAGCGGGCCAGAAGTGCACCGCGATCCGTCGCGTCTTTGTTCCGGCGACGGTGACAGATGCGGTCACCGAAGCCGTGCGCGAACGGCTTGCGAAGATCGTCGTTGGTAATCCGGCGGCGGAAGGCGTGCGGATGGGCGCGCTGGCCAGCCTGGAGCAGCGCGAGGAAGTGCGGCGCAGCGTCAAGGGCCTGCTGGCCGCGGCGCGGCTGGTATATGGCGATCCCGAGCACGTCGAGGTGGTGGGCGCTGACGCCGAGCGCGGCGCGTTCATTTCCCCGTTGCTGCTGCGCAGCGACGACGCGAGCCTGCCCGAGCCGCACGAGATCGAGGCGTTCGGCCCGGTGGCGACGATCATCGGATACGCCGGCACCGACGAGGTGATCGAGCTGGCCGCGCGCGGCCGCGGCAGCCTGGCCGGGTCGGTCGTGACTGCGGACGCCGCGTTTGCCCGCGATGTGGTGCTAGGGCTCGCGCCGTGGCATGGCCGGCTGCTGGTGCTCGACACCGACGACGCGGCCGAGTCGACCGGGCATGGCTCGCCGCTGCCTCAGCTTGTGCACGGCGGCCCGGGCCGGGCGGGCGGCGGCGAGGAGCTAGGCGGCATTCGCGGCGTGCTGCATTACATGCAGCGCACCGCAGTGCAGGCTAGTCCGCGAGTACTTAGCGCCGTCACGGGCCAATGGGTACCGGGCGCGGCCCGCGACACCAGCGGCGGCCACCCGTTCCGCAAGTCGCTGGCCGACCTGCGGCCGGGCGATACTGTGGTGGCCGGCCCGCGGCGGGTGACGCTGGAGGACATCGAGCATTTCGCCGAATTCACCGGCGACACCTTCTATGCGCATATGGATGAAGAGGCAGCCCAGGCCAACCCGTTCTTCGACGGCCGGGTCGCACACGGCTACCTGGTGCTCTCGTTCGCGGCCGGCCTCTTCGTCGACCCCGATCCGGGCCCGGTACTCGCCAACTACGGGGTGGAAAACCTGCGTTTCCTCACGCCGGTGTACCCCGGCGACGACCTCACGGTGACGCTGACCTGCAAGCAGATCATCCCGCGGGAGGACGCGGAGCACGGCGAGGTGCGCTGGGACACCGACGTCACGAACCAGGATGGCGCATCGGTCGCCAAGTACGACGTGCTCACGATGGTGGCTAAGCACTGGCCGCCTGAATAACGAGCCGACCGGATCGCAGCAGCGCTTACGTAAAACTCATGAGCCGAGAATCTATTTTTACAGTAAATAGGCGTCATATGATCCGGCCGTGCCCCCACGTCGATTCTTGCTGACCGCCTCATTGGCCATAGGGCTGCTCGGCACCGCTGTGCCCGGCGCGATGATTGCCTCGGCGCAAGCCGCTGCTGGTGGGCTCGGCCAAGGCTTTGCCGGTGCAGACAGCCAGCCACACCCGGCGACGGGCCCGAAGGTTGGCCATGCGGCGCAGCCACTCGGTCTGGCAGCCGTTCACCTGCTGGCAGGCACCGTGCGCGGCCCTCGGGGCGGTGCGATGAGCGGGGTTTGCGTGACGGCGTCCGCCGCCGTCGGGCGGTCGTTCGCCGTGACCCCTGCCGACGGTCGTTATGAGCTGTCCGTCCCCCGTGCCGGGGCGTACACCATCCAATATCGAGACTGCCAGTCGCCCGGCCGTTACCTCCCTACGCGCGCGGCAGCGATCTCGGTTGGTCCGCTGACCGCGTTGCCTTCGGTGACGATGCGGTCAGCCACGCCTGCACAAGCCCGGCAGGCCGCACTGGCTGCCGTTGGAGTGGTCGCCGCGCCTCCTGCTGGCCGGCTGACCAGCCCCAGCAGCATGCGCAGCCGACTGGCTGGTCAGCCAACTGGCGGACTCTCTGGCAAGGTGACAAGCCCGGCCGGCCGCCCGCTGGCCGGGATCTGCGTCACCCTGTGGGGCCGGGGGTGGGGTGAAGGCATGTCCACCTCACGAAACGGGACTTACCGCCTCGGCCTCGGCTCTATCCCCCCTGGCCGCTACGTAGTCGACTTCACATCGACGTGCAACGGATTCTTGCCAACTGGTCCGTGGGCCCCGGAGTGGTACAAAGACAAGTTCTCCAGTGTTACTGCCAACAAGGTCAGGATCAAGGCGGGCAAGATCACCCGCCGGATCAGTGCCGTCATGCGTGCCGAGGGAGAGGTGACGGGAACCGTTACTGGACGGTCCGGCCGAAAGCTGAAGGGCGTCTGCGTCCTGCTCACGACTCGGAAGGGCAGCGAGGTCAATCAGGCGGTCACGGCAGCCAACGGCAGGTACCGGATCCGGGGTCTCGACCCTAGTGGCGGCTACCGTGTCCTGTTCCTCCCTGGTTGCGGGCCCCAGTCCGCCGACTACAACTCGGCTTGGTGGCCACACGCCCAGACTTTGACCCACGCCCAGCCCATCCGGGTCAGGCTCGGCCGGGTGACACGTGATATTAACGGGAAGCTCACCAAGCTCGGCAGCATCAGCGGCGAAGTCAGACTGCGTAACAAATCCGGCAAGCCAATCCGGGGCATGTGCGTCTGGGCATATTCGGCCACCAACCCATTCGAGAACCTCCCGCTGACGCCCTCACGGTCCGACGGCAGCTATTTGCTTCAGGGCATTCCCCCTGGGACCTACGGGGTCGGGGTCAACCCCGGCTGCGATAACAACGGAAATTACACGACGGCGTACTATCCCGCGAAGGTCAAGGTGACCGATGGCAAGACGGTGGCCGGCATCAACGTTTACCTGCTGCGCGGCGGAATAGTGTCAGGGAAGGTTACCGACGCGACGACTGGGAAACCGCTGCGCGGCATCTGCGTCGGCGATGACAACGGCGACTTTGCTGTTACCCGCGCAACCGGCCGGTTCCGGATAGACCAGCTGGCAGCCTGCCGGATAACCGTAGCCTTCGCTGGCGGCTGTGGCAGCAAGGGAAGCTTCGCGCCCCAGTGGTACCCCAAGGCGTCCAGCCAGGGTGGCGCGGTTAGCCTGCGGATCACCCCCGGCCATGACACCAGCGGGGTGAATGCGGCGATGCTGCCGGGTTCGAGCATCGCCGGCCACGTGACCAACCCGGCCGGGAAGAAGCTTGCAGGCGTTTGCGTCACGGTTGTCAGCCCTGGTTCCCTCGGCCTTCCCGTTGCCGATCTGGGCGCCGAGACGGTGACCGTGAACGGCGCCTATGTGATCAAAAACCTCGCGGCGGGCCAGTACGCCGTGGGGTTCTACAGCGGCTGCCAATGGCCGAGCAACATCGCCGCGCCGCAGTGGTTCAAGTCCCAGCTAACCTCCAACACAGCGGGCCTGATCAGCGTTCCCAGTGCAACTACGTTCTCTGGCATCAACGCGGTCGTCACCCCCGGCGGATCGATTACTGGCGAAGTCAGTTATAAGCGCCAGCCGGCGGCGTCCGCTTGTGTGACCGCGATCAACAACCGGACTGGCTATGCGGGAGGGGGCGACGAGTTCGCGTTCGGCGCCCCATATGACATCTCCGGCCTTGCTCCAGGCAAGTACACGGTGTCTGCGACCGACTGCGGTGGCGGCCTCGCTGCCGCTCAGTACCCAGGCGTGGTCAGTGTGCGCGCTAGGCATACGACGAAGCGGATCAGCATGGCCCTGACGACCGGCGGCAGCATCTCTGGCCGCATCAGCATCGCCGCCACCGGGGCGCCAGCCCGCGGAGTCTGCGTCACGGCTGTATCACCTGGGCCGTTGTACGCGAGTGGCGCCACTACCAATGCACACGGTGCGTACCGTATCGGTGGCCTCGGCACCGGCACTTATCACGTGCTCGTCCAGACTGGCGCCCCGTACTGCGGCTCGGATAATCTCGCCTCCCGCCAGCTCCCACGCAGGGTACGGGTGACAGCGGGTCACGTCACCAGCGGTGTGGATGGTTCGCTCCGCGAGGGCGGCTCCATTTCCGGCCGGGTGACCGGACCCGGCGGGCGCGGCGTGCCGGGCGCCTGCGTTGAAGCTTTTCCGTCGCCTCGCGGGGCTGAGTCGTATGGTGCTACGGGTCGGTCCGGGAACTACGTGCTCACCAGCCTTGTACCCGGCCGCTACAAGGTCCGCCTCGGCGATCCGGGCTGCTCCTACGGCCCGGCCAACCTTGCTGCCCGGTGGTTTAACCAGGTAGGCGGCAGCGGGAGCGCGACGGTGATCAGGGTTATCGCGGGGCGTACCCGCAGCGGGGTGAACGCGGCGCTCGGTCTTGACGGTACGGTTACGGGCACCGTGGACGGGCCCGGCAGCAGTCCGCTAACGGGGATTTGCGTGAGCGCCGTCCCGGTCTCTACGTATCTACGCGCCGTGTATGCGGTGACCGGCAAGGGCAGCTACACGTTGGGCGACCTTACGCCCGGACGCTACCGGATCGAGTTCCAGTCAGGCTGTGGTCTGACTGGAATGGCTACGCAATGGTGGCGGGACGCTGCATCTGTAGCCGCGGCGAAGGTCATCGAAGTCGGAGTGAGCGGCGTTGTCACTGATATCGATGCGACGATGCAGGCCGGGACAGGCTGACCGGGCAGGGTTACCAGTCGCGAGGGCCGGTTCCAGCGCCGCGCTGTCGGCGGGGACCGCGCTGCTGCCGCCAGATGAGCAGGCCGACGAACACGGCGACGATAAGCACCGCAATGAACGGACCAAAGGTCGGGATTCGCCAGATATATCGGACCAAACGCCAGATCTCATGCCAGATGAAGAGCCTGATGATCCAGTGGCCAAGCCCGCCGCCGCCCAGCGCCTGAACCTGGCCGTGGACCCGGGCGGCAGCCTCGCTAACCGCGGCGTTCATCACCGTTACAGCCTGCCACTAGCGGCGGCATGGTCGGGACGGAGCGGGCGCTTGCGCTGGCACGGCCCGCTGGCGCGCTATAATTACTGACCGAATGATCGGTTAATAAGGAGCGCGATGACCGCACCGACCGAGCCGGCTGGCACCGCAGGTTCGGCTAGCGCCACGAGGGCTAGCGCCGCGGGGGCTAGCACCGACGAACTGGAGCGGTACTTCGAGGAAACGATCGCCCGCGACCGGCGGATCGAGCCGCGAGACTGGATGCCGGACGCCTATCGCAAGACCATGATCCGGCAGATCGCTCAGCATGCTCACTCGGAGATCATCGGCATGCAGCCCGAGGGCAACTGGGTGACTAGGGCGCCGTCGCTGCGCCGCAAGGCGATCCTGCTGGCCAAGGTCCAGGACGAGGCCGGCCACGGGCTCTACCTGTACTCGGCCGCCGAGACGCTTGGCGCCGACCGGGCCGACCTCACTGACCGGCTGATCACCGGCGCGCAGAAGTACTCATCGATCTTCAACTACCCGACGCTTACGTTCGCCGACGTCGGCGTCATCGGCTGGCTGGTCGACGGCGCCGCGATCTGCAACCAGGTGCCGCTGTGCCGGTCTTCCTACGGCCCGTACGCGCGGGCGATGATCCGGATCTGCAAGGAAGAGTCGTTCCACCAGCGCCAGGGCTACGAATTGCTGCTGACCATGATGCGCGGCACCCCGGCCCAGCGCGAGATGGTGCAGGACGCCACGAACCGGTGGTGGTGGCCGTCGCTGATGATGTTCGGCCCGCCGGACGCCGAGTCGCCGAACACCGAGCAGTCGATGCGCTGGCGTATCAAGCGGCACACCAACGACGAACTGCGCCAGCGGTTTGTGGACATGAGCGTCCCGCAGGCTGAGGCGCTCGGTGTCACGTTTCCCGATCCGCAGCTGCGCTGGAACGACGAGCGCGGCCATCACGACTTCGGTCAGCCAGACTGGGCCGAGTTCAAGCGCGTTATTGCTGGTAACGGGCCCTGTAACCAGCAGCGGCTAGCAGCCAGGCGAGCGGCGCACGAAGGCGGCGCCTGGGTCCGGGAAGCAGCGGCGGCGCATGCAGCCAAGCAGGCGGCGCGACAAACGGAGGCGGCGGTATGACGATGAGTGGTCCGGCAACCGGTAGCGACACGCCAGCGGCAGCCGCGCAGCCCCGATCGAACTGGCCGTTGTTCGAGGTGTTCCTGCGCAGCAAGCGCGGCCTCAACCACGTCCATGTCGGCTCGCTGCACGCCGCAGACGCGACCATGGCACTGCACCACGCGCGCGATCTGTACACGCGCCGGAACGAGGGCGTCAGTATCTGGGTCGTCAAGGCCGCCGACATCACTGCGTCCAGCCCGGATGAGAAGGATCCGTTCTTCGCGCCAAGCGGCGACAAGGTGTACCGGCACCCCACCTTCTATGACATCCCCGACTCGGTTCCGCACATCTGACATGGGCTTCGACACCGCCTACGAGGCGATCACCGAGGAGTCCGACACCGGTCACCGGTGGGCGTTCGGCACGGGTTTCACCGACCCGCTGGCCGGAGTGGATACCACCATGCCAGCCGGGATCGACGGCGCCGAGCTGGCCGCGTACTGCCTGATGCTCGGCGACGACGCGCTGATCATGTCCCACCGGCTGCAGCAATGGCTGGCTAGAGCGCCGGAGCTGGAAGAGGACACCGCGCTCGCCAACATCGCACTCGACCTGCTCGGGCAGGCCCGACTGCTGCTGGCGCGGGCAGGCAAGGCGGACGGTTCGGACCGGACCGAGGATGACTTCGCGTACGGCCGCGCGGAGCGTGAGTTCCGCAATGTCCGGCTGGCCGAGATCACCGACGCCGATTTCGCCGGCCTGATCGCCCGGTTGCTGGTGTTCAGTACCTGGCGGCTGGCGCTGCTGGACCGGTTGCGAGCCTCCGCGGACCCAGTGCTTGCGGCAGTGGCCGTGCAAGGCGTCAAGGAAGTCACCTACCACCGCGACTACGCGGCGCAGTGGCTGATCAGGCTCGGCGACGGCACCGATTACTCGCGGGCCAGGACGGTGGCCGCGCTGGCGGCAGTCGCGCTGTTCACCGCTGAGTTGTTCGAGCCGACTGCGCTCGAGCAGCGGCTGGCCGGCGCAGGCGTCGCGGTTGACGCGTCGGGCCTGCGCCCGGAGTTCGACGTCGTGCTCGCGCAGGTGCTCGGGCAGGCAGGCCTGGACTGGCCAGACAGGCCGGGCCTGGCCGGCGTATCCGGTCAGGCCGGCCGCGACGGAGTGCACACCGAGGCGATGGGCTTCTTGCTGGCGGAGCTGCAGAGCGTGGCCCGCGCGCTGCCGGAGGCGACATGGTAGGCCGTGGACCGGACCTGGCAGCCAGGGCACGGCAGGTCGCGGCGTCTGCGCCTGACCCGGAGCTGCCGATGCTGACCGTTGGCGATCTCGGCATCCTGCGTGAGGTGACCGTGGACAGTGGCCGAGTCGTTGTCTCGCTGACCCCTACGTACTCGGGCTGCCCGGCGATGCGCGAGATCCAGCAAGGTGTGTCCGGGCGGCTGGGTGCCGCGGGATTCGGCGACGTCGAGGTGCGCATGGTGCTCAGCCCGGCCTGGACCTCTGACTGGATCACGGCTGAGGGCCGCCGGAAGCTCGCGGCTGCGGGGATCGCGCCGCCGGGTGCCGCCCCGCGTCGGGCGGCCGGACCGGTGCCGCTCACGCTCAGCCCGAGCCCAGAAACGGTTTCCTGCCCGGCCTGCGGATCGGCAGACACCCGGCGAACGGCCGCCTTCAGCAGTACGGCGTGCAAGGACCTGTACCGGTGCGAGGCGTGCGCCGAGCCGTTCGAGCACGTCAAGGAGATCTGACCGTGACCGCGATCGCTGACCAGCGCTCCCGGGCCGCTCGGCGTCAGTTCCACGAGCTGACCGTTGCCAGCATCGAGCGGCTCTGCGACGACGCGGTCGCCGTTACTTTCAATGTTCCGGACGACCTGGCTGACGTATTCAGCTTCCTGCCCGGTCAGTCGCTGACGGTGCGGCGGACCATTGACGGCAGGGACGAGCGCCGGTCCTACTCGATCTGCTCCCCGGCCGGGCGACTGCCGCGGATCGGGGTTCGCGAGGTACCCGGCGGCGCGGTGTCCGGCTGGCTCGTTCGCGAACTGCGGCCCGGTGACCGCATCGAGGTGCAGCCGCCGTCCGGCTCGTTTACGGCGAACCTGCAGGAGCCGGGTAGTCACGTGCTGATCGCCGCCGGGTCAGGTATCACGCCGGTTCTGTCGATCACGGCGTCAGCGCTGGCCAACCCGGAGTCCGAGGCAACGCTGCTGTACGGGAACAGGCGGGCCGACTCGGTCATGTTCGCCGACGAGGTCGCCGACCTGAAGGACAGCTATCCGGTCCGGCTGCAGCTCGCGCACGTGCTGTCGCGCGAACCGCAGGAAGTGGAGCTGTTCAGCGGACGTCTCGATGCGGACAGGCTCCGCCGGCTGCTGCCGGTGATGTGCGACGTGACGGCTGTCGACCACTGGTGGCTGTGCGGACCGTACGGGATGGTCACCGACGCCATCGCGGTGCTGGCAGAGCTGGGCGTATCGGCCGAGCGGGTTCACCGGGAGCTGTTCTACGTGGAGGAGACCCCACCCGAACAGGAACGGCACGAAGAACAGCCGCTGACCGGCGGCTGCGAGGTCACCGTTGTCCTGGACGGCCGGACGACAACGACGACGATTGCCGCGGACACGCCAGTCCTCGACGGCGCCCAGCTGGCGCGACCGGACCTGCCGTTCGCGTGCAAGGGCGGGGTGTGCGGCACCTGCCGCGCCCGGCTGGTGTCCGGCGAGGTCCGGATGCGCCGGAACTTCGCCCTCGAGCAAGCTGAGCTGGACGCGGGCTTCGTGCTCACCTGCCAGTCGCTGCCGGTCACCGATCAGCTCACGGTCGACTACGACGCCTAGGTCGGGCGGGCTTTGCCATGCGAGAGCAGGTTTGCATTAACTGCTCATCGGCAGCCGTGCGGTCGCGCTGTTATGGCGCGTTGCCAGTGGGGGGCTCTGCGACCTTCAGCGGAAGCCGGAGCGTCAGGATCGCGCCGCGCGGGGGTGCGTTTGCCGCGTCGATCGTGCTGCCTTGGTTCCTGAGCAGGCGGGCCGCGATTGTGAGTCCGAGGCCAGCTCCCTCAATGCGGCTGCTGCTTGCGGTGCGGGCCGTCAGCTCGAACAGGTGGGGAAGCAGGTCGGGCGCGATGCCCGGACCGTCATCGATGACGCGCACGAAGGCATGATCCGCGTCGTCGCCGTGGGCGATGTCAACGGTTCCTCCACGCGGCGTGTGACGCAACGCGTTGTCGAGGACGTTCGCGAGTGCCCGTTCGAACCCGTCGCGGTCGATCGTCACCGAGGGCCGAGTGTGAGCCGTCACTTGGAGCTTGACGCCACGCTCGCCGGCTGCGAGCTCGAAAGCGGCGGTCGCATCGGTGACCGCCTCAGCGAGGTCTGTGGTTTGCAGGCGCGGCCGCTCGTCGATGTCGGCGCGCGCGTAGTCGAACAGGCCGGTAACGAGTCGGTCGATCTGCTGGGCCTTTGCTCGTGCTCGGTCGAGCCGCTGGCGGGGGTTGCCGATGCCAGTTGCGATTGCGTCGAGGTAGCCGCGCAGCGCGAAGAGGGGGGTGCGGAGGTCGTGGGCGATCGAACTGACGAGGAGGCGTCGCTCGGCCTCGAGTCGCGCGTCGTACTCGGCGGTCTGCGCGAGCCGGGCGGCCATGCCTGCGACGGCTGTGGCGACGTTCTCGACTTCCCGGATCGGTGAGGTGGCGCGCGCCTTGAACGGGTCGCCGCCAGCGATCGCGTCGACTTGCACACTCAGGCGGCGAAGCGGGGCGACGAGCCAGTGGCTTGCCGCCCAGATCAGCAGCACCGCACCGGCGAGGATGGCGGCAAGTCCGGACGCGAGGGCGACGAGCAACGGCCGCGTACGATCCAGCGAGGGAGCGTAAAGATCGAGCGCGAGGGTTTCCGACCCCCGGTCGAGCCGGAACAGGTAGGTCGCGTTCGGCTGAGTGGCGCTGCGACTCGATGGGGTCGTGGCGGGGGCATGGCGGATCGATCGACGTTGAGACCGCGTCGCCGCCGCAACGCGGCCGTTGCTCATGTAGACGACGCGCTTGCCGCCCGGCCGGACCAGCGTCAGCTGCGCCCCCAGCCCGAGCGCAGTGAGCGTTCGGGTTAGGTCCTGTTGCCAGCGCGTCGTACCGGCCTGTGTCGCGCCGTGCTCCAGATAGGCCGCGGCGGCGGCCAGTCGGTGGGCCCGGTCGCTGCGCTGGTTGTGGGCTTCGACGAGGTAGCCCGCGGCCGTCGCCCCGGCGGCGAGCAGGACCAGCGCGAGCACGCAGACGGCCAGCGCGACGCGAACCGAGGCGCGGAGACGTCTCATCCCACGACGTTGTGCGCAAGACCGCCGTCGAACCGGTAGCCGGCACCCCAGACGGTGACGATGTACCGGGGATCGGCCGGGTTGTTCTCGATCTTCTCCCGCACCCGGCTGACGTAGACCGAGACCGCGCTGCGATCACCGTGGCTTCCCCACACCAGCTCGAAAAGATGCTCGCGGCTGAATACCTGGCGCGGATGCTGACGAACACCCGGAGCAATTCGAACTCGCGGGCGGTCATCCGCACCAGCTTGCCGGCCACGAGGACCTCGTGCGCGCCGAGATCAACCTCAAGGCCGCCGAAGCGAAGCCGCCCCTGGCCGCGACCCGCGCTTGACCGGCGCAAGACGGCTTTGACGCGGGCGACGACCTCCGCTGGGGTCACAGACTTGACGATGTAGTCGTCGGCACCGAGCCCGAGCCCGCGTAGCTTGTCGGCGTCGCCGTCGCGGGCGCTCAGGAACAGGACCGGGACGTCGGAGGCGGAGCGGACGTCCCGGCAGAGGTCGAAGCCCGAGGCGCCCGGCAGCATCACGTCGAGCAGCACGCAGTCCGGCGCCGTCCGGAGCGCCACTACCGCCTCTTCGGCGTCGACGGCGAGCACGACGCGAAAACCGCCCGCCTCCAGGAAATCCCGCATCAGCGCGGCGATCTCGGGCTCGTCCTCCACGACGAGCACAAGCGGCCCGGCCGAGTCCGAGACTGCGCGCACCAGCACAGTCTCGCTCACCGACGCCGCCGGAACGCCGATATTCGCGGTTTCTTCGAAGCTCGTTCGCACTAGGTCGAACTCCCCGGCCAACCATGAAGAGGACATCGAGCACGACCGACAGCCTCAATCCACGCCGGCTACGCGGCTTCATTGCCTCGGCTGTCGGCGGTTGGCCAGTTCCGGTGCCGGCCCATCAACAGCAGGCTGAACTCTGACGGCAAGACGACGACAGCAAGTCAAAAGGAGTAGCGATGGCACTGCTTGCAAACCTCCGGCTTGAAGGCTGCAGCCAGCGATGAGTGAACACCCCTCGCTACCACGGGCCGACCATCAGATCTCCCGTCGGAGCCTGCTCCGGGGCGGAGTGGCCGCAACGGCCCTGGCGGCGCTCCCCTCCTGCGACAACGCAGGATCACCACAGAACACAGAGTCACCGCACAGCGCAGAGTCACCGCACAGCGCAGAATCTCCGCACAGCGCAGAGTCTCCACAGAGCCCGGGACTACCAGCGGGGTCGGACCGAACGTCCGCGTCAGTCACGACCGCTACCGGGACCATGTCGGCCCGTCGGTCGCAGTCAACCCCCGCGACCCTCGCCAGCTCCTAGTCGCCTGTCAGGCCTCACCCGCGACCCCTGAGTTGATCGTGACCTACCTCTCCTTTGACGGAGGTATGAGCTGGCAGAACGCTGGCCTGCCACCGCAGCCGGAGGCAGGGCCGGCTGGCGACGACGTGACCGCCGCCTTCGATGCCTACGGCCGCGGCTATATCTGCGCCACGCGCTCCGGTCACGGCTCCAACCTCAACCCCGCCAATCCCGACGCCAACCGCGCTGTGTACGTCTGGCGGACCGACGACGGCGGGCGCAGCTTCCCGGCACCGGTGACCGTTGTGCAGGGACAGTATTGCGATCACCCCTGGGTGGCCACCGGCCAAGGCCAGACCTCGGCGGGCCACGATGTCTACGTCGCCTGGGGCGCCGGCGACTCGCACACGGCTCTCGACCTCGCGCGCTCCAGCGATGGTGGGCAAAGCTTCGCGCCACCGCGCAGAATCCTCGCGGAGGCCAGGGTCCCCTCGCTGGTGAGCGCAGGCCCCCAGCTCGCCACCGGACCGCATGGCCTCGTCTGCGCCGTCTGCGACTGGACAACCCAGCAGGATTCGTCCGGAGACATGGTCGGCCAGGTCGTTGCCGTCTGCTCGACCGATGCGGGACATAGCTTCGACGCGCCGGTCCATCTGGGATCAGAATCGTCGGTCATCGCACTACCCGGCCGCGTCAGGCCCAACAGTGGCCCAACGGTGGCCGCCTCTCCCATGGGCGACGCCCTCTACGTCGCGTTCCCCAAACACCGGCCTGGAGCCACGCACTCCGACATCTTGGTAACAGCTTCCAGCGACCGCGGCCGGACCTGGAGCAAGGCAGTGGCCGCGACACCCGACGACGGGGTGATCTACTTCCAGCCCAACCTGGCCGTCGACGCGGCGGGCCGGGTCGCGATCTCCGCCTTCGCCCTGGCCAACGGCCGCATCAACGAAGTCCTGCTCCTCTCGCGGCCTCGGGAGCTCCGCTTTCGCCCACCGCTGCGGGTGACGACCGCACGCTTCGACCCCCTCGACGCGACGACGGCCTCCCGCGGGAAGTACGGCGCCTGGTGGATCGGCGACTGGCAGGGCATCGCCACCGGCGCGGGGGCCATCCATCTCGTGTGGAACGGCACCCGCACGGGGAAGCTGGCTCTCTTCGCGGCAACGGTGCGGCCTTGACACCGCTGTCGGCGGCACACCTGTCTGCGGCAAAGCTGTCCCTGGCACGGGGCGAACGCCACTACTTGCAGATCACCACGAGTCACCGTAGAGCCGCCGCATAGCCGGCTCGCACACGCGGGTCAGTTCGCTGATCTGTTGTTGCGGCAGCGACTTCCAGCGGGGAGACCGGGGGGTTACCAGCCGCACGGCCCGATCGAGCCAGCGTGTGTCGGCGTACGGCAGATCAGCGAAGCGCGCGAGCTGCAGCAGGGCCTGCCTTGGCTCCGCGACGAGGTCCTCGTAGCTAAGCTGGAGTACGCGCTCGGCTGGCAGGCTGACGAGAACATCAAGTGCGGGCATGATCATGTCGGACCAGAACTGCCCTGCTTCCGTCACCGGAGCCGCGAACCGCTCGAACGCCCCGCGATCGAATGTCTCGGGCATGAACGGTCGCAGATCGGGCGGCACCTGCGCTGGCGGTTTGGCATCGGCCAGGTAGAGCGACATGCCCAGGCGTGAGTACAACATCATCTCGACCGCGCCGAGCCGGTATAAGGGATGGCGGCTAAACGAGTAAGCACACTCGCGCCCGTCACGGTAGAGGTGCACGAATCTGGCATCGGGGAACGCGTCGGCGAGCTGGCTCATATACATCAGCGAGCTGCCCGAGCGCTCGACCCAGGCGCGCGCGCCGACGCGATCGCACAGCCACCCGAACAAGCGCCGGTGCTGAACTGCGGCAGAGGCTGGGGATAGGCCCGCGACGAAAGCCGCAGCCTCGTCGTAGAGCCCTTCGGGATCGTCGCTCAGATGCGGCAGCGCGGTAGTCAGGATCGGCGGGATGCCGGTAGCCGGGGTGAACCTGCTGCCCGGGCCCGGCACGTATAAGAACTCCGGGACTCGCAAGCCGAGCTGGTATGCGTGTCTGAAGAACGTCCAGGGCTGGCTGAGCAGCCGCCAGTATCCCGCCGCGTCTAGTTCACCCGCCGGGAGGGGGTCGGGCATCAGCAGGGAGAGGAACTCCGACAAGCTCAGAACGTCCGGGTTCAGCCGGACCATGTTCGACAGCATCGTCGAGCCGCAGCGTCCGGTGGAAACGACGAACACACCCGGCCCGGCCGTCAGTGCCTCAGCGGTCACAGCAAAATCGCTCCTGCAGGACAGCGCGTTCCGAGAAAAGTAGCGCCGCCCTCACCCAGCATGCCGGGCGGGCACTCAAAACAGGTCCAGAATCCGTCAGCGATGTGTACGCGGCTAGCATGGCTGGCGTGCCCGCCCACTGGCGCCGGGCCGCTGAGCTTGAGATAACGAGCTCGGCCAACCCCCGGATCAAGCAGCTCGTGGCGCTTCGGCGGCGCCGCGGCCGGGACCAGTCGGCCGGGACCCTGGTCGAAGGGCTCGCCGAGATCAGCCTGGCGCTCGGCGCCGGGGTACGGCCGGAGGCGCTGTATTACTGCCCGGAGCTCGTGTCGCCGGAATCGCTGGCTATGACCACGCAGGCGGCATCGGCGGGCGCCGAGATCATCCGGGTCAGCAAGCCGGTGTTCGAGAAGATCTCCTATCGTGACGGGCCGGACGGCTGGCTCGCTATCGTGCCGCCGGTGCCAGACCGGCTCGACCAGCTCCGGCTGTCCGCGTCGCCACTCGTCCTTGTCTGCGCGGGCCTGGAGAAACCAGGGAATCTCGGGGCCATCCTGCGGACGGCGGACGCTGCTGGCCTGGATGCCGTCATCGCGGCGGACCCGGTGACCGACTGGGCAAACCCGAACGTCGTGCGGGCCAGCAAGGGAACGGTGTTCTCGGTGCCAGTCGCGTCGGCATCCACGCCGGACACGCTGGCTTGGATCAGCGATCACGGGCTGCAGATCGTCGCGGCGACGCCAGCCGCGAAGCAACTGGTAACCGGCGCTGACCTGACCGGTCCCACCGTCATCGCGGTCGGCGCCGAGCAGGCCGGGCTCAGTGATGAATGGCTGCGGCATGCTGACGTCAGGGTGCGGATTCCGATGTTCGGGCTGGCTGACTCGCTGAACGTGTCGACTTCGGCCGCGATCATCGCCTACGAGGCAGTGCGCCAGCGCCTGGCCGTTCGGCAACCTTAGAGAGCAGGCAGCCTTTGCATCCGATAGATCTCACGCTCCTGCCGCTGACCACCAAGCTGAACGACAACGGCGCCGTAGACGTTGGCGGCATGGACCTTCTGACGATCGCGCGGGATTTCGGCACGCCGGTATTCGTCTACGACGTCGAGCACCTTCGGCTAAACCTGACGCGAGCCAGGGATATTTTCGGCGACGGCGTCGCCTATGCGACCAAGGCCTTCCATTGCAAGTCCCTGGCGAGGCTCGCCTATGACAGCGGAATGTCGCTCGACGTCTCAACTGCGGGTGAGTACTACGTGGCCAGGGCCGCGGGCGTGCCACCAAGCAAGCTCGTGCTCCACGGCAACAATAAGACCCGGCAGGAACTAGAACGTGCCGTAACCGAAGGTGTGCAGTGGATAGTCCTCGATAGCTTCGATGACATCAACCGCGCCGCGGCAGTAGCCGCGGAGCTCCGGAAGCCCGCCGGGGTGCTTATCCGGGTCAATCCTGGCGTCGAGGTTCACACCCACAGTTTCCTCGCCACCGGGAACCGGGAATCGAAATTCGGCTTCCCGCTGTGGACCGGCGATGCCCAGGCCGCGGTGGATAGGGTGCGCGAATCGCAGTGGCTTGACTTTCTCGGGCTCCACATCCACGTGGGCAGCCTGGTGTTCGCGATCGGGACCTTCCTGTCGGCGCTGGATTCCGTGCTGGACTTCGTGCTTGCGGTCGATCCCGAGATATTCGTGGTGGGTGGCGGGCTCGGCGTCCGGTACCTCGGCACAGATGAAGCGCCCAGCTTGGAAGAGTGGGGTCAGGCGATCCTGAAGCGCTGCCAGGAGGCCGGCGTTCGAGCTCGCGTGCTGGCAGAGCCGGGCCGGTCGATTGTCGCGGCCACCGCCGTCACCTTGTACACGGTGGGCAGCGTTGCGACGAAAGACAGGACGACGTATGTCGCTGTCGATGGGGGCATGAGTGACAACCCCAGGCCGCTGCTTTATGACAGCGGCTACGAGGCCTTCCTCCCGCGCGCGCCTGAAGCGGTCCGGGACATGGCGGTTACCATTGTGGGCCGCCATTGCGAATCCGGCGATACCTTGGTCCGCGATGGCATGCTGCCGTCCTCGGTCGGCATCGGGGACATCGTCTGCACGCCCGTTACCGGCGCTTACGGCTATTCCATGGCGTCCAACTACAACATGATGCCCCGGCCCGCGGTTGTCTGGGTGGATCGCGGGCAGGCAGCTGTCGTGATACGCCGCGAGACGCTGGACGACCTGCTCAGCTGCGATCTGGGCTGAGGCCTGCGGCTCGGAGGTCGCCCCTGGGTCGGCCTAAGTTGAACGAAGCGCCCTCGGTCAGGTAAGCAAGGCCTCATGCCTGATCTGTCTCTGCTGCCGCCCACGGCCGCCATCGATGGCGACGACCTGCGGATCGCGGGTTGCTCGCTGACCGAGATCGCCGGGGAATTCGGCACGCCCGCCTACGTCATCGACGAGACGTCGCTGCGAGCCAGGGCCCGCGCTTACCTGACCGGCCTGGTGAGCCGCCATGCCCGCGGTCGGGTCTGCTTCGCGATGAAGTCGTTCCCGTCACCGTCGATGGTGTCTGTCCTGACCAGTGAGGACCTCGGGCTCGATGTGGTCGGCGGGGGCGAGCTCCGGCTCGGACTGGCGGGTGGCGCAGACCCGCGCGGCATTGTCATGCACGGCAACGCGAAGACCGACGCAGACATCCAGGCGGCGCTTGACGCGCGCATCGCATACATCGTGATCGACGGCTTCGACGACATTGACAGAATCGCCGCGCTGGCTCGCCGCAAGACGCCGGTGCTGCTGCGGGTCAGCCCGGGCATCGAGTCGGCGACCCATGCGGCCCTCGCGACCGGAGGGAAGTCAGCCAAGTTCGGCGTGCCGGTAGAGCAGGTCCCGGCCGCTATCGCCCGGATGCGAGCCGCGCCCATGATCGACTTGCGCGGTCTGCATGCACACATCGGATCGCAGATCCTCAACCTCGACCAGTTCGAGGCCGAGGTGGCCGCGCTCGCCGCGCTGGGCGACTTCGAGGTCTACAACCTCGGCGGCGGCCTGGGCGTTCGCTACGAGCCCGGCGACGTGGCGCCAGCCATCGATGATTACCTGGACCGGTTGGTAACGGCCGCTCATCGCCAGCTGGGCACGGGAGTCGAGCTGATAGTCGAGCCAGGCCGTTCGCTCGTCGCCCCAGCAGGCCTGACGCTGTACCGCGTCGTCACCGTGAAGCAGGCCGGGCAGTTGCATGTGGCTGTCGACGGCGGCATGGGCGACAACCTGGAGCACTCGCTCTACGGCCAGCGCTTCACACCGCTGGTAGTCGGCCGGTGGGACCAGCCCGACGTCACCGCCGACCTGGTGGGGCGGCATTGCGAGGCAGGCGACATCGTCACGCCGCAGGTCCGGCTGAGCAGCCCTCAGGTCGGCGACCTGGTCGTGGTCCCCGTTACCGGTGCCTACTGCTTCACCATGGCCAACAACTACAACGCGGCGCTGCGGCCGCCGGTCATCTACTGTGCCGACGGTAACGCCCGCCTGGGCGTCCGCCGGGAGACGCTAGCGGAGTTGCTGGCGCGGGAGGTGGACTTGGTGACGGGCGGTTAGCTGCCGCCGACGCCAAGCGCGGTCAGCAGGACGAAGGTTAAGGTGGCAGCCGCGAAAGCGCCGTGCGCGATAACCACCGGCAGCGGGAAGTTGCGCTCGGGCGGTCCCTCGGTTGCCGGCCTGGTGGCGACGGCCAGGCCGCCACGCTGGTCAACCAGGCTCAAATGGGCTCTGGCCATGCCTGGCCGGCCGGCGCCCGGTACAGACCGGTAGGCCCGGTACACGCCGACCCAGCGGATCGCCATGACGATGCCGAGCGTGGCCGCGAGGCACAAAGCGACCGCTGCCGTCCAGGCGAGCCGATCCTGGTCGAAGATCAGGTAACCGGCCCATACCAGCAGGCCGCCGCCAGCCAGCAGCACGTGACTGGCCAGGACGAGCGGCGGCAGCCTGGTTGCCGACACTGACTGGAAGTCCTTGTCGTATTCGATCAGCCATATCGACAGCAGGTACAGCCCGCCGCCGGCGGTAGTGATCCAGAGGGCAATTGCGATCAGGCTCATGAGGTCCCCTGTGGGCGCGACAACGGCGGCTGGCGCACCGCCGGACCGCATCGACGAGAACCGCCTGTCTCCTACACGTAGACAGCGCCCGCGTAGTTCACCACTGAAGCTCCGGATTTACCGCATCTGCGGCACGGGCAGGCCTGGCTAATCACCGGCCCTGGCGGCCGAGCACGAGCACGCCTGAGGTGGCGAACATGCCCCCGTTCCCCACGATCACGCTGATGTCTGCGCCCGGAACCTGCGCGGCGGCTTCGCCCCGGATCTGCCGGACGCCCTCTTGGATAGCAAACATTCCGTACATACCGGTGTGCGTATACGACATGCCGCCGCCATTGGTGTTGAGCGGCAGAACGCCGCCCGGCTCGGTATTCCCGTCCGAGATGAAAGCGCCTGCCTCGCCTTTCGCGGTGAAGCCGAGCGCCTCCAGGGCGTAGATCGGTACATGTGCGAACGCGTCGTAGACCATCAGGTGGCGGACGTCCGCGGTGCTGATGCCAGCCTCGGCGAACGCGGCCTGCCCGGCGAGCCGGAACGCCTGTGATTCGGTGAAGTCCACCATTTGCGAGATCATCGGCGTCTCCGCCGACTCCCCGGTGCCGAGCACGTGCACGGCCGGCTTCGGGAAGTCGGGCTCGCGGTCCGCTGACGTCACGATGAGCGCGCCGCCGCCGTCAGTGACCAGGCAGCATTCCAGCAGGTGGAACGGGTAAGCGACCAGTCGTGAGGCCAGCACGTCATCGACGGTGATCAGGTCGCGGAACATAGCGCGCGGGTTCCGGGCGGCCCATTTGCGCTGCGCCACCGCGACGTAGGCGAGTTGCTCATGAGTCAGCCCGTATTCCTTCATGTAGCGGAGCACCGGGATCGTGAAAGCGGTGGTTGGGCCGGCCGTGCCGAACGGGGCCTCGAACTGGCCGGGAATCGACGAGGCACCACGAGGAAACGGGGTCGCGCCGACCCGGGAGCGGCCCGATTCGCCGTGTGTGATCAACACGGTCTTCACGTAGCCCGCCCGGATCGCTGCCGCCGCGTGCCGGACATGCAAGAGGAACGAGGTCCCGCCCACACCGGTGCCGTCCATCCAGGCCGGGGTGATGCCGAGCGCGTGCGCGATCTGGACAGGGCCGGGCGCGTTGACAGTGGCGATGCCGTCGATATCGCGCATGGTCAGCCCGGCGTCGGCGACCGTATTGACCGCGGCTTCCAGATGCAGCTGGAGAGTGGACTTGCCGGGCAGCTTCCCGATCTCGTCGGTCTCGGCGGCCCCCGCGATGATGACGCCCTGGTCCCGGCTCATGCGCCGGCTCCGGCGGGCGCGAACAGCGGCAGGCTTATCTCGCCGCGCTGCTCGAACGTCACCTGCAATTCCATGTCCAGGACTAGGTCCTCCGGCGTGTTCGGGATGCCGATGATGTTCGTCATCATCCGTGGTCCCTCGGCGAGCTCGACGACCGCGATCGCGTAGGGTCCGTCGTCCTCGAAGCCGCGCGCGGGCCGGTGGTTAATGACATAGGAGTAGAGCGTGGCCCGGCCGCTGGCGGCGAACCACTCGACTTTGGTGGAGCCGCAGGCCGGGCAGACCGGCCTGGGATAGAAGTAGGGCTTGCCGCAGTCGAGGCAGCGCTGTAGGCGGAGTTCACCGCGGGCACAGCCGTCCCAGAACGGCTGGGTTTCTGGCGTTGGCTCGGGGACAGCCTTGCTTGTCGGCATCGGCGCGGTCAGCCCTGCCTGCCGGGCTGGGGCTTGAAAGACCGCTCGACCTGCGCCGCGAGGCTATCGAGGTCCCACGGCTGCTGGCCGATCAGCCGGACCACCGGAGCCGGGTTGTTGTAGAGCGACACTTCATAGCCGGAGGAGTGCACGATCCGGCCGGTCAGCCAGCCGGACCGCTCGCTGGCGAGGTAAGCGACGACGGTCGCGACGTTGTCAGGTGACCACTCGTCGGTGAAGGGACCGCCGCTGCGGCGACGCTCGGTCGGCACGGAGTCCGTCATCCGGGTGGCCGCGCCTGGCGAGACCGCGTTGGCCGTGACGCCGTACTTGCCAAGCGAGTTCGCGCACGACCAGGTCAGGCCCACGATGCCCATCTTGGCGGCAGCGTAGTTCGGCTGGCCGGGCGCGCCGTGCAGCCCCGAAACGGACGTGAAGTTGATGATGCGGTTCTGCGCATGCTCCTCGCGCAGCGAGCGCCAGTGAGCGGCGGCGAACTTGGACGTGTTGAAAGTGCCCCTCAGGTGCACCCTGATGACGTCATCCCACTCCTGCTCGGACATGTTGAAGATCATCCGGTCGCGCAGGATGCCAGCCACGTTGACCAGGACGTCGAGGCGGCCGAACTCGCTGATAGCGGTCTTGATCAGGTCCTCGGCGGCCGCGTGATCAGAGACATCTGCAGCGTTGGCTATCGCCTTGCCGCCGCCGGTAGTGATCTCGGTGACCACTTGACTGGCTGGTCCGGCGTCGCTGCCCGAGCCGTCGACGTTGCCACCGAGGTCATTCACTACGACGCTCGCGCCCTCGCGCGCCAGTAGCAGCGCGGTCGACCTGCCGATGCCGCGGCCGGCCCCGGTAACGATCGCGACCCGTCCGTCCAGGCTGCTCATGCAGCTCACCCGACCTTCCTTCTAGTCAAGATGCCCGATACTAGAACGCTCTTCTGAAATTATCCATGCGAGGGTATCGTCCAGCTACGTAGATGCAATCTACGTAGACCGGATCTACGTAGGCGGTGAGCCCAGATGGCTGAGCCGCAGGCGCGGAGGCCAGGCAGCAACTCCTGGCAGTGGGGGCGCACTGCGCAGACACAGCGTGCGCTGCTGGACGCGGCACGCGAGGTCTTCACCCGGCAGGGGTTCGCCGACGCCAGCATCGCGGACGTGGTCGAGCGGGCCGGGTCCAGCGTAGGCAGCCTGTATCACCACTTCGGCGGCAAGAGCGAGCTGTTCCTAGCGCTCTGGCAGGAGCATCAGCTGGCCTATGAGCAGGCTGCCAGCACAGCGGTGGCCACTGCCAGGCAGTCGGGTGTCAGCGATCCCGCCAAGCTGTTCGCGGCCGGTGCCCGCGCCTTCCTCGAGGGCAGCTGGCAGCGGCGGGACCTGGCGCTGCTGTTCTCAGCAGGCGATGGGCCACCGGGTTTTGAGGTCATGCGGCGGCAGCGCGGACATGACTGGGTCCGCCAGAACGACGCGCTGCTGCGGCTGCCTGACACTTCGCTTGACCGGCTCTACGCGGCGGTGCTCACGTCACTAATCGCTGAAGGTGCCCGCGAAGTCGCCGCCGCGAAGACGAGGGCACAAGCCACCCGGATTATCGAGGCGGTCATCGAGTACGTGGCCCGGATGATGGCCGGCGGCCCGGCCAGGCCGGACTGACCTCGGTTGCTCAGACGGCCGGGTGCCAGCCAAGGCCGATGCACCCGACGACGCGTTCATAGGGCAGGCCGGCCCGGTCGGTGAGCACTCGGACGCCGTCCTGCGGCCCGGCGAAGACGAAGAGCAGAACCTCGTCTTCGGGCACTAGCAGCGAGCCGAGGAACTTGACCTGGGCCAGATCCGGTTGCCCGAGTTCGGAGATGATGCGCAATCCCATCTCGGCCGCGTCGGCGGCGGTAACCCCTGGCACCAGGCACTCGGTGATGTGCCAAGCCGGGGCTGGAGCCGGATGGCCTGCGGCCGGCTCCGGCCTGGGCTTTGAGGTCGTCATGGCGAGGCGCCGTTCGCGTCGGACTGCTAACCGATCGCGGTGAGCACGATGGAGTGGGCCTGGGAGCCGCTGCCGAAGTCGTCGCAGCGGAAGCTGATCGTTGCCTTGTGCTTGACAGTTACCACGGCGCTGACCACGTTCACGCCGGCTGAGGTGCCACCCGATCCGCCTACCTTCGGCGACTGGAAGGCGCTGGTGTCCAGCAGCTTGCCGCCGTTGAAGACCGAGCAGCCGACGACGATGTTCGCTGACGTACTTGGGGTGCTGTCCGCCCACATCTTGGCCGAGATCAGCCAGCGGCCTGATCCCAGTGCGAGCCTGACGAGCGTCTTGTTCGCGTTGCTTAGCTTGACCGGGCCGGTCACGTGCGCCGACTTGATCTGGACTGCACTGCTGCTTGCGTTACTGCTTGCCCCGAAGGCCGGGCTGGCCGCAAGCGATAGCGAGATGACCAATGCGGCGGCGCCGCATGCTCCGGCCGCCACGGCGGCGCGGTTCCAGCTGTTCTTGCGCATATGCGACTCCCTGAGATCTGGCCTGTTGTGCCGGACGCTCTGAGGCTAGATTTCTGGTGATCGCAGCCGCATCGGGGAAAACCCTACGGTTGCGGCCCGGCTTCGGGCTGAGCCGCGTGCACACCGGCGTGGCCTGCTAGCTCGGTCCTGGATCTGACACCAAGCTTGCGATAAGCCCTGGAGAGATTGGCCTCCACGGTCTTGGCGGACAAGAACAGCTTCGCGGCTATCTCCGAGTTGCGCAGGCCGCCCGCAGCCAGTTCGGCGACCAGCTGCTCGGAGGCAGTCAGTTGGCCGCCGCTGCCCCGGCGCCCGTACGCCCGCCCGAGCTCGTCGCCCGCGAGGGCCGCCCACGCGGCTGCGCCGGCCGACTCGAACTGAGTGATGGCCTGGGTCAGATAATCCTGTGCGCGGTGCCGTTCGTTTCGGCGGCGGTAGAGCCGGCCGGCCGCCAGCAGCGTGCGGCCGCGCTCGGCTGGCATGTCGAGCGACCGGTGAGCGTCCAGTGCCCGCTCGTAGTCGGCAGCTGCCCGGTCAAGCTCGCCACGGGCGGCATTAAGCAAGCCCCGGCACCTGGCGGAGACTGCGAGGATCCACGGGCGCGGCAGCGCCTCGGCCCGCGCCTCTAGCCGCTGCACAAGTGACTCCGCGCGGCCCAGCTCTCCTAGGCCGATCACGGCCTCAGCGTGGTCGGCCTGGAACCTGTTGGTGGCCGGCTCGCGGTTGTGCATCAGGTCCTCGATCTCGTTCGCGCGAGTTAGCTGCGCATCGGCGGCGGCCAGATTGCCTTCCGACAAGGCGACCAGGCCGAGCACCGCCCTGGCCATTCCTTCCAATATCAGGTCGGGGGGCGTGCCCAGCCGCCGGAGTACCTGCTCGCAGGCCGCCCGCGCCAAGCTCAGATCTCCCGCCTGTGCGCATACATAGCCCTTCGCGCACAGGGCCATCTGGATATATGTCTCCTGTTCGGTCTGCTCCGCGAGGTCCAGCGCCTCGTCCGCGAGCTCTTTGGCGCGTTCCATCCGGCCGGTCATCGCCTCGATCCTGGACAGATGGGTGAGGACCCCGGTGACCGTCGCCTCGTCCCCCTTCTCGCGGAAGGCCCGGAGTATGTCGCGGAACCTGGCCCGCGCCATGTCGAAGTCGTCAAAGTTCCGCGCCCAGAACGCGGGCACGGTGCTCATCTCCCAGGCCGCCACATCGTGCTGCAGCTGCATGCCTTTCTCGATCGCGGCGTGGTCCGCGCCGTGTCCTGCGTAGAGCCGGAACAGCGCGAGGTTGTGCAGCGCGAAGCAGTACAGGACCGGGTCCTCGTGCTCGTCCAGCAAGGCAAGCGCGGCCTCGCCATGCTGCACGGCGATGTCGGCGTCGTCACTCTGGGCCGCAATACGGGAATGGATCCGCGCCCGCAGGGCGTCCGTCTCGGCTTCTGCCAGCGCCTGGGTCATGTGCGCGATGGCCATGTCGCCCTCGCCTTGCACCCAGACCACGCTGCCCAGCTCAAGCAGGACGCGGGCCCTGTCCTGCCCAGCCGGCAGGGACCGCAGCGAGCGCTCTAGCTCATGCCGTGCGCCCGTCGGATCGCCGGCGAAATATCGGCGCTCGGCCAGCTCCAGCTGACGGCGGACCAGGTTCTCCTGGTCGTCTGCGGAGGTCAGGCGGCAGGCTAGCGCTATCAGCTCGACTGCGGCGTCGGCTGCGCCGCGGGCTCCGGCCGCCGCAGCGGCACGATCCAGTGCCTCGGCGGTTTCGCGGTCTGGCCCGTCAGCGGCAATAGCCAGATGCCTGGCTCGCTCCTCCGGGCTCGTGGCCGAGCCAGCCAGCTCGCGGTGCAGGCTCCGGCGCGCGGCCTCGGTGAGCGCAGAGTACAGAGCCGACCCGTAGAGCGGGTGGGTGAACTCGACCCTATCGTCGGACTGCACCCGGACTATCCCGGCGCGCTCGGCCGGAGCCAGCGCTTCAAGGTCCAGGTCCAGTGCAGACGCACGAGACGATGCGGCGACTATTGCGAGCACGTGACGCGTCGTCCGAGGCAGCCGCCTCAGCCGCAACTGCGCCAGTTCGCGGTGGTCGTCCGGGACCGGGAGCGGCCGGCCGGGCGCGGGCACGCCTCGGCGGATGACCTCCCGGCCGATCTCAAGGGCATAGAACGGGTTGCCGCCGGCGGCCCGGTGGATCCGGGCCAGCACCGGGCGGGCGAACGACCTGCCAAGTGCTTGTTGGAACATCTGGTGCACGGCGGCCACGGTCAGCGGGCCGACCTGCTGACGCAGCTGCGCGGCGGAATCAACCGCCGACTCAAGCAGCGGCAGCGCGCCGTCCGCACGGCTGGTGGCGGCATCGGTGCGGATCGCGGCCACTATCTGCAGCCTGGGGCTGTCGAGCCGCCGGAGTGCGAAAGCAACCGCTCGTGCGGATGCCGGATCGAGCCACTGCGCGTCATCGACCGCGATCAGCAACGGCTGCTCTAGCACGAGCGTGCCTAGTAGCGCGGTCAGGCCGGTACCGACAGCACGCGCGTCGAGATCGCCGTTACCAGCCTCCTCTCGCAGCAGGGCAACGAGCAGCGCGCGTCGCTGCGGCGTAGGCAGCTGGAGATATGCCGCCTCAGGCAGCGGTCGCAGCAGGTCAGCGAGGCCGACCAGCGGCAGCCCGGCGTCGGACGGTGCCGGGCGGCAAGACAGGACCTGCCAGTCCAGGCGCTCGGCCCGGTCAACAGCCGCGGACCAGAGCGTCGTTTTACCGATCCCTGCCTCGCCTTCGATGAAGAATGCGCGGGCAGGAGTGCCAGGCTGGTCTGGTTGGCAGGCATGCAACCAGGCCTCGATCTGGTGCAGCTCAGCGTGCCTACCGAGGACGGCCATCAGCGTCAGAAGTAGCAGCGGGCGTTGCCACGGCCACTCCGCGAATTGCGGGACCCAGCGACATGGGCGGTAACGGCGGCAGGCCAGGTCGGCTGCGCTTCATGCGGGCCTCCATCTGGCCGCCAGCAACGGCTTACCGAGAAGCCAATAAGCCGCTGACGCAGACTATAGCCAACAAGTCGTCCCTGAATAAGGCGTTAGTGGCCGCTTGAACAGCGGAGACTGTTCTGTATGGCGCGGCACTGCCTTGACGGCGGCACTGCCTTGAGGGCGGCACTGCCTTGACAGCAGCAGCGCAGCCAGGATTTCATCGGTCTAGAACGTGATTCTAGGATTTGTCCATCGTCCAGCAGCCGGGCCGCAGCTGCGAGCTGGGCTCAGCCGGCGAAGCCGGGGAGGTTTCAATGGATCTTGACCTTGGCCCGGAGATCGCGCAGTTCCGCGCTGAGTTGCGGGACTGGATAGCCGAGCACGCCCCGGCCGGCCTTGCTGAGCTGATCGACTGGAACAACGTCGTCACCACTGGTGGCTACGGCAGCGAGCGCCGGGCCGCCGCGGCTGCGCACCCGGCCTATGCGCAGTGGGAACGCGAACTGGCGCAAGCGCGGCTGATCTGCCCGCAGTGGCCCGAGAAATTCGGCGGCAAAGGCCTGGACGCGGTTCGCACCGCAATCTTCAACGAGGAGCTTTACCGGGCCGGCCTGCCTCGGGTGGTCCGGGGCATGGGCGAGAGCCTGGTCGGTCCGTCGATCATCGTGCACGGCACCCCTGAGCAGCAGACGCATTTCCTGCCCAGGATCATCTCTGGCGATGACGTGTACTGCCAGGGATTCTCCGAGCCGGGCACCGGCTCCGATCTGGCCGGCCTGCAAACCAAGGGCGAGATCGACGGTGACGAGATTGTCATCACCGGGCAGAAGCTATGGACGTCCGGCGCGGCCAGGGCAAACAAGATGTTCGTCCTCTGCCGCACCGACCCGGACGCCGAGAAGCACGCCGGCATCTCCTTCGTCCTGATCGACTTCACCGATCCCAGGGTCAGCTACCAACCGGTCCGGCAGATGTCTGGCGCGGCCGAGTTCTGCGAGGACTTCCTGGACGGCGTCCGGGCCCCGCTGTTCAACGTGATCGGGGGGCTGAACAACGGCTGGCGGGTGGCCATGACCACGCTCGGCTACGAGCGCGGTGGCAGTGCCACGATCTTGCACCTGAGTTACGAGCGGGAATTCTGGGAGCTAGCCGAGACCGCGCGCAAGCGTGGCAACAACACCGATCCGCTCATCCGCCAGCAGCTTGCCTGGGCCTACAGCCACGTGCAGCTGATGAGGTTCACTGGCCTGCGCACGCTGGCGCGGCTGGCTGAGGGCCGCCAGCCCGGCCCGGAAGCGTCGATTTCCAAGCTGTTCTGGAGCGAGTACCACAAGCGGCTTGGCGAGATCGCGATGGACATCGAGGGAACCGACGGCCTGGTCCGGCCCGCTGGCGATGGATACCAGACGTCCAATTGGCAGAACGTCTTCCTGTCCAGCCGGGCGGGCACCATTTACTCGGGCACCAGTGAGATCCAGCGCAACATCATCGCCGAGCGCGCCCTTGGGCTCCCCAAGGAGCCGCGGGTGCGGGCGTGACCAGCGCGGACACGACCGCGCAGGCCGCCGCCGACGGGGCCGTGCGCGCAGCGAACGCAGGCCCGGTCGCGACCCGGGCGGCCGCGCGCGTGCTCGTCACGCCGGACCGGCTGGCAGAGTTCTTCGCGCCGCGTAGCGTCGCAATGGTCGGAGCTTCGGAGAGCTCCGGCTGGTCCAGGTTCATCGTCGCGGCGAGCAGCGCGGTCGGCTTCACCGGCCCGTTGCTGCCGGTGCACCCGCGCCATCAGAGGATCTTCGGCCGGCCAGCGGCAGCCAGCCTGCGACACCTCGCCGAGCCGGCCGACCTGGCCTTCATCCTGGCTCCGACACAGGCCGTCGCGGGAGTGATCGAAGACGCGGCCGCCGCCGGGGTGCGGAACGTGGTCGTCCTCGCCTCCGGTTACCGGGAGGCCGGCCCGGCTGGCCGGGCATTGGAGGACGATCTGGTAGCGGCAGCGGCCGGGCACGACATCGTGGTGCTCGGGCCGAATTGCCTCGGTTTCCTGAATACCGCCGCTCGCGCCGCTCCGTACGCGCTGACCGTGCCGCTCCCGCTGACGGCTGGGCCGGTTGGCATCGCGCTCCAGAGCGGTGCACTGGCCAGCGCGTTCCTGGCGTTCGCCCGGTCGCAGGCCATCGGCGTCAGCACCGTCGCCTCACTGGGTAACGAGGCGATGATCACTACTGCCGACATGCTCGATTACCTAGTCGCAGACGAGCAGACCAAGGTCATCTGCCTGTTCCTGGAGGAGATCGGGGACCCGGCGGCATTCAGCGCGGCGGCGCTGCGAGCCGACCGAGCAGGCAAGCCGATCGTCGCGCTCAAGGCCGGCGCCAGCCCTGCTGGCCAGCAGGCGGCGCTCGCGCATACCGGGGCCGTCGCCGGCAACGACGCTATCGTTGACGCCGCGCTGCGCCAGCTCAACGTGATCCGCGTTACCAGCATCGAGGAGTTGCTGAGCACTGCGGCGTTCCTCGGATACCAGCCCTGGCCGAAGGGTCGCCGGATGGGTGTGCTCACGGCCTCCGGCGGCGCCTGCGACATCATCGCCGACAGGGCCAGCGCTGAGGGCATCGATATTCCGCCGTTCGCGCCGGAGACGGCGCAAGCCATCGCTGCGCACCTGCCGTCGTTCGCCGCCGCCCGCAACCCGTTGGACGTGACCGGGTACGTGCTGGCCAACGCCCGCAGCTCGCCGCTCACCGCGATCGATCACGCCCTCGACGCAGCCCTTGCCGATCCCGGCCTCGACTTCGTGATATTCACCGGGTTCACGGTCCCGGATACCCGGCCGCCGGACGACGCGATGGCTGAGCTGCTGGAGTCCAGGATTGACTGGCTGGCACGACGGGTGGCGTCGGCTCCGATACCGGCTGTACCGCTCGGCATGACGTGCACGGACATCAACGGGTACGCCCGGGACTTGCTGGGCAAGCACGACGTCCACTTGGTTGGCGGGATCGAGCTTGGCACCCGGGCGCTCGGCAACGCACTGCGCTGGCTGGAGCGACGCGGCACCGTGCGACCGCTACCCGGCCGGCCGGGCAGCCAGCCCGGCCAGGCGCGCGCGTGGGCTGAATCCCGTGCCCGCGACCTGCTAACAGCGGCTGGCATTCCGGTAGTGCCGGGCCGGGTGGCCCGATCGGCCGATGACGCCGTGGCCGCGGCTCGCGACCTCGGCGTCCCGGTGGCGGTGAAGACCGCTGCTGCCGGGATCAGCCACAAGTCAGACATCGGCGGCGTCGTCCTTGGGCTGTCCGGGGATGCGGCTGTCCGGGACGGATATGCCCGGGTGGTGGCCGCCGCCGATGGCAAGGGTAACGACGTTCTCGTCACGGCTATGCGCACCGGAGGCGTCGAGGTGCTTGCGGGCGTGACCATGGACGCCGGCCTCGGGCCGGTGCTCGCGGTCGGGCTCGGGGGCATCTGGGTCGAAGTGCTGGGCGATACCAGCCTTCGCTTGCTGCCCGCCGGACCGGGCGAGGTCCGCCGTATGCTCGGCGAGCTACGCGGTCTGCCGCTGCTGCAAGGCGCGCGTGGCGGCATCGCAACAGACCTGGACGCGCTCGCGCAGGTCATTGCCGGCATCGGCGAACTCGCTTGCGCACTGGATGGGCTTGAGGCCCTTGAAATTAATCCGCTATGGGTGTGCGGTGATCAGATCGAGGCGCTAGACGTCCTCGTCGTCGCCGCTGACGGAACGGAGTCGGACCGATGATCCTTGGTGTGAGTGCCGAGCAGGAGGAACTTCGCGCCGCAGTCCGCCGGTTCCTGACCGACCGGGCACCGCTCACCACGGTGCGCGAGCTGATGGAGACTACTGACGGGCTGGACGCCGGCGTCTGGCGCCAGGCCGGGGAGCAGCTCGGCCTGCAGGGCATCGCGATCCCGGAAGAGTACGGCGGCGCCGGGTTCAGCTTCGCCGAGCAGGCCATCGTGCTCGAGGAACTCGGCGCCGCATTGTATGGCGGACCGTACCTGGCCAGTGCGGTGCTGGCGGCAACGGCGCTGCTGGCCAGCCCGGACGAGGGCGCAAGGAAAGTCTGGCTGCCTGGCATCGCCTCCGGCGAGCTGATCGCCACCTTGGCGTTCACCGAGGAGGACGGGTCCTGGGATCCGGACGCCATCGGGCTGACCGCGACATTGCACGGCGACGGCTGGCGGCTGGACGGGCGCAAGAGCTTCGTGCTGGACGGCCACACGGCCGGGCTGATCCTCGTGGTCGCGCGCGCGGACGGTCAGCTGAGCCTGTTCGCCGTGCGGGATGATGCGGCGCAATCCGGATCCGAGGGCCTGACCCGCACGGCGCTGCCTACTCTGGACCAGACCAGGAAGCTGGCCAGGCTCGACTTCGCCGCCGTCCGCGCCACGCTGATCGGCGCCGTGGGCGACGGTGCGGCCGTGCTGGATCGCACCGCTAGATGTCGCGGCTATCGCGCTGGCAGCCGAGCAACTTGGCGGTGCGCAGCGCGCGCTCGACATGACGGTGGAGTACCTGAAGGTCCGGCACCAGTTCGGCCGCCCCATCGGCAGCTTCCAGGCGCTGAAGCACCGCTGCGCTGACTTGCTGCTAGAGGTCGAGTCATTGCGCTCCGCCGTGCAGTACGCGGCGGCCGCAGTGGCCGAGAACTCCGCGGAGATACCGGTCGTTGCGTCCTTGGTCAAGGCGTACGCGTGCGAGGTCTACTTCCACGTCGCCGCGGAGAACATTCAGATGCACGGCGGCATCGGCTTCACCTGGGAACACGACGCGCACCTGTACTTCAAGCGAGCCAAGTCCAGCGAGCTTTTCCTCGGCGACGCCAGCTACCATCGCGAGCACCTAGCCGCCCGCATCGGCCTGTAGTCGTCAGCGCGGCGGGTCGTCCGGCTTGTCGGTAAGGCGCGATCGGAGCTCATCGGCGAGGCCGGTCAGGTACGGGCGCAGCCGCACGATCTCGCTCGCGATGTCGGCAGCGGGGCGCCATGGCCGCCGCTGGCCTGCTTCCGCAGACTGCCGTTCCGCTAGCTGCTCATGAGGATCGAGGCGGGAGGGATCGCTCATCGCAGCAACGTAACAAGATCAGCTCGGTTGGTCTGGCTCCGACACGTGTTCTCTGGCCTCCGTAAAGCGATCATCGCGGTAGTCGCCGGTCACGGTAGGCCCAAATCTCAAGAAGGTTCGAGCTGGGACCGGGTTGTCGGACGGCGGGCGTAGCGGGGTGCGTGCGGCCGGTACTCGCCGGTGATCTTGGCCTGCGCGAGCGCGGCCAGGAACTCGCCTGGACCATCGAAGTCGGGCAGCTCAACGCAGGCGGCGCCGATCCCGTCGGGGTCGTGGGCATCGGATCCGGCCGCCCCCGGCAAGCCGTACCGGGTGGCAAGGGCGGCCGCCTGCTCGTTAAGAGCCTGGTCCTCGACCTTGGCGTTGAAGACCTCGATCACATCGGCCAGGCCGTCAGCGCAGAGCCGCTGCGCCTCGGGCCCCAGGCTAGAGCGGCCCGGATCAAATGGGTGCGGCAGATAGATCAATGCGCCCTGGGCGCGGATGCGGCCGACGACCTCGGCTAGCGGGAGCACGTACGGGATCCGCTCGGTAAGGAACAGCCCGATCACGTCGCCTTCGGAAGTCCTGATCTCCTCGCCGATGATGACGCGCGCGCCGATGTCGCGCGCTGCGGCCTCGACAGCGGCGGCTGTCACGTTGTGGTCGGTGATGCAGACGACATCGAGACGCTCTGTCTGGACCCGAGCGGCGAGCTGATCGATGGTCGTGATTGCGTCCCCGGATAGTGCGGTGTGCAGATGGCAGTCCATCCGCACCCATCCGTGCGCGGCCCATCAGGCGGATGGCAACGGGACGCCTAGCTCGGCCAGCAGCTCTTGGGAGTAGGTAACTCGCCCGGTCAGGCCCTGCGGCTCACGGTGGCACAGCATCAGGGCTGCTTCGGCCATCACCGAGGCCGGCTCGGCGTTCGGGTCGTCGTCGCCGGTCGTGAGGTGGTGGAAGATGGTCCCCGGCGTCGGTACCACCTTGGTTGGCGACAGCGCGTTCACCGCGATGTTGTCTGGATACAACTCCGCGGCCAGGCCAGTGGAGAACCGCTCAATCGCTGCCTTGCACATCCCGTACACGGTGCCGCCGCGCCCGGCAAATGGTCCCGGCGGGATGGCCGGATGGCGCGCCGCGATCGAGGAGATGTTCAGGATCCAGCCGCGCCCGCGCCCGCGCATGCCCGGCAGCACCAGCCTGGCCAGCTGGAACGGCGCCTCGACCTGGATTGCGAACATCAGCGCGTACCGCTTCGGGGTGAAGTTCTCGACCCTGGTGAAGTAGGTGACGGCAGCGTTGTTAACCAGGATGTCGGGCGGGCCTAGCTCGCTGATCGTCTCGGCGACCAGGCGTTCCCGGTCCTCGGCCCGGGACAGATCCGCCGGGATGGCGATCGCTGTGCCGCCCGAGTCACGGATCTGGTCGGTGGTCTCGTTGATGGTGCCGCGAAGCGGAGAGCTGCCTGGCTCAACGGTCCGTGCGACGACCGCGACCGCCGCGCCCTCGGCCGCGAATCTTCTGGCGATCTCGGCTCCGATGCCGCGGCTTGCGCCGGTCACTATTGCCGTCCGGCCGTCGAGCAGACCCATCCGGGACCTCCCAGTGCTTGGCTATGAATCGCACGCTATGGAGCGAAATACTAGAAGCGTGTTCTACTAGGCCATTGGACCCAGCCGGCCTTCAGCTGTCAATGTGGTTGGCCGACCCGCCAGGAGGTAATCGATGCCGCTCAATCACAGTCTCGTTGGCGTGCAGGGTCAGCCGCAGGAACGGTCCTGGACGTCGACCGATGCGCTGCTGTACGCGATCGGGGTCGGGGCTGGCCTGGGTGACCCGCTCAAGGAATTGGAGTTCACCACCGAGAACACCGCAGGCGTGCAGCAGCAGGTGCTGCCGACTTTCGGCGTGCTACTTGCGCAGGCGAGGCCGGCTGGCAACCTCGGCGACTTCGACCGGGCCATGCTGGTACACGCCGAGCAGTCCATCGAACTGCACAAGCCGCTGCCGGTCGAGGGCACCTTGCGGACCGCCTCGATGGTGACCGGCATCTACGACAAGGGCTCCGGCGCGCTCGTGGAGTCGGAGAACCAGGCGGCGGACGCGACTACCGGCGAGCCAGTGGTGACCACCCGGGCGAGTACTTTCATCCGCGGCGAAGGCGGGTTCGGCGGCGAGCGTGGCACCAGCGAATCGTGGGAACTGCCCGACCGGGCACCCGACCACAAGGTTGTCCAGCAGACCAGGCCGGAGCAGGCCCTGCTCTACCGGCTCTCCGGTGACCGCAATCCGCTGCACGCCGATCCAGCTTTCGCTGCGCGGGGCGGTTTCAGCAGGCCGATCCTGCACGGCCTGTGCACCTATGGCTTCACTGGCCGTGCCTTGCTGCAGGAGCTATGCGGATCGGACCCGGCCAGGTTCATCGCCATGTCCGGCCGGTTCAGCCGTCCCGTACTGCCAGGCGAGGCGTTGGTGATCTCCATCTGGCTCGGTGCCAGCGGCACGGCGCAGTTCCAGACGGCGAAGGACGACGGCACAGTCGTCATCGACCGGGGCAGCGCCAGGTTCCGCGAGGCAGCATAGCGAGGCCGCCGGGCATCGGTCTGGCACGCTGGGACCGTGGATGGTGATCTCAGCCAGTCGGTAACGACGATCCCGGACCCGGCAGTCGTCGTGCTCGTCGGGCCATCGGGAGCGGGGAAGTCGAGCTGGGCTGGCGAGCGCTATCTGGCCCGCGAGATCATCTCGTCGGACCAGCTCCGCTCCGTGGTCGGCAGCGGCGAGAACGACCTGGACGCATCGGCAGACGCGTTCTCGCTGCTCGACCAGATTGCGGCGGCGCGCGCTCGCAGGCGGCTGACCACTGTGATCGACACCCTCGGCCTGGATCCTGATCGCCGTCTCAGCTATCTCGCCCTGGCCAGGCGCGCTGGGTTGCCAGCCGTCGCCGTCCTTTTCGACACCGACCCGGCGCTATGCCGCGGGCGGAACCGCGAGCGCAGCCGGCCGGTGCCAGCCGTAGTCCTCGACGCGCAGCTGCGCAAGATGCCGGACATCGCCGGCCAGCTCGCGGACGAGGGCTGGGACCTGGTAGTGCGCCCGGCCGCAGGGCCGGCTGAGCCTGTGCACTCGCCGGGCAGCCGGCAGGCGGAAAGCGACCAGCGAGCCAGGCCCGCGCAGCTGGAGTTCATCTTGCAGATCTCGCGGTTCGGCTGGGGCGATGACCCGGTCGGCTGGCTGAAGGCTGTGACGCTTGCGGCAGCCGACGCAGGCTTCGGGGGCATCGCGCTGATGGACCATCTCATCCAGATTCCCCAGGTCGGCCGCGCCTGGGAACCAATCCCGGAGCCATGGGTCACCCTCGGCCTGCTGGCCGGACTCGACACCAGGCTCCGGCTTGGCACCCTGTGCACCCCGGTTACATTTCGCGCTCCGGGGCTGCTGGCCAAGACCGCCGCCACCTTGGACGCGCTGACCGCGGGGCGTACGTTCTGCGGCATCGGGGCCGGCTGGTGGGACCGGGAACACGACGCGTTCGGGCTGGCGTTCCCGCCGCCGGCCGAGCGCCTCGACCGGCTTGAAATGGCGATCGAGACGATGCGAGCGCTCTGGCAGCCGGGCACCAAGGCTTACGCGGGGGAGCGGGTGAGCCTGCCCGAGACCACCTGCTATCCGCGTCCGGCCGGCCCGATACCGATCATCGTCGGCGGCAACGGAGAACGCCGCACGTTGCGAATCGCCGCAAGGCTCGGTGACGGCTGCAACCTGCCTTCGCAACTGGAGGTACTGGACCGCAAGCTGGCGGTGCTGCGCGCGCACTGCCTGGCTGCAGACCGGGATCCGGCCGAGGTCGCCGTTACCGTGCTGGACGTGCCGGTCGTCGGGAGCGATCGCGAGCAGGTCGCCCGGCTGGTCGAGGTGCTGCGCGGCCGGACCAGTGCCGCGGCGTTCGCGCGCGGTCACCACGCCGGAGTTGCGGGGGATCATGTCGGCCGTTACCGGCTGCTGGCCGAACGCGGAGTAAGCACCGTTTTCCTGGCACTGCCTGACCTGGCGGGTCCGGCGGACGTTGCCCGGCTCGCGCCGATCGTCAGCGCGTTCGGCTGAGCTGCGGCGCTGGCCGTACTGTAGGTATATGGCTGAGGCAGCGGACGAGCAGGCCGGCGAGCCCGAGTATGTTCTGCCGGCCATCCCGGTGTCGGCTGGTGCGCTGATCTTTGACGGGACCGGGCGCCTGCTCATCCTGAACCCGACCTACAAATCGGGCTGGACGATTCCGGGCGGCGTCATGGAGGCCGACGGCGAGACGCCATGGCAGGCATGCCAGCGCGAGGTGCTGGAGGAAACCGGGCTGACGGTCACCGGCGCACGGCTTGCGTGCGTCGATTTCCGGCCGCCGCGCGACGGCAACCAAGGTGGGGTCCGGTTCCTGTTCGACTGCGGCGTGCTCGACGACGGGTTGCTGACCGACATAGCGCTGCAGGCTGAGGAGGTGTCGCAGTATCGGCTGGCGCCGGTGTCCGACGCGCTGCACCTGCTGCGGGGACCTATCCGGCGGCGGGTCAGTGCGGCCCTGGATAGTGATCACCGGACCGTTTACCTCGAAGACGGGCGACCGGTGGCAGCGGTACTCGCGGGCTAGCTAGGTTGTCGCGTCAGTTACGAGCCTTTGGTGGCCTACCGGTGCGCGGCCGCTGCCCGATGCTTGCTGAGCGAATGCGTAACCGAGGCGATGAGGATTGCCTTGACCGAATCCCGCCTGCGGGCGTCGCAGACCAGCACGGGCACGTCGGAATCGAGGTCAAGGGCGTCTCGGATCGTCTCGGCATCGTAGGATGGCGTGCCGTCGAACTCGTTGGCCGCGACGACGAACGGAGTTTGCCGCCGCTCGAAATAGTCGACGGAGGAGAAACAGTCGGCAAGGCGCCTGGTGTCAGCTAGCACCACCGCGCCGAGCGCGCCGACAGCTAGCTCGTCCCACATGAACCAGAAGCGCTCCTGGCCAGGCGTGCCGAACAAGTACAGCACGACTCCGCTCGGAAACGTGATGCGGCCAAAGTCCATGGCCACCGTGGTTGTTGCCTTCTGATCCACCGCGGCCGTGTCGTCGATCCCGGCTCCCGCCTCGCTGAGCAGTTCCTCCGTACGCAGTGGCCGAACCTCGCTGATCGCACCTACGAGCGTGGTCTTGCCCACGCCAAAGCCCCCCGCGATCAGGATTTTCGTAACGACCGGCACAGCCGCGGCTCCGGCCACGGCCTCATAGCGCCCGGAGTCCATCGAGCACGCTCCTCAATACGGTTTCGTCTGAGCTGTCCGCCCCGGCCCGGCCGACGACGGTTACGACGCCTCGTTCCAGCAGGTCGCCGAGCAGCACCCGGACGACACCGAGTGGCAGGTCTATCTCGGACGCGAGATCCGCAACCGCCGTCGGAGCACGGCACAGGCTAAGCAGGCGCCGGTGCTCAGGTCCGAAACCGCCAGCATCGACCAGGAGCGGCCCGGCCGCCGACACCTGGTCGATGAGGCTGAGCCCAGCGCCGGACGGCCGCGTCCTGCCGCGCGTCAGCGCATAGGGTCGGACGACCGGGCCGGCATCCCGGTCGAGCCACCTGTCTTCACCATGGATCATTCCATCAGCCGTTCCACTGCCCCCACGGCGACTGCTGCGGCCCTCGGGTTCGCGGACAAGTACTGACCAAGGCGTTTGACGAGCATGGCCATCTCATAAACGACCAGGCCATGGTCTGCCTCCGCCGGGCACAGCGCTGCAAGGCAGCTGCCCTGTCCAGCCGCCATGACGAACAGCAGCGCCGTGTCCATCTGAACAATTGCCTGGCGAGCTTCGCCGCCATGAAAGCGGAGCGCTGCGCCGCGCGCGAGGCTCTGCAGGCCGGCCGCCACGGCAGCCATGTGCTCAGCATCCTCGCGAGACAAGCCCCGCGACGCGCCGAGGGTGAGGCCGTCACGAGAGAGCAGAACTGCCTGGCTAATCCCGCTCACCCGCTGCACTAGGTCGTCGAGCACCCAGTTCATTGTCGCCGTGAATCCCCCCTGCTCCATCACTGTCCCCCGTCGTCCTCCGGCCAGACGGTCAGGTCCGGATTTCCGGCCGGTGACGGCCAGGGCTCGCCGGCCCGCGGCGGCCAGGATTCAGCAGCGGATGCCGGCCAGGATTCGTCGACTGGCGCATCAGTCGTCTCGGCGAGTTCCAGCCCGAATTGCAAGGACTGCACGAGTGCGCGAGTGTCGGCCGGATTCGGCCCATCGGGCGCCATGCCGTCACCGTTATTGGCCTCGCTCGCGATCACCTGTGCATCTCCGCTGAGGTCGCGAACGTCGGTTTTGAGCTGTGGCGCGAGGCTGGCCTGCCGGACCCGGCGCGGTAGCCATGGCTTGTTCGACTCGGTTACCGCGCTCGTCCGCCATACCGACGAGTCCGACGAGGTGGAATCATCGTCTGCCGTGACATGGCGCGTGAGCTGGCCGTTGCCCGCAGCGGGCGCAGGCTCGGCAGTGCCGTTGGCCGGTATCTCGGTCCCCATGACATCGACAGGCTGCAGGCCTGAGTCGCTATGCCGCGCGTGGGCGTCTGCGCCAACTGGCTCTCGGCCGTTGGCAACGGTCTCATGATCGGTGCCGACGTAGTCGCGGTCGTAACCGGCAGTTTCCTGGCCACTGCCGGCGGCGAGCTCGTGACCATTGCCGGGCAGCTCCCTACCGCTGCTGATCAGCTCCCGGCCGTTGCCGACGACACTCACGTCGGGCGCGACAGTTCCGCGGCCGTCGCTCACAGCCATGATCTGATGTGGCAGCAGCACGATGGCCGAGGTCCCGCCGTACGGAGACGTCCGCAACGTGGTCCTGATGTGGTGCTTGCCGGCTATCTGGCCCACCACGAACAGGCCCAGCTGGTTGCTGTTGGCGATATCGAACTCGGGCGGGTTTGCGAGCCGCTCGTTGATCGCAGCCAGCTCCTCCTCGCCGATGCCGATGCCGCGGTCGTCGATCTCCACCGCGAAACCGTTCGCCACGCGCTCGGCCCTGATAGTGACTTCGGTACTCGGCGGCGAGCATGTCGTGGCGTTCTCTATGAGCTCAGCGAGCAAGTGAATCACATCGGCCACCGCGGACCCGATCACTGCATCCTGCGATGCACAGATCACCGCGACGCGCTTATAGTCCTCCACCTCCGCGATCGCGCCGCGCAACACGTCCATGACCGGGACGGGCTCACGCCACCCGCGCGCGGGCGTCGCGCCCGACAAAATGATGAGGCCCTCGGCGTGCCGACGCATCCGAGTCGTGAGATGGTCGAGCTGGAACAGTTCGTCCAGCGTCTCCGGCTCGCTCGACCTGCGCTCCATCCCGTCCAGTAGCGTCAGTTGCCGGTGCAGCAGCGACTGGCTGCGCCAGGCCAGGTTGCGGAACACCTGAGCGACGCTAGCCCGCAGCCGGGCCTGGCCGACGGCCGCCTCGACGGCGGTGCGCTGCACGGACGAGAACGCCGCAGCTACCCTGGCCGTCTCCGCGATCCGCCCTTCGGCCGGCGGCGCCGCTTCGGCAGCCAGGTCCACGTCGTCGCCACGGCTCAGCCGGGCGACCACCCGCGGCAGCCTTTCCTCGGCTAGGTCTAGGGCCGCGTGTTGCAGGCCGGTGAGATCCCGGCTGATTCGGCGCCCGAATCGCACCATGAGGAAAATCGACAGTACGACGGCGAGCAGTCCGGCACCGCCCGCCAGCCCTACCTCCAAGAGCAGGCGATTACCGATCTGCGTGCCCAGGCTGGAAAGAGCAAAGCGATCTTGTACCTCAGCGGTCTCGTATTCCTTGAACAGGGCAGAAGCGCCCAGGCCAAATGCCAGCGCACCGGGGACGGGGCGGTTACTCCCGATGCTGTCAACTATGCCTGCCTCAAGCGCCGCGAAGCGTCGATAAGCCTGCGAGGCCTGGGCGCGCTGGAAGCCGGAGCCGAGGCTGGGGTCCAGTTCCCTGAGTGCATCAGCCATCAGATACTGCCGGGTGGCGGCGGTCTGCGCGAACAGAATGCGCTCGGTCTTGCCCATCCGGCCCCCCGACAAGATGGCGCCCGTGACGAGGGTCACCTCGCGGCTGGCCAACTCCACCGCACGCCCGGCCTCCACGCTGGCGGCCGCCTGCAGGTAGAGCGGCGTGTCGTTGACCACGACCAGATCGGCGTAGAGATTGAACTCTGCGTCTATTATGCCGTTATAGTCCTTAAAAGCAGTAATAGCTGGGATAGTTCCCGCTTCCACCGTACGACGGATCCCGTAGAGCAATGCAAGCTGCCGGTTGAAATCCGCTAGCGCCGGCCGGGCGGTCGGCACGATCGACGGGCCGGAGGACATGCCCGTCCGCAATGAACTGACAGCCGCGTCGGTTGCCCGTTGCTGTGCCAGGTAGGCGTGATCTGAGCCGTGACGTCCGGTGCTGAGCCAGTCATACGCTTGCAACCGCTCCTGAGCCAGCTGCGAGAAAAGGCTCTGCGCCCAGCCGCCGTAGAGGCGGTCCCCGGTATTGAAGCTGTGCTCCCGGAGAGCGTTCGACACGGTGACGCTGGCGGCAAATCCCCACAGGCCAAGCAGTGAGGCGAGCGGGACGATGAAGATAGTGGTGAGCAGGACCCGGATCGACCGCTGACGCTTCCTGCGGATCTGCGGGGACATAACTCTCCTTCTGCGGCTTCGCCCGCGGTGATTGTGTTCCGCGTGCTAGTGCTCATCGCCGAGGTTGCCCACTGCCGCCGCCCCGCGGCGATCACGCCTGGCCTCCGGGCGAAGCGCCAGGACGCAATTGCGCAACGCAAAAATGGGCGCCACCGCTGGCCAGACGGCATTGCGCCCGATTGAGGTCTTGCCATTGCTGCACATTGCACTGGGCCATTCCGCTCATACACGTTTGGTCAGTATGGAACAGGTTGAACAGCCGCAAGAAGGCTAACACCATCTGAAAAGTCTTTTGCGTCCTTTGTTGAAGAACCAGTGACCAAACAAACACCGTCTCGCCGCGGCGCATCGTGACGGCCGGAACGCCTATACCAATGCAAAGGCTGATTTTGGCGGCACGCGTACCGCGTGAGGCAGGCGTGCGACCGCCGGTACGAGATCGGCTCCCGGAGTAGGCGGGAACGGCGGCCAAATCCGCCCGGCGGTACCTTGTCCGGATGGCCACATTCATCAGCCGGCTGCCCTACAGCGGCGACGGCATCCGGCTGGCTGTGAAGGATCTCATCGACGTGGCCGGCGTACCCACAACGGCGGGCAGCCGCGCTGTGGCGCAGGCTGCCGGGCCGGCCGAGCGGGACGCGCCCTGCATGGCCGGCGCGCGGGCCGCGGGCGCGCTGATTGTCGGCAAGGCCAACCTGTACGAGCTGGCGTTCGGCGCGTCCGGAGTGAATGAGTATTTCGGCACTCCGGTCAACCCAGTCGGTCCGGGCCTGGTCCCCGGCGGTTCGTCGAGCGGATCCGCGGTAGCCGTCGCCGCGGGCGATGCGGACGTCGCCTACGGCTCGGACACCGGCGGCTCGATCCGGGTGCCGGCTGCGTTTTGCGGCGTGACCGGCCTGAAGACCACGCATGGCAGAATCTCGCTCGCCGGCGTCTGGCCGCTGGCACCTAGCCTGGACACAGTCGGCCCGATGGCCCGCGACGTTGCCGGCGTCGTGACCGGCATGAGATTCCTCGAGCCGGGATTCACGCTGGATGCCGCGCCTGCCGTGCGCATCGGCCGCATCCGGCCGGACGGCTACCTAGTGGACAGTGCCATCGACGACGCGGTAGATGCCGCGCTCATGCGCACGGGCGTGGCGGTGACCGAGGCCGGTTTGCCCGGCTGGCCGGCCGCCCGAGAGACCTGCGGAGTCATTCTCGACTCGGAGGCGGTCGAGTCAAACAGGTTGCTCCTGGCCGACCCTGCCCGCAAGGACATGCTAGGCGCCGAGGTGCGGTCCAGGCTCGACGCGGCTGCAACAGTGACCGCCGGGCAGCTTGCGGCAGCGCGAGCCGCGCAGCCCCGGTGGCGTGCGGCGATGGCGGCGGCCCTGCGTCAGGTTGATGTGCTCGCGCTGCCGACGGTCCCCTTCTTCCCGCCGCCGCTAGCCGAGGCAGGCGGCCACCATTACACCGCCTTCACCAACCCCGTGAATCTCGCGGGCTTCCCGGCAATCGCACTGCCAGTCCCGAGCGGCGGCCCGCTGCCCGCGAGTCTGCAGCTAATCGGACCGCCCAATAGCGAAGCGATGCTGCTCGCAACTGCTTCCGTCATTGAGTCAGCGGTCGCTTAAGGCAGCTTCCAGTCCAATGGCTGCGCGCCTTGCTGCTTGAGTAGCTGGTCCGCGTGACTGAATGGCCGGGAGCCGAAGAAGCCGCGGTCGGCCGACATCGGGCTCGGGTGCGCGGACTGAATCGTCGGCGTGCTGCCAAGCAGCGGCGCGAGATTGCGGGCGTCGTTACCCCACAAAATGGCGACAAGCGGACCGCCGCGCTCGGCAAGCGCCCGGATCGCCTGCTCCGTCACTTGTTCCCAGCCCTTCCCGCGATGCGAGCCGGGGTTACCCGGCTGCACCGTCAGCACTCTGTTCAGCAGCATCACGCCGCGCTCGCTCCACGGGCTGAGGTCCCCGGTCGACGGTCGCGGATACCCGAGGTCCGCGGTGTACTCCTTGAAGATGTTGACCAGGCTGCCAGGAAGGCGGCGAACCTCCGGCGCGACCGAGAAGCTAAGGCCGACGGGGTGCAGAGGTGTCGGGTACGGATCCTGGCCGACGATCAGCACTCGTACGCCGGCGAGCGGCTGACGGAACGCGCGCAAGATGTTAGCGCCGGCTGGCAGGTAACTGCGGCCCGCCGCGATCTCGGCACGCAGAAAGTCACCGAGTTCAGTGATCCGGCCTTCGACCGGCTTGAGCGCCTCTGCCCAGTCCGGTGCCACGAGGTCGGTGAGGGACCGTGCCGCCATGTCAGCCCACTTTAGGGGAGAGCCTCAATGGGCGGCCGGACCTTTGGGTGGCCGCGCTTGGGCACATGGGCAAATCTTGAGCTTCGCAGTTCCGACGTTCAGCATCCGTGCCAGGATTCGGCAATGCGAGCGTTTACCGGACATTTTGTGAGTCAGACGGGCCAGCGGAGCGTCGCCGCGACGTTGCTCGCACTCTGCGTCGGGGGCTGCGCCATTTCGTATGCCAGCGCCACGGCGGCCCGGCAGCTGACCAAAGCGAGCGGGTCGCCCGTGCTTGCGACCCCGGTGCCAGGAGCGCCACGGTGCCCGATGTTCCCCGCGGATAATGTCTGGAATACGAACATCGCCAAGTTGCCGGTTAACAAGCACAATGCCGCCTGGCTAGCGAGCATGGACTCGGCCAGAACTTACCTGCACCCGGACTTTGGTCCTGATCCAGGCGGCTATCCGTACGGGATTCCGTACAGCATTGTCACCAGCAAGCACAGGCTGGTCAGAATCAAGTTCACCTATGCCAGCGAGAGCAACAAAGGACCGTACCCGTTTGGTCCGGATACCCGGATCGAAGGCGGCAAGAACGCGGGCGGCGACCGGCACGCGATCATGGTGAACGCCAGCACATGCACGCTCTACGAGCTGTGGGATGCCCGCTACTCGGCGAAGGGTTCCACCGCGGGGTCAGGCGCCATCTGGCACCTGAAGTCGAATGCGCTGCGGCCTGCGGGCTGGACCTCGGCCGACGCGGCCGGTTTGCCGATCCTGCCGGGATTGCTGAACTTCGCCCAGGTCCGGGCAGCGGTTCGGACCGGCCGGCCTATCACGCATGCGATCAGGTTCACCGCAGCGACTACCAGGTCGTCTTATCTCTGGCCGGCCCGGCATCAGGCAGGCTCTGGTTTGAGCATGAGGCTGCCGCCGATGGGCGCCAGGTTCCGGCTGAAGGCAAGCTTCAAGGTGGCACGATTCTGCCGGAACTCAGCGCCGTATTGCCGTGACGCCAAGGCCGTACTGACCGAAATGAAAAACTACGGCCTGATCCTCGCCGACAATGGCAGCAATTGGTATTTCCAGGGGAGCGCCTTTCCGCGCTGGCCGGACGCGCTCGTGTCGCTGCTCAAGGGCATCCCGGCCAGGGACTTTCAGGCAGTAGATGAATCCTGCCTCATGGCGGCGCGCAACTCCGGTGAGGCCCGGGCAAAGCCAGGCTGTCCTACCGGCTGACCAGAGGAACAACAAGGCAGGCGTCGGCCGCGTTGCCGCGGTGGCATGGGTAGTGGTTCGCGCCTGGAGTCGGGTGCGCAGCGCCGATATGTCGCGGCGCTCGACTGACTGCTCATGGTTGAGCGCCGATATCTGACGGGACGCCTTAGCCGCCTCTGAGTGCTGGACGACCGCCGTAATGATGCTGGTACCAAGGGCCGCTACCGCCAGTACGGCCACCACCGTGAGGACCTTGTACATTCTGGCCCGCCCAATTCGCCTGCAGTCGTGCTCCTAAGACGGAGCTGTCCTTTTAAGAATGGGACCGTCCCATTAGTATTCGGCCGTCACGGCGCGGCCGTTACGTCGCTGTTTGACGCGGTCCGTTCGGCGTGCCCTGGTCAGGACTGGGGGTCAGGGCCGGGGGTCAGGGCCGGGGACCTGGAGCGTCTCCCTGGGCGCGAGCCGCCTTCCAGGTATCAGTTCGCGCGGCGATGTAGTTCTGGAGGTCGGCCGCGGTGTGCTGATTGGCCAGCAGCGGCGCGTGCTCCAGCTGGTTCAGCGGGACCTGAAGGTCGGAGATCTGCTGGGCGTGCAGTTGAAGCAGATGCGAGACCTCGCCGGCGGCCGGGTTAGCGCCCGATGACGTGGGAGCCACGACCCCGGCTAGCGGGTCGTCGGTTCTCGGGGTGGTCAGGGTCAGAACCCCGCCGAGATCTGGCGCTGCCTGGTCGCGTGCGGTGAGGGCGGGCATTCCCCAGCGCAGCTCTATCGTCTTGAGCACGGAGGTGTGGTCGATCGGGGTGCCGCCATCCGGAATCCGGTAGATAGTGCCGGCCGGGATCAGCGGCGATACCAGCACGGCCGGCACGCGTACGCCGAACCGTTTGAAATCAAATCCGAACTCGCCGGGCGTGTTGTCTGGGGGCGTGGCACCGGCAGGCGGCGGCACGTGGTCGTAGCATCCGCCATGCTCATCGTAGCTAATGACGAGCAATGTCTGATTCCAGCCAGGACCGCTGCGAAGTGCCTGGTACACCTGCTGGATGAATGCTTCGCCAAGCGCGACGTCATAGTTCGCATGCTGGCTGTTGCCCGTTGATCCCCAGCTCGGCTCCAGGAACGAGTAAGCGGCTAGATTCCCGGCCTGAGCATCAGCCTGAAAGTCAGCGAACTTGCCGAAGCAGGCCTCTGGCGCACTCATCGTGTCGGGGAAAGTCGCGCGAGTGAGCGCCTCAGCATCGCATCCGTACATCTTCCAGCTCACGTTGTGCGCGGCCATGAGGCCGAAGATGCTTTGCACCGTGTAAGAGCAGGTGGCGTCGTTCAAGTGGCCCTGGCTCGTGCCCGCGCAGGCGAACGCGCGGTTGGGGAAGGTCTCGGTGGGCACCGAGCTGTACCAGTGATCGCATACCGCGAAGCCGCGTGCCAACCCGGACAGGACCGGCAGAGCCGAGGGCGGGAAGATCCCCATGATCGCAGCCGGGGTCGTCCCCGCCTGGACGCTACGTCCACATCGCTGGTCGTAGCTGATCGCTGCGGCGAAATTCGTCACGAAGCCGCCGTTGGTGGCCGCTGGCGGTACTGGCGCGCTGCCGGTGCCAAAAAGCTGCGAATTGGTATTGGCATAGCCTTCGCCTGGATCGGCGCCAGGCATGAAATAGGCACCAGGACTGGATGCGGCGATCTGGAATACGGTCACCGGCTTGCCGTCGGTGCCAATATTGAACTCGGTCCCGAGCAAGCCCTCGAAGGGCTGGCCATTCGGCCCGGTTTTGCCGGGATAAAGGAAACCCAGCATATGATCGAAGGACCGGTTTTCTAGCATCAGCTGCACGATGTGCTCGATCTGACCGAGTTGGTTGGTTGGCATCCCCATATGCTGATGGATGTCAGCATGGATGTCAGCGTTTCTTTCAAGGATTCCGGGATAAGCGCCGCGCCATTTCCGGGCTGACCCGGATAAACCGGTGCTGGCCTGCCGCAACGCCGGGACCGGCCTGCGGGCTGTCGCCCGCGCGGCGGCTACGGTGGCCGGGCCGCCGCGGGGCATGATCACTGCGCGGGTGTCGTGGAGCTAGCATGCAGAGGGAGCAGGATGTCGCCCGTAATGAGTAAAATTGTGCGATCGGCTTGCTTGCCGGAGTGGCAGGTAGGCTGCGGAACCTGGAAGCTGACCCGCTGAGCCTGACGGCTCCAGGCAGGCAATGCGGAGGACGAGATGGCGCTTCGAGAGCGGGGGCTGACCGGGCGAGCGGTGGAGTTGCCGGAGCCCTGGCGTTCGGCGGCCCTGACGATCGTGCTGCCGACCTACAACGAGGCGGCCAACCTGCCAGTGATAGTTGAGGCGCTGTTCGCGCTGCCGCTGACCGGCCTGCGGATCCTAGTGGCCGATGACAACTCGCCGGACGGCACCGGCGCCATCGCCGACGAGCTCGCAGCGAACTATGGCGCCGACCGGATGACCGTCGTGCACCGGCCGGGCAAGCAAGGGCTCGGTCGCGCGTACGTCGATGGCATGACGCGGGCGCTGGAGGCTGGCGCGGAGTTCGTGGTCCAGATGGATAGCGACCTGTCCCACGCGCCGGAGTACCTCCCGCAGATGCTTGGCGCGCTGCTAGCCACCGACGCTGACGTTGTCATCGGCTCTCGCTACGTCTGTGGCGCCAGCCTCGCCAGCGAATGGGCGTGGCACCGCAAGGCACTGTCGGGATTCGCCAACATGTACGTGCGGGTACTGCTGCGGCTGGGCGTCCGTGACGTCACGGCCGGATTCAAGCTGTGGCGGAGCTCGGCCCTGACCGCGATCGACGTAGCCAGCGTCCGCAGTAACGGCTACAGCTTCCAGGTCGAGATGAACTACCGCAGCGTCCAGCACGGGCTGAAGATCGTCGAGGTGCCCATCCATTTCGCGGATCGGCGCGAGGGCGAGAGCAAGATGAGCCTGAAAGTACAGCTCGAATCCGCGATGATGCCGCTGTCACTGCGCCGCCGCGCCCGATAGCGGGTCGCAGGGCTTCCCGAACCATGCCAGCGCCCCGGCGGTCAGGGACCGACCACCGGGGCGCCGCTCTAACCGCTCAGCGCAGCAGGGCTAAGCCGCCACGGCTGAGCGCGCTATTGCCGGTTCCAGCGCCAGCTGGAGCACCTCGCGGACATCGGTGACCGCGTGGATGCTCAGCGCCTCGCGGACCTTCTCTGGCACATCCTCCAGATCCGGCTCGTTGCGCTTGGGGATCAGCACGGTAGAGATTCCGGCGCGGTGTGCGGCCAGCAGCTTCTGCTTCAGCCCGCCGATCGGCAACACCCGCCCGGTCAGCGAGACCTCGCCGGTCATCGCGACATCCGACCTGACCAGCCGCCCCGAGAGCAGCGACGCCAGCGCCGTCGTCATCGTGACGCCCGCACTGGGGCCATCCTTTGGCACCGCACCGGCCGGTACGTGCACATGCACGCCGCGGTCCTTCAGGTCGCCAACCGGCAGCTCGAGTTCGGCACCATGCGAGCGCAGGTAAGACAGCGCTATCTGGGCCGACTCCTTCATCACCTCACCGAGCTGGCCGGTCAGGGTCACGCCGGTCGTGCCCGTCTCCGGGTCGGCCAGTGAGGCCTCGATGAACAGCACGTCGCCGCCGGTACCGGTGACCGCCAGGCCGGTAGCCACGCCGGGGACCGCGGTCCGCTCGGCCGACTCCGGCGTGTGCCGGGGATGGCCGAGGTAGCCGACCAGGTCGTCAGCGTCCACAGTGACCGGCGTCTGGGCGGTACCAGACTCAGCCTGCGCGGCGATCTTCCGCAGCACCCTGGCGACGGTCCGCTCCAGCGAACGGACGCCCGCCTCCCGGGTGTACTCCGCTGCGATCCGCCTGAGCGCATCGTCGGTGAAGGTCACTTCGTCGGCCTCCAGGCCCGCACGGTCCAGCTGGCGAGGCAGCAGGTGGCTGCGAGCGATCGTGACCTTCTCGTCCTCGGTGTAGCCGTCCAGCGTGAGTAGCTCCATCCGGTCGAGCAGCGGAGCCGGGATGGCGTCGGCCACGTTCGCGGTGGCGATGAACAGAACGTCGGACAGGTCCAGCTCAACCTCGAGGTAGTGATCGCGGAACGTATGGTTCTGCGCTGGGTCGAGCACCTCGAGCAGGGCCGCGGTCGGGTCGCCACGGTAGTCGGCTCCGAGTTTGTCGACTTCGTCGAGCAGGACCACTGGGTTCATGGATCCGGCCTCAGTCACAGCGCGGACGATACGGCCCGGCAGCGCGCCGACGTAGGTACGCCGGTGGCCGCGGATTTCCGCCTCATCACGGATGCCGCCGAGCGAGACCCGGGCGAACTTGCGACCCATTGCCCGGGCGACAGATTCACCGAGCGACGTCTTGCCCACGCCTGGCGGACCGGCCAGCGCGAGCACGGCGCCACTACGGCGGCCGCCGACCAGCGACAGACCGCGGTCTGATCGCCGCTTCCGAACGGCCAGGTACTCGACGATCCGGTCCTTCACGTCGTCCAGCCCGGAGTGATCGGCATCCAGCACGGCCCGCGCGCCGGTGATGTCGTAGGCATCCTCGGACCGGACGTTCCACGGCACTTCCAGCAGGGTGTCGAGCCAGGTCCGGATCCAGCCGCCCTCAGGCGATTGGTCAGAGCCGCGCTCCAGCTTGGCGGCTTCCTTCAGCGCTGCCTCGCGCACCTTCTCTGGCAGGTCGGCAGCCTCGATCCTGGCCCGGTAGTCCTCTTCCTCAGAGGCGGGCTTGCCGTCCAGCTCAGCCAGTTCCTTGCGGATGGCGGCGAGCTGCTGGCGCAGCAGGAACTCACGCTGCTGCTTCTCCATGCCCTCCTTGACGTCGTTGCTGATGGTCTCCGCGACGTCAAGTTCGGCTAGGTGGTCACGAGCCCAGCCGACCAGCAGCTCAAGCCGCGTCTGCGGGTCCATTGTCTCCAGCAGCTGGCGGCGCTGGTCCAGGCTCAGGTAGCCGGCGTAGCCGGCGCTGTCGGCCAGCGCGGACGGATCGGTGATGCGCTGGACCACGTCGACGAACTGCCAGGCGCCGCGCTTCTGCAAGATTGCGGCTGCCAGGCCGCGGTACTCGCGGGCCAGCTCGGTGGCTTCTTTGCTCGGCTCGGGCTCGTCGATGACCTCGCCCTCGACCCACAGTGCCCGGCCGGGCCCGACGGTCCCGGTGCCGATTCGCACCCTGGCGATGCCGCGCACCACTGCCGCGTGCTCACCGCTGGGGAGACGGCCGACTTGCTCGATGACGGCCAGCGTGCCGACCGGGGAATAGCTGCCGTCCGGCCGCGGTACTAGGAGGATGTTCGCCTTGGCGTCGTCGCCCGCGGCGGCGGCCGCGAGCTGAGCCGCCTCGACCGCTGCCCGAGCGTCAGCCGCCGACAGGTCTAGCGGGACCACCATGGTCGGCAACACGACGTTGTCGTCCAGCGGCAGAACCGGTAGGGAAAGAGTCTCGGCCATGAAAAGGGTCACTTCCCGAAGCGTAGGGACTAGGTTGTTTACCTGATTACAGGGCTACAAGCAGGCTTGGAGCTTATTTGTTCCCCGGCTGGTAGAGCGTTCGCCGGGGCGGACACCAAGCCCGATCCCCGACACTGCGCCATATATCCGCTTTGTTACCGTTCTCAAAACGCTCTTTCCGAGCGGCCGATCACGGGCGACGATGGAGGCCAGGGTCCTGCCGCGTAGATATGAGGTCTGATGGCCACCGATGTCCAGCCGCAGAATGCCCGGATCTGGCTGACCTTCCGCGAGTCGTCGTCAGCGACCAAGACCATCCTGGCCGGAGTTTTCGTGAACCGGCTGGGCGGCTTCCTGACCGTGTTCCTGGTGCTCTACATGGTGGCCAAGGGGTACTCCGTCGAGCAGGCGACGGCTGGCCTCGGCGTATACGGCGCTGGCGCAGTGGTCGGCCTGCTGATCGGCTCGATGCTCGCGGACCGGCTTGGCGCGCGGGTCGCAACCGTGATCAGCATGGGCGGCCTCGGAGTGCTGACAACCGGACTGCTGTACCTGCCCAGCTATTACCTGCTGCTGGCTGCCCTGCTCCTGAACGGCCTCGTCGGCCGCATCTACCGCCCGGCCTCGGCGACGCTGCTCTCCGACCTGACGCCGCCGGATCGCCAGGTGATGATCTTCGCCATGTACAGGTTCGCGTTAAATGTCGGTGCCACCGCAGCGCCGCTGATCGGCTTCGCGCTGTACAGCCTCGGTCATCACGAGTTCACGCTGCTGTTCTGGGCCGACGGGATGACTTCGGCGGCTTATGCGGTGCTGGCTGCGGTCGCGCTGCCGCGCCACGAGCGCCGCGCGGCGGACGAGAAGAAGGGGCAGGTCAAGGCCAGCCGTTTCCTGATACCGAGGGACGCGCGCTACGGGCTGTACCTGATCGGAACGCTTCTCAGTGTTGCGGTCTACGTGCAGTACCAGTCGACGTTGCCGCTCGACGTGCGCGCCGCCGGAGTGGCGCTCTTCTGGTACACCCTCGTGGTCGCGATCAACGGAGGCATCGTGATCGCTCTCGAGCTGCTGGTGACCAAGACGTCGCAAAAGTGGCCAATCCGGCTGACGATCGCGAGCTCGCTGCTCTTGATCGGGGCCGGCGTGGCTGTCTACGGCCTCCCGCTCGGCCCGGCGATTCTTATCATCGGCACCCTGATCTGGAGCCTCGGCGAGATCCTCGGCGGCCCGGCGACCTTCGCGTACGCGGCGATGGCGGGCACGGCGCAGCAGAAGAGCCGTTATATCGGCAGTTTCCAGTTCATGTTCGGCGCCGGGACGGCGCTTGGCCCGGTGGCCGGAGGTGTGCTGTTCACGCATCTGGGTCACCGAGTATGGCCACTGATCGCGATCGCCGAAATGGTGGCACTGGCCCTCATGGCGACGGGTATCCGCAGTCCCCGGCCAGTGGCGTCGCCGGAAGCAGGCGGCGCGCTGACATCAACCGGGCCGACCCAGGCATAGCTCAGCCAGCCGCTGGTCACCAGCCAGCTATTTCCAGAGCCCCGCGCTGGCTGGCGGCCAGTACCGTCTTGGCCGAACTGCCAGAGCCGCCGGTGAAGGTCAGCAGCGACCTGCCCGCGCCTGGTACCGAACGCAGCGACAGGATCGGCGGGTCGCAGAAGCAATCGACAGCACTCGTCCGGGCTCGCACAGCCCCGAGGCGCAGCCGCGGGAAGCATTCGGCGGCCAGCTGGCCCGCCCGCACGTGCACGGCGGGCATAATGGCCGCGCAGCCAGCGGCCGCACCCCACTCCCTGACCGGCACGCCGAGGGTGATGCCACCGCCCGGCAGCGGCTTGCCGTAGAGCCCGGTTCGCCCGTCGGTGAAGGCAGGAGGCCGCCACGGGCCGGCGTCGTAGCTGCTGAACTGAATGGACCTGGTCCGGTAGGCCGGAGCCGGGTAGCCGATGCGGTGCAGCAGGTCGTGGTGTCCATGCGCCGGCGGCCAGTACCAGCACGTCGTGCTCGCCGTCGATATCTTCGGCCCGCCAGCGCACTCCGCCTTCAGCGCGGACGGTAGCCTCGGTCAGGCCGGCCAGCTTGACGCGAGTGCGCGGCCGGTCGACGAGGTCAGCGATGAGCGCGTCCCTGAGCCCACCGGGCGACACCGATCCGGCCTGCCGCTCGACAACTGCCGCGCCGTCGCCGCCGGCCCAGCACTGGCCGTCCGCCGTGCTGCCGAAGGCCTCGGCCGCCGACAGCACAGTTGCGGATCCCGGCAGGGCCCGCTCGATCTCGCCAACCTGATCCGTCAGGTCGGCGGCGTCGTCCCGCACATACGCGAAGCTGGCTTGCCGGAAGCCTGCCCAGCGCCGCAGCACCTGGCTGGCGAGCAGCTCGGCCATGCTCGCGATGGCCAGTTCCCGCTGCGCCGCGAGGGTCTCGTACGCCCGCACGGCACCACCAGAGGCGGAGGTTGCGTCCCTTGCGCGGTGCCGCCCGGTGACCAGATCGACGGTGATGCCAGCGAGCTGCGCCAGCCGCCACGCCAGGGCCGCGCCAGCCAGCCCGCCGCCGGCGACGCATACTCGCATCAGGCGCCGGCCGGGTGGCCCGGGGGAGCGCCAGCAGACCCCGGTTCGGCCTCGTGGAAGCAGCAGCTGGCTGCCGCGCCACTGGTCATATTGAGTACGCCGGCGTCCAGGTCTGGCGTCCCGCGCAGCCGCATCCCGCCGTATCCGCTGGCAGCGAGGTAGGCGCCCCAGATCAGCAGCAATGGCTGCGGACCGTCGTCCGCGGGAAACAGCTCAGGAACCGGCCGGACACGCTGTTGCAAAACGAACGAGCCGGTCATCGCCGCGGCCAGCTGGCTGTCCCAGTCATCTGGGTCGGTGAGCCAGCCGGGCACCACCCCGATCCCGCCATGCAAGGCTGTGGGTTTGAGTACTAGTTCGGAACGGTTAGCGCAGGCGTATTCGGTCAGCTCGACTTGCTCGCTGTTGACGCTCACCGGTCCGGGACGCATCATTCGGGTCCAGGGCAGCAACCGGTCCAGGCTTGCCAGTTCGGCAGCGCTGCACAGATGACGGTTGGCCTCGTCCGATAGCAATGCCAGCGCCCCTTTGGATGCATAGAGCTGGGAGTCCATTGGCGTGAAGATCTGCACTTCGCCGCGTTCGGCAGCACGCAGTACTGGGTCGATGAGCGCGGGCCCGTCCGGGTCAAGCAGGTCCTCGATGAGGAAGATGCGGTAAATCACGTCGATCGGCCGCCGGCCCAGCCAGACCCGGCGATCGTGCACTGCCAGTTCGCCCAGGTGGCACGGAACCAAGTCGATGCCGTAGCCGGCATACACCCGGGCGCTGGTGCGCAGGACGGCCTTCCAGGTGTCGATCGTGCCGGGCCAATCGACGGCGGCGATCAGCCTTCCGTCACCTGCGCTGCCGCCGGTTTCGGCGAAGATCGTCCCGGCGGTCTCCGCGAGAGTGTCTGTGTAGGTGAGGCCGTGCGCCGCAACGAACTCCGCGATCACGGGATGCGCGAGGCATGCCCGGTTGAGCATGACGTTGTCGCCGCCGCCAACCGAGCTGCCAATGTTGACCTCCATCAGCTTGAAGCCGGTGTCGTCAAGGTAAAGGTCGCCGCGCGCCATCTTGGTCGGCGTTGCACTTTGGGTGCGCATGATGGCAGTGACCTGCACGTCGGTCATTCCGACCGCCCTGGCGAAGGCGGCGACGTCGCCGCCGAACAGGCGCTCGGGCAGTGCCGTCAGCGCGGCGTGCAGGTTCTGCAAGTCCGCCGTTAGCCGCGTCTTCTCGGCGTAGCCGAGGAAGGACGGCCGGCTCAGGCAGCGGTCGAAGAAGGTGGTCGCGGCGAGGTCCGTTGTGCTGCGGGCTACCTCCAGCAGCTCGCCAGCCCGCATTCCTCGCCTCGCCACCTCCTTGAGATACAGCTCCACCAGCTCGTCATGGATCATGTAGTGCTGCCCTTCGCGGGAGTGTGCCTTGCGGCGCGGCAGGCCGGCAACGGCCCCGGCCGGCGTGCGGGTCATGTCGCGGCAGCTGCTGCCGCGGTTGGCGCGGCGGCTCCGGGCCCGGAATGCTGCCATGGCATGGCGGTCTTCGTGAGCGGCTGCCCAGCGAGCTTGACGTCGATCCGCTCGGCGAATTCCTCCAGCGTCCGCTTCACGGCGCTGAAAGACGGGCCGATCACGATGAGAAAGCCGAGGATGTTGTTGCCATGCGGCGGCCGCAGGATGACGTCGCCAGGACTGGCGGTGATCTTCGCCATCAGGGTCAGTTCAGATTCGCTGACCTCAGGAGGCACCGAGACGAACTCCAATTCACCCTCGTCGCAGATCAGGCAGGTGCCCATCATGTGCACGCCCGTCGGCCGGTAGTGGCTGACCCTGGGCCGGACGCCGCGTGCCACATCCATGACGGCTCGGATGGGACAGTAGTCGGCAGTGGCGCGAGCGACCAGGTCAAGCCCGCCGCCACCCGGCCGGATCGCGATCTCCAGCAGATGCGGCTCACCGTGGTGGTACCGGATCTCGGCATGCAGGACGCTTCGCCTGATGCCTTGCGCGTGCGCCGCGGCCTTGACGATCGCGTGAATCTTTGCCAGCTCACCGGCACTCAGCGAGGTGGGCGCCTGGTGCACGTCGTCGTCGAAAGTCTCGCCCTCGAGTGTGACGCGGTCTACGGCCGAGCCCAGATAGACCTCGTCGTCCCAGGCCAGCGCTTCGAACAGGTACTCCGAACCAGCCAGGAACGACTCGATCATCAGGCCGCCCGGCCCGATGTCGATGCCCTCGGCCTCGGCAAGCAGGGTGGGCATGTGCTGGATACCCTCGATCGCGTCCTGGTACCTGACAGCGAGCATGGCCTCGTCGTCCACCCGGAAGACAAAACTGCTGGCTGCGCCGAGAGTCGGCTTCAGGACCACCGGGTAGCCGAACTCTCGCGCCGTCGCCGCCGCCTCGGCGAGGCTGGTGACATGGCGGAATCGCGGATGGGCAGCGCCCGCCCGCTCGTGCGCCTGGCGCATGAGCAGCTTGTTGCGGCTTCGTTGGGCAGCTTCCAGCCCGACACCTGGCAACCTCAGCGCGTCCGCAACCACCGCGACGGCGGCGACCGCGGCTTCGGCGAACGTGAAGACACCGTCGAAATGCTCTTCAGCGTGCCAAGCCCTGGCGGCCGCGACGATGTCGTCGATCCGCTGGGATCCGACGATCCTGTACCTCTCCGCCGGCCAGTAGTCCGCCTCGCCAAGGCCATTGAGCACGAACAGGTCGGCGCCAAAGTCCCTGACCTGTTCGTAGCGAGACAGATGCACGTGGCCGCGCTGGCGGGCCTCGATGGCAAGTAACTTCATGACTCCCTCCGCTCCGGACTGAGGCTCGGGCTCCGCTGGCATGAGCCACGCACTTGCGCGTTTGCGGCAAGCGGCGACGGCACGGCCGCCAGGTCAGGACGTGGCGGTGCCGTCAGCGATCGCCGACTTGTCATGACGGGTGCCGAACTGACTGGCCAGGTCGGCATCCCACCACACGCTGAAGAACTGGAAGTCGTCTGTGCCGGCGTTGATGAGCTGATGATTGCGACCCGGCGGGAAGTGCACGAGGTCACCAGGCAGGAACGGGGCGCGCTCGCCTTCTGATTCCAGCTCGCCCTCGCCCGACACGGCAAGGAAGATCTCGTACTCGTGGTGCGCGTGCGGGTCGGTCGCGCCGCCGGGCTCGATGACGCAGAACGCTCCCTCGAACGGCGCATTGAGCGCGGCCCACGGCATCAGCCGCTGGACCTGCACGCCGTATTCGGACGGCATATTCGCGCGGTCAAGCCGGTGAATTTCCATGACATGCTCCGATGGCTAGGCGGTGGCGGCCGTCGCGGCCGCCGGGGCACTGGTTAAGTTCGGGCTGGCCGACTGCGGCATGGCTATCGCCGGGTCGGCCGAGGCGTGGCCGTCGCTGGCGGCGTTGCCGTTGGCGCGGTCGAGCGCGGTTTCGGCTGCCCGACGTGCGAGGATGTCATCGACTATCTCGCCCGCCCGGACGGCGAGCACGCTTATCAGCGAGTCGGCGATGCCATGCGTATCCTCATTGACTCCCTGCAGATAGCAGCCCGCGCGCACCGATGGCGGTGTGATCATCCGGTATGCGCGGCTGACTTCGATCTCCTCGACACCGCACGCACTGGCCGCACAGAGAGCGAGTGGCGGCATCCGTGATTCGAAGCCAGTGCCCAGCATGACCAGGTCGCACTGGTGTTCCCGGTCGGTGCCAGTCATCTGGTCACGGAGGCTGAGTACGACTTCGCCGTGCCGCATGACGGCGTCGGTTACGTCGGCCATGGTGATCATGGACAAGCGTTGCTGGCCGGTAAGCTTCTCCAGGTACATCTGCCGGAACAACGTGTCGAGCATCTCCGGGGTAACGCCCGCATAGTTGGTCTTGCGCATGGCGTGCAGTACCTGCTTCCGGACGTCAGCAGGTGCCGCGAAGAATTTATCCGTATAAGACGGGAAATAAAGCTCGTTAGTGAACTTGCTGGTCTGGTAGTAATCCAGGCCTATGGTTCGCATGACCATCGCGCACTGCGACTTTGGCATTCGCTGGTGCGTCTCCCAGAGCATCTCAGCGGCACTCTCCGCGGCGCCGACCACGACCACGCGCAACGCCGCTTCTGGGTCGATGTCGGCCACCCGGGCCGAGTACTCCGTGCTGTGGATGACGCGCTCAGCCGGCAGCCGGCGGAACGTTTCCGGCACGTGCGCTTCGCGGCCGGCCCCGACCACCAACGTCTTGGCACCGATCGTCGACCCGTCAGCCATGGTGACCAGCCAGCCAGTAATCGTGTCGGCGCCAGAATTGACCGCCTCAATCCGCGCGCACTTGCGGCCGTACTGGATGCTCACCTTCTCCAGCGACTGGGCAACCCAGCTCAGGTATGCCGATATCTCTAACCGGAACGGCAGGAAGCTGGCCATGTTCACGAAATCGTGCAGGCGGCCTTCAGAGTGCAGGTAGTTCACGAACGAGAACCTGCTCAGCGGGTTGCGCATCGTCACGAGGTCCTTGATGAAGGAGACCTGACTCTGCGTCCAGGGCAGTAGCATGCCGCGTTGCCAGGCGACGCCATCATGCTGCTCGATGATCAGGGTGTGCTTCGCGAGATCGGCAGGAGCCATTTCCTCGATTGCGACGGCAAATGCCAGATTAGAAGGCCCGGCACCGATCGCTAGGATCTCGACTTGCTGATGATTCACAGCAGTAACTGCCTCTCGCGTGATGGATTCCAGTTGCTGGGTGAGTAACTGGCGGACGGGTTCCGGGCAAGTGGCAGCCGCCCGCCTGGGCGGCGCGCCACGGCTGGGTTCGGCGGCCCGGGCAGGTTCATGACGACCCGCCGAGGCCGGCCACTGGTTGGTCGGCCGCCCGGATGGTCAGGGCAGCGCTCGCCGCGTCGAGCGCGTGCAGGCAATCGGCGGTTGTCTGGGCGACGGCCGTTGCCATCGCGATCCGCCCGGACATCGTGCCTTTAGGGGGCGGTGACTTCACATCGCCTGGCTTGGCGAGCACGATCGTCAGGTCGGCGGCGGGCGGCAGGCCGGCGGTGCCGAACCCGATCTCGCCGATCGTGGTGTCGTCGCTGGCCACGTAGAAGAAGCGCACGGCGCCCACCAGCTGGCGGTCGGCCTTCAGTTCTGGCCGCTGACCGCATGCCACCGCGGCCGCGGCCAGTCCGGGATCGATGCCGGTTGCGCGCATGCCGAGGTACGGGATCAGGTCACCGCCCAGCCGGGCGTTCACCTCGATGAGCATCGGCCCGTCGGGCGTGAGCCTAAGCTCGGTATGAGTCATGCCGTCGGTAAAGCCCACCGCCGCATGTGCATCTCGCAGCACCCGCAGCAGGTCAGCGTCGGCGAGCAGCGGATCACCGGCATCGACGATGTGGCCAACTTCCTCGAAGTAAGGCGGATAGCCGATCTGTTTGCGGGCCAGGAACATCGGCAGCACCTCGCCGTCGTAGACCGCGGCGTCCACGCTGACCTCCGGGCCGGTCACGTATCGCTCGATCAGGACGCCCGCGTCATAGCGCCAGGACCCCGGTACAGCGTTGTCCCTGACGAACGGGAACCTTGCGGCAAGTTCCTCCGGCCCGTCCGCACGCACGACGCCGAGGCTGCCGCCCATCGCCCTGGGCTTGAGCACTACCGGGTAGCCGATCTGATCAGCGGCTGCGAGTGCCGAATCTAGCTCGGCTACCAGGACTGACGTGGGCTGGGGTGCGCCGGCCGCAGACAGCGCACGCCGGGTCAGGTGCTTATCACGGCACCGCATTACCATGTCGGGGTCGCCGCCGGGCAGACCGAGCGCGGCAGCAACCTTTGCGCTTTGCAGAATGCGTGCCTCGTCCCAGCTCAGCACGCCGCTGACGGCCTGCGCGGCGGCGAGTCGCAGCGCTGCCGCGCACATCTCATCGGCGCCGATGGTGTCGGCCATGCCGTCCAGCACGGTCCAGCCATCGACGTAGCCGAGTTCCCAGCTCGGCTCCGCGCCGAGGAACAGGTGCACGCGGTACTGCGAACTGATGGATCGCAGCAGGTACTCACGGTAGTTCCGGCCGCCAGTAGAGATCAGTAGCAGTAGCGGGCGGTTGTCGCTCGCTGCGGTGCGCAGACCCGCCGCCTGACTCGCCTCGGTCATTGCGCGATCTCCTCGATCCGCGACACGCCAGTGTCCCCATCCAGCCGCTGCCAGTGCTCGACCAGCACGATCCGGCCATCCGGCAGCATCTCTGGCGTACTCACGCAGCCGCCGGCAATCGTCGTACCGTTGGCCGTCACCATGCAGTAGGCGGCGTCGATGACGCCATCGGGCCTGCAGGTACCGACCAGCCGGCCAGCCCGGACCGCCGAGCCGGAGAAGTCCGCCCACACCAGGTCGCCTGCCTGGTGGTACTGACCTACCGATGTCCAGGTCCCGTCCGGGCCGGGCTGGTCGCCCGCTGGCCGGAACCAGCGTCCGCCATAGCTGATCGGTGACATGGCTACATCGCCGATTGAACCTGTCATGGCCTGCTCTGGTGCGCTGGCGTCGGCCTGCAGATCATCGTTGACCTTTCCTTCGTCCGCGTTAGTACCTGGCAACTCACCGAAAACGTCCGTCAGAGGCCCAACACCACCGGATCCGGTTTCCGGCCGGCCAGCGCCGCCAGCGCTGCCGAACTCGTTCCGGCCCCGGCTGCCAGGGCACCAAGTAAGCAACGGACGGCGAGCGCCGAATCGAATCCGGCCAGCTGGAGCGCGCGCTCGGCTCGTTCGAGCTCGGCGGGCGCTAGCTCTGGCGGTCGGCCCGGTCCGGCCGGCAGCTCGCCGCGAAGCAATGGTCCGACGTACTCGCAGAAGGCCAGGTAGGACTCCCGGGTGAAGTCGCTCTCGTACCGGTCCGGACGGTCGAAGGACAAGTAGAGCCGGACGAGCTCGGGATCCTCGGTGGCCAGGAATTCATTTGCCCACAGCGCATGATTACGGCTGGTGGAGAACTTCTGGCCGTCCAGCAGGTACAGCTCGTTGACAGTTGCCCCGCGCAGCAGCGGCCTGCTGACTCCGGCGGCGGCAAGAATCGCCGGGTACAAGACCGTGAAGTAGAACGCGTTGTCGATGCCGTTGAAATGCCATACGCCGTCGACATCATCGAAGGCCCCGATGCGTGCTGCGAGCGTGTCGGCGTCGGGCCGCAGTGCCTTGGCCGGACCGTATATGTAGCTCAGCCCCAGCTCGGTCGGGAAATCCAGGCGCAGGCCGGCCAGGTCCTCGTCGCATTCGATGCCCCAGTTGGTGGGGTAGGCGACCGGATAATCCGGCAGCGGGTTGTCGAGGTAATGCGCCAGGAAGGCCCGGACCCTAGGCGGCAGGTCGGCCAGTTGCCACTCGGCCACAAGGTTCGCGCGGTAATCCTCGAGCGGCAGCACCGGCACGCGGAGCGTCATCGGCCGCGGGCTGCCGCCACACCATGCGCAGCTGGGATCGATCAGCAACTCGGATGAGGTGAAAGCGCCGCATGGCTCACATGAAAGGCCGTTGGCGCCGCTGCCGCAGATAGGACACTTGCCGACGACGTAGGCATGGTGCAAGGTGCGGCCGCAGTCGGCGCACTCGTGCATCGTGACCTCTCGGATCGACAGTGCGCCGCGGGCCATGAGCTCGGCCAGCATGCCGAGCGCTGCCCGTTCGAACTTCGGATCCTGCGGGTCGAGGAAGACGTCGTAGCCAATGCCCGCGAGCTCGAACGCCGTTGCTATCTGGCCGCGGAACTTCGCGACCATCTCGACGGGGTCGACGCCAAGGAATTCCGCCTTGAGGTGCACGAAATTCGGATGGACATCAATGCCTGCCAATGTGAGCACGCGCTCCCCGCGGGATCTGGCGGCTCGGGCCGCGATGTCGGCCGCCAGATACGGACCTGACAAATGACCGATATGCAGCGGACCGTTGACTGTAGGCTGCGGGATGACGATTACAGTCACGCCTGTCACGGTGTCTCCCTTCCCGCTGCCAGGATGGCCACTGCATCCGTCCCGGCGTTGGGCGCATTAGTCGAGCCTCCATTGGCTCGTGACTTATCCCGGGGAACTAGCAAAATAAGCGCGCTTGCGCCGAACACCAAACGCGCGGGAACGGCCACGGTGGTCAGACCGTTGAACGTGGGTCACATTCGCTCGGTCAGCATGACAGCCTGTCGGGACGCCTAGCAGCACTCACGTGAATGGCAGAGCCACCACTCCCCTCAGTCGCACTTGGCGAGCGCGTCGTATTACAAATCGGTGAAGATCGAGTTCGTTTGGGAGTCTACGACGCCATTCGAGTCCTGCCAAGCCCCTGATTAGCAGCCAATCCTGTCCAGTCGCAGTGGCATCAACGGATGCATTGGTCCGATTAATTTTCTTCAGCGTCTCGTTGCCTCTTGCGGCAACGTCTGTCACAAGAGTTTGCAGACCATCTTGGCATTGCGGCGAGCAGCGACGGCGGTTAGCCTTCTCGCAGAATGGCTGCAAGGCCGGGCGTCTTGCCGTGGCCACAGCCGGTAGCGACGCTGCTGCCCGGAAGGGGTGGTGCAGGCAACCGCCGGAGAACGGGTAGTCAAGAACGTTCGGAATGGGCAGTGACGGAATGCCGCACGGCCTGCCCTGCACTATATCCAAGTGCTTTAAGCGCCAGCTCGCCGGAGAAGTCAAGGAGGCCTGGGTGAGTCACGCAGATTCGGCCCGAGACGCTGCTGCCATTCCATTGTGGAATGACGCCTACGATCAGGCTCACCTGCAGGACCATGAGAATCTGTGGGGGGACCCGCCGGTTCCGTTCGCATTGACGGCGGCGCAGTTGTTCGCCACCGGTGCCGCTGCTGTGATTATCGACTTGCCATGCGGTGACGGCCGGAACCTGCCGCCCCTAGCCGACGGCGCACCTATTGTGCTAGCGGGCGACACCTCGGTCAAGGCGATGGTCATTGCCGAAGGCGTGACGAACCGGGCTGGCATCAGGCACAAGGTGGTCTTCACCAGGACTGACGTCTTCGCCACTGGACTGCTCGATGATTCCGTGGATGGCGTCTTCTGCTGGGACCTGCTTGGTCATCTGACCAACGCCGCTGATGCGCTTCGCGAGCTGTACAGGATCACTCGGCCAGGCGGCTGCATTGTGGCCAACATGTGGACCATGAACGACTGCCAGACTTCCGACCCGAATATCCGGGAAATCGCGCCGAAGGAATATATCGATCATTTCGACTTTTACTGCAGGTTCTACGATCGAGACGACATTACGGGGCTACTGGCGTCGGTCGGGATGACCGCCGAGTCGGTGGCGGTGTCCGCCTGGCGGGAGCCAGGTCACGCGGACTACCGGACGTACGAGCACGATCACGAGAGCCTGGTCTTCGTCATCAGGAAGCCCAGGATCTGAAGGCCGGCGCGAAAAGGGCTGAACACTAGGCATGAGAGAAGTCTGACGACGGTGGGCGCGCGTGATCTCCGGCCGGCCGATGGTGACGAAGGTTATCGGACACGGCAGTTTGGCGTCGGGATCGGCTATGCCCCGGCCCACCACGGCGAACTGCTGCAGGGCATCTTCGATGATGGTGCGGGGCACCTGCGCCGGGCGCTTGTCACCTTGCCGCAGCGGGGGCGGGGTAGCCGCGCGGTGTTCAGGCCGAGCGGGAATCACTGGGGCGTTGTCGGAACGCCGGAACTTGTGAAGGTGAGGCGCGCGGCGGTACTCGCGCTGCGCGAGTTCGCCACCCACCCGGCCCCGGTCAAGGGCGGCCAGATCGAGATCATCAGGGACTTCCCGCTGGGCGTGGGGATGGGCTCGTCGACCAGTGACGTCACCGCGACGATCCGCGCGGTTGCTGATTTCCACGGTGTCATGCTGTCGCGCGAAGAAGTTGGCCGGCTGGCTGTGCTGGCTGAGGTTGCCTCGGACTCGATCATGATCGATGACCGTGTCGTGCTTTTCGCCCACCGCGACGGGCAGGTACTGGAGACGTTCGGTCACCGGCTGCCGTCCATGATCGTCGTTGGTTGCGATACCCAGCCAGGATCGGTCGTCGACACTCTCGGCCTGCAGCAGGCTGACTACAGCAGCCGGGAAGTGGGAGCTTTTCAGGTCTTGCGTGGTGCGATCCGGCGAGCAATCGCGACCGAGGATGTGGCGCTGCTGGGCCGGGTGACGACGGCAAGCGCCCGTATCAACCAGCGATTCCTGGCCAAGCCCGCGCTGGAGACCCTGCTCGAGCTGAACCTTCGGCTCGGCGGCTGCGGCATCCAGGTCGCGCATAGCGGCACTGTAGCCGGGCTGATCTTCGACTCGAGGCTGCCCGGAATCGAGGCCACGGTCGAGCGCTGCGTCACGGGTATCAACGAGATTGGCCTCGCGATGACCGCGGTGATCAGTCCGCAGCCTGCAGCGGGCGGCAGCGCGCCGCCAGTGCCGGTCACTGCGATGGTGTCGGCGTGATGAGCATCAGAACTAGCTACGCCGAAGCCACTGACGCCTATCAGCTGCCGCGTCTGATCAGGTTGACCGCCAATCTCTATGCCGCCAGCTTCACCTTGATGAAGATGATCCCGGCCCGTTACATCCTGCGCCAGGCCGCAGCTCTCGGGACGCTGGAACCAGGCGCGGTCATCACGGAGACAACCTCGGGCACCTTCGGGCTCGCACTGGCGATGCAAGCCGTGCATATGGGCCACCCCCTGATCCTGGTCAGCGATCCCGTCATCGACGAGCGGCTTTACCGCAGGCTGACTGACCTGGGTGCAGTCGTGGACCGGGTGCCCGCCTCGGCGAGTGCGATGGCCGGCGGGTTCCAGGCCGCGCGCCTGCAGCGGCTTGCCGAGATACGCGCGGAGCACGAGCTCACTTTCTGCCCCGAGCAGTACTCGAATCCGGATAACCCGCGCTCGTACGCCACTGTCGCCGAGCTGTTCCTGGAATGCCTGGGTCAGGTCGACTGCATGGTGGGCCCGGTCGGATCTGGCGGCTCCATGTGCGGGACGGTGACCGCACTGCGATCCATCATTCCGGAGTGCCGCGCCATCGGGGTCGATACTCACGGGAGTGTGCTATTCGGACACGCCGACGGCCCGCGTGAACTGCGCGGAATGGGCATGAGCCTGATGCCAGCCAACTTGGATCACCGGGTCTTCGACAGCGTGCACTGGTGCGCGCCCGGGCCGGCTTATCTGGCCACCCGGCAGTTGCACCGCCAGCACGCGCTGTTCATGGGACCGTCCAGCGGCGCCGCCTACCTGGTGGCTCTGTGGTGGGCGAACGCCAACCCGGGTGCCGTCACCGTGGTCATGCTGCCCGACGAGGGATACCGCTACCAGGACACCGTCTATGACGACGAATGGCTGCGGGCGCACGGACACACTGATCAGCCGCTGCCGGCCGACCCGGTGACCGTCGCCGATCCGGCCCGGCCGGAAGGCAACTGGACCGAGTACAACTGGGCACGCCGCTCATACGCCCAGGTGCTCGCAGCGCAGGCCGAGCGGTTGGGCGCTCAGATTGCCGACAGCGAACCGGTCGCGGGCCAGGTGAGCGCGCGTTGACGGGGACCGGACGGCTGCTGGGTGAACTCGGGCCGTGGACCCAGCGCGTCGTCTATGGCGAGCTAACTCAGGCCGACATCGATGCTGAACTGCCGCTGATGGTGCAGGTCGATCAGGCGCATCTGGTCATGCTCGCGGAGCAGGAGCTTATCCCGGCGGCAGCCGCTGCGGATTTGCTGCGCTGCATTGACGCGCTAGCGGCGCAGCGGTTCGCACCGCTGCTTCAACGGCCAGCGCCGCGCGGCCTCTATCTCATGTACGAGGGCTACCTCATCGAGCAACTCGGCGCCGACATCGGCGGCGTGCTGCACTCCGGCCGGTCCCGGAACGATCTGAAGGCAACGATCACGAGCCTGCGACTTCGGGCCTGGCTGCTGGGTTTCACTGCGCAGGCAGTCCGGCTCGAGGCGGTGCTGCTGTCCAGGGCCCGGGCCTACCGGGCGATCGTGATGCCTGCCTACACCCACTTCCAGGCAGCGATGCCAGTCACCTATGGCTACTACCTGCTCGGGATAGCTATCGCGCTCGGCCGTGAGATCGACGCGCTGCAATCTGCCGCGGCGGGTCTGCAGGCCAGTCCGCTCGGCGCGGCGGCTGTGGCCGGCACCGATCTGCCGATCGACGCCGGTCGCACGGCACGGCTGCTCGGATTCTCCGGCCCGCATGGCCACGCGCTGGATGCCGTGGCGAGCAGGGATGTACCGCTGCGGCTACTCGCCGCTGCCACCGGGGCGGGAATCGTGCTGAGCCGCCTGGCGACCGACCTCCAGCTATGGAGCACATTTGAATTCGGCCTGATCAGCTTTCCGGACCGGCTAGTCGGCGGCAGTTCTGCGATGCCGCAGAAGCGCAACGCTTTCCTGCTCGAGCATGTCAAGGCGAAGGTGGGTCACGCTCTTGGTGCCTGGGCCGGCGCTGCGGCGATGATGGCAGCCGCGCCGTTCACGAACTCGATCGAGGTCGGCACCGAAGCGATGGCCGGCATCTGGCCCGGCCTGCTAGCCGCAGAGCAGAGCGTGCTGCTTGGTCAGGTGCTCGTGAGCGGCGCCCGGCCCGCTGCGGCTCGCATGATGCAGCGTGCCCAGACAGGGTTCACCACCGCGACGGCGGTGGCCAACCGCCTGGTCCGCTGCGGCGTCCCCTTCCGCACTGCGCACCACATGGTCGGTGACGCGGTGCGTCAGGCGGTGGAAGCCGGTTCGACCGAGCTGGCTGACTTCGGCCCGCCAGGCTGGCTGGACCGGATCGAGCTAGCCGATCTTGATTTGCCATCGGTTGTCCGCGCGCACGTGCACGGCGGCGGTCCGGGCGCGTTCGCTGACTTGTTCAGTAACGCTGTGCAGGCGTGGACGCATCACCATGACTGGCTGAACGCGTGGCGAGCGAACGACGTCGCGGCGGGAACGATGCTTGCCGCGGCCGTCCAGCAGTTGTCCGGCAGCCTTCTTCGATCGGCTGAGCCTGAGGTCGCCGCTGACCGGGAGCGCGCGCGGTGACGTCAGGCTGGTTCGTGCTCGTGGAGAGCAACACCACCGGGTCAGGCAGGCTGTTCTGCGAACGCGCTCGCAAGCTCGGGCTCGTTCCGGTCATGCTCGCTCGCGATCCGGGCAGGTATCCGTACCTACGCCGGGACGCCATCGAAGGGCGGCTAGCCGACACCGCCGACCCGGATGCGCTGCTGGCGGCCTGCGCGAAGCTCGGCGGCCGGATCGCTGGGGTCACGAGCAGCTCGGAATACTTCATCGGGATAGCGGCGCAGGTCGCCCGGTCGCTCGGGCTGCCGCACCCCGACCCGGCCGCCATCGCGTGCTGCCGGGATAAGCAAGCACAGCGAACCCGGTTCCGCCGAGCCGGCCTGCCGTGCCCGGCGTACGAAGCCGCGAGCACCGCCAAAGATGCCGTCGCCACGGCGCGCCGGATTGGGCTGCCGGTCGTGGTCAAGCCGATAGCCGGATCCGGCTCAGTGGGCGTGCGGCTTTGTGCGAGCCTGGCCGATGTCGCAGCGGCGGCCGGCCACGTTCTCGGCTCCGATGCTGCCGCGTTAGGCCTTCCGCCGCAGGGATCGGTGCTGGTAGAGCAATTGCTTGACGGGCCGGAGTATTCGGCCGAGGTGCTCGGTGGCGAACTGGTAGGCATCACCCGGAAGTGGCTGGGACCGTTGCCTTACTTCGTCGAGATCGGCCATGACTTTCCGGCACCGCTGCTGCCTGCGGAGCAGACGCTGATCCGGCATGCTGCGCTGGCTGGGCTGCACGCCGTGGGCCTGAACTCTGGCGCTGCTCACATTGAGCTGCGACGCACTTCGAGCGGCCCGGTCATCGTGGAGATCAATCCGCGGCTGGCCGGAGGCATGATCCCGCGCGCGGTGCAGGAAGCCACCGGCATCGACATGATCCACCATGTGGTTGCGCAAGCGGCTGGTGTCACCGATCCGCCAGCGCCGACCAGATCCGCAGCGGCTTCGATCCGGTTCCTGACCGCGCAAACAACGGGCCGGCTGGCGGCCATCACCGGGATTGAGCTGGCACGGCAGTTGCCCGGGGTCGTCGAGGTGGGCCTCACCTGCGAGATCGGGCAGCCGGTAGAGGTGCGGCACTCCTTCTCCGACCGTCTCGGATACGTGATCGCGGCGGCAGATTCCGGGCCAGCCGCGGCGCGCGCCGCCGAAGCAGGGCTGGCCGCATTGGACGCGCAGATCGCGCCGACCGACTCCGGCTACTCCCGCGCGCGGGCGCGGGCGGTGCGACCATGACGCGGCTCACGACGGCGCCTGTTTCGGTGGCGATCATCGGCCTGGGCTCGCGCGGGCTCAGCGTGCTCGAGCGGATCGTGACGCTTGCCCGGCTGGGCGGACTGGCGCCGGGCCAGGTCCAGGTCGAGGTCATCGACCCGGCCTGCACCGGCGCGGGTGTGCATGATCTCAGCCAGCCCGACTATCTCCTGCTCAACACCACTTGCTCGCAGGTTTCGATGTTTCCCGATTCGTGCACGGTGGGAGCAGACACCGGTTCGGCCGGGCCGAGCCTGCATGCCTGGGTTGCCGAGCGGGGACTCCGGCTGGCAGCAGACGGCTATACGGTCGGCCAGACCGGCCGGCCGATCAGGCCGACCGACTTCCTGCCGCGCCGCCTGCTCGGCGAATATCTCAGCTGGTTCTTCGGCCAACTGCGCGCGCAGGCGGCCGGCCACGTACTGCTGAACATGCACGCAGCGACCGCGGTTGACCTTTCGCCTGCAGCTGACGACAGGCTGTTGGTCAGCTTGTCGGACGGCAGCTGCGTTCAGGCGAGCCAGGTGTTCCTCACCACCGGTTACACGCCGAACAGCACTGCGCGTGGTCGGTCCGCTCCTCCGCGCCTGATCGCTGAGCCGTACCCGTTGCCTGAGCGCCTTGCTGGCCTGGCAGCTGGCCAGCCGGTCGCCGTCGCCGGATTCGGCCTGTCGGCGATGGACGTGATGTCGTGCCTGACCGTCGGCCGTGGTGGTCGATTCGTCAACCGCGACGGCAGCCTTGAATACCTGCCAAGCGGGCACGAGCCCGCGCTGCTGATGTACTCGCGCTCTGGCATACCGTGCCGGGCCAGGCCGCAGGTTGTCGAGTTCGGGCCGAAGTATGAGCCGCTGGCTTTCACGTCGGCCGGCATCGATGCCGTGCGGGCCCGGCGGCGCGGCCCGCTCGATTTCGATGCTGACGTGCTGCCCCTGATTCTCGCTGAAATGCGGATCGCCTATCGCCGGTGCCAGGCGCGATGCGCGGGCGGCGACGCCGAGGTGGCTCTCGACCGAGCGCTCGGCCGGGCAAGTGGCGGTACGGACCTGGCCCGGCTGACGGCCGCGCTCGACGAGATGGACGCGCGGCTAGGGAGATTCGACGCGGCCGCCACATTAGACGGATCAGCCGGGATGGACCTGGCCGACGCGGCGGCCTATCAGCGCTGGCTGTCGGGCTATGTGTCGGCCGACCTGGCCGAGGGCCTGTCTGGATTCGCGGGCAGTCCGGTGAAGGCGGCCCTGGACGTGCTGCGGGAGCTGCGCGACACATTCCGGTACGCGGTGGACTTCGGCGGTCTGACGCCAGCGTCGCTCGACGAGTTCACCAGGCGCACGATACCGGCAGTGAACCGGGCGGTCGTCGGGCCACAATATGAGCGGCATCTTGAGCTCCTCGCGTTGCTAGCGGCTGGAGTTGCCCGCGTGCCGTTCGGCCCGGCACCTGAGGTAAGGCTGAATCGTGACGCGTGCCGCTGGACGATCCGCGCGACGCGGCTGCGCTCGGCGTACTCCGCCGAGGTTGACTGGCTCGTTGCAGCCCAGGTCCCGCTGCCGGCGGTTGCCTCATCTGCGAGCCCGCTGCTGGCCTCGCTGCATCGCAAAGGCTGGATCCGGCCGCACCGGGCGGATAGCACTCTGGTGCGCGGCATCGATATTGACCGCGACCAGCATCCCATTGACGCGGGCGGCGTCCCTGACCACCGGATCTGGGTGCTGGGGCCGCTCTGCGAGGGAGCCACTTTCTACAACAACCTGGTCCCATCGCCGAAGATGGCATCGCGGCCGGTCTTCGACGCGCACCGTTGCGTGAATGCCATGCTCACGGCCAGCCAGTGGCAGCCCGACCGGAAGAGCGACGCGCTCCGCCAGCCCATCGGGTGATGTCCGGGACTGGCCACTGCCCTGCTGGCCACTGTCCCTGCTGGCCGCTGTCCCTGCTGGCAGCAGTCCTGGCCGGCTGGCACCCGGCGTAAGCTGCGGCCTTGTGCTTCCCCAAGTGATGGCGACCAGGTATGTGACGCCGCTGCGCGAGGGCGGGTCGCTGCCGGCGGTGATGGAAGCCGACGACCTTGGCACCTACGTGGTGAAGTTCCGCGGGGCTGGTCAGGGCTTGAAGGCCTTGATCGCGGAGATCATCTGTGCGGCACTGGCGCGAACCTGCGGCCTGCCGGTCCCAGATCTAGTCACGGTTGAGCTGGATCCGGCGATGGCGCCTGGGGAGCCGGACCAGGAGATCCAGGACCTGCTTCGGGCCAGCGGCGGCCTGAACCTGGGCGTGGACTTCCTGCCTGGTGCGCTGGACTTCGAGACTGGCGCCGAGACCGTGGCAGCTGGCCTTGCCGGGCAGATCATGTGGTTCGACGCCCTGGTCGGCAACGCTGACCGGTCGTGGCGTAATCCGAACATGCTGCTCTGGCACGGCAGGCTTTACCTGATCGACCACGGCGCGACGCTAACCTTCCAGCACCGGTGGGCCAGCGCGGCATCGGCGGCTGCCCGGCCCTACGACGTTTCCGAGCATGCCCTGCTCGGCTGCGGGGCGCTGGTTGCCGACGCCGATGCCAGTCTTGCGCCGCGGCTCACCGAAGCGGCCTTGCGCTCGGCCGTGCACCAAGTGCCCGACGACTGGCTGACCGGAGAACCGGGCTTTGCCGATGCCGCGGCGCTGCGCAAGGCCTATGTCACGCAGCTGCGAGCGCGGCTAGCCGCCCGGCCCAGCTGGCTGCCGCCGCTGGCGGCGGCGGCGGAAGCTGGCCTGCGGGGCCCGGGCACCGGCCGGAGCGGCGGACCGGCCCGGCTGACTGGCGGAGCAGGCCTGTGACCGGCCAGCATCCATTCGAATACGCGGTCCTGCGCGTTGTGCCGCGGGTCGACCGCGGCGAGGCGATGAACGCCGGAATACTCCTTTACTGTCGGCCGCTGCGCTACCTGAAGGCATGGATCGAGCTGGATACCGACCGTCTTCAGGCGCTCGACCCAGCCGCGGACGTCGACGGCATCGAGCGGGCGCTGGCCGGCATCGTCGCGGTCTGCTCGCAGGATCCGGCGGCTGGCCAGGCTGGGCTGCAGGACATCGGGCGCAGGTTCGGCTGGCTCACGGCGCCGCGCAGCACGGTGGTGCAACCGGGGCCCGTTCACACAGGGCTGACCAGCGACCCCGACGCCGCCGCAGAGAGCCTGTTGCGCGCGCTGGTACGGCGGCCTGGCTGAACGGGACGCTAACCACCGCCTACCGAAGTCCGCAAGATGGGCGGCGACCTCGCAGTACAGCACCGCCCCATGGGCCAGGACCGAGGGCCGGCTCCGCGCGCGCATCGCTAAGCTTGGACAACGTAACGGCCCTGGCAGTCAGCGAGGTCAGCTCACTCGCTGACGGCTTTCCCCCGCCGGGGTGGGTGGAGGGGAGCAGGCTGCGATGCAGGAAACGAGCGCGCCGGACAGAGGGCAGCCGGTAGCCAGGGTGCGCGGCGGCGGCGATCGCGAGCCACTGAAGGTGGCACTGCTCGGATGCGGAGTCGTCGGGTCGCAGGTGTACCGGCTGCTGACCGAGCAATCGGCCGACCTGAAGGCCAGAGCTGGCGCGCCGCTGGAAATCGTAGGCGTGGCAGTTCGGGATCTTGACGGGGCCCGTGCCGTGCCAGTGGCGCCCGGGTTGCTAACTACCGACGGCCTAGAGCTGGTAACCAGGCCGGACGTCGACATCGTGATCGAGCTGATTGGCGGCATCGAGCCCGCCAGGACGCTGCTGCTGGCGGCGCTCAGCGCGGGTAAGTCGGTCGTCACCGCCAACAAGGCGCTGGTTGCGTCGGATCGCGCCGTGCTGCACAAGACGGCGAGCCAGGCGGGCGCCGACCTGTACTACGAGGGCGCGGTGGCGGGGGCGATACCGCTGTTGCGCCCGCTACGCGAGTCGCTGGCGGGCGACGAGGTCAAGCGGGTGCTTGGCATCGTCAACGGCACGACGAACTTCATTCTCGACAAGATGGATACATCCGGCGCGGACTTCAGCACCGCGCTGGCTGAGGCTCAAGCGCTGGGCTATGCCGAGGCTGACCCCACCGCGGACGTCGCTGGTTTCGATGCAGCGTCCAAGGCGGCCATCCTGGCCAGCATCGCGTTCCACACCGAGGTCACCGCCGACGACGTGTACAGGGAGGGCATCCTGTCGGTCACCGCGGCCGATATCGCCAGCGCGAGGGCCCTGGGCTGCGTGGTCAAGCTGCTGGCCATCTGTGAGCGGGCCAACGGCGGCATCTCGGCCAGAGTGCACCCGGCCATGATCCCGCGTACGCATCCGCTCGCGGCCGTGCGCGAGGCCTACAACGCAGTCTTTATCGAGGCGGAGTCGGCTGGCAGGCTTATGTTCTACGGGGCTGGGGCAGGCGGGCAGCCGACCGCCAGCGCTGTCCTCGGCGACATCGTCGCGATCGCCAGGAACCTGCTGGCCGGGCTGCGCGGTCCCGACTCCTCCACCTACGCGCAGCTGCCGCTGGTTCCGATCGGTGACGCCCGCACCAGCTACTACGTGCAGCTGGACGTGGCCGACCGGCCGGGCGTGCTGGCGCCGGTCGCGGATGCGTTCGCCCAGCAGGGCGTGTCGATAAAGGCGGTCAGGCAGGAAGGCCGGGGCGAGGACGCGAACCTCATCATCATGACGCACGTGGCCAGGGAGGCTGCGCTGGCCAAGACCGTGGCATTGCTCGGCGCGATGGAGGCGGTGCGGAACGTTGACAGCGTGATGCGCGTCGAGGCGCTGGAGGGCGAGTGAACGGCGCGATGACCAGGTCCAAGCCCTGGCGGGGCGTCATCGCCGAGTACCGGTCCAGCCTCCCGGTCCCCGACGGGGTGCCGGTCGTCTCACTCGGTGAGGGCGGCACGCCGCTGCTGCCCGCGCCAGTGCTCTCGGAGCTGACCGGCTGCTCGGTGTACCTGAAGGTCGAAGGGATGAACCCCACCGGATCCTTCAAGGACCGAGGCATGACGGTGGCGGTCACGCTGGCGGCCAGCCGGGGGGCGACCACGGTGATCTGCGCGTCCACTGGCAACACCAGCGCGAGCGCGGCCGCTTACGCGGCCAGGGCCGGCCTCGCCTGCGCGGTACTTGTGCCCAAAGGCAGCGTGGCGGTTGGCAAGCTGGCCCAGGCGCTCGCCCACGGGGCGCGCTTGCTCCAGGTCGACGGCAACTTTGACGATTGCCTGGAGCTAGTACGGAAGATCGCGGCCGACTACCCTGTCGCGCTGGTGAACTCGGTGAATACCGAACGGCTGCAAGGCCAGAAGACGGCTTCGTTCGAGATCGTGGACGCGCTCGGCGACGCTCCGGATGTGCATTGCCTCCCAGTGGGCAACGCGGGCAACATCGCCGCATACTGGCTCGGTTACCGTGAATACCAGGTCGATGGCAAGACCCCGAAGACGCCGCGAATGCTCGGCTTCCAGGCAGCAGGCGCCGCCCCGATCGTGGCCGGGCGCCCCGTGGTTGACCCCGTTACCATCGCCACGGCTATCAGGATTGGTAACCCGGCGTCATGGCATCTGGCCGAGGAAGCGCGCGCAGAATCCGGCGGGCTGATCGGCTCGGTGACCGACGAGCAGATCCTGGCTGCCTACCGGCTGCTCGCCCAGCGAGAAGGCGTGTTTGGCGAGCCCGCCTCGGCCGCCGGCGTGGCTGGCTTGCTGCAGGCGCGCGCCGAGGGCAGCGTTGCCGCCGGTTCAGTAGTTGTGTGCACCATCACCGGGCACGGGCTGAAGGACCCTGATACCGCGGTCGCGGGCGTGACCGTTCCGGCGACCGTAGCGGTCGACGTAGGTGCGGCAGCGGCGGCGCTGAACTTGCGATGACCAATGGGGAGACCTGGCGCGACGGGCCCGTCACGATCCGTGTCCCAGCCACGAGCGCGAACCTCGGTCCCGGCTTCGACTCGCTGGGCCTGGCGCTGAGCCTGCACGACACCGTGCAAGCGCAGGTGCTGCCGGGTGGCCTCGATGTGCAGGTGGCCGGGGCAGGCGCCGGCGAGCTAGACCGCGGCGAGCGCCACCTAGTGGTTAGGGCCATGCGGGCGGCCTTCGCCGCGATCGGCGCTAAGCCGCCTGGCCTTTCGGTCCGCTGTCAGAACACGATCCCGCAGGGCTACGGCCTTGGCTCATCGGCGGCGGCGATCGTGGCGGGCCTGATCGCCGCTCGGACACTCGCCATCGGCGGCGAGAAGGCTGAGGTACTGCCGGACCAAGCGCTGTTCGAGTTGGCCTGCGAGCTGGAAGGCCATCCGGACAACGTGGCCGCGTGCCTATACGGCGGGCTAACCGTCGCCTGGGAACCGGGCACCGACGGCAGCGGCAGCAGCAGTTTCAGCGGCCGCGGCGTCAGGGCCATAAGGCTGGTGCCGGTAGCCGGGCTCGCTCCGGTGCTCTGCATCCCGGCGGAGCCACTGCCGACGGTGGCAGCCCGGCAGGCGTTGCCCGCAGAGGTACCGCACGCCATCGCGGCAGACAACGCGGCCAGGGCGGCACTGCTGATCGCGGCCCTGACAGGCCGGCCGGACCTGCTGCTCGCGGGTACCGAGGACTTCCTGCACCAGCCTTATCGGGCCGCCTCGATGCCGGCCACCGCAGCGTTGATCGACCGATTGCGGGCGGCAGGGCTCGCGGCAGCCGTGTCGGGTGCCGGACCCGCCGTGCTGGTGCTCACCATGGCGGATCAGCGACCCGGTGCCGCCGACGTGCGGACGCTCGCTGCGGAAACGGGTCCGGCCTGGCAGGTGCTGCCGCTGGCGGTTGACGCGGTCGGCGCAACTGTGCTGTCCGGTCCCGCAGGCCCCGGTCCCGCTCACGGCGCCAGCGGTCCCCCTCTCATCTGACAGCTTCTGTCGGCGGACGGCCATTGCGGCAGTCTCCCGCGTCAGTGGCAGCCGCCAGCCGCGATGATGGCGTCATGTCTGCCAGTGGGCCGCACGGTACGGACGGCGCCGCCGCGCCACCTGAGCCAGCTCCACGGGTGTCGATCCCGGTTATCGCGCGCGAGTGGGGCCGGATCGGCATCACCGGCTTCGGCGGCCCGCCTGCCCACATTGCCCTGCTGCGAGAGCTTTGCGTGCGGCGCCATCACTGGCTGGCAGAATCCGAGTTCGAGGACGGCATAGCGGCCACGTCCCTGCTGCCCGGGCCAGCCTCGACTCAGCTGGCGATCTTCTGCGCCTGGCGGCTGGCCGGCCCGCTGGGCGCGATCGTCGGCGGGCTGTGCTTCATCCTTCCCGGCCTGGTCATCATCCTTGGCCTGTCGGTGCTGTTCCTGGCGAAGTCACCGCCGGCCTGGGTGCGCGGGGCGGCAGCCGGAGCGGGCGCGGCGGTTCCCGCCGTCGCGATCAGCGCGGCAGTCGCGCTCATGCCCGCGAGCTGGCGGCGTGCCGGGCCGGTCTCGACGGCGCGATCCCGGTGGATTTGTTATCTGCTGGCCGGGGGCGTCGCGGCGAACCTGGCCGGCGAGTTCCTTGTCGCTGTGCTGCTGGCTTGCGGCCTGGCGGAATGGCTGGCCAGCCGCTCGTCGCCGTCCGCCAAGGCCAGGGCCAGTGGCGCTCCAGGCGCGGCCGAGCAGGCTGGCCAGTCCGATACCGGGCCGGACAGCGGCGACGGCAGCGGCCGCGCCAGCGGGCGCATCGGCGGATTGCTGCTGCCACTGGCCGCGGGTGGCGCAGTAACCGCTGGCGTGTTCGGCTCGCTTGCCTGGGTCGCGATTAAGGTCGGAGCGCTGTCGTTCGGGGGCGGATTCGTGATCATCCCGCTGATGCAGCACGACGCTGTCCACACCTACCACTGGATGACCACCGCGCAATTCCTGAGCGCGGTGGCGCTCGGCCAGGTGACGCCCGGTCCCGTGGTGCAGACCGTGGCCGTGGTCGGCTATGCGGCCGCCGGACTGGCTGGCGGGCTGCTCGCCGCGGCCATCGCGTTCGCGCCGTCCTTTGTGTTCGTGCTGGCGGGCGGCCCGCGGTTCGACCGCTTCCGGCGTAGCGCGGCTGCTCAGGCGTTCCTTAGCGGCGCGGGCCCGGCAGCGGTCGGCGCGATCGCGGGCGCCGCCGTCACCTTGGGCCTGGGGCTGACCCAGCTTTGGCAGGTGGTAGTGCTGGCAGCTGTTGCGTGCTGGCTGCTACTGCTGCGGCGCGGTGTGGTCACCGCGATTCTGACGGCCGCCGGCATCGGCACCATCGTCGCGCTCGCCGGCGGCCTCACCTAGGGCCGACTCTCCACACCGAAATTCCACGGCTGCGGCGGGTACGAGTCCGACAAATAGGGCGCTCAACGCCGCCGCCGGCGTGGAAAGTGGGAAATGATCATGCTTCATACTCGTCGTGCAGACGCAGCCAGCTCATCGTCGGATCCTGCGGCCAGCCGTCGGGGGAATCCTCCCATTGCTCCTGCCGACCGTACGGCGTCAGGTCTAGCAGGTTGAAGTCGAGCCTGAGCCGGTCAACCCCGCGTGCCGTGGTGAAGTAGGTGCGGAACACCTCATCACCGTCCCGTAGCAGCACGCTGAGCCCGAAGGCGCTCAGGCCCATGTCGTCGTTGAAGTCGGTGCCGTCGCAGGAGTACCACGGCACGCCCCAGCCCATTCGCTGGCGAAGCGGCTGGATCTCCCGCTGCGGCGCCGGCGCCATCAGGATCAGCCGGGTATTGCGCGCGCTGAGGTGCGGCTGCGCCTGGTTGTCCAGGTTGTCGGTGAAAGTGCAGCAGCCCCCGCACAGCCAATCCTGCCCGGGTTCGAGCATGAAGTGGTAGATGATCAGTTGCCGGTGGCCGTCGAACAGGTCCGCCAGTCCGACCTGGCTGCCGTCTGGCGCGGTGAACCGGTATTTGGCGGTGTCGAGTGCCACCATCGGCATCCTGCGCCGCTGCGCCGCGAGCGCGTCCAGCGCACGGGTGTGCTCCTTCTCCTTTACTAGCAGGGCCGAGCTGGCGGCTTGCCACTCCGCCGCCGAGACGACCGGTGGCCTGGTCATGCTGGTCGCGTGCTCGCTCATGGTGCTGTCTCCTTGGTCATAGTGCTCGCCCCCAGAGTTCCTTCAGGGAACCGACGCTACCACGGTTAGTTTCTTCAGGGAACCCAATGCGGTAGACTCGCTCAAATGCAGCGCACAGACTTCGGTGAGATGGCCTGTTCGATCGCCCGGACGCTCGATGTGATCGGTGAGCCGTGGTCACCGTTGATCTTGCGGAACGTCTACATAGGGATTAGCCGGTTCGACCAGTTGCAGCAGAGCCTGGGCATTTCCCGCAAAGTGCTCGCGGAGCGGCTGAGGTGGCTGGTCCAGCGCGGCGTGCTGGAGCGGCGCGAGTACGCCAGCAAGCCTGCCCGCCATGAATACCTGCTGACGTCAATGGGCTCGGAGTTGTGTGACCTGTTGCTCGTGATGGTGGGCTGGGGCGACCGCTGGCTCGCTGGCGAGGCCGGGCCGCCGGTGCTCTACCGGCACCATGCCTGCGGGCAGATCAGTCACGTGGACCTGAGTTGCTCGGTCTGCGGCCAGCCCATGCGCGCGACCGATGTCGACGTGCTGCCGGGTCCCGGCTCTGCTACGTGACCGAGGCCGGGCTCCGCATGACGGCCGGCCGTCCGATGTCGCTCCGCAAGCAATGGCTGTGCCGCCATTGCCGAGCAATTCACGGCTAGTTCACCGTGGCGTTCTTTGAAGTCATCAAGCTGATGCAGTGATTGGCGTTTCCGGCATCCCCTTGCAAGCGAAGGTCGTGACCTGATGACGATCCAAGTCCTGCCCGCGCCCGCTTCGAAGCGCCGGCGCGCGTCGCTGGCGGCGTCCGCGGCGCTGCTGGCTGGCATCCTGGCTGCCGTCGGCGCCACGGGCGGCTCAGCCGCCCGCGCCGCTGCCCACCCCTGGTTCCTGCCCGGCTACCTAGTACTAAGCCGGTCGGTCTACGTAGGCACGGCCGACCTGATCCAGCCGGGCGTGACGCAGCTACCAGCGGGCTGCGTCGGCGCCAATTGCGCGCCAGCCGTAGCCGACGGCTCCTACCCTGGCGTCTGGAACAACGACTCGGCGGACGGCAGTTTCGGCATCACGTCCCCGATCTTCCTTGACCAGATAACCCCTGGCGGGCACCTGATCAACACGCTGAGCGTGCCCGACGGCGCCAGCGGCGGCAACAACGGGCGCGGCGGCGAGTACGCGGTCACCAGCTTCTCCTCCAAGTCCGAGATGGCCCTGAACCTGTCGACCAGCGGCCGCGATCTAACGTTCATGGGCTACTACACCAAGCCCAACGCACTCGACGTGTCCAACTCGAACACGCCGGCCGTCATTGACCCGACGAACCCGGTCACTGGCGCCACATACCGGCTCGCCGCCACGGTGAACGCGCAAGGCCAGATCCGCTACACGCTGACGAACGCCTACAGCGGCAACAACGGCCGCGCCGCGATCCTGAATGACACCGCCCGGCATCCTGTCATCTACACCTCGGGCAACGCGGGCAACGGCGGTAACCCGCAGCCCGATGGGATCATCATCGGGGCAGGCGCGCAGATCATGAGCCCGCAGAATCGGCTCGAGCGGGTGCAGAAGCCTGGCCAGCCCGCACCGGTCGGCAGCTTCAACATCACCCAGCTCGGCTACAAGGCCGACAAGATCGGCAAGGACACCAACTTCCGCGGCCTCACCGTCTACAACAACGTCATCTACTACACCAAGGGCAGTGGCGGCAACGGCATCAACACCGTCTACTTCCTCGACACGACCGGGAAGGCATGCCCGAACGGCGTCGGCCTGCCGCAGCCCGGTGCGTCCCTGCCCACCTCACCGATCGCGTATGACCCGGCGCTGCTGCAGACCGAGGGCGTGACGCCCTACAACATGTGCGTCCTGCAGGGCTTCCCGACCACGCTGGCGAAGACCAGCACGGCGTTCCCGTTCGGCATGTGGTTCGCGAACCCGGACACGCTGTACGTCGCCGATGAAGGCAGCGGTGATAACACCTATGATCCCGCCACCAACACCTACACAGCCGCGGCCGCCCAGACCACGGCAGGCCTGCAGAAGTGGGTCTTCAACGGCACCAGCTGGAACCTCGCCTACACCCTGACCTCGGGGCTGAACCTCGGCGTCCCGTACACCGTGCCGGGCTACCCGACGGGCAACAATGCCGCGACCGGGCTGCCGTGGGCGCCCGCCACCGACGGGCTGCGGAACATCACCGGGCGGGTGAACCGGGACGGGACAGTGACGATCTGGGCTGTTACCTCAACCGTCAGCGGGAACGGCGACCAGGGCGCGGACCCGAACAAGCTCCTGGCGATCACCGACGGCCTGGCAGCGACCGTGCCTGGCGCCGGGGAGCAGTTCGCTACTGTCAGGTCGGCTGGCTACGGCGAAGTGCTGCGCGGCATCTCGTTCACTCCGGGCACACTCGACCGCTAGGAGCTGAGCAGCAGCACGCCGCCGAGCGCCGCGGCCACGCCGATGCCCTGCACCGGCCGTAGTCGCTCGGCCAGAATCCCCCTGGCCAGCAGCGCGGTGACGACTGGGTAGAGCGAGGCGAGCACCGCGGCGACGGACAGGTTGCCATGGCTGGCCGCAACCGCGTAGGACCCGTTGGCGACGATGTCACAGCCCCCGACGGCAGCGAGCGCGGCAACGCGCTGGACGGTCAGCCGGAGGCTGGGCAGGACGCCGGATCGCAGCACGATCGGCCCGAGCACAATGAGGCCGCCGATCCGCTGCACCAGCAGGGTGCCGTAAACGCCCGAGCTGGCCGCCAGCGCGAGCAGCGTGTAAGCCAGGCCGAAGCCAACCGCCGCGCCGATCGCGAAGCCGATCGCTTGGCGGCGCACCGTCACGCCAGAGCGGAACTCGGGCCCGGACGCCAGCACGATCCCTATGAGGGTAACGAGGATCCCGGCAAGCTGGAATGCGCTGAGGTGCTCGCCGCGGATCAGGCCGACCAGGACAGGTATGCAGGTGCCGCCCGCCGTGATCGGCGCCACCAGGGACATCGGCGCGGTCGCCATGGCCCGGTAAAACGCCGCGAGCGAGAGCGTGCCAACGACCCCGGCAGCGGCCGCCACCAGCATGTACGGGCCGACCGGAACGGCCATGAACGGCAGCAAAGCGATTAGGCCCGCCAGCGCCAGCGCCTGGGAGATCAGCACCACAGCGGACGAGTCGAGCCGCCTTGAGATAAGGCCGCCGCCGAAGTCGGAGGTTCCCCACAGGGCCGACGCGGCCAGCGCAAGCAGCGCGGTCACGGCCGCGCCGAGCCTAGCGCTGCGTCACGGCGTGCCGCCTGCACGCCGGTCAGCGCAGCGACCACGTACCCGCCCAGCGACGGCAGGTCGTAGCCGCCTTCCTGGATCACGGCGACCGGGCCGAGCGCTCCGATCAGCTCGCCCGCGAGGCGGTAGCCGTCAGCGCTCACCTGCAGCGGGCTCTCCGGATCAGCCGCCGCCGCGTCGACGCCGAGAGACAGGACGATCGCATCGGCGCCATGAGCGGCGACTGCGTCGCACAACTGACTGACGGAAGCGAGCCAGGGATCGTCGCCAGTGCCTGGCGGCAAGGGAATGTTGCGGTTAGCGCGAAGGCCGGCGCCGTTCCCTTGCTCATCGGCGAAGCCCATGAAGTGCGGGAACCAGCCAGCGCCCGGGTCGACGTGCACGCTGCCGTAGAAGATGTCGGCACGGTGGTAGAAGATCGCCTGGGTGCCGTTACCGTGGTGCGCGTCGATGTCGACGATGGCGACCTGGCCGGCGCCGGCCTGCCGTAGCGCCTGGGCGGCGATCGCGGCGTTATTCAGGTAACAGGAGCCGCCATAGCCGCCGGGTCCGGCGTGGTGGCCGGGTGGCCGGCAAAGCGCGTAGGCGGCCTGGTGGCCGCCCGCGACCAGCCGGGCGGCCGTCCGGGCGGCGTCGGCGGCAGCGCGGATCGCTGCCCAGCTGCCCGGGCCGACCAGCGTCATGGTGTCGTAGCAGAACACGCCGGCCCGGGCGTGCGTGGCCGCCGGGCGGCGTAGCGGCAGACCGGCCAGCATGGCGCCGGTCGGGAAAACGTAGGGCACGACCCGGTCCCGGCCGTGGTCGGCGGGATAACGGCCCGCTTCCCAGTCGGCCCAGATGGTGGCCAGATGATCAACGAGCGCACGGTCATGAACGGCCACCAGCGCAGCCGGATCGTGCGGCTCGGGCGGCAGGACAGGGGCTCCGGCCGCGGCGACCGCGCGCAGGATCACCGCCGCCCGCTCGGCGACCTCGGTCCCGGCTTCCCGCAGCCCGAGCCAGACCTCACCGCCGGGCTCGTGCAGGAGGCAGTCCTGGTGCCACACGACGGGGATTTCCAGCCGCGCACCCTCGATGCTCATCACGAACGCCCTTTCGTGGCATGCTCGCCGGGTGAGGCTAGCGAATGGCGGGACCACCCGGGCCCGCGACCTGGGCATCAGGATAGGGGTGCTGGCGGCTGGGCCGACCGCGTCGATAGCGGACGTGCCGGGCGTGGGCGTCGGTCACGTCACGGTCTGGCGGGACGAGCCGCCACCGCCGGCCGGCCGCGGCGTGGCCAGGACCGGGGTCACGGTCATCGATCCTGGCGGCAACCTGTTCCGCGAACCGGTGCCGGCCGGCGGCGCGGTACTGAACGGCGCCGGTGAGTGCACCGGGTTCATCGCCGCGGCAGAGTGGGGCCTGGCGGAGACGCCGGTTTTCCTGACGTCGACGATGCAAGTGGGCCGGGTGTACGACGCTGCCTGCGAACTGCTGATGACCGAGGATCCCGGCATCGGCACCGACGACGTGATCATTCCCATCGTGGCCGAATGCGACGACAGCTTCTTGTCTGATGCCCGCCGGATGCAAGTTGCAGCGTCCGATGTCGTGATCGCCCGGGAGGCGGCAAGGGCGGCGGCCAGTGCGCAGCAGCGCGAGGCGCCAGCCGAAGGCGCGGTCGGGGCTGGCACCGGCATGAGCTGTCTTGGCTTCAAGGGCGGTATCGGCACGTCCTCCCGGCTGGTGCCGTCCGGGCATACCGTCGGTGTGCTGGTCCTTTCCAACTTCGGCGGCAGGCAACGGCTGACTGTGGACGGGGTGCCGGTCGGGCGGCTACTTCCGCCGGAGAGCCCGAGCGGCGGCCGCGGCCTGGCTGGCCAGCCGCCGGCGGCTCGTGTATCACTGTCGTGGTCACCGACGCGCCGCTGGATTCGGCCGGCTGCTCACGGCTGGCCAGGCGGGCTGGTCTCGGCCTGGCCCGCACCGGCTCGACCGCGCACCACGGCAGCGGCGAGATCTTCCTGGCGCTGGCCACTGGCCGGCGCACCCCGCGGGGCGAACGCGTGCAGCCGGGCACGGGCCACATCACCGGCACCGCTTTGGATCCGTTCTTCGACGCTGCCGTCGAGGCGACTGAGGAAGCCGTCCTCAACAGCATGCTGGCCGCGCCGACCGTCACGGGCCGCGACGGCAATACCTCGCCCGGACTGCCGGCCGCCCGCGTCGCGGAACTGCTGATCGCCGCGGGCCGGATCCCGGCCAGCCCGCCGTCCCGGCCTGAGCCGCCGTCGGCCAGCGGAGTCGGCTGCTCGCTCTGAGCCGCTGGCCCATGATCGGAGCTCCGAGTTGCCGGCGCGCAGACCGCTCATCAAATTGTGCCCGTTTCGTGTCCCGAACGACCTTCTTGACATGTTTGCGGCTCTAGCGTTCTGTGTTAGCATCGCGCAACTTGAACTACGACTCAGGCGGAAAACGCTGATCAAGACCATGTTGTACTGATCGGCGAACTGGTGCGTGGCGGCTACCAACGAGGTGGGTGCCGCTGACGCCCGCCGCCGAGGCCCCGATCAGCAGGACCCCCGCTTGCTGGCGCGGCGATCCGCAGCCAGCCGACGCGGCGGCACGTTAAGTGCCCGCCGTCGTCCGAGAATGAAGGTGACTCAGCGTGAGACTCCGCCCGATGATGTCAGCACGCATGACGCGCCCGCTGCGGCGCGCCTCAGCACTGGTCGCGGTGGTAGCCGCGGTCGCCCTGTCGGCAGCCGGATGCGGCAATACCGCGGCCGGCGGGGTCAAGGACGGAGGCGTGTTCCGGCTCGGCAGCGCATCGGTCATCGACTCGCTGAATCCGCTCATCGCCTTCAATTCAGACTCTTACGTCACGTTCGAGTACATCTATCCGTACCTGGATCAGTACAATCCGCAGCTGAAGATCGTCGGCGACTTCGCCACCAGCTGGAGCACCTCTGCCAACGGGCTGGTCTGGACGTTCCACACCCAGCCGCATGCGAAGTGGTCGGACGGCAAGCCGCTGACTGCCGTCGACGCAGCGTGGACCATCAACACCATCCTGAAATTCCAGAACGGGCCGACGGCCAACTCGGCTGGCTACGTCGCCCACATGAAGTCGGCAGCTGCGCCGAACGCGACGACCCTCGTGCTCACTTACGCCAAGCCGGTTGCCGACGTGCTGTCCCAGCTTCAGCAGATGCCGATCCTGCCTGAGCACATCTGGGCCAAGTACGCGGCCGGCAACGGCAAGGCACTGAAGACGTTCACCAACCCGGCACCGATCGTGGGCGCTGGCCCGTTCACGCTGGTCCAGTACACCCCGAAGGTAGCCGCGGATTTCAAGCGAAACCCAAGCTTCTACGGGCCGAAGCCACACATCTTCGGCATAGAACTGCAGTTCTTCGGCACCAATGACGCAATGATCACTGCGTTGAAGAGCGGTCAGCTTGACGGCGTGGAAAGCGTGCCGCCGACATCGGTAGCCACAGTGAAGGCGACGCACTTTGTGGTGGCGAATAGCCCGGGAGTGCTCTTCGACGACTTCATCATCAACTCCAATCCCAAGCAGCTTGCGAGCCATAAGGAGCTGCTCAATCCACTGGTTAGGCAGGCGTTTGACGCGGCGATCGACCGGCAGGCGATCGTCAAGACCTCATTGCTCGGCTTCGGCACGCCGGGGTCGTCGATCGTCCCGCCGGCTACCGGGCACTGGTACGACCCGGCGATCAAGGCTCCGCCATTCAGCCTGGCCACCGCCAACAAGCTGCTGGACCAGGCCGGCTACAAGATGGGCCCGAATAACGTGCGGATCGCCGACGGGCACCCGATGTCCTACACCGTGATCATGGCCAGCAGCATCGCGGCCGGTTACGGTCAGCGGTCATTCTCGATAGTGCAGGCAGACTTCGCCAAGATCGGCGTCCAGCTGACACTTAAGGTCCTTGATGACTCGGCCGCCAACACCGCGATCCTCGCCAACAGCTACAAGAGTTATGAGCTCTCGATGTGGGACTGGCAGCCCCTCGCCGACCCGGACTTCATTCTCTCGGTGCTGACTTGCGGGTCCTGGTACGTCTGGAGCGACACCGGATACTGCAGCAAGGCCTACGACAACTTGTATTCCGCGCAGAGCGCTGCCATCAGTCCCGCGCAGCGGCAGCGCATCGTTTACCAGATGCAGCAGATGATCGCGACTGCGAAGCCGTACCTGGTGATCGACTATCCGGACAACATCGAGGCCCACAGCTCGAAGTGGATCGACCTACCGCTGGTGGAAGGCGTGTCCTGGAACTCGATGTCCAAGATCCCGTTCGAGACAGTGCACCTGGCCGGGTGAGCGTCCGCCAGCTAACACGAACCCAGGCTGTCAAGGACACGGCACAGGAGGGCTGACGCGCTGTGCACCGCGCTGATTATGTGATCAAGCGAGCTTTCTTCGCGCTGGTGACGATCTTTGTCGCGATCACGCTGAACTTCTTCCTGTTCCGCGTCCTGCCCGGCAACGCGGTGTCGGACCTGGCCCGGGTGCCGCAATCGAGCCCGCAGCTTCGCCATGCCCTCACCGTGGAGTTCGGGCTGGACAAGCCCAAGTGGGAGCAGTACCTGATCTACGTCAGAGAACTAGCGCACGGGAACATGGGGATCTCGTTCGCCAACCAGCAGCCGGTCAGCCACCTGCTCCTGACCGACCTGAAGAACACCATCCCGATGGTCACCGTTGGCACGCTGCTCGCGATCATCGTAGGAGTGTTCACCGGGGTACTGTCCGCCTGGCGCCGAGGATCGGCAGCGGATCACGTCAGCACCAACCTGGCGATCTTCGCCTATGCGTTCCCCACTCAGTGGCTGGGCCTGATGCTGCTGATCGTGTTCGCCGGGGTCGGCCTGCCAGCCGCCGGAATGACCAATCCCGGTGCCGGGGTGTTCTTCGCTGAGCCATTCTGGCAGCATCTGGGCGACATCGGCATCCACATGCTGCTGCCCGCGCTCACGCTCATGCTTACGGCCTACGGCGGTTACACGCTCGTTGTCCGGTCGTCGCTGCTGGAGACGCTCGGCGAGGATTACATCCTTACTGCGCGGGCCAAGGGGCTGCCGGTGCGGCGGATCGTATGGCGGCACGCGGTCCGCAACGCGCTACTGCCGATGGTCACGCTGATCGCCCTGGACTTCGGCTACATCGTGGGCGGCGCGCTGCTGATCGAGGTGATCTTCAGCTGGCCCGGCATCGGCGAGTCCATGTACACCGCCATTACGCAGCGAGACTACCCAATGCTGCAGGGCGGCTTCCTGATCCTCACTGTCGCGGTGATCGTGCTGAACTTCGTGTCCGACCTTGTCTATTTCCGGCTTGACCCGAGGATCAGCGCATGAGCGTCATCATCTCCGAGTCGGCGGCGCACGGCGAGCCCGCCGGGCTGCAGCGCCGCGGCGGCTTCTTCCTGGGCGTGCTGCGCGAGCGCAAAGCCGCGGTGGTCGGGCTCGCTCTCATCGCGGTGTTCGTGCTGCTGGCGATCATTGCGCCAGTTATCTCGCCGTACAGCGCCACCGCGCAGACCTGCGCCGTATACGCTCCGCCGTCCATCCACCACTGGCTCGGCTGCGACGACGGCGGCATCGACATGCTCAGCGAGCTGATGCAGGGCGGGCGCATCTCGCTGGTGATCGGCTTCGCGGCGACCCTGGTCGCGATGATCATCGGCGGCGGCGTCGGCATCATCTCCGGTTACTTTGGCCGGTGGATCGACGTGACGCTGATGCGGATCACCGACTATCTGCTCGTCATCCCCGACCTGGCCTTCGCGCTTGTGATCGCCGATATCTGGGGAGCAAGCCTGTTCCACGTCATCCTGGTGATCGGGATCCTGGAGTGGACCTCCACAGCGCGGGTCATCCGGGCCCAGGTGATGAGCGTGAAGGAACGCGTCTATGTGAAGCGGGCCAAGGCCATCGGCTCTTCGAACGCGCGCATCATCTGGAAGCACGTCATGCCGCAGGTCGGCCCGCTGCTGATCGCGAACACCGTGCTGACCGTCGCGATCGCCATCTACCTGGAGACCGCGCTGGCGTTCCTCGGCCTCGAAGACCCCACCGTCACGACCTGGGGCACGATCCTCGAGCATGCGTTCAACCGGACCGCGGTCAGCTCAGGCGCCTGGTGGGCCATCGTGCCGGACGGGTTCGCCATCGCGGCCGTCATCGTCGGCTGCTTCCTGTTCGGCCAGGCGGTCGAGGACGCCCTGAACCCGCGGCTGAAGATCGCGCACCTGTCGCTGACCCGGTGGAAGATCCGCACGCTGGCCGGAAGAGGGGCAGACGCGGTATGAGCAGCCTGCTGGAAGTCGAGGGCCTGCACGTCTGGTTCGAGCTGCCTGGCAGCCAGGTGCACGCGGTCCAGGGCGTGAGCTTCGAGCTGGAGCCCGGCGAGCGGTTCGGCCTGGTGGGCGAGTCCGGCTGCGGCAAGACCACGACGGTGCTCGCGCTGATGGGCTTGCTGCCGCCGAACGCCTCGCTGGCCGGCGAGGTGCGGATCAACGGCAAAAACATCCTGGCCGGCGGCGAGGACTCGGTCCGCGCGTACCGCTGGAAGGACATCGCGATGGTGTTCCAGGGCGCTATGAACGCTCTCAATCCGGTGAAAAAGGTCGGCTGGCAGATTGCCGAGCCGATGGCCTTCCACGGCGTCGCTGAGGGCAAGGCCGCGCTGACCCGGGCGGGCGAGCTGCTCGAGCTTGTCGGCATCCCGGCGCGGGCGGCAGAACGGTACCCGCACGAATTCTCCGGCGGCATGCGCCAGCGCGCGTCGATCGCAATGGCACTGGCCTGCGAGCCCAAGATCTTGCTTGCCGACGAGCCGACCACCGCGCTGGACGTGATGGTGCAGGCGCAGATCCTGGAACTATTGACCAGGCTGTCGAGCGAACTCGGCCTGGCCGTCGTGCTGGTGACCCATGACTTGCCGGTCGTCGCCCAGGTGTGCGACCGCGCGGCGGTAATGTACGCCGGGGAGATCGCCGAGACCGGCCCGATGGAGACGCTGTACCACGCCCCGCAGCATCCCTACACCCGGCTGTTGTTCGCCGCGACGCCCGATCTGTACGGGGCGGAAGCGGTGACGTCCATCCCCGGTTCGCCGCCGCGGCTTGACCAGGAGAGCCCGGGCTGCTCGTTCCGGCCGCGGTGCGATGTTCCGCTGGAGCGCTGCGCGACCGATCACCCGGAGCTGCGCCAGCTCGGCTTCGATCATCTGGCCGCTTGCCACCGCGCCGGCGCGCCCAGCCAGCAGCTCGCGGAGGCGAAATGAGCGAGACCCAGGCGTTCGTCCCGCCCGTACCCGCCGACGCTGTGCCGGCGCAATCCGGTCCGGCTGACGCCGACGCGTCGGTCCAGCTGCAGCCGGGCGACACGGCAGCCACCGAAATCGCTGCCGGGACGCCGTTGCTCGAGGTCAGTGAACTGGTCACGCATTACCCGGTGCGGCGGGCCATGACCGCGGCGGTGACCGGTAAGGCGCGCCGTTGGGTGCACGCGGTAGACGGGGTCAGTTTCAGCCTTCGCCGCGGCGAGATGATGGCGCTAGTCGGCGAGTCTGGCTGCGGGAAGACCAGCACCGTGCAGACCATCATGGGCATGGTCAAGGCGACGAGCGGCTCGGTCCGGCTGAACGGGACCGACCTGACTGGTCTGTCGGACCGGCAGCTGCGTCCGGTGCGGCGCAAGCTTCAGATGATCTACCAGGACCCGTATGAGTCGCTGGATCCACGGTTCCGGGTTCGCCAGACCGTGCAGGAGCCCATGCACGTGCACGGCATCGGCAAGTCGGCCGGCGACCGACGGCAGCTGGCAATCGACGCGCTGGAGCAGGCAGGGCTTACTCCGGCCGAGGCGTACTTGGAGCGCTACCCGCACGAACTGTCCGGCGGCCAGCGGCAGCGGGTCGCGATCGCGGCCGCGCTGGTGCTCGGGCCGGACTTGCTGCTCGCCGACGAGCCCGTCTCGATGCTCGATGTCTCCGTCCGGGCGGGCGTGCTCGCCCTGCTCGACGGCCTACGCAAGAACGCCGACATGGGCATCCTGATGATCACGCACGACCTGTCCACCGCCGCGCACTTCGCCGACAAGATCGCGGTCATGTATCTGGGCCGGATCGTCGAGCAGGGGACCGCGAGCCAGGTCGTGCGCGATCCGCAGCACCCCTACACCAAGGCGCTGCTGTCGGTCGTGCCCAAGCGCGACCCGCGGGACCGGGCAACGCCGCAAATCCTGGCTGGCGAGACGCCGGACCCGGTGGACGTGCCATCCGGCTGCCGGTTCCACCCGCGCTGCCCGATCGCGGTCGAGCGGTGCGATTCCGAGGACCCGAACCTGCGCCGCCCCGCGGGCAGCGCCGCCGGCCACCTGGCGGCGTGCCTCCTTGCCTGACGGCGGACCGGCTGCGCCCAGGGCCCCTCGGATTCCGTCCCGCCGGGTCCGGCACGGCCACACCGACATCGACAACTACGCATGGATGCGGGCCCCCGCCGCGCCCGCGTTGCGCCACTACCTCGCGGCCGAACGGGGTTATTACCGCGCGCAGACGCGCCACCTCGCCCCGCTGGCCGATGCACTCTACGACGAGGCGGTAACCCGCACAGCGAATGCGGCCGATTCGGTCGCCTGGACGCGGCGTGGCTTCCGCTACTGGTACCGCACGCCTGCGGGGGCCGAGGGACGCCAGCTGCTGCGGACGCCGCGGACCGCGGCCGAGCCGGACCGGACTAGTAGCAACGCAGACCGGGCAGTTGCCCTGGGCGGAGCAGACGAGGCCGGGCCGGCCGCCGCGCAGGTTTTGCTGGACGAGAATGAGCTGGCGGCCGACACCGGTTTCGTAGATATCGGGATCAGCGAGGTAAGCCCGGATGACGGGCTGCTGGCCTGGTCGGCCGACACGTCCGGCGCGGAGATCTACCGGCTCAGGTTCACCGATCTGCGGACCGGTCAGCTGCTGCCAGACGTGATCAAGCGCAGCTACCCGGGTGGCGCCTGGGCCAGCGACAGCGCGACCTTCTTCTACCTGGTGCCCGACGCGCTTAACCGGCCATACCAGGTATGGCGGCACCGCATCGGCAGCCACCCGGCCGACGATGTCCTGATCTTCTCCGAGTCGGACGCCAGGTATGAGTTGACCCTGTCCGCCGCGCGCAGCGGCGAGCTGATACTCATCACCGCTGCGTGCCGTGATACCACCGAGGTCCGCATTATCCCGGCCAGCCAGCCGTTCACCGCTCCGATACTGGTGGAGCCGCGCCGCAGCGGTGTTGAGTACCGGGTCGACCACGCGGCCGACGGGGCGGGCGGCCCCGGCGACTTGCTTATCGTGACCGACGATGGTGCCGCCGATTTCACCTTGATGCGCGCGCCGGTGTCGGCGCCGGGCCGACCGAACTGGGTACCGGTTAGCTGCCGCGCGGTCAGCCCGGCCCAGCCAGGTACCCGGCTGCTCAGCTGCGACGTGTTCGCTGAGCACCTGCTGCTTACGATCCGCAGGGCTGGCTCGCCGATGCTGATAAGTACCGACCGTAGCGGTGGTTGCATCCGCGAGATCGGCCCGGCATTGGTCGCGGGCTCGATCGCTGTACAGCATGCCGAGGACTACCAGGCAGCCACGGTGATCATCGCGGAGGAATCACTCATCGAGCCGCTGCGCTGGTCGCAGGTCGATCTTTCGACCGGCGAACGCACCGAGATCAAGCGGGCCGAGGTGCCCGGACACGATCCGGGCCGTTACCGCACCAAGCGCGTTCACGCGGTCGCGGCCGACGGTGTCGAGGTTCCCGTTACCCTCGCGTATCGGTCTTCTACGCCGCTCGACGGGACGGCCGCGTGCTTGCTGTACGGCTACGGCGCTTACGAGGCATGCCTTGATCCGGAATTCGACTGCAGCCTGCCATCCGTGCTCGATCGCGGCGTCGTCTACGCGATCGCGCATGTCCGCGGTGGCGGCGAGTGCGGTCGGGACTGGTGGCAGCAGGGCAGGTTGCGCGCCAAGCCGCGAACGTTCAGCGACTTCATCGAGGTGGCGGACTGGCTGTCGGGGTCGGTCGATGGCGCGTCCGCGCTGGTCGACGGGACAAGGATCGTGTCCCGCGGGTTGTCAGCCGGCGGGCTGCTCCAGGGCGCCGTCTACTCGCGGGCACCCGGCCGGTGGCGCGCCGTGGTCGCAGAAGTTCCGTTCGTGGACTGCGTGACCACGATGCTGGACGCGTCCATTCCGCTGACCATCAACGAGTGGGACGAGTGGGGCGACCCGCGCGATCCGGTCGACTTCGCGTGCCTGCGATCGTATTCTCCGTACGACAATCCACCCCCTGGTCCCCGGCCTGACTTGCTGGTAACCGGGGCGGTGCACGACGCGCGGGTGCTCGTGCACGAACCGGCCAAGTGGGTGGCCAGGCTACGCGAGACCGACACGCACGGCAGCCGGATCCTGTTCCGGGTAGAACTGGACGCAGGGGCCCACACCGGGCCGTCCGGCCGGTTCGGCCAGCTGCGGTATGAAGCCGAGGTCAATGCCTTCGTGCTAGACGCGATGGAGGTGGCCGACGCGCCGGGTGACAACGATCAGGTCATCGCCATCAGGCAGCCGTCCCAGTAGGCCTCGACCTTCGGCCAGCGCCGGCCGCGCATGCCGATCTCAAGTACCTGCGGACTCATGCCGCCGAGCGGACGGAACTGGACCCGGATGTCGCCGGCGCCCTGGCCGGCAATCTCGGCAGTGGCGAACCCGGTCCGGCCGTTCGGCCGGCTGAACGCCGCGTGCATCAAGGCCGGCGCGCCAGCGCAGCACATGCTCGGCCGCGCCGCCCAGATCCACAGCTCGCCGCCGTTCGCCCGGACGAAGGCCGCGGCGTCCGGGCTGATCTGCACCCGCATGGTTCCACGATAAGCCGCCCCGCCCCGACTAGGTCGTGGCGAAAACAATCACCTATGCTTGGTTCTGATAATGGCCCGGCTTGTCGTGGCCGATTCTCGGCGCTACAAGCTGAGGTTCCATCACGTTGAGCCGGAGGAGAGCGAGCAGATGCCGCCTGGCGAGGCGAAGCCGATCCGGATCGGCAACATGTCTGGTTTCTACGGCGACCGGTTCTCCGCGATGCGCGAGATGCTCACTGGCGGCGAGCTCGACGTGCTGACCGGCGACTACCTGGCCGAGCTGACCATGCTCATCCTGGGCCGCGATCGCCTCAGGGATCCGTCCCTCGGCTACGCGCGGACGTTCCTGCGCCAGCTTGAGGACTGCCTCGGCCTGGCGCTGGATAAGGGCGTCACAATCGTCGCCAACGCAGGCGGCCTGAATCCGGCAGGCCTGGCCGCTGCGTTGCACGACCAGGCTGCCCGTCTCGGCCTGGACCCGAAGATCGGCTACGTGCACGGCGACGACCTGCTGGCGCGCGCCACCGAGCTTGGCTTCGGCGACCCGATCGCGGCGAACGCGTACCTGGGCGGCTGGGGCATCGTCGAGTGCCTGCGGGCGGGTGCGAACGTGATCGTGACCGGGCGCGTCACCGACGCTTCGCTCGCAGTCGGCCCGGCGGCCGCGCATTTCGGCTGGGCCCGGCACGACTTCGATGCGCTGGCCGGCGCGGTGGCGGCCGGGCACGTGATCGAGTGCGGTGCGCAGGCAACCGGCGGCAACTACTCGTTCTTCACCGAGATCGCTGATCTGGGCCGGCCGGGTTTTCCTATCGCGGAGGTCTCCGCGGACGGCAGCAGCGTGATTACCAAGCACCCAGGCACCGGTGGCGCCGTGACCGTTGGCACCGTGACCGCGCAGCTGCTGTACGAAGTTGCCGGGGTGCGGTACCCGAACCCGGATGTGACGCTCCGGCTGGACACGGTCCAGCTCAGCCAGGACGGACCGGACCGGGTACGCATTACCGGCGTGGCCGGCGAGTCGCCGCCGTCGACGCTCAAGGTGTCGCTCAACGCGCTTGGCGGGTACCGGAATCAGGTGGAATTCGTGCTGACCGGGCTGGACATCGAGGCCAAGGCCGAGCTGGTGAAGGCTCAGCTAGCGGACGCGATCCCGGATGACGCGGAATGGACCCTTGCGCGCACCGACCAGGCTGATGCGGCTACCGAGGAGCAGGCCAGCGCCACGCTGCGGTGCGTGGTCCGCAGCCCGGACGCCAAATCGATCGGGCGGGCTTTTTCCGGCGCCGCCGTCGAGCTTGCGCTGGCTAGCTACCCGGGCTTTCACCTGACCGCGCCGCCGGGTGAGGCGCAGCCGTACGGCGTGTTCACCGCTGCATACCTGGACCGGTCGCAGGTGCAGCAGGTCGCTGTCCTGCCGGACGGCCGGGCTGTTGCGGTGGCCGAACCAGACACCTTCCGCCCGGTGGACGCGGCCGTGCCGGCGGCCCTTCCGTGGTGGCGGAGCCACGGGCCGGTGCGCCGAGTGCCGCTGGGACTGGTGGCCGGCGCCCGCAGCGGCGATAAGGGTGGCGACGCCAACGTCGGAGTCTGGACTCGCGATCCCGCCGCCTGGTCCTGGCTCGCTGTCACGCTGACAGTGGACCGGCTGCGCGAGCTGCTGCCGGAAGTGGCCGGCCTGCCAGTGACCGGGCACCTGCTGCCGAACCTGAGCGCGGTTAATTTCGTCATCGAGGGCCTGCTCGGTGAGGGGGTGGCGGCTGCGGCTCGGTTCGACCCGCAAGCCAAAGCGCTGGGTGAGTGGCTGCGCGCTCGTTACCTTGAGGTGCCTGAGGAGTTGTTGTGAGGGTCACCGGATCCGGCCGCGAGCTCCGCGCTCAGTCCGCCCGCGGCGAGGCTGGCGAACCGCAATGACGGTGCTCGGTTCTGTCCTTGATGATTCCGCAGCGGAGTACGCCGCGAACGCTGCGGCCATGCAGGCCAAGCTCGCCGAGATCGGCGCCGAGCAGGCTAAGGCGATTGCCGGGGGCGGCCCCAAATACACCGACCGGCACCGCAGCCGGGGCAAGCTGGCCGTCCGCGAGCGGATCGAGCTGCTGCTGGATCCCGACACCCCTTTCCTGGAGCTATCTCCCCTGGCGGCGTGGGGCACCGAGTTCGCGGTGGGCGGCAGCGTTGTCACCGGGATCGGCGTGGTCGAGGGCACCGAGTGCCTGATCTCGGGGAGCGACCCCACCGTCCGCGGTGGCACGAGCAACCCGTGGACAGTACGCAAAAGCTTCCGCGCGCACGACATCGCGCTGGCCAACCGGCTGCCGGTTATCTCGCTGGTCGAATCCGGCGGCGCCGACCTGCCGACGCAGAAGGACATCTTCATTCCCGGCGGCCGCACGTTCCGGGACCTGACCCGGCTATCAGCAGCCGGCATTCCGACGATTGCCATCGTGTTCGGCAACTCGACCGCGGGCGGCGCCTACCTGCCCGGCATGTCTGATCACGTGGTCATGATCTCCGAGCGGTCCAAGGTCTTCCTCGGCGGCCCGCCACTGGTCAAGATGGCGACTGGCGAGGTGTCGGACGATGAGTCGCTGGGCGGGGCGGACATGCATGCCCGGAAGTCTGGCCTGGCGGACTATCTGGCGGCCGACGAACAAGATGCGATCAGGATCGGCCGGCGCATCGTGGCCCGGCTGAACTGGCGCAAGCAGGGTCCGGCGCCGGCTGCTCTGGCTGTGCCGCCGGTATTCGACGAGGAGCAGCTGCTCGGCATTGTGCCCGCGGACCTGCGGATCCCGTTCGATCCGCGCGAGGTGATCGCCAGGGTGGTGGACGGCTCGGACTTCGACGAGTTCAAGCCCGCCTACGGCCCCAGCCTGGTCACTGGCTGGGCCAACGTGCACGGCTATCCGGTTGGCATCCTGGCCAATGCCCAGGGCGTGCTGTTCAGCGCCGAGTCGCAGAAGGCAGCGCAGTTCATCCAGCTGGCCAATCAGGTAGATACGCCGCTGATCTTTCTGCACAACACCACCGGTTACATGGTCGGCGCCCGGTACGAGCAGGCTGGCATCATCAAGCACGGCGCGATGATGATCAACGCGGTGTCGAATTCGGCGGTGCCGCATATCTCGATCCTGATGGGCGCCTCCTACGGCGCCGGGCACTACGGCATGTGCGGCCGGGCCTATGACCCCCGGTTCCTGTTCTCCTGGCCGAGCGCGAAGTCCGCGGTGATGGGGCCGGCGCAGCTGGCTGGCGTGCTGTCGATAGTGTCCAGGGCCGCCGCGCAGGCGGCCGGGCGCCCGTTCGATGAGGACGCGGATGCCGCGATGAAGGCGATGGTGGAAAGCCAGATCGAGGCCGAGTCGTTGCCGATGTTCCTGTCCGGGCGGATCTACGACGACGGGATCATCGACCCGCGTGACACCCGCACGGTGCTCGGCCTGTGCCTGTCGGTCATCCACGGTGCGCCGGTCCGCGGCGCCACCGGCTACGGCGTCTTCCGGATGTGAGCGCGCGATGATGATGAAATCACGGCGTGGGTGTGACGGAGCTATCGCTATAGCAGTAGCAGATTCACATCCATGCGGGCGGTCGCTGGCATGCTGAGCACAGTTCTGGTCGCAAACCGGGGCGAAATAGCGCGTCGGGTCTTCCGCACCTGCGCGCGGCTCGGGCTGTCGACTGTGGCTGTGTACTCTGACGCCGACTCGGGCTCGCCGCACGTGGCCGAGGCGGACGCCGCGGTCCGGCTGCCCGGCGATTCGCCCGGCGACACCTACTTGCGCGGCGACCTGCTGATCGAAGCGGCGGTGCGGGCAGGTGCTGACGCGGTGCATCCGGGCTACGGGTTCCTGTCGGAAAACACGGCCTTCGCCCGCGCTGTGCTGGCCGCCGGGCTGACCTGGATCGGCCCGTCCCCGGCCGCGATCGCTGCGATGGGCAGCAAGATCAAGTCGAAGCGGCTGATGGCGGCCGCTGGCGTGCCGGTGCTGGCTGACCTCGACCCGGACGTACTCACCGAAGCCGACCTGCCGGTGCTGATCAAGGCGTCGGCCGGCGGCGGCGGCCGTGGCATGCGCGTCGTCCGGTCATTGGCACAACTGCCCGCCGAACTCGAAGCGGCCAGGGCCGAGGCCGCGTCCGCATTCGGCGACCCGACGGTGTTCTGCGAGCCGTATCTGGCGGCTGGCCGCCACATCGAGGTGCAGATCCTCGCGGACACGGCGGGAACAATCTGGACGGTAGGCGAGCGGGAATGCTCAATCCAGCGCCGCCACCAGAAGATCATCGAGGAGGCGCCGTCGCCGCTGGTGCAACGGCTGCCTGGCATGCGCGAGCAGTTGTATGAGGCTGCCCGGGCTGCGGCGGCGGTTGTCGGTTATGTCAACGCCGGCACCGTCGAGTTCCTGGCCGACGAGTCCGGCCGGTTCTACTTCCTGGAGATGAACACCAGGCTCCAGGTCGAGCACCCGGTCACCGAGTGCACCGCAGGCATCGACCTGGTGGAGTGGCAGCTGCACATCGCCGCCGGCAGCTTGCTGCCGGCCCGGCAGCCAGCGCGGACCGGGCACGCGATCGAGGCACGGCTGTATGCCGAGGATCCGGCATCAGGCTGGCGCCCGCAGAGCGGCACGCTGCACCGGTTCAAGGTGCCCCGCGTGGCGGCCGAGTTCGAGGTCCCAGTGCGAAGCGGGCTGCGGCTGGATTCAGGCGTCGTCGACGGCAGTCAGGTCGACGTCTTCTACGACCCCATGCTGGCCAAGGTCATTGCCTGGGCGCCGGAGCGCGGGCAGGCGGCAGCCGCGCTGTCCGGCGCGCTGGCGCGGGCGCGGATTCACGGCCTTGTCACCAACCGGGACTTGCTGGTGCGGGTGCTACGCCACCCGGCGTTCCTAGCTGGCCAGACCGACACGGCGTTCCTCGACACCTACGGCCTTGAAGACCTGGCCGGGCCGCTCGCGGACCAGGATGCCATGCGGGCGTCCGCGCTGGCAGCCGCGCTTGCCGATGCCGCCGCCCGCCGGGCCAGCGGCAAAGTGCTCCGCGGTCTGCCCAGCGGCTGGCGCAACGTACCGTCCCAGCTGCAGCGCAAGAAGTATCAAGGAGTAGAGGTCGGCTACCGGATAGACCGCGGTGCACTCGTCCTTGACGGCACCGTATTCGACGGGAGCGATGACATCACCTTGCTGTCGCTGGCCCCGGACGCAGTAGAGCTGGTGATCGCCGGCGTCCGGCGCCGATTCGACGTGGCCAGTTACCCCGGCTTGGTCTGCGTTGACTCCAGCCTGGGCCCGGTCGCGCTGCGGCCGGTCAGCCGATTCACCGATCCGGGGGCTGCGGCAAGGGCCGGCTCGCTGCTAGCTCCGATGCCCGGCACCGTCGTCAGGCTTGGTGCCGCCGTCGGCGATCAGGTGTCCGCTGGCCAGCCGCTGCTCTGGCTGGAGGCGATGAAGATGGAACATGTGATCTCCGCCCCGGCCGCCGGGATTATCGCCGAGCTGCCGGCCGCGGCCGGTCAGCAGGTGCAGGTGGGCAGTGTGCTCGCCGTCGTCAAGTCCGAGGAGGACTCCGAGTGAACTTCACCGAGAACGACGAGCAGCGCGCGCTGCGAGCGGCAGTGGCCGACCTCGGCAACCGGTATGGATATGCCTACTTCACCAAGCAGGCCCGCAGCGGCGGCAGGCTCACTGAGTTGTGGCAGGAGGCGGGCAGGCTCGGGTTCATCGGAGTGAACCTGCCCGAGCAGTACGGCGGCGGCGGTGCCGGCTTGTATGAACTGGCCATCGTGCTCGAGGAGCTGGCGGCGGCCGGCTGCGGTCTGCTGATGATGGTGGTGTCGCCGGCCATCTGCGGGACCATCATCGCGAGGTTCGGCACCGATGAGCAGAAGCAGCATTGGCTTCCGAAGATTGCCAGCGGATCGTCGATCATGGCCTTCGGCATCACCGAGCCAGACGCGGGCTCGAACTCGCACAAGCTCACCACTGTCGCCACTCGTGACGGTGACACCTGGGTGCTGAACGGCAGGAAGATCTACATCTCGGGCGTCGATGAGGCCGAAGCTGTCCTGATCGTCGGGCGCACCGCCGACGCCAAGACCGGCAAGCTTCGGCCGGCCCTGTTCGTGGTGCCAACCGACACGCCCGGATTCAGTTACCAGCCCATCGACATGGACATCATCATGCCGGAGAAGCAGTACCTGCTGTTCCTCGACGACGTCAAACTGCCGGCCAATGCCCTGATCGGGGATCACTCGGCGGGATTGCTGCAGCTTTTCGCGGGTCTTAACCCCGAGCGGGTAATGGCCTCCGCCATGGCGATCGGCTCGGGGCGGTACGCGCTGGCGAAGGCGATCGGCTACGCGAAGGAGCGCACGGTCTGGAGTGTGCCAATCGGGGCGCACCAGGGACTGGCGCATCCGCTCGCCCAGGTCAAGATCGAGCTGGAGCTGGCCAGGCTCATGATGCAGAAGGCGGCCACTCTGTATGACGCGGGTGACGACATGGGCGCAGGCGAGGCCGCGAACATGGCGAAATACGCCGCAGCGGAGGCCAGCATCGCCGTGGTCGACGAGGCGATCCAGGCGCTCGGCGGTAGCTCGATGACCGCGGAGTTCGGGCTGGCGGCAATGCTCGCGAATGTCCGGACGACCCGGATCGCCCCGGTCAGCCGCGAGATGATTCTCAACTTCGTGGCTCAGTACTCTCTTGGCCTGCCGAAGTCCTATTGACGCAAGGCCAGCGAACGCAGCGCTAGGTAACGGAGGGCCAGCATGACAGAGCAGCTTGTGCAGTACTCGGTGGACCGGGGGATTGCCAGGGTCGCGCTTGACTCGCCGCGCAACCGCAACGCCCTGTCGGTTGCGCTGGTCGGGCAGCTAACCCAGGCTTTGACGGACGCCGCGGCCGACCACGGCGTGCGGGCAGCGGAGCTCACGCATACCGGCTCCACATTCTGCGCCGGTGCCGACCTGAGCGAGGCGAGCCAAGGCGGCATGACGTCGGGCGCCGCGGCAGTCACGGCGCTACTGAAGCTCATCGTGACTATGCCCAAGCCGGTGGTCGGCAGCATTGACGGCCACGTCCGGGCCGGTGGCCTCGGCCTGGTCGGCGCGTGTGACATCGTGCTGGCCGGGCCCGCGTCGACATTCGCATTCTCTGAGGTCAAGCTAGGCCTGGCGCCCGCGATGATCTCGCTAACCACGCTGCCGCGGCTGAGCCCTCGGGCCGCCAGCCGTTACTACCTGACCGGGGAGAAGTTCGACGCTGCTACGGCGGAGCGAATCGGCCTGATCACCGAGGCCGTCGATGACATCGACGTCGCTACGACCGTCGTGCTCGACGCGCTGCGTTCCGCTTCGCCGCAAGGCCTGCGCGAGACCAAGCCGCTGCTGACCGCGAACATGGTCGACGCCTTCGACGCCAAGGCGGCCGCGCTTGCGGACTTGTCGGCACGGCTGTTTGCCTCCGCGGAGGCAGCCGAGGGCATGGCCGCGTTCCTGCAGAAAAGACGTCCGTTGTGGGCGGCAGACCAGCCGTGACCCCGACAGCAAGCCAGACCACGCTGCGCGAGCCACGGCAGGACCGCAGCCGGGCGACCAGGGCCCGGCTGCTGGAATCGGCGATCGGCTGCCTGGCTGAGCTCGGCTGGGGCGGCGCGACGGTAGCCGTGATCGCAGCACGGGCTGGTGTGTCCCGGGGCGGGACCCAGCATTACTTCCCCACCAGGGAAGACCTGTTCACCGCGGCACTCGAGCACATGGCCGAGGTGCGGCTTGCCGAGATCAAGCGTGCAGCCGCGCGGTTGCCGGCGGGCAGCGTGCACCGGACCGGGGACGTGGTCGGCCTGCTCGTGCGGCTCTATACCGGACCGCTGTTTCGGGCGGCGCTGCAAATCTGGGCCGCGGCGTCAGCCAGCGAGTTCCTTCGCAAGCTTGTGCTGCCACTGGAAGCGCGGCTTGGCCGGGAGGCGCACAAAGTGGCGATCGAGCTGCTCAAAGCCGACGAGTCCGTGCCCGGAGTGCACGAGGCGGTTCAGGCGACCCTGGACCTGGCCCGCGGACTTGGCCTCGCCGACACACTGGCTGACGACTCTCGCCGCCGCGATCGCGTAATCGCGCAATGGGCAGCGATGCTTGACGCCGTGGTCATTCCCGTCGGCTGACTTCCCCCTGCGCGTCCTCAAGCGTTGAGACGGGGGTCTGTGCCACCCTTGACAGCGGTCGGACGGAAGTAGAACATCGTACGCTATGCCCGTATCACTACTTTCATGCCGAGTCCTCGCTATCGCGGCTAGCTTGACCGTCATCGGTGCCGCTGCTGTTAGCGCCGAGCCTGCTGCCATCGCGGGCAATGTGCGGCCCGGTATGGCGCCACAAGTCGTCGCGGCGGTCAACCACCAGGCACCGCTACCGTCGGCCGCGCACCGCAGGCCGATCCGCGTCGGCTCGGTCACCATCCCGCCGTGTAAGTCATCCGGGCTTGCCTGGTGCACGACGATCAATGTGCCGTACAACTACGGGCACCCGCGGGCCGGCACAATAAAGCTCGGATTCGAGTGGTACCCGGCGACCGCGCGACGACGCGGCGAGGCGGCTGGCACGATCCTGGCCATCCAGGGCGGGCCCGGCTACGCGACCACGGACTACGCGTCCGCCTACCGGGCAACTTTCTTGCCGCTGCTAAAGACCCGCAATCTGTTGTTGGTGAACCTGCGCGGGACAGGTAACTCGTCGTCATTCACCTGCAAGGCGCTGCAGAACTGGACGCTCGCCGACAGTATCGCCGCCTACGCGGTCGATACCGGCAAATGCGGCTGGCAGCTCAACCACTCACGGAAGCTACGGGGCAGCAGCCGCTACGTGCAGGGCAGCGACCTCTATACCACGGCCATTGCGGCGCACGACGTCGCTGTACTGCTCGGGCGACTCAGGACCGGCAAGGTTGATCTATACGGCGACTCGTATGGCACGTTCTTCGGTCAGGTTTTCACCTCGCGCTATGCCTCGATGCTGCGTTCGGTCACGCTGGATGCCGCCTACCCAGTCAGCCAGACAGACCCCTGGTATCCGGCCACTATCCGCGCCGCCCGGCATGCATTCAAGCTGACCTGCCGCCGGAGCGTGGCGTGCTCGGCCACCGCGCCGGGGTCGTCGTGGGGACGGATCGTGAAGCTCGCCAGCTACCTGCGCGCGCACCCGGTGACTGGCAAGACGCTGGATCCCTACGGGAACGTGCTCACCGAGAAGGTTGGCATCGACCAGCTCGTCGAGCTAGTCAACATCGCGGGCGCAGACCAGGGCGTCTACCGCGAGCTCGACCCCGCCATCCGGGCCGTCCTGTATCACCATGACAACGCCCCGCTGCTGCGGCTGGCCGCGATGGAGATCTACACCGGCAATTCGGGGCCGGCCAACCAGTTCAATGACGGCTCCTACCAGGCAACCACCTGCCTGGACTACCCGCAGCCGTTCAGCTACGCGGCCAGCCCGGCCAAGCGCCAGGCTGAATACGATGCCGCTGTGGCCGCCCTGCCGAAACATCTGTTCGCGCCGTTCACGGTGCATGAATGGGTGACCGAACCGCAGGAGGAATTCGACGCCTGCCTGGACTGGCCGGCCCCGCCGAAGTGGCTACGTCCGATCAACAAGACACCGACGCCCTACGCGCCCAGGAATCTGCCGGTGCTGGTGCTGTCCGGGGACCTGGATTCCCTGACCACACCGTACGAGGGCCGCGCGGTCGCCCGGGATATGGGCCGGTCCGCACGCTGGATCCTGATTCACAATGATGTGCACATCAACGCCCTGGACGACACCTTCGGCTGCGCCGAAGGTCTGGTGCGGACGTTCATCGCGGACCCGGCTGGCCTGAAGACCATGAACGCGTCGTGCACCAGGCACACTCCAGAAGTACGGGTGCTCGGCTCGTTCCCGGTCAAGCTTGCTCGGGTGACGCCGGCTCGCGCGGCCGCCGGCAACAATGCGACCGCTAGCGGCAGGCGCCTGGCGGCAGTCGGCGCGGCCGTTGTCGGTGATGCGATATGGAACTGGTACTACGGTGACGGAGTCGAGGGCTTCGGGCTTCGGGGCGGCCACCAGACCTTCAGCGGCCCGGCGACCGCCACCGTGATCAAGTTCTACGGCGTGCGCTGGACCACGGATACTGGCGTCCGCGGGCATGCACTATGGAATCAGGTGACCGGCTTCGTCCGGGCCCGGTTGACCGTCAGCGGCGGAGGTGGCAGCCAGGCAACAATCCGGTTGAGCTACCACGATTACGTGTGGCACTCCGTGGCGACCATCTCCGGCAGTTTCGACCACATGGTCATCGCGGCCAGAATGCCAGCGCCCTGATCTCGCGGGTAGCGATCTCGATCGCATCGTGTGCCAGCATGCCCAGGCCGCGGTACGTCGGCAAGAGGAGAACCGGAAGCCCAGGAGGAATAGGCGAGGTTGGCAGAGTGCCCGGTGTGCTGATCTCGTTGATCGCGACCGAGATGCCCGGACTTTGCGCTTCGAGATCGGTCTTGCTGCCGGGGTAAATCGCGTAGATGATCGCGACGAACTTACCGCCGCCGCCGACGGCCGTCTCTTTGAAGTACCCGGCAGCGTTAGTCGTCACCGGCTTGCCGAGGTGGGCCCAATATGAGGTGCCCTTCTCGTTATAGACGATGTCCACCTTGCGCTTGCCATACGGTTTCCAGGACTTGCGGTGCAACCACAGCCGTCCGCTGATCTTGACCTTGTCGCCGGTTGAGATGGAGCGCGGGCTCACCTTGTAGTTGGTGATCCGGGTCTGGTACCGCCAAGCATGAATGACTGAGCTGGCGGCATGCTGGAAACTATAGGTGCCTGGGAAGTCCGCCCGGTAGTAGGCGTTCGCCAGCTTGGCATGGATGCCGCCGCTGAAGTATGACTCGTTGGCGTCGCGGCATAGCGCCGGGGCGCCAGCCACGTTATGGAGCTGAAGCTTGCCGAGAGTTGTCCACGGGCCGTGCGACCTGGCAGCGTACTGGATGATGATCTTTGATTCTGGTCCATAGCGGACCGGAACGGTGACCTGCAGACAGCCGGTCGTCTTCACGATGTCGAGCACGCTCAGGTCGGCAGTGAACGACTTGACTCTCATCGGCACGGAGATACTCAGGTTGCCGATCGCGGACGCCTGCTGAAGCAGCGGTGCTGCATTGGCAGTGGCACGCCACGCGGCGCCATGGTTGGTCGGCAGTGTTGCCGTGAGGGTACCGTTTTTCCCCGTCTTGGTTCCGCCGACGTTGACCTTGCCTTCGAAGAGCTGAACGGGAGCTCCGGCTAGGGCGGTCCAGGTTGTGCCGTACAGGTACTGGAGAGTGCCGGTGAGGGTCGCCTTCTGTCCGTACTTGAGGTGGGCAGGAGCCACCTTTAGGCCAGTAAACCGGGTCGCTGCCTGAATGACGCCGATGGCCACGTCATCCGTGGCAGGGGTGTAATTCGGCGTGGAGGCGAGGCTGAAGTCGAATTGCCCGGCCTTGCTGACGTTGGTCTGGTAAATGAACTGGCCCTTTGCGTCTGTCGTTGCCACCGGATTGGTCGCGGCGCCGGCGAGATCCACCGGCACGCCCGCGATTGCCTGTGGCGTGGTGCTGCCCGGCGGGATGCCAGTGACGGTGCCCATGAAGGTGACGGTCTGCGATCCCTCCGTCACGCTCGTCTGATCCGGCGTGACCGTAAGGTTCGTAGTGAGCTGATCCAGGTTGACGGAAACGTCGTAGGTGGCGGCCGTATAAAGAGTCCCGGCGTTCGTGCTGAAGTCGAACGTGGACGTCTGCGTGACACCTGTGGCGGTATAAGTGAAGTTGCCGCTGGAGTCGGTCGTGGCAACTGGGGACGTACCGCCGTTGAGATACACCGGAACACCGCTGGTGATGGGGACAGCTGTGCTGGCGCCGGCCGGCGTCACGGTCACCGAGCCGCTGAAGTTGACGGTGGTAGATCCCAGATGAACAAACGACGGATTCGCCGTCACCGTTATGTTGGTCTGCCCGTCAATCGCATTCACTGTCACCGGATCGGAGTACCCGGTGTAAAGGTTCGTCGGGTTGACGCTGAACGTGTATGTCGTGTTCGCCGAGCTAGCAGGAGGCGCGTAGGGGAAGTTGCCGTTGGAGTCTGTCGAGCCGATCGAGGTCGGCCCGCCATTGACGTACACCGGAGCGCCCGGGACGGGGATAGTCGCTGTGCCGGCCAGTGCGGTCACGGATCCGTTGAACGTTACGTTCTGTGAGCCATATGTAACGAAAGCCGGGCTGGCCGTGGCGACGATTGTGCTGTTTGCCTGATTAGCTTGAATTGTCACCGGAGTAGAAGACGCAGCCGTGTACAGGTTTGTCGATGCGACACTGAACGTGTACGTCGTGGTCGCCAAGATGGGCGGGGCCTGGTAACTGAAGTCGCCGCTGGCATCAGTGGTATTGCCGGCGAACGTGGGCGCGCCGCCGTTGATGCTGACATCGACAGGGACGGTACTGCCGATGCCAGTTGTATTCGTGGTTCCCTGCGGGGTCACCGTAACGTTACCGCCGAAGGTCACGCCCGGTGATCCTTCGGTGACGCTCGTAGGGTTCGTCGTCGTCACGTTTATCGCTGTTGTTGCTTGTTGCGTCCCGACCGTGACATCGTCGTTCGCGGCTGAGTAGGTGGCGCCGGCCTGCACGCTGAAGTTGTAGTCGCCTGCCTGCGTTATGTTGCCGATCAGGTAGCTGAAGTCGCCGTTCGCGTCGGTTGTCGTCGTCACCGGGTTAGTGGCGCCGCCCCCGATGCTCAGGTCGACAGGTGTGCTGATAGGAAGGCCCACGGGCGTACCGCCGGGCGCACTGCCCATAACGGTGCCAGAGAAGGTGACATTCTGCGATCCTGCGGTGACTGTCGGCGGATTGGCCACGACCGCAACGACAGTCGTGTACGAGAACGAGAACCCCGGTGTCGGGAGCCCGGGGTCGGTCTCGGTTCCATCTGCTGCGTCGACTGTCACCGTGTAGGTGCCGGCCGGAAGCGCGGACTGCGCGATCGGTGTGGTGGCCACCCAGGTCTGAGCAGCAGTATCCGTAACCGACTGCGGCGTCATGACCACGTCTGCCACGTCGTTCATGCCCGAGTCGAAGACATGCGCGGTCATGCTCGTGATGGCCACAGCGTTTCCGTCGTTGGCGACCACCGTCAGGTCGTAAGGGTCGCCGGAGGCATCAGGACCAGCGGAGATGATGCTGATATTGGACGCCGCGAAAGCTGGCGCGGGCATGCACACCATGGCGACGAGCGTGGCGGTGGCCGCCAAGACCACGCCCAGGCTCAGACGAAGACGCGGCACTGCATTCCCCCCGCGGCTCAGGGACTGAACATAACGTACGGGACCCTAGCGCACTGGAATGCCGTAAGAGGTACGATCCGGCCTTCCGGTACCCAATTGTGTCCGCGTCTGGCCCGAGGGGACCAGCTCAGCCCGCCGCATGAAAGTGTGCCTGATCCGGGACCGGCCCGGGGCTGAATCCGGCCGTTCGCGGCGCGCCTGACATGCGCGCGGCGGACTGGCGCCAATACTGGGTCGGACAAATCCCACCTCTTGCGGAGGCGACCCGGTGCGCGGCAGGCGGTCCAGCGACAGGCAGGTCAGCGGCAGGCAGTCCAGCGACATGCAGGTCGGCGACAGCCGGTCCGGTGACCGGCGGAACGGCGACGGGCGGTACGGGGGCGACGTGCTGGCGGCGCCGTCTCGGCGGCCGGTACCACCGCCGGTGATTCCGGCCGAGCTCGGCCTAGTGGTCGAAGATGGCGCCGGGGAGTTCTGCGGCGCGGTCGTTGGCTGCGAGAAGGACGCGGTCACGCTGGAGGACCGATTTGGCAACCGCCGGGTTTTCCCGCTGACCGGCACGTTCCTGCTGGAAGGCAAGCGGGTGGCCTTGGCCAGGCCGGTCCCCGGCCAACGCCGCGTCCCCGCACGCACTGCATCCGGCTCCGTCGCGGCGCCCGCCGCCAGGGCAAAGGTCGCCAGGGCGAGCCGGATCTACGTCGAGGGTAAGCATGACGCCGAGCTCGTGGAGAAGGTCTGGGGAGACGACCTCCGCGACGTCGGGGTGGTCGTTGAGTTCCTGAACGGCATCGACGACCTGCCCGCTATCGTCACCGGATTCGCCGCCGGGCCAGGTCGGCGGCTCGGTGTGCTAGTCGACCATCTGATCGCGGGCTCTAAGGAGAGCCGGATCGCGGCGCAGGTCAGCTCTTGTCACGTCCTGATCGTCGGGCATCCTTTCGTCGACATCTGGGCCGCTGTAAAGCCGGCCGTACTCGGCATCGGCGGTTGGCCCGACGTCCCGCGCGGTACGCCATGGAAGGAAGGCGTCCTGACGGCAATCGGCTGGCCGCCTGACCCGGCCGCCGGCTGGCGGCGCATCCTCGGCCGCGTACAGTCCTACGCGGACCTGGAGCCAGAGTTTCTTGGCCGGGTAGAGGAACTGATCGACTTCGTTACCGAGACGGACTGATGACTGAAGACGAGGAACTGGCCGCCCTGCGCGCCACGTGCACGCGCTTCCTGGCCGGGCACGGGCCGGTCGATGCGGCTGCGATGCTGGCGACCATCCCGGCGGACACCAAGCCCGATAGCTACGGCCAGGGCGGCGCGGTGGCCGAGCTGGAGAGCGAGATATGCGGGTTGCTGGGCAAGCCCGCAGCCGCGTTTCTTCCCACCGGGGTCATGGCACAACAGGCCGTGCTCAGGGTGCATGCCGACGACCGGAGTCGCCGGACGGTGATTTTCCATCCGATGTGCCATCTGGAGCAGCACGAGGAGCAGGCGTATCAGCGGCTGCACGGCCTCATCGGGCGTCCGGCCGGCCACCGGGACCGTCTCATCACCATGGATGACCTGGTCGCAATTGCCGAGCCGCCGGCAGCGCTGCTGCTCGAGCTGCCCCAGCGCGACATCGGCGGTCAGCAGCCGGCTTTCGGCGACCTGGTTGCGCAAGTTGGCTGGGCGCGCGAGCGCGGTGCTGCGGCGCATCTGGATGGTGCCAGGCTGTGGGAGTCGGCGGCTGGTTATGGCCGCGCCGCGGCGGAGATTGCCGACTTGTTCGACACCGTCTACGTGTCGTTCTACAAGGGAATCGGTGCGCTTCCAGGGTGCTGCGTGGCCGGCCCGGAGAAAACCGTCGCTCAAGTCCGGGAGTGGCGGCGGCGGATGGGCGGGACCATGTTCGGGCTATGGCCGAACGCGGCGTCCGCGCTGACCTGCCTGCGCGAGCGGCTGCCGAAGTTCCCCGGCTACTTCGGCCACGCCCGCGCGATCGCGGCGGCGCTCGCTGAGGTTACCGGCGTCACCGTGGTGCCGGACCCGCCGCAAGTACCGATGATGCACTTGCTGGTGCGGGCTGGGAAGGACGACTATGCGAAAGCCGCCCGGGCGCTCGCGGCGGATCGGGCCATCTGGATCTCCCCCGGTACCAGCCCGACAGCCGATCCGGCTGTGCAACAGATCGAGCTGTCCGTAGGAGACGGCACGCTCGAGTTCGAGCCGGCCGAGGTGGCTCAGCTCTTCGCCCAGCTCACCGCGACCTAAGGGCCGCCTCCTGCTCGGGGGCCGCAACCAGACGGCGTTGCGCGGTGAGCACTGACAGCACAACGGCTAGCGGCCATAGGGATTGGACAGCGGTCACTGCCCGCTCGGCCAGGCCGAGCTGGGCGCCGCCGAACAACTCAGCGGTAAACCAGAGCAGCAGTCCGAGGGTGCACAGCCAGGCGACCAAGGCGGTCGCCGGTCGCAGCCCGAACGGCGCTTCTGGATCCGTGCGGATGGCCGCTATCGGCCAGAGCGTCATCAGTACGACGGCTATGGCCGAGAAGACGACGTGCGCTAGCGATGCGCCGTGGCCAGGCTCCGGGTTGGCGGCGATCAGCATGCCGCTCACCCCGCCGAAGATCAGCATGATCCGGCCAGGCGGAGCCGCGGGCCGCAAGCGCCAGCCCGGTCGTCAAGTGGCAGGCGCCAACGCCTAGCAGCGCGATTGTGATCAGCCATCGGTACGGCATGCCCTCGGCCGCCAGCGAGCTGATCGTCCTGGATATCGGGTCAAATGGGACGGACTGGAGATCGGCTGATGCTGTCCAGCCGCCTATCAGCAGTACGGGCGCGAGCAGCGAAGACACGACGCCCCACCATGGCATCCGCACAATTCCACCGTAAGCCTTCGCCAATCCGGATAAGGGAGGTACCCTCCGGATGCGCTTGCCCCATCAGCAGACTGGCATGATGCGTTCATGACCGTCGTGAAGATCAACGCGATAACCGTGCCGCCTGATGGCGGCGACGAACTGGCTCGCCGGTTCGCCGCCCGCGCCGGCGCGGTAGATAACCAGGACGGCTTCGAGGGGTTTGAGTTGCTGCGGCCCACCGACGGGCGGACTACCTGGCTGGTGGTGACGCGCTGGCGGGACGAAGAATCGTTCGAGGCATGGCGGGCCGCACCCGCGTTCGGACACGGCCACCGTCCGCCGACTGCGGCCGCCGAAGGTCAGCAGACCGGCGCTGCGCCGCGGCCGGTTGCGGTGAACAGCGAACTATGGTCCTTCGAGATCTCCGGCGGCTCGCCTGGCTGACCGGTGGGGCGCGGCCGGGCATTGCGTGCCAGGCGGGCTAGGCGGACCTGGTGGCCAGAAAGATCGGGATCGTGCGCGCCGTCTTTTTCTGGTAATCGGCGTATGGCGGATACGCGGCCACGGCCCGTTCCCACCAGCGTGCCCGTTCCTCACCGGCTAGCTCGCGGACCTCGACCGGGAAGGGCTCCGGCCCGTCCTGGATCATGACTGCCTTCGGGTTCGCCGCCAGGTTGTAGTACCAGACCGGATGCGCGGGTGCGCCGCCCTTGGAGGCGACCAGCAAGTACTCGCCGCCATGCTCGACCCGCATCAGCGGCGTCTTGCGGATCTTGCCGCTCTTGTTGCCCCTGGTGGTCACGATGACGACGGGAAGATCGGTGTTGCCCAGCGTGTTGGCGCGCTGCCCGCCGGACGACTCGTACAACTCGACCTGGTCACGAACCCACTGCGCCGGGCTCGGCGCGTATTCGCCTGCAAGACTCATGTGCTGACCCTATTCGCGCTCGAATACGGCTGCCAACGCGGTACCGAGCGATGGCACGGCACCGTGCCGGCGGCGGATGATGTCGGCGATCAGGCCGGTCCAGCCCGTTTGGTGAGAAGCGCCAAGGCCTGCCCCGTTGTCCCCGTTGAAGTACTCGCTGAACAGCAGGTTGTCCCGCCACTTCGGGTCATCGGCCAGCAATCGCGTGCTACCGACGCAGGGTCGCCTCCCGTCCGGCCCAGGCGTGAAGATTGAGATGAGCCGGTCCTGCAAGTCTGCCGCGATGGCCGCCAGCGGCTGGTGCTGCCCTGAACCCGACGGGTACTCAATCGTCAGGTCGTCGCCGAAGAACCGCGCATACCGCTCGAGCGCGCTGATGACCAGGTAGTTCACCGGGAACCAGATCGGCCCTCGCCAGTTTGAGTTGCCCCCGAACAGCGGCGTGGTCGACTCGGCCGGCTCGTAATCAATGGTGGCCCGGTAACCCTCCACGTTGATGGTGTAGGGATGGTCGCGGTGCCACGCGGACAGCGCGCGCAGGCCATGCGGCGAGAGGAACTCCGCTTCGTCCAGCAGCACGCTGAGCAAGCGCCGCAGCCGATCCGGGTCGACCAGGCTGAGCAGCAGCCGCTGGTGTCCTGGTTCGCCACGCAGCAGACCAGTGTCGCCCATCTCGCCCGGTCCGTCCCTGGTCATGCCGTGCTCGGCCAGCAGGTCGGCGAAGCGCTTGCCTACCGCCAGCGCCAGGTCGATGGTCTCGGCACCGACCACGCTTATAGCAAGGGCCGGCAAGATCGCCACGATGGACCGGACCTTGACCGGAACTACATCGCCGGAAGGAGTGACAAGCCGGTCGTAATACAGGCCGTCGGTGTCGTCCCACAGACCCCGGTCGTCAAGGGCCTGCCTGATCGCCGCGAAGTGCTCCAGGAACTTGAGCACCAGATCAGTAGCTGGCCGCATGCCGGTGCGTTGCAGGATTCCGGCGATCGTCGCCATTGCCATGGCGTAGAAGGCCATCCAGCCGGTCGCGTCGGCTTGTTCGAGGATGCCGCCTACCGGCAAATGGGACCTGTCGATCGGGCCGATGTTGTCCAGGCCGAGGAAACCACCCTCGAATAGATTGTTGCCCTCGGCGTCCTCCCGGTTCACCCACCAGGTGAAATTCACCAGCAGCTTGTCGAAGATGCGGCTCAGGAAGTCAATGTCCTGGCAGCCATCGACGGCGAATACCTCCAGCGCGGCCCAGGCCTGCACGGGCGGGTTCACGTCGCCGAAGTCCCACTCGTAAGCAGGCAGCGCGCCGCCAGGATGCTGGAACCACTCCCGGCATAGCAAGATCAGCTGGTACTTGGCGAAGGCGGCATCGACGTGCGCTAGCGCGACGCAGTGAAAGGACAGGTCCCAGGCCGCGAACCAGGGGTACTCCCACTTGTCGGGCATCGACATGATGTCGAACGCATCGAAGCTGCGCCATCGCGAGTTCCGGCCGGTGAGCCGCTCGGCCGGCGGGGCTGGCTGGGCGGGGTCACCGTCGAGCCAGCGGCCGACGTCGTAGTAGTAAAGCTGCTTGCACCAGAGCATCCCGGCGAACGCCTGGCGCATCACCATGTGCTCATCGGCGCTGGCGCCGGCAGGCGTCAGGTCCGCGTAAAACTCATCAGCCTCGGCCAGCCGCTGCGCAACAATCGTCGCGAATTCGGCGCCAAACGGCCCGCCATCAGTTGCCTCGTCATCGGCCACGGCAACGACGGTCGGTCGCAGCCGGATGCGCAGCTCGGCCGACGCACCACCCGCCAGGTTCAGCTTGTACCAGAAAGCGCACTTCGTTCCCCGTCCTGCGGGATTCACCGTCGCGGCGCCGCTGACTACGTGATCGTTGATGCCATCCTTGGGCCACGAAGTGACCGAGGCCGCCCCGAACAGCCTGGCCACGTTAGTCTCGTTCTCGCAAAAAAGCGCCGTGGGCCGCTCGCCGTCCGGCCCTGGGGCCGCGATCAGTTCCATCGCACCGCAGATCGGGTGGCCCAGGGTGACGCGGCCGTCTTCGGTAACCGCTAGCGCGGGCTTGTCCGCGTTCTCGACCCAGGACCAGGTGTTGCGGAACCACGCCGTCGGCAGGACGTGCAACTCGGCCTGGTCCGGTCCTGCGTTGGTGACCTGGATCGTCATCAGGATGTCGTCAGGGCCGGCCTTGGCATAGTGCACCTCGGTGATCCAGTACCGGTCGCCGTCGAATGCCCCGGTGTCGATCAGCTCGTATTCAGGCTGCTGGCGATTGCGGGACCCGTTACCCTCGATGAGATCTTCGTAAGGGAAACGCGCCTGCGGGTAGTGGTACCGCCAGCGGTTCCAGGCGTGGCTCGGCAGCGCGTCCAGGTACCACCAGTACTCCTTGACGTCCTCGCCATGGTTGCCCTGCGCGCCGGTGAGCCCGAATGCGCGTTCCTTAAGTATCGGGTCCTTGCCGTTCCACAACGCGAGGCCGAGGCATAGCCGCTGCTCGATATCGCAGAAGCCGGCCAGTCCGTCCTCGCCCCACCGGTAGGCGCGCGACCTGGCATGGTCGTGCGGGAGGTAGTCCCAGGCCTCCCCGTCGGGACTGTAGTCCTCGCGGACCGTGCCCCACTGTCGTTCGCTGACGTACGGTCCCCATCGGTACCAGTCGCCGGCCTGCCGCAGCCCTTCCTCCAGCCGCCCGAACCCGGCTATCCGCTCGCTTTCCGCGCTCACCGCGCGCGCACCTCGCCGGCCCCGCGGGTGCCAGCTTCCGGGGAACGAGTCACCCCACGCATGGTACGGGAACGTGGCCTGGGATCCGCGCGGCCGCTGCTGGGCTGGCGGTCAGCGAGGCTAGCGGGCCTGCGCGGCGCTGGCGGACGAGGCCGCGGTCAATGTGGTCCCGGCGAGCAGAGCCGCTGTTGCTGCGGCTGCCGTGGTTACCCTGATGCTGAGCATGACAGTGCGCATGAAGCCCCTTGGCGGTCTGCGGTATTGGCGGTCATGCTAGGCCACTCACCATTGCTTACATAGGATTTGGCACGAGTTCGCAGATGAATAACCATGACCGAAATAATCCGTAGTGCCGCCAACCCGCTGGTCAAGCGGATGCGACTGCTTGCAGACCGGAAACACCGGCGCCGTGAGTCGGCGTTCGTGGTGCACGGCATCCAGCCGGTCTGGCAGGCAGTGGAAGCCGGCGCCGATATCGAAGTCCTGATCTCGGCGCCCGAATTGCTTCGGCATCCCGGCGCGGCCACGATGGTGGCCGATCAAGAGGCGTCCGGCGTCCGGGTGGCCCGGCTCACCGCAGAGTTGTTCGGCCGCATTGCCGACCGCGATGCGCCCTCCGGGCTGGCCGCTATCGTTCGGGCCGCGCCGCTGAGCCTGACCGACTTGGGGGTCGGCCCGGGCTCGGTGTTCGCCGCACTGCACGAGCCTGGTAATCCCGGCAACGTCGGCACGATCATCAGGACCGCCAGCGCGACGGGCGCCGCCGGGGTAATCCTTCTTGGCCAGTCCGCTGACCCCCGCGATCCGGTCGCGGTGAAAGCGAGTATGGGCGCGCTGTTCAGCGTGCCGGTGGTCGCCGGGGTGTCGCCACCCGAGTTCCTCGACTGGGCGGCGGCCGGCGCGGTGACCGTCATGGCAACCTCGGTCCGCGAGAGCGTCTCGTACTGGCAGGCCGCCATGACGCTGCCGCTCGCGCTGCTATTCGGCAGCGAGGGGAGCGGCCTGCCCGCGGACCTGCTTGCGGCCGCTGACGAACGGGTCGCGATCCCGATGACCGGGACCGCTGAGTCGCTGAACCTCGCGGTAGCGGTCGGCATCCTGCTCTATGAGGTACGGCGCAGGACCGGTTTGCCGGGGCCGGCGACAGGTGCGGGCTAGACCGAGCCGGGTTCTAGTTGGCAGGATCAGGCAGAAGCTTGCGTACGGCAAAGTAACCGGAGGGCTGGACATTATGGGTGGACTGCAGATCGAAGTGGACCCGGCCGAGGTCGGATTCGATCAGGCACGGCTGGACCGCATCGACAAGCATTTCGCACGTTACGTCGATGAGCAGAAGCTGGCCGGATGGCTGATCACGGTCGCCAGGCACGGCAAGCTGGCGCACGTGTCCAGCTACGGTCAGCGGGACATCGAGGCCGGCCTGCCGGTGGAGCCCGACAGCCTGTGGCGGATCTACTCCATGACAAAGCCCATCACCTCAGTCGCGGCGATGATCCTCTACGAGGAAGGCGGCTTCGAGCTGACCGACCCGGTGTATAAGTACATCCCGTCCTTCCGCGACGTGCGCGTCTTCGCCGGCGGTAGCGATGTCAGCTACCGGACGGTGCCCGCCACCGAACCGGTCCGGATCTGGCACCTGCTGAGCCATACCTCGGGGCTGACCTACGGCTTCATGCGCAACCATCCCGTCGACGCGATCTACCGGGCCCGCGGGTTCGAATGGGGCTCGCCACGCGGCGCGGACCTAGCCGCCTGCTGCGACGAGTTCGCCTCGATGCCGCTGCTGTTCCAGCCTGGCAGCGAGTGGAATTACTCGGTGGCGACTGATGTGCTCGGCCGGGTCATCGAGGTGGTCTCTGGCCAGCGCCTTGATGAGTTCCTCGCCAGCCGGGTGTTCGGGCCGCTCGGCATGACCGACACAGCGTTCTTCGCCGGCCCGGACGACGCCGGCCGGCTTGCCCCGCTGTACACCCGGAGCCCGGAGGACGGCAAGGCCACCCGCATGGATGCGATGGGTAACGCGGCGCTGCGTGAGCCGGTCTACCTGAGCGGCGGTGGCGGCCTGATCGGTTCCGCAGCGGACTACAACCGATTCACTCAGATGCTGCTGCACCGGCCGGACAGCCCGGCTGGCGAACTGGACGGGGCGCGGTTGCTCAGCCCGCGCACTGTTGCCTATATGACCAGCAACCACCTGCCCGGCAATGCCGATCTGGAGACGTTCGGGCGGCCGCTATATGCCGAGACCGTGTACGCCGGGGTCGGCTTTGGCCTCGGCTTCGCCGTCGTCATCGACCCGGTCGCGACCAAGTCGCTCGGTTCGGCTGGCGAGTTCAACTGGGGCGGCGCGGCTTCTACGGCTTTCTGGGTGGACCCGGCCGAGCAGGTCACCGCCGCTTTCTTCACTCAGCTGCTGCCCTCGAGCGCTTACCCGATCAGGCCCCAACTGCGCCAGATGGTGTACCAGGCGCTGGTTGACTGAGGCCTAGTCTCATCGCACCAGGCGACGCCGACTCCAGGCGCCTAGTTCTCCTCGGTGCGCAGCCAGGCAGCGGTGTCTGCGGGCAGAAAAACGTCGTCGAGCGGGCCGCTGACCAGGAGCACTTCCTTGTGCGGTGGCAGCCGGACGGGCATTCCGGAGAGGTTCAGCACGCAACTGAAGCCGCCCGGGCGGTCGAACGCCAGTACGTCGTCGGCGGATTCCTGCCAGGTCAGCCTGTCGTCGGACAGCTGAGGGCGGTCCTTCCGGATGCGCAGCGCGGCCCGGTACAGCTCCAGCATCGAGGCGGGATCGTCAGCTTGGACGTCGGCGGCTAGCTGCCGCCACGCATCGGGCTGCGGCAGCCATGGGGCTGCGCCGCCGGCCGGCCCGAAGCCGAAACCCGGGCTGTCGGCCTGCCACGGCAGCGGGACCCGGCAGCCGTCCCGGCCGCGGATGAAATGGTTGGTGCGCTCGAAGACCGGGTCGGCGATCAGCTCATCGGGAATGTCCTCGACCTCCCAAAGCCCCAGTTCCTCACCCTGGTACAGGTACGCGCTGCCTGGCAGGGCGAGCGTTAGCAGGATGGCAGCCCTGGCCCGTCGCGTGCCAAGTGCCAGGTCCGCCCGGCCCGGATCGGGCTGCCACCGGCTGCTCGTGTCTGACCGGCCGTACCTGGTGAGGTGCCTGGTCACGTCATGGTTGGACAACACCCACGGCGCCGCCGCGCCGATAGTGCCAAGCGTGGTGTTGATGACGGCCCGCAACCTGGCCGGATCCCATGGCGCACCGAGGTAGTCGAAATTGAACGCGGTATGCAGCTGATCCCCGGACAGGTACGGCCGCAGCCGGGTCAGCGGCTTGAGCCAGATCTCACCCACGAATACCCGGTCGCCTGGGTAAGACTCGATGACCTGGCGCCAGGACCGGTAAATATCGTGCAGGCCGTCCTGATCCTCCCAAGGCCTGCGCGCGCCATCCGGAAGGCCAGCGATGTCCGGCAGCCGGGCGTCCTTGACCAGGAAGTCAGCCACGTCGATCCGGAACCCATCGACGCCGCGATCGAGCCAGAACCGCAGGACGTCCTCGAACTCGACCCTGACCTCACGGTTCTCCCAATTCAGATCGGGCTGCTGCGGTGCGTAGAGGTGCAAGTACCACTCGCCGGGCTTGCCGTCCGATTCTGTGACGCGAGTCCACCCCGAGCCGCCGAACATCGAAGGCCAGTCGTTGGGCGGCTCGCTCCCGTCGAGGCCACGGCCAGGGCGGAACCAGAACCTTGCCCGTTCGCCGGAGCCGGGGCCAGCCGCCAGCGCCGCGGCGAACCAGCGGTGCTGGTCGGAGCAATGGTTAGGCACTATGTCGATGATGACCTTCAGTTGCTGCTGGTGCGCCGCGGTGATCAGGGCCGCCGCGTCTGCCAGAGTGCCGAACAGCGGGTCGATATCCCGGTAATCGGACACGTCGTAGCCGCCGTCGGCCATTGGCGAGACGTACCAAGGAGTGAGCCAGATCGCGTCTGCGCCCAGCTGCTGCAGGTAGGGCAGCCGGGCCTGAAGACCGGCCAGGTCGCCGATCCCGTCGCCGTTAGCGTCGGCGAAGCTGCGCAGGTAAACCTGGTAAACGACAGCGCTGTGATGCCAGGCCGGCTCGTCAGCCACCCTTGCTGTCCTAGCGAGCGCGATGCCGCGGCCCCGATACTGGCGCATTGTCTGCCCCTGGACCGGCCGCGGCGGCGTCCGCCCGGTGCTCCTTCCTGAGCTCGTACGCCTTATGTGCGATCAGAGCTGCCAGCAGGAGTACAACCAGCACCACCAGGGCGTCGCTGGCGTGCGAGAAATTCTTCGAAACCTTGCCCCAGTCGCTGCCGAACTGATAGCCGAGCACGGACAGTACGCTCGCCCAGACGAGCGTGCCGAGCAGGTTGAAAAGCTCGAACGGCCCCGCTGGCACCTCCATGAAGCCTGCCACCAGGCCGGCAAAGGCGCGGACCAGTGGGATCACCCGTGCGACCGCGACTGACCAGGCACCGCGGCCGGCGAAGTACCGCTCAGCCCGCTCAACGTCCTTCCTGGTCATCAGCAGGTACCTGCGGTACCGCTCGACGGTGTGGCGGCCGCCCAGCCGGCCCAGGCCATACGCGGTGGACGAGCCGGCTAGCTCCGCGAGCGTGCCGATGACGATCACGAGCACAAGGCTGAAATGGCCCTGGTAAGCCAGCACGCCGGCAAATCCGAAGGTGATCTCGGACGAGATCGGGATACAGCAGGCCTGGACGAAGGCAAAAACGACAAGGGCCAGGTACCCGTGGTTGATCAGGAAGCTCGTCATGCCCCATGTTCTACCAGCTAGGGGGACATGTGATGGACAACATTGCCCGGCTGTTGCCACCTGAGTGGGCGCGCCACGGCCCGGTGTCGGCGGCAGCGGCCTGATGACGTGCGGCAGCACGCCGAACATGACGGCCTGATGACGGAAAACAGGGACGCAGAAGCGAGCCGCAGCACGGTCCGAGGTCCCGCACAGAAATGTGCCCCGCCCCCCTCGGGGAGGGGCGGGGCACATGGCCGGCCTGGCCGGGTGGGGGGACGCCCGGCGGCTGGCGTATCCGGTTCGGCCCGCTGGGGGAGAAGGCCGGCACCGGACGTTAGGAGGTCACAGACCCCTGGTGGGTGGCGATCTGCTTGACCAGGGACGCCGCCTGGGCTTCCCACTTGGCGTAGGCGAAGGGGAACCCCGACTTCTGCACGCCCTGCGCGGACTGCCAAAGCGGCTGCGCGGCCCAGTCAGGGTTGCTGGCCTGGTACTGCCGCAGCCCGGTCAGGAACGCGTCCGCAGCGTAGCGAGGATTCATGATCTGGGCGGCCGTGCCCCAGCCCATGTCCGTCTGCTGCTGGAACAGGCCAAGCGAGGCCCCGGTGCCGTAGTTGACGTCGACCAGGCCGGACTCCTGCATGGCCGTTGCCACCGCGATCACCGCGGAGCGGACGCCCATCTTGTTGGCCAGAGTCTGCTTGACGATAGTGCTGGCATTGGCCACCTGAGCCGGGTTGAGCGGCATCCAGGTTTGCGGACCGGCGGTGCCGACGGGAGTCAGCTGGTCCGCGGGCGGCAGCTGGTGGTGGGCCGCAGCCGTCGGGTTGGTCTGCTGGTTCAGCTTGCTGCTCACCTGGTGCCAGGTGACAGCGTGCTTGTCCGCGTCGGCCCGGTGCGAACGGGCGCTGCCGCCCGCGCGCGTGTCAGCGCGCCGGGCGATGGCGTGCGGTCCGTCGAGCCATGCCGCGGTTGGCCGGGGGAGGGCGTACGGCAGGGCGGTGTGCGCCGTCACCGCATTCGGGGTGGTGGCTACCGGGGTGGCGGGCTTGGGCGCTGCAGCCTTCGGCGTGGCGGGCTTGGGCGCTGCAGCCTTCGGCGTGGCGGGCTTGGGCGCTGCAGCCTTCGATGCGGCCTTGCGCGCGACGGCCTTGGCGGCTGCGCCATGCGACGCGGAAGTGTGCGGTGCCGCAGGGCGCCGGGTGGTGGTGGCTACGTGCCTGGTCGCGTCGTGCCTGGTCGCGTCGTGCGCGGCAGCAGTATGCCGGGCAACGGGGTCCCGGTCAGCGGTCAGGTGTGCGGCCGACTGGTGCGTGGTTACGACCGGCGGGACGGCCGGTGCGGTGGTGTGTGGCACGGTCGCCTCGGCCCCGGCGACCTTAACCGGAGTTGACGCGGATTCCGCCACGGTCGTGGCGGCGGCGGTGCCGGCTCCGGCGAGCGCCAAGGCTGCGCCGAGGTACAGGAGGGGCTTCTTCCGGCCTCGGACGGCGCTGGTCAGTCGGTCAGTTCCGGCGTTGATCACGGTCTTGCCGTGATCGCGGGCAGCGCTGGTCAGCCGATCAGTGCTAGGCATGAGGATCCTTTCCCTGGGGGCTCCTCACCGCCTGCCTGGCCCGTGGCCAGGATGAGCACGCCTGACGGGGGGCGCCAGCGTCCTCGGGCACGCGGGGGGTGCGCGCCGTTCAGGTTCATGCGGGCCGGGCCGGGCATAGGGGGGCGTCGGCAGCGGCCTGTCACTCGGGAGTCAGTAACTCGAACTTCGTGGCTCCCCGGTGCGGATCAGGAGGTATAACGCCAGTCCAGCCCGGGGAGCATCCCGATATGAGCCTTGTCACTACCGCTGAGTAACAGGAATAAAGCGCACAGTAACCGGCATCCCAGTCGGGCCGGACTTCTGCCGCGGAGTTACGGGGGCGATAAGCGCCTATCAGCCAAGATATCCGGCTCGTCCGCTGCCGAGGCTGGCCGCCGGCCTCGACGCTCAGCTCGCGAGCCAGCCAGGCCGACCAGCGCCGCAGCTACAGCGATGCCGACGGCGGTCCAGGGCACATAGTCGCCGAGCCGGTCATAGATCGTCCGGCCGTCCGCCGCGGGAAGTTCCAAGTGCACGATGAGAACGCCGCGGAAGCTCGTCCCGGCCTGCGCCAGCTCCCTGCCCCGGTCGTCGAAGGCCACGGAGTCACCGGTCAGCGCGGCCTGGACTACCGGCCTGCCCGTCTCGGCCGCGCGCAGCGCACTCAGCGCTGCGTGCTGCGGCGGCGCCCAGCTGTCCTGGAATGTCGTGTCCGAGGTCTGGTAGACAATGACCTGCGCGCCGTGGTCGGCGTCCACTCGGGACATATCAGGAAACGCCGACTCAAAGCAGATCAGCGGGCCGATGGTGACCGTCGGGCTACCTGGCGTAGTTACCCGCAGCACGTGCGCGCCCGTGCCTGACACAACGTTCTGCGGCGCCGCCCGGCTGATCTTGCTCAGCCAGCCGAGCGCTGATCGGAACGGGATGTACTCGCCGAAGGGCACCAGCCGGGTTTTGACGTAGGTCCCGGCCACGCCGTTCGGTCCGATCAGGGTCGCCTGCTTGGATTTAGCGCCGGACCTGCCGACCGCGTCCTGACCCACCAGGATGTCGGCTCCGACCGCTCGCGACAACCGCGTCAGCGACCTCAGCAGGGCTGGGTGCGCGGCCAGCTCGTACCCCACGCTGCTCTCGCCCCAGACGTACAGAGCGGCCCGGCCGGCCTGCGAGGCGGTGAGTTGCTCATTTCTTGCCACTCTGGCGGCTGGCCCGGGCACTATTCCTGGCTGGACGAGTGCGATCGCCAGCGGCCCCTTGGCAGGCATGGGTGCAGTCAGTGCGAACGCCACCGGTCCGGCTGCGATGGCCAGGCAGGCAGCGGCGAGGCCTGCAAACCGCAGTACGGCCGTCCTGGCCACCAGCGTTAGTAGCAATCCGGTGTTAGCAACGACCAGGGCGAAGCTGACCAGCCACACCCCGCCGACGGCGGCTAGCCCAAGAACTGCCGGGTGCTGCCACTGGCTAGCGCCGAGCACGGCCCACGGTCCGCCGAGTCCCTGCCAGGACCTGATCCACTCGCTGACCAGCCATGCACTGGGAACGACGACGAGCGCGCCAATGGCACGTCGCGGGCGGAGCGGCGGCCGGAGCAGCGACCAGACGGCGATTCCGACCAATGTCCACAGCGCGCCGATGACGATGGCCACGAGCAGCAAGCCGGGACCCAGGTTGGGAGCCAGCCAGTACATGGCGGCGAGCAGATAGCCAGCGCCAAACCACCAGCCCCGAATTGCCGCCTCGCGCTTGGTCGCGGCGTTCCGGATCAGTGCGAACCCGGGCACCAGTCCGGCCCAGGCCAGCAACTCCAGGTTGGCGGACGGGAATGCGAGCACAGGGATGGCCCCGCACAGCAAAACCGCAAAACGAGCAGGCCGCCAGAAACCGCGCCAGATTCGCACGTTCCTATTCTGCTGCCGCAGAGCCTGGCTGGTGATCGGGAACTCCGGTCGCGTCCGGCTGCTGCCGGCGCCGACGCTGCCGCACTGCTTGCGCGGCTGCCCAGGCGACCGCGGCTAGCGTCGCGAACGTCAGCAGGCCCTCGGGCCAGCCGCCGAGGCGCTCGGCCAGCGTGGTCGTGCTCAGCAAAGGCACCCTCGCCTCGATCTCTGCCTGCTGCCACGTGTGCGTGCTGGCGAGCAATGAGCCGTCCGGCGCGATGATCGCGCTGACACCGGTGGTGGACGCGACGACGACCGTGCGGTCGAATTCGACTGCCCGGATGCGGGCCATGGCCAGCTGCTGCAATGTCTCGCCCAGCTGACCGTCGAGCTCGAAATCAGCGTCGTTGGTCTGCATCGTCAGCAAGTTGGCTCCGGCGCTCACCTCGGAGCCGACCAAGCCGTCGAAGCCAATCTCGTAGCAGATCACGTCCCCGAGCCGGATCTTGCCGATGTGAAACACCACCGCCCGGTGGCCGGGAGTGAAGTTCACCGGCTGCAGCGACGGCAGCGACGTCACCTGGTCAAGCAGTCCGCGCAACGGGATGACCTCGCCGAACGGCACCAGTTTGCGCTTCACATAGACGGCAACCGGGCCCCGGCCGGGCAGCCAGAGCTGGCCCGCGTTGCGGACCGGACGCCGCAGCACGGCGCCGACCAGCACCGGCCGATCGATGGTGCCGACAGCCGTCGAGATGATGTCATAAACAAATGGGTTGAGACTTGGATCTTGGTCCGTTGAGTTCTCCGGCCAGACGACGAGGTCTGGGCGGGGAACGGAGCCGCTCCGGACCCGGGCGGCTAGCCGCAGCGTGGCCGCCACGTGGTTCTGGGTGACGGTTGTCTCGCGCAGCAGGCTTGGCAGCGACTTGGTGTGCGGCACGTCCCCCTGGATTGCGGCAACGACGGCGGTCTGCTGGCCGGCTTGTGCCTGGCCGGGCGAGCCCTGGCCCGCTGGCAGGAACGCGCCGGACAGGGCTGCCGCGCTGACTGCGGCGAAGGCAACCAGCCGCCACAGCAAGCTGGCCCGCGGCCGGTCACCCGGCATCACCGGCAGGCCGCCGATGATGCCGAGCGTCAGCCAGGCCAGGCAGGTGCCGCACAGCGCTAGCAGGAAGGTCAGAGACGCCGGGCCGCCGATCGCCACCCAGTGCGCGGTCGGCGCGCTGGCCTGACTCATCACCAGCCGTCCCCACGGGAAGCCCCACGGCCAGCGAGATCGCACCGCCTCGGCAGCAACCCACCAGCCGGCCACCGCAAGCGGCCAGGCGCGCAGCCGCAGCAGCAGCCATTGCCCGGCGGTCAGTGCCGCGAATACCACTGACTCTGCGACGGCCAGCGCGGCCCAGGCATACCAGGCAACGTTTACAACCCAGGAAAACAGCGGGCAGAAGAAGGCCAGGCCGAACACGGCCCCGACCGCGACGGCGGTTCGAAGCCGCTGCCGCCATAGCGCAAGCACCAGCAGCGCCGGGGCGCAGGCCGCTAGTGGCCAGACGCCAACCGGCGGGAACGCAGCGGCTAGCGCTAGCCCGCCAGCCAGCGCGGCAGCCAGGGCCAGCAGGACCGGCAGCGGCCGTCCGCCCGGACGCATCTGGTTCCTGGCCGTCGGCGCGGCCGCGCCCGGGCTGACAACTCGCCCAGCGCCTCTCAACTGCACGGTGTCTCCGCAGACACGATTCCTCCGCAGGCCGGGAACTTGATTCCCCGGTCTTGCGAGCGTAGCCGGGCTTGGCGGCCGCTCAAACGTGGCCGCCGCCTAGCCCGTGGGTGAGCATCTGAACTCCGAGCGCACCTTGCCCCGGCGTCAGCAAGGGTGCTGACAGCAGCCGCAGCCAGCTAGGCTCGGCCGCAATTGCGTTCAAGACGTCGATGGCCAGCCGTCACATTATGGGAACCAGACCGTTCCCCTACCCAGTCTGATTTCCGACGAAGGAGCCCCGCGTGAGCCGCCGCGGCTGGTGGTTGTTCGCAGCAATGAGCCTCATCTGGGGCATCCCGTACCTGCTCATCAAGGTCGCGGTGGGCGGTGTCGCGCCGCCTGTCCTAGTGCTCGCCAGGGTCGGGATCGGTGCCGCGCTGCTGCTGCCGATTGCAGTCCGCCGGCGGGAACTGGCCGCGCTGCGCCCGTACTGGCGCTGGCTGGCGCTGTTTGCCACCGTCGAGATCATCGTGCCGTGGCTGCTGCTGTCGGAGGCCGAGACCCGGTTGTCCAGCTCCCTCAGCGGACTGCTCATCGCATCGGTGCCGATCCTGGTAGCGGTTCTGTCACGGTTGACCGGGAGCCGGGACAAGCTCACCGGCACCCGATGGACCGGACTGCTTATTGGCCTGGCCGGCGTTGCCCTGCTCGTCGGCGGTGGCGCGAGTGGTGCCTGGACGTCTGTTGCGGAGGTTCTGGGGGTTGCGCTGTGCTACGCCACGGGTCCGCTGATCGCGGCCCGCAAGCTCAGCGCGTTGCCACCGCTCGGCATGACGGCGGCCTGCCTGGCGTTTGCCGCGGTGGTATATGCGCCGTTCGCCGCGTTGACGTGGCCGTCGGCGGTACCGGCCGGCAAGGTGCTGGCTGCGCTCTTTGGCCTCGCGGTCATCTGCACCGCAGTCGCGTTCCTCGGGTTCTTCGCGCTCATTGCCGAGGTGGGGCCGGCCAGAGCGACGGTCATTACCTACGTCAATCCGGCCGTCGCCGTCGTCCTGGGCGTCCTTGTCCTCGGCGAGCAGCTGACTATTTCGATGGCTGCCGCATTTGTGCTGATCCTTAGCGGCTCGGTGCTCGCCACCAGGGCAGGTGGCGGTGCGCAGAGCGGTAACCAGGAGAGCGGCCAGGACCAGGAGTCCACCGCTGCGGGCGGTTATCTGAGCGCACGGTCGGGAGCGCCCGACTAGAATCGCGCGGGTGATCGACCTCAAGGCTGCCCGACAGGATCCCGACGGCTACCGTGCTGCCCTGGCTCGGCGCGGCGCGGCGGCTGATTTCGATGCGCTGCTCGCCGCGGACGCCAGCTGGCGTTCGCTCACCGAACGCGCCGAAGCGCTTCGGGCCGCACAGAAGGTCTCGTCCAAGGGAAAGCCGACGCCCGCCGAGATCGAGCAGTTGCGCGGCCTCCGCGACGAGCTAGCTGTGGCCCAGGCCGAGCTGGCACAGGCCGCGGAGCAGCGCGACGCGCTCCTGGCCAGGATCCCGAACCTGCCCGATCCCACCGCCGCCGACGGCATGGACGAGGAAGACGCGCAGCTAGTGCGCACCTGGGGCGAGCGGCCGAAGTTCGGCTTCGACTTGCGTGACACGACCGAGATCGCCTCAGCACGCGGCTGGATCGACATGGCTCGGGGCGCGCGGCTGTCCGGCTCGCGGTTCGCTTACCGCATCGGCGACGTAGCGCTCGCCGAGATGGCCTTGTACCGGTACGTGATCGACAAGCTGACCAGGCGCGGCTTCCTGCTCGTGCTGCCGCCAATCCTGGTGGGCGAGCGCGCCATGTATGGCACCGGCTTCTTGCCCACGGAGGCGTCGAACCTCTATCACCTCGAGCACGACAACCTCTACTTGACCGGTACCTCAGAAGTAGCGCTGGCCGGAATCCATACCGACGAGCGGCTGGAAGCCGAGCAGCTGCCAGCCAGGTACGCCGCCTTCACCACGAACTTCCGGCGCGAAGCAGGAGCGGCCGGCAAGGACACCAGGGGCATGTTCCGCGTGCACCAGTTCGACAAGGTTGAAATGTTCGTGTACTGCGCGCCTGAGCAGTCCAAGGACATTCATGACCAGCTGCTGGCCTACGAGGAAGAGATCGTGCAGGAACTCGGCCTGCCGTATCGCGTGATGAACATCTCCGTCGGCGACCTCGGTGCGCCAGCGGCGAAGAAGTACGACATCGAGGCGTGGTTCCCGGTGCAGGAGCGTTACCGGGAGATCACCTCGTGCTCCAACACGACCGACTACCAGGCGCGGCGGCTGAACATCCGGTTCCGCCGCGACGGCAAGCTGGAGTACGTGCACACGCTCAATGGCACTGGCGCCACGGCCAGGGCCCTGATCTCGATCATGGAGAACTTCCAGGACGAGCGCGGCACAGTCGCCATACCCGAGGTGCTGCAGCGGTTCGGCGCGCCCGCGACCATAGGCACGCCGCCGGCAGCCTGACCGTCGGGAGCCTGGCCGCCGGGAGCCTGGCCGCCGCTGACCGGCTGCGGCTGGCTAGCCGGTGCCGCTACCAAGACGCTGCAACAGCGCGCTGCCCTCGGCTACGCCGAGGCCGCTGCATGCATCCCAGCCCGGTCCAGCGTCGTAGGCACCGTTGTTGCCGACGGTGATGTCGCGCATAGCCGGTACTGGCACGCCAGGTGTCACGCCCGCATACAGCTGCTGCTGCACGAGGCCGAGCGAGTGCCCGAGCGCCTGCACAAGACGGGCCGTCAGCGCTGCCCACAGCGGAGCGACCGCGCTCGTTCCCCCGATCACTGTTTGCTGGCCGTCGATGAGCACCTGATAGCCGGAGGCGGGATCGGCATTACCGGTCACGTCAGGCACGCCGCGGCCGGGGTTGCCCGCCGGGTTGGCTGGCACGCCGGCGCTGGCCTGCCAGGTCGGCAGCGAGAACGTCTCGCTGATGCCGCCGCCAGTGGCGCCGCCGCCTTGTCCGTCATTCCAGACGGTCTCGCTGCTGATAATCCCGGTGGCCGGGTCCCCCTGCAAGGTAGTGCCGCCGCAGGCCAGCGCGTGCGGGCTGGAGGCGGGGAAGTCCACGTGCGGCTGCCCGTCGGTCACACCGTCGCTGCTGCCGTTGTCGCCCGCCGCCACGCAGACGGTGATGCCCAGCGCGGCACCATCGGCGATCGCCCCGTCAAGCGCGGCCATCGCCTGGCCAGTCCAGCCGGCCTCGGCTTGGCCCCAGCTGATGCTGACGGCGGCGGGCGTTGGCGTGGCGTGCACCGCGTCAGTAACCGCGTCGACGAAGCCCTGGTCGGTATTGGGCGCGAAGTAAACAAGCTGCGCCGCACCTGGAGCAACCGAACCCACGACCTCTATGTCCAGCAGGACTTCGCCGTCTGCTCCCTGCGGATCCTGGCCGGGGACGTTCGTCGCGCCGTCGACGCCAACAGCGGTGACGGACGGCGTTGGCGTGATGCCCAGACCGGAGAAGTACGCGTCGAGGTCAGTGTTGGAGAAGCCGCCGCCCAGCTCGATCACGGCGACGGTCTGGCCGCTGCCTGTTGTGCCCGCCGGGAACTGATACAACTCCGCTACCTGCGGCGGCGTATATGAGACCGGCTGCGCCGCCGCCTCAGCGGCGAACCTGAAATGCGGAGCGGCCTGAGGCCTGTTGTCGAGGCCGAGCACGGCGATGATCATGCCGTCGAGTTCAGCCGGGATGTGCAGGAGCCCAGTGCGGGACCGGTGAGTGACCGGCCTGCCGTCCGGTCCAGGGCTGGTTACCAAGCTGAGCGAGGTACCAAAGGCAGCCGGCGAGGACCCCGGCCGGTCCGGCGAGCGTTATCCGCCGCGCGCCCGGATCGTCACTGGTGACCTCGATGGCCGGATCCAGGCCGGTCATAACGCGCGCGATCAGGTCATGGTCGGCGGCATGGCCGCCATGCCGCAGCCGTAGGTCCTCGCGGGACAGCCGGCCCAGGAATCCGTCGTGCGTACGCGGCAGGTTAGCTGCGCGGCGGGTAATCAGCGTGACTCCTATGCGCTCATTGGGATCCACCGCTCCGGCCGGCTGCAGTCCTTCCGCCGGCCCTCGCGCGCTACCCGCTAGCGGGACTAACGACGCACCTGTCATGACATGCCTTTCCGCGATACGTGCTGCCTGGACTGACTAATGATGCCGGGGCCCGGCGCTCGAATGTGCTGCTACCAGTAAAGCGCCGGGCATCCCTGGTCTTAATTCTTCAGCCGGAAAGCTATCTGGAGGGCGCGCCCTGGAGAAGCGGTCGGGCAGTGCGGCTGCGATTGTCAGCCGAGTTCGGCATGTTCGCGTGGTGCCGGCTGCTGCAGGCTCGCGCCCCAGCGCTCCTCGATCCGTCCGTACCGCCAGATCAGCAGCGCGGCAATCCAGGTAACGACGAACAACCCGACGATGACGAATCCCGCAACGTTGAGGTTGAAATCGCGCATGAAGCTCCAGAACCCGCCGGCCTGGCGCAGGCCGGTGACCTCCTTGGAAATCAGCCCGAGCGTCTCGATGCCGCCGACCAGGAAGCAGATGCCGACCGATAGGCCGGTGATCGCGAGGTTGTAATAGACCTTGCGGACCGGGTTCAGGAAAGCCCAGCCGTACGCGAGGTTCATGAACACGCAGTCGGTGGTGTCCATGACCGTCATACCCGCGGTGAACAGCACTGGCAGGCAGATGATCGCATACCAGGGAATGTGCTGCAGGGCCAGGAACGCGGTGGTGCCAAGGAATAGCACTTCGGTCGTGGTATCAAAACCAAGCCCGAACAAAACGCCGACCGGGTAGAGCTGCCATTCCTTGCTGATCACGCGCATCCACTTGCCGAAAAAACGGAAGAAGAAACCGCGGTTATTCAGTTGCCGGTCAAGCTCGGCCTCGTCGAACTCGCCGCGCCGCATGCTGCGGAACACTCTGGCGATCCCGGCCAGGATCACCAGGTTCAGAGCGCCGATCAGGAATAGGAAGGTGGCGGACACGATCGTGCCGAACAGGCCGCCGAACTTCTCCAGGCCGGAACCGGTGTTCATGAACTGCCGGAAGACCACCTTCTCGGCGAAGATGATGGCCACGCCGACGGCGACGACCACTGTCGAATGGCCGAGGGAGAAGAAGTAGCCGAAGCTAAACGGTCGCGGCTCACCGGTGCCCTGCCGGTCAGTCATCACCTTGCGGGTGCAGTTGTCGATGGCCGCAAGATGGTCCGCGTCGAAGGCGTGCCGCAGGCCCAGCGTGTAGGTCAGCACGCTGATGCCGATGCCGAGGCCCTTGTAATGAGCCGGCACCACGAACGCGATGAAGATGGCGAATCCGAGCAGGTGGAGCGCGAGGATCGACCCGTACATCAGGGAGACCCGACGGCGCTCGACCGGAGTCATTGCCGCGAACGACTGCCGGATCATCCGGCCGAGCCGGGGTTGGCGAGGCGCGGGCGAAGCAGACATTAATGGCACGCTAACCTAGTTGCATATTACTTGCAAGTACATCAGTCGCGCACAACCTCTCCATGCCCTGGGCCTAATCTGGTGGGAGCGGGTGCCAGAGGCAGGAGACAACGATGACGACCTCCCAGGCGGCTGACGCAGGCCAGCAGGCCAGCGATGACGGTGCGCCAGCACAGAGCACGGTTACGGTCGGTGCCGGCCCTCTCACAGCAAGCGATGTCGTTGCTGTCGCTCGCAGCGACGCTCGGGTTCAGCTCGCCGCCGAAGCGCTGGCCTCGATCCGTCACGGCAGGGAAATCATCGAGGCGCTGGCACATGACGACGAGCCGCATTACGGCGTCTCGACCGGTTTCGGCGCGCTCGCGACCCGGCATATCCCGGCCGGCCTGCGGGCTCAGCTTCAGGCCTGCGTGGTCCGCAGTCACGCGGCTGGCTCCGGCCCGGAGGTGGAGCGTGAAGTGGTCAGGGCGATGATGCTGCTGCGACTGGCGACGCTCGCAACCGGACGCACCGGGGCCCGCGAGGAAACGGCACTCGCATACGCGGCGGTGCTCAACGCCGGGATAACTCCGATTGTCCACGAATACGGCAGCCTGGGCTGCTCCGGTGACCTGGCTCCGCTGGCGCACTGCGCGCTAGTCATCATGGGTGAGGGAGTCGTCAGGGACGCAGCCGACCGGGAGCGGCCAGCCGCTGACGCACTGGCGGACGCTCGGATCACGCCCGTCCAGCTGCGCGAGAAGGAGGGTCTCGCGCTGATCAACGGGACGGACGGCATGCTAGGCATGCTGGTCCTGGCAATCGCCGACCTGCGTGCGCTGTTGAAGGTCGCCGACATCACTGCGGCGATGAGCGTCGAGGGCCTGCTTGGCTCGGACGCGCCGTTTGCCGCCGACCTGCAGGAACTGCGTCCCCACCCCGGCCAGGCGATGGCCGCGGCCAACATGACGGCACTGCTGGCGGGCAGCCAGATCATGGCGAGCCATCAGGGTCCCGACTGCACCCGCGTGCAGGACGCGTACTCGCTGCGTTGCGCACCGCAGGTCGCGGGTGCGGCCAGGGACACCGCCGACCATGCCGCCTTGGTGGCATCTCGCGAGCTGGCCGCGGCGATCGACAACCCGGTCATCACCGCCGATGGCCGGGTGGAGTCGAACGGCAATTTCCACGGCGCGCCGCTCGGCTACGTGCTGGACTTCCTGGCCATCGCGGTCGCCGACGTGGCCAGCATGTCGGAACGACGGACTGACCGGTTCCTTGACGTAGCGCGGAGCCAGGGCCTGGCCCCGTTCCTCGCCAACGATCCTGGCGTTGATTCTGGGCACATGATCGCCCAGTACACACAGGCCGCCATCGTGTCCGAGCTCAAACGGCTGGCCGTGCCCGCCAGCGTGGACTCGATCCCGAGTTCGGCGATGCAAGAAGACCACGTGTCGATGGGCTGGTCAGCAGCGCGCAAGCTCCGGCGGGCACTCGACGGCCTGACCAGGGTGCTGGCCATTGAGCTGCTGACGGCCGCGCGCGGCATCGACCTGCGCGCGCCGCTGACCCCGGCCGCTGCCACCGGCGCCGTCATAGCTGGCCTGCGGGCCAGCACGCAGGGGCCGGGCCCCGATCGCTTCCTGGCTCCGGAGATCGAGGCGGCCGTCAGGTACGTGGCCGAAGGCGCCGCGCTGGGCACCGCCGAGGCGGTTACCGGGCCGCTGGGCTAGCGGCGTCAGCTGTCAGTGAGCGCGGTTGCGATCGCGGTTCCGAGCGCCCTGGCCACCGGCGGCGGGAACGCGTTGCCGACCTGGCGGTAAGCCGCCGTCTTGCTGCCGCTGAACGCCCAGCTATCCGGGAAGCCCTGCAATCGGGCCACCATGCGCACGGTCAGTTTCGGTGGCTGGGTGTCCGGGAAGTCGGGGCCTGGCGGGTCGGCGGCGATGCCAAGCCCGTCGACGGCTAGCTCCCGCCAGGCCGCGCGCGCCCTGGTCGGGCCGAGGTCGGGTCCGCCGTGTTTCTTGCTACCGCCAACGATCGTTGGAGCGACCTGGCAGGCCCTGGCTGCCCATGCGATCGCGCCAGGCCAGCCGCCCGAGGCCATCAGGTCGGCCAGCGTGCCACCAACGGTCGGCGGGGGCCCGGACATCGGATCCGGCCAGCGGAAGCTTCCGGCCCAGCGCCGGTCGATGGCGACCAGCACGAACCGCGGGCGAAGTTGCGGGACGCCGTGATCGCTGGCATTGACCAGCTGCCACCAGGACTCGTAGCCGAGTTCTGCCAGCCTGCCGAGGACGTGGGCGCGGTAGCCGTCGAACCTGGTTGTGCCAAGACCGCGGACGTTCTCGAGCAGGACGGCGCGCGGCCGGATCTCGGCGATCAGCCGCAGGGCCTGGGGGAACAGGTCCCGCTCGTCGTCCCGGCCAAGCTGCTTCCCGGCAAGCGAGAACGGCGGGCACGGTACCCCGCCTGCGAACAGGTCAACACCGCTGAACGCATGTCCGTCCATGTTGGTCACGTCGTCTTCGATGATCTTCCAGTCCGAGCCGCGATTGCAGCGCAGCGTCTCGCACGCGTCGGGATCCAGTTCCACGGCCGCCGCGTGGGTGAAGCCCGCCTGCTCGAGACCAAGTGCCTGGCCGCCGGCGCCCGCGCAGATCTCGACCACGGACAACTCGTGCACGCGCCCCTCCAGGTCCGGGCATCCGCGGGTGAATCGGCTAAGCGCCGAATTCTGCTAAGCGCTGATTCTGCTAAAGAGCGCTGCTTCACCAGGTTTCCCACGCCGCACCGCAGAAGGTTCAGCCCGGACCGCCAGTTGCCGCGGCTCCGCAATCAGCGGGCTGATATGGCCTCGGCCGTGATCGTCTGTGCAGCGTGCACGGCGCGGTCAATTGCCTCCTGCGGAGGCAGGCCGCATAGGTCGGTAAGGGTGAAGAAGGCCTCGGCGCTTACGACGATCGCGAGTTCTTGCTTGAGTGATTCAAGAGCTGCCGGATTCCGCTGCCCGAGGCTGTGCTCCAACGGCGCCAGGGCCTGGTCAATGAGACCGAAACGCAGTCCTGGCCGGACGGAAGCCGAACCTGGCCTGATGATGTCGGCCGCGATCATCGCCCTGACCGCGCCCTGATACGCATCCACATGCCGCAGCAGATAGCTGGCCGCGTAGCCGACGCGCTCGACCGGGTCGTCGCTATCAGCGATCGGCCGCAGCGCCTCGGCCGTGGCCAGCCAGGCGCCGGCGAGAGCTTCGCGCAACAGCGACGGCAGATCTGGAAAATACCGGTAGGCGGTGGCCTCTGAGACCAGCGCCGCCTTGGCTACGGCAGGCATGGTGATCTCTGCGCCGCTCTTGGCCAGGCCGCTGGCCGCTTCGATAATCGCCGAACGTGTGCGCTGCTTCTGGTTCGCCCGGCCGTCGTGTACCTGCGCCGTCATCTGCCCATTCTCAGCTACGGATGGGCCGACAGTCAAGTGGACTCTCTTTATGAGAGTGGACTTGCATAACGGGTGCCGAGGCCTTAGCGTGGCTGCCGTGAGAGTTAACTCTCATCAGATGGAGTACCACTCGAAGGAGAATGACGTGACCACCCCGACGCAGTCCACGCACGTTGTAATGACCGAGGGCCTCGGTCCGGTACCCGTTACCCTCTCAGAACGCGGAAGCGGCCAGCCGGTGCTCCTGCTGCACGGTGGCGCGGGGCCGTTTTCGGTGTCGGGTTTCGCGGACCTGCTCGCGTCGGCGAACGCTAGGGTGCTGACGCCGGTTCATCCCGGTTTTGACGGCACGCCGCGCCCCGAACAGCTGCACAGCATCAAGGCGCTGGCCGCTGTTTACGTCCAGCTGATCAGCGATCTCGACCTCACGGACGTGTGCGTGATCGGCAACTCCATTGGCGGCTGGATCGCCGCCGAGATCGCAGTGGCCGAAAGCGCCAGGCCGGCAGGCCGGGTCAGCAGTGTCGTGCTCGTCGACGCCGCCGGGCTCGAGCTGGATGCAGCGCCGGTGCCAGATTTCTTTCAGCTTTCCCTGGACGAGATCTTCGCGCTGAGTTACTTCGATCCGGACCGGTACCGTATCGACCCGGCGAGCCTTACCGACCAGCAGAAGGCCGCGCGGGCCGCAAATAACGCCGCGCTGCTGACGTATGCAGGCACCGCGATGGCAGACTCCAGCCTGCTTGGCAGGCTGCCCGGCGTCACGGTCCCGACGCTGGTCGTCTGGGGCGCGGCCGACCGGATGATTCCGGCTGAACATGGTCAGGCCTACGCTGACGTGATCCCGGGCGCGGAGCTCCACATCATCGCCGAGGCCGGCCACCTGCCGCAGCTGGAGGCTCCGGCGGAGCTGGTCGCGGTGGCCGGTGCGTTCGCCCGAAGCCACGCGAGCCCGGTGGCTAGCTGACCGTGCCCGATTAGGAGCAGGAAGGACTACTAGCGCTATGGCTAACGTCTCGGTCGTCGGCCCGGCGGGAGGCGAGCTCACGCTCACCGGCCCGATTCAGATGCGGATTCTGGAGGACGGCAGCACCACCTCGCATCGTCTCGGCCTTGGTGAGATAACGATCGCGCCACACACGCAGGGGCCTCCGCAGCACCGTCATTCACAGCACGACGAGGGCTTTTATGTGGTGTCCGGGACCGCCCAGTTCACCGTCGGTGACAAGACGTATGAGGCGGCGCGCGGCACGCTGGTGATGATCCCGCCGGGCGCGCCGCACACGTTCGCGAATGCGGGCGACGAGCCGGTCGTGTTGCTGAACACGTTCACTCCCGACCTGTATGTGCAGTATTTCCGGGATCTGCGGGACATGATCGGCGCCGGACAGCCGTTGTCCGCGGAGACGATGATCGGGGTCATGGCGCGCTATGGCACGCAGCCTGCCACCACGTTCGCCGGCGCCGACTCCGGCGATCCGGCCTCCTGATCCGGCGCCCGGCTTCTGCATGGCAAAGGGGCCGGCCAGAACAGCGTGAACGCTGGCTGGCCGGCCCGTCTGCTTGCGACTTCCGCAGGTCCCGGCTAGAAGTGCGGGGTCGCGGTCGTGATGTCGTAATGCGATCCCCAGTACCACTGGGTGGCAGATGCTCCCGGCACCATGTGCGGGACACCGGTGGGGTCGGCGATCCAGTACCGGACCTGGGACCGCATGTGCCCCGGCAGGGTAGCCACGGCGGCCTGCACAGCTGGCCATTCCGACTGCATCGTGTACAGGCGGGCCAGCGCGTGCGGGTCCGCGCTCAGCTTGGCCCGGACCCAGTTAGCTGCCATCACCGGCGTCGCGTCGCCTGGCTCGATGTCTAGGGCCGAGGCATGCGGGTCCGAACCGTTGGTGTCGATCCACAGCACCTGCCGTCCGACTACCTGCGAAGCCGGGACGGCGTAGCCGCCGGTGGCGTAGGTAGCGACGAGGTGGTGAGCAGGGATCGCACCGGGCGTGACCGAGTCGTAGATGAGGTACGGCCTGGCACGTCTGGCTCGGTGCGCGTGCCGGATCCTGGCGGCGACCTCCGCCCGGTTCTTGCCGGCGTGGCGGTGCGGCTTACTGGCCGGCCGCGTCCTGGCGGCAGGCTTGGCCGCATGGCGAGCAGCGGAGCGTGCCGCCGCATGCCTGACCTCGGCGCGGGCAGGGCGATCGCGCTTGGCGGCGACCGCGTGCGCGGTCACCGGTGCCTTCGCCGCACGCCGAACGACGGCATGCGGGGTCGCAAGGGGTCGTCCGAACGGCGCCACGGCGTGCTGCCCCGGCAACGCTGCCGGGGACGCGGTATGCAGCACGGCCGGAGACAGCGGCGACGCGTGTGCGGCGCCGGCCGTGCTCACGGACGCGCTGACGGGCGCATTTGCCAGCGGGGCAGCGGAATTGCCGGCCACCGTGGCAGCGCTGGCAGAACCGGCGCCGGCGAGGGCCAAGGCTGCGCCGACGTACAGAAGGGACTTCTTGTGGCTCCGGACGACACCGGTCAGGCGGTCAGTTCCGGCGCTGATCAGGGCCTTGCCATGATCGCGGGCGGTGCTGGTCAGCCGAACAGAGGGGGGCATCGGGTTCCTTTCCCAGGACGTCCTCGCCGCCCGTCCGGCCGGAGCCGGGCACGGGGATGAGAGCGCCTGGCGGGGGGTGCCGGCGTTCTCTGGCACGCGGGGGCGCGCGCCTTCGCGGGTTCAGGGCGGGCCAGGGCCGGTTTCCGCTGGCGCGGTCCGGCAGTGGCCTGGATTCAGGGGCCTGCCTCAGGTGGGCTAGCCCCCCGGTGAGGATCTGCACGTATAACGCCACGCTGAGTAGCCGCGCATCCCGAATATGACCCTTGTCACTACCGCTGAGTAACGGGAATAAAGCGCATAGTAACTGACATTGCGCATCGTGATGATCAGCCAGATGCCGCGTCATGTTCCCTGATAAACGGCTATAGGCCCGTTGTAGTGCGTGTTTGGCTGTCAGGCCAGTGCGGCGCCTGCTTCGGCGGTCACCGGGTCTGGCTTGGCTGGTGACGTTCCGCGACGCTTACAGGTAGTGATCAGAGGCCGCAGTCGATCATGGTGCCGGTTTGCGCGGCCCGCCCGTCCCGGGTGCACCGGCGACCTCCTCTTCGCCGCGCGCGAAACCGTCAGCTACTCCGGCGTTCGGAAGCGACATTTGTTCTATGGCAGTGCAGCCGGCGGGCCAACCAGAACGAGTTCCATCGATAACCGAGCTTCATCAGGCACGGCAGGTAGCCGAGTCGTTCGGGTCCGACGCTGAGCGTTACGACCGGGCCCGGCCGCGCTACCCGGCTGCCATGGTGGAGGCAATCGTCGCTGCCAGCCCCGGCCCCCGGGTCCTGGATGTCGGCTGCGGGACCGGCATAGCTGCCCGGCAATTCCAGGCAGCCGGCTGCGAGGTGCTCGGCGTCGATCCGGACGCACGGATGGCCGGCCTGGCGCGGCATTCGGGGGTCGATGTCGAAGTGGCCAAGTTCGAGGAGTGGGACGCCGCAGGCCGGCGATTCGACGCGATCATCGCCGGGCAGGCCTGGCACTGGGTGGACCCGGTCGCTGGGGCCGCCAAGGCGGCGCAGGTGCTGCGGCCGGGCGGGCGGCTTGCGGTGTTCTGGAACTCGTTCCGGCCCCCGGCCGACGTGGATGAAGCCTTCGCCGAAGTCTGGCAGCGGGTGTTCGACTCGCCGTTCAGGCTTGCGACCATGGCCGGGCCGGCCGCGTACTCCGCAATGTGCTCGAAGGCGGCGGACGGGATGCGGCAGGCGGGCGCGTTCGGCGACTCGCAGGAGTGGCGATTCGACTGGGACCGCCCCTATACGCGGGACGAGTGGCTGGAGGTTGTTCCTACTTTCGGGGGCTACAGCCAGTACCCGCCGACCAAGCAGCAGGAGCTGCTGGCGGGTATCGGCGCCGCCGTTGATGCAGTGGGGAGCAGCTTCACCATGGGCTACACCGCGGTGGTCGCCACCGCGCGCGTCAGCGTTTGATTTCTACGAACAAGACGCAGATGTTGATGATCCTTCAGGTACCGGCGGCTGGGAGAGAGCTGCTGTTCGGGCCGCGGCGGTATCCGGCCAGGGCCGAAGCCGTGGCCGGATACCGCCTGCAGGGATTGGAGCGGGTTAGCTCGAAGCGCCAGCGGCCTGACGAATCAGGTCGGCCACCGCCTCGGGCCGGGACACGTAAATCGAGTGGCTGCCCTGCGCCTCGGTGACGGTGGCGCCGCACGCTCGGCCATTGCGCGCTGCGCTGGCGGCGGGATCATCCGGTCGTCGGTGGCGACCAGGTACCAGCTCGGCTTGCTGCGCCAGGCCGGCTCGGAGACAGCGCCGGCGAGCGCGCTGACGCAGCCGGTCGAACGCGGTGTGGAATGCGGTCCACAGCTCGGCGCGCCCTCCGAAGAACGACACCATCAGCAAGGTGTAGAGCGCCTCGACGAGTACTTTGTTGTGTGCGTCTGTCGGATCTGGCAGCGCGTTGATGGCATCCACGAGGAGTCGGTATGCGTTGTCGACGTCGCCGTTTTCATTGAGCAGGTGATAGGCGCCGGCGACGGCGCCAGCTAGCGAGCCACCTTGTTCTGGGTCGGCACGGCGGGCGGCGTCCATCAAGGTCGGTACATCGCGCAGATCGCCGGTGACGATGGCTCCCAGGTAGGCCGCTTCAGCGAGGCGGCTGCTCCGATCGGTACCGTCCGGACTTAGCTCAGCCGCGCGCAGCAACTCTGTGATCGCGCCGACCGAGTCACCGCGGAATAGGTTCGTGTGAGCGACGTCCTGGAGTAGAGCCGCCACCTGCTCGTCCGGGCCGATGGACGCCTCCGCAAGGTGCCACGCGCGCCGGGCCGGCTGGTCCGCGCGGCGTTCGGCAAGGATTAGATGTGCGTGGCGGCGTTCGTCGTCGGTTGCCAACTCCACGACGGCTGAGCGGATGAGCGGGTGACGAAACGACACGCGCGCGGCCGCCCGGTCAACGGCGACGACTTGGACGCGCTCTGCGGGGCAAGATCGTCGAGCTCGGAATCAGGTTGGCCGAGTCGCAAGACACGAAGGTCGTCGGTGCCGTCGAGGACGACCAGTAGGAGAGCGTAACGGGCCCGGTCGGGAAGGTCATGAATTCGGCTGGCGAACACGTCCTGCAGGCGGCGGGTCAGGGGCAGTGTCGGATTCAGCGATCGCTCAGTCATCGAGGTGACGGCGATCGGCAGTTCGAGGAGCGCAAGCGGGTTGCCTTGGGCCTCGGCCAACAGACGTCGCCGGGCACGGGCCGTAAGAGCGGGGTAGTGGCTGTCCAAAAGTGCTTGTGACCCGGAATCCGACAATGGCGAAAGCGTGTGCGTCGGTATGCCGGCCTGGTCGAAGAACCGAAGAACCCCTCCTCACCGGTTCGGGCCGCGGCAAGAAACCCGATCCGGGTGCCGGTTGTTCGGCGGGCCACGAATCCCAGAATCATCGCACTGACCTGGTCCAGCCACGGCATGTCGTCGACCACGATGAGAACGGCAGCGGTGGCAGTCGATCGGACCAGCAGCTCCAGGGCGGCACGGGAGATCGTCATCCGGTCCGGAGCGGCTCCCTGACGAACGCCGAAGGCGCTGTCAAGAGCTCGACGCTGCAGTTCATCGAGCCGATCCAGGTTCTTCAATACCGGATACAGCACCTGATGCAGGCCGGCGAAACTGACGTGAGCCTCGAACTGGGCTCCCGTTGCGCTGAGCACGATGAACCCGGTCGAAGCCGCGTAGGCGGCTGCCGCGTCGATCAACACGGACTTCCCGACCCCTGCCTCACCGGAGATCAGGAACGTGCCGCCGTCGTCGTACGCACGGTCGAGGAAGGCGCGGACGATACCGAGCTCCAGGTCACGTCCGACCAGCTGTACCGGCGCGCTCCCGGACCACTCGCCAGTCATCCGCCCAGTCTGCCGCCCGGTCCGTCATCCGTTCCCATTGGTAGCCGCTCGCCAGCGAGATCGTCGATCTTTAATCTCCGTGGCGCTGCCGGATACGCGCTCGGGTTGCTCGCACTGGCCGCAATTACCTCAGTAACGGGGGCCTAATTCCGAACGCTGGCGCGGGGAAGTCGCTGGCTGCAAGAGGCGGCTCGGCTTGATGACTGTAACGGAGGGGTGAGCGATCGCGCTCCGGTCGTGACGATCGCTGCCTCAGGGATCCTGGGGCCCCCCACCTGAAGGAGATCCATGCACGCAATCCGAGCGTCCTTGCGGACTCGAGTCGGCTCGGCCGCCGCCGTGGCAGTGCTGGCTACCGGCGGCGTGATGGCCACCGCGACTGCCGCCAGTGCCGCCAAAGGCCACCACCACGCGAAGCTTGACGCCACCGCGCTGTCGATCAAGAACAAGCCGATCGCGCACGGCAAGCACCACGCGGACGCGCTGACCGGCGTGCTGCGCGATGGACGGACGGGCGTCGCCGGCGAGACCATCACCCTGGACAGCCGCACCGGCAAGAAGCCGCGATGGGCTGTGGTGACCACCGGCACCACCGGTGCGGACGGTTCGGTCACCTTCCCGGTCGCGCCGACGGTGAAGACCCAGTTCAAGATGGTCTTTGCCGGTGACTCGACCTATCGCAAGAGCCACAGCAACGTCATCACGCTCAAGGCTGTCAAGAAGTAACCGCCTGCCAGCCAGCGCGCCAGCGGGACCCTGATCTCGCTGGCGCGCCGGTTGCATGCTGCGCGCCTGGCGGCCCGGCTCGCGGCCCTGCCGCTCGGACCTCAGGCCTACGGCTGTGCGCTATGCGCCGGGTGCATCGGCGCCGGATGAGCCCGGTGCCGCGGGTGCGTCGGCTTGCCGTGGTGGTGCCCCTTACCGGGAGTCCGCCGGAAGCCGTGCTTGGCCTTCCCCTTCGCCTTACCGGGCTTGGAAGCCTTGCCGGGCTTGACCGGATGGGCCGGATGGGCCGGATGGGCCGGATGCCGGGCCGAGCCTGGCGAAGTGGCGCGGCGCGCGTGCTGGCCTGCCTTCTGATGCTCGCCGGAGGAGTGGGCTGGCGGCGCGTCGATGACATGGTGGGCGAAGTCCTGGACCGGGCCGGGCAGCACGTCCGCGTAGGCGGCGCTGCCCAGCCCGACCATCACCACCAACAGCCCGCTGGCCAGCCGTGCCAGACGAGCGGCCCGCCGCCGGGGGGGAGGGCGGCGGGCCGGTTTGCGGAGGGCTGGTTCGCCCTCGGCGGGCGAGACGCTGGCCCCAGCCGCCGAGCGGCTGAACGCGGACATCGCCGCGGCCTCGCCGGGCAGCTCGCCTGGCCCGGCCGGGCGGCCCAGCCTGGCGAGCCCGCCGGCCAGCGCGACCATTCCGTACGGGGCGTCAGCGGGCAGCTGCTGTCCGTCCAGGATCATGTCCAGCAACGGCTCGTCCGGCTCGCGGCCAGGCAAGCTGGGGAAGGGGAAGCCAGGCATCTCGTCAGAAGAAGCGCGCGAGTCATTCATACCGTTACATCCGCCCGGCTCGCCAGGCCAGCCAGGCGCCGCAACCCGCGATGCGCGGCGACTCGCACCGCGCCGGGCGACTTGCCGACAAGCCTGGCCACGTCCGCAGTGTCGAGGCCAGCTACCACGCGCAGCAGGATGATCTCCGCCTGGTCGCCGGGCAGCGATGCGATCGCTGCCAGCACAGTCCGGCTGGACATCCGCTCGAGCACCACATCGGCGGTGTCCGGAGCCATCAGCCGGCCGCGCCCGGCGCTCTCGGCAGCTGTGGCAAAGTAACGGCGGGCCCGGGACCGGCCCCAGTCGGCGGCGCGATGCCGGGCGATGGTGAACAACCAGGCCCGGAACCCGCGCTCGTCGCCGCGGAACTGCGGCAACCCGGCTACCACGCTCAGCCACGTCTCGCCCGCGACGTCGTCCGCCGACTCCGGCACGATCACGCCCAGGTACCGCAGCAAAACCGGCTGCACATCGCGGAAAATCACCGCGAACGCCGCCTGGTCACCGCCCTGAGCCCTGGCCAACGTGGCCGCGAACGCGGAATCGAGCACCGGCCCAGTATCTGCCCCGCATGCCTGCCTCCGACCCAGAATCGTCACTTTCGTGGGCGTTCAGCACAGCGTCATAGCCGCTGCTGGCTGGGCTCCGGCGCGCCATGAGCCGGACATCTCGCGTTCAGCTAACGCGGTGCCAAAGTTAGGAGCCGTTATGAAGCGTCTATCGGCCGCGACTGCAACGGTCGCGGCAGCGCCAGCCGCGGCAGCGCCAGCCGCGGCAGCGTCGTTCCCGCAGTATGACCACGTGTTCCTGATCCTCGACGAGAACCCTGAGCTATAGCCAGGTAATCGGCCAGCCAAGCGCCGAACGTGCACGCAGCGTTACACGGACATAGCAGGAGCCCATGGCGACGTTGTGCGAGGAACGGCTTCGTAGAGGCCTGGACGGGTTACCGGTTTCCGCCCCAGGACCAGCCGGAGCGCTGCAGATCACGCCAGTCCGCACGGCCGCTAAGCCGTGATCTTGCCGTCGACCAGGTGCAGGACGGAGTCGGCCAGGTCGATCAGCGCCGGATCGTGGGTGGCGACGAGCGCGGTCACGCCCTCCGACTCCACCACGGTCCGGAGCAGCCACATGATCTGTCGGCCGGTCTCGCGGTCGAGCTGGCCGGTGGGCTCGTCGGCGAGCAGCAGTGACGGCTGTGTGGCGAGCGCCCGTGCGATCGCCACCCGCTGCTGCTGGCCGCCGGACAGTTCGGCCGGGCGCTGCTTCGCGTGGTCGGCGAGACCGACCTTCGACAGCAGCAACTCGACGCGGGATTCGCGCTCTTTCGGCGTGACCCGGGCGATCCGCAGCGGAACGCCGACGTTCTCGGCGGCGGACAGCACAGCCAGCAGTCCGAACGACTGGAAGATGAACGCCACGGTCTGCCGCCGTAGCCGCATCCGCTCCCGCTCGCCCATCGCGGTCATGTCGTGGCCGGCCACGGAAAGGGAGCCGCCGTCCGGGGTGTCGAGGCCGCCGACAATGTTAAGCAGCGTTGTCTTCCCGGATCCGGATCGCCCGACGAGAGCGACCAGCTTCCCCTCGCCGACAGTGAAGGTGACGCCGCGCAGCGCCGCCGTCGCGGTCGACCCGCTCCCGTAGGTCCGCGTCATATTCCGGACGTCAATCATGTTCTTCACCAATCGGCCTCATCTGGGATTGGTGCGGACGCGCCAGCGGCTCCCTCTGTCTGGTCGGCTGCGCATCCGAACCAGTCGGCTGCGCATCCGAGCCAGACAGAGGAGCAGAAGAGGTGGTGGGCAGGGCAGCAGGGGGGTCGGGCCAGACACCGATGTGGTCGGGCTCGGCTTCCAGTCGGACACGCTCGCGCATGCCGAGCGCGTCGGTCATCTCGGGCGGCAGTTGCAGCCGCCCGAACCGGTCGAGCAGCGCGTACTCCATCGCGTGCCCCAGCCCGGAGCCGTCCGCCGAATCAGAACGCAGCGTCTCTGCGCTCGTCCGCCCGTCCCTGATCGCGATCACCCGCCGGACCATCCCCGAGACTTCGGGGTCGTGCGTGACGACCAGCACAGTGACACCAAGCTCAGAGTTAGCTGTCTGCAGAGCACCGAAAACAGAGGCAGCCGTCTCGGTGTCCAGCTCACCCGTCGGCTCGTCGGCCAGCAGCAGCGACGGCGAGTTCGCGAGCGCCACGCCGATCGCTACCCGCTGCTGCTCGCCGCCGGACATCTGGTCGGGCCGTCGCTTCGCGCAGTGCGCGACCTCGAGCAGTTCAAGCAGTTCGAGAGCACGCGACCGGCGCATCGAGCGCGACGCGCCCGCCAGTTGCAGGGGCAACTGGACGTTTTGCAGCCCGGTCAGGTACGGCAGCAGGTTCCGGGATGTCTGCTGCCAGATGAACCCCACCACCGCACGCCGGTACAGCTTCCGCTGCCGGGACGACATCGACCCCAGGTCGTGCCCGACGACCCGGACCACGCCGGCCGTCGGCGCGTCGAGCCCGGCCAGGATGTTCATCAGGGTGGACTTGCCAGATCCCGATGCACCTACCATGGCGGTCAGTTCGCCGGGCGAAATGACCAGGTCAAGGCCCTGCAGTGCCTGCACCTCGATGCCTTCGGCGCTGTAGATGCGCACCAGCCGGTCGCAGAAGATCAACGCTCCGTCGCCATAGCCGACGCCAGAACTTCGCGCCGTGCTTACCCGGAGGGCCTCAGGTTGAGCCAACTCTCATTCACCTCCGCGTAGGGTCGAAACGACGCCGCGTCGTGCCCGTATCTCGATGGTCAGCGACAGGGCGGCCACCACGATCAGCCCGGCGATCGGCAGCGCGACCGACGCCACGTCGGGCACGAGCGGCACGCCAGCGCTGGAGCCGGCGAAGACCGACAGGTTGATCGCCGGCGCGACGATCCGCGGCAGCACCAGCGCGGACGCGACGGCCGCGAGCGCTGCGGCGATGACCGCCGGGAGCACTTCGAGCAGTACCAGCCAGGTCCGCTGCCCACCGCCGAGCCCCATCGTTGCCAGCCGCGCTAGGTTGGCTTCCCGGTCCGCCGCGCCGAGCGCCAGCTGCAGCAGCATCACTGCCAATCCCAGCCCGGCAGCGGCTATCAGTGCCAGCGCGAACAGCAGGAACGCGCCGCGCTGCACTGGCGCGCCGGTCAGCTGCGCCAGCAGTTTCGGACGGATAGTGATTCCCGCGGGCACCATCTTGTTCACCAGCGCCGTGAGCCTGGCGGTGTTGATCCCCGGCCCGTTCAGCAGCATGAGGTTGGGCGCGAGGTACTGCTCGTGCGCGATCAGGGACTCGGGCATCACGACGAACGCCCCGCCGGCGGTCAGCGCGGGCGTTCCGGACAGCGTCCCCGCGACCCGGACCCGGATCGGCGCGAGGCCGTTGGCTGAGGTTAGCGTCACGGTCTTGGCCCGGCCGAATTCCGCGCGGGCTCGCGGGGAGGCGAGCACCCCGTCCCCGGTCAGGAGGCCGGGGTCGACCGCGGGCCAGGTCTGGGACGACGCGACGAGCGCCGAATAGCGGGCGGGATCGACGGCGAGGCCGGTTACCAGGGCGCCGTGCGGCGCTGTCAGGATCCATTCCGACACCACCGCGGTGTGCTCTACCCCCGGCACGGCGGCGAACGCGTGCTGGGCGGCGGCGCGGATCGCCACGGACGTTCCGACGGTGGAGAGCGTCACGTCCGCGCCCGCCGCCTGCCAGGAGGCGCTGACCTCGCCGCGTGTCACCGCGCTGCGGACCATTCCGGCGAAGGAGGCCACGGTGATGGCCAGTACCAGCGCGAACGCCGGCAGGACGAGGGTGAGCACTGCCCGCGCGGCCAGGGCCAGGCCGAGGAACCCGGTCGCGCTCCGCCAGCGGGCGGCCGCGCGCAGCAGCCAGCGCAGGATCAGCGGGTAGATCCGCAGCATGACGATGACGGCGGGGATGGCCACCAGCGCGGGCGCGGCGCTGGTGTAGAGGTTCACGCCCGAGCCGGGCTGGGTGCCGTGCTGCCGGAACACGGCGATTCCCGCGATCGCGGCGAGCACTGCGGTCAACTCGACTACCAGCCGGACCCCGCCGCGGAAGCGGCGTCGGCCGCGCCTGCGGTAGCCAAGCGCGCCGTAACCCAGGCTGGGCTGGCTCAGCCCCCTCTGTCCCGGCCGGGAGTAGCCGCCCGCGGCCCTGCCACGACCGGAGCGGGGGAGCCGCAGCTGCCAGGCAGCCAGGACGGCGGGCGCGCCGACCGCGACCACTAGCACTGCGAGCCCTGGCCACCAGCCCCCCGGCGGCGCCGGCCCGGGGACAAGCAGCACCGCGACGGCGCCGGCGATGACGGCGGCCGGGACGCAGCCGAACGCCGCCCCGCGCCCGGCGGCGAGGCCAGTCTGGAGCAGCGACGCGCCGCGGGCGCGGCGCAGCGCCAGCTCGGTCGCTCGGCGCAGCACGATCATCCGGGCGGCCAGCAGCAGCACGACGGCGGCGATTACCGCCAGGCTCACGTACAGCAGCCACAGCAGCGCGTCGACCGCGGCGGCGGTGGTGATGAAATCGCCCAACGTCTGCTGCAGGCCCGTGCTGACCGTTACGGCCGTCGCGCCGGTAGCCAGCGGGCCGGTCAGCTTCGGGACTTCGCTGACGGCTCTCTGCAGCGCCGCGCCCAGCGCCTGCGCCTGGTTACCCAGCAGCGCGCTGAAGTTCACCGGCAGTATCCACTGCATGTCCAGGGACCCGGCGCCGTAGTCCTGCTGGACCGCGTCGGACTCGTCGGGCAGGGCGAACACGCCGGAAGTCCAGTACGGGGGTGATATACCCGTCACGTTCAGGTCGGGCACTGCCAGGGACGGGTCGGCTGCCCAGAAGGACGAAGCGGGCTGGCTCTCCGCCACGATCGCCGTGACCTTGACCGTGATGGTTGTCGCCTTGCCCGTCGATGGAAGCGGCGGGCCGACGGTCTGCACGGCTGAGCCGACCTTCAGCCCGAACTTGCGCGCGGTCTGCTGTGTCACCGCCACGTTGATCGTCGGAAAGAAAGCAGCGTTACGCCTGGACGGTGCGGGGGCCGCGGCGGAAAGGCTGCCATCGAGCACCCGTACGTAGCCGCGGTAGGGGAGGCGGTAACTTACCTCCATCTCAACCTGGTGGCCGCGGGTGCCGCTGAGGCCGCTATCCACATTGTGCTCGCTGGTCGTCATGCTCACCCAGTCCGCGGAGACCGGGGCCAGGTGCAGGACGCCTTCGCTGAAATCGCTGTTGAACTGGCGCTCGAGGTTGCTCAACTGGCCATCGGTCAAACTGGCTTGCGGCATACCGGCGCTGTAGGTGAACTGGCCCCAGGCGGTGCTCACCATGATCGTCTGTTCCAGCGGCGGGATGCGGGTAAGTTCCTGGCGCAGCGTCTGCGTTTTCAGTGCCTCGCGCGGCCCGGCCGTGGCGGCGAGCACGCAGCCGAAGACGAGCACCGCCAGCGCTAGCGTGGCGACCCCGCCCATGCCGGTCAGGCGCCTGGTGCTCATTTCTGCGGTGTGTACCTTGATGTTCACACCGCCTCCGCCGCGCGTAGTTCGGCAGCAGGATCCGGGCGCCTGATCATGATCAGCGCCGTCGCGAGCGCGGGAAGGACGGCGACGGCGGCGGCGAGCGGCAGCGTCTGGGAAAGGTCGAACAGCGTCAGCGGCGGCGGGGCGGGCTGCGTCGCGGCGGCGCTCAGGGTGACCGCGGGCACTAGCAGCCTGGCGACCACAGTCCCGAGGATGACGCCGAGCACGGCCGAAGGAACGCTGAGCATCAGCTTCTCCAGGCACAGTTGCAGCGCCGCCGAAAGCTGGCTGACGCCGAGCGCGGCGAGCAGCGCGTTCTCGGCACGGCGCTGCCGGACGTTCGCGGCGATCGACACCCAGAATCCGGTGATCGCGAGCAGCGCGGCCGCGGCGGCGAGGGCGAGCAGTGCCTGTTGCGGCGCGGCGGACAGCGGGTTGCCGGTCAGCGCTGCGGTGGCCGCGGCGGCGCCGGTGATGGCGCTCCCTGGTGGCAGGGCGTTGGACAGGCCGGGCGGGACCTGGTGGTCAGTGGTGGCCAGCCACCACTCGGTGACGCCGAGCGGCGCCGTGCCCTGGCTGACGAGCCGCTGCTGGACGGCCGGCAGGTCGACGATGAGCGCGCCGGTGTTAGCGGTGACCGTGGGGAAGCTCTTAACCACGGCGACGATCGCCAGCGGGACCTGCAGGCCGTCGAGCGTGGCCTGCACGACCGATCCGGTGCCGATGTTGTTCGCGTCCGCGAACGCGCTGGTGGCGATGGCCGGGAGCGGTGCCCGGGTGTTCCCTGCGGGAGCGTTCACGGCCACTTGCGCGGCGACCGGCTGCGGGGGCCCGCCCGGATAGACCGCCTGGCCGAATCCGGACTCGAATGTGACCGTCGCGGTGTCCCCCCTGGCCTCCCACGTGTCGTTGGCCGGCACGGCCGAGGGGCCGTCCGCTGCGGCCATGGCCTGGATGCCTTGCAGGTCAGATGACGTTGCGCTCGCGTGCCAGCCGCTGAGCGCCGGGCCGGTAACGGTAAGCGCTAGCGGCACGGCCTGAGCCGGGGGCATCTGGTATGTGAGCGCAATCTGGACCAGGCGCAGCGGGTAGCTGACATCGGCGCCGCCGAGCGATGCCACCAGGACGTGCTGCCGGCCGTCGGCGGGCAGCGTGCCCGCGTCGAGCTGGTACATGTCGCCGGTACTGTCGGCCACGGTGACCGTGGCGGCGACCGGCCCGAGGTCCTGGGCGATGGCGCCTGCTTGGCGGGTACTGATCGGAAGGATGCCACCTGTCTGGGCGGGTATGCCCGCCGGGGTGAGGGCGGCGGTGAACGTAATTGTGGTCGGACGGCCGGGGATAGGACCGCCGGGCGATGACTTCGGCGTGATTTGGTCGAACAGCTTGGCCGCCGGGACGCTGACCTGGTCTGGGCGCATCCGTACGGTATTGGGGGCCTGTGCAGCGCCGATCGCGAGGACCTCGGTAGGCAGCGCTCCGAGCTGGACGTAGACCGCCATCGCGTGCTGGACGCCAGCCGCGTTCGTGATGCCGCCGGTCGCGCCCGGAGTCAGGGGAGAGGGCGTGTCGACCCGTGCGTCCGCGCCCGCGTCGAATGAACCCTGGTCGCTGGCGGACCGGGTCCAGCTAGCGTGCTGGGCGAGAGCAAGGGTCCCGGTGGCGACGGCCATCACGAGCAGCAGGGCGGCCCCGCCTTGGCGGAGCGGCTGGCGGCTCACCTGCCAGCCGGCCAGCGACCCGGTCAGCCGCCGCCCGCGCCCGGCGAGCCGGTCCCCCGCTCTCGCCGCAGCGGGCAGCAGGCGCAGCGTGACGACGGTCCCGCCCGCGAGCGCGAGGGCCGGGGCGAGGGCGAGCACCGGGTCGATCGCCGCGTCCGCGCCGGTGCCGGCGGAGTAGCGGCGCAACTGCAAGCCGGCCAGGACCGCGAGCACGACGAGCGCGAGGTCAGCGCCGGCCCGGGTAGCGCCCGCCATCGCGGCCTGTCGGCCGCGCCGGACCCGTGCTTCGGTCATCGCGGGCCCGGTGCGGAGCACGGGCCCGAGCATCGCGGCGTCGGCGATCACCATGACGGCGATCGCCGCGGCTATCGCGTCGAGCCACGTGCCCGCCGGGCTGCCCGTCCCGCTGCCGCCGAGCAGGAACGCCGGGCCCGGCAGCTTCACGCCCGCCGCTTTCAGTGGTCCCGCGGTGGTCAGAAGGCTAGCGAGCCGGATACCGACCAGGGCGCCCACTGCGGCGGCGACGGCGCAGAGCGGGATCACCTCGGCTGCGGTCAGCCGGGCGAGCTGCCAGCGGGTACCGCCGCGGGCGCTGATCAGCGCCGTCTCCCCCTCGCGCTGGCTGGCCAGCAGCCGTGCGACGGCAAGCAGCGCGGCGAGGGCAAGCACCAGCAGCTGGACGGCAATGATCACGAGCAGCGACCTGGCGACGGACAAGTTGCTGGCAGTAGCGCTCAGCACCGACTGCAGGCTCGTAGACAGTTGCATGCCGCTGAGCACGCTGGAACTCAGCAACGCCTGCTTGAGCGCTGACACCTCACCCGAGATCGCGGACAGGTCCGTGTCGGTAAACTTGGCCATGTCCGGCTGCGCGAGCCAGCTCCCGGTCCTTGCCGTGAGCGTTCCCGCTGTCGCGGCGCCGGTGCTGCTTGCGGTCGGCGCGAAGGCAGCAGGGCTGACCAGCAGCGGGCCGTACGCGGTGAACCCGCTCTGGGTGCCGGAACCGCTCGCCGGGATCGTGTTCAGCGCCCAGTATGAGGCGGCCGTGCCGGACAGCCGGCGCGGCGCGAACAGGCCCGTGATCCGGAAGCTGATCCTGGCGTTGGCGATCTCGTCCTTGAGCGTGAGCACATCGCCGGGCGACAGATGCAGCAGCGCCGCTGCGGACGCCGGGAGGGCCGCAGGAATTTCGTAGGAGACCGGCGGGGCGCGGCCTGTTTGCGGGCGGGGTACCTGGCCGGCGGCGGGCGCCGCTGGCCACTGGCCGGACACAAGGACGGCGTGGCTCGTGATGTCATCCAGCGCGGCGGCCTCGAGCAGCGGCGCGTTCCCCTTGGCGGCGCTGGCCGGCCGAGCGGGCAGCGAGCCGGGCACCAGGTCCAGCGGATCGGACCACGTTCCCGACCAGAACCCGAACGGCACCCCGCCGAGCGACCGCCCGACCGCCGTCCGCAGCGTGCTCGCCGTCGTCGCCGTCTGGTCATTAGTCACAGGGCCGGCGATCGACAGCGCGGTGCCGGGCGCGACCGACAGGTCATGGCGTATCGCGAGCGGGAGCCCCTGGCCGACGAACACCGCCAGCGCCGCTCCGATCGTGGCCGCGACCAGCGTGGTCAGCCCCGCGGCCGCCAGCACGACGCGGTGTGCCGTCATACGGCGTGTCGACAGGGTCCCCCGCGGCTGGATCATTGTTGCAATGATTTCGTACCGAACCGGGCAACGGCAACCTCACGGGCATAGCACTTCGACTGGTCGAAATCCGGTCACGTTAAGGCGTTTGCCCGCCCCGGGTCGTGCCAGCCCGCCCGCTTGATGGCGGAGCTGACCACGGCACATTGAGGTGCCAATTCAACAATGGCAGCGGGTCAATGTGGGTTATGTGCTTGGCGCGGCGACTGAAGTAGCCCTCCTCCTTGTAGCCAGCGCTGGCCGCTCGTCGGTCCCGTGAACAGTCCGTGAGTGACCGCCAGGGCGCACGGTTTGACCGCTCGATCGGGCACAACGCCTGCGCTCCTGCATACCGCCGCTCGCGCAAGGCACCGTGACCGGCAGAGCCCGCGGGCGCTAGCGACCGTGCGGGCACGCATCGCGCATGAGCCGTCGATGCCATAGCCACGACGTGGTGGCGTTGCCTGCCGCAGAAGCTGCACCGCTTGGCGCGGTCCGCATCGCCCAGCTGCCGGATGGTGGCGATGGGCGTGCTGGCCACGTTGCCGGCGGCGGCCAGGACGGTGCGAGCGCGGTCGATGCACTCGTTGCAGATGTGATTGCTCCGGCCGTCAATCAGCTTTTTGATCTGCTTCTGGTTTTTGCCGCAGAACGAGCAGGACAACAGCTCGCCCGAGCCAGCAGGGCCTTTGCGCTGGTGTCGGCCTCCGCTGACCGATTCCGCGATGTTACGGACGAACCGGCGAGCCACGCCTAGCGCGTCGGCGATCTCGCGCGGTGATCCGCCCGCCAGATGAAGCCGCCGCACAGCCCGGATGAACTCAATCCGCGCGATGTCGGAGTCGGGCGGGGCATCGCTTACGCGGACCTTCGCCTTGGCGATGCTCGCCTGGCCGAGCAGGTCAGCATCGAGTGGCACTCGTCGATCGGCGTGGGACGCGGCTTCCTGGCCTTCAGCGTTGCGTTAGTGCCGCCTGCATATGCGTATCGGAGTAGACGTCCGCGATGGGGACGGATCCGCCGAGGACGCCGAAGATGCGGCTGGCCAGGTCGGGTTGTTCTGCTGCCACGTGATAGAGGGCCTGGTGCCGGGCCGGGAGCGGCGCGAGCCTGGCGGTGGCCAGGGTGAGTTCGAAGCCGTTTGCGGTGAGCAGGTCCCGGCGGTGCTGATAGCCGGCCAGCGCGGCGTCCATGGGCTGGCGCCCGGTGAGCCCGTCATGGATGGCGTCGGCTAGCAGGTCGGCGGCGAGGAAGGCGTCGGAGATCCCCATGCCGGTGCAGGGGTCTTTATGGTGGCCGGCGTCGCCGGCAAGTGCCCATCCCGGTCCTGCCGATTGCCGGTACATGTTGGGCAGGTCGCCGGTCCCGGCGAAGCGCTGGTCCCGGCGTCCGGACTCGACGGCCTCATGCAATCCGGGAACGAGCCTCAGCGCGGCGCGGAAGCTGCCTTCGACGTCCGCGCGCACCTGACGGAACTCCGCATGGGACCAGGCGACGTAGATGCACGTCAGGTCGTCGTTGGTGGGCCAGGTCAGGATCAGCCGGCCGGGCCGGGCATGGAAGGACGCGCCCAGTGCACTGATGCCGCTCCAGTAGGAGTAGTAGACCGCGGTGAGCGGCGGATGGCTGCGGTAGGCACGGGCGCCAGCCTTCCGTGCGACGGTCGAGTGCAGGCCGTCCGCGCCCACAACCATCGCGGCCTGCAGTGACGACTCCGCCGGCGACCGTGCGGCGTGGCCGCGCACGCCCACTGCCCTGCCATCGGACCACAGCAGGTCAGAGACCACGAAGCCGTCGATCAGTTCTGCGCCGGCCTGCGCGGCGGCCTCTACTAGCAGCGCGTCCAGTACGGTCCGCCGCGGGCAGTACGTTTCGGCGACACCGCCGGCGGCCGGGCCGATGCCGGTCAGCTGCACCGGCCCGGTGTCGAAGGTGATCTGGCTGATCGGCGCGCAGCCGCGTGCCTGCAGCTGTCCGAGGAGTCCCCAGGCTTTCAGCCGGGCTGCGCCGCGCTGCCACAGGAAATGCGTGGACATGGTGTCGCTCGGGAATGACGCGCGGTCGGCCAGGGCGACCTTGTGCCCGGCGCGCGCCAGCAGCATGGCCAGCGGCGCCCCGGCGCAGCGGGCGCCGACCACGATCACGTCATACATGGACAGGCGCGGTGGACCCGGTGATGGCTAGCCGACAGGCACGCCGGCGGCGAGGGCCTTCACGTCCGCGGTGGTCAGCGGATTGCCGCCGATGCCCCAGTCGCCGCTCTTGACTTCCTCGACGACCACCCAGGTGACCGGCCGCATGTTCTCGCCCTCGATCTCGACCATGGTGTCGGTCAGCCGGCGCACCATGTCCTGCTTCTGGTCAGCGGAGAAGACTCCCTCGATGACCTTCACGTTGACGAACGGCATAGCCGTGCCCCTTCCTTCGAGAGCCGGCCGGATGCCGACGACCTCAAATTAGCACGATCGTTCGTGCTACGATAGGGGCATGCCGGCGAAGACGAGCCACGGGGCCAGGACCAGGCAGGCCATCCTCGCGGCAGCCGCCGACCTCGCCACTGTCGATGGCCTCGACGGGCTGAGCATCGGGCGGCTCGCCGGCGAGCTGTCGATGAGCAAGAGCGGCCTGTTCGCCCATTTCGGATCCAAGCTGGACCTGCAGCTCGCCACCATCGAGGAAGCCCGCCAGCGTTACGTGCAGGAAGTAATCCAGCCGGGACTGGCCGCGGGCCGGGCATCCGCCGGCTGCACGCCTTTGCGAGTCGTTCCTGTCCTACCTCGACCGCGCCGTGTTCCCGGGCGGATGCTTCTTCGCATCAGCGATGGCCGAATTCGACGCCAAGGCCCCAGGACCCGTGCGCGACCGGATCGCCGAATGCCAGGCCCAGTGGATCGACACCCTCGAGCGCGCCGCCGCCAACGCCCAGGCAGCAGGAGAACTGCACGCCAGCAGCGACCCGCAGCAGCTCGCCTTCGAACTCGAGGCCGCTCTCCTGTCCGCGAACTGGTACTACCACCTCTACCACGATCCCGCCTACCTGGAGCGGGCCCGCCGCGCAGTCCGAGACCGCCTGGCCAGCCAGGCCACTCGCACGGGTCTGCGCTCGCTGCCGCCGGAATAAACACCAGCCAGCTGTGATACATCAGCGTCACGCGTTTCGCTTCCGGCAGCGTCCTCAGCTCAGCGACCTGCTGTCAGCGGCGCGCGCAGATTAGCCGGGTTCTCTGCTGAGAACCCGGCGCCGCAAGGCGCACGTGGCCGCGGAGGTCGGCGGCTAGCGCAGCTTAGCTACTCATGCCACCGTCACTCGGCGTGTCCGGAGGGCCCGGTCGCTCAGCGGTCGGCGATCTCGCCACTGCGGTGCTGGCGCAGCGACCGCAGGTGCCCCGGCGGCCCAGGTGCGGTAGGGCCGCCGGGCTTGCGGGATTCGGCTTATCAATCGCTGAACTGAGCCATCTTGAAAATACCCAGCGTCAGAGGCTTGTTGGACGTGCTCGCCGACGGTCAACTCTGGATGTGGCCGCTCGTCGCTAGTCGCCCGCAAGTGGCAGCTGCCAGACGGTAACCCCTGGCGGGGATGCGCCGAACGCCGACCCGGCGGAACTGGGTGGTTAGACCGGATTACGTTTTGCGGGTCGACGGTGGCCTTGATCTGGCGGAGCCGGTGGTAGGCGGTCTCGGTCCAGAGGGTGGCCCTGGGCCGGGCGGTTTCGGACATGTTGAGGTACATGTGGCGCGCTGCCCAGGGTGTGAGTGCGTCCTCGACGGCCTCGACCTGCGCCATCGCGGGCGGTTGCAGTCGGGGGCGGGAGTAATGGCGGCCGCGAACATCAGGTACGGGGCCCGCAGCGACCCGAGCGCGCCGTTGTGGCGGCTGTCGCGGCCAAGCTCGCCGTCGAGGTGCCGTACCTCGACAGAGGCCAGGGGGAATCCGGCGCCCGCGCCTCCGGTCGCGTCCAAGGCGCCGATCGCCTCGTCCGGGAGGCTGGCGAGCATCAGCCCGTCTGCCAGGTACGCGACCGGCTGTTCGGGGTCCATGTGCACCCGCAGCAGGCCAGGCACGGGCATGGTGGCCATGGTGTCGTCGACCGGTCCCAGCGCGCGCAGCGGCGCGAGCAGTTCGTCGGCACGGGCCGGGTCGCCGAGGTGGAACGCCTCGACCAGGGCGAATGACTTGCCTCGGAGCTGCGGCGGGAGATCGGGGATGGGCGGCAGCCGCAGGTAGCGGGCCAGGGTGGTGAGCTCGTCTGGCATGTCCTCGCGGGTCAGGTCCCGCCAGGCGTGCAGCACCTCGGTGCCACGCTCGATCGGGTACCACAAGATGCCCGCGTACACCTGCGTGACCGGGAACAGGCGCAGGTCCATCGCGGTGACAACGCCGAAGCTGCCGCCGCCGCCCCGCAGCGCCCAGAACAGGTCGGGCTCGTTCTGGCTGTCGGCGTGCAAGAGCTGACCGTCGGCGGTGACCTCATGGATCGCCTTCACGTTGCTGGCCGACAGGCCGTACTTGCGGCCGAGGAAGCTGACGCCCCCGCCCAAGGCGAAGCCTGTGACGCCGACATTCGGTGACGAGCCCGCCAGCGCGGCCAGGCCGTAGCGGGCCGCGGCGTTCACCACGTCGGACCAGACGGCGCCCGCCTCGACGTGCGCGGTCAGCGTGCCCGGGTCGACCTGCACGCCGCGCATCCGCTCTGTCTTGAGCAAGATGGTGCCGGCCAGCGGCCCGAGTGGCATGGCGTTGTGACCGGTGCCCTGCGCCGCGATCTGCTGTCCGCGGTCGGCGGCGAACCTGACTGCCGCTGCTACGTCATGCGCCGACTCAGCGAACACGACCGCGGCTGGCCGCTGGTCGGCGGCGAGGTTAAATGCCAGCCGCGCCTCGTCGAAGCGCTGCTGCCGGGGCAGCACGACGTCGCCGCGAAGTTCAGCCGACAACCGGCTCGCCTGACTTGACAGCGACCGCGGCGTAGACACTTCGGGTCCCCTCTCACCACGACCGGACGGCCTGGATCTCCCGATTGGCGCATGCAACTCGTCGTTAGCTTCACGATCCGCGCCGGCGAGTTGCAGGTCATCATGGCCAGCCGCCATCTGCGCTTGCGGCTAGCGGGGATGCCGGGATTGCTGCTAGCTGCTATGCGCGCACGGCGCTGGTCACGGGGCGGAGGGTGTGCGGGCGGTCAGGGTCGAGCCGCGGGGCCGGTGGCCACTGGGCCGGCGCGGCGGCCGAGGTGCTCGGTGGCGAAGCGGATGGCGATCGAGCCCTCGCCGACCGACGAGGCTACTCGTTTGACTGAGCTGCTGCGCACGTCGCCGACTGCGAACACGCCCGGCAGGCTGGCTTCGAGCAGGTAGGGGTCCCGGCCCAGCTTTTCCCAGGCGGGCGCGTTGCGGGCTGGCCGGATGAGGTCTGCACCGGTGACGATGAAGCCGTGGCTGTCCAGCTCGATCGATTCGGCCAGCCACTGGGTGTGCGCCTCGGCGCCGATCAGGACGAACAGGGCCGCGGCGGCAATCGTCCGCCGGGTTGACGTGGTGAGGTCTTCGATCGTGTCGCGCTCGAGCCGCCCGGCGCCGTCCGCCTCTCGCACCGCGCTGCGGGACATGATCGTGATGGCGGGGTGCCGGGCGATCCGGTCAGTCAGGTACTGCGAAATGCTCGCGGTCAAGTCCTCGCCGCGGATGACGACCGTGACCGGGTGCCCGTGATCGGCCAGCCATGTTGCCGCCTGGCCGGCCGAGTTGCCGCCGCCCACGATGACGGCTGGGTCGCCGGGCCTGATCTGGTCCTGGGCGGCCAGCGGGGTGTAGAACACCCCCGTACCCTCGAAGCGGTCCAGGCCGGCCGCGTCGAGTTGGCGGTAGGTCACGCCGGTGGCGATGATCACGGTCCGGGCGGCGAGCTCGGCTCCGTCGTCGAGCCGGATGACGTAGTCGTCGCCGTGTTCGGTGAGCCGGGCTGCGGTGCGGGGTACCAGCAGTGTCGCCCCGAACCGCAGCACCTGGACTAGGGACCGTTCGGCGAACTCGTCGCCGCTGACACCCACCGGGAAGCCCAGGTAGTTCTCGATCCTGGAGGTGGTGCCGATCTGGCCGCCCACCCCGATGCCGTCGATGACGGCGGTGGCCAGGCCTTCTGACGCTCCGTACACCGAGGCGGCCAGGCCGGCCGGGCCGGCCCCGACCACGGCCACGTCAAACGTCTTCCGCGGCACTGTCCCGGTGCCGAACCCCGCGGCGCGTGCCAGCTGGCCATTCGACGGATTGCGCAGGACCTCGCCGCCGCGCATCAGCACGACCGGCGTGTCACTCGCGGCTAGGCCGTGGTTGGCGAGCGCCGCGTTAGCAGTCGCGTCGGAGTCCAGGTCGACCCAGACGTGCGGCAGGCGGTTGCGGGCCGCGAACTCGCGCAGCCGCCGGGCGTCCGGTGACGACCGCGAGCCGATGATCTGCAGGCCGGCGCGGTGCTGCAGAAACCATTGCCTGCGCCGCAGGAGGGTCTGCACGATCAGGTCAGCCAGCTACTGATCCTGGGCGATCACCTCCTGCAACGAGTCCGCCGGGACCACCAGCACCGACCCCGGTTCGCTCACCACCACGGTCGCGAACACCCGTTCTCCGGTCAGGATGTTCAGCTCGGCCACGAACCGGCCCGCGCCGATAGTGACCAGCTGCCGCTCTACCCCGCCGTCGTGGTCGACCACGGTGACGGCCCCGGACAAGATGACCATGAAGTCGCGGGCCCGGTCTCCCTCACGAAACAGCACCTGCCTGGCCGTCGTCTGCTGTTCCTGGCCGTAGCGGCGCAGCAGCGCCAGCTGCTCAGCATCCACCGGCGGGGACAGTCCCATCGCCATGGTGCTCACCCTGTCAGGCACCCGGATCTGCGCGATGACCCGCTTTGACGCCAGCACGCTGCCCTGCTTCAGACTGCCGGCCTCGCTTGCCTGACTGAGCCGGGCGACCGCGGGAACCCACCGGAGCCACCGATCTGGAATCGAGGCGGCACGTGTCCCTGACCGACAGCATGCACGGCGTCTACGGTCACGTCAGCCAGGGCATGCGGGACGAGCTTCAGGCCGCGCTCGAACAGCGCTGGACAGTTTCTTTGCGGGAGCGAGTTGCTCTCTCGCCCAGGTCCTCAGTTAAGGCTCTGGATTCCCTGCTGACGGGCCTCGGAGCAAGAGCAGATCCGCTCCCAAACTGCTCCCAAATCGGACACCCGGCGGCGCCGTTCAGCGCCGCGCTAGCCAAAACAAGGCACTGACCTGCGGAACCTCAGGTGGAGCTGAGGGGATTTGAACCCCTGACCCCCTCGATGCGAACGAGGTGCGCTACCGGACTGCGCTACAGCCCCTGGAACGCCAGTCAGCGTAGCAAACGTAGAGGACTTCCCGCTCTTGCCGAGGAGCTCGGAGCCGGCGAACCGGTTATTCGGACTGGTCAGTCGCCGACGGCACGGATGGTCGCGTCGGCGTACTGGTCGTACAACTGGTCGCCAACCCTGGCAGAGATGTCGATGATCTCCGCTGAGTACTCCTCCGCGCGCGCGTCCCAAGGTGCCTGCGCACGCTGGCGGGCGGCCTGGACTCGCTCGTCCAGAGCCGCCCGCCGGCGTGCTTGCTCGGCATCCGCGAGCGCGGCCTCGCGGAGGAGGAGGAGATATATGCCGAGCATTCCTGCTGGGGGGATGCAGGCCCACCAGGAGGTGAGTTTCAGTGCCGTGCAAGCGCCCGCTGCTGCGCAGAGCATTACCAGCACGGTGAGCAGCCGCCGCCGGGCCTGCAGCATCCGGGAGCGGGACAGGGGCGGGACAGGGCTGGCGGCGGCCGGCGACCGGTGCAGGCTCGAGCCAGACGCGGCCGCGGCAGCCGCTCCTGCTGTGTCGGTAGCCTCCGGCATGCTGCTGTCGTCCATGCTGGCCGGATCCGGCGCCCGCCGCTCTTGGCTGTCGTGATCGGAGCCGTCTTGGGTGAAGCTGTCTTGGCCGGACCTGTCTTGGCCCGAGCTGTCTTGCTCGTAGCCGTGCTGGTCGTCGTAATTCGCGTCCTCGGAGTAGTCCGCCTCGTACTCGGCTGCAGGCTCCGGTATCGCCTGGGGACGACGCAGCCACCTGGGTATCAGCACGAATGCCCAGATGGCAACGATGCCCACATAGAGAAAAGCGCTGCTCAACGGCATGCCCCGTAATCGGCCGAGAGATGCGCTGATTGCCGGGCCTGCCGTCGGCGCCATGCAGAATCTGGCGAGGCCACGTCACGCACGGTAAGGGGCGGCGACGGAATTGACGAGCATTCAGCCCGGTGTGTCGCGAGATCTGCGTGAGCGGCTGCGCTGCGTCCGCGCTACCCGGCGTGCAGGCGGCCAGCCTTCACGATGCTGCGCCATCGGGGCATGAGGCCATTCGGCACATCCTCGACCGTCAGCGCATAGCAAATGTGATCTTGCCAGGCGCCATCGATGTGCAGGGACCGGCGGCGAATGCCTTCCTCGCGGAATCCCAGCTTTTCGACCACGCGCCGGCTGGCCGTGTTCTCCGGGCGGATCGTCGCCTCGACCCGGTGCAGGCCCACGACGAAGAAGCACTGGTCCAGGGCCAGCGCCAGCGCGGTCGGTATTACGCCGCGGCCGGCGAACGCCTCATCGATCCAGTAACCGACCTGGGCTGACCGGGCCGAGCCCCAGACGATGCTGCCGATGGTCAGCTGGCCGGCGAACTTGCCGTCATACGTGACCACCCACGGCAGCGCGAGACCCTGCCTGGCTTCCCGCCGCATGGTGCGGGCCATCGCCACGTAGGGGCCGAGGCTGGACCGGTAGAGCGGCGTCTCCGGGTTTGTTGGCTCCCACGGCCGCAGCCAGGAGGCGTTGCGCACGCGCGCGTCCCGCCAGGTAGCGGCGTCGCCGACCTTGATCGGGCGAAGGCTAACAGGGGCGTCCAGAAGTACCGGCTCGGTGAGCGTTACCCATCCGCGCGATCGTGCCACAGGACAATCATTGCGTGACGATGCCCCGCTTCGCCATCGGGTCGCACGACGAAAGCGTGTCCGCACCTAATGTGGAGGATGCCGTTAGCCGGGCGAATCGGGTCCGTTGAGCTCTGGCGGCGGATGATCCCCGCCGCCAACCTGGTCAACTGCGTGCGCCAGCACGCTGGTCAGCACGGACATGCCATCGCGGACACCGCCGGTGGATCCCGGCAGGTTGACGATCAGCGTCCCGCTCGCCAGGCCGGCGACGCCGCGGGACAGCAGGGCCGTTGGCACGCCAGCCGCAACGCCGGCCGCGCGAATGGCCTCTTGTATGCCCGGGATCTCGCGGTCCAGCACGAGCCTGGTCATTTCCGGCGTCAGGTCACCCGGCGTCAGGCCGGTGCCGCCGGTGGTCACGACAACGTCGTAACCGGCCGTAACGGCGTCCTGCAGTGCTGCCTGCACCGCCGCGCCATCCGGGATGACTACCGGGCCGTCCACCGCACACCCGGCGGCCCTGAGCAGGTCCGCCAGGATCGGGCCGGATTTGTCGGCGTACACGCCAGCCGCAGCCCGGTTGGAGACCGTCACCGCTAGCGCACGGATCACGGTCGCTCCCAGCGTCCGGTCTTGCCGCCGGTCTTCTCCTCGACACGAACGTCGGTGATGACCGCAGCCGGGTCGACTGCCTTGATCATGTCAATCAGCGCCAGTGCCGCCACGCTCACCGCGGTGAGCGCCTCCATCTCGACGCCGGTCCGGTCCGCCGTGCGGGCCGTGCAAGCTATCCGCACGCCGTGGTCGGCGACATCGAGCTCGACCGAGACCGAATGCAGCCCGATCGGATGGCATAGCGGGATCAGGTCAGGTGTGCGCTTGGCGCCCTGGATTCCGGCGATCCTTGCGACGGCGAGCGCGTCGCCCTTGGGTAGGTTGCCCTCGCGCAGCGCCCTGACAGCCGCGGCTGACAGCAGGACCGTGCCCGTCGCGGTCGCCGACCGCGCCGTCACCTCCTTGCCGGAAACGTCGACCATGCGAGCCTGACCGGCCGCGTCCAGGTGGGTGAGCTGGGACTCGGTCACGGCAGCGGGATGACTTCCACTGAGGTCCCCGCTTCCAGCGAGGTGACCGCTTCCGGGACGATCAGCAGCGCGTTCGCCCGGGCCAGCGAGGCGAGCTGGTGCGAGGCCTGGCCCGAAACTGGCGTTACCTGTCCGGCCGCGCTGTCCAGCACACCGCGCAGGAACGAGCGCTTGCCGTCGGGGGACTTGACCGGCTGCGTGAGAGCCGCGTGGTCGGGACGAACCCGTTCCCCGGCATAATCCTGAAGGGCATCGAGCGCTGGCCGGACGAACAAGAAGAACGACACGTAGGCGCTTACCGGATTGCCGGGCAGAGTGAAAATCGGCGTGCTCGCGGGGCCGACGGCGCCGAAGCCCTGCGGCATGCCAGGCTGCATTGCGACCTTGCGGAAGGCGACCGTGCCCAGCGTGGCCAGGGCCGCCTTGACCACGTCGTGCTCGCCGCCCATGCTCACTCCGCCGCTGGTAATCAGCAGATCAGCGTTGTCCAGGGCGTCTTGGATGGCGGTCAGGACGGCGTCGGTCTTGTCCGGCACGATCGGGTGCCGCCGGGCGTCGCAGCCTGCCTGGCGCGCGGCGGCCGCCAGCATCGTCGCGTTGGACTCCCAGATCTGGCCGGGAACCAGCCGTGTGCCAGGCTCGACGAGCTCGTTGCCGGTCGAGATGACGGTGACCCGCGGCCGCGGCCGGGCCAGCACCGTGCCATGACCCGCAGCGGCGAGCAAACCGAGATGCACCGCACCGAGGCGCGTTCCGGCCGACAGCAGCAAGTCGCCCGGGCGCGCGTCGCCCCCAGCCCGCCGGACTGACGCCCCGGCCGCGACCGGCCGGCGGATCGCCACCCGTCGGGTGCCGCCATCGGTAAGCTCGACCGGCACGACCGCGTCCGCCCCGGCAGGCAGCGGCGCTCCCGTCATGATCCTTAGGCAGCTAAGGGGAACGAGTTCGTGCCATGCGGTGTCGCCTGCAGTTACTTCGCCGTCGACCGGGAGAAAAACGGGGGCCTGCTCGGTGGCGTCGGCCACGTCCGCGGCGCGCACGGCGTAGCCATCCATGGCGGAATTGTCGAACGACGGCAACAGCCACTGCGCCGTCACATCGGCGGCAAGGACAGCGCCGAGCGCTTCGGCCAGGGCGAGCTCGCGCGGCGGCAGCGGCCGGATAGAAGCCGTTATGTCGGAAAGGTAGGTCTCCACGGAGTCCATGACGGCCTGCCCGATGTGCTCGGCGGTAGTCATCGCAGCCTACTTACCTACCTGGCGTGGTCGTTTTACAGCCCCACCTCGGGTTTGAGGGTGCTCACGAAGTCCTGCAGCCAGGGCACGAACTCGGGCGCGATGTCGGGCCGCTCGCAGGCGAACTGGATCATCGTCCGGAGATAGTCAAGCTTGTTGCCGGTGTCGTACCTGCGCCCGCGGAACAGCACCCCATGCACGCCGCCGCCGTCCACGCCCTGATCCCGATCGGTCCTGGCCAGCGTCCGGAGCGCATCCGTGAGCTGGATCTCGCCGCCCCGTCCGGGCCTGGTCGCGCGCAGCACATCGAAGATCATCGGGTCGCAGACGTACCGGCCGACGACGATCCAGTTCGACGGCGCGTCACCGACCGCTGGCTTCTCCACCAGATCGGTAACGGCGACCACGTCATCTGCGTCAGTTGGCTTTATGGTGGCAACCCCATAGGCGGAGACCTGCTCCGGCTCGACCTCCATGAGGGCCACGATGCTGCCGCCGAACTGGCGCCTTGCCTCGAGCATGCGCGGTAGCAGAGTTTCCCTGGCGTCGATGAAGTCGTCGCCGAGCAGTACCGCGAACGGCTCGTTACCCACGTGCTCGGCGGCACACAAGACTGCGTGCCCGAGGCCAAGCGCCTGGCCTTGCCGGACGTAGTGCATCGCGGCGATCTGACTGGACCGGCGGATGCTGGCCAGCCCGTCTTGATCACCTTTTGCCGCCAGAACGTCCTCTAGCTCGACGTTACGGTCGAAATGGTCCTCAATGTTCGTCTTGCCGCGGGCAGTCACCATCAGCACGTCGGTCAAGCCCGCCGAGGCGGCCTCCTCGACCACGTACTGGATCACCGGCGTGTCGATGACAGGCAACATCTCCTTGGGCATTGCCTTCGTGGCTGGCACGAACCTGGTGCCGAGGCAGGCCGCCGGGATGACCGCCTTGGTGATGGATCTGTAATCAGCCATGCTGAGAACCTTAACCAGCGGGCGAGGAGTATGCGTGGGCGGCTCAGGTTCGGAGGAGAAAGGTCCCAGGTCAGGTCGTGTTCCCGGTGGGCCAGTTGCTGCTCAGGAGGCTGTCGGGTCGGTCGGGGCTGCTGCCCGGTCTGTAGGGGCAGCTGGCGGGTCTGCGGGGGCTGACGTGACTGCCGCGGGGCTGGCGGCTGTCAAGGCGTCGATGCGGGCGGAAGTCCTGGCCGCCCGGCGCGCGATGGAGGCTCAACGACGGGCCGACGCTGGCCGCGCGCTCCGGGACGCCCTGCTCGAGCTGCCAGAGACGCAAATGGCCGGAACCGTCGCCGCCTACGTGTCGGTCACCACCGAGCCGGACACTCGCGGGCTGATCTTTGCCCTCTGGAAGCGGGGGACTTATGTGCTGCTGCCGATCCTGCGGGCCGACGGCGAGCTGGACTGGGCTTCGTACGAGGGGCCGGACTCGCTGGCCCCAGGCCCGCGCGGGCTGCTCGAGCCGACTGAGGCCGCCCGCGGTGTGACCGCGATCACAAGCGCGGACCTGGTGATCGTGCCCGCGCTGTCGGCCGATCGCAGCGGGAACCGGCTGGGCCGGGGCGGTGGCAGCTACGACCGGGCCCTGGCCAGGGTCGGGCCGTCCATCTTGACCGTCGCGCTTCTGTACGACGGCGAGCTGGCGGCGTCGGTCCCGGCCGGGCCGCACGACCAGCCGATACGGGCCGCCGCGCTGCCAGGCGAAGGAATCACCAGGCTCCGTTAGCCGTTGCTACCATTTAGCAGTTGACAGCGGCGAGTGCTAACGCCGCAGAGGGAGGAAACGTGCCGACGTACCAGTACGCCTGCACCGATTGCGGAGACCGGTCCGAGGTCGTGCAGCGGTTCACTGATGATCCGCTGAAGGTGTGCAGCGCCTGCGGCGGCAAGCTCCGCAAGATCTTCTCGCCGGTTGGCATCGTCTTCAAGGGATCGGGCTTCTACCGCACGGACAGCAGGAACAGTTCCAGCACGGTGAGCTCGGGCAAGGAATCCTCGTCCGCCGACGCGAATGGCGCGAATGGCGCGAACGGCGCGTCGAAGTCAGCTTCAGAGTCTAAGAACGGCTCGTCCGCCGACTCTGGTTCCAGCTCGGGCAGCTCCACGAGTTCGTCCGGCGAGGCGTCCAGCAGCGACAAGAAGTCCTCGCCCGTAAAAAACACCACCAGCTCGAGCTGACGTCGGCCGGGCTTGGTCGCGCGCGCGGCAGCCGGCGGCATCGTCGCGCGGCAGGCGGCGGCATCGTCGCGCGGCAGCCGATAAATTGATCGCGTGGCAGAGCGTGCTGAAATCGGCGTCATCGGCGGGTCCGGCTTCTACGAATTCCTGGACTCAGCGGACGAGGTGAGCGTCGAGACCCCGTTCGGCACACCTAGCGATCCGCTCGTCATCGGCTCAGTCGGCGGCAAACGGGTTGCATTCCTGCCGCGGCACGGGCGGGATCACCGGTACCCGCCGCACAAGATTCCCTACCGGGCCAACCTGTGGGCGCTTCGTTCATTGGGCGTGCGCCAAGTGCTCGCCCCCACGGCGGTCGGATCCCTGACTATCTCCTACGGCCCTGGCACTCTGGTCATACCGGATCAGCTGGTCGACCGCACGACCGGCCGAACGCAGACCTTCTACGAGCAAGGTGCGGCCGTGCACATCCCGTTCGCCGACCCGTATTGCGCCGTCGGGCGGGCCCGCGCGGTGAGCGCAGCCCGCTCGACGGGCTGGTTGCCGGCCGCGTCCGGCACCCTCGTAGTGATCGACGGGCCGCGGTTCTCGACCCGGGCGGAGTCGCAGTGGTATGCCGCGCAAGGCTGGACCCTGATCGGGATGACCGGCCACCCGGAGGCTGTGCTGGCCCGCGAGCTGGCGCTGTGTTACACCGCGATTGCGCTCGTCACCGACACCGATGCGGGCGTCGAGGAGGGTGCCGGCGTCACTTCGGCGGAGGTGTTGCGGGTGTTCGCCGCGAACGTGGCGCGACTGCGAGACCTGATCGTCAAGATCATCGAAGAGTTGCCTGCCGAGCGTACTTGCGCCTGCGCGCACGCCCTGGACGACCTTAAGCTGCCGATCGAGCTCCCGTAGGTAGCTTCTGCAGCAGACACAATGAGGCTCCTATGTTGCGTCAAGTGGCTGGGGGCGGGGTGGCGGGGGGGTTGTTGAGGGTGCGGTAGAGGTGGCGGGCGAGGTAGCGCTTGATGCAGCGGCGGATTTCGCGGTCGGTTTTGCCTTCGGCGCGGCGGCGCTGGAGGTAGGCGATGGTGGGCGGGTGGCTGCGCATGCGGGTGACGGCGATGATGTGCAGGGCGCGGTTGAGCTGCCGGTCGCCGTGCCGGTTGAGGCGGTGCCGGTCGGTGCGGCCGGAGGAGACCGGGATGGGCGCGGTGCCGGACAGCATCGCGAACGCGGCTTCGCTGCGGATCCGGCCGGGGTGGGACCAGGACAGCAGGATCTGCGCGGCGCACAGGGCGCCCAGGCCGGGTTCGGCGGCGACCAGGCCGGGGGCCATGTCGTCGACGATGACGGCGATCTGGGCCTCGATCTGGGCGGCGGTTTCGGCCAGCGCGATGACCCGCTCGCCGAGCCGGGTCAGGGTCTGGTGCAGGACCTGGTCGGGGCGGCTGGCGCCGGCCGGGCAGGCCAGCGCGGTGCAGGAGCGGGCGCGGGCCAGGCGGGTCAGGTGCCGCAGCTGGCCGCGCAGCTGGTCGGGGGCGGTGACGATCACCGAGGCCAGCGCGGTGCTGGCGGTCTTGCAGGACTGGACGGCGTTGTCCCGGTCGACCATCAGCAGCCGCAGCGCCTCGCGGTCCCCGTCGCAGCGCAGCGCGGCCGGTTCGGGGCGGGCCAGCAGCTCCCGGGCGGCCCGGACCGCGTCGATCGGGTCGCTTTTGCCTGCCCGGCGCTTGCTCAGGTGGCGGGTGTGGTCGATCTCGGTCACCTGCTGCCCGGCCGCGGTCAGGTAGCGGGCCAGGCCCACCCCGTAATGCCGGGTGCCCTCGACCGCCCAGGTGATCGCGGCGCCCGGCCCGGCCGTTAACCCGGCCCAGGCCAGCAGCTGCGCGTAACCCGCCGTCGTCGCCGCGACCTGCAGTTGCGCCAGCACCCGGCCGCGGGCATCGCAGACCGCCCCGGTATGGGTATCCAGGTGAGTGTCGACGCCGACCACGAAGCCGGCTTCCTCGGTAACAGCCACCGCATTTCCTCCTGACATGAGTAATCCTGGAACGGCGGCACCGGCCTGGAGGCAACTCCCCGCGCGGCAAATCTGTGATGAGTCACGGCCCGCAGGCCGGACAAGCTCCTGATCAAGCCAGCCAAGGGTGACCAGGCCGGTGCCCGCGGCGCCAGGGACATCTCAAGGTCAGGACACGCCACCCAGGCGGTCAACGATTTCAGGAGTCACCCAGCGCCACAGCCACCAACCTGGCAGCCCCGACACAGGACCGGTGCCAGCAAGCCCATACTCACAGACGATTTCAGTGCCGCAAACCGGGCATTCCGATCGCCAGAGGCACTGGAACCGTCATGGTGTTGCGGGACCCCAGGCCCTGGCCGCCGAGAACGGAGTCGTGTTGCAGGGCGCGACGCCTTGTCGAGATCGTCTGCGTGCTGTGCTACCTGATGCAGCTCCATCAGCTGATCCTCATTAGTCGAGGTCGCCGTGCTCGATCCTGGCTAGCCGACGTTCGCGAACGAGCTGGTCGAACTCGTGCTCCACCCGGACACTGCCCGTCGCCATCGCAGCGAATACCCCGGTTACGTCGCGCATGCTAACGACGCCGAGTAGCTTGCCTGCCTCCACGACCGGCAGGTGCCGGATCCACCGCGTTGCCATCTCCCTTGCCGCCTCCTGCAGCGGCATGTCCGGCGGCACGGTATATACCTCGGTGGTCATGGCGTCGTCCACGGTCGTCTTGTCGGGGTCAGCGCCCAGGGCGACTGCCCGGAGCAAGTCGCGTTCAGTGATGATGCCTGCCAGCTGGCCATCCTCAGTGATGACGAGCGACCCCGTCTGCTGACGCCACATCCGTTCAGCGGCCGACCTGATGCTGTCTTGCGGTGACTCGGTAACCGTCGCCTGAGTCATCACGTCTTTTACCTGCACCTGCCTGCTCCCGTCCGGGCCGTTCCGCTTGGTTCCACCATATGGTCAGGGCTGCTACGGCCGCTCGCCTGTGCCGGTTCGGCGGATGTTGGCAGTCGCGTCGGACGCAGCGGCCAAGTAGCGGGATGCGGCCCGAGACCGGAGCGGTGCACAGCGGGATTACCAGCTAGGCTTGGTCCGGCGCTCGGCTGCGCACACTGGTTGTGCGCGCGGGGCTAGTCAAGAGCCCCGATAGCTCAGGCGGATAGAGCGACTGCCTCCTAAGCAGTAGGCCGCAGGTTCGAGTCCTGCTCGGGGCGCACATGTGATGTCTCGAGACATCGAGGAGACCCCGAACCCACGTCAGGGTCCGAGGTTCTTTCGCGTTAGCGGGGTGTTCCTGGTGTGGGTCCGGGTGGCTGGCCGGTGGGCTGGTAGTTGCTGGTTGGGGTCGAGGGTGAGGTGGCGGAGCAGCTCGCCGGTGGCGGCGTTGATGATGCGGATGTGCAGGTCCTGGACGAGCATGCAGGACGTGGGTTCCGGCGTGGGTCCGGCCGACGCCGATGTGGTAGAGCTTCCCGCCGGTGCGGAGGGTGATGGTGCCGGTTTTGCCGATGATGTCGGCGCGGACCCGGTCGTGGGTGTCGGCGGTCCGGCTGCCGGGGGCGGCTTTGGGCCGGGCCGCGTAGGCGGCGGCGGGGGTGGCCCGGTGCTGAAGGGAGCGGTGCGGGCGGCGGGTGTTGTAGTGGCTGGTGAACTGGTCTAGCTGTGCCTGCAGCTGGCCGAGGTCGGCGGGCTGGGGGTGCTGGGCGGCCAGCCACTTCTTCAGGGTCTGCCAGAGCCGCTCGACCTTGCCCTGGGTCTGCGGGTGATTGGGCTTGCCGTTTTTCTGCCGGACCCCCAGGCGGCGCAGCTCGTGTTCGAGGCCGTTGCGGCCGCCGCGGCCGCCGGAGAAACGCGTCGTGTAGACCAGGCCGTTATCGGTCAGCGTCGAGGCCGGGGCGCCGTGGGCGGCGACGGCGGCGCGGAAGGCATCCACCACGATGGGGCCGGTCACGCGTTGGTGGCAGGTCAGGCACAGTATCAGCCGGGAATGGTCGTCCAGCCAGGCCAGGATCTCGGTATCGGCGCCGGGCCCGCCGCCGGGCCGGGTCAGCCGGTAGTGGGTGAAGTCAGACTGCCAGCACTCGTTCGGCAGGTCGGCGGCGAACCGCAGGTAGGAGGACTTGGGCCGCTTGCGCGGCTCGGGAACCACTAACCCGTGCCGGGTCAGGTAGCGGCTGATGGTCGCCGCCGACACGGTGACCTGGTGGTGACGGCGCAGGTGCCAGGCGATGGTGTGCGGCCCGGCGTCCAGGCCCTGCCCGGCCAGGTCCTTGCGCAGCCGCATGATCAGATCGACGGTGGCGTCGCTGAGCGCGGCCGGCGAGGTCTTCGGCCGCCGGGACCGCGGCTCGAACGCCGCCTCGCCCTCGGCGCGGTAGCGGGCGAGCAGCGTGTAGATCCACGACCGGGTGACTCCGTACGCGCGGGCCACATCGCTGACCGGGCGCTTCTCGACAGTGACAGCAGTGATGACAAGCCGGGCTTTCGACATGGCCGCACCCTCGGCCGCGGCTGTCCTTCATGTCTTGAGACACGCCGGGCCAGTGACCGAGTCAGCGCCTACCCTGGCTGTCCTCGATGTCCTGAGACACCTGTCCTCGATGTCCTGAAACTGGGGCGCCCCTCATACGTGCAGCTCAGGCGGGCCGCGCTCGTTGGCGGGGTCAGCGTGGGTCGCGTCGGCTTGTCCGTTTCGTGCCACGTTCGTGCCACGGTCCTTCCGGGTGAGGTCCCTGCGGGTCCGGGCGGCGATGGCGGCGGCCAGGGCGCGCTGCCGGTCCGGGCTGGAATGCAGGTAGATGAGCGCGGCGCGGCTGGATGAGTGGCCCATCCGCTCCATCAGCTCGCGGAGGTTCGCCCCGGCTTCGGCCGCCAGGCAGCCGCGGGCCCGGACGCGCTCCTGTTCACCACCTGGCGCTGAGACTACGGTAGGTGCGCATCCTGGCTCGCTACAGGCAGCGCTGATCACGCACTCAGCAGTCTGCTAATGGCGGTCAGGAAGTCGCTCAGGCCGGTGCCTTTCGGGTCCACCCTGGGCACCGACATACTGAGATCCATGTCGCTCTCTGCACTGGCGCTCAACGACCGTGCCGTCTCGGTGTCGTGGTCGTTCCAGGCGCCCATTGCAGCTGTCTGGCGCGGACTGACCGATCCGGCACTACTGTCACGGTGGCTGGGCACCGTCGTCGAGATAAACATCAGGACCGGGGGAAGGCTGGTTATCGACCATGGCCAGGGACAACTGTCTCGCAGCGAGGTGACCGAGGCGGAGGCGCCGCATCGGCTGACCATGACATGGGAGTTCCCCGACGAGCCTCGGTCTCGGGTCGCTGTCGAACTGCGGGAGTCCGATGAAGGCACTGCTGCGAAGCTCACGCATACCGGACCGGATCTTGCCGCCTCGTACGGTCCTGGCTGGACGACGCACCTAACGTATCTGGAGGCCGCCGTCCAGGGGGAAACGATCCCTCCGTCGCAGTTCTGGAAGCTTTACGCGACGTTCGCCGCGCTGCGCAACGAGCGCGCGTCCATCCCCTGAGCAAAGTGGTCGGCTGCCCGAGGTTGCTCGCGACGTTTCGTATGACGATCCCCCTTGCGGCAAGACCATCAACGGCCAGCACCTCCTCGCGCTTGACCGTTCACACGCGCCGTCCTCCGCGCCCAACGTAGAGATGCTTGAAGACTGCTGATCGTAGCTGCTGTCCGCCACAGTCGCGCGGAGCCAGTCGTTCGCTATCGCTTCCCCATTCCGGGGACGTCCAGGGATCTTGCGGACCCTGGTGCGCACTAATTGAGCCAAGTCGGGTATTAGGTCCGGCGACACGACACCACCTTGATCATGGCTTGATTAGCAGCTTATTGATGCCATTCATCTTGTCGCACTCGGCGGCTACGAGAATGACATGATCTAGCCGGGACTTGCGGATCATTGTCCAGACGTCCAGCGGAAGGATGGCGACCGAATTCGCCGCCGGCGTCTCGGCAGCCAGCTCTGCGTCGGTCTGTCGGCGCCGCGACTGGCCCCGACACAGTAGCCCGGAGGCCGCGGGACCAGCGCACGGCGGCGAGGCGGCGGGTGACGCGGCTGTATTCGCGCCAGAGGTCGCGGTCGCGGGTGTCGCCGGTCTGGTAGTAGTCGGCGAGGATCTGGAAGGGCGTGCGGCTGCCGGTGCGGCTGGTCTTGAGGTCGCCTCTGGTTATTTCCTCGGCGGGTGTCCAGTCGCCGCCTTTGGCGACGTAGGCGCCGGCGGCGGCGGCGGAGACGTTGGGGTCGATGCGGACGGCGTGCAGCTGGTCGGGCAGGCGCAGGCCGTGGTCGCGGCAGCGCGGCCGCGAGCCGCGAGTGGATGTGGGCGTGCAGCTGCGGCGATGGCGGCGGCGTCCAGGTCCTGGTCGTGGATCAGAAGGACGTGGTAGTGCGGGTGCCAGCCGTTCTCGTCGCCCCAGGTGAACTCCAGGGCGATGATGTGCCCGGCGATACCTAGGCGTGCGCTTGAGCCGCTGCCAGGCCGCGCCCTGGGTGACGCGCTTCCAGGCAGCACGCTCAGCGTCGACGAGCTTGGAGAGCGGGTCGTCCAGGTCGTGCGGGACGGTGATCGTGACGAGGCTGGCGGCGTGGCCCTTGCTCTGCCCAGGTGGTGAGTGCTTCGCGGAGTTCGGCGGCGCGGCGGTGGTGGATCTTGGCGGAGCAGACGGGGCACAGCCACACGTTGCCGCAGGTCTCCAGCCCGCAGTAGTACGCGGAGCCGTCCTTGATCCGGATCTCCACCCGATCACCGACCGGGACGGCGCCGCAGTTGCGCTGCCGCTCGGAGTGTCAGGGTCGGCGGCCGCGAGGGCCCGCAGGTTCATCCGCGCGCCGCGGCGCCATCCGGCCGGATCGTCGCAGGCCACCAGGGGGTGGTTCGAAACTTTGCGTCTATACCGAGACAGTCCGTTGGCGGGAGCGGCAGGAGAAGCTGGGAGAACGGAAGGATGATCGGCGGCCTACTGCGCTTCGCGCCCGGCCGCCTCGGGGCGCGCCAAGACCGCGCGCCCGCGGGCTGCGGGATCCGGTGGTGGGTCGTGTCGTGGTTGCCATGCGTGACTCCGGAGACGAGCTGGAACCCGAGGCCCGCGCGATGGCGGGTCTCGGCTGGTCGTCTGGGCCGGGATGGCAACCGGCAGCGCTTAGCGGCGCGATGCGTCAGCCGTGGCTGGCTGAGAAGGAGTGGAGGTGGGCAGGCTGGTCTGGCCTGCTGGCGTTAAGGACGATGGCTGGTGCTGGGTGCCGGGCTGCGCGGCTGAGGGTATGGCCGTGCCCCTCGCCGTCAAGGATCTTCGACCGCTACGCGGCGCCTTCGGCGTCCTTGACCGCGAGCCTCTGGCACGGCATCGGCAGATGGAGGGGCAGGCCAGGGGCCTGCCTCAGGAGACGCCGCGCAGCCCTCTAAAGCGGTCGGGCTGTTTGTGCCACACGTGTGACACAGCGAGTGCCGAGGTGGTGCCAGGAGCTATCGACCTGCTGGCGGCATGGCGCTGAGCAGGCGATTTAGGGGCCCGAGGGAGTGCGGGCTTGCTCCTAAGCAGTAGGCCGCAGGTTCGAGTCCTGCTCGGGGCGCCATGTGATCTCTCAGGACATGGGAATGACCCCGAACCCACGTCAGGGTTCGGGGTTTTTCCGTTGGCGAGGGTTCCTTTGGCCGGTCCGGGTTGCCGGCCGGTGGGCTGGTAATTGCGGGCCGGGTCGAGGGCCAAGTCGCGCAAGAGCTCGCCGGTGGCGGCGTCGATGATGCGCACGTGCAGGTCCTGGACGATCAGCAGGACGTGGGTTCCGGCGTAGGTCCGGCCGACGCCGATGTGGTAGAGCTTGCCGCCGTGGCGGAGGGTGACAGTGCCGGTCTTGCCGATGGTGTCGGTGCGGACGCGGTCGTAGGTGTCGCTGCTCCGGTCGCCGGGACAGCCTTGGGCCGAGCAGCATCGAGCCCGAAGTGGTTCTCGATCTCGTTCCACAGGTACTCACTGAATCGCCAAGCCTTCGTACAGAGCCGGCGGCGGATGGGTCATGTTCACGGTCTTCGCCTGGTACCCGCGAGTCTCAGCTCCGTATCTTCCGCTCTGTTCACGATTAGGGCGAACCGCGATGCTGAGAGGCGGATCGTCAGGCTGTCGGCAGAGCGGCGCGGTTGGCCATGCCAACAACTGCATGGTCATGCGCGAGCGCAATGCGCGCTATTCGGAGTCATGAGGGTATGAGCCGACGCTCGCGTCCGTCGGGGGATGGGAGCGCCGCGGGCGGCTGTGCGTGCCGGGCCGACTTGGTCAGGCTACGAGTTCGCGGAGTCGCTGGACGTCGGCGGAGATTTTATCGATAGTGCTCTGCACGGTCTCGTCCTTATGCGCGTTGAGCCCGGAGAGGATCCATCCGCGGATGAGGCTGGACGGCGGCACGTCCAGGCGCCCGGCTAGGCGTTCGATCTCGGCCAGGTCCTCGGGGGAGAGTCGGGTGGCCACGGTAACCGACTTATTCGGTCGTGTGAAGACGGCACCGGGCGGCATCGCCTGGTCGGCGGTGAGGTCGGCTTCGGAGGCAATCTGCTCGACTACCTGCTTGGGGTCACTCATGGCGCTGGGTCCCTTCAGCGTAGATCCGGCGGTCGGTACTATTTGCCTGCCAGCCGTTGGCGCCCCACCATGATCCTGGCTTGTCCTCGCGCCGGACGAGGATGACCACCAGCACCGCGGCCGCAGTCGGCGAGTAGCCGATCACCCGGGCACTCCGGCCTGACGTGCTCTTGGGGTCCGGGTCAAACAGCAGCGCGTCTGGATCGGCGAGTGCCTCGTTGGCTGCCTGCACCGTGATCTGGTGTCCGGTCCGCATGTGATCCTCGCCGTGCTGCCAGTCGACGTCTAACCCCATGAGGTAAGTTTACAATTGTAAACAGCGCCTGTCCAGTTGCCCTAGACCCCAGCTCGACTGGCCCTCGGTGCCCTGTCGCCGGGAGGCCGATTGCCGCTGCCGGAACTGGGAGCGTTGGTCAAGCTCTACAGGTCAGACTGCCTGGCACGGAGACTCGCCTTGCTGTGCCGGCTGCTTAGCGGAGCTAACGATCTCCGGGAGCCAAACTGGGAGGGCGACGATCACTGGAATCCGCGGAGCCAATCATTCTCCGAGCCAGCCCAGGGCCGTACCCGGCAAGCCTCCCGTCTCTTACGACACGGCGCAGACAGTGCCTGCCGATGTCTATGCCGGGGGACTCAGCCGCACGCGACGAGGAATGGGCGCATGCGCATCTGGTCTTCCACTACGCGCTGATCGAGGCGTCGGCAACCGGCTACTGCTCGACATCTCTGCCCGGTTCTTCGACGCCGCGGATGGCATCGTCGCCTTGCTCCAAGCGCACATTGACCGCAGGCGGGCGATCGTCGCCGACTTCGTCGTCGGCTCGCCCGCCGACACGACACAACGGGAGGTCAGCTGATGCCGAATGCTATGACCGGGCTTGAGGCCGCCGATCGGGAGCACGTCTTCGTGCCCCACGCGTTCCCCGAGTCGCTGGCGGATCTCGGCGAGATCCGAATGAATTACAGCACAGCTGGGGAGCCGCACTTGCCCGCGCTGCTGCTGATTCCCGGGCAGTCGGAATCATGGTGGGGCTACGAGGCGGCCATGCCGCTGCTGGCCGAGCATTTCCACGTGTACGCTGCCGACCTGCGCGGCCAGGGCCGGTCCACCTGGACACCCGGCCGTTACACCCTGGACAACATCGGCAACGACCTGGTCCGCTTCATTGACCTCGTCATCGGCCGGCCAAGCGTCGTCAGCGGCCTGTCATCCGGCGGGGTCCTGTCCGCGTGGCTATCTGCGTATGCCAAGCCCGGTCAGGTACGTGGCGCGGTGTGGGAGGACCCGCCGCTCTTCTCATCCCAAATCAACCCGGCCTGCGGCCAGTCCATACGGCAGGCGATGGGTCCCATGTTCGCGATGTGGAACAAATGGCTGGGTGACCAGTGGTCGATCGGGGACTGGCCGGGCATGCTGGCCGCCGCGCCCCGCGAGCTGCCCGAGCGTATCTTCACCATGCTGGTGGCGATGGCCGCGGCTAATCGCGGCGAACCCGCGAATCTGGCCGAGCCGCCGCAGAACCTGAAGGAGTACGGCCCCGAGTGGGGCCGGGCGTTCTGGACTGGCACCGCCGCAGCGAGCTGCGATCACGAGCTCATGCTGGCGAACGTCAAGGTACCCGTCCTGTTCACACACCATTTCCGTCAGATAGACGAGGCGACCGGGGCGCTAATGGGCGCCGTCTCCGATCTGCAGGCCGCCCGGGCCAGGACGCTGGTCGAGGGCGCTGGACAGCCGTTCGAGTACCAGTCGTTCCCCCAGATGCCGCATTCGATGCACGGCGCCGATCCAGCATTGTTCGCCCGCACCGTGACGCAGTGGGCATCCGCGCTGCCGGCCGAAGCAGGTTAAGCATGGCGCTCCCTGAGCACACCGAAGTAGTAAGTAATGGTCGGCGGCCCGCCGAGTAAGGACTGGCCTTGGCCACCGAAACCGGCGTTCCACGGCGTGGCCAGCGTGACCGCGCTGCCTCGCCGATGAACGCGTCGACCCTGCCGGTGCGGACGGCGTCCGCGCCACGTGCTGAATTGACTTCCAAACTGTGACCAGATGCGCGTGTTGGCTCCGCGTATTCGGCGAGGGATAGATTCACGACCAGCTCGCCGACTTCCTGGCTGGCCGACCGCCCCTTGCGGTCATCGACTGTGAACAGCTGACGCCGGAGCAGACGCTGGCCGCCGTAGAGCCCGCGCTCACCGCGGTGACGACCTGCCATTCCGCGTGAGCTGCGCGCCCCGCGCTTAGCGCGGATAAAACTCGCCGCTCGCACTCGCCGAGGTTCTTACGGCGGCAGAACAGTGCGTGGGCTGGTGCGCGCGATTCGGTACTGTCAGCGGTGACTGCCAGGATGTTGGCCGTGGAACGCGAAGGCCCATTCTGGGATGCAGTGGAAGGTAGGACGCCGCTTCCGGCCGCGGCGGTCACGCTTGGCTGGGAGCTGGTGTCCGTTAGCCCGGAGCAGGGGACGATCGAAGTTGCGTTCACCGCGACCGAGGCGTTCTTGAACCCAGCGGGAGTCATTCAGGGTGGCTTTCTCGCCGCGATGCTGGACGACACGCTAGGACCGGCGCTAGTTGCTGGCCTTAGTCCTGGTGACTTCGCCCCTACGACTGACTTGCATGTCCAGTTTCTTCGCCCGGCCCGGCCAGGTCGCCTGCTCGGACGAGGCCGCGTTGTCCGTCGAGGCCGCGACGTTGGCTTTCTCGCCGGCGAGCTGCTAAACGTAGAAGGTGCCGTCGTTGCCGTGGCCACGGCAACCGTTCAGATTCGACCCCAGATGCTCCCGGACCGAGAGCACGGCAGGGTCTCCGGAACCCTCAGCCAGCCAGCTGATCGCTGAGGGAGACAGGCAAGACGCCTGCACTCCGTCAGCGGCCAAGAGCGGTAAAACTAGCGTCCAAACGCTCAGCCAATCGCGCCCATCGCCGCCAGGTTCGTCGGAAGTGCTCGTGGTTCGAGGCTGCCGGCCAACACGGTCCGAGTCAGGGTTCGCGCGCTTTCTTCATAGCTCCCACAAGGCGGAGATGGGAGCGGCGAGTAGGCGGTCGCCGAAGGGCAGGACGTCGTTGCCAGCGTAGAGGGCGATTCCGGCGATAAACTTTTCTCCGAGAGCGTCGCGCATCTGGGTCGAGCCAGCGGAACCATTCGGGTTTGGCGGTCTGGTGGCTTTTGACTTCCACGCCGACTACCCGCCCGTCGGCGGATTCCAGGACGATGTCAACCTCTGCACCCGAGCGGTCCTGCCAGTGGAACATAGCGACGTCGGTGGCCGCCCAGGTGAGCTGCCGGCGGAGTTCGGCGAAGACGAAGGTTTCGACAAGCTGGCCCGTCGCGGGGTCTTCGGGGTCAGCCAGCGCGGCAGGGGTCTTGCCGAGCAGCCAGGCGGCGAGCCCCGGATCGGTCAGGAAGATCTTGGGGTGTCTTTTGACGCGGCGGGTGAGGTTGCGTGACCAGGCGGGCAAGGTGGTCAGCAGGTGGATGGTCTCCAGCCAGGCCCGATGGTCGTAGACTGCCTGCCGCTCAAGCGGCGCGTCGTCGATGATGCCCTGCATGACCAGCTCGCAGCCGGTGCGCGCGGCGAACAGCCGCAGTAGCTGGCCCATTTCGGCGACCTTGCGGATGCCCGATAGCTCGACCACGTCGCGCTCGATCGTGGTCCGCACGTAATCCCGGAACCATCCCGGCCGCTGGCGGCCTGCAAGGCGCTGGACCTCCGGGTAACCGCCGGCGCAGACCCGTTCCAGCAGCCCTTGCCGGCTGAGCGGATCCGGGCCGGTAGGCGCTGAACGCGGCAGGCCCCTGGAACGCGCCGTCGATGAACCGGTCGTACTTGCCGCTGATCTCGCCCTGGGTGAAGGGCCACACCTCGATGAACCCAGCCCGGCCCGCGAGCGACTCGGAGATGGTGGGGACGGTCAGGAAGTTCGACGAGCCCGTCAGCACGAACTGGCCAGGGGTGGGGTCGTGGTCGACAGCGAGCTTGATAGCGCGCACCAGCGGCTCGCCCGCTCGCTGGACCTCATCAATGACGAGCGGCCGCGGGCCGAGTGCCAGGAAGCCGACGGGATCGGTGAGCGCGGAGTCCAAGGTGCCCTGGTCATCCAGGCTCCGCAGCGTCCCTCCGCCGAGAAGGCTCTGGACCAGCGTGGTCTTGCCTGCCTGGCGCGGGCCGGTCACCACGGTCACCCGCCGGGCGGCGACCATGTCCTGGTAGCGACCCGCGACAGCCCGCTCCAACATCGATGGCATGCTTGCTATCATACAGAACGCCGCACTCGAATCATACGGAACGCCAGACTCGAACCATACGCAACGCCGATTGCCGGTCATACAGTTCGCCGCCTGAAGACGGGCCGTTCAGGCGGAGACGGGCGTGAAGATGCTCGTGCGGTGACAAGACGTGTGGGAGCCAAACTGAGAGCCAAGGTCAGCCGGAGCCGGGCGGTGTCAGGCGTCGTCAGGCGATTGTCGTTGCAGGTCAGTGCCGTATCGGGCGACCCGCGTCAGCCCACGTCCGGACCTGAGCCGAACGCCGGTTCAGGAAGCGGCCACTGCCTGCCCTGCCAGCGTCCAGAAGACCAAGCGACAGGATCGGTTCTGCCCTACCGTCGGGGTATGCCTGCCAGGAACATGCCCACGCCCCAGGACGCGGCCGCCGCCCGCCGGATCCTGCTTGACGGGCTTGCCAGTGATAGCGAGGTGTCCGAGCTGGTGGGCGAGGTAGCGTCCCTGCATCCCAGGAACAACACCTTCCCAGGCGAGGTCTTCCTTAGCGTGGCAGCTGACGTGCTGGACTGGTGCGGGGCCAGCCGCTCCGAGCCGCTGGCCCTGGAGGGGATGCGGGAGCGGTTGCTGCCCGAGTTGGCTTTCCGCGGCAGGCAGAACAAGAAGCTTCAGTTCGCGTTCCTGGCAGCGGCGGCGCTGCGCGGCGGAACGGAGCCGGACTTGCTTGACGAGGTCGCCTGGTGGCAGACCGATGACTTCTGGCAGTACGCCCTGTACGCGGCGGTCGCTTATATCCGCGCCGCAGCTGGCCGAGTCGGCGTGCCGGTGCGCCAGGTATGCCAGGAACTGCCTCAGCGCGACGGCCTTCGGCCCGAATGAGCCGTCGCTGCGCACCCTGATGTCCGGGCTCGCAAGTGGCCCGCCAGTTAGCAGGCCAGGCGGCCTGGCCGAGTTTGGCCGAACCGGAGGTGTGAAGTGGCTCGGACTTGGTTGTCGATCCGGGTCGACCTGATCGAGGGTCACGGCGAGGAGTGCTGGCCGCGGCCAGGACGGATCTTCGCGGCCGCGCGCAGCCACACCTTCAAACGGCTCGCCGACGCTATCGACGACGCGTTCGCCCGCTGGGACCGCTCGCATCTGCAGGACTTCACCCTCGCCGACGGCAGGCGCTTGTGCGATCCGGACCCGGACTGGGAGATCGAGGGCGAGGTCACCGAAGACTACCGGCGAGTGAAGTTGTCGCGGCTGCAGCCGGGAGAGCAGTTCGCCTACGTGTTCGATCTCGGCGACGACTGGGCCCACCTGTGCACCGTCGGCGCGCGGCGGATCGACCCGGTCGAGGTCCTGGGGATCCTGCCGGATTCGCCGCTGCCGTACTGGGGCTGGGGCGACATTCCCGACCAGTACCGGCGCCGCTGGGACCAGGACGACGGTGAGTCACCTCCGCCCGGGAACTCGGGGCTCGCTGAGCTTCCACCGCTCCGGCCTCATTGGGGGCCTCGACCGTGTCCGGCCGGGGCGACGGTTCACGGCGCTGTAGCCAGGCATCTGGCGACTATGCAATCTCCCACCTAGCCCTCCCGCCGAGCCCGCCCGTGCCGCCGCGGGGCGCGCGCAGAACACCGCAGATACATACCACCAGGAGGCTTGTCCGTCAGGTCCGAACCGCCGTCCATGAACGGCGGCGATGCGCGCTGATGTGAGCGTTCGTTAGCGGATCCAGCGGCATGAGTGGCGTTCCCCCGAGCCCGCCGCGGTGCCGTCAAGTATCGGGTCGATAAACGGGCGGACTACGGCTAGGGCGCCATTAAGTGTGCGCGCAGTGTCCAACAGGGAACGGCGGGCCTCGGCTGCGTACCCGCGTTCCCCATAGTGCGGGGTCAGGGACGCCGAAGTGCTCGGGTACGGTCAGGCCCCGTCGGTCGAACTCCGAGCGCAGCGCCGAAGACTGGGCTTCCGCTGAGACCGACGCTCCATTGATGATCGCTACCAAGTCTGTGACGGGCTGGCCATGAGCCGCCGCCGCAGATGGGCGACGGTCCGCTTCCTGATGCCCAGAGTGAGCCGTACGATCGCCGGCGCGAAGGCCCGCTTGAAGCGTGACCATTCGGGCGGGTACGGATCCCGGCGAACTAGCACGATGCGGGTTCCGCCATCCTCGGCGGTGAATGTGAACGTGTGCCGGTGCGGGTCATCCTCCGGCGTGCCGATCGGCCCTCCCGTGGCGGTGAACTCGAAGGTCAATGGCCTGTTATAGACGGTCACCTCCAGCTCTGAGGGCCAGTCCTTGCCGCCTTGGTGTCCCACCGCCCGGTACCGGGCACCTAATCCGCGCATATCGCCGTCGAGCGCGTCGATCTTGACGGGATTCGTTGTCCACTCATCGTGGCGGCTGAAGTCCGCGACGTAGTCGAAGCATGTGGTCGGCTTGGTTGGAACCCACGTGCTGACCGATGAATGTGCCGCGGCCGCATCAGCCCACGTCCGGCCCTGAGTATCCCTGTCTGCCATTCCCGGCCTCCCACGTGGCCATCGGAGCATTAGCGCACGCGGGTGGCGCTTGCCAGGCGCGTCCTCCGTCGGCTGCGATCATTCGCGTCGCTTACATGGCGCCGACGCTACCCGCGCGGGTGGCTGCGCTACAGGGCGGTGACATGTCGGCTGCTGGTGAGCCTGCCACCACCTCGGGCCGGAATACCACCGATAGCGGGCTGCTCAGTGCAGGCTCAGCTCTTCAGTGCAGGCTCAGCTCTTTTCGTTATTAAGTTCAGGGCCAGGTTAATTGCCTGCGAGCAATCGCTCCTTCCCGAAATCTTGCGGCGGGTGCGGGTCGCTCGACGAGACTCAATGTTGTCGCTGGATGACTCGTGACGTCGCCCCCAGAACAGGACTTATGTCCGGGCCTTTGTCTGCTGGGAGCCCAACGGGGTCAGTGAGCGTCCTCAGGGCGCCGCGTCTGGCGCGGTGCGATGTCGCCGCCGGCTTGGACGTGGCGGGTTCTACCGCGAGCCGGCAGCGTCGAGCGCCGCGGAGATTGGCTCGAGGTCAGCGATCAGCTGGTCGAGCTCGCTCGGCGTCAGGCTGTCGTACGCCGGTGCGGCGAGGCTGTCGGTGAGCGACTCGATCCGCTCCTTCTTTTCCCGGCCAGCGTCGCTGAGCCCGCCGGAGGCCTCGATGAGGCCGCGGCCGCGCATCCGGTCCACAACAGCGGCCAGCTGCACCGCGGGGAGGTGGTGGACTCTGCCGAACTTCTCCGCGGGAATGCCCTGTGAGAGAGCGTGAAGCACATGGGACTCCGTCCCGCCGATGCCCTCGGCGACCAGGGCGGCGATATGACCGTCCCCGCGGTGCTCGCGGAGCAGGGTGGCCGCGTGCCAGAGGCGGGCCACGGGCTCCCCAGGTACCGGGAGCGCTCGGAGCCCGGCAAACAGGACCCGTCCCTCCGTCGGGGCGCCGGTCGCCGCCTTGGTGGCAAGCTCGGCGGCACGCGCCAGAGCGGGGGCGTCGGCGAGGTCGCCGAGGATCCGCCTCAGCGCCGCGACGCTGCCCTGCTCCCGAGCGGCGAGCGCCGCCTCGGGGGTGGCGGTGTCCCAGACGCGGGGGATGTGGCGGGAGACCTCGCCATCGGCGAAGTTGTAGAAGATCGCATGGACCACCTCGGCCGGGACGCGGCCCAGCGGTGCGGCCCGTGCGGCGAAGTAGCCGTCCCAGTAGTTCCGGTGGCCGAGCGCCATGAGCGCATCGGTCGGCTCGTCGGAGAAGTAGGTGACCAGGTGGATCGGCTCCACGAGCCGGTACAGGCGTCGGGCGGTGGGCTCCATCTCGGATCATCTCCTGTGGCTCGTGGCGCCCCTCGCGGGCGACTACTCACCCCTGCTACGAACAACACTGCCCCGATCCGACACCGAGTCCTGGACTTCTTTCAGGGACTCTTTTTTCATCACGCTCACCGTGCGGCGCTGGTGTGCCCAGTGTCGGCAGACGCTTAGGCGCATCAACCAGCACAGCCCGGCTCGCTCTCAGGGCGGCATGAGCACCGTTTTCAGCCGCTCGGGGCGCCGCGCTGCGAGCCGATCAGGGCTGGATGTTCTCCAGGTCCTCCAGCAGACTTGGGTGACTTGGCTCCCAGCCGAGCGTCTGCCGGGTGTGGGCGCTCGATGAGGGCTGGTCGGTCGCGAAGATCGGGCCGAGCACGCCGAAGGCTTCCTGCGGCATCGCTTCCACCGGGAGCCCCAGCCGTTTGCCGATGACCGTTGCGATGTCGCGCACGGCGTCGCCCTGGTCACTCACGGCGTGCCACGCCGTCCCGGCCGGCGCCTTCTCCAGGACCAGCCGGAAGAGGACAGCCACGTCAAGCGCGTGAACGGCCGGCCAGCGCTGGGCGCCGTCGCCCGGATAGCCCGACACTCCGCTGCGGCGTGCCATCTCGGTCAGCAGGCCTGCGAATCCGCCCCTACCGTCGTGGTGGACCGTGCGAGGCATGCGGACGGCCGAGCTCCGGACTCCGCGCGCGGCCAGGTCCAGGACCGCCGTGACCGAGCGGCTGCGACCGCCGACCGGCCCGTCGGTCGGCAGCGGGTCGGCCTCGGTGGAGGCGCGGCCAGGGACGTAGGGCGTACCCGAGACCGTGATGAGTGGGCGGCCACTGCCGATGAGTTCCTCGCCCAGGGCTGCGAGCGCGGCGCCCTCCTCAGCGACCGCCGCACCGAGGGCGGCGGGGGTGCTGAAGTCGTTGGCGAAGGCCAGGTGGATCACCCCGTCAGCCTTAGCGGCGCCGGCGCGGAGCGTGCCCAGATCGGCGAGGTCGCCGGCAGTGGTCTCCGCGCCGGCGGTCTCGAGGGCCGTCGCGGACGAGTCGGAACGAGCGAGGGCGAGGACGGTGTGGCCATTGCCGAGTAGCTCGGCGATGACGGCGGAACCGATCAGCCCGGTGCCGCCTGTGACGAAGACCCGCATGAAGTTCTCCTAAGAAGCGATGGGAGCTTTGTCCCATCACTGTAGCAGGCGATGGGACAAAGGTCGCATCACCTATGATGGGCTCATGGCTCGATGGGAACCTGGCGCGCGGGAGAGGATGGTCCTAGCTGCTGCGGACTTGTTCACCGAGCAGGGATACGACGCCACGACGGTCGCGCAGATCGCTGAGCGCGCCGGCGTGACGAAGAGCACCTTCTTCCGGCACTTCCCCGACAAGCGCGAGCTTCTCGTGGCGGGGCAAGAAGTGTTGAGTCGGCTGCTGGCCGAGGGGATCGCCGAGGCGCCGGAGACCGCCAGCCCGCTTGAGGCGGTCGCGGCCGGGCTCGAGCGGGCATCGAGCGCGATGGGCGCGATGAACCGCGAGCTCGGGCCCCGCCTGAAGGCAGCAGTCGCAGCCAGCGCAGAACTACAGGAGCGCGACGCCCTTAAGAGCGTAGGCCTCGCAGCAGCAATGACCAATGCTCTCAAGGCACGCGGCGTGCCGGACCCGATCGCCCACCTTGCAGGCGAGATGGGAGTCCTCGCCTTCAAACGTGGCTATTCCGAATGGCTGGAGGCCGACCATGACACCGACGGCGGACTGGCGCCTTACACCGCCACCGCCCTCGAAGACCTACGGGCAGCGAGTGCGTCGCTGATCTGAGCAGATCTCATCCTCGGCACCTGTGCTATCCGCAAGCCGAAGAACGGCCGTCGAAACTCAGCGGATCTTAGTCGGAGCGGAGAGGGCGAAAAAACCGGAGAGCAGTTGCGTGACGCGCTCAGGTTCGTCGTGATGCACCCAGTGCGACGCGTTGGGCAGGCGCTCCACATGGTCTAGGTTGGGCACGTCGTCATGGTCGGGTTCAGCTAGCTCCGGGCTGAGGTAGCGATCGTCTTCCCCCCAAATGACCAGTGTGGGCGCCTGGATTGGGCGAAGCTGCGCCTCGGCGTGCTTCGGCGACTGTCGCACCGAGTTCCGGTAGTAGTTGATCATCCCCGAAGCCGCACCTGGCTGCGACCATGCCTCGATGTAGCGTTCCATGTCCTGCGGCGTGAAGGCACCGGGGCGGGCGTCGCGCAAGAAGTGCCGGAAGAACCGCCAGTGATCGGCGTGCACGACGCTTTCGGGCAGCTCGGGGAGGTCAAAGAAGAAGAAGTACCAGGATCTCCTGAGCTGGCCCGGGTGGTGCAAGCCCTGCGATAGCTTTCGCGGGTGCGCCGCGTTGAGGATGGCCAGCCGGTCGACGATCTCCGGGTATTTCATCGCAGTGGCCCAGGCGACGCTTCCGCCCCAGTCATGACCGACCAACAGCGCGGACTCGGCACCGCGATCTTGGATGAGACCGCGGATGTCGGCGGTCAGTTGGTCGGTGTCGTAATCGGCGACACCGTCTGGCTTCGACGACAGGTTGTAGCCGCGCATGTCAGGCGCCACGACGCGGAAGCCCTCATCTGCGAGCGGTCGGATCTGGTGCCGCCAGCCGTACCAGAACTCGGGGAACCCGTGTAGCAGGACGATCAGCGGCCCGTTACCGGCCTCCACGTAATGCAACCGCTGGTCGCCGATCTCGGCGTAGCCTTCGCGAAGTTCGCGTATTTCGTCTCCCATCGTAGCCCCCGTGGCTAGCTTGCTGCGGTCCAGAATCCCTGCCCGCGACCGGGCTGATTCAACCTGCAGCGCGGGCTTCTTCGGGGTCCAGCAACTACGCGCCCATCTGCAGAAGGGCAGACCGCTCATAACTGCCTGGCTCCGGGCCTTGGACGCTTGGGCAGCACGAGGCTGATACGCGCAACGCTCGCTGATCGGAGAGCCGGAAGTTGCTCACAACATGGTGATCTTGGTTCGTTGCGCCGCGGGCGGGGCTACGCCGCTCCCGTCCCTGAGAATTTTGCATCTCGCCGAACTCGCGCCTGGCGGATCGGCCGCGGGCGTGCGATGAAATCCGTCGAGATCATAGATTGATAACTCGATCTACTACTTATAGATTCATTCACAATGCTTTGCCTCGTTCTTGCATGATGACACCGAGCACATCGAGACCGATGACTGGGCGCGGTGGCTTCCCCAGCACGATCGTCGACGAAGCCGACTCGACGGCATTCGGCGGGCGCGAAAAGAGAACGGGCGATGCCGGGTCAGTTGGCACTCACGGATTCATCGCCGCGGCTGCGGCTGATCCTCACCACGTTCGGGCCCGGGCTGCTTATTGTGGCGATCAGTCTGGCGCTGTTTCCAATGCCGGCCGGCGTGGTGGTGGAAGGGCTGATCCTGGGCCTGCTCGGTGCCATGGTGGCCGTGGGGATGGCTCTTACTTACCGGTCCAACCGGATACTCAACTTCGCCCAGGGCGAGCTGGGCACGGCGCCGACGGTACTGGCCGTGTGCCTGGTGGTCTACGCCGGCTGGAACTACCTGCTGGCCCTGTCGGTCGGATTGATGGCGTCGCTCCTGCTAGGCGCGCTCGTCGAGCTGGCCATCATCCGCCGCTTCTACCGCTCGCCCCGGCTCATCCTGACCGTGGCCACGCTGGGCCTGGCTCAGCTGGTGTCGTTGGGCGCTGTGTTCATTCCGATGATCTGGGGGCAGCAGCCGACCACGAACCAGATCCACTTCCCGCTGCACCTCCAGTGGACCATCGAGCCCATCGTGTTCTCGTCCGACTACCTGGTGGCCGTTGTCGTCGCACCGCTGGCGCTGGTGGGTGTCGCCGCGCTGCTGCGTTTTACCAGCATCGGGATAGCCGTCCGGGCCAGCGCGGAGAGCGCAGACCGGGCCAGCCTGCTGGGAGTCCCCGTCAAGCGGCTGCAGACCGTCGTTTGGTCGGTGGCCGCTCTGCTGTCGTTTACCGGAGTGTTCCTGCAGGCGGGCATCCAGGGCCTGCCGCTCATCTCCGGCCTGAACCTGAGCGTGCTGCTGGCCGCCCTGGCCGCGCTGACGCTGGGCAACATGGTGGACCTGCCTGCCGTCGCGGTGTCGGCGGTGGCGCTGGGGCTACTGCAAGAGGGCATCACCTGGAACAACCCCAATAACCCGGAGCTGATCGAGCCCATCCTGGGCCTGATCATCGTCGTCTGGCTGCTCGTGCGCAAGGTAGGGCCGAGCCGGGCTGACCTGGACCGGTCCTCCAGCTGGAACGTGTCCGACGAGGTCCGCCCGGTGCCCCGCGAACTGCGGTCGCTGGCCGAGGTGCGGGCTGTGCGCTACGGCGGCGCGATCGCAATGGCAGGCCTGGCGCTCGCGCTGCCGTACTGGCTGGGAGTGGGCGACCAGCTAAAGGCTACGGCCGCTGTGGTGTTCGTGATCATCACGATGTCGGTGGTGGTGCTGACCGGCTGGGCGGGACAGGTGTCGCTCGGGCAGTTGTCGTTCGCCGGATTCGGTGCCGCCATAGGTGCCTATGCCACCCAGAACTGGAACCTCGATCTGAGTTTGACCTTGCTGCTGGCCGGGCTGGCCGGAGCTGTCGTCGCGCTGATCGTGGGCTTGCCTGCGCTGCGGTTGCGCGGCTTCTTCCTCGCCGTCACCACGCTGGCTTTCGCAATGGCCGCAGATGCCTACCTGCTCAACAACCAGTACTTCTCCTGGGTGCCCGACCCTGCCGCGGTGGTGGTGCGGCCGAACCTATTCGGCGGCATCAACCTTGCGTCGCAACGGACCTTCTATTACGTCTGCCTGGGCGTGCTGGCCGTGGCGGTTGTGGCGGTGCGCGGCATACGGCGCAGTCGCACCGGCCGGGTGCTGCTGGCACTGCGGGAGAACGAGCGCGGGGCGCAGGCGTTCGGCGTCAACATCCTGCGGGCCAAGCTCACGGCGTTCGCCATCTCCGGCTTCCTGGCCGCCGTCGGTGGCTGCCTGCTCGTGCAGCTGCTGGGCGGTTACAGCCCCGACACGTACGCGCCCGGCCAGAGCTTCGTGGTATTCACCGCAGCGGTGGTGGGCGGGCCGGGCTCCCTGCTCGGGGCCGGGCTTGGCTCGCTGTACCTCGAAGGTTCGCAATGGTGGCTGCCCGGCGCGCAGTGGCAGACCCTGGCGTCCGCCATCGGCGTGCTGCTGGTGCTGATGGTCATTCCTGGCGGCATCGGCGACGTGGTCTACCGGGTCCGCGACGCTGGGCTGCGGTGGGTAGCGCATCGCCGGGGGATTATCGTGCCGAGTCTGGTGGCCGATGTCCGCCGGCCGGATGCCGGTGAGCCGGATCCCGCCCGGTCCGGTCCCGCTGCCTCCGATCCGGTAGCCTCCGGTCCCGTTGCCTCCGGTCCGGTACCGTCCGCCGGTGCCGCGTCATGATCCCCATCGCTCCGCTAGCCGCGTCCGATGCGGCGCCCTGGACTAAGCGCGCCGGCTTCGCGCTGCGGCACCCGGGACGGTGGCTGACCGATCTATCGGGGGGCGGTCCGGTCTATGCCCTGGCCATCCTCTTCGGCTTCAACATGGTCGAGGAGATGGACCGTGACGCATTCGGCCTGCTGATACCGAACATCCAGGCGTCGTTCCATCTATCGAACGCCGCGATCCTCTCGCTGGTGGCGGTGGCCGCGCTGCTGGGCCTGTCGCTCACCGTGCCCATCGCCCAGATGTCTGATACCCGCAGCCGGGTGCGGCTGATGCTGATCGGCTCCTCGATCTTCGCCCTGTTTTCTTTCGGGACTGGCCTGGCCGTCTTTGTCTGGATTCTGGCGATCATGCGGTCAGGCTCTGGGCTGGGCCAGGCCACCGTATTGCCGACGCATAACTCGCTGTTGTCGGACTGGTTTCCGATCGCGGCGCGGCCGCGCGTCTTCTCGTTGTATCGCGTCGCGAACGCGCTGGGAGCTTTCGTCGGACCACTGATGGCGGGCCTGCTGGCGGCCTGGATCGGGTGGCGCGCGCCCTTCATTGTGCTGGCCGTGCCTACCGTAATCCTGGTCGTGCTGGGACTGCGTCTGACCGAGCCGGTGCGCGGGGTGCAAGAGCGCGAGGCCATGGGCATGGAGGGCGACGCGCTGCAGACCGAGGAGCCGCCGCCGTCATTCGCCGAGTCCTGGCGCATGGTGTGGAAGGTAGCTAGCCTCCGCCGGGTCTTCTACTCGCTGCCATTCCTGGCTGCGTCGATCATCGGGTTCGCCTCGCTGGCCGCGCTGTTGTATCAGCACGCGTTCGGGCTCAGTACCGTGCATCGCGCCTACATCGCCGCCTTCACCGAACCCGTCCAGCTGGTCGGGCTGGTCATCGGCGCACGGTATGGAACCAAGCTGATCATGCGCAACCCAGCGCTGATCATGCGCTTCCTGGCCATCGCGGCGTGTGTCTGCGGCGTGTTCGCAGCGGTGTTCGCGCTGGCGCCGTGGCTGTGGCTGACCATCGTGGCTAACATGGCCATCACGGCGAGCCTGGCCATCGTCGGGCCAGGCGTATTCGCGGCGCTGTCGCTAGGCATACCGCCGCGGGCCCGGTCGATGGGCTTTTCGCTAGGCGCTATCTGGGTGATACCTGGCCTGATCGTGCTGCCCATCGTGGGGGCGGTGTCCGATCACTTCGGCATCCGGCCCGGAATGCTGATCATGACGCCGGTGTTCGTCGCGGGCGGCCTGGTCCTGGCCGGCTCTGGGAAGGCGCTGAACGAAGACATCCTGCAGGTGTGGACGATGGCGGCCGCCAGGTCCGAAGTACTGCACGAGCGCCGGAACGGGCGAGTCAAGCTGCTGCTGTGCCGGGGCCTGCAGGTGTTCTACGGCAACGTGCAGGTGCTGTTCGACGTCGACTTTGAGATCGACCAGAGCGAGATCGTGGCCCTGTTGGGCACCAACGGCGCGGGCAAGTCGACACTGCTGAAAGCCATCTGCGGCGTGGTCGAGGCGGACAAGGGCGCTGTCATCTTCGACGGGCGGGACGTCACCCACGCCCCGCCCAACGAGATCGCCGCCCGTGGCATCGCTCTGGTACCGGGCGACCATCGGGTGTTCCCCTCGCTGACGGTAAGGGAGAACCTGCGTGTCGCGGGCTGGCTGGAGCGCAGGAACCCCGATGATTCGGGGCGCCGCGGTGACCGCGTGACCCAGCTGCTGAGTGACTTCCCGATTCTGGCGGACCGGCTGGACGAGCCCGCAGGCAACCTGTCCGGCGGCCAGCAGCAGATGTTGGCGCTGGGCATGGCGTTCCTCGGGCGGCCGCGGCTGCTGCTGATCGACGAGCTTTCGCTCGGCCTCGCGCCGGTCATAGTGGAGCAGCTGCTGCCCATGGTCGCGGCGATCCGCGACCAGGGCACGACGGTCATCATCGTCGAGCAGTCCGTCAACCTGGCTCTCACCATCGCCGAGACCGCGTATTTCATGGAAAAGGGCGAGATCCGGTTCCATGGTCCCGCTGCCGAGCTACTGGAACGGCCTGACATCTTGAGGTCGGTATTCCTGGAAGGTTCTGGCACCAGGAACGGCAAGGCCGCGGCGCCATCGCCAGCCGCAGTCGGCGACGTTCCCGGCCAGGACAGCGGCATCATGGTCACGACCTCTGGCGCCGGACCGCAGATGGCCATTCCAGTGGCGGACCGCGCCGAAGCTGGCGAACCGGCCGTGGCCGGCGGGCCCGAGATCGCCGCACTCGAGGTGATCGATGTCCGGGTCCGCTTCGGCGGCATCCAGGCGGTGGGCGGAGTGTCGCTGCGAGCTGCCCAGGGCGAGATCGTGGGGATCATCGGACCCAACGGTGCGGGTAAGACCACTCTGTTCGATCTGATTTCCGGGTTCATCCGGGCCGATGCGGGCCGGGTGCTGCTGGCCGGTAGGGAACTGACTGGACGAGGCCCCGACCAGCGGGCCCGGCTTGGACTCGGCCGGTCGTTCCAAGACGCACATCTGTTCCCGGCACTGACGGTCGAGGAGACCATCGCAGTAGCGATGGACCGGTGGGTGTCGGTAAAAGGCCCGCTCAATCCGGCCCTGCACCTGCCGGCCGCGTTCGATTCCGAGCAGGCTGTTCGCCAGCGCACGGACGAGCTAATCGAGCTGTTCCACCTGGACGCTTTCCGCACGAAGTTCGTGCACGAGCTGTCCACCGGCTCGCGACGGATAGTCGACCTCGCCTGCGTGGTAGCCCATCGGCCGAGCGTGGTGCTGATGGACGAGCCGTCCAGCGGGATTGCGCAACAGGAGTCCGAGGCGCTGGCCCCGCTCCTGCTGCGGCTGCGCGACGAGCTGGGCGCGACCCTGCTCGTCATCGAGCACGACATGCCGCTGCTCAGCGCAGTTGCGGACCGGCTGGTGGCCCTCGACCAGGGACTGCTCATAGCCGACGGGCCGCCGCAAGAGGTCCTGCACGATGCGGTCGTGGTCAGTTCCTACCTGGGCGACAACGCAGCGGCCATTGCGCGTTCGGGAGCCCGATATAGCTGACGCCGGCCGGATCCTCAGCCGGCGCGCTGGCGAGATCCCGCCGATCGAGTGAATCTGAATCGTTCGACTACTCAAGGAGGAACCGTCAATGCAACCGACCGCACCCCCGCCGAGGTCCCGCACGTTCCTTCGACGGTACGGGCCGCTCGTCGCCATCGTGGCGGGGCTGGCCGTGGTAGCGGGTGTGGTGGTGGCCACGCGTAGCAGCAGCCCGGGCAGCCATGCCGCCTCGACGCCGGCCAGACATTCCCACACTGCGAGTGCACTGTCCTGGAGCCAGGCCGCAGCCGATGGCAAGACGAAGTCGATCGACTGGGGGAGCCGCTGCGACACTACTACCGGCAAGCTCCGGATCCCTTACTACTTCGCGGGCCAGTGTTACGCGCCATTCTCGGGTGACAACGGAGGCGCAACTTACCAGGGCGTGACGGCCCACGCGATCAAGGTCGTACTGTACCTGGCCGAGCCGAACGACCCGATCCTCAGCTATATCGAGGGGGCCATCTCCGACACTGACACCAACCAGCAGACGATCGAGACGGCCGAGGGCTATAGCAAGTTCTTGCAAACCTACTACGAGACCTACGGCCGGAAAATCGACCTGATTCCCTATGTGGCTACCGGCAACGCGACCGACGACGTGGCGGCCAGAGCCGATGCCACTACCATCGCCCAGACCATTAAGCCCTTCGCCGTGCTGGGGGGCCCGATCCTGTCCTCGGCCTTCGGTCAGGAAATCGTTGCCAACAAGATCTTCTGCATCGACTGCATGCCCAGCCAGCCGAACAGTTACTACACGCAGCACGCGCCCTATGTCATCGACCTGACGATGAACGCGGACGAAGCGCAGATCCAACTCGCTGACTACATCGGGGCGCAGATCAAGGACCGGCCCGCGGCCTTTGCCGGCGATCCGTCGATGCACCACGAGAAGCGGAAGTTCGGGCTCATCTACATCTCGACCGGCGAGGAGTCCGTGGTCCAGACTCAGGACTTCGTGAATAGCCTGGCGAAACAGGGCGTGACGCTGTCGGCCCAGCTGTCCTATACCTCGCCGGTCACCATCGATGCGGTGGGCATAATCGCGAAGCTCAAGGCAGCCGGAGTCACCTCCGTCATCTTCAGCGGCGATCCGGTCGCGCCGATAGCGCTCACGAACGCTGCTACCAGCCAGAACTATTTTCCGGAGTGGATTATCTCCGGTGCGGCCCTGACCGATACTGCGATATTCGCGCGGACTTACAATCAGAAACAGTGGGCCCATGCCTTCGGCGTCAGCTTCGGCGCTGCCCGCACTGAGCCGTCGGTGAGCGGGTCGATCTTCCTGTACCACTGGTTCTTCGGCAAGAATCCTCCGGCGGCCACCGGCGCGGCAACGACCACGCCGCTGCTCTCGCTGCTGTTCATCGCAGTCCAGGCTACCGGCCCCGATCTGACCCCAGCCAACCTCCTGAAGGCTCTGTTCGCCGCGCCCGAGCCGCCCGAGGCACTGACCGAGCCCATGATCACCTTCGGCAACCACGGGATCTGGCCCTTTACCGACTACCAGGGAGTCGACGACGCCACCGAGATCTGGTGGAACCCGAGCGCCGACGGACCCGACGAGCTCAACCACATGGGCAAGGGCCTGTACGAGTACGTCCAGGGCGGCAAGCGCTACCTGCCGGGCGACTGGCCGGATTCCGCCCCCGACGTCTTCACCACCAAGGGTGCGGTGACCATTTACACGACCGTGCCTCCGTCGGAGCGGACCCCGAACTACCCGTCACCGGCAGGTTCCTGATTGATCTCCGATGCGGGTCGGCCCGCCGCCAGAGGCGTGCGCCATGCCTGGCTAGCTACGTCGGCACGCGACGGCCTGCCCACTGCGGATCCTTTCTTGTCAGAGGAGCTCGGCGAGCAGGGATGCGGCGCGGGCGGCGCCGTCGGTGGCGACCGGGCGGTAGTCGACGTGGCGGCCGATCTCCGTTGCGATCGCGGCGGCGATATCGGCAGGGCCTGCGGTCTGGTAGTCCATGTACCGGCCCGCTTGGTAGCGGTCAAGCCGGTGCCGGACGTGGAAGTTTTGCTCGAAGTGGTGGGCTAGCGGGAAATACAGGAATGGCCGGCGGCTGGCGGTCAGCTCCATGGCGGTGGTCAGCCCGCCCTGGATGACCGCTAGGTCGCAGGCGGCCAGATGCCGGTACAGCTCGTGGACGTAGGGCCGGATTTCCAGCCCGTCATGAGCGGGCAGGCTGGCGGGATCGATCCGTGGCCCGGCGATGACGATCATCCGGAGCGCTGGTACGCGCTCCTTGGCTTCGGGGAAGGCGGCGATCACCCGCCGCAGCAGGTGGCCGCCGACCCCAGAGCCACCAACAGTCACGATGCAGACCCGCTCGTCCTGGCCGTAGCCAAGCTCCTCGCGGTCAGCGAGCTGGCGTGGGTCGAAGCCAGTGATGTAGCCGGCGAAGTCGTAGTGCTGCTTGGTCCAGTCGCGGATCAGTGGCAGGCCGGGGCCGAAGGCATGCGGGACGATGTCGTCGGGGTCGCCGACGAAGATGGCACGGTCACGGATGCGCGGGTAGCGGTCGATGTGATCGATCATCTCGGCGTTGTAGTCGGCGGTCAGGAACGCTTCGCGGTCGCCGCCGTCTGCCATCGGCAGCCAGCCGACGAAGTCGGTGAACCAGGCGTACGCGGCGTTCTTCTGCTCGGGGTTTTCGTGCAGGTAGTAGTCGAGCTCCCAGGACTCGTCACCGATCCACAGGTCGTAATGGTCTTCGCGGGTGAGGTCCTGGAAGACCATGAAGTTGGCGAGCAGGATCTCATCCATTCGCCGGATGGCCTGAAAGGCGTGCAGGTCGTGCTCGGCCGACTCTGATTCGATGTGCCCGGATTCGCTGGCCAGGTGCGCGCTGGCCGGGTGGACGCGCTCGCCGCGCGCTTCCAGCACGGCGGTGACCGGGTGCTGGGCGAGCCAGTCGATCTCGAGATCTGGGTGCAGTTTGCGGAGTTCATCAGCGATCGCCGCGTCCCGCTGGGCGTGGCCGAGGCCGATCGGCGAGGAGATGTAGAGCGCGCGCCTGCGGCGCGCCTTGCCGCGCACCCAGCGTGGGGGTACGGCGTGGGGAACTGCGAACTCGCGAAGCAGCAGGTTGACCTTGACAGGGTCACGCACGTGCGGGCCGTGGCCCGAGCCCTCGAGCAGCACGAGATCGCCGCCGGTCGCCTCGGCGAGCGCGATTCCGCGGCCGGGTCCGGTGATCGCGTCGTCTGTGCCCTGGATCACCAGCACCGGGCAGCGGACCCGGCCGCACAACTCGCGCGCGGCCTCCTCGTCCAGGCCGTCACCGATTTCCGTCGCGGCGAGCGTCTCGGCGCTGGTCTCCAGGCCCCAGCCGATGCAATCTTCTACCGGCTTGGTCGAGTGCGGCTCGGTGAACATCTGGGAGAAGAAGAACTCAAGGAAGCCGCGGTAATCCCGCAGCCAGTAGTAGAGGTTGTCTTTCGCCCAGCCCTCCTCGGTGGGCAGGACCTCATCCCACGGGTACCGGGTGCGGTCCTCGAGCGGCGCGGCGAGCGGCACCGCCGGGCAGATGAAGACGGCCCCGGCCACTCGGTCGGGGTGTTCGGCCGCCATGATCAGGCCGCGTTGCGCGCCGACCGACAGTGAGACGATGACGGCCCGCTCCGTCGCGGTTGCGTCCATCACCGCCAGAGCATCGGCGGCGAACTCGGCTTCCCCGTAGCCGGCCGCCGGGCGGTCGGACCGGCCATTGCCGCGCCCGTCGAACGTAAGCACGCGGCAGTGCCGGGCCAGGTATGGGATCTGCATCTTCCAGTGCCGCGAATGAACGATCGACCACGTCGGCAGCAAGAACACAGTCGGCTCGCCAGAGCCGTAGACCTCGTAGTGCAGGCGCACGCCGTCGCGCTTGATGTAGCCGGAGCTATCTGGATACTGCGCCCGCGACTGTTCGCGGGCGGCCTGCGTCATCGGGATATCCATTGGTCGATCCAATCCAGCAGTTCGCGGTGCCCGGTCTCGATGCCGCCAAGGCGCTCGATGATGATCCCGAGGTTGAACGTCATCACCAGCGAGACCAGCGTCGGCAGCGGCAGCGCGATGCCAAGCTCACGACGCGGCTGTTCGAACGCGGCCGTAAGCACCGCCCGCCATTCGGCATTCACCCGCGCCAGGCGAGCCCTGATGTCGGGGTTGTTCCAGGCCAGCGCCTGCAGTTCCAGCCAGATCTTCTGGTAGCTGACATCCTCGCTAAGCAGGTAGCGCATCGCGGTGCGCCACTTGTCCGCGAATGGTAGATCTGCCGCATACAGTTCTCGCTGGCGGGTGATCAGCCGCCCGGTAAACCGTTCCAGCGCGTGTACCAGCAGGTTCTCGTTCGAGCCGAAGTAATAGTGGACCAGGCCATGATTGATGCCTGCCTCCTCTGCGAGTCGGCGCGTTGTGATACCCGCATACCCGACTGTGGCTAGAAGCCGCTCGGCCGCGTCCAGCAGCGCCTCCTCGGCGGCGGTGCGCGCTGCCGTCTTCTGCGCAACTGGGCTCACTGGGGCAGCCACGGCGCGTCCGATATCTTCCACCTGTCGCCGGCCCTGATCAGGTGGAGGCACTCCCGGTAGCGGGCCGGGCGATCCAGGTCTGGGTGCAGCGCCCGGTCTATCCGGGCGGCGTCAGTGTGATACCTGCCCAGGCAGTGGTCGTGCACGGTCTGGGTGATCAGATCTCGATCCGTATCCATCGCTTGCCCTTCCGGGCCACCACGTCTTAGTCAACCGGATTAGACGAGTGACTAAGTCAGTCCACCAAAGCCTTGCGTCACTGTCAAGACCGCGCCGCCGGGAATGACAGGCTCGACCGGCAGGCGTGTTGAGACTAATGGCGAGAAAGCTCCTGCACTACAGCCACGGGCGCTTGAACCCGTTCCGGCAAGACGGGCCGAGCAGCCAGGCGGCGAGCCCTGGATCGGTCAGGAAGACCTTGTAGTCCACATGTGCAGCAGACCTGCGAGACTCCAGTGACTGACTAGGGGCGTCTTGAGGAGACTAGGCGCCCTCCGGATGCAGTGCGTGTACAGGCTGCCTTAATGTTCGTGCAACCGTGCAGAGGGGGTTGATTGTGGGCGACGTTTCGGACGTTGTGATCGTGGGCGGTGGTATCGCGGGCTCCTCGCTGGCCTATGCATTGGCGTCAGCTGGGCGGAGCGTGACGGTGCTGGAGTCGAGCGCCGAATTCGAGGATCGTGTCCGGGGTGAGTCCATGATGCCCTGGGGAGTGAAGGAAGCCCGGAATCTGGGTGTCGAGCAGATTCTGCTCGACGCTGGGGCGCATGTGGCTCCGGCGTGGATGCAATATTTCGAGGGGTTCGATGAGCCCGCGATGGTCCCGATGTCGATGATGATCGAGGGAATCCCGGGCGCTCTCAACATCCGCCACCCTGACGCCTGCCAGGCTCTCATGGATGCGGCGGCCGGCGCCGGGGCCACCGTCGTGCGCGGCGTTCATGACATCAGACTGAGCGCCGGACAGGATGGCTCCATCACCTACTCAACCGACCGCGCCGTCGAAGCGCATGCCCGGCTGGTTGTGGGGGCGGATGGGCGCTCGTCGACGGTCCGCCGCCAGGCCGGTATCTCCCTCCAGCGCGACGATCCGATCAACTACATCGCCGGGCTGCTTGTGGACGGGCTCGCGGGGATCCCCGATGATCACGACGTCCTGGTCGGCGAGGGCGACCTGTTGTTGCTGATGTTCCACCAAGGTGGCGGCCGAGCCCGGCTGTACGTGTGCCCGGGCCGGTCGGGTCAGCGCCGTTTCGCCGGCCCGGACGCCGCTGAGCAGTTTCTGGCCGCCTGGAATCCAGCCTGCTATCCGCTGTCGGGCTTGGTGGCGGCGGGAACTCCCGCCGGGCCTTGTATCACCTACCCGGGCGATGACACGTGGACTGACACACCCTTTGCGGACGGGGTCGTCCTGGTCGGCGACGCCGCAGGACACAACGATCCGATCGTCGGGCAGGGGCTATCAATCGCCATGCGCGACGCTCGGATTATCCGGGACCTGATTCTCGGGGGTGCCCGCCAGCCAGCCGACTTCGTTCCCTATGGGCGAGAACGATCCGAACGCATGCGAACGCTCCGGCTGATTGCGGACGTCGTCTCGGTGACCTACGCCGAGGACGCGGACAATCGCATGGCCCGGCGCGCGTTCTTCGGCGAGAAAATGGCCAGTATGGACGCCGAGGTCCTCCCACTTATGGCCGGGTTCATGACCGGTCCCGAGACGGTTCCCGACCATCTTGTGCATCCAGGGATCCTGGACCGAATCCGAAACGCCTAAACGACGTCGAGCGGGAGTTCCGATTTTCCGGCCAGAGCCTGACGGAGACCGGTGACGAAGAGGAACGACGGAGCAGTCAAGACCTGTGGATGGCGTGCCACGATGAGGTGCGTGGCAAGATCAGTTGCAGGAAGGGGACGGCGAAGTTGTCGGAGCGATCAGGAACCCTCGCTGACGATCCGTTCAGTGGTCGGCAGCCAACGAGTCACGAACGGCTGTCGGGACTGCCCTGGGATGCGTCGTACCACGATGGCCCTCCACCTTGGGATATTGGCCAGCCTCAGCCAGCAATAGTGCGGTTGGCATCCGAAGGCGGATTCGCCGGAGCGGTGCTCGATGCGGGCTGCGGGACCGGCGAAAACGCTCTTCACGTCGCCTCGCTGGGATTGTCAGTTCTGGGCGTTGACGTGGCTGAGACGGCACTGGCTTTGGCCCGGGCGAAGGCCGACGACCGGGGCATCAAGGTGGAGTTCGCGGCGGCCGACGCGTTCCAACTGGAGCGTTTGGGGCGCCGGTTTGAAACGGTGCTGGACTGCGGACTGTTCCATTCTTTCGACGGCGACGAGCGGACGGGATACGTGGCGAGCCTAGCGTCGGTGACCGAACACGGTGGAAGCCTCTATGTGATGTGCTTCAGTGACGAAGGCCCTGAGACTGGCCCGCACCCCGTCAGTCAGGAAGAGCTGAGGGCGGCATTCAACCCCAGCCATGGATGGAATGTCGCCGCCATCGAACCGGACCGGGTTCAGACGAGATTCCACGACGACGGCGCACCAGCCTGGTTCGCGACGATCAAGAGGATCTAGGCTGCGGGACCGGTCGGCCTGCGGTCGCGCTCCCGGTTCCTGGGCGTCAACCAATGCGGCCGAGCATCCTGCACGGGCCGGGCGCCGGCGCAGGAGTAGCCTCACGGGAAGAACACGAGGCGTCAGGGCCGATGCGAGGAGCGCGAGGATCTGTGGCTGGCGAACACTGGAAGGATGAGCCAGAGGAGCAGGATTTTCCTGCTGCCGAGTCCTATCTTTCCTTGCTAGTCGGGTTCGCTGCGGCAGCCAAGTTGGTTAAGGATTTGCGCAAAGAGCAAACGCTGCAGCACTACGCCGCCAAGGACATTCTGCGCGCCGCGGGTCTGTCCCTGCTCGGCCCCGATGATTCGGAGGTCGCCGCCGACCTCGACAAAGTCAAGGCCGGCCGGAAACTGTCCCCTGTGCTACTGGTGCAGGGGATCCCGTTGTGGGTCGCTGACGGCTACCACCGGGTTAGCGCGAGCTATCACCTCGATGAGAAGATCCTGGTGCCGTGCAGGATCACCGCCCGCACGCTCAGGGGCTGAGCATCTGGCGAGCGGACAATAGGAAGCCCATCCGGACGCGTGCGCGGTCCGCTGATGGCACTTATGATCTTGTCGTGAGCACCCGGCTTGAGACGGCACGCCTGGTCATCCGCACATTCGAGAGCCGGGACGCCGACCCATTGCTCGCGATGATCAGTGACCCGGAGGTCCGCCGATTCCTCCCCACCGGACCAACCCCGACGGCGGAGTCAATCCTGCGCGGCATCGGCGAGCGCCAGGCGATGGAACGAGAGCTTGGTTATGCGATGTGGGCCGTCGATGACAAGGCGACGGGCGCGTTCATCGGGCAGTGCGGCCTCCGTCCGGTCGATGAGGGAGCTGGACCAGAAATCGACCTCGCCTATCACTACACCCAGGCGTCCTGGGGCAACGGATATGCCACCGAGGCGGCGGTCGCGGTGCTCGCTCACGGCCTCGGCCCGGTCGGCCTTGACCGCATCATGGCCGTCGCCCTGCCTGAGAACGTCGGCTCATGGCGGGTGATGGAGAAAGCAGGCATGCGCTACGAAGGCCTGGTCGACTACTACGGCCTGGAGGGCCTGAAGAAGTACGTCGCTGTCCGGCAATGGTGGCGCCCGCCAACCGCCTCATAAGCGTCGGCTCCGACGCCGCAGGTAGCGGCGACCACGCTTGCTCCACGGGATCGCCGCTACCTAGGTCAGATCAGGGAATGGCGATGGTCTTCCAGGCTGCGCCAGAATTCGTGGTCTTCATCAGCCCTTGTCCATAGGCGATGACCGGGTCCCCGCTGAAGTGAATCAGGTAGCCGGTAGTGCCGGAGACGTACGACAAGTCGCGGAAGCCCAATCCGGCATCAAAGTAGGTTGTTGTCTTCGGCCAGGTCTTGCCGCCGTTGACGGATCGGTACAGATAGCTGGCGCCGCTGGTGGCCGTTAGCGTGATCACCTTCGGACGTCCCTGGGGCATGGCCAGCATGCCGACCTCACCTGGCTCCGCGGGCCCGGCCAGGTGGAAGGTGCGCCCGCCGTTCGCGGACGTGAAGACCTCTTTGTAGCTCGAGCCGGGTAGCGGGTATCCCTGGTCCGAACATGCGATGGCGACATGCGCGGTCGACGCGGCGGCCACCGCACTAGGGGCGAGGGCCACCCGTGGGCAGTGGAACGACAACTTGGTCCAGTGCTTGCCGCCGTCGGTAGATGTCCACAGCTTCGGCGCGATCCCGGCCCAGACTGAGTGGCCGGACACCGTCAGCGCAGCCGCCGGGGATACGCCGGAGACGTGCGTCCACTTTGCCGCGCCCACCTGCGCTTCGTACAGCCGGGCTGCATTAAGGCCGCCTTTGGCGGGCTCGACCGCGGCGAACACCCGCCCGTCCGACGCGGCTAGCGCGACGACCTGGCCGGGCAGGGAGAGCCGACTCCACTGCTTGCCGCCGTCGGTGGTGGCCCACAAGGCCGGACCGAACAGCCAGCCGTCGCTCGCGTTCTCGAACCGGACCGTGCTCACCGCGGAGCTGGGGGAGCCGGTGAACGGCGGGACCAGCGAGACCTTGGGCGCCGACACAGATGTCCAGGTCTTGCCACCGTTGGCGGTCGTCTCGAGCCGTGCCTTGCAGGGCAGCCTGCTGCAGCCGCGAGCGCCGAGCACGAACCCGGTCCGCGCCGACACGAAGCTAGCCGAATCCGCCTCGAAGCCCTTCGGGGGCGGCGGATTCCCGCTCGCGGGCTGCGCCGAGGCGCTCCCAACCCCGAACGTGAGAATAAGCACCGGGACCGTGGCGATCCCCAGCGCCGCGCCAAATGAGATCTTCATCGTTGGGCTCCTCCTTGGTTTGTCACCGTCGCACGCGGTCTGCACCGTGCATACAGCTTTGACGTAGGAGGCGCATGAATGGTTGTGAAAAAGGCGGGCCAGGAGTGGCGGATGACAGCGGTGTGATCGTCCTGGATGGCTGAATGGCGTCTAGAACCCTTCAGCGACGAGGGGATCGGCGACAACGCGACCGGCGACAAGGCGAGAAACCGAGAAGGCGAGAGCGCAGACAGGCGGACCCGCGCGGCAGGCGGGACCCGTCCGGCAAATGACGGGCCCCGCCAACCGCTAGCAACCTAGCGACCTCGCTACCTCCGGCGGTCGTGCGACCCGTCGCTGGGCCAGGGCAGCTGGTAGGCGCGGTAGGTGTTCACGCCGGCCGGGAACTCGGCGTTGAACTCGAGCTGACCTGATGGGCTGAACTCGGAGAAGTACGGCAGCGCGCCCCAGCCGACGAAGAGGTCCCCGTCACGCGTCGTCTCTGCGTTGCCCTGCGACGGCGCCGAGAGCGCCTCCGGCTGGCTGTCGGAGGCCACCAGCGTCGCAACCTTGGTGCGGAAGTTCAGCCGCACGGTCACGGTACGGCTGGCGGCCAGCAGCGGCGTGCCGGACGAGTCGTTGTCGAAGAAGGTGAACAGGTGTCGGCCGACCTGCTCCGGGTCGTGCTGCCAGGCAAAAATCTCGCCCGCGCTGTCCAGCGTCTGACCCGGCGCAGCGGCAAGGGTGAAGCTGCTGTCCTTGCCGCCGAGCTGCCACCTAATCTGCCCCGTGCGCAAGCTCACGTCATACGTCGTCCAGGTGTCGCGGCCGTCGATAAGCAGGCTGCCGTCCCTGGCTACGTGCACTGCGTTGATGTGGAACCAGTCCCACGGCGTGCTTGCTGCGGCGGGCAGTGGCTGCTCGCTCTGGCTATAGGGAACGTGGTCCGCGCTGTTCCACTGGAACAGCACCTTCCCGGTCCTGATATCGATCTCCTGCACGATCCCGTCGATCACGGTCTGGTCTGCCGGGCCGCCGATGGAGGTGAGGTTCGCCGTCGCGGTTGCGTAGCTGAGGATCAGGGCGGTGTTCCAGGGCGTGATCAGGAACTCGTGTCCGTCGGCGCTGTAGCCATTACCGGCCTGGACCTGCGCGATCTGCTGATACTGATCGTTGTAGACGTAGTCGGTGCCGGACGACAGGCCGCCCAGCCCGGTTCCCTGCCACCAGGTGAGCACCGGATGGCCGTCATAGGTCTGAGTCCGGAAGTCGGCCGCCTCCTGGCCGGCCGGGACAGCATGGAACCAGACCACGTTCCCATCATGGTCGAGAATCTCCGGTCCGTTGGCGTAGGTGGCCTGGTCACCGAACGGGGAGATAAAGATGTCGCCGTCCGCTCTGCTGGCGCTGCCGGCCAGGACTGTTACTGGCGGCGGGGCGGTCGGCGCGGCTGAGGCTGCGGCCGTTGCGGCAGCGGCGCCTGAGGCCGGGCTAGCGGCGAGCAGCGCAGGGCCGGCAGCGGCGAGGGCGGCGCAGGCGAGGGCGGCAGCGGGCCAGCGTCGCCGGCCCGGCCGTGCGGGGGACTGAGACGTTCTGAGCATGCGAAATTACCTTCCGTATTCGGACAGGGCTCGGGCACGAGAGCCGTTACCTCGCGCCAGGACTGTCAGCATATGTAATTCCTAGTAAATCGGCTAGATAACTAGGGAAATTCCTTTAGACGTCCGCCGTTCAGAGCCGCATAGTGGCACTATCTAGCCGAGGTGTACTTGTTCAAGCAGCAGTCTCTGTAAGCACATGTTTTCGGATATCGTGCCTAGCCACAGTCTCTGTTGAACGGCGTATCGCACCATCTGCTGCTAAGGCCGATTCGCGGCCTGATATCGTGCGGAAGGTCAGGCGCCTGTGAATCGCCCGGGCGCAACTCCGTCAGAAAGTACTGTGTGAACGGAAGCATCACTCGCTGCAACCAGAGTGGTATCTCAGCTCACATTCGCAGCGTGGTGCGGGCCGCGCTTGTGGCCACCGTCCTAATCACCGCAACCGTAGCGTTCAGCGCTACTATCCCGGCTCGGGCCGATGTCACGGCCCCGGCCACCCACAAGGCCCACATGGGCTACAGGGCCCGCAAGGCCAGAGAGTACGCAGCAGCCGCCGCCAGGATGCGGATGCGAGTCTGGCACTTCGCGATGCACCAACGCGGCAAGCCGTACATCTGGGGTGGCACCGGACCGGGCGGGTTCGACTGCTCCGGCCTGGTCTTCGCCGCCTACCGGGCGGCCGGCATCCGGTTGCCGCGAACCACCTACGAGATGCTCGGCAGCTGGCGGCTTGTCCGGATCCCGAAGTGGCGGGCCCGCCGCGGCGACCTGGCGTTCTTCGGGCCAGGTCACGTTGAGCTCTACGAGTGGGGCAGGTGGACCTTCGGTGCGCAGGACTACGGCACCCGGATCGGGTTCCACGCGATGAATTACTGGTGGCACCCGACGATGTACTTCCGCGTTCGCATGTAGAACGCGGCTGTGACGGCACCCCGCACCTGGCAGGCTCGCCGTGCGGGGTGCCGTCAGTACTCAGGAGGGGAACGGGTTCTGCTAGCGACTCCGCCGCGGCTAGTTAGCGGTCAGGGCGCTTGGCCCCATCTCCGGCAATACGCCGCGGCCCGGTTAGAACGCCAGCCCGGCTATTTGGCGTGCCTAGGTCTGCCTTGCTAACGATGACATGCTTGCCCGAACTGTCACGGAAGTGAGGAGTTGGCATGGAACGTCGATCGGCCGGTGGCTCGGGTGACTGGGAGCAGGCGCGCCGCATGCGGCAGCCGCTGGCTTGGGTCCTGCTCGGGGTCGCCGCTGTCGAGATACTTACCGGCGTCTATGCGGTGCTAGGGCTGCCAGGCGGTCTGCCGCCCGGTATAGACGGGGGAACGCAGGACTTTCAGTTCCGGGCTACAGCCGAGCTCGCCGTGTTCGCCGGCCTCCCCGAAACCGTGCTGCCCGTCATTGCGGTCGTTATTGTGACGCTTGCAGGCGGCGCCACGGCAAGGGCGCGCGATGTGACGACGGTCGCGGCCTTGCTCCTCGGGGGTTCGCTCGGATTCGGCGCGATCTGCTGGCTCTCGGAGCTCGCTGGCAACGCCCGTAGTTCATGGGGAGTGGTGACCGACCTGGCAGCGCTGTGCATCCCGGCAGCCGGCTCGGTGTTTGTCGTGGCGATGCTGGTGTCACGCGGAATGCCGCCGACGCGTCAAGTGGTCAAGTCGGGCAGCGGGTGACAGGCTGCCGGTAGCAATCCCGGCGCTTGCCGGCGTGCTAGCAAGCCGGCAGGATGGCAACTGTGACCACCGAGCGCGACAAATGGCACCAGTGGCTGCTCGATGTCCGGCACGGCGGCGACCCCGCCTACCGGGACCAGGTGCTCCGGGAGCTATACCCGGTACGTGACGAGGTGCTGGACCGGGCCACGCTGCGGCCCGACGACGTCGTGCTCGACGTCGGCACTGGTGACGGGCTGATTGGCTTCGGCGCGCTGGACAGGCTCGGGCCTGCGGGCCGCGTCATCTTCTCTGATATTTCGGCGGACTTGCTCGATTACTGCCAGACGGCCGCCGCGGCCAACGGCGAACTCGGGCGCTGTGAGTTCGTGCTGGCATCTGCTGACCGCCTGGACCGCATCCCTGACGGCTCGGTCGACGTGGTGACCGCGCGGTCGGTACTGATCTACGTGCCGGACAAGGCGGCGGCGTTCAGTGCGTTCCGCCGGGTGCTGCGGCCCGGCGGCCGGGTGAGCATCTTCGAGCCGATCAACACGCTCATGCAGAGCTGCGGCAGCACCTCGTTCTTCGGATACGACGTCAGTCCGATCGCTGGAATCGCGGCGAGGATGAACGCGGCGTTTGCGGCCATCCAGATGCCCGGCGCCGACCCGATGCTCGACTTCGACGATCGCGACCTAGTCCGGCTGGCGGAACGGGCGGGCTTCGAGACCGTGAGCCTGGACCTGCGAATGAGCGTGAAGTCGACGCAGGATCCGCTGCCGTGGGATCGGTTCCTGCATATGTCAGGCAACCCGAACTTGCCGCCGCTGGGCGAGATGATCGACGACGCGCTCAGCCCGGCCGAAGCCACCGAGTTTGCCGCGCACCTGCGCCCGTTGGTCGAGGAAGGTCGCGGCGAGTGCAGGATGGCCGTCGCATACCTGACGGCCAGTTAGCTCAGGTCGGTGATCACTTCGCTATCCGCTTGCATGAACGGGGCGAGCTCGTCGTAGCTCCAGGTCCAGCCGCCTGACTCGCAAATCCTGGATGACGCCTTCGACCCAGCCAAGTTCGGCGCGCGTCACTGCCTGTATGTACTCGTCGTCCATCAGCACTACCCGCGGCATGCCAGGTGGCACGCTTCCCAGGTTCTCCTCCACGCTGGCCAGCTTGGCGCGCAAAGCCTCGGCCCGGCGCTTGAGTACGGACAGCGCTTCGTCCGGGCTGAGCATCATGAAGAACGACAGCGCGGCCGGAAATTGCGGGAATTCGTTGCGCGGGGTGGCGAGCATGCTCACCAGCCAGTCGTGGGCAGCCTGGCGGCCGGCTTCAGTGACCTCGTAGACGGTCCGCTCGGGGTAGAGCTGGGCGCGCTCGGTCTGCCGTACGGCAATGAGCCCGGCCTGATCAAGCCGCTTGATCGTCTTGTACAGGTTTGCGCGCTGGCCGACGTTCACGACCGAGTCCTTGCCCCAGAGCTTCAGCAATCGCTGTATGGCGTACGGATGCAGCGGTCCGGCGTGCAGCAGGCTCAGCACGGCCAGCGCGAGCGGCGACGGGCGAAACTGTTCCTCCACAACCCGAGTCTACTAGTCAACCCGGCACTAGTCGCTCCGCTGAGCTTATCGGCGAGTTCGAGCAGACGGCCGCGGTGCGCGGCGATCAGGACCGTCTGCCGCCGCCTTACTAGCCGCTCTTTCACTAGTATCCAAGATATAAGTTGCCATCAAACTAGTCGCCAGGCTACTATCCCTGGTATTCATCCAACGAGATAGGTCTTGACGGCCGCGAAAGGGAGCACGAAGTGAGCACCGATACCCAGCAGTTCGGCATGACGGCCGACGAGATAGTTCCGGTGCGCGCGCGCCAGGTGAGGCGTTACCCGACTGTCGTCGGCCCGACCCGATGAGCGCGGCGACGACGAGCGCGGCCACTGACGCCGCGCCCATGCTTGAAGCACGGGACCTGACAGTTCGCTTTGGCAAGGTGACGGCGCTGGACGGGCTGGAACTCATCGCTCCCCGCGGCCAGGTGCTGGCCATACTCGGACCGAACGGGGCTGGCAAGACGACTTTCGTCCGGACCGTCGCCACCTTGCTGCGGCCGACCAGCGGCGAGCTGCGAGTTCGCGGGCACGACGTCCGGCGAGATCCTGTTAGCGTCCGCCGTGACATCGGGCTGGCCGGCCAGTTCGCTGCCGTCGAGCCCACGATGACCGGGCGGGAAAACCTGGAGATGACGGCCCGGCTGTTCGGTCACCCGCGGCCCGCGGCTAGGCGAGCAGCCGCGGCCGTGATCGAGCAGCTCGGCCTCGGCGAGGTTGCTGACCGGCGCAGCAGTGGTTACTCCGGCGGCCAGCGGCGTCGGCTCGACCTCGGCGCCAGCCTCGTCGGCGGTCCCCGCCTGCTGCTGCTTGACGAGCCGACGACCGGCCTTGATCCGGTGGGCAGGCGCGAGGTCTGGGCAGCCGTGGGCAGTCTTGTCTCGGCCGGCACCGACGTGCTGCTTACTACCCACTACCTCGACGAGGCCAACGAGCTCGCTGACCACGTCGTGGTCATCGACCATGGCCGCACGATCGCCGCCGGGCCGCTCGGCGATCTCAAGGCGAGCATCGGCGGTGATGTCATCGAGGTGGCTGTCAGCGACCCCGCGACGCTCGGCCTGGTCGCGCAGATCCTCGAGAACGTCACCATGAGCCCTGCCAGGATCGATCCGGCCGGGCGGCAGGTAACGGGCCCGGCGCGAGGCGGGACAGCCGAGCTCGCCGCAGTCATCAGTTACCTGCGCGATGCCGCGATCACGGTCGACGAGATCGGCCTGCGGCGGCCCAACCTGGACGAAGTCTTCCGGACCCTCACTGGCGAGTCGGCCGCGCATCCGGCCCGCGCTGGCGAGCTCACCGAACGGAGTATGCGATGACGATGACCCAGGTGATCACCCGGCCGGCCAGGCCGCCTGGCGCGACCTCGGCTGCCTTGCAGGTCGCGCTCCGGGCGCTGCGGAAATACATCCGGACACCAGGCCTGAGCGTCATGGGCATCGTGCAGTCAGCGCTGTTCTTGTTCAGCTTCAGGTACGTGTTCGGCGGTGCCATCCACGCGGCCGGAGCGAGCTACGTCGGCTTCCTCGTGCCGGCTTATGTGGCAACAATCGTGCTGTTCACTGGCGGCGGCATCGCCGTGGCCGTCGCCGAGGACCGGGCTGCGGGCTTCACCGACAGAATGCTGTCCTTGCCTGTGCCGCGTTTCTCCCTGGTGCTGGGTCGCACGCTCGCCGACTCGACGACGAACGTGTGGTCGGTCCTCTCGACTGCGGCCTTCGGCTTCCTGTTCGGGTTCCGGCTGCCGGGTTCGCTGCTGGACGGGCTCGCCGCCCTTGGGCTATGCGTGGTCTTCGCGGTGGTGTTCACGATCGTGTTCATCGTGATGGGCCTGTTCGCGCCGAATGCTCAGGCGGCGCAAGGCATGTCGCTGATCGCGTTCATCTTCGCGTTCATCTCCAGCACCTACGTGCCAGCCACGTCGATGCCAGGCTGGCTGCAGCCGTTCGCGAAGTACCAGCCGATCACGCCGATGGTCGATGCGGTGCGCTCGCTGCTCGTCGGCTCCGGCAGCGACGTGGGACTCGCGCTCGCCTGGTCTGGGTTGCTGGTCCTGCTATTCACGCCGATCGCGGTGCTCCGTTACCGGCGGCCCTGAGCCACGCACGCCGAACGGGACCTAGGCGGTGACCGAGACCCCGCCAGCCACGCTGGCGTCATGGCTGGCCCAGCAACGCACGATGTCGCGCATCGACAGCAGGCCGGTCACCTCCTGTCCGTCCACGACGACAAGATGGCGGAAGTTGCCGGCCATCATCGTGGCGGCCGCCTTCTCCAGCGTCCAATCGGGTGCGGCGAAGACCACGTCAGCGGTCCGGTGGTTGGCAACCAGTTCGGCGTCCGGGTCCTGGCCTGCTCCCACGGAATCGAGAATGTCCCGTTCCGTGAGGATCCCGATGCCGGCCTGCGTGGAGTCCACCACTACGGCCGCACCGACCCGCTGACCGGACATGAGGCGGGCAGCCTGGCGAAGGGTGTGCGCTGGGCCGACGCTGAGGACAACCTTGGTCATGCCGTCCCGGACGTTCATGGTGCATCGCTCCTCTCGCGCCCGAGCGGCCGTGCTTGCGCGCGACAGCGGCCTGGGTGCTTGTGCGCTTGTGACTGCCAATGCTGTCCAGCATCCGCCCGAATGCGGCTCAGGGCAAGTCCTGGCCCCCCAGCGCCAGCAGGCTCAGCACCTCGGAGTGGAGCAGGCCATTGGTGCAGACGGCGCTGCCGCCGTCCGGGCGCGGCGTGCCGGCTATGTCGGTGAATGCGCCGCCCGCTTCCTCGACGATGATCTGCAAAGCAGCCAGATCCCACAGCGAGACGGCGGTTTCGGCCGAGATGTCAACGGCTCCCTCGGCGACGAGCACATGAGACCAGAAGTCTCCATATGCCCGCGTCCGCCAGACCTTGCGGCTCAGTCCTAGCAGTTCGTTAAGCCGGCCCTGCTCTTCCCAGCTGGCGAGCCCTGAATAAGAAAACGAAGCATCGGACAGGCTCTGCACCTTGGAGACCCGGCAGGCGGCGGCCTTTGTCATGCTGCGCCCGGTCCACGCGCCGCCGTCCCTGGCCGCCCACCACCGCCGGCCGAGCGCCGGCGCGGTCACCACGCCCATGATGACCTCGTCCTCTGCCATCAGGCCGATGAGCGTCGCCCACACCGGGACGCCGCGGACGAAGTTCTTCGTTCCGTCAATCGGGTCGATGACCCAGCAGCGCGTGCTGGAGCCAGTCCGGCCGAACTCCTCGCCGAGCATCGCATCCCGCGGCCTGGACCGGCCGAGCACGTTACGCAGCGACTCCTCGACGGCCAGGTCCGCGTCGGTCACCGGCGACAGGTCCGGCTTGGCTTCCACTCGCAGGTCGAGCGCGCGGAACCTGCGCATGGTGATGTCGTCCGCGGCGTCCGCCAGGACGTGCGCGAATCCCAGGTCGCCATCAAAAGCCGCCATGCCGGGCAACGCTAGCGCTATTTGGGCCGCAGTTGCCATGCCTGAGCCGGTGTTGCCGCCCGGACTAGAAATCGGGCCCATCAGCCGGATCAAGGCCCTCGCGACTGCGCAGCAGGCGGCGCAGTGAGTCAAGCCTGGCTGCGGATGCGGGCCCCCCGTGCTCAGCCACCCAGGCGTCCAGCGCGCAGCCCGCTTCAAGGTGATTGCAGCCGGGCGGGCAGCTGGCGATAGCCTCGGCGAACTCAGGAAACGCAGACACCACCCGGTCGGCGGCCACGTATGCGAGGCCGAAGCTGCGCAGCCCCGGTGTGTCGATGATCCAGCCGCCGCCAGGCAGCGGCAGCGCGATTGCGGATGAGGAGGTGTGCCGCCCGCGCCCGGTGACCGGGCTGACCGCCCCGACGGCCCGGTCGGCGTCCGGTAGCAAAGCGTTGACCAGAGTCGACTTGCCGACCCCGGAGTGGCCGACCAGGACGCTGAGGCGGCCGGTCAGCAACCCCCGCAGGTCGTCGAGCGCAGTGCCGAACGGCCTGCTCAGCACCACGAAGCGAACGCCCAGCGGCTGGTAAGCGGCGATCAGCTCGTCCGGCCCGGCCAGGTCGGCCTTGGTTAGGCAGAGCAGCGGCTCAAGGCCTGCGTCAAAGGCGGCAACGAGGAACCTGTCGATCAGCCGCGGCCGCGGCGGCGGGTCGGCGAGCGAGCTGACAATCGCCAGCTGATCGGCGTTGGCGACGACGATTCGCTCGGCCGGATCGTCGTCCTCCGCGGACCTGCGCAGTACCGACGTCCGCTGCTGCACGCGAACTATGCGGGCCAGCGTGCCGGGCTGGCCCGAGACGTCGCCGGACAGGCTCACCCAGTCGCCGACCACGACACCGTGCCGGCCGAGTTCGCGGGCCTTCATGGCGGTAACGGCCCGGTCACCGACCCAGCAGCGGTACCGGCCGCGGTCGACGCCGGCCACGAACGCCTCGATCGCGTCCTCATGTGCCGGCCGTCTCCTCGTGCGTGGCCTCGAACCCTTGCCCGGCCGGACCCGCACGTCGTCCTCATCGATGCCGGCGTGGCCGACTACCCGGCTCAGTTTCCGCCGTCCAGCATCTGCTGCCACAGCGCACTGAAGGCGGGGAACGTCTTGCCGACCGTCTCAGCGTTGTTAACCCGCAGGCCCGGAACGGCAAGACCGAGGACAGCGGCGGCCATGACCAGCCGGTGATCGTCATGACTGTCGAACGGGTCGGCTCCAGCCCGCAGCGGCCGGGGCTGTACGCGCAGGCCGTCGGGGAGCTCGGTGACCAAGCCGCCGAGCGCGCCGATCTCGGCCGCCAGCGCGGCCAGCCGGTCGCTCTCGTGCAGGCGCATGTGGCCGATGCCGCTGAACTCTGAGGGCGAGTCGGCCAGCGCGGCCAGCGCGGTCAGCACCGGAGCCAGTTCGCTCACGTCGCGCAGATCGGCGCTGATGCCGTGGATCCGGCCGGTGCCCTCGACCCGCATGCCCGCGGCGGTGAGCGTGCAGACAGCGCCCATCTGGCTAAGCACAGCCAGGATCTGGCTCGCTGCCTGCAGGCTTGCCGCCGGCCAGCCAGGGATCGTCACGGTGCCACCGGTGACAAGCGCGGCGGCGAGGAACGGCGCCGCATTGGAGAGGTCCGGCTCGATCGTGATCGTCCCGGGCGCCAGCCGTCCCGGCCGGATCCGCCAGTGGCCGGGTGTCGCAGTACTGCCGTTCCCGGTTGTACCGTTCCCGGCTGCGCCGTTCTCGACCACCGCGCCGGCGTTCGTCAGCATGGCAGCGGTCATCGCGATGTGTGGGGCCGACGGGATCCGCCGGCCCCGGTGCACGATCTCCAGGCCATGGGCATATCGGGGCGCCGCCAGCATCAGCCCCGACACCAGCTGCGATGAGGACGATGCGTCCAGCCTGACAGTGCCGCCGCGGACCCGGCCGCGCCCGTGCACGATGAAGGGAACCGCGCCGCGACCACCATCGCTGATCTCGACGCCTGCCTGACGGAGCGCGGCCAGCAACTGAGCGACCGGGCGCTGGGAGGCACGGGGGTCGCCGGTGAACTCGACGTCGGCCATCGCGATCGCAGCCGCGGGCGGCGCGAATCGCAGGACGGTACCCGCGTTCCCGACATCAACCGTGGTCTTGCGCGCGGCCCAGCCAGGAATCACGGTCCAGGCTGGCGCAGTGAGGGTACCGCCGCCAGTCTCCACCGTGGCGCCGAGCGCCCTGATCGCGTTGGCCATCAGGTCGGTGTCGCGGGCCAGCAATGGCCGGAGTATCTGGGTGGGGGTATCAGCGAGTGCCGCGAGGATCAGCGCCCTGTTGGTCATGGACTTCGAGCCTGGCAACCGCACGCTGGCATGTACCGCGGCGGTGGCCGGCGGCGCCGCCCATCCGGCGGCAGCGTGGCCCGAGGCATGCATGCCCCAGAGAGTACTGGCTCACGGCGCGTCTAGACGTGGCCGGCCGCGCGGAGCGACAATCAGACACCCGCTGTGCTGCGAGCCGGAATGAATCAGGAAATCTCGGCAAGGTTTGGCATAGCCGGATCTTGGCTATGAACTAGCGAATTCTGGACGTAGCCGAGTGAGCTAGCCGGTTAACAGGTGAGGACATGTGCGGTCGGTATGCATCGACGCGAAAGCGCATCGAGCTCCTGGAGGAGTTCAGCGTGCAACGCGACACGGTGGCCGAGCCGCTGGCGCCCGACTACAACGTCGCGCCAACCAAGCCCGTATACGCGGTGCTCAGCCGCCGGCTGGGGCCGGGCCAGGATGACGGCGCACCCGAGGCCGTCGGTGAAAACGCCGGTCTAGTCGGTGACGGATCCGGGCCAGAGCGACAGCTACGCGTTGTTCGCTGGGGCCTGGTGCCGTTCTGGGCGAAGGACGTCAAGATCGGCAGCCGGATGATCAATGCCAGGGCGGAGACGGTGGCCGAGAAGCCCGCATTTCGCCGCGCCTTCGCCAAGCGGCGGTGCCTGCTGCCGGCCGACGGGTACTACGAATGGCAGGCGCAGCCCGGCGCCGCCAAGCAGCCGATCTACATAAGCCGCAAGGACGGGCGCGCACTGGCTTTGGCGGGCTTGTATGAACTGTGGCGCGATCCCGCCGTGGCCAGGGACGACCAGGATGCGTGGCTCTGGACGACCACCGTCATCACCACCAGCGCGCCCGATGAGCTGGGCATGATCCACGACCGGATGCCAATGATCATCGATCCAAGCAAGTGGTCGGACTGGCTCGATCCGGCTAATGGTGACGTGTCGGACCTGCGGTCACTGCTAGCGCCTGCTGCAGTCAGCGGGCTGCTGACTTATCCGGTTTCGACCGCGGTCAACTCGGTACGTAACAACGGCCCACAGCTCATCGAGCCGATGGGGACAGAACCCGTCGCGCCGTTAGCGGTGGCGCGCAGCGCCGCGCCTGACGGCGGGAGAGACGACGGCGCCACGGGCGCATGGGACAACCAGGCGCTGTTCTAGGCCAGCATTCCGGCCGACGGCGCTATACCCGTCGCGCGCGGCCGGCAGTTGCGGAAGGAGGCGAGCATCGCATGGATGCCAAGACGGCACGCGACCTGCTGGAGGGGATTCGCACGGAGCTGGACAGGTCGATCATGGTGCTGAAGGCATCAGCCGACCAGCACCAGGGCTCGAGCGAGTATCCCCAGGATCCGGCGGATGCTGGCGCGAACCTCTCAGAGAACGAGCGGTCGGAGGCCGTGCTCGCCGTCGCCAGGAGGCAGCGGTCGGACGTGCTCGCCGCCCTGCGCCGCATCGATCTGGGCACTTACGGGACGTGCGTGGACTGCAGCTCGGTAGTGCCCGAGGGGCGGCTGGAGGCCAAGCCGGAGGCAGCCCGGTGCGTGGCTTGCCAGGGGAAGCTTGACCGGCAGCGGAGGTAGCGCCTGGGTAAGCCTGGCCGCGGCGGAATGAAGACGGAGGGCATCGCGTTTGACCGCACGTGTCTCTAGCCAGTTGCCAGGCCCGTCCTGATGCCCTTGTTAATTCGTTCGGGGCGGTCGCGCGCAATGTGATGACGGTCGGCGTTGTATCCTCCCGGCGAGGCGGCTTGCAGGCTGGTTTGCTGCAGCCCTCTATCCCGGAAGGGGTGGGTCCGGTCCCCGAGACACTTGAGCAGCGCAGTAAGCGGTTCGAAGACGACGTGCTGCCGTTCCTCGACCAGCTTTATGCAGCCGGAATGCGGATGACCCGTAATCCGGCAGATGCCGAGGACCTGGTGCAGGAGACGTTTGCCAAGGCATATGCGTCTTTTCACCAGTTCCAGGCTGGTACGAACCTGAAGGCATGGTTGTTCCGAATCCTCACCAACACCTTCATCAACAACTACCGCAAACGGCAGCGCGAGCCGCAGCGGTCGGGGACAGAGGAAATTGAGGACTGGCAGCTTGCCCGGGCGGCGTCGCATACCTCCGGCGGGCTGAAATCGGCCGAGACCGAGGCGCTGGAGCGGCTGCCTGACTCCGACATAAAGGCTGCCCTGCAGGCTCTGCCGGAGGATTTCCGGCTTGCCGTCTACCTGGCCGACGTCGAAGGGTTCTCCTATAAGGAGATCGCCGACATTATGGGCACCCCAATCGGGACCGTCATGTCGCGGCTGCACCGTGGCCGCCGCCAGCTCCGCGACTTGCTTCAGGATTACGCGTCGGATCAGGGCATCCTGGCGGCGGCGCCGGCCGCCCCCGCGACGGCGCAGTCGCCGGACGACACGTCAGGGAAGGACGCGAGATGAGCTGCGGCAAACCGCATGACGTGCCGTGCACGGAGGTGCTCGCGACGGTCTACTCCTATCTCGACGGAGAGATGGAGAACAGCGACTACGTGCAGATCCGCGTGCACCTGGAGGAGTGCGGGCCGTGCTTGCGCGAGTACGGCCTGGAGGAGCTCGTCAAGAAGCTGGTGCACAAATGCTGCGGCCAGGAAGCCGTGCCGGGTGAGTTGCGCGCGAAGGTCATGATGCGGATCGCGGCCGTCCGGTCAGAGATCGAGGGCACCGAGGTGCTGGCGGAGTAGGCAGCCCGATCGGGAATGTGCCGGTTCGGAGCGGCCTGTCGTCATCACGTTACGCAGTCGTCTGACTACTATTGGCTCGCATTGTGCGGGAGCCCGCGGGAATCCGGACGATGGCGTTACCCTAAGTCGCGATAGCGGGGCGCCAGGTTACCTGTGATCGCAGTTCCTGCGCCCCCGCCGGGGTCTGCACGGCAACGAGGGGGTCACGGCATGGTTTCGCGGGCCGCGTGGCTCTACATCGGCCTGGTCGTGTTAGTCACGGCAGCGCTGGTGGCCCGGACCGTGGCGATGCCGCCCGACGGCATCACGCATCCATTAGTTGACCTGATCGTCCTGCAGCTGCTGTTCCTCGTCTGCGACTCGAGCCCGGCGCCGCTGGCATCCCGGCAGACCAAGTGGTCACCGAGCTCCTCGGCCACGCTAGCTGCGGTCGTCCTGCTTGGCCCGGTCGCGGCCGCGCTTGTCGGGGCGGTGGCCGTGCTCAGTCTGCGGCGCCAGCGCAAGCTGGCCGAGCGGCTATTCAACGGGGCAATGCACGCACTATCCGGACTGGCCGCGGGCAAGGCCTACGTGGCACTGCATGGCATGGTCGGCCTGCCTCATGCGTACTACTTCCCGAAGATCATCCTGCCGTTCGCCGCCGCTGCGGCGGCGCACGTGCTGGCCAACCATGCCCTGATCTGGGGTATGTACCGAGTCAACCGGGGTCCGGGCAGGCCGGGGCGCGAGACACTGGAGTCCAGCCTCCCGCTGCTGCTCGTCTCCGACTTTGCTTACGCCTCGCTCGGGCTAGTGATCGCCTCGCTATGGCAGGTCATGGATGCGTTCGCGGCAGTGATCGTGCTGGTGCCGCTGTTTGTCGCCCGCTGGGCGATGGGGCAGTTCGCCGAGCAGCAGCGAGCCTACGCGGCCACCATGAACGCGCTATGCCAGGCCGTCGAGACCAAGGACTTCTACACCCGGGGCCATGGCGATCGCGTCTCCCGCGGAGTCGGCATGATTGCCCGCAAGATCCGGATGAGCGCGGACCGGACCGAGGCGATCATGTTCGCCGGGATGCTGCACGACGTCGGCAAACTCGGGGTGCCGACGCAGGTGCTGCAGAAGGAAGGCCCGCTGACCGAAGACGAGTTCGCGGCCATTCAGCTGCATCCGATGCGCGGCCTGGAGATTGTCCGCGAGATCGGCTTCCTGACCGAAGCACTGGCCGGCATCATGCACCACCACGAGCGGATCGACGGCCGCGGCTACCCGATGGGCTTCGCCGGCCACGAGATACCCGAGTTCGCCCGGGTGATCGCCGTCGCCGACGCGTTCGACTCGATGACCTCGACCCGCTCGTACCGCGCTGCGAAACCTATCGACCTGGCCGTCGGCGAGCTGCGCCGAGGGGCGGGCACGCAGTTCGACCCGCTAATGGTGGAGGCGTTCATAGCCGCCTTAGGCGAAGAGGGCTGGCAGCTGCCGAAGCCGCCCGGCGCGCCGGCTGACCTGACCACCGTCACCGTGCAGGATCATGACGACCCCACTGCGCCACTGCAGGTGGTGATTCCTTGACCAGCAGCGCCGCTGTCGGCCCGCCACCGGACCGGCTTGCCTACTGGCAGACAATGGACTCCGGCAGTTTGCTGCTGCTGGCCGCCGCCGCGATGCTGGTGATCGCCTCCTTCGCGTACTGCACGCTGGAGAACCAGATCCAGTGGGATGTTGCCCTGGCGTTCGGCGGCTTCATCGCATTCGGCGAGCTGCTTCGACTGGCGCTGCCCGGCGGCCGGGAGGCCGCGCCCATCGCCATGGTCGGCTGCCTGTCCTATGCACTGCTGGTGAAGCTGCCGAAAGTCTCCCCATTCTCCATGGGGAAACAAACCGCCCTGCTGGTGATCGCGGTGTGCGCGGTCGGCATGGCGGTCGGCGCGCTGCCGCATATCGCGGCCGGCCGCCAGGCCGGCGCCGTCGGGATAGCCACCCGGCTGGTGGCAGTCGCCTGCGTCGCATTCAGCTTCCGTCCGTTCGCGAACACCTTCGCGGGCCGGGGGTGGGAGCTGACGCTCTGCGTGATCGTGCCGCTTGTTGCCTTTGGCTGGCTGGTAGATGCGCTGGTCGGCGCGCTGATCCGGGCTGACCGCGTCGGCGCGCGATTCTCGGTCGCAATGCTGGACGAGCTGCGGTTGCAATGGCCGCTGGGCCTGGCCATCGGGGCTTCGGTCGTCATCACCGTGCTCGGCGCCGAGGTGATGGGGCTGACAGAGCTCGTTGTCTTCCTCGGGCCGCTATTGGTCACCCAGGTGGCGTTCCGGCGCTACGCCGGGATCCGTGCGACCTACCTGCAGACGGTCCGGTCCCTTGCGCGTGTGACCGAAGTGGCTGGCTACGTGGAGGAGGGTCACGCGCTGCGCGTCAGCAGGCTCGCTGTCGGCGTGGGACGGAGCCTTGGCATGCCCGAGCCGGAACTGCTGGCCCTGGAGTATGCGGCGCTGATGCACGATATCGGCCAGCTGTCGCTGCGAGACCCGATACCCGGTGGCGCCACCGTGCTTGTTTCCACAGTCGACCAGCAGCGGATCGCCGACCTCGGCGCGGATGTGATCCGCCAGGCCGGTGTCCTTGACGACGTGGCCGAGCTCGTCCGCTGCCAGAACTGGCAGGCCCATGGGGATGATCCGCGGCCGCCGCTCGGCAGCATGATCATCCGAGCGGCGAACGCGTTTGACGACATGGTGGGCAGCTCGACCGACAGGGAACGGTCGGCCGCCGCGCTCGACCGGATGCGGCTCGATCCTGTCCAGTACGACAGCGTCGTCGTCGCGGCGCTGGCTGAGGTCGCGGGCCGCCGGGTCCCGTCCCGGCTGTAGGCTTCCGGGCGTGCTCGAATCGGTCCTTGTCGCTAATCGTGGCGAGATTGCCAGGCGCATCATCGCCACCGCCCGCCGTCTTGGCGTGCGCTCGGTAGCGGTGTACTCCGAGGCCGATGCAACGCTGCCGTTCGTGCGCGAGGCCGATCAGGCCGTGCTCATCGGTGCGCCGCCACCGGCCAGCAGCTACCTCAATAGCCCGGCGGTGCTCGCGGCCGCCCGTGAAACCCGCGCACGGTCCGTTCACCCCGGCTACGGGTTCCTGTCGGAGAATCCGGAGTTCGCCGCGAGCGTGGAGGCGGCAGGCCTGACCTGGATCGGCCCGTCGCCCGCATCGATCGAGCAAATGGGCGACAAGATCAACGCGAGGAACCTGATGGAACGGGCCGGCATCCCGGTCGCGGCCGGCACCAGGGAGCCAGTGGCCGACGCGGCGTCGGCGCTGACCGCGGCCGAGAAGATCGGCTATCCAGTCATGATCAAGGCCGCAGCAGGCGGTGGCGGCATCGGTATGACGGCGGCGGCGGACGCGGCGCAGCTAGCGGCCGGATTCGAGACCGCGCGATCGCGAGCCGAGCGCTTCTTCGGCAACCCGGCCATCCTGCTCGAGCGCTTCGTCGAGCGCGCCCGGCACGTCGAGGTCCAGATACTCGGCCTAGCCGACGGACGCGTGCTCGCCCTGGGCGAGCGTGATTGCTCGGTGCAGCGACGGCACCAGAAGGTTGCCGAGGAAACGCCGTCGCCTGGCGTCACCGCGCCGCTGCGGGCCAGGATGCTTGCCGCCGCAGTGCAGGCTGGCCAGGCGGTGGACTACCGGGGTGCCGGGACCGTCGAGTTCCTGCTCGACGTCGCCACCGGGGACTTCATGTTCCTGGAGATGAACACTCGCCTTCAGGTGGAACATCCGGTGACCGAGCTCGTCACTGGCATCGACCTGGTCGAGCAGCAGTTCCTGATCGCCGGCGGGCAGGACGTCAGCTTCCGCCCGGACCAGCTCGAGCCGGCCGGGCATGCACTGGAGCTACGCATCTATGCCGAGGATCCCAAGCGCTTCCTGCCCAGTCCGGGCACGATCGGGGATTGGTCTCCGCCAGCTGGCCCCGGAGTACGGGTCGATGCAGGGTACGCCGCCGGCGACCCCGTTACCCCCTTCTACGATCCGCTGCTCGCCAAGCTATGCGTGCACGGTACCGATCGGAACCAGGCGCTGGAACGGGCCGCGGCCGCGGCCGCGGCGTTCCGCATCACCGGGATCAAGACCAATCTGGAGTTTCACGCGGACCTGCTGGCGTCGGCGGAATTCCGCAGCGGAGATTACGACACGGGGCTGGTTGGCCGACTGCGCCCGTGACGGGCGGCGGGAGGTAAAGATGGAGCAGCAGGCCGGTTGAGAATGCGAGCGAGGAGGGCACGTGAGCGAGATCCGTGCGGAGATGGTGGCCAACGTCTGGAAGGTCGTGGCGGCCGAGGGCGACGCCGTCGCCGACGGTGACACGCTGGTTATTCTCGAGTCCATGAAGATGGAGATCCCGGTGCTCGCCGAGGACTCCGGCACGCTGGCGAGGCTGGCCGTAGCCGAGGGTGACGTCGTACAGGAGGGCGACCTGATCGCGGTGATCGAGTAACACCGCCAGCAGCACTTCGGTTTGACTGTTTATGCCGGAGCCTCGCTCCGGTCAGACGCCTGTAGTGGAACGCGGATAAGCGTCGGCTGGGTCGGTGACGATATTGACCAGGTACGGCACCCCGGCTGCGAACGCCCGGCGCAGCGCAGGCCCGATGTCCTCCGGCCGGGTCACCAGTTCCCCGGCTCCGCCAAGGGCGGTGACAACCTGGTCGTAGCGGCAGCCCGGCTGCAGGTCGGCTGCCACGTCGTACCCGTACAGGGCCTGCATAGGGTGCTTCTCCAGCCCCCAGATCCCGTTGTTGCCGCAGATCATCACTACCGGCAGCCGGTGCCGGACCAGGGTGTCCGCGTCCATCAGGGAGAATCCGGCCGCGCCGTCACCTAGTAGCAGCACCACCTGGGCTTCCGGTCTGGCTACCCTGGCCGCGATCGCGTAGCCGAGACCGGTGCCCAGGCAACCATAGGGCCCCGGGTCTAGCCAGCCCCCAGGCTGCTGCGGCTCGATGTACTTGCCGGCGTAGCTGACGAAATCGCCACCGTCGCCGATCACCACGGCGTCCGGCTCGAGCAGCGCGGCGAGCTCACCGTAAATGCGCAGGGGGTGAATCGGGTTCGCATCGCTGCGCAGTAGCTGCTGGTCAGCGGCGGTCGCCTGCCCGCACTCCGCCTGCAGCCGGGGCAGCCAGTCCTGAGCCCAGGCTGGGCGGCCCGAGGGCGACCCGGCCGCATCCGCCAGTCCGGTAAATATCGCGGCCAGCTCGCCGCACGCTGCTGCGGCTAGGTCACAGTGGGTTGCCAGCTGGCTGACGGCATCCGCCAGGTGGACGACTCGCGCCGGGGCGGTCCCGTTCCGGCCCCCGAACTTGCCATAACCGAGCCTGAAGTCGAGGGGAGTGCCAGCCACAACGACGAGATCGGCCTCACCGAGCGCCACCGACCTGGCCCGGGTCACCAGCAGCGGGTGACCAGCCGGCAGGATGCCGCGGCCCTGGCCGTTGGCAACGACCGGCAGCTGAAGCCGCTCGGCGGCTGCCCTGGCCGCCTCGTCGGCGCCGTCAAGCCAGACATCGGAGCCCAGGATCAATACCGGTTTGCTTGCCTCAGCCAGCAACTTCGCGATCCGCGCGAGGGCATCATGATCGGGCCTGGCGGCGCTGCCTGGCCGGGCGGCGCTGCCTGTCCGGGCAGCGCCGGTCGGCTGGCCGGCCGGGTCGCCGGTCCCGTACAGCGCCTCGAGGCTGACGTCCAGGAAGACCGGCCCGCGGTGTCGCGCCGCGGCGAGTGCGAACGCCTCGTCCACCGCGGCACCGACCTGGCCAGGCGTGTGCTCGGTCCAGGATCGCTTGGTTACCGGCGCAAGCAAAGGCGGATGATCCAGCTCCTGGAGGCTGCCCGAGCCCCACCGGCCGTCGGGCGCCCGGCCCGCGAGCACCACGACGGGGGAGCCATTGAAATGCGCTGTGGTGATCCCGCTGACCCCGTTGGTCACGCCCGGCCCGGCCGTAAGCACGGCGAACCCTGGCGACCGGGTCAGCCTGGCGGTTGCCTCGGCCGCGAACACCGCCGTCTGCTCGTGCCGTACGTCGATGATCCGCATCGGCGGGTCGGCTGTCACTGCCCCGTCATAAACCGGGAACACGTGCCCGCCAGACAGGGTGAACATCGTGGTGACGCCGTGGCTGCGGGCCGCTGCCACGGCCTGCGCGCCGCCATGGGCAGGGCGCTGTTCCTCGCTCATGGCCGCGACGTTACCAGCAGGTAGCTGCTGGTATCAGTGCCGCTTTCTGGTTGTCCTCTCGCCCGGCCGGCCTGGGATGATGGCTAGGTGCCAACGCTTGCAGATCTCGCCGACCAGGCCGGGATCAGCGGCGCGCAGCTGGACTGGCTGCACGCCCTGGTTTCTGACTGGCAGCTCCTTGCCGACCTGTCCTTCGCCGACCTGGTGCTGTGGGCACCGCTGCCCGACGAGCGCAAGGGCGCGGCTGGACAGCCGCCGGCGGGGCTGGACGTCGCGGATGACGCGGAACTGTGGCCGGTCGGCGGCAGCTGGCTGGCGCTGGCCCAGATGCGGCCGACGACGGCACCAACCGCCTTGCCCGATGACATCGTCGGGACCCGGCGGCCCGGCGCTGAGCAGCCGTTCCTGGCGGCCTCGTTCCTGGAGAAAAGGATCTGCCGGGAGGGCGACCCGGAATGGACCAGGGGAGTGCCAGTCCGGCACGAGACCATTCCGGTCCGCAACGGCGACACCATCATCGCGGTGATCGAGCGATCCACGAACCTGAGCTCGGCCCGGACGCCGAGCCGCCTGGACATTGCCTATCTGCGGGCAGCCGACGACCTGGCCCAGATGGTGGCGGCGGGGATGTTCCCCGGGCAGGGCGAGGAACCAGCACTCGTCCGGTCGCCCAGGGTCGGCGATGGCATGCTGCGGCTCAGCCGGGCCGGCAAGGTGAGTTACGCCAGCCCGAACGCGCTGTCCGCCTACCGCAGGCTTGGACTGACCGCTGACCTGGTCGGCAAGCCTCTAGGCCCGTTGACGGCCAGGCTGTGCGCGAACCGCGAGGCCCGTGATGACTCGCTGATGGTAGCGGCGAGCGGCCGGGCGCACGCTGAGACCGAGGTAGATGCGAATGGGTCGGTCGTGCAACTGCGGACCATCCCGCTGATCGTCGACGGCACCCGGGCGGGCGCGCTGATCCTGCTCAGGGACGTGACCGAGTTGCGGCGCCGGGAACGCGAGCTACTAACCAAAGATGCGACAATCCGGGAAATCCATCACCGGGTCAAGAACAACCTGCAGACAGTCGCCGCCCTGCTGCGGCTGCAGGCCCGCCGGCTCCAGGCGCCGGAGGCGAGGGAGGCGCTGGAGGAGGCCGTCCGCCGGGTCGGATCGATCGCCATCGTGCACGAGACGCTGTCGCACGTCCCGGACGAGGCTGCGGACTTCGATGACATCGCGAGCCGGGTGGCCCTGATGGCGGTGGAGGTGTCCGCGCCAGAGGCAAGGGTGACGCCGACCTTGCGCGGCGAATTCGGCATGCTGCCGGCACTGGTCGCGACCCCGCTCGCGCTGGTGCTGACCGAGTTGCTGCAGAACGCGCTCCAGCACGGTCTGAGCTGGCCTGGCCAGGCGAATAACGGCTGCCTGGAGATCACCGCTGTGCGCAAGCCGAACCGGCTAATCCTGACGGTTTCCGACAATGGTGCCGGACTGCCGGATGATTTCGATCTTGATTCAACGGCCAGCCTGGGGCTCCAGATCGTGCGCACGCTGGTGCTGACCGAACTCGACGGAAGGCTGGAGATCGCCCCGCGGGAGGGTGGGGGTACGCGCGTTCTGGTGGAACTTCCGCTGGGTGAGCCAGCCGCCGACTAACGCGCTGAGCCGACCATCGGGCTGACAGGCTAGTCACGCCAGCTATCGCCCGGCCTGCAGCTGCGCCGCGACTCCGGTGGGAGGCGGCGCAGCTCAGTGCTGCACTACGTCAGGCTCCCGCGCGCGCGGCGACCCTGCTACGGCGCTTAAGCGCACGCCGTTCATCTTCGCTAAGTCCGCCCCAGACACCGGCGTCCTGGCCACTGTCGAGCGCCCACTGCAAGCAAGGCTCCATGACCTTGCACCGCTGGCACACTTGCTTGGCCTCGTCGATCTGGAGTAGCGCAGGCCCGGTATTCCCGATCGGGAAGAAAAGCTCCGGGTCTACGTCACGGCAGGCGGCATGGTGACGCCAGTCCATGAGTTCCACTCCTCCTTGAGCTCAGGTCCTGATGGGGCCTGTGCGCTCCGTCGCGCTTGTGAACGATTTCACGAGCTAAGTTCTATGTCAGGTACGTGTACTTTTGCTTATCGATCTTGGCCTACGGTAAATCGGCGGTACTGGCCTGACCGGCGACACGGTAGTTACCCGGAAACGCTGCGTTTACCCAGCTAGGCCGTGACTTTCAGGCTAAGCCGTGCGAACCAGCGGCACCGAGCCTGCCGGTGACACCGAGCCGGGCTTGCGCCCCGGCCACTCCGCGGTGCAAGCAGCCGGACCGCGCCCGCATAAGCGTCGCCAGCCCGGCACGGCACGAGTGAACGCACCGTTCACCAGGAGCGTTATAACCCTCTCAAACGTCGGCGATCAACCGCAAGAGGCTTGGGCAAAGGTTCGGCAGGATTTCGGTGTCAGATCAGTCACATGACTGGCATGGGCGCCGTGCCCGACGTAGGCACTCGACACCTTACCCAAGGCTTATACAGCCATTGAAGTAATATGCCGCGTCTGCCATCTGCCGTCGGCGGTTAATCGCCGTTAATATGCGAATGCTAGCCCGCAGGCAGGCCGATAACGCGCAAGGCGCGCGGCACTGAACGGAACCTGGCCACCTCTACCTCGCCCATATACTCGCCATCGAGCTGGAATGCCACCGGCCGTTCGGCCGTCAGCACGATCGAGTCCAGATCATGTCCATTAGCGACGGACCGGCCACGCGGTGCCTCGGTCCGGTTGGCCATCATTTGGCGCAAGGTCCGCAGCGTGCTGACTGTGCCCAGGCGCCGCAGCGCCATCAGGTCAAGCCCGGTATCGAAGCTCGCCCGCGGGCTGGTATTGACCGGCCTGCGGCCGAGATAGGTCCATGGTGCCGAGTTCGACACGATGCACAGGTAAGCCATCTCCGGGCACACTCCAGCGGGCTCGGTAATCGAAATGGCCGCGTGACGGCGATCGGTGACGCTGTAAAACTGGCGCAACGCCGTGGTGAAGAACAGCGCCGGTGTCAGCACCTGACCGCGTGCGCGCCTGCCCTCGACGGCACGCACGACCTCGGCGTCCAGGCCTATGCCCGCGTTGAATGTGAAGTAGCGGCCATTCGCTGTGCCGAGCCCGATGCAGCGCTCCCGCCCGCTGGACAGGTCCTCGATCAGCCGCCCGGCCGCGTCGACCGGGTCGGACGGCAACTGCAATGCCCGGGTAAACACGTTGGCATTGCCGCCCGGCAGGGCAGCCAGCGCGGGCAGGTCCGCGGCATCTGTCCGGCCATCGGGGTCATCAGGGCTGCCAAGGATGCCGTTGACAGCCTCGTTCACGGTGCCGTCCCCGCCCAGGGTCATGACGAGCCCGAACTTGTCGGCGGCGGCGGTCGCGGCAAGCGCGGTGGCTTCTCCCCGGTAACGTGTCTCCACGACCTCGAGGTCGACCGCGGAGGCGAGGGCCCGGGCGATGACGTCGCGCCGTTGCCGGGTTGTGGAGGTGGCGTATGGGTTCACGATCAAAAGGGCGCGCACGGCCTAAGGCTAGCCATGCGCCGCCCCGCACGCCGCTAGGGCCCCGCCCCGCCCCGGTTACGGGGCCAAGCCAGCAGGCCCGGCCGGTAACGGCGCCACGCAGCGTGATATGCGCCGCGATCGTCCAAGCCGTCGAGGCTGCCACGGTGCTCGCGGTCTCGATCCTGGCCGGAATCGACACCGGCTCGGGGCGCTCCTACGAGACCGCCAGCGGCGTTGCTCTGACCTTGATCGGTATTGGCACCGCGGCCGCACTCGCTTTGGTGGCGCGCGGCGTTCAGCGCGGCCGGCGCTGGTCGAGGACGCCCGCGATGCTAACTCAGCTGTTCGCCGGCATCGTGGCCATTTACTTGCTGCAGGCGGCCAAGTACGAGTGGGGTATTCCACTTATTGTCGTATCTATTGTCGGATTCGCCGCATTGCTGGCGCCCGGCAGCGTCGAAACCCTGACGCCCGGCAGGACCGGGCAACCCGAGAAGCAGCAGAAGAGCAATCAGCGCTAATAGCCGAAAAGAACCTATATCGCGCTCTGGGTGCTGGGGGCGCCGCCAGTGACAACAACATCTATGCCACGCGGGAAGAGGCGATCAAGCACCAAATTGAGTGGCTCTACTCGTCGCTTGTCAGGCCGTCACGCAACTGGGCGAGTGTTCTGGCCAGCAGCCTGGAGACGTGCATCTGCGAGATGCCAAGCTCAGTAGCGATCTGAGACTGGGTCAGGTTGCCGAAGAATCGCAGCAGCAGGATTCGCTTCTCCCGCGGCGGTAGCTGCTCTAGGAGCGGTTTCAGTGACTCCCGGTACTCGACGCCCTCCAGGGCCTCGTCGACCATGCCGAGCGACTCGGCCACAGCCGGCGCGTCGTCATCGCCGGAGTCCGGTGCGTCCAGCGACACCGTCGAGTAGGCGTTGGCGGATTCGAGTCCCTCCAGCACCTCTTCCTCGCTCATCTGCAAATGCCCGGCCAGCTCGGCGACGGTAGGCGCGCGACCGAGGTTCTGCGCCAGCTCCCCGATGGCCTTGGCCAGCGCGAGCTTGAGTTCCTGCAACCGCCGCGGCACCCGCACGGCCCAGCCCTTGTCCCGGAAGTGGCGCTTGATCTCGCCCACGATGGTCGGCGTGGCGTAGGTGGAGAACTCGACGCCGCGCTCGAGGTCGAACCTGTCGATCGACTTAATGAGGCCGATCGTCGCGACCTGGGTGAGGTCGTCGAGCCACTCGCCGCGGTTGCGAAACCGCCGGGCCAGGTACTCCACCAGCGGCAGGTGCAACTCGACGAGCTCGCTGCGGATCCGCAACCGCTCCTCGTTGCCAGGCGGCAGAGTCGCCAGCCGCTCGAACAGCTCACGCGCGTGCCCGCGCTCACGGGCGCCGTGCTGCGCCCGGACCTGCGGGGCCGGCAGGTCGTCCACCAACTCAGCCGCCTCGCTGAGGTCGATCACCACAGGCAGCACGCTGTCGGTGTCATCAGCCGCAGGTCCCCCCCTGGCCGGCGCTGTTGACATCATCTCGAACTCCTCGGTCAAGGCGACCTCTGTTTCCCCCGTCACACCGACCTCGAATTCGGGCGGGCCTTGCGCATTACGATGGCAAGCCTGTCTCCGGGTCCTGCCTGCGCCTCAACGCTGCCAGCGAGTGCCGACAGCACAGTCCACGCGAATGTGTCGCTGGAAGGGGGGCGGGGGTTCAAGCACGGTACCGAGACCGAAATGGTCATATCGTTGGGTCTAAGCGCGAAACTGCATTCCAGGCTGCTGCCAGGGATCGCCTGGCCGAGGAGCATGGCGCACGCCTCGTCCACGGCGATGCGCAAGTCCTCGATGTCGTCGAGGGTGAAGTCCAGGCGGGCCGCTAGCCCGGCGGTCGCAGTGCGCAGCACTGACAAGTAGGCGCCATCGGCAGGCATTCGCACCGTCACCTGGTCCAGGCTGCCAGGGCCGCGAGGAGACGCCGTCGCCAGCTGGCCGGCGACCGCGCTCGCTCCTGGCTCGCGGCCGCCCGGATCGCGGCTGGCTGCGGTCCCGCCGCCAGCGCTGGCAGTCGTAGCGGGGTGGCCCGGCGTGGCCGCCGCGACCGCCGCCGTCGTGGTCTCCTCCGTCACTAATGCCCTCCCCGAAAGATGCCGCATAAGCCGCCTGCGAAGGCACTGGCCTCTGTAGGCAACTTACAGTGACCATCCGACTGCATCCGACGCCGGCTAGGTCATTATGCAATCGCGTGCGCTACCACTGAGAACGGCGGGCCGCGAAGGGCCCGCCGATCAGCATCGTGCCGTTGCTCAGCCTTGCTTGGTCTCCCAGAAGATCTTGCTGATCTCCTCGATCTTGCCGAGCAGCTCGTCCGCCTTGCTGACGTCGGTGCTGCCCTTAGTGCCGCCCGCGCCGGCGAGCTTGGTCGCCTCGTTGAACAGCTGGTTCAGCTGCGGGTACTTCTCGAAATGCGGCGGCTTGAAATAGTCGGTCCACAAAACCCACAGATGGTGCTTGACAAGCTCGGACCGCTGTTCCTTGATGTCAATCGCGCGAGTGCGGAACGTGGGGTCGGAGTTTGCCTGGTACTTCTCGCAGATGGCCTTGACGGACTCGGCCTCGATGCGCGCCTGCGCGGGGTCGTAGACGCCGCACGGAAGGTCACAGTGGGCGTGCGCGATAACCTTCGGCGCGAGGAGACGTGCGAGCAGCCTCATTGATCTCCTTCTCTCATCTCAGATCATTGGCTTGGGTTCCGACAGTACAACGTTGGCGAATTCTGGCCGCGCGGGAGGCATGCATGCGCTGGCCGCTATGGCGAGTCGCTGTTGCGGAACGGTCGATGGAGCCGGCTCTGCACCCTGGCGACTGGCTGCTGACCTGGCGCGGGTTCGCTCGTGACCGCCCGCCACGGGTCCGGCCGGGCCAGCTGGTCGTGGCGCGGCATCCTGGCGAGCCCGATCTGCTGCTGGTCAAGCGGGCAGCGCGCGAGCTGCCAGACGGCTGGTGGCTTGAGTCCGAGAACACCGCAGCCGCAGCGGTCGACAGCCGGATGTTCGGACCCGTTCCCGCCCAGATGATTCTGGCGACGGTCATCGTGCGGTATTGGCGCGCCAGGAATTAGTGGACCCTGCTGGGAAACGCCTCGGGGCGGGCCGGGGTTTCCCCGGCCCGCCCCGATCGTGATGCGAGCAGTTACTACGTAACGAGGTGCGACTCTAGCTCGATCGAAGCTTCGCTTTCGACCTCGCTGACGGCCGCCTGTACCTTGTCTCTTGTCATGGCGGTGTTGGTGGCCCAGTAGTAGATACCCAGGCTCATCCCGGCCACAGCGAGCAGGTCGTACCACTCACCGAGGCGGTCGGTGGCGACCAGAGTGAGGCCGAACACTGTGGGGGGCACGCCGTTGTAGCGGCCCAGCCAGGAGATGACCAGCAGGGCGCCGAGCCAGGGCAGGATCCAGTACGCCGAACGCAGGTCGAGAATCGTCCGCTTCTCGGCCGGCAGGCTTACCTGGTAGAGCGCGAAGATGATGAAGCCGACCACGATGAACATTTCCAGCCAGAAGATGGTGCTGTACCCGGAGACATAGACGACGATGTTGGCGGCTATGAAGGCGAGCGGGCTCAGCAGCCACGCGGCGGGCAGCCGGTAGCCGCGTGGCCGGTCAGGATCCTGCTTCCGAAGCCCTGCCAGGGCGAGCGGAGCCATCGCGTACATGATGACCGTGGCCGACGTGATCAGGCCGACCAGGCTGAACCAGTCCGGGAACGGCAGGAACGTCAGCATGCCGACCACGAAGCAGATGCCGATAGAGACCAGCGGGACGCCCCGCGAGCTGATCTTGCTGATGATCTTCGGGAAGTAGCCGTTACGGCCAAGGCCGTAGGACAGCCTGGACGAGGTCCCGAGGTAGACCAGTCCGGTGCCGCCAGGGGAGACGACGGCGTCGATAACCAGCAGCGTGGCCAGCCAGCCCAGGCCTGCCTGAGTGGTGAGTGAGATGTACGGGCCGAGCTTCGCGACGCCTGGAATCGGCTGTGCCCAGCCGTGCACCAGGTTCGCGGGATTAATCGAGCCGACGAACGCGAAATCGAGCAACAGGTAGAAAATGGTTCCGATGAGCATCGCGATCAGCAGCGCGCGCGGAATATTGCGCTGCGGGTTTTTCGTCTCGCCGCCGATCTGGATCGACTGCTCGAAACCTTCTGCCGCGAAGATGACTCCGGCTGACAGTGCCGCCAGGACGCCGTGGGCACCGTAGGGAGCGAAGCCGCCGCCAGCAGTGAAGTTGCCGCTGTGGAACGAGGTGAACAGCAGCGCGAAGATGGTCGTGGTCGGGATCAGCAGCTTCCAGATCATCGCGATGCTGTTCGTCTCAGCCAGCCAGCGCACGCCGAGGGTGTTGACGATCGTGAAGAACGCCATGAACAGCAGGCCCCAGAGAACTCCAGCTAGGGTTAGCGTCCCGGTGGCGGTGTACACGTGGAAGCCAGTCGGGAACTTGGCCTGGAGGTGGCTCAGTGATGCCTCGACCTCGATCGGCGCGATCGTCACCGCCTGGATGAACGCCATCCAGCCGCCGGTGAAGCCGCCAAGCCCGCCGAAGGCCATGAAAGGGAATCGCGCCGTCCCGCCGGATACCGGGTAAGTCGAGCCGAGTTCCGCATGCACCAGCGCGAGCAAACCGAGTACAGCCGCGGCGATGATCCAGGTCAGTAGCGAGCCGCCACCGCCAGCGAGTGTGGCCGCGCCGAGGGCTCCGAACAGCCAGCCGGAGCCAATGATGGAACCGAGTGAGACGAGCGTCATCCCGCGCAATCCCACCTTGCGATGAAGGTGGTATTCCCCGGTTGGCGCTACGCCAGGGGCTTCCGTAGCCAAGACTTCCTCCAGATGAGATAAGCCGACAAAGTCAGCGAGGAGACTTCCGCGCAGCGGGCCGTGTCCGAGAGTCGGACCAGATAGGTCACGATGCGCTTCCGGGGCTTGCCGTTCCCGCCGGGCTGGACGGTCGGTGCGAGCACTCGCGATATGCGCGCTGTTCTATTCGTCCGGCGTCCTCATGATCGAGACACATGACCGAACCCTTTCGCTTCGCATACGTGGGCCATACGCCCCGCGAGTAGGCCTCATGGTAATGATCGACTTGGGCCATGAGAAGAAGTCACTTGGCGTCATTTCGGTAACGTGCGTCACTAAAACGTTGCGCAGCTCGTTGTCTCTGCTGCCTCTGCGTGCCGCATAAATGGAGGTCAGCGGGCATGCGGCCAGGCAGTTGCCAACGCGGCGGGAGCTGGCGCTCGTGGCACGCGGTAAAGAAAATGTAACGAGTTGCTGGCGAGTGGCACCGGCGGCTGTTGGTGGTTGACCCTGTTCAGCGCGCGGCTGGTTCAGTGCTATGCGCGACGCGGTGCTGGCGGACGAGGCGACGAACGTCAGCATGGGGGAGCGGCAGCTGATTTGGCGGTGCGCGCGCGGTTAGCTCGCGGCTGGCGTGGCCCGGCCTGACTCGGCGGTCGGCTGCCTACGCAACGTGCTCACGTTTCCCTTTGCTGTCACATGCTCAGTGCAGTAGCGGCGAGACCGCCCTGGGCTGGAGTCGATGAACACCCGATGGCAGGAGGCGATCGCGCAGACGCCGAGCCGGTTGACGCCGTACAGCGAAACAGTCAGCGCCATGCCGATGATCGCGCCCGCGCCGAGCCGGTCCGCGACTGAACCGTGAGCGGCAAGGTGAACGTGCCAGCGCTGGTCGTCGTGGTTGACCAGTTCCGGCTGGATCGGGTACTGGATTAGCAGCATATTCAATCGGTCGATGGCGCCTTTGTCGTCGCCGGCCGCTGCCGAAGTAAAAATGGCGACGAACTCGTCGCGCAGGTGCTGGAGCACGACAAGATCGCGCCGGGTGACTGGCCCTGCGAGGCAATCGCCAAGAGCGCTGGCGCACGCCGCAGGGGTGCCGAGCGAGTCAGGCTCTTCGGGAGCCTGAGCAGCGGTGTTGGCGAGGCGAACCGCTAGCTCTGCATACGACGAGAGGTTCACTACGGTCCTTACCTGAGTGCGTTCCGTCAGGGAGGCCGCTTCCCCGATCGAGTATGGCACAGCCTTCATTGACCCGGTGGGCCTCTTTATCTCAGATCCATTTAACATTTCCTGGCATGGCATCTCATGTCCGGTTCCGTACCCGGGTGGTGTGCTGTCCTGCGGGCTGCTTTCGGTGCAAGCGCCGCTTCGCAGCTGCCTCGGCCGCCTGCCGGCTGTCTGCCCGGCTGCGTGCCCGGCTGCGTGCCGGGTCCTTCCAGCGCCAGGCGGCGGCTGCCCGCCGGAAGTTCCACCAGTCTGTGACCCTGCAGCTACCATCTGCAACTTTCCGCGACGCGGCTGCCCCGAAGCTTAACGGCAGAGCCACCGGGGGTCGCATCCCGGCCGTGCTGGCGCGCACACATGAACTCTGCGTCAGCCGCGAGCGGTTTACGCGCCCGATATGCCGCATTAGTTCTGTCCGAGGCTGAGGACGTTTAGCGTGAGTTTGGCAGTGCTGATTCACTATGAGCAGAACTTCCACCCTCACGCTAAACGACCCCAGGTGCGCCCGGCTCATTCTGTCAGTGCCGCCTGGCAACCTTGCCGTCATGCCTCGTTTAGCACAGTTTGATCACGCGGCCCTGGCCGCGACTTTGCGCAAGCAGGACGGCGTTATCGCCCGCAGCCAGGCGCGCGCGTGCCAAATGACAGAGATGGCCGTCCGGTACCGGATCCGGCCCGGCGGGCCGTGGCAGGTCGTGCTTCCCGGCGTCTACCTGGACCGCGGCGGCGAGCTAACAGCGGCCCAGCGTGCGGCCGCTGCCTTCCTCTACGCTGGCCGCGCCATCGCAGTCACCGGCTCAGCAGCGCTGGCCTGGCACGGCCTGCCCGTGCGAGCCGGCGACATTGTTGACGTACTCGTCCCGCTTCGGCACCGGAGGTGCGATGCCGGCTTTGCCCGGCTGCGGCGGACCAGCGTTCTGCCGCGGGTGTCGTATACAGAAGGCGCGGTGACTTATGCACCTGTCGATCGAGCGATCGTCGACGCAGCCCGCCAGATGACGGACCTGGCCGACGTCCGCGCTGTGGTAGCGGCTGGCGTGCAGCGCGGAAAGGTGCACGTCGTGCAGCTCGTTGATGAACTTAACCGCGGCGCCGCCCCTGGCTCAGCGCGGCTTCGGACAGCGCTGGCCGAGGTCGCCGACGGCGTCCGTTCCGCAGCGGAGGCTGACCTGCGAAAGATCATCGTAGAGTCGCGGCTGCCCGCTCCGCTGTACAACCCCAGCCTTTATGTGGGGAAGGACTTTCTGGCTTCGCCGGACGCCTGGTGGCCCCACGCTGGAGTGGCCGCTGAAGTGGACTCCAGAGCCTGGCACTTCGCGCCCGCGGACTGGGAGCACACACTGGCTCGGCACGACCGCATGACCGCGCAGGGCATCTTGGTGCTGCGTTTCCCACCGCAACGGCTCCGGACCGCCAGGCGAGAGGTCGCCCGGGAGATCAAGTCCGCGCTGGGAACCTCACGTGGACCGCTTATGCACATCGTGACGCAGCTTGTGGCGTGAAACGCAGTCGATCGTTCTGGTCGCCCGGTAGCCCAGGGAGACCAGGACCGGCCGGACGGCCTAATCCGAGCCGGGTTTGGCGTCGGCCGAGCCAGGCTTGGCCTCGGACTGCCTGGGTTTGGCGTCGGTCTGCGCGGACGGTGCGTCGGCCTGATCGGGCTCTGTCGGCGGCTCATCCGCGCCATCGCCGGCCCGGGCCCCGGAGCCGGTGTCGGCGAATACCTCACTTCTGACCTTGGCGAGGGTGTCGGTGAGGATGTCTCGCAGATCGTTCAGCGAGCGCTCGCCGATGTTCCCCGTCTGCTTCGCGGCTGCGCGCAACTCCGTTGCGAACTGGATCGCCATTCGCTCGAGGTCGCTGAAGGGGATCGGACCGCCGCGCCTGGACCGCCCGCCAGCGTTTCCCGTCCGGCCCGCGTCGTTTCCGCTGCCGGCTGTTTCTTGTTCGTTGCCACCAGGCCTTCCAGGTTCGGCCGACTCGCTCGCTCCGCTGGCCCAGTCCGACCAGGACCAGCCGGACCAGTCGTGCCGGCCGTGACGTTCCTGCCATGCCGCCCAGTCGCCGCGGCCACGTGCCTGCGCGCGGAAACTCGCGCGCATCTGCTCGCGCGCCCGTCGGGCCTCGTCTCTTATGCGCTGCGCCTCGTCGCCGCCGCGAGCACCTGCGCCAGCACGAGAAGCCCCTGGTTCGCGGCGGCCTGAATCCTGCTGATCTTCGCCAGGACGGCTCTTTGCTCCTCTGGACGCCCTGCCGACGTCGGCACCCCGGAATTCCCTGGCCGCGGACGCGAGCTCTTCCCGGATGCCGCGCACCGTGTCCCTGACGTCCTCTGAAATCTCCCGCGCGACGTCACGAAGCGACTCGGTTAGCTCGTCTTCCAGGTCCGCGAGCTCGCCTAGCCGACCGCGGATCTCCTCACGGCCCTTATCGGTAATGCTGTAGACCTTCTTGCCGTCTACCTCTTCATGAGTGACCAGGCCATCTTCCTCGAGCCTGGCCAGCCGCGGATAGATGGTGCCGGGGGATGGCGCATAAACACCCATGAACCGGTCCTGCAGAAGCCGGATGACCTCGTACCCATGTCGAGGCGCCTCGTCGAGCAGCTTCAGCAAGTACAGCCGGAGCCTGCCGTGCCTGAATACCGGGCTCACTTCATCTCACCGCCAGCCTTTGGCCAACTATCGCATGGCCAGACGTGGCCATTGTTCAGCAGATCGTAGTCCCTCACCAGATACGATATGTCGCGAGCGCCGAAAGTCAAGATGTATCGTGTCTGCCAGGCCCGCATACGTCGTGTCTGCGAGACCAGGCGCAGCCGCCGCGGCGGACTATCAGGGCGCCGCAGCGTCAGTCATCGGATTCGTCGTCGAGCCTGGCCAGCCAGCTGGCTAGCTGGTCGACCACAGCCTCCGCGTCGGGGTGCTCGTCAACGAAATCCCGGAATCGCTCCGCCAGCCAGCCGAGAGCTACCTGCTCCTGGCCGCGCCGGTCCGCTAGCTCTTCGATGCCGCGGTCGGTGAAGTACACCGGTCAGTCGTTCCTGCCGAAGAGCGCATCCATGATGGCGGCCTGCTCGGCGGCATGCGCCTTTGCCGATCCGGACGCCGGTGCGGAACTTGCGGACCTCGACACGACTGTCACCGGCCTGCCGACGATCACGGGCAGGTGCAGCGCCATGTACGGCCAGGCGCCCATGTTCGCGGGCTCCTCCTGCACCCAGGTGACCTCGGCGCCCGCCGGGTACTTCGCTAGTTCGGCCGCGATCTGCTCCGCGGGCACCGGGTAGAGCCGCTCCAGCCGCAGCAGCGCGGTGTCTGCCGCGCCGACCGCGCGGCGCCGGTCGGCCAGATCGTAGAAGACCTTGCCGGAGCAGATCACTACGCGCCTGATCGCAGCCGGGTCACCATCTGCCGGATCGGGCAGCACAGGAGCAAACGAGCCGGTGCTGAAGTCCGCGGTCCTCGACACGGCGGCCTTGAGCCGCAGCAGCGACTTGGGCGTGAAGACGATCAGCGGCTTTACCCGGCCGGACAACGCATGCCAGCGGAGCAGGTGGAAGTAGCTGGCTGGCGTGCTTGGCATTGCCACGGTCATGTTGTCCTGAGCGCAGAGCGACAGGAAGCGCTCAACCCGGGCCGACGAATGATCCGGGCCCTGGCCCTCGTAGCCGTGCGGCAGCAGCAGTACAACCCCGGACTGCTGACCCCATTTCTGCTCGCCGGAGCTTATGAACTCATCGAGGATCGTCTGCGCGCCGTTGACGAAGTCACCGAACTGCGCCTCCCAGCAAACCAGTGCATCCGGCCGTGCCACCGAGTAGCCATACTCGAACCCGACGGCCGCGTACTCCGACAGCAGCGAATCGTAGATGTGGAACTTGGCCGACGGGGAGTTGAAGGTCCTAAGCGGGGTGTACTCCGCCCCGGTGTTCCGGTCGACGAGGACGGCGTGCCGCTGCCCGAAGGTGCCGCGGCGCGAGTCCTGGCCGATCAGGCGCACGGCATGCCCGTCGATCAGCACCGAGCCGAAGGCAAGCAGTTCGCCGGTACCCCAGTCGATCTCGTCCTGCTCGACCATTGCTGCCCGGCGCTGCAGTTGCGGCAGCAGCCTGGGGTGCACAGTGAAGCCGTCGGGCAGTGATACCTGGGTGTCAACGATCCGCTTGATCGTCTCGGGGCTAATTGCAGTCGGCACGGTCAACTGGTCAACGGGCGTCTCGGTCGCCGGTCGCGGCGTTTGCAAGGCGCCAGGATGAGCCGGCCTGCTTATAGCGTCCTTGGTCTCGGTGAACGCCCGCTCCAGCTCAAGCTGATAATTGCGGAGAGCCTGCTCGGCCTCTTCCATGGTGATGTCGCCGCGGCCGACTAGCGCCTCGGTATAGAGCTTGCGGGTAGACCGCTTGGCATCGATGAGGTCATACATGATCGGCTGGGTGAAGGACGGGTTATCCGTCTCGTTGTGACCGCGACGGCGGTAGCAGATCATGTCGATGACGACGTCCTTGGCGAACGCCTGGCGGTAAGCAAAGGCGAGGTTGCCGACCCGCACCACTGCCTCCGGGTCATCGCCGTTTACGTGGAAGATCGGCGCTTGGATCATCCGGGCTACGTCGGTCGAATAGACGCTCGACCTGGATTCGGCGGGCGAGGTGGTAAAGCCGACCTGGTTGTTGACCACGATGTGCACGGTGCCGCCGGTGCGGTAGCCGCGCAGCTGAGACAACTCGAGCGTCTCGGCGACCACGCCCTGGCCGGCGAACGCCGCATCGCCATGGATCAGCAGCGGCAGCACCGTAAACCCTGGCTCGCCCATATCCAGCACGTCCTGCTTGGCCCGGACCACGCCTTCGGTAACGGGGTCCACCGCCTCAAGGTGGCTCGGGTTCGCCACGAGCGAAGTCACGATCTGCGAGCCATCCGGGCCGTGGTACTTGCCCTCGGCCCCGAGGTGGTACTTCACGTCGCCGGAGCCGTGGGTGGTGGCCGGATCGAGGTTGCCCTCGAACTCGGCGAAGATCTGCGCGTACGACTTGCCGACGATGTTCGCCAGGACGTTCAGGCGCCCGCGGTGCGCCATCCCGATGACGGCTTCGTGCAGGTGCTCGTCAGCGGCCGCCGTCAGCACCGCGTCAAGGAGCGGAATAAGTGCCTCGGCGCCCTCCAGGGAGAACCTGCGCTGGCCGACGAACTTGGTCTGCAGGAACATCTCGAAGGCCTCAGCCACGTTCAGCCGGGACAAGATACGCAGCTGCTCGTCGTGATCTGCCCGGGGGTGTGGTCGTTCGACCCGAGCCTGGATCCAGGCCCGCTCTTCCGGGTTCTGGATATGCATGTACTCGACGCCCACGGTGCGGCAGTACGAGTCGCGCAGCACGCCGAGGATCTCCCGCAGTTGCATCCGCGGCTTGCCGCCGAAGCCACCGGTAGCGAACTCGCGCTCCAGATCCCACAGCGTCAGCCCGTGCTGGTTGATGTCCAGGTCCGGGTGCTTGCGCTGGCGATACTCCAGCGGGTCGGTATCTGCCATCAGGTGGCCGCGCACCCGGTAGGCGTGAATCAGCTCATGTACCCGGGCTGCTTTCGAGATGTCGTCTTCGTGGCCAGCCGGGATGTCCTGTACCCAGCGGACCGGCTCATACGGGATACGCAGCGACTTGAAGATGTCATCGTAGAAACTGCCGCCGCCGAGCAGCAGCTCGTGCACGATCCGCAGGAACTCGCCGGACTGCGCGCCCTGGATGATCCGGTGATCGTAGGTCGAAGTCAGGGTGACCGTCTTGCTGATGGCCAGCCGCGCCGTGGTCTCCGCTGACGCGCCTTGATAGGCCGCCGGGTACTCCATGGCGCCGACGCCGACGATGCAGCCCTGGCCGGGCATCAGCCGCGGCACGGAGTGTTCGGTGCCGATCGTGCCCGGGTTGGTCAGGCTAATCGTCGTGCCGGCGAAATCATCCACAGTGAGCTTGCCTGTCCGCGCCTTCCTGATGATGTCCTCATAGGCCATCCAGAACTGGCGGAAGTCCAGGGACTCGGCGTTCTTAATGCTGGGCACCAGCAGCTGCCTCGACCCGTCGTCCTTGCGCACGTCGATCGCCAGCCCGAGGTTGACGTGCTCCGGCTCGACCATCACCGGCTTGCCGTCGACTTCGCTGTAGGAGTAGTTCATCTCTGGCGTGATGGCGAGCGCGCGGACGATCGCGTAGCCGATCAAGTGCGTGAACGAGATCTTGCCGCCCCGGCCGCGGGCAAGGTGATTGTTGATCACGATCCGGTTGTCGATCAGAAGCTTGGCCGGCACCGCGCGGACACTTGTCGCCGTCGGCACGCTGAGGCTGGCCGCCATGTTCGCTGCCGTCCTCGCCGCGGCGCCGCGCAGCCTCTCCGTCCTCAGGCCGGCGGCGGCGCCCTCCTCCGGTGTCGCCGCGCTCCCCGGCCTGCCGGGCACTGACCCAGCGCCCGGCGTAGCCGCAGGTGTGCCGGCCGGCGTGCCGGGGGTGACGGCAGGCGGTGCGCCAGCTGGCCCGGCCGAGCCAGCGGTTGCGATGCCTGGCCCGGATGCCGGCGTGCCGGGGGTGACGGCCGGCGGTGCGCTCGCTGGCCCGCCATGGCTGCCAGTCGCGTCCGGCTGTCCCGGCCCGCCGGGCTGTCCCGGCCCGCCGGGCTGTCCCGCCGCGTCCGGCTGTCCCGGCCCGCCGGGCTGTCCCGACCCGCCCGCTGGCAAGGCGGGCTCGGCCGACGATGGCGCTTGCCGCATCGTCGGCTGCTCCGCGACCTCGTCGTGCGCGACCTCGCCGGCCCCTGCTGACTGCGCGGCTGCCACTTCTGGCTGCGGCTGGTAATCGGCGAAGAAGCTCCACCAGGCTTGATCCACCGAGCCGGGGTCGGCCAGGTAACGCTGATACAGCTCGTCAACGAGCCATTGATTAGGACCGAAATCCGCTCGCTCGCCCGCGCCGTTGGCCCGCGGGTTGGCTGGCGCCTGCGTGGCGCTCGCTGATGACTTCGTGAGATCCGCGGACCCGCGCGGGGACTCAGCAGACACGGCGGACATCGCCCTCTTCCGGAGCTGTGTTGGCTACTTATCGCGCATACCAAGGCTACCTGCCGACCACCGGCGGCCAGCCATGCTGCGCTGCCAAGCCTGAGGTTGCCCGGCAGGCCTCGGGCTACCGGCCCAGCCAGCGCACACACGTTCAAGTCCGCCATCGGCATAAGGAGGGGAACGGGGCCATCCAGGTTCCCGGCGTCCGTAGGCCGACGGCGGCGCCAGCCCAGGTGCCTCGATCCGGCCGCAGCGGACGGCGCGAGGTGCAAGCCGTCGGGCTAGACAGCCCTGCCCGGCTCAACCTGGCATGCGATCCCGGTGGTGGGGCTCCAGCCAGCTAACGTACGGGCCTTTCGGCACGATTCCGGATGGGTTAATCGCCGTCTCGGTCTGGTAATAGTGCCGCTTGATCTGCGCGAAGTCGGTGGTGTCGGCGAATCCGGGCCGCTGGTACAGATCACGGGCGTAGGCCCACAGATGCGGATAATCGGCGAGTCGGTGCAAATTGCACTTGTAGTGCAGATAGTAGACAGCGTCGAACCTGGCCAGCGTCGGGTACAGGCGCACGTCTGCCTCGGTTAGCTGCCCGCCAAGCAGGTACCTGCGCCTGGCTAGCCGCTCTTCCAGTGCGTCCAAGGTAGTGAAGACGGCGTCGAATGCTTCCTCGTAGCTGGCCTGAGTTGGCGCGAACCCGGCCTTATAAACGCCGTTGTTGACCGTGTGGTAGATCAGGGTGGCCAGCGCGTCTATCTCGCGGCGCAGCGGCGCCGGGTACAAATCGGGCGCGCCGGGCCGGTGAAACACGGCGAACTCGGTTTCCATCTGCACCGTGATCTGCGCGAAGTCGTTGGTCACGATGCGCTGGGTCCGGGTGTCCCAGATCAGCGGCACGGTCGTGCGGTTCGCATAGCCCGGGTCGGAAGCAAGGTAGAGCTCTGACAGGTAGTGCGCACCTGTGAGCGGATCGCGACCGCCGGTTTCATCGGCGAAACGCCAGCCGTGCTCAGTGACGACCGGGTGAGTCAGGGTTAGCCCGATGACGCGTTCGAGACCCAGCAGGCGGCGGACGATGACGGCCCGGTGCGACCAGGGGCAGGCGAGCGAGGCGTACAGCTGGTACCGGCCGGGCTCCGCGAGGAAACCGGAGGAACCGTCACGACTGATCCTCCCGGTGATGTCGCCACCACCGCGACCAGCGAAACCGCCGGGCGGCCGGGCGAACCCGCCGCTCGCCAGACCGGGCCGAGGCGACTGCGAGGCCTGCATCCGCGTCCCCTTCCCGGTGCAACTACTTGCGACGCATGTTTTCCTACTAAATCATGACCGGCCCGCGCAAGTGCCCGTGATGGACTGGAGTCTCGCGACCGCCGCTGGGTAGCCGGACAGAAAATGACCGCGAACGTGAGCGCGCCGGCCGCTGGCCTCTCCAACCTGGGGCGGCGGTTTGCCTATCTAGTTATCGTCACTGTCGTCTTCGGTGAGACACCTGGTTGGTTGTTTGCCGGTTCCGGCGAGCTTGCGGCCGCGCCGGGCTGTAGCAGGTCGATCCGCCGGTTCGCCAGGCTCGGCAGGACCTTTCGCACGCTCGCGGTCAGGCTTATGTCGACGTCGCCGGTACCTAGCCCCGCTGCCGGCCCGAGATCGACCTTGACGACGCCCATCGGGTCCACCAGCATGCTGCGGCCTATTCCGGTCGGGGCCCGGGTGGCCGGCTCGGCCGGATCCGGTACCTGCCCGGCAGCTGCCAGCCAGATGGTGTTCTCGATGGCCCGGGCCTGAACCAGGGTGCGCCAGTGCTCTTCCTTAAACGGGCCGGCTGCCCAGGCAGCCGGCAGTACCAAAAGCTCAGCACCATTGGCGGCAAGCGCCCGGGCAAGTTCAGGGAACCGCACGTCATAGCAGGTCATGAAGCCGACGCGCAGGCCGGCAAGCTGGCCGATGACGACATCGTTGCCAGGCGCGACGTCATCGGATTCGCGAAAGCCGAGCGCATCGAACAGGTGGATCTTGCGGTACACCGCCGCCAGCCTGCCGTCAGTGTCATAGCCGACTGTGGTGTTGTACACCCGGCCATCCGGGGCCGGCTCGAAGATCCCGGCAACTAGCGCGATTCCTGCTGACCTCGCGATATCGGCGAGTCCCTGGCAGAACGGGCCGTCGAGCGGCTCAGCGACGGCGCGCAGGCTGACCGAGAACCTCGCCTGGGTGCCTTCGGGGAACACGGCCAGCTGCGCGCCCTGCGCGGCAGCGCTGGTGGCGGCGTCGCGTACCCGGCCAAGATTGACGAGGGGAACCGAACTAACCGGGATCTGACCGAGGGCAACCCGCATGCTGCGAGCGTAGTCCCGCACGCTGCAGCCGGCGCCGGTACGTATGGCCGGCCGTCGGCGGTGCGCGGGACTGTCCCGGCCAGCCGGCCAGCACCGCCCCTGTAGGCGCCTGCCGGCTCGCGGTTACGGTCGCGGCGCCGCAACGAGGTCGTCGGCCCGTTCGGCGTCCGCGAACCGCTGAGCAGGCATTGTCGGCAGCCGGGCTTCGGCCAGTGCCGGGCCGGCGATAGGCGGGACATTGCTGACTGCCTTATGGTCATCGACCGAGAGCCCGCCGGCCCGAGCGGCCAGCAGTCGCCTCGCGGCTGCCGCGAGAGCGCCGGGCGGGCGGCCGCCCAGAGTGCGCCCGGCGTCCTCCCGGAGGCTGGCGATGGATACCAGGACTACCGCCAGGATCGGCGCCCCGGCGATCAGTGCCCCTGCCACTAGTAGGAAGATCATTTCGCCCTGCCTCCTGGGATTGCCTGGTGCGCCCGGCGTGTCTGCTGTGCCGCGCGACGAACAAAAGTTACCCTTCCCTATCGTGCTACCCATCTGACTCATACCAATGAGTCGGGTGTTTGAAACGATCTGAACAGGAAATTCTCTGTGTAGTCGGCTGGGCGAGGAGAGTAAGAGTGGCGCACCCGAAGTACCAGGAGATTGCCGACCGGCTGCGCGCCCAAATGAACAGCGGTGCGCTTGAGCCCGGCCAGCGGCTACCGAGCGAGCCGGACCTCGCGGCTGAGTATGACGCGTCCAGGAACACGGTCAGACTGGCCATCGCGTTGCTGATCAATCAGGGCCTGGTCGTGAGCCGGCAAGGCCTGGGCACATTCGTGCTCGAGCCGACCAGGCCGTTCACCGCGCTGCTGTCCCGGGTCCACGAGCCGTCCAGCGAGCAGCACGCTTCACTGGCACTGCCGGTTGTCAGCCAGGCAGACGAGTCGGAGATGGTGCGGCTGCTGGTCGAGACCGGCTCAGCGAGCCCGAGCGTGGCCGAGAAGCTTCACCTGCAGACCGGGGATCCGGTGGTAGTGCGCCGCTCGCAGTACTTCATCGGCGACGTGCCGTGGCAGCTGATCAACTCGTACTACCCGAGCGAACTGGCCAAGGGCACTGCCCTTGAGCAGGCCGGGGAGATCGAGATCGGCAGCATCGGGCTGCTAGCCGACCTTGGCCATCCGCAGCAGGGCTTCGTGGACGAGATCGGCGCCCGGATGCCGAATGCGCGCGAGTTCGACTTCTTTAAGCTCGCGAGCGGCACGCCAGTGCTCGTGGTGAACAGGACCTCCTATAGCACCGACCGGCCGATCCGCCTCACCCGTTACATCTATCGAGCCGACCGGGTCCGGCTACTGCACGTTGAAGGCAAGATTCCGGAGGATTACCGGCACGACTGACCGACGCGGCGGGGACCAGCGAGCCGCGCCGCTTCCTCCTAGGGCTGGACTACGGCTACCGTGTGCGCATGCTGGCGCTCCTTCTGGTGGCCGCCTCGGTAGGGATGTCAAATTTCGCCGCGGCGGTTGCCATCGGCGTCTCCGGAGTAGATGCGCGCACCAGGCTTCGGGTCGGCCTGGTCTTCGGGGTGTTCGAGTCGGGGATGCCAGTTCTCGGCCTGCTGCTCGGCGCGCAGGTGGCCGGCGACCTGGGCCACGCGGCACGCTGGGTCGGGGCCAGCTTGCTTATCGCTGTCGGGACATATGCGATCGTGAACGCCATCCGGGGAACGCGGGCAGCCAGCCGGCAGCCGAGTGCCCGGGGACCGAGTCCACGGCGGCCTGTGCGACCAGCGCGGCTGCTCCTGAGCGGCCTGGCGCTGAGCATGGACAACCTCGTAGTCGGCTTTGCGCTGGGTACCTATCACACGTCGATCGCGGTGGACGCGATAACGATCGGCGTTGTCAGCGTCACCTTGTCCCTGATCGGGCTGGAGCTTGGCGGCCGACTCGGCCGCTTTGCGGGCGGGCGCGGAGAGCAACTGGCTGGGCTGATGCTGATCTCGGTCGGCGTCGCGATCGCCGCCGGCGCGCTGAGCTAGCGCGCTGGCACTGGCTGCTGCGGCCTACCCCGCCAGCCTGGCCAGTTCCCGCACGAAGTACGCGGCGTTCACGGTGCCGACGCCGGAGACCAGATCGTAGCCCTTGCGGGCGGCGAAGCCGTGGACGGTGTACGTCTTGCCGTTCTGCGGGAACGTCTGGGTGTTGTTGCCCTTGCGAATGTCGACTACGCCTGCCTCGTGCCGGATCGCGATCTGGTAGATCGCCGGGTTGATCAGGCCGAGCCGGTGGTGGGCGACCTGGTCGGCCAGTGCGACGATCCCGGCGAACAGCGGAGTGGCGACGCTGGTCCCGCAGATTGGCTGCCAGCCGCTTGCGCCTGCGAAGCTGCTGTAGATTGCCACCGCGCTGCCGCAGGACGCGTCCATCGAGATGTCCGGTACGCCGCGGTGACTGCCGCTGATCTTCCGTACGCTGTACTGGTACCACGGCCGCTGGAAGACGATGGACCGGCCTCCGCCGCTGTCGAACCAGGCCACGTCCGGCTTGCGCCGGGCGCCGCTGGCGCGCAAGTCGAGTTGGGTGCCGCCAACGGCGGTCACCAGCGGGTCGGTAGCAGGCCAGGACACCGCACGCGTGGTGTAGAGGTCCTGCATGTTGTACCGGAAGGACGTCGCGCCTTCGTCGCCGGTCGCGGCCAGCACGGTGACGTGATCCCTCGCGGCCAGCTGGTAGGCGCCGCGGAGGCGACGCAGCGCGGCCTTGGACGGGAAGGTCTGCTCGGTCGCGGCGAAGCTCTGGCTGATCACCTGGCCGAGCTTGTGCCGCAGCACGTACTTCTCAGCGGTAACGATCTGCGGGAAGCCAGTCGTGCCCTCGTTCTCCGAGGTCGGTGTCTCGGCTAGCACGATGCTCGCGCCGGGCGCCATGACGTGCGCCCATTCCACGTCAAGTGTGGTCTCCTCTGCCCAGCCGACGCGGTTGCTATTGCTGCCATGAAATGGCGGAACCTTCCCGGCCGGCTGGATCACTTTGAACGACGGCGGCGCCGGGACCCTGAAGGTCTTGTCGAACTTGGCCAGGTCGTGCGCAATAGTGGGAGAGCCGAACGAGTCGACGATCACGATGGTCTGGCCGGCGCCGGTGATGCCCTTCAGCGGCCCCGGATGATTCAGGCCGGTCAGCGGCGGCAGCCGGTAAGCGGCCCTGATCTGCTGCGGGCTCAGCCCGCCGCCCGGAGTGGCCGTTCTGCTGCCCTCGACCCGCACCGCAGGGTAGATGCGAACCGGGTTCGGCTGCCCGGCGCCCGCGGACCGCGCCGCTGCTGAGCCAGCGAAGGCCGAGCCAGCTGCCGCAGGCCCTGCGCCTACCACGGTGACGCCGGCCAGCGTGCCACTAACCGCCGTTGCCGTGCACAAGGCAGTGACGAGCCATGATCGAACCACGCGGGTCTCCCGTTCGTGTTTGCCGCGACCGTGCTGTCGCCTTCGAGCGGCTACTCAGCCAGCCGCAATGCTGCCTTCGGGCATGACCGTACTGCGTGCCGGACACCCTCGATCAGATGTGCGGGAATCTCGTCAACAAGGATGTTCAGGTTGTCCTCGTCGTCGACCTCGAACACCTCGGGGACCAGCCCGGCGCAGACAGCGTTGGCCTCGCATGCGTCGTAATCGGGTTCAACTCTCATCGCCAGGCTCCCTTCGCGCCATCGGTCAACCGGAGTAGAGCACGTCCTCACCTCGCGCGGCAACCGGGGCAACGGCAGACTGTACCGCATGCCGATGGGGGAAAAGTTCAGGCTGGCGGCCGAGGCGGCCCGGGGATTCATGCCGCCCGAGGAAGGGCTGGCGCTATACCGGACCGCGGCACAGTTCGCGGCGGTCGGCCCAATCGGTGAGGTCGGCACGTACTGCGGCAAGTCCACCATCTACCTGGCCGCGGCCGCGGCAGAGGCCGGCCAGCTCGTGGTGACCGTCGACCACCATCACGGATCCGAGGAGAACCAGGCCGGCTGGCAACATCACGATCCTGAGCTGGTCGACCCCAGCACCGGCCGGATGGACACCTTGCCCTTCTTCCGGGCCACTATCGCGGACGCCGGGCTCGAGAAGTATGTCGTGGCCGTGATCGGCACCTCAGCGGACGTGTCCAGGCTGTGGCGGACACCGCTCGGGATGCTGTTCATCGATGGCGGGCACAGCGAGGCCAATGTGGTCACCGACTACGAGGGCTGGGCGCCGTGGGTAGCAGCGGGCGGGGCGCTTGCCTTTCACGACATATTCCCCGACCCGGCCGACGGCGGGCAGGCTCCGTACCGCGTCTACCTGCGCGCACTTGCCTCTGGTGCATTCACAGAGGTCAGCGTGACCGGATCGCTGCGGGTACTGCAGCGGACCGGCGATGGGATCGGCTAGCCCACCGCCCGCTGGGCAGGTTGGCAGCCACAAACGGCCGGGTCGGCAGCCTGCCAGACCGATGGCCCGGCCGCCACGTCGCGGAAGATCCCGGCCGCGCCGGTGCTGATGCCGCCCGCTCCACCAGCCAGGGTGTCGGCGGCTAGCACGACGGCAGCCGCTGTCCAGCTGCTCATCTCGTGCGGGAAATGCTTCCCGGTCACGAACTGCCAGCCTGTCCAGTACCCGCCGCCCGGATCGCGGAGGAACTGGATCTGCTCGAACAGCTCCATCGCCGTGTCGGGCTTGCCGATGGCGTCCAGCGCAATCGCCAGCTCGCATGTCTCCGCGCCGGTTACCCACGGCTCGTCGCTGACGCACCGCACCCCGAGCCCGGGTGCCATGAAAGTGTCCCAGCCAGCCCTGAGCATCCGTCCGGCCGCCAGCCCCCGGACCGGGCCGCCGAGCACCGGGTAATACCAGTCCATCGAGAACCTGCTCTTGTCAGCAAACGCCTCGCCGTGGCAGGCGACCGCATGACCGAGCTGGCTAGCGGCCAGCTCCCAGTCCGGTTGCGGGTCGGCCACGTGATCGGCTAGGGCTATGGCGCACCGCAGGCTGGAGTACATGCTCGAACAACCCGTGAGCAGCGCGTAGCTATCTGGCGTGCCGTCCTCGTGCCGTCGCCAGATGATCTCGCCGCGCTGGGTCTGCAGGCCGATGGCGAACTCGATGCCTGCCTTCACCACCGGCCAAAGCTGCGCGGCGAAATCCTCGTCACCGGTGACGAGCAACTCGTGCCAGACGCCTACCGCGCAGTAGGCCGCGTGGTTGCTCTCGGTGTTCCAATCCTCGATCCCGCCGCCGGGAGCTTGCACCGGCCATGAGCCGTCGGGCTGCTGGGCGGCTGCCAGCCAGGCGTAGGCGCGGCGGGCTGGCTCGCGCAGCCCGGAAACTGACAGGGCCATCGCGCACTCAATGTGGTTCCACGCGTCGACGTGACCGTCTGGCCAGCCGATCGAGCCGTCGCGCTGCTGACTGGCCGCGATGGCCTGGCCGGTCGCGATCAGCTGGTCGGCGGACAGGATGCCGGGCACATCCGGGACCCAGCTGCTCGTTCCGGTCAGCTGCCTGGCACCAGCCAGGTGCTCAGGCTGCGGCATGCACCTTCTCCGCAGCCGCAGGCCGTTGCCGCGCGGCCGGTACCGCGGGCTTGCTGGCGTAAACGACGAGACTCTTGCCGATCAGCGGGTTCAGCGCCCGGTCGGCCAGCTGGGTCACGGCTGGCTTGCGCATGATGTCCCAGACCAGCAGCTTGTGGTAGGTACTTGCCAGCGGGTGGCCGTCGTCGTGTACGCCGACTGCGCATTTCAGCCACCAGTACGGCGAGTGCAGAGCGTGCGCATGGTGGTGATCGCCAACCGTCAGGCCCGCCCTGGTCAGCTTGGTCTCCAGCTCGTGGCGGGTAAAGATGCGCAGGTGCCCGCCGGGCACGTTGTGGTAGTCATCGGACAGCAGCCAGCAGATCCGCTCCGGCAGCCAGGAGGGCACCGTTAGCGCGGCGATGCCGCCTGGCCGCAGCACCCGGGCGATCTCACTCATGGCGGCCTGATCAGCCGGGATGTGCTCGAGCACCTCAGCCGCGATCACGACGTCGAACGAGTCGTCGGCGAACGGCATCCGGGTCGCGTCGCCGGCGGCCGGCGTGATCGCCATGGCCGAGACAATCTCGCCGGCCTCAGCCATCGCCGTGCCAATGGCCGCCACCTGGGTAAGCTCGCCGCGGTCGGTGTCGAGTGCCACCACTTCGGCTCCCCGGCGGGCTGACTCAAAGGCATGCCTGCCCGCGCCGCAGCCGAGGTCGAGCAGCCGCGTTCCCGGCCTGATCGGCAGCCTGCTGAAATCGACAGTCAGCATGCGGCCGCCTCCCGGGAAGTCGCGGCCTGGCCGGCTGCTGTCAGTCCGCCGTGCGCCGCGATCGCCCGCCGGTACTCGGCCACGGTCGCCCGCGCCACGGCCGGCCAGGCGAATCGCTCGGCAACCCGGGCGAGAGCCGCCTGCGAGAGCCGTTCCCGCTCGGCTGGCGAGTCATGCAGCAGCCGCAATGCCGCGCAGAGTTCCTCCGCGTCACCAGGTGTCACCAGCAGCGCGGCGTCGCCGGTCACTTCGGGCAGTGCGCCCGTGCGGCTGGCGACCAGCGGGGTCCCCGAAGCCAGGTGCTCGACCGCGGGCAGCGAAAAGCCCTCGTACAGCGAGGGAACGACGGCGATCTCGGCACTCGCAACTAGCCGGGCGAGCTGCTCATCGCTGATGCCGCTGACGAATTCCACCTTGCCGGTTAGTGACAGCTCGCCGAGCAGGCGCTCGGTCGGACCGTCCGAGACGAGCTTGCTGACCAGGGTGAGGGACACGTCCCGGTCGACGGCGAGCTTGGCGAACGCGCGCAATAGCGTCGCGACGCCCTTTACCGGCGAGTCCGCGCTCGCCACCGCCACGATCTTGCCCGGCACGCGGGCCGAGTCCCTGGGGTGGAACAGTCGTGTGTCCACGCCTAGCGGGATGACACGCACGTTCTCGGCGGCCAGCTTGAAGTCACGCACGATGTCGGCCTTGGATGACTCCGAGCCGGTCATCACCGGTCCGACCCGGCGGGCTACCCGGCCCTGCATGCGAACGAAGGAGTACCAGCGCCACTTGGGGATCTTGCGCAGCCCGCGGGCAGCCTTCAGTTCGATCCGCCGGTCGACACTGATCGGATGATGGATGCTGGTGACAAGCGGCAGCCCGAGCCGGGGGATGCGCAGGTTGCCGTAAGCCAGCACCTGGTTGTCATGCACAATATCGAAGTCGTCGCGCCGGTCGCGCAGCGCGCGAAGGGCCCGCAGGCTGAACGTCAGCGGCTCGGGAAAATACGCCGTCCACATGCCCGCGACTTCCAGGACGTCGATCCAGTCCCGGTACTCCCGCAAGTGCGGCGTGCGGAACGGGTCCTCGTCCCGGTACAAGTCAAGGCTGGGCAGCGTACGCAGCAGCGGCCCTGGCTCCAGCTCGGGGTAGGGCTGACCGGAGTAGACCTCGACATGATGCCCGAGCGCGGTCAGTTCGCGGGACAGGTGCCGCAGGTAGATGCCCTGGCCACCGCAGTGCGGCTTGCTCCGGTAAGACAGCAGCACGACCCGGAGCGGCTCGTCGTCGGTGGACCGGGAGTTTGGCTGGCGGCCAGGGCCGTGGCGTGGCTCGGCCACCGCGTCAACGGGGAGGCCAGCGCTGATCTGATCGGGTGCTGCGGTATCCACGCAGGTTTGCGCCTCCTCGTTCGCCACTGGCTCCCCACGATGGGCGACCCGCGTGACCCTTAGCCAGCGAACTTTATCAACCAAGTAACTTGCGTGCCGTTTGGCCCCACTCGTAAGTCAGCTGGGGGAACACCCCAGACGACCCCCGAAACTTATCCCTGGCCTGTCCGTAGTGGCAGTTATATCTGTAAACTGCCGCGACGACGGTACTACTCGGAGGCTCCGCTGACTCAACGTGCGCTGATTACCGGTATCACCGGGCAGGATGGCTCCTACCTGGCTGAGCATCTGGTCGATATGGGATATGAGGTCTGGGGGCTGATTCGTGGCCAGGCCAACCCGCGAGTTCGTCATCTGCGGCAGTTGCTCGGTGACGTCCGGCTGATCCGTGGCGACCTGCTCGACCAGGGCAGCCTCATCGCGGCGGTAGAGCGGGTTCAGCCTGACGAGGTGTACAACCTGGCGGCGATCTCCTACGTGCCGATGTCCTGGCAGCAGGCCGAGCTGACCGGCGAGGTGACCGGGCTTGGCGTGCTGCGGGTCCTGGAGGCCATCCGCGTCTGCAGTGGGATCAGTGCGTCCCGCAGTCCCGGTCGCGGCCAGATCCGGTTCTACCAGGCGTCGACCTCGGAGATGTTCGGCCAGGTCAGGGAGGCACCGCAGAACGAGCGGACCTCGTTCCACCCCCGCAGTCCGTATGGCGTAGCCAAGGTGTACGGGCACTTCCTCACCCAGAACTACCGCGAGTCCTACGGGATGTACGCGGTCTCCGGGATCATGTTCAACCATGAGTCACCGCGGCGCGGCTCGGAGTTCGTCACCAGGAAGGTCACGCTCGGCGTAGCCAAGGCCAAGCTGGGCTACGAGCGCCAGCTCAGGCTGGGGAACCTGCATGCCAGCCGGGACTGGGGATTCGCCGGCGACTATGTGCGGGCCATGCAGATGATGCTGACGCAAGATTCGCCAGCCGATTATGTGATCGGCACGGGCGTGACGCACTCGGTCGAGGAGCTGGTGGACACCGCGTTCTCCGCAGCCGGACTGGACTGGCGTGACCATGTCGTGACCGATACGGCGTTCATCCGGCCAGCCGAGGTCGACCGGTTGTGTGCCGACCCGTCGAAGGCCCGGGAGGAGCTCGGCTGGGAGCCGAAGATCGGTTTCGAGGAACTAATCGCGATGATGGTTGACGCCGACCTGGAGCTGCTTGCCTCCTCTGGCGGCAGCGCGGGCGAGGAATTCGGCACCGATTCCTGGTAGCTGACGGCCGGGCGCCGTTACCTCCAAGGTGGGTGCCTGGCTCAGAAGTGTCCGCCCGCTGCCCTGCCGATGCCGTACGTGATCGCCACGGCCAGCGCCGCGAGGAGAAGCTGCCGCAACGCGCCGCGCCAGAACGGCCTGGCGGTAATGCGCGCCACCACCCCGCCGCCGACGAAGGCGGCAATGGCGGCGAGAATCAGCGCGGCCGCCATTGACATATAGCCGAGCAGGTACGGCAGCAGCGGAATGAAGGCACCGATCGCAAAGGTGATCAGGGAGGCGCTGGCCGCGGTCACCGGTGACGGCAGCTCGCGGTAGTCGACTCCTAGCTCCTCTTGAACGTGGATGCCCAGTGCCTGCTCCGGATGCACCGAAAGCTGCCGGGCGACCTCGTCTGCCAGCTGCGGGTCGACCCCTCTCGCCTTGTACATGGCCGCCAGCTCAAGCTGCTCATCGGCGGCGTTGTGCTCAAGCTCGTAGCGTTCCTTGTCCACCTCGGAGTGAACTAGTTCGTTCTGCGAGGAGACTGACACGTACTCGCCGGTGGCCATCGACAGCGCGCCCGCGGCAAGCCCGGCCAGCCCGGTGTAGACGATTATCTGATGCGCGGCACCGGCACCGCCGACGCCGGCGATCAGAGAGGCGTTCGTGACCAGGCCGTCCATTGCGCCGAAGACGGTGGGGCGCAGCCATCCGCCGGAGACATCACGGTGCTGATGCCCGTGCGCCTCGTGTGTCTCCGTATCCGCAGCCGAGCTGATCGCGGGGGAGACTGACTTATCGGCCGATGTCATAACAGAACTTCGCCTTGTGTCGGGTTGGCCGGGAATCCGGCTGCTGACGGCCATATGAGGTGCTCAGCGAGCTGGCCGTGAAGCAAAGCCAACCGCGCGGTCTGGCCCATTATTCCCGGCCCGCTGCAGCCCGGTCCGGTCGGCTCCGCTCGCGGCCCGTCCAGGCAAGCCGGTACCCGGCCACCGACCTGCGGTCATGCCGCAAGCCGACGCCGGGTACGGGCGGGCGGACGCTGGCTTAGCTCTTCGTGGCGTTATACAGGAAGATGTGACCGATCGCGGTGGGATACACGCCGGCCACGTTCTTCGTCGTTGCGGTTAGGTAGTTATAGAAGTACGCGTAAATGATCGGCGTCTCGGCGAGCAGCAGGGTCTCGATCTGCCCCGCGATCTGCCGCTGGCTGGTCAGGTCGGACGTCGCGATGTACTGGTTGGACAGCCTGTCGTAGTCGGCATTGTTGAAGTGCGCCGCGTTCCACGCGCCCCCGCCTGCCTTGGTGGTCGTCTGCAGCGGCGCGGTCAGGAAGACGTTCGGCACGCTGCGGTTGCCATAGTCAACCAGGCTCACCGTCGCGTCCAGCCAGTCGGACGTGCCGAACAGGTAGTTGCCGTAATACTTCGGCTGGGCCTCTACGTTCAGCTTCATGTTCACGCCGATCGCCTTGACGGACTGCTGGACGATCTGCGCGAACTGCGGGATCTCCTGAATATTCTCGGTCGTCAGGGTGGTGGCGAACCCGTTCGGATGGCCGGCGGCTGCCAGCAGAGACTTCGCCTTGGCAATGTCCTTGACCCGCTGCGGGACGCTGGTGTTGGTCGACGGGTACGCCGGAGCGAACGGGCTATCGTTGCCGAGATCGGAGTAGCCCTTGAACAGCGCCGTGACGATGGCCGGCCGGTCCAGGGTGAGGGCAATGGCCTGCCGGACCCTGGCATCAGTGAAGGGTGCCTGGTCGCAGCGCATTGACAGTTCGCGGTGCGCGCTGGACTTCAGCCTGATGATGTTGTAAGAGCCATTGAGCAGTTGCTCGCCGCCGGTGACCGAGAACTGTCCGAGGACGTCGATGCGCCCCGCTGGTCAGCGCCAGGATCGACGGCGTCTGGGTGTCATAGAAGGTAAACGCGGTGCCGGCTGGTTTCGCCTTCGGGCCCCAGTACTGCTCGTTGCGGACGAACGTCGCGCCGACCTTCTGGGTGTAACTCTTCATGACGAAGGGCCCGGTGCCGATGAACGAACTCTCCCACTTGGACGGGTCGTAGTTGTTCGGCAGGATGATCATGTTGTAGTTATCGGACGAGGTGAGGTACGGGAAGTTGCCGTTCGGCGCGTTCAGGTGGAACGCGACAGTGAAGTCGTCGACCTTCTGCACCCCGTCCGGAACCAGTCCACCGCCGAACGCCGACAGCGCTGATGACTTGCCGTGCGGATTGGTCTGCAGCTTGTAGGTGTAGACCACGTCGTCAGCGGTGAGCGGGCTGCCATTGTGGAATTTAACCCCCTGCCGGATCTTGAACGTCCACACGTCCGCAGTGGAATTGGACGACCAGCTGGTGGCCAGCACCGGCTTCAGCGTCAGGGTCTGGTCGGACAGGCAGAGGTACTCGCCGGTCTGCGCGAGCATGTCCAGGCCGCCCTGGTCGGCCACGGTCACCGGGTCGATGGCGGCGGCGGGCGTGATGATCCCGACCTTGATGGTCGCGCCGCTTGCGCCGGCGGGCGTCGACGTCGACGAGGCAGGACTTGAACCGCAGGCGGCCAGGATGCCGCCCAGTATGGGGGCCGATATCCCGACCAGTGCACCGGTCCGAAGGAAGTCCCGGCGGTTGAGTCGGCCGGCCACGAACTCGTCGATGACGTGATTCCCGACCTCCGATTGCTCTGCGCGCAGCCGATCAAGCCGGTTGTTTCGTGCGTTCACAGGTCCTCCTAGGAACCTTCACCGGACACGCGCGGTCGCAGTCCGACGCCAGTGGAAAGCAAAGCTACGTACTGCGCCCGTGTTTGTCACGGCATAATCCCGCGGCTTTGCAGGGTTGTTAGCTGATCGATAGGGATATGGCAGCTCATCAAATGGCCGGGCTCGACCTCCAACAGCGGCGGTTCGGCTGACTCGCAGATCCCCGATGCCAGCCGGCGCGGGCAGCGGGTATGGAAGACGCAGCCGCTCGGCGGGTTGGCCGCGGACGGGATCTCGCCGGTCAGCCGGATGCGCTCGGTACGCTGGCCATCAAGGCTCGGCACGGCCGACAGAAGCGCTTCGGTGTAGGGATGGTGCGGTCCGCTGAACACCCGTTCGGCCGGCCCGACTTCCATGATGCGGCCCAGGTAGAGCACGACGATCCGGTCCGACAAATAGCGAACCAGGCCCAGGTCGTGCGAGATGAACAGGTAGGTTACCTGCTCTTTGGCCTGCAGGTCAGCGAGGAGATTGAGAATGGCGGCCTGCACCGACACGTCAAGCGCCGACGTCGGCTCGTCACATACCAGCAGGCGCGGCCCGCCGCCGAATGCACGGGCGATGGCGACGCGCTGCTTCAGTCCGCCTGATAGCTGTCGCGGTCGCAGCGGCAGGTGCCTGGGCTCCATCCGGACCGACCTGAGCAGGTCTGCCAGCCGCTCGGCCAGCGCGGTCCCGGAGAGGCCAGCCAGCTTGGCCAGCGGCCTGCTGATCAGCTGGCGCACCGTGTGCCTGCGGTTCAGCGCCGAGTCAGGGTTCTGGAACACGATTTGCAGCGCCTTGAGCTGAGCCGGGCTGCGCTTCGCGAGACCGGCCGCGAGCGGCGTGCCGTCCAGCTCGATCACAGATCCCTCATCGGGCGGGATGAGCCCGAGCAGCATCCGCGCCAGCGTGGTCTTGCCGCTGCCAGACTCGCCGACCAGGCCGAGCGTCTCGCCGCGCTCGATTTCCAGGTTCACTCCGACCAAGGCCTGGACAGCCTCGCCGTGAGCGGAAAACGTCTTCGACAGGTTCGCCATGGTCACGACCGGCCGGGCAGCCTCCGCAACTGATGGCAGCTGCACGTCGGCAGGCGTATTCCTGGGCAGGTCCGATGTCGCATCATGCAAGTAGCAGCGGGAACTACGGCCTGGCCCGACGTCAAACGCGGGCGGCGGGGCATCCCGGCAGCGCTGCTCCGCGATGGGGCATCGAGGCGCGAAGATGCAGCCGGCCTGCGCTTGCCCGGGAGATGGCAGGAAGCCGGGGATCGAGTCCAGGCGACCGTGGTCCTTGCGCTGACCTTGCCGTGGAATGCAGCGCAGCAGGCCGACAGTGTACGGATGCCGGGGCTGGTCGAAGACCTGGCGGGCCGGGCCCTCCTCGATCAGCTCGCCTGCATACAAAACGCCGATCCGGTCGCACATCTTGGCGATCACCGCCAGGTTGTGGCTGATGAATAGCAGCGAGGTGTCAAGCTCCGCGCGCAGCCCGGCGATCATGTCGAGCACTTCGGCTTCGACCGTGGCGTCTAGAGCCGTCGTCGGCTCGTCCAGGATCAGCAGCGACGGCTCGGCGGCGATCGCCATCGCGATCACGACCCGCTGCGCCATACCGCCCGACAGCTGATGCGGATACCGCTCCATCACCCGGCCTGGGTCAGAGATTTGTACCCTGCCGAGCATTGCCTCCGCTTGCTCGAGCGCCTCGGCCCGGCGTAGCCCGGCTATCTCGTACACCTCGGCCAGCTGCCGGCCTACCCGGATTGACGGGTTCAGTGCCTTGCCCGGCTCCTGGTAGACCATGGATACCTCGCGTGCCCGCAGCTGACGCAGCTGCGACGCGTCCATGGCCAGCGGATCGCGACCAGCGATCCGGATCGAACCCGCGCTCACCCGGCCGTTGCGTGGCAGGTACCTAGTCAGTGCCAAGGCTGCGGTCGACTTGCCCGATCCGGATTCGCCGACTAGTCCGTAAGACTCGTTGCGGCCGATCTGAAACGACAGGTCCCGCAGCGCGAGCCGGTCCTGCCCGCGCACCCGGTAGCTGACATCCAGATGCTCAACCAGGACCGCTGGCCCGGTGGCGGTTGCTGGCTCCGGAGCCAGTCCCGATGCGATCGCGGTCATCCGGCGAGCACCTGCTCGATCGAGTCGCCTACCAGGTTGATCGCGATGATGAGCGAGGCGATGGCAAGCGCCGGGAATAGGGTCTCCCACCAGTACCCGGCGCCGAGCGTGATGTAGTTCGCGTTGATATCCGTACCCCAATTCGGTGTCGATAGCTGGACGCCGAACCCCAGGAACGCAAGCGTGGCTACCGCGAAGATCGCATAGCCAAGACGGACGGTGAACTCCACAAGCACCGTCGGGAGCACATTGGGCAGGATCTCGACGAACATCATCCGGCCCGATCGCTCGCCAAGCAGCCGCGCGGCCGGCACGTAGTCGAGCTGGCGCTCTACCTGGACCGCTGACCTGACCGTACGGGCGATCAGCGGCGCGAAGACGAAGCCGATGACAAGGATCTGGGTGAACGTCGACACCCCGAGCGCCACCATGAACAGGAAGATGATGATGATGGCAGGCAGCGCCAGCACTGTCTCGACAACCCGGCTGGCCAGCATGTCGGCTACCCCGCCCCAGTAACCAAGCGCGAGGCCGAGGGCGGTGCCCAGCACTGTGCCCAGCAGGGTGGCCAGCGGTGCGATGATCAGGATGGTCCGGCTGCCGACAATGACCCTGGACAGCATGTCACGGCCCAGCTGGTCGGTACCGAACCAGTGCGCGGCCGATGGCGGGGCGTTCGTGGCCAGCAGCTGCTGCGCCAATGGATTATGCGGAGCGATCGCAGTACCGAAGATCGCGCAGACGATCCAGAACAGCAGCATCGCCGCGCCGATCACGAACGCTGGCCGGCTGAGCAGCAGCCGCCAGACTTGCTGCCCACGCTGTTCGGCTTCGCTGGCGACGATGCCGGCCGGCATCGCGACAATCTCGGTCACTGGATCACCCCAGTGCGCAGCCGCGGATTCAGCAGGGTCGTCGTCACGTCAGCGGCGAGCGTGGCGAGCATGTAGATCACGCCGACCGTGAGCACCCCGGCCTCGAGCATCGGGAAGTCCTTTGAGGTCGCCGCGTGGAAGATCAGGTTCCCGATGCCCTGATAGTTGAAGAGAGTTTCGACCACGATCAGGCCGCCGATCAGGTATCCGGTCTGGGTGGCGATCACGGTGATCGTCGGCAACAGCGAGTTCCGCAGCACATGCCGCCAGATCACCACGTGGCGTTTCAGGCCCTTGAGGGTCGCCGTCCGCACGTAGTCGGACTCGAGTACGTCGATGGTGCCCGCGCGCGCCATCCGGGCGATATATCCGAACAAGACGAATACCAATGGGACAGCGGGCAGGAGCAGGTAGCGCAGCTGGGTGGGGAACGACGACCCCGCCGGCGCCTGAGCAGTGGCAGGCAGGATCTTCAGCGCGACACTGAAGATGATGATGACGACGATGCCGGATACGAATTCCGGCAGGGTCGCGGCGGACAGCCCGGTCAGCGAGATGACCCGGTCCAGTGGTCGGCCGGCGTTCAGTGCAGCGATGACGCCGCCCAGTATGCCCAGCGGGATGATGACAACGAGCGCGAGCACGGCTAGCTTCGCCGAGTTCGCCAGCGCGGCCCGTAGCAACGGCTCGACCGGCGACTGGTACTGGTAGGACGTGCCCATGTTGCCGTGCAGGAGGCCTGTGATCCAGCTCCAGTACTGCGTCACCAGCGGCCGGTCGACACCGAGCTGGTGGTCAAGCGCGCGCACAGCGCTAGGCGCTGCGAGCGGGCCGAGGATGGCCCTGGCCGGGTTACCAGGAAGTACTTGGCCCGCGTAGAAGATCATCACGCTGAGGAGCCAGAGGGTTACAACGGCAAGGCCGAGGCGCCTTAGGAGGTATGTCGTCACCCGCGCCCCTCAAAGTCTGGCGAATACCCGCCGCCCCGCTCGGCCGGTGCCAGGCATACCGCCGTGTCCAGATTTGGCACCGCCATGAAGGTCAAACTTAGCCACATTTTGCCATTAGCGCACTGCCGAGCGGCCCGACTAGACGCAAGAGGCTGGCATCGGTGATGCTACGAGTCGGCGGCCAGTCAGGCCTTGGCACCGGAGGACGGTTGAAATATATGAGCGATCCGGCACGCGTGCTTATCTCCGAGAGCTTCGCCGGCGCCGGCGCTGAGGCGGCGCACATCAACACGGTTCTCGGCTACCGCGCAGGCCGAAGGCGAGCCCGATCTCGCCGAGCGCGGCCATGCCCGGCGCGCGTGCCAGCCAGGCATCCCGGCCAACCGTACTATTCGCCGCGGTGAAAATAACCGCTATCCGTTTGGACCGGATGCGGCTGCCCCTCGATCCGCCTTTCGATGCGGCCTGGGACACCGAGCCGCGCCGCAGCTTTGACGCCACCCTGGTCCGGGTGGAGACCGATGGCGGCATCACCGGTTACGGGTCCGGCGACACGATGGATGGCTTCGATGCCTTCACCGGGTTGTTTACCGGCAAGGATCCGATGCTGATCGCCAGGCACGTACGGACCTTGGAGACCATAAGCTTCCATGCTGGCCGGTTCTGGCCGCTGGAGGCAGCGTTGTGGGACATCATCGGCAAGGCCTGCGGCCAGCCGGTGAGCGTGCTGTTCGGCGGCGCAACCGACCGTCTGCCCGCGTACGCGTCGTTCGGCGAGCTGAAGAGCCCAGCCGAACGGGCAGCTGCTGTCGCGGCCGCCAGGCAGGCCGGTTTCCGGGCGGTGAAGATACGCATCAGTCGTGACGCTGTCGGCTCCGGCCTGGCCGCCGTCCGGGCTGCCAGGCAGGCCGTCGGCGATGAGATGGAGATCATGGTCGACCTGAACCAGTGGTGGCGGATGCCGGGCGACATCGGTACGGCGCTTGATTCGTCCGCCGTTCGCCGGATCGCGGCGGAGCTTGCCGAGCTGGGCGTCATGTGGCTGGAGGAACCCCTGCCTGGCACCGACCTCGCCGGGATGCGGATGCTCCGGGAACAGACCGGGATCCGGGTGGCGGGCGGTGAGATGGCAAGCACCCCAGCGGAATTGCTCGACGCGCTCGCGGCTGGCGCCCTGGACGTGCTCCAGCCTGATGTCGTTCTCGCGGTGGGCATGGCGCGGACTAGGACATTGGCCGAAGTCGCGCAGTTGCGGCACTGCTGGTTCACGCCGCACACCTGGACCAACGGGCTTGGCTTGCTGGCAAACCTGCACGTGGCGGCGGGTGTGGGCGGCGGCCCGTATCTGGAGTTCCCCTACGATCCGCCCGGCTGGACGCCGCAGCGACGGGACTTTTTCCTCGCTGAGGCCGTCGGCATTGACGCGGACGGCTGCGTCCGGGTCCCGGAGCGACCTGGCCTCGGCGCCGAGATTGACGAGGATGCGGTCGCCCGCTGGAGCGTGAACCCGTGAGAATTGGATTCGTCGGCCACGTGACGGCAGCCCGCTTGGGCCCGCGCAAAAGTGAAAATGCTGATCCCGCATGAACTTGTCATCGGGGATACCCGGCCTGCTTACTTCGGGGCCGGCGCGATCGCGAGGCTGCCTGCCATCGTCCGCCGTGCGGGCAGCCGCGCGCTGGTGATCACCGATGCCGGGCTGGCGACTACGCCAGTGCTGCCAGCGGTGACCGGCGTCCTGACAGCCGCGGGCATACCGGTGACGGTGTTCAGCGGAGTGCATCCCAACCCGACCACAGCCGATCTCGCGGCCGGGGCGGCAGCGGCGGCGGGCATCGGCAACCCGGTGCTGGTAGCCGTGGGGGGCGGGTCGCCCATTGACGCGGCCAAGGGGATAGCGCTAGCCGCCGTCAATCCGGAGCGCGGCCGGGACCTCGACTACCGGTCCGATTTCTCCTGCCAGGCGCTGCCAATCGTGGCTGTCCCGACTACTGCGGGCACCGGCGCGGAAACAAACGCGTTCGGAGTCGTCACGGACGAGGCCACGCGCCGGAAGTTCTACGTCGGGCACGCCAGCACGATGCCTGCCGCCGCGATACTCGACCCGGAGCTCACGGTCGGGCTGCCGCCCGGCGCTACCGCGGCGACCGGAATGGATGCCCTTACCCATGCGATCGAGTCCTACCTGTCCCTGCGAGCCAACCCGTGGTCGGCTGGCCTCGCGTTGCAGGTCCTGCGCATGGTATCGCAGTACCTGCCACGAGCGTGGGCTGACGGCTCGGAGCTCGAGGCTCGGGGCCAGATGCTGCTGGCCGCGCACATGGCTGGCGTGGCCATGGCGTCTACGGGACTGGGAGCCTGCCACTCGATCGGGCACGCGCTCGGCGGGCGGTTCGGTGTCCCGCACGGAGTGGCGCTGACACTGGTGTTGCCGCAGGTGCTCTCGTTTAGCGTGCCGGTGTCGGCGGAGCGACTCGCGGAAGTGTCTTTTGCGCTCGGCGCCGGATCTACCGGGGCTGCCGCGGAACAGAACGCGGCTGCCGCGGTGAATGCCGTCGCCGAGCTCGCAGTTTCAGTGGGCATGAAACACAGGCTCAGTGACTACGGCATTGAAAGTGCGGCGTTTGCGCAGATCGCGGCGGACGCTTTGGATGATGAGGTGCTGGCCAATGCGCCGCTCAAGCCGACCGCGAATGATATAGAGCGGATGCTGGTTGCCGCGAGATAGCCAGGCGCGTGCCATGTCAGCGGTGGACTGACTACCCAGCGGGACAGACCTAGGCCCCAGCTTTCCGACTGGTGCTCGCGACGGTGGATGATGATGCCTGTCACCAGAGGAGCCGACTATGACCGCTGTGCCCGAGGTAACTGGCGCCAGACCCGTCCGCGCGCCCCGTGGCAGCGTCCTGAGCTGCAAGGGCTGGCCGCAGGAGGCCGCCATGCGGATGCTGATGAACAACCTCGATCCCGAGGTTGCCGAGCATCCTGATCAGCTCATCGTTTACGGCGGGTCAGGCCGGGCTGCCCGCAGCTGGGAGGCATTCGACGCCATCGTTGCGTCCTTGCGCGACCTCGAGGCGGACGAGACTCTGCTGGTGCAGTCCGGTAAGCCGGTCGGTATCTTTCGCACCCACGAGTGGGCGCCGAGGGTATTGATCGCCAATTCCAACCTGGTGCCGCAGTGGGCTACCTGGGAAGAATTCCGCCGCCTTGAGGCGGCGGGCCTGACCATGTTCGGCCAGATGACAGCCGGCTCGTGGATCTACATCGGCACGCAGGGCATTCTGCAAGGCACTTATGAGACCTTCGCGGCGGTTGCCGCGAAGCGGTTCGGAGGCTCGCTGGCCGGGACTATCACGTTGACCGCCGGCCTGGGCGGAATGGGCGGCGCGCAGCCACTCGCTGTCACCATGAACGGCGGGGTCGCGCTGTGCATCGACTGCGACCCGTCCAGGGTTAGCCGCCGGATCGAGCACGGGTACCTCGACGTTGCGGCCGATGATGTTGACGACGCGATCCGGCGCGCGGTGGCCGCGGCGGGCAAAGGCGAGGCCCTTTCCATCGGCCTGGTTGGCAATGCCGCCGACTTGGTCCCGCAGCTGCTGCGGATGGGCGCGCCGGTCAACGTTGTCACCGACCAGACGTCCGCACACGACCCGCTCAGTTACCTGCCGCGCGGCGTGCGGTTCGAGGACATGGCCGCGCTGCGCGCCGAGGACCCGGCCGGATTCACCGTGATGGCCAGGGAATCGATGGCCGTGCACGTGGCAGCCATGGTCGGCTTCCAGGACGCGGGCGCGGAGGTCTTCGACTACGGGAACTCTATCCGCGGCGAAGCGGAACTGGCCGGCTACGAGCGGGCGTTCGCCTTCCCGGGCTTCGTGCCCGCCTACATCAGGCCGCTGTTCTGCGAGGGCAGGGGCCCGTTCCGCTGGGCGGCACTGTCCGGCGATCGGGCCGACATCGCCGCCACTGACGCAGCGATCCTGGACCTGTTCCCGAAGAACGAGGCCTTGGCGCGCTGGATCCGGATGGCTAGCGAGAGGGTTCACTTCCAGGGCTTGCCTGCGCGTATCTGCTGGCTGGGCTACGGCGAGCGGCACCTGGCCGGGCTGCGGTTCAACGAGATGGTGCAGCGCGGCGAGGTGCAGGCGCCTATCGTGCTGGGCCGTGATCACCTGGACTGCGGCTCGGTCGCCTCGCCTTACCGGGAAACCGAGTCGATGGCCGATGGCAGTGACGCGATCGCGGACTGGCCGCTGCTGAACGCGCTGGTCAACACTGCGTCCGGAGCGTCCTGGGTCAGCATCCACCATGGCGGCGGAGTCGGCATCGGGCGGTCGATCCACGCAGGCCAGGTGTGCGTGGCCGACGGCACCGAGCTAGCCGGCCGCAAGCTTGAGCGAGTGCTGACCAACGACCCGGGCACGGGCGTCATCAGGCACGCCGACGCAGGCTATGAGCGTGCCACCGAGGTGGCCGCCGAGCGCGGCGTCCGGGTGCCGATGCAGCCGGCCCGCTCCTGACCGGGACTCCCGATGCCTCGACAGATCGCGCCTGGAGGATCGGATGAGCTTCGCTGAGCTTTGGGCCGAGTTGCTGCCGGTAGGCAGAGACGAGCGGACCGGCGGCTACCGGCGCTATTCGTGGACCGAGGCCGACGCTGGCTGCCGGGCCTGGTTCGCGCGCACCGCGACCAAGCTAGGCCTGCGGACGGACTTCGACCGTAACGGCAACCTGTGGGCCTGGTGGGGACGGCCAAACGGCACTTCTGGCCAGGCCGTCGCCACTGGCAGCCATCTCGACTCGGTGCCGGACGGTGGCGCGTATGACGGTCCGCTCGGCATCGCGGCTGCGTTCGCTGCCATCCGTCAGCTGCGCGAGCAGGGGTTCCAGCCAGCCCGGCCAATCGGAGTCGCCGCATTCACCGAAGAAGAGGGAGCTAGGTTCGGCGTCGCCTGCCTCGGCAGCAGGCTGGCGACCGGCGCCATTGATCCAGGCGCCGCGCGCCAACTGCGCGACCGGGACGGCGTCAGCCTCGCTGACGCGATGCGGGCGGCCGGCCGTGATGCCAGCGCTGCTTGGCCCCGACGATGAGCTGCTGGAAAGCCTCGGAGCTTATGTCGAACTGCACATCGAGCAGGGCAGCGCGCTGGGCGGGCTGGGTTCGGCCATCGGCGTCGCCGAGGGGATATGGCCGCACGGCCGCTGGCGCATCGACTTCGCCGGCCGGGCGGATCACGCTGGCACCACGCGGCTGGCCGACCGCCGCGATCCGATGCTCCCGTACGCCCTGACCGTGCTCGCCGCCAGGGCGGCTGCTGCCAGCCATGACGCGCTCGCCACCTTCGGGCGGGTCGTTGCCGAGCCGGGCGGCGCCAACGCCATCAGCTCGGCCGTGCATGCCTGGCTCGACGCGCGGGCGCCGGACGAGGCCGTGCTCGAGCAGCTTGTCAGCGATATCTGGGTCGCCGCCCAGTCCGCCGCCAGTCAGCATGGCGTCGCGGTCGAGCACTGGCGCGAGTCCGTCACGCAGCTCGTCAGCTTCGACCGCGGTCTGCGGGATCGGCTGGTCAGCGTGCTCGGCTCAGTGGGCTTCAGCGCGCCCGTGCTGCCTACCGGCGCAGGCCACGACGCCGGAGTGCTCGCGGCCCGGATCCCGACCGCCATGCTGTTCGTCCGCAACCCCAGCGGTGTCTCGCATTCACCCGCCGAGCATGCTGACGCGGCTGACTGCGAGGCCGGCGTAGCCGCCCTTGCCGCTGTGCTCGCCGACCTGGCCGGTCAGTGAGCGGAATCAAATGACCATGGCGCCGATCGAACGGGCGGGCCAGCCAATGACCGGTCAGTCGCAGCGGGCATGGCTGGCCGAGCTGGCCTGGTCGCCAGCCCTCGGGCTGCGCACTGACGTGCTGCTCGAGGCGGCCGGGGGACGGCTGACCGCGGTGACCCCGGACGCTGCGCAGATTCCGGCCGCGACGACACGGCTGGCCGGACTGACGCTGCCCGGCCTGGCCAACGCGCACTCGCACGCATTTCACCGTGCCCTTCGCGGCATCACCCAGGCGTCCCGCGGCACCTTCTGGACCTGGCGGGAGCGGATGTATGAGGTGGCCGAGCGGCTCGACCCGGACACCTACCTGGCGCTTGCTACCGCGGTCTATGCCGAGATGACACTAGCTGGGGTCAGCTGCGTCGGCGAGTTCCATTACCTGCACCACGGCCAGGGCGGCAAACGGTACGCCGATCCGAACCAGATGAGCCGCTGCATGGTTGAGGCGGCCAGCCGGGCCGGGCTGCGGATCACGCTCCTGGACACCTGCTACCTGTCCGGCGGGCTATCTGCCGACGGCAAACAGCAGCCGCTGGAAGGGCCGCAGCTGCGCTTCGGTGACGCCGACGGCTCCGACTGGGCGGCCAGGGCCGCCGCACTCGGCCCGGACTCGCTCGGCGAGCTGGCTCCGCACGCTCGCGCCGGGGCCGCCATCCACTCGGTTCGGGCCGTGCCGCCGGCCCAGATGCATGAGGTCGTGGCGTGGACGCACCACTACGGCGCGCCGTTGCACGCGCACGTGTCGGAGCAGGTGGCCGAGAACCGGGCCTGCATTGCCGCGCACCGCGCCACGCCCGCCGAAGTGCTGAACGAGGCAGGCGCAATCGGTCCGCGCAGCACGGCCGTGCACGCGACGCACCTGACTGGCAGTGATATCGAGCTGCTCGGGGGCAGCCGGTGCCATGCGTGCTTCTGCCCGACGACCGAAGCCGACCTGGCCGACGGGATCGGGCCGGCCAGGTCGCTCGCGGATGCAGGCAGCCCGCTGACGCTTGGCAGCGACAGTCATGCCGTCATAGACCTGCTAGAGGAGGCGCGGCGGGTGGAGCTCGGTGAGCGGCTGGCAACCCAGGAGCGCGGGCACTTCACCGCCTTCGAGCTCGCGGCCGCCGCGACTGTGGCCGGCCACGCCAGCCTGGGCTGGCCGGATGCGGGTGAGTTCGCCCCCGGCGGCTTCGCCGACTTCTGCACTGTCGCGCTGGACTCGCCGCGCACCGCGGGTGCGACAGCCGATTTTGCGCTCGAGTCGGTCATCTTCGGCGCAACCGCTGCAGATGTCCGGCACCTGGTCGTGGACGCGAGGGACGTGGTTTCCGACGGCAGGCATGTCCTAATCCCGGACGTGCCGGGCGCGCTGGCCGCCGCGATCGGCGCCGTGCTCCACTAGCGGCTCGCGGTTAGCCTCTTGGGAGTCCCGAGCAGATGTTCGTCGCCGCATTGCGGGCCTGGACGGCGTTGGGTCCGTTCTGACTGCCACCGCCGAGTACAGTGCTCGAGCCGCCAGAGCCCGAGTGCTTCTTCTTGCCCGGCTTGGTGCTCTTGCCAGTCTGCGGGGCCGGCGCCTTCACCCCGGCGAAGTCAGCGCCGAGGGTCAGCGTCACCGGTCCCACCTTGCCCACCTGTGGCGTCGGCTCGACCAGCATGTTCTGGCCGGCCGGGAACTTGGTGAGCGCCGTCATAACCGTGTAGGCGGCATCGGCCTGTGCGATCCCGGAGTAGCTGACCGTGGTCGTGGCGGTGTAGGAGCCTGTGCTCTTGCCGATCACATCGAAGCCGAGCTGGCGCAGCTTAGCCGCGGTGCGAGCCGCCAGCCCCGTGCGCCCGGTGCCGTTGACAACGCGCACCTGGACGTTGGCCGGCGATTGCGTGGGCAGGTGCCCGTGCCAGTTCTTGCCCTTGAGCAGCATCCCGAACAGCACGTCGTCCTGCGGTTCCACTGCCATCAGGTGCGCGGTGTACTTCGGGTACTCGTAGGTATCGGTTGTCGTCGGCATCGTGACGAGCGTCACGTTCCTGGTCTTCAGGTGGGCCAGCGACTTGGCCAGGTGCAGCAGCGAGTCGAGGGAGGCGAGCCCCCTGTCCACTACGAGCGCCTTGGTCGCGATGTTGGCGACTCTCAGTAGTGACGGGATGTTGCCGAGCAGGCCTTGTTGATTGACCTTCTGCACCACCGAGGAGATGAACGCCTGCTGTAGTTCGATCCGTGGCAGGTCGCCGCCGGCGTCGGGACCCTTGAGGTTGTGTCGTTGCCGGACGTAGGCCAGGGCCTGGTTGTAGTGCAGCAGGTGCTTGCCGGGCTTGAGATTAACCCCGGAGGCCGGGTCGTGGTAGCCACCCGGCGGCACGCATACCTCCACGCCGCCAAGCGCGTCTACCATCCTGCGGAACGAGTTGAAGTTGAACTCGACGAAATGATCAAGCTTGATGCCGGTCAGGGCCTCGACAGTCTTCACCGCGCAGGTAGGCCCGCCGATGTTCAGCGCGCCGTCAATGATGTTCCCCGGCGGGTAATCGTAGGGTCCGAGAATGCCGTAGCCGATGAAATGGTTGCGGGCCTTACAGCCAGGCTCGTAAACGAAGGTGTCCCTGGGGATCGACAAGATCGTCGCGTGGGTGTGAGTCGGATCCAGGTGGACCACCAGCAGGTTGTCGGAGTTGGCGGTGTAGATGCTCGAGCCTGGCGCGATGCCGAAGTATTTGCCGTGCTGGCCGGCCCGTATCTGGGACCCCAGCACCAGGATGTTCTGCGCGCCGTAGGTCTGCCGACCGGTCAGGCCGCCGACCTTGACCGAGGTGATGTTGCCTTCCAGGTGGCGGATCGCGGCGTAGCCGCCGATTCCGGCGACCATGATGACCAGCGCGAACACTGAAGCCACAATGTAGCCGGTCTTAGCTAGCCCGCTCTTGCGCCGCCAGACCGTGCGGCCCTGGCCAGGCCGGCCGCGTGACCGGCCGGCAGCGCCCGAGCGGGGCAGCGGCCCACGGCGGCTGGCTCGCCCGCGCCGGGCTGGCGGATAGTCGTAGTCGTCTGGCTCGCGGTCGCCCGCTGCGTAACGCATTGCACTCCGTCCTGCCGGTACCACCGCTGCCAGACACCCCGGCGGCAGTGCGGCCAGAGGAGTGCGGTGGCGACCGGTTCGGGTCCCGAAGGAAGAGTACCCGCAAATGCTGTGCCAGTTTCCCCCACTTTGCCGGAGCCTTACGGACTACGGGCGATCTTCTTTACGATGGCAGACACTGCGCCAAGGATCCGGCGCGGCCAGTGCGTGAACCGTCAGCCAGACAGCCGCCGACCATCAGGGCCAGTCCGGCGGTGGCCTGCCAGACATACCAGCCCGATCACCGCTATCTCGCCAGGGTCGGTGCTGCCAGACAGGTTATCAAGCAGTCGGTCAGCCGTAGCGGTGCGAGTCCAGCTCGCCGCGGCCGGGCAGCGGCGGGCCAGAGCGGCCAGCGCGGCCGGAAACCGCGCGCTGACCAGGGCACCTGCATCTTCTGCGGGGTCCATCTGGCCATCCTTGCCGGTCGCGGTCACGGGGCGCGTCCGTATTGGTTGCCGCCTGTGGCACGATGCGCAGGTGAGCGTGCTGATCACGAATATCGGCGAGCTGGTTACCAACGCGCCGCGCGATGCGGTGAGCGTCGCTGCTCCCGGCCCGTTCGAGTCGGTCCCGGCGGCGGCGGTGGTGCTGGACGGCGGGCTGGTGGCCTGGACCGGGCTGGCTACGCAGGCTCCGGCCGCTGACGAGATGGTCGACGCGGCCGGGCGGGCCGTGCTGCCGGGCTTCGTCGACTCGCACGCGCACCTGGTCTTCGCCGGGGAACGGGGCGCCGAGTTCGCGGCCCGGATGGCAGGGCTGCCGTATAGCGCCGGCGGCATCCGCAGCACCGTCGCAGCGACCCGGGCGGCCAGTGACGAGCAACTGCGAACCAATCTGGCCAGGCTGGCAGCCGAGATGCTGGCGCAGGGAACGACCACCTTCGAGTGCAAATCCGGGTACGGGCTCACGGTGGGCGACGAGGCGCGCAGCCTGGCCCTGGCGGCCGAGTTCACGCCGGAGCTCACTTACCTTGGCGCGCACGTGGTAGCGCCGGAGTATGAGGGTAACGTGGCCGGCTATGTCGACTTGGTGTGCGGGGACATGCTGGCCGCCTGCGCGCCGCTGGCCAAGTGGGCCGATGTGTTCTGCGAGCGGGGCGCGTTCGGGGCGGACGAGGCCCGCGCCGTGCTCGCGGCCGGCGAGGCGGCCGGCCTCGAGCCGCGGATACACGCGAACCAGCTCGGGCCGGGCCCGGGGATTCAGGTCGCGGTCGAGGCCGGGGCGGCATCGGCCGATCACTGCACGTTCCTGACGGACGCGGACATCGACGCGCTCGCGTCGTCCGGCGGAACGGTCGCCACGCTGCTGCCGGGCGTGGAGTTCTCCACCCGCCAGCCGTACCCCGACGCGCGGCGGCTGCTGGACGCCGGCGTCACAGTCGCGATCGCCACGGACTGTAACCCTGGCTCTTGCTTCACTTCGAGCATGCCGTTGTGCGTGGCGCTCGGGGTCCGCGAGATGCGGCTGACCACCGCCGAAGCAGTCTGGGCCGCGACTGCGGGCGGCGCGCATGCGCTGCGCCGTACCGACATCGGCCACCTCGGCGTCGGCGCGCGCGCCGACCTGGTCGTGCTGGACGCACCGTCGCACGCCTATCTGGCCTACCGCCCCGGCGTGCCGCTGGTAGCCGGCGTCTGGCGGTCGGGGGAGCGTCAAGGCTGACTCTGGTTCCCGGCCGGGCAAAGCTGGTAGGCATATCTCCACCTGCAGAAGTGGGGAATGGCCCATCGCGGTGACCGCGCTCGCTAGGGCACGGTTAATCCTGGCGAGCCCGCGGGCGGCCGCTGGAAGGGGCGAACGATCATGGTCCGACACGTGGATGGCGGTGCCGCCGGGCAGCGCGTTGTGCCGGGGCCGGCCGGGCAAGAGGCGGCGGATGCTGGCATGCGCAATGAGATCCTCGACCGCCTTGGCCGGGCCGACCTCGAGGTCTGCGCTGGCTGGCCCGAGCGGCTCGCCCGGGCGCGCGCGGTCGGGTGACGGTGTACCTCTGCTGCGGCAGCTCGCAGCTGGCCACGACGGCAGCGGCGAAGGAACCAGCGTGACCATCCGGATGCAGGACCTGGTCCTGCCGATCCTGGCCAGCGGCGCGGTCGCAGCAGTAATCCGCACGAGGCGCATCCGGGCAGCGAGGACTCCGCGGGGGCGCCTTCGCGAGCTGGCGTGGTGCGCGGCGCTATTGCTGACCTCTGTCAGCGTGCTGAGTGCTCTCTATCCGCTCTTCGCGCGGAACAACCTGCAGTGGTGGGCGCTGCTCATCCCGCTTGCGGCGGTGATCGTGCTTGTAGTCAGGCCGTGGTCGGCCCAGCGATCGTTCCGGTGCTGCTGATCCTGTACGGACTGTTCGGATTCGTTGTGGCGCGCGATTACGTCGGCGGCGGCATGAATACCTACGGCCTGACCATGGTCGGTAACCCTGACGTCGAGGCCGATTTCGTGCTGCCGCAGGCGTACCTGTTCCTGCTGCTCGGGTTGTGGCTCCTCTGGCGTGCGGAAGGCGCCTCGCCAGGACTGAGCCGGGTGCTGGGCCGGCTGGCAACCTGCGGCCCCGGGGTCAGCTGCTGGCGCTATTGCTGCTGCCCGTTGTGATCATGTTCAGCTGCGTTCGCTACCCCGGACCTGTGGCTCGGGGTCAGGCCCTGGAATCGCCTGGACACTGCTGCTGCTAGGCGGCTCCGTGGTCGTCCTGCGGAAGTGGCCCGAGCTGGCGGCAAAGACAGCGACCGCGGGCATTATCGGCCTGGGTCGCATGGGACTCGCGCTGGCGGCCTGGGCTGTGGCGGCGGCTTCGACTCTGCGCGGACTGGCTACGGCGGCATCCTGTACGGGCCGTCTGTGCTCGGTCGGACCCAGGCCACCGCCGCCGCCGCCGGGGTCGAGGGTCTAGCGTCCTGCTCGCGCTCGGGGTCTGGCTGCGCGCCGCAAACATTCCCGCAGGTCCGTCGAATGCTCGGCTGGTCGTCCGACGCCGGAGCTGAACCAAGCGGGTGCAGCGATTGGCCGAGAGCCGCGCGGTCGCTGTCGACACCGCGGCGGCTGACCTGCGGCGGTTGGAGCGCGATCTGCACGATGGCGCTCAAGCCCGGCTAGTGGCTTTGGGGATGAGCTTGCGCGCGGCTGAACGGCTGATCCCGACCAGCCCGGAAGCTGCGGCAGCACTGGTGGCTGAAGCCAGGGAGTCCTCGGCAAAGGCGCTCACCGAGCTGCGAGAGCTTGTGCGCGGCGTGCATCCGCCGGTCCTCGCTGACCGGGGCCTCGCCGATGCGGTGCGTGCGCTCGGGCTGGACAGCCCGCTGCACATTGAGACCGACGTCAGCCTGCCGGGCAGGCTGCCCGCGCCGATCGAGACCGCCTGCTACTTTGCCGTGGCTGAGCTGCTGACCAATGCCGCCAAACATTCCGGTGCGCGTGACGCCCGGATTACGATCTCGCACGCCAGCGGGATGCTACGGATCGAGGTCACCGACTTTGGCCTCGGCGGCGCCGATCCTGCGGCCGGCAGCGGTCTGGCCGGAGTGGAGAAGCGGCTTGCCACCTTCGACGGGATCGTGGCAGTGAGCAGCCCGGCTGGCGGGCCGACGATCGTGGTATTGGAGGTGCCGTGCGTGTTGTCGTCGCCGAAGATCTCTTCCTGCTGAGAGACGGCCTGGTCAGGTTGCTCCAGGCGCACGGCTTCGAGATCGCGGCAGCGGTGGACACCGCACCCGGCTTGCTGCGCGCCATGGTGGAGCAGAAACCCGACGTCGCGATTGTTGATGTCCGGCTGCCGCCAACTTTCACCGACGACGGCCTGCGCGCCGCACTGCAAGCCAGGCGTGAGGTTGCGGGCTTGCCGGTGCTGGTGCTGTCCCAGTATGTGGAGCAGCTGTACGCGCGCGAGTTGCTTGCCGATCGGGCCGGCGGCGTGGGCTACCTGCTCAAGGACCGGGTCTTCAATGACGACCAGTTCATTGACGCTGTCCGCAGCGTCGCCTCCGGCGGTACCGTCATGGACCCCGAGGTGGTGACAAAGCTGCTCGGCAGGCGGGTGAGAGAGGAGCCGCTGGCCAGGCTGTCGGCCAGGGAACGCGAGGTACTCGAGCTAATGGCGGAAGGCCGGTCCAACAGCGCCATCGCCCAGCGACTGTTCGTCAGCGAGAAGGCGGTGAGCAAGCACAGCACGAGCATCTTCGGCAAGCTCGATCTAGTGCCGTCAGACGACGACAACAGGCGGGTACTAGCCGTGCTCGCCTATCTCAATGGTTAACGTCGCGCCGCGGCTGGGCTGCTCTGCGGCATCAAACCGGCCGTCGATGCTGCGTCGGCTGCGTTTGCCGGTGCCGCCGAAGCTGCCTGGGCGGAGGCCGCCGCCGGTCGGGGTGCTGATAAGAATCCCGCCGAGAATCGCGCCGCGCAGACCCGCGCCGAAGCCGCTTTGGCCAGGAAATGCGGCCGCGTTGCTGTCGTGGAACCTGCCAACGTCGGTCTCGGCCAGCGGCCTGGCCTGCTGAGCGAGGGCGTCCGACCGCTGCGCCTGCGATAGAGCGGCTTCCGGATCGGGCTGCGCGGCGTCGATGGCGAGCCGGTAGTGCCGATGTGCTTCGGCAAGCCTGGTTCTGGCCGGTGCGCCAACACCGCCACGGCGGGTGCTGACGTAGTCCTCGGCCGCCTTCACCGAGCTAAGGGCCAGCAGCATCGCCTCGTCCAGCACCGCCTTGGCGCGCTGTTGCCGGTCGAGCTCGTCGCGCGCGCCGGCCAGCGCGTGATCGAGAGCCGCGTCGGCTTGCGTCAGCGTTCGTAGCGCGGCAAGCGAGTCGAACGGCCCGCTGTCGAGGCGGCCACGAACCGTGGTGACGGCCGTCTGCGCCGCTGCCGCCAGTCCGGCCTGGTCGGCCCGGCCGGCCTGGTCGGCGCGTCCGGCATGCCCGCCCCGGCCGACGGCCCGCCGTCGTGCGGCATCCGGCTGTGTCTCCAGCTCGGTTACCTCGGCGATATCGGCATCGATCTCGCGCAGGGCGGCCGGGAGCGCCGAAACGGCCTGCGTCAATTCCGCTTCTAGGTGCTCAACACCGTCCAGCAGGTCGGACGCCTGGTCGGCCGCCGACTCGGCTGCCTGCAAGAACACCGCAGCCCAGCTGGCGTGGTCGGCCGCCAGCGCCTGCCTGGCATCGGCCAGGCTGCCGGTGGCGAACTCGAGCCGTTCGGCCGCCTGATCAGGGCTGGCTACCACGCTCACGACGGCCTGCGCGGTGTACTTGGCCGCCAGCTTGTCCAGGACCTGCCGGGATTGGCCTAGGCGGGTGGTTTGCTGGGCGGCGTGCGCGTCCACTTCGGCCAGCACTTTAGGCGCTCGTGCCCGCATGTCCTGCAATAGGTCAAATGCCTCAGCCTGCTCGTCGAGCAGGCGGCTAGCCTCCGCGCATCGGGCGATGATCTCGGTCAGCATGGCACGCTGCCGTGCCTCGGCCGTGTGCACGTTGTCATCGAGGTGCTGACTCAGCCTGAATGCCGTGGCGAGCTCAGCTCGTGCGGCTGCCAGCGCCGCCGAGAATGGCTGGCCAGCATGCTCGCCGAACCGGGCCACCGCGAAGCCGAGCTCGGAGTCACTCGTGCGGACCGCGTTATCGGTTGCGACCAGCGCCTGGCCCGCATCCGCCGCCAGCTCGGCCAGCGCCGGGCCGCCGACCCGCCTTCGCCGCCAGGATATCCGCCGCAGGGCCAGCTTTACGGACGCGATCAGCACGCTGGGCCGCCAACGGCCAGCAGGACAGACGCGATCAGCACGCTGGGCCGCCAACGGCCAGCATGATGCAGGTGGCAGCGGCCCGCCCAGGGCCGGCGCGAGCTGCGAGCGCGGTGCCAGCCGCCGCAGTGACCCGTGTGCGCACGTTCCCCCCGATGTCAGCTCCGGGTAACGGGCATACCCGACCAAGCGCCTGGGCACACGCGGCCGCTTTGCGGTCCGGCAAGGGTTAGTCGGGTCGTTCGCCGGCTCTTTCCACGGCTCCGGCGGCCATAAATCGGATCAAATGGTGTGGCGCAAGCCACCAGGGCCGTGGAAAGAGGAGCGGGCGGCAGCTTCGGTGTGCGCGCGCGTGGATCCAGGGATGAGGCCAGTGGCCAGTCGCGCGTCGGCCGACTCAGCGGACGGCCAGATATCCGCCCCGGAACCGGATCAACGGATCACCGGATTCAGCAACATAGGGGACATTGACTACCCGGGCGATGATGAGCAGGTGATCGCCAGCTGGGACCCTGACTGTCGTCTCGCACTCTAGGGCGGTGAGGCCGTCGGCCGGGATCAGCGCGCCGGACGCGGGCCCGCGCTGGTGCGGCACGTTCTCCAGCAGCACCCGGGCGCCCGGGCGCCCCGCCGCGGCAAACCGTCCGGCCAGCACGCGCTGCGAGGCTCGCAGCAGGGTCACCGCGAAGGAACCCAGCCGGCCGAGCACCTCCGCTGGATAGGACGTGCCGCTAAGTGAGACCAGGACCAGCGGGGGATCGGCCGAGACCGGGCAGAACGCGCTGACAGTGGTACCGATGTCGTCCCTGCCGTCAGCAACTGTCAGCAGCGTGACGGCTCCCGGCCAGGCGGCCAGCGCATCGGCGAACCCGGCCGGGATGAAGCCTGCCGTAGGCGGGTGGCTGGCTGGTCCCGTTCCCTCATTCAAAGACCCAGGTCCCTGGCAGCGTCAGCGGTCCGTGCGGCGAGAGCCCCGCGCGGGCGGCAAGCTGCCAGGCCGGGCCCCAGCTGTCGGCGAGCAGGCCGGGCGCGGCGCCGCGGCTCTCGCTGGAACTGGGTGGCCGGAGCCGGTCGACCGGGCGGACGTGCGGGTAGACCCGCAGCGGCGCGGTGGCGGGCAGGCCGGCCCGGCGGCGCGCGATCGCAGCCGCCCGATCCAGGCCGCCAAGTTCGTCGACAAGCCCGTGTGCCAATGCGTCCGCGCCGGTCCACACCCGGCCCTTGGCGACCTCGTGCACCTGCTCGGCCGTCATGCCGCGGCCGGTGGCCACCTTGCCGGTGAAATCGGCATAGATATGGTCGAGCCAGTCATTCACCAGCGTCCATTCCTCCGGCGAGAACGGCCGGAGCTGGGAGAACATGGCAGCGTGCGCACCATGGCTGATCAGGTCGCTGCTCACCCCTGCCCGGCCAAGTGCCTCGCCGAGCACGGGCTTGCCGGTCAGCACGCCGATCGAGCCGGTGATGGTGCCGGGCTGGGCCACGATCTCGTCGGCGGCCATCGAGATGTAGTAGCCGCCCGAAGCGGCGACGTCGCCCATTGAGACCACGACCGGCGTACCGCCTGCCCTGGCCCGGACGACTTCGCGCCAGATCGTGTCCGAGGCGACGTAGGAGCCGCCGGGGCTGTTTACCCGCAGCACGATGGCGCGCGCATGCTCATCCTTAGCCGCGGTCCTGATCGCCGCGGCGATCGTGTCCGAGCCCATCGAGTTGCCAGCTAGCGGCCCCCGCCCGCTCCGCCCGCGCCGGATGGGACCAGTGGCGTAGATCAGCGCCACGGCCGGCTCGTAACTGCCCGGCAGCTTGGTAACGGTGTCCCGAACTCGCTCGGCTACGACCCGGCCGCGATGGTAACGAGCGAGGTACTGCACTGCGCAGCCCGGGCCAGCCAGCTTGCGCGCCTCGGCGTACACCTCGTCGCGGTAGCCGAGTTGATCGACCAGGCCCTCGGCCAGCGCGCGGCTGGCCAGAAACGGCCCGGCATCGATCAGCGTGCTTACCTTCTGTCTGGACAGTCCCCTGCGCTCGGCGATCGCCTGCACGATCTGCTCGGTGACCGATTCGGTCATCCGCTCGGTAGCCTGCCTGGCCGGCCCGGAGAAGCCGGTCTCGGTTAGCTGCTCGGCCGCGCTCTTGAACTCGTGCCGCTTGGCGACCTGGAAGTCGGCACCGACCTTGTCCAGCAGGCCGCGCAGGAACACTCGCTCGACCGCGATGCCGGTCAGCCCGAGATCACCCGAGGGCTGCAGCCAGATCTTCTCGAACGCGGTCGCAAGGTAGTACGCGACGTTGCTAGCGGAGAACTCGCCGAACGACTCAGCCCAGGCAACGGTCGTCTTGCCGGTCGCGGCGAAGTCGGTCACCGCCTGGCGTAGTTCCTGCACCGCCGCCAGCCCGATGCCCTTGCCGCCGAGCCGTGCGACCAGACTCGTCACCCGGTCGTCGTCACGAGCGCGGCGCAGGCCATCGAGCACGTCGGCGAGCACGACCCGGTTGCGGGCCATGACGGCAGACAGCGGGTCAGCTGGCCGCGCCTCGGCGATCCCGTCGGTGAGGTCCAGCTCTAGGATTACCGGTGCCGTCCGGTGCTGGCGGATTCTCGCCAGCCGTGCTGCGATCTGCGACTCCGCCATGCAGCCCAGCTTAGGCTCGCCGCCACGCGCGGAACCTAGCCGGCCAGAGTTTGCTCCGAGACTGCCCACAGCCTGGCCGCGGCCTCCGGGTCAAGCGCGTGCGCGGCGACGCCCCGCCGCGTGCCTGGCTGGCTGCGGCCCGCCTCGTTGCAATCCTCGAAGTACTTTCCGCTGACGCCGTCGACCAGGGGAGATGCGGCTAGCAACACTGAGGTTGCGGCGCCTTGCGCTGGCGTCTTCCAGCTGGGCGCTCCGCCGCCGACCGCGTTGCGCATCCGGTCCAGCTCGTCATCGCTGACATAGCGCTGCAGGCCGGTGCGGATCGCGCCAGGCATCAGGGCGTTGACTGCGATCCCGTCGGCGGCCCAGCGCTTGGTCGCCTCGACGGCGAACAGCACGTTGGCGGTCTTCGACTGCGCATAGGCAGACCACGGCTCGTATGGCCGCCGCCGGAAGTGAATGTCGTCGAAGACGACGCCAGAGCCGAGGTGCGCGGACGAGCTAACCGAGACGACGCGAGCCTGGCCGGGCTGCGCAGATGTCCCGGCGGCGCCGTGCGCCCCGGCCGCGAGCGCACGGTGCAGCCCGGTGGCAAGCGCGAAGTGGCCGAGATGATTGGTGGCGAACTGCATCTCCCAGCCCCGCGGGGTGCGCATTTCCGGTGACGCCATCAGGCCCGCGTTGTTGACCAGGACGTGCAGCGGCCCGTCCCAGGCGGCGACGAATGCGGCCAACGAGCCCTGGTCGGCCAGGTCCAGCGGTGCCGCGAAAACCTGCGTGCTCCCGGTGGTCTTCCTGATCTGCTCAATGGCCTGCCGCCCGGCCTGGAGATTGCGGACGGCCAGGGTTACCTCGGCCCCGGCGGCGGCCAGTGCCCGGGCGGTCTCGATGCCGATGCCGGCTGCGCCGCCGGTCACGATGATGCGCTGGCCGGCGAGGTCGATGCCGCTGACCACCTCGTCCGCAGTGGTCTGCGCCGAGAACGGAGTGGTGACGAGCGTGCTCATGGGTTCTCCCTACTGCGCGCGGTATCATTCAGGAAGCGGAGGAGCCTCCGCTATTGCACTTCAGACTAACCGGAGTCGCCTCCGGTTAGCAACTCGCGCCGGCTTGGTCGTGCCAGGATCTTCAGGAGGCAGTCGTGGCGGTCGCCGACCGGCCGATGCGCGCTGACGCGCAGCGCAACCGCGACCAACTGCTGGCCGCGGCGGTGGCGGCGTTCTCGCGCCCGGATGCTGCCGAAGTGACGCTTGAATCGGTCGCCAAGGCCGCGGGCGTTGGTATCGGGACTCTGTACCGGCACTTTCCCAGTCGCGAGGCGCTGGTCGACGCTGCCTACCGCAGCGAGCTTGCCCGGCTCTGCGACTCCGTCCCCGGCCTGCTGGCGGCCATGCCGGCCGACAAGGCGATGCGCACCTGGATGGATCTGTTCATCGAGTACATGACAACTAAGAAGGGGATGTCGGACGCGCTGCGGATGGTGATCGCGTCGGGCGGCAACCCGTTCGCAGAGAGCCGGAGCCGGCTGCTTGCCGCGTTCGCCGCGCTGCTCGCGGCGGGCACTGCGGACGGGACGCTGCGCGCCGATCTGGACCCGGCCGACTTGCTGGCAAGCATGAGCGGTGTGTCGCTGGTCGCGGCCACCCCGGCCCAGCGCGATCAGGCGGGCCGCCTCCTTGACCTGCTGATGGATGGCCTGCGCTATGGTGCGGCACGACGATGACCGCGACGGGCAGCTGGCGGCGGGCGCACCGCCGACGGGGTGGCGATGGCTAGCCGGGATGGAAACGGGTGGGTCCGTTGCGAACTCGGCCATCGGCACTGGGGCCGCTTTGGCGCGGCCGGACTTCTTGCCTACGTGACCGGCGGGCCGGTGCTGCTGCAGCGCCGGACCTGGTGGAGCCATCACGGTGGAACCTGGGGGCTGCCCGGCGGCGCGCGCGACAGCCACGAGTCAGCCCTCGCGGCCGCTCTCCGGGAAGCAGCCGAGGAGTGCGGCGTGCCGCCCGCCGCGGTCGTGGCACGCGGCATCTTCACCGACGATCACGGGGGCTGGTCGTATACCTCGGTGCTTGCCGAAGCAGCTGATCCGTTCGCAGTCCAATCTGACGACGACGAAACCGATGAGGTCGCCTGGGTAGCCACGCCGGAGGTAGCCTCGCTTGGCTTGCATCCTGGGCTCGCCGCGCACTGGCCGCAGTTGCAAGGCGAGCTCTCCCCGCTGACCATCATCGTTGACGGGGCCAACGTAGTCGGCTCCCGTCCGGACGGCTGGTGGCGCGACCGGCCTGGCGCCGCGCGGCGGCTGCGAGATGAAATCGCGCCGCTTGTGACCGAGGGCATCACGACGCTGCCTGACGGGATGCACAGCTCGGCTCCGGCCGACGGTGGCCAGCTCGACGGCCGCGGCGCTCGCGGCACTCGCGGCGTCGCCAAGATGGCCGATGGCCAGGTCCAGATGCGTTGGATGCCCGATATCGTGCTCGTGCTCGAAGGTGCGGCCCAGTCTGCTGCCTCTGATGCGGGCGACAGCCCGGTACGGATCGTTGCAGCCGCCGGGTCTGGCGACGACGCCATCGCCGCGCTCGCCGGACAGCTGCCGGGCCGTCGCATCGTCGTAACGGCGGACCGTGAGCTCCGCGGCAGGTGCCTGGCGGCAGGCGCCAGCGTGGCCGGGCCGTCCTGGTTGCTCGGGCTAAGGTAGCGGCAATAGCGCATCGGAGGATCGATGATGGCTGGCGAACTTGACGACCCGCGCCGGATAGAACCGGGTTTCCTGCTGTCAGACCGGGAGATGCTCGAAGGCTGGCTCGACTACCACCGCGCGACTTTGCTGCTCAAGTGCGAGGGACTGACCGACGTGCAGCGCAAGGCCAGGCCGGTGCCGACGTCGAACCTGTCGCTGCACGGTCTGGTCCGGCATATGGCCGAGGTTGAGCGGAACTGGTTTGCCCGCGGGCTGCTGTCCATGGCCGACGCCCCGTTCATCTGGCACGTGCCCGGCGGCGTCGATGATGAGCTGGTGCCGCTCGATGACGCCGACTGGACAGCGGACCTGGCTGCGTGGCAGGACGAATGTGATCGCAGCCAGGCCGCGGCCGAGGAGAAGGAACTTGATTTCGAGGGGACCTTCTTTGGCAAGCCGATCTCGCTGCGGTGGATTTACCTGCACATGATCGAGGAGTATGCACGGCACAATGGTCATGCCGATCTCATTCGCGAGCTGCTGGACGGTGCGGTCGGGCGCTGACGGCTAGCCGCGCGTGTCGGCAGGCAGGATGGTGAACGCGTCCGCGTTGAGCGGCCTGATCGCGCGGAAGTGCCGTTCGTCGAGGGTGAGCAGCCGGGTCGTCTGGTAACGGGCGGCGAGGACCACGAGCGAGGCGTCGGCCAGGCCTATGCGCATGTCCCGGTAGCGGTCGGCCACCGCGGCGGCCCGGGCGACGTCGAACCGGTTGAACTCTGCCAGCCGATAGACGCCGGCGGCTACATCGCCCAGGACCTTGAGCTCGGCGCGGACTCCCGCCCGGGCCGCGACCAGGTAATCAAGCTCGGCCAGAACGAACGGCGACAAGATCGGGGTATCGGGCTCATCGCCAAGCACGCGCACGACCTGGCGGTGGCGGGCGTCCGCGGCAGAGTAGGCGGCGATCAGGCCGCTGGTGTCGCAGATGATCAACTCTGGCCGAACCCGTCGGCCAGGATCTCGTCGACTCGGTCGGCCAGCTCTGGATCACCGAAATCGACGGTGCCCCAATGGTGCGAGCGCCGGGGCCTCAGGATGTCTGCGAGGCGCTGCTCGAGGGCGCTGCGAATGATCGTCGCCTCGGACTCGCCAGAGACTCGCGACGCCTCCGACAGCCGCTCCTTGAGCTCGTCCGGGAGGTAAACCGATGTCTTTACCATACATATAGGGTACCCTACATTTGCCTTACATCGGGTCACCATTGCCATGGCGGCAGCCTGATTGCGACCAGCCGGCTAGGCCAACACGACCGCCGGACGGCCGCGGCCTACTTCGGCAGCTATGGCTTCGCAGATCTTGTCCGCCACGTCGCTGGGCAGAGCAGGCCCGCGATAACCGGCCAGTATCTCCCTGATCTGTGCTTCCCCGGCGGGCCCGGGGGGCCGCGAAGCGTCCACCACATGTTCCTCTCTGTCGTTCCCCGTGCTCGCAGATCCGGGACTGACTTCAGGTAAGCCGATGCCCGTCGAAGCCGGGCGTCGTCGGCGTGGAGATCGTGTGGAGGCTTCGCGGTCGGGGGCCCAGTCCGGCGAAGAACGACCAGGAACGTCGCGAAGTCGGCATGATATGCGGAGATCGGTAGACCGGAGGAGACCGCATAGTGGCCGAAGCTGCATTGGTCCAGCCGCTACGCCGCTGGGATCCCGAGCAGATCGGCGGCTATGCGGTGGTCGGCCGGCTAGGTGCCGGCGCCATGGGACAGGTCTATCTGGGCAGGTCAGCAGCGGGACGACTGGTCGCCATAAAGACCATCAAGGCGGAACTGGCAGAGGAACCAGATTTCCGGACCCGGTTCGGCCAGGAGGTAGCCGCGGCGCGGCGGGTCAGCGGCGCGTTCACGGCAGCCGTCGTGGCGGCCGACTCGGAGGCAGACGTGCCCTGGCTGGCCACTGTGTATGTGCCGGCGCCATCGCTGAGCGCCCTAGTCCGCAGCTGCGGACCATTGCCAGCCCGGGCTGTGCGCTGGCTCGCGGCCGGCTGCGCCGAGGCGCTGGAGTCGATCCACCAGGCAGGTCTGGTGCACCGTGACGTAAAGCCGTCTAATGTGCTGATATCGCCCGACGGTCCGCGGGTCATCGACTTCGGCTTGGCCAGGGCAGCCGAGCGAATCCAGCTCACCGTGACCCGCGCCGGTGTCGGTACGCCCGCCTACATGGCTCCCGAGCAGGCGAGGGATGACCGCCAGGCAACCTCGGCCAGTGACATCTACGCCCTGGGTGCCACGCTGCTGTTCGCTGCCACCGGCCACGCCCCGTATCAGGGCGAGACGGTGATGGATGTGCTGGTCCGGCTCGCTACCGAACCGCCGGACCTGAGCGGGCTGCCGGCCGGACTGACTCAGATCGTGGCGGCCTGCTTGGACCGCGATCCGCGGAACCGGCTGACATCCGCGTCCATCCTGGCCCGGCTGGCACCACGCCTGGCGGCACCCGCTGATAGCAGCGATGCCGCGCCGCTGCCGCCCGCGGCGATCCGGCTCATTGAGGACTACCGCAGGGCGCCCTGGCCGCCGCCAGCAACCGCGCCCGAACTCGAGGTCCCTGGCGAGCAGACATTTGGCTCGCAGCCGGCGGCCAGCGCGCGGGACGCGCCGGAGACTGGCAGCGCACGGACCGGCCGGGGTCGGCCGCCAGTTCGGCCGCCAGTTCGGGCGCTCACGAGCCGGGCGGGCCGGCGACTCATGCTGGCAGCCGCCTGCGCCGCTGCCGCAGCTGCCCTGGTCGGCGCGGGCTGGCTGATCGGTGCCCGGCCGCCAGCGCACCACCCGTCGGCGTCATCCTCGGCACTGCAGTCAGCAAGGTCCCGGTCGGCATCGCGGTCGTCGGCCAGGTCTCAACCCGGATCGGGGCAGTCGGCACTGCCGCTGGGCCCGGTGCTGGGACCGCCGCCACAGGGTGCGCCGCCGAATTCGGCGCTTGCCAACGCGGCCGGGAAGCCGGTTATCGGCCTCAACCAGGACTTCGGCGATAGCCGAACGGTGTTTGTCATCCACGGCGACGGGTGGCCACCGGGCAAGCCGCTGACGGTGACGCTGGTCGGCGTTGGCTCCTCAGGCATTCACCCGATCGCCGACCGCATGGGCACCTTCAACTATGCGATCAACCAGGACGACGAGTTCATCCACGGTGGCCTGCCCGTCGGCATCTACACCGTCCGCGTCACTGACGCGCGGGGCGCAACGGCGACCGCACGGTTCAGCGTCAACCGCGGTTAGCACCGCCGGCGGGCAACGCGATCACACTGGGGCGGCTGGCTGGCTCAGCTGATCGGCGTCCACCACAGGTCCTCCTGCCGCGAGCACCACGCCGGATCAGCGATCCGATCGAGGTCGCCAGGGGTGATGACGCCGTGCTCGATAAGCGCACCCACTGCCACCTCATCCGACAGCCGTACCTCCCGCCGGACCAGGCCGCGTTCGTGAATCTTGCGACGCAGCACCTTCAGGTGTTCCCCGACCCGGGCGGACAGCCTGTCACGGAACGCGGGATCGGCGTCGAAGCACTCGATCTCGTGGTGCGCGTCGGTCACTTGCAGGGCGGCCCGCGCGATTTCGGGCGTGCGGGGCAGCGGTGAACCGCGCGCCGCGTCAACCAGCCAAGGACGGCACCACAGCAGGGCGACGAGGAACAGCTTGGTGTTCGGATCGAGGTACAACGGCAGCAGTGTCGCGTCCCCGTCCGGCCGCGCGCCGGTGATGTCCGCGGCACGGGATGGTCCCGTTCCCGTGCTAACGACCAGGCGCAGCACGAGTCCTTCGTCCAGCATCGAACGAGAACCCACCAGGACGGTGCCCTGCCGCAGGAACCAGCCCTCCGAAGGCTCGCCAGTGGCGTCCATCCGAGGCAGCCTGACCCGGTAGCCGTCCCCCTCGGCATACAGGGCGTGGGTCTGACTCAGGTTCGCCACCCAGGCTCCGCCGGCAACCGCGCTTATCGCGCCCGCTCGGCGTGACAGCCCGCGGCCCGCCGAGATCACCAGGTCCGCGTCCGGGCCCCGGCCGAATACCAGCTTGGTGCCTTCCGGGATCGCGGTCACGGTTCCGGACGGAGTTGTTACGTGTGCCGTGGCCGGAGGAGGCCGCGGGGCGGAGTCGTCGGCCATCTGCGTCTTGCCCGTCCTTGCGTGCGTGCCGCCCGCGGGGCCGGCATACGCCGTCCCGAGTAGCCGCGGTAGCGGGCATTTTAGGCTGGCCGCCGCGTCCGGCGCATCCCGGAGTTCGGGGATAGCCCGCGGGGCCCCGGGACCGCTTTACTCCTAGCCACCAGGGCGAGGCAGTTCTGCGCCTGGTGTTCCGTCTCGTCGGCCGCTTGCAGACAGACGGGGTCAAGGCCAGCATGCCGGGATTGGGGGGACTGCCGGTCCGGCTAGTCGGCCTCGCCCTGGGCAAGCGGGCGGCGGGACCGACGGCCAGGCTGGCCGGCCGGCCTATGCCACCTGGATGGAACGCTTCGCCAGGCCCAGCCAGTAGCCGGTAATGGTCGTCACCGGTGCTAGCTCGTCGGCCGCGCCGAGCGTAACGAACATCGGCGCATAATGCTCTGTCGTCGGATGCGCATACCGCACCGCGGGCGCGCCACGGAAGCTCGCTAGCGCGTCCACATCCCCGGCGCGCAGCGCATCAGCGGCCCAGTGATCAAACTCGGCAGACCACGACGGCGGCTCGGCGTTGAAGCGGAAGTCGCGCAGGAACGGCAGCCCGTGGGTGAGGAATCCGCTGCCGATGATCAGCACACCCTCGTCGCGCAGTGGACGCAGGGCCGTTCCGACTCGGAGCAGCCGCTGCGGATCGAGGCTGGGCATGGAGATCTGCAGCACCGGGATGTCGGCGTCCGGGTACATGACGGTGAGCGGCACGTAGGCACCATGGTCCAGGCCGCGGTCGGCCACTTCCGTCAGTTGCTCCTGGCCGGCCAGCAGAGACCTGATCCGGCCAGCCAGATCCGGCGCGCCTGGAGCGGGGTAGCGGGCGTGGTAGTACCGCTCGGGGAACCCGTAGAAGTCGTAGGTCAGCGGCGCTGCGTCGGCAGTGGCGCCGATGGCGAGCGGGGCATTCTCCCAATGCGCGGACACGATGAGGATCGCCGTGGGTCTGGGCAGCGCTCGTGCCCAGGCCTCCAGCTGCACCACCCACAGGGGATCGTCGACTAGCGGCGGCGCGCCGTGGCCCAGGTACATGGCCGGCATCCGCCCGGGCCGGATAGCGGTAGCCGCACGCTCGATGACCAGGTCGGCGGCATCGGCTGGCACGGGTTCGTGGTCGGGTGCCAGCCCGGCGAGCTCCTCGTCCATGTCCCCTCCATCAGTTGCCACTGCCACGACGGTAACCGACCCAGGCAAGATAGCTGCGTGCGCGTTGTCGTGCTTTCCGACACTCATGCGCCGCGGCGCTGGCATGCCTGCCCGCCCGCGGTCGCCGAGCGCCTGCGCGGAGCAGACCTGATCCTGCACGCCGGTGACGTATGCACGGCCGCGGTGCTGCATGAGTTGTCGCAGTACGCGCCGGTGCACGCGGTGGTCGGCAACAACGACGGCCCGGACGTGGCCGCCTGGGGCGCCAAGCCAACGTTGCAGCTCGACCTGGATGGCCTGGCTGTCGCGATGATTCACGACAGCGGCCAGGCCCGCGGGCGGCTCGTGCGGCTGCGGCGCGTGTTCCCGGCCGCCGCCCTGGTGGTGTTCGGTCATTCGCACATACCGCTCGATCAAAGCGACGCCGGGCTGCGCATCTTCAATCCCGGCTCGCCCACGGACCGGCGGCGCCAGCCGCACGGCACGCTCGGCGAACTGACCATTAAGAGCGGCCGCCTCATCGAGGCCCGGCTCATCGCGGTGACATGAGGCCGGGCGGGGCCTTGACACGACTCCCGCTAGCCGGCCGACTGCTCCGGGGCGAGCCAGACCACGGCCAGCGGCGGGATCGTGAGCTGCGCCGAAGCCGACCGCCCATGCCACGGCTCTTCGGTGGCCTCGACCCGGCCCATGTTGCCTACGCCGCTGCCGCCGTAGAGGTCGGCGTCGGTGTTGAGTACCTCAGTCCAGCCGCCTACCGACGGCAGCCCGACCCGGTACGCGTGATGCGGTGTCGCGGAGAAGTTGGCGATGCAAGCGAGCACGCCGCCGTCGGAGCCGAAGCGGAGGAACGACAGCACGTTGGCGGCGGCATCCCGGGCATCGATCCATTCGAAGCCGGCAGGCGAGCTGTCCTGCTGCCAGAGCGCTGGGTGTTGCAGATAGATCCGGTTGAGGTCCTTGACCAGCTGCTGGACGCCCGCGTGCCGGGGGTAATCCAGGAGATGCCACTGCAGGCCGGCTTGCTCGGACCACTCATCCCCCTGGCCGAACTCGCCGCCCATAAACAGCAGCTGCTTGCCGGGGTGTGCCCACATGTACGCGAGCAGCGACCTGAGCCCGGCGAATTGGCGCCACTCGTCCCCGGCCATCTTGCGTAGCAGCGAGCCTTTGCCGTGCACGACCTCGTCGTGAGACAGCGGCAGCACGTAGTTCTCGCTGTAGGCATACACCATCGAGAACGTCATCTCGTCGTGGTGATAGCTGCGATGCACCGGATCACGGCTGAGGTAGGTCAGCGTGTCGTGCATCCAGCCCATGTTCCACTTAAGACCGAAGCCGAGGCCGCCGAGGTGGACAGGCCTGGTCACGCCCGGCCATGCTGTCGATTCCTCGGCGATCATGGCGATACCAGGCACCCGCTTGTAACAGGTGGCATTGACCTCGCGGAGGAACGAGACCGCATCGAGGTTCTCCCGGCCGCCGAGCGAGTTCGGGGTCCACTCGCCGTCCTTGCGCGAATAGTCGAGGTAGAGCATCGACGCGACCGCGTCGACGCGCAGTCCGTCGGCGTGGAATTCCTCCAGCCAGTAGATGGCGTTAGCGACCAGGAAATTGCGCACCTCGGGCCGGCCGAAGTTGAAGGTGAGCGTGCCCCAGTCCGGCTGCTGGCCGCGCTGCGGGTCCGGGTGCTCATACAGCGGGGTGCCGTCGAACTGGGCTAGCGCCCAGCTGTCCCGCGGGAAGTGCGCTGGCACCCAGTCCAGGAGCACCCCGATGCCCGCCCGGTGCAAACAGTCCACCAGGTAGCGGAACTCGTCCGGCGTGCCGAACCGGGCCGATGGCGCATAGTAGGAGGTCACCTGGTACCCCCAGGAGCCACCGAACGGGTGCTCAGCCACCGGCAGGAACTCCACATGGGTGAAGCCCATCTCGGTGACGTAAGTGGTCAGCTGGGTGGCCAGGTCGGTGTAGGACAGGCCCGGCCGCCAGGAACCGATGTGCACCTCGTAAATGCTCATCGGCCGGGTCAGCAGGTCTTGCCCCGACCTTGCGGTCAGCCACCTGGCGTCGTCCCACTCATACCGCGACTGCGTCACCACCGAGGCGGTGGCCGGTGGCCGTTCCGTCCAGCCGGCCATCGGGTCGGCCTTGCGGTGCCAGTTACCGTCCGGGCCGCAGATGTCGTACTTATACGCGGTCCCTTCGCCGACGCCGGGAATCAGCAGTTCCCAGACGCCCGAGCCGCCCAGCGACCGCATTGGATACGCCTGGCCGTCCCAGTGGTTGAAGTCGCCGATCACCCGGACGCCACGCGCATTCGGCGCCCAGACCGCGAATGAGGTGCCGCCCGCCTCGGGCCGGACCCGCGCACCCAGCACCATCCAGAGCGCCTCGTGCCTGCCTTCGCCGATCAGGTGCAGGTCAACCTCGCCGAGGGTCGGCAGGTGCCGGTACGGGTCGTCGGAGATCGTCTCGGGCAAGCCCGGGTAGGTGACCGCCAGGCGGTAATCGGGCACCGTGCTGCCGGGCACCGTGGCTGAGAACACGCCCTGGTGCACGTGCCGCATCGCCGCCCTGGCACCGCCGGGGAGCACTACCGCGACGGACTCGGCCAGCGGTCGCAGCGCCCTGATGGTCACCCCGGCTGGACCTGGATGACCACCAAGCACGGCGTGCGGATCGTGATGCACGCCAGCGACGATGGCGTCGATCTCGGCGTGGCTGATCTGGTCCGCAGGGGACAGATCCGCGGTCATGCCGCCGCCACGAAGTCAAGGGGAATGGACAGCCAGGACGGCCGGTGCCGGTGTTCGTAGACCACTTCGTAGACCGCCTTCTCCAGCGTCAGCGCCCGTAGCAGTGTGTCATGTTCGGCCGGGTCCGTCCCGCCGCGGGCGGCGTAACCAGCCCGGAAGGCGCCCTGGCAGTGCCTGACCCAGGCGTCGGCCACGGTAGCTACGCTTCCTGCCTCCGGATGGCCGATGAGCTGGTGGCGGGCGGCGTAGTCGAACGAGCGAAGCATGCCCGCCACGTCCTTAAGAGCTGGCGCCAGCGCCCTGCGCTGCGTCAGCGGCAGCGCCGGCTCGCCCTCGAAGTCAAGCGCGACCCAGCCATGCTTGCTGCGCATGACCTGCCCGAGATGATAGTCGCCGTGAATCCGCTGCACTGAGACCAGCTCGGCGAGGTCAGCCACCTCGTCGTAGGCGGCCCTGATACTGGCCTCATGCGGGCCGAGTTCAGGGACCGCCGTGATGGCGTCGGTCAGCTTCGCGTGCATGCTGGCCGCCATCGCGCCCAGCTCTGCCCGGCCGAGCTCATGGCTGCCGAACGCCGCCGCCATGTCCGCGTGCAGCTCGGCAGTCGCCTCACCAAGCAGTCGCGCCTCTGCCGCGAACGGCGTCGTGTCCATAGCATTCGAGCCGTGCTGCGCGTACCGGCTGCTGAGATCGGCAAGGGCCAGTGACCAGCCATCGCTGGCCCCGGCCAGGTATTCCGACAGCACGGCCAGCAGCATTGGCTCGCCGTCCAGGTCGGTTTCAATCCAGCCGAACGGCGCCGCGACCCGGCTCGACCCCAGCCGGGCCAGGGCGTCGGCGACCTCAAGGTCGGGGTTGGCTCCGGGGAACAGCCTGCGCAGCACCTTCAGGATCGCCAGCTCGCCGAATACCAGGCTGGTATTGCTCTGCTCGGCGGTGAGTACCCGGCCATCCGGCCAGCGGCCGGCCAGCCGAGGCGAGGCCGGCTCGCGCACGAACCGGAGCTGCCCGGCGGTGCGCTGGGCGCCGATGCCGAGCACGAGCTCCCCGGCGAGCTCCGCATCGTGCAGCGCGTCATACCAGGTCACGCCGTCTCGCGAGCCTATGACGGCCGCGCCGAGCGCTGGCGGTGGTTGCAGCCGGCAGCCGACGAGCACCTGGAACCGGGCTGTCGCGCCATGTACCCGCGTCTGGACGATCAGGTGGCGCAACGCCGGATCGCCAGCTCTGAGCGTGATGTCGGAAACTAGCAGCAGCTCCGACACCGTGCTGCCGCGACCTGGGAACCACCGCTGTGCTGGCAGCCATACCGCGAGCATGTCCAGCAGCGCGGCCGGATCCGCGGACGGGCCAGTGCCGACCTTGGTGTCAACCTGGCGCGCGTCAGCAGCCGACATGCCTGATGTGGTCATGTCATGCGCAGCCTGACCGGGTCCGGCGCTTTCGGGCACTGTGTCGTACTGCCCGGACCCGGACCGGTTTATGCCGGCCGATATGAGGCGTTTGTGCCTCGGCCGGGGACAGGCAGGCCGCCGCGGGCCGCTGCCAGGCCGTCCGGATCGCGGGCGCCGCTATCTTTCCACGGTCCCGGCGGCCGCATACCGGGCAAACCGGGCAGCGAAAGCCACCGCAGCCGTGGAAAGAGCTAGGACCGCAGGCGCAAATCCGGCGAATACCTGTCGTTGGCAGGCTAGCCGCTTCTGGTCGGGTCACCGCGCGTTGTCCGCGCGGCCGAACCAGGCGATCCGGATCTGCTCGGCCGGGCCGCGCGATTGATGGCCAGACTTCGCGACGATCACGCTGCTGGCCCGCCATACGGGGCCGCTCTCGCTCAGGCCGCGCAGCAGCCAGAGTTTCGCGCTGCAGTAGTAGTCGATGACGTGCCCGGCGAACTCGGTATGCGCGCCCTGCGCGAGCAGGCACCGCTGGCCGCTGGCCAGTTCCACGCCCCATGGCTCGGCCAGGCCGGCTCCGTCCTGGCTGGGTATCGTGCCCAGCCGCCCACGCACCTCCAGGCTGACCTCACTGCGCGACCACGGATAGGGCAGGCAGAGCACCGTCGGCGTGGCTGCTTTCTCGGCCCAGCAAGGGTCGTAGATCGCATTTTTGGCGAAGCACCGGTACGCGTCGCCGATCGCCTCCGAGCCGGGCTCGCACATCGCGTTGGCGGCGGTCGCTGCGACCCGGAAACCGCTGGCCTGCGCCCCCGCCGTGGTCACCGGGCTGACTCGCACCCGCCGGGTAGCCGGGCTTGCCGCCGACGAGCTGCAGGCCGCCAGCACGCTCGCCACCACCAGGAGGCTGACTATTCTGACCGGGAACGGGTTCGTCCCGGTACGCAGCCGTCCGCACGCTCGCCGTGCCCGGGTAGTCATGCATAACCTCAGCAAGTCGGCTGCCGACCGCGAGATCGCAGCCGGATTGCCGCAGATCGTATCGGAACGGCCCGGCTCGCCGGGAGAATGGCAGGGCACGACGCAGCGATGACCCTCGAGGAGGCTTCAGCATGCCGGACGCTAGCCGGGCCAGCGGCCAGATCGAGCTTCGCGACGACGGGCCGATGATCGTAGCGACCGTGCCGCTGCCGGGCTGCACGCCTGAGCGGGCCCTGTCGGCATTCACCGATCCGGCGCTGGTGGCTGGCTGGTGGCGGGGCGAGCTGACCGCGGAGCTTGTTCCCGGCGGGGCGTACAGCGTCTGGTTCGCCGGGATTCCAGCGCGGCTCACCGGCCGCGTGCTCGGCTACCGGCCGGGCGGATCGCTGGCTTTCAGCTGGGGCTGGGCGGGTGCCGATGGTCCGGCGAGCACAGTGACGGTCACGGCGTCCCTGGCGGGCGGCGGCGCGCTGCTGACGATCGAGCACGGACCGCACGCTGACGACGACCCAGGCCGCAGCGCCCACTCCGAGCACTGGGAGGGCTGGGAGTATTTCTTGCCGAGACTGTCGGCCGCCCTTGCCGGCGGTTAGCTACGGGCCGTAGGCGGCCGAAGGCTGCAGCGTCAGCCAGTAGAAGCCATGACCGGGCAGCGTGAGCAGGTAGCTCAGCTCGCCGACGGGCGGGAACGCGACTTCGCCGGTGCACTCGACCGGGACCGAGCCCACGTACCGGCTCAGATCGAGCTCGACCGGCTGGGGAAAGCGGGACAGGTTGTTGACGCAGAGCATCCGGTCGGCGCCGGCCCCCTCGCCTTCCGGTCCGCGGTATTCCCGGACGAAGGCGAGCACGCTCGGATTTGACGAGTTGAGCTCGTGGTACTCGCCGAGTGCGAAGACCGGGTGCCGCTTGCGGATATCGATCATCTGCCGGGTCCAGTTGAGCAGCGAGCCGTTGATGCGCTCCTGGGCCTCCACGTTCAGCCCCTGGAACCCGTAGATCGGGTCCATGATCAGCGGCAGGTAGAGCCTGGCCGGGTCACACCGGGAGAATCCGGCATTCCGGTCCGGCGTCCACTGCATCGGGGTGCGCACGCCGTCCCGGTCACCGAGCCAGATGTTGTCCCCCATGCCGATCTCGTCGCCGTAGTAGATCACCGGCGACCCCGGCAGCGACAGCAACAGTGCGGTGAATAGCTCCAGCTGGTTCCTGTCGTTGTCGAGCAGCGGGGCGAGGCGGCGCCGGATCCCGATGTTCGCCTTCATCCGGGGATCGCGCGCGTATTCGGAGTACATATAGTCGCGCTCGTCGTCGGTGACCATTTCCAGGGTCAGCTCGTCGTGGTTGCGCAGGAAGATGCCCCACTGGCAGCCCGACGGTATCTGCGGGGTCTGCGCCATGATCTCGGAGATCGGGTAGCGCTGTTCCCGCCGGACCGCCATGAAGATGCGCGGCATCAGCGGGAAATGGAAGGCCATGTGGCATTCGTCGCCGCCGGCGGACGGGTCGCCGAAGTACTCGACCACGTCAGCGGGCCACTGGTTCGCTTCCGCGAGCAGCACCCGGTCTGGGTAGAGCCGGTCTATCTCCGCCCGCACCCGCTTCAGGTACTCGTGCGTCTCCTTCAGGTTCTCGCAGTTCGTTCCCTCGCGCTCATACAAGTACGGCACCGCATCCAGCCGGAAGCCGTCGATGCCCAGGTCGAGCCAGAACCGCAATACCTCCACCATGGCGTCCTGGACACGCGGGTTTTCATAGTTCAGATCTGGCTGGTGGGAGAAGAACCGGTGCCAGTAGTACTGGCCCCGGACCTCGTCGTAGGTCCAGTTCGAGCGCTCGCTGTCCACGAAGATCACCCGCGCGTCCGCGTACCGGTCGTCGCTGTCAGACCAGACATAGAAGTCCCCGAACGGACCGTCCGGATCGGACCGCGAGGCCTGGAACCACGGATGCGCGTCACTTGTATGGTTCATGACCAGGTCAGCGATGACCCGGATGCCGCGCTCGTGCGCCTGCTCGACGAGCGCGACAAAATCACCGATCGTGCCGAACTCGGGCAGTATTGCGGTGAAATCAGCGATGTCGTAGCCACCGTCCTTCAGCGGCGACGCATAGATGGGCAGCAGCCAGATGCAGTCGATTCCGAGCCACTGCAGGTAATCCAGCCGCTCGATCAGGCCGCGGATGTCGCCGGTGCCGTCCTCGTTGGAATCGTGGAAGCCGCGGATCAGCACCTCGTAAAACACAGCCCGCTGGTACCAGCGGGGGTCACGCGGCTTCTCGAACGAGAACGAGTCGGGCACCGGATCGTTGCCGACGGCCCTGAATTCCTGCAACGGAGTCTCGGCTGGCGAACCGTGCTGCCCGCTGCCGTGCCCGGACTGATTCACTCCCGCTCTCCCGCCGATTGTCGTTTCTGCGACTAACTACCGCCAACTGGTCGGCTACGTCGTTCCCGCTCTGACAAGCATGCACGAAAGCGGGCACCTGACCGGTTCATTAGGCCACGGTGAGGACGTGCGCCGGCGCGACTGCCGGGTCGAGCCGGACGTAGTTCGCCTGGCCCCAGGTGAACCGCTGGCCGGTGAGTTCGTCGGTGACGGTGAATCCCGCCGCCGGATCGAACCCTAGTGCCGCGCCGTCCAGCCAGACGGTAGCCTCGCGGGCCCAGTTGGGATCAAGGTTAACCACCACGATAACGGTGTCGCGCGTGTCACCGAAGGCGTCGCCAACCCGCTTGGAAAAGCACAAGATGTCGGGCTGATCGCTGCCGTGAAAGCGAATATTCCGAAGCCAGTGCAGGGCCGGGTGTGCGCGCCTGATCTGATTCAGCCGGGTGAGCAGCGGGGCCAGCGTCAGGCCCTCGGCCGCCACCCTGGCCCAGTCACGCGGCCGGTAGGCATATTTCTCCGAATCCAGGTACTCCTCGCTGCCGGGTATCAGCGGAATGTTCTCGGCTAGCTCGTAACCCGAATAGACCCCCCACGAGGGCGACATCATCGCAGCCAGCACTGCGCGTACCGCGAACGCCTGCGGTCCCGCATGCTGGAGGTACTGGCACAGGATGTCAGGGGTGTTGACGAAGAAATTCGGCCGCATGTAGGCAGCTGCCGGGCCTGAGAGCTCGAGCAGGTAATCGGTCAGCTCGGCCGCCGAGTTGCGCCAGGTGAAGTACGTGTAGGACTGATGGAAGCCGATAGCGGCCAGCGTGTGCATCATGGCTGGCCTGGTAAATGCCTCCGACAAGAAGATCACGTCCGGGTCGGTGGTGGCGATATCTGCGAGCAGGCGCTGCCAGAATGCCACCGGCTTGGTGTGCGGATTATCGACCCGGAAGATCCGCACGCCGTGGCCCATCCAGTGCCGCACCAGAGCGCGTACTGCGGCGTAGATGCCCTCAGGGTCGTTGTCGAAGTTGATCGGATAGATGTCCTGGTACTTCTTCGGGGGATTCTCGGAATAAGCGATGGTGCCATCCGCCCGGGTGGTGAACCATTCAGGGTGCTCGCGAACCCAGGGATGATCTGGTGACGCATTCAGGGCCAGGTCCATGGCCACCTCGAGGCCGAGTTCGTTGGCCCTGGCGACGAAAGCATCGAAATCCTGGAGCGTGCCCAGGTCTGGATGAATCGCGTCATGGCCGCCGTCAGCGGAGCCGATCGCCCACGGCGAGCCAGGATCGCCGGCTGCCGCGGTCAGCGAATTGTTCTGGCCCTTCCGCGCAGTCGTGCCGATCGGGTGCACTGGCGGCAGGTACACCACGTCGAAACCCATCTCGGCGACGGCGTCCAGGCGGCGGGCGGCGGTGCGCAGCGTGCCGGACCGCGGCTTGCGCTGGCGCGCCGGGTCTACCTTGGCGCCCTCCGAGCGCGGGAAGAACTCATACCAGGCGCTGAACAGGGCCTGCTTCCGGTGCACCACCAGCGGGTAGCTGGGCGAGCTGGTTAGCATGTCGCGCAGCGGGAACCGGGTCAGCACACCCTGTACCTCTGGCGCGAGCGCCGCCGCCAGCCTGTCTACGGCCGGCAGGTCGGTCTTGGTCAACAGCCGCGCGGTCCTGGCGAGCACCTCCCTGGCTGCCCTGGCCTGCCGGGCCTGGTCGGATCCCGCGTCGCCAGGCGAGGTGACCTGCTGCGCGGCCCGGTCGAGCAGCAGGGCGCCCTCGGCCAGCATTAGCTCGGTGTCCTGGCCGATAGGGACCTTGATGGCGGCGTCGTGCTGCCACCGCGCCACTGGATCGCCCCACGCCTCGACGGCGAACTCCCAGCGGCCCTCACTGGTCGGTGCCACTTCGGCGCCGTAACGGTCGGTGCCCGGCGCGAGCTCACGCATCCGCACAAGCGGCTGCCGGCGGCCGCCGGGATCGGTGAGTACCACGCCAGCCCCGAGCATCTCGTGGCCTTCGCGGAAGACGGTGGCGGTGACTGGAAAGCTCTCGCCAGGCACGGCCTTTGCGGGGGACTCGGGCCCGTCGCAGCCTGGCACACGGACAACTGGCTGGACATCGATGATGGGGATCCTGCCGATCACGGATGAAAGCTACCCATCTAGCTGCCGGCCAATGCGAATCGGGCCGGCTTTGCCGCAGCCACCCGTGGGTCGAGGCAGCGTCACTGGTGGGTTAAGGTCGCTTCGCGTGAGAGCTATCCGCCGGTTCACCATTCACCCGGTCCTGCCAGCGAACCTTGATCCGCTCCGGTCGCTGATGCTGAACCTGCGGTGGTCCTGGCACGCGCAGACGCGGGAGCTGTTTGCCGCCATCGATCCGGCTCGCCGGGAGCTCGCCCAGCAGGACCCGGTGGCTCTGCTGGCCAGCGTTGCCCAGCGCCGACTGACTGCGCTCGCAACCGATGACGCCTTTCTGCTGCGGCTCGCCGAGGCGGGCGATGATCTGCGGGACTACCTGGCCGAGCCGCGGTGGTATCAGGCGGAGACCGGCGCCGGCCGCCTGCCGGCCGCCATTGCCTATTTTTCCCCTGAGTACGGGGTCACCGCGGCCCTGCCGCAGTACTCCGGTGGCCTCGGCATCCTGGCCGGCGACCACCTTAAGGCCGCGAGCGACCTCGGCGTACCGCTGATCGGCGTCGGCCTGCTGTACCGGCACGGGTATTTCACCCAGTCGCTGTCGATCGAGGGCTGGCAGACTGAACGCTACCCGGCATCGGATCCGAACGGGCTCCCGCTCACCCTGCTCCGCGACGAGGCGGGCGCCGCGGTCAGGGTATCGGTCGGCCTGGCTGGCGGCACGAGGCTCGCGGCACAGATCTGGGTCGCCCAGGTGGGCCGGGTGCCGCTGCTATTGCTGGATTCCTATGTCGAGGACAACAGCCCTGACCTGCAGGAGATCACAGACCGGCTCTATGGCGGCGGCACCGAGCACCGGCTACGCCAGGAATTGCTGCTCGGCATCGGGGGCGTCCGGGCGGTTCGGGCCTATTGCGAGAGCACTGGCCATCCTGCGCCTGAGGTCTTCCACACCAACGAAGGGCATGCCGGCTTCCTCGGCCTCGAGCGCATCCGCGAGTACGTGGAGCAAGGGCTCGATTTCGACGTCGCGCTTGAGCTGTGCCGGGCAGGCACCGTCTTCACCACCCACACGCCCGTGCCGGCCGGCATCGACAGATTCCCGCGCGACCTGGTGGCCGGACAGTTCGCCGATGCCTCCGACAGCGCAGCAGACGCCTTCGCCGCCGCGAACGCCGCCGCTCCGGCCACTGACCGAAGCGGCGTGGCGGGACTGCCGCTGGACCGGGTGCTGGCCCTGGGCGCCGAGACGTTCGCGGGCGGTGACCCGGAGGTGTTCAACATGGCGGTCATGGGCATGCGGCTGGCGCAGCGCGTCAACGGGGTGAGCGAGCTGCACGGGAGGGTCTCCCGATCCATGTTCACGGGCCTTTGGCCGGGCTTCGATGAGGACGAGGTCCCGATCACGTCGGTGACAAACGGTGTACACGCGCCTTCCTGGGTGGCGCCTGAACTGGTGGCCATGGCCGCCGAGGACCGCGCCGATCCGGCCGCAGCAGATCCGGCCGATGATCCCGCCTTCTGGGATCGCGCCGCCCGCGACCCGGCGCGACTGTGGGAGCTGCGCCTGCTGCTGCGTGCCAGGCTGGTGGCTGAGGCCAGGCGGCGGCTACGCGCTTCGTGGCGCCAGCGCGGCGCGTCCGAGGCGGAACTGATCTGGACCGACACCGTGCTGGACGACGACGTGCTCACGATCGGCTTCGCTCGCCGGGTACCGTCCTACAAGCGGCTCACCATGATGCTGCATGATCCGGCCCGGCTCACCGCCTTGCTGCTCGACCCTCACCGGCCCGTTCAGATCGTGGTGGCAGGCAAAGCGCACCCGGCCGACGACGGCGGCAAGCAGCTGATCCAGCAGCTGGTCCGGTTTGCCGATCATCCGCAGGTCCGGCACCGGATCGTGTTCCTGCCGGACTATGACATGGCCATGGCGCGGACCCTGGTCCAGGGCTGCGACGTGTGGCTGAACAATCCGCTGCGCCCGCTGGAAGCGTGCGGTACCTCGGGCATGAAGGCCGCGCTGAACGGCGCCCTGAACCTGTCGGTGCTCGATGGCTGGTGGGACGAGTGGTACGACGGTCACAATGGCTGGGCCATTCCGTCAGCCGACGGAGTGGCCGATCCGGCCCGGCGGGACGAGGTCGAGGCGGCGGCGCTATACGACCTGATCGGCCAGTCCGTGGCGCCGCTGTTCTACGACACAAGCGCCGACGGCTTGCCTGCCCGGTGGCTGGAGATGGTGTCGCACACGCTGCGAACGCTCGGCCCGCGGGCGCTGGCGACCAGGATGGTCAGGCAGTACGTCAGTCAGCTCTATGCGCCAGCCGCGGTTTCCTCGCGCGCGCTGGAAGCGGGCAGCGCTGACGGCTCTGCGGGTAACGGTCCGCTCTTCGATGGCGCGCGTGAGCTAGCCGCCTGGAAGCACCGGGTGAGGTCGGCCTGGCCGGAAGTCCGGGTCGGTCATGTCGAGGCGGATGACGGCGACCTCAGCCCAGGCGGACGGCTGACAGTCCGGGCTAGCGTCGCGCTTGGCTCGCTGTCCGCAGACGATGTCAGGGTCGAGGTGGTCTACGGCCGGGCCGGGGACTCTGACGAGATCATCGATCCGGTCCGGTCACCGCTGCGGCTGGACGACGTGTCGGGACTCGATGGTGCCGTGCGGTACGTCGGCCAGGCCGAGTTGGGCAAGCCAGGTCCCTTCGGCTACACGGTCCGGGTGCTGCCGAGCCACCCCCTGCTAGCCGGCCCGGCCGAGCTCGGCCTGGTGGCCATGCCTGATGCACCTACCGGAATGGTCAACGGGGACTTGCGCTAGCCATTGTGGACGGTCTATTCGACGCCGCAGCGTTACCTTATTCAGCCTTTAAAGTCCCGGCGCGGGTGCATCGGAAGTGGCTAACTGCACTATAAGTGCGACGTAAGGGCGCAGAGATCCCGACCCGGAAGTAAACCCTTGAGCTGCGGTTAGCGTCCTCATAGCGACCGAATGGCCAGTCAGTCGGCGGGATTCCCATAGCTGCTGGCCAGAACACCAGCGAAATCCGGGGTCGCTGTGACATCCTGTGATAGAGCGCTGCCGATCGGCGACGGTCACGCGGTCGTGCTTTCTGCAATCTATCTATTGCCATCCGAGTGCGAGAGGATCCCGCTGGTGAGAACTCAGATCAAGCCGGAGAACCGCCTCCTCACGCCAGCTGAAGTGGCCGCAATTCTTCGCGTCGACCCGAAGACGGTAACTCGCTGGGCTCGGGGCGGAAAGCTTTCCTCGATCCGCACCCCGGGCGGCCACCGCCGTTACAGCGAGAGCGAAGTTCGCGGCTTCCTGAAGGGCTGGCGCGGCGTTTCGCTGCCGCGCGCATCCGGGGATTGACCGGACGGCCAGCTGCCGCCGCCGGCTGGGCTGCGTATCATCGTGGCTCGGCATCGGAGGTGCATCGTGGGCGAACTGGTCCAGGTAGAGATCGACCGGGCAGTAGCGACCATCAGGCTGAACCGGCCGCCTATGAACGCGCTGGGCGCTGCGCTGCAGGCGGAACTCGCCGACGCAGCGGCGGAGGCTGAGTCAGCTCCGGGGGTACGCGCCGTCGTTATTTACGGTGGCGAACGAGTGTTCGCAGCGGGCGCTGACATCAAGGAAATGTCGCAAGCCGGTTATGCGCAGATGGTGCACGACAGCAAGCGGCTGCAGGACTCGCTGACCGCCGTGGCGCGCATCGGCAAGCCGGTGATAGCCGCCGTTACCGGCTACGCCCTGGGCGGCGGCCTGGAACTTGCGCTCTGTGCGGACTTCCGCGTGGTTGGCGAGAACGCCAAGGTCGGCCAGCCGGAGATCCTGCTCGGCCTCATTCCCGGGGCGGGCGGAACGCAGCGGCTGCCCCGGCTTATCGGCCCGGCCAAAGCAAAAGACCTGATCTTCACCGGCCGGTTCGTTGAGGCCGCGGAAGCTCTCGCGATCGGACTCGCCGACAAAGTCGTGCCCGACAACGAGGTCTACGCTGTCGCTTGCGAGATGGCGGCGCGCTACGCCACCGGCCCGGCGATCGCGATCGCCGCGGCTAAGCGGGCCGTCGACGCCGGCCTAGACGCGGATCTGGACACCGGCCTTGAATTCGAGCGGATCAGCTTTGCCGGGTTGTTCGCCACGAAGGACGCTGCCTCCGGCATGCGGAGCTTCCTGGAGAATGGGCCAGGGAAGGCGATCTTCTCCGGCCAGTGACGGACTTGGCGGCGAGCGGCGTTATGCCGGATCATGATCGCAGGCGAACATTCGGCGGTGCCCGAGGCCGCGGTCGGCGATGCAGCCCGGCCGATACAGCCTGCCCGGCGGAAACGACACGGCGGAAACGACACGGCGGATAAGGATGCGGCAGCAATGACGGAGCCAGCAGACAGCCTGTCGCTGGATATGGTGACGGCCGCGCTTCGCGCCGACAGCAGCGATATCACGATCTACGCGAGGGTGCTGACCGAGTCCCTTGGCGAGTCGCTGCCGCCAGGCTGCGTGGCTGTAGACCGGGACAGATCGGTGTCAGACCGGATGAAGGGCCGGGCGGGTACCGTGACCAAGATCACTGTCCGGCTGGGGGAGCAGATCATGACGCTCGGCCTGGCCAAGGGAGTGCCCGCGGCCGAGATATGCCGGGAAGTCAGGGGAGTGGTGCTGTCCCGGCAGCCGGTTCCGATCGGCCAGTGGGCTGCCGAACTAGCCAAGGCGCTGGTCAGCTACGCGGAGCAGAACGCGGCCACCGCTGATGCCCTGCGAAAGCTGGTGACCGAGAGTTAGCCCGCCGACGCCGTCGGTACCCCGCCGATCGGGTGCGCCGTAGGCTGTGTGCCTATGAGCGCCCATGCGGGGGAGGAGCGGCTGGGCCCATACCGCCTGCACGAGCGGCTGGGCGAGGGCGGCATGGGCGTTGTTTACCTCGCCAGCGACGCATCCGGCCAGCAAGTCGCGGTGAAGGTGCTGCGCCAGGGGATCCCGGCGGAAGCTACGGCCAGAAGGCGGCTGGCGCGCGAGGTAGACACGATGCGCCGCGTGCAGAGCCCGTACGTGGCGGAGGTCCTGGATGCCGACGTCGAGGGTAGTCCGCCCTACATCGTCACCCGTTACGTCGCGGGCCGGACTCTGGAGGACGTGGTAGCCGAAAACGGGCCAATCCCCGGCCCGGAGCTGGCGCGGCTCGCCAACGGGCTGGCAGCGGCCCTGGTCGCCGTGCATCAGGCCGGGGTCGTGCACCGCGATCTGAAACCGGGCAACGTCATGCTGGTCGACGGAGAGCCGGTGGTCATCGACTTCGGCATCGCGCAGGCCCCGGACGCCACCCGGCTGACGATGACGGGAATGTTCATGGGCACGCCAGGCTACCTGGCGCCCGAGATTATCGAGGGCCATACAAGCGGGCCAGCGGCCGATATCCACTCCTGGGGAGCGACAGTGGCCTACGCGGCGACCGGTCACCCGCCGTTCGGCACCGGCCAGTTTGAGGCGATCTTCTATCGCATCGTTCATGGCCAGCCTGAGCTCGCCGAGATGCCCCCGGCGCTGCTGCCAGTTGTGCTCGCGGCGCTGGCCAGGGACCCGGCGCGACGCCCATCGGCAGCCGAACTCGCGCAGTTCTGCGTGGCGCTGGACGGCGCGGCCCTGGCGCCCGGCAACGCGGCACCGGCGCCGCATCCGGTTACCGCGCTAGCCCATCCGGTGACCGCGCCAGCTATCCGGTGACTGCCCCGGCCGGCGCTGCGCTAGCCGGGGCGCCAGCCTTCCCGGCCGGGCCTGCGTACCCGTCGGCCCAGGGGCCGCCCGGGCAGGTAGCCCTGACGGCGCAAGATCTGCACGCCCCGGCCGCGGCGGCGGCCGGCCTTGCCGCCGCCTCAGTAGCAGCGCCGCCACCGGCCGCCTGGCCGAATACCAGGCCGATAGCCGCGCGGGCGCAGGACGATTTCGCCGATCTGCTACCGCCCGTGCGCTATGACCAGCCCTGTGGTCCGGGCGTGGTGCGGCTGGCCGATCCTGGCAACGATGTCGCTCTCGCCTCCGGCGGTCCGAATTCAGCGCTGGCTGCCCAAGCAAGGCACGGCGCGGGCCTGGCCGGCTATGCCGTCCCGGCCGGGCCGGGGCGGCGGTCGGGAAATGCCGATTCACCTGCCGCGGCCGGGCCTGGCCGAAGCGGCGTGCTGGCCACCGGGAACGGGCCGGCCCTGGCCCGGCGCCTGCTGGTCATCGCGACGATCGCCGTGCTTGTCGCCGTTAGCGTCCTGCTGCCGCTGGCGGGCGCGATCGTGGCCCTGGCGGTGCTGGTCTTGCTGCGTGCCACCGATGTGACGACCGGCTGGCTGGCAAGGCGCAGGTCCTCCCGCGGTCCGCGCCGCAGCGACCCGGCGGCGGTGGCGGCGTTCTATCCCTGGGCAGTGTGCCGCTCGGTGCTGCGTTTCCTGCTGATCAGTCCGCTGGCGCTGCTGTGCGGCGCGGGCGCTGCGGTGCTGGCGGTACTGGCTGCGGGGTCAGCATCGCTGCCCAGAGCCGGCGGATACGCGGTTGGCGCGTTCGTGGCGTGCTACTGCCTTGGGCCAGGATCCGGCGCCTGCCGCAGGCCGCTGAGCAGGTTCTACGGCGCAATCACCCGCACGGCATCGGCGGCAGTGCTGGGCACCATTGGGATCGTGGCAGTTGCCGCTGCCGTAGTAGCTGCGGCCGCAACGCACGCCCCGGGCTACTGGCCAGACGCGCATCTGGGCAATCAGCTGCAGACGACTACGATCCTGCATCCGGGTCTGAGCCATCTGAGCGGAAACCTGACAGAGATTGGCCGGAAGCTGGCGCGGTTGTTCGGCCAGCACGGCTGACAGAGGTCGGCCGCCGGTGGCCAGCGCGGGCGTCCCGAATGCCTTCTCCGGCAAACGGAGCTGTCGTCTAGCTGGCCAGCCGGGACGGCGTGTGGTCGGCGTCGGGCGGTTGCCGTGCTGCCGGTCGCGAGGCACTCGTCTCGACTGACGGTAGCGGCCGGACCAGCCCGAGTGCCACGATCTCGTTGGCCAGCCGCACCCGCCGGTTCGGTCCCGCTGCGATCCGGAGCTTCTGGTAGAGCCTGAGCAGGTGCTGCTTGACCGCGGCTTCAGTGACGACCAGATCGGCGGCGATATCGCGGGTCGTGGCCGGAGCTACGAAGGCGTCCTCGCAGAGGGCAGGCTTGCAAAGCGCAGCGACCACGTCCAGCTCGCGCCGCGTCAGCTCAGGCGTGACAGACCTGCGCGGATCGGTCTCGGGCAGCGCGTCCTCGCTGGCCAGCCCGCCAACGCGGCAGCGCTGCGAACCGAATGACACGACGTCGCCGTTTTCCAGCAGTCGCTGCGCGACCAGCTTGCCGTTGACCCGGGTGCCGTGCCTGGATAATCCGAGGTCGCTCACGTACGCGTACGGGCCGCGGCGGATGATCTCAGCATGCAGCTTTGACACGGTTGGATGATCGAGCTGGACATCAACCGACTGGCCGCGTCCGATAGTAGTCACGTACGGGCGCAGCCTGATCATCGCGCCGGTGCTCTCGATCCGCAGCTGGGGGCTTTCCATGGCGTTTCTCCGGCATGTCCGGGCGGCTAGCAGTGTGTCACTTGTGGGTTACCCATCCATTGCCGCGGCTATGCCTGGAGAAAACGCGAATGAGAGCTCAGGCAGGCGCAGTGGCGCCGACAAGCCGGAACTCGGCCCGTTAAGTCGGGAGAAGCCGGGCGGCGTAACTGCCGGGGACCGAAGTAAACTGCCGAGCGAGCAGTGCTGAGGAGGGCAAATGGCGGAGCAGCCGTCGCGGGGCCTGGCTGACGTGGTTGCCGCGTCTACTGCCCTGAGTGATATCGATGGCCGGGCCGGCCGCCTGTCCTATCGTGGCTACGATATTAATGATCTCGCAGGTCACGCCGCCTTCGAGGAGATCGCCTTCCTGCTGCAGCGCGGGCACGCGCCGAGCTGGGGTGAGCTGGACGGCTACCGCGCGGAGCTGGCGGCAGGCCGGGAACTCGGCTCCCTGGTGCGCCACGACCTGGACGGCGTGGCCCGGCGGCAGCATCCCATGGAGGCGCTGCGCAGCCTGGTCTCGCTCGGCAGCGCCGATGACGGCGATGCTGAGTCGAATGAGCCGGCGGCCAACCTACGCAAGGCCGCCCGGTTGACCGCTCAGCAGCCGGTCTTGATCGCGGCCTATCACGCGGCTCGCACCGGCAGAGAGCTGCCCGACGCCGATCCCGGTCTTGGCATCGCCGCCAACTTCCTCATGCAACTGTCCGGTACCAGGCCGAAGCAGCGCGCCGCCGAGATCTTCGACACCTGCCTGGTGCTGCACGCCGACCACACCATGAATGCCTCGACGTTCGCGGCGCGAGTGTGCGCCGCGACGCTGTCCGATATGCACTCGGCTGTTGTCGCGGCGCTCGGCACGCTCAAGGGCCCGCTCCATGGCGGCGCAAACGAGCAGGTGATGCGCGGGCTGGAGGCCATCAGGCAGGACGGCGGCGACCCGCTGGACGCTGTCAGCCGACAGGTCAGCCAGCGACTTGCGGATGGCGAGAAGATCATGGGCTTCGGGCACCGGGTTTACAAGACCGAGGACCCAAGGGCCACCCACTTGCGCCGGATGTCGGCGGAACTGGCCACCGAGAGCGGTGACGACACCTATTACCGCATGTCGCGCCGGATGGAGGAGGTCGTGCTCGCGCAGAAGGGCCTCTACCCGAACGTGGACTTCTTCGCTGCGACTGTCTACCACTACCTAGGTATCCCGACGGACCTTTTCACACCGGTCTTCTCGGTCAGCCGGATGGCCGGCTGGACAGCGCACGTCATCGAGCAGCACGCCGACAACCGGCTGATCCGGCCCGATAGTGAGTACATCGGGGAGAGCGGGCTCAGCTGGGTGCCGCTCGAGGCCCGATGAAGCACGCGGCCAAGCCGATGACCCGGCAGTCGGCTTCGCAGCAGTCGGCTTCGGGCCAGCCAGGCGAGCCGGCCCGACGCAGGCTGATATACCAGCTTCCCTACTGGGTCGTGCTCGCCGGGATAGCGATCGGGCTCGCGACAATGCGTGGCACCGTGCAATCGGTCAAGGGCGGTACGTTGGTGATAGCGGGCGCTCTGCTGGCGGGCGCCGTCGCCAGGATGGCGTTGCCGGACGGGCGGGCAGGAATGCTCGCGTCACGGCGGCGGCTGGTTGACGTGGCGGCACTGGCGGCATTGGGCGTCGGCTTGCTGATTGCCGGACTGGTCGTCAAGGTGCCGGGCTGAGTGACGCCCCGGGCCGACGCGCGAGTCTGGGCCGGCGCAGGAACCGGGCTGTCAGGTCCCGGTCTGGTTTCGTCCTGGCAATGATGCCGGCGCGATGAAGGGAATGCGGCTGTAATGTCGAAGATAAAGGTGCAAAACCCCGTCGTAGAACTCGACGGCGACGAGATGACCCGTATCATTTGGCAATTCATCAAGGACAAGCTGATACTGCCCTACCTTGATATCGACCTTAAGTATTACGACTTGTCCATCGAGAACCGGGACGCCACCGACGATCAGGTGACGATCGACGGGGCGAATGCGATTAAGCGCTACGGCGTTGGCGTCAAATGCGCGACGATTACCCCCGACGAGGACCGGGTTGCCGAATTCGGCCTGAAAAAGATGTGGCGATCACCGAATGGCACGATCCGCAACATCCTCGGTGGCGTGGTGTTTCGCGAGCCGATCGTCGTGGCCAGCATCCCCCGGTTCGTACCGGGCTGGACCGAGCCCATCGTGATCGGCCGGCACGCGCACGGCGATCAGTACCGGGCCACCGACTTCCTGATTCCCGCCCCCGGGACGGTTCGCATCTCTTATCAGCCGGCCGAGGCGGGGATCGCGCCGATCGATCTCCAGGTGGCCGAATTCGATGGCACCGGCATCGCGATGGGCATGTACAACTTCGATGACTCGATTCGCGACTTCGCGCGCGCGACTATGCGGTTCGCGCTGGACCGCAGGCTGCCGCTGTACCTGTCCACCAAGAACACGATCCTGAAGGCCTACGACGGCCGGTTCAAGGACATCTTCGCCGAGGTATTCGAGGCCGAGTTCAAGGCCGAGTTCGAGGCTGCGGGGATCACCTACGAGCACCGTCTCATCGATGACATGGTCGCCCAGGTGATCAAGGGCAACGGCGGCATCGTCTGGGCCTGCAAGAACTATGACGGCGATGTCGAGTCGGACATCGTGGCGCAAGGATTCGGCTCCCTCGGCCTCATGACGAGCGTGCTGATGACGCCCGACGGCAAGACCGTCGAGGCGGAGGCAGCGCATGGCACGGTGACCCGCCACTACCGGCAGCATCAGCAGGGCAAGCCGACGTCAACGAACCCGATCGCGTCGATCTTCGCCTGGACCAGGGGCATCGCCCACCGCGGCAAGCTGGACGGCACGCCCGATGTCACCGCGTTCGCCGAGACGCTTGAGCGGGTCTGCGTGGAGACCGTGCTCGCCGGCAAGATGACCAAGGACCTGGCGCTCCTGGTCGGCGCGGGTACGCCGTTCCTGAGCACTGAGGAGTTCCTCGCCGCCCTGGACGATAACCTGCGCGCAGCGATGGCCGCGTTCTGACGCCATCGCGGCCGCAGGCCGGATCGGCGCAGGACGAATGGACCGCTGGTTCAGTCACAGCAGCGCAGCTGGATAAGGAGATCACCGGATATGGCCCGCACAGGGAAGGTAACGGTCGTCGGTGCCGGGTTCTACGGCTCGACAACGGCACAGCGCCTGGCCGAGTATGACATCTTCGATGAGGTCGTGCTTACGGACATTGTCGAGGGCAAGCCCGAAGGACTTGCCCTCGACATGAACCAGTCGCGCCCGGTTGAAGGGTTCGAGACGAAGCTAACCGGTCAGACCACCGGCCCGGCTGGCGAAGGATACGAGGCGATCGGAGGGTCCGGCATCGTGGTCATCACGGCCGGCCTGCCGCGCAAGCCAGGCATGAGCCGAATGGATCTGATCGGCGTTAACGCCAAGATCGTCCGGAACGTTACCGAGCAGGTCGTCAAGCACGCCCCCGACGCCGTGCTCATCGTGGTGTCGAACCCGCTCGACGAGATGACTGCGCTCGCCGCCAAGGTGTCCGGGTTTCCCCCGCATCGGGTCCTCGGCCAGGCCGGCATGCTGGACACCGCGCGGTTCAGTTACTTCGTCGCCGAGCGGCTCGGCGTCCCTGTCGGCTCGGTCCGGACGCTGACGCTCGGATCACATGGCGACACGATGGTGCCGGTGCCGTCGGCGTGCACGGTCAGCGGCAAGCCGCTGGCGGAGCTGCTCACGGCCAGCGACATCGACCGGCTTGTTGAGCGCACCCGCAACGGCGGTGCCGAGATCGTCGCGCTGCTGAAGACCGGCTCTGCCTACTACGCGCCGTCCGCCGCGGCGGCCAGAATGGCTCGCGCGGTTGCCGAGGACTCTGGCGCCATCATGCCGGTGTGTGCATGGGTCGACGGAGAGTACGGCATCTTCGGTGTCTACCTTGGCGTGGAGGCCGAGATCGGGGCAGGCGGCGTGAAGCGCGTGGTGGAACGCTACCTGACCGATACTGAGCTCGCCAGGCTCCGCGAAGCCGCCGAAGCGGTCAAGGCCAAGCAATCGGACGTCGCGAGCTTGTAGCGGCGGCTGGGATCTGCCAGACCCGGCAGATCCCCGAGCTCAGCCGGCCGCCAGGCGCCCCAGCGCGAGCCCCGCGTACAGGGCGGTCCCGGCCGGCAGCACCGCGTCGTCGAACACGGCCTGCGCCGAGTGGTTAAACGGCGCCGTATTCGCGTCGTCATCGGCCGGGCACGCCCCGAGCATCAGGAACGCACCTGGCACCTGCTCGAGCACGTAGGAGAAGTCCTCCGAGCCGGTCAGCGGATCGGGTGCGGTCACGTAACGGCCGTCCCCCAGCACGTCGGCGACGGCCCGCTCGGCAAACTCCAGCTCGGCCGGATCGTTGACGGTCACCGGGTACCCGTCCACGAACTCGGCGGTCGCAGTGAGTCCGTGGGCCGTCGCGATGTCGCGCGCCAGCCTGGGGGCGGCCAGCGCGATGGCAGCCCGGGCCTGCGGCGAGAACGAGCGGATCGTGGCCACGAAGTTCGCGTCGTCGGGGATCACGTTGTCCGCGGTGCCCGCGTGGAAGGTACCTACTGTCACCACTACCGGATCGAACACGTCGAACTGGCGGGTCACCATGGTTTGCAGCGCCAGCACGATCTCGCAGGCCGCCGGCACCGGGTCGGCCGCTCGATGCGGTTGCGCACCGTGCCCGCCGCGGCCGCGCACGGTGACATGCAGGGTATCCGCCGCGGCCATGATCGCGCCGGCCCGGCTGGCAACCAGGCCGCCGGGCAGCAGCCCGGAGGCGACATGGAGGGCGTAGGCCGCAACGGGTCGCTCGCCAGCCGCATCCAGCACGCCTTCTGCCACCATGATGCGGCCGCCGCCGGGGCCTTCCTCGCCTGGCTGGAACATGAAGATGACGTTGCCGGCTAGCTCGTCCTGGTGGCCCGACAGGACTTTCGCCGCTCCGGCCAGCATCGCCGTATGCAGGTCGTGCCCGCATGCGTGCATGATCCCAGCGTTCTTGGACGCGTACGGCACGCCGGAACGCTCGGTGACCGGCAGCGCATCCATGTCGCCGCGCAGCAACACGGTTTTGCCGGGCTTGGCCCCGCGCAGCACTGCGGTGACCGAGGTCAGGCCCTGACCGAGGGTGATCTCCAATGGCAGTCCGGCGATTGCATCGAGCACCTTCCGCTGCGTCCGCGGCAGCTCTAGCCCGAGCTCCGGATCGGCGTGAATCGACCTGCGTAGTTCGATCAGTTCTGCGGAGATTGCGACTGCCTCGTCGTATGTCCCGGCCACTGCCCACCTGCCCCATTCGTCCCGCACGAATTGACTGCGCTTCACGCTTGATATGACGCGATACGGATAAAGAACTCATTTACCCGCAGACCCTACCGGCCGGCTGGCAGGCTAAGGCGAGTACCGTCCGCCCCAGCGGGCAGACTGCTTAGACTATTGCAAACTACCGCGCAGCCGGGTTCCGGCTGGTGCGGGAACGCGGGGACTGCAGCGCTCGCGAAGCCGAATTGACGAGGGTCGGGGATCCGGACGTGAATGGCGTCGGCTGGGATATTCTCCTCGTCCTGGCCGTGGTGCTGATCGGCGGCTTCTTTGCCGCCGCGGAGATGGCGCTCGTCTCACTGCGCGAAGGTCAGGTGCGCGCCCTCAGCAGACGCGGCAAGCGGGGTCAGCGAACCGCGCGGCTGGCCCAGGATCCGAACCGGTTCCTGTCATCGGTTCAGATCGGCGTGACCACCGCGACGCTGCTGTCGGGTGCGTTCGGTGCGGCCCTGCTGTCCAACAAACTTAGTGACGAGTTCGTCCGGGCTGGCCTGGCGCGCGACGCGGCCACGCCGCTAGCGCTGATAGCCGTGACCCTGGCTATCTCCTTCTTCACGCTGGTATTCGGCGAGCTCGCACCGAAACGGCTCGCCCTGCAGCGCGCGGAACGGGTCGCGTATTTCGCCGGACCGGTCGTGGACCGGCTGGCCATGCTGGCCCGGCCGCTGGTCTGGCTGCTGTCGAGATCGACGAACCTGGTGGTGCAGTTGCTCGGTGGGGACCCGGCGGCCGGCCGCGGGGTGATGACCGACGAGGAACTGCGCGATCTGGTCGCCGGGCACCAGGCGCTGAGCCCGGACGAGCGGCAGATCGTGAGCGAGGTCTTCGATGCCGGGAAACGGCAGATTCGTGAAGTGCTCGTGCCGCGGACCGAGGTAGAGTTCCTGCCCGCGAGCATGCCACTGACCCAGGCGGCCGCGATTGCCGAGAATGCCCGTTACTCCCGGTTCCCGGTCTATCAGGAGTCATACGACGACGTGATCGGCTTCGTGCACTCCCGCGATCTCCTGGATAACCGTGCCGAAGCGGATTCCCGAAAGGTCGGCGAGGTGTGCCGGCCGGTCAAGTTCCTGCCGATCAGCAAGATGGTGCTGTCGGCGCTTTCGGAGATGCGCAAGGACCGGGCGCACCTGGCGATCGTGGTGGACGAGTATGGCGGTACCGCAGGAATCGTCACCCTGGAGGACCTGGTCGAGGAGCTGATCGGGGACATCCAGGACGAGTACGACGAGGAAGCATCCCATCCGCGCCAGTTGCACGGTGGCGAGCTCGAGGTGGACGGCCTGCTGAACCTGGACGAGTTCGCCGAGCAGACCGGCCTCGAGCTGCCGGAGGGGCCATACGAGACGGTGGCCGGGTACCTGCTGGCGGCGCTCGGCCACCTGCCGGACAACGGCGAGTCCGTCCAGCTCGGGACGCGCACCCTGACCGTCACACAGCTGGATGGGCGCCGGATTTCCAGGGTGAGGGTCAGCCCGGCGGGGGTGCACGCCCAGGTGCAGGATCCGGCCGGGCAAGCCGGGTAGCAGCCAGGCCGGGTAGCAGCCAGCCGGATTCGTGCTCGGCCGGTGGCTGCAGGCCGCCGATAGACTGCGCTAATGGCGGATGGCTATCGCAGCGACCCGGCCGGCCTCGAATCCGGCCCCGTACTCGTGGTGGATTTCGGCGCCCAGTATGCGCAGCTGATCGCGCGCCGAGTGCGTGAGTGCCACGTGTACTCGCGGGTCGTGCCCAGCACCATGCCCGCCGAGGAGATGCTGGCCCTGCGGCCGTCAGCCATTATCTTGTCCGGCGGACCTTCGTCGGTCTACGCGCCCGGCGCCCCGCCAGCCCCGGTCGGCCTGCTCACGGCCGGGGTGCCGGTGCTTGGCATCTGCTACGGCTTCCAGCTCATGGTCCGCGATCTCGGCGGCGAGGTTTTGCATACCGGAACGGGTGAGTACGGGGCCACCTCGCTGCAGTCGGCAGCGGCCGCCGGGGTGCTCATGGCCGGCCTGCCGTCGGCCCAGCGGGTGTGGATGTCGCACGGTGACACGTGCGCGGTGGCGCCGCCCGGTTTCGCGGTCACCGCCACGACCGCCGGGACGCCGGTGGCTGCGGCGGAGGCTCCCGGCCGTCAGCTATACGGCATGCAATTCCACCCGGAGGTGCTGCACACCGAGCACGGCATGGCGATGCTGCGCAGTTTCCTGGCCGCGGCCGGATGCGCTGCGACCTGGACGATGCGCGGCGTCATCGAGGAGCAGACCGAGCGGATAGCCGCGCAGGTAGGGGCTGGCCGGGCGATCTGCGGCCTGTCCGGCGGCGTCGACTCAGCGGTGGCTGCCGCGCTCGTGCAACGAGCCATCGGCTCGCGGCTCACCTGCGTCTTCGTCGACCACGGCCTGCTCCGCTTCGGTGAAGCCGAGCAGGTCGAGAAGGACTTCGTCGCGGCCACCGGGGTCGAGCTCAAGGTCGTGGACGCGGCGAGTGATTTCCTTGCCGCGCTGGCAGGCGTGTCCGATCCCGAGCAGAAGCGCAAGATCATCGGCCGGGAGTTCATCCGCGCGTTCGAGCAGGCCGCACGCGAGATTGCCGGCGCGCATGATGACGAAGCCGCGTTCCTGGTCCAGGGCACGCTCTATCCGGACGTGGTCGAGTCGGGCGGCGGTACCGGCACGGCGAACATCAAGTCGCACCACAACGTGGGCGGCTTGCCTGCGGATCTGAAGTTCGAGCTGGTCGAGCCGTTGCGCGACTTGTTCAAGGACGAGGTAAGGCAGGTCGGAGCCGAGCTCGGGCTGCCGGACGAGATCGTCTGGCGGCAGCCGTTCCCCGGGCCGGGGCTCGCCATCAGGATCATCGGCGAGGTGACGGCCGATCACCTGCGCATCGCGAAGGCGGCGGACGCGGTCGTGCGCGCGGAGCTGTCTGCGGCTGGCCTTGACCGGCAGATCTGGCAGTGCCCCGTGGTGCTGCTCGCCGTGGTCCGGTCAGTCGGCGTGCAAGGAGACGAGCGCAGCTACGGCTACCCGGTCGTGCTGCGACCGGTAACCAGCGAGGACGCCATGACGGCCGACTGGGCGCGGCTGCCGGACGATGTGCTGGCGCGCATTTCGACGCGGATCACTAACGAGGTACCGGAGATCAATCGGGTAGTGCTCGACATCACGAGCAAGCCGCCGGCCACGATCGAGTGGGAGTAGAGCGCCGGGCCGTCACATCGTGAAAGCCAGATTTCTGGCGGCGCGGTCGCCTAGGTCGTGGTTGCCGGTCCAGCTTATTTTGCCTGCGTCGATCTGAGCTTGCGGGTCGATGCGGCCGCAGGCTAGTTGCATGAACGTGAGGGTGTCGGTCGTCAGCTCGACATCGGGGCTCGGGACGCTATCGACGAGTTTGGCGCGGCCTTCGACCATTACGGGGAGGTCGCGCTTGAGGGGGCCGGTCAGGTGGATGACGATGCTCGTGTGGTCGGGCAGGCCGATCCGCTTGCCGACGATGTAGCCGAGCGAGCCTTCGACTTCGGCGAGTGCGATTTCGGCTCGCGGGCCGGCGTCGTCGGTGGACCAGCGCAGTGGAGTGGTGACGTCTCGTTCGTGCACCCAGAAGTCGAAGATCCGGATCTCCAGGAATCGGCCGTAGGTCTTGACGCCGACAGGTGTCCACGACGGCCGGGCGAGGTCCTCGTCGCGCAAGTCGGCCAGGTCGGCCCGGCGGCCGGCGAAGATCTCGGCTATCCGGCTGGCGAACGATCTGTCGTCCAGCGCCGCGACTTCCTCGTTGTACCGGCCGACCCGGTCAAGCGGCGGAAGGTGCTCGGCGCTGTCCGGCAGCCAGCCGGTCATGACCCGCTCCATCATGCCCAGGTGGCTGATCACATCGCGGGCATCCCAGTCCGGGCACAGTGACTGGGTCCGCCATTGCGGCTCGTCCATCCGCGCGCACAGCGACTCGATGGCGTCGTAGCTGTGCCCGAGCGCGTCCCGGATCGTAACGAGGTCGGTCACGGCGTCTCCTTCTGGATGGTGATCCAGTCCCGTGCCTCCAGATAGGGACGGAACGTGGCGGCGATGGACGCGAGGTCTGCGGTTTGCTTCGGGCGCTGCACTTCGTACAAACTCGGGAACTCAAGCCAGCCGGTCATGAGCTGCCAGAGCCGGACCGCGGCATCGCCTGCCGGCGGATCGATGAGGACCGGGCCGAACAGCGCCGCTGGGCTGGCGGACGCAGGATCGGCGAATACCAGTGTTGGCACGCCCCAGCCGCCGAGGCTAATGACCCGCTCGTGATCGGCGCGCACCTCGTCGCTGGTGGCCGGATCGCTGATTGCCTGGCCAACCAATGCGGGGTCGAGACCGAGCTGGCTGACCAGCTCTTCGGCGACTTCACGGCGATGCGGCTTACGGCCGTGCACGTGCAACGCGGAGCCAGCAGCGTAGTACCACCGGTCGAGCAGCACGGGATCGAGCCTGCCCAGCAACGCCCCGACGCGCATCATCGACCAGCCGTAGGACCAGTCGCGCTCCCACGGATGCTTCTTGCCGTCGGCCCGGTTGATCTCCTCCAGGCTGAAGAAGCGCCATCGCACCTGCACGCCGAGCTGATCACGCACGTTCCGCATCCAGATCGAGGCCTGGTAGGCCCACGGGCACATAATGTCGAAGTGGAAGTCCACGGCGTTGATCTGCTGAGTCATGACGCGACCCGTTTCCTTCCAAGGTGCTCACGGGGGGAACGACTCGCAGGTTACCGGCTGGCGGTCAGGTGACGCCGGTCGGCGTCGTGGTGATGTCGGCGTAGGACTTATTCGCGGCGATGTCGCGTAGCCGCTCCATCGCGTCATACACCTCGGTGAAGCTGGTGGTGATAGGTGCGGGGCCGAGCCTGACCCGGTCCGGCACCCGGTAGTCGCCGACCACCCCGGCGTCGATCAACGCCTGGCTGATCTGCCAGGCATGGTCGTGCCGCAAGCTCACGTGGGCGCCGCGACGGGTGGCGTCGCGTGGCGACGCGAGCGCGAAGCCGTACGGCGTGAGCCACTCGTCAGCAAGCTCGACGAGGTAGCTGGTCAGCGCCAAGCTCTTGGCTCGCAGCCGGGTCATGCCCGCCTCACCGAGCAGCCGGGCGCCCTCCTCGACGGCGACGGCTCCGATGATGTTCGGCGTTCCGGTGAGGAAAGCGGCCATCCCATCGGCGCGCTCGTAGCGCGGGCCCATGCCGAACTGGTCGCGCTGGCTGAACCAGCCCCAGATCGGCTGGCGGAGCGCAGCCTGCAGGTCTTGCCGGACGTACAGAAATCCAGGCGCTCCGGGTCCGGCGTTGACGTATTTATAGGTGCAGCCGATGGCCATGTCGGCGCCGCTAGCGTCGAGCTCCACGGGCACCGCGCCCACCGAGTGGCACAAGTCCCACAGCATCATCGCGCCCGCCGAGTGTACGAGGCCGGTTACCTTCGGCATGTCGGCGAGCGCCCCGCTGCGGTATGCCACGTGCGAGAGGCTGACTAGTGCAGTGCGGTCATCCAGGGCATCAGCCAGCGCCCGGTCGCTGATCCCGGTGTCGATGTCGGAGTGGATCACCCGCAGCTCGCAGCCGCGCTGTGCAGCGACGCCCTGCAAAACGTAGCGGTCGGTCGGGAAATTGTCATCGTCGGTGACGATGACGTCCCGGCCATGGCGCGCGTCGAGCGCGGCGCAGGCCAGCTTGTACAGGTTGATGGTCACCGAGTCGCAGACAATTACTTGCCCTGTGGCGGCGCCGATGAGGTGCTCGCCGACCATGTCACCAGCCTCAGTCGGCAACCCGATCCACCTGTCCCAGGACCGGACCAGGCCGACGCCCCATTCCTGGTCGACCACCTCGGCAATCCGCGCCTGGGTGCGCACGGGCAGCGGCCCGAGCGAGTTTCCGTCCAGGTAGATGAGGTCGCGGTCCTGGTGGACGAACCGGTCGCGAAATGATGCGAGCTGGTCGGCAGCGTCCAGGGATTCTGCATATGACCGATCTGCCGAGAAAGTCGTCACGACACCACCCTAAGCCGAGCCTGTCTGCGCTGACCGCCTACCCGGGCACAGGTCCAGGTAACACTCAGCCGCGCCGGACGTTAGGTTCAGCTTGCCTTCTGACCGGTCTGGGCTGGCGACCGCGGCTCGCACCTCGGTCGGCCGTAAGATCGAGGGGTGCCTGAAGAACCTGAAGAAGCCGTGCCGTCAGCAGATATCAGCCGCGTCCTGGTTATCAACGCCCATCCCGACGACGTCGACTTCGGCGCCGCCGGGACGATAGCGACGTGGACTGACGCGGGCGTCGAGGTGAGCTACTGCATCGTGACCAACGGCGATGCGGGCGGAAGTGACAGGTCGGTGCCCAGAGCCGAGATGGTGGCTATCAGGCAGGCCGAGCAGACCGCCGCGGCGAAGCAGGTAGGCGTCCACGACCTGCATTTCCTCGGCTACCCGGACGGCCAAGTTGAGGCGACTCTTGGATTGCGCCGTGACCTGGCCAGGGTGATCAGACTGCTCCGCCCAGAGCGCGTCGTCTGCCCGTCGCCGGAACGCAATTACGTCAGGCTGGGCGTGGGCCATCCTGACCACAGAGCGGTTGGTTCGGCCGCGCTCGACGCGGTTTATCCCGATTCGCGTAACCCGTTCGCGTTCCCGGAACTGCTCGACGAGGAGAAGCTCGAGCCATGGACCGTGCGCGAGGTGTGGATCTCGGGCACCCCGTCGCCGACGCATTATGTCGACATCACCGAGACGTTCGGCCGCAAGCTAGCTGCGCTGCGGTCGCACGTCAGCCAGATCTCCGACCCAGTCGGGCTTGAGCAGTTCTTGCGGCCATGGCTGAGCCGTGCGGCCGAGCAGGGCGGGCTGCCCGCGGGCCACCTGGCGGAGGGCTTCCAGGTAATCCAGACCGGCTAGTAGCTGGCAGACCCGACTTAATCGAAAAGTTTACCTTTGCGCCACTTGACTAAGCCTTGTTTTCTGATAGGAAATAGGGACTAATCCCGAAGTGGTCACCGTCGGCGCAGTAAGCGTGGCGTTCCCATCTCACCTAACGAACAGGAGGACGTGTGCGCTCGCTCAAGCCTCCGCCGGGGTGCTGTAGCGATATCACCTGTTCGCCGCTCGTTCACCTTTTGTTAGATGACTAGAAATACGAGTCAAAGAGTATGTATTTGCCTGAGGCGGACGTGGCTGCTTCATGCTGCGCTGGTACCGGCACGGGAGGGATTGTGGCATGGCCACTGCGCTGACTGCCTCTCGCGCGGTGCCGGCCGATGATGACGTTCCGCGCACGATCGTGTCGCAAGGGTCACGGGGCGACGTCATCTTTCGGTTCACGGTTAAGGCCGCCGGCCTGTCCAGCTTCGTCATCACGGCGCTGATCCTGGCCTTCTTGATCTTCCGCAGCCTCTGGGCGTTCCGGGCCGATGGCTTCAGCTTCTTCACCAAGCAGAACTGGATCTTCGTCGGCAACCAGTTCGGCATCGGCGGCGTGCTGCCCGACACGCTCATCATCGCCGTGATCGCCAGCCTTATCGCGATTCCGGTGGCCATTGCCACCGCGATCTTCATATCCGAGTACGCGCCGGACCGCCTGCGCCGGCCGCTTATCGCGATCATCGACCTGATGGCGGCGATCCCGAGCATCGTCTACGGGGTGTGGGGCCGGTTCTTCCTGATGCCGCGCGCAATCGGCGTGATGGGCTGGCTATCCCGGCACCTGAATTGGTTCCCGCCGTTCAAGACCACGGTGCTGGCGAGCTCTTCCACGTTCGTCGGGTCGCCGTTGATCGCAGCGTTGGTGGTCTCGCTGATGGCGATTCCGATCATTACCTCGCTGTCGCGGGAAGTCTTTTCCCAGGCGCCGCAGGGTGAGCGAGAGGCTGCCTACGCACTCGGGTCAACGCGCTGGGGCATGGTGAAGACCGTCGTGCTGCCGTTCGGCCGGGGCGGTGCCATTGGCGCGTCGATGCTTGGCATCGGGCGCGCTCTCGGCGAGACGATCGCGGTGCTGCTGATCGTAACTGGGAGCTTCACGCTCAACTGGCACGTGCTGCAGACCGGCGGCAACTCGATCGCGGCCATGATCGCAGGCCTCTGGGCGTCCGCCAACTCCAATCAGATCTCGGCCCTGATGGCTGCGGGCCTGACCCTGTTCGCGATCACGCTAGCGGTCAACTCGCTGGCAGCCCTCGTCATCAACCGGTCGCGCTCGGGCGCGGCAACCCAGGACTGAGGAGCGCGCCAGTGCGTGCGATGAAGGGAATCAGCAGTTGACAGCCCTGGGCAGCAGCCGGTCCGGCGGCGCAGATCACCTGCCCGACGTCGCCGACGTCCCCCTGCGGCTGCAGCGGGTGACGCCGGAGGACATGCTCTCGATATTCGGCGCGGCAATCGCGCTCGCTTGGCCTGACTTGGCTGCTCTATGAACGGATCCTGCCGCTAACCGGGGCGTTCGGCTTCTGGGTGAGCTGGTACGCGCTTTTTGTGATCTTCTACCTGGGCATCGCCGCGCTGCAGTGGAACCGGCTCGTGATCAGGGACAAGATCATGGCGGTGCTCGTGAGCACTGGCGGCATCTTCGCGACCGTGGTTGTGGTCGACCAGATCGGCTACAGCTTCGTCAAGGGCCTGTCCGCGATCAAGCATCCGAACTTCTGGACCCAGGACATGGCCAACGCGGCCAACGCGGGACCTCATAGCGGGCTGAACGTCGGCGGCATCCTGCACGCTGCCGTCGGCTCGCTCGAGCAGCTTGCGCTCGCCACCTTGTTCTCGGTGCCGCTGGGGATTACCGCCGCGGTGTTCCTCGCCGAGGTTGGCGGCAGGTTTGAGCGTCCGGTGCGGACCATCGTCAACGCGATGACGGCGCTGCCCTCGATCATCGCCGGGCTCGTTCATCTACGCGCTGGCCGTGCTGACCCTTGGCATCCCGAAGTCCGGATTCGCTGCCGCGCTCGCCATCTCCATCGTCATGCTGCCGACCGTCACCCGGGCCGGCGAGGTAGTGCTTCAGAGTAGTGCCAGGGACGCTCCGGGAGGCGTCTTTCGCGCTCGGCGCCAGTCACTGGCGCACGGTGTGGAAGGTCATCCTGCCCACGGCGCGGTCCGGGCTTTCCACCGCGGTCGTGCTGGCCATGGCGCGCGGCTTCGGTGAGACCGCCCCGGTGCTGCTCGTCGCCGGGTACTCCAACTTCCTCAACGACAACCCATTCCACGGCTGGCAGGCCACGCTGCCGACCTTCATCATCGACAGCGTCCTGTCTACGGTCAGTCGCCGCTGTTCCTTGCGCGCGCCTTCGGCGCCGGCTTCGCGCTGATGCTCGTCGTCGTTGTGTTGTTTACGATCGCCCGTATTCTGGGCGGTGGCCGGCCGGGCGAGCTGAGCAAACGGCAGGCCCGCAAGTTGCGCCGGGAGGCAGCGCGCGCATGACCAGCCATTCCCCCCGATCCCCCAGACGAGGAAGACCATGAGCTCCCGACCTAGCCGGATAACTCGCGCTGGCCGGATCTGCGCGATAGCCGGTGCCGTATCCATATCGCTGGGCATCGTGCTGCTGCCGTGGGCGGGCGGAGCAGCATCGGCGGCGCGGTCGAACGCCACGGCGTCGGTCACCGGCACGTCGGCGGGGGCGAGGCTGACGGCAAGCACGACGGCTACCGCCACGTCCAGCGCCACAGCTACTGGCACGGTCACACCCACCCCGTCTACCACGCCGACGCGGACGGCGACGCCGACACCTACGCCGACGCGGACAGTCACGCCCACACCTACGCCGACGCCGACGCGCAGCCACAAGCCAAAGCCCAAGCCCAGGCACCAGGCGCCGACTGGCCGACCGCCAACCCCCCGTGGCGGAGCCGTTGTTACCGGTCCGAGGTTGTGGGGCGGCGTCGGCGCGACGCACAACTTGAGGCATCCCAGCTACGTCACGGTCAGTCAGGTGAGAAACCTGACCAACCAGGTAGTCCAGGTAAGCGTGGCGGAACTTCACGCCGAGCACGACGGTGACGTACGACCCGGTCGGGACCAACTATCCGGTCATGATCGCTGAGTGCAAGGGCGTACACCCGACGAAGCAGAGCCAGTGCTTCGGCGCCGACAACGGCGGCGTGGCGGGATCACTGAGTGCCTTCGGCCCGATGAATACGCAGTACTCGACGACTTCCCCGTAACGGCACTGGCGTTGCCGACATTCAGCTGCTCACCGCGGCGGAGGCACCGCAACTGGGCTGCAACCGCGGCCGCGCATGCTCGCTGGTGATTGAGTCGGCCCAGGGCGGGAATCTCGACATTACGGTGCCGAACTGCAAAGATCACAGCCAGGATCTCGGGCAGTCGGCCATCGGCGAATACGCCTTCAGTTCTGCGTACGGCCAGTGCTCGTGGCGAGACCGGATCATCGTCCCGCTCAAGTTCGCGCCGACGCCCACCGACTGCCCGGTGCGCAACGCCAACTTCAGCGTGATCGGCTCGCCGATGCTGGCTCGCGCGATGGGATCGTGGCAGTCGAAACTGTGCTCTATCGCTAACCCCGTCTACATCCAGTACGACTCGGCTCAGAACGAGCCGCTTGCCAGGCAGGACTTCACCGCCGGGAACGACGACGTCGCGCTGACCACGCTTCCGGTCAACGGGAACGGCGGTGCTAAGCACGCCTTCACCTACGCTCCGGTGGGCATCTCCGCGGAGTCGGTAGCGTTCTGGATTGATAACCCCGCCACGGGCAAGCCGCTGACTCATCTCAAGCTCGATGCCAGGCTGGTGCTCAAGCTGGTGACCCAGTCCTACAACTTCGAGAACGAAGGATGCGGCAACGGCCCGGTTTCGCCGCACGGCGCGGGCTGCGATAACGCCGTCGATAATGATCCGGCGACGATCTTTGCCGACCCGGAGTTCAAGCGGCTCAATCCGCATGTCGCCACGGTGGGTGACGGATTCCAGATACCGACGGTGCTGGCTGGCGAAAGCGACATGACGATGGAGCTCACCCAGTGGATAGCTGCCGATAAAGCAGGCCAAGGCATTCGCGGATGGCAGTTTCGACCCATGGGGTGCGCACGTCAACACCGACTACCTCAACATGACACTGCCTATCAACACGCTGAACGCCATGGACCCGTTCCCGCCGATTGCGCACCGGTACGTTCCGTTCTTCCCGCTCAGTGCGGTCGCGCAGTACCAGGTCGACAACTGGACCCCCGGTACCGACTCGCAGCCGGATAGCCTCGGCAACTTCGACAAGCTCCAGCCCGAGATCCCCGGCGCGCGGGCCCTGTTCGCCATCGTCGATCAAGGTGACGCCGCCGCTTACCTGCTGCCGGTGGCGTCCTTGCAGAACGCTGCCGGCAGTTACGTTGCCCCTACCAACGCGAGCATGACGGCTGCGCTCAGCGATATGAAGACCGCGAGCAATCACATCACCGAGGGATTCAACTTCAAAAACGGCAGTAAGAAGGTCCGCGGCGCCTATCCGCTGACGATGGTGATCTATGCCATGGTCCCCACCAAGGGCATCTCGAAGAAGAAGGCAGCAAAGATCGCCCAGTGGCTTGACTTCGTGGCTAATCAGGGCCAGCACCCCGGTTACGGGCCAGGGCAGCTGCTGCCCGGCTACCTGCCTCTTACTGCCAATATGCGAGCGCAGACGCTGGCCGCCGCGCAGCTGGTCCTGGCGCAGCACGGCAATCCCAGTAAGAAGAAAAAGGCGGCGGCATCTTCCACCGCGTCCGCTACCACTTCGCCGACACCGAGCGCCAGCCCGACGCCGAGCCCGAGCCCGAGCTCGACCGGACCGACGGTGAGCCTGGGCTACGACGCGCACCCGGCCACGTCGGGAATTGCCCGGTATGCCATACCGGTGCTGCTCATCGCGGGTGCGATGCTCGCCGTGGCCGGCTCCTTCGTCCTGCTGGCCGGCCGGGGCGGCGCAGCAGCCATCGCGCTCACGCGCCGCCTGCGATTGCCAGGCCTGCGGCTACCGGGGAGGAAGAAGTGAAGACCGCGCTGCGCCGAGCGAAGCTCCTGGTGGCGCTCACGGGGTTGATTGCCGTGCTCGGCCCGCTGTCGCCAGCGCTAGCCAGCCGGGCTGGGAACTACACCGCCATCAGCGGTTCGGGCTCGACCTGGAGCGCGGTGGCGCTGTCGCAGTGGGCGCAGAACCTGCACGCTAATGGGATCTCGATTAACTTCAATCCCGACGGTTCTGCCGCCGGCCGGGCCGACTACATGTCGCAGCAGGTGGACTTCGCCGCGTCCGACCCGCCGTTCCGGAATGGCTCGGACCCGTTTAACGTCGGGGGCGCCGAGCATCCGACCGTGGGGTACTCCTACGTCCCGGACACTGCGGGTGGCACCGCCTTCATGTATCACCTGGACGTCGGCGGCCACCTGATCACAAACCTCCGGCTGTCCGGCCTGACGATCATGAAGATCTTTACCGGCCAGATCACCAACTGGGACAACCCGGAGATCACCAAGGATTACGGGGCTCAGCTGCCCAGCACGCCGATCATCCCGGTCATCCGCTCGGACGGATCTGGCGCGACGTACTTCTTCACCCGCTGGATGTCGCATGTCTTCCCGACGCAGTGGAACGCGTTCTGCCAGCAGGTCAGCCATGGGCGGGTCAAGCCGCCGTGCGGGCAGACTGAGTTCTACCCGCAGGGCTGGGGAGCGTCGGTGCCGCAGAACGGCTCCAATAACGTTGCCTCATACATCGCCGCCAGTTACGGCCAGGGCGCCATCGGCTACGACGAGTATGCCTACGCGCTCAACTCGCACTATCCAGTGGTCAAAGTGCTGAATCCGGCCGGCTATTACGTGCTTCCTAGCGCGTCCAACGTGGCCGTCGCACTCACCAAGGCGGTGATCAACGAGGATCCCAGCAGCCCGGACTACCTCCAGCAGAACCTCGACAGCGTCTATACATTCAAAGATCCGCGATCGTATCCGCTCTCCAGCTACAGCTACCTCATCGTGCCCAGGGTCCACACCTCGCTCCCGAGCAACTTCAGTACCGGTGCCGGCAAAACACTGAGCACCTACATCGACTACTTCCTGTGCGCAGGTCAGCAGTATGCGGCCGAGCTTGGCTACTCGCCTCTTCCGCTTAACCTGGTCACCGGCGGGCTATCGCAATCAAGCAAGATCCCGGGCGCGATTCCACCGCCCAGCCTGGCCAGCGGCTGCAACAACCCGACGCTGAAGAATGGCCAGCTCGTAGTCCTGCAGAACGCGCCGTACCCGAGCAAGTGCGACAAGCTCGGTGCGCCACTTAACAACTGCAACCCCAATGCGCCTGCCGCTGGCGCGAGCGCATCAGCCAGCGCGAGCGCGTCGGCCAGCGCGAGCGCTGGCACCGGCCCGGCTACCGGCACCGGCCCGACCACAGGAACGGGGCCCGCTGCCATCGTTTCCGAGGGAACGCCGACCGGAACGGTGGTCAATCTGGCATCCAATGACAGCAGCCCGGCCATGCTCGGCGGCCTGACGGCAGCTGCGATCCTCGTCGCGATCGCGGTTCCGCCCGCTTTGTTCGCCCTGCTGCGCCGTCGGCGTCGGGCACCCAGGTGAGCACCATCTCCGCAGCCCCGGAAACTCAGACCGGCCAGGTCGCGCCGAGCCGGTTCTCCGCGGCCCGATGCGCGGCGGTCAGCGTGCTGCTGCTCGCACTGCTGATTGTCGGATTCATCGGCTACCTGCTCGGCGTGTCCGGCATCCAGGAGGCGGGCGCTCAGCATCGGCTCTACTCCACCCTGGCGGGGGAGCTCGAGCCAGGACATCGGCCCGCTCGGGCCGACAACGCTAGGCGCACCGGTGGCCGTACTGGATATCCCGAGCATTGGCATGCGGGATGTCGTTGTCGTCGAGGGAACCTCGCCCGGCGAGCTCACGGCCGGACCCGGTCATCTGCGCAACACGCCGCTGCCCGGACAGCTGGGCACGTCAGTGCTCTACGGCCGCCGCAGAACGTTCGGCGCGCCGTTTGCCTCCATCGACAGCCTGCGACCGGGTGACCGGATCACTGCGATCACGCAGCAGGGCCGATCTGTGTACAAAGTCGTCGCCATCGGTGACAGTCAGCACCCGGTGAAAGACCCGACGCTCAACCGGCTGGTGCTGCTGACCGCGAGTTCAGCGGACGTGCCCGCCTATTACCTGGAAGTCGATGCCGACCTCCTCTCGACGGCGCACAACGGCTTTGTGCAGTTGCCCGTCATCGGGCCGTCGGAGAAGGCGATGGCCAGCGATCCAGGGGCGCTCGTGCTCACCATGATCTGGGCCTTCGCGCTCGCGCTGACCGGGGTCGGTGGCGCAGTCGCAGCGGCGCGCTGGTCGCCATGGCCGGTCTACCTTGTCCTCGTGCCGGCCGTGCTGGCAATCCTGTGGAACCTGTATCAAAGCCTCGCAGCACTGCTGCCGAATCTCTATTAGCCATGACCACCCAACTACTCACTCCGAGACGCGACGATGACCGACGGACCAAGCGGAGCTGCCGCCATGACTGACACTGCCGCCGACCAGCCCGGCGCCGACGGGCCCGGCCTGTACCAGCCCGGCGCTTACCCGTCCGGGGAGTTTGCTGGCGGCCTGTTCGGGCCAGGGTCGGCGCCGCCAATGCCAGCTGGCTTCGCCGACGCAGGCCGCCAGGAGACCGCAGTGCTGCCAGCCACCCGGCCGGTGTCGCTGATCGGACTCGAAGCAACCAACGTCTCGGCCTGGTTCAGTGGCCACAAGGTGCTCGAGCGGGTATCACTGCGCATGGAGCCCGGCCGCGTTACCGCCCTGATCGGGCCGTCCGGCTGTGGCAAGTCGACCTTCCTCCGCATCCTCAACCGCATGCACGAGATGATCAAGGGGGCGCAGCTGGCCGGCCAGGTCGTGCTGGCTGGCCAGGACATCTACGACCCGGCGGTCCGGCCTGCTGAGGTGCGGCGCCGCATAGGCATGGTGTTCCAGAAGCCGAACCCGTTCCCGGCCATGTCCATCTACGACAACGTGGCCAGCGGCCTGAAGCTCAGCGGTCTCAGGGTGCCGGACACCTCTGATCTTGTCGAAGACAGCCTGCGCCGGGCCGGGTTGTGGAACGAGGTGCAGCGCCGGCTCAAGTCGCCTGGCGGCGCGCTGTCCGGTGGGCAGCAGCAGCGACTGTGCATCGCCAGGTCGCTGGCGATCTCGCCGGACGTGCTGCTGATGGACGAGCCATGCTCGGCGCTCGACCCCACCTCTACCCGCCGGATCGAGGAAACTATCGCTGAGATTTCCGATCAGGTGACCATCGTCATCGTCACGCACAACATGCAGCAGGCCCAGCGCGTATCTGACAATTGTGCGTTTTTCCTGGCAGCGGAAAACACGCCGGGCTACATCGTGGAGTCGGGGCCGACCCAGCAGATATTCGACAGCCCGGTCGATCCGCGAACTTCGGATTACGTGCACGGCCGTTTCGGCTGACCTCAGCCTGCCCCGAGCCTTGCGACCGCAGGGACTGGTGCGCATGAGCTTGCCGTCCTAGGTTTGCTTCAGGCGTTTCTGCCATGTCCCCGGAGGTGTCAGCGCATGACGCAAATCACCGTCACAGTTGACGGCGTTAGTTATGTCGACCAGGTCGAACCTCGCCTGCTGCTCGTCCACTACCTCAGAGAAGTCGTCGGCAAGACCGGTACGCCGATCGGCTGCGACACCTCCAACTGCGGCGCTTGCACAGTGCTGATGGACGGCGTTTCGGTCAAAAGCTGCGCCGTCCTCGCCGTGCAGGCCGACGGCTCGGACGTGACCACCATCGAAGGCCTTGCCAACGGCGAGCTGACGCCTGTGCAGCGGGCCTTCCACACCGAGCACGCCCTGCAGTGCGGTTACTGCACCCCCGGCATGATCATGGCGGCAACTGACCTGCTCCGCGACAATCCGCATCCGACTGACGAGGAGATCCGGGACGGCCTGGAGGGCAACCTCTGCCGCTGCACCGGTTACGAGAACATCGTCCGCGCCGTCAAACGCGCCGCCGAGGCTGGAGTTGCCCCATGACCGCTACCGCGGAAACGCCCGTTGCTCAGATCGGCCAGGCCAGGCTGCGCAAGGAAGACGCCAAGCTCATCACCGGCCAGACCAACTGGACCGACAACATCCGGCTGCCCGGCATGCTGCACATGGCGTTCCTGCGCAGCCCGTTCGCGCACGCGAAGATAACGCGGATCGACGTCAGCGGTGCGCTGAGCCAGCCCGGCGTGATCGCTGCCTTCTCCGGCGCCGACGTCGCCGACGAGCAGGGCAGCATGCCGTGCGCGTGGCCGGTCACGCCAGACATCGTGATACCCCATCACCCGCCGATGGCCGTCGACGAGGTCCGCTACGTGGGCGAGATCGTCGCCTGTGTCATCGCGCGAGACCGCTACACCGCGGCCGACGCGCTCGCCGCGATCGACGCGGACTACGAGCCGCTGCCTGCGGTGCTCGACATCCGCACCGCGCTGGACGAGAACTCGCCAAGGGTGCACGAGGCCGGCAACCAATGCTACGAGTTCGTCATGCCCAACGGCGACCTCGACGCGGCGTTCAAAGACGCCCCGGTAGTGCTCGAGCGCACCTACCGGCAGCAGCGGCTGATCCCGTGCGCGATGGAGCCACGGTCCGTCGTGGCGTCCATGATCGGCGACGAGTTCACGCTCTGGTCTGCCACCCAGGTCCCGCACATCGTCCGGGTGATGATGGCCCTCACGACCGGGATCCCCGAGCAGAACATCCGCGTGATCGCGCCCGATGTAGGCGGCGGGTTCGGTTCCAAGTTGCAGTTCTACCGCGAGGAAGTACTCGCGGTGCTGATCGCCCGGCGCGTTCGCCGGCCGGTCAAGTGGACCGAGACGCGCAGCGAGGGCAACATGTCCGTGCACCACGGCAGGGACCAGTGGCAACGGATCAGGATCGCCGCCGATACCGACGGCCGGATCCGGGGCCTATCTGTCGACCTGCTGGCCGACATGGGTGCTTACCTGATGCTGCTAACTCCTGGCATTCCGGTTCTCGGCGCGTTCATGTTCCCGGCCATCTACAAGATGGACGCGTACTCGTTCCGCTGCAGGGGCGTGTTCACCACCAAGATGCCAACCGACGCCTACCGCGGCGCCGGCCGTCCCGAGGCGACGTTCGCGATCGAGCGGATCATGGACGAGCTGGCCACTGAACTTGGCATGGAGCCGCTCGAGCTGCGGGAGCGGAACTGGATCAAGCACGAAGAGTTCCCGTTCACCACGGTGGCCGGCCTGACCTACGACTCAGGCAACTATGAGGCAGCGACAGCCAAGGCCAAGGAGCTGTTCGGATACGACGACCTGCGTCGTGAGCAGGCCGAGCGCAACGCACGCGGTGACACCGTCCGGCTCGGCATCGGCGTCTCAACGTTCACAGAGATGTGCGGCCTCGCGCCCTCGCGCGTGGTCGGCACCCTTGCGCTGGCCTCCGGGGGCTGGGAACACGCGTCGATCCGCATGCTGCCTACCGGCAAGGTCGAGGTCGTCACCGGATCGAGCCCGCACGGCCAGGGGCACGAGACGGCCTGGAGCCAGATCGTCGCCGACCAGCTGGGCGTGCCATTCGAGGACATCCGCGTGCTGCACGGCGACACTCAGGTCGCGCCCAGAGGCCTGGATACTTATGGCTCCCGGTCACTGACCGTCGGCGGCCTGGCCCTTGTCGGTGCCTGCGACAAAGTGATCGCCAAGGCCAAGATCATCGCGGCCGCCATGCTCGAGGCCTCTGCCGATGATCTGGAGTTCTCGGCCGGCCGTTTCTCGGTCAAAGGCGACCCAGAGGCCGGCACGACCATCCAGGAGATCGCCTTCGAGGCCTTCACCGGGCACAACCTGCCGGCTGACGTGGAACCGTCGATCGACGCCGACGCCACGTACGACCCGGACAACTTCTCCTTCCCGCACGGCACGCACCTGTGCGCGACTGAGGTGGACACCGAGACCGGGTTCGTCAAGATCCGCTCGTATGTGGCGGTCGACGACGTGGGCGTAGTGGTCAACCCGATGATCGTCGAGGGCCAGGTACATGGCGGCATTGCCCAGGGCATTGCGCAGGCGCTGTACGAGGAAGCCGTGTATGACGACGCGGGCAACCTGCTCACCACAACGCTCGCCGACTACCTGGTGCCGTCGGCAGCGGACCTGCCTTCCTTCGTGACCGCGCGCACGGAGACGCCGGCCAGCAACCGGCTCGGCGTGAAGGGCGTCGGCGAAGCAGGCACGATCGCTTCCACCCCTGCGGTGGTGAACTCCATCGTGGACGCGCTCCGGCCGTTCGGCGTCCGGGACGTCACCATGCCGTGCACTCCCGAGCGGGTATGGCGGGCGATCCAGGCAGCAACCGAAGGTGCCAGCAGCAATGGAGGCGCGGCATGATCCCGGCCAGCTTTGACTATGTCCGGCCGTCGTCACTGGACGAGGCGGTACGGGCCCTCGCGGACGGCGGCGAGGATGCGAAGATCATCGCCGGCGGGCAGAGCCTGCTGCCGTTGCTCCGGCTCCGGCTTGCCTACCCGAATCTGCTGGTCGACGTGGGCGGGCTCGATGACCTGCGGGGCGTCACCGATGCGGGTGATCAACTGCTAATCGGCGCCCGGACGACGCTCTACCAGCTCGTGCACGATCCGCTGATCGCAGAGCACGGCGGGCTGCTAGCGCAGTCTGCCGCGCTGATCGCCGACCCGGCGGTACGGCACCGCGGCACCGTCGGGGGAGCCCTGGCGCACGCAGATCCGGCAGGTGATCTGCCCGCCGTAGTGCTGGCCATGGGCGCGACTATGATCGCGCGCGGGCCAGCTGGCGACCGGGAGATCGCGGCCGGCGACTTCTTCGTCGACTACCTGACAACGGCGCTAACTCCCGGCGAGATCCTCACCGGCATCCGGGTGCCGAAGCTCGGTAGCGGTTGGGGATATCGTTATGAGAAGTTCCACCGGACCGCGCAGGCGTGGGCAATCGTCGGCGTCGCCGCGCTGGTACAGCGTTCCAACGGCCAGGTGGCCGAGGCCAGGGTCGCATTGACCAATATGGGCTCGGTACCGGTCCGCGCGGCCGCTGTCGAAGAGGCGGCGGCCGGAGCGCAAGCCAGTGCGCAAGCGCTGCGGGCAGCTGCTGCCGGCGCGGCCGAGGGAACGAATCCGCCTGCGGACCTGCACGGGGCGCCGGATTACCGGCGTCACCTGGCGCGGGTGCTGACCGGGCGGGCACTGGAGGCAGCGGCAGGAGTCTGACTTATGGAACTCGAGCACTCGTTCACGGTTCCGGTCTCCGAGGATCGGGCGTGGGATGTGCTGCTCGATGTCGAGCGGGTGGCGCCTTGTATGCCCGGCGCCACCCTCGAGTCCATCGACGGCGATGAGATCCACGGTTCGATCAAGGTCAAGGTCGGGCCGATCAACATGGTGTACAAGGGCACCGCGCGGTTCACCGAGCGTGACCCAGCCGCACACGTCATCACCCTGGAGGCATCGGGGAAGGAGACCCGCGGCGCCGGCACTGCATCGGCCAAGGTCCGGTCGATGCTGGAGGGCGACGGCGACAAGACGCACGTCATCGTGCACACCACGCTCAGTGTCACGGGTAAGCCAGCCCAGTTCGGCCGCGGCGTGCTGGCCGAGGTCGGCGGCAAGCTCATCGGCATCTTCGCGACGAACCTGGCAGCCATGGTGGAGGCAGCGCCGCCCGCCGTGCAGTCAGCTGACGACACCGATGTGGAGGGTAACGAGGTCGCCGCGAGTGCCAGTGCTGCGGATGAGGCGCTGCCCATCGACGTGCTCAACCTGGGCTCCAGGGCGTGGAGCAGCCTGCGCCAGGATGGCATCCAGACACTCGGTGACTTGACCCGGCGGACCGAGCAGCAGTTGCTGGCGATCGACAACATCGGCCCGGCATCAGTGGCCGACATCCGCGGCAAACTCGCCGATCGCGGTCTCGCGCTGGCAGAGTCCGCCGCGAAGTCCGGGACCGACGCTGATGCGGCCAAGCCTGCCTCCGGTGCTCACGCTGGCCGGTCCGACACCGGCCGGTCCGACAGTGCCCAGTCCGACAGCTCCCGGTCCGGGGCTAACGGGCAGCGATCGCCGTCCGCCGCCGCGGAGCCAGCGGTCGCTCCCGTCACACCGCTGCGTCCGGCGCGCGGCAGGACGGAAGAAGTTCAGCCGGATGAACGCGAGCAGCCAGCCTGGCAGCCGCAGGACACCGAGGCTATTGACCTGCTCGGCGTGGCTGGCATCCCGGTGCTCAAGCGCGTGATTCCGGCGGCCGGCGGCGTGCTCGCAGTGCTTCTCGTCGTGTTTGGCCTGCGTCGCCGCCGCGCCCGCCGCAGCTGACTGCGGGAGGATGCGCGCGCCGAGTGCTAGCATTGATGGCATCAGGGCGGTGATACCGATGTCAGCAGTCAGTATCCGGAATCTCGACGATCGCGTGACACGGCGGTTGAAGGTGCGCGCTGCTCGTCACGGGCGCTCGATGGAAGCCGAGATGCGGGCCATTCTGACCGCCGCGGTCAGTGAGCCCGATGAAGACGCCGGACTCTTGACGGCCCTCCTGAGTCGGTTTGGCGAGCTTGGCGGCGTTGATCTTGACATTCCGGACCGGGCGACCCGCCCTCGAGCCGCCCGGTTTGACTAGATGATCACTGCCGATACCAATGTTTTGTCGGAACTTATGCGGCCCTCACCAGCCGGGATCGTTCTGGATTGGGTCCGACGCCACTCTGGCCTCGATGTTTATACGACCGCGATAACGGTTGCCGAGATTCGTTATGGCATTGAGCGGTTACCCGCAGGGCGTCGCAAGCAGACCATTCTGACTGCGGCGCTGGAGATCTTCAGTGCCTTCGGCGGGAAGATCCTGCCGTTTGATGCGGACGCCGCAGAAAAGTACGCGCTGGTGGTGAGCGGTCGCGACGATCTGGGCTTGCCGATTGGGGGCTTTGACGCCCAGATCGCTGGGATCTGCCGCGCGCACGGATCACACCTGGCGACCCGGAATGTGACAGATTTCGAGCAGACTGGAGTAACGGTCGTAAACCCCTGGCAGCCCGCGGCTTGAGCAGAGCGGAGTACGCTGACTAGCATGCGCACCTGCTTCTTAGGCTGATCTGCCCGGGCTCCTCCTGCTCGGCTCGTCCGCGTCCATGCGAATCGAGCCGATCGGAGTTTGTTGTGCTTACCCACCAGCAGATCTTGCATTTCCGCACGTTCGGGTACGTGACGCTGCGCGGCCTGCTCAGCCAGAACGAGGCGGCCATGCTGCGCCAGGAGGTGACCGGCGCGCTGGCTGATGCCTTTGGCCGGATCGCTACCGAGCCAAACGACCTGGGCGGCATCAGCGGCGATTACCTGCCGCTGGCAGTGAACCGCGCGCCATTGAGCCTGGCGCTGATCGCCGATGATCAGAGGACGTTCCTGTCATCGGCCGAGCTGCTCGGCAGCGCGACCGTGCCCACGGTCGGGATCGCCACCTGCTTCACCGGCGATTCCACCTGGCATACCCGTCAGGGACCTGGTATCGGCGGCGTGACTTTCTGGGCGGACCTTGAGCCTCGCACCGCCGACACCGGTGCCCTTCGCCTGATTCCCGGCTCTCACCTGCGGGAGTTCGAGCGCAGGCTGTGCGAGTACCGGGCTGCCGAGCCCGCCATGTCCGGCTTCGAGCACTGGGAGTGGCCGCACGTGGTGGTGGAGACCGAGCTAGGCGACGTGGTCGCCTTCCACGCCCACCTGATGAACTGCACGCAGGGCGGCACGCCTCGGCTGTCCTGGACCATCGACTACCTGCCGTGGCCGGGCCTGGGTCACCGGGATCAGATGACGATCGTGCGCGACCTGATCCGAGACGATGCCGAGTTCGACCAGGAGGACTACGACCGGGACCGCTGGCCAGTCTGGCGGGAATGGGCAGCCGGAGCCGCCCCTATTCCGTCACGCGCGACAGCCCTGGAACGGCTCGAGCTGCTTGGCGTGCTGGGCAGCGAGGACGGCGGCTGATCAGGCTGGCCTTGCCGCCGTTAGTCCAGCGACGACATGACGTGCTTGACGCGGGTGTAATCCTCGAACCCGTACATGGATAGGTCCTTGCCATAGCCGGAGTGCTTAAAGCCGCCGTGGGGCATCTCGGCGACCAGCGGTATGTGGGTGTTGATCCAGACGCAGCCGAAGTCCAGTGCGCGCGCCATTCGCATGGCCCGGCCATGGTTGCTGGTCCAGACCGAGGAAGCCAACCCATACTCGGTGCCGTTGGCCCAGCGCAACGCTTCATCTTCGTCGGTGAACTTCTGCACGGTGATGACCGGGCCGAAGACCTCGTTCTGGATGATCTCGTCGTTCTGCCGCAGGCCGTCGACGACGCTAGCCTCGAAGAAGTAACCACGGTCGCCGGTTTGCCTGCCGCCGGCCACGATCTGGGCATGATCGGGCAGCCGGGAGATGAAACCGGATACCCGGTCCAGCTGGTTGGCGTTGTTGAGCGGCCCGTAGGTCGCCTCTTCGTTGTCGGGGCCGGCTGTAATCTGGGCCCTAGCCTGTTCGGCGAGCGCCGCAACGAAGTCATCGTGAATGTCAGCGCCCGCCAGCACCCTGGTCGCGGCAGTGCAGTCCTGGCCTGCGTTGAAGTAGCCGGCGATGGCGATTGCCTCGGCTGTTTTCGCCGGGTCGGCGTCGTCGAACACGATGACAGGCGCCTTGCCGCCGAGTTCCAGGTGGACCCGCTTCAGGTCCGCAGCGGCGGCCTGGGCGACCTCCATACCCGCGCGGACCGAGCCGGTGATGGACACCATTTGCGGCCGCTTGTGCGACACGACCATGCGGCCGGTGTCCCGGTCACCGCAGATCACGTTGAGTACGCCCGGCGGTACGAACTCACTGATGAGTTCCGCCATCAGCAGGGTAGAGACCGGCGTGGTATCCGAGGGCTTCAGCACCATTGTGTTACCGGCAGCCAGCGCGGGCGCCCACTTCCAGACCGCCATCATCATCGGGTAATTCCACGGCGTGACCGCCGCGCAGACGCCTATTGGCTCGCGCCTGATGAATGAGGTGAAGCCAGCCATATACTCTCCAGCCGAGCGACCTTCGAGCATTCGGGCGGCGCCGGCGAAGAATCTGATCTGGTCCACCATCGGCGGGATTTCTTCCGACGCGGTCAACCCGATCGGCTTGCCGGTGTTCTGCGACTCGGCCTTTACGAACTCGTCCGCCCTGGTTTCCAGCGCGTCGGCGATCCGCAGCAGGGCCAGGCTGCGCTCGGCCGGTGTCGAGTCCCGCCAGCCAGTGAAGGCATCAGCTGCGGACGCGTAGGCCGCATGAACCTCGGCTTCGCCGGAGATGGGGGCCGTGGCGAAGACCTCGCCCGTGCTCGGGTCGATCAGCTCGGCGCGCTTGTCGTAGGCCATATCGGTCCACTGGCCGCCGATGAAGTTCTGCAGATCATTGACCACGGGATACTCCGTTTCCGCTTAATGGCGTTCCGTTTAATGCAGGGATTGTGCTGTAACGGGGGCTCAGGACACGGTCGGCTAACGTTCTTCCTGGGCCCACGGTGAGCCGTATTCGGTCAGCAGGTCAAGGAACGGCTGCGGCGGCAGCGCCTCCGGGCCGAGCACGCCGGTGCCGGACCAGGCGCCGTCGTCAATTAGCTCGAGCGCTACGACGGGGTTGACAGCGGTTTGCCAGACCACCGCCTGGGACCCGTACTCCGCCATCGACCAGGCATTGTCGACCACGTGATAAAGGTAGACCTCGCGCGGCTTGCCGTCCTTGCCGATTCCGGTAACCCAGGTGCCAGCGCAGGTAAGGCCGGACATCTTGTCGCCCAGGGTGGCGGGGTCAGGCAGGCACGCCGCCACCACGTCGCGCGGCGATACCTTGGCGTCGCCAACGCTGACCGGGTCGGTCCGGTCTAGGCCTAGCATGTGCAAGGTCCGCAGGACGCCTATGAACTCCTCGCCGAGTCCGTACTTGAATGTGACCCGCTTCGCCTGCACCCAGCGGGGCATCAGCAGCACTTCCTCATGCTCGACGTTCACGCACTCGACCGGGCCGATGCCCGCCGGGAAGCTGAACGTCTCCGGCTCGCTGAACGGGGGAGTCGTGTACCATCCGCGATCCTTTTCCCAGATCACCGGGGGGTTAAGGCACTCCTCGATTGTCGTCCAGATAGAGAAGGTCGGAGCGAAGTCGTAACCGGCCACGGCCAGGTTGGCGCCGTCCCGTACAGCCAGCTGGTCGATCTCACTGAACAGCTCGTCGGCCGCGTATCGCGCGAACACGTCGGACAGTCCAGGCTCGACGCCGATTCCTGCCAATGCAAGCTTGCCTGCCTGCTCCCACTGGTCCGCCATAGCGAACTGCTCGTCACCCAGCTTGACGCCGGTCTTGGCATAGGGCTCGCCCGGATCTGGATGCGACAGAGACATGGCCATATCCAGGTAATTCACGCCAGCGGCCAAGGCCGCCCGGAACAAGGGCATCACGAAGCGCGGGTCCGTTGCGTTCATCAGCGCGTCGCAGCGGTACTCGGCCAGCAGCTTGGTGGTTGCGATCTCGTCCCTCGCATCGAGCTGAACCGCGGTATAGGAGTCCTTTGCGGCTGCCGCGCGCTGCGCCCGGCCCAGGTCATAGTCACCGACGACTAGTTCGGCGAACGGACGGCGGGCGGCGATCCGGGCCAGCGCGGTGCCTACTCCGCCAGCCCCGACAAGAAGTATGCGCATGCTGTGATCCTAGTCTCGGGCTGTTCCGGCCCTTGACGGGTCCGGTTGCGATTCACAGACGTTACAACCGAAATCGTTGCGATAGCGCTCAATGCATGCTAGAACCGTTGAGATCGCCGCAGGCGCCGTGGTCAAGCGAGGTCCTAGTACCGGACCCGCGGCGCGCGCTGTAACGTCCCGGTTACGAGTATTCCCGGCCGATGCGCAGCCGGGCCAGGAGGGGAGACGCCATGGCAGCTGGAAGTCAAACTGCCCAGCAGTCGGAACAGCCGCTGGACAAGGGGCTCAAGTCGGGTGCTCTCGGGCTTATCTCGAGTACGGTGATCGCCACCGCGTCGGTGGCGCCGGCATACAGCCTCGCGGCGACGCTCGGCTTCGTGGTCGCTGCGGTCGGGCTCCAGTCACCTATCGTGGCCATCCTCGCGTTCGTGCCAATGCTGCTGACATCGATCGGCTACAGCGAGATGAACAAGGCCGACCCCGACTGCGGGACCACGTTTACGTGGGCTACCAGGGCATTCGGGCCGAAGAGCGGCTGGGCCGGCGGCTGGGCGATCGTGGCCGCCGACATCCTCGTCATGGCCAGCCTCGCCCAGATCGCCAGCCAGTACACCTTCCTACTGTTCGGGGCCAACGGCATCGGACACAACCCGTCCAGTAACTGGGTCTTGCTCGGCGGCATCGTCTGGATCGTCCTGATGACCGCCATTTGCTATGTCGGGATCGAGGTGTCGGCGAACTTCCAGAAGGTGCTGCTGTCCATCGAGCTGATCATGCTGGGGGTGCTGTCGGTGACAGCGCTGGTCAAGGTCGGCAACGGCAGCGCTCCGGCCGGCCACCTAACGCCGAGCCTCTCCTGGCTGAACCCGTTCGACATCCCGAGCTTCAGCCTTTTCGTCAGCGGCATCATCCTCATGGTGTTCATTTACTGGGGCTGGGACACCGCCGTGTCGGTCAACGAGGAGACCAGGGATCGCACCCGAACACCTGGGCGGGCCGCGATCTTGTCCACGTTCATCCTGCTGATCACCTACGCGCTGGTGATCTTCTCGATGCAGTCGTTCGCCGGAATCGGCACCAAGGGTAACGGTCTCGGCAACAGCGCCAACGTCGGTGATGTGCTGTCTATCCAGGGCCATGCGGTATTCGGCAACGGCTCCTTCGGCAATGTCCTCTATCACCTGCTACTGGTAATGGTCCTGTCATCGGCCGCGGCCTCTACCCAGACGACGATCCTGCCAACCGCGCGTACCACGCTGTCCATGGCCGTGTACAGGGCGATCCCCAAGGCGTTCGGGAAGATCCACAGGCGCTTCCTGACGCCGACGGTGTCTACCCTCGTGATGGGCGGCATCTCGATCCTGTTCTACGCGGCCGTCAACAACGCGGCAAACCCGATCGGCCTGATCGGTGACGCGGTGATCGCGATCGGCCTGTATATCGCGTTCTACTACGGCCTGACCGGGTTCGCCTGCGTCTGGTACTACCGCCGCAATCTGACCAGCAGCGCCCGTAACCTGTTTATGCAGGGCATCGTGCCGGGCGTCGGCGCCGTGATCCTCTGGTTCCTCGGCGGCTGGAGCGTCTGGCTCGACTATGACGTCAAGACCGCGAATGACTACACGATGTGGACCGTACCCGGTATTCACTGGCAGATAGGTGGAGCGTTCGTGATCGCCGCCGCGGCAGCGCTCATCGGCCTGGTCTTCTTCATCTACAACCGGATCGCCGCGCCTGCGTTCTTCAAGAAGCAGACGCTGACTAGGGCCACGCCGACCCTGGTGCCGGACGAGTAAACCGACCGAGTTTCCGAAGGCCCGCGCCAGGATGTCCTTGGGCGGGCTTTCGGCGGTCCGCAGGCTTGCCAGGAATGTCGGTGCCTGCGGGCAGGGTGGCGCAAGAACCGTCTACGCGGAGTATCGGTGTCGCCGGGCGCCGGAGGCACTGAGCCCAAGGCGCGGGAACGCACGGCTGTCGGCGGCAGCGCCTAGGCTGATCAGGTGACCGCCTTGGTTGTCGATGCCCTGCTGGACGGGCTGAACCCGCAGCAGCGCGCCGCCGTCATGCATGAGGGCAGCCCGCTGCTAATCGTGGCCGGGGCCGGCTCGGGCAAGACCCGGGTGCTCACCCACCGGATCGCCTACCTGCTGGCGGAGCGCGAGGTTCAGCCCAGCCAGATTCTGGCCATCACCTTCACCAACAAGGCGGCCGGGGAGATGGCGGCCCGCGCCGCGTCGCTCACTGGGGCGCGGGCGCGGTCGATGTGGCTGCTGACCTTCCACTCCGCATGCGTGCGGATACTGCGGCGGGAGGCCCGCCGGTTCGGCTATCCCTCCAGCTTCTCTATCTACGATCAGGCGGATTCGCAGCGGCTGATGGCCCTGGTCTGCCGTGAGCTTGAGCTGGACACCAAGTTCCATCCGCCGAAGGCGATGGCCAACCAGGTCTCCAGCATGAAAAACGAGCTCATTGACTACGAGACCGTGCTTGCCAGAGCCAGCGGTTACCGGGAGAAGGCGCTCGGGGAGGCCTACGCGGAGTATCAGCGGCGACTGGTCGCGGCCGGCGCCATGGACTTCGACGACCTGATCATGGTGACGGTCAACTTGTTCCAGGCGTTCCCGGACCTGGCCGCGGAGTACCAGGAGCGGTTCCGCCACGTCCTGGTGGATGAGTACCAAGACACTAACCACGCGCAGTACGAGCTGGTGCGCGAGCTGGCCGGCTCCGGTGGCAAGTCGCCAGCAGAGCTGGTCGTCGTTGGTGACGCGGACCAGTCGATCTATGCCTTCCGCGGTGCCACGATCCGCAACATCGAGGAATTCGAGCGCGACTTCGCTGGCGCCCGCGTCATCCTGCTGGAGCAGAACTACCGGTCGACCCAGAATATCCTCGCCGCCGCCAACGCCGTGGTCTCTCGCAACCCCGGGCGCATCCCGAAGAACCTCTGGTCCGACGCAGGTAACGGGCCCCCGATTACGGGCTATGTCGCCGACAGCGAGCACGACGAGGCCGCATTTGTAGCCGAGGAGGTCGACCGCCTCGCCGACGCAGGCGAGGCGGCACCCGGCCAGGTGGCCGTGTTCTACCGGACCAATGCGCAATCGCGCGTTTTCGAGGAAGTCTTCATCCGCTCCGGGCTGCCCTACAAGGTGGTCGGCGGCGTCCGGTTCTACGAACGGCGCGAAGTGCGCGACCTGCTGGCCTACCTCCGGTTGACTGCCAACCCCGAGGATGAGGTGTCGCTGCGCCGGGTGCTGAACACGCCACGACGCGGGATCGGCGACCGGGCTGAAGAGTATGTGGCGGCGCTCGCGAACCGCGACAAGATCAGCTTCGCGGCTGCGCTGGCCAGGCCGGAGGATGTGCCCGGTCTGGCCGCCCGGTCGGCCCGCGCCATCGAGGGCTTCAACGAGCTGATGACCGGGCTGCGCGAGATGTCCGCGGCCGGCAGCCCGGTCGGCGATATTGCCGAAGCCGTGCTCGATGGAACTGGCTACGTCGCCGAGCTGCAGGCCTCATCGGACCTGCAGGACGCCAGCAGGATCGAGAACCTGACCGAGTTGGTCTCGGTGGCGCGAGAGTTTGACGCCCGGCAACCCGGCGGCACGCTGCTGGAATTTCTCGAGCAGGTGTCGCTGGTCGCCGATGCCGACGAGATCCCCGACGGCGAGCAGCACGGCGGCATGGTCACGCTGATGACGCTGCACACCGCAAAGGGACTGGAGTTCCCAGTCGTCTTTCTTACCGGGCTGGAAGAGAATGTCTTCCCGCATGAGCGGTCGATGGGCGATGAACGTGAGCTGGCCGAGGAACGACGACTCGCCTACGTCGGCATCACCAGGGCAATGGAACGGCTCTATGTAACCAGGGCGGCGACGCGCACGTGGTTCGGGCGCCCCGGTTATCACAAGCAGTCCAGGTTCCTGTCCGAGATTCCGGCCGAGCTGATCGACTGGCGGCGTGATGAGTCGGCGGCCGTGCCGCCTGCATCCGAGCGGCTCGCCCGCCGGCCAGGCGTGCGGGTAGTCGGGAACCGGCCAGTTCCCTCCCTGCAGCCTGGCGACAAGGTAACGCACGACTCCTATGGCCTCGGCACCGTGCTGTCGGTCGAGGGCCGTGGCGACGATCCGGAAGCAAAGATTGACTTCGGCGGCGACTACGGCATCAAGCACCTGGTGCTGCGGTACGCGCCGATCGAGAAGCTGTAGACGACTCTTTCGTGGCTGCCATGCGACTGCGATACGTCCGCGACTTGGCCCGCGTCCCGCAAATCTGCATCGTGCACCAGCAACCGTTGCGGGTCGGGGATCGGTCGTAGAACGCCCACTGGCAGTCGTCGGCACTGCAGACCTTGAGCCGGTCCCAGGTGCCGATCGCCGCCGCCTCAGCGGCAATCAGCAAGATCCGGGCAAGCGCCGCCTCGACGCCAGAGCTAGCCGCCACTGGCCAGACCTTGCCGTCGTCCCCAACCTCCAGCCGGGTGGGCAGCCGCGCCGAGATCTCGCGCAAGTCGGCCGCCGCGTCCTGAGCAACGGTGACTCCTGGCCCGGCTGGGCCGTGCGTGACGTGTGAGCGCAGTACCTTACGCAAGGCTTCGCGCAGCTTGATGGCCTTGGCCAGATCGGCCTGAGCCGGGACGTGCGCCGCGTGGCGTCCGGCCTGCGCTGCCCTGCCGTCGCTCTCACCAGACCAGCCGCCGCTGTCTGGGCACAGGCCGGCTTTGTCCAGCCAGGAGAGCAGTGCGGCCGGATCGGTCAGTTCGTCGGTCGACTGCTCGATATCGGCAGTGTTGACGAACGACTGAAGGACTGCCAGGTCGCCAGGGGCCCGGCCAACCTTCGCCGCCATATCGCGCGCTCCTCCGCATGGAACTCACTGACGGCATGACATGCCGTCACCACCATTGTACGAAAGCTGGTTGCGCTCGGCCAGCTTTGACGGCTAAGCTCTGATCACCAACTAACCCCAGATGATGGTGACGAGCATGGAGGCAGCAATGCGCGAGTGGACGATAATCGGCGTGCCCAGCAGTGCTGGCGCCCATCACGCCGGCCAGGAACTTGCCCCGGCAGCACTGCGCAACGCTGGCCTGCTCGACCGGCTCGAAGCGGCGGGCGTCAAGGTGACCGACAGCGGCGACCTGCCAACCACCGAGTTCCAGGTAGACCACGAGCGTCCCAGCGCCAGGAACCTGGCGGCCGTGGTCCGCGTGGCCGGTGCTGTCGCTGACGCGGTGGCAGCTATCGTCGGCGCGGGCGGGCGTCCGCTGGTGATCGGCGGGGATTGCACGATCACGCTCGGCGTTGTCGCCGGCACGCGGCGCCACCATAGCGATGTTGGTCTTGCCTATGTAGATGGGGATGCGGACCTGCACGAGGCAGGCGATCTGGGGTCCGGGATACTCGACTCGACCGGCATCGCGCACCTGCTTGGCCGCGGCGCTCCGGAACTGGCAGGATTCGCCGGCCCGCCGCCGCTACTCACGCCGGACCGGCTGGCATTGGTCGGCTGTGACCCGCGCGAGGCGACCGCCGCGCAGCGTCAGTTCCTGGCCGAGGCTGGCATCGAAGTCTCCTGGGCCAATGAAGTCAGTGCGGACCCTGGCGGCGCGGCGCGGCGCGCGCTGGACGCGCTTTCGAAGTCGGCCGGGCCCTTCATCGTGCACTTCGATGTCGATGTGGTCGACTCCGGCGACCTGCCGCTCGGCAACTTCCCGCACTATGGCTCCGGAGTGCGGCTTGACAATGCCGCCAGTTGCCTGCGCGTGCTGCTGGCCGATCCAGCATGCGCCGGGCTGGTGCTGACCGAGGTCAATCCCACTCATGACCCGCACGGCGGGCAACTCGCTCGCTATGTCTCGGCACTGGCCGACGCGCTGGCGCCGTAGCCCGGCCGGGCCGCGGGATCGCGGGCTATGACCGATAGGTCACAACTACCCTGAACCCGGTCGACTCCACCTGCCGGTTAGGCTGAATCGGCTGCCTCACGCCGGCAGCCAGCGGCAGCCTGGTCGGAGGAGTCATGAGCAGCATCCGGGTAATCATCGCCAAGCCTGGCCTGGACGGTCATGACCGCGGAGCCAAGGTGGTAGCGCGCGCGCTACGCGATGGCGGGGTCGAGGTCATCTACACCGGGCTGCATCAGACGCCCGAGCAGATCGTCTCTGCTGCCGTGCAGGAGGACGCGGACGCCATCGGCTTGTCTATCCTGTCGGGCGCGCACATGACCCAGTTCCGCCGGGTGCTGGAACTGCTGAAACAGCGCGGCGCCGAGGACATCGTCGTGTTCGGCGGCGGCATCATCCCCGACGCCGACATCGCCGAACTCCAGCAGCTAGGGGTGGCGAGGATCTTCACCCCGGGCGCGACTACCACCGAAATAGTCGACTGGGTCCGATCGGCGCTGGGCAGCCAGGAAACGGTCAGCTAGCTGGCCGGCCCAGCCGGTGCAAGCCGGGCAGCCGGCACTAGGCTTCGAGCCGCGGGCGCCGGCGCGCCACGAAGATTTCCCGAGTGTGAAGGACGGACCCGAGTGGACTTGTTCGAGTACCAGGCGAAAGAACTCTTCGCCCAGTACGGTGTCCCGATTCCGCGCGGCCGGGTAGCCCAGACCGCAACCGAAGCCCGCGATATCGCGGCCGGCTTCGCGGCTGACGGCAAGCCTGTCGTGGTCATCAAGGCACAAGTGAAGACCGGTGGCCGCGGCAAGGCGGGCGGGGTGAAACTGGCGGACAACGCCGACGAGGCGGCAGAGAAGGCCGCCAAGATCCTCGGCATGGACATCAAGGGCCACACCGTGCATTCGGTGCTGGTCGCCGAGGACACCGATATCGCGCAGGAGTACTACTTGTCCTTCCTGCTCGACCGGGCCGAGCGAACATTCCTGTCCATGTGCACTGTCGAGGGCGGCGTTGAAATCGAGGAAGTCGCGCGGACCAACCCGCAAGCCCTGGCCAAGATCCCGATCGACCCGCTGGCCGGAGTGGACGCCGCTAAGGCGCGCGAGATCGTGCAGGCCGGCCGGCTGCCAGCAGAGGCGCAGGCCGGCGCCGCGGAGCTCGCCGAGCGGCTATGGGCGGTATTCACCGCTGAGGATGCGACTCTCGTCGAGGTCAACCCGCTGGTCTACACCGGTGACGGACGGGTGGTCGCGCTTGACGCTAAGGTCACGCTGGACGACAACGCGTCGTTCCGGCACGACTGGGACGAGTTCGCTGATCCCACTGCCGTCGATCCGATCGAGGCGCGGGCGAAAGCCAAGCATCTCAACTACGTGAAGCTAGAGGGCTCGGTAGGGATTATCGGCAACGGGGCCGGCCTGGTCATGTCCACGCTCGACGTGGTGGCCTACGCGGGGGAGCAGTTCGGCGGCGTCCGGCCGGCGAACTTCCTGGACATCGGCGGCGGTGCGTCCGCCGAGGTCATGGCCAACGGCTTGGACATCGTGCTGTCGGATCCGGACGTGCGTAGCGTCCTGGTGAACGTGTTCGGCGGCATCACCTCCTGCGACGAAGTCGCCAACGGGATCGTGTCCGCGGTAGCCCTGCTGGCCGAGCGAGGTGAGCAGATCACCCGCCCGGTCGTGGTGCGGCTGGACGGTAACAACGCGGCCGAGGGCCGCCGGATCCTGGCTGAGGCAGCGATACCGGTGGTGGAGCAAGTAGCCACGATGGACGATGCGGCGCGGCGCGCTGCCGAGCTGGCCGCCGCGGCCGCAGTGGGAGCATGACATGTCGATCTTCCTGACGGCCGACAGCCGGATCATCGTCCAGGGCATCACCGGCTCGGAGGGCCGCAAGCACGGCGCGCGGATGATCCGGGCCGGGACCAACGTCGTCGGCGGCACTAACCCGCGCAAGGCTGGCCAGTTGATCGAGCTGTCCGGACTCGATGTGCCGGTGTTCGGCACCGTGGGCGAGGCCATGGCAGCCACCGGCGCGGATGTGTCCGTCGTCTTCGTACCGCCTGCTGGCAGCAAGGACGCGGTCAATGAGGCGATCGACGCGCAGATCCCGCTGGTGATAGTGATCACCGAGGGAATACCCGTGCACGACACGGCAGCGTTCTGGGCGCATGCCTGCGCGACCGGGAACGGGACTCGGATCGTCGGCCCGAACTGCCCCGGTGTGGCTTCGCCGGGCAAGTCCAACGCGGGCATCATCCCGGCCGACATCTCGGCAGAGGGCCGGATCGGGCTGGTCTCGAAGTCCGGCACGCTGACCTACCAGATGATGTACGAACTGCGCGACATCGGATTCTCGACGGCCGTCGGCATCGGCGGAGACCCGATCATTGGCACCACGCACATCGACTGCCTCAGGGCTTTCCAGGATGATCCGGAGACCGACGCGATCGTGATGATCGGCGAAATCGGTGGTGATGCGGAGGAGCGGGCCGCGGCGTTCATCGAAAAGAGCGTGACCAAGCCGGTCGTCGCTTACGTGGCCGGGTTCACCGCGCCCGAGGGCAAGACGATGGGCCATGCTGGCGCCATCATCTCCGGCTCCGCCGGGACGGCACAGGCGAAGAAGGAGGCGCTGGAAAAGGTGGGCGTCCGCGTCGGCCGGACTCCTAGCGAGACTGCCCGGCTCGCCCGGGAGCTCATGAAGTAACCGCGCCAGCGCCATCCGTCGCTGGCAGCCTGATCCGGGCGGGCCGGCCCCGGCGCGCCTCCGCTATGCAAGCACGCCGGATTGCCAGGCTTGACTCTTGTGACTGCTGCTGGCCTCCGCGCCCGGCGCGCCACGACTGGCGCGGACGGCGGCGCGCCCGGTGCCGGGCGCCCGCTGTTTGTCGCCGGTGCCCTCGGCGCACTAGTGGTCACGCTGTTCGGCGTTGCGGTCATCACCGCGGCGGTGCTGGTCGGCTGGATCGCGGCGCCGCATGCACGAAGCGGGCTCGCGGGCGTGCTGCGCACTGCCGCGGTCCTCTGGCTGGTCGGCAACCACGTCGGGCTAACGCTCCGCGGCACCGGTCGGGTCGGCATGCTGCCGCTTGGCCTGGTACTGCTGCCTGGTTTCCTGCTCTGGCGGGCCGGCCGATGGGTCGTGCGCACCGGACAGGTACTTCGGCTGCGGCACGTCGGTTATGCGACGCTTGCGCTCGCAGTTCCATACGCGCTGCTCACCGGCCTGCTCGCCATCGGCAGCCGGTCGGCTGGCGAGTCGTCATCGGTTCCGCTGGCATTCGCGTGCGGTCTGCTGCTGCCGCTGGTCGCTGGCGGCCTCGGCGGAGCTCGGGAGCTGGCCCCCTGGTCTCAGCTCGCCGCGTTGTTGCCGCAGCGACCGCGAGCGTACGTGCTCGGCCTCGCGGCAACGCTCGCGACGCTGTTCGCGGCCGGCGCGGTGCTGGCAGGCGCTGCCCTTGCAGCGCATCTTGGCGAGGCGTCACGGCTAGAAGGAAGCCTCGCGCCCGGGCTCGTCGGCGCGGTTCTGCTGCTCTTGCTGGAGATCGGCTACGTGCCCAACGCGATCATCTGGGGCATCTCCTTCTGCCTCGGTCCCGGCTTCGCTTTCGGCGCTTCGACCGTCGTCGCGCCCACCGGGTCCGCGCTCACTTCGCTGCCCGCGTTCCCGCTGCTGGCCGCGCTGCCGCCGGGGGTGCATGCGGCGATGCCCGGCTGGCTGGAACCGACGGTGCTGGCAGTGCCCTATCTGGCCGGGGCGATCGGCGGGCTGCTGCTGTCCAGGTCGGCACCCGGCATGTCACTCGATGCCGCGCCGCTGTGGGGCCTGGCCTGCGGCGTGAGTTGCGGCGGAGCTCTAGGGCCTGCTCGCGGCGTTCTCCGGTGGCCCGCTCGGCGCTGGCCGCCTTGCCGCCGTCGGGCCGTCCGGCTGGCAGGTCGCGATCGTGTCCGCACTTGAGATCGGGGTGGCAGCTGCCATCACTGCGGGCGTCGCGAACTACTTGTCTGTTCGCCACGCCGGATCGCTGCCGGCTGGCGCAGGGCGGCCGCCAGCCGATAGCCGGGCACGGCCAGTGCCGCCGGACGACATGGCCGCCGGCCACCTGATCTACCTCGATCGGTGGACAGGCGAAGCAGCGACCAGGCAGCCGTCGTCTCCGTCAGGCCCGTCGGCTCTGCCGTGAGATCTCCGCGGCGAGATCTCTGAGACCGCTCAGGATGTCCGGTTGGTGAATCTAGCCTGAACGGTGAGCATCAGTTGTTCGCACAAACGTCGCTGATCTCACAGCGGTTTCTCAGTTTCGCTTGTCGATTGGTGCCCTGACCTGGACAGATGTGACTACCGCCGGAAGAAATAGCACCCAGGCCGCCGCTTCTCGCCAGCAAGGCATCCTGACCTGCTAATTAATCTGCCGGACGTCTTCTGTTCACCAAGTCATCAGATAGCCGCCTAAGAACGTTTCTTGTTGCCAAATTGAGACTCATGCATTGTTAGGCGCGGACCGCCACCGATGGCTGGTCCGCGCGAGAACTCGCGTGTTCGTTGGCGCTGAATCGTCTGTGGGAGGGCGCGTTGCGCAATATCAAAGCTCTGGTAGCGGGAGCCGCGGTGGCGGCCACTGCTGCCGCAATGGCCGTGGTGGCCGTGGCTCCGGCCTCGGCTGATCCGATCAACAGTAAAGGGAAGACCGTCACGCCGGCGCCGTACGACGTCGTCGCCGTTGGCTCCGAATCGATTTTTGCCGTCACCGACCAGCTGAGCTTCAACTTCAACAAGTCTGTTGGGAAGAGGCACAGCCCGTCACACCCCTACTTCTACAGCTGGGACGCCGTTAACCCGAAGACCCCGAACGACACCAATCCTGAGAACGTCATTCTCAAGAAGGGCTGCGCGAAGGCCGTGCGGCCCAACGGCTCGTCGGCTGGTATCGCAGCGCTTAGCGGCTATCCCACCGTCAAGTTCCATGGGAAGACCTATCAGTGCGTCGACTTCGCCCGGTCCTCGCGGCCCCGCAAGTCGACCGACCCGGCGGCCGGCAGCAAGGGCGGTGTGCTGTTTGTGGCACTCGCCGGTGACGCTGTCACCTACGCCAGCACCAACCTCAAGGGCGAGAAGACCAACGTCCCCAACAACCTGACCACCGCGCAACTGACGGAGATCTTCGGCTGCACTGTTGCGGCAGCGCACGGCTTCGCGGCGAACACCTGGGGCGCGCTGCTCGGCAGCTCCGCGAAGGGCGCGTCGCAGAAGATCGACCCGATCGGCCCGCAGGCAGGATCAGGCACGCTGTCCTTCTGGTTTGAGACCGCGCTTGGCCTGACCACCGACACGGAGCCGACTTGCGGTACCGCCGCGAGCCTGCCCGTTCCGAAGCAGCCCGAGGAGAACGAAGGCATCAACAAGATCTTCGGTAGCAAGGCGCACCCGAACGTGAACGCTATTTTCCCGTTCTCCACCGGCTCGTACGTGGCCCAGCAGTACCATTCCGGCACGTGTGGCAAGAAGCCGGGCAAGGGCAAGAACCAGTTCGGTTGCAACCAGATCGGCGTGCTCGGCCTGAACGGCATCAAGGTTGGCAGCCACAAGATCGCGCCGACCGTCAAGTCTGGTAAGGCCGCAGTGACCAACCCGGCGTGGGCCGGGACCGTGTTCCACCGGACGCTGTTCGACGTCGTGCGGTGGACCAAGACCACAAAGAACCACATCCCGGCAGCCCTGGGCACCTGGCTCGGCAGGAACAAGTACTTCTGCAAGCAGAGCTCGGTCCTCAAGGCCTACGGATTCGAACCGCTCGGCAACGGGCCGCTCGGCTGCGGCTCCACTTCATGAGATAGCACAGCCTCATGAGACAGCACGGGGCTTGACTTCCTAGCCAAGCCAATGGGGCGCCGTGTCCGGGACTTCCCGGACACGGCGCCCCGCCGCATGTCCGGGCATCCGCGCGCCTTGTAGCCTGAGACATCGAGGCGATAAGAGAAGCCGAGGAGCCCACAGTCAGCCGGTCACGTTTGCTAGTGCTGGTATCTGGCACGGGCAGCATCCTGCAGGCGCTCCTTGACGCGTGCGCCGATCCCGACTTTGGCACGCGGGTCGTGGCCGTGGGCGCGGACCGGGACGGAACCGGCGGCGTAGCCAGGGCGCAGGCGGCAGGCATCCCAACATTCGTCCGCCGGCTCAAGGACTTCGGTGACCGGGCCTCCTGGGACAAAACTCTCACCGCGGACTGTGCCGCTTACCGGCCCGACTTGATTGTCGCGGCCGGCTTCCTGAAGCTTGTCGGGCCGGACTTCCTAGCCGAATTCGGCGGCCGAATGATCAACACGCACCCCGCACTGCTGCCCTCGTTTCCCGGCCTGCACAGCGTTCGGGACGCGTTGGCGCACGGGGTCAAGGTGACTGGGTGCAGCGTTATCCTGGCCGATGCGGGAGTGGACAGCGGACCCATCCTGGCCCAGCAGGCGGTCCCGGTGCTCGATGATGACGACGAGACAGCGTTGCACGAGCGAATCAAGGTGGCGGAACGAACGCTGGTGGTCGACACCATCGGCCGGATGGTCAGGCAGGGCTGGTCCGTGCAGGACCGGAAGGTGCGGATCGGCGGGCAGCCGGTAACCGGGTGATGAAGGTGGCGGACTCGTGACAACTGTGGCGATCAGGCGGGCGCTCATCAGCGTCTACGACAAGACGGGGCTGACGGGCCTGGCTGCCGCGCTGCACTCAGCCGGCGTCGAGATGGTCTCGACCGGAAGTACCGCGGCGACGATAGCGGCCGCTGGCCTGCCGGTCACCCCGGTCGAGCAGCTCACCGGCTTTCCGGAGTGCCTGGATGGCCGGGTGAAGACCCTGCATCCGCGGGTGCACGCCGGGTTGCTGGCCGACCTGGCCAAGGACACTCATCGCAAGCAGCTCGCCGAACTAGGCATCGAGCCGTTCGAGCTGCTGGTCAGCAATCTTTATCCGTTCGAGCAGACGGTCGCCAGCGGGGCGAGCCCGGATGAATGCGTGGAGCAGATCGACATCGGCGGCCCTGCCATGGTCAGGGCAGCGGCGAAGAATCACGCCACGGTGGCCGTGGTCACCAGCCCGGCGGATTATCCGGACGTGCTGGCCGCGCTGGCAGGCGGCGGGTTCACGCTGGAGCAGCGCCGCAGGCTGGCGGCCCGGGCCTACGCACTCACCGCCGGTTATGACGCGGCTGTCGCGTCCTGGTTCGCCAGCGCTTACGCTCCCGACGAGATCGCGGCGCAGACTGGCTGGCCGGATGTGAGCAGCGCCGTCTGGCACCGCAAGGACGTGCTCCGCTACGGCGAGAACCCGCATCAGCGTGCCGCACTCTACTGTTCAGTCGAACGGCTGGCGGCATCGCCGCGGCCGAAGTGCTGCACGGCAAGGCCATGTCCTACAACAACTACGTTGATGCCGACGCTGCCAGGCGGGCGGCTTTCGACTTTAGCCAGCCATGCGTCGCCATCATGAAGCACGCCAACCCGTGCGGGATCGCGCTCGGGGCGGACCTGGCCGAGGCGCACCGCAAGGCGAACGCCTGTGACCCGGTGTCGGCATTCGGCGGCGTCATCGCGGCCAACGGGACGGTCACCGAGCAGATGGCCGCGCAGATCGCAGACATCTTTACCGAGGTTGTCATTGCGCCGGACTTCGAGCCGGCCGCTCTGCAGATCCTGACCGCGAACAAGAACCAGCGGCTGCTGCGATGCCCGCCGCCGCCCGAGGCCGCCGGCGCGGCCCTGGACTGGCGGCGGGTGAGCGGTGGCCTGCTCATGCAAACCGCCGATACCGCGACCGAGCCCGGCGACTCGGCCCGGAACTGGCAGCTTGTCGCAGGTGAACCGGCCGACGCGAGCACGCTGGCGGACCTGGAGTTCGCCTGGCGAGCCTGCCGCTCGGTGAAGTCGAATGCGATCCTGCTCGCGGCGGGTCAGGCCAGCGTCGGCATCGGCATGGGCCAGGTCAACCGCGTTGATTCGTGCCGGCTCGCGGTCACGAGAGCCGGAGACCGGGCGGTCGGCGCGGTCGCGGCCAGTGATGCGTACTTCCCGTTCCCCGACGGGCTGCAGGTCCTCACCGCGGCCGGAGTCCGGGCGATCGCGGAACCAGGCGGCTCGATCCGCGATGAGAAGGTAATCGCCGCTGCCAAAGGGGCCGGTGTCACGCTGTACCTCACTGGCGTCCGGCACTTTTATCACTGACCTGCATTCAAGCGAGGGGCCTGCCTAACCATGCAGCGCCGGGCATCGGGCAGAATGAGCGCCGATGACAGCGACAATTCTGGACGGTAAGGCGACCGCCAAGGGTATCCGCGAGGATCTGACTAGCCGGGTGGCCAAGCTAGCGCAGGCAGGCATCACGCCGGGCCTGGGCACGGTGCTGGTCGGAGACGACCCGGGCAGCGTGGCGTACGTCGCCGGGAAGCACCGGGACTGCGCGCAGGTAGGCATCTACAGCATCCGCAAGGACTTGCCCGCCGATGCGTCGCAGCAGCAGGTGGAAGACGCGGTCGCAGCACTGAACGCAGATCCGAACTGCACCGGGTTCATCGTCCAGCTGCCGCTGCCTGCTGGCCTGGACGCCCAGCGCGTGCTCGGCCTCATCGATCCGGCGAAGGATGCCGACGGTCTCCAGCCGGTCAACCTGGGCAAGCTCGTGCTCGGCGAGCCGGGGCCGCTGCCCGGCACGCCCAAGGGCATTGTGGCGCTGCTACGCCATTTCCAGGTGCCGATCGACGGCGCGGACGTCACCGTGATCGGCCGCGGGATCACCGTCGGCCGGACGCTTGGCCTGCTGCTGACCAGGCGCAGCGAGAATGCCACGGTCACGCTGTGCCACACCGGCACCAAGGACCTGGCCGCTCATACTCGGACTGCGGACATCATCGTCGTAGCCGCGGGCAGGCCGGGGCTGCTGACGGCCGACATGGTCAAGCCGGGCGCGGCGGTGGTGGATGTCGGCATCACCAGGACCGACGCCGGCCTGGTCGGAGACGTGGACCCGGCGGTAGCCGAGGTCGCGGGCTACCTGGCGCCGGTACCCGGCGGGGTCGGCCCGATGACCCGGGCCATGCTGCTGGCCAACGTGGTAGAAGCAGCCGAGCGCAGTGCAGCTAGCCACGGGGCCGCCCCGTCATCTACTCATCAGTAACATATGCTCGTCGTCAGGTTCGCGGTCGTCAGGTTCGCAGTCATCAGGTTTGCACAGGGAAGGGTCGGCAGCCGGTCATGAACATCGTGGTCTTGGTCAAGCAAGTACCGGACACCTGGTCGGAGCGGACGCTGCGGGCCGCCGACAACACCCTGGACAGGGACGCCGCGGACGCGGTGATCAACGAACTGGACGATTACGCGATCGAAGAAGGTCTCCGGCTCGCCGAAGCGCACGGCGGCGAGGTCACGATCGTCTCGATGGGCCCGGAGAAGGCCGCCGACGCGATCCGCAAGGCGCTGTCCATGGGCGCCGATAAGGCAGTGCAGGTTACCGACGACGGGCTGCGCGGCTCGGATGGTCTGGTTACCTCGGCTGTCCTGGCCAGCGTGCTCAACCGGACCGGATTCGATCTGGTGATCCTGGGATCGGAGTCGACGGACGCGCGAATGGGCACGCTCGCCGCGATGCTGGCCGAACGGCTTGGCGTGCCGCAGCTGTCATTCGCCAGCAAGGTGGATATCGAGGGAACGGGGATCAGCATTCGCCGCCAGGCCGATTACGGCTACGACACCGTTGAGGCGAGCCTGCCGGCGGTCGTCAGCGTGGTGGAGAAGATCAACGAGCCGCGCTACCCGTCCTTCAAGGGCATCATGGCGGCCAAGAAGAAGCCGGTCGAGACGCTCGGACTAGCCGACCTCGGCATCGACGCCAGCGAGGCTGGCCTGGCCGCGAGCGCGACCGAGGTGGTCAGCTTCGCTAAGCGCCCGCCGCGCGCAGCCGGCGTCATCGTGACCGACGAAGGCGACGGCGGCGCCAAGGCCGCCGAGTTCCTCGCCGCTCGTAAGTTCATCTGAGTCCTGGTCCACCCGAGCAACCCCTGGCTTACGCGGAAGGCTTCCCACGATGGCTGAGATCCTGGTACTTGCCGAACACGACGGCGAGTCGGTCAAGAAGGTGACCGGCGAGCTGCTGACGCTTGCTCGCGCCTTCGGCGAGCCGGCTGTGGTCTGGACCGGCGGTGGCGCCGAGGGCGGCCGCGCGCGACTTGCCGAGTTCGGCGCCGCGAAGGTCTACGTGGCCGACGGCCCAGATTATGCGGACTACCTGGTGGCGCCGACGGCCGAGCTGCTCGCCAAGCTCGTCGCCGACAAGTCTCCGGCAGCAGTGCTGGTGGCCGCGACCTCCGACGGTCGCGAGGTGGCGGCGCGGCTGGCGGTGAAGACCGGCTCAGGCATCCTGACCGACGTCACCGGCCTGGCCGAGGGCCTGGTCGCTGAGCAGTCAATCTTCGGCGGTGCCATCACGGTCCAGTCCCGGGTGCGCACCGGAACGCCGATCATCGCGGTGCGGCCGAACGCCGTCACGCCGGAGCCCGCCACCGGCGCCGCGGAGATCCAGACCGTGGACTTCACCGTCAGCGACGCAGCCAAGACCGCGAAAGTAACCGGCCGGGTCGTGGCCGAGCGCGGCGAGCGGCCCGAGCTCACGGAGGCATCCATTGTGGTGTCCGGCGGCCGCGGCCTCGGCTCGGGCGAGCATTTTGCCCTGATTGAGCAGCTCGCCGACTCGCTTGGCGCGGCCGTCGGTGCCTCCCGTGCGGCTACCGATGCCGGCTGGTACCCGCACCAGTTCCAGGTCGGCCAGACCGGCAAGACGGTGTCGCCGCAGCTGTACATGGCGATCGGGATCTCCGGCGCTATTCAGCACCGGGCCGGGATGCAGACCTCTAAGACGATCATGGTCGTGAACAAGGACCGGGAAGCGCCGATCTTCGAGCTCGCCGACTTCGGCGTGGTCGGCGACCTGTTCAAGGTCGTTCCGCAGCTCATCGAGGAGATCGCCAAGCGGTCCGAGGGCTGATCCGCCGACGGCGCCAATGGACCGCCGTGACCGGCATAGTGAGCCGGATCGCGGCTAGGCTGGACGCATCATGTCAAACGCCGACGCAGTAAGCGCTGACCAGGCGCAGAGGCCGGACGCCAGGATGGCGCCGGCCCGGCTGGTGTACCTAGACCACGCCGCGACCACGCCCATGCTGCCCGAGGCCCTGGCGGCGATGACCGACGAGCTCGCCCAGCTGGGGAACCCGTCGTCGTTGCACAACGCTGGCCGTCGGGCTCGCCGAGTGGTCGAGGAGTCCCGGGAGCTCATCGCCGAAGCCTACGGGGCCCGGCCAAGCGAGGTGGTGTTCACCAGCGGCGGCACCGAGGCGGACAACCTGGCGGTCAAGGGCCTGTACTGGGCCCGGCGGGCCGAAGATCCAGCCAGGCGGCGGGTGCTGGCGACCGCCACCGAGCACCACGCGGTGCTGGACAGCGTGCGCTGGCTTGACGAGCACGAGGACGCCGAGGCGGACTGGCTGCCGGTCGAGCCCACCGGGGAGGTACACCCGGCGACGCTGGCCGACGCCATCGAGCAGGATCCCGCGAACGTGGCAGTGATCAGCATCATGTGGGCGAACAACGAGGTGGGCACGGTCCAGCCGATCGCCGACCTGGCCGAGCTCGCGGCCGAGCATGGGATCCCGTTCCACACCGACGCCGTCCAGGCGGCCGGGCAGCTGCCGATCAGCCTCGCCGCCAGCGGCGCCACTGCGCTGACCGTCACCGCGCATAAGATCGGCGGCCCGGTCGGTGTCGGCGCGTTGCTGCTGGTCAGGGGATCGGAGCCGGTGCCGGTCATGCACGGCGGCGGGCAGGAACGCGATGTCCGGTCTGGCACCCTCGACGTGCCCGCGATCCGGGCTTTCGCGGCGGCGGTGCAGGTGGCTACCGAGCGCCGGGAAGCGGAGGCCAAGCGGCTCGCTGGCTTGCGCGACGACTTGATCGCGCAAGTCATGGCGGCGGTGCCAGACGCAATGCTGAACGGCGCCCGGCCCGGTCCGGGCAGGTTGCCGGGCAACGCCCATTTCTCCTTCCCCGGCTGTGAGGGCGACGCACTGCTGATGCTGCTGGACGCGCGGGGGATCGCTTGCTCCACCGGCTCGGCGTGCACCGCTGGCATGGCCCAGCCAAGTCACGTCCTGCTGGCCATGGGCGCTGATGAGGCCCGGGCCCGGGGCTCGCTGCGGTTCTCGCTCGGGCACTCATCGGCACAGCAGGACGTCGACGCGCTCGGCGCCGTGATCGGCGAGGTCGTGGAACGGGCCCGCCGGGCGGCCAGGTAGCCCGGCCGATCGGGCCGGTTATCCTGGAGCGAAATGACTTGGGGTCAAATGACTACGCTGCGCGTGCTTGCCGCCATGTCCGGCGGCGTCGACTCGGCGGTTGCCGCGGCCAGGGCCGTCGACGCCGGCCACGACGTCACCGGCGTGCACCTCGCGCTCTCCAGGAATCCGAGTTCCTACCGGACCGGGGCCCGGGGTTGCTGCACGCTTGAGGACGCCCGTGACGCTCGGCGTGCTGCGGACGTCATCGGCATTCCGTTCTACGTCTGGGACATGGCCGAGCGCTTTCATGCCGACGTGGTGCAGGACTTCGTCGCCGAATATGCGCGAGGCAACACGCCCAACCCGTGCCTGCGCTGCAACGAGAAGATCAAGTTTGCCGCCGTGCTGGACCGGGCGGTCGCGCTCGGTTTCGATGCGGTCTGCACCGGCCATCATGCCCGGCTGGAGCCGGTCCCCGGAGCCAGCGAGATGACCCGGCTGATCCGTAGCGTGGATCCGGCCAAGGACCAGTCCTACGTGCTCGCCGTGCTGACGAGCGGGCAGCTGCGCCGGGCTATGTTCCCGCTCGGTGATACGACGAAGGAGCAGGTCCGCAACGAGGCTGCGGATCGCGGTCTGGCTGTGGCCGGCAAGCCAGATAGCCACGACGTTTGCTTCATCGCTGACGGCGATACCAGAGCCTTCCTGCATGGTCAGCTGGGCAGCGCACCGGGCCAGATCGTCGACACCGCGGGCACCGTGGTTGGCAACCATGACGGCAGCTACGGCTTCACCATCGGCCAGCGCAAGGGCCTCGCGCTTGACAGGCCAGCTGCCGACGGCCGCCCCCGGTTCGTGCTGAGCATCGAGCCAGTCTCGGGTACCGTGACCGTCGGCCCGGCCGAGGCCCTCGACGTGCGCGAGATCGAGGCGGCCAGGCCGGTATGGTCAGGCTGCGCGCCGCCAGCCGGGCCGGTCAACTGCCTGGTTCAGCTGCGAGCACACGGCGAAGTTCATCCCGCCGCAGTTGAGCCCGCTGGCGATCAGGTGCGGGTCATCCTGCGCGAGCCCGCCCGGGGTATCGCCAGCGGCCAGGCCGCAGTCTTCTACGACGGCGACGCGGTACTCGGCTCAGCGACCATCACAAGCACGGCCTAGCGTCCGCGCCAATCGTCGGAGCGCCGGCTGGCCCTGTTCCGGAACAAGGTAGGCCTGGTCAGGTAACCGAATGCGGTGCCGGACCTAGCTCTCGGCGAGGTTAACGGGTGCCGGAGCCACGCGCTGGTAGGTTAACGACGGCTGGTCCGGCCGGTAGTCGGCCGGCTTGAGCATGCTAGGTATCTCACGCAGCCGCGGCATGTCTGCTGCGGATATTCCTGCGGTCGGCCTCTGCAGCAATGCAGCAGACGGATAATCGACGTTATCGGCGAACCTGACCCGCCAGAAGCCGCGTTTCTCGTAGTAATTCTGGAGTGCGGCGTTAGTTGTCCAAACATCAATTCTGATGAGTTGCGCGTGGTACTGCGTGGCCGCCCAGTATCCGGCCCAGTCAAGCAGCTCGCGGCCGATGTCCTCGCCGGCGTGGCCGCGGCTGACGATCAGGCGGGAAATGTAGACGGCGGGCACAAGTTGCTCGGTCTGCGTCCATAGCTCCGGGTTGGCATCGGGCCGGCAGGAAATCGTGGCCACGGGCGTACCGTCGGCGTCAACCATCCAGGTCCGGCGCGACTCGAGGCCTCGCCGGATCCGGTGATCTCGCCTGCTCCGGTCCGGCCATGGTTCCGACCACTGGTCGGTGCCCTTCATCGGCAGCCATTGTGCAGCCTCTTCGATGAAGCCAAGGATGGTCTCCATGTCACGCGTGGTGGCGAGACGAACGTGAAGCATCAGATGGCGGGCTTTCTGCAGGGCCGGGACTGGTATCTGGAGCTATTCTCCACGCGGCAGCCCGCAAGCAGCACGCAGGGGAGGCTTGCAAGACAGGCAGTCATGGTGACGCCGGGTTTGCAACATTAATGACAAATTCATTACGGTCCGCCGGATAGACGGTGACAGTCAGCCTTATCGGCTCGCCGTCGTTGTCATAGGAGGTCCGGAAGTTCTCGAAGACCGCGATTCTGCCGTCTTCGGGCAGCCTGAAGAATGCTGTCTCCGTCGAATTCGGAGTGCGTACCGTGATGACGTCGCGGTAGCCCACCTGCGCTATGCCGAGCTCGTGGCGCAGGTACTGGATCGTCCCCTCAGTAATGTCGGCCGCCTCGATGAGCCGGCGCGCGCCCCGGCCGGTGACCAGTTCCATCGAGTAGAACGAGGTTTGCAGTGAATAGGACTCGTCATCGACGTAACGCTGCTGATGCCGGGACACGACCTGACTGCCCGACGCAAGCTTGAGCTCACGGGCGACAAGCTCGCTAGCAGGCTGAATCTCCACCCTTGGCATCGTGCTCCGTGGCGTCCGGTGCTGCCTTCGAACGTCTATGTAGTACTGAGCCTCGTCGCCCGTGCCGAGGTCGTGCGTGGCGGACAGGTCGGTTGTCACCCTGGTGATCTTCTTGCCAACGAACGTGCCTTGACCTGGACGCGCCTCCACCAGGCCGCGGGTTACGAGCAGTTTGATCGCCTCGCGGATGGTGCTCCGCGACGTACTCCACGCGTCGACTAGCTCGAACTCGGTCGGCAATTGCTGACCCGCTCTAAGCTTTCCGCTCTCGATTTCCTGGCGCAGTGAGTCGGCGATCCGCCGGTACAGCGGATCAGGCATTGCGTGCCCCGCTCGCGTCTGTGGTTCGCGGACGCGTCACCTCGCGAGCCTCGGCCGGGACGGGGCCAGCGAAGACCGCGAATTCGTTCCGGTCAGCCGCATAGACGCTCACCGTAAGCCGGAAGGGCTTGTCCAGGTTGTCGAAGGCTGTTCGCAGCGTTTCGAAGACTGAAATGCGGCCGCTCGCGGGCAGGCTGAAAAACGCAGTCTCAGCCTCGTTCGGCGCGCGAACCGTGATCCTGTCGCGATATCGGGATTGCCGGAAGCCGAGGACTGCCTCCAGGTACCGGCTGGTGCCTGGCTCGATAGGGGTGGCATCGAGAAGCCTGGCGGCACCCGCATCCACCAGCGCCATGGGGTAGTAGGAGGTTTGCAGTGAGAACGGGGCGCCGTCGATGAACCGCTCCTGGTGTCTGCTGACGACCGAGGTACCGGCCGGAATTTCGAGTTCCTCGGCCACTACGCCGGCCGCCTGCGCGCTCTCGACCCGCGGCTTGGAGGCATCCGGCGTCCGGCCCTGGAGTCGCACTTCGTTCATGTACGCCTCGCCCTCGCCGCCGCCAAGGCCGGTCTCCGGATCGGCGGACAGCGTGGTCACGAACGGCTCGGTCTTCCGCACCACGAACGTGCCCTGGCCAGGCCAGGTCTCCACTAGCCCGCGGATAGTGAGCCATCGCACCGCGTCCCTGACGGTGTTGCGCGAGGCTCCGTAACCGACCCTCAGCTCGAGCTCGGTGGGCAACTTGGCGCCAGGCGGCAGGGCGCCGGACTCGATCTGGCCCTGAAGGCTGCCGGCGATTCGCCGGTAGAGCGGCTCAGGCACGCGTCACCTCCAGGAGGATCAGCCTAACAATCCCAAATGTAGGGACGTCATCCATTGCCTCTGCCTGCTGCGTCATGTCACCATGGAAGAGGATCCAAATGTAGGGATGGCTAGGACTTCAGGTTCAACAGGGGCGAGCCTATCAGTCCAAGCCACAGGCAGGTCTGCAACCCGCCAAGGTTCGCCGACGAATCGAGGCCGCAAAACCGACAGAAAGGTCATGCCTCAGGCACAGAACAGCTGACTGGATCGAGGGGAGCCAGCCATGCCGATCATCGAAGCCTTGACGTTCATCATCGTGGGCGCGGCGACAGCGACGTTCGCCATCATCATGGCCGTCGTCATCATCGGAGTCCGGAACGAAGAGCGGGACATGACAATGATCCGGCGGAAGGCTCCTGGTCTGGCGGCTTGGCTGGCGCGCCGGATTCTGGGGCTGTATGTCCGGAAGACCGACCCGGGGCCCGGCGGTGACAATGGCCTGGATGAACCGGAGCGAGTCGGCCAGCGGCGCAGGTGACGAGGCGGTCCTGGAGCGCCAACCCGATGTCGGCCGCCCGCACTAGGCTCTGATCGTGACCGAGCAGACCGCCAACTTCCCCTGGCCGGGCGGGGCCGCGACCGGGATCGGCTCGATGCCGGGGGCTGATCCCGCTGAAGCCTGCCGGATTGTCTTCGGGGAGCTTCCCGAGCTTCCGCACCTGGCAGAATTGCCGGGCCGCGGGCCAGGTGCAGACCTAACCGGCCGGACCGCAGCCTTGCTGGTCGATTTGCCGGTGCAGACCACGCCGCAGGGCTGGAAGCTAGCCGACCGCCCTGGCCGCGACCTGACCAGGGCGGCCAGCTACTGGTCGCAGGACCTCGACGCACTCGAGGAGATCGCAGCCGGCTACCACGGTCCGGTTAAGGTCCAGGTGTGCGGACCATGGACGCTGGCCGCCACGCTCGAGCTGAGCCGCTCGGCCAATCCCGCGCTGGCCGACCCGGCCGCCGTGGCTGATCTGGCCGCTTCGCTCGCCGAGGGGCTCGCGAACCATGCCGCCGATGTGCGCAGGCGGCTCCCCGGCGCCACGGTGATCGTGCAGGTGGATGAGCCCGCCCTGCCCGCTGCGCTGGCTGGCCGGATACCAACAGCCAGCGGGCTGAACGTCGTTGGCGCCGTCGACGAGCCGGTAGCGGTCGAGCGGCTGCGGACCGTGTTGGCTGCCCCCGGCGCGTTCACCGTCGTGCACTGCTGCAGCCACGGGGTCCCGTTCCCGCTCATCGCTGCGGCCGGGGCGGGAGCGGTGAGCTTCGACCTCAGCTTGCTCGCGATCTCCGATATCGACCTGGTGGCCGAGTTGGCTGAGGCCGGGATGGCGATGTTCGCCGGCGCGCTGCCCACCGCCAGTGTGCCGGGCCTGGTGGACGGCCCGCCGCTGCCGCCCGCGGAGACAGCCGGGCGAGTGGTGACGCTGTGGCGGCGGACCGGCCTGGCATCGGCACGGCTGGCTGAGCAGGTAGTGGTCACTCCAGCCTGCGGACTGGCCGGAGTGTCGCCGGTGGCTGCGCGAGCGGCGCTTGCGCATTGCCGGGAGGCGGCGCGCATCGCGCCGGAACTGATCGAGGAGAGCGCGTGACGACCCAGGATCCCAGGCAGCGGCATGCGGAGCTGGCCGCCGAGTTGCTTGAGCACCAGTACCGGTACTACGTGCTCGATTCGCCGCTAGTTTCCGACATCGACTACGACACGATGATGCGCGAGCTGGAGAGCATCGAGGATCAGATTCCCGAGCTGCGGACGCCGGATTCGCCCAGCCAGCGGGTTGGCGGGTCGTTCTCCACCGACTTCGCCGCGGTGCAGCACCTGGAGCCGCTGCAGAGCCTGGACAACGTGTTCTCCGGCGAGGGCCTGGACGCCTGGGTGGCCAGGGCAGACCGACTCGGTGGCAGCGGTCCGTATCTGTGTGAGCTGAAGATCGACGGCCTGGCCGTGGCCCTGGTCTATCGCAAGGGCCGGCTGGAGCGCGCGGCCACTCGGGGGGACGGGGTAACCGGCGAGGACGTGACGCCGAACGTGAAGACCATCGCGGCCGTCCCCAGCAAGCTGTCCGGATCGGGCTGGCCGGACGTCCTGGAGGTGCGCGGCGAGGTCTTCCTGCCAGTGGCCGCCTTCGAGGAGCTGAACCGTCGGCTGACCGAAGCTGGCAAGCCGCCGTTCGCCAACCCCCGCAACTCGGCGGCCGGGTCGCTCCGGCAGAAGGATCCGCGGATTACCGCGTCGCGTGCGCTCAACCTGATCCTGCACGGGATCGGCCGGGTCGAGGGCCTGGCCGACCCGCCGCAGACCCAGTCGGCCTGGTATGAGCGGCTGCGCGGCTGGGGCCTGCCGGTCAGTGATCTTTACCAGGTCGTCCCGGCCATCGACGACGTACGCAAGTACATTGCCCATTACGCCGAGCACCGGCACGACACGCCGTATGAGATAGACGGCGTAGTGATCAAGATCGACGAGCTGGTGCAGCAACGGCGGCTGGGCAGCACCAGCCGGGCGCCGCGGTGGGCGATCGCTTACAAGTACCCGCCCGAGGAAGTCAACACCCGGCTGCTCGATATCAGGGTGAACGTCGGCCGGACTGGGCGAGTTACCCCGTTCGCGGTGATGGAGCCGGTCAAGGTCAGCGGCTCCACGGTGGAGAACGCGACCTTGCACAACGCAGACGAGATCGCCCGCAAGGGTGTGCTGATCGGCGACATGGTGGTGCTGCGCAAGGCCGGCGACGTAATTCCCGAGGTCGTGGGGCCGGTGGCCGACCTGCGCACCGGGCAGGAGCGAGCTTTCGAGTTCCCGACCCACTGCCCGGCCTGCGGGACGCAGCTGGCGCGCGAGGACGGCGGCGTGGACTGGCGCTGCCCGAACGCCAGATCCTGCCCGGCGCAGCTGCGCGAGCGCCTGTTCCACCTGGCGGGCCGCGGCGCGCTGGACATCGAGGTGCTCGGGTACGAGGCCGCCGTGGCGTTGCTGGATTCCGGCCTGCTGACCGACGAGGGCGAGCTGTTCGGCCTGACCGCAGCATCCCTTGCCAGCGCGCCGTTCTTCGTGAACAAGCAAGGCACCCTGACAGCCAACGCGACCCGGCTGCTGGCGAACCTGGAGGAAGCCAGGCACCGGCCGCTCTGGCGGATCCTGGTGGCGCTCTCGATCCGCCACATCGGGCCGACGGCGGCGCGGGCGCTGGCGGCCGCGTTCGGCTCGGTCGACGCGATCGCCGCCGCGCCGGAAGCAGAGCTGGTCACCGTCGAGGACGTCGGGCCGACGATCGCCAGGTCGCTGCGCGAGTGGTTCGAGGTTGACTGGCACGCCGCGATCGTGGCCAAGTGGCAGGCCGCGGGCGTCGATCTGAGTACGCCCGGCTTCGTCCCGCCGCACCGCGGCGAGGCAGGCGGCGCCGACGGGGCTGTGGCCGCGGCGGGACCGCTCACGGGCGTGACCGTCGTGCTGACCGGCACGCTGGCGAGCTACTCGCGGGAGGAGGCGGCAGAGGCGGTCCAGGCCCAAGGCGGCAAGGTATCCGGGTCGGTGTCGAAGAAAACCAGTTTCGTGATCGGCGGGCAAAACCCTGGTTCGAAGCTGGACAAGGCTGAGTCGTTCGGCGTGCCGGTGCTGGACGAAGACGGTCTGGGCGTGCTGCTGTCGGAGGGACCCGACGCGGCCCGGGCTGCTGCCGCAACTGCCTCGGCGGGGTGATCATCGCGGGTTGTTACGGATAGTACGCAAATGGCTGCGGGAAGTACCTTTTTTGCCGTAGGATTAACGCAAAGCGCCGAGCGCTGCACACTGAGCGACGACGGGCCGACGAGGAGCGATGAAGGACCCCACCGATACCAGGGACATCGGCCCTCGCATCGGCTCACCGCTGTGGATTTACTTCACCTCGGTCACCGCCGCAGGTGCCGTGATCTTCGGTCTGGCCATGAGCAGGCTAGCGGGCCTTTCGCGGTGCGTCGGGCATCCGTTGTTCTGGGTTGTCGCGGCGATGGTCGTGCTTGGCGACATCTGGCCGATCGTCACACCGGGTAAATCCAGCAGCGAGGCGCCCCGCGCGTCAGTTACCTTCGTTTTTGCCGTGCTGATCGTCTGGGGCCTCCCGGTCGCGCTGCTGCTGCAAGTCAGCTCGACGATGCTGACCTTCCTCGGCAAGCGCAAGGCGCCGCACCGGGCGGCGTTCAACGCCGCGACTTCGGCGCTCGGCATGACAGCTGCCTGGGCAGTCCTGTACGTCACAGGGGATCGGCATACCCCACTGCATCCCTGGATGCCTCGGGGCGCCGATGTGCTGAAGATCCTGACTGGGGGCGCCGCCTGCTTCGCTGTGACCTACGTCCTGATCGGCGTGGCGATCGCGCTGCACTCCCGCGGGCCGTTGTCGCAGACGCTGCTGCGCAACCTGCCCTACCAGGCCTTCGTCAGCCTGGTCCTGTTCGCCACCGCGCCGCTGGTTGCGGTCGTCATGGGCATGAAGTCGGCCGCGCTCGTGCTGCTGTTCGCGTTCCCGCTGGCGGCCATCTATGCCAATGCCGCGATCTCGGTGCAGCGCGAGCACCAGGCCAATCACGACGAGCTGACCGGCCTCGCGAACCGCAAGCTGCTGATGCGCCGGCTCGACAGCATGCTCACGCAGGCCTCGGCGTCCGGCACTAAGGTCGGCTTCCTGCTACTCGACCTGGATCGCGGGCTCAAAGAAGTAAACGACACGCTCGGCCACGCGGTAGGTGACCGGCTGCTCCGGCTTGTCGCGCACCGCCTAACCCACAGCATCCGGCCGGGCGATATGGTCGCGCGGCTGGGTGGCGATGAGTTCGCCGTGCTGCTCCCCGCGGTCAAGGACGCCGCGGTCGCCAGGGAAGTGGCAGCGCGGCTCCGGGCCGCGGTAGCCGAGCCGATCCGGCTCGAGGGCATGTCGTTCGTTATCGAGGTGAGCATCGGCATCGCCATGTTCCCCGACGACGCGCCGGGTGACGAGATGCTGATGCAGCGCGCGGATGTGGCCATGTACCTGGCCAAGCAGCGGCGCAGCGGGGTAGAGCGGTACGTCGCCGATCTGGACCGCAATTCGCCCGCCAGACTCGCCCTGTTCGGTGACCTGCGGCGCGGACTCGACCGGGGCGAGCTTGAACTGCATTACCAGCCAAAAGTGTTCCTGGCCGACCGCCGGGTGGCTGGCATGGAGGCGCTGGTGCGGTGGCGGCATCCGATCCGCGGCATGCTGACCCCGGCCGACTTCCTCCCGGTTGTGCAGCAGTCTTACCTGATGCGCGAGGTCACCGGTTTCGTGATCGAAACTGCGCTGGCCCAGGTCGCGCTCTGGCGCCAGTCCGGACTCGACGTCCAGGTGTCTATCAATGTGGCGGGCCGGGACCTGCTGGACACCAGCCTGGTCGATCAGATCGAGCAACCGCTGGCCAGGCATCACCTGGAGCCCGGTGTACTCATGCTCGAGATCGACGAGCGGGTGCTGACCAGTGAGCTCGCGCACGCGGTCGCCACGGCTGACGCGCTGGCGGAGATCGGCGTCGGGGTGGGTCTAGACGACTTCGGTACCGGCTATTCGTCCCTGGTCCGGCTCAAGCGGCTGCCGGTTGAAGAGGTCAAGGTCGATGCGTCCTTCGTGGCTCGCATGCTCACGTCGCCCGACGACCGGGTGGTCGTCAAATCGATCATTGATCTGACCGCAGCGCTCGGCATCCGGTCGGTAGCCGAGGGCGTTGAGTCGGCCGAAACCGCGGCGGTGCTGCTCGGCATGGGCTGCGTGGCGGCACAAGGCTGGTACTTTGCCAAGCCGATGAACGCGGTCTCCGCCACGGCCTGGCTGACCGAGCACACCGCGAGCCGCACGCCCGGTAAGTCCGCCGCGCGCTCGCTAGCAGGCGCGCCAGGCCGGGCCACCCTGGTCGAGGGCCAGCAGCCTCGGGCGGCGACCCCGCCGCTCGGCTGGCGCCGCTAGGCCGCCCGCAGCCGGGGGCCGTTAATGCCGTCGGCGCCGCCAAGGCAAGCCCAATATGATGGGCTGCATGTCCATTACCAGGGCCGAGGTAGCGCATCTGGCCAGGTTGTCCAGGCTTGCGCTGTCTGACGCCGAGCTTGATCATTTCGCCGGCCAGCTTGACCAGATCATCGGCGCGGTCGCCCGCGTCCAGGAGGTCGCGGCCGAGGGCATCCCGCCGATGACGCATGCCGTACCCGTCGTCAACGTGTTCCGGGACGACGTCGAGGTGCCGTGCCTGACGGCCGAGCAGGTGCTGTCCCAGGCGCCGGCGGCCGAAAAGGGCCGGTTCCGAGTACCGCGGATCCTGGCGGAGGACTGACATGGCTGGCGAGCCGACTGGCCTGACGCAGCTCACCGCGGCGGACCTGGCGGCGGCGGTTGCCTCCGGTGCGGTCTCCGCGGTCGAAGTGACCAGGGCGCACCTGGACCGGATAGCCGCGGCGGACCAGGACGTGCATGCCTTCCTGCACATCGCCGCTGACGGCGCGCTGGCTGCCGCTGCTGAAGTCGATCGCAAGCGCGGCGCGGGCGAGCCGCTCGGTCCGCTGGCCGGCGTGCCGCTCGCGCTGAAGGACGTCATGACCACCAAGGACATGCCGACCACGTGCGGGTCGAAGATCCTGCAGGGCTGGCAGCCGCCTTATGACGCGACAGTAACCAGGCGGCTGCGGGAGGCTGGCGTCGTCATCCTCGGCAAGACGAACATGGACGAGTTCGCCATGGGCTCGTCCACGGAGAACTCTGCGTACGGCACGAGCCGCAACCCGTGGGACCTCAGCCGGGTCCCCGGCGGTTCCTCGGGCGGATCCTCTGCCGCTGTCGCAGCCTATGAGGCGCCGCTGGCGATCGGCACTGATACCGGCGGATCCATCCGGCAGCCCGCGGCGGTGTGCGGCATCGTCGGCGTGAAGCCCACCTACGGTGGATCATCCCGGTACGGCCTGGTTGCGTTCGCCTCCTCGCTCGACACGCCGGGCCCGCTGGCGCGCACCGTGCTCGACGCGGCGCTGTTGCACGAGGCAATATCCGGTCACGATCCATGCGACTCGACGTCGGTCGATGCTCCGGTGCCGCCAGTAGTCGCCGCCGCGAAGCAGCCCGACGTGGCCGGCCTCCGGGTGGGCGTGGTCGCGGAGTTCAGCGGCGACGGCTACCAGGCCGGGGTGCTGTCCCGCTTCAACGAGGCAGTCGAACTGCTCGAGTCGCTGGGCGCCAAGGTCGTCGAGGTGTCCTGCCCGCACTTCGTCTACGCCCTGCCCGCCTATTACCTGATCGCGCCCAGCGAGGCCTCGTCCAACCTGGCCCGGTTCGACGCGATGCGATACGGGCTGCGGGTCGGCGATGACGGGGTGGCTAGCGCCGATGAGGTGATGTCACTGACCCGTGCGGCGGGCTTCGGGCCCGAGGTCAAGCGTCGCATCATGCTCGGCACCTACGCGCTGTCGAGCGGCTACTACGACGCCTACTACGGCAAGGCGCAGCAGGTCCGGACGCTCATCTGCAGGGACTTCGATGCCGCCTTCGAGCAGGTCGACGTGCTGGTGTCGCCGACCACTCCGACGACGGCGTTCCCCATCGGCGAAAGGGCGGACGATCCGATGGCCATGTACCTGGCCGACCTGTGCACGATCCCGTCAGATTTGGCGGGTAACGCGGCCTTGTCAGTGCCATGCGGCCTGGCGCCAGAAGATGGCCTGCCGGTGGGGCTGCAGATCATGGCGCCTGCGCTGGCCGACGATCGCACCTACCGGGTCGGTGCCGCGGTGGAAGCCGCGCTGCTAGATCGCTGGGGCGGCCCGCTGCTCGCGCAGGCGAAGGGGCTGGCGCGATGAGCGGAGTAGCTGAACTGGTGGCATACACCGATGCCGTGTCCAGGTATGAGCCGGTCATCGGGCTAGAGACGCACGTGGAGCTCGGTACCAGAACGAAGATGTTCTGTGGCTGCCCGACGGCGTTTGGCGCCGAACCGAACTCCGCGGTGTGCCCCGTCTGCCTGGGTCTGCCCGGCTCGCTGCCGGTCGCGAACCGGGCGGCGATCGAGTACACGATCCGCATCGGGCTGGCACTGAACTGCTCGATCGCGACCTGGTGCCGGTTCGCGCGGAAGAATTACTTCTATCCGGACATGCCGAAGGACTTCCAGATCTCGCAGTACGACGAGCCGCTGTGCACAAACGGCTGGCTCGATGTGACGGTCGAGGGCCAGAACTTCCGGGTCGGGATCGAGCGGGTGCACCTCGAGGAGGACACCGGCAAGTCGCTGCATGTGGGGGGCGCGACCGGGCGGATCCAGGGCGCCGACTACTCGCTGGTTGACTACAACCGTGCCGGGATACCGCTGGTCGAGGTGGTCACCAAGCCGGTGCCAGGTACTGGTCCGCTCGCGCCCATCGTGGCCCGCGCATACGTCACCGAACTCCGCGATCTGCTGCGTACGCTCGGCGTCTCCGACGTGCGGATGGAGGAAGGCTCGCTGCGCTGCGACGTGAACACCTCGCTGGCGCCACGTGGCTTCACTGAGTGGGGCACTCGCACCGAGACGAAGAACGTTAACTCGCTGCGCTCGGTGGAACGAGCCGTGCGGTACGAAATCGAGCGCCAGGCCGCGGTGCTGGACGCAGGCCTCAAGGTCGTGCAGGAAACCCGGCACTTCCACGAGCACAACGGCACTACCACGGCGGGCCGCAGCAAGGAAGAGGCGCAGGACTACCGCTATTTCCCCGAGCCTGATCTGGTGCCGGTGGCCCCGGACCCAGGCTGGGTCGAGGAGATACTGGCCAGCCTGCCCGAGCTGCCTGCGGCCCGGCGAGCTCGGCTGCAAGCTGACTGGGGCCTGTCGGACCTGGACATGACCCAGCTGGCGAATGCGGGCGCGCTGGATTTGGTCAGCCAGACCGTGGCTGCAGGCGCGACGCCGGCTGACGCGCGCAAATGGTGGCTGGGCGAGCCTGCGAGGTACGCCAACGAGACCGGTAAGGACCTGGCGGATCTTGCCGTCACCCCGGCACAGGTCGCGCGGGTCAGCGAGCTGGTCAGGGCCGGGACGCTGAACGACAAGCTGGCCCGGCAGGTGTTCGAGGGCATCCTGGCCGGCGAAGGCGAGCCGGACGCGATCATGGCGGCTCGCGGCCTGGCGATAATAAGCGACGACAGTGTCCTGACCGAGGCGGTGGACGCCGCGATCGCCGCGAACCCGGACGTGGCCGCCAAGATCCGCGACGGCAAGACCGCGGCCGCAGATGCCCTGGTCGGCGAAGTCATGAAGGCCACCAGGGGCCGTGCCGACGCCACCCGCGCCCGCGAGCTGATCCTGCAGCGCCTGAGCTAGGCGTTGGCACAGTGAGCTCGGACATGACGAGTGCCGCGAAGGTGACCGACCAGGTCGTGCACGCCTACGCCGGAACGCCAGATCCGCGGTTGCGGGAGTTGCTGAGGTCGTTGATCTCGCATCTGCACGCGTTCGCGACGGAGACCGCGCTGACGCCAGCGGAGTGGAGGGCCGGCATCGAATTCCTGACGGCGGTCGGCCAGAAATGCGATCCGCAGCGGCAGGAGTTCATCTTGCTCTCCGACGTTCTTGGCCTGTCCTCGCTGGTCCAGACGATCAACGGCGCCGACGGCGCGACGGAGCCGACCGTGCTAGGGCCGTTCTACCTGCCGGGCGCGCCGCCCAGGCAGATGGGCGAGCAGATCGGCCGTGCGGCGGACGGTGAGCCGACGCTGATCCGCGGCCGGGTCACCGACGCTACCGGCCGTCCGCTGACCGGCGCCAGGCTGGACATCTGGCAGGGCAGCAGCAACGGGCTCTACGACATCCAGGATGCCGGCCAGCCGGATTACAACCTGCGCGGGATCTTCACGACCGGGCCGGACGGCAGCTACTGGTTCCGGACGATCCGCCCGGTGAGCTATCCCGTTCCCGTCGATGGCCCGGTCGGGAACATCTTCCGCGCGTCCGGCCGGCACAACTGGCGCGCGGCGCATGTGCACGCGATCGTGTCGGCAGCCGGCCACCAGCCGGTGACCACCCATATCTTCGATGCGGATAACGAGTACCTCGGCAGCGACGCCGTCTTCGGCGTCCGCGACACACTGATTCAGGAATTCAAGCCCGCTGGCCCAGCCGACCCACCGGATGTCAGGTACGTGGTCGATGTCGACTTCGCGCTAGCGACCGTCCACGGCGGACGAGCGCGAGTTGATTGACCGCGCTGCCGCGGCGACCGCGACCGGGATTACCGAGTTCGTGGTCAGCGGCGCGGTCGAGAAGGCGCAGCGTGTTCTACCTGCACTTCGTGCCTGAGTTCGAGGCCAGCCCGACCGACGAGCTGCATCTGGCACTGCTCATGAAGGACATCCGTCGAACGGTGCTAACGTAGACGCCATGAAGTCCTTCGCGCGTCCGGAGATGATGCCCCGCTAGCCGGGGCCATCTGACGCTGCCAGGACTCACCACACAGTCCGCACGAGGCCCTTACAGGGGCCTCGATTCATGTGCGGGTCGGTGCCCCCGGGGTTAAAGGAGGTAACCGATGAGCACGCAGCGCGTTTACATCAGCACCACGATCCCGTACGTAAACTCGCGTGCCCACGTCGGGCATGCACTCGAGCTTGTCCAGGCTGACGTGCTTGCCCGTCATCATCGCCGCATCGGCGATGAGGTCAGGCTGCAAAGCGGCACCGACGATAACTCGCTGAAGAACGTCCTCGCCGCGCAGGCCGAGGGCATCAGCACCAGGGCGCTGGTGAATCGCAACGCCGGCGCGTTCGCCGGGCTGCGCGAGCATCTGTCGCTCAGCTTCGATGACTTCATCCGCACCAGCAGCGACCCGCGGCACCGGCCGGGAGTCGAGCGGCTGTGGCGGGCCTGCGACGCGAGCGGTGACCTGTACCGCAAGAACTATCAGGGGCTCTACTGCGTCGGCTGCGAGCAGTTCTACACCGAGACCGAGCTGGCCGACGGCAACTGCCCGGACCACGGCACGCCGCCGCAGGTTGTCAGCGAGGAGAACTGGTTCTTCCGGCTGTCCCGCTACGCCGGTCAGGTGCATGACCTGATCAGCTCCGGCAAGCTGCGGATCGAGCCGGCCTGCCGGCGCAACGAGGTACTCGGATTCATCGCCGGGGGGCTGCAAGACTTCAGCGCGTCGCGGTCGATCGCCCGGGCCCGCGGCTGGGGCATCGGCGTGCCGGGCGACCCCAGCCAGGTGATCTACGTCTGGTGGGACGCACTTGGCAACTACATCACCTCGCTGAATTACGGCGCCAGCGGCGCTGGCGGCGCCGACTACCGCCGCTGGTGGGCCGGCGCCGACCGGCGCGTGCACGTGGTCGGCAAGGGCGTGCTCCGCTTCCATGCGGTCTACTGGCCCGCGATCCTGCTCTCGGCCGGCCAGCCGCTGCCGACCGAGATCTTCGTGCACGACTACCTGACTGTCGACGGCAGGAAGATCAGCAAGTCAGCGCCGGGCCGCGCGCTGGACAGCAACGATCCGGTCGCCCTGTCCGCCAGGTACGGCGCCGACGCGCTGCGATGGTGGCTGCTGCGCGAGGTACCCAGGATCGGAGATACCGACTTCACGGTCGACAAGCTGATCGCCAGGGCCAACGAGGACTTGGCCAACGGTCTCGGCAACCTGGTCAACCGGGTCGTCTCGCTGGCCCATGCATACCGGAACGGGGCCATCAGGGCCTGCGGCCATCCGCACGGCACCAGCCGGTGGCTGGCAGCCGCCGCTGACGGACCAGGCGGTGGCGTCGCGGCAACCGGCAGTTCGGCCTGGCCCGCCGACGCGGCAGCCTTGCGGGCCGCCATCGAGCGCGCCCCCGGGGCTGTCCGGACCGCGCTAGCCAGGTTCGACTTCCGGACCGGGGCGGCCGCGGTATGGGACATCGTCGAGCAGGCGAACCGCTACGTTGAGGCGGCGCAGCCGTGGCAGCTGGCCAGGGCTGAGAAGGCCGGTGACCGGACCGCGGGCGAGCGGCTCGACCAGGTCCTCGGCGCCTTGATCACGGCGTGCCAGGTGCTGGCCGCCGAGATCTGGCCGTTCCTGCCGGATCTGGCTGCCAAGGTGGCCGCCGCCTGCAACGACTTCGGCGGTACCCTCCCACAAGCGCGTCCAGTGTTCCCGCGGATCGACCCGGTGGTGGAAGAGGTGGCGTAGTGCTGATCTGGGTGCCGACGGAAACGCTCGCGCAGGTCCTGGCCGGTCTGGACGGCGGGACCGTCGAGGTGGTGGCACCGGACGGGGCCGGGCTCCCGCCGTCGGCGGCTGACGTCGAGTTCTACGTGCCGCCATTCTTCCCGTCGCCACCGGCGGTCGCGGCCATGGCCCGGATGCCTCGCCTGAAGGTCGTGCAGACGCTGACGGCAGGGTTCGACCTGGTCCGGCCGCACGTCCCGGACGGCGCCGTGCTGTGCAACGCCCGCGGCGTCCACGACGCGAGCACCGCCGAGTGGGTCGTCGCGGCGATCCTGGCCTCGGTCCGGCAGTTCCAGTACTTCAGCGCGGAGCAGGCGGCCGGGAGGTGGAGCTACCGGTTCACCGGATGTCTGGCCGGCCGGACCGTGCTCATCGTGGGTTACGGCTCCATCGGCCAGGCTGTTGAGCGCCGCCTGGCAGCGTTCGATGTTGAGGTCCGGCGGGTGGCCAGATCTGCCCGGGACGGCGTGAGCCCGGTGGGTGAGCTGCCGGACCTGCTGCCGGCGGCCGACGTTGTGATCTTGCTGGCGCCGGTCACGACGGAAACGATCGGCATGGCGGACGCAGCCTTCCTGGCCAGGATGAAGGACGGCGCGCTGCTGGTGAACGCGGCGCGTGGAGCGCTGCTCGCCACCGATGAGCTGGTGGCCGAGCTGACCACCGGGCGGATTTCGGCCGCGCTCGATGTCACCGAGCCCGAGCCGCTGCCGCCAGGCCATCCGCTGTGGCAGCTGCCCAATGTGCTGATAACCCCGCACGTTGGAGCATCCACGCCGGTCTCCGTCACGGCATCCCTGACCTTCGTCCGCGCGCAGGCAGAGCGATATCTGGCCGGGAAGCCACTGGCGAACGTGATCATCGGTGACTACTGATTCGGCTGGCTTTTGCCCGGCCGGCCGGGCCGGCGCGCTCCGTCGCGTGGTGCCACCAAGTTGTCGCCTTCCGTAGGCCCTTCCTCAATCGAAGCGTGACCTGCGCACCGTAAAGTGCTGTGGCATCACCAAAGTTGCGAGACCCACGCGTTCGGCCCAGGCGAGACAGGTGTTCGCCAGAGCCGATAGCGCCTAGCTGATGGCACCATCTGCAAGTCGTGTGCTGCTGTCCTCAATGACGAGCCGCGGGCATGACCCCCCTGCACAGCATTCGGCTTTCGGTGCCCGCTTGGCTCGCATCAGCTAACTCAGTTCACCGCAGCGGGACGTTTCCGATTGGAGGTCTGGTGCACGCACGTCCTGTGCAATCGCTCGCATCAGGCTGTCGGCGATGAGCCCGTCCTCGCACGCCTGGACGGCGATCGGAGCCATCCTGGCGATCGCCGCCGTGGCCCTGCTGGTCCGCAAGGCCCGCCAGGGTGATTCGGCCAGCCGCTGGCTGGCCGTGGCGGCGGTGACATGGGGCGCCGCCTTCCTGGCCCAGGGCGCCGGCGCTGGCGCGATTACTCCCGCTGTCATTCAGCTGACGCTGACCGACCTCCTCGCGTTGCTCGGGCTGCCCCCGGTGGTAATTGCGCTATTCCGGCTCGCCAGGCCGCACGAGGACAGGGCTGATTCAGCCGAACCGGTACCAGGCCGCTGGCCGATGGGGACCGGGCAGATCCTGGATGGTTGCCTGCTCGGCCTGGCGGTGTTTTGTGTGGGCTGGATCGCAGTGCTGCGGCCCGTTTACGCCGCGGCTGCTGTTAGTGCGAGCACCTTTAGCGTCGACCTGATCCATCCAGCCGCGGACGTCATCACCCTAGGCGGTGCCCTCGGCCTCGCGGCGCTGGCGGGCCGGCGCGCCCTGGCGCCGTACCTCGCCCTGTGTGCCGCCACCCTCGGCGACTTCCTCGCCGTCCACGCGCGCGTAGCCGGCAGCCACCCGGGCATTGCGGCACAGCTGGCCTGGCTCGCGGCAATCTGCCTGCTGGGCCTGAGTGCCCTGGTGCCGGAACGGGCCGCACCGGCGCCGGAAGCAGGTACACCGGAGCGCTCCGACTCGCCGATCGCGACCGTAATCGCGCTGGGCTGCGCTGGCATCGCGGGCCTCGTTACCCTCATTTTCGCGATCGTGACCTGGGGGCACAGCGGGCCGGTTCCGCTGCTGGCGGGTGCGGTCCTGATGCTCGCGCTCGTGGTCAGGATCGCCGGGCTGGCGCGGCAGGCCGCGGCGATATCGGCCCTGGCCGCGCAAGCCGGCGGCCAGTTCCGGCAGCTCGCCGACCGGACAAGTGACGCAGTTCTGCTCTGCGACGCGGGCGGCCAGGTCAGTTACGCCGGCCAGGCAGTCGCGCATTACGGCTACACGCCGGAGCGGCTGGCTGGCGCGCGGCTGACGGAGCTCGTCCATCCCGATGACCTGCCGCAAGTCCTGCAGGCAGCCGTGCAGGCGCGGGTCAGTCGGTCAGCTCCGGCCGGGAATCTGGCCTGCCGGGTCAGGTCAGCCGATGGCACCTGGCGGCACGTGCAGGCCACGCTGTCGCGCTACTCGCAGCTGGGCCGCCCCGACCTGCTGCTCGTCACGGCCAAGGACGTCAGTGACCAGGTTGCGCTGCGCAGGCAGGTAACCCACCTGACCTTCCACGACGGGCTGACTGGCCTGCCGAACCGGTCCTACCTCGAGGAACGGGCGAAGGACCTGCTGGCGAGGAACCGCGAGGCCGCCGAACCGCCGGAGCAGACTGGCGCGATCTTCGTAGACCTCGACGGGTTCACTGCCATCAACGACTCAGTCGGGCATGGGGCGGGTGACCTGGTGCTCGCGCAGGCCGCGCGGCGGCTGCGCGGCCCGGTGCCCGCTCATGACACCGTCGCTCGCTGGGGCGGGGATGAGTTCGCGGTGCTGATCGAAGGCGCCGCCGGTCCGCAGGAGATCGTAGACGTCGCCGAGCGGCTGGCCGGCGCGATCGCGGCCGCACCGTTCCGGGTGGCCGGCCGGGACATCTCGATCACCGCCAGCGTCGGCGTAGCGTTCGCCGACCCGGAGGTGGCCGACCATTTGCTGCGCAACGCTGACCTGGCCATGTCGCGGGCCAAGGATTCCGGCGGTGGCCGGGTCGAGGTATTCGCCGCGCACATGCACGCGGACGTGATCCGGCGGCTGGAGCTCACGACCGATCTGCGTGCGGCGATCGAGGACGGCAGCCTCTTCCTCGAGTACCAGCCGGTGGTGGAACTGTCCACCGCGCGCGTCGTCGGAGTAGAGGCGCTGGTCCGGTGGTCCCGCAACGGCGAGCTCATCGAGCCTGCGGAGTTCCTGGGCATCGCCGAGGATTCCGGGCTGATTGTCTCGCTCGGCGAATGGGTGCTCGGCACGGCGTGTCGGCAGGTCGCGCAGTGGCGGGCCGATGGCTGGCAGGTCGGCCTGTCGGTGAATTGCTCGCTCCGTCAGGTCTGCGCCGCCGGGTTCGCCGAGTCGGTGCTGACGACGCTGGACGATAGCGGCCTGTCCAGGTCGGCGCTGACGCTAGAGGTGACCGAGCGGGTGCTGATCGAGATTGAGGCTCCGATCATGGACGGCCTGGCCCGGCTCCGCCAGCTCGGCGTCCGACTGGCCATCGACGACTTCGGCACCGGTTACGCCTCGCTCGCCTACCTGCGTCAGTTGCCGGTGGACATCATCAAGATCGACCCGTCATTCGTCGCCGGACTAGGCACTGACGGGACACTGGCGATGCTGACTCGGACCATCGTCCAGGTCGGCCATGATCTTGGCATTGAGATCGTGGCCGAGGGCATCGAGCGGCCCGAGCAACTCGAGCTGCTGCGCGCGATGGGCTGCGGTCTAGGTCAGGGTTACCTGGTCGCGCGCCCGATGCCGGCAGGCGCCGTGGCCTTTATGGCACCGGAGTTCAAGGCTGCGTACCCGGCCAGTGGGCCAAATGAGGACGAAGCCGCCCCCGCCGCCGCGACATAGGCGTCCGCAAGGCATGGGCGCCGGCTCGGGTGGGCGCTATTTGTGAACGTATTCAGTCCTACCTCGGTCGATAGACTGGCCATTCCGACGCTGACTATCCCGGAGGCCCGCTGTGCCTGCACCCGTTGTTCTCGTGGCCGAAGAGCTCTCCGCCGCGGGCATCGCGCTGCTTGAGGCCTCCTTTGAGGTCCGCTATGCCGACGGCGCCGACCGGAACGAGTTGCTTGCCGCCCTTGCCGACGCCGACGCCGTGATCGTGCGCAGTGCCACTCAGGTCGACGCGGAGGCGATCGCGCACGGGCCGCGGCTGCGGGTGGTCGCCCGCGCAGGCGTCGGCCTCGACAACGTCGACGTCGAAGCCGCGACCAGGGCTGGAGTGATGGTCGTGAACGCCCCAGCCTCGAACATCGTCAGCGCCGCCGAGCATGCGGTCGCATTGCTGCTCTCGCTCGCCCGCAACGTGCCACAGGCCATGTTCGCGCTGCGCAGCGGCGAGTGGAAGCGGTCGGCCTATACCGGCGTCGAGCTGCAGGACAAAGTCGTCGGCATCCTTGGCCTTGGTCGGATAGGCGTCCTGGTGGCCGAGCGGCTGGCTGCCTTCGGGATGACGGTGATCGCCTACGACCCGTACGTGCCCCCGGCCCGGCCCACGCAGCTCGGCGTCCGCATGACAGGGCTGGACGAGCTGCTGGCGGAGGCGGACTTCATCAGCGTGCACCTGCCGAAGAACGCCGAGACTGCCGGGATCATCGGCGAACGCGAACTGCACATAGTCAAGCCGGAGGTGCGCATCGTCAACGCCGCCCGCGGCGGGATCGTGGACGAGGCCGCGCTGGCCCGCGCGCTCGCCGACGGCCGGGTTGCCGGCGCTGCGCTGGACGTGTACGCGAAGGAGCCGTGCACCGACAGCCCGCTGTTCGGCTTCGATAACGTCGTTGTCACGCCGCACCTGGGGGCCAGCACCACAGAGGCGCAGGAGAAAGCCGGCACCCAGGTCGCCAGGTCGGTAAGACTAGCGCTTGGCGGCGAGTTCGTGCCGGACGCCGTTAACGTCCAAGGCGGCGCTGTGGCCGAGGAGCTCCGGCCGTGGTTCCCGCTGGTGGAAAAGCTCGGCCGGATCTTCACCGCGCTGGCTGGCGGCGCCACCGCGGTGATCGCTATCGAGGCCAAGGGCGAGATTGCCAGCCTCGATGTCGGCGTGCTGGAACTGGCCGCGATGAAGGGCCTGTTCGGCGAGGTGACCGAGGAACCGGTCACCTACGTCAACGCGCCGCTGGTGGCCAAGGAGCACGGCGTCGAGGTGACCCTCAGCACCGATGAGGTCAGCCGGGACTGGCGCAATCTGCTGACGCTGCGCGGCACCGCGCCCGATGGCCAGCTGGTGTCGGTCAGCGGCACTCTCACCGGCCTACGGCAGGCCGAGCGAATCGTCGAGGTCAACGGGCTCGACGCCGAGATCGCGCCCGCTGAGCACATGATGGTCCTTGGCTACTGCGACCGGCCCGGAGTGGTCGGTACCGTCGGCCGGATTCTTGGCAGCCGACAGGTCAACATCGCCGGGATGCAGGTCTGCAGGCACGCCCAGGGCGGTGACGCCCTGATCCTGCTCACCGTGGACTCCGCAGTCCCGGCCGATGCGCTGGCCGAGATCGCGGCTGAAATCGGGGCCGGGCTGGCCCGGGTGGTCGACCTGGATCCGGATCTGATCTCCTGAGCTGCGGCATCGCCGGGCCCCCAGCCAGCCCGCTGGCCGCGAGTTGTTGCCACGCGGCGCCAACTGGCCAGTAAGGTACTGCCGTGGCAGCACAAAGCATCCGGCTCGCGGTAATCGGCGGCGACGGCATCGGCCCTGAGGTCGTGGCCGAAGCCATCAAGGTGCTGCGCGCCGTCGGCACGCTCGCAATCGAGCCGACCAGTTACGACCTGGGCTCGGCGCGCTGGAACCGGACCGGAGAGGTGCTGCCCGATTCGGTGCTCACTGAGATCGCCGGGCACGACGCGATCCTGATCGGTGCCGTCGGTGATCCGAGCGTGCCGAGCGGCGTCCTGGAACGGGGCCTGGCGCTCAGGTTGCGGTTCGAATTTGATCAGTACGTCAACCTGCGCCCGGTCCGGCTGTATCCGGGCGTAGCCTCGCCGCTGGTAGGCGTCCGGTCAGAGTCGGTGAACATGCTGGTCGTCCGCGAGGGCACCGAGGGCCCGTACATCGAGGCCGGCGGGATCATGCGCAAGGGCACGCCCGCCGAGGTGGCGACGCAGGAGAGCATCAACACCGCATTCGGCGTCGGCCGGGTAGCCAGGTACGCGCTGCAGTGTGCCGCCGACCGGCCCCGGCGGCGGCTGACCCTGGTCCACAAGACAAACGTGCTGGCCTATGCCGGTGACCTGTGGCGGCGCACGGTAACTGAGGCGGCCGCTGATTATCCGAGCGTTGCCACGCAGTACTGCCACATGGATGCGGCTGCGGTGTACTTCCTCACCCAGCCTGAGCGCTTCGACGTAATCCTGACCGACAACATGTTCGGCGACATCCTCACCTCGATCGGGGCCGCCGTGGCCGGCGGGATCGGCCTCGCCGCTGGTGCCAGCATCAACCCGGACCGGACCGCGCCGAGCACATTCGAGCCGGTACACGGCAGCGCGCCCGACATCGCCGGAAAGCACAAGGCGGATCCGACTGCGGCGATCTTGTCGGCGGCAATGCTGTGCGAGCACCTCGGCCTCCGTGGCGAAGCGGCCCGGATCGAGCAGGCGGTGTCGGACGACCTGCTAGAACGGCAAGGCGCCTGGTCGCCGCGCACTACTGAGGAGATCGGCGACGACATAGCAGAGCAGGTGGCGGGCTAGCGTTGATCTGGTGGGGCCTGGCAACGGCGCCAGCCCTGACCAAGGAGGATCCCGATGGCTGCAGGCGCTGATATTCAGTTCGCGATCCATCTGTCCGCGCACCCGGTACCGGACGAGCGGCGTGCCGAACTGCTGGCGCAGCCGGGATTCGGCCGGGTATTCACCGATCACATGGTGACGATGGCCTGGCGGGCCGAGCGCGGCTGGCACGACGGTCAGCTGGGTCCGTACGGCCCGTTCAGCATGGATCCGGCCAGCCAGGTCTTCCACTATGCCCAGGAGATCTTCGAAGGCCTGAAGGCCTACCGGCAGGCTACCGGCCCCATCGTGGCATTCCGGCCGGGGGCAAACGCCGCCAGGTTCAACCGGTCGGCAGCACGCATGGCTATGCCGCAGCTACCCGAGGAAGCCTTCCTCCGGGCGATCGAGCTACTGGTATCCCAGGACCGCGACTGGGTCCCATCGGCCCCCGGGCAGAGCCTCTACCTCCGGCCGTTCATGATCGCGACGCATGTCGGGCTGGGCGTGAGCCGGCCGTCGAGCTCTTATCTGTTCGCGGTGATCGCCTCGCCGGCCGGCGCTTACTTTGCCGGCGGAGTGCAGCCGGTATCGGTCTGGCTAGCCGAGGAGTACACCAGGGCCGCTCCCGGCGGCACAGGCGAGGCGAAGACCGGCGGCAACTACGCGGCCGGATTTGCCGGTCAGCTTCAGGCGCTGAGCCATGGCTGCGAGCAGGTGGTCTGGCTGGACGCCGCGGAACACCGCTGGGTCGAGGAAATGGGCGGGATGAACCTCTTCTTCGTGTACGGCTCCGGCGGCAACGCCCGGATCATGACGCCGGCCCTGACCGGCACCCTGCTGCCAGGAATCACCCGGGATTCCGTCCTGACGCTGGCGCCCGACCTTGGCATCCCGGCGGCCGAGGGCTCGATCTCGGTCGAGCAATGGCGGGCGGGCTGCGAGTCAGGCGAGATCACCGAGGTCTTCGCCTGCGGCACCGCTGCCGTGATCACGCCGGTCGGCGTGGTGAAGGGAGCGACGGGCGGCTGGACCGTCGGCGGCGGACAGCCGGGTCCGGTCACCATGAAGCTCCGCGAGCAGTTGCTCGGCCTCCAGTTCGGCCAGCTGCCAGACCTGCACGGCTGGGTGCACAAGATCTGCTGACCCGGCGTATAGCTCACCACGACAGTCCGATGGGCGGGTTCTGGTCGCCGCTGCCGATCCGCCACCAGTGGCCAGTGATCAAATCCAGTTCGGTACCGATCCCCTCCGGCGAGATGTCGGACAGGATCAGGTAGCCGCCTGCCGGCGCTGCGCTTATCATGCACGGTGCCGCAGCGGGGTTCCGCCAGGTGTGCACGATACCCAGCGGACTGCCCGTCGCCACGGCGACGGCGGACAGCGTCGCGGTGCGCTGACCTGGGGACCCAGTGCCTCTTTCGGTGCACGCCAGCACGGTCGCGCCGTCCGGCGTCAGGGCCACGCTCCCGTCTGCGCCGACTCCGGCGGCGCCAGGCACGACGACCCTGGCGCGCTTGGACAGCGTGCCGGGCCGGGCATCGGTCCGCAATACCTGGACCGACCCGTCGCCGCCGTAGACCGTTGAGTTCACGTACAGGACCAGCCGGCCGGTCGCTGACAGCGACAGGCTCCATAGGTCCTCGGCGTCGGCGCGCCAGGTCCTGACCTTGCGGGTCGTCACATTGAGCACGCCCAGCCAGCCGTTGCCCTGGCCGCATCCGTTGGCGGTATAGGCGACGGTCCGGCCGTCGGCACTAGCCGTCAGGCCGCTGGCCGGAATGATCTCGCCGTGGACCATCAGCAGCGGGGCGAGGCTTGCCACCCGGCCTGTCGAGGACAGCGTGAGCCGGTAGAACCATGTCTCACACGGGCTCGACCTAGGCGCTGCCGCGACCACGAACGACAAGCCGCTTGCGGTAGCCGCCGTGGCGGTGAAGTTCAGGCCCGGCCGCGGCGGGCTGACATGAGCGATCATCGCTCCGGTGCGCGCGGCGTAGACCCCGATGTCGCCGCTCGTCCCCTGGTATATGCCGACCAGGTAGCGCGGCTGCCGGACGCCAGCTGATGTGCCGAACAGAGCGACGCGTGCCCCTTGCGATAGCGCTTGCCCTTTGCCGCCGGGTCCCGCAGTCAGCCGGGGAACGAGAACCTCGGCGGCAAGCACGACCGCTATCGCGGCAGCGGCCGCGGCGAGCGGAATGACGAGCTTAGTAAGCCGCGGACGACAAGTTCTGACGCGAGCGCGGCAGGCCGCGGAGCGTCAGTGGCGGCACGTCTTGCTCTCGAATCAGCTGCGCATCGGCCTCGAATGCAGCCGTCAGCAGATCTTCGATGGCGCTCACATTTCCTCCCGCAGGGTGGTCGCGAGGACGTCGAGGGCGCGCGACGCGGTCGACGAGACGGTGCCGCGGCTTATGCGCAGCGTTGCCGCGATCTGATCGTCGGATAGCCCGAGGTAGTAGCGGAGCACCAGGATTTCCCGGGCCCGTCGAGGCAGCCGCCCGACCGCGTCGAGCACGGCGTGGCGCTCCGGGACCGCCATCGCGGGGTCCTGCGAGGACGATTGCGGCAGTTCAGGCGGGACCGCGCGGGCCGCCGCGCGCTGCCGTCCGCGCAGCTCGCTCCGGCACCGATTGATAACGGCCGTCCGCAGGTAGGGCAGTAGCTGGCCGTGATCGGTGAGCCTGGGCAGCGCACGGTAGAGGCCGAGGAACGCGTCCTGAACGGCGTCTTCGGCGGCGGCCTGGTCTCGGAGCAGCAGCCTGGCCGTGCGGATCAAGGTCAGCGCGTGCGACCGGTGCAGCTCACGGATCAGTTCGTCGGCCGAGTAGGAGGGGATCGAATCCGGGTGCCGCGGCGGGTCGGCGGCCGGACTCTTCGTCGTCACGTGTCTCGCCCTCGCTGTTGGAGCCGCATGTAGTTAACACGTCCGGGCTGCCCTGGTTGCTGAGTAGGGCATCGCATTGCATGGCGGGCCGTCAGCTTGCCGTTATGCGACGGTAGCGGCGGTTTGCGTGTACTTGAGGCCGGCCCCGGTATTCAGGACGACGACCTCGTCGCGCTCGGACAGCCAGCCGGACTCCCGTAGTTGCCCGACGGCGGAGATGCAGGCGGCGCCTTCCGGGCAGATCCAGGCGCCCTCGGTGCGCGCGAGCACGGCCTGGGCCGCGAGCAGCTCGGCGTCGGTGACCGCGATCGCGGTGCCGCCGGTGGCCCGCAGCGCAGCCAGGATGAGGGCGCCACCCACCGGCGCGGGCACCGTCAGCCCGAACGCGATGGTGGCGGCGTCCGGCCACGGTGCGGTGGTTTCCGCGCCGGCCTTGAACGCTTCGACCACGGGCGCGCACCCGGCTGCCTGCACCGCGACCAACCGTGGCAGGTCGGGCCCGATCCAGCCGAGGCTGGCAAGCTCGCCGAGCGCCTTCCAGATGCCGATAAGGCCGACGCCGCCACCGACGGGGCAGATCACCACGTCCGGGATCCGCCAGCCCAGCTGCTCAGCGATCTCAAAGCCGATGGTCTTCTTGCCCTCGAGCCGGTAGGGCTCGCGCAGCGTCGAGACGTCCTGCCAGCCGGACCGTGCCGCGAGCAGGGCCGACACGACGACCGCCGCGTCGCCGATCAGCCCGGGCACCACCTCAAGCTCAGCCCCGGCTGCGACGCATTCTGCCCGGGTGATGAGCGGGGCATCTTGCGGCATTGCGATCAGGCAGGGCAGGCCGGCTCGGGCACAGTAGGCCGACCAAGCTGCGCCGGCGTTGCCGTTGGTTGGCATTGCCACCCCGGCCGCGCCGAGTTCGGCGGCGCGAGAAACGCCGACCGCGGCGCCGCGGGCCTTGAACGTGGCCGTCGGCAGCAGGCTCTCGTCCTTCATCAGCAGACCTGGCGTGCCGAGCGCGTGGCCTATCCGCGGCAGGTCTGTCAGCGGAGTCATGCCCTCGCCGAAGGTAACGACGCGTTCTTGCGCGCTGGCGGGCAGCAGCTCGTGGTAGCGCCACAGCGTAGGCGGCCGGGCCGTCAGGTCTGCGGGTGCGACAAGCTGGCCCGCCAGCGCAAGGTCGTAGCGCGCCATCAGGGGTGATCCGCAGGCACAGGTGCCCTGCAACTGACTGGCCTCGTACCGGGCCCTGCAGCGCGAGCACTCAAGGTGGCTGAGTGCCGAGTAGCGAGTGGACATGGCGCCATCTTCTCTGGTTGCGGGGCAGCGCGCGAGGCAGCGCTGGGTCAGCCCAGCGGGCCAGGTTCGCGCAAGCGTCCCGTTACCTAAATGACTCTTGACAGCTCGTTTCCGTCAATGCAATCGTTTAATCCGCAATCGATTAACCAATCCCTCGGAGCCCGGTAGCTGCTAGTTGCACCATCCGTTCTGTCATGTCCCAGGAAGGAGTGGTGCACATGTTTGGCCCGAGACCTGCGCGGTCGCGCCAATCCATGACCAGCCTGTGGTGGGCCGCGCGCCCGGCTTACGTTGCGGCCCGCCGACGATGACCGGGCGGGTAACGATGAAGGACGTAGCCGCTGCCCTCGGAGTGTCGACTGCCACCGTAAGCCGGGCTCTCAAGAACGACCTAGCGATCAGCGTCGCGACCCGGACCGCCGTGGCCGAGATGACCGAGCGCCTTCAGTACCGGCCATCCGCCGCGGCTCGCAGGCTGCGTACGAAGTCAACGTCGCTGATCGGCGTCGTCGTCCAGAGCGTGGGTGACGGTTACGTCGGGGACGTCGTCCTCGGTATTCAGAGCCGCGCTCGCAGCCTCGGCTACCAACCGCTATTCTTCGCGGCCGAGGGCCGGGAGGACCTGGAGTCAGAGGCGCTGGAGGTATTTCTCTCCGAGCAGGTCACCGAGTTCATCGCAGTCTCGCCGACCGGCAGCCCGCGGCTGCTGAGACGTGCGGTGGAGGAGGGCATGCACGTCGCGATCATCAACGGTGACGCCGAAGTGCCTGCTCAGCTCTTTGACACCACGGTCGGCAGTCCGATCGGCAAGCGCATTACGCAGTTCGACGTGCGCCGTGCGACCGACTCGATGTGCCATATCACCTTCGACGATGTCGCAGCCGGCCTGCTGGCGACCAATCACCTCATTGGTCTCGGCCACACCAGCTTTGTCCACCTGCGCGGCCCCAATGTGCGCTCGAGCTTGCTCCGGCTGGTGGGCTACCAGCAAGCTCTTGAGGCAGCCGGACTGTGGCCCCAGCCGGTCTTGTCAGCGCAGTCACCGATCCTGGAGAGCCGGGAATCCGCGGTGGCCGAATTTCTGCGCGATGCCGAGCCGCCGGTCGCGATGGTGGCGTATGACGATCTCTCGGCAGTGGCCGCGCTACGAGCAGCGCACCGGGCCGGCTGGCGCGTCCCGGCCGACGTGTCGGTTGTCGGCATCGATGACATCCAGTTCGCCGCTTACACCAACCCCGGCCTGACCACCGTCGCGCAGCCGAAGCAGGAGCTTGGCGCCCTTGCGGTCGACGCCCTGCTCAGCAAGACCGCCGATGCCCGCCAGGTCGCGATCCTGGACGGTTACCTGGTGATCCGCGAGTCGACCGCCGCTGGGCGTGAGCGATGACTATTGACATGCAGGGCATCGACCTTGAGCCCGGTGGCGCTCGGCCGGCCGGACTGCGGGCCACGGCCCTGCGCCGGCTCCGGCACGACCCGGTGTCCATCTTCGCCTTCAGCCTGCTGGTGTTGCTCGTGCTGGCCGCCGCCATCGGCGGTCCGCTTGCCGCCCATCTGACCGGGCACGCGCCGAACGAGCAGTTCGCGAACGCGCTTGCTGCCAACGGCAAGCCGCTCAGCGTGATGCAGCGCACCTACTTCCCGAATGGTCAGGTGCACAACCCGCACGGCAGCCTGTTCGTGCTCGGCGCCGATGCGCTCGGCCGGGACGAGCTGGTGCGCGTGCTCTACGGCGCGAGGATCTCGCTGCTGGTCGCGACCGCCGCGACGGCCCTCGCGCTGATCATCGGAGTCTCGCTCGGCCTGCTCGCCGGTTATCTGGGCGGCTGGATCGACAGCGTCGTGAACAGGCTGACCGAGACCGCGATGGCGTTCCCCAACTTGCTGCTTGCGGTGGGTATCGCGGTTGTGGTCGGACCAGGACTGCTGAACGTGGTGATCATCATCGCGCTCTTCACCTGGTACTACCCGGCGCGGATCGTCCGCGGAGCCACGATCGCGACCAAGCAGATGACGTTCGTCGCGGCCGCACGGAGCGTCGGGGCGCGGCCGCGGCGGATCCTGGTCGTCCATCTGCTGCCGCAGGTCTGGGGACCCCTGCTGGTTTACGGGACGTCAATCATCGCCAACAACATCATCTTCGAGGCCGGGCTGTCGTACCTGGGCGTCGGAGTGCCACCGCCGACGGCCAGCTGGGGGCAGATGCTGTCGGACGCAGTGACCTCAAACCTGTACCAGGTCGATATCAGCCTGGCACTGGTCCCGGGGCTGGCCCTGGTCGTCACGATGCTCGCTTTCAACCTGCTGGGCGACGGCATCAGGGACGCGCTTGATCCAAAGGGCAGCCGATGAGAAGGGTCGTCGCGCAGCGACTGCTCGGCGCGATCGTCCAGGTCTTGATGGTGACGCTGCTCGCCTGGCTGCTGTTCTACGTCATCGCTCGCTTTACCGGTGCGTCGCCGGCCCAGCGGATCGCCGGCAAGAACGCGACCCCGCAGCAGGTCGCGCTGGTAGCCAAGAGCCTCGGCCTGAACAAGCCGTACTGGCAGCAGTACGTGATCTTCCTGAACCATCTGATTCACGGCAACTTCGGCTTCTCCTACGTGCAGATGCGGCCGGTCTCGGCCATTTTGTGGCCCGCCACCAGGGCGACCACATCGCTGGTTCTGGGCGCTGCGGTGGTCTGGCTGGCGATCGCTGCCCCCGTCGGCAGTTACGCGGGCCTGCGGCCGCGCTCATTCGGGGATATCGCCGGCCGCACCGTCGCAATACTCGGCATGTCGATACCGGTGTTCTGGCTTGCCCCGATGATCTCTTACATTTTCGGTTACCAGCCGACCCAGGGAGTCCTATTCGGCCTGCGGGTCCTGCCGATCGGCACCACGATATTTCCCATCGAGGGGTACGTCGATTTCGGCCAGAACCCGGTGCAGTGGGCCTACCACCTCATCCTGCCGTGGATAACCCTGGCGGTCGGCTTCGCTGCTGTTTACATCAGGTTCATCAGGACGCTCACCGCTGAGCAGCTCGGTGAAGATTACGCCCGGACGGCGAAAGCCAAGGGCGCTTCAACAGCCCGGATCATGACACGCCATGTCGGCCGGAACGTGGCGCCTACCGTGACCGTGCTGCTTGGCGCGGACATTGCCACCGCACTGACCGGAGTGTTCTTCGTCGAGACGGTGTTCGCCATTCCCGGCCTTGGCTATACGGGTCTGTCCGCCATAGAGAATCTCGACTACCCGGTCATCACCGGCGTCGTTATCGTCGCTGCCCTGATTGCCGTCTTCGCCAATACGGTCGTGGATCTCATGCACACGGTTCTCGATCCGCGGCTGCGACGGCTAACCGGCTGAAACGCCGCCACTGACTATTCGAATAAGCAACCGGAGGGGACAGAAAAGGAATGTGCATACCGCAAATAAGCCGGAGGCTAAAGGATCGGAGACAGCGATGACCAGGAATACTACGATGACAGGAAAGGCGAGCCGGCGTCGGCTAGCCGGAGCCGGCGCGCTCTGCGCTGCGTTCGCGCTGCTGCTGGCAGCATGCTCCTCGGGCGCCAATAGCGCGGCGGCGGCGGCGCGACGCCCGCCAGTTCGGCGGCTCCGAAGACTGGCGTGGCCACTGGCACGCTGATGGGAGCCATGTCGTCGGGCGCGATTGACAGCATGGACCCCAACCGCTGGTACTTCGCGGTCACCTGGGGCCTTGCCAACGCCCTGTGCACCACGCTGGTCCGCTACGCCGACGTAGCCGGCCCGGGCGGCACCGACGTCGTTCCCGGGACCGCAAACCTGCCTGCGGTGACCGACAACGGATTGACGTATACCTTCACGCTCCGGCCGGGGGCGAGATTCTCTGACGGCCAGCCGATCACTCCGGCCGACATCAAGTACACCTTCATGCGGCTGATGGCTCCGGCCATCGACACAGGTACGGGGGTGTACTTCACCAACGTCGTCGGTGCGACCGCCTACATGGCGGGCAAGTCGAAGGTGGTGCCCGGCATCACCACGACGTCCAACACGGTGTCCTTCCACCTGACCTCGCCGGACGGCGCCTTCCTGTACAAGGCCGCGCTGCCGACCACGTGCCCGGTGCCGGCCGGCACTGCGCTGAAGCCGATGGAGACGGGCGCGCTCGAGGAGAAGTACGCGAGCGGGCCGTTCAAGCTTCAGTCCTATTCGCCTGGCCGGCAGATCGTCCTGGTCTTCAATAAGCAGTATGACCAGGCGCTCGGCGCCCGCGGGCACGTGGCCAAGATCGTCTTCACCATCGGCGATCAGTCCACCCAGGCCGTTGAGCAGATCCAGGCGGGCCAGCTTGACTTCCAGACCTCGAACCTGGGCACCGCCGACATCATCAAGCTGTCATCGAACGCGGCGCTGCAAAGCCAGATTCACGTGTCGCCGCGGCCGTCGCTGACCTACATCTTCCTGAACAACCAGGTCCCCCCGCTGAACAACCTGGACGTGCGCAAGGCCATCAATTACGCAGTCAACCGCACCGAGATCCTCAAGCAGTGGGGCGGTCCGCTAGCGGGCAGCCCGAGCGACCAGATCATTCCGCCCGGTCAAACGGACTATAAGCAGTACACGATCTATCCGAACACCCCGAATCTCGCGATGGCCAAGAAGCTCATGCAGGAGTCGGGCGTGAAGACGCCGGTCACGCTCGCGCTCCGCACGCAGAACGACACGCCCGGCTTCATCCCCATGGCCGAGGTGATCCAGTCCAACCTGAAGGCCATCGGGATCAACGTCCAGATCGTCGGCTCGCCGAACAGCGTCAACAGTTCCTACATCGTCAACTACAAGGCCAAGGTTCCGATGGGGATCGAGCCGTGGTCGCTCGACTTCCCGGACGGCGAGGCCATCATCAATACCGGCCTCGACCCGCAGACGCCGGACGCGCTGGCGAACATGGCCAGGTTCGCCGATCCGTCCTTCATCTCGCCCTTCAACAAGGCGGTCGTCTTGCAGGGAGCGGCACGGCAGACGGCGTATGAGGCGCTCGACGAGCAGATCATGTCGCAGCAGGCGCCCTATGCTCCGCTGCTCAACCCGAAGTGGTACGACTTCGTGTCGGCCCGGGTCGGCGGATACGTGTACAGCGAGGCGATGGACGCGATCAACTACAACACGCTGTACATCAAGTAACCAATCAACTCTTAACCAAGCCAGATTGACTCGCGCGCACATGAAGGAGGGCCCGGTGACGGCATTTCGCAGCGTCCCGACTGGCCGTCGGTGGCCGTGGTCTGGCCAGCGCGGGTCAGCTGCGGAAGGCCCTGCCGAACGGGAGGGCGGCGCATCGCGCAGCGATGCGCCGCCCTCGCCTGGCGCCCCGTTGCTTGAAGTCAGCGACCTTGCTGTTGTCATCGGTACCGAGAGCGGGGCTGTCGAGGCCGTCCGCGGCATCAGCTTCGGCATCGCGCCCGGGGAGACGATCGGCGTCGTCGGGGAGTCCGGCTCCGGCAAGACCATGCTCGCGCTGGCGATTCTGGGCCTGCTGCCCCGTGCTGCCCGGGTCACCGGATCGGTCCGGCTGCACGGCAGGGAACTGCTGACCGGCAGCGAGGCAGATTGGCAGAACATTCGCGGTGCGCGGGTCGCGATGGTGTTCCAGGATCCGATGACCGCGCTGAACCCCATGTACACCGTCGGCTGGCAGGTTGCGGAATGCGTCCGGCTGCACCGCAAGATAGCGCGGGCGCAGGCCTGGCGCCGGGCGGTTGACCTGCTTGCGGCGGTCGGGCTGCCGGAGCCGGAGCAGATGGCGCGACGCTTCCCGCATGAGCTGTCGGGCGGGATGCGGCAGCGTGTCGTGATCGCGATGGCGATCGCCAACGAGCCAGAACTGCTCATCGCGGACGAGCCGACCACTGCGCTCGACGTGACCGTGCAAGCACAGATTCTCGACATGCTGCGGTCGATCCGCAGCGAGACCGGCGCAGCGATGATCCTGATCAGCCATGACCTCGGCGTCGTGGCCGGGGTCGCCGACCGGGTACTGGTGATGTACGCCGGCAAGGCGGCAGAGATCGGCTCTGTCGATGACGTCTTCGCCCGGCCCCGGATGCCGTACACCGCCGGGCTGCTCGCCTCGCTGCCGGCCCTGGACATGCGCCGTGACAGGCTGCCGTCGATCCCAGGAACGCCGCCGTCGGGCATTGGCTACGGTGCCGGGTGCGCTTTCGCGCCGCGGTGCCCGATCGCGGCGGAGGCCTGCGGGCAGCAGCCGTCGCTGGTGACCGTCGGTCCTGGCCACCTGGCTGCCTGCCATTTCGCTCGCCCGGACACCGACGGTGCCGATACCCCGAACGGGTCCGGGCTGCCCACGCTGACGTGGGCGGACCTGCGGCCCGCGGAGGTACTCCCGGCCGAGGTGCTCCCGGCGGCCGGAGATGGCTCGGACGTCGTCATGGCCGTGCGGGACCTGACGAAGAATTTCCGGGTGCGCGGCGCGCAGTTCCGCTCCACCGCGCTGGTGCAGGCGGTGTCCGGCGTCAGCCTGGACCTGCGCGCCGGACGCTGCCTCGCACTGGTCGGCGAGTCCGGCTGCGGCAAGTCGACGCTGGCGCGGCTGCTCATGCGGCTGGACGAGCCGACCTCGGGAAGCATCACGCTGAACGGTCGGGAACTCACCGGTCTCGACGACAATGGACTTCGGCCGGTCCGGCGGCAGATCCAGATGGTCTTCCAGGACCCTTACTCTTCGCTTAATCCCCGCCTGTCGGTGGGAGAGATCGTGGGCGAGCCGCTGATCGTGCACAAGGTGCCGGACCGGGCGGCGCGGGTCCGCGCCCTGCTGACAAGCGTCGGCCTCGACCCCGCTGCGGGCGTGCGTTTCCCCGGCGAGTTCTCCGGCGGTCAGCGGCAGCGGATCGGCATCGCCCGCGCCCTGGCGCTCGAGCCGCAGACCATCGTCCTCGATGAGCCGGTCTCGGCGCTCGACGTCAGCATCCAGGCGAGCATCCTGAACCTGCTCCGCGATCTGCAGCGGACGCGCAATATGGCTTACCTCTTCATCGCGCACGACCTGGCCGTCGTGCGCCAGGTCGCTGACGACGTGGCCGTGATGTACCTCGGCGTCATCGTGGAGCAGGGCCCGGCCGACCTCATCTACCAGCGTCCGGCTCACCCGTACACCACCGCGCTGCTGTCGGCGGTCCCGGTTCCCGACCCGGCAAGGGAACGAGGGCGGCAGCGGATCCTGCTCAAGGGCGAGGTGCCCAGCGCGGCTAACCCGCCGTCCGGCTGCCGGTTCCGTACCCGCTGCTGGAAGGCCGACCAGCGCTGCGAGCTTCAGACGCCGCCGCTGCACACCATCGATGCCCACCATCAGGTCGCCTGCCACTATCCGGAGAACGGGCCATGGGCAGGCGGCTGACCGCCAGGAAGGATCGCGCGTGACCCGCTGCTACGCCTGGCCGCTGACCATCGCGGCCGACGAGGATCTCCGGCTGCATGTGTCGACGCAGCACCCCGCCTTCGGCGTCCGGCTCTTCCGGTACGGCGCAACGGTCGAGGAGGTGCCGGCCCGGCCGGCCGTTACGACGGCCGCGACCTGCCGCTGGGCCGGCCCGATGAGGCCTGGGGCTGGCCACGGTACTCAATCCACCTTGGCGACGACCTGCAGGACGGGATCTACGTCGCGGTGCCCGTCCCGGCCGCGGCGGACGGCAGCCTTGAGCTGGTCGAGCCCGGCCTTGAACTCGCGACCCGATCCGACGCTTGCCTGTTCATCCTCCGGCGGGATGGCCCCGGCGATCGCCGGAAGATCATCTACAAGCTCCCTACCGCCACCTATGCGGCCTACAACCAGCTCGGCGGCGCGAGTCTGTACGCCGGGGCGACCTGGGTGCGGGACTGGTCGGCGCAGGGCTATGTGGCCAGCCTGCAACGCCCAGGCAACGGCGGGGTCGGCGGCCGGGTGATGGAGGGCGACGCCCCGGACGCGTACGCGCGCGGCTCACGGCGGCAGACGTTCGCGCACTGGGATGCGCCGTTCGTCACCTGGCTGGAGGGCCGTGGCGACCCGGTCACCTATTGCTCGGACTTCGACCTGCACTACGACAGCACGCTCCTCGAGCAGGACGCCCTGGTTATCAGCGCCGGACACGACGAGTACTGGAGCAGCCAGATGAGGCGGCGGCTGCTGGAGTTCGTCGATCGCGGCGGCAACGTGTGCTTCTTCGCCGGCGACATGGCGTGCTTCGAGGTGGAGTTCGCTGCGTCCGGGGATCGCTTGTTCTGCGCCAAGATGGCCGGCGGCTCGCCGGAAGGGGACGGGTCCGGCCACATCGGCGCGCTCTGGCACGTCAATGATCGCGAAGACTGGCTCACCATGGCCAGCGGTGCCTGGGGTGGTGGCTGGTGGGACGGCCGCCGCGCGATCGACGCCTATCAGCCGGTCGTGCCCAGCCACTGGGTCTTCGACGACGTTGAGATCCCGGCAGCGGGCATCAGCGGCGGCGCGGCCACTCCGGTCATCGGTTATGAGACCGACGGAGTGCAGTTGGAGCGCAAGTCCGACCCGCCCCGGCTGAGCGAGCACCGCCGCGGCGGGGGCGGCGGCCGGGTCGTGCTGGCCCTCGCGAAACTGTCTGCGGGCTGGGTGGCGGGCCAAGAGCAGGCTAATGCCGCGATGATGATCAGGACGGCTCCGTCCGGCGGAATCGTTTTCTCGGTCGGCACGACAGACTGGCCGCTGGCGCTGGCAGACCCGGCCGTGGGCAAGATCACCGAGAACGTGGTCCGGCGGCTGGCGCACCGGTCGCTGCTGATCCACGGGCCGACCTGTGGCGAGGGCCAGTACATCGGCGAAGGCGAGATGGTCGGCGCCGGCCAGCAGGTCGGCTGGTACCTTGACGGGGCCCAGTCAGCGAGCCTCGGGCTGTCCGCAGTGGACTGGGTAATCACCGGCGGCGAGCGGACGAACGACTCAACGGGCGCGTACGTGACCACGCGATCCGGTGACGACGATCAGTGGCTCATAGTCACCGCGACGGCGCGAGACGCCACCGGCGAGTCCTACTTTGGCAGCCGCACGGTCCAGGTCGCTGGCACCGAAGAGTACCTGCGGCGCCGCATCATCAGGACGCTCGATGCGATCGCTCATCCGGATGAGCAAGGCGGCGCGCTCGTCGACCAGCACGCCTCGGAGTCCAGTCTCGCCGAGCGGGTGATTCCCGTCCGGCTCGGCTGGATCCAAGAGCACGCCGAAACCCTGGCGGCACTGGTCGCCCAGCTAGAAGCGCGCTGGATGGCGGACGGGAGAATGGCTGACGGCGCCCTCAGCGCTGACGAGAAATGACACTGCTCGCACAACTCGCCGCGAGCTGTGACCCGGCCGCGACGTGAAGCAGGCGCGCGGACAATGAGAGGAATGCACATGGACACGGCCAACTCGGATTGGCTGGCGCCCGCCGACGGCCGCTTCCGGCTTTGCCTGATGGGCGCCGGGCGAATGGGGCGCACCCATCTGGCGGCGATCGACGGTTCCAGCCGCGTTGCAGTCGCCGGAGTGGTGGAGCCACAGCTTGCGACGCGGTCGCTGTTGCGCGATTCCGGCATCCCGGCATTCGCCAGCCTGGACCAGCTGCTCGCGGCCGTGGAAATCGACGGCGTGCTCATCGCGGCTCCCACCGATCGGCATGTGGAGCTGGTGCGCGAGGTGGTGGCCAGGGGTATCCCGGTGCTGTGCGAGAAGCCCTGCGGGCTCAGCGTTGGCGAGGCGGCCGAGTGCGCCGCCGTGGCGAAGAACGCGGGCCTGCTGCTGCAAGTAGCGTACTGGCGCCGGTTCGTACCCGACCTTGTTGCGTTGCGGCAGCGGATTATGGCTGGTGAGCTCGGCGACATCCTGGCGGTTAACTGTTACCAGTGGGACGAGGCGCCACCCCCCGCAGCGTTCCGGGCAAGCAGCGGCGGGATGTTTATCGACATGGGCGTGCACGAGTTCGACCAGATCCGGTGGCTCACCGGCCAGGAATTCGGCACGGTGCACGTGGCCGGCTCGCAGCTCGGCGCGTCGGCCGGCGACCCTGATTGCGCGCAGCTCGTGGCCACCCTGGACGGGGGGAGCACCGCGTTGGTGAGCCTGGGGCGCTGGCATCCCGGCGGCGACAGCTGCAAGGTGGAGGTCTTCGGCACCCTGGGAACGGCCACGGCGTGGTTTCTGAACCCGGCTGACGGCGACACAGTCCTCGGCCAAGCCCTGCGCCTCCAGGCCGAGGACTTCGCCCAGGCGGCCAGGGCGGGAACGGGGAACGGGGCCTCCGTCGCAGACGCGGTCGCAGCCCTGACTATCGCGGCGCTAGCAGCTGATCCGCTGACCGCCGCGCCAGCGTGACGCAGCTGGCACAGTCGGCAGCTGGCCGGCGACGATGAGAAGCGCGCATAGGCGCCCCGAAGGACAGTGAGGAAACTGATGGTCAAGATTGGCAACGCGCCCGTGAGCTACGGGGCGTTCGAAGTCACGGTCGGGATAAGCGACGGCGTGCCGGAGGCGGCCGAGGTCCTCGACGCGGTGCACGCAGCTGGCTATCAGGGGATCGATCTCGGCCCGCTGGGCTACCTGGGGCTCGGCGCTGATCTTCGGGCAGCGCTGGATTCTCGCGGCCTCCTGCTCACCGGAGGTTATGTCGAGGTCGATGTCTCCACGGACGAGGCGCCAGCCAGCGGCCTGGCGGAACTGGCGCTGGTATGCGATCAGTTTGATGCGGTGGCGACCGGCCTCGAGCGGGAATACCTACCCCGGCCTACAGTGGCGCTGATTGGCTCACCCGTTCCCACTGAATCCGGCACCGAGCCCAGCGCGCGCGAACGCATCGACCGCACCATCGGCGAGCTCGTCGCGCTGTGTGACAAGCGAGGTTATGAAGCCTGCCTGCACAACGAGGTGGGCACGCAGATCGCAAGTCAGGACGACGTGATCCGGGTACTGGAAAATACCGCGGCCGCCCTGTGCCTCGACACCGGTCACCTCGTGGCTGCCGGTGGCGATCCGGTGGCGATCTTGGCAGGCTGGCGGGACCGGGTCAGCCACATTCACCTGAAGGACGCCAGACCGTCGGAATCGGGGCGTCCCTTCACCAAGGCCATGGACTTGTGGGAGGGAGACGTCTTCTGTCCGCTCGGAGCCGGCCATGGCCAGATTGACGAGGTGCTTGACTCCTTGCGGGCTGGAGGATTCGCGGGCTGGATCGTGGTCGAGCAAGACGTGCTCCCCCGTAATCCGGAGGCCTACCGGCGGGCCAGCGAGCAGCAGTGGCAGAACCGTCAGTACTTGCGCGCGCGCGGCTGGTAATGCAAGTGCCGGAGCCGGCTGCTGCTCGCAGCGCCTACGAAGTGCTGACCATCGGGCGGGTTGGCGTGGATCTGTACCCGCTGCAGGCCGGGGTGGCACTCCAGGATGTCGCCCGGTTTGGCAGATTCCTCGGCGGCAGCGCGACTAACGTCGCGGTCGCCGCCGCACGACACGGCAGGCGGGCCGCCGTCATCACCCGGACCGGAGACGATCCATTCGGCTTGTTCGTCCATACGGCGTTGCGAGCGCTGGGCGTGGACGACGTCTTCGTCAGCGCGGTTCCCGGCCTGCCAACTCCGCTCGCCTTCTGCGAGATCTTCCCGCCAGACAACTTCCCGCTGTGGTTCTACCGGCTCCCGAAGGCGCCGGATCTTGAGATTTATCCTGGTGAACTTGACCTAGACGCGTGCCGGGACGCGAGCTTGTTCTGGGCGACGGTCACCGGGTTGTCCCAGCAGCCGAGCCGGGACGCCCATTACGCGGCCTGGCAGGCCCGCGGCCGGCGCCCGCTGACGGTGCTGGATCTCGATTACCGCCCGATGTTCTGGCCGGACCGCGACGAGGCCGCCCGCCAGGTTGCCACCGCCCTGCCGCACGTGACGATCGCCGTCGGCAACATGGATGAGGTTTACACCGCGGTCCATGAGAGCGACCCGGATAGGGCGGCCCGTGCGCTGCTGGACCGCGGGGTGGAGCTGGCAATCGTCAAGCAAGGGCCGGGCGGGGTGCTTGCGATGACTGCGGACGAAGTGGTCAGGCAACCACCGGTTCCGGTTCAGGTACTGAACGGCATCGGGGCCGGTGACGGCTTTGGCGGCGCCCTGTGTCATGGGCTGCTGGCAGGCTGGCCGCTGGCGCGTGTGCTGCAATTCGCGAACGTTGCAGGCGCGATTGTCGCCTCCCGTCTGGAGTGCTCGACAGCGATGCCGACAACCGGCGAGGTGGAGGCCCTGATGGCCGAGGTGAGCCGTGGCTGAAGCCGGACTGTCGCGACCAGTGCGCACGACCATTCGGCTGACTGTCGGCCAGGCGATCGTCCGGTTCCTGGCCCAGCAGTACAGCGAGCGCGACGGCGCGGTACACCGGCTGGTCGAGGGATGCTTCGGGATATTCGGCCATGGAAACGTCGCAGGCCTGGGTGAGGCGCTGCTGACAGCGGAGCTGTCGAGCCCGGCATCGCTGCCGTACTACCAGGGCCGAAACGAGCAAGGCATGGTCCATGCCGCGGTCGGCTTCGCCCGGATGCGCAATCGCATGTCGGTGCTGGCCTGCACCAGTTCGGTTGGTCCTGGTGCCACGAACATGGTTACCGGCGCCGCGCTCGCGACCGTCAACCGGCTGCCAGTGCTCTTGCTGCCGTCCGACGTATTCGCCACCAGGGTGGCCGACCCGGTGCTGCAGCAACTTGAGCATCCCAGCCAGCGGGACGTCTCTGTGAACGACGCGTTCCGGCCGGTATCGCGGTTCTTCGACCGCGTTTGGAGGCCCGAGCAACTGACCGACGCCCTGCTCGGCGCGATGCGGGCGCTGACCGATCCGGTGGACGCTGGAGCAGTGACGATCTGCTTGCCTGAGGACGTCCAGGCGCAGGCCTTCGACTGGCCGCAGAAGCTATTCGCGGCGCGTACCTGGCATGTGCCCAGAACTGTGCCGGATCCAGCCGCGATCGCCAGGGCTGCCGCCGTGCTGCGGGCATCCGCTCGCCCGCTCATTGTGGCCGGCGGCGGCGTCATCTACTCCGATGCGGCGGCAGAACTGCGGGCCTTCGCAGCCGCTACCGGGATCCCGGTGGCCGAGACGCAGGCAGGCAAAGGCTCGCTTGCCTACGACCATCCGCAAGCCGTCGGCGCGGTCGGCGCGACCGGGACGTCGGCCGCGAACACGCTGGCGCGCAGCGCCGACGTAGTCGTCGGCATTGGCACCCGCTGGACCGATTTCAGTACCGCTTCCGGGACCGCCTTTGCGCGACCCGGCGTGCGGTTCATCAACTGCAACGTGGCATCCTTCGATGCCAGCAAAAATGCCGCGGTCAGCGTGGTGGGAGATGCCCGAGCTGCCCTGGAAGGCCTCGGCCGCGCCCTTAGCGGGTGGCGCGTCGATCCGTCCTACCGCGCCGAAACAGCGACCCTGGCCAGGGCCTGGGACGAGGCCGTTGAGTTCGCGTATTCAGTGCGCAACACGCCGTTGCCTGCCCAGTCTGAGGTCATCGGCGCCGTCAACAGGATGAGCGGGCCTCGTGACGTTGTCGTATGCGCGGCTGGCTCGATGCCTGGCGATCTGCACAAGCTCTGGCGAACCAGGGACCCCAAGGGCTATCACGTCGAATACGGCTACTCGTGCATGGGCTACGAGATCGCCGGCGGGCTCGGGGTCAAGATGGCGGCGCCGGACCGGGAGGTATATGTCCTGGTCGGCGACGGGTCTTATCTGATGATGGCGCAGGAACTGGTCACGGCAGTCCAGGAGAACATCAAGATTGTCGTGGTCTTGGTCCAGAATCACGGATTCGCGTCCATTGGGTCGCTTTCGGAGTCAGTCGGATCCCAGCGCTTCGGCACTTCCTACCGTTACCGGAACCCGGCGACGGGCAGGCTGGATGGAGACAACCTGCCGATCGACCTCGCCGCCAACGCGGAGAGCCTCGGGGTGTTCGCGTTGCGGGCCGCGACCGTGGACGAGCTCACCTCCGCGCTGGCGGTAGCGCGTTCGAGAACGGGGCCAGTCCTCATCTGCATCGAGACCGATCCGAAGATTCCTGCACCGGACAGCCAGTCGTGGTGGGACGTGCCGATAGCAGAGGTGTCCGAGCTCACCTCCGCGACTGAGGCCCGCGCGGGTTATGACGCTGATCGAGCCCGGCAGACGAGGTACCTGTGAACCGAAGGCTGCGGGTAGGCGTCATCGGCTGCGGGCTGATCGCCCAGGTGATGCACCTGCCGAACCTAGCGGAGCTACCCGAGCTTTTCGAGGTGCGGGCGCTCTGCGACAGTTCCCGGCAGGTTGTGGACGACTGCGGGGCCAGGTACGGCATCGGCCGGCGGTACACGCAGTGGCAGCGGCTGCTGGCTGACGGCGGCATCGATGCCGTGCTCGTGCTGACGTCGGGTAGCCACGCTCCGATCGCGGTGGCTGCGGCGTCTGCGGGCGTCCATGTTCTCGTTGAGAAACCGATGTGCTACTCGGTAGCTGAGGGAGCCGAGATGCTCGCCGCCGCGAGCAGCGCAGGGGTGGTTCTGATGGTCGGCTACCCGAAGAGGCACGACCCGGCGTACCGGCGGGCCGTCGAGGAAGTCGGGCGGCTCAAGGATCTGCGATTCGCGCGTGTCACCACGACGGAAGCCCCCTACCAGCCTTATGTCGCGCACTATTCGCTGGTCAGGGGCAACGACATCGACCCCGGTCAAGTGCAGCAGTGGCGAGCCGACAGCGAGCGCCGCGTGCTGGCAGCGATCGGCCCGCAAGGCGAGCGAGCGCGGTTGTGCTACGAGACCGTACTGCTGGACACCATGGTGCACGAGTTCAACCTGTTGCGCGGGATGCTTGGCGAGCCCACGGCGGTGAACTTCGCCAGCCTGCGCGAGACGACGACGACCGTCCTGCTCGAGTTTGGCAGCGTCGAGTGTGTCGTTGCGTGGCTAGATCTTCCCGGCATCGCCAAGTACGAGCTAGAGGTATGTATTTACGACCCCGCTGAACGGATCAGGCTCGCCTTTGGCTCCCCGTACCTGAAGAACACGCCGACGATCGTCGGCATCGAATCGGGCGTGGTCGGCGGGCTGCCTACGGTGACTGCGCGCGAGGTCGTCTCCTACGAAGAGCCGTTCAAGCTCGAACTAATCGACTTCCACCGCGCGATTACTGGTTCCGCTCAGCCCCTCACGCCCGGCCTTGATGGCATTCGTGACATCGCGCTCTGCCAGAGCGTGATCAAGTGCGCGACCGAGTCGGTGCGAGTCACGAACCCGACTGCTGTTGATGCCGGCAGCCCGAGATGACCGCGAGGCCTGGAGATATCGGTATCGCCGTCGTCGGATCTGGCGCGATGGCGAGGGCTCATGCCTACGGGTACACGGCCGCGCCACTGATGTGGGCGCTGCCGGCTAGCCCGCGGCTGGTAGTCCTCTGCGGCCGGGATGCCGCCGCGACTGAGCGCACTGCACGAGACCTTGGGTTCGCCGATTACACGACCGACTGGCAGCGAGCCGTAGAGCGCTCCGACGTGGACATTGTGGACATCTGCACGCCGCCCGGCGCTCACGCCGAAGTCATCGTCGCCGCGGCAGCGGCCGGTAAGGCAGTGATTTGCGAGAAGCCCCTGACGGCATTGATCGCCGACGCCGTCCGGGCCGTCGACGCTGTCTCGTCGGCCGGCGTACTGCACGCGATCGGCTTCAACTATCGTCGCCTGCCCGCCGTCGCGCTGATGCGGCAGATGATCGCCGACGGCATGATCGGCACCCCCGGACTGTGGCGGAGCAGCTGGCTCTCTGATGAGTTCAGCGACCCAAGCACGCCTTTCGACTGGCGCTTCGACCAGCAGATGGGCGCTTCCACCATCGCCGATCTCGGCAGCCACCTCATTGACCTGGCCGAGTGGATGGTCGGGCCGATCACCGAGGTCTGCGGACAGTCGCAGACCGCGACGCCAGTCCGGCGAGACGCGACCGGAGACGGCCGGACGAGGGTCAGTGTCGATGAGTCGTCGAGTGCTCTGCTGCAGTTCGCCGGGGGAGCGCGAGGCACCTTCGAGGTATCAAAGACATGCGTCCGGCATCCATGTGATTTCACTGTTGAAGTCAACGGCAGCGAGGGCACGGTGATCTTCGAGTACGCGCGCCTCAATGAGCTGCGCTATGGCACCTCGGCCGAACCGCGGAGCCTCTATGGAATGCGCACGATCCGGGCGGAGGATCCAGCGCACCCGTACGCTGCGCACTGGTGGCCGATCGGCCAGGGCATCGGTTACGGAGCAAGCTTCGTCAACACTGCGGCCGAGTTGCTGGCCGCCTGGCCGGACGGCCCGTGGGTGCCAGACCTGCACACCGGGCTCCGGGTGCAGCACGTCTGCGCGGCCATTGAGTCGTCGGTCGCGGAGCGGCGCTGGATAAGCGTGCCGCGCCCATAGCCAACGCAGGCCGCGGGTCTGACATCATGCCCGGCGACCTGGAGTGGGAAGATGGCAACGTTCCGCACAGCCCTGACGAGGAAGGACGACTCGATGGACGACAAGGACATCCTCGGGAGCATCGACGAGCTCATCAAGACAGAGCACGACCTTCGGGACAGGCTAGCGGCCGGCGAGCTGTCCAGTGACCAGGAGCACGAGCAGTTGCGTGCTGTCGAAGACCGGCTTGACCAGTGCTGGGATCTGCTGCGGCAACGGCGTGCTCGGCGCGAGTTCGGCGAGGACCCGGGCGGCACGGAGACGCGACCCGTTCCCGAAGTCGAGGGTTATCTGCAGTAGCCAGGCTGGGAGGGGAGCATGCGGGTCGCGAGATTCGCCGTCGGCAATGAGGTCCGGTACGGCGTGGTCGCCAATAGCGATCAAGTCGCGGCGAACGGGCACGCGGCAGGCCTGGGTGACGCCGAACCAGCCGTGGCTGAGCTGGTGGTGGCAGAGATCGCCGGGCACCCGTTCGGGCCGAGCACCGAGGACGTCAAGCTCACCGGGGCGCATCATCCGCTCGCCGACGTCCGGTTGCTGGCGCCGGTGCTGCCCAGCAAGATCGTCGCCATCGGCCGGAACTACGAGGAGCACGCGCGAGAAACCGGCTCAGCGGCGCCTGCCGAGCCACTCATATTCCTGAAGCCGTCGACTTCGGTCATCGGGCCTGGCGATGCAATCGTCCGCCCGGCCCGGCTATCAAAGCGGGTCGATTTCGAGGGCGAGCTAGCTGTCGTATTCGGTCGGCTATGCCGGGAGGTTCCGCCAGAGCTGGTGCCGGCCGTCATCTTCGGTTACACCTGCGCTAACGACGTAACGGCCCGCGACCTTCAGGCCAGCGACGGGCAGTGGACCAGGGCCAAGGGATTCGATACCTTCTGCCCGCTGGGGCCATGGATCGAGACCGGGCTGGACCCCGCTGATGTCCGGCTCACCACGACCGTTAACGGCGATCTGAAGCAGGATGCGCGAACCTCGCTGCTGATCCACGACATCACGACGCTTGTGACGTATGTGACAGCCGTCATGACCATGCTGCCCGGCGACGTGCTCCTCACGGGAACGCCGGCAGGCATCGGGCCGCTGCAGGCTGGCGACAGCGTCTCGGTGTTCGTCGAGGGCATCGGCGCGCTCACCAACCGGGTAATCGACGCAAGCTGACCGCGAATAAGCGCCGGCTGGCAGGCGGGATCGCTTTGGCCGGGGCATCCGGATTCGGCTACACTGCACTGGCGCGCCAGGACGGTGCGAAGGCGCGCTCCCATGGGGTATGGGGTAATTGGCAGCCCGACGGGTTCTGGCCCCGTTAGTCTAGGTTCGAGTCCTGGTACCCCAGCGTTTTGGCGCAGCCGGGAGAGGTGCGCTAACCTGATGGCCCGGCAGGCGGTTCTACGTGGACGCCTCGAATGCCGGTTTCGTATGTGAGCCTGGCCCCGTCGTCTAGTGGCCTAGGACGCCGCCCTCTCAAGGCGGTAGCGCCGGTTCAAATCCGGTCGGGGCTACATGTGAAGCAGCAAGTCAGCGGCCCGATCACCAAGCTGGTGATCGGGCCGCTGACTTGTGGGGGCTGCTTAGGCGGCGCGGTGATGACGCTCCTTAGCTCCCTTACCCGGGGAGCCCGTCGCCCGGCGTAGGGCGGCGGGACGGCCCGTTGATGATCTGCCACCATGCGTCGTCCGCTAGTCCGAACTTGATCTCTGTCGCGGTCCTCGCCGGATCAGGACCCAGATCCTCAGGGTCGAAGAAGTCCCCCCAATGCCGGCTGCCACGATGCAGGGCATAGCCGTCGCGAGTGGACTGCCGGAAGGCATACCAAGCGACCGACAGAGTTTCAGTGGTGTGCGAACGGTGCGCGACCAGATTGGCGATCTGGGGCACAGCGTGCACATAGTCGCTGCTTGCGCAGGCCTCAAGCAGGCACCGGACCTGGCCCAGCGTGAGCTGGGCCAGCAAGTCCGAAGCGGCAGACATGTTGACCAGATCCGACAGCGCGGCCGGCTTTCTCCGCCGCGGCCGGTCTGCCGGGCAAGAACGTGCCAGTTGGCCGCCTTGGCCGGACAGCCCGGAGCCTCCACGCTCCCGGCGCTTCGACCTGTGCCGCGGCCGATATGCCGGCGTCCGCACTGGATCATCGGTGAACAGCGCGATCGTGGTCATCTGCTCGGCCCCCGTACGGGCGATGAGCGATGTTTCGATTCGTGCTGCAGGCGCCGAAGCAGTGCCGGGCCCGCCATGTGCTGCACGGGCTGCGGGGCGCGGTGCCTTTGCCGGTCACTATCGGAGTATCCGGATTCGGCTGTCGTTACCGTTTTCATTGCCGCTTTACCGCCATTAACGAGTCAGCCGTGCGCCACTGGTGACTGATCGGAAAGCATGGCGCGGATCTCGCTCTCGAGGTAACGGCGGTGGCCCCCCAAAGTACGGATAGAGCTCAGCTTGCCGGCCTTGGCCCAGCGCGTCACAGTCTTCGGGTCGACACGGAACGCGGCCGCCACCTCTGCGGGCGTCAGAAGCGGGTTTATGGATATGGTTTGGGTGCTATTCACTTCGAATCTCCCTGATCTTATTGAGGCGGACCCCGAGGGCCCGCGCTTCGACTCCCCGCGTCAGAACAGAAGCGGGATGTTTCGCGGACTGTGTTAAACGGCTGAACTATCCGGCTCGTCGTAGTCGCGAGTGATCGCCGCCACCGGCACGCGCAGCACGCGGGCGATCCGGTAGATGGTGGCGGGTCGAGCGCCTCGTTTCTCGCGCTCGATGTTGGACAGTGCAGCCTGGGTCACTCCGACTTCCCGCGCGAAGTCAGGCTGATGCCAGCCGTCTTTCTCGCGGAGGCTCCGAATGGCCGCGCCGTTCTGACGGAGTCGTCCTCCGCCGCGCGATAAGCCCCCCGGCTGACCGGTGGCGCTCATGACCGTTTGTGGCAGGCTCATGTCGGCAAAGGTAGGGGAAGCCCAAGACTCCCGCAACCCGAATCAAGACACCAATGGTCACCATCTCCCCAGGTGGTCCGCAAAAGATATGCAGCGATATACCGAGCGGACCGGTCGCATGCGCCGGCTGCCGCCGCACATGACCGTGCTTACCGTTGTTAATGGTCGCGACGACGCAGCCCGGGCTCAGCGCCCAGATCAGGGCAAGTCTGCGAATTATTCCTCGGAACCAGTCCTTTACCTGCCCTTATGCAGACCGCTGCACCAAGACGCGGGCAGCCGACTCCGACGACCGATCCGCTAGCATTACGGCTAACTCGACCCGCCGCGTCCGGCCAACGTGCGTGCGGACGCTCCGTAACGTGGCAAACTATGTCCACAACGGGGGGACATGTCGGCGAACCCTCAGACTGGACAGTGATGGACACATATCCTCACGAGGCGTGGCAGCGCCTAGGCCGGGCTCTCGAGCGGCGCAGGGGAGAGCTCGGGTACGGCTTCCGTCAGCGCGGCCGGTTCACCCGAGAGCGAGGCGGTGGCAGGATCTCGGTCAAGACGATCAGCCGCCTGGAGAAGGCCGAGCGGACGTCCTACCCGGAATCCACCGTCGGCGCGGCCGAAACGATCTACCAATGGGCTCCGGGTAGTTTCGAATCCGTCCTGCGCGGCGGAGAGCCTAGCCCATGGGTCACAGGGCCTCCGCCGAGCAAGCACAATTCCATTACGAGCGAGTCTGCGCCACCCACAGCGGGCGAGCGGATTGCCAGCTGGATATATGTGCGCATGCGGCAGCTTGGCTATCAAGATGATGTAATACACCAATTCATCGCCGCAGAAGGCCTGCCCCGGGAGCCGACGACATTGTCGGCTGTCCAGCGGATTGTGGAGGCCACCGGCGCAAGTCTTGCCGAGGTGCTCGCGCTGCTCGGAGTTGACGACATCGCCGCACGCCGCCCGCCGGTGCGGGACGACGATGACTCTACCGACGACGATAACGGTGCCAAAGCCGAAGCAGAAGCCGAGGCTGGCGGTGTGACGGTGGTTTGACGGCCGCCAGCGTCAAAACGCGGCGGGCGGAAGGCCCTCCTGGCCGAACGGGCGGGGTGTCCTTGGCACGGCTGAGTTCGGCCTCGGAGTGATCGGTTTTGGGGGCCTCAGGGTCACCGGCGTGCCGGCGCTCGGACCTTCCCGCTCGGCTAACGATCCGGCTCGGCAGCCCTGTTCGAAGCCACGTCGCCACGCCACCCCCGCGTTGGGTATGAGCATGCTGATCAGTCCGCCAATGGTGATGACGATGGCGAGCAGGGCCAGCGTGATGAGGCGCGTGGCGCCCACGAGATTTAAGGCGCCCAGGATGCTGGTGATTAACACGAGAATGCCGCCGAAGCAGGTGCACACTGCGGCGGGCTGTACGGCACGCAAGCGACGCACTCGGACTATCAGCTTCCACCTCAAGGAGGTGTTCATCTTGTCTCGGTCTCCCCTCAGGACCTGCGGCAGCACCGTACTGAGCGCGCTGCTACTCCCGTGGCAGGGTTCAGACCTTCGGGTGCTCTAAGCTCATCATTTAACACGCTACTAGCTGGCACCTGCGTATTTGCTTTGTTCGATGTGTCAACAGCCCGTGTCGCAACGCAAGTTGCACTTTCGAGACATTGATCCGTCACCATGTATCACGATGAAGCATGACTCATAGCACATAACTCATATTCCTTATTCATGCCTTTCATCGAACTTGCGAGCCGGAAGTGCGCAATAGCGCAATGCGATCGGCGGCGCTAATTGGTTCGGGATCTAGGCGCTGGCGGCTAATGGGAGGGCGATCCGTGCCCGACGAATGCGACGACTAGGGCCGCCAGCGCCACCGCGATGATCGTCACGGTCATCAGCAGCAGCTGTCTGGGGCGGGCTGTGCCACCGCTGACCGGCAGCCGCCCCAGAGCCCAGATAACCGGGCTCATGGCTAGCACGGCGACGCCAACGGCGATGTTGCGCTTGAGGATGGCACCGCCGACCGCGGTCACCGCCATGGCCGTTCGCGTCCAGGCCAGACTGGTCCGCGCGCGTGCCAGGCCGGGGTCACGGTCCTCAATCTCGTCAGGGCGTGTCACGGTGCTACCGCAACGCCGACACAAGCAAGACGACCGCCGCAACGACGGCGACGCCGGTGATGGTCCCGGCCAGAACTTGCGGCAGCACGGACCGGGGCAACGGCGCTCCGCGACGTAGCGCTTGCTGATTGCGGGTCCATTCGGCATAGCCGGCGGCCGCGATGACCGCACCAAGCACGATCAGCGGGACCCCGAGCACATGGCGACCCCATGGCACGGCCGGGAACGGGGGCAACAGCTGCACGATGGCAAGTCCGCCGACTATGAGGGCTAGGGCGGTGCGGCTCCACGCCAGGAAGGTGCGCTCGTTAGCGAACGTGAATCGCGCGTCCGGCTCGGTCTCAGCCGGTACTGCAGCATCCGCGTGCGGATCGACGGCATGATCCTCGCGACGATGGGGGCTGTCCGTCACCTGGCATCAGCCGACCTTCGTGATGTACGCACCGGGTGCCTCGATCACGGCATCCATCATGCCCCTGGTGTCGGCCCGGCACGTCTGCGGCTGCCTGGCTTTGGACAGCTTCCGAGGCGCAATTCCGGAGCAACCAGCCAGTTTTACCAGCAACCGCATGTCATCGCCGCTAACGTGGTCGCCCGGAAGGGAGCCTGTCACCATGATCCGACCGGGCGCGCTGGTTCGGCTGGCGGCCGCTGTTGTGACGCTGGCCGCAGTCGGCGCCTCAGCCGTGGCCAGCACCGCATCGGCCGGCACTGCATCGGATGGCACTGCATCGGCCGGCACGGCATCAGCTCACAGCGGGGGCGCCGTTACGATCCATCGGTTCAACGTGGCGAACACCCATTCCCCGCAGGTTGAGCGCATGCTCGCGGCTGTCCCGGCGCGTCCGCCAGGCGACCGTCCGCAGCACGGATCAGCCGGGGCCGCCCCCGGCACAACCGCATCAACCGTCCAGGGCGTCGACGTCGCATCTTTCCAGCACACGAACGGGGCGACCATCAATTGGAGCCAGGTCGCGGGCGCCGGATACAAGTTCGTCTTCATCAAGTCGACCGAGGGCGCCTACTACACCAACCGCTATTACGCCGGCGACAACGCGGCGGCTGAGGCAGCCGGTCTGCTAGTGGCGCCGTACGAGTTCGCCGTTCCCAACTACTCGGGCGGTGCGTTCCAGGCTGACTACGCACTAGATCACTCTGGCTACACGGCCGACGGCCACACGCTGCCAATGATCGTTGATTTGGAGAACGACCCTTACGCCAACCTGCCGCCACCGAATGGCGACGGCACCAGCGGCGTGTGCTACGGCCTCAGCCGGGCTCAGATAGTTGCGTGGATCTCCGCTTTCGCCGCCGAGATTCACCGCCGGACCGGACAGGCGCCGGCCATCTACACAACTGCGGCCTGGTGGAAGACCTGCACGGGCGAAAGCCGCGCGTTCGCAGCGGATCCGCTCTGGATCGCCAGCCTGAGCAAGTCACCCGCTATACCTTCGGCGTGGGCCGGGTGGACGTACTGGCAATACTCCGCGTCAGCAAAAGTGCCCGGTATCAGCGGCAAGACCGACGTCAGCTACCTGAGCGCCGCGGCACTGGAACTGGCCGAGCCGGCCACTGCGAGCTACCAGACCGGCGCCGCAGTGAGCCTGACGGCCAGTTCGCTGGATGGCGGCCAGGCAGTGACCTACTCCGCCGGCGGACTGCCGCCCGGTCTTTCCATCAACCCCGCGACGGGAGTCATCAGCGGAACACTGCCCGCCAATGCGGCCACGTTCCGGTCATCAATCACCGCGACCGCGGCGGGCGCACCCAAGACAACCAAGAGCTTCCCTTGGTACGTACACGGCCCGGTCAGCACCGGCCTGGTGGCGGCCGCGACCGGGTCGGTCGGCAGCCCGGCCCGGATGACCGTTCCGGCGGCGGACGGGCTGACTGGCTGCACGCTGCGGTTCGCCGCCACAGGCCTGCCGCCCGGCGTTTCGATGAACTCGTGCGGCCAGATTTCGGGCTGGCCGTCGGCCAGCGGGCGCTACCAGGTCACCGTGCAGGTAACCGACAGCTCCGCTACCTCGCTAGCCCAGCGCACGTTCGGCTGGAACGTCCGCAGCGGCAGCGGCCGCGGGCCGGCCGGGCACATCAGTCTGAGCCGGGACGGGAAATGCCTGGCACGGCTCGCAGCATCCGACATCGCCATCGAACGGTGCAGCCGAGCCGCCAGCCAGCGCTGGACGATCGCCGCGAACGGCTCAGTTCGAGTCGGCCGACAATGCCTGACCGCCACGTCGTCGGCGCTGTCCGCCGCTCCGTGCCGCAACGGCGGGCAGCGGTGGCAACTGAGATCGGGTGGTGCGCTGACCAATCTCAGCAACCGCAAGTGCCTGGCTGACAACGGCTCGAAAAATGGATCACGAGCAGTCGCCGCCGCTTGTCGCGCCAGGCCTAACAACAGTGGCAGCGCCAGCACACCCAGCGCCAACCAGCGATGGATACTGCCCGCCGGGCCACTCACGGCGGGTATCGCCGGGTTCTGCGCTAGCGACTGGCACCGCGCGGGCCGCAAACTCGGTCCGGTGACGCTACGCGGCTGCAACCGCACGGCACAGCAGGCCTGGACGATCGAACCAGACGGCACCGTCCGGGCGCATGGCGAGTGCCTGAGCCTGGCTGGCGGCCACATCGGTTACGGGACGGCAGTTCGTCTCGCTCACTGTGCCCGCGGGGCATCCACGCAGGGAGCTACACAACACTGGCAGCTCCTCGGCGGTCCGATCGGGGTGTGGCTGGTTAGTCCAGTGGCCGGGCTGTGCCTGGCCGATCCCGGCGATCGCAGCGTGCCTGGGGTCCAGCTGGAGCTGCGCGACTGCGTCGCGGGAGACCCCGGCATCAGCTGGCGCGTTAGCTGATTGAGCGCGGGCGTAGCAGCCTCGCGACGTCCAGCGGGGGAGCCGGCAGCGGGTTGCCCTGGTAGCCGCCCACCGCGCCGAACTCGCCGGCGCTCCAGCTCGCCGTTGCCGCGGCGATCTCGTCCGGCGTGCGCGCGACGAAATTCCACCACATCAGCAGTTGCTCGCCGAGCGGCAGCCCGCCGAGCAGGAACAGTGTGGTGCCGCCACGAGCTGCGACTGGCGCGTTCTCCAGCCCGGTCGGCAGGTAGAGCAGCTGGCCGGGTGCCAGCAGGACGCCGTCGGCCTCGGCTTGCCCGCTCGCCACGAAGATCACGTGCTCGAACTCGGGCCGGAGCGGCAGCGTGCCTGTTGCGTCCTGGTCACCTTCGGTCGTCAGTTCCGCGCCCACGATGGGTGAGAACGTGGTGGCCGGCGAGCCGACGCCGGCGAGCTCGCCGACGAATACCGTGACGGCCAGCCGCCCCGCTCCATTGCCCGCCAGGGCCGTCTGCGGCAGCGCCGCGTGGTGCTCGAACCAGGGTGCTACGTGCCTGCTCGCGTCTGGGAGCGCAACCCAGAGCTGCACGCCGTGCAGCACTTGGCTGTCCGCCGGTCCGATGACTGACTCCTCGGCATGCGCGATGCCGCGACCCGAGGTCATCAGGTTGAGCTGACCCGGCCTGATCAGCTGCTCCGAGCCGAGACTGTCGCGATGGAGCACGTTCCCGCGCAGCAGCCAGGTCACGGTTTGCAGGCCGATGTGTGGATGCGGCGGCACGTTCATGCCCGTCCGGCCGTCGGTGTCGGCCGGCCCGTAATGATCAATGAAGCACCACGCGCCGACGCTACGCCGGGTCCGCAACGGCAGCAGACGGCGCACCGCCAGCCCGCCGACCTGCGCGTTCCTGGCCGCCGTTACCTCATGATCATTTTTCCGGGGAACGGGAACATCGTCGACCTCGGGATTGGCTTCAATGGTGCTCAACTTCGGGGAACTCCATTCGTGCCCAGCGTCGGCGTTGGGTGGTCGCGCGTATCAGCTCAGTAAACATTGTTCAGTCCATGGCGAGAAGTCAGGGGCGCGGTCGGCCGTTCACGTCGATGTGATCCGCCTGTTGCTGCCGATAGCTGGGCGATCGAAGACACTCAAAATGTCGGTACCATTCGATACTGTGATCGAGTAAAGAGCTTGCGGCCGGGAGGTGGTGAGACAAGTGAGCGAGTTCCAGAGGTTGGGTGACGGCGGGCCGGATGTCGCGGATGTGCCGGATGACTGGCCCGCCGGGTGGTCGCCGCCGGTCCCGGACGACGATGATGGCGACCCGGACCCGGCGGATGCGGATTATGACGAGGACGCTGAGCATGCGTCGTGGCTGGCGGGGCTGCCGGCTGATGTACGGGCTGAGTATGAGGCTGGGCCGTGGACCGGGGAGGGCGAGTCGATGCCCGCCGGGTTCCTGCACGGCGACGTCGGCTCGGGTCGGAGCGGGGCTGGGTTCGCTTCCGGCGGCGCGCTGGACACGCTGGCCCCTGGGTGGCTGCTGGCTAAGCTCACCGCCGCTGCGGTCACCGGCATGGACGGCCTGGGCCACGCCCGCCTGGGGGAATCAGAGCTGATAGGGGTGTTGCGGGCATGGCGGCGGCTGGCTTCGTGGGCGCAGGCCGGCGAGGCCGCCGCGGTGTCCGCCCTGGCGACCCGCCGTACGGCACAGGCGTGCGATCTGAACAACCCGCACCTGGCCGAGCATGTCGATGACGAGGTCGCCGCGGCGCTGACCCTGACTGGCAGGTCGGCGGGCAGGCTCAGCTCGGTCGCGGCCGGTCTGGCCCGCCTGCCCCAGGTGCTGGCCGCGCTGGCGCGCGGTGAGATCGACTGGGCCCGGGCGTGCGTGTTTGTGGACGAGCTAGCCGGGCTGTCCGATGCCGACGCTGCTGACATCGCTGGCTCCTTACTGGACCAGGCCGGCGGATGGACCACCGGCCAGTTGCGCGCCGCCCTGCGCCGGGCAGTGCTGGCCTTCGACCCCGATGCCGCCCGGCGGCGGCGCGAGGCCGCCCGCAAGGACGCCGAGGTCCAGGTCTGGGAAGAGCCGTCGGGGAACGCGGCGCTGGCCGGGCGGGAACTGCCGCCCGCCGACGTGCTCGCCGCGGACGCGAGGCTTACTGCGCTGGCCCGCTGGCTTAAGGGCCACGGCGCGGCCGGCACCATCGCCCAGCTTCGCGCGGTCGCCTACCTCGCCCTGCTCGCCGGCCGGCCCGTCAGCTCCCTGCTGGCGGACGCCAGAAACGACAGCGGCAATTCAACAAGCGCGGGCGCGTCAGTCGATACCGATACCAGGTGCGGGGCGGGCACGGCCGGCAACGCCTCCGGCGGCAATCCCCCCGCCGGAGGCGAGGCGGGCATGTCGGCTCATGCCGACGGTGACACCACGTCGGGCGAATGGCCTCAGCTAGCCGGGACGATCAACCTGACTCTGCCCATGACGACTTGGGCCGGGCTTGCTACGACGCCCGGCGAGGTCGCCGGGCACGGCCCGGCCGACGCCGTGACCTGCACGGAATTGGCCAAGATGACCCGCGGTGCAGCCCGCTGGTGCCTGACCCTCACCGGACCCGGCGGCCGGGCCGTCGCGCATGCCTGCGCCCGCCGCCCGCCGCCGCCAGGCCCCGGCGTGATCACCTGGGCCACGGACCTGGGCGACAAGCTCTGCCGCCTAGAAACAGGCACCTGCAGCCACGACCGCCAATCGGGCCGGTACATCCCGCCGCCCAGGCTGGCGCATCTGATCCGGGTCCGGCAGCGCACCTGCTCTTTTCCCGGCTGCCGCCGCGCCGCGCTGCGGTGCGACATCGATCACACCGTGCCGTTCGGCCACGGCGGCATCACCTGTGAATGCAACCTCGCGCCCCTATGCAGACGACATCATCGCGCCAAGCAAGCCCCGCGCTGGCTGCTCGAGCAAACCCAGCCAGGGCTAATGACCTGGAACCTGCCCCACGGCCGCGCCTACCAGACAACCGGCGACCCCCACCCCGTCTAGGACCGGCGGTCGGCCGCCTGCGGCACAGGTCGGCAGCGCGGGCGCCATCCAAAGCCACCCGCGGCGCCGTCGAGTTGCGGGCGCGCAATCGTGGCGGTCGTGCCCGCCCCCGTCTCGACGGCGCCCCAAGCCCACGTAACTGATCAAATGGTCCTGTGCGCGCCCTGTCCAGATCAAGGGGAGGGCTCCCCACGCGCGGAATGCCCCCAGCCCCGCACCTCCTGGTGTGCCCGATTGACGGGTCCGTTCCGGTCCCCTATGGTCCGGTTAACTTTTGCGTGCGGAACAAAGATGGGCGATGGAGTCTGACCGTGCTGCTGATCGTCATGTTCGAGACCGGGACCTGGCGGCTCAATCCAGACCAGAAGTTCACCTTCGGCCGCGCCTCCAGCTGCACGGCAGTGCTGCCAAACGAGGACCGGGGTGTTTCACGCAACGCCGGCAGCTTCGAATGGCGCGCTGGAAGCTGGTGGCTGATGAACGCGAGTGCCTCGTCCATGCTTTACCTATCCGGCGACCTGGGCTTCAGGGCGGATATCCCGCCCGGCATGGCTATTCCCATCCAGCAGTGGCATGCCAAGGTGCGCGTCGATGGCATGCTGGCCAGTTACACGATCCGGGTGCGCTTGCCTGACCTGGACGAAGAGCCCCACGAAGACGAGACCGATGAGCAGCCATCCGCGGACCGAGTCACCCCGGTAGTCCCGGAGCGCACAGTCACCAGCACGAAGCTGCGCACGCCGCTAAGCGACAGCGACCGGCTCGTGCTCGCCGCCCGCTTCGAGGAGTACCTCACCTGGAAGCACCCCGGCGCGGCGGCGCCGCGCAGCGCCAGAGATGCTGCGGAACGCATCGGCTGGCAGCCGCACACTGTGTCGAAACGCTGCGAGAATATCCGCAACCGCTATGTCCGGATCGGGGTTCCGGGCTTGCGCGGACCACGTGCCCTGGACGAACTGGCGTCGCTGCTGATCTCCACCGGCGAGCTCACCGGCGACGACCTCCGGCGGCTTCCGCCCAGGCAACCGGTCAGCGACTAGCCGACGAGCGTCTTGACCGCCGCTGTCATCTCCGTCAGTGCCTTCTTAGCGTCCGCGAAGTACATGCTCGTCTTCGGGTTGACGTAAAGCTCGTTGTCGATTCCGGCGTAGCCATGGCCCATCGAGCGCTTGATGACGATGATGCTGCTGGCGTGATCGACGTCGAGGATCGGCATCCCGGAGATCGCGGTGCCGGGCCGGCGAGCAGCCGGGTTCGTCACGTCGTTGGCCCCGATGACCAGCGCGACGTCCGTCCTGGCAAACTCCGGATTGATCTCGTCCATCTCCTTGAGCTGCGGATACGGCACGTTGGCCTCGGCCAGCAACACGTTCATGTGGCCGGGCATCCGGCCAGCCACCGGGTGAATCGCGTAGCTGACTTCGACGCCGCGCGACTCCAGGACATCGGCCAGCGCCGCGACCTCGTGTTGTGCCTGCGCCGCCGCCAGTCCGTAACCGGGGACGATGATGACCTTCGAGGCGTACGCGAGCTGGATGGCGGCGTCGTCCGCGGCGATCGACCGCACGCTGCCGCCAGGGCCAACTATCGCGGCAGTGGCGGCATCCCCGGTCCCGAACCCGCCGACGATGATGTTGCGGATCGACCGGTTCATCGCGTCAGCCATCAGCTTGGTCAGGATGCCACCGGAAGCCCCGACCAGGGCTCCGGCAATGATCATGGCCCAGTTCCCGATGACGAAACCCGCCATTGCGACCGCGGTGCCGGTGAAGGCGTTCAGCAGCGAGATCACTACGGGCATGTCCGCGCCGCCGATCGGCATCACCATCGACACGCCGAAGGCCAGCGCCGCGGCGATGACGACGAGGAGCAGCCCGACGCTGGGCGAGCCGATCAGGTATGCACCCGTGCCCACCGCTACGACCGCCAGCAGCAGGTTCACGATCCGCGCGCCAGGGAACGTCACCGGCGCTGAGTTGATCACGCCCTGCAGCTTCCCGGCCGCGATGATCGAACCCGAGAAGGTCACCGCGCCGATGATCACGTCCAGCAGCGTGGTCACCGATGTAGTCGCTGATACCCCCGAGCCGGCCCGCATGTAGTCGTGCAGGCCGATCAGCGCCGCCGCGCCGCCGCCGACCGCGTTGAACACGCTAACCAGCTGCGGCATGGCGGTCATCTGCACGGTCCTGGCCGAGTACAGGCCGGCTCCGGCGCCGACAAGGCCGCCGGTGAGCATCACGGCCCAGCCGGTGGCGCTAATCCCGCCGAGGTGCACGATGATCGCCAGCGTTGCCGCTATCGCCGTGATCATCCCGGCAACCGATACCTGGTTACCGCGCTTGGCCGTTGCCGGGTTGTTCATCAGGTGCAGGCCGAGCACAAAGCAAGACGCCGCCAGGATATAGATCAGCTGGGTGACCCAGCCGAAAGTACTGTTCATACAGACCGATCCTTGCGACCCTGACCGGCCTGACCGCCCTGACCCGGACCGTCCTGACCCTGGTTACCGGAACCGGTCCGCTGGCCGGCACCGTTCGCGGCGGCTGTCACCGCTGCCGGAGCCGCGCCGGCAGGCACCGTCGGCCGTTTCTTGAACATCTTGAGCATCCGGCCGGTGACGACGTAGCCGCCGACCACGTTCATCGCGGCGAAGGCCGCGGCCACGAACGCGATGACGTACCCGACCGCGTTGTTGGCCGTCACGGCGATCAGCATGGCGCCCGCAAGCACGATGCCGTGGATCGAGTTCGCCGCCGACATCAGCGGTGTATGTAGGGTGGCCGGCACCTTGCTAATGACCTCGAAGCCCACCCACAGACTCAGGATGAAGATAGTGACATCAACTAGCAGTGTCGGGTACGGCACGTGCGGCTCCCTCTTGGGCTAGCGCAGGATGGACGACCTTGCCATCCCGGGTGATGATGACTCCGGCCTGCAGCTCGTCATCCAGGTCGAACGCCAGCTCGCCGTCCTTCACCAGGTACAGGAGCAGCGCGCTCAGGTTGCGCGCATACATAGCGGATGCCGCGGCTGGCATCGTCGATGGCAGCCCAGCTGCACCTATTACGGTGACCCCGTTCTCGGTAACCACCGTCTGGCCCGGCACCGAGCCGGCCGCGTTGCCGCCGAGCTGGCTGGCCCCCATGTCGACGATCACCGAGCCAGCCGCCATCTCCTTGATCGCGTCGTCGGTGACTAGCAGCGGCGGTCGCCGCCCCGGCACCTGTGCTGTGGTGATCACGACATCGTGCCTGGCGATGTGCGCAGCGAGCTCGTGCTGCTGCGCCACCCGCTCCTCCTCGGTCAGCGCGCGGGCGTAACCGCCTTCGCCGGTGGCAGGCCCGACAGACGTGAGCTCGATGAAGGTCGCCCCCACCGACTCCGCCTCGGTCTTGGTCTCGGGCCGAACGTCATAGGCACTGACCACAGCGCCCAGCCTGCGCGCGGTGCCGATGGCCTGCAGCCCCGCCACGCCAGTCCCGAGCACGAGCACCTTCGCCGGCCGGGCGGTACCGGCTGCGGTGATCAGAAGCGGGAAGAACCGGCTGTATTCGGCCGCCCCTAGAACCGCCGCCTTGTAGCCGGCGATGTTGGCCTGAGAGGACAGCACGTCCATCGGTTGTGCCCGCGGCAGTGTGCGCGGGATCATGTCCATACTCAGCGCGGTAACCCCGGCTTCGGCCAGGCTGCGGGCAAGACCAGGATCGGTGAGCGGGGACAGCATGCCGATGATCACCTGACCGGGCCGCAGCGCGGCCACGCCGGCCGCGTCGGGCTTGCCGACCATGAGCACGACGTCAGCTGACAAGGCCTCCGGCCTTGTGACGACGCTCGCGCCCGCCTCGGCGTAGGCATCGTCGTTCAGCCAGGCCGCGGCGCCTGCCCCGGACTCCACGAGCAGATCCAGGCCGGCCGCGCGCAGCTTGACCGTGGCCTCCGGCACTAGCGCAACTCGGCGCTCTCCGGACGCGGTCTCCTTGACCACGGATACCTTCATGGACAGACCTCGCTCGGTCGCCGGGGGGCTTATCGCGGCCCAGCGCCAGGCCGCAGTCTCAAGTATGGACCGTACCGTGCAGCCGACGCCGGCGGGCAGTGGCCCCAACGACGCGGCGCGGCGAGGTCGGATACCAACGTGGTCAGACCCAGGCCCGGCGCTACCCGTGCGGGCGCGTATGGTTTTGGTGCCGCGCAAAGCAGGGGGAATTGATGCCCGACCTTTCGCCGCCGCCGCGGCGGGACACTGCGGCCGGCAGCGTGCTGGCGGCACGGTTGGCTGAAGCGCGCAACCGGCTGGCAGCGCTCGATCTGCCATCGGCAGTGACCGCCAGGCTGCATCGACAATTCATCGCAGTCTGCGACGCGGTTAAAGCGGCTGGCGCGGACGAGGCGTGTGGCGAGCGCCGGCTGGCTGCATTCCTGGCGGCGCTGGAAAATGCCGCGGCCAAATTTCCGACATATGGAAAGCATAAGGAAAATTCATAGTTCGTCGGGTTTGCTCATTCGCGCCGGACCGTCAGCTCCCTGAGCACCGACTCGATGCATTTCTTTCCGAAGGTGTTTGTACGATGACGCTGGAGCCCTTACTTTCAGGGCCATCAGAGGTCGCGAGCCCGGCTTCCCAGTCCGCGCGACCTCCCACATGGGGGAACCGCAGGAGTGAGTAGATGAACAAGCGTGACCTGATCGACGCCATTTCTGGCCGTATGGGGGACAAGAAGACGGCAGCTGAGGCTGTTAATGCCGTCCTTGACACAATCCAGGAAACAGTCGCGGGTGGCGACAAAGTGTCGATCACCGGGTTCGGCGTTTTCGAGAAGCAGATCAGGCCGGCCCGCACTGCGCGGAACCCGGCGACCGGTGCATCGGTCAAGGTACCCAAGACCTCGGTACCCAAATTCCGGGCAGGCGCCGATTTCAAGGCCATGGTCAACGGCAAGTAACACCTCGCAGCCGATAGCGCGTACCGGCAGGCGCGCGGGCAGGCAACACGCGGGCAGGCAGTCCAGTCGGACAGCCTGCCCGCGTGGTATTGCCTGGGCACCTGCGCTCGCCGGAGTCGGCTGATGCGCGCCAGCAGGGTGATGCGCCGCGAGCTGCCGGAGGCCGCTGGCCTAAGCCCGGCAGCAGTGCTTAGGTTCCTCCGCCTCGATCCACACCCGGTCGCGCTGATCGGGTCCTGGGCAGGCGGCGGCGCCGTACTAAGCTCGGCACCTTCGCGCGTGGCTACTGGCCGGGTCCGGCGGGCCACAGGCTCGCGACGGGCAACCGGTCTAGCGCCGCTCAGCGAACTGCTGGCCGTGCCGCCACAAGCTGACGGCGCCGCCGCCAGGTTCGGTGGTGGCTGGATCGGCTATCTGGGCTATGGCTTCGCCAGGCGGCTGCACGCGCTACCGCCAGCGCCCGGCGGCCCACGGCGACTGCCGGACTGGTGGTTCGGCCGCTACGACCAGGTCCTGGTGCAAGATCCCGGCACCGGGAGCTGGGCATTCGAAGCGTTGCTGGAGCCGGACGGGGACACGGAGCGGGCGGCCGAAGCCAGACTCGCCGAACTCACGAGTCGGTTGCGGGCGACGAGCGCGCTCGGGCGTCAGGCTGGCGATCCGCGGCCCTACTACACGGGCGACTTCGAGCTGATTCCCGCGCCCGGCCAGCACCGGCAGGCGGTTGCTCGCGCTGTGGAGCTCATCCATGCCGGCGACATGTTCCAGGCGAACATCACGCTCCGGCTGGAGGCGACCTGCACGGGTGACCCGCTTGATGTTTTCTGCGCCGGGGCCGATCGGCTTGGCCCGCCGTACGCGGCGTTCCTGCGCATTTCCCCTGCCCAGGCGATCGCTAGCTTCTCACCGGAGCTGTTCCTGCGCCGGACCGGGACGACCGTCCGTACCAGTCCGATCAAGGGCACCAGCGAGCGCTCGGACGACCCGGCCGTGGCCGAGAGCCAGCGCCGGGCGCTGGCAAACTCGGCGAAGGACCGCGCCGAGAACGTGATGATCGTTGACCTCATGCGCAGCGACCTGTCCAGGGTGTGCCGCCCGGGATCGGTGATCGTGCCGCGGCTGGCCGGCACCGAGGCTCATCCGGGCGTCTGGCATCTTGTCTCTGATGTTTGCGGTGAGCTCTCGAGCGGCCAAAACGACGCCGACCTCATGACGGCCACGTTCCCTCCCGGATCGGTCACCGGAGCCCCGAAGGTGCGCGCGATGGAGGTCATCAGCGAGCTCGAGACGGTCCCGCGGGAGGCTTACACCGGCGCGATCGGATACCGCAGCCCGCTGGCCGGACTGGAGTTCAACGTGGCGATCCGCACGTTTGAGTTCGCTGCCCCGCGGGTCTGGCTGGGCGCGGGCGGTGGCATCGTGGCCGCGTCAGACCCAGCCGCCGAGTACGCCGAGTGCCTAGTCAAAGCCCAGCCGCTGATCGCGGCCATCGGCGGCGGGTCCGGTACCGCGCAGCCGGCCGGTACCGCGCGTCGGGCCGAGCCTACGACCAGTGCGCGCGCGGACACGCTCGCGCTGTGGCCGCGGCCAGCGGTGGGCGTCTTCACCTCCCTGGGTGTGCGCGACGGAAAACCGGACGGGCTGGCCGAGCACCTGGCCCGGCTGGCCGCCAGCGCCCGCGACGTGTACGGCAAGGAGCTGCCGCCGGACCTGGCAGGGCGGATCTCCGAGTGCTTGGCCGGCGCTGGCTGCGGCATGCTGCGTATTACGGTTCGCCCGGTGGGCGGCCCGCTGCAATACCGGGTTGAGCTGGAGCCCGATCCTGTTCTGGCGGCCGTATGCGGTCCGGGCGTGCGGCTGCGGGTGGCGGAATTGCCGGACGGCATGCCCGGCCTGGGTCGCCATCAGTGGGCCGACCGCAGGCTGCTGAGCCAGCTGGCGGCGCGATCGGGCCTGCGCCCGGACGAGCAGCTGCTGCTCACCGACGCCGACGGTGGCGTGCTGGAAACCGACCGGGCCAACGTGTTCGCCGTGGTCGGCGGAGTCCTGCGCACCCCGGCAGCGGACGGCCGGATCCTGCCCGGAGTGATGCGGGCGCGTGTTCTCCGGACCGCGCTCGCGGCGGTCATTCCCGTCGCGGTCGGCCCGCTTCCGGTGACCGAGCTGCTTGCGGCGAGCGAGGTGTTCGTGACGAATGCGGTCCGGGGACTGCAGCCGGTGACTGGTGCCGACGGTCGGCCTCCAGGCTGGCAGTCTGGCCCGGTCGGCAGCAGCCTGGCCGCCGCGCTGCATGACTGGCGGCCGGTCTATCAAGATCAACACACCGGAACGGGAACGCGTCCGGCCCGGCCCAGTGCCGTCGGCCGGCTCGCGGTCGCCCGGCTCGCGGCAGTCCGGCGTCGTGCGTCGGAACTTATTCTGGTCATCGACAATTACGACTCGTTCACCTACAACCTGGTGCACTTGCTGCAGGCCGCGGGCGCGCGGGTCGAGGTCGTGCGCAATGACGAGGTGACCGCGACCCAGGTCGCGGCGCTCGGCGTGGCGGGCCTGGTTATCTCGCCGGGGCCGTGCGCGCCTGCCGAGGCCGGCATCTGCGTGGACGTGATCAGGGCACTCGGCGGCCGCACGCCGGTGCTCGGAGTTTGCCTCGGTCACGAGGCGATCGCGGTCGCTTACGGCGGTCGGGTCGAGCGGGTGGCTCCGGTGCACGGCCAGGATTCGCTGGTGGAGCACGACGGGCTGGGCATCTTCGCCGGGCTGCCGGCGGCATTCCAGGCAGCCCGCTATCACTCGCTGATCGTCGCGCCGCGGCTGCCCGCCGTGCTGTCAGTGAGCGCGCGGACCAGCGCCGGGCTGCCCATGGCCATCCGGCATCGCAGCCATCCGGTCGATGGCGTGCAGTTCCACCCGGAGTCCATCCTGACCGCCACCGGGGCCCAGCTGATCGGTAACTTCCTGCGCACCGTGCGGCCCGCTGGCGGCTAGCGCAGGCCCGGGCGTTTCTTCAGTGCGGTCTGCAGCAGCCTGTCGACCAGCTGCGGGAACGGCAGCCCGCTGGCCTCCCACATCTTCTGGAAGTAGGACGTGGGCGACAGACCCGGCATGGTGTTGATCTCGTTGACCAGTACCTGGCCGCTCGAGGTGTAGAAGAAGTCCACCCGCGCCAGCCCTTCGCACGACACCGCGTCGAACGCGGCGGCAGCCAGGCGGCGGATCTCGGCGATCGCGCTGTCCGGGATCGGAGCAGGGATCAGCATCTTGCTAGCGGACTCCAAGTACTTGGTGTCGAAGTCGTAGAACTCCTCGCCGCCGAGATCTAGCTGGCCGGGCATGCTGGTATCTGGCGGCGCGCCGTCAATGCCCTGCAGCACCGATACCTCCACCTCGATGCCGTCGATGGCAGCCTCGACCAGGATCTTCGGGTCGTACTGCCGGGCGGTGGCAATGGCCGCACGCAACTCCGCCGGATCGTGCGCCTTGGAAGTGCCGATGCTCGAGCCGCCTCGGGCGGGCTTGACGAACAGCGGCCAGCCGAGCGCCGCTATCTCGTCGACCGTCGGCTTGGCTTCGATAGAATCGGCGGTCGCGAGGAGCTCGGCCGGGGTGAGCCCGGGCCAGTCCCGCTCGCGAACCGCCACGTACGGCCCGACTGGCAGGCCCTTAGCCCGGAAGATCAGATTCATGTACTCCTTGTCGATGCTGACCGCGCTGGCCAGCACGCCAGCGCCGACGTAGGGCACGCCCGCCATTTCCAGCAGTCCCTGTATGGTGCCGTCTTCGCCGTACGGCCCGTGCAGCACCGGAAGGACCACGTCGACGCCGCCGAACAGGTGCGGGATCTCAGCAGGCGCGCTGGCCACCAGGCCGCCGGCCCAGGGCACGACGCTGGAGCCCGGCTCGGCGACCGCAGCTACCGTCGGCAGCTGGCCATCAGTGATCGCTAGTCGCTCCGGCGCATCGGCCACCTGGACCCAGTTGCCGTCGGTCGTGATGCCGATCGGGATGACCTCGTACCGATCCCGGTCGATGGCGCCGAGCATGTTCCCCCCGCCCATGCAGGACACCGGATGCTCCGGGCCGCGACCCCCGAACACCACCGCCACCCTGATCTTGCGCCGCTCTGTCACCAGTCCTCCAGTCCCCGTGTTGTAGGTGTAACCGCGAATGCTCAGACGCCGTACCGCTCGGGCTTGGCGCTCCTGCTGGCCAACAGCAGAATTGCGTGGCCAATGTCGAGCCCCTCATGCAGAACGCCGAAGATCACTTCGGTAATCGGCATTTCGACACCGTGTTTCCTGGCTAGTTGAAGCACGGACTTGGCCGATTGGACGCCCTCGGCTACCCGGTTGGTGCTCGCGAGCACCTCCGCCAGCGGGATCCCGTTCCCCAGCTTCTCGCCGAAGGTCCTGTTCCGCGACATCGGCGATCCGCACGTCGCAACAAGGTCACCCAGGCCGGCCAGCCCTGCGAACGTATGGGATTCGGCGCCAAGCGCGGCACCGAGCCTGGCCATCTCGGCCAATCCCCTGGTGATGAGCATCGCCTTGGTGTTGTCACCGAGCCCCATGCCCACCGCGATTCCGACGGCCAGCGCGATGACATTCTTGACCGCGCCGCCGAGTTCGCAGCCCACCACGTCAGGGTTGGTGTAGGGCCGGAAGTAGGCGGTATGACAGGCCTTCTGCAGCTGGTCGGCGACGCTCTCGTCGGAGCAGGCCACCACGGTCGCGCTGTACTGCCTGGCGGCAATCTCCGGCGCCAGGTTCGGTCCGGAGACGACCGCGATCCGGCCAGGTCCCGCGCCGGTGGTCTCGGCGATGACCTGGCTCATCCGCTCACCGGTCCCAACCTCGATGCCCTTCATGAGGCTGACGAATACGGCGCCCGATGGGATTACGTGTTGCCATCCGGTCAGGTTCTGCCGCAGCGTCTGGGCTGGCACGGCAAGCACGACCAGTTCGGCCTCTGCCAGGGCCGCGCGCGGATCAGCGGTGGCCCGCAGTTTCGCTGGCAGGTGCACACCCGGCAGGTAATCCGGTGACGCACGGCTGACATTGATGACTTCGGCCAACTCTGGCCGTCGGCACCAGAGTTGCACTGGCGTCCCGGCGTCGCAGAGCACCTGGGCGAACGTAGTGCCCCAGGCTCCAGCGCCCAGCACGGCAGCTCTCACGAGTCAGGCGTCCCCGCGCCTGGCGCGCCGTCCTGGCTGGCGCCGGCGGAGTTGTTGCCGGCTGGGTCGTCGTTTTTGTGGTCGGCTGGGTCGTCGTTGTGGTCGGCTGGGTCGTCGTTGTTGCTCGTGGCGGCGTCCTCACCGTTGGCCAGCGTGCGCAAGTCCTGTCGCAGCTTGCGGCGCGCCACCGCGGGATGGAACGGCTCGGCGGGCGGGGTCAGCCCGCGCAGGCCGCCGAGGAGCGCCGCAACCTCAGCCATGATCTTGTCCGTAGCCGCCCGCAGTACCGGGTTGGTGAGTGGCTGTCCGGCGAACTCAGAAAGGTCTACTGGTGGACCGGCCACGACTTTGACAGTCTTGCGCGGCAGCACCTTCGGCAGGTAACTGCCGTACGGCAGGATCCGCTGCGCTCCCCAGTGCGCAATCGGCACCACGGGCGCTCCGGTCTCCAGGGCCAGCCTGGCAACGCCGGTCTTGGCCACCATCGGCCACTGCTCGGGATCCCTGGTCACCGTGGCTTCGGGATAGAAGATCACGCAGGCGCCGTTGTTGGCGACCATCTCCGCCTGCCGGAGCACCAGCGCCGCATCGGCCTGGCCGCGGTATACCGGCAGCTGGCCCAGCCTGCCGATGATCGTGCCGACTACAGGGATCGTGAACAACGATGACTTGGCCAGGAAGACGGGGTAACGGCCGGCGCTGTCCGCGAACAGCGATACGGCGAAGATGTCCATGTAAGACAGGTGGTTGATAGCCAGGATTGTGGCGCCCTCGGCCGGGATGTGCTCCTGACCGCGCCAGTCCAACCGCATCATCATCCGGATGCCCGGCCGGAGGATGATCTTCGAGAAGTTCCGCCACGCGTTGGAGTAGCTGCCATCAGCCGGCTTGCGCGCCTTCTTGCCTGCCATCGCTTCCCTCCGGCCCGTAACGGTGGCCAGTGCCTGCCCAGTCTGTCCGGTCGCCCGACGCCCTGTCGAGGCGTCGCGGGAGGATCATATGCATGGCACCCGAAGTCGCACTTGAGGCCGCACTGAGCTGGTCGCTGGTGGTCCCCGTCAAAGTACTTGCCCAGGCCAAATCGAGACTCACCGGGCTAGCGGGCCAGCTCCGGCCCGAGCTGGCATTGGCGATGCTGGCCGACACTGTCGCGGCGGCGACCGCGGCTAGCAGCGTTGTGGCCGTGCTGGTGGTGACCGATGACGACCAGATACGCGAGGCCGCGGCCGGGCTTGGCGCCATCGTGCTGCCGGACCGGCCGGGCGCCGGCCTGAACGCGGCGCTCGAGCATGGTGCGGCCTATTCGGTGGCGAACTGGCCGGAGCTGGGCCGGGCCGCATTGGCAGGCGACCTGCCGGCGCTCCGGCCCGCTGACCTCACCGCGGCGCTAGGCGCCGTTGGGCGCCGCACTGCCTTCGTGCCGGACACCGAAGGCACCGGCACAACGCTCTACGCGGCGCCGCCTGGCGCGGATTTCCGGCCCGAATTCGGGGCGGCATCGCGGGACCGGCATCTGGCAGCCGGGGCCGCCGAGATCGACCTCGGCGCTGTTGCCCGGGGCCTGCGGCGGGACGTAGACACTGTCGATGACCTGCGTCAGGCCGCGATCATTGGGCTCGGGCCGCGCACCCTGGCCGTGCTGGCCAAGGTGGGCGGCATCCTGACCTGAGCGGCAGCCGGGCAGCAGCAGCTGCGGTTAGGCCCGTGACCGCCTAAATGTGCACGATGGGGCAGGTGAGAGTCCTGGTGATGCCGGAAACCCCCTGGATCTGCGCGACGACTAGCCGACCGAGGTCGTCGACGTTGGCTGCCTCTGCCCTGACGATCACGTCGTACGGTCCGGTTACGTCATCGGCCTGGGTGACGCCGGTGATCTGCCCGATCGCGAGGGCGACCTCGGCTGCCTTCCCGACCTCGGTCTGGACGAGAATGTATGCCTGTACCATGTCGCCCTCCACGGTGGTCGTTGTCACCGGTAACGCTATCGTAGGGGCGCGCCGCTATCCGCACGGAGTGGGCGAGCCAGGAGGCGGTCATTTCTGTTGCCGATCTCGGCGAGTTCGGGCTGATAGCGGCGATCCGGTCGCTGTTGCCGCCGGACGACGCTGCCATCGTCGGAATCGGCGACGATGCCGCGGTTCTGCCAATGCCGGACGGGCGGGTCGTGGCGACTACCGATCTGCTCATCGAGAACAGGCATTTTCGCCGCGATTGGTCGCTCGCCACCGACATCGGTATCAAGGCTGCTGCGCAGAACTTTGCCGACATTGCTGCGATGGGCGCGCATCCGCGCGCGCTTTTGTTCGGGCTCGCCGTGCCGGCCGAACTGCCTGCCGACTGGGTGCTGGATGTCACCCGCGGCATGCTGACCGAGTGCGCGCGGGCTACAGCGACGATCGCAGGCGGCGACGTCACAAGCGCTGACACGGTAATGCTCGCCATCACTGCCCTGGGCAGCCTGGCCGGAAGCAGGCCGGTGACAAGGGCCGGCGCCAGGCCAGGAGACAAGGTCGCGGTGTGCGGCCGGCTTGGCTGGTCTGCGGCCGGCCTGGCGCTGCTCGAGTCTGGTCGGGCCAACGGCGGGTCGACGGCAGCCAGGCTGCGGCCCGAGCTTGCTGAGCTCGTCGCCGCGCACCTGCGGCCGCAGCCGGAGTATCAGGGCGGTCCGCAGGCCGCGTCAGCCGGTGCCACCGCCATGATCGATGTCAGCGACGGGCTCGTGCAGGATCTCGGCCATGTGGCCGCCGCCAGCGGCGTGTGCATCGACGTGCAAACGGCTGCCCTGCCTGCGGCGCCCGCGCTCGGGCTGGCTGCCGCCGACCTCGGCACCGACTGGCTCGACTGGGTACTCACTGGCGGCGAGGATCACGCTCTGGTGGCTACGTTCGGTGCACGGGTGCGGTTGCCGCAAGCGTGGACGACCATCGGTAATGTCAAGCCCGGAACCGGCGTCCTCGTCGATTCAGTCGCCTGGCGGTCGGCGGGCGGCTGGGATCATTTTCGGAATTCAGCAGGCTTATCGCCCGACTCAGCACACTTGAGTGGCCAAGCTTATGGCCGATCACCCGACGAGTTGATATAACGCATTTGAATGCCCAGCCATCGCAGACAACGCGTGCCACGGCACAGGGCGCAACGGCGGATTGAGAATCCGCCTCGTCGCGCTGCACTGAATGCCGTGGTGGTGGCGCCGAAGACAGGCGAGGACGACGGTCTGCCTGTTCCGGTAACCGGTCAGTACGTAGCTGAACCGTCACGTTCAGTGCTCGAGGCGCCAGAGGTCGGCGAACAGGAGCCCGATCTGTCGCCGACAGAACCGATCGTCCTCGCCGACCTGGGCTTGGCGCTGTCGCCTGGCAGCGGTGAACCTGTCGGCGCTGCTCATGTCGGCCCTGCTCCGGCCGGTCCTGTTCCTGTCGCTCCAGCTGCTGCCGGCACTGGCCGGATGGCTCCCGGTCCGGGCCGCCGGGTGAGCCGTGCAGTGCGTGGCCTGCTGTTGACGCCATGGTTCGCGGCCAGCACCGGGTTCGTGATCGCGGCCGGCATGTGGCTGTACTCGCCGCACGCCAGCATCAGCTTTCCGTCTGCCATCGGGACGGTTCATTGCCAGCTTCGTGGCTGCTTGACCCCGGGCGGCGATGGCTCGGGATCCCTAGCCTCGTCCGCGCCGGGACGGCGGCTGCCGACGAAGCACAGGCATACCGGGCAGGAGGCCGCGGGCAGGAACGGTGCGGCGGGACTGCGGTTCACTTTCGCCGTGCTGTATCACGAGCACCAGTCGTTCGGCGCGATCATCACTATTTCTGGCAAACGCTCACTTGGCTCTTGGCACCTTGCATTCCGGCTGCCGGGTACGCAGATCCAGAACGTTTTCAGCGCCGAGTGGCTCCCGCTGGCCAGCAACGATGGCGGCACGGCCAGCCCGTTTGACGGGACACTTGGTCGGCTGGCCGATCAGGGTGGCGTCCGGTTCCAGGTGTTCGGCACCGGCCGCCTGACCCGCCCGACTGATTGCGTCTTCGACGGCGCTGCGTGCACGTTCAAGGTGACTTCCGCGCCGAAGGACCGCCACCCCGGCTACGGCGGGCATCATCACGGCGGCAGTCAGGGCGACTGGCAGTCTGGAGTTAGCAGTCAGGGCGACTGGCAGTCAGGGTCCCGGCCACTGAGTTCCGCCGCGGGCCGTGGTCCGGCGGCTAGCCAGCTCGGGGTGCGAAGCCGCTGATCAGGTCGTGCATTGTGGCGGCAACCGCGTCCCTCGTCGCCTTCGGCTGAGCTGAACTCGCGATCAGCAGGCCGGCTCTGGTGAGTGCCCCCAGCAGCAGCCTGGCCAAGGTGCCGGGATCGTCCACTCGCAATGCCCCTGAGTCGGTTGCCGCCTGCAATGCTGCGACGAAGCCGGCGTAGGCGTATCGCTCGTCGAGCTCAGTGAACCGGGCAAGGCCGAGCACAGCTGGGGCGTCGGTAATGATGATCCGCTGGACTTCCGGCTCGAGTACCTGGTCCAGGAATGCTCCGACGGCGGCGGTGAGCAACTCGACCGGTCCGGCGGCCGCCGCCGCAGCCTGGACCGAAGCGTCGAGCATGTCCGCGTGCACTTGCTCGAAGACCGCCTCGAAGACCGCCGCCTTCGTGGCGAAATGGTGGTACAGCGCACCGGTGGTGACGCGGGCTTCCCGGGCGATGTCCTCTACCGAGTAGCGGCGAAGCCGGCTGTCCCGAACAGGCGCCGACCCGCGGTGATCAGCGCTGCCCTGGTCTGCGCGACTTGCTCGGCTCGCAGGGAGGCGCGGATATCCCCATGAGCTTCCGGGGCGGGCTGCCGGCCATCCCATCTGTGTAGCTCAAAGAGCCGCCTTGCGCGATTAGATCAGCAGTGACATAGTAACACTATCTAAAAGAGCGTCGATATCTTAGGAGGCAGCGATGGCCGATGCTATCGATGCAGTGCGGGCCGATCGTGACGCGGTGCTGGCAATAGCCGCGAGCTTGACACCGCAGCAGTGGCAGGCCGGATCGGGCTGTGCGGGCTGGTCCGTGCAGGATCTGCTAGCGCATTTGAGCCTGACGTTCTGGGCCACGGTGGACCCCGGCAGGCTGCCCGATACCAGCGGCCTGCCGTTCGAACGCGCGCAGGACGTGCTGGTACAGGCCTGGCGCGATCTTGACTCCGCCACCGTCCTGGCGGAATACGCGGAGGTCAGCGAGCGTGCGCTGCAAATGCTGCCCGAGATTGCCGCGCTTGACATGGAGATGCCGCTTGGCGAGGCCGGAACTTACCCGCTCTCCGCGCTGCCGAACGCATTCGGTTTCGATCACTACACCCACATCAGGATGGACATGTTTAGCCCGCGCGGCCCGCTGGAGGGCAGCCCGCCGCCGTCAGACGAGCTGCGCGTCGCAACGACACTGGACTGGATCGAGGCCGCGTTGCCGCAGCAGAACCAGGTAGCAGTGGCGGCAGGCAGGTTCGAGTTCCAGATCACTGGCCCCGGCGCCCGGCTGATCACGTTCGGCTCTGGGCAGGCAATGGCCAAGGTGCGCTCGGACGCACCCGACTTCGTCCGGTGGGTGACGCAACGCGGCAGTTGGGCCGAGCTGGGCGTACAGGCGACGGGTGACGAGTCCGCCCTGGCAGCTGCGCAAGGCATCAGGGTGTTCTGAGGACGCGCGGCCGGGCGCGGCCGCGGCTGCCGCCCCCGCCCCCTGGCCGCGGCTCCCGCAGCGGTTGGCGTTTCAGCAGCGGCCGCCCCCGGCCCCGGCGGCCCCCCCGGCCGCGGCTCCCGCAGCGGTTGGCGTTTCAGCAGCGGCCGCCCCTTAAGGTGATGGCATGGTGTCGGCACCGCCCCGCGTCCTGGCCATCGCCGGCTCTGATTCCGGCGGTGGCGCCGGCATCCAGGCCGACCTGAAGACAATGCTGGCCCTGGGCGTGCACGGCATGACCGTGGTCTGCGCCGTGACAGCCCAGAACTCAGTCGGCGTCCAGGGCTACTGGGAACTGCCGCCAGAGGCGGTGCGAGCCCAGCTTGACTCGGTGCTCGGCGACATCGGCACGCAGGCCGTCAAGACCGGCATGCTTGCCTCGGCCGCCATTGTGGAAGTGGTGTGCGACGCGCTGGCTGAGGTGGCAGCGCCGGTGGTGGTCGATCCGGTCGCGGTGTCAAAGCATGGCGACAGCCTTCTGTCGCCCGGCACCCTGGACGCTGTCAACCGGCGGTTGCTCCCGCTAGCGACCGTCGTCACGCCGAACCTGCTGGAGGCGAGCCTGCTCACCGGAATGACCATCACCGACGAAGCAGAGATGCTTGCGGCAGCGCGCATGATCATCGCGACGGGCCCGCAATGGGTGCTGGTGAAGGGCGGGCATCTGCCGGGCAGCCCGGTCGATCTGCTTTTCGACGGCGAACAGCTGATCCGTTTCCCCGGTCAGCGCATCGCCAGCGTGCACACGCACGGTACCGGCTGCACCCTGGCGTCGGCGATAGCCTCCGGCCTCGCCAAAGGTCAGGACGTGCCAGCCGCGGTAAAGAGAGCCAAGGAATATGTGACCGGCGCAATCGGCGCAGGATTCCCGCTGGGCGCCGGCATCGGACCGGTCGACCATGGCTGGCGGCTGCGCGCGGAGTCCGCCGCTAGCTGGTGAAATGGCGCACGGCCGTACCTCTTCCGGCCTACGGCACAGCCGCCCGCCGGTTAGCCGCTAGCGGCTGACCTTGCCCGCCTTGATGCAGGAGGTGCACACATTCAGCCGGCGCGGCGTCTTGCCGACCATCGCGCGGACGCGCTGGATATTCGGGTTCCAGCGACGCGGGGTGCGGCGGTGCGAGTGCGACACGTTGTTGCCGAAGCCCGGCCCCTTGCCGCACACATCGCAGACGGAAGCCACGGGATCGCTCCAGGTTAGGAAGGTAGTCAGACAGGTCGCTGGCAGGCTCGCGCCATGCCAGTCGTCGAAGAATATCCGACGAACCGGGTGTCGCGCGAACCAGGCGCCGGGCCGGGGCAGCGCCACCCGCGCGTATAAGGCAACGCAACCAATCCGCCGGTGGCGCCGGCAGTCGCCAGCGCTGGCAGCGGACAGCGCCGGCAGGCGGCACTCGCGGGCGGGTTCCGGCCCGCTGACGGTGCTGCGGCCTATCCTGGCCAGGTGACGGCGCAGCATGATTCCGGCGGCGCGAGCAACTGCCTGCCGGTCCGGCCCGGAGACAGGTAGGCAGCGTGGCGGTATTCGCTGACCCGCTTCGCTTGGTCATCGGTGACAAGGCAGCCAAGCGGCTCGCGGCTGCTCTGGACCTGCATACTGTCGGCGACCTCATGGTTTACTACCCGCGCCGGTACGAGAAGCGCGGCGAGCTGACCGACCTGGTCGGGCTGCGCGATGGCGAGTACGTGACCGTGCAGGCGGAGGTGGCGTCGGCATCGGTCCGGCGCATGCACAACCGCTCCGGCACGATCCTTGAGGCGGTCGTGACCGACGGGCACGGACGGCTGACGCTTACTTTTTTCGGCCGGGGACGACAGGACTGGCGCGAACAGGAGCTGAGGCCGGGGACCAGGGGCCTGTTTTCCGGGCAGGTATCCAGTTTCCGTGGCAGGCGACAGCTCACTCACCCGGAATACGAGATGCTCGGGGCCGGCCCGGCTGGCGCCAGGGCAGCCGAGTTCGCCGCGGAGCTGATCCCGGTGTACCGGGCGACCAGCCAGATCCAGTCCTGGAAGATCGCCGACTCAGTACGCATCGCGCTTGACGTCCTTGACGTGCCCGACGACCCGCTGCCAGCGCAGCTCAGGGGCCGGCACGGCCTTGTCGGCTACGCCGACGCCCTGCGCGGCATCCACCGCCCAGTCGATCACGGCGACGTGCACCGAGCAGTCACCAGGCTGAAATGGGATGAGGCGTTCGCGCTGCAGGTGCTGCTCGCCCAGCGTCGTGCGGCGGCCACCAGCTACAGCGCGATCCCGCGGCCGCGGGTCGAAGGCGGGCTGCTCGCCGAGTTTGATGCGAGGCTGCCGTTCGAGCTAACGCTAGGCCAGCAGCTGGCCGGCGCAACCATCGCCGACGAGCTTGGGCGTGATCATCCGATGCACCGGTTGCTGCAAGGCGAGGTGGGTTCCGGCAAGACGATCATCGCGTTGCGGGCCATGTTGCAGGTCGTGGACGCGGCCGGCCAGGCGGTACTACTCGCGCCTACCGAGGTCCTCGCGCAGCAGCACTATCGCTCGATCTCCAGCCTGCTCGGCCCGCTCGGGATGGCTGGCCAGCTGGGCGGTGCCGAGCACGCGACCAGGCTCACCCTGCTGACTGGCTCACTGGGCGCAGCAGCCCGGCGGAAGGCGCTGCTGGAGGCCGCTTCGGGCGGGGCGGGCATCGTCATCGGCACGCACGCGCTACTGGAGGAGCGCGTCCAGTTCGCCGATCTTGGCCTGGTCGTCATCGACGAGCAGCACCGATTCGGGGTAGAGCAGCGTGACGCGCTCCGGGACAAGGCCGGTGACGGGCGTCCGCACGTGCTGGTGATGACGGCAACTCCCATCCCCAGGACTGTGGCCATGACCGTTTTCGGCGACCTGGACGTTTCCACGCTGACCGAGTTGCCGGCCGGCCGGTCGCCGATCAGCACGCACGTCGTTCCGGTCGCCGAGCGCCCGCACTACCTGTCCAGGACCTGGGAGCGGATCGCCGAGGAGGTTGCGGCTGGCAGACAGGCTTACGTGGTGTGCCCGCGCATTGGCGGCGACGGGCCCGGCGCCGGTGAGGATGTCGCCGCTGAGCCCGGTGAAGATGATGCTAACGCGGTCCGTGCGCCAATCGCCGTGGTCGACTTGGCGGCTGAGCTGTCGGCCGGCCCGCTGTCCGGGCTCCGGCTGGCCATCTTGCACGGCAGGCTGCCGCCTGACGAGAAGGACAAGGTGATGCTCGCCTTCGCCGACGGTCTGGTCGACGTGCTGGTCACCACCACCGTGGTGGAGGTCGGCTTGGACGTGCCCAACGCGGTCGTCATGGTGATCATGGACGCGGACCGGTTCGGCGTCTCCCAGCTGCATCAGCTTCGCGGCCGGGTCGGCCGAGGCTTCGATCCGGGCCTCTGCTTGCTCGTGACCGAGGCGCCGGCGGAATCGCCGGCCCGCGAGCGGCTGGACGCGGTCGCCGCCACCCTTGACGGATTCGTCCTGTCCAGAATCGACCTGGCGCAGCGCCGGGAGGGCGATGTACTCGGCACGGCGCAGGCTGGCCGCAAGTCCAGTTTGAAGCTGCTGCGGCTGCTGGAAGACGAGGAACTGATTGGCCAGGCCCGGGACGAGGCCACCCTGCTGGTCGATGCCGATCCTGCGCTGGCAGGTCAGCCGGGCCTGGCCGACGCTGTACGAGCCCTGATTGACGCCGAGCGCGCGACGTTCCTCGAAAAGGCATGAGCCCGGCAGCATGCCGCCACCGGGCGGCTACCCGGTGACGCGCATCATCTCAGGTCAGGCACGCGGCCGCCGGTTGGCGACGGCGCCAGGCACGGCTACCAGGCCTACCGCCGATCGGGCCAGGGAAGGCCTGTTCGCCACGGTGGTGGCGCTGCTGGGCGGACTGGACGGTGCCGCGGTGCTTGACCTGTACGCGGGTTCTGGGGCGGTCGGGCTCGAGGCGCTATCGCGCGGCGCGGCCGATGTGCTGCTGGTCGAAGCCGACGCCCGGGCCGCACGAGTGATCAGGGAGAACATTGTCCTGGTCGGGCTGCCAGGCGCTCAGCTCGTGGTTGACAAAGTCGACCGGGTGCTGGCGCGGGGGCCAGGCGACGAGCGCGCGCGGGATTTCGTCTACGCCGATCCGCCCTATGCCGTCGGCGACGATGAGCTGGCCCAGATGCTGTCAGCACTGCTGCGCTATCGCTGGCTGACTGCGGGGGCCCTGGTCGCGATCGAGCGGTCGACCCGGTCGGGGCCGCCCGGCTGGCCCGTGGGGTACGAATCTGACCGATCCCGCAGATACGGGGAGGCGACGCTCTGGTACGGTCTGGCCGCAGGTGCACAGCCTGCTGCGACATCCCCGACGGGAGAGTGAGACTTGCGGCGCGTAGTCTGCCCAGGCTCTTTCGACCCGGTGACCAACGGTCATCTGGACATCATTTCCCGCGCCGCCCAGCTGTACGACGAGGTCGTCGTAGCCGTAGCGGAGAACCCGAGCAAGACGACGCTCTTCACCGCCGAAGAGCGGGTCGAGCTGATCAGGGAAGCGACCAAGGCGCTGGGGAACGTCAGGGTTGACCAGTTCGAGGGCCTGACTGTCGACTTCTGCCGGGATAACGACATCTCCGCGATCGTGAAGGGCCTGCGTGCCGTCACGGACTTCGATTACGAGATGCAGATGGCTCAGATGAACTACAGCCAAGCCGGGGTCGAAACCCTGTTCATGACCACCAACCCGCTGTACGCGTTCCTGTCTTCGAGCCTGGTAAAGGATTTCGCCAAGTTCGGCGGGGATGTCAGCGGCCTGGTCCCCCCGGCAGTGCTCGGCCGGCTGATCACCAGGCTCGCCGAGTCCTGACCTACCTCCCGCACTCGGCCACGTTGGGACGGCGTCAGGCTAAGTTGGGATTACCGCAGGCCAGCCGGTAAGCTAATCGATCGGCGACGTGCCAGTCCGGGCTGCGCCTGCCTTCTGCCCGCCAATGCACTGCCCGCCGATGCGTAGCCACCTTGCCTGCACAGCCCGATCAGCCACCAGCCATGCGACATTCTGCGATCAAGCACCCCAAGGGCCTGGATTCCCGTAATCCACTGGTTTTCGACACCAGGGATCTCGGGCCCGGTTCTGCCCGTACCTTGACCCGCACCGTCCCGGCGCCCGAGTACCTGGGCGTCGAGATGGCGAGAGTCCCGGCCGGCGCCGACCTCGAGCTGGACGTTCAGCTGGAGGGCGTGACCGAGGGCGTGCTGGTCACCGCTACCGTGAGCGGGCCGCTGGCTGGCGAGTGCGCCCGGTGCCTGGAGTCGTTTACCTCGGCGACGAAGGTACGGTTCCAGGAGCTCTTCGTGCTGCCGGAGAACGCAGTGCCAGGTGAGGCTGGCCAGGAGGACGAGGCAGACAGTTACCAGCTGGACGCGTCCGGGCTGCTGGACCTGGAGCCTGCGCTGCGCGACGCGGTAGTGCTTGAGTTGCCGTTGTCGCCGTTGTGCGAAGACGGCTGCCTGGGGCTGTGCTCAGAATGCGGCGTCCGGCTCGCCGACGCCGAGCCGGGCCACCGGCACGAGCAGCGGACCGCGCTCTGGGATGTGCTGAAGGACTTTCGGGCGGAAGAGCCTGACGGCTCGCCGCTCGAGGAGGAAGAACCACCGGACGGGACAGCCGGACGGCCATGACCACCTACCGGAGCGACCCCGCGGCCGGCCACGTTAAGGAGCACTGAAGTGGCAGTACCCAAGCGCAAGATGTCGCGCAGCAATACCAGGTCGCGCCGCGCGCAGTGGAAGACGACGGCGCCCCAGCTCATGACCTGCCCGAACTGCCGCGACCCGAAGCTGCCGCACACCGCGTGTCCTACCTGCGGTACTTACAACCGGCGCCAGGTCATCAATCCTTCCTGACGTCTGTTCACCGGCGAGGGTGCGCGTGACCGGCGCTGGCGGAAGGAAGGCTGGTGACTGACACATCCGCAGAGCGGACTGATGGCCTGTCGGCTGCGTTGCTAGTGCCGATCGGGCCAGAGTTGCTTGACCGGGCGCTGATGCACCGTTCTTTTGCCTATGAGAACGGCGGGCTGCCGACCAACGAACGGCTGGAGTTCCTCGGCGACTCGGTTCTTGGCCTGATCGTGACCGATACCCTGTTCCGCCAGTATCCCGACCTGCCGGAGGGACAGCTCGCCAAGCTGCGGGCGGCCGTGGTCAACATGCGTGCGCTGGCCGCCGTGGCGCGCGGGCTTGACCTCGGCTCGTACGTGAAGCTCGGCAAGGGCGAGGAAGGAACCGGCGGCCGGGACAAGTCCTCGATTCTGGCTGACACGCTCGAAGCGGTGATCGGCGCGGTCTATCTCGATCAGGGGCTGGAAGCGGCGGACGCGCTTGTGCATCGGCTGTTCGATCCCGTGATCGCGAGGTCGGCCAGGCTCGGCGCCGGTCTGGACTGGAAGACCTCGCTGCAGGAGCTCACCGCCGCTGAGATCCTGGGCGTTCCTGAGTACCACGTTGAGGAGAGCGGACCCGACCATCAGAAGTCGTTCCGGGCGTTCGTCCGGATCGGCGTGCACACCTACGGCGAGGGCGAGGGCCGGTCGAAGAAAGAGGCCGAGCAGCAAGCCGCCGAGGCAGCCTGGACAGCGATTAGCGCGGGCCTGTCGGCTCGGGAGACGGGCGACATCCGGGCCCGCGGCCGCGGCGGTCAAGCGGGTCCGGACCAGGCGTGACCCGTGCCAGAACTTCCCGAGGTCGAAGTGATCCGGCGCGGGCTGGCGAAGTTTGCCATCGGCAGGCGCATTGAGACCGTTGAGGTCCGCCATCCGCGCGCGGTCCGGCGGCACGAGGCCGGGCCAGCGGATTTCGCCCTCCGGCTAACGGGCCGCACGTTCGACGCCGCCCGCCGGCGCGGCAAGTACCTCTGGCTGCCGGTAGGGCAGGACGCGATGCTGGCGCACCTCGGCATGAGCGGCCAGTTGCTCGTCGGGCCGCGGGATGAGCCGTTGTCGCCGCACGTACGGGTGCGGTTCAGTTTCGCCGATGGCGGGCCGGACCTGCGCTTCACCGACCAGCGAACGTTCGGCCACCTGCTGGTGTCGGCGGACGGGGCTGAGCTACCCTCGCAGATCGCGCACATCGCGCCTGACCCGCTGGAGGACGCCTTCGACCTGGGCTGGCTGACCATGCGGATGCGCGCCCGCAAGACCGGCATCAAGCGCGCCCTGCTCGATCAGTCGCTAGTCAGCGGCATCGGCAATATTTACGCGGACGAGGCCCTGTGGCGCGTGAAGCTTCACTATGCGCGGGCGACTGACCGGCTCCGGCGGGGCGAGATCGCTGGCCTGATATCTGCGGTAACCGACATCTTCAACGAGGCGCTGGAGGCGGGCGGTACCTCATTCGACAGCCTCTATGTGAACGTGAATGGCGAGAGCGGCTACTTCGACCGGTCGCTGAACGTTTACGGCCGGACCGGCGAGCCGTGCCCGCGCTGCGGCACGCTGATCCGCCGCGATCGGTTCATGAACCGCTCTTCCTACTTCTGTCCGCACTGCCAGCCGCGGCCGAGGAACGGCCGGTGGTGACCGAGCACTCCGACCGGCTGTCCGGCTCGGTCGCGCTGTCCGGCTCGGCCGCGCTGGCCGGCTCGGCCGCGCCGTCCGGCTCGGCCGCACCGTCTCGCCTCCGCCTCACCGCTTGGGTGCAAGGACGGGTCCAGGGCGTTGGCTTTCGCTGGTGGGTCCGGGCTCGGGCACTGGAGCTAGGCCTGACCGGTTACGCAGAGAACCTCGATGACGGCCGGGTGAAGGTAGTCGCCGAGGGCCGGGCGGACAGCTGCCGGGAGCTACTGGGCAGGCTGGAGGGCGGCCGTACGCCGGGCCAGGTGAGCCGGGTGACTCATCGCTTCGCCCCGGCTGTCGGTGAATATGCCGGCTTCCACGAGCGGTAGCAAAGATGGGTACGCACTGTAATCATGTGGCTGCTTTTCGTGCCAGGCAGGCTCTGCGGCTAGCCCGGTGACCTGCACTATCGCCAAACTTGACCGAATACCCTTGACGGTGGGACCATGAAGGTGTTAACAGCGCGCAGCCATCTCAGGCGTCTGCGTGCCTGCCCACTCTGGTCACTCAGTGTGGAGGACCCTACACAATGGCAAAGGCTCTACTCGGCCACGTCGGCGGGCCGGATCCCCGCATGGTCTCAGAGATGCGCCGCCTGCAGCAGCGAGTACGTGACCTGGAAGCCGAGCTTGCCCGGCTTCAGGACGAAAACGATGTGCTCATTGCCTCAGTCGGCCACGACCTGCTAGCTCCGGTTCGTGAGCCTGCGCTCACCTAACGAGCGTTGGTGGCCAAAAAACCGACGGGTGAGGGGCGCTTTCCGGCGTCCCTCTTCGGTTTCCGGGCCGTAGATCACGATTAACGACGCGACGTTGGCGGACTAGCTGTCGCCATCGCGACACTCAGGGCCCCACCGTCGACGAATTGACGTGAGCGCTGATGAATTGAAGCGCGGCAGGCATGTTCCGCAGCCAGAACGCGTCGTCGTGACAGCCGGGCGGCTGCCCGCCCGGCACCGAATGACCGGTCTTGGCCGCGAGTGCCGCTCGGAACCTCGCCACCGTCGGCTCGAACGGGTCGTCGGCGCCGCAAGCCACCCAAGTCGGGACCCGGCGCAGGGCCGCAAGCCCGGTGAAGACGTTATTACCGGCGAAGTCCGCGGCGCTATCGAAGGCCCCGGGGTTCGCCGCTTGCGCGTCGGCGTAGCTGGCGAAGATCGCCGGAGACAGCGCGGCCACCGCGACCACGTCCGGACTGAACTGCTCGCCGAGCAGCAGCGCGCCGTAGCCACCCATCGACAGCCCGGTGATGCCGAAGCGATCAGTCCGCAGCCCGGCCGCCGCGGCGCGCGGCAGCACCTCGTGCCTGATCATGCCGGCCGGATCGTCGCCGTCCGCCCGCCTGTGCCAGTAGGTGTCGCCGCCGTCGACGCAGATGACCGCGAAGTCCCGGACCTTGCTCCTTGCCAGCGATGGCCGGACCTGCGCGGCCAGGCCCTCGCTGTCACTTCCCGAGCCGTGCAGCGCGATCACGACGCGCAGCCCGTCTGGCCGGACACCGGCCGGGACGATGGTGATCATCTGGACGATCCGCCGCCGGTAGGCGGAACGGAAGCTGATGGCGTGCAGTGCCGGCAGCGGGCCGGCGACCGGCGGCGCTGACCCACAGGCGCCAAGGAGCCTGTCCAGCGCATATTTGCCCGGCAGTGTGCCATCTTGGACGAGCTCGTAACCGGCGGCGCCGGCCCCGGCCACGACGCCAAGGCCGCCAAGGCCGCCGAGCAGAACGGTTCGCCGGCTGATCGCGGGCCGCCGGCCCAGGGTTAGCCGCCGGCCCGGGCAGGCCGCCGGCCGAGCACGGGCCGGTGAGCACGGCCTGCCACGCCTACCTCCTGGCTTGCATTACGCGTCTGGTGTTGCGGGTTGCCTGGCTGGAGGCTATCGCCCCCATCGCCCTGTTATGGCCATCCGGCGCGCCGTCGAATGCACGGGCTCAGCGGCCGGTGGCGGTAAGGTGCGAAAGAACGGGCGGCCCGTGCCGTGGTCTTCGTGATGGCCGGCCGGACCAGTGGCTGGGAGGAATTCGGCGGGTGTACCTGAAGACCCTCACCCTGCGCGGGTTCAAGTCATTCGCGTCGGCAACCACACTGACCTTCGAGCCCGGCATCACCTGCATCGTCGGCCCGAACGGCTCGGGCAAGTCGAACGTCGTCGACGCGTTCTCCTGGGTAATGGGCGAACAGGGCGTCAAGCCGCTGCGCGGCGGCAAGATGGAGGACGTCGTTTTCGCCGGCACCTCCGGCCGCCCGGCCCTGGGGCGCGCCGAGGTCACCCTGACGATCGACAACAGCGATGGCTCATTGCCCATCGACTACTCCGAAGTCACCATCAGCCGCCTGCTGTTCCGGTCTGGACAGAGCGAGTACGCGATCAACGGCGATCAATGCCGGCTGCTGGATATTGCCGAGCTGCTGTCGGACACCGGCCTCGGCCGGGAGATGCACGTCATCGTTGGCCAAGGGCAACTCGACGAGGTGCTGAACGCCGGGCCGGACGCGCGCCGGGCGCTGATCGAGGAAGCAGCCGGCGTGCTCAAGCACCGTCGCCGCAAGGAGAAGGCGGTCCGCAAGCTCGACGCGATGCAGGCCAACCTCACCCGGCTGGTGGACCTGACCGGCGAGCTCGGCCGTCGGCTCAAGCCGCTCGGCCGCCAGGCGGAGATCGCGCGCAGGGCGGCGGTGATCCAGGCCGACCTGCGGGACGCGCGGTTGCGGCTGTTCGCCGACGACTACGTCACCCTCGCCGCCGAGCTGGCTCGGGATGAGACCGATGAAGCCGCGTCGGCGCAGGCTCGTGCTGCGCTGGAAACGCGGCTAGCGCAGGCCAGGGAACTCGAGGCGGAACTGGAACTGGCCGAGCAGCAGCACGCGCCCCGGCTGGCAGCCGCGCAGGACGCGTTCTTCGCGCTGTCCGGCCTCGCCGAGCGGCTACGCGGGGTGCATGGCCTGGCGGCCGAGCGGCACCGCCACCTGTCTGCGCCCGAGCCGCAGCGGGCCGGCCGCGACCCCGAGGAACTTGAGCAGGAGGCGGCGGAGCTGCGGGCCCAGGAGCGCCAGCTGGCCGAGCGACTCGCCGCGGCCCGGCAGCAGCTGACCATCTCGGTAGCGGGCCGCACCAGGGCCGAGACGGCGCTCGCCGAGAACGAGAGGCGGCTCGCCGCCGATGCGAAGGCGGCGGCACAGCGAGCCGAATCGCTGGCCCGGCTGCGCAGCCAGGTCGAGGCGGTGGCCAGCCGCGCAGCAGCCGCGCAAGAGGAGGCCGGCCGGCTGGCGGAGGCACAGTCGCAGGCGCGGGCGAGGGCCGAGCAGGCGCAAGTGGAGTACGCGGCGCTTCAGGACCTGGTGTCTGGCCGGGAAGACGGGCGGGCCGACCTGGCCGCCGCGCATGAGCGCGCCGCAGCAGTACTGACAGCGGCGTCCGCCCGGGTGGCCGAACTCCGCACGGCCGAGCATCAGGCCAGCGACCAGCGCGCGGCGTTGCGGGCTAGAGCCGAGGCGCTCAGCGAGGCCGCCGCAAGCGGCGCAGACGCCTCCGGCGTGCTACTGGCCGACAACGCCACTTTTGGCGGCGTGCTCGGGCCGCTTGCCGATCTGATTACGGTGGGTAACGGGGCCCAGGAGGCTATCGCGGCTGCGCTGGGCGCCGCGGCCGGATCGGTGGCGACGGCCGGGCCGGACGCGGCGGTCGCGATCATCGCCGAGCTGAAGCGCCGGGACGCAGGACGGGCCAGCCTGGTGATCGCAGCGGAGGCGGGCGCACCGGCCAGCGGGCCCGCGCTACAGCGGTTGCCCGAAGACGTCGGCGCCCTGGCGGCGCGGGCCGGTGCCGGTCCCGTTACCCACGCACTCGACCTCGTGACCGCGCCTGCAGAACTCGCGGGAGCGCTCGCGGAGCTGCTCGCCAACGTCGTGGTGGTCACCAGCCTGGCCGATGCGCTACGGGTGGTCCGGGCCGATCCGCGGCTGCGGGTGGTGACCAATGACGGGGACGTGCTCGGCGCGCGCTGGGCGCGAGGCGGTTCGGCCGCAGAGCAGAGCTTGCTGAGCCTGCGGGCGGCCGCTGGCCAGGCCGCTTCCGGAGTGGGCGAGGCTGACAGCCGGTGCCAGCGGGCGGAACGGCAGCTCGCCGCCGGGCTGGACGACGAGGAGCAGGCCCGCCAGCAGCTGGCCGAGATCGTTGCCGGGCTGCAGGAAGCCGACGCGGCGGCCGCGGAGACGTCCGGCAAGCTGGGCTCGCTGGCGGGCCGGGCGCGCGCAGCCAGGGACGAGACGAGCAGGCTGGCCGCCGCGATCGCGGCTGCCGAACGGTCCCGCCAGCAAAGCCTGGCGCAGCTGGCCGAGGCCCGGGCCCGGCTATCGGAGGAGTCGCAGCAGTCCGCGCAGGACGACCCACCGCCCGCCGACGACCATGGGCCGGCCGGGCGGCAGCAGCTAGCCGACGCGGCGGTCGCTGCGCGCAGCGCCGAGATGGAGGCCAGGCTCGAGGTCCGCACCGTGGAAGAGCGGCAGCGCGCCATCTCCGGCCGCGCCGAGGCGCTGGTTTCGGCCGCGCTGGCCGAGCGGCAGGCGGCCGCCAGGGCGGCCGCGCGCGCGCAGCGGCGGGCGGCAGGCGCCGTGGTGGCCAGCGCCGTGGCTGACGGCGCCAGGATCGCGCTCAGCCGCGTCGAGCTGTCTATTGCCGCCGCTGACGCCGAGCGGCAGCATGCCGAGGACGCGCATAAGGGCCGGGACGCTGAGATGAAGGCGGTGCGCACCCAGATCCGCGATGCGGCCGAGGAGCTAGAGAAGGTCGTCGAGGGCGCGCACGGCGCGCAGATCGCCCGGGCGACCAAGCAACTGCAACTCGAACAGATCGCCGCGCGAGCGGTTGAGGAGTTCGCCACCGAGGCCGATGTGCTGGTGACCGAGTACGGGCCGGAGGTGCCGATCCCTGGCGACGGCGACGAGCAGCTCGCGGTGCGCTACGACCGGGAAGCGCAGGAGCGCCGCGCGGCACATGCCCAGCGCCAGCTCGATCAGCTCGGCAAGGTCAATCCGCTGGCGCTGGAAGAGTTCGCCGCGCTGGAGGAGCGGCATGCATTCCTGGTCGCGCAGCTTGAGGACCTGAAGAAGACCCGCCGGGACCTGCTGACGGTGATCAGGGAAGTGGACGAGCGGGTGCAGCAGGTCTTCAGCGCCGCGTATGACGATGTCGCGCGGGAGTTCGAGGCGATCATCGCCAGGCTGTTCCCTGGCGGCGAGGGCAGGCTCGTGCTGACCGATCCCGACGACATGCTCGCGACCGGCATCGACGTTGAGGCGCGGCCGCCCGGCAAGAGGGTCAAGCGGCTGTCGCTACTGTCCGGCGGCGAGCGCGCGCTGACGGCGATCGCATTCCTGGTAGCGATCTTCCGGGCCAGGCCGTCGCCGTTCTACGTGCTGGACGAGGTGGAGGCGGCACTGGACGACACCAACCTGCAGCGCCTGCTGGAGATCCTGGCCGAACTGCGGGATGACTCGCAGCTGATCATCGTGACGCACCAGAAGCGGTCCATGGAAGTCGCCGACACGCTGTATGGGATCAGCATGCGCGGCGACGGCGTCTCCACGGTGATCAGCCAGCGGCTCCGGGAGCGCGAGGCGGTCTAGCGCTAGTCCGTCTCTCGGCTAGCCCGCCACGGTCTGCCAGACTGGATGCGCCATGGGAGAAGATCTGATCATCACGGCCATCGCCGTTGTCGTTGTCGGCGCTGGCACTGCCGGACTCGTGCCGTATTTGCGGTCGCGTCGTCGTTCGGCGCCGCCGGGCGGCCCAAGCGCCGGCACGGTGGAGCGCGGGGAGCTGAACGCCACGGGCGCCGGCGCCGGTCAGGCCGGGACCGGCACGCTCGCGCCGCCGGCGAGCGCGGGACGCGGGGCAGCACCGCCTGCGCCCGCCGCGCCGGGAACCGTGCCACCGGGGACTGTGCCCCCCAGGGCCGCGGTGCCCGGGCCCGCGGTGCCACCTGACCTCGGCGTCCCACCGGACGTGGCCGGGCCAGCAGCGGTTATCGAGAAGCCGCCGCCCTCCGCCGGGCGACTGGCCCGGTTGCGAGGCCGGCTGGCAAGGTCCCACTCGGCGATTGGCTCAGTGCTGCTCAACCTGCTGTCCAGCGGCAAGCTCGACGATCAGGCGTGGGAGGACATCGAGGACACCCTCATTAGCGCGGACATGGGGGTCGGCCCGGCCCGGGAGCTCGTCCAGCGGTTGCGTACGGAGGTCAAGGTCGCGGGCTCACCAGACGTGGCCGCGGTCAGGAGCCTGTTGCGGGCCGACCTGATCGAGATGCTCGGGCCGGACATGGATCGCTCGCTGCGGCTAGCCCGTCATGGTGACCGTCCCTCGGTCGTCCTGGTGGTCGGCGTTAACGGCACCGGCAAGACCACCACCTGCGGCAAGCTGGCCAGAGTGCTGGTCGGGGACGGCAAGACAGTCGTGCTAGGCGCTGCGGACACCTTCCGGGCGGCGGCTGCCGACCAGCTGCAGACCTGGGCCGAGCGAGTCGGCGCACAGGTGGTCCGGTCGGACCGGGAAGGCGCCGATCCGGCCAGTGTCGCGTTCGAGGCGGTGAACGTCGGCATTCAGCGAGGCGTCGACACAGTAATAGTGGATACAGCCGGCCGCCTGCACACCAAAGCCGGCCTGATGGATGAGCTCGGCAAGATCAAGCGGGTGATCGAGAAGCACGGCACCGTCGACGAAGTGCTGCTGGTGCTCGATGCCACTACCGGGCAGAATGGCCTGCGTCAGGCTCGCGTATTTGCCGAAGTAGTAGATATAACAGGCATTATTCTGACGAAGCTCGACGGAACCGCCAAGGGCGGCATTGTTATCGCGGTGCAGCGGGAGCTTGGCGTGCCGGTCAAGCTCGTGGGCTTGGGTGAAGGTCCCGACGACCTGGCCTTCTTCGACCCGGCAGTGTTCGTGGATGCGATCCTTGGCGACTGACCGACGCTCGTAGGCTGACGTATCGATCAAACATTGATTGGGTGGTTATCTGCTAGCCCCGACCTAAGTCATAAGACAGAGTCATACTTCCGAGCCAATGGCAGCATTTGCAATGTGCGATTGCCTGGCGGAAGACATTCCATGGCATAGGCCGACTGGGTGCCGGTAGAAGTTCGGAACCTGGTCGAAGTCTTCGTAATAGCGATGGAAGACGGGAGTGGCGGACGACGCGGCGGGCGGGACGATCCAGGTCCAGTCCGCCGGGCAGCGGCGTCCCTGCCGCTCCTCGAGCTCAATGTGCTTGAGAAAGCGAGCGGACTCGGTGTGATGATCGGTGATCGTCACACCCGCCTCGGTAAACGAGTGCAAGACCGCCAGATTGAGCTCGGTCATTGCCTTGTCCTTCCACAGCGAGCGCTCGCTGATTGTGGGCAGGCCCATCCAGGTGGCGATCACCGGAAGCTGGTTGTACCGGCGGGTATCGCCGAGGTTGCGCGATCCAATTTCGGTGCACATGTACCAGCCGTTAAACGGCGCGGCCGGATATCGGATACCGCCTGCGTCCAGGTACATGTCGCTGATCACCGGTACGGCATACCAGCGCAAACCCAGGTGGCCGAACCACGCGAAGTCTGGATGCCGCAGCGGAACCTCGAGTACGGCATCCGCTGGCACCTCGTGCGCAGATGGCTCCTTGCCTGCCTCCTGGATCACCAGCGGCAGAACGTCAAACAGGCCGGGCTGGCTGCGTGGCTGCCAGCCGAGGTCGTCCGCGATCCCGGTCAGGCCGGCGTTTGCCGGGTCACCGAGGGTGGCACCGTTGCCCAGGTCATGACCGGCGTACCGGACCAGCTGCGAGCTGAGGATGCGCGGGCCGGGCACCAGGGGAGAATCGGGCGCGAATACGGTGATGAGCGGGCGGACGCGGCCGCCATTGGTCGCGGCTCGAAGGTGCGCTATGCACTCGGCCGCCACTTCAGCCGCTGAGCTGACATGACGGCGGTCGCGCAGCCGCAGGGTGCGCCAGTACAGGCGGCCGATGCAACGAGAGCTGTTGCGCCAGGCGACCCGGGCCGGGAAACTCCAGCTCTGCCCTGGTATGGCGATATGTGCCTGTTAACGCGATCTCACGCCGCACCTGCTTGAGGCGTTCGCCTGGCGACCCAGCCTGCCGGTTCTCGGCATGGAATGTCATGATGAACTGCTGAGCGCTAGCCAGCAGGCCAGCCCCGCTAGCCTGCCCTCGGCGTCGGCGCGAACAGGGTCGCCGGGAGAGTTGGATAATTCTCTTGCGACGCCGGGGGCGGAAGCCGGGGTGGTGGCGCTCGCCGCCGCAACACCAGCAGTCAGCCGGGATCGCTGGGATAGCCGCCAGCGTGAGTCTGGGCGGGAGCGCTCTTGGCCCGCGCGCACGGAACCTCCACCGCGGTTAAGCAATTGTCGTACGTTCAACCACGCTACGTGGCCCGGCTGGACCGAACAAGAGCAATTGCGCCAAGCACTTGTACTTAGGGCAATTCAGCCCTGATTGCAGCTCTCACCAGGCCCATACTGATCAACTTGGCTTCCATCCGGCTGTCAAGGAGTGCTGTCAAGCGGCGGCGCGCCGAACTGCCGAGCCGCTGGCGTCCGGCTGCAGATAACCTGGAAGCCCATACAGGCGGCGTCGGCGAAGCAACCGGACGTCAGCTCGCAGCAAGGATGGCGGCCCGACGTGTTCGAGACTCTCTCCGACCGGCTTACCCAGGTCTTCTCTTCGCTGCGCGGCCGCGGCAGGCTCTCCCAGGCCGATATCGATGCGACCTGCCGCGAGATCCGGATCGCTCTGCTCCAGGCCGATGTCGCGCTGCCCGTCGTCCGTCAGTTCATCGCCAAAGTACGGGAGCGCGCGAGCGGGGCCGAGGTCGGAGGCGCTGAACCCGGCCCAGCAGGTGATCAAGATCGTCAACGAGGAACTCGTCGAGATCCTCGGTGGCGAGGCGCGCCTTTTGCGGTTCGCAAAGTCCCGCCAACCGTCATCATGCCGGCTGGCCTGCAGGGCTCTGGTAAGACCACCCTGGCTGGCAAACTGGCCCTGTGGCTGAAGTCCCAGGGCAACACGCCCCTGCTGGTCCGGCTGACCTGCAGCGTCCCAACGCGGTGCAGCAGCTGCAGGTGCTCGGAGAGCAGGCCGCGTACCGGTGTTCGCGCCGTTCCCCGGCAGCGGCGTCGGTGACCCGGTGCAGGCGGCGAGCATGGCCATCGCCGAGGCGCAGCGCAAGCTGTACAACATCGTCATCATCGACACGGCCTGCCGGCTGGCATCGATGAGGAGATGATGCACCAGGCCGCCGACATCCGGGATGCGGTGGACCCGGACGAGATCCTGTTCGTGGTCGACGCGATGATCGGGCAGGACGCCGTGCAGACGGCCCAGGCGTTCCTGGACGGTGTTGGCTACGACGGCGTCGTGCTCGACCAAGCTCGACGGCGACGCCCGCGGCGGCGCGGCGCTGTCGATTGCCCAGCTCACCCGCAGGCCGGTCATGTTTGCGTCAACCGGCGAGAAGCTCGAGGATTTCGACGTCTTCCATCCCGACCGGATGGCATCGCGCATCCTGGACCTTGGCGACGTGCTGACGCTGATCGAGCAGGCCGAGCGGTCGTTCGACAGGATCAAGCCGCCGCGATGGCCGGGAAGCTCGCTTCGGGTGAGGGCTTCACCCTGGAAGACTTCGTTGACCAGCTGGCCATGGTCCGCAAGCTCGGCCCGATCGGCAACCTGCTCGGCATGCTCCCCGTGCCACGCAAAACCGGGAGATGCTCGGCCAGGTGAGCGACAAGGACCTGGACCGGGCCGCGGCCATCGTCAATTCGATGACGGTGGCAGAGCGGCGTAACCCGAAGATCATCAACGGCTCTCGCCGGGCCCGGATTGCCCGCGGGTCCGGCGTTAGTCGGCGAGGTCAGCCGACTGATCGTGCGGGACCAGGAAGGCAGAAGATAATCGCCAGATGATGGGCAGCATCCCTGGCATCGGCGGCATGCGGCGCGGGCAGAAGTCCCACGGCAAGGCGAAGAAAAAGGGCAGGGCGGTGGCCGTCCGGCCGGGGCCGGGCGGGCTGCCGCGCAGGGCGCCAGGCCGGAGGATCAGCGGCGATCGCCGGCCAGGGTGGCCCCGGGCCGAGTGGCATAGGGCAGGGGGCCCGATGCCGGGTAGTAGGTCCGGCCCGGCGGCACTGCCTGGCGGCTCCGCCGCACTCCCAGGCTCGGCGGTGACAACGGCGCATTTAAGCCGCGACCGATCAGGCCCAGCAGTGGACCTCAGCAGGCGACTTGCTTCCTGGCCTGCGCGGGCGCCCGGGTAAGAGAGGCCGGTAGCTTGGCGGTGGCGGCGACAGCCTGCTGAATACGCTCAGGCGCGACTCATCTCGCAGAGGAGACAGCTATGCCGTCGTGCGAGGCCCTCATCTCGCCGCGCCGGCACCATACGGCAGTGCCTGGTCCGGTCCTCAGCCGGATGGACCTTGCCGACACCGATCTGCTGGGAGAAGACCACAGCCGTGGCTGTCAAGATCAAGCTGAAGCGCCTGGGCAAGATCCGCGCGCCCTACTACCGAGTGGTCATCGCCGATTCCCGCACTAAGCGCGATGGCCGGGCGATTAGGAGATCGGAAGTACCAGCCGAAGGCCGAGCCATCGTTCATCGAAGTGAACTCGGAGCGGCCCAGCACTGGCTGTCGGTCGGCGCTCAGCCGACCGAACCGGTAAGAAGATCCTGAGATCACCGGTGACTGGCAGGGGCTCGAGGCCTCCCGGGGCCGAGGGCACGCTCGAACTGCCCCGCCGAAAGCGGATCGCAAGGGCCCTTCCCGCCCCCGCTGCGGAACTCTGATCGAAGCGGCGCAGGGCCAAGCCGAGGGGCAAGGCAGACGGTAAGCGGGCAGAGGCTAAGGCCGCTGATGGAAGGCTGGCGCCAGGGCCGGTGCCCGGGGCAAGAAGGCGGCCGAGAGTGCGCGGCCGCCCCCGCCGCGAAGGCTGCACCGGCCGCCACGGTACCGCTGCCGAGGCCGCGCCGTGCCTGCTGCCGAGGCTGCGCCCGCGCCTGCTGCGAGGTCGCGACAGCGCCTGCTGCCGAGGCCGCGCCCGCGCCTGCTGCTGAGGTGCGGCAGTGCCTGCTGCTGAGGCCGAGGCCGGCCTGCTGCCGAGGCTGCGCCCGCGCCTGCTGCTGAGGCCGAGGCCGCGCCCGCTGCTGAGGCGGCGCCGGAGGTTAGTGAGTCAGCGGCGGACGGCGAGCAGCGGCGGACGGCGACGGAGCCTGACATCTCAAGAGGCCCTGGAACATATGGTCAAGGGCATCGTCGAGCACCCCAACGATGTCCAGTTCGGCAGCCACGGACTGCGCCGGCGCCGGGTACTTCAGGTCCGAGTCAGCCGGACGACCTGGGCAAGGTAATCGGTCGTCGCGGCCGCACTGCCAGAGCCTGCGCGACGTGATCGGGTCGCTCGCTCGCAACAACTATGTCCGCGTCGACCTGCTGGACGCAGACGAGGCACGCTAGCTGACATGCAGCTGTGGTCGGCGGATCTCCCGGCCGCATGGCGTCCGCGGCGAGGCCACGTGGATGTGGGACGACGATCACTCCGGATGGCAGCGGCGAGTGCTAGCACCGAGCCTCGGGCCCAGGCCGCTAACGATACGCGATCGCGCTGGCACTCGGGCCGGCTGCTGGTCTGCTTTGACAGCGTCGGCGACCGCGATCAGGCGGACGAGCTGGCGGCACGCTGCTGCTTGAACTCGGCAGACCTGGAAGATCTGGCGATCCGGACGAGTTTCGTCATCATCAGCTGGTCGGCCTGACGGTCGTCGGTTCCGCCGGTGAACCTGTCGGGAAGCCACCCGATTCCTGCACTATGGGCAGGACCGCTTCTGGTCGCCGGGTCGGGCGATCAGGCAGGCCGCGAGATCCTCGTCCCGTTCGTTTCCGTCGATCGTTCCCAAAGTCGACATCCAAGCCGGCGGCTCCGGATAGACCCGCCGGTTGGGCTGCTGGATCCTGACCCACAGGAGGCTCCGCCCCCTGCGTCGTCCACGAATACGAACTTGTAGCCGCCGACTACGGCAGAGGTAGCGCACTGCGGATCAACATCATCACGCCCTTCCCCAAGGACTTCGGGCCGTCGGCGTTTCGCTGATCGGCGAGGCGGCTGACCGCGGGATACCACCTTCGCGTCCATGACCTGCGACGCTGGACAAGCGACGTGATCACACGGTGGATGATGCGCCGTTCGGCGGCGGCCCCGGCATGGTGATGAAGCCCGAGCCTTGGGCCAAGGCGCTGGACGAGTCCGCCGGAGCCGCTTCGAACGGGACCGACGGCCGTGCTGTGATCTGGCTGGCCGGCGTGTCGTTCACCCAGGAGCGCGCCGCCCGGTATGCGGCTGAGCCGTGGCTGATATTCGCCTGTGGCCGGTATGAGGGCATTGACGGCCGGGTCGAGCGACGATGCCCGGTCGCGGATGCGCGTCGACGAGGTAGTATCGGTGACTACGTGCTGGCCGGAGGAGAGCCTGCCGTACTGGTCATGGCTGAGGCCATCTGCCGGCTGCTGCCGGGGGTGCTCGGAACTCCGAGTCCGCCGCCAACGACTCGTTCGGGTTCGGCATAGGCGAGGCTGGCGAACCGATGTCCGGCCTCGTCGAAGGACCGGCTTTAGCCGGCCGCGAGCCTGGCAAGGCCATGAGGTGCCGCAGTACTACTTTCTGGCGATCATGCCGCATCTCCAGGTGGCGCCGCGATAGCGCGCTTCGGCGCACTGCGCAAAATCGTCCTGACCTCGTAGAACGACTCCGTTCCCCGGAAGAATGCGGATCAGAGGCCGCCTTCGGCACACCATGGCGGCGGATGCGCGGATCGGAGGCCTGGCCAAGGCTGGCTTTCCGGTAACGGCGAAGATGTGGCACACGTACTGACGCTGCCCGCCCGTGGCCTAGTGGCCGGGGGGTTTCCCGGCACCCGCCTGGAGCACTTAGACTCAAAGCAGCGTTCGCAGGCGTGCGCTGAATGACTACTGAGGACACCCAGCGATGCACACCGCGATTGCCGAGCTCCAGCAGGCTCAGATCGTTCCGACATCCGGGCTCCGGCCGAGCGACACTCTCAAGGTGCACGTCAAGGTCACTGAGGGTAACCGATCCCAGATCCAGTATTCCAGGGCGTGGTGATTCGCCGGCAGGGTGGCAGCTCGCGCGAGACATTTACGGTTCGCAAGGTCAGTACGGCATCGGAGTTGAGCGACCTCCCGGTCCACACGCCGGCCATAGAGAAGATCGAGGTCGTCAGCCGCGGCCGCGTCCGCCGGGCGAACTGCTACTACCTCCGCTCGCTACGCGGCAGGGCCACCAGGATTCGCGAGCGTCGCCAGATCGCCCCGGCCAAGTAACCGGTCTTCAGACCCGGTCAGCGTGGCGGTGACAAATCGGCGTGCCAGGTCGCCTCGGGGCCGGCAAGCGACCCGGGGCCAGTAGATCCCGAGCCGGAGGGCGGCCATCGGGTCCACATCCCGCTGGGCGGCGAAGACCGAGCGGGTTCCCGGCAGGCACAGCGAGCCGAGTAGCGGCTGGCTGTGGGGTGGCGGGCAGCCAGGGCGGAGCGGCCACGCGTCGCTCGTCGCGGAGCTGCCAGTGCTGGTGCTTTTCGCGCTCATGATCGCCATGGTGATCAAGACATTCGTGGTCAGGCCTTTGTCATCCGTCCAGGTCTATGCAGAACACGCTGGCCGTCCACGACAAGATCCTGGTGAACAAGCTCGTCTACGACTTCCGCGCCATCAAGCCCGGTGACATTGTCGTGTTCAACGGTGATGGCACCTGGAATGCGTCGTCGGCGTCCGCCTCAAACTCAGAATCTGCTGGCGCGGTTTTTCGACGACACCGTCCGCAAGGCCGTCGATTCAGTAGCCGGGCTCTTCGGCACCCCGGTCGGCCAGACTGACTATGTCAAGCGCGTCATCGGGGTGCCCGGTGACCACGTCGTCTGCTGCGACGCACAGGGCCTGATCACCGTTAACGGGGTGCCGTTGCACGAGCAGTCGTACTTGTACCCGGGCAATCAGTCGAGCAGCGCGCCTGACGAGACGGTGACGCTCCTACGTGACGGTTCCGGCCGGATATCTCTG
>CAWBDZ010000012.1:0-117166 GCA_963787665.1 uncultured Actinomycetota bacterium
CCGGCGGATGCGAGGATCTGGCGGGCGACGGCAAGTTCGGCGGCTAGCGAGAGCCGCTGCCCGTCACTGGTGACCAGGCGGACCTCGGCACGCACCGCAGCGCAAATCCGGCTCAGGTCGGCGATCTCGGCGTCCGCCCAGGCGTCATCACGCCCGATTAGCCGGCCGACAAGGTCGGCCTTGAGCGCCATCGCGGACAGGCCGAGGCCAAGCAGGTCATGCACGTCCCGTGCGATCCGCAGTCGCTCCTGCACCACTGCCATCCGGGCGAGCTGGCTATTCAGTGCCTGCAGCTGGAGCGCCAGGCCGGCCAGCCAGGCCAGCCCGTATACCAGCAGGCCGAGTTCCGCGCTGACAGCGACAAGGTAGACCACGCTCGCCAGCAGCCCGCGGCCGACATTGGCCGCCGCGGGAAGCTCGACCGCGTATAGCACTGCAAAACTGACCACGACCGCCGCGTACCCGGCCCACCGCCCCCTGCCGGGCACCCAGCAGCAGGATCGACCCGGCAGCGAACGGGCCGAGGAAACCCGCGTACGCATGGAAGAACAAGAACGCATATGCCAGCACGACCTGAAGCCCTAGCGTCAGCGGCCATCCGCGGGCTTTGCGTCCCCTCCGCGCCGCGCTGGAGTGGTACAGCTGCACCGCACTGGCCAGCGCGATAACCCCGATGGCCAGGGCCGTCCGCCCTACGTCGTAGCGCGAGGAGGCTACAAACCCGATGCCCTCCATCGCGAGCAAGGACACTACGGCCACGAGCACGGCCCACGCCAGGGGCACTCCGATCACTGCATTGCAGGCAGAAAACGCAGGCCGAACCCCGGCTGGTGGTATCAAGGTGGCGGGCTGACACCTCACGCGCCTGCGCGACCGCTGCCCTGGCAGCCGTTCCCGCTGCCGCAACCTGCTCACGAGCAAGCTCCGGGTCGCTGCGCAGGGCGTGCCGCGCGGCGGCCGTCTTCGCGCTGATGCCAGCCAGGTGCTCGCCCACGGCCGCGCGCAGGGACTGCGCTGCTTCTAGTCGTTCTGTGGCCACGGCCAGCTGTGCCGCTTTGCCGCGTGCCTCCGCCACCTCGTCCACGATCTGCGCCAGCCGCACGAGCGCGAAGAACACCAGCGCATCGTCGGCGTAGTACGCCGCCACCGCGACGACGGCATACCAGCCAGGCGATACCGGCACGCCAGTCACAATCACCCGGACGATGACCTCAGCTACCAGCAGGCCGCCAGAGCGAGCCACGACACCCGACCTGGCACCACCAGCAGGATCAGCCCGGCCAGCAGACCGTCGATGCCGAGCTGCCAGTTGCTGCCGAAGACCGCCAGCAGCACCCGGTCAGCGCCGCCTGCACTGCTAGCGCGGTCCATCGGTGGCGGGACAGCAGCGGGCGAGTACCGGAATGGTGTACAGGACCGGCAGCACGAACAGCGCGACGGTGAACGGCACCTGACCATACGCGCCGCCGGCGGTGACGGCGGCCAGGCGCGCAGCCAGAATCAGGCATACGACCGTAACCGCGAGCGCGTTCCCGCTCCGGATTCCGTACCGCAGCCCCGCGCCGCCCTCGGTCAGCCAGCCGTACTCACCAGCAGGCACGCCGCCAGATCGGGTGGCCTGCGCGTCGCGATGAGCACCCGGCACTACCACCACATCCCGGCGGCTCGCCAGCCCGCAATCCGATCACGTCCTCACTATCGTTTCTCGGCCCTGGCCCAGCAACCTGTCACTCACTGGGGGTCCACTGGGCCAGGCCCCAGTCAGCTCCGCACGCTGGGCGCTCAGTTGCCCGGGCACGTCACGGTCGGGCTGATTGCCCTGGCTGATCGAGAGGACGATCTCATCCCCCGCCCGTCGCCACGGCGCACCCGCCGGCATGCTGTCCACTCCGCTACTCTTGCCGCGCCCGGGCAGCCAGGTAAGAGGCGGCGGGCATTTCCCGGAGATGCGTCCCGCACTATCAGCGCCATGCAGTCTGCACGCCAGCGACGTCAGCCGCGGCGTGCTAACGGCAGCCTTGTTACACACCCAGCCTCGGCGGCGATCCGCACCGCGTCAACCCTGTTGCGGGCGCCGAGCTTAGTGACAGCGGAGGCCAGGTAGTTACGCACCGTGCCATTGGACAGAAACAACGTAGAGGCGATCTCGGCCGGGTCGGCGCCGGATGCGAACTCTCGCAGCACATCCGCCTCCCGCGGTGACAGCGGGCTGCCCGGAACCTCGAGCGCCTTGATGGCGAGGTCGTGGTCGATCCCGCCCCCCGGCGGCAACCTTCCGGACCGCCTCGATCAGTTCCGCAGCCGGGGTGTCCTTCGGGAGGAACCCGGCCACGTTAGCGGCCATCGCCCGGCGCAAGTTACCCGGCTTGCCCAGGACGGTCAGGATCAGCACCTTGCATCCAGGACACGCTGGCTGAGGCGGGCCGCAGCGGTGACTCCGTCCATTCCGGGCAGGTCGATATCGACGATCGCCACATCCGCGTGCTGGGCTTCGGCTGCCGGGACAATAGCTCCGCCGTCACTGACCTCGGCCACCACCTCGATGTCACCTTCAAGACGCAGCAGCGCGACCAGAGTGTCCCGCAGGATCCGCATATCCTCGGCCACCACCACCCTGATCACATTCCCTCCCTCCACCCAGCCGGACGCAGCATGGTAACCAAACTTGGCGCGCTGCGTAATTGCCTGATCTTGCTCGATCCTCTCACCATGAGCCGCTGGAACGGCAGCAAATATTCGGTGGATCGGTGCCGCTTAGGTGGTGAACAGGCTGGCCCCTGGGCCGCTAGAGCCGCAATCCCCGCTGCCAGGCGCCGGTAAGAACAAGACTGAGTGACAGCCGTCCCGACGTTATCTGACGTCGGTAGCTTCGGTGGCGCGTTGCACGGCCACGCAGGATTGTGAACGGCTTCACGAGCCTGTGTTGCTCCTGGCCCTGGCCCCGGTCCGCAGCTTGGCCGTGGCGCTGCTCGAAGGCGGGCGTCGATGTCGGCCGGCGCCGTTCGTCTAGGAGCTTAGAGCCTGATGACTGCCAGGCCTCGCGCAACTCACCCGGCGGCGCGACACATCGCCGCCGCGAGCCAAAAGGACGCTGAAATGGGCCGGATCGTCGAATCATGTGACTGTGGACGGGGTGATGCAGGGGACCCGGCCGCCCCGACGAGGACACCCGAGGCCGAGTTGACGCAGGGCGGCTGGGGCAGCCGGTCCGCAACGGCCGGCGACGCCGCGGGCACGGCGATGGGCGACAGGATGGCGGCCGGGGGCGGCCTGGCCGGATGGCTGTTGGGGCGGTGGACTTACGAGGGTCTGCTGGCCTTCTGGAACGCCCAGGGTGGCCCGTTCAAGGACGCGCTGAACAACTCGCCCAAGTACGTCGCGTCGGCCACTCTCGAGGAACCCCTGCCGTGGCCCAACTCGACGCTGCTGCGCGGCGACATCTCTGACGCCGTCGGCGCGCTCAAGGCGCAACCCGGCGGCGTTCTGGCGGTCATGGGCAGCGGCGTGCTGATCGGCTCCCTGATGGCTGCCGGCCTGATCGACGAGTACTTTCTGATGATCCACCCGCTGGTGCTCGGCACCGGACGACGACTGTTCCCAGAAGGCGTGCACGCGTCGCTGCGGCTTACCGGCAGCGTCACAACGGCCACCGGCGAGGTGATCGCCACCTAGAGCCGGCGACGGACTAAACGCGAACGAGCCGCAGCGGTAGGCTTCGGGGAGGATTCGCGCTCCGTGCCTGGCCGAAGAGCACCCTCCGAAGGAGGAGAGTCCGCATTGAAGCAGCACCTCCGTCATGGCGAGGGGTGTGGCGGCGGGCTACGCGCGGCGTTGCGGTCCTTGCCTGCTCCGCGAGGCGGTGGGGATTATCGGCTCACAGCCCAGGCGGCCTGCGTGCGGGATCGGAGGCAGAAGTTCGTGGACAACACTGACCGAGGCAGCAAGCCTGACCATGCCGATGGCGAGCCGCGCCCGGCGGCGGTCACGTTTGTGACCACGGAGCACTTCACGCTGCAGGGTGCCCGCTCGTCGACGATCGCGGAGTCGACCGGCTGGGCGAGCGCCGCCAGCTCGGCGAGTGGGCAGGCGAGCCGGCGCACACGCCGCGCTCACCATGATCGCAACCGGCGACATGGAACGCCACATCCGGCGGATGCGACACGAGTACGCCCGCCGCCGGGCCGCGGTGACCGCCGCCTTCGCCGACGGCCGGGCCGGGCGGCTGCTCGGCGACCAGGCCGGTCTGCACGTCGTGCTGCACACCCGCCAGGACGCCGACACCATCGCCGCCACCGCCCGCCAGCACGGCGTCGCGACCGGCACGCTCACCCGCTTCCACGCCGCCCCGGGCCCGGCAACGGCCTGGTCATCGGCTACGGCGGCGCACCGCTCACCCAGGTCGCCCGCGGCTGCCACATCCTCCGCAAGATCCTCGCAGGCACGACGGTTCGGCACGCCGGGACCGGCCTTGGACCGCGCTGAATGTCTCACCTCCGACGGCACGGGAGCGCCATGCCCGGTGAGGCCTTGCGCGCTCCGGATACCGGCTGGACGCGCGGACTGACTGCGGGATCAACAGACCGGGGTAGTGCTGCATTTTCCCGGTCAGCAGCGTCACCGTGTACTTGGCATCCTGGAAGGGTTGTCAGCCGAGCAGCTGCGCCAGCCGCTGCGGCCGTCAGGGTGGAACTGCCCGGGCATGGTCAGCCATCGTGCCTGGCCGGCGAAGCCCTACTGGTTCCGCAGCATCGCCGGTGGCGAACCCGCGGGACTTCTTGTCGCCGTGGCGCTGACACAGTTTTCCGGACCCCCGAACTCCTCGACGGTCCGTCAGTGGATCGCTGTGTGAGTCTCACGCGGTGAACTATAACCGGCCAGCGTGCGGCTTGCCGGCGACGCGGTGCTGCCCTCGCGCTCGTCCCAGCCCCTCCTCTCGGCCGTCTTTCGTGACCTGGCTTGGCTGGCGCGGGCGAAGATGGCACGGATGTGCCCGTGGCCGCCGCACTGGACTCAGGCGCCCGAAGGCATGCGGGACATCGCGAGCTTCCGGCCACTGCGCGTGGCTATGCGCAACCCGTGAGCGCTTCCGGGAGCAGAGGTAGCAGGGGATGCCTTTGCGGCACTCTGCCAGCACCTTGTCGCCGGTCAGCGACTGCGGTGCGACGCTGGCGCGAGCGTCTGCCTCGTGAGCCGCCTCGGGATGAGGATATGCATGCGGCCGGCCCATCGGCGGCAGGCTGGCAAGCTGTGTATGTGTCCGCTCGCAGGGTCAGCCCGGTGCTTGTCGGCCGTGAGGCCGAGGCTGGCGTGCTGCTGGGTGCGCTCGAGGTTGCAGCTGGCGGGTTGCCGCAGGTGGTGCTGGTCGGAGCGGAGGCCGGCGGCGGTAAATCTCGGCTGGTTGGCGAGGTCACCGCCCGGGTGCGGGACCGGGCGCTGGTGCTGGCTGGGGCATGCGTGGTCCTGGGCGCGGCGGGCCTGCCGTACGCGCCGATCACTGCGGCGCTGCGGGAGCTGGTCCGGGAACGAGGGGTGGACGGGACGACGGGGCTGCTGCCCGGCGGCGACGCGGGCGAGCTGGCCGCCTTGGTGCCGGAGCTCGGATCACTGTCTTCCGGTGGTGATCCGGAGATGGCGCGGGGGAGGTTGTTCGGCCTCGTGCTTGTCTTGCTGGAGCAGCTTGCCGCGAACCAGCCGGTGGTGCTGGTGATCGAGGATCTGCACTGGGCCGACCGGTCAACCGGGGAGCTGCTGGCGTTCCTGATTCGCAACCTGCGGCAGGCGGCTGTGCTGCTGGTGGCGACGTTCCGCTCCGATGAGCTCGGCCAGGCCGGGCCGGTGCGGCGGCTGCTGGCCGAGCTGGGCCGCCTGGACGGGGTGACCCGGCTGGAGCTGGAGCGGCTTTCCCGCAGCCAGGTCGCCGCGCAGCTGGAGGCAATCCTGGGCCGCCCCCCGGATCCAGCGGTCGCCGCCGCGGTCTACGAGCGCGGCGGCGGGAACCCGTTATTCACCGAGGTTCTGCTGAACCCCGACGGCATGCTGACACAGGGCCTGCCCGGTCCGGCGCGGGACCTGCTGCTCGGCGTGGTGGCCGAGTTGCCGGCAGACTGCCAGCGGGTGCTGCGGGCTGCGGCGGTAGGCGGCGCCCGCGTCGGGCACCGGCTGCTGGCCGCCGTGACCGGACGCGACGGCGAGGCGCTCGATGACGCGCTGCGGCCCGCTGTCGCCGCCGCTGTGCTGGTGGCCGGCCGGGCTGATTACGCGTTCCGCCATGAGCTGTTCCGCGAGGCAGTGCTGTGGGATCTGCTGCCAGGCGAGCGGACCGGGATCCACCGGGCATTCGCCGAGGCCCTGCAGGCCGCCCCGTCGCTCAGCCTCGATTACCTGCCGCCGGTCGCTGAGGCGCTGCACTGGCGCGGCGCGGGCGAGCATCGGCGCGCGCTGCAGGCAGCGTGGGCCGCAGCCGGGGCCGCATGTGCCGCATTCGCTTACGCGGAGCAACTGCAGATGCTGGAACTGGTGCTCGACTTGTGGGAGGGCACGCCAGACGCCGCCGATCATGTCGCCACCGACCGGGCGGGAGTGATCGAGATCGCGGCCGAGGCCGCGCGGCTCGCCGGCGAGCCGGGACGCGGCCTGCCGCTGGTGGAGGCGGCCCTCAGCGGCCCCGATCAAGCCCGCGACCCGGAGCGGGCCGCGTCGCTCCTGCGGCTGCGCGCAGCGCTGCGGCAGCAGCTGCTGCTGCCGGGGCAGGTCGATGACCTGGAGGCGGCGCTCGGCCTGGCGCAGCAACCCACCCGGGTGCGGGCCCGGATTCTCGGACAGCTGGTCCGGGCCCTGATGATGCGGGACCAGTATCAGCAGGCCGGGCCGCTCGCTGCTGAATTGCAGGCACTCGCGGCCCAGCTCGGAGATCAGGGATACCAGATCGAGGCGCGGATCTGCCTGGCCCAGCTGGGCAGGCACGACCGTGACATCATCCCGGACCTGCAGGACGCAACCGGGGCGGCGCGGCGAATCGGGTCCGGCCCGCTTGAGATGCTCGCCCGGTGTGAGATCACCAACACGCTGGAGGCCCGCGGCGAGCACGACGCCGCGATCGAGGCGGGGCGGGAAGCTCTCGGCCGGGCCGGGCAGCTTGGCCTGGCCCGGTACGTGACCGCGCCCATCGCCGGGAACCTTGCCGAATCTCTGGTCTCGGCGGGCCGCTGGGACGAGGCCCTGGAAATCGTTGACGATGGCCTGAGCCGGGACCTGGCGCCCTTCGAGCGCGAATGCATGCTGACCTGGCGCGGGCAGATTGCGGCCGCACGGGGAGACCAGGAAACCGCGGGCCGGATGGTCGAGGAGCTGCGCTCGCTGCCCGCCGCCGAGGCCGAGACGCACCGGGCACTCCCGCTCACCCGGCTGGATATCGAGGTCCGGCTCGGCGGAGGCGATCTCGACGGCGCTGTTACCCTGGCTCACACGGTCCCGGACATGCGCGCCGGAAGCGACCCGCGCTACCTGTGGCCGCTGCTTACCGCTGCGATGCGGGCCTGCGCCGATGCGGCGGTTGCCGGCCAGACCGGAACGACCGGCGATGCGGCGGCCCTGCGGGATGCCCTTGAGCGGCGGGCGGCCGGTACCGGCCAGCCAGGCCCGGTGGAGCGGGCGCATACCGCCGCCTTCATCGCCGAGGCCGCCCGCGCCGCCGGCCGCCTGGACCTGGCGGCCTGGGACGCCGCCGTGGCGGCCTGGGACCCTATCGGGCAGCCCTACCCGCTGGCCTGCGCGCTGCTGCAAGCCGCTCGCGCCGCAGCCGGCGAAGGTGACAGGGCCGCGGCCGCGGCCCGGTTGTCCCGAGCGGCAGAACTGGCGGCCCGGCTGGGTGCCCGTCCGGTGCAACAGGAGATCACCCGGCTCGCCAGGCGAGCGCGGATCGACCTGCCGCACGCTGCGGGCCGGGCCGGTCCGGCAGCAGCGTTCGGGCTGACGGCCCGCGAGCTGGAGGTCCTGCGGCTGGTCACGGCCGGGCGGAGCAACCAGCAGATCGCCGCCGAGCTGTTCATCTCTCCGAAGACCGCCAGCGTGCACGTGTCCAACATCCTCGGCAAGCTCGGCGTGAGCTCCCGGGTCGAGGCCGCTGCCACCGCCTACCGGCTGCACCTGCTCGACCAGGGCTGACCGGCAGCCAGGCCCGGCAGGCCGGAGCGACCGGCGTAAGCCTGGCTAAGTACCTGCCTACCGGGCTGGTGCGGCGGCGCCGCCGGGAATACGGCTGCCGCCCGATGCGGCACGGCCGTTCTTACGGCGACCCTCGGAGGTGTCCGGCATGGACCGGATCACCTAGCCGCATGGAGGGCTCGCGATGGCGATACTGCTTGCACTGGCCGCCGCCGTGCTGTACGGCACCGCGGACTTTGCCGGGGGCGTCGGCTCCCGGCAGGCCTCGGTGCTGGCGTTCCTGGCACTCAGTGCCCCGGTCGGCGCGGTGATCATGCTGGCGGCCGCCCTGGCTCCTGGCGGATCGGCGACGGCCGCGTCGCTTGGCTGGGGGCTTGCGGCCGGCGTGGCGTCGGGCGCCGGAGTGATCGTGTTCTTTGCCGGGCTGTCGGCCGGTCCGGTCAGGGTGGTGGCTCCCTTGTCGGCGCTGGGTGCCGCGCTGCTTCCGGTGGGGGCGGCGGTCGCCGAGGGTGCGCGGCCTGGCGCGGCAGTGCTGGCCGGGGCGGGGCTGTGCTTGGCGGCGGTGACGCTGGTGAGCCTGGAGGGCGGCACGTCCGGTTCGCCCGCCGGCGGGCCGCCGCCGGGGTGGCGTGCGGGATCGCCGCGGGCGTGGCGTTCGGGCTGTATTTCCTGTTCATCCGGAACGTGGCGTCGGGTGGCGGGCTGTGGCCGCTGGCCGTGTCCCGGTGCACGGCCTCGACGATTGTGCTGACGGCCGCGGTCTGGCGCCGTCGCCTGCCGGTCCTGTCCGGCGCCGGCGGCCGGTGGCGGCCGGCCTGGCGCTGGCAGCCGGGGCCGGGGACGTGGCCGCCAGCCTGCTGTACGTGCTCGCCGTCCGCTCCGGCCCGTTCGCCCTGGCCGTGGTTGTCACCGCGCTGTACCCGGCGGTCACCGTGCTGCTGGCCAGGCTGGTGCTGGGCGAGCGGATGCGCGCCGTGCAGCGCGCCGGGCTGGCCCTGGGAGCGGTGGGGATCATCCTGATCACCGCCTAACGCGTAACAAGAGAAGACGGAGGAGATGACTGTGGACTTCAAGCTGGAACTGGTGCTCATCCCGGTTTCCGACGCCGACCGCGCGAAGCGCTTCTACGTCGAGCAGGCGGGCTTCGACCTGCTCGTGGACACCGAGACCGGCCTGCCGGGGCAGCGGGTGGTGCAGGTGACCCCGCCCGGCTCGGCATGCTCGATCGGGTTCGGCCCCGGGACAACGGCCGCCGAGCCCGGCTCGCAGCAGGGACTGCACCTGGTGGTTCCCGACATTGTCGCTGCCCGCGACGAGCTGACCGGCCGGGGCGTCGAGGTGGGCGAGGTGCGGCACATCGCCGACGGCGCGTGGACGCCGGGCCCGGACCCACAGCGCCGCAGCTACATGTCGTTCGCCGAGTTCACCGACCCCGACGGCAACCTGTGGCTGCTCCAAGAGGTCCGCGGTGACCCGCAGGGAAAAGGTGATGACCGGTGATGGAACTGCCCGCCGATGTCCGTGCCCTGTTCGAGGCGCCGAACTACGCCCATGTCGCCACGCGCTGCCAGACGGCGGGCCGCACACCGTCCCGGTCTGGGCCGGGATCGAGGACGGCAAGATCGCGTTCCTCACCTCGCCGGGCTCGCGGAAGGCGCGCAACCTGGCCGCCGACCCGCGGGTGGCGATCTCGGTCACCGGCCGCGAGAAACCCTACGCGATGGCACTGGTCCGCGGCCGGGTCACCGCCCGCCTCGACGGCGAGTCGGCCTGGGAGATCATCGACCGTATCTCGCGCAAGTACACCGGCAAGCCCTACCCGCTGCGCACCGACCGCGTGGTGTTCCTGATCGAGCCCGGCCACGCCCGCGCCCACGCTTTCGGCTGACCGCCACGCCCGCCGTCCGGGCCACAGCATGCAAGGAGCACAGATGGACACCAGCGAACGGGCACTAGAAGACGAGGAAGCCCGCCTGGCCGCAGCCTCGCTCGCCGCCGGCGACCCCACAGCGTGGTTCGACCGCCTCTACGCCGCGGGCGCCGCGGGAAGAGTGCCTCTCCCGTGGAGCCGCCACGACCCCCACCCGCTGCTCGCCGAATGGGCGCAGCGCCACCAGCTCGCCGGCGACGGGAAGCGGGCCATCGTGCCCGGCTGCGGACTCGGCGCCGACGCCGAATACCTTGCCGGGCTCAGGTTCGCCACCACCGCCTTCGATATCTCCCCGACCGCGATCCGGCTCGCCCGGCACCGCCACCCGGACTCGCCCGTCCAGTACGCGACCGGCGACCTGCTAGACCTCCCCCAGGCCTGGCCGCGGACGTTCGACCTGGTGGCCGAGATCATCACCGTGCAGGCACTGCCACGAAACGTGCGGCACCAGGCAACAACCAGCGTGGCCCGGCTTACCGCGCCCGGCGGCACCCTGCTAGTCATCGCGGAAGTCCATGACAGCACCAGCGAACCGCGGCCCGGCCCGCCCTGGCCGCTCACCAGCGCCGAAATCGACGAATTCGCCGCCGACGGCCTGACCCCAGCGGCCATAGAGATCACCACCATGCCCGACGAGCCCACCGAGCGCCGCTGGCGCGCCGAGTTCCACAGGCGACGGTAGCTCCTTCCGCCGGGCAGCCGGGCACGAGGCTGGTGTCGTGGCCGAGGCCTCATCTCAACACGATCTTGGATCACCCCTTTGCTGTAGCGCCGAGGCCGCTGAGGCCCGCGAATTCCGCAATACGGTCATCGCCATCCGCCACGGAATGGGAGTTGTGCAAGAACAGCGCAGGCGATTGTCCGCCACGCTGCAGGCGTACATCGCGTGGCAGCGGTCCGCGAGCGGGAGCTTGGGAGTATTCCAAACTGGAGCAAGGGAAACCTCGTCACACTGAATAAAGCGGACTCCTGATCAGCTGCTCTATCGCCACACGCAAGCGCAGTCGATACAGCCCCTGCGACGATGCGCGGGCGCGGCGGCACGTCGAAGATGAGGCCGTGTGATCACGGACGTCGGTTCCGCGTCCAGGTCCACAGCCGGTCTATGACCGGTATATGAAAGGTCCATCCGAGGTCGATGGCAGGCTTATCCGGCGCGATCACCGCGTTGCCCTGCCGGGGCGCGACACGCTCGCCAACCATGACGAGCGTCGCCTGGCCTTCGGTCACGCAAAGCCTGAGGACCCGCGCTCCGGAGAGCGGTCTGGCACGCTCACGCTGGATCACGTGAACGCGCTTAGCTCGGCCGTTGCCGTCATCGGAGCCAGCACTACCGGCCGTGGATCCCCAGCGCCTTCCAGGCCTCTCGGCCGATCAGCGACGCCACCCTAACCGTTAGGGGGTCAGCACCAACTCAGCACGCTATCGGGAACTGGCGGGAACCAACCAGGAATAACGGGCAAACGGCCGACCGCCAGAAACCGGAGTTCACGGGCCCTTTCAAGATCCGCACCAGCGCCATGACCTGCGGTTATTACCGCACGTCAAGCCCGGTGACGGCCCTTCCGATGATCATGCGCTGGATCTCCGACGTGCCCTCGAAAATGGTGAAGATCTTCGCGTCCCGATGCCAGCGCTCGACCGGGAACTCCCTGGTGTACCCGTTACCCCCAAGAATCTGGATGGCCTGCTCGGTCACCTTCACCGCGGTCTCGCCTGCGACCAGCTTGGAGATCGAGCCTTCAGCGTGCTCGAACGGCACGCCCTTCCGGGCCATCCAGGCAGCCCGCCAGGTCAGCAGCCGGGCCGCGTCCACCGAGGCCTGCATGTCGGCGAGCATGAACGCGACGCCCTGGTTCTGCCCGATCGGCCGGCCGAACTGGACTCGCTGCGTCGAGTATTCGGTGGCGAACTCCAGCGCCGCCCTGGCGACGCCGACCGCCATCGCGGCCACGCTGGGCCGGGACCGCTCGAATGTCTTCATCGCGGCCTGTTCGCCGCTCGCGCCGCCTTCGGCGATCCTGGCCAGCCGCGCGTCAAGCCGTTCCTTGCCGCCGACCAGGCACCGGCCGGGCACCCGGACGTTGTCCAGAATCACCTCGGCGGTGTGCGACGCCCGGATGCCATGCTTGCGGAATTTCTGTCCCTGGGACAGGCCGGGCGTGCCCGGCGGCACTATGAACGTCGCCTGACCGCGGCTGCCAAGTGACGGCTCGACGGACGCCACAACGACATGCACGTCGGCGATGCCGCCATTGGTCGCCCAGGTCTTCGTGCCGTTCAGCACCCACTCGTCGCGGGGCTCGTCATAAACGGCCCTGGTCCGGATCGCGCCGACATCGCTGCCGGCATCGGGCTCGGACGAGCAGAACGCGCCCAGCTTCACGTCCCCCGGGCTGCCGAACATCTGTGGCAGCCACTCGCCAATCTGCTCGTTGGTCCCGTTGCTCGCGACCGCCACAGCCGCCAGGCCCGAGCCGACAAGCGACAGGCCGATCCCAGCGTCGCCCCAGAACAGTTCCTCGAATGCGACGACGGTGCCCAGGCCGCTCGGGTCCAGCCACTGGGTGCTGAAGAAGTCCAGCGAGTACAGGCCGATCTTGGCTGCTTCCTCGATGATCGGCCAGGGTGTTTCCTCGCGCTCATCCCACTCTGATGCCGCAGGCCTGATCACGTCACGGGCGAACTCATGCACCCATTGCCGGGCGTGCCTGAGGTCATCGGGCAGCGCCAGGGAGAACCCGCCGGCATTCTCGTCAGGACGGCTCATCGTGCTGCTCGCCTTTCGCTCACGCGCTCGGCCCGGCTGCCGGACCGGTCGACCGAGGTTACCGACTGCGCGGGACCTGCAAGTTACCGCGCAGTAATACTCAGGTTAATGCGTGCAGTGCCTCTGGCGCCACAGCCCGCGGCAACGAAACAGGCCGTTATGAGCCAGGCTCGCGTTCACGTTTAGCGGCGGGTGGAGCCGCTCGTAAGCGAGGACGACCAAGCTCGCGACAGCCTCCGGCGTGCTGCCCGATTACGACCTCGATACGGTTTTCGTGCGCTGATGCTGGACGACGCCTGTCATCATGAGGCCATTGGCACGCGGAGGTCAGCGACCCGGCCCGCACGGAAGCGACCCGGCCCGCACGGAAGCGACCCGGCCCACACGGAAGCGAACGGAAGCGACCCGGCCCGCACGGAGAGGACGCCCGAACCCATGGACATCGGCACCTACCAGCACCTCGCGCTCGAGCGGCAGGCCGACGGGGTGCTGCTCGTCACCCTCAACCGTCCGGAGGTCCTGAACGCCGCGCACGAGGACATGCACCGCGAACTGGCCACGGTATGGGCAGACATCAGCAGGGACGAGCAGACCAGGGTCGCGGTGGTCACCGGAGCAGGCCGCGCCTTCTCAGCCGGCGGGGACCTGGCCATGGTCGAGCGGCAGATCGGTGACTACGGCTTGGTCACCAGCATGCTGGCGGAGATGAGCGACCTCGTCTACAACATGGTCAACTGCGAGAAGCCGATCGTCTCTGCCATCAACGGTGTCGCGGTCGGGGCTGGCCTGGTCGTGGCGTTGCTCGCAGACATCAGCATCTGCGCTACCGACGCCCGCCTGGGCGACGGGCACGTCCGGCTCGGCGTCGCGGCTGGCGATCACGCCGCCATCATCTGGCCGCTGCTCTGCGGCCTGGCCCGGTCGAAGTATTACCTCATGACGGGCGAGATGGTCACCGGCGAGGAAGCCGAGCGCATCGGCCTGGTCTCGAAGGCGCTGCCGCGTGATGAGGTGCTGGCCGAGGCGATCCGGGTGGCCACGCACCTGGCCACCGGCCCGCAGCTGGCGATAAGGCTGACCAAGCGGGCGCTGAACGGCTGGATCCGCAGTGCCGGACCGATCTTCGATCAGTCCGCCGCCTACGAGATGCTCACGTTCATGGGCGAGGACGTCAAGGAGGGCCTCGCGTCGTTGCGCGAGAAGCGAGCACCACAGTTCGGTTAGCCCCTGGTCGCTTTCGAGGGAACGGCTGCCTCATCTGCCCCGCCAGCTGTTTTGGGCATGACTATGGTCCCGACACGTGACCTCCGGAATGACACTGCCGGCGTCCTGCGCCGGATGCAGGATGGCGAGGAGATCGTTATCACGGTGAACGGCAAGCCCGTCGGCCAGCTGGTTCCGATGCCACCTGCAGGGCGGCGCTGGCTTTCGCGAGCCGAGTTCGTTCAAAGGATTCGCACTGTCCAGGCCGATCCGGGCCTCCGTGACGATCTGGCCCGACTAGCCGGTGAGACCACAGACGAGTCTCCGCTCACGTGACTTCCTCGGCAGCGCGGCCCGCCAGAGGACTGCTGGACACCTCAGTCTTCATTGCGAGAGAGTCTGGCCGCCCTCTTGACGAAGACTTGCTTCCCGAGGAACTCGCGGTGTCGGTCATCACCGTCGCAGAACTGCATGCCGGAGTTCTGGCTGCTGCTGACGTGACGACGCGAGCCCGGCGGCTTGCCACCGTCGAGTCCATCGCCGATATCCGCGCTTTGAATGTCGATGCTGCTGCCGCGCGAGCTTGGGCACAGATGCGCGTTCATCTCGCGCACACTGGACGCCGGGTCCGGATCAATGACCTCTGGATCGCAGCAGTGGCAACGGCGAACACCCTGCCCGTGGTCACTCAGGATGATGAGTTTGAGCCCGTCCAGGGCGTCGCGGGCCTCGTGGTGATCAAGGTCTGACATACGCCGGTCGCCGCCGCCGTTACGCGATAACCGGCGGCCGTGGCGACTGACATATTCCTGCCCCGGTTGTCAGGTGGCGGCGTGCCGGTCCAGGAACTCGTAAACGTCGGCCTCGTCGACGCCGGGGAAACTGCCAGACGGCAGCGCGAGCAAGATGTGGGAATGCGCCCGCGCTGACGGCCAGGCCATCCCGTGCCATCGCGCCGCCAGCGCAGACGGCGGGCGCTGGCAGCATTCTGGCTCCGGGCAGGCGGAGGTCATCCGTATCCGCGTCTCCCGGCCACGGAACCAGCGGGAGTCTTCATACGGCACGCCGAACGTAACGGCGAACCCCCGTTCACGGCCGGAATCGACCAGCGCGGTGCACCAGTACGTGCCGGACGGCGTATCCGAGTACTGGTAATACGGGCTGAACCGGTCAGGCGCAGTGAACACCTGGCGGCCCGACCACAGCCGGCACATCCGCTGGCCCTCGATTGCGCCGCTCGCATCGGACGGGAACACCACGCCATCGTTCTCGTACGCCTTGGAGATGATGCCGCCTTCGTCGTTCTTGACGAAGTGGCACGGGATGTCGAGGTGATGGGCGGCCAGGTTGGTGAGCCGGTGCGCGGCCATCTCGTAGGACACAGAGAAGACATCACGGAGGTCCTCGATGGCGATGTCCCGCGCATCGCGGGCTTCCCGCAGGAACTTCACCGCCGCCTGCTCGGGGACCAGTACCGCGGCCGCGAAGTAGTTCGCCTCGACCCGCTGCCGAAGGAACTCGCCGAAATCCTCGGGCGCCTCGTGGCCGAGGACGAAATGGCCGAGCGTCTGCAGGAGCACCGCGCGCGGCGTATGCATCCCGAGCGGCTCCTGCTTCAGGTAGATCCGCCGGTTGCGCAAGTCGGTCACCGAGCGTGCCGAACGCGGCAGGTCCTGCACATAACGGACGGTGAAGCCATGGTGATTCACCACCGACAGCAGCATCCCCTGCGAGAGCGCGCCGGCGTTGTATCCCACCGGGGCGAGCGCATCGGCGGCCGCCGACTCGATCTCGGCGAAGTAGTTTCCCCGGTCGCGCATCATGGCCCGCAGGTCGGCGTTAGCCGCCCTGGCCTCCTCGGGCGTCGCCGGGTGCTTATCCCGCTGCCGGCGCAACTCCCGGTGCAGCGCCAGCACGTGCTCAAGTACGTCGTTCGGGACCTTGGCGCCGACCCGTAGCGGCGGCAGGTCAAGCGCCGACAGGCCCGGATCACGCTGCGCCTCGGCCAGGGCGATCTCGAGCTGCGCCCGGCGGTTCGGCGGCTGCTTGCGCATCAGTTCATCGGCCGGCACCGCCAGCGCCGATGCGAGCGCCTCGATGAGCGACAGCTTGGGCTCGCGCCTGCCGTTCTCGAGCAAGGACAGCGCCGACGGCGCCCGGCCGACCCGCTCGCCAAGCTCGGCGAGCGTCAGCCCGCGGGCGCGCCTGATGTGGCGGAGCCGCTGGCCGAACAAGCCGAGGTCGAGCCCAGATTCTGGCAAAGATCGCGATTCTTCTTCGGTGAATATCTTCACTTCTTCACTATAACCAAAGACTGCACGATGTTCAGCACCTCTGCCCCTAGTAACCTGCAGTCGCCTTGGGCAGCCTGAGAGACATCACCCGGGGACGACAAAGACCAGGAGGACCACGTGAGCGACGGTCGCCTCGAGGGCATGTCCAACGGTTCAGGCAGTGTTCCGCCCAACAACGCGTACGCGAACGGCCGCTCAGTTCCGAAGCAGCAAGGCCCGGGCAACGGCGCGAGCAAGATTGCTAGCCAGACAGCGGCGTTGCACCAGCAGTGGGCGACAGATCCGCGCTGGGCTGGGATCGAGCGCACTTACAGCGCCACGGATGTAGTCAGGCTGCGCGGCTCGGTCCAGGAGGAGTACACGCTTGGCCGCCTCGGCGCCGACCGACTGTGGTCGCTGCTCAACTCGGGCGGCTATGTCAACGCGCTCGGCGCGCTGACCGGTAATCAGGCCGTGCAGCAGGTAAAGGCTGGCCTGCAGGCCATCTACCTGTCCGGCTGGCAGGTCGCCGCCGACGCGAACCTGGCCGGCCAGACCTACCCGGACCAGAGCCTGTACCCGGTCAACTCCGTGCCCGCCGTGGTACGCCGGATCAACAATGCGCTGCTGCGGGCCGACCAGATCACCTGGGCCGAGTCGCAGAACGAGGGCGCCCCGCACTGGATGGCCCCGATCGTGGCTGACGCCGAGGCTGGCTTCGGCGGCGCGCTGAACGCGTTTGAGCTGATGAAGTCCATGATCGTGGCCGGCGCAGCCGGCGTGCACTGGGAAGACCAGCTCGCGTCCGAGAAGAAGTGCGGCCACCTCGGCGGCAAGGTACTGATTCCGACTGGCCAGCACATCAAGACGCTGACCGCAGCGCGGCTGGCCGCCGATGTCTGCGGAGTGCCCAGCCTGATCGTGGCCCGCACCGACGCGCAGGCTGCGACTCTCATTACCAGCGACGTCGACGAGCGCGACCAGCGGTTCGTCACCGGCGAGCGCACTGCTGAGGGCTTCTACCGGGTCCGTAACGGGATCGAGTCGTGCATCGCCCGCGGCCTTGCTTACGCGCCGTATTCAGAACTGCTTTGGATGGAAACGTCGACCCCTGACCTCGCGGTAGCCCGCCAGTTCGCTGAGGCGATCAAGGACAGCTACCCCGACCAGATGCTGGCCTATAACTGCTCGCCGTCATTCAACTGGCGCGCGCACCTTGACGAGGCCACGATCGCCAGCTTCCAGCGTGAACTCGGCGCCATGGGCTACAAGTTCCAGTTCATCACCCTGGCCGGGTTCCACGCACTCAACCAGTCGATGTTCCACCTGGCCCGCGGCTACGCCGAGAGGGGCATGTCCGCATACGTGGAGCTGCAGGATGCGGAGTTCGCCGCCGAGGCCGATGGCTACACGGCCACCCGCCACCAGCGCGAGGTCGGCACCGGCTACTTCGACCAGGTGACCGCGGCGATCAACCCGGACTCGTCGACCACCGCGCTGGCCGGCTCGACCGAAGCGGAGCAATTCGCCGCGGCACACTAACGCGGCATCGGCACCAGCACCGCGGACGGCACACGCCATCCGCGGTGCTGCTGTTTGTGCGAGCTGTGAGCGGGTCACGGCTTCGTGCGGTCGTGCCAGGTATGGCCTATGGCCTATGGCCTATGGCAAGGGGTCATGTCCTAACACGTAGATCACCGTGGAGGCCGCCTCGTAGACGGCCGGTACCTTGCCCGGCTCCTCGACGATGATGACCGGAACGCCGGAAGACACGCCGCCCTGGACCTCCCTGCGCTCCTGCGCGGTTGGCGGGCGCGCGGTGATCCGGCTGCCAGGCGGCGCCTGGACGTACTCGGTTCTCGGCACGCGCTTGACGAGGTGCCCGACAGCGCGCCGCGTCTCTGTCAGGCCGCTCTCGTCAAGCACCGCATACGCCTTCCGCGCCGTGTCCCGGCTGATACCCCAGCGGGCCTGGAGCGACGCCTCGGACGGCAGGAGCGAGCCGACCGGAAGCTGCCGCGCGATGATGGCGCCGCGCATCAGGTAGGCCGCCTGGACGTAGGCCGGGATCAGGCTCTCGCCGTCAATGACGACGCCGCTCTCGCCCCACACGCTGTGATTCACGTCACCATCGGTCACTCGGCGTTACTACCCGGGCCGCGTCGCCGGTACGCTCCACCTGCCCGGTTGTGCGGATATGTCTGACAGTCGGGAGGCAGCCAAGACGAGCACGTCTCGTCGCTGGCCCTCGATCGAGGTGATGTTCGTCGCGCTGGAACATTTCACCCCTCCGCCACGTTCATCGCCACTGCCCGGCCTGCAAGGTGACCCGAGGGCGCCGGGGGGCTGGGGGGGCTGGCCCCCCGGCGCCCGCTTATGCGGTCTACCAGACAAGCCTACAAGGTTGCCCGGGGGCGGCGGGCACGGCCCGCCCGGGTGTGGTGCACCCGGCAGCAACCGTACGATCGGCGACGGCCGGGTGACCACCGCGACCTGGTAATGGGAGAGCTAGCGCGCCTCGCTCGCCGCAGCCGGGTCGGCTGCGGCGACCGGAAGCTCTCCGGGTTCGTCCAGAGTCAGCTTGGACGGCCACCAGTTCCACCTGCCGAGCAGCACGACTGTGGATGGGACCAGCAGGGTTCGTACCAGGAACGTGTCCATCAGGATGCCCAGTGCCAGGCCGAGGCCGATGTCGCGGACCTGGCTCGCCCCTGATCCGCTGCCGGCCGCGATAGTGAGCACGATAAACGAGCCGGCCAGCACTAGCCCCGCCGAGGTAACCGTGGTGCCGGTTTTCTCGATCGCCTTCGCCACCGCCTGCCGGAGCGGCAGCCGGTGGGCTTCCTCTCTAATCCGCGTCATGACCAGGATGTTGTAATCCTCGCCCAGCGCGAGCAGGAAGATGAACATCAGGAACGGCATGAAGAACACCAGGCCGCCGCTGCCGCCGAGCTTGATGAAGATCAGCACCGACAGCCCCAGGGCGGCCAGGTAGGAGATACCGACCGACGCGATCAGGTACAGCGGTGCGATCAGGCTGCGCAGCACCAGAGCCAGCAGGATTCCGATGGCCAGGATCGCGATCGGAATGATGCGCTTGAGGTCGCTAGTCGAGATGTGGCTGATGTCGTAGAGGACGGGCGCTTGGCCGCTAACGCCTGATGCGACCGCCCCGGCCGACTTGCCGATGCTCGTCGTGGCCGCCCGGATAGCAGGAACCCTGTTGAGCGCCGCGGTACTGCCTGGGTCGAGCGTGGCAGTACTACCGGGGCCGCCGGCGCGCAGGCCGGTGAGGAACTGAACCGTGCGGCCGTCCGAGCCGACATAGTTCGAGGTTGCCCGGTACAGCTCGTAGGCCTGTGCCGGGATCCGGCCACCAGCGATCTTGGCTGGCGGCGTCGGAGCGAGCGACTTCGCCGGGCCCAGTGCGCCGCACAGCCCGGCGTACTGGGCCGGAGTCAGCGTGATCCCGCCGACCGGGTTGAGTGGGCCGGTGACCTGGTTGAACAGGCTGCTGCCTCGCAGTTCACTGGTGATCTTCGCGAGCGGAGCCGGGTTCGAGCAGACCGGCGTGCTGAACTTGAATACCAGGCTTGTCGGGTTGGCCGAGGATTGCGGGAAGTGCTTGGCCAGCAACGCAGCGCCGGCGGCCGAGTCGCTGCCCGCGGGCGGGCTCGTGGTGCCGCCGAAGCCCGCCGAGGAATACCCGATGACGCCGAAGGCCAGACCGCCGAAGAAGACAAGCCCGGCCAGCAGCGTCGGACCCGGGTGCTGCACGATGCGCCCTGCCACCCGCCCCCATACGCCCGCCCTACCAGAGCCCTGGATGCTCCACGGGATCAGCTTGGGCTTGCCGAACATGGCGTTGAACCAGGTGCGCTTGACCGCAAGCAGCGAGAGCCTGATGGACAGCAGCGCCGGCAGCAACGTGAGCCCGGCGATCAAGATCACGACCACGGCGATGGCGAACGGCCAGGCCAGGTCGGAGTAGAACGAGAAGCTGGCCAGCAGCAGCGTCAGCACTGCAGCGATCACAGTTGCGGCGGACGCGCTGATCGACTCGCCGACCCTGGTGACGGCGGTGACGATGGCGTCACGCGCGGCCGGCCGCGGATGCGCGAGATCGGCAAGGACGCTACGTCCGGCGCCCGCGGTGCCGGGGAAGTTCTCTCCGCTCGTGTCGTGCTGCCGGGCGCGCAGTTCTTCCCGTACCCGGAACACCAGGAACAGCCCGTAGTCGGTACCCGCGCCGATCACCAGCACGATCAGCAGCAGCTGGGCGATCGGGGAAACCTGCAGGCCATGCTTGGCCGCTTCGGCCACCAGCGGGCCCGCGATCGTTACCGAGAACACCGGCGGCAGCACCGTCACGATCGCGAGCGAGAACGACCGGAGGATGAACAACAGCAGCACGATCACGAACAGCACCGAAAGCGATTGCACCTTATTGCCGGTGTTACCGGACGCTTTCTGCTGGTCCACCTGTGTGGCCAGATTGCCCGTGAGGTGCGCGTGCAAACCGGGCGGCAGGTGCGCCGAGGTTATCTTGGCGCGGAGCCCGTCGACAAGATTCGTGGCGTACTGCGGGTTGCCGCTGCCAGCCGGGCTGGCCAGTGCTACCAATTGCACGGCATGGCCGTCCGCCGACTGGCCGGCGTCGATGACCTTACTGACGTTCGGCACGGTGGCGAGTTGTGTCCTGAGGGCGTTCAGCGCCGCAGTGTCGGCAGCGGTCAGCGGCCCGGCCGTAGTTGCTGCCACGACCGGAATGGGCAGCTTGCCAGCAGTGCCAAGGGGCGCCGCCAGCGTCGCGGCCTGCGAGCTGGCCGCGCTGGCCGGCAAGAACTTCTGGTTATTGCCCTGGGTGACGCTTGACAGCGATGGCAGCTGGGTAACAGCAGCAATGGCAGCGGCTATCCAGATCAGCAGCACTAGCCAGCGAAAGCGGACGCCGAATCGTCCAATTGCCCCGTAGATCGCATCGACTCGCATGTCAGCGAATCCTACGGGACAGCGCGTACCGGCCTAGTTAAGGGGCCACGCAGCTGAGCCGGCTCAGCCGGTCCCCGCTAAGGTCGTTGGGGCAGTCTTTGCTGCCTCGCCGTGTCCTTCGGTCTGGACGGTATCGGCCAGGTCATCCACCGCGGTGGTGAGCGCGCGCAAGGCTGGCAGAGACGATTCCAGGCTGCGGCGGCTCGCCGCGGTCAGCGAGGTCAGGGCCGCAGCCAGGATCCGTGCGTTGACGTCCTGCCAGTCGACGACGACGGCGCGCCCGGCGGCTGTCAGGTCGAGCACCGCGGTGCGGCGGTCATCAGTCCCGCCGACTCGAAGTACCAGGCCTGCCCTGGCCATGCCGTTCACCAGTGTTGCCACCGAACTCGGGGCCAGTCTCAGCAACCGGGCCAGCTGGCCGGGCCGGGCCGCGGGATTCTCGGCCAGGCAGGACAAGAACTCGAGCTGCGCGACCGTCAGGCCACCCGGCAGCGCCCCCGACGGGCCGTAGGCCCGGGCTGCCCGTCGCATCGCGCGCCGCAGCCGGGATACGGCGTCGGCCAGGGCAAGACCAGCGGGATCTCCGGCATTGGACGGCGGGCCTGTGCTGGCTGCGGGCGCTGACTGAGGTGCGGGCACGGCTGCGGTCCAATCGGGTGGTTCCGGGCAAGCGGCTTGATCATCATCGCAGATGGGGTAGCACCCGCTACGGCGCTGGCCTGCGATCTTACTGCGCAGCCAGGCAGCCGGCCGTAGGCTGAATAGCCTGCAGCACGATGGCGTCGCGAGCCGGGATAGTCCGGGACATGCCGGGCTAGGTACTGGCCTGTCAGTTGTTATGCCGGCAGACTCGACTAGGGCACGTCCGTGTTCCGCCTCTGCGCGGCCCGGGCAGCCGCAGGAGGGACTCGAATGCAGGAGCTGCGCCTCGTCGCAGTTAGCGAAGATGGCAGTTATGCCATCCTCGCGGTGCCGGGGCGAAGCGGCCGGTTCCTGCTGCCTATTGATGACCGGCTGAGGACGGTTGCCAAGGGCCAGTTCTCGCGGCTGGCGCAGTACGAGATCGAAGTGGAGAATCCGTTGCGTCCCAAGGAGATCCAAGACCGCATCCGGGCAGGCGAGACCGCGGACGAGATCGCCGACGCAGCGGGCATTCCGCCCGACCGGGTCCGCCGGTTTGAGGGCCCTGTGCTCGCGGAACGGCAATATCGGGCGCAGGAGGCACAACGGGCAACGATCCGCGGCGCCAGCGACGGCGGCCCCGGCCCGCGCCTCGGCGATATCGTGACCGAGCGGCTGGCGAGCGTCGGTGCCAGCGCGGACAGCATCGAATGGGACTCGCGCAAGCGACCCGACGGCAACTGGGAAGTCCAGCTTCGGTTCGCAATCGGCGGGCGGCCCGGCATCGCTGAGTGGATTTATGATCCGCGGCGCCGCCATGTAATCCCCGACGACGACCAGGCAGTGCGGCTCTGCCTGCCGCAGGACGAGTGGGCCGTCGCCAGATTCGCCGACCGGAATTCGGCGACGGCGACAGTGACGCCCATCGGATCCCGGCAGCTCGCCCAGCCTGCCGAACTGGCCCGCGCTCAGGACCGCCGCGTGACCTCGGTCGCCGCCCGGCCGCGCGATGGTGGCCTTGCAGCAGCTCCGGCAGCCGGCGTGGCACCGGGGCCGGCCGCTGAGCGCAGTTCCGCCGAGACGGCCCAGGAGGCCGGCCAGTCAGAACCTGCCGAGGCCGCAGCCGCGACTCCGGCTGCCAAGAAGGCGGTCGGCGGCCGCCCGCGCCGGGCTTCGATGCCTTCTTGGGACGAGATCATGTTCGGCACGTCCAGGCAGCCTGACTAGCTCCAGCTCAGCCCAGTTCACGCGGGTAAGATGCCAGCGCCGGCAGTCGGCCGGACAAGGCCTGAGCTCAGGCCGTACCAGGATGAGGTGGCGTGCGACGGGGTGATCGGGCCGGTCGCGGCCGGCTAGCCCGGCCGCTGGCCTTGCTAGCAGCTGGCAGCACGCTCCTAACCGGCTGCGGGCTGCTGGCCGGCACGAAGCCACTGAGCCCCGCCACTCCGCTAAGCCTGACGGTGAACAGCCCGGTCTTCTCGCATCACATAATCCCCGCCAGGTTCACCTGCTACGGGGACCATGGCAAGGGCGAGAGCCCGCCCATCTTCTGGTCGGGCACTCCAGGGGGCACCAAGTCAATCGCGATCATCGTCGACGACTCGGCGACCCCGATAACTCCGTGGGCTTACTGGATCGTGTACGACATAAGCCCGACCACCACCGATCTTCAGGTCGGCGCGCTTCCGCCGCACGCTAGGCAAGCGCAGAACAGCAGTGGCCAGGCCGAATACACCGCGCCTTGTCCAGTTGGCGCGCCGCACAATTACCGGTTCACGGTGTACGCGCTGGACGCGTTCCTCAGTAAGACTTTGCCCAACCACGCGCCAATCCTGCAGGCCTGGACTACCATCGCAAAGCACGTCATCGCGCGGGGAACCATGACGGCAAAGGCGTGTCCGAACGCGCTGCCGGCCAGTAATGGTCTGTGTGTGCCGTAATTCGGTCCCGTTGCGTAGCTGTCCGAATACAGGTAGTCGACACGCTTGGCTAAAGTTCCCGAATTGCGTGACAAGGCGTATAGCGTCCGACACAATCACTGTTCAGGCAGTTCTGCCGTCGCAATAAAACTAGGGTGCTAGTTCGTCGGGGGAGGCTCGCGTTTGATGGCCGCGCGAGCCTGGCCAGCGCCGCCCCGAGGCCACGTCGGTTGGATGGTGCGATGATCAAAGAGATCTTGATCGCCCTAGTGGCTGTGGTCGTGGTGATCTTGATAATCGCGTTCGCTGCCCTGCGCTTCTTGCGCGCTGACGACTCAGACGCCTTCGACGACTTGCCCGATGAGCCGCGCAAGCCAGGTCGTGCGGTTGACGACTCCCAGCCGATTCCGGCGCCTGTCCAGCGCCAGCGATCCACCCGACCCGAGCCCGCGCGCGAGCAGCAGCCGCGCTCGCTGGCCAGGGCCGCAGACCGGACTTCAGATGAGCGCGCCGCACCTGGTTACCGCGACCGGGAGCAGCGGCCGGCCAGTTCCGGTCGTCGCGGCCAGGGCACCGGCCAGCGCGTGCCGGTGGCTGCCTCTCGTAGCGCCCGGCCGGCCCGTCAGGCGGATCCCGACTCGCAGGCCACTGCGAGCTGGGAAGCGATGTCGGACGTCGACTACTGGACAGAACTGGCTGCCGATAAGCCATTCACAGCGGCTCCGACTACGACGGGACCCGCTCCAGGGGTCCGGCGCGGTCCGGACGCAAAGCCGGACCGCATGCCGTCCGATACCAGGCCAGCCGCTCGTGGGGAGCAGTCCGCGCTGCCGGTGCGGCAGCGGACGCAGAGCAGGGCACAGGAGCCGGCTGCCCACGGTCTTGCGGCGCTCGCCCGGCTCAGCGGCCAGTCGGCGCGGAACGGGCAGCCGCCGCCGAACGGGCAGCCGCCGTCAAATGGCCAGCCACCGCCGAACGGCCAGCCGGCAGAGCGGCGGCGTCCTGCGCGGCGGCCGGCCGCCCCGCGCACACCCCAAGGCCCACCGCCCATCTCCTATCCAGGCGCGCAAGGCAGGCTGCCAGTGCCACTGGACGACGACCCGCTGACCAGTCCGTCGTTCCCCGCCATCAATACCGCGGACAGCAGGTCCTACCGGACCCGCCGGCCCAGATCACGGCACCCCAGTTCGCCGGACGCAGGGCCCGACAACAGCCCGGCCGGGTACAGCCCGCCAGCCCAGATGAGCCCGCCAGCCCAGATCAACCCTGCTGCCCAGTCCAGCCAGCAGGCGGCGCAGCGATTCCCCACGCCTGAGTATCGTGCGCCGAGCATGCCAGACCGGTCAGCTAGCGCGCCGAGCGGCTATCCCGTCCAGTCACCCGCCGCTGCGCCGGCGGCCAATCCCTATGGAAGTTTCGTCGGGACGGCGCAAGGCGGATACACCAATCCAGCCACCGGTCACCTCGACGGCCCGGGCTACGGCTCCGGCTACGCCGGAACTGGCCAGCCAGCGCCACCGGACACCGGCTGGTACCCGGCCGCTAACGGGAACGGCAACGAGCCGAGCTACTACGACGCCAGCTATCCCGGCACGGGTCACGGCGGCACGGGGCACTCCAGCAGTAGTCCGGACGGCGCAGGTGCCGGCGAGGCCGGCTACGCCAGCAACGGCTACCCAGGGCCTGATTATTACGCCAGCAGCTACGGCGATAGCGCGTATCCGGGCGGTTATCCGGCTGCCGCCGTCCCGGGTACCGGATATGTCGGCGGCGCCTTCCAGGGTCAGCCCGAACCGGCGCCCTACCAGCCACCCGGCCCTTACGAACAGCGCGCGATAGGCGCGCCTGAGCTCGCTTATGGCCACGACGGCTATCAAGGGTATCCGGGCTACGGAGGCAACGGAGGCTAGCCAGCGTCAGCCCGGCCGAGGCAATGGCGCAGGGTCGGGCTTGACAACACCCTGCAGTCGGCCCTCACAATGTGCCGACCCCAAAAGCAGGTGACATGCAGGACGGTGCCCGAGATCACGCGCGTAGTTACCATCTGCACAAGCTTGCTACTGCGCTGGACACCGAGGGCTTCCACGCCACGGTTAAGACGTCTTACCCGCCTGCGCTGCATGTTTTCATGCCCGGTGCCTCGATGCTTGCCGAGAGTATTGACTGCGTGCCGAGCACCGACGCGGACGGCCGCCTGCACTGGTACTACCGGTGGTCCTGGGGAGAGCTCCTGCACGATGCCAGCGACCCGCCCGCGGCGGCCGCGAAAATCGCAGACGTGCTCTCCGCGCTCTGACGCCTAGCTGCAAATGCAGGCGGCGGCCCGGGCAGCATGCCGTTACGCGATAATCTGCCTGGGGAAGCCAGCGGAGCGGAGGGCGGGACGCCAGTGCAGGTTGAGCAGGCCGGCAGGCTGAGCAACGTCAGGTACGACATCCGCGGGCCGGTCTTGCACCGTGCCCGGGAGCTCGAGGCCGCCGGACACGAGATCATCAAGCTCAACCTCGGCAATCCGGCTCCATTCGGGCTTGAGGCGCCGCCGGACGTGGTGAGTGACGTCGTCAAGCACATCGGTGATGCGCAGGGGTACAGCGACGCACGGGGCATCTATTCAGCGCGGTTTGCGGTCGCGCAGTTCTTCGAGCGCCGTGGGGTGCTCGGGCTGAGCGCCGACGACGTGTTCCTCGGCAATGGCGTTTCCGAGCTCATCGTCATGTCACTGCAGGCCCTGCTGAACACCGGCGACGAGGTCCTGGTGCCCAGTCCCGACTACCCGCTATGGACGGGCGCTGTCAGCCTCTGCGGTGGCAAGGCGGTGCACTACCGGTGCGCGGAAGAGGAAGGCTGGGCACCTGACCTTGACCACGTGACCAGCCAGATCACCACGCGGACCAGGGCACTGGTGATCATCAACCCGAACAACCCGACTGGCGCCGTCTACTCGCGCGAGGTCCTCCTCGGCCTGCTCGAGCTGGCCAGGAAGCACGGCCTGCTCGTACTGACCGACGAAATCTACGACCAGATCCTCTACGACGGCGCCGTGCATCACTCGGCCGCATCGCTCGCGCCTGACCTGCTGGTACTCACCCTTGGCGGGCTGTCGAAGACCTACCGGCTGGCCGGCTTCCGGTCCGGGTGGCTGGTGGTCTCCGGTCCTCGGGACCACGCCGCTGACTACCTTGACGGCCTGGAACTGCTCGCCAATATGCGGCTGTGCCCGAACGTGCCGGCCCAGCACGCGATCGAGCCCGCCCTCGGCGGCCGCGTCGACATCACTCACCTCCTTCAGCCTGGCGGGCGCCTGCGGGACCAGCGCGACCATGCCTGGGAGCGGATGACTGCGATCCCCGGCATCAGCTGCGTGCGCCCGGCGGGCGCGCTGTACCTGTTCCCCCGGCTCGACCCCGAGATCTACAAGATCTCTGACGATGAGCAGATGATGATCGATTTCCTCGAGCAGCAGCATGTGCTGCTCTCCCACGGCACGGGCTTCAACCTGCCGACCCCCGATCACCTGCGCATGGTTTTCCTGGCCGCTGTCCCGGTGCTCGATGAAGCCATCGGCAGGCTCGCTACCTTCCTGGCCGGTTATCAGCAATAAGTAGCAGCGGGATCTGGAGCACGGTCTTTGGTCCAGCGCACTTGCCATCGCAGCCGTGCCGCCGCCATCGGCCGCCGCCATCGCTAGCCGAGCTGGTAGCGGAGCACGTCGCCGACGGCCTGGTATCCGAGCCTCTGGTAGACGGAGTTGGCGGCCACGTTGTTCACGTTGGCGTTGAGCACGCAACGCAAGCCCTGCGCGAGCACAGTGGCGGACAGCGCCGCCACGCCCGCGCTCGCGTAGCCGCGCGCCCGCTGCTCCGGCGGGGTGTTGACGGCCTGGATCCGCGACACCCCGGCCACCGCCTCGGTCCGCGCGGCCATGGACACCGGGCCGTCGTCATCCCAGATCCAGACATCGCCGGCTGCCAGCCTGCGCGTGACGAACACCGCCGCCGGATCGGAAGCAGACCAGCCGCCGCCGGCCGCGAACCCCGGCAGCCACGAGAGCAGCAGCTCCCGGTCGGCCTCGGTCGCGCGGCGCAGCGTACCGCCCACGCCAGCCGGGAACCGCAGGTCCCGGACCTCGTAGAGCCGCTCGGCCGATGTCGGTATCGCAGCGACCTTGCGCCGCCCGGCCCACGCCTCGGCGAAGCGGGAAGCGGTCGCGGCCGGGCCGAACACGCCGGGCAGGGCGACGCCGTCAGCATCGACGGCATCCGCGATGGCCGCGACAAGTTCCGCGGGCATCGGCGCCACGGCCAGCGGCGTATCCGCCGGCTGCTGCACGGCAACGCCAGCCGGGACCCCGTGAAGGAGCCCGATCCAGTACCGGCCGGGTTCGCCGTAGCGGATCGCGTCCGCCAGCTTGGTACCGACGACGTTATGTCCTACCGGGCCACCGGCCAGTAGGTCACCGGCCTGGTTGTTCACCAGTCGCGGATCAGCGCTGGCCAGGACCGCAATGCTCATCGGACGCCGTACCTCATGCTCAAAACCTTGGCCGTTTTTCCGGGCTCTCCCTGCGTTGTGAATGCAGGGCATCACGCCGAGAGGTATCTAATGCCGTGAGCTCCGCCCGTACAAAACCATGCCAGCGAGCGCGAGGCACACGCCTACTGCCAGCCATGGCCACGGGCTCCACTCTTGCGTGCACGACCCTCCGGCCGCGGTAGTCGTGCAGATGGTGCCGGGGCCGCCCCGATTCAGGTACGCGACGTAACATGGCAGCAGGCCCAGGCCGGTGAGGACGCCCGGGCCGGCCAGGCGGACGCGCCGGCGCCAGGCGAGCACTGTGGCAAGCGCGACCGTCACCGGAAGCACGAATATACCGATCGTTGGCGCGGTCAGCAGGCCGAGCATCCCCCCGGCGCCGACGATCGCCCAGAGCGCAAACTGAAACGCGCCACGCCAGCCCGACGCGGTCGTGCCCGTCGCTGTCATGCCCGCCCCGGTTCCGACCGCGGATCATGACGGAAGTGCAGGTCGATCTCGTTCGCGTAGCGGCGTCCGAGCCGGTCGCCGTGCTCGCGCACCCAGTCGGTGAACCGCACGTGCCCGGTTGCCGGCGCAGCTGAGTCAGCTCTCCCGGCCGCCATCGACGCGTACTCATCGGCGGTCAGCAGCGTGTCTCGCAGCGCCACGTTCAGCATCGCGGCGAGAGCGGGGATCAGCGTTCCCGGCACCGGCACGATGACCGAATGGCTGGCCACAGCGGCCCGGATCTCCTCGACCAGTTGCCGGAACGTCAGCGATTGCGGCCCGACGGCGTCCACCACGGCGGTCCCGGCACGCTCGCCAAGGTCCGCACACAGGCTGGCCAGGTCGCCGACATGAATGGGGCGCAGCCGGTACTCGCCGCGCCCGCCGATGGCAAACACCGGCAGCCGCCGGAGCAGCCAGGCGATGTTGTTAACGAGCACTCCGCGCCCCCCGAACAAGACGGCCGGGCGAGCGATCGCATACGGCACGCCGCAGCCAGCCAGGGCCTGCTCTACATGCGCCTTGCCGCGGAAATAAGAGTCCGGTGAGGCCGGGTCCGGATTCGTTATCGAGATGTGCACGATCCGCTCCACCCCGGCCGCGGCGGCCGCGGCGAACAGGATCCTGCTGTTGGCCACTGCCACGTCGTGATTGACCGCGCCGCGGGCGAATCTCACCCAGTAAGTGTTGTAGAGCGTGTGCACGCCAGCCAGCGAACGGCTGAGTTCCGCCTGATCGGAGAAATCGAGTGGGCGGATATCGATGTCCTGATCCGCCCCGGCCCGCTCGGGATGGCCCGTCAGCGTCCTTAGCTGGTGCCCGCGGCCCTGCAACTCACGGGCAATGGCTGCCCCCGAATAGCTGAATGCGCCAGTCACCGCATCGAGCTGAGTCATCGTGTCCCCTTTCGCTCGCCGGGGAATCTGATCCCAGCGAGCACGTCCAGCAGTTTTGCCACCGACTGGGCCCGGTCGATGACCGTGAGTGCGGCCGCGCGATCCCCGTCGAGGGTTGCCAGCAACTCAAGCCCGAGGAAGCCGGCTACTAGCGCGTGCGCTGCGTCGGCCGGCGGCAGCAGCCGCGCGGCCGCCGACCGGCCGAACGCCCGCTGCACAGCTTCCGTGGCGAGATCGCGCCACGGCAGCAGGCGCTCTGCCACCTGATCACCGAGGCCGGGCACTGACTGGGCGCCGGTGATCATCTCCACCAGTACCCGGACGTAGCCGGCTTCGAGATCCTCGATGAAGATCGCCCGCGCGGATTCCGCCAGCGCGGCTGTCGACCGGGCCTGCTCGATCATGCCGCGGTAAGCGCGCATCCGCCGGTCGCTTACCTCGTCGAGGGCAGCGAGCAGCAGGTCATTCACGGAGCCGAAGTGGTAAAAGACCAGTCCCTGGCTGCAGCCTGCCCGGTTGGCGATTTCGCGCGCGCTGGCACCGGCGAAACCAGCGTCCCGGAGGGCCTCGATCGCAGCGGTGACCAGCGCGGCGCGAACGTCGGCGGACCGGGCGTGGCGGTCTGCCGGTCCGCCGGCGGCGCGTGGTCCGGCCTTGGCCATGGGCTTGCTCCTTCGCTGAGCGATTGCTCTGAGCAATCGCTCAAAGTCTACCTCAGTTCTAGGCCAGCAAGCCAGCGGCGAGTGGATCTGGGCGTGGTCAGCATCATGACCTCCGGTCCGGAGGTGTCAGCTGCCCAGGTGCGAATCCGTTGCCGCTTCCGGGCGAACGACCGGAAGTGCCAGACAATGATCGAGTCGCGCGAGAAGGCCTGCCGGAAGCTCTCTGTGTTCCCGTTGCAGATCTCCTGGCGATCGATGGCACGCAGCAAAGTGCGGCGGATGAGCCGGGCCAGAGAGCGCCACCGCGGGTAATCAAGAGCAACGATCAACTCGACGCGGGCCAACGGAACGTCGAGCCAGCTGCCGTACGCCGTGTCGAGTATCCACCGATCCCCCGCGCAGATCGCCTCGATCCGGCGGCGCTGCTCGTCGGGCGGAACGCCGATCCAGCCGGGTTCCCACGTCAGGTCGTCCACCGAGTGCCACGGCAAGCCCGTCGCCGCAGCGACTTTCGCGGCCAGGGTGCTCTTGCCTGACCCGGTGACTCCGTAGATCAGCACCCTGTCAGCCACGCCGAGATGGTAAACGCAAGTCGCTCGCATCGCTAGCGCGGTCCGCGCCGGCGTAGCACGATCGTCACTCGGCTAAGGCCTACCTAGCTGTTGTCCCACCGGCACGGTGCTGGCGCCAGGTCAGCACCGCCAGCGTCAGCGGAACGAGGACCCAGAACTGCAGCCTGGAATAGCGCCGCATGTCAGCGTGCAGATCGGCGCCCGTTAACTCCGCATCGAGCGCGCCGGGGCGGGACAGCCTCGCCGCCAGCCATGCCAGCGCGATGTAGTTCACGCCGACCCCGACAACCCAGACGCCGAGCCACCTGCCGGCGGCGGTGGCCGATGCGACCGCGACCCACCCTCCGAGGCCGGCCCCGCAGATCGCGCCAGCTACGAACTCAGCGCGGATCAACTGCCTGCGTCGCGACGTCCCAGCAATGCCGTGCATATCGACTGCCGCGAGCCGGCGCACATCCAGCGAGTCCATGGCTCCATCATCCTCGCCGTGCTCTTGGTCAGGGCCTTCAGCGGAGCCAGGATTTTCGCCAGCTCGCTGCGTACGCGGTCAATAACGCTGATCGGGAACTGAGGCGTCAGGGCACGGTTCCCCGCGGCACGACCCATTGCATTGGCTGTCCGGTGACGTCGGCGATGAGGTCGTAATCACTGTCGTAGTGCAGGACCGTGACCTGCTCCCGTTCTGCGACAGCCGCGATCAGCAGATCCGGGGAGCCGACTGCCCGAACTCAGATTACAGATGACACCGCAGGTCGCGACCAGCCCGGGCCTCGATCAGCGGGCCTAACACTGCCGCTATCGCGGGCCGGTGAAGCCGGGCCAGCGCGCTGGTATCAGCCAGATGACCGGCTACCGCTGCCATGCGGCGCGCATCACTTCTTCGTCTGCCAGGTCGGATAGCCCGCCGGAAATGAGCCGCTGCAGATCCCGGCGCCGCGCGGCCAATGCGGTGACCTGACGCAGCGCAGCGTTGACCGTGTCCTTCTTCGTTTCCGTCTTCAGCACCTTCTGCGCGGCCGCGAGCTGCTCCTCGTCCACGTCGACCAGGGTCTTGGCCATCACGATCCCTCTCCGTCTCCGCCAGTATCTCAGCTCACTATCGAGAGATATACGCAGCTAGGGGGCCGCGCCGGCGCACATCGAGCGAGCCCATGGCTCTATCGTTGGCGCTTGGCTAGTGGGCTGTTGCGCTCCTGGCGGCGAGTTCACGAGCCGCTACGGAGAACCGTTCGAGTGCTGAGCGGTTGAGTTCGACGCCAAGCCCAGGCCGGGTGGGCAGCGGCAGCAAACCGTCCGTCATGACTGGTTCCTCCGTCAGCAGGTGCTGGCGAAGGGAAGATTCGCTGAGGTCGGGTGGCAGGTACTCGATATAGGGGCAGTGGGGTGTGACAACGGCAAAGTGGGTAGCCGCCGCGACGGAGATGCCGGTCTTCCACAGATGCGGGATCACGCGCATGCCCTTGCGGCCAGCCATCTCGGCGACGCGACGCGCCTCGGTGAGCCCGCCGACCCGACCGATGTCGGGCTGGGCGACAGCGATGGATCCGCTGTCGATGAGCGGGGCGAATTCGAAGCGGGTTGTCAGCCATTCGCCAGCCGCGATAGGGATCGGCTGCTCAGTGGCGACCCGGTAGTAGCCCGCCAGGTCGTCCGATGGAAGCGGCGTTTCGACGAAGTACAGATTGAAATCCTGCCACTCCCTGAGCACGGGCAGGCAAGTGTCGGCATCGGGAAAGGCGTACTGCACGTCGATCATGAGGGTGAAGTCGTCCCCGACCGCGGCGCGCAGGTCGGCGATCAGCTCTGTGGAGCGGGACCAGGGTTCCCGGAGCCCCTGGTGTGCATAGGGACCGGACAGGGTTACCGATGGTTTCGCGGCGGTGAAGCCGCGTTGCCTGGCTGCCAGCAGCCACGCAATCAACGCGTCCCGGTAGGAGCCGAAGTTTTCCGCGCGAGGCTGTAGCGACGCGTACGGCCGGATCGCTGTCTGGGCTACTTCGCCGAGAAGCTGGTGAACCGGCTGCCCGAGGATCTTCCCGCGCAGGTCATGTAGCGCGATATCAAGCGCGCCGATTGCGTTGATCATTGCGCCACGGCGGCCATTCATGGCAGAGCCCACATACATCCGGTCCCAGAGGGCCTCGACGTCTAGCGGGTCCGCGCCGATCAGCATCGCCGACAGGCTCTGGCCCATGCTGTGTGTGCCGGGCGCAGTAATGCAAGCCCTCGCGACCCACGGGTTGATGTCAGCCTCGCCCACGCCGACGTAGCTCCCGTCGGTGTGCACCTCGACGACGATGTCGTCCTGGGCCGAACTGGTCGATGACACCTCGAGGTCGGGGTCAGCAAGCACGTGGCAGTCAATCTTAGTGATCTTCAGCGGAGGCTCCTTGCGATCGGGCGGCGGGTTGGATCAGACGCTGATGGACGCCTTGGCAAGCACCCTCCGTCGCACATAAGGTGCGGGCCGAGCCGCTGCGGCGCCGCTCAGCCATCGGCCAGGCCGTGCGCCTGAAGCAGGCGCGTCACCCCTGAGGGGGACAGTGCATGCTCGGCGGCGAGCACGCCAGCTCCGAGGACGCCGGCCCGCTGGCCCAGCGCGGTGGTCTCGATAGTCAACCGCCGGGTGGCCAGCGGCAGCGCGCGGTGGTACACGACGCCCCTGATCCCGGCGAGCAGGTCATCGCGTAGCTCGGAGAGCGCACCGCCGATCACGATCGTCGCCGGGTTGTAAAAGTTGACGAGCGCGGCCACCACCTCACCGATCCGCTCCCCCGCGACGCGCACGCTGCGTGCCGCGCGGCCGTCGCCCGCCTGTGCCAGCTCGACGACGTCCCGCGCGGTGCGCGTGCTCAAGCCGTCCGCAGCCAGCCGCCGGGCCACGGCAGCACCCGACGCCACCGCCTCCAGGCAACCGGTGTTGCCGCACGCACACGGCGTGCCATCCCCGTCAGTCACCCGAACGTGGCCGATATCCCCGGCAGCGCCGTCGGCCCCTCGATGCAGCCTGCCGTTGCTGATGATCCCACAGCCGATTCCCGTGCTGATCTTGACGAACAACAGGTCGCCCGTGGTGAGGCCACGTCCCGCGTACTCGCCGAGCGCCATGATGTTCACGTCGTTGTCGACCAGGACCGGCGCCTGGAAGTGGTCACGGAACCAGTCGGGGATCACCAGGCCGTCCCATCCGGGCATGATCGGCGGTTGCACCACCGTTCCGGTCGCGAACTCGACCGGTCCTGGCACGCCGATCCCTATGGCCCGCACGGAGCCCGGATCGCGCCCCGCTCCGGCGAGCAGTTGACGGAACCCGTCAAGCACCCAGCCGAGCACCGCCTGCGGCCCGCTGTCCACCCTGATCCGCTCGCTGACGTCGGTCTCGATGCGCCCGGTAAGGTCGGCGATCCCCAGGCGGCAGTGGGTCGCACCGATGTCGGCGGCGAGCACCACGCCAACGTCCGGGTCCAGGGTGAGCAGGGTCGGCCGCCTGCCACCGGTTGATAGGCCGTCCCCGACATCCCGGAACAGGCCGCTGCGCACCAGCAAGTCCACGCGCTGCGACACCGTCGACCGGGCCAGGCCGGTGAGCCGCGACAGGTCGGCGCGGGTCGCAGCCTTGCCTTGCGCGACAAGCGCGACGAGCCGCCCGAGTCCGTCGACGGATTTCGGCTTCCCCTCGGCCTGCTCGGCCACCGCATGTCCTGTCATATGGCAGACGATATCAAGCTACTAAGTTCATTTTCAAACTAAGTTCATACTATTGACAACTAAAGTGACGGAGTCTAGTTTTCACAGCTAGGTTGCTTCGCCTGCTGGAGGACGATTGCACAAGCTCAGCGCAGCCATCATCGGGACCGGCTTCATCGGGCGCGTACACGCGCGAGCTCTGCGGCTGCTGGGGATCCCGCTGCGCGGAGTGTTGGCCTCCACGGCCGAGCGTTCCGAGGCCGCCGCGCGCCAGTTCGGTGTGGACCGCGCCTACCGAGACGCCGCCGCGCTGATCGAGCACAGCGAGGCCGACACCATCCACGTGTGCACGCCCAACCACCTGCACCGGCCGCTAGTGGAGCAGGCCCTCGCCGCAGGAAAGCACGTGGTCTGCGAAAAGCCACTTGGCGTCTCCCTGGCCGAGGCGAGCGCGCTGGCCCAGTTAGCCCGGGAGGCCGACCGGGTCGCCGCCGTGCCGTTCGCCTACCGATATCACGCCATGACTCGGGAGGCGCAGGCCCGGGTTTGCACCGGGTCGCTGGGCCGCATCCACTTGATTCACGGCTCCTACCTGCAGGACTGGCTACTGTCTCCTGGCGAGGGCGGCTGGCGCGTCGATGCCGCGGCAGGCGGCGCCTCGCGGGCGTTCGCCGACATCGGCTCGCACTGGTGCGACCTCGCTGAGTGGATCACGGGCCAGCGGATTGCCGAGCTGGTTTCGCTGACTGACACTGTCATCGCCGAGCGGGCAGCCGCAGCCAGCGGCACGTTCCAGTCGAGGCCGGACTTCTCGCTGGCCGATCTCCAGCCGGTCGTCACGGAGGATCTCGCCTGCTTGCTGTTCCGGACGACCGAGGGTACGGCCGGCGCCCTCACCGTGAGCCAGGTCTCGCCGGGCCGGAAGAACCGCCTGTGGATCGAGGTCGACGGCTCGCAGGCCAGCGCGGTGTTCGATGAAGAACAGCCGGAATCGCTGTGGCTCGGCAGCCGTGCCGCCATCCAGGAAATGACACGCGACAGCGCCACCCTGGCGCCTGAGGCACGGCGGGTGAGCCTACTCCCTCCGGGCCACGCACAGGGCTTCACCGACTGCTTCGCCGCGCTACTGGGCGACGTCTACGCTGCGATCGCAGACGGCGGCCCGGGCGATTCAGCTAGCTATCCGACCTTCGACGACGGCCTACGCGCAGCGGAGCTCACTGACGCGGTGCTTAGGTCGGCGCGGGAGCGCGGCTGGGTGAAGGTGACGCCATGAAACTCGGGCTTCTCACGGCGTGCCTGCCTGAGCTGCCGCTAATGAAGATCGCTGACTGGGCGGCCGCCCATGACTTCGAGGCGCTCGAAGTCGCTGCTTGGCCGAAATCCTCGAACCGATCCTTCGTGGCCGCCCATGTCGACGTGGCGTCGCTAAGCCGTGACCAGGCGGAGGACATCCGCGGTCACCTGACGGCGAGCGGCCTGCAGATCTCTGCCCTGGCCTACTACGAGAACAACCTTCACCCCGACCCGGCGGCGCGGGACGAGGTGCACACGCACCTGCGGCGGACCATCGGCGCGGCGCAATTGCTGGGCTGCCAACTCGTCGGGACATTCATCGGACGCGACCCGGGCCGCTCGGTGCAGGAGAACGTGCAGCTCGCCGAAGCCGAGCTGCCTCCGCTAGTCGAGTACGCAGCTGAGCGCAGCGTCCGGCTCATGGTCGAGAACTGCCCGATGGAGGGCTGGCATCCGGACGGCTACCCCGGCAACCTCGGGTACTCCCCGGAGCTCTGGGAGTGGATGTACAGCCTCGGCTTCTACCTCAACTATGACCCTTCGCACCTGGCCTGGCTCGGGATCGACCCCGTAGCGGCGATACGGGCTCGCCCGGAGCGGATCGTCCACGTCCAGGCGAAGGACGTCGAGATCCTGGAGGCGGCGCGGAACGAGACCGGGATATTCGGCAGGGCACTAAACCGAAGCGACCCGTGGGACAGCGGCTGGTACCGCTACCGCATCCCGGGCCTTGGCGCCATCGACTGGCGCCGCATTATCGACACGCTCTATCAGGTCGGGTTCGACGGCGTGGTTTCCGTCGAGCACGAAGACCCGGTGTGGACAGGGGACGAGAACCGGCTGCTCAGTGGCCTGCTTATCGCCCACACCACACTACGACCGTTCATCCAGCACTCTTCCGGCAATCCTTAGCGAAGGAGGCCACCATGCCGTACTCCCCCCGCTGGCCGTCCCAAATACGCCGGCGCGGCGCCGCTGTGTCGCTGCCCGCCGCCGTCGTCCTCGCAGTCGCGCTGTCCGCATGCGGCAGCTCCGGCAGCCCAGCCTCTAGCCAGACCCCGGCCAGCGCCAAGCAGACAATCATCTTCGCCACTGCTGGCCTCGGCGCTGAGCAAAAGGCGAGCGAAGCCGAGATCAAGGCGTTCGAGAAGGTTCACCCCACGATCACGGTCAAGCTGCTGCAGCTCGCGTCCACCAGCAACGACGCCTATCAGCAAGTAACCCACTACCTCGAGGCGCACAGCTCCACGCCGGACGTGATCGACGCGGACACCGCTTGGCCGGCCTCCTTCGCGCGGGCTGGCTGGATCCTGCCGCTGGACGCGCACGGGATCAGCCCGAGCATCCTCCTGCCCAAAGCGGTGGCCTCCGGAACCTACCTCGGCAAGCTGTACGCCGCGATGTGGTACTTCAACGCGGAAGGCCTTTACTACCGGACCGACCTGGTCAAGCAGCCGCCGAAGACGCCGCAGCAGCTGGTGTCGGATGCTCAGCAGGCGCTCAAGAAAGACCCGAAACTGCGCGAGGGCCTGGCGTTCGAGGGAATGAAGTACGAGGGCGCGGTCACCGTGTTCATCGACCTGATGGGCGCATTCGGCGGCGGGCTCAACCCGGGACACTTCGACACGCCCGGGAACCTCAAGGCGCTCGAGTTCCTGCACAACCTCGTGTACACGGACAAGATCGCGCCACAGGCGGTCACCGGCTGGTCGGAGCAGAACGTCCAGGACGCGTTCGTGTCCGGCCAGGCAGCGTTCGCCACCAACTGGCCGTATCTTCAGTCGCTCGTCAACGCAAAGGGATCGGCCGTGGTGGGCAAGACGGGCTTCGTCCCGTTCCCGTCGGTATCCGGGTCCGGGGTCGCGACCGTAGCCAGCGACGCCCTGGTCATCAACGCTAAGAGCCAGCACACCGCCGCCGACGTCGAGTTCGTCAAGTGGCTGCTCAACCCGTCGCAGCAGATCAACCGCGCGGTGGCCTCCGGTGACCCGCCAACGGTCAGCGCCGCGTACACGGCCGCCCTGTACAGCAAGGCCCCGTACTTCCGCGCCGACCTCAATGTGTTCAAGGCCGGTGTCCCCCGCCTGGTAAGTCCCGACTACCTGCAGATCTCCGCTGATGTTCAGGACATGCTGTCCAGCGTGCTGGCCAACCAGGCGAGCCCGGCCGCCGCCCTGCAGTCGACCGCAGCCCAGCTCGCGGCGCTCAAGGCGCAGTCATGACCGCGGGCTCTTGCGACCTGGCCACCATTAGCAGGTCGGCGGCCGGCTAGGCGATGTTCGGTGCCAGCACAATCCTGCGGCGCGTCACGCCGGGCGCGTCCCCGAGGACGCCCGGGATGCGGCAGCACGCGTCCCGGGCATCCGGGAAGCGCCTCGGCTATGCGCTGGTCAGCCCTGCGGTGCTGGCCCTGCTCGCCATCACCGGATTCCCGCTGGTCTACAACATCTGGAACTCGTTCCACTACTTCGACCTGCTGAACCCTGAGGGCCACCGGTTCGTCGGTCTGTCCAACTACCGGGAGGTGTTCTCGAGCCAGACCGGGCTCGGCCCGGCCGTCGAGCACACGATCGCGTACGCCGCCATATCCGTGCCGATCGAGGTGGCGATAGGGCTTTGCATAGCGCTGCTGCTGAACCGGCCGATTAGGGGTCGCGGCGTAGCCCGCTCGCTCCTGTTGCTGCCGTGGGCCGTGCCAACGGTCATCTCGGCGACAGTCTGGAAGACGATGCTGGACCCGCAGACTGGCGGCGTGGACTACGTCCTGTCCTTGCTGCACCTTCCCGGGGCGCACACGACCTGGCTGAACGCCAGTAGCTTTCTGTCCTGGGTGGCGATCCTGCTCGCCGACACCTGGCAGGTCGTGCCGTTCGTCGCTATCCTGCTGCTCGCCGGACTGCAGGGCATCCCGCGCGAGCTGTACGAGGCCGCCGCGGTGGACGGAGCCAGCGGCTGGGGTGTTTTCTGGCGTATCACGCTTCCGCTGCTCCGGCCCGCGCTGCTGGTGGTACTCGTCTTCCGGACGCTGTCTGCACTGATGATCTTCGACATCATCTACGCGCTCACCGGGGCCGGGCCGGGCATCTCCACCAGCACGCTTGGCTATGTGGACTGGAGCGCGTTCCTTGTCAACGGGAACTTCGGCCTCGGGGGTGCGATCTCCGTCGTCATGGTGGTCATCGCGCTAGTCATCGCGGCAATTTATCGCCTGATCCTGAGGCCAAAGGCATGACGGCGATCTCTGGGCTGCGGGCGCGCCGAGCCAGGCGCGCTCCCAAGCCCTCTCGCCGCCGGCGGAGCCCTTGGGCGGCGCTGGCCGTCGCGGTCGTGACGGTGCTGTTCCTGGCGCCGTTCTACTGGGTGCTCTCCCAGTCGCTCGAGCCGACTGCCGAGTTCTCCCGTAACCTCCCGACACTCTGGCCCGCGCACCCGACGCTGGCGAATTACTACTCGGTCCTGGTCCGGGACGCGTTCTATCACCCGATCGTCAACAGTTTCATCGTGGCGTCGCTGACGACCGTCATAACGCTGTTCCTCGGGGGCATGGCAGGGTACGCGCTCGCTCGCCTCCCTATCCGGGGCCGCGGACTCGTGCTGGGCTTCGTCATCCTCGCCGGGTTTTTCCCGCTGACCGCGATGATGGGTCCGCTGTTCGACATCATGAGCCACCTCGGGCTGCTGAACACCTACCTGGGACTGAGCATCGCCGACCTGATCTACACGGTCCCGCTCACCACCTGGCTGCTGGCAAGCCTGTTCGGCCAGATTCCGGTGGAGCTCGAGGAAGCGGCGATGGTGGATGGTGCGAGCCGGCTCGGTGCAGTCTGGAAGGTGGTGCTGCCGCTGGCTGCCCCGGCAATCGTTACCGCGGCGATCTTTTCGTTCCTGCTGGTGTGGAACGACTTCGCGTTCTCGCTGGCGTTCCTGCAGACCGCGAATCGGTTCACTGCGCCGCTGTCAATCGTCATGCTGTCGCAGACCAAGTACCAGGTCTTCTACAACCTCACCGATGCCGGAGTCCTACTGACCGCACTGCCGATCTTCGTGCTCGTGCTGTTCGCGCAGCGCCGGATCGTCTCGGGCCTCACGGCTGGCGCCATCCGCTGAACCCGCAACGCGCTTGAGCCCGATAAACCGAAAAGGCAAGGAGCATCCCGTGAAAGCCGCAGTGCTGACGGCTCCCCGTACCATCGAGCTGGTCGATCTCGACCTTCCGCCGGTGGCCCCCACCCAGGTACGGCTGCGTGTGCTCGAGTGCGGCGTCTGCATGTCTGAGGTTGACCTTTGGGCAGGCCGGGGTTCTGAGGCGCTGCCCGCCAGGATCGGCCATGAGGTTGCGGGGGTCGTCGAGGACGCCGGCGCTGCGGTGTCCGGCCTCGCCGTCGGGCAGCGCGTCGCAGCATGGGTGCCAGGGGCCGGGTACGCGGAGGCGGTGGTGGTCGAGGAGCGCTTCTGCGTGCCGGTGGAGCCGCAGGTCAGCTACCCGGCCGTCGCGGAGCCGCTGGCCTGCGTCGTCAACGCCGTCGAACTGGCCGCTCCGGCACTCGCCGACGACGTAGTGATCGTTGGGGCGGGCTTCATGGGCACACTGGTCCAGCTCGTGACGGCGCTGAAAGGACCGCGCACGATCACGGTGGCCGATACCCGCGCAGAAGCGCTCGTCCGCGCGCGCAAGCTCGGCGCCAGCCGGGTCATCAACGTCGCCAGCGACTCCCTTGCCGACGTAGTGAAGGCCGCCACCGGCGGCGCGGGGGCCGACCTGACCTACGAGGTCACCGGGGTGAACGACGGCCTGCGACTGGCGAGCGAAGCGACCCGGATGAGCGGCAAGATCTGCATCGTCGCCTACCACCAGGGTGAGCCGCGCGCGGTCCCGCTTGGCCATTGGAACTGGATGGGGTTCGGCATCGTAAACGCTCACTTCCGGGACATCGGAACAATCATGCATGGCATGAGGACCGGGATGCGTCTAGTGAACGCGGGCACCCTCGACGTGTCCGGCTTGGTCAGCCACACGTTCCCGCTGACCCGAATCGCGGAGGCGTTCGAGACCGCAGCCAGCAAGCCGGAGCATTTCACGAAGGCGGTAGTCCGGCCAGGGTCGTAGAGTGCTCCGGGCGCTTGGCATGGCCCACTGCGCTGGCCCGTTTGCACCCTAGAGTCCTGTCGTGCTCGGGGTGCCCTCATGCAGATCAGCCGGGTCGGCGCTCAGGCCGGCGCGAAGCCGGGCGAGTTAGCCCGCGGGGGTTACCGGGCGTCGGCGTAGCGCGCCCAACCGCGCATCAGGTGCCGGATCGCCGGCCGGGCCTTGAGGCCATACCAGACCGCCGCGACCGCCGCGACGATGGCGCCGCTGAGGTATGTACCAGGTCCCTCGGTGACACCGAATCCGGTGAGCTGGTCACAGACCAGCCCGAGCGCGCCGGCGCCGAAGACTCCGGCGGCCAGCAGCGGGAAGTAGCCGGCCAGCACCTCCACCGGGCCTCGTCCGCGCTGCCGCTGCACGTAACGGACGACGCCATACACCACGAGCAGGGCAACCCCGATTATCCCGGCTCCGGCCCGCAGGACGACCGCGTCGCTGCTGGCTTCCAGCATGTGGGCGGCCGTGCAGGTGTGTGCGCCGGGCCACGAGCCCATCCAGTACGCGCAGTCCGCCCTCTGGAACGACACGCCGGCCGGGGCCTGGCCGGTGAACGCGCGGCCGAACACGATGTTCATGAGCGACACGACCAGCCCGCTGACGCCGACCGCGACCAGCCCGGTGCCCGCAAGCCTCCACCCCGCCAGGACCAGGTCGCCGAGGACGGCCGCGGGCGTCCGGCCCCTGATGAAATTGCCAGGCCGGGAAGCGTGCGCGCGCGCGACCGCCCTGATGGACCCGAACGCCGAGATCGCAGCCTCCTGCGCCTCGCGCTCGGTCATCCCGGCCGCCAGCCCGCAGACAGCGGTCTCCCGCAGGTGATCCTCGGCCTCGGCCACGACGAGCCCGGCCTGCGGCGGCGCGAGCTGCAGGCTTGCCCGCAGCTCGCTGAGGTATTCGTCGATCAGGTCACGCGGCTCGCTCATGCCGGCAACCCCACTACGGCCTGCATACCGACGGCGAACCTGCGCCACTCGGTCTGCTCGGCGGCCAGGGCCGCCGCTCCCTGGTCGGTCAGCCCGTAGACGCGCCGCCGCCGCCCGGTGACGTCAGCCCACGAGCTGGCCAGGAGCCCTGCGTCCTCGAGCCGGTGCAGCGCCGGGTACACCGTGCCCTCCGGCAGGTCAAAAGTGCCGCCGCTGCGCTCGCGCAGCGCCGAGATGATCGCATACCCGTGCCCTGGCCCGGCGGCAAGCACCGACAGCAGCAGCAGATCGAGGTTTCCCTTCAGCCGTTCCCTGTTCATACCGAGCGACCCTATGCCTCGCAACCCTAGGTGTCAAGCTTCATCCCGCACTCAAGAGCGGCGCTAATCAAACGCCTCGGCTGGTCCCCGATCCGGTCACGAATGAAGAAGCGCGAGAGTGTCGTTGGGCCTAGCCTTCCTTCAGATGGCCGGCAGCATGCCAGCCTTGAGCCTCGAAAGGAGTGGCAACAATGCCCGCGAAGAGTTCCAAGACCGAGCCCGACGGCTTCAGCGCCGAGGAACGTGCCGCGATGAAGAAGCGCGCCGCCGAGCTGCGCGCCGAGAGCAAGAAGGGCGCCAAGAAGGCCGACGAACTGCAGGCAGTCCTCGACAGCATCGCGCAGATGGCGCCGCAGGATCGTGCCCTCGCCGAGCGCGTGCATACGACGGTGACCGCTACAGCCCCGGAGCTGTACCCGAAGACCTGGTATGGGATGCCCGCCTACGCGAACGCGGACGGCAAGGTCGTCGTCTTCTTCCAGGACTCGGGCAAGTTCAAGTACCGGTATTCGACCCTGGGCTTCCAGGATGCGGCCAACCTCGACGACGGGGACCTGTGGCCGGTGTCGTACGCGCTTCAAAATTGGAGCCCCGCGGTCGAGAAGAAGATCGTCGAGCTGGTGAAGGCTGCGATCTCCTGACCGTTCCCTTCGCGAGGCGCACCGGGCCCTCGGTAGCGGCTTCGGACGGCTCCGCCTCAGCACCCGGCCTCACGACAAACAACCCTGCAACATCGTGGAGCGCTTGCTGGCATCAATCACGCATGCGCGCGGGTGGGGAATTACGTGAGCGCCATACCTCTACAGCTGACGTACCTCAAGCACCCGCGTTGTGGGCGCGGCTTCGCCGATTCTGTCGCGACACTCGAGCCGATCCGGGTCAACCATGAAGGACTCATAACCAGCGCGTGAACTGAACCGGATTATGTGCACCTCGGTCGCCGAATCCAGGCTGCGCATGCGCCGCTCGACCGCACCGCCGTGCCGATCTAGCAGCCCCAATACCGTGTCTTCGTACTTATGTCCGGTCGCGGCACTCCCGGGCACCATCTCAACAACAGCAACCAAGAGCAGCCCTTCAGACGGATCGTTCCCGTTCAGCCTCGTCACAGGTCGAAGTATCCCGAAGGAGGGACGTCGATGGCGGCTACCTGAGCCGATCTGCAGGAAGCAGCCACCCGGCCTGAGCAACACTATGTCGCTCACCTTGTCAGCCAGCGGCCAGAGGTAAACCTGCTGGGTGGCGGGTCACCTGCATAATGGTTGATCACTAGTCCACGGGAGCCTTATCGTGACAGATCGCCGCAGCGGTCGGAAGCTATCCGTTCTGGTCCGTGCGGAGCCGGCCACACCCGCCGCGAGCCGGACTGCGCACGAACGGGGCTGAGGAGAGCTGCGAATGCTTGCCGAGAACGCGGATCTGCCGCTGCTGGCCCACGATGACCCGGCGTTTGCGGGTGCACGGTTCCACGAGGTCCTCGATGACCTGGCGAGCCGCAGCTGGCTGGCCCGCTCGGACCTGGGCTACCTGGTGCTTGGCCGCGAGCCGGGCATGGCGCTGCTGAAGGACCGGCGGCTGTCGTTCCCGGCGGTGGAGTTGCTGGAGCTGCAGGGGCTGACCGACGGGATCATCTACGACGGCACGACTAAAGGCCTGATGGCACAGTCCGGCCAGCCGCACGCCCGGCTGCGCCGGCTGGTCAGCGCGGCTTTCACCCCGCGTCAGGTCGAGCGGCTGCGGCCGCGGCTGCGCGCATACCTGGCTGGCCTGTGGCAGGACATCGCCGTCGCGGGCAGGTGCGACGCCGTCACGGCCCTGGCCCGGCCGCTTCCCTCGATGGCCATCGCCGAGCTGCTCGGCGTCCCGGGCGATGCCGCGCTTTTGGCCCGGTGGTCGGCCAGCCTGCAGGCAGTGTTCGACATGGACATGACTGCCAGGCGCGCTGAGATCGAGGTCGCCAGCCAGGACGTCCGGGACTACGTGCTCGACTTGGTGGCCAGGCGGCGGCAGCATCCAGGCGAGGACCTGGTGTCAGCGCTGGCCCATCACGAGCAAGATGGTGACCGGCTCAGTGATGACGAGATCGTCACCCTGGCGAGCTCGGTTATCGCCGGCGGCACTGACACCACTGAGTCACAGCTGGCCCACGGCCTCCGGCTGTTCGCCGACCATCCCGACCAGTGGGACCGGCTGGCAGACGACCCGGCTCTTGCCGAGCAGGCCTGCCAGGAAGTGCTGCGCTTCGAACCGATCGTGCCGTTCACGGCCAGGCTGGTGCGGGAGGAGATCGAACTCGCGGGGATCACCTTCCCGGTGGGGACAGTCCTGTTTGTCTGCGCGGCGACCGCTAACCGTGACCCGCTGACCTACGCCGATCCGGGCCGTTTCGACATCATGGCCGACCGGGGCGGCGCGCAGCTGGTTACCTTCGGCTTCGGCGCGCACTTCTGCGCCGGCGCGAACCTGGCGAGGGCCGAGATCATCGAAGCGCTGGCGTTCCTAGCCCCTCGCATGCGCCACCTGAAGCCCGACGGCGAGCCTGTCTTCGGCACGCCGACCGGGATCTACACCATGCGCAGCCTGCCAGTCCGCTTTACCCCGCACGAACCCGGCTGAGCCGCCGCTCCCGCGCGGCCCGGCCTTTGGGGGCACCGGCCGGACGTTCTGAGGTCGCTAGGCGGTCGTCCTGGCCCAGTGGATGTGCGCTCACGGCCGGTGCCTTGCCTGGATCCTCGCCCGGCTCAAGCTGACTGTCAAGGGTGGATTCGGGCGCTCGGTAGCCGCGCGCATGCTTATGTGCACGAACCCGCGCCAGTCGGCGCCGCGAAGGTTTCTCGCGCGCGGCGCGGGCGTCCTGCGAAGCGGGTATGCAGCTTCGAGGCGCCCGCGCCGGCGTTCAGCGAGTGCGAGGGTGGTCGCTACCCATCAGGTGAAGCCGACGTTGAGGACGAAGTGCCCGAGCCTCAGATTGAGCACTCCGCCACCAGCCCAGTGGACGATGAATGCCAGCAAGATGATGGCCAGAACAATGACCACCACCCAGAAGAAGAACACAATGATGCCGGGGATGGCGTACCCCGCTACACTTCTCGCTCTAGCCACGAGCGCCAGCTACCCAACGCCGCGCGATTTATTCGACGCCGTCTTTGACGATGGCCAGCATCGGCTCTTAGCTGGAGTAGCCACCCCAAACGTGCTGACTACATACGGCAGATCGCCCAGGCTGGCGCCGCCAGCAAATGCAAGCATTGACAGCACCCGAGGAGGTAGCGTCAGCGATGAGTAGCCCGATGCCGTCTTGGGGAGGTCTTGGGGAGGGAGCAACAGTGGCAGGATCACAAGGCTCGGGGTCAGCCGATCGCGACGAGCCGAACCGGGTCCTCGGTTTCCCCCTGCCAAGGGGCTCGCGTGCCCGCCGCGATGTGGAACCGCGCCGCGACCGCACGGCCGACGCTTGTGCTACCGGCGAGAAGGAGCATGGCGCCGCGCACGACGCGGAGCAGCAGCGGGTGCTGGGCTTTCCGGTCGACTGGTTCCGCTCCACCAGACAAGACCGAGGATTGCCATTTGCCCGTCCGGTGCAAGCATTGAGACGGCGGTTGCGGCGTCCGGCGAACTCTGATCCGCGTCCACGGCGCTAACCAGGGCTCCGACGCAGCCGTCTCGCGGCCGTCGTTTCGATAGTGGCCGACAATCTGCTCGATGAGGGCGCGATGCGCGTCGCTGCCAAGGGATTTCACGCCCGGCAGCGTAACTCAGTGTCCGCTATGAGGCAGCGCCAGACTCCGCCGACCACAACCAGGCCTGGCAAGCTACTGACAGCAGCAAGGAGACGAGCGATGAGATCAGTGATATCGCCGGACGGCACGGTGATCGCTTACGAGCAGCAGGGCTCCGGCCCGGCGCTGATCATCGTCGACGGTGCGATGAGTACCCGCGGCGGCAAGGCAGCGCTGCGTGCGCTGCTCGCGCCGAGGCTGACCGTATTCGGCTATGACCGCCGAGGGCGCGGCGACAGCGGTGACACCTTCCCGTATGCGGTCGACCGGGAGATCGAGGACATCCAGGCTCTGATCGAGCTGGCAGGTGGGACGGCAGCCCTGTACGGTCACTCCTCTGGCGCGGCGCTCGCGCTGGACGCTGCGCTGCAGCTCGGCGACAGCGTCAGCAAGGTTGCGATGTACGAAGCGCCCTACAACGACGACCCAGCCGCCCGGCGGGCGTGGCGCCACTACCTTGAGCAGCTTGCTGACGCGCTGGCGGCGGGCCGCCATGGTGACGCAGTAGCGCTGTTCATGGCCTACGTCGGAACCCCGGCCGAACAGATCGACGCGATGCGCCAGCAAGACTTCTGGCCGGCCATGGCGGCTCTGGCACCCACCCTCGCCTATGATCACGCCGCTATCCTCGGCGCCGACGGGGCCGTGCCGGCCGCCCGAGCGGCCCGGCTTTCAGTGCCAGTGCTGGTGATGTACGGAACGGCCAGCTTCCCGTTCATGGCCGATACCGCGCAGAAGCTACAGCAGATGATGCCCCGCGCCGAGTTGCGCACGCTGGAGGGCCAGGATCACAACGTCAGCCCGGCTGCCCTCGCCCCCCTGCTGCTGGAGTTCCTGACTTAGCATCGCGCGGATCGTTCGGTAGGCGACGGGTGGTACCGCGCTGCGGTCATGGGTCCCGGATATCGTGAGTTCATGGCCGTGCGATTGGTGACCGAGCGCCTCGTCCTTCGCCCGTGGACTGCCGATGACGCCGGGGCTGCGCTGAGTTCCTACGGCGATGCTGAGGTGGCCCGGTGGCTCGCTCCGGCGATGGACCGGGTCAGCGGCGAAGCGGCCATGCGGGTGGTCCTCCAGCAGTGGATGGCCGAGGACGAGCGCATGCTGACGCCGGCTGGCCGGTGGGCGGTCGAGCTTCTCCATGACGGGAGCATGATCGGCGGGGCCACCCTGCTGCCGCTGCAGCCCGACGATGAATACGAGATCGGTTGGCAGCTGCGTCGGGATGCGTGGGGTCACGGCTATGCCACCGAGATCGGCAGAGCGCTGGCGGGGCGGGCATTTGAGCAAGGTCTGGAACAGGTCATCGCCGTCGTCCGGCCAGCTAACACACGCGCCGTGGCGACAGTACGCCGGATCGGCATGGAGTGGATCGGCCAGACGGAGAAATACCACAACCTGCTGTTGCAGGAGTACCGCCTCCGTCCGGCTGATCTCGCCGCAGCGGCGCCGTAAAGGAGCAGGCAGCCAGCCGTAACAAGAGGCCGCCGCCCGGAGCGAGCGAGCGGATCGACCGCCGTCAAGACTTCAGTATCGGCGCTCGCGCTGGGTCAGTGCCCAGCGCGGCGACCGCCTTCCGAGCCGCGCGGCAAGCCTGCCTGCCGCGCCTAATCCGGCTGTTACATCGTCGTCACCGCTGATGAGGCCTGCTTGATGAGGTCGGCGACCGCGCCGGGTTGTGAGAGGTAGACGGAGTGGCTGGCGGGGACCTCGACCACGGTGGAGCCGGCTCGCTCGGACATGGCGTGCTGGGCCGGCGGGGGAATCATCCGGTCTTGGGTTGTGATCAAATACCAGCTCGGCTTGGTCCGCCACGCCGGGTCCGTGATCGATCCCGCCGGGGCGGCCACGCCCCACGGGACCTGCGAGTCGGCCATGAACGCGGCCTGCTCGGCGGGCAGGTCGCCCGCAAAGGAAGCGGGGAACTTGCCGCGGTCCAGGAACAGGAAGCCATCCTTCGGCGGCAGGATCGGCGGCAGGATCGGCGGCACGGGCGCGCCGGGCGCTGGGTCGGCGATCAGCGTGTTGACCGACTCGCCCGCGTCGGGCGCGAAGGCGGAGATGTACACCAGAGCGGCGACGTTTGGATCGGTTCCCGCCTCGGTGATGACGGCGCCGCCGTAGGAGTGGCCGACCAGGACGACCGGGCCGTCTTGATCGTCGATGATGTCCCGCGTTGCGGCGACGTCGCCCTCGAGTGAGATGGTCGGGTTCTGCACCACGCTGACCTTGTAGCCGTCCGGCTTCAGCAGGTCGTAGACACGCTGCCAGCCGGAGCCGTCCACGAAGCCGCCGTGGACCAGGACGACGTTCTTGACTGGTGACGCTGTAGTCATGACGATCTCCTTTCCGCTGGGGCTTCCGCCGGCACAAGCCTCGGCAGGCCGGCGCCAAGCGCGACAGCGGCTACCGGCTGCTCGACATCGGCCACTCCCAGCGATCGACAGGTACAGCACACCCGGCGCTCTTATCTAATGTCCGCCATTCGCCGGGCCAGGTGCCGCTCTAGTCTCCGGCGACCGCGCAGGGGGCGGGTGAACGATGGCGGGAGCACTGGCGCTTCCGCCAACCGCACCGCCACTGGACTCGCCTGGCCGACCGGAATACGAGGTGTGTAGTGAGATGTACGGTATGTCATGGGTTTGCGTCGACAGCCCGCTACCAAATCACGGCAGGTCATCGTGATTCAATGCAGTGCGTCACCGGAGTATTCGGCGGAGGGTGTTTTGTTCAAGTCTCGGGGATCGGCCGTGGACCGGCTCGCTGCCCGACCGGAGCGAGCTGTCGCCGCTGGCAGCGATTCGCAGGACTCCGCCAGGGAGCCACTGTGGCGTCGTGCCGTCCGCCACGTTTACTGGCCGCTGGCAGTCGTGCTCGCCGTTCAGGCCGCCTTCTCGCTGAGCCTGGTCTGGAGCAATTCCGCGTACGGGGACGAGGCTCAGCACATCCTTGACGGCCAGCTTGAGTGGAGCCACCTGCTGCACGGTACGCAGCTGCCACGATACTCGGAGGCCGGAGCACGGGAGATCTACCCGCTCATCGGCGCTGCGGTAAACAGCGTTGGCGGACTGCATGCGGCGCGCATTGTGTCGTTGTGCTTCATGCTCGCTTCTTCGCTGCTGCTGTACCAGATCGGCGTAAGGCTGTTCGGTCGGACCGCGGCCGTGGCAGGGGTCGCGCTGTGGGCTGTCAGCGAACCCGTGCTGCGGCTCGCCTTTGCCACCTGGGATCCGCTCGCCTGTCTGCTGATCATCACGTCGCTGCGCCTTGCCGTGCAGGCCCGCGACGCGCGTCGCAAGGGCCTTCTGATTGCGGTGTCCGCACTGACCCTTGCGCTGGCTGGCGTCACCGCGCTTCCGTTCCTGATTTACGTCCCGGTGGTTATCGCCGTGGCGCTGCTGGCATGGCTGGAGCCGATGGGAGCGCGCCGGGCGATCCGGTACACGGCATGGCTCACCGCCGGATCGGCCGTCCTGGTGATCGCACTCATGACATTCCTGCACCTGTGGTCCAACGTGTCCGGCATGGCGCAGTACCACTCAGGGCGAATCGGATTGAGAAGCGCTGAGGTGGTCTTCAAGCCCGTGTGGTCATGGGACGGGGTGATTCTGGTCGCTGCATTCACGGGTGCCGTGACCGCTCTCATCGTCGAGCGCCCGAGAGTGCGGGGAATACTGGTTACGGCCCTTGCCGCCTCGGCATTGCCGGTGCCGCTTTATGACGTGCATATCGGCTACGCATTTGCGCTGGACAAGGAAATTTCGGCTGGCAGCGGTCTGGCAGCGCTCGCGGCAGGGTACCTGGTCGCCCGGCTTCGGCCGAAGAGGTGGCCTCGATCTGCCGTATGGCTCGCAGCCGGGGTGCTGATGCTGTATCCGGCCATTGCAGGGCTGCGGTATGCGCACAGCACATTCCGTTCCTGGCCGGACACCACGCGACTCGTGGCTGTGCTTAAACCCTTCGCGGCGTCCAGCCGGCCGGTTCTGTTCAGTGGCGAATGGGGAATAGCTCCTGAGTACTACCTTGGTGGTGGCCAGGGACACTGGCTCACTTACCGCCCGGCGTCGCTGGCTTCCGCCCAGCAGGGCGGGTACGCCGCAGTGGTAGTGAGGTTGCCGCTATCTCTGGCGCAGGCGCATGCCATAACAGCCCATTTCGCCGCTCACCCTGCGGCGCTCCGCCGGGAGGCGCTCGGGTTGATGAGCGCTGCTCCCGGGCTGATGTCCGCCCTGAAGCGCCCCGACGACTACAAGCTCGCCGCGTTGATCGTCTACAAGACCACCGACCCGGCAGACGTAGCAGGCGCCTGGGCCGTCTGGGAGCGCGTCAGGTGACGGCACCAGCCCGCAGCATCGGCCGCCTGCGCAGACGGTAGGTCACCCACTGAAAGAGGAGCTATCCATGGAGCAGCTCGCCATCGACGGCGCCTGGGTCTTCACCCCGCGAATTCACCGGGACGACCGGGGAAGTTTCCTCGAATGGTTCCGCGCAGATGAACTCGCCGGGCGTCTTGCGTACAGGCCGGATGTCGCGCAAGGCAACTGCTCCGTCTCGCGTCAGGGCGTCGTACGTGGCATCCACTTCGCCGATGTGCCGCCAGGTCAAGCGAAATATGTGACCTGTGTAAGCGGCGCGATCCTCGATGTCGTCGTCGATCTCAGAGTCGGCTCCCCCACCTTCGCGCGATGGGAAGCGACCAGGCTCGATGACGATGCGCGGCGCGCGCTCTATCTGTCCGAAGGTCTCGGGCATGCCTTCATGGCGCTGACAGTTTCGGCGACGGTCTTGTATCTATGCACGACCGGGCATGCCCCAGGCCGTGAGCATGGCGTCCACCCGCTGGATCCAGTCATCGGCATCACCTGGCCCGACCGGGCGAACCTGATCCTGTCGGAAAAGGACGCTGCTGCTCCCGGCCTGAACGAGGCCCGAGATCTCGGCCTGCTGCCGGACTACGGTGAGTGTGTGCGGTATGCCGCGACACTCGCAGGGCGATAGCCAGGGTCAGGCGACGACAAGCGCGGGAAACGCCTGTCGCAGACCCTGCCGCCAGTCTGGAATCGGCTGGATGCCGACCTGGGTCCACGCGTCGTGGCCAAGCACGCTGTAGGCAGGCCGGCGTGCCGGGCGGGGGTAGTCACTGCTCTTGATCGGCGTTACCCGCGCCTCATCGGCACCCAGCAAGCGGAAGATTTCGCGCGCAAGTCCGAACCAGGTCGTCTCGCCGGAGCTGGTCGCGTGGTAGATACCAGCCGCGGCCTGGGAACGGCCGAGTGCAATAATCTGGCCGGCGACATGAGCGGTCCAGGTGGGCTGCCCGTTCTGATCATCCACTACAGGCACGCTCGGCCGCTCGCGCTCCAACCTGATCATCGTGCGAATGAAATTCGGCCCGTGCGCGCCGTACAGCCAGGCTGTTCGGACAATGTACGCGGCTCCGGGAAGCAGCCGAAGAACCGCCTCCTCCCCCGCGAACTTGGTCCGCCCGTAGGCCGTACGCGGCGCCGCTGCATCATTTTCCGAATAGGGCCGATCGGCGTCACCGTCGAACACGTAGTCCGTAGATATCTGCACGAGGCGTGCGCCGCCGTCGGCGCATGCTGCCGCGACGTGCGCCGCTCCGTCCCCGTTCACACGGAGCGCCTCAGGTTCATGTGACTCGGCCTCATCCACCGCTGTCCAGGCCGCACAGTTCACGACCACGTCCGGACGGTAGCTCCCAACTGCGGCGCGGACCGCCGCCCCATCGGTGATATCAAGATCGCGGCGGCCTAGGCCGGCGACGATCTCCCCCGCCTGTTTCAGGGCGGCGACCAGATCCCGGCCGAGCATTCCCCCCGCCCCGGTGACAAGCCATTGGCTCATGACGCGGGCTGACCCCGTCCTGCGCGGTCACCTGCCGCAGCCACCGGGTCAACCAGCGCCGCCGCCGCGCGGGAGGCGTTTGCTGACCCCTGTTTCAAGGGCTCCCACCAGTGTCGGTTCTGCCGATACCACTGCACTGTTTCCCTAAGACCCTCGCTGAACGGGATGCGCGGGGCGTAGCCCAGGCTCCGCAGCAGCGAGTCGTCCAGTGAGTAGCGCTGGTCGTGGCCCTTCCGGTCCGCAACGTGGCCAACCATGTCCCAGCCAGCTCCGCAGTGATCGAGCAGAGCCTGCGTCAACTCCGTGTTGGCTAGCTCCGCGTCTCCGTTGATGTGGTAGACGTGCCCAGGCTGCCCGCGCTCAAGGACCAGCTGGATGCCCCGGCAGTGGTCGTCGACATGGAGCCAGTCGCGGACGTTGCTGCCGTCCCCGTAGAGCGGGACCTTCAGGCCGTCGAGAAGGTTCGTCACGAACAGCGGGATGACCTTCTCGGGGAACTGGTAAGGACCGTAGTTATTGCAGCACCGCGTGATGCTGATATCCATGCCATGTGTCCTGGCGTAGGCCCTTGCCATCAGGTCGCCGCCAGCTTTGGCCGCGGCGTACGGCGAGTTCGGGGCGAGTGGGGCATCCTCCGCCCAAGAACCGCTCGGCAAGCTTCCGTAGACCTCGTCCGTGGACACCTGCACGACCCGGCCGACCTTGGCGTCCAGGCACGCCTGGAGCAGGACCTGAACTCCGGCCACATTCGCGGTGACGAAATCGGCAGCACCCGTGATCGACCTGTCCACATGGGTCTCGGCAGCGAAGTTGACCACGACATCGTGACCAGGCAGCACCGAGGCGAGCATCATGGGATCGCAGATGTCGCCGCGCACGAAGGCGAACCGCGGGCTCGCCGCGACAGGGGTGAGGCTGGCCAGGTTCCCGGCATATGTCAGCTTGTCCAGCACGGTCACCCGCGCATCCTGGAACCCCGGGTACCCGCCGCCGAGCAGCGTCCGGACGTAGTGCGAGCCGATGAATCCCGCACCGCCGGTCACCAGGATCTTCATGAGCTGATCTGCACCTTGCTGTGATCTCCGAGAATCAGCCGGTGGGCTTTGGGGACCTGAGGCGAGGGAGTCACTTCCACGTAGTGGCCGATCAGCGACGCCTCGATGCGCCGCACGCCCTGGATCGATGCGCCGCGCAGCACGATCGAGTATTCGATCTCGCTGTCGTCGATGACAACATCCTGTCCCACCGAGGTAAAGGGGCCTACATACGACGCAGACACGCGCGTCCCGGCGCCGATGATGACCGGACCTACGATGCGCGACCCGCTGACCTGAGCGCCAGCCTCAATCACCACCCGGCCAATGAGCTCGGTGCATGTGTCCACGGTCCCGTTGACCTGCCGTTCAACGCCTTCGAGCACCATGCGGTTGACTTCGAGCATGTCGGAAACGTTCCCGGTGTCTTTCCAGTAGCCGGTGATCGTCGAGGACCGCACCTTGCGACCGTTATCGATCAGCCACTGGATGGCCTCAGTGATCTCAAGCTCACCGCGCCATGACGGCTCCAGTTGCCGCACCGCCTCATGCACTGCGGAGGTGAATATGTATACGCCGACGAGCGCTAGATCGCTCTTCGGATGCTGCGGTTTTTCCTCCAGGCCGATAACTTCGCCGGCCTCATCGAGTTCGGCTACCCCGAACTCCCGCGGATCCGGCACCTTGGTCAGCATGATCTGCGCATCGGGACCTGTCGAACGGAACTCCTCCACCAGTGCGGTGATCCCGCCGACGATGAAGTTATCCCCGAGGTACATCACGAAATCGTCGTCGCCCAGGAACTCGCGCGCGACCAGGACAGCATGAGCCAGGCCCAGCGGTGCATCTTGCTGGATGTAAGTGACACTCACCCCGAACGCGCTGCCGTCACCCACCGACGCCTGGATCGCCGGCGCGGTTTCGCCCACCACCATGCCGACGTCGGTGATGCCGGCATCCCGAAGTGCCTCGAGGCCGTAGAACAAGATCGGCTTGTTGGCGACCGGCACCAGTTGCTTGGCAAAAGTGTGCGTGATCGGCCGCAGCCTCCTGCCCGACCCTCCTGCCAGAACCAGGGCTTTTATAACCTTCAACCTAGCGGCGTTCATCGCGCAGGTGCCTGTCGGACGCGGCAAGGCGGGCAAAGTGAACGTCCTGTGCTGCTAGACATCCCTACCCTGCGTTCTGGGTCCGCTCGTCGGCCGCGGCAGTCGGCTCGGTTGTGTCCCGGTCCGCCGAAAGCTGCCCGTGCGTGCGAGCGGCGTCCACATCTAGGTAGGGATAGCGGCGAAGCCCGCGCCTGTGCAGCCGGTACTGGGCGGAAGTGCCCAGGACCCCGAGGCCGTAACGGATGCTGCTCATCAGGTCGATCGACGAGGAGTCGGCCGCGTAGCGCGTCGGGCAGGACAACTCGCCGATGCGGGCTCCGGCAGCTATGGCCTGGACGATGATCTGGTTGTCGAAGACGAAGTCATCGGAGTTCCGCTCGAACGGCAAAGCGCGGAGCAGGCTGCTGCTGAACGCGCGCAGGCCGGTGTGGTATTCGGACAGCTTCTGGGCGAGCATGATGTTCTCGATCAGGGTGAGAACCCGGTTGGCGGCGTACTTGTAGCGGGGCATGCCGCTGGCGACCGGATTTTGGGCGAGGATGCGCGAGCCGAGCACGAAGTCGTACGTCCCGTAGGCGATCATCGACGCCATGGCCGGGACGAGCAGCGGCGTGTACTGGTAGTCCGGGTGCACCATGACGATGATGTCCGCGCCAAGCTCCAGGGCCCGCCGGTAACAGGTCTTCTGGTTGCCCCCGTACCCAAGGTTCCGCTCGTGCCGGATCGGCTCCAGGCCGAGCCTGGAGGCCAGGGCCATGGTCTGGTCTGTGCTGGCGTCGTCGACCAGCACGATGACGTCGACGACCGCGCGGTCGAGTTCGGTGACCGTCCGCAGCAAGGTCGTCTCCGCATTGTAGGCGGGCAGCACCACGGCGATCCGGCGGTCATTCAGCACAGCGGCAGCGTACCTCCCGTTGAGCCTGCATGGGCTAGTACGTACGATTTGTTCGTATACGGCACACCAATGATCTTCTTAGTGCCTTCACGCAGCCTTCGGGCACCCAATGTTAGCCGTATCGCCACAGCCAGCCCAGCCAGGATCGGGCACCGGCGTAGACCGAGGCCCGCAGCGGCGGGCCGGCGCAAACGCGATGCGGCCAGCCTCGGCCGGCAACCGCGGTAACCGCTACCCGCCGCGCAGGGCGCGGATGGACTCGCGAAGTGACGACGTCGTTGCCAATACGGCCGACGGCTCGTAACCACAGTGCGCCATGCAGTTCGCACACCGCGGATCCTTACCCCTGCCGTAGGCATCCCAGTCAGTGGTCTCGACCAACTCGGCGTAGGTCTTCGCGTATCCGTCGGCCATCAGGTAACACGGCCGCTGCCAGCCAAGCAGCGAGTAGGACGGAATGCCCCACGCGGTGCAGCTGTAGTCGGCCTTACCCTCCAGGAAGTCCAGGAACAGCGGCGTGTGGTTGAGCCGCCAGCGCTTGCGGTTCCCGTCCGCGAATGCCTTCCGGAACAGTTCCCGCGTCTCGGTCACGCCGAGGAAGTGTTCCTGGTCCGGCGCCTTCTGATAGGCGTAGGCCGGTGAGATCTGCATGTCGTTGATCTTCAGGTCATCGTTCAGGTAATTGAGCACGTCGATGACCGTGTGCGGGGTGTCGGTGTTAAAGAAGGTGGTGTTGGTGTTCACCCGGAAGCCGCGCCGCTGGCATTCCTTGATGGCCGCGACTGCCTCGTCGAACACGCCCTCCTTGCAGACAGACTCATCGTGCCGCTCGCGCAGGCCGTCGATGTGCACGACCCAGGCGAAATACGGCGAGGGCTTGAATTTGTCCAGTTTCTTAGGGATCAGCAGCGCGTTCGTGCACAGGAACACGAACTTCTTCCGCTTGATCAGCTCATCGACGATGACCTCGATCTGCGGGTGCATCAGCGGCTCGCCGCCCGCGATGGACACCATCGGCGCGCCGCATTCGTCGATCGCGGCGAGCGCCTGCTCCACCGGCATCCGCTGCTTCAGCAGGCTGGCGGGCTGCTGGATCTTCCCGCACCCGGCGCACTTCAGGTTGCAGGCGAACAGCGGCTCCAGCTCCACCAGCAGCGGGAACTTCTCCCGGCGCGCCAGCTTCTGGCGCATCAGGTAGCTCCCGACCCGCAGACTCTGCCGTAGCGGCATGCTCATCAGTGTCTCAGCTCCTTGGGAAGGCCGAATTGCACAGTTTCGGTGGTAACGACGACGTCCTTGGTCTCCACCGCACCAAGGCCGGACAGCGCCGCCAGAATCTGGCTGACGATGGCCGGCGGCGCCGACGCGCCGGCGGTAAGGCCGATCGTGGTGGCTCCAGCGAGCCAGCCGAGTTCTATCTCCGCCGCGCTGTCCACGAGGTAGGCGGGGGTCCCGGCCCGCTCGGCGGTCTCCACCAGCCGCCGGGAGTTCGATGAATTCGCCGACCCGGCCACCAGCACCAGGTCTGACTCGCGCGCGACCGCCTGCACCGACCGCTGCCGGTTCGTCGTCGCGTAACAGATATCGTCGCTGCCCGGTCCGGTCGCGGCCGGGAACCGCTCGGTGATCGCGCCAGCGATCTGGCCTGCCTCTTCGGCGGCGAGCGTGGTCTGCATGAGGTACGCGACCTTGCCAGGATTGGCGGGACGCAGCTTGGCGACATCGGCGGCGGATTCGACCAGCGTCATGGCCGCCGGAGCCTCGCCCATCGTGCCCTCGACTTCCTCGTGCCCGGCGTGCCCGATCAGCGCGACCAGATAGCCGTCGGCAGCGAACCGGCGCGCCTCAGCGTGCACCTTCGCAACCAGCGGGCATGTCGCGTCCACTGCGGTCAGGCCGCGCCGCGCCGCCTCGCGCCGCACCTCAGGCGACACGCCGTGCGCGGAAAACACCACCACGGCGCCGTCTGGCACCTCGTCAAGCTCGTCGACAAACACCGCGCCGCGCCGTTCCAGGTCAGCGACCACGGTGACGTTATGCACAATCTGCTTCCGCACGTACACCGGCGGCTCGTACCGCTGCAGCGCCAGCTCGACGATCTCGATGGCCCGCTCCACCCCGGCGCAGAATGATCGCGGGCCCGCAAGCAGCACCTGCCGCGGGCCGGTAGCCGCAGCCCAGCGCGTCACCGCCGGCACCGCATTTTTGAGGGAACGTAGTGCTGCGAGCCCCCCGGCAACGATCGACGGACTCAGCACCGAGTGCTCTGGGGTGTCCGAGATCGCCCTGACAACGACTGCTGGCAGCGTCCCGGCCCCCGCAACCAGCGGCGCCGACTCCATGTCCACGGCGATCGCGCCGCCTGCTGCCAGCACCGCGTGGTTGTGCCGGACTAGCCGGTCGACTGTCACCACCGGGCCGGTCACCGCGCGCAGGCCCGCCCGGCGCAATTCGCCGGCCAGCAGCGGCGCCGACGGACACATCACCGTCGTCGTGCCGTCGGTTACCTCCGACGCGACTACCAGATCCCCTGTTCGCAATTCAGCGGTGAGACCGCCGGCCACGCCGCAGACCGCCAGCGCCTCGGCCCCGGAGCTGGTGAGTCCGGCTGCCGTCGCGGCAGCCCGGGCAGGACCGTACCCTGCCCTGATCACCTTCACCTGGTCAGCACCGGTCTGGTCAGCACGGGACAAGCCCCGGCGGACCGCGCGCGCCTCGATCCGCAGCGGCGAGCAGATAGTCAGCCGGGTCATCGCGCACCCCGCACGTACCGGCCGAGCGCACTGACCGGGAACACAAGCCGGTACAGGTGGTAGTTGATGTAGAAGTCGCCGGGGAACCCGGTGCCGGTGAATTGCGGCTCGTCCCAGGTTCCGTCCGGCCGCTGCGCCGCCGCCAGCCAGGCGACCCCGCGGTCGGCGCTTGCCCGCGCGTCCGCGCCGCCCGCTGCCAGCAGGGCGAGCAGTGCCCACGCGGTCTGCGACGCTGTCGACTCGCCTTGCCCGGCCAATGCCGGGTCCTGGTACGAGCGAAGGTCCTCGCCCCAGCCACCGTCGGCGTTCTGGTGGCTGACCAGCCACGCCACCGCCCGCCTGATGCACGACTTGCCGGGCAGCACGCCTGCCGCGATCAGCGCCGGAACCACAGCGCCGGTGCCGTAAACGTAGTTCGCGCCCCACCGGCCGAACCAGGAGCCGTCCGGTTCCTGATTCCGCAGCAGCCAGGCGACGCCGCGTTGCACCGCGCGGGTTCCGGCCAGGCCCGCGCCCGCCAGCGCCTCGACCGTGTGCGCGGTGACGTCGGCAGAGGGCGGGTCGATCACCTCGCCGAAGTCGCAGAACGGGAGCTTAGTCACGAGCCTGGACGTGTTGTCCGCGTCGAACGCTCCCCAGCCGCCGTCCTTCGACTGCATCCCGGTCAGCCAGTCCAGTGCCCGGCGCGCAGCCGCCGCCGACCGCTCCGCGTCCTGGCCAGGCAGCGCGACCCGGCTGAGCGCGAGGACGACTTCCGCGGTGTCGTCGACATCGGGGTAGCCGTCGTTGTCGAACTCGAACGCCCAGCCCGACGGCACCAGGCCTGGCCTGCGGACCTGCCAGTCGCCTGGCCCGCGGATCTCTTCGCCGAGGACCCACCGGGCCGCTGACTGCAGCGCAGCGTCGTCAGCCGGCTGCCCTGCATCCGACATGGCGATCATCGCCAGCACGGTGTCCCAGACCGGCGACTGGCACGCCTCGATCCGGCGCAGCTTGCCATCAGGCCCGTCTTCGGTGATGGTGAACCGGTCCAGGCCGGCTAGCCCGCGCTGGATGACCGGGTGCGAGTTGTCATAGCCAAGCAGGTGCAGCGCCATCAGCGAGTAGACCCAAGGCGGCTGGATTCCGCCCCAGCAGCCGTCCCGTTCCTGCCGTGCGATGATCCACTCCGCGCAGCGGCGCATGGCGGCGCCGCGCAGCGCCGTAGCGGCGCCGATGCTGCCGCGCTGTCGTTCGTAGCGGTGCAGGAGCCGGTCCAGGCCGCGGAAGGCCATGCTCCAGCCGTCCGCCTTCACCGGCCGTCCGATCGCCGCCCCCTGCGGTGGCACCCGGCCGGCCCGTCGAGTTCGCCGAGGCTGAACGGCAGCGGCCGCACCGGCCGGAGCGAGCACACGACCGTGAGCGGCACGATGGTCTGCCGCGCCCAGCAGGCCCAGTCATAGACGTTAAGCGGGAACCAGCGGGGCAAGTAGATCAGCTCGGGCGGCATGACCGGCAGTGCGTCCCACGGCCACTCGCCGAACAATGCCAGCCAGATGCGGGTGAACACGCGCGTCGCGGCGATGCCGCCCTGACCGCGGATCCAGTCCGACGCCGCCGCCATGTGGCTGGCGGCAGGCTCGTCGCCGGCCAGCCGCAGGGCGACGTACGCCTCTACGGTGGTGGAGAGCTCAGCGTCTCCGCCGTGCCAGTTCGACCAGGTCCCGTCGGCCCGCTGGCGGGACCTGATCCAGCGCGCCGCAGCGGCTGTCTGCTCGGCTGTCCGGACTCCCAGGAACTCGCGCAGCAGCAGATCCTCGGCGTCCATGGTGACGTTGGTCTCCAGCTCGCCCTGCCACCAGCCGTCCGCGTCCTGCAACCCCGCCAGATGGCGCGCCGCCCGGTCCAGCGCTTCCTGCGCGGCTGCCAGTGCAGGCCCGGCGGCCGAATCACCGACGAGCTCTGCCGCCAGCTCGGCCTCGAGGTCCCGCGTCACCATTGGCGCGCCGAGATGAACGCGGCGATCCCGGCGAACTCTGCCCGCACGTCATCGGGCATGTCCACGGCAGCCAGGCAGGCCGCCGCCGCGGCCAGCTCAGCATCTGCCATCGCCTCTGCCTGCTTACGGCCGCCCGCGTCCTCTACCAGCCCGGTGGCGCGGGTCACATCGTCCTCGGTGAGCGAGCCTGGCTCTGCGAGCAACTCGGCCAGTTCGGCGCCGTCCTCAGTGCCGCTGGTCAGCGCCGCCACTACCGGCAGCGACTTCTTCCGGGCGCGCAGGTCTGAGCCGACTGGCTTGCCGGTCGTCTCCGGCGTCCCCCAGATGCCGAGCAGGTCATCGGTGAGCTGGAACGCGAGGCCCGCGTGCGAACCGAACGCCGCCAGTCCCATCGCCAGGCTGGGCGGCGCGCCGACGTAGATGGCGCCAATGCTGCACGCGCACGCCATCAGGGCCGCGGTCTTGTCGCCGGCCATGTCCAGGCACTCGGCGACCTGCACGTCGTCACGGCTCTCGAACTCCAGGTCGGATCCCTGGCCGGTGATCAGCCGCTGTACGGCGGCAGACAGGCAGCGTGCGGCCCACACCCCGTTCGGCTGGTTCTCCAGCAACAGGTCCTGGGCCAGCACGAGCAGCGCGTCTCCGGCCAGGATGGCCGCGCCGACCCCGTACACCGTCCAGGCTGTCGGGCGGTGCCGCCGCTCGGTGTCGCCGTCCATGATGTCGTCGTGCAGGAGCGAGAAGTTGTGCACCAGCTCGACGGCGGCCGCGGGCGGGACGGCGCGCTCGGGCGATACCCCCGCTGCCCGCGCGGATAGCAGCGCGAGAGCCGGGCGCAGCGCCTTACCGGCCGCGCCAGCCGGGGTCGGCTGACCTTCGGCATCGCAGATGCCCAGGTGGTAGGCACCTACCAGGCCGATCTGCGGGCTGAGCCGGCCAACTGCCTCGGCGATCGCGGGCCCGACCAGATCACGCGCCGTCTCGACGCCGGCAGGCATGGTCATCGTCATGACACACCTGCCCTGGCCGGGTCGAGCTCCCCCGGCCCCGGCGCTGATGATCCCCGCGCCGCAGGCCGCGAAGTTAGCTCGCTGATCAGCGCTTGCGCGGCAAGATGCCCGCTTCGCACCGCACCCTCCATGGTGTCCGGCCAGCCGGTGTCGGTCCACGCACCGGCCAGCGTCAGTCCCGGCACCGCGGTCCTGGCGCCGGGTCGCAGGGCACCAGAACCTGGCTCCTGCCGGAACGTCGCGTGACGTTCCCTGGTCACGAAGAAATCAGTGATAACGGCCCCGGCGGCGGCCGGGAACAGTTGCTCCAGGGCCGGCCCGAAGAGCTCCCTGAGAGCGGCCGCCGGCCTGTCGACGAAGCTGTCGGCGGCCGATAGCGACACAGCCAGGTACTGGCCGCTGCGCAGGCCAGCTTGCCGGGTCTTGTCAAAGACCCACTGCACCGGCGAATCGACCGCGGCGGCGAACGGCAAACCCGTTACCCTCCGGTCGTAGATCACGTGCACGTTGACGATGGGCGAATAGGCCAGGTCCGCCCAGGCTGGCGCCTGCGGCAGGCCAGCCGTGCAAGCGAGCCGGGCCGCCTGCGCTGGCGGGACGGCCAGCACGACGCCATCGGCCCGCACATCTGCCGCATCCGCCAGCTCACCGTGCGCCAGCTCCACCCGGAAAGCGCCGCCAGCCGGCTGGTCGACCGCCGCGACCCGGGTGCCGAGCCGGACTCTGACCCCGATCTGGTCGAGCAGGCGCGCGGTCGCGGTGGCGTGCAGTTCGCCGAGCGGCACCGTCGCGATGCCGATGTCGGCGGCGTCTTTCGCCCCGAGCAGCGCGGTCTTGATCACCGTCGCCGCCAGCTGCACGCTGGCGTCATCGCCAGCCACGTTCAGCGCCGACACCACGAAAAGGTCCCAGAGCCGCCGCCGCGCCCGCTCACCCTGACCGCGCGCTGCCAGCCAGTCCCCCAGCCGCTGCGAATCCAGCGCCGGACTGGCTGGGTCGGCGAATCGGAAAGCTAGCGCGGCCCGGGCAACCCTGGCCCGCTCCGGCAGCGACAGCAGGCGGTACCGAGCCAGCGCCCCGGCCAGGTGCAGCGGGCTCGGCAGCGCGGTCCGGCGCAGCCTGGCTGGCCCGGCCTGCGACAGTACCGTCACATCGAACCGGTCCTGGATCGCCACCGAGCCGGTCATCCCCAGCCTGGCCAGCAGTTCCTGGTAGGCCGTGCAGCAGCGCAGGAACACGTGCTGGCCGTTGTCGATCGTCATCGGGCCGCGGGTGTACGAAGACGCGGCGCCGCCCAGCCTGGGGCGGGACTCCAGCAGCGTGACGCCGAAGCCGGCGTCGCGCGCCGCTATCGCCGCGGTGATCCCGGCCAGGCCTCCGCCGATGACCACTATTTCGCGCGTCATCGCAGGTCACCGGCCGCGACAGTCGACTCTGGCGTGGCCTGCCGCCTGGACTTCCGGCCCGGCCGCGCCATTCCGGCCAGGCAGGAGACGGCGATCCTCAGCTTTTCGCTGGTAGGCAGTGACATCCGGTGCTGGAGTGCCTCCTGCGGCCGGGCGGCAATGTGCTCGAGCAAATGCCGGTAAATTCCGGCCATCGCCCCGGCCGAGGCCGCGCTGCGCCGGTCCAGCAGCGGCATGAGCTGCAGGCCCACGGCATACCAGTCCCTGGCACGGCCGGCCTCAAACCGGATCAGGTCCTCCATCGGGCCCGCAATCGCGCCGGCGCCGCCCGCCGGGCTGCCGTCTGCTGCGGCTATGCCTGCCGCGCCGCCGCCTGCCGCCGAAGGCCGCAGCGTGCAGCCGAACCGTGCCAGGTCGGCGGCAGGCAGGTACACCCGGCCGTTTCCCAGGTCCTCCCGGATGTCCCGCAGGATGTTGGTGAGCTGGAGCGCGACGCCAAGCGAATCGGCCAGCGGGCTGGCAGTAGCAAGATCTGCGCTGCCGAACACGCCCAGCGAGAGCCTGCCGATCGATCCCGCTACGCACCTGCAGTAATGCTCAAGCTCGGCGAAGGATTCGTAGGTCGTGCCGCGCACGTCCGCCTCGCACCCGTCGATGAGCTCGCCGAACGCGCCTAGCGGGAGCGGGAAACGGCTAGCTGCGTCCTGCAAGGCCAGCAGCACCGGATCATCGGTGCCACTGCCGTCGGCTAGCGAGCCGACAGCCGCGCGGGCCTGGGCGAGTTCGGCTATTTTGTCGGGAACGGGGAGGTTTCCGTCGCCGATGTCGTCGATACGCCGGGCCAGGGCATAGACCGCGGACAGCGCCTGCCGCTTCTCCGCAGGCAGCAGCGCGATGCCGTACGCGAAATTCTTCGCCTGCTGGCGGGTCACGGTCTCGCAGTGCCGGTATGCAGCGCTAACCTCCGCCGCCTCGGGTGCGCTGAGGGCCATGGTCATCGGCCCCGCGCGAAGGCAGCCGCAAGTTCGCGCATCATCCGGCTTTTATTGGACCGCGGGGTGGCTGCCAAAACCTCGTAGTCAGCCGCCATTATCGCGGCCAGCGCGGCGCGGCCGCCTGCTACGTAACCGGCTATGGCGGCCCGCGGCGCCCCCCGCAGCGTGCCTACCAGGAAGGCACCGCCGTCAAGCAGCTGACGGGCGCGGGCGGCCTCGAAAGCGATCAGCCGCCGCAATTGCGGCGGCGCGTGGCTGCCGGCAAGGTCCTCCTCGGTGCAGTCGAAGCGGCGCATGTCCGCGGCCGGCAGGTACACCCGGCCTGCCCGCAGGTCCTCCCCGACGTCCTGCAGGTGCTCAGTCAGCTGCAGACCGGTACAGATGGCATCAGACAACTGCACGCGCGCTGCCGTGTAACAGCCGAAGATGCGCAAGACAATGCGTCCGACGGGGTTGGCGGAAAGCTCGCAGTATCGGACCAATTCTTGGAATGTCTCGTATCGGGTAATTACCTGGTCCTGCTGGTTCGCCTTGATGAGGTCGAGAAGGGGCTGCATCGGGACGGCGCAGTCAGCGACCGTGCTGGCCAGTCCGGCGACGGCTGGCAGCCGCGGCTGCCCGGCCGAGTACAGCCGCACCAGATCCTCCTCAAGCTCAGTCAGCAAGCGCGATCGTTCGCTGGGCGCGGCCTCATCGCCCGCGTCGTCCACGGTCCTCGCGTACACGTACACGGCCATCAGGTGTCGCCGGTACCGGTCCGGCAGCAGCCGCGAGGCGACCGGGAAGTTCTCGTCTGTCGCCTTCGCGGCGATCGCACCGGTCTGCGCGACCTGCTCTGCTGCGCTTGCCGCAGCCCGGCCATCGACCGACCCGGTTCCGGCCAGCCCGTTCCCGGCAAGCCCGGGTCCGATGGAGGGTGGCGGTTCGAGCCGTTGCCCGCTGCCGGCCACCGCGCGCGCGAGCGTCACGTCAGCCCCAGGCTGGTCTCGAATCATGATCTCTATTTCCGCACGGCTGGCTAATTGAATGCAAATAATGACGCGTGCGTCACCTGATATGTGCGTCAGTTCCAGCCGCCTGAATCGCAGCTTAGGAGCGCTTTTGATCTTGAATTCTTGCTTTCCGCATTCACCACGTAACGGTTTGCTTTTGGGTTACGCCAGCCGCTGTTCAGCGGCGGCGCGATTAGGCCCACCGCGCAGGTCGGGACAGCCCCGGCGTGGCCGTCGGACCGATCAGGGGCTAATCTCACCTTCATGAACCGGGAACCCAGCCTGGGGGGGCCGGACAGGACTCCTGTCGCCACGGGCAGCCAGAACCCCGGTCAGCAGAACCCCGGTCAGCAGAACCCCGGTCAGCAGAACCTCGGTCAGCAGAACCTCGGTCAGCACGGTAGCGGCGACGGCAGTGCGCAGCGAAGCCCTTTACTCGCCGCGGAGAGCGGCATCACAGGGCAGACAGCGACTAAGGACGGCAGATCGGCTGATGGCAAGCGCACGGCAGGCGGCCAGCGCGTGACCCGCCAGACAGCGACGCCGCGTCCGCAGCGGCCCTCGCTCGGCGGTGGCCTGCCCGCGCGGCAGCGTGAGCTGGGCGCGCATGGCAAGGAGACTGTACGCAGGCTGCTCGACGCCGGGCTGGCCGAGTTTGAAGTGTCGGGCCTGCAGGGCGCACGCGTCGAGGACATCGTCCGGCGCGCGAAGACGTCGCACGGCACGTTCTACCTGTATTTCGCTAACAAGGACGACCTGTTCCGGACGCTGCTGCAAGATGCCTTGCACGACATGGCAAACATCACCGACGATTTCCCCATCGTCACGAGTAACGAGGCCGGACGTGCCGCGCTGCGGCGGTGGGTGTCCAGCTTCTCCGACACCTATGCCGCACACGCAACCGTGATCCGGATACTGAGCCAGGCGGAGATCGTCGGCGAGTCCGTGTTCGCCGACGGGCTGCAGCAGCTGTTCCGGCTGTCTGAGGCCATGACTCAGGGAATGACGGCCGCCGTCGACAAGGGCCCAGACGGCAACAAGCCGCCGCCAGAACACGCCGAGCTGACCGCGGTCGCCTGCCTGATGATGCTCGAGCGGATCAATTACCTGCTCAGCGCCGTAGAGGTCAAACTGCCCAAGGACGAGATGATCGACCGCGTGACCGCCATCATCTACGCGGCGTTCCGCTCATGATTGTGCCAGCCCCGGCCGGCGTGCACTGGCTCCCGAACGTCCCGTGGCCGGTCCGCTGTTAGGTTTGCGCCGTGGCGGCCGGAACTTATCGGGAATTGTTTGTAGCGACCGCGGGAGCTGCGGGCGCGCTGACTGGGCTGCTGTTCGTCGCACTGTCGATCGCGCCGCTTCGCGGCCCGTCGCCCGCTCATCCAGTCATCCGGCAAGTTCGCGTGGCCGCCGCGCTGCTGGCTTTCGTTAACGCACTCGCAATCTCGCTCTACACCCTGGTGCCCGGCACCGACGTCGGTTATCCCGCCATCGTCATGGGCGTGATCGGCACCCTGTTTACCGCGGCGGCGGTCCGGTCAATCGTTTCCAGCCACGCCGCGCGCCAGCAGCTGGGGCGTCAGCTGGGTCTGATCTTGTTGCTGCTGCTGATATTCGGCTGCGAGCTTGTCGGCGGCATCGCCCATCTCGCCGACCAGGACAACAGCACGGCGGCCCAGGTGATCAGCTACGCCATGGTCTCGTCGTTGATCGTCGGAATCGCCCGCGCGTGGGAGCTCGTCGGAGACAGGCGTACCGGCTTCCTGGCATCGCTGGCCGTGCTGACGGGCCACGAGGCCGCGACTGACGCTCCGCCCGCCCCAGCCCGGGACGGGAGCCAGGCATCTGACCACAAGGCTCCGGCAGCGCCGGAAGCCGGGACGGCGGACGAGGGCGGCGGCTAACCCTTCCGGCTCCGGGCTAGCGGGCGGCCGATCCCCGCTGGTCAATGACCTCGCCGTCGACGACCGTGGCATCCTCAGCGAGCACCATCGCCGCACTGTTTTCGCCGTCGGCGTCAGCGGCCTGGCGCTGGCTCGGCGCTGACGTCGACGTGGGCGCCGATGACGCCGTGGACGAGAACTCTCGCATCAGCGCCTGACGGTGGGCGTCTGTGCAGTCCATGGCTGCGACCGCCGCCCGGCTCAGCGCCGCTCCTGGATGCGGACCAGGTTACCGGCCGGATCGCGGAAGGCACAGTCGCGAACGCCGTACGGCTGGTCGGTCGGCTCCTGGACGACCTCTGCGTCGCTGGCCTGCACCCGGTCGAAGGTGCCGTCGAGGTCCTTGGCGGCCAGGAGGATCCAGCCGTACGTGCCCTTGGCCATCATCTCGGCGATGGTGCGGCGCTCGATCTCGGTGACGCCGGGGTCGGTGACCGGCGGCGCCAGCAGGATGGAGGTGTCTGGCTGGCCGGGGGGGCCGACGGTGATCCAGCGCATCTTGCCCTGTCCGACGTCCTGGCGGACCTCGAAGCCGAGAGCATCGCGGTAGAAAGCCAGGGAGGCATCCGGGTCGTCATGCGGGAGAAAGCTCGCGTGAATGGTGATGTCCATAACCGTCAGGCTAGCTGCGGCCCGCCGGCCTGCGCTTCTCGATTCCTGACCGGTCTGGTCACCTGCTTAGCCACGCACGCCGGCACCCCCGCCGCACCCTGCCCCGCACCCCGCCGGTACACACTCGGCGGCACCCCAGCCAGCTCAGTGAACCGCGTACTGAACGTCCCCAGCGACCCGCAACCCACCGCGAAGCACACCTCGGTCACGCTCAGATCACCACGCCGCAGCAACGCCATCGCCCGCTCGATCCGCCGCGTCATTAGATAGCTATACGGCGACTCCCCGTACGCCAGCTTGAACTCCCGGCTCAAATGCCCCGCCGACATGTGCACACCCCGGGCCAGCGCCTCCACATCCAGCGGCAGCGCATACTCCCGGTCAATCCGGTCCCGCACCCGCCGCAACCGCGCCAGATCACCCAGATGCTGCACCGCGAGAGGTTTGCTGGTCACACTCAAGATCGTACGTCGCGCCGCCAGCCGGCTCACAACGATGCTGCCTCCCAAGCGAATCCGTCCGGGTCGGTGAATGGCCCGGCATCGCTGCCAATGATGAGCCGGTGCGATCCGGTCCCGTCTGGAGCGACGCCAGCATCCTTGGCGAGGGCACGGCGCCCGTAGAGCGCCAGCTTGACCGGACTCGACGCAGTGGCGAATTCGACGTACTTGCGGCCGAAGCTCTTCGCCACCGCCAGGCCGCGGTCAACATAGAACCGCTTGGTCGCGGCCACGTCCGCGACCCCCAGCAGGAGCACGATCTCGTCGAACTGCCGGGTAGCCGGTCCGGTGTCCTTCTTCGCCGACGTCGCGACCTTCCAGATCGTCCCGTCCGGGGCTCGTACAACGCCGCCGTAGCCCCAGAACGACTTTGCGACCGGTTTCAGCGATGTGGCGCCGGCGTCGAGAGCGGCGCCTGATGAGGGCGTTGACGCTGCCTGGCTGAGAGGTCGTAAGCGACAGCGTGAACCCCCGGAATCCAGTCGTCGGTGGCTCGCAGGCCCGCAGGCGTACCTGAGTGCCCAAACCGAAAGCGGCGGTGTAGAACTGGTTGGCGGCCGTGACGTCGGCCACGTCGAGGGTGACGGATTCGATGGAAGTCATGCCCGTGACGCTAGGTGAGGCTCGGTGACCTGCGCTTCTCGATTCCTGATCGATTGGCCAGACAGGGCTATCAGCCCAGGTGCCGGGTGAAAAACCGCAGCGTGCTGTCCAGTTCGAACATCGGGACCTCCCCGTGCTTGCCGGGGTTGGCGTGCAGCGTCTTCTCAGCTGAGGCGAAGACGTCGAATAGCGCTAAGCTCGCCGCCCGCGGCACGACCTCATCGTCCCATTGCGCCAGGAACTCCACCGGAACGGTGATCTGTGCGGCGGCCTCGGCCGAGGTCTCGGCCCCGTTCAATCCCAGCACCGCCGCGCGGATGCGAGGCTCGGCGGCGATGAACGGAACGCCGAGTCCGCAGCCCATCGACATCCCCCAGTAGCCCACCGGGCCGGCGCCGACGACGTCGAGTTTCTGGACTGCGTCCAAGACCGCCCGCCATTCAGGGACGGTCTGGCTGGCGAGGAGTGCATGGAAACGGGCAAGCAGCGGAGTCAGTTCCCCGCCGGTCTGCACGCGGCTCCGTATCTCGGCAATGATCTGGTCGTGTTCCGCAGTTCTCGGCCGGTCGCCATGGCCGGGGACGTCAACGGCGGCCACCGCGAAACCGCACTCGGCGGCGAAGCGGCGGGCACGCGCCACGATGCCCGGGGCCTTCTTGTGCTGCCCGCCGCCGTGTCCCATCAGGATCAGGGGACGGGCCCCGGCGGCACCGTCCGGCGTCCACAGCAGGCCTGGGATCTCGCCGAAGGTGAAGTCGAGGGTGAAGAGTTGTTCGGTGACGCCGTCGGACGACGCCTGGGAGGTAAAGCGCATGACGTTTCTAGCCTTTCGGGATGCCTTCTGCGGGCACTCCCTAGGCCATGCGAGGGAGGGAGCCCCGACCTGTTATAGCGTTGATCGGTCTCACCTCCTCAGTCGCAGCAGCGCACGGCGACAATGTCTCAACGGGCTTCAGCCGCGTCTCGCCACGGCGAACGTTACCTGACGCGGCACTGGCTCTCAAGGCGGTGAGTCAGCCGCACCTTCAAACCGTGTGGTTTTCCACGTTCACGGTGGTCCTGCCGCGGACGCATCCTGCTCATACAGGCGCGGACCCGCCGGCTTGCATGCTCGCGGTCGGCGGCCCGCCGAGAGGAGCCGAAGATGCCCAGGAACCCATCGGACCCGAGCTCCGGCACGCGGCTGCGAGCCGCTCGGCAGACAACGCCGCGCCCGCCGGAACGCCTCTTGCCGACGCCTCCGCCGCCGCGGCCGGACGCCTCGGCCCACGGCGACCCTGAGTTCAACCGCCTACCTGGTGCGATCCCCGCTGAACGGGGGATATTAATGGACACCAGCGTGATGTTCCTGGACTGCCCGGCGTACATGGATGATCACGGCGCAGTCAGATGCGGGCTGCCGGCTGAGGTGGTTCGCCGGTACCTCGCCGGATCATCCAACGGCCCATTGGAAAGCGCAAAGATCCGTTGCCCAGCCGGCCACTGGTTCAATGGGCCCGTCGAATTCCTCACCTTGGACACCGCGGTCAGCCACGCACAGGCGAAGCCGGCCATGGGGCCAAGCTCTCCGCCGATGACTTCGACGTAGCTCGAGGCATCACGGGCGACCTCAACCGGAGCCGCCCACATGGGTCCCGGAGTGGCGCAGGTACTGGCCGCACAGCCCAGGCGGCGGGCGAGTCAGCCTGTAGGCCGGGTTCTGTGCACCCGCTTGCGCGGGCCGACGGCCATCCATCTAGGACTGCCGTTGCCGACAGCCTCATGCGGTCTACCCGCGAGCATCGGGCGGGCCGCCCTCAATCGCTCGCGCAGGCACCGGGCCTCGCAGCCCAGTGCCCTCTTGACCTTGCTCCGGGTGGGGTTTACCAAGCCGCTCAGGTCACCCTGAGCGCTGGTGGTCTCTTACACCACCGTTTCACCCTTACCCCCGGACGAATCCGGAGGCGGTTTGTTTTCTGTGGCACTATCCCGCGGGTCACCCCGGGTCGGCGTTACCGACCACCTTGCCCTGCGGAGCCCGGACCTTCCTCAGCACGCCAGGCCGGCGTGCCGCGGCCGCCCGGCTGACTCGCCCGCCGCTGCCCCAAGACTATGGCAACTAGCCGCCAACAGCGCAGAACGAAGCGGGCGCCGCTGGCCTCCTCCGCCAGCGCCGCCCGCCACGCGATAAGCACGGTGCTAACTGAGCACAGTGCTAATTGAGCTCGGCCCTCAGTGCACCAGGCTGCCGAGCAGGCTGTCGTACTCGCCGTTGCTCCGCGACGGAGCCGACAGCGTGATACCGGATTCTGGCCGGATAGCCGAAGATGATGCCGGCGTCCGGCTCGCGGCTGGCCTGCTTGTGCTCCGCCGGACTGCCGGGCGCGACTTCGGCGCCGTGGTCCTCGGGCGTGACAAGGTCGACTTCGGCTTGACCGTAGCCGCCTTCGGCTTGGCCGCGGTCTTGGCCTTGGCCGTCGTCCTGGGCTTCGTCGCCCTGCCGGTGGCACGCTTAGCGGCGCTGCTGGCTGCTGTCGTCGACGTCCCCGCGGTCCTGGGCGTCCTGGGCCGAGCGGACGAGGCCCGTGGCTTCGCCGCCGGCCTGGCCGACCGCCTCGCACTGGTCCGCGGCTTCGCCGCGGCCCGTGACCGGGTGGTGCTCACCGCCACCGGCTTTGCCGATGACATCGACTTAGCCGCTGCCGTCAGCGCCTTAGCTGCCGTCGACATTGCCTTGGTAGCCGTGTTCATCGACTTCATCGCCGACGACAGTGTCTTGGCCGACGTATTTGCCTTGGTGGCAGCGGCGGTCATCTTGCTGGCCGCCGACGTCACCTTGGTGGCTGCCGAGGACACGGTCTTGGCCGCGGCCGCCGGCGTTGCCGAGCTCCGGCTGGCTGCGGTGCTGCGCGTCGACCGCGAAGAGGCCGGACGCGCGGCAGTAGAACGCGATCCGGCCGACCGTGTTCCGGCCGACCGTGATCCAGTGGAACGAGCTGCGGTGGAGCGCGACGCGGCCGATCGTGACGCTGAACTGCGAGATGACCGTGCAGCGGTGCTCCGGGTAGCCGTCCTTCCCGCCGTGCTACGGGTCGACTTCGCAGCGGTGCTGCGAGCGGCCGTCGGCGTGGCGCTTGACGTCCTGGAACTCGATGTGGTCTTTGGCCGGCTCGCAGTGCCCCTTGACGCACTGCGGCTCACCGACCTGCTCCGGGCGGTACTCGCCGAACTACGGCGGCTGGCCGCACGGGTCGTGGACTGAACAGGCACTGATCTCCCCCCGTCTTGATCAATTACGAGGAGTGCTATTCCACACACGGAGAGTGTTTACACACACGACGAGTTCTTCGCTCAGAACAATGAACCCAAGGGGACCGAAATCGTGCTGTACTCGCGCCTGATTGAGGCTCAAGCTCACTCAGGTTCGCAAGTGAGCGGTGTTGTTAAGTGACCGTAGCAAGGCCGGTCCGTTGGCGAACCAATCGGCCTCGCAAATCGAGGCGACATCCAGCTGCATGCGGAACAGCGCTGCCGGCGGTGCCAGCAGCGCGCGGCACACGATCGTCTTGATCGGCGTGACGTGACTGACAACGACAAGGGTCTTGCCTTGGTGCGCGGCTAGCAGTCGGTCGAGCGCCGCGTCCACTCGGGCTGCAACGGCAGTGAAGCTTTCCCCGCCGGGCGGCGGGACTTCGGCGTCAGCCAGCCACGCTGCCAAGTCAGCAGGCCACTGCGCGCCGACCTCAGCGAAGCTCAGGCCCTCCCAGGCGCCGAAGTCCGTCTCTACCAGCCCGTCGTCGACGACTAGTCCTGCACCTGTGCTCTCGGCAACCGCCTCCGCTGTCCGCCGCGCCCGGCCGAGCGGCGAGGTAACGATGAGATCGACATCGCCGCGCACGGCCAGCGCGCCTCCCGCGGCCGCTGCTTGCCGGCGGCCTATCTCGGTAAGCGGGATGTCACCGCGCCCGGCAAACCGGCGCTCCACTGATAGCGCGGTCTGCCCGTGCCGCAGCAGCAGCGTGGTCGTCGCCTTGCTGTTTCCGGTCCGCCATCCGCCAGCCGGCTTAGAGCCCTGACTCATCCGTCCTGACCAGGATCCGGCGGCATTCCTCGCAGCGCACAACCTCATCAGGAGCAGCGGCGCGGATCGCGTTGAGATCCACGGTGTTGAGCGAAAGATGGCAGCCCTGGCACTGACCGCGGCGCAGGGCTGCTGCGCCCACACCGCCATGCTGAGCCCGGAGCCGCTCGTATAGGTCGATCAGGTCGGCCGGTTCCTCCGCGAGCACCACGGCGCGGCGATCGGCCGCCTTGCCGGCCAGCTCGGCCAGTTCCGCGACCGCGATGTCACGGCGGCCGCCGACAGCCTGCAGGTCTGCGGCAATGCTCGCGCGCTCGGCGCCTGCTTCCTTGAGCCTGGCCTGCGCCGCCTCCAGGCGCTCCATCACCTCAAGCTCGGCATCTTCCAGATCTGACTGGCGGCGCAGCAGGGACCCGATCTCCGACTGCAGGTTCTCGAGCTCGCGCGGTGACGAAACCTGGCCGGCGTCCAGCCGCGTCCGGTCCCGGCTGATGCGGCTGCGAACCTGTTCGACATCTGCGTCTGCCTTGGACTGCTCGCGCCTGAGATCGCCTTCCCTGGCCTCTAGCGCTGCAATCTCGTCGCGCAGTTCGGTGTCCCGCTGCTCCAGGCTGGTCAGCTCAGCGTGTTCGGGCAAGCTCCGCCTGCGGTGCTCCAGCCGTCCTAGCTCGGCATCGAGATCGGCTAGCTCCAGCAGCCGTAGCTGCGCTTCAGGGGATGCTTTCACGCTGGCCACGTTAGCCTGCCCCCGGTGCATATGTCGCCCCGGCCGTTCCGCGAACGCCCCCGCGGCAACGCCCCTGCGGGAACACCGCGCCGTCAGTCGCCGAGCCCGACCATGACGATCGGCCGCGAGGTTGGCCGCCCCGATCCGGCCGATGGCTCGACGGTCACTCCCAGCCGATCCCCGCTGGCCAATCGGCCTACCACCATCGGGCCGGTCATCCCATGGCGCGACGGCGGCAGCATTCCCGCCGGCCGGGCGCCGGCAGGCCCCATCAGCCACAGCTCATACGCGCTCGAAGCGGGCAGCTTCTGCAGGCCCTTAGCGATAAATACCAGCGTGCGCGCCCGGTGCGACATCACCACGGTCGCGGTACCGCCGCCGCTGACACGGGCGGTCAGGCTGATCTTGTCGCGGGCGCCCAGGACCGCGGCGATCTCAGTCTCCCGCTGCTGGGCCGCTGTGAGGGTGCGCTGCATCGAATGGGCATCCAGGCCCGCCGCGATGGCCGCTACGGCCAGCACGACGGCCACCGTTGCGGCTATCCGCGCAGGCCAGGACTTCGCACGAGAGGCACGCAGGCTGGCGACCTTCCGCCAGCCCGCCAGCGGCCGGGACAGCCGCCTGCCCAGGCTGACAGGCTGTTCCGGCACTAGCGGCGGCAGCTGACGCATCCTGACCGCTGCCCGGATGGTCTGCTCGCGCAACTGCGGCCGCGGCGTGATGGCGGCAGCCTCGGCGAGCCGCGCGGTCGCCTCGCGCAGGGTGCGCACCTCGTCGCGGCATGGCTCGCACGTCTGCAGGTGACGCTCGAACGCGGCCCGGTCGGTTTCCAGGACCGCGTCCATCACGTAAGCGCCCACCAGGGTGTGCAATCCAGCGCCGTGGCTTCGCATCAGTCCACCCCCAGGCAGTCTCGGAGCCTGATCAGGCCGTCTCGCATGCGTGTCTTGACGGTGCCGACGGCCACTCCGAGCAACTGCGCGACCTCGCGGTAACTGTGACCGCCGTAATACGCGAGCAGGACCGACTCCCGCTGCAGGTCGGTGAGACCAGCCAGGCACCGCCGCACGCGCTCATGTTCCAGGCTCGCCTCCACTGCGTCACTCACCTCGTCGTAGGCGATCGTCGCGGTAGCCGCTCGGAACTCGCGCTCGCTGGCCCGCTGCTCCGATCTGACCCGGTCCACGGCGCGGCGGTGCGCGAGCGTCATGATCCACGCCGAGGCTGAGCCGGCCGACGGGTCAAAGCGTGCCGCGGAACGCCAGACCTCCAGCAGCACCTCCTGCATGACTTCCTCAGCCTGCGCCGGGTCCCTGACGACCCGTAGCACGGCGCCGAGCACAGCCGGGCCGGCCCGGTCATAGATGACGGTGAACGCAGCGTGATCGCCCTTGGCGACCGCCGCGAGAACCGGCTCCAGGCCGCCCCGGCCGACCCGGGCCGGCCGACCGGAAGCCCGGCTGCCCTGGCACGGAATCGGCTGAGCCGCCTGTCACGTCCACGTTCCTATATTCGTCACCGGCATCGGTTCCGGCTTGGCCGGGCCGGAAGATCAGTCATTCGTGCCGCCGAGGGCAATCCACGCGGTCCGCTGATACGAATTATCCTTGTGACCCCGCAGCCACCTAGGTCTACCTGGCGTATCGGCCCGCTACGACGCCCTGGGCTCGCCGCGCGCGGCGCCCTGGCCGGCATCGTGACCGCATTCGTCGCGCTTGCCGTCGCCCAGCTGTTCGCCGCGATCATTCGCTCGCCTCTCGGCGCGCCGATCGACGCCGTCGGCGAAATGTCGATCAATCACGCGCCGCCGTCGGTCAAGGACTTCGCTATCAGGGAATTCGGCACCCACGACAAGATCGTCCTGGTCTGGGGAATCCGCGTCGTCCTGATCATCTTCGCCATTGTCATCGGCGTGCTCGCGGTGCGCAGGCTCTGGCAAGGCATGATCGGCCTGGCGGTATTCGCGGCGATCGGCATCTATGCCGCGCTAAGCCAGCCCACGGCCAGGGCGACCGACGCGCTGCCTACGATCGTCGGCGCTGCCGTTGCCGCCTATGCCCTGCAATACCTGTGCACGCTGGCCAGGGGGCCGGACGCCGGGCGCCTCGGCGAGTTCCGACGGCGCGACGAGCCGGCCGCCGACCTTCCGGACCGGCGCAAGTTCCTTCTGGTCAGCGGGGCCGCGGCCGGCATTTCACTGGTTACCTACGTTGGCGGGTCCTGGCTGGCTAACACCCGGAACGTCAGCGCCGTGCAGGCGGCACTCAAGCTGCCCAAGCCGGCCCAGGCGGTACAGCCAATCCCGGCCGGTGCCAACCTGAACATCCCCGGCCTCAGCAGCTTCATCACGCCGAACAGCAACTTCTACCGGGTCGACACCGCGATAGTCATCCCCGAAATCCTCCCTGCGACGTGGCAGCTCAGGATTCACGGCATGGTCGAGCGCGAGCTTGTCCTGTCCTTCAAAGATCTGTTGAAGCGGCCGCTGATCGAGGACTACATCACGCTGTGCTGTGTATCGAACCCGGTTGGCGGGCCGTATATCGGCAATGCCAAGTGGCTCGGGGCGAGCGTGCGCAGCCTCCTGCGGCAAGCCGGCATAAAGGCGGGGGCAGAGCAGCTCCTAGCTACTTCCTCGGACGGATTCACTTCTGGAACACCGGTGCAGACGGCCATGGACGGCCGCGATTCGCTGCTCGCCGTCGCCATGAACGACAAAGCCCTGCCGGTGGAGCACGGCTTCCCGGTCCGGCAGGTGGTTCCGGGCCTGTACGGCTATGTGTCGGCCTGCAAGTGGATCGTCGACATCGAGGTCACCACTTACGCGGCGAGCACCGCTTACTGGGCCCAGCGCGGCTGGTCAGCGATGGGGCCGATCAAGACAGAGTCGCGCATCGACGTGCCGGGGTCGAACCCGGTTAAGGCCGGCCAGCCGGCCCCGATTGCGGGCGTCGCTTGGGCTCAGCACAAGGGCATCGAAGCGGTCGAGGTCCGGGTGGCACACGGCCCCTGGCAGGAAGCGCGGCTGGCGGCGGTGCCGGGCATCGACTGCTGGCGCCAGTGGGTCTACGACTGGAACGTCAACGTGCAGCCAGGGGACTACCTGGTCGAGGCCCGCGCGACCGATAAGACCGGGTACACCCAGACGCCATTGCAGGCGCAGCCTGCGCCGAACGGGGCGTCTGGCTATCCGCAAGCGCTCGTCCAGGTAGTGAGCTGAACCCGGCGCGTTCGGCTCACAACAGCTGATCGCGCCCCGGCCCGTACATGTAGGCCCCCAGCCAGCGCCCGAGTTCGTCGAAGTACGCCTGCCTGCCGGGGGCGTCAGGCGAGGCCCCGGGAGCGCTGCCGGGCGGCAGCTGCAGCGACGTCACATGCCCGCCGAGGCGGATCGCGGCTGACTCGGGCCCGCCACGCCCGCCGCTCCCGCCACGCCCGCCACGCCCGTTGCGGCGCTGCCGCTGCCCCTGCGGCTGCGCCGCCCAGGTCAGCACCAGTACCGGGCAGCCAATGTTGAGGGCGAGCCCTGTCCGGCTGGAGAACTCTGGCGAGTGCAGAATCAGCGCGTCGGCCGCTTGCCGCTGAGCATCTCGCCAGAGTGCGACGGCGGCCGCGCTGCGGCCACTGGCCATCACGATCACCGTGTCGATGTCGTCCGCCGCGCGCATGTGCGCGCAAGCAGCGTCGAGATCAGCGAAAGCCGCGCCTAGCCGCCGTGCGGAGTTGCGCGCCGACAGCGGCAGCCTGGCCGGCTCGGGTAGGCGCAGGCCGGCCAGGTAGAAATGAAACGCTCGCTCGGTGTACCAGCTGCCCACGTCGGGCGCGACTGACGGTTCGCCCGCAGCCTGAACGTGCAGCAGCGCGCGCCGGGTCGGCTGCACCGACCGGCGCCGGAACATCGCAGTCTCGCCCCTGACTGGCGCGACGTGGCCCGGCACGTGCACTGGCTCATAGCCATCGATCGCCCGGCCATCGATCGCCCTGAAGTCGAGCGCACTGTCGCGGCTGGTGCTGATGGTCATACGCTCCCCCGTTACCCCTGCGTGCGCACCCCGGCGCTCCGGCGCCGCTCGCCCCGGGTTCGCACGGCCGCTCCGGCTCGGCCTGCGACCCCCTGCCGCTGCGAGAACACGGAGCGTCGTTGATTAGTCTCGCATCGTTACTAGCCGCACCCGCGCCGAACACGCACGCGTACCGGGACAAGCAGTTGCCCGTTGCGCGAGGCTTAACGGATTTGGTCTCATTTATTATTGGTCGCGGCGTCATCGGCAGGCTGCTCAGGTTTGCCGGCCGGCGGTCAAGGGAACCACGCCTGCATAAGCCGCGGCGTGCTCGCACGCGGTAATGCGACGAGGCCCCTCCATGTATGAGATGGAGGGGCCTCGCCTGGCCCCGAGGCCCTGGTCACCCGATTGCTCGGGGGCCGAACGCCTCGCAGCTACCTCCGGTTGTCAGATTCCGCTGTCAGCACCGGTCGCCCGGCCCTTCCTGCGTTGCCCTTAGTTTCCCTTGGGCTGAACCCGTCTTCGGTGGTGAAGAATTTCTACTGCCAACAACGCCTGCTGCACAAGCCTTTTCCGTGATCTCTTCAAGATTCTTTTGTCGTCCACAGGACATCCGCCGTTTATCCCCCGTGCACGGTTCCTTTCCACTGAACTGTGCACAGGTCCGTCCACAGTTCCTGTGGATTACCGGCTGCCCGGCTCGCCTGGCCCGTTCTGCGCTGGCCGGCAGCCTGCTCAGAAGGTCCGCAGAGGCAGCTCGGCGACGCTGGGAACATCGACGACTTGGAAGGACAGACGATGACGCCTGACGGGCAGTCAGCTCGGACCGCGGCCACGCCGACCACTCCGGCGGCCCGCACGGACCGGGCTGCGGCCAGGGACCGCAATCGGTCCAGGGTGCGACATGTGACCGCAGCTGCGGGGCTTGCCAGCGTGCTGGCGGCCGGTGCGGTGGGCTACAGCCTGCCGGCATCGACGCATGCGGCGGCCGCGTCCTCCCGGAGCTCGTCGTCCAGCTCAGGGTCGTCGTCCAGCTCAGGGTCGTCGTCCAGCTCCGGTTCGTCGGGAAGCTCCGGTTCCTCGGGAAGCTCCGGCTCGACCAGCTCCGGCAGCGGTCTGAAGAGCGCGTCCGCGCCGTCTGCGAGCTCCGGCTCCAGCACCGTGACCTCGGGTGGCTCCTGACCACTCATGCTTCGGCCCGGTCGATAGCCCTACGATGTCGGAAGGCAGAACTGCGGCGGCCGGGAGAGCTTGATGACGGATCGTGAGACTTCGGCCGCACCGGCCCCAGAACTGGCGATTGAGCTTGGCGCGGACTACGTCGCCACGCTGGAAATCAACCGGCCGCCAAGCAACTACTTCAGTGTCTCCCTGATCGGCCAGATCGCCGACGCCTGCGAAAAACTGGCCGCTGACGGGAGCTGCCGCGCGATCGTGCTGTGCAGCGCCGGGCGCGTCTTCTGCGCTGGTGCGGACTTCACCGATGCCGGTGCTATCGGCGGTCGGAGCGGCCCGCACTTGTACGACCACGCCATCCGGCTGTTCGAACAGCCGCTGCCCATCGTCGCCGCGATCCAAGGTGCCGCCATCGGCGGCGGGTTCGGACTCGCCATGGCGGCCGACTTCCGTATCGCTACACCGCAGGCCCGGTTCGCCGCCAACTTTGCCCTGCTGGGAATTCATCAGGGCTTCGCGCTCAGCGTCACGTTGCCTGCCGTCGTAGGTCAGCAGGCCGCCCTCGATCTGCTGTATACCGGCCGCCGGGTCGGCGGCGAAGAGGCCAGCGCGCTTGGCCTCGCAGACCGGCTTGCCGGGCCGGACGCGCTCCGGTCCGAGGCACATGCCCTGGCCAGCCAGATCGCATCCGCTGCACCGCTCGCCGTCCGGTCCATTCGTGCCACGATGCGGGGCGAACTAGCCGAACGCGCGCGTGCGGCGATGGCACGGGAGCGCACCGAGCAGGAACGCCTGATGCAGACCGCCGACTGGCGGGAAGGACTCGCAGCCGTGAGCCAGCGCCGCCCCGCACATTTCACCGGCAGCTAGCAGGAAGGCGGGACGCGCCATGCCAGTGCTAGCCCGGCCCGAGGGCAGCATCCACTACCAGTCCAGCGGGAGCGGTAGCCCTGCCCTGCTGCTGTCGCACGGATTCGCCGCCACCTCGGAGATGTTCGCGCCGAACCTGGCGGCCCTGTCGCTGCGCAACCTGGTGCTGACCTGGGACCTGCGCGGGCACGGCAGGAGCGAGTATCCGGCCGACCCGGCCTGCTACAGCTCGGCGGCGGCCCTGGCGGACATGGCCGCCCTGCTGGACGCGGCCGGAGTTGATCGGGCCGTGCTGGGCGGCCACTCGCTGGGCGGTTACCTGTCGCTCGCCTTCGCGCTGAAGTATCCGCACCGCGTCGCGGGCCTGATTCTCATCGACACCGGCCCCGGTTTCCGCAATGAGGCTGCCCGCAACGACTGGAACCGCAGGGCCAACGACACCGCAGCCCGCTTTGCCGACCGCGGGCTGGCCGGGGTGCGCGGCAGCGCGGAGCTGCACGGCGGTGAGCACCGTGATGCCGCCGGGCTCGTACTCGCCGCTCGCGGCACGCTGACGCAGCAGGATTCGCACGTACTGGACGGGCTGCCGGGCATCGCAGTGCCGACGCTAATCGTCGTGGGGGCACAGGACACCCCGTTCCTCGGCGCGGCCGACTACATGGCGGCCAAGATCCCGGACGGGCGGGTGGTGGTGATCCCGGACGCCGGGCACGCGCCGAACATCGACCAGCCCACCCTGTTCAATGACGAGGTGCGGGCGTTCCTGGACCAGGTGGCCGCCGAGGCGGGGGCGACATGACGTCCCCTGACCAGATCCGGGCTGAGCTCGCCGAGTGGGTCGGCAAGAACTGGGATCCCGGCATGGCTTTGCGCGACTGGCGCGAGCTGCTGCTGACGTCCGGCTGGGCGGTGCCGAGCTGGCCGGCCCGCTGGCATGGCCGCGACCTTCCGGCCTGGGCCGACGAGCTGGTCGCCAGTGAGCTGATCCGGCTGGGCGCGGTCGGCCTCCCGGTTGGCAGCGGCACCTGGCTCGCCGCTCCGACGATCCTCGCGCACGGCAACGATGAACTGCGAGAACGTCTTCTCGCGCCCGATTCTGACCGGCGAGCAGACCTGGTGCCAGCTGTTCAGCGAGCCGGGGGCCGGGTCCGACCTGGCGGGCCTGTCCGCCTCCGCAGTGCTCGACGGTGACAGCTGGGTGATCAACGGGCAGAAGGTCTGGAACACCAGCGCGCACCACGCCGACATGGGCATGCTGCTGGCGCGCACCGATGCTGACGTGCCCAAGCACAACGGCATCAGCTACTTCGCGTTGCCGATGGACCAGCCCGGCGTTGAGGTCCGGCAGCTTCGCCAGATGAACTTCCACGCCTCCTTCAATGAAGTCTTCCTCACTGACGCGCGAGTGCCACGGGACAACGTCATCGGCGAAGTGGGCCACGGCTGGCAGGGGGCCCTGACGACGCTGGCCTACGAGCGCCGGTTTGCCGCGCTGCGGCGGCCGGGCTACAGCCCGGCACGGGGCCGCGCGCTTGATGAGGCGCGGGCCGAGGCAGACGACCATTTCGCGACGTATTCCTGGTACCCGCAGCGGGCTGGGCGGCCAGACCTTGTTATCGACCACGCCCGGGCGGCCGGCGTCAGCAACGACCCGGTGATCAGGCAGGCCATCGCCAGGCTGCTGACGCTGCAACGGGTCAGCTCATGGACAGCGGAACGGGCCAGGGTCGCCCGCGCGCTCGGCGCGCGGCCGGGCGCCGAGGGATCCATCGGCAAACTTGCCGCCAGCAACCTCGCGCGCGAGTCCGCGAAGGTCCACTCGATGATCGCCGGCGCCAGCGGGATGCTGGCCGGCCCGGAATCCTCGCTCGGCGGCGTGATCACCGAGGTTCTGCTGTCGGTTCCGGCAGTATCGATTGCCGGCGGGACCGACGAGATCCAGAAGAACATCCTTGCCGAGAAGGTGCTCGGCCTGCCCGCCGAGATCAGACCGGACAAAGGCGTACCTTTCCGCCAGATCCAGCACCGCGGCTGATCTTCGTTCTCCACACAATGTCGATTTCAGTGCCGCAAACCGGGCATTCCGGGCGCCAAAGTCACTGAAACCGTCATGGTGTGGGTCGGATGGCGATCTGGCCTTTCAGAGCGAGCGCAGAGGACGCTTAGATACACGGCATTGGTGAGTTGCGCATCCTGCTAGGTGGACGCAGCGGCGGGTGCCGTTGCGCGGACTCGCCGGGAGGCCCGCCGTGGGGATCACAGGAAGTACCGCGCTCTGGTACGCCAGCCGGGCGACCGGAGTGGTGGCGCTGGTGCTCCTGACAGCCGTCGTGCTGCTCGGCATCATGGTCAACCGCCGCGCGAAGCTGCCGGGACTGGCGAGATTCGCCACGACCGGGTTGCACCGCAGCCTGTCCCTGCTCGCGGTCGCGTTCGTCGCCGTGCACGTGGTCACCGCGGTTCTCGACCCGTACGTCACCATCGGCTGGGCCGCCGCCATCATCCCGTTCACCTCGCCGTATAAGCCACTGTGGCTCGGTCTTGGCGCCGTTTCCTTCGACATCATCGCGGCGCTGATCGTCACCAGCCTCGCGCGGGCGCGAATCGGCCGCAGAACCTGGCGGGCGGTGCACTGGCTGGCATACGCATGCTTTCCGATAGCGCTCGCGCACGGTTTCGGATCGAGCTCGGATATGGGTAACGGGTTTCTCCTGGCACTCGCGGTCGGTTGCTCGGTGGCCGTAGCCGCCGCAACCTGGTGGCGGATTGCAAGCGCGGCGAAGACTCCGCGCCCAGCCGACCGGCCGGCCCTGGCGCTCGCCGACGCCTGTCGCAGCCGGGGCGGCGGTCGCGACAGCCGCCAACTGACCGGGGCCGGCTCGCGATGACGCAGTTCAGCGCAGTCGAAGCACCCGGCTATGCCGCTGTCAGCTCGCCAGGCTGGTCCGGCCGCGCGGGTAACGGTGCCGCCGCGGGCGAGCCCGGCCTGCCGAGGCTGCTCCGGGACGATCCAGCCGGCCTCGACCTGGCGGCCCACCACCGCGCGCTCGGCGCGGCCAGGTTCCGGGGCCGGGCGCTCATCGAGGAAACCGGCGTGGCGGGCCTCACCGGACGCGGCGGCGCCGCGTTCCCGGTCGCGCGCAAGCTTGCGGCCGTGGCTGCCGCCGGCGGCGGCGCAGTAGCGATCGGTAACGGCGCTGAAGGCGAGCCGGCCAGCAGCAAGGACGCCGCGCTGCTGTGGTACTCCCCGCACCTGGTGCTGGATGGCTTGCAGCTCGCCGCCGAGGCGGCTGGTGCCAGCGCCGCGTTCCTGTACGTACATGCCGCCGCTGACCGGCCGGGCGGCCCGGACCTGGCGGCCCGGCTGCGGACCGCGCTGGAAATGCGCGCGGCTGCCGGGATCGATCGCGTCGCGGTACAGCTAGCCGAGGCGCCGCCGCGGTTCCTGGCTGGCGAGGAGACGGCGCTCGTGGCCCGGATCAACGGCGGAGCAGCACGGCCTGCCGTCAAGCCGCCCCGGGTGTTCGAGCGCGGCGTGGCCGGGCGGCCCACCCTGGTGCAGAACGTCGAAACGCTGGCGCACCTGGCGATGATCGCCCGGTACGGCGCGGGCTGGTTCCGCGCCGTCGGCACCGATGCCGAGCCTGGTTCCATGCTCTGCACCGTTCGCGACGCTGACGGCCGCGTCCGCATCGTTGAGGCCGCCATCGGAACTCCGCTGCGCCACCTGGCGTGGCTGGGCGACGACGTGCAGGCAGTTCTGGTCGGTGGCTACCACGGCGGCTGGCTGAGCGTGACAAGGGCGCGCCAGCTGGCGCTGTGCAACGCAGACCTGCGGCCAGCCGGCGCGATCGCCGGGGCGGGCATCCTGATCGCCTTGCCGACCGGGCGCTGCGGGCTGGCCGAGACAGCCGCAGTGACCCGCTACCTTGCCCTTGAATCGGCCGGGCAGTGCGGTCCGTGCTTCAACGGCCTGCCAGCTATCGCGGCCGCGGTTGCGGCGGTGGCCCGGCCGCGCCCGGCCGAACAGGAACTAGCGAACCTGCGGCGGTGGGCCGGGCTGGTCACCGGCCGGGGCGCGTGCCACCACCCGGACGGCACCGTCCGGTTCGTCGCGAGCGCGCTGCACGTATTTGCGGCTGAGATCGCCGCGCATCGCCGCGGGCGGTGCACCGCCACCCGGGCCGGGCAGTTCCTGCCCGCGCCGGCCACCGTGCTGACCGAACCTGACTGGAGCTGATCATGCCTAGGCGTGCCACCCGCCTGCGCGTCAACCCCATCGCGTGCAGCGCCCACGGCGTCTGTGCCGAGCTGCTGCCAGAGCTGATTTCGCTGGACGAGTGGGGCTACCCGCTGATAGCCAACGCCGCGGTGCCGCCGCATCTCGCGCGTGAAGCGCGGCGTGCCGTTACCGACTGCCCCGCGCTCGCGCTGACCCTCAGAGAAACTTCAGAAGAAGCGCAGAGGCGCGCCTGATCGGCCGCGACGATGCTGGAGAGATGATGACCGTCATGGATTCCACCGCTAGCCGGGCGCGAGCGGCCGACGCGAGCATTCGGCGCGCCGATGGCAGCCCGGTCCGGGTCCTCGTCGTCGACGACGAGCCCAGCCTGGCCGAATTGCTGGCCAGCGTCTTGCGATACGAGGGCTGGGAGATCCAGACGGCCGCCGACGGCAGCAGCGCAGTGCGGGCGGCACGCGAGTTCCAGCCCGACGCCATCGTGCTCGACATCATGCTGCCCGACTTCGACGGACTGGAAGTGCTGCGCCGGGTACGGGCGATACTGCCGCACGTCTGCGTGCTGTTCCTCACCGCGAGGGACGCCGTGCAGGACCGGGTCAGCGGTATCACCGCAGGCGGTGATGACTACGTCACCAAGCCTTTCAGCCTTGAGGAAGTGCTGGCCAGGCTGCGCGGCCTGCTCCGGCGGGCCGGGATGGCGCGGGCCAGCAACGGCACCGAGCTGACCGTCGCCGATCTGGCCATGGACGAGGACGCCAGGGAGGTGCGCCGCGGCGGTGACCTGATCGACCTGACCGCCACCGAGTTCGAGCTGCTGCGGTTCATGATGCGCAACCCGCGCCGGGTGCTCTCGAAGGCACAGATCCTGGACCGGGTGTGGAACTACGACTTCGGCGGCCAGGCGCACGTGGTCGAGCTGTACATCAGTTACCTGCGCAAGAAGATCGACAGCGGCCGGGAGCCGACTGATCCACACCGTCCGCGGTGTCGGCTACGTATTGAAGCCGCCGGCCGGACCATGACGCCGCAGCAGCACCCGGCCCTGACCACGCGGGTCCGTGGCTGGCTAGCAGCCCGAACCCTGCGCGGCAGGCTGGTCGCGGGCCTGCTTGCGCTGCTTGCACTGGCATGCGCCACTGTCGGCGTCGTGACGTACACGCATTTGCACTCGGTGTTGATCAGCCAGCTCGACACCGAACTCAGCCTCCGCGAACATCCGCTACCAGGAATGCGTCAGCCCGGGCCCGCCGCCAGGCCAGCCGCCGGGGCACCAGCCGCCCGACGACAATCACCAGCCGCCATACTGCGCGCAGCGTCAAGTGACGGCCGCCTTCACCGCCATGATCAAGGGCAACGGCCAGGTCAGCGATCCATACCTGGCCGGCAGCACGAACGCCTGCTACCTGACCGCAGACGATCGGGCGCTGATCGCCAGCGTGCCAGTTGGCCAGCCCACGACCGTCGACCTGTCCGTCTCACGGCCCGTACCGGATGATCGCTAGCAGGGCGCCGGACGGGGCTGTGCTCGTCAGCGGGCTGCCGCTCAGCAGCGTCACGAACACCCTGCACCAGGTTGCGGCTGCCGAGCTTGCGGTATTCCTGGCCGCCTTGCTGATCACTGGCGTGATCGGTACAGCCTGGGTACGCGCGTCGCTACGGCCGCTTCGGCGGGTGGCGGCGACCGCGACCAGAGTGACCCAATTGCCGCTCAGCAGCGGCGAGGTGAGCATGCCCGAGCGGGTCCCGGACGCCAACCCCGCCACCGAGGTCGGTCAGGTGGGCGCCGCGTTCAACCGGATGCTGGGTCACGTGGAGTCCGCACTAGCCCGGCGCGAGGCCAGCGAAAACCGGCTGCGCATGTTCGCCGCAGATGCCAGTCACGAGCTGCGCACCCCGCTGGCGGCCATCCGCGGTTACGCCGAGCTTGCCCGGCGCCACCCTGGACCACTTCCCGCCGAGGTGGCGCACGCGCTTAGCCGGGTCGAGTCCGAGTCGGCGCGCATGAGCGTGCTGGTCGACGAGCTGCTCCTGCTCGCCCGCCTCGACGCCGGCCGCCCGCTGGCCAGCGAGCCGGTGGACATGACCAGGCTGGTGATCGACGTTGCGAGTGACGCGCGGGTCGCGGCGCGAGGCCACCGCTGGCAGCTTGAGTTGCCGGACGAGCCCGTTATGGTTCGCGGCGACGACCTGCGCCTCCATCAGGTCCTGGCGAACTTGCTCAGCAACGCGGCCAAGCACACGCCAGCCGGGACCGTCGTCACCGTCTCGCTGACCTCGGCCGCCGGGACCGCGATTCTCAGCGTCACTGACAACGGGCCGGGAATCGCGCCGGAGTTGCTGCCGGACATCTTCGAGCGGTTCGTCCGGGGGGATAGTTCCCGGTCTCGCACGGCCGGGAGCAGCGGCCTCGGGCTGGCGATCGTGCACGCTGTTGCGGTGGCGCACGGCGGCAGCGCCACGGTCGATAGCCACCAGGGCGAGACCAGGTTCACGATCACCCTGCCGATTGCGGGCTAGTTTGCAATCGGCTAAGCCCGCGGGCATGGTGTTCAGGTGAACCATGAGCACCACGGTCCGCAAGACCACGAGGTCGATCTGACCAGGTTCAGCCAGGCAGCCTGGGATGAGCGCTACAGCTCGGCAGACCGGGTGTGGAGCGGGAACCCCAATCCGCATTTGGTCGCGACCGCGGAACAGCTGACGCCAGGCACGGCGCTCGACGTCGGGTCTGGTGAAGGGGCCGACACCATCTGGCTGGCGTCGCACGGGTGGCAGGTTACCGGCATCGACGTGTCGGCGGTCGCACTGGAACGTGCTGCCAGCCAGGCCGCCGCCGCTGGCGAGGAAATTGCCGCCAGGATCACCTGGCAGCAGGCGGACGTGTTGACGTGGGTGCCGCCGACCCGGCAGTTCGATCTGGTTTCCGCGCAGTTCATGCAGCTGCCACGGCCGGAGCTTGAGTCCCTGCACCGGCGGCTGGCGGATGCGGTCCGCCCCGGCGGCGTGCTGCTGATCGTCGGCCATCACCCGTCCGACCAGGGTAACCCGACACGCCATGCCCATCATGCTGGCCTGACTTTCACAGCCGAGCAGGTAGCGGCCACTCTCGATCCGGCTGAGTGGACCATCATGGCCGCTGGCGCGCCGGAACGGGAGGCGCCCAATCCCGAGGGTGAGATCGTTACCTTCCTCGACGCCGTCCTGCAGGCCCGTCGCCTGCGCTGATGCGGCGGACGAGATGCTGTGCGCTCCGCATCACCTTGAGTGCTGGCGCGTACAGTCCTGCTGACCAAGATTTCCCGTCCTGACATCGAGGCCCTATGACAACGACTCAGCGAATGCTGGCGCCCTTGCGTCCGGCCGCTCGCATACTCACCGGATCCACTTATGCCCTGCTCGGCTTCGACGCCCTGCAGGCCCCGGGTGCGAGAGTCGATCAAGCAGCCTCAGTCCTGGCCGCCGTCCGCAAGGTGGCACCGCTTCCCGAGGACGATGAACTGGTAGTGCGGGGAAACGCCGCAGTGCAGGTAGTGGCCGGCACGCTGCTGGCATTGGGGTGGGCCCCGCGGCTGTCTGCGCTTGCGCTGGCGGGGTCGCTGATTCCCACGACCTTGGCCGGGCACGCGTACTGGGCGCTCGAGGACCCGGCCACGCGCAAGATCCAGCGGATCCAGTTCCACAAGAACCTGGCAATGATCGGCGGGCTGCTGTTTGCCGCCCTGGACGAGCCGTAAAGCCCGCCTGCCCCTAGCAGCGGCTGCTCAGCTGATAGGCGTATGCCGCAGGGCATAGCCGCGCCCCGAAAGTGCGGCCTCGAGGCAGATGCCCGACCGGCGGCGCGCCCGTAGCGTCGTGGTTGTCGGCCAAAGGTTTAGCTCCCTGGTGAGCGCCTGGAAGCGGCTTCAATGCGCCGAGATGATCGGCCCCCTACCAGGCTGGAGAAGCCAATGGATAGCGCTGCCCGACTGCGCCAGCGAGTGCTGGCCCTGTCCCTGCCCCTCGCCGCCGTGCTTTACGTCTGCGCCGAGGGGCTTAACCCTAAAGGCACCGACACAGTCATCGGGACCATGGCCGACGCGTTCAAGGAGCTTCCCATTGCGGCCATGCATCCGGCTCAGCTGTACGTATCGGGCTCCCTCTCGCTGCTGGCTCTGGGCGCCCTGGCGGTCGCGTACGCGGCGATTGCCACCCTGGTCAGAGGCCGCGGCTCAGTGCTCGCGACAGTGGCTGCGCTCCTCGGGGGTGTCGGCGCCTTCTGCGGGGCCCTCGTCAACGTCCTTGGCGGTGTCAACGTCGCTGCCGCTGCGACGGCACACGTGTCGCAGGAAGCAGCCGCCCGATTCCTGGTGACAACGTTCAATTCCGGATTCGAGCACGTGTTCTCTGGCGTCTATTTCTTCGGCATCTTCGTGGCGCCGGTCCTGATGGGAATTGCCCTGTGGCGCAGCCGGAGCGTGCCGCGCTGGCTCGCCGTCCTGTTCACCCTCGGTCTGGAGGTAGCTCAGCAGGTTCCGTCCGCCGGGCCTGTCCTCGTCGTGCTGTTCATGCTGCCCTTTGCGGTGGCGATGGTCCTGCTCGCGGCCCGAACGTGGCAGACAGCTGCCCTGCCAGCCAGCGCCGCACCCGGGCACCCGGTAACGGGCCCGCGAAACCAGGACAGCGCTGCGGTATCAACCGCGCGGTGAGTAAGGCGAGTTATCCCAGGCCGGCTTCTCCCCCCCGTCGAGAAGCCGGCCTGGCCGGCAGTCGCGCAGGCCGCCGTGTGACCGCGCGGCTCGCGTTCTTGTCGTCCGCGCCGGTGGACGCGGGCTCACTACGTTTTGACGGCGAGGATGATGGAGGGGTGTCCATCTGGGAGCCGGCCGAGAACCCGAGAACGCGGCCGCTACGCTCCTGGGCGCTCGACGTCGGGTGCGCCCTGGTGGCGGGCGGCGCGTCCCTGGCGCATTTCTCCTTTGGCCAGACGGCGCGTCCGGTTCACCTGTCGCTGGTCGCCGGAGTGATCGTCGCTGTTTTGAGCTCGGCAGCGCTGCCGCTACGCCGCCTCTGGCCAGAGCTGGTGTTCCTGTGGACCTTGTCGGCCGCGGCCGTCCTGGCGCAGTGGCCGGACCGCGGCGCGCTGTTCCCGGTGGCGGTGGCAATCAGCCTGTACACCGTTGCGGCGATGCGGCCACGGGCCGAGGCGCTGGTGGCGGGGCTGCTTGTGGTCGGCGTGACGCTGATGGTGGTAGCCGAGGACGGTACACGTCACTGGGCGCTGGCGGTCTCCGACGCCGCCGGGTTTGCTGCCGCTGTCACGGTTGTCGGCCTTTACGTGGGCACCCGCCGGGCCTACCTGGCCGCGCTGCGTGACCGGGCTCTGCGGCTCGAGCGCGAACGGGACCAGAGCAGCGCGCTTGCGGCGGCCGAGGAACGGGCCCGCATCGCGCGCGAGATGCACGACAGCGTTGCTCACCACCTCACGGTGATCGTGGCGCTGTCCGACGGCGCGCTCCGCGCGGTCACCCGCGCACCCGGCGATGCCGCCGATGCGATCCGGGACGTGTCGGGCACTGCGCGGCAGGCGCTGGCCGAGACCCGCCGGCTGCTGGGCGTGCTGAGATCCGATTCCGGGCAGGAACTCCGGCAGCCGCTCCCTGGCCTGGCCGACCTGGACGACCTGCTCGGCCGGGTCCGGGCCGCTGGCCTGCCGGTGCGGTACGAGCGCACCGGCAGCAGAACGGAAGTGCCGCCCGCTATCCAGCTAACCGTTTTCCGCCTGATACAGGAAGCGCTGACGAACACGATGAAACACGCCGGCCCGGACGCGAGCGCCGCGGTCCGCCTGCAGCTCGCGCCTGCGGAGGTGAGCGTGGAAGTTGAGGACGACGGCCCCGGCCACGGTGCAGGATCGGGCACCGCCGGAGGCGGACTGACCGGCATGCGCGAGCGCGTCAGCGCATTCGGGGGCGAACTCGAGTTCGGCCCGCGCGAGCCCAGGGGCTGGCGGGTCAGCGCCCGGCTCTGCCTCGATCCCGCAGCCGCGTCATGATTACCGTGCTGCTGGCCGACGACCACGCCCTGATCAGGAAAGGCTTCCGCCTGATTCTCGACGCCGAACCCGACATTGAAGTGGTCGGTGAAGCCAACGACGGGACGACAGCGGTGTCCATGACGTCGGCGCTGCTGCCGGATGTGGTGCTGATGGACGTGCGGATGCCCGGTCGCGATGGCATCGAGGCGACCCGCGACATCGCCGCCGCCGGCCTGCCGTCCAAGGTGCTGATCCTCACCACGTTTGACCTGGACGACTATGTCTATGCCGGGCTGCATGCAGGTGCCAGCGGCTTCCTGCTCAAAGACACTCAGCCCGACGATCTGGTCGCGGCAATCCGCATCGTTGCCGCCGGTGACGCCGTCCTCGCGCCTGGCGCCACGAAGCGGATAATCAGCCAGTTCACCGAACGGGAGCCCGAGCCACCCAGCGGACAGCGTGCCGAGCAGATCCGCCGTACCCTCACCGGGCGCGAGCTCGACGTCTTTTCCTTCATGGCCGCGGGCATGTCCAACGGCGAAATCGCTGCACGCCTGCATTTGTCAGCGGGCACGGTGAAGGTCCACGTTGGCCGGATACTCACCAAGCTCGGCCTGCGCGACCGCGTCCAGGCCGTCGTACTCGCCTACGAATCCGCACTGATCTCCCCCGGGTCAGGAAACGAGCCTGCATCGAGCTCAAGCTCCCAGTCCCGGCGGACGGAGCTGACCTGATAGCCGAGCTGCTCATTGATGGCGATCATGTGCTCATTGCGGCCCGCGTTACTTGTCACGATGCGGCGCACCTCAGGCGCACCCATCATTACCAGGTCCAGCATCTCGGTCTTGATCAGCAAGCCCAGCCGATGCCCCCGGTGCTCCGGCAGGACTGCCGTGATCCCTTGCTGCGCAAAGTCGGGGTTGGCGGGATCCACCGTGACCTGCGTGATCGCAGCGAGGGCGCCGCTGCCGCCGTGCCTGGCCGCGACCGAGAAGATTCGCTGGCCACTGCCGAGCAGCGTCTCCTCGAAGGCCCTGATCCGGCTGATGTCCCAGATCTGTGGCTCGACCCCTGCGTCTGTCGGCGCGTCGGCCATCGCGGCACTCAACCGAGCCGAGTCGCCCATGTACTCCGGCGGCGTCGCGCCACGCCAGCTCAGCATGGAGTAACCGGCGGCGCACTGGCCGGCAGTCGCGCGCAGGCCGGCCAGCCGCGTGCGCAGGCTGCCGTCGATGACGAGCTGCCGGATCATCTTCGCCATACCGGACCGGGCACCCGCAGCCGATGCGAATGCGGCACCGGCTGACCCGTCGAGCGCCTCGGCGGCCAGCCGCGAGCGGCCAGCCTCCCGCGCCTCCCGTGCGCAGTGCGCAAGCAAGGAAGTTCCGATACCTGCCCGCCGCCGCGCCGGAACGACCGCCAGCAAGCAGTGGGCCATGGTCAGGTTCTCCCTCGCGGGCAGGGTCAGCACGTAGCCGCCGGCCGGCAGTCCCGCGTTATCTGTTGCGAGCCAGACACGGCGCGGATCCCCGAAGCCGGACACCCAGGTGGCGAACCGCTGCCAAGACTGGACTGGCATGTCGGGAGAGTCGAGTCGATCGCTTTCCGCCACTACCTGGTAACAGCACTTAAGTCCGCTGACGTCGGTCACCGGATCGATCCGCTCGATCTGCACAACGGCAGCCAACCCTGCCTCCCGCGGCGGCGGCAACGTGTTTTCCTGCTGCTAGCGTGCACTCGAAGCAAGCCAGGTGGCCGCCCTCGCGGCCGACGCCCGAGATAGCCATGCGTCCTGCACCACCTCCGCCAGTTCCTGCACGGTGAGTTCGCCGAGCCGGCTGGCGCGGATCAGCACCGACGGGTGGCCGTCAAAGTGAGGCGTGGTGAAGAACGGCGAGGATTCGTCCTGGACGAGTGCTTCCTTGTCCGATTCCGACGGGACCCAGAACATGATCACGTCTTGGTAGCGCTCACCAGTCTCGGGGTCGACCGCATCCGGACGAGGGTTACGGAAGAACACGAACGACTTGCCGCCTACCTGGTAGACCGGATTGCCAGGAGAGCCGTGAACGACCCGGACATGAGGCATGCCCATGGCCAAGTCGTGAACGTCCTCAACCCGTGCGCGGCTCGGCCTGGGCGACATAGCCGCCAGGTTAACGCTGGACGGGCTCAATGGCATCCATGAGAAACCCAAGACCTAGCGGACCACCAGGCAGAACGGGTGACCCGCAGGATCTGCATAGACGCGCCAGGAAATCGGCTCTCCGGCCGGTCCCGGCCGGGGCGAGACGTGCTCGGCGACGAACCTCCCGCCTGCCGCGATCACGCGATCACCCGCCTCGGCAAGGTCGGTTACCAGGACATCGAAATGCACGATGGGATGCTGGGACTGCATTGCCGGCGGCGGGCCACCATAGCTACGGGCTACCCGCTGGAATGAGAGCCGCTGGCCATGCGGCGGCGGCTCCAGCGTGACCCAGCCCGGATACCACCCAACTGGCGTCCCGCCCAGCAGCCCTGCCCAGAACTCCGCTAAGGCCCATGGGTCGGCACAGTCCAGCACGATCTCCCGTATCCAGCCGATAGGCCGATAGCCACCTTGCATCACGAACCCATGATGAATGACGCCCGACAAGCGCAGGGCCAGGCTGAGTCGCCGACCGTGAACGTCTTAAGATCAAGTCGATGCGACGCGAGTCTTCCACTGTGGTTGCCCTGGTCGGCGAGGTAGACGACGGGCTCGTAGCCCGGCTGGCTCGATCTCCTAACGTCGCGGTTGCCCGCGCCGCCACTCCCGACGCAGCCTCGCCTGACAGCGACAGCGACAACGAGAACGCCGTGGCAGCACGTCCCGGCTGGCAGCTAGGAGCGCTGGCGATGCGGCAGGCGGCGCGGGTGCGCGCGACTTACGTCGTAGTGCCGACCGATCCGCTGGCCGATGTAGCGGCGGAGTGGCGTGCGATGTGGGACTTGTCGAGCGAACCGCGAGGAGCGGCCGGCTTCGAGGCGAGCGCGGCGGATGCGCTGGCCGCCTGGCGGGACAAGCAGTTTGAACTGCCCGATTACTACGTCGTCGCGGCACCGACCGCGGCCAGCGGCACCGGCTCGGACTTCTACCTGGGCCCACTGCGTGGCCTGCGCCCGCGAAGGGTTGCGGTCGCGGGCCTCGCGTCCGGCCCGGGCGCGGCGGAACCCGTCGCAGACACACTGAGGTCGCTGCAACACGGCCCGTGGTGGCCGCCCCTGGATGAACTGCTCGACGCCGCCCGCCACTTCTACGCCGGCGGCCTCGCCGAGACGCAGCTATCTGCGACCTAGCTGACAGCCCCGAGGGAGAACGATGGCAGATGTCGCAATGGCCGGGGAATCAGTGCTGCAGTCCATCCCATGACCATCGCGGGATACTCATACCGTCGGGCACGTCGTCAGCAGAGTCGTGGTACTGCGACATAGTCGTAGTGGTAGCCCAGGCGAAGTAGTCGTACAGAACCTGCCGGAGTGGACTGCCGGCTGCGATCCCGACGTCCTGCATAGCCTGGTCGAAGCAGGCGATTGCCCGGCCATCCATCTCATCGTGCGGGCCGTTCCCGCTGTGGATCCGGACAACCGAGGTCTCGTCTCCGTACATGCTGGAATAAGCGGCGGGGCAGCCAAGGGCCTCGGCCCAGTACGCGGCGAGGCGCTCGCTGTGCTGCGGATGGAATCCGTGGCTGAAGGCATGGCTGACTATCTCGTCGTCCATCACCCGGGAGTGCCACGCCTCGGCCAGGCGGAGCAGTCCTTCCCTGCCGCCTGCGGCCTCATAAACGCTTTCCATGCTCCCAACAATGCCACGGCTCGACCGGGTCGCTGCTGCCATCTCCATTAGCCGCACATCAAGTGACGCCTGGCACGCGTCGCGGATCCTTAGCCGTCGTGCCCGGCGACCCAGGCCGCGATGAGGTCGGCGGCGTGCTCTCGTGAGCCGTCGGGTTCCCGCAGGTAGTGATCGGCCTTGATGAACTCCAGGCGCTTGTCGGCGACCGCGATCGCGTCATACAAGGCCCGTGCGTCGCTTTCGTAGACGCAGGCGTCCGCGGTCGCATGCAGCACCAGCGAAGGCACAGTGATCCGGGCCAGGTGTGGTGCCGCGATGCACTGGGACGTCCGCAGGCTCCACATCGACAGCCAGCTGCGCAGCGTGCTGACCGTGCCCACGCCGAACACCCCGTAGTTGGCCTTCATCGGGTCGCCCAGGTAGCACCAGTTCGGCCGCCGGTCCGACGGCTCGATCGACGGGTCGATCATCCGCAGGTCGGCCCAGCTGCGCGACACCACGAACAGCTGATCGCGGGCCCGTTGCCCGGCCAGCGCGGCGACCCGGGCGAGAACCCAGTCGGTGATGCGCTCGTTCCGCGCGCGCTGCGCTGCCCGGTAGCGCAGCTGGAACTCCGCGCTGAACGGCGGGCCGTTGACTGGGTTATACGGGTCTAGCTGGGGGTCGGCGGCAAGCGGGTCGCTCTCGTCTGTCACCGACGGATCGAGCCAGTTCGTCAGCACCTCCGGCCGGCCCGAATGTGCCGCGAGCGCGACGAAGAAGTCTGCCTGGCACAGGGTTTCGATCGCGGGAACGGGGCGCATCCCGTTGACCGGCACGACGTTAGGCTCGACGGCCTGAGACTGGTAAGCCGCCATGAGCGAACCGCCGCCGGAGTTGCCCAGCAGCACGATCCGCTCCGCGCCGGCTTGCTCGCGCAGCCAGCGGACGCCGACGCCGATCTCGGCCAGTGCATGGTCCAGCAGGAAATGCGCCTCGTTACCCCGGAACCGGGTGTTCCAGCCCAGGAACCCGAAGCCCCGCTCGGCCATCAGGCTGGCCAGGTAGTGCTCGGAAAAGTCGACGTTGTAGTGCGTCGCGATAAATGCCGTCACTGGCCGCTGACCGGCCGCCCGATGGTACAGGCCCTGGCACGGATGGCCGCCCGCACCTGCCCGGCCGACTACCGGCGAGGGCAGTCCGACGAACTCCCTGACGATCTCTGTCAATCGGTCCTCCGATCGGAAGTCGACGCGGGAGTCTCGGCCGGGCCGCGCGCCAGCCCGGAGCCTCGGCTGGCGCGGAAGTGAAACTGACTTTAGGTTTGGTTCGTTGGCGGCGCTAGCCCGGAGGAGGTCGTCATGGAGTGGCGGAACGCGGAGTTTGACCTTGGCGGCGTCAACCATCTTGCCCTGGTGTGCTCGGACATGAAGCGCACCGTGGAGTTCTACACCCAGGTGCTCGGCATGCGGCTCATCAAGACCATCGAGCTGCCTGCCGGATCCGGCCAGCACTTCTTCTTCGACATGGGCGGCGGCAACGCGCTGGCGTTCTTCTGGTTCCCGGCTGCGCCCGAGGCTGTACCCGGCGTGTCTGCCCCGGTCACCGTGCCAGGCCTGGGCGAATGGACCAGCGCGGTGGGGTCCATGAACCATGTCGCGTTTAACGTGCCGGAGGAACGCTTCCTTGACTACCGGGCCAAGCTGAAGGCAAAAGGCGTGCGGGTAAGCCCGATCCTTGATCACGACGACAGTGAGTTCGGCGTGGCGGGCGAACTGCACCCTGGCGTCTTCGTGCGCTCGTTCTATTTTCAGGATCCGGACGGGGTCCTGCTGGAGTTCGCCTGCTGGCGGCGCGTCATGGGCCAGCCAGGCGACGTGCGGCACGAGCCGAAGACCGCCGCGGACCGCACCGGCGTCCCGGTCTGAGCGGTCACCCCGCGGCTAGCTGCCGTCGCGGGCCATCAGCCGGACCAGGCCGTCGACCAGCGCGTCGTCTGCGATATCGATGGCGTCGGGCAATGGGAACCACCGCACGTCCTGGCTCTCGCCCGGCGGCGGGGACGGATCGACGTCGTCACTGAGCAGCAGGTAGCGCACGTCCAAGTGATAATGCGGACCTGCCGGATGCGCGTCGAGGTGCACCAGCTCGTGGCCGCCGTCCGGATGGCGAAGCGGCAATCCCGTTTCCTCGCGGGCTTCGCGCAACGCAGCCTGCCACGGCTGTTCCCCCGGGTCGACATGACCTCCTGGCTGCATCCAGCCGCCGAGCCGCTTATGCAGGTGCAGTACCGTGCCGCGCGGGCCTTCGATGATGGCTGACGCAGTGACGTGCACCGGATCGGCGTCGCGGTCGAACGGGTCGGCGAGGCGATCAAGCTCGGCCAGGAACCGCTCACGCGAGGCGATCTCGCGGTCGGTGACGGCGTCGAAACCGGCCACAGCACGCCAGAGTGCTGCGGCGCTGGCCGGACCGGCAGTTCCTGACGGCGCTTCGTCGTTACCCACGACGCCTATCTTGCCGGAATTGCGCACATAACTCGTGCGAGCTGCCACTATGCCGGCCCAACTCACTGAGCCAGCAGCCGGTTGAGGTCAGCCGGACTGGCGCCGTCGACCTCGACGATTTTCGTCCGGCTCGTTGCCCCTGACACGAGCGTGACCGCGGCGGGCCGGACTCCGAACGCCGCTGCCACCGCGGCCAGTGTGGCCGCAGTCGCCGCGCCAGCAACGGCGCGCGCGCTGACGCGGACGACCAGCGCGCCGTCGTGTTCGCCCCCGACACCTGGCCGGCGCGAGCCAGGCTGTACCCGGACAGTCACCCGCATCGTCTCAGTCTGCCGATACTGCTAACGCCGCGGTGCCCCGGAGCGCCGCTGCCTCGTGTGGGCGCTGCCTGAGGGCTCGAATTGTAACCAATTGATACCTAGTGATCCTATGCCTAGGCTCACTTCGTGATGGTTTCAGTGAGTTGGCTGGAGCATTTAGGATGATTTGCCCCACTGAAACTTACATTATGTGAGCCTAGGTATCCCACGGGGCAGTCCAGGCGAGCCTAAAATCGGCGGGCAGTCCAGCGCGATGCCGCACCAGCTTGCTACCTCAGTCCGCAGCCTGGCCGCGTCACTCGGAGCTGGAGGTCGCCCAGATGTTGATGCCGGCCTCGACTGCCTGCCGGTCGATGGCAGCGAGCTCATCTTCGGTGAATGACGAGCGCCCGGCGGCAGCCAGATTCTCCTCCAGCTGCCCCACGCTGCTCGCACCGATGACGGCCGACGTCAAGCGCTCATCACGCAGCACCCAGGACAGCGCAAGCTGGGCTAGCGACTGGCCGCGCGACCTGGCGATCTCATTCAGCGCCCGGACATGCGCCAGGTTCTCCTCGCTAATCTGATCGACGGACAGCGAACCGCCCTTGCTGGCCCGCGACCCGGCCGGAATGCCGGCGAGGTACTTGGTCGTCAGCAAACCCTGCGCCAGTGGCGAGAAGGCAATGCATCCGACTCCCTCGTTCTCGAGGACGTCAAGGAGACTGGCCTCGATCCACCGGTTGAGCATCGAGTATGACGGCTGGTGTATCAGCAGCGGCGTGCCCATCCGCCGCAGGATCGCAGCCGCCTCCGCGGTCCGCTCCGCCGAGTACGACGAGATGCCCGCGTATAGCGCCTTGCCCGACCTGACCGCGGTATCGAGCGCCCCCATGGTCTCTTCCAGCGGCGTGTCCGGGTCGAACCGATGGCTGTAAAAAATGTCGACGTAGTCGAGGCCCATCCGGGCCAGCGACTGGTCCAGGCTCGCCAGCAGGTACTTACGAGAACCCCACTCCCCGTACGGTCCCGGCCACATGTCATAGCCGGCCTTGGTGGAGATGATCAGCTCGTCGCGGTACGGCCTCAGATCCGAGGCCAGGATCAAGCCGAAGTTCGACTCGGCCGACCCATAGGGCGAGCCGTCAGCGAGCCTTCCCACCGGATCATCGGAGCTATTCAGCGTGCTGCCGCCGTAGTTGTTCGCGAGGTCGAAATGCGTGACGCCTAGGTCGAAGGCGCGAAGGATGATGGCGCGCTGTGTGTCTAGCGCGGTGTCGAAGCCAAAGTTTTGCCAGAGTCCAAGCGATATTTCCGGCAGCTTGATGCCGCTGCGCCCGCAGCGCCGGTACGGGATCTGGTCATAGCGGTCTGCCGCAGCTACGTAAGTCATGCACGAAGTTTGTCATCAGCTGGCAGGCCTGCGTCAGTCCCCCGCTCTGCTGTCACCGGATCAGCCCTCAGCTGATCAGCCCTCAGCTGATCGGACGGCATCGGGGAGGGCCAGTCACTAACGTGGCGACCATGGAGGTAGCTGCGCTCAGGCCGGATCTCCACCTGCTGCGCTTCCCGATCGTGAATGCCTACCTGTGGACGGGTAACGACGGCCTCACCCTGATCGACTGCGGCTTGCCCGGCTCCGGGCCGGAGATCGCCGCCGCAATCCGGCAGCTCGGGCATCACCCGGCTGACGTCAGCCAGGTCGTGCTGACGCACTTCCATGGCGATCACATGGGCGCGGCCCGGGAAGTAATGAGCTGGGGTGCGGCACGGGTACTAGCGCACCAGGCTGACGCACCCTTCATCGCCGGTCAGCGCACCGGTCCGCCTCCCGATCTCGCCGACTGGGAACGACCGCTGTTCGAGCACGTGAACCGCCAGCTTCCGGCCGCAAGAACCGAACCCGTCCCGGTACACACCGAGCTGGCTGATGGCGCTGACGTGGACCTTGGCGGCGTACTCGCTAGCGTCGTTGCCGCGCCAGGCCACACCCCAGGCAGCATCGCCCTGCACGTTCCCGACTACGGCATCCTGCTCACCGGCGACGCCATCGCCCGCGCACCCGATGGGCGCGTCATGCTCGGCGTCTTCAACGCCGATCCGAAGGCCGCAGCGCTGTCCTTCCGGCGGCTGGCCGCGCTAGAAGTTGAGGCAGCCGGCTTCGGTCACGGCGACCCGCTGACCACGGATGCTGCGACTCAACTGCGCGCAGCCGCAGGGCCATTGTAAGTGGCGAAATATCCGGCCTCTGGCTAGCGGGTGTCGGCCCGAAGCCGAAGTTCCGCCGGCCATTCCTGCACTACTACCGCGGCCGCTGGACGATGTGGCGCATGCCCACGACCACGGGTCTTACGTCGAACGGCGTGGCCGAGATGGCGCTGATCCCCGGCACGACCGGAGTTTGGGCGATCGGCCACGGCTACGAATGGGTGAAGAGCCAGAAGAGCTGGCTCAACAGAGGCACGATCTGGCGGTTCAACCCCTAGGGATGCGACCGGTCAGGCACGCGCAGGTCGCCTACCTGTGAGCGGCCGCGCTGGATGACGGCGTCACGGCGGCGGGCGACCTGCTCGCCGTCGAAGCCGTCAGCGTGCCAGTCCGCATGTGCTCTGGCTTCCACCGTGCGGGCTTCGGCACGGGTCACGAGTGAGCCTTCACGGTAGGTCGAGAAGATCGCCCGCACCGCGACCGGGTCGCTGGTCGCGGCGTCCGCCGCGAGCTGCTCCGCGACGTCGAGCAGTTCCGCGTGCGGAACCACGTGATTGACCAGCCCCCACTCCATGGCGGTGCGGGCGCCCACGAAGTTTCCAGTCGCGCTCATCTCGCGCGCCCGCCGCAGGCCGATCGCCTCGGGCAGCTCGTAGGTGAGCCCCCAGCCAGGCAGGATCCCGATCCGCGCGTGCGTGTCGGCGAACCGGGCCCGCTCGGAGGCGACCAGGAAGTCGCAGGCCAGCGCGAGTTCCAGCCCGCCGGTGATCGCCGCACCGTTGATCGCCCCGATCAGCGGCTTGCCTATGGCGGGAACGACTGGCCCGCCGGTCGCTGCCGACAACGGGCTGCCGGGCTGGCCGAGCTCGGTCAGGTCCAGCCCCGCGCAAAACGCCGGGTCGGCACCGGTTAGCACGACCGCCCGCACGTCGCGGCGGCCGTCAAGCTCGGCCAGCCCAGCGCGCAGCTCGGTCAGCAACGCGCCGGAGAGCGCGTTACGGCGGTCCGGCCGGTTGAGCGTCACGATCGCGACAGCGCCCGAAATCTCGCACAGCAACTCCGACATTGCGCGCCTCCCAGGGTCTGTTGGCTCATTATGCCGGGGAACGTGTCCTGCCACCCGCCCGGCCGTCGCAGCGTCGCCGCGTCGAGCCAGCGGCGAAACGGTCCATAACGTCCCCGAACCGCGCGGGTGATGGCCGGTTAGCCGAGAACCCCGAAGAAATCTGAGCCGAGATGTCTATCTGCCCGCCTCCCGTTCGACGAATCAGTAGCGGGCACCCAGGCTCCGGCCGGGCTGCCTGGCCTGCCGAACCGATCAACGAGGAGACATCGATGGGCACAATAACCGCGGAGGCAACGGCTGAGGTCTGCCGACCCGGCCCCGCATCCGCCGGTCACGCCGTCTACACCGAAGGACTTGTCCGACACTTCAACGGAGTGCGCGCGGTCGACGGGGTCGAGCTTGCTATCCCCACAGGCGAGATCTACGGCTTCCTGGGACCCAACGGCGCCGGCAAGTCGACGACGGTGCGAATGCTGTGCACGCTGCTCGCCCCGACTGGGGGGCGCGCGCTGGTAGCCGGCTATGACGTCGCTACCCAACCGGGCCAGGTGCGCCTTCGCATCGGCGTGGCGCTGCAGGACGTGGCACTCGACCCCAAGCAAACCGGCACCGAGCTGCTGCGCCTGCAGGGGCGGCTCTACGGCATGTCCAACCGGGCGCTGGCCCGGCGGATGGGCGAGCTGGGCGACCTCATCGAGCTAGGTGACGCGCTCGGCCGGGCGATCGGAACGTACTCAGGCGGCATGAAACGCCGGCTGGACCTAGCCGCGGCACTCGTCCACGATCCCGAAGTGCTGTTCCTGGATGAGCCGACCACCGGCCTGGACCCGGCCACCAGGGCCAGGGTCTGGTCCGAGATACGCAGGCTCAACCAGCAGCTCGGCATGACCATCTTCTTGACCACGCAGTACCTGGAAGAAGCCGACGAGCTGGCTCACCGCGTGGGCATCATCGACCGCGGCCGCATCGTCGCCGAAGGCACGCCCGCCGAGCTCAAACGGTCGGTTGGATCCGACGTCATCATCGCCCGCGTCGATGGCGACGCGGCGCGCGTCCGCCCGGCAGTCGTCGCCGTACCCGGCGTGCATGGCGTCGAGGCGCACCGCAACGAGCTGGTCATCGCCACCAGCGATGGCGCGGCGGTGATCAGCCCGGTGGCGGTCGCGCTGGCCGGCACCGGGCTGGCCGTCCGCGAGCTGACCCTCCGCACTCCGACGCTCGACGACGTGTTCCTCGAGCTGACCGGCACCCATATGGAAGAGGACCCGTCATGACTGCCATCACCATCGCCCCGCCCGCAGCAGGCGAGCTGAGCCGGGCCCGTCCGGCTGGCTTCGTGCCCGACCTGCTCTCCATAGCCGGGCGCGCGCTGCGTGCTGTGCCCCGCGACCCGGCGGGGGTCATCCCGCCGGTGTTCATCGCGCTGTTCTTCTTCATCGTGAACATCGCGACCCTGCAGAAGCTGGCCGGCCATCACCCTGGCTTCAGCTACACGGCCTTCGAGATGGCGACAGCGATCCTGCTTGGCGTCACCGGGGTATCGCGCGCACCCGCTCTCGTGCTGGACGTGCAGACGCACTACCTCGACCGGCTGCTCCTGACCCCCGTGCGGCGCACTGCCATTCTGGTCGGTCACATGGTCGCGGACGTGGCGGTGGCCGCGGCGCTGACCGCGCCCATCCTGATCCTGGGCGCCGTCCTCGGCGTGCGCTTCACCGGCGGGCCGCTCGGCGTTGCGGCGTTCGTGCTGCTTGCCGCGCTGTGGAGCCTGGCTTTCTCCGGCTTCGGCTACGCCATCGCGCTCAAGACAGGCAACCCGGCAGCGGTGAATTCCAGCTTCCTGCTGTTCTTCCCGTTCCTGTTCCTGACCTCGTCCTACGTTCCGCGCAGCCAGCTGTCCGGCTGGCTGAGCACGGTCGCGGGCTTCAACCCGGTCACCTATCTGCTTGGCGGCCTGCGGTCGCTGGTGCTCGGCACCGGCTGGCAGTGGACTGAGCTCGGCCAGGCGCTGGCAGCGATTGCCATTGTGAGCGTGATCAGCATGAGCATGTGCTTTGCCGCGCTCCGCGGACGGGTCAAGCGCGGCTCCCAATGACCCAACGTGGCATGACAACATAAGCGAAACGCCCGGTCACTGTCGGTGAAAGAGGCCATAATGGCTGCGTACATGCGCAGAGAAAGGTATGTGGGCCGATGTCAATGGCCGCCGAAAGCATCGCCGGTTTATGGGCGTTCCTGGGGCTGCTGCTGGCCGGGTTCGTGATCACGATCGTCACCGCGCCGCCCTGGACCGGAACAACCTCAGCCGACGCCGCTACGCTCGCGCCGCCTGAGTATGACACTCCGGCGCCCGAGCAGGTAAGGCAAGATCACGCACCGCGGCATGCCCCCGGGCATGCACCAGCCCGTGCGCAGGACCTCGTCGCCCCGCTGCCCAACCCGGCCTACCGGACTTACGCCCCAAGGCATGTCCCGGTCCAGCAACCTAACCAGGGCGCGGGACGGCCGAGAGTATCCGGTGCGCCGCCGTGGGGACCAGCACCGCGGCCGCCGGGCTACCCGGGCAGCTGACCCGCAGGTCGCAGCGACGTAGGCTGGCTGAGTGGAGTTCGAGCACATCCTGGTCGAGCGGTCGGACGAGTTTGTCACCGTGACGATGAACCGGCCGCAGCGTCGCAACGCCTTGTCGCTGGCGCACATGCGCGAGCTGATCGCGGCCTTTCGCGAGATCGGCGACAGCGACGCGCTGGGCATCGTGCTGGCAGGCAACGGACCGGTATTCAGTGCCGGACACGACTTCGCTGACGTCGCCGACGCCGACCTGGCTGCGGTCCGGTCGCTGCTGTTGACATGCACCGAGCTGATGATGCTCATGCAGCACGTCCCGCAGCCAGTCGTGGCCCGGGTGCACGGACTGGCGACTGCGGCGGGCTGCCAGCTCGTGGCCACCGCAGATCTGGCCGTGGCCAGCGAGAACGCAGCCTTTGCCGCGCCCGGTGGCAAGGGCGGCTGGTTCTGCCACACCCCGATGGTCGCCATCGCCCGCAACGTCGGTCGCAAACGGGCAGCGGAAATGGCCTTGTCGGGTGACAGGATCGATGCGCAGACGGCGCTGGACTGGGGCCTGGTCAACCAGGTCGTGCCCGCAGAGCAACTCGACGATGCGGTCCGCGCGCTGCTCGAGCGCGTCACGCTGGGATCTGCGCAGAGCAAGGGCATCGGCAAGCAGGCGTTCTACGCGCAGATCGATCTCGACCAGCCCAAGGCGTACGACTACGCCATCGAGGTGATGGCGGCGACGAGCCAGCTGCCGGACGCGCGCGAAGGAATGCGGGCGTTTCTCGACAAGCGCCAGCCTAAGTGGGAGCGCGGCCGCCCTTAACCCTGCTCGTCCGGGCCTGCGAGCGGCAGCCAGACATCGAAGCGCGTGTCCCCGGGCACCGACTGCACCCGCAAGTCCCCGTGATGCTTGTTCACGATGATGCGCCAGGAGATATCCAGCCCCAGGCCGGTACCCTGCCCGACCGGCTTGGTGGTAAAGAAGGGCTCGAAGATCCGGTCCTGGATGTCAGCCGGTATGCCGGTTCCGGTGTCGGCGAACTCAACCAGCAGCCGGTCACGGTCGATCGAGGTGCGGATCGTCAGCGTCCCGGTGCCGTTCATGGCGGTAACGGCATTGTCGATGAGGTTGGTCCAGACCTGGTTGAGCTCGGCCGGATAGCCCGGGACCCGGGGCAGGTTATCGCTGAAGTCCCTGACGACGGTGATGCCGGGACCGATCTTGGCACCGAGCATGACCAGCGTGCTGTCTAGCAGTTCGCGTACGTCCACGACCTGGTACGGCGCGCGATCCAGCTGGGAATACTGCTTCGCGGCGGTCACCAGGGACGATATGCGGGTGACGGAGTCCCCGATCTCGTTCATCAGCACTTCGGTCTCGACCGTGTATCCGAGCCAGTGCAGCGCGCCGGCCAGCACCTCGCTGCCGGCGGTCTGCTCGGCAACGGTCACCGCGACCTGGTCGAGCCAGGCGGTGTCCAATCCGGCCTGGGCAAAGGTCCCGGCGAGCTGCCAGCCATCGGAGATGCCGCGGTCATCAAGCCAGTCGGTGATTGCGTCTTCGCGGTCGGATGCTTCCAGCGGCGTCAGCGCGGGCGCCTTGGCCACTCGCTCGGCTGCTTCCTCTTGCAGCCCGACCAGGCTCGTCAGCGTCTCGCGGTCGCGCGGGCCTGCAGCAATCACGGCTAGCTTGCGGCGCATGCCGGCCACCTGCTGACGCAACGCCGCGGTGGCGCTGACGGCGGCCGACGCCGGGTTGTTCAGCTCATGGGTGAGCCCGGCCGAAAGCGAGCCGAGCGCGAGCAGGCGCTCCCGCTGGCCGATGGCCTCCTGGGTGTTCCGGATGCCGAAGAAAAGCCCCTCCAGCAGGTGCACAGCCATCGGGAACCAGGTGGTCATCAGCTCGGCGAACTTTGCCGCATCGAGGACGAAGAAGCGACTTGGCTCGGTGACGCGCATCGAGTTGTTGTAGACCTGCGGGACCCGGTCGCCCAGGTAGGCGAAGAACGCGCCGCCATACACGCCCGGGCTGGAGGTGCGGTTCACCTCGACGTCGTCGCCGCCAACTTCGCGGGACAGCACCAGGGTGCCTTCCAGTAGCACGTAAAGGCCGGTGGCCGGGTCGCCTTCGGCATACACCGGGCCCGGATCGGCGAGTACCACGCGTCCTTCCCGGCACAGCCAGGCCAGCTGGTCGTCGGTCAGCTTCTCGAACAGGAACAGGCGCCGCAATTCGTCCGCGCTGCAGGCCGACGACAAGTCCTGGGTACTCATAGCTTCTCCAAGTAGCGATGGACCAGCATCACGGCCATGGCGCCCTCACCCACAGCGGAAGCCACCCGCTTGGCGGACTCGGCGCGCACGTCGCCGGCCACGAACACGCCTGGCACGCTCGTCTCCAGGTGATAAGGCGGCCGGTCCAGCGGCCAGCCACCTGGCACGTGTCCATCAGTCAGCAGGTCCGGCCCGGCCAGCACGAAGCCCCGGCGATCGCGGAGCACGATACCGTCCAGCCAGTCCGTGAGCGGCGCCGCGCCAATGAAGGCGAACAGCCATTGCGTATCGACGGACTGGCTGGCGGCGGTGTTGGCATCCCGCAGGATCAGCTGTTCCAGGTGATCGGAGCCCACGGCTCCCGCGATCTCGGTACAGCTGCGGACGGTGATGTTCGCCGTTCCGGCGATCTGCTGGATCAGGTAATACGACATGGACTTCTGCAGCGATGGCCCGCGCACCAGGAGCGTCACCGACTTGGCAGTTTTCGCCAGGTAGATGGCAGCCTGGCCGGCCGAGTTCGCGCCGCCGACGATGTAAACGTCCTGCCCCGCGCACGCCGTCGTGCCGGTCAGGGCAGATCCGTAGTAGACGCCGCGCCCGGTCAGGTCGGCCAGGCCGGGCGCGTCCAGCTTCCGGTAGTCAACGCCAGTCGCGAGAACGACGGTGTGAGCGTCGATCGCCGTGCCGTCGGAGAACCGGACGGTGCGCGCGGAGCCATTGGCCTCCAGGCCGACAACGTCACGGGTGGTGAGCACCTCGGCCCCGAACTTGGTGGCCTGCCGTCGCGCGCGGTCGGTGAGCTGCGCCCCGGATACGCCGTCCGGAAAGCCCAGATAGTTCTCAATTCTCGAACTCTGACCTGCCTGGCCGCCGGTGGCCGTGCGCTCGACCAGCACGGTCCGCAGGCCCTCCGACGCTCCGTATACGGCCGCGCCGAGGCCAGCTGGGCCGCCGCCGATGACGACAAGATCGTAGAACCCGGCTGACGGCGTGGTCGCCAGCCCCACCCGGCTGGCCAGGTCCGGGTCCGACGGCTCAATGAGGGTCTCGCCATCCGGCGTGATGACCACTGGCAGCGTCAGCCCGTCGGCGCCTGCCGCTTCCAGCAGCCGCTGTCCTTCCGGCTCGTCGGACGCATACCAGCGGTACGGCACCTGGTTGCGCGCCAGGAACTCGCGCACTTCGGACGACCGAGCCGACCACCGGTGCCCGACGACCTTGGTCTCCGGAACCGGCTTGTGATCTGACGACAACCACGTCTCCAGCAGGGCATCGACGACGGGATAGAGCTTTTCCTCCGCCGGATCCCACGGCTTAAGCAGGTAATAGTCCAGATCCACCACATTGATGGCGTCGATCGCGGCGCCTGTGTCCGCGTAAGCCGTCAGCAGCGCGCGTCGCGCGCCCGGATACACGTCCATCGCACGCTCGAGGAACTCGATCCCGTTCATTTCGGGCATCCGGTAGTCCGCCAGGATCACCGCGACCAGGTCGCCGCGCAGCTTCAGCTCACGCAGCGCATCCAGGGCAGCCGCGCCGGATTCCGCGCGGACGATCCGGTGCTGCTCGCCGTAGCGGCGCCGCAGGTCCCTCGCTACTGCCCGGGAAACCCCCGGGTCGTCGTCGACGGTCACGATCGCGGTACGCCCGGCCGCTCCCGTCGCCGTCGTCGCAAATGCCGGCGCCGTCACGGGCACCGGCTCCTCAGCTGATCCGGTCTCCGCATCCACTGCACTTATCCATGTTGCCTTGCCAGGCCACTCTGCGCGAATCGGGCCGGCCGGCTTAGCTGCCTGCCAGCTCCAGCAACTCGTCGAAGACCGCGCCGAACGGCAGGTTCATGTGGCCAACTCCGGATATGAAGTGGCTGCGCGCCGCCGGGAGCGCTGTCGCCAGCCACTCGCCGTGGGCGAACGGCACCATGTTGTCCTGGTCGCCCTGCCAGACCGATACCGGCGTGGCGCCATCCGCGGCGGCGACCGTGAATCCCCAGTCGCGGGTGAAGGCGAGGTCGTCATCGCGCCAGCCAGCGATGCCGCCCTGCAGGCCGGCCCGGAACATGGCCGCGATCCAGTCCGCGAGCTCGCCTTGCAGCGCCTCCTTGTCGGCGGCTGAGGCCAGGTCACCGAGGCTCGCTGCCACCTGATCACCGGTGATGTCGCGCAAGACAGGCGCGAATCCCGCCAGCATGGCGGTCAGGTCCTGCTCCCCGGCCAGCGCGGCGCCGAACTCGCTGACGTTGTCCTCAGCCATGCCCGCCGCCCAGTCCAGGCCGTCCGCGAGGTACGGGCCTACGCCGGCCAGCGTCGCCGCCGCCAGGCAGCGATCGGCCAGCAGCCGGGCGCACGCCAGCGCGTGCGGACCGCCGCCGGACCAGCCGACGGTGACAAATTGGCCGGCGCCGAGGTCGTCCAGGATCGCGGTCACGTCGGCGGCCGCGTCGGCCACCCGCCGCCCGGGCTGCGGCGTCGAGCCACCGTATCCAGGCCGCCCGTAAAGCAGCACGCGCAGGCCTCGCTCGGCTGCCGCCGTGAGCATTGGCTGGTAGACCGCGACGCCGCCAGGTGTGCCGTGATGGAACAGCATGGGCAGGCCGTCCGGCGGGCCGGTCACCAGGACCTCTAGTCGCCGGCCGTCGCCAGCACTGACGAGCTTCTGCTCCTGCGTCATGTCTGGGTCACCTTCCTCGTTCGCGTGGCCAGGCCTCATCCCAGCAGACCCACGAGCCCCATTGACACACACATACCTGGCAGTTAGCTTCCGGATACGTGTAAGAACTGATTTACCGGATCAGCTTCCGAAATCGGCTGGCCCGATAGTACGCGCCGGAGGCGGCCGATCACGGAGGTGGTTCGCTTGTCATCGCATCGGATTTCAGCGAAGCGGTCGATCAGCGCAGGCGTTGTCGTACTGGTGGCGGCTTTGAGCGCGGTGGTGCCGACGGCCACCGCCGGCGCGCAAGTCAAGCCATCCGCCGAGCACGTCGGCCAGGGCGGCGCACTGGCCACCATCATGCGGAATTCCTATGGCGTGCCGTCCGTCTACTCGGCCACCACGAACGGGATGTGGTTCGGGACCGGCTGGGCCCAGGCACAGGACCGGCTCGTCCAGTTGGAGCTGACGCGCCGGGCCGTCGAGGGAACGCTGTCGGCCGTGTTCGGTCCTTCGGAGCTGGGCCAGGACGAAACGGTCCGCACGCTGTTCTACACACCAGCCGAGCTGGCGGCGCAGTTCCGCGCCGCCCCGGCGCCCACCCGGCGCGCCATCGTGAACTTCACCGCAGGCATCAACGCCTACGAGCGGTATGCGTACACCGACCCTGCTACCCGAGTGCCGTTTGAGTTCTTCGTGCTCGGCAAGGCGCTTGGCCTGAGCACTGCGTACCGGCCCGCCCCGTGGACGCCGGAAGACAGCGTGGCCGTCGGGAACTACCTGGCACGCGAGTTCGGCGGTGGCGGCGGCAGTGAACTGCAGAACCTGAGCTTCGTCAATTACCTCCAGGCCGAGCTGGCCGCGAAAGGCAACCCGGCTCCCATCGCGGGCGCGACTGCGATCTTCAACGACGCGCGCTGGCTGAACGACCCGACCGCGCCCACGACCGTGCCGGGCGGCGGCGGCAGCAGAACGCGTCCGGAGCCGCGGTGAGCCCTGGTGCAGTCAGCTCGAGCCGCGTCAGCAGCGTCGCTACCGCCGCCACGATCGCCAGCCTGCGCGGCATCAGCGACAAGGCGCTGACGACCGCCCGGCGGAAACTCGCCGCGGATCGCGCGTCCATCCTCAAGACCGGCATCTCGCTCCGCGTGCTGGCACATGGCGGCTCCAACGCCATCGCGGTCGCGCCGTGGCGATCCGCCGATCACCATGCCTTGCTGTGGGGCGCTCCGCAGGAAGGGTTCGGCACGCCGAGCGTCGACTGGGAGGTGTACCTGCACGGACCTGGCTACGACACGGCGGGCATGGCCATCACCGGCGAGCCGTTCGTGCTGATCGGCCGCAATGCTGACATCGCCTGGACCACTACCAGCGAAGAGAACGTGGACCAGCGCATCTACGTCGAGGACGTCAACTTCGCCGCGAGCCCGCCGACCTACGTGTGGGACGGCAAGCCGGTCCCGATGCAGGCGATCAACGAGCAGATCCCGGTCGCCGGACAGGCGGCACAGCCATTCACGGTCTACCGCACCAAGGACGGCCCGGTGTTCAACACCGATCCGAGCGGCCACCTCGCGTTCTCGCTCAGGTTCGCGTCCTGGAACCGAGAGACCGGCACGCTGGCCGGATTCTCGCAGCTCGGCGGCGACAAGGACCTGAGCCAGTTCCGGCACTCGATGAGCCTGATCACCACCCTGCACAACTTCCTGTACGCCGACCGCAAGGGCAACATCGCTTTCTTCGGCGACGGGCTGATACCTATCCAGCCGAGCTTCGCCAAGGTTGACCCCAGGCTGCCCGCGCTCGGCAACGGCACTGAGCAGTGGCAGGGCTACGTTCCCTTCAAGGACATGCCGCACAGCGTGAACCCGAAGCAGGGCTTCCTGGACAACTGGAACACCAAGCCCTCGGCGGCCGACTATTACCAGCAGAACGGGGGCGACGAATACTGGGGAACGATCTTCCGGTCTTCGCTGATCAGCGAGCTGCTGCGGTCCAGCAGGCACGTGACGATCGGCTACCTGGAGCAGATCGAGCACGCGATCGGCACGATCGACAACGGCGACAACACCCGCCCGGCCGCACCGTACTTCATCCCGTTCCTGCTGCGCGCCTACGACCGGCTGCGGGACCAGCACAGCCCGCTGGCCGATCCGGCCACGCATCCCGACCTCGCGCACGCGATCCGCGTGCTGCGGCATTGGAACGGCGTCACGACGCTGGGCAGCCCGGCGATGTCGATCTTCATGAATTTCCTCGAGGCTTTTGAGCGTAACGTGTTCGAGGGCGGGCTCTCGGCCGCAGATTCCTACACCGGCACCGTCAACTTCAGTGACACGGCCCTGCCGGGCGGCCTCGGCACGTTCGGCGGCCTTGGCGGGATGGGTACATATAACCTGCTGTACCACATACTGGCGCACACCAAGGGCATCGATCCATGCGGGACGCTGTGCTACCGCGGCTACCTGGGCGGTCACCGAGACCAGCTGCTGGTGGAGAGCCTGAACGACGCGATCACCATCTTGTCCGGCACCGGCCCGCAACTCGGCCAGAACGTCAGCGGATTCGGCACCACCGACATCGCTGACTGGGGCTACGCCCCGGCCAAGGACCAGGACTGGGGCAGCCTGGACGCGATCGCGCAGGCGGCGGGCCTGTCGTTCCCGGCATGCGGGACCAGCGCGAGCCAGAACCGCAGCACGTTCATGATGGCCGTGGACGTCGGGCCAGGCCGGGTCGTCGGCCGGGATGTGCTGCCGCCCGGTGAGAGCGGCTTCATCTCCGCGACCGGCGCGCCGAGCCCGCACCTCTGCGACCAGGTCGGCCTGTTCGACACCTTCACCTACAAGGCGATGCCGCGAGCCTGACTGAGCGCGGTTGCTGTCGTGGCGTACGGTGAGCGAGAGCCCTTGAGGAGACGCCGTGCAGGTTCCAGTGCTCCACGACGACCGCAACAGCTTCGCCAGGCAGTTGTTCACCCCGCTGCCCGCGCGTTATGACAGGCTCGCGGAGATCCTCTCATTCGGCCAGAACGGGCGCTGGCGCCGTGCCATGGTCGGCCACCTCGTCGAGGACGGGCCGGCCTCCGAGCGGGTTGTTCTCGATGTAGCGGCCGGCACCGCAGGCGTATCGCTGCAAATCGCCAGCCGCACCGGCGCCCGGGTCATCGGCGTGGACCTGACCGAGCAGATGCTCCGGCAGGGCGCGCGGAACGTGGCCGCCGCCGGTGCCACCCCGCGGATCACGCTCGTCAACGGCAGGGCCGAGCAGCTGCCTCTCGCCGATGCGTCCGTGGACGCGCTGACCTTCACATACTTGCTGCGCTATGTGGCCGATCCGCAGGCCACGCTGAACGAGCTGGCCAGAGTCGTCCGGCCTGGCGGGACCATCGCCAGCCTGGAGTTCGCCGTTCCCCCGACCGCGTTCTGGCGGTTCTGGTGGCGCGCGTACACCTGGCTCGTACTGCCGCTCGGCGGCCTGCTCACCGGCGGGCGCGAGTGGTACGAGGTCGGCCGCTTTCTTGGCCCTAGCATCGCGGGTCATTACCGCAAGTACCCGATCTCGTGGACGGTCAAGGCATGGCAGCAGGCCGGCATCCAGGACGTCGGGTTCGCGCTCATGAGCCTTGGCGGCGGCCTGGTCATGTGGGGAACCCGGGCAGGTGAGTGACCCGGCTGCCGCACCGGGTGCGCAGGTGACAGCCAGGCCGGCGTACTACGCTGCCGGCCCTGGCCGCTGGCGGGACTGGTGGACTCTGCTGCACCCGCCGTATACCGCGTGGCACCTGGCCTACGTGGTCATCGGGGCCTCGCTAGCGCCGCACGTCCGGCTCAGTACGCTGCTCGCGACGCTGCTCGCGTTCTTCCTGGCGGTTGGCCTGGCTGCGCACGCGCTCGACGAATATCACGGCAGGCCGCTGCGGACCCAGATTCCCGGCGCCGTGCTGCTCACCGTGGCCATAGTGGCGCTGGCCGGCGCTGTCGGCCTCGGCGTGGTCGGTGTCAGCCGGGTCGGCTGGGTACTCGTTCCCTTTATGGTGGCTGGTCCGCTGCTCGTGGTGGCCTACAACGCGGAGCTATTCGGGGGCATCGTCCACACCGACGTCGGCTTCGCGGCCGCCTGGGGCGCATTCCCGCTGCTGACTTCCTACGTCGCGCAGACAGGCACAGTTTCGGCCGGTTCGGCGCTGGCCGCGGGAGCTGCGTTCGCGTTCTCGGCGGCGCAGCGCAGCCTCAGCACGCCGGCCAGGCTGATCCGGCGGCGCTCGACGAGCGTTACCGGGGTCATCAGCCTCACTGACGGCACGACGCTGCCGGTGGATGCCGACCGCATGCTGGCGCCCCTGGAGCGGGCGTTGCGGGCGATGGTCTGGAGCATCGTCCTGCTGGCAGCAGCGCTCGCCATCACCCGCCTCGGCTGAAACGCTTCGCGGGCGGACCGTTTCCGGCCACGCAGAGTAACCCGGCGATGGCTGGGTAAGCTGCCGCCAGAAGCGGAACTGCCAATGGTGATCCGCGCGGGGGCGTCACGGGGGTGGCAATGCCTGCAGCACGTCTTGAGGCTGCGGATCCGATTAGCGAGTTCTTCTTGCTTCTCGAAGATCCGGGCCGCATTTCAACCCTGGAGGGCGAGTCGGCGTCGGTGCGCTTTGACGTCGGCGACGGCACGGCCATCGAGCGATGGCGGGTGCAGGTGACCGATGGCAAGGTCGCTGTTACCCGAGCGAACGCGCCAGCCGATGCCGTAGTCAAGATCGGGCGGCCGCAGATGGAGGCGCTCGTGACGGGCCGGCTCAATGGTTACGCGGCCCTTCTTAGAGGCCTGCTCGTCTGCGAGGGCAGCATCGCTGCCCTGATCGTGTTCCAGCGCTGCCTGCCCGGGCCGCCAGGTTCCGTCGGCCGGGTGGCGCCTATCAGCTCTCAGACCGTGACGGCCCAGCGGAGGTCAGCATGAGCGACCTTGTCCAGATCCTCGAAGGCAACACCTTCGTCGTTAGCGACGACAAGGGCGACATCGAGGCATCGCTCACCGACCCGACGGGCCTGTTCTCGTTTGACACCCGGTTCTTGTCGCGGTGGGTGCTGACGGTGAACGGCCAGCGGCTCAGCGCGCTGTCAACCGACGACCTGCAGTACTTCCAAACCCGGTTCTTCCTGGTGCCCGGCACGGGCACGGTCTATGTCGACGCGAAGCTCTCGGTGATCCGCCAGCGTGAGGTAGCCGATGGCTTCCACGAGGAACTGCGGATCCTCAACCACGACAACGAGCCGGTAGAGCTCACCGTCCGCATCGAGGCCGCGAGTGACTTCGCCGACCTCTTTGAGGTGAAAGACGCACTGAAGAAGAAGGGCAGTTACCAGGCCCGCGTCGTCAACGGCAGCCTGGTGCTGCAGTACCAGCGGGAAACCTATGCCCGCGAGACCTGGATCTCCTCCACCGCTGAGGCTGTGGTGGACGAGGACGGCCTGTCGTTCAGCATCACCGTGCCCGCCCATGGCGAGTGGAGCACCGAGCTGAACGTCGTAGCCTCCGAAGGCACCGCCGGCGAACCGCAAGACGGCCCGGTCGGGATCCGCGGCCAGGGGCAACGGCAGGTGCGCAGGGACATGGCTCGCGGCCTGGAGAAGTGGCTTGGCCGTGCGCCGCAGCTTGAATGCGACTGGGAGCCGCTCGAGCTCATCTACAACCGCTGCCTGACCGACCTGGCGGCACTGAGGTTCTCGACGCTGACGTTGCCCGGCCGGTCGCTGCCCGCTGCGGGCCTGCCGTGGTTCATGACGATCTTCGGCCGGGACAGCATCTTCACCAGCCTCCAGGCCCTCCCGTTCACCTCTGAGCTTGCCGCGACCACGCTGCTGGCACTGGCCGAGCGCCAGGGCACCCGGATCGATGACTTCCGCGACGAGGATCCCGGCCGCATCCTGCACGAGATGCGCTACGGCGAGATGACCGCATTCGAGGAACGGCCGCACTCTCCGTACTACGGCGCCGCCGACGCTACGCCGCTGTTTGTCGTGCTGCTCGATGAGTACGAGCGGTGGACGGGCGACACCAAGCTCGTCCAGCACCTGGAGCGCGCAGCGCGCGCCGCCCTCGCCTGGATCGACGAGTATGCCGACCTCCAGGGCAACGGCTATGTGTCCTACCAGCGCCGCAACCAGAAGACCGGCCTGGAAAACCAGTGCTGGAAGGACTCCTGGGACTCGATCTCCTACCGGAACGGCGACCTGCCGGGCTTCCCGCGGGCGACCTGCGAACTCCAGGGTTACGCCTATGACGCGAAGATGCGCGGTGCCAGGCTGGCCAGGCTGGTCTGGAACGATGCCGCGTTTGCGGACCGGCTCGAGAAGGAAGCTGCTGACCTGAAGCGCCGGTTCAACCGCGACTTCTGGGTCGAGGACGGTGAGTACTTCGCAGTCGCCATCGACTCCGACGGCCGCCGGGTGGACTCGCTCACATCCAATAACGGGCACCTCCTGTGGAGCGGGATCGTCGAGAAGTCAAAGGCCAGGGCGGTCGCGCGGCACCTGATGGGGCCTTCGCTGTTCTCCGGCTGGGGCATCCGCACGCTGGCCGAGGGCGAGGCGCGTTACAACCCGATCGGCTATCACGTTGGCACGGTATGGCCGTTCGACAACTCCTTCATCGCCTGGGGCCTGCGGCGGTACGGGTTCAAGGCGGAGGCAGCGTCCGTCGTGGCAGGCATCATGGAGGCGGCAGAGGTCTTCGCCGGCAGGCTGCCCGAGGCGTTCGGCGGTTACCAGCGCAGCTCCACCAGGTACCCGGTGCAATACCCGACCGCCTGCAGCCCGCAAGCGTGGTCAACCGGCGCACCACTGCTGCTGCTGCGCGCAGGCCTCGGCCTCGAGCCGCTGGGTGACCAGCTCATCGTCGATCCGGCGCTGCCCAAGTTCATGGGCAGCCTGCAGCTCCTGGACGTGCCAGGACGCTGGAAGCGGATCGACGCCTTCGGCCGTGGCCGGGTGGATACTGATCGCCTGACCGGGCGCTGAGCTCGTGCCGCTCAGTCCGCGCGCCAGCCAATGTCAGCTGCGCGTGCGGACGTCGGGCGGGATTGCGACCGGATCGTCAAATAGCTGGCAATCATCAAGGCTCGGGCATTCGCACCGCGCCGCGCATTCCAGCCAGCTGCGAACAAGCTGACTGCGCTCGATCAGGGCATCGATGTCGGGAAGCTTCCGGTCCGCGATCTCGCGAAGCCGGCTGATCGCAGCGCGGTCATCCGGCGACGCGGACAGCAGTTCCCTGATCTCATCGAGCGCCAGGCCGGCCCGCTGGGCGGTCGTGATCACTGCCAGCGTGCGCGCTGCTTGCGCGTCGTACCTGCGCTGTCCGTGCACCCGCACGGGCCGGGACAGCAGCCCGACCTGCTCGTAATAGCGGATCGCGGACGGGCGCTTGCCGGTCAGGGCCGCCAGCTCGCCGATAGCCAGCAGCGGCGAGCTCTCTGGCTCACTTCCCGGACTTGACATCAAGTCAACTTTAACAGCGAGGATGGCGGGCGACCGGTACCCGCACTCCTACCGGGGAGGCAGATCATGACAACGGGACAGTTCGCCACTAGCGACGCGCCAGTCGCCTGCACCCTCGAGGCCGCAGACCAAGCGGCGCAAGGCGATCGGTGGACGCAGCTCGCCGCCCGCGCTCTCATCGAACGCGCCCAGACCAGTCAGGGCCTGCGCATCTCCTTCCGCCCTGAGCCCGGTGTTGAGGAGGAACTGCGGAAGCTGGTGGCCATCGAGAACCGGTGCTGCCGCTGGGCCGACTGGACGACGGAAGCCAGCACCCGGGAGGTCGTGCTCAATGTCCGCTCCTCGGGCGAGGGCATCGCCGCATTGCACGACATGTTCGCCAGCTTGTAGAACGCCGCCCATAGTCACGGCCGGAATGCAGCCACCCGGCTCTGTACCCACTAGCCCTCCGGATATGGTCGGCTATTTGGCCCGCCGCACGCCATTCACCCGCCATACTGGTGCCCGGTCGGGGGAGTCCCGGTCATCCCAGTTGGGGGGATCACTCATGAAACCTTTCAGGAAGAATGCGCGCCGCATCGCCGCCGGAGTTGCGGTCGTCGGCGCCCTGATGCTCGCGCCCGCTATCGCCCTGGCCAGTCCCGGATCACCGGCTCGCCCGGACGCCAAGACCATCACGCCCGCGTGCGAGACCCCGGGTCTTGTCGTCTGGCTGGACACCTCCGGCAACGGGGCAGCGGGCACCATCTTCTACAAGCTGCACTTCACCAATCTGTCCGGCCACGCCTGCACGCTGAACGGCTATCCATTCCTGTTCGCGATCAACCTCAAAGGGCATCAGGTCGGGCCCAGGGCTGTGTTCCGCAAGCCATCACCCCATTGCGTGACGCTGGGTAAGGGCAAGACCGTTACCGCCGTGCTCGGAATCGTGGATAGCCGGAGACTTCTCGCCGTCGGCTTGCCGGCCTGTCACTGCTGCTGGCCTTCGCGTCTACCCGCCAAACCAGACGAGGTTCAAGGTGGTCCCGTTCCCGTTCAGTACCTGCTCCCGTGCGCACGGGCCGGCCTCGCTCAACGTGGGAGCGGTCATCAAGTAGCCGTTGCGAGCTATTGTCAAGACCTGTGGATCAAGATCTTTAAGCAGCGTCTTGCTCGGCCTTGTCGCCGGGTCGCCCGGCGAGCTTGCCGTTGATGAAGATCGCTCCGGCGCCCGCGCGCAGGCCGGCTGCTCAGCTAGCAGCAGGTGTGCATGAACGACAGCAACTCTCCGTTGCTCGCGAGTGCCAGGAGCCGATCTTCGGCCCAGATTCGACTGCCGGCCCAGATTGGAGTGGCGGCAAGCGAGGGGTAGCCGGGCGGGGCTGGCAGGCGGCTCCATCTGGCGCTGGCGGGATCCCACATGGCCATGTCGTCGGGTCGGACGGCCGGGCCATGGGCACTCAGCTCGCCGCCGACGTTGAGGTTGACAGCGATGATCTCACCGCCGGTCCAGATGAAGACCGGGGTCGTCCGGCCGATCGGCCCGCCCGGGATCACTGTTCGGTGCAGCGTGGCCGGGTCGGCAAAGTAGCCAGGGTCGCCCGCGCCGCCCGGCGGGCTGCAGATCTCGCCGCACCAGATACCGCTGGGAGAGACCAGGATCTGGCTGCCGGTGAAGATCGGCGACATGACGAACTGCTCTTGCGGCCAATGACCGGTCACCTCGCGCCAGGTGCCGTCGGCGCCGAGGACGAGCACGTCGACGCCTGCGTAATCGCTGGCTCCACCCGAGTATGTCTTCGCGACGTCCCAAAACGACCACAGGATTACCCGGTCTGATGTCGCGACGACAGCGGCGTAGCGGGGCGGATGCCCGGACGGCAGCCCTGGGGTGATCACCTGCCAGTGCCTGGTCACCGGGTTATAGGCCGCGACGCCGAGCTGCTGGCTGTTGGTGTTCGTCCCCGCAACGATGACCTCGCGCCCGGTCCAGGCAACTGACATCGCGTTGAGACCTGCCATCTGGCTGGGCAGCAACGTCGCGGTCCACCGGTTGTCGCTTGGGTTGTAGAGGCCGGCCCAGGGCCCGACCAGCGCGTCGGTCGATGGCGAGATGCGACCTCCGACAACGAAGAGTTCGTGACCGGTCCAGACACTTGATCCAGCCGTGGCGCCGACCACTCCTGGTGCCGTCGCTATCCGGTGCCAGCTGCCGGTGTCCAGGCTGTATGCAGCAGCGTCACTATGCACCCGGTTGCCGGCAAGGCCACCGATCTCGAGCAGTTCGCTGCCGGTCCAGGCAAGTATCGGCTGGGACCTGGCACCAAGTGGGGAAGTTTGCAGGCCGGCCCAGACGAACTGAGAGATCTGCCTGGCAGTCGGACCGGTCTGGTCAGGCGGGGGTCCAGTGAAAAGATTTGGGATCGTCACGTGGCTCGGTGTGAAGCTGCCTCTGGCGGGACTACGAACGAGCGGTACTACCACGGCCGCGACGGCAACGGCAGCCGTGGTCAGGGCAGCCACGATGAAACGCCGGATACGGCGGCGGTGGCCCCGCTCAATCAGCCGACGAACGGGTGGCTGGACGTCGTCGGGTAGCTCGGCGGCCAAGGTCAGCAAGTTGCGGATCTGCTGCTCATCCCTCATGGCGGCCTCCTTCACGGTCGAGCAGCCCGGCGTTGCGCAGGCTGGCGAGGCCACGCGCGGCCCGGCTCTTCACCGTGCCGAGCGATATCCCGAGTAGCCGAGCGGTCTCGGCCTCGCTCTGGTCATCGAGGTAACGGAGCACAAGGACCGCCCGCTGGCCGACGGGCAGCGCCGCGAGTGCCGCGCGTACGTCAAGGGCAAGGTCGTCCGGGCCGGTCCCGACCGCCGTAGCCGAGGATGGCTCAGGAATTCGCTCGGCAGCGACCTCGCCGGTCCAGCGTCTCCGGCGAGCACGCTCGGCCAGGCGCACCAGCGTCCGGCGGGCGTAGGCTTCGGCGTTCTCCGGCTCGCGCAGCCGGCCCCAGGCGAGGTAGGTCCTGATCAATGCGGCCTGGGTGAGGTCTTCGGCATAGCCGGTGTCGCCAGTCAGCAGGAGCCCGGTCCGCACGAGCGCGTAGTACCGCGCTGCCACGAACGCGGCGAACGCCTCGTCCCTCGCCATGAGGACCGACCTCCTCTCCGCCTAGGTAGAGGCATTAGCCCGCGTCCCAGGTTCCATCGGGCGCCCGCGTTGCGGACCTGGCAGGCCGCGCCCCGCGGCGGGCTACGCCCTCAGAGAAGCACGGCCCGGCCGTACCTCGCGAGGAGCATGCACTGTCGGGGCTCCCCCGTGACACGATCCAGTGCCTGTCACTGAGTGCGTGCTGGTGCCTATT